>CAWJJR010000030.1:0-42360 GCA_963843265.1 uncultured Acidobacteriota bacterium | reverse complement strand
TTCGAGTTTCGGTCCATTCGGTCCAACACCGGTATTTGCAGACGGAAGTTCGAAACCCAAGCCCACTTTCTCGACTACTTGCTTGCGAAACTCCACATCGTATTTGAACTTGGAATAACTGTCGGTCATCGTCCTTCCCGCGTGGCCATGCCAGAACCTGATGAGTTCATCGGGAACTAAATTCCTGCGAAGCCAAGTGATACGGAAACGACGAAATGCGTGACATCCAGTTTTCGGCTGTTCGAGGCTGGTTAATATCGGATGGAGAGAGCGGCGCAAGATGTTCGACCGGCGATTTCGACAACTGTATTTTGCCGGAGTGGCCCGGCTAGTTGCGAAAGCCGAGATGTCTCTATCAGAAGCTCTGCGATCACTTCATCGAGAGCCCGCTCCTGGCTCTCCGTGGCAAGCGAACTTTTGGTGCGGGTAGGCTTTCCTAATAGCCAATCTCGAAGATGCTCGGGAAGACCCTTTAGGTGGTCAACAAGTTCACGTCCGACTGCACGTGCTCTGTCCATAGAGCCGACTGCGAGAGCAAGCCTTTGAAAGAGTTCGTCGTCGGAGATGCCAGCGCGTACTAATAGACTCAAAGCCTCGCGTATGTCCCTCGCCACAAGGGAGTAAGACTTCGATTCCTCCGTGAATCGTTCCCATTCGTAGGGCTTGAACCAAGTTTGGGCCTCTTGGATTGCAGAATACGTCGAAGGTGAAGTCGCCAGAGAAAATCGCGCTCGAACCAGTTCGTGAAACAATTTGCCTACTTCTTCGGCGAGTTCATTCACGATTCTTGGTTCCGTAGGGTTCCAGAAATGCGGAAGCAATTCTTCAGCATTTCCGCCAACTCGACACCAGCCTCTGAACTGGGCTCGGCGTCGGACTTCGCAAAACTTGTCCGCAACGCTGTGAGGATTCGACACAAACGCCGACCCAAACTATCACCCGGCTTTTCCGTACGAAATCGTAGCGAGGGTATCGGTCGGCGCAATTCGCCGATTGCGGCACCCAGATCGGTGGAAAGTGAGACCAATCCTTCGAGGCATTTCTGACGGACTCGTTCCGTTGAGTCTTCTTCGATAGCAGTAGTCGATAGATATGATCTCTACCAGGATTGCCGCGAATAGCGCCAGGCCGAAACGATGTAAAGTCGGCTGTCGGGATCAGATACTGTTTGAAGTGATGGAAGTGGTTCTAAGAGAGCCGTCGATAGAAGTTCGGACACCCGGCTTCGCAAACTCTTCACCGTGCTAGCGATACGTGACAATGCTGCAAGGGCTATTAAACGGTCTGCCTGAAGTTCAGGATTACCCACAGTTCGGGCAAGTCTCAACATGCCTTCTTCGAAGGAAGGTTCTTTTGCGACGCGGTTTAGTTGTCGATTGGCGACCAACCGCCCGAGGGCCAAGGCCTGCTCTTCAACCGTTACACCTGATGCAAAGATTGCTAGACTTTCATCACTCATAGCTTCGGGAATCCCAAAACAAAACTCTTAGATAACCACCTTCCCCGGAAAAAGCGAAAGTCCATTCTAATCGCTCGGCGCGCGAATATCTCTTGCTATTGCTCGTCGAGGTGGCCGATGTCGCTCTGGCTGACCGCGGGTGACAGCTCCGCTGACTGTCGCAAGCATCTTTCGAAGCTAGGGTCATTTCATGGCGAGATAGTGGCGAGAATATGATAGAATTGTGGCAAGATTAGAGGCGAGAATATGGCGAAGAAATATATCCACGAACTGCGTAGTTGGCCCGGATTTACATGGGATTCAAAGGGGCTTGCCCCTTTGCTCTCCGAAGTCCGGTTGCGTCAGGGATTGTTGGTCGGGAAGATGCGTGGCTTTGGCCTTGCTTCCCGATGGACCGCGACCTTAAAAGTTCTTACCGAAGAAACGATTAAGTCCAGCGCAATAGAAGGCGTGAAGCTTGATCCAGAAAACGTGCGCTCTTCCCTCGCTCGTCGGCTGGGGCTGGAGGTCGGTGGGCTCACAGCGCACAAGGATCGCACCGTGGATGGCGTAGTTGAAATGATGTTGGACGCGACACAACAATTCAGCAAGCCGCTAACAAAGGAACGGTTGTTCGAGTGGCACGCGCATCTCTTTCCGGGCGTCCGCACGACGCGCGATAAATTCCGAGTTGGCGCATGGCGTGATGATAGCCAGGGGCCAATGCAAGTCGTGTCTGGGCCGGTCGGTCGTCACAAGGTTCATTACGAAGCGCCTACTGCTGATCGCGTCGAGAGCGAGATGGGAAAGTTTCTCGCATGGTTCGATGGCAACGGACAGCAAGACCCGCTCTTGAAGGCCGCACTCGCGCATTTGTGGTTCGTTACGATTCATCCCTTTGAGGATGGCAACGGCAGAATCGGAAGAGCAATCGCTGAAATGTGCTTAGCCAGATCTGACGGGAGCGCTCAGCGCTTTTACAGCATGTCCTCGCAAATTCTCGAAGAACGGAAGGGCTATTACGAGGTTCTGGAAAAGACTCAGGCTGGATCGCTGGATATCACGGAATGGCTGACGTGGTTTCTTGAATGCCTGGGTAGAGCCATTGAGCAATCGAATCAGATCACAAGCAGCGCTCTGGAGAAGGAACTTTTCTGGAAGGGCCTAAAACAGAGGAAGGTCTCACTGAATGATCGGCAGACAAAGGTCCTGAACAAGCTGTTCAGCGGGTTCGAAGGAAAGCTGACCAGAGATAAATGGATGAAACTGACGAAAGCCTCCTCTCGCACGGCCCTTCGAGACATTGAAGACCTGATCGCCTCAGGAATCATTGAACAAGAAGAGGCCGGGGGGAGAAGCACTTCCTACAGGTTGAGAAAGATCGTCGAGCAGAAGTCCCCAGAAGGCCAGTAGTTGGAATTTACGTTGGCGTTCAGTCCGCTTACAGTCCAATTTAAGGGATTGGTTGCACCGTGCGTTTTCCGCGTAAGCGACACCAGATGCGGCACTTGTGTGATTTGCCCTGCGCCTTGCAAAGCAGGTGCTCTCCCAGCTGAGCTACACGCCCACAGCGGTTACTTCCATCCATTTTAAGTCATTTACGGGTGTTCGCAAACTCCAAATCGCGCCGTCTGTCCCATGCTGTGTTTGAGCGCCGTAAAGGCGCGCCCGTGGCAGACCCAGATGGTCCCCACCTTCGTGCCATCCGGCTGCCCCTTTTCGATTTATAATTTACTATACTTGACATTACGGTTATCTCACGCATACGCTCTTCACGCGATGGAGCTAGATACATCCCTCTCCTGGCTCGCGCTGGCTCTCACGCCCGGCCTCGCTTCTCGTCTCTCTGCGCGCCTCCTAAAGCGATTCGGTTCGCCAGACGCAGTTTTTCGCGCGCCGCTCTCCGACCTCGAAGGCTGTCGACTCCCTGCACCGGTCGCGCAATCCGTCTATAAAAAAGAAGCCTTTAAGCGCGCGGAAAAAGAATTGAAAGCCGCCGGCAACATCGACCGCTGCCGCCTGCTCAACTGGACCGAGCCCGAGTATCCGCAAACGCTGCTGCAAATCTACGATCCACCGGTTTTGCTCTACGTTCGCGGTGACACGGAAGTCTTGAATCTTCCGTCTCTCAGCATCGTCGGCACTCGCAAGCCAAGTCTCTACGGCACGCAAATGGCGGAGCGCCTTGGGCGCGACCTCGCGCCGCGCCAGGCCTTGTGATTGTGGGCGGCATGGCCCGCGGCATCGATGCCATTGGCCATCAAGGCGCGATGGCAGTCAGCGGCAGAGCCATCGGCGCCCTCGGGACGGGCATTGACGTCTGCTACCCGAAAGAAAAGAAGAAACTCTACAAAAAGGTTTTGGAGCGCGGCGCCATCATCAGCGAATTTCCGTTGCACACGCATCCCGCCCCAGAGAATTTCCCGATTCGCAATCGCATCGTGGCAGGAATGCCGCTCGGTGTGATTATTGTCGAGGGTGCACAATACAGCGGCTCTCTCATCACCGCGCGCTTAGCCATGGAGTTTGGCCGCGAGGTTTTCGGCGTCCCTGGAAACGTCACCCAGCCGGTCAGTTTCGCCCCGAACCAGCTGATCAAACAAGGCGCAAAACTCGTCACCAACGCGGACGACGTAATCGAAGAGCTGCCCACTCCCGTCCGCGCCGCTCTCGTGAAAGCCGAACAGCCCGAAGCAGAGCAAAGAAATTTACTCCTCACAGCATCCCTGAATCCCTCTGAGAAAAAGATCTACGAACTCCTCAGCGCCGACGATTCCAGGCACATTGACCACATCGTCGAACGTTCGGGCTTGAACTCTTCCGAGGTTCTCGCTACGCTTTTTGATCTGGAAATGAAAGGCATCGTTCGGCAAACGCCAGGGAAGCAATTCAGTAAGGTGCTGTTTTAACGGCAGATACGGCGCGAATCTCCTGCCCCTGCTCCCGCATCTAAGGTCTGAAGGTATCCCAGAGGCTGCCGGCGGCATCTAGGTGTAAGTTAGCGAGAAGGACACACGCCGCGCTGTCAGCCCTTCCAGCAGAACATTACGGGGTTACAAAGACAAGATGGCCCGTTCGCTTGTGATCGTTGAGTCGCCTGCAAAGGCGAAGACCATTAATAAGTATTTGGGGCGGAATTTCCTCGTCAAGGCCTCCATTGGCCACGTGATGGACCTGCCCAAGAAGACCATCGGTATTCGTTTGCCCGGCGAGGAAGAAGGCAACGGAAAAAAGAAGAAAAAGTCGAAAGCAAAAAAAGGAAGCAAGAAGGCCGCAAGAGCAAAAGAGAAGCCGGCTGGAAAAATCATCAAGCTCACTGACGAAGATATCTTTGAGCCCACCCTGCAGATCATCAGCGGCAAGGGGAAAGTAATTAACGACTTGCGGAAAGCGGCCAGCACCGCCGACGCGGTCTATCTGGCTGGCGACCCCGACCGCGAAGGCGAAGCCATCTCCGCTCACCTTGCGATGGTCCTGTCGAAGCCTTCAAAGTTTGAAGAGCAAGAGCCCACGGTTTCTCGTTTCAGGAAGAAGTTTGCAAAGCCGGAAACTCCCACGGTAGAAGCCCCAAAAGAAGCTCCCCCAAAAGAGGTTGTCGCGATCGATCCCAAAAAGATCTTCCGCGTCACCTTCAACGAAATCACCCCGAAAGCAATTCGCGCCGCTTTTGAGCATCCGCGCAAGGTCGATGCCAACCTCGTGGACGCGCAACAAGCTCGCCGCGTCCTCGACCGCATCGTCGGCTACAAAATCTCTCCCCTGCTCTGGGATAAAGTCCGCCGCGGCCTTTCTGCCGGGCGCGTCCAAACCGTTGCTCTCCGCCTGATCGTCGAGCGCGAACAGGAAATCCGCGCTTTCGTTCCTCAAGAATACTGGACCATCCACGCCTTGCTCGACGCCGGCCAGCCGCCTCTCTTCGAAGCCAAGCTTTTCAAACACAAAGGCGAGGACATAGAAGTCCCTAACCAGGAAACGGCCGATAAGATTGTCGCCGCGGTCAGCAAAGCGAAGTGGCAAGTAGCCAGCGTCACCCAAAGAGAAAAAAAGAGAAATCCGCCTCCGCCCTTCACGACCTCAAAGCTGCAGCAAGCCTCCTATAACCGCCTCCGTTACTCGGCAAAGAATACGATGCGCGTAGCCCAGGGCCTCTATGAAGGCATCGAATTGGGCGACGAAGGCTCCGTCGCGCTAATTACCTACATGCGCACGGACTCGGTAAACGTTTCGCAAGATGCGCTCGCCCAAGTCCGCGAACTCATTCCCGAAAAATATGGCTCCGCCTACTTGCCCGAAAAACCCAATTACTACAAGTCCAAAAAAGACGCGCAAGAGGCGCACGAAGCCGTCCGTCCGACGGATGTGACGCGCACCCCCGAAGACGTCCGCAAATATCTGAAAGAAGACCAATTCAAGCTCTATCAATTGATCTGGCAGAGATTCGTCGCTTCGCAAATGATGCCAGCCGTCTTCGATCAAACGACGATCGACATATCGGCGGCGGACTATACGTTCCGCGCGACGGGCCTGGTCCAGAAATTCGCCGGCTATTTGGCCGTTTATCAGTCCGCTGCTGTCGATACGGCCGACGACGAAAAGACCGACGAAGGCGAGGGCAATGCGCTGCCCCGCGTAACCGAAGGCCAAACACTCAAGCTGGACAAGATCCGTCCTGACCAGCACTTTACGCAGCCTCCGCCCCGCTACAACGACGCCACCCTCGTCAAGGAACTCGAGGAAAAAGGCATAGGCCGGCCCTCTACCTATGCCTCCATCATTTCCGTCATCGTCGAACGCGAATACGTCACAAAAGAACAGGGCCGTTTCACGCCGACAATGCTGGGCGAACGCGTGAGCACGCTTCTCATCAAGAGCTTTGAAGATATTTTCGATGTCACCTTCACCGCGCGCCTCGAAGAAGAGCTAGACGAAATTGAAGAAGGCAAGCTCCCCTGGCGCGATGCAGTGAAAGAATTCTGGGAAAAGTTTGTCGTCGACCTGGATAAAGCCGACGACGAAATGCTCTCCTACAAAGCCGGCATTCCCACCGGCAAGAAATGCGAAAAGTGCGGCGAGGGCGAACTGCTCGAACGCATCAGCCGCCTGGGTTTCTTCCTGGGATGCTCTCGCTATCCGGACTGCGATTTCATTCAGGATCTATCGCCTGCCGTGCCGGACGCCGCTCCCGGCGAAGCAAAAGTCGAGTATTGCCACAACTGCGGCAAAGAAATGGTCATTAAGGCTGGCAGGTTCGGACCGTTCCTGGCCTGCTCCGCTTATCCGGATTGCCAGACCACTCGCCGCCTCGTCGAGGGCACGCGCAAATCAATGCAGCCCGACGAACCGCTCGACGAAAAATGCTCTCTCTGCGGCAACGGTCTGATCAAGAAACACGGCCGCTTCGGCGAATTCATCGGCTGCTCCGGCTACCCCAAGTGCAAGTACACTCGCCCCATCACCCTGGGCATCAAATGCCCCAAGTGCCACGAAGGCGAATTCGTCCGGCGCGGCAGCGCCGGAAAAGGCGGCCGCGGCCGTCCGCGCATTTTCTACGGCTGCTCCCGCTATCCGGATTGCGATTTCACCACTCCGTTCATGCCCATCGCCGAGCCGTGCCCCAAGTGCGGCGCGCCATTCATCGTCGAAAAGAAAACCAAGATTGGCACGGTCCACACCTGCTTAAAGGAAGGCTGCGATTGGGAAAAGCTCGCCCCGGAAGCGGAGCCCCAACCGCAGATCCAACCAGAAGAAGCCGCGCCCGTCGGCGCAAAAATCTAGTTTTCCTGACGTCCGTCTTCAGAGGCACGCCCTGTTGATAGCGGATCCACCGATTGGGCACACTTGCGGTTGGATGGTGTCCTATAATCGATACTGGAATCTTCGCGGAGTCCCCGCGCAATATGAAAACAGCCATCGCCAAATATCTTGAATATCTCAGCGCGGTGAAGAACTCCTCTCCACACACGATTGCGAACTACGGCAAAGATCTCGGCCAGTTCGTAACCTATCTCTCTCCGCCCGGACTCGAGCCGCCCGCTCTCACCAGCATCACGCACACGACCATCCGCGAATTCGTCGGTCATTTGCACGACCACGGCCTGCAGAAATCTTCCATCGCTCGCAAACTGGCCGCCCTCCGTTCCTTCTTCAAATACTGCGTCCGCGAAGGTCACCTGCAGGAAAATCCCGCGCGTCTCGTACCGACTCCCAAATTGCCCAAGCGCATTCCTTCTGTGCTTACGGCCGAAGAGATGAACGGCTTTCTGAATCAGCTCGCGGAAATGGGCCCGGCTTCGGGCAGCGGCGGTGCGGCTCCCACGCCAGTTCGGCAACTCAAGTCAAAAACTTCTCCCGCTCGCCTTGCCAAACTCGAAGATGAAAGCCTGCTCCTCCGCCGCGACCGCGCCTTGCTCGAATTGCTTTACGCCGCCGGCCTCCGCGTCAGCGAGCTCACCGGCCTCAACTTATCCGACATCGAACAAAAAGAGCGCATGCTCCGCGTTCGCGGCAAAGGCGACAAGGAACGCATCGTACCCTACGGCTCGAAAGCCCAGGCCGCACTCGATAAATACTGGCCTCTTCGCGACCAATTGCTCCTGCAAACCTCCGCCACCCGCGGCCGCCGCCGCGATGCCCCGCACACCGAAGCCGTCTTTCTAAATTACGCTGGCCGTCGCCTCACGCAGCGCTCCGTCGGCCGCATCGTCAAGAAATACGTCCGCCTCGTCAACGTGAACTGGGACCTGCATCCCCACTCCCTGCGCCACGCTTTCGCAACGCATCTCCTGGCCGACGGCGCCGACCTCCGCGCCATCCAGGAACTCCTCGGCCACCAATCCCTCTCCACCACGCAAAAATATACCCACGCCTCCATCCGCCAGCTCATGGACATCTACGACAAGTCCCATCCCCACGCCTGAAGAGTCCCGCCCGCTCAAATTGCTAATCTGAATGTATCGCCGAAATGGGAAGTCAATTTTGTCTCCGGGTCGACATCACCACATCGGCCAACCATCCGCTCGCCAAACTGATTTTCGGTTACCGCTTCGATTTTTGAGTTTTCAGGGAAACACGGCCCGAACGCGCCGCCGTTTTACGCGCGCCTGTTCAGAAATTCTCTCGCAAGCGCGTTGCACTCTTCAAACGCAGCCTCTTCGCTGTGTGGACTATGTTTGCCGTTCGCCACAAATTTCATCGTGGCGCGCGGCAGAGCCGCTCTCACTCGTTCCATTTCCCCCGGCTCCGTTCGCGGATCGAGGCTTCCGTGAAGGAACAGCGTACGCACCACTAACTCACTTAGGCGCCCATCATACAAATCTTCATCCGGCGTCTTCACTTGATCCGCAAGCCGAAACCAAACCGCACAATTTCGCCGCAGCGCCGTCGGCCAGTGACCCTCACCATGGTCTTCTGCGAGCAGCTTCTTCGTTTCTTCTCCGAGATCTTCCGGGTGCGCCGCAAATCGCTCGAAAAAAGACCGCGACCCCGGCTTTCTGCGAAGATAGTGGAACGCTTCCAGGATCAAGCATTCGCATCGTTCCGGTGCGGCCATCCCCATCATCGCCCCGATGACGGATCCATCGCTGTGGCCCCACACGACGGCCTTCTTTATGTCGAGCGCGTCTAGAAATGCGACCGTTTCCGCCGCGGCCCTGCGGTGAAAATCCAGCGACATTTCCTCATCGACCCGGGAGGAATGTCCATACCCAGAACGGTCCGGGATCAGAATGCGGAACTCGTCTTTGAATGCCCGAACCTGCCTGTCGAACGGATAAATCCCATAACCCCAGCCGCCGTGTAGAAAAACCAGAGGGCTTCCACTTCCAAATTCTCGGTAGTGGATGGTCACAGGCCTTAAGTCTGGCGCATGTGGCGACTCCAGCAACTCGACGGTGGGCACCTAGTTTTCTCTCTCAGAGAAAGGCCCACGGCCTTTTCGCAACTTGGGAGCTTTCGCCGCTGATTTCACGACCTGTACCTTACGACAGAGCATTGCCTCGCTCAAGCGCTCAACCTGCATCATTACCAAATCAGATATGCACCCCGCCGCGAGACGGCCCTCTGAGCTCCCGCAGTCATTCCGCTAGCCTGACTTCCGCGGCCGAAAGTCAATTTCTCGCTTTTTAGGCAGACAAATCCTGTCGTTTCAATAAAAACTTGCTGAAAGCCGGAAATAGTGACGAATATTTGTAATATTTGTATTGACACAACTCCGTTATATGATATATGTAGTGGCCTGTGTACATCCGCAAAACCACGAAGACCCACAAGGGCAAAACCTACACCAACTTTCTCCTCGTCGAGTCTCAGCAAACCCCCAAGGGTCCCCGCCAGCGCATCCTCTGCTCGCTCGGCGCTCTGGCCCCAGCTCCCCGGGAGCATTGGTTGGATCTGGCTCACCGGCTCGAGGCCGGCTTGCAGGGACAGAGTTCCTTTCCTCCCGCCGAGGTACCCCTCGAGACGCTGGTCAAAAAGGTCCGCCGCGGACGCCCCGCTCCGGCGGAGGAATCGTCCACCATCGCCGTCGATCCGGAGCGCGTGACGATGGAGGAAGCCCGCGAAGCCGGGACCATCCATGCGGCCCATCAGGTGTGGCAACAGTTGGGAGTGCATGAAATTTTACAGCACGCTGGACTGTCCGAGCGAGCCTGTCAGCTCAGTGAAGCGATGACTCTGAACCGTCTGATCTTTCCTCTCTCCGAGCATGCCATGCCGGATTGGATGCGGCGTACGGCGCTGGCCGACATCTTGGGCGTGGATTTCTCCTCGCTGCACGACGATGCTTTGTACCGCAACTTGGATCGACTGTATCCGAACCGTGAGCGGATCGAAACGGAGTTGGCCGAGCGGGAGAAGACGCTGTTTCATCTCGACGACACTTTGTATCTGTACGATTTGACCTCGACTTACTTCGAGGGCCAAGCCGCGAGCAACCCGCAAGCCAAGCGCGGCTACTCGCGGGATAAGCGGCCCGATTGCAAGCAAGTGCTGGTAGGCCTGGTGCTGGACCGCGACGGTTTTCCCAAAGCGCATGAAGTCTTCGATGGCAACCGCCAAGACCGGACGACGGTGGGAGAGATGTTGGATAGTTTGGAGAAGCGCACCGGCTCGAAAGCGGGCGCCACCGTGGTGGTGGATCGCGGCATGGCCTATGAAGAAGACTTGGCTGCGATTCGAGCGCGTGGATTTCACTATCTGGTGGCGGGGCGGCAGCCGGAGCGCAATGCCTGGCTCGGAGAGTTCGAGCCGAGCGACGACTGGGAAGAGGTGCTGCGAGTGCCCTCGCCGCGTAATCCTGCTCAGGAGAAATCGTCGGTGCGCATCAAGCGTCGCCAGCAAGGGGAGGAGGTTTACCTTCTCTGCTTGAGCGAGGGACGCGAAGAGAAGGACCGCGCCATTCGCGAGAGCCACGAGCAGCGCTTGAAGAAAGACTTGGGGAAACTGCAGGCACGCATCGAGAAAGGCCAGTTGCAAGAGGAGAAAAAGATTCACCAAGCGATCGGCCGGCTCAAGGAGCGTTACCCGCGGGTGGCGCGCTACTACCGCATGGACTATGAAGCCCAGCGCAACACCTTAACCTGGCAAGAGGACGGCGAGAAAAAAAACATCGCTAAAAAGCTGGACGGCGGCTATGTGCTGAAGACCGACCGGCAGGACCTGACCGCGGAGGAGATCTGGCGCACGTACATCTTACTCACGCGCGTGGAGGCCGCCTTCCGGGCGATGAAGAGTCCGTTGCTGGAACGGCCTATCTTCCACCATCTGGAAAAGCGCACGCAAACGCATATCTTCCTCTGTGTCCTGGCCTACCATCTGCTGGTAGCCATCGAGAAGCGCTTCCTGGATCGCGGCGTGCACACCTCCTGGTGGACCTTGCGCGAACAACTCCGCACGCACCAGGTCGTGACGGTGGTGTTGCCGACCAAGGACGGCAAGGTGCTGAAGGTTCGCAAGGGCACGACGCCGGAACCGATGCACCGGGAAATCTATTCGACGCTGCAGATACCGACCGAGGTCATGAAGCCGGTTAAGACTTGGCATGAACCCGCGACATAGTGACGGAATGAAATGGCAACTCCTTGCAAACAAATCAGTTCGCTCCGACGAGCGCGGAAGTTTGGCTAGCCACAAAAAAAGGCTGGCAGCGGATGCTGCCAGCCTGTCGAACTTCGAACCTCAGAATCTAGTTCAATTACCGGTGCCCGCCGCCATGGCCGCCACCGCCGTGAGATCCACCGCCGCCGTGAAATCCACCACCACCATGGAAGCCACCGCCTCCACTGCGGGCGAATCCACCGCTAGAGCCTCCACGGTACCCGCCGCCAACGGATCCGCGCGCGATTGCTCCGCCGCCTGCATATCCACCTCGGCCCGCGTAGCCAGCAGCTCCGCGTCCGGAATAAGCGTGCCCGGCATAACCGCCGCGACCGTTCGCGTAGCCGCCACGTCCGTACCCGTAGCCGCCGCGTCCATAGCCGTAGCCGCCACGTCCGTAGTAGCCGCCGCGGCCCCAGTAGCCGCCGCGGAATCCGTGGAACCAGGGTCCGGCACCAATGAAGACGCCGCCATAGAACCAACTAGGTCCATAGTAGCCATAAGGTGCGCAGGCATACGGATAATAGGAATAGTAACCGTACGCGCAGACAGGCGCCGCATAGCCGTAGTCTCCATAGCCATAGGCTCCCGGGGCTACTCCGACTCCAACTCCAACTTGAACCTGCGCCTGGGACGGTGCGACTGCCACAAAACCAAGTAACGCCAATAGCGCAAAATACTTTAGATAACGCATGGTCTTTTCCTCGCTAGATCCGAACTGCCCAACCAAAAACCCCTCGGACCTAAGTGCTTCTGGTGCCTTGCATCCTCAGTAGCACCTACCTAGTCTAACTCCAAAACAGAACAAAAGTTGCGGTCACTTTGCACACGCCTGCCGTGGCCCTCCTCCAGTCCTACTCCCTCGTTTTCGCGCAGGTACAACTCAAATCGACCCGAATTGGCAGAACTCGTGGATGCACTCTTCCCACCCCATTTTTTCATTGACTCCCACTTCATTTCGCGTTAATATGCGCCTTAGGTAATATTGTGACCCGAAGCGGAGGCGCCAGCTACTTGCTGGCGTTTTTTGTTTCCGCCGACTGCTCTACGTGGCGCTACGACCATTTTGCGACTCTTACGGCCCCCCTATGGCATCGCTCGATCTGGCTGAGGCGTAAACTCTTTAGAATCAGCGTTTGCAGAAACGTCCGCAAACACTGATTCTAAACCACTTACAAAATACCTAAACCCTTTAGATGCAACGTTTACGAAAAACTGGGGGGGTGCCTGGTTCCCACACTACCGATCTCTTCTCAAAGCCTTCAGTTCCTTAGGTGGCGTGGTCTTGCAGCGTCATTGCTTTTCTAAAGGCTGGATCGTCGCATTCACCAAGAATTGGCTGTCCAAGTCCGTCTTGTCGCCCGGGCCTTTGCCCTGCACGGGAAACAATCGTGCCGAAAGCGGCTTGTGCCACTTCACAGCGAGGCTGGCCATATCTCCAATGATGAGCGAAAGCTGCTCCGCGCTGATATCTCCAGGCAGCGGCACCGTGTCGAGGCCGGTTCCGCATACGGCGCTATAGCTCAGCAGCGAATCGATCGATATACGTCCCTCGCTCCAGCGTTGCGCCAGCCGCGAATCTTCGAGGACTGGCAGCATCAATCCCGAGTAGCCGGTCTGCTTCACCCGTATGTCTTTCAGCGCCGACGTAATCGTCGCCGCCGCCGTCAACGTTCCGCTCGAACCCAGCGGTAGCGTCGTCAAATTCTCGATCGCCGCGCCGATCGAATCGTCCTTCAGCGGAGCGGGCGATAGATCGATTCCCATATAGGTCCAACCGGTGTCCTGGTCAATGCGCCCCGCTTGCGCTTGCGCGTCAAACGCCACTTGGCCCAGCTTATCGATCAATCGCTGCCGCGCTGTCGCCAGGTCTGGCGCATCTTTGAAAGCCGCCGCCACGATTCCGGCGGACTCGAACGCGATGGCGAACTGGTGGCCGAAGCCGGTGTGGTACGCCGCCGGAAAAAATGGCGTCAGCGGCGGCACCATGGCGATGGCCGCAAATCGAAAATTGCCCTGGCTGTGCTCGGTCGCTTCGAGCCGTTTCATCACGCGCGCCGCCGCTCCAACTGCCGGCCAGCGAACGCCGTCCGGCCCGCCAACGACCAGGCTGCCGTTCAATGTTTTTGTGTTGAGAAGAATGTCCGCAAGCAAATCGGCCTGCGCCGGGCTATCCGTCTCATTCAGCATCGCCGGCCCGATGGATGCCGCAAATCCGTCTCGCTGGGCGAGCGCATCGTAGTCCTTGAAAAAGGTAATGATCTGGTCCGTCGACATTCCTTGCGTGTATTCGGGAAACGGCTGCGTGGCGATGCGGATGGTTTGCACTTCAAACCCGCGCGATTCAAACACGGTGCGCGCGTACTTCAGCATTTTCACCGCGTCCGCAATTTGCAATTGATACTGCGACCGGTCCAGATTGACGAACGCCGTGATCGCGCGAATCTTCTGCCTCTGCTCCGGCGCAGCCTTCCTCTGTTGCGCCCGGGCCATCCCGCACATCGAGAGCGCAAGCGCCAGCAAGCACGCGATGCCGCGAAGGAATGAACAGCGGGCTGCAAAGCTCGAAGCAAGCATGAAGTTCTCTCCCGTAGGGGCACGGCACGCCGTGCCCTCTCTGGCTACAGCATACAAGATTCAGCGGCCATGAGGATTGGTTGGCTGGAGTGGGACAGACTTCAGTCTGTCGTCCTTTTGCTATAGCGCAAGTACGAGACAAGCTTCAGTCTGTCGCCCTTTTGCAATCTCACAAACACGAGAGACTTCAGTCCATCGCCCTTTTCGAAAATTTAGCAGGCCTGAGCTTCGCCAAGCTCCTGCTTGTTTTTTCCCTTCAGACGAACGCGGCAATTCCCGTAATTTTCTCTCCGATGATTAACTTATGAATATCGTTCGTCCCCTCATACGTATAAACGCTCTCGAGATTATTCATGTGCCGCATGATGCAGTAATCGTCCACGATCCCGTTCGCGCCTAGGATATCCCGCGCCTTCCGCGCCGTCTCCAGCGCGATAGCCACATTGTTCATCTTCAACATCGAAATGTGCGAGAAATCCACTTTGCCTTTGTCCTTCAACCGCCCCACGTGCAGCGCCAGCAATTGTCCCTTCACGATCTCCGTGATCATCCACGCCAGCTTTTCCTGCACCAACTGGTGCGAAGCAATCGGCTTGTTCGCAAATTGTTTTCTCGTTTTCGCATACTGCAGCGCTGTATCGTAGCAAGCCATCGCCGCCCCCAGCGCTCCCCATCCGATCCCGTAGCGCGCCTGATTCAAGCACCCCAGCGGCCCTTTCAAACCCACAACATTCGGCAACAAATTTTCCTCCGGTATTTCACAGTCACTGAACGCCAATCCCGAAGTCACCGACGCCCGCAACGACCATTTTCCATGCACATCCCAAGCCTTGAATCCCGGCGTCCCCTTCTCCACTAAAAACCCGCGAATTTTTTCGTCCTCGCATTTCGCCCACACCACCGCGACGTCCGCGATCGATCCGCTCGTAATCCACATCTTCTCGCCATTCAAAACATACTTGCTTCCCTTCTTCACCGCGCGCGTCAGCATTCCCCCGGGATTCGAGCCAAACTGCGGCTCCGTCAACCCAAAGCACCCAATCGCCGTGCCTTGCTGCAGCAGCGGCAGCCATCTCTCCTTCTGCGCGTCGCTGCCGTACGCATAAATCGGGTACATCACCAGCGCGCTTTGCACCGAAACAAAGCTGCGCAACCCAGAATCGCCGCGCTCCAGCTCCTGCGTCACGAGCCCGTAAGCCACGTTCGACATTCCCGCGCAGCCATACCCCTGCAAGTTGGCGCCGAAAAATCCCAGCTCTCCAAGCTGCGGCACCAGGTGTTTCGGAAAGGTTCCCTCGCGGCTGTGCTTCTCGATAATGGGAATAATCTCGTTGTCGACGAATCGACGCGCCGTCTGCCGGACCAGCTTCTCTTCGTCGTTCAACTGCGAGTCAAAATCGATGAAATCCACACCGCCGAATCCCGCCATTCCTTCCTCTTTCCGACGCGCGGCGTTCGCTTTCTGAGCCGCTGCATTTGCGCGCGTGATTGTAGCAAGCCCGTTCTGGCCCCAGCAATGATATCGAACTTCGGCGATGCAAATTGTAATGCCCGGCACACGCAGCGGGGGCAACTCGCTGGGTTCAAGATGCCCTTGCGCCACTTTGGTACAGACGGTCGGGCGAGGCTCAAAACAGGAATCGTCGCAAGGCCATCCACAAACCAACGCTCTGATAACAAACGGCTTGATTCATGCCAGCACCTACAGATTCGGTACCGGATGTGCACTTTGCTCCGCAGGGAGGAAGGTGTGTCCACAAACGGAGGAATCGCCGGACTGCGCCTACGCCGGGGCAGCTTTGTCGCCTCCGGAATTTTCCTGGTATTCATCGCGAGCTCCCAGCAGGCCCGGCCGCAATCTCCGCCATCGGCTCAAACTGCGCAATCTCAACAAGCCTCGCGAACGCAGCAGTCGCCGCAATCGCCGGACAGCACGCAGGCCCAGCCGAAAGACCTCACAAAGGTCAGCATCGAAGACCTGATGAACATGGAGGTGACTTCCGCCTCGAAAAAAGAGCAGAAATTGTCGCGCGTTGCAGCAGCTATTTTCGTCATCACGCAAGAAGACATTCGGCGTTCAGGCGCCACCAACATTCCCGATCTCCTGCGCATGGTCCCAGGGCTGGATGTCGCGGAGATTAATGGCAGCACCTGGGCCATAAGTGCGCGCGGTTTCAATCAACAGTTCAGCAACAAACTGCTCGTGATGGTCGACGGCCGCGTGGTCTACACCGAGTATTTCGGCGGAGTCTACTGGGACACCGTGGATTTGCCCCTCGAAGATATCGACAGAATCGAAGTGATCCGCGGCCCTGGAGGATCCATTTGGGGCGCAAACGCGGTAAATGGCGTGATCAGTATTTTTACAAAAAGCGCAGCGGATACTCGCGGAGGTCTTGTCGACGCCATGGGAGGAAATCTCGTCCAGGGGGCGGGAACAGTGCAATACGGCGGCAAGGCAGGACACGACACTGATTTCAGATTTTTTACGAAGTATTTCAACGATGGGCCAATGGAAGACCTGGACGGGCTGAGCGGCGACGATGGCTGGCACATGTTGCGAAGCGGATTTCGGTCAGATAGTAAGCTCTCTTCGAAAGACTCTCTGACGCTGGAAGGAGATCTCTACACGGGGAGGGAAGGAGAGCTCGGGCTCTTTCTTCCCTCGGTGACTTCCCCCGGACTTGTACCCATCCCCGAGGAAATTAGCTATGGCGGCGGGTTCCTTCAGTCCAATTGGCGCCATAAGTACAGTGAACGTTCGGATTCCGAGCTCCAAGTATCGTACACACGCTACACGCGAGACGATCCCTTAGAACCGGAAACCCGAAACACCTTATACATCGATTACCAGCACCATTTTGCCTGGGGAGAACGCCAAGACATCATCTGGGGCTTAGGCAATTTCTATACAGACGGACGAATTGGTGGCAGCTTCACGGTCTCCTTTAATCCACCGAGCAAAACGCTCAACGTCGTCAATGTTTTCCTTCAAGACGAAATCGCAATCATTCCGGAAAAGCTGTACCTGACGGCAGGGGCGAAGTTTGAGCACAATGACTACACGGGCTTCGAATTCATGCCAAGCGTCCGAGCGACCTGGACGCCGACCAAGGGCCAGATGTTTTGGACCGCGGTGTCCCGCTCGGTGCGCACGCCGACCCCGGATGATGCCGATTTGACTGTTAACCTGGGCGGATTCCCCGGCCCAAATGGGATTCCGGTTCTCGAAAGATTTGTCGGCAATCCGAATTTTCAGGACGAGCGACTGATCGCCTATGAAGCGGGCTACCGAACTGCCTTTTCGAAACGGCTTTCTCTTGACCTGTCCGCTTACATAAATGATTACCACAACCTGCAGACCACCGAACCATCCGTTTCTTTTTTCGAGCTGACCCCTGTTCCCCCTCATGAGGTGGAAACACTGACCTACGGAAACCTGATGTACGGCGAATCGCACGGACTCGAGGCTTTGGCCAACTGGCAGGTGACGGATCGATGGAGCCTCAGCCCAGGCTTCGCGTTCGAACAGACGCACCTCCATACAGATCCTACGAGCCTCGATCAAACAGCTGTCGCATACGTGAAAGGCAACACGCCGGAGCGGATGGCCCAACTGCGTTCCCATGTGGATTTGGGAAAGAGACTGTCCTGGGACGCGAGCGCCTACTATGTCGACCCGCTGACGAATCAGGGCTCCGCCGAGAACGTAAGAATTCCCTCCTACACGCGCATTGACAGCGGATTGACCTGGAAACCGCAGGAAAGATTCTCGTTCAGCGTTGTCGGTCAAAACCTGCTGAAAGATCAGCACCTGGAATTCGAAGACATGTTCGGAAGTATGCAGTCCGGCCTGATCAAACGGAGCGCCTACGTAAGGCTCACCTGGCGATTCTGATTAGGTTGGCGGGCAACGCGGGATGAAGCAGAAAAAGAGAACAACCATGAGCGGCAGCCTGAGGTCGGCAACTGAAAACAGAAAGAAATCAATCCGCTGGACGAGCGCTCAGAATTGGCCTCGGCTCGCCCTCCGAATCCTTGCGCTCGTTGGGATGCCGATCCTGCTCGTGCTCCCGGCGCTGCCGCAACAGCAGGCGGCGGACCTGACGAAAGTGAACATCGAGGATTTGATGAACATTGAGGTGACTTCCGTCTCGAAGAAAGAGCAGAAGCTTTCGCGAACGGCGGCGGCGGTTTTTGTGATTACCCAGGAGGACATTCGCGAGTCAGGTGCAACGAATATTCCCGATCTTTTGCGCATGGTTCCAGGAATAGATGTTGCGCAGATCGATGCCACGACCTGGGCCATCACCGCGCGCGGGTTCAGCGGGCAACATTCCAATAAGCTGCTCGTATTGGTGGACGGGCGCACGGTGTATTCGCCTATTTTTTCCGGGACTTTCTGGGACAGCCAAAGTCTGCTGCTGGAGAATATCGATCGCATCGAGGTGATCCGTGGTCCCGGTGCCACGGTATGGGGCGCCAACGCGGTCAACGGCGTCATCAATATCACGACGAAAAAAGCAGCCGACACGCAAGGCGCTCTAGTGACGGCAGGTGGCGGAACCTCCGAACAGGGATTTGGAAGCCTGCGCTATGGAGGGAGCTTCGGGAGTGCAACTTCTTATCGGGTAGATGGCGGCGCCTTTAACGGGGGACACCTCCCCAATCTTGCGGGGCAGAACGGCGAGGACGACTGGCACAACTTTCAAGGAGGGTTCCGCGTCGACGCGCAAGCTTCGCCGAAGGACTCGCTAACACTAGAGGGGGATGCCTACAGCGGAAGCAAAGGAGAAATAGTCGAGACCATCGCCTCGATTTCTCCGCCGGTGAATGCCGCCATCGATCTGCGCGATCGTTTTTCCGGCTGGGACGTGGTTTCCAGTTGGGACCATGTTGCTTCGCCACATTCGGAGACGAATCTCCAAATCAATTTCGATCATGAGGACCGGGACGATACAACCTACGGGACGGGTCTTAGCACACTCGGCCTTGATTTTCAGCATCACGTCGGCTGGGGCGATCGTCAGGATATTGTTTGGGGGTTGGGCTACCTCATGACCACCGATGAGCTGACGACGACTTTCCGGATTGCCTTCACGCCGCCGGACCAAACTCGCCAGCTCTTCAGCAGTTTTGTACAGGATGAGATAGCGCTCCAGCCAGACCGGCTGTACCTGACCGTCGGAGCGAAACTCGAGCATAACGACTTCACTGGCTTTGGATTGCAGCCGAGTGTCCGGCTCGCCTGGATTGTCAATGAGCGAAACATGTTCTGGGCCGCCGTTTCCAGAGCACTCCGGACTCCGTCGCAAAGCGACCGGGACATTCGTGTCAATCAATCTGTATTTCCGGGGCCCGGTAATCTTCCCGTCCTCGTCAGCATTTTTGGCAGCCCGACACGGCAGAACGAGAGCTTGAACGCTTTCGAGGCGGGCTATCGAACCGAGATCACCAAGCGGCTTTCGTTCGATGGGACGGTCTTCTACAACGACTACGACAATCTCGTCTCCGTTGAGCCGGGCACGCCTTTTCTTGAGACCGTTCCAGCGCCGGCGCACCTCGTGATCCCAAACGTCCTCAGTAATTTACTGTATGGCGAAACGCACGGCGTCGAACTGTCTGTGGATTGGAAGGCAACCAAGCGATGGACGGTGAGCTCTGGATATTCCTTCCTGACCATGCATCTGCACCGGGACGCGACGAGCCAGGATTCTACGTCGATAACGGGCACACAAGGAGGTTTCCCGAGCCAGCAGGCCCAATTGCGCTCGCATTTGGATATAGGCAGCCACTGGCAGTGGAATGCCGCGGCTTATTTTGTCGGACGACTCTCTGCGCAAGCAGTCCCGTCCTACACACGGCTGGACAGCAACGTAATTTGGCAGCCCAGGAAGCAGTTTTCCATCAGCTTGGTCGGGCAAAACCTGTTACGCGACCACCATCTTGAATATTTCGGCCCCGACCAAACGGAAGACTCCAGTCTCATCAAGCGGAGCGTCTACGCCAAGATTACGTGGCAATTCTGATTACGGCAGAAAAACTTGAGTCTTACGAACAAAATGCGATGGGCTCTGCGGAATCTGGGGAGAGGGATTCGCCGGGAACTAGTTCGCCGCCTGCGGATTCCGCTGGCCGTCGCCGCTCTTTTCGGCGTGCTGCCCACTGCCGGCGCTCGTCGCGTTTCGGCGCAATCCAGCTCTCCGAGCGAATATCAGGTTAAGGCGGCTTTTCTGTTTCATTTTGCGCAATTTGTGGACTGGCCACCAGAAGCCTTCAAGGGTGCCGACAGCCCGCTCACGTACTGTACGGTCGGAGAGGATCCGTTCCATGGCGCGCTGGAGGCCAGCTTAAATGGGAAAATGATCGGCGCGCGATCCGTTCGGGTGCAGCACTTTAAGCGGGTAGCGGAGATTCAGGGCTGCCAGGTTTTGTTTATTGGAATGCTGGAGAGGAAAACCATCCCCGCGGCGCTTGCCGGCCTTAAAGAAGGTCCGGTTTTAACCGTGGGCGAAACTGAGAATTTTGCACAGGAGGGCGGGATGATCGGCTTTTTTCTGGAGGACAACAAGGTTCGCTTCGATATCAACCTGGTTGCCGCGCAGAGGGCCAAATTGCAGATCAGCGCCAGGCTGCTGACCCTGGCGAAAACGGTAATCGGAAGTCCAAAAGGAACTTGAAATGCCGTTCATTAAAAATTCATCCATTCAACGAAAACTGACGCTGGTCATTGTGTGCACCAGCCTGGTGGGCCTGAGCCTTGCGTGCCTGAGTTTTGACGTCTTCGAAAGATCCAGGTTCCGCGCGTCCATGACCAGCGAGCTTTCGGCTCTGGCAGACACCTTAGGCGCCAATTCAGCGGCTTCGCTTGCGTTCAACGATCGAAAGTCCGCGGAGAGCACGCTGTCTGCGCTTCGCGCCGAGGGCCATATTGTGGCCGCATGCCTCTACGACAGCCATGGTAAGGTCTTCGCGGAATACCGCCGCCCCGGGGTTGGCCCTGAATTTTCCATGCCCTCGGAGCACAAGGCCGGAGCCCGCTTTGAGAAGGACTCACTCCTTCTCTATCAACCGATCTCCTTGGGGAGAGAGAACACGGGCGCTATCGCCATCGTCTCGGATCTTGGCGCTCTCCAGGCGCTTATCCGGCAGTACACGGAAGTTTCCGTAGTCGTGATCGTTTTTTCCATTTTGGTGACGTACCTGGTCTCCTCGCGGCTGTTGAGGCTGATCACGGAGCCCATTCTGCATTTGGCGCAAATCGCGACTCGGGTCACAGAACAGGAGGATTATTCGCCTCGCGCCATTCCGCGCGGCAATGACGAAGTGGGAACACTGATAGGCTCCTTCAACAAGATGTTGGAACAGATTCAAGAGCGCGATGCGGCGCTGGTGAGCGCGAAGCAGGATCTGGAGCTCACTGTCCTCGCCCGGACGAAGGAGCTGCAGTTGGAAGTCAATGAACGAATGCGGGGCGAAGAAACGCTTTCGGAAGAACGAAAAGTGTTACGCGCTTTGATCGACAACGTTCCCGATTTTATGTACGTGAAAGACCTGGACTGCAAGTTCCTGGTCGCCAACCTCTCGGTGGCTCGGCAGATGGGCGCGAAAACTCCCGAAGAGCTTATTGGAAAGAGCGATTTTGACTACTATTCCCGCGAGCTGGCCACAAAATTCTACGAAGACGAACAGCGAGTGATTCGGTCGGGACAGGCAGAGATCAACCGCGAAGAAACCGGCCTGGATGTTCAAGGGAACGTGAGCCAGGTTATGACAACGCAGGTGCCGTTGCGCGATAAGAATGGCCGAGTGACGGGCCTCGTCGGCGTCGGCCGCGACATCACTCATCTCAAGAAGGCGCAAGAGGAAATGCAGAGGGCGCGGGAAGCGGCCGAGGCGGCGAGTCGCGCCAAGAGTGAATTCCTGGCAAACATGAGCCACGAGATTCGCACGCCGCTCAACGGCGTCATGGGTATGACCGATCTCGCCCTCGAGACAGACCTCACGCATGAGCAGCGGGAATATCTGGAGACGGTGAAAATGTCGGGCGATTCGTTGCTTGCCGTAATTAACGACATTCTGGATTTCTCGAAGATCGAAGCGGGCAAGATCGATCTGGAGTCCGTCGATTTCAATTTGCGAGACAGCTTGGAGGCTACGCTGAAGACGCTGGCTTTGCGGGCCGATGAAAAAGGGCTCGAGTTGCTTTGCGAAGTGGGACCGGAAGTACCGGAGATGGTGCGGGGAGATTCCGTGCGACTGCGGCAGATCGTGGTCAACCTCGTAGGCAACGCGATCAAATTTACGGACAAGGGTGAGGTCGCGGTGAAAGTGCAAGTCGAGGCCAAGGAAGGCAGCGTCTGTATCTGCCAGTTCACGGTATCGGACACGGGAATTGGGATTCCCGAGGAAAAACGAAAATTGATTTTTGAGCCGTTTTCGCAGGCGGATTCGTCGACGACGCGAAAGTATGGAGGAACCGGCCTGGGTTTGACGATCTCGACGCGGCTGGTAGCTATGATGGGCGGAAAAATTTGGGTCGAGAGCGAAGTGGGACATGGAAGCCAGTTCCACTTCACGGCGCGGCTGGAGGCGGCCGACTCGAAGGAAATTAAATTGGGGACAGCCGCTCCGCCGGAACTCTTGCGCGGCGTGAAGGTCCTGGTGGTGGATGACAACCGCACGAACTGCAGAATTCTTGAGGGGATGTTGCTGCGCTGGCAGATGAAGCCGACCTTGGTAAACGGGGGCGCGGCAGCGCTCGCGCAGCTATCCGCGGCGCGCGAAGCGGGAGAGCCCTATGGATTGATTCTAACGGACATGCACATGCCGGACATGGACGGGTTCGCCTTGGTCGAAGAAATCCGGCGCCGGCCGGGATTAGCGACGGCAACCATCATGATGCTCACTTCGGCGGGGCATCGTGGCGACGCGGCGCGCTGCCTGGAGCTCGGTGTCGTGGCGTACTTGTTGAAGCCGATCCGTCAATCGGAATTGCGCGAGGCGGTGGCGCGTGTGCTCGGCGCGCGCGAGCATAACGGCGCCATTCCTTTGATTACCCGCTTCTCATTGCAGGATGCGCGCGAGCCTGACGCGTACTTGAGCGTGCTACTGGCGGAAGACAATCTGGTGAACCAGCGTCTGGTGGTGCGCTTATTGGAAAAGAGAGGGCATCGAGTTGTGGTGGCGGGCACGGGGTTGGAAGCGCTGAAGGCGATGGAGAAGGACAGTTTTGATCTCGTGCTCATGGACGTGCAGATGCCGGAGATGGACGGGCTGGAGGCGACCGCGGCAATTCGTGAAAAAGAAAAAAAGACTGGAGCGCACCAGGCGGTGGTGGCTTTGACGGCGCACGCCATGAAAGGAGATCGCGAGAAATGCCTGGCGGGCGGGATGGATGGCTATCTCACCAAACCGATCCGGCCGCAGGAACTCGATCAGCTTTTGGAGATTTATGTGGGGCGGCGAATGGAAATGAAGAGCGCCACCGAAGGCGTGTTGCCCAGGAGATGAAGCGCGGCAGGGTTTCCGGTGCGCTTTAGCGCGACGGTTTATGCATGAGCCGCATATGGAGCGTTTTGTTTCCTGTATTGCCAGCGCGAGATTCCCGTAAGCCTGCGAAACGCTTTGGTGAAATGGCTGTGGTCGGTGAAGAAGGCAAGCGGGTCCGGAGTTCGCACGTTGCTGAACTTTAAAATTTCTGCTCCAATTCTTGAGTGACAACTTCGAGACGGATTTCACTTCCCAAAATTCTTATCTTTGACGTGGACGGCGTCTTGATGGACGTGCGGCGATCGTATTGGCTTTCCGCGATCGAAACGATGCGGTTTCTTACGGGCAAACGCGTTTCGTGGGCCGAACTGCACAAGTGGAAGAGCAAACCTGGCAATAACGACGATTGGCGTTTGGTGTCAAACTGGGCGACGGCTGTTGGGAAGCCGACATCGTATGAGGAAGCGCGCGATGCGTTCCAGAAATTTTATTGGGGCCAAGACGGCAAGCCTGGAAATGTTCGCAAGGAAAAGCTGGTCGTGACGCCGAAGCAAATCGGACGGTGGGCGCGGCGATTCGAGCTCAATCTTTTCACGGGGCGCACGCGGCAGGAATTCTCCTACAGCTTTGACCGCTGGCCTGCGACGCGGCACTTCCACATGGTTATCACCATGGACGACGTGAAACGCAAGAAGCCCCACCCGGATGGATTGCTGAAAATTCTAGGAAGGCGCGATCCGGCTTCGGCGCTTTACGTCGGGGATAACATCGACGACGCTCTCGCGGCCCGCGATGCGCACGTGCCGTTCATGGCTATCTTGCCGCGCGGCGCGCACGAATATGGTAAACATGCGGCGCGATTTCGTGAACTTGGCGCGCAGGCCCTTCTGCCGCGAGTCGTGGCGATCAACGATTGGCTGACCCGCCGCTGAATGCACCTCCAAACTGCGGGAGGGAGTTCCAGGAAAGCTGGAAGCGCAAAGTAGCGAGCGATTCTTCTTTCCATTATTTGTGGATGAGAAGGATTTCCCGTCTGCCAAGATCAGAGTGGACGGATTTCGAGAGACCTCCCAGGGAAAGCTATCTGGAGCGGCGAGGCGATCAAGAACGGCTAGTTAACAATAACTGCCCCTCCCCCGCTTTTTTTGTAAACACTGATTCTAAACGATTTAATTCCCATGTAAATCCATTGAAATCAATACTTACGGACCATATTTGTAAACGCTGATTCTATTAGACTTACAAGTAAACGTAACTTGGGCTGTAAAATCAATTCTTTATGACAAGCTGGCTTCCTGAACTCGGCAGCTGAAGCATTATCTCGGTGCCGCGAGGCAGCCTGAGGGATAGGTTTGGGTATCTTGTGCGACGGACTGTGGATAATTGCCGGCTTGCGGAGCGGCGGAGAAGAGCACAGCCAAGATTGGCTGTGCCACCGGGCCCGAAAATGAAAAAGGCAGCCATTGGGCTGCCGAATGAACTTTCCGCAATACTGCCTGAGGTGATTATAGCAGAGACAAACGCCATGGCGACTGGCCGGAATGACAGGTTTGGACGCGAAGCAAATTGTGGACTGAGTTCGAGACACTTTTGAGCGGTGGCCAACGGTTGAACCGGTTGCCGACAGCTGCCGCGCCGGGTATGCTCGGGGCAGCCTGGTATGGCTTACGTTTCAGACGTCCGCATCCGGACGTTCCTGGCCTGCAAACGAACGCTTGCTCTTGGGAATTCCGGCTAAGCTCAACAAAATAAGAGCTTAAGAGCGGACTGTCGGTTGCAGGTGGGAATGAGTGTTGTTCAGCATGCTTCGTAATCTCCGATATTCGGCGAGAAGTTTCACACGAAGGCCGGGGTTGGCGCTGGCCCTATTATTCACGATTGCTTTAGGCGTCGCCGGCATTGTTTCCGTGCGTGGATTCGTTCGCGGCTTTACGAAACCTTGGTTTCCGATGGGATCTCTCGACCGACTCGTCGCAGTATTTGGGGGAGACGCGCAGGGAGAAGCAGGCCCCCTGTCCGAGCAACAATATCTATACGCCGGAAGTCGACATGATTTATTCCAGTGGCTTGGTGCCGCGCGGGTATCGCCGGGTTCCATCGTGGTGGCCGGGCAAACGGCATTCGTGCCGGTAGCTGCCGTGACGCCGAACGTCGCCGGAGCCTTCGGCCTGTCGCTCGACAAAGGTGTCGTTATCAGCCATCGCTTGTGGCAGGGCGAGTTCGAGGGCTCGGCCGACGCTCGCGGTGAGGAGATTCGAATCAATGGCATCACCGCTCGCATCAGCGGAATTGCGCCGGACTGGCTGGAGGGAATATATCGCGATCGCCCGGTTGACATCTGGATGCCTCTGCGGGAGGGAACATCGCAGCGGATCGACGATAGCAGCCGTAATCTCTGGGTTATGGCGCGGCTAGGCCCTGGCATATCGCCGAGGCAGGCGGAGACAGTCATTCAGACAGGGGACCGCGCCAGCGAACTGCTCGTGGTGCCCTACACCGGCTTGACGCCCGAAAGAGCGGTGCGCCTCTCACGGATCGGCAGGCTGCTGGAGTTCGCGGCCGACGCTGTGTTCTTTATTGCCTGCGTCAATGTCGCTTTGTTCCTGCTTGGGCGTGCCTCCGAGCGTTTCCACGAGACCGCCCTTCGCGTCGCGCTTGGGGCGAGCCGTGGCCAGCTCGCCCGGGAGCTACTCTCCGATAGTGTCGTCATCTCGGTTGCTGGCGGAGCATTGGGCATGTTGCTGGCGGTGTGGACGTCGTATCTTGTTCCCGCGCTCCTCTATGACCCGGATGCGCAGAGTCTGATCTTCGCGCCGGACCTGTTCAGCATCGCGAAGGCGTCCTTCGTGTTTGTCGGAATCATGATCCTGAGCGGTCTGTTACCGGCCATGGTGATTCCGCTTGATCGCCCGATGAGCGTGATTCAGCGAGATAGCGCAGGGGCTTCTCCGGCGATCCGGCACCTGCGGCTAGGACTCGTGGCGGCACAAATGGCGAGCTGCTGCGTCCTCGTGATCTCTACGGCTTTTCTGGTCAACGGTCTTCGCACTGCGCTGGGCACGATTGCGGGCCAGAGGCTTGGGCATACCGTTTTTGCCACCGCGCATGCGGATCCCAATGTCGCCATCGAGTACTTCCAGCGAGCAGAGAAAGGGGTGAAGTTTGTTCCTGGTGTATCCAGGATCGAGTGGGCCGGAACGCTGCCGGGAGGTCAGCCCATGCGACAGCCGTTCCGGATCGTGCCAGCACAGCTACTGCTCCGCGAAGTCGCCCTGGACAGTGATTGGATCACGGCTGGCTCGCTCAAGCTCTTCGATCTCCCGCCTAAGGCGGGGCATATGTTCGGGGCAGCAGAACAAACATGCCGAGCCGCGATCGTGAATGAAGAGGCGGCCGAGGAACTGTTCGGCGAATACACGGCAGGCCGAACCCTGCGGGACGCCGAGAGCCCCGTGCCGATCGAAATAATCGGCGTAGTCGCCATGCGAGAGTCGGAGCAGGTGGCCAAGCAGAATCGGCCCACGGTCTTTTTTGAATACACCAGTCACCAAGGGACTCCGCCACGGCGCATCAATGACGTGCGATTTCGCGCGCCCATTGCCTCGGAGCTGGCCGCGGTCGATCTTGAAACCAATGTCGTGTCGCCAGGCTACTTCGACGCCCTAGGAAGCAAGGTCATCGCAGGTCAGGGTTTTAACAATGATAACAAGTCCACGGGATGCCGGATCGGCATCATTAATCAGGAGGCCGCCGATCTCTATTTCGGTGGAAACGCGATTGGAGCTGCGGTCATCGATGAGCAGGACCGCCGGACAGACATCATCGGGGTAGTGCATGAAGGGCCGCTTGGAGCCTTCCAGCGGCGTGTGGAGGCCGCGCTGTATCTTCCGATGTCGCAAAACGTTCTCACGTCAATGAGCATGATTGTCAGCTTCCGGGAGGTAAACGGTACTCTGCTGGCCGACCTGCGCCGCAGGCTTGGGGAGGTGCCAGGACACGGCCCCCGCCCGGTTCTAGTGAGGACGTTCAAAACGTACCTCAATCAGACTTCGCTCGCGCCTTTGCGCATTGCGACCCTGCTTCTTGGGGTATCCGCCACGATGGCGCTCCTGCTCAGCGTTCTCGGCCTGTTTGGCGCCTTGTGCGACGCTGCGCGACAGCGGCGCCGCGAGTTAGCAATCCGCATTGCTCTCGGAGCCCCGCGATGGCGGGTGATTGGTGAAGTGCTGGGAGAAGGAATACGGCTTGCTTGCGCAGGCACGCTGGCGGGGATGCTCACGTCCCTTGTGTTATCGCGATGGATGAGCGGAATCACGGCGGGCAGCGGTTCGCCGGCTTTGTGGGTGTGGTTGGCGGCGCCGCTCGCGTTGGCGGGGGTGGTTACCATAGCGAGCGTGATTCCCGCGCGCGGTGCGTTGATGACGAACCCCCTCACGATCATGCGCGAAGACACTTGACCACAAGGAGAGCAACACTCGTGTGCGCGAGCAATCGGCGGGGCTGAACCGAGGCTCCGTTCACGGATACGGGGAGATGCGCAAACCTGCTCTCGAAGAACGCCGGATCATGCGACTGGCCCTTTGTGGCGGAGTCCATGAGCCAGAAACGGGAATGATGGTTACCGCGCTCGGTTTCCATTAGAATCAGAGTGAGGAACATCAGGATGGCGCTGGATTGGTCAAATTGTCCGGCAGTGGAGAGCGTGCCGGGAAAAGTGAGCGGAGCATGGGTTTTCCGCGGAACCCGAATGCCGGTAGCCGCTGTCTTCGAGAATCTTGAAGACGGGTTGAACATTGACCAAATCATCGAGCTGTATGACGGCTTGACTCGCGAGCAAGTGCAAGCCGTTCTGGATTTTGCAGCGCAGAGCCTCGAAGCGCCGCGTCGCGCCGGATAATGCGCATCCTTTTCGACCAGGGGACGCCTGTGGCGCTTCGCAATATCTTGGAAGGGCACACCGTCAGAACAGCAAGGGAGCAAGGTTGGAGCACACTTCTCAACGGCGACCTCCTTCATGCGGCTGAGAAAGAGAAGTTCGACTTGCTGCTGACGACCGATACGAGCATTCCGTACCAGCAGAATCTGCAAGGCCGTAAACTGGCGATCGTAATCCTCAATCGAAACAAGTGGAGCCTGGTGCGCTCGAGGGCGCAGCAAATCGCCGATGCGATAGAGGCTGCAAAACCAGGAACCTGCACGCTGGTCGAGATTCCTGCAAAATAGGGCTGCCATGGAAGACCTGTCTAAACATCACCAAGCAGTGAGCGCGCTGTTTGTGCGGGCGCGCGCGGCGGAGGAGTGGGAGAAGTATCGGTTGAGCGGGGAGCAGGTGGAGTTTTTTCGGGAGAATGGGTATTTGAAGGGTGTGCGGATTTTGACGGATGAGCAGGTGGAGGCGCTGCGCGGGGAGTTGGAGCAATTGATGGATCCGGGGCATGCGGGGCGGGAACTTTTTCACGAGTATCATTCGAATGAATCGACCGATCCGGAACGCGTCGTGTTTCATGCGCTGGGGGCTTGGCGGGTGATGCCGGGATTTCACGATTTGCTTTGGAATCCGGCGTTCCTTGTGCCGGCTTCGCAACTGCTGGGCGGG
Organism: uncultured Acidobacteriota bacterium; assembly: GCA_963843265.1. GTDB lineage: Bacteria > Acidobacteriota > Terriglobia > Acidiferrales > UBA7541 > Acidiferrum. The sequence goes on along the minus strand of CAWJJR010000030.1, from coordinate 13,165 downwards.
GCGGTGAGATTCTGGCATGACCAGCTCTTTTGCAAGCCGGCGCGGCATGGGGGAGTGGTGGCGTGGCACCAGGATTATTCGTACTGGACAAGAACGACGCCGCTGGCGCATTTGACTTGCTGGATCGGGCTGGACGATTCGACGCGCGAGAATGGGTGCTTGAATTACGTGCCGGGAAGCCACAAGTGGCCGGATTTGCCGAGGCCGGTTTTGACGGGGGAAATGGACGCGATTCGCGGGAGCCTGCCTGAAGAATTGAAAGAAAAGTTCGCGCCGGTGCCGATTGAATTGAAAAAGGGCGAGAGCGCGTTTCATCATGCGCGGACGATGCACGGCTCGGGCGCGAACGACACGCCGCGGCCAAGGCGGGCGACGGTGATCAATGTGTTTCGCGACGGGGTGATGTCGAATACCGATGAGCCGTTACTGAGGGGCGTGCCCGTGATTGCGCGCGGGGAGAAGATGGGCGGGCAGTTTTTTCCGCTGCTCTACGATGCGTAGGCGGTGAGAAAAGCAGATCCCTCGCTTGGCTCGGGATGACACACCGGAGAGATGGCGAGCAGTGAGGGAAGTGTTCGCGGGTGTTGACTCTTTCCGCGTCCTCGACGACTATAAGCTGCAAATTGACCTATCATGGGCGCTCGCAGGAGAGCGCTTCGCTATGGAAGAACAATTAAGCCTGGAATTTCTGCGCGTGGTGGAGAATGGCGCGGTGGCGGCGGCGCGGACGATGGGATTTGGCGACCGTCACAAGGCGGACGAGGTGGCCGTCGAGGCAATGCGCAAGACGATGGACGCCGTGCAGATGGACGGGACAATCGTTATCGGCGAAGGGGAGCGGGATGAAGCGCCGATGCTGTATATAGGCGAAAAAGTGGGGCTGGCGACGCACGCGCCGAAGGCGCTTTTTCCGGAAGTGGATATTGCGGTCGATCCGCTAGAGGGCACGAATCTTTGCGCGACGGGCGCGCCGAATTCGATTGCGGTGCTGGCGGCGAGCGAGCGCGGCGGGCTCCTGCACGCACCGGATCTGTACATGGAAAAGATTGTGGTGGGGCCGTCGTGCAAGGGCGCGGTCGATCTGGATGCTCCGGTTACCGATAATTTGAAATCGATCGCCAAGCGGCTGGACCGCGACGTGGAAGACCTGGTGATCATTGTGCTGGACCGGCCGCGGCACGAAAAGCTCATTGAAGAAATTCGTAAGGCTGGAGCGCGGATTCGATTGATCGGGGACGGCGATTTATCGGCGGGAATTTCCGCGGCGGTTGTCGGTACGGGAGTGCATGCGGTGATGGGCACGGGAGGCGCGCCGGAAGGGGTGCTGACCGCAGCGGCGCTGCGGTGCTTGAATGGGCAGATTCTGGCGCGGCTGGTGATTGGCAAGCCGGAAGATCAGATACGCCTGGAGAAAATGGGCGTGAAGGACCCGAAGCGGATTTACGACACGGAGGACCTGGCGCCGGGAAAGAAAATAATTTTTGCATGCACGGGAGTAACGGACGGAAATATTTTGAAGGGCGTGAGGTTTTTTGGCGAAGGCGTGCGGACTTCTTCGATGATTTTAACTTTGGATGACCGGCAAGTACGCTTCGTGGATTCGGTGCACCTGGACAAGCGGCCGGATATTAAGGTCCGGTTCAACTGAGCGTGGGATTGGGGGTCGTGGCTGATGACCCGCAGCTTGCGCAAGCCCCACAGCGTGCGGGACATCTTGACTCGGACAACCGTGCGCTTCTCTAGACCCGCAAATTGCGCGCCTGATCCTATACGAAGAGGCACTGAACGCAAGAACAGGAACGCTTAGAGCACACCTGAACTGCATTGCTGATGGCCGTGGCAGCAGTTCTGCCAGACTAAAACCTGGGCGAACTGCGCCCGCTTGGGAGAGACTGGCTATGGCCGAAGAATCATCATCGGGCAATTCGTCATCCTCGAAGTCCCTGATGTGGATGATGATCGCCCTGTTTACAGGGCTGGGCGTGCTCCTTGCCGGCGGTCTGTTTGTGGCGAGCCGGGTGGTGCGGTCCATGGGCTTATCGGCGGCCAGCGCGAAAGATACGATTCGGACTCCTGGCGGGACTTTCCGGCTGGAAAAAGAGACCGAAGTGGGGCCCGGCTTGCCGGTTTATCCCCGGTCGTCGCTACTCGTGCCGGGTGAGAATGACGCGGCGGCAGCCCTCAAACAAGCGCAGAGTGGTATCGAAACGTCCATGTATCACACGACGGACGTGCGAGATTATGTCGATAACTGGTACACCGAGCATTTGAGTCCGGAGTACACGCGCCACAACCCGGGTGACAAGACGTTTCCCGAGGCACTGAGCGAAGCGCGAGTTTCCGATGGAGACATCACCTTCGTGGCGGAACGCGAGCAAATGGTTAGAATCGTGGCGCTCTCGCAGGATTCCGGCGGCACAACGATTTCACTGATTCGGTTTAAAGACTCAACGCCAGGCTCCGACGCGCCGCCAGCTGCAACTCCAGCGCAGGCAGCTCCCCCTCAGCAAGACACTCCTCAATAGACAAAGGCCCCGACTTGGAGCGTAGGATAGCGCTCCGTGGTTCTCCCGATGCAACGCGCAGGCTTACGGCTGATTTTTGGTGAGCGCCAGAAAAACACCATCGTCCACGGCGATCGACCGCGTGAAGAGCGTGGCAGTGCTTGCACCAGCGAGAGCAACGTGATCTGCGCTGCCGCTAATCGCTGGACCCGCCGGCTTAGCGGTAGTTCCAGTTCCCGAGGAATCGCCGGGTTGCTGCGAAATCCGCGTGGTGCTCGGAGCGCAATTGGCCGCGCCGAGACAAGTATCACGGACGAAAACCTGGGTGTAGTTAGTGTTAGATGAGCCCGCGGCGGATTTACTCGTCGAAGAGGACGTTTGCGCCGACGGGCTCGGCGTCACAGCGAGGAACGCGACAAACCTACCCGATGAGCTTACCGAGGGCTTGATCGCTTCTGTACCGACGAGCGTTCCGTTTGGATCGGTAGAGATGAGTTGAGTTGACGGAGTGCAAGAAGCGGTGACTCCAAAGCAGGTGTCGCGCAGATAGACTTGGCGGCCGGTGGTCGACTGGGAAACGAGATTTGCAGCTACGGAGCTGAAAGCCACGTAGCGCCCATCGGAACTCATGGAAGGAGAATGGCTGTCGTCAGCCGCAGCGGTGCCGTCCAGGGCGGAAGAAATGAGCACGGTGCTGGGCTGGCAGGAAGCGTCAGCGCCTTGGCAGGTGTCGCGGGCGAAAATCTCGGCGTGGCCGTTTTGAACGGCGGTATACGCCACATAGCGGCCGTCCACGCTGACGGCGGGAGTTTCTTCTTGCACAGCGGAGGCGTTTTTGTTGGCGTTATTTCCGCCAGGATCAGTGATCGTGAAGGTGGCCGCATTGCTTGTGCCGCCGCCCCCATAGCCGTTGCAATTAATTTGGCAACCGCTGGGAGGTGGAACAGGGGGGTTGTAGGCGGTTAAAGTAGCGGAGCCTGCTGTCGCGAGCAAAGACGCGGGCACAGTTGCTTGGATTTGTGTGGTGGAAATACTGCTTACTGTGAGGGCCGTCTGCGCCGTCGTGTTCCAGAAGACCTGAGAGCCGCCAGTGGGATCCGATGTAAGCAGAAAATTTGTACCGGTGATGGTGAGCGGGACAGCGGCGCTTCCAGCCGCCGCGGTGTTAGGAGCGACGGTTGTAATTGTGGGAACGGGGTTGGGGGGGGGGAACACAACAAAAGCGACAGGATTGGAAAGGCCGTTTGTGCCAGCCCCGGAGTGAGGCTGGACGGTCTGGACGAAATAGGTTCCCGCCTTTGCCGTCATCGCGGATGGGAGCACGGCGGTCACGGAAAGAACGGTTCCGGTATCGTTCGCTGGAGCACAAACGTTCGCGGCGGTAGTGGTTACCACACAAGTTTTGAGGTTTTTCTGGTTCCAGGTGGCGACGGTTTGTACAACGAAGCCGCTGCCCGTTAGCGTGAGCGTCAAGTCCGGGCCGCCCGCGGTCACGTTGGCAGGAGAAACAAACTGTAAGAACGCGCCAGTATTGCTTTGAAAGGTGTTGCCGTAATCATTGCACCCTGTGGCGGCGAAAAACGCCGCAATGGCGACAGCCAAAGCTGCCCAAGACCGCTTCATCGAGACTCCTTCATTATCACTGGTTAGACCGGCACAGCCGGGCAAACCTGTCTGGTCAAACGGTGGGGAACCCCCGGTACCAGTGTTCTTTTGGGGTGAGATGCGCAAACCGCGCAACGCGTTGACCCCAGCCTGGCCGGAGCCACGCGAACCTTGTCCCGTTCCGCCAAGCGCTCATCCTAAGCCGCCTGCCCTGTTAGAACGGGTCCGAACAACCCTACATGAGTACCATTCTCCTTGAAGAAAGGTCAATGAGCAATTGTTTGGCGGGCGGGGCGGGATCGGCGCGGCAGGCCTGCCATTTTCAGCGAGTGGCTGAAGGATTCGCAACGCCTTGAGCCGCCAGCGACTTACGCACAAGTTCATGGATGTGGGCGCGGCACTCGAGATCTTGCTCAGGTGCCGCAGCGGCAGCTTGGTAAGAAGCGATGGCTTGTTCCTTGCGCCCCAGTTTGCCGTACAGGTCGCCTTCGGCGAGTTGAAACAACGGGTTGGACGGATATTTCTCGACCAACGGGCGGATGACCATAAGTGCTTCTTGGTAACGCTGGTCGTAGCGATGCAGGTCCAGAGCTAGATAAAACCGCGCTTCGTCGGGAGTGAGCACGCCATGGGCAATATCGTCTTCGAGTTGCCGGATGCCTTCTTGCTTGTTGCCGCCGGGGATGCCCATGAAGAAGCCAAGGAACTTGACGATGGCGCTGAGCGTGTCGGCGTAATAATTGTAAAGGCCGAGGCCGAAATCGGCGTCCACGAGTTGCGGATTTAACTGAATAGCGCGGAGAAAGTGAGCCCGCGCATGAACACCGGCGCGAGCGGTGGCGCGATTTTCGCCCCGAAGGCCGTATAGCCGTGCGGCGAAAGCGTCCGCCAACCCTGCATAAAATTGCATTTCTGGGGTTTCGCGTTGTTGGAGGCTGGCCTGCGCGAGCGCCGAAGCGGTCGCCACGAGGTCAAAGTAGCGCTGGTCAGCCGCGAGCTTCGCCCTGTGGCGCACGTCGGTCATCCCGTATTTGAATTCCGCAGAGGTGCACCAGATCCTCCACCACCGGGCTTCTGCTTCGAGCAAATAGCCCAAAGGGCGGTCAGGATGTTCATGCTGCATGCGTTGGGCATCGGCGATAGCGGCGTCGAGGTCGAAGGAATAGATTTTTTCGATCGCGACAGCTGCGCCGGGCGGCAGAGTCAGTTCTTGGGCGCGCGCCTCCGATGCAAAGAAACAAGCGGTGAGCGTGCAGAGGAAAATTGCGCCTGTCGTTAAGGCGCGGCGTCGGTTCATGAGGGCACCGTGTGCGTTTCCGAGAATGCCTTTACTCGTGGCAATCGAGCCAGCCAACCCGGAAACCGATGAGTTTAAGCCGTTCGGCTCGAGTTGCAAACGGAAATGGGCTCGACAACTGGGAAGGAACTTGGAACATCGCGCAAAATTGCGCGTTCGCGGCCGCGTGGCGCATTTGCTATTCTCGGCGAGGTGCCAACTACACCAGACAACGTTGTTCCTGGCAATAATGGGAACCTTCCCATAGAGCAGCCCTCCGGCCTGGAGCGCGGGCTGGGCCTCAAAGAGGCCGTCGCGCTCAATATGATCGAGATCGTGGGCATCGGCCCGTTCGTGGTCACGTCGCTGGTGATCAAAGCGATGGGCGGGCCGCAGGCCCTGATTGCCTGGATCGCAGGCGCTGCACTGGCCACCCTCGATGCCTTCGTATGGTCGGAACTTGGCGCGGCCATGCCGAAGGCCGGCGGATCGTACGTTTTTCTGCGTGAAGCATACGGGCCGTGGCGCTGGGGCCGCCTGATGTCATTCCTGTTTGTGTGGCAGACATTCGTTCAGGCACCGCTCTCGATTGCCTCCGCTTCGATAGGGTTTGCGCGGTACGCGGGATATCTACATCCGCTGACAACACTTGAGGCAAAAGCTGTCTCAGGCGGACTGGTGTTGCTCTTGGTGGTGCTACTCTACCGCCGTATCGGCACGATAGGAAAAATTTCCGTCCTACTCTGGGCGGGGGTGATCGGCACGCTACTCTGGCTGATCTGGGGCGGAGCAACGCATTTCAATGCGAAAATGGCGTTCGATTTTCCTCGAGGCGCTTTTTCTCTTTCTTGGGTGTGGTTCGCGGGCCTGGGATCGGCGATGGTCAGCACGGTCTATAGCTATTGGGGCTACTACAACATTTGCAATTTGGGCGGAGAAATCCGCAATCCGGAACGCAATATTCCGCGAGGAATTTTTCTTTCCATACTGGGGATCACCGCGCTGTATTTGGCGATGCAGACAAGCATTCTTGGAGTCGTGCCGTGGCGGGAAGCGCAGAACTCGAAATTTATCGTGAGCACGTTTGTCGAAAGACTGTACGGACATCATGCGGCGCAAGCGGCGACGTGGATGGTCTTGTGGATCGCGCTGGCCTCGGTGTTCTCTGTCCTGCTGGGATATTCACGAGTGCCTTACTCGGCGGCGCTGGATGGAAATTTCTTCCCGGTGTTCGGACGCTTGCACCCGACAAAACACTTTCCGTATGTTTCGCTTCTGGTGCTTGGAGGCCTGGCCTTCCTTTTCAGCATCACGTTGAAGCTCGAGACGGCCATCGCCGGAATTCTGGCGATGCGCCTGCTGGTTCAGTTTATCGGACAGGCGGTGGGAGTGATATTGTTACGCCGCCGCTGGGGTACGGCGCGATTGCCGTTCAAAATGTGGCTTTATCCCTGGCCCGCAGTACTCACGATGGTGGGATGGGCCTGGCTTTTCTGGCAGACGGGCCCGGCCCGAAAATGGGGATTGGCGGAAATCGCGCTGGGAGCACTTGCATTTTTCATTCGGGCGCGTGAAATGCGACAATGGCCGTTCGCAAAAGGGAATGAACCGGAGGCCGCGTGAATCGTCGAGTCCACTTATTAGCAGGAACCGTTAGCTTTGGCTTTTTGCTCGTGTCGCTTTTGGCGCCGCCGGCTGCGCCGCAATTTTCGCCCGCTCCGGGAACTGGTCCCGGTCTGCCCGACACGGTCGAGGCCATCGAAAGCGCCCGCGTCACCACGCGGATTCTCTACATCACGGCGCATCCGGACGACGAATCCTCCTCCTTGCTCACGTATCTTGCACGGGCGCTTCATGCGGATGTGGCGCTGTTGACGCTTACGCGGGGCGAAGGCGGACAGAATGACCTCGGACCGGAGCAATCTCCGCAACTTGGGCTGATCCGCACACAGGAATTGCTTGCGGCGACGCGCGGATATGGCGTGAAACTGTTTTTTGCAAATGCGCCAGATTTTGGCTATTCCAAAACTCCGGAGGAAACGGAGAGAGTTTGGGGACAACCGGTTCTTGGGGAAATGGTTCGCGTGATTCGCACGTTTCGCCCGAACATCGTTGTAAACGGCTGGGGCGGAGTGCACGGCGGCCATGGCCACCACCAGACTTCTGGTTTATGGACGCCCATCGCCGTCGAAAAGGCGGCTGATCCCAAGGCGTTTCCCGAGCAGATTCAAGAAGGGCTCCGTGCTTGGGGCGGGCCGTCGAATCCCGTGCAACTTCTTGATACAGAACGCGGCGGGGCGACCGGCGCTGACGGCGTGACGCTTCACGTGGATGAAATATCCTCGCTCTGGGGCAAGACATGGCGCGAAATCGGGCTGGACGCTTTTGCGAACCATCGTTCGCAGGGCGTTACAAATTTTATCGGTTCGCCGTTTCTCAGCAGGCCAGTAGTGCTGATCGAGGAAAATGGCGGCAAGCTGGATGCGTCAAGCCTCGCGGTGAATCTGGAGCAGTGGGCCGGTGCCGTCGCAAAAACTCTCTGTGGCGGGGATAAAACCGAGAGCTGCAAAGTGATGGCCGCAGCCAAAGCGGACGAAAAAATATTGGCCGCGCGCAAGGCGGCGCTCAACCTCGACTGGAAGGATGCGCTGGCGCAATTAGCCGGAGCTGCAACTCTCATTTCATCCATATCGCCTGCGGAGTTTTCTGGTAACCACCTCGGCTATACGCCCGACCAAGCGTTCGATCTGCGCGAAATAAGGGAAAGACTGAACAGAGCGCTGACGCTGACTGCGGGACTCGAGCTAAAGGCCGAAGCGGACCGCAGCACGCTCGTAGTGGGCGAATCGTTTGGTATCCACGCGGAAACGCGTTGCCGCAAGGGAGACGGATGCGAACTCGGCCCGCTGCAGTTGAAACTTACGGATGGGTTGAAAGAGGCCAAGCGGGAAGGCGATGCCGAAAAGGGTTACGAATTCACGGTTGAAGTAGCTCGGCCCGTGCCCCCGCTGACAGCCTGGGACAAACTTTTGTTCGAACCGCCGCCGCTCATCCACGCCGAACAGGAAGTGATGATCGACGGTTACAAATTTGACGCCGAAGTTCCGGTGACGCACATCTTTGCAAACTCAACAACACTCGTCCGCGTCCCGCTGCGGATTGTGCCGGCCTATACGCTGGCGGTAGACCCCAAGCAGGCCATCGCGATTCTCGGAAAACCAGGAAAACCGTTTGATGTGCTGTTGCGCGTGCATTCCTATGCCACGCAACCTGCCAAGCTCACGATAGGTCTCGATTTGCCGGCAGGATTCACCGCCAGCGCCCCCGAGGAACTTTCCATCGAGGGCTCCGAGGACCGCTACGCGAAACTGACCGTAACCGCGCCCAGCGGGCTGGCGCCGGGAAATTACCCGATCGTCGCCTACGCCAAACGCGGCGACGAGAAATTCTCGACTTCACTTGCGCCGCTGCCCTCCTTGCCCACCCAGTTCTGGAGCGAAAAGGCGCAGTGCCTCGTGCACGCACTGGCTATCAATATTCCCGAAAACCTGCGTGTCGGCTACATCACGGCAGAAGGCGAACCCATCCCTCAGGCGCTGCAAATGCTGGGGATTCAAGTTGAAACTCTCGACGCGCAGGCGCTGGCCTTCGCCGATCTCTCGAAATTCGACGCCATCGTGATCGGAGTCCGCGCCTACGAATTGAGTCCCGAATTGCCCGGCGCAAATCAGCGGCTGCTCGACTATGTCTCGAAAGGCGGCACGCTTGTTGTGCAATACAACCGGGACTTCGCGTGGAACAAAGCGGAATACGCGCCGTATCCAGCGAAAATCTTGACGGAGCAGGGACATTTGCCGCGCATTACGGATGAGAACGCGCCGGTGAAATTTCTGAAGCCAGACGACCCGTTGCTCAACCGGCCGAATAAAATCACGCAAGACGACTTCAAAGGTTGGGTTCAAGAACGCAGTCTCTATGACTGGACGCAGTTCGATCCAAAATACACGGCGCTGCTGGCCATGCACGATCCCGGCGAGCCGGACCTCGATGGCTCGCTGGTCTACACGCACTACGGCAAGGGCGTGTACATCTATACGGGCATCGCTTTCTTCCGCCAAATTCCCGAGGGCGTCCCCGGCGCCTACCGGCTTTTTGTCAATTTGCTTAGCGCCACCCATCCCGATTGAAATCCGGATATTTCCAGCGCCCCTCAAGCAGCGTCAGCGCCGCAAAAGCTCGGGTAAATCAACTGGACACATGGCTCCCGCATGAAAATCAGCGTGCTATCCTCTTTCACCGGGGGATGAAGACGCATGAAGAATTATTGCTTGACTCATTTTGCTGGCCGCACCATCCAGGCGGCCTTCGCCATCGTGCTAGGGTCGGTGCTTCTTTTGGCTTGCGGCTCACCGGCCATCGCGAATCAGAAAGACAAAAAGAAGAAAGACCAGTCCGCGGACAACAATCCCATACTGCCGGCGGGCGATGAGCAGCAGATTGATTACGTAATTTCGGAGATGCTGGGTGCGTGGCAAATCGGTGACACCGACAGGCTCCACAAGGACTATGCCGACGACGTTATCGTCGTGAACGGAATCTGGGCCCCACCCGTGGTTGGGTGGACGAACTATCTGGCCGCCTATAAACAACAGCATGCCCGCATGCAACAGGTGCGCATGGACAGGTCAAACACCTACATCAAGTTCAGCGGCAACTTTGCTTGGGCCTGCTACCAGTGGGAGTTTTCAGCCGTGGTGGATGGGCAGCCGTCGGCGGCCTGGGGCCAGACCACGCTCATTTTTGAAAAAAGGGATAACCGCTGGGTGATCGTCCACAACCACACTTCCGTGGTGCCGACGGCGCAATCCACCCCGCCTGCAAACACACCGCAAATAACGCAGCCTAAACCGAACTGACCCTCGACGCCGTCGCGGGCTGAGTGGCCGCCGCGGTTGTTCTCAACGGTTTAGAAGTTTTTCAGACCGTTGTAGAGCCACAGGCCGGCAAGCACCAGCAAAAGCGCTCCGGAAGCAATGCCGCTCGTAAGAAGCGGACGCGAAAGATTGTTGATCCTGGCAATCAGCTCGCGCTGCTCCCGGGCCATGTGCTCCTGTGCCCCGTCGAGAAAGATTTGATCGTCTTCATGGCTGGCGAGCAGGCTCCGCCGGATTAACAACAGCATGAAGACGGCGGTAACGACTCCCCACGCGATGAGAACGTACAGGATGGGCCCTGTGATGGCTTCCATGGTGACCTCCCACTAGAACCGGCGCGCGGTCCCTGATTTCGCGAGGACGAGGAAGGTATAAGACCGCGTTCTGAGGCGCAGTATAGCACCAACCATTTAAAATTCAACTAGTTGGCATAAGTCATATTGCTGCTTAAACGGCAGAGGCGGGGCCGCCTCAGGGGCCCAGCCTAGCCCAGTTTTCTTAGTCTTGATCGATGCCATGGGCCTGGTTTTTCCGTCGATTGCAACCTCCCCGTCAGGAAGGGCCCGGGCCCCCAGCCAGGATTGCAGCTCGGCTGGCTCTGCCGCAGGAGTTCCGGCCCAAGCCTGTAACACCCCATAGCTATTGAAGATCCTGCCGCGGAGCCTTGCGCAAATTCCCTCACCGGAAGAATTGTGTTGACAGAAGATAGTCTGTGTGTTATAGGACACTCAGATGAATTGGTACGACGCTAAAGGCGATCCCGCCGCGCGCTTGCGCCAAGGCAAGCACGCCTTGCTTCGTAGTCTCCGAATCCCTCCCGACGCTCTGCCGGGCTCACTCGCCCTCACGCACCGGCGCTGCGGGAAACCCAACTGTCGGTGCGCCGATGGAGAAGGACATCCCGTTTGGTCTTTGACCTTCCGAGACGATGGCCGGAAGCGCGTCGAGCGTATTCCCGATGAATGGGTGGAGCAGATCCGGCCGCTGGTGGAGCAGGGACGCGAGTTCAAAGACGCTATTGCCGAGGTCTTCGCCGCCAATGCCAAGCTGCTGGCGCTGTGGCGTCGACAGTCCCTGAAGAAGAAGCCCAAGAAGAAATGAGCGGCCCGCGACTCAGCCTGCGCATGGGACTTTTTGGCTGACCATGGGTCTCACCCTGAGAGCGGAAACGTCGAACAGGGTGAGTGAGGTCATCCTCCCGCCGCGCGCGGGCCGCAACGAGGTGTGCCACTGTGGTAGCGGCATCAAATACAAACGGTGCTGTTGGGAACGGGACGAAGCCCTTCGCCGGCAGCTGCGCGGGGCCGGGGTGCCCGCCTGGATCGAGGATTCCCGCGGCAAACTCCATCAATTTGAAAAATACGTTTGTAATGTCTTTGGCCTACCCGATTTATTAGCCAGCTTCGTCGATGCCAGGCGAGCACCGAAAATTCCGACCTTCGACATCGTCAACAGCTTGTTTCACACAGCGGTGCTGCGCATTCCGAGTATCAACGCCTTGGAAGGGGATCTGCAGGAAAGCAATTTTCAGAAGCTCATTGGCCGTGAGCCCACTCCGGATGTGAAGGCCTTCAGTGCCGACGTGGTGGCCAATGTTCTCGACAAACTCGAACTGCACGGCATCCGCAAAGCGAACGATGAAGTGATCAGCAAAGCCGAGCGAAACAAGGCCTTTCGCGACGGCTCTTACGGTGCGTTGCGCTGTGTGGCCATCGACGGCTGGGAACCGTTTTCCTCCTACAATCGGCATTGCCCGAACTGTTTAGTGCGCAGGGTCAAAATGAAGCGACGCACGGGAGAGTTCGAAGAAGTGGAACAGTATTACCACCACTATGTGGTGGCCCTGTTGCTCGGGCCGGTCCTCGATGTGGTGCTGGGGATCGAACCGGTGCTCAACGAGGAAGCTCGCCGCGATAGCAACCCTGAACATGTCGGTCATGAAGGCGAACTGACTGCTGCGCGGCGGCTCATCGATTCCTTGCACGATACCTATGGAGGGTTCATCGACGCCTTGGTGCTCGACGCTCTCTACGCCAATGGGCCAGTGATGACCCAGCTCACCGATTACGGCTACGGCGGCTTCCTGGTGCTCAAGAAGGAAAAGAACGAGCCGCTCAAAGACGCACTCACCCTCTGGATGATGGAGGGACGGTGCGAGAGCTACGAGGATCCGGAGCGGAAAGAGCACATGGAATTTTGGGACGTGGATGATATTGAGACACTCACCACCTACCAAGGAAAAATTCGCGCGATCCGCGCCGTGGTCACCAAGCCGGGCGAAGATCCGTCGACCTGGTGCTTCGCCGTCATCGGGCAGCGAGCGCGCCAGCTCGGTCGCCGCACGGCGCTACAGATCATCCGTTCTCGTTGGCATATCGAAAACACCGCCTTCCACCAATGGATCCGCTACTGGAACCTCGGGCACGTGTTCCGGCACGGACAGAATGCTCTATTGGCCATCCTGCTTCTCTGGATGTTGGCCTTCAATCTCCTTCAGCTGTTCATCTATCGGCGGCTTGGTCGTTGCCGCAGGCCCAAGGACCCTACTGATACCATCCGGCATATCGTCGAGGTCATGCTTCGCGAAGTGGCCACTCTCCCCGAGCCCATTCCTTGGGCGGCTCTTCTCTTCAATAGCAGCTGACGCTGCGCCGGAGCCGCGCTAACTGGGCGGCGCGGACGCACCGGCCCCTAACCAGCCCGCAGCTGCGATGTGGCAGAGGAGGTTCACTCAACAAAACTAAACCCGCTGTTGCGCTGGCGGCCCCGTGCGCTCCGTGCACTTTCTCTTGAGCTCGCTAGCCCATCCGAGTGACGCCGCTGCGGCTTGAAGCGGAACTCCTGGC
>CAWJJR010000029.1:0-121469 GCA_963843265.1 uncultured Acidobacteriota bacterium | reverse complement strand
TACCGCGTTTACCACGTACAAGGCGCCTCATGTTGGTTTCTTATAGAATGGAAAGGGTTATGAGCGTCTCTGCCCCGTGTTTAACCTTGTTCATGGTTCTAATCGCAGGCGCGTTCTCTGCGGCGCCGGGTCAGTCATATACCGACGATGCGGTGCTGCAATACGCGAAACCCATTGACGTTGCCAAGCTTGACTCGACCCTTCCTTCGCAACGGCTGAGTTAGTGGTCGGGGCAGCCGCCCCTGGCTCGAACTGCAAGACGAACATCGGATTCGCCTTTACGACCTACAGTAACCACCCGATTGTCTGAGCTGATCCGTAACCGCATAGTTGGGGAACTTTGCGCGCTTGAAAGGACGCCTTATGTCCCCCACCCCCAGCCTCATTAAAGGAAGTCTTGCAGGCAGAGTCGCCTGTTTTGCCTCTTGCTTGTTGCTTCTGTCAGGCTTCGTGGTTTCCTCGGCCACCGCGCAGTCGCAAGTCTTTCAGAAATGGGATGCCACCTTTGACGCTGCGGGGAGCTTTGACACTCCCGTCGCGCTGACTTCAGACGTCCAAGGCAACGCCTATGTCACCGGCAGTTCCTGTGTTGTGAGTTCTTGTTCCGACCAGGAAGCTCTCACCATTAAGTACGGACCCAAAGGCCAGTTCCTATGGAAGGCCTGGCTCAAAGGTGCGGGCGGTTTTGCCCAAGGCGAGGACGTGGCCGTCGATTCTGCAGGAAACGTCTATGTACTTTTCCTCGCCTATCTGCCGGTCAGCCAATTTCACCCGACGACCAACCCAGAGGTTGCCACAGCCAAGTACAGTCCAGCGGGCGTAAGGCAATGGATCAACTTCATCGCCAGCACATCCTCCGAGACAAACACGCCCGTAAAGCTAGCTGTTAGTCCGACAGGGAACGTATTCATCACTTTGATCGCTCAGCAACTCAGCGGCACTTCGAGTGACGCCATCACGATCAAATACAACACGAGCGGAAAGCAGCTTTGGTCCAAGGTCGCGGCGCCAACGCCAAACGCCAGCAACTCCCCTCTCGGCGTAAAGCTAGACACGAGCGAAAATGTCTACGTTCCCGTATTCAGCAACGTTAATGCCGGGGAGCACGCCTCGCTTTTCTTTAAGTACGATACGAACGGCAACTTCCTCAAATCGTTTGGCGGCAACATTCTCGGAACGATAGCGGCGTTCGATGTCGATTCACGCGGCAATTCCTTCGTTGCCGGTTCTGGGCCTCCGCAGAATCCCTTCGGCGGCGGGGCTTATGTTGTAGCCAACTTTCATTCGGATGGGACTGTCGCCTGGAACTCGGGCCTGACTCTACCCCTAAATGTTTTCCCGGACGGTGCTACCTTTAATTCGCTTGCCACCGATCCGGCAGGCAACGTTTTTATTGCTACGAGCTTGCGGACGACGAATACAGAACCGAACATAGGCCTCATAAAGTTCGATTTTTCAGGACATCAAAGCTGGGTCACGCAATACAATGTTCCTACTGGTGGCGGGTCCGACTTTGCCACCGCCGTTGCTGTAAACTCCGCGGGTGAGGCTTACTTGACCGGATCGACTAACCCCGGAAGCGATCCTGATGCAGCTTGTTGCGCCGTCACGCTCAAATACGATCCATCCGGCAAACTAATCTGGAATGAGGTTTGGCTTCAGGGTTCCACGAACTTCTACGATACCGTCAATCCGATCGCTATGGTTGTAGGCGGTGCTGGCGGCCTCTTAGGCATCGGCCAAAGTATCTTCACAATCTCCGGCTCGACAGATTGGGTAGTAGTTGATTTCGTCCAGGATGCAGCCGAATTTAACGTCTTGGCGCTGGACTTCGGCAGTCAATCGATAAAAACGCAGAGCGCGGCAAAACCCGTCACGCTTACGAACACCGCCGAGGTTCCGCTAATTATCGATGCTATCGATGTCACTGGCGACTTTCGGCTGGTGAATACCTGCCCGGCTACGCTAGCCGCGGGCGCATCTTGCGTCGTGAACGTCAGTTTTGATCCCGAAGCGACGGGAAGCGGTGTAGGAACGCTCACAGTGCGCGATGACTGGGCTGGCAGCACAGTTCATCCACAAACCGTGCAGTTAACCGGCACTGGCGTCGACTAGCTTTATTGTCTTGGTGGCAGAGAACGAACAAAGCTGACTAACGCTGCCACAACCGGATAAGTGCCACTCGGCTCCCCAGAAGTCGCTTCTGGGAAGTTCCATCGTGCAAACTCCTGATAAGTCGGACAAGTCCAGTACCAGGACTTCAAGTTTCCGGTTGATACGGCGTTAATCAGGGCTTGCGAATCGCACTCTAGTACGGCCCTTTCCTCACGATGAAGTAGCCCGATCCTTGGTGCAATAAAGCAACGGGTTCATTCGATTGTGTGAACCCAATCAGTTGCGGCAGATAGGGGTAGGGAGCCCCTTCGACGACCTCGTTGAAGGACACCTGAAGCTCGCCCTCAGAGGTCAGCCGGAGAACGAAACTGCGAAAGGACTGCGGCGCAGCATGGTTGTCCTCGGAATCCGTTAGACGGCCTACCAACCACAAATCCCCCGATGGCGAGAATTCATCCCAATCCACGTACAGAGAGTTGTATCCGTTCGTCTTTGCGAATTCCGATAGCCGACTAGCGACACTAACGCGCGATTGGATTTCTCCGCGATGGTTCAAGATGATCATTTCGTTGGCTGGGGCCAAATACAGCTCAATGGCCTTTTCGTTGACAGTAAGCCGTGTTGCTCCGCTGTGTGTATCACCGAATCCGTCGCCAACTGGGTCATCTACATTTGAAAAAAGCGAGCGCGGCAGCGTCTCCAATGTAGTGTGCCCATAGGAATCATACTCAACCAAGAGTGGATAAGACTCCTCCGAGGAGACTTCATCGTCGTGGTCCCCGACAACGTAAGCATTGCCGAGCTTATCCAGGGCCACAGCGCCCACATCGTAATCGGCTGTAAGCAGATTTGTGGTCAGCGCGGCATGATTGTCATACAAGAGGAGGCGATCCCCAGCGAAAGGACCATCGCCGAATTTCACGTTGCAGGCCATGAGAACAGATCCTTCTGGGCCGACCGCAATCGCATCAACATTTATAAACTGAGCCGCGGAAAAATCCTCTGGAACGTCGATTGATCGCTTTGCTCCGGACACAGCATCGTAGATCATAGCCAGCCGAGCGGACGGGCCCACTGGACGGATGTTAGAAGGCAAGGTGATCAGCTCGTTGCGCGAGTCGTCCCAAAGCGACCAGCCAGGAAAAAACTCCAAATGAACACGGAAACTGTTGTTCCCTTGAGGTCCCTGGTCTCGGTGGTGGGGATAGACAGAACCGACGGCTAAGGAGAAGCCTAACAGGGCGGGTATTAATGAAACAGGTGATCTCATTCAGCCCCCTTGCCACACTGTGGGCCGCGCTATGAAACTACATCTTAAAACTCATAGATTCAACTTCGCACCAGGCGGTTGCTCACTTAATCTTTCTCTACTCGTCACGTTCCAAGCGGCCAAACAAATTCCACATGGCGGTGTAGTCGACTTACCAGATGAGATGAGAAGGCCGGTCTCCCGCGGGATGCGATACGCTCCCAATGTTCGACGCGCTCGTGGCGCAATAAAAAAGGAGACCGGCTATGAAAAAGACTAGCACTGTTCGGGTAAATGAAAACATGATTTTCAAAGGACAGAAGCTCACGATTGGTCTGGACCTCGGCGATCACTGGTCGTGCTACTGCGTTTTGGATGAAGCGGGGAAAATCATTCTGGAACAGAAAGTGGCCACGACACCGGAAGCGATGAAAAAAGCATTTGCAAAGATACCGCGGAGTCTCATCGCCCTGGAGACTGGGACACATTCCCCTTGGGTCAGCCGGCTGTTAACGGAGCTGGGATACAAAGTAATCGTGGCGCACGCGCAAAAGGTGCAATTGATCACCAAGAGCAGTCGAAAAGACGATCGCCACGATGCGCGGACACTGGCACGGCTGGCGCGAATCGATCCCGAGCTGTTGGGGCCGGTGCGGCATCGCAGCGCGCAAGCACAAATTCATCTGACGGTGATCCGGGCGCGGGCTGAACTGGTGCGTGCTCGAACGGCCTTAGTGAACGCGGCACGCGGGTTGGTGAAGTCTTATGGCCAGCGGCTACCCAAGTGTGGCACGCGGCAGGTGAACCGGGAGCTGGGTGCGGGATTGCCCGCGGAGTTGCGCGAGGTTCTGGAGCCGCTGCTCAAAGAAATCGAATCGCTGAACGAGCGCATCCAGGAATACGATGTGCGGGTGGAGAAAATCGCCAAGGAGAGCTACCCGCACGTCGAACTGCTCCAACAGGTGAAGGGGGTAGGAACGCAGATCGCGCTGACCTATGTTCTGACGCTGGAAGATCCGCATCGGTTCCCGAAGAGTCGCGAGGTCGGCTGTTTTCTGGGGTTGCGCCCAGGGCGCAGGGACTCCGGGGAGAGTCAGCCGCAGATGCGCATCAGTAAAGAAGGAGACCGTTATTTGAGAACCATGCTGGTGCAAGGGGCGCACTACATCCTGGGACCCTTTGGAGAAGACAGTGATCTGCGACGTTGGGGACTAAAACTTGCGGCGCGAGGAGGGAAAAGTGCCAAGAAGCGAGCGGTGGTTGCAGTGGCGAGAAAGCTGGCGGTACTGCTGCATAAGTTGTGGGTGAGTGGAGAGGTGTACGAACCACTGCGCAATAGCCAGAAAGCGATACGCGCCGCGGCCTAGAGGGAAGAACTCCCCACAAAAAGGGGATGCTAGGGGTCGATGGAGTTCGCGATCGTCGTTGCTAGGCGATCCTGGTTCGAAATTTCTCTGTGGAAAATTGGGAAAGGCAGAAAAAAAGAAAAAGGAGCAAAGGAAAAAAGCAAGAGAGATGGTATCCAAACAGCCGAGCTCAACCGCCGAGATCAGGTGACTGCGACTAACTCCTGGCCCAGTTTCCTTCGAAAGGGGGGAACAGAGGTCGATTACCAGGTGGCAGCACCTACTGAATCGAGTACACCCAACTTGCACCGAGCGACCATCGCTCAACAAAGAGTGCGGATGGAAGGGTGGCGACAGGAGCGGCTTGGCTCAAGGGCAGGAACTCACAGGGAGGAAGAGAAGAACAAAAACATCCTTACAAGAAAGAAAGAAAAACATACTTGACACTCACCGGCCTTCTCATGGAAGGGGTTAGTCAATTTTTTGAGTAGAATTGCCAAGCGAGACATAGTTAACTCTTCGACAAGTAGGTCAACGCCAAGAGTTCGGCGCAGCCTCTAATCGGGCGAAGATTGAGCATCGCGTTACCGACAAAACCGTGGAGGGGCTCGTCCGTGCATTTCTCAGAGCAGACGATTTTGGAAAACCAGAGAGGCAATTGGTCCTGTCGAGGACTCACGTTGTTTGCTGTTCTGGTGGCGGCAATGCTCGCCGGCTGCGGACATGCGAAAGCAAACACCGAAGGCGCAAAGTCTTGCATTAGAATTCAGCAATCTGTCCCAGAGTTTCTGAGTGTGGATGATGCGGGAAACTCGACGGAGCCGGTGCGCATTACCATCGAGGCCCGAGGGGAATCCGGGGACCTGAAGCGGGGTGAAATCATTTATACAGAGGACGGCGTTGTAATCAGCACTACGCCGATAGGGGATTTACACCCTGGAGTACAGACAGTCACCGTTGCGGCGGGTCTACACACGACTTCGTCGTCTGCACTTTTCGAGATGGCCCTATCCGAGCCGGACGGGTCGGAAGGCCCTGCTCTCAGCCTAGCTTTGAATAGCCCATACTCCGTCCCGCCGGTTGCAGCACCTCGCCCGGCTCCAAGCGCTTCGGAAAAGGACGAAGATACGGACCAACCCATTGCGACAATCGCTCCCGGAGTGGACCGGCAAGAGGCCGAATCCATTCGACAATTCCGAGTTGACGAGGTAGGTGAAACTTACGCTGACGGATTCATCAAGCTAACCAGCGGCGACGATGCGAATTCGGCGCAAACCATCACACTCCACGGGGTGAACTTCAAAGATGGCATGCTGGTCCGCTTCCGCACAACGAAGGGCGGAAAGCGCGTGGAGGCCACCTCGCCGCTTATGCATACGACAACGATAGCCACCCTTGAGAAACCAGACTATCCTCCGAGCAATCCTTCGTCGCTGATGAGTGCGACTGTGGTTGTTCCTGTGAAAATCACACACGATGCGAAAGGGCAGTTCACGGTCCGCACCGCACGCGCCGAAAGTAGCGACTCTTGCAAATACTGAAGCGTTATCAAATTCCCTGATAGGTCTGGTAAACGCCGTATCGTACAAGTGGAATTCTCCCCGAGGAAGCCAGGGGGACTTTTCTTCTCAATCTTGTTGCCTCTTCGCCGCAGACTCCCTCTGGCTCGAATCTTGCTCGGGTGCAGTTTGCGAAGAGGTCGTCGGCGTGCCATGGGATTCTTCCCGGAATAGTTGATACGTACGCGTGTCAATCCCGGACCGGTCTCTTTTCAGCCTTGGAGGCTTGATGCGGGACGCAGTGGCATTGAGCACGAGGGAAACAGGGACCCATATCAGAGCAGTCAAAATCAAGAATGTGATGACAGTGTGTACGCCCAGAACTATCAGAATTCCGATGGCAACTAGCAACGAAAATATCGCCGAGACTCCGCGGTATGGTTGAGAAACTCGAACAGGTTCGTCGCAGCGGGGACAACGGAAACCACCTCCCGGTCCCCATTCCATCCGCAGGGCGGCAGAGTCTATCTCACAAGCACAGACGGGGCATCGAAACGTCATTTGCCACACCATCTTGCACCGCTAGCGGTGAAAACACCACTGATGGTGATGAAGTGGCTGGGAATTATTGTTTCATCAAGAGTGAGAGAGAATTCGCTCTCCGTGAGAAGCCGGTACTTCGACGAAGAAATGCAAGCTGGAAAGGACCGAAACGCTCGCTAGTGCCTGATTCCCGATCTGGGAAATCAGCATACCGGTTCGGCCGATGCCGCTTCCCTGGCACGAGCGCCCTGTCGACAATGACCGGCCACTCGGGGGTATCGGCCGTTTTATAATCACTTCGGCGCTTTCGTCGGACGGCTGTCACGGAAATGTCACGCTATTCGCGGCAAAACGCGATCAATTGCGAATAAAAGGTGAACAAAGGTGAGAAGTTGACTCATCGCGTTTCATCGCAACTTGCTGATACTCCTCGGAAAACCCCCGCTCCGGCAAATCGTGATTAAAGAAAGCTAGTGGCTGTTAACCGAAGGGTTGCTAGTTCGAATCTAGCCCGGGGAGCCAAACCTCTTGCATTCAAGCGTTTATGAAGTCGCATTCTCACGATTAGCTTCCAGAAAATCATAGTGTCATGTAAACGTGGTTTTTCTTGTCACTGTTGAGGTTCACGCGACCGCATTCAGGCCGCAAACAATTGGCGGTCCTCGTGAACAGTTTCTGGACACCGGGGCAGGCGCAGGGTGCACCTGACGCTCTATCTCGGAGATCTTGCCAGAAGACCTTAAGCAGCAACGGCTAACCGCCTTTTCTCACGAGGGGCAGGCTGAGTGAAAGATTCGGGGTTTGTGTTGGTCAGTTTTTCTCTGCTGAAATGCGTTTTGCATATTGGGGAGGCTATCGGCCGTTCCCCGTCCCGTTGAAATCGGGCCTCAGGCAGACCTCCGCTACTTTTGGGAGTGCACGACAAGATTTTATTCTTTCTTCTTTTTCAGCAGCGTAGTGCTGTCCAGGCGGCGGCGAAAACCTTCTGCCAAGGATAGGCGCGACTGTAGCGCACCCAGATGCGGCGTGCGGTGATGCGTACCTGTGCCGCGATTTTCAGCAGCTTCAGCCGGATGGTGTCGGCTTGTGCTTCCGCCCACTCCGTGCCTGCCAAGCCCAGCCGCCGTAAGGCCTCGACAAGCACATAGGCCAGCGAGGAAAAGTACAGCCGCAACTGATTGGCCCGCAGCGTCTCCGTGCTCAGGCGATCCGCGAACAAGCTCAACTGCTCCTTGATGCGGTTTTCCATCTCTCCCCGTGCGCAGTAGAGCTGTTCATAGAGGCTCTGCGCGGGCCACGCTTGTTTGCCGAGCGAAGTGACTAGGTAGCGTGGATTTTCCTTGCCCTCGATCTGTTCCGCTTTGGCGATCACCCGCCGCGCCCGCGACCAGCTTTTCTTGGTGCGATAAGCAAACTCACAGAACACCCGCGCCGGTTTTCCCGTGCGCCGATGCTCTTGTTTGGCTTCTTGCATCGCGCGGCCGATGATCTTCCGCAAGCGCTTGTTGCGCGCAAAGCCGATTACATAGCCCACCTCGTTGTCTTCGCACCAAGCCAGCAATTCCTCCCGGCAGAAGCCCGAGTCTGCTCGCAGGATGATGCTGGTCTTCGGCCACCGCGCGCGGATCTGCCTCACGATGCGTTCGACTTCTTCGAGACTTCCTGCGCTGGCGTCCAGGTTCGAGGGCCGCAGCCGCGCACACAGTAGATGATCTCCGCAGAACACATACAGCGGCAGATAGCAGTAGTGCCCATAGTAGCCGTGGAAAAAACGTGCTTCCTGCCCCCCGTGCAGCGGCGTGTCGGTGGCGTCCAGGTCCAATACGATTTCGCGCGGCGCACGCGGGTGCGCTTCCAGAAAGAGGTCGACGAGCAGCGCATCCAGCGCTTCGGCGGAATAACTGATCTTGTTGTAGCGTTCCGCGGCGGGAGAACCCGCGGGTGTCAGTTCCAAACGATTCAGCGTGCTCTTGCCGGCCAGCGGCTGCCCCAAATCTTTCTTCCCCGCCAACACTCCCAACAGCGGATCCTGCCGCAGTTGCTCGTGATCGTTTAGGTCTTCATAACCCAGCGCCAACCCGTAAATGCGCTGCGCCAACATCTCTTCCAAGCGGTGTTCGATCCGTTCCGGCTGCCGGTAGTCGCTAAAGCAGCCGGCAACGCGCCGCAGCAAGCCGATCTTGCGATCAGCCTGGCGCAGCAGCAGTGAACCACCCTCGGTGGTTAACCAATCCCCGGCGAACTGCGCCTCCACGCGACGTGAAAAATGTGCTTCAAACGGAAAGAGAGTCTCGCTACACTCTGTCATTGAAAAGGCCTCTTTTCCTGGGAATTTAACTACGCTTAGACAACGCAGTTATGCCCGAGAAAGCGGCCTTTTTCCACTTCTATCTATCGCTTCGTTCTTATTTCTCGTGAGATTTCCGGGCTAATTGATAATGAATTTCACAGGCATCACGACGGATCGTGCTTCGGGATTGTAATAGTCATACAGGAGCGATGGCGTGGTGTTGGCTTCCATTCTGAATCTTGGCTTGAACAAAAAGCTGAATTCCGTTCCTCCGGCCTTTGGCCACAAATAGAAGATGATGCGATCTGGGAGGACATCGTAGCGCCCACTCCCATAGCTCTCCAATGCCGCATCCAGAGAGGCACGGTCGACATCCACGCCTGGAGGCAAACCAATTTCGGCGAGCATCATGCCATAGCCCATAAATCCAATCCTTTCCGCCTTGACGGTACACCGCACCGCATCGCCCACCTTAGCTTTGGTGTTGTCAAAACGAACGTCGAGCCTCAACGCGCGCGTGTCGCCAAGCTTCACATTGCTGTCCCTCGTCCCGGCGGAAGAATCCCAGGGCACATACTCGGAGGAAACAACCTGAGTCATCAGAGGCGAAGTATCCTGCGGTCTCCGGATTTCAATTGTGTTTCGACCATTTTGTATCGTCCCTGGCATTTCCACGAGAACGGGACCTGTCACTTCCGAGGGCGCCGGGATGCGCACGGAGCTTATCTGCTGCCCGTTCAACCACACAGTTGCTGTGGATGACCCACCTGGAATTTCTCCCTTGGGCATCGCGGAAATAATTGCGTCAATCACATTCACCGTAGCTGCAGTGGATGACCAGGCGCCGTAACGATCCTTGCCTTGTAGAAGAAAGAGCAAACCACGGTGCGCCTGCTTTGCGGTTTGCCCCTCCACATCGGCCGAGGTGGGCAACATCGAGAGCGCCTCCACGGCCAAAGCGGTTGTTTCCAACCGGCCTGCTCGCCCCCATCCGTAGAAAGGAGTGGGATTCAACTCCACATTCCAATAGGTAGCCGAGCCTTCTTCGTGTGCGATGCTCAAGAGTTGCTGACGCGCCTTTTCCTGAAAGTCGCTGCGGCCGGTGGCGATCGCGGCGAGGGCATAATTTGCCACGAGATAGGATTCTTTCCACTCGTCCAACCGGTCTTCCAAAAAGTGCAACGCTTTTTCGACGCTCGCACTCGCCGTCTTACTTCCAGTTGACCCGTCGGAGAGATTGGTCGTCGCAAGCACTCTGGCGAGATAAGCCGTAAGCGTCGCGTCCGGCTTCGGTTTATTGTCCCTCCACGAGATGGTCTGCCAGCTCCCGTCAGGTTGCTGCTGCTTGATGATGAAATCGCGCGCACCTTCGATCAATTTCTCGTCTACCTCGATGTAGACCTTCGAGTCAATCAGGGTACGCAGAACGTGGCCGGTGACTGCCAAATCGGAGCCGCCTTTTCCCCAGTAGCTGAATCCACCGTCAGTTCCACGATAGGAGAGCAGTTTTTCGTAGCCCTCTCGAACGTATTCTCGTGCATGTCGCGCCACCACGGCGTTGGGATTCCCGGGTTTCACGGGGTCGTCTTGTCCGGCTTTCTGCAAGATGCGCAGCGCGCGGAGACTTGCCAGCGTCGTCGAAGCAACTTGCTCGGCGCATCCAGCGGGCCGGCTCACGATTCCTTGCACGCTTTCGATGATGTGGGCCATCAAATTTGGATATAGCTTCAAAAGCGCTTCGCTCGAGCCACGGATGGCGTGGTCCGAGATGTCAAAATCCACTTTCGACTGGTCTCCTGCGATAAGATCGACAATCGATTTTGAGATTTCTTCCCCAGCTGGATGAACCGCGAGCAGTCGTTCGATGGCGTCGCCCATATCTTTATTGGAAGCGACGACGCGCTGTTTGCCGGCCTTTGTCGAGGCGT
This sequence comes from uncultured Acidobacteriota bacterium, assembly GCA_963843265.1. Classification (GTDB taxonomy): domain Bacteria; phylum Acidobacteriota; class Terriglobia; order Acidiferrales; family UBA7541; genus Acidiferrum. Next base: position 110,499 of record CAWJJR010000029.1, on the reverse strand, counting down.
CCGCTCGTAGCGCGAAAATGGCGTCCGCGCTGCCTCCGGCTGGAATGGTAATCTTCTGCGTCTGCGGAGACAGCAAGGAAAACCAGTTTTCTGGTTTCATCTCGACGTTTACGGACTGCGGCTGTTTCAGGTAATTGCGCAGCACGACGGGCAACGAAATCACGTCACCCTGCGTTAAGGCCTTCGGGGGATCGTGTTCCACAAAAAATGGCTGGAACGCCGAAATATCTTTTTGTGCGGTGCCGACGTGCCCATCCAAGGTGGAAGCTATAACGGACATGGTCCAAGTCGTTATGTTGTCGGCCAGCTTGAATCGAAGCTGCGCGTGCCCCTGCGCATCGGTCACGGTTTCCGGACTCCAGAGTAAAGTCTCGGGAAAATATTGGCGGACGCGCGGCGTGAACAGCGGGGATTCCTGGCCTGCCTTGTTTTTGGCCGCTGTCGCAACCGGTTTCTGCGCGCTGACTTCCACGGTCTCGCAAGTCTGGCAGCCGACGGTGGCCGAACTGGTCTGTATGAAAGCGGGGCTGGCGACGACTTGCACGACCTGGCGGCTGTCGGCAATGGTTAACGTCACATCCAGGCTTGTCACTTCGGCAGCACGCACCGGCACTCGCGCCACGACGGCCTCCGAGAAAGCCGCCTGCGTGAAATGCACTTCAAAGAGTCCGGCCTGCATGTTCCGCAAAACAAAGATCCCGTCGACGCCGGAAGTGGTTTCGTAGGATGGCTTGCCCTCGGGCCCCAGGGCCTGGACTTTGACGCCGCCAATCGCGGCGCCTGAAGCGTCGGTGACTTGCCCCTTGATTCCTCCCGTTCCGCTTGTGAGTGAAGTATGGTCCGTCGCCGGCGCGGGCATGAGATCGCGACTGGTCTGTTCGGCTAGAACACCGGTGAAATCGGCCACAGAGAAAGGCGTCCACTCTTCTCTAATCGGGCCGCGACTCATCACGTGGACGTAGGAGACGTGCTGGGTGACCGGCGTTGCCTGCGTGACTCGTCGCGGCCGGTCGGGATAGACGGAATAGGTCTTGATACGCACACTGTTCGCGTAAAAGGCGCCTTCACTGAACGTAAAGTAGTACGGACGACCCCAGGGGTCCTTCAAGTCTTCGGGTGATAGTTTCGCCGCTTCCAATACGGGCTGGAGTTGCTCCGTCGTGGCCGGGAAAACACCTGTCTTCAGAAATTGCTGAGCCAGCGCGGCATCGATGGCCGCGCTCTCCCGCTGAAAATACTGGATCCGGGAATGACAAACCGAGACGTCGTCCACTGAGGGCTTCTCTTGGGTCCCAAAGACGCGATCGGGCCCCGCACTGGTCACTTGAATCGCAAAGAAATTTGCTTCGATGCTAAAGGAAAACCGGTAGGCGGTTCCCCAGGGATCGCGCAAGGCATCCAGATCGATTTTCTCTTTCAAAAGCTCTTTTTGGAGGGTCTCGTAGTCTCGGATGTACTTCCCTGTCCGCGTAAAGTAGTTCTGCGTGACCCGATCGATCGTGTGCGCGATTTTACCAAAGTAAGGTCTCCAGACGGTGGCGACCGGAAAATCATCCTGCGTGCCCGGCTTGCGATCGGGCCCGGCGCTGCGAATCTCCAGAACGTCAAACTGCCCTTGGACGGAAAAAGCGGCTTCGTAGGGCGTGCCCCACGAGTCACGCAGCGCCTCGAAGTCAACACCCTTCCCGCGAAGTGTGGCTTTTAGCTCCTCGATATCGTGGGGATACTCTTCGGAGCTGCGATAGGCGTCATCCAAAAGACCGACAAGATAGTTCGGGCGCTGGACGACCAACACAACGAAGTCGTCCGCGGTATTCCTCATCTTGTCCGGTCCGGCGCTCTTCAGTTCGAGAACATCTTGATTTTGCCGCGCGGAAAAGGCTGCCTCGTACGGCAGGTCCCAAGGGTCGCGCAGCGCGTCAAACTCGACCCCATTCGCTTTCAGCGTGCTCTTCAATTCCGCAAGACTGAACGGGTATTTGCCTGTTTTCTTGTAGGAAGACTCGAGAGCTGCTTTCGCATCCTTCAGGCTTTTCTCGATGATCTTCGAAAAATAGGTCGCCGGATTGGGGAAATAATTCTCGCCCCCGGCTATCTCAACTTTGTCTTCCCGGCCGTACGAGTCGTAATAGTGGTTTTGGCTTTCCGCTAACAAAACTTCCGCCAAAAGATCCAAACCCTCCGGATAAGGCCGGCGGCTGTCCCAGTGTAAGAGGTCATTTGCAGAGATGCCCGCAATGGTGCGCGGGTCGACGTGATACCACCAACGGTAATCGAGAAACCCGAATCTGCGGCCGCCGAAATCCTCGTCGGTGCGCACGCGCTCCGAGACAGCCTTGTCAAAGACCACGGTTCCCAGGGCGCCCTGGACGGCACTCCCCTGTGCCGTGGTCAAATTAAAGTCGGCGACGGCCTGCTCGCCGGGCTTATAGCTGCTTTGCGTCATGTGAAGCGCCAAACCCAGCTCTTGTTTGGCGGGATACAGAACCTTCGCAAAGCCTTGCGGATGGTCACTCGAGAGCGTGCTCATGCTATAGGCGAGAATTCGCAATTCTCCGTGGAATCGCGGATCGTATGGAAAGTCCGCTTTTCCGCGGCCGCCTGCCAAGCTAACCACTTTCGATTGCAGCGCTTCCGATTCTCCCACTACTTCGATGACGATTCTGTCGTCGTCCAAATTGGATTCCACCTTCAGATGGATGTCGTCCCCTTCGCGGTACAACGCCTTTTCTACGCGCAGGCGCAGATATTTAGTGGAGTAATCGAAATTTATGTAATCCGACTCGATCCCGGATTCACCCTTGCTGTCGCGCGCCGTGAGACGCAGGTACGCCGATTCTCCCTTGATACCAGGAACCGGCAGGCGGCATTCTTTCGGAATGGCGAGGTCGCTCACCTTTACAAGGCCATAGGCGTTTGTCTTAACCACCTTCAAAGACATGGCTTCCAAAGGATGTTTCTCATCTTCGTTAAAGCCGACGTCCTCCCTTGGTTTCAGCGCCGCAATCGCTACGTCCACGGAGGCGGGCGTTCCATCCGCATAGGAAGCGGTGATGTAGATCTCTGCGAGTGGACCAGGGGAAAAGACCTGACTCATATACATGTGGATGGGCTGATGTGTAATGCGCACATCAAAGCGCCGCTGCTCGGTGCGTTGCGTCGAGGCATCCGTAACGTAGGCAGCGAATTTCAAATCCTGATATTTCTCGTAGCTATTGTTGGCGAAATCCTTGAAATCGTCCTGCAACGAGACTTCAGCGGTGAATGTGCCGTCGTTATAGAGTTCACCAGTACCCAAATCTTCCTCTTCTGTTTCATATTTTTGCGAACTGTAGTTCCACTCCCGGCTGCTTACACGGGCGATGCGAACGTGGCCTTGCTTTACTGGTTCGCCGAACAAGTAGCGGGCAGTCACCTTTACTTTGGCATTTCTGCCGCTCGTGTAATATGCGGCATCCGGCGCTGCCTCAACGCTGAAATCGGGAAGATCGTAACGGCTGATCTTTACTTTCTGTTCCGCCTCAGCATTCGAGTACCAATCTCCGCTTCCCAGGGAGGCCGAGATGGTGAACTCTCCCAGGCGAAGATTGCTTGGAATTTGCCAGTCCGCGCTGGCAATCCCGAACTTAGATGTTTTGAGTTTGGTCCGGAACGCGTTCAGATTTTCCGGGTCCGTGATTGCGAGCTCGGCATCGGCATCGGAAAGCGCATGGTTATCCGGGCCAAAGGCCTGCACGCGGATGTGCACCGTTTGTCCGGGCTGGTAGATGGGCTTATCTGTCATCAGCGAGAATCGCGGTTCGTCAGGATATTTGACGTCAATGGTCTCCTGCTCGAGCAAAACACCCCGGCGAACCGAAACTGTGATTTCGCCTTCGTCGTACTTGTGTCCCGGCGGCAAATCGAACGAAAAGACCGCGTAACCTTCCGCATCGGATTTTGTCTTGCGAAGGACAGGCTTGGGTTCTTCGTCAGCGGAATCTGCCAGCTGAAGTTTCAGGCTGGCCACGACTTCGATACCTGCGTAGGGATGAGCGGTGTAAGGATTTTCAATCCTCACCCTCACCGGATACTTCGTGCCGGGACGAACCTGTCCGAGGGAGGAAGTACGAATCTGGTAGGGATTGGTCATGATTCTGCCAAGTTGAACGATGCCCTCGAACGGCGCGAACGCGGAGTCCCCGACTGGTGCGACGGTATACTTCAGGCGGTAGGTGGCAAGCTCCGAGGGACTTTTTGTCGGAAGGCCTGACTCGCCAACGACGAGGTTATTCAAGAAGTTTCCGGGATCGATGGAAATCTCTGAGTTGCCGGAGGACAGTACTTTGTCCTCGCTGTCCAGGAGCTCAAGCTTGACGTTTCCTTTGAAGGGCTTGCCGGAGGAATTGGAAAGAGGAAGAACGAATTGCACCAGGGGTTCAAAATCGAACCTCATTTTCGATTGGACCACGCTGATCGGCGAAGGATTGTCCTGTGCTTTTGCTGACGGCAAAAAGAGTAACGAGACAATGAGGAGACACCACGGCAGCCGGCTGAGAGTAGGTTTCATCTGTCCCTCGGATACTGCCTACATTGTCCCACCATGGGTGTGTCGTCAGATTTTGTCGTGGAGCCGTCGTTTTCAATCAGTTCACGAGGCGTTTCAATCAGGCGAGCTTCCTATGGCGAATCCGCAATCACTGGCCCCTGGCTCCGAGACTCGCCCAATAATCCGTCCCTCGCCACTCCCTCCGCCACGACCTAACCGAACTTTCGCAGCTGAGCACATCTGGGCCGGTTAAGTGCTTTGGAATCAGTCGAGGTTAGGGAAAGGTCTTCACCACAAATTGGCTCCTACCGGACGGGTTGTCTCTCGATTTTGTAGCTTTCTTTTTGCGCCACCAGGCGCGGTGACGGTTGGCTCGGCAGCGATAGTTTCAATTTCTCGATCAGCACCTTGGTGTCGAGAGAAGGCTGTGTGTAGCGCGGCAGAATCAGCCAACGTTCATCGACCGTGGGAATCCACACATCGATCATTTTGATTTCCGCCAACTTCTCCAGCACCGCCGTGGGTGTCAACCCCGGGGCGTGCAGCAACAGGCGCTGCTTCAGGGTTATCTGCAAGCAGTAAGCGAGAAAGGCGATCAGAATGTGCGCGTCGGCGCGATGCTCCAATTGGTGACGGATCGGACGTATGCAGAGTTCGCTTTTGAGCGATTTAAATACCGCTTCGATGTGGGTCAACTGCACGTAGCGCGTCCACAGCACGCGGGGATCTCCGGCGGTAAGGTTGGAGCGCAGCAAGTAGTGTCCGTCGCGCCATTCCGCCTCCTGGAGCTTTTTCTTCTCCACACGGAACTGGAAGGTCTCCCGCGTCACCTGCTGGTCTTTCTCTGGCACTTCGAGGTGCACGAAGTGGAATGCGCGGCCCGCGGTTGCTTTGGCGGCGCCCACACGCATCAACAACTGGTCGCGAGAAGGAAGGTTTCGGCGCATGCCACGAAGTTTTTTGAGCAAGCGAGCCAAACGTTTGCGCCGCATGGCGGTCTCTTTGGCTTTTCTTCCTTCACTCTTGGCCAACACATAGAGTTCGCCGTCCTGCTCAAACAGTTTTACGTCCACCGAATCTCGAACCTTCTGCCAGGGCAGATCCAGCCACTTCTTCTCATACTGTTGGATCTTGCCTTTCGGTGTACCCACCAGATAGAAAATCTCGCGTGCCGGGTCTCGCATCTCCTGCAAAATCTCTTCGGTCGGAATGCCGCGATCCATCACCCACATGCGTTTTGCTTTCCCGTAGGTCTTCTCGATCTTGTCGAGAAAACCGCGCAGGGTGGTGCGACCGCTGGTATTGCCATCCATCACTTCGTAGGCCAACGGAAAACCATCGGTGGTAATCACCAGTGCAATCACCAGCTGCAAACAGTCCGTCCGTTTATCTGGACTGTGACCGTACTTGGCCTTGGGGTTCTCTTCCATGGCGCCTTCAAAGTACGTGCTGGTCAGGTCGTAGAGCAGCACTTCGAATTCCGCCTTAAACAGATCGGCCCACTTCTGGCGCAGCCACAGAAAGAGTTCCTGTTTATGTTCGAGCACGCGGTCCAGGCAACGATACAAGCGATCCTTTTCGGCCACGGCGAAGTCCGTTCCCAGCAGCGCATCCATGGCGGTGGTCAGGTACCACTGGCGATGGACACGAAACTCGCTCGTCGGATCCAGCAGCTGGCTCACCACCAGGAGCTGCAACACTTTTTCCCAAGGAACCTCTTCCCGTGTTCCCGTAAGGCGAGCGTCCCAAAACTCATGCAAACCCAGTTGCTGCCACAATTCGCACGCCAACCAGCAGCTACCGAATAGGCGAGGACGTCGCAGTTCGAGACCGCTCAGTTTCACTTGCAGAATATCGATGGCATCGGCGGGAATCTCGCGGTCGTCGGGAAACAGACTCAAGTTTGCATACTCTTGCTGCTGTTCATCAAACACGGACAACGTCTTGCGCCATGCTACTTGTTGTTGATCGTTGATCTCGCCGAGATAGAGAACGGTTCGCTGCACCGTTTTGTCGGAAGCGAGGCGATGGTTTTCTACGATGCTGAAGTAGCGATGATCTTTACCGTCTTTTTTTCGATGGATGCTGCGCAGAAACATGCTGACGGAAGCGTGCCAGAAATCCAGGGGCAAAGGGAAGACACTTGGTCTTCACTCTACGGTTTTTTCAGAGCGCGGCGATGGAAACACACGAGTTAACTGCGAACATGATGGCACAAATACCGAAAATCGTCCCCAGCTGCGAAAATTCGGCTAAGCGCGCCGCCTCCGGCGTCGCAGGTCTTCGCTAGGGGAGTGGCCAGCGAATGGCAATCTTGGCAGTCGCACGGAGTTAGCGTTGGTCAAGGACACTCCGGAGCACCAAGCGGTCGACCGGCGTGAACGAGTCCACGTCACAGCGCTTTCGCAGGTGGCAGAGTGGTGTCATGTAGGTGTCATGCGAATCGTGATGAATGGCGGCAAATGACGGCTAAAACCGAAAAGAGAAGGTGAATCTTAGTTTGCCCCATTTGATTAGAACTTGCTGAATCCCCTCGATTTGTCTCGGCTCCGGCAAATTGTGATTAAGTTGGTCTCAAGGCTGTTAACCGAAGGGTTGCTAGTTCGAATCTAGCCCGGGGAGCCAACTTCTCTGAGCCGTTTCACAAAGCCGAGTTTTGGCAAAGTCCAACTGAGCCGGCGGCACCCAACCGTTGCGCAAGAACTCATAGGCCGCTGTGACAGCGAAGAGCTTGTGCAGATTGCTCTTCACGACTTCACTCCATCGAGCAAAACCTACAGGACCAATGATCCAGGTCGATAAACAAAATGAGCAAGCGGCTTGTGGACCGTTTGGCAGATGCGGTCATTTTGCACCTATGTTCCTATACCCTGTTGATGCAGGAAGCGACGCAGGCGGCGCCGAAACCGTTGTCAATGTTGACGACAGTCACATTCGATGCGCAAGAATTGAGCATGCCGAGCAACGCGGCCACACCATTAAAACTCGCGCCATAGCCCGTGCTCGTTGGCACGGCAATCACGGGCACTCCTACCAAGCCGCCCACAACGCTGGGCAGCGCGCCTTCCATCCCCGCCACGCAGATGATCACGCGCGCCTGGGTCAATTTCTCGCGATGTTCCAGAAGCCGGTGAATGCCCGCAACTCCGACATCGTAGAGATGTTCGGCACGGTTGCCCATCATTTGCGCCGTGAGCAAAGCCTCTTCCGCAATAGGAATGTCGCTTGTGCCCGCGGAGACCACCAGGATGTTTCCTTTCCCGGTGATTTCTCGATTCCGCTCGATGGTGATGACGCTGGAATCCTCGTGAAACTTTGCGGCGCGCGCTAGTTTCCCGTTGAAGCGCTTGACAGCGGCAAAGATGTTCGCGTTTGCCCGTGTGACCAGAATATTGTGGTGCGCATCCTTTTTCCCCAGCATGGCGCGAACAATCTCCGCCACTTGCTTGGGAGTTTTGCCTTTGCCAAAGATGACCTCGGCAAAACCCTGGCGGAGTGAACGGTGATGATCCACCTTGGCGAATCCGAGATCCTCGAAAGGCAAATGTTTCATGCGCTCGGCGGCCTTTTCCGGAGAAAAGGCTCCAAGCTTCACCAATTCCAAGATTTTCAGCAATTCCTGCTGATTCATATGCTTTGACCGTGGCAAATTCTATCATCGTACAGGCGTGCCGGCCCTGCTTGACTTGCCGGAACACGGCTGCGAGACTGATTCTATCCGCACGGGAAGCATGACTGACACGCAAAAACAAGTGGTGACCGTAGGTGTGACCGGGGCAAGCGGCGCCGTTCTCGCGCAGAAAACCTTGTCGTTACTTGAAGCGGACTCGCGCGTTGCGCGCACCCACCTCGTCGTCACGGAAGCAGGCCAGCGTTTATTCGCCGAAGAGCTTGGGATCGCTTCCGGCAATCTAAAGCAGCTTCCCCATCGGCTACTCTCCCGTCCCACTGCAAAAATCGAAGTGATTTCGAATAAGGATATTGGCGCGGCCATCGCGTCCGGCAGCTACTCCGTGGACTCGATGATCGTGGTTCCGTGCTCCATGGGCACGCTCGCTGCTGTCGCCAGCGGCGTGAGCGATGATCTCGTTTCGCGCGCTGCGGACGTCATGCTCAAGGAGAGCCGCAAGCTCGTGCTTTGCGTGCGCGACACGCCCTTCAACCGCATTCATTTGGAAAACATGCTTCGGGCGCAGCAAGCCGGGGCGGTCATCATGCCGGCGATTCCGGCGTTTTATAGCCATCCGCAAACCATCGACGATCTGGTGACACAATATATTTGCCGCGTCCTGGCACAGATAGGCCTTCCGCAAGAGAAAATGTATCGCTGGACCGGCCAAACGAGCGCGAAGAAGGCGGAGGCATAGCTGCACCATGGCTGGGCGCATCCGCACCGTGCTCGAGATGATCAAGTTCGAGCACTCGGTCTTCGCGCTGCCGTTTGCGTTGACCGGCGCGCTTCTCGCGGCGCGCGCCACGCATCAGCCCCCGAGAGGCTGGCCAACTTTGAGGCAGTTCGTCTGGATTATCGTCGCCATGGTCGCGGCCCGCTCCGCTGCGATGACCATGAACCGGATCGCCGATCTACGTTACGATCGCGAGAATCCAAGGACGCAACAGCGGGCGCTGGCGACTGGCGTGCTTTCCTTGCAATTCGCGTGGGTCTTCACAATTGTAGCTGTCGCTTTGTTCTTCGTCGCTGCATGGCAGCTGAATTTCCTGGCATTCACGTTGGCCCCGCTCGCCATTGCGATTTTGTTTTTCTATTCGTTCACCAAACGCTTCACGAACTGGTCGCACATTTTTCTTGGCTTCGCGCTTGGCATCTCGCCGGCAGCTGCGTGGATCGCCATTACCGGGACACTTGATCCACGAATGCTCATTCTTTGCGCCGCGGTCACCCTGTGGGTTGGCGGATTTGACGTGCTCTACGCCTGCCAGGACATCGATTATGACCGCCGGGCGGGGCTCTACTCGGTCCCCAAACGGTTCGGGGTCGCCAACGCGCTGCTCATCGCGCGCGTGATGCACGTCGGCGTGGTCGGACTGCTCTCCTGGCTGGCTTGGAGCTTTGCTCTGCCTTGGCCTGCTTGGGCGGGTATCGTGGTTGTTGCCGCGTTGCTGTCGTACGAGCATTCACTCGTGAAACCGAGCGACCTGAGCAAGCTGGACGCTGCGTTTTTCGCCGTGAACGGTTATATTAGTTTGTTGTTTCTTTTGTTTTGGGGGGCAGCGGCAGCGGTTTGGCGCGTTTGAAATTTTCAGCGGATTCAAAATGAGCGAACTCACAATTAACGATCAGAGATTGCAACCCATCGCGGCGAAAGTGCTTGCCGGCGAGCGCCTAAGCCTGGAAGACGGCATCGCGCTTTATCGTTCGCCCGATCTGCTAGCTGTCGGCTGGCTCGCAAATTACGTCCGCGAGAAGCGCCACGGCAACACCACTTATTTCAACGTCAACCGTCACATCAATCCCACGAACGTCTGCGTGGCTCATTGCAAACTTTGTGCCTTCGGCCGCGATCCAAACGCGCCGGGCGCTTACACGTTTGCGCTTGAAGAAATCTACGAACGGGCACAGCAAGGTGTTCGCGAAGGAGCGACTGAGTTTCACATCGTCGGCGGCTTGCATCCAGATCTCACGTTTGACCACTATCTCGAACTGGTTCGCGGCCTGAAGCAGCGCTGCCCCACTGTGCATATCAAAGCTTTTACGATGGTCGAAGTTCATTACTTCTCGCGCATCGCAAAGATTCCGATCGAAGAAGTCCTGATTAAAATGAAAGAGGCCGGTGTGGATTCCTGCCCTGGCGGCGGCGCGGAGATTTTTCATCCGCGTGTGCGCAAGATCATCTGCGACCACAAAACCAGCGGCCAGATGTGGCTGAACACGGCAAAGAAAGCACACGAGGCGGGGCTGCGTTCCAACGCGACCATGCTCTACGGCCACGTCGAAACCGAGGAAGAGCGCGCCGACCATCTCGTCAAATTACGCGAACTGCAGGACGAAACTCACGGTTTCGTGGCGTTCATTCCTCTCGCGTTTCATCCTGATAATACGGCGCTCTCGCACATTCCGAAGCCCACCGGCTACGCGGACCTTCGCAATATCGCGGTCGCGCGGCTAATGCTCGATAACTTCGATCACATCAAAGCGTATTGGATCATGCTTTCGCCGAGCATCGCGCAGATTGCGTTGCGTTTTGGCGCCAACGACCTGGATGGCACGGTTGTTGAAGAGAAGATTTACCACGACGCTGGCGCAAAAACTTCGGAGTTCACGCCTCGAGCGGAACTGGAGCGCCTCATCCGCGCGGCGGGCCGAACGCCCGTGGAACGCGACACGCTTTATCGTCCCGTGGACCGCTCGAATACGCCGCCGGTTCTCCCGACGCCGCGAACCGACTTGGTATCCCTGACCTTAAATGTGTGAGCTGCATGCTAAAATAGAAGTGAGGTATTTCTTGTGCGACAGGTAATCCTCTATCCAGGTGAGGACGGCTATTGGGTTGTTGAATGCCCCAGCTTGCCGGGTTGCATTAGTCAGGGAAAGACCAAGGAAGAAGCAGTACGGAACATACGCGAGGCCATCGAAGGCTATGTCCTCGCCCTTCAACAAGACGGCTTGCCTATCCCACCAGAGCGGTTTGATGCGGTCTTGCTTGCCGTATGAGCAAGTTGCCTCGGATTTCGGGGCGCGAGTGTGCGGCTGCTCTTGGCAGAGCAGGCTTTCAAATTAAACGACAACACCGTAGCCACATCATACTTCGTCGGGACGCGCCTTTCGCACAGGTGGTGGTACCCGATCACAAAGAACTGGACAGGGGAACGTTGCGCGGAATTCTGCGGCAGGCAGGTTTATCTCCTGAGCAATTTTGCGTGCTTATTTAGAAGTCGGCGATCTTCAAGGCCGGTCCAACAATATTTGCTCAGGCCTACTCCGGTCTGGCTCAGCGAATCGCGGCAGCTTTCGCAGCCACTTTGGCGAGTAATTCCTCGGGAAGCGGCGGATAGCCTTCCTCCTGGGCGATCTTTTGGCCGTCGGAATACACCCATCTCAAATAAGCTTCGATCGCGCGGCCGCGTTGCGAATCCTGGGCTACCGCCGGAACATAAAACCAGGTAAAGCTGCTGATGGGGTAGCTGTCTTTTCCAGGGCCATTCGTCAGCGAGATCCGGAAATCGTCGGCCGTCCTGCCCGTCAGAGCTTTAGCTGCGGCGGCAATGGTGCGTAAGGATGGGCGGACGAACTCGCCTTCCGCGTTTCGAATGCTGGCCATGTGCAGGGAAGACTTCTCCGCGATATTCAATTCCGTGTAGCCGATAGCACCCGACGTGCCCGCCACCTTGTCCACCATATCCTGGGTTCTGCCTGCGCTAGCACCGACAGGCCAGTTAGGAGACTCGCTGCGTCCGACGCGCGCAAGAAATTCTGGGCTGCCCTTCGACAAGAAATCGGAAAGGATGTAGCTCGAACCTTTTCCCGCCGTCCGGTGCACAACTTTGATCGGAAGCGCTGGAAGTTCAATTTCCGGATTCAACTTGACTAGAGCAGGATCGTTCCAAGCCGTGATCTTTCCGAGATAAATACCTGCGAGCAGCGGACCCGAAAGCCGAAGTTCGCGGGGGGCGCCCGGCAAGTTGTAGATCACTACGATTCCGATGAGCACTGTAGGAAGCTCGACCACTTTGGAAGTAGCCGCTTTTAATTCCTTTTCAGGAATTGGAGCATCACCCCCGGCGAAATCCCCCGTGCCGGTGAGCACGCGGGTGGCGCCCGCGCCGCTGCCTTCGGGGAGATAACGCACCTTCACGGCTGGCTGCTGTTTGTGATATTCGTCGTTCCACATCACGTAAAGCGGCTCTGGCATGCTCGAGCCAGTCACCACCAGAACCGTGGAATCTTGCGCTTGTGTTGCAACGGAGAGTGCGACCGCCACGGTCACGCCGAGCACACCAACCATTTTTAATATCCGTGCCACCAGAACCTCCAAGGCCACGCGGGCCTGATAGGAAACCGAAAAGAGGGAAGCCAAATCGTCTGTCATTGACAACTCTAAAAGAGTTCTCCGGCTCCGCTGAACTGGTACGTGGTGCAGGTGTGCAGAATCCGCCATTATGGATTACGAAATAGTCTTAAACTGGAAGAGGACCGTTTTTCTTGGGGAGGCGAGCAGCGAGCTAGGGCGCGTCTCCAAAACAGCTCTGGCGCCGTACGATTCGCTGCAAGAAACTGTCGTTTTGTACCTGCAACCGGCGACGCCGCGTCTCACGTGCAACAAACTTCAACGCAAAGAGAGAATCAGAGAACATGAGAACTATCCTCTTGCTCACCATCTCGAACATCTTCATGACCTTTGCGTGGTACGGTCACTTGAAGTTCCGCTCGACCGCTCTCTGGAAAGTGATCGTGATCAGCTGGGGCATCGCGTTCTTCGAGTATTGCTTCCAGGTCCCGGCAAATCGCATTGGCTCGTACGAATTCACCGCCGCGCAACTGAAAACCATTCAGGAGGTCATCACCCTAACGGTGTTCTCGGCGTTCTCGGTGCTCTATCTCGGAGAGAAAATCAAGTGGAACTACGCCGCGGGCTTCGGCTTCGTCGTTGTCGGCGTGTTTTTCGTTTTTCACAAGTGGTAGATCCACCCGGATTGCTTCAAAAGGAATCCGATGCCACGACTCGACAGCATCTTCCCATCCATATACCCTTCTCTCTTGCTGGCGAATCGAATGCTGGGGATTCAAATCGGCTGAACTTTCTAAAAGGAGCGGCATCATGCAACGCAAAGCATCGGCAGTCTGGCAAGGCGGCTTGAAGGATGGCAAGGGCTCAATATCCACCGACAGCGGTGTACTCAAACAAACGCAATATTCCTTTAGCACCCGCTTTGAAAACGGCGTCGGCACCAATCCGGAAGAACTTCTTGCCGCGGCTCATGCGGGGTGTTTCACCATGGCACTCTCCGCGCAGCTCGGCGGCGCTGGAATGACGGCGCAAAAGCTCGAAACCACCGCCACCATCTCGCTCGAAAAAGTTGGCGACGGCTTTTCCATTACCAAAAGCCATCTCGACCTCGTGGCGACGATTCCCGGCGCAGACAAAGCGAAATTTGACGCCGCCGTAAAGGCCGCAGAGACCGGCTGCCCGGTTTCCAAGCTTTTTAAAGCGGAGATTACAATTAGCTCGAGTCTGAATTCCTGACAACGCCGGCGCTTCTCTGGAACGCGCCCAAACGAGTACAATGCCGCACATGGTTCCATTGCCGGGCGCCTTCATTGGGGGAGCCGCAATATTCTTGATCGTGCTGTGGGATGCCTTCGAGGCCATCATTCTGCCTCGGCGGGTAACGCGCAAGTTTAGGCTCACACGCCTTTTTTTTAGGTCCACCTGGCACGTCTGGAAGTTCGTGATGTGCCTTGTGCCGTCGCGAAAACAGCGCGAAGCGCTGTTGGGTTTTTACGGCCCGCTTTCTCTCCTTGTTCTAGTAGCTGTATGGGCTGTTGGTCTCGTTCTCGGCTTCGGTTTGATGCAATACGGCGCGGGTTCAGCCGTAAACATGGCCGGAGGCGAACCCAGCTTCCTCACCGACATTTATCTCAGCGGCACAACCTTTTTCACGCTCGGCCTCGGCGATGTCATCCCTCGTTCGGGATTGGCTCGAGCTTTGGTTGTCACGGAAGCCGGTTTCGGTTTTGGCTTCCTCGCCGCCGTCATCGGATATCTCCCCTTCATTTACGGCTCTTTTTCAGAGCGCGAGGTGGACATCTCGCTGCTCGATTCCCGCGCCGGAACACCACCGACTGCAGGCGAGCTCCTCCGCCGCCACGCCTATGCCCACGGACAGGAGGCGCTGCGTGAGCTCCTGAAGGATTGGGAACACTGGTCCGCCGAGTTGATGGAGAGCCATCTCTCCTACCCGGTGCTGGCTTTCTTCCGCTCGCAGCATGACAACCAGTCCTGGATCGCCTCGCTCACCGCCATTCTTGATACCTGTGCGCTTGTCATGGTTGGCATCGACGGCGCCTGCGAAAAGCAAGCCGGCCTGACCTTCGCGATCGCACGCCACGCCGTTGTCGACCTCTCGCAGGTCTTCGGCACCGCGCCGAAGCCCCTGTCCCAGGACCGGCTTCCGGCAGAAGGACTGCGCCATATCCGCGACGTTCTCGCTCAACAAGGTTTGAAGCTCCGGGATGGCGACGAAGCTGACCGCCGCCTCCGCGAGCTTCGCGGCATGTATGAGCCTTACGTTCACGCACTTGCGACCTATTTGAACCAAACTCTGCCGCCCTGGATCCCACAGAAAAAGGGCAAGGACAATTGGCAGACTACGGCCTGGGGACAGTCCGCCGGACTCCTTGAAAACGAGCAGGAATCGTCTCACGTGCACGCTGACGAACACTTTTGAAGGTGCAAAACACTTCGAACCCGCGACAAGAAATTTTGTTCGTAAGGACACCAGCCGCCGCATCACTCTTCAGTTAGAATTTGGCGGCCCACGGCAGAGACATTAACCGCAAGCCGTAGGAGTTTAAGCTTCACGCGAACGGAGGCCAAAAAATGAAAGCAATCGTCGTCCACGAATTCGGTGGCCCGGAAGTCCTAAAGTACGAAGAAGTTCCAACGCCCAAACCAGGCGTCGGACAGGTCCTCGTCCGCGTTCACGGCGTCGGCGTGAATCCTTATGACACGTACATGCGCAACGGCACTTATGCCGTCAAACCTCCGTTGCCATACACGCCCGGCTCCGATGGCGCGGGCGTAATCGAAGCTGTCGGCGCTGACGTTACCAAAGTTAAGTCTGGCGACCGCGTCTACATGGCAAAAACAGTGACCGGCGCCTACGCCGAATACGCCGTCGCCCTAGAAAGCCAGGTCCATCCGCTTCCTGAGAAAGCCAGTTTCGCCCAGGGTGCGGGCGTCTGGGTCCCATACGGAACCGCCTATCACGCCCTCGTTCACTCCGCGCAAGCGCGCGCTTCGGAAACGGTGCTCATTCACGGCGCCAGCGGCGGTGTCGGCATCGCTGGCGTCCAATTTGCGCGTGCCATGGGACTGCACGTCTTCGGCACCGCAAGCAGCCAGAAAGGCCTCGACCTCGCGACGCGCGAAGGCGCTCATGAGGTTTTCAATCACAGCAAACCCGGTTATCTCGATGAAATTATGAAGGCCACCGGCGGCCGTGGCGTGGACATCATTCTCGAAATGCTTGCCAACGTGAATCTCGCCAACGACATGAAGCTCCTCGCCGCCAATGGCCGAATCATCGTCATCGGCAACCGCGGCGAAATCACTATTAATCCGCGCGACCTGATGTCCCGCCGCAGCTCGGTTCGCGGATTCACTCTCTGGGCCGTCACCGAGTCCGAAGAAACCTCCATTCACGCCGCAATCATTGCAGGCCTCGAAAATGGCACGCTTCGCCCTGTCGTCGGAAAAGAGCTGCCGCTTGCCGAAGCCCCTCGCGCCCACAAAGAAATCCTCGAACCGGGCGCAGCCGGAAAAATCGTACTCATACCGTAACCGCAATCGAAATTACTTAAGGCTTGCGGAGCCGCCGGCGCCATCAGCTCTGAGGGGATCGATGGCGTGAGTCGTCCACCTTTCGCCGAACGCGCTTGGGCCGTATAATCATTGTCTCGGAAGATTCCACCCGGGACGCCATCTGCCGAAAGCAAAGCTGACCACCTCGTGACGATTCCCATGCCCATCGTTTCGATTCTCTTGGCGCAGACCTCCCTAAGCCATTATTGGCACAGGCTCACCGACCGCACCTTCGCGGGAATGTATCACCCCAATGCCTTTGACTTGGCCATGACCATTCCCTATTTCCTGGTCCTCTTCGTCCTCGCCGCTTATGGATTCCATCGCTACTGGCTCGTCTACGACTACTACGCCTACTCGAAAAACGTCCCCGGCACGCCCCCCGAAGTCAAAAATTGGCCGCGCGTCACCGTCCAGCTCCCCATTTTCAACGAACGCTACGTCATCGAGCGCCTAGTCGAAGCCGTCTCCCGCTTCGATTACCCTCACGAACTGCTCGACATCCAGGTCCTCGACGATTCCACCGATGAGACTTGCCAGGTTGCCAGTTCCTGCGTCGCGCGCCACGCCGCCCAAGGCCTGCCCATCTTCTACATCCACCGCACTAACCGAGAAGGCTACAAGGCCGGCGCCCTCGAAAACGGCTTGCACACCGCCCAGGGCGAGTTCGTCGCCATCTTCGACGCGGACTTTATTCCCGAGCCGGATTTTCTGCGCCGCACCA
The DNA here is from genome assembly GCA_963843265.1 of uncultured Acidobacteriota bacterium. Lineage (GTDB taxonomy): Bacteria > Acidobacteriota > Terriglobia > Acidiferrales > UBA7541 > Acidiferrum. Next base: position 93,704 of record CAWJJR010000029.1, on the reverse strand, counting down.
TTCCCTATTTCGTCGACCCCGCCAACGGCCCGAAAATTGGCATGGTCCAGACTCGCTGGACCTATCTCAACCGCGACTATTCGCTCCTGACGCAAGTCGAAACGATACTTCTCGATGGCCACTTCGTCGTCGAGCATGGTGCTCGCTCTCGCTGCGGCACTTTTTTCAATTTCAATGGCACCGCCGGCGTCTGGCGCCGCCAGGCCATCGAAGAAGCCGGCGGCTGGCAGCACGACACGCTCACCGAAGACACTGATCTTTCCTATCGTGCGCAGCTCAAGGGCTGGAAATTTCTCTATCTCCCGCAAATCGAATGCGCTTCCGAACTGCCCGTCGATATGAACGGCTTCAAGACCCAACAAGCACGGTGGGCCAAAGGTCTGATGCAGACGGCAAAAAAAATCCTTCCGCGCGTCATGAAATCTGATGCGCCATTGCGCGTCAAAGCCGAGGCCTTTTTCCATCTCACCGCCAACATCAGCTACCCGCTGATGGTCCTTTTTTCCGCCATGCTTCTTCCCGCCATGATCGTCCGTTTCTATCAAGGCTGGTTTCAAATGCTCATCATCGACCTGCCTCTGTTCCTCGCTTCCACATGTTCCATCTCGAGCTTCTACCTCGTCGCGCAAAGAGAGCTCCGCCCAAAAAACTGGTGGCGCACTTTTTTTTACATGCCCTTCGTGATGGCCGTCGGCATTGGCATCTCCGTCCGCAACGCGCAGGCCGTCCTGGAAGCAATTGTCGGCAAGAGAAGCGAGTTCGCTCGCACGCCCAAATTCAAAATCGAAGGCAAAAAAGGAACTTTCGTCTCGAAAAAATACCGGAACAAGGCAGGCTGGATGCCCTACGCCGAAGTCCTTCTCGGCATCTACTTCGCCGGCACCGTTTTCTACGCCTTCACCAACGAAAACTACGCCACCATCCCCTTCCTGCTCCTCTTCGTCTGGGGCTACCTCTACACCGGCCTCATGTCCCTCGGCCAAACTTACTTCGCCCACCTCCGTTTCGGCGTCAACGCCCCGGAAATGCGCCCGGCGGCCACCGGCGCCCCCGGTTTCTAAATTCCAACAGGCGGTTAGCTTCCGTAGGATCGACCACCCAATCACGGGTGCGTAAGTACTGCTTGTGAGATGGTCTACCGGTTGTTCCACCTATCAAGAATCAATTTCCGTGTCCATGCCATTCGACGCTTCGCCGGAGCCTCTGCCATCGCGCTTTCCCCTTGCCAAACTAGGAGAGTGTGGGTTAGACTCCTAGTCAGGCTAGGGGGAAGAGTTCTTACTATGGGCAAAAACGCGGAATTACTTCCGGGCACGCTGGACATGTTGATTCTCAAGGCGGTGTCTTTGAAACCGCTGCACGGCTACGGTGTGATGGTGCGCATCCGGCAAATCTCCGGAGATGCGCTGGAGATTCCCCAGGGATCTTTGTATCCGGCGCTCTACCGATTGGAGCACCACGATCTGATTGCTTCGGAATGGGGACAAAGCGAGAACAACCGCCGGGCCAAGTACTACACATTGACGCCCGCTGGACGCCGCCGCCTGCGCGACGAAACGGCCGGTTGGAACCGGCTCGCGACGGCGATTGCTGCGGCCTTGAACACCACGTCGGAGGAGGTGTGACATGTTCAAGCGCTGGCGTTCTCTATTTCGTGCGCTCAACCGGCGGCGTGATTTCGAAGATGGCATGTCCGAGGAGCTTCGTTTTCACGTGGAGCAGTACACCGACGAACTGGTGCGCTCCGGCATGTCCCGGGAAAAAGCGGCCCGTCAGATTCGGATGGAGCTCGGGAGCCCCGTCAATATCAAAGCGGATTGCCGCGAGGCGTTTGGTCTGCACCTCTTTGATGAGTTTCGCAGAGAGCTGAGTTACGCCGCCCGCTTGCTCCGAAGGACCCCGGCATTTACAGCTACCGCTCTTCTGACCCTCGCTGTTTGTTTGGGCGCGAATCTGACGATTTTTGCCGTGATCGACTCGGTGCTGCTGCGCCCCTTGCCATTTCCCCAGCCTGGCCGGCTGATGACGATTTTCAATACTTATCCGAAGGCTGGCGTCGAGCGCGACGGCTCTTCGCTGACCAATTATTACGAACGCCGCGGTCAAATTCCCGCCTTCGCGTCGCTCTCCATCTACGAGTATGGAACCGAGATTGTCGGTGAGCCCGGCTCGACGGATCGCCTCCCCACCATGCGTGTCTCTCCGGATTTTTTCTCTACTCTCGGGCTCGGCCCCGCGTTCGGACGCACTTTCACGGACGACGAAACCACTTCGGAAACCGACCACGTTGTGATTCTTTCCGACAGGTTTTGGCGGGATCGATACAACGCCGATCCCCATGTGATCGGAAAGCAGCTTCGTGTAAACAGCGTTCCCAGAACCGTGATCGGCGTCTTGCCTCCCGGCTTCCACTTTCTGTCTTCCGATGCCGAGGTGTTCCTGCCGCTTGCATCGCGCCCGGAAGATCGCGCGCCGTCGCTGCGACATTCCGGCGGAAATGTGATCCAAATGATTGCGCGCCTCCGGCCGGACGCCACGCTCGCACAAGCCCAGTCTGAGCTCGACGCGCAGAACGCGGCACTGGAAGTCGACGACCCTCAGGCCAAGATGATTGCCGATGCCGGCTTTCGTTCCCTGGTGGTGCCGTTGCGCGCGGATTACGTCGCATCCGTCCGTCCCACTCTACTGCTCTTGGAAGCAGCCGTACTTGTTCTTCTCCTGATTGGCGCAGTCAACCTTGTGAACCTGCTTCTCGTCCGTGCGAGCGGCCGGGTGAAAGAGCTTGCGGTCCGTCAGGCGCTTGGCGCGAGTTGGAGATACCTCGTGAGCGAAGTCGTCGTCGAGACCACCTTGCTCACCTTAGCCGGAGGACTACTTGGACTCGCCGTAGGGGCCGGCGGAATCGATCTCCTGCGCGGGTTGGGCGCTGATCGGCTGCCCTTGGGAAGTCGCATCGTTTTCGACGCGCGAGTAGCACTGGTCGGCCTCGTTGCCGCCATCTTCATGGGCATCCTGTTCGCCATGCCCGTCGCTTGGTTCCATCTTCGGCGGCATCTCGGGAATGCGCTTCAATCGGAGAGCCGGGGCGGCACAAGCGGGCGCGGCGGTCAAATCTTGCGTCACAGTTTCATCGTCGCTCAGATTGCCTTGGCGTTCCTTCTGCTAGCCGGAGCGGGTCTGCTGGGCCTCAGTCTCCAGCGCGTAATGGCCGTTTCTCCAGGCTTCCAATCCGGCCACGTCCTTACAGGGCAAATCTTGCTTCCATGGGCGGATTACTCGGAGGCAGGCCGGCTGAAATTTATGGAAAACTTGCTGGACAAACTCAACCAACTGCCGGGAGTGTTGTCCGCAGGCGTAGTCAACAATGTGCCTTTCAGCGGCAGCACCGGCAAAAGCGCCGCCACGGTAGCGGGTCACGTTCGCCGCCCTGGCGAATCCGCGCGAGGGCACTATTCCTACGGAGTCGACGGCGACTACTTTCGCGCGATGGGCTTCTCCCTGCGGGCAGGACGATTCCTAAACGCCGACGATTCACGCCGCTCCGCGCGAGTCTGCGTTGTCGATGAAGACTTCGCGCATTACTACTGGCCGCATGCCAGCGCGATTGGCCAACGATTGTGGGACGGCTCCGAAGTGGGAAAGGATGCCGATGCATTCACCGTTGTCGGCGTTGTAGGCGGGGTGAAGCAGGCGGGGCTCACGGAAAACGAGGCCCAGGGCGCGATTTATTATCCTTATGTCTTTCGCGTTGATTCCGGTTTCTTCGTGGCCGTCCGCACCAGCCTGCCACCGGAATCGCTCGCGTTGACACTGCAGAAGGTGGTTCGCCAAATCGACCCTGACGTGCCCGTCAGTGACATCCGCTCGATGGACATCCGCATTGCCGATAGCCTTATCGCGCGCCGCTCGCCGGCACTGCTGTCTGGTCTCTTCTCTGCGATAGCCCTGCTGCTCACCGCCATCGGCACCTACGGCGTGTTGAGCTACGCCGTAGCACATCGTCGCCGCGAAATCGGCGTGCGCATGGCCTTGGGCGCGCAACCGGGGCAAATCCGCGGCCAGTTTCTTTCTCTTTCCTTGCGCCTGCTCGCTGCAGGAACGCTCTTGGGCCTGCTCGGCGCGTGGCAATCGGGCCGAGCTATGCGGGCGGTACTCTTCCAGGTCCCCCCGCTTGACCTACCAATCCTCGCCGCTGCTGCGTGCGTGACGGCAGTGGTGTGTCTGGCCGCTTGCTTGCTGCCATCTCAACGCGCCGCGCGGATCTCCCCGATGGAAGCCCTCACGGAGGAGTAGAAAATTTATTCAGTCTTGCGACCACACCCATAAAGAATACAAGCGAGAATCTGACGGGTTTCACGGATAACTACGTTGATGTTAACTCGGGATTGAAAAACTGTGTCGAGGTTCAGAAATCCCGTTGCTCGCTTGCCCAAAACTGGCCAGGAAAGGCTCCCGGCGAAATGATCACCACAGGTCGTTCTTGATTCGCGGCGCATCCGGAAGTAATCCACTTGATGCTTCCGGAGTCCCCGCCCTCCTGAATTCCCACAATCTGCCATTATCGTTTTGGGACCACACCCCCCGGCCCTCCCACCCCCACGCTAAACTATTTGGACTGCATTACTTGGAGTGCTGATGCGGAGCAAGACTTCCGCTGCCTTTTTCGCGGTTACTCTGGTCATTCTGCTTCTCGGTTCCCTTGCCGCTCAGGCAAAGCCCACCGAGACGCCTGCGCTTTCTTTGCCACCGAAGCCGCATTACGTCTTCCAGCGCGTCGGCGATAATTTCGGCTTAAGCTCACTGACTCCTTCTTGCATCCTCCAGGATCAGGATGGCTTTATATGGATCGGCACACCTGATGGCCTCCTGCGTTTCGACGGCACTCGCGTTGTTCGTTTCGGCCTCGAGCAAGGCCTTCCCAGCACCAATGTGAATCAACTCGTTCTCGCTCCCAGCGGACGAATCTGGATTGTCACATCTCGTGGCATCGCTTACATGGAACAAGGCGTCATTCACAAACTTCCCCTCGCCGAGGTCTACAATTCCTTTCGGCGTCCCTCCGCTTTGGCCCTCGATTCCTGGGGTAAGGTCTATCTTGCTACCGACGGCGGCCTCCTTTGGGTCGATCCGGATCGTCCTAATGACCACCGTCTGTGGAGCATTTCCGACGGACTCCCCAACCTCGAAGTAGAAACCGTGAGCATTACTTCCGAAGGCCGCGTTTGGTTCGCCGCCGGTCACCGCGTGGGCTGGCTCGATTCGCAAGGCCATGTGCACATGTTTCCTGCTCAGAGCGGCCTCCCTCATGAGCAGATCGTCAGTATCCTCCAGGATTTCGAGAAGACCCTCTGGGTTCGCACCAGCGCTCATCTCTTTCGGCTAAATCCAGGTTCCACTTATTTCGTGCCTGAATTGCCCGATCTTCCTCCCGCCAACGAATATGGCACTCCCTCGCTGGACCGTGGCGGCAACCTCATGATTCCCACCGTAGAAGGCCTCTATCGTCATGTCTCCGGCCAATGGCAAGTCATCGATCAAAGCCGCGGCATGGCTGTCAACGCCACGTTTGCCATCACGGAAGATCGCGAGGGCGCCTATTGGATCGGCCTCGGCGGAGCCGGTATTCAACGTTGGATTGGAAGAAAGACTTGGTCCGGCTGGACGCAAACCGAAGGCCTTCCGGACAATGTCGTATGGTCGGAAATCCGCGATGCCCGCAAACGCCTTTGGGTTGGCACCGACAGTGGCGTCGCCATGTGGGATCCTCAAGCCAATCGCTGGCGCGTGTGGAAGGCGAAAGACGGCCTCAATGGCACCGTGGCCCGCCAGTTGATCCTGGCGCCCGACCATGCTGTCTGGGTTCTTACCTACGCCGGTGGTCTCACCCGGTTCGACCCGGAATCGCTTCTCCCAGAAAAAATTTCCTCCCCTGGCTCCATCCCCACCGGCATTCAAGTGGGACCCGATGGCCGCATCTGGATTGCCAACTCTCAGTACCTCAAAGCCGCTCGGCCTTCTGAACGTCCTTTTCATTTCGTCGATGTGCCTCTGCCCCGTGAAATCCACCAAGGCTTTGGCCGTTTGGAATCAAGCCCCGACGGCGTTCTCTGGACCGTTGGAAGGAATGGTCTATGTCGCTTTGACGGCCAACACTGGCTGCACTTCACGAGTGCCAACGGCCTGCTTCAAGACGACGTTGTCGAAGCCGCCGCCGTCGGCCGCGATGAAGTTTGGTTCCGCTACTTCGACGCTCTCGGTCTCAGCCGCCTGCGTCTCGTCAGCGGAAAACCGCAGCTCACGCACTACGGCTTGGCGAGCGGGCTACCGACTCTCGACGTTTATATGCTTGGCGCCGATCACGGCGGCAATGTTTGGGCTGGCAGCGCCCTAGGCCTCACCGAATTTTCTCGCAATGGACGCACTTCCCGTTTCACCCGTGCCGATGGCCTTATCTGGAACGACTTGAGCGAGGAAGGCTTTTTCGCTGAGCAAGACGGCACTTTGCTTTTCGGCACCAGTGGCGGCCTGGCACGATACAATCCTATCTCCGCTGACGATGGCGTGGAACTTCCGCCCCGCGTCGTCATCACTTCCGCGCAGCTCGGCTCAAGTGATCGTCTTCGCGAGCGCCATCCCCAAGCCCCGCGTAGTGACAATTATTTCCTGGTCGATTTCGCCGCGCTGACCTATCGCGACCCGGAAAATGTCCGCTGCTCCTACCGCCTCGCCGGCCTCGAAACCGAGTTCAACGAAACTACTGGCCGCGAAGCTCGTTATCCCGCTCTTCCCCCCGGCGATTACACTTTCACCGTCGCCTGCCGCTCCGCCCGCGGCACTCTCAGTTTCCCCGCACAGTTTTCTTTCACTGTGATCCCTGCCTGGTGGCAGCGCTGGTACTCGCGAGGCTTCGCCATACTTCTCGGCCTGTTCGCTCTCTACGGCCTCGTGAACTACCGCACGCGCAAGCTCCAAAGCGAGCGGCTCCGCCTCGAAGAAGCCGTCGCCGAACGCAGCGAAGCTCTCGCGCTCGCCAACAAAGAACTCGAGGAAATGTCTCTCACCGACCCGCTCACCTCCGCGCGCAATCGCCGCTTTTTCCAGGCCACCATCGCCAGCGACATCAGCCAGGCCATCCGCGCCTACACCGCGCCAGACCCCACGCGCAGCCGCCGCAATCGCGACATCATTTTCTATCTCATCGACGCCGATCACTTCAAAGAAATCAACGATCGCTTCGGCCACGATGCCGGCGATCAGATGCTCATCGATCTAACCGCTCGCATCAGCGGCGCCATCCGCTATTCCGACGTGCTTGTCCGCTGGGGCGGCGAAGAGTTCCTCGTCGTCTCCCGTTTTTGCGAGCGCAAAGAAGCCGCCACTCTCGCCGCTCGTGTTCTCTCCGCAGTTTCCGGCGAGCCTTTCAAAATCAAGGGCGCGAGCCTTTCCCTGCACCGCACCGTCTCGATTGGCTGGGCCGCCTTCCCGTGGAATATGAATTCGCCCGTCGACGTCAGTTACGAAGAGGTCCTCGCCCTCGCCGACCGCGCCATGTACAAAGCCAAACACGCCGGCCGCAACCTGGCCGTCGGCGCTCTCGCTCCCGACTCCGCCGCCGAGCCTCACACCGCCATCCCTCACGGCGATTCCGAAGCTCGCGTCTCGGAAATCGCAGACACCGCCTCTTACGTCACCACCTACGGCCTCGAAACCACTTCCATCACTTAGCCGCACTTTTCTCTATTGCTTCCCATCCGTCGTAAACTCTCCATCTGTGCCCACCGAACTCGAACACTTGACGTTTCGCAACGGCCCGATCGATCTCCACGCCGTCGTCGCAGGTCCTCCCAACGGCCCCGTCGCCCTCCTCCTCCACGGCTTCCCCGAATTCTGGTATTCCTGGCACAAACAAATCGAGCCCCTCGCCTCCGCCGGTTTTCGCGTCGTCGTCCCCGACCAGCGCGGCTACAGCACCAGCAGCAAACCCCGCGGCGCCGCCAACTACGCGCTCTCCCATCTCACTTCCGACGTCCTCGCCATCGCCGGCCAACTCGGCGCTGAAAAATTCTTCCTCGCCGGCCACGATTGGGGCGCCGCCGTCGCCTGGAGCATCGCTCTCCTCCATCCGCAACGCGTCGCCAAACTCGTCATCCTCAACGTTCCGCATCCCAGTGTCATGCTCCGCTATCTCAAATCCAATTTCCGCCAAATTCGCCGCAGTTGGTACATGTTCTTCTTTCAACTTCCCTGGCTCCCAGAACTCGCATTCTCCGCCTTCGATTTCCAGCTCGGTGTCCGTTCCCTCGTCCGCTCCAGTCGCCCCAACACTTTTTCCTCCAACGATCTCGCCTTATACCGCGCCGCATGGTCCCAACCCAGCGCGCTCACCGCCATGATCAACTGGTACCGCGCCGCCGCCCGCCATCGCGCCAAATTCCCCGACTCCACCGTTCACGTTCCCACGCGCATCCTCTGGGGCGAGCGCGACGCCTTCCTCCTCACCGAAATGGCCCACGACAGCCTCCGCTATTGCGACTCCGCCGAACTCTACACCTTCGCCAACGCCTCCCACTGGCTCCAGCACGAAGAGCCCGCCCGCGTCTCCGAGCTCCTCATCGATTTTTTCTGCGGCCGGCCAACGTAGCACAAAGGCCACTGTGGGGGTGGGGCTTGCCCCACCCTCTTTTTTACCCAAGGGCGAACTCGACCATTCACGCCTAAATTTCGCCCGACCATCAGCCAACCAAACAAATCGTCTAGCCCTCAAAAGTGATACGATTTTCGACCATGAACGCAACCTTCAAAAAGCTCCTGATCGCCTTCCTCGCGGCAGCCGCGCTCCTCGCCATCGTATTGCGCGAGCGCCCGCTCACAACGATCGCCTCAGCAAGCGCGCCGCAATCCTCCACCGCTCAAGACCCCGCCCTCGCCGCACGCATCGCCAGCATCGAAAACGGCCTCCTCCCTGCCGTCGTCATCAAAGGCCAGCCCCCCGCGCCTATGACCATCGCCTCCCGCATGGAACATTACAAAGTTCCCGGCGTCAGCGTCGCCTTCTTCGATCACGGTCAAATTATCTGGACCAAAGCTTACGGCCTAGCCGATGTGGCCGCGAAAAAACCCGTCACGCCCGAAACGCTTTTCCAAGCCGCCTCCATCAGCAAACCTGTCACTGCCCTCGCCGCTCTTCGCCTCGTGCAAGAAGGCAAGCTCAATCTCGACGAAGACGTCAACGTCAAACTCAAAACCTGGAAAGTCCCCGAAAACGCCTTCACCGAAAAAGAAAAAGTCACCATCCGCCGCATCCTTACCCATAGCGCTGGCCTCACCGTTCACGGTTTTCCCGGCTACGCCGCTGGCGAGCCTCTTCCCACCGTCGTCCAAATCCTCAACGGCGAAAAGCCCGCCAACACCGATCCCATCCGCGTCGACGTTGTCCCCGGCACTCTCTGGCGCTATTCCGGTGGCGGTTATGTCGTACTGCAAACGCTTCTCTCCGACGTCACCGGAAAACCCTTTCCGCAAATTATGAGCGATTTCGTCCTGCGCCCCGCTGGCATGACCCACAGCACCTACGAGCAGCCGCTCCCGAAAAATCTCTGGCCCGAAGCCGCCACTCCCTATCGCCCCAACGGCGACCCCGTCAAAGGCGGCTGGCACACCTATCCCGAAATGGCTCCCGCCGGCCTCTGGACCACTCCCTCCGACCTCGCCCGCGCAGCCATCGAACTCCAAAATGAATACGCCGGAAAATCTTCAAAAATTCTTTCCCAGGATATGGCGCGCCAGATGCTAACCCGTCAATTTGGCAATTGGGGTCTCGGCTTCGATATCGAATCCACCGGTGGCAAACCCAGCTTCAGCCACGGCGGCGCCAACGAAGGCTTCCGCTGCAATCTCTTCGCCTATACCGACTTGGGCCAGGGCCTCGCCGTCGTGACCAACTCCGATTCCGGCGGCCAACTCACCGAAGAAATCTATCGCGCCGTCGCCAAGGAATACGCCTGGCCCGATTTCCATCCCACCGAGCACGCGCTCCTCAAAATGAATCCCGCGCAATTCCCCGCCTACGCCGGCACCTACGAAATCCCCGGCATCGGCAAATTAACCGTCACCACAAAATCCGCCGCTCTCTACATCCAGGCCGACCCCCTCGGCCCCGACCCCATCGAACTCCTCCCCGACTCCCCCACCCAATTCTTCATCCTCTCCAGCGACATCACCTTCACCTTCCAAAAAGACGCCAATGGCGCCATCACCGGCCTAATCCTCCATGCCGGCCCCCAAACCTTCCAAGCCACCAAAATCTCTTAGTGTCGTGCCTGGGACTGTCATCCCGAACGCAGTGAGGAATCTGCTTTTTCCTTAGGGCCGCCCTCCCGGCACGGTCATTTCGAACGGAGCAGGCCGACGCTTTTTCCCTCGCGTTTGCTCCTGCAAACGCGTCGGCCTGCGCAGAGAGAAATCTCTCTTATCCTTTCGTTTCTCAGCGTCTCGTCACTCGCCACTCGACGCCAAGATCTCCGGAGTTCGCCATCTGCTGCTCACCGCGTCAAACCAACGCCACTTCCCGGTTAAAGTCCGGCTTCTTCTCCGCATGAAGCCTCAGCGCAACTCCGCAACTGAATGCAATTCGCTCCAGCATCGGCAGCGAATGCCCCGTGTACTCCGCATCTTCCAGTCGCGCAATCACCGATTGCGTAGTACCCGCCTTCTTCGCCAGTTCGCTCTGCGTCAGCCCCGCATCCTCGCGCATCTCCCGCACTAACAGCGCTAAATCAATCTGATGCAGCGTTCGCGCAAATGCCTTCCGGTACCTCGCGCTCTTTCGCGATCGCTTCTCCACAATCTCTGAGTGACGATCTCTTTTCATGTTCCCCACTCCTTTGCTAGTGCATCCTTTTCTTTTTGTGAAACCGGATATCGATTCCGGTACCTCAACCAAAGAGCCTTAAGCCGTTCTGCCTTCGCAATCTCCGAAGGCGGCGTTTGTTCCGTCTTTTTCTGAAACCCGAGGTGATCACGATCAGCCTGCCCGGTTGATAAAAGTACAAAACTCGGAAAAATCCGGTCGAACTGTTTGACCCGTAGCTCGAAGAGTTCGCCAGTCAGCTTCTTGACGAACTTTCCCTCCATGCGATTGCCGTGATTGCGCAGGCGTTCAATAAACGCATCGATTCTTGCCGCAGCCTTCTCATCAAGTGAATCCACAAATTCCCGCGCCGGCACCCGCCCGTTCGGCAATTCCACATAGTCAATCGCGAACCCCCATTCAAGGAGCTACTCCCGATTCATCATGTATTATAGCAATATTGCTATAACACGGCAAGAACGACCGTGATCACTGCTCCCTCGTACGAATCTGCGGCAGCGAACTCGTCTTCAATTGACGGCTCCCGTCGCGGGGGTCTAACATCACTCAAGCGGAGCGAACAAAGTGCAGAAGTTAACCCTCTTTCATATAAAACTCTTGCTATCTTGCGTCGTAGCGGTCCCGGTCGCACTGGGAGAACCCTCGCCCACCCAAGAGCCAGCTCCCGGCGTGGCTCCTTTGTCCCCAACCGCTGCGGATACGCCAACTCCAAACACTCTTAGGTTCCTGGCTGTGGACAGCGGCGGTAATCCTCTCACCGACATGCATGCGCAAGACCTTTCCGTAACAGTGGGCGGGCAACCGCGCAAGATTGTTTCTCTTTCTTCAGCCGCCTCTGCGCCCTTGGGCATCGGTGTGTTCTTTGATATCAGCGGCAGCCGCCGCTTAGACAAATTGATCCCTCTGGAGGTCCAGGCGACCTCAAAATTTCTCGAGTCAGTTTGGCGCCGCGACAATGTCGCTTTCGTGATAGCTTTTGGCGAAGTCCCCGTCACCCTAGCGAGTCCAACCGGCGACCTGCACCAGATTGAATCTGCCCTGCAAAAGATACCTGACGCCACTTACCGGGGTTCCACTGCCGTCTACGATGCTCTATCTTCGGTTCACATCTCTCTCCGACAGATGGGACGCGGGGAGAATCTGTTCATCGTGTTCAGCGACTTCGAGGATAACTCCAGCCGCATTTCTGCGGACAAAATGATCCAAGTGCTTCAGGAAGAGAAAATTCGAGTTTTTCCTCTATTTCGCATGGAGGATGTCGAACGGCGCGCAAACATCGCCAGGCACCTGCAAGGGATCGCCCAGAAGGTAGCTAGGAAGACGGGTGGGAACGTCCTCGCCGTGTCCACTGATAAAGACCTCGACACCGTTTTCCACAGACTTCACAACGAGCTGCAAGGAGCCTATGTCTTGACCTATGAACCACCGCCTCAGGTCGGCAAGGCCGAGAAGCAGCAGGTACGAACCTCCCGTCGTAACGTTGAGATCTTGTTCCCTCAAAACTAAAGCCTGGAGTTTTACTTCGATCACCAAGTCTCTCTGTCCTCTCAGCTTCCCCAACTCGCACCAAACAAACGACTTACAGTTTATCCTTGACAAATAGTAATAATATGTTATGCTGTTCTGGTACTTTCGGGGCCGGCCTCTGGCCGTGTCCCAGAAAGCGATGCGCCTCCGCCCCGCGGTACCTAAAACTCCCCCAAAATCTTCCCACCCACCCCATTTACCATTTTGTAAAGGCGATCATCCCCTAACCCGTTCAGAATCAACACTTCTGCAACTGTTGATTCGACTCCACTTCATCTCTCGCAGAATGAACGTTTACAAAAAACTGGGAGGCGGGTGCCCCTCTTCAAGCCCCAAAGTTTTGCAACTCGCCACCACGCACGCGTCACCTCACTCGACACACCCGTGTCGCCGCAACCCCTTTTCTCTCATCCACTTACGCACTCTTTCCGTCACACATGGGGTGTACCATCCCCCTGTCTACTCTCCACACCCAATCTCTTCCCTATTTTTCCACAGCGAATGGACGTCTGCTGCACAGCGGCGCCCGCAACTCTATTCCTTTCTTGCATTTGTTTCACACTTCCCTTTATACCGGGTGGGGTCATTGCCCATTCCTATCTCGCTTCCTTTGCCCACTTCTCCGCTTCCGGTACAATCTTTTGCTCACCTGGCTCAAGGAGAATGCATGACCGGTACGTCCAACGTCTTGGCACAAGGTCGCCGCTCCCGTAGGGGCACGACACGTCGTGCCCTCTTCTCGGCTATCGTCGTTCTGTTCATCGCCACTATTTGTTCCGCACCGCCCGCCCATGCCCAGGAACGCCGCGAGCGCGAACCCGACAGCACCTACGCCGCCCGCCGCGCCAACCTCGCCTCCGAAGTGGATGCACCCATTCTTCTCTGGGGCCTCACCGGCCGCGAAGAATTCTCGATGGCCTACGTCTTCGAGCAGGAAAACAACTTCTACTACCTCACCGGCCACAACGAAGAAGGCGCCGGCCTGATCATTCTTCCGTCGCAGAAAAGCACTTCGCATTCTCCGTCCTCGGAAGGCCCCCAGGAAATGCTTTTTCTCCCTCCCAAAAATCCGCAGCAGGAAAAATGGAACGGCTTCCGCATGTCGCCGTCCGATCCAGGCATTCAAGCTCGCACCGGTTTTGATACGGTTCTGCCATTCCCCGATATGCGCGCCACTCTGGAACGGCTGGCAAAAATCTATTCCACCGTCTACACCATCCTCCCCTACGAGAAAGAGATCGGCGGCTACCCACACGAAAAGCAGGTTGTCGACTGGATTCACTCCGCGGTTCCGCAACTAAATCTCAAGGACATCCGCCCAAAAATCGAAGCGTTGCGCGAAATCAAATCCCCCGGCGAAATCGACTTTCTGAGCCAAGCCATTGAACTTTCGCTCGACGCGCATCTCGCCGCCATGCGCATGATGCGCCCCGGCCTGCATGAGTATCAGATCGCCGCAAAAATGGTGGAAGTTCACGCCATGGGTGGCTCGGAAGCCGAAGGCTACGCTCCCATCGTCGGCGCCGGCCCAAATTCCACTACGCTGCACTACGACAAGCTCGCCCGAAAAATCGAAGACGGCGACATCGTCGTCATCGACGTCGGCGCGCAATATTCCGGCTACTCCGCCGACATCACGCGCACGCTTCCGGCCAACGGCAAATACACTCCGCGCCAGCGCGAAATCTATGACATCGTTCTCGGCGCGCAGAATGCCGCCATCGCCGCGCTCAAACCCGGAATGAACTATTGCGAACGCGGCCCCAAAAGCGTCTACAAAATCGCCTACGACTACATCAACAACCACGGCAAGGATCTTCACGGCAAATCGCTCGGCCGCTATTTCATTCATGGCCTCGGCCACGACATCGGCCTCGATGTCCACGATCCCGGCGATTATTGCAAACCATTCGAGCCCGGCATGGTCGTCACCATTGAGCCAGGTATTTATATCCCCGAAGAAAATCTCGGTGTGCGCATCGAAGACGATTTCCTGATCACCGACACCGGCAACAAATTCTTAAGCGAGCGTCTCCCTCGCGACCCCGACGCCATCGAAAAAATCATGGCCGCCGCCCAGCGCGCAAGGGATCCCAAGAAGGGCGACGACCAATGACTATGCGCGCTTTAGGGCAAACACGCGGCAAACCTCTTGCCGTTTCTCTTTTTTCAGCGGAGAATCGTCTTTATGAAGCGCAAAGAAAAACCGATGACCCTGGACGAAGCCGTGGAATGGCTCGCGGCTCTCACCGACAAGATGATGGCCAAGTCTTCTCCAGAAGAGCGCGCGAGGCGGTTTCGCGAAGCAGCGAAGATCATCGCCGCCGCGAAGAAGCGAGATCGCGCCAAGCCTTCACGATCTTCTCGAGCTGCCTCGGGTCGTCGCCGTATCCTAGCGCTCGGATAGCTCGCACAAAGTCTTCTTCCCGAGGCGTCGCAAAAAGGCCGCGAATCACATCCCGCTCGTCCTTCTCCCGTTTTCTTGCCTTGGCATCGATCGGTCGTTTGCCCCGACGAGACTCCTCTGCCATCACCTCACGAATTTCGTCGTCTTTTGGTCCGTTTCCCATGTCCAAAGATGCGAACGATAGGCGCTTCTTACCGATATTTCAACTAACTTCATCCTTCACTGCGCGTCTGCGATTGACCCGCGTGAAGTCGCCCGCTTATACTGTTCGTTCGCGTTGGGCGCGAAATTTCGCCCGGCGTGCCTCGAGTCATTCCGCGTGCACCGCATCGCAGAGCGGGCTGCCTGCAGGAATTTCCGAAATTTGCAATCGTTCAGGGAGCTTATGAGCAGCGTTAAAGCCACGCAACTCCGCCCCGGCATGGTCGTCCAGCACGAGGGCCAGCTTTTTACGGTTTTCAGCGTCGATCACCGCACGCCCGGCAACAAACGCGGCTCGATGCAAACACGCATGAAAAATCTCCGGACCGGGGTCATGATCGACTACCGCTTCCGCGCCGAAGAATTCGTCGACCGCGCGATCCTCGACGAAGTCGAGTTTGAATACCTCTACAACGAGGGCGACGAATTTCACTTCATGAACACGCAAACCTACGAGCAAATGCAGATGACCCGCGAAGAGCTGGGCGAAACGGTGTACTATCTCATTCCGAACACCACGGTGAAGATCGAATTCTTCGAGGAAAAGCCGATTGGCGTCGACTTGCCTGACACCATGGAATTAAAGGTCATGGAGACGGAACCGACGCTGCAGAAAGCCACGGCCAGCGCAGTAATGAAGCCGGCCACGCTCGAAACAGGCCTTGTCATTCAGGTGCCGCCGTTCGTGAACTCCGGCGACAGGGTAAAGGTGGATACCACGGAAGCGCGGTACGTTCAGCGCGTCGAATAAAAGTTCGACGCTTGTCTCGGATGCGTTTGCCGAATTTCGTTTTTCGCAGTCCGAGTTTTGTTTTGATTTTCCGCCTCCGCAGCTAATTTCCGCGCGAGCGAAAATTAGAAGAGGCGAAAGAGCCCCGGGCAACCGGGGCTCTTCGTTCTTTGAAAACTGATTTTGTTGGAGCTTTCTTCACGCCGCATTTCTCGCGCGTCGCGTATTTTGAATTGCGAATCTTGCAAACGGCATAAAACAGCGCGAAAGAAAAGCGGCAGCAGAGCTGCCGCACTCCAAGCGGCGAAAAACGGCCTTCGGCAATTCCTCTTTTTCTTTATGCTTTGCTGGCGGCGGATTTTTCGCCGGCGGGATGCGCGCCGAACACGCGATCGAAAATCGCATCGACGTAGCGAAGCTGGCGCTGCAAATCAAACGTATGCGCCAGCGCTTTCGCATCGAGATATTTTGTGATTCGAGTGTCGCTGGCCACGCGCTCCTGAAAATTCGATTCCGTTTCCCAAGCGGCCATCGCGTTTTCCTGCACGGCTTTGTACGCGTCGTCGCGCGGCATGCCTTTCTCGACGAGGTCCTGGAGCAGTTGGCCGGAGTACACCAATCCGTGCGTGGATTCGAGGTTGCGCAGCATGCGCTCCGGGAAGACGCGCATTTCGCCGACAATCGTGGTCATTTTGGCGAGCATGTAATCCACGAGAATCGTCGAGTCCGGGAGAATGATGCGCTCGACGGAGCTGTGCGAAATATCGCGCTCGTGCCACAGCGCTACATCTTCATACGCGGCGAGCATGTTTGATCGCACGAGGCGTGAGAGCCCGCAGATCTGTTCGCACGCCACGGGATTGCGCTTATGCGGCATCGCGGAACTGCCGCGCTGCTCGCCGCCGAATGGCTCTTCCGCTTCGCGGACTTCGGTGCGCTGAAGATGGCGAATTTCCAGAGCGATTTTTTCGAGTGCAGCTGCGATGAGCGCGAGCGCACTGAGATAATGCGCGTGGCGATCGCGCTGAATCACTTGCGTCGAAACGGCCACCGCGGTGAGACCGAGTTTCTTGCAAATGCGCTCTTCCATTTCCGGTCCGAGATGCGAGGCATTTCCAACGGCGCCGGAAATTTTCCCGACGGCCATTTCTGTGGACGCTTCGCGAAAACGTGCGATGTTCCGCTGATTTTCCGAAAACCAGTTGGCCACTTTTAACCCGAAAGTAATCGGTTCGGCGTGAACGCCATGCGTGCGGCCGATTTGCGGCGTGTGACGAAATTGATGCGCGCGAAGATCGAGAATCTCGCCGAAGATGACCAGATCGCGTTCGATGATGCGGGAAGCGTCGCGAACCATCAGCGCTTGCGCCGTATCGACAACATCATTCGAAGTCAGTCCATAGTGCAGCCAGCGCGCCGCAGCGGGATCGCCGATGGATTCGTCGACGTCCATGGTGAACGCGATGACGTCATGCTTCACGCGAGCTTCGAGTTCGTGAATGTGTCCGACATCGACTTTGGCGCGCTGGCGGATGATGGCCGCAGCCTCTTTC
The DNA here is from genome assembly GCA_963843265.1 of uncultured Acidobacteriota bacterium. Taxonomy (GTDB): domain Bacteria; phylum Acidobacteriota; class Terriglobia; order Acidiferrales; family UBA7541; genus Acidiferrum. The sequence continues at coordinate 76,416 of CAWJJR010000029.1, read as the reverse complement.
GGCACCTGGCCAGCTTCGGCAAGCGTTTCGGTGGCCGCCAGCTCGACGTCAAGCCACTTTTGGAAGCGGTTCGCATCGCTCCAGACGTGGCCCATTTCTTTGCGCGTGTAACGTGGAATCAAAGCGACTCTCCCAGGAATCGAGGCGCGGAGCCACGCCGAGCGATGCGGCACTCAGCTTAGCGGGAACATGCGCCGTGCTTCCCTCCCCATCATACCGTAAGTGACCGCCGGAAAGTCCGCGCACAGAACGAAACCTCGAGGAGAAATGGTCCCAGCACAAATGCTCTAGGCGATAGACAGTCTATATGGTAGGGTATAGGCGCTCTATAGCCATGCTGCAGGGGAGACATTAGTGCCGTATCAAAACCGGATGGAATTGCTGCAAGGGACGCTGGACCTCTTAATCCTGCAGACGCTGATGTGGGGTCCGCGGCACGGATACGGCGTTGCTCAGGCCATTCGCGCCAACTCGGGCGAGCTGCTGCAAGTGGATGCCGGATCGCTGTACCCGGCGCTGCACCGGCTCGAAAAGAAAAAATGGATCGGCGCGGAATGGAAAGTTTCGGAAAACAAGCAGGACGTGAAGGTTTACAAACTCACCGCGGCGGGCAGAAAGCGGCTCACGCAAGAGCGCACGCGCTGGGAGCAGATCACGGACGCAATCGCGGGAGTGCTGAATCCGGCGAAGAAGGAGAACCAGCCATGAAGCATTGGTGGAACTGGCGGAAGCGGGATGCCGAGCTGGACAAAGAAATTCAGCATCATTTGCGAATGGCGGAAACGGAACGCATCGAAAGAGGAGTGTCGCAGAACGAAGCGCAGGCCGGAGCGCGGAAGGAATTCGGGAATGTTGGATTGGTGAAGGAGCTGGCCCGGGATACCTGGGGTTGGCGCTGGCTGGAAGATTTGTATGAGGACTTGCGCTTCGGAATGCGAACGTCGCGAAAAAGTCCTGGATTCGCGGCCACTGCGATTCTGACGCTGGCTCTCGGCATCGGTGCCAATACCGTTATTTTTAGTTTCATTAGTGCGGCACTGCTGCGAGCCATTCCAGTCAGGGACGCCCAACACCTCGTGTTACTGCGATGGAAGGCGCGAACGCAGCCAAACGCCGGCTTCGGCCAATTTGGAGATTGCGAATCGAATTTCGATAAAGCCATTACGTCATTCGAGCCAGCCATGACGTCGGATTGTTCGTTTTCAGTTCCGTTCTTTCGAGAGATTCAGAAGAAGACGGATGCTTTCGCTAGTTCTGCTGCGTTTGCAGGCACGTCTCCGCTCGTTTTGAGCGGCAGTGGAGCGGCAAGCACTGTACGTAGGCCGAAATATGTGACAGGAGAATATTTTCAAACGTTGGGGATAAAACCCGTATTGGGAAGATTGATCAACAGCGAAGATGAAACTGCCTTGGCCCCGGCGACCGCAGTTCTCAGTTTCAATTACTGGCGGAGCGAGTTTGGTGGCTCGGCAGACGTTGTGGGAAAGACGATTCTGTTGAACCGTGTGCCATTCGCGATTATAGGAGTGACGGAGAAGCAGTTCGATTCACTCACGCCGGGCAGGCCGATAGATCTGTGGATTCCGCTTGCCATCGCGCCGCGGATCGAGGCGTTCTGGAGCAACGAGAATCTTGATGCTTCTTACTGGTGGCTTGTGGTCGTCGGCAGGCTGAAATCAGGCGAGACGCGGGAAGCAGCGGCCGCGCAGCTAAGTACACTCTTCCAGAATGAAACTGACCACGGCGCGTACGGCGATGCTGGGCGGCCGATGCTCAAGCCGGAAGACCGGGGGACCATCGAGCTAGAGCCGCTCGGGCAAGGGCTAACAGGATCGAGAACTGATCTGTCCAGGCCGTTGTACATGATGATGTTGGCCGTGGGGATCGTGCTGCTAATCGCTTGCGCGAATGTGGCAGGGCTGATGCTTGCTCGCGGGGCATTCCGGCAGAAAGAGATGGCGCTGCGGTTTGCCCTCGGTGCTTCGAAGGGAAGAATTCTACGGCAACTCTTGACGGAGAGCCTGATGCTCTCTTGCGTTGGCGGCGCAATAGGCGCTCTGTTCGCGGTCTGGCGGCTGCCATCAATCGTGGGGTTTCTCTGGGCGAGCCAGCATCGCGACCTGCCGTTTACCCCGGGGATCGATGCGCGGGTGCTGCTTTTCACGGGTGCAGTTACCATCATCGTTGGAATTCTGTTTGGCCTGACGCCCGCTCTCCGCGGCTTGCGCGTCGATTTGACACCCGCACTCAAGGAAGGGACGGGCGGTAGCACACCAGCGTGGGGAGCGAAGAGAGGATGGTTCAGCGCGGCAAATTCGTTGGTTGTGGTGCAGTTGGCGTTGAGCATTGTGGCTCTGGCGGGCGCGGGACTGCTCGTGCGGACGCTTGAGAATCTGAAAAATGTGAACCCAGGGTTTGATCCCAAAAATGTGCTGACCTTCAGCCTCGACACCACTCCGCTAGGGTACACGCGGGCCGGTTCGGACAATTTGTTCCACGAGCTGCAGGAGCGGCTAGATAAAATGCCGGGAGTGACGGCAGTGAGCTATTCCTGGATGCCGCTGCTTGCCGGCGGAATGAACAAGCTGGGATATCCAGTCCCAGGCAAACCGAAAAACGAGCCAGCGGTTGTGGACGTAATGCCCGTGGGGCCGGAGTTCTTCCACACCATGCGGATCCCCTTGCTGGAGGGAAGAGATTTCGACGCGGTGGATTTTGCGACGGCAGAGAAGATTTCGACGGAGCAAGTAGTGCAGCGAAGCAGAGTGGCAGCGGCTTTGAAATCGGGGGCGGACGTCGCGGCAATCGCCAAATCGGCCGAAGAACTTCCGCCAACTCCAGCGATCGTGAACCAAGCAATGGTTCGGCGGTATTTGGAGCTGGGCAATCCCGTGGGCCAGATGTTTGGCGCGCACGAGGGAGATCCCGCAGCGGGATTCGCGAAAAGTTCGGGATTTCAAGTCACCGGTGTTGTGGCCGACTCGAAATACGCACAGCTGCGTGACGCGGTCGAGCCGACTGTTTATGTTCCGATCACCGGCGGAGACGCAGCGTTCTCGGTGCGCACGGAAGCGGACCCCATGAAAATCGTTCCGGGGGTCCGTGCAATTGTAAGCCAGATGGACAGCAATCTACCGGTGACACGCATCCTGACGGAAACGGAACAGATTGACCGATTGATTTTCAATGAACGGCTGGTAGCGCGTGTTTCAGGGGTGTTAGGAGCTCTGGCGCTGCTGCTGGCGTGCATCGGACTGTATGGGCTGATTTCGTACGAAGTGGCGCGGCGGACGCGCGAAATTGGAATTCGCTCGGCATTGGGAGCAGAGAAGAAGGATGTGCTGAGGCTCATTCTGGTGCAGGGAATGCGGCTGGCGCTGGCAGGCGCGGCGATCGGATTGGTTTTTGCGCTGGCGCTGACGCGGTATGCCAAGGAGATGTTGTTCGGCGTGAAAGCGGCGGACCCGCTGACCTTCGCCGGCGTGATCGTGCTACTGCTGGGAGTGACGCTGCTGGCGTGCTTCGTGCCGGCGCGGCGAGCGATGCGGGTCGATCCGGTAGTGGCGCTGAGGTATGAGTAAGCAAAGGGGCGAAGTAAAGAAGTACTGAAGTAAAGAGGCAACGACGGTGAGTTTCGGCGCGTTCGACCTCCCGGCTTGGGCGTGACAACGGTTGCGAAAAACGAAACTGTTTGGTTTCGAAACGGTTGACCGATGGGCTGGCGCCGGCCAGCCCTATGATATTGCCGCACTTACGGCCCACCTTATAGAGCAGCTTCGGAACTGTCCGAATTCGGACATCCTGCACCTAACCGCAAGGCCCGTTTCCTGTCTAATGATTCGGATGAGCGAAAGCGCCGGCAGCATGCAAGACCGCGAGGCAGCCCAGAACGCGGCCCGAGAGAGCGATGCCATCGCGGTCGAGCGCACGCTTGCGGGCGAACGCGATGCTTTCCGCGTGCTGGTCGAGCGCCACAGCCAGCAACTTTTTCGGCTGGCGTACCGCATGACGGGAAACGAGCACGACGCCGAGGAAGTGGTGCAAGAGGCGTTTTTGCGGGCTTATCGCAACCTCGGCCAGTTTGGATCGCGCGCGAATTTTGGGACGTGGGCTTATCGCATCGCGGCGAATTACGCGATTGACCGGATGCGGCAAAAGCGGACCGAAGACTCGCGGCGGCAAACGCCGAGCAGTCTCGCGGAAGAGCAGGAGCAGGATCCATTGGATTCAACGCCGGATGAAAGGCCGACTCCAGACCGGCTGGCGGTGAATACGGAGCTCAGGGGAAAAATGGAAGAAGCTCTCAAAGGACTGAGTTCTTCGGAACGAACGGCGTTCGTGATGCGGCATTGGGAAGGCTGCGCGATCGAAGAAATCGCGACCGTGCTGAAATCCACGACGAGCGCGGCGAAGAATACGGTTTTTCGCTCCGTGCAGAAATTGCGCCGGGCATTGGAGCCGTACGTGGGAGCGCGAGGCGCGTCGCAAGCAAAGGCTGCAGGAGCTGCGCCACAGCCCAAGGAAACGGAACTATGAAACACCTGACAGAAGAAGAATTGTTTGCTTATCGAGAAGGAGAGCCTACGCAACGCGAAGCTATCGCCGAGCATTTGACGAGCTGTACTGCGTGCCGCGCGGAACTCGAACGCATTGAAGCTGTGCTCAGCGCGCTGGACCATTTTCCGGTTCCTGAGCGCGGCCCGGAATATGGACGCGCCGTTTGGCAGCAGATTGCACCGCGATTGCCGGAAAAAGCGGGGCGCGGATGGCGAGCGTGGGTCGAGCCGCGACGCTGGGCGGCCGTCGGCGTGATGGCGGCCGTGGTGATTGCGGCGTTTATCGCTGGCCGTTGGACAAAAAAGGTTGAGCCCGGAGCTGGAGTGCCCGCAGCGAGCGTGGCGCAAGTGCGGCAACGCGTGCTGGTCCTGGCGGTCGGCGAACACTTGGGAAAATCGGAAATGGTTTTGATGGAGCTGGCGAATGCCGCACCTGCAGAGCGCGGGCAAAAGGAAATCAATATTTCGGCGGAACAAAAGCGCGCGGAAGATTTGCTGGACGCCAACCGACTCTACCGCGAGACGGCCCTGCACGATGGCGATGCGGCGCTGGCCAGCGTGCTGGACGACCTCGAGCGCGTGCTGCTGGACGTGGCGCACAGTCCGGACGAGCTGACTCCGGCAAAGCTGGAATCGCTGCAAAAGCGCATCGAGGCGCACGGAATTTTATTCAAAGTTCGAGTGGTCGGGCAGGATTTACAAAAAAAGCAGAAGACGGACATTCCCGCGCCGGCAGTGGCACCGGGAGCGGACTCAAGGGAGAGGAACAAGGCATGAGCATTGGAGAACGAACAAGCAGGGGAACGACAGTGTGGATCGTCGCGGCGACGTTGCTGATTGGGCCGGGACTGGCGAAGGCCGCGGCGGCTCCAATCCCCGCGCGAATTGCCGGGGCGGCTTGGCAGGACCAGGACAGCCAGGATCGCGATCAGGAAGCGCAGGACAAGGAGCAAGAAAAACGAGATCGCCAGCAAGAGGCGCAAGACCGGGAACAAGAAAAGAAAGACCGGGAGCAGGAGCGTCTCGAGCGGCTCGACGAGCTCTATAGCGAAGGGCGCGAAGCATTGGACGAAGACCGCTATGACCAAGCCGACGCAAAATTCAGCGAACTGGCGGGGATGAATGGCCCGCAGACGGACGCGGCGATGTACTGGAAGGCTTACGCGGAAAACAAGCTGGGCAAGCGGGATGCCGCGCTAACAACCATCGCCGATTTGGAGAAGAAATATGCGCAAAGCAAGTGGTTGAAGGATGCGAAAGCGCTGGAAATCGAAGTGAAACAATCGACCGGTCAGCCCGCCCACCCGGAGTCACAACCGGACGAAGAATTGAAGATGCTGGCGATTCAAGGGCTGATGAACAGCGATCCCCAGCGCGCCATGCCGCTGCTTGAAAAAGTATTGAACGGCACCGGTACACCGAAAGAGAAATCGAAAGCGCTTTTCGTGCTCGCGCAGAACGGGTCGCCGCAGTCACGTGAAATTCTCGCGCGGATTGCGAGAGGCGAGAGCAATCCAGACTTGCAGCGGAAAGCCGTGGAATATCTCGGATTGTTTGGCGGCCAAGAGGCGCGGCAGACGCTGGCGCAAATTTATGCGTCGACGACCGATGAGTCCGTGAAGCGCGCGATTCTTCGCAGCTACATGATCGGGGGCGACAAAGAGCACCTCTTCGCCGCTGCAAAAGGCGAAAAAGATGCGGCCCTGCGCGCCGACGCCATTCGGCAACTCGGCCTGGTTCATGCGCCGGACGAATTGCGGCAGCTCTATCAGATGGAGACTTCGACGGAAGTGAAGAAGGACATCCTGCAGGCGTTTTTCCTCTCGGGCGACGCGAAGTTTTTGGCGGGAGCGGCGCAGCAAGAAAAGGATCCGGAAGTGCGCCGCGCGGCGATCCGTAATCTCGGGCTCATCGGTTCGGAAGATGCACGCCAGGCTCTGCTGGCGATTTACGCTAAGGAGACCGACCGGGAGAACAAAGAAGCCGTGATCAACGCGCTGTTCATCCAGGGAAATGCGCATGCGCTGGTGACGATTGCGCGGGGCGAAAAAGATCCGGAGCTGAAGAAAGTGGCCGTCTCCAAGCTTGCGCTGATGAATTCGAAAGAGGGCAACGATTACTTGATGGAGATTTTGCAGAAGTGAAGGAAAAAGTGACTGGTGACTCGGGGAAGCGAAAGCAATTGTGAGGGAAATATGAAAACGCGGCGGAGGATTCCAATCGTTCTGGCGATGTTGGCGATGACACTTTTTGCAGCGTGGCGAGCGAAGGCGGGACAATCGGCGCAAACGCCTAACGTCGTAAACGCGAAGATGGAGACGCATGCCGTGAGCGGGGCGCTTGCCGCAACTCTTCACGGCATCGAGGCGCAGGCCGACAAGCCAGAATGGGTCGACTACAGCGTTCCGCAAATCGCGGGCGACCGCACAGTCTGTTGCGGCAATTTCAATGATGGCTACGGCGGCTGCGGAACGTGCCGGCTCGAAAAAGAAAATGGCATGACGAGCACAGGTTCCGGAAACGCGGCAAAGAATGGAACCGTGGAGCTGGAAGGTTCACGCCAACTTGTGGTCCTCTTCCGTTTGGAAGGCAAGCAGGTGACGAAGATTCGCGAAGCGTCGGAAGATTGCACGCTGGACGCGGGCGGGCTGCCGTTTGTATGGCTGACCGGCGTGAAGCCGGCCGAGAGCGTCACGCTGCTCACGGAATTCGTGCATCATGCAACTTTCGAAGGCCATGGCGAGCATGAAGTTGGCCAAGGTGCGCTGACTGCGATCGCGCTGCATGCTGATGCGGCCGCCGACCGCGCGTTCGAATCATTTGTAGCGGCGGATCAGCCGGAGCAGTTGCGCAAACATGCATCCTTTTGGCTGGGCGCGTCGCGTGGAAAAACCGGCGAACTGCTCCTGCAAAGAATGGCGAAGAGCGATCCCAGTCCCGAAGTGCGCTCGCAAGTGGCTTTCGCACTTTCCGTGAGCCACGAACCCGAAGCGCTGAACGAAATGATTCGCATGGCGCATGACGACGAGAGCGCCCATGTGCGCGGGCAAGCGCTCTTCTGGCTGGCGCAAAAAGCCGGACAAAAAGTTACGGGCGCGATCATCGGCGCGATCGAAAACGATCCCGACACCGAAGTGAAGAAAAAAGCGGTCTTCGCGCTCAGCCAGATGCCGAAAGACGAAGGCGTGCCGAAACTCATCGAAGTAGCAAAAACTAACCGCAACCCGGAGGTGCGCAAGCAAGCGATGTTCTGGCTGGGACAGTCGAACGATCCGCGCGCTCTGGAATTTTTCGAGCAGGTGTTGTCGCGCTAGCGCGTCAACGGAGCAAATCTTCAAGCTGGATGCGGGAGTCGGTTTTAGCGTCGCGATACTTGACGATGACCGCGCACTGCAGGCTGAGACCGTGTTTTGCGCCGACGGGGTGTGAAACGGCGCGCGAGCCGGGTACGACGATGGCTTCGGCGGGAATGACGAGCGGCGAACTTTCACTCGCCGTGTTCAAGGCATCGCGCACCAAATCGTAAACGGGAATTGATCGATTCAAGATCGTGCCGGTGCCGAGAACGGCACGGTGCTTCACAATCGTGCCTTCGTAGACTCCAGAATTCCCCCCCACCAAAACATCATCTTCAATAATCACCGGCATCGCGCCCACCGGTTCAAGCACGCCGCCAATTTGCGATCCGGCGGAAATGTGGCAATTGCTCCCAATCTGCGCGCAACTTCCGACCAGCGCATGCGAATCGATCATCGTGCCCTCACCAACATACGCGCCCACATTCACAAACATCGGCGGCATGCACACTACGCCGCGCCCGACGTACGCGCCATCGCGAATGCTCGAGCCCCCCGGCACGATGCGCACCCCGTCGGCGGGCGTAACAGCGCGAACGGGATACGTCGACTTGTCGACGAACGGCTGCCGCGCGCGATCGATGGACATATCAATCACCGCGCCCATGCGAAATCCAAGCAAAATTCCTTTTTTCACCCATGCGTTGACGCGCCAGCCGGTCGGCGAAGCCGCATCCGGCTCGGCCGCGCGCGCCTCGCCGCGGTTCAGCGCGCTCTTGAAGTCGCGGAACAGCGCGAAATGCGATTCGTTATATTGAGCCGGAGGCTCGTCGAAAAGCCGCTCAATTTGCTGCTGCAGCATGCACTCTCTCGGGTGATGGCGCATCCGCGTGAAGCAGGTTGAGTGACTCCAGCACGGCGTGGATGCGCGCTTCGTTCTCCGCTTTCGGCGCAACGAGCGGCAGCCGCCACACCGGCTCGAGCAATCCCATCTGCGCCATCGCTGCCTTCACCGGAATCGGATTCGACTCGACGAAGTTTACCTCCATCAGCGGATGCACGCGCCGGTGGATTCTTCGCGCGGCCTCGAAGTGGCCGTCGAGCGCGAGATGCGTGAGCTGCGTCATCTGCGCAGGAATCTCATTCGAGACGACGGAAATCACGCCGCGCCCGCCCAGCGAAATGACAGGCAGCGTGATCGCATCGTCGCCGCTCAGCACGACGAAATCTTCGGGCACGACATTCAGAATCGCCGCCATCTGTGAAACATTTCCGGAAGCTTCCTTAATCCCAACGATGTTCTCAATCGCGGAAAGCCGTCGCACCGTAGCCGGCTCGACGTTCACGCCGGTGCGTCCCTGCACGCTGTACACAACGATCGGTAGCGCCACGGCTTCGGCAATCGCCTTGTAATGTTGATAGAGTCCTTCCTGCGTCGGTTTGTTGTAATACGGCGTGACGGAAAGAATTCCGTCCGCGCCCATCTCTGCCAGCTCGCGCGCCAGCGCAATCACTTCCGCGGTGTTGTATCCACCCGCTCCGGCCAGCACGGGCACGCGCCCCTTCGCCAGCTCCACGGCAATCTCGACCACGCGCAGATGCTCTTCATGCGTCAACGTTGGGCTTTCGCCCGTTGTTCCGCACGGCACCAGAAAATCGATGCCCGCGTCGATCTGCCGCTTGATCAGCGCCCGCAGTGTCGGTTCATCGAGCGAACCATCCTGCCGAAACGGAGTGACGAGCGCTGTGCCTGTACCGGTAAACATGGTGTTTCTCCTTCTTCTCTAAACGTGGTACTTCTCACTGCTGAAACTCAAACTTTCTGGAATGAGCTTTGCGCCCCTTGATGGGCCTCTTCCGAACTCAGCTCGCCCAGAATTTCCTTAAATTCAAAAAATCCTTTTTTGCCCACGACCCAGCGCGCCGCTTGCAGCGCGCCCCGAGCAAATCCTTCGCGGCTGCGCGCCGTATGCCGCAGCGTGATGGTGTCGGCGGCGGAATCGAATCCGATTTCGTGCGTGCCGGGAATTGCGCCGGCGCGGTTCGAGCTGAGACTTACCGGCCGCGTGTAGCCCGCAGCGCGCATTTCTTCGGCAAGTTTTTTCAGCGTGCCGCTCGGCGCATCCTTTTTTGCCGAATGATGGATTTCCCAGCCCCATGCTTCGTACTCCGGATGCTGCGCAAAGAGCGCCGTGGCGCGTGCAACGGCTTCGAAAAAAATATTCATGCCGACGGAAAAGTTTGCGGCCCAGACGAGGCCGGTCTTCGCGTGGAGGACAGCTTCGCGTACCGCCGAAAGATGTCCTGACCAGCCAGTCGTGCCAACAACCGAGTTGACTCCGAGCGCGGCAAGCCGGCGGATGTTTTCCGGCGCGGCATCGGGTGTCGTGAATTCGACTGCGACGTCGATGCCGCGCAGCGTTTCGTGCGACAAGCCCCGCCCGCCGGAATTGTCGCCACCAGAAAATTTCGCGCGCACATCGAAACCATACTCCGGCGCCAGCCGCTCGATGAGCTTGCCCATTTTCCCGTAGCCGATGATGGCGAGGCTCTGGCTCATGCTGCCGCGGCTCCCGTGGCGAGAAGCTGCCGGACCATCCGCACGTAAATATCGACAGCGTCCGACAATTCTTTCTTCGGAATCCGCTCTTCCGCCGTATGCGCCAGATGAATGCTTCCCGGGCCGATCAGAAAAGGCTGGCCCCACGCGCCTTCGTAAGTGGGAATGTCCGTGGAAAAGGCCACGACCGTGGTGGGAAGGCCGTCGAAACTCGTGAGATGAAGCGCCGGCGTGTGCAACACTTCGCGAGCTTCGGCGCGTCCAGCGACGGCAGCAAGCACTGCCTGGCGCGTTTGCACAGGATCGCCCACCGTGCGAAACATAATTTCGGCTTGCGCGTGGTCGGCGACAACGTTCGGCGCGCGCCCGCCCGCAATCACGCCTATATTGAGAGTGCTCTGCCCGAGCAGCGTGTCTTCCGGCAAGTCGATCGAGCGAATCGCGCGCAAAACATCGAGCAGCGTATGAATCGCGGAGTGGCCAAGCTCGGGATAAGCAGAGTGCGCCAGTTTTCCGTGCGCCGTAATTTCAAAGCGCAGCACGCCTTTAGTGCCGAGCGCGAGAAGATTTTCGGTGGGCTCGCCATTAATGAGAAAGCGCGCGCCGCGCGGATTGGCGGCGGCTACTTTTGCGCCCGCGCTGTTGCGCTCCTCGCCGACAACGAAGAGCAGCCCAAAATTAGTCGCGCCGGAATCGAGGAGTTTTTCCACGGCGCCAATCATCGCGGCAATGATGCCTTTCGCATCGCAAGAGCCGCGCCCCCAAATGAATTCGGCGTCTTCTAGCGAAGGAAAAAATGGCGGGACGGTGTCCATGTGCGTCGAAAGGACGACGATGGGCTCGCCCCACGCGGCGAATATGTTGTCGCGGTGCGGCTCGACCGCCAAGCGCTCGAGCCGGCCGGAAGTGCGTGCAGCAAGAATCGAAAGCTGGGCAAACAAGAAGTCCGCCACGTTTTTCTCGTGGTTGGTGATCGACTCGATGTCGACGAGCGCGCGCGTAAGTTCGAAAAGATTCATTCCGCTCGAAATTTTCTGGAAGGAGCGACGCGAAAGGAAGGAACCGCGAGGAAATTGCTCGGGGCTGCTGCCTCTCGATAGCGCTCCATCCGGCTTTAGCACTGGCCGCACGGCAAATGCGGCCATCTAAACGGATGACAGTGGACAGGCCTTAGACCTGTTCCCCAATCGCCGCGGCGACAGCTACCGACGCGATTTCGGCGGAGTACAACAACCTGGCCCCTTTTGCCTGGCGCTCCGAAGCTGATCGGAACTACTCGCCGGGCTACTCATGGCCTCCGCACCTCTACCAAGAACCCTTTAAGTCTAAAAGATGGGCTCAAAAAAAGCGAGTGGAATTTCGGACGGGGCCCAAGAAATTGTCATTCCGAGCGAAGCGAGGAATCTGCTTCTTCCTTCTGCTAGAGTTCGAGGGGCCTCAGCGGCTTTTCCTGCGACGCGATCAGCAGTTCGCCGTGAAATGCGCAATCGGCGGGCCGGCGGTTGAGCCCTTCTTCGGCGGAAAGGCGCGCGAGATCGGGATTATTATTTTCCAGCGAGAGATGCGCGAGGACGAGGTAGCGAGCGCGGGCGTCAAAACCTTCCGGGTCGCAAAGATATTCGCTGACGGCGTGATTCGAGAGATGCCCGGTGCGCGAGAGCACGCGCTGCTTGACGACCCATGGATACGGGCCGACTTTGAGCATGTCCAGATCGTGATTCGATTCGAGCATAAGGCAATCGGCGTCGCGCAGATGAACTTTGACGAGTTCTGGCATGTAGCCCAGATCGGTGACGAGCGCCATCTTTGTGCCGTTGGTGCGGAACGTGAAGCCGATGGGATCGGCGGCGTCGTGCGGGATTTGGAAAGCGTGAACGTCGATATCGCCGATGGAAAAATGCTGGCCCGCCTGAATCGTTTCGAGCGCGCAGAGCCGCTTCCCAAGCGTGTCCGGAAGCGTGCGGCGAAGCGCATCCATCGTCGGTTCCGTCACGTAGAGCGGCGCTTTCCAAAGGCCGAGCATTTGCGGCAGGCCGTTGCAGTGGTCGGTGTGTTCGTGAGTGATAAGGATGCCGTCGATGCGGTCGACGCTCAGCTCGATGGCCGCAAGCCGCGCCAGCGTTTCGCGTTTGCCGAGGCCGCAGTCCACGAGGAGTCGAGTGCGCTCGGTCTCGAGCAAGGTAATGTTGCCCGAGCTGCCTGACGCCAGTATGGAAACCCGCAAGCCGATCGCTCTGCCCTCAATTGCGCTACAAAACATCGTACAAACGAATTTTCAGAATGATGGCATTTCGATTCCCGCGCGTCAACGCGAAAAGAGAGATTAGAATATTCGGGCCATGACAGTTGCCGACAGATTAAGGTCTTTGCACGAACGAGTCTCGACGGACGGATTCGCCTCCTGTCCGATGTCATTTCCGATCCCGAAATCTCTGACCTGCACGCCACACTCGACCAGTCGGGACTTCCGCGAAGTCGCGCCGGAATGCGCCATGCCATGCGGAATAAGAGGGTCGCTGCAGTTGCGCGCGATCCGAGGTTGCTCTCGGTGGCACAAGAGATTCTGGGAAGAACCGCAATTCCGTTTCGCGCGACGCTGTTCGACAAATCGCCAGTCTCAAACTGGCTGGTTGTATGGCACCAGGACACGGCCTTGCCTCTACGAGAGCGGGGGGAAGCTGCTGGATGGGGACCGTGGTCCATCAAAGACGGTGTGAATTATGCCCACGCTCCGGCAAACGCGCTCGAACAGGTTTTGGCGCTGCGCCTACATCTGGACGATTCCGCGACGGATAATGGACCGCTGCGTATACTCCCCGGAACGCAAATGCTCGGAGTTTTAAGCGACGACTCCCTTCACGAACTCTCGACAAAAATTGCTGCCGTCGATTGCCTGGTGCCTCGCGGTGGAATTCTCGCAATGCGCCCGCTCGTTGTCCACGCATCATCCAAGTCGCTATCAAACGCTCCTCGACGCGTCCTGCACATCGAATATGCTGCTTCATTGTCGATGATGGATGGGCTTGAGCTCGCGATCGCGTGAGTTGCGCTGCTAGAGCATTTCTAATTTAAATATCTACATTTTGTGCGATAATCCTCCTGTGGGTTCGAGGGAGGTGTGGATGCAATCGTATTCACAGGATTTGCGTGATCGTGTGCTGCGAGCTTTGTCCCGGGGAGAGGGCCCTTCGGCGATCGCGCGCCGCTTTGAGGTCAGCCGCTTCTATGTCTACCAAGTGCGCGACCGCGAGCAAGAAACCGGAGTACGCAACAGTTTTCCGATCGGCGGCCATCGCCGGTCTCGGTTGGAGGAAGCGGAGTCCGCTTTGCGCGGCTGGATCGCCGCTGCGCCGGGACTGACTCTTGCCGAGTTGCAAGAGCGGTTGGCGTCGCAGGGTGTGGTGATCAAAATCGGCGCACTTTGGCATCAGTTGAACAAGTGGAATCTGACGTTCAAAAAAAACGCTGCACGCCAGCGAGCAAGAGCGCGAGGACGTGCAAGCAGCGCGGCGCGCATGGAGTGAAGCGCAGCCGGCGATGGACGTCGAAAAGCTGGTATTTATCGATGAAACCTGGGCCGCGACCAACATGACACGGAGCTATGGGCGCGCTCCCAAGGGTTGCCGATGCCTGGGTTCGGCGCCTCTGGGCGGTTGGCAAACGACGACCTTTGTCGCTGGCCTGCGCCACCATCGAGTGACCGCTCCGATGGTCGTCGACGGGCCCATGGACGGTGAGCTGTTCCTGGCCTGGCTGGAACAGTTCCTGTGTCCCACACTCCAAACAGGAGACCTCGTCATCCTCGATAACCTCAGCAGCCACAAAGTGGACGGGGTCCAACAAGCCATTATCGCGGTCGGCGCCAAGACGCACTATTTGCCGCCCTATTCGCCCGATCTGAATCCCATCGAAAAGCTCTTCTCAAAACTCAAGACGCTGCTCCGCAAAGCCGCCAAACGATCCACCGAAGAGCTAGGGAAGGAAATCGGCGAAGTCCTCAACACCGTCACACCGAGCGAATGCGCAAACTATTTTGCCTCCTCCGGATATGTATGTACTTAAATTAGAAATGCTCTAACAGGCTAAACGCGAGCGGTCGAGGGTGAAGCCGTTCAGGGGGCCGAGGACGGTGACGGCGATTTGGTCGGGGCGGAAGAAATCGTGGGCCAGGGATTGCACCTGGTCGAGGGTGACGGTTTCGATGGAAGCGAGGATCTCGTCGAGCGAGTAGAAACGGCCGAAGTACAGTTCCTGGCGGGCGAGATTTGACATGCGGGAGCTGGTGGATTCGAGAGAGAGCATCAGCGAACCCTTGAGGTGATTCTTGGCGCGCGTCAGCTCTTCTTCGCTGACGGGCGATTCCTTCATGGCGCGAAATTCCTTGATGGTGAGATCGATGACCTGGCCGATGGTTTCCTTGGCGGTTCCGGCATAGACGGTGAACATCCCGGCGTCGGAATACGGTGTGAGCTCGCTGAAAACGGCGTAGGCGAGGCCTTCTTTTTCGCGGATATTTTGAAAAAGGCGCGAGGACATGCCGCCGCCGAGAAGATTGTTGAGGACCGCGGCGGCGAAACGCGCTTCGTGGCCGAGCGGAAGCGCGGGGACGCCGATACAGACGTGGACTTGCTCGAGCTCGCGCTTGGCTTCGAGATGGATCGGCGCTTGCGTCATTGGAGCGGTGTGATCCTCGAGCGTGCGCGCGGGACGCAGATCGCCGAATTCGCGCTGGACGAGGTCCAGCACTCTTTCATGAGTGACGTTGCCAGCGGCGGTGATGACCAGATGATCAGGAGCGAACCAGTCGCGGAAGCGCTCAACGAGATGATCGCGGTTGAAGGCGCGAACGGTTTCCGGCGTGCCCAGAATCGGCCGGCCGAGAGGATGTTCGGGCCAGAAGCCGCGCGTGAAAATGTCGTGGAGGAGATATTCGGGGTTGTCCATGTCCATCTTGATTTCTTCGAGGACAACCTGGCGCTCTTTTTTTACGTCGACCGAGTCAAACTTGGGGCGGAGAACGAGATCGGCGATGACGTCGAAGGCGATCGGGAGATGCTCGTCGAGCACTTTAGCGTTGAAGCAAATCTGCTCTTTCGAGGTGAACGCGTCGAGCATGCCGCCGACGGAATCCATTTCGCGGGCGATGGCTTCCGCCGAGCGGCGCTCGGTGCCTTTGAAAACCATGTGCTCGATGAAATGCGCGAGGCCGTTTTCTTCGGAGACTTCGCGGCGCGAGCCGTTGCGGACCCACACGCCGACGGAAACGGAACGCACGTGAGTCATGGTCTCGGTGATGACCACGAGGCCGTTGGACAAGACGCGCTTCTGAATGTCACGTGTTTCCGTGGCAGTAGGCATAACTCAATTGTGACACAGGGGTTTGGCGATTGCCACGAGCCTGCGCGGATACTGTATGCTCTCTTCATCCAAATTGATTGGATTTCCGCCGTCCGCTGCAGTCCTGCGAATTCAACGGAATCCAAAACGGAGCCGAACATGGCCAACCCCTCTTTGCCGGTCTATACCGGTCAGCTCCCACGAATTGTCTCCAGCAATGGACTTTCGATCCGCGAAGATGTCCTCTTTACGGATGCGAAGGGGCGACAGAGCGACAGTAGCCGGAAAAAGGCAGAGGCGTTGCTCGAGAAGTGGGGCGATGTCTTGCCACCCCTCCTGGAACTGAACGAGACGATTCTCTATATCGTGAAAAACTGCCAGGCGCCGGTCACTCCGCTCGAGCAGTTCTTTCTGGGAATCTACGCCTATGGCGCCACGGCCACCACTCTGATTCTGACCAATCTGAGAATCATTCACCTCGGTGTAACCAGGAGAGGTAAGTGGAGACGCATTCTCAAAAGCGTTCGCTGGGGAGACGTCTCCGAAGCGAAAGTTAAAGGATGGTTCGGCAAAATTCTGGAATTGAAGTACGCCAACGGAGCGAAAGAGCGTTATTGGAAAATAGCGGGCAGAGATGCGAAAAAAGTGAACGCCGTTCTGGCGGCGGTTATCCCTGCGACCCGCGCTGAGGCGACCGCCTCGCAAGGGATAGTTTCGTTGTGCCCGGATTGCCGCATCGTGCTCGCTCAGAAAATCTACCAGTGCCAGGGATGCAAGCTCACGTTCAAGGATGAAAAAACTCTGCTCAGGAGAACCCTGTTGATTCCCGGCGGCGGCTATTTGTACGCCGGCTACACGACGCTCGGGGTTATCAGTCTATTTTTCGAGGGGCTCTTCCTTATCGAAGCGACCCTCTATTTCCTCATGGCAGTGGGACTGATGCCGCCGACGCCAGCGGAAAACGGACGCTTTCCTACCCAAGCCGATCTATGGGTCACCGCCGGCATATTCCTATTCATAATCGCCTTGCGAAAATCGCTGGAGTACTTGCGCGGACGCCGCATCATCCGCATGTTTCTACCGCTCGCCAGAACCGAACAAGCCTACTGAGTCTCGCATAATAGGGCTAAATGGCGATTTGGAGTGCGGCAGCCCTGCTGCCGCCTTTCTCAGCGACTCGCGCGACCCCTTATTTGGCGAGGCTCAATCAGCATTTAGAACAACAGATCAGAGGAGCTTTTCCTCGGGGTGGAGCTTGCCGTACTCGCTGGTGTAGTGAAGGGGGACGTCGCCGTAGGTGCCTTTTTCGCGGGCGTAGACTTCGCAACTGTCGAAGGGTTTCGAGTAGACGTGGATGCTGACGGCGCGCTGGTTGAAATCGGGCAAGTTCAAAACCTGATGGACGGGCTCGAGGGGATTTACGTGGACAGGATGTGCGGCATCCATTTCGTAGATTTCGGTGGGAACGATTTTGCAAGTGCCGCAGCTGGCGTCTTTTTCATCCACACGGAAATTCTGGATCTTCAGCCGGCCAATGGGCGCGGACATCCAGCAGTTTTGATCGCGATGATTGTGGATGCGGCTGTTCTGGCCAATTTCCCAGCAGATGGTCATGCACTCGAAAAGATCGTTCTTGAAAATGAGATTGCGCGTGTAATTTCCTTTGGAGAAAAAGCAATACTTGTCGAGCGTTTCGGGGCGGACGGCATGCTGAATGATGTAGTCCTGGACAGTTTCGAGAGTGAAGTCGCGCTCGGGAATGGCGGCGAGGTTTTTGACCCAGTCGGCGATGGCGAGTTGTTCGACGGCGAGTTGTTTTGGCATGGCAGGAAAATTATAACGCTGAGCAGCGGAAGCGATGAGGTAAAGAAGGAACGAAGTGAAGAAACACGATATTCTGTAGGGTGATTCGATTGAATGAAGCGAGAAAAGGGCTCGCGGAAAGAATCCATGGAACTGCTCGGAAAATCGAAAGAAGAGTTGCGCGAGATATGCGCGGCGATGGGGGAGCCGGCGTATCGCGGCGGGCAGATATACCACGCGCTGTACGCGGAGAGAAAATTCGCGTTTGAAGAGATGACGAATTTGCCGGCGAGTTTTCGCGAGCGGCTGGCGAAAGAGGCGACGATAACGCTGCCGGTTGTGAAGCAGCGATTTGCGTCGAGCGATGGATCAGTGCGGTATTTGTTCTCGTTGGCTGAGACCGCAAAAGCGGGGAGTGGGGGTTTTAACGCAGAGGACACAGAGAGCGCAGAGAAGAGAAAACCCTTGCGGGCTGCGTCGGTAGAGGCGGTGTTTATGCCAAGCGACGGTCGGCAGACGATTTGCATTTCTACGCAGGCGGGATGCGCCGTGGATTGCCAGTTTTGTCTGACGGCGCAACTGGGGTTGATTCGGAATTTGACGGCGGCGGAGATTGTGGCGCAGGTTTTGTTGCCGCTGGAAGAACACAAGGAGCAGCTGGCTCCGCAGACGAATATTGTTTTGATGGGGCAAGGCGAACCGCTGTTGAATTTTGATGCGGTGATGGCGGCATTGCGGATCATGCTGGGTCCCGCGGGACTGCGGATTGCGCCGAGACATGCCACGCTTTCGACGAGCGGGATCGTGCCGGGGATCGAGAGGCTAGCGGCGGAAAAGGTGCGGCCGAAGCTGGCGATATCGTTGAATGCGTCAAGCGACGAGCAGCGCGATGCGTTGATGCCGATCAACCGGAAATATCCGCTGAGCGTACTGCTCGAGGCTTGCAAGAAGTTTCCGCGGGGATCGCGGGAGTATCTCACATTTGAATATGTGCTGCTGGGCGGGGTGAATGATTCGCCAGAGGATGCGCGGCGCGTGGCGAAGTTGATGAGCGAGATGGGACGCGTGAAGGTGAATTTGATTCCGTGGAACCCGGGGGCGCTGCCGTTTGCGGAGCCGACGGCGGAGCGGGTGCTTGCCTTTCATAAGATTTTGCTGGACCGGGGCGTGCCGGTGTTTACGAGATATTCGCGGGGCCGGGACGTGATGGCCGCTTGCGGGCAGTTGGCGTTGACGCAGATTGAGAATGCCTCGGCTTCTGCTCCGGTCGCCGGGTAGAGAATCCTCGAAAGACGCGCTCCGCAGTCCACTCCCCAACCTAGACCCCCACCCCCGGGTATACAGAGAAGTGTGAAGTAAACCCATGCAGGAATGGAGTTGCGGGGTGTTCGTGTGTGGGCCACACAGCAAAGGCGCGGAAATGTGGCGGCACCCCACCCCGGGTGTTTTGTGCAAAGAGTGCGGAATCCCATGAAAAGAAAGGTTTTGTGATTTTGGGAAGTGCAAAAGAGTGCGCAAGAGTATGAAAACAAAGGACGGCTCAGTGTAATCGAATGATATTGATGCGCACTCCGAGCAGAGCTGAGAATTCTCGCCACAAGATAGCCTCGGAAAAGAAAACGCCAGCGGGACGCTGGCGATACTTGGAGCAGCTACAATGTTACCTAGGTGTACTTATACGCCTGAAGTAAGAATTTGTCAAGGACCGAAATAGAAAAATAGTAAATAAGATGACTTATGGCAAGGATGGAACGCCGCGTTCTCCCGACAAACTGAGGAACTCAGGCGCTGAAGAAAGGCCGGGGTTGGGGCTAAAGGAACGGGTTCTGGACCCGGAGGTTGTCGAATTTTTGGCCGTGCTGGAAGTCTTCGCTGTACAGGATGCGACAGTCGGCTTCGAGGGCGGCGGCAACGATTAGGGAGTCGTACCAGGATAGGGAGAAGCGGCGGGAGAGTTCGAGAGCCCGCTGGTAGAGACGATAGGAAGAATGAACGGTACGGAGTGGACCAAAAGTATGGGCCACGGCCTCGTGAGCCTCGATCAGGGACATTGCGGGACTGAAGCGGCGGAAGGCGACACTGAAGAATTCCTGCACGACCTGAAAACTAATTGTCCCGTTGCCGGAGTTCAAAGCATCGACGATCAGGCGGGCCGCCACGAGCTGCCTAACTGGGTGTTTTCGGCTAGCTTCGTAGACGAAGACGTTGGTATCGAGAAAGAAGCTAGCGCTCATTCATTTCGTCGCGGGTATAGGGACCGCCGGCATCAATGTGTTTGAGCCGCTCCATGAGTTCGCGGTGAGCGCGAACGGTTTCCTGGCGAGCATAGGAGGCGAGCCATTCGCGGAAGGCGGCGTTTAGGGTTTTGTTTTCGGTTTGGGCTACGCGCCGAGCCTTTTCGATGACCTCGGGATCGGCGCTGAAGGTGATGTTTTTCATGTCTATAGTGTACACGGGTTAGTGTACACGATCCAGTGTACACGGTCCTGCCGGAAAAAGGGAACGGGGACTGAGGTCCGCTGCAGAAGAATGAGTGCAGCACAGTTTTACGTGCGCAGGGCGATGACGGACATCAGGCGGCCGGATTGGGGGCCTTGTTTGCGGTAGGAGAAGAGGAGGTCGGGGCTGCAGGCGGTGCAGAGGTTGATGGTGTGGATGTTTTGGGGGCGGAGGCCCGCGAATAGGAGTTGGGAACGGTTGGCTTTGCGGAGGTCGAGGAGGACGCCTTTGGGCGGAGGTTGGTGGCCGGGAGGCATCATGTTGAGCCACTGGATGGGGTTGGGCTCGTCGCCGGTGCGGAATTCGTCGAAGTAGGCGGGGGCGTCGGGGAATTGGGAGAGGAATTGGGTGGCGACTTCGGTGCCGACTTCGTAGCAGCAAGGGCCGATGCTGGGGCCGATGGCGGCGAGGAGGTCACGGGGGTTGGTGCCGAAGTGCATTTGCATCTTGCCGATGGCTTTGGCGGCGATGCGGGCGAGGGTGCCGCGCCAACCGGCGTGGATGGCGGCGATGGCGCGTTTTTTGGGGTCGACGAGGAGGATGGGGACGCAGTCGGCGGTTTGGATGGCGAGGAGAAGGTTGGAGCGGTTGGTGATGCTGGCGTCGCCCTTGCAGGGCTCGCCGGGGTTAGTGTCGAAGAGGTGGATTACGTCGGAGTGGAATTGTTTTAGGGTGATTAGGGGAAGATCGGCGGCGCCTGCTGCGGTTTGGAAGCGGCGGCGGTTTTCGAGGACGTTTTCGGGGGTGTCCCAGTCGGTGAAGCCGACGTTGAGGACTTTTTCGTTGTTGAGAGGGGAGACGCCGCCGGGGCGGGTGCTGAAGGCGTGGATTAGCCAGGGGAGTTTGGAGAAGGTCGGAGCTTGGAGTACTCTTAGGCCGCGCGAGGCCCGGATCAACCATGGAGATGATGGATGAGGTTTTTTGCGGGACCGTTTTGCGGGAGATTTCGCGAGGGACATCAGCATAGTATAGGGGCGCGAAGAGGACTTGTAAGCAGGTAACGCAGGTCAAGACCGGAACCTCAGACCGTAGGCTCGCTAGGCGCGCGTTGGTGATAGTCTCTTGGGTGTGGCCAACCTAAGAGAGGAGGAGCTTCAGCGTCCGTCTGAGTTCTATGCCAGGCGGAGCGGCGAATTGCGCGTCTTGGTGGAGGGTAGCGCGGCGCGCTACTCCCGATATTCACAAATTTTGACGCTGCTGGGATTGTTGGGCTGTGTGTCGCTTTACGAGTTTGTGATTGCAAAGCAGCTCCCTCTTTGGCCGGCAATTCTCGTGATTCCCGTGGCGGCGTGGGTGGTACAGCGCCGCCATCAATGCCATCTCAAGTCTGTTGAACTCCAAAATCTTCTTGAATATTACGAAAAGGGGTCCGCACGACTTACTCGGAAGTGGGACTCGCTCGATGGCGGTGACAGGTTCAAGGAGCTGGATCACTTTTATGCAGAAGATTTGAACCTTTTCGGAGAGGGTTCGCTCTATCAACTGTTGTGTTCGGCGCGCACACACGTTGGGCAGCAAACTCTCGCTGGTTGGATGAAATCGCCCGCGGAGCGGGACGAAATTCGAGGACGGCAAGAGGCAATTGCAGAATTGAGGCCACGACGAGACCTGCCTGAGTCTATCGTTGCCGCGGGAGCTATGAAGGCGGGCGATTTCCGGGCCGAGTTTTTCAAAATGTGGGTCACTGAACCCTGCACGGAATTTTCTGTTTTGGCTCGACCGACGGCTCTTGTCTTGGCCCTTGCGGCTATTGCAGCACCTTTTTTGTTCTGGTTCCGGTTGGTGGATGGGCGCGGGTTTTGGTCGGTGTTCAGCGCACTGCTTGCCGTAGATGCCGCATTCGCACTCGCTTTGCGAAGCCGAGTCAAAGTTCTACTCGAATCACTTCCGACGTTGATTATCGAACTGCCGATCCTTCGCGAATTGCTCCGTATCGCGGAACGGGAACAGTTTTCATCAACAAAACTCAAAACCATGGCCGACAGGCTGGGCCGAAGCAGGCCGGCGGCCTCGGGCCACGTGGAGCGGTTGTTGCGCCTGACCCGTTTAGCGCAGCAACGCGAGAAGGAATGGTTCGCCTATTTTTCGTTTTGCCTGTTGTGGGGGACTCAATTTGCGATGGCAATCGAACGATGGCGTAGCCGTCATGGAAAGGAACTGCTCGAATGGATGACGACCCTTGCGGAATTTGAGGCGTTGATTTCCATTTCCACTTATTACTATGAGCATCCCGCGGACACATTCCCAGAGTTGGTGGAGGCAGGGCCGGCCTTCGAGGCCGAGGGATTGGGGCATCCACTTCTTGAGGAGAACACTTGCGTCCGAAACGATTTCCAACTGGGAGGCGCCATCCGATTTCTGATCGTGAGCGGATCGAATATGTCGGGTAAGAGCACCTTTCTGCGCGCGATAGGAGCCAATGCAGTTTTGGCTTACATGGGTGCGCCTGTTCGATGCGCAAGGATGCGGATATCATCTTTGGCCATCGGCGCGGCGATTCGGGTGCAGGATTCGGTGGTGGATGGGCGGTCGCATTTCCTCGCTGAAATGCAGAGATTGCGACGGATGATCGAAGCGGCGGACCATGGACCGCTGCTCTTCCTAGCTGATGAGATTATGAGCGGGACGAACTCGCATGACCGGAGGATCGCGGCTGAATGGGTGGTGCAAGCCTTGATGCTGCGCGGGGCAATCGGCGCGCTGACTACTCACGACCTCGCGTTGACAGAGATCGCGAACAACGGTTTGCCCGGAC
The DNA here is from genome assembly GCA_963843265.1 of uncultured Acidobacteriota bacterium. GTDB lineage: Bacteria > Acidobacteriota > Terriglobia > Acidiferrales > UBA7541 > Acidiferrum. Next base: position 53,610 of record CAWJJR010000029.1, on the reverse strand, counting down.
AAAACATTTGCCTTGAGGATACGGGTGAACTGGGCAGCCTATTGTTCGACTATAAGGTTCGCCACGGTGTGGTGAAACATTCGAACGCATTGAATATCGCGCATTTGCTGGGAATCGATAAGGCTGCGGAGCAAAAGTAACTGGAGCCAGTGGTTTGGGTCAAGATGAGGCGGGGGTGGAGGAGGCATCCAGGAGCGGAGGAGTTTGGTGAAGGCGGGGACTTGGAGCATTTTGAGACCGCTCGAGGTGCGGGTGGTCCATGAGGAGGGCGAGCTGGGGCGATTGCGTGCGTGGCGAGCTGGCGAATTTCGTTTTGTGGACGGCATGCGGGGATCAGTATAGATGGACATCAGGAACAGCTGCCACCTGAGAGTCCAGGCGAAGGAAAAAAAACGCCGGCAGGATTATCCTGCCGGCGCTTGGTTGCGACTGTGACGTGGTCAGGGCGCTTCAGTGGCCGCCGTGATCGCCGCCGCGATGTCCGTTGTCATGGTGGCCAAAGTCGAAGAGGTCGAACAGGTCTCCGATGGCCGGCATATTGCGCGGGACATAGGAATCGTCGTCCTGACGGGGGTTGGGCAGGTTATCTCGGCTGCGGTCGCTGAGCGTGGTGTGGAGCATCCAGTTTCGCTCGACGAACTTCACGAAAGAGGAATGCTCGCTATAGACGTGGCTGATGTGTCCGCCGGTTGAGAAGGGGGAAACCGCGATTATGGGAATGCGCGGACCGGTGCCGAAGAAATCGACCGGCTGGATGAAGCCGGAATCATAAAATCCTCCGCCCTCGTCCACGGTAACGAAGATGGCGGTCTCGGACCACAGTTTGGGGTTGCTCTGCACGAGTTGGATAATATTGCGCGCGAAGGCCTCGAAGAGGCCCCACTTCGAGGAGGCGGGGTGACCGTCCATGACGCCGTCCGGCTTCACATAGGAGACCGCCGGGATGGTGCCGTTCTGGATATCGGTGAAGAGGTCGGTGACGTCGCGCATGTGATCCGGAACCATGCTCGGATAGACCGACTCATACTCGAAGGGGTTGCAGATATTGCAGTAGATTCCGTCCAATGGGGCGCCCGTTCCGCTGGCATCATAGGCCCCACCATAATATTTCCAGGAAATATTGTGACCGCTCAGCACATCGCCGATGCTCTGCTGCGTCGTGGGAGGAACTACGAGGCCGGACTGCGGCGTGCCCTTCGGCGTGAAAGCAGGGTTGACGTTGACAGCTTGCCAATACTCGCCGGGGCCGCACTTCGTATCCACGTGATACGGGAGGGCCTGCAAGTAATTGGTGATGGCGGCGATGCCGGGCTGGGTGGTGTCGTTGCAGTTGAACCATTGCGCGCGATTCGTGTAGAGGTTGAGGGTTCCAGGCTTGGGATCCGGGTTATAGATGTTCTTTGCGGCTGGCGTTGCGGGATTGCCATTGCCGTCGCTGAAGAAGACCTGATCGGCAAAGCCGAGGGGCTGGCTGTCCGGGCCGGTGCCGCCTAGCACGGGCTGGTGATAATTGTCGCTGATGGTGTACTGGTCAGCGAGGGATTTGAAGAGAGGGGCGTCGCCATTCTGCATATTGAAGAACTCCATGGTCTGCCCGGAGTCGTGCGAGGTTCCGCCAGGGGGCGTGGCGTAGGTGGTGTCGATCGCCGACTGGAGATCGTGGAGACAACCGGTGGGATTGTCCTTTGATACGTGCTCAGCGTCGATGGCGCAATCGACCTGCTGGACCATTTGGAAGTACTGGTGGACGGTGTCGCCGGCGTAGGCGTCAAAGGGCAAGTTCGGACCGGTCAACTGGAAGGGACCCGGCGGGAGACTGGTGGCGTTGGGAATGCGCGTGTCAGGACCCTCGGTGAAGGGCAGACCGGTTCCCCCGGTTCCCATTAGGTATTGATCCTGGGGAGCCAAGCCTGGGTCGCCCCCCAAGGTCAGGAGTATGGCTGCCGGCGGGTTTTGCACGCCATTGACGTCGGGGGGCGGCAAGGTCGCGTAGAGTTGCTTGTTGGCCAGATCTGCGCTGCTGAAGAATTTGCCGCCATTGGGAGCGGACACGACTTGGAACTGATGCGCTTTGGCAGAATTCGGGCCGGGGGTGCCGTCGGCATTGATGATGCCTTCGGACAAGAGATTCAAGACTCGTTCGTTATGGTGCTTTGGGACATAGGTGGCAAAGAGGTGATCGAAGCTGCGATTTTCACCGACGATGATGATGACGTGTTTAATGGGGGTCGCTGTTCTGATCGAGTCGCAATCGTCATCGTGGCCGTTTCCAGCCCGCACGGGCGTGCCAAAGCCAAGGGATGTTATGGCGAAAACGAGCAAACAAGCAACGGCTTGCGCTCGCCATGTTCTTTTCTCATTAGGGTGCATAGTCTCCTCCAAATTGAACTGGACATCGAACTGGGCCACCAGGAGGGTCAGGCAAAAAGAGTCACCCGCGCATTAATGGGGAATGTCAATTGAGCGAAACTTTGGTGCGGATTAAAAGTGGGACGGCGGGCCGACGATACATCGTAAGGAATAACCGAGGATGTGGGCGGACGGGTGCGCGAGTATACTGGCGGCCTTATTGGCGAGGGAATGCAAAGGACGATACCAGCTTAAGTCAGGGCAGGATGGCTGGCATTGAGGTTAGGAAGTCGGGCCGGAGATGATCGGCGATTGGGACGGGCCGTGCTCTGCAAAAACTAGATAGAGGCAAGGCTGAGTGAAACTAGACCATTCGATGGAACTGGAGGTGAGGGAAATGGGATGGAAATTGGTGATTGTGGCGGTGGGAGTGATTGGAGTTGCGTTGAGTGCGCGAGCTTGGACGCAGGCGGGAGAGGCAGCGACGCAGACGGCCGCGGCGAGCGAGAGTGCCAACGCCCAGGGGATCACGGGGCTGGTGGGGCGGCTGGATTTGGAACGGTATAAGGCGACGATTAAGGGACTGACGGAGTTTGGGGACCGGCGGCAGGGGACTGACCGGAATCGGAAGGCGGTGGATTGGATTGAAGCGCAACTGAAGAGTTATGGGTGCACGAACACGGAGCGGCTGAAGTATGACTATGAGCCGGGGCCTCCGCGCGAGCGGCGTCCGCGACCGCCCGCGGGGGAGACGCCGGTGGCGGTGGGAGGCGGACGGCCTCGAGGGAATCGCGCGCCGACGGGAGTGAATACTGATGCGGACAAGCAGCCGGATGCGGAAGTGCGCGCGCTGGACTCGCAGGCATCGACGCCGGGCGGGCGCGAAGAAGTTTATTGCACGAAGGTTGGCACGAGCCATCCCGACGAAATGTACATCGTTGGCGGGCACATGGATGGGATTGGCTGGGGCGAGGCGGCGAATGACGACGGTTCGGGAACGGCGCTGGTGATGGAAGTGGCGCGGGTGTTGAGCAGCCCGGACGTGCGGACGGAGCGGTCGGTGCGATTCATTTTGTGGAACAACGAGGAGACGGGGCTGAATGGCAGCAAGGCGTACGTGGAGCAGCGTGAGAGTTTACAAGGCAAGGAGGATCCGCCGGGCTCGGGGCGGTACCCGGAGCCGAAATGGCTGGGAATGATTACGCACGATATGATGCTCTTCGATCACGGGATGCCGCGCGCGGATGGAACGGTGAGCAAAGAGCAACGGCCCGAGGCGGACTTCAATATCGAGTTTCAGTCGAAGTCGAAGTTTGCGGCGGAGGCGCAGGAATTGGCGTGGGTGCTGGAGCGGGCCGACGAGAAGTACGCGACGGATTATCCGGCGAGCGTGAGCAGCCACATGACGAATACGGATTCGAGCTCGTTCATGGACGTGGTGCCTTCGCTGAGCGTGAGGGAAAATGAGCGCGGAACGCAGATTGGAAACGGATGGGATCCGCAATGGCACCAGCCGACGGACTTGTATAAGACATACTCGGATGCGGATTTCCGGCTGGGGTTGAATGCGACGCAGACTACGCTGGCGGCGGTTGCGGAATTGGCGGGGGCGAGCGTTAAGAAATAGCTTTGAGGGGGTAAGCGGGAGCTTGTGTGGAAAGAAGGACGGAAGAGGAATTACACAGAGTTCACAGAGACACAGAGATCACAGAGAAGACAAAGAAGTAAGAAAAAACGCGGGTCTAAAGACCCGCCACTACAGGTGACTGGTGATCATTGGGATGGGAGTGGATTTGGCGGAGGTGGAACGGATTCGGGGCGCGATTGAGAGGTATGGGGAGACGTTTTTGCGGAGGGTGTATACGGCGGGGGAACGAGAATATTGTGAACGATTCAGGAATAAGTATGAGCGGTATGCGGGGCGGTTTGCGGCGAAAGAGGCGGCGATGAAGGCGCTGGGGACGGGGTGGAGGCGCGGGGTGCGGTGGGTGGATTTCGAGGTGGTGCGGGAGAAGGGCGGGCGGCCGACGATCCGGTTGGATGGTGCGGCGAAGAGGATTGCGGAGGAGCTGGGGGTGAAGAGGATTGCGTTGAGTATTACGCATACGGAGGCGATGGCGTTGGCGCAGGTGATTTTTGAGGGTTAGGAGAAACGAAGTAAAGAAGTAAGGAGGTAATGAAGTAAAGACGAAGACAAGAAGAATCTAACGCAGTGACGCAGAGGACGCAGAGGATTCGCTGAGAGTTTGTGCAGGCTCGCCTAACAGGTAGTTCCCTTCTTCGGATGTGACGAAAACATTTTGCCAGAGATTCGGCGCGAAAATTCCTGGGACTTGGACGCGGAGATAATTTGAGGATAGGGCGGGGGTGTATTCGGTGCCGGTGTGTTCGGAGATGGAGTGTTCGTCGCGGTGGAGGGTTAGGACGCGGAGGGTGCAGTCTTGTTGGGAATGGCGGAAGGCGGCGGATTTGGATTCGGAGAGCGAGCGGAGTTCGCGGGCGCGGCGCTTTATTGTGGCGGCGGGGACCTGGTTGGGCATCGAGGCGGCTTTGGTGCCGGGGCGGGGGGAGTAGGAGAAGACGTGGAGATAGGTGAAGGGGTGCTGCTCGATGAAGTTGAGCGTGGCGGCGTGATCGGATTCGGTTTCGCCGGGGAAGCCTGCGATGACGTCGGCGCCGATGGCCGCGTGGGGGAGGCGGTCGTGGATGAGCTGGACGCGGCGGGCGTAGTGTTCGGAGCGATACCAGCGGTGCATGGCGGCCAGGATGTGGTCGGAGGCGGATTGGAGGGGCATGTGACAGTGCTGGGCGATGCGGTCGGTGCTGGCGAAGAGGTCGATTAGATCTTGGGTGACGTCTTGGGGCTCGATGGAGCTGATGCGGAGGCGGTCTAGTTGGGTTTCGTTTAGGATGCGGCGGATTAGGGCGAGGAGTTCCACGCGGGGAGTTAGGTCGCGGCCGTAGGTGCCCAGGTTGATGCCGGAGAGGACGATTTCGCGAGCGGGGGAGATGGAGGAGGTAGAGGAAGTAGAGGAAGTAGAGGAGGTACAGGAAGTAGAGGAGGTACAGGAAGTAAGGGAGGTAGAGGAGGAGACAGACAGGAAGATCTGTCCCAGCGCGGGCGGGCGCGGCGATGTGAGCTTTCGGATTTCGCGGATGACTTCGTTCGGAGGCAGGCTGCGGGATTTGCCGCGAACGTAGGGAATGACACAGAAGGAGCAGCGGTTGTTGCAGCCGTCCTGGATTTTGAGGATGGGGCGGGTGTGATGGGATTCGCCGCCCTGGATGGGAGCGGAGAGGAATTCGGGGTGGTCGAAGATGTCGCCGGTTAGGATTTGGGCGGGGCGATGGGAAGCGCCGGCGAGATTGGAAGGCTTGCCAGGAGCGGGCACAGCGTGCTGTGCCCCGACGAAGGAGTGGAAGGGAACGCCGGGCGAGGCTAAAGGAAAAAGCAGATTCCTCGCTTCGCTCGGAATGACATTTTGCTCTGCAGCTTGCTCTCGGTTGGCGCGAGGGAGAACAGCCGGAGCGATTTGCGTCACGAGATCTGGGATTTGAGGTTTGTGGGAATTGCCGACGACCCAGTTGACGCCGGGGAGGGCGGCTAGTTCTTCGGGGGCACGCTGGGCATAGCAGCCGGTGACGATGAGGTGCGCGGCGGGATTTGCGGCGTGGATTTTGCGGATGGAGTCGCGGGCTTGGGCGTCGGCAGCGGCGGTTACGGTGCAGGTGTTTAGGACGACGATGGAGGCGGAGGCGGGATCGGAGGCGGGAGTGCAGCCGCGATCGAGGAGCTGGCGTTCGAGGGCGGCGCCGTCGGCTTGCGTGGCGCGGCAACCGAATTGTTGGATGAAGAAGGTGGACATTTTCCTCGAAGCGCTCGATTCGAAAAATGGAGCGAGTTTATTTCAACACGGAGTTCGCCGAGGGCACAGAGAAGAGGAGGAGAAAGAGATCCTCGACAGTGGCGCGGTCGGCGGACAATCCGTGGACAGTGAATAGGATAACCGGAGTATGGGATTGGCGGAAAGGGGAGCGGGAGGGGGCATTCGGCGGCGGCTTTACTCGCGGGGGAGTGACCGCTACAATCTCTTGCGAAAATGTGCGCTCTGCGGCGACACCCTTCTGCGCTGGATCATCCCAAGATTTCGATAGTGATACCTGTTTACAACGAAAAAAACACGATTGAGGAGATTTTGCGGCGCGTGGCCGAGACCACGATGCGCAAGGAAATCATTATCGTGGACGATTGTTCGACGGATGGGACGCGGCAGTATCTGGAAAGCATGATCGAGCGGCAGGCGGGCGGCGAAACCTGGGCGACAGCGCATGACGGCGGGGATCCGGTGGACGTGCGGGAATTGCGGATTTTCTTTCAGATGCAGAACCAGGGCAAAGGCGCGGCGCTGCGGCGAGGATTTGCGGAGGCCAGCGGCGACATTGTTTTGGTGCAGGACGCGGATCTGGAGTACGACCCGAAGGACTATCCGGCGCTCCTGGCTCCGATTATTGACGGGCGTGCGGACGTGGTGTTTGGCTCCAGATTTCTGGGCGGGCCGCAGAGGGTGCATTACTTTTGGCACTACGTGGCGAACAAGATGCTGACGTTGCTTTCGGATTTGATGACCAATTTGAAGCTGACGGACATGGAGACGTGCTACAAAGTGTTCCGAAAAGAAGTGCTGCAGGGAATCACGTTGCGCTCGAACCGGTTTGGGTTTGAGCCGGAGATTACGGCGAAGATTTCAAAGGGCAAGTGGCGAATCTATGAGGTGCCGATCAGCTATGCGGGGCGGACGTATGAAGAGGGGAAGAAAATTACCTGGAAGGACGGCGTGCAGGCGCTTTGGTGCATTTTTCGGTACAAAATCAGCGATTGAAAGCTAGACGGACGCGGCTTCCCCATAGCCGTGCGGATGCTTCTGTTTCCAAGACCAAGCTGAGGTGATGATTTCCTCGAGAGAGGAATGCTGGGCTTGCCAGCCGAGCATGCGGTGAAGTTTGTCTTTGCTGGCGACGAGGACAGCGGGATCGCCGGGGCGGCGCGGGGACATTTTGCGAGGAATTTTGCGGCCGGTGATTTTTTCGGCGGCGTCGAGAACTTCGAGAATGGAAAAGCCGCGGCTGTTGCCGACGTTGAAGGCTTCGCCGGAGACGGATTCGATGGATTCGAGAGCGCGGAGATGGGAATCGGCGATGTCGAGGACGTGGATGTAATCGCGGACGCAGGTGCCGTCGGGCGTCGGGTAATCGGAGCCAAAGACTTCGAGTTGAGGAATGATGCCGAGGGCGGCGTCGAGAACCTTGGGAATTAGATGGGTTTCGACGCGATGGGCTTCGCCGCGCTCGACCGAAGCGCCGGCGGCGTTGAAATAGCGGAGAGTGGCGTAGTGGAGGCCGGTGTAGGCGCGATAGTCGGAGAGAATTTCTTCGAAGCGAAGTTTGGACTTGCCGTAAGGATTGATGGGATTTTTGGAGTGGTCTTCGGGGATGGGGACGGTGTGAGGTTCGCCGTACGTGGCAGCGGTGGAGGAGAAGATGAATTTTTTCACGCCGTGGCGCGTTACGGCGTCGAGAAGATTGACGCCGCAGGCGATGTTGGCGGCGTAGAAAGTGCTTGGTTCGCGAACAGATTTAGCGACGAGCGCTTCGCCGGCGAAATGCATGACGGCATCGATTTTGTGCTTGGAGAAAACTTCCTCGATTTGCGCGCGGACGCCGAGATCGGCTTTGCAGAATGTGGCGCCGGGAGGGACGGCGGCGGCGTGGCCTTCCTGAAGATTATCGAGAGCGACGACTTGATAGCCGCGGGCGAGGAGAACTTCGGAACAGATGCTGCCGATGTAGCCTGCGGCTCCGGTGACGAGAACGTTCAAAGAAGTAACCTCACTTTTTTCGCGAAGATTGAGTTGTGCTGTTGTGCAGCCGCGATCGGCGGGCAACAATTAAAAGTATCAGGATGGCGACGCGTTGTCAGCGGCGAATTGGGAGTAAGGGCGAAGGATGGGCTACGGGGTGGACATGCGGCGCTGGAAGGTGAGCAGGATCAAATCGGCGCGGCGGCGGACGCCGAATTTGCTGAGGAGATTCGAGACGTGAAATTTTACGGTGCGCTCAGCAATGTTGAGTTTGCTGGCGATCTCTTTGTTGGAGAGATTTTCGAGGAGCGAATCGAGAACTTCCTGCTCGCGGCGGCTGAGATTCGTGACCGAATCGGTTTTGAGGCGGCGGCCTTGACTAGTCAGGACGGAATCGACGAAGCCGGACAGGACGGAGCGCGGAACCCAGAAGCCGCCATTGGCGACGAGAGGCAAGGCGCGGACGAGCTGGTCGCGGGCTTCGGTGTAAGTGAGAAGTCCTTTCACGCCGAGACGCAAGAGCTGATAGCTATTGGCGTCGGTGTGCTGTTCGCCGACGACGATGAGTCGAGCTTCGGGATGCCGTTCGAGAAGGTTGGCCAGAAGAGCGCCAGTTGCGGGACGAGAAGCGTGGCCGTCGATCACATAGACCTGCGCAACCGGCGGCTCGAGATTGCGCATGTCTGGCGCGAGCGTGGATTCGAGCTGTTTGACGACGACTTTGAACTGAGCCTTCGCCAAAACGCGTTCGAATTCGCTCAGCACCAGAGGGTGCGGCGACAGGACACAGACCGTCAGTTTTGAAGATGCGCGCTTGGTAGCCACTGTCAGCCAGCGTAGTGAAAACTGTCCTAAGGGGCAAGTCTCTTGGAAGAGGTTGTTCTCGAATTGTTACGTGACAGGTAGGGCGCTTTTCCTGGGGGTTAAGGGGCGGAATTCTGGCAAAACCCCGGCTATGCGCTTGGCGACGTGGGAGTCCGTTGGGCGGGAGAAAATGCCGAAGGGGGCTTCGTCGTGGTACCGGCCGGTACGGAGCAGAATCGAGTCAATCTCCGGGTGATGCTGCATTTCGCGCACAATGGGCGTGGTCTTCAGGCGATTGGTACGGGCGCCGGCGATGTTGATGATTTTCAGGCTGCGGCTCATCAGACGGTCGAAAACGTCAGGGGACTGCAGTATAGGATTTGAGATTTGACCGTTCAGGGCGCTGGGAAGGCCGTTCGCGCCAAAAAAGCACTACTTCGCTGCAAGACGTTCGATTCCTGCGGGGAACCTGCGTAAAATAGAGGTGTACCCCAAACGCGGCCTTCTCTGCTGGTGTCCCCCAATCAAGAGTAAGTCCGATAAGGAGTAGTGGGTTGCCTACGCATGCGCAATTTGAATGAATCCGCAAAAGCTCTGCGAGAGCTGCTCTCGGAGCGCATTCTTGTGCTTGATGGAGCGATGGGGACGATGCTGCAACAGCGGCACTTAACCGCGGAGGATTTTGGCGGGGCGGCGCTTGAAGGTTGTAATGAAAATCTGGTGCGGACGCGGCCGGATGTGGTGCTGGACATTCACCGGAAGTATTTCGAGGCGGGCTCGGACATTGTTGAGACGAACAGCTTTGGCGGAGCGCCGATCGTGTTGGCAGAGTACGGGTTGGCGGCGGATGCGCATTTCTTGAACAAGCGGGCGGCGGAATTGGCGCGCCAGGCGGCGGATGAGTTTTCCAAGTCTGGGAGACCGAGATTCGTTGCGGGGTCGGTAGGGCCGACAACAAAAGCGATCACGGTAACGGGCGGAGTGACGTTTGAAGGATTGCTCGACGCGTACTACGCGCAGGCGAAGGGATTGGTGGAAGGCGGAGTGGATTTGCTGCTCGTCGAGACTTGCCAGGACACGCGGAACATCAAAGCGGCGCTGCTGGCGATTCAGAAACTTTCGAAGGAAATTGGAATGCAAGTGCCGGTGATCGTGTCGGTGACGATTGAGCCGATGGGCACGATGCTGGCTGGGCAGACCGTGGAGGCGATGTGGGCATCGCTGCGGCATGCAAAGCCGCTGGCGTTTGGAATGAACTGCGCGACGGGGCCGGAGTTCATGACGGATCACATCCGGACGCTGAGCCAGATTTCGAGCGAGTTTGTTTCGTGTTATCCGAACGCAGGGCTTCCGGACGAGGAAGGCAAGTATCTCGAGACACCGACGTCGCTGGCGGCGCAGCTTGAGAAATTTGTGGATCATGGATGGCTGAATTTTGTGGGTGGGTGCTGCGGGACGACAGAGCAACATATCCGCGCGATTGCGCAGATGGTGGGAGGCAAGAAACCGCGGGTGCGGCCGAGCGAATCGCACCGGGCGGTGTATTCGGGCATCGAGACCATTGAGGCGGAGGACAGTACACGGCCGCTGCTAGTCGGCGAGCGGACGAACGTGATTGGCTCGAGGCTTTTCAAGAATTTGGTTGCCGAAGAAAAATGGGAAGAGGCTAGCGAAATTGCGCGGAGGCAGGTGAAGGGCGGGGCGCACATTGTGGATGTGTGCCTGCAGAGCACGGAGCGGGACGAAAAGAAAGATATTCCGCCATTTTACGAGAAGCTGATTCGCAAAGTGAAAGCGCCCGTGATGGTCGATACGACCGACGCGACGGCGATTGAGCTGGCGCTGACGTATTGCCAGGGCAAAGCGATCATCAATTCGATCAATCTCGAGGACGGTGAAGAGAAATTCGAGCGCGTGGTGCCGATTGCGCACGATTTTGGCGCAGCGGTCGTAGTCGGATGCATCGACGAGGACAAGCTGCAGGCGCAGGCGTTTACGCGCGAGCGGAAACTTTCTGTAGCGAAGCGCAGTTATGTGCTGCTGACAGAAAAATATGGGCTGGGGCCGGAAGACATCATTTTCGATCCGCTGGTGTTTCCGTGCGCGACAGGAGATGAGAACTATATTGGCGGCGCGGTCGAGACGATAGAGGGAATCCGGCTGATCAAGCAGGCTCTGCCGGATGCGCGGACGATTTTGGGAATTTCTAATGTTTCGTTCGGATTGCCGGCCGGCGCACGCGAAGTCGTGAATTCGGTTTTTCTGTACTACTGCACGAAAGCGGGACTGGACCTGGCGATTGTGAACACGGAGAAATTGGAACGGTTCGCTTCGATTCCACAGCACGAGCGCGACTTGGCCGAAAACCTCCTGTTCTCGCATCCGCCTAAGGACGTGCCTGCCGATCATTCGCAGTCCGAATTGCTGCGCGACGTTCCCGCGGATTGGCGCGAGCAGAAGAAAGAGCAGCGCGCAGCGGTGAATCAGTATCACATCGCGGCGATCGCGGAATATTTCCGGACAGCGACAAAGAAAGAGAAAAAACGCGCAGCGGATTTGCCGCTGGACGAGCGGCTGGCGAATTACATCATCGAAGGGACGCGCGACGGATTGATCGCCGATCTGGAGCGGAAACGTGCCGAAGGGACCGCGCCGCTGGACATCATCAACGGTCCACTGATGGCCGGGATGGCGGAAGTCGGGCGGCTGTTTAATGCGAATGAATTGATCGTGGCCGAAGTGCTGCAATCGGCGGAGGCTATGAAGGCTTCGGTGAATCATCTCGAACAATTTATGGAGAAGGCGGATACGGCGAAGCGCGGAAAGATTGTGCTGGCGACGGTGAAGGGCGATGTGCACGACATCGGGAAAAATCTTGTTGAGATTATTTTGAAAAACAACGGGTATGACGTGGTAAATCTCGGCATCAAAGTGCCGCCGGAAGAATTGATCAAAGCTTATCTGCAACATCATCCGGATGCGATCGGACTTTCGGGGCTGCTGGTGAAAAGCGCGCAGCAAATGGTGATTACAGCGAGCGATTTGCGGGGAGCAGGGATTGAGGTCCCGCTCCTGGTGGGTGGAGCGGCGCTGTCGGCGAGATTTACGCAGACGAAGATTGCGCCGAGCTATGGCAAAGCGGTGTGCTACGCGAAAGATGCGATGACTGGGCTGCGGTTGATGAATCAGCTGATGGATCCGGCGACGCGGGAGCAGGTTCTGCTAGAGCACGCGGCGTCGGGAAATGGATTTGCCGTATCGACCACGGTCAAAGTTGCGGAGATACCGAAGATTACGCGGTCCCCGAAGGTGCGGACGGATTTGCCGATTCCGAAGGTGGCGTATCTGGATCGAAGAGCTCGCCTCGTGCCGGATTTAAACGAAGTGTGGAGCTACATCAATCCGTTCATGTTGTACGGACGGCACATGGGGTTCCGCGGAGATTTTGAGAAGCGCTTTGCGGAGCGCGACGCCAAGGCCGTCGAACTTTTCGAAAGCATGGAGGAAGTGAAGCGCGAAGCCGCGGAGTTCATGAAGCCGCGCGCCGTTTGGCAATTCTTTGAAGCGGAGGCGGAAGGCGAGGCGATACATCTGTTTGCACCGGGCGCTGCGGAGCCGATGCATACGTTCCGGTTTCCAAGACAACGCGTGGGCGACTTCTTGTGCTTGAGCGACTATGTGCTGCCTCCGCAGGATGGAAAGCGCGATCACATCGCGCTTTTTGTGGTAACGGCAGGCGAAGGAGTGCGCGAGCGTTCTGAAAAAGCAAAGAACGACGGCTACTACTTCAAATCGCACGGCATGCAGGCGCTGGCGATTGAATCGGCGGAAGCGTGCGCGGAATGGCTGCACCGGCGCATCCGCGAGGATTGGGGCTTCCCCGACCCGCCGGAGATGACCATGGCTCAGCGATTCACATCGCGCTATCGCGGAAAGAGATACAGCTTTGGCTATCCGGCGTGCCCGAATCTAGATGACCAGGCGGGGATGTGGAAGCTGCTGCGGCCGGAAGAAATTGGCGTGCAATTGACGGAGGGCTTCATGATGGACCCGGAAGCCAGCGTGAGCGCGCTGGTGTTTCAACATCCTGACTGCACGTATTTCTCTGTCGGCGAATCCAACCTGGAATAACATTCCGCTCTGTACTTGCTTGCGCTCGTTCAGAAGGATTGGTGACACTCGGTTGCGCGCCTGGATGTGCGTCCAGAATAAGCGAAATCAGACTGGATACTGTAGAGTTGAAGATTGCAGCGCTGTTGCGGTCTTGCTCCTTCCGCTTGCGCCTCACTTAAATGACCCAAATACTTCCATCGCTGGTGATTCTCGGGCGGCCGAATGTGGGCAAATCCACGCTGTTCAACCGGCTGACGGGGACACGACGCTCGATTGTAACGAACGAGCCGGGGATTACGCGCGACCGAATTTATGGCAAGGCGGAGTGGCGCGGCAAGGCGCTTGAAATTGTTGACACGGGCGGGATCGTTCCGGACGACAAGGCGTTGATCCCGACAGAAATTTTGCGGCAGGCGCATGTGGCGATTAAGAAGGCCGCGTTGCTGGTGCTTGTGGTGGACAGTCAAGCGGGCGTCACACCGCTGGATCAAGAGTTGGCGCGGCTCTTGCGCACTACGGGAAAGCCTTTTGTAGTAGCTGTAAACAAAGTGGATGCGGTTTCGCAGGAAGTGAACGCGGCGGTCTTTCATTCGCTGGGTGTGCCGGTGTTTCCGATTGCCGCGGAGCACGGGACGGGAGTGGACGATTTGCTGGACGCGGCGCTGGCGGAGGTGGATGCCGTTGAATCAGAGGAGGAACTGGCGAAGGAGGACGCCGTCGAGGTGGCCATCATCGGGCGGCCGAACGTGGGCAAGTCCACGCTTCTGAATCGCATGGCGGGAGAGGACCGCTCGATTGTTTCGCCGATTCCAGGAACCACGATGGACAACGTGGATACGGAAGTGGAACACGAGGGCCATACCTATCGGTTCGTGGATACGGCGGGGATTCGGCGCAAAGCGAAAACGACCCTTGTCGCGGAAAAATTGAGCGTGGTGATGGCGCGGCGGGGGCTCGAGCGGTGCGATGTCGCGCTGCTTGTGGTGGACGGCGAGCAGGGAGTGACGCAGGGCGACGCGCAGATTGCGAGTTACGCCGAGGAGTCCGGCCGGTCGGTAATCATTGTAATTAACAAATGGGATTTGGCCGTTGTGGCGGCGCGGAATGCGGCTTCACGAGACGCGGATAGCGCGAAGGGCAAGTCCAGGCGGCCTGCCGGGGAACGGCACCGGCCGGAGGATTTCAACCCGGAGAGGCTGGCCTTCGATTACGAGAAAATGATTCGAGGAAAGCTGAAGTTCTTGAGCTACGCGCCGATTGTATTTCTTTCCGCGAAGACCGGGGAGCGCGCGGGGAAACTCTTTCCGTTGATCGACCAGGTGGCGGCGGCGCGGCGAAAGCACATTCCTACGCCGGAATTAAATCGCTGGTTGAAGGAGGACGTGGATTTGCAGCGCGGGACCACGCCGAAAGCGCGGCCGGTGCGGATCTATTACATCACGCAAGCGAAGACGGCGCCGCCGACGTTTTTGATTTTTACGAATCAAAAAGAGCCGATGCATTTTAGCTACGAACGGTTTTTGGAGAATCAGCTGCGGAGAAAGTATGAGTTTCTTGGAGCGCCGGTGAGATTTGTGCAGCGGTTGCGAAAACGGGAACCGCGACCACGGAAAAACAAAGACGAAGAATGACGGCGGCGCGGCGGCAATGGCCACCGGCGAACACAGGGCACGGCATGCCGTGCCCCTACAGGAAAATGCTGGAAACTGCTACGATAGCCGCGTCCCCCTCCGATAGGAACTCGCTATGCCGAGCACCGCTACCGCGACGCAACCCACGATTGAAAAGGACTTCTATCGCATCGGCGAAGTCAGCCGGCTGACGAGCCTAAAGCCGTTCGTTTTGCGCTACTGGGAGACGGAATTTCCGATGCTCGAGCCGGTGAAGAGCGCGAGCGGGCACCGGCTGTATCGTCAGGAAGACGTAGAGATGGTGCTGCGGATCAAGCGGCTGCTCTACGACGAAGGATTCACGATTGCCGGCGCGCGGCGGCATTTGCGCGAACAGAATGGCACAGGCGAGAGCGAAGGCGCGGCTAGCGCAGGCGGCGCGGCGGACGGCTCTGCGGCGGGCGGCGCGGCGCAGCTTTTGAGCCGGAAGATGTTGCTGGACTTGCGAGATACTCTGCGCGCTTTCTTGACGCTTCTCGAACGCAAGTGATAGCCTGAGAATGCAGTAAAGCCCACTTCGCATGTGGTCGGTCGGGACGTAGCGAAGCCTGGTATCGCGCACCCTTGGGGTGGGTGAGGTCGCTGGTTCAAATCCAGTCGTCCCGACCATTTTCCCTTTCCCCGCCAGAAAAGATTCATGCCACACATACTATTGACCAATGATGATGGGATTCAGGCGGAAGGACTGTGCGTGCTGGCGGCGGCGTTTGCGGGGTTTGCCGACGTGAGCATCGTGGCACCTAGCAGCGAGCAGAGCGGGAAGGCACAATCCCTGACGCTGCGGCAGCCAATCGTTTGCAATCCGGTGGGGGAGCGCGAGTGGGCGGTGGATGGGACGCCGGCGGATTGCGTGATTGTAGCGCTCCACAAATTGCTGACGGAAAAAGTGGACCTGGTGATTTCCGGGATCAATCACGGGGCGAATCTGGGAGAGAACGCGTACTACTCGGGGACGGTCGGAGCGGCGCGGGAAGCGGCGCTGCATCACATGCCGGCGCTGGCGATGTCGCTGTGCTCGAAGTCGCCGGAGGCGAGCTTTGAACCGGCGGCGCGTGTGGCGCGTGCGGCGGCGGAATTAATTTTGAAGGAAGGATTGCCGGACCAGGTGCTGCTCAACGTGAACGTGCCGGAGCCGTGGGAAGGCGGCGTGAAATTCACGCGGCAATCGAAGAAGATTACGCGGAACCAACTAACAGAAGGCAAAGACCCGCGCGGGCGAATTTATTTCTGGCTGTATGAGCAGAGGATCGACAAGGGCGTCGAGCCGGACACAGATTATGCGGCGATTTTTGACGGAGCAGTGTCCGTGACGCCGTTGCATCTGGATGCGACGGATACGGCGTCGCTCAATCATCTTTCACATTGGGGCAAAACGATTGGGAGTGCGTTCGGGCGTTGATTAGTTGTTCGGCGGAATTGTTCTTCCGAAATACCAATCCAGAAAAAACGAGGATGGACGGTCGAGAATGTTCCCCGGACGGGCACGGCGTGCCGTGCCCGTCCGGGGCCAGTTAGCGGCTGGGCGTCGCCGCTGGCGCAACGGCTGGGATCTTGTCTTTGTGCATCGCTTCGTTAAGAGCCGGAAGATCCTTGGCGAGGACTTCGCGCCACGCCGTTAGTTGCGTTTCGAGGCGCTGATCGAGTTCGACGAAGACGGCGTCTTCCGCGGGCGTGGGCGCGGTATCGGCGCTGTCGACGAGACTTTGCAAATGCCCCAACTCGCTGTTGAGCTTCGTCGGGTAGTTGGCCTGGTCTTCGCTCGATTTGGAATTTACCTGCACCAGCTCCTCTTCGATCGCGCTGATTTTCTTGCGCAAATCCGCGGATTCCGTCGCAAGAGCCTTTACTTCAGCGCCGGAGCCCATGCGCTTCTCGAAAGCCAGCAACTGCGCGCGCAAATCGCGGATGGCAATGACGGTCTTGTTCATTAGGTCCTGGCGTTCGCTCATTTTGAGCATAAGATCAAATTGCTTGCGCAAATCCTCGGGCGACGTCTGGACGCGAGGATCCATTTTCACTTCAAATTGCGCCGTTTGCGATTTTCCCGCGACCGTCAAGCGCACTTGATACTTGCCGGGCAACGCGAGCGGCCCAACCGGCTCACCGGCGTCATAAATCAAGCCCGGAACTTTCTTCGGCGTCTCGTAACGCAAATCCCAGACAAAAAGATTCAGCCCTGCCTTCGCAGGAATGCTCTCGGGAGGAATATCGCGCTCGCCTTCGTCAGGCCCAGTGTCGGTTTTCTTCTCCGCGCTCGTGAAAGAGCGGATAAGCTTGCCATCAGCGTCGAGCAATTCCAACTTGACCGGATCTTTCGGCGCTTCTTTCAGGTAGTAATACAAAACAGCGCCAGAGGGCGGATTTTCGCCGATCGGATAGCGGCGGCGATTCACATGGCCCTCGCGCGTGCGAAAGGCGGTATCCGGAGTGAAGAGATGCGCGTCTTCCGCGGCGATCAAGGCACTGGCTTGGCGGAGTGCCCCGAGGCTGTCGAGCGCCCAGAAGGAGCGTCCGTGCGTTGCGACAATCAGCGCATCGTCGTGAATAATCAAATCGTGGATCGGCGTGGGCGGAAGATTGAGCTGCAGCTTCTGCCAGTTTCCGCCGTCATTGAACGAAACCCAAATGCCCGTTTCCGTCCCCGCATAAAGCAGACCTTTGCGTTTGGGATCTTCGCGAACGGCGTGCACGTAGGAATCGTCGGGCAGACCTGTCGTGATTTTTGTCCACGATTTTCCAAAGTCGGTGGTTTTGAAAACGTACGGTTTGAAATTGTCCAGTTTGTGCCCATCGACAGCGACGTAAGCCGTGCCCGCATCAAAAGGCGAAGCTTCAATCAGGCTGACCATCGCCCATTCGGGCATTTCTTTTGGCGTGACATTCGCCCAGCTCTTCCCGTCATCGCGCGTCAATTGAACAAGCCCGTCATCGGTGCCCGCCCAGAGTTCGCCCGCCTGCATCGGCGATTCCGCCAAACTAAAAATGACGTCGTAGTATTCGACGGTGTACTGATCCTTCGTCAGCGGGCCGCCGGAATCCTGCTGCTTCGATTTATCGTTGCGCGTCAGATCAGGGCTGATCGTGGCCCAAGTGCGCCCAGCATCCGTCGAGCGAAAAACGTACTGCGCCGTGTGATAAATCACATCAGGATTGTGCGATGAAATTACGATCGGCATCGTCCAGGTGTAGCGGTATTTTCGCGTGGCGGCCGCATAGCCATTGGGATCTTCAGGCCACTCTTCGATGCTTTGCGCTTGCCCGGTGCGCCGATCGAAGCGCGTCAAGATCGGTCCTTCGTCATCGGCATAAACAATGTTCGAATCACGCGGATCGGGCACGATGTAGCCGCTTTCGCCGCCGCCGACGGCGTCCCAGTCGCTTTCCAGGATTGCCCCATGATCGCTGCGCGTACGGATTCCAATGGAAGAGTTGTCCTGCTGCGAGCCATACACGCGGAACTGAAAATCATTGTCCGCGGCGACGTGATAGAACTGCGCAGTCGGCTGATTGTTTTGCGTGGTCCAATTTTTGCCGCCATCCACGCTGATGGTGGCGCCGCCGTCGTTGCCATTGATCATCCGATTCGGATTGTTGGGATCGATCCACAGCGCGTGATTGTCGCCGTGAGGCGAATTGATGCGTTCAAAGGATTTGCCGCCGTCGGTTGATCCGTAGAGACCGGTGTTGGCGATGTAGACGCCTTCCGCGTTTTTCGGATCGGCCCAGATATGCGTGAAATACCACGCGCGCTGCGTGAAGCGGTGGTCGTCCGTGACAAAAGACCAGTTCTCACCCCCATCTTCGCTGCGATACAGGCCACCCTTTTTCGCTTCGATAAGCGCATAAACAACATTTGGATCCGCGCCAGAAACCGCGACGGCGATGCGCCCGAGCGTTCCTTCCGGCATGCCGTGGCCTTCGATGCGTTTCCAGGTGGTCCCGTCATCGCTCGAACGATAGAGACCATCCTTCCCGCCGCCGCTGTTCAAGGTCCACGGTGTGCGCCAGCCCTCCCACATCGCCGCAAAGAGAACGTGCGGATTGTGCGGATCGAAAACCACGTCGATGCCGCCGGTGCGGTCATCGAGATAAAGAACTTTTTCCCAAGTCTTTCCGCCGTCGCGAGTGCGGAAGATGCCGCGCTCGGTATTGTGGCCATAAGCGTGCCCCAGCGCGGCGACGTACACGATATCGGGATTCGTGGGGTGAATAATAACCGCGCCAATGTGGCGCGTATCCTTAAGGCCGACATTCGTCCAAGTCTTTCCCGCATCGCTCGATTTATAAACGCCATCGCCGAATGAGATATTCCCGCGGATGCAAGCTTCACCGGTGCCCACATAGATCACGTTGGGATCGGAGTCCGCAACGGCCAGCGCGCCAATCGAAGATATGGGCTCCTTATCAAAGAGCGGATCCCACGAATTGCCGCCGTCGGTCGTTTTCCAAACGCCGCCTCCAACCGCGCCAAAATAATACGTATTGGGCTGGCTTGGCACGCCTGTTACCGTGAGTACTCGGCCGCCGCGAAAGGGGCCAATGAGCCGCCACTTCATCCCGTCGTAAGTCTTGGGATCAATTTGCTGGGCCTTCGCGGCAATCGAAGCCGTAAAGAATAGTGCACAGAGAGCAAGCAGAAGAGAGACCGGCTGGCGAAGCAATCTCACACGAACCTCCAGGAATGACCAAACCAAACGCTGCATGGTACCACTGGTGACTGTGGAAACTACAGACGCTAGTTGGATTCCTCCTTCCTGATAGGGGCTCCCGCAAAGGTGCAGAAGTTATCGCGCAGGGAAAAGATGAGATAGGATGCAAAGGCAATGAGCACGACGAAAACGTTTGATGTAGCCATCATCGGAGCGGGAGTGTTTGGCGCTTGGACGGCGTGGCACCTGGCGGGGCGCGGCCAGCGCGTCGTGCTTCTGGACGCGTATGGACCGTCCAACGCGCGCGCCAGCTCCGGCGGAGAGACGCGCATCATTCGAATGGGCTATGGGACGGATGAGATTTACACGCGATCATCGCAGCGATCGCTGGCGCAATGGAAAAGTTTTTGCCTTGCGACGGGGCAGCGGCTTTTTCACGAAACGGGCGTGCTCTGGCTCGCGGGAGCAGACGACTCGCGAGTGCGCCAGACCATGGCCACGCTAAAGCTATGCGAAGTGCCATTTGAAGAGATGGATCGTGCGGGGCTCGAACGGCGTTATCCGCAAATTTCGTTTGAACGCGTCACGCGTGGATTCCTGGAGCCGAAAAGTGGAGTGCTGCTGGCGCGGAGGGCGGTGGCGGCGGTCGTCGAGGACGCCGTGAAGCAAGGAGCCGAATTTCGCATTGCGCTGGTCGAGACGCCGCGCGGAGCTGGGCGATTGAATAGCGTGAAATGCGGCAACGGCGAATCGATCGCCGCGAGTCAATTCGTTTTTGCGTGCGGCTCGTGGCTCGGAAGAGTCTTTCCGGAAATTCTTGGACCGAGAATTTTTCCCAGCCGGCAGGAAGTTTTCTTTTTCGGTGTGCCACCGGGCGACGAGCGATTCGCCCCGCCGGCTTTGCCGACGTGGCTTTTTCAGGAGGATGAGTATTACGGAATGCCGGACATCGAGGGCCGCGGATTGAAGATTGCGCTGGACCATCACGGAGAGCGCGTCGATCCCGATACGCAATCGCGCTTGCCAACGGCCGCCGAAGCGGCTGTAGTGCAGAAATATGTAGCCCGCCGTTTTCCAGCTTTGCGCGATGCGCCCGTGGTCGAAACGCGCGTGTGCCAGTATGAAAACACCTCGAACGGTGATTTTCTGATCGATCGGCATCCGGAAATGGAAAACGTGTGGTTTGTCGGGGGCGGATCAGGCCACGGTTTCAAGCATGGGCCCGCGGTCGGCGAATACGTCTCACGCCAAGTTTTGGATAAAGCCGCCCCGGAGCCGCGATTTTCCCTCGCGACGAAGCAAACGGTGCAGCGGCGCGCCGTTTATTAGAAGCTGTTGCATAACCTAGTACAGGCTCATGAAAAGAAGGTAGTTGAGTTTTCACGGATGAGAGATAAGCAGAGTCAGCAGCGCCGAAGGAGGGCCGATGGCCCGGTCGGGTCCGTTGCTGACGGAAGTGCAGTGGAAGAAAATCGCTCCCTTGCTTCCCAAACCGCGCAAGCACTGCAAGGGTGGCCGTCCGTGGATCGAGAACCGTCGCGTGCTGGAAGGGCTTCTCTGGATTCTGCGGAGTGGGGCCCGCTGGCAGGACTTGCCCGAGGAGTATCCGCATCCCTCGACCTGCTGGCGGCGGCTGCGGGACTGGGAGGAGCAGGGCGTCTGGATGAAAGTCTGGCGCGCGTTTCTAAGCGAATTGAACGAACGCCAGCAGTTAAAGTGGAGCGAATCGTTCTTGGACGGGAGCTTTGCTCCCGCGAAAAAAGGGGCTGCGGAGTGGGAAAAACCAAGCGGGGCAAGGGGACGAAGTGGATGGTGGTGGTCGACGGCCGCGGTCTTCCTTTGGGAGAGTACCTTCACTCTGCATCCCCAGCGGAAGTTCGGCTCGCGGAAACAACGCTCGCGACGATCCGCGTAGGTCGGTGTCATCGTGCAGGGCGTCCTCGGCAGAAACCGCTGCGCGTGATCGCCGACAAAGCCTACGACAGCGATCCGTTGCGCGAGCGGCTGGCACAGCGCGGAATCGAACTGATCGCGCCGCATCGCTCCAGCCGCAAGAAAGCGGCGACACAAGATGGTCGAGCGCTGCGGCGGTACCGACGTCGCTGGATCGTCGAACGCACCAATGCCTGGCTCGGAAACTTCCGCCGCCTGGTGGTGCGCTACGACCGCTCGCTCACGATCTATCGCGCGTTCTTTCTTATCGCCTGCTTCATGATCGTCTTACGGAGGGTTGTGGAATTATCTATAGTTCGCAAGAGTTTTCTTTGTTGAAATGTAGCTCGGCACGTCGTCCACATGTAAACGACGTGCCGAGATTTTGAACTTGTCCTCGGCGAAGGCACAATTACGCCTGCTGCCAAGAATCAAGCATTTGCGGATTGTCAGTGACTTCGGTTCGCACAGAACCGGCGAAGAGCGACGCATCCTTCTTCCGATCCGGCACGTTACCAGAAAGGCGCGAAGTCTCCTGTTTGTGAGGAGGCATGCGGCCGCCCACAGTAGAATTTTGTTTGAACCATTGCGCGCATGATTGGAAGAACGGTAATTCTTGCTTCTGTCCAGGGCTGGGAGGCTCAATGCGATTGTGTGCTCGGAAGAGGGAATTTCTTGGCATGGGATTCGCCAGCCTGCCTTGGGTGGCGGTACTGCTGTTCCTGACCGCTGTGCAAGCCTACGCCCAGACGCCTAGCGTTGAAAAAGCTGTACTGGTTTTGCAAACCGGTAGCACTGAGGGTTATTGCCGACTGGCGTTCAGCCCAGATGGTAAATGGCTGGCCTCAAGCTCCGAGCATGGGCCGGTGATATTGTGGGATGCCGCGACGGGGGTGAAGGTACGCGAGTTTCCTCCCGTGTCAGCCTCGATTACGCAAAAGCTCCCCACAGGTGGAATCCTCACCCATGCGGTGCGCGTCGGGCGCGGAGGGCTGGCCTTCAGTCCTGACGGTAAATATATCGCGTCGAGCGGAAAATCGAACCGCGACATCATGAACGGCGGCACTTGGAGCGGGAAACCACTCCCGGTTCCGCCCGCGATTTGGGAAGTGGCTAGCGGAAAACCGGCTGGAGAAGGCAGCTGGACAGTCGGGGAGGATGGCGTCGCTCACAATCCGAACTCTCCCTGGGCACCGAACGAAGTGGTTGCCTGGCAGTTCGCCAAGGACGAAGTCACAGCGCGACAATTCACAAGCTACTTCGGGCCAGCCCAGACCATTAGTGATAACGGATTGGTTGGCGCAGGCATCACCGATCCAAGGGACAAGGCCGCGATTGAGATTTACGAGGTTCCTTCCAACCGCAAGATTGCAACGCTTCCCGGGACTTTTCTGAATCCTGGGGACCTTGCTCTGAGCGCCGACGGGAAATACCTCGCCTTGAAATATCAGGGTTACGGGCTCGAAGTGTGGGACTTGTCCACATTGAGATTAGTGGCCACGCTTGATGCGAAGTCCTGGACAGCTGATGCGGAAACATTCAGCCCTGATGGCAAGTACTTCGCCGCGTCGGGAGATGGGGACACCGTCCACATTTTCGAGACCGGGACTTGGAAGGAGATTTTTTCCGAAAGCTACAAGCAGGTGTACGGCATTCACGAACTCGCTTTCAGCCCGGACAGCAAGCGGCTTGCAGGCGTAGATTTCAAACTGCACGTGTGGGACGTTCAAGCTTTGCGTGAAGTGTACGAGATCGGTGGAACGCCGTTTCGACCAATCAGCGCGTTGGCTGCCAGCCCTGACAGTCAGCGCCTGGCGGTTGCACTCCAAGACGGCGAATATTCTTCCACGCAAACAGAGCCAAGAACCGTAATTGAGATGTGGCCACTCCGTGGGGGAGCT
This sequence comes from uncultured Acidobacteriota bacterium, assembly GCA_963843265.1. GTDB lineage: Bacteria > Acidobacteriota > Terriglobia > Acidiferrales > UBA7541 > Acidiferrum. The sequence continues at coordinate 30,334 of CAWJJR010000029.1, read as the reverse complement.
CCCGAGGTCCTTCCGAAGAAAACCTTCGAAATAGACGAAATCAGCTTCAGCCCTGATTCCACAAAGCTTGCCGCTTCCGGCCAGGAGCTAGCAACAGAAACCAACATGCACAATGGGGTCAACACTTACTCCATTGGCGGCGATTTGCTCCTCTGGGACGTGACGCAAAAGCGGGAAATAAAAGTAAAGGCGCAGGAGGGAACCTCCGTCGCTGCCTACGGGCCGAACGTATCTTTCAGTGCAAATGGGAAGCAAATAGTGACCGGTGCCTTAGTTCCATTGCGACGGAACTCCTCAAGCCCGGAATCGGATGAAGAGCAAGAGAGCGCCAGTTACGCACGGTTGTTGATGATTGTGGATCCCCAAACGGGTCTCACCGCAGATGAGCTACGTGTCGGCCGAGGAAATGCCCTACTGCTGACACAAAGCCCCGATGGACAACACGTTATCACGGCCAACGAACAAACTTTGCGTTCCTGGGACATAGTCAATCACAAGCTAGACGCAAAGTTCGAACCAAAGCTAGACCCAGCGGGCGAAGCCGCGGGGCACGCTGAGTCGCCGGCACAGCAATACCGCAAGTTCGGTGAGAACTATCAAGACCCCGCGGTTGCCGCGCTCCGCTATACTCCCGATGGGAAGTCGCTCTTGGTTGCTGAGGAACAAGGACCTGTCTTGCTGCTGGATGCGTCCACGGGTGCAGAAATAAAGCGGGAATCCCTGGCAACCACTGTCCGCGCATTCGCGTACAGTCCCGATGGAAAGCACCTCGCTTCCGCCCAGTCTGGAGCAACGCCTCGCGTATGGGACTCCCAGTCTCTAACTTCCCGTGAACTGGAAGCACACGACGAAGATTGCTTGGCAGTTGCCTTTTCCGCAGATGGAAGCACGATCGTGTGTGGGGGAGATAAGGGCGTGATCTTGGTCTGGGACGCGGCGTCCCGCTCGCTTGTGGCTCGGATTTTGCGCGCGAGCGATGGCCGCTGGTTGGTGATCACTCCCGAAGGACTGTTCGATGGCACCCCATCAGGAAACGGGTTGGCGACTTGGCGCCTGGGTAATCGTTCCTTTGCCATTGATCAGTGGCCCAAATCCTTCCGGCACGAAGGATTGTTACAGGAATTGTTAGCCGGTAAACGTCCCAAGCCCAAAGAGGAACTAGCCTCCGTGCTTAACGCCTCGGCGCACTAAGGGTTAGCCCCTACGAGGGGCGATTCAGAAGTCATATTCCAAGTGCGGACTCAGGTCTTGGCAATTAGCCCATACGCACGCTCCAGCAGTTCGGTCAGTTCGCGGTTCTTCTCCTCAAGAGTCTTGATCCGCAGCCGTAGCGTTGCCACGACATTCTGTCTGGACAAGCGTTCACGATCCTGCGCGGCTGACACGGGAGGGACAGCGCTGTGACTCGTAGTCCTACGTGAGCGCATGATGCGAACACGCAACTCCTCCTGGCCATACAGCCACGCCGTCGAGACCCTTGCTTCAGCAGCCACAGTCTGGAAGTTGATGTCCCGGTCAGAAGCATCCATCCGCAGCAACGCTGCTAGAGCGCGCTCCATTGCCTGCTCGCTGCGTAGTTGTGCACTCCGTTTGAGGCCAGCTATATTTCTACGCATGTGCTCGCTCCAGTGAGTTAATGATGTTAAAGAGGTTGTCTCGCTTCTGTTCGTTCATTTCGATTTGCCTCGACCATCCATTCGTCTTTGCTTTGCCGATCACCCGCTCTGTCTCTCGGAGTTCTGCCTTGTGGATTTCAAGGAAGCTCGCATCAGTGCGAAAGTGAGCGCAGTTCAGGCAAGCGTTCGGATGAGGACACGGACCTGCGACAATAGGTATGGCACAGTAACCATTTGTGAGTGCTTGAGCGAGAACGTTGCGGGTGAACCACTGGAGATCGCCAGTGTCCAACGGTCCATTTTCCGGTACCGTTCTTCCAGTGACATCGACCAACGTCCCTTGCAGGTACTCTGACAGTTTCTCTTTCATTGTGGCGTCATGGATGTGCGCATAACGACTTGTCATCTCCGGCCCTAGATGGCCGAGGTAGCGTTGGATGATGTGGTGGGGCACACCCAGATTAATCATGCGCGTTCCGACCGTGTGGCGGAACTGATGGGATTGAAAGCGGAAGAGCTTACCATTCGCATCTCGTATTTCATGCTTGTAGGCTAAGCGATTGATAGATTGCGCGAAGGTGTACTGCTTAAATACCTTCCCTCTCGGATTAGGGAACAGCAAGGTGGATGATTGTGGTCGGCCCCTTACAACCTGCTGTTGTTCTTGTACGACCCGCGCGATCTCCTGAGACACCGGGATCGTGTGTTCTCGCTTCATCTTGCCTTGCATGAACCGCAGATAATGCGTACCTCGCGCATCTTGCGTCAGGCAGTCCAACGGCAGTTGCAGCAGTTCGCCGATGCGCATCCCGCATTCCTGAAAAATGAGGACTATCTGCATCCACGGAGCCTTTAGGTTGCCGATGTGTCTGTTTAGTTGGTCCAGGACCGCCGAAGGAATGTACCGAGGCTGCGGCTTGGGCGGCTGCGGCACTTCTTCGTCGTAAATCATTCGCTCTGGTCCGATGGGCAGCCACCGCTCGCGTGCTGCTATTTCCAGGAAGGTTCGAACATTGATGACATCGGTTTTGCGTACAGCGATGCCAACCCGTTTGGGGAGGTAGCCCAGATATTCCACCAACAGCTTACGCGTGATGGCTTTGGCTGTGGCTTTTGGCCGCTCCTGCACCAGGAATTCTGAGAAGCGTGTCAGTGATTGCAATCGCGTGCGACATGTGCCCTCCGCATAGATCGCCAAGCAGTACCGAAGATAGGCTTTGACGGCCTTCCGCAGCCAGCGTTGACGGATCAGGAGGAAATTGAGAGTGGTATTGGACAGCGAAAGACTGACTGGAATCGACAGTCGCCGAAGATCCCAGACATCTTTCTCATGTTCTGGACGGTCGTCGTAAGCCCTCGCAAGGATTAGGAAGACTTGTCGAAGCGTGCTGATGTAAGCACTGTCTCGCGGAGTCACGCGCTGGCGTTGCTGCCCGTCCACGCGCGCTGTAGTTCCTTGGCTGTACATGCCGCGGCTTTTCAGATAGCTCCTATATTTCTCCCGCCAGCTTTCGAAGCTTCGGTTCATGAAAGAATCGGGAGGAGGATTCAGGGTATTAAGCCATTTGATCATGAGGTGTACCTTGGTCGACTCTGATGTGGTCCTCCAACCTCCGTCAGAAAACTTCTTCCAGCAGGCGTACTTTAGTTCGCCATTGATGCTCTGAGATTTGCACTCGAAATACAGATACCGCTGCCGCGCAAGCGGGCTCAGTCCAGTTCGCACTGGGCTTTGGCGCATGTCCCAGATGTCTTCACTCCAGAACCCTTGCAGTTCAGTAAGCAAGCGTTGTTGTTTCGCACGTCTCCAGGCAGTGGTCCTCACCTCGCACGCTCCTTTTGATAACGGGCGAATATGTCTCCCATGTCTTCGGCCGAGAGATGCCCGTATGTGTTTACTGTGGTTTGGATTTGCGCGTGCCCCAGACGCCGCTGCACATACGCGGCATCCCATCCCGCTCGCAGCAGATCCGTCGCGTGCGTGTGGCGGAACATGTGCGGCGTCGCTTGCAGGCCTGTCCTGCCGCTCAGTTTGCGGAATAGATCGATCACCGTGGAGTAGGTCATCGGCACCCCGATGCGGCCACCCCACCAGTTCACGAAAACGTAGTCGTGCAAAACGTCTTTGTATTCGTGTACGAGATAGTCTGCGTAGAGCGCCATCAGCTCTTTCGAAACGTGAACCGTATAAGGAGACCGCGATTTGGCGAGCGCCCCGTTGCTGTTTAAGCGAGGCACGATATCGATCTCCCCATCGAAGGATCGGATGTCGGCGTGGCGTAGCCCGAGTGCCTGACCGATGCGCATCCCGCTCTCGTACAGCAGACTTACAAGAAGGCGGTCGCGCCGACGCGCACATGCATTGATCAGCGCCTGGGCCTCTTGCGGTGAGAACACGCGCGGAAGACGTCGAGTTACTCGCACGTGAACTACTGCATGTCGCAGCGAGCGACTCCTGTTGATGTGATGCAAAAAAGGTTTGTATGAACTCTTCGCTCCGAAGCGTCGTGACCGGCTGATGTTTGTCTCCATGCCCAACCTGTCTTGATATTCGTAGAAGGAACCCACAGCCGCCAAAATAGTGTTGATCGTTGAGTCCGCTCGTGACTTGCCGCCTGGAGAGCGGGTTTGACGTAACCAGGCGACGAACTGCGCGAGTTGGGTCAACGTCAAGGCCTTCCAATCCTGTGCACCCTCAGACAAGAACTTCAAAAACGCTTGTAGATGGTGGGCATAGGCTCGAACAGTGTTCGGGGATCGTCCCAGGCAATGCAGATATGAGAGATATTGGTTCGGAGCGACGAGTGGCCGCTGTTCAGCGTCGAACAACACCCAACTACGCTCTCTTGTATCGGGCACGATAATTCTTTGAACTTTGATCATTGATCCTCCAGAGGTAAGCGCTCAGTTGGCCCTGGCGCCGTTCCGCTACGCTCCACGGCGCCAGGGCCAACAGATTCACGTTGTGGAATCAACAACTATAGATACGTTGTGGAATCAACTATAGATAAGGATTCCAGATCGTTGAGAAATCACCATCGTGTACGTCGTGGAGCGCTTCTTTCGGACTGAAGATAAGTGCAATAGCTTCTAGTCAGCGGCCCGCTGTGTAGAATCGGAAACTTCGGTGTCCAGCGCTCCGATGGGAATTAATTCTTCGGCGCGCGGCGGCGGGCGTGAAACGCGGCGATGCCGCGCTTTACTCGCCGCGATTTCTCTGCGTAGAGATCCCGGTCCGCCTCGGAAAGAAGTTTTTCAATTCGTTCGCCTTCCCCGCGATAAATCGAGATCCCGATGCTTGCGGAAAGCCGAGGTTCTTCGTCATCTTCTGCCATAACTATGCGAATGCGATTCGCCACGTGCTGCGCCTCCGCGTCCTGCGATTCCGGCAAAACAAGGGCAAACTCATCCCCACCATAGCGCGCGGCAGTATCGATGGCGCGGCAATGAATGCGCAGAATGGCGGCAAGGCGGCAGAGTGCGCGGCTGCCCACCAGATGGCCGAAGCGGTCGTTGATTTTTTTCAGACCGTCGAGATCGAGCAGCAGAACGGCGAAGGACCTGCCGGTGCGGTTGGTGCGTTCGGTCTCGTTTTCGAGGACATCGAGGAGCCGGCGATAATTGGCGAGGCCGGTGAGCGGGTCGCTGACGGCAAGATGGCGGACCTGTTCAAAGAGCTTGGCATTGTCGTAGAGAGCGCCGCCGAGAGCGAGGGCGTAGCTGCTGACGGTGAGCACCTGAGCCAATACAAAGGGCGCGTCCAGCAGGCGCTCGGACTGGCAAGCGGCGAGCTGTGCGGCGAAGTTCATCCAGGCAGCAGCGTAGATGGTGCGGTCAAAGGCCGAATCTTCGGAATCAAGGCGGCGGCGATACCAAATCACTGCGGCGAAGAAAATCACGCCCGGTAAGAGTTGGTCAGGACTGGGAATGAAAGCGCCCGGATGCCGGGAAACTTCCGGCGGAAGGCGGTGAAGTGCGACGGCGATGAGGTAGGTGAAGCCGACGACGGCCAAAAGCGCGCCGGCGATCTCTCCCTTGGTGTGCCGCGACCGCGGAATGAAGCGTTCCACGAGCAGAGCAACCAGAAGCAAAAGCGCCAGCACCATGCGGCTGAGCCACCAGGCAATCGGCGCCCACGTGGGCCGCACCGGAGTAACTTGCAGAAACTGAAAGAACAGCACGCTGGAGGCCGAGAGAACGGCGCCGGAAAGTAGAAAGCCACCGCCGAGAATCAGCGCGATGCGATCCTGTGTGCCCTGGAAACGGACGAAGGCCAAAGCGGCAAAGACAAAGGCCAAAAGTGCGCTGATGACTTGTAGATAGCCTTGAAGAACCGGATCGGGAGCGAGGGAGATGGGACGGAGCCAGAACGCTGCCAGGAAGGCGAACGAGAATCCCACGACATGCCAAATCACGACCTTTGTGGGACTGCGACCGTTCATACGAGTTTCCTCGCCCATGCTGATGGCCCTCGACCGGGACGAGGTGCTACTTGATTAGACTACGTGTGCGAAGCGAGCGTTGCCGCCAAAGTGAGAAGGCTTTAACGAAGAGGCACTCCATGTGGAAATCTTACGTACTGTACGAAAGGACAGGTGACCGGGCGCGAAGCGGGGAGAAACCGAGCCAGATTTGTTCGCAAGGTAACGAAACGGGGCAAAGTTTTGGCTTGCGCCAACGCGGCGATTCCTAGAAAATGCGTTGATTAAAACGGTTCAATGAGTGAGGCAAACTGCGGGTGATGGCCTCGCTCCTCTCCATAGAATGGCTGGTCGCTGCCGGGCAGAAGCCTGGCCGGCAAAAGGAACTTGCGGCGCGCGTGAAAAAGCTTATGCGAAGAGTGTCGAAAAAAAACGCACCATCTTCGCGCGACGGACGGCCCGCGCTGCGAGCCGCTGGGCACCAAACATTGGCGGAGATTCTGTCGCAACCGGCTACGTGGCTGGAAACCGCTCGGCAATTTGATCCGAACGGCGCGATTCTCGAGTCATTCCGAAATTTTTCTTCTAGAGAACCCTGGCTGTTTGTGGCTTGCGGATCGAGCTACTACCTTTCCCAGACGATCGCGGCGCAGTGGACGAGGTTGCTTCGAGTGACATGCACGGCGGTGCCAGCGTCGGAGCTGCTTTTCGAGCCGGACGAGGTGTTACGGTGCACGGGTGCGCGGCAGGTCGTGTTCATTTCGCGCTCGGGGAAAACCACCGAGGTTCTGCGAGCCGCCGAGATGCTGAAGAAGCGGGCAGACTTTCGCACGCTGGGCGTGACTTGCAGCGAAAGCAGCGCTCTTGGAGATTTGTGCACTCATCTAGTGACACTGCCGTGGGCCGATGAGAAGAGCATGGTGATGACGCGATCGTTTACGTCCATCCTGCTGCTGTTCGAGAGGCTGGGCGTGAGGTTCGTGGGCGATGCGGCGCTGCTGTCGGCGCTGGATGGCTTGCCAGAAAAGACAACGCGATGGCTCGCTGCCAATGCTGATAAGATTCGGGCGTTTGGAGCGAAGAGGAAATTCGACGATTTTGTTTTTCTTGGGCAAGGTGCGCATTACTGGCTGGCGCAGGAAGCAGCGCTGAAAATGACCGAGATGTCTTCGTCTTATGCGCAAGCGTATCAAACGCTGGAATTTCGCCACGGGCCCAAGTCGATTGCGAGCGGCGAGACGCTGATTACGTTTTTGTTGTCGGAGGCTGCGGCCAATGAAGAGATTTTGCTCGCCGCGGAGCTTAAGGAATTGGGAGCGGTAACGATGATTGTTACGAATCGCGCGAAGGATGCCCTGCGGCGCGAGCATGATTTGGTAGTCGAGCTGGGCTTAGATGAACCGGAATTTGCACGCATGGCAGTGACCGCAATTCCCGCGCAGTTGCTGGGGCTGGCGGTCGGTTTGCGCAAGGGACTGAATCCAGATGAGCCGAAAAATTTGACGCGGGCCGTGGTGCTCGATGCAAAGAAGCATGTGCCGGCGAAAAGGAGAAGCGCTTGAGCAACGAAGCGGGCACGAACAGCGGGCCACACCTTCGGCGCACGCTGACGCTGTGGGATTTGCTGCTCTACGGCATCATCGTGCTGCAGCCGGTCGCGCCGATGTCTGCATTTGGCGCGCTGAGCGACCGCGGCCGGGGTCATGTGGTCACGGCGATCCTGATCGCCATGGTGGCGATGCTGGCGACGGCAGTGAGTTACGGAAAAATGGCGCGCGTTTACCCCAGCGCGGGCTCCGCATTTACGTACGTGGCGCGGGAAATTCATCCTGCCGCCGGATACATCACCGGATGGAGCATGGTGATGGATTACATCGTGAACCCGCTGATTTGCACGATCTGGTGCGCGGGGCAGGCGCATGAATTCGCGCCGGGTTTGCCGGTGTGGGGCTGGAAAATATTTTTTGCGGTGGTGTTCACGCTGCTGAATTTGCAGGGCATCAAGACTTCCGCGCGGGTGAACGCGGGGCTGGCGGCTGGGATGAGCGCGGTGGTGGTCGTCGTGTTTGTGACGACGATTCGGTATATTTTCGGGCACCCGCACAGCGATCCAGGATTTTTTACGCGGCCGTTCTACGACCCTCAGACGTTTACATGGGACAACCTGTCCGGATGCACGTCCATCGCAGTGCTCACCTATATCGGCTTCGATGGGATTTCGACGCTCTCCGAAGAAGCGGAAAATCCGCGGCGAAATATCATGCTGGCGACGGTGATGACTTGCCTCGCGGTGGGAATTCTCTCGGCTGCGGAAGTTTACGTGGCGCAGCTCGTGTGGCCGGCTTCGCAGCCTTTTCCGAACCAGGACCAGGCGTATGTGTTCGCGGCTGCACGGGCCTGGGCGCCGATGTTCACCATTGTTGGAGCGACGCTGCTGGTGGCGAACTTCGGCTCCGGGATGGGAGCGCAGATCGGCGCGGCGCGGTTGCTTTATGGAATGGGCAAGAGTAACGCGCTGCCGAAATCGTTTTTTGGGCAGATTGATCCGAAACACGGGATTCCGCGGAACAACGTTTTGTTCATTGGCGCGATTGTGCTGATCGGATCCTTTTTTCTGACGTTTGGGCGCGGCATCGAGTTGCTGAATTACGGCGCGCTGCTGGCGTTCATGGGAGTCAATGCCTCGTCGTTCGTGCATTATTTTTGGAAGGGCGCGGAAAAGACGGTGTGGAGTTTTATTGTGCCGGTCGTCGGGTTTGTCGTTTGCGCGCGTTTGTGGTGGACGCTGAGCACGCCGGCGAAATATCTCGGAACGGCGTGGATGGCCGCGGGAATCGCGTTTGGTATTTGGAAGACGAAGGGATTCCGCGAGCCGCTGTCGTTTGACGCGCCCGCTGAGTGAGCCGGCTGGCGCCGTATAACTTCGTACAAATCGGGAGAGTCTGGCAGAATGATGGAGACCGGAGGCACGCCGGTGAAGCGCGCGAGCGGCAAGGACCAGACGGTGACGATGCGGGATGTCGCAGAGGATAGCGGCTTCTCGCCCGCGACGGTCTCGATTGTCTTGAATAACGCGCCGCTGGCGCGGTACATCGCGCCCGCAACAAAAAAACGGATTGAAGACGCCGCGAAAAAGCTTGGATACCGGCCGAATGCGATGGCGCGGTTTCTGCGGAGCAAGCGCAGCCACACCGTTGGTCTGATGTTCTTCGATATCACCGATCCTTTCTGCACTCCTGTCTTGCGCGGCATCGAGAATGCGCTGTATCAATCGTCCTACGTTCCGATTTTTGCCGACGCGCACAACCAGCGGAATCGTTTCGAGCGATATCTGGAAATGCTGCTGGAGCACCACGTGGAAGGATTGATTGTGGTGGCCAACTGGCTGGTCGTGGACATCAATCTGCTTGCGGATTTGAGCAAGCGCAATATTCCCGCGGCGACGATTGGTTGGGAGCTGCCGGCCGACACGGTCAGCTCGGTGATGGTGGACAACGAGATCGGCGGGCGAATGGCGCTCGAACATTTGCACCAGCTTGGGCACCGCAAAATTGCGTTCATTCGCGGGCCGAAGATGATCATCGATAGCGCCCCGCGGTGGCGCGGCGTACAGAAATTCGCGCACGCGGCGGGGATCGAGATCGACCCGGCGCTGGTGCTCCAACTGCCTGACTCGTTTGACCCCAATTCCGGATTTGAGGGCGGCCACCGGCTGACTGAAGAATTGCTGCAAAAAAAGAAAAAGTTTACGGCGCTGATGGCGTTCGATGATTTGACGGCGCTGGGAGCGATTCGCGCGCTGACCAAGGCGGGAATAAAAGTGCCGGAACACTGTTCGGTGACTGGCTTTGACGACATTGCGTTGTCAGCGTTGAGCGCGCCGTCCTTGACCACCGTGCGGCAACCGCTCGAAGCCATGGGAACGTATGCCGTCAACGTCGTGATGGAAGGCATCAAAGCCGGGATCGAGAAGCGCGATTGGAATATCGTGCAACAGAAGATGAGCCCGGAACTGGTGATTCGGGATTCCACACGGGCGGTTTCGCACGGCAGTTCCAACGATTGAGACGCGCGGCGCTGGCGATGCAATACAGTTGTATTGTGCCCTCCTGAGCCAGTGGCAACCTTTGCGCCGTGGGCGAGAGAATTAGGTAATGACGTAACGAGGTAACGATTGGGCGATGCCGCGCTCCCGATGGTCGCTCGGGACAGACACGCTTCGTCGCGTGTCTGGTTAACAATAACAGGCCCCCCACCCCCGGTTTTTTTGAAAGTGTTCATTCTAAAGGAAGGAGGCTCCCTGCAAGTCGTGTGCAATGAAACAGTTTCAGGGCGCCTTCGAACTGCACATTCTAAAGGAGTTGCAGAATTTATTATGGGACGCGGAATTTTGGGGTGGGAAGCGGGTGGGTTGGGGGCGGATGGAGCGGGGAATGGCGACGAGTTCATAAAGCAAAATAGCATGCATTTGTATTATTGTCAAGGTATAGTACTCGTGGCTTATCATTCGAACATGAGACGGGGAAGTGGAATGGATTGAGGTGGTTGGCGGGAATTTGGGAGTTTGGTGAGACGGTTTGGCGATGATTGGTTAGGGAAACGTCGCGTCTGTTCCCGTCGCCCCTAGGAAAAGAGAAAACAACCCCAAGACCCAGGTTCAAAAAGAAGCTGTGAAGAAACTTAGTTGGAGCATTCCGCGGGGAGGGTGTTAGAAGATTGCTGTGCGGACGGGTCGTTCCGGGTAAGGAATCAGAAGGTATAGTTTATTATTCGCTGGGCCGGTGGATTTCCTTGCTGGCCTCTCGGCGTGACTATGATGTTTTGTCTCTCAGGTGATTGCCGGGGCCGGTCGCAACTTTCGCAGGCGGATCCAGTGCTGCAGGTTGTAGGTAAGGCAGGCCCACAGCATCTCCATCTGCACTTTCACCAAACCGCGCACATGAAACTGCCGCAGGCCCAGTTTGTTTTTGATCCACGCGTGGCAGAACTCTGCCACCTGGCTGCGGCGGCGATACTGGGCGCGCGCCTCGTCCGTGGCCATCTTCTCCCGAAACGCCAGCATGACCGCACTCTCTTCGCTGCGAACCACCGAACGGCCTTGCTTCTGGTTCCCCGGACAACACTGTGGTTTACGTGCGCAGCTTTGGCAATCCCGCCACTCCGCCTCGTAGCGATAGTACGCGAAGCCTCTCCCCTTCGTGTGCCGGCAGTCGTAAGGTAACTCCTTGCCTTCGGGACAGACATAAACGTCTCGTTCGCGGTCGTAGACAAACGCGCTCGATGGCAGACAATTCATGGTGGCGGCCCGGCTGAGCTTCTCCTTTTCGGTTAGGCTGCCCAGAAAATTTATTTTCCGTTCGGCCATATTTTCAATCGTTTCTCGCGTGGTGTAGCCGGCATCCGCCACCATCTGTTGCGGCTCTTTCTCCAGCCGTTCTTTGATACGCTCCACCGCCGGCAGTAGCTGCGCGCTGTCGTTGGCTTCCTGCGTCGCGGCCACGCCCACGATCAGCCCGTGCGCCGCGTCCGTGGAAATCTGCGCGTTGTAGCTCAGCGATAATCCTCCATCGGAGTGGTGCATCACTCGCGCTTGCGGATCGCTCGTGCTCACGCGCGCGTCGCTCTTGGCTTTCTCTCCGCTCTTGCGTTCCTTCAACTTCTGCAACTCTTCCAGCGCGCTCTCCAGCCGCTCTTGTTGCTCGCGCCGCGCACGAGCCTGAGCTTGCTTTGCTTTCGGGCTGGCTTCTTCGTTCCGCGGATCGCCCATCTCCTTGACGCGTTGCCGCGCCCGCTCTAGATGCCCCTGAATCGTTCCTTCCCGCTGATAACTCCGCGTGCTCGCCAATGCCTTGATCTTTGTGCCGTCCTGCATCACCTGTTCCAGCGTGATCAGCCCCTCTTTGTTGAGCGCCGCCAACACCTGCGTGAACAACTCGTCCAACTCTTTCTGCTTCTCCACGCGGAAATCCGCCAGCGTGTGATAGTTCACTTCCTCCAGCCCCGTCAACCATTGGAACGCGGGATCGTACTCGCACCGCCGCGCCACTTCCCGCGCCGAACCAATCCCCTGGCTGTAGGCGTACACCCACAAACTGATCAGCAGTTGCGGATCAAACGCCGGCCGACCGCCTTCTTTCGAGCTGCTCTCGATGGCTCGATAAAACGAACTCAAATCCAATTGCCCGACCAAAGTCCAAATGGCCCGCGCCGGATGGTCTTCGCCGATAAGTTTCTCCACATCCACAGCGCGCCAGCTCATCTGCTGCCGGTTCACATAGTGGATTAGGGGTTTGTTGCTCGCATTTTCTTGGCTCATGCCGCGAGCTTACGATACGCTTCCTTTTTTGCAAGAAAGAAATTCGGAGGGTTTTTTCACAGCTTCAAGAGCGAACCTGGGGCACCCTCCGTGTTGGTTTGACGCGGAGAAGGATTGATAAGTGCGCGCTCAGTCTTCCGGGCCACCCGCCCGCTCTCATTTTACTACCTCCTCTGAGTGGCTAGGCGTATCCTTCGACGACATCCTTGTCGTTTAAGATAAACAAGAGATTGGGAGCGGCCTCTGGGGCAGTTCGGCTTGAGTGAGAAGCGGTCGCGATCGGCTTCTCATGAGAGTTGCGCTTTGGGGGGATCGTATCTCGATGGATATTGCGATCAAACTTCGTTTTTGTGGAAGCGGTCGATTAGGTTGGCGCAGGCGCGGACGGTGACGGCCATCATGGTAAGGGTGGGGTTTTGGCAGGCGGAGGAGACGAAGCTGGCGCCGTCCATGACGAAGAGATTTTTTACGTCGTGAGCCTGGTTGAAGGGATTGAGGACGGATTTCTTGGGGTCGTGGCCCATGCGGGCGGTGCCGAGCTCGTGGATGGCCATGCCGGGCATTTCGACGCGGGATTGTTCGCGGATATTCTTTGCGCCGGCGGCTTCGAGCATTTCGGCGGCGGAGGCGGCGGCGTCTTCCATGAGGGCGGCTTCGTTGTCGCCGTGGGTCATGGTGATATGTAGCGCAGGAATGCCCCAGGCGTCTTTCAGGTTGGGATCGATTTCGATGACGTTGTCCCAGCGGGCTAGCGATTCGCCGAACGCGCCGAGGCCGGCGATGTAGACGCCTTCCTTTACGGATTTTTTGAGGGAGGCGCCGTAGCCTTCGGCGCTGAAATTGAAATCGGCGCCGGCGCCGCCTTGATAGCCATAGCCGCGGAGGAACGGCGAACGCGACTTGCTGGAAGGCGTGTTGCGGAAGCGCGGGACGTAAATACCGTTGGGGCGCTGAGGCTCGTTGGCGTTGGGAAGAATATTGAGATTGGTGAGATGGCCGCTGGCGCCGCCGCCGACGACGTGGTCCATCAGATAATGGCCGAGAGCGCCGCTGGAATTGGCCAGGCCATTGGGATATTCGCGCGTGGAGGAGTTGAGCAGGATACGGGTGGACTCGAGCGCCTGTGCGCAGAGGATGACGGATTTGGCGCGGACTTGCTTGACCTGGCGGGAGAGGCGGTCGATGTAGGTGACGCCAGAGGCTTTGTTGGAGGCATTGTCCATATCGACGTGGCTGACGACGGCGTTGGTGATGAGAGTGCAGTTTTTGGAATTGAGCGCGTCCTGGACGGTGGTGAAGGGGCTGCTGAAATAGGAGAAGGTGATGCAGCCGCGTTCGCAGGGGCCGCAATAGTGACATGGGAGGCGGCCGTTATGAGCTTGCGTGAGGACGGCGGCGCGGCCGATGGTGACGGTACGGCCGAATTTGGCTCTGGACGCGATCCCTTAGCTGAATTTCGCCGCAGCTCATTTTCATGGGCGGGAGAAATTGGCCGTCGGGGAGCATTTCGTTGCCTTCGGCGGCGCCGGTGATGCCGACATATTTTTCGACGATGTCGTAATAGGGAGAGAGATCGGCGTAGGAAATGGGCCAGTCATCGCCGTAGCCGTCGCGGCTGGCGGCTTTGAAATCGTTATCGCTGAAGCGATAGCTCTGACGGCCCCAGACGAGCGAGCGGCCGCCGAGAACGCGGAGGCGCTGCCAAGTGAAAGGTTTGCCCTGCGGAGTGCTGTAGGGATTCTCGAGATCGTTGACGAACCACTCGTAGTTGTACTCCATGCAGGCGTAGCACTGCTTCTGGACGGGGCGAGTGCGGGCGATTTCGGGAGAGTGGTCGCGGTACTTGAGTTTGTAGGCGGGCATGTGCTCGGTAAATTCTTGCGGAGTGACGGAGCGGCCCGCTTCAAGCAGCGCGACTTTGAGGCCGGCTTCGGCGAGTTGTTTGGCGGCCCAGCCGCCGGTGGCACCGGAGCCGACGACGACGGCATCGTAAGTTTGCGCGAGAGGATCTTGCGTTTGGTAGGCCATGGCTACTTGTGGTCCCCTTCTGGATGTTCGCAGCCTTGGTAGATGCCGTGCGTGTAGGCGCCATCCCAGCCGAGTTCTTTCGTTGTGCCGATTTCCGAGCTGTAATAGGCAGTCATGATGTGGCCCTTCAAGGCTTCAAAATGCTGGTGGCCGACGTCGGGCTTGGTGTCGGCTTCGCCGGTCCATTCGCTGCCAGTGTGAGAATAGGCGAGCCCGTGGAGCAAATCGTCTTGATCGTCGCGCGAAAGATAACGGAAGGCGGCTTTGAAACGGCGGATGCTTTCGCCGTCGAGATAGGAGAGGGCGTCGAGGAAGGCGCGCTTGTTTTCGGAGGTTTCGGCGGCGAGGACCAGGTCGATATAGCGATTGACGAGAGCGTCTTTGGCGCCGGGAGTGTCGGTGGCGGGGATGATGAGGTCGCTGAGGATGATGAGAGTTTCGTTTTGGTGGGCGTCGAGAAAAAGCGGCTTCCAATTGGAGACGTTGAATTCGTTGGAGGCGTCGACGCCTTGTTGCGCGGGAGTTAGTTCGGAGGGGGGCGGCGGCGTTTGCGGCGCGGCGAGCGTGGGGCGAAGCGTGGCCGCAACGGCGCCGGTGAGAACGCTGGCTCGGATCATATCGCGACGATTCATGAGGGCTCCTTGGGCGCTGGCGCAGCAGTCATCCTCAGAAGGATGACCCTACAACTGATTACGCGACGGAGAAGTTTACACCAATGAGATGCAAAGAGTAGACGGAGCGAGCGTCAACGGGTTGCAGATTGTCTCATTCGATTTGGACGGGGGAGACGTTGAAGCCGTCAACGGCGAGGACGGGCTTGGCTTCGCCGAGGTCGTGTTTGCGGACGTGGACGGTGACTTCGCGTTTTTCGCCGGGGAGAAGGGAGATGTAGTTGTCTTCCCAGAAGACGGGGAGGATTTCGGCGCCGTCTTTGCCTTTGAGAAGGCGGAGACGCACGAGGAAAGCTAGGCCGGAGCCGGTGTTTTCGATGGTGACGTGGGCGGTAGGCTCGGCGCCGGCGTCGGAATATTCCATCGAGGCCTTGACGGTGGCTTTGGGAAGATTTTGGAGCGCGTCAAAATCGGCGAATTGGGAGAGCGGAGTGTAGTACCACTCGGACTTGGGAAAATTGGGGACGTCGGGCTTGGTCGAGAGCCAATAGAAATTGCGGCTGAGGAGTTTGCCGGAAGGAGAAAAGAGTTGGAGATTCAGGAAGTAGGTTGAGGTGATGCCATCGGGCTCGGGGATTTTGAAGGTGCGGACGACACCGTCGGCATCGACATCGGCGAGAGCTTCCTGCGAGAAGCGCTCTTTCATGGACGTGTCATAAACTTTGGCGACCACTTTCAATTCCTTGAAAGGTCTTTGTTCGCCGTTGACGATGGCGACGCTGCGGTCGTCGTAGGAAAACTGGACGTGGACGAGTTCGAGGGCTTTTTTCGAGCCGAAATAGCCGCCGGCGGGGCGCAGGTCGTAGCTATAGAGATGCCAGATGAGGCCGGGCCAGGCGTTGTTCAACATCCACTGGATGACGCCGGTGGATTTGTATTTGTTGCGGCCGTAGGCTTCGAACATGGCGCGCTGGCCTTCGTAGGTGATGGCTTGAGATTTCCAGGCGAGGTCGGAGACGTCCTTCACGGGGCCGTAGCGCTCTTCGAGGGCGTGGGTGAAGACTTTTATGTTTTTAAATTCGCCGCCGCCGGCGTGGTAATCCCAAAATTCGTTGATGGGCCAGAGTTTGTCCGGGGGAAACATGGATTTCAATTCTTCGAGAGGAGGAACGGCGGGGCCGGGGCTGATTTCGGTGGCAAAGCCATAAGCGCCGCCGTACTTGGTGTCCAGGAGCCAATAATTTGGGGAGACATATTCGTACGGGCCGGCCATTTTGACGCCGGAGACTCCGGTGGGCTCGGTCTTTTTCTCAGTGGCGGAGGAAAGAACAGGCTTCGCCCAATGGTTTTCTTTTTCGACGTCGAGATAGGCTTGCTCGCGATCGGGCGGAGGCGGATTGTCGCTGCCGTTCAGCCAGACGAGAAGGCTGGGATGATTTCGGAGGCGGAGAATCTGATCGCGAAGAGAGTCGACGGAGACGCGCTTATTTTCGGCGCCCCATTTGTCCCATTTTTCCCAGGCGTCGCAGCAGCACCAACCGGCCATGACGAGGATGCCATCGCGGTCGGCGCGCTCCATGAAGGTTTCATCTTCGAGCTTGCCTTCGAGGCGGATGGTGTTGAGGCCCATTTCCTTGACGTAGCGGAACTCGGCTTCGCGGCGTGATTGATTGATGCGCAGCAGCATGTCTGGCGCCCAGCCGCCACCACGAACGAGGACGTTTTTGCCGTTGACCTTGAAGAGGCGGTAGCCATCGGGCGTGAGTTCGGAGTCGGTCTGGACGATGCCAAATTCGATGGTTTGTTTATCGGAGACGGGGCTTTTTTCGGGGACGAACTCGAGTTCGAGTATGTGAAGATAGGGCTCGCCCATCTGGTAGGGCCACCAGAGGCGGGGATTTTCCACGTTCAGCGAGGGAAAATCCTCTGGGGCGAGAGCGATGGCGCGATGTTCGCCGGCGCTTAGCTCAATGGTTTGGGAGAAGTCGATGGGCGCGGGCTCGCCAAGAATTTTACCGCGCAGGGTTCCTTTGACTGGTTCGGTGGAAGCGTTTTGGAGCTCGGCGCGGAGGGTCAAGTGCGCTTTGTCGATCGATGGAAGGTCGAGTTTGGTTTCGACGTCTGCGTGGCGCACGGCGACCGGACCGCTGGCGGAGAGGACCACTTCTTGCCAGAGGCCCATGTCCTTGTCGGGCGGAGTGGGATTCCAATCCACCCATGTGATGCCGAGCTCGTTGGCGTGTGGGGCGGAAACTTCGACGGCGACGACATTTTTTGCGCCGGCTTTGACGTAAGGAGTGACGTTGAACTCATAGTGGCGAAACGCGCCGACGACTTGGTCCGAGCCGGCGACTTTTTCGCCATTGATCCAGATATCCGCGCGGTAGTTGATGCCGCGGAATGCGAGCCAGACTGTCTTGCCCTTGAATTGCGCGGGAACTTCGAATTCTTTGCGGTACCACCAGGGAACAGCGAACGGACTATCGGCGGGCATTTCCTGATTGGCGAATTCCGAGCCGATCTTGTAGGAGACGCCTGGCACGGAACGCAGGTTCATACCGAAGTAAGGGTCCTTGTAGACGCCGTTTTCGACGAGGACGGCAAAGACGGTGTTCGGTGCGGAGGTTTTGTACCAAGTCGAGACATCGAAGCCGGCTGCGGAAACGGTTTCGGGGCTCGCGCTGACTTTGGCAGAGGACTGTACTCTCCATCCGTCGCGGAGAGTGATGTCGTCCTCTGCGCGGGCAGCGGTCGCGGAAATTGCGAAGGCTGCGAGGAGCACTGCTATGGAACAGGCGGCGGCAAGAACGCTCTTGAACCCGGGAGTAAGGCGGGCAGCAGACCGCGAACTGAAAACGTCTTTGATTCTTGACGGAAACATAATGAGCTCCCCTTTTGCAACGCTAGGCCGCTACGGCGTTTAAACCGATTCAATAGAGCGAATCGTTGTAGCCCCTGGAACCGGTGCAACCGGGCGCTAGTTTAGCCTGAGCGGAAGAAGAGAGACAAGTATTATCCAAAAAGAAGAGGCGCGGACCTTGCGGCTCGCGCCCCTCTAGATTTGGATTGCCTGTTCGGTTTTGAATTATTGCGCGGGCGGAAGGAAAACTTGCGCGGGCGTCATGATCTGGACGTTGGGAACTTCCGTGGCCACCCGCACGCTCACGAACTTTCCTTTCTTTCCGCCGTTGCCCACAAAGCTGAGGAGATATTGGTTATCGAGATGCCTCTGGATTTCGTCGAAGTACGGCTTCAACGTGACGGGCATCCCAAAGCCGAGATAGTAGGCTTCAGCGCCAGTCTCTTCCGAAAGGCGGCTAAGGTTCGACTGCGCATTAAAAGCTTGGAACGGGCGGCGCCCGATATGCCCCGCATCCGGGACGTAGATGGACCAGATGTTGATGTTCTTCTTTTGGGCGCGCCCAACGGTGGTGTCGAGATCCGGATCGATTGGGTCGAAGCCCCCGCGGAAATAGTCGATGCCCGAAGAGAACATCATTATGGACTTGCGTTCACTGGAATCGGGCCAGCGCTTGATCCAATCCTGGAGCGCAAGATAAGGACTGGTGAACGCGCCGCCGGCCCCCAAGGGCAGGCGCAAAGCCTTGGCGGCCAGCGCGTGGTCGGTGGTGAAATCTTGAGCCACCATGGCGGAGCCGTTTCTGGCATAGGCTACAGCGATGTAAGTGCTCTCCGGCTGCGCGTTGATGAAGGCTCGCAAATCGCTCCATTGGTTGGCGACGGCGGGCTCGAGCGAATCATCGATGAGTATGGCGAGGTAGAGTTTCTGGCTGCGCTTCCAGTCGGCTATTTGCACTTGCTCTCTGCCCTGATAAAGCTTTACGTCATCCTTCTTAATCTCGGGTGGCATCGCATCTTTGTTGGCCACCGCGGTAACGGTGAACGTAGCCGCGTCCGAATTCGCGGCGGCAGCCCTCGGCGCAAACGGCAGGGCGGCCGCAAGTATCATGGCCGCAAGTAGCAGGGTTCCTTCCCAGTATAGTTTTTTGTTCATGAGCGTATTCCCTCTGTTAGCTTTCTCATCCCGCAACGTTAGATGCACGATCGGATGAAAGTGGATATATCAAAGAAGATTGGGGAACATTCCGTCGTAGAATGCACGGCGGCCAGAGAGGGCCGAATTCGTGAAGAGCTATATAGGTGCGATAGACCAGGGCACTACCAGCACACGGTTCATGGTGTTCGACAAAGCGGCGCGGGTGGTTGCCGTTGCGCAGAAAGAGCACGAGCAGATTTTCCCGCGCCCGGGATGGGTCGAGCACGACGCGCTGGAGATCATGCGGCGAACAGAGGAAGTGATCGCCGAGGCGCTCGAGCAGCGAGGATTGCGTGCTTCCGACTTGGCGGCAATCGGTATCACCAACCAGCGCGAGACGACGGTCGTGTGGGAGCGGCGCACGGGACAGCCGATAGCGAATGCGATCGTCTGGCAAGACACGCGAGTGGCGGATGAGGTTGGCCGGTTTGCGAGCGATGGAGGACAAGATCGTTTTCGCGCGCTGACGGGGCTGCCTTTGAGCACCTATTTCAGCAGCCTGAAGCTGCGCTGGCTTCTGAAAAATATTCCGGACGCGAGTGCCAAGGCGGCGGCCGGAGATCTGCTGTTCGGAAATATCGATACCTTTCTCGTCTGGAACTTGACGGGCGGACCAAACGGCGGCGTCCATGTAACCGATGTGACCAACGCGAGCCGCACACAGCTGCTCAATCTGAAAACACTGGATTGGGATGAAAAGTTGCTCGCGTCGTTCGAAATTCCACGGGCGATGCTGCCGCAAGTGCGATCGAGCAGCGAAGTTTATGGTGTGGCGGCTCTGCCTGCTATCGCGGGCGTCCAGGTAGCGGGCATTTTGGGCGATCAGCAGGCTGCGCTCGTCGGACAGGCTTGTTTTCGGCCGGGCGAAGTGAAAAACACTTATGGAACCGGGTGCTTTCTGCTGATGAATACGGGCGAGCGCGCCGTTCCATCGAACTACGGATTGCTGACGACCGTCGCGTACAAATTGGGCGACGCGCCTGCGAGTTACGCCTTGGAGGGCGGTGTCCCCATTTCGGGGGCGTTGGTGCAATGGCTCCGCGACAACTTGGGGATGATTGAAAAAAGCGCGGACATCGAAACACTAGCACGGACGGTTAAGGACAACGGCGGCGTCTACTTTGTCCCCGCGTTTTCCGGCTTATACGCACCCTACTGGAAGGAAAACGCGCGCGGCGTTATCGCCGGGTTGACGCGCTATGCCAACAAGGGGCATCTGGCGAGGGCGGTCCTCGAAGCGACGGCGTTTCAGACGCGCGAGGTCGTGGAAGCGATGGAAAAGGATTCGGGGATCGCGCTGTCGTCGTTACGCGTTGATGGCGGAATGGTCGTGAACGAATTGCTGATGCAGTTTCAGGCGGACATTCTGAATCGCGAAGTGGTCCGGCCGGTGATTCAGGAAACGACGGCGCTTGGTGCAGCGTATGCCGCGGGACTGGCGGTAGAGTTTTTCTCAGGGTTGGATGAACTGCGAGCGAATTGGGCTGTGGACCAGACGTGGACACCGCACTTTGCGGAAGCAGAACGCGACGAACTTTACAAACAGTGGAAGAAAGCGGTCACGCGATCGTTCGATTGGATTGCTTCGTGATCTGTAAAACAGAATCGCGCACTAGCACTTCTGAAATCATAGGAGATTGCTGAATGACTTCCCCCTTCTTGGGCGAATTTCTGGGAACGATGATTCTGGTCCTGCTTGGCAACGGGGTGGTCGCCGGAGTGGTACTGAAGCGCTCCAAGGCAGAGGCCAGCGGATGGATCGTCATTACGACTGGCTGGGCACTGGCGGTGATGGCAGGGGTGTTCGTCTCCATTGCTTGCGGGAGCAGCGATGCGCATTTGAATCCCGCCGTCACGATGGGATTTGCGGTGCGCGATGGGAGCTTCGTGAAACTGGCGCCGTATATTGCCG
This sequence comes from uncultured Acidobacteriota bacterium, assembly GCA_963843265.1. Classification (GTDB taxonomy): domain Bacteria; phylum Acidobacteriota; class Terriglobia; order Acidiferrales; family UBA7541; genus Acidiferrum. The sequence continues at coordinate 9,373 of CAWJJR010000029.1, read as the reverse complement.
CGCAGATGCTCGGGGCCATTGCAGGGGCGACCTTGGTTTGGCTGCATTATTTTCCGCACTGGAAGGAAACTCCGGATGCCGGGAGCAAGCTAGCCTGTTTTTGCACTGCGCCTGCCATTCGGAGCTTTGGCGCGAATTTATTGAGCGAAATTGTGGGCACGTTTGTTCTCGTTTTTGTCGTTGGCGCGATTTTTTCAAAGCGCGTGGCCGCGACAGGTCCCGCGCCCGGGTTAGGCGCTTACCTCGTCGGAAGCCTGGTCTGGGGCATCGGGCTTTCGCTCGGCGGCACTACCGGATACGCCATCAATCCCGCGCGCGATCTAGGCCCGCGCATCGCACATGCGATTTTGCCGATCGCCGGGAAGGGCGGTTCCGATTGGGGCTACGCGCCGATCCCCATTGTTGGCCCTCTGCTCGGAGGAGCGCTGGCGGGTCTGCTTCTGCGCTTTCTTTCCGTTTCCTGAAGTCCGCTCAAGCCCGTTCGCAAGGACAAGTAACCGATTCCGCATTTGCCCTAGGCGTCTTTGCGTGCGCACCCGACGCCTGCGTTACTCTGCAAGAGAATGGGAACGATAACCATAGCTCCGCCCGAGCCTAGTGCTGGGCCCTCAGCGCCGTCCGCGCGGCCGCAGAGTCCGTGGATTTATCGTCCGTGGATTGATCTGACGGTGGGCTGTGGCGCATGGTCCGCTCCGCTTCTGCTTGCGGGATTTTATTTTGCGAGCTCCTACGGGCACGCGTGGAGCGTGGCCTTCTATTTCCTGGCGCTGCTCTCGAATTATCCGCACTTCATGGCCACGGTTTATCGCGCGTACCACACACGCGACGAATTCGAGAAATACAGGACTTATACGGTGCACGTCGCGCTGTTGCTCATCCTGGCCGGTGTTCTGACGCATGTTTGGTATGGGGTGTTGCCGTGGATATTCACGCTGTACATCTGCTGGAGCCCGTGGCATTACACCGGGCAAAATTTCGGGCTGCTGATGATGTTCGCGAGGCGCGCGGGCGTCTCGCCAACAGAAACGGAACGCGGCGCGCTCCGGCTTTCGTTCATCGCGTCTTTCCTTCTTTTAATGCTGAGTTTCAATACCGGCCCGTCAGGCGACGCGCTGATTCTCTCGCTGGGGCTTGCGGCGCGATTTACTTTGCCTGCGCGCGCGGCGCTTGCAATATTCTTTATCGGTGTCAGCGGCTGGGCGCTAATTTCCCTGGCGCGGAGGAGCAGTTTCCGGGCAATTCTTCCGGTGTTTACGCTGACGGCGACCCAGTTTCTCTGGTTTCTCCTGCCTGCGGTAATCGAACTCCTTAGCGGACGGGAAATTCCGCAGACTCGTTACAGCAGCGGCCTGCTCGCCGTCTTGCATTCCACGCAATATTTGTGGATTACGAGTTATTACCAGAAAAAGGAGGCTCGCGCGGCGGGCGATACGAACTGGTCTTTTTCCGGTTACTTGCTCACGCTGATTGCCGGCGGCATTGCGCTTTTCATTCCGGGACCCTGGATTGTAAGCCGGATTTTTCACGCGGATTTTGCAGCGAGCTTTTTGACGTTCACGGCGCTGGTCAATATCCACCACTTCATTTTGGACGGGGCGATCTGGAAATTGCGTGATTCGCGGATCGCTTCTATGCTGCTGGACGCGCAACAAAAAGCTGCGGCCGCGCGTACTGAGAAGCGAAACACATTTGCCAAGGCAGGCAGTTGGTTGACGGGACGAGCGCCCGGTGCGCGCGCACTGCGGATCGGCGTGGCCGTGCTTCTATTTGCCTGGGCTGGAGTGGACCAACTTCATTTTTGGTGGTCCAGCGAAGCGAATAGTCTCCCCGCTTTGCAGCGGGCTGCCGAGTTGAATCCCGATGACAGCGCAGTCCAAGTGCGCCTGGCAGACGCCGAACAGGTCGCGGGCAAGCACGATGCCGCGCTCGCGGCCATGCAGCGCGCCGCCGCTATCAATCCCGCGAGCCTTGCGTTGCAAGAATCTTACGCTCGGAACTTGATTGAAGCGGGGCGACTCGCCGACGCCTACGCGGAGTTTCAGAAGATTCTCGCGCGCTGGCCACACAATCCGGACGCCCTGGTCGATTCTGGAATGCTGGCGCATCGGCTTGGACACGACGAGGAAGCGGTCGATGACTGGCAGCGGGCCGTGGACGCCGACCCGGCGCAAGCGCACGCGCAACTTTATCTGGCGCAATCTCTCGACCAGCAGGGCGAATTGCAGGCCGCGGCGCGGCACTATCGAGTCTACGTGGAACTCATCGCGGCTCAGCACGACAGAAACCCCGCTGATGATGCCACCGTGCTTGCCGCACTCATAAAAATTGCCGACGCCGATGCGGCGATAAATCACGTGGGCGACGCCTCGAAGGGTTACACGGCCGCCGCCGGTTTTGCGGACAAGGCCAGCCAGAAACCGCTCGAAAGCCTGGCGCTGGCTCATCTCGCCGACTTGCAGGAAAAACAAGGTGACATCGGCGGCGCGGCACAATCTTATCAGCGCGGGCTGCGCCTGGATGGGCAACTCAACGACGCCCGCAGCACGGCCTCCGACTGGTTCAATTACGCGCAATTTTTGCACAAGGAACAACAGCCGGAGCGGTACGTTTTCGCCTGCTTGCTGCACGCGGAAAATATCCTTCAAAAATCACCCGGCGACGAACTCACGACAATAACGCAGGGACGCAAAGAGAGCGAAGCTCGTCTTGGAAAAGATGCTGGCGCCGTCCGAAACAAGGTGGACGAAATCGCCGCCGAGTCGCTTACTTTACAAGTCTCCGCCTTAGCCGTGAAAAAGTAGGAAAGCAGTCAAAGTCGCGCGGTATCCGGCATCCGAGCCTGCGAAAAAGTCCGCGCAAAATTGCAATCTCGAGACGCTACTTTTTTTGGCCGTAATACGCGCCGCTGCCGTGCTTGCGCAGGAAGTGCTTATCGTGAAGATGTCTCGAGATTGGGCGCACCTTAGGATTTGTGTTGATGGTCTGAAACGCCATCGCGGCAATTTGCTCCAGGATCACGGCTATATGCGCCGCTTCCGTAGGCGATCTTCCCCAGCAGAATGGCGCGTGGCCAGCAACGAGCACCGCCGGCACTTGAAGCGGATCCAGTTTCTTGAATCGCCGCACAATGGCGTGGCCGGTGTTCACTTCATAGTCCGACCGGATCTCAGCGGGGCTCAGCGGTTTCGTCACGGGGACCGGTCCGTAAAAATAGTCGGCGTGCGTTGTCCCGAAACATGGAATTTCTTTTTGCGCCTGCGCCCACGCCGTGGCGGCCGAGGAATGCGTGTGCGCGATTCCGCCGACGCCGCGGAACGCCTTGTAAAGAATCAAATGCGCGGGAAGATCGGAAGAGGGGCGCAGCGACCCTTCCACGATTTTCCCCTCCAGATCGACAACGACCAAATCCTCCGGCTTCATCGTTTCATAGGGCACGCCGCTTGGCTTGATCGCGACCAGCCCGTCTTCGCGCGAAATGCCGCTGGCGTTTCCGAAGGTGTACAGCACCAATCCGCGCCGCACGAGCTCCAGATTTGCTTCCAAGACCTCTTCGCGCAGTTCCTTCAGAGTCATCGTCTCGCCTCGTGAGGAAGCAGAATAAGGACTATCCGCAGGAAAAGGCAAGCGGGCGTTCGGACAGAAAATTTCTTCCGTCTGCCTTGCTTCCTTCACCAAACCTGTCTGGGATCGTTGCGACGCAAGAATGCATCGTGTGTTTGTACCCGGAGACCGCTTGGATGTCCTCGTCGAGAAGAATTGTTTGCCCGAAGCTGTTACCCATGTAGCCGGTACGTTCTGTTACCCATGTCTCCGGGTCGGACCGGATGGGAGTGGTCGGGGCGAAAGGATTTGAACCTTCGACCTCCTGGTCCCGAACCAGGAATCTAAATCCCATAAACGCTTTATTTGGCGTCGCTTACGGGACGAGAAGTCGTTATTTCCCCCTCTCAGTTGTACCTAAGTTGTACCTAGATTTTTGGGGCAGGTACTCGACAGCGACCGCACTCCATATATTGTGTTTCACAAAACCCCCCTTAAAGAGAGGTTTTGTGCATCTAAATATTGACATGGAAGGCCAACACTGTTATTGTGTTCATCAAAACCCCCTTTGTCCGGGGGGATTTGTGCAAAGGAATATCATGGATCACACCGTCCGGACCTTATCACCGCAGGAAAGCCGGGTCGTGCTTGCCCTTGCCGAACAGAAAAGGCGGGAAGTGGACCGGGCGGAGATTATCGAACTGCTGGGCGTCAAAGCAAAAGCGGCGGACAAGGTGATTGCATCCCTGCGCCGGAAAGGCTGGCTTGAACGAGCAAGCTGGGGAGAGTACCTCGTCATTCCGCCCGACGAGGGCCCCGATGCGCTGGGCGAAAGCAACCTGTTCGCGCTCGCGAGCCGCATCGCCGATCCTTACTATATCGGGTATGGAAGCGCGGCTGCGCACTACGGCCTGACGACTCAGCATCGCAGAACAGTCATCCTTGTGACACCCGCGCACCTGCGGGCCAGGCGGGTGGGGGAGGGACGAGTGACGATCGTCAATCCCAAACCGCACAAGTTCTTCGGTTTTGGTCCGGTGGACGTATTGGATTTCAAGATCATGATGTCAGATCGCGAGAAGACGGCCATCGACTGCATCGACCGCCCGGTGCTCGCCGGCGGCGTGGGAGAATCCGCCTTGATTCTGGCAGCGGCGAGCCGCCGTTTCGATTGGCCGAAGGCAGTGGAGTATCTGGAAAAGATTAATTCGACAGCACTGGTCCGCAGGTTCGGCTGGGTGATGGATCACGCGAAGGCGGACATGATCGCCGACATCCGCGAACGGCTGCTCCGGCTCGCGGCCCGCGGTCCGCAGACGTGGATGGGGCCCAACCCGAGGACCAAAGTGCGTGGAGCCATCGGCTATGACAAGACGTGGCGCTTGCTCGTCAACGTGCCGCGCGAAGAGCTGCGCGAGAGCGCCGGGATCGGCCGGCGAAGAGCGCTGAAGAAGGACGCGTAGGGATGCTCACGCAAACCCAGGTGCGGCGCTATTCCGCTCAGTCCGGCCTTCGCGACATGATGATTGCCGAGAAGGAGGTCGTGCTGACTTTCTTGCTTCAGCTTCTCTCTGAGCGCGGCATTCTGGACCGGCTGGCCTTCAAGGGCGGCACCTGCCTGCGGAAAATGTTCATCGGAAGCCAGGGGCGGTTTTCAACTGATTTGGATTTCACGGGCCTTGGGGAACACGATCACGAGGATGTCATCCTCACAATGATGGGGGCGTTCGAGGAGGAATTCCACGGGATCAGGTTCCGCATTCCTGACAACTACTACGAGACCGTGGACGGACTGTCCTGGGGCGTGAATCCTACCTACGCGCATGAATGGAACGGTGCGGGTGAGAGCGAAATCAAACTGCAGATCAGCCGCCGCGAGACGCCCACGCTGGCGTCGGTGCGGCTGCCGCAATGCGAACAGAGTTATTTCGAGCTCCTGCCTTTCGCTCCCGCTGAAATCAATTGTCTCACCCTGCCAGAGATCCTGGCTGAAAAGATTCGCGCCTGTTATCAGCGCAATAAGGCGCGCGACATTTATGATCTTGGAATATACGCGAACCGGCCACTCGATCAGTCGCTGATTCGCCGGCTAGTGGTGCTGAAGCTCTGGCAGGCGCGCGATACTTTCGATCCCGCACGCCTGATGAGGAAATTCGAGCACGGCGCGGAATTCGACTGGGATGACCTGAGCGACCTTGTACGGCGTGACGCGAGGATCGACCGCGAGAGAATCTGCGCCGATTGCGTCAGAGGCTTCCGCTTTCTCACGGAGCTGACGCCGGAAGAGCGGACGCTCGCGAATGACCCGCATCAGCGGGAACAGGCGCTGTGGGAGAGATTACGTCCGGGTCCGGCGAGGGGTTGAAGGGCTTCTTCGAATAACTTCAGTTTTCGAGGACCTATATGCATATGTACCTGATCTTCATTGGAGTGATTCTGTTCGTTTACCTCGAACCAGAGTACAGTTGAGCTTGTCAAACCGTCCGGGAAATAGCCCCTGGAAGATCGCAGACTCCATGGCCGAATCCCCGTGCCCATCACTTCCCATCTCTTCGAAGCTTACCTTAAGTGCCCAACTAAGTGTTTTCTCCGTTCGCTCGGCGAAACATCAACCGGCAACGAATGTGCGGATTTTGATCGAGCTCAACAGGCATCCTAAGTACTTCCGACAATACTCGCGCGTCAAATGCCAGTAGGACCTTGTCGTCCCGGTTGAGTTTGTTTCTGAACAGGAATCGAATCGGCACAAACTGTGCAGCTCGACCTCGGCCGGCCGAGGGAATTTGTTCGACCGCGTGACAGAAACATTGCAACTCCTGGCTCTGTACAGCTAAATCGATACCCAAGTGCCATGCAGGCGGCTTAAGGCTTCCCATAGCCTGTGTGCCGATGGCACATTTATCGAGCGTGACTTCGGCCACCAAGCGTTTGGTCCCTTCGATGCGGAAGACGTCGTTTTTAGTTCGAACCCAGGCGGCATAAGCATTTCCCGTCCCAGCCTCCCCGCGTGACCGAAGGAAGCATTTGGTGGGGCATTTAAGAAAGGTTTCAACGAGATCGTCGGTGATGGTCATATTCACTAGCCGACAAGGTGACCGATTCCGTCGACCCGCCTCCCAATTGCAGCATCCCATTGTGCTGCAGCCGGTTTTCGTCTTGTGGAAAGTATGATATATAGGAAACTTTTCCTTTACAAGATACTTTCCCATTTGAGAAAATACCCTCGTGCAAGCCAGAACACTCCAATACGAGAAGGCGGCCCAGGAGGCGCTACGGAATCAGATCCCCGTCCGCGGCCTCCCGGGCGTTCGAATCCGTGCGGTCAAAGCACAGCCCACCGAGGAGTTTGACGTCCAATTCGAGCTCGAATCCAGGAAGAGGCGCGTCCTTGTCCTTGGGGAAATCAAATCTGCTGTCTCTCCCAAACTCCTCGAGGGAATCGCCCCCTGGATTCGCCGTTTGAAGTCCCTCCGGGAGGACGTTTCCTTCGCGCTCATCTGCCCAGCCCTCTCCCCCCGCTCGCAAGCATTCTGCATCGAGAATGGAATCGATTTCATGGACCTCGCGGGCAATGTCTCAATCAACGTGCCTGGCACCTTCACCCTCCAACGACTCGGCATGCAAAGCAAGGAATGGAGTACGCCCTCGAATTCCCTTCCCAGCACCAACGTGTTTTCCGGACGGTCTTCCCGCGTATTGCGCGTCTTGCTTGAGGAGTCGAGAACCTGGACGCTCACCGGGATCGCCAATGAATTGAAAGCGGAATCGAAGAGATTCGGACTTGCCTTCTCCACCAAACAAGTGGACTTCGCGATCCATCTCGGCACGATCTCGAAAGCTCTGGCGAGCCTTGACGAGCAACTCTGGATACGGCGTCAGGGCTCGTCCATCCTAGTCCCTGAACCCCGCCGTCTTTTGCTGGCGTGGGCAGAAAAATACAAGGAGCGTTACCGCTGGCGTCTCCGCAACTCCTTCGAGACCGCGAACCCGTTTGCAGCCGCACTGTCTCAAATCAATAACGGGCTCAAACCGCTCCTCCGGTCTCCCTACGCTTTCACTGGAGCCGCCGCTACCGTCGACGCGCCGTTCATCGACCTTGACACCATCGATTTATTTCTCCTCTCAGGGAAGGACGACGCCAAGCTGCGACAACTCGATCAGCGTCCGGAATCTGGTCGAAAACTGCGCTTCATCTATCCCTACGATTCGGGTGTTTTCCTCTATGCCCGAACGGATGGTTCCGTGCCGATGGTCTCCAACATTCAAGCATATCTAGATCTGTACGCGCGCGGTGGACGGGATCTCAAACAAGCGGCCTACCTCTTGACCAACGCCATCGAACCCCACTGGAAGGCCGCATGATTCCCGAGCCCCAGCAGACCTATCTGCTCGAGTTCCTCGCTGCGCTCGGCCCCGCAGCGAAAGATTTCGTTATCGCTGGCGCCCAAGCCATTAAGTTCACACTCCCAGAAGCCCGGGGAACCAAGGATTTCGATTTCCTCCTCGACGTGATCCCCCCTCCGGGGATCTCACACACCTCTGGCCAACATCCTTAGGCGCTTAGGGTATGCGCCCGTCGAAGGAGCCCGGAACTTCCAGTTCGAAAAGGCTATTCCCAACAGTACAGAGAAAATGCGCATTGAATTCATGGCGCCGGAGGAACTTCGGCGGAGAAACGACTTCCGCGTGGAAGTGCAAGAAGGCGTTCACGCCCGCGCCTGTACAGGTGGATCGATCGCGCTCGCGGAATCCGAAAGCCATGCGCTTCAGGGCACGCTCCCGAATGGCGAAGCGTTCAGCACCTACGTGCGCGTCACCACGTCCCATGCGCTAGTCATGCTCAAACTCTTAGCTTTGTTTGACCGCTATCACAACATCCGCGGGCCCCAGGAAGCGCGCCATGACCGGGAAGAAGCCCGGACCCACGCGGCAGACATCGTCTCCGTTTTGAAGGCGCAACTGGATCCCGCCCAGTTCGCGCAAGCATTTGTTCGTGAGTTCCTGCGAGAACCTCTTCTCGGGCTCCGCGTACTTCGCATTTTTCACGATTTCTTCCGCGAGCCGACATCACCTGGTTTCCTGGTCTATGAAGAGCACCTCGCTGCGAATGTACCCGCAGGCCGGAATGTGCGAGAGGAGTTACAGCGGGAAGTGCAACGCAGTCACCGCGTTGTCTCGCTCATCTTTCCGATTCCCGAGTTTTACGGTCTCGCCGCTGCCATCGATGACAGCTGCGATTGGGAGCGCATTCCTAAGCTGACAGAGGAATATTTGGCAGCTCTTGAGAATGCCCGAATCCGAATAACGCAGACGCTCGCTCTGCAGTTTCTGCCCAGCGCTGCATTTGGCGGAGCTTTTTTGCGAGCAACATTTCTCATGACGAACGCAACGGAAGTAATCGCGAAACTCTCCGCCGTGGAACGAGAGATACTCCGAGCACGCTTACAATCTCGCGCGGAGACTCTGCAAGCAAATCCTGAGCTTCGCAGTACGTTTCCGCACGCCTTGCAAGACTAGCTACAGATGTACGTCCAATGCCCCCTGCCAAATCGCAGGTAACCAAAAACCGCTATATCCGGGCTTCGAACTTCCAAGCAAAATCCAAGATGCTGTCCGTATTGTCCGCAAAAATTAGTGGAAGTCGCGGTCGAGGACGCAGCGTACCGCACTGATCTTAAAAGGCAAAAGAATGATCGAGAGAAATAGATTTGAACCATCGACCGCCTGGCCGTGCACTAGGCGCTCAATGGACTTTCGCATTTTGTAAGTTGCTGATTCTAAGAGATTGGTCGGGGCGAAAGGATTTGAACCTTCGACCTCCTGGTCCCGAACC
>CAWJJR010000028.1:0-81478 GCA_963843265.1 uncultured Acidobacteriota bacterium | reverse complement strand
CTTACCATGCGTCCCACGCGCGATGCGGTTCGCCGGCTGGCCGCCCAAGGCGTTCTGCGCCTCGTGGAGCGCAACAGCATGGCCGGCCATGTTGTGGAGGTGCGCTTACCCGACGCGGTTCGCGGCGTGCGGACCAAAGCCACGGCACGGGCACGCGAGGCAGCGCGCAAGCTTGCTGCTACGGACATCGAGGAGCTGGATTTCTTTAAGACGACGGAACTCCGCAGGGCGATTCACGCGCGGGAGCGGGGCCGCTGTTTCTATTGCCTGCGGCGAGTCGCTCCGCGGTCGAAGTGCCTCGACCATGTTGTGCCACGGGCACGAGTGGGGTGTAATTCGTACCGCAACCTTGTCTCGGCGTGCATGGCATGCAACGCGCAGAAAGGAGAGCGGCCAGCCGAGGAATATCTGCGCTGGTTGTTTCGCGAGCACCGGTTGGGCGCGGCCGAACTCCGAGGCCGCTTCGAGGCGCTCGAATTGCTTGCCGCCGGAAAGCTGCGACCGGCGCTTCCGAGTGAGGAGAAGACGACGAGTCGCGAGCAACCAATCTGTCATTCCAAGCGAAGTCGAGGAACCTCTCTTCGTTCTAGAAAGCGGCAGCAAGCTGCCGCACTACAAAGTTAGTCGATGCGCAAGCGCAGGCGTTCGATGGACTTGGCCCGAAGGCGGCCCGCCACGTTGCGCGGCCCTTCGTCGTCCGTTTCAATCAGCACGCAATTCATCTGGACATCCCCGGAAGCCACCTCAAACCGCGCCGGCAATCCATTGAGAAACTTCTTGATGATGCCATCGCGGTCCATCCCAATCACGCCGCCATGTGGCCCGCTCATGCCCACATCCGTGATAAACGCCGTCCCTCCAGGCAATACATGTTCATCCGCGGTCGTTACGTGTGTGTGCGTTCCCACAACAGCGGTGACGCGCCCATCCAAATACCACCCCATGGCTATCTTCTCGCTGGTGGTCTCGGCGTGCATATCGACAAAAACGAAGGCTACGTCTTCTGGCAGCTTGGCCAACTCGCTATCTGCCTTGCGAAATGGATCGTCAATCGGCGTCATAAACACGCGGCCCTGCAGATTCAGCACGGCGTACTTCACTCCATTTCTCGCCGTCCCGCTATAAAGGCCGCTGCCAACGTTGCCTTCCGGAAAATTCGCAGGCCGCAGCAGCCGGGGCTGGTGCGGCAAATATTCCGTTATTTCCTTGCGATCCCAACTATGGTTCCCGCCCGTCAGGACGTCGATCCCCATTTGCAAGAGTTCGTCCGCTAGTCGCGGCGTAATGCCGAACCCGGAAGCCGAGTTTTCGCCGTTGGCGATCACTAGATCGATCTGCCGCTGCGCAACGATGTCCGCCAGCCGGTCGCGAACGATCTGCCGCCCAGGCGAGCCGACAATATCTCCTATGAAAAGTACGCGCATGTTTTTGTAAGGGCTCGCTGAAACGAAAAAGGAGCGGACTGCTTGGCCGTGGGGAGCTAGGCCGTGAACCTCTGAATTAGGTGGGCGCCACGAGCCAACCGTTAGGCTTTCCTGCCCCGCTCGCTCGTCTCCGGTTGCCCTCTTTCAAACCCAGCGACAGAGACGCTCCAGCGGGACAGGCCGTGCACACGGGCTGTCTATCCGCGGCTCCTCAGAGATTCGTCATTGGTTCAAACAGCTTTCGCTCCCTCACCTGCTTCGAAGAACCGCTCCGCTTCCTATTCTAGCAGGATGCCCGTTCAAAGCTACGCGAGGGACCAGCAAGTTGAATCGAGGGATGTATCTTCGTGGCCAAGCGGAGCCCTTGGGACGACTTAGTCGATGAAATCGATAATCGCGCCGTCACGGCGGTCCAAGAATCCCACAAATTGGCCAAAGTTTGGCGCGGTCACGTTGTTGTACACCGCATTGAAATTGCCATGATTTGTGACGTTAAGCGAATAGAATCCGAGCCGGATGTGATGCGTCTTGCCGCTTTTCACGCCGATAAAGGGTATTTGGATAACGCGGTAAATTTTCACGTCTAAAGAAAGGTACGTTGCGAAACGTTGCCCGTTCGGCGTGCCCACATAGTTTTGCAACATATCCACATTCGAGTAGGCGTAACCGGAGTGCACGTCGAGGATGGGACTGAATGTGAATTTCTTCGGCAAGGAAAAAACCCCCCAGGTGATAACCCGCTGAGGGACGTCGGAAGGCAATATCCCGTACACGTTTGGCCGGATGACGGGCTGCAAGAAGGGAATCATTACGTCGGAAAGGTTGTTCAAATCTCCCCGCGTGCGGCTCCAGACGTACGAGGCGTTCACTTCGTTGTGCTGATGAATGGTGAAGCGCACCGTGCTCTCCACCTCGCGATAGCGAGAGGAGCCCGTGTTCGTGAGGCCGAGGAAGGAGTTCTCACCCGGGGCTCCGGTGAAGGGATTGACCACGAACAGGTAGGTGGTGTGGCTGTCGATGTAGCCGACGCGCAACACCACGTTCTTCCGTAGCTCGCGATCTCCCTCGACATTCCACGTGAAGTTGCGCGGTGTCGTGCCCGGTTCCTGCGGCAAAATGGGGGTATTTAGCGGATTTACTCCGCCAACATACGCGTTCATGTAGGTTACCGGCGGCCCAATCAACTGCCCGGTGGGATCGAACTGGCTCACCACACGAGTCGGATTCACATCAAAATCGGCTGCCAGCAGAGGCAGCATGCTATAGAACAATCCGGCCCCTGCCCGAATGACAGTCTTGCCGTCCGTGCTCGGTGAGTAGGCGATAGCCGTGCGCGGAGCGAAGGCTGCCGACCAGCCAGAGGTTTCGCTGGACAAACGCGCCCCTGCATCCACCGTCCAGTGAGGGTTGAGAGTCCAATGATCCTGCACGAACTCGGCAACCGCCGTGTCCGATGGAATCTGAGCAGCCGCGGGCTGAAAGTTGATTTCCTCCGCTAAAGCGCCGCCCTGCTCAAGGAGCTGAATCGGATTAGCCGTGCTCCCACCGAAATAAGAGCGATAGTTTAGATCTACGCCCACGTGAATCTCGTGCTTTCCCAGCCAGTGTTTCTCAGCGAATTGGTAAGTGGGCAGCAACTGGAGCTGCTTGCCTCTCCTCGACCATCGGTTGAAAAAATTCCCGCCCCAGCCCTGCGGCGTAATCAGCATGTCATCCAATCCCTGACCATGAGAATTGCTGTCGAACCGCGTGTACTGGGCAATCGCGCTGAAAATCGCTCCGGAATCCAGCTGGTATTTGTCGGACAAGTGCAAGGCGATTCCCTTTTGATTCAAGTCGTTCGACGCGGGTTCTGGGACCAGCGCATTAATATTTATGCGTTGGTTCCGCAGCGGGAAAGCGTTGACGGTGAGAGTCACGATCTGTTTGGGCGAGAGAACCAGCTCCAGCGTCGTGAAAGAATTAAAGCCTTGTTTCTTGTAGATGTCGTCGGGCCAGGGCAGCCCGCGGACCGTGGTCTTCTTCATGTCGTACTGGAAAACTTCCGAGAAAAACAGTTTGCCGTCGATCAGCGGTCCACCGAAGTCAGCGCCCGGCGTCGCTTGCGCGATGCCCACCATCGAGTCGTTCTTGCCGAGAATCGAAGGCACAAAATTCTTTACATAGAAGTTCCATTTTTCTTGCGGGGGTTTGGTTTCGATGGTTGTCAATCCACCCGAAAAACTTCCCAGTCCCGCGTTATAGGGCGTCTTATAGACCGCGAACGATTGCACCGCATCCGTCGGTACCGCAATGGAAAAACTTCCCGTGACCGGATCAGCCGTTTGCGCGGAATTCACCAGAAATAAGCTCTGATTTTCGTCTGCGCCCTTGAACGTCAGCTTGCCATCTATCGTTTTCACCACTCCGGGAGTGATGGGAATCACTTCGCGGATCTTTTCCTCCGGAGTAGGCAGAGCGACCAACTCGCGGTGGGTTACGGTGGCCTCTGGATTGGCAACGCTCTCCGTGGAAATGACCTGAGTCTGTTCCTGAACCTCGACCTTCTCGGCCACTGTCTCGAGTTCCAGGGTGATGTCTTGAACCGCGGCCTGTCCTGGCGCCACGGAAACTGTCTTGGTTACAGGCTTGAATCCTTGCTGAGCGATCGAAATGGTGTAGCTTCCGGGCTTGATATCCTTGAACTCGTAATGTCCAGCGTCATCCGTATCCGCCGTTTGTTCGTTCCCGTCGGGCGGAACGGCGTTCAGCTTCACGCTAATTCCCGAAAGATCAGACGAAGCCTCCTCCTGCTTGGTCGAAATCGTGCCGCGGATGGACGCGGCCTTTGGGTTTTGGCTGCTCGATCGCGCGCCTTGTCCAAACGCTGGCAATGCCGCGGCCAAAATAATCAGGAGCCAAGCCCTGCTTGGCCTCCTGCTTCTCGCGAGCTTCAACTCTGGGCTCCCTCCGGAGTTGAGGTTCGCCGCAAATGCAAAGAATCCCGTTGGGAATAAGTTCATGGTCTGGCCGATGGGTACTCAGTCTACGAATACGCTCTTTCTTTAATGTACATGGGTCAGTCGGATTGGCGAGCGACATCTGAGCTTTTGGCCAGCCGGACGACATCCACTTCATTGTCAATTTGAACCGCGGAAACCGGAAGTCCGGCGAGGGCAGGGTGTGCCTCAATCTCCAACTGCGCGCGACGGGACACTAACTGGGCAAGGGCCCCCACCTTTACCCAGTCCGGAAGCTGATTGGATGTCCGGGTGGTTGATTCCGTTGCTCTCGATGTGCCCAAATGAGAACGCCTTTGCAAGCCCGCTGCTCGCAAAGGCGTTCTGCTGGAAGCTTCTTGTTTGGCCGGCTAAAACTTTTTTAGTCAGCCGTGGAACTTGTTCCAATCCGCCTAGAAGTGGAAACCCAACTCCGCCGTCAGCGCGCGCGGAGTGACGTAGTGCGTGCCGCTGAAGGTGGAGATGAAATTGTACAGGGCCTCCTTGTTGGTGATGTTAACGGCGGTCAGACGCAGGCTCCATTTGTAACGGTCGCCATGGAACAGGTTGTCGTCTCCTACCGCGAGATCAAACAGGTTGCGCGGCGCGATGCGCGGCGGGTTTTTGTCATCATCTTCTGTCCCTGGCGCCGGAATCGATACATACTTGGAACCATAACTTGATGCGGGGCACAGATTGACTCCTAAAGACGAGCTAATCGGCGTAGTCGGTGTCGCAAAGACATTCCCGCAGAAGATTCCCGCCTGGAACTGTTGATCCGCTGTGATTATGGAAGTGTCTACGACGCTATTGCTGCCTAGGGGCCCGTTGGCGCAGTTGCCTCCGGCGCACGGTACCGGACCTGCCACCAGTCCGCTGTCATACCGCCAGTTGAAGCCCAGCCACGGCAATTTCTTCCACGGCTGATACTGGAGGTGTGCCGTCATATTGTGGAGCTCGTCGTGGTCGATTCGGAACACCGAGCCTGCCACTCCTGGCGTGGCACCAATTCCACTCACCTGCGGACCGAAGAAACGCGCCGCCACGCTGGACGTGACCACGTAGGCCGTGAGGCCATGGAAGTCCGGCAAGCTTGCACGAAGGGCATATCCGGGAATTTTCGAACTGGCCCATTCGATGGGGTAGGTGATAGGCGTATTGCCAAGCACGCTGAAATCGAACGCCCTCGTTGTGTACTTCCAGATGTACTCGCCGTCAATGACCAGGTACTTTCCGAAGGCTTGCTCGATGCCGGCGTGAAACTCATTGCGTTTCCCCGGAGTTAAGGGGGGGACCGACGAAGACACGCACGGGCCTACCAACGACTGAATGTCGAAAATCACGGGGTCATTGCAGCCAACGCTGGCGAGAATCAGGTTTTCATTAAACGGCGTCTCCATAGTCCGGGCGTAAGAAAGCCGCAGGACCGTGTTGGTGCGCCTAATGTTGTAGGCGAGACCGACCCGCGGTTCCGCTTGCTGCGCGCTCGCGATTCCATTGTAAAGATCAACCCTTAGGCCGACATTAGCGGTCAGGTTCTTTACGGTAATGGTGTCTTCTGCGTAGAGTGCCGTCTCCTTGATGTCTGTATGGGCGTTGTAGGCGTATGTCCCGCTGGCGGTCTGCCCTGCCGGACAGCCGTCTGAGGCCGGCAGCGGAGCCGTTCTGGTCAGGTCGTAGCAGCCCAAAAGGGGTAGAAATCCAGCATTCACGGAGCCTCCCGGATTGGCAATGCCACCGCATGCCGCAGGGTCCGTGATAGTCGGGTTGGTATCGAAAGTTCCATCCGCGTTCAAACAAACCGGGTTAAAGCCAGGATCGACAATTCCGAAATGGTCATGTTCGTCCAGGAAGGTCTGCTCGTAGCTCACTCCCGCCTTTATGTTGTGGATGCCTTTAACGTAGGAGATAACCGCGCGACCGCCCGCGTTCAGCAACGCGCGATTTTGAGCGACCGTTTGCGATTGCAGATCGGGTGTCAGATCAGCCAAGGGATTCCCGCTGGGATAATAGTTGTATTGGTCTCGCCGCACCCACCCGCCCAGCGTGAAGACGCTATTCGTGTTGAGCAGCCGCGTCCATGACGGGGCGATGTCGAAGGTCCCGATCTTCGAGCGCTGGTCCTGCGGCCCTACCGGCTCGCCGTTGGCTCCCAGACCTCCGCAATTACCCGTCTGTCCCGGCGGGCAAACAGGATCTATCGCGTTGAAATTCCATCCCGTTGCATTTTGCGCGTCGAACGAGTTGGGGGTTTGAAACCAGGAACGGCTGTAGCCAAAATTGACGCTCACCGTGTCTACCGTCGAAGGCTTATAGTCAACGCGGTCGAACAAATTTTCCTCATTGCCCTTGTCATGGATCACGTCATATTCTGGCCCATCCAGAAATCGCCCGGTATTCAAACCGTTAGCCGAAATGAAGTTGCCCCATTTGTCGTTGCCATACGCCAAATCAAATCCGGCGTTCACTGTGCCAAACGACCCGTACGATGACGTCACGGTGCCATGCGGCTCAGTAACACCCAGACCCGAGCGCGTGGTCGCCACAATCACCAGGCTGGTCTTGCCCCCATATTCTGCGGGCGGTGCGCCTTGAATTACTTCAAGGGATTGCACTGAATCCACGGGAAGCTGATTCGAGAACACCTTGCTTTGCTGGTCGGTAATTGGCTGTCCATCGATCGAGAACGAGTTTGACGCATGATCCCCGAATCCGTGGAACAAACCGTTCGAGTCCGCCGCGACTCCGGGCGCGGTCAACGTTACGAGTGAGCTGAGTGAAGAGGACGCGCTCTCCAGAGGTACCTTCTGAAACAGGTCTCGATCCACGTCGGTGTGCGAGGTTGAATCGTTTTCCACCAAATCACCCCCGTTTGCTTCCACCGTGACGCTTGTCGACGTTGTTCCAACTTTCAGAGCAATCGACAAGCTGACTGGCACGGCCGAACGCAGATCTGTGTCTTGCGTGAATAACGCAAATCCGGTCGCTGTGACCACCGTGTGGTACGTGTTGTAGGGCACGTTCGTGAAACGGAAAGCCCCGTCGCTCCCTGTCGTCGTCGTGCGGTCGTAACCGCTGACGGGGTCGGTAATTTCCACCGTCGCGTTCGCAACGACTGCCCCCGATGGATCCTTCACCACCCCCGCGATCGTTCCCGAAGCTTGCCCTCGCGCTTCACCGGCCGCGAATAGCAAAACAAACCCCAATGCAAGAAATGCAAGAATGCTTGAACGCTTAACCATTTTTTCTCCATCCTTTTGCGAGTTTGATATGTGTATGTGGATAGAGCCCGCCTGGAATACGGCGGTAGTGCTGGCCGGATAGGGCTCAACACTTGTTTGCGAGATTCACTTGCAGGAGATGGAACTTACGCGGACGGCGGTGCTCGGGAGGCGCGGTGCAGTGAAAAAGTTTTGCTCGGCGCAGCATGCTGCCGGAGCGAAGAATATCGTGCGATCAGTTCGGGAGCGGCCACCAGATCAAGCGCGGCCGCGGCCAGCGCGGGCACGTGCATCGACTGGCAGATGTGGCATGGGGTTTCCGGACCGCTTGTATGATGATGGAGGAGACCGCCGCCCCCCGCGAAATACAGCAGCACGGCGCACGCAAACACCGCCAGCGCCCGCTGCGCCCCCACCCGTCCGAAGATGCTCTTACCCCGCTGCATGACACCCCATGCTTGCCCAGCCCCTTAGACGCGAGAATCAGCCCGTTCGTTGCTAAAAATTTGCCCTATCTTCCCGCCTTGCCTGCCCCCAATAACCATACCACCCTGGCCTTCCTGATTACAGAAACATGTTCGCTAAAGACAAACACTATCTCCGTTCAGCCCCGCTGCATGAATCATCTTTTTGGTCTTACCAATCAATTTCTTATATGACCATGTCCAAGGTCAACGAGGTTTTTCGTCGATTTCTGCTCTTCCCCGCGAATGTGCCACGTGCAATCTCACGCCCCCATGCCGGCGTCCCTCCATTTCGTCGCTCTTTTGCTGTTTTGCCCGTACAATCTTCGCGGCATTGATTTCTCCGTCAGCCAAGGGACCCTAAAGGAGCATCCCCATGAGGAAACGAATGGCGTTCGCCGCCGCACTTCTAGTCTTGCCTGCCTGCGCACTAGCCCAGCAGAATCCCCCTGCGGCTCCGGTTGCGTCTTCGCTCCCGGCTTCTGCACCACAGCAAACTACGGCCATGCGCATCACTCTCGACGAAGCCATCCGCCTCGCCCTCCAGCACAACCACGCTCTCCAGGCCGCTCGTTCCACTATCCTGCAAAACCAGGCGCAGGAAATCACTGCCAATCTTCGTCCCAACCCCGTTCTCTCCTGGGACGCCCAGTTCCTTCCCATCTTTCAGCCGAGCCAGTTCGATGCCGATTACATCAACAACCAAGCTCAATTCGACCTGGGCATCGGCTATCTCTTCGAGCGCGGCAAGAAACGCCAGCATCGCCTCCAAGCCGCCCAGGATCAGACCACCGTCACCCGTTCTCAGGTCACCGACAACGAGCGCACCCTTGTCTTCAACGTCTCCCAGCAGTTCATCGACGTCGTCCTCGCCCAGTCCACGATCGATTTTGCCAAGCAGGATCTCGACAGCTTCCAGAAAACCGTCGACATCAGCCAGGAGCGTTATAAAGCCGGCGACATGAGCGAGGGCGATTACCTCAAAATCAAACTCCAGCTTCTCCAGTTTCAGACCGATCTCTCCGCCGCCGCCCTCTCGAAAGTTCAGGCCATTGCCGCACTCCGCCAGCTCATCGGTTTCGAATCCGTCCCCGACCTCTTCGATGTCGAGGGCCAGCTGGATTACCAGCCCGTCCACGCCGGCCTCGAAGATCTCAAAGCGCTGGCTATGCGCACCCGCCCGGATTTGCTCGCCGCCCAGCAAGGCGTCACTGCCGCGCGGAGCCAGGAACTGCTCGCCGAAGCCAACGGCAAGCGCGATCTCGGCGCCAGCTTCAACTACACGCATACCGCCGCCACCAATTCGGGCGCATTTTTCTTCAATATCCAGCTCCCCATCTTCGACCGCAACCAGGGCGAAATCGCCCGCACCCGTTACGCCATCACGCAGTCGCAAGAGCTGGCCTCCGAAGCCTCTGAACAGGTTATGTCCGACGTCGTCGACGCGTACGAAGCACTTCGCACCAACGACCAGATCGTCCAGCTTTACCGCAGCGGCTATGTGGACGCCGCACAGCAGTCCCGCGACATCAGCCAGTATGCCTACCAAAAAGGCGCCGCCAGCTTGCTCGATTTTCTCGACGCGGAGCGCACTTATCGCGCGAACCAACTCGCCTACCGCCAGGCCTTAGCCAGCTATATGACCGCGCTCGAACAGATGCGCGCCGCCGTGGGAACCAGGAGTCTGCCATGAGATTTGAAATCGTCAGTTTCAGATTGCGTCTTCGTCCTTTGATTTTTACAGCCACCGCCTTGGCCTCCGTTTCTGCATGGGTCTCCCTCGCCGGATGCGGCGCCGGTCCCAGCGAATCCGAATCCAAGATGACTTCGTACTCGTCGAAGGAATCTCGTGCCGAAACCGCGTCTCTCTTCACCGTTCCTCAGGACCAAATGGCCCACCTCCAGGTCGTTTCCGTCCAAAAATCCACCCTCCCTCGCGTCCTGCGCCTCACCGGAGCCGTGGCCTATAACGCTTTCATGACCACCCCCGTCTTCGCCGCTATCGGCGGGCCCGTCCATGAGCTTCTCGTCGCTCCCGGCGAGACCGTGCATCAGGGGCAGCCGCTCCTCACCGTCAACAGTCCCGATTACTCCGCTGCGCGCTCCACCTACATCAAGGCGCGCGATGCCTATCTCCTTGCCGATAAGTTCTTCACTCGCGCGCAAGATCTTTTCAATCACGGTGCCATCGCCCTGGCCGACTTCCAAACCGCCGAATCCAACCGCACACAGGCTCAGGCCGATCTGCAATCCAGCGAGGACGCCCTCCGTGTCCTCGGCGTCAACGATCCCGAATCCCTCGCCACGAATCCTCCAAAAACCACTTCGCAAGTTCCCGTTCTCGCTCCCGTGGGCGGAGAAGTCGTCGAACGCCTCGTCGGCCCTGGCCAACTGCTTCAAGCTGGGGCCACCCAAGTTGCGACCATTTCGGACATGAGCACCGTCTGGGTTCTCGTCAATGTCTATCAAAGCGAAATGGCTTACGTGCATTTGGGTGATAGCGTCGACGTCAACACGGACTCTTATCCGGAGATATTTCACGGACGCATTTCTTACATCGCCACCGCTCTCGATCCCAATACCCGCACTCTCCAGGCGCGCATCGTCACCGAAAATCCTGGCAAGAAATTGAAAAAGGATATGTACGTGACCGCATCCGTGAATGCCACCGCCATCGCCAATGCCATTACGGTTCCGGATGCCTCCGTCCTCCGCGACGCGGAAAACGAGCCGTTCGTCTACGTCCAATCCCCCACGAATCAAAACGAATTCGCCCGCCGTGTGGTTCAACTCGGCGAAAGCCACGGAGGCCGCACGCAAATTACGAGCGGCTTGAAGGAAGGCGAGCTCGTTGTCGGCGATGGCAGCCTCTTTCTGCAATTCAAGAATTCCTTGGAACATTAGAGTGAGCTGAAGCCGGAAAAAACACGATGATCCATCGCATTGTCCAATTCGCCCTTCAGCAACGCTTCCTCGTGCTGATGGTTACTTTGTTGATCGTGGTTGCCGGCGCCGAATCCTTCCGCCGCATGCCCGTCGATGCCTATCCGGACCTCTCTCCGCCCATGGTCGAGCTCATCACCCAGTGGCCCGGCCACGCCGCCGAAGAGGTCGAGCGCCTCACCACGCTTCCGATTGAGTTAGCGATGAACGGCACGCCGAACCTCAAAGTGATGCGTTCCATATCCCTATACGGCCTCTCCGATGTCAGGCTCACATTTGACGAGAATACCGATCCGTACTTCGCCCGCAATGTCGTTTTCGAGCGCCTCAGCGACGCCTCGCTGCCCGCTGGCGTTACTCCCAGCATGGCCCCGCTCTTCAGTCCCAGCGGCCTCGTCTATCGGTACGTGATCGAAAGCCCTGATCGCTCGCCCATGGAACTCCACACCATCGAAGCCTGGATCCTCGAGCGCGCCTATCGCAGCGTTCCCGGTGTCGCCGATGACTCCGGCTTCGGCGGCCCTACCATGCAGTACCACGTCCTCCTCGACCCCGTTAAACTCTTCAACTACCGTTTGCCGGTCGTGCAGGTTCTGAACGCGCTCAGCGCCAACAACGCCAATACTGGCGGCGGCTTTTACACGCAAGGGCGGCCAGTTTTACTACGTTCGCGGTCTCGGCCTCGTCAAAGACACCGCCGACATCGGCGAAGTTGTCGTGGGAAGCGCCAACGGCGTGCCCATCCGCATCAAGGATATCGGCCGCGTCGTCATCGGCATTGCCCCGCGCCTCGGCATCTACGGTTTCCAGGACAAAGCGAAAAATAATGACGATGCCGTCGAAGGCGTCATCCTCATGCGCCGCGGTGAACAGACGCAAAATGTTCTCCAGGGCGTCGAGAAAAAAACCGTCGAGCTCAACCGCGACATTCTCCCGCCCGATGTAAAGGTTCGCCCCTTCTATGACCGCAGCGACCTCGTCCGCGTCACCACCGACACCGTCGAATGGAACCTTTTGCGCGGCATGGCGCTTGTTCTCATCGTCCTCATCTTTTTTCTCGTCAGCATCCGTGCCGCTGTAATTACTGCGCTCACCGTTCCGCTCGCTCTTCTCTTCGCCTTCATCTTTCTCCACGCCACCGGTGAAGCTGCCAATCTCCTCTCCATTGGCGCCATCGACTTCGGCATCATCATTGACGGCACCATCGTCATGGTCGAAAACATCTACCGCGAGCTCAGTCTTCGCCATGGCCAGGATTACAAAATCAATGAAGTAATCCTCGCCGCCGCCCGCGACGTCGATCGCCCCATTTTTTATTCCGTTGCCGTCATCATCGCCGGTTATCTTCCTATCTACGCTCTCACCGGTCCTGCCGGAAAACTTTTCCATCCCATGGCCGACACCATGGCTTTCGCTCTCGTCGGCTCGCTCATCCTCACACTAACTCTCGTCCCCGTCCTCGCCTCCTACTGGTTTAAGAACGGCGTAAAGGAAAAACCCAATCACATTTTCGAGCGCGTCCGCGATGGTTACGGCAAGCAGCTCGAGTGGTGTCTCAATCATCCAGCGTTGACTCTTATTGTTGTTACCCTCATCTTTGGCGCTACTCTGCTTCTCCTTCCTTATATCGGCGGCGAATTCTTGCCGCACCTCGATGAAGGCGCCATCTGGGTCCGCGCCACGATGCCGTACACCATCTCCTTTGAAGAGGCGGCCAAATTCGCTCCCCAGGTCCGCAACATTCTCGGAAAGTATCCGCAGGTCACCGTCGTCGGTTCGGAGCTTGGCCGCACGGATGACGGCACCGATCCCACCGGATTTTTTAATTGTGAGTTTTATGTGGGATTGAAGCCCTACAACGACGCGTCCTGGAAATCCGGTTCCATCCACACCAAGGAAGAATTGAGCGCCGCGTTTGACAAAGATCTCTCCGCCTACCCAGGCGTCATCTTTAACTTTACGCAGCCCGCCGAAGACGCCGTCGACGAAGCTCTCACCGGTCTCAAGTCTTCTCTTGCGGTCAAAGTTTTTGGTCCCGACCTCAACATCCTCCAGAAAAAGGCCGTCGAGATTCGCGACGTTTTAGCCAAGACCCCCGGCTTCAAGGAACTCACTGTCGTCCGCGAACTCGGCCAGCCGAACCTCATCGTCGATGCCGACCGCGCCAGAATTGCCCGCTACGGCATCAACGTCGCCGACGTCGAAGCCGTCGTGCAAGCCGCTATCGGCGGACAAGCCGCCACGCAAGTCATTCAGGGCGAAAAACTTTTCGACCTCATTGTCCGCATGGAGCCCAAGTACCGCTCCAGTGCCCGCGATATCGGCGATCTCCTTGTTCCCGCCCCCGCCGGACAGCAAATTCCGCTCTCCGAACTCGCCACTATCAAGGAAACCAGCGGCGCGTCCTTCATCTATCGCGAAAACAATTCCCGCTACATCGGTATTCAGTTTTCTGTCGAGGGCCGCGACCTCGAAGGCATCGTCAATGCCGGCCAGGCCGCCGTCCAAAAAGCCGTCGTTCTTCCGGAGGGATATCATCTCGATTGGGGCGGCGAGTACAGCGAACTTCTCGAAGCCAAGGCGCAATTTATCATTATCGGCCCGCTCGCTTTGCTTCTCATTTTCATGATCCTCTTCGCGCTTTATGACAACTTCAAATTCCCGATCTCCATCGCTCTCGGGGTCATTCTCACCGAGCCCGTGGGCGCTCTCATTGCCCTCAAGCTCACGCACACGCCCATCAGCGTCTCGAGCATTCTCGGTTTGCTTGCTTTGCTGGGCGTCTCCGTGGAAACCGCGGTCATCCTTGTCAGTTACATCAACAAACTTCGCCTCGAAGGCAAAAGCATCCGCGTCGCGACGATGGAAGCTTCGCTCCTTCGCCTGCGCCCCATCATGATGACGGCGCTTGTCGCTTGCCTGGGCCTGCTGCCTGCCGCCATGTCCACTGGCGTCGGCAGCGACACCCAAAAACCTTTCGCCATCGTGGTCGTCGCCGGTCTCGTCTCGCGCCTGGTCCTGGGCTTCTTCGTCAACCCAGTTCTCTACGAAGTCGTCGCCCGCGAAGGCGACGTCCTCCAGGTCTAGTTCCGCGCACTTGTTTTTCGAGGGTCGCTGCCAACGACTTTTATCAGCCGCTACTTGCCGCTCACGATTTTCCGCTTACTTCTTGGGTGCGTGCGCCGTCGGCGGCAGGATCCCGTTCAGCCGCAAATACACTGCCTGCGCGCTATAGTGATCGTACCAATCGTCGGTCAATGCGATCAGCGCTCCCGCCCGGGACGTCGTCCGGCCCCCGAACCAGGGCAGCGAATCTCCCAGCTTCGAATCGTCCACGCCCGCCAGCGCCGAGCTGCAATACGCAAACGAATCCTTCAGCGCCGCTACCAACTTCTCTTTCGGATCCGTGTCCTTCAGCTCGAGCTTCGGCGCCTCCTTCCCCGAAATCTTCGCACACAGAAAATTGTTCGATTGCGCGATATGCATCGTCAGGTGCCCGAACGTCATCATCTCTGGCGTCGGCTTGAAACTGAATTTATCCGCTGGCATCAAGTCCTCCGCTTCCGACATATTTTTGTCGTAGCGAGCCATGATTTCCTTCACCGTCGTCGTCACCGGATTCGCCACCGTCCCCGACGCCGCCTCCTGCGCCCCGCAAACCGCTCCGCTCATCATCAGCGCTGCCATCACCAATCCCATTCGCCTCATGATCGATTCCCCCTTCGCAATCATCTCTCTTCTCACGCTCCGCATCTTTCGAACAAAGCGTCCGCAACGAAGCATACCTCCTCGCCCCTCCAACCGACAAGCCGCTGCCCATCGCCTCCCCTCGCGTCAGATCCATGCTTCTTCATTTCCCTTTTCACTTTTCCCCGCGCTCTCCCATTTCCGATTTCGATTCTCTTTATTCAAATTTCATTTGCCTTCTTTCCCCCGTTCGCTCTCATAATAATGATGACGCTTCTGGAAGCATCTCTCTGCTTCGAGGCGAATTTAGATTTACGGTCTGGCCCCCACGGCCCGGATTACTCAATAGACAGGAATCATGGCCGCGGGTCACGGCCTGAACGAGGAGCTTATGGCACGAGCAAATGGAAATGGTTCATCGGCGAAAAGTAAATCTCCCGCCGCCAAGAAACTCTCCCCCCAGGAAAAAATCGCGCAACGCGCCTACGAAATCTATCTCGAGCGCAACGGCGCTCCCGGCAACCCCCTGGAAGACTGGGTCCGCGCCGAACGCGAAGTCCTCCAAAAGTCTCGCAAATCCGCCAAAAAGACCGCTACGGCGGCGGCCTGATCGCTCTCAGCAGACTTTCCCCGCACTCTCGGCTACAATGGCGCGGCTCTTCTAACACCATTCACGTTTTGCCGAGGAACATTCTGATGCCGCGTTCGCCCAGGGTTTTCTGCTGCCACGCATTTCACGCTGCACACAAATTCGCCGCTCGCCCTCTCGCAGGCGTCGCCGCGCTCTTTGTCTCCGTCGCGATTCTTTCCGCCGCCCCGCAACCTCCGCGCGGAAAATCTCCCTCCGCGCAACCGCGCTTCGCCATCTCTTTCTCTTCCAATCTCAGCTCCACTCCCCTCGACGGCCGCGTCTACGTCGTCATCTCCACCAACAACGACCCCGAGCCTCGCGACCAAATCCTCGAAGTCGAAGTCCACTCCCAGCAAATCTTCGGCACTGACGTCGACGCCCTCGCCCCCGGCCAGCCCGCCTTCATCAACGACGACGCTCTCGGCTACCCCACCGCCAATTTCCGCGACATCCCCGCCGGCGACTATTGGGTCCAGGCCGTCCTCAGCGAATACACCACCTTCCATCGCGCCGACGGCCACACCGTCAAGCTCCCCATGGACGAAGGCGAAGGCCAGCACTGGAACTCCAAGCCCGGCAATTTTTATAGCGTCCCCGAAAAAATCCATATCGATCCCGCCGACGCGAACGCCGCTCCCATCCAACTCCATCTCAGCAAAATCGTCGCGCCCATCCCTCCGCCTCCGGATACGGCCTGGGTCAAGCACCTAAAAATGAAAAGTGAAGTCCTCACCAAATTCTGGGGCCGTCCCATGTACCTTGGCGCCATCGTCGTCATTCCCGAAGGCTGGGCCTCGCATCCCAATGCGCACTATCCGCTCCTAGTCAATCAAGGCCATTTCCCCGAGGATTTTCGCGGCTTCCGCACCACTCCGCCCGAACCCGGCCTCTCCGGCTTCCAGCTCGAACGCGAGCAAACCCGCTATCAGTTCTATCAGGACTGGACCACCGGCAAGCTCCCCCGCATGTTGCTTCTCCTCATCCAGCACGCCAATCCTTATTACGACGATTCCTACGCCGTCGATTCCGCCAACGTCGGCCCCTACGGCGAAGCCATCAATCGCGAACTCATCCCCTATATTGAAAAAGAATTTCGCGGCATCGGCCAGGGCTGGGCGCGCGCCGTCTACGGCGGCAGCACCGGCGGCTGGGAAACTCTCGCCACGCAAATTTTCTATCCCGATGACTTCAACGGCGCCTGGGGCGCCTGTCCCGACCCGGTTGACTTCCATGCCTATCAAATGGTCGACATTTACAGCGACAAAAACGCCTACTGGACCATCAGCCCCTTCGGCCGCATCGCCCAATCCGAAATGCGCACTCCGCCCGGCCTCATCCTCGCCACCACCGAAGGCACCAATCGCTGGGAACTCGTCCTCGGCACGCATGGCCGCTCCGGCGAGCAGTGGGACATCTGGCAAGCGGTCTTCAGCCCCGTCGGGGCTGATGGCTACCCCGCCGAAATCTGGAACCAGCGCACCGGCGTAATCAACCACGAAGTCGCCGCCTACTGGCGCGAACACTACGACCTAACCGCCATCATGCAGCGCGACTGGAAAACGCTAGGCCCCAAGCTCCAAGGCAAACTCCACGTCATGGTCGGCACCGCCGACACCTACTATCTCGATGGCGCCGTCCACCTGATGCAGCACGCCCTCGACGCCACAAGCAATCCCCACTCCGACGCCACCTTCGACTACGGCGTCGACCAACCCCACTGCTACACAGGCCCTCCCGGCAGCACCACCCGCGAAGGCTCCTTGACCTTCACCCAGCGCGTCCTAAAAGCCGCCGCCGCCCACATGCTCGAATCGGCCCCGCCCGGCGCCGACACCACCTCTTGGCGCTACTAACTCGAGTCTTTATGTCTGTTTATGTGTCATCCTGAGCGAAGCCACCGAAGCTTCCGACCTTGTCGGAAGGGATCCGCTCTTTCCTCCGCCGCTCGTGTCCCCGCCTCTTTACATCCTTACCTCCTTACTTCGTTACTTCGCATTCTCACAGGCCACCGAACACAGGCCACGGCTCACGTATAATGGCGCCTCCAATTCCAAGGAGACACCGACCATGCACTACCGCCGCTTCGGCCGCACCGGATGGAACGTCAGCGAAATTGG
The DNA here is from genome assembly GCA_963843265.1 of uncultured Acidobacteriota bacterium. Taxonomy (GTDB): domain Bacteria; phylum Acidobacteriota; class Terriglobia; order Acidiferrales; family UBA7541; genus Acidiferrum. Next base: position 64,013 of record CAWJJR010000028.1, on the reverse strand, counting down.
TTATGGCATGTGGGGCATGGCCGGTTGGACCGGCTCGGAGGACACGGAATCGCTCGCGTCGCTTCAGCGTTCCGTCGATCTCGGTTGCAATTTTTTCGACACCGCCTGGGCCTACGGCGACGGCCACAGCGAACAGCTTCTCGGCAAAATTCTTCGCGCCAACAAAAACGCCGCCAGCGCTGGCCTCGACAAAAAGCTTTACGTCGCCACAAAAATTCCGCCGAAAAATCGCCGCTGGCCCAGCCGCCGCGAATTTTCTCTCGACGATTGTTTCCCGCCGGATTACATCGTCGAGTACGTCGAAAAAAGTCTCGCCAACATTGGTGTCGACACGCTCGACCTCATCCAGTTTCACACTTGGGAAGACAAATGGCTTGACGACGCGCGCCTCTCGCGCGCCATCGAAAATCTTCGCAGCAGCGGAAAAGTCCGCGCCGTCGGCATCAGCCTCAATCGCTGGGAACCGTGGAACGGCATTCGCGCCGTGCGCGTCGGCCTCGTCGACGCCGTTCAGGTCATCTACAACATTTTCGACCAGAATCCCGAGGACGAACTATTTCCCGCGTGCCGCGAAAAAGATGTCGCCGTCATCGCGCGCTGCCCGTTCGATGAAGGTTCGCTCGCAGGAATCCTCACGCTCGACAGCACTTGGCCCAAAGGCGATTGGCGCAACACCTATTTCGTCGCCGAAAATCTCAAGTCCAGCGTGGCCCACGCCGATGCTCTCAAGCCTCTCCTCAAGGACGGCATGACCATGCCCGAAATGGCGCTCCGCTTCATCCTCGACAACAACGACGTCGCCACCATCATTCCCGGCATGCGCAAAATCAAAAACGTCGAGTCCAATCTCGCCGCCAGCGCCAAAGGCCCGCTGCCCGCCACGCTCCACTCCGATCTCCGCGCACACCGCTGGATCCGCACTCCCACCTCCTGGAGCCAATGACATGAGTGTCTTAGTTTTTTATAGTTATTCCGAGCCAAGCGAGGAATCTGCTTTGATTCGCTTATGCGGTCTGCTTCAAAGCGCGCTCGACGAGGGTCAGGCAGCGCTCGGCTTGTTCGCGCAGCAATTCTTCGCGGTCGCCGCGGTCTTTTTGCGTGCTGTGGAGTTCATCGGCGATCGCCAGCGCCGCGAGGACGGCAACTTTTTGCGTGTCCACCGTCGCTCCGCCCGCGGCAATCGCATGCATTTTTTCGTCGACGTACTGCGCCAGGTCGTGGACGTACGCTTCGTCCAGTTCGCCGCGAATCGCGTACGTCTGCCCGAATATCTCGACTTTCACGGGACTGCTCATGTCTCGGGATTGTAGCGCACAGCGGCGTGGACGAGAACAATCAACTCGCGCCCCCTCAATTGGAGCGGAGTTGGGCGCCAAGATTGTGTTCGAGCGCGGAAATAATTTTGGTGGAGAAATCGCTGATTTGCGCGTCAGTCAGAGTGGCTTCGCGGCTTTGAAATGTCACGCGCACGAGCAGAGAATATTTTCCGGCGGGAACATTTGTCCCGCGAAACAAATCCGCCGCTTCGATGGCTGAAATTTCAGCGATGTTGAGCGCACGAATCGCGCCAGCCACGTCTGAAAATGGAGCTCCGTCGGCGAGCAGCAAGGAAAAATCGCGTTCGACCGCGGGGAACCGCGGGAGCGGCTCGTAGCGCCGCGCTTCTTTCGCCGCGCGAATCTGCGCATAGAACGGATCGAGCGCGATTTCCGCCAGGAAAATGTCCTGACGCAATTTGAATTTTTCCGCGACGCGGCGCGCGAGTTGTCCGGCGACACCGAGCGCCGCAGGATGCGGCGTTGTGCTTGGCGCGTTGGGCAAAAGCAGATTCCTCGCTTCGCTCGGAATGACAGTGTTTGGATTGTCGGAGGTCGAAGATTTGGAGTGGAGATGGATCGTTCCGCGGCGAGCGGCGTGAGTCCAGGTAGCGCCGCCTTCGCGCCACTCAAAGGCAGTCTTGTTTGAAGGACTAGCGAGTTGCCCGATGGCGTCGAGATCGCCTTTTAGGTCGGCGAATTCGAAAGCTCGGGGAGCGTCGTAGATGCCTTTTTCGCGGGCTTCGCCGGTTGCGCCAATCGTCAGGATAGGCGTTTCGATGGAGGCGCTGCCTTCGAGGCGATAGCGGCGGCCGATTTCGAAGAGGCGGACGTTGCGCTGGCCGTGGTTGAGATTCCATTCGAGAGCGGCGGCCATGGTGACGAGGCCGTTCGAACGGAGGACGTTGGCTTCCTCGGAAAGCGGATTTGCGAGGCGCGCGGGAGCGGCACCCTCAGCGCGGAAAAGCGCGTCGCGCTCTTCGGCGACATGAGGAATGGTGAGGATTTCGCGATAGCCGAGGCCGATGAGGCGTTCACGGACGCGCAGCTCGGGCGCGAATTTCGGCAGGCGCTGCGCGCCCTGGCGGGCGGCGGGCAAACGGGGCGGAAATTTGTCGAGGCCGTAGATGCGGGCAACTTCTTCGATGAGGTCGATTTCGCGTTCGACTTCGGCGCGCCAACTTGGCTGCATGCATTCCCATGCGGCGAGGACGGAGCCTGCGGCGCCGCGATTCTGGTCAATTCGAACGGGAGCGAAGCCCAAGGCGCTGAGGATCGATTCAACCGCTTTGTCGGGAACGTCCGCACCCATCACGCGAAGAAGCTCCGTGCGGGTCAGCTGAATTTTTTTCGGTGCGCGTTTGCCGGGATAGACATCGACGACACCGGCGAGCAGCTCGCCGCCCGCGAGTTGCAGGATGAGTTCGGCGGCGCGGCGGGAAGCGAGCTCGGCGGTTTCGGGATCGGCACCGCGGCCGAAGCGTGTCGAGGCTTCGGTGTGAAGTTTCAGGGAGCGGGCGGCGCGGCGAATGGCGACCGGCTCGAACCAGGCGCATTCGATGAGGATGTTTTTTGTGGAGAAGGAAATTTCGGTGTCGGCGCCGCCCATGATGCCGCCGATGCCGACGGCGCGGGAACCGTCGCCGTCGAAGACGACAGAGAGAGAAGAATCGAGAGTTCTTTCGAGGCCGTCGAGCGTGCGAATTTTTTCTCCCGGCTTCGCGCGGCGGACGCCGATGCGGTGATCGCGGACTTTGTCGTAGTCGTAGGTGTGAAGCGGGTGGCCGAGCTCGAGCATGACGTAGTTGGAGATGTCGACGGCGTTGCTGATGCTGGCGACGCCACTGGCTTCGAGGCGGTCTCTTAGCCATTTCGGTGACGGCTGGATTTTTACGCCGCGAATGACGCGAGCGGTGAAGCGGCCGCAGAGTTCTGGCGACTGAATTTCCACTTTGGCGGCTTCTGTTACTTTTGCCGCGCTTTCGGCGGGCTTTGGCAGGACAGGTTTCAGCGGCAGTTTATAGACGGCGCTGAGTTCGCGCGCGATTCCGTAATGACTGAGGCAATCGGGGCGATTCGAGCCGACTTCGGCATCGATGACGGCACCGTGGGGTCCGTTTTCGACGCTGCCGATGTTGGTACCGGACAGGGCGAGGCGCGAGGCGATTTCATTGGAAGAGGCGGTGATATCGACGAATTCTTTCAGCCAGTTGTAGATGACCTTCATGGGACGACGACGCTCCGTTTTGTTGGGACGTGAACCGTGGGGGAGCTGACAGCTGACAGTTCACAGCCGACAGCTAAGAGAGATGTTGAAGAGTGATGCGGCTGGGCGAGTGGGGCGGGGCAAGCCCCGCCCCTACAAAACCAGGCCTCGCGATTACGGATCTCAAGCGTCATGGGTTACCTGCCGGGTGGCCGAAATAGATGTGGGTGATGTATTCGAGGCGGACGAGGCCATTCTGATTGTAGGCGTCGTAAATTCTTTGGAGCTCGGCCATCATCGGGGCGTAATTCGGATTATCCGGAGTGGGGCTGAACGAGCTGCTGCGCAGGCGTCCGGCGAGGCCATCGAAATCGAATTCTTGGAAATTCGGAAGATCGTGCGAGGAGTGGGCGCCGGCGCCAAAAAAATCGCGCATATGCTGTTCGCTTGGGTAGCTTTCTTTCACGCGCGCATAGTCCGTTCCAAATTCTCGGAGCAAGGCTTCGTAATCGCGGAGAAACGCAGAGGTGTCGGTGAGGCGCTCGTTCCATATCACAACGACCCAGCCTGCGGCCTTGAGGATACGCGTGAATTCCTTGCGAGACGCGTTTTGGTCGAACCAGTGGAAGGCCTGGCCGGTGGCGACGAAGTCCACACAGGAATCATCGAGCGTGGTGGATTCCGCCGAGCCGTTTATGCTGGTGAAACCGTCGTAGGAGGCGAGATATTCTTCGCCGGCCTGGCGCATGGCTTCATTGGGCTCGACACCGAAGACACGATTGCCGTTCTTGAGGAAGATCTCACTCAGAAAACCGGTGCCCGAGCCGATGTCGGCGACGACATGACCGGACTTCAGACTGCATTCGGCGCGGAGAATGTCGCGAACGCCGGACGGATATCCGGGGCGATAGCGAAGATAGTCTGCTACGCGGGTGGAAAAACGCTGTTTGGAATCGGCAAAAGTCATATCGAAACGACGGTCCTCTTTTTACGTGACGCGGAACAACCTGAATGCGCGCTCCGGCTTAGGCCTCCGGCATCTCCTCTTCAATGAGCGCGCCGAAGGATTCATACCAATCGTGAACGCGCTCATAAAAATGAAAGACGCCATCGAGGAGAAAACCAATTTTAACGGAAGCGGTTTGGCCGGCATACTCGCGAAATTCTTCGAGGCGGTTGTTATGGTCGTTGAGCCAAGCCGTTTGCGATTCTGTCAATTCGCGGCCTTCGGCGGCCTGCAAGACATTGTCGTCGATGGCGTCCCGCGTGAACACAACCCAATTGACATAGACGAGGCGAACGTTTTGCGATTTCGCCGTCTGCAAGAACTGGTCTGGATCCGAACCCAGCTCCGAGTTCCAAGGCAGCTGCGGCAGGTTATCGCTGGGAAAAGCGCCGTAATAAAGCGCGAAGCCTTCGCGCCGAATGGAATCGAGCAGCCGCTCTTTCAGGACGGCCAGTTCATCGGCCACGGATGCACCCATTTTGCACGAGCGAAATTGTAAGCGAAGAGCTCATGGAAATTGACACAAGAAACGGACATCGTTCTGGAAAAAGACCTGGATGTCGTCGATTTGATATTTGAGCATGGCGAGGCGGTCGATGCCCATGCCGAAGGCGAAGCCGCTGACTTTTTTGGCGTCGTAGTTGACGAAGCCGTAGACGGCGGGATCGACCATGCCTGCGCCGAAGAGTTCGATCCAGCCGGCGCCTTTGCATTTGGAGCAAGTTCCGCCACCGGCGCTCGTGCCACTGCCGCCGCAGAAGATGCAGGAGACGTCGAACTCGACGCTCGGCTCCGTGAACGGAAAATAGCTGGGGCGGAAACGGGTTTTTACGCCGGGGCCGAAGAATTGTTTGACGAAATATTCGATGGTGCCCGTGAAATCGCAGAAAGTGATGTCGGAATCGACGGCGAGGCCTTCGACTTGATGGAAGATGAAGGAGTGCGTGGCGTCGGGGTTGTCGCGGCGATAGACCTTGCCGGGAACGATGACGCGCACGGGAGGTTTGCGCTTTTCCATGGTGCGAATCTGCATCGGCGACGTGTGCGTGCGGAGAAGCAGCGGCGTTGGAGCGCCTTTCGGGAGATCGAGATAAAAAGTGTCCATGTCGTCACGGACGGGGTGGAACTCGGGGATGTTGAGGGCTTCGAAATTGTAGTAAGGCGTTTCGATTTCGGGGCCTTCGACGACGGAGAAACCGATGGAGAAGAAAATGTCTTCGATTTCCTGGAAGACTTGGCGGATCAGATGATGCGAGCCGATGGGGCGCTGGACGCCGGGGAGAGAGAGGTCGATGCGCTCATGAGCGAGAGCTGTTTGGTCGGCGCCGGATTCGATGGCTTGGCGGCGGGATTCGATTTGGGATTCGACGTGGGCGCGGAGTTCGTTAAGGCCGGCGCCTACGGCGCGTTTCAAATCAGGCGATGAGGGTTTGAGCCAGTTATCGGTGATTTGGGCGAGGACGCCGGATTTGCGGCCTAGCCAAGCGTCGCGGAGAGTTTTCCAGGCGGATTCGTCATGGATGGCGGCGGAGTCGACGTCGAACCGTGAATGGATTTCGGCGAAGAGCGGCGCGACCCGGTCCGGTTGCGTGACGTCAAGGTCAGCGAGGGTCTTGGCAGTCGGATTGTCGATGTTCGGCATGGTCAGCGAAATAGATTACAACGGAGGGGCACGACAAACTCATGCCCCTTTGGAAATCGAAGAGAGATTTTTCTCTCCGCGGGCCGACCACTTCGCAGGAGCGAAGTGGAAAGAAAATGCGTCGGCCCGCTCCGTTCGAAATGACAGTTCTCCTATTTGCAAAAAAACTACGACGCCTTTTTGGCTTGGGGCGGAGCGGCGGACTTGGCGCTGGCCACCAGACTTGTGAAGGCGGCAGCGTCTTTGACCGCGATATCGGCTAGGATTTTACGGTCTAGCGAGACGCCGGCGGCTTTTAGGCCGTGGATCAGCTGGCCGTAGGTTAGGCCGTTGTTGCGCGCGGCTGCGCCGATGCGCTGAATCCAGAGTTTGCGATATTCGCGTTTTTTGACGCGGCGATCGCGCTTGGCGTAACGGTCGGCGCGATTCGCGGCTTCTTGCGCGGATTGGTAGAGCTTGCTCTTTGTTAGGAAGAAGCCTTTTGTGCGTCTGAGGTACTTTTTACGACGGGCGCGGCGTTTTGTGCCGCGTTTTACGCGTGCCATGGGTTTTTCTCCTTCGAATTTAGTCGAGGCCGATGGTTGAAGCGGAAAAGCGCGGGTCTAAAGACCCGCCACTACAACATCGGCTTCGTTATTGGGAGACAAACAGGATGCATGGACGCGCGGGCTTGCGGCGCGAACTGCAACGGGTTTGTCTCTGATTTGTTGCGACCGCAGTGTGATTCGCCTTGCGGGGAATCAGTTTTTGCGGCTTATCGGCCGGCAGGCACCCGTGAAGCGCTGCCTGGCACGATGCGCGAGACTTGCGTCCTGCGTTTCGATCGGAAGGGCACGGCGTGCCGTGCCCCTACGAAGAAAATCTTGGCGTACGTGCATTGCTGCGGCACGAGCGCGGAAAACTTTTACGGCTTTAGCCGTACGGAAGCATTTGCCTGACGGCCGCTACGTCCCGGGGACTGACCAGCGTCAGCTTTTTTAGTTTGCGCATGCGACCGGGAGCTTTCGTGCCCATGAGGTGGCGTTTGCCGGAATGCATGCGTTTGATCTTGCCGTTCGCGGTGATTTTGAAACGCTTTTTGGCGCCGCGATGGGTTTTCAGTTTTAGCTTTGGTTTCGTCGAATTCCGTGGCATGACTTGAAAGTCTCCTGAGATTTTTTGGCGCCTAGAAGCTTGAAAGCTTTGCGCCCGGTTCAAAAGAGGGCACGGCGTGCCGTGGCCCTACAAAATCAAAAACAAACCTTACTGCGATTGCTGGGCGTTCGCGGCTGATTGGCCACTTGGCTTCGCTACTGAGACGCCTTTTTTCGGCGCCAGCAGAGCGACCAAGACATTGCCTTCCATGCGCGGCATCGTTTCAATCTGGCACTGGTCGGCGATTTCCACCAACAAGCGATTCATTTTCGCGCGGCCTACTTCCTGGTGGGCCATCTCGCGGCCGCGATGAAAAATCATGGCGCGCACTTTGTGGCCTTCACCGAGGAAGCGGATAATCTGATTCTTACGAACCTGATAATCATGCTCGGCCGTCGCGGGACGAAACTTTACTTCTTTTAGCTGCGAGCCACGGCTGCTCTTGCGCTGTTCGTGCGCTTTTTTGTTGGCCTGGTAAAGATATTTGCCGTAGTCGGTGATCTTGCAAACCGGAGGATCCGCCGTCGGCGAAATTTCCACCAGATCAAGCCCGCGCTCTCGCGCCAACTTCATGGCCTCGAATGGCTGCATGACGCCAAGCTGGCCGCCCTCTTCATCAATCACCCGGATCTCGCGAGCGCGAATCCGCTCGTTAACGCGGATGCGATCACTCTGCCGGAAGCTGCGTTCTGCGATATTCCCCCCTAAGTGCTAAAGGCGCCTTGCTGCCCGCCTCGCGGGGCTGGGCCTCGAATCGGTATCCATCCATCACACGGCGGAAAAGAAGCCGGGGACGGGTTTCAAAGTATAGCACGCTCGATGGGTTCTGCGGCAAGCGCGAGGGTGGCGCTCCAGACGAGCGGCTTGCTGAATGTTGGTCTCAAGCTAGCGCGCGAGAGGCGACTTCTTCTTGGAGCGCGGCGACGACATCGGCGAGGGGCTTGGGGCCTTGGTCGCCCTTGCTGCGGTGGCGGACGGAGACAGTGCCGGCTTCGGCTTCTTTGGCGCCGACGATGAGCATGTAGGGAATTTTCTGGAGCTGGGCGTCGCGGATTTTGGCCGGGAGCTTTTCGTTGCGATCGTCAAGATGGACGCGGATGTTGTGGCGCTTGAGAGTTTCGGTGACGTGCTTGGCGTACTCGGCGACTTTTTCGCTGACGGGGCAGATCTCGACTTGAACAGGCGCGAGCCAGAGCGGGAAGGCGCCGGCGTAGTGCTCGATGAGAATGCCGAAGAAGCGTTCGACGGAGCCGAGAAGCGCGCGGTGGACCATGAGCGGCTGATGCTTGGCGCCGTCTTCGGCGACGTACTCGAGGCCGAAACGCGCGGGGAGATTGAAATCGAACTGGACGGTGGTGAGCTGCCAGGGGCGGCCGATGGCGTCGATGAGCTTGACGTCGATTTTGGGGCCGTAGAAGGCGGCTTCGCCGGTGATGGTTTTGTAGGGGATATTGAGGCGCTTCATGGTTTCGGCGAGAGCGGCGGTGGCGCGGTGCCAGTCTTCGGGCTTGCCGGCGTAATTTTCTGGGTGAGAGGAGTCCCAATCGGAGAGTTCGACTTCGAATTTGTCGAAGCCGAAATTTTTCATGACGGCGAAAGCGAAATCGACGCAGGCTTCGACTTCGGATTCGATTTGCGACGGGGCGCAGAAAATGTGGGCGTCGTCCTGAGTGAAGCCACGGACGCGGAGAAGGCCGTGGAGGACGCCGCTCCTCTCGTAGCGATAGACGGTGCCGAGTTCGGCGAGGCGTACGGGAAGATCGCGGTAGCTGTGGAGTTTGGATTTATAGATGAGGATGTGGCCCGGGCAGTTCATGGGCTTGAGCTGGTAATCGGCTTTTTCCACTTCGATGGGGCCGAACATGCTGTCTTTGTAAAAGCCGGTGTGGCCGCTGGTTTTCCAGAGGTCGAGGCGCATGATGTGCGGAGTGTAGACGAGATCGTAGCGGCGCTTGAGAAGTTCATCGCGGAGCCAATCTTCGACAATTTTGCGGATTAGGCCACCCTTGGGATGCCAGAAGATGAGGCCGGGGCCGGCTTCTTCCTGAATGCTAAAGAGGTCAAGCTCAGTGCCGAGCTTGCGATGATCGCGGCGCTTGGCTTCTTCGAGGCGATTTAGATATTCGTCGAGCTCTTTTTGGGTGAAGAAACACGCGGCGTAAATGCGCTGGAGCTGCGGATTGCCTTCCTGACCTTTCCAGTAAGCGCCGGCCACGCTCATGAGCTTGAACGCGGTGATGCGCTTGGTGGAAGGGATGTGCGGGCCGCGGCAGAAGTCGAGGAATTTTCCTGTCGAATAAAAAGAGACCATCAGCTCGTTGGCTTTTTCCTCGACGAGCTCGCACTTGAAAATCTGGTTGGACTTCTTGTAGAGCTCGAGCGCTTCCGGCTTGGGAATGAGTTTGCGCTCATTCTGCAGATCTTGCGCAGCGAGTTCGTGCATTTTCTTTTCAATCTTGGCGAGATCTTCCGGAGTGAAAGGCTCGTCGCGAAGAAATTCGTAGAAAAAGCCAGTGTCGATGGGCGGGCCGATGCCGAGCTTAACGTGGGGGTAAAGCTCCATCACCGCGGCGGCGAGAAGATGCGCGGCGGAATGGCGGAAGACATAGAGCGCTTCCGCGTCCTTATCGGTCAGGATCTGAAGCTTGACGTTTTCTTCCAGAGGGCGGCGCAGATCTACCAATTCACCGAGATCGGGTGCGTTCGGCAGAGGCGTTCCATTGGCCGCAGTGACACGGGCGACGAGCGCCGCATCCGCTAGGCGCGGCGAGATTTTGCGCGCGATATCCGCCGGAGTCGTGCCCTTGGGCACCTCTTGGACTTTGCCGTCCGGCAATGTGACCTGTACTTGCTCGACTACCTGCTCCATTGTTGGTTCACCCGGAAGGAGAAACTCTAAGCTTATCGGCGTGGTCCATCCTGGTCAAGGAGGTCCCCGGAATGCGATGGCGCGCTAAAGCAAAGTGACCCGCGGCAGGCCTTTGAAATGAGCGTCGGAAGTGACTAGTTCTGCCGCGTGTCGCTCCGCCGTTGCGTAAATCAAGGCATCAGCCATCGGCAGCTCATGCTGAATGCTCATGACGGCGGCGGCGAGAGCAGTCTCTTGGTCCACCGGAGCGAAGATGCGGCGCAAGGCTTCAGAAACAAAATGGTCCGCGACGGTTTTCGGCTGTCGCTGAAGAAGGATCTTGCGAACCTCATATAAGACGATGGCGGGAACCAGTATGGCCCGTTCGCTTTCGAGATAGGGAGCGAAAAGGTCAGCCTTGGAATCCGAGGTGATGTATTCCAGCCAGCCAGACGAATCGACAAGGACAGGATCAGAGGCGCTCGGAGTGGTCACGGTAGCTGTCCTTCCATTTCATCCCTTGGGCTACACCGCGAAGTTCTTTGATGGAACGAGGTGGGTGGAGACGGATGGTTCCGTCGAGAACGTAGATGTCGAGTTTTTGACCGGGTAGGAGCTTAAGGTCTTCACGAACCTTTTTCGGGATGACAACTTGAAATTTAGGCGAAACCTTAACTGTGTCCATTGGCGTTAGACTGATATCATATCGATATGGGTATCCGTATGTCAAATTCCATTTCGACAGATCGCGCATAACACATTCTTGATCGATACGATCTGCCGCGAAAACGGCATCAGGATTTCTTAGCGCGGGCGGCTTCGAGGGATTCCCAGGCGGATTCGGGAAGCATGAGGAGGTCGTTGAATTCGCCTGCGCCCCGGAGCCACTGGCCGCCGTCGATGACCACGCATTCGCCGTTGATGTATTCGGCCATGTCGCTCAGGAGGAAGGCGGCGAGGTTGGTGAGCTCATCGTGGCGGCCGAAGCGCCTCATGGGATGCTTATCTTTGGAGTGTTCTTCGAATTGCCTAGAAGGCATCAGGCGGGACCAGGCACCCTCGGTAGGGAAGGGGCCGGGAGCGATGGCGTTGAGGCGGATGTGATACTTAGCCCATTCGACGGCTAGCGAGCGGGTCATGGCGAGCACGCCGGCCTTGGCGCAAGCTGAGGGGACGATGAAGCCGGAGCCACTGTTTGCGGAGGCGTAGGTAGTGACGATGTTTAAGACATTGCCGCCGAGCTTCTGCGCGATCCAACGCTTGGCGAAGGTTTGGGTGCAATGGAACGAACCGTTGAGAACAATGCTGACGACGGTATTGAAGGCGTTGGGGGAGAGTTTTTCTGTGCGAGCGATGAAATTTCCGGCGGCGTTGTTGATGACGGTGTCGATGCGATCAAACTGTTGCTCGGCCTTTTCGGCGGCGGCTTCAACGGCGCCGTAGTCGCGCACATCGCAGGTGGTGTAAGCCGCTGAGCCGCCGGCGCGGTGAATTTCCGAGCAAACTTCCTTGAGCGGCTCTTCGCGACGGCCGACCAGGTACATGCGAGCGCCAAGCTCGGCAAAGCGCAGCGCCATCGAACGGCCCAAGCCGGTTCCTCCGCCGGTTAGGAAGATCGCCCGGCCTTTCAGAGTGTCCTGTTGAAACACACGCCACCGCCTTTTGACTATGTTCGCCGGATTGGGGCAGTCCGGAAAAGCGATTCTAGTGTATCAGCATCCCGGAGCAGAGAAATTTGCGTGACCGTGAGATGAAAAGCGAACGAGGAGCGTCGCCGAAGGCGGCCAAGGACCATGGCCGGATTTCGAAGTTAGAAGTTAGAAGCTAGAAGCTAGAAGCCAGCAGCAACCGCGAACCTAATTCGGCTTTAACACTGCTGGAATCGGCCGGCCCATGGCTTTTGCATATTCGGCGGCGAAGAGCGGGCTGTCTGGAAATTCCTCCGTCAATTCCCGCAAGAGCTTCTGGGCCAGGGCCTCTTGCTTTTCGCGACGCGCGGCCAGCGCCAGGAGGACTTTCGCAAAAGGCTTGAGGTAACGGCCTTTCTCAGCCGTTTTGCCGACCAACTCCATGCCAAGTTTCTTGTCGCCATGGATGCCGCCAAACCAAAGAACCGCCCGAACGCCGCCGGAGAGACAGCCGATGATGTAATCCGCCGAACCCGGCGCTACCCAGGCGTCATTTGCATCGGGGCGCTCCGCCAACAGCAGCTTGGCGTGCTCGTTGGCTTCCTTCATTCGTTTGAGGCCATCGACATGCTTTTTATCAAGAATGCTGTCCCCGTTGGATTCCATGCCGGCGGCGAGAGTCAATGCAAAGAGCGCGGCTGCGTCATGTTTGTCCTTCGCCAGGCGTTCTTTGGAGAGCTTGCGGGCCTGCTCCAACTCCGCGCGGAAGTCTTTCATGCGCTCGGGATCTGGCTTGCCATCGATACCTCGCAGAAACTTCTTGTCATCCAGAAAGAAATCGCTGGTCATCACGCCCTGACGGTAGAACTCCTCGAAAAGATTGCTCGCCGCCATAGCTACGAAACCGAAGGGGTCGGCAGGGTGCTCGGCAGTCCATGCGGAAAACTTTACCCTGGCTTCCGGGTACTTCTGCACATAGAGCAAACGGAAACCATCCTCGAGCTCCGGAACTTCCGTAAAGGCGGAATCACTGCCATCGTCGCGTGCTTGGGCGCTTAAGAGGGTAGGGACGAGCAAAATAAATAGAGCAAGCGTTGAAATCCGAGTCGAGAAGTTCCTTCGAATTTTCAGAAAACACCCGGCAAGAACCTCGGCTTATTGGCCATCGTGGCGCGGTACTCCGGATTCGCCAACAACACGCGCTCTTCCGTGGATAGGCGCATGGAGAGAACACCAATGTGAGCAAGCGAGCCGACCAGGGCGGTAATCCAAGCCGTGTGGATAAGGGGGAGCGAAAGCATTTCGGCAAAGACTGCGGCGTAGTTAGGATGACGGACATAACGGAACGGGCCTGTAGAAATGACGCCCAGGCTGGTGGAATCCATTACTTGCACGTTCCAGTGATTTCCCAGCGTGCGGATGACCCACCAGCGGACGACATTGGCGGCGAGGAAAATCGCAAACATGACCGCGGCAAGAATAGGGATAAACGGACGCTTAAGAAGGACAACTTCCAGCGCCGCACCGATAAGTACAGCGGTATGAAGGATGACCATCCAGCGGAACCGGGGCTCGTCAACCTTTGCGGCGCCGCGCGCGATCATTTCCCGCTGATGCCGGCGCGAAATTTGCAGCTCGACGATGCGAAGCAGAGCCACGGCCACGAGCAGGGCCAGAAACGCGATGACGCTTAGGTCCATTGCAGCAGGAGAAATTCAGCGCTGAATCCCGGACCAAAGGCGGCCGCCAGCGCATATTCGCCCGATTTGAGGGGCCGCTTTTCCAGCCATTCCTGCAAAATGAAGAGAATCGTGGCGCTGGAAAGGTTGCCGACATTTCCGAGGATGTCCCAGGAAGGCTGCGTGTCACATTTGCAGAGCCCCAATTCTTTTTCGACGTTGCCCAACAGGCGCGCGCCGCCAGGATGCAAAATCCACCCTTTAATGTCTTCCTGTTTCCGGCCATGGCGTTCAAGGAATCCATCGACAAGGCCACGAATTTTCAGGCCGATCATTTCGGGGACATCTTTCGAGAGCAAGATATGAAATCCCGAATCGCGCAAGTCGAAACCCATGGCACCCAGGGAATCGGGGAATGTGTAGGTTTCCGAAACGAGAATCTTCGGTCCTTTGCGCTCTTTTCCGGTCACCAAGACTGCAGCTGCACCGTCACCGAATAAAATCGAGGAAATCAAATTTGCCTGAGAGATGTCCTTGCGCTGAAAGGTGAGGGAAGGCAGCTCGACAGAGATGATCAGCACATTTCCGCCGGGATGGGCCTTCAGGTAATCGGCCGCGCGGCCCAGGGCCATCGCTCCGGCGGCGCAACCAAGTTCCGTGAAGGGCATCCGGCGCACATTCGAGCGGAAGCCCATGAGGTTGATGAGATGCGCATCCAAGGAAGGAATCATGAAGCCGGTGCAGGAAACGGTGATGATGAGATCCACTTCATCCGGGCGCAAGCCGGCCCGGCGCAGACATTCTTCCGAGGCCTCACGGCCGAGTTTCACTGCGTGTTCGATGTACTCCTGGTTCGTTTTGGATAGCGGCCGGGGCTCAACGGTATATTCAATCGGAAAAATCGAGTAGCGCTTGTGCACCTGGGCGTTGTCGGCAATGGACATCAGCGCCTCGAGGCGGCGGTCCGGAATGTCGAAGACCCGCCCCATGTAATACTTCACCTCTTCGCGAGTCATCGTGTACGGCGGCAAAGCGGTGGCCGTCGCGGCGATCGTGCAGTGCGAGTTTGAGGCCCCATTCGAGGGTCCAATATTCACGTATTCCACCTTTAACTCAGTATGAAAACTCCGCCAGAGAGCGCTACCAGTTTGCTAAGCCATTTTGTCGCAATGGTTCAGCAGCGGACGATATATGAGCGCTAGACTTTACATCATTCCTGGCGCGGGGAACAGTTTCAATTAGGACACCGCCCGCCCGCGACGCCCAGCGCCGTTCACCTCCAATTTAGCCTTGTGCGGCAACTTTGTAAAATCATTGGAGCGGTGTGGAGTATTCTTTTGCACATCATCAGAACTTTCACAAATTTCCGTGTTCGATGGCGACGACGGATCCTCTCCCTCTTTGGCTATGTTCTTTCGAGCTGCGCCGCTTTCCTGCCTGCCGGCAGAGCCCCGGCGCAGGGACAAACGCCGCCATTGCTGGTGATGCTTTCCGACTATCCCTGCCAAGCGCGGACGGAAAAATCTGCTGCCGTAGATGAGAGACGCCCTTCGGCGCGAGGCGATTCGTTGCTTCGTCACCTTAGCGGAGCCCGACAAGCCCTTTTACAGAGTCGATGAGTTTGGCGGAGTCGTAGCCGACGCCATCCTTGAAAACGAGTTCGACGTTTTCGATATCCTTGATGTTGGCCGACGGATCGCCTTTTAGGACGACGATGTCGGCCGCTCTGTCCACTGCGAGCGTACCGATTTTATCAAGCTCGCCGAGAAATTCAGCGCCATTGGAAGTGGCAATGTGAATGGCTTCAAGGGGCGTGAAGCCTGCCTCGACGAGCAGTTCGACTTCGCGCTGGTCTCCAAAGCCGGCGATCACGCCGCCGTATCCGGTAGGGTCGAGCCCCGCCAGTAGCAGCCCGCCCTGCTTTGAAAATTCGTGTTCGAACTCCATCCCTTTTTTGAAGATGGCCGCAGCATCGGAATTGGCTGCGTTGTCGGAAATGCGCGCACGCCTCGTCAAATAGGCGATGCGGGCTTCGGCGGTCATCGCGTCGAGCACGCGGCTATCGAGCGGCGCGCGTCCGGGTACAGAGGTTTCGAATACGGGAAGCGTCGACGTGACTGCGACGTGGTGCGCGATCAGATCGTGAATCATGTCCTGCATAGGCTTGCCGGCGATATCGACCGACAGGAGCGCTTTTGCGGCGTCCCGCGGGTTGGGGCAGACACCGGGCTTTTTACCCGGATAAAACTCGGTGTCCACTTCAATGCCGTGCTCCAGGTCGTCGATGCCGAGCTCGGCTGCTTCGCGGAAACCGATGGAGCAGAGATGGCCGGTGACTTTGATTCCGTGTGCGTGGGCGGCTTTGATCGCCGCAGAAAGCTCGTCCGGCGTGATGTTCATATAGGCCTTGAACGAAGTGGCGCCCTGGGCGATCCAGAATTCGACGGTTCGACGCGCATCTTCGGCATCCTTGAGCTGATGCATCTGTAAAGCAAACGCCCCCGGCCCCTCGAGATAGGGGCCGGTAACGTGGATTTTCGGGCCTGCTATTTTTCCCTCGTCGATGGCTTTCTTGAGTTCGAGATCGGTGTATGGTTCGAGACTGCCAGTCGTGCGAATCGTGGTGACGCCGCCCGCAAGGTAAAGGCGCGGAAAACTTGAAGCGTGCTCAGGATATAGCGGAATCCCGCCGGGGGACGGATAGAACATGTGGTCGTGCATGCCGACGAGTCCGGGAATCACAGTGCGGCCGGAAAGATCCAGAACTTTCGCACCGGCGGGAATTTTAGCGGCGCCGTCGCTAGTCAAAGCGGTGATTTTTCCGTTCTCGATGACGAGTGTTTGATCCCCGCGAGCCGCGGCCCCTGTGCCATCGACGACGCGCACGTGCGTCAGCGCGAGCACGGGCGCATCTTCCTTCACAAATGCGGAGACAGCGGGAGAAAGCTTGGGATTCGCCTGACACACGGCGATAGACGGCAATAGCAGGGAGCAGAGTGCGGTCCCGAACATTCTTCGCATCGCAACACCTCGGAGAGTCAGGAATGTTTCAACGCCGTGCAGTCTATTCAGACTGTCGCGGCCGCACAAGCGTTGAATGCGGAGTGGCTGCGCTGAGATTGTGGTAGATTTTGGTTTCCTCGAGGTGACAAGTGCTGAAACGCTTCGGACAGCTTCTGGCAAACATCTTCGTAACCGCGATTTTCGCGCTCATGCCTTGTGCCGCTCAGCAGCCACCCAGCCCCGCCACCGAAGGCGACTTTGTGATTCACAATTTTCAGTTTCATTCCGGCGAGTCGCTGCCGGAATTACGGCTGCATTACACCACGCTCGGAAAGCCGGTTCGCGACGCGGCGGGGCGCACCACTAATGCGGTGCTTATCCTTCACGGAACCGGCGGAACAGGACATCAGTTTTTCGCGCCGCAATTTGCAGGCGTTTTATTTGGGCCGGGTCAGCTTCTTGATGCGTCGCGCTACTACATTGTTCTTCCGGATGGGATCGGCCACGGAAAATCGTCCAAACCCAGCGACGGTTTACGCGCGCATTTTCCGCAGTACGACTACGACGATATGGTCACCGCGCACTACCGGCTGGTGAGCGAAGGGCTCGGCGTCAATCATCTGCGGCTGGTGATGGGCACCTCGATGGGCTGCATGCACTCTTTTATGTGGGGCGAGATGTATCCGGATTTCATGGACGCGCTGATGCCGCTGGCGTGCTTGCCCGTGCAGATCGCGGGACGCAACCGTATTTGGCGCAAGATGGTGATGGACGCGATTCGCGACGATCCTGGGTGGATGGGCGGCGAATACAAGGAAGAACCGAAGCAGGGGCTGCGGACGGCGCTGGATTTGCTCTTGATTGCGGGGAGCGCGCCGATCCCCCTGCAGAAAGCGATGCCGACCCGCGATGATGCCGACAAATACCTTGATGACTATTTTCACGCGCGATTAGGGGCGCTGGATGCCAACGATCTCTTGTATCAGGTGAATGCTTCGCGCGATTACGATCCCTCGCAGCAACTTGGCAAAATCAAGGCGCCGGTGATGTGGATCAATTCAGCGGACGATTTTATTAATCCGCCGGGACTCGATATCGCCGAGCTGGAGGTCAAGAGAATTAAGAATGGAAAATTCGTCTTGATTCCTGCGAGTGAAAATACTCACGGCCACGGGACGCATACGTGGGCGGAGATTTGGAAGCAGTATATGGCGGACTTGCTCGCGGAATCAGCCTATTAGAAAGCTGATGCCGCGCGGAAGAATTTGTTACCGCGTGGCTTCGTGGCTGGCGCGAATTTCCTGCCAGCGGCGCGGACGCTTGTTGGCTTGCAACACCTTTTTGCGAAGGCGAATGGATTTCGGAGTGATTTCGACGTACTCGTCGTCGGCGATAAATTCGATCGCCTGTTCGAGGCTGAGTTCGCGGTGCGGAATTAGACGGATGGCTTCATCCGCGCTGGAGGAGCGCATGTTGGTCTGCTTCTTTTCCTTGGTGACATTCACTTCCATGTCCTGCTCCCGCGAATTTTCTCCGATAACCATTCCTTCGTAGACTTCGATGGCAGGGCCAATGAAAAGTTCGCCGCGCTCCTGAAGGTTCCACAGAGCGAACGCCGTCGATGGTCCGGGACGGTCCGCGACGAGCGCGCCCGTCGGCCGCAGCGCCATCTCTCCGGCATAGTCGGTCCAGCCGTCGAAAATCGAGTGAATCAGCGCGGTGCCGCGCGTGTCGGTCAGCAACTGGCTGCGCAACCCGATCAATCCGCGCGAAGGAATTTTGAAGTCCATGCGCACGCGGCCGGAGTTGTGATTGCTCATTTTGAGCATTTCACCGCGGCGGCTGCCTAGTGTTTCGAGAATGATGCCGATAAAAGTTTCGGGAACGTCGATGACGAGACGCTCGAGCGGCTCTAATTTCTTTCCGTTTTCCGTATGCACCACGATTTCCGGCTTTCCGACCATCAATTCAAAACCTTCGCGGCGCATCGTTTCGATGAGGATGGCGAGTTGAAGTTCGCCGCGCCCGAGCACGCGAAAGGATTCCGGCGTATCCGTGTCTTCGACGCGAATCGAAACGTTGGTGAGCAATTCCTTTTGCAGGCGGTCACGCAGGTCGCGCGAGGTTACATAGTCGCCTTCTTTACCGGAAAGCGGGCTGCTGTTTACGGTGAAAATCATGGCGAGTGTGGGCTCGTCGATCAACAATGGTTCGAGAGGTTGTGGCGTGGCAAGATCCGTGATGCTTTCGCCGATCTGAATTCCCTCCACGCCGGCGATGGCCACCAAATCGCCCGCGGCAACCGCTTCCGCTTCGTCACGCTCCAGCCCGCGAAACGTATAGAGCTTGGTGATTCGCGTGGACAGAAGCTTTCCGTCCAGCTTGCTGATGCCCACATCCTCGCCGCGCCTCAGCGTGCCATTAAATACGCGGCCTATTGCGATGCGTCCGAGAAAATCGCTGTAGTCGAGATTCATCACCTGAATTTGCAGCACGCCGTCCGGATCGCCGGGCGGCGCAGGAATGCTCCTCACGATGGTTTCAAAAAGCGGAAGCAGGTCCTTCGAGTTATCCCCAAGCTGCCGGTGCGCGACGCCATCGCGCGCATTGGTGTATACGACCGGGAAATCAAGCTGGTCTTCGGTAGCGTCCAAATCGATAAACAGGTCGTAGATTTCATCGAGGACTTCCTTCGTGCGCGCATCAGTGCGATCGATCTTGTTCAGCACAATCACGGGCGGTAGCTTGGCCGCGAGGGCCTTTTGAAGCACGTAGCGCGTTTGCGGCAGCGGTCCCTCGCTGGCATCGACCAGCAGTACAACTCCATCGACCATGCGCAGGGCGCGCTCGACTTCGCCGCCAAAATCGCTGTGGCCGGGGGTGTCGACAATGTTGATCTTGGTATCGTGGAAAAAAAGCGCGGTGTTTTTCGCGAGGATGGTAATGCCACGCTCGCGTTCGAGGTCGTTCGAGTCCATTACCCGCTCGACGAGTGCTTCGTTGGCGCGAAAAATCCCGCTCTGGCGCAGCATGGCGTCGACCAGCGTCGTTTTGCCGTGGTCCACGTGCGCGATAATGGCGATATTGCGAATATTTTGGCTCATGATGTCTACGTCGGTCTGCGGACCACTGTTCGGGCAGTCACTGCAAAGACAAAAATAGCCCCGACCCGGTCGGGGCGCGGACGAATCTCCTTTGTTCTCAGGTGCGGTCGAGCAACCTATAGTTTAGCAGAGCAGGCCACCGTTCCACGTTAAATTTCGTGTACTATCCTCGTCCAGACCGTTTCGTCAAGGAAAGCAGTGGGTTGATCAGGAGGTTTCCGTGCGAATAGCGCGTCTGCTGTGGAAAGGCAGAGTCTATCTGTGGATTATCGCCATCCTGCTGCTTTTTTTGCTCTCGGGCCGCGCGCAAGCGCCGACCCCGCCGGACTATTCGCTTCTTTTTAACAAGACCGACGTGATGATCGCCGCGCGCGACGGCGTCAAGCTGCACACCGAAATTTACTCGCCGAAAAACGCGACTGAGCCTCTGCCCATGGTCATGGAGCGAACCCCGTACGGACTCCACGACGATGAAAAAGGCTACAGCCGCATCCTCTCGCGCTACGCGGAGATGATTCCGGACAACTATATCTTTGTTTTTCAAGATATTCGCGGCCGCTACGGCTCCGAAGGAGCCTTCGTGATGCAACGCCCTGTGCGCGATCCCAAGGATCCCAAAGCGATTGACGAGGGCACGGATACCTACGACACCATCGACTGGCTGGTGAAAAACGTCCCGAACAACAACCACCGCGTGGGGCTGGTCGGCATCTCCTACGGTGGCTGGCTTACCGTCATGGGGATGCTCGAACCGCATCCCGCGCTCAAAGCCGTTTCCGAACAGGCCTCGCCTGCGGATATGTTCCTTGGCGACGATTTTCACCACAACGGCGCGTTCCGGCTGAGCTACGGCTTCGAATACTCGACCATGATGGAAACGGGAAAGACCAATTTCGCTTTCCAATTCGACCTTTTCGATACCTACTTGTGGTATTTGCGCCTCGGCGCGCTCTCCAACGTCAACAAGAATTACATTCATGGAACACTGCCAACCTGGAACAATTTTGTCGCGCATCCGAATTACGACGCCTTTTGGAAACAAGAGGCCATGTCCTACATTCTCAAGACACCGACCGTACCTAATCTGAATGTGGCGGGCTGGTGGGATCAGGAAGATTTCTACGGGCCGATGAAGATCTATCAGCTCCTCGAGAAAAATGATCCGGATCACTTGAATTATCTCGTGGCCGGACCTTGGAATCACGGCGGCTGGGGCCGCAGTTTGGGCGATTCGCTCGGGCCCATTTCTTTCGGCAGCGACACCGGACTCTATTTTCGCCAACAAATTGAAGCTCCGTGGTTCGCCTACTGGCTCAAGAACAAAGGCAGTCTGCCGCTCAAAGAGGCGCTGCTCTTTCAAACCGGCAGCGACAAATGGGTGCAGTTTGATTCCTGGCCGCCACATGATGCAGCTGCGCGCGAACTCTACTTTCATGAAGACGGCAAGCTCTCTTTCGATCCGCCAACGGCCGCCGCGGCTCAGGTCTTCGACAGTTACGTCAGCGATCCCGCTCATCCCGTGCCGTATCGTCATCGCCCGATCGATATGACCTACCCGACCGATCATCCCGGCGGCTGGTACACCTGGCTCGTGCAGGATCAACGCTTCGTTGACAATCGACCGGACGTGCTGACCTGGGAAACCGATGAGCTGACTGACGACGTGACCTTGGCGGGGCAAGTGACCGCGAAACTTTTTGCTTCCACCACGGGCAGCGATTCCGACTGGGTCGTGAAGCTGATCGACGTCTATCCGCAAAAATATCCCGAGGACTGGAAACTCTCCGGCTACGAGTTGATGATCGCCGACGAAGTGTTCCGCGGGCGCTTCCGCAAGTCGTTTGAGAAACCAGAGCCCATCACGCCAAACGCCATCACGCCGTTCACTATTGATCTACACACGGCCAACCACGTCTTCGAGAAGGGGCATCGCATCATGGTGCAAGTACAAAGCACGTGGTTCCCCATCATTGACCGCAATCCGCAGAAGTTTGTTCCCAACATTTTTGAAGCGAAGGAGTCCGACTTCCAGAAGGCCACTCAACGGATCTACCGTTCCAAGGAATATCCCTCGGGAGTCGTTCTTTCGATTTTGCCGGCACCAACTGACAATTAACGACTTTTCGTCCGCAGAGTGATTCTTGCGGGCACGACTTCGTTCGCGGGAATAGCGCGCTCCATCTCTTGTGATATTCTGGGTTTCGCTGCAAAAATCGCGTTGATTCGCGTCACTCCAAGAGGAGTTCCGATGCATCCCATCCGCAAGACAACCAGCGCCGCCATCATCCTGGCCGCGGCCTGCCTTGTCCTAGTACCGCTTTTCGGAGCCGCCCCGCAGCGGCAGCGTCAGGACTTCTCCTCTCTTTTCGACAAAACTGAAGTGATGATTCCCATGCGCGACGGCGTGAAGCTGCACACTGAGATTTACACGCCGAAAAACGCCACCGAACCGTTGCCGATTCTCTTTGAACGGACTCCCTACGGCATTTCCAGTCCAGACAAGGGGATCAGCAACATGATCTACCGATACGCGGACATGGTTCCGGAAGGCTACATTTTCGCGTTTCAGGATATTCGCGGCCGCTACGGCTCCGAAGGAAAGTTCGTCATGCTTCATCCGCTGCATGACTCTAACGATCCCAATGGAATCGACGAAAGCACAGACACCTACGACACCATCGACTGGCTCGTGAAAAATGTTCCGCACAACAATGGCCGCATAGGGCTCGACGGCATTTCGTACGACGGCTTTCTGGTCGACATGGGAATGATTCACCCGCACCCCGCGCTCAAGGCCGCTTCCGAGCAAGCCTGCATGGGCGATACGTGGCTCGGCGACGATTTCTTCCACAGCGGCGCCTTTCGCTTGAGCTATGCGTTCGAATACACCGCTCTACTTGAATCCTCGAATGAGAACTTCAGTTTTTCCTTCGACCGTTTCGACGTTTACGACTTTTATCTCCGCCTCGGCGCCCTTTCGAACGCCAATGCAAAATATTTTCACGAAAAACTGCCCACCTGGAACGAATTCGTGGCCCACGCCAGTTACGACGATTTTTGGAAGCGCCACGCGGTCGCGTACGGCTTGAAGCAACCCACAGTGCCAAATCTCAACGTCGCCGGCTGGTGGGACCAGGAAGATTTTTACGGCCCGATGTCGACGTACGCGCGCCTTGAAAAATCCGACCCGAAACATCTCAACTACCTCGTCGCCGGACCCTGGAATCATGGTGGCTGGGGCGGCGGTCCGGGCAAGTCGCTCGGCGAAATTCCTTTTGGCAGCGACACGGGCGTTTATTTTCGCCAGAAAATCGAGCTTCCCTGGTTTGAATATTGGCTCAAGGACAAAGGCGCGCTACCGCTTAAAGAAGCGCTGCTCTTTCAAACGGGCAGCGACAATTGGGTTCAGTACGATTCCTGGCCGCCGCGCGAAGCGCAAACCAAAAACCTTTATTTCCACGAGGACGGGAAACTCTCCTTCGATCTTCCGCAATCGGAATCCGCAAACTCCTTCGACAGCTACGTCAGCGACCCCGCGCATCCCGTGCCCTATCGCCACCGCCCTATTGACATGACGTACCCCGAGGATCACCCCGGGAGCTGGTACACCTGGTTGGTGCAGGACCAGCGATTCGTGGACAACCGCCCCGGAGTTCTAACCTGGCAGACGGACGAATTGACGGAAGATGTGAGACTCGCCGGTCAGGTCACCGCCAAACTCTTTGCTTCCACGACCGGGAGCGACAGCGATTGGATCGTCAAGCTCATTGATGTTTACCCTCAGAAATATCCGGACGACTGGAAGCTTTCTGGATATGAGCTGATGATTTCCGATGAAATCTTTCGCGGCCGCTACCGCAATTCCTTCGAGAAGCCCGAACCTCTCAAGCCTGGCGAAGTGACGCCGTTCACCATCGACCTGCACACGCAGGACCACGTTTTCAAGAAGGGCCACCGCATCATGGTACAGGTCCAGAGCACCTGGTTTCCGCTCTACGACCGCAATCCGCAGAAATTCGTTCCGAACATTTTCGAAGCGAAAGATTCCGACTACCAGAAGGCGACGCAGCGCATCTATCGCTCGAAGCATTTCCCTTCAAGCGTCGAAATCATGGTCTTGCCGGACAGCGCCGCCAGCGCACGCAATTAACACATTTCGGCGCAACCAAAAAGAGGCAATCTCATCACTTTCGATTCACCGTGGACCTCTCAGACTTGATTCAAGAGGCCGAACGCAGGCGCAGGACTCAATTTCAATAATCGTTTCTAAACTCCCGTGGCCTTTTCTAAACCAGATATTCGTCCCATTTATGGACAAATGTGCGTAACCGGTCAGTACCCCTCGACTCTCTCACCACATACAAAAAGGCGGATTTCCACCCTGTTTTCGGACCGCTTGGTACATGTTACTGGCAAATCGTCCCTTTCTTTAATCCGCGCGTATTTTGGAGGGAAACCTTTCGTCAGAAAATTCGTTCTTACCTGTAAACACAACTCCGATTTTGCGCGTCTAATGCGTGTAAAGGAATGCGTCCATGACTCCGAACATGATCCCAACCCTGGATTCCACGTTTCAAGAAAAATCAAACTTCATTCCAACCTCGGGCCCGCGCTTCGTCCGCTTCGGTCCATTTCAACTCGATCAGCAGAGGCAAGAGCTCGCCAAGAATGGCTCGCGCCTAAAGTTGCAGGGCAAGGTCTATCAGGTCCTGGTCGCGTTGATCGAGAAGCATGGCGAAGTGGTCACCCGCGAGGAATTGCGGCAGCGCCTGTGGCCCGCGGACACGCATGTCAACTATGACGCGAACGTCAACACAACGGTCAACAAGCTCCGGCAAGTCTTAGGCGACTCCACGGACAAGCCGCTCTACATTGAGACAATCCCCCGCAAAGGGTACTGCTTGGTGACACGATGGGAAGCTTCCGATGTTGCTGGTACACAGATTATCGCTGAGTCCATTCCCGAGGCTGCGCCTTCGATTGTTTCTCCGCCGGTGGCCAAGGAGCCTGCCGCGTCTCGCTCCGGTTTTTGGATGCCGATCGGGGTGGTCGGCCTAATCCTAGCTGGGATGCTTCTTGGCGCGGGCATCACACTTACCACGCTCTTCCTTTCTCATTTCGCGCAAGCCACGCGCTGGCCATAGCCGCTGCCGCCGACGTTCTATCCGAAGATGCTACTGTGTCGGCGGAACTTGTGAGAAGGTAAGTAGCCGTCCAGCCGTTATTATTTTTGCGGCTCCGCTGTTTCACCGGAATGAAATTCCGTCCACGGCCCTGCTTTCATGTCGTGGAGGTAAGGGGCTTGCCAGCCATACTCGGGATGGGCTGCGAGAAAAGGCTTGGCTAGAAAATCTTCTCCGCAGGGATGCCCGGCGCGCGCCACCAGTTTCATTTCCTTGGTCATCTCTGAATCCGTTGCTTTGCCCTGCACTGCTCCTCCGGGAAAATACGGTCCCCATCCCCAAATCTCGACTCCGCGCGGCGAAGAATCCACATGCCCGCAAAGCGTCCGTTCGTTGGTTTCTGGTCTCTGATGATAGCTATCGATGTGATCGCCAAGCATTTTCTCGGCAAGATCCACATCGATCTTGCCTTTGTTTTCTTTCAGCAATTGCTCCCATCGCACGCGCCGCGCGTTCGGCGAAGTCTCCAGGTCATTCGGCTTGAATTCCGGCGCATCCTCTCGCAGCACTTTCGGGTCGCGAGCCCAGTTCGAGCCTGAGTAAGCTCCATCCTTTGTCCGCCACAGCTTGTAAGCCCTCAGTCCGAGCTCGAACTGCGCAATCTCGCCGGTCTTTCTGTCGCCGAGCAGCCAATCGTTGGCATAGCCGCCGTTGTTTCCGTCGAGCATGATTTTCGTATATTCATCGATCGAGCCCGCATACTGCAGCGCCTTGCGCGCCCGCACGAATTCCGCCTTGCCGTCTGGATACCAGCCCTCAAACTGCGTGATGGTCGTCTCCGTGACCATTAACCCGTCGCTGTTGATGCCAAAGTCGTCGTCGCTCGCGATCACTCCGGGAAATCCATCCATCAAGATTCGATAGCCGCTTTTGGGCATGATGTCGAACATGATGCGCCAGCGCTCCCCGTTGGCATAGCTCGTCCAGTTGTTGTGGGCCATAACGATCTGGCCGTCTTTCGTCCAGCTCCCCGTGGCCACAAACGCGCTGCAATTTCCCGGACTCTTCAAATCCGGCGCGTCCGCCGTTTTCTGCTGCTTGTTGTACCAGGGCACGTAATAATCCGGCAGCTCCTCAAACGCGTTCAGGGCCACGATGTCGTCCACGTCCAGCTTCGAATTGGTCCGCGCGTGCAGGCCCTCCACGATCCCCTGCAATTCCTGCTGATACTCCTCGTCAATTTTGGGCCACAGCATTTCATTCGCCGCTTTTCGGAAAAACGCCCAGTCGCGCTGCGTCTCATGCATCATCTCGGCGCTCACCGCCGCGAAGCCATCCTCGATCTCAGGCGCCAGCAAATAACCGTGCTGGAATCCCATCGCTGCCGGCGTGCCTTCAAGGTGCACATAGATCCAGCCGCCATCCTCGAAGCGCTGCGCACCCTTCAGGCGCGGGTCATTCGCGCCCGCCGGTGCCTGCTCTGCCACAACGCTTTCGTACAATGCCCCCTTGGAAGCCGTTACGTCAGCTCCGCTGCTGCCCATCCACCAAAGGGCGGCTCCTCCCAAAAGGGCCACGAGGATCGCGCCAGTCCGCCTCACCGAATCCGTTCCGCTTTCTGCTTCCATCAACCCTCCTAGTTGGCATCGCCCTTTCGGCGCGTAAAAATCATCCCCAAAGTGCGTCCTGCGTCCAGCTTGAATCCGCTGATTGCCTGATTCGAATCTCTTTCGAAGTGGATTTTGACTGGCATTCTGCTCAGCCTGAATTCATCCTTCCCGGTGGCTTCGAACGCATCGGGGAAAAAACCGCTCGCGCGGGAAATGCCGCTTTCATCCAGAATGGCCACAACCTTCAGCTTGTCGTCCAGGACGCCCAGGCGGTACATCACACCCAACTCGCTGCTCCAGTAATCGCCCGTATAAGCTTGAAGTTGCGCAACTGGGAGCGTGATTTCTTTTTCCTCGGGCTTGTCACGCGCGCGGTCCGCGTCTTTCTTTTCCTCCTTCGGCTTCATTACACTGCCGAGATATATGTCCGCCACCTGGCGCGCTCGCCGCGAAGGATTCGCATCTCCCCTATTGCAGAGGCATGCCACCGAAAAGTGCTGCTCCGGAAAACGCAGAAGCTCGGCGCGGTAACCGCCCCATGCGCCGCCGTGGCTCACGGTATGCAAACCGCGATAATCTCTGATAAACAGCCCTTTCGCATAGTCGAGCACCTTCCCATCATTCAGCTTGCCCGGCTCCTGTAGATCCGCGAGAAAGTCCCGCCCGCCCACTTGCCCGCTGTAAAAATTCTCGTCCCATTTCAGCAAATCTTCGATCGAAGTGTGCACCGCGCCGTCGCCCGTCTGCTCAAAGTAAGAAACGTCCAATTTGTACCCATCTTGGATTTCTTTCGGATCATAGGCCATCGCTCGATTAGCAATCAGCGCCGTGTGATCGTCGCGATATTGCGTGTGGGCCATCCCCAGCGGGTTAAATATATTCTCCGCCGCGAATTCGCGGAGTGTCTTCCCGCTAACGCGTTTCACGATAATGGAGAGCAGAAAAAATCCCGTGTTGCTGTAGAGCCAGTCCGTCCCGGGCGCGAAATTCAGCGCTTTCTGCCGGATAATCAGCTGCAGCGCGTCTTCGTCGGTCGTCACACTGTCCGTATTGATGCCCGCGAGATCCATCAGCACGAGGTAATCGCGCAGCCCGCTGGTGTGATTTAGAAGCTGGAGAATCGTGATCTTTTGCCCGTAATCAGGCAACTCCGGAATATATTTCCGGACGTCGTCGTTGACGGAAAGTTTTCCCCGCTTTTCCAGCAGCAAAATACTGGCTGCCGTGAACTGCTTCGAGGTCGAGCCAATGTCGAATACCGTCTGTGCTGTGATTGGCACATCCTCTTCGATATTCGCAAGACCGTAGCCCTTGGCGTAGATCAATCTGCCATTTCTGTAGACTGCGGCCGCGCATCCCGGCGCTCCTGGTTTTGTAAAGTCCGCGAAAACCTCATCCACAGCCGCCGTAGTCCTGTCTTGCGCACCTCTCGCTTGCGGCACGCTGCACGTGCCCAGCATCAGCGCTCCAGCAGCGACGCCGCACACGAATTTCCGTAAGGCCCTCATCCGTTCTCCTTCGTCGTTTCCTGCGCGCCGAGTCTATCTTTTTCGTACCCAGTCATCAATCCTTCGCGAATTTCTCGTGTAAACTTGGCCTTGCAAAATGCTTACCGCCATCACGCGCGCCGTCAGCCCCGCCATCGTGAATTGCGAGCTGAGCTTCATTCCTCGCCAGCCGATCGACCTGCACGTCGCTCGTGCGCAGCACCGCGCCTATGAACAGCTTCTCGAAAAACTCGGCGTCCGCGTCGTTTCTCTCCCCGCCGAGCCCGCTCTCCCCGATTCCATGTTCGTCGAAGATCCCGCCATAGTCCTCGATGAACTCGCCGTCATTTTTCCACTCGGCACGCAGTCGCGCCGTCCGGAAGCCGCCTCGCTCGCGCAAGCACTTTCCAAACTTCGCAAGCTTGAGCAAATTTCACTTCCCGGCACGCTCGAGGGCGGCGACATCCTGCGTATTGGCCGCAAGCTCTTCGTAGGCCTCACAAAACGTAGCAATACCGAAGGCATCCGCCAGCTAACCGCAATTCTCGCGCAACAACACTACGAGGTTATCGCTGTGCCTGTCACCGGCTGCCTGCACCTCAAGTCCGCCGTAACGAGCCTTGGTCGCAACACTCTTCTCGCCAAGCGCGCCTTGTTTGACGGGACGTCCTTTTCCGGCTACGAATGGATCGACATCGATCCCGCCGAACCACACGCTGCGAATGCCTTGGCCATCGGCGATACTGTCATTTTTCCCGCGTCGTTCCCGCTGACCCGCAGAAGGATTGAAGCCCGCGGCTTCCACGTAACGCCCCTCGACATCTCCGAACTCCAAAAAGCCGAATCTGGCCTGACATGTTCCAGCTTGATCTTCGAAACTTAGCTCCATGAGTTCTCAACGTTTCATTTTTCCGTAGTCAACTGTTTCTCCAAATTAAAACGGCCACCCCGATTTCTCGGAGCGGCCGTTTTTTCGGACTGGTTCCTTGAGTAAAGTCAGTCCGCTTAGTTCGTCAGTTGCTCCACGCTGCGCGCCACAAACACCGGCTGGCCGCTGATAGGATCCTTCAGCACCAGGCCGACCACGCGCAACGGATTCGTTGGATTGCTCGTCAGGTCCTGCAGACTCGTCAATCCGCCGAGGAATTTCGTAAACGGCGTCACGTACACGGTCACCGGCCCGTTGAACAGCACGCCCGCCAATCCATTTGAATTGAATTGGAAGGTGCTGGCGCCTACGTTCACACTGCCTGCCACCAGCGTACCTTTGTGTCCTTCATGCCGCAGCACCACGCGTTTCACCGTGACGGCGCCATTTGTGAATGGCCCGCCGATCGTCACGCGCTGCCCCGGAACGAGCAGAGCTGAGTTGAAGAAGATCGTGCTCCACCTCGGGTTGACGAACACGTTGTGCATCCAGTAGACGAAGTATTTTTCGTTACCGGTCAGGTCGATGGTTGAAATCTGTCCGGAGTTGAAGCCTGTGCCAGCGGGCAAGGTACTGCGCACATACAGATCGAAGTCTTGCGCAGTATTCACCGGAGGATCTACATAGGTGATCAGGCCTCCCGCATAGAACTTGTCCTGCGAAAGGATCGCCACCGTATCGGCAAGGAATGTCCCTGCCGTGCGGTCCAGTGTCCCGGAAATCAGAACAATCGACGAAGTGGTGAGGTCGTTTATGGTCTCGCCGTCCTCCCATTCCGTCTGATCATTAACATTCACCGTAAATGCTCGCCCATGCGGCCCTTGAATCGTGAACGAGTTTCCGCTCACGTTGATCGTCGTCACGCCTCCGACAAATTCGTCGATGTATGCGTCCGCGTCGCTTGGGTTAATCGCATGCACGGCCAAAGTCGGGTTCACAACTCCCGTGATCTGGCCGTTCATATCGACCGCCACCGATTTTTGAATATTGAATTCAAATCCCAGTCCGATCACGTCGCCCGAATTCACTACCAGCGGGTTCGTCAAGCTGATTGTCACCGTCGATGTAGAGAGTGTTGCTGGTGGTGTCGTCGTCGATGTATAGCTGCTGATTGTCGGCCGCGTCGGAGGATTTGTTTGCGGGTTCGTCAGGTCGAGGTAATCGATCTCCGGATTCGCCAAGGTGACAATCACAGTGTCGTAGGTTCCCGCTGGAATCGTGTTCAAATCCAGCAAGGTATGCAGTCCGTTCAGCTTCGCAAAGTCCACCGTCTGCGAACCAGTCGTCACCGTCACGGGAGTGCTCATGCCTTCCGCCACGCTGATACCCATCACATCTACTTTGAATGAAACGACGCTCGGCAATGGTGCGTCACTGCCCGACACGAAGATGGTCGCCGATTGGGGTTGCACGGGCTGCATCGAGGTGTTGCTAGACCCGCATCCTCCGGCGAAGGCAATTAGTGCGAGCGCCAAT
Organism: uncultured Acidobacteriota bacterium; assembly: GCA_963843265.1. Classification (GTDB taxonomy): domain Bacteria; phylum Acidobacteriota; class Terriglobia; order Acidiferrales; family UBA7541; genus Acidiferrum. The sequence goes on along the minus strand of CAWJJR010000028.1, from coordinate 33,823 downwards.
AGTCCACTGAACCACTTCCTTGCATTCATGGCTTCCTTCCTTTCCTGCTGGAATACCCCGGAGGCGCACCACGCGCCCACCGACCCTTGTTCATCCAACACGCGGGTTTCAAGAAAGTCGCTGTCCGTAAGCTATTGATATTAATATTGTTAGAAGATTCTTTGGCAAAGGCCGTTTCGAGCAGAGGTCTCACGCGCCTGGGTCACTTGCCAATTCCGAAATCGTGCCTCTACGTGTTTCCCACCATTCCAAAATCCGTGCTTTGCGCCTGCTTTTTCTTGTGCTATTCTTTTTTCGGTATGATTTCCATCGCGACGAAGCGAATTACCACCTCGACGTCTATGTCGACTACCTCGACTAAGACGAAGAAGACTATTTTCGCTTCCGGCGCGTGGAGAAACAGCTAGCAAGCTAGAAAAAGTTTCCAACCCACCGCCTGAAGCGAATCCGGCGGTGGGTTTCTTCTTTTAAACCCCCGCCAGAAACGCTCCCGCGGTAACCAGGAGCGGACCCCATGAGTCCCGAACACGTGCAAGAAGAAGTAGCTGCAGAAGACGGCTTAGGTTTGGCGGACGGCTTCGCGTTAGCCGGAGCCGAAAGCCCTGAAGTACGGCACCACAACGTGATCGCCTTGAAATTCGGCGGCAGCTCATTGCTGGGTGCCGAGCGCATGCTGCACGCCGCTGGCCTCGTGCACACTGCTCTACAGGCTTCAAACGTTGTTGTCGTCGTCTCCGCGATGAAAGGCGTCACCGATCGGCTTCTTTCCGTTTCGCGAGCCCTTGCTGAAGGTGATTTCTCGCACGCTCGCAATGAAGCGGAAGGCGTGGTCCACCTCCACTTCAACGTGCTGCACGATCTCCAGCTCGGCGAAGAGCAAGAGAAGCACGTCCGCCGGGTGCTCCAGCTCCTCAGCCGCGACCTGCTCCACGAAGTTCCCCAGAAGGGCCGCGTCGCCGCGACCGCGGAACTGGCCGATCGTCTCGCCTCCTTCGGAGAACGACTCAGCGCCCGCCTCTTCGCCGCAGCTCTCGAAAAATCCGGCGTCTCCGCCGTTCCCGTTTCTTCTTCCGATTTCGTCCTCACTTGCGACACCTTCCGTGCTGCCAAGCCCCATCTCGAAGAAACCAAAAAGCGCGGTCGTGGTATCCTCCTCCCGCTTCTCGAAGATGGCCTCGTTCCCGTCGTCACCGGCTTCATCGGCGCAACTCCGGACGGCCGTATCACCACGCTCGGCCGCAATAGTTCCGATTTTTCCGGAGCCATCATTGCCCACGTCCTGGACGCCGAAGAACTCGTCATCTGGACCGATGTCGACGGCATTTATACCGACAACCCGCACGTCTCCGCCGAAGCCAAACTTCTTAGCGACTTAAGCTATGATGAGGCGCACGCCTTGGCCGCCAGCGGCGCCAAGGTCCTTCATCCGAACGTGCTCCCGCTGGCCGCCGAAACGGAGATGACTATCTGGATTCGCAACACATTTAAACCGCACGCTCGAGGAACTCGTATCGGCCTGCCTCAAACTTCAAATGACCGTGCTCGATTCGAAGGTGCGGCATGAGTTCCCATTCGTCGGAGAACGGCGATAAGAGTGGCATGGCGCAGCGGCCAGAGCTTCCTCTACCTGGCAGACACGCCAAGAAATGGCGCGCTGGGGTTCTTGGCGCAACAGGTCTCGTCGGCCAGCGATTGGTTAAACTTCTCGCAGATCACCCCTGGTTTGAGCTAACGGAAGTTGCCGCGTCCGAACGCTCTTCCGGCAAGAGCTACTTCGAAGCCGTCCGTTGGCATCTCGATGGCCCCATCCCGGAAGCCGCGCGTGGCCTCATCGTCAAGGGCCTCGATCCCAGCCTCGATTGCGACTTCGTTTTTTCCGCGCTCGACTCGAGCGTCGCCGGAGGCGCCGAGGAAGATTTCGCCCGTGCCGGCTATCCCGTCGTCAGCAACTCCAAAAATCACCGCATGGATCCTGACGTCCCGCTCCTCATTCCCGAAGTCAACGCTTCGCATCTCGAGGCCATCCGCACCCAACAAAAAAATCGCGGCTACGACACTGGCTTCATCGTCACCAATCCGAATTGTTCGACGGCCGGGCTCGTCCTCGTGCTAAAGCCGTTGGCCGACGCCTTCGGTCTCGAAAAGGTTTTCGTCGTAACCCTGCAAGCCGTTTCGGGCGCTGGCTATCCTGGCGTCGCCTCCATGGACATTCACGCCAACGTCATTCCCTTCATCAGCGGCGAAGAAGAAAAAATGGAGTCAGAGCCCCAGAAACTCCTCGGCAAATGGGACGGCGCCCGCTTCATCGACGCCGGCCTCGGCCTCAGCGCTCACTGCAATCGCGTCTCCGTCCTCGAAGGCCATCTCGAGTGCGTTTCCGTCAGCCTGAAAAAAATCGCCTGTCTAAAAGAAGTCCGCGAAGCTCTGCGCAATTTCGAAGTCGACGCCGAACTCGCATCCCTTCCTTCCGCCGTCCGTCATCCTGTCCATGTCCTCGAAGACGACGACCGTCCGCAACCGCGCCGCGACGTTCACGCCGGAAAAGGCATGGCCGCGGTGGTCGGTCGCGTCCGCGAATGCCCGCTCCTCGACATCAAGCTCACGCTGCTTTCCCACAATTTAGTCCGCGGCGCCGCCGGTGCCGCCCTTCTCAACGCCGAGCTCCTAGCCGCCCGGGGCTTCCTCCATCACCGTGTCCAAGCCGGAGGCGAGAAACAGCATCCCGAGCCAGTCACGCCATGAATTAGTTCGTGAATTCGAGAACGATATTTTTTCCAGCGGCGTGTCGCTGCAGTAGTTCCGTCGTCTGCTGTCCCCATCGCTGCAATACTTCCGAGCCGCCGAAGGAAATAATGATCGCGATGACCCGCTTCGTCGCCTCCGTCACCATCGTCCGTTCCGAATCGCTCGTCGGACTCCCATGCGGCCCAAGCGCGTCGCAAAACACCGGCAATCCTTCCAGATTCAAATCGTATTTCCCGATTCCCTTGTAAGTCTCCCCCGCCCGCCCCGCTCGAAACAGAATGTCGCCCTGCACGTGCGCCAAGTCATAAAGCCCCACCGGCAACCGGCTCTCCACGCTCACGTAGTTGATCACGTCCACCACATTGTTGATCCGCGGCATTCCCTTCCCCGCAATCACTCGCCTCAGTAGCGCTTCGGCCGCCCCCCGATACCTCGCCGGGTCCTTCCCCAGCGCCCTGTACCCCGCCCGCGTGGCCAAAATCTCCGCCGACTCCAGCACCGCCCTCGGCTCCGTCATCTTCAGTATTCTCTCTTCGCAGAGTTGTAACTCGCGGTCCAGTCCCTCCGGCGTCGTGCCCGTCTCCACCTCCGCCGTAACGCACGCCAACGCCACCCGCGGACACTTTTCCTTCAACTCCGGATCGATGCTCACCTTCGCCATCTATCTTTTCTTCGCCGCCTTCGAGTGCGCCCTGTCCCGCTCAAGAACTCCTTCACTCGTGTTAAACTACCACCTCTGTAGGCTCGTAGCTCAGTTGGTTAGAGCGCTACCTTGACACGGTAGAGGTCTGGGGTTCGAGTCCCCACGAGCCTACCATTTCATTGCCGGTCCGTTCCCCGATGGCCTTCGTTTATATCCTTCAAAGCGAAACCACGCATCGTTACTACGTTGGTTCTACAAATGATCTCGCTCGCCGCCAGGAAGAACACGAGCGTGGCCATACCCTCTCGACGCGTGGGCGCGGTCCCTGGATGCTCGTGTATCAAGAGCAGTGCGAATCTCTTTTGGAAGCTCGCCGCCGCGAATTGGAGATTAAGCGCTGGAAATCATCCAGAATGATCCAGGCGCTCATCCAACGCTCAGTTGGTTAGAGCGGGCCGACCCGGTCGGCCAGGTCTGGGGTTCGAGTCCCCACGAGCCTACCATTTCATTGCCGGTCCGTTCCCCGATGGCCTTCGTTTATATCCTTCAAAGCGAAACCACGCATCGTTACTACGTTGGTTCTACAAATGATCTCGCTCGCCGCCAGGAAGAACACGAGCGTGGCCATACCCTCTCGACGCGTGGGCGCGGTCCCTGGATGCTCGTGTATCAAGAGCAGTGCGAATCTCTTTTGGAAGCTCGCCGCCGCGAATTGGAGATTAAGCGCTGGAAATCATCCAGAATGATCCAGGCGCTCATCCAACGCTCAGTTGGTTAGAGCGGGCCGACCCGGTCGGCCAGGTCTGGGGTTCGAGTCCCCACGAGCCTACCATTCCTGCGCGCGGTCGGTAATGGCCCCGGTAAATCTTTCACGCAGCGCCAGCTTCTACGCCAATTCCCAATGTCAAAGACATCCCGCTCGAATCAATCTGTAGTCTAATGAGTCCAGGCCCACAACCACCGGGTGAGATATGGGGTTCACTCGACTCGTAGCTTCTGCTTTTGTCTGTCTAATTATCCTCGCGCCCCTCGAAGCTCGCGCCGCGGATTCAGCCGCGTGTTCCGGCCTCCTCGTCGACGAAAACAATGTCCCCATTGCTGCCGCCCAGATAAAGCTTGAAGGCATCGCCGCCCACTTCTACCGCACCGAAACCGACACCGCCGGCCGCTTCACTCTTCGTAATATCCCCGCAGGCGATTACAAAATGGAAGTCCGCAAGGAAGGCTTCTTCGAAATCGCCGGTCGCCCCGTAACTCTTCAACCCGGCGCCAACGAACTCCATCTCACGCTAAATCACGCCGAAGAACTTCACCAGCAAGTTCAGGTCACTGCTCCCGCCAATCAAATCGATCCGCAAGACACCGCTCAGCGCAACACGCTCACTGCCCGCGACATTCTCGAACTCCCCACCGCCAATTCCCACATTCTTTCCGAGAGCCTCGTCGCCCTTCCCGAAATCACCGAAGATAATTCCGGCAATCTTCACATCGCCGGCGCTCGTTCCGGCGAAACGCAATACCTCCTCGACGGCTTCGAAATCGGCGATCCCGTCAACGGCCAGCTCACTTCTCGCTTCAACATCGACGCCGCGCGCGCTGCCGACGTCCAAACCAGCGGCTTCGGCGCCGGCTACGCGCATTCCGGCGCAAACATCCTTAGCCTCGATACTCCCGACGGCGACGACAAATGGCGCTTCGGCACGACCAATCCTGCTCCCGGCATCAACATCCAGGAAGGCCTCCATCTCGGCAATTGGTATCCCCGCTTCACTTTCTCCGGCCCCATCATTCGCGGCCGCTTCTGGTTTTCCGATTCCACCAGCCTCCAGCACACCTTCGCTTTCGTCAAACAGCTTCCCACCGGCGCCAACACCGCCGAAGATTGGGCCGGCGACAATCTCCTCCGCCTCCAATACAACTTCACTCCCAAGCACATTCTCCACGCCACTTTCCTCTACAACCAAACCTACGACACCAACGTCGGCCTCGATGCCCTCGATCCTCAATCCACCACGGTCACCGGCAAAGAGCAGCGCTATTTCGCCTCTCTCAAGGATCAAATCTGGCTGCACGACACGCTCTTCGATTTCGGCGTCGCCGCCGACACTGGCACGCTCGACTTCATCCCCCAAGGCGCGCAGCCCTACGTCCTCCTCGTCGATGGCTCCTCCGGAAATTATTTCCAGCGCCTCCACCAACGCGGCCGCCGCCTCCAGGCCGTCGCTCAAGTAATCGCCGCATCGCGCCACTGGCACGGCACTCATCAGCTCGCCGTTGGCGCCAACGCTGCCGGCGTCACCTATTCTCTCTCCGCCCAGCGCGGCGAAATCCAGGCCCTCAACACGCTTGCCACCGACGGCACGGCCTGCACCTCCGCGCTACAATTCGGCTGTCTCGTCCGCCAGTCCACTTTTTCCGGCGCCGCGAATCCCTACGTCTCGAACACCCAAGCTGGCGCCTTCGCGCAAGACACCTGGTCCTTCTCCAAATATCTCGTCCTCCAGGCCGGGCTTCGTACTGATTGGGACCGCTTCACGCAGAGCGCCATGGCGGGCCCGCGCCTTTCCGCCAACGTCCTTCCCTTCGGCGACGACACCTCAAAAATCTCCGTCGGCTGGGGCATTTACAACGCCCCCTTGAATCTCTCTCTCATCGGCCAGGCTCTCGATCAGCAGCAAATCGACACCTTCTATAACTCCGCCGGCAACGTTGTCGCGCCTAGCCCCGTAGTCAGTCAATTCGTTCTTCCCACGCACGGCCTCCAGCAACCTCGCTTCACCACAACGAGCGCCGGTTGGCAGCAAAAATTGCTCCACAACACGCTCCTCGGCCTCCAGCTTCTAGCTCGCAACAGCTCCCACGGTTTCGTCTACGTCGATCAGCAACCCGCGCAACCGGGCGGAATTTTTCTTCTGCAAAGCTCCCGCAAAGACCGCTATCGCTCTGCGACCGTCTCCCTCCGCCACGTTTTCTCCGAAGAAATGGAAATCTACGGCGCCTACACCCGCTCCATCGCTCATTCCAACGAAGTCCTCAATCCCGCGCTCGGCTCCATCTTCTACGTCGCTCAGCAACCCGGCCCCGTCGTCTGGGACGCTCCCAATCGCTTCGTCACCTGGGGCTGGGCGCCCACGCACATCTGGGCTATCTCGCTCAGCTATTTCTTCGAGTACCGCACCGGCTACCCCTTCAGCGTCGTCAATCTCGATCAACAACTCGTCGGCCTGCCCAACTCCAGCCGCTTCCCCGATTACACCAGCCTAAATCTCGGCCTCGAAAAAAAGTTCGGCTTCCGAGGCTATCTCTGGGGCGTCCGCGTCGAAGCCGTCAACGTCCTCAACCGCCAGGATCCCAACACCGTCGTCAACAATATCAACGCCCCCGCCTGTACCAGCACCCTCACGCAGGGTTGCTTCGGCGCCTTCTCCGGCGGCCAAGGCCGCGCCTTCACCCTCCGCGTCCGCTTCATCGGCCGAAAATAGTCTCGCCAACCCGAACCACTTTTCTGGCGCCAGCCCATTGTTTGTGCTGCATCCGCCGTCAACTGTGTTCACAAAAATTTATCCATTTCCAACTTCCTTGGCTAAGAAACGGCTAAGAAACGATAGACCGGCCGCGATGCGTAGTGCTAAAGTTGCCGCTCACCAAAGCTGATGTGGATACGAAACTCCGAGAGATGAAGATGTCGGAGCTCGATAAGAAGATGGACCAATCGCCGTAACAAAATTTGTTGAGCGAGTATAGCCAAAGTTCTGAACTTAAGATCAACCGCCAGAACTGCCGGGATTATTTCCTCCAGGATCTGCGTAGCGACACAGTTCCCTGGGCCTTGTCCCCAAGGCCCCCTTGGAGAGACGCAATGATGGTTACGCCCTCCCTGCCTCGCAGGCTGCGGTCTCCGCATTCACTGTGGTCCACCCTGCTCGTCGGATTCCTCGTCATCAAAGCCGTCCTCTCATTAGGCCTGGGCTTGGGTGACAAGTTAGCCCTCTATGGCAGCGCCGCCTATTTTCTTCTACTTCTCCTCGCCACCGCTCTCGTCATTCTGAACGCAGTGGAGAAAACGCAGGGACGCCGCTCGTTCTGGGCTTTCATCGCCATCGGTTATGGACTCTGGTCCCTCGACCAATGGCTCTATATCTACTATGGCGCGATTCGCCATATCGACGTGCCAGACAATTCCATCGCTGATCCCGCCTTGTTTCTCCACCTCGTGCCCCTCATGGCCGCGATTGCGATGCTGCCGCATGTGAAGCGGCCCGATCACAAGGCTTACCGTGTGACGTTGAACTTTCTTTTCCTTCTGGTCTTCTGGGTCTTTCTTTATGCCTATTTTCTGTTTCCCTACCAATTTTTGTTCTCGAACCCCGCGATCTATAACCCGCGCTTCACCGCGCTATACGCGGTAGAAAATGCCGTCCTGGTCCTGATTCTCTGTATGGTCATCCCTCGGGCGCAAGCTCCTTGGCGATCCATCTACTACCATTTGCTAGGAGCCTCCGCCTTGTACGCGTTAAGTTCCACGCTGGCCAACTTGGCCATCGACGCCGGGAGGCCTTACAACGGAAGCCTGTATTCTTTGGCCCAAAATGCCGCTGTCTGCTGGTTTCTCTGGGTACCGTTATACGCCCGGCAACCGGCTCAAGCGCGTGTCGGTTTGGAGGAACTCGATGCCCGACGATAGCAAGTACACATCGCTCCTGGCTATGCTCGTAGTCGTGGCGGTCCCCCTAATCGGCGTGTGGGAAGTTTTTCGACAGGATGAACTCCCCAGCATCCGCACTTTTCGCCTTCTCGTCGTCCTCGCTTTCGGATTGTTTCTGGCGGTTCTTGCCCTCTTGAGAGAGCAACTCACCAAAGCCAACCTGAGAAGCACGGTACGAAAACTGGAGACCTTAAATAGCGATCTCGCTGAAATGCTTCGAGCCATCTTGCGTCGAGCTGACCCTGGTACTTTTCGCACCTCAGACGATGGCAAGTACATTTCTCTGCTCGTAATGCTCGCCGTGGTGGCGCTTCCGGTCATCGGCGTCTGGGAAGTATTTCGACAGGATGAAACTCACAGCCTGCGAACCTTTCGCCTCCTCGTCATCCTCACCTTTGGACTCTTTCTCGCGGTGCTCGCCCTTTTGGGAGAGCAGCTCGCCAAAGCCGGCTTGAGGAGCGATGCGCGCAAGCTGGACTCACTCAACAGCGATCTCGTCGAAACGGTTCGCGCCATCCTTCGTCGCGCGGACCCTGCTACGTTCCGCACCACTTTCGTAAACAAGCAAGCCGAACACATCCTCGGCTATCCGGTCGAAAATTGGCTGCAGGATCCGTCTTTTTGGGTCGAGCATCTCCACCCCGAGGATCGCGAGCGCACTCTGAGCTTCACCGCAAGGGCCATCCAGGAGCACCGCAATCACGAGTTCGAGTACCGCATGATCGCCGTCGATGGCCGGACCGTCTGGCTTCAGGAAATTGTCAACGTCATCGTCGAAAAAGGTGTCCCCACTGGACTGGTCGGCCTCAGCGTGGACATCACCGCTCGCAAGCTCGCTGAGGGTTCCACCAGCTTATTCCGAAAATTGATGGACGGTTCCAACGACGCCATCGAGATCCTCGACCCAGGAAACCTGCAATTCCTCGATTTCAACGACAAAGCCTGTCTCGACCTCGGCTACACTCGCCAGGAAATGTTGTCCATGACTGCCTACGATATCAATCCCACCCTCAACGACTCTGTCCGCAACCACGTCGACCAGAGGTTGCGTGAAGCTGGCTTCGTCATCATTGAGGCTCGCCACCGTCGCAAGGACGGCTCGACCTTCCCCGTGGAAATGAATATTAAATACGTCCACCTCGGCCGCGGCTACATCGTCGCCGTGGTCCGTGAACTCACGCAACGCAGACACGCGCTGGAAGCGCTCAAGAAATCCGAAGAGAAATTCTCCAAAGCTTTTCGCGAGAGCCCCCTCATGCTCACACTGACCAGCGCCCGAGGCGAGCGTTATATCGAGGTCAACGAGAATTATGAAAATTACACCGGCTTTCGCCGTGAAGAAGTGATTGGACGATCGCCGGGTGACCTCGCGATCTGCGTCAATCCGGGTCAACGCGCTGATCTGATAAACCGCCTTCTCGCCGGAGGCACAGTTCGCAACGTCGAGTGCCAGTTTCGCGCGAAAGATGGCAACGTGCGCACCGGCCTGACTTCCGCCGAACTGATCGAAATCGAGGGCGAGCCGTGCGTCCTCGCTGTCACTGCGGACATCACCCGCCGAAAGCAAGCCCAAGAAGCGCTCCGCGAGAGCGAAGAGCGTTTGCGTCTCGCCACCCAGGCCGGAAAAATGTACGCATCCGAATGGGACGTCGCCACCAATGCCATTGTGCGCTCCGTTGAGAGTGCCGATATTCTTGGCTGGGTGGACGGGCCGGAAAATGATACCTATGACCAAATGTTGGCCGCTGTTCATCCGGACGACCGCGAGCGCCTGGCCGCCACAGTGGCCGCGCTTACTCCCGAGAACTCCACTTTTCAAACCAGCTACCGCGTCTTACGCGCCGACGGCACTCTGGTTTGGCTTGAGGAGAGTGGTCGCGCCTTCTTCGACGCACAAGGCAGTTTGCTGCGCATGGTTAGCCTGGTCGCCGATGTCAGCGAGCGGAAACTCACCGAAGAAACTTTCTCCAGATTCAGCCGCAGGCTGATCCAGGCCCACGAGCAGGAGCGCACCCGCGTCGCCGCAGAGTTACACGACGATTTGAGTCAACGCATGGCCCTCCTCCAGGTCGGCCTTGGCCAATTCGAGCAGGATGTTCCTGGCCTTTCTTCGCATGCCCGTAATCAACTCCATAACATCGCCAAGGAAGCCACCAAAGTTTCCTCCGGCCTGCACGCCATCTCTCAGCAACTCCATCCCTCCAAGCTGGACATCCTGGGTCTGGTAGCCTCCCTCGACGCCTTGTGCAGAGAAGTTTCCGATCAGCACAAACTGCGAATTCAGTTTGTCCATTACGCTGTTCCCCGGCGGCTCCCGAAGGATGTCACCCTCTGCCTCTTCCGGATTGCTCAGGAAGCCCTGCAAAACGTCGTCCAACACAGCGGCTCCGCGGACGCCACCGTCGAACTTTCCGCTGACGAAGATCGCCTCGAGCTCTCCATCTCCGATTCTGGCGCAGGATTTAGCCTCGCCTCCGCGAAGCTAGCCACCGGTATCGGCCTAATCAGCATGCAAGAGCGCATTCGCCTCGTCGGAGGTCTCCTCTCCATCGAATCCGGGTCCTCGCATGGAACACGTATCCGCGTCCGCATCCCCCACCGCGCTATTGAGGACGGCCAATAGCCCCAATGCCCAGCACTGCCGTCAAAACCGCAATTGCCGCAAGTCCGTAGTACTCGATCGGCACCTCATCGGCCCCACAACTCCGCCCGCTTCCCCAATTATCACAGCCTCAACCTCGCCCTGGAAGAGAAGCTCCCCTGCCGCGGTTATCATCGGCCCGTCCAGGTTGAAGCCGTCAACCTCCTCGACCGCTAGGATCCCAATACCGTCGTCAACAAAATCGACGCCCCTGAACGCACGAGCACTCTTACTCTGGGGTGCTTCGGCGCCTTCTCTGGCGGCCAAGGCCGCACCTTCACCCTCCGCGTCCGCTTCATCGGCCGAAAACAGACACGTAAGCTTTAATGAATGAACCGGAATGAATGAGATTCTGACACCGCATGGAAAGTGCTGATCGAAGTACACTGCTTGACTGGTACCGATCTATGGACGAGAAAGATCCAGCAACACCACGTCCGAGCGTCCCTGCACTCTTTCCAGCACTACCTCGCGCCCATCCGCCGAGATGTCGAAGTCGCGGATGTCGAAGTCGGGCGTAACATTGGTTAGCTGCCGCTCGGCACCCGTCTCCAAATCAAGGACCCAGAGGTTCTTGTGCTGAATCTCTCCCCGCAAGTGCACTAATGCTTTTCCTCCGGCCAGAAATGCCAGATGCCGCGCTCCCCGAGTAAGCGTGAGTTCCGGCAGAGGATGCACTGCCGCCTCGACTGTGGCCGCCTTCACCGAAAATGTAGTCCCTATATCAGGTCCCGAGTAAACCACGAAGCGGCCATCCGGTGCCCAGGCCGGATCGACCGAGTATTCTTGAAGGAAGCGAGCTGGGGATCCGCCGTCAATCGGCACCCGGTAGAGATGCGGGACGCCATCATCACCCGCCGCGGTGGTAATCGAGTGGCCGTCGGGCGCCCACGCCGGATCGCCCTCCAGTTCGAGCGAATCAGCCACAATCCGCGCATTCGTGCCATCGGCCCACATCGTGTACAGAAGCGTCTTTCCCTCCTGCCGGACCGAGAATGCTACATACTGTCCGTTGGGCGAGATAGCAGGGCCGCCAACGACGCTCGCTCCCTGCCCGCTCCACAATTCCGTGCCAGCTCCGTTTGCGAGCTTCCAAATACTCGCGCTCGTGCCGGTCGCAGAAACATACAAGAGATAATCTGGGCCCAGTCGTGGGGAGATCCCCGTGCCCGTCGTCAGCGAGATTCGAGTAGCCCCGGACGACTCCGCGGGCGAATTACCGATCCGCAATCGCCAAAGGCTCGTCTTCGGACTAGCGTCTGTGACCACCAGACGGCGGCCGTTAGCGGTCGCCGCCAAAGACGTATATCGGCCAAGGCCCGAGGTCAGCCGGTGCGGGATGCGCCGCTCGACATCCATGCTATAAAGCCAAGGACCCGATCCGTCGCGATCATTAGTCAGATATATCAATGTCCGCCGATCCAGCAGGACTGGATAACTCACGCGACCAGAGTGCGATGTGATTCGTTCAGGGGTCCCGCCAGAGGGTGCAATGCGCCAGATGTCCAATTTGTCAGGCAGAGTACCAAGCACGAAGTAGATAAATGACCCGTCAGGCGCCCACAGCGGAAAATGACTGTGGAGCCCAGCTGGCGCTGTGAAGATGGGTCGGCCCCCCGCCCGCTGGTTGCCGTCTGACACGAATAATGGGTCTCCCGGTCCGGGCGTGTGGTACGCGAGCCGCGACCCGTCTCGTGACCAATCGTATTCGGCCACGCCCTCAAGATATGGCTTGGGCTCCCCTCCCAGCGTTGGCACCGCCCAAACGCTGATGTCGCCTCCGTTTGCCCCCACTTGCCTGCGAACCCAAAACGTGACGAATGCTCCATCCGGTGTGAACCCTAGAGTGCGAACCGATGGATTGACCAGTTCCGGCGCGCTTCCGCGAGTCAAGTTGTGGAACTGCCCCGAACCGACCTGTGTAACCCAGACATCCATCGGCCCGTCCCGGTCCGACAGAAACGCCACAAACTGACCGTCGCGCGATACCGCCGCCGCCTCTTCCACTCCGTCGAAGTCCGTGACGGTCTGAAATCGCGCGTTAGCGAGCGGGTTCCGCCAGAAGTATTCCGTCTTCTGAAACCACAGGGTTGCACCAATCGCCAGCGTGGCTCCCGCCGCTGCCAGCGCCAAGAGCAACCTCCATCTCTTTAGAGTGGTCGTTGCCGCCGCGCGCGGGGGAAGTACCGGGGCATTGGGTGAAGGGGTAGTATTCCCGCTTTCCGGATCTTCACGAGGATTCCGGCCGCGCGCCCATGTGTCCAACTCTGCCCGAGAAGCGTAAACCGTGCCCATCCTGTCATGCACATGTCGGTGGACGGGCATCCCCTCGCGCTTCTCCCACCGCTGGACCGTCGTCACGTCGCGATTCAGGTATGCCGCGATTTCTTTCCAGGAATCCAGCCGGTCTTCTGGCGGGCTGGCAGATGGCGGCGTGCCAGAGGATGCTTCAGACATCGCGTTCTCCTGTTAGTTCCGCTTATGTCGCTAGCCCGGGGGCCGAATTCCAACCCCGCTGGCCCGCCACGGCCACGGCAAACCGCAGCATTCGACGGCAAGTAGAGAAATCGCGGGAATTCCGCACCTTGCCGTTTGACGGTGCCTGTAAGTCGTCCGATTGTCTCTACACGATTCAGAAGTGAAATCGCCAAGTCGCAATTCTCGGGCCGCAGGTTCCACACACTGGCCCGATGTTTCGAGCCCCCGAGGAGCTTTGGGCGATCAAGACGCAAATCCAACATTTGGAGGTCTTTCATGAGCAGCAAAGCTTTCAGGTGGGCAGTGCGCATCTTCGCGGTCCTCGTACTGGCGCTACCTTTCGGTGCTCTGGCCCAGGCTCCGCAGCCCGACCACTTCAGCGGGTTCATCAACGACTATACCCCCGCAACAGGCATAGGTGGACCATGGGAGATGCATGGCACGTGGTCGTTGAAGTTGAAAGGAGATTCCGGCAAAGCCGATTTTTCTGCCATTATGACCATGGAACATCCCGATTCGTGGATTGCGGCGAACCCCGGTACCCCGCCTAACCCCCCGAACATTGACAATCCCGCTTCGCGCAGCCCTCACACTCACCACTTCACAATGACGGACGCCATGGTCAGCTCGGACACGAGCCTCTGCCCTGGCAACAGTCCAGCCACCACTAACCCTGGTTTTGTGGTCACCGGATTGGTAAGCATCACCGGGAACGGAACCACCGCGCCCTTCGAGATGAAAGGGGGACTATCCACACTGCAGGTCTGCCTTAACGGAGGCACGCAGGTCCCGCTTTCTAACGTGACCCTGGTCTTGACCGGTCCTGCCGCTACCATGCACTTCGGAGGCCAAGCCATCCACGGCGTCGTTCGCCTGCCTCACAAGTCAGACGACCATGACCGGGATGGACACCACGAATAATCCCACACCCCTGGAACGCACAGTATGCCGGACGCTCTGCGGGGCTGTGAATCGGTAGCCCCGCATGCCGGTTGAAGCCGTGAAAAAACTATCTCGTTACCTCCTCGCTAGGATTTTTCACGGTTTCAACCCAAGAAAGGGGACACTTTAATCGAGGCAAACCAGGCGACATTCTAAAGGAGGCTTGACCCCGATGCGCACGTGCAATCGCGCGGCACCGTGATGCTATAATTCCCGCTCCGTCATGCCGAAGTCAGCTCCAGAGTCGGCGGCCATCGCCCCCGAAGTGCTCGCGAAATACGAGACCGTCATCGGCCTGGAAGTCCACGTCCAGCTTCTGACGAACTCCAAAATTTTCTGCGGCTGCGCAAATCGCTTTGGCGATCCGCCGAATACGAATGTCTGCCCGGTCTGCCTCGGCCTTCCTGGCACCCTCCCGGTTCTAAACAAACGCGCCGTCGAGCTCGCCATGCGCGCCTCGCTAGCCCTGAATTGCACGGTGCACGGACATTCGCGATTTGCCCGCAAAAACTATTTCTATCCCGATCTGCCCAAAGGCTACCAAATCTCTCAATACGAACTGCCGCTAGCCACCAATGGCTGGCTCGAAATCGACCACGACGGCGCGAAAAAGCGCATCGGCATCACGCGCCTTCATCTCGAAGAAGACGCCGCCAAGAATTTGCACGAAGGCTTTTCCCAATCCGCTACCAAGGCCTACATCGACTACAATCGCTGCGGCACGCCCCTCAGCGAAATTGTTTCCGAGCCCGACATGCGCGCGCCCGAAGAGGCCTACGCCTACCTCACCACGCTTCGCCAGATCATGCTCTACACCGGCGTCAGCGACTGCAACATGGAAGAGGGCTCGCTCCGTTGCGACGCCAACGTCAGCGTGCGCTTGCGCGGTGCAAAAGAATTTGGCACCAAGGTGGAAGTCAAAAATCTCAATTCGTTCCGCTATCTCCAAAAAGCTCTCGAATACGAAATCGAACGCCACATCGGCGTGCTCGAATCCGGCGGCCGCATTTCCCAGGAAACGCGCCTCTGGAACCAGTCCGAATCCTGCACCGTGAGCATGCGCTCCAAGGAAAAAGCCCACGACTACCGCTATTTCCCCGAGCCCGATCTGCTGCCGGTTCACGTCAGCGATGCCTGGCGCGAAGAAGTTCATCGCTCTCTGCCTGAACTACCCGAAGCCAAGCGCGCCCGCTTCATCGCTGCCTACGGCTTAACGGCTTACGACGCGGGCGTTCTTACCGGCACGCAATCATTAGCCGGTTATTTCGAGGCCGCTGTGACATCCGGTGCACCGGCCAAGAGCGCCGCGAACTGGATCCAAACCGAGCTTCTGCGCCGTCTGAACGATTCCGGGAAGGAAATTGAGGCCAGCCCGGTTTCTCCCGCCAACCTCGCCGAACTCTTGAAACTCGTCGAGTCTGGGCAGATCACGGTGGCCATCGGCAAAAAAGTTTTTGCCACCATGTTTGAAAGCGGCCGCAGCGCTTCTGAGATTGTCGCCGCCGAAGGTCTCGCGCAAATGAACGATACAAGCGCCCTCGAGCAGGCCGCCCGCGAAGTCATCGAAAAAAATCCCGATAACGTCGCCAAGTTCAAATCTGGCAATGAAGGCGTCTTTAAATTTTTCGTTGGCCAGGTCATGCGCGCCACGCGCGGCCAAGCCAATCCACAAGCCGTCAACGACATTTTGCGCAAGCTGCTCTCATGACCGCACTCGGCTGCGCTTCCCGGTTTTGTAGGGGCCGGTCTTTAGACCGGCATCTCAAGGAGTTGGTGATCACATGCTCAAGGTTGGCGACAAAGCCCCCGCATTTCGCTTGAAAAATGACGCTGGCAATGACGTCTCGCTTTCCGGTTTTCTCGGCAAACGAGTTGTGCTTTTCTTCTATCCGAAAGCCAACACTCCTGGTTGAACGACCGAAGCGTCCGAGTTTCGCGACGCAAAAAAGCAATTCGACAAGCTGGGCGTGGCCATCCTGGGAATGAGCGGAGACTCCGTCAAAGCGCAATCCGCTTTCAAAACGAAACAAAAACTAAACTTCGATCTTCTCAGCGATCCGGATCTGAAAACCATCGAAGCCTACGGCTCGCGCCGCATGAAGAAGTTTCTCGGCCATTCGTTTCTCGGAATCATCCGCAGCACATTTCTGATTGGTGCGGACGGCAAACTCGAACACATCTGGGACAACGTCAAAGCCAAGGGTCATCCAGCCGAGGTTCTCGCCGAGGTCTCCAAAAAATAATCTTCGATGATTGCAAAATTAGAGATGAAAGATAAGGTCTTCTGATCTTGCGGAGACTGGCTCGATCAATAGGTTGTCAATCAGCCGCGTCTTGCCGATGAACACCGCAAGCACCGCGTAACTTGGCCGCGCGACACGCACGACAGGCTCAAACGTATCCGCGCTGACCATTTCCGCGTAATCCACGGAAGCAAGCCGCTCCGCCTCGATAATTTGCCGCATCACCCCTTGCAGTCGCATCGCATCGCGGATGCCCGATGCCAATTCGTTTCTTGCAGCCACGAGGGCTCGATGCAAAGCGGTCGCAGCTTTTCGTTCCTCTGCGCTCAAATATGCGTTGCGCGAGGAAAGCGCCAGACCATCCGCTTCTCGAACTATGGGGCAAACCACGATTTCCGCATCGAGATTCAGGTCGCGAGCCATCTCGCTGATAATGCGCACCTGCTGCGCATCTTTTCTTCCAAAATAAGCGGAGTGCGGCTGCACGATCTCGAACAGTTTCAGCACCACGGTCGCCACGCCTCGAAAGTGTCCGGGACGCGAACGTCCTTCCAGCCGCTCGCTGATGCCTTCGACATTTACATACGTCCGAAATCCATCGGGATACACATCGGCAGCTTCCGGCGCAAACAATGCATCCACGCCCACCGCCGCCAGCTTCTCTGCGTCCCTTTCCAAATCGCGAGGATATTTCTTGTAGTCTTCCGTGGGACCGAACTGTTTCGGATTCACGAACACCGACGCGATCACACGCGAACATTCCTGCCTCGCTCGCTTAACGAGCGCCGTGTGCCCTTCATGCAGCGCACCCATCGTAGGAACCAGACCGATCACGCGGCCCTCCGCCCGCGCGCCGCGCGCGTACTCTTTCATCCAGGCTATCGTTCGGATTATTTCCACGGAGGAAGCTAGCTTCTCACAGATTGACAGAACCGCAAGTCGCTGATCACGCGCTCGCCGCCGCAGCGCGCTCTCGATAATAGTGCATCAAGTCCGTCAAAATCGGTTGCGCTCCAAGTTGGCGCAGCAGCGTCGTAATCTGCCCTCGATGGTAAGTCCCATGATTCACAACGTGCTGCATCGATTGCCACAATGGGTTGTTGTACACGCCAAACTTCAGCGTCTTATACTCCATCATGCGGTTCAAATCTGTTTGCGTAAGCTTTCCGACGAACTCCAGCAGCCGTGCTTCTTGGTCTGCCCACTTTGCACGAAGGCTCTGCACGTCCGCGCACTCCAATACATCCGGAAGCGAGGCAGGCGAGCGCCCTTGAAACCGCTCCAGCCAAATCCACTCCGCGCCGCAGATGTGAGCCAGTGTGTCGCGCACCGATCCAAAACTCGAGCCCATCGGCTTCGTGAACTGTTCGTTCGTCAATTTCGCCGCGGCATCGAGCGAGCGGTGATTCGCCCACGCGTTGTAATCATAAAGCGCGCGCATCTCTTCCGGGGTCATTTCCGCCTCCCGCAGCAATCCCACAGTATGAACAGTGGATTGTCATTCCGAGCGAAGCGAGGAATCTGCTTTTCGCTTTCTACCAATCGCCGTCACTATTGACCGGCGCTTCCTTCTCCTCTTTTCCCATCTGCGCCGCGTGATACGACTCGGTATCGGAAGGGAACGTCCCGCCGCGCACATCGTGACAGTACTCGCGCGCGGCCTTCGCGATCATCTGCCCGACATTCGCATACTGCCGCGCAAACTTCGGCGTCTTTCCAAATGTAAATCCCAGTAAGTCATGAATAACCAGAATCTGCCCGTCGCAATCTGGCCCGGCGCCAATTCCAATCGTCGGAATCCGCAGCTCTCGCGTAATCTGCGCCGCCAGCTCTCGCGGCACGGCTTCCAGCACCACCGCGAATGCACCCGCCGCTTCGACCGCTCGCGCGTCTCGTCGCAGTTGCTCCGCCGCATCGACGGTCTTGCCTTGCACGCGGAACCCTCCCAATGCGTTTACGGATTGAGGCGTCAATCCCACGTGGCCCATCACCGGAATTTCCGCTTCCGTCAGCCGTACAATCAATTCCAGCCGCCGTTCGCCGCCTTCCACTTTCACCGCTTCCGCGCCAGATTCTTTCACGAAGCGCATCGCATTCCGCACCGACTCGGCAATGTCGCTGTGGTAGCTGCCGTAAGGCATGTCCGCGACCATCAACGCGCGACGCGTTCCGCGCCGCACCGCCCGCGTGTGGTGCAGCATCTCCTCGATTGATACCGGCAGCGTGCTCTCGTAGCCCAGCACCACCATTCCGAGCGAATCGCCCACGAGCAAGACGTCGACACCCGCTTCGTCCAGCAGACGAGCCGTCGGATAGTCGTAGGCCGTCAAACACGTAATCTTCCGCGAGTTGGAAATGGAAGCTGCACCGGAAGATTTCCGCTGCAGCAAATCGGGCACGGTGACTTTCTCATTGCCCGAGCTGGAAAAAACACTCATGGTGGCCTCCGGTGCCGCTCCCTGGAATCAGGATACAGCCCTGTACCTCACCTTTAGGCAGGATAGCAAATTCTCTTGCGCCTAGCCACAAAGCCGGTACATCGATTTAATGGCTAAAGAATTGACTACCGTCGCCGGGGGCAATTTCGTTAGCATAACGCGTTTGTCCAGGAGGTGGCGATTGAGAGCGATTGCAACTGGAATTCGCAGCAGAACTTTTGGGGCCATGATTTTACTGGGCGCCCTTGCGCTCTCCGGCGTGCCTGCCGTGTTCTCTCAATCGCCTTCCAACGCGCCTCCGGATGACGCCGCCGTTCAGCAGCGCGTCGATTCGCTGCTTAAACAGATGACGCTAGACGAGAAAATGGGGCAGCTCAGCCAGCTCTTCGATTTCCATCCTGAAAAGGCCATCGACGACGCGGTGACGAATGGACAGGTCGGCTCGCTGCTCTTTGTGACCGATCCAGTCGAAATCAACCGGCTCCAGCATCTCGCCGTGGACCACACGCGCCTGCACATTCCGCTTATTTTCGGCTTCGACGTTATCCACGGTTTCCGCACCATTTTCCCGGTGCCCATCGCTATGGCCGCTTCGTGGGATCCGGCTGCCGTCACTCGGGCGCAGTCTGTCGCGGCCATGGAGGCTCGCTCCGTGGGCATCGATTGGGCGTTCGCGCCCATGCTAGATATCGCGCGCGACCCGCGCTGGGGCCGCATCGTGGAAGGCGCGGGCGAAGATCCGTATCTTGGGTCGGCCATGGCCGCGGCGCAGGTGAGAGGCTTCCAAGGTGATTACATCGGGGCGCCCGATCATCTGCTCGCCTGCATGAAACACTTTGCCGGTTACGGAGCCGCGATCGGCGGACGCGATTACGACGAAGCCTATATTCCAGAGACTTTGCTATACAACGTCTACCTTAAACCTTTTCACGCTGCCGTTAAGGCCGGTATCGGCTGCGCCATGAGCGCCTACATGGACTTGAACGACGTGCCCGCCACCGGGAATCGCTGGTTGCTCCACGACGTGCTCCGCGAGCAGTGGCAATTCAAGGGATTCGTGGTCAGCGACGCGAACTCCGTCAAGAGCCTCGAACGCCACGGCTACGCCAAGGATGTGAACCAAGCCGCGCTCGACGCTTTCACCGCCGGGGTCAACATGGAAATGGCCATTGGCTTTACGGCGTTCTCCAAGGGCCTTCCGGCCGCTCTGCAACAAAAGGAAATCACCCCAGAGCAAATCGACGCCGCCGTGCGCCCCATTCTCGAAATGAAAATTCGTCTCGGCCTCTTCGAGCATCCTTTCGTGGATGGGGAGCGCTCGAAGCAGGTGCTCGCCACGCCGGAACACCGCACCATCTCCCGCGAAACCGCCGAGCGCACCGCGGTTCTGCTTCGCAACGAAGGCAAGCTGCTTCCTTTGAGCAAAACCGGCACCAGGAAAATCGCCCTGATCGGCCCGCTTGCGGATTCGCAAATAGATACGATCGGCTCGTGGACGTTTCAAGAGGATCTTCCGGAAACCGTCACCCTTCTAGCAGGCCTGCGGAATAAACTCGGTTCGCAAGCCGAGATCGATTACGCGCAAGGCGTGCAGATCGCGCGCAAATTCCCGTCTTTCTTCGACAACATTTTTCATCTGAAGACGCAACCCGTTTGGACTCCCGACGAAGCGAAGGACGAAATGTCCAAGGCCATCCATCTCGCAAGTTCCTCGGATCTCGCCATTCTCGTTCTCGGGGAAGCGCAGAATATGAGCGGCGAGGCCGCCTCGCGCGAATCGCTCGAGCTTCCGGGCGAGCAAGAGCAACTTCTCGAATCGGTCGTCGGCACCGGCAAGCCCGTCGTCCTGGTCCTTCTCAACGGCCGCCCGCTCAATATCCAGTGGGCCTCCGAGCACGTCCCCGCAATCCTTGAGGCCTGGTATCCGGGCACCCAAGGCGGCAACGCGGTCGCCAATCTGCTCTTCGGCGACGCCGTTCCAGGCGGCAAACTTCCTTTCACTTGGCCGCGTGACGTCGGGCAGGTGCCGATCTACTACGCGCACAACACCACGCAAGCTCCGGAAAATCAGGGCAAGCGTTACTGGGATGAAGAAAGCACGCCGCTTTATCCTTTCGGCTATGGCCTCAGCTACTCAACGTTCAGTTTCAACGACATGCGGCTCAGCAAAACGACGCTCAAGCCCGGCGAGACTCTGGACATCGACATCGACGTTCAAAATACCGGCTCTTCGACCGCTGATGAAGTTGCTCAGCTCTATATCCATCAAAGGTGGGGCAGCACGTCGCGACCCGTTCGAGAGCTTAAAGGTTTCCAGCGGATCACGCTCGCGCCGCAGGAAAAGAAGACTCTCCATTTTTCTATCGGTAAGGAGGAGCTGACGTACTGGAGCACCGCGAAGAGAGCGTGGGTTGAAGAACCCTCGACGTTCGACGTGTGGGTCGGGAGCGATTCCACAACGACATTCCGGTCGAGTTTCACCGTCGCGGAATAGCAGAACGGCCATAGCGCGGTCCGCTGACGGCGTTGCTCTCTCCCAGGCCACGAATGGAGAAGTGCTCAGCAGTCGCATCCGGGGTCACGCGCTTTGTTCTACAGGGTGATTTTTCCGTTCTAGTTTGCAGGAACGTGGCGCACGGGCGTCGCTTCAGAGCCGGGGCCAGGTTCGGGAACGGGCTTTGGCATTTCCGAATCCTTGAATCGCGGCACCATGTCGTCGGCCATCGCGAAAGCGTACACCGCCGAAGCGATTTCGACGGCGCCTTCTCGAACGTCTTCCTCATAAATACGCTCGTAGGTGTCCAGATTGGTGTGGTGCGTGAAAGAGCCGTAATCGAAAGGATCCTGGGCTAACCCAATTCCCGGCAATCCGGCATTGTTAAACGAAGTACTGTCCGTCCCGCCAGTCCTGCGACTGTCGCTCTTTAGGACTCCCATGAATCCCCAATCCGCGAAGGGCATCATGGCATCGCGGACCATATCCGCGGCGCCTTCGGGACCGAATATGCCGGCGCCGCGGGGTTTGCCGGTGCCGGAATCGATGTTGAAGTAGGCATCCAATTTCGCGTACTCGGGCTTCTGGTCTTCAAAACTGCCAAAGTGCTGCTTCACGTAGGCCAGCGAACCGAGCAGACCTTCTTCTTCGCCGCTCCAGAGTGCGATGCGAATCGTGCGGCGCGGTTTCAAGTGGAGCGCCGTCAGAATGCGGACGGCTTCGAGCATCATCGAGGAGCCGATGCCGTTGTCGGTTGCACCGGTCGCGTCATGCCAGGAATCGTAGTGGCCGCCGAGCATGACGATTTCGTCTTTTTTGTCCGTGCCCGGAATTTCGCCGATGGCGTTGTACGCGGTTGTACCCTCCGGATATTCCTTGTTCTGGATGTTGATGCGCAGGGTGACCGGCATGCCGTCGTCCATGATCCGGGAAATGCGGCCGTAGTCGTCGTTGCGCATGACCAGCCTCGGTATGGCACGAGTCCAATCGTAGGTGTCGTTTTGCTGGGCTACAATGACACCGTGCGCGCGGCCGGCGTCGCCCACGCGAACTAAAGCGCCGTTGTCCACGAGGAACTGATCCACTTGCCGCGAGACTTCCTGGCGACTCAATTGCCCTTCCGGAAGTTTCTGTGGTTCGGGAAACCGGAACGGGCGCGGATTCTTCGCATCGAAACGCGACTTCCATTCGTCCTCGGGACGGCGCATGGGCGCGGGATTCATGTCCTCGGGGACTTCCACATGCTTCCCTACGAAGACGATTGCACCGCGAACTTTGTCTTTCATCGAATTCAGATAGGCGTCGAGTTCGGCTTGTGTTGGCTGTTTTGGTTCAGCAGGTTTCGGAGCTGGGGGCATCGGTGGCGCGGCCCATTTCGGCTCCGGTGGCGGAGGAGCGCCGCCGAAAAAGTTGAATCCGCCGCCTCTTGGCAGTGCGAGTCCCGGGGGATCGAGTCTCACCACTTGCGCGGTCACGACTCCGCTTGTGCTCGGCGTCCAAGCGAGCGGCTCAACCATAAGAGGTCCGTGAAAGGGCGTAACGGCATCGGCGGAAAGCTCCATATTTTCCCAGCCTGGAACCGGCGCTGCGGCGCTCGGGGGCTGAAACGTCCACGGCTCCAAATGGACATTCGACAATCCCCAGGAGTTCATCGTTTCGACCGCCCAATCGTCCGCCGCCTTGAGATTCGGCGTACCTGTTACGCGTGGGCCGTGCACGTCGGCGATTTCGTGGATGATCCACATAATTCTTGAATTGTTCGTTTCTTCCGCGCGAATCTGCGCGTAAATCCCCGCAAGTCCCGGAGCCTGCGCCGGCAGCGGCATCGCCGCCAGCATAAAAAGTCCTGCCAATAGTGCACAAATCTTCGTCACGGTCCCTCCCAATCGCTCGCGAGATTCCTCACTTTACCGTTTCGGTCGGACGCCAATATACGCTGCGCGGTCCTCGCCCGCAATCGCGGCTAAGGTTGGTGTCGCGGCTAAGGTTGGGCTAGACGGCTTCATCGTGAAGCGCTCGCTGTTTTCACGGATTGTTCGTGACGGCGAAGGCAGAATTTTCGTCGCGGATTACTTCGCGGATTTTAATTCGATGCTGACTAGATTTCGCACCCAACGAGCTGGGCGCTTATCTTCCGAAACCACCAGCTTGAACGGGCCGGAATGCGCGTCGAGCGGCTGTCCATTCACGCTATCTGCAATGATGACTTCTCCGGGATGGAAGCTAGGGTCGGCTTCGGCGAGTGCAACCACCGCGACGTAGCCGTCGGCACCAGTTGCCACCAGATAAGCGCTGAGGGCGGGGCCGCGGAGTTTAGTACCCAGTGGCGCGTCCATTTTTGCGAGCAGGTCGGCCACGCGCACGCCGGAGTAGGTTTCGTCAGCCTTGGTGTGTTCATTGTGTACGGTGACGGTGGTGTGGGGCAGGGCTTTGAATTCGGCGGGCGTCAAGATCAGGTCGTCGTGATAGGGATGAGCCGAGATACGTAAATCATTTTTGGGAGTGGCGGGATCTAGGTAGACCGTTGGCGAACCCATCGCCGCGATTTCAAGGTGGACAGGGATGATCTGAATATCCTTGGAATCCTCCACGTTGATGAAGGTATCGACAGATTTGAAACCGGGGAACTGCACAAACAAGGCGTAGCCACCTGGCGACAAATCAAGCGAGAGCTGACCTTGTTCGTCCGTTTCCATTTTGGGGGGCGCGGGATCGGGCGAGGGAACCAGCCGGATCGGGACGTGGGCGACACGCGCTCCCGCGGCTTCCGTGACTTCGATTCGGACGTGGGCGATGGCCGGCTGTTGCGCGGAGAGCGTGGAGGTAAGAGACTGCGCTGCGAACAATGCCGCGATGTACGCGGCGCAAAAAAGAACGAAGCG
Organism: uncultured Acidobacteriota bacterium; assembly: GCA_963843265.1. Lineage (GTDB taxonomy): Bacteria > Acidobacteriota > Terriglobia > Acidiferrales > UBA7541 > Acidiferrum. The sequence continues at coordinate 9,612 of CAWJJR010000028.1, read as the reverse complement.
CGGATATGGCCGAATCATGCCGCAAGCATAGCGCGGAAATGAGCTTGAGTCAGCAGACCCGGCGCGGTCAATCCAAATAGAAGACTTCCTGCATCATGGCGAATTTTTCGCCGGGTTTCAGGCCGGGAATGGGGTCGAAGAGCTTGGCCATCTCTTGCTGCCACTTCAGATTGGTGGGATCTTGATCGAGTGCGCGCCAGGCGGCCTCGAAATCATCGACTTGCATGACGAGGAATAAATCTTGGTCGCGGCGGAAGATGGAATATTCGGAGATGCCGACTTCCTTGAGTTTGGCGAGCAAAGCGGGCCAGACGTTTTTGTGCGCGGTATCGTATTCATCTTCCTTGCCGGCTTTGATTCGCAAGCGGAATGCGCTTCGAGGCATGTGGACCTCCCAACTTCGTTTGCGTGACCCTAACGGCTCGCGGACGCGGTTGCCGGCGGGTGTTCGACGCCTAAATAGTTTCCGTAGCCGACGACAATTGTTGAGGACACCAGGACAAAAAGGCTTAGGGCGACGAGCCACTTGGTGCGGCGGCCGGTGCCTTTCCATTCGTGCAGGGCGATGCCCCAAAGGGTGCTGAAGATGATGATGCTGGCCATGTGGAGAGTCCAACTGGAGAATTTGTAGCGGCCCATTTGGGTTTCACCCATCGTGTAAAAGAAAAACTGGAAATACCAGGTCGTTCCGGCCAGGGCGGAGAAGAAATAGTTGGAGAGCATGGGCGCTCGGGAGGGGCTGAATGAATTCGCTTTTGCGAGCTCGGCCATTTCTTCGGCGGGAGCGTCGATTACGTTTTCGAGGATCGGCTCGTCAGTGCGCGAGGGGACTGGGCCGCGGACTTTGGAAGTGAAGTATTGGTAGCCGGTGCGGTTGCGGATATTCAGGATGGCGCACCAGATGAAGTTTGTTGTGAATCCGCCGAGCAAAACCACGACCAGCACGGGAAGGCCTTGCCACAAGACGGGCGTGCCATGGCGGATGGTGAGGGCTTTGATGGGATCGCCCGCGGCCAAGCCATAGGCGAAGCAGGCGCTCATGACCCCGGAAAATGTTGCAACCACCAAGCCTTTTTTGAGATTAAATTCCTTGATGGAGGCGCGCTTTTGCTCCTCGGAAAGTTCGTTCTCTTTGGACATGCCGGCCATTCCGGCGAAGACAATTCCGAGGAGACAGACGCCGACTCCCACGAGGATGGTGCGGCCTGAGATGGTACCGAGAACTTCCGATGCGAACTGGCCGCGGAAAATGGGAGGCATGAGCGTGCCGAAAGCGGCGGTGTAGCCGAGCGCGACAGCCATGCCGAGCGACATGCCGAGATAGCGCATGGTCAGACCGAACGTGAGCCCGCCAAGGCCCCAAAGAACGCCGAAGGTGTAGACCCAAAAGAGGCTGCTACGCGGAGCTTCGTGAAGGACGCGAAGGAGATCGCTGGTCATTAATGAGGCCAGAATCCAGGGCGCTATGATCCAACTGAAAAATCCGCCGACGAGCCAGTAAGTTTCCCAGGCCCAGACTTTTACCCGGCGGAAAGGGACGTAAAAGCTACCGGAAGCGAGTCCGCCTAACCAATGAAAGAAAACGCCGAGCAGCGGATTTGGTCCCAAGCGGAATCCTTTCCAGAACTGGATCGAAGCGCTAACAGACGGGCGTTCCAGGGCTGCCGAAAGACAAGCGGCCGGGCACGGGGAGCGACTTTAGATAGGATGGGGCGAACGGTCAACACAAAAGCGGTAGATGTATGGGAATGACTGGGCGCTTGCCGGGATGGTAGGGTTGCAGTATGGTTTCGAGGTTTCGTCGTGGCGTTTCCGCAGACATACAGCTTGCGGACTTTTCTGCTATAGCCAGGGAATCCTGATGAAGATCCAAGAAAAGTTGCGCTATTTGGAAGACCGGTGGGATGAGCGCGTCGCGAGCGCGCTGGATGAGGCGGAACTATTGCGCTACCGGTCTAACCTGCTGGGTTCCGACCTGCGCATCACGAATTTTGGCGGGGGAAATACCAGCTCGAAGATTATGGACGCCGATCCGCTGGATGGATCGCCAAAGGAGGTGCTGTGGATTAAGGGAAGCGGGGGCGACATTGGGAGCATCCAGCGAAATGGATTTGCCACGCTTTATTTGGAGAAGCTGCACGCGCTAGCGGGACGGTATCGCGGAGTCGATTTCGAAGATGAGATGGTGGGTTTTTATCCGCTTTGTGTTTTCGGTAGCAATGCGGTGGCGGCGTCGATTGATACACCGCTACACGCGTTTCTTCCGTATAAGCATGTTGACCATCTGCATCCCGATTGGGGGATCGCGCTGGCTGCAGCGGCGAACGGGCGCGAGAAAATGGAAGAGTTTAACCGCGTGTACGGCCACAAGCTGGTGTGGTTGCCGTGGCAGCGACCTGGTTTTGAACTGGGCATGATGCTGCGCGAAGCGGTGAATGGAGCGCCGGACTGCGATGGCGTGGTTCTAGGTGGCCACGGACTTTTTACTTGGGGAGAGACCCAGCGCGAGTGCTATTTGAACACGATCACGATCATCGATCAGCTCGGGCAATTTGTATCGGAGCATTTGGAACGGCGGGGAGAGAAATTGTTTGGCGGCAGCCGTCTCGCCGCTCTTGATAATCTTGCACTGCTTGCTCAAGAAATTTTTCCATTTATTCGCGGACGCGTTTCAGCCAAGAATCGGCTGATTGGCCATTTCAATTGCCTTCCCGAGGTCTTGCGATTTGTGAACTCGGCGGAGGCTCGGAAACTGGCGCACCTCGGGACAAGCTGTCCCGACCATTTCATCCGGACGAAGATTCGGCCGCTGTTCGTCGATTGGAAACCTCGGCCGGACTTGGCGGGTTTGCGCGAGGCGATTGACGGCGCGCTTGCAAAGTATCGCGAGGAATATGCGGGCTACTATGCGTCTTTTGCGTTGCCCGATTCTCCGAAAATGCGCGATGCGAATCCGACGGTGGTGCTTGTGCCAGGCGTTGGCATGTTCAGTTTCGGCAAAAACAAAACGGAAGCGCGGATTACGGGTGAATTTTATACGAATGCTATTCACGTGATGGAAGGAGCCACGGTACTGAGTTCTGGAGCGGTGCCGGCTGTGTTGCCGCAGGCTGGCCCGGCCGCGAAGACGGAGGCGTTCAGCGTGCACTCCAACTATGTGGCGCTGCCGCCGTCCGAAGCATTTCGGATTGAGTATTGGCAACTGGAAGAAGCAAAGATTAGGCGGCAACCTCCGGAAAAGGAATTGAGCCGGCAAGTCTGTTTGGTTGTCGGCGGCGGGAATGGGGTTGGGCGAGAGACAGTTTTGCTCGCCGCGCTTCGCGGCGCACATGTCGTCGTGGCAGATAGGGATTTGGAAGCTGCGAAGGGCGTGGCCGCGGAGGCGCAGAAAATTGGCGGCAAGGAAAGCGCGTTGGCGGTGGAAATAGACATTCGTGAACGGGAATCCATCCGGCGCGCGCTTCGCGAAACGATTGCGGCATATGGCGGCGTGGACATTATTGTGAATACGGCGGCCGTCTTTCCCTCTTCGCCGGATGGACAAATCAATGATGCGCAGTGGGAGCTGACACTAGACGTCAACGTGACGGCCAATCATCGTCTGATCGAAGAGGCATCGAAAATACTGCGAGAGCAAGATCTGAGCGCGAGCGTTGTTTTGGTCAGCTCTGCAAACGCGGTCGTTCCGAAACACGGAAGCGAGGCGTACGACGTAAGCAAAGCGGCAGTAAGCCATTTGGTGCGCGAATTCGCGATTTCGTTGGCGCCGAAAGTCCGGGTGAACGGGATCAGCCCGGCGACGGTCGTCAAAGGTTCGACGATGTTTCCTCGCGATCGGGTGATCGCGTCGCTCAAAAAATATTCGATTCCGTTCGATGAGGCGGCTTCGGACGAGCAGTTGCGTTCCTTGCTCGCGGATTTCTATGCAAAGCGTACTCTGACTCACCAACCGATCGACCCTCAAGATTGCGCTGCCGCCATCTTGTTTCTCGCGGGACCGCAGGCTCGTTGCACGACTGGCCATTTGATTCCCGTGGACGGTGGATTGACGGAAGCGTTTCTGCGATAGACGGCTTTTTTTCGAATTTAATTCCAGTCAGCCGAAGGAACGAGACGATCCATGGATTGGGCGGCAAAGCGGAAGGCATTGGTAGCCATTGATTTGGGAGCACAGAGCTGCCGTGTTTCACTGCTGCGCTGGGATGGAAACGAACCAGAAATCGAGTTCATTCACCGCTTCTCGAACGGACCGGTTTCGACGGACGAGGGCTTGCGGTGGAATATGGACGCGATCTTGGGAGGAGTCGTCGCGGGATTACGCGCATGCGCGGCCCGCGCTCCTGAAGGAATTGCATCCCTCGCCGTAGACGGGTGGGCCGTGGACTACGTGCGGCTGGGCCGCAGAGGCGAGGCCATCGCACTTCCCTTTTGCTACCGGGACACCAGAACAGAAAAGGCGGAAAGTGAAGTGCACGCTGTTTTGCCCAGTTCGAGGCTCTACTCGTTGACGGGGATTCAAATCCTGCGCATCAATACGTTGTACCAACTGTATGCCGACAAGCTGGCCGATTGCGATGCGCACATGCCTTGGATAAATCTTCCAGAATTCATCAGCTATCGCTTATCCGGAAAACGAGTGAGCGAATACACCAACGCAACACACACTGGGCTCGTGGCGTTAGGTACTCATTCGTGGTGCCAAGAGATTTTCCGAGAACTCGGACTGGATGTTGCGGCAGCGCCTGAAATCGTTCCTAGCGGCACGGTGCTTGGAGCGTTATCTGCCGAGTTCGCTGAAAACCCGGCGCTTCGAGAAACGAAAGTCATCGCCCCGGCTTGCCACGACACGGCTTCCGCAATCGCGGCAATTCCGGCGGCTGGCGACGACTGGGCCTTTATTAGTTCCGGAACATGGTCCCTGGTTGGGACCGTTCTCGATGCTCCTTGCGTTAGCGAAGAGGCGCGCGCGTTGAACTTTACGAATCTCGGCGGCGTTGGCGGAAGAATCTGCTTTCTGAAAAACGTGAACGGGATGTGGCTGCTCCGCCAGTGCATGGATGAATGGGAGGCGCGCGGTATCCGCTGGTCGTTTGAGGATCTGCTTTCGCGTTGCGCGGCTTTGCCGGCTCCCGGGGCGCTGATCGAGGTCGATGAAGCTGAATTGATGGTTCCCGGACAAACGATCGACAAGATCAACTCCCAACTCGAGCGTCTCGGACAGGCACGGCTAGGTTTTGACACTGACTCGTGTGCCGCGCTTGCGAACACGATTTTTCACAGTCTAGCGGCTCGCTACTCCGAAGTAGTCCGGTCCATCGGGAAGATCACTGGGAAAAGGCTGAAGCGACTGTTTGTCGTCGGCGGAGGAAGCAGGAACAGGCTGCTCAACGCGCTGACGGCTCGGCGTACGGGCCTCGAGGTCATTCAAGGCTCTGCGGAAAGCACCACTATTGGGAATTTCGCTATCCAGTTGGCGGCTAGTGATCACGATGGGGATTGCTCAAAAGGCGTTTCAGCGAAATCGGTCGCGAAATGGGCAGAGCGGCTGTCCGCGAGTTCTTTCGTTTTCTCGGAGGATCGCGAAACCAGCTAACATCTGATCCAGATGCACAAGATATGCGGTTCCATGGAGCGTTTGCCATGAACGAAAAAGCGGCCGAAGTTGTAGCGAAAGCGCTCGACAATCTCAAAATTGAATTGCCTTCCTGGGGATTCGCCAATACGGGCACGCGCTTCGGAAAATTCATCCAAGCTGCGGCCGCCACCACCCTGGAAGAAAAATTTAGCGATGCGGCGCAGGTTCACGCCGTCACGGGAGCATGCCCGACTCTTGCTCTGCATGTTCAGTGGGATTTGCCGAAAGGATTGCAAGACGTAGCCGAGATCCAAAAGCTGGAAAAGCAGTTTGGTGTTCGCGCGGGATCCATCAATCCCAACATCTTTCAGAATCAGGAGTACAAGTTTGGCTCGATTGGGAATCCTGAATCCGGAATTCGGGCGACGGCGATCCGGCACATTCTGGATTGCGTGGCAATCTCGGACGCCTTGGGTTGCCGAGACATCGCACCGTGGTTTGCGGACGGTTCCAACTATCCTGGCACGCAAAACATGCGCAAACGCATCGAGTATTTTGAGGAAGGGCTACGAAAAATCCACGACGCTTTGAAGCCGGGTCAGCGGCTGCTTTTGGAATACAAGCCCTTCGAGCCGGCCTTCTATCACACGGACATTGCCGATTGGGGAATGGCTTTTCTCCTAGCAAAGGGAGCCGGACCGCAAGCATTTGTTCTGGTGGACACAGGACACCACTACCAGGCCCAAAACATCGAGCAGATTGTGGCCTGGCTGCTGCATCATAAGATGATTGGCGGGTTTCACTTCAATGATCGGCGCTATGCCGACGACGATTTGACGCTCGGCTCGATCGACCCCTACCAGATTTTCCGCATCTTCCACGAAATCAGGATGTTCGAATGGGAATCGGGAACGACGGCCGATATCGCGTATATGGTCGATCAAAGTCACAACCTCAAGGGGAAGATCGAGGCCATGATTCAGACCGTATGTACCGCGCAGGAGCTCTACGCGCGAGCGGCTCTCGTCGATCACGCGCGCCTCGCGAAGCTTCAAGAGGAATGTTCGCTGGTCGACGCGGAGGAAGTCCTGCGCGGTGCATTCTGGGAGGATGTCCGGCCCGCCCTGCGCGAATGGAGGAAATCGTGCGGCTTGCCGGAAGATCCGATGCTGGCGTTTCGCGGGAGCGGATACCTGGAACGAATCACGCGGGCGCGAAGTGAAAAGAATCGGGGCGCAACGGCGAGCTATGCCTAGGAGAGCGTGGCAATGTGGCGGAATAAGCCAGAGAAAAGCTGCCCACAAAATATCGCTGATCTATCGGCCGGGTCGGAAGCTTAGGTGGATCGGACAGGTTGCTTCGACCCCAGCGTTCGTCATTGAAAGCTCAGCCGTGGTGAAACTTGCCTTGGCAGCTTCCACCTTCTGCATCTTGCGAAGCGCCTGCACTGCGCGCTGGACGAGATCGTCGGTGGAGTACATGCGACGTTGTGGAGGAAAATACGGCGCTGTGAATTACGAAGATGGAGACGATATGCAAGAGGCGGCTCGGCAGAGCAGGAGGTCGCGTTCGCGCGTGTTTTGAGTTAGGGCGGCGGCGCGTTCAAATTCGGCGCGGGCTTCGCTAACGCGGCCTAGCTTGCGCAGCAGGTCGCCGCGAACACTCGGGAGCAAGTGGTAAGACTTGAGCGCGGGATCGTCGGCGATGGCATCGATGATGGTGAGGCCCGCGGCGGGGCCTTCGGCCATGCTCACTGCGACGGCGCGATTTAGCTCGACGATGGGCGACGGAGCGACGCGCGAGAGCGCGGAGTAGAGTGCCGCGATGCGAGGCCAGTCCGTCGCATCGGCGGTGAGCGCGCGGGCGTGGCAGGCCGCGATCGCCGCTTGCAGCGTGTAGGTGCCGATGCGGCCGCGCGCGCGGCTCAATTCTTCCGCGCGCGCGAGAGCGGCGAGGCCACGGTGAATCAAAAGTTGATCCCACAGGGCGCGATTTTGTTCGAGCATCAAAATTGGTTCACCGCTTGCGCTGACGCGAGCACGCGTGCGACTCGCTTGAATTTCCATTAGCGCGACGAGGCCGTGAACTTCGGGTTCGCCAGGCGCGAGTTCGGCGACGATACGGCCAAGCCGGAGCGCGTCTTCGCAGAGCGCGGGGCGATGCCAGTCGTCACCCGCCGTGGCCGAGTAACCTTCGTTGAAAATCAGATAGATCACCTGCAAAACATTTGCAAGACGTTCAGAAAGTTCAGCGCCGCGCGGAACTTCGTAGAGCACGTGTGCATCGGCGAGTGTGCGTTTGGCGCGGACGATGCGCTGCGCGATCGCAGGCTCGGGCACGAGGAAGGCACGTGCGATTTCGTTGGTGGTGAGGCCGCCGATCAGGCGCAGGGTGAGAGCGAGTTGCGCGTCGGTGCCGAGCACGGGATGGCACGAGGTAAAAATCAGGCGGAGAAGGTCGTCCCCAATGTCGTCGTCGAGCGCTGAGGCGTAGTCGGGCACGGATTTTTCCTGCTGCTCCTCGAGCTCGCGGCCGAGTTCGCCGTGTTTGCGTTCGAGGAGCGAGCGCCGGCGGACGAGATCGATCGCGCGATGCTTTGCCGCGGCCATGAGCCACGCGCCGGGATTCGACGGGACGCCTTCTGTCGGCCACTGTTCGAGCGCGGCGACGAGCGCGTCGTGCGCGAGATCTTCGGCGGCGCCGACATCGTGCGTGATGCGCGCGAGGCCGGCGATCAGGCGCGGCGATTCGATGCGCCAGACGGCGTTGATCGCGGCGTGCGTGCCGGCGCCTGATTGAGGATTTGTTGAGTGAGTGCCAGAGGACATGGCTGACACTCATCACAACATTTTTCATGCGACGCTGCAATGCGCGGAAAGGGGTTCTCCTATTTGTTACGTATAGCGAGAAAAGCTTCCGCCGCCCCTAAACGCCCGGAAGCTCTCTCTACATGTACGTCGAATGACGCGCGTTGAAATCGAAACGCATCGCCAAATATTGGCAGGTGAGTCTCAGCGAGTTACAAAGCTATTACTGGCCCGGCTCAGCGCCGGCGTCTCCGAACTTCTTTTGGATCTCCTTTTGGGTCTCGGGATCGAAGTCGGTTACTTCAAACATCCGGCGGATTTCGACCATTTCGTTGTCCGAGCCGGGGATGCGCGAGGCCCATTCGAGCGCCTCTTCGCGGGACTTCACCTGGATGATCCAATAGCCGCCGACCACTTCCTTCGCTTCGGGAAACGGACCGTCGGTGACTTTCGACTTTCCGCCTTTGAAGATGACACGAGCGCTCATCGTCGCGGGCGGGGTCAGCCCGTCAAGGGCGAGCAGCACGCCGGCTTTCCCCAGTTGCTCGTTGTACTTGCCCATTGCCTCCATTGCTTTGAGGTCGGGCACCCAGCCGGGTTTTGCGTTTTCGTAGTCTTTCGGAAACATGATCATCATGAAGCGCATTGTCTTCTCCTTGAAGGTTGAGCGGACGCCGTATCAGGGCCTCTACTTTTATATAGGAGCATGGGCTGCGCCGGACCTGGAAAGTTACGAGTGGCCGGGTGCGCGGTGCGGCTCCACTTACGCGTCGAACGGGGCGGACGGGAATCGACAAATAACCTAAGGTTTTTTCGTGTGGCCGGGGATGCCGGAAACGGGGTATTTAGCTCTAGGAAGGTGAGGCGGCGATGATTCCGGAACTGGATACAGAGCGGATCTGGCTGCGGTCGGTGTGGCCCGAGGACGCCCGGGCAGACACAAAAACTTTTTCCGCAGTGGGAGATTGTGAAGTATCTCGGCGCGGTGGTGCCTCGGCCCTATCCGCCCTATTTCTACGCACTAAGTCCCATGGTATGAGTCATGGCGGAGAGGGGGGATTCTGTCCAAGCACCCCAAGAGATTCTCAGTGGTGATGGTAAAACGCAAGCCCAATAGAATCAATGGCCGATTTGATGAAAAACCATTTTGCCAGTGTAATTGGGAAATCTGAGGTGTGAGATCTTGCTGAAAGTCTTAGGAAAAGGTTAGCGCGTACAGCGGTCTAGCAA
>CAWJJR010000027.1:0-231609 GCA_963843265.1 uncultured Acidobacteriota bacterium | reverse complement strand
CAGGCCGCCTAGAGAGCCTTGACAATGGTATCGTATGTGTTACCATCAGCTATGGTCGAAGTACGCGAATACCTTGACCGAGGCGGATGCAGTCCGTTTGCCGCTTGGTCTGACCGTCTGAACAGAGAAGCGGCAGCCAAGGTGGCGGCTGCTCTAGCACGCATCCAACAAGGCAATTTGTCCAACGCCAAGAGCGTTGGGGCCGGTGTTTACGAGTACCGGATTGATTTTGGTCCGGGCTACCGGATTTACTTCGGCAAAGATGACGACCGGCTTGTAATCCTAGTTGGCGGCGGAACAAAGAAACGTCAGCAGGAAGACATCAAGACTGCACTGGCTCGATGGCAAGACTACAAACAACGAAAAAAGGCAGGAGGGTGACTACAATGGCTTTGACACGAGATTTCAAGGAAACAATCCGGGCGCGCGTAAAACGCGATCCTGGCTTCCGCAAGGCACTTCTCCGAGAGGGAATCGAAAACTTTCTTTCCGGTGACGTGGAAACCGGCAAGATCATACTGCGCGATTTCATCAATGCAACAGTTGGCTTTACTAAACTGAGCGACGTTACCCACCGCTCAGCAAAAAGTTTGATGCGGATGCTCGGTCCCAGTGGCAACCCTCAGGCTCGCAACTTATTTGAGATCGTTGCCTATTTGCAGCACGCGGAAGGCGTGCGCTTCGAAATCCGATCCACACGCGCCGCATTACGCACGAAGCGGCGGCCATCCTCTCAGGGAACAAAACGTGCCGTTTCTGTTGTCATGAATCATTGATCGATCGGGGCGAGAAGCCGATTGAGGAGGTCCAAGCGGCCAAGCTTCGCCAGAATGACCGTCGGGGATGAAGCCGTTATGATGGTCACGCTCCGAGACGGTCAGTGGACCGCCGTTCTTCTTCCAGTTTCATCAATACCCCCAACGGCAACGGCGTAGCCCCGCATCCGCGCATGATTGGAATCACTGTGCCGAATTTACCTTCTCTGCTAAACTTTTCGCGGCGACTCCGGGGTAGTGCAATTGGTAGCACGCCAGCCTTTGGAGCCTATGCAGGGTCTGCGAAATAAAGAACTTACAGGAAAACAAAAGAGATATCGTGGTCGTCCGTGCTCGTCCGTGACCATAAATTACGGTAGGTCAAGTTTAGGTCAAGCCCAGCTATTTCAGGCGTCCGGATTCACTTTGCAAGTACCCCGGCGAATGCGGCTTCAATTTCTTGCCGGTTCATTTCATGTGTCGCAATATCGGTATGCTTGATAACATCCCCCTCCGCCTGAGCCGTAATCGGGCCGCCGACACGGCCCGGCCCAATATCCGATGTGTAAGCCACTGTGCGGCCATCGGGTAGTTTATTGGTCCATCCGTCGGGTTGCGGGTTCATGTTTCCGCCTTTCTGATTCACGCGCCCGGATTCCGGCCAGCCCCACCGCTTTTTCAATCAAAAGTATCAGGTGCGCGCACAGAGGCCGGGTCAGGACGGATAAAATCTTCCTTGCCTCTTTTCGGTGGCTGAAAGATAGGTTTCTTTGGCTTTGGCTGCTTCACTTTCTTTCGACGAGGTTTATTCGGCATTCGTGCCACCTCCGTACGGCGGTTTCTAACACGCAGGCCCCAGCGTACAGTATAGAGCTTGGAAGAAATTGCTCTTCTGGCAAACTAACGGCATATAATTAGCCCTATGCCTTACATTCCATTTGGCGTCGAATGCAAAAATCAGGACTGTCGCACTGGCATTATTCTCGGCGATATGTTGCTTGCGGATCAGCCATTACGGGGAGGAGCTGCAATTGACATTGTCGTTCTACGACCAACGCATTTGAAATGTCCGGGCTGCCAAACCGTGCGTGAATATACGCAAGATGATCTTCGTCAATTTCCCAATGCCCCTCCCCGGAATCAATGAACAATTCAAATTGAGACGCTACCCGAATCTGCTACGACGGTCACGCTTTTAGACGGTCAGGAGTCTGGCGTTCTTCGGGAGAGCGCAACACTGTGTCGTTAATCTCGCGGTATCATGACGAATTGTGTTCTGCCGGTTCCGGTTCGGGGACATGGTTGGAACCCTCCGCCATATATCCCGTTTGGGTATTGGACTCGCCCGCCAGACTCTATGTTCTGACTCTTGCCCTCAATACGAGTTGGGGAGACCGAAGTTATGAATTCATCCGCTTCCACCGTACAATAGCGAAAGCTCAGGGCGATACCGTCTCCCGTTGTAATATGGTATGTACATTTTCCCGCCCAGCCGTTTTCCTGAAGTTTCAGGTCGCAAATGTCCTTGTACTGGATGTGATCTATCATTTCGTAAAGGTGATCACCGTCAATTCGTACTTCGACTGTGCTGCCCCCGCTCAAGAGCGTCCAATATTTGGGAATAGTTGGCGGGGGCGCAGGTCTTCTCGGCGGTTCACTGTTTGTGGAGGAAAGCGACGCACCTCTGGGGGAGAAGGGGACGACTGCAGTCGCTTCCAGGAGCGGTTTGACATAATTCACAGGAATAGCGAAGTTGAGGTTTTGACCCGATGTCAACTGGAAGGCTGTTACGGCAATTACCTGTCCATGTGCATTCAGTAGAACGCCGCCGCTGCTACCCGGTGATATGGCTGCAGTTGTCTGAAAGACCTTCGAACTACCGACATCGCGGATCCCGCTGATCAGACCGTCGGAGACTGTTTGCTCCAAACCGAGCGGACTGCCAATCGCTACAACTTTATCTCCTACACGGACTCCGTCCGAATCAGCCAGAGGCAGGATTTTGAAATTTTTCCCAGCCACCTTTAGCACAGCTAGGTCGTTGTCTTTATCAATAGCCAGAATCCCGGTTACCGGATAGAAGGCTCCTTCTGTGGATTTGACGACCACACTGGCTGCGTTCTCGATAACGTGGGAATTTGTGACAACCTTTCCCGAGCCATCGACGAGAAAACCACTCCCCTGGGCGATGGCTTTGCCTTCGCTGTCAGATATAACTAGAGAAACAACGGATTCCAAAGCAGCTGGGACATCAAGGGTTTTCTCCTCAGGTGGAGGGACATTTTTAATGTGTTTGCTCTTGGTTTGGGCAAAAGTTGGAACTGTGAACACAAAAGAAAGAAATAACCAGCTCAGCTTAAGAAGGAACCCATCCCGTAGGTTTCTTGTTAGGAGTAGCGGCATTTTTGTGGGGCCTCCACAGGAATCTTCCGCCCACATTCAGTTACCCTTCCGAGTGCGTGGATAAGGTTCTATGCCGTGGCATTCGGTCTGTGTGTATATTCATTCAAATAGTGCGCCACTATAGATAATCATGAAAGTCAGGATTAGAAAAAAGATGCCCAAAGAGAAACTGGGAATTCCGTTGAAGTCGATCAGCATCGTGCCGCAGCGGAACGTGGCAACGTAAAACGAAGGACTCCCCATGACTGAATCCGATCCGGCTCCCGTCAGCTATGACGGAAGTTGTCCCGCCTTTAGTTGAAACCTGAAAGAGGAAGCAGCGGCTCTCGGCCCGGACTCGGATAGAGTCTGGGATGAGAACTCTTTTTGAGAGGAGAGCCGCTGTGAGGAAAACCTATCAGGGAATACCAGGCAAGTCCAAGAGGAAGTTTGAATTATTGGGGAGCAAGGAAGTGGCCGTGCGGTTACCACTGCCGCTGGTGGAGGTGTGGGAGGAGTTGCAGCCGGAGGTCGAACACCTGACCGGGCTGGCGGGGTTGAAGATCATTCGGGCGGTGATCGAGGATGAAGTGATGCGACGCGTAGGGCCGCGCCACCAACCGGATCGGGCGTCGAGTTGCTTGCGTTGGGGGCAGCAGCCGGGCTACGTGGTGTTTGCCGGGCAGAAAGTGGCGGTCCAGCGCCCGCGGGTGCGCACGCGTCAAGGCGAAGAAGTGCAGCTGGACAGTTATGCGCGGCTGCAACACGACGGGCGACGGCAGCGGGCGGTGCGGGAAGGGATCGTGGCCGGGCTAACCTCGCGGAACTATCACCGTGCGGTGCAGAGCGTTCTGGAAGGTTACGGGATCGAGAAGTCCAGCGTGAGCCGCCAGTTCGTGCAGGCCAGCGCGGCCCAACTGAAAAAGCTGTACGAGAAAAGACTGGAGGAACTCGATCTGGTGGCGATCTTGATCGACGGGATTCATCTCGGCAAGCAGGTGTTGGTCGTGGCGCTGGGCATCGAAAGCAGCGGGAAAAAGCAGGTGTTGGGCCTGTGGCAGGGCGCGACGGAGAACACCACCGTGGTTAAAGAACTGTTGGAAGACCTGGTGGCGCGCGGGCTTCATCCAGACAGACGCTACTTGTTCGTGATCGACGGGGCCAAGGCACTGCGCGCCGGGATCGAGCGGGTGTTCGGCGAGCGGGCGGAAGTGCAGCGCTGCCAGATTCACAAGCGGCGGAACGTGAAAGAGCATTTGCCGAAAAGCGCCCAGGGGGATACGGACCGGAGAATCCGCAACGCCTACGCGATGACCGGCTACGCGGAGGCCAAAGCGGAACTCGGGAAAATCTTCCGGCAACTGGAGCGCATCAATCCCAGCGCGGCGCACAGCCTGGAAGAAGGACTGGAGGAAACCCTCACCGTGCACCGGCTTGGGCGTGGGGACGCTGCTTCGTCAAACATTGGCTTCGAGCAATCCCATCGAGTCGTGCCTTTCCACGGTCGAGCGCGTGGCCCGGAATGTGAAACGCTGGCGAGCCGGGGATCACGCGCTGCGCTGGACGGCCACCGGATTACTCGAAGCGGAAAAGAAATTCCGGAAGGTGAAAGGATATCGGGAACTGGAACTCCTGCAGCGCAAACTGAATCCGTCGTTGACTCAGCAGGAGCAGGTCGCGTAAGGTGCCCGAAGTCGAGAGCCGCCACTTTCAACTAAACCGGGGACAATTTCGCCTCGTTAGGATGGCCTTACTGAAGATTACAAATAAAGCTAAGGAAGAAGCTGTACAACGAGTCTACGACTACCTGTCGAGCAGTGAGTATCACACCAAAAAGAATGATATTGCTGGCCAGCTTTTTGAGCTTGGAGAGGATCTGAATGCCGAGATTTCTACTCACAAGAGAATCTGGCTGAAGAGGTACGATGCATATCGGGGATTGTTTAGCGATGTGGGGGCGATTGACCATCGGCTCCAAGGGCTGGCGAATCCAAGATTCGAGCAAAAGACGAAGATGCTCCCTGCTCCGAAGAAAGAATTCATTCAGATTCGTGGGCTTGAGTCATAGGATTGGATTAGCGATTCAAGCAAAGCTGGTTCGTCGTGAAACGAAAAACGTACTACGCTCACGCTATGTGTATTTACGGGCATCTGGTGGAGTCGCAAGAGCTGGCCGCAATTCGTCGACGTTTCAAGGGCAGCGTCGTGAACCCCGCAAAGTACGACGATGACCCCGAGAAGCGACGAGACACAATAGGTTTCTGCCTTCGCCTCATCGAGAGATGCGATGTAATTGTTTTTAGCAAGCTCTTGGGCAAAATCACAGCAGGGGTAGGCAAGGAGATTAATCACGCTCTCAAACTCAAGAAGCCCGTGTACGAACTTTGCGACGGCAAGGTGTCGAGACGAATCAGGCCCGTGCGATACCTATCCCGAACTCGCACGATTACACTCTACGGGAAATGGCGGAAGAAATACTTAGGGTGATGATCTCCGTCATGGGCGTCCGTGTACCCGGCGTGTACCTCAGTTGGGCGAGTTTGATGTTTTTGGCGTTTTTCGCGTTTAATGGAATCAATAACTTACGCGTCTTCAACGTCGCTTTTAGTTCGATCCCCACCGCCCCTACCAACCTTTTTTCGTTTCAATACCAGGACACACGCCGAACACGGGGCAAAGCAAAGCCCGTCACGGTGGGCACATCGCTGATGTCTGGCGAGGGCGGGCCAAAGAAGGCACAGAAGTCATTAGCGGCCGAGATCGTGGCTGCGGCGGTTGGCCCGAAGCTGCAAAAATTCGCGCAGCGCGGGGATCTCGAATTTCGTACCTTTTAGCAAGTGCTCAAGCCAACTAGGAACGTTGCTGGCGAGAGAGGTCACGCGGCCTTGGCGCATGCTCATTATCCGCTGCACGTTTTTCTCGTCGGCGAGGTTGGCGGAATTGTCGTAGATCTCCACGCGGTTAATTCCACCGTCACCAAAATCGAGAGCTGTCACAAGATGATGCAGGCTCTTTTGGAAGATGTCGCGAACAACACTCTCGGACGCGGAGTGTCCCCCACGGTAAGCGCGGGCCTTGATGCGTTTGATGCATTCTTCAACGCTGCCAGGCGTCACGTAATACATTGAAGTCCAGAAACCGTGCTCACGGGCAAGCTGCGCCTGCTCAAACGTAACCTGGCTGCGAAGCGTTGTTTCGAGGGCAAAGCTTTTCCGTGCGGAGATGTGGTCCAAAATCCACTTTTGAAACTCGACGTTCACCTGGGAGCGGATTTCTTTCGAGATACCCCGAAAGGAACCGGCATTCAGTTGCGCGGCGCGGTGATCAGCATTGAAGGAATCGACGCCGAATTCAGCTACGGGGAAACGAGTTGTTTTGCCGCTGCCAGGAGGACCGGCAACGATGACCATTCGCGGTCGCGCCAAGTTATCCCCCGAAGTCTCTGTCTGCGTCCTTACGCATATCTTCGGGGAGTTCGGTCTTCAGGAGGTTGCCATGCTCGTCGATGATACCTTTGCGAATCATATCCGCGCGTTCCGACTCGGCGATCTTGTTGCCCGCAGCGAGGACTTGAGCGGTGAGGGCGTCAAGTTCCGCGTCATTCTCCACGTCGATCCCGTCGAGCGAGTGACGCTTGACCGAGGCGGTCAGGAGTGGTTTTTCAGAAAGCATAGCAAGTTCAATTATATCGCAGTTTAGGGGAATTGAAAGTGTGCAGTCGCTTGGGTGTTGGCGTCCTCCCGAATTCAGTGCTCGAAAGCGGCAATGATGAAAACTTACCCGGAAACGGAACCCTCGCCCTTTGACGGGGGCGCGACCTTCTCTCGCCGCTCGACGACACAGGTATTGGAACATAAAGGGTTTGGGCCACTTTGTGGTGTTTTTCTGCCTTAACTGCTTACGTTTCATGCGTTTTGAGCAGTACCACTTCGAACAGATTGTGGTACCACATAGGCACCACTCTTAAAGGGGCATGTTTCGGCGGCGGAAAGCCATTTTTGCCATACATATCGTTCGGAATCGTTGATCACCATCTCAAGGAATCCCATACATTGCCTCCATTCCCAGTGGTGGCACGTTTGTGCCACATTTCCAACAAAAGTCGACACATGCTTTCTCTCTGTAAAACAAGGAGTTACCTGTAAAAAAACGCGCAGCGTCGCCACAACCCTTTATGTTCCAATACGTGTGTCCGTCGCCGATAGTCTGCCTGCGTTCCCTACACACTGCTCCTAATGCAGTTGAATGCTGTCGACTTCTGCCGACTTTGGCTGACTTGTGCCGATTTGATGTCGACTTCTGCCGACTTCTGTTGATTTATGTCGACTTCTGCCGACTTTTGTTGACTTTTGTCGACTCAGAACCCTTTCGTGCTTCATATCTATGCGTCCCGGCTGCTAAATGCGCAGCACTTCTAGAAGACGCTTCAATGCAGAAAGCCTACCGCCGCCGCGCGGAAAACTGGCCAGTACTCCCCGGAAGACAAAAGCAGCGCCGATTCGCTGGCTTGGCGCTGGGATCGAAACGCTAACCCAAAGGGGCGCCTTAAAGAAAGGAAGGGTTGAACAAGCTTCCAGGGTCATGTATATATCGCATGTATGGACCGCATCGTTTCTTCAGTTGCGGGAGCCCCCAGTCTAAAGACGGTGGGAAACGTGGCGAAGCGGCGAAGCGTTCATTTTGCAGTCTACAATGTCCGGCTCTTAAGTGCCCTCGACAAACTCCTGCGGGATAGACCGCGGTACTTAGGAGAGCTGTCGGCTTCGATCAACGATGCCCTTCTAGCGGTCGACCTGGATACCGTTGAGCTTGTCAAATTGCAATCCAGGCAGAAACAAACCGGGAGAGAGACACAAGTCGTTATTTTGCGGCGTCTTCGCAAGCGCATTCATCAAGTCGCAGAGAAGCGAAAATGTTCGATGAATGAACTCGTGAACAGCGCTCTTCTGGCCCATTACTCAAAGGCGGGAAGCGTCAAACCTAAGAAATCAACAAAGCGACACGGCGTTTCTAGGCATTCCTACGACAAAATGTCGGATCTGGAACGTCGTGAACTCCACCAGATGCTCTCGGAGCTGTTAGCCACGCAATCCGTCTCCGCCGTCGCGGAAGAGCCAGATGGAACGCATTACGAATATGATCGCAACCTCAAAGCAACGGTAAGAGTCACGCCAGACGGAGAGAGGCACCCCATTAAGAAGCTTGACACAAACTTTGAACACGCGCCGCAATAGAGCTGGCGCACGAATGAAGGAATGACACCCTGAGCCAGCAAAAGCCAGCACTGTTTATCATCGCGGGGCCATTAGGCGCCGGTAAGACAACTTTTTATGAAGCTTACTTGAAGGAAGCCTTCCCTACGCTGGTTCCGGCCGTAAGGGACCAACAGCAACCGTTTCTCAATGATCGGCGGTCGTTTGCCGTCGAGGACATTCGCGTGGACACGCATCTACTGGACGAGGCCAAGACTGCAGGCTACGCGACGAAGGTGCTTTTTATTTCCACGGAAGACGCGAATTTGAATGTCGGGCGGATCTTGGTGCGCATGAGCAGAGGTGGAAAACCTGAAACTGCCCAAAGTGTAATTGACTCCTATAGGGAATCAACCAGGAATCTGGCCGAAGGCTGTAAGCATGCGGATGAACTAATCCTGTACGACAACACCGTACACAACCGGGGCTACCACGTAGTGGCCCACTTCACCGGCGGCAAGTTAAGCAAAGCCGCACAGTCGATCCCGGACTGGGCTGCAAGAGTTTTTGGCAAGGAATTGGAGGCTGCAAACCAACACGCGAAGCCGGGTCGCGGCCGATAGCCCCATTTCAAAAAACCCGCGAGTTGCACCGCATAATTACGCCCGAAGACTCTCCCTTTCCAATAAAGGGGGGAAATGAGAGTGATCCTCGATTCCCAACGCCTCATCCACCCACCGGTCTGGTCGTTATGTCGATGATCTTCCTGCACGACGTCCTTATGTCCTAGCCGACTTTTTCCCTCTACCTAGCTTGGAGAGCGGACGGCTTCGTTCAGAGAATCTTGATTTAAATGGAAATTCTTCTTGCATGGTGCTATATGTATAGTAGTCTAGAGAAACCCTCTGACTTGATGGTTGCGAGCCCGTGGACTCGCTGGAGAAACGCGAATCAGAGTGGGAGGTACCTATGTCAACGCGGCTTGGAAGATCCTTTGACGGCGATTCGTCCGTTGATTCACCCGAGCAGTTCGCCAGGGAGGACCTGGACAACAAAGCGGGCGGTCTCACGGATTGCCTCGACGGGAAAAGGCATGCGCTCGTTGTCACGGACATCGCAGAGCTGCTGAGTATCTCCGAGCGTCAGGTCTACAAGCTCGTAGCAGCGCACCGCATTCCGTGTTTTAAGATTGGCGGCTTGATCCGTTTCGATCCATTGGCCATTTCCGCATGGTTACGTCAGAAAATGTCTCCGGGTTACGTCGGACATCTTGAACGGCAGCGGCATAGAACATGAGGTACGGCAGGTCGCGCTCTAAGCAAACGCTGCGAGGCTACCCTTGTTGATTCGGGCCTGAACGTCGCTGTTCCTCACGCCTTTGAGATAAACCATTGTTGACGCGATATCGCGATGGCCCATCCATTGCTGCAGCGTGCGAATGTCAATTCCGTCCTGCAAGTGCCTTGTCGCATGAGTGTGTCTGAACTTATGAAGGAACCAACGGCAGCAGTAGGGGCCATCGGCACAGCGATTAATTTTGATCGTGCCGTCCTCAAGCTTGTGTTTGACAATGCAATGACCGCAGTTGAGCTTGGCACGGTGGGCCACGGCCTTGAGTTTTTCGAGCATTGCGCCGTCAGGTCTCCCGGTGGCGCTCGGAAACAACGGGTCGTCGGGACTGGCGTCTTTGGGCCGAAATCTCTGAAGCATCGCAATGAGCTTTTGTGGAACAGGGACTTCGCGTTCTTCCCAATTCTTCGGATGAAATCCCCAATGCGGTTTTGCGGTGACGCGGACAGCCAGGTGTTTGAAATCGACGTCGCGCCAAGTGACGAAACGGCCCTCGGCGTCGCGGAAGCCTGAAATCAAATAAAATTTGAAGCGCACTTCCTCGGAGGGTGAGCAAGCCCTAAACAGCTTAGCGAGTTCGGCGTCTTCATAAATTGGGCGCACTGTTTCAACGAAGCTCGGCCAATCGGCTGAGGTCAGCAGCTTGCGCTTGCCATGCTGCTTCAGCACCTGCGACAGCACTACGAGCTTGTTGTAAATACTCTTTCCCTTTTGTCCCTGTTTCATGCAATGCGTGGAGAAATCGAGAAGGTCCTGACGTTCAACTGTATCAACATGGGGCTTCGCACAAAAGGTTTTGAAGGAATTGAGAATGGGCCGGTAGGTGCGGAAAGTTCGCAAGGATCGATGATCGCGCACGTAGCTCAGATAACCATCGAGAGCTGAGGTCAAAGAGATGCGCTGTGGCGCAGGTTCGGGTTGGGGCAGGGGAGGGATGATGCCGTTCCTCTCGGCCGTGAGCTGCGCTTCCTTGACGCGAGCCTTGTCCGCGGCGTCTTGGGCGTCGGCACCGGCTGGAATGCAGCGGCGCTTGCCCTGATCCCACCATTCGATGAAATAGCTTCCCTCAGGATGGCTTTCGTCCTTCCCATTGACACGGACGCGGTCGCGGCGCACGCGGCCTTTGCTGTCGAACAGGGCGCGGGCGTGTCGCCACTTATTGTTAATTTTGATCTGCTTGAGGAGCGTAACGTGCGGGAGTTTGGGCATAAAGGCGGTTCTTTGGAAGAACCGCCAATAGGATCGCTAATAAGCGTCGTGGATGCAAGGATTATAAGGGTTTTCGTCGATTCTGGTGACAGGGCAGCGTTCTAACCAACTGAACTACGTCCCCGCTGAGGGGTGAAACGTCACAGGTGGTGCAATGCATCAAAGGCGCTTTCGCGCGGCGCGAGTGATGCTTCACAAGAGTAGAGCACGAATGGACAGGACTGCTACCGTTTCTCGTGGCTCTGCTTTTATGGTGGGCACTGTCCGATTTGAACGGACGACCTTTCGGGTGTAAACCGAACGCTCTAACCGCTGAGCTAAGCGCCCTTACATTATTCATCGTACCGTATGCACCTCGAGGCGTCAACGCTGCGCGGTGATGCCCAACGATTCCGTAACGAGCAACGGGTGGCGAGGGAAATAGGTAGGTTAGGGGCAGGATAACGCGTTTTTAGATGCGGGGACCGGAAGCCATGAAATTCGCACTGCGTTTAGCGAGGAGAAAAGGGGCCGGCAGCGCCACGGGAACAGCCACGGGCAGAAGGACCTCCTTGCAGGTCCCCAGGATGAGCAGAGGTTCTGGAGGAAACGCGAAATAATCTCAGGGCGACATGCCGACGGGAGTCAGTTCGCTATAAAGCTCGGCGGCGATGAGTCGAGCCCAGAAGATTTGAGTTTTGCCCTTTCGTGCGGCAGGCTTCACATTCAAGGCCAGAAAAGCATGAAAGACGTTATAAGCGAGGAAGGCTACGAGCAAGAAGCACTCGATGGCGCCGGGTTCGTGCATGTAGACATGATCGGAGTGCCATTCGTTGGCCAGCTCGTTGAAGCCATAATTCTCGATATCCCATCGCTGGTGTCCCAAACGGACGACCTGCTCGACGGGAACCTCGGTAGGCGATCGCGTCGTCACCCAGATCCAGTCACTGCTTTGCGGATCGTCCCGCTTGTCGAGTTGCCGGCGTACCGAGTAGGTTTCCAGAGAACGAACGACGCGCACCGGGGTTTGCACCTGCGGCCAAGAGAGCAGGTCCGGAAAATCCCACCAGCAGCACTGGCGAGATCGGTAGCGACCGGGTTGCGGCGCTACGTGCTGGAACAATCCCGCGACATCCTGATACAGATCGCGTCGTTCATCCTTGAGAACGGCCAGTGCGTGTTTGCCATGAGCCAGGAGAAAATTGAAAAAAGGCGCTTGGGCGTAGAGTGCGTCGGCCAGCACCAAAGTAAAGGCGCGCGGATAGGCAGGGATCACGCGCGTCAATAAACGCAGCGCCGTTTGCACTTCATCTTCTCCAGGTCGTTGCGGCTCCTGATCCAGGAGCAAACGAACCGCCTCACGTCCCGGTGGTGCACCGGGCAGCAACAGCAATGTGACTTGCCGGTGATAAAACTGAATGCGATCGCCTTTCTCTCCATGAATGGTGCGCTCTAAGCAGCCGGAACAGTGGCGCAAGTAACTCGCGTGGTTTTCGTGGCCGTCCAGAACCACGACGCCCAGCCCGTAAAGATCGGGTAGCGCCTTGTTGCGTTTCAGACGTTCATAAACCTGGTGTATCCCCTGCCGCAGCCCGTCGGCGTCCAGTAGTGCATGGACCCGCCCTAGAGTGTCTGCGCTGCAGGCGGGCTCACCCAGCCAACTCTGCCAAAAGTGGGCCCGGCCACCGATCTGGGCCCAGGCGTTGATGCTGCCCATGCGGGCCCAGAACAACACTAAAGCCGATTTCACGACCGCCGCCGCGGGGATGCGTGGTTCTAATCTCCGATCAGAAACTTGCGTGAGGATATCTGCGGAGAGAGAGAAGATTTTTTCCGAGTAGGCAATCAGGCGGCGGAGAACGTTTATCGCTTCCTTTCCCGAAGACGTTTCCATTCCAACTCGGAAACTTCTTCGATGAACTGCTGCATTTGCTGATAACTGCTTACGGCTTGGCGAACCCGTAGTTCCCATACCTTGGGGATACAGATCTGGCGTGGTTTCCCGGCGTGACTCTGAACTAAGTACAGGGACTTGTGTGGATCGCCTTGTGCACAGTGACAGTTCGACTTACCACACTTGCGAAAGCGTTCGGAGAGGGTACCGCGAAGAAACCACTGGCTGGAAGCCAGCTGCGCGACGCGAGAGCGAAATTTGCGTTCGGAAGGCGAGAGGCTAGAGCGATGAAAAGCAGAATCAACTGGTTTTTTCATCTGCGACTTATATACTATCTCAGATTAGCTTGGATGTCCACACACAAAATGCAATGCGAATTTGCTCAGCACCTCAAAAGGGGCCAACGGTAGGAGAATCAAATACTTGGATTGCTCAGAAAACTTCGTTGCGGAATCACTGGGTGATGCCCGCGCGCGATTTGCCTAGCTGCTCGCGCCGCGGGGTCGCCGATCCGACTTGTTCCGCTTACGAAAAGCGGGCGAACATTTTGCCGCGAATCGGGCCCGGCGAAGATGCTAGAATATATATGCTCCCTTTTGGACGGGGCGCGGTCGCCAAGTGGTAAGGCAAAGGTCTGCAAAACCTTTATCGTCGGTTCGATTCCGTCCCGCGCCTCCAACCTTCCGGTGTCTTTTCGAAGACAAAATGCCCCGGCAATGCAATCAGGCTCCGCACCGCTTGCTAAACTAGCAATTC
This sequence comes from uncultured Acidobacteriota bacterium, assembly GCA_963843265.1. Classification (GTDB taxonomy): domain Bacteria; phylum Acidobacteriota; class Terriglobia; order Acidiferrales; family UBA7541; genus Acidiferrum. The sequence continues at coordinate 218,092 of CAWJJR010000027.1, read as the reverse complement.
CAGTCCATTTGGTGACGACATGGCAATATGCTATTTCGGAAGCGACGTTGAGGTTCGTCTCGGAGATCGTGTGGAGATAAAGGTCTGGTTTCGGCGACGCAGCGGACGCGTAGTTTATTTGCCTGGGACATCTCCGCGTAATGGTGAGTTTGAGCATGGCGGCCTTCGTTGGGTAGCGATTCGGACCGAAAACATGATTATCGGAAGTGTGGTCAATCCACGCACGGAAGTCCTCAAGAAGAAGTTGAGGTTCACGTGCAGGGACAATTCCCCATTCGAGACGCCACCGGATGATCCGGATTACTATGCAAAGCATGGGGGCGGATTCGGTCTCTGAGACGGTCTGCCTTGCACTTAAGAGTCCGCTCGAAATCGAGTGCGTTTCTGCCGGTTTTGTGCGTGCTTCCTTGCGCTTTTTTGGCGCAGCCAGTAAACTCTTTCTCTTGCTTACGTTCAAAGGACGCACTCTGGGATGCTGATCGCACGGGATTATGTCGGGTACATGGCCACGGAAGTGGTGAAGCGGCTGGTGGAAGGGAAGATGATCGAGACGAAGGCGGCGGAAGCCGTGGGGCATCGGCTGCGGCAGCGCATGATGGAAGAAGTTACCGTCGAGGACAGATTGAATGAAGAAGTGCGGCAGATTTTGACGGACCATCAGGAAGAGATGCGGCGCACGAACGTTTCGTACCAGGAGATGTATAAGAAGGTGAAAGCGCAGCTCGCGCGAGACCGCAAACTGGTGTTGAGGTAGCCCGGGATGAGATTGAGCCGCGAAAAAATTGTTCGACTCTCTCATCAGATTACGGACGTGCTGGTTTCGAGCGACGATGTGGAGTTCGTCGAGGACCGCGACACGATCCGGCGCGAAGTGGTGCAGATCCTGACGGCGACGTTGCACGAAGAAGAGAAGGCCGACCTCGAAGTCCGGAAGAAAATTACTTCGCAGAAAAAAGAGATCCTCGAAGACAGCGAAGAGTGGAACGTGCTCTATCGCAAGTATTACTCCGACGAATTGCGGCGCATGGGCATTGCCGCGGCGCCTGATGACCGGCGGCGGTCGTAGGCTGAACTGCCTGCCTGAAGTTTGCTGAAAGTCCCTCGCCGCATTGCAAGAGAGGTCCTTCGATTCCGCTGGTCGTTCAGGACAGACGCGCCTCCCGACGAGGCCGCAACCTGCGGTCGTTGGGCGTGTCGCGAGAGCCTTCCTCGCTCCGCTCGTTAGGATAGATTTCCTCGCCGGGTGTGAAGAGAGATCCTTCCTCGCTACGCTCGTCAGGCCAGATTTCCTCGTCGGAAATCTGGTTAACAATAACAGGTACGCCCCCCCCTAGTTTTTTCGTAAACGCTCATTCTAAAGGTAGATAAAGTCGTTTGTTTTGTATTAGTTGTGTAAGTGTTGATTGTGGAAGAGATAGTGGCAAGTGAGGAGTGGCTAAAGGTGAGCGGGGACCCCCACCCCCATGTGTGACGGAAACTGTGCGTAAGAGCATGATGGGAAAGAGGTTGCGGCGATTCCTGCGTGTCAAGTTGTGCGCGGCGTGCTGAGTTCACTGGGCGAGCTGGGTTGGCGTAGGGGCCGACCAGGAGAAAAGCAGATCCTTTCCGACAAGGCCGGAATCTTCGGTCCCGAGCCGCTCGGGATCTTCGTTCGCTACACTCAAGATGACGGCGGTGGTTGGAGGGGCGGGCGGGTAGCGGAGGCAAAGCGGGCTCTCCTTTCTCCTCCGCCAAGAACGAAGTGCCATTGTAACACACTTCTATCTATTGCCAAGTGATAAATATAAGTCGTTATGGGACAGCGGGTTGCAGATGGGTGGTTGGGGGTTGGTATGGAAGAAGAGTCAAAACCCACACCCTGAAAACCGCAGGGATGCGGCACCCCGAAAAGCAAACACAAATTCAATATCGTCTCGGCCAACTGAGGTGCTCGACCCGCCGAAGGTAGCCTGGAGACAGATAAGGTCCAGCGGGGCTTGATCGATGCGGCGAAAGGCTCGTTGCGCCGCGCGTGCTCGATGGCCAGTAGGAAGAACCAAGAGAGATGGTCAACAGCGGTACCCTTTGAAATGCGAAGGGCCAATCGATCCGCCACCCAAGAGTTAAGGATCTGCCACCCGCCGGACGCCTTCATCGAAGCAGCCTTCATCCAATCACAAAGTTAAGGAACTCCCCCTCCGGATCTTCGCTGACGTTGATCTTTCGTGGGTTGACTGCACTGCCTCAAAAGAGCAGTCGAAGAGACATCTGAATGAAGCGCGGGCTGCCGATAGTGTGTTGAATCACGCCTAGTGAGCCCTGTGCTGGTTGACCATTTCCCGCGGGGCCCGGCCCAAGATAGCAACCAGGGCTGGCTCCGCCGTAACAGGGATTAAGTGTTATGTCGTTGTTCGGCGTGTCGAAACTAGGGTGATTGAAGATGTTGAACGCATCAAAGCGATACTTCAACTGGAAGCGCTCGTTGATACGAAAAAGTTTCATAACGCTGAAGTCGAAGCGGTTTTGGAAGGGGCCGCGAAAGGTGTTACGGCCAACATTGCTGAACCCGGTCTCGACTGTATCGCAAAAATATGCGGTGGTGGCGGTGGGCCCGCAAGGAGCCACGCCACTCGTTCCTGGCGCAAGAGTGACAACGCCAAAAGCGCTGGGGTTCAACGCCGGAAAGTTGGGATCAGTTCCCAGGTGACCAGTTATGGCTGAGGCAGGAGGCCCGGAAAGGATCGGCACAATAGGATTCGTTATGTAGTCGTTTCCGCTGTAATAGATGCCGCCAACGGCTCCAGAATAATCGTAAACGCTATAGGGCTGGCCGCTTTGAAGAATGGTAACGCCGCTGATGGACCAACCATTGAGGGCGCCCGCGCGGAAGCCCGCGCGATTCGTCAGTTTGGGGAGCTCATATTGATAGCTTATGGCCGCAACGTGAGTGCGGTCGAAGTCGGCATTGCCATAGCCTGAACGAGGATCCAGAGGATTGTTTCCGGTGTAGAAAAGCCCCAAGCCGCTCTGTTCATCGAGGGTGTGAGACCAAGTGTAAGAAGCCGAAATGGATAAACCTTTACTCAGACGTTTCGTCGCCGAGACTTGGAGGGCGTTATAATTCGAAATTCCTTCCCCCTCGTAGTAAACGGAATTGGGGCTATAACCAAGATAGGAAGTGCGGAGATCCGTATTTCCGCCCGTCGAAGTAAAGTACGGCTCGGTGAGAAGAGGATTACCCATTGAGTCCAAGGGTTGGAATCCGTAGGAATACATTTGTCCATTCACTGGATTGGCGGGAGTCGCGATCTTTGGCTGGTTAAAGGGTATGGGCAGTGTGAGATGCTGCCCATGATTGCCGACGTAACCGAGAGTGAACACCCAAGAGTTCCAGGGTTGCCACTGAAGATCCAAGGTCCAGTTTTCCGAGTAGGGCAATTTGTTGTAGGGATCGTAGCCGCCAAACAGAAACGGATTCGTCCCCTGAATCAACCCTGAGGTTGTGATTCCGCCGGCCTGCGGGCTGGAACAGGTTCCTCCGTTGTAAAGTCCCTGGCAGGGCACAAGTGCGGCCACTTGCGAGAGGTTTTTGGGAGGAGGCGGAGGGGCAGTCGTGCCGAAGGGATTGTCCAGTGTAGCGCCGGGGAGCGCGGCCAGAGGGACGACGAAGGGAGGCGCGAGAGTGACACCGAAAGGACCGTTGTAACCAAAGCCAGCGCTGGGAGAGAACTCGGTAAAGAACTGGCCGCGGTCAGCATATAAACCGTATCCGGCGCGAATCACCATGTTTTTGTAAAAGGATGGATTCCACGCCAGACCGATGCGCGGTTCGAGGGCCCACTGATTGGCAATCATTGTGGAATTGCTGACGCCCTTCGTGCCAAAGGTTTTATTGTTTCCCGCCACGACTAAACCGATGTTCGTAACCGTATCGGTGCCAAGATCGTAGGAATAGTCCTGCGGATAGAAATTGGTGAGATTCCCATATTTTTCGGTGAGCGGACCGTCCCAGTCCCATCGCAGGCCGAGGGTCACGCTCAACGAGGAACTCAGGCGTATTTTATCGTTGGCGTAGAGCCCAGCCTGTTTGGCGCGGTAGTAGCGATTGCTGGTGCCATTAAAGAAAGCGGAATTTGAAAGCCCGGGCGTGACGGCGCCAGTAATAAAGCTGGGCCAATCGTTGAAGGTGAGCGAGGCGACCTCATTGTTCTTATTGATGACATTGAGCTGGGTGGTATTCCAGTTAAAGCCAAAGGAAGCGGTGTGGCGTCCGTGCACCCAGTTCAAGTTCGAGCTAACGTCCCAACGATTCTGAAAAATCCCCGCATTTGCAAAGTTGGAATTAGGACCGATGCTCGTGCTGCCGAAAAGGTTGTCATTGAGCCCCGAGGTGGTCTTGATATAAATTCCTGGAAATGACTGGCTTCCGAAAAGGTTGATTCCCGCATCTGATGGCGTCAAAGGCTGCTGAGTGCCTGCGAACGCGCGCATGCGGACGAAGCCAAATTTCTGATCCCACGTCAGATTCGGAGTGAGTACCGTCGTGTTGAGGAGGGAGAATAGCTGGCTACCAGCATTCAGGCTTTGAGAAAAGCCTTCCACGGAGGAAACGGCGAAGGGATTCGTCCCCGGGTCACTCTGAAAATAGTACTTGCCCGAGAGGCGATCCTTGGCACTGAAATCGTAATCCAGATTAGCGTTGGCCTGATCGGCGGTGAAGCTTGCAGCGCTTTGTAGAGTGACGTCATAGCCATTGTTGACTGTCTTGGCGCTCGGAATCAGATACTGCCCATCGGGCAGCTTGGCCTGAAAGAGCTTAACAGCCGCCGGGCTGATTTGGCTGATCGTGTAGCAGCCGGTGGGATTCATGGTGGGATCGCAGTATTCGGGGGAGTTCAAGAGATCAGTAAGACCTTGTGCCGTCCGATTGTTGTCGGTTAGGCCGACAGGGACACCGACGCTGGATGTGCCGTTCAATTGATCGGTGGTGCGTATGCCCTGATAGGAAGCGAAGAAGAAGAGCTTGTTTTTCAGAATGGGTCCGCCGAGCGTGGCGCCGAAACGGTTGTAGTGCAGGCGTGGGACTTTCTCGCCAGAGGGGATGGTTGGGTCAGAGTTGCGGAAAAAAGGAGCGGCATTCCAGGCATCGCTTTGATGATATTCATACACTTCACCGTGAAATAGATTGGTGCCAGATTTCGTAGTGCTGTCAATGTGAGCACCGCTGTTTGCGCCCTGCGAAGCGTCATACATGGAAGCGTTCACGCGGATTTCATCAAGGGACTCAATGGGAGGCGTGGGCAACGCCTGCCCGATAGCGTCGTAGACGGAGGTGCTGGTTTGGATGTCTTCGCCATTGCCGCCAAGAAAGCTTTCGTTGGTATTCAGTACGAAACGGTTACTTGCGACCTGGCTGCTGGTTTTGCCATTGAAGAGATTCGTAGAATCGACACCATTGACCGTGAAGCTGTTGCTGGTGTCACGCTGACCATTTGCCCAAATGGACTGATTCCCTAAACCGGCATTGGTACCGGAGCCGTTGAGAAGGTCCGCATTCACACCGGGAGTGAGGATGGCCAACTGCGTTAGACTACCCGTACCAAGGGGAACCTCGTTGATCTCCGAGGTACCGAGGACGTAGCCGTTTGTAGTGTCTGTCATGTTCATCAAGGAAGTGCCCGTGACGGTGACGGTCGTCGATACAGCCCCAGGTTGCAAAGAACCATTCACCGTTGTCGTCCGATTCCCCTGGACGGAGATTTGGGAGTGGACTTCGCTTTTGAATCCATCGCGAGAGAAGCTGACGCTATAGATGCCGATGGGAAGATCGGCAATATTGTAGGAGCCCTCTGAATTGGTTGTCGCAGTTTGCTCGAGGCCGGTGGCCAGGTTGTGAACCTTAACGGCGGCGTTTTGTACCATGCCGCCGGAACTATCGGTGACTGTGCCAGTGATGGAGCCGAGAGTCTGCTGCGCTTGCGCGGGCAAGGAAACGAAGCAAATAAGGACAGCAAAGACAGAGATAAACCGCACCATTTTCTTCATCTTAGTACACCCCTTCGACTTGATTCGAGCGCGCAATTGCGAGCTGTGTATCACACACTCGGGACAGAAATCGAGCGTCAGTCTGTGGAAAACCCGAAGCTCCCCCGGCGAATTCGCGAGAGTATGGGGGCGAGAGGAATGGAAGTAAAATCGAAAGTTACAATGGCGTGAATTTGAATTGCGTTTTATCCGATTCCAGGAAAAGGCTCAACGCTCGTTGCCCGAACTGGGGCCCGTGTGAGGACAGAGATGCAAGCGAGCGGCGGGATATTCCATAAATAGCTCTATGGATGGGCAAGATGCGGACAACGGGAGGTGACGCGCGTCACGAGGCGGAGTGTCGCGGGGCACAGTCTTACGGGGGTGGATAAGCGGAAACTGACGAAGTCAGGGCGGTGAACGGACCAGCGCTGAGGCGAAGAGCCGGTCGGCTTGGTGGCGGCTGGACGGGAGGTTGCTATGAACTATATTTTTGTGACCGTGGTGTTGGCGGCGGTTGGGCTGCTAATGGTTGGATTGGGAATCATGCTGAGGCGAGCGGCGGGGACTTATTTGAAGTTTCGAGGTGAGAGGATTGTGTCGTGCCCGGAGACGCATGAGGCGGCGGCGGTGCGGGTGGCGGCGGGAGATGCGGCGCTGAAGGCGACGGTTGGGCGCGAAGAACTTGCGTTGAAAGAATGTTCGAGATGGCCGGAAAGGGAAAAGTGTGGGCAATGGTGCCTGGCAGAGATTGAAGAGGCGCCGAAGGCGTGTCTGGTTTCGACCATTGTGCAGCGGTGGTATGAGGGCAAGGAGTGCGCTTATTGCCACAAGCCGTTTGGCGAATTGCATTGGGATAGTCACAAGCCGGCGCTGGTGGATGCGGAGCGGAAGACGGTGCAGTGGAATGAAATTCCAGCGGAGAAGCTGCAAGAGACGATGCGGACGCATCTGCCGGTTTGCTGGGATTGCCACATCGCGGAAACGTTCCGCAGGGAGCATCCAGAAATGGTTGTGGACCGGCGCGAGGATCCGCTGCGGATGAGCGTTTATAAGTAGAGGTGAGGGGCTCGCTTTCGGACGAAGTAGGCCGAGGGTGGAGTCAATCGAGCACAGAGGGTGCGAGCCCGGATGAGATTGTCGCGAGCGTGGTCGCTGGGGTGGTGGACAGCGGAGAAGCGCTTGGAGCCGGCACGGGCACGGACTTCGTTGCCGGCTGTTAGTTGCAGGAGAATGAACAAGGGGCGGCTCGATGCCGCCCTTGTTCATTTAACGAGATGTGAGCGGCGATCAGAGTTTAATTATGGCTGACCGTCGGGGCGGCGCTTCAGGGTTGGACGACCGTCGTCATCGCCCGAAGTGGAGTTGGGATCGGTCGAAGTGCCCTGCTTGGATTGCTCGGTTTTTGTGCGGAGAGTCGGTTTGCCAGGCTGATTGTCCGAAACTTTGCGGTGAAATTCGATGTTGCGGAGGCGGGCTTTAACCGAGTCAAATTCGGAAGTCGTGACGATGTATTCCGGGCGCGCGGGCAGAATGTCCGCGATTTCTTTTTGGGCTAGCTCGATGCGCTCGGGTGTGGGCGGGTGAGTGGAGAAAACTTTGGGAATGGTGCCGGGGCGGCGCTTTTCGTCAGCTTGAATGCGCTCGAAGAAGGTGACGTAGGAATTGGGGTCGTAGCCGGCGTGATACATGTACTGGAGACCGAAATAATCGGCTTGGCGCTCGGCGTCGCGGCTGAATTTCAAGTAGGTGACGGGAATGGCCAGCTGGGCGGCCTCGTAAATGCCGTAACCGGCCCAGCCGCCGGGACCGAGAAGCATAAGCGGAATCGTCGCGAGCTGCATGATCTCGCCTTTGGTGGCGTTTTTGGTGCCGTGGCGAAGGACTACGTGCGAAATTTCGTGGGCCATGACACCGGCGAGTTCGGATTCTTCATCGGCGCGAAGAATTAGGCCGCTATTGACGTAGAAGAAGCCTCCGGGGAGGGCAAAGGCGTTGACTTCGTCGGAGTCGATGACTTTGATCGTGAAAGGAACTTTTGCGTCTGAATTACGGACGAGGTTTTGGCCGACGCGGTTGACGTATTCGGTGACGACGGGGTCGTCAATCATTTTTGAGGAGCGTTCGACTTCCTGGGCGAGCTGCTTGCCGAGGGCGATTTCGCGTTCGAGGGAATAGAAGTTGATGCCTTTGCCGAGATTGCGATTGCCAATATCGTTGACATCTTCTTTGGAATTCTTGGGATCGACGGTGTCCTTTTGGGGAACCGGTTGATCCTGCGGGGGAGTCTGAGATTGGACCGCGGGCGTTGGCTGGGGCGGAGCGGGTTGCGGGGGGGCGGGCTGCGGCGGCGCCGGTTGCGCAGGCGCTTGCGGCTGAGGCTGCGTGGAAGCTGGCTGCTGTGCGGCGGGTTGCTGCTGTGTTTGAGCGGGCGCTGAACTCTGGCTGGATGGCTGAGACTGAGGAGCTGCCAGAGCCGCACTTGCGACGAGGAGGCCTGCCACTGTAAAGCCTAAAGAAAGTCTCGGAATGCAGGTCATGGCATTTACCTCCAGTTGCGGTCAGTATACACCCGATTGCTCGGTACAAGTGTCAAATGACGCTCTCAGCCTTAAGCACTACGATGTTCAGCTAGGGCAGAAGGTTTCCTACACCCAACGCGCGAATTGACGATTCGAGAGATTGAGGCTGCTCGTGCTTCGGGGAGCCTCCCGGGGAACTGCAGGTGGAGGTAGCGATGGTGTTCCGAAATGAAAAGCAGGAGGAATTGTGTCCAAAAGGCACGATTAGAATGGTTGACACGTTTGGCGGTGGCCTCTAGAGTCAATGTGAGAGAAATGAGCGTAAAAAAGATTCAGATTGGGCAGCTTTGGAGAAAGAACGACACCGGAGAGGTTTACCTGGTGACGCGCGTTTATAGCGAAGCGCTGAGCACGATCGTTGTGCTGCGAAAATCGGGAGCCGAAGACGAGGCACTGACACGACTCCGCGCGGAAAATACACCTAAGGGGCCGGGAATTCCGGGGTATTCGCCGGCGCAGGACGAAGAGAATTTTTGAGTGGGAAGCGGTTAGTGGATAGTGCCTAGCAAGAGGCGAGAACCGCCTTTTGCGCAAGCCCTTTTAGACTCCTGGCAGCAACGAACAAAAAATTCAAATGGAGCGGACGTCCATCTTGAGGACGTCGTGGACCTGCATCAGCTCTTTGATTAGGAACGGCTCGCCGTACTTTACGCCGATCATTTCGCCGCAATGGCGGGCTAGCTGGTTCATTTCGTCTTCGAGGCGGTCGATGGCCAGGAAGACGCTTGCTTTCTTGAATTGGCGCCGGGATTCGCCCTTGGGAGGATGAAATTGAGAGGCGAAGGCGAGAATGGCGCGGCGACGCTGCTCGAATTGGGCGGTGATGTCGACGACGAAGGTGGGACGGACGGGAGCGTAGGCGGTGGAGTAAAGGATTTTGAAGGGGCGGTGAGGCTCACCGTCGATGGGCAATTGCTTGAGGCCGGCCAGGAAGCAGCCTTCATAGCCGAGCGTGGAGGCGTGATAGTGGTCAGGATGGCGTGCTTCCCAATAAGGAAGGATGACGGTCTTGGGGCGAAGTTCGCGGATCACGGAGGCGAGGCGGAGTTTGTGCTGGCGGCTGGGTTGAACGTCGGAGTCGGGGACGCCGAGCGTGCTGCGCCATCTTACGCGAAGCAGCTTGGCGGCTTTGGCGGCTTCCTTGGCTCGGATTTCGGGAGTGCCGCGAGTGCCCATTTCACCGGCGGTTAGGTCGAGGATGCCGGTTTTGTAACCGAGGCCTGCCATCTTTAATAGCGTGCCACCGCAGGTGAGTTCTACGTCGTCGGGGTGTGCAGCGATGGCCAGCAGGTCGAGTTTCATTTAGGGTCTCCTTCCGCGCGATCTACTTTTCATAATCGGTTTGTGGCCTCGATGATATCACCGCGTGGGTAAGTGAGCGTCGGGGCGCGGCGAATACAGGATGTGATAACGTTTCGAGGAGCGGAAAAATAATGTCAAAGAACACAGGACGAGTCGCGGCGTCGCTCGCGGGGAAGACGGCGCTGGTCACTGGCGCGGGGAAGCGGCTGGGGCGGGCGGTCGCGCTACGGCTGGCGGAAGAAGGCGCGGACGTTGTTGTGCACTACAATTCGTCGGCGGCAGAAGCGCGGGGCGTTTGCGGAGAGATCGAAGCATTGGGGCGTCGCGCTGCGGCGCTGCAAGCGAATTTGAGAGACGTCAACGAAATCCGGCGGCTGTTTGCCGAAGCGGGGAAACAGTTTGGGCGGCTGGACGTGCTAGTGAACAGCGCCGCGAATTTTCTGCCGGCGAGTATTGTCTCGACGACGGAAGAGATTTGGGATGCGTCGCTGGATACGAACTTGAAAGCAGGGTTTTTCTGCACGCAGGCAGCGGCTCCGTTGCTAAGGCGAACGCATGGCACGATTGTGAATTTTGCCGATGCCGGTGGACTGATGGGGTGGCCGGGGTACATACCGCATTCGATCTCAAAGGCCGGCGTGGTGATGTTGACGAAGGTGCTGGCGAAAGCGCTTGCGCCGGAAGTGCGCGTGAACGCGATTGCTCCCGGAACGATTTCTATGCCGGGCGATCCGCCGGAATGGGAAGCGGATTTTGTGAAGATCGCGCCGCTCCAGCGAACCGGACGGCCGAGTGACATTGCCGACGCAGTTTCGTATCTCGTGCACGCGGAGTTTTTGACGGGGCACACATTGGTGCTGGATGGCGGGCGGAGCCTGGGTCCGGCGAAGGAAGAATTTCGTTGAGACTGTAGTGTGCAGAGAAACGCCGCGCGGTGTATTCTATTCTGCTTATCGGAACTATAAGTTTGGGAGGCGCGCGGACCAGCGTGCCGGAATCTGACAAAAGAGGGGCCAGCCTGAGTTATGGACAATGAGACTTACACACACGTGGACAGCCCGAGCGAAGAGGCCAGTCACGCGCACGGATTAGATTCCACGGAAATTCAAGAGTGGCTGGAGTCGCTGGACTCCGTGCTCGAATCGAGCGGACCGGAGGTGGCGACGGAAATTCTGGAAAGGCTGCGCGCGCACGCAACCGTTAACGGGATCGATCTGCCGTTTTCCGCGAATACGCCCTATACCAACACGATTCCGCTGCGGCTCGAGCCGCTTTTTCCTGGCGATCAGGAACTGGAACGGCGGATCAAGAGCTTGATTCGGTGGAATGCGCTGGCCATGGTGGTGCGCGCGAATCGCGTCGAGCACAACATTGGCGGGCATATCTCGACATACGCTTCGGCCGCAACGCTTTATGAAGTGGGATTCAATCATTTCTTTCGAGCGCGGTCTGAAGAGTTCGAAGGCGACACGGTTTATTTTCAGGGACACGCGGCGCCGGGAATGTATGCGCGTGCATTTCTTGAGGGGCGTATTTCGGCGCAGCAACTGGAAAATTTTCGCCGGGAATTGAAGCCCGGCGGAGGGCTTTCCTCTTATCCGCACCCGTGGCTGATGCCGGAATTTTGGGAATTTCCGACGGTGTCAATGGGGTTGAGCCCGTTGATGGCAATTTATCAGGCGCGGTTCAATCGGTATCTCGAAGACCGCGGATTGAAACCGGTCACGGACGCGAAAGTGTGGGCGTTTTTGGGCGATGGAGAGACGGACGAGCCGGAATCGCTGGGCGCGATTACGCTGGCTTCGCGAGAGAAACTGGACAACCTGATTTTTGTAGTGAACTGCAATTTGCAGCGGCTCGACGGACCGGTGCGCGGCAACGGACAGATTATTCAAGAGCTGGAGTCGGCGTTCCGGGGCGCGCGATGGAACGTGATCAAGGTTTTGTGGGGCAGCGAGTGGGATCCGATTTTGGAGCGGGACACGGAAGGCTTGCTCGTCAAGCGCATGGGCGAATTGGTGGACGGCGAATATCAGAAGCTGGTGGTGTCGTCGGGCGCTTATGTGCGGGAACATTTTTTTGGGAGCGATCCGCGGCTGCTGCAACTGGTTGAGCCGTTACCGGACGAGGCGCTGCGGCGTTTGCGGCTGGGCGGACATGATCCGCGCAAGGTTTATGCGGCTTACAAGGCGGCAGTGGAGCACAAAGGCTCTCCGACTGTCATTTTGGCGCGAACGATCAAAGGTTACGGGTTGGGAGAGGCGGGCGAAGGCAAGAACGTCACGCACCAGCAGAAAAAACTGAATGAAGAGGAATTGAAGGAGTTTCGTTCGCGATTTGGGATTCCGCTGAACGACAACGATTGCGTGGAAGTGCCGTTCTACCGCCCGGCGGAAGACAGCATCGAGATTCAATATTTGCGCGCGCGGCGGGAAGCGTTGGGCGGATATACGCCAAAGCGCAGTACGCGCTCGAAGCCGCTGGTTGCGGATCACGATGAACTGTTCAAGGAGTTTTTCGAAGGCAGCGACGGCAGGGAAGTGTCGACCACGATGGCGTTCGTTGGCATGCTGCGCAAAATGCTGAAGGATCCGGAAATCGGCAAGCTGGTCGTGCCCGTCGTCCCGGATGAAGCGCGGACGTTCGGCATGGAATCACTATTCCGAACGGTGGGAATTTATTCGAGCGTCGGGCAGAAGTATGAACCCGTGGATGTCAACACGCTGCTGTATTACAAGGAAGCGAAAGACGGACAGATTCTTGAAGAAGGAATCACCGAAGCAGGCTCGATGGGGTCATTTATCGCGGCGGGATCCGCTTATGCGACGCACGGCATCAATACGATTCCGTTCTTCATTTACTATTCGATGTTTGGATTCCAGCGCATCGGCGATTTCATCTGGGCCGCGGCGGATATGCGCACGCGAGGGTTTCTGCTCGGCGGCACTTCTGGACGAACAACGCTTTCCGGCGAAGGACTGCAGCACCAGGATGGCAACAGCCACATTCTCGCGCTTTCCGTGCCGAATTTGCGCGCTTACGATCCGGCGTTTGCTTACGAAATGGCTGTGATTTTGCAGGACGGGATTCGCCGGATGTATAAGGACGGCGAAAGCATTTTTTATTACATCACGGTGATGAACGAGCCGTATGCGATGCCGGCGATGCCGGGGGACGTCAAGGAAGGAATTTTGAAAGGGATGTACCGTTACCGGGCGTCGGAAAACAAGAAGTCCAAGTTGCATGCGCAGCTTTTTGGAAGCGGAGCGATTCTGCGCGAAGCGTTGCAGGCGCAGGAGATTTTGGAAACCAAGTTCGGCGTCGCGGCCGATGTGTGGAGCGTGACGAGTTACAAGGCGCTGTACAACGACGGGAACGAAGTGGAGCGCTGGAACCGCTTGCACCCCGGCGAAAAACCGCGCGTACCTTATTTGACGCAATGCCTCGCGAACGCGCCCGGCGTGCTGGTGGCGGCTTCGGATTATTTGAAGACCTTGCCGAACATGGTGAGCAAGTGGATGCCGCGGCGGCTGGCTTCGCTGGGCACGGACGGTTTTGGACGCAGCGAGGGCCGCGCTTCGCTCCGGGACTTCTTTGAAGTAGACGCGAGGTTCATCGCGTTGGCCACATTGCACGAGCTGTGCTCTGACGGGAAGATCGACCGGTCGGTCGTCGATAAAGCGATTCAAGAATTGGGAATCAATCCGGACAAGTCGAATCCCGTCGTTTCGTGATTCGATTGCCCGATGCGTGCATGACTTAAACAAATTGCAAGGAAAAGGCGAACTGCGGTTCGCCTTTTTTATTTTTGAGGAGGTTTCGCGGCTTTTTCGAGGATCTTGCTGGGTTTCAGGCGGCCGGTGGCGAGTTGCGCGATGAGATGTGCGTTGGCGGCGAGGAAGTCGTAGTCGCCCAGTTCTCTTGGCAAAACCCAGGCAATTTGTTCGAAGGTCTTGGGCGTGAGCTTGTTTTCCTTGATGCTCGCGGCGTAAAAGCGAATTTCCAATTCTTCGGGAGCTGAGGCATATTTATGGCGCGCGCGTCCGATTTCCGCGAACCTATCCAAGGTGACGCCTAGCTCCTCTCGCAGCTCGCGCGCCAGGGCGGCTTCGTCCGTCTCGCCTTGTTCCACTTTTCCGCCGGGAAACTCCCATTTGAGCGGAGACGTATCAGTGCGCCGCCGCTGGCCGATCAGCAAGCGCCGGTCGCTGCGTTCGATGACAGCGGCTACGACAATTTTCATTTTGTGGTCTCGCGTGCGGCGGCTTCCTGGAAGATGCGGAAGAGTTCTTTTGCGCCGTCGATGAGCGGTGGACCGGGCGTATTGAGCAATTCGTCGCGGACCGCATAAACCTGCTTGTTGCGGATGGCTGAGACGTCCTTCCAAGAGGCTACTTGGTAGGATCTTTGAGGTTTGGATTTCGCGCCAGTGGCGGCCCAAGCGAGGACGATCAGATCGGGATCTGCCTCCGCGACTTGTTCATCGCTTACTTTTTGGCCGGCAGGCACGACCATCTCGCCGCCGCAAATTTTCACTAACTCCGCGACCCAGGGCGGGGAACTGATTCGCGGATTTGGCCAAGCCTCGCAGTAGACGCGAGGCATCTTTTTTGTACCGCTGCTCTTCTTCGCAATGGCGGCGAATTCCATGTGCGTTTTCTCAATGAGGCCCTCCGCTTGCGCCGGGCGCTGGGCAATGCGGCCGAGAATCTGAATGTCATTCTCAATATCCGCCAGCGTGCGGGGGTTGGTGGCCAAGAAAGTGAGCGGATGCTCCAAGAGTTTGGCCAGGGTGTCCTGTTTGTACGGAACGGAACCGATGACCATTGACGGCTTCAGTTTAAGAATTTTGTCTACGGAATCCATGCGCCAGCAATCGCCGAGTTTCGGTAGGCCGTTCACATTTGCGACGTCGGCGCACCATTTCGTCACTCCGACAAGGAGACTTTTTGCTCCGACAGCGCAGAGGATGGAAGTTGCGCTTGGGGCGAGAGAGACGATGCGCATGGGGAAATGCTGCTTGCCGGTAGCCACCAGGACAGCTTAACAAATCCCGAGAGAAATCTTGGAAGCGATGGGAGCCCGGGCTTCAGAGATGCCTGGTGTTAGGCGTTCGCTGGCGCAAAGGTTGGCTTTCACAATCCAAGAACGGGCGCTCCGCCCGAGTTACGTGGTGGGTCACGAGTTGCGCTACGATAGCGGCATGTACAGCGATTTGGTACTCGAGCACTTTCGGAATCCGCGCAACGCAGGCAAGCTGGCGAACGCAACCGTGCAGGTGCAAACCACCAATCCAATCTGCGGCGACATTCTGGAACTAGCCATCTGGGTTGAACAAGGCGGGATTGCTGAAGCGCGCTTCCTTTGCCGCGGCTGCACGACATCCATTGCTTGCGCCTCTTTTTTGACAGAGCGGCTGACGGGCTGCAGCGTTGCGGAGGCCCGCTCGATCACGGCGGAGAGCATTTCCGAAGCTTTGGGAGGGTTACCGCCGACCACCTTTCATGGAGCGCAACTGGCTGCAGATGCGCTCCATTTAGTGCTGTCGAAATTGGCTTAGAGGCTTCGCGGACAACGGCGATCAATGGCCGAGGGCTTTCTGCATCGTGTCCGGATCATTCAAATTGAGAATGCAGCCCTCCTCATTCGTTTGCACGATGTGCGTCTGACCGGAATGGGCCCAAACCACTGACCGCGCACCTGTCTCTAGGGGTGCGTTCATCAACTCCTCGTATAAGTCAGACGTAAAAATAACGGGGTGTCCGCGGCGGCCTTCGTAAACGGGAAGCACGATGGACTTGTGGGAACTGTAGAAAGATTCGATTAGCTCGTTGACGAGAGCCGAGCTGATCAGCGGGTGATCGATCAGAAAGAGAATGATGCCATCGGTTTGCGGCGGGAGGCTGCGCAAGGCGGACTGAATCGAACTCAATTGCCCTTTTTCCCAGTCCTCATTGATGACGATTTCATCGTGAGAAAGATTTATTTCCTTTGCGATGGGCTCCGCATCGGCTCCCAGCACGACGCGGCGTACACCGATTTTGGGGTGGCGCGCCACATCCAATAAATGTTCGAGGAATGGGCGGCCCTGATAAGAGAGCAGCGCCTTCGGCGAGCCCATTCGGCGCGATGCGCCGCCCGAGAGGATGACGGCTGCGAGCATGCCACCTCTTTCAGCGTTCTGTCATTGCCGGACGCGCTTCATACTGCAATTTCTTGTGCGCCGGCCATTCGGCATTGCGACGGACAGCGATCAGTTCCGCCACAATGCTAATGGCAATCTCCTCTGGCGCGAGCGCGCCGATTTCAAGCCCCATCGGCGCATAGACGCGCTGAAATTCCTCGGGGCGATATCCGTCATTCTCCAACGCTTTGTAAACCGAAAGAACTTTGCGTTTGCTGCCGATCATGCCGACGTAGCGGGCGGGTGTTCGCACGGCCCAACCGAGCACGCGCATGTCTTCTTTGTGGCCGCGCGTGACGATGACCAGATAGCTGGCGGCGTTGGCATGGATTTTTTCGAAGGCGTCTTCGTAGCTGGTATAAATGTCCTGCGCCATGGGAAAGCGCTCAGCGTTGGCAAAGGATTCGCGGTCGTCGACGACGCTGATGCCGAAACCCGCCGCGCTGGCAGCTCTGGCCACTGCCATCGAAACGTGCCCACCGCCAAATAGATAAAGGATAGGCTGCGGGAGGATCGGCTCGACGAAAACTTCCAACGTGCCGCCGCAAATCAGGCCGTTGTCGTAGGTCGCCTCATTGTTTAAATTGAAGACCATTTTGCGCGGCGCTTCTTTGTGCATCACTTCTTTGGCCGCGGCCCAGACTTCGGCTTCGACGCACCCGCCGCCGATGGTTCCCGCAATCGAGCCGTCGTCGCGCACCAGCATCCGCGAACTTTCATAGCTCGGGATCGAGCCGTTCGTGTGTACAATCGTGGCCATCGCTGCGCGCTGCCCCGCGCGCCGCATTTTCACGATTTCTTCGAAGAGGTCCACGCTCTGCCTCAGCCCTCAGCCTACGGCGCACAAGAACGTGTGTCAATGCGTGTCCGAAACTAGAGGATACCGATCACTGCGTGAGTACGTTGACCTTCATACTCAGAGAACACTTCTCTGTATCACGGCTGGCCGGGGGCGATGGCGGGAACATGCGATGTAAACTTGGGTCCCAGAAATTCTTCGAAGAGATTGGCGGCGGTAATTTCGCCAAGCCGCGTCACTAAGACGGAGAGTACCACACTCGCTCCCCGGTCATTCGAGGGATAGTAGAGATTGGCGATGCCGCCGGCAGCGGCGCCGCCCAGGACATTCGAGTAGTTTGGCACCCATTTCCCGCTGTCGCTCTTGGCGACAAAGGTGCCCTCCAGCGCGTGGACGAAGCGGGAACGCTTGCTTCCCGTACCTTTGTAGAAATAACGCGGATCCTGTTTGAATACCCAGGGCAAAATGGCGTTTCCGACAAACGAGCCGACGGCAAAGTCAGCATAGGACGTGCCGAATCGTTTTCCGTAACCTTGAGCACCCTGCCCGTATTGGCCCCACTTGTTCGTTGCCTGTTCGATTCCCGCGAGGGCGGCAACTTCCGTGATCGTGAAGGGATCCTTCGCTGACTTCCAGGCCAAATCAAACTTCAACTTGCGCGTGAGCGGCGCCGGGTTAGGGACGTAGCTGACATAAAAATCGGGAATGATCCCGAGGACGCGCTGCTTCTCTTCGTCTTTGACCTGCGCGGTGGCCACTTCTGCCGGCGTTAGCCCGACCCGCACCTCCGTCACCTGGGCTGCGACGGTCAGCATAATCAACGGCAGGTTATAAGCCTGGCCCGGATGCAAAACGTCGTCAAACGACTGCGGCGTCAGATCGGGAGACGAAACAGTGAGACGGAATGCCCCCGCTGGAACAATGGTGAAGGAGAATTGGCCGTCGCCGTCCGTGAAAGCTTCCAGATGGACCGTGGGAGTGCCGTAGGAGAGAGAAACCTTGGCGCCGCTGATGGAGACTCCCGTCTGATCAACGACTTTACCGCTGATGCTTCCGGGTGTCTGCGGAACTGGCGCGGGTGCGTGCAGCTCCTGTGACGGCTGAGGTGGCTGTTGTTCCCGCTGCTGAGACTGAGCGGGACGGACCAGAAATGTGATCGAACCACTTAGAAACAGCAGAACGAGGCACTTGCAGGCAAACACCCAGCTTCTCTCCGTCGATAGAACCCTGTGCACTCGTCCACCCCTAATTGGCCATCCACTTAGATGCGCTCCCCGAGTTAGATGCTGTGTCCCTCGGGGGAGTCTCGAACATTTTTGTGGATAAGAAAATGCGGGTTTTCTGCGCTGCGCTTCCGCTTGTGAGGTGAAAACAGATTCCAGAATGATGATGACACCGTATAGAGATTTTCGGTGGCATAAATCCCTTGAATACGGGAACCGCTTTCTCCATACGGGGCGTTCTGGACAGCTCTTGGAGAGCATGTTAGGTTGCGATTCGATTTCTCGCTAGATGGAAACTCTCGGGACTCGGAGGGTGGATGAAAGCAATTCGGTTTCACGAGCATGGCGGGCCGGAGGTCTTGAAATATGAGGATGCGCCGGAGCCCGCCAACCGCGCGAACGAAGTGCTCGTGCGGGTGAAGGCTTGCGCGTTGAACCATCTCGATCTTTGGGTGCGGCGCGGATTGCCGGGCGTGCCGATTCCACTGCCGCATATTCCGGGGAGCGACGTGGCAGGCGAAGTCGCGCAAATTGGGGCAGATGTAACGACGGTTAAGGTGGGGCAGAAAGTGGTGCTCGCGCCGGGGGTGACGTGCGGCAAGTGTGCCGCGTGCATCTCCGGCCACGACAATCGCTGCCGCTCTTTCACCAACTTGGGCTACATGATCGATGGTGGGTGCGCGGAGTTCGTCCGCTGCCCGGAGGTAAACTGTTTGCCCTATCCAGAAAACCTTTCGTTCGAAGAAGCTGCCTCCATTCCGCTCGTTTTTCAAACCGCTTGGCACATGCTCGTCGCGCGCGCCGAGCTCCAGCCCGGCGAAGATGCCCTGATTCTTGGTGCAGGCAGCGGCGTTGGCAGCGCGGCGATACAGGTCGCCAAATTCTTCGGCGCGCGCGTGATCGCCACGGCCGGCACGGATGCAAAGCTGGCCAAAGCACGCGAACTTGGCGCCGATCACGTTATCAATCACAAATCGCAGAAGATCCGCGAGGAAGTGCGCCGCATCACCAACAAACGCGGCGTGGACGTGGTGTTCGAGCATGTTGGCACTGCGACTTGGGACGAAAGCGTCGCGAGTCTCGCTCTCGCCGGGCGCTTGGTGACGTGTGGCGCGACCACCGGTTACGACGCGAAAATCGATCTGCGATTTTTGTTCAGCCGCCAGCTCTCGCTGCTCGGCTCCTACATGGGAGCGAAGTCGGAGCTTCTGACGGTATTGAAGTTAGTCGCGCAGGGCCGTCTAAAGCCCACCGTGGACCGCGTTTTCCCGCTCTCCGAAGCCGCCGCCGCTCACGCGTATCTCGAAGCAGGATCGCAATTCGGCAAAGTGGTTCTCGTGGTCTAGCCGAATCGCGCGCGATCTTTGCTATTCTCTCGGCGTCTCTTGCGCGAAAATGGAAGGCGGCGACTATGGCAAGCTGGCAAGCTCATCTTGCGGTATGGATCGTCAGGCGGCGCGTGAAGCGCAGGCTTCGCGGCGCGCCTGACTACAAGTGGGCGCGGAAAGTCTTAACTCCCGAGCCATACACTGTTCCCGCGGCTGCGCGCATCTCGCCGGCGGAGGTCGGCGGCGTACCCGGCGAGTGGGTTGACGTTGCTTCCACTGCAAATTCGGCGCTTCTCTTCTTGCACGGGGGCGGATATTTTGCGTGTTCGGCAAAGACGCACCGGCCGATTGCTGTGGGATTTGCCCGTGAGGGGTTCCACGTTTTTTCCGCAAACTACAGGCTCGCGCCCGAAAACAGATTTCCGGCCGCGGTTGATGACGCTGTGGCCGCCTATCGGGGATTGCTCAGCGAGGGCTACTCGCCCAAGAATATCGTGCTCAGCGGAGATTCTGCGGGCGGCGGGCTCGCGCTTTGCTTATTGCTCGCGCTTCGCGATGCGGGAATCCCGCTTCCGGCGGGCGCGGCTGTTTTTTCGCCGTGGACCGATCTAGCCGCAACGGGCGATTCGATCCGCACAAACGCACGCCGCTGCGCCATGTTTCACGGCAAAGATATCGGCCCCAGCGCGCGTTACTATCTCGGGGACACGAACCCACGTACGCCGCTTGCGTCCCCGCTTTACGCCGATCTCGCCGGTCTGCCACCCATCCTGATTCATGTCGGTGCAAACGAGACTCTGCGCGACGATTCGACGCGCCTAGCAGAAAAGGCAAGATTGGCGGGTGTTCGCGTCGAGCTGAAAGTGTGGCCCGTTGTGCCCCATGCCTGGCAGCTTGCGCCGCACAAAATCCCCGAAGCGCGCCAATCCCTTCGCGAAAGCGCGGCGTTCTTGCGCGGGCTGGTGGCTTCGGAAGCATCGAGTAGCGCGAAATAAGGTAGCGAGACGTCTGGTGACAGAACAGTCCAACCAAAAGGCGAATGAGGAGGAGATCTCCGTCGAGGTGCTGATAGTCGGCGGCGGTTTTTCCGGCCTGTGCATGGCCATCAAACTGCGCGAAGCCGGCCAAAAGTCGTTTCTGCTCATCGAAAAGAGCGGGGACATCGGCGGCACATGGTGGGACAACCGCTATCCCGGTTGTGCCTGCGACATTCCCTCGCATTTGTATTCTTTCTCGTTCGACCTGTGGCCCGACTGGTCCCGCATGTATCCCGGCCAACAGGAAATTCACGATTATTTGAAACGCTGCGTTGAAAGGTACGAACTCGCGCCGCACATCCGGCTGAACACGCGCCTTCACCAAGCGGTTTGGGATGAAGTGGAAGGCCTCTGGCACGCAACGACTGGAGAAGGGATGCGCATCCGCGCGCGCGTGCTCGTCTCAGGCATCGGAGGCTTGCACGTTCCGCAGTATCCCAATCTCGAAGGTGTTGAGCGCTTTGCCGGGCCAAAATTCCACTCTTCCGCTTGGGATCACAGCGTCGATCTCGACCGAAAGAACATCGCCGTCGTCGGCACCGGAGCAAGCTCGATCCAATTCGTCCCGCAAATTGCGCCGCCGGCGGGCAAGCTCTATCTTTTTCAGCGCACGCCGGCGTGGATCGTTCCGCGCATCGATTTTCCGATCAACAAGAAATGGAAACGGCGGTTCAGGCACTTTCCCTTGGTCATGCGCGCCTTCCGGCAATACATATTCTGGCGGCAAGAGTTTCGCGTGCTTGGTTTCCTCGGCAACCGGTTTGTCCGCGGAAAGGCCACCGAAATTGCGACGCGCCACATGCAAAGAAGCATCCGCGAGCCCAAACTGCGCGAAGCATTGACGCCGAAGTACAAGCTCGGCTGCAAACGCGTGCTGGTCTCCGACGATTTTTACCCAACACTGAAGCGCGAAAATGTGGAATTGGTCACGGAAGGCATTGCGGAAGTCTGCGAACACAGCATTGTGACTTCGGACGGCGCTGAGCGCCCAGTCGATGTCCTTATTTTCGGTACGGGCTTTCGCGCCACCGAGCCGCTCATCGGTATCCGCGTTGTCGGCCGTGGCGGCATAGAAATTCATGATGCCTGGCGCGAGCGCATGAGTGCCTACCTCGGCGTGACGGTGAACGGCTTCCCCAATTTCTTTTTGCTCCTGGGACCCAACACCGGCCTCGGCCACAATTCCGTGGTGCTGATGATTGAAGCGCAAGTGCGCTACGTGATGAGCTGTCTCAAGTTAATGAAGAGCGGCAAAAAAAGGGTCCTCGAAGTCCGCCCGGAAATCCAAAACAACTTCGTCACCGAAATCCACCGCCGCCTGCAAACCACCGTCTGGCAATCCGGCGGCTGCCAGAGCTGGTATCAAGACCAGCGCACCGGCGAAAACACCACGCTCTGGCCAGGCTCGGTGGTCGCCTACCTCCGCCGCACTCGTGCAGCTTCGCCGGCCGATTACAACCTGACGTAACTGTGCCCAACGCCGTCGAGATGCGGCACTTTCACCTTCATTTGTGTCCGCCTCCCGCCTGTGCGAAAATAGTGTCAGACGAGGGACCATGAGCACATCGCTCGGCAAGCACGTCACACTCACAAAGCCCGACGACTTCGGCAGCCTGCTCGAAGACGAAGGCATCATTTTTACCACGCTCGACAAAGCCGTGAACTGGGCGCGCAAAAGCTCGATTTGGCCGCTGGGCTTTGGTCTGGCTTGCTGCGCCATTGAAATGATGTCCATGGCCGCTGCGCGCTTCGACGTTGCCCGTTTTGGCGCAGAAGTATTTCGGCCTTCGCCGCGCCAGGCCGACTTGATGATCGTTGCCGGCCGCCTGTCGCAAAAAATGGCTCCCGTCATTCGCCAGCTCTACGATCAAATGCCCGAGCCCAAGTGGGTCATCTCCATGGGTGCGTGCGCCACTTCCGGCGGCGTCTTCAACAACTACGCCATCGTGCAAGGCTGCAACCAGGTGATTCCCATCGATGTCTACGTTCCCGGCTGCCCGCCGCGGCCCGAAGCCGTTCTCTACGCCATCCTCCAATTGCAAAAGAAAATCGACAAGGAAAAGGGCTCCTTCAAGCGCGCATTGAATCTTGCGTAGTGGCACAGACTTCAGTCTGTGCGCTTGGTGCTGGCTTTCATGTCGAACCTCCCGCCGAAGCAGTCCCGCGTTCTGTCGACCGCGCTCATCTCCTTACTACTCTTCGTCTGCGGATGTGGGATTTTCATTTTTCGGGACCCTCCCCCACCGATTCCTCCCTCCAGGTGGACACTAACGTGGAGCGACGAATTCTCCGGGCCGGACGGCTCTCTTCCAGACCCGAAAAAGTGGACCTACGCTATCGGTAGCAACGGCTGGGGCAATCACGAACTCGAGTACCACACCAATCGTCCAGAAAACGCCCACATCAAAAAAGGAAATCTGGTCATCACCGCGCGAAAAGAATCCTATACCGGCGCCGATCGCGTGACCCGCGATTACACCTCAGCCCGTCTAAAAACGCAGGCCCGCTTCACGCAAGCGTACGGCCGCTTCGAGGCACGCATTAAGATTCCACAAGGGCAGGGAATGTGGCCCGCATTCTGGATGCTCGGCGAGGATCTTCCTTCGGTCGGCTGGCCGAAGTGCGGCGAGATCGACATCATGGAAAACATTGGCAAGGAACCCGGCAAGATTCACGGCTCCTTGCATGGCCCGAGCACTACCGCCCGCACGAGCGATCTCACTTCGATTTTCAGCCTTCCGGCAGGCCAAAACTTTGCCGACGCCTTCCATCTTTACGCCGTCCAATGGGAGCCGAACGCCGTCCGTTTCTATGTGGACTCGAATCTTTACGCCACCTTCAATGCATCGCAGTGGCCCGCGGGCGGAACATGGGTCTTCGACCATCCATTTTTTATTATTCTCAATCTTGCCGTCGGCGGCGATTGGCCCGGCAATCCGGATTCTTCCACCAAATTCCCGCAAAGCATGCTCGTCGATTACGTTCGCGTTTATACTAAGCGCTAATCCGTTTTGCCCAGCCCGGAGGTCGCGTCCCCATGACCACAGTTTCCGATCCAGCACGCCAGCTTCTTCGCCACACGGTAGCCACGGCCGCCTATCGAGGCGGCAAAGCTCTGCGCGGCGCGCCGGAATCTTTCGCCGCGTTCAATATCGGCGACACCTCGCGCACGCCCGCGAAAATCCTCGCGCACATAGGCGATCTCTTCGATTGGGCTTTATCGATGGCGCGCGGCGAAACCGCTTGGCACAACTCCAAACCGCTCCCGTGGGACGCCGAAGTCGCGCGCTTCCACGCCTCGCTGAAAAAGTTCGACGACTATCTCGCGTCATCAGAACCGCTTCATGCATCCGCCGAAAATCTATTCCAAGGCCCCATCGCGGACGCGCTAACACACATCGGCCAGCTGGCGATGCTGCGCCGCCTCGCCGGTTCTCCCATCAAAGGCGAGAATTACTTCAAAGCCGAAATCATTGCTGGTCGCGTCGGCGCAGAGCAATCTGCTCCGCGCGGCGAGTTCGACTAACGCAAACGGAGACCGCTTGCCGCTCAACAGAAAGTTTGTGCACCGCTTTCACCGTACAGCCGCAGCTACAGCAAGCGCCTCAGGAAACTTGGATACCACTGCTGCGCCCCCCGACCAACTCAAACGACTCCCCGCCGCATTGTGGTCCTTGCGCACGTAGGCCATCCCAATCGCGCTCGACAAAAACGACGGAATCGCCGCGCGCGTAACAAAACCCACCTCTTTTCCGTCCGCCGTCAGCGTTTCTCCGGCAGCCGGGACGCCCGCTCCTTCAAAAATAAGATCAACCCTCCGCCGGTTCACTTGCCCGCGCGATCTCACGCGCTCAACAATCTCCTGCCCGGTGTAGCAGCCTTTCGTATAGCTAATGTGGCTGGCCTCCAAGCCCGCTTCGTGCGGAATTTGTTTCTCGCCGAAGTCGTACCCGAACCAAGGCACGCCTTGCGCCAGCCGCTGCGCGCTCAACGCCGCATAGCCCATCGTGCCGCCGCCATGTTTCTTCACATTATCCAAGAGTATCTGCCACAGCCCCGCCAGCTTCTCCCGTTCAGCCAGGAATTCGCAGCCCGCGACTCCGCCCGGAGAACGCTTCGTAAGCCAGCAGGGAATTGACGCCACCGCGGTCTCCACGCGGCTGAGCTCCGCGATCGCAAAAAGATCGACGCCAGTCAGTTCCCGCGCCACAACGGCTGCCTGCGGCCCTTCAAGCCCCAATGTTCCGTACCGCTGCGACTCATCGGATAGCGTAACCTCATCCATGATGATGTACCGGTCGAGCCATTCAATCAGCCGCTCTCGAATCATCGCGAAAGTAATACAGAAGAGGCTGTCAGGCTGCGCGTAACTCTCGATTTCCGCGAGAATGTGTCCCTGAGGATTGAGCAGCAGCGAAATATTTCCTTGTCCCACCGGCAAATCCTTAATGTTGTTCGTCAGAATGGCATTCAGATACCGCACACGGTCCGGCCCAGTGAAATTCAAATAGGCGCGATAATTCTTGTCGACCAGGGCAACGCTCTTCCGCGCAAACTCCTGCTCCACTCGCGGATCGACCCAATGGTCCGGCAAATCACATCCGAACCAGGTACCCAGCGTGGCTCCAGCGCGCTTGTGCAGTTCGGCAAGCGGCGTTTCGATCGCGCCGCCCGTTTCGATCATCTCCATGCCACTCCTTCAGCCATTCCTTCAACCACCAGCTTAGCAAAGTGAAAGCGTTTTCGTGGCGAGGTACAGTTCCATCGGCCAACACGGATGCTATACTGAAAAAATATGACGGACGCAGTTCCAGCCTTCGACGCCGTTTCGCACGGCCTCATCCACATCACCATTCCCGTGGGGATGTTGCAGTGCAATTGTTCCATCATCGGCGATCCCGTCACCCGCGAAGCGCTGGTGATTGACCCCGGCGACGAGGTCACGCGCATCCTCGAGCTCCTCGGCCGCCATAAATTGACCGTCAAAGCCATCGTCAGCACGCACGCTCACATCGATCACGTCGGCGGCCTCAGCAAGCTTCATCAGTACACGGGCGCGCCCATCTTGATGCATCGCGACGATCTCCCTCTTTATCAAGGAATGGACGTGCAAGCCGCCTTCCTCGGCGTTCCCACCCCGGAAATTACGGATGTGGACCAGCTCCTGAAAGAAGGCGACGCGCTAAGCTGGGGCTCGTTCCAGGCCAACGTCATTCATACGCCGGGCCACACGCCGGGCAGTGTGTGCCTGTACATGCCCAAAGATGCCGGAGCGGTCTCCATCCCTGTTCCGCGCCTCTTCGCCGGAGACACGCTCTTCGCCGGCAGCATCGGACGCACCGATCTCTGGGGCGGCTCGATGGACCAGATCACGGAATCCATCCGCGGCAAGATCATGAAGCTCCCCGAGGACACTCTCGTTTATCCAGGCCACGGCCCTCTGACCAGCATCGGCCAGGAACGCGACACGAATCCCTTTTTGATCAACACCTAAGTCACTGCTGCCGCGCGCTGTCTCTTGCCGCTGAAAAATGGATTGCGCCGGAATGCTGCGGGCCCTCTATTCGGCGGGATTTGCGCGAGTCACAAGTCCCCAGTCACTCCGCGTCCTTCCCTAGCGCGCTTCAATTCTTCCATGACGGACTGCACGAGCTGTTTCGCGTGTTCCAGTTCCTGCGCAATCATCCTCAAATCCATCGCCGGCACCATCGGGTTTCGCTGGCTCGTGCAATAAACGCCGTGCTGGCCCACTAACACCAGCGCATTTGTCATTCGGTCCAGCGACACCGCCAGCCGCCCGCGCTCCCGCCCGTACATCTGCTCGTAGTGCTCCAGCTCATCTTTGTGCTCATCAAAAGCGTTCATAAATTGCAGTCCCTCTTGGCTGACGGACTTCCCACGGCCGCGGCAGGCGGTTGCACATCGGGCACATACAACACGCACCAAACTTTACCCCATGCGGTGCTCGGAACATAATCCGCAGAAGCCACCATGAGCGCGTTAACTCACTCCTTGTGGCGCAATCCGGGGTCTATCGGCAGGCAGTCCGATCCCGCGGCGAGCTTGGGAAAAGATTCGGCTGGAGCCATCTGACAATGCGACGATCCGATCTGGTGCAGCATAAGGAAAAGGACAAGGGCGCCATTACGCGCACATCCCAAATCGTCTTCGGCGAGCGCCAGCATCTGCTGCGCGTTCTCGATTCCCTCGAAGGCACCGATTTGGCGATTGCGCGTCTGCAGATGGAGCGCCGCGTCCTCGAAGATCTGATTCACACGCGCACTCGCGAGCTCAACCAAATCAACACCGCGTGGGATGAAAAGATTGGCCTCGTTCTGAGCGGAGAGGCTAAGCCCGAAATGCTCGAAAAACTCGTCAAGCAAGCCCCCGAGGAAGATTTCTATCTGCTCCGCCTCATCAGCGAACATCCGCGCGCCAACGCAAAAACCTTAAACAAGCTCGCCAAACATCCCTACGGCGCGATTCGCGAAAATGTCGCCCGCCATCCAAACGCAGATGCAGGCACGCTCACATGGCTTAGCCGGGATCGCAGCCAGCCGCTCTGGTATCTGGTCGCCTTTAATCCCAATACGCCGACGCCGTTGCAGCGCCGCCTCCGCGATCGACTGAAAAAACTCGGCGAAAATCAGCTCTCCCGTTAGCTCCTCTACGCTAGAAAATCTGCAGGCTCAGTTTCCGAATACGCGTTATCGGAAAAGTTCCAATCCACAATTCCAAATGAGCGGTAACCACTCCAACCGAACACTATCCGATATTGTCAGACCCGTCTTCCCCCAAACAGAACTTGATAAACAGAGCCAGCAAGATGATGACATCAAGCACAATACCCCTGGGATGATAATAGTCGTACCAAATATTTAGGGCGACCAAAGGGATGATCACCCACAACGCGCCTGGATGCTTTCTGAGCCGGTCCAAGTAGTCATGCGGGATCGGTCGGAAGCTTATCACTACAGCGTTTCCCCGCAACTCCCTCTTTACGCGCCTACCGTCCAGGCGGATTTTCAAGTTTCCGGTAGTCCGACTTGGCCCTCCGATTCCGTTGTAAACTACCCGACGCCACGGGCTATCTGACTGGCACTCGCTGGCGGAACGCGCGTGAATATAAGTAGCGGCTCGGAATAACTTGTATGGTCATCTGGCAATTGGCTCCATTCACCGACATTGCTCTTCTGCTCCTGCGCTTGATGGTTGGCATCGTGTTCATCACCAGCGGCTACAAACATCTTAAAGACCCGGCAACGCGGAGCAAGGACATTGGGATGAGCAAGAGCTTCACAATTTTTCTGGGTGCAGCCGAGTTAGCGGGCGGCCTCGGAGTAATTTTTGGCCTTTTCGCACAACTCGCCGCCATCGGTTTGATTTTGGTTATGCTCGGCGCCATACAAAAGAAAATATTTACTTGGCACACTGGCTTCTGGGGCAAGTCGGGGACCAACGGCTGGAGTTACGAGATCATGCTCGTCGTGATGAATCTGATTATCGTCACCACCGGCGGCGGAAGCCTGGCTCTCACTCACCTAATCAAGTAAACCCTCGATCGCGTGCTGAGGCTCAAGATGGACGATCCACAAAAGAAGGAGCAGGGTTCTGGAGCGCGAGATCAAGAGATCCGTGCGGCGCTGGATCAGCATTGGGCGGCGTCCGACGCCAACGATTTTGAAACGGAGCACCTCATCTATCACGAGGACGCGGTCCTGGAATACCCGCAGTCAGGCGAGCGAACCCGCGGTCGACGCAACATACAGGGCCAACGCGCCAGTCAGCCCAACAAAAAGCGGTTTTCTATCCGGCGAATCATTGGCGGCGGTGATCTTTGGGTCACCGAATTCATCCTCACCTATGACGGCAAGCCGTCCTACACCGTGAGCATTATGGAGTTCAGCGGCGACAAGGTTTGGCGGGAAACGCAGTACTTTGCGGATCCATTCGTGGCTCCTGCATCGCGCGCTCAATGGGTCGAACGGATGGATACATAATCTTCGAGACGCAAGAATTCGCCAACGACACCGCCATTTGCGGTTTGCAGCATAATTGTCGAGAACAGAGATTAACGCCAAAGACCCGCTAGGTCCTGATCAACGCGGCAAGCGGAAATTGAGGCAGCACCTATTATCAACACTCCTTGGATCGACACCCTAAGGCCTTATCCACATCTGGCCCAAACAGCGAAGATAGTAGAATGGCGCGACGCTATTTATCGGAAGAGGTGTTTGCGTTGTGACAGAGCATGCGAGACATGGGATGACGGACGAAGCCAGAGAGCCATCGCAAGGCTGGAAATTCATTCGCACAAGAATATGGGCCATTCTCCCCATCTCCGTGGCGATGATTGTCCCTTGCCTTTGGCACAAGCACATCGAAGCCGGCGACCTCGCAAGCCATGTCTATAACGCCTGGCTAGCCCAGTTGATCGAAAAGGGCCAGGCGTCCGGCCTTTATATCGTGAGGCAGTGGGACAACGTGTTGGTGGACTGGATGCTGCTACACGCCGCGAATCTTCTGGGATTTGCCGCCGCAGAAAAAGTAGTTGTCTCGCTCTGCGTGCTGATTTTCTTTTGGGGAGTTTTTGCCTTCCTTTCGGCTGCAAGTGGCCAGCCGCCGTGGTTTCTCACCCCGGGCATCGCTATGTTGTCCTACAGCTATTCCTTCAACATGGGATTCCTAAACTACTATTTGTCGTTAGGACTAGCGGCTTTCGCTCTGGCGCTTTTCTGGCGGGGGAGGGGACTGGAGCGCCTTCTCGGTTTGTTTCTGGTCCCATTGGTTCTTCTGGCGCATCCGCTAGGGCTCATCTGGCTCTTGGGGACCGCGCTCTATCTGATCCTTTGGACGAGGCTGCCCAATTGGTGGAAGTTAGCCGTGCCCGCGTCTGCCATTGCCGCAGTCTACGTGGTTCACGCGTATCTGGCGCATCAGACTCGCTTTCCCGTTGATTGGGCGCATGATCCTTTTTATTTGATGAACGGCGCCGACCAGCTCTCGCTCTACGGCCGGCGCTATGCCACGCTTGGCTTGGCCGTACTAATCTTCGCCGTGCTCTGCATTCTCCTGGAAGTGATTACCCGGCGGCGCGACAAGTCCTTCTTGCCATCGTTGCGTCTTCCGGCGGAGTTGTACTTCATCGCGATCGTTGCAGTAGCCCTCCTACCCGAAAATTTGCGTCCCTCCATTACCGGCGGTTGGATTGGCCTGCTTGCCTCTCGTCTGACGATGATCACCGCTATCTTCGGTCTTTGGCTCCTGGGCTGCCTCAAGCCGAGAAAGTGGCACCTGGCAGGCTTCGGGGCGTGTGCCATCGTTTTCTTCACCTTCCTGTACCAAGACACCGCCAAATTGAACCGCATGGAATCCCAAGTCGAACGCCTTGTCGCTCCACTCCCTTTCGGAACCAGAGTACTGTCCACCATTTGGGCCCCGCTAGACTCGCGCGTTTCTTTTATCGGACATTTCGTGGACCGCGCGTGCATCGGGCACTGCTTCAGCTACGCAAACTATGAGCCTTCTTCCGGCCAATTTCGCATTCGCGCACGGCCCGGCAGTCCAGTCGCCGCCGCTTCGGACGACGACTCCGAAGACATGCAGGCAGGCGAATACGAAGTCCAGGAAGAGGACCTGCCCATGATGGAAATCTATCAATGCGATGAAAAGGACCTGACCAAACTCTGCATCCGCAGCCTGACCGCCGGCGAAAAAAATGGCCGCCTTGGCTACGAACCCAACCCCGATTAAAGCACGCCCGTTCCCCGACGAACGAGTCCCGCAGAATATTGCAGCCCAGCGATTTGGAGTGCGGCAGACCTGCTGCCGCTTTCTCAGCAATTGCCACGTCTCTGTATCTGGCGACGATCGACCACTCCGCTTTTCGCACGCTTCCTGCCAAAAGGGCGGTAGACAAATTGGCTCTTGCAACAGTCCAATTTCATGTAAAATTGACCAAGGGTGAGAGACAATGTTGCCACTGCACCTCCAGCCTGAAAGCCACGTCCCGCTCTACGTCCAGCTTCGCGACCAGCTGCGCTCCCTCGTCCACGCGGGCGATTTGCGCCCCGGCGACCGCATTCCCGCCAGCCGCGAACTCGCCACCATGCTTGGCGTCCACCGCACCACGGTGGCGAACGCCTACGCTGAGCTCGAATCCGAAGGCCTCATCCAGGGTCACGTCGGCCGCGGAACCTATGTCAAGGGCAATGGAAACGGCCTGAAACTCACTCCGCCGCCTCCGCCCGTGCTAAATGGCGGCGCAGGTATTCGCTGGGAGCTCCTGTTCGCGGATGAACGCGGCGAAGAAGCGCTCAGCCGCTTGACCGCAAGCGCCCCGGAAAACTCGCTGTCCTTCGTAATGGCCCGCCCCGCCGAAGAATATTTCCCCGTCGACGAATTGCAGACGTGCGTGAACGCCGTTCTGCGCCGCGAAGCCACTGATGTTCTAAATCTTGGCCCTTCGGACGGCTATGGCCCGCTGAAAGAGGCTCTGCTGGAGCTTCTCCGCAACGATGGAATCCCCGCCAAGGACGAAAATCTTCTTGTTACGGACGGTTGCCAGCAATCGCTGGACATTATCAGCAAGGCTTTTGTCCGGCCCGGCGATTCGGTGATTCTCGAGAATCCTACTTATCCTGGCGTGATGGCAATTTTCCACGGCGCGCGCGCTCGCTGTCTTGGCGTGCCGGTGCAAACGCGTCCCGAACCCGGCGGCGCCCTCGGCACCGATCTCGAAGCGCTCGAAACCACGCTCGCCGCGAATCGTGTGAAGCTGATTGTCCTCACGCCCGCCTTTCAGAACCCTACAGGTATCTCGATGCCGCTGGCGTCGCGTCGCAAGGTTTTGGAGCTTGCGGGACGCCATCAAGTGCCCGTCGTGGAAGACCATATTTACGCGCGACTCCATGCGCGCGAAGAGCGAGTGCCTTCTCTGAAGCAGCTGGATCGCGCGAACATCGTGATTCACATCGATAGCTTCTCGAAGGTGGCCTTTCCAGGCTTGCGCGTAGGCTGGATTGTTGCTCCCGCGGCGGCCATCGAGCGCCTGCGCACCGTCAAGCAGACCACCGATCTGCACACCGACCAACTCGCGCAAGCAACGCTTGCGGAATTCTTGCGCCGCGGATTATTTACCAAACACGTCGCGAAGATGCGCAAGGTTTATGCGTCGCGCTTGGTGGCTGCGGACGAAGCGCTGCGCAAGCACATGCCCGAAGGCACGCGCTGGACGCGTCCGGAAGGTGGAATGTGTTTGTGGGTGGAGTTGCCGCCGGGCTTTGACGCCAGCGAGCTTCTGATCCACGCGAAAGAGCGCGGCGTTCTGTTTGCTCCGGGACGGTATTTCTACGTGCAGAATCCGCTGCCCAACACGCTGCGGCTCGGCTATGCGGGACTCGATGAGAAGCAAATCGCTCGCGGCGTCGCGACACTTGCGGATATCCTGCGCATCGAGATGCGCAAGCGGCAGCGCGGAGTTCGCCGAGCGGAACGAAGCCGCGTGGCCCTGGTGTGAAAAGAAGAAGGAACGACGTAAGGAAGTAAAGAAGTAAAGAAGCAAAGAAAAACCAGAGAGGCTGGCTGAAATTGACCGACACGATTACGTTGGCGCCGAACCCGGCGAACAAATGTTTTGGATGCGGCGGCGCGAACGATGCCGGAATGAAGCTGACGTTTGTGCAAGACAACGCCAATCGAAAAATTGTCGGGCGATTTATTTTGGGCGAGAGGTATCAAGGGGGCGGCGGGATGGGACACGGCGGAATTATCGCCACGCTGCTGGATGAAGCCATGGGCAAGGTTTGCCGCTTTCGCGATGTTCGGGCGGTGACAGCGGAACTGACGGTGCAGTATTTGAAGCCTGTGAAAGTGGACGAAGAAATTATTGTCGAAGGATTCGAGACGGATGCAAAAGGGAGGAATTTGTTTCTTGCGGGCGAGATCCGCAATGGCGCCGGCGAATTGCTGGCGCGGGGCACGGGACGATTTGTGGTGATTGGACAGAAACAAGCGGCTGCGCCAGAAGCGCGAACCGCGTAAGACTTTGGCAGTGAAAATAAGTTTGAGAGATTCGGAGCGAGAGGAGAAGTGACATGGAAGCGAAAAAAGTAAATGGCAGCGGCAACGGGGGCGGCAATTCGGGCGCCAATTCAGGTAATTCGACGAACGAATGGCGCGTGAAAGTCGGCCTGGCGGAGATGCTCAAGGGCGGCGTCATCATGGACGTGACGAACGCCGAGCAAGCCAAAATTGCGGAGAACGCCGGCGCCTGCGCGGTGATGGCGCTGGAGCGCGTGCCGTCGGACATTCGCAAGGAAGGCGGCGTCGCGCGGATGGCCTCGATCAAAATCATTCGCGAAATCATGAAAACCGTGACGATCCCGGTGATGGCCAAGGTGCGCATCGGACACTTTGTGGAAGCGGAAGTGCTTCAAGCGCTCGAAGTGGATTTTATCGATGAGAGCGAAGTGCTGACTCCCGCTGACGAAGAGAATCACGTGTGGAAGCACGATTTTCGTGTGCCGTTCGTTTGCGGCGCACGCAATCTTGGCGAAGCCCTGCGGCGCATCGCGGAAGGCGCGGCGATGATTCGCACGAAAGGCGAGGCGGGTTCCGGCAACGTTGTCGAAGCCGTTCGCCACATGCGCACCATTGTTAGCCAGATGAAGAAGCTGACGACTCTGCGCGACGACGAATTGATGCGCGAAGCGAAAGAGCTCGGCGCGCCGATTGAATTGATTCGCCAGATCGCGAAGACGGGAAAGTTGCCTGTACCGAATTTTTCGGCGGGCGGAATCGCTACGCCTGCGGATGCGGCGCTCGTTCGTAAGCTTGGGGCAGAAGCGGTGTTCGTTGGGTCGGGCATCTTCAAGTCGAGCGATCCGGAAGCGCGGGCTAAGGCGGTCGTGAAAGCTACTACGCATTTCGATGATCCGAAGGCGGTGCTTGAGGCGCATGAAGAGCTCGGCGAAGCGATGCCTGGGATTGATGTGCGGCAGCTGGAGCAGAAAGACATGCTCTCGACGCGCGGCTGGTGACGGCTGGATTTAGATTATTTGGGCATCTTTGAAGTGGCGTGGCATGCTGGGCCACTGCAAAACCGGGGCAGACGGGCACGGCATGCCGTGCCCCTACAAACGGTGGGGCAAACCTCACCCCCACAGAGGGTGGGGCAAGCCCCACCCCTACAAGTGAGGGCGACGGAGTGGAATCCGTGAAAATTGGAATTCTGGCAGTGCAGGGGGATTTTGAGGCGCATGCGGCGATGCTTGCCGGTTTGGGCGTCGAGACACTCGAGGTGCGCACGGTGGCGGACCTTGAGGGGTGCGGCGGCGTGATTTTGCCTGGAGGGGAGAGCACTACGCAGCTACAGTTTTTGCAGGAGGAAGGACTGTTCGACGCAGTGAAACAATTTGCCGCCGAGGGCGGAGCCATTTTCGGGACTTGTGCCGGCGCGATTTTGCTTGCGACAGAGGTCAAGAACCCTGCGCAGGCTTCCTTGGGTTTGCTGGACATGACCGTTCTGCGCAACGGCTATGGGCGTCAGCTGGCCAGCGATGTGTTTTTTGGTCCGTGCAAGCTGGAGGATGCGCCGATGGAGATGGTTTTTATACGGGCGCCTATCATTGAGAACGTGAGCCCGGGAGTCGAAGTGCTTGCTGAATATGGGGGCAAGCCGGTGCTGGTGCAGAAGGCCAATATCCTGGCCGCGACGTTTCACCCGGAGCTAACGAGCGATCCGACTGTGCATCGACACTTTCTCGATATGGTCGCGGCTAGGGATGGGCGACCAGTCTCCATTGCGGGATAGTATTGTTGATGGTTCAAGGGACAGCCAGGATTCATAGCGCGAAACCGCGCTACGGGGAAGAGGCTGACTGTCCCACCTTGGTTAACAATAACTGGCCCTCCCCCCTAGGTTTTGCGTAAATACTCATTCTGAAGATGTTAAAGTCATTTGTTTTGAGACAGTTCTGTAAGTGTTGATTCTACA
Source organism: uncultured Acidobacteriota bacterium (assembly GCA_963843265.1). GTDB lineage: Bacteria > Acidobacteriota > Terriglobia > Acidiferrales > UBA7541 > Acidiferrum. The sequence continues at coordinate 183,638 of CAWJJR010000027.1, read as the reverse complement.
GGGGATCAGCAAGGCATGGCTTTGGCCCGATTCGTCGAACGAGGCACAAAAAAAGCGGCAGATGATCTGCCGCAGTCAAGACATGAGACTCTCTCTGGACAAAGAGTACCACAGTTAGACTTATAAAGTCAATGAAAAAATGCATAATCCACAAGTCGTTGAAAGGATTGGCGGTAGGCGTGGCTGGCTGCGGCCAAACATCTCTGTGAGATTGGTAACACGGTAAGATTGAGGTTTGGAGGAATTGGATTGGTAACGAAACGTGACAGAACGAAGGTGCTGTTCATGTGCTTGGGGAATGCGTGCCGTAGCCCGATGGCGGAGGCGATTGCTGCGCGGCTCGCGGGCGACGTTATTGAGCCGTCGAGCGCCGGGTTGACCCCGCTCGGGCGGATCGAGGCGATGACGACCGAGACTCTGGTCAGAAATGGATATCCGGCGGCGGGGTTGGAGTCGAAGGCCATCCATTTCGAGGCCTTGCGGGCGGCGGACATCATTGTCAATATGAGTGGCCGGCCGAAGGAAATCGCGTTCGACGACCCTGCCCGCGTGGAGGATTGGATCGTCGAAGATCCTTATGGCGCGGATGCGGAGCTTTATCAGAGAATCTTCGAGGACATTGAGAGGCGCGTGGCAAAGCTGGCGCACCGGCTGCGAAACGGCGAGCACACCGGTCGTAAAGCGAGAAACGTCAAACGGTAGGGCATTCGTGAGTTCGGGCAGCAGAAGACTTTAGGAGACGGGAAGCGACGGGCGAGGAGAAGCGGGTTTGAGGCGAGAAAAAACAAGCGTTTCGCAAGAGGACTACCTCAAGGCGATTTGGGAAATGCTGGAGGAGGACCAGACGCCGATCAGCGCGCGGCTCGCGGAAGAATTGAGCGTAACCCCTCCGGCGGTGACTGCGGCGTTGAAGCGGATGACGAGGGACGAGCTCGTGCGGGTTGACCGGAACGGCGGGATTGACCTGACGCGGAAGGGGAGGCAGGTGGCGGAGCGGATGGCGCTGCGGCACCAGTTGGCAGAGATGCTGCTGACGGACGTGATTGGATTGCCCTGGGCCAAGGCGCACGCGGAAGCGGAGAGGCTGGAACATGCGATTTCGCCGGAAGTCGAGGCTCTGCTGCTGAAGCGATTCAGCGGGAAGAAGAGCTGCCCGCACGGAGTACCGATTCGCGGAGGAGTGGCGCAGCTTCGCAAAGAGGGAGCAGTGCTGCTCTCGGATTTAGCCGCCAGCGACGAGGCGGAAATACTGTGCGTTTACGAGAAAGACGAGCAGTTTCTGCAATTTCTGGATGGACTGCATTTGCGGCCGGGGGAAACGGTGCGCGTGCAGAAGAAAGAGTATGACGAGACGATGACGCTGCGGGCGGATGGGCGAACGGTGCACTTGGGAAAGCCGGCGACGTCGCGGATTTGGGTGAAGCGGGTAGTGTGACTCGCCAACGGCGATAGAGGAAGTTGCCCCAGAGGCTGGCATTGCGTTTTGGTCGTTCTCTCTTGTCTTCTCAGTTCTCCAGATAACCGCTTAAGCACGTCTCGCTGACAATGGGGCGCCAGGCATTCCTTCACGTCGCATACTGCTTAGAAAGTTGCATCACGGGAGGTCCCTACTTTCGGCCCCACCCGACGGAGTCCCGAATGCCATCAATTCAGGGTGCTTCTCCGCGCGCCGCGACTCCGTACCGCCGAGTCTTCGGAATAGTCGTGGCGTCGGCGCTTCTCGGAATCTTCGGTGGCCTCGGATACGTTGCTCTCAGCACCATGAATCACGGCAAGGCCTCGGGGAGCGCGGCACCCCATTCTTCACCGCCAGCGCCCCTACTCGCCAGCGCAACGTCCCCGGCCGCGCCTGCTCTTTCTTCTCCAACCCCGCCACCCGCCCCCGTCGCCGCGCCAGCCGCGCCACCAACTTCTGTGCTGTCTCCCCTCTACGACTCTGGCGCTTCGGGAATCTTTTTCCTGCGAAAAAAAGACATATGGTTTACCAATATCGACGGCTCCGATCAGAAGCAGATCACTCATTCCGGCGCCATCGAGCACTACTTCTGGGTTCCGAAATCGCAAACGCTCGTGTACGACGATAGCCCTCCGACGGCCAAAGGGGACACACTCATCGAAACCATCAACACTCTGGATCTGGCGACGCAGAAAGTCGAAGTTATTCACAAATCGACCATCAATGCGAAGTGCCAAGACGATCTCTGCCCGGATTTCTTCTTCGCCTTGGACGTGTCGCCCGATGGGAAGATTATTTTCGGTGAGGACTTTCTCGGCGATCCGGCCGAGAGCAAGCGCGAAGGCGTTGCCAAGGAAGAATCCCGAGTCGTCTATTATCCGGATACTCATAAGTACGAGGCCTCGAACGATCTCCCGGGTAGCGCGCCGATACGCTTTTTGCCGGACGGAAGCGTTGCAGCTTGGGCTGACGACGGCAACGTCTATACCTATTCGTTCGTCACCAAAACACGCACGCAATGGACCCACTATCCGAGCCGCTTGGAGGACTACAAGCAGCACAACGGCAATGTCAGTGACCTCCCGACGGCCTTCGATTTTATTGGCTGGTCGCCCGACGCGTCGCGTATCTTCTTCACGTGCGGCACTAGCGCTTACGGGCATAACGTAGTCGCCGCCTGCGAGACCAGTCTTGCCAACCCAGAAATAAAAAAACTTTCCCCGGACACTAAGTTGGTAAATCCTTGGGTCGGGTTCGCGATGTCTACCGACCGGAAGTACTTTTATTTCCGACTCCCAGATTGGATGCCATCAAAAATCGACACCACCACTGGCGAATATGTGCAGGTAGCACTCAACACGATCGGGCTCCCAGTGCCGTCTCCGTCCGGCAAAATCGTCCTTTACGTTCCCATGCCGCCGTCGTATGCCCTTTGGCTCATGAAGCCCGACGGTTCCGACCGGCGCCGCGTTCTCGCGGACGCCGACGATGTTCAGTGGCGCTACTAAGCTGCAATCCCCTCGAATGCGTTCAAGCCCTTCCATGAGAAGGCCGGTGAGTGTCAAGTATGTTTTTCTTTTTTTCCTTTCCTGTAAGGATGTTTTTGTTTTTCTCTTTCTCCCTGTGAGTTCCTGCCCTTGAGCCAAGCCGCTCCTGTCGCCACCCTTCCATCCGCACTCTTTGTTGAGCGATGGTCGCTCGGTGCAATTTGGGTGTACTCGATTCATTAGGTGCTGCTACCTGATAATCGACCTCTCTTCCCCTCGCTAGAAGGGAATTTGGGCCAGGACTTAGTCGCAGTCACCTGATCTCGGCGGTTGAGCTCGGCTGTTCGGACACAATCTCTCTTCTTTCTTGTATGCTCCTTTTTCTTTCTTCCGGTCTTTTCCAGTTTTCCGCAGATAAATTTCGCACCAGGATCGCCTAGCAACGACGATCTCCTATTCCATCGAGCCCTAGCATCCCCTGTTTGTGGGGAGCTCTTCACTCTAGGCCACCGCGCGCATCGCTTTCTGGCTATTGCGCAGTGGTTCGTATACCTCTCCACTCACCCACAGCTTATGCAGCAGTACCGCCAGCTTTCTCGCCACCGCAACCACCGCTCGCTTCTTGGCACTTTTCCCTCCGCGCGCCGCAAGTTTTAGCCCCCAACGCCGCAGATCACTGTCTGCTCCAAAGGGGCCCAGGATGTAGTGCGCCCCCTGCACCAGCATGGTCCGCAAATAACGGTCTCCTTCTTTACTGATGTGCATCTCCGGCTGGCTCTCCCCGGAGTCCCTGCGCCCGGGTGCAACCCCAGAAAACAGCCGACCTCGCGACTCTTCGGGAACCGATGCGGATCTTCCAGGGTCAGGATATACGTCAGCGCGATCTGCGTTCCTACCCCCTTCACCTGTTGGAGCAGTGCGACTTGCGGGTAGCTCTCCTTGGCGATTTTCTCCATCCGCGCGTCGTATTCCTCGATGCGCTCGTTCAGTGATTCGATTTCTTTGAGCAGCGGCTCCAGAACTTCGCGCAACTCCGCGGGCAATCCCGCGCCCAGCTCCCGGCTCACTTGCTGCGTGCCACACTTCGGCAGCCGTTGCCCATAAGACTTCGCCAACCCGCGCGCCGCATTCACCAGGGCAGTTCGTACACTCAACAATTCCGCCCGTGCCCGGATCACCGTCAGATGAATTTGTGCTTGCGCGCTGCGATGCCGCACCGGCCCCAACAGCTCGGGATCGATGCGCGCCAGCCGTGCCAGGGTCCGCGCATCGTGGCGATCGTCTTTTCGACTGCTCTTGGTGATCAATTGCACCTTTTGCGCGTGCGCCACGATTACTTTGTATCCCAGCTCCGTTAATAGCCGGCTGACCCACGGGGAATGGGTCCCTGTCTCCAGGGCCATGAGACTCCGCGGTATCTTTGCAAATGCTTGTTTCATCGCTTCCGGTGTCGTGGCCACTTTCTGTTCCAGAAGGATTTCGCCCGCTTCATCCAAAATGCAGTAGCACGACCAGCGATCCCCAAGATCCAGACCGATCGTTAGCCTTCGCTCCTTGAAAATCTCGCTCTCGAATATCTGTACAGTGCTAATCTTCTTCATAGCCGGTCTCCTTTTTTTTGCGCCACGAGCGCGTCGATCCTTGGGAGCTTAATGCATCCCGCGGAGACCGGCCTTCTCCCTCGAAAACAATTAAGCGGCTTTGATCGGCACTAGAGTCACCTTGTGCCCTAGTTTCTCGAGTCGTCTGACGAAGTATCGCTTCAAACCGTCAGACTCTATGCGATCGAAGTAATCTCCACCGAGATCTTCGTAGTTGCGCTGGTTCTTTTGCAGGTAGTAGCCAATGATTACAATGCTGTGTGCCACCGCGATGATCGCCCTCTTGCTGCCACGTCTGGCCGCCACTCGTCGGAATTGCGCCGACAGGTAGGTGTTCTTGGTTCGCGCTGCAGCCCAGGCACATTGACATGCCATGCGACGCAACCACGGACTACCTTTGCGCGTTGTACCGCCCAAGCGTTTGCCGGCACTTTCGTGGTTACCTGGGCACAGGGCAGCCCAACTGGCCAACTGTTCAGCCGTCGGAAACTGCGCCATGGTGTTACCTACTTCGGCTAGAAGAGTCCATCCTGCGACTCGATCGATGCCCGGTATTGTGTCCCACCGAGCCACGGCTTGTGACAGCTCCGGCCGTTCTCGCCCGATCTCTTCCAAACGTTCATCCAGCAACACGATCTCGTGCTCGACAAAACGCAATTGATCAAGTAAGCGCCGGAGCAGAAAGCGGTGATGTGGACGGATCTTTCCGTCCAGGGCAAGTCTCAATTGCGGGGCCTTGGCATGGAGATGCCCTAAGGCGAGGGACGCGAGGTACTCCGGATCATTTTGACCGGCGATGATTTCTTCCAGCATGGCCCGTCCACTCTTCCCGAGTGTGTTCGTGGCCACGCTCGCCAGTTTCACATTTGCATCCTCAAGCACCTTCTGAACTCGGCTGCTGATACGCGAAGCTTCTTGCGATACACTCGTCCGCATTCTCGTGAGGTCTCGCAAATCGCGAATGACCTCACAGGGCACGTAGCTAGGTCGCTGGAGACCGTGTTGCAGCAACTGCGCAATCCATTCCGCATCTTTCTGGTCGGTCTTGCGACCTGGCACATTCTTGATGTGCTGTGCATTCACCAGAACAATGGTGAATTGTCCCTCTAAAATGTTCCAGACCGGTTTCCAATAAACGCCGCTGGACTCCATCGCTCCCTGCGTCGCCTCGAACTGCCTGAACCAATTTGCGAGCTCCTGCAGGTCTTGGGTCATCGCACCAAAACGACGTTGATGTTTCTGCACTCGCCCCGCTTCCTGTACCAAAATGCAAGCAGAAATCGAGTTCTTATGTACATCTAGCCCGCAACATCTCGGATGCAGCACGTCCATGGTCAAACCTCCTGTGACGTGCGATCCAGGACGCGCCGATTGAATGATTCTCCCTCTCGTGCTCTCCTCTCACGAGGAGGCTACAGTCCGTTGTGCCAAGGCGCGTCCCGGGTCAAACTCATCCACGGGCTCTAAAGCACCAGTAAGGCTGACGACCTCTGGACCACACGTCGTAGCAAAGGTTAGTAAACTCGATCCCGTTTTCATAGATCGTTGTGTCGCCAAGAGGCGACATGCAGAACTCATCCCAATCTGGTAAACGCGGTGACCAGAAGAGTGGGTAGTGAAACTTCTGCTCTGCGACGGGATGTGGTTCTTAGATCGGATCGGGTTTTTGACTCCCTCCAGGCCCCGCCGAAAACTCTTTGGAAGAGGTTTCCGTAGGTCGTTGCAAGTACACAGCCGTCAAGTCGAACCTTTATCCGCCAGAAGGATTAGGAGTTATAGGGCGGCGGTTAGGAGCGCTGGTCGAGGAGGGATTTTAGGCGGGCGTAGCCGGCGCGACTGACGGGGAGGCGCGTGCCGTCGGCGAGGATGGCAAGACGGCTGTCTTTACCGTAGGGCTCGATGCGCACGACACGCTCGAAGTTGACGATGTAGGAGCGGTGGACGCGGACGAAGCGCTCGGGGTCGAGGCATGACTCGAGGCTGACAATCGTTTGCTGCTTGAGGTGCTTTTTGCCTTCGCTGGCCAGAGCTACGTAGTCGTCCTGGGCTTCCGCGTAGTCGAGTTTTGCGACGGGGATTAAAGTGACGCGAGTGCCGTCGCGGACGACGATGCGGTCCAGGAACTGCTTAGGCGGCCGAGCGGCGGCGGCTAGTTCGGGCGGCGGGGGCATTTTTTCGCCCAGGCGGGATTTGGCGCGTTCGAGAGCCGCGTCGAAGCGCTCGCGGCCGATCGGTTTTAAAAGATAGTCGACGGCGTGGACTTCGAAGGCGCGCATGGCGTACTGGTCGTAGGCGGTGACGAAGATGACCGGCGTGTCTGTGCCGATGAGTTCCAGCACATCGAATCCGGAGAGCTTGGGCATCTGGACATCCAAGAAAATCAGGTCGGGTTTGTGTTCGGCGACGGCCTTGACCGCTTCAAAGCCATTTGCGCACTCGGCGACGACGGTGATGTCTGGACGCGATTGAATCAGCTCGCGAAGGACGAGGCGCGCCAGGTCTTCATCGTCAACGATAAGCGCGTTGATTTTCTTTTCTGGCGATTTGCTCAAGTTTTTACCTCTTCGGGACTCGCGGGGAAGGACAAATCCACGCGAAATATTCCGTTTTCGGCGCTGACGCGCATGTTGGCGTCCTTGCCATAGCGCGCGTCCAGCCGGTCGCGGACGTTCTTTAGTCCAAGGCCGCTTTTGCGCATGGGGGTCGAATCAGGATCGAAAGTGTTCTCAATCGCCAGCGAGACGCGGCCATTCTGACTTTGGCCGGAGATGCGGACCAGGCCGCCATCCGGGAGATTGGCGATCCCATGAGTCACGGCATTTTCGACGAGCGGCTGCAACAGCAGCGGGGGCAAGTGCGCGGATTTGGATAGCGGCTGAAGGTCTTCTTCGAGCTGCAAGCGCGCGCCGAATCGCACTTTCTCGATCGCAAGATAGCGATGGAGCATAGCGAGCTCCTCGAAGAGAGGCACGCTGGCTCTTTCGCCGAGCCCCAGCGTCATGCGGAGAAACTCGGCCAGCAGGATGCACATTTCGCGAGCCTTCGCGGGGTCGACGCTGGTGAGTGCGCTGATGGAATTCAGGCTATTGAATAGAAAATGGGGATTGACCTGGGCTTTCAGCGCTTTCAATTCCGCATCTCGCGCGAGGATGCTGGTTTCTTGGACGCGGATTTCGGCCTTATTCGAGTCCTCGATGGCCAGGATGACGTAGTGAGAAGCGACCGCGAGAAGATAAAGCAGGAAACCGGCACCGAAGAGGACGGAGAGTTGAGAGGAGAAGCGCTGGTCGAGTCCCTGGAAGTCGGGCAGTTGCGAGAGGCCGTAGGCCAGAAGCCGCGCCAGCAGAACCCACAAGAGGCTGAGAACCGCGGCGGCGAGTACGTGTGTTAGCCAGAGGCGCTGAGCAGTGCTCTTTTGAATGGGGGCGGCTTTGCAGGAATACCAGGCGGAAAGGCAAACGAACTGGTAGACGAGACATAGGGGAACCATGAGCACGGCGGCGTCCAGCCAGCCCAGCTTTCCGGGCACGGCCATGAGATAAATCAGGATGCCGGCCAACGGGACCCAAGCGAGAAGGTAGAGGCCGAAGCGATTGATCGGTGTGAGAAGTGGATGCATAAAGACCGCTTAGTTGCCGATCTCCACGCCTCCGAAAACGACGACGCCCGTAACGATAAGAGTTTTTCTCTTTGTACCCGCGGGTGGATCGACTTTGGGCTGGCGGGTCTTGTCCTCGAATCCGCCGAAGACGGGCAAGCTGCGGGAATGGACGTACCAGGTTTCCGGGACGCGGAGTTCCACGCCGCCAAAAATACAACTCACTTCGAGAACCGCCTCGTCGTCGATGTCCGCATCGCGGAAGTCGATTTCGATTCCACCAAAGATGGAGGTGGCTTTGCCGCCGCGGAAATGCTGCCCCGTGTAGCGGCGTTCGCAGCCGCCAAAGATAGCGACGGCGTTGATGGTGGTGTCCGTTTCGGTGGTGGCCTCCATGATGCGTTGGCGGAAAGTTTCCGCAGCACCTGGAGCCGTCCAGTCCATCTTGACCTTTCTACGAATCACGCCGCGCGTCTCGAGGGAACCCCAGATCAAAAGCACGCCAACCGCGATGATCGCCAAGGGCCAGATGTCGGCAAAGCTCAGATGGATGACACCAAATTTATTAAGTTCGAGTAGGACGCCCGCGAGAATCAGAAGGAAACCGAAAGCGCGGCCGGACTGGTTGAAGAGATTCATGAGGCCGGCAAGCACGAGGAGCAAGGGCCAGAAGCGGTAGACCTGGTCAAAGGGTAGAAAGCCCATGTGGTCGAGAAGCAGGGCGACGCCGATCGAGAGGATGACGAAGCCCCAGACGAGCCCCCAGCGAAAGTCGCCGGCGAGCATGACCGTGGGACGTCTTGATGGTTGCGGATCGTTTTGATCCATCAGCGATCTCCTTCAACGGAGCGTGGCAGATTGTTGCGGCCCTGTGTCGTCTCGAGAGGCTGCCGGCTATTCCAGAGAGCCGTGCCCACCCCGACAGCGACCAACGCGGAGAATAATACCAAGATACGAGAGACAAGAGAGAAGTAGTCGACCTGATGGAGGGCGACTGCGCGAGTTGCGTTTAAGGCGGACAGGCCGAGGGCGGGGACGAAGCCAAAGAGGCCGGATTTCGCGGACTCGAAAAGATGGGCGAGCGGCTGCGCCAGAAAGGCGAGATCGGCGAGGAGTGCGGCGGCTCCGACGGTTACCAGGATTCCTGCCAAAAAGCCCCTGTGTTTATCTCCAGCCGCTTGCTTTGTGGCCATGCTCCCCTCCGCATCGGGCGATTTGTCCGCCCACGAGCGAGATTAGGGGGCGGCTTGGAATGGCGCATTTGCTTTTCGGCGGATGGGCTGGATTTACCGGCCAATGGCGGCTGGCGTCGGCGAAAAACCGAGGGAAAGGATACCCAGCCGCGAGTACTAGGTTCCTGTTGCAAAAAGGAGTGAATCACCGTAGCGTATGCGCAACTGAGAGTGGCGCTTCTCAACCCCTGTGCCGAGGAGCTCTCGCGGCGAACGGAGATGGTCTTGCAACTGGAAAACATAAACACCAGACGTGGAGAACGTTGGCGCTGGCTTCTCTATGTCGCACTGGCGCTGGCGGGAGGGTTGCTGACGTTTGTTGGGGCGCGGGCGGAGCAAAAGGCGAGCGATGACGCTACGTTTCGCAAATTGATTGATGCGTATTGCGCGGCGTGGAGCACGGGCAACGCGGATGCTCCGGCCCGCTTCTACGCACAGGAAAACGGGTTGGTGTTTTATGATGTAGCGCCATTTGCATATCACAGTTGGAAGGAATACCGCGAAGGGGTGCAGAAGGAATTTTTCGATAATATGGTGAGCGGAACGCTGAGCGCGGGGAAGGATTTGAGAGTCAGCCGGCATGGGAGCGTGGCGTGGACTACGGTGCCCATGCATTTATCCGAAAAAACAAAAGACGGTAAAGATGTAGAAATAGAGATTCGCTATACGGGAATATGGGAGAGGCGCGCATCAGGATGGGTGCTGGTGCACGAGCATTTGTCGGCGCCATTGGGCGGCGGATAGATAGTTAAGGCGAAGAAAGCGTGGGAGCGGGCGAATTGCCCGTGTAAGAACGATGTTGAAGACACTGTGGTACTACTGGAACGTTGCGCGCGGGTATCGATTCAAGCCGTGGAAGAGCCCTTACTTGCGGTGGCGATTTGAGACGTTTATTGGCACGGAAGCGGCGAACCTGGATGCGCGAAAATTTTTCCGGTTGTCGTGGAAATACCGGTCGAACATGATGAATTTTGTGGATTGGGCCGCGGAACGGCGGCGCGTGCAGAGGCAGGTCCGGCGCCACGCTTGAAACTTGTTCTCCTGTAGCAACCCCACCGAGTCGCAAAAGTCCGATGCCAGGCGCGTGCAGGCGTATAATTTAGTTGGAAGGAGGATCCGCTTGTGAGTGAGTTGAAGATCCTCCAGAAGACGGAGCAGTTGCATGAGGCGCGCTGGTGGGAGGCGGAGGCTGGCGGCCGCGTGCACTGCTATCTTTGCCCTCGGCATTGCCACATCCATTCCGGACAATCGGGATTTTGCTTTATCCGCGTGAATCAGGGCGGGAAGCTTTATAGCTTGGGCTATGGCGCGCCTGCGGCGCTGCAAGTTGATCCCATCGAGAAAAAACCGCTGAACCATTTTTTGCCGGGGACGCGCGTGTTCAGTATGGGCACCGCGGGCTGCAACATGGGGTGTTTTTTTTGCCAGAACTGGGACATTTCGAAGTCGCGGCAGGATCAAGTTCGGTCGCAGGCCCTAGCGCCGGAAGATGTGCCTTTGCTCGCGCTGGAGCATGGGTGCGATTCGCTGGCCTTTACGTATAACGAGCCGACGATTTGGGGCGAATATGTGATCGATATTTGCAAGGCGGCGAAGGAGTACGGATTGAAAACGGTGATGGTCTCGAATGGCTACATCACTTACGAGGCTTTTCACGAGATTTATGACCACATCGACGCGGCCAACATCGATTTAAAGGCATTCACGGAGGGTTTCTACGGGAAGACTACATTGACGCACTTGCAGCCGGTGCTGGAAACGCTGCGATGGTTGAAGAAGGAAACGGGCGTGTGGTTTGAGATTACGAATCTGATGATTCCGACGTTGAACGATGATCCTGCGGAGACGCGGAAGCTTTCTGAATGGATCTTGACGCATCTTGGGCCGAATGTGCCGCTGCATTTCACGGCGTTCCATCCGGACTTCAAGCTGCAGGACAAACCGCGCACGCCGCCGGAGACACTTCATCGCGCGCGAGAGATTGCGCTGGAAACTGGCCTCCGTTACGTGTACGAGGGAAATATTTTTAGCGACGCGGCGAACACAAATTGCCCTGAGTGCGGCGAACTGCTGATTCGGCGGTCGTGGCATGATGTGCTTGAAAATCGGCTTATAAACGGCGCTTGCCCGAAATGTTCGTTGATTATCCCGGGTGTTTGGGAGAAGACGGCGAATTCACAGCGGGGTGCGGCAAGTTTGCGTAGGACGGCAGGGAAATACGAACATTTGAATCTGTAGTCTCGCGACGAGAGCGGAGTTTTCGGGCCCTGCCGGGGAACCGTTTGCGAGCGTCATCTGCTGGAGCGGCAAATCCTTGCACTGATTTTTCACGGATGAAATGTGTAGTAACCGGGGCCCACGCGCATTCCATGATGCCAGGCCACGGGAAAAGCCCACCATACAAGCGTGCCCAGGATGGCTTGCCCGACCGTTAGCGGGATAATGTTGCGTTCGCGCGCGAAGAGCCAGCTCATGGCCATGCCGCCAACGAAAGTCAATGGCACGAGAACTGGATTTGGCCAATGGAGCGCGGCAAAAATTATGCCGGCGATCAGCGCAGCTACGCCCGGCTCTTCCAGTGCATAGAGTAGACGGTTCGTGAGATAAGAATTCAGCGCAACTTGTTGCAGCAGACAAAATGCGAAATAACCGAAGAAGCGTTTCGTCTCAGACAAATGGAATGTCAATCGATGGAAGGCTCCAAACCATACTGCAGCCGCGAGGACAGCGATGAGAAACGCGGCAAGAATCGGCAGCCCCTGGCGTGTCGCGGGCCAAAGATTGTCGGCGCGCCAGCCGAGCGTTTTGGGAGTGTCGCGATGCAAGGCGATGCTCGCGAGAAGCCATATCGGAAAGACGATCCAGGAATTGGGCCGCGCGCTTTGCAGTTGCCAGATGTACCAGGCAATGAATCCAGCGAGTCCTAGCGCTTCTGCAAGGGTCAAAACACGATAGCTAGTCTTGGGCATCGGCCTCGGGCGCGAAAGGAGCAGGATCGTTTGCTCCATCGAGTTTCAGCAGGCGCAGAGTGCTCTCGAACAACTGCTCGATTTCCGCTTCGCTCGCGAGTTTTGGCGCGAGTAGTTTATCCAAATCGAAGCCAGGGAATCCACGGCTAATCATCCGGGTGGGGAGCGATGCGCGCAACTGTCTCGAGCTGATTACGCCCGCAGCCAGTACTTCTTCAAAGACAGCTTTTCGCAGGGGATCCAGAAAATCGTGGGGATGCAACAAGCGGCAGATTTCCAGCCGGGTGCCGGGTTTCACCAGAACGGAACAGAGAAGTCGCAACGTATTGCGCTCCATCTGTTCGCGGGTCTGCGGATTGGAAATCGTTTTTTCTCTCATATCGTGCTAAAGCAAAGAGATGGTGTGCGCCAACTTGTCCGAGCCGGAGGTTGAAGGCGCATGCGGCGGTCGTTCAAACAAGCCCAGCGGAAATGAACTTTCTCTGCATCTTCATGCGCTGGCAGCGCGTCTAAATTGCGCAAATCAACGTAGATGAGATGATAGTAGTTGTATCGAGGTTGTGTAAGGTGGAGCGAGCGGCATGGACCAGCGGCACCGTGTAGTGATTCTTGGCGGCGGGTTCGGCGGCCTGAACGCCACGCAAAAGCTCAAGAATGTGCCGGTCGAGATCACGCTGATCGACCGGCGCAACTTTCACTTGTTTCAGCCATTGCTTTATCAGGTGGCCACGGGCTCGCTGTCGCCCGGGGAAATTGCGGCGCCGTTGCGCGGCGTTTTGAGCAAGCAGAAAAATGCGCAGGTCTTGCTCGGCGAAGCGGCGGATATTGACCCGGTCGCGAAGCGCGTCATTTTGCGCGACGGCGGCGTTTACGCCTACGACTCGCTGATAGTGGCCACCGGCTCTCAGACTTCTTACTACGGCAATGACAGTTGGCGAGAATGGGCGCCGAGTCTCAAATCCGTCGAAGAAGCTACGGCTATTCGGCACAAGATACTCTATGCCTTTGAACGCGCGGAACGCTCAGCCAGCGAGGAAGAGGCACGCGCGTGGCTGACATTCGTTATTGTCGGCGCCGGAGCTACCGGACTAGAGCTTGCCGGCGCGCTTGCGGAAATTGCCAACGAAACTCTGAAGAACGATTTTCGACACATCAATCCGCGTGAGGCGCGGATCATTCTGATGGAGGGCGGGCCGCGCGTGCTCGCTGCTTATCCAGAGGATCTCTCGGCGAAAGCGGAGAAACTCGTTTCGCGGCTCGGGGTGCAAGTCAGCAAAGGCGTGATGGTGAGCTCCATCGACGCCAGGGGCGTTACCTACAAATCCGGCGAAGAGTCGAAGAGCCGGCCCGCAAAAACCGTGCTGTGGGCCGGCGGCGTAACAGCCAATGAGTTCGGCAGAAAACTCGCCGAGCGCACCAAAGCGGAGACGGACCACAGCGGGCGCATCAAAGTCGCGCCGGACCTCACCGTTCCCGGCTATCCCGATATTTTCATCGTGGGCGATCTGGCGCTCTCCTTCGAGAAGAACGGAAAACCACACCCCGGTGTCGCGCAGTTGGCCATTCAAGGCGGAGCCTACGCGGCCAAAGCCATTCGCGCGCGTTTGGAAGGGAAGAAGGACATCAAGCCCTTTCATTATTTTGATAAGGGCGACATGGCGGTCATCGGCAGAGCTGCCGCCGTGGCAAACATTTTCGGCCTCCACCTTTCAGGGCTGTTTGCCTGGCTCGCTTGGCTGTTTATCCACTTGATGTACATCGTGGAGTTTCAGAGCCGAGTCCTGGTCTTTGTGCAGTGGGGCTTCGAGTATTTGACCTTTAGCCGGGGCGCGCGACTCATCACTGGCGTCGCGGCTACCGATTCCTTGGATAAGCCCGCAGCTCTGAGTTCCATGAACGATATGGGAGACGGCCGCTAAAGCGCTCATTTCATTAGATTAAGTAGGCATTGCCATTTGACATGGTATGTGCCATTATAAATGGCATGAACGTTAAAATTGATAAAGCGGGCAGGATTGTCCTTCCAAAGCCTGTGCGGGACCGCCTCCGCCTGCGCCAGGGCAGCGACCTGGAGATTGAGGAGCGGCCAGAAGGGGTGCTTCTTAAGCCTGTAGACCAGCAGCCTTCAATGATAAAAGTGAACGGACATTGGGTACATTTAGGCAAATTGCCCGAAGGCTTTGATTGGGACAACTTGATAGATGACATGCGGGAAGAGCGAATCAAACAACTATTGGGCCTATGAAGGTCTACTTCGACACCACAATTTTTGTGGCGGCCTCCGTTAGAGATCATGTGCACCACAACCAAGCCGCCGCAGGGCTGGCATTGGCTCAAGACGGGAAAGTCGAAGGTTGGGCAACTGGCCACGGCCTTTCCGAAGTTTACGCAGTTCTTACAGGCACGCCGTTCCGCCCCGCCGTCTACCCTTCGGAAGCAATCAAAATGCTAACGGAAGAAATCTTACCTCATTTTCAACTCATCACCGTCACTCCGCAAATGTATATAGAAACCATTCGGGAATGCGCTGATCGAGGATGGATCGGGGGCCGAATTTACGACGCCATACACCTACGTTGCGCGCGAGAAGCGGAGTGCGAGCGAATCTACACGTTCAATGTGCGCCATTTCCAGCAACTAGCGCCCGATTTGGCGCAGCGAATCGGGGCGCCCTAGCTTCTAACTCCCGATCGCGACACGGATTCCCGTTCGCGATGAGTGCAGCTTGCGAGAGGCGATGCTAGAATCCACGCGCTGCGGGGTGAGTGTTGCCGACTTGCGAGCCTGGGGGCGCTTCTTGATTCTCGTTGCAAAAAGTCTATTGCTTTCAGTGCTGATCGTTTCTTTCGTTGCGATTGCGAACTCCTCGGCTTCGTCGCAGGCCGCTCCGCAGGATCCGGCCATCGAGCGCGGCCACAAACTGTTCGAGCAAACCTGCGGATTCTGTCACGGTGCGGACGCTACTGGCGGGCGCGGTCCCGACCTCGTGCGCTCACCGCTTGTGGCGCATGACGTGAAAGGTGATCTGATTGGCGAGGTGATTCGCCATGGCCGGCCAGACAAGGGAATGCCGGCGGTGCCTTTGACGGATCAGCAAGTGAGCGACCTCGCAGCTTATTTGCATGCGCGCGCCGCCGAAGCCTTGAATTCAGCGGACATTCCGCGTGGATATCCCGTTGAGAAGCTGCTCACAGGAAATGTCGAAGCTGGAAAAGCGTATTTCGGCGGGGCCGGCGGCTGCAACAAGTGCCATACGCCGGCAGGCGACATGAGCGCTGCCGTTCGCAAGTACTCTCCCATTGACCTCGAGGCGCGAATGCTGTATCCCGAGGACTCGCGCTCTACTGTCACCGTGACGCTGGCCTCTGGCGAGCAAATCGAGGGGACGCTGGCGCACATCGACGATTTTGAGGTTGCCTTGCGCGGCGCGTCGGGATGGTATCGATCTTTCTCCCGCGACCGAGTGAAAGTGGAGCTTCAGGATCCTTTGGCGGCCCACCAGCAGTTGCTCGGCAAGCTCACCCAGGCGGATGTTCACGATCTTTTCGCGTATCTGGAAAGTTTGAAATAGCGAAAACACTGTCCGTAGACAGAATAATAGGAGCCTGCATGCTTTTTCGGCTGGGCGGAAAGAATGGCCGCACGCGAGGCCACAAGAATGGCCTCATGAGGAACGAAGCCGTTCATCGAGTCGCGAAGCGAGGCTGTTGCAAAGCGGCACTCCTGTTCTTCGTGCTCACGCTATGCCTGCGGAGCGCCTTGGCGCAAGGGCTCGACCCTGCCGCGCTACTGAAGTCGCCCACCGATACCTGGCCGACGTACAACGGAGATTATTCCGGCGCACGCTACAGCACGCTCGATCAAATAAACTCCGAAAACATTGGCTCTCTCACGCTTGCCTGGATTTTTCGGACGCATAGCGCGGGCATCAAATCAACGCCTCTCGAAGTAAACGGCGTTCTCTACTTCACGGTCCCCGACAATGTTTGGGCGGTGGATGCCCGCTTTGGCCGATTGATTTGGCATTACGAGCGCCATTCCGAAGGCGACCACATCGGCAATCGCGGCGTGGCTATGTACAAGAATTGGCTCTACTTCACGACGCCCGACGCGCACTTGGTTTGCCTCGACGCGAAAGACGGCAGCGTGCGCTGGAGTGTCGAGCTTGCCGATCCAAAGCTCGGCTATTTCTCGACGATGGCGCCGTTGGTCATCCGCGATCACGTGATCGTTGGCGTTTCCGGTGACGTGACGGACCTTCGTGGCTATCTTGAATCTCTTGATCCGGAAACAGGTGCGATGCACTGGCGGTGGAACACCGAACCTGATCCTGGCCAGCCCGGCTCCGAAACTTGGCCCAAGGACAGCGACGCCATCCTGCACGGCGGCGGCATGACTTGGATGACGGGCACTTACGATCCCGGACTCAATCTGCTTTATTGGGGAACGGGCAATCCCAACCCGGTGCTCGTCGGCGACGGGCGCCCGGGCGACAATCTCTACACCTGCTCGATCGTGGCGCTCAATCCGGACACCGGCAAGCTCGTCTGGTACTTTCAGCCGTCGCCGCACGACGTGCACGACTGGGATGCCGTCGAGACGCCGGTTCTTTTCGATGCGGAATTCCAAGGCAAGAAACGCAAGCTCCTCGCGCAGGCCAGCCGCAACGGGTTCTTCTTCGTGCTGGATCGCACGAATGGAGAGCATTTAGTGACTGCGCCGTTCATCGATCAGACGTGGGCGAGCGGCGTGGACTCTCGAGGACGTCCGATTGCGAAGCCGGAAGCCACACCGACCCCGGATGGCGCGCTCGTTGAGCCGGGCTCGGACGGCGCAACGAATTGGATGGCGCCAAGTTTCGATCCGCAGACCGGCTTGTTTTACGTCAATGCCCGGCGTTTATTCAGCATTTTTTACAATACGGTCACGGGGAAAGCGGAAGGCTGGGGCGGGCGCGACCGCGGGCTCTGGGGCAACTCCACGCTGCGCGCGCTGGATTATCGAACTGGCAAAGTTGTGTGGAACCATGAGATCGGCGACGGCGAAAGCATCGCCGGAATTCTGACCACGGCGGGCCATCTTCTATTTAGCGCGGATAATTCAAACAACTTGCTGGCGCTCGATCCATCAAGTGGTAAGACTTTGTGGCACTTGAACGTAGGCGGCTCGCTGGATGCCTCGCCAATGACTTACGAACTCGATGGGCGGCAATACCTGCTCATCGCGGTGCAGGACACACTCTATGCGTTTGCGTTGCCGGCAGTTCCTGGGCCTTAATACGAAAGGCCGCGCAAGCGGGTCGTGGATGCCAGGGCCGGGAGCCTGTTTTGGCGCATCGCTTGCCAACAAGTCGTGTAAGATCTGTGACTTAGGCTATTGACGGCTTGCCGCGCTTCTGTTAGGGTATGGATGTAGCAAGGAGTATAGGAAACCCAAGATGACCGCTTTCAGGAACGCCCTCTCGATAACCATGCCGCACGCGATTACGATGCCCCACTAAGGTCCTCGTCGAGCTTTGCGAGGGCTTTTCTTCTCTTCTCTGCATCAACTTTCACAAAGTTCTGCGACAGTAGGGACCTAACTATACCCGAATATTTTCGTGTCACGGATTCGAGATCCTTTCCCTTCAGACAATCTCCCGCAACGGATTCCCAGTCAGCGGTGTCCCAATGGTCGAGTTGGTCGGGTCCAAACGCGGCCCGTAAATCCTCAAGCGACTCTTCCAGAAGCGTAGCAGCCGACCGGCCCTTTGGATCGGATGTCGGATTTTCGGAAATGCGGCAGCGGGAACAGGCGCGATTGTAATAGAGATTGTGGACCCTTCCAGCGATTTCGTGTTCCTCCCAATTCTTGAGTGTCAGCGCCCTTGTCAGATGTTCCTCCGCACTGACGAAATTTCCGGTAAGGTGCTCGGAGACGGATAAGTTGTATTCGGCGCGCTGCTGCTGATCGATGATTTTCAGGCTAGTCCGAGAGAACTGTTTGGCTTGAGCAAGGCTCGGCGGGTTATCAAGAACGAGAGCAACCCAGGCAGCGTCGTTCCACGCCGTGAAGTTCTCTGGATTCGTCAAAGTGGCGCGATCCAAATAGAACTTGCTGCGGCCGAGCTCCAGCAGGGAATCCTGGCTGTAGGTCTTCCGTTTGTACTGGCATTTCAGCGCATAAAAAACTCCCAAGCCTTCGTATATCAGAGAAACTTCTTTGCGAATGGGCCGCAAATCGAAAAACTCGAGGCTGGCCGCCGTCTTTTCGTAATAGAGAATCTCCTCGAGAGTATGCGGTTTGAGGCTCGCGTAAATTTGGTCGCTCCATCCCTTGAAGGGCAGAATGCGAAGAAAGTCTCCGGTAATCCGGCGCAGATTAGCATCGACGAAGCCGAAGAGCGGGAATTCATCGCGAATCTGATGAACGACGTCGACGGCTTTCGACTGGGCCTCGTCCAGCTGCTTGACGGCCTTCGCACGAAGCTCCTCCAGTTCGCTGCTGATCGCTTTGGCTTGCTGTAGAGTGTTTTGAAGTCCGATATAAGAAGTCACTCCAAGTGCGAGCGCGTAGAGGACGGAAAGGCCGGTCAGGAGCGCGGTGAGCTTTTCGAGATCTTCGGCGCGCTTGTTGTATTCGTCGATTTTCACGTCGAGGACTTCAATTTTTTCCTTGGTGCTCTCATTCGCGTCTTCGTTGGAGTGGTTGGAATTTTGCGTGTCGCTCAGAGGCGGGGCTGGATGGAGTTCGTGCCATGCCGCCAATCCCACGACAAAGACAAAAAGCGCGGTGCAGGCAATCAGAAAGACGAGGACCAACATAGGAAGCATTGTGGGCAGGGGGCGATCGGAGTAGCTGGCCACCGCTTCTGAAGAATGGCGCTGCGATTCTGAGGGCGAAGTCTCATCGGGCTTGGAATATTTTGCAGGGCTCATGGAGCCTCCATGATGTCTTGCGCGAAACGCCGCTCAGAATAGCACGGCCATCGAGTGTGCCGGACGGGGATCAGTGACGTCGGAGACAGGAGTAACACGGCGGCAAAACGACCGAGATCAAATTGGCCGGACGAAGAAGTAAGCGATACTGGCTTCCTCGAAATGGTGCCAGGGGCCAGAATCGAACTGGCTACGCCCGCCTTTTCAGGGCGGCGCTCTACCAATGAGCTACCCTGGCACGTGGTGTTTAGAAATTGTAGGGGGTGCGGCGCGATTGTGTCAATTCGCGCTCTTGCCACGTGGAGGAGAAAGCCTCAACCAGGAAGACCTAGGGCAAATCTTCTCCATCGTCCAGCAATTTTGGGAGGTCGTCATCCCCGAATACCCTGTGCGCTTCTCGCAACTGGTAGACCTGAAGTATCTTCCCGGTGGTCGCACCTAGGCGGTACGCCACGACATCCGCCATATATTTACAACCGCTGTCAGGTCCCGTCCGGGCGGCGACAAGAATCTCTTTAGAACCGTTGAGCCACCGCGATCCAATCATGTCCGGCGAGCAATACATCAAAGAATCCCAAAGAGATCGATACGACCGCGTAACCCACTTCGGAATGGGCGCTCGGCGCTCCCTCCTGAGGATGTCTGCGCTGGCCTCCCGCGTCACGTCCTTGACTTCCACAAGTCCTCGACCGTCCACGACGTCATACACCTGCACGTGCCAAAGCCCGAGCTCCCCAGTCTCGCTCCAAGTGACAAACAGCCGCCTTGAATCGGGGGCCCATCCGACCTCTGCATCGTGCATATTCCCGAAGGGAGTCCAATACCACTTATCTCTCATGCGTAGTCGCACATGAAAGCCAGCCACGCGTATCAATTTTCTCCCGTCTGGAGCGAGTAGGCGAAGCCGGCGTTCCAGATTCGTGTCGGACGCCGCCCAAGTATTAAAGAGGGAGACTGTTTTCCCTGACCATGGTCCGCGACACACTTCGTATCGCACGTCACTATTGGGTCCACAATCCGCATTAGGGGAGCCTGCCCTCGGTGCGCGTTTACCTTGGGATGTGAGGGATGGAGAGGCCGATAGAAGTGAAATAAGGAACGTTGCGAACCACAATCTGCAGAACATCTGCGAGTCCCCTTTATAGGAGGCTCCGCCGCTAGCCTAAGCCTGTCATTTTAACGCTGTTACTGTGCCGATTCGTCGAATTCCTTCATCCACGTCTTGCCTTTGAGAACCTCGCGCGGGCGCGTGCCATCAGGTGGGCCTACGATGCCGTCTTTCTCCATGATGTCGATCAAGTGCGCGGCGCGGCCGTAGCCGATACGCAAGCGACGCTGCAGCGTGGAAGTGGATGCGCGGCCCATCTCGCAGACCACGCGGACGGCGTCCTGGTAAAGATCGTCGTCCACATCTTCGCCGCCGCCTTCTGCCTGATCTCCAGCAGCGTTTTCGGCCTTGCCGTTCTCATCTTTAGGAGTTTCGAGCAATTGTTCGTTGTATTTCGCCTGGGCTTGTTCGCGCCAGAAGTCGCAGACGGCAGTGATCTCATCTTCCGAAACGAGCGGCCCGTGAATTCGGTGCAGCCGCGCAGATCCCGCGGGCAGATACAGCATGTCGCCCTTGCCAAGCAGCGATTCCGAACCGTTCGAGTCCAGAATCGTGCGCGAATCGACTTTGCTGGCCACGCGGAAGGAAATGCGCGCCGGGAAATTCGCTTTGATCAAGCCAGTGATCACGTCCACGGACGGCCGCTGTGTGGCCAGAATCAAGTGGATGCCGACGGCCCGTGCCATCTGCGCCAGACGCGTGATGGACTCTTCCACGTTGTTGGTATCCACCATCATCAAATCGGCGAGTTCGTCGATCACGATGACCAGGTAGGGAAGCGGCTTGTGCTCGCTTTCCTCAACATTGTCGAAGAGCGAGAGCGATTGCGCCTTCTGAAACGTGCGATTGTACTGGTCGATGTTGCGCACGCCGCGCTGCGCAAGCAGCTTCAGCCGCTTCTCCATTTCCTTCGTAGCGTTGCGCAGCACGTTGGAAGCGATTTTGGGATCGGTCACGACCGGCGCAATCAAATGCGGAATATTTTCGTAAAGATTGAGTTCGAGCCGCTTGGGATCGACAAGAACCATCTTCACGTCTTCAGGGCTCGCCTTATAGAGGATGGACATCATCAGCGAGTTAATGAACACGCTCTTGCCGGTGCCCGTCGATCCGGCGATCAGCAAGTGCGGCATGGCCGCCAAATCGGTCACGCGAATCCGTCCGTGCAAATCGCGCCCCATCGCCAGCGTTAATTTGCTCGAGGAATTCGTGAACTCTTGCGCCTCAATAATCTCCCGCAGCGCAATCGTTTGCCGCGTGATGTTCGGCACTTCAATGCCAATCGTCGATTTGCCGGGGATGCGCTCGATCAAAATCGATTCAGCTTGCAGCGCCAGGCACAAGTCTTCCGTTAATCCGATAATCCGGCTGTATTTGATGCCGGCCTCTGGCTTGAACTCGAATGTGGTGACCACCGGGCCGGGATTGATTTGCGTCACGCGTCCTTGCACATCGAATTCAAGGCATTTCGCCTCAATCGCGCGCGCGCGGTCCTTCAACTCGTCTTCATCAAGTTTTTGGCCGCGCTCTCCCTCTCGCAGCAGGGAAGGCGAAGGGAGCTTGTAGTTGGGATTGCCCTTGGCAATTTTGGGCTCGGCAGTTTTCTTCGCAACCGTTTTTTCTGGGCCGACAAACACAATCGGCTCTTTGCGCCATGCCGTCGCGCTTTTTTCCGCGCGCTCGTCTTTCTCTTCCTCGAAAACGTCGCTCTCATCCGCCAGTTGGATCGACTTCGGGACCTCATTCAGCAAAGCAGCATTGCCAAAGGATTGCGGTGTAACTGGCTTGCGACCAGAAATCCGCGTTTCCTCGACGCGCCGCCGCATGCGCTCCTGCTCTCTCTCGTCTCTCCACGAATGCCAGCGCGTCATTGCCTTCTGCAAGATGCCGAGTTTCTCGACTCTTCCGATAGGGCCGTTCGGGCCGCTCGCCCAGGCGTGCGCTCCGGAAAAAGAAAATCGCGTGGTCATGAAAATCGCCACGATAAGCATTGCGGGAGCGACGAGGTAAGCCCCACGATTTAGCCCGGCCAGGAGGCCATTAGAAACAAGCCCTCCTATTAGCCCGCCGGCGGGGATCGCTCCGCGCACCGCAGGAATGAAAGAAAGCAGGGAAATGAGCGCGGGAAGAGACAAGAGTAGCAATCCGTAACCGACCAGTGTGGCCACCTGCGAATCGATCGCCCGGCTGCGGAACCACCTCCAGCCCAAAACGAGAATCGCCGCCGGCAACAAGAAAGCTGCGAAGCCAAAAATTTGGAAGAGCAGGTCAGCGCCATATGCCCCGGCCGGCCCGATCCAGTTTCTCGCCGGGCCGCCATCCGGCGCCGCGGCGCTGACGTTGAACGCAGCATCTTTCGGGGAATAAGAAAGCAAGGCCAGCGCAATCAGCACGGCCAGCGTGATACACAAAAACCCAATCAGCTCATTGAGCCGCTTATTTTCGGTCGGAGTCAGCAAACGCACAGAGTTCTCCTCAGCTTTTGGGGAAGGCCGAGTGGTGCGACGGGCACGTTGGCGCTATCACGTGTCCGCCTGGAGGAACTTTCAAACGAATCAAATAATAGCAGATGCGGTCCGCTGAACCTACATTAGTTTTGCCGTGTGCGTGTGGCAACAACATCCTCGGAAGCTCTCGAAGGCTCAAGCTTCGAGCAAATAATTCCTTGGAGTTAAAATCCGAAATGGTGCAGAACTTCGACGGCGCAAGCGGCAACCAGGCAGTAAACGCCAAAAATGTACCAGCGCCCCGTTTCCAGCCACCGGCTCAACCATTTCAACGCCAGCAAACCAGCTAGAAACGCAAAAAGCGCGCCCACTAAGCTCGGCAAAGCAGCCGACGCAAGCGACGCTCCATGCTCAACGTGCTGCATTTGGATCAGCCGCCAGCCTTCGCGCGCAATCGCGGCGGGTGTCAGCACAACGGCGAGCGCAAAACTGAAATCCTCGGAGCGAACCTTAGGCACCCCGGAAAGCATCCCGGCGGAAATTGTCGCTCCCGACCGCGAAAATCCGCGAAACGGCAGGCACAGACCCTGCACCGCACCGATGATCCCGGCATGCTTGGCCGTTATCTCGGAACCAACGGGCATGTCCGTGCTGGGCGCGCGCTTTTCGAGCAGGCCCGCCGACAGAATAAGGATGCCCGCCGCGGCCAGCGCCGGAGCGATCAAATCGAGACGCCCAAACAATTGTTCGATCCAGGCATGCGGCGCTCCGCGGAACAACAATTTTTCAATGCCCTCGATCAGCCCGCCGCCGACAATCCCCGTCAAAATGGAGGCCAAAATCAGCACGAACGCAAATTTCTTGAACTCGGCAACGCTCTGAAAAAATGTCCTTCGCCACCGCTGCCAAAAATAAACGATCACGGCGAACATCGTTCCGGTGTGCAGCATCACGAGCAGAAGCGTCATCTCAGGCGCCTCGGGGTTCATCCCCAGAAGCTTTTCCGCCACGATGACGTGCGCGGAACTCGACACCGGCAGCAATTCGGCAAGGCCCTGCACGATGGCGACGATGATTACGTGGATGAGGTTCATAGACGAGATCCTGACTCACGCGAGATTTAAGTGAGTTTGATTTCCGGGCGCTCTTCCGTGAAAACGGCGGCCGGAACTGGGCGAAAATGCAAATCAAACGTTTTGCGTTTGCGAGGCCGTCAACTGCTTGCGCATTTCGTAGGCGTCGAGCCGGCCCAAGTAGTAGCGCTTCAACACCGCTTCGATACGATAGCCGTGCCTCTTCCAGAACGCAACCGCAGCCTCATTTTCGATTGCCGTTTCAATCAGGATGGTGCGCACGCCTCGCAGCGCCAGGTTCCGCTCGCTCTCCGCAAGCAGTGCCGAACCAACTCCATGCCGCCGATGCGTTTCCGCGACATCCAGTGTGATGATGTGCGCGAGCGGCGGATTTTCTTCCGTCAAAATAAATCCCGCGATTCGCCCACCATCCGCGGCGATGATGCAATCGGCTGATGGAATCGTCAGGAAATAGTGCAGCGTCGTCTTGGAATAGGAAATCCCCGCGGGGAAGCAGGATTGATCCAGCCGATGCAACGCGGCGAAGTCGTGCGGTTCGTAATCCCGAAACGTTACCGCCATCCCGCGATTCTACGCCACCACTCACCAAAACGTAGGGGCACGGCGTGCCGTGCCCGTCTGCCACCCGGGACGCAACACGCAGTGCCCCACATTCAGATCCACCCGTCTGCTTACAACTTTACAGTGACGGTCTTCACTTCCGTGTAGTTTGCCAGCCCGTATTCGCCCAGTTCGCGCCCGATTCCCGACTGCTTGAATCCGCCAAACGGCGCTCCCGCGTCGAAAACGTCATAGCAATTCACCCACACCGTTCCCGCACGCACGCTGTCCGCGATGGCGTGGGCCTTGCTGATGTCCTTGGTCCACACCGCCGCCGCCAATCCGTACGCCGTATTGTTCGCGCGTGCCGACACTTCCTCGATGCTCTTGAACTTCAGGATGGTCATCACCGGCCCGAAGATCTCTTCTTGAGCGATCGTCATGTTGTCGGTTACGTCGGCAAAAATCGTCGGCTCGATAAAGTAGCCCTTGTCTCCGACGCGATTGCCGCCGGTCATCAGCTTGCCGTGCTCTTTTTTGCCTTTTTCGATGTAACCCATCACTTTGTCGAACTGGTCCTGGTCCACTTGCGGGCCCTGTTCCGTCTTTTTGTCGAAGGGATTACCCACGGTCCGCTTCTTCGCCCGCGCCACGCTCTTCTCGACGAATTCGTCGTAAGCCTTCTCCTCGACGAACAGTCGCGACCCCGCGCAGCAGCACTGTCCTTGATTAAAGAACAGCGCAAAGTGCGCGCCCTCAATCGCCTGGTCCATATCCGCGTCGGCGAACACGATGTTCGGGCTCTTTCCGCCAAGCTCGAGCGTCACCCGCTTTAAGTTGGTGTCCGCCGCCGCTCGCATAATCAGATGGCCCACTTCCGTCGACCCGGTGAACGCCACCTTGTCCACGTCCATGTGCCGCGCGATCGACGCGCCGGCCGTTGGCCCGTACCCGGGCAGCAGGTTCACCACGCCCTCCGGGAATCCCGCTTCCATAATCAATTCGCCCACGCGCAGCGCTGTCAACGGTGTCTGTTCCGCCGGCTTCATCACCACCGTGCAGCCCGTCGCCAGCGCCGGCCCCAGCTTCCACGCCTGCATCAACAGCGGAAAGTTCCACGGAATAATCTGCCCGACAACGCCAACCGGCTCATGCTTGGTATAGCAAAAATAATTGCCATTCACGGGAATCGTCTTCCCCTGAATCTTGTCCGCCCAGCCCGCGTAGTAGCGGTAGCAAGCAATCGTCAGCGGCAAATCCGCCGCCCGCGCCACGTGATACGGCTTCCCATTATCGAGCGCTTCGAGTTGCGCCAACTCGTCGGCATTCTTTTCAATTAAATCCGCCAGCCGGTTAATCATCGCCCCGCGCTGCGAAGCCGTCATCTTCCTGCGCCAGGCGCCCGTCTCGAAAGCCGCCCGCGCCGCGATTACCGCCCGATCCACGTCCACTGCGTCCGCCTCTTGTACTTGCGTAATCACTTCGGCGGTCGACGGATTGATGGTTGGAAATGTCTTCCCGGATGCGCTGTTCACCCACTTCCCGTTGATCAGCAGTTTTGTTGCGCTCACCTTCACAGTCGGTTCGATTGCAGTCGTTGCTGTTGCCATTAAATCCTCCCTATCGGAATCATCTCGGCGCGGCCAGCCACCACAGAAATTGTGCCTGCTACCTCGACTATTTTGATTTGTTCGTCGCCAACCGGCGGCTGCGGAAGCGCGTTTGCGCTATATAAAGGAAGGCAGGGCGGAACCCCTCCAGCCCTGTAGCTGCGCAGACGTGCCACCAGTCAAGAAGCCTATACCCATGCACGGCGCGAGGCAAGATGCACGACAAGCGCGGACGGCCAGCTGCACTTTTCCGTGTTTTCGCACTCGGAGCAAGTCCGATGCGGACAGTTAACATCGCGCACATCCGGCGACTCCGCTCCGCCGCCCGCCCGGCATCTTCGCTTATCGTTCGCCCTGTTAATTTGGACAGTTGATTCCCATCAGGGTATAATAGGGATCCTCCGCCAAACATTTACTCCAAAGGTGCGCTATGAAATGTTTAGTTCCAATTCCGGCTGGGCTCGTCCACTGCTTGAAAGAAGTTGGAGAAACGGGCATCGGCTATCAAGTAGTCTCCGTGCAACTCCGGGACGGCAGAACCTTCGATCAGGTCGTCACCAGCGAATACTGCATCATCGAAGTTCGAGGCTATAAGGAAATCCCCTTTGCCGCGGAAGACATCGCGTCTCTCAGCGTCAATCACAAGCATTGGAATTTCAGAAGTGCTTCGGGGACGCGCGCCAAAGCCAGGGCGGCGTCTGCTTAGGCCCCCAGCCGAATCGGGGTTTTTCAAGCACCCCTGCCGTAACTTTTTCCTTTCCCGCCAGTTACTATATCCAGAGCCATGATGGCCGTCCGACGTCCGGCAAAAAAGCCTTCGCCGCCAGGCGCAGAAGAGCGCCTGCTCGTCGAAGCTGCGCAGGCCGATCCCTCGAAATTTGACGCTCTGTATGAGCTTCATTTCGAGCGTATCTACTTTTTCATTGTCAGCCGCGTCCACGACCGCGCCATCGCCGAGGATCTTACGTCCGAAGTCTTTCACGAAGCGCTCGCCAATCTCTCCACATACGAATGGCGCGGCACTCCCTTTTCCGCTTGGCTCTTCCGCATCGCCTCCAACGCCATCGCCGACCAATACAAGCGCTCCAATCGCGAACAGCAGGCCGATGACGACACCTTTGACCCGCCTGCGCCCTCCTCTCCGAATCCTTCCTCAAAAGAGCTGGAGTTCGTCGACCGCCACGCCTTTTTCTTCGGCCTTGTCGAAAAGCTTCCCGAAATTCAGCGCCGCGTCGTCTGCGAACGCTTTATCGAAGAGCGCAGCATCAAAGAAATCGCCGAACGCCTGAAAAAGTCCGAAGGGGCCATCAAACAGCTTCAATTCCGCGCGCTACAGACGTTGCGCGAACAAGTGGGAGGCCGCCATGGCTAAGCGCTCCCCCGCCGAACAACTCGATCTCGCCGTCAGCGCCATGCTCGCGCGTCCGCAGGTCCGCCCAGTCCCGCGTCCCAGCGGGGAAGTCGCGAAACTCTTGACGCTCGTCCGCCCGCTCCGCGATCTCCCGCGTCCCGAATTCAAAGCCGCTCTAAAATCCGATTTGCAAAGGAGAACCACCATGAACGAAGCCACTGCATCCGCTCCAGAATCTTCCGCCACGCCACATTTCCGCCGTCCCAATTTCCCCAACATCGCGCCTTACTTCCTGGTCAAGGGCGCGCCCCAATTCATCGACTTCCTCGTTGCCGCCTTCGACGGCACCGAGCGCAGCCGCGTCCCGCGCCCCAACGGCGACATCATGCACGCCGAAGTCGCCATCGGCGATTCCGTCATCGAACTCGGCGATGCCAACGAGCAATATCCCTCGCGCCCAATGACCATTCATCTCTACGTCCCGAATTCCGACGTCACTTACGCTAAAGCCATCCAAGCCGGTGCCACCTCTGTGTATGAAGTCGCCGATCAACATTGGGGCGACCGCCAGGGCTGCGTCATGGACCCCTTCGGCAACCGCTGGTACATCGCCACCCCCAAGGGCTGGGATCCCGGCACAGCCGGAATCCGCGCCGTCCAGCCGTTTCTCCATCTGCGCGATGCTCACAACTTCATCCCGTTTGTCGAGGCCGCCCTCGGCGCCAAAGCAACGGGCGTCGCCAAATCGCCTGAAGGCCTCGTCTTCCACGCCACCATCGACATTGCCGGAGCCACGCTCGAGATCGACGAAGCTCACGGCGAATTCCAGCCCACTCCGTTCTACTTGCATGTCTACGTCCCCGATGCCGACGCGCTTTATGCCCAAGCCCTCGCCGCCGGCGCCAAGGGCGTCACTCCGCCCTACACCGCCCCGTACGGCGAGCGTTCCGCCACGATCACTGACCCCTTCGGCAACACCTGGTTCCTCGCTACCTATCTCGGCGCTGACGCGGTTTGAAGCGGCTTGATTCACGCACGGACGGAATTGGCCCCGCTCTTCTGATTCTGTTTTACAAATCGGAGTACCTCGCCTAGCATTCCCCCGCCACGGTCTTAGGGAGGAAACAAAATGAAGTTGTCAGCCACGACGATGGCGTTGTCGGTTGTTGCTTTTCTCTCTTTCGCCTCCGTCTCATCCCAACTTCTCGCGCAAGAAACCTCGAATAAAGGTCCCGCAAATATCGATCTTTCGCTCGTCAAGCCGGAATCCGTCGGATTCTCTTCCGAGCGTCTCGAGCGACTGCATGCGCTCATGCAACAGGAGGTTGACCAGAAGCAGCTTCCTGGCATCGTCACGCTCCTCGCACGCCATGGAAAGGTCATTGATTATCGCGCTTACGGTCTGCGCGACGTTGCCAGCGGAGCGCCGATGACGAAAGACACCATCTTTCGCGATTTCTCGATGACCAAGCCTGTCACCGGCGTGGCCATGATGATTCTCTACGAGCAGGGCAAATGGCTCCCTTCCGATCCCATCTCGAAATTCATTCCGGAGTTCGCGCACCTGAAAGTCTGCAAAGGTGTCGATGCGGCGGGCAACATGATCCTAGAAGATCCTGCCCATCCTCCCACTATGCAGGAACTCTTGACTCATACCGCCGGCTTTGTCTACGGCTTCTTCGGCGAGACTCCCGTCGACAAGGCGTATCAAAAAGCCGGCGTCATGCAGTCCAAAACTCTTCAAGAGATGATCGACAAGCTGGCCAAAATTCCGCTGGCCTATCAGCCCGGAACTCAGTGGGTGTACAGCGCCTCCATGGACATTCAGGGCTACATCATCGAAAAGTTGTCCGGCCAATCGCTCCCGGACTTCATGGAACAACATATCTTTAAACCACTGGGAATGAAGGACGCCGGATTCTTTGTGCCCCCGGACAAGCGCTCTCGGCTCGTGAGCATCTACCGCAGCAATGAAAAAGGAGATGTTGTTCCCGCGCCGGGTTTCGGCGGCGACTACTCCCAACAGCCCACGATGCCATCAGGTGGGGGAGGCTTGGTTTCCACTGCGGAAGACTACTATCGGTTTGCGCGCATGCTGGCCAACGAAGGTGAACTGGATGGCGTTCGGATTCTGTCTCCGGCTTCCGTACACCTCATGAGCTCAAACCATCTCGCCCCCAACCTCCTGACCGGCCAGTTTGGAATTGGCGTGCAGATCATGCGGCCCGGCTTGGGCTACGGCTACGATTGCGCTGTTGAGTTTGACCCGGCTGAAGCAAATCTCCCGGAGGGCCGCGGCACATTTTTTTGGGATGGCGCCGCCGGTACGTGGTTCTGGATTGATCCATCCAATGATGTCGTTTTCGTCGCGATGATTCAGCGCGTGCTCGGCCCCGACAGCCCTCCCGTGGAATACGAGAGCCGGCCTGTTGTCTACCAGGCTCTGCTCGATCCGAGAAAATAAAAGAATCGCTTCGCAAATGTTTTTGAATAGACGGCCTCGCAGGATGCTATTTTTGAATCCCCGCGTGCTTCCAGCGCGTCGTACTTGCGATTGGAGAACGTTTTGCGTGCGTCTTGCATATCCAAGGAGAAATCGAAGTTGAAAACGTTCGGGAAAATGTGGATGCCCGCCTACGTCGTGATCCTCTTCGCAGGATTCGCGGCGCCGCTGATGACGCTTGCGCAAACCGACGAGATTCAGGTCTACGACGCGGTGATAGCCGACCCCGGTGTTTTCAATTTGATGATCCACACGAATTTCACTCCGATCGGCCGCCAGACCCCGGCTTTTCCCGGCTCGATCATTGCGAACGATTCGGTCAACGGCACCGCCGAATGGGCTTACGGTGTGACGCCCTGGCTCGAGCAGGGCCTCTATCTTCCGGTGTACAGTTTCTACTCGACGAATCAGGGAGCGACGATCAATGGCTTTAAGATTCGCGAACTATTCGTTCGGCCTCATGCGCGTGACCACAAATTCTTCTATGGCTTGAACTTCGAGTTCAGCGTTAATGCGCTTTATTGGGAGTCCCGGCGCATCACCTCCGAGTTCCGTCCGATCGTGGGCTTGCATTTGCATCATTGGGATCTGATTTACAATCCGATCCTCGATACGGACTACACGGGCGGCATAAAAGGCCTCCAGTTCAATCCCGGAGGTCGCATCGCCTACAATCTCAATAGAACCTGGGCCGTCGCGTTGGAGCAATATGACGGCTTCGGCCCTCTGCGCGGCTTCGTACCCCATAACCAGCAATTTCATGAAACATGGGCAGTTGTCGATCGCAAAGGTGGCTTCGTTGATGTCGAAACCGGCGTTGGCGTAGGCTGGAGCGCCGGTGCCGACCGGCTCACACTAAAGCTGATGCTTTCCCGCGACCTCAATCATCACTCGGCGCACTGAGGCGCTGGCTTACTTCGCCGTTACTTCGTCCTTTAACTTCTCGTACGCCTTCTCGCTCAAAATTTTCTTGCTGACGAGGTCATGCGCGTCTTCGTAGGGCCGGCCAGCGATGATGCGCTTGGCCTCATGTTTCCCAATGCCCGGCAAACCGGTTAAGTCCGATTCGCTTGCGGAATTCAGATCCACCAACTGCTTGCCGGCGCTTTCCCAGCCTTCTTTCGCGCCTTCTACTGCGGCCTTTACGGCCTTGGTGGCTTCTTCGACAGCAGGCTTGGCTTGCGCCGCGGCTTTTGCCGCCTCATCGCGAATTTCCTTATTGCGCTCGGCAGAGTTGTCGCTGCAGCCTGCCCCGCTCAGCGTCAAGATCACAGTCGCCGTGAATGCCAGTCCCAATATTCGGAGCCATCGCCGCATGCGTTTCACCTCATTGTTGCTTCCTACTATCCTCTACGTCTTCCGGGCCTCCCGTCCATCCAAATTTGAGCACGTCCGCTCTTTCACCTTTCTCTTTCAGTGCCTGCTGCACTCATTTGTCTTTCTTGAGGAAAGTGCCGCGCTCCAAGTCTTTGAAGGCTTGCTGGAGCTGCTCCTGCGTGTTCATCACGATGGGGCCGTACCACGCGACTGGCTCTTCGAGGGGTTTCCCGGAAACAAGCAGGAACCGGATGCCTTCGTCGCCCGCTTGTACGATTACTTCGTCACCGCGATCGAACAGGACAAGGGAACGGTTGTCGGCGGCGACGGGTGGCGCGGTGTCAAGCCAACCAACTGACTCCGTCGGAACGGCGAGTGGCTCGGACGCGTTGCAGAATTTCCCTGAGCCCGCGAAAACATACGCGAACGCATGACGTGTCGTCCCTACTGGAAGAGTTTTCCTGCGCCCCGGCGCTACGGAGACGTCCAAATAAGTGGGTTCGGCGGCAATTCCATCGACAGGGCCGGTTTTGCCCCAGAAATTTCCGCAGACAACGCGGACGTGTGTTCCGTCGTCATCTTTAATTTCGGGAATTGCTCCGGACTTCACTTCTTGGTAGCGGGGAGCGGTCATTTTTAGAGATGCGGGCAGATTCGCCCACAATTGAAAGCCGTGCATGCGGCCGGAGTGATCGCCTTTGGGCATTTCCTGGTGAATGATTCCGCTTCCGGCGGTCATCCACTGGACGTCTCCGGAGGCGATTTCGCCGTGGTTGCCCATACTGTCGCCGTGATCGACCGTTCCTGCGAGAACATACGTGATCGTTTCGATGCCGCGATGCGGGTGCCAGGGAAAGCCGGCCAGATAGTCTTCGGGAACGTCGTTGCGGAAATCGTCGAGGAGCAGGAAGGGATCGAAGTCCGTGGTGTTGCCGAAGCCGAAGGCGCGACGGAGATGGACGCCGGCGCCTTCTATGGTTGGCTTGGCTTTCACGAGTCGTTTTACTGGTCGTATGGACATGTGTTCGGCCCCTCTCAGAGGACACGATGTATCGTGCCCCTATAATGCTGCGGCTATGTCATTCTTTTGATGCTCTCAGCTGTCTCCATAGACTGGAATACTTGCGCCGGAAATCAATTTGGCATCCTCGCTGCACAGAAACAAAATTACGCGCGCGATTTCCTCGGGCTTGGGCCACGCGGCAAACTTTGCTTTGGGCATGGCTTTGCGATTCGCGGGCGTGTCGATGATGCTTGGCAGAATCGAGTTGGCGCGGACCCCTGTCCCTTTCAAATCGGCGGCGAGGCAATCGATCATGGCCACTGCCGCGGCTTTCGAGGCCGCATAAGCGGCTGCTCCGGCGGCGTGATCTACCGCCGCTTTCGAGGCGACATTTACAATTGCGCCGCTGCCCGGCGTGACCATCACTTTCGCGGCCGCACGTGCCAGGACAAATCCGGAGCGCAGGTTCAGCGCAAGCTGCTGCTCAAAAACCTTCGTCTCCAGCTCCCATAATTTCACTCCGCCGGCATAGGCTCCGACGGCGTTCACCAAACAATCGAGCCGCCCGTGGCGTCCGATGATGCCGTCGATTAGCTTGGCTACGGCCGCTTCGTCCGTGACGTCGACACTAAATCCATCAAGCGACGCGCCGTCTGCGGCTACCAGCTTGGAGCTCGCTGCCTTTTTCAATTCGTCCAGATCGCCCGGCCTCTGAAACGTGACGACGACCCGCGCGCCAGTCTCTACGAAGGCTAAACTGACGGCCCGTCCCAAGCCGCCCGTGCCGCCTGCCACCAAGACTACTTTTCCAGCCATAGTGTTATCCCCTCGCGAAGAACGTCCGCATCTTGTCACAGCTAACTCGCATGCTCAACCCACCCCCATCGGATGGGCGCACGTCAGCAGGGTGGCGCTTTCGAGAAAAGGCGTGATTTCCTCTTGTTCCTGCAGTAGTATATACTGCAGGAGAACCAAGCATGGATAATCTCATACCTGCAGTCCCTTCGCGCATTACACAATTAGCAGCAGCCTTCTCGCATCCGGAACCGATGCGACGAGGTTCGCTCTGTGAACGCCGGATGAAGTGCGGACAAGGAGCCTGCGCCTGTCAACACGATCCTAAGGCAGCCCATGGTCCTTACTTCCTCCTCACGCAGAAGGTCGAGGGCAAGACCCGTTCCCGCTATGTCTCTCCCGAACAGGCGCCGGTGGTCCGGCGGCAGATCGCATCGGGACGGCAATTTCGAGAACGCGTCGAAGCCTATTGGGAGGCCTGCGAGCGATGGGCCGATGAACAACTCGAAGCGACCCCGGTCTCCGCCGAGGAGGCCGAAAAAGGGGGCTCTCCGCGGACCTGGAAAGCGAAATCGCCCAGGAAATCGAAACACTCTTAGGCCCTCAGGCGCTGGCCGAACTGGATTTTGAAGCTGTGGAGACGTTCGCACGGCGGCAGGTGTTGCGTCTGGCCGCTCGGGCCCTGGAACAACGGCTCAACGCGGACACCAGCGATTATGTGGGACCGGAATTACCTTGCCCCTGCGGCGGTGTGGCCCGCTATCACGGCCGTCACGGGAAGACTTTCGAAAGCGTGTTGGGACCTTTGCATTTGAAGCGGGCTTACTACGACTGTGGCCGATGCCACCATGGATTCTGCCCGCGGGACCGAGCGCTGAAACTGGAATCGTTTTCCCTGACGCCTGGAGTTATGCGCATGACTGCCAGCGCGGCAGCGCTGGTGAGCTTCGAGGAGAGCGGTGCGCTGTTGCACGAATTGGCGGGCGTGGAAGTCAGTGTCAAGCAGGTGGAACGGGCCGCCGAAGCGCTGGGGGCGGAGGTCGCCGTGGATGAACGCCAGGACGTTGAAAGCATGCGCGAAGTGGCGCCCACCATGTATCTGGGCCTAGATGGCACCGGGGTGCCCATGCGCCCGCAAGAAGTCGCAGACCGCGCGGGCAAGCAAGCTGACGGCACGGCCAAAACCCGCGAAGCCAAGCTGGTCATTGTCTGGACGGCGGAATCGCGAGATAGGGAAGGCAAACCCGTGCGCGATCCAGGATCGATCAGCTATTCGAGTGCGATTGAAAGCGCCGCCACTCCGGATACCAGCCCCCACCTGTCGGATTTTGCCGCGCGCGTACAGCGCGAGGCCAGCCGCCGCGGTTTCACCGAAGCCCTGCGTCAGGTAGTGTTGGGCGATGGCGCGACCTGGATTTGGAACACGGCTACCGAACTGTTCCCGCAAGCCACTCAGATTCTCGATCGCTTTCATGCCAAAGAACATCTCGGCGAAGTGGGAAAGGTCATTTATGGAGACAGCCCCGAGGGCAAGGCATGGATCGAGGCACGTTGTGAGGAGCTTGACGAAGGTCACTTGAAATCCTTGGTGCACGCGCTGCGCAGCCACATCGGTCAACACAAAGAGGCGCGAGAATGTATTCAATACATCTGGAGAAATCGACGGCGCATGCGGTATCCCCAGTTCGAAAAACAAGGCTTCTGTACTTCGACCGGCGTCGTGGAATCTGGTTGCAAAATCGTAGTTGGGACGCGGCTCAAGCGGGCAGGCATGCACTGGACTGTCCAGGGCGCCAACGCCATCATCGCCCTGCGCTGCAGCAAGCTCAGCGGACGCTTCCAGGATTTCTGGGAACGCCGCTCAGAGCGAAAGCAGGTGGCTGCATGACTTCCCTAAATCTGATGTGCGCCCCCATCGGATGACATAGTCGGTGCGGCAGGTTAGACATGATGCGCAGGGGGCCCCCCGGGGGGTTTTTCGAAAGTGTTCATTCTAAAGGGTTTTAAGCCTTTTGTTTTGAAAGTGCAGAATCCAAAGAAGTTAAAGGCATGTTTCTCGAAAGTGCGCATTCTAAAAGAGTTAGTGATTTGTGACAGAAGGGTTGTGTCGGGGCGGAGGGAGGCAGGCGACGGCGGGGGAGAGAAGCTCTTGCGTTGATGCGGTCGCGCATCGCACTGCTGTACGAGGCTGAAGAGAGAAAGGGGGCGGACGGACTGGTGAGGGAGGCGGGGAGGGGGAACTGGCTGACCTGTGCGAAACATAAACAAGCATAGCATGATGTTAGCTGATTGTCTACTACAATCGGCTTATTACTGAGTGCTAATTCGAACGGCCAGCGCGCATTCGAAGGAGTCGAGAGGAAGTGGCGAGTTTTCAGGGAGTTGGCAGGGGGCTCATTGGTTTGAGATGGCTGTGGAAAACTTATATTCACGAGCGAAGGGCGGGCGCGTAAGGCATGCGGCGCCCGTCCAGATCGAGGAACGCCACCCGATCAGTGGGGGCGGCGCTCTTCATGGGCTTGCGGTTGCTGGCGAGGCGCTTGGCGCTGGGCAACTTCCCTGGGTTGCTGGCGCTGCTGGAACGAACGTGATTGTTGGGCGTACCTCGGTTGGGGTTGGCGGGCTTGCTGCCGATTTCGCAGCGACGTCTGTTGCCTCGGGGCGTAGTTGGCGTGCTGCCGTTGGGTTTGTTGACGTTGTGTGCGCTGCTGGAGTTGGGATGCTTGCCGCTGTCTTTGCTGCTGGGCCAGCTGTTGGTTGTGCTGTTGCCGGGAGTTGTTGGCTGCCCGAGGATTTGGGCGGTAGGAAGATTCTGGACGATGGGCTGCTTGCACATATCTTCCACGGCCCTCGGAGTTTGCTCGCGCAGCGTAGGTTTGATGCCGCGGAGAGTTGGCTTGCGGTCGGGTCGCGTGGTTTTGCTGCCCCACCGCATTCTTCGCACTCCTTGCGGGCGGCGTATAAACCGCACCGGCCTTGCTAGCACTGATTACACCACGACCGCTGAATTCGTTCGGCCTCTGCGTTGCGGCGATCGGGGGGGCGCCATGGTTGACCGATGCGCGCAACTGGCGATTCGAGCGCGCGGCTTCCAGATGTTTGGTTTGCGCGGCCACCGGCCCAAAGTGCCGGTCTCGCACCGCGGCTTGTTCCTGAGCTGTTGGACGCGCGTTCACGCCGCCTCTGCCGCCATTGAAGCTGACGCGGCTGACGGAGCGGAATTCGTTATTCACCCTCTGGTTGTACACGTTGTGGACGATGTTCACGTTCACGTTGGTCACATCGCGGTTATAGAAGAAGTGAGCGTGATCCCAGTGGCCGCCGTAATAGCCGTGGCCGAAATAGCCGAAACCATAATCAATTCCGCCGTAGAAACCGACGACTGGACCCCAATAGCCTGCGTTGAAGAAATAGCCATCCGGGCCCCATCCCCAGTAGCCCGGAGTCCAGAGCAAGCCAGGTTGCGGCGCGAGGACCCAAGTGCCAGGAACCCAATAGTAGCCGGCAACATTGGGATCCCAGGCCCAATAGCCGGGCGTCCAAATGTAATTATCGCCGGGGCAGACCGGCTGAGCATAGACGGGGAGCTCTGGGGGAGCGAAGTTGACGAAAACTCCGACAGCGATGTGTGCCGCCGTGGGTCTCGGCGTTAGCACAAAAATCATTCCCAGCGCCAATGCCATCGTTAATAGACGAATCGAATAGAAAGAAATCTTCCTCATGACGTCTCTCTTTCCGCGATTATCCCAGGCGAAACGGCGCTAGTTTTGTTGGAAGGCCTTCTGCGTGGCCGTTGGCGGGAGCCTTTGCGTGATTCGTGGAGCGGCCCTCGGGCTGGGGCCCATTGCCTGAAGAGTTCGCCGTGGCACTATGACGTTCTACGGAACGTCAGCTTTCCTTGCTGGCCTTCTCTCTATTTAATTAGATTCAATTTTCGGCGGGATGGATGCAGGTGCATTTTTTGAATATGCATTTCTTTGCGCGCTGGATTCCCGGCGCTGCGGACTGACGGGTGCTCGATGCGGGGCGGCGAGAGTTGAGAAATTTCCGATGGAATCCGAGATGAAAACGGAAACTTCAGATTTCCAGGATTACGGGGAGGATGAGAGGGCGCTTGGAGGTTTGCTTGTTGATGTAGCGCTTGAGGTCGACGCGGATTTTTTCCTTGATGACGCCCCAATCGGATTTTTCTTCGGCGTTGGATTGCTCGACGGTTTTGATGATGACCTCGCGGGCGCCAGCCATTAATTCGTGGCCGTTGTCGCTGAACATGCCGCGGGTGACGATTTCTGGCAGGGATTCCATTTTGCCGGTGTGCTTATCGATGGCGATGATGGGGACGACGACGCCGTCTTCGGAAAGATGCTTGCGATCGCGGATGACTACTTCCTCGATTTCCTCGAGGGAGCCGGAATCGACGCAGACGCGGCCGGCAGTGACGGGATCGCGGCGGCGGACGCCATCTTGCGTGAACTCGATAGACTTGCCGTTTTCGAGGAGGAGGATTTCGCCGGAGACGCAGCCGAGCTGGTGAGCGAGCGCGGCGTGGCGGAAAAGATGGCGGTATTCGCCGTGAACGGGAATGAAATATTTTGGTTTGACAAGCTGCAGAACCAGTTTTTGTTCTTCCTGGCTGGCGTGGCCGGAAACATGGATCGTGCCGGCGGAATTGTCGTAGTAGACGAGGGCACGACGGCGGAACATGTGGTCCAACATGCGGAAAATGGCTTTTTCGTTGCCGGGAATGATGCGCGCGGAAAGGATGACGCTGTCGTTCTCGTCGACGGTAACGAAGCGGTGGTTGTCGACGGCGATGCGCGAAAGGGAAGACATCGGTTCGGCCTGGCTGCCGCTGGCAAGAATGACGATGCGCTTGGGATCGAAATTGCGGATGTCTTGCGGGCGAACGACCATGCCGTCGGGGATGCGCAAATAATTCATGGAGTGCGCGATTTCGACGTTGTCGACCATGCTGCGGCCGACGAAGGCAACTTTGCGGCCGACGCGTCCGGCGATGTCGATCACTTGCTGGATGCGGTGAATGGAAGAGGCGAAGCAGGACAGGATAACCCGGCGCGGTGCGGAGCGGCAAAGCTCTTCGATGCGGGGGACGACGGCGCGTTCTGAGGGAGTGAAGCCGGGGCGCTCGACGTTTGTGGAATCGCTGAAAAGCGCAAGGACGCCTTCGCTGCCGTAGCGGGCGAAAGTGTGGAGATCGAAGGGCGCGCCGTCTACGGGAGTTTGATCGATCTTGAAGTCGCCCGTGTGAATGATGACGCCTACGGGCGTGCGCACCGCCAGGGCGACGCAGTCGATGGTGCTGTGGGTGACGGTGATGAACTCGATCTCGAAAGGGCCGATTTCGACGAGGCGGCCGGGGAGGACTTCGCGGAGAGTGGTGGAGTCGAGGAGGCCGGCTTCTTCGAGGCGTTTCTTGACGAGGGCGAGCGTGAAGCGGGTGCCGTAAACGGGGACGTTTAGATCACGAAGAATGTAAGCAAGAGCGCCGATGTGGTCTTCGTGTCCGTGGGTGAGGACGATGGCGCGAACGTGCTGGCGATTTTGTTTGAGGTAGGTGATATCAGGGATCACGAGGTCGACGCCGAGGAGTTCGGATTCGGGGAACATCATGCCTGCGTCGATGACGATGATGTCGTCACCGAGACGAAGGACCATCATGTTCATTCCAAATTCGCCGAGACCGCCAAGGGGGATGGCCGTGAGGGACTGCGTAGACTTACTCAAAAATGTTTATCTCCAACCTGCGCAAGAAAGCTTTATGCAAGGTATGCATTTGAATCGTATCACAGAGGAGCGCTGTGAGGCGCGCTGGGCTAGTGGTCGCTGGGGCTGAAGAGATGCGCGATGAAGACGAGGAGGACGGCGCCGAGGGTGGCGGCGGCGAGGGAATAGAGGAAGCCGCCCCCGTAAATCTTGAGTCTCATGAAAATCCATCCGCCGATGAAGGAGCCGACGATACCAAGAATAATGTCGGCGATGCAGCCGAAGCCGCGGCCGCGAGAGATTTTTCCGGCGAGCCAGCCGGCGATCAGGCCGACGATGATCCAGCCCCAAAAGCCGCTGGGGAAGTAAATCGCGACACCACGTGAGTCGAAGAACAC
Organism: uncultured Acidobacteriota bacterium; assembly: GCA_963843265.1. Lineage (GTDB taxonomy): Bacteria > Acidobacteriota > Terriglobia > Acidiferrales > UBA7541 > Acidiferrum. Next base: position 144,488 of record CAWJJR010000027.1, on the reverse strand, counting down.
ATTTAAGAAAATGGCGGACGTGATGGCGGACATGCAGCCTCCATGAAATTGTTTTGACGCTACTGGGCTCGCGATGATTAGGAGTTTAGCAGAGAGGTTGGCGTTGCGTCATGCGAGGAAGTGGTTCTGCTATGTGGAGGCAGGCTGCTGTTGGGTCATGCAATGAAGCGTGCCAAGGCCGAGGACGAGGTCGCGGCAGGCGATGCCGATGATTTCCCGGTTGGGGAAAAGTTTGGCGAGAGCGCTGAGCGCGACGCGGTCGTTGGGATCGTTGAAGGTGGGGACGATGACGATTTTGTTGGCGATGTAGAAGTTGGCGTAGCTGGCGGGGAGGCGCTGGCCATCGAAATAAACTGGCGCGGGCATGGGAAGCGTTTCGATTCGCAGCGGGTGGCCGTCTTGATCGCGCATATTTTTCAAGAGCGAGAGATTTTCCTGGAGCGGAGAGTAGTTCGGGTCGTTCGGGTTGTCTTCGACGACGGTAACGATCGTTGAAGGATCTACGAATCTGGAGAGATCGTCAACGTGGCCGTGGGTGTCGTCGCCGGCGATGCCGTTTTTTAGCCAGAGGACGTTGGTTATGCCGAGATAGTTCTTGAAGAGTTCAGCGTAGTCTTCGCGGGTGAAGCCGGGATTGCGTTCTTGGGTTTTGCTGAGGAGACATTCTTCGGTGGTCAGGAGCGTGCCGCGGCCGTTGACGTCGATGCTGCCGCCTTCCAGGACTACGCGGCGGCCGTTGTGGATTGGCTGCCAGAGGCGTCGCTTTGGTTTTTTGTTGGCTTTCGCGACGACTTGAGCGTCTTTTTTGTGATTGGCGTATTTGGCCCAGCCGTTGAAGAGCCAGTTGGTGTAGGCCATTTCGCCGGAGGAATTGTTGACGCAGATGGGGCCGGAGTCGCGCATCCAGCCGCGATCGGTGGGGATGCGGAAGAAGTTCACGGCCGAGAGATTGGCGCCGGATTTTTTTAGGATGGTGCGGACGCGGGATTCGGCTTCGCGATTCTCTACGAGGAGATAGACGCGTTCGACTTGGGAGAGATGGCGGACGATTTCGGCGAAGGCCCAGGGGATGGGGGCGAATTTGCCGGGCCAGTCAGTTAATTCGTGGGGCCAGCCTAGCCAGGTGGCGGCGTGTTGGTCCCATTCGGCGGGCATGCGGAAACCGAGAGAATCTGGAGTGTCAGCGCGCATCAGGAAAAAGAATTTAACACAGAGGTCTCAGAGGCGCAGAGTGCGCCAAGAAGAAAACCAGAGAAGGGGGAAACGGGTTCATCGGTTGAGAACGAAGAGCAGTATAGGGATAGCCGCTATAAGGACCAGCGCGAGCCAGAAAGAATGACTGAGCGACCATGCCATCAGAGCGATTGGAACCAGGACAACCTCCGGAAGGAAAATCATCCACCAGTTGCGTGTCTTTCTCCTGATGGAAGGGTCGTTTGCGGACAAAAGCGACGGCTTCATCCGCGAGGAAGCGAAATCCCAGCCGCAGTCGCAGCGCAGCGCACCGTCTGGAGTGGCGAGCGAGCAGTGCGGGCAGATGATCATTGAAACGCTTCATTCGCCGAGCCAGCGGTTGAGGATGGGTTGGTAGGCGTCGATGCGGCGGTCGCGGAGGAAGGGCCAGTTGCGGCGCGTTTCTTCGCTCTGCGCGGGGTCGCATTCGACTACGAGAATTTCTTCTTTGTCGTTCGAAGCTTCGGAGAGGATGCGGCCGAAGGGATCGGCGACGAAGGAGTTGCCCCAGAATTCGAGGCCGGGATCGCCTTTTTCGGGTTTGCCTTCGTAGCCGACGCGATTGACTACCGCAACGTAGACCCCGTTGGCGATGGCGTGGGCGCGTTGGATAGTGCGCCAGGCGTCGAGTTGAGCCGCGCCGAACTGCGCTTTTTCGTGGGGATGCCAGCCGATACTTGTCGGATAAAAAATTACCTGAGCGCCTTGCAGAGCGGTGAGGCGCGAACCTTCCGGATACCATTGATCCCAGCAAATTTGAACGCCGATGCGGCCGTACGCGGTGTCAAAATTCGGGAAGCCGAGATCGCCCGGCGTGAAATAAAACTTTTCGTAATAGAGTGGATCGTCGGGTATATGCATTTTGCGGTATTTGCCGAGGAGCGAGCCGTCGGCATCGAGGACGGCGCAGGTGTTGTGGTAAATGCCAGCGGCGCGGCGTTCGAAGAGGGAAGCGACGATGACGACTTTGCGTTCCTTCGCGATTTTTGCAAGCGCTTCGGTGGCGGGGCCGGGAATGGGCTCGGCAAGATTGAAGAGATCAGCATCTTCGGTGCGGCAGAAATATTCGCCGCCAAAAAGTTCATCCATACAGATGATTTGAGCGCCGCGCGCGGAGGCTTCTCGGATTTTCTCGATGGCGCGCGACAGATTTTCTTCGGGATTGGCGGTGCTGCGCATCTGCACGAGGCCAATTGTGAATTTCTTTGTCATAAAATTTAGTCTATCATGCTCGTAGAAAGTTTCTTTGTTGCGTTTTGCTCTTTGCTTCGGGGCGCATTTGTAATATCTATCATTGCGAAATTAGATTGCTGCGGAGTGGTGTGAGATTCAGAAATAAAAGAGCAAGCGAGGTTGAGGAGAGAAGATGTCAAAGCGGCAAGAAAAGACGGTCACGGGGCGCGTACTGCACGATCCGGTGAAGGATAAGTTGCGGCCTATGTTTCCGATCGACCTCTCGAAATGCCGCACCATCGACGAATTGGTTCGCGCGATGGGCGAGACCGCCTTCACAGGGCGGCAGATCGGCGATGCCGCTGACGTGCTGGAAACGATGGCGCGAGACAAAGACTGTTTCGTGGTAATGACGCTCTCGGGAGCGCTGACGGTTGCCAAGATGGGGCTTGTATTTTGCGACTTGATTGAGAGCGGCCTTGTGAAAGCCATCGTTTCGACCGGAGCGCTGATGGCGCACGGGCTGGTGGAAGCCACCGGGCACTCGCATTTTCAGTACGACCCCAGCAAGATGGATGACAAAACGTTGTTCGAAGCGGGCTACAACCGGGTCTACGATTCGCTCGAGCCGGAAGTGAATCTGGACGCCGTGGAAGAAATGATGGATCAGATTCTCACCGCATGGGATTCCGAGGACATAGTGAGCAGCTGGAAATTGCACCGCCGGATCGGAGAGGAGCTGCACAAGCAAGGGGCGGGGCGGGGGATTCTGAAGTCGGCGTACGAGCACAACGTGCCGGTGTTCGTACCGGCGTTCAGCGACTCCGAGTTGGGGATCGATTTCGCACTGCATAAGATAGCGAGGCTGAAAGAAAAGCGCCCGCTGCTGCAGTTTGATATGTTCGAGGACTTCGAGAAATTTGCGGACATGATGCTGGCGACGAAACGTATGGGGATCTTCACGGTCGGTGGGGGAGTACCGCGAAACTGGACGCAGCAGTTTGGAGTTTATGCGGAATTGCTGGCGCGGCGGGGTTACAAAAAGATTCCCCTGAAGCGATACAACTACGGAGTGCGAATTTGTCCCGAGCCGGTGCATTGGGGCGGGTTGAGCGGGAGCACGTACACGGAAGCGGTGTCGTGGGGTAAATTCGTGCCGCCGGAAGAGGGCGGGAAGTTTGCAGAAGTGTTCGATGACGCGACGGTGGCGCTGCCACTAGTCGTGGGGGCGGTGCTGGACCGCATCGGGTATTTTAAGCGAGAGAAATAGGACAGGTGGCAGTACAAGACAGGACGTGAAGAAAAAAGATTCATGCTGAGAATCACGGAAGGGCAGAGAACAGCGATCGAAATAGGAAGCAAAAATCATCTGAAAATAGAAACGCCCCAGCAGAACCGGGGCGTTTCTTATTTTGCGGGCAGAGAGATATTGGGTAGGTCGTATGCGCGTCTACCAGCCGCCGTCGTGGTCGCGATCGTGGTCGTTGTCGCGACCGGCAAAGAGGTCGGTCATGACGGCCGTGCTGCTGTCGCAAGCGTGATTCAGGCAGGGCAGGTCAAGACCGGACTCGATGGACCTCAGCAACGAGAAGTGCGTGTAGTAATTGTTGCTCACGACGTTGTGCGGGCCATAGTTCGTGTCCACGGTGACTAGAACCTTGTTCGGATATGGCGCCGAGCTATAGTCATTTTCGTCCCAGATGATCACGATGGCGTTGTTGCCGTCCTGCCAGACCGGCGAATTGTGAATGGCATTGACAAGAGTGCGCAACGTCAGATCGCCCTGGGCGATGAGCGCTGGGTTGAGGCCGACGAGCGTGCCGTTGTCATTGGGGTCGCCGTAGCAGGCTAGCGTGCCATTATTCTTGCCATGCTGGTCGTTGCACTGGTTGGGCGCGATGAAGGAATATTGTGGGGCGTGGCCGGAATTGAGATCGTCGAATAAGCCTCCTGGGCCCTCGAAACCGACGATGTTGCCAAATCCACCTTCCTGGATGCTCTGAAAATAAACGAAGGGGTTATGTTTGACTGCGTAGAGTTGCACGATATTCCCCGTCGTAGGCGTCGGACTTTGCTGCGGGAGAATCGCGGCGATGTCGGAATTGTTGGTGTAGAAACCGTCGCTGTAGTTCACCAAATCAGTGCCGGTGGAGGGCAGGCTTTCTTCATAGCTTTTCCAGCTCTTCCCCGCGGCGTTCAATTGGTCGGCAATGGTTTTGCCCGAGATGTTTGAGTCGGCAGGGTAAGAGTGTATCCCATCGATTTCGGTGACTGCAGTGATGGATGGAGGACTGGTCTCGTTGGAAGTGTCGATCAGGGGCGTTGCGGCGTCGGTGCCCGTGCCGTAGATGGGGCAAACAGGTGGTGTGGCGCTGACGTCAAAGCCCGTCGTTGGCCCCGCGATGTTTGGGGTGCAGGTTTTGTTGTGCCAATCCGGGGGATTGTCGTTTAGCACGCCGAAGTTGGAACCGCCGTTCATCTCCAGATAGTTGGTCAAGCTCGGATGGGCTACTGCGTAGTAGTTCGTGCCATAGTTGACCTTTTTGATGTAGGAATTGATGAAAGGCGCGTCGGGGTTTCCGACGAGCTGGCTGTAGCCGTGATTTTCCATCATGATCACGAAGACGTGATCCAGATGGGGAATTCCCTTGGGGACTGGGCCTTCGTTTGCGAACGCCGGGCTGACCAAGCTGGCAGTTGCGAGCAAGGCGGCAGCCGACTTCAGATTCCACTTCATTTTCATGTTTTCTCCCTTTCCTCTATTTCTGAAAAAACCCTTGAGCTGAGACAGGCTTCGACGGTCCGGTGGGGACGTGCACAAATCGGACCGGATCGATCCTGGAACCATTCGGCAGCGGAGGTAGACCGCAGGCCATCGGAGACGATAGAAGGGAATCGTTACAGGGAGAGAGTTGAAATATTACAGCCGTGTCAAAGCTAAGGTGAAATAGGACGGTATAGTACTCGGCATCGCGGAGCGAACTTCGATGGGGGGATTGGCCCAGCCAAGAATTGACGACGAGAATGGGTGGCTAACGACGTAAAGAAGTCGGAAACGCAAGTGGAATTGGCATAAGCAGATTGGCGGAGAACACAGAGGGCACAGAGAAGAGAACGGAAAGGCGCTAGTCGTCTTCGCCGATGAGAATGGCGGCGCCGAGCACGGTGGTCCAGAGGCCGCGCTTGTCGCCGACGGCGGATTGCGTAACGTTCATGGTGCGGACGATTTTGTTGGAGATGCGGTAGACCTCTTTTTTTTCGTCGAAGCTCAAATCCGGATCAAATTCCACGTTGAGAGTGGTGGCGAGCATTTCGGCGGCGAGCTCTTCGGCATATTCGCCGGCGACTTCTTCGGTTTCGCCGAATGAATGGTGTTCGGAAAGATAGCCGTACATCAATTTGTCGCTGGGTAGCGCGAGGCCGATGCTGGCGGCGATGAGGCGGTGAGCTTCCTTGGTGGAATTCTCACTGATAACGGTGAAGGCCACTTGGCCGGGCTTAATGTGCTTCAAACCTTCGCTGCGGGAGATGAGTTTGCAGCCCGGCGGAAAAATCGAAGAGACGCGAACGATGTTACACGCGGCAATGCCTGCATTGCGCAGGGCGAGCTCAAAGCTCGAAAGTCTTTCGCGATGTTTACCGACGCCTTTGGTGAGGAAAATTTTCTTAGCGACGAACGCCATGGTGCCGGGTTAAGGCGCCTCCGTGAGTGGGCTAACCGCGGAAAATTTTCCGCTGTGGAAAAATAACAAGAAGGTATTGCAGTGTCAAACTAATTCGCGGATTGGTTGCGGAGAGTGAGCGCAAAAATGAATGAATTGTGACAAGCGACAAGACGCTCCCACGGCGTTCAGGAATCCCGGGTGATGTGCTGGAGCAATTTGCCGAGTGGTTTGCAGAGAGCCAGCACTTTGCCCAGATCGTCGGCGGTAAAATCCGGTCCCGCTTTCTTGGCGTCGGAGCCTTTTCGGCTGATTTGAATGACGCCGACGACTTTATCGCCGCAGAGGACGGGGGCACTGATCATTTTCTGAATGAGCTCGGAACTTTCACCGCCGACTTTCACACCCTCGAAAACGGTGGCGTGGCGGACGCTGGCGAATTCGTTGATGATATCGGGGCGGCTTTCGCGAGCAGTGCGCGCCGCGACGGCAGAGGTGCTGGAAAGCGGGATAAAACCGACCTGCTTAAGCGACTCTGGAACCAGGAAGTGCAGATGACGCCAGCGGCTGGAAACGCCCATGATGGCGATTTCGTCGGTCTTCACGCCGAGATTCTTTGCGATGCGCTCGGCGATGCCGGCCAGAGAGATTTGCGACAGAACGCTGGCGTCCGTCTCCAGAACGCTGGCGATGCGTTCGAGTTCCGTGGCCAGGCTGAGGTTTGTCGTCATGCGCTATCCGTTGGGCACGCGGAGGCTGCCTGGCGGGAGGGGCCTGGCGGATACCGTCCGTCGTCATCTCATTTAAGCGAGAAAGGACGCCCGGCGCAACGAATTTTCGCGTATTGCGTGTCCGGGAGACGAACCAGCCGTTTCGGAAGAATGACAGGGACTAGCCCAGTCCACCCCGCATGATCGCTGTTTTATCCCTCTTCACGACCCTTCCGCAGTAGACTCCTATTTTCGCATTCGTCGATACGGCTTGATTTGTATTTCGTCTTATTGTATATATACATTAAGATGATCCATAAGGGAAATGGACCGCTCGCTTCTCGACTCCGTCAGCGCAAGTTTCAGCTGCTGCGCCGTTTCTCTATCCCCGAGGATGCCCTCCCGGGCTCCCTCGCCCTCACCCATCTCCGTTGCGGCAAGCCCACCTGTCATTGTGCCGAGGACCGTGGCCATCCGGTCTGGTCGCTGACCTTTATGGTGCAGGGAAAAAAACGTGTCCAGCACATCTCCAAGGAGTGGGTCGAGGAAGTGCGGCGCCGCGTCAAGGCGGGACGGGAGTTTCAAGACGCCGTCCGCGAAGTGTTGGCGGCCAACGCACAACTGCTCGTGCTGGAACGCAAGAAACCTAAGAAAAAGAAAAAATGAACCGTTCGACGCCAGGTCATCTGCTCCACTATGTGACACGGCGTCTTCGCCTCCGACGGTATCTCCAGGATCCTGGAGACGGTCGGCAACAACCGCAGATTCCGGCGCAGGCCCTGCTCTGGGCCCTGCTGATCGGCCAAATCCTCCGGCAATCGAGTTTTCATGCCGTCGAGGCACTGATGCGATCTTCGGCACGACGCACTCTCTCCATTGCGACTCCGTTCTGTGACGATACCTTGGGTTATTTCACCGAGCGGCTCGATCCCAGTCCAACACGGCAAGCCCTGCTCTCCCTCCTCCGCGGCGCCAAGCGCAACAAGGCCTTTGATGATTGCCGCTGGATCGGCCTGGCCCTCGACGGCACCGGCGCGGGTTGGCGAACCCGCCAGGGTTGCACCCTCTGTCGGCCGAAGCACAACGCTGCGAAACAGCTCCTGGGCTATCAACATTCTTTGGTGATGATCAGCGTGGTGGGAACCGGCCTTTCTCTGCCCTGCGATGGGGAACCCTACGGGTCGGGCGATAGCGAGTACGCCGCCGGGCAGCGCTTATTGCGACGGGTGCTTGCGGGCGTGGGAAAGCGCTTTGCGCAATATGTGGTTGTCGATGGAGCATTCGCCACCGCACCGTTCCTGCATACGGCAGGTGAACTAGGTCTCCGAGTGGTGGCACGGCTGAAAGACAATTTGCCGGAGTTACTGGCCGCCGCCCAGCATCGTTTTCCCTGCGGGCCTCCCACAACGGTTTTCCAGCATGGCGCGGATCGCGTGGAGCTCTGGGACGCAGAGGACTTCGATCCCTGGGACACGCTCGACTGGGAAACCGTGCGCGTGCTCTTCTATCGTCAGCACAAACCGGACGGCAAGGTAGTGCAAGCCTACTGGCTGACGAATTTCCCTTCCTCTACCGTGGGTTCGCAATCGCTATTCCGCATGGCCAAAAGCCGCTGGGAGATCGAAAACCAGGGCTTCAACGACGCCAAGAGTCGTCACGGCCTCGAGCATATCTGTCATCATCACGCCAACAGTCTGCTGATCGGCTGGCTCCTCACCATGCTGGCCTTGACCATCGAACGACTCTACCGCCTCCGCTATCTCCACCGTGGCAAACATCGGGTGCAGAGCAGTGCCCAATTGCTCCTCCACCTGTGGCTCAGTCTTTCCCGCCCTTATGCAGCCGACAGTAGCTGACGCCCAGCAGAAAACAAACTGAATATTCTCTTTCCCCGCATCCGACCGCCCGCCACCAGCAAGCCATAAGCGAGGCGACAAACCTCGAAGGAAAAAATCTGTCTGAAAATAGGGTCCGTTCCGCCCGCTCCGTAAGTGCGCTGAAAATTGCCGCCCCGGGACCCGTTCATTCCTGGTGCACTCCATAGTTCCGAGATCGCTGGAGACGAACAGGCTGGCTTGCATCGGTGTTTTCAACTGCCTATACTGAAAGCGCCGCGAGACTCCAGCGCCCTTAAGCAATTCATGCGGCGGAGAGGGCATGTCTGCAACGGCATCCCAGCCTGAAACCGACTATTTTCTTCGCAAACTGCATTCTCTAACCGGCATTATCCCCGTTGGCGCATTCCTGGCGGAACACTTCTGGTCGAATAGCTATGCGCTGGTGGGTGTGCAGCAGTACGACGCCAAATCCCAGGAACTGCAGATGATTCCGTTTCGCGTGGTGGTGGAATGGTTGTTTATTTTTTTGCCGCTGCTCTATCACGGAGGATATGGGATTTATATCTGGTTGCGTGGGAAAAGCAACGTGTCGTCGTATCCGTGGGTAGGGAATTGGCTGTACACCGCGCAGCGCTACACGGGGCTGATTGCGTTTGCGTACATCGGGTGGCATTTGTACACGGAGAGGTGGCTGACGCACGGCAGGTCAACTTACGCGGACGTCGAGAATTTGGTGCAGAATCCCTATGCGTTGGCGTTTATGTTCGTCGGCGTGCTGGCTTCGTCCTTTCATTTGGGTGTGGGGATCTGGAATTTCTTGTGCAAATGGGGATTGGCGGCTACGGTGAAGGCGCAGCGCGCCGCGGGGGCGCTTGGGGCAGCGGTGGGAGTAACGTTTAGCGTGGTCGGGGTTCTGATTGTGCTGAGTTTTTGGTTGAACTGGCACCCGTTTGACTTCTACTTAAAATGAGACAGCCGAAAATCATTGTAGTGGGCGGTGGTCTGGCCGGCCTGATGGCGACGATTCGCGTCGCGGAGGCGGGCGTGCCGGTGGAGTTGTTCTCGATTGTGCCGGTGAAGCGGTCGCATTCTGTCTGCGCGCAGGGTGGCATCAACGCAGCGAAGAATCAGAAAGGCGAAGGCGACACGACCTGGAAACATTTTGACGACACGATTTACGGCGGAGACTTTCTGGCGAACCAGCCGCTCGTCAAGAGGATGTGCGAGGCAGGCCCTGGCATTATCGACTTATTGGATCGCATGGGCGTGATGTTCAATCGCACGCCGGAAGGTCTTCTGGATTATCGAAGATTTGGAGGGACCCTTTACCACCGAACGGCGTTTGCGGGAGCGACAACGGGGCAGCAACTGCTCTATGCGCTGGATGAGCAGGTACGCAGGCACGAGACAGAAGACCTTGTGAAGAAACATGAGGGCTGGGCGTTTTTGTCGGCGGTAATCGACGAAGGTGGCGTCTGCCGCGGAATTTGCGCCATGGACCTGCGCTCCATGGAAGTGAAAACGTTTCCAGCGGATGCGGTGATTTTCTGTACGGGCGGGATTGGCGCGATTTTTGGCCGGTCCACAAATTCGGTCGTGTGCACAGGCTCCGCGCAATCGGCGCTTTTTCAGCAGGGAGTCGACTACGCGAACGGCGAGTTCATTCAGGTGCATCCGACGGCGATTCCAGGCGAGGACAAGCTGCGGTTGATGAGCGAATCGGCGCGCGGCGAAGGGGGCCGCGTGTGGGTGCCGAAGAATCCAACGGACACGCGCCCGCCGCGAAGTATCCCCGAAGGCGAGCGATTTTATTTTCTTGAGGAATGGTATCCAAAATATGGAAATCTTGTGCCGCGAGACATCGCCACGCGAGCGATTCACCGTATCGTGTACAAAGAAAAATTAGGAATTGGCGGACAGGCGGCGGTGTACTTGGACGTCACACATATTCCACGAGAGACGCTGGATCGAAAACTGGAAGGCATCCTGGAGATTTACGAGAAGTTTCTTGGCGTGGACCCGCACGTGGAACCGATGAAGGTTTTTCCTGGAATGCATTACACCATGGGAGGCGTCTGGATAAATACGGAAGACCAGGCGACAAACGTGCCTGGCATATTTGCCGCTGGCGAATGCGAATACCAGTATCACGGAGCGAACCGGCTGGGGGCGAACTCGCTGCTATCCTGTATTTTTGGCGGGGGACTCGCAGGTCCGGCGGCGGTGAAGTATGCACGCGGGTTGGTGAGCGGGTGCGACGCGGTTGGCTCGAGTATCTATGACAGCGAGCGAAAACGGCAGGAAGAAAAGAATCAAGCGCTGATATCGCCCGAAGGGACGGAGAATCCGATTACGATTTGGCGGGAACTCGGCGAAATCATGACGGAACACGTGACAGTGACGCGCATTAACAAGGACTTGCAGGCCGCGGATACGAAGATTCGGGAACTTCAGGAGCGCTACCGAAAAATCAATTTGAGCGACAGGACGAGATGGTCTAACCAGACACTGAATTTCGCGCGAGAACTGGAGAACATGCTGATTCTTGCGCGAGTGATTACAGTCGGCGCACTGCACCGCAACGAATCGCGCGGGGCGCATTACAAACCCGATTTTCCCGAACGTGACGACGCAAATTGGCTTAAGACCACCCGGGCCAAATGGGTGAACGGCGAGATTCAGCTGAGTTATGAACCTGTGGATATTTCGCAGATTCCGCCGCGCGCGAGGCGCTATGACGCGGCCAAATAGCAGCTGTCTTCTCTTAGCGGCTCCGGATGCAGTGACGCTGAGTGTCCGCGAGATTTGAAGAAGGTTTATGCCTGACGCAAAACAGGTAATTGTCCGCGTAAAACGGCAGGTCAGCCCAAAGGGGACGCCGTATTGGGAGGAATTTGCGCTGCCGTGGCGTCAAGGGATGAACGTAATTATCTGTTTGCGGGACATCGCGGAAAAACCGGTAACGCGCGAAGGGAAAAAGACCACGCCGATTAGCTACGATTCGAACTGCCTGGAAGAAGTTTGCGGCTCTTGCGCCATGCTGATTAATGGCAGGGCACGGATGGCGTGCTCCGCGCTGGTGGACAAACTGGAGCAGCCGATTCGGCTTGAACCATTTTCCAAGTTTCCGGTGGTGCGGGATTTGGCCGTTGATCGACAGTTCATGTTCGAGAGCCTGAAGCGCGTTAAGGGCTGGATTCCGATTGATGGGACATACGACCTCGGCGAAGGGCCTCGTATGGCCCCCGAAACACAAGAGAAGGCTTATCCGCTTTCGCGCTGCATTTCGTGCGGAAGCTGCCTCGAAGTTTGTCCTCAGGTGAACGATCACAGCCCATTCATCGGCGCGGCGATTATCAGCCAAGTTCGCCTTTTCAACATGCACCCGACGGGGGCAATGCACGCGAAGGAGCGCATCCACGCGCTGATGGAGCCTGGTGGAATTCAAGATTGTGCGAATGCTCAAAACTGTGTGAAAGCTTGTCCAAAGGAAATTCCCCTGACCGAATCCATCGCGGAAATGAACCGGCAAGCGTGGAAACAGGCGCTTGTTGGCTGGTTAATAGGTTAGAATCTCGCCGCACCCATTCCATGGGAGGAACCATGCGCCAGGTCCGCGTTTCGCTGTTGGCTTGTTTGCTCGCCGCAGGATTTTTGATGACCCAAGTCGCGACGGGCGACGACATCGCCGTCCGCGCAAAGAAACTGCATTTTTCTTCGATCGTGCTGGACACGCACGACGACACGACGCAGCGGTTCTTTTCAAAGGAGTTCGACCTCGGCAAGCGCAATCCCGAAGGCGCGATCGATATTCCACGGATGCGCGAAGGTGGCATGAACGCGATTTTCTTTTCGATTTGGATCGACGGACGGATTATGGGCCCGCCGGCCGTGCAAAAGGCGCTGGATCAGATTGATCTGGTGCACCAAAACGTCATCAAGTACTCCAAAGACCTGACGTTTTGCCGCACGGCCGAGGAGGTTCGGCGCGCACATGCGCAGGGCAAAATCGCGGTGCTGATGGGCGTCGAGGGCGGCCACATGATGGGCAACGACCTGCACGTGCTGCGCGTGTTCGGCGATCTGGGCGTGCGCTACATGACGCTGACGCATTTTTATAACGACGAATGGGCGGATTCCTCGACCGCCAAGGCCGAGCACAACGGGCTCACGGACTTCGGCAAGCAAGTTGTCCGAGAGATGAACCGGCAGGGAATCATGGTGGACATTTCGCATGTGTCGGACAAGACGTTTTACGATGCGCTGGAAGTCAGCAAAGCGCCTCTGATTGCGTCGCATTCTTCCTGCCGCGCGTTGTGCAACCACGTGCGCGATATGTCTGACGACATGATCCGGGCTTTGGCGGCCAAGGGCGGCGCCATCCAGGTCAATTATGAAAAGAGCTTCATCGATCAGGCTTATAAGGATGCTCAGGATAAGCTCTCCGGCGGAGTCGTCGGGATGATGGACCAAATCCGCAAAGAATGCGGCGACGATCCGGAATGCACCGAGAAGAAAATGGCGGACATGGAGAAGCAAGCCGTCGCGGATGGCAAGCTGCCACACGTAAGCTGGGAGCGAATCATCGACCACATCGATCACGCGGTGAAGGTTGGCGGTATTGATCATGTTGGGCTTGGTTCGGATTTCGACGGCGCCAACATGCCCGAGGGCATGGAAGATTGCACGCATCTGCCGCAGATCACCGAGGCGCTCATGCGCAAAGGCTACAGCGATGAGGACATCCGCAAGATTCTGGGCGGCAACCTGCTGCGCGTCATGGAGGCGAACGAACGCGTTAGCCGAGAGATGCAAGCCGCGCAATAAAACAAAATGAAACCGATGGGACTGCCGCAGATGCTTCTCCGAGCAGGGATGTGTCTCTTGGCGGGTATGGTGCTGGCGGGAACGATGGCGGGGGACGGAATTCCAGAGCGGGCGAGACGGCTACATTTTTCATCGCTGGTGATCGACACGCATGCCGACACGACGCAGCGTTTCTTGGACGATAGCTTTGATTTGGGCGTGCGTAACGCTCTTGGCAGTATCGATATTCCGCGCATGAAAGAAGGCGGCCTCGGAGCCATTTTCTTTTCCATTTGGATTCCCAGCAAGATTACGGGACCTACAGCCGTAAAGCGGGCGCTTGACCAAATAGATGCGGTGCATGAGCAGGTCCGCAAACACTCGAACGATCTTGCCCTTGTGACCACGGCCGAAGGCATTCGCGAAGCCCACAAGCAGGGCAAAATTGCAGCGCTGATCGGCGTAGAGGGCGGCCACATGATCGCTAGCGACCACAGTGTGCTGCGCACATACGCGGCGCTGGGTGCCCGCTATATGACGCTGACCCATACGGGAAACGTGGAGTGGGCGGATGCCTCGACGGACAAGCTGATTCACAATGGGCTCACGGATTTCGGCAAGGACGTCGTGCGCGAGATGAACCGGCTCGGGATGATTGTGGACGTATCACACGTGAGCGACAAGACCTTTGCCGACGTTCTGGAGATCAGCAAGGCTCCCGTGTTTGCTTCGCACTCCGATTGCCGCGCGATTTGCGATGCGCCCCGGAACATGGGCGACGAAATGATCCGCGCGCTGGCCGCAAAAGGCGGCATCATCCAAATTAATTATCATGTCGGCTTTCTGAGCCAGGAGTTTCGGAATGCGGAGAAAGCTCATCCGGAGTGGGACAAAGCCATCGCCCTGGAAATCCGGCAACGATGCGGCGAAAGAGACGGCTGCCAATTAATCGAGGGCGACCGCATTACTCGGGAATACGTGTTGCGCGGCGACTTGCCGCGGGTGGAGTGGACCAAAATCATCGATCACATCGATCACGCGGTTAAAATAGCAGGCGTTGATCATGTTGGCCTTGGCTCTGATTTTGACGGTGCAAATATGCCTTTCGGGATGGAAGATGCGAGCAAACTTCCGCAAATAACACAGGCTCTTTTGGAAAGAGGCTATTCCGAGGGTGACGTAAAGAAGATTCTCGGCGAGAATACTCTTAGGGTGATGGCGGAGGTCGAGCGAGTCAGCCGCGAGCTGAGTGCCTCGGAGTAAGTGCGAGCCGCCGTTGCCAACCCACAGAGTGAATTTAATCCGGAGAGGGAAAAGCAATGCATAAATGTGGATGGATGACGATTACTGCGCTGGTTGGGATTGTCGCGATGACGGGCAGTGTGTCGCGGGCGCAGGAGGCGCAGACAAAATCGAGTGGGGCAACACATAAATCGAGTTCGGCCGCGTCGCCTTATCCGCGGATACTGCTTCGCCCGTCGCTTCTTACGGCAAAGGCGCCCGCCACGTACAAAGTAAAATTCGTCACGACAAAGGGCGACTTCGTCATCGAGGTGACGCGCGAATGGGCGCCGCTCGGTGCGGATCGCTTCTACAATCTCGTGCGCCATCATTATTATGACAATACGAGCTTCTTTCGCGTGCTGAAAGGTTTCGTCGTGCAATGGGGTATCAGCGCTTATCCCCCTGTTAACGTCGCCTGGGATCATGCTCCGATAAAAGACGATCCTGTCGTGCAGAGCAACCTGCGCGGATATATCACCTACGCCATGGGCGGCCCGAATACTCGAACAACGCAAGTCTTCATCAACCTTGTGGACAACAAGCGGCTGGACGGCATGGGGTTCGCGACCTTTGGCTTGGTTATCGAAGGAATGGACGTTGTAGACTCGCTCTACGCGGGTTATGGCGAAGGCGCACCGGATGGAAAAGGACCGGTTCAGGACACACTTGAAAAGTCCGGAAAGCCTTATCTCGACGAAAGTTTTCCATTGCTCGACTCTATCAAGACAGCGAGGTTGATCCTGCCGGAGCGGGCGACGCCTTCCAAATCTTCTGCGGGCAAGGCGCCGAGCGCGTCCGAAAAGCAGCATTAAAATCTAGCTTGGCATGATTACTTTTTTGGATGTCATGCATCTAAAGATTGTGATGGTTTTCATTTTGACTTAGAGAAGGCCGCAAGGTACTCTGAACCTTCATGATGACTTCTTGTCAGATGATGTGTTGCTGCTGCGCACGCAAGGCTGCGTGTCGCATGACATCCATCTCTGGCCAGGGGAAATTGCGGACTTAGCTCTAATTTAAGATTTAAAGTTCCGAAGCCCACGTTGCCAGAGTTTTAGGCCACGTGGGTTTTTTGTTTTTGGGGAACGAATCCTGGGACAGGCGGTGCAGCAATGAGCGATCTCAAGGAAACCAAAGCGCAGCGCATCGAGAGGCTGAAGCGCGACAAGAATGCCTGGGAGCATTTTGACGAGATCCGCGAGTTTGCCCGTAAGGGCTACGGTTCGATTCCGCCGGAGTGGTTCAGCACCTACTTTCGGACGTGGGGCGTTTATACGCAAGGGGATGGCGCGGGAGTTCTCGGTGGCACTGGCGGGGAAGGCAAAGCCACGCCGTACTTCATGGTGCGCATCCGCATTCCGAACGGTTTGCTGCGCAGCGATCAGGTGCGCGCTGTCGCGGAGATTGCCGAGCGTCACGCGCGTGGCGTGGCGGATATTACGGTGCGGCAAAACTTTCAGTTGCATTGGGTGACCCTGGAGTCGCTCCCGGAGGTCCTTGAGACCTTGTGGGCCGCTGGGTTGACCACCACCGGCGCATGCGGAGACGTCGCGCGCAACATTACGGGCTGCCCGGTAGCAGGGCTGGACGCGGAAGAGATCGTGGACGCCTCGCCGTTGGCGTTGGCCATCGACCGGGAACTGGGAGGCGCGGCGGACTTTTACAACTTGCCGCGCAAATTCAAAATTTCGATTACGGGCTGTAAGAGCTGGTGTTCGTATCCTGAAATTAACGATGTGGCGCTGACGGCCACGACGCGAAAACGGGCCGGCGGAAGCGAAACAGGATTTTCGCTGCGTGTGGGCGGCGGTCTTTCGACCGACCCGCACATTGCGCTGAGGCTGAATGCGTTTATCCGCTGGGAACAAGTGGTGCCCGTGGCGCGAGGCGTGACGGAGATTTTTCGCGCCAGTGAAACGCTGCGGCAGAGCAGGGAAAGAGCCCGGCTTAAATTCCTGTTTCTGCAGCAAGGCTGGACTGCAGAAAGCTTTCTGGAAGAGTTGGAGCGTGTGATCGGATTTACGCTCGATCCCGGGGAACCGGAAGACGTCCCCGCGGATCGTCATCGCGACCACGTGGGCATCCACGCGCAAAAACAGCCCGGCCTCGTTTACGTTGGAGCTTCCGTGTTGCGTGGCCGCATCACGCCGCAGCAGATGCGTACTGCCGCGGACGTTGCCGATCGCCACGCCGACGGCCACATACGCACAACGACCATGCAAAACCTGCTGATCGTGAATGTGCCGCAGAAAGACGCGGCTACAGTGGCCCGCGAGCTTGAAGTTGCTGCCCTGCCGGTGCAAGCCTCGGTGTTCGCTCGCGGAACCGTGGCTTGCACAGGCTCTGAGTTCTGCAAGCTTGCGCTGACCGAAACTAAAGGCTTTGCGCGCTGGCTTACGCGAGAACTCGAGGAGCGGCTTCCCGATTTCCAGGAACAACTACGGCTGAATGTCACCGGCTGCCCGAATAGTTGCGGGCAGCATTGGATCGCCGATATCGGGATCGAAGGCAAAAAAATAAAAGTCGATGGACGGATGGTGGACGCCTACTACTTCTGCGTCGGCGGCAGCGTGGGCCAGTTTGCGGCCATTGCTAGGCCGGTCGGCTACCGCTGCGCCGCCTCGGACGTTCCAGAAGCGATCGAGAGATTGCTTTCAGAATTCGACTCGCACCGCGAGCCGGATGAGAACCTGCGGCGGTTTCTCGCGCGACATTCCAGCGAGGAGATTCGGTCGATTCTTGCCGGTAGTTATGTCGCACCTGTTGAGCGCGATTTGGCGCTCGGGCCGGTGCCGCAGGGAGTGGAGGGCTGAACTATGAGCCTGTTTCCTATTTTCGTGAAGTTAGAGGGCCGGTTGGTCGTTGTTGTTGGCGGCGGGAATATTGCCGAAGCGAAGATTCATGGCCTATTGAAATCTGACGCGCGCATAAGGCTGGTCGCGCCATCGATCACGCCGCAGATCGCCGAATGGGTGCGTTTATGCAAAATCGAGTGGGTGCCTAAGGAATTTCAGCCGACGGATTTGGACGGAGCTTTTTTGGTCATTGCAGCGACATCGGCGCCGGGCGTGAATGAAGCAGTTTTTTGCGAGGCGGACGTGCGGGGCATTTTGTGCAACGCCGTCGATGACATCGAGCACTGCCATTTTTATTACGGCGCCGTCGTGCAACGAGGCGATTTGCAGATCGCGATCTCGACGAATGGCAAGAGTCCATCACTCGCTCAGCGCCTCCGGCAAGAATTTGAAGCGCACTTCGGGCCGGAATACGAGGTATGGCTCGAATGGCTTGGCGCGGCGCGGGAAGCGTTACGCGCCAGCAATCCGAGTTCGGACACGACAAGAAGATTGCTGCACGAGCTGGCGAGCCGGCCCATGTTTGAGCAATTCGTTCGAGAAGCCAAGCGGCATCCAGGGCAGCGAGGTACGACGTGATGGGCAAAGTTTATCTGGTCGGAGCGGGGCCCGGCGATCCTGACTTGCTGACGCTGAAGGCTGCGCGGATCTTGGCGGAAGCCGAGATTGTTCTGCACGACTCGCTGGTAAGCCGCGAAGTGCTGGCAAGAATTTCGCCAACCGCGAAAATCATCGACGTCGGCAAACGCTGCGGTAAGAAGTTACTGACTCAGGATGAAATTAATGCGCTGCTTGTGAGCTACGCGGCCTCTCACGCGGTGGTGGTTCGCCTGAAGGGCGGGGATCCGTCAGTTTTCGGGCGGGCGGGCGAAGAGCTTCAGGCGCTCCGCGATGCCAAGGTGGAATTTGAAGTTGTTCCCGGCGTGACGGCCGCCCTCGGAGCTGCGGCCTCGGCCGGCATTTCGCTAACGGACCGAAGGGTCGCTTCGCAGGTTCTGCTCACGACTTTTTCGCGCGGGCCAGAGGCCAATGCGATGGATTGGGGCTGCCTTACTCCCGCGACGACACTCGTTTTGTACATGCCCGGGCCGGATTACAGTGAAGTCGGTCGGCGTCTTGCCGAAGCCGGACTTCCGGACGAGTTGCCGTGCGCCATTGTCTCCGGAGCTTCTGGATCGCAGCAGCAAGTTCGCTGGAGCAGCGTCGGCGCGCTTTCCCGAGAAGAAAAATTGCCAGCTCCAGCGCTCATGATCGTTGGGCGAGTCGCCTCTCAGCAAGTTCGGGAAATTGGTGAAGCAGTCTGGATCGGTGCGCGGGCGGAGTCCTCGCCGCAAAGCGTTTCAATAAGTTAATCGCAAGCCACTGAGATTAGGAGAAAACCGAATGAGTTCCGAAGAAAAAGCTGTGCAAGTGAAGAGGCCGTGGCGTTTGTCGCTGGATAGCTGGGCCGTCCTGATTGCGTTGCTCGCGGCCTTGCTGGTTCGCGCCGGTGTCCTCAAACATATCCCTTGGTGATCGACCCGCAAGAAAAACGCAGAGAGAAAAGGAAAAAACATGGCAGACGTGGTCGTAGTTCCTCAGGTCCAGCCGGTTCAGCCGGCGCTTCGCTTTCTTCGCCTCATTCCCGGGGTGCTTCTGCTCGCGGGGATCGGTTACGCGGGCAAATTGCTCGAACAAAATGTGGGCAAGTATGCGAAGGCGCATCACTGGGTGTTTCCAAATATCGAGTACGTCTTGTGGGCCATTCTTCTGGGGCTCGTTATCTCGAACACGATCGGCGTGCCGGAAATCTTCCGCAGCGGCGTTGCTACCTACGAATTTTGGCTGAAGGCGGGCATCGTCTTGCTCGGCGCGCGATTCTTGCTTGGAGATATTCTTAAGCTCGGCGGGGTCAGCCTCGTCCTCGTGGCCATCGAAATTAGCGGGGCCATCGCATTTATGACCTTTCTGGGCCGGGCCTTCCATCTCAAGCCAAAATTGACATCGCTTCTCGCAGTCGGCTCTGCCGTGTGCGGGGTCAGCGCGATCATTGCCGCTCAGGGCGCCATTGAGGCCGACGAAGAGGACTCGAGCTTCTCGATTGCCGCGATTCTCGCCCTCGGCGCGCTGGCACTCTTCACGTTTCCTTTGATTGGCCACGCACTGCATCTCGGCGACCGCGCCTACGGCATTTGGGCGGGCCTTGCCGTGGACAACACCGCTGAAGCGACCGCGGCAGGCGCGCTGTACTCCGACGCGGCAGGCGAGTTGGCTGTCCTCGTGAAGTCCACACGCAACGCCATGATTGGCTTCGTCGTGCTGGCCTACGCCATCTATTGGGCCAGCCAAGGCCAGGCCAAAACCGTGCGCAACAAAGCCGCGTTCCTTTGGCAGAAATTCCCCAAGTTCGTTCTGGGATTCCTGCTGATCTCGGTGCTAGCCACCTACCAGTTCTTCAACAAAGACCAGGTGGGAGCGCTCGCCAATCTCTCACGATGGGCTTTTCTCCTGACGTTTGCCGGCGTGGGTCTGCGGACAAATTTTCGGGACATGCGCAAACAGGGCCTTCGCCCATTCGCGGTAGGTGCTATCGGCGAAGTCGTGATCGCACTCTTTACCTTGGGTTTGGTGGTTGGAGCCGAGAAACTTTTCGGTTTCTGATCGGCCAGAGCGCAAAATAGGGCGCGGGTTGATTATCCGGCTTGCCGAATAACGCCCGCGCCCCTGATTTCTGTTGAGTCCGTCTTACAATCCCAGAACGTTCACCAGTTCCCGTACCGACGCAGATGATTTTTGCAGCGCCGCGTTTTCGTCCGGCGTCAACTTAATTTGGACAATCTCTTCGACTCCGCGCGCGCCCAGCTTTGCGGGGACGCCGACGAAGAGACCCTTGACGCCATACTCGCCATCCAGATAGACCGCGCACGGCAGGATTTTCTTTTTGTCTTTGAGAATGGCTTCGACCATCTCGACCGCCGCAGCCGACGGCGCATAGTAAGCCGAACCGGTCTTCAGCAGGTTGACGATCTCCGCGCCGCCTTTGCGGGTGCGTTCGACGATTGCGTCGATGCGCTCTTTCGGCAGCAAATCGGGGAGGGGAATTCCCGCAACGGTAGAATACCGCGGCAGCGGCACCATATCGTCGCCATGGCCGCCGAGCACGAACGAGTGGACGTTTTCCACGCTGACCTTGCATTCCGTAGCCACAAATGCGCTCATGCGCGCAGAATCGAGCACGCCGGCCATCCCCAGCACGCGATTTTTCGGGAAGCCGCTCACCTTGAACGCGGCATGCGCCATGGCGTCCAGAGGATTTGTCACCACGATGATGATGCAGTTGGGCGAATGCTTTACGATCTGCTCGACCACGGCCTTCACAACGTCGTAGTTCGCCTTCAGCAGGTCATCGCGGCTCATGCCCGGTTTGCGAGGGAATCCTGCCGTGATCACCACGATGTCGCTGCCGGCCGTCGCGCTGTAATCGCCGCTGGCCGTCGAAATGCCCGTCGCTCGAGAATCCGTTCGCGTGATGGGTCCCGACTCCAGCATGTCCAGCGCCTTGCCCGCCGGAGGTCCATCCAAAATATCTGTCAACACCACATCCGCAAGTTCCAAATCAACAATTCGCTGCGCTGTCGTCGAACCCACGAAACCGCCGCCCACAACTGTCACCTTTTTTCTGCTCATCGCTTGGTTTGTATCCTCTCCGAAATGGAATGAGGTTTAGGAAGTAAAGGAGGTAGAGAAGGTAAAGGATGAAAAACCGCCCGACAAATGGACCTTAACCTTGCACCAACAAAGGAGCGGCTTCTTTTCCTTCACTTCCTTTACTTCCTCTACTTCCTTTACCTCGCTACGGCAGTCCCTTGCATGTTCTCGATAATCGCCGTCGCAAACGCGGCGGTGCCAACCTTCGTTGCGCCTGGCATGAGCCGCTCAAGATCGTACGTCACGCGCTTTTGCTGAATCGTCCGGGCAATGCCGTCTTCGATCAACTGTGAAGCTTCTTTCCATCCCAAGAATTCAAACATCATTGCCCCAGAAAGCATCACCGAGCTTGGGTTGATCACGTCCTTGTCCGCATACTTGGGCGCAGTACCGTGCGTCGCCTCGAACACGCCGAAGCCATCGCCGATGTTCGATCCCGGAGCCATTCCGAGCCCGCCCACCTGCGCCGCGCACGCATCCGAAAGATAATCCCCGTTGAGATTTGGTGTAGCTAATACGCTGTACTCATCCGCCCGCAGCAGCACTTGCTGAAACACGGAATCCGCAATGCGATCGTTGATCATCAGTTTTTTCTTCCATTGCCCTTTGCCGTGCGTCGCGCCGATGGAATCGAGCGTCAGTTTGACTTCGTCGCAGATCGCCTTCGTAAATGCTTCCGTTGCCTGCTCGAGCCCAGGCTCGATCATAGCCGCATTCTGTTCGACGCTCAGGCCCGGGTTCTTATCCAAATTGTCCAAGATCCAGCTCTCCCGCTCCGTGACCGTCTCCGCGCGGAATTCCTCGCGCGCCAGATCGTAGCCCCAATCGCGGAAAGCACCCTCCGTGAATTTTTGAATATTTCCTTTATGCACGAGCGTTACGCTTTTCCTGCCATGTTTCAGCGCGTACTTGATGGCGCGCCGGACCAGCCGCTTCGTTCCCGTCGGCGAAATCGGCTTGATGCCCACGCCGGAGTCCCAGCGAATTTGTTTCTTGCCATCCTTCAACATTTCGTGATTCAAAAACTCCAGCAGCTTCTTGACCTCCGGCGTTCCGGATTTCCACTCGATCCCGATGTAAACGTCTTCTGTGTTCTCCCGAAAAATAACGATGTCCATCTTCTCTGGATTTTTCACGGGGGAGGGAACTCCCGCAAAATAGCGCACGGGCCGCTCGCAAGAGTACAAATCGAGAATCTGCCGCAGCGCCACGTTCAATGAGCGAATTCCGCCGCCCACGGGAGTCGTCAACGGCCCCTTTATGGCCACGCGAAAATCGCGAATGGCATCGACCGTCTCATTCGGGAGCCACTCTTTAAACGTATTGAATGCTTTCTCGCCCGCAAACACCTCGAACCATGCCACGCTGCGTTTTCCGCCATAGGCGTGTTCCACTGCCGCGTCAAAAACCCGCCGCGATGCTTTCCAGATATCGCGCCCCGTGCCATCGCCCTCGATGAACGGAATAATCGGCGTGGCGGGAACCTGTAATTCGCCGCCGCTGTATCCGATTGCCTGGCCACCGGCGGGAATCGCCTTGCCGTTGTAGGAACTCTTCATGAAAGGAAATCCTCCCTGGAGTATCGAGCGCTTCCTGTAGACATGCCGCCGGGCATCCCGCCAAGTCCACAAATAAATACGCGTCCCGGACGGACCAAAAACCATACCACAACGCGCGCGAACTCCGAAATGACGAAGAGACGCCACCGGTTCGAAAAATCTTCCCCAAAACCTTGGATGTGACGTTTTGGGAAGGCAGCGCGTTATATACTTGCCCAAGCTCGTTGCTGGCTTTTCAAAACGCAGACGGAGGACATACGTCCATGATGATTGACTGGAATGAGTATTACAAAGAACTTGGTACCCGGATAGGAGACTTGGCAAAGCTGACTCCGGAAACCGTCCATGGCTACCAGACGTTGAGCGGCGCCAACGCCAAAAACAGCAAGCTCGGTGAAAAGACGCGTCAGCTTATCTCGCTCGCGGTGGCGGTGACGACACGCTGCGACGGCTGTATCGTTTTTCATTCCGAAGCCGCGCTCAAAGCGGGAGCGACGAAAGAGGAGATTTCTGAAGCGCTGGGCGTTGCAGTGGCCATGAACGCTGGTGCCGCGCTCGTTTTTTCAAGCCGCGTCCTGGACGCCGTTGCCGCACGCACCGCGCAAGCGCAGGGAGCCTGATCGCACGCCTGATACTTCTCGCTTTCTCACATTTGCTGCTTGGAATATCGTCCGGCGGCTCTGAACCGAAAGCGTTGAGAGCCGCGTGCGAATCCAGGAAGCTGATGTCCATCCAACTTAAGGACCTACGCTGTTCATGATTCCCATCCGAGCGATCAAGCGAAGGCGAGAGGATTGTTTTCCCCATCGATTGTTTTGGATGGCGGCGGTGACAATCGTCGTAACGGGCGCATGGCTTGGCAGCTACCATGCGGGGCTATTTGTAAGCGCCGCGCCACGTGCAGCGGCAAGGGCAGAGAGACCTCTCGCGGAAGGATCGGCTCCGGTTCTAAGCGTAAAGGTCGTCAAGATTTATCCACACGACCCTGAAGCCTTCACGCAGGGCCTCGAATTCTACGACGGCTTTTTGTACGAGAGCACAGGCCTTAGAGGCAAATCATCGCTCCGGAAAGCTGACATCGCTACTGGCCGCGTCCTGCAAAGTGTCTTACTGCCCTCTGAATATTTCGGTGAAGGCCTGACAATTTTTCATGGAAAGATCTATCAACTAACGTGGCTGTCGAAGACCGGCTTCATCTACGACCTGCGGTCATTCCGGAAAACAGGAGAATTCCGCTATGAGTCCGAGGGTTGGGGACTCACTCACGACGAGCACTCGCTCATACTCAGCGATGGCACGAATCAAATTCAATTTATCGACCCGGCTACTTTTCAGGTGCAACGAAGGCTCGAAGTTTACGCAGGACGCGAGGCGGTCGTGAATCTGAATGAATTGGAATACATCAACGGGCTGATTTACGCCAATATCTGGCACTCGCCGCGCATTGCGCGAATCGACCCGCGCACGGGCCAAGTCCTTGCGTGGCTTGATCTGGAGAAGATTTCCGCAAAGGAGCAGCACGAACCCGAGGGCGTATTGAATGGAATCGCCTACGACCGCGAAGGCGACCGATTATTTATAACGGGGAAAGATTGGCCCGAGTTATTACAAATAAGGATTGAAGAAAAATAAGAACGGAACGCGCAAATCCAAAGGCCATCGCGTTCCGTTTCAACGAATTCCTTCTAGAACAAATTCCACAGAAACTGGTTGTAGACCTCGTGGTGGAACTGGACCTCGGGAGCTTTGACCACTGTGCCAAGAACGCGCGGGCAACGGTCGGCGGCGGCGCGCTTCAACTCGGCGTAGCGGCCTTTGACGTCCGCGCCAAAGAGCGTCGTGGTCCACTCGGATTTTTCGAAATTGTCGATGGCCGTGTAGATGTTGTCCGGCAGATACCGTTTCGCCGAACGAAGATCCTTGATCTTCGCGGTGTCCCCGTCCAGGCCCGTCTTGAATATGGAATACATAACCATGTACGGATTCGAATCAGGCGCGACCGCGCGAACTTCCGTGCGCATGCTGCGCTCGTTGCCGATGGGGATGCGCACCATGGCGCCGCGATTGGTTGCGGATGCGTTGAGCTGATTGGGCGCCTCGTAATGCGGGTCGAGGCGGCGATAGGCGTTTACGCTGGAGTTGATGAGCAAACAAATGTCGTTGCCATGGGTCAGGATGCGGTCGACAAACTCCCAACCGAACTTGCTCAGCTTTTCTTCGCCCTTGGGATCCCAGAAAAGGTTTTTGTCGTCCTTGCTGACGGAGAGGTTCGTGTGCATGCCGCTACCGTTGACGCCGACAACGGGCTTGGGCAGGAAGGAAGCCGTAAAGCCCATATTAGTCGCTACCTGCCGGCAAATGAGCTTGTAGAGTTGGATCTGGTCGGCAGCAGCCACCACCTCGCCATATCCATAGTTGATTTCGAACTGGGATGGCGCCACTTCAGGATGGTCCTTCTCGTTCTGGAAGCCCATCGCGCGCTGCACTTCCGCGGTCGTGTCGATGAACGTGCGCAGCGGATCCCCCGGAAGCGAGTGATAGTATCCGCCAGTGTTGACGTATTCGAACTTGCCGGTTTCGTGGAAGCGTCGCTCGGCGTTTGTGCCTGCGAACAAGAAACCTTCGATTTCATTCGCTGCGTTGAGCGTGTAGCCCTTCTTGCTGTGCAGCCCGTCTGCGTAGCCCTTCAGCACGCCCCGGATATCGGCCGTGTAGGGTGAGCCGTCCTTGTCGATCACATGGCCAAAGACCAGCACCTTGCCAGAGCCGAAGACGTCGGACGGGCTCCAGTAGAATGCGCCCCAATCCATGGCCAAGCGCAAATCACTCTCGCGCTGGGCGGTGAAGCCACGAATCGAGGAGCCGTCGAAGGTCAAGTTGTCCCAGCTCTTTACCAGGAACTTCTTGTCGTAGTCCAGCATGTGCAAGCGGCCTTCGAGGTCGCTGAAGAGTACGGTCACGGCCTTAATACGCTTTTCGTCCGTCAGATACTTAATCCGCTCTTCCTGGATTTTGTGCGCGGCAACGCGGTTCTTGCGCTGCTCTTTCGCCTTCAGGTTCAGCTCTTCGAGCTCGTCATAGGAAAGAGCCAGGAAATTTCGCAGTTCAGTCGACATGAATCTCCTCGAAATAGAAAGTAATGGGATAGCTCGGAAGAATGCGGGGCGTGCTAGCGCTATTCATCGGCCCGTAGGTTATCGCGCCGGTCTCGCAAGCGTCAAATCGAAAAATCATTTTGCCCAATCTAAAAATTGAATGAAGAGCAGGACAATTTGTCTTCCGCCGCGCCAAACGATATCGTTAGTCGTAATACTCCTGCCCCAGGTGAGTGATGAGCTCCTCTCCCATCATCCACCGCAGCGTGTTCTTTAACTTCATCGACTGAATAAAGAGGTCGTGCTCTGGATAGAGGCCCGGCGCCGTCATGGGCGACTTGAAATAGAAGCTAAGCCACTCCTGAATGCCTTTCATTCCCGCGCGATGCGCCAAGTCCAGGAACAGAACGAGGTCCAGAACGATCGGCGCGGCAAGAATCGAATCCCGGCACAGAAAATCCACTTTGATCTGCATGGGATACCCGAGCCAGCCGAAGATGTCGATGTTGTCCCAGCCTTCTTTGTTGTCGCCGCGCGGCGGGTAGTAGTTAATGCGCACCTTGTGGTGCATTTTGCCGTAAAGCATCGGGTAAAGCTGCGGCTGCAAAATATACTCGAGTACGCTGAGCTTGGACTCTTCCTTCGTCTTGAACGAGCCGGGATCTTCCAGAACTTCGCCGTCGCGATTGCCGAGGATGTTCGTCGAAAACCAGCCATGCAGACCCAACATCCGCGCCTTGAAGCCAGGAGCCAGGATCGTTTTCATCAGCGTCTGCCCAGTTTTGAAGTCCTTCCCGCAAATGGGCACGCCGTGCTCCATAGCAAGCTGCTGGATCGCCGGGATATCAACCGTCAGATTCGGCGCGCCATTCGCGAACGGGACCCCGCTTGTCACCGAGGCCCAGGCATAGAGCATGGAAGGTGCAATGGCCGGATGATTCGACTTCATGGCCTCAACGAATTTCTCCGGCGTCGAATGCACTTCTTCCGGACGCACGAACACTTCCGTCGATCCGCACCAGCAAGTTACAATTCTCGAAACGCGCTTCGTCTTGCGGAAATTCTCGATGTCGTCCTTGATCTTCAGAGCAAGTTCGTATTTGTTCTTGGCCTTCTTGATGTTCGGACCGTCGAGCTTTTTCACGTATTCGTGGTCGAATACGGCTTTCATCGGCTTAATGCCCGACAAGAACGTCTTCACCTTTTCCAAGTCCTGCGGATTCAAAACGCCCGCATTGGCTGCGGATTCGTACGCATTGTCGCGAAAAATATCCCAGCCGCCGAATACCAGGTCATCCAGGTCGCCGAGCGGAACGAATTTCTTGATCAGTGGCGAGCGTCCGTCGGTCCGCTTACCAAGACGGATGGTCCCGAGCTGTGTCAGCGAGCCAATGGGCTGCGCCTTGGCCTTTCGGACCAGCTCAACTCCGGACATAAAAGTGGTGCTGACGGCGCCCATGCCAGGCGTCAGAATCCCAAGTTTCCCCTTCGGCGGCGCTATTTTTGCAGGCTTTTCCATGCAACTCCTCAATCGCAGAAATGTGAATGCAAGACGAGACCCAACAGATGCCCGGACGCAGCTCGAACAAACCAGTAATAATGAGCGAAGCGAGAAGGATTTGCAAATCGGAATGATAAATGGCAAGAAAAACGGCGCACTCGATGGGCGGGAAACAGGTGCCGAACGGCGCGCACCTAAGTCCGGCGGGCGGAAGTTTCAGGCCCTAACAGCGTGTGTGTTGGATCTGTCAGCCAGGTTGTTCAGTTCCGAACCAAGGGTGAAATAGAAGGTCGTGCCCAATCCCGGCTCCGAATCAGCCCAGATCCGGCCAGAGTGCTTATGGATAATTCGTTGCACGGTCGCGAGGCCGATCCCCGTCCCTTCGAATTCCTTCTCTCGATGCAGCCGCTGAAAGGGCGTGAAGAGTTTCTCCGCGTATTTCATATCGAATCCGGCGCCGTTGTCCCGCACGAAGATGGTTTGGTTTCCGCCGATGAGTTTGCTGCTGATCTCAATTACCGCATGCTCCCGATTCCTCGTGTACTTTATGGCGTTCGACAGTAGATTCGTGAACACCTGCCGCATCAGACCGTAGTCACATTTGATGCTTGGTAAAACGCCGACTTGCCATTCGATCTCCCGCGCGACCGACTCGCTGTTTAATTCTTTCGAGACCTCGGCGACCAGGGAACTAAAGCCAACTTCACGGACCTTCAACTCTTGTTGGCTAACCTTCGCCAACATCAGAAGGTCGTCTATCAGGGACGACATTCGCATGGCGCCGTCCTTGATATTGTGCAAGTACTCTTGCCCAAGTGCATCCAGACGCGATGCATAGCCATCCAGCAGAAGGCTGCAAAAACCATGAAGCTGGGTCAGCGGTGCGCGCAGGTCGTGCGACACCGAATAGGAAAAGGCATCAAGCTCTTTGTTGGCCGCCTCCAATGCGGAAGTCCTGTCTTTCACTCGCTCTTCAAGTTCTTCATTCAGTATCATAAGTTCCTGTTCGAGGCGCTCACGCTGAATCGCGTGCTGAATGGCCCGGACCAGGTTGTTTCCGCTCAACTCGGCTTTGGGGAGAAAGTCCTGCGCGCCCTCCTGAACGACCTTGAGCGCCATCAGCTGATCGTCCAGCCCCGTCAAAACAATAATTGCGACACCCAGTGCCTGCGCTTTGGCCCTAACGAACGTCTCGAAACCAAAGCTGTCCGGAAGCGCCAAATCAAGCAGCAAAGCCTCGATATCTCCTGTGTCTAACCGGTGAAGCCCACCCGCGAGCGTGTCGACGATCTCCAAATGGAATGGATTGGGCCTGGTCTCTGCGAGTGATTCCTTGATCAGACGTGCGTCCCCCGGATTATCCTCGATCAGTAAGACCTTGATTCGGTTCGGTTTCATGTTTTTGCATTCGAGGGCTGCTCGACGAACGCCCGCCGGAAGTCCTCGATCTACCGCAGCACCACCAACACTCATGCCAGCCCCGCAACTAACTCGCGATGGAAACTTATGATGTGGCGCGGCAAGTCGCTTCCAAGCTTAGTCACGCGAAATCATCGGCAGAAGGAATTCCTGCAGCCTCTCGCTTTCGCCGACGGACAGCCGGTCCAGCAGAATTCCCATTTGATTGCCGTCCAGAATGCGGACGACCGAGCCTGCCCCAACAAGAGGCTTCATCTTTTGCGCCAGCTCTATGCTCACTTGGACGGGGGAGCCTTGAGGAAGGATCCTTGTCGCCTTCACAAGTATGCCGTTAAGGCTGACGTCCACCGTTTCGCAAAATATCTCCTCGAAGCCAAATCGCAACCGCACTTTGGAATGAAACGAAACGCGGCGTGTTTGGCGCCTTTCGTGATCGGACCGTCCTTGCGTGGCACGGATCAACTTCAAAAGGCGCTCTTTGTCGACTGGCTTGTAGAGGAAGAAGCTTGCGCCCGCCGCAAATCCCTGGGACATCGCGCTCGGACGCTGGTCATCGCTGAGCAGAATGATCGGCGTTGTACGGTTATAGCCTGCGCGCCTCATTTCTCGGGATAGCTCGATGCCATCGGGAGATCCCATGTGCAGGTCGAAAAAAACCATGTCGAATTTCCCCTCATCGAGGAAAGTCGCCGCCTGCGCACTGTGGGTCAGAGTCAAAGCTTCTACCCCGGCGGCGTACAATACTTTTTGGATCAGTTCGCATGTAGCCTGTTCGTCGTCCACGACAAGCGCTCGTCTTTGCATCGCAACCCCCTGGTTCTGCCAAGCCGCTGTTATTTGGCTTCGAAGACTCGCATCTGGTGCTCACTTTTGCTGCTTGCACTCAGTCAGCCACGAAAAAGACGCCGCTCTGAGAAAGACTGAGCAATTCGGCTCGCTGCTCGGGTGCCGCGGATTTCCAATTACGCACGCGCAATGACGCCTTGAAACTTAGCTGGCGCGACAGACGCCGGTCCGAGCTGTCAATTTTCATAATGGCACCGCGCAGCGGGGAGGGTTGCGCACTCTGGAATTGCAAGGGGGACCACAAGTATAACAACCGGCCAATACAGCGGAAAGACTATTCTCGAAGTGTTGCAAGAAACATGCCACTGATTCTGTGAAACTTCTAATAATGAGGGTCGGATTGGTGGCGAGCCTTTCGCTCTCCTAGGCAAGTATGGGAGCGCCTCGCCCTGAGTCACTGCTTATGCGAGCAGACGGCGGATCTGAGCCATCGGCAGTCACTGAGAATTTGCGTGCGTCGATTTGCTTAGAACCAGCCGCTCCGATAGGCCACCCACCAGCTTGCATAACCTATGGGGATCGTCGCAAGCAGGGCCCACCAGAAAGGCAGCGCGAGATCCGCCACCAACCCCAATCCGCCGAAGGTCAGCCAAAATATCTTTTTTTCCACGGATCTATTTTAGCGAATATTCGGGTCGAAGAGGCCCCCATACATTCGAAGATGCCATATCTGCAAATCCCCCATTCTTCAACCTTTCTTCTGCTCCAGTTCCGCCCACCTTGCGTAGAGCCGATCGACAGTTTTGCGTGCTTCGTCGAGCTGCAGAGAAGCGCTGTGCAGCCGCGGGCCATCGCTCGTGATTGCGGGGTTTTGGAGAGCCTCGTGCAAATTGTGGAGCTCCTGTTCCGCCTGCGCAATCCTTTGCTCCATGCCCTCCAGCTCGCGCGACTCCTTGTAGGAAAGCTTCCTTTTCAATACGGCAGAGCTTGCCGAATCCGGCGTGATCCGCGAACGTGCGACTAATTCCGGAGATTTTACCTTTTCCTTTTCTTCCCGTTGGGATTCCTGCCATGTCTCCCATTGCGAATAATCCGCAAAGCGCTCCATCCCGCCCAATCCGTCGAACCCAAGAACAATCGTCGAAACGCGGTCGAGCATGTAGCGATCGTGCGTCACGAGGACTAACGCTCCGCGAAACTCGAGCAAACTCTCTTCCAGAATTTCCAGCGTGGGAATGTCCAGGTCGTTCGTCGGCTCATCCAGTAATAAAACGTCCGCTGGCTGCAACATGAGCTGCGCGATCAGCACGCGGGCGCGCTCGCCGCCGGATAGCTTACCAACGCGCCGATTCAAATCCTCGCCCGTGAAGAGAAATCTTGCCGCCCACGAAGCCACGTGAATCACCTGGTCCTGATAGATGACGGCGTCGCTATCCGGCGCCAGTGCTCGCCGCAATAGCAAGTCCGGATCAAGCTCACGGTTCTGGTCGAAGTAAACCATACGCAGCGGGTCCGCCTTGCGAATCTTCCCCGCGATAGGCTGTAAGTCGCCGCGAAGCAATCGAAGTAGCGTGGTTTTCCCGCTGCCGTTTGGCCCAACGAGACCAACTCGCATCCCCGACGTGACGCGGAAGTGAAGCTTTTCAAACAACACGCGATCGCCAATCGCGCAGCTCACTTCATCCAATTCAATGAGTTGTTTGGCCTGCCGGTTGGTTGCGGAAAAATCAATTTGCGCGGTGCTCGTGTTGCTCCGTGTTTTCATTTCAGCAAGTTCGCCGATCATCTTGTGAGCTTTTTCGATGCGTGCCTTGGCTTTCGTTGCGCGCGCCTTGGGTCCGCGCCGCAGCCATTCAATCTCCGTATGCACGCGATTTTCGAGCGCTTCCTGCCGGTTTCGCTGTGCGTGCAGATGCTCTTCTTTAGCCTCCAGGAAGGCACTGTAGTTTCCCCGCACACGCAGGGCCCCGTCCCCGTACGCGCGGTCGATTTCGACCATTTCATTGGTGACGTTTTCAAGAAAATAGCGGTCGTGGCTGACCACCACACTCGCGAAGTTCGCCCTTTCCAGGAGCGATTCGAGCCATTCGATTCCGGCGAGGTCCAAATGATTGGTCGGCTCATCCAGCAGCAAAATGTCCGGGTTCTGCACCAGCGCCTCGGCGATCGCCAGCCGCTTTTTCCATCCGCCCGATAACGTCGCAGCGGGGACCTCCAGTTCTTCAAATCCTGCCCGTCCCAGCGTCTCCGCAAAGCGCGCCGCCCTTTCCGATTGCGGCACGGACGCCCGCTCCAGTGCGTTCTCAATGACCGCTCTAACCGTTACGCCGGGCTCAAATTCGGAAATTTGCTTGACGTAACTTAGCCGCGTCCCTTTGCGAACCGCGACGTCGCCGCTATCGGGTTTCGTCTTTCCGCAAAGCATCTCCAACAACGTTGATTTGCCCGATCCATTCGGACCAATCACGCCGATACGGTCTCCTTCGGACACGGTGAAAGAGATATTCTTGAAAAGCGGCGCGGCCCCGTATCTTTTCGAGAGTCCCTGGGCGCTAATAATCGGAGCCAAATATCTCGGTCTTCTCCTGCTGTTAGTTTACCCTGAGGAGCAGACTCGGGCCCAATTTGCGAGAGCGAGATCGGTACAGAGCTTGGTTTCTTCAACGCACAAATTTGATGCTCTCGTCCTCGGCGCCGGTGCCGCGGGACTTCTCGGCGCGCTCGAAGCCGGCAAGCGCGGGCGCCGCGTTGCCATCCTCGAACGTGCCGACCGCATCGGCAAGAAAATCCTCATTTCCGGCGGCGGCCGTTGTAACTTCACAAACCTCCATTGCCGCCCAGAGAATTTCCTCAGCGCCAACCCGCACTTCGCGAAGTCCGCGCTCGCCCGCTACACCCCGTCCGATTTCATCGCCCTCGTCGAAAAGCATCGCATCCCTTATCACGAGAAGACCCTCGGCCAACTCTTCTGCGATCGAAGCGCGCAAGACATCATAAACATGCTGGAAGCCGAATGCCGCGAAGCTGGCGTCGAAGTTTTTCTGGACACCAACATCGAGGAAGTTCAGCACGACACGGAATTCGTAGTGCGCGCCGGCTCTCTCGAGTTTCGCGCCCCTGCACTTGTCGTTGCGACGGGCGGCCTCTCCATTCCCAAAATCGGCGCCACATCTCTCGGCTACGACTTGGCTCGCCAGTTCGGACTGAATATCGTGCAGCCCAAGCCCGCGCTAGTCCCATTCGTGTTCGCCAAAAAAGAGCAAGGCCAATACTGTGATCTGGCCGGTGTTTCTGCGCCGGTATCCGTTTCCACCGGCCACCAGTCGTTCGAGGAAAAAATCCTTTTCACTCACCGCGGCCTGAGCGGCCCCGCAATTCTCCAAATTTCCTCCTACTGGGAAAAAGACCAGCCTCTGCGTATCGATCTTGCTCCCCATCGAGAAGTGACCTCCGTTATCCGCGTAGCCAAGACACGAAACCTCGCCGCTGCTCGCACGGCGTTCCTGGGGGTTTTGCCAAAACGCCTTGCCGAGCGCTGGCTCGAACTACATGAACCGCGATCCTGGACGAATCAAGCCCTGGAAAAACTCGAGCATCGAATTCACGAATGGAGTGTCGTGCCCGCCGGCACCGAAGGCTACGAAAAAGCCGAAGTCACGGCCGGTGGTGTCGACACCAACGAACTCTCCAGCAAGACCATGGAATCCCGCAAGGTTCGGGGACTATTTTTCATCGGTGAAGTGGTGGACGTTACCGGCCAGTTAGGCGGCTTCAATTTTCAATGGGCCTGGGCCTCGGGCGCCGCGGCGGGGCGCGCATTGTAATCTCACGAAATCTTCTTCGCCGCAATCACGCTGACAATCGAGCCTTTGGATACCGCCGCAGCTCTCTCACCAAATAGACAACCACCACAATATTAATCAGCAGCACGACGCCCTTGGCGACCGTGGCATGTCGAATGATGTCGTAAACTTCCAGTGGGAGGAACGATGAGGTAGTAACGATCGTAAAATATTTCGCCCAACGCTTATTGAGCGCCAGCCCAGTCCCCTCCGTCAAGAACATCGCGGAATAGATAAACGTGCCGACGCTCAGTTCCTTCAGCTCTCGGTCATCCACCATTGGCAATTTCGCGAGCAGCCAGTGCAGGTATCGATTGTGCGGATCGACGCGAAATGCATTGATCCAGTGGTCCGCGACAGCTGCCATGTCTGTGTGCAGCAATCTCAGCGCACCGATGCCGACGGCAAGCAATGCCACGCCCTTCAAAAGTTTGAAGGCCGCGATCAGCATAAGTCCAAGCGAAGGCGTTTGCGATTGTATTTTGGCGCTGGGCATTTGACAGACTGAGCTCTATTGGATTGTACATGGCTCAGTCAAGGCGCCGCTCCCATTGGAGAAATTCATCTTCCAAACGCGAAGCGCGGCGCCTTGTGTCGTCTGTCTTCTGTTAAAACTATCGGTCGGGCACGACTCGCTTGCTCAGACTATTTGCCGCGGGATCCTGTATCGTCACGCCCACATTGAAAAATCTGTTTGCAGCGAACCGATTGCCAGTCGAGCCCGAGGCTTCGAGTATGCCAACCGGCGCTTCGGAAATGGAATTGCCCACGAGGGAATTGTTGTTTCCCTGTACATAGATATCCGCGTCGCCGCCATTGAAGACTTGGTTCTCCAAGACGCGGCTGCCGTTGCCCTGAATACGAATATTCTCGAAAACGCTCGCGGAAAATGCCTTGTTTCCGCATACCTCCGCACCATTGCCATCCACGAATATTCCGACCTGGCTGATCCCTGCCGTATTGTCCGTGACGTGCACATGGTCCGATTCTGTCACCAGAATGTCCGTCGCTACCGTTTCGCAGGTTGCGACAGCCGTACAGGGCGACCAAACATTATTCGTCACTGTATTTTCGCGAATAGCTCCGCCCGCCGAAAAACCGATCTGGATGCCGTTTTGCGCGGCGCCGGCTGTCGGTCCAATGCCGGTGACCACATTGTCGTGGATCTTCGCATTTGTTCCGGATTCATTCGCTGTGATGCCGTTCTTCTGATAATCGTGGATGGAACAGTCGGCAATCTCGACGTCCGACGTTTGCCCTCCGCCGCTCTCCACAAAAACGCCCGTTCCGCTTTGGCACCCGTTTAGCGAAGTCGCAAGCTTAAAGTTCCGAACCGCGGCATGCCGCAGGCTTCCGGAAGAATTCTGGAAGTACACTCCGATCAATCGAGGTGCGCACTCCGTGATTCCGTTATTGATTCCATCAACGGTCAAACCCGAAATCGTAACATTCGTCGCGCCGCTTACCAGCACGGCGGCTGCAATCGCGTCTCCCGTGGCCAGGCTCATGGTGTTCTGTGGAATCGAAGCGGGCACCAGGAACGCGCCGGAATCGGCCTCGATGTCCAGGGATTTATTGATCGAAAGCTGCTCCGCATAGATGCCGTTGCAAACAACGATTTCGTCTCCCGGCGCGGCGGTGTTAATTGCGTCCTGGATTGACGTGAACTTGGCCGTCGGACACACCGCGGGATTATTGCTCACCACCAATGTGCTAACGGGCGCTGCGAACGTCTCTTGCCCTGCGAAAACTAAGAATAGTGTGAACAAAATGCTGCGAAGAATGATCGAGGCACGGAGTTTCATGGTTCCCCCTTGTCGTCATTAATCAACGTCTTCGGGGCGGAGCTGGGACCACCCAAGTTTACAAAATGGGGCGCCTAACCAGCGGTACATCTCACCAGGCAGTGAGAAACTGGCTCAGGACCGGACCCCAGGAGGGCAACTTCCCCCTCAAGCCATTTTACACCACCGGCATTCTGCTGCTGTCGCGCAGCGCAGGTATATAGTTACGAATAAGAACCATCGCGGCGACCACCAAGGGGACGATTACTTGTGCGCGGGCAATAAATCCCATATCGCCGGGTCTTCTGTGCCAAGCACCCACGAGCAAAATCCCTGCAGCCCTCGCTCTTTCACCAGCTGATATCGTTCGTCGAACGTGCGCGCATCGGTAAAGAAAATCCACTCGCGCATGTCCGCACGGTAAAAATAAAACCACGCCGTCCGGTCTGTCGAATCCCATTCAATGTGACCGCCGTAAGCCTTGGCAAGGTCTAAGGCATCGTCGGTGCCGATATAATCCGCCGAAGGATTCGGCTTATAACCAGAGTTATCATCCGATTTGGTGGGCGTTCCTGCAAACCAGTGATAACCGTAAAGCGGAATTCCCAAAGAAAGTTTCTGCGCTGGCACAAATTTCAGCGCGTAGTCCAGATTGCCCGTCGTCCACGCCCATCCCGCCACCGGTCCCGGCGCCGTCCATCGCGTATGCTGGTCATACGTCATCAAACAAATCAAATCCACCGATTGCGCCAGTGCCTTGAGGTCGTAAGCCCCGCGCCAGTTTTCATAAATCCACGCGGAAAATCCCCCCTGGCCAGGCTGTCCTGGAGCATTGGGTACCGTCGCAATCGTGAGCTGTAACCCTTCTTTGTGAAATGCGCCCGCCGTCTCCCGAACCAAATCCGTAAGCGCATCGCGGTCCGTCCAATGTACGTTTTCAAAATCAAATTGGAATCCCGTATAACCATTTTCTTTGCAGTCGCGAATGAGCTGAGCAATCATGGTGTCCCGCGCCACCGGATTCTTCAACAGCTTGTGAAACTCTTCCTGCGCAAAGTCGCCATTGGCCACGATAGGCATCACGGGAACATGATCCTTGCGCGCCGTTTCCAGCACCAGCGGATTCGCCCCGCCGGAAACAAGCCCATCCGCATCCACGCTGTACCACGCCGGAACCAAAATATCGACTTTATCCGCGTGTGCCAGGAAGGATCGAACTGATTTGGGATCCCGCGTCAAGTAAAAGAGAGATTTCGGCTGCTGTGCCCGGCTAACTGGAGCAGAAAAGGTAAATGCTACGGCCAAAGAAATAAACGTAACTGTGCGATTCTTCATTCGCGCAGTTTAGCTGTGCATCGCCCTCAATTTCAACGCAAAGAAAAAGGTTGCGCCAATTCGCGTAGTTTGCCGCTCATGTGAGACCGGGTGTGCCCGCAAATTCCTTCTTTAGGCCCTCAAGGTCGCTCCATTTGACGTCGACCACATCCATCAAAGCGCTGAAACCCAGCAGCGGTCCGCAGACAGCCGTCAGCGGCAGGATTTGTCCGCCCGCGCAGCTCGACAACAAGTAAAGGTAGCTCGACAGGATATGCTCGCAGTAAGGGTTGGGATGCACCAAAAATTTCGGCGGCAACAAAGTGAACGGCTTCAGCGCGAACTCTCCCAGAACATGTTCGTACGGTGGTAGCGGCAGTCGCGGTACAAGATCCAGTTCATTGGCGACGCGGAACGTATCTTCCACCAGCTGGTTATACTTCGCCGCGAAATCTGCGTCGCCTGTTCTCGGACTAGCGTATGTGTAGCAGGCCACATTGTGGTACGGCGGCGAAGAATTCACCGCGATATCCAACGTCGCAAGGGTGGCCAGAGCACCTCCCAAACTGTGCCCGCAGACGGTCACCGTCTCCACCGCTTGTTTCCACGGAAGGCCCGGCAGCGATTCCACTAGGCTCGGAGAGCCTGCCGCAGTCCCTATAACCACGGATTCATACATGTCCGTGAATCCATCCTCTGTTTGTCCGGCGCTTGCGAGAAACGGGCACGGTTTGGTCCCGAAGTTCGCGTCTAACACCCACTCCTTAATTCCCTCCGTCCCACGAAACGCAATGACCGCCTCACCGGTTCCTTGCGCCTGCAAAATCAGACCGATGGAAACTTGGCTTTTGGCGCGATTCGGATTCTTATCCGTGAAAAGATCGTTCGCGTAGATCGTAGTGATGATGTCGAACTTTGTCTGGGCAGCCCCGAGGCCCGCTGGTATCACTTGGCCTGCTCGGTTGGTAAGATCGCCCGGCTTCGGACGATAAGCTTCGTTCACCACTTGCGCATAAAGGATGGCATTGTTCAGGTCCATAAATGTTTTCCTTAGTGGAGCTCCGTCTCGCTGACTCTTTCGCAACGCTGGAACTTCGCATGAATCCGCCAACTGCCGAGGAAACCTCAGGGGTACGTAACTGTGCGGGAAATCTTAGGCATCAAAACAGGGGAAGTCAACGGCTTAGGTTGGCTGGCTCAAAAGAATCGTTCACGCAGCTTCCGATACTCTCGAGCTTGTAGCACGGCTGCGATTTGCCCGACGCTCAAACACAAATTGCGATTCAGGGCTACCGCCACTTCTTCAGCTTCGGCCAAACTTTCTCCAAGGTGCCAAACTTTGCGCCCCGGCAAATATAAACCGAAATCTCGCGCTCCAAGGCATACGGATTGTCCGCGGATGTTCCCACGTATTCCACCCTGTCGAACAACTGCTCAAGTCGTTCCCGCGAATCTCCCAGAACGATCAGACAATTCCCGGAATAACCCCTCGGCCCCCAAAGCCAGTACGTCTGGTGCCCGCTCAGCGCCGGAGGCAACCCATACCGCGGCCCAAAAAAATCAATCGCCCCAGCCTGTCCGTAATCCTGTGCAAAAATCCCGCACCCCGGCCGGTCCGTAGGCCGAATCTGAAAATAAGCCTTGGCCGTCTCCGCAACGATTTCTTTCCACCCAAATTGATCCGCATACCACTGCGGCAGCACTGCCCGCTCGTGGCTATGCTCCATCACGGGCAGTTTCATCGGCAGATATTTCGTGTAGGCGATGAATTTATCTGGCGAAAGGATTGGCACAACAATAGGGGCTAGATGCGCTCCGGAAGCGATCAGCACAACGACGATGGCAGGCTTCAGCCAGCCCAGCCGGTTGCGCCCGGTTTTAACAGTCTCCGCTGCGGGGACATCGATCTTCTTTCCATTAATCGCGGATTCAATCACCACTGCTCCCGCCGCCAGCAACATCGGGTATATGGGCGAGAGATAGTAATTCTTGCCGTGCAGAACAAAAAACGCCGTGAAGCAAACTAGATAGCACCATCCGAGCACCCGGTAAGGCTTCAAACGCGCCGCGACGAAGAACGCAATCAATCCAGTAATCCAAATCGGCGCCGTGATCGGATCGATCAGCACCGTCTGCTGAAAGAAGAACTGCGGCAGCGGAAGCACGACATCGCGCCCATCGGCGCGGATGTTTCGCATCAACTCCACGAACGGCCAGTGATAGTGAATATTCCAAAGCAGATTGGGCAGAAAAATCAGAAACGCGGCGAAGCCCCCCAGCCAAATCCACGGATTCAAAAAGACTCGCCGTTGCGCGGACAGCAGAAGGCCAATGACCATCCCAAACCCGAACAGAGCGATCGAATATTTCTCCTGCAGCCCGATCCCAGCGACGACTCCAAACCAAAGCCAATACCGAGGATCGCTTCGCTTGATGGCAAGAATCGCAAAGTACGCGCAGCCCATCCACAAATTGGGTTCCAGGCAGTTAGTCCCGAGAAGGCTTCCGTTCGAGAGATACTGAGGCGCGATCACAACCGTGATAGCGCTCAGCAGCAGCGCGAAGCGCCGCCCCCCAAACTCGCGAGCCAGAACCGCGGTTTGCACCACCAAAAGGGAACTGGCAAGCGCCGGGATAAATCGAATGCTGCGCAGCGAATCTCCCGCAATAGCTCGCCAGAAGTGAATCAGGAAGGGAATCAGCGGCGGTTGGTCGACATAGCCCCAGGCCAGGTGATTCCCGCAGGCCATGTAATCGAATTCGTCGCGAAAATATCCATATCGATTGTTGAAATAAAAATGAAATGCCAGCTTTGCCAGGGCTATGACAACAACAACCAACATGCCATTCGCAAAAAATGAGTGCTTTTCTGAGGATGACCCGGATTCGCGAAGGGAAGTCCCCGTCATTTGCGCCTTGCTAGAGGCATCTCGCTCACCAGGATGGCTCCTCTCTCCCACGTCCGCGGGACAGATTATGCCTCATACCCGTCAGCTATCCAAAGAGCAGAAAACAGATTTGCGGAAAGTGAAAAAGAGGGAATTGTCGCGTTGTAGAGGCGCGCAGGCTCGTCAATTCCACCAACGGGGCCCGCAGCTAATCCTGCTAAGGGCGTCCGTGACGATTCATCGAAGAAATCGAGCTGGCAATAGTGAGTGAAACCAACGCGACCATCGCAAATGTGAGAATCACAACAACCAAGGGAGCCCCCCTTCTGGAACGAGTCCTGGAAGGGCAAGGGGGCTTCCAAACTCAACCTCTCTCCTTTCAGTTAGATGCGCTGGGGGCTGGCAAGAGTCTGCCGCCAGAAGAGGACAACTGTCGCTCAGAAAGGACATTTTGCCGGTAATAGTACCGGCCCTTTATACCGCTAAGAACCGTTTGAGCTCGGCTCCAGCACTCCTGGCGTCATACCAACCAAAGCCCCTTCTTCCTCTTATCCTTTGCTCAGCCGAATCGACCCGTCTCCCGTATGGATCGTCAACGACTGTCCTCCACCGTTCATCTTCCCGTGCAGCTGCGAGTTGCTGAACGTCCCCTCCACCGTAACCGGCAATCCCACGCTGATGTGGCCGTCACCCGTGCTGGCATCAATGTTGGCCTGGATATCCCCAGGCAGAGCCAGGTCCACGCTTCCATCGCCGGTCTTGATGCTCCAACCCGAAGCAATCTTTGACCCCGGCATCACGCGCGTGTCCACGCTGCCATCGCCGCTCCTTATATTGAGCCCATCGAAACGACCCGCCACCCTCACATGCCCGTCCCCGCTATCCGCGTCCAGCGTGCCGTCCAACTCCCGCGCTTCAATCGACCCGTCCCCCGTGTGCAAGCGGATGTTGCCCTTCAGCGTGTCCACGGTGATGCTGCCATCGTTCGTGTGCAGGTCAATCGTGCCCGTCAGCGTATTTGCCCGGACCGACCCATCTCCCGTATAAACGCTCACTTTTCCATGAATGGAGTTCGCCTCGACCGACCCGTCGCCCGTATGCGCGTCCAAATCGGCTTCCTGCGGCATCAGCACGTCAATGTGCAGCCGGCGCCCATGCCCGCCCCAGGAAAATCCCCAATGGCTGGTCGTGCGCGCAATCAACTCGACCGTGTCGCCCTCCTGCCTCGATTCGATGTGCAGGTTGCTGTTAAGCTCATAACCCTCATATTCGACATGGAATTGCACCGTCTTGGAGTCGCCCGTGGTCACACGCACGCTCCCATCATTCGTATCGACATGCACGTTGGCGCGCCCCGAGATGGTGTAGTTCTTGCTCCACTCCTCAGCGCTAGCGCGCGGCGCCAAAGCCACCGTGGCCACCGTGGCCAGCAGGCCAGCGCAGGCAATCCCCAAGCGAAGAGCGGCAGTCCGGTTTTGAAGCAGTCTCATGGCTCAAAGCCTCCGTATACTCACGTTCCAAGCGTGCTCATGGCGTTCCAACACTATGTACGACCCCTAGGGTCAAAATGTTCCCCGAGACTCATCAGCGGCCAAGCCGGTGCTTCCTACTCGGATGGACGACGCGCAAGGCCCAATCGTTTGATGGGGTCTCACTCCACCTTCGCGCAAGGAACCTAACACGCCTGTTTGCTACGAGCCGACAAAGCTTGAGCAAGCCGCTCACTCGCTGTTAAACTCAGGTATCATAGAGCAATGAACCTGCGCACAAAGCAGAAAAGAGCCGCCGAAGAAATTGCAGAGATCATGTACGCCTCTCTTCAGAAGTTCCCGGAAGAAGAGCAGGACAGGCGAGTGAAGGATATTCAATCTATTGGCGCTAACGCCGGCCGGAAGCAGAGCGGTAAATCTCCCAAGCTCTCTTCCACTCGGGTGAGCCGTCCTTCACGTCGGCGCGCCGCAGCTCCGCGCTGAACGCCCTCTCGTCCCTAGTCCTGATGGCATTCATCGCGGCTTTGACGATCGCCCTCTTTCTCCGGACTTCCTTGCTTACACTCGGCCCCCGCCCGCTCGCGACCCGGGTTTGCTCACGCATCACCTCGCTAATTTCCGGGTCAATCTCGGCAGCTTTTTCTTCAGGCTTGTCGGGCTTTTTCTCCATGGGCGCAGCGAGAAATCGCAGCTATCTCTTTGCGGAGCGGGCGGCGTGCTTCTTGTGAGCTGCGCCGGGTTTCGCGCGCAACGCCGCCAAGAACTGCTCCGTGGGCAAAGTATTGATGACGTCATGCTTTTCAAGCCACCCGCGCCGCGCCATCGTCACCCCATAGCGAATCAACGACAGATTCGCGGCGTTATGCGAGTCCGTCGAAATCACCACTTTCACCCCGCGCTCCTTGCACATCCGCAAATACACGTCCTTTAAATCCAGCCGGTCGGGATACGAGTTGCACTCCATCGCCACGCCATGCTTCGCGCAAGCCGCTAAAATCTTCTCCATGTCGTAGTCGATCGGGTCGCGCCGCAGGAGCAACCGCCCCGTCGGATGCGCAATGATCTGCGTGTAGGGATTCTCGATCGCCGCCAGCATCCGTTCCGTCATGGCCGCACGCTCCAAATTGAAATACGAGTGGATCGAGCACACCACCACATCCAATTCCGCCAGCAGCTCGTCCGAATAATCCAGCGAGCCATCTTTCATAATATCGACTTCAGCCCCAGCCAAAACGCGAATCCCCAATCCTTTGTCACTCGCCTTGTGAATCGCTTTGATGTGCGCCGCCATGCGCTTTTCGTCCAGCCCATTGGCCACGGTAACCGCCTTCGAGTGGTCCGTAATCGCAATGTACTGGTGCCCCAGCTTCCGCGCCGCCTCCGCCATCTCCTCGATCGAGTTCTTTCCATCGCTCGCCGTCGTGTGCATCTGCAAGTCGCCCTTCATATCTTTCAATTCAATCAAG
This sequence comes from uncultured Acidobacteriota bacterium, assembly GCA_963843265.1. Lineage (GTDB taxonomy): Bacteria > Acidobacteriota > Terriglobia > Acidiferrales > UBA7541 > Acidiferrum. Next base: position 102,096 of record CAWJJR010000027.1, on the reverse strand, counting down.
TGGGGCAGCTTGTGCGCTTCCGCGGCGGCGATTTCGCCCGTGTTTTCACGTAGCTCCGGTGGGATGTAGTCCAGCTTTAGCTTCGCGTAAATCTCTTCTTCGGTCCTCCGCGCAATCGGTTTTTCCCCCTTCAATGTCGCCAACGCATACTCGTTCAGCGTCAATCCCATGTCGTTCGCGCGCCCTCGTAGCGCCACGTTGTGCTCTTTCGACCCCGTAAAATAAAGCAGCGCCGCGCCAAAACTCTCTTTCTCCAGCAGCCGCACGTCTACCTGTAAGCCGTTCTCCAGCGTGAAGCTGACCTTGTTCTCTCCATGCGCCAATGTCTGGTCAATCCCCGGATATTCGAGAATGTGCTTCGCCAGCGCGTCCACGTGCTTTTGCGATGTATGCCCCGCGCCCAGCGTCAGCAACAAATCCAAATCTCCCACCGTCTCCTTGCCTCGCCGCAGCGACCCCGCCGGAGTCACGCTTTCCACCGCCTTTCCCGCCTTCATGATGTGCGCAATGATCGCCGTAGCCGCCTCTTCCGCCGTATTGATGTGGAATCTCCCTGTCGACTTCTTGAACACTTCGATCGCTTTCAAAATGTTCTGTTCGCTCTTTTCCCCAAATCCCGGCACATCCCGCAGTTTTCCTTCCTTTGCGATTTTCTCCACATCCGCAACCGTTCCCGCCTTGAAGTTCGACCACAGAAACGCCACCTTCTTCGGCCCCAAGGATTGCAGTTGCAGCAAATCCAAAATCGTCGCCGGATACTTCTTCAGCAGCTTTTTCCGCAGCGCGTAATCGCCCGTCTTCACTATTTCCTGAAGATGTTCCACCATCCGTTCGCCGATCCCCGGCAACTCCTCCAGCTTCTCCGGCTGCGTCACAAGCTGCTCGATCGATTCCGGCAGCCCATCGATGAGCTCCGCCGCCTTCTCATAACTCCGGTAGCGCCCAATAATCGCCCCGTCAATTTCCAATAGCTGCGCCGTCTCGCGCAAAATCCGTGCAATCTGTTTGTTGTCCATGCCAGCAATTATAAGGCGACTTTCCTCTAAAGACACGCCCGCCAAGTGCTATCGCAGTGAGCCCTTTATTCTCGCCTTTGCCGATCGTCAGCGCGGCAAAACGAGCGCGATCGGTGTTATGCTCAGCGATAACTATGGAAGAACCGCAGCACATAGACGCATTCCCTGCGGAAGCTCCGCATGTCTACGCAGGATTCTGGCTTCGCGTGCTGGCGGTTTTGGCCGACTCGTTGGCAATGTCATCCCATTTGGCATGGTGATGTTCGTCGTAATCGTCGTGAACAAATTGGTGAGTGCGGCAGAAAAACTCGATCCTGTGTCTCTAATGCTTGCAGTCCTACTTCCGGTGGCTCTCATCGCTCCAGTTCTCTACTTCGCATTGATGGAGTCTTCCCGTTGGCGGGCCACGTTGGGCAAGAAGCTTGCGGGTCTCTATGTGACCGACATCGTGGGGCAACGCGTGTCGCTAGGTCGCGCCATAGGGCGAAATCTTGCGAAGTTCCTTTCGAGCATGACCGCTGGCGTCGGCTACCTCTTGTGTGGTTTCACAGAAAAAAAGCAGGCCCTGCACGATATGGTGGCCCAATGTCTGGTACTTCGCAGGACGCGGTAGCATGTGTAACTTCGCCGCCATAAGTTGACCTCCGATCCACAATGTTGCGATAGACTCCCTTTCAGTAAGGGATGCACGAATTGATTGCCTCACAATCCGCGTCCTTCTGAAACATTCCTTGGAGGGCAGAGTGAGTTTCCCGACCGCCACAATTCTCTTCTCACTATTCTTATCACTCTTACCGCTCCCCGGCCGTCTTTACCCGGCGCAATCGCTAATACACCCGCAAGTCTCAGACACGCCCGAAAAAGTCATCATCGACACCGACATCGGCGACGACATCGACGACGCTTTCGCCGTCGCCCTAGCTCTCAAGAGCCCCGAGCTTCAAATCCTCGGCATCTCGACCACCTTCGGCGACACCGAGGCCCGCGCCAAAATCCTCGACCGCATCCTCGGCGAAGCCGGCCGCTCCGACATCCCGGTCCTGGCAGGCACTCCCACACATACCACCTATCCCATGTCCCAGCGCCGCTACGGCGAAGGCGGACACTTCGCCAAATCCTCGCATCCCAACTCCGTCGATTTCATCCTCGACCAAATCCGCCTCTACCCCGGCCAAATCACTCTAATCGCCATCGGCCCGCTCATGAACGTCGGTGCCCTCATCGACAAAGATCCGCAAACTTTCCTCAAACTCAAGCGCGTCGTCATGATGGGCGGCTCCGTTTACTGCGGCTACAGCGAAATCGGCGTCTGCCCCGGCCCCGCTCCCAGCCCCGAGTGGAACATCATCAACGACATCCCCGCCGCCAAAAAACTCTTCCTCTCAGGCGTCCCGCTCTACGTCATGCCCCTCGACTCCACCCAACTCAAATTCGACGAAGTCAAACGCGCCTTTCTCTTCAAGCAGGGAACTCCCCTCACCGACGCCCTCACTCTCCTCTATCACGAATGGGGCCAGCAAACTCCCACTCTCTTCGATCCCATGACTGTCTCCTTCATCCTCAATCCCCAAATTTGCCCCGTCCAACCCATGCACATCGTCGTCGACGACAAAGGCTTTACTCGCCCCGAGCCCGGCCCTCCCAACGCCCAAGTTTGCCTCCACTCCGATTCCGCCGCCTTCTTCCATTTCCTGATCACCCGCCTAGCCGCTCCCTAACTTGCCATCACCCAAAATCGGCGTTCTTCCACAGAAGTTTGCAGATGGGAAACCCGCGCAAGCCAGCCGGGAATTCGTACATTTGGTTCTCGAAACCGCCGTGTTGACAGGCGCGGACAAGTTTGGGTTTTATATCGTCAAGTTTCCCGACGGCCTCAATGTCGAGTTGTCGGGGGCCGGTCTCGATGGCGCTGGTTCATTCACAGGCTGTGCATTCCATATTCGTGGCATGAGTCCCCATTTGATCAAGATCATTTTGCTAGTGGCGAAGGCCGGAGACTTGGTGATACTCCCCGCCCTGGAAAATGTTGTGCCGATTCTTACGTCTCTCCAACAGAAGTTAGACTTGCCTTCGGATTTGGCCCAGAGATCTCCAGGACCCGTTGTTTGCGGATCACCGGGTGAACTCGAAGCTTTGCTCTCAGGCGGTTACGGGGGATGGCGAAATTATTTCCACCAAGCTCTGAAGAAGAGCGGAGACGTCGGATGAGCACGCGCTGTCTTGCCTTCTGAGCAGGCGGCGCCCGGCCGGGAGCCCTTTTCCCGCCTGCCTCGCAGTGTGGTATCTTCAAAAATCCCGAAGATGACATCAACTTCCCTTACTGCAACCGACTTTCGCCACGCGTTAAGCCAATTCGCCACGGGCGTCAGCGTCGTCACCGTCGCCCGCGCCGCCGGCCAAGCTTACGGCATGACCGCCAACTCCTTCACGTCGGTCTCGCTCGATCCATTTCTGACTCTTGTTTGCGTAGACCAGCGCAGCCATCTTCTGCCTCTGCTCAAGCAAAATCTTCTGTTCGGTGTCAATGTTCTAAAGGAGCATCAGCAGGCCATCTCTGTCTATTTCGCCCAAGCTGTTCAAACGCCCGAAGCCGAAGGTAAGCTCGGCGTCCGTTATCGCTGGACTTCAGATGGCATTCCGCTCCTCGAAGACACCATCGCCCAAATCGTCTGCCGCGTTGTCGGCTCCTACATCGCCGGCGATCACACCATTTTTCTGGGCGAAGTCCAATCCGCCGATCTCTTTCCCGGTGAGCCTTTGATCTTCTTCCGCAGTCACTACCGGCGGCTCGCCCCGCCCCGCTGATCCTGCCTTGTAGGGTCAGCCTTGTGAGGCTGACCGTGCTCTCTCGAATTTGATCTGTCGGCTGTCAACTCTTCCTCAATGCCCGCCCAGCGAATCCCTCTTCACGCCATACTCCGCGCCCCAGCGGTCCGTCATCTGCCCGCGAATCTCCCAAAGCTCCGGGAAAAATTTGTGTTTCATGCCGTCCTCAAGAATCTCCACCGGCCGCCCCTTCAGCGATTTCGACCCAAATCCAATCGTCCGGTAAATCAGCTGCATGTGTTCGTACCGGAATTTCTGAAACAATTCATCGAATTCCGCCAGCTCTTCCGCCACCATGTACGCATCGCCGTGGTTGTACTCCGAATCGTAAATCTTCTCGATCGTCAACCCGTGCTTATCCAAATAATTCTCTTTGAACGAGTTCCAAATCGGCTGGTACATTTTCAGCACCACGCGAAATCCCGGCGATTCCTGCCCGCTGCCGTTCCCCAATTTCTTTCGAATCTCCTGATACTCCTTCGGCGACATCGTCTCCAGCAGCGCCAGTTGCTGAATCATCAGCCTTTGCGCGGTGTGCACGCGCCGGAACAGCGTAATCACGCGATTCGTATTTTCCTGCTGCAGGTAATCGTCGATATCCAGCAGCGTGTACGCCATCAACTTCATCCAGAGCTCTTCAATCTGGTGGACGATTTGGAACTGCATCTCATCCGCGTTGCACAACTTGTCGTAATCGAGTTGGCAAGAGAGCAGCGCCTTCGTGCTCAAATAAACTTCGTAATCGAGCGTCCCGTCACCGCTCATAATCGCGTAAAACTGTTCTCGATCCACGGAATCCTCCGCACTCTCTCAGTGCCGGTCCACGCTCGCCAGCCCCGTCCAGCTATATCCTCGCTGCGAACGCAACATCTCGTCCTTAAATCCCGTCGCCAGCCACGGCCGCACTTCTTCTTCCTTCAAGTAATACGCCACCGGCGTCACCAATTGGTCGAAAACATTCGCATGAACCTCATCAAACGGGTAGTTGTGCATCGCCGCGAAATAATCGCCATAAGGCAAGTGCTTCGGCCCCTTTCCATCCGCGCCCGGCCGATAAAAAAGTTTAATCACCGCCCACAAGAACACCGAAGGCACGAGGCACACAAAGCGTAACAATCCTGCAGGCAATTTCGAGGTCACCGCCGTTCGAATCGGATTGATAAATCGCGGAATCCATTCGTTCCCCTCGTATCCATAAACCCAAAAAATCACGCGCCCGCCGTCTCGAACGCGCGAAGCCAAACTCGCAAACCCCGCGGCAGGATCCGGCAAGTGGTGCAAAACGCCCACCGAAAAAGCCATATCAAAAATCGGCCGCACCGGCGGATGAAGCAAATCCCCAATCACGACGTGCGCGTTCGGCAAATCCCGCGTGTGCGCAAACGCCACAAACGCGCTCTCTCCCAAATCAAGCGAGACGATCGCCTTCGCCCCGCATCCAGCCACAATCGCCGTGTGCCGCCCTTTCCCGCACCCTCCTTCAAATATTGTCTGTCCGTTAAAATCACCGCACGTCACTGGTGCGATCCAATCAAAGAATTCCTTCTCGTAATATCCGCGCAAATCGCTCCATCTCGTCCACTCCTCCGCAAATCGCGACGCAGTCTCGAGTTTCAAATTCTCCAAATCCGCCGGGAGCAGAATCGGCACGCCGTCGCGAATCGCGAACTTCGCCAAGCACGCCGCGCACACCAGCTCGCCCGCCATGACGTGCTCACGCTCTTCGCGAACACCTTCTTCGCGAAGCGTCAGCTCGCCACCACAATTCGGGCAAGCAAAATAGTTCAGCGCATCTCGTCGCATATCGTCCAAAAATTCAAAATGAGGCGGGGATTTCTCCAAAAGTGAAAAAGGAAGTAAGGACACTCAACATTTCGGAAGAACACAACCGAAACCATCGCCAATCGCAGGAATCTCACGCGCAATTTCCGCCGGACTACCAGCCCCCGGCTCCCGCCGTCCGCGGCGGCTCATCTCGCCCAGCCATCGCTTCGCGCCGGCTCCGAAATTCGCGCACGCTGTAAACCGGTTTGTTCTGCGATTCATAATACGTCCGCGCCAGCATCTCGCCGATCAATCCCGTGGCCATGAATTGGATACCGCCCATCACCAGCGCCATCCCCAGGATGATCAATGGTCCGTGATTGGCCAATATTCCTTCGTCGAGAACGGCTTTGCGGATGAAGACCCAGGAGCCGATCCCCGCGCCGCCCGCGAGGCAGGCAAGGCCCAGCAACCCAAAAAATTGCAGCGGCTTGGTCGAATAATCCAACAAGAATTTCACGCTCAACAAATCCAGCAGCACGCGCACCGTCCGCGAAATCCCGTAATTCGATGTCCCATTCTTCCGTGCAATATTCGAGATCGGCACCTCCGCCACCGACGCGCCTGCCCAGCTCGCCAGCGCAGGAATAAACCGGTGCAGCTCTCCATACAGATGAATCTCCGATAAAACTTCTCGCCGGTACGCCTTAAAGGTCGTCCCAAAATCGTGCAAATCCACTCCCGACAACTTGGCCATCATTTTATTCGCGATCCGGCTCGGCAACTGCCTCATCAACCAGTGATCCGTGCGCGACACGCGCCATCCGCTCACCAAATCGTAGCCCTCTTCGATTTTCTCCAAAAATCGCGGTATTTCATCCGGGTCGTGCTGCAAATCTCCATCCATCGAAATGATGATGTCGCCGCGCGCAAAATCGAATCCCGCTTTCAGCGCCGGCGCTTGCCCAAAATTCCTGCGCAGTTGAACGACGTTCACGCGCGGGTCGTGCTCGTAAATGTCCGAAAGCACTTTGAACGTTTTGTCCTTGCTTCCATCGTCCACAAACACCAGCTCGTACCGCTCCCCGAGCGCATCCATCACTTCCGTCAGCTTCACGTAAAGCGGCGGAATGTTTTCCTGTTCGTTATAAAACGGAACGACAATCGAGTAGCGAATGGGCGGATCGTTCTTCATGCTCGATGTTCTGGGCTTCCTCAGGCTTCTTGGGCTACGAAGCCATAGTCTATCAGCCGAATCCCTTGCGACGCGACAAGATTTCGTATTTCTGTGTCCGTAAGTATTTCCAGTTCTGTCTGCCGTGAAGTTTGCAGCCGCGTCGCGGATTTTGCAAGGTCCTCGTCCGCGTATCCTGGATGGCACATCAGCTCGGTCGTGCCCTCCGGCAAGATCTCCAGCAGCCGCAGAATGCCTTCCCGCGTCATCTCCCCGGTCTGCGCGATTCCGCAAAAATAGTCCGCCGCCGCAATACCCGCGCGTTCCGCTTTTTCGTGCGCGTCGGGAGCCAGTAGCTTCAGCCCGCGCGCCTGCACGCCTTGCCGCATCACCACCGTGCCTTTTTGTTTCGCGCCCGCCGAAAGTGCCGCGCGCAGACTCGACTCTTCATGCGAAATCCGTATCGCCGCGATGCCATTTTTTTTCGCCAGCCGCAGCGCGATTTCAAATAATCCCGGCAGCATCTGCACGTGCCTGTGCCCGTCAAGATGCGTCGGCGCAATCCCCGAATTCCGCACCTTCTGAATCTGTGCGTCCCACTCCTCCTCGATTTCATGGAGCAAAACGCCCCGCCGCGCCAGCCGCAGCAGCAAACTCTCGGGTCTGCCCTCCAGTTCCCCTTGATCGTTCAACAAGTTGGTCACCAATTCGCGTGGCGCAACCGGCTCGCCATCGCTCAAATTCAAATGCACCCCGACTCCCAGCGCCGGAGCCGCCCGCGCCAACTCCACGCCAGACGCAAACGCCTCGCCATTCGCCAGCAGGGAAGCGCTGGTCACAATCCCGCTGCGATGCGCTTCCGCGATGCCGCGGTTGACGCCCTCCGTCCACCCCAAATCATCCGCGTTGACAATTAAATTCCTCAAGCCCTGGCCTGTCCTTCCGTCCCAGCCTGACCTTTCGTACAGCTACTCTTTCGTGCGCCACCACTCGACCGTACCATTGACCGTTTTTCACCTCAACTTTAGCATGGCTTCCAGAGGCAAAAATGCCGGTCAAGACGCGTGATACCAAACTTGTGGACGGACGCTATAGCGATAAACGCCGTGGCCGCCGCATGAATTCCCGGGTTCCTGTTCGCTTGGAATGGGAAGCGAACTCCGGCAAGCGGTTTTCTGTCGAGGCGCATACCCGCGTTGTCAATCCGTACGGCTGCATGGTCGTCCTGGGGCAGGAACTTCAGCTCGAACACCGCCTCGCGATTACCAATCTTGCCACGGAGACCAGCAACGCCGCTGTCGTGGTTTGGCGCGGCATCCCGCGTCCCGACGGCTGGGAGTACGGCGTCGAACTCGTCGCGCCGGAGATGGATTTTTGGGGGTTAGAGCTGTGATTAAGCCGCAACCGAACGCCAAGCCCGCCGTGTCACCCGCCAGGGTTGTCGCCACGCGTCCGCCCACGGCCGAAGAACGCCGCCGCGCTCAGCGTGTGCTGCTCAGGATTCGCGTCATGGTTCAGGTGGAAGGCAAGTCCGATCAAGTCGAGGGTTCGACGCATACCGTCAGCGCCAGCGGCGCGATGCTGATTGTTCCGCATGGCATCGCGGAAGGCACCAAACTCACCATCGAAAATCCCAAGACGCAAGCCAAAGTCGAAGCCCGCGTCGTGCGTCCGCCTCAGATGTCCCACGAAGGTTCGCAAGTGCCGATCGAGTTCACTACGCCCGCCCCGAATTTTTGGGGCATCTTCTTTCCGCCCGTCATCAACTAAATCTTTTTCAAATGCTGCCGGTGATCACGCAGGCCGCGGTTTTTCTTCTCTGCGATCTCCGTGTCCTTACTGAACTCTGTGTAAAATTCCCGGCTTTGTACTTTTCCTTTTTTGTTGCGCCGAAGAAGAGCGGCCCCGAAAACTCGGGGCCGCTTGCTGGCAGAAGTGAGTCGATCTCCAGTTGATCCTCAATTGATCGTCAGGCTCACGTTGGCGTTGGCCGTGTCGGTTCCTGCGGTGCCCGTAACCGGCAAGGAAGTTGTGCCTGTGATCGTGACGTTCAGCGTGCCCGAGTGCGATGCAGCCGTAGTTGTCCCGCCCGAGTAATTCGCGCTCACCGTGTGAGTTCCTACGAGTTGGAGGAATGCCGGCGCTTGCGCCGCCATCACGGTGATGTTTCCGGTAGACCCACTAGTAAGCGTTGCAGGGCCTCCGAGAGCTGCGCCGTCGACCATAAACTGCACTGTTCCGGTAGGCGTTCCCCCGGTGACGGCCGCGCTCACTGTAAGAGTTGCACTCGGCGAATCGGCTACCTTTGTCGAGGAAACCGTGAGTTGCGTGACTGTCGTCGTCAGCCCGCCTCCTCCGCCCCCCTCTCCTCCGCCTCCGGAACTCCCGCCGCCACAGGCCAGCGAAAAGCTCAGTACGCACGCGAGGCCCAGACCGAGCGCCGCGCGATAGCGCTTCTTATTCGGCAAGAACAAGAGCAGCACCGCCGCAAACCCTGTTCCCGCGCTGAGCGACCACCAGCCCGCCCTTCCGCCCCTCTCCGGCTTGTTAGCTGCCCACTCGTTCTGCGTATCGGGCGCCACCATTGCCGTCATGGAGCTGGAGGGATTATTGACATTGATCATCAGCGATCCCGTGGTGCTTCCCGGAGGAATCGTCAACGCCGTGCAATTCACTCCCGGGATCGTTCCACAAGTAACCGTCACCGCGGTATTAAACCCGCCGCTCGGCGTGATCGTGATCGCCGACATTCCCGACGACGTACCCGACGCCGCAGCTGTCGTCGCCACGGTCGCTGGCCCCGCCGCCATCGTGAACGTGCCGACAGTCGCCTGAGTCACCGTGAGTGTCCCTGACGCGGAAGCGTTTGAATAATTGATGTCACCGCTATAGGTCGCCACGATATTCTTGCTGCCAGCCGTGCTGAACGTAGTAGTGAGGGTCGCAGTCAACGTCGGAGGCGCGCCTGTGTTCGCATCGAAACCGGCGGAGGTGATCGTCGGCGTGCCCGAAATTGTCGTACCATTGGCCGTGAAGGTGACGGTCCCCGATGGGCCAGCTCCGTTGCTCGTAGGTGCGTCCAAGAGTAGGCTCAGGGTCACTGGGGTTGCCGTCGTCACCCCAGACGATGGACTAGCCGTGAACGAAATGACCTGCGTCTGCGCCGTGGCGACCGCGACTGATAAAGTGTTGGAGGTTGGCTGCGCGTTGTAGCTCGCGTCGCCGCTGTACATAGCAGTGATGCTGTGGCTACCGCCGCTCAACTGAATCGGTTGATCCTCTAGGAAGCCTTGATTTGTTAGGCTCGCGCTGTTGGTCGGAGTGGATGTATTGGGTACAAGGAAATCGTTCAGGGGCTTTCCGCCATCGAGCAACGTTATCGTTCCCGTCGGGCAGGGAACCGTTGTGGTAACTGAACACTGCTGGCTGCTTGCATTCGTGACATCCACGCGCAAGATGTAGGGAGATCCGTAGACAATCGACTGCATCCCCGTTGATATTGTGTTCGTCAGGAGGTTCACGAAGCTCACGGTGACCGTGCTAGCCTCTTTGGACACACTAGTCACCGTTTGGGCGGAGGAGGTACTCGCTGCAAATGTCCCATCTCCACCATAATGAGCGACCACCTGGTAAGCGGTTCCGTTCGTCCCCGGCAACATCTTAGTGGCGCCGGAATAGGAACCTCCGGAGAGCGTGAAAGTGTCAATGACTGGCCCAGGAAAGGTCGCGCCCCGAATCAGCTCGACGATACCCGTTGGCGTGCCACCGGAGCCCGTAACGTTGCCGCTTACGCTGATCGCTGTGCCGTGAGCGGTGCTCACAGGTGTGCCGCCGTTCAGTGAGAATGTCGTGTTGGAAGGCGTGAAGCTTGGGTTCGTCCATGTATTTACAAGGTTTGCGGCGTTCACTGAGCCAAGACCGGTGGCGAGATCGTAGCCGGCCGCAGTATTGTAGGCAGGAGTTGATCCGCCAGTCGTGGTGGTCATGATTCCGAACGAGGTGGCCGAGGTGTTGCTGCACTGAGGCGACCCTCCCTGACAGGCTACTGAGATGTTCCCGGCTCCTGCGGGGAGATCATAAAAAACGCAACTCCCAGGACTTGCGGCGGTGGCCGCATTTGATGTGCACGTCGCCCCCGTTTTCTTCGACGTCGGATAGAGCACGTAATTCACGTTACCCTGCCTCTGCCCCGTTTTCTGATTAACCAGCGCCATGATAGCCGCGAACGCGGGAGAGGAAGCTGAGGTGCCACCCACACCTATGAAGTCAAGATACGGGGAATTCAGATCACAGGAGCTTGCGCTTCCTCCCTGAGCCGCGTTTGCGTCCTGCTCGCAGATAACGTAAAAGCTGCCGTTGCGCCCATTAGCGGCAAACAACGATACGTCAGGAATGTCGCGGTTCGCGTCACCAAGCCCGGCCTGCCAACTTGGCTTCAAACTGCCCGTGTAGACGGCGCTCGATCCGCCGCTCCCAGCAACCACGTCCACCCCAGCCCCGAAGCTGTTGGCATCGTAGTCGATAACCGACGATGTGCACGCCGTCGTCGAGCCCTGGTATGCGCATGTGTTATTCCATGTGATCTCTGGTACGTATGACTTTGCCGAGGCCTGCGTGGTAGCAGCGTTTGTTGTGTTCCAATAGGTAGAAGCATAACCTGACAGGCTGCTGTTAAAGTCCGTCCCCCCCACCGCCACATTAAATGGTGTAGACGCAACGCCACTAACTGCAAGACCCGATGAAGCGACGAGTGGATTCGTCGAGGTAGGGTCGCAGCCAGCTGAACCGTTGTCGCCCGCGGAGACCATGGCAGAAATCCCCTGTGCTGCCGCCTGCTCCCACAGGGTATTTTCCAGCGTATTGTTAGCTTGGGCTTCGCAAATCCCAAAACTCTCACTCATAACAGGAGCCAAGTTGTTGTCAATGATGTATAAAGCCGAAAGATCTACCCCCGCAGCACCAATTGTGATCGGCTGCTCCGTTACCACAAGGACGATTTGTGCGTTTTCGGCGACCGCGCCTGCCCACTGAACATCCAGATCCGCCTCGGTCTCATCTCCATTCAAGCCCGGATCAGGCCCATTGACGATAACTTTGGGGGTATTAAAGGAGTTGTTTGTGGGCAGCCCGAACATGGTGCGGAAATCCGTCACATCCTGGGGGTTGATATTGGAGTCTCCCACGACCGCGATGGTTTGGCCAGTACCGTCAGTGCCTGCGGCCCAAAGTGGCGCCACATTGTAAATCGTCGCAAAGTCGGCTGGCCCCACTGCAAAAAGGTTCCCCGAACCAGGGTTGTATGTGAACAGGGGCATCACTTCGCCCGTGGATTTGTTGCGACGAAATGTCCCCATACGGCGGACTTGCGCCTTCGGCGGGAAGTTGTGAAGTCCCGCTACACCAGCGATGACGGGCGCCAATGCTGCCGGTATTTGTGGAACGCTGACACTCGCATGGCGCTCCTCGCCATTTATCACGAACTTATGAATGTCCGTGTGGAAGGCATTCCGAACTTGGCCCACGTTTCCGGAAAATTCGATGGTCGTCCTGCCCGCCCCTACCCTGATTCCCTGAAAACCATGCGACGTCAGCCACTCCGTCACGGTTTGAATATCCGCATCGGCTGGCCCATACTGGGCCCCGTACTGTTCGGGAGTGAGCCACTTATGAAAATTTGCGGAACCTTTGTTTTGTTGGTCTTCCAACAATTGCCTGAGAGAGGTCTCTTGGTCAGCACTTCTCTGCAATAGCAGAAGCATTCTATTCGCGGGCATTGCGTCGGAAACCGAGCCCTGATCAAATTCAGGGCGTGCGAGGGGGTGCACGTTTCCTTTCAGAGTGACGAGCTTTGTTTCGTCGATGGCTTGAGTGATGCGTGAGGGGACGGGCGAAGCTTGCGAAACGGCGGCGGCGCTTTGCGATGTGGATTGCGCAGACGCGGGCGCGGCGGAAAATGCGGCAGTCGTGGCTAAAGACAAGAAAGAGAAAAGAAGATTGCGAATGATTTGAGAGTTGGTTTTCATGATCCGCCCGCGCAGCAAATTTGGTCCGCACTGCACTTCTAAGGTCCGCCGTCGGTCCAGAGGGAGCAACCGTAGCGTAAGAGATTAGTTCTTACGCGGATTGGTTGCTTTGGCTGGCACTCGGCCCGAAAGCGCGTTCTCCCCAGAAACCGCCGGAGAGGTCAGCACGAACAAATTGCTGTTACACCGGCATGTTCCCGCCCAACTAACTTCGGTTGCGTTGCTTCACGAATGTCTGATCGACAGCCCCGATTTAAGCGGAATCCACGACAAGAGTCAGCTATCCTCACTTCGGGGATAACTGGCTGCCCCATTTTTTATTCCGCAAAACCACTTCTGTAGTTCCCGTGCCTTCCATGCAAGTGTTGGAAAGCTGGTCCCTAGCGAATGAACAACCCCAGACTACTCCGTCTGTTGCGACTTGCAATAGAACCGCCCATTCGTCGAGTCGCGCGCGGGCTTCCGCTGGCAAATCTCTTCGAGTCCGTGCCACCCCTTGGAGACGCCCAAACGGAATGCAAAATCGCGACGGACGAATCGACTACAGCTCTTCAGCGAAAAGCGGGCGTCCCGGCTCAGCCGAAACGCCCGCTTGTCTTGCATTACGCATCCAGTAGCTCAGATCCTCGAATTACCAGCGACGACCGCCACGCCAGCCGTAGTAACCGCGGCCCCAGCCCCAGCCAAATCCAAATGCCGGGTAGACTCCAACGTAGCCGGGATAATAACCCGGATATGGATAGCCATAGGGCGCATATGGGTAAGCAGCATAGGGTGGGTAGCCACCATAGTAGCCATTTCCCATGCGGAGCGCCGGGCGACCGCCGCGTCCATTGCCAAAATCTTGTCGGGTGGCGGGTAAGAAGGCTTGCTGGCCGTGCGTGGTGTCCACCTTCACGGGATCGACGAGCTGGAAGGAAAGCTGAGACTCAGGCGCGAGAATCGTAGGACGCCCGCGCGTCAGAAGAACGGCTCCGATGCCAGCGACGGCACCAGCTCCCGCGCCGATGGCCGCGCCCCGGCCCCAATCCGCTGCCGCGCCAATCGCGGCACCCAAGCCTGTGCTGCCCACAATCGTGGCGGCGTCAGCACCATGCGTCGTGCCACCAGAAGCTTGCCACAGGGCGGTCAAGACGGGGGCTTGTTCTCCGTTGACAAGTGTAATGTCGGTCAATTCAATGCCCAGTTCCGACTGGCCTTTGACGCGGCCAGCCTTTTTTGCCGATTTCACCTGGCCCATCACCACCTGGCCACGGCGTGCGACGACAAAGCCGTTTACCACGATCGGCTGCTCGAGAACGCCGGTGAACTGATCGCCAATCTGGCTGTGATCGCTGGAAAGGGGCTCGTTAAGCCGCATGATGATGACCGTTCCGGCCGGAATCGTAAGCGCCGGCGGAGGTGGGCCAACTTGCTGATTAGGAGCATTTTGCGGCGGGTACTGGCCGGGATTTTGTTGGTTGTACTGTTGCCCATTTTGTTGGTCGTATTGTTGATTGTACAGAGGAGCGTTCTGTTGACCATTCTGCTGCCCGTTCTGCGGCATGCGATCCACAGAAGTGACTGGCGGGCGATTAGTGTCTTGCGTCGGAGGGGGCGGAGGCGGTGCTTGTTGATCTTGCGACTGCGTTTGCTGAGCCTGCGGCGGAGCCGGTTGCTGCGTGGGCGGCTGAGCTTGCTGCTGGCTCGGCGGCGGAACTTGATCCTGGCTCTGAGTTTGAGGCGGTTGATCTTGCTGCTGCGGCGGCTGGTCCTGCCGCGCGAGCGCCAAGCCGCTTAGGGAGAGCGCCAGAGTTGCGCCGCACACCCCACGAAACACCCATCCAAACCTTTGTAAGTTTGCTGGGAACGATTTCATGATTTTCTCCTCGACCCGGTGTCCCTGCCAATACGATAGCCTCGGCCTACTCACCTAAACACTTAGATGGCGAGAAATACTCGCCGGATGCTCAATGAGTTGAAGCCCGTTGATTTGCAAGGCCTTATACATAAGCCCTCATGCAATCATAAAGATATGGAAGCTGTTAAAAATACAATCGTTAGAGAGCTCCGTCTTTCTCGGGGCGCTGAAAGAAACCAAAAGTGCGGGCAAAAATTCACAGGAGCCACTATCTTCGATGTCTTGGCTGCCGACCTGGGAGCAGCGCACTTGTTAGAAGGGAAGAGCAGAGAAGTCAACATTGCCGCCGGAGAAGATGATTCCCAGTTTGGGAAGCGCGGCGGCTGGGCGAGGTGGGAGATTCAGGCTGGCGACTGCGCCTGGTCGGAGTAGGGGAGCGATGGCTACGGCGCTGCTTGGCTCGATGATGATTTTCATACGTTCCCAGACCAGGCGCATGGCCGCAATGATTTCTTCTTCGGTGACGAGGAGGACGCGGTCGAGATGGCGGCGCAGAATGGCGAAGGTGCGCGGGGCGAGGGAGGCGCGGAGGCCGTCGGCGATGGTGTCGCTGGAATCGAGGGATTGGAGGGTGCCGGTGGTCAGGGAGCGATAGGCGTCGTCGGCGCGGGCGGGTTCGCAGCCGAAGACGTGGATATCGGGGCGGAGAGCTTTGGCGCTTAGGCAAGTGCCGCTGAGAAGGCCGCCGCCGCTGACAGGAGCGAAGACGGCGTCGAGGTCGGGGATTTCCTCGAGAAGCTCTTTGGCGGCGGTGGCTTGGCCGGTGATGATACGGTCGTTGTCGTAGGGATGGATGAGGATCGCGCCGGTTTCGGCCTGCACGCGGGCGCAGGTTTCGGTGCGAGAGGTCATGGTGGGTTCTGAGAAAGTGATTTTGCCCCCGTAGCTTTCGACGGCGCGGCATTTTACTGCCGGAGCATTTTTGGGCATCACGATGTAGGCAGGGACGCCGCGCCAGGCGGCGGCGCACGCTACGGCGGCTCCATGATTGCCGCTGGAGGGAGTGACGATGCCGTGGGCGGCTTCGGCGTCAGTGAGGGAAAGCATGGCGTTCGCCGCTCCGCGAATTTTGAAGGAGCCGGTTTTTTGGAAGTTGTCGCACTTGAAGAAAAATTGGGCGTTGGCGATGGCGTTGAGGGAGTGGGAAGTGAGAACGGGAGTGCGATGAATACGAGGCGAGATACGCGCGTGAGCTTCGCGGATGGCGTCCCAGGTAGGGGGTTGAAAGCCAGGAGACTCGCTTTGAGGAGTTGTGCTCATGAAAGGCTAAGTCGGATCGAGAATTTCGCTCGACTGTATAAGTGATCGTGTGAAACGCCCATCATTATGGCATGGGCGAAGAAACTTCGGGAGAAAGCGGCGGCGAGATTGGGATTCGCGAGCAGGCCAAAGTGGACTCGGATGAAAATGGGCATAGAGGGGCGTGAAGGGCTGCGGGGGCATGCAGAAAAATTTTGAAAGTTAAGAATTGGTTTGGCGAGGGTAAGGGAGGTACTATCTTCGCGGAATTTGAGGACAAGCTGGCGGAACAGGGAGGAGAATTCATGGGAATTTTCATGAGGATGGATGGGACGAGGATGCGACGCGCCGTGGGCGCGTTTGTTTTCGTGGCGCTGCTGAGCGGGATGGAAGTTGCGGCGGCGAATGAGGTGAAGACAGAGTCCGGAGTCGTGGAGGGAACGACGAGCGCGGATGGGAAGGTGCAAATTTTCAAAGGGATTCCGTATGCGGCGCCGCCCGTGGGTGCGCTGCGATGGGAAGAGCCGCAGCCCGCGGCGAGTTGGGAGGGCGTGCGGAAGGCGACGGAGTTTGGCGCGCGCTGCATGCAGTGGAATGTCTTCGGGGACATGGTGTTTCGCGATACGGGGCCGAGCGAAGATTGCCTTTATTTGAATGTGTGGACGCCGAAGGCGGAGGCGGGCGCGAAGTTGCCGGTGATGGTGTGGATTTATGGCGGGGGGTTCCAGGCAGGAGCGACTTCGGAGCCGAGGCAGGACGGCGAAGTGCTGGCGCATCGGGGCGTGGTGATTGTGAGCATGAATTACCGGCTGGGGATTTTTGGATTTTTCTCCCACCCGGAATTGACGAAAGAATCGCCGCATCATGCTTCGGGGAATTATGGATTGCTGGACCAGGCGGCCGCGCTCGAATGGGTGCGCAAAAATATCGCAGCGTTTGGCGGAGATCCCGAAAACATCACTATCTTTGGAGAATCCGCGGGATCGTTCTCGGTGAGCGCGCAGATGGCTTCGCCGGTTGCGAGAAAACTGATTCACCGAGCGATTGGAGAGAGCGGGGCGTTTTTCGGAAGGACGCTTCCTGCGAAGGCGCTAGCGGAGACTGAGCAGGACGGGGCCAAGTTTGGGGAGTCGATCGGTGTGGACAGTCTGGAGAAACTGCGGGCGATGACCGGCCAGCAAATTATGGATGCCGCGATGAAGGACAAGAATTCGTTTCGGTTCGGGCCGAACATTGACGGGTATTTTTTCCCTAAAAGCCCGGCGGAGATTTATGCGCAGCGGGAGCAGGCCCACATTGAGCTGCTAGCAGGTTGGAACCACGACGAAGGTAGCTATCTTCAATTTTTCGGAAAAGAAGAGCCGACGAAAGAAAATTACGCGAAGAAGATCGAGCAGACGTATGGAAAGCATGCGGCGAAAGTGCTGAAACTGTTCCCCGGCGGAACGGATGAGCAGGCGAAGGAATCGGCGGGGCTCTTGTCGACGGCGAATTTCATCGGGTTCGGCACATGGAAGTGGATTGAAGAGCAGAGAAGGCTGGACGGGCCGGCTGTCTACCGCTATGAGTTCGATGATGCGCCGCCGGCCGCGCCAACGGCAGACGGGAAACCCGGCGTTTCTCGCGGAGCCTATCACTCGTCGGAGATTGAGTTTGTGTTTGGGATGCTGAAATCGAAGGACCTGCCGTGGCGGCCAGAAGACTTCAAGCTGTCGGAGCAGATGGGAGCTTACTGGACGAACTTTGCGAAGACCGGGAATCCAAACGGAGAAGGATTGGCGGAGTGGCCTCGGTACACCGCGAAGGATGGCTATGAGGTGATGCATCTCGCGGCCCAGCCCCGCGCAGAGAAGGATGGGCAGCGGCAGCAGTACGAACTGCTGGATAAACTTTCCACGGCTCCGGCAAAGTAATCGTGGCAACAGGCTAAGTGCCGATCATGCCGAGAAAAGTCTTTGCCGTGGCTATAGTTTCACAACAGTTAGACCAGGAATTTGTCTGAAGTCGCGGAGATTTAAGGTTGCTAAGTCATACCCAAGGTGGAGGGCCGTAGCGCCGATGAGCAGGTCTTCAAAGGCGAATTGGATGCCTCTTGCTTCCTGCTGGCCCTCGATGCGTCCGGCCAGCCGCGCGATTTCCAGCGTCACAGGATGGACAGGAATGTCGGTCGAGAGTCGTTCGATAAATTCCAATCGGCGTTGCTGCTGTGTTTCGGTTTTGGCACGATAAGCTCCGTGGACCAGCTCAGCGATGCTTACGACGGATACCGCAATTTCTGTTTCGCCTCGGGTCGACTGAACCTGACTGAGAATTTCCGTAACAGTATGTCCCCTACGCTCGGCGGCAATGATAATGCTCGAATCCAGAATTACTCCCACGACGGAGGATTCCACGGCTTGCGTTGGGCAAGGATTTGTTCGACGTCTTCCGCGAAGTCCGGATCGAGGATAGGGGCTTTTCCGGTTTCTTCCTCGTGCAACTTCGCAAGGGCAATGCAATCTGAGATGGTTCGGCGCAGTGGCTCGGCAGCGTGGAGGACGGCCACGGGGCGCTTGCCGTCGCCAATCACAATCTCGGCGCCCGCGCGGACTTTGGCTAAGAGCGTCCCGAAGTCGTTCGCGGCTTGTTCTTCAGAGATGTAAATCACATTCTTAGCCATATTGGAATTATACACCTTAGCTAGAGACCTTAGCTGCCACAGCTTTAGCGATGATCAGGCGGGCCAAATACTTTGCAAACAACCCCGCGCGGTGCCGATCAGGAGGCGCGCACGGGTTCGGGATGGAACTTGATGGCGGCGGCGACGCCCAGGACGATGAAGAGGGCCATCACGACAAGTTCGGAGACGAGGAAGGGTGGCTCGTTGCCTTTAGGCGCGAGAGCATGCAACGCGGGCACTTTGGCGAAGAGCTGGGCAACGAGGACGAAAACGTTTAGATAGAGGGCGATGGTGGCGGTGATGGCGTAGATTTTGCCCCACGCGCCTTCCAAATGTTTTAGGTAGCGCGCGGGAATGGCGATTGCCAGGACGACCAGCGAAACGATGCCCACGATGATCCCGGGCGTCACTCCGTGAAAAGGAAACAGAAAGCCGGTGATGCTTGTTAGGGCGGTTGTGACGAGGAAGATGGCCGTGAGGCCATCGAGCCGCTTGCCGGCGATCATGCCGAAAACGGCGATGAACCCGGTGAAGATGCCGATCAGACTAATCACGACATGAAACAAGGTGAATGCCGTCAACCCAGTGCTCATAGACCTTCCCCCTTTGATGAAGAAGATGCTTTTGGATGATTAACCGGTGGGAAGGGTAGAATATTTCCGATTAGATTTGATTGGTAAACGCAATTTGGGGGAACGCTCGACACTGACAGGAGCCCTGCATTGACGGGATAGGCCCGTCGGAGCGAGCGGGGATGCCGCTAGTGAGTGCGGCCGGGTGAAAAGCGGGGACCCCTAGTACTAAGGATTGATGCTTGACCGGATTAATAGGTCTGCTAGGCTGAGGTACCCCTTCTCAAACGGCGCGAGGGCCGCCGAATCAGCTTCCTCGCGCGGAGGAGGACCAAATGGCAAGTATGGAACGCCGACAATTGACCCGACACCATCTTCGCACGCCGCTGCGATTCCGGTCCACCGGTGTGGCCGCGGATAAGAGCGAGCATTTCACGGAAGCGCTGAACATATCCCGGGGGGGATTCTATTTTGCTTCCTCGGCGCCCTTGCAAGTGGGGATGCCGATTGAGGTTACGTTGCGAATGCCGGCCGAAGTGACGGGGACACACACGGAGGAGATGCAGTGCACGGCCCGGGTTGTGCATGTGAAGAATGAAGCATACGCGGATGGACGAATCGGGTTTGGGGCGGAGATTGTGAGGTTTAACTCGGTGCCGACTGCAGAGCGCTGGATGTCGTAGGACACGGGAAGTGATTCACCCCAAAATTTGAAAATCTTCTATGTTTGGCTGCGTTTTGTTTTCTAGCCGAGGCCGAAGGCGGTCGGATGCTTGGGTTGATAGAGGCCGATCTCGCCGCCGCCCGGCAGCCGCACTTTCGTAATTGAACCCCACCTTTCTTCGTGAACCGCAGAGCACGTAACACCCTTCTTTGCGAACGCTGCCATTTCAGCTTTCAAGTTGTCACACATTAGATGGAGTTCGTGCAGGCCATTCTTGTCGGAGGGGTGGAAGGCGGCCTCGCTGGGTGGCAGCGCGAAGATCCGCCAGTCGTGGCTGGCATCGACGGACTCGAAGCCGAGGATATCCTTGAAGAAGGCACGGTCTGCTTCCGCGTCTTTGGTGTAGACGATTATGTGAGCACCGGAGATCATGCACACCTCCAGAGAAAGATTCGGAACTCTGCGGCGCTGGCAAGTTTAGGGGGTAGTCAAAGTCCCATCAACACTAAACAAGCTGGCAAGCCGACGAGAGTTTAGAGCTTAGGGTTTGGCAGCGGGGACGGTGAAAATCGTTTTGGCGCTGCCGACGTTGTCGAAGCGGTCATAGGCGCGGACGGCGACAGTGTGTTCAAGGGTGCTTGTCGCAGGGGCACTAAAGGCAAAGCTCAAGGAGAACTGGTAGTGCTCTTCCGGGGCATCGCTGATTCCATCGACGGGTGAGACGAGAAGCCAGTCCCCACCATCGACGCTGTACTGCGCGCGGTCAATGCTGCTTGATGCGTCGCGGGCCGTAAATTTCACAACCACATTTGAGTCTCCGCAAACTCCAGTGCATCGATTCCACCTATCGGCAGATAGTCCCTGAATGACAGGCGGAGTGTTATCGACTTCAAAGCGCTCGGAGACGCGCTCCGTCTTTAGGGCGTTGGCTGGGGGATTCGAGGGCGCGTCGCTGACGACGATTTTTAGATAGTAGGCGCCATCGGGAAGAGTGGTGGTGTCCCAGGAATAGAATTTTTGATCAAGTTTGTCCTTGAGAAGTTTCCACTCGTGTTCGTTTTCGCCGCGATAGTAGACACTAAATAGCAGATCGTCGTCATTATCGTCATGGGCGCTCCACAACACGGATTCATAGCCTTTTTCGCGATAGCCTTGCGGAGGCTGATCGAATTTTGTGGAGGTCGTGGTTTGTGCGATGAAGATGCCGGTGGTGTTCGGCGTGGACGGCATTTTCAGAGTCACGCTAGGAGCCTGGCCGTTGGAGATGATGGTATTGCTTTGGGCGCGGACGCCGGGATCTTGCATGACGATGGCGTCGATGACGGGGGCGACGTTGCGCGGGAGATAGGTGAGGCTGACCCAATCGATGCCGTCGCCGGGGCGGCCGTCGTGGATGACGGCTTTCCATTGGAAGAAGCGGGCGCTGGGGGCTTCGACCGTGGTTCCGGGCTTCGAGTAAGGACCGAACCAGCGGGACCATTCTCTACCGGGATCTTCGGTGTTGCCGGAACGGACAAAAAATTCCAGGCGTGGTTCGGCGGAGTTGGCGCTGGATTTTGCGGACTTTTCGGAGCCCTCGGCGGCATCGGCCGGCGGACCCCACCAATCGAGGCGGCCCCACTGCGAGAAGAGTTGAGCGTCAAAGGAGCGCGATTCGAAAGTGCCTTCGGGCTCGTATTGGGGGCCGACGGAGAAGACTTTTCCGGGATTCGCGGTGCAGAGGAAGATTTTGCCCGCGGCGTTGCGACCGATGCCGGTGATTTGCGCGGAGCCGGCTTTGGCGAGTTGCGCGTAAACGCCGTGGCGGTCAATGGCGAGAAGCGCGCCGTTATTGCCGGTACCGGCGAGGACGCGACCGTCGGGTGCGAGGCCGAGGGAATACACGAGGTCATCGCGGGAGGACCAGAGTTCATCGGGAGCGCCGTCGGGGGAGAGGCGGTAGATGCTGCTGGAAAGTGCGGGAGGGAAAGCGATGAAGGGAGTTGCTTGCTGAATCTGGCCTGAGATGGTACCGGTGACGCCGCCGGTACTGGTGGTGAATGTAGTGGTGCCTTGGGGAGAGGCGATAATCGTGGTGGAGGGCGTAGAGAGGGTGCGTTGTTTTTCACCGATGGCGGCGACGTAGATCGAGCCGTCGGGAGCGACTGCGAGAGCGGTGACTTCGCGCTTGGGAGTTTCGTACAGGACGAAGCCTTCGGCATTTGAGGAGTCCGCTGCAGAGGCTTTTTCTTTGCCTTCTTTGCGAGCGGAACTTGCTTCTGCGCGATTGATGCGGAGAACACGGCCGTTGGGTTCGGTGCCGGCGAGCAGATTATGGTTCGAATCGAATGCCAGGACGCGGATGTGGGCTTCGTCGCTGGTGTAGAAGAGTTCGCCCTTGCCGTCGGGAGAGACGGCGAAAACCTGGCCTTTGTCGCCGGTAGCGACGTAGAGAGTGCCGTCGGGAGCGAAGGCAATGTCCCAGATGTATTTCGTCTTGGGGTCGAAGAATACGGATTTTTCGCCGGTCGCGGAGACGCGATAGACCTTGCCGTCGGGAGAAGTCGCGGCATAGAGAGTGCCTTTCGAATCGAAGGCGATGGCTTGGGCGACTAGGTCCGAGGAGTCGAAGACGGTGACGGGCTTGCCGTTGTCCTCGAAGCGAAACACTTTCGCGGGTGAGCCGCCGGCAGCGTACAGGACGCCTTTGGGGTCCAGGCGAACGGACCAGAGATAGGAAGCGTCGGCGTCGGCGAGGAGCGTGAATTTGGGTGCGAGTTCGAGGCGGCCGTCGCTACGGACGGCTACGCCGCGAGCGGTGCCTTTGAGGAATTCGTCGTAGGTGGTTTCCAGCCAGCGGCGGGTGTGTTCGGCGAGAAGAGGAGAAGGAAGGAGGTAAAGGAAGCAAAGGAGGTAGAGGACGTAAAGGAAAAAAGAGTGGCGAGTGGCGAGCGACGAGTGGCGAATGGATGAAAGAGCAGATGACGCGCGTTTTGGCATTTGGATGGTCACCGGATTTGGAGATTTAGCGAGATGATCCCGGTTACGGGGCCGCCTAGCGGAATGGAAGATTCGCTGGCCAGGGACTCGCGGAGAATTTGGACGGTGCCGGGAGTGGGGCGTCCGTCGACGACATTGATCTCGGAGAGCGGGGCGTCGGGGAGCTCTTTATCGTCCCAGAGGATCGTGGGCGTGGGAGCGAAGAGGCCGACGTAGAGACGGTCGTTGCGACGCTCGCGATTGATGAGGGCGATGAGCTGATCGAGGCTGGCGCTGCTGCCGCTGGTGGAGAAAGAGAAGCCGTGCGAGGCGCGATTGAGCATGTCGCCGTCGGTGACGAGCACGCGCAGAGTGGTGCCGCGAGTAGCTTGTTCAGGGACGCGGACGGTGGTCTCTTCAATGCGCGCGGGGCCGCGATATGGGCGAAGCAAGACCCGGACGCGGAGAGTTTCGCCAGGAGCGGCTTCGCCTTTTTCCAGCCAAGCGCTTTCGATGCTATAAGCCTGGCGGCCGGGGACGCTTTCGACACGAAGATGAATGCCGTCGAACACGGGGATTTCGTGAGTGTTGGTGAAAAGGCGATTGAAAATACTTTGGACGTCGAGAGCGACAGGGAGACCGTCGGGAGAGAAAGCGTCGCCGGGAGCGAATGTGTTTTCAATTTGGACGGGCGCGTGGCCGTGAACAAAAATTTGCCCGGAAAGGCGGAGAGTGGTGCCCTCACCGTAAAGAGAATTTTGCGTGAGGCCGTTGAAAACGGTGAGCCCGATGAGGAGCGGAGTGAGTTTGGGATGATCGACCATTTCGAAATGGAGTTTCTTTTCGGCGCCGCCGACGGCGAGCGTTAAGTCGATCGGGATCATGGCAGGCGTAGCGCCGAGCTTGCCGGTCACAGCGGTGAGATGGTCGCCGGTGATGGTGCCGATGTCGCCGCCGACGTTGATGATTTTAGTGGAGGCGAGTTCGGAGGAAAGAGTGGTGACGACTTCGGTGCGGGCCATGGGGAATTGGACGTCGCCGAGGCTTAGAAAGGGATGACCGCAGAGATACACATTATTAGCGTGGACCGCGGTGACGGTGCACGCGGAGCTGATCGAGGTGTCACCCTGGACGAGGACCATGCCCGCCATATCGCCGGGAATGAGGTGAGTATCGCCGGGCTTGGCGGCGGCGGTGCCGCCTTGCGCGGCCACGAAGCCGAAGCTCTGCAGTTGGCTGGAGAACTGGCGAAGGGCTTCGGGTTGATAGCCAGAGAAGATTAGCGGTGTTTCGATGAGTTCGAGAGCGGAGCCTTCGGGGAGGCCGGCACCGGAAGCGGCAGTTTGCGGCAAGGAAATTTGAGGCAACGGCGATTGGTACGGGTCGGCTTCGGAGGTGAGTTGCGGCTGGGGGCGAAGTACATCCTCGATGGGGGTGACGCCGCCGATGGGCTCCTTGGTGAAAACGCCAAGTTTTAGCGAAAGAGCGCCGGCCAGCTTGCCGTCAAAATATACCGGGCTGCCGCTCATGCCGGCGACGACGCCCGTGTGCTCGACTTTTGGGCCCTTCAATTGGACAAGAATGATGGATTGCTTGGGGCCGAGAAAATTGGGCATCACGCCGATGACTTCGAGGTCGAACTTTTCGACTTGGTCGCCGGCGAAGATGGTGTACGCGTAACCTTGCATGCCGGGATGGACTTGGCTGAGGGGCAGGATTTCCGCCGCAGCGGGAGCTTGCGCTCGTGTTTGGAAAAAGGCCGGCACCGCGATGAGGAGCGAGGTTAGTAAGATGAGAAGCCGGGAGAGATTGCGAGTCATGGACAGATTAGACGGAGCCGAGAGCATGAATCGACAATCATACGCGGCGAGGTACGGGGAAGCAATCAAACGGGCGGAGCCGGGCGGAACGGGACGAAGCGGCTAGGCGTTCTAGAACCCCTCAGTCTTGCAATAAATCTCGGGAGCTGGTCTTCAGTGATGTAGAAGTTGGTCATGCGGAGGCGCGCTACAGCTGCGTTCAAATCCAGCAGACCAAGCGCCGCGCCTGCCCGCAAAATACCGAGAGTCCCGATCACGGATATCCCGTGTTGCACTGCCGACTCACGGCCGCGGCGATCATCAATGATCAACTGCCTCGCGCCCAATTCCAAGGCAAGGGCAATCGCGTCACGCTCGCCCGCGTCTAGTTGACCGAGCGAAGAAGGCGGGTTGACGCTCGGAGTACGGACTCGCAACCATTCCGGTGCTTGCGCGATCCAATTACGCACGGGTTCTGGTGCCGATTCCCGCAGGAGTTCCTCGCGAACGACGTCTGGAATGATGACCGTCCCGTAAATCTTTTCCAAAACGTTGATCTGTTCGACGAGAACCAGATAGTTGAGAGGGGACGTGTCGGCAATGACGATCATTCAGCGCGATTGCCGCTCACGCAGCTCAGCAACGAGGCGGTCGGCGGCTTCTTTATCTTGCTTCAACTCCTCGGGACCGTATTGGAGATGAACGCCGTGCTCCTTGAGAAAGGCGTGCACCTGGAGCCGGCTTTCAAAACCAAGCATACGGCGAACTTCGGATTCGGAGAGGCGTTCGGAGCGGTAGCCTTCGAGGGCGAGCGCTTCGAGAGCGAGGCGAGCGGGATCCTGCCCGCCGGCGGCCACTTGCTTGGCAAGCTCGTCGGGGATGTTGAGCGTGATCTGCATATGCTGAGAATAACATACCGTGACGTGAACGGGGGTCGGTCCGACCGTCGAATGTACGTGTTACTTGACGAGGTAATCTGCGACGATGCGGGAGCAGGCTTCCACGAAATCTTGTTCGGGTTTGGAGAAGGTGTCGGCGAAATAGGATTCGATGTCGAGTTCGGCTGCGAGCGTTTTGTTGGCGAAGATGGGGACGACGATTTCGGATTTGACCAAGTTGGAGCCGGCGAGATAGCGCGGATCCTTGGAGACGTCTTGAACAACGACGACCTGGCCGCTGGTAGCGGCGGCGCCGCAGAGGCCGCGATCTAGAGGGATGCGTGCGTTAGGCGTGAAACTCCCGGCGTAAGGGCCGACGATGAGGAAGTTGGAATCGGCGGGATCGACGAGATAGAAGCCGGTCCAGTTGTAGCGCGTCATTTTTTCGTGAAGATGGATGGCCATGTGTTCCATAAGGGCGTGCGCTGAGAGAGCAGTCTTAGCGTAGCCTTGAAACTCATCGAGAAGCTCATTGTGGGCTGTGTTCATCTTTTGCCTCGCGACGGCAAGCGGTGCTCGCGCGGTCATTCCTGCGCGGATCAACTGTTAAGAAGCGACTACCATTTTACATGAAGGATGAAGGGAGCAGGGCGGCCCGGCGCCACGGAATTGTCGACGTGTTTCAAGAAGAGAGGTAGAATCGGCGGCGAGGTGCGAAATGGGTGATTTGAAACGATTGAATGACCTAATACAGGGCGAGGTGGCCGCCGGGTGCAGAGAGCTGACGGGGCGAAGCGGTGCGGCGAAAAGCGGAGTGTCGCGGCGGGAATTTTTAGGCAAGACGGCTGCGGCGGTTGCGGGATTTTCGATTGTGCCGCGGCACGTTTTGGGAGGGACGGGATATATTCCACCCAGCGACAAAATAAACATCGCGTTTATTGGAGTTGGAGCGCAAGGACTGCGTGTGATGTTGGGTTTCTTGAAGCAGCCGGACGTGCAAGGCGTGGCAGTTTGCGATGTGACGACTAGCGCGGCGAATTATCCCCAGTGGGATGACCACGAATTCACGAAATCGGTGCGGGAGCTGCTGGGCGTGGACAGCGGGTGGGAGTGGCTGAGCCCGAACGAGCCGATTCAGTTGACGCATTCGCTCCGCGTAACGAGTGGCGTGGCGGGGCGAGAGCCTTGCCAGAAAATTGTGAATGGATATTACGGGACACAACAGCGCTCGGGGACGTACAACGGCTGCGCGGCGCATGCTGATTTTCGCGAACTGCTCGAGAAACAGAAAGATGTGGATGCGGTGGTGGTCTGCACCACGGACAACTTGCACGCGGCGGTTTCGATTGCGGCGATGAAAAAGGGCAAACACGTTTTTTGCCAGAAGCCGCTGACGCATACGATTTACGAAGCGCGAAGAATGGCGGAAGTCGCGAAGGAGACCGGAGTTGCGACGCAAATTGCCGTTGGGAATCAGGCGTCGGAGGCGACGCGCCTTTTGTGCGAATGGATTTGGGCCGGCGTGATTGGACCGGTGCGGGAAGTTTACAATTGGTCGAGCAGGCCGTATTGGCCGCAGGGGATTGAGCGGCCGAAGGACGTGCAGGCTGTACCGGCGGGTTTGGACTGGGATTTATGGCTTGGGCCTGCGCCCGAGCGCGGTTTCAATCAGGCTTACTTGCCGTTTGTGTGGCGCGGCTGGGGAGACTTTGGCTGCGGCGCGCTGGGAGACATGGGGTCGTACAGCTATGACACGCTCTTTCGCGTGTTGAAGCTCGAAGCGCCGGAGACGGTGGAAGCGAGTTCGAGCGAACGATATGACGAGACGTATCCGCTGGCGTCGATCTGCCGGTACAGTTTTCCCGCGCGGGGCGATATGCCTGCGGTGAAATTTAATTGGTACGACGGCGGATTGAAGCCGGAGAGGCCGGACGAACTGGAAGAGGGTCGGCCATTGAAAGGTGAAGAGGAAGAGAACGAGGGGTTGTTGTTCGTGGGAGATCACGGGAAGATTTTGTGTGACTTCAATGGCGGGGATCCGGAGCTGATTCCTCGCGCGAAGATGGAGGCCTTCGTGCCTCCGCCGAAAACTTTGCCGCGTTCGCCGGGGAATGAGCGTGAGTGGCTGAACGCGTGTAAGGGCGGGAAGGACAAGCCGGGGGCAAGTTTTGAATTTTCAGGAATGGTCACGGAAACGCTACTCCTGGGGAATGTGGCGTCGCGAACCGGAGAGAGGTTGCATTGGGATCGCGCGGCGCTGAAAGTGACGAATTCGGAGGCGGCCCAGAAATTAGTAAAGCCGGATCGACGCAAGGGATGGGAGATTTAGCGCTTGCTCAGAAGCGGTGGATCGGGCCAATCAGGTTCCAGTGGATGGAATACCAGGTTAGGAAAACGCAGGCCAGCGCGACCAAAGAAAATTTTAGGCGCGAGATGAAGCGGGTATCGGCACGGCTCCAGATCCGGATTCCGGAGATGAGCGCGAAGATGCTGAAGAATACCGCGAGCACGGAAAACCAGGTAATTAGTGAAAAGTAGCGTTCGATGACGCCGAAAGAAGGCAGATCTGAATTTTGAAGGTTACCGGCCAATGCTACGAGCAAAATGGCGACGATGATCCAGGTGAAAGCGGCCAGACGCGGACCGATCGTAATCCAAAGTGTGCCTGGCTGAGGCTTGAGCGGCGGGCGACTGCCGAAGAAAAGCTTCCTGCCGAAGCGAATCAAGCTGGCCAGGACGACGAAAAGCAAGATGCACACGCTGACGGAGAGGGAAATTCCCACAAATGATTTGTGCTCATACCAGGGGACGCGCTGAAACTGCACTCCAGGAAAATTGACGGCCACGCGAATTATTTTCCCCGACGAATCCCGGATGCCGAAGGCGCGAGCCTGATCGCCCTCGACCTGCCACAAATCCTTGCCGATAGGTTTCCATTTGCGCGTGTGGCCGCGCAAGTCTTTAAAGACATCGACAGTAAGAGCGCCGTCTTTATCGACCTTGGCGACAGCCTGGCTGAAAGGATTCCCGATGGCCAGTTTGGTGCTATCGGCGCGCCGCGTCGATTGGTAAGTGCCGGAAATGTCCTTGAGTTGGGCTAACGAGGCCGTTTGAAATGCGGGCGGTTTATAAGCCGGGAAGTAGCGGTCGGCGAAGCCATCGAGAAGTTCGGCGCGATTCTTCGATGCGGAGCCCGCGGAATTGTAGGAGACGAAAATGACGAGTTTTTGCGTCGGCTCCATCAGAAACATGCTGTGAAACGCGATCAAATCGCCGTCGTGGCCGATAAAGCGAAGATTATTGCGCCAGGTTTGGTAGAAGCCCATGCAGATCGGAGGCAGTTGGTTGGAAGCCTGGAACTGAGGTGTCCACATAAGGTCGCGCGTTTCGGTTTTGAGGATGCGCTGGCCGTCGAGTTCGCCGCCGTTCAACAGAGCGAGCGCGAATTTTTCCATATCGCCGGCGGCGGAAGAGACGCCGCCCGCGGGAGCGGGATTGAAAATCTCAAAGCCTATGGCGGGTTTCTCGGTGTTGTTCCGGTAGCCGTCCGAGACGTAGGGAGCGAGCTCGGCGGTCATGGGTTCGTTGAAGCTGGAATGCTTCATGCCGAGAGGCTGGAAGATGTGCTCGGAAACATATTGTTCAAAGGGCTTTCCGCTGACGCGCTGGACGATGTAGCCGGCGAGGCCCACGCCGTAATTGGAATAGGCCGGAATTTCACCCGGAGGATACATGCGGCGCGGTTGGTTGGCGATCAGGAAATCGCGCAGCGAGGTGGGTTTGTGCGGATCGACATAAATAATGTCGTGAACTACTTCTTCGAAGCCGCCGGTGTGGGTCATCAAGTTGCGGAGAGTGATGGGTTTGTTGAAGGCTGGAGCGATTTTGAAATCGAGATAGTTGTTCACGTCGACGTCGATGTCCAGCTTGCCTTCCTCGGCGAGTTGCATGACGGAAACCCAGGTGAATAGTTTCGAGATGGAGGCCAGGCGGAACATGGTGGCGTCCGGATCGACGGGGGATTTTTTTGCGAGGTCGGAGTAGCCGTAGCCTTTTTTGAGAAGTTCCTGGCCGTCTTTCATGACGAGCACCGTCGCGCCGGCAACGTCGCTGCGCTCCATTTGGACCGGGACCAGGCCGTCGAAAAAGGCTTCGAGGTCGGCCTTTTCGAGAGGATGCGCGGCGGGAGGGGGAGTTGCCTGCTCGGGCTTTGTTTCGGCTGCAGCAGGCGGCGCAGCATCTTTCGTGGGAGCCGGCGTTTGAGGAGCAGCCGCAAGCGCTGGAAGCAAAATGCAGAGCGCAAGAATTGCGATGAGAGTGCGAAGCCGGGTCATGTCGCCTCCGAAGGACGGGAACCAGGGGCACAGTCTCTTGGAAACAGCGCGCGCGCGCAACAAAAATCTGTGAACTTCCCGACGGCAGACCAGCCGAAATTGGAGCGAGAGGAGGGCGGGGCAAGTCCCATAAGCGCTAAGATAAGGATTGACCGTGATCTCTAGTTTCTGTACCCTGAGGGCATGAATGCCCTTGACGAAGACTGGAAAATCCTTCTGGGATTGTTCCCGCCGGACTGGGAAGTCGCGGCACGCCGAAGCGGTGCGGTCGCGCGTCTTCGTGGTTTCGAGTCCGTCCAGGAGGTCTTGCGCACTCTGTTGGTGCACGTCGGTTGCGGCTATTCGCTGCGCGAGACAGCGGTGCGAGCGAAGGCAGCTGGCGTTGCCGAAGTGTCGGATGTGACGCTGTTAAATCGCTTGCGACAAGCCGAGGGATGGCTGCAGCGCCTGTGCCAGGAATTGCTGGCGGAGAATGGAGTGGAATGGCGCGGGCCACAGTCACGGCGGCCGATCCGCGCCGTAGACGCAACCGTGATCAAAGAACCGGGCAAAACCGGTTCGCAGTGGCGTCTGCACTTCAGCCTGCGGCTGCCGGAGTTGTCTTGTGATTTCTTCCAGATCACGGCCGCCGAGGGACAGGGGAACGGCGAGCAGTTGCGGCGGTTCCCCGTAGCGGCGGGGGATATCATCTTAGCGGATCGCGGATACTCGAACCCGCCCGGAGTGGCCGCAGTGTATCGACAAGACGCGGACGTCATTGTCCGAGTGAACACTTCCTCTCTGCCGTTGTTCGGGCCCACGGGGCAGCCTCTCGCTTTGCTGCCGAAGTTGCGGAAGATCCGGGCCGCCGGCACGGTTCGCGAATGGCCGGCCTGGGTGCACGAGCAGAATCGGCGTATTGCAGGGCGTCTCTGCGTGGTGCGGAAAACTAAGCAAGCCATCGCCTTGGCGCAACGGCGTATTGCTCTCAAGGACCAAAAAAGACAGCGCCAAAGCACACCGGAAACGCGGGAATACGCCCACTATGTAATCGTCTTCACCACCCTGCGCGAGTCCGAGATGGGTGCGGGTGAAGTGTTGGAATACTATCGTTTCCGGTGGCAAATTGAGCTGGTGTTTAAACGGCTCAAGTCCATTCTAGCCATGGGCCACTTGCCCAAGTACGACGAGCAGAGTTCTCGGGCCTGGCTCTACGGGAAACTCCTGGTGGCGCTGCTGACGCAGAAGTTAGTGCGCCTCGGTTGCGCTATTTCCCCCTGGGGCTACGATCTCTGGCAAACCACCGGTGCACAGCCCCTGGCGTGAGTTCCAGTTTGCCCTGCACCAACTCCAGCAAACCGTTGCTCCCCGATTGAGGCTGGAGGAAGTCCTAACGCACTGGAATGAGATCGCCATGGCGCTGGCCGAGCGCAACCGCAAGAGGATTCCGCAGCTCAACCGCCTTCTCTTATCTTAGCGCTTATGGGGGCAAGTCCCGCCCCTGCACGCACCTCGGGCGATTATTCGTATCGCAAGGCGACGAGAGGATCGACGCGCGTGGCGCGGCGCGCGGGAATGTAGCACGCAAGCAGTCCCGCGGCGACGAGGAGCAAAGTCACTCCGACGAAGGTAATTGGATCGGTGGCAGTGACGCCGAAAAGAAGCGACGCGACCGCACGGGTGAGCGCGAGCGCACCGGCGATGCCGATCACGACGCCAATGAGAATCGTGCGCAGTCCCTGGCCCAGGATCATCGTCAGGACGTCGCTGGAGGCCGCGCCGAGAGCGACGCGCACGCCAATTTCGCGGGTGCGGCGGCTGACCGAGTAGGCCATCACGCCAAAAACGCCCGCTGTGGCGAGAAGAAGCGCGGCGATGCCGAAGAAGCCGACCAGAATGACGTTGAATCTCCGTGAGCCCAGCGAATCGGAATAGATTTGCGAAAACGTTTGGAATTTCGCGGGAATCTCGGGATTGAGATCTTGCAGGATGCCGCGCGCCGCTGCGGTGACGGAACGCGTGTCGGCATCGCTGAGCATCGCCAGGGTCATCTCCGCGCGAGGCCGCTGGAACAAATCCACGTAAACCGTGGGACGCGGCGGCGCGTCGAGACCGTATTCATGAGTATCGCCCACGATTCCGACGATCGTTAGCAAGCGCAAATCGCCGTCCATATTTCCAAACTCAATCGTATGGCCAATGGGATCCTGATTCGGCCAGCGGTCACGCGCGAGCGATTCGCTGATGACGGCAACGTGCGGCGCATTCGGGCCGTCGCGCCGGTCGAAAATGCGCCCTCGAATCAACGGAATTCCAAGAACCTGGAAGTAGCCGTCGCTGGCGACGCAGAAATCCGCAATGCCAATGCGTTCTTTTTGCTGAAACAGCGCACCAAAATCGTCCAGCGATTTGGGCATCTCGTTAGGCGTCATCAGCAGAAACGATCCGTCGGGAAGGCCGCCGTCCACCAACGGCAGATTGCTGGCCGCGCCGACCTTGCGAACGCCGGGGATTTGCTTCAGGCGATCGATTAGATTGGAATAGAAAATTCCCTGGCTTGCTTTGGCCTTGGGATCCTCGACCCACGGCAACGAAACGTCCATGCTAACAATCTTGTCCACGCGGAAGCCGGGGTTTACTTCCAGCACTTTCATGAGGCTGCGCCCGAGCAATCCTGCTCCGATTACCAAAATCAATGTGATGGCGACTTGCGCCGCTACGATGATCTGGCCAACGCGCTGGCTGCCTTGCGAACCAGCTTGTCCACGAGCGCCTTCGGCGAGCCCTTCGCGCGGGTCGCCGGAGGTCGCGCGTACCGCGGTAAACGCTCCGAGCCCGGCGGCCACCGCTGCCGTAAGAAGCAGCGCAAAGGCAAGAACTGGAATATTGATCGAGACGCTGTCCAAGCGCGGAAGACTTTGCGGCGCGAGCGCGAGCAATCCGGTCACGCCCGCAAACGCCCCAAGTACTCCAAGACCGCCACCGGCCAGGGAGAGCAGGAATGTTTCCGTGAGAAACTGGCGGATCAACCGTCCCCGCGCGGCGCCCAGCGCGCTGCGAATCGAAAGCTCACGTCCTCGCACCGACGCTTGTGCAAGCAACAGGTTCGCGACGTTCGCGCAGGCGACCAGCAGCAGAAATCCGACCGCCCCGAGCAGAACGAGTAGCGCTGGACGAGCTTTGCCTGTGATCGAGTCCTGTAGCGGGAGGACAACGGCATCCTTGAGGAGGTAATCGTTCTGTTCGCTCGAGGTAGCGTGGATGCGGCGAACGATCGCGCTGATATCTTGATTCGCTTGTGCGACCGTCACGCCGTCGCGAAGACGTCCAATCGCAGAGTAGTTATGCGACGTTCGGCTGGGATTTTCTCCGTCGAGATCGGCTGGCAGCCACAGTTCCACATCTTGCGGAAATTGAAATTCGGGAGGGAGCACGCCGACCACCGAGTAGATCGCGCCTTCAATTTTCAGGTGCGACTGTGAGAGGTCCCGCGGCGCTCCGAGATGCTGCTTCCAGTAGCCGTAGCTGACAAGGACGGTCCGAGCGGCCCCTTTTTTCGCGTCGCTGGCGCTCAAATCCCGGCCGATAATCGGCTCGACGCCTAGGACGCTAAGAAAGCTAGGCGAGACCGCGGCGACGGTCGTGCGAGTCGGCTCCGAAGCTCCCGAGACGGACTCGACGTCGCTGGTGTACTTTGCAATCGACTGAAGGCTGCGGTTCTGATCGCGAAAGTCGTCGAAGTTGGGGTCCGCGAGGCGAGAGGGGTGGCCCTTCGAGGTGACCTCGAAGATGGCCATGATGCGCTTCGCATTGGGATAGGGCAGCGGACGCAGGAGCACGCCGTAGACAACGCTGAAAATGGCCGTGGTCGCGCCAATGGCCAGCGCCAGCGTAAACACCATGATCACGGTGACGCCGAGGTTCTTCTGGAGCTGCCGAAGGCCGTATTTGAAATCCTGCCAAAGTGAATGCATCGGAGATTCTCCACAAGTTCGAGTCGAGCCGACGGGTATTGGGAAAAGGATAGGCTACCCGGACGAGCCGTTCAACTACTTGGACGAACGCAAATCAGAGGACGTTTGTTCCCTATATTTGTTCCCAGCATTTTGTTTATGAGCCGCGTAACGAGGGGCAGTTCCCGCGTGCGACGTGGGCTCGGCCGGCAAAGACCCTGCATGGCAAACTCGACGATTCTGGGGATTGATGTCATGAAGGAAGAGCGGATATGATGCGGACGCTTTGGAGTGGGGGATGGGCAAGAGATAGAGTGGCTTGCGCACGTTTCGAGCGAGGCGTGAGGGGGAGCGATGAAGCGAATCATTTTGGCTTTGCTGATTTTGGCTCTGGCGCAGACGGTTTCGGCGCAAGACTGGGCTAAGGACAAGCTGGCGAAGTCGCCGCGACACCAGGAATGGGTGACCGTGAAGCACGACGGGCGATCGGTGGAGACGTTCGTGGTGTATCCAGAGTCGAAAGACAAACGGCCGGTAGTGCTGATCATTCATGAAATTTTCGGAATGACCGACTGGGTGCAAGATTTGGCCGATCAGGTTGCCGCCGCCGGATACATTGCAGTTGCTCCCGACCTCCTTTCCGGGATGGGGCCGAATGGCGGGCGCAGTTCTTCGTTTGCCGAAGGGAAGGCGAACGAAGCGGTGAGCCATCTGAATCCGGACCAGGTGACTGCTGACTTGAACGCCGCTGCGGATTACGCAAACAAAATTCCAGCGTCGAACGGGAAACTCTACGTCGCGGGATTCTGCTGGGGCGGAAGCCAGTCGTTCCGCTTCACGACGAATCGTAGCGATCTCTCGGCGGCATTCGTTTTTTATGGAGCGCCGCCGGATAAAGACGCGATGGCGCGGATCAACGCGCCAGTTTACGGATTCTTCGCCGGCAATGACTCGCGGATTGGCGCGATGCTGCCCGATGCCATCGCCAACATGAAAGCCGCTGGGAAAACGTTTGAGCCCGTGACGTATGACGGCGCGGGACACGGCTTTATGCGCGCGGGCGAAGCACCCGACGCCAATGACGGGAACAAGAAAGCCCGAACGGAAGCTTGGGAGCGGTGGAAAAGCCTCTTAGCGAAAGTGAATTAGAAACGGCTGCGCTCTTACTCGGGTTTTCGTTCCATTGCTCGTTCACTCATAACGAAGTGCCACCATCGGGTCGACGCGCGTGGCGCGGCGAGCGGGGATGTAGCAAGCCAGGACGGCCACCGCAATTAAGACCATCGAGATCGTGACCAAGGTGGCCGGATCGCTCGCGCCAACTCCGTAAAGCAGGTGCGAGAAGCTCGGCAGCACGCGTGCAAGAATAAGTGCGACCGCCGTCCCGATTGCCAGGCCAGCGATAGCCAGCCGAAGACCGTGTCCAACGACCATGCGAAAAACGTCCCGTCGCTCAGCACCGAGAGCCAGGCGAATTCCGATCTCGTGTATGCGCTGGCCCACCGAATACGAAATCACGCCGTAGATTCCAATAGACGCCAGCAGCAGTGCCAAACCCGCGAAGGTCCCCAACAAAATCA
Source organism: uncultured Acidobacteriota bacterium (assembly GCA_963843265.1). GTDB lineage: Bacteria > Acidobacteriota > Terriglobia > Acidiferrales > UBA7541 > Acidiferrum. The sequence goes on along the minus strand of CAWJJR010000027.1, from coordinate 66,778 downwards.
TGGGGAATCGTTGCAACGACATTGACTCCGAAACAATCTGCTGCATCGTGTGGACGTCATAAACTGGCTGGTCGCTTCCCGCCGTGTAAACCGCTGCTTTGATCGCGGGCATGACAGTCGCAGAGTCGAGCGGCGTGCGAACGACGATCGTCGTGTCTGGATAGCCCAAGGCCACCCACTGATCCGGGTCCTGGTAAAGGGGCAAATAAGCCTGATTTTGGGGCGAAGTTTTGGGCTCATTCAGCTCCCATATCTTCAAGTGGCCCACCACTCCAACAATCCGGCAAGGGCCCATGGGTGAAAAACCGACGGATAGCGTCTGACTCAGTGGGTCATTGTCTGGAAAATATGTGCGGGCGAGAACGCTGTCGATGACCATGACGCACGGGGACTTGGTCGTGTCCCGGGGAGTGAAAAAGCGGCCGCGAAGCAGCGGGATCCCCATCGTTCGGAGATAATCCGGGCCTGTTAGGAACCCCACGAGCCGCGGGGCGGCCTGAAGCGAAGCCGGCTTGGGAGAGTCAATCCAGAAGGGCATGGTCCCACCCTGACCGCTCAGGGGAACGACGTCGGTAAAATCCGCCGCCTGCACACCGGGAATTTGCCGAATGCGTTCGATTAACTGCTGATAAGCAATTCGAGTGCTCGAAGGCGTCTTCGTCAGCGCAGGCGAAACTCCGACCTTGAAGATGATGAGGTGCTGGGTGTCGAAGCCGGGATTGACATCCCATAAGTGGCGCATCGTTTGGAACAACAGGCCCGCGCCCGCCAGCAACACCAGCGTCAAGGCCATTTGAGCAATCACGAGAGCGCTTTGGGCGCGATGATGCGCGCTCGTCGAGCCGCGGCCCCCCTCCTTCAACGAGGCTTGCGGATTCGCGTTCCAACTTTTCAGCGCGGGCGCGAGGCCAAACAGAATCCCCACGACAATCGACACACCAAGCGTGAAAAGCAGAACAGGAGCGTTCACGCCGATGTTCTCGCTGCGCGGCAAGATTCCCGGGACCGCCGCCAGCACGGACTTCGCTCCCCAGATTGCGATCAGGAGCCCCAGAGCGGCACCAGCGAGCGAGAGAAGCACACTTTCTGTCAGTAGCTGCCGCACCAGACGTCCGCGATTCGCTCCAAGCGCGGAGCGAACGGCAAACTCCCGAGAGCGCGCCGCCGAGCGCGCCAGCAAGAGATTCGCGACATTTGCGCAGGCAATCAGCAAGACGAATCCCACGGCTCCCAGCAACAGCAGAAGCATTTTTCCGGCGTCCCCAATGACAACTTGCTTGAGAGGCTCGATGTAAATTCCCAGATCTCGATCGGCATCGGGATACAGTTGATCCAGGCCATTCTGAATCGTATTCATCTCCGCCTGACTCTGAGCTAGGGTCACACCAGGCTCCAGGCGGGCGATGGAGAAAATGCCGTCGTGGGCTGCGCGATCGTTGAGGATCAGTGGATCGCTCCGGCCGAGCGGCGTATAGACATCCGCGTACTGGTGTCCGACGCTAAATCCGGCTGGGAGAACTCCGACGATGGTGTAATCCGCTCCATCCAAGGTGACGATTTTGCCGAGCACCTCAGGGCTAGCCCCGAATCGATTTCTCCACAAACGGTCGCTGATGACTGCGACGGGCGTTCCGCCCTGTCGGTCTTCCTCGGGCAAGAACTCACGCCCGAGAGTTAGCGCTGTGCCGAGAGTGCTGAAAAAACCGGAGGAGATTTCTTTTCCATTGAGGTGCTCGGGAGCGCCGGGAGCTGTGAGATCAACCCCCACGTCCATGCCCGCCGCGATTTGCTGAAGGGAGCGCGCACTGCGCTGCCAATCCCGGAAGTTAGGATAGGAAACCCACACTCGTGGAAATCGCGGATTGTTTTCCCAAACCATCACTAAGCGATCGGGCTGAAAGTAATGCAGCGGAGCTAACAAGACGCCCTCAACCACGCTGAACATCGCGGTGTTCGCGCCGATGCCGAGGCCCAAGGTGAGGACGGCGACAACGGTGAAGCCGGGAGACTTGCGCAGCATGCGAAGACCAAACCGTATGTCCTGGAAAAATGTTTCGATGAGATTGACGCGGCGGGTGTCGCGGCAGTTTTCTTTGGACTGTTCGAGGCCGCCGAATTCGCGCGTGGCTCTGCGCCGCGCTTCTACAGGCGCAATGCCAGCGGCAATATATTTGCGTGTCTCCTGTTCGAGATGGAATTGCAGTTCTTCGCTAAGGTCATTCTCGACTTGGTGGCGGCGGAACAGCGAGCGCAACCGAAGCGGGACGGTGTAGATCCAATGATTTGGCCGCATAAAGCTGCTCCTTTCCGGACGCGATGTAGCGCGTCGCTGCGGCTCTCGCGCTTCAGGCCTCTTTCAGTTTCACGACATTGGCGATCGCGGCGGAGAGACGGGCCCAGTTGGCTGACTCTTTCTCAAGCTGTCCTTTGCCAAGCCGCGTGAGCGAATAGAATTTTGCGCGGCGATTGTTTTCTGTGGGCTTCCATTCGGCGGTGATCCAGCCTTCTTGCTCAAGTTTGTGCAGCGCCGGGTAGAGCGAGCCGTCGCTGACTTGAAGTACATCGCCGGAGACCTGCTTGAGGCGGAGGCTGATGGCGTAGCCGTTCATGGGTTCGAGGGCGAGAATTTTCAGGAGAAGCAAGTCCAGCGTACCTTGCACCAAATCGGATGGTTTGCTCATAAACTCTCCGAGAAATGCAACCGTGCCCGCTCTGCTCGGTTACCGAGAGCAGGGTACGCAAGCTCCTCTCGGTAAGCAAGGGGAAAATAGAGTAGCCGAAGGTTTGGGATTGACGGGCAAGCTGGCAGTTAAGTGGTGCCGCTCGCATCGCGGGTTTTCACTCGACAATTATGCGGTCGGCCCATTCGACAAGCGAAACGAAGGTTGCCGGACTGCCGAATTTTGCTCCCCACTGATTCAAGTCTGCTTCCGTGACCCCACGGGCCCGGGAACAGGCTCCTCAAGCAAAGACGGGGATGTGTTTAGCGACGACCTTGGCGAGGGTCTCGCTTAGAGGCGGCCAGCCCACAGGAAAGATCGAATTCACCATGGACTTTCGCAGCAAAGCGGTTGCTTCGGCGAGCAGGAAGATCTGGACGTCATGGCCTGCTTCCGCTAGCACGAGGCCGTGCGCGAAGGGGAATGCAGCGCGTGTCGGGTCGTCGGATCCCCATGCGCTTTTCATCATAATCCTTAGCGGTTGTTTTGGTTCTTGCGGCTTCGCGCCTAACGCCAGAAACGGCAAACCCGCCAGCTGAGCCAGGAAATTCCGTCGCGCCATATTTTTGACTCCTTAGTCAAACAGATCCGCCGCGAGTAAGTTTCGATTCTCTCTCTAGTGCCCGAGGAATTTTTCGATGGTTTGCAGCTCGGCGTCGGCCATGTCCAAATATTTCTGCGCGTTTTTCGTGTCTTGCTTTTGCATGTAGTATTGCGCTTTGGAGAGGTCCGTCTTCATGCGTTGCTGGGCGGAGACAATGTCGCCTCGCAAGCCGTAACCAGCGGCGGCTTGTTGGCGCTGCAAATTGTCCAAAGACTGAGAGGCGGCGGTCGAGCGGCTGTCCAGATCATCAAATCTTTTCTCGGCTTCTTCGGCTTGCGCAGCCGCTTCGGTCTGGACTTGGGAAGACTGGGCCGTGTCAGTGCTTGTGACAGGAGACTGACCGTTGTCCTGTGATTGCGATGCTGACGCGGAACTTTTCTTGGACTTGCGAGTAGAAGATTTCTTCGGAGGTTCAGACGGATTGCCGCCGGAACCACCGGTTCGAGAAGTCGGCGAAGCGGAGTCTGTTGCGGGCGTTGAGGTGGCTGCTGAGCCTTCGGATGGGGATTGGCCGGATTGCGCGCCGGCCGCGGCGGGCTCCGTGCCAGAAGTGGGCGCGGGGGCCGAAGAGGGCTGCGTTGCGGAAGTATCGGCTGGATTGGAGGCGGGCGTCGAAGGCGTGTTGGACGCGGGAGCTGACGCTGAGGAAACGGCCGGCTGGGATTGTGGAGAGGAGATCTTACCAGGTCCGGCCAGAGTTTTTATGTGCCCTGGAAGATAAAGGCCGGCGGCGACCAAGACTGCGACGACGATGAGCGCGCCCAGGCCAATGTAGAGGCCGCGATGACCACTACTGTGAGCCGCTGGCGGCGGAGGTGGGGCGACAACGGGCGGAGCGGCAGCCGCCACAGGCTGTGCTTGGCGGGAGGCGGGTGGATCCATGAGGGTGGTCGAAGATGGGGAAGGTGGGGCTTCTTGGAATAGCGACGTTGCACCGCCGGCATTTGCCGATGCCGAAGGGGCATAAGAGCGGGGATCTGCTGCCGGCTGGGTGGACCCACCCTGGGCTTGCACGCTCTTGAGAGCGCCACGGAACGCGTCGGCGGATTGAAAGCGCTGACCGGGATCCTTGGCGAGGGCCATGAGGATAATTTGATTCAGAGGTTGCGGGATGCCGGGGCGTAGGACGATGGGTGGCTTTGGGGTTTCCTGGAGATGGGCGGCCATCATGGCATAGTTGCTGTCTGCCTGGAATGGCAGCTGGCCGGTGACCATTTCGTAGAGGGAGACGCCGAGGGAATACAGATCGGAGCGATTGTCGGCGGGTTCGCCTTTCACTTGTTCGGGGGGCATGTAATTTAGGGAACCGAGCGTGGTGCCGGTCATCGTGAGGCTGCGATCGGAAGCCGAGCGAGCGATGCCAAAATCCATAAGCTTCACGCTACCATCGGCGGTGAGCATCATATTGGCAGGCTTGATGTCGCGGTGAATGATGTTCTGCTTGTGAGCATAGCTGAGGGCCGCAAGCACCTGATCGATGTACTTGACGGCGAGGGACGGCGGAATGGCCCCCTGCTGAAGGCGGGAAGACAGAGTGACACCGTCGACGAACTCCATAATCATGACAAGTTGATTGTCCAGAGTGAGAGCGGTGCGGAGCGCGGCAATATTTGGATGGGAGAGGCTGGCAAGGACTTTGATTTCGCGGAGGAAGCGATCGGCGAGATCTTTCTGGCCGGCCAGGTCGGGAAGCAGAATTTTCATGGCCTCGACTCGATCAGAAATAGTATTCCGGACCTTGTAGACCTTGCCCATGCCACCGGCACCGAGTACGCCGAGGATTTCGTAATCGCCGAGCTTCTGACCGACCGTGTAGTCCTGGCTCATTGCGTGGCTCCATTCCGACACGAAAAAAGGCGAGGAAGTCTAAGAGGATGTCCCGCCTATTTGAATTCGAGCATCGAAGCTATCAAGACAAAGCATGCATTTGCCGAAATGCGGCGTTCAGCTAGATGTGTGAACTTCTTCTACGTTTTCTACGATTGCTACCTGGCCCTGACTACTCTTGTTCTCCTACGGAGTGCTTGCCGCCATATCACCAATCTTGGGCGGAGTGGCACCGGAATAGGTAAGAGTTGCGGAGTCGGAATCCACTTCGGTCACGGTGGCGGTGCCGAGCTCGTTGGTGACGACCTTGAGCACCTTGCCCGTCGTGGGATCCTTGACCGTGCGAACCGGCCGGCTGATGGCGACGACGTCGCCAACGCGAACGCCGACTTTGTTGCCGATGTTGATGATGATGTTGTTGCCGCTTACGTCGGCAACGACGCCGGAGTAAGTAGCTTTGATCGTCGGCAAGGTCGCCGCGGCATTATCGAGCTGCGTGGCGCAATCGGCGACAGCCTTGTTCACTGCCTCGCCGAGGATGGTTTCCGCGAAGTTGCTGCTGCTCATGTCAAACGCGCCGCCGCCGCCGCTGTAGCCCGTGCCTCCGCCCCCGCCAAGGAACAATCCGGAGCGCGAAGATTGGCCGTTGCCAGTGACAGCCGCGAGTATTTCGCCAGTGGTGGTATTGACCATGCGAGCCGTGATGGCCACTTCAGCTTTTGATTCCTTTTTGCCCATGCCAGCGAGGGCGCCGGTCCAGCCGCTGTGCCCGCCGGCTACGCCGCCAACTTTCTTGTCATCACGACCGAATTTCGTGATTGAGCCGATGATGATGGTGTCCACGCCGAGAATACGGCCGATTTTGGAAGCACTGGAAGGATCGGCGCGGTCGCTATTGGAGAAATTTTGTTCGTTGATGATTTTGTCTAGCGCGGAACGTTCGATGACGGAGTATTTGCCGTCTTGCACGAGCTTCTGCACCATGAGGTCGGTGATACCCTTGCCGACATCCTGGTCAGTGCCGAAGATGGAAGCAACGACGGTTTTGACCGTACCATAATCGAAATTCATCACGGCAACACGCTTCTTGGGCCCCGTTGGCTGCGCGGGCGACGTGGCTGCCGGCGCGGCCTGTTGCGCCGTGCACGGCGCAACGATGAAGAATGCAATACAGAGTAAACGCAGGAATCGTGACATAAGATAATGCTCCTCACACCCAAAGGATTTGTGAGCGAACGACGCGAATCGTTTCATGTGTAAAACCGACCTATTCGGAAAACGAAGACTGGCACCCGCGCAGGGCTAGATTCCCTGCAGATGGGTGTATCGTACACTGTAGGAGGGAGCGGAGGCAACGGCGCTGTGTCGGAAGCGGAACGAAGCAATGCACCGCCCGAGTTGGAGAGATGCGGGCGCGAGGCGGCGGAAGCAAAGACTTGGAAGTGTCAAACTGTTGGGATGCGGGTAATGAGGCTGGGGCTGGAGTTTTCTTCGAGTCTGGAAGCAAGAGGGAGTAAAGAAAATGGCTGAACCGAGCAAAGAAGAATTGCTGGCGCGGATTGCGGAGCTGGAAAAGCAGGCGGGGTCGAGAAAAAAGGGGAGTCTGGAATTTCGCGTGGGTGAAAAAGGCGGAGTGAGCGTCTATGGACTGGGGAGATTTCCCGTCACGTTGTATTACGAGCAGTGGATCCGGCTGCTGGATATAGCGGGCGAATTGCGGGCGTTTCTCGAAGAGAATAAGAGCAAGCTAAAGCTGAAAAACGCGGAATAGGGTTCCGCACGCGTCCATCTGCAATAAATCCAGACGCCGCAAAAATCGGGCTAATGCATGTCCTGCATGCCGTGCATGGCAAAGATGTTGTCGAGGCCATGTTCGTAGGGATAGACGTGAGTCATCCAGCCTAGAACGACTGGGTGGAAGCGGCCGCCAGCCTCGGAGCAAGCATCTTCGGTAGCGATGGATCCATTCAGGCCGAATTTTGACCAATCCGCAGTGCGCGACTGGCCAAGGCGCGGAAAGCAAAGATTCGTGTGTAAGTGCCACATGGCGATGCTCAGAGGGATGCGGGCATTCAATTCATCTTCGCTGGCGGTCCTGGGCATGGTGTACATGGCGCCGACGAGTTCATAGCCGGTGGCGGTTTTTTTGTAAAGCAGAGACGTGGGCCGCGCGGGATCGAAAGAGAAAGACTCCAGAAAGCCATTGCGATAGTTCGTGAAGTGATACTCGGGCTGCGGAATATTCGGCAGGAAGATTCTGTAACCATCCGCAAGGGCGACGCGGTAGTCCTTATATTTTTCGATGCTGGCGCGAAGCGTGGTGACGACTTCGTTGGCGCGCTCGACGTCTCCGGGCTGTTGCGGCCGCATGGAAGTCATATACATGTGAAGGCCGTGTGAGTTGTGGAGCCCTGGGGTCATGGCCGCGACGGCATCTTTTTCGCTGGCCTTTTCGTCGTTCATGTCCATTCCGGGCATGGACTTGGTTTGCGGCGCGGCGGCTTCCTGTGGCTCTGCAGTCTGCGTGCCGGGCGCGTGGTGGCCGGGCATGGCGGCTAGCAAGACTGTGACGACAAAGATGGCGCCGAGGACCATCGCGGTTTTCGCCGCGAGATGAAACAACGTTCTACGGGCTGACATGAAAGCTCTCCTCACTCAATAATACGAAAAAACGGTTGTCGGAATTTCAGCACTCGCGTTGCCGGTTCCTTCGGAAAGACTGTCCGGAGGGACAGGGAATGGAGGTTAACGAGGTATAGGAAGTAAAGGAGGTAGAGGACGAGAAGCGCGTCTGGGATCAGAGTTTGCGGCGACGAACGATTTCGCGTGGCGTGCTAAAATCGACGCGTGAAAAAGCAAAGAGTGGAACCGGCGAAACTACTGACGGGCGGTGTCGCGCCGCCGGGCGACAAATCTATTTCCCATCGCTACGCGATGTTGGCTGCTTTGGCGGAGGGCACCAGTGAGCTGAGGAATTTTGCGGCAGCCGCGGATTGCCATAGCACGCTTGATTGTATGGGCGCGCTGGGCGCGGAAGTGAAGGTCGAAAAAGAGCTGGTTAGGATTATCGGGCACGGCGCGCGAGGGCTCAAAAAAAGTTGGCGGGCGCTGGATGCGGGGAATTCCGGAACAACCATGCGCCTGCTCACCGGTATTTTGGCGGGGCAGGAATTCGATACAAAACTTTCGGGCGACGGGTCGTTGCAGAAAAGGCCGATGAAGCGTGTGGTGGGGCCGCTGCGAGAGATGGGCGCGGACATTCGCGCGCGAGAAGACAATTTTGCTCCGCTGGAAATTAAGGCAGCGCGGCTGCACGCTATTGACTACCAAATGCCGATGGCCAGCGCGCAAGTGAAGTCGGCGGTGCTGCTTGCGGGGATGTTCGCGGAGGGCGTGACCAGCGTAACGGAACCCGCGCGGACGCGCGACCATACGGAGCTGGCGCTGGAAGAATTCGGCGCGGCGATCGAGAGGCACGGACGAACCACGAAAATTCACGGACTTTTCGGCGGCAACGGGGCAGGGAAGCTAACCGCGAAATCCCTGGAAGTGCCCGGCGATCTTTCTTCGGCGGTGTTTTTCATCGCGGCGGCCTCGCTGCTGCCGGATTCCAGCATTGCCATTCACAATGTGGGTTTGAATCCAACGCGCACGGCGATTTTGGACCTGTTTGCGGAAATGGGCGCTTCGATCCAGATGCTTTCGCTGAAAAGTTCGCACGGAGAAATTGTTGGTGATCTCGCGGTGAAGGGCGCGCCGCTGAAAGGCGGAGTGATCGAAGGCGAGCGGATTCCGTTGGTCATCGATGAACTGCCGATGCTGGCAGCGCTGGGGCCGTACACGGAAGAAGGCATCGAGATACGAAACGCTGCCGAGCTTCGCGTGAAAGAGAGTGACCGGATCGCCGTGCTGGTGGAAAATTTGCGGCGCATGGGAGCGACGGTTGAAGAACGTCCCGATGGATTGAAAGTGGAGGGACGGCAGGCTGGGAAATTGCGCGGCGCGGAAATTGAGCCGCACGGAGATCACCGGATTGCGATGGCGTTTGCTGTGGCGGGGCTGGCCGCAGTGGGCGCGACAGTGATTCGCGATGCGGATTGCGCGGGAGTTTCCTACCCGACGTTTTTTGAGGATTTGAATCGGTTGGCGGAACGATAGAGCGCAATGCGCATTGCATTCGGAACGTTGATTAGCTCGTTTTGCGGATCGCGATCGATCCGTAGCTAGTCTTCAGCGTGATTTTGGGCCCGCGCTGTTTGCCGTAGATTCCTTCCAGATGAGAATCGCCGGAGTCCGTCGAGGATTTCTTCAAGCTGTCGGCAGAAAATTCCGAATCAATATCGCAGGAGTGGCAGTCCGCCTGGATGTTGAAGTTCGCAGATTCCGGAAGAGTCAGGGAGATGCTGGCGTTGGAATTGGTCACTCCAATGTCTTGTTTGGGAGGGGAAGAATAGCGCAAGGAGACATCGCCGTCGCGGTTGTCGACATTGACTTTGCCGGCGGCGTTTTCGATGGTTACGGAATAGCGGTTGGTGCGAAGGGCGATATCTCCGAGCGCGTCGGCAATTTCGAGATTGCCGGAGCTGACTTCCAGGTGGCCGGTGAGTGCGGTCAGCGTGAGATCGGTGCGTTGCGAGATGAAGCGGAGGCCTTTGGCGACTTTATCGGCGCGAATCGGGCCGTAAAATTCACCGTCAAGAGTAAAACTCCCCGTAGCGGTCGCGACGTCCACTTCGCCGCCATTTCCCGAGATTTTGATATCGCCCTTGGTGTCGGAGACTTTGACGTCGCCGTGATGCATTTCGATGGTCACGTCGCTACCCGTGTCGCGCACTTCGACGTCGCCGCTACTGCTGGTTACGGAGACGGGCATGGCCATGTCCGAAACATTGATATCGCCTTGTTCGTTGCGGACACTGAGCGAAGCTTTTTTCGGGACTTGGATGTCCATATCGATGCTGATGCGATCGTCGCCCACGCGCATTCCAGTGGGATGGACTTCGTAGCCATCGCCAGTCTGAACAATCTCAACGGAAACCGGGCCGGCGCGGCGCTGGGCGTCGGATTCGCTCCAGGCGTGGACATTTTTCTTGCCGGAGACGCGAATTTCGGGAGTATCGGAGGCGCGAACGGTGATTTCGCCGCGGCCGCCGCGAACGGTGATGCGCGCATTCGCGGGGACGCTTAGCGGAGTGACGTCCAAATCGAAGGGATAAGCGTCGCCGGAAAATTCGACGGGCATGTGACCTGGCATCGCGCGTTTGGCGTAGTCAACGGCGACGACGACGCTCAAGAGAGTGATCATGCCGATGACCAGCAAAACTTCGCCGCCGGTGATTCGCGCCGAGCCGGGATCGTCGGAGCGACTGGCGGCCATTCGTTCGTAAAGCTTAATCAGCCCCAAGAAGATGAGCGCGAGCGGCCACCAATGGACGAGTAAATCGCCAATCTCGAGGCCGTGATAGTTATGCAGAAGCAGGATGACGCCAACGATTAAGAGAACGAGGCCTGAGAAGATTCCGCTGGTGCTTTGGCGGCTCCTGGCCATCTGGATTTATTGTCCTTGCCCTGGATAAGTTGTGGGGGCCACGTTTGACGGAGAGGGAGGCACGCCAGGCGCTGTGGGAGCCGCAGGCGGCAAGGGCGGTACCGATGAAACATGGCCGTCGGTGGGTGCCAGGGCACAGGCGAGGCTCATTAGACCAATGACGATGATGATCACCGGATAGGTGTTGCTGAAATCGAAATAGCCGCCGCGCATTTCTTGAAGAAGAAAAAGCACGCCCACAGTCACGATGATGACCGGGCCGCGAAGGCCGCGAATGGTGCAACGCTGGCAGTTGCAATGTACATGATTACTCATCGTTATTGGTCCTCACTGAAATTTCTCCTATTGGCCGCGGTTCATGCGATTTCGGAACATCAAAACGCCGACGGCGATCAGAATCACCGGCCAAAATTGCGAGACGCGATACCACGGGAACCAGTCAAAATTATTGAGCAAAAGCAGCAGACCTGCGCCAATCAACAGGATCGGCCCGATGGGGCGATTCCTGCTGAAATTATCGAGAGGGTCCGAAAGAGTCTGGCCCGCGCGTTTAGCCTGTGCGGTGCGCAGCGCATCGATAGGCATGTAAATCCACAGCGCGGAGATACAAATCCAGAGGGCAGCTTCGGCGCCGCCGCTCATGGCGCCATTCACACCGGCAATGAAGAGAACCAGAAAAATTGCGAGATGGACCATGCCTTTGCCGTATTGCTCGTTATAAAAGGCGCCAAGACCGGGTAGGAATCCCAGAAAGAAAGCGAGGACGGGGCTTGGACCAATTCCAGGGGACGCAGGAGGCGGCAACGCCGGGTTCGGGGCTAGCGGCGGAACTCCAGGTTGCCCCGGTTGGGCGAGAACACGCGGCGCAGAATGGCCCATGCCGCTGGCCAGGCAGTCCTCGCAGTAAAGAACGTCGCGTACGGGCCGAATGCAATCCGGGCACATGGGCTTGCCGCAATTGCGGCAGTAGCCCGTTGCGTCCACTTCAGAATGGACGGCACACTTCATGGAATACTCCTTGTAAGCATGCGTCCACAGAATGCGCTGCCGACCGATGGCGCTTCCGTGGCGAGAACCTCAAGCTCTCTGCGGATGCTGTTGGCGCGGTTTTGCTGCCGCGGAGCGTCCGGCCGAGTGCTGTCTGTGCTGCCCGGCGCTTTGCCCGGAGTGGTCTGCGGCATGGTGGTCTCCGGTGTCGCGGGCAAAGTGTTGTCCTGGTTCAAGCGGGACTGAATTTCGTAGACGACGCGAAGATCGCTGACAAACTTCGTGGTATGGGCATAGGCCAGATGCGCCTGCCGGTCCACGTTGCGGGCGATGTTCACGGGGGAAAAGTCTGCAAGCTTCGGCTTGCGCAGCGAGATGCCAGAGGCGGCCAGGAGGATTGCCGCGGAGGCCACGATCGAAACAGCGCTATAGGCGAATCGCGGCGACGCCAAACCGCCCAGCCAGCCGAATGCGACGCGCCAGCCTTTCTTGGTTTCCCTGGGACCAATCGTTTGGTTCAAAATCAAAGTGACCAGTTGCGGAGGCGGCGCGATCTGCTCCATCGAATGCAGACCGCTGACCAAGTGAGAAACGCTCGCAACGATTTGCACGCAGTTCTCGCACGTATTCGCGTGCATGTCGAATTCATGCCGCTCGTCGGGAGTAAGGAGCCCGTCGAGGTAGTCGCTGAGACGCGCTTCGGTTTGTTCACAAGTCCAGGTCATGCCATTCTCCGCGCCCGGTCCCAAGACAATTCACAAAAAGAGCCGCGACTCATGACGGGCGCACTCCCATTTGTTGCAAGATGCGCGCTAGTTCGATTCGTCCGCGGTTGATTCTGGATTTCACAGTTCCTTCCGGTACATCCAAAACCTGGCGTATCTCGTTGTATTCGAGTTGCTGCAAATCCCTCAAGATAACCGCCTCGCGCAGTTCCGGCGAAAGCTTGATCAGCGCGGTCTGAACCTGGGAGCTGAGCTCGGCCAGGAGCAATTGCTGATCCGGGCGCCGGCCCGCGGATTCCTTGTTTTCTACCACCGGCATGGCGTCCTCGAGCGAGTCCGTGATGCGGTCGCGTTTGGTGCGCCGGTAATGATCGATCAAAAGATTGCGCGTTACGCTGGTCATCCATGTGGCAAATCCGCCGTAAGCGGAACGATAGCTCCCAAGAGTCTTATACACCCGGAGGAAAACTTCTTGCGACAGGTCTTCAGCCTCTGTGCCATTGCCAGTGAACCGGTAGCAGATGTTGAAGATGCGGCGCGTGTGACGGCGCACAAGTTCCTCCCAGGCCGAACCGTCGCCCTGGAGGCAATGCTGGACCAGTTGGGCGTCCTGCTCCAACGTATCATCAGCCTCAAATCCCGCTACGGTGACCAGTTTGACCCAAAAGTTGCGTTGAGCCAACTTCGGCCTGCAACTATGGAACGCAAACTGCTCTCTAAAAGTTCCGTCTAGTTCTGGCCCGGACGACCGACCGCAAGTGCGGGCATCTTACTCATCGCTGCCCGCGGACAGGATAGCATTCAGGCGAGGCGCAGCTTTGGACCGAACGACACGCTCAGCTCGCCTACGTGCTCTGCCTTCCTTCGCGAGCAAGACGAATCTAGTAGATTTGCGAGCCGCTGTGCCTTGACGCACCGGATGGCGACCGTTAGTCTGACGTGCGCATGCGTTCATCGTCGAGGAAGCTGGTCATAGCTCTGCTCGGACTCGTTGTCCTCGGGCTGGTCATCTACTTTTCGCGTGGAATCATCCATTTGAAGGATTTCAGCGGGGCGAAACTGCTTCACTCTGTCCGCAACGCGAATCCTTACCTTTTAATTCTGTCAATCGTGGCAATTTATATTTGCTACGCGATTCGCGCCTTGCGATGGAAGGTGTTTCAGGGAAATCTGGGACCCTCGAGATTCTGGCAGATCTATGCCATGACGCTGGCGGGATTTTCGGCAATTTTTCTCCTCGGGCGCGCAGGGGAACCGGTTAGGCCAATGCTGCTGGCTCGCAAAGAGGGTCTTCCGTTCGCGGACATGTTCGGAATCTATTTTCTGGAGCGCATTTTTGATTTTGCGAGCATGGCGGTCATCGCCTCGATTGGCTTGCTGCTTTTCAAGTCTCATTCCCGTGTTGGCGGCGCGGCGAGCACGCTGGAATCCGCGGCAAAGACTGCCGGCACTTTCTTCTTTGCGGCGGTTGTTGGAGCGATTGCTTTTCTGATTTATCTTCGAGTGCATGGCACGGCGCTTCTGGAACGCCGACTGCACGGCTGGCACGGGGCACACGGGTGGCGCGCTCTTGTGGCGCGAATCTTGATCGGGTTTGTGCGTGGCATACAGGCGATACGCTCGTTCGGAGAACTCGTAGCCGCCGTGTTTTACTCTGCCGCGCATTGGTTTCTAGTCGCCCTGGTTTATCTTTGGGTTTCCCATGCGTTTGGCGGGTCGCTTGGCACACTGAATCTCGGCGACGCGCTGCTCGTGCTGGCGTTCACGCTGGCGGGCTCGGCCGTGCAGCTCCCCGGAGTGGGGGGAGGGGCGCAAGTGGCCACCTTCATCGCGTTCACGGCGGTGCTCGGCGTGGAGAAGGAACGAGCGGCCGCCGCTGCGATTGTCCTCTGGCTGATTTCCTTTGCGGCGTGTAGTCTTGCGGGCGTGCCTTTGCTGCTTCGCGAGGGATTTTCACCGGGAAAGCTGCGAGAATTGGCGCAACGCGAAGAAGCGGAAGAACTCGAAGTGTGAGGGGCAAATTTCTTACGCTGCAATGCTCAACTCAAGGAGATGACTGAGTGAAGTGTCCGTTCTGTGCGCATCTGGACGATAAGGTGATCGATTCACGCGAAGGCCGCGCGGGAGATACGATCCGGCGTCGGCGGGAGTGCCTCAAGTGTAGCCGCCGGTTCACCACCTACGAGCGCATCGACGAAATTCCTTACATGGTCATCAAGAAGGATGGGCGGCGCGAACGCTTCGAGCGGCAGAAGATTTTGCAAGGGTTGCTGAAGGCATGCGAGAAGCGACCGGTCGCCACGCCGAAACTCGAAGCCATTGTCGATGAAATCGAAAGCGTGGTGCACGAAGCTACTGAACGCGAATTGACCACGACGGAAATCGGCGAAATGATCATGCACCGGCTGAAGAAGCTCGACAAAGTGGCGTACGTGCGCTTCGCCTCGGTGTACATGGATTTCAAGGATGTTCAGGAATTCATGTCGGAGCTGAAGAATTTATTGAAAGACCGCTCGAAAAAATGAGCGCGGCCTCAACGCGGCCAAACGCCGGCGGTGAACGTGCGAATCGTCGTGAACCCTAATTTTTCGTAAAGTTGAACGGCGCCGTAATTCTCCGAAGTCACCGTGAGCGTTAATTCCTTGAATTTCATGGTGCGCAGCGTTTCGGCCGAGGTCTGCATCAGCATGCGGCCGATGCCGTGCCCTTGATAGCCGGGAAGCACGCAGATTTGCGTCGTGTGGCCAACTCCGGGGGACACCTCGCTGGTGAGGACAGCGGCGACGAGGTCGTCGCTGCCCGGCTGGCGCAGGACAAATGAAGCTCCCGGGACGAAATGGCCGCAGCCGGGGAGCAAAATAATGTTTTTAAGGAATTTCAGAGCGCCGGAACGGCTGCGGTATTGATCGTTAATTTCGCCGTCGACGTGATTCGCGTACGCCAGATAAATCAGCTTGGCGCATGGCTCGAAGTAACGGTCATTCCAGCGGTCCAGGCGCATTCCGGCGGAAACTCCCAGCTTGGCCTCGGGCAGCTTCTGCAGATCCTGGAGCATGAATTGACGCGAGTAGAGGCGGAAACCTTGATCGGTGAGCGGAGCTTCCACCGGCCCGCAGAAGGGCATTAGCTGCGCTTCGATGCGCGAGAGCTGGGGAATGGCGCGCATGGAGAAGAGCATCTCGTCGAGCAGGCGCTGGCCGATGCTCGCCTGGGAATATTTCGCGGAAACGTAAAGTCCGCCGATGAGGCCTTTCTGCTCTTCCAGCACATAAAAGGAATAGCCCGCCGCGCTGCCGTTTTCGAAAGCCACGCATCCCGCAAGCGCGTGGGCGTCCAGGAATCGCTTGATCAATTCCAGCGCGCTTCGGTAATCCCAATGGAGTTCGTCGCGCCAGTGGCGCGCTTCCTCTTCAAGAAGCGGCTCAAGTTGGCGGACCGTCGTCTGGCGCAAGTCGACAATATTCATGGATAAAAAGGACTGCCGCGCGGCCTCCGCCGCCCGTCCCTATGATAGCTGAATCGGAGGCCAGGCAATCAAGCTGGAGTCCGCGCCGATACAATTCCGACACAATGCTGCAAGGCTACGAGAAATGGCGCGGAAAAGGTGTGCTAACATCGCGCCAGTCGCGCTTATTCTGTGAGAGGCAAAGAACTGCGGCGAGGGCCGCACAGCTACCCGGACCAAGAATGTCAATCCTGTACGAAATCCGCTATCCAACGAAGTGGTATACGAAACTTTTTATGGCCGTTCTGGCGCTGGCGTTTTTTGCCGTGCTAGCGACGGCCGCTATCGCCGGCTTTCTGGTCTACCGGATCGTCAAGCCGCAGCGCACGGGCAGCGAGATCGATATGAACAGCTTTCCGGGCAAGCCGGAGCTGGTTGATTTTACCGTACAGGATTTGGGCGCGCGGCACGGGTGGTTTTTCCCGGGATTGCGCGGTGCTCCAACCATTATTTTGTGCCACGGGTACGGTTCGAGCCGCGGCGAATTGCTGACCCTTGTTTCGGCTTTGCAGGATCACCAGTACAACGTGTTTGTCTTTGATTTTGCAGCGCATGGCACCATTGATGGGATTACCACGTTCGGTTATCGCGAGGCGGACGAGGTCCGCGCGGCCGTTGATACGGTCGCGGCGCGGAGCGACGTCGATCCCGGCCGGTTCGGATTGTGGGGCTACAATTTGGGGGCTTACGCCGCTTTGCGCGAGGCGGAGTATGACAAACGTATCCGCGCCATCGTGCTGGATTCTGTCTATGACTTGCCGGAACAAATGGTGAAGATTGGCGTGGAGCGCAGCGGGCTCGGCGGATTTCCGTTGATGGTGCGCTCGGCGGAATTTAGTTTTACGTGGTTGAATTACAAGTACCGCGAGGATCCGCCGCTCTCGAAAAAGTTGATCAACCTCGCGGGGGTGCCGAAATTATTCATTGAAGCCTCCGACGATCCCGAGCTTGCCGATATTACGCGGCAAATGTTTGAAAAGGCGCCCGAGCCGCGCGACCAAATGATCATCCCCCATGGTAATTTTGTTGCCATGGACGACAATGACAAGCGCGACTACGAAAACCGCGTCGTCAGCTTTTTCCTACTGAAGCTTCCCGCTACGGGCTTGTCCAGTCGATAGGCCTGGATCTTCACAAACGACAACAGGAGTCCAGATTACAACGAACCTTGGCATCTCGCATTTAAGACCCTGTTTCTCCGCCTCCGGGACATTGTTGAAGTCCGTGTACACCCACCTAGCCTTGTTGCTCTCCATACGCCATTCGGGCAGTTCATGATGGAAGTAAAAATTCAAAGAATATTGGTAGGAGCGACGAAGTCGGTAAGTCGCAACATCCTCAGGCTGGTACTGCGGTAGCGAATGCCCCTCCGGAATTGCAAATCGTCGTACCGACAAGTCTTTGAGGGAAAGAAGCCCAGAATTAAACGTGGCCAGTCCGAGCAATAAGGTCACAACGCCGGTGCGGAGCGCGGCCATGTGGCGCTTGGTCGCGACCATGGCCATTGAGCAACTTCCTCCTACTAGGAAGAGCAGGACGGGCAACCTCCCACGGAGGCCCCAACTGTCGGCTGTTGGATCGAGTTTTGAAAGATTCCAGGCGGCAATTTTGAGGAGGCCCAAGCAGAGACTCAAAATAGTTAAAGCAAAAATCGTTGTTGTCCAAGTCTTCATAATTGTTGTTTTTTCGCGAAGATGCTTGCACGTATCCGCTAGTACGAACATCAGCGCCGGAACAGCCGGCAAGATATAACCGGGAAGCTTTGATTTCGAAATGCTAAAAAAAAGGATCGTGAATCCGGTAAATGTCAGGAAGAATATTTGGGATAGCTCGCGCGGGCGCTCCGTCTTCCAAAGGGATCTTGCGTCCGCGGCAAACGGCACTAGGAGAGCGATCCAAGGAACTATTGCTAGGGCTGTGACCGGACCGTAATACCAGAACGGCTGGATGTGTTGGAATTCGGGAGTGAGGTAGCGCTTGAAATTGTGTTCGATGATGAAGACGCGGAGGAAATCGGGATTGCGGCGGGCGCAGAGAATGTACCAGGGAAGAGCGGTGAGACAGAACGCGGCGACGGCGGCGGGATGAAGCAGGCGAAATGCGACACGCCAGCGCTTCGTAAAGATAGCCCAGAAGAAAACCGCGCCGCCGCAAAGGATAATTCCTGCAGGCCCCTTCGCTAGCACGGCGAGCCCCAGAAAAAAGCCGAATAGAATGAGAGCTGTCCATGGCATCGAT
This sequence comes from uncultured Acidobacteriota bacterium, assembly GCA_963843265.1. Lineage (GTDB taxonomy): Bacteria > Acidobacteriota > Terriglobia > Acidiferrales > UBA7541 > Acidiferrum. The sequence continues at coordinate 48,624 of CAWJJR010000027.1, read as the reverse complement.
GGGCTTGTAGGGGCGGGGCTTGCCCCGCCCTCTGCTGTTGGAATAAGGCGCAACACAACCGCCGCGCAGACCATCGCAATCGTGACCATTCCGCTGAAAGGCATATCCGTGGCAGCGGCGTGGGAAAAACCGATCATGCCGACGGTTGTAGGGAGCAGTAACAGCAGCCAGCGCGCGGTTTCTTGCCCATACATCCGCCAGGCCAGCCACGCCAGCGCAAGCGTTGCAAGCAGGGCAGAGATCGCGCTAGGCAATCGCGCCGCCGCTTCGCTTACGCCAAAAACTTTGAAGCTAACCGCCGCCTCCCAATAATAAAGAGGAGGCTTCTCAAACCATGGCTGGCCATATAGCCGCGGCGTAACCCAGTCGCCCGTCTCGGTCATGGCACGCGCAATCCAGGCGTAGCGCGGTTCATCCGGCCCGACAAAACCGATCGCGCCGAGATGGCTGAAATAGCAAAGATACAGCGTCGCAGCGATCAGAATCGCCCAGCCGATACGGGCTGCGGGGCTGGTCTGCGATTTCTCGAGGCTGGCAGTAGGCGATTCGGTCACGGAAGGAAAAGTCTAGCATTGAACCCCTATCTTCGAACCGGGCACCTCTTGCATACTGTCGCGCGTCGGCCGCCGCGCGGCCGTCCCGCACAACGATGAAAGAATGGCTCGAATACGCCGGCGTTTGGCTGATCTTAAAGAAGATGGGCATCCTTCCGCGTCGCATCGCGCGCGGGTACGCGGCGTTCTTGGCGAGATTGGTCTTTGCCTTCCAGCCAAAGCTGAAGAAGACCGCGGAGTACAACCTGCGGCTCGCCTTTCCGGATTGGACCGACGCGCAGCGCAAAGACGCTACATACAAAATGGTACTCAATCTCGGCCGGATGGCTGCGGAATTTGCACATTTTCCTCGGCTCACAATAAAAAACATCGACAAAGTGGTGATCCTCGAGGGCCACGAAAACTTTCTGGAAGGCCAGCGGCGCGGCAAAGGCGTGCTTTACCTGACCGGCCACATCGGCGCCTGGGAGCTTTCCTCCTTCGCGCACGCGCTCTATGGCTATCCACTGCATTACATGGCCCGGCCGCTCGATAATGTGCGCCTCGACGCGCTCGTCAACCGCTACCGTTGCGCGTCCGGGAACCGCCCCATCTTCAAAAACGAATCCGCGCGCGTGATGCTCAAAATTCTGAAAGACTGCGATACCGTCGGCATTCTTGCCGATCAGAACACCATGCCGGCGGAAGGTGTTTTCGTCGATTTCTTCGGGAAGTCTGCCTGTACGACGACGGGCCTCGCTCGCGTGGCTTTGCATACCGATGCAGCCGTTGTTCCTGGCTACGCCTATTGGGATGACTCTACCCAAAAATACCGGCTGAGGTTCGAACCGCCGGTGGAATTGATTCGTACCGGCGATACCGAGCGCGATGTTTTTGAAAACACGCAACGCTTCACCAAAATAATCGAGGAAATTATTCGCAAACATCCTGACCAATGGGTCTGGGTTCACCAACGATGGAAGAACAGGCCACCGGGCGAGCCCGCGCTGTATGATTTCTGAGAGAGGTCTTCGAAGATGCGAATGGCAATATCGCTAGCGGAAGCAATTGGCGCGCGGCTTGAAGGAGATGGGGCAGTCGAGTTGCGCGGTGTAGCGGCTCCAGAGCGCGCCGGACCGCACGATCTCATCTACCTCGAAAGCGCCAAACACGTGGATCGCGTCGGTGCTTCAGCCGCGTTGTGCGTAATCGCTCCTGAAAATGTCTCCATAAAAGCGAAAACCATTCTCAGAAGCGCACAACCCAAACTGGCATTCGCCAAAGCCGCCGCTCTGATCCTCGAGAGAGCTCCGATCGCGATCGGAATCCATCCGACTGCGATTGTCGCTCCGCTCGCAAAAATCAGCGCGAGCGCCGCAATCGGCCCGTTCGCCGTGATCGGCGAAGGCGCCCACATCGGCGAAGGCACGCAAATCGGTGCGCATAGCGTGATCGGCGCAGGCTGCTGGATTGGCGACCACTGCCGCATTCACCCGCGCGTCACTCTTTATGCCGGAGTCCGCATCGGTCACCGCGTGGAAATTCATTCCGGTGCTGTCATCGGAGCGGACGGTTTCGGCTACGCCCAGGGAGAAGGGCGCTACTGGAAATTTCCGCAAGTGGGCATCGTGGAAATCGCTGACGATGTTGAAATCGGTGCGAACACTACAATCGATCGCGGCTCGCTCGACGACACCCGCATCGCCGAAGGGGTTAAACTCGATAATCTGGTGCACATCGGGCACAACTGCCAGATCGGCGCGCACACCATTATGGCTGCGCTAGTCGGCCTCTCAGGCTCCTGCGAATTCGGCAAGCATGTTGTGGTCGGCGGCCAAGCCGGCTTTGGCGAACAGTGTTACCTGGAAGATGGCGCGATCATCGGCGGCCAGTCCGGCGTTTTGGGCGGGAAAACAATTCGCAGTGGGCAGACGGTATGGGGAACGCCGGCCCGTCCGCTCGAAAAGTTCAAGGAGCAATTCGCGTGGCAGTCGCGTCTTCCGGAACTCGCCGCGCGCATCAAAGAGTTGGAAGCGAAACTCGAAGCCAAGCGGGAAGGGAAGTGACGTGAGCTCTTCGCCTCAATGGCGCGTGGTCGTAGTCGGCGGGCACACGCGAAGCATCGGGAAGACGCAGCTCGTCTGCGACATTATCAGCGCGTTCCCGCAGGCGAATTGGATCGCCGGAAAAATCACGCAATACGGCCACGGCGTCTGCGCGCAGAATGGCCACGATTGCGACTGCGCTCCCGACGAACACGTGTGCGCCATCGAATGGGAAGCGCATCCCCAATCCGGCACGGACAGCGCGCGATTTCTGGCGGCAGGCGCCAAAAAATCCTTTTGGCTGAGAACGAAGCAAGGATTTCTGGCCGAAGGCCTGCCGTTGATGCGTAAAGCCTTGGCGGAAACTAGACGGGAAGCGGGGCAAGAGTCCCTGCCGCTCATCCTCGAGAGCAATTCTCTCCTGCAATTTCTCAAGCCGAGTCTCTATTTTGCGGTTATTGATCCCGCCCGTGAAGATTTCAAAGACTCCGCCCGCGCCGCTCTCGACCGCGCCGACGCTCTCGTTCTTCGCGGCTCGATGGACTCGCCCGCCAATGCCCCCTCATGGATCAAACTTCCGGCGAATCTCCTACGCACCAAACCCTCCGTTTCCCAGCGCGAGGGCGAGCCCCTGCCGGAGCCTCTGCACGTCCTCATCGAGAGAGCGTTACAAGCGCCGCCAAGTATCACCCTCTAACAACGATTTTGTAACGCCCCCGCATCTTAGAAGTTGACCCGATGCGCCAAGACGGCGATAATCCACTGGTACTCGTATTACTCGGTGTTCGCAAGGCGCGGCGTTCGCGCCGGGGGTAGCGGGAAGTAGCTAGGAATGCAGCAGTTAAGCTATGTGCTTTAAAATTAGGCGAATCTAATACGCCTGCCTTTTAGTAGACTTTGCTTTTGGGGGACGTATTTTGGCGACAGGTACACGCATAGGATTTGATAGGCCCGTTCCTGCCGTACCACCAGTTTGGCCTGAAAAGGAATTGGCTGGCTCGATCGAGCAAGCCATCGAAAACGGCGCAAACCATCTTCTTTCCCTGCAAGCACAAGAAGGGTATTGGCTCGGCGAACTCGAAGCTGATACCACTCTCGAATCCGATTACATTTATTATTTGTATGTTCTTGGCAAGGCCGATCCGGAGCGCATCGCCAAGCTCGCCAATTACGTTCGCCGCCGTCAATTGCCCGATGGCGGCTGGAATATCTTCCCCGGCGGCCCTTCCGATCTCAACGCAACCTGCAAAGCCTATTTCGCCTTAAAGCTTGCCGGCGATGACGTCGATTCGCCGCACATGACGCAGGCGCGCGAAACGGTACATCGTCTCGGCGGCCTCGAACTTACAAATTCCTACGTTCGTTTTTATCTCGCGCTGATCGGCGCTGTCGGCTGGGAACTTGTTCCTTCGATTCCACCGGAACTCCTGCTCTTGCCGAATTGGTTTTATCTCAATATTTACGAAATGTCCTCCTGGACGCGGGGCATCGTCATTCCAATGGCCATTCTTTCGGCACTTCGGCCGGACTGGCGTCTTCCAGAACGCGCTCGTGTCGATGAACTCTTCAAGGACATTTCGCACAAAGCCGCCGCGTTTGACTGGAGCAAGCAACTCATTTCGTGGCGCAACGTTTTCATGGCCATCGATCGCGGCCTGAAACTTTACGAAAAGTTGCCTTGGAAGCCGCTTCGCAATCGCGCCCTCCGCGAATGCAAAGCGTGGATGCTCGCGCACATCGAGCGTAGCGAAGGGCTGGCGGCCATCTATCCCGCGATGATGAATTCCATCTTCGCGCTCATGGCGCTCGGACATGGTCCCGACGATCCACTCACCGCCCGTGAGATCCGCGAATTCTCCCGCTTCGAAATCGAAGAAGGCGACACCATTCGCATGCAACCGTGCGTCTCGCCAGTTTGGGACACCTGTATCGCCATGGTCTCTTTGGAAGAAGCCGGACTTCCCGCCGATCATCCCGCCCTTGTGAAAGCGGCGGATTGGATGCTCTCCAAGCAGGTTCTAGGTCCCGGCGACTGGCAATTCAAGAACAAAGACGCCGAGCCCGGCGGCTGGGCTTTCGAGTTTCGCAATGATTTCTTCCCGGATGTGGACGACACCGCTTTCGTACTGATGGCGCTGCAGCGCGTGAAGCATCCCGATCCCGAGCGCATGGAAAAATCCGTCCGTCTGGGCATACAGTGGCTCCTCAGCATGCAAAATAAAGACGGCGGCTGGGGCGCGTTCGACCGCGACAACGATCGCCAGCTTTTGTGCAACATTCCCTTCGCCGACCACAACGCCATGATCGATCCATCGACGGCGGATGTGACAGCTCGCGTTCTCGAATGTCTCGGCCGATTCGGTTGGCCCGCCGAGCATCCCGCTGTTCAGCTCGCGGTGAAATTCCTGCTGAAAGATCAGTGCGAAGACGGCTCATGGTTCGGGCGCTGGGGCGTAAACTATGTTTACGGCACGAGCGGCGCACTGCGCGCCCTCGAGACCGTTTCGCTCACGGCAAAGGAATTTTGCCAGCGAGCCGTCAGTTGGCTCCGCGCGGTCCAGAAAGCCGACGGCAGCTTCGGCGAATCGCTGTGGAGCTACACCGATCCGGCCACAAAGGGCCAAGGCAATAGTACGGCCTCGCAAACTGCCTGGGGTTTAATCGGGCTGCTTGCGGGATCCGAGCCGAACGATCCCGCCATTCAAAAGTCGGTCGCCTATCTCGTCCACCAGCAAAATAGCGATGGTTCCTGGAGCGAATCCGATTTTACCGGCACCGGTTTTCCGGGCGTTTTTTATTTAAAGTATCACCTCTACCGCAATTCTTTCCCGCTCTACGCTCTCGCGCGCTTCCGTAATCAGGTGCAAGGTCCGCACGAATATTGCGCCATGAAATTCCAGCCAGCTGAATTCCGGCTGCGGAGCGGGTTCTAGAGCCAGCGATGTCGCTCACTCTGCGGCTCACCGCGGATCTCACATTAGCTCTGGCTGCCCGCGCGCTCCCAAGTCGGAACGATTTTTCTCCTATCCTCAAGTTCTCCGCGGGCGCACAATCCAACGCGACTCCCGATTCGTTACCGGAAAGCGATGGCGGGGGAGCCAACGATTTCTTGCAATCGTTATCCAGCATCCCACGGTATCGCTCCCCGATTGTCTGGATCGACGGTCCCGCGCCGTTGGATGATTCCGGTGTAGCGCGCCTCGCCAATTCGCTGGTGGCATCGGGTCGTCATGTCTTTCTCGAGACGTCGGGCGCCTCCTTGAAAACCCGCCTCCATGAGTTGAGACCTTCTTCGCGTCTGTATTTAGCCATCCGGTTAAATACACGGCGTTTGGCCGCCGACCCGCTATCCGACCATCACGCTGCGCTCCGTGTCGGGCTTGAAGCGATCCGCATGTCGCGTCTGGCAGGCTTTTACACGTGCGCGCGTCTCATTGTGGCAAGGGAAACGCACGGCAGCGAATTGGAGGCTTTGCACGCTGAGATTCGCAAGCTGGACGTGGACGGAGTGTTGATTACTCCGGCAGGAGCCGAGATGACTCCCGAATTTGAGATGCAATTCCGCCAATGGCGCCGCCTCGTTGGCCGCCGCTGCGCGCTGCTCTCTTCCTTGCTCGGCGCCAACAGTTTGCCCGCCGCTTCCCAGAGCTCTTTAGAATTCGAGGGTCCTCCCATACCAGATTCTCAACAGGACCGCTTGGGAGAAGGCGCCGAAGCCGGATGACCACGCTGGTTACAGGAGCCTCGGGCTTTCTGGGCAGCCATGTGGCGCGCCAACTCGTCGCTCGCGGCGAGGATGTGCGCGTCTTGATGCGCCCTTCGAGCACCAACCGCGCCATCGGCGACCTCTCTCTCGAATACGTCACGGGCGATCTGCGAGACGCTGCATCTCTCGATCGCGCGCTGGCTGGCGTGCAGCACGTATTTCATGTCGCAGCCGACTACCGCCTGTGGGCAAAAAAATCGCGTGAGATTTACGACTCCAACGTCGGCGGCACAAAAAATATTCTCGAAGCCGCGAAGCGTGCCAAGATCGAAAAATTCATTTATACCAGCACCGTGGCCACGATTGCCGTTGACCGCCCGCAGCTTCCCAACGAGTTCACCAACACGAAGCTAGAAGAAATGATCGGCCACTACAAGCGCTCGAAATGGCTGGCTGAACAGGAAGTGTTGAAAGCGGCCAAGGAAGGCCTTCCGGCAGTTGTCGCCATGCCTACAACCCCCGTCGGCCCCGGCGATTGGAAGCCCACGCCCACGGGGAAAATCATCCTCGATTTCTTGAATGGGAAAATGCCGGGTTACGTCGAAACCGGCCTCAATTTTGTAGGCGCGGAAGAATGCGCGGAAGGACATCTGCTCGTTGGCGAACACGGAAAAGTGGGCGAGCGCTACCTGCTCGGCGCGGAAAATTTAACGCTCAAAGCCTTGCTGGATATGCTTTCCAAGATCACGGGCCTCCCGGCTCCGTCGTTGAAAATTCCTCACGGTCTGGCTTTGGGTGTAGCCTACATGAATACGGCATTTTCGCGGCTCATTGGAAAAGAGCCGCAAATCCCCGTCGAGGGCGTGAAGATCGCGCAACACATGATGTTCGTCGATTGCTCACGCGCGCAACGAGAATTGGGTTTTAAGCCGGGTTCTGTCGAGGCGGCTCTGGAGCGCGCCGTCCGATGGTATGAAGCCAACGGCTATGTGAAACCGCGTCGCCTAAAGAGAATGCTTCGCGCCGCGGCCTAGATTTCGTGGTACAGGCTTCAGCCTGTGCTTTCGGCGCGCGCGGCAGCCTCACGGCGGTTGCGCATTAGTAGCCCGGCGCTTTGGTCCGGCATCATAGAATTACAGGTTTATGCGTATTCTCGTCACGTTCGCCATCAAAGCCGAATTCTCGCCGTGGGCCGCTCGCCACCCGTTTGTCCCTTACGAGTTTGAAAATTGGGAGCGACGCCGCGAATTCGATCTTTTCAAGGCCAACATCGGCCTCGATGAAGTTACCGTGCTGCTGACGGGAATGGGCGGAGAAAGCGCCGCCAAAGCCATGTCTTCGATTCCCATCGATCTTCACGATCTGTGCATTTCCACTGGACTCGCCGGTTCGCTCGATGCCGCCTTACTTCCAGGCGACATAGTAGTCGCTCGCGCTTCGGAAGCCTCGAACCGGGACAGCGAAGCCACAAGTGACGGCATCCTGGTTGACCTGGCCGCATCCTCCGGCGCAAAGGCTGTCCAGGTCTCCGTAACTTCTGGGAAAATCGTTAAGACGGCCGAAGAGAAAGAGGAACTAAGCCGGAAGGGGAGCATCGTCGAGATGGAGTCTGCTTACATCCTCGCTGCCGCTATGCAGCGCGGCGTACCCTGCGTAACCGTTCGCGCCATCAGCGATGCCGCGGACGAAGACCTGCCGGTCGATTTTGCGCGCATCCTCGATTCTCACGGCCATTTGAAAATGGGCGGCCTGCTCAAAGAAGTGGGCTTGAGTCCGTACCGCATTCCGTTGTTGATCCAGTTCGGACGGCAGAGCCGCGCCGCCGCCAAATCGCTGGCGGATTTTTTGGATCGCTACATTTCCGCGATCTCCCAAAACTGGGCGAGACTCCCGCATCCAAAAATCGAAGAGGTCTCCGCGACATGAGCAGCATCGGCACGGCTCACGAGACCCTGAAATCGCTAGGGCCCATCCCGAAAACCATGCGGGCCGGCGTCTATCGCGACAAAGGAGTGGTGCACGTCGAGGAAGTTCCCGTCCCGGAAGTTGGTGAAGGCGAAGTCCTCATCAAAGTCGCTGCCTGCGGCATTTGCGGCACGGACATCAAGAAAATCTTTCAGCGATACGTCGAGCCGCCGCAAATCCTGGGCCACGAACTGGCAGGCACAGTCGTCGCAACCGGACCCGGCGTCACCAGATGGGCTCCCGGCGACCGCGTGATGAGCTTTCATCACACCCCCTGTGGCCGCTGTTTTTATTGCGAGAAGCGCCTGTTCTCCCAGTGCAAGCAGTACAAAACCACGGGACTAACCGCCGGTTTCACTCCGAACGGCGGCGGTTTCGCGCAATACGTCAAGGCCATGCCTTGGGTAGTCGAGCGCGGCATTGTCGCTCTCCCAGACAACGTCACATTTGAAGAAGCCACTTTCATCGAGCCGATCAACACCATCGTCAAAGCCGTGCAAAAGGCGCGTATCACCGCGGGCGAAACTGTGCTGATCCTCGGCTGCGGGCCCATCGGATTGCAATTACTCATGGTCAGCAAACTCGAAAGCGCCAAGCTGTATACCAGTGATCCAATTTCACAGCGCCGGGAAAAAAGCCTCTCCCTTGGCGCTCTTGAGTCGTTTGACCCAACCAGTGGTAAGCTGGTAGAAGAGGTTCGGGCCCGTACGGACGGTCGGGGAGCGGACGCAGTCCTGGTTGCGGTCGCGCATCCATCGGTGGTAAGCGATGCGTTGGCAGCGGCGCGGCCTGGGGGGCGAGTCTTGCTCTTCGCGGCAAACGACCCAGTCACGAAGATTGAGTTTCCTGCCGCGGCCGTGGGCATCGATGAGAAGGAAATCCTGGGCAGCTATAGCGCGGCGGTGGACATCCAAGCCTCAGCCGCGGAACTGGTGCTGGGGAAGAAACTGCCGGTAATGGAGATTGTGACGCACCGCTTCTCTCTGGATAGAATTCAGGAAGCTTTGGAGCTCGCGGCCCGGCCAACGGCCGAATCGCTGAAGATTTTGATTACTCACGCATGAGAACATCCACGACGAAGAAGCTGGAAGTTGGAGAAGAAGTGAAATTTGCGGTCGCGCGCGCGGTCGTGCCTTCGAAAATGACCGCAGCGGTTTTGTACGGGAGCGAAGATCTGCGCGTCGAGCTGATCGACGTGCCACACCTGGCTGCGGATGAAGTCCTGCTCCGCGTTCGGCTCGCGCTCACCGACGGCACCGACCTGAAAGTTTGGAAACGCGGCTACCACGCAAAAATGATCCGGCCACCGGCCGTCTTCGGCCATGAAGTCGTCGGCGACATTGCCGCAGTGGGCAAGCGCGTCGATGCTCGCTGGCGTGTTGGCATGCGCGTTATCGCCGCCAATTCCGCGCCGTGCCTGCGCTGCTATCACTGCCGCCGCGGCCAGGAAAATCTTTGCGAAGATTTGCTCTTCAACAACGGGGCTTATGCCGAGTACATGCGTATCCCCGGCCGCATCGCCATGGAAAACATGTTGGAGGTCCCGCATTCCGTCGATGACGGAAGCGCCGCTCTCGTCGAACCTTTGGCTTGCGTTCTCCGCGGCATTCACGAAATGGAAGTCCGCACTGGCGATACCGCCGCGGTCATCGGCTGCGGCCCCATCGGCCTTACGTTTGTCCGCATGCTCTCACGTCGCGGCTTGCGCGTCATTGCGGTGGCCCGGCGTTCCGCTCCGCTCGATGTCGCCCGCAGGCTCGGCGCAATCGCTACTATCAACGTAACGGAAACTCCGGATGTGGTCGCCGCCGTGAAATCGTTGACCGACGACCAGCGTGGTCCCGATTCCGTTGTTGAGGCTGCCGGCAACCCCGCAACATGGCAGCAAGCTTTGGCCATGGTTCGCCGTGGCGGCGTCGTCAATTTCTTCAGCGGCCTGCCCTCCGGTACAAACGTGACCATCGACCCGGCAGCGATTCACTATTCCGAAATTAAGCTGATCTCACCATTTCATCACACGCCTCGTTTTATCCGCGAAGCTCTCGAAGCCATCCGCCGCGGCGATATCGTCGGCCACGACTTCGTTACGGAAGAGATTCGCTTGACGGACCTCCCGCAGGCCTTCGAGCGCATGAAGAGCCGCAGCGGCGAAATCAAGCTGGCCGTCAGGCCATGACTTTGGAGTGCGGCAGCCAGGCTGCCGCTTTCAGGGCTGGCGAACCAAAGAGCATCAATCCAGTTCGCCAGTTTCAACTTATCTTGCGCCTGTGGCCGTAGCTTTTGTCATTCCGAGCGAAGCGAGGAATCTGCTTTTCCATGTTGCGCCCAGATGAACTCGAAATTGCCGCGAACGCTCCCGCAAACAACTGCTCCGTAGCGGTCGCGCAGCAGTACACCCGCTGGCTCGCCACTCACCACTACGAAAATTTCAACGTAGTTTCCTGGCTTCTCCCCAGAGATCTACACCAGCATTTCTACAATCTCTACGCGTATTGCCGCTGGGCTGACGACCTCGGCGACGAAATCCCGCAAAAAAATCGCGCCTTGGAGCTTTTGGATTGGTGGGAGCGCGAGCTCGATGAGTGTTACGCAGGCCGCCCATCGCACCCGGTCTTCGTCGCTCTGCGCGAAACGATCATCGCCAAGAATATTCCCAAACAGCCCTTCGCCGATCTGCTGAGAGCCTTCCGCCAGGACCAAACCGTCAAGCGCTATCCCACGTGGGATTCCATGATCGGCTACTGTGGTTTTTCCGCGAACCCCGTCGGCCGTCTCGTCCTCTATTTGTGCGGCTATCGCGACGAAGAACGCCAAGCCCTTTCCGACGCCACTTGCACCGCACTCCAGCTGGCGAATTTCTGGCAAGACGTCGATCGCGACCTCGAAAAGGGCCGCATCTATATTCCCCTCGATATGGCCGTCGCCCATGGCCTCACGGAAACCGAAATCGTCGAGCGCCGCTTTGACAATCGTTATGTCTGCCTAATGAAAGACTTAATTGCTCGCACGCGCATCCTCTTCTCGCAGGGCGCCCCGCTAGCAAGAATGGTCCAGGGCCGGCTGAGCGTCGATCTCGATATGTTCACCCGCGGCGGAGTAGCCGTTCTCGACGCCATCGAATCCATGGGTTACGACACGCTCCATGCGCGTCCTGCCATCAGCAAAGCAAAGCAAGCGCGCCTGTTAGGCCATGCGCTCCTAACGCATCTCCTAGCCAAACCGAGGCATCCTGAAGCTAGCGCGGGCGGCTCCGTGATTGTAGGGGCGCAGCACGCCGTGCCCGTCTTAGGCATCCCCGCCTCGAGTTCCTACCTCGAGTGCCACCGCATAGCCCGCGCCGCCCACAGCAATTTCTACTACGCTTTTTTCTTGCTTCCGAAACCAAAACGCGACGCCCTAGCAGCCCTCTACGCATTCATGCGCCTTGTTGATGACGTCGCCGACGAAGGGGCCGATCTCGCGGCGAAGCAACGCGGCCTTGCTGATTGGCGAGCCGCCTTGGACGACGCCATCACTGGTCCGTCTCAATTCGTCGACGGCACAGCGGCCTTGAACCCTTCGGTGCCAAACGGCGCCGCTGAAGTTCTACCCGCCCTGGTCGACACCATGAACCACTACAAAATGCCAGCGCGCTATCTCCACGATCTGATTAGTGGCGCCGAAATGGACCTTACTCTCCGAAGTTATCCGACCTTCGACCGACTCCGCGAATATTGCTACCGAGTCGCCGGAACCGTCGGCCTAACTTGCACCCACGTTTTTGGTTTCCACGATCCCCGCGCACTCGACCTAGCCGAAAAACTCGGCTTGGCCTTTCAATTGACCAACATCATCCGCGACGTCCGCGAAGACTTCGCCGCAGGCCGCGTCTACCTCCCCGAAGAAGATCTCGCGCGTTACGGCGTCTCCCCCCAGGATTTCAGCAAGAGCGAAGCCACTCTAGGCGTCCGCGAACTGCTCCGTTTTGAAGCCGACCGCGCCTGGCAGAATTATGAAGAGGGTTCTGCACTTTTCAGCCTAATCGATCCGCAAAGCCGCGGCGCGCTCTGGCTCTTGGTGCACACGTATAGCGCTCTTCTCGCGCGCATCGAATCTCTCGATTTTGCCGTTTTCGGCGAGCGCGTTCGCCTCTCAAAACCAGAAAAAATGTTGTTCATTGCCAAGGCGCGCTTCGGCCGCCTCTCGGAAGAGAATATCCTTGAAAAACGTGATCGTGATCGGCGGCGGGCTGGCCGGACTGGCAGCCAGCGTCGCGCTGGCTGAAGCGGGCTGGCGAGTTCGTCTCTTTGAGCAGCGTCCCTTCCTCGGCGGGCGCGCGGCGTCCTATGTCTTGCCGGATGGCGAGCACGTCGATAATTGCCAGCACGTCACTTTCGGCTGCTGCACCAATCTCGAAGATTTCTATCGCCGCGTGGGCTCCGGCGACAAAATCAAATTCTTCGACCGCCTCGTTTTGCTCGATCCCCAGGGCCGACGCGGCGAAATGCACGCCGGCGTCCTCCCCGCGCCCTTCCACATGCTGGGTTCGTTCCTCACTTTTTCGCCACTTTCTTTCAGGGACAAGTTCTCTATCGCGCGCGCCTTTTATTCCATCCTGCAGAGCGGCGGCCATCCCCACGACGTCGACGAGCCCGGCGGCATCTCCATGCTCGAATGGCTCCGCCGCCGCAAACAGACGCCCGCCGCGATTTCTCGCTTTTGGCGCGTCGTTCTTGTAAGCGCCCTGTCTCAGGAGCTCGACCGCATCGACGCCCGCTATGGTGTCGATGTTTTCTGGAAAGCCGTACTCTCCAACAAAAATGGCTACCGCATGGGCGTCCCAACAGTTGCTCTGGGCGATCTTTACGAAGGCTGCCGCGCCGCCATCGAGCAGAAGGGCGGGGAAGTCGTCTTCCGTTCGCCGCTCCGTGGCCTGCGCATCGAAAACGGTAAGCTAATTGCCGCAGTCTTCGACGCAGGCCGCGAAGAATCCGCCGATGCTTTCGTTCTCGCCCTCCCGCATCTCGTGCTCTCCGATCTCCTGCCCGATAGCCTCAAACAGACGGACACCGCGCTCGGTAACCTCGACAAAATCAGCGTCGCACCCATCACCGGTGTCCACTTGTGGTTTGACCGCCAGGTGCTGACCGAGCCTTTCATCACCTTGCTTGACACCACCACCCAGTGGATCTTCAACAAATCTGCTCTCTACGCAGGCACAAGCGGCGCAGGGTCAGCCAGTGTGAGTCCCGATAAAGGCCAATACCTTCAGCTCGTCATCAGCGCCTCCTACGATCTTCTCCAGAAATCGCGCCAGGAGATCATCGATCTCTGTCTCGCGGAAGTCCGCCACGCGCTCCCCGCCGCCCGCGAGGCAAATCTCCTCAAAGCCACGGTTATTAAGGAAGCCGCCGCTACATTTTCCCCGCAACCCGGCGTCGACCGTTGGCGTCCAATACAACAGACCAACATCGGCGGTCTGTTCCTCGCCGGTGATTGGACCGCAACAGGCTGGCCCGCAACCATGGAAGGCGCGGTGCGCAGCGGATATCTCGCCGCCGAAGCGGTTTTGCGTGTGTCGGGCACTCCGCAGAAATTTCTTCAGCCCGATTTGAAGCCCGACGGGTTGGCGGGCCTGTGGGCAAAGTGTTGAAGGCGCGCAGAATGCCTGCGCGTAATAGCATTACGACGAAAAAGGAAAAGCAGCGCAGCGTTTCAGAGGCTATCTGCGATTCTCTCGAAAGCGCCGATGTCGCGCTCCGCAAGGGTGAGCAGCTCGCATTTCTTATCCAGCGCCCGATATGCATCCGAGTTCGCAATCAGAAACGCCTTATAGTCTTCGCGCGTTTCCCAAAAGTCGCACGTCAAATAGGTCAGGCCACGAAAAGGATCGCGCAGGAGGAGAGTTCGCAGATATGCAGGGTCGCGCCGGAACAACTGGGCCCAGTCTCCATCAAGCCCATATACCCTTTCATACTGTTCTTCGCATCCTGGCTTGACATCGTACTCCCAGAGGATTAAAAACATAGTTGTCCCATCTCCTGCTTGGACGTAGCCAATCCTGTTGTGAACCTCTGGGTAACGATTGAGCTGTGGGCCGAGTGTAATTTTCCGTTCGGATACTTACCACGATTCGAGTGCGTATCAACGCGGAAGTTTGGGCAGTTTAAGTCACAGTCCGGCATTGTGCCCGGATGGAGGCGTTTGTGGATCGAAAGTACGGACACCGTGGATATCGCGACACGGAAAAAGGCGAAAAGCGAGAAAAGGGGCACGATCGCAAGGCCCCGCAAGGCGGTCCACGCGCGGATCAGTTCGGCCCGCGCACTCCGCGCATGGTGGGCACGGTCACGCGCGGCCGCTGCGCCAATTGCGGCGCCGTTCTGACTTCTGGTTTCGACCCCAACGGCAAATGTCCCAAGTGCCAGTTCGAACTGCACAGTTGCAAACAATGCCGCTTCTTCGATTCCGGCGCCCAATTCGAGTGTACCCAGCCCATTCCCGAGCGCATCACCCCGAAAGACACCAAGAATAATTGCAAGTTCTACGAGTTCCGCATGACCATTGAAAAAGACACCGCGCCGACCTCTTACGCGCAGCCCGCCCAGGTCGCTGCCGCTGCCCAAGCTCCGCCGCGCACCAACGATGCTCGCCAGGCTTTCGAAGATCTCTTCAAGAAATAATCAAGGCTCGTCGCCGCGCTCCTCGCGTTCCACACTCGCTCTATCCTTTTCACTTTTCCCGCCTTTGAGACCTAACTTTCCTACCCGGACGGTGCCCTTCGAAACGCGAATCTTCGCAATTCAAAACTTGCGTTTGCGCTCTGCTACCGCAATCTACACACTCCTTCCAATCGTAGTCACTCGATTCACGGCTTGGGTCGCACCTTAACTGCGAGTTAGACGGGCCTGGGCGGAATCTAATTAGGAGCGGTTGCCATGAACAAACGCATGCTTATTTCTCTCGGTTTACTTCTTGTCGCTGCGATTCCGCTGCTTGCACAGGACGGCGAGTCCAAGAAGACCATCACCTGCGCCGGTAGTGTCAGCGCAGACGGGCAAAGCTTCACCTGCGATAAAGACCATCATGTCTGGAAGGTGGCTGACCCCGCTATTCTGCGAGATATGGAGGGCCATCAAGTCAAACTCACGTATCACCGCACTTCAACGGCCGACGAAATCTTTGTCACTTCCGCGTCCAGCAACGAGCCACAAAAACAAACAGTCGCCCACAATTCCGGCGATTCAGCTCCCCATCGGTAATTCTCTCAGCGCTTTGGCGGAACGACGTCGGTCGCTGCAAACGCTTCAGTTGCCTGCTTGAATTGCGCCTCAAGCTGCTCTTGTTGGTTCGCTCACGCCTGCCAGCGCGTCGTACTCCCGCCCCGAGCTTTCAGGCAGTAGCACCCACAAAGTATAAATTCCCAGCGCCGTTCCAAACGGGATCCGCAGCAGCGCAAGAAACGCCAGCACGATCCCCAGCATCCGCGCCCACGGCTGCCTTTCCAGCAATCCCCACGCAAACACCAGGTACGCCACGGCAAACAGCGCCAGCATCGCACCGCCCGAGATCAACCCGCCAATCAAAAACGGCTTGATCCCGAATGCGCCGCTGAATGGCCATCCTCCCGTTCCCATCCAGTCCCATCCCGAATTAAAAAGCAATCCGCGAAACATCAATAGCCCGCCAAATGCAAGCAAACGGAGTAATCCAGCCGCGATCCAAAATCCCGCCACAATGTTTAAATTCCGCCGGACTCGCCCGTCTCCAGCGATACGCGCCGGCGGCTGCATCATCGCTCCCGGCGCGGCTTGCGCTCCCGCTCCCACGGCTGGTCCCGTATTCAACTGCTTTCCGCACGAACTGCAATACCTTGTCCCAGGGTTGAAAGGCGTCCCGCATCCGTCGCAGTACATAGTTCGGCCCTCCAGTCTCTACCCCGATACTACGATGGATACCGCAAAAAGTTCCACGCCTCAATCTCCCGCCGCGGCCTGCCACCAAGACACCCCATTCCTCACCGCATCACTTTCGTCTACCTCGCGAATCGGCGGACACTCAGCGCAATCGGCAGGCCGATCAGGATCATGTGAATCAGCAGCCCCCGCACCAGTTCCCAATACGCGTATGGTCCCTCCGCATGCAGCGCTGATAGCGGCAGCACGATCAAATTCATCACCAGAAATACGGCAATCCCATAAAACAGGCCGGTCACTACCGGATGCCCCGTGAGAAACTCCAGTTTCCTGCTCGCCCCGTAATAAATCGCCGCCGCCGAGCACGCGATAAAAAAGTGCAGCAGAATCCCCAGCACATAAGTCCCCGCCCCTCCGTGCATCGCGCCTCGCCCCAGCAGCCCGCCCGCAATCGCCCGCGGCATGCCAGGTCCATAGGTGATGAACGCCGAAGTCAAATCCAGCGCTCCCGCAATCAGCCCTCCCACAAAAATAGCAAGCACCGCATTATTCGACTCGCTCACAGGCAGCGTCGTAGAAGCCACGCTCATCTTTCGCTCTCCTCCGTCCCATATTGCTAATCCATCACTCATTACGTCCACGCATGCGTGCCCACAAGCTCGGTTCGAACGCGTTGCGCTTTCGCGATCATGTCCCCGAACAAGCCGCGGCGTCGCTCACATTCGTACGCATTACAGCAAATTCGGCTGATTCTCTCAGCGTTCGCTCCTCCATTAACTTCCCGAGTTGCCCGCGGCCAAAAAACTGCGATGGCAGGCTTCCTCCCGCGGAACATAGGCATCTAATTAGGCAGAGAGGATGTTCTGTCCCTTTCTCCGTCATTTATTCGTTTTCCGAATTATCCCGATATTGAAACGACCACCTCGTTCCCCTCATCCAATAAAGTGCGGATGGAAAAGAGGTGCAACATGCGGCTGCCATGGATAAGAGCAATCACTGGTTTCTTCCTGGCCGCGGCTCTCTCTGCGCCCGCGTGGGCTGTTAACACCAACGCAAATACCGCGGTTCCAGGAACCCTGAACTATCTGGAAGGCAATGTCTCGATCGCCGACCAGACTCTCAATTCAAAATCGATCGGTTCCGCCCAATTGCAGGCCGGTCAATCCTTGACCACCGGAACTGGCAAGGCCGAAGTCCTGCTGACGCCTGGCGTTTTTCTTCGCGTAGGCGACAACAGCTCGGTCAAGATGGTCTCCCCGACCATTCTCAACACAGAAGTCGATCTTCAGCACGGCCAAGCCATGCTCGAAGTCGAGCAAATCCTCCCCGAAAACGATATCCGCGTCACCGAGGACGGCGCTACGACGCGAATCCTCAAAACCGGCCTCTACGACTTCAACTCCAACGCCGGATGGGTCCGCGTCTTCGACGGCAAGGCTCTGGTTGACGACAACGGTGGTGAGGTCAAACTAAAAGGCGGGCGCGAACTCGATCTCGGTCCTGCCGCTCCACTGAAAGCGCACAAGTTCGATAAAAAAGCCAACGAAGAAAGCGACCTCTATCGCTGGAGCAGCCTGCGCTCTTCCTACGACGCCGAAGCCAACGTCAACGCTGCAGGCATCTACGCGGTCGACGGATGGGGGCCTTGGGGAGCGGGATGGTGGGGTGCCGGCTGGTATTGGGACCCGTGGTTTGATGGCTTCGCCTTCATTCCCGGCGACGGCATTTTCTACAGCCCCTTCGGCTGGGGCTTCTATTCACCTTGGTGGGTCTATGACGCCCCGCTCTTTGGCTATTGGCACGGTTACGGTTTTCGGCACTATTATCATTTCAGCGACAATTACCGCGCCTGGGGCCCCGGCCCTCACTACGTCGAAAGTCGTAATTATTCCGGTGGCCTCTATCGCGGTCCCGGCTCGATCGGCCGCGGCTTTCATTCCGGCCCCAGAATGCTCAACACCTCCCGTGGCTTCGGCAGCTTCGGCTACCGCGGCGGCCCCGTTCGCGGTGGCTTCCATGGAACCAGCGGTTTTGGAGGTAGAGGTTTCGACGGCGGTTTTCATGGCGGTTTAGGAGGGGGCGGATTTCACGGAGGCGGATTCCACGCTGGCGGCGGTCGCGGCCGCTAAAGCTGCCTTCGCACCGCGCTTCGTCGGGGGACTGATGCCCACCCGCTAGCTGCCAACACTTGAAAAAAGGCGCCCGATAAACGACCGGGCGCCTTGCTTTGTTTCCACAAATCTCAAAAGAAGAAAAGCTGCATTCGTTGCAGAAAGTGAAATTGTTGAGTACTGTCTCGCCGTTCGGTTGCTCGAGAATGAATCCATTTTTAGGCGTTGTAGTTGGCCACCACTCGAGCCACTCTCCCATTTGCTGACATCTCCATGAACTCCGCCGTCCGCGTCTGCTTCTGGTTTGTGTAGTAGAGCACCACGCTGTTCACGCCCCAGAGCACATCCTCCAGCTCAAAACGCAATTCCGGATACGCCGCCAACCCCCGCTGAAAGTAGGTCCTCAAATTCGCCTTTCCCGACACCTTTCCATCCGCTCTCCCAAGCAACTGCGCCGCAGCCGGCGATGTTAACTCAACCCCTTCATCGTAGTGCGCCAGGATCAACTCCAAATCATGCGCGTTCCAAGCTGCGATCCACTCGTTCGCCAATTTCCGAGCGTCGTCCTTCGTCATCGTCGTTTCTCCTCTCGAACTTGCAGCAATTTGATATTTCCAAATCCGTAGGTGCCGGTCTCTGGCCCAGCCGTCTTTGTCTCACCCTCCGCCAAGCGCGAGCCGCCGTTCATTTTCCCTTCCTGGTTTTTCCACAGATTTCCACAGCGCGTTCGAACGATACCACAGAAGTACTTGACACAGAGTGAATATGGTGCTAGCATGTTTTATGTTCCGCTCGCCAGCCCAGCCGTCTTCCAGCTCCCACTCCATTCCTGCCACGGCCGACTCCACCCTCCCACCTGGCTACTGCAAGAGTCCACATCAGTATCATTCCATGGGACTTACGATCCCTTTGTTTTCATACTCTTACGCACTCTTTTGCCCTACCCAAATCGCTATCCCCAATCGTTTCAACGCTTTCCGCACTCTTGCCGCAAAACACCGGGGGTGGGGTATACCTCCCTCGCCCACCGGGTCCTCGTTCCTCAATCCCCAGACAGTAGTCGTCCGGCACTTAGAAGTGGCACAGACTTCAGTCTGTGCGCTTCAAGCGAAACAACCGAGGCTCCGCCGGCGGCGCATCCGCAACGCTTTCCAACTCCGGAAACTTTTCCCGCAGCGGCTCGGGCACCCGCACTTTCGCCCCTTTCAAAATGCTGATCAGTTGCAGCGCGTTGACCACACCCTTCCCCTGATAATGATTGTTGGTAATCACAAACACTTCGCGCGACCGCTCTGCGACCTTCTGAACGCGCCTCGCCCACGGTGCAAGCTCCTCCATCGAGTACAGATAGTTGTACCGCTCATGCGAAGGCACCGCTTCGTCGTCGCTGAACCAGGTGTCGTACCGCCGCCCGTGCAGCCGCACATAACCAATTGGCGAAGTTGTCTCCGCCGAGGGCTCGAGCGACCGCCCAATAATCGGCTGGTCGATGTTGCAAAATCCGGCGTGCGCTTCTTCGAGCATCGCGAAGGTTTCCGGCGTCTGCCACGAAGCATGCCGCACTTCGACGATCAGCGGATAATCGCCGAAGCGTTTCAAAAGCCGCGAAAGATGAGCAACAGTTTCCGCCGTTCGATGAAACGAAAAAGGGAATTGCAGCAGCACCGCGCTCAATTTTCCCGCCTCGCGCAGAACGTCGAATCCCGCACGAACCAGCTTCTCGTCCTCAGCAGTTGCCTTTTCGATCGCCGCACCCGCCGCGCCGCCAGCACTCGTTGGAACCGTGTCGTGCGTGAACCGCTGCCACAGCTTCGCAGTAAAAACGAATCGCGGATTAGCGGCTACGCGCTCAATCCACTGCGCCGCGTGGTCCGGCCGAATCGGGTTGTAGAACGACGTGTTGATCTCGATGGTGTCAAAGAATTCCGCGAGATATGTCGCGTAATGGAATCCCTTGGGCCGCCGCAAAGGATAGACGTAGCCCGCCCAGTCCGGATAAGACCATCCCGCTGGCCCCACGCGAATCACAGCACTTGTAGCATTTGTTTTGGCGGCAGACATAGTGAAAACGCGCGAACTTGGCGGCGATTTTGGGTAGCACAGCAAACCGCTGCTGCATCGCATGGTCATTTTGCATGCGATAAATCGTGGCCTGCGCTTTTCGCAAAGCGCAGAAGGCAGGTTAGAGTGGAGCAACCGCGCCTGTCAACGAGCGAGGCGCTCCTTCGCGAGTGCACGTTTTTTTTGCCACGCGATTGCCGCGCGCCACACGCAGTGGTAGTCTGAAATCAAGATGCGGTGCAAAACACAATTCCGCGTCACCCGCCTCTCCCGCAAAAACTCCTACAGGTGCAACCATGAAACTGTCCATCAGTCACAAGAATCTCGATCCGCACAAACCAGCGGAAAAAGAAGTCGAGCTCTATGCAGACAAATTGAACCGGCTTTTGAAAAGTTATCAGCCTGATCTGGTGCAATTGCACGGCGTTTTCACAAAAAATGCCCATCGCGCGGAACTTTCCTTTTCGCTGAATTTGACTTTGCCGACCGGTACGATTCATGCCACCGGAACCGGCGCGAACGCCCGCGCCAGTTGCAAACAAGCCTTCAGCGAAATGCAGTCGCAGGTCAAAAAACACCAGTCGCGGCTTCGCAAAGACTATGAATGGAAACGCAAACGCCCGCGCTCTCCCGCTCCCGCGCTCTCCTGATCGCTGCGTCTTGCACTGTCCGCGCGGCGCGATCGTGGTTGGCGAATGGAAATTGGCGAAACTTTTGCGTTGAAACTGGTAAGATGCGCGGCGCAAACTTTTCGCGTTGCATTTTCGCGAGCCACGAACAAAAGGGAAGGCCATGGACCGACGAGATTTCTTGAAGACGACAAGTACGGTACTCGCGGGCACCACACTTGCCAAAGGGTTGCTTGCCGCGAACCCCGCGGCCGCGGTTTCCGGCGGCGAAGGCCGCCTCGTATTTCCCATCAACCGCAATTGGCGCTATAACCGTTCGTTCGTCGATGGCGCTCACGGCAAGGAGTTCGACGATTCCGCGTTCGACCGCGTTGTCATTCCCCACACGAATGTGCGCCTGCCGTGGCACAGCTCCGACGACAAGGAATACGAGTTTGTTTCGATTTACCGGCGCCGTTTTCGTTTGCCCGCCGGAGCGCGCGGCAAACGTGTTTTCGTTGATTTTGAAGGTGTGATGACCGCTTCCACGGTGTGGCTCAATGGCGTAAACCTCGGCGAGTACAAGGGCGGCTACACACCTTTTTCGTTCGACCTCACCCCGCACATCGATTTCGATGGAGAAAATGTGCTTGCCGTCGATGTGGACTCGACCGAGCGGCCCGATATTCCGCCGTTCGGCTATCAAATCGACTATCTGACTTTCGGAGGAATCTATCGAGAAGTCTGGCTGCGCATCGTTCCAACGACATTTATTGAAAATGTTTTTGCAAAGCCAAAAGATGCTTTGAGCGAACACCCCAGCTTGGATGTGGATTGTTTCGTGCAACACACAGAAGCTTCGCACGAGACGCACACGCTCGAAGTGGAATTGCGCGAGGGCGACCGCGTGCTGGCCAAAGCGACGCAACACGTTCCAGCGTCGGAAGCCACGGGGGAAGCGGCGGCGTACACCGTGCATTTTGAGAATCTCGGCGGAATCAAGTTATGGGATCTCGATCGTCCGAATCTCTACTCCGTCCACGTCCGACTTCTTAAGGGCTCGGCGCTCATCGATCGCGACAAGCGCATCATCGGTTTTCGCGAAGCGCAATTCACCGACCACGGCTTCGAGCTGAACGGCAAAATCATCAAGCTGCGCGGCCTCGACCGGCATCAGACATTTCCGTTCGTTGGGCAAGCCATGCCGGGCCGCTCG
This sequence comes from uncultured Acidobacteriota bacterium, assembly GCA_963843265.1. Lineage (GTDB taxonomy): Bacteria > Acidobacteriota > Terriglobia > Acidiferrales > UBA7541 > Acidiferrum. The sequence goes on along the minus strand of CAWJJR010000027.1, from coordinate 26,484 downwards.
CAACGCCGCGACGCGCATATCCTCCGCAAGAATTTGAAATGCAATATCGTCCGCACTTCGCATTACCCGCAATCCCGCCATTTTCTCGATGCATGCGACGAGATGGGACTTCTCGTCCTCGAAGAAATTCCCGGCTGGCAGCACATTGGCGATGAAGCTTGGAAATTGATCTCCATCGACAACGTCAGCCGCATGGTCCGGCGCGACTGGAATCATCCCAGCATTATTTTGTGGGGCGTGCGCATCAACGAGTCGAAAGACGATCATGATTTCTATACGCGCACGAACGCGGTGGCTCATCGCCTCGATCCCACGCGACAGACCTGCGGCATCCGCAATTTCATGTCCTCCGAATTGTTGGAAGATGTTTTCACCATCAACGATTTCGGCTTCCCGCTCCAAAAGCCGAATCATCCGCGCTATCTCAACACCGAATTCGTAGGCCACACTTATCCCACCAAAACGATCGACAACAAAGAGCGACTGACCGAGCACATGCTGCGTCACGCGCGTATTCACGACCAGCTTGCGTCCGATCCGCAGTACGGCGGAGGCCTCGGCTGGTGCGCCTTCGACTACAACACGCACTCGGACTTCGGCAGCGGCGACCGCATCTGCTACCACGGCGTCACCGATATTTTCCGCGAGCCAAAGCCCGCTGCCGGATTTTACAAATCGCAGTGCGACCCCTCGGACGAAGTAGTGCTCGAGCCCGCCTTCCATTGGGCGCGCGGCGACGAGTCCATCGGCTTTACTATGGCGTACGTTTGCTCGAACTGCGACCACCTGAAATTCTTCATTGGCGACAAACTTATCGCGGAAGCAGATCCAAACAAGACCGAATTTCCCCACCTGCGCTACGCGCCGTTCTCCGTGGATTTAAGACATCTGATCCATCCCTGGGGCGACCTGCGCATCGAAGGCTATTTGAACGGCAAGCTTGCGATTACGAAGACTCTTTCGGGCAAGGGCATCGACCAGAAATTCGCGCTGCTACCCGACGACACCAGCCTGACCGCTGACGGCGCGGACACGACGCGCGTTGTTTTGCGAGTGACCGATGAATATGGTGCGATCCGTCCCTTCGCGAACGATTCCGTCAAATTGGAACTCGAAGGCCCCGCGGAACTCATCGGCGACAATCCGTTCGCGCTCATTGGCGGAACAGGCGCCATCTGGATTCGGGCGAAAGAACAAGCGGGAACCGCGCGGCTAACGGCGACGCATCCGCGGCTCGGCAAGCAACAAGTGAGTTTCGAGATTGTCGCCAGTCCGCCAGAGTCCGTATAGAACGAGGGGCAAGTAGAGTGATCAGCAGTTCGGAACGATTCCGGCGCGCATTTGGAACGAAGCTCATTCCATGGCGCTCGGTTCTTGCATTCCTTGCTGGCCTGGCGATGAGCGCGGCGAGCGCGGCGCCACTGGAGAAGGCCGGTTATCCGCAGCGATCGTCCAGCGCTACCGTCGAAGGTACGGTCCGAGACGCGACCGGAGCGCCTGTCAGCGATGCGGTATTGCTCCTGGAAGAAAAGGGCAGCGCAGCGGTTGTCGAGACGAAAGCGAATGTAGATGGATCTTATGTCCTCACGGCAAGCCAGGCCGGAACCTACGCAGTTCGAGCAAAGAAAGCCGGATATCTCGACACTATCGTCGATTCCATTGCGTTGTCCTTAGGCGACAAAAAGCATATCGACTTGATTCTCGCTTCGCAGGAATCGCTGAAGTTCAAATCTTCTCCTGCTTCATCGTCCGCTAATACCGCGGCCGGAGAGATGGAGTTCAAAGATGAGCCGAATTTTACCGTGGCGGGTGTTACCGATTGGAGCGATCTGGGCTTGCATGGTTCGGCAGCCACGACGAGGACAAGCGAATCGCTCGCCAAAGAGACGATGACGCTGAAATCCGGCGAGCCGCAGCCCGAGTCCGCTGGGAGTACGAGCAAAGAGTATGAAGTAGCCCTCGCGTACCGAGACAAAGGCGACCTTGCGCGCGCCCGCGAGGAGGTCCGCAAAACGCTAGCGACTTCAAATACCGCCGAAGGACATCGTTTGCTCGGCGAACTGGATGAGCAGTTGGGCGATCCGCTGGGATCCGTCCATGAATACGAAACCGCCGTTCGCATGGATCCCGGCGAACAAAATTATTTCGAGTGGGGCACGGAACTGCTTCTTCACAAAGCCGGAGAGCCCGCGATCGAAGTGTTCACGCGCGGCCATATCGCACATCCGAATTCAGCAAGAATGCTGACGGGGCTCGGCGCTGCTCTGTATGCGAGTGGCTCCGCAGAAGAAGCAGCGCGCCGTTTGTGCGAAGCGGCTGACTTGCAGCCGGCCGATCCGGCTGCGTATCTTTTCCTGGGTAAAATTGAGAAGACCACGGCAGCGCCGCTCCCATGCAGTGAACAGAAGCTAGCGCGTTTCGCGCAGCAACAACCGGAAATTGCCCTCGCGAATTACTACTACGCGATTAGTCTTTGGAAGCGAGACAAGGGATCGGGGAGCGCAACCGCTGTTAGACAAGTGGAAGCACTGCTTGGAAAAGCTGTAACGCTCGATCCAAAATGCGGCGAAGCGTACTTGCAACTCGGCGTGTTGTACGCGGCGCGCGGCGATCTAGAGCACGCTATTCGCGATTATCAAACAGCAATTAACGTGAATCCGAATCTCGGAGAAGCGCACCGTCAGCTTGGCCTGGCGTATCAGCGGAAGGGTGACCAAGCTAAGGCCAAGCAAGAATTTGAAGCGTACGAGCAAGCGGAGAAAGCGGAAGCGGCCGAAACGGAAAGGCAGCAGAAGCAACTCCGGCAATTCTTAATCATTTTGAAAGACAACAAGAGTAATGCTCCGCCTCACTGAGGAGGGAAGAGCATTTATCTGGATTTGTTTTCGGCTGGCGCAATGATGCCGCTGCCTTCGCGAATGGTCAGAATCTGATTGGCCTTCACATTCGCGAATCGTTCGATCTTTTGCGTGGTGGGCCACTTCACTTCAATCAGGTCCACGACGGAAGATTTGCCGAGCCCAAAGTGCAAGCGCAAATCGGATTGGGACATCACGCTCCCGCCGCTGTGAACTTCATCCATCTGCGCATGCTTGCCCGTAACTACGCGCACACGAGCACCAACGGCTGTGCGATTGCACTTCGTGCCGATCAATTTTATTTTGATCCAATTCTGTTTGTTGCCGCCGTCGTTGCGGAGCAGGGAAGGCAAATCGTTCATGTTCAAAATTACGGCGTCGATGTCGCCATCGTTGTCGTAGTCGCCGAATGCCGCCCCGCGGCTGGAAAATCGCTCGCTGATGCCAGGGCCCATCTCGGTGGAAACATCCTTAAATCGCCCGTCGCCTAAATTTTTGTAGACGAGACGCGGATTCTTGAACGCTTGTCCGGTATCGTGGCCTTCGATTTCCGGGTACACGTGTCCATTCACCTGAAGAATGTCGGCCCATCCATCGTTGTCGTAATCAATGAAGCCGCAGCCCCAGGCGACGTACTGGTTGTTGATGCCGATGCCCGAAGAAAAGGTGACATCGTTGAAAGTGCCGTCGCCGTTGTTGTGGTAGAGGTTGCAAGTGTCGTCGGCAAAATTCGTTTTGAAAATGTCGAACCATCCGTCGCAATCGTAATCGGCGACCGCGACGCCCATTCCGGCTTGTTCGTGGCCGTTTTCGCTGTAAGCGCAGCCAGCGATGACGGAGATATCGGTGAACGTGCCGTCGTGATTGTTGTGGTAGAGGATGCTGGGTTCGGAATCGACGGCGACATAGATATCCGGCCAGCCGTCGTTATCAAAATCGTAGGAGACAGGAGTGATCGAATAGCGCGGGCCAGGCTTCAAGATGCCGGCCTTTTCGGAAACGTCGGTGAATGTGCCGTCGCCGTTGTTGTGGTAGAGAACATTGGTGTCGCCGGTGAGGCCGCGCGGACCGCACATCGTGGGAATACCCTTCCACTGGCAAAGAGGCGGCGGCGTTAGGGAAGGAGTTTTGGCGGGATCGAGCTTGATGTAGTGGGCGACAAAAAGATCGAGATGGCCGTCGCGGTCGTAATCGAGCCAGGTGCAGCCAGCGCCCCAGCGAATCTGTTCGTCGTAAAGACCGGTTTTGCGAGTGACATCGGTGAACGTGCCGTTGCCACTGTTGCGGAAGAGAATGTTGTGTCCCCAGAAGCAGCAGAAAAGATCGTCCCAGCCGTCGTTGTCGTAGTCGCCGACGCAAACGCCAGTTTGCCACCCAGTTAGCGCGAGGCCTGATTTTTCGGTGACGTCGGTGAACGTTCCGTCGCGATTGTTTTTGTAGAGATGAGAAGTGGGCGTTTTTCCCGCGGGCCAATCGGTGTTGAAGCGCATGCCGTTTGTGAAATAAATATCGAGCCAGCCATCGTTGTCGAAATCGAAGAAGGCGAGGCCGCTGCCTTTTGCTTCGATGATGTATTGCTTGTGGTCAATGCCGCCCCAGACGTTTGGCGCATTGAGGCCGGCTTCTCTGGCGACATCGACGAAAATTACGGGCGAGGCTGCAGGAGAACCGGGGGCTTCAACACTTGCAGTCAGTGAATTAGAAGCAGAGGCCGCATCAAGCAGAAGGGAGCGTTTCCATTTCCAAAGTGGACTTGTGAGCGCGTCCAGCAGCGCACCGCCAAAAAGAATTGAAGAGGAGCCGAGGAAACGCCTTCGCAGGAAATTCATGGCCGATGACTGATCCAGGCCGAGAGTTGCGCTGTCGCCAAAACAGCCGTGACGACGAGGATTTTACGCAGCAGATTTATGGGGCACACTTTCATCATTGGGCGGCAGCCTTGGCAGTGATTTTTGGAAACGCACGGGCCACGATTCCGCTTCCTTCCTTTACGGCGATGATTTTATCGACGGGAACGCTCGTCAATTTTTCCACCTGCCCGCTCGGCCAAGTAATTTCAAGCGAATCGATTTTTGTGCGTTTGCCGAGGCCGAAGAAAATGCGCGGATCGCTGGCGGACATGTAGCCCATGCCGCCCTTGGCTTGCTCGACGTGAACGAAGCCTGCGGAGGTCAATTTCAGTGAAGCGCCGATGCCGTCGCGATTCGAACGCGTGCCGATGAGGAGAATTTCCAGCCAATGATTGGCGTTGCCGCCATCGTTGCGGAGAAGCTCGGGATAATCGCCGCGATTGTTGATGGCAATATCGATGTCGCCGTCGTTGTCGTAATCGGCGGTGGCGATGCCGCGGCCGGCGATAGAACGCTGGAAGTCCGGACCGAGCGATTTCGATACGTTTTCAAAGATGCCTTTGCCGATGTTCCGAAACATTAAGAGCGGCTCTTTGTAACTGACTTCGCTGTGATAGAGCTGAACGTTGTCGAGCATGGCGGAATTCAGTTGGACGATATCTTCCCAGCCGTCGTTGTCGTAATCCAGAAATTTCGTGGAGACGCCGCTGTAGAGCATGGCCTTGTTGCCGAGGCCGGAGCGATAGGTGTAGTCGTCGAAAGTTCCATCGTGATTGTTGTGATAGAGGCGATTCAATTCGAAATCGAGGTGAGTGATATAGAGATCGAGCCAGCCGTCGCCATCGACGTCAGCGGCGTCGATGCCCATGCCGGCTTCGTAGCGGCCGTCTTCGCTGGCGGCCATGCCGGAGACGAGCGAAACGTCCTGGAAGGTCCCGTCATGTTTGTTGAGAAAAAGAAAATTTGGCCAGGTATCGTTGGCGATGGCGATGTCCGGCCAGCCGTCGCCGTTGAAATCCGCGAGGACGACGCCCATGCCTTTCGATTCGGGCTTGCCGACGCCGGAAATGTCGCTGACGTCGGTGAACGTGCCGTCGTGATTGTTGTGATACAGCTTGGTTTTTTCGCCTTTGTAGTTGTTGGGATTGCAGTAAGAGCGATAGCCGGGGCGACGATCGCCGCACCAGAGATTATTCTTAGGCGACCAATCGATGTAATTGGTGACGACGAGATCGAGCCAGCCGTCTTTATCGTAGTCGAACCAGCCCGCGCTGGTGGACCACTGTCCTTCATCGGCGACGCCGGCTTTAGCGGTGACGTCGGTGAAGGTGCCATCGCCATTGTTGTGATAGAGAATGGCGCGGCCATAGCCAGTGACGTAGAGATCAGGATAGCCGTCGTTGTCGTAATCTCCGACGGCGACGCCTTGGCCGTAGTGTCCTTCGCCGGCGACGCCGGCTTTATCGGTGACGTCGGTGAAGGTGCCATCGCCGTTGTTGCGATAGAGCGCAGAACGAAGAGGATGGGTGGGTTTGTAGGCTTCGGTCGCGGCGGATTGCACGAAGAAAAGATCCATCAAGCCGTCTTGGTTGTAGTCAAGCCAACCGACGCCGGTACCCATCGTCTCGAGATAATATTTTTCGTCGGTTTGCGTGGAGTCCTGGAGAAAGGTGATTCCGGCTTCTTTTCGAACGTCGGTGAAGCGGACTGGAATGGGTGCGCCCTGCGATTTTGCGGATTGGCCCGCGAAAACCGTTTGACGAAGAGCGACGCCGAGCAAAGCGCTCAATGCGAGGATTGCGCAGCAGAAGCTTCCGAAGAACCGTCGCGTGCTTGTCTCCGTTTTTTGGCCCATTCCGAGCTGATCTCGACGGCTCTGGTTCTATGCGTCTCGCTGCTGCGACTGCGAACCAAAAACTTCGGTTACGCAAGCGTTTCTTGCATTCTATTCCCGACGAATGAACCGTTCAACCGCAAGTTAGCGATGGCGATCTCAAAGTGTGCGGTCCGCGAGCGAAAGCGCGAGCTGAAACAGCTGCATTCTTGCGGGCATGGGCATCGGTTGATTGATTGTGGAAGACACGTCCGGCGCGTGGGACAGAGCTTCTTCAATTCGATTTACATCGAGGCCGCCGGCGGCGTTGCTGCCTTTGAAGCGATCCAGGACTTCGCGCGCTTTAACGATTTCGCCCGTCAGGTAATAGAAAACGCCCAGAGTGGAGTAGCTTCCTGACCATTCAGGGAGGAGGTCGACGGCGCGCTTGAAATCTTGCTCCGCTTGTGGAGTTTTGCCGTCGAGGACGGAGGCAATACCCAAGCCCCAAAAGATTTTTCCGGAGCTGGGGATACGGGCGAGCCCTTTCTGCAAAGTGTCTTCGGCGGCGGGGATATTGTTTTCCCGCAGTTCGACGAGAGCGAGCGAAAGATAGTACTGATCGTTGTCCGGATTCTTGGCGATCGCGTCGCGGAAAATTGAAAAAGCATCGGCGGTGTCACCGAGATGCGCTTGAATGTCGCCGAGAAGTGAGAGGTAGGCACTGTCTTGCTGGCCCTGTGCGGAAACTTGCTTGGCGGTTTCGAGAGCCTGTGCGTAATCGCCTTTGCGGAAGTAGGCGTCCGCGAGATCGAATTTGACGTCATCGGAGGTGGGATCCACGTTGAGCGCGGTTTGGAAGTGCTGGATCGCGTCGTCGTAGAGATGGTAACGCGCGAGGAGCACGCCGATGCCGGTTTGCGTGCGATAATCGCCGGCGCTCATTTGGTCGAGCTGCGCGAGCGACTTTTTTGCCTCATCAACGTTTCCGAGTTTGAGATACGTTTCTGCGAGCAGATATAGATTTTGCGGCTGGTCTGGGTGTTTGCTGACTTCTTGCGTCAACTGCGTCAGGTCGAGTTGCGTGCGGTCTTTGTCAGAGAGGCTGGCGCGGTTGTTTACGTAATCGAACAGATGCTGGTAGGGATAAGGGCCTGCGGGGGCATTTTTTGAAAGCGTTTGGAAGACGTTCAAGTCGCGCTCCGCGGCATCCATCTGGTGGAGGCTTCGCTCGACCATGGCTAGCTTGTAGTAGCCGGAGGTCGGCTCGTGATTCAATTTGACGTAACGCCGGAGAAGTTCGGCAGCTTCCTGGAATTTCTTTTCCTCGATGCGCAGATTCGCGAGCTCGAGCATGGCTTCGGAAAGATCAGGGTTGGAATGGAGCGCTTCGTGAAGCAAAACCTCGGCGCGCGCGAGATTTCCCTGACGCTCCTCGATATAGCCCATGTTGAAGAGGCAAGAAGCGTTGTGGGGATCTTGCTTCAGGCCGAGCTCGAAATATTTTTTGGCTTCCTCGAAACGGCCAAGATGGCGGTAAGAGAGGCCGAGGAAAGCGTAGGATCGCGCGGTGGGATCGAGCACGACTAGCGACTTGAACTCATCGATCGCCTTTTCTTCCTTGCCGGACATGAAATAGCTTTCGCCGAGCGCGGCACGGAGATCGACGCGCTTTGGATCGATTTTCAGACCGGACTCAAGAAGAGGAATGGCATCTTCGAAATAGTCTTGGGTCATGCTGACGCGGGCGAGAAGAAAAATAATGTCGGTATTTTCTGGAGCGAGCTTGTGAGCGCGGACCAAAGCGTCAAGCGCATCCACCGAGCGGCTTTGCTGCTGGTAGACCTGCGCGAGCATGTACAGAGTTTCGGGCGAATCGGGTTTCAGTTTCAGCGCGCGATTGAGTACTAATTCTGCTTTCGCGGCGTCGCCGGCTCGAAGATAAACCTGCCCGAGGTTATAGAGAATATCCACCGTTTCCGGCTGCAACGCGTCGGCTTGTTCCAATTCCAACTGGGCGGCGTGGTATTGCTTCTGCGAGGCGAGCAAAACGCCGAGAGTGAAGTGCAACTGGACATCCGTTTTGTTGTCTGCGGAAAGTACGGCCGCGGTCTTTAGAGCTTCAGCCGGTTTGCCGGCGCGAAAATAAGCGCGAGTCAAATTGAAGCGCGCAGCGTTGTCAGCAGGGTGGACACGCTCAAAATGAGAAATCGCGTCAGCGGGAGAGTTCTTTGCCAGAAGGACTAGGCCAAGATTATAGTTTCCATCACGATCGGCAGGTTCGATGCGCAGCACCTTCCGGAATTCCGTCTCTGCAAGATCGAGTTTGTTCTCCGCGACATAGAGATTCCCGAGGTTGTTGCGCGTGCCGGTGGAGTTGGGTTCAATCTTCAGTGCGTGCTGGAAAGCCAGCAAAGCATTTGCATAATCTTTCTGGTTCGTGTCGACAATTCCGAGCAGGTTGTAGCCCTGCACACTGGACGGATTTTGCTTGAGCTCTTCCTGAATTTTCTTTTTTGCTTCGTCGACGGAACCTTGGCGGAGTAAATCCCCGGCTTCTAGAAGAAGCGGAGAAGTTTTCGGAGACTGCCGCGGATTGCCGCTCACGGGAAGCGTCTCTTGCGCAAACGTGCCAGCTGGAATGAGAATCGCGGCGAGAGCAAGGGCTCGCCACGACACTCCGCAGCTCCTCGTCTTCCTTGTTGGATGCTGGATTTGTGCGGCGCAAAACATTTCGCAGCATTCCCCCGAATGCACGCTACAGAAAACTTTGGAAATTCAATTTAGCATTTCCAGCGCCTGCTGAGCCAATTTATGCTGCGGCTGTTGATGCAATAAGGCCAGCAAGGTTTCACGGGCCTTCTCTTTGTCATTCAGGAGCACGTAGAGCCGCGCAAGATTGAGATAGGCCTGGTCAAAGTTTGGCGCGACGCGAATGCACGTCTCGAACTTTTCTTTTGCTTCGGGCAGATTTTGTTCGCGGACCAGCAGGACTCCAAGGTTATTGAGCGCATCAGGGTAATCTGGGCGCAACTCAACAGCTTTTTGCAAAAAGCTGGAAGCGCGATCGAGTTGCTGTTGGCGCGCATACAGCATTCCCAGGCTGTAATTCGCTTCCGGATTATCCGGCTCAATTTCGAGCGCACGGTTCAGAAGCTTTTCGGCTTCCACGGACACGCCCTGACGCCTGTAGAGATTTCCGAGGTTTAGGAGCGCGATGACGTAGTCCGGCCTCAGTTGCAAACACTTCTGGAAATCGCGAATGGCCTTGTCAGCCTGGCCTTCCTGGCCCGCGATCATGCCCAGGTTGTTCCATGCTTCGGCGTACTCGGGGCGCAGCTTCAAAGTTTGTTCGAGGTAACGGCGAGCGTCCGTCAGCGAGTTTTTTCGGAGATAGAGCGTTCCCAAATTGTAATAGGCTTCCGCATCCTGCGGTTTCGCGGCGATGACTTGCTGAAAAGACGCTGCCGCCTGGTCCAAATAGCCGCGCTGGAACATGGCGACTCCAAATGTAAAGTCGTTGCGCTGGAATTCGTCCTGGTAGAGCGTTCCTTCAAAGGGGAGTGCACGCCGCATCCGAGCAGCGGCGGCTTCCGGCGATGATTTCAGATCTTCTTCGAGCTGCTTCGGTTCCACTGGTCCCTGGTACAACTTGACGATCATGCCGTCCGCGTTCAGGAGAAAGGAAGCAGGTAAAGGAAGATCCCGGCGGCGATCAAACAAATAGCGGTAAACGATGTTGTAGATGCCAGCGACTTCTTGAGTGCCGAGCAGGATGGGGAAGGGAAGTCCTTCTTTATTCGATAGGGAACTCAAGATCTCTTTATCGCTGGGATCATCGACGTCGATGGCCAAAACGCGAAGTCCGCTGGACGCCAGCGTTGCATGGTGCTTTTTCAAAGCTCGGAGTTGTTCGAGGCAACTTGGCGCAGCCGCTTTCCAAAAACAGAGCAGGATGCTTCCGCCGCGATACGAACTGAGCGCGTGCGCATTGCCCGCGAGGTCTTGCAAAGCAAAATCCGGCGCGCTCAACGGTTCGATGAGCCAAGTCTCGATCGTGGAAGGTGCTGCATCCGACTCTTGAGGTTCGCCCTGCCGCGCATAAGCGGAAGGCGGCGCGGCAAATGGCTGCGCGGCAAAATTTGAGGAACCCTCTTCAATGTCGATCCGGTGATTTGCGGGCAGATTCTCGAACATCTGCGTCAGCCCGCTCGGCCAACGAACGCTGGCGCGGACGCTGCCTTGGGCTTTTCCGAGTCCGAAAAAAAGCTCCTTGGTGTGTTGAGACAGAAAGCCGCTACCGGCTTGGACGTACTTTGTTTGCCGAGGCACTTCCGCTTCGACGGTGACTGAGGCTCCGATCGCATCGCGGTTGCTCTTTGTGCCGCGCAGGCGGAAGGTGATCGAATTACCGAGCTCTGCCATCGTGTTACGTAAAATCCTGAGCTGCGGCGTATTCCGGTTTTTGAGAATAATTTCCAATCGTCCGTCGTGATCCAGATCGGCAAGCGCGAAGGCGCGGCTGTCATCGGGAAAGTCCAATCCAGCGACGCCGGAAACGTCGGAAAACGTCCCATCGCGATTGTTCGCGTAGAGGACGTTCCGCTCGTAACCGTTCCAGGAAGCATCCGAGCGAATCAGTTCGTTGATGGCGTTCCAGCCCAGCTCGTATTTTTGCGATGGCGTCCTGCTCGCAGGGGAGTTCGCTACGACCTGCCGCCAAAAGAAGCTCGCCACGTCGGCATCCCCGTACTCAGAAGTCTTTGGCCCCGAAATGTAGCCATTCGCGATGTAGATGTCGGGATGACCGTCGTGGTCATAGTCCCAAGAGTCCGAAGACCACGCCCAGCGACCGACGTCAACTCCTGCCGCGCGGCTGACGTTTTGAAACGTCCCATCCCCCAGATTTCGATACAGCGAATTACCGCCGGCATGGCGCCGATAGAGGGCGCGCATATTTGCCGGATCTTTTTCGTGAAAGATGTTTTGTTCCGAGACGCGCAGGCCAGCCGCGGACCACATGTTCGAAACATAGATGTCCTGCTTTCCGTCGTTGTCGAAGTCGAGCCAGCAGGCGCTCATTCCCGCGCCAACGTCCTGGACGCCCGCCTCCGCGGAGACCGCTGTAAATTTTCCCTCGCCTTCGTTGCGGTAGAGATTGCTTCGCCCGAAATCGTTGGCTACGTACAAGTCGGGCCGCCCATCGGAGTTGTAGTCACTCCAGGCGCACGCGAAGCTATAGCGATCGTTTTCGGCATTCAATCCGGCCAGTTCCGTGCGATCCACAAAAGAAGAGTTCCCCGCGTTGTGCATCAAAAAGTTCGGTGGTCCGTTGCGGGCGTCGAAGTAAGGCGCGGGATAGTCGTACTGCTCGAGCCCCAAGTAGTAGCTGTACAAGCAAAAATAAATATCGAGACGTCCGTCGCCGTCATAATCGGCCACGGCGGCGTGTGTAAATGTCCCCTGCGGAGGCTGTGCAAACTGGAAGGCATCGCGCTTCACTAAGAATTTCCCGTTCCCCTGATTCACGAAGAGCAAAGGCCCGCTGCCGCAAACCACTAAAAGATCCTGCAAGCCTTTATTTTCAAAATCGGCAAAGACAGCGCAAGCCGTGCCATCCAGCACTCCCACTCCCGAGTTTTCCGTGACGTCTTCAAACGTTCCGTCTCCCCGGTTGCGATACAGCCGGTTGGGCAGCCCTGGAGGCTGGCAGATGTAGAGGTCATCGAATCCGTCGTTGTCGAAATCGCCCGCGACCAAACCGTTATTGCCGTAGACGTCGATCCCGCAAGCGCCATCCAAGACGGTGCGCCAATAGTCGACGCCGTGAAGCATCTGCTTTCTGTACGATTCCGTTTGTCCCAGCGCCTGCGATGTAACGTCGATAAAAATCGGCGCACGCGCCCGGCTGAGAGTTTCCTCCGTTGCCTCCCAGCGAATCGCTCGCCATCCGTTGGCTTCATCGCGCGACCACTGCGTCAGCCAACGCCCGACGCGCTGTTCACGCTCCGCGTTCGCCCTGGCGCCGACAAAGTCATACCGAATCTCGATCTTGAAAGTCGGAGACGAACCTGCAATATCTTCGATCGCTGTAATTTGGAATTCCGCCGTCTCGAAGCGCGAAATCGGCTCCAGGTATTTCTTCATCTCTTGGAGGAATCGCTCGCGGCCCGGAACAAGGCTCGCCGAAAACTGCCTCCGGATGATTTCGGTGCCTCCTTGTGAGCGGAGAGTGGTTTGCTTGGTGGGAGCCAGCGGTCCTGCCTCGACGGAAGCGTCCAGAAATTTCGCCAGCGCGCCGAGAGCAGGCGCCCCGTCCTTCAGAGCACGGCTCCATTCATCGAGAGCGCGCATGATTTCAAACGCATACTTCTCTGTGATGTATTCATCCGTGCCGGGGACAACCTTGCGAAGCACATCATCGAGAGGCGATTTCGCGGGATAGTGGGGTGTTATGCGAAAGTCAGCGAGGTCGAAAAACGAATCTCGACCGCCCGGAACCTGCGCGAGCAAAGGTGGGAACGCCGCTGCGTGGATTGGGGCAGGCAGAAAAAGTACCGGCGCCCAACGCATCCTCTTCAGGAAGATGCGCCGCGAAAGTGCGATGTGTTCGTCTTTGTTACGCGCCATTTTTACTTTCTCAGCCGCGATCGGCCGGTGTTCGAATGCTAGCACTGAGCGGAAGCCGATCCAAAGATTACCGCGCCAACGCCGAAGAGCGGGGGAGCGCATGCCGCAAGCGGAATCGCGCAAGTGAGAAACTGCCGGGATTTCGATCAGGTATTTTCAGATGGAGCGGGTCCTGAGGAGTCTCGCAAAATCAACTCAGCCGGAATCTGGTATTCCTTCCCCTGCGGATGGGCGGAACAGGATAGCTCATGCAGCGCGTCCGCGGCCATTTCGCCCAGCATGTCCCGGTGGATGTCAACGGTGGTCAGGGACGGATTGCTGTATTCGGCCAAGCGGGTGTTGTCGAACCCGGTGACCGAAATATCTTGCGGCACGCGGCAGCCGCCTTTCAGCAAGCCTTTGATCACGCCGACCGCGGTCAGGTCGTTTACGGCCATCACTGCGGTCGGTCTGGGAGATGATTTTGCGATATTCAGGCCTGCCGCCAGCCCGCCTTCAAAGCGCAGATCCCCGTGCACGACCGGTCCCGGCTGCAACCCCATCTCCTTCATACACATTTCGTAGGCCTCCAACCGTGCGAGGTTGGACTTGAGCTTTGGCCGCCCGGCGATAAACGCGATTCGCCGATGGCCTTGTGCATGTAGGTATTCGACGATTTGCTTGATTCCCGAAAAATAGTCGATGCGCAATTTGCTCACGTAGCCGCGGACGGGGGCGAGGTCGAGAAAAGTGACGGCGATCTTTCTGCGCTCAAGTTCCTTAATGAGCCGCGAGCTAATTTCTGAAGTCATGATGGCTACGCCGCGCACGTTGTGCTCCATCATGCGCTCGGCGGCTTCGCGAGTCCGCCTCGGGTCGTAATTCGTATCGCTCAGAATGGCGTCGTACCCCAGTTGGCGTGCGCGTGTTTCAAAGCTCTTAATCACTTCGGGAAAGAAAGGGTTCACGATGTCGGAAACGATAATTCCCAGGGTGCGGCTGTCGCGCGAAGCCAAATGCCGCGCATGCGCATTCGGAAAATACCCGAGGCGCTTCACGGTGAGGAGCACCTGCCGATGTGTGCTTGGGCCAACTTTGCCGGTTTTGTTCAAAACATTCGACACCGTCGCGGTGGAAACGCCGGCAGCCTTCGCGACGTCGCGGATAGTTAAAGCCATAGCGCGATTTGCTCGACTTTTCGCAAGGAACTGCGCACTCAGTTCCGGCCTGGGAGAGCGGCCTTGCGGTATATTAAAAAAAATGCTTGACAATATCCAACAAAATGTCTAAGAGTGTTTCACAGGTTAAGCGGTTAAGCAGTTTGTGCGCTGCTTGCGGTTAAGCGTTTCATGCGGTTTTGAGGGGCTTGGGGTGCCAAATACAAAGAATCCTTATTTTGGATGGGCTTGCGCCCTATAACTTCTTTGTGTTTTGTTCCTCGAAAATTTAGCTACAACCCGTCGAGGCTTGGTTCCGAGCCCTAGGTCCGTCCAGCATCGGGCTCTAAGAACCAGCGTTTGCTGTGCACGCATGAGCCGAAAGGCTCTGGAGGATGGGCGATGAATCGAAATGCTTTTTCGAGGTTGATCGGTCGGGCCCCGTTCGTGGTTCTTGGCGCGCTTGCACTTATGGTTTTTAGCGCCCGGCCGCTTTGCGCGCAGGTGGATACCGGCACTATTTTGGGCACCGTTACGGACACGTCGGGCGCGCCGATCCACGGCGCGACGGTCACAATGACCAACGAAGGAACGAGCGCCGCTCTGAGCACCACGACGGAAGCCGATGGTTCTTTCAAGTTTACGCCAGTCAGAATCGGCAGTTACAAGCTCAGCGCAACTTTTGCGGGCTTTCAGACAGTTACGCAGACGGGGGTCAGCGTAAACATTGGCCAGAACGTCGTTGTCAATTTCCAGATGAAGCCTGGCAAGGTCACGGAAACCATCGAAGTCACCGCCGCTGCTCCCGTGCTGCAGTCCCAGGATGCCTCGGTCGGGCAAGTCGTGGATTCGCGTAGTGTGAACGATCTTCCCTTGAACGGCCGGAATTTCACTTTCTTGGCCCAGCTTGCTGCCGGGGTCAATACGCCACAAGCCGACACGCGCGGCAACGCTGCAAGCGGCGCCTTTTCGGCCAACGGAAACAGGCCTGCCCAAAACAATTATCTTCTTGATGGAATTGACAACAACTCCGACACAGTCGATTTCCTGAATGGGACCAACTACGTCGTTCTGCCCCCGGTCGACGCGATACAAGAGTTTAAAGTACAGACGTCGGACTTCAGCGCCGAGTTTGGCCGCTCTGGCGCTGCCGTGCTGAACGCCACTATCAAATCCGGCACTAACGAGTTTCACGGCGACGTTTGGGAATTCTTCCGGAATGATAAACTCGACGCCGCCGATTTCTTTGAAAATTCCCACGGGGTTCCGAAGGGCGAACTTCGCCAGAATCAGTTCGGATTCACTGCGGGTGGTCCCGTATATATCCCGAAAGTGTTTAACGGTAAAAACAAAGTCTTCATTTTCGGTGACTACCAAGCTTTACGCCGCGTGCAAGGAACAATTCTGAGCGGCTCCGTACCCAGCATGGCAGAGCGTTCCAGTGGCTACACAAATTTTCAGGATCTCATTATGGCTCAGACGGGTGCCCAAACTGATGGCGAATGCACGATACTTCCAGCTGCTGGAATGACATGTCCCGCCGCGGACCAACGATCCTTCGCCACTGGAACTGTTTTCGACCCGGCCACGACTCGGGCCATCACTGCCGGGCAGATTGACCCGGTGACCGGTTTGTACGCGACCAGCACCGGATTCGCCCGCGACCCATTTGGCTGCGCGGCTACTCTGACGTCATATACTCTTTCCAGCTGTTCGACGCTGAACATGATCCCCGCCGGACGGCTCGATTCAAATGCGATAGCGCTTTTGAATCTGTTTCCCAATCCCACAACCAATGCGGTGGGTTCGCTTTTCTCCAACTACGCCAATTCGCCGAAGCTGTATGAACACAGCAATTCGTTCGATACACGAATGGACATAAACTTCAACGAAAAGAACCAGTTGTTCTACCGTTTCAGTCTCGTAGATGATCCGCAATTCATCCCCGGAATCTTCGGAGGGGTGGCGGACGGCGGCGGCTTCCAGCAGGGTACGCAGACAGCAATCGCGGAGCAGAGCGCTTTAGGTTATACGCACACGTTTTCTCCGACTTTGATCAACGAGCTTCGCGCGGGGTTGAATTACCTGCACACATCGCGCTATTCGCCCTCCGCCAATGACCTTTCAAATATTCCCGGGACCTACGGCATCCAGGATATTCCTCAGGTCCCGCTGAATGGCGGGCTTCCCGCTTTCGGCATTAACGGTCTATCGACTCTAGGAAGTAACGCCTTCCTGCCTTCGAACGAGGTGACGTCCACTTTCCAACTAACTGACGACGTCACCAAGATTCTGGGTAAGCATACGTTTAAAATGGGCTTTGAGTTTCAGCACGTTAAGTTCTCAACGCTGCAACCCCCCTGGTCGCGCGGAGAATTTGACTACAATGGGGACTATACAACTATCCCCGGCAACAACCAAGGCAACACCGGGCGTGCGCAATTTCTGCTGGTTCCGACTACATCAACGGTTGGCGGTCCCGATTATGTGGGTGGCTCCACAGACATTCGCGCCTCCAACATCGCCGAGACTGACAACGGTAAGAACTACTACGGAGGTTATGCCAACGATGATTGGAGGATTACTCCAAAACTTACGCTAACCCTCGGCGTGCGTTATGACTTCTTTGGCTTGGTGTTCGAACATCATTCCAACCAAGCTAACTTCGTGCCCGCCGCATCGTCTCCAACGGGTCAGCCCTTGTACATTATTCCTAAGGGGCCTAACACGCTCAACTTGTCTCCCAGCTTTACCAGCGACCTATTGGCAGAAGGCATTCAGCTAGATATCACGAACGCTTATGGCGGAGGCCTCGGGCACTCGCAAAATACGAATTTTGCGCCCCGCTTAGGCGCGGCCTATCAAGTCAATTCCAAGCTGGTTGTCAGGGCTGGGTGGGGAATGTTTTATAACGGCTTTGAAAACCGCGGGTATTCTCCAAACATCGGAGAAAACTATCCGTTCCAGTTTCAGTTCAACTTCCCCGAGCCCAATTCAACTACTCCCATTACCTTTCCTGGGTGCGCCACAGCTGGCCCAGGAAACACAGGGACCTTTGAGACCGGCTTCTCATGCACGCCTCTGGATCCTTTGCTCGTCAATGCCAACGGTTTGGGACTATTGGGAATTCAGTTCAACTACATCACACCGTATACCATGGGCGGCAATCTCACCGTTCAATATCAGTTGACTCCTTCCATGTCTGTGCAAGTCGGTTATGTCAGTACGCTGGCTCGTCATTTAGAAGTGTTTCCCAACACCGCCAACCAGGTGAGCCAAGTCTTACCCACGAAGAATCCGGACGGTAGTAGCCTCAATCCTCAACTTTTCATTCCTTACCCGATTTTTGGCCGAGGCACGAGTTATGCCGCGACCGAGGGGAGCAGCAACTATAATTCACTTCAAACCAAGATCGAAAAGCAATTCGCAAACGGGCTCAACTTCTTGGGTACCTACACGTGGTCGAAGACTCTCTCCGATGCCGGCGACTTACTTAATGGGGGAAGTCTTGCCGGATACCGCGCTCCCGGCGTGCCTGGCTTCGGAATCCAGGGCGACTATGGGTTGGCGAGTTTCGATATTAGAAATGTCTTTCACTTCAGCGGCACTTACGAACTTCCATTCGGCCAAGGAAAGAAGTTCATGGGGGACGCGACGG
Source organism: uncultured Acidobacteriota bacterium (assembly GCA_963843265.1). GTDB lineage: Bacteria > Acidobacteriota > Terriglobia > Acidiferrales > UBA7541 > Acidiferrum. The sequence goes on along the minus strand of CAWJJR010000027.1, from coordinate 8,539 downwards.
GAGTTATGAATAAATTTGTTGGGGGTTGGAGCGTGAACTGGAGTTCCACATTCCAGGGTGGCCAGCCCATTACTCTCAGTTGCCCCACTGGTGCCACTTCAGGTACGGGATGCGGTGCTCTTTTCACCGGTCAACCACTCAAACTTGGGCTGCACACCGACGGCAATGGACTCTTGAGCTGGTTTGGCAATCCCGGCGCATTCACCCAGCCTTGTGTGCTAGGACCTAATAGCGTTCCGGAGGCCAATACACCCACGGGCTGCGTTTCCTTGACCGGTACCGCCGCTTTGGGTGGCTTGACGCAGGTGGCGGGTCCGGGATTCAAGCGGGCGGACATTTCCTTCTTTAAGGATATTCCGATCAAGGAGCAAGTGCGCCTACAGTTCCGTGCCGAGTTCTTTAATATTGCCAATCACCCGAATTTCAACGCCCCGGGTTTCGGCGGCAATGGCGTCGTCTCGATCTCAGGCTCGACGAATTTCCTGACAGGCAGCAATTCGAACTTCGGCGAAATCGGCTCCACGCGCGACGATCCTTACGATCCGCGGCAGATCCAGTTCGCATTGAAGCTGTACTTCTAAAGTTTGCACCACACCTCCCCGCAGAGTGCTCGTCGAGGGCGCTCTGCGGGGAACCCCTTTTTACGCGCTCTTTTCCTGTTTTGCCGTGCGGTGATAATGTAGGGACGCCGTGCTCATCGGATTCCGTTCTATCAGGCCATTAAGTTTTATATTGCTGGCGTCGTCGATTCTTCTTCCTGCGTTTGGCGGCCAGGACCCGGACCTCGATCGCGAGTTCCAATCGGCCGTCGCTCGATACGATTCGGGGCACTACGCCGAAGCCGCCGCGCAGCTAGCGGACCTCATTCACAAAGTTCCGGACAATTTCGAAGTCCAAGAACTGCTTGGCTTGGTCTACTCCGCACAATCTAAGGACGTTGCCGCGAATCCGCATCTTGAAAAGGCCGTCCGGCTAAATCCGAAGTCCGCTGCCGCGCGGACCAATCTTGCCGCCAATCTCGTACGGCTGGGAGAGCTCGAGCAAGCTGGAGAACAGTTCCAAAAAGCTGCTGAGCTCGACCCAAAAAACTACGACACGAACCACAATCTTGGGGAGTTCTACGCGCAATCCAAGAAGATCGGCGATGCGGTTCCTTATCTGCAGCAAGCGCAGCGCATCAGCCCGACTTCCTACGACAATGGCTATGACCTGTCGCTCGCGTACCTCCTCACCGGCCATCTTGCGGATGCTCGCGTACAAATTCACGAACTCTTAAGACAGAAGGACACAGCCGAGCTGCACAACTTGCTTGGCGCGGTGGAAGAGCAGGACGGGAAATTCGTCGAAGCCGCCAACGAGTACGAGCTTGCCGCGCACGCCGAGCCGAGCGAGAGCAACCTGTTCGATTGGGGCAGCGAGCTGTTGATCCATCGCACGCTCGGGCCGGCCATCGAAGTTTTCCAAGATGCCGTCAAGCGCTATCCAGATTCGCCGCGGCTGGCGATCGGTCTGGGAATGGCGCTCTATGCGCACGGCAACTATGACGATGCCGTCAAATCTTTGATCCGCGCGGCGGATCTGAATCCTTCCGATCCGAGTTGTTATCTTTTTCTCTCGAGAGCCTACGATAGTTCGCCCAGTCAGGCCGATGAAGTGATTCAGCGCTTCCGCCGATTTTCCGAGCTCCAGCCGAACAATGCCAAAGCGCTTTACTATTACGCGATGAGCTTGTGGAAAGGGAAGCGCGCGGAAGATCCGAGCCTCGATCTCCATCAAATCGAAACGCTTCTGAAAAAATCCATCGAGATCGATCCCCAACTGGCGGAAGCGCATCTGCAGTTGGGCAATCTTTATTCCGGGCAGCGCCAGTACGCTGCAGCCATTCCGGAATATGTGCGCGCCCTGGAATTGAATGACAATCTCGCCGACGCGCACTATCGACTGGCGCAGGCGTATGTGCGCACCGGCCAAAAGGATCTCGCGCAGGCGCAATTCCAGGTCTATCAGAAGATGAACGAGCAGCAGTTGGCCGACCTCGAGAAGCAGAGGGCAGAGATTCGGCAATTTGTGTATTCGGCGAAGGACAACCCTTCCGCCAAGCCGTGATCTCGGAACGGTCCGAGGCAGAAAGGGTGGCGGAAAAGGGGCGTGTCTGTAACCAGTCGGTCAAGCACCCGTTTATGCCCCATGGAACCCCGGTCGCAGGGAACCAGACAAAATGAACCTGCGAGAGGCGACCGTTTGCAATGTCTTGACTTCGAGGTAAGCCCGGCGTAGTTTACGCTAAGCATCGCATTTACAATGACCTACCTGCTACCAACACGGCTTAAACCAGGGCAAATTTTGGCCGGCTCGTCGAGATTTGGAGGTGGTGCGACGGATGCCAGCCCCCAGGAACTCGCCCGGCAGCAGGCTTTCTCGCGCCGGGACTTTCTGCGCAGTGCTGCCGGATTGACGCTGGGGAGCGCCATTCTTGGCCCTGGGTTGGCGGCCCGAACCGGGATTCCAGAGAAGAAACGGAAGGTGGTGGTCATCACCTTCGGCGGCGGCGCGCGCGACCAGGAAACTTTCGCGCCTGAGGGGCAGGAGAATATCCCGCACATGATGCGCGAGCTGATTCCGCAAGCCTCGTTTTTTACTCAGGTGGTCAATCGCGGCATCCTTGGCCACTACGTGGCGACCGCGAGCTTGGCGACCGGAGTCTATGAAACGATCAACAATTTTGCGTCGCTGCCGCCGCAACATCCGACGGCATTCGAATACTTTCGGAAGGAATTAAAGCGCCCCTCGACCGATGCGTGGGTCGTCGCGCCGAGCAATGGATTCAATCGCATCGGGGAAAGCGATTACCGTTCTTTTGGACCGGGCCTAGGCGCGCGCGTGATATTGCCGAAGCATTTGCTGGCCGCGGCAAGCGCCGGTGCCGGCGCGGACTACGAACACCTGCTGCGCGACAACTATGAGACTCCTTTTTTTACCCCGGAGCTGAGCGGCAGCGAATTTGAATTGCAGCAGATGGAAATGCTCTTGAAGCTCTCCGTGGACGACTTCAAAAAGCACGCGCTTACGCTTTCGAGCCCGGATGAGTTGTCCGTTTACATTGCGCGGCAATTAATGCGGCAGCTTGCGCCAAGCTTGCTGTGGATCACCATGCACGACATTGATATCGCGCATGCCGGCGCCTATTCGCTGTACGTCGAAGGCATTCGCCGCACGGACCGGCTCTGCGGCGAGTTGTGGAAAGCGATCCAGAGCGAGCCGGAGTATGCAGGCAATACCACGGTCTTGATCCTGCCGGACTTTGGGCGCGACTCGGATGAGGACTCCGGCGGCAACGGGTTCCAGCATCATCGCACGGGCGACGCGCTCTCTCGCACCACATGGATGCTCGTGATGGGGCCCGGCGTTCGCGAAGGCGTTGTTTACGATCGTGCCCTGCAGTCCACCGATCTCGTGCCGACGATCGGGTCGATCCTCGGATTTTCCGCCTCGCTTGCGCAGGGCAAGCCCATCGCTGAGCTTGTGTAACTCGATGCTTCCAAGCGACCTCAAACCCGAACAATTCAGTGGCTATCCACCGGAAGCAAGAAAACTTGTTGCGAGCCATCTCGACGCGCTGAGACGATTGCCGCTCAGTTTCTTGCCTAGCATGCTGCGCGAAGCCATCGAATACGATTTCAAGTTTCCCGTCGAGCGCAGAGCGCTGGAAAGGGAACTGGCCAATCTGAACTCGCTTTCGGCGGAACAGACCAGGGAATGGTTCCAGGGATTCGCAGCCATCCAGATATCCGCGGATCTGGAAAAGTCGGATTGGGTGAATGCGCCGGCGCAATTTGTCGAGCAACTCTCGGCCTATTTATGGACGACGCACCAACTAGACGCTTTTCGAACGGCGGCGCTTGCGTATGCAGAGCGCTTGCGTGTGGCCGTGCCGCCGGAACCGCCGACGGTGCCGAGGCTGGGAATTGCCGTCATCGGCCAAGGCGTGGCCAAACGGGGAGAACCGCTGTTTCGCAAGCTGCGGCCGCAAGGCGCGTACTTCGGCAATGTTCAGGCTGAGAATGGATTGAAAATTCTGCTGGATGCTGTCGGTGCTCGAGCCAAAGCGCATCCTGTCGAATACGGCCACTGGTATATCGATGGAGGACAATTCGCGGACCACGATCCGGGGTTGACGTGCGTCTCTTATCACGCGCTCGGACCTGCGCGGGCTGTGCTGTCGGGCAAGATCCGAACAGAAATCGCCCGGCCGGGGATGGGGCCCGAGACATTGCGGACGCTGCTGGCGCAACTTCGCCCTGAGGATCTCGGCATGGAAAGCGGTCCACAGCCGGCGGCGGAGGGTGGGAGCGGCAAGTCAGGGGACGCAGTGTTGGGTCGCTTCCAAGTCAAGTTGCTGACGGAGGGCTCAGGCACGCAGATATTCAGCACAACTTTCGCGCAATGGGCGGCGCGCGAAGCGCTGCGGCGCGCGCAGCCGCTCACGCTACTGGTTCGTTTTGCTCCGCGGCAGCGGCAGAAGCCGATGAACGAGATGCTTGCGGGGTCCGACGACCGTGCGGAACTGGATCCCATGGGCTCGCTCGTGGATGCAGATATGGGAGCGTACTACAACTGGCTGAACCAGCAGAGGCTGACAGGAGCAGACCAATCCTCATTCCTGGTGTGGTTTGAAGACCACAACGAGGCGTTGATCATCGGGCCCGCGACACCACAAGGGACACAATCGACCTCGGCAACCGATCTTCAGAAGTTGCTTTCGTGGATTACCTGAAGAACGTAAAAAATAATCGGGAGCCGAGCAGAATGCCCATAAACTGGGCGGCAACTCCAGTTGAGCGCTCCACTCCGCACTGCAAGCTGGCTCTGAGGCGACGTAGAGCGTTGGTTCGAGGTGCATAAAATGTTGGGACGCCGAACTTTTCTTCACAACTCGCTCCCCGCAGCCGGCGGGCTGTTTCTAATGAAGAACTCGCCGTTTTTCGGCGCGAGCGACGCGGGTTCCGCGGATGCTCGAATTGAAGTGCTGCTCGAGGAGCCGCTGGGAACCATCTCGCAGAATATTTATGGCCATTTCACGGAACATCTCGGCGGCGTGATTTACGACGGGATTTGGGTCGGAGAGAACTCGAAAGTTCCGAATGTCGATGGTATACGCAAAGAACTCGTCGACGAAATGCGCAAAATTAAAGCGCCGGTGGTTCGCTATCCCGGCGGATGCTTTGCGGATAGTTACGATTGGCGCGACGGAATTGGGCCGGCGGCCCAACGGCCGACGCGCACAAATTTCTGGGCCGATTCGGCGTCCAGCGACGCGCCCGCGAATCACAAGTACGAAACCAATCGTTTTGGCACGAACGAATTTGCGCGCTTCTGCAAGCTGATCGGGTGCGAAGCGTATCTCGCCGCGAACGTCCGCAGTCTCCCCGCGGAGGAGTTTTACCGCTGGGTGGAATACTGCAATTCTCCGGCGGGAAGCACCACCTTGGCGGAGGAGCGCGCTGCGGCCGGATTCCCGGAGCCTTTCGGAGTGCGTTTCTGGGGCGTGGGAAATGAATCGTGGGGTTGCGGCGGAAATTTTACGGCGCAGGAGTACGCAGTGGAATTCCGGCGGTACACGGAGTGGGTACCGCGATATGGACAAAAGCTGTCGTTCATCGGCTCCGGCCCGAATACAGATGATTGGAATTGGACGCGTGAATTCTTTGAAGAATTGGTTCGCCCAGGAAAGGGGCGGCTGCATTCGCTTTATGGATGGGCGTTGCATTACTACACGTGGAATCTCAGCCGCGGGCGCACTACGGATTGGGTGCAGGGAAAAGGGGACGCGCTGAAATTTGACGTGGTGGATTGGTACGAGTTGCTGCGCGAAGGCGAGCGGATGGAGTCTCTGATCGAAGGGCACTGGCAGGTGTTGGGGGAAATCGATCGCGAGCACCTCGTGAAATTGGTGGTGGACGAATGGGGCCCGTGGTACAAGCCGGGGAGCGAACTGACGCCGGGCGATCAATTGGAACAGATGCCCACGCTGCGTGATGCCGTGTTCAGCGGGATGACTTTGGATTTGTTCCACCGTCATCCCGAAAAGATCGCCATGGCCAACTGCGCTCAGCTGATTAATTGCCTGAACAGCCTGTATCTAGCGCATGAGGACAAGTTTTGCGTCACGCCGGTAGGCCATGTGTTTGGGATGTACGCTGGCCACCAGGGCGGCCAGTCTTTGCGGACGATTTTTTCTGCGTCGTTGATTCACTACGAGCGGGACGACAAGCCTGCTACGTTTCGGGGGTTGAACGGATCCGCGTCGCTTCACGAAAAGGAATTGGTGCTTACCGTTGTGAATCCGGATGCGAGCAACGCGACGGAAGCGGAAATTGCCGTGCGCGGCGCCAGCATGAAATCCGGAACGGCTATTACGCTCACCAATCCGGATATCCATGCGCACAACACCTTTGAGCAAAGAGACGCAGTGAAGCCGCAAACGAGCACTCTAGAAGCTGGATCGAGAGTCTTGCGACATACTTTCCCTGCGGCTTCAGTCACTACACTGAAGCTGGCTCTCGCCTAAGGCGATTGGATGAATTTTCATGACTAAACTTTCGCGCCGTTCGATTTTGAAAACCGCTTTTTCGGGAGTGACTATGGCTGCTATCCCGCCGAAGTCGTGGCCGGAGCAAGATGCTCCCATTCCGCGAAAAGGACAAATCAAACAATCCGTCTCGCGTTGGTGCTACGAGAAAATACCGTTGGACGACCTCTGTGCTTATGCGGCGAAGATTGGTTTGAAGGGCGTCGATCTGCTGAATCCGGACGAATACGAAGTGCCTGCGCGCCATGGACTCGTTTGCACCATGGGCTATGCCGGCGGCGGCGAGATTCCTAGCGCGCTGAACCGCGTCGAAAATCACGCAAGAATCGAAGAAGGTTTTCGCAAATATATTCCGCTCGCCGCCAAGGCGGGCGTCCCCAATGTGATCACGTTTTCAGGAAACCGCGCCGGAATGTCCGACGAGGAGGGCGCGAAAAATACAATCGCGGGGCTCAACCGCGTGAGGAAAATTGCCGAAGACCACGGTGTCACCATCTGCATGGAATTGTTGAACAGCAAGGTCAACCACAAAGATTACATGTGCGACCACACCGCATGGGGAGTGCAAGTGGTTCAAGCCGTAAATTCGCCCCGCGTGAAACTGCTCTATGACATCTACCACATGCAGATCATGGAGGGCGACCTGATTCGCACTATCCAGCAGAATATCCAGTGGCTTGGACATTTTCATACCGGCGGAGTGCCGGGGCGGCATGAGCTTGACAACACGCAGGAAGTGCAGTGGGACGGCGTGATGCGAGGAATTGCCGCAGCCAACTTCCAGGGTTACGTGGCACATGAGTTTGTGCCTGCGCGCGATCCCTTGACCTCGCTGCGGCAGGCGGTGGATTTGTGCGATGTGTAGGACCGCTCGCATGTTGAGAGTCGAAGAAACCTGCACCGGAGGACCTGCCGCCATAGGTATTTTGGCGGATTGCGACGCGATCGTCGGGGATCGCCGGGACGTTGCGCATCTCACGGTGTAGATCCTCGACCAAAAAAGGGCGACTGGTGTCGAAGGCGAGGCCTCGTAGCTCGGCGTGAACAGCGGAGACCTACAGGGCCATGAGGACTACAAGGCCGCCCGCCGAAAAGCAGTCAATGGTCTTTGCCCGGCTATTTCGCGCTCGACTGGCAAAGGTGGCGAGGCGTGGGTCACTCCGACTTCTCGCGCACTCAAATCGGCAAGTGTGACCATTTCGACTCGCGCTTGAACACTGCTAGGGACGGGCGGAAGTTTCAGAACTTTGGACGCACGGTCGCGAGGACAACGATTATGTTTGGTTTCTGACGGAAGATGTGGCAAAGATGGTCCGAAAGATCTCCGAAGCGAAATGGCCCTCGGACCTTGCCAAGTTGGATATCGCGATCCACACGGGCTTGCAGAAGAGCAGTCGGTACAGTCTGACCTGGGACATGGTAGACTTTAGAAGTCGGATGTTGAACATTCCGCGGACGAAGAACGAAGAACCCGAACACGTCCCGCTAACTGATGTTGTTATGGCCGCTTTGGAACTCGTGCACGGCAGGGGCGATGCTAGGGGACTGTTTTTCAGTCGGCGAAGACCGCCGAACCCCTCGAAAACGGACGCCAATGGTTCGACGATGCGGTGATTTAACCGGGGATCAAGAATTGTCGTTGGCACGAGTTGCGATATACATTTCGGAGCCGTTTAAGAATGAAACGGCGCTCCAGTGGAAGATATTGCGGGTTTGTCGGGGCATAAGAGTTTGACGATGAAGAGACGGTAAGCGCATCAGGGTCCGAACAAGCTGCATGACGTGGTGTCGCTGCTTGGAGCAAGAGCCACCGGCGAGAACGATCCAGAGTCGACCACCTCGCAAGTTGTTATGCAGTAACCATTTTAGGGGCGTAGCTCAGTGGTAGAGCAGCGGCCTTTTAAGCCGAAGGTCGTGGGTTCGATCCCCACCGCCCCTACCAACCTAACC
>CAWJJR010000026.1:0-41760 GCA_963843265.1 uncultured Acidobacteriota bacterium | reverse complement strand
GGGGTGGACGTACACACCTTTTGTGGCGAGGAGTTCGAGCGCAAGGTCATCGTCGGTGCGCGTCGCCGGCACTTGCATGATCGCGTTCCAGCCGCCCTCCACTTCCAGTCGGCTGCAGAACTTCTGTCCCACCAATTGCTTGTCCAATTCTGCAAGATTTTCGCGCACACGCGCCATCAACTGTATTTGAAACGCGTGACGCTGACCCAGTAAGGTCGGCAAGGCCCACTGAATTGGAGCATTCATCGAAAGATAGGTATCCGCGATGACTTCGAGGCGCGCCAGCGCTTCCGATTTGCACGGCTCCGCGCCGCTCGCGATGAGCCATGCCGCTTTCATTTGCGGTAATCCACAAATCTTCGAGAGGCCACTCAGAGTAAATGTCAGCGCACCAGAGTTCGCTGCGAACGTTGCTGGGAGCTTTTCTTTCAGCGCAAAATCAAGAAAAACCTCGTCGGCAATAATTGCGATTTCGCGCGCGGCGCAAATCTCGTTCAACTTTTGCATTTCGTGAGGCTTGCAAAAATGGCCGGTGGGATTGTTGGGATGCACGACGATCACTCCACGCGTCCGTGGCGTGATGGCCTGCTCCAGAGTGTGAAAGTCTATCTGCCATCCATGATCGTAAAGCAGCGGATAACGCACGAGCCGGACATCTTGAATATCCGCCAGAAGCTCGAACAACGGATAGCTCGGCTCAGGAATTAAAAGCTCGTCGGCGGGATCGCAGAGCGTTCGGAATATAAACGAGTACGCTTCGCTGGTGCTGGTCGTCAGAAAAATATCGTTCAACGAAACTGCGGCGCAATGCTCGGCGTAATACTGCGCGACCGCGTTTCGGGCAACTTCGAGGCCGCGCGGATTCGGCTCGTATTTCAGCGCTGCGGGATTTTGAAGCGCGGCAGAGGATCGCTTTTTCGTCATACTGCGAAACCGCACTCTGTCGGATTCGACACCGTCAAATCGATTAGCGGTTTGCCTGCCGCCGCGGTGCGCTTCGAGCGCGGCGCTCAGACGATTTGTTTCGAGGTTCCAGTTGGTTCGCTTGGCAAACATTCCTTTCGTAGACATCAGTCGCGACTGATTGGAGTTGCATCACGGCGATGTTCGGCGGTGACGAATTCCGCGACGGTTTCCGCGACGCGCGTGAATTGTTCGGCACGGAGTTCAGGATACATGGGCAGCGAAATGACTTCTTTCGCAGCGTGCTCGGCGTGCGGAAAATCGCCGGGCTTGTGGCCGAGCGAAGCGTAAAGCGGCTGCAAATGGAGGGGGACGGGATAGTAGACCGAACTGCCGATGTTTCGCGAGGCCAGAACTTGCTGCAGCGCATCGCGCCGCTCGACGCGAATCGTATATTGATGAAAAACATGTGCGTAATTTTCGGGGATGAGCGGCGGCGCAATTCCGGGGATACCGAGCAGCAATTTCGAGTACGCTGCCGCGTGCGCTTGGCGGGCCCGCTGCCATTCCGGCAAGTGGCGCAGCTTCACGCGAAGAATGGCGGCCTGAATTTCATCGAGGCGGCTGTTCCATCCAGCTTCGCTGCTGACGTATTTGGCAGATTGGCCGTGATTGCGCAAGTTTCGCAGCCGCGCGGCTAGCTCGCTTGAATTCGTGACGATCATTCCGGCGTCGCCATACGCGCCGAGATTTTTTGTGGGATAAAAACTCAGGCAGGCGGCGTCACCCAGCGAGCCGGTCTTATGTCCCTTGTACGTTGCGCCGATGGATTGCGCGTTGTCCTCGATCACGCGCAAATTTCTTTCGCGCGCATAATTCAGAATCGGGTCCATGTCGGCGGAGAGGCCGTACAAATGGACGGCGATGATGGCTCTCGTTTTTGATGTGGTGCGCCGCGCGAGATCGAAAGAATCGAGATTGTAAGTGTCCGGGCGAATTCGGCGAAAACGGGTTTTGCGCCAATGGCGCTGACCGCGCTGCCTGTGGCTACAAAAGTGAAAGGCGGAATGATGACTTCGTCACCAGCCTGAACGCCGCAGGCGCGCAACGCGAGAATCAGCGCCTCGGTTCCCGAGGCGACACCGATTCCGTGAGCGGCGCCGCAGAGCTGCGCGATTTCCGTTTCGAGCGCGGCACCTTCGCTTCCCAGAATAAATTGTTGCGAGGCCAGGACTTTTTCGACCGCGGCGCGAATTTCATGGCCGATCGCGGCGTATTGCGCGGCGAGATCGAGTTGCGGCACCGGCTCGAAAGAGGTTGTGGTTTGTGTTGGCGCGGTCATTGAGCTGGATCGTCCATTCACTTGCCGAAATAAAGAAGAGCGAGAAGGAAAATCCAGAGGCCATCCAGGAAGTGCCAATAATAGGAAGCGACTTCGGCGGCGACGGATTGCGAGAGCTTGGTCTTTTCAAATTTACGGAAGGCCACATAGAACAAGGCACAGATGCCGCCGAGAAGATGCAGCCCGTGGAGCGCGGTGAAAATGTAGAAGAAGCTGCTGGCTTGATTCGTGGAGACGTAGAGACCTTCGACGACAAGCTGGCGCCAGGCGATAAGCTGGCCAATCAGAAAGAGGACGCCGAGAGCGGTGGCCCCATCCAGATTTTGCGAAACTGGTGGACCTCTCCAAAGGATAGGCGGCGGCGCGCCGCCTCGATGACCACGCTGCTCGAAAGTAAAACAATCGTGTTGAACCAAACAATGGAAGGAAGATGGAGCGGGATCCAGTTATGATTCGTGGCGCGCAGAAAAATGAAGGCGCTGACCATGGCCATGAAAAACATGAAGATGGAGACCATGATCATCAGGATGGCGGTGGCGTAGCGGCGCGAGGGCGGCACATTCGGCCTGCGCTGTTTACCGCTGTCGCCGCCGTCGTCGCCGCCCGCGGGCGGACGCTTACCTCCTCCGCCACCACCAATGTCTTCGATGATGAGCTCGATGTCTTCGACGATGGTTGTGCCCGACATTTAAGCCTTTCCTAGCTTTCCTTGGCGCCCGCAGGCGCCGCCGGATTTCTTCGCGAAGCCAGCTCGGAAGAAGTGGAAGCGATATTTTGCGGGACGAAATCTTCCACGGCTGCCGAGCCGGATTGAGCGCCAAATTCGTAGGCTCCACGATAAATCATTGGCTCGCCGGCGGCAAAATTGCTGGGAGGCGGCGGAGAAGAAACAGTCCACTCGAGCGTAGTGGAGCGCCAGGGATTGCGGTCTTCGGTTTCTGCGCCGCGCCAGAGCGCCCAGACAAAATTGTAGAGAAAGAGAGCTTGCGCGGCGACGGTGACAATCGTCGCGACGGTGACAACGGCGCGTAGGGATGCGCCCAGGGATGCGCATAATAATGATGTAGCCAGCGGAACGACGGATGCGAGGTCGCCGCTCGGAGAGTGCGAGTGGGCCATGAGGCCTAGCCAATGCATGGGCATGAAAACGCAGTAGACGCCGGCGAAGGTGAGCCAGAAATGGAGTTTGCCGAGCGTTTCGTTGAGGCGGCGGGCAAACATCTTTGGAAACCAGAAAAATAGGGCGGCGAGAATCGCAAACGTGGCGGCGACGCCCATGACGAGGTGAAAATGGCCGGTGACAAAATCGTCGCTCACGGAAACGGCGCCGAAATCGTTGCGGGCGAGGAACAGTCCGGAGACGCCGCCGGAAAGGAAAAGAGAGACGAAGCCGAGAGCAAAAAGCATGGCGGTGTTGAGCTGGATTTTGGCGTTCCAGAGCGTGCCGAACCAACTGAGCAAAAGAACACAGGCGGGAATGCCGAGAGAAGAGGCGAGCAGCGAAAAGACGAGCGGCGACCAGGGGTTGAGGCCGCTGGAAAACATGTGCTGGCCCCAGATGCAAAAGCCAAAGAGGCCGACGGCGCAGAGAGCGAGAACGGCGGCGCGTTCGGCCCAAACAGGCTTGCGAGAAAAATTGGAGAGTAGATGCGAGACGATTCCGAAGCAAGGGAGGATGGCCACGTAGACTTCGGCTTGGGCGAAAAACCAGAAGAGGCGCTGCCAGAGAGAGAGCAGCGTGGATTGCGCGATGGATGCCGGCTGCTGGGCGAGAAATGCGAGCGGCGAGAAAAATTGCGAGGCGAGGAGACGATCCGAAAGGAGAAACGCGCAGGCGGCGAGTAGGATGCTGAAAATCAACATGCCGAGAATGGCGTTGATGAGCCAGGCCCAAACGGTGAGCGGCATGCGCGGCAATGTCATGCCTTTGGCGCGGAGGTCGAGTGTGGTTACGGTGAAATTGATCGAGGTGAGAAGAGCGGCGAGGCAGAAGAGGGCGACGCTGGCGGTCCAAAGTGTGAATCCCACGGTCGGCCGAACAAAAAACGCGGCGGTGATTCCCGCGAGTGAGGCGACTGTCGCCCATAAAGAAAAGAGATTCAGAGCGGGGAAGGCCATTTCGCTTGCGCCGATTTGGAGAGGAAGGAAATAGTTGCCGAAACCGGCTTGGGGCGCCGTAGTGAGGACGAAAAAGACCATCAGGGAGCCGTGAAGCATGGTTAAGGCAGCGTAGCGGTCCGGCGTGGCGCCGAATCCGGAGAGAAATGGAATTTGCACGGCGGGCCAGACGAGATGGATGCGCATCAGGAGGGAAAGAAACATGCCGAGGAGAACGCTGCCGAGGGCGAGCCAGAGGTAGCGCAGGCCGATGGCTTTGTGATCGCTGTTGAAAAGGGTGCGGGCGAAAAAGCCAGAGGTTGGAGCTTCCGGGGATGCGCCGCCGCTGTCGAAGTAAACCATCGAGAGTGCCACTATACGCCAGGTGGGTTGAGGCGGGAAGGTGCGGTGACTGGTGAGATGGGGAGGATGACTGGTGGAAGAGGGGAGTTGGTCGGCAGGTTTGACGGCGACGGCTGTCGGGCGACGGTCGTTGTGAACGGCTGGAGGAACGGAGATGGTTGCAGAATCTGAAGCGAAGGGGCACATACCCCGGGTGTTTTTGCGAAAGAGTGCGGAAGATATTGAATTTGAAAGAGTTAGTGGAACGCGCATGGCAAAAGAGTGCGCAAGAGTTTGAAAATGAAGGAGTTAACCTTTGCACTTCTGGAAGATGAGTGAAGGGTTGCAGAGCGGAAGGCGCTTGGCTGGGGTTCGACAGGGGGAGTGCGATTTTCACGTGGAAGGATAGCATGGAAAATGTAATCTGTCAATAGCTAACTTAGTGGTACTAGTTTCGAACGGCGAAGCATGGTACTTGGGGGTCTCCGGCGGGGCAAAGAGAAGAAAAGAAAGAAGTAAGCGCGGAAAAAAGTGGCAGGCAACGTGCGTTGAGACGATTTGTGAGAATTTTGATCGGGAGTTTTTCGAGGAAACCGACCTGGGTTGGGGACCGGCGCTTGAAGTCTCGAAGGAAGGCATCCTATATGAGTCGTGGTTGCCAGCACTCCGTCCAGGATTAGGGATTGGCAGCGGACAACCTCCCCGAATCGCGTTTGTTGCGGCCAGGACACTAGTCCGGTAACGCACGGCTTAGCGGGACTCAGGGGCCGGTCCTAGGAAATTTATGTGCTGTACTGAACTGTTCGACGCAATGACTCTGTGAGAGCATCTCTTGCGAGTACTTGTCGTTTCCCTGAATCTTCTGGGCGCGCTCTTGTTGCTGACGCCAGGGAGGATTCGCCGGGATCAGGTGACGTCAGCAGGGATTTTAGCAGCAATGATGACTACGAACGACCTTCGTCGCTACCCCCGTCTCACCTGTCCCAAAGGGAAGATATTGGCCTGGCAGACAGCCCGCAAGAGAATGGTCTCCTCAATGGATAATCTCGGATTGGGTGGGTTGTACATTCGCGTTAGTGAGCCGCCTCCGCCGGGAACTTCCATCCAGTTGTTGCTTGATGTGCCGACAGGGGAGGTGCGTGCGCGCGCCATCGTGCTACGGAGCAGGCCCAAAGAAGGTATGGGTGTAAAGTTTGTGGCGATGCGACAAGAATACCGAGCGCGATTCGCTCAATGGCTTAGGCATCTATCAACGAATCCCAGGGGGACTCAATGAACATCGATTGCAGACGCGGAGATGCTGTTCGGCAAAAGTCTGGCGGCAAAGATTTCACTATCATCAGACTCGAAGATGAGCGGGTGGACGGTGTTACTCGGAAAGTTGCTTTTTGTGGCCGGTTCGAAGGCCAGAATTTTCACGAGGAGACAATTCCAGTGGACATGCTGTAGTTCGTGAATCGATGGCTCGTCGCCGGCGGTTAGCATACACAAGGCTGCGAGTGGGGCACTCGGTGTGAACTAGACCTAATTAAACGCGGTAACCGGATCAAATGAAAACGATCCTGAACCACACGTCCGGTGGAGCGACTTAGCAGCGTGCTATTGCTATGAATCGCGCCTGGTGTTAGACGGTTAATACGACTTTCCCTTGCGCATGCCCTTCTGCGAGATAACGGAGAGCTTCCGCCGCGTCGCTCAACGGGTAACGCCTATCGATGACTGGCACAACTTTGCCGGCTTCCAGAAGATCCCTGAGACAAATTAAATCCTTCTGGTTTATATTTGCCAGGAAGAAACCCAGCTTCTGATGCCCAATCCGTGACAGTAATGGTCCAAGCAGGAAAGCTTGGAGAATCCGCACCACAGAGCCTCCGGCCGCGACATAAATGCCGTTATGATTCAGCGTATGCCGGTAATCCGAGATCGAATGATGAGCGTTCGCCGCCAGGATCAGATCGTAACGCTGCCCGCTCCGCGCGAAATCCACCTGGGTGTAATCAAGGACATGGACTGCGCCAAGCGATCGTGCCGTGTCAACATTTCTCGTGCTGCACACCGCAGTAACTTCCGCACCTAAGGCTTTGGCTATCTGCACCGCAAATGTACCGACACCGCCGGACGCGCCTTCAATCAAGACCTTGCGACCTGGCTGGATCCTTCCCTTGTCGCGAAGACCCTGCAGGGCGGTGCTTGCCGCGATCGGTACTGCTGCCGCTTCCTCAAACGAAAGGTTGGCCGGCTTTAGCGCCACTTTGTTTTCAATGGCACATACATATTCGGCGAACCCGTTGCCTTGGAAACCGGTTACCCCGAACACCTCATCACCTGGCTGAAATTGCTTCACGTCGCTGCCAATCGCTTCCACTCGCCCGGCAATATCGCAGCCGAGGACCTTGCATTTTGGCGTGCGCATTCCCGGAATCACGCGGTTCCACGGCGCACCTTTCATCAAAAACAAATCCAGTGGATTTACCGAGGCCGCGCAAAGCTTGATCAATACCTCCTTGTCCGCCGGAGTAGGCGTTGCTACCTCTACGAACTGGAGCACTTCGAGTGATCCGTATTGTGTGCGTACAATCGCTTTCATAGAGCGCCATTCAAGCGTGCGTCCGCCGGATGGTGCCGCCTTGTACTAGCGCACCACAGGCGAGCTTATCGGGGAGTATAGAACAGACTCCCCGGCCAAGTCCTGATGGAGGCGGTAACCGGACAAGCGCGTATTAGTTCTCCGGAGGCCCGGTAACAGGGGGCGATCATCGCGCTTGGTTTCGGTTCTGGACGGATTACGAGCAATCCGTGTCGGTAGATGATGCGGGTGCGCGGCTCAATGGGGTTGCGGGGTGGGAGCCTTCATTAAATCGACGAACATTTTGTTGAATCTGGGGAGATCGAGATCCATTTGGATTTCGACGGGTTGGGCGCCTAGGCTGGGGTTGTCTTTGTCGACCCAGGTGAGGGTGTTGCCGTAGGCGGGGCCGTGGCTGATGTCGACGCTCATGTAGCGGGTGATGGTTTTGGTGATGAGGGTGGGGTCGAGCCACGCGGCGGCGGCTAGTTCGTCCCACATGTAGGAACCGCCCTGGTCTTTCATGAAATATTTGACGACGTATTGGGCGGCGGGGCTGCTGCTTTTGGCGATTTCGGCGAGCATTTCGCTGGTGAAGCGGGTTTTGACGGAGATGTCGACCGGGGTGCAGACGATTTTTTTCCAGGGGGCTTCGAGGACGGCTTTGGCGGCTTCGGGATCGAACCAGAAATTAAATTCGTGGCGCGGGGCGCTGATGAATTCGGGGTCGTCGGTTTGCGGGCTGAGGCTGCCGCCCATGAAGACGAGGCCAGCGGCAAGTTCGGCGAAATGGGGATCGATAGCGTTGGCGAGGGCGAGGTTGGTCATGGGAGCGCCTTCGTAGATGGTGACTTCATGGGGATACTTGTGAACCATGCGAATGAGAAAGTGAGCGGCGTCTTCGTCGGCGGGCTTGGTGGTGGGCTGGCCTTCGAGGAGCGGAAGGATGACGTCGTGTTCGTGCCACCAGCGATCATCCCAGGCGCCGGCGAAGGCGACTTTGCCATAGCGGGCCTGCCAGAGGAGAGCTTCTTTGCGGCGATGGACGAGCGGAAAAACGGCGCCGGGAAGGACAGGAATATCGGTGCGGCCGATGAGCTCGAGGAGGCGGAGAGTGTGGGCGACTTCTTCGTCGCGCCATTGATTGCCGCTGGCGACGGTGATGCCGAGGACTTGCACTTGGGGGGATTGAATTAACGTGAGCAGCGTTTGCATATTGCTGCCGCCGGGGCCGGAGCAGTCCTGGTCGATGATGACTTTGCGGAGTGGCTGGGCGGGGGATGGGATGGCGGCCAGCAACAAGAATGAAATTAAGAAAGATCGTTTTCGAGATCTCAACTTGGGCCTCTTGGAACGTTCGTGGTGCAAATTTGGAGATTTGCGGCGGTTGAGCGTGGGCCGAGGATTCGCGATGGGGATGCGCACCTGCGTTGAAAAGAACTCATCAGATGCCGGCGTACCAGGCGTAGCCTCCTTCTGGGGCGGCGGAACCGAGACCTTTGCCGAATTTTTTTAGATTATCGGTGACGGTGAGGTGAGTGATGAATTTCACGCTCTTGTAGCCGAGCTGGCGGGGGAGGCGGAGGCGAAGCGGGCCGCCGTTGCCGACGGGAAGTTCACCGCCGTTCATGCCGTAGGCTAGAAAAGTTTGGGGATGAAGGGCGTCGGCCATGTCGATGCTTTCCCACCAGTCGGGATCGATGGAGAAATAGACGACGTAGCGGGCGTGCGGCTGGACGCCGGCGAGGTCAAGGACGTGAGAGAGAGGGACGCCGATCCACTCGGCGATATAGGTCCAGCCTTCCTCACAGGAGAGACCGGTAATCTGGCTGCGAGAGGGGTAGCTCTTGAGCTGGGCGAGTGAAAAAGAGGCGGGGCGATCGACGAGGCCGTCGACGGTGAGACGCCAGTCGGCGAAGTCACCAGCTTGGAGGCGCTTGAAGGCGTCGGTGAGGGGCGGCATTTCGTTGGCGAGCGGCGGATTTGAAATGTAGCTGCGGGAAAATTCGCGGGCCAGCGAGTGCCGGGTGATGAGGCGCTGGGAAGCGTAAGTGAGCGTTTCGCCAAGGCCGTAGATGCCGCCGTGGTCGGGGGGGACGAGGCCGTATTTTTGGGCGAGGCGCGCAGCTACGCCGAGGCCGGCTGCGCCTGCGGTGGCGGCGAGGCCGGTGAAGATTAGTTTGCGGCGGGAGAAATTTTTCATGTGCGCTCCATTGGCGTGCCGGCGCGGCCGGTGATCATCGCTCGCATACGAGGCCAGAAGCCAGCAACGAATATCATGACGACGTGGACGAGAAGGAAGAGGACGAGAGCAACCGAGACGAAGAAATGAAGCGTGCGGGCGGATTGACGGCCGCCGAGGAGAGTGACAGTGGCGGGAAAGGCGGAGACGAAGGCGGGGGACATGGCGAGGCCCGTCCAGATGACTAACGGAAAGAGGATGAAGATGACGAAAAGGTAGGCTAGGCGCTGGAGGACGTTGTAGGAGAAAGCTTCTGACTCGCTAGGACGCTTGAAGCGGAGATGGTTAAGGATGGAGGTTGAGAGCGCGCTCAGAGAAAGATCGGCTTTGCTGGGGAGCAGGTTTTTGCGGAAGTGTCCAGTGAGGAGACCGAAGATGGCGTAGAGGAGGCCGGTTAGGACGGCAATCCAGGCGGCTTGAAAGTGGAGATAGCGGCTCCAGCCGTTTTGATCGGGAAGAACGTAGCCGTAGCCGGTGGGGACTAAATTTCTCGACGAGGGAATGTGGAGCTTGAACAAGGGCGTGGTTAAAACGTTGCCGGTTTCGCCCCAGTAGAAGCGTGGGTGGGAGATTACGATTTCGGCGCCGGTGACTAGGAGGGCGAGAAAACAGAGAGTGGTGATCCAGTGAGTGAGGCGCACGAGAGCGGAGTGGCGCGAAGTAACCGCGGTGGCTGGGACGGCGGAGGCGGAGTCTGGCGCGGAAGCTGTCAGCGGCGCCTGCGCGGATTCTAGTTGAGACATTCCTTAGCCCTCTGATGGAGCTTGGACTGGCTGTTCTCGATTGGCTGCCATACTACCACGCTCTGGGGAATGAAATGGATAGGACGTGGTGTCCTAAATTCGGGCGTCAGACGCTGAGGACTGGAAAAGGCGAATCGCGGACTATGGTGTAGGTTAGGTCGCGCAAGCGGCCATTAGAATCGAGCTGCGGACTTCTGCCGATGATGAGGGCGTCGGCGTCGGACTCGCGAGCGGCTTCAAGGAGCGCGGCTTTCACGGAGCCGAACGCAATGCGGACCGGAAAATCCGAACCAACTTTGCGCTGAAGATCGGCGATGCGCTGGCTAGTTAACTGCCTTGCAGCCGAGTGGATGGGCCCTTCCAAATCCAGTTGGCCCCGGAGGTGGGGATCGCCTGCTTGTATCGCGTGAATGAGAGTGAGATGGCTGCGAACTTGCGCGGCCGCGTCCTTGGCGATGCGCAGCACTCTTTCGGAATCGGGACTCAAGTCAATCGCGCACAGCCATTCGCGATGTTCGAAAGGCCTGGGGGCGATGGTTTCGGCGTGACGGCTGGTCATGACCGGGCAGCCGGCGTCATTGAGGACTTTCGCGGTCGTTGAGCCGAGCAACATTTGGCGGAACGAGCCGGCGTGGGTGGGCATGATGATGAGATCGAAGGGGGCATCTTTGGCGACGCGAGCGATCTGCGTGGCTGCGTCGCCCGCAGCGAGAATTCTGGGATGTTCGGCTGGAGGAAACTCGCGCGCGAGGAAGGCCTCGAGCTTCTCGCGGCCCACGGTTCGATGCTCGTCGGAAACTTCGGAAGGGGGGCGGATATAAAGTTCGAAGCCGTTATAGCTATTGAGATCCACGATGTGAAGCAAGGACACTTCGGCGCCGAAAAGAGCGGCGGCTCTTTTCACGTAAGGAGCCATGGCGACGCAGGAAGGCGAGAAATCCACCGGAAAGAGGATGCTTTCAAATAGGGCCATTTCATCTCCGTCAAAGAATCGGCGGCGCCGAGGGAAAAGTGGAGAGTGATTTAAGCTTTTCCAAACGAATCCAAGTCTCCGCCAGCGAACCGGCCTGTGACAAAGTTTAGATGCTGGAGTCGAGCGCGAGATACGGGCGAATTTGTATGAAATGCTTTGCAGACGCGGAACGGCGTGCGCGGCCGATTGAAACATAGTAAACAATTCGACAGGGAAAGACGGCGGAAAATATGGCCGGCTCGAGGCGCGCGCTCGGCTGAGCCGGCGGGCTAATTGATACCGATATAGATGTCGACCTGAGAGTTCTGGGGATCGGCTGTGCGCTGATCGTAGAGTTCAAAATCGGCGAGGTAGGCGCGGTTTCCGCCGGGGGAAGATTTGGGGACGGTCCAAATGCGGCGCCAGGTGCCAGGAACTACCCTTTCGACGGGACCTTTTTCGGAAGTGAAGACAGCGTATCGTCCGGAGGGAACCTTCGTGGAAATCATTCCTGGAGGGATGTCATCGGTTGAACTCACCCTCGCGCCTAGGATGTAGGTGTAGGGGCCGTTCGCGTCGCTTTCATAATCCGTATAGACGGCGAGGATGTTTCTATCGACTTTATTGGGAATTTTGTTGAGAAGGCCGTCTTTCAAGAAGCGCGTCCATTGTTCACCGATGACGCCTTGACCGGAGCTTTCCTTGGCGTTTGAAGTCCGGGCGGAGATTCCTATCACAATGAAGCCACTTTCATGAACTATTTTTGGAGGCGACTGAACATCTCCTGGTTGAGACAGCGTCAGGCTGATGACGAGAGCGGCAAGCGCCGCTGAAAATGCGGACATTTCGGCGTACCTCTTAGTCTAGCGCGGGCAATCGTAGCGCAGGACTTGAAGAATCGCCAAATCGCGGAGCACGCGATTAGTTTGAGAGAGGGTGGCCGGCGAGTTTTTCGAGAATGGCGATGGGGGAGCGTTGCGGCTCGACCATGGCTGAGCGCGAGACGATGAAAGTTTGCTCGAGGGCGTATTGGCCTTCGAGGACGGCGTGGCTGACGCTGTCTGTGAAAACCATCCAACTGGAATTGGGAGGAAATTCCCAACGCTGCTTGGGGCAGGATTCGCGGAAGCGCGCGTCTTCTTTCATGACGTTGTGGCAACGGTGCATAAAATCGTCGTAGGGGGAACGATGGGAGCCGGGAAGGTGGAGGCCGGCGGCGAGATTTCGGAAACCGCGGGCCAGCGGATTTGTGCTACGCGGGCCGGGGAGGCCAATGGTCTTTGCGAAATCTGGGCCAATGGCTTCGAAGGTTTGGGAGGTGTTCCAGACGCGGCTTTGCGCGGGATTGATGTTCGTGAAGAAGCGCAGGATGCGGTCGCCATTGGTGGGGCGCGTGGGAAAAGCGTCGAAGTGCGGGAGATCGTTGCGGGCGTGGAGACGCGCGGGACGGCCGCGCTCTTCGAGAGGGCGGAAGCTGGCGAAATCGAGTTTCCATTTTCCAGCGTAGGGGGTGAGGAGTTGCGCGAGAAATTTTTCGGCGCTTCGGGAATAATTCTTGAGGATGAGACGAAGGCGCGCGGCTTCTTCTTGTTCGGATTTTGCGAGACCGGTGATGCGGTCTTCGACGGGACGATAGGCGATGTTTTTGTGAAGAGCGGAACTGGTTTGCGTGCGGCCGAGGAGAAAATCGCGGTCGTTCTGGGGAATGACGAACGGAGTATCAGGAAAAAAGAGGATGTTGCTGGCTTCGAGCTGGGCACATAGCTGACGGCCGCGAGAAGACGGATCGCTGGACGCGGCGGAAGAGGCGGCTCTTTGTTCTAATACAGAGACGAGCTGGCTCATTCCCATGGTTTGTTCCAGCACATGAATCGAAAAGGGAGCGGACATGGAGAAAGTCTCCCACGAGTGATGGGAATAATTCCAGTGCGAGACGAGACTCTGTGGAGGTCCGGTAAGGCTAAGGATGATTGGAGCGGTAGACGACGCCGCCTTTCATGACGAAGGCGACCTTCTGAACGGCGGTGATGTCGGTGAGAGGATTGCCGGGGACGGCGATGATGTCGGCGAAATAGCCGGGCTTAAGAGCGCCGATTTGATCTTGCCAGCCGAGGAGTTTCGCGCCGTTGAGCATGTCCGCTTGGAGGGCGGCGAGCGGCGTCATGCCGTATTGGACCATGAGGACGAGTTCGCGTGCTTGCGTGCCGTGGGGAAATGGGCCGACGTCGGAGCCCACGGCCATGGGAACGCCGGCGGCGAGTTGGCGCCGAAATTGTTCGGCGTGAAAGTCCTGCATTTGGTGCTCGCGTGCGGCTGCGGCGGGAGAAGCGGCGTGGTCGGCGAAATATTCGGCAATTGCGAACGTTGGGACGGCGGGAATGTGTTTCTCACGCATGATGCGCATGGTGTCGTCGCTGAGGTAATAGGCGTGGTCGACGGATTCGACCCCGGCTTCGGCGGCATAACCCGCGCCGGGTTCACCAGTGGCGTGAACGGCGACGCGCTTGCCGGTGCGGGCGGCTTCTTCGACGGCGGCGCGGAGTTGGGCTTCGGTGAATTGGTAGGGGGTGATGAAATGGCCGTCGACGAGAGAGTCGCGGCCCGTTTCGTACATTTTGACGAAATCGGAGCCTTCTTTGACTTGTTCGCGGATGGTGGCGACGATTTCGTCGACATTATTCGCGTAATCGGCGTTGGAGAGAACGTGCTGCGCGGGATTGAAATGATTGGCGTCTTCGTGGCCGCCGAGAATGTCGATGGCGTTGCCGCTGATGCGCAGGCGCGGGCCGGGAATTTCGCCGCGATTGATGGCGTTACGCACAGCAGTGTCGGCTGAGCCGGCGCCTTCGGTGCCCATGTCGCGCTCGGCGGTGAAGCCAGCCATTAGATCGGCGCGGGCGGCTAGCGTGGCGGTGATGGTGCGCTGGGGAACGGATTCTTCGACGGTCTGCAAATCTTCAGCGCCAGGATGAAGAAAGAGGTGGACGTGAGCGTCGATGAGGCCGGGCATCAGCGTGGTGTCGCCGAGATCGAGGATTTCGGCGGCTGGCGGATGCTTGACGGTGGAACCGACTTCGGCGATGCGGTCGTCTTGAACTAGGATTTCGCCGGGAGTGATGAGTTTGCCGGTTTCGATGTCGAGGAGACGCGCGGCGTGCAGGACGATCGCGTATCTGGGCGTCGGCGACTCTGATTGGGCAAAAACCGGGGAGAGAACGATAAAGGATAAGAATCCAAGGAACGCTGCACTGAACAACGCGGATTTTGTTTTCATAATGTCCAAGATGATACCACTGCATGGTTCGCCGCGATCATCCAGGGCAGGCCAGGAACGAGACCGTTACGCGAGCTGCGTTTGCAGGGGACGAAGCGTCCCGCTAAACGGCAACAGTCAGAGTTTTTGGAAGAAGCGGGCGACCTTTTTGCCGGCGGATTCTGTGTAATAGACCGTGACTTTGGCGGATTTATCGGCCCCTTTCCCAATGGCCTTGGCGGAATCGGCAGTGTCCTGGCCTACGACGTGAAAAGTATGCGCGGTGCCATCCGCGGATTTGACGATGACGGTTTTGCCGTCCGCACTTACGTGCGTGACCGTGCCATCGACGGAATGCATGCCATCCTTGCCAACCTTATCGACTTCTACGGCAGTTTCTTCACTGCCCTTTGCGGTGTAGTGAGCGACAACTTCGGAACCTTCGGTGAGACCGTGGAAAGAATCTTTCGCGCCGGCCGCAGTGGCGTGGGCGCCGTGGACCGCTGTCTTGTCGACGAAATGAAATGTGTGCTCCGCGCCGTCGGCGGTTTTGACGGCGATGGTCTTGGATGCGGCATCAATTTTGGTGACCGTACCATGCACGGCGGTGACGACATCTTCATCCGCGCGAGCGGAGAAAACGAAGAGAGAAGCAAAGGCAAGCAAACAAAGGGAGAATTTGAACATCGGAGCCTCCATTCCGTCGCTGAGACGGAGGTTTTTTTCCACAAACGATATTATCGTGCGGCAGGGAGGAACGATAGAAGAAAGAAAGTGCGACCGGAGGCTATCGAAGGCGGCCAATGAAAGGCGGAGGAAGGAGATGTTCACAAATTAGGCCAGGGAGAGAGCAAAGTGATAAGAGGTTGACATCCGACCATATTTCTGCAAATATCGAAATATGACGAGCGGGCTGGCCAAGAAGAGCGCGAAGCAGGTGACGAAGTTCGCCGACATGATGTCGGCAATGGGAACGGAGCCGCGGCTGCGGATTATGCAATTGTTGTTGTCCGCGCATCCCGAAGGACTTGTAGTTGGCGACATTCAGGAAGAACTGGAAATACCGAACTCTACGCTTTCCCACCATCTAGACAAACTCAAAAACGAAAATTTGGTGCTCGTGAAGCGCGAGAGCACGTTTTTGCGCTACACGGCGAATACGGAGGCGCTGCAAGAATTGATGCAGTTTCTTTGGTCGGAATGCTGCACGCGGAATAAGGCGCTGCGGCCGCGAGACATCATTGAAATTTGTCGATAGGAGACCACGATGGAAAACACAAACACCGAGACCGCCAATATCAAAGAGATTGTGAAAGAGAAATACGGGCAAGCAGCGTTGAGGGCAGGGTCTGGCGGAAGTTCATGTTGCGGAGCCGCGGCGGCGGGCGGGAGCGCGTGCGATCCGATCACTTCGAATTTATATGACGCGACGGAGATGGAGCAGGTGCCGGAAAAGGCGATGCAAGCTTCGCTGGGCTGCGGGAATCCGACGGCGCTGGCGAAACTCAGTCCCGGGGAGACGGTGCTGGACCTTGGCTCGGGAGGCGGAATTGACGTTTTGCTTTCGGCACGGCGGGTCGGACCGACCGGCAAGGCTTATGGCCTGGATATGACGGACGAGATGCTGGCGTTGGCGAATGAGAACAAGCGCAAAGCGGGAGCGGAGAATGTCGAGTTTCTGCGCGGAGAAATTGAGCATATTCCGCTGCCGGATAATTCGGTGGACGTAATTATTTCGAACTGCGTAATCAATCTTTCGGCGGACAAAGACGCTGTTTTGCAGGAAGCGTTTCGGGTGCTGAAGCCGGGCGGGCGATTTGCAGTGTCGGATGTGGTTACGCGCGGCGAAATTTCCCCGGCGATTCGGCAGAGCGTTTTGTTGTGGGTGGGATGCGTGGCGGGAGCACTCGATGAAGAGGATTACCGGAGCAAGCTTGGCGCCGCGGGTTTCGAGGGGATCGAAGTGGAACCAACGCGAATTTATCGCGTGGAGGATGCGCGGGAATTCTTGTCGGAAAAAGGGCTGGATGTGGGTGCCCTGGCACCAGAAGTGGACGGAAAGTTTATGAGCGCATTCGTTCGGGCGGTCAAGCCGACGGCGGCGATTGCGAAAACGAAGGAAGCTTGCTGCGGACCAACGTGCTGCAAGTGATGGCCTGAACTTGGCGAGTCGAATCTAGTGAAGAGGTGCCACGATGCAAGGGCGATACAACGTACTTTTTCTTTGCACGGGAAATTCGGCGCGTTCGATCATGGCCGAGGCTATTCTTAACTACAAGGGCCGGCCTAATTTTACAGCTTACAGCGCTGGGAGCCACGCTACGGGGAAAGTGCGGCCGGAAGCGCTGAAGCAGTTGGAACTGGCGCGTTTGCCCACGAGCGGGCTGCGCAGCAAGAATTGGGACGAGTTTGCAAAAGCAGACGGAGCAAAAATGAATTTCGTCTTCACGGTTTGCGACAATGCGGCGAAAGAGGTCTGTCCAGTCTGGCCGGGGCAGCCGATGACGGCGCATTGGGGCGTGGCCGATCCGGCGGAGGTTCAGGGCACGCCGGAACAAATCGAGCGAGCTTTTCGCGAAGCCTATATGACCCTCGACCGCAGGATCAGTCTGTTCCTTTGCTTGCCTCTCGCGAGTCTCGACAAGCTGGCGATTCAGTCAGAAATCGACCGCATCGGACACGAATGAGAGGATGTAAATGAAATCGACTGGCCGTCTCAGTTTTTTGGACCGGTATCTCACAGCGTGGATCTTCGCGGCCATGTTCTCTGGCGTAGCGCTGGGATGGCTTGTGCCTGGAATCGTTCCGTTTCTAAATCGCTTCAACGTCGGCACCACTTCCATTCCAATCGCGGTGGGATTAATTGTAATGATGTACCCGCCTTTCACGAAGGTGCGGTACGAGCAACTGCATGAGGTGTTTCGCAATAAGCGTGTGCTCGGACTTTCACTCGTCCAGAACTGGGTCGTCGGGCCGATTCTGATGTTTCTGTTGGCCATCGTATTCTTGCACGGATATCCGGAATACATGGCTGGGCTTATCCTGATCGGCCTGGCGCGCTGCATTGCCATGGTCATCGTATGGAATGAACTGGCGCACGGCGATACGGAATATGCGGCGGGCTTGGTAGCTTTCAATTCTCTCTTTCAAGTTTTCTTCTATTCCTTTTACGCCTGGCTTTTCATTACTGTCCTGCCCGCTACATTCGGCCTTCGAAGCGCCGCGGTGAGTGTATCCATGACGGAGATTGCTAAAAGCGTGTTTATCTATCTTGGCATCCCATTTATCGCAGGATTTGTGACTCGCATGGCATTGGTTCGTGCGAAAGGCCTCGATTGGTACAACCGAAAGTTTGTTCCCCGCGTGAGCCCGCTGACGCTGATTGCCTTGCTGTTCACAATTGTGGTTATGTTCTCCCTCAAAGGTGGCTACATTGTTCGGCTGCCATTGGACGTCCTGCGCATCGCTCTGCCGCTATTGATTTACTTCGTGCTGATGTTTTTGGTTTCCTTCTACATGGGCAAGAGGCTAGGTGCAGACTACTCGAAAACTACGACGCTGGCATTTACCGCCGCCTCGAACAACTTCGAACTCGCGATTGCGGTTGCAGTCTCTGTATTTGGGATCAATTCAGGTGCCGCTTTCGCGGCGGTCATCGGGCCCTTGGTAGAAGTGCCGGTAATGATTGCATTGGTCAACGTGGCGTTCTACTTTCAACGTCAGTTCTTTGCCACTGAGCAACAACCGCTGACTACCGAGCCGATAGGCTCGCCATTTGCGAAGTGATGCTGGCCATCCAAGGATAAGAAAATTTGGTGCGGTCGAGTGGATTCGAACCACCACGGTATTGCTACCGCCAGCCCCTCAAGCTGGTGCGTCTGCCAGTTCCGCCACGACCGCACAGAGGTGAGAACATCATTGTAGCTGCGAGGCGCTACGCCCGCAAGCCGGATGGATCACCGAGAAAAACCAAACGTGCCGCCAGCTTAGGGCTTCTTGGGTCGTACTGGAGCGGGCTGCTGGGCCGCCGGCTTTGAAGATGCCGGCGCGGTGTTCGACGCAGGCGGATTGCTCAGCGGCGCGGAAGATTGCGGCGCCGGGATTGGCGTGACTGGAGCCTTCGCAGGTGTCTTCGCTGGTGCCGGCTTGGAAATTTCTTGCAAGACCGAGCCGCCCCCTGTTTCAACCGCTTTGTCCGTGCGCAACACCATGGCGAAAGCGCAAACCATGAACATAACGGCGCACCAGGTTGTGGCCAGAGAAAGAACCGACGCGGCTCCACGAGGGCCGAAGGCGGTCTGGCTGCCTGCGCCGCCGAAGGCACCGGCCAGATCGGCTGCCTTGCCGCTTTGCAGGAGCACGACGATCATCAGAACGAGGCAGTTCATGACAAAAAAAGAGGTCAGCAACCAGCCAAACCACCGGAAACCGATCACGATGATCGCAAAACCAATCAATAGAGCGATGGTCCACTTCATCCAACTTGGCATTTCTATCTCCCTGCGCAATCTCGAACGATGCTCGCGAACGATTTCGCGTCGAGGCTCGCTCCGCCGACGAGCGCGCCATCCAATTCTTCCTGGGCCATCAATCCCTGAATGTTGTCAGGATTGACGCTGCCGCCGTAGAGAATCCGCAATTCGGAAGCGTGCTTGGCGGAAAACTTTTCCGCGGCGCATTGGCGGATGAAACTGTGCGTCTCCGCGGCAATTTGCGGGGTGGCCGTCTTGCCGGTGCCGATGGCCCACACTGGTTCGTACGCTATCAGAATACGGGAGAATTCGTCGGGGGTCAACGAACCCGGACCGCCGAGGAACTGCGTCCGGCAAATCTGCTCGGTGCGGCCGCCCTCGCGATGTTCCAGCATTTCTCCGATGCAAACGATGGGGGTAAGGCCCGCGGCGAGAGCGGATTTGGTTTTCTTGGCGACGGTTTCGTCGGTCTCGCCGAAGAACTGGCGCCGCTCGGAATGGCCGATAATGACGTAGCGGCAACCGGCTTCGACGAGCATTTGCGGAGAGACTTCGCCGGTAAAGGCGCCTTCCTTTTCCCAAAAGACATCCTGAGCGCCGATGGCGATTTGTGTGCCGCGAGCGGCTTGGACGGCAGCATGAAGGGCTGTGAAAGGCGGCGCGATAACGATGTCGCACTGGAGGATGCCGTCAACCAGCATGGAGAAGGAGGAGAAAAATACGTCGGTTTCCATTTGCGTCTTGAACATCTTCCAGTTTCCGGCGATGACGCTGCGCCGCCGGGCCTGCGCGAGAATCGAGGCGACCTTCGGCGCCGGTTTGTCGTTCAGGGCTTCAACGCCGGGGAGCTTGGCGCCAGCCAGAAATTCTAGCGACGCGCCGCCGCCGGTGGAGATGTGAGAAATCCTGTCGGCAACGCCGGATTGATGAACGGCGGCAACGGAATCGCCTCCGCCGACGATCGAAGTGGCGCCGGAACTTGTAGCGGCGGCGACGGCTCGGGCGACTTCGAGCGTGCCATTGGCGAAGGCGGGCATTTCGAAAACGCCCATGGGGCCGTTCCAAACGATAGTCTTGGCTTGGGCAATTTCCGCTGCAAACGCGGCGACCGTTTTGGGACCGATGTCGAGGCCCATTTGGTCAGCGGGCGTATCGCCGATGTCGACCGTGGTTGCAGGGGCAGTCGCCTTGAATTCAGGGGCGATGATGTGGTCGACCGGGAGCAGGAGCTTGAAGTTTTTTTGCTTCGCGTCAGCGAGAATTTTACGGGCAAGGTCGAGTTTGTCATCCTCGACGAGCGATTTGCCGATGGGCAAGCCCTGGGCTTTGAAAAAGGTGTAGGCCATACCGCCGCCGATGAGCATGGCGTCGGCGATTTTCATGAGGTTTTCGACGACTTCGATTTTGTCGCTGACTTTTGCTCCTCCGAGAATCGCGACGAAAGGGCGCGTGGGATTGGAGAGAGCCTTGCCGAGGTAGTTGAGCTCTTTTTCCATCAGCAGGCCGGCTGCGGAATGCTGGACGAAGTTGGTGATGCCGACGACGGAAGCGTGGGCGCGATGGGCGGAGCCGAAAGCGTCGCAGATGAAGACGCCGTCGCAAAGAGAGGCAAGCTGCTTCGAGAAGGCTTCGTCGTTCTTTTCCTCTTCGGGATGGAAGCGGACGTTTTCGAGAAGAAGGATATCGCCGTCGGCGAGCGTCTTGCTCTTCGATTCTGGGACGGGGCCGACGCAATCCGAGGCGAAACGAACGGGCTTGCCGATCAGAGCTTCGAGCTTCTTGGCGGCCGGAAAAAGCGAATACTTGGGATCAGGACCGCCTTTGGGCCGCCCCAGATGCGAAGCGAGGATCAAGCGTGCGCCTTTTTGAATGGCCAGGCGCAGGGTGGGGATAGTTTCACGAATGCGGGTATCGTCGGTGACCACGCCGTCCTTGAGAGGGACGTTGAAGTCCACGCGAATGAATACGCGCTTGCCGCGGAGTTCGAGATCGTTGATGGTGAGTTTGTTCATAGATTCTTGACTCGCGATTCTTTGCTCGAGATTCGTACTTCGTTTTTCGTAAAAGGGACGGGCGGGATGAGCCCGCCCCTGCATGCGCATAGCGGTTAATTAGAACTTAGCGGCCATGAACTTGATGAGATCGCGGCAACGGCAAGAATACCCCCACTCGTTGTCGTACCAGGCGAGGACTTTTACGCAGCGGTCGCCGACGACCTTGGTGTAGCCGGAATCGACGATGGAAGAGTTCGAGTTGCCCTTAAAATCGGCGGAGACGAGTTCTTCTTCGGTATAGCCGAGAATACCTTTCATGGGGCCATTGGCGGCGGCTTTGAGAGCGGCGTTAACGGCTTCTTTGGTGGCCGGCTTGTCCACGAAAACGGTCAGGTCCACGACGCTGACATTCGGCGTAGGGACGCGCATGGCGTAGCCATCGAGCTTGCCCTTTAATTCTGGAATAACGAGATGCAAAGCCTTGGCGGCGCCGGTCGAGCTGGGAATCATGTTGATGGCGGCGGCGCGGGCGCGACGGAGATCCTTGTGGGGCAAATCGAGAAGCTTTTGGTCGTTGGTATAGGAATGGATGGTTGTCATCGTGCCGCTGTGAATGCCGAAGGTGTCTTGCAGGACTTTGGCAACAGGCGCGAGACAATTTGTGGTGCACGAGGCGTTGGAAACCACATGGTGCTTCGCGGGATCGTAGGTGTTGTCGTTGACGCCGAGGACGAAGGTCGCGTCAGGGCCCTCGGAAGGGGCGGAAATAATGACTTTTTTGACCGGAGCGCGGAGATGCTTTTTCGCGTCAGCGCCGTTGGTGAAAAGGCCGGTGGACTCGATGACAATGTCGGCGCCAACGCCCGCCCAGTCCAGCTCGGCGGGATCTTTCACTTTGAAAACCTTGAAAGGCTTGCCGTCGACGGAGATCGTGTCGTCCGTGTGCGTAACGTTTTGCGTGAGGTTGCCAAGGATCGAGTCGTACTTGAGCAGGTGCGCGAGGGTCTTGGCGTCGGTGATGTCGTTGACGGCGACGAACTGGATGTCCTTATCGTCGAGCGCGGTGCGCATGATGTTCCGTCCGATGCGGCCGAAGCCATTGATACCGACCTTGATGGGCATACTACCTCCGTTGGATTTGTGAAGCGGCGGCGGGCTCTCCGGGGAGAAGCGACCGCAATGCCGAACCCAAAATGCTATGGGCTGCGGAAAGAAAAGTCAACGCGAAGCGAGGAACCGAAAATTTGCAGCAGGTGAGAGCATCCACTGAAAGAGGAGGACCAAAGCCTATTCTGGGTATTGGCGGATAGTGGTAACGCGGTCTCCGGAGAAGCAGACGAAGACTGTTTTGGAAGGAGGCTCGCCGTAGATCCAGTCCTCGATGTCGTTGCCTTGGGGATCGCGTTCGCGAACTTTGTGATCGGGCTTGCCGATGGCGGCTATTACTTCATCGCGGTCCATACCAACTATGGGCCGGCGCTCGGCGATGGCTTTTTTCATGGCGGGAGGCAGAGTATCCACCCACTGCACGGAAGCGGAGCGCTCCCTCGTGAAATCGAGAAACGGTGAGAGAAGCTGCTTCAAATCCTTCGGGCTCAGGTCGGGTACAGCCTTGCTGAAATCAAGATAGATGGTGCTGCCCATTCCGGGTTGCAAACCCGGCGGACCTTGTTCTTGCTCTTCCGTGGTGCTTTGAGCCGTTGGAATCCCACTTAGCTCAATGTGGAAGCGGTCGCGCAGGCTTTTCTTGCCGCGTCCACCGCCGTTCAGGTCAACAATGATCTCGTTGTCGCGAAAATCCAGTTTGGTGATCTGAACCTTGTCCCCATTGTTGACAGCAGCGCCATGAGTTGCCACGGCGCGGTCCAGGAA
This sequence comes from uncultured Acidobacteriota bacterium, assembly GCA_963843265.1. Classification (GTDB taxonomy): domain Bacteria; phylum Acidobacteriota; class Terriglobia; order Acidiferrales; family UBA7541; genus Acidiferrum. The sequence goes on along the minus strand of CAWJJR010000026.1, from coordinate 18,982 downwards.
CTCGAGGTTCAGCGGCTTGCCGACGTGAACGATGAGGCCTTCTTTCCCGGCAGGAAGGGATTTCGTGGCCTTGGCGAACTCGCCTGAAACATAGCGAATAAGCTCAAGCTTCGAAGCTTCTTGAAGGGTGGCGCTTTTCGGCTTGGGCTGAGATTGCGACGCGTTTTGCTCGTCTGGGGAGGCCGAAACGACGTCGGGAAAGAGCGGGATTTCCTCTCCTGGCGGAAAAACGGCGATGGGCTTAGTGGGCGGAAGTAGACTGTTGACGCGAGGAACGTCCGCGCCAGCGAGAAAGAAAAGAGCCATACTGAGAATGAGCCGAGTTGCCATGACAAAATTGAGCTAGTCACCCATCGAGCCCGCAAACCTGCCGGATTACCGGATTATCCCCCAAAATCTATGATGCAGGAAACGGGAAATACAGCTACGGCCCCCGGCGTGGGCTAAGCCGACCGGACAGTCAGACAGCGGGCCTTGTCAGAATTACACTCCCCGGAAGAGTGTTGGGAAGCTGAATGGTGTCCAAGCAGCAGAGTGGCAGACTCAGGCGGCAAAACACGAGCCTAGCGGGAGATAACCTGAACCCCCTGGCGGTCAATCGTCACGGGAAGAACTTCTCCCCCAGCCTCGACGATGGCGGTTTCCACGCTCGACCGGGCATCCGGTTCAATTAAAAGAACGACGCAACCGCCGCCGCCTGCTCCGCAAACTTTGCCGGCCAGCGCGCCGTTTCGCCGCGCACCCGCAATGACGCGATCAATTGTTTTGGTCGAGATGGTCGGCAGATTCCTCTTTCGGAACGACCATTCTTCCCGCATCAATCGTCCAGCCTCATGCCAGTCCGGTTTTTCCAGGGCAAAACGCAGCTTTTGAGCGACGTCGGAGATTCGTTCGAGGCCGTGCTGTACAGTGCGGTTGCCCCCGATCTGCGCTTTGAAGACTTCCCAATTGTTGATGCCGTGCTGCCGCGGTTTGCCGGTATAGCAGACGACGATGCGGCGCTCCAGCTCGTCGAGATTCACCCGCAGCTCGACGCGGTGCTCGCCGCCGGGAGGGAGTTCGATGGCTGCGGCACCGCCAAACGCCGGCGGGTAATGATCCTGCGTACCGGTCGGAACATTGATGACGATGGCTTCGGCATCGCGGCTGATATGAATCCAATCGACCTTGCTCTTCCCTGCTCCGGTGTAGCGGTCGAGAGCAGCACAGATGGCCACAGCCATGGCGCTCGATCCGCCGATGCCCGCGCCGTTGGGAGCTTCCGAATCGGTGGTGAGCGTGAAGCCGCCTTGGGGCTGAAAGAATTTTACGATTTCCGCAAGCAGCGGCAGCTTGTAGCGCCTGGCTTTCACAAGCGCGGCAAAGGACGCGAAGATTTCTTCGCGCTTGATATCGCGAGAAACGAGCTTTATGCGTTCGTCCCACGGCGCATGAGTTTGAATCACACAAGAGGCATATCGCGAAATCGCCGCGTTCAACGTGACCGAGCCCGGATGAAACAGATAAAGCGGCCAAATATCGAGTGTGCTTCCCGCAAAATCGACGCGCGTAGGTGCCTTGGATTCAATGATCATGGGTTTTCGCTGTTTCTGTATGAAGATGCCGAAGGATCTGGCTCCAGGTATTGGGCCTTAGGATCAAAACCGCCCGATCTAGTCCGCACGCACATATTTCGAATGACGGCTTAGCGCGCATGCGTGGCCGTGATGGAAAATTTCAACCCAAGCGCTTGCATTACGCGAATAATGGTGCCAAATTCCGGGTTGCCCTCCGTACTAAGAGCTTTGTAGAGGCTCTCGCGAGACAGCCCGGCTTTCTTTGCGATCTGTGACATGCCGCGGGCGCGAGCAATGGTGCCAAGCGCCTTGGCAATGAAGGCCGGATCGTCCGATTCCAGAGCTTCCTCCATGTAAGCATTGATGGCTTCTACACTGTCCAGATATTCAGCGGAGTCGTAGAGAAAAGTTCTTGATTTCTTTTTTGCCATGCCTAGTCCTCCAGTCTAGCCGCGAGGGTTTTTGCGGTCTTGATGTCTTTAGTTTGTGAGCCCTTATCGCCTCCGCTCAACAGGACAATTAGCGCTTCGCCCCGCCGGACAAAATAAACTCGATAACCAGGGCCGTAGTGAATCCGAAGTTCGCTGATACCTTCTCCGATGGGCTTAACATCTCCAGGATTACCAAAAGCTAGCCGGTCAATCCGCGCGGCGATATTGGCTCTGGCGCGATGGTCACGAAGCCGCGCCATCCATTCAGAGAAAGTTGCAGTCTTACGAACTCCAATCATTGAGATTGTATCCTATGGGATACAATGCGTCAAGTAGGAAGCCGCTGCAATGAGAGAAAGACATTGGTGGACAGAAAGTATGCAGCTGTCTACTTTCCCGCACTGTTTGCGGAGGCGGCGCGGTTTCTTATCATAAGCTGCGGCCCCGCATCTTTTTTCTCTTGGGCAAGGGCGGGGTTTGGTTCAAAGCAGCGGCGGCAGCGCGCTTCGTACATTCCACCCGCGCCGACGACGATAAGCTCTTCACTCTCGACGAGACGTTGCGTATGCACGGCGGGATTGCCGCAGCGCATGCAGATGGCGAGCAGCTTGGTGATCTCTTCCGCGATTGCGAGCAAACGCGGCATCGGTTCGAACGGCCGCCCGCGATAGTCGGTGTCGAGTCCCGCGACGATGACACGCTTTCCCAGATTTGCAAGCTTGGTGCAGACATCGACAATCTCTTCGCCCAAAAATTGCGCTTCGTCGATGCCTACGACTTCCGTGCGCGGAGAAAGCTTCTCCATAATTTCCGAGGCTTTGGTGACATTATCCGAGGATATTCCCAGGCCCGAATGCGAGACGATTTCGTTGGCTGCGTAGCGCTCATCGATGGCGGGCTTGAAGATTTGCACGCGCTGCCGCGCAATTTCGGCGCGCCGTAGCCTGCGAATCAGTTCCTCGCTCTTGCCGGAAAACATCGGGCCGACCACCACTTCGATCCAGCCCATGTTGCCTTTCACAATGTCCACTCTCGCGTCTCCTCTATATCCTCGTACAAAATCTATCCCGCGCTGCGCATGGCTCTGCCGTACATCTTCGCATTATAGAACGGAGCGAAAGCTGTAATTAGTGCAACGCGAAAAGATTCGTCCCGCTGGATTAAATCCGCCGAGAGTACGCCCCACGCGCCCTGCCCGTCGCGAATGCCTACCGCGCCGGCGTAGCGGTCGATGGCGTCCGACAAATCGAATCCCCGCTCGAGAACTTCGTGGGCCAGCTCCTCAGGTAGTTCGATGCCGCCGGAGCGTCCGTAGAAGCCCCAGCTACCGTCGCTAACATAAGCCCAGCTCTCCAAAAACACGCGCCTTGTTCTGTCGTCTTGCAACACTTCGAGGCCGCCTTCGAGGCCGATGAAGTAGCGCCACGGCTGGCGAGTTTCGCGCGCGAGTTGCATGAGCGCATCCACGCGCTGGCGCGCGCCGCGCATCAACTCCTCCGACGAGGAAGGCGTAGGGCTCACTCCACTTTCAACTTCCACGCCCACCACCTCGAAATCGCCATCCGGGACAAGCTTGGGCGCGAAAGACTCCAGAGCTTTCGCAACAGCCTGGAGCTTCGGCCTACGAGTGCTGCCGACGGCGACGATGATCTTCTTCATGAAGGCAACAAATGGGACGCGCTGATTCTAACGGGAACCGCATGAGGATATCACGTAGAAACTGCTTGGGTTGAGGAAAACCCAAAGAAGCGGGCGGGAGAACCGACACGGTGTCCGCGCGGCACGAACAACAAAATTATCCTCCTGCGAGCGATGCGCCAATCGTGGCCGCGCGAAACAGCGGCGTCTCGCGCCCGCGAGCCGACACTCTCTCTACCGACTCGATTTCGCCATTCCTCACGATCATTCCGTGATCGAAATTGTTGACCGTGGGACAAACGTGCCGCGGCAGGAGATACAGCATTTCCCCAACGGCTGGGCCATCTCCGCCTCCCTCCACCTGAAAGGGCAAATGTTCTTCGCTCGGTGAAAGCGGTGTCAGTTCAGGATGTCCAACAACAACGCAAGTCGGATTGCCAGCATCGGCTGACACCGCCTTGTGCCCGGCATCACCTGTCACAATCCCTGCGCGCGGATGGCTCACCACACGACTCAGCACCAGCGCGGCCAGCCGGTAGCCATACTCTGGAGGCAACTGCGCGAGGCTGGTTGCATCGTTATAGATGATGGTTCCAGGCGAAATCCTATGGATGAACCTTGCGTCGCGAAAACCGCTGTAAGCCAGGGAAGCGGGAAAAGCCGGCGTTCCTGCCGTGACCACTTCAAGCACTCGAACTCCAGTGCGTTCGATCTCGTTGACGATTTCCAACAATCGATCGTAGCCGTGATGCGCCCCCGCGATTCGTGCGCGCATATCCGGTTCCCGGCGTTGGCCGTCGTAATAATGCAGACCGCGAAAGCTCAAACCTCTAGCCTGTGTGGCCCGCGCCAGGCTGACAATTTCCCCACCGTATCCTTCGTCGACGCCAGTTCGGTTCATTCCGGGGTTTATATCAAGAAAAATTCCCAGCCGGCTGCCGTGCCATTGTTTTATTTGATTTTCGTTCTCGGCCAAAACAGAAATGTGCGCCTCTGGAAACTGTTCCGCAATCTCGCGAACTCGCCGCGCATTCGCGCCAATTGATGGATACGCGAGTAGTACATCGGTTGCCCCGGACTGGCAGGCCACCAGGAGTTCCAGCGTGGTTGCGCACTTGAAATTGCGGACACCGCACTCCGTCAGCATGCGCATCGTGTAGCCCAGCTTGGCCGTCTTGACGTGGACGCGCCACCGATCCGCGTTTCCGTCCAGCAACTGCAACGTCCGTTCTATATTTGAAGCTACGAGTTCCGGATAGATCACCAAAGCCGGCGTCATTACGCCATCAAGATCGGCAACCTTATAGCGAGGGTCCCACGCAAACTCTCGCAGGATCGATTTGTCTGTAGCCATGACGGCTTTGATGATACCGCCTAAACGCGCCGAGCTGCCACGAGGCTCGTAAATTCCGTCTCGCCTCAAATCTGCCCAAAAAAAAGCGATTTTTCGGAAGCGGCCGCACGGATTGACCGCCTTTCTATCTGATAGTAGGCTCCCTGAAATTCGATGAGCACAATAAGCCCCGAGCCGCCAAATCGCTCACAGCCTCCGCGTTCGGAGCTCGTCCGCGGCCTCGGCCTCTGGTCGGCCGTCGCCATCGTCATCGGCGACACCATCGGCACGGGCATTTTTCTCGTGACCAGCGACATGGCGCGTGCCGTGGGTTCAACCGCGCTTGTGTTTGCCGCCTGGCTCATCGGTGGACTCATCGTGCTTTTTGGCGCCTTCTGCTATGCCGAGCTTGGCGCGGCCTTTCCCAAAGCTGGTGGCCCTTACGTTTATCTCACCCGAGGCCTCGGCCCTCTGTGCGGATTCCTCTTCGGCTGGATGAGTTCCTTCCTCGAGCGGCCTGTGGCCATGGCGACTCTGGCGGCGGGATTCATGCGATTTCTCTCTTTTCTCTTTCCGTTAGTGGCCAGTCCTATCTTTAACGGGCATCTTGGACGGTATGATTTCTATTTCACCGCAGCCCAGCCGCTCGCGGCGCTGGTCGTCGTGGCCGTCACCGCGCTCAATTACTTGAGTGTGCGACTCGGTGGCGGCATACAAGTGTTCCTGACGTCCCTGAAGATCGCCACCATCCTCGCGATTGTCATCGCCGGCGCGCTCCTCGGGAAGCCACATGCGGCCATACCCACACTCGTGGCCGCGTCGCCGCACCAGGGTCTGTTCGGTTGGGATTCCCTTACCTTGGGGACAGTCGGAGCCGTTCTGACAGCCATGGTCCCCGCCATGTGGGCCTACAACGGCTTCAACGACCTCGGCGACCTGGGCGAAGAAATTCTGCACCCGGAGAAAAATATTCCGCGCGCCATCATTCTGGGACTGCTCACCGTCGGCGGTCTCTATCTGCTCGCAAATGTCATTTACTTCCGCACTTTGCCGTTCGCGGTACTAGCGCATTCTCAGCACGTTGCCTCGGATGTTGTGCAGTCCTTCGCCGGCTCTCGCGGAGCGATATGGCTCACGATTGCAATGGCTATTTCCGCTCTCGGAGCGCTTCACGTCGTCGTCTTAACGGGGGCCCGCATTCCTTACGCGATGGCCCGCGATGGCGCATTCTTCCAGTTCACCGCCCGCATCCAGCCAACTTTTCGGACCCCCAGCGGTTCCCTTCTCCTCCTCGGCTCGATCGCCGCGCTGCTCGCCCTCACGGGGACCTATGAGGAACTCTATTCGCTGTTCGTTTTTGCTGTGTGGATTTTTTTCGCCTTGAACGCAATTGCCTTGCTCCGTTTGCGTAAAAAGGACCCTGGCCTCTTCCGGCCCTACCGCGCCTGGGGCTATCCCTGGACGTCGCTCGTCTTCTTGCTGGCCGCGATCGCACTGACCGCGAATTTGTGGATGCTCCGCCCCGTGCATTCCTCGCTCGGCCTTCTCGTCATTCTGGCAGGCATCCCTTTTTTCTACCGCTGGCGAGATTCCGAATACGCACGTGCAGCATCGCTTCAGAACGGAAACGAAGGATAAATCCTGAAAACTACTTGCTCAGGCTACGGGTCTAGAATAAAAAGTACTCAAGGACGCACAGTTGCCATGGTTCTCGGGTGAGGTCTTCGACGGTCCGATCTCTTGTCCTTGACGGTGAACAGAACCCCGCAGCATCAAGCGCGTTTGTCAGACAGTCCAACAAAGAGGTCTATTGAGGAAAAGCTTTGATTTCATTACTTTTTACCTTTACGTACTTTCGCTCGAGGACCCGCAGCCGCGTTCTTCTTCAAATTGATCTGATTGTACTCGATGGCGGCACGGACGAGATTTTTTAGAGCACGCATATTAATCTTATCGCCATCGAACAAATCGATCGCTCTCCACGCGTTGCCTCCGAGTCCCGCGTTGAAGAGCTTGTCTGGATCCGGGAGGCTGGCCCCGTGAGAAAAAGTAAGCTTCACCTTGTCTTTGTGGGCGTTGCCGACCGCGATCATTCCGTCGCGAGACCACACCGGGCTTCCCATCCACTTCCATTCCTCGATGATCTCGGAGTCGGCCTCTAGGATGGCCTTGCGAATGCCGGCGAGCGTTTTCCCACGCCAGTCTTTGAGTCCTGCGATCAGCTGGTCGATACGTTCCGATGGATTCATTGGATCTTTACGCCTCCAATTCTTGTCCCGTTTTCATGCGCGCAGGCCGCTCTCTTCGAATAAGTCGTCGAACGAGATGGCCTTTCCACATCCACAATCCTGAAAGGACAATTACAGGAACCATGACATACCGAATACCCCAAGCGTAGTTTGGAGTATCCGCCGGCGAATCATAAATATAGCCGAGGATCGGAATGCTAAAGAGGATGTGAATCCAGCGAAAGATTATACGTACCGTGCCTTGCGTCATGATTGGTTGTTGCATGGTCTTGCGATCCTCCTATTCACGAATTTTGATCCGCCTTGGGCGGCCAGTTGGGCGATTCCATACCGAACTGCTTGGCGTACTCGGCGACCAAGCGGTGCCAGCCGCTGGATTTCATGGCGTCACCACCGGACAGGCGCCCGATGGGAGCTCCGATGAGAAGGCGATCCAGAACATCGAAAGCAATGTGCCAGCCTGCGGCACCCCACGAGATGAAGCGTCGGTCGATGTTGGCCCACAGCGTGAGGCGCGTGCCGGTGCCGACGGCTTCGAGTTCCCATCGCATGTCGTTGTACTCGAGCACTCTGGGAGCTTCGGCGCGCGTTACGGTTGTTTCCAATGGCCGCCCCGTGCCCACCCAGGTGAGCTTGACCGTACCCAACTTGTCTAGATTCCCATCGGCGTCAAAGGGCGCCCACTCGCGCAGATGCGCCGGGTCGGTGAGCGCCCGCCAGATTTTTTCGGGCGAGTGGCGCAGCTCTCTGACGAGAATGAGCGTCCACTTCTCTCCGGCCTGTTTTTGCACCTGCGCCCCGCTGGCCGGACCCGGCGTGTATTGGTCGAGATGGGTCATCTTCTTCTCCTGTTCGACTTCTCCCGCTCGGCTTTTCCAGTTCGAAGGTGCTGCTACCAGCGCTTCAGTTGAGTGACCTGAACAAGGTTGCCGCAGGTATCCTTCAGCATGGCAATGGTCGAGCCGGTCACGTCGGTGGGCGGCATGGTGAACTCCGCGCCGAGGCTTTTGATCCGCTCGTAATCGACCTTGATATCGTCGGTGAAGAACATGATCGCGGGCTGGCTCTGTTGAAAGATCGCCTGTTGGTACGCTTTGGCTGCCGGGTTGCTGTTCAGAGCCAGTTGCAGCTCGGTGCCGTCCGGGTCCTCTGGTGAGGCCACGGTCAGCCAGCGATAGGGACCCTGGCTGAAATCGGTCTTCTTGGCAAAACCCAGTACCTCCGTATAGAAGCGCAGGGCCTTGTCCTGGTCGTCCACATGTAAGGTGGTCACTTTGATTTTCATTTCGTTTCTCCTTTTTCATCTTCGCGGTTTGCGCCGCGTTGTCTGTTTCCTGTTTTACTTTTTTTTGGTGAAGGTTCTTCCATTCGGTCGAGGTGTCGTTCCAGCGCATCCACGTGCTCGGACCAGAACCGGCGGAACTGTTCCAGCCAGGCATTCACCTCCTGAAAGGGTTCAGGTTTCAGCCGGTAGAGACGCCGCTGCGCGTCCACCATGGATTCCACGAAACCGGCGTCGCGCAGCACGCGCAGGTGTTTGGACACCGCCGGCTGCGTCATGCCAAGCCGCCGCTCGATCTCTCCCACCGACTGTTGTGACGAGATCAGCAGGCCCAAGATCGCGCGGCGGTTCGGCTCCGCAATGATTTCGAATACCGATTCCATGCTCTTTATATACTCCGTGTAGCATATACGTGTCAAGGGATATAAAGAGCCCACTTGTGGGAAAGTTGTGAACGATGCGTGCAACGCGTGGGGACCAAACAGGGGCTCAGTTACTTTATGTTCCCACGCGGAGGAAGCAGAGACTGTGAGTGTTTGATTTTATGGAGCGGCCTATCGGAATCGAACCGACACCTGAACCTTGGCAAATCTGAAGCCAATGGAAAATCAGGAACTTACGAGGCACTTTCAGGAGCATTGAGTAGCCGTAGGAGCAGTCAGAAATGCTTAATGTTCCTCAGGTTGTTCCCACGAAACGAAGAGTATAGAAACGGTTCAGATGGACCATACGGATCGCGGGTTGGCACCCTTTAGCATTATCCCTTTAGCGTTATCAGCAAACTTCTGGACGGTAAAGATCGAAAACACTGCCGGGCGGAATTTCAAGGACTTAGAAGAAATGATGGGGAACGCTAAGTCATTGAAAAGGACCAATAGGGAATGCAAGGGAATCCTAATTGGCCCCTCAATGGCCCCTCATTTTTGCGATGCTGAAATTCCCTTGTTGTTTTTTCGCTCGATCAAGAGTGGCGTCGGCTTCCGGTCAAATCTCGCGGCACGGATGGCAAGCCGGCGACCATACTGTTCGATTGGTTAAAGTTAATCCTTGGAGCCGCTGTAATGTGTTTCTGCGCGTGCCGCAATAAAACAAAACGAACGAATTAGCGCGTAGGGCATGGCAAGATGCCGCCCTTGGAGGCTTCATGAAAAAAACAAAAGGCAAGAACATGGCATCAAACCGACGCGGCAGCCGCTAAACACTTCATCAAGGGGCCCGCTTGCCCAACTTCTCGATAAATATCTACAACATCTGGCTGTGAAGGGGTTCAGTGAGAGCACGCTAAGAGTTCGTCGCGTTCACATGCAGATGTTTCTGAAATGGTGCGGAAGAAATAGGGTGTCCGCGCCTACCAGAGTTACGCGGACATCACTCGAGGCCTATCAGCGATATTTGTTCCAGTACAAGAAAAAAGACGGTCAGCCATTGGCAGTTGCGAGCCAGCACTCCCGTCTCGCACCTCTGAAGGTCTGGTTCAAGTGGTTGACTCATCGAAAGTATATTCCGAGCGACCCTGCCTCAGAGTTGGAGCTCCCGCGCGTGGGCTACAAACTACCAAACGTGATGAACAAAGAGGAAGTTGAGCGCGTTTTGAGTCAGCCCAAAATAGAGGTGCCCCTGGGCATCCGAGACCGTGCCATGCTCGAACTTCTGTATTCCAGCGGCTTACGTCGACTGGAGCTGTTGCACTTGAAACTCTACGATGTCGATCAGAAACACGGCCTGATAACTGTGCGAGAAGGAAAAGGCAAGAGGGACCGTGTGGTACCGATCGGTGATAGAGCTTTGGCTTGGTTGGACATGTACCTGAATACTCTGAGACCTGAAATCGTGAGGCAGCCCGACAACGGCGTCGTATTCCTCACTTCCAATGGTGCTCCATTTACGCCCAACCACCTCAGCTGGCTGGCCCGGCAATACGTGAAGTCCGCGGGGATCGGAAAGGGCGGCGCTTGTCACATATTTCGCCACACCATGGCGACATTGATGCTCGAAGGAGGCGCAGATATCCGATACATTCAAGCTATGCTTGGGCACGTGCGGCTCGACACCACACAAATCTACACGCACGTTTCGATTCGCATGCTCAAACAAGTCCACACTACCACCCACCCAGCGGCGCGGTTGACGCCGGAAAACGACCAGACCAGAAAGGCGCAGCTTAGCTCCTCTCAAACCGCAGAGGTCGAGAACTCGGCCAATTCAAAGCCTGGATAAATCACAAGAGGCTTAATGAGCACATTTCTCCGGATATTGGTGACGGCTCGGCCCACCAAACCGTAAAATTCAAGGGATGACTCCATCCGACCAGCAGACTTCGTGGGGATCGGCCGGTCTCGCCTTAGAAGTAGACACTTGGCCGGAGGAAACGATCCCTGAAAATCCACAGGTATCGTACTACCGCGCCAGATACTATGACGCATCGGCGGGTAGGTTTATCAGAGAAGACCCCATGGGATTCTATGCCGGGATCAACAAGTATGCCTACGTGCGTAACAATCCGATGAGGCTTCGCGACCCACATGGTATGTGGCCTTGGGATCATTATTATCAGGCGGATCAGTTAACAAATCAGACCGACTCAGACCTGCAGATTTACCACATGACATCGAAATTCCTCGACCCTTTTGTAATGGCAAAGTGCCCGGCGGCCGTTCCTTTGGCACAAATAAATCAGTTGGCAGGAGAAAATCTGGATATAGACGGAGCGCTCCAAGGCGGTATGGCCATTGGCCTCTTGGCTAAATATCCGGAAGTAATCGGAGAGCCGCAGAGCCAAATGCTAGAAACGTTTGGAAAGTTGCGGGATGCGAACAATCGCAAGATCGATGCCTTCCTGAACGAGGCAGCCGCGGCGGGCACTTGCAATTGTGGCAAGTAATTGGAGCTTGCTATGGGTGAAGTCTCTTGCTCAAGAATTTAGGACCAGCATATCCAAATTAGGAGTAAATAGTGAAGATCCCTCTGCGCGCCATTCTACTTTCCATCATAACCGTTATGCTTCTCTATCTTGGCTATTTGAAACGGTTCGAAATTTCTGCCCTGGTGTGGCATTGGAGAAATGGGGGGCTCGTGCAGGTTGGAGATTACAAAGTACCCGTCCCCGACCGCTGGCTTGTGAAGGTTGAGGACTCCGGTCTTACTTTCCTCATCAACTCACGAGGTGAGCGGAGGGGAAATACGCTCTCTGGGATCAACGTAATTACCATCGACTCTTTACCGACTAGTGGGCCTGATCTGGATGGCTGGGCAGCTTACAAGAAGGAATGGCTCAAGAATAATGGCCTCCGCGAGCCACAAGAGCGATCTCTGACTTTCCAAAACGAGACCATCACATGTTTGGGCGGCCGCGAATTCCAAGACGTAATGCGGATGCCGGGCGCTGGCAATGTTATGTCTGTAGACTGTCGCTCATCGGGCAGGCTACATTTGACGTTTGTTGGAGGTCAAACGGACCTTGAGCTCTTTTATTCGATCATTCCTAGAATCCGCAAACTAAAGTGAGGCAGGCGCGGGCGCACCAACGATAAATACCCGGGCGGTTCTGGCCGCCGTCTACGCCGGATTTGCCTGTGCTCGTTAAGGCCAACTTTATGCAGAAAGTCACTGCTGGATATCCACCAACCAACTGGTCCCCAGGGTTCGAGGGAACGCAAGCATCGTACAATCGCGCCAGATACTACGACCCACAAATCGGCAGATTCGTGAGCGAGGACTCCTTCCGATTCCGAGGCGGAGCAAACTTCTATAGGTATTCGAGAAACAATCCAAACAACCTAGTTGACCCGCTTGGTTTGAATCCGGGTGCTGCGCTCCCCTGGTGGTGGTGGATATTGGACAATCCAATTACTATCCCGATTATAACGGTAGGGGCCCCGGGAGCGGCGGTTATTATCGGTATTGGTGAATTCGTCCTCGCGCCTGCGACCGCAAGCGACGACACTCTTGCTAACCGCAAACCGAGGACTCTGCCTTGTCCCGATAAATACAAGCACTGCGAACAGGCAAAACAGGCCTGTATTGATTCCTGCCTGGGCCAGCTAGGTGTTGGCGGGAGAGCGAACCAAGGATTTCCGTTCCGCAATTGCGTTCGGCAGTGTCTAAAGGACGCAGGTTGCGAAGGGTATGGCAATTTCTGGTAGAAAGCTGCTAGTTTGACACGAGGATTGTCGCCCCATGATCGCTGACGCCAACACCGCCAAATACGTGAGTGACTTATTACTCGACATCAACGGGCAATTGAACGAATCCATTGAGAGAGTGCAGGAGGCCTCCACACCCGAAGAATTTGCGAATTATCGACGGCGTGTCGGAACCCTCATAAACTCGATCTTTGAGGAGGTTCTTGAGCCGATTTACAGGAAACACCCAAACCTCAAGCCCCCGGAGCTCGAAGTGTAAGGTCGTAGTTAGCTTCAAATATCTTCCGCTTGGACGGCGCATCGAGAAAGTGTCGCCAACCACGACGAGTATCTTCGCATACGACGGCGAGTGGCAGGCCCTTAGCCTCTGGGAACGGACCGGGTGGCGGACCGTGTGGTGCGTAAGGGTCCGGGTTTAGAGTCAACTTCATGCAAAACGACACCGAGACAGTCAAGCTCCCTGCTGAGGGAGTATTCCATTTCAAAGGCCGTCTATCGTACAATCGCGCCAGATACTACGACCCCACGGATGGCCGATTCTTGAGCGAAGACCCAATCGGCTTTGCAGGCGGAGCCAACTTTTATGCTTATGTGGGCGACTCCCCAACAAGCCTGATAGACCCGTCAGGCCTGTGTCCTCCTCAGTTCAAGAAATGTAAAGGCATGGCCAGGGTGCTTGGGGGCAATCCTAATACGATCGGTAAGCCAGGCGGCTGGTCGGGCCCCTCAGTCGGAAATATAAATGTAGGGGCGGGCACCGCAGCAGTAGTTCCGAGTCAATGGGGTGGAAAGGGAAATCTCCGGCCAAATATAGGAGCTGTAAGCGGAACATACAATGGCCAACCATTATTCAATGGAATTTCAGACATCGTTGGGGGTGCGTCGCCCATTCCGGGAATGTCAGCGGGCGATGCCTTGATGAGTCTCAATCCTGGAGACCTCATAATTGAACTGCCGAGCGGGAAAGACCTCGGTGTTGTACCTATTGTACTGACAATACCAGCAACGATGAAATGTCCGCCCGGTACGACGGAGGTGCAATGATGAAGAGACTTCCAAAGCGCTGGTATTTGCAGTTCGGGTGTGCAGTCATTGGGACCGTGATTTCACTCAGCTCGGAGACCCAAGCATCAAATTGGCCGGTGATTCAGCCCGTGCATGAGACCCGGACCTTCGAAAACCAAAGTCCACCTAACACGGACCATTCTTTTCTCGCTCTTATTAAAGACACAGCTGGTATCCCCGTCTATAAACTAGAATGTCATAGTGGAAACTATGGCGGTGATTCAGAGATGAATTTCTCCGGGGATTTCCAGTGTGCGTTCTTTGCCCTGAACGGGTCCATGCCAACGAGTGGGAATTTGCTGGCGGCGAACACTCCGAACGAGCAGAGTACGGACTGGTGGAATCGGGGCAGGTTGCGTTCAGCACAGCTCCGTGGGAATTGTCTGCTGTATCCAGAGTACAGCACGGGCCGCCACTTCAGATTAAGGGGGATCCAGATCACGCTGCGGTTTACCGAGGCTGAGTGGAGCACTCGCAAGGATCAGCAGGACAATCCCTTGCTAAAGAAATTTAAGTTCACTCTCGATGTCGTTCCGGATGCAGATGCCCATAGCTTGTCGGCTGAGCCTCCACCAGGGCCTGAGCCCCCTCGCTCTTGCTATCCGTGAGTGAAATGGGTGGAGGGCGCTTAACCATTGGGCGCAAATTGGGTGCCGGAACCTTTGGTGTGTAAGGGTGCGGGTTTAGAGTTAACCTCATGCGACCAGTCGCGACATCCGACCACCTAGGCCCCTCGCTTTTAGCGAAATCGTACTTGAAGCTATTGAATCCCCGTTTGTTAACGACCATGCTTTATCTTTAGACCCTTGGCTGGCTGAAAAGTATCCAGAAAAGAGCCAGAATAAAGCCAGCTACAGCCATCAGGATCGAACTAGATTTCCGTGAATACCTGACCACGGCCCCTGAAATCCCGACTATAAAGGAAAGCAAGGTCATCGACCGCGACAGCACATGCGAGGAGCGAATGGGCGCTAAGAAAACCACAAGAATGCAGAGTGCAAGTATCACAGGGACAAATGTTCTCATCTTTTCCGCTAGTTTCAGTTCTGACCGTGCCTCGACGATCCCCACGATACATGGAATAACTCCAGGGACAACCGCCGAGGCTAAGACAATGAGTTTGTTGTCGTAAGTATCTAATCGCATTTGCCATTCGACCCGAAACACGATCTTTCTATTGATTCTGGTTTGTTTGCGTTTGGATTAAAAAAGTCTTGCGTGGTCAGATGACCAAGCTCGTGAATGATAGTGGCTGGTAGACAAGTACAGCCGGGTAAATCCCACGAGCCAATCTCTACCCTATTAAATAGCCATCTTGTAAAATTCGTGATGCGGGTTTTATCGGTCGAGTCTCCAACCTGTCCGCAATTGTAAGCTCCGCGATCATTCGCCGGGAGAAATGAATGCCCGACAAACGTTACGCCCGATCCGTTATTTCCCCCGGATAAATAGCCCAACAGCTTCTTCCTAATTCCAGGGTCCGCAACGCAGCAGTGGTCCGAATTGAGTTTGTCGATCACTCGATTTATTGCATTCATCAGTTCTACTGTGTTGGCTGGTGAGAAACCCTGCAGCCGTACAGCGCTGTCGGATCGTTGAGGTTTGACGGATGGTTGCGGACGTAAGAGTAAAAGTTAGCGTCTGCCTTGAATCTAAGCGGATCTTCGCTGACAAATCGTCCAACGCTTGATTCGTAGTATCTGGCGCAATAGTACGATCCTTGGAGTGCTTGGAAGTGATGGGGCGGCGCGTCGGGATTGTCGAGGCTGGCGACTGCGTGCATGAAGTTGACTCTAAACCCGCGTCTTTCAAAAAACCAAATTCGAAAGATGCGGCACCCAAAGGCGTCCTGGCGCTTGATGTGTCGGCCACCCGCCGTCGTAGACGCCGTTCTTCCCGCGTGGTCTGCGCCGCTCGAAGCCGACCAGCGAAGGTCCCAACGCAATCCCACGGGACAGATAGTTCAGTTGCTCTCGACCTTGGATACCGCCAGATACGTCAGCTTCGAATTCTTGAACTTGGCCACAACGCCTGCACCCAGGTAGTAATGGCTGTAAGTTTCCTCGAAGTCTTTGTCGCTCATTTCAGGATTGCGTTGCCTTGCTTCTCTAAGGTCCTCGGGACTCGTTTTCTTCCTCACCGAGAAGGAATATACGAGTTCATCTTCGCGCTTCTTCGTCGGCTTCCCAAGAATAGCGATTACCTGGGCCGGTGTTTGTCCTAGGTGTATGCCTGTCGCCGTCGCTAGATAATTGGAGATCGCGTTCGACTCGACGCAACGGTCCGCGCCTTCCCAGAGAGGACCGTCTGCGAAAAGATAAAACGTGTAGTCCACCTCGCCTTGCTCGAAAATGAGATGCGCTTTTTCCTGCCCGCCAAGTGACACATAGCAAGCCTGTCGCCGCCCCGTTGAAGCATCGCCGCGCTCCACGATCTTGGCTCTTCCCAGTCTCGCCGCCGCACGGTCGAACATCTTGTCACCCAGACTGACCCCAAGAACGCGAAAATTTAATGCCATAAGCTCGCGTGCCTCGGGTTTGTTTTCCTCTCCGGATTCAGAGCTGCGATTGGTGGACCACCAGTCAGAATTGTCCGACAAGCGAATCGCGTCGTCCGCCTGCGTCGCAAGACCCGCGAAAGGGGCACCCAACAGCAAAAACAAAAGGCCCCATCTAATGTTCGACCAGAGGCGACGGCGTCCTTTGCGTGTGGCGCTCATTTTTGGCCTCCCTCCCCTCATGCCCGAAAAGGTCACTCGCATCAATCAAAATGAAAACGGCTTACTGCTGCCCGGATGCATCGGGAACAAAGGGAACGCTGGCGTCGCCGGTGGAAGACCGCTGATGACGTTCATTGTGCCGCCACCTGCTTGACATATGGCGTGTCGTTGCGGCTGACCGATGATCACGCATCCCTCCGAAGCGGTCCACGCTCCGTTCTGCGGCCCCGCCGCGACCGCTTCGCACTTCGCGCAGGCGTACTTCTTCCGCACATGTTCAACGCGCTCGAAGTGCCCCGGAACGTAGTCGATCTGCCAGCTCTTCTCCGCGCCGATCTCTTTCCGCTCTTCTCCGCAACACGGACAAGCGCGAGCTTCGCCGCTCAGTTCATAGACCTGCGTGGTGCTGGGGAGATTTTCGAAGTTGGCCAGATTCCTTCGCCCCGCACGCCGCTTCACCAGGCGCAGTTGGTATTCCGGTTCTCTGGACGATGCGCTTTCCACCAGCGGCGCATCTTCCGGGTGCAGCGGCTTCTGGGCCAGCCCGCCGGGGCGGGCCAGCTCCTCGCCGAACTCCAGCAGCGCTTGCGCTAATTCATCCTCGCTCAGCCGGTCCGCGCGCGGCCCGTAGCGCCATTTCTTGAAGCGCGCCAGCTCCATCTGTAAGCGCAGGTTCTCGACATACAGTTCGTCGGCGCGCTGAGCCTGCCGCAGCGCCAGCGCGGCTTTCTCTTCTGCTTTCTTGTGTTGTTCCTCGGCGCGCTGCCGCTCGCGGTCGCGCTCGGCCAGAGCGGCGTCCTGCGCCGCCAGCAGATCGCGCACCAGGGCCTTCAGCGCGGCGCTGTCTTCCGGCAAGTTGTGCAGGGAAATTCCCGAGGCGGACACGTCCGCTTAGACGCACACACAGAAACTTGGTTGCGTCGCACCGCAATCTTTTTTTGAATTTGTGATTTTTGTTCGCGCCAATATTTTTCGCGCGCGAGTTTTCCGCTTCACGCGGAAATCTTCCGTGCGCCGTTCCCGTGAGCCGTCACCCGTTCATAGCGCGCCACGCGCTGCAGCTTCGACACATCGATTCCATCCAGCACCATGGCTAACTCGCTGGCCCGCAACTCCAGCGTGCGCGCTCCCTCTTTCGCCCGCGGCAGCTTGAACACGCCTCCCTCCAGCCGCTTGTACCACAGCACAAAGCCATCCCGATCCCACACCAAAATCTTCAAACGATCACTGCGGCGCGAACGGAACACAAAGAGATGCCCGCTCAGCGGATCTTCGCCGACCACCGTCTTCACCCGTTCCGCTAGCCGGTCAAACCCGCAACGCATGTCCGTGGCTTCCACGGCCAGCCAAATCCGCGCCGCCTGCGCCCCATCCAGCGCCCGCAAACTCGGCAGCCCAATCACGCCGCTTCCACCACCGCCAGCAGCGCGCGCACCTGCTCGGCGTCAAATCCCCGTCCCACCACCAGGCTGCGCCCGTTGCCCAGCCGAATCTCCACCCGCGCGTCACCCGCAGGAAAAATCTCCCCCCTCCTCACGCCGTGGTCGCCACCACGCGAAATCTCTGCCGCTGGAAAACCCGCCGCCGAACCCGCGCCCCGCTGGCCCCGTGGAGTCCTTGCCTCGCTCGCTGGCCGCCACACTCTCGGCGTCACTTTCACTTCCACGAACTTCCCCGGCGAACTTGCGCGCAACCGCTTCTTCCACCAGAAAAAATGCGGCGCGCACAACTTCCGTCCCCGGCAAAACGCCGCCACACTCTGCCCGCTGCGCGCCTGCTCGGAAACCAGCTCCTGCCACTTCTTCCATGCGTTCCTGCTTCGTTCTTGCTGCGTCATTGAGCCCCGCCTCCCCACTAGCAGGCCACACTGCTACACTGCATCCCGCCAGAACAAGATGCGTTTCACGTATCGCTCACGATCGTCATTCTCATTTTGCCGTTTTCCCAGAAGCAAATAGGTGGAAAACTTTCAGTAGCCGCCTAGAGTTCCGCCGTCGGAAAGTTTCAGGAAGCAGTGACAGCCGTTGATTCCCAAGCAATACACGGATCGTGCGACTCGACAACACAGCTGAACTAGTCCGCACGGGTCGGTGGAGTCTATAGGGTCGTTGCCTACGAATCGGTAAAACTTGGCTCCGCCGCCGAATTTGATCGGGTCTTCGCTGAGGAATCGACCTGCGGATTGATCGTAGAATCTGGAGCGGTAGTAATACAGGCCAGTTTCGGGGTCCGATTCGCGCGTTGTATACTGGAAGGGGTTCGTCAGCGAGCCAGACGAGGCAGTTTGCTTGCCGAAAGAATCAAAGGTGTAGGTTTGCGCGCGCGAACCCGCACCACTGCCCAATGATGTGATCGACCCGAGCCCATCCGCTTGGTAATAGCTCGTCGTGGAGCTTCGCAGCATCGCTAGCGGCTCATCGATGTTCAACCCCTGAGAATATCGGGCAACGGCAGTGCCGGACGAATTGGTTTCCTCCGCGAGATTATCGCCGTCATACGCGAAAACGCTGGTGCCCGATGCAGACGACTTGTAGATTCTGCGGCCAAACCGGTCGTACTTGAAGCCA
>CAWJJR010000025.1:0-147338 GCA_963843265.1 uncultured Acidobacteriota bacterium | reverse complement strand
GCGGTCGGGTGTTGTCTCAGGATAGAAGACGTGCGTCTTCCCGAAGACCTGCTCGAATGAATGAACGCGGAACGGGCTCTTGTGTAGCAAAAAGCCCAAATCCGTGGCCGCTTGCCCGGTGTATGAAATCGTTAGCAACATTTTTGATGTTCGGCGTCGTTATCTCACGCTCGAAGACGCTTTCATTCTCGAAGCTTCTTAATCATACCGACAATCAATTACAGATGCCTTGCAGGCTCCGAATGGAAACGCCACGCACTCAACAAACAGCGGAAGAAACTGTGTCGCTCCAGAGTGTTGCTTATGCGACTTCTCGCGACCGTCGCTTCCAGTCTAAGATAGCAGTAAGATAAGTAAATCTTGCGTGAAAAGGTCAATGTCTTCTACTACCCGAGCATGGTCGCGGACGGCGCGACCCTTAAGAAATCCATACTTCTGTTTGATGAGCTTCACTTTATTGATAGACCATCATTCACTTTTAAAAAGTTTGGCACAATAGCCACTGCATCGCCGTTGCGTGCTTATCAGGAATCATTCCGTAACGAAGGCGTGCAGCTTTACGTTCACAGCCCGCACGATGGACCGGTCCAAGGTGAGTTCTTGGAGCAGGTGACAAGCGATGCAAACGATGTTGAGTTTCTGAGGCGATTCCAGAAGGGACTGGAAGAATCAGCCGTCTTTCGCAGCCAGCAAATCGCTCCCGGAAATTATGGTGCGGTGGGGAATCAAGACGATGTGGCGAGGGAACTTGGGCGCGTTAATCTTGATGCCGACATGAAACAGTACGCCAAGCCCATGGACTTATTCTCCGATGAAGGCGTCCAGCACTTCAGATTTAAGACGGAAGCGGAACGGGCCAAGGGCCTGGTCACAAACGCATTAACTTGCTCGGCCATGGTTAATTTTGCTCTGAATGTTTGCCAGCGTCAGGGAATAACCCCTCTAGCTGATGCCGTTCCGTATCAAGGCTTGCTCGGTGCAAAGTACGCAAGAGCAGCGCGAGCCTTGGAAAACACCGACTCGAAAATTCAACTAACCGACCTAAGCTTTGCCATATTTGATGAGGTTGTGCCTGCCAAGCGCCTCGAGCAATTGTCGTTCAAGGATATTGTCGCGTATCGAAAGGAAACTGAAGTGCCGAGAGAGGCTTTTCTAGAACATCTAATTGCGCTGCACACGAAACAGGGTCGCGTGAACAGGGAAGGTGACTACAGCGGAGCTATCAAGGACATTATGGTCACTGAGATAATTCCTGAAGCCCGCAAATTCAAGAATCAGATCGACCGTGTATACGACAAATTATTCGGCAGTCTTGCCACAAGTTCGATTAGCTTTTTAGGCGGCGGGGCAGCTGCATTGCAGATTCTCGGGGATCTGTCCTGGCCCAATCTTCTGCGTCTTGCTGGGCTGACTGGCGCGGCCATCGGTAAAGCAGCTATCGAAGCAAAGCTTGAGGTTCGCGCGGCCCATCGCGACTGCGCCATCTCATATATCTTGGGGCTGGACAGGCAATGACAGCTCTCACTGACCCTCTCGGTGAAATCGTATGGTTGCGCTACACCTGCCCAAGATGCATTCGCGCGCGCCACAGAACATATCTTGGCCGAGGAATCACTTTTAGCTATTACGTTGAAATCTGAAGGAGGGCAAGCGCAACTGACGTCCTTATCTATTGGCCCAAAAACTTAGGTCCAACTTGGGTCCAAATGCTGCCAAATTAGGTACAAAATCGGGTACTACGACACAGAACAAAGCCAAGCGAACCAATCAGATAGATTTTCTTTCTCGTCTTTGCAAGCAGGGGGTCGCCGGTTCGATCCCGGCCACGTCCACCAACCGCTGTCCTTTCAATAAAACAGCGTCCGCGTTCTCCCGCGATACCACCTGCTATTCACACAGGGGGTCGGGAGTTCGAATGTCCTCACGCCCACGAACTCAACTCCTGCTCTTATATAGATGTAAGCTGCTGTTTCCTCGCCACTTTTTTGGTGCAAACTCGGGACAATCGGTACAACAGAAGCAAGAATGAGCGCCAACACGACGCAAGGGTTGATGCAAGGATATCTGTGCTACACTGATCGACTCGCGAGTTTCGCCCACACCCTATCTCATAAATCGGTCCGGCAGGTTGCTCGCCCTGGACATAACTTCCGGATTGCCCGTTGTACGTCCGCGACCAGGACGCTGCAATACCTTTCCTGTCCCACCGATAGCTAACTAGACTAACATCAACTCAAGAGGACCTGCCATGAGACTGTCAGTCTTTGGGCGCACGTCAGCAGGGTGGCGCTTTCGAGAAAAGGCGTGATTTCCTCTTGTTCCTGCAGTAGTATATACTGCAGGAGAACCAAGCATGGATAATCTCATACCTGCAGTCCCTTCGCGCATTACACAATTAGCAGCAGCCTTCTCGCATCCGGAACCGATGCGACGAGGTTCGCTCTGTGAACGCCGGATGAAGTGCGGACAAGGAGCCTGCGCCTGTCAACACGATCCTAAGGCAGCCCATGGTCCTTACTTCCTCCTCACGCAGAAGGTCGAGGGCAAGACCCGTTCCCGCTATGTCTCTCCCGAACAGGCGCCGGTGGTCCGGCGGCAGATCGCATCGGGACGGCAATTTCGAGAACGCGTCGAAGCCTATTGGGAGGCCTGCGAGCGATGGGCCGATGAACAACTCGAAGCGACCCCGGTCTCCGCCGAGGAGGCCGAAAAAGGGGGCTCTCCGCGGACCTGGAAAGCGAAATCGCCCAGGAAATCGAAACACTCTTAGGCCCTCAGGCGCTGGCCGAACTGGATTTTGAAGCTGTGGAGACGTTCGCACGGCGGCAGGTGTTGCGTCTGGCCGCTCGGGCCCTGGAACAACGGCTCAACGCGGACACCAGCGATTATGTGGGACCGGAATTACCTTGCCCCTGCGGCGGTGTGGCCCGCTATCACGGCCGTCACGGGAAGACTTTCGAAAGCGTGTTGGGACCTTTGCATTTGAAGCGGGCTTACTACGACTGTGGCCGATGCCACCATGGATTCTGCCCGCGGGACCGAGCGCTGAAACTGGAATCGTTTTCCCTGACGCCTGGAGTTATGCGCATGACTGCCAGCGCGGCAGCGCTGGTGAGCTTCGAGGAGAGCGGTGCGCTGTTGCACGAATTGGCGGGCGTGGAAGTCAGTGTCAAGCAGGTGGAACGGGCCGCCGAAGCGCTGGGGGCGGAGGTCGCCGTGGATGAACGCCAGGACGTTGAAAGCATGCGCGAAGTGGCGCCCACCATGTATCTGGGCCTAGATGGCACCGGGGTGCCCATGCGCCCGCAAGAAGTCGCAGACCGCGCGGGCAAGCAAGCTGACGGCACGGCCAAAACCCGCGAAGCCAAGCTGGTCATTGTCTGGACGGCGGAATCGCGAGATAGGGAAGGCAAACCCGTGCGCGATCCAGGATCGATCAGCTATTCGAGTGCGATTGAAAGCGCCGCCACTCCGGATACCAGCCCCCACCTGTCGGATTTTGCCGCGCGCGTACAGCGCGAGGCCAGCCGCCGCGGTTTCACCGAAGCCCTGCGTCAGGTAGTGTTGGGCGATGGCGCGACCTGGATTTGGAACACGGCTACCGAACTGTTCCCGCAAGCCACTCAGATTCTCGATCGCTTTCATGCCAAAGAACATCTCGGCGAAGTGGGAAAGGTCATTTATGGAGACAGCCCCGAGGGCAAGGCATGGATCGAGGCACGTTGTGAGGAGCTTGACGAAGGTCACTTGAAATCCTTGGTGCACGCGCTGCGCAGCCACATCGGTCAACACAAAGAGGCGCGAGAATGTATTCAATACATCTGGAGAAATCGACGGCGCATGCGGTATCCCCAGTTCGAAAAACAAGGCTTCTGTACTTCGACCGGCGTCGTGGAATCTGGTTGCAAAATCGTAGTTGGGACGCGGCTCAAGCGGGCAGGCATGCACTGGACTGTCCAGGGCGCCAACGCCATCATCGCCCTGCGCTGCAGCAAGCTCAGCGGACGCTTCCAGGATTTCTGGGAACGCCGCTCAGAGCGAAAGCAGGTGGCTGCATGACTTCCCTAAATCTGATGTGCGCCCTCAGTCTTTTGTGGGGTGAGCGTAGATGGCTTTCTTGCTCGCCCGGATGACACGCTCGACTTCCTACACGCAGGTGAGCAGGTGCCTCACGGGTTCACAGAATTCTTGGCCAGCGTCGACGTAGTCGTGATCGGCCGCAGGACCTTCGAGGTTGTGATGAAGCTTGGACACCTGGCACTTTACGGGAAGAAGCCAGTGGTTGTACTGAGCAGCCGTCCGCTCGATTTGTCCTCGGTCGCAGGCGAGAATGTCGAACAAACGTCCGGGGCACCGTACGAGATCAAAAAGCAGCTCAAGGCCCGCAGCTTCAAACATGTCTATGTAGACGGCGGCAGCACCATTCAGCGATTCCTCGCAGCCGGGTGCATCGACCGACTAGTGATCACGCGCGTGCCAGTGCTGATCGGGGCAGGCATCGCTCTGTTTGGTCCAGTGCCGCGCGACATCTGGCTTCGTCATGTCGAAACACGTTCCTACACAGGCGGCCTGGTTCAGAGTGAATACGAGATTGACGCTGGAGAACGTCCTTAATCGGGAGGACCAAAATCGACTAGTCGGCAACTCGCAAGTAATCCACGTCACGCGGCCCGGAGGCTTCGGCCTGGTTGCTGCTCCATGATCTGCTTTTGTAGCCCATCTGTAGTCGCTTGGCGGAGGGCTTCAATCATTTGGACGCGCGAGACATCATAGCGTTGGGCGGGAACGCTATTTTTTGATGAGTTTCACGCGCGCAAAGGGCGTCAGTTTGCCACCTTGTTCGTTATCCATAAGCCACTGCCAGGTGTCTGTGGTTTTGTCGTAGGCGAATGTGGTGTGGATGCTGCTGCCGTCTGGGCTCCTGAACACGAACGCGATTTCATCGCTGCTGCGTTTACCCTCGGCGATGGTCTGCGCGGAGAGACCGCCGCCGGCGGTGGAATCGAGCCACATGCATTTATATTGGCTTGTCGATTCGTCCCATTCGATAAAGACGATGGCTTCATAGGCGGTCTGGCCTTGGGCATTTTTCTCGCGCGAGGTTTCGTGGATTCGGACATATTCATGGTTTAGCACCCAGTTGGAGTCGATGTCGTGCGTGGTCTCGCGTCCGGCAATGGTGCCGTGGAGGATCCAATGGCCGGTCATACGATCGAGCAAGGGATCGGGATGAGTGGGTTGTTGGGCGGACGCGGAAAACGAAGCCATGATAATCAGAGCAAGGATGACGAAGGTTGTTTTCATTGGTGGCCTCCCTGGCAACCGAAAACTTCGACTCCGCGATCGATTTTGCGTGGGCCCGTGAAGAAGACCCTCCCACGACACGCCCGATGCGCCGCACGACAAGGGGCATTGTGCCCTACGTGCCGGGTAGTGGCGTACCAGTCCAGACTTGCTGAACGATTAGCCAATGGCCGTTTGGCTGGCGTCTAAGAACAATGATGTAGCAGCCTTTGGAGGTGATTCTAGCTCCTGTGGCGACGACAGTTAGGCTTTCCTCGAAGTCGCCGCTGTCGTAGGCCAGATCGCCAGATATCTCCAGGTTCTGGCTGTGGAGGGCGAGGTCGTTGTTGAAGGTGGCCATTGTAGTTTGGAAGAGAATGCGGAGGGCAGCGGAACCGGTGATGCGTTCGCCGGTGGGTGGGAGGAAGACGGCGTCGTGGGCGTAGAACTTCAAGATGGGTTCGAGCTGTTTGGTGCAAAGGTCTTTGACCCATAATTCGCGAATATTGCCAATCGTCACGCGAGTCGAGGTTTGCGCGACCGCATTGGAATGAAAAGTCGGTGCGAGGATCAACGCGAAGGCCACTAAAGCTATTGCGGCGCGGGGCGAGGAGAGAGATGGTAGCAATTTATCAGTGTTGGAGCTTGTCATGTCAACTGACTTGTTTCATTCCAAAATCTTCAAATGTCTGACATTTTCACCATCGTGATCGGCCGGGGCCAAGCATGAGTCACGCTTCTGTTGCCCTGCCTATTACTGGGGAGCGATGCCTTCGACGATAAAAAAACGGCCCTTCGTTGAGCTTTGCCTTAGTGGTTTGATTGCCTGATAGGCTGGCGAATCGTACCACTCGCGCGCTTTCTCGGCGCTGTCGAAAGCGAGCACCACCAAGCCCTTGGGCGGTTCGCCCTCGAGAGGTTGTGTCTTCCCGCTACGAACGATAAAGTGGTGATTGAAAGGCGCCAGCGTCTCCTCCACCTTGCCCCCATATTTCTGAAGGGTGGGTAGGTCCCCGAATTCATCGACTTCCGAAATGACGTAGGCAGGCGGCACTTTTGCTTGCCGTGCATGAATCGCCGTAGTGCCACCGATTGCGATGCCAACCAACACTGCGAGCGTCAATTTGCTATTCGCTTTCATGAGTTTATTCTCTCCGCTGTTTCTTAGCCCAAACTCACTAATCCTCCGACTGCGATGGTAGAGAGTGCAACTAACCTCCACCGCAAAGCATGCAAGAATGGCGCTGCCGCACCCAAAATAATGCCGCCCGGGAGAGACTCGATTTCCCGGTTGCTCCAGCACGGTAGCGTAATAAGTTGCAGCGTCTTCAATGTTTGGTACTGGAATGATCACGCGGAATAGCCGAGGCGATCCCACATTACCTACAGTGACCTCCCTTAACCTATGCGGCCGAAGACTCCGGCGCGTGTTTCTGCCATTCGGCACGGAGTTCTATGACGTAGAACTCATTGCCATCTGGGTCGGTAAAATGTGCCGCGCGCGAAAAACCATCCTCAAAGATTTCTTTCGTGAACTTCACACCCTGCTTTTTCATGCGGCCGACAGCTCTCTCTATCGGTTCATCCACATTGAAGCCAATAGTAATCGAGCCTTTACGGCCTGCGGGTGATTGTTCAGAGGCAGGATGCAAGCCTATGCTGAGCCCGTTCGGAGCCTTGACGGAAGCCCAGTCATTGCCAAATCTCTGCTCGAGTGTTAGCCCAAGAGTTTCGGTGAAGAAACGAATTGCTCGATCCATATCTGAGACAAAAACGGTGGGAAGTCCTCCTTTGATCATGTCCTCTCCTCCTGTAGATCGGCTGGTGCCGTCCAGCGAAGTTTAGGTTATATTTACGGGCGCACAAGAGCCATTTAGACTAGGTATAGTTCAAACCCGGCTTTCGAGGGACGCTATGGCCAAACGAGCGCGATTCTTGACGTTACCGAACATAGGGTTAGAAAAGGGATCAAGAGTTCCGCTCTGCAAGCAACTTTACGAAGCCCTCCGCGGCGAAATCGTCAATGGACGATTACTCGCTGGTCAGCGGTTGCCGTCGTCTCGTGTTCTGGCCATCCATCTATCAGCTTCAAGAAACACAGTACTTGAGGCATTTGAGAGACTCGCGGCGGAGGGATATCTGGTCGGAAGAGTTGGTTCCGGCACCCGCGTCGCGCGGCCCCAGCCGCACACATATCTTTCAGAGTTGCCCCGTCTTGCGCCGGTCAAGACCAAATCGTTCCGTCAGGCAGTTCGAGAATCTTTCTATCCGGCCACTACTGCTTGTCTCCAGGACTCTGAGGGCAATAGAATTTATCTCTTCAGCTCTGATTGACCGGACTTCGTTGGAAAATTGGAGTCGGAACCAGTTTCGGGGGTGTTGAGGCGCATCGGTGGCATAACGCCGAACGAAGACAAACGAGCGCGTTAAGTTCTGTTGTTTGAACCTTAGCAACGCGAGAAATCTAATACTGGAATCTTCGGGACAACTTCGGGACAAGTGAGAGAGCGGAGATTTCGTTGATTTTCCGTGTAAGCGACACCAGACAAAGCATTTAGTGGTTTACCCCACCTTGTTTGCAAGCAGGGGGTCGCAGGTTCGAACCCTGTCACGTCCACCAAACCTCCTCATAATGTATGGCTTAGGAAATTCTCTTCCAATGCGTGTCCTCGCATTTGTATGAACTGTGGAAGAAGGGCCCGAAACGAGCTGCAGTGCACAATCATGCGAGGCTCGTAAGCCACTCAAATTTCGGAATGCGTTCAGACCGATGAGAACCTCGGAAGGGGTGCTCCTACTTAAAAGGCAGGGTGCTACGCCTGCCGAGAAATTTCAGCGGTTCCAAGGAGTCTGTAGAGTTTGTTCCGAGTGGCTCGTCTTCACAGCAGGAGGTGGACGGGCATGATTTAGCATCGGACGAATCTCACTCACAACCGACACTCGCAGGCATGCTGCCATGCGCCGGAATTGTGAGGCTAGTGCCATCCTTGCCAAAAGCGGAGCGCCAAACCGGCGAATCTCTGCCATGCCGAGGTGGTCCCGATCGGAACTGCAAGATGCAGCATCAGTATTAGGAAAATGCCACCGCACATGGTTGCACGATGAATTCGGCGAAGAGACCAAACGTCGAAGACAGCGATCAGCAGCACCATTAGGTCCAGGATCAGATTCGTAAGGAAATGCGCCCGAGTGATGATGGCAAACGGCCACCGGCCGATAGCCGCGCTCAGGAGTGTAATGGTCGCGAGCAGAACGAGCCTCTTATGCGCGGCGCCGTTCGAGCGCATCCAGAGCCCTGCGCCGATGAGAGTCGTAAAAGTGATCATTGCAAAAATCGGGGTTGCATAAAAGCTCCGAGGGCCAAAGGGGAATCCGGGGGGCGTGAAGCCCCTGGCAAGCGAATCCGTTGCAGCAGCCAAACCAAGAATCACCATCGAGGCGGCCAGCACCGCCCCGAATAGACCCAGCGTCCGATGAATTGCGATCCGTCGACCCGCCACCAGACCTGTCTGAACGACAAGGAGCACGATCCATGCCGTAAAGACGGCGCCATGCACTCCGATGAGAAGATTGGGGACGTGAGTTTGATAAATTCCGGCAAGGTAGTAGGTGCGGGCGAATCCCAGGAAGACCGCTCCGAGACTGAAGATTGCCATCGCCAGAAAAAATTGATCTTCGACGCGCCGGGACGACTGTGTCGCGGTGGAACGCTTATTTGAAGCCGGCGCAATGACGTCACCGCGTGTTGTTTGGAGAACCGTGCTCATCGAAGGCTTCCTTTCATGGCAATCGCGACGTCAATTTTCGCTGCGTATGGCAGAATAAGCAGCGGTTGCCCTTGGTGTCTTTAAGATGATGCTCAATTTCTTCTCAGTTATTTCTCAAGGTGGCTAAGCTCTTGGTTCACGGAACCTTATATTCGTTCGGCTCCTACATCCTTGACGCGGAGCGCATGGTTCTGTCGAGCAACGGGAGGATCGTATCGATTCCTCCCAAAGCTCTGAAGACCCTCCTCACTTTGGTTGAGCGGGCAGGAATCATTGTGAGCAAGCAAGAGCTGATGGAAGAGGTGTGGCCCGACAGTTTTGTCGAGGAAGGAAATCTCACCCAGAACATCTTCCTTTTGCGCCGAGAACTTGGAAGAACGGTTGAGGACGAGGACTATATCCAAACGCTGCCTAAGCGCGGCTATCGAATCACGGTTCCGGTGCAGATCATCAGCCCCAAGTCTCAAGAAGGCCAAGCGCCAAAAACGGTTTCCCGTGTCGAAGCCGAGACCGATCCGAACCATCGAGTGACAACTGCCCTCAGTCGTCGCGGGGAAGTTCCGAGGTCAATTAGGATGCTGTTCGGTGCCTTCGCGATCGTGGCGCTGATGACTCTGGCCTGTGGGATCGAATGGTCGCGCGAGATTCCCCGTTGGCCCGTCGCTTCCGGGTTTAGACAAATTACCAATGACGGGGCGATCAAACGTTTACAGGCGGCGCAGCTTGGTGGCCCTGAAGCGAGTTTGTTTACGGATGGAACGCGAGTTTACTTTATTGAAGGTTCTTCCGACGCGCCTATCGTTGCGGAAGCTTCGGCGATGGGGAGTGAGACAAACCGCGTTTCCATGCCCATGGAACTACCGTCGCTACTCGATGTTTCTCGATCCCGTTCCGAGTTCCTGGTGGCCGGATATCTAGATCCAGCCGATCCTCCACCGCTCTGGGCAGTCCCCTTTCCTGCGGGGACCCCGAGGCGTCTCAACGGAATCACTGCTTGGGACGCGGCGTGGTCTCCGGATGGGCACTCGCTAGCATACGTACGCGGCCGAGAATTGTTTTTGGCGAATGGAGATGGAAGTGGATCGAGGCGTCTGGCCTCTCTTCCCGGGAACGGTTGGCAACCTCGCTGGTCTCCTGATGGAAAGCGACTTAGATTGACAATATTCGATATACAGCGATGGACCAGCTCACTTTGGGAAGTCTCTTCCGAGGGTGAAGGATTACGACCGTTATTGCGGGGATGGCGGCCAGCGGGGACACCGACCGGTGAACCCGTTGACATCTGTTGTGGGGTGTGGAGCCCCGACGGAAATGATTTTGTCTTTCAGGTGACAGTGCGTGGTCGGTCGGACGTATGGTGGCTGCCAGGCAACGACGGCTGGCTGAGAAAAATGGTCCACGGCTCGGTGGAACCAGTGCGCGTTACCGCAGGGCAACTGAATTCAATTGCGCCAGCGTTCAGCCCAGACGGCCGAAACCTCTTCGTCATCGGACAGGATGTTCGGGGTGAGTTGCAAAAGTTCGACAGCCGAGTCGGACAGTTCGTCAGTTACATGGGGGGCATCTCTGCAAATTTTGTTGACTTTTCTCGCGACGGGCAATGGTTGCTCTATGTGACATATCCGGAAGGTACACTGTGGCGAGCCCGGACGGACGGTAGCCAGAAGACGCAGCTCTCGTTCTCGCCTCTGGAAGTCATGGTCCCCCGATGGTCGCCGGACGGACGGCAGATCATCTTTCACGCGATTGGTGGAGACCGCCAAGGTGCCTCTCTCATTCCGGCTGAGGGCGGCGAGCCACGGCCTGTATCGGTTGCTGGTGGAGAAATGCAGCCGAGTTGGTCGCCGGATGGTGCCGCGATCATGTACAGCGACTTCCCCTTCTTCTCCGACCATCCAGAAAGGGTTGCCGTTTATATCCTCCACCTCAAAACAGGCAACATCGACACGCTCCCCGATTCAGGCGGATTGTTCGCACCTCAATGGTCGCCAGACGGCAAGTACGCGACTGCCCTTGGCCTCAAGGACCAGCGCATTATGCTGTTCGACTTTGCAGAGAAGACCTGGAGTTCGTTAGCTTCGGGCTGGGGCTTGGTGCGCTGGAGCGCCGACAGCCGATCGGTCTACTACCTTAGGTACGGTCCTCACCCTGCAGTGATGCGCGTCAGCGTGCCCGACCGGCAGATCGAGCAAGTAGCCAGTCTGGAGGGCATCCGTCTCTCCGGGCGTTTGGCCGGGCTCGAGTTCGGCCTGACGCCAGACAGAGAACCGATCATTACGCGTGCGGTGGGCACCCAGGAGATATATTCCATGGATTGGCGCCCGAGATAGTGCGGCATTCGCACTCGTTCTTTCTCAACGAGGATTTGACTCGTTGACGCTGAGGCGAACCTCGGACTGTGCGCGAATGACTTCTTTTGAGCCCGTTGGGGTTAGGTTTGGAGCGAGAGCAGATTCCCCGATTTGTTGTAAACGCTCGCAGTCAAAATGAACGAAGCGTTTGTTGGAAGCGACTCTCGCGCTTTGCAAGCAGGGGGTCGCAGGTTCGAACCCTGTCACGTCCACCAAATTCTTTTCTCCGAGATTTAGTTGGTGCAAAGCGCCTTGGCCCTTCCGGACGCAGCTTTGTTTGGCCTGAGCTGCTTCGGGCAGAGGACCGCTGGCTTTTACTGCTGGACCGGGAGGCGTGTGGCCTCCCGGTCCATTTTGGGTTATTGCGGTTCGATGACCACGAAGCGAGTCGCCGAACCCCGCTTTACCAAGAGCAACACGGACTGATCATGGGAACCGGAAAGGGCCTCATTATATTCCGCCACATTTCGGACGGGTTTGCGGTTGACTTCCTGGATGATGTCGCCGCGCTCGAGATCCGCGGCAGCGGCCGCACTGGAAGGATCCACGGAAGTGACCACGACGCCGGGTGTGGTCGCGGGAATCCCGAGGTCGTGCGCGATCGAGGACGTTAGATTCTGCACTTGGACGCCTTGAAGCGCTTTTGTAACGCTTTCAGAGCCTGTGGAGGTGGATGCCCTTTCGGAAAGTTCATCGAGCGTGATATCCACGTCTCGCGTCTGGCCATCGCGTGAAACTTTCAGATGGACCACGGAGCCCGGTGCGAGTTCGGCGACGTGAACGCTTAGATCCTCGGGCGTGTTTACAGGCTGGCCGTTCAAATCGAGAATGATGTCGCCGCGCTCGATCCCTGCTTTTGCGGCGGGACTTCCCGGAGTGAGTTCTGCAACCAAAGCACCGCCACCTTGACTCAGGCCGAAGGCTTTGGCCATGTCCGCATCGACGCCCTGGACGGCCACGCCCAAATGGCCGCGGACCACTTTTCCGTGGTTCACGATTTGTTCCATCACGTTCCGAGCCATATCGATCGGAATGGCGAAACCGATGCCCTGATTGCCGCCGCTGCCGCCGGTGACGATGGCGGTGTTAATGCCAATCAAATCGCCGTGCATATCCAGAAGCGCACCCCCGGAATTACCCGGATTGATAGCCGCATCGGTTTGAATGAAGTCTTCATACTGCTCAATGGTGCCATTCAGTGCGCGTCCAGTAGCGCTGACGATTCCCATGGTGGCTGTTTCGCCAACGCTGAAGGGATCGCCGATGGCAAAAACCACGTCACCAACCTTCAGCCGCGAGGAATCACCGAGAGTCAGTGAAGGGAGTTGCGTAGCATCAATCTTAAGAACCGCGATATCCGTGCGAGGATCAGTGCCGACGAGTTTGGCTTTGTACTTCTTCTTGTTCTGGGTGAACACTTCGATGTCGGAGGCGCCTGATATGACGTGGTTGTTTGTCAGAAGATAGCCATCGGGATTCACAATGACGCCGGAGCCGAGGCTGTATTCGCGTTCCGTTTGCGGCGCGGCTTGCTGGTTGCCAAACTGATCCCCAAAGAAATGCTGAAAAAATGGATCGTCAAAGGAGAAGCCTTGGGAATCGTTTTGCTGTTTGACCAGTTTCGTCGAGGAAATATTGACGACGGCCGGCAACGCAG
The DNA here is from genome assembly GCA_963843265.1 of uncultured Acidobacteriota bacterium. Lineage (GTDB taxonomy): Bacteria > Acidobacteriota > Terriglobia > Acidiferrales > UBA7541 > Acidiferrum. The sequence continues at coordinate 134,280 of CAWJJR010000025.1, read as the reverse complement.
GATCAATGATCGAGGAGTATCCGTTTTTGAAGTCCGCGAGACTCACGGGCGCGGGGGCGCTATCGATCTTCAGGGGAACCTTGCTGGCGACGGGAATGCTTCTACCGATTTGCGGGACTAGCAGGAAAGCAAAAAGCCCGAGAAGAAGTAAAGCCAATATCGAAATTACGGCAACGCCGACACGCCCAAGGTTTGTCCTGGGCCCTGGTTTGACCGGGACGAGGTGCCACGGATGCATATCTGAATGGGTACTTCGCATGTTACTTCTCCTGTTTTGATCTTTGGGATGAAAAATCTAGCATCGCGCTCTTTCGTTTGCGGGAACATCCCCTGCCGGTGCCCGTGTTTCTCTTGACATTCCGACCAACCCAAAAATCGCTGCGCGGCGGGAGACAAGGGCGCTCAGCGAAGCGGGCCGCGATGTTTGAGGAAGAGAAGTTGCAGGTTCGCCCTCGCAAATAATCCAAGAGGGACGGCGTGCTCTGACGTGTACTACCCGCAACAGAAGCAGTGTTTTCGCCAGCCGGCATACGCCTCCTTGAGGCGGCCGAAACGAAGAGCCGGGCGCACCGCTGCGCAGGGAAGACTCAGGACGATTGGGGCAACAACAGCGCTCCTCGACAAGAGGAATACCACCGGTGCACAGCGGCGGAGACCCTCGTTCCGCGCGTCTACTTTATGAGACGTATCGTATTACGATATGGTTGCCCTGGGCTGCCCCGCGCCATATATCGTAATGCGATAGGAGAGGCCGCTGAGAGGCTTCCGGGCAGTTCTTCTCAAAGGATGCTTCTATTGATCCTATAAGCGAAAAACGGGTGCCACAAAAGCTGGTACAGATGAAGCCCGCCTATCGTGCTACCAACTCTCCCGGCCACGGGTTCAATTGCGAATTTTGCGGGTAGGAACCGCAGCCGCCATTTCCCTCCGTTGAGAGGTGTCCAAAGCGTTGATATTGCAGTCGTCCGATCCATCGAGACATTCCCTCAAGTTGTGGTCGCGGATTGCGCTCGATACTTCGGACTGCTCTTCACTGCTCAACCGAGATTGGTCGCATTCGCCCATAGCCTCGAGGCAATTCTGGAGATTGCGATCTCGATTGGCGTCCGCCACTCTTTGTTTCTCATCGGCGGTAAAAGATTTCTCATTGCAGTCGCCCGTGCCGTCCAGGCAAGTCTGCAAGTTGTGGATCCGCGCCGCCTCCGCAACCTGCTGCCGCTCTGAGTCATCGAGCTGCGTCAGGTGGCACTCGCTCATGACGTCCATGCAGTTCTGGAAATTGCGATCGCGATTTGCCTGGGCCATATCTTGCCGCTGCTCAGTATCCAATTGCTTCGCATCACAGTCGGAGAATCCGTTCAGACACTCAAGCAAATTGCGGTCCCGGACAGCGCTACGGACGGCTTGCTTTTCTTGAGGGGTCAGTGTGGTCTGGTCGCAAGTGGAGAATTCGTCCATACAGTTGGCGAATGCCTGAGAGTGCGCGGGCTTGGCGCTCTGTGCGGCCGCGTGCGATGGCGCACCACCCGATAAAAGCAAAGCGGCGAAGATCCATCCGGCGAATTTCATAAACTCCTCCATGACTCAAAGCGGAAAAAATCAAGGGGCGGGGATACTAAGCGGGGACAAGGGCCCGCCCGTATAGATAGACGCATGCGTTTCGGTAAGGGTTGTCCGCGGCGCCAGAAATATATCGCACTACGATATAAATGAAAACGAAGCCGCGCCGCCTGGCGCCTGCAGCATCTGGATGTCGTACGCCCGCATCTAACTGGGTGGAAGGCAGCAAAATGTATGAAAGGAACGAGAGTCTAGTTGTTGAAGAAGCCAGCCGGCAAAGCCGACCGCCCGCGAAGAATCCCGCAAGCTTAGCATCAGAGAAAAGCTCGAAGCGTCCGGCGGTTTCTCCGGACTTCTCCGGCGGTATGCTGGAAAACAACCGGATGAAACGTCCGAAAGGGGCCATGGATATTTTCCTTTCGGTGGTCATCCATGGTCTGGTTCTTGCGGCCGCGATTTTGATTCCCTTGTTTTTCAGCAATGCTCTAAATTTCCATCCCCTGGAAATAACCTATTTGGTAGCCTCACCCCCGCCGCCGGCTCCTCCGCCACCTGCAGCAGCGCGCCCGCTTCCGCAGCCAAGGCACTTCTTCTCGAACAAACAGCTTTATGCGCCTCGCGTCATTCCACAGCAGGTGGCCATGGTGAAGGATATTCCTCGCGCGCCGCAAACAAGCGCCGGCGTTCCGGGAGGTATTGTTGGTGGCATTCCCGGAGGACAATCAGGAGGGGTGATGGGCGGACTTTTGGGCGGGACGGCCCACGTAACTCCGCCACCCCCTCCAAGATTGACCGTGCACCGCGGACCCTACAAAGTGGGAGGCAGGGTCCAGCCGCCAAGGATCATCGACGAAGTGCAACCTGAATACCCGGTGATCGCGAAGGAGGCTCGCGTGCAGGGCAATGTGCTGATCGATAGCGTGATCAACACGCAGGGCGAGATCACGCAAATGAAGCTCGTCAGCGGGAATCCGCTTCTGGTTCAAGCGGCTTTCAACGCGGTCCGGGAATGGAAGTACCAGCCGACTCTGCTCAACGGCACTCCGATCTCCGTCGAAATGGAAGTAACCGTTCACTTCAGTCTTGCGAGCTGATGTTCGCCTGTTGGCGACCGACGCAATGGGCGCTCGGCCGGCCATCTCGAGGCTCGCTGAACCTTCAATGAGTTTACTTACTCGCTTGGTGTCGTTGCCTCAGCCTGCTTTTCTTCTCTTGGTCTTTCGATGGCCTCGAGGTGTTGATCGACGATGTCTACTAATTTGGCTGCTGCGTCGGTGGAAATAAATCCGGCGTGGACGGCCGCTTCGATCGAGTTTTTTTCTGCAGCTGCGAGCCGAAGCCGCGCTGTCTTCATCTCCGCTTCCGCTCGGCTGGTATCTCTGCCGTATAGCTCGGCTACTTGCGCGTGGAGGGCGGCGACCTGGTCGTCCAGCTCTGCTCGCAATTTTTCGTAAACTGGCCCCGAGATGACGCGGGTGCTGAATAGGTCTTCGAGCTCTGTCTGCCGCGCTGAAGCCGCTATTTGCCGGACTCTGGCGAGTGTGAATTCGTCCTGAGTTTCGGCCGCCGAGAGACGGAGCATGCGAATCAGAGGACCAATGGTCAAGCCCTGAACGATGATGGAAAACGCGACGACCCCGAAAGTGAGAGCCAATATTTTTTCCCGGTCTGGGAACTCACGGCCAAGACTCAGGGCCAGCGCAAGCGAGAGCGAGCCATGCAGTCCGCCCCAAACCAAAACATGCTGCCAGCGAAGCGGGATTTGTTCAGAGAAAAGATTGCTGAGAGGAACGAGAGCATATACGGAAATGGCGCGGCCCAAGAGTACGGCAAGGACCGCGAGAAGAATGGTGGACCAAACGTTGAGCAGTTCCCGGATATGTACTTCCAGACCGATCAACAGGAAAACAAGGGAATTGATGACGAAAGCCGCGTACTCCCAGAAGGACCACAGCGCGAGCCGCGTGCGCACGCTCATGCCCCCACGGGTGCCGAGATTGCCGACGGTGACCCCACTGACGACGGTGGCGATGACTCCCGATAGGTGAAATTGATGCGCGGCGAGATACGAACTATAGGCAAGGATCGTAGTAATGGTGATCTCGATTTGCGGCTCGTCGATCCTCTTCGTAATCTTGCTGGCCGCGTAGCCCAGGACGAACCCGATGATGCCGCCGCCCACGACCGACTGTACGAAGTTTCCGATTCCGTTCGCGATGCTCAGATTGCCGGTGAGAATGCCCGCGAGCAGGATTTGAAATAGAACGACCGCCGTGCCGTCGTTGAAAAGACTCTCGCCCTCGACGATTACCGACAGCCGTTTGGCGATGGCCAGATCCTTGAAAATAGCCAACACGGAGATGGGGTCGGTCGCAGAAATGATCGCTCCGAACAGCAGAGCGGTGGCAATGGGAAGTCCGATCTCCCAGTGCAGAGCGAAGCCCGTAATCAGCGTGGCAGCCAATACGCCGAGGTTTGCCAGCAATAGGAGCGGCACCTTATTCGCGAGAAGTTGGCGCAGATTGATCTTGAGGCTTCCTTCGAATAATAAAGGAGGCAGAAAGAGGATGAGAATCACTTGGGGATTAAGCCAGTCTGGCCGGTTGCTCTGATAGATCTTCTCGACGATAGGAAAACGCAACGAACCAAGCGCCAAGCCGCCCAGCACAAGGGCCACGGTGTAAGGAATGCGCAACCGCGAGGCCAATACAGCGATCAGGGAAGCAGCGATCAGCAGCCAAATCAGGAATTCGATCGCGGAGGTTGGCGTCATCATTCTCCTTTGCAGGCCAACGAGGTGCTGGGGGTGAATATAGCATCCGAGTCTCCCCGCGGGGAGCGGGAACGGATGGAAAAGCAAGACCGCGGATCAACCGCTCATCAAGTACAGGGTGGGCTGTGACTCCTCTGCCGGGCGCGCCCACTCCCAATAGTGCACCAGGATGGAATAAACGAGCAGCCCGATCTCTCCTTCACCCCAAAACAGATAACGCAAAGATTGCATCATCAAATTCTGCCGAGTAAGTTCGAGAAAGATGCTTTGCGGCTCGATCAGTTCACTCAGATAGGCGATGCTGTTGGCAATGGCCACCGCTCCGCGGACATCAATGACGAAATTCCCTCCCTCGGAGCGCACGGAAAGCCGCAGCGGCGCTACGAACTCACTCCGATTGTCGATCAGGTGGACATGAAGGAAGGCGAGCGGCCCCTTGACCTGGTAATGACTACGAATCTCATTCATCTTGACGAGCCGCGCGGAAGCCGTGTAACTCTCCAACGGCACGAGATTGACTTTTTTGCCGGCGATCGATGGCCAAAGCGCGGCGGAGGCCTCGTCCGCGAACAGGACCTCAGAGACGCGCAGTTCCTTTGAGCGAAAATAGCGGCTAATGGCGCTCAGAATGAGCACCGCAAAAACAAACGCCGCCGAAATGTAAACGCCCTCGGGGCGTTCGATGATGTTGGCCGTCAACGTATACGCAAATACCAAGCTGACCATGAGAAAATAGCCAGTTTCAAACCACGCGCGAATTTTGCGTTCAGATTTCTCGCGGGTTTCCCGCCAGAGGCTGATGGTCACTGCTACCGCGGCGGAAAGTATCAAAACCAGAACTCCCGTTGCGTAAGCGCCCCCCTGCGCATCCACACTGGCGTGGAAAATTTTGGTAACCAACACATCGATTCCGAAAAGCACGACGACCAGCGGGCGGCGATAGGAAACCCACCGCGGAGCCATACCGAAACGCGGAAGATAGCGCGGAATCAAATTGATCAGACCCGTCATTGCGGACGCGCCCGCGAACCACAGAATCAGGATTGTGGAAATGTCGTAAACGGTTCCAAACCCGCTGCCCAGCAACTGGTGGGCGAGGTAAGCGGGAGCGCGGCCGCTCGCCGGCCCTCCCGGTCTGTATGCTTCCGGCGGGATGAGCAGGGTTGTTACGAAGCTGGAGAGCATCAGCAGAACTCCCATTAACACGGCCGCGGCGCTCAGCAACTTCCGCGTGTTCTTGATTCTTCCCAACGGCCGGGCGAGCGACGCTGTCCCCGGCTGATCGGATTCGGTGGGCTCGGCCTCGCCGTTGGCCACCATCGGCATGACCGAGACGCCCGTTTCGAAACCGCTGAGGCCCAACGCAAGTTTGGGGAAGACAAACGCGGAGGCGATAAACAGTCCCGTCCAGTCATAACGCATGTTCAGAGAAAACCGCCACGCCGTGATCAGGGCAGGATGTTGCGCGATTCGAAGAAGGCCGGCGGCTAACACAACGAAATTAAGAAGAATGTACGGAACAGCGACGGCCGTTGCCAGGCGAATGGCCTCACGAAAGCCGATGACGAAGACGAGAGCGAGGAGGGTCAGGAGGCCGAGAGTCAGTAATTCATGCCTCGTACCTATAAGGGGGCGAAAATAGGGATTCTCTATGGCGTGGCGGGCAGCATCAGCCGCTGAAAGCGTCATGGTGATCACAAAATCTGTTGCGGCGAAGCCGATGAGTACCAAAGCAAAGATCTTTGCTCGCCATCCGGATAATAGATTTTCAAGAATGGCGATGGAACCCTGTCCGGCGAACGAGCGGTAGGCGACTTGCGAATAGACCGGCAAAGCTCCAGCGAGCGTAACGACGACGAGGACTAAGGTCGCTGGAGGCGCCAATATGCCGACAGCAAGCAGCGCGATTCCGGGCTGATACGCTAGCGATGAGAAATAGTCGACGCCCGTCAGCCAAATCACCAAATACCATGGATACGTTTCTTTGACCGGCGCCGTCTCTTCGAGTCGCCCTCCGCGAAAAAACCACCGCCCTATCCGCGTGCTTGGCGGCGCGGAATGCCGCGTCGGAAGATTGGGCAGACTGATGTAGCCTTTGTTTCGTTGTTCTTCGACGCTGGTTCGCATTCGAGTGCCAGGACTTCTCGCTGCTTGCCTTCCTCAGGAACAAGGATCGTGCGCGGTCGTTTCGCCGCAGATATTCTCCTCCGAAATCAGGAATACGTGTGACGAATGTTCCGCGGCCCGTCACGTTGCATGCCGCGTTGAGAACCTCGGTGGCGGGTCCGCGCCACGCAAGGTACGGAGTTGCCCCGGATTGGGATACATTTGGGACTGCTTCAGTTCGGAGGAAACATGCGCAGAACACCTCGAGCCCTGGCTCTGATCACCAGGATGTTTTCGTGGGCCCTTTTCGTGTGGCTCGTTTCTGGAACACCGGCAATGGCTCAAAAGCCAACGAAAGAGGCGCCTACGGCGATTGCCGGCGCACCGGTACAGGTGCACGGGAAGACTCTGTTCGTAATTCAAGAGGGATTTTTCTCGTTCACGCCCGCGGACCGGGCCAACGCAATAGCCGCAAGGATTGTGCAGCTCTCCAAGGAACCCAAAGCGCGCATTGAAGGCCTCCGCGTCTACGACGAAGAAACCACGTCAGAGATTGCGGACGCTGACGTCGTCGTCATGACCATCACCAACGAGGATGCAAAAGCAGCCGGCGAATCCCGGCAACTGCTTGCGCAGGATGACGCCAAGAAAATTCGAGAGGCCGCTGAGTCCCTCCGGCGGGAACACAGCGTGCGCACGATTACGATTGCCGTTTTGTGGGGAGTCGCCGCCACTTTTGCCCTGCTCTTGATCTTCAAGTTGCTCGGCATTCTCTTCCGCAAAGTTTATTCGAAGATCCGGTCTTGGCACGGCAAGTACATCCGCACCATACGCATTCAGCGGTTGGAACTCCTTCCTGCCGAACGGATCACGGCAATGCTTGTGGTCGCAGCGCGCACCCTTCGGGTCCTGCTGATGTTCGCACTGGGTTACGCCTATGTGTCGTTTACGTTCAGCCTTTTTCCGTCCACGCGGGGTTACGCCGATCTTCTTCTGGGGTATGTCTTGTATCCCTTGCGAGCGATTTGGCAAGCCGCCGTGGACTTCGTGCCCAGCCTTTTTTTCATCGCCGTCATTCTAGTGGTGGCCTACTACCTCTCGAGGGTCATTCGTTTTTTCTTTACACAGTTGGAAAAGCAGACCATCTCCATCTCGGGGTTCTATCCGGAGTGGGCTCAACCCACGTATAAGATCGTCAGACTTTTGGTGATTTCATTTACCTTGGTCGTCATCTTTCCCTACCTGCCGGGGGCTAAATCCCCGGCCTTTCAGGGTCTCTCTATCTTTTTCGGCGTTTTGTTTTCCCTCGGTTCCAGCTCGGCCGTAGCCAACGTTGTGGCTGGCACGGTCTTGACCTACACGCGCGCCTTTCAGGTCGGCGACCGCGTGAAAGTCGGAGACGCCGTTGGCGATGTTTTGGGAAGGAATTTTCTCGTTACCTCCATCCGCACCATTAAGAACGAGGAGATCTCCATTCCTAATTCGATGGTCCTCGGGAGCCATATCATAAATTTCAGTTCCGCGGCGCGGGATCAAGGATTGATCCTCCATACCAGCGTTACAATCGGGTATGACGCTCCGTGGCGCACCGTCCATCAACTCCTGATTGACGCCGCTAGCTCGACCGAAAATCTTCTCCCGGAGCCGAGACCCTTTGTCCTGCAAACCAGCCTCGATGATTTTTACGTGAGTTATCAACTAAACGCCTATACGGACAAACCCGCCATCATGGCGGGCACCTACTCCGACCTGCACCAGAACATTCAGGACAAGTTCAACCAAGCGGGGGTCGAGATTATGTCCCCTCATTACCACGGAGTGCGAGACGGCAATGCGATTGCGATCCCGCCGGATTACGTCTCGAAGTCCTACGCGCCGCCGGCGTTTCGAGTGGAACTGCAGGATGGTGCCGCACCGGCCGGAGCGGCGGTAAAGCCAGGATGATTGCACGAAGCCCATACGCTGGAGAAACTGGTACCGGTGCTCTTGGGTTCTTCAAATATATCGTGATACGATATAAATGGTATCGAGCCCAGGGGTGAGACCGCTCATGCAAGAGCGCCGGAAAAGAAATTCCGCCTGCCTTGGGAAGGGACGAGTACAAACGCCGTTCTCCGACGCGCCGTTTTGAATTTCCACGCATCGGGTGCGTCGGATGAAAGCGCATTGCAACCCGGTGCCGCCGGGCGACCGTCCCATGTAGTATGGCGAAGGGGCCATGCCGGAACCAATTTATTTCTGAGGTGCCTCGCGGCGGCTTAGGAGGCCGGCCCGAACTATTTCTCGATGAAGATCACTGATCCATTGCAAGAGATCGACGGCATCCTGACGCGGACGGACATGCAGGCAAGCGTTCGAGCGGGAAGCGTGCTGTGGACTTTTCCCCCGGAACCCGTAGAAACAGATCAGTCTGCGGCTCCCTGGTGGTTGTGGTGGAACCTTCTCAGTCTCGACGCGCCGGCAGTCGCCATCGTTTGGGCGGCGCTGTTCGCCCGCGCCAGCGGCGCCAAGTTGCAAGCAAGCGAAGCGATTGCCCTGGTTCTTTCCGTTTGGGTCATCTACACGAGCGACCGTCTGCTGGATGGCTGGACCGCAAGGAATCGCGCGGGCCTCCAATTTCGCCATCTCTTCTCTGACCGGCATCGATTCGTCCTCGGCGCTTCGGTTGTCGCTGCAAGCGGTCTTGTTCTCTGGCAGATGACAGCAAATTCGCTCGCGATGGAAGAAATGGCCGGTATAAAGCTCGGCGTGATCGTGGTCCTCTATATGGCCGCGATCCACGCGGGCCGCTCCCGACTGGGTTGGGTGTTGTCCAAGGAAATATCGGTGGGACTTCTCTTCACATTAGGCGTGACCCTGCCGCTTTGGTCACGCTGCGTCCGATTTCCCTGGCACGAGTTTCCTCCTTGGACGTTTTTCGGCTTGCTGTGCTCCTTGAACTGCTTATCCATCGAGTTTTGGGAAAACCATCGTGAGTCCAGTGGCTGGAAACAACCGCCTCATCCTCTGGTACGCTGGGCCGCCCCGCGTATCGATGCCCTCGCGGCGGCACTAGCGGTTGCCGCTTTGGCGGCGTGTTTCCTGCAACAGGCGGCTGGGACTTCCCAGCCTGCCCTGTTGGCGATATGTGCCGCCGCGCTGCTGCTTCTTTTCCTGAATCTTTTGAGATCGAAGTTTTCGGCCGCAGCGTTACGCGTCCTTGCCGACCTCGCGCTCTTCGCTCCAGCGCTGGCGGCGCTCCTTATCCGAGGTTGACAAAGCGTGCCTCAAATCCAGTCACTGCCGATGAATTGCGATGGAATCGCCCGCTACTACGAACCGCTCGAGCATCTTTCCTTTGGCAAGTTTTTGGAAAGAACCCGCTTCGCGTTCCTGGGAGAGACCCGGGCGGCCAGGCGAGCCATTCTTTGCGGCGGCGGAGACGGCCGCTTTCTCGCCCGTCTGCTTTGCGTCAATCCGGGCGTCGAAGTGGATTTTGTCGATCTAAGCTCTAAGATGGTCGAACTTGCGGAACACCGCGTGGCAGCTATGGGCCGCCCTTTCCGGGATCGGGTCACACTTCACGCTGGTGACGTGCGCGAATTCGAGCCGCGTCGCGAAGGATACGACTTGATCGTCACAAATTTCTTTTTGGATTGTTTCGCCGAGCAGGAGCTTGCGCAAGTCGTCGCCCGCCTCGCCGGCAACGCCGCACCCCAAGCGCGCTGGATCGTCTCAGATTTCCGAGAAGCGGAGGGATCGCTCGGCCGCCTTTGGACCGCGGCCGTTATCCGCGCCCTGTATGCCGCCTTCCGAGTGACCACCGGCCTTCGCGTCAATCGCCTGCCGGACTATGCGGCGGCGCTCACTCAAAGGGGTTTCCTCTTGCGTTGCGAAGAGACGGCCCTCGGCGGCCTTCTGTTTTCGTCGCTCTGGGAAGGCTTCGCGGCAAGCTCCGCTCTCGCGCATCCCAGTGGCGTTCTGGAAATGGCAGGCCGCTAACTGGCACACCCATGTTCTTGTTCAATTTGAATTTTGTTACGCTCTAATCATGCTGCTCGAACATTTAGGCCTCATCGGCAATTGCCAGTTCTCCGCGCTAGTGGACCGCAGCGGCGAGATGGTTTGGTGTTGCCTGCCGCGCTTTGATTCGGAACCGGTATTTTCCACGCTGCTCGATGAAAAAGACGGCGGCAAGTTCTTGGTAGGCCCGGCAGATGGCGAAGAGGGCGAGCAAACCTACATCGAAAACACCAACATCCTCGAGACTCGTTTCACGACGCCGTCCGGCTCATTTCGCGTGCTGGACTTTGCGCCCCGCTTCACTCTGTACGACCGCACTTTTCGTCCGACCCAGCTCTTCCGCATCGTCGAGCCCCTCGAAGGCACCCCGCGCATCCGCGTAGTTTGCGATCCGCGCCTCGGCTGGTCCAAGCGTGTTCCCACACGCACGGCCGGCTCGAATCACGTGCGCTTCGAGGGCTACAGCAGCCAGCTCCGCCTCACCACCGACATCCCCATCTCCTATCTCAGCGACCAATCCTTTACGCTCACCGGCCGCCAGCACTTGGTTTTGACCTGGGGCGCTCCCATCGAAGAATCCCTGCGCCTCCTCTCGGAACGCTTCCTGGGCGAAACGCAGCGTTACTGGCAGCGCTGGGTAAAGCAATGCAACGTCCCTCCGCTCTATCAGGACGCGGTGATTCGCTCCGCCCTCGCCCTGAAATTGCATTGCTTTGAAGACACCGGCGCGATCATCGCCGCCATGACCACCTCGATCCCCGAATCGGCCGGCAGCGGCCGCACTTGGGATTATCGTTATTGCTGGCTGCGCGACGCTTACTATTCTTTGGGCGCGTTCCGCCTTCTCGGCCAATTCGATGAGCGCGAGGACTTCATCCACTATCTTCTTAATATTGCCGGCGGCGCTCCCGACCTGAATCTTCACCCGCTCTACCGCGTCGACGGCACCTCCGGCCTCGACGAGCGCATTCTCGAAAGTTGGCCCGGCTTCAACGGGGACGGCCCCGTCCGCGTTGGCAACGGCGCTGCCAAGCACACACAAAACGACGTCTTCGGAGAAATGGTCCTGGCGCTCGTCCCCATTTTTATCGACGAACGCTTCGCCAACGATCGCTCCAAAGCCGCTCTCAAATTAATCGAAGGCCTCGCGCGAAAAGCCATTTCCGTGGCCGGCAAGCCCGACGCCGGCATCTGGGAATACCGCACCGAGTGGAAGCCGCAGACGTTTTCCAATCTAATGTGTTGGGCGGGAGCCGACCGCATGGCTCGCGTCGCTGCCCTCCACGCTCCGAGCATCGAGTACGAGTTTCGCTCCGCCAGCGAACAAATTCGCGAAGACATCCTGGCCAAAGCTTGGTGCCCGCAACTCAACAGCTTCGCTGGCACGTATGGCGGCCAGGATCTTGACGCTTCGCTGCTACAAATGGCTTACCTAAGATTTCTCCCCGCCGAAGACACGCGCCTCTCCGGCACCATCCAGTCCATCCAACGCGGCCTATCTCACGACGGCTGGCTTTATCGCTACAAACTCGATGACGGATTCGGCTCGCCCACCGTCGCCTTCATCATCTGCACATTCTGGTTAGTGGAAGCCCTCGCTGACACTGGCCACACCGCCGAAGCCAAAGCCGTCATGGATCGCGTCCATTCCACACTCTCCGGTCTGGGTCTCTTGTCCGAGGACTACGATACTTCCCACATGCGCATGTGGGGCAACTTCCCGCAAGCCTATTCTCATGTGGGTCTCATCCACGCGGCTTTTGCCGCCTCCCCCGAATGGGTGGACGTTCTGTAAGCGGTTCCACATTTCAATCTTCGGCAGGCCGCACCAATCACGGGCCACCACGCGGCCCATAACTCGACGCTTTCCGTTTCCATCTGTGACGAGAATCACATAAAACTGTGGCCGCTATCACCGAAAGCCAGGGCTAAGACTGCCCATACTCACGCGTGGAGACTTTCTATGGTGATGGTGCACGCTAGTAAACGAATTGATTTCAAGAACGTTCTCTTTCTGACGGACTTCTCCGAGCCATCCTGCGATGCTTTGCCCTTCGCTACGGCCATCGCCCGCGGCTACGGCTCACGCGTTCATGCAGTCCACGTTCTCGTCCCGTCCACGTACGCCTACATGTCCCCTGAATCCGCCGTCAGTTTCCTGGACGACCAGGAAGAATGGGCCAAGACGGAGATGGCCCGCTTAGATTCACAGCTGAGCGGCCTTCAGCGAGAAGACATCATCGAACGCGGCAACGATCTTTGGGAAGTGGTCAACCGCCTCATGAAAGAGCGCGAAATCGATCTCATCGTGATGGGCACGCATGGCCGGACGGGTTTGAAGAAGGCTCTCCTTGGCTCTTACGCGGAGGAAGTGTTCCGCCGTTCGCGCGTTCCCGTTCTTATGAGCGGGCCCGAAGCGCGCGTGGGCGCCCATAACGGAGGACGTTTCCGCAGCGTTCTTTTTGCAACCGATTTCAACGACGTTTCCTCGGTAGCCGCTCCTTACGCTGTGTCTCTCGCACAGGAAAATCAGTCGCAATTGATTCTCCTGCATGTGCTGCCCCAGCCAAGACCGGGTAAAGCGATCAAGACTGCCGATCTTTCCGTCGCAGAAGCCATTCATCAACTCGAGGACCTCGTTCCTCAGGAAGCCCGGCAGTGGTGCCGGCCGCGGTCCCTGGTCGAGCACGGTGAGCCCGCCGCCCGAATTCTGGCTGCCGCCAAAGAAAACGGAGCAGACCTGATCGTTCTCGGAATCCGTGGATTGGATAAGTTGGGAAGAATCTCGACACGGGTGCAAAAGGATATCGCCTACAACGTAGTTGCTCGCGCGCAATGTCCAGTGCTGACTGTCCGCGGCTGATGTCGGTCCAGCTCTGTGCGTCCATGGAGCTTGAAAGCGCCCTGGGGGGTTGCCATGATCAAGAAGACAAAAGAAGGCTATCAGGTAGTTTCCAGCAAAGGCAGGAACCTCGGCGGGCCGTACAAAACTCTCGAAGCGGCGAAGAAGCGCCTGAGGCAGGTCGAATTCTTCAAGCACCGCAAAGCGTAATCGTCATAAATTACTGTATGTTGATTGCTCCCGGCCCGTTTCGTGAGAGGAGCGAACCCATCCGTCAAAATTCGTGAATGAAACGGATACTGCCTCCCCCGATCACCGCTAGTCCGCTCCAAGCGACTCCAGCGCCGGCCGGTTCGAGATCATGAGATTTGAACCATGCAGAGCGACGAGGTGGTTGCTCTTGAATTCGCTCAGGGTGCGCGTCACGGTTTCACGCGTCGTGCCGATCAGCGCAGCAATTTCTTCATGCGTTAAGGGCATTCTCACTTGAGTGCCTTGCTCTGTTTCCTTGCCGTTAGAAGACCAATCGAGTAATAGCCTGGCCAGTTTTTCCGGGGCGGAAGCGGACAATCCGACCGTCCGCAGTTGGTTGCAGGCTCCCTGGTAAAGGGAAGTCATCTGCCGCATGACGTTTTGATAGGCTTCCGGATGCTTGGCGATAAAGCGCAGAAAATCCTTTTGGCGAATGTAAGCCACTTGGCAGGGTCGGATTGTTTCCGCGGTCACTTCGTAGGGAATGCCCGAAATCGTGGCCATCAATCCGAGCACTTCGCCGGGTTTCGCGATTCTTAGGATGAGAGTCTTGCCCCCGCTCGAGCTTATGGAAAGCTTCACCTCGCCCGCACATAGCACGAAAATCCCACGAGGCTCCTGCTTCTCGAGGAACAATACCGCGCCTTCTGGGTACGTTGTGGTTGATCGAATTTCGTCGAAATCTTTCAAGGCTGGTGTCGAGAGCTCGCAGAAGAAGCCATTCCCCTTCGACTTGCAGGTTTGGCAATGCTCGTTCGATTCGAATCCGTAGGGCCCTTTCATGTCAGACTCCTTCGTTTCCCTCAGTCTCAACTTCTTGCATGATTCGTTCAGCAAAGTATTTCGTCAACGGGCAATCCGCCAATATTTCAGCCCCGCTCAGCTTGCGAATTTCCCGAATCAGCGCGATCCCGCGGCCATCCATGAATGTCACACCGCGCAAGTCCAGCCGGACCTTCTTCAGTCCCAGCTCCGCATGGATTGCCTGCCATGCCCGGTGGCACTCATCTACCCACGGCCCGATGACTTTGCCTTCCAGCCGGATCGTCACCACACTCTCCGTCGGCTCCGCCGAAATTCTCAGCACACTTTCATCAATGCACTTTGTGCGCCACGTCACGGCGGGGTGTGTTCTAGCACGCGTTGGTCTGCAAGATGTGCAGAAGATTGGGGTTAAATCCCGTTAGGGGAGACAGATGAGTTTGTGACGAAGGATACTTTCCAAGGTGACGAGACGCTATTTCGTCTCGGAGACTAAATGTAGTCCTTGCGCGTAATCCGAAGCTTTTTCATTTTGGAATTGAGCGTGGTTCGCTTTAAACCTAGCCGCTCGGCCGCTCCCTTCGGTCCGCCAATCATCCCTTTAGCTTCGCGTAAGATGCGAAGGATGTGTTCGCGCTCCGCGTTTTCAAAGTTTGGATCCAAGCCACTGGCAGGCTCGTCGAGGGTTTTCAGTTCAGAAAGGGGGGCCCGAAGGACTGGGCCCTGGGTCAGGATCACCGCTCGTTCCATGAAGTTCTCCAGCTCCCTCACGTTGCCGGGCCAGCTCCAATTGCGCAACACCTCCATCGTTTCGGCCGGCACTGTCGCAATCTGCCGGTTCATCCGGCGGGAGTGCTTATGGACAAAATAGTTCGCCAGAACGGGTATGTCCTCGCGCCGTTCTCGTAATGGAGGAATTTCGATCGGAAAAACTCTCAGCCGGTAGTACAGGTCGCTTCGAAATTCGTGGCTGGCCACCATTTTGGTCAGATTCCTGTTTGTGGCGGCAATCAGACGAACATTTACGGGGATTGTTTTCGTGCCACCCAGCCTGTCGAACTCTCGTTCTTGCAGAGCTCGCAATATCTTCGGCTGCAGCTCCAGGGGCAAATCCCCGATCTCATCCAGGAACAGCGTCCCCTCATGGGCCAATTCCAGCCGCCCGATCTTTTGCGAAATCGCCCCGGTGAACGCTCCTTTTTCATGCCCGAACAATTCGCTTTCGAGCAGACCCGCGGGAATCGCGGAACAATTCAATTTCACAAACGTCCGATGGCTCCGTGGACTCAATTCGTGAATCGCCCGCGCGATTAATTCCTTACCCGTCCCTGTTTCTCCCAGAATCAGCACTGTCGCTTCTTCGCGCGCCACTGTCTCGGCCTGCTTCAAAACTCTCTTTAGCGCCCGGCTCTCTCCAATAATTTCCTCGAACCGATATTCCGTCTGCAGCTCTTCCTCGAGGTAGCGCCGCTCCAGTTCGCCGCGCCGCAGCGCTTCCTCATCGAGTTTCTTTTGCGTAAGATCGCGGACGACGGCCAGTACGGCGGCGCCTTCCAGACCTGCGATAGGACCAAGCATAATGTCCACTGGGAATTCGCTCCCGTCTTTGCGCCTGGCATAAAGCTCAAGTCCCGCTCCCATCGTTCTTACTCGCGGCTCGTTTGTGTACTCCTCCCGGCGCGCGGGATGCATGCGGCGAAACTTTTCCGGAATCAGCATCTCGACGCTTTGGCCAAGAAGTTCGGTGCGGTCATACCCAAAAAATCTGTCAACTTGGGCGTTGGCTTCCGTGATTTTCCCATTCGCGTCGACAACCAATATCGCGTCCGGCGAAAACTCAAAGAGGGATCGCAAGCGCGCCTCGCTCCGGCGCAGAGCTTCCTCGGCCTTCTTCCGGCGGGATACGTCTCGAACTACGGTCAGCACATACGAACTTCCGTTTGCCCCAACCGGGCTGAGCATAATGTCGACAGGGAACTCGCTCCCATCTTTCCGCAAGCCATAGAGTTCCAGCCCGGCTCCCATCGGACGAATGTGTGGCTGCACGGCGTAATCGTTGCGGTGCTTGGGATGAGCGGCGCGATATCTTTCGGGGACTAGCGCCTCGACGAGAAGACCGACAAGTTCCTGATGTTCATAGCCGAAAAGCCTTTCCGCTTGGCCGTTGGCTCGCACGATGAAGCCGGCCTGATCCGTCACGAAGACGGCGTCCGGAGAAAACTCAAATAGCTTTTCGAACAAGCTTTCGATGGGAGCGCTGTTCGGGGCGAAGGGCGCTTTTTCGCTCACGTTGCTGCTACCTCGGGTTTGGAGGCGATTGGGAAAAAAGCCACGACGAGAATAGCGGCGAAGGAGGTGTGCAAAAGAGAACAATTTCGCATCGACATCCGCGTAGTGGCCGACCGGGTGAGTATATCTCATTAGCGCAAACCATTGCCGACCAGGCGGATAGCTCTGAGAGTGACCCGCAACACGGCAGGTTGTGACGTTGGTCACTGAAGCGAACTCACCCGGCACCGACACTGACTGTTGTGGGGAAGTTTCTTATGAGCAAAGATAGTCGCGATTTACTTGCAGTGCTTAAAGCCGAACTGGACTTCGTCGAGAAAGGCGGCTACCGTCACACGGCCCGCGCCGCTTGGCGTCCCCAATTCATCTTTCAAGACTCCCCAGCCTGTTTGAATTTTGACCCAGCTAAACCGCCGCAGCCGTGCAGCGACTGTGTCATGATGCAGGTCATTCCCCCGGAACGCCGCAAAAAGAATGTCCCTTGCCGTTATATCCCTTTGAACGAACAGGGCGAAACGATCGATTCCTTTTACCGTTTTGGCACTCGGGATGAATTGGAATCCACTCTCAAGGGATGGCTCCGCTCCACCATCGAGCGTCTCGAGAAAGCCGAGCCCACTGACAGATCAGATGAAATTGAGATTCATGTCAAAGCAAGAGTGGCGCCGGAGAGATGAGCGCCGAAGGAAGAATTGGTGACTTTCGATGATTTCCACCTGTGCAAATCCTGCCTGCCAGGTTCCATTTGACTACCGCCAGGGCGAGCTATTCCGCTTTCACAAGTCCCACCGGCCCAATGAACAGCCGCCCAATACGCATTCCGTCCAGCACTTTTGGCTCTGCGGAAAATGCTCGAAACTGTACACCCTCGTTTACTCGGAAGAACACGGCGTCTTTCTCCAAGCTCCTCACGAAATAGCCGTATCGGCAGAAACCGTCCAGTTCGTCGCCGCCGCCTAGCGTCCTTGGCCTGCATCTTCCTGCTTGGTCCCACGCACACCGCAAAACGCGCGGGGCACGGCACCCTTCTTCCCGATTGCGAAGTTGGATGCCGTGCCTCGTTTTTCGCCGCGCTACTTTTCTATGCTCTGAGGTCCTCCAGTTTTTCGCTCAGCTCCGAACCGTCAATACCGGGCATGCCGCCTGCGCAACAACCTTGTGTACCGTTGCGATCGGCAGATGCGTTGCCGCCCCCGGCACGCCTTCCTCCGGCTTCACTCCCAGCACAATCAAGTCCGGTTCACGAAGGCGCGCCATCTCCAGGATTTTTTCCGCCGGATTGCCCTCTTCGACAAAGTATTCCGGCTTGCACCACGCCGCGGCTTCGACCGGCACCAGCTTTTGAAGCAGTCCTTTTATCGACTTCTTGACGTCGAAATCCATCACCAGGTCGTTGGCATCCTGCCCGGGAACCACATGCAACAGCACCAGCCGCGCCTGAAACTCCTCCGCGAGCGAAACTGCGTAGGCTGCCGCATTCTGTGATGGCGAGGAGAGGTCCGTCGCATACAAAATCTCGCGCATCTGTCCATTGGGTTCTCTCGACGGATCGGCATGGGGCCCAATCGTCATCACCGGGCATGTCGCGGTTCGCAAAATCTCTTCCGCCGTGGATCCAAGCAGAAGCTTTCCAATCCCCGTCCGCCCTCGCGTGCCAATCACCATGAGATCGGTGTGATACTTCTCAATCGCTGCCTGCAGGCCAGTATGAATTCCCCCCTCTTCAATCACCACTTCCGTGGGAATTCCCGTAAACGTGCTCAGCAATCGTTCACGGCGCATTTGGTCGCGGGCTTCTGCCGCCGCGCTATCGGCAGCCCAGGTCTCGGGCGGAGTCATGGGGTTAACAACAGGTGGGTGTACGTGCAAGGCGACCAATTTCGCCTCGTAGTGTTTTGCAATCTCTTTAACAAAAGGGATCGCTCTCTCGGCTGCGTCGGAAAAGTCCGTCGCAAATAAAATGTTCTGGAACCCCACAGCGGTTTTTGCGGTTGCGGCTTTCATGGGTCCCTCCTCTTGACTCCATACTCCTCGTCATGCAGAGGCTGACGCTGTGACGCTCATCACCTCGCGCAGTGATGGACTTCGCTTTTTCAAATCAACGTCAATGCCATAGTGTTCTTTGACAGTCCAAGTTGCCGCGCAATCGTAGCCGACGCAACTCATTTAAATGCGCGCCCAAAACGAAGCGCGCATTGCGCTTCCAATCGCGATGCCCGCCGATTCTTGGGCGCGCCCACTTTTTCTCATGACTCTGGATAAGCTCGCCATGAACAGCGATACTGCTCTGCTAGACACGCGCACCACATCCATGACCCCACCTCCCCAAATCACCGGCCACTCTCCGATGATGAGTTTCTTCTCGCCCGCCTCCGTCGCCCTCATCGGCGCCACCGACCGCGAAGGCAGCGTCGGCGCCACCACACTTCGCAACCTCCTCCATGCCGGCTACAAAGGCCGCGTCCACCCCGTCAATCCCAAGCGCACCGAAATATTCGGCGCCGCGTGCTATCCCACAATCGCCGCCGTTCCGGAAGCCGTTGAATTAGCGGTCATCGTCACTCCTGCTCCCACCGTGCCCGCCCTCGTCGCTGAGTGCGTCGCCGCGGGTGTCAAAGCCATCGTCATCATCTCCGCCGGCTTCAAGGAGATGGGCGCAGACGGCGTCGCCCTCGAGCGCTCCATCCAATCCGAACTTCGCAAAGGCGCAACCCGCCTCATCGGCCCCAATTGCCTCGGCATCATGAATCCCTGGCTCGGCCTCAACGCCACCTTCGCCCACGACATCGCCCGCCCCGGCAGCGTCGCCTTCCTCAGCCAGAGTGGCGCTCTCCTCACCGCCATCCTCGATTGGAGCCTCTCCGAGCATGTCGGCTTCAGCGCCATCGTTTCCACCGGCTCCATGCTCGACGTCGGCTGGGGCGATCTCCTCTCCTTCTTCGGCGAAGACGAAAAAACCCAAAGCATCCTTCTCTACATGGAATCCATCGGTGACGCTCGCGCCTTCCTTTCCGCCGCTCGCGAAGTTTCCTTCAGCAAGCCCATCATCGTCATCAAAGCCGGCCGCTCCGAAGCCGCATCCAAAGCCGCCGCCTCTCACACCGGCGCCATGACCGGCAGCGACGAAGTCTACGACGCCGCCTTCCGCCGCTGCGGCGTCCTCCGCGTCGACCGCATCGCCGAACTCTTCCACATGGCCGACGTCCTCGGCAAACAGCCCCGCCCTCGCGGCCCTCGCCTCACCATCCTCACCAATGCCGGGGGCCCCGGCGTCCTCGCCACCGACACTCTGATAGCGCTCGGCGGCGAACTCGCTCCGCTTTCTGAAGCCGCGCATCGCGCTCTCGACGCCATCCTCCCTCCCCACTGGAGCCACGCCAATCCCATCGACATCCTCGGCGACGCCGACCCGCAGCGTTACGCCCGCGCCACCGAAATCGCCATCAACGATCCCAATTCCGATGGCCTCCTCGCCATTCTCGCCCCGCAAGGCATGACCGACCCCGCCCACGTCGCCCAGGAACTCAAAGCCCACGCCAAAGTTCACGGCAAACCCGTCCTCGCCAGTTGGATGGGCGGTGCCGCCGTTGAACCCGGCATTAGCATCCTCAACGCCGCCGGCATCCCCGCCTTCTCCTATCCCGACTCCGCCGTCCGGGCCTTCAAGTCCATGTGGAACTACACCTACAATCTCCGCGGCCTCTACGAAACGCCTTTCCCCGCCGACGATCCCGCCGTCCTCAGCGGCCGAAAAGAAAAAGCCCGCCAGTTGATCGACGCCGTTGCGTCTTCTGGCAGGCCGCTTCTCACCGAATTTGAATCCAAAGAAATCCTGAAACTCTACGGCATCCCCACCGTCCCCACGCTCCTCGCCAAAACGGAAGACGAAGCCGCCGCCCAAGCCAAATCTCTCGGCTTCCCCGTCGTCCTAAAACTCCATTCCGAAACCGTCACCCACAAAACGGACGTAGGAGGTGTAAAGCTAAGTTTAGAAAACGATGAGCAAGTCCGCGCCGCCTATCGCTCTATCGAATCTTCAGTCCGCGCCAAAGCCGGCCCCGCCGCCTTCCAGGGCGTTACCGTCCAGCCCATGATCCGCGCCGAAGGCTACGAACTCATCCTCGGAAGCTCGATCGACGCCCAGTTCGGCCCCGTCATCCTCTTCGGCTCCGGCGGCCAGCTCGTCGAGGTCTATCGCGACCGCGCCCTCGCCCTTCCTCCTCTGAATTCCACTCTCGCCGCCCGCCTAATGGAACAGACCAAAATCCTCAAAGCCCTGCGCGGCGTCCGCGGCCGCAAACCCGTCGATCTCCCCGCCCTAGAAACTCTCCTAGTCCGCTTCAGCGAACTCGTCGTCGAGCAGCCCCGCCTCCGCGAAATCGACATCAACCCGGTCCTCGCCTCCGCCGACCATCTTCTCGCCCTCGACGCCCGCATGGTCCTTTTCCCCTCCGACGTCCCCGACGCCCAGCTCCCCCGCCCCGCCATTCGCCCCTACCCCTCGCAATACATCTCCCGTTGGCAAATGCCCGACTCGAGCGCCGCCAACGCCGCCTCCGAAGTCACCATCCGCCCCATCCGCCCCGAAGACGAACCCCTCATGGTCGCCTTCCACCACATTCTCTCGGACAGCTCCGTCTACCTCCGCTATTTCCAGGTCCAGAAACTCGACTCCCGCATCGCCCACGAAAATCTCATCCGCCGCTGCTGCGTCGATTACGGCCGCGAAATCGCCCTCGTCGTCGACCGCGTGAATCCGCAATCTCGCGAACACGAAATCCTGGCCGTCGGCCGCCTCACCCGCCCCCTCGGCCGCGAAGAAGCCGAACTCGGCGTTCTAGTCACCGACCGCCATCAAGGTTCCGGCCTCGGCCGCGAACTCGTCGCCCGCCTCATCGATATCGCCCGCGCCGAAAAAATTCCCGCCATCGTCGCCCACATCCTCTCCGAAAACGCCCCCATGCTAGCCCTAGCCCGCCGCTTCCACTTCACCTCCTCCCCCTCCACCGACTCCTCCTCCCTCACCGTTATCCTCCACCTCGAATAAGTTCTCGAGACGCGCGTTTCGCACACGGAGCAGCTTATTGACACCGTTCGCTCGAATCTCTAGTCTGAACTGATGGAAGTACGATTGAAGCCCGAGCTGCAAGAGAAGCTCACCCGCCTCGCCAGTGAACAGGGCCGCGACAGCGAGGCCCTCGTAGTGGAAGCCGTCGAGCGCATGGTCAATTACGACGAATGGTTCCTCCAGGAAGTAGAGGAGGGAATCGCAGCCGCCGACCACCGCGAATTCGTCGACCACGACGACGTCAAGAAACTGATTGACCGGCGGTATCCTGGCTGATGCAAGTCCGCTGGACGGATCCCGCCGTCGGCGACCTAACTCACATCTGCGATTACATTGAACAGCACGGAAGTAGCGCGGCGGCACGCCGTGTGGCGCTATCCATCTATGAGGGCCTCAACGCGTTAGCCGAATTCCCCCGGCGTGGGCGGCAGGGCGTAAGTCGGACACTCGCGAGTTGGTCTTCGAAGGTCTGCCGTATCTCGCTATCTATCGAATCCGTGGCGACGCCGTTGAAATTCTCCGCATTCTTCACGGCGCTCAGAAGTGGCCATGAAAACATCTACGAAAGAGACTGCTGGTCTAACGAACGATCGTCGAGTGCGAACACAGCGATCACAGCCGATCGATCAAGTGTTTTACAGATCGCAGAGCTAGCTCAGTGCAAGTTTCAAATCAATGACATAGATAGCCGCGTGCGGCTGGTCTATAGTTGGCTTGGCCATCTAGAGCGTGCAAATGTTATTTTGTCGCGACTCCCGAGATAAGGCAGCCGAGAGAAACCGCGGCTCGTCTATCTTCATCGTGGCCGAGCCTTACCGGCGGGTGGCTGTCCGTCAACTTTGGCTGTCCCATCCTCGCGGGTAGCCGACGCTTAAATCCGTGGGAAGTTTTTGGGTGGCCCACCCCCGCTGGTTTTGCAAGGGTGGGTCTTGTTTGATGATTCTTAAAATAGCGGCAAGCTATCACTCTTGCGCCCAGATCCACCGGCCATCGCGGAGGACCTCAGCTCAGCCTCTATCCCCTGGAGCGCGGCGGGATCGACATGACTAAGCATCTCAGCAATATCATCCGACTGCCGCAATGTGTAGAAAGAGTTGGCAGGCGCAACGTACGCAATCACAGGTTTGCTATGTCTGACCAAATCGATAATGCTCCGCAAAGTTCCGCGGCTCTTGCCGTCCCATAGCATCAGCCCATAGTCGGCCTCATCAACCATCGCCCGATCTTTTGTCGAATAGTACGCAAAGTCGCGTCGCGATGGGTCGGCGGCGGCGATTTTTTCCATTGGCCACTGGCCGACGTTATTCCGGCAGCCTCCCTCCATACAAAAAACCGTAACATTCCGATACCGTCGCTCGTCGAGATACCGCTGGACGGCTTTGTCGATGCCATTCGCATCGCCCACGATCACCGCAAGTCCCTTGTCGACGATGTTGTCGATCCGTTCCTTCACGTCCTTGCCCAGACGCGAGACGCTGCGCGAACCCGCGATGAATATCTTCGTCCGGTTTTTTATTTCTCTCATCTTGTCCGCGTCAAGGCCACCGCGTAAACGGCAGCAGCTCCGCCCTTCTTCAAAAGCACGTCAGCTGCGCGGCGAAGCGTAGATCCCGACTCAACCAGGTCATCCAGAAGTAGAACAGTCTTGCCCTTCACAACATCCGACCCTGCCTGGACTGACTCTTCTAGCACCCTCTGCCGTTCCAGCCAATCCGGAATATTCTTCATCGACGGTGTCTCTTTCACCTTGACCACCCCGGCCTCGAAAACGGGAACACCGAAACGCTTCGCCACTTCCCGAGCAAGCACAACCACCGGTTGAGATGTCCGGCCTTTTGAAGGTGGCGCCGGAACGACGCAATCGACCGGCATCTTCGAACTCCTGACGAAATCCTCCACCGTATCGAGAATGTCGGGCAGCGCCTTGGCATCGCCCCGATACTTGAACTGATAGAGCCGACCGCCAAGCTCAGTGTACTTCATTTCAAAGGGATGATACGGATCGCCTGTCGGGGTAGCGCTCACGCTGTGATAATCCAATGCGAAACCCGCCGTCCATGGTCCAGTAATCTTCATCGGATTTATCTTTACAGTATCCATTACTATCCGATAATACTGCAACATAGATTCTTTGCCGAGTTCTTTCAGTCAGTCGATTGGCTGTTCAGCGATTCCGAGAGCAAGCCCGAGCGCCGCAAGACCGCCCGCTCGCGCTCAAGATCTTCCATCGTGTAATTCATCCAGATCTCACGGGCCTTTAGAGACCCGTCCAGCGCATCGCGAGTCTGAAAGCCAAGCAGTTGGCGCAACTGCACTTCCGTCAGCCGCCCCGCCTTGTACTCTTCTAGCGAAAATGCCTCCAAGGCCCGGCGCGAGAGGTCGCTCCCAGGTGCCGACAGGCGCTCCGCAACATCATCCGGAATATGAAGCGTGACCTCCATATTTGCCGTTTAGCACGGCAACTGTGCCCCGTTGTCTCCCGCCATGCTCACGGTTTTACGCGCCCCTTCTTCGAGCTTTCCACCACTCGGTTTCACGCCCTCAAAAGGGCAAAAGAGTCGGAGCGCGCACGGGGATCTATGCTTGTCCTGCTACTCACCACCCACTACTCATTACCCTCCCTCTCCACACCCTTTTCCACACATTTCCACAGCCATATCAATCCAGTCACTCCCCGCC
This sequence comes from uncultured Acidobacteriota bacterium, assembly GCA_963843265.1. GTDB lineage: Bacteria > Acidobacteriota > Terriglobia > Acidiferrales > UBA7541 > Acidiferrum. The sequence continues at coordinate 109,947 of CAWJJR010000025.1, read as the reverse complement.
AACTCTTTGCAATCCCTCAACTTCCGCCACCCCGATTCGAATCCGCCCTCGCCGTTCGAATGACATTGCAGTAACACAATGAATGTAGTTGACAAGTCGCCAATATTCTGCTACCATTCCCTATGTTTCGGCCGACGATCGCCTCTTCAACCCACTCTTCGCCTTCTCGCGAGCTCCGTTTTCCCTCCTCCTGTCCGGCCTCTGGAGACTCTGCGCCCTCAGTGCCGAGATCCGTCCGTTCCTTTCGAGCAGCCGCTAATCGCAAGCTACCTGTCACTAACTTGATTAGAATCCGCACTTCCGAAAAACACGCCCATAACCCTTTTAAAATGCGCACTTTCAAAACAAAGGACTTAAAACCCCTTAGAATGAGCATTTACGAAAAAACCTGGGGTGGGGCCTTATTGTTAACCAGGCACCCCACGAAAGGCGTCTGTCCCGAGCGACAAACCGAAGCGCGGGATCGCTCTTCTCGCCCGACGACTGAAGGTTCCGACCTTGTCGGAAACCATGTTCCCTCTGCTTTCTCCAAACGCAACCCCATGAGGCACTTTGGACAAGGTCCGCAGCTACATCCTTTCTTCTCCCAGTCACCAGTCATGCGGCATGAGCTACGGCCGCTCGGACCGCAGAGAACTGCTAACTCCCAGCCTGCGACTTGCGGCATAATCCCCCCGCACAAGCGCAGGGCGGCGTCCGCTTGTGCAGGCGGACGCAATTCATTTCGCACACGGGGAGGATTCAGTGACTGATCGTCCATGGAGTTCCACGGCTCCTCCGGAGGAATTTCGCACCTACATTTCCGCGGAGGAAACCCTCAAGGAATTTACGATCCGCGCGGTCATCCTCGGCTCGCTCTTCGGTTTGCTCTTCGGTGCAGTCAGCGTCTACGTCGGCCTGCGTGCCGGCCTCACCGTCTCCGCATCCATCCCCATCGCCGTCCTCTCCATCAGCATCCTGCGCGCGTTTGGCCGCTCGACGATTCTCGAAAACAACATCGTCCAGACCACTGGCTCGGCCGGCGAATCGCTCGCCGCCGGCGTCATGTTCACGATTCCCGCACTCATCTTTCTCGGCTTCGGCTCCGAGTTCACCTTCTGGCGGATTTTCCCTCTCGCACTCCTCGGCGGATGGCTCGGCGTTCTCCTCATGGTTCCGCTGCGCCGCCAGCTCATCGTCAAAGAGCACGGCAACCTCACCTTTCCCGAAGGCACTGCCTGTGCCGATGTCCTCGTAGCAGGCGAGCGTGGCGGGTCTTTTGCCGGGCGCGTTTTCTGGGGGCTCGGCCTCGGCGGCGTTTACACCGTCTTCATGAACATTTTCCAGGCCTGGCCTTCGCAGCCGGAAACCCAGCCCAAATGGTTTCCCGGCGCATCCTTCCGCGCCAACGTCACCTCCGAATATCTCGGCGTCGGCTACATCATCGGTCCCCGCGTTGCCGGCCTTCTTTTCGCGGGAGGCATCATCTCCTGGCTCGTCGTGATTCCCGCGATCAAATTCTTCGGCCAGCTTTCCGGCGGCCATCCCATCTACCCCGGCACGATCCCCATTCCGAATATGTCTCCCGATCAACTCTGGACCACCTACATTCGGCCAATGGGCGCGGGCGCCGTTGCCGCCGCGGGCATCATCACGCTGGTGCGCACCTTGCCCACCATCCTTTCCGCTTTGCGCTCCGGCCTCAAAGATGTTCGCGCCCAGGGCGGCGGCCAGTCCTCAGCTTCCAGCCGCATCGACGAGGATATGCCCATGCGCACTGTGATCCTGGGTTCGATCGTCATCGTCGTGATGCTTTGGGTTTTGCTCACCTTCCATCCCATGAAGGGTGCCGGGACCTTCTGGTATCAGAATCTCTTTGCAGCCGTTTTCATCGTCGTTTTCGGATTTCTATTTGTCACCGTTGCCGCCCGCATCAGCGGACTCCTCGGCAATTCTTCCAACCCAGTCAGTGGAATGAGCATCGCCACGCTTATGGCCACTTGCGCCATTTTCTTTCTCGCCGGCTGGACCGCTCCGAATTACGCCGCCTTGGCGCTCATGATCGGCGGCGTGGTCTGCATCGCCGCCGCCATTGCCGGCGCCACTTCGCAAGACTTGAAAACCGGCTATCTCGTCGGCGCGACTCCTTATCGCCAGCAGTGGGCGCTCCTCGTCGGCGTCACGGTTTCCACCTTCGCCATCGGTGCCACGCTCAACTTGATGAACGTCGGCCTCGAAAAATATGCACCCACCCAAATCGCCGTGAATATCGGCGCGCTTCCCTCCGGCGTGAAAGTCGAACGCGGCGGCTTCGAGTACCGCGGCAAAACCTACACGCTGATCAACTCTCTCGGCTCGAACATCATTCCCGACGGCGAATATCTCTACGACAGCGATTCAAAGCAGATCGAAATTCAATGGGCGCCCGGCATCGGCAGCGACAAAGCTCCCGCTCCGCAAGCGCGCCTCATGGCCACGGTCATCAACGGCATCTTGAATCAGAAACTTCCCTGGCGCCTCGTTCTGATGGGCGTCGCTCTGGTCATCGCCGTCGAAGTGCTAGGCGTCCGTTCGCTTGCTTTCGCCGTCGGTTCGTATCTCTCCATCGCCACCACGGCCACGATGTTCGCGGGTGGCCTTGTTCGCTGGCTCGTCGAAGTTTCCTCAAAAGAAAAGAAGGACGAAGGAGAAGCCAGCCCCGGCGCGCTTTTTTCCAGTGGCCTGATCGCGGCGGGCGGTGTTTTTGGTCTGCTTGGAATTGTCATCAATCTTTTTCAGGATCCGGAAATCGCCACGCACGTCCCCGGCTGGTTCGCCCACATGCTGAACCTGCCCTGGCGGCCCGACCTGTTCTCGCTCGGCCCGAGGTTCTGGCCATTGCTTGCCCCCAACGACAAATTACCGGTGCCCACGCATATTCAGTCGCTGTTCGGCGTCGTGATGTTCGCGTTACTGGCCGCCTCGCTCTTCCATTTCGCCCGCAAAAAGCTCAACTAAGGAGCCCATAAACGTAGAAAAACTAAGCACAAAGCGCAGGAATTGGCCGGGAAACACCGCTTTGACGGGCGCGTTTTAACGCCGTAAACTTTGGATGTGCCTTCCGTATTCAACCCCCGCCGCTATAACTTCGATTGGCGCGGCTTCATCACGCCCGGCGTAAAACTCCTGGTGCTTGTCTGCGCCGGCGTCTTCCTCATCCAGACGCTCATCATGTTATTCCTGGGTGTGGGGGCAGCGTCCTGGGTCAATCATTACTTCGGCCTCGTCGCCCTCGGACCAATCCCGGGCCTTCGGTTGTGGCAGCCGTTCACATACATTTTTCTCCACGGCGGCTTGTTCCACTTGCTGATCAACATGCTGTTTCTCTGGATGTTTGGCCGCGAACTGGAACTGGTTTGGGGAAAAAAGCGTTTTCTGAATTTCTTTTTTCTTTGCGGCGTCGGCGCGGGCCTGATTGAAATTGTAGTGAAAGTTATCCCCATGAGTTGGGACCACGTGCCGTCGGATGTTCCGACGATTGGCGCATCGGGCGCGATTTTCGGAATTCTGATGGCGAATGCGATTTTGTTTCCCGACCGCCGCATCTGGCTTTTTCCTCTGCCGGTGACGATTCCGATGCGGCCGTATGTTGCGGTGATGGGCGCGATTGAATTTTTCTCGACCCTGGGCGCGGGCGGCGACGCCGTCGCGCACGTCTGCCATCTCGGAGGCATGCTGGTGGGTTACATTTATTTGCGGCGCGGATCTTTCCTCTACAGCGTGCGCAACAGCGTCTCGGATTGGCAGCACAAGCGCAACCGCAAGCGCTTCGACGTCTATATCAACAAGCACAAGAACGAGCCGCCCTCCCGCCCCGACCGCTGGATCAATTGATGGAAATCTCCGGCAAGCGGGGTTCGGCGCGATTTTTCTAGGCGCCGCCGCCGATAATGTGGAACTTCATGAAGTTGGTGGTGCCGCGAATGCCCATGGGCGTGCCTGCGACGATGCCGATGACATCGCCCTTCCGAACGAGGCGTTCCTCGAGCAGGCGTTTTTCGGTGATGGCCGCAAGGCCATCAATTTTGCGGGTGTCGGGAATGTGGCGCGGCATCACGCCCCAGATGAGCGCCATGCGGCGGCGCGTATCGGCTTCCGGCGAAAAAGCGATGATGGGCGCGGCGGGGCGGTAACACGAAACAAGGCGCGCGGTGAAGCCACTGTGCGTGAACACGGCGATCAACTTCATGTGCAGTTCATGCGAAGCGTGGCAGACTAATTCCGCGACAGTTTCCGCGACCTTCAATTTTTCCTGGGGCACGCGCGGCGGGGATTCCCAATCGCTGCCTTCCGCGTCCTCGATGATGCGCGCCATCATGCTCACGGCCTCGACGGGATATTTTCCCGAAGCTGTTTCCGCGGAAAGCATGACGGCATCGGAGCCGTCAAAAATCGCGTTGGCCACGTCGGAAGCTTCGGCGCGCGTGGGGCGGGGATTTTCGGTCATGGATTCGAGCATTTGCGTGGCAGTGATTACGGGGCGGCGGAAGTGGCGCGCGCGAGCAATGATTTTTTTCTGGACGACAGGGACGCGCTCGGGATTCATCTCGACGCCCAGATCGCCGCGGGCGACCATCACGCCATCGGCTACGCGCAGGATCTCGTCCAGATTATCAATGGCCTCGGGCTTTTCGAGCTTGGCGATGACCGGCGTGTTATTTCCGGCCCGCCGGATTAGCGATTTTGCGAGGAGCACATCTTCGGGCCGCCTAACAAAACTCACGGCGACGTAATTCGCGCCATGCTTCAACGCAAAAGCAAGATCCACGCGGTCTTTCGAAGTGAGCGCGGGAACACGCAATCTAATTCCTGGCAAATTGATGCCTTTGTTTTCGCCGAGAGCGCCGCCGTTGCCGACCTCGCAAATCACTTCCGGCCCACGCACTTGAAGAACATAGAGTTCAATCAAGCCGTCCGAGAGCAAGATACGATCTCCGCGATGAACTTCGCGCGGAAGCGGCCGGAAGGTGGTGCTGACTCGAGTGGTGTCGCCCAAGACCTTTGCCGTTGTAATCGTGAAGCGCTGACCGGTGCGCAGCAGCACTGGCCTGCTGCCCGCGAGCGGACCGGTGCGGATTTTTGGCCCCTGCAAATCGGCGAGAATGGCGATGGGCTTTTGGTGTTCGACAGCGGCGGCCCGGAGCACGGCGATATTCTGCGCGTGCTCGGCGTGAGTGCCATGGGAGAAGTTCAATCGGGCCACATCCATGCCTGCCTTGATTAAGCGGCTGACCATGCTGGACGAGCGGCTGGCGGGGCCGATGGTGCAAACGATTTTGGAGTGACGAAAGGCCATGATCTCCAATCGGGAATAGTCTCTCGGCATCCCCGCCCGATCGGAGCGGAGGGCACGAAGGACTCCCGTTGAACCATTACTTTGAAGCGGCGAATTCCGCGACAATGCGCGACAGGAAGTCGACGCCCTTATCGAAAGACGCGAGTGGAATGCGCTCGTCGTCGGCGTGCATGCGACGAGAATCATCGCCGCTCAAGGGAAACGGCAGAAGACCGTACGCTTGCACGTCATGAAGCCGCAACTGAGCCGAGTCGGTGGCTCCGGCCGAAAGAAACGGGAGCACGGGAGCGCCGGAAAACTCTTGCGACGCGGCCTTGGTGATTGTGGCATAGAAGTCAGTGTCCAGCGAAGAGGGCGGAGCGGTGAGGCCTGCATCGGGCTGGACTTCGAAACGAATCTGAGGATCGTCGACGAGCTTGGTCAGTTCAGCGAGCACCATGTCGACGGTGTCGCCTGGCAAAAGGCGAATATTAAGATTGGCGCGAGCTTCGGAGGGAATCACGTTGGCGCGCACGCCGGCGGAGAGCATGGTGGGAGCAATGGTGTCGCGCAGCATGGAATTCCAGAGAGGATTGGCATCGGAAAGGAAGCGCTGGGCGTGGTCGCCGCGATCGGGAGTATCGAGAGAGCGAATCCATTTAGCAATCTCGTCGCTTTCGAGAGGGGCGAGCTGTTCGAAATAGCGGCGGACGATGGTGGTGAAATGAACGGGCGCGGAATAGGCGCCAATCTTGGCAACGGCGGCTGCGAGATGGACGACGGCGTTGTCTTTGGTAGGAACGGAAGCGTGGCCCGACGGGCCGCGCGCGATGACGGCGACGTTTACGGGAACCTTTTCGCTGGCTTGCACGGCGACGTACTGGACTTTTCCGTTCTCGACGACGACCCTGCCACCTTCGTTGATGGCAAAGCCAGCGGCAAATTTGTTCCAGTACTTGGCGATGAGAATTTTGATGCTGGCGTCGCCGCCCTGCTCCTCATCGGCGGTGGCGAGAAAAATGACGTCGCGATTGAGGTGCAGGTTGGAACGCTTGAGAGCGATAAAGGCAGCGAGATTCGCGGCCAACATGCCTTTGTCGTCGATCGAGCCGCGGCCATAGAGATAGCCGTCTTTGATGACGGCGGCGAAGGGATCGACGGTCCATTTGGACTTGTCCACGCCAACCACGTCCATGTGCGCCACCAAAAGCAGGGCGCGAGAGGGGTTGGGCACGGCAGAGCTGCTTAGCCGGGCGACTAATGCGCTGCGACCGGGAGCCAGAGGCAGAAATTCAGACGGGATACCTTCTTTCGCCAGAATGGCGGCGATGTACTTTGCCGCGGCTTCTTCGTTGCCGGGGGGATTGGTGGTGTTGATTTTGACGAGATCGGCGAGCCAGCCTTCCGCTTCCTTGGCCAGTGCGGTGGTGTCTCCGAGGGGAGAGTGCGTGTCCTGAACCATGGGCATGGCGGTGGATGGCACCTGAGCTCTGAGGGCGAGTTCGGCAAGCAAAGAGAGCATCGACAAGGCCACTGCAGGGGCAAATAAGCGCATTTTGCGGTTCCCATTCACAGAACAATCCTCCATCTTAGATGCGGCCCAAGCCATGGCGACAGGCGCAGCAAACGTTTTGCAGTTAACGTGCTTCATACTAACATGCAGATGTGGGGGCACGTCCGCAGGGTTGGCGGCGCGTTGCGTAAACTCAAATGTGACGCGGCGGTCCCTGGCGAGGGATAAAGCGCGGCCTTGGCGGGCGGGAACGATTTCGCAAGCGAATCGAGGGGTGAGATGAAGAAGATTGTTTTTCTGATATTGTTGACATTTTCCGCGGCTTTACTCATCCCGGTGCTCTCCGGCGGGACCGCAAGCGCGCAAGAACCCACGGGCCCACAAGGCGCGGCGCCACCGCCGAAACAGGCGGTACCGCAGACTCCGGCTACGACTCAGCAGCAGGCTCCGCAGGCGGGGGTGAGCATCGCGGTGACGGTGCCGGTGGTGACGCTGGACGTGATAGCCGCCACGCAGAATGGGGACATCCTCACAGGATTGAAGAAAGAGAATTTCAAGATTACGGATGAGGGCGTGCCGCAGACGATTACGAACTTCGGCCCAACGGATGCGCCGATCACAATGGTATTGCTGCTGGAATTCAGCAGCCGGGGGTATTACAACTTTTTCGCGGGCCAGGCAAAATATTGGTCCGAGTACCTTTTTCCCCAGCTCAAGCCACAGGATTGGGTGGCGCTGGAAACATTTGACATGAAGACGCGCATCGAGGTGGACTTCACGCAGAACAAAGAGGAAGTAATGGACGGAATTAACCGTCTATATTTTCCCGGATTTAGCGAATCGAATGTTTTCGACGCGCTGCTGGAAACCGTCGACAAGCTGAAGGACGTGAAGGGCAAAAAGTCCATCGTTCTGCTCGCCAGCGGAGTGGACACATTTTCGAAGCACAACCTAGATCAAACCATAAAACAATTGCGCCAGAGCGATGTAACGATTTTCTGCATCGGGCTGGGGCAGGCGTATCAGAACTTCGCGGATCCGGCGGGGCAGAGGACGATGTTGCAGATGAATCTTCTTCAGGCACAGAATCAATTGAAGACATTTTCCCGGGAGACGGGCGGCATGGCCTGGTTTCCGCAATTCGAAGGGGAAATGCCAGGAGTGTTTCAGCAGGTGACAGCTTTTTTGAGACACCAGTACAGCATTTCGTACACGCCGACGAACGGGGCGAAGGACGGAAAGTTTCATAAGGTGAAGATCGAACTGGTGCAGCCGGACGGGAATCCGCTGGTGGTCGTGAACCAGAAGGGAAAGAAGCAGAAATACGTCGTGTACGCGCGCGAAGGGTACGAAGCGCAGGCGACGGGCGCGGCGGACTGAACTCGGGGAGTTCGGCGAACTCTCCAGAGTGCTTCGCGGCTAGTAGCCGCGCGTGAGATCGACCTGATTGAACAATTCGCGGCCATCGAACCAGCGTTCCAGCAAATCCATCAAGAGAACGGTTTCGCGCTGCCATAGGCGGTCGCTGACGGCGCTGGTGTGCGGCGTAATGAAGAGATTCGGGGTTTTCCAGAGAGGGCTGTCCGGAGGCAGAGGCTCGACGGGGGTTACGTCGAGAGCTGCGCCAGCCAAGGCGCCAGTTTCGAGGGCGCGAATGAGCGCGGATTCATCGAGAAGCGAGCCGCGGCCGACGTTGATTAGGCGAGCGCCGGGTTTCATGCGGGCGATTTGCGCGGCGCCGATCATGCGGCGTGTCTCGGAAGTTTCCGGCGCAGCGATGACGACGTAATCGGCGTGCGGAAGAGGTTCTTCGAGTTGCGAGACGGGAAATATTTTTTCGGCGAGCGAGGCGTCGCCTTGGCCGGAACGCGTTACGCCCCAGACGCGCATGTCAAAGGCACGAGCGCGTTTGGCGAGTTCCTGGCCGATCGAGCCGAATCCCACGATTAAGAGAACGTGACCGTTGAGTTCCGTGAAATGCGGGGGCTTGTCCCACATTTCCTGCTGGCCCCAGTGCGAACGATCCTGGTGACGCACGGAATCCGGAAAATTGCGAGCAAGGGCGATTAGGAGGCCCATGGTGTGCTCGGCCATGGGGGTGGAGAAAACGCCGCTGGGATTGGTGACGAGGATTCCGGAATCGCGCAGCTCGGGATACATCAATTGAGCGACGCCAGCGGCGGTGGAATGAATCCACTTTAATTTTTTGGCGTGCTGGAGCTGTTCGGCGCGGAGGGAATAGCCGACGAAAATGTCCGTGTCGGGCAATTCGGCGGGGAGGCGGTCGTAATCGGGGAGATGCACGACGCGCATTTCCGGCCAGCGGGCGCGGATGGTTTGCGGCATCAGCGGTTGCGGACGCCAGAAAGTGAAGGGATGCCAGACACAGATGACGAGCTTGGTTTCGGCTGGAGTGGTGCGAGGGCGGTTCATTCGCGAGGGCCGCGGTGTTTCCAATAGAGGAGCAAGCCGAGGATGAGGCCGAGACCGCCGGTGCCGAGAATGAAAATGTGCGAGAGCGGAAGGGCGAACCAGCAAATCACGACGAGACCGACGGAAACAATCGCACCGACTGGGGTGCCTGGGATATTGACGGTGCCAAAGGAGGACCGTTGTCGATTTTGGCCGGGCTCGGGCGGCTTTTGCTTCACCGGTTCGTAAGTAAGGGTCATGTTACGGCCTTGCGGGGATACGCAAATCGTGGCCAGTCATGTCCGTAGGTGACGGCTGGTTTAGCGCGGCGAGCATGGTGGGGGCTAGGTCGCGCAGTGAGCCGCCGGGCTTCAATTGCAATTGATCATTGTCGCTGACGAGGATGAGCGGGACGGGATTGGTTGTGTGATAGGTGTGCGGGCCGCCGGTGACAGGATCGATCATCGTTTCGGCGTTGCCGTGATCGGCGGTGATGAGCCAGACGCCGCCGCGCGGTTTGAGAGCTTGATAAATTGTGGCGAGGCCGGCGTCGACGGCTTCGACGGCCTTGATGGTGGCTTCGAGGTTGCCGGAGTGGCCGACCATATCGGCGTTCGCGTAGTTCATGATGATGGCGTCGAAATCGCCTTTTTCGATGGCTTTTACGACCGTGTCCGTGATTCCTTGCGCGGACATTTCGGGCTTGAGGTCATAGGTGGCGACTTTGGGCGATGGGACGAGGATGCGCTCTTCGCCGCCGAAGGGTTTTTCGACGCCGCCGTTGAAGAAATACGTGACGTGGGCGTATTTTTCGGTTTCGGCGCAGCGAAGATTTTTGTATTGGAGCTCTTCGAAAACTTGGGCGAGGATGTGCTCGAGTTTTTCCGGAGCGATGACGTACTTGAGCCAGAGCCATTTTTTATCGTACTGCGTCATGGCGACGTAGAAAAGATTGGTGGGGCGCTTGGGATCGACGATTTGGTCAAAGCCGGGTTCGACGAGGGCGCGCGTCATTTGGCGAGCGCGGTCGGCGCGGAAATTATAGAAGATGACGGCGTCATCATCGTGGATTGTGGCGACCGGTGTGGGTGAGGCGACGTCGCCTTTGGTGATGACGATGGGCTTTACGAACTCGTCGGTGACGCCTTGCTCGTAGCTTTTTTGCAGCGCGGAGAGGGGATCGTTGGAATGCGCTTCGGCTTCGCCGTGAGCTACCGCGCGATAGGCTAGCTCGATGCGTTCCCAGCGGTTGTCGCGGTCCATCGCGTAGTAGCGGCCAGTGAGAGTGGCGATTTCGCCGATACCGAATTCGCGCATTTTCTGCTGGAGCTGGCGGACGTAATCGCGGCCGCTGTTGGGAGGAGTGTCGCGGCCGTCCATGAAACAGTGGACGAAAACGCGCTCGACTTTTTGCTGCTTGGCCATTTCGAGCAGCGCAAAAAGGTGTTGGATATGCGAATGAACCCCGCCATCGCTGAGCAGGCCTAGAAGATGAAGCTGGCGCTGGCGACCGCGCTCCATGGCTTGCTGGAAAAGCGGAACATTCTGGAGCTGCTTGGTGGCGATGAGGAGATCGATGCGCGTGATGTCCATGTGGACGATCCGGCCCGCGCCGATATTCATGTGGCCGACTTCGCTGTTGCCCATTTGGCCTTCGGGCAAACCGACGTAAGGACCGGAGGTGTGGATGAGCGTGTTGGGAAATTTCCTTAAGAGATCATCGTAGGCGGGCTTGCGGGCGAGCGCGATGGCGTTGCCTTTTGTTTCGGCGCGGTAGCCCCAGCCGTCGAGAACTGTAAGAACAATTGGTTTTGGGCGTTTGCTCATGATGTTTGCGTGAAGGCTAACGGGCTGCGATCTCCTTTAAGGCGGCGAGAAGACGATCCACTTCATCCGCGGTGTTGTAGTGAACGAGGCCGATGCGCAGGAGGCCGCCGGTGGATTCGACGCCGAGGCGCTCGGTTAAGTTCAGGGCGTAGTAGTTGCCGTCCCAGGTGAATATGCCGCGTTCGCCGAGGAAGGTGGCGACTTCGGTGGGCGTGTGATTGGAGAGGCGGACGGAGACCGTCGAGCAGCGATTGTGAAATTGATTCGGATCGGTGATGCCGAAAAATTTTAGGCCGGGAATGGCGAGAAGGCCCTCGACTAGTTTGGAGAGCAGGGACATTTCGTGCTGGCGCGTGGCGCGGTAGGCGGCGAGAAGCGCGCTGCGGCGGTCTTTTGTTGATGGATCACAGCGGCGGCCTAGGTCGGCAAGGTAATCGACAGCGGCGCCGATTCCAGCGATCAATTCCTGGACTTGTGTGCCAGTTTCCCAGCGATCGGGAAGGGTGTCGGGCGCGGGGCGAACCTTGTAGGGGCGGAAGCGCGATAGGTGTTCTCGCTTCCCGTAAAGCGTTCCCATGTGGGGGCCGAAGAATTTGTACGGCGAGCAGACGAGAAAATCGCAATCGAGAGCTCGGACGTCGATGGGCCCGTGGGGAGCGTAATGGACGGCGTCGATGAACATCAGCGCGCCCGCGGAGTGGGCCATTTTTGTGATTTCCGCTACGGGATTGATAGTGCCAACGGCGTTCGATGCGTATCCGACAGCCACGAGCTTTGTGTTTGCGTTGATCTTGCGCTTTAGATCTTCGAGGTCGAGCGTGCAATCCGATTCGTGAATATCCACCTGGCGGATTACCAAGCCCAGGTCTTCGAGGGCACGCCACGGGGCGACGTTGGCATCGTGGTCCAGAGTGGTCACGACAATCTCGTCGCCCGGCTCGAGCATGCGTCCGATGGCGCGGGCGAGCGCGAAAGTGATCGTGGTCATGTTTTGCCCGAAGACGACTTCGTCTTTATCGCAATGGAAAAAATCGGCCATGGCTTCGCGAGCGGAAGCGATGACGGCGTCGGTGCTGCGGCTGGTGGCGAAGGCGCCGCAGGTATTCGCGTTTGAATGCAAATAATAATTTTGAACAGCGTCCATCACTTGCTTCGGGACTTGTGTGCCCGCGGGGCCATCGAGAAAGGCAGCGGGGTGGCCGTTCACCTGCAATTGCAGAGAGGGGAATTGCGCCCGGACCCAGGAAATATCCAGCGGCTTGCTTTCTGCGCCGTGCATCACGGGTGTGCTCATCGGTTTCTCCGACCGCTAGTTTCTCACAGGGCGGGCCGAGGATGAAGCCGGGTGCGGGCGTGATAGCATTTGGAAGGTTGTTCCTCACTCATGCCGCTTTGGCGCCGGCTAGAAATCAAATGAGCGGCCGCAAACTGGCCGGCTCCGCGCCACGTTTTTCCATGAGGTGCAAAGTGCCCGAAGACTTCACGCCGAGCGAGCGCACGCGTGTCGTGCGCGAGCCGCAGCGCGGCGTTTACGACCGCGAGACAATTTACAATATTCTCGATGAGGGGATGGTGTGCCACGTCGGGTTTTCCGCCGATGGCCGGCCGTTTGTCATTCCGACGCTGTACGCGCGTATCGGGGATGCCATCTATTTTCACGGTTCCGCGGCGAGCCGGATGCTGCGCGGCGTGAGCGAGGGCGCAAATGTTTGTTTGACGGTTACGCTGACGGATGGGATTGTGCTGGCGCGATCGGTTTTTAATCACTCGATGAACTATCGGTCCGTTGTGGCGCTTGGAAAAGCTACGCTAGTGGATGCGCCGCAAGAAAAGCTCGAAGCGCTTCGCGCATTCACGGAAAAGATTTTGCCCGGACGGTGGGAAGACGCGCGCCAGCCAAATGAGAAAGAGCTGAAGGCCACAAGTATTTTGCGGCTGCCGCTCACGGAAGTGTCCGCGAAAGTGCGCGTTGGGCCGCCCGAGGATGATGCTCCCGATCATGCTTTGCCTGTTTGGGCGGGCGTGATTCCGCTGCGTGTCGTGGCTGGTGCGCCAGTTCGCGATGAAAGGTGCGATCTCGGAATTCCTTTGCCCGATTATGCGGCTCACTATGCGCGTTGAAGTGAAAAGGTATCCGGCGAACAGGAAACTATTGGCGTACGGCGCGGAGGAAATCGGCGAGGAGGCCGTAGCCCGTGGCTTCGATGCCGGGATTGTGTTCGACGAACGATAGGCCGAAGACGTCGAGATCGAAGCGAATCGCCGAACTGCTGCCTTCTAGATTGGCGAGCGGGTCGGAAGCCAGCAACAACTCCGGACGCACGCTGCATTCGACGCCGTCGCCGCGGCGTTCGGCGCGGCAGACCAGTTTGTAGCGCATCCCCGCGGCACGCACCGAGCGGATTTTTTCTTCGCTTAGCTCGCGGATGCCCATGCGCTGAACCTGCTCGAGACGGATATTCGCGCCCATCAAGACAATCGCCAGCGCGACTACTTTCACCGCTGCATCCCAGCCGTCCAAATCCGCGCTCGGATCCGTTTCCGCGATGCCCATGGCTTGCGCCCGCTTTACTGCCTCGTCCAGTGAACGACCTCTTTCGATTTCCGTAAGGACAACGTTCGTTGTCGAGTTCAAGACGCCGGAAAAACCGCGAAGCTCCGTGGCGGGCAGGCCATCCGGAAACATCGAGAAAACGGGAACGCCGTCCATCACCGTGGACTCGTAAAAGAATTTTCGGTTCTTCTCTTTGGCAAGGGCAGTCAGTTCGTGGAAGGCGTGAACGATGGGGCCCTTGTTTGCGGTGATGGCATGGACGCCCAATTCGAGCGCCGTTTTCAGATGTTCGGTGGCCGGCTGGCCCGTTTGCGCGTTGAGCGAACTCGTTTCAAAGAAAACATCCGCGCGGGTTTTCTCGAGCCACTCACGGACATTGCGCGGCTGCGACGTAATTCCGTGTTGCATAAGAGCGTGGCCTTGCAGTACGGCGAGCGGATTGAGCCCATCGGGATCGGCGATCCATCCGATGCGCCTCGTGGCCACTCCGGTGAGCCGCCACCGGATATCGTAGCGACGGCGCAGGTCGGTTTCCTTGGAAATGAGCAGGCGCAGAAGCGCACGGGCCACGTTGCCCATGCCGATAATGGCGAGATTATAGGAAGGCATGAGGCGGGCCTCCGGTCTAAAACTGCTGAGACAGATTGGAATATCTGTCTCAGCAGAAGCGGCGACAGACAAGAAAGTCTGCCTCACCGCGCGGGCACAGCATGCTGTGCCCCTACAAGGAAGCGGACTACTGGGCTGCGGCGAGTTTCGCGGCAGCGTCGTCGATCAGTTTGGCTTCGTCCTGCAAGCAGTGCGCGACGACTACAACGCCTTCGTCGGCTTGCTTCCATTGTTTCTGTTCGATGGCTTCGCGCACGTAGGGCATGGTTTTGGCCGCGTAGCCGGTGTAAAAACCCGGCGCGTACAATTGGTGCTTATACCACGGCCGGTTGGGCAAGCCGTCCGGTGTGATGAATTTGCGCTCGCTTTCGATAAGCAGGCGATTCACTTCGTCGAGCGAAGCAGAGGCGAGAGCGGCTCCGCCGTTGGCTTCGGCATGCTCCAGAGCTTTGTGATATTCGGCAGCGCTATGCACGACGGCGTCGACGGCGTTCTCCAGCGGCGCGAAGTCCTGATATGGGGGAACCTCTTCTTTCTTCGGTGGAACGTAGGTTTTCTTCGGGTCGGCAGTCGCGGTGAAGACGCCTTCGTCGATTTCCTTATTGCGTTCGCGAATTTCGTCCTGCATTTTCTTGGACAAGTCCTTTAGCTCTTTTATGTAGGTCTGCATCGTTTCGGCGAAATCGCTGAAATCGAAAGGCAGTAAGTCGGCATCAGCCAAACGCATCATTGCTGTGCCGCCGGTTTGCGAAAGAGCGCGTCCGTAGACAAAGGTCGTGTCCGCAAAATGCGTGTACCAGTAGAAGTCATCGTAAATCGAGTGATAGATTCCGCCGCCATCCTCGCCGCCGAAACCGATGTTGAGCGAGGCAATGCCGACGTGCTGGAGAAACGGCGTGAAATCCGAACCGGAACCGAGAGCGCCCAGATGCAAATCGGGGCGCTGCCGGATCTCTTGTTTCTTGTCTTCGGGAGCATGTTCGATTGCTCGCAATTGGTCCCGTTTCCAGGCCGTCAGCTTCGTTTCGGGATCCTGGATGTCCCTTGCGATATCATTTGTGAATTTTTCGAGGGTGTGCGAGCCGGCTAGTTCCAAATAGCCGCGGCCGTTGCCGTCGGAATTGATGTAGGCGACGGCATGCTTGCTCAGTTCCTCGGCGTGCGTCTCGACCCACTCCGTCGAGCCGAGCAGGCCGGGTTCTTCGCCATCCCATGAACAATAAATGATGGTGCGCTTGGGCTTCCAGCCTTCCTTAACCAAAGCCCCCAGCGAGCGCGCTTCTTCGAGCATCGCGGACTGGCCGGAAAGCGGATCCTCGGCGCCGTTTACCCAGCCGTCGTGATGGTTGCCGCGAATCACCCACTCGTCGGGATAAACCGAACCGGGAATTTTCGCGATGATGTCGTAGATGGTCTTCAACGGAAACCACTTCGACTTCACTTTCAGGTGTACGACGCCGGGGCCAGGGCCAACGTGATAGCTGATGCCGAGTGCGCCGCGCCATGCCGCAGGAGACATCGGGCCTTTCAGCGACGCGAGAAGGGGCTCCGCATCGGCATAAGAAATCGGCAGGACGGGAATTTTGGTGATGGTCTGGGCATCTTTCAGTTCCAGACGTTTCGCATCCTTGGTGGCACCCACGCCAGGCGTCAGCGGATCGCCGGAATAGAGAGGCATGTCCGCCACGCTGCCGCGCTGCACGCCGTCTTTCGGACGGTACGGCCCTTCGGGGAAAACATCGCCCTGGAAATATCCGTCTTCGTGCGGGTCTGAAAAGATCAGGCAGCCGATCGCGCCGTGCTCCGCCGCAACTTTTGGTTTAATGCCGCGCCAGGATCCGTAGTAGCGCGCGATGACGATGGCGCCTTTCACGGAGACGCCCATGCGCTCGAGTTCGTCGTAATCGGCGGGGACGCCAAAATTGACGTAGACGAGAGGAGCCGTCACGTCGCCGTCAATCGAGTAAGCGTTGTATGTAGGGAGCTGTTCGGCTGTCTGGTCGGACGTGGGATCGACCTTCACGGGAGGTTCTTGCAGCTTGGCCTTGAAGAGCGGTCCGCCCTTGACAAGTTCAACGACACGCTCCTCGGGTGTCGGAAAAAGAACGTCGAACGTTTCGATGTGCGCGTCCAGCCCGAATTCTTTGTACTTTGCGAGAATCCACTCGGCGTTGTCTTTGTCGTAAGGAGATCCAACGTGGTGCGGCCGCGCAGCGAGCCGCTTCATGTATTCGCGAATGTTATCAGGCTCCGGAATCGCGCGCATTTTTTCTTCCCACTGCTTTTCTGTGCGCGAAGATTCCACGGAATAGCCGGCGAGCGGCTTCTCGTCCGCGACAACGTGCGCCCCGATCGGCGCCAGGGAAATGCTTGCGAAGACAATCGATGCAATCAGACCACTGCGGTTCATAGGCCCCCCTCTTTTGGCGCAGGTATTTTGCCTGAAGTGGGCAGCGATTGGAAACGTTTGTTGAGAATTTATCAACGCCGTTTGGATTTTCCAAGAAAGCCCAAGTCTTGGGAATGGCTCACGAAAGGAATAAATTGCATGCCGCCGATTGAGGAGCCTTTCGACAGCGAACTGGCCACCAGTAGGGCTATGCCCGCCGGAGAGTGAGAAGCGTGATTTCAGGTGGCACGCCGATGCGGACAGGCGCGCCCACGGTGCCAAGACCGCGATTCACGTAGATCGAAGCCAATGCAGAAGTGCTGTTGGGGAATAACGAGCTGCGGTTCTTGTCGAACCGCGAAGCCGTAGAAGAGGCTCGGTCGTTGGGGGCCGGCGCAAACATCGGGCGCTTATACGGGCCGGCGATATAGTCCGTGATGAACCGCGCAGGGCTAAGCCGATGATCGAGAATTTCGACCTGGATTTGACCGCCGTGGGTGTGGCCGGCGAGGCTCAGTTCGATGCCCAGCTCCGCGGCGCGGTTAAAAGAATTCGGATTGTGGGACAGGAGAATGTTGGGCATATCGCGGCGAACCAGGGGCTCTATGCCTTGGAGCATTTGCACTCTACGCCCGCCGGGCGTGCGTTCGCGCTGGTAATCGACACCGATGAGGTTGAACGGCGTCCCCTTAAACTCGATTTTCGCATTCTGCTGACGCAACAATCGCATTCCGTACTGCGCGAAAAGTATCTGCGCTTTTTCTTCCGCGCGAGCGTAAATTTCGTGATTGCCGTTGCAGCCCCAAACGCCGAGCGGGGCGCGAAGCCGGCGCACTTCATCAATGCAATCGGCGATAGGGTCGCTGGGGCCTGTGATGAAGTCGCCGGTTGCGAGAGCGAGGTCCGCGCCCAGATCGTTGGCCATATCGACGGCGCGACGGACCTGCAAGCGCGGCATGTAACTACTCAGATGGATGTCGCTGATCTGGACGATCTTCATGCCCTCGAGCCCGGCGGGCAGATTGGGTATCGGGATTTCTACTTTGCGGACTTGATAGTCGAGGCGCTCGGCGGCAAAACCGTACACCGCGGTCAGAAACGGTCCGGCACCGGCGAGAGCGGTGGCTGTCTTAAAGAAGTAGCGACGCGAGGGGTTGGGGATGAGTTCCGCAACTGCTGGCGCCGAAGCGCCCGGCGCGGCCATTGCAGGCGTCTGTGCCATCGCGCGTCCAGCGGAAACTTGCGAAGGAGCCCGATTCGTTTTAAGCCGATAGGCGGCGTGGAGCCAACCCCAAACTCGATCGACGGTCCGGACAGCTTTTACCGCGAGGTAAGCGAAGAGCGCACTGAAGAACCACAAACCCGCGAAGACGGTGACCATATTCCCGGTCGGGACAAGGTACCCGTGCCGGCCCATGCGGAAACTGTCCGCCGTCTCGACGATACTCAGCAGAAGTATGGTTACGTAAATTAAACGCGCCGCGACCCGCAGGCCCTGGCTTCCCCAATTTGAGGTCACACGCCAGATGGCGCGGTACCAGAAGCGCTGCGAAAAAAACAGCAGGACTAGAGCTCCCAAGCCAATTGCGCTGCGCAACAGAATCCAAGTCCAATTCAAGTGGAGTATCCCCCAGCCGCAAAATACAAGTTTAGCACGCTTGCTCTGCGGGATTTGGCAGAATGCGGGGGAGCATCCCGTGTAAGATGAAACCGGCCATGGGGACAGGTTTTCGTGTATCCAAAGCGGAAACACTTGGCTGCCCGGGCCGTCAGAGAGTAAGTGCCTGCCAAAACCAGCCTAAAGCAGGCCCGGCCGCATGTTCAAATGCAAGGAAAGATGAGGAGAGCATCGATGAAGAAAATGAGTGTGTGTGGGGCCCTGCTTTTTGCCGTGGTGCTCGGAGCGATGCCTGCGCTCGCGCAGGAAGCAAAGAAGGACGCGGCGCCAAAACCGGTGGCGAGCACTTCGCAAGCCGTCTTGGATTCCTGGAACGACATCGGCAGGAAGTTGATTGCCATCGCCGAGGATTTGCCGGAAGACAAGTACGACTACAAACCGAATCCGGCTTCGCGGACGTTTGTGGCGCAGCTGCTGCACGCTTCCGCTTCCATGTATTTTTTCACGGATAATGCGGTTGGCAAGAAAGCACGGTTTACCGATGATCCAAAACGCGATGAATTGAAGACGAAGGAGCAGGTCGTGGCTTTCGTCAAAAAATGCGTTGGGGACGGGGCGGATCTGATCAAAGCAAAGGGCGACGAGGGCATGGCGGGAACCGTGGTGCTGGGCAAGCAGACCTACCGGCTTTCGGACCTTGCCTATTCATTGATCGAGCATTCGGGAGAGCACTACGGGCAGCTCGTGGTGTATTACCGGATCAATGGGATGGTGCCGCCGGAGTCGCGGCCCAAGAAATAAGCAGCGTGAGGTCGAACCTTTAGAAAATTGCAACCGCTGGAACGGGCTCGGAGTCTTGACTTCGCGCCCGTTCTCTTTTGTGTGCTAGAGAATTCTAGGAACTTGCGGCACCGGCCGCGCCATTCTCAAGCAGCGCTTTCAATTGCGCGGGGTCGCTGGTCGGCGGCAGGCAGGATTGGCCCGCGCAGACGACGGCCAGAGCTTTACCTGCCGGGAGATGCGGCAAGGTTTCCTTCAGCGCGCCGGCGAGCTGAAGCTGTGGCGTTTCGGGAGTGACTCGGAGGACGGATTTGCCGAAACGGTAGACATGGTGTGCGGCAGCTTCGAGAGCTTGCGCAGCGGGATCGT
Organism: uncultured Acidobacteriota bacterium; assembly: GCA_963843265.1. Lineage (GTDB taxonomy): Bacteria > Acidobacteriota > Terriglobia > Acidiferrales > UBA7541 > Acidiferrum. The sequence goes on along the minus strand of CAWJJR010000025.1, from coordinate 90,583 downwards.
CGGGGCGCCCTGTGATGACGACTTGCATCGGGTGGCGCGCGAAGAGTGTTGCGGCGAGGCCGTACGTTGCGGCAAACATTCCGTATTGCGGCGCGATTCCCGCGAACGCTTCGAGCGTTTTTTGCGCAAAATCGTAATAACACTTGTCGCCAGTGAACGCGTGCATGCGAATCAACGCGATGGTCGCCACCGAATTGGCGCCAGGCGTGGGCGAATCCTGGAAAGGCTTACGGCGAACATCGAGTCCGCCCATCGGCGCGGCGTCGGATGGCCGGTCGAAAAAGCCACCGCCTTCCGCATCGCCGTAACGAGCGATCGCGAGGTCCATCGTCTTTTGCGCGGCGGCAAAATAGCGAGGATCGAGCGTCGCTTCGTAAGCATCCAGCAGAGCAAGCACGCTGTACACCTGATCGTCGAGTGAGCCATCAAGCGCGGGCCCGCCAATACGGTGGCCAAACCCGCGTGTTTCGCTCCACGCCTCCGCGAGCATGCGGTCCATGGTTTTCAGCGCAAAGTCGCGGCAGGTCTTGTTCGTTGACCCGTCTAGCACTCCAGCCGCGTCAAGATAAGCCGAAACAAACATTGCGTTCCACGAGACGTACATTGTTTTATCAACGAAAGGTGTTGGCCGAGGCACGCGTGCCGCCAGCAACTTTCCTTTGCCTTTCGCGATCATGAGACACACGGACGCCTCGTCGAGACCGAGTTGCTGGGCAATGTCCCCGGCGTCGCGCGCGATCCACAAAACATTTTTTGCGGGATTATGGTGCATCTCCCCGTGGGGTTCGACGTCGTAGTAAAGCTCCATGACGCGAGCTTCGTCCGGTGGTAGCGCCGCTCGCAGCTCTTCGAGCGTCCACGTGAAATAGTCGCCGTCATCGTCAAGGGAATAATCCGCGTCCTGGCTGGCGTAAAAGCCGCCCTTTTCCTGGTCGGACAGCACTTCGTTCACCCAGCCGACGATGCCTTCCGCCGTTTCCCGCAGAAAGGGAATCTGAGTTGCTTGCCAGCCGTGCAGGTAATTGCGCAGCAGTTCTGAATTGTCGTAAGACATTTTCTCGAAGTGGGGAACGAGCCAGCGTTCATCGACAGAATAGCGATGAAAGCCTCCCACGAGTTGATCGTAAACGCCGCCGCGCGCCATTTTTTCGAGGGTGGTTTCGACCACGGCGAGAAGATGTTTTTCTTTTGTTTGCTGGTAACGTTCCAGAACCAAATCAATCACGGAAGAGTGCGGGAATTTCGGCGCGTGGCCAAAGCCGCCGTTCTTGATGTCAAATTGTTGCGTGACCGAGGCGATTTGCGCATCGACGACGCCGGGGTCGAACTCCGCGCGCGCGCCCGTGAACATTTCTGCTTGTGCCACAGCATCGGCCAAATGATCGGCGGCGCGGACAAGGTCGGCTCGCTTGTTCTTGTACGAATCCGCAACGGCGAGAAGGATGCGACGAAAACCGGGCCGGCCCATCTGGTCTTCCGGCGGAAAATACGTGCCGCCGAAAAAAGGTTTTCCATTTGGCAGCAAGAATCCTGTCAGTGGCCAGCCGCCTTGGCCGGAGATGGCGCTGACGGCGGATTGATAGCGCGCATCGACGTCCGGACGCTCGTCGCGGTCCACCTTCACGGCGACAAAATTCTCGTTTATGATTTTGGCGATTTCGGAGTTTTCGTAGCTCTCACGATCGATGACGTGGCACCAGTGGCACCACACGGCGCCGATGTCCAAAAGGATGGGTTTGTCTTCCGAAGCCGCCCGCGCGAACGCGGGACCTCCCCATTCGTGCCAGTCGATGGGCTGGTGCGCCGCCGAGCGCAGATAGGGGCTCGCGGAATCTTTCAGACGGTTTTCAGGATGCGAAGCCACGAAATTCCTTTCAGGTAGCAAAGCACTTGAGGTAAGCGACGTACCCGTGAGAGGGCAACTTGCGGTGACAGAGGAGCGCGAGACGCCGCACCGCCTATTGCACGATGTTTCCGGGACCGGTGTCGCGTGGGTCGATCGGCTTGCGCCCTGCAAATCCCTCATCTTGCCGGTGGTAAAAACGGATGCGATCTTCGCCAAGCTTCCAGCACAGATAAACGTCTTCGTTATCGATCACGGCGGGAAAATCCAGCAAGCCCACATCCAGGTCTTTGATGAGGCAGCCCGTCTCGAGGATGCGGTTCAGCGCGGTCTTTAAAGATACGGCAAGCTGCTGATGCTCGACGCGCAGCGCGGCCAATTTTTCGTACGGCACGATCACGCCGCCCATCATCATGATTCGCGCGGAAACCGCGGAAAGATCGTTCTCGAGGCCGGACAATTTCTTACGGCAGTCCATGGCCTCCACGAGAAATGGTTCAAGATCCTTGCGCGCGCGCTCCGCCTCCGTCAGCGTGAAGAGCCGCGCCTCAGGCTCGGGCGAGTCGTCCTGGCCTTCCCCTTCTTCCTCGTCGTCTTCGTTGTCTTCTTCGTCGTCCGCCATGGGGGTGCCTGTTCGTTATCCGGATTTTGTTTCAGGCTTCATTCGATGCTAACTCAAAGTCAGCGCGGGGTCGAGCGCGATGCGCTCACGGAGAGCCGCAGCAAAGGTAGCTTTCCACTAACCGCCGATAAAGACCATGGTACGCGAGGGAGGCACGAAATCGGGGGCGTTGATGCGGTGTCCTTCTTCCTTCTCATCAACCACAGACCGGATATAAGTGGTTACGTCTTCGTCGGTGGCCCCTTCTCGCAGCAGACCGCGCAAGTCGTGATCATCCTTGCTGAAGAGACAGGTGCGTAGCTTTCCATCAGCGGTCAGGCGAATGCGCGAGCAGTGGCCGCAGAAGGGCTGCGTTACGGGCGCGATCAGGCCGATCTCTCCCGGAGCGCCGTCGGCGAAACGATACTTGCGCGCCGTTTCGCTGCGCTCGTGCGGGACTTGAACGAGCGGCCACCGTGCATGGATGCGCTGATGCACTTCCGCGGCGGGCACTACGTGACTGCGCGTCCAGGTACGGTCGGCATCCAGTGGCATGAACTCGATGAAGCGCATGATCACGCCGCGCTCGCGCGCAAATTCCGCGAACGATTCCACCTCGTCATCATTGAGCCCGCGAACCAGCACGGCGTTGACCTTCGCCGGCGCCAGCCGGGATTTCTGCGCGACGTCAATCCCGTCCATCACGGTGTCAAAGGATTTGGTGCGCGTGATGCGCTCAAATTTTCCGCGATCGAGCGAATCGAGGCTGATATTGATGCGGCGCAGCCCTGCGTCAATCAGCCGTTCGCAGCGTTCCGCCAAGAGGTGGCCGTTGGTGGTCATCGAGAGATCTTCGACGCCAAGCGCATGGAGCCGAGCGATGTAGTCCTCAACGCCTGCACGCACCAGGGGCTCGCCGCCGGTGATCCGAATCTTGCGAATCCCGAGGCTCAGAAAAATGTGCGCCAGCCGGTCCAGTTCGGGCCAGGAAAGGATTTCGTCGTGATCGCGATAATTTTCCGGATCGGCCGAGCGGCAGTATACGCACCGAAAATTGCAGCGGTCCGTGATCGAAATCCTCAGGTCGGTAATTTGCCGCCCGAATTTGTCCTGAAGGGTCATAGCACGTTTACGCGAGACGAATATCTGGCCGGACGCGAGTCCTCGACTTTTATTGCACCCGTAAAATGAAATCGCCCGATCCGAATGCTTGGATGCGGGCGCGCGATGGAAATACGCATTTTTCCGTCACGTCGCTCCTTTCCAAGCACGGGAGGCCCGGGCGTTTCCACCCGAACCCTCAGCCTCGCGGGTCTTGATGCACTGCCGCGAAAGCATCGTCCCAGGGCCGTAGGCTTTCTCTCCCGTAGGCCGCAGGGATCGGAGTTCAACTTTAGTGTATGCCTGTACGAAAAAGAGTGCAATTCAGTAGAATCGGTCGATGCCGACTGCACTCAGGGTGGGCCCCTACCGGTTTTACTTCTATAGCCACGAGCCAAATGAACCTCCTCACGTACATGTTGATAGGGACGATGTGTCGGCAAAGTTTTGGTTGAATCCGGTGGCGCTCGCCCGAAACTTTGGGTTTAGCGCAAAGGAACTAGGTAGAGTAGAATCTTTGGTGGAAGCAAATGAGGATGAGCTACTAGAGGTTTGGAATGGGTATTTTGGCGTTGAAGGCTGACGAACGAGTGGGCGGAGTGAGCTTTACGGCCGACTCGATCGCCGTGACGTTGATGGATGGTCGAGTCATTAGTGTGCCCCTCACGTGGTATCCCAAACTCCTCCATTCTACTAGGGAACAGCTTAACAACTGGAAGATTGCTGGCGCCGGCTATGGCATCCACTGGCCTGACTTGGACGAAGACTTGAGCACCGAGGGCCTCTTGCGGGGGGCTCCCGCACCCCGAAATCCGGCAACGCCCTGAGACATCCGCGATTCCTGCCGCGCAGTGTGTGATAGAGTTTTTGCCACGCCATGCGGATCTTCGTTCTCGGCGCCGGCGCCACCGGCTCCCTTCTGGCAGAACTGCTCCAACGTCAAGGACATACCGTCTGGTGTGGCGACCGTGATCCCGCTCGTGCTCGCCGCTTTTTAGGCAACAGAAGCACGATCGCCGTTGCGGAAGTGAACGCCAGAAACATGCTCGGCATTGTGCGAGCGGCACGCGGGTGCCAACTCATCGTCAACGCTTCAGCGAGCGTCTTCAATCAGATCGTGATGCGCGCCGCGCTCCGTCTGCGCGCCCACTATGTCGACCTGAGTTCGCACCTTACGCGGAACCCATTTAAGTCCGAACAATTCTCCTTTGCCAAACGCTTTGAGGAAAAAAACAGAGCCGCACTGATCAACGCCGGCGCAGCTCCAGGCTTGACAAACCTCCTCGTCAAGCGCTCCGCGGAAATGTTGGACGAAGTCCACTCCGTGCACATCCGGCTCTACGAAAGCACCGAAAGCGACGATCCCATCTCCCAATGGTCGCCGGAAGTCTCTTTTGACGAAGCCATCTCGCACCCTCGCGTCTACCGCCAAGGAAAATTCCGAATGGAAAAGCGCTTCGCCGAACTCGAGAAATTCCGCTTTCCCGATCCCATTGGATACGCCAACGTCGTTCTAGCCGCGCAGGATGAAGTTGCCACGCTTCCTTATTCCATTCCCATGCGCGACATGGACGTGAAAATCGGCGGCAACGAATTTGACCGGCTGCGCCGCTGGTACAAACAGGGGAAATTGTCTAAATCGCGCGGCATTATACGCCAGCGTTTTCCGCAGACTTCTTCGCCCCGCGCGATCGCCAAGCTGATTCGCCACGGCGTCCTGCAAAATGCGAAGTTTTCGGCTTCGGTCCTGGTGCGGGGTGTAAAGCGCGGCGCAAAGGAAGACCAACATCTGTTGATCCGGACGGACGCGATGTTTCCGACGCTCTACCAAATCCGCCAGCAGGGCCGCTACACCACGCCAGTTGCTTATGCCACTGCTCACGTTGCGGCGCTGTTTATTAAATATTTTCGGCGTGAGGAGGCAGGCGTCTTCGCTCCAGAAATGCTGCCCGCCGAATCGCGCCGCGAAATCATCGCGGGAATTCGCGCTCACAGCGTAAGAATCACGCACAAGACGACTGCCATCAAAGACGATGGCGAGCACGAAGAAGAAATCTGATCCGTTGCGCTCGAGCAACGCTCTGATTCGCCAGCAGGCTCGCCGGCGGTTATGGCCTGGCTTCGAACACCAGATTAAACGGTGTCTGCGTGGCGCGGCGGAACCGCGTGAAGCCGCCACTGGTCACAACTTCCTTCAAGCGCTTCTCGCCTGCCTGCGCTCCCAGTGCCAGTCCCACTTCCTGCGAGAGTGACGCCGGAGTGCACAAAAGTGTGGACGCTCCGTAAAACGCGCGCCCAATAGGATTGAGATTGTCCTCCAGCTTGTCACCCGCAAATGGCTCTACGATCATCCAGGTCCCATCCTTTTTCAGTCTGCCGTGCACGTGCGCCGAAGCGCCGGCGGGATCACCCATGTCGTGCAAGCAATCGAAAAAGGTCACAAAGTCGTAGTCTTTCCCTGGAAAGGATTTTGCGCTGGCCACTTCAAACTTGATGCGATCGCCGACTCCGGCGTCGCGCGCGCGCTGCGTGGCGGTTTCGATCGACTTGTCATGGTAATCGAAACCGGAAAATTCCGATTCAGGATAAGACTTCGCCATCAGAATCGTCGAGGCGCCCAATCCGCAGCCCACATCGGCTACTCGCGCACCGTTTTTCAATTTTTCGTCAACGCCTTCGAGCGCGGGAATCCAAGCCGCTACCAGATTTGAAGCGTAGCCGGGGCGAAAGAACCGTTCCGTGCCGACAAAAAGCTCGGAGTGGTGTTCGTGCCAGCCCATTCCTTCGCCCGTCTTGAATTTTTCCGAGAGCGATTCTTCCGCCTTGATCGCCGCGAGCGCCACTTGAAACGCTCCCGGCAGGAATACCGGGCTGCTTTCATCGGCCATGGCAAAGGCTTGTTCTTCGTTCAGATGGAATTTCCCCGTCGCCGCGTCGTACGTAACGTACCCGCCGGCCGCTTGGGCGCTCAACCACTCGCGAATATAGCGTTCATTGGTTGCGGTGCGTTTCGCAAGTTCCGCGGGCGTTTGCGGCCCGCCCGCCACGAGGCCCTTAAACAGCCCGAGTTTGTCCCCGATGCGTATCAAAGCCGCGTTAAATGTGGCGCCAAAGTCCACGATCGCCTTCACAAGAAATTCATGAAGCTTGTCCTGATCAATCGCCATCAATTCCTCCGGAAATAAAAAATAAGCGGTTCAGCAATTTCCCATGATTCTAGACTCGCGGCGCGACGAGTGGCAAGCCAGTTTCGCAGTTCGCTCAGCAGCAGCGATTGGGCCGCGAATAGCGGCGATTAATCTGTTCTACATAGAATTCTTCAGCGGTCAGCGCGCGCTGTTTTGTATTTTGTCTGCCTTTTGCGGATAGATAGCGCTCATAGGCTGCGTCGCCGCACCACTCCCGCAGGCCGCGCCAGAACAGGCGAAGCGAGCGACGCACAAATTTTGCGGTGTGCCGCATCAATCGTCTCCGTGCGCGGCGCCTGAAAATCCCGGCGCCCATTGTGTTGCGACGTACGGCGCTTCGTGCAGCACAGGTTCCCGGCGGCGGCTCAAAATCCCGTACCACTGCGCGACCGCTTCGACGAGCAGAACAAGAATCATCAACGCAAGCGTTGCCGTAACCACGGCATCGAGCCTCTGATTGAAGATCAGGCGCTGTGTTTCAGCGAGCTTCGCGGCTGGAATCTGCCCGGCAGCGATCTGCGCGGCGAGCGAACTGGCTTTCGAGAGAAATCCCAGATCAGGATTCGCGGCGAAGATTTTCTGATAGCTCGCCGTCATCGTCACCGCAACCAGCCATGCCGCAGGGACGAGCGTTACCCAAATCCAGCGCAGCCGCTTCATCTTCAGCAGAATCGAAGTGGCCACGACCAGCGCCACTGTGGCCAGCAACTGATTCGCGATCCCAAAGAGCGGCCACAACGAATTGATTCCACCCAGCGGGTCGACGACGCCTTGGTACAGAAAATAGCCCCACGCTCCCACGATGAGCGCGCTCGAAAGCAAAATCCCGGGCATCCATCCCATTCGCCCAAGCGGCTTCCAAACTCGTCCGCCGAGCTCCTGCACCATGAAGCGGCCTACGCGCGTCCCGGCGTCGAGCACGGTGAGGATGAACAGCGCTTCAAACATAATCGCGAAGTGATACCAGATGCTGAGCAGCCTCTCTCCGCCGATCGTGTTTGAAAATATTTGCGCCATTCCAACGGCCAGCGAAGGCGCGCCGCCCGCGCGATTGAGCAACGTCTGCTCGCCCACGGAGTGCGCAAGATTCGTCATGGTTTGCGCGTCCAGATGATAGCCCCAGCCGCTGATCGTGGCGGCAGCCGCATCCGCCGTTTTCCCCACGATGCTTGCAGGGCTGTTGATCGCGAAGTAGACGCCGGGCGGCATCGCGCAAGCCGCGACCATGGCCATCACGCCCACGAAGGACTCGAGCAGCATCGCGCCATAGCCGATCAGCCGCGAATGGCTCTCGCGCAGAATCATTTTGGGCGTGGTGCCGGAGGAAATTAGCGAATGAAACCCGCTGATTGCCCCGCAAGCGATGGTGATAAAGCAAAATGGAAAAACTTTCCCGGCGAACACAGGACCAGTGCCATCGATAAATCGCGTCAGAGGCGGCATCATCATTTGCGGACGGACGAGCAGAATTCCGGCCGCAAGAGAAAAAATGGCTCCGGTCTTGATGAATGCGCTCAGATAGTCGCGCGGTGCGAGCAACAGCCACACGGGAACAACCGCGGCGGCGAAACCGTAAGCGATGATCAGAAAGGCCAGCGACACGCCGCCGAATGTGAATGCATGCGACCACGATGGCGATGCCGCGACCCACTGGCCCGCCACCACCACAAAGAGCACCAGAGCCACTCCGAACGCCGAAGCTTCCAAAACGCGTCCCGGCCGCAAAAACCGTAAATAAACGCCAAGCAGCAGCGCGATGGGAATTGTCATTGCCAGCGTAAACGTCGCCCAAGGCGAGGATTTCAGCGCGTTCACCACGACGAGCGCAACCACCGCCAGCAAAATCACCATGATCGCCAGCACGGCAAGCTGCGCGATCAATCCGCCGCGCGCGCTCACTTCTTCGCGCGCCATTTGGCCGAGCGTCTTTCCTCCGCGCCGGATCGAACAAAATAAAATGATGAAATCTTGCACGCATCCCGCCAGCGCAGCGCCCACGATCAGCCATAGCGTGCCGGGCAAATAACCGAACTGCGCGGCGAGCGTTGGGCCGATCAAGGGGCCCGGTCCGGCAATCGCCGCAAAATGGTGGCCGAAGAGAACCCACTTGTTCGTGGGCACAAAGTCGCGCCCGTCATCATGGATCTCGGCTGGAGTGGCGCGCGTGTCATCCAGCGACAGAAGCCGCGCCGCGATGAAGGAAGAATACAAACGGTACGCGACCATGTAGCAACAAACGGCCGCAACGACGAACCAAGTCGCATTCAACGGCTCGCCGCGGTGCAAAGCGACCGCTCCCAGGGCTCCGGCGCCTGCAATGGCTACGGCGAGCCATACGGCAAATTTAAAAGCGCGCTTCATTTTCTGGAGCTGACACACATAATGCGGTACGTAGAATCGCAGAGCAGTTCGCTCTAAACTTACGAAATTCCATGGGCGATATGCTCCTCGCTTTAGGCGGGCGGAAACGACAGATCAGTCCGCGGCATCGTATTCGAGTGGCGTAGGTTCGTCAATCGCCGCGCTGGCGAACGCTTTCGCAATATTGCTTGTGCCACGCCGGAGCCGGTATAGAATGCTGCCAAGCGAGTGAAACGTTTGTTTCAAGGAGTCTTCATGCGCACAGCCCGGACGTGGTTCAGCGTGTGCCTGAGCGTCGCCGCTCTACTTCTGATTTCTCCAATCGCTGGCGCTCAGCAAAAAGCAGAATTACCTCATCCAAAAACGCTGCCCGAGCTGCAAAAAGCGATGAAAGACGTTCTCGACAAAGATGACGCGCCCGGAGCAGGTGTCGCCCTCGTGTCGAATGGCCAACTGCTCTGGTGTGGCGGGCTTGGCAAGGCGGACATCGCCACGGGCCGCGACATTACCTGTGACACAGAATTTCGCGTGGGCTCGATCAGCAAATCGTTTGTGGCGCTTGCCCTCTTGAAACTCCAGGAAGAAGGAAAAATCAACCTCGAGTCGCGTCTAAAGGATGTTGCACCAGAGATCCCGCTTAAAAATCGCTGGGCGTCCACCAATCCTGTACGCATCGTAAATCTGCTCGAACACACCGCGGGTTTTGACGACATGGAAGCAGCCGAGGTCTATAACTTCAAGGATCCTTACAATTTTCCGCTTCTCGAAGTTTTCACACGATTCCGAGAGCCGCAAGACGTTCGTTGGCCGCCGAGCACCCGCATGTCGTATTCCAATCCGGGCTACGGCATCGCCGGCTACCTCATCGAAAAAGTGAGCGGCATTCCATTCGATCAATACATTCGCGAAAACATCCTTCGTCCGCTCGGCATGGCGGACGCCGATTTTCCGTTCACCGATGCAAACAAGGCTCTGCTCGCCACCGCTTACGACGGCAATCCGCCGCAAGTTGTCGGCTATCCCTACATCTATCTGCGGCCTGCTGGCGACTTGAAAGCTTCCCCCGGCGAACTTGCCAAACTTGTGCAATTTTTCCTCAGCCGCGGAAAAGTTGGTGAAGTTCAGATCGTCAAGCCCGAGTCCATCGTCCGCATGGAATCGGTGGAAACGACTCTCGCCGCGAGAAGCGGCTTGCGTCTCGGCTACGGCCTCGCGAATTACACCTCAGTCGTCGGCGGTGTCGTCACTCACGGCCACGATGGCGGCATCGACGGCTTCATCTCCACCTATCGCTACATGCCCGAACAAAATTGGGGTTACGTGGTTTTGCTGAACGGCACAGAGTCGTACCAGGCGCTGCTCGATCTGAACCGGCTGGCCATCGATTTCCTCTCGAAGGATTTTCCGAAGCCGCAACAGCCCGCAATTTCAGTGCCTGCCACCGAACTGGAAAAATTTGTTGGCTACTACGCGCCGAGCGCCCCGCGCTCGCAGTTGTTTTCCTTCATGGAAGATCTATCCGGCGGCGTTCGCGTCCGCGTCATCAATGGGCAGCTCACGCGCTCCGGTCTCTTTGGCAAGCCGGAAGCCATGATCCCGGTCGGTAAAAATCTCTTTCGCGGCGAAAAGGAGCCGGAAGCAACCACGATTTTCGTTACCAACCCCGCGGGTGAAATGGTTCTCTCCGGACAGGGATTGGAGGGTTTTTCTTATGGCATCCGCAGCAGCATTCTCGGGCCTTACGCACAAATTGCCATGCTCGTCCTTTGCATCGTGCTCATGGCGACGTCCCTGCTCTTCGCCATCGTTTGGATCTTGCGAAAACTTTTCGGAGCCATGAAAGGCGTGGAGCACTTGGCCGTTCGCGCGATTCCGCTCCTCGCCACGCTCAGTTTCCTCGCCCTCTTCTTCTGCACGACGAAGCTCGGCGGCGCCGATACAGGAAAGCTCACCCTTTGGACCTTCGGAATTTTCGCGCTGAGTATCCTGTTCCCGCTTCTATCGCTCTATGGACTCTTGCTCGCCGTCCGTGTTCCCAAGAGCGAGATCAACGCCGCCGCCCGTATTCACTCCTTCCTCGTCTCCTTAGCCTGCTGCGTGCTCGCCGTCTTTATCGCTTCCTGGCACCTCATAGGCCTCCGCCTCTGGGTGCCGTGAGCGCGGCATCTGTGAAGTTGCGCTACTCCACGCAGCCGTAGAAGCGGTTCGCGGAATCAAGAATGCGCGCGAGCTGGTCGTGCGGCCTTTTCTCGGTGGACGGCAAAATATCCCATCCAGTGAACACCGCGACCATATCGTACTCTGGCACGACGAATAATTGCTGACCGCCGAATCCGCGCGCCGCCCATGCCATGTCGTCCGGCGCGCTCCCAAAATTTTGTAGCCACCACAAATAGCCGTATTTCCAATCGCCGCCGGGAACGGCCACGTGAGGCGCGAGAGAATCCTTGACCCAGAACGAAGAAACGATCTCCTTGCCCTCCCACATCCCGCCCTTCAGATAGAGCTGGCCGATTTTTGCAAGATCGTGCGCCGAGAGATACAGCCCGCCCTCCGTATCCGGCAATCCAGTGGGAGTGCGCTTCCAGAAATAACGCATGCCCAGGGGTTTGAACAGGTGCTCGTCCGCGTAGTCATCGATATTTTTTCCGGTGACCTTCTTGAAGATGTGCGCCAGCAGTTCCGTCTCGCCGCTGTTGTACACGAACGTCTTGCCCGGCTCTTCGGCCATCGGCTGGTCGATCACGTACTGCGCCCAGTCGTGGCTGGCCTCCATGATGTCCGCGGAGTTTTTCGGATCGTCGTATGGCACATCTTCGTGCCATTCAAAGCCTGCGGACATCGTCAACAAATCGCGAATCGTGATCCGTTTCTTGCGATCATCCATGTTAGGGATTTTGTGGCCCGAGAAATATTTCAAGATGGGCGTGTCCAGTCCGTCCGTGAACTCATCGCGCGTCCTGGCGATTCCGATGATCACCGATGTGACCGTCTTCGTAACCGACTGCAGCGTGTGCATATCGCTGCCCTGGTAATACGGATGGAATTTCGTGCTGAAATAATTGTACGGGCCTTGCGGGTCGTGATTCAGAGGGCCTTCTGTCTTTGCACGTTCGCCATAAATCTGCCCGTAATCGTGCTGGTAGGTTTTATCGTAAACGGCTGTGCCGCAGCGCAGGACAAGCATGCTATCCACCAACCCGTATTTACCGCTGGCCACGTCGGCGTCCAAAGCCGCGAGTTTTTCCGCACTGATGCCGAATTCTTTCGGCGTTGCCGTCGGCCAGTCTTTCCCCGCGCCGTGGTCCTGCGCGTGCGCGCGGGTACTTGCGCCGAATGGAATGAGTAAAGCAAGCGCCGCTGCCACGGCAGTTTTTCTCACAATCTTCATCTTGCTCGAAAAATGCCTGGCTCTTTTTTTCATCGATTCCTCGCTTCGCTTTGAATTTCAATCATCCAGGGAAGTAAATTTCAGCAGCGGGTAAAGATCTCGAAATATTTTTGCAACCTCGCGCGGGAAAGTTGCCCGTGTAGCGGCTGCCGTCTTGAGTTTGGCTCGAACGATCCATCCTTGCAGTTTCTTCCAATCCTCGGCCTCGGTCGGCCAGCCATCGCGCTGTTTCCACTCTCCCTTTTCCGCGGTGTACCAGTAACTCTCATAGCGCCGGCCAAGCCGCTTCTTTTGTTGTGCCGCCCATTTCGGCTGTGCGAGCGCATGCGGCTCCGCAATTTTGCCCAGCGCCGATTCCTTGCGCTTCGAGCCGCAATAAATACGGAAGCCGGCCGTCACCGCGTCGGCGGAAATGCCCGCATACAACTGCCCGGTCTCGCCTTCATCGGGAAGTGGAACAGAAAATTTCAGGTACATCTGCGCGCGATAAGGCGTTTTGTCCTTCGCAAATCGAATATCGCGGTTGATGCGCGAGAAATTCGCGCCCGTGCGCCCAGTCGTATCGAAGCGTGAGTCGAGTTGCAGCACCGCGGAGCTGAGTTCTTCCAGCAACCTACGCAAAGGTTTCACGACGAATTGCTGGTACCGCTCGCGGTTCGCGTCCATCCACACTTTGCGGTTGTTGCGCGCCAATTCGCGGAAAAATTGAAACGTATCGCGCGTGAAAATCGGCTCGATTTTCGCCATAACGGCCCTCGATGCTCTTTGGTCGGGACAAGAGTACACGATTCCCCCTCTTCGTCAATCGGCCTATTCCACGCCCTTTATGCAATGAACTCTTGCATCTGTCGGCATGACCAAAGCAATAGTGGGACAGGCATTCGTGCCTGTCTCTTTCTTTCGCTCAGCAACAGCAGGGCCGTCTTTCCTTCGACTCCTGAAGAAACACCCACGAATTTCTGCCCCGCCACTTTGGCGCTTGCGGCTTGGCGCGGCGGGCGCTAGTCTGCCCGCATGGTCCAAATCACGCCTACAGACAGAACGCGAGTCCGCCGGAAACCGGACCGCGCCAACTACGATCGCGACACAATTTACGCCATTCTTGACCAGGCGTTTGTCTGCCACGTCGGCTTCATCGCCGATGGAATGCCTGTTGTCGTGCCGACAAATTACGTTCGCGTCGGCGACAAACTTTTTCTCCACGGTTCAACAGCAAGCCGGCTCATGAAAACGCTCGGAAGCGGCGCGCCTTTTTGCCTCAGCGTGACCTTACTCGACGGAATTGTTTTTTCGCCCACCGCGACGGGCCATTCCGTGAATTACCGCTCCGTGGTCGTCATGGCCAAAGCCGAACCCATCGAGGATCCCGCCGCGAAGCTGGCCGCCATGCGCGATTTCGTCGAGTACGTCCTCCGCGGCCGCTGGGCGACCGTCCGTCCGCCAAGCGACCAGGAGCTGAAAGGCACCATGGTCTTGTCCGTCCCGCTCGTCGAGGCGTCCGCAAAAATACGCACTGGCTTCGCAGTCGACGACGCCAAGGAATATGCCAGTGGAGCGTGGGCGGGCGTCCTGCCGTTCAAGTGGACCCCAGGCGAGCCGGTGCGCGACCCGCGAGGCGACGCGGCAACCCCCGTGCCGGAGAACGTCCAGCATTATTCCAGGCCCCAGTAGCTCGCCTTCGACGCGGTAGAAGGCCGACTAAGCAAATTTCGATTTACGGTGCAACACGCCAGCCGTAGGAAGAAATGACCTCGTTACGCCGATGGAAAACACGCGGGAGCATAAACATGAAACCGATAAAGGTCCTCGTGATTGTTCTCGTAAGCCTGTTGCCGATCTTTCTGGACGCTGACTCTGCTAAGCCCGCTTTGCAAGTCGTGGTGCTCGGCTCCGGGGGCCCGCGCGCATTCGGCAGGGCCGGATCAAGTTTCCTCGTGCTCGCCGAAGGGACGCCGCGGATTTTGGTGGACGCTGGACCTGGAGCATTCCTGCGGATCGGAGAACTGGATCTGGATTTAGAAAATGTAGATACGGTCTTGCTCACGCATCTTCATATCGATCACAGTGGAGACCTGGCTGCTTTTTTCAATGCGCGAGCGCTAACCAGTGACGGACCAATTTCCTACAGGATTTTTGGGCCAGACGCCGGGGGACTATTCCCCAAGACTTCGCGATTTGTGGATCTGCTGGTGGGAAGGGGCGGCGCCTTTGCGTATCAAAAAACGTTTGGCGCGCCCGAATCCTTCACGGTTCGCGACCTGCCAATCAGCTTGAACTCCGTGCGCACCAAAATTGTGGATGACGACGGCTTAGTCGTGGAGGAAATCGCCACCCACCACGGCGACTGTCCGTCAGTCGCCTATCGAATCTCTTACAAGGGCGCGTCGGTGGTCTTCTCGGGTGACATGGACGCATTGGCGCTGCCAAATCTGGTGCAACTCGCGAAGAATGCCGATTTGCTCATTTTCAATTGCGCCGTGCTCGACCCTCCGGGTTCGCCTCCGCAGTTGTACGATCTGCACACTCCTCCGAAGAAAATTGGCGAGGCCGCGCGCGCGAGCGGCGTAAAAAGCCTTTTGCTGAGCCATCTCGCCCCCGACGTGGAAGGTCAGGAGGCTGCGGTGAGGAAATCCATCGCCAAGTCTTACGCCGGCCCGATAAGGTTCGCCAGCGATAAGTTGCGCGTCTCCATTGGGATGTGAACGGACCCGGCCACAACCAAAGGCAGCATTTGGGGCCGGCTCGGATTGCAGCGAATCGAGCCGTGGGTCTTCCACAGATTTCCACTGATTAAATTGTTGACGGGAGCGGACTTAACCGTGTAGCGTAATAGGGTTTCGCGGGTAACGGATTGGCTCCTAACTGCATCTATATAGATGTACTTAGAGTCAGGGCGACGTACTCTGAGGGCGAGAAGCGGGCGAAATACGAGTCGAGCGGCAAGCGGGCATCGCGGCACAGCGCAGAGGATTTCACAAAAAGACGAGCGATCGCGTGGGGCGATTTCCCCATGGTTTTTTGGTGACCGCAGAGGATTCTGCTGCGCAAGCGTGGCATACTGCCCGCGCCCTTGCACAAGGTTTTCGCCGGCACCGACCGGCATTTTGAGGGATTGCTAGCAAAAGTTTGGAGGAATTCGTGGCAGCAGTGGGTCTTGAAGAAAAATATGATGCAGTAAAGCAGCTCATTGCCGTAGGCAAAGAGCGCGGCTACCTGCTTTACGACGAAGTGAACGATTCGCTTCCCGCGGAGGTTCATTCCTCGGAAGAGATCGACGACCTTCTCACTACATTCGAGCGAAACGGCATCGAGATTTACGAGGACCAGGCGTCCGCGAAGGCCGCGCGCGCGGTCGAAGTGTCCGCGGAAGCCGGCGACCGCGACGCCATCGTCAAGGATGATGCGCATTCCGATGAAGGCGGCAGCGATCTGGATTTGACGCCCGGCTCTCTCGAAAAAACGAACGACCCCGTGCGCATGTACTTGCGAGAGATGGGCACGGTACCGCTCCTCACGCGCGAAGGCGAAGTTACCATCGCGAAGCGCATCGAGCGCGGCCAACTCGTCGTGATGAAGTCCATCACACGTTCGCCGATCGTGATCAAGGAATTGATCGCGGTGGGCGAGGATCTGCGCAAGGGAGCGCGGTCGATCAAAGAAATCGTCCAGTTTGACGACGAAGAACTGACCGAAGAAAAAATCGCCAACAAGACGAAGCAGACTCTCAAGTACATCGACAAGATCGCGAAGCTCTACGATTTGGCGCTGAAACAAGCGGAGAAGCTCGATAACACGGCGAAAGCGAAGAAGCGGCCGTATATCAAGGCGAAGTGGGCCGTGGCCCGGACGCGCGTCGAGATTTCACTCGAGATTCGCGGCATCGATTTCAACCCCTTTGAGAAAAAGCGCCTGATCGACAAGATGCGCGGCACGGTCGAGCGGCTGCAATCGCTCGAGCGCGAAGCGGGCCGGCTAGAGCGCCGCGTGGACGCCGCCAAAGGTGACGTCGCCGCCGAGGCTCGCAAGGAACTGCGCACGCGCCGGACCGAGCTGAAAGACATCGAAGACGCCAGCGAAGTCGGGCTCACTGAACTGAAGCGCACGCTCACCTTTATTCACCGCGGCGAAGCCGAAGCCGAACAAGCAAAGAAAGAATTGATCGAAGCCAACCTCCGCTTGGTCGTTTCTATCGCAAAAAAATACACCAACCGCGGGTTGCAGTTCCTCGACCTGATTCAGGAAGGCAACATCGGCTTGATGAAAGCCGTCGACAAGTTCGAATGGCGCCGGGGATATAAATTTTCGACTTACGCGACGTGGTGGATCCGCCAAGCCATCACCCGCGCCATTGCTGACCAGGCGCGCACCATCCGCATCCCCGTGCACATGATCGAAACGATCAACAAACTTGTGCGCACGAGCCGCCAGTTGGTGCAGGAACTGGGGCGCGAACCTACTAGCGAAGAAATTGCGAAGCGCATGGACATCCCCGTGTCCAAGGTCCGCAAGATTTTGAAGATTGCGCAGGAGCCGATTTCTCTCGAAACGCCGATTGGCGAAGAAGAGGATTCGCACCTCGGGGATTTCATCGAGGACAAGGCCGTGGTTTCGCCGTCCGACGCGGTCATCAACCTCAACTTGAAGGAACAAACTTCTTCCGTGTTGAAGACGCTCACGCCGCGCGAGGAAAAAGTCATCAAGATGCGTTTCGGGCTCGATGATGGCAGCGAGCACACGCTCGAAGAAGTGGGCCAGTCCTTCGCCGTTACGCGCGAGCGCATCCGGCAGATCGAGGCGAAGGCGCTGCGCAAGCTGCGCCATCCGTCCCGTTCGCGCAAACTGCGCGCCTTCCTGGAAGGGCCTTCGCGCGACTATTTATAGAAAGATCGGAAATTCGAAATACTAAATGCGGTGAACGAAACGCCCCGATCCTTTCGGGGCGTTCTAATTTTGAGAGTGGATGTGGCTTCAAAACTCAGCGCAGACGGGCGATTAACTCGTCTTTGGGCACACCATTCCACAGGCTGACGCGTGTCAGGAGGTCGTTTAGCGTTCCCTTTGCGAGTACATCATGATCGGGAATAGTGAGGTTGTGCTCACCTAATTCGCCTCGCTTGCGAACGCGAACATGGCTGCCCTTTTGTCGGACCACTTCATACCCAAGGGAGACCAGCAGACGGATAAGCTCCCGGCCGCTAATCTGAGGCAGCCGGGGCATGAACTGGCTTCAATTCCGAAACGACGAGGATGTCGATGTCGGAGGCGGGCACGCGGTCTTCAAAATGCAGTGTCACGGCCTCGCGAATATTCTTGTAAAGCTCGTCGACAGTTTTCCCTTGCGTGAAGATATCTTCTCCGATTCCTCGGGCACACCAAAAATCACCGTCGTTATACACTTCGACTTTTACCAACATAGACTTATTTTATAACGGTTCCGCTCCACGAGCCACCGATGCTTTCATTTCGACATGAAGCTGTCGGGCGGGACGCTGGAAAAGCGGGTGAGGATGCGAATGGAAGAAGTGATGGCGAAAATGAGAAAACCCACAAGAAAGCAAAGGAGCAACACGGCGCCCGCCGGCCCTGTGGGATGCAGATTCTGCCCGATGGCGTAGTTGACGGCGGTAGTGGCGACCAGAAGCAGGGCACAGCCGAACCAGGCGAAATAGCGGTTCAGGAAGGCCAGTGTTTCGTCTCGGCGCTCTGGTGCCAGCCAATATTCTTTATGGGGAAGATTGATCATCGCCGTGGGTATTTTGGAGAAAATCGCCGGAACCCCGAAAGTCAAGAACCCGGCAATCACCACGGCTCCGGCGAAAAACTCGAAGAAGAGGGATTTCGGTTGCCAGCCGTTTGCCACGCCGCGCGCATTAAAATGGGACGCAACCACGTCTGGTAATTGCGCGTAAATCGACCAGAAATAGATAGCTGCCAAAGTGGCTAGCACGACGAATATGGCCTTTGGTAGCCTCGAATCCTGCATGGAGTCCTCTGCATCCAGCTTATGAGGCTGAAGGGCACCCAGCAAGCCGGACGAAGCGGCGTTTGTCATATCGAGAACTGCGCAAAAGTCGCAAAATTTTTGGAGGTGCCGTTTGCAAGGGTAATCATGCGTTCCGCAAATCGAGGCCAAAATTAGCGCGCGTCCGGACGGAAAATTTGAAAGGAGATGTTTGTGGCGAGCGGGAAGCATACTAGAATGATGGCCCAGCCCCTAAACTAAACATGAAACCGATACAGAAGATTGCGGCAATCGCCTTGGTGCTGCTCCTGGCAATGAGCATCTACGGATTGCTGCGCACCAGGCCGACGGCCGGGACCGTCCTCACCGGGAACTCCGCGAACTCTGCGGCTTCCACACAGACCCAATTAGTGGATCAATCGACACTGCTAAGAGCACAGGCATTTGCGAAAATGCCGGCCAGTCCTGAAGAAGAACCGTTCGCCCAGGAAGCGCTTCGCCTTGCCGACCAGCAAATGGATATGGTCTATGCGGCCGCGGAGCGCGAAGTCGAAGAGAACCCGCCCGCGTTGAGTGCGCAAGCAAAGGAGATTAAGGCGCGATTGAATAGAGCTGAAGATGCTCTCGACGCGGATAACGCACTGGTAGCACGGCTTACCGCGGAGGATGCCAAGGCCACCGGATCTAGAAAGGATGCGTTGGATGATCAGCTCGTCCTGGCCACGGCCCATCAAGAGGAACACCAGGACGAAGTGGACGACGCCAAGGAGGACTTGGAGCGCGCAGGAGGTGATCCGAAGAGCCGCATCGAGGCCATGATGGAAGAGCACAAAGCCTCTTCGCAAGCCACGGATGCCCTGCACGTAAACGTCAACACGGCGCCGGAACAACGCGGCTTGATTCACCGCCTCGAGGGATGGCTGGCGCTCCATCAAAAGCAGCTTCAATTGTGGCAAGCAAAACAAGCGGCGGAGACGGCGGCCGCTTCCCTTGCGGTGAAGCACAATGCGCTCGAGGCGGAACTCGATGCTGTGAAAAAAAGCGTTTCACCAGCCAACGGACTGCAAAACACCAATCAGACGTCCGCGAACGGTCCGGCTCAGCAGCAGCTCACCCACGACCAGTCCATCGCGCTGGTTCAGGAGACGAAAAGGCGCTCGGCACAACAAAAGAGACTGGCATCTTTGGATAAGCGCATCGACCAACAGAAACAGCTCGCTGACAACTACGGCAAGTGGATCGGAGTTGTGGCGGCAGAACAGAAAATCGTGGTCCACGGCGCCCTCATTGGCCTCTCGATCATTTTGGGCATCCTGCTGATTGCCGTATTTTTCGATAACTGGTTGGAACGGCTGCTCGGTAAGACTTCTCTCGATCGCAGGCAGGTGCAGACATTGCGCGGGGTGACGCGAGTCTCGCTGCAAGTGGCGGCGGTGCTCTTCATTTTGCTGGTGATTTTCGGGCCGCCGGGGCAGCTGGGGACCATACTTGGATTAGCGGGTGCGGGATTGACGGTCGCGCTTAAAGATTTCATCGTTGGTTTCCTGGGTTGGTTCGTGCTGATGGGCAAGAATGGAATCCGCCTTGGAGATTGGGTGGAAATTAACGGCGTTACCGGCGAAGTCGTCGAGCTAGGCATGTTTCACACTGTGCTGCTGGAGACAGGTAATTGGACGGACTCAGGCCATCCCACTGGCCGCCGCGTTACCTTTACAAACAGTTTTTCGATTGAAGGCCACTACTTCAACTTTTCCACTTCTGGACAGTGGCTTTGGGACGAACTCCAAGTGGTGTTGCCGGCCGGGCGGGATCCTTACCCCATTGTTGATGCCATCCAGAAGATCGTGCTGGAAGCGACGGGGGAGACCGCGAAACAAGCCGAGAAAGAATGGCAAGGAGTCGCGCGCTCGAAGGATACAGAGCACACCTTGACCGCGGCGCCTGCCATCAACGTGAAGCCAGTCGTCGGCGGCGTGGAAATCGCCGTGAGATATATCACGCGGGCGAACGAGCGCTACCAACTCCGCGCAAAGTTAAATCAGGCAGCCGTCGATTTGCTGGCGCAGGACGGTGTTCCGCAGACGGCCGATAAGGCGGCGCTGGTGTCAAAACCCGCATAAAGATATTCCCTTCAACCCGCGAGGCGATATGCGCGACGTCAGTAGTCGACAGCCAAGTGCCAGCGGACGGCGGCCTGATTCGCAGCCTCCAACACACGCTCGAACTCTTTCAGGTTACTTATTGTCAGGTCTGATTCCGACGGCTCGAGCTTTTCGAGATGGCTAACGAGCCCTCTCACAGTATTTAATCCCTCCTCAGCGCTAAACCATCTTGCCGCGGGAAGTGTGATGCCCATACTTTCGACGCTCTCTCCGTGACCGTTCAGAAACGAGTTGACTTCTGACCGGCTCACACTAAAAAAAGTGAGCAAAGGCACGACGCCGATCTTTCTTGCCACGCTCTCAAGAAAGCCGCTCTTCCTGGCGAGGAGCTTACCGTTGACATGAATATCGAGGTTGGGAATGTTTTTCTCGAGGACGATGCAAAAGGACGGCATGGGGCCTCCGAACGAGCAGGGCTTCAGATACTACCTCATGAGCTGGCGGGCGCGGGAGGCGGAAAGAGTCGCGCCCGCGTAGAGCAGCGCAAGAAGCGCATAGCCCGCAACCAAACCGGCGCTTTGCGCGATGATCCCGAGAGCAAAACTCATGAAAAGTTGCACCACCGTCGTGAGGATGGCCATCGCGGATTGCGTGCGGCCCATGAAGTGGCGCGGGACGATAGCCATGAGCCCGGATTGCGCCGTGACTCCGCCAACCGCGCGGCAAAGCCCGAAAATAACTTGTAATGTTACGGCGCCCGTGAGAAACGCGACGAAGGGTGTCGCGATATGGCCGATGGCAAGAACGGCGCACGCCGCAACATAGAGAGGCATGCGCGCCGAGCTGCGAAGCTGGCTGGCGATGAGGCCGCCGGTGATCGCGCCGATGGCCCAGCCTGCTTCGAGAAAGCCAAGGCCGCGCGCACCAGCATGCAGAATGTCGTTCACCAGGGCGACGAGGACGACGTTGGCGCTGACAACTCCTGCCATCATGATGGCGTGAGTGACGCCCAGCGAACGGACGAGCGGCTCTTTCTTGAGGTAGGCGAAACCCTCCTTGAGATCGGCGTAGACGGCGAGGGATAAACCCGCTTCGGCGACTTCGGGATTTTCTCCGGACTCCAAAGCTTCCGCGGTGGCTTCCGTCGCTTCGGAATATTCGCGCGGATATTTCAGATGGTCGCGCGGCGAGACGTAACCGCTGCGAGTGCGGTAGAGGCAAAACGCGGAGACGAAGTATGTGAGGCCGTCGATGCAAAGAATGCCCGCGATGCCGGCGCGGTCATAGAGGAAGCCAACCAAGGCGCCAGCGATGAGCATGCCGCTTTGCACGCCGATGAGGACCGCCGCGTTTGCGCCGGTAAACTGGCTGGCGGGAATCACTTCCTGGACGAGGGCGTTGACGGTGGCCCAGTACATTGCGGAACCCGTGCCGGTAATCAGCGTCATCGCGTAAAGATGCCACAGATGCAGATCGCCGCTCCACGCGATGTAGGAAGTAAGAAGAACAAAGATGCCGCGAGCCAGGTCGAGAGAGAGGCCGAGGTAGCGGCGATCGAAGCGGTCGATCAGCACGCCGCCGAGAAACGGAATGAAAAGACCGGGCAGCGTAACGACGATGACCTGCAGGCTTACTTTGACTGTAGAGTGCGTGGCGGCCATGATGTACCAGCTCACGCCGACAAAGTTCATGCCGCTGCCAAAGAGCGACACGAACATGGCCACAAAGAAATAGCGGAAGCCGCGCTGCGCCCAGATCAGCTTCCAATCCACACGGTGTGTTATTGCGGCTGCCATCGAGCCCTCTAGCTTACTATCGTAGGCGCGCGGATTTGGGAGTGGATCAGCGAGCGGTTTACATCTGTTTACATCCGGGGAATCGGGGACGGAGATTCATGGGTAACGAATTGAAATGCACGGTGCGGTTTGGGAAAGAAAAGTCCGAAGGCAAGGCGCTATTGGAAACGAGCGAAGTGCTTTTTCGCGGCGAGTTCCGGTTGAAGATTCCGTTTGCCACGATCAAGTCGGCGAAAGCGGTTGATGGCGAGCTGCATTTGCAGACCGCGAATGGATTGGCGATATTCGAGATTGGTCCCGCTGCTGAGAAATGGCGCGAGAAAATATTTCATCCGAAAACACGGGTCGAAAAAATTGGTTTGAAGCCCGGCGCGAAAATTTCGCTAATCGGCCAGTTCGATGCGGACTTTCTCGATGAATTAAACCCACTTGCAGCCTCCTTGACCAAAGACAAAATGGCCGCCGGCTCGGACACAATTTTCTTCGCGGCCGATTCGCTGAAAACACTTTCTTCCGTAGCGAAAATTGCCGAGTCCATGAAGGGCGCCATGGCACTGTGGATTATTTATCCCAAGGGGCAAAAGAGCATCACGGAGAACGACGTAATCGGCGCCGGCCGAAAAGAAGGACTGAAGGACGTGAAAGTCGTCGGCTTCTCTGCCACGCATACCGCGCTAAGATTCGTCCTCCCGCTCGAGAAACGTTAGGCGGCCAGTTTAATTCCTAATCTAAGGTCAACAAGCTTTTTGTTCGGACCCAGGACCTTCCAGGCGGTCGCGCAGGTGGCGACGCGCATCGCCGTCATGCGTGCGGGCAAATTCGTTGAAGCCGCCCTTGCGGAGCAAGTCCTTCACGCGCAAGTAGATGCGTATACCCGTGAGGTGCTGGCCGCTGTCCCATCCTTGCCCGCGCGCTGGGCGTCGGATTCCCTCCATGCCTGTATCATATCCCTCACCCTTAAGATACTGCCCCCTCACGCGAACAAGCTCTTCCTAACAATCTCCGCCCGATTAGGCTAGAATCCGCGCATTGAAATCTTTGGGTTGCTCCGAGCGTAATGCTTAGACAGTGCACCGTAGCGCAACCTCGTGGTGGAGGATTATCCGATGGCAACGACAACGGCTGTTTCCCCGGCGGCGCCTGAGCCGCAGTCCCAGATGAGCGCAATCAGCCGAATGTTCGGCGTGCTCTTTTCTCCGCAGAAGACGTTTGAAGATATCGTCAGGAAGCCCAGCTGGTTGATTCCGATTATCGTGCTAACCATCCTGAGCATTGGGGTGAGCTTCGCGCTGATCCACCGCGTCAACTGGAGGGACTACATCAGCCAGCAGATTGAGAAGAGCCCCCAAGGAGCGCAGCTCACTCCCGAGCAGAAAGAGCAGCGCATCGATGTAGGTGTGAAATTCACGGTTCCATTCACTTACGCGATTGGCACGTGCGGACCGATTCTAGCCGCACTCATCTTTGCCCTTGTATTTTGGGGAGCGTATTCGCTGCTTGGCGGGGCGAGCACGAACTTTTCGACAGCTTTAAGTATAACAGCGCATGCGCTGATGACCGGGCTGGTGAGCAGCCCACTGCTGATACTGATTTTGTATTTGAAAGACCCGAGCACGATCGACGTTGAAAATCCAATTGCGTCGAATTTGGCGGCCATCCTGCCGGACGATTCGGCGAAATGGCTGATAGCGCTCTGCAAGTCGTTTGACGTGTTTACATTCTGGACTTTGATCCTTCTGGCGATCGGATTTGCGGCGACCAGCCCGAAGAAGCTGAAGGGCGCGAAGCCATACGTCATCGCTTTCAGCGTGTGGGCGGCATTCGTAGTTATCCGGGTGGGATTCGCGTTCATCTTCTCCTGATACACTCGAAGGGTGAATTTTTCTTTTGAAGTAGCCAAGACGGATCCGACCGCGGCGCGGCGCGGCGTATTGAACACGCCGCACGGGGCGGTGCAGACGCCGTTTTTTATGCCGGTAGGGACGCAGGCGACCGTGAAGGGCCTGCGGAACGAGGCGCTGGAAGAGCTGGGCGCCGAAATCATTCTTGCCAATACCTATCATTTGTATCTGCGGCCGGGACATGAAGCCGTGCGCGAGCTTGGCGGCTTGCATAAATTCATGTCGTGGCCGCGCGCGATTTTGACGGACTCCGGCGGCTTTCAGGTGTTTAGCCTTTCCGAACTGCGCAAAGTGACGGACGAGGGCGTGCGGTTTCGCTCGCATCTGGATGGGTCGGAGCATCTGCTCACGCCGGAGAAGGCTGCTGAAATTCAAATGGCGCTGGGCTCGGACATTGCCATGGTTTTGGACGAATGCATCGAGACACCGGCACCGCGAGACAAAGCAGAATCGGCCGTCGCGCGCACAACGGCTTGGGCGGGGCGCGCGCGAAAATATTTTCTCGAACAAGCCAACCGGAATGGTGAATTGGCGCAATGGCAATTTGGGATTGTGCAGGGAGCGACGTTCGCCGATCTGCGGCGCGAGAGCGCGAGGCAGTTGATGGAGCTGGATTTCCCGGGATACGCCGTTGGCGGATTGGCGGTCGGGGAACCGCACGCATTGACTTGCGAAATGACCTGCGAAGTGACCGCGCTTTTGCCGCGCGAGCGGCCGCGCTATTTGATGGGCGTTGGAAAACCGGAGCAGATTGCCGATTACGTCGCGCTTGGGATTGACATGATGGACTGCGTGCTGCCGACTCGGGCGGCGCGGCATGCTTGCCTCTATACGAGCGAAGGACGCGTGCTTATTAAGAATGCGCGTTACGCGGCAGACCAGCGGCCGCCCGATCCAAATTGCTCGTGTTCGGTTTGCCGGCGATATACACGCGCGTATCTTCGTCATCTTTTCGCCGCGGGAGAGCTGACGGCGGCGATTCTGGCGACCCACCACAATGTCCACTTTTACCTTGACTTAATGAGGCAAATCCGCGAGGCTATCGGGTTTGGGAACCTAGCGAATTTCTCTTCTGAGATGCACGCGCGCTATGCTGTAGGTCCGGCGTAATAGCGGGCCGGGATAGCGTCCGAGATTCTTCAAGTGCGCCCCGACCGGGTCGGGGCGACCTGCGGGCGACACGAGCAGAGAATCCGGCGGGCAGTGAGAGCGGTGAACTTAAACCCGCTACGCTGATGCCATCTTTTGAGGCCCGGCGCGGGCGTGATTCTCTTGAAAGGATTGGAGCACTCTTTGATGATGTTTGCGGCGATTTTATTTCAGGCTTCGGGACCGGCGAGCTACCTGGGCAATCCGCTGGTGATGATGATCGTGGTGATGGGCATCTTCTACGTCATGCTGATTTTGCCCCAGCAGCGGCAGCGAAAGAAGACCCAGGCCATGCTTGCAGCCCTCAAGACTGGAGACAAAGTCGTGACCGGCAGCGGGATCTACGGAACGATCAATGGGATTGACGGCGATACGGTCATCCTCAAAATCGCGGACTCCGGCTCGGCTCCGGTAAAAATACGCATCGCGCGTTCGGCGATAGCTCAGGTGGAGGCATTGGAAGATGCGAAATAAAGCCGCCCGGAGCCGGAACACGCGCTTAACTTCCTGACCATGAACCCAAATCTGAAGTGGAAAGCAGTTTTCATCCTTGTTGTGATTGTCGGCTGCATCTATGGCCTTATCGGACTCCCGACGTTCCCCACGTCCATTACGGAGTTGAAAGATAACTTCACCCACCAGATTAAGCTCGGACTGGACTTGCAGGGCGGCACGCAGCTGGTGATTCAGGTGCAAGTGCAGGAGGCCATCGCGCAAGAGACAGACCAGATGATCGAACGCGTGACCACCTGGCTGCGCGGCAAGAGCATCAGCTACGATGAAGTGCGGCGGGTGGACGATACGCACATCCTGGTGCAAAACGTGGATCCCAACCGTTTGGCGGATTTTCGCGACTACGTGGAGCAGCAGTTCGGCAACGTTTGGGATATGGCGCCGGCAGCGGGCAGTCCGAATGGATACACACTGACGATGAGGGCCGGGGCCGTCGCTCAGATTCAGCAAACGACGATGACGCAGACCCTGGAGACCATCGATCGCCGGGTGAACGCTCTTGGCTTGACGGAGCCGACGATTCAACTGCGCGGGGGAGCCAATAGCAACGAGATTCTCATCCAACTGCCCGGTGAAGGCGATCCTTCGCGGGTGAAGGCGGTTATTCAAGAGGGCGGACAACTGGAACTGCGGTTGGTGGAAGATCCGGTTGTGTATACCTCGGAAGCGGATGCTTTGAGTAAGCATGGCGGCGTATTGCCAGCTGGTACTGAGCTTGTTCCCGGGCGTGTGGAATCCAGCGGGGCTCCCGGGGCGCCACCGGCAGGGGAAGGTTGGTACATCCTGAGCCGCGGGGCTGTCGTTACCGGACGGGATCTTCGCAGCGCCACGGAAAATCGCAACACGAATAACCCCGGTCAATGGGTTGTGGACTTTACGCTTTCGGCGGAAGCCGCCAGCCGATTTGGGCCCTTCACGCAGCAGAATATCGGACGGCAAATGGCCGTCGTGCTCGACCATAGGGTGTACACAGCTCCGGTTATCAATGGGCGGATCGATGATTCGGGGATGATTGAGGGTAATTTCAGCCAGGACTCGGCGCACGATCTGGCGCTTGTCCTGCGGGCGGGAGCGCTTCCGGCATCCATCAAGTATCTGGCGGAACACACGGTTGGGCCGTCGCTGGGTGCCGATTCGATCCGGCACGGCGTGCAAGCCTCCATTTTGAGCTTGGTCGTGGTGATGATTTTCATGCTGTTCTACTACCGGGTTTCCGGAGCAAACGCGGTTCTCGCGCTGATCCTGAACTTGGTTATCCTGCTGGCGGCGTTGGCTTACTTTGGCGCGGTGCTCACTTTGCCTGGCATAGCCGGCGTGATCCTCACAATTGGTATGGGTGTGGACTCGAACGTTCTGGTGTTCGAGCGGATCCGGGAGGAATTGCGTAACGGCAAGTCGGCGCCGTCGGCGGTGGATGCGGGGTTCGATAAAGCGTTTCTGACCATTATCGATACCCACGTCACGACCGTGGTTTCCGCGTTCTTTCTGTTTATTTTCGGCAGCGGGCCGATCAAGGGATTCGCCATTACCCTGACCGTGGGTTTGATCGCTAACGTCTTCACCGCCATCTATGTGTCGAAGACGATTTTCCATTACCACTTGGAGAAGATGGACCGTCAGGCGGAATTAAGCATTTAGGCTGTGCGGGGCTGTACTAGGACGCATAGGGCCAAAGATTTGCAAGAACGGGACGATCGAGTAGTGGTTATTTCCGGCGGAGACTCCCAAGATGGTCTGGGAGGCTGTGGGAACAAACTCGCGGACGCTGGAGTCTAAGGAAGGGAAGTCATATCCGCATGATCGAGTTATTCAAGACGCCCGACATTGATTGGATGGGCAAAGCCAAGTATTTCTATGCCCTTAGCGCCATTTTGCTGATTGCTGGATGGACTTCCGTGTTCCTGAAGGGCGGGCCGACCGGGGGCGGATTGCCGTATAGCATCGACTTCAAGGGCGGCACAAACGTGGACGTGCGGTTTGCGCAGCCGCCCAATATTGAAAAGCTCCGCAGTGGATTGACGGCGCAGGGCCTTGGAGACAGCGAAATTCAGTCCATCGGCGATATTGCCAATCCGAGCGCGAACGAGGTGCTGATCTTCGTTGGACAAAAAGGCGGTAGCGAGGAAGCGGGAGAAGTCAGCAAGACGCGGATTCTGAATGCTCTAAATACGATTTATGGGGTTCAGAATTCTTCGAAGACGGACTTCAATGCCGCTACTCCGGCCTCGCTGGCAGCTTTTCTGACGCAGCACGATCCGCTTCTTCTTTCTACAAATGCGGGCGACCGCTACCAGGTGTTGGCAAAAAATATTTTGGATTATCGCGACTCGACCGCTCAGGGAGTTTTAACGAATTTCGACGCGCTTTCGAGCGTCAGCGGCGTCACACCGCCCGTGCTTAACATGCTCAAGGATAACTATGCCCTGGGCTCCTTTGCGATACGTGGAGTGGAGATCGTCGGCCCCAAAGTTGGAGGCGAGCTTCGACGCCAAGCGATTTACGTTACCCTCTATGCTTTGGGGGGTATGCTGGTATATATTGCCTTTCGATTCGAGCTGGTTTATGGGGCAGCCGCGGTCCTGGCGGTGTTTCACGACGTTTTGATCACGCTGGGCTTTTTCTCGCTTTTACATTTCGAGATTTCGCTGACGGTCATCGCGGCTTTGCTGACGCTGGTTGGTTATTCGATGAACGATACCATCGTGATTTTCGACCGCATCCGGGAGAATAATCGACTTCTGCGTCGGCAGCCGTTCATTGAAATTGTGAACAAGTCCATCAACCAGACTTTGTCGCGAACGATACTTACCAGCGGATTGACCTTCCTTACCGTGCTCGTGCTGTTCCTGATGGGCGGCCAGGTGCTCCGTGCTTTCTCCTTTGCTCTAGTGGTGGGGATTGTGGTAGGAACGTACTCCAGTTTTGGTATTGCCGCACCGCTGGTCGTCGCGTGGAACCAATGGCGCGGCGGTCAAGGTGTTGTGGCTAGCACCGGACCCGCAGCCGGAAATAAAACCCGAGGAAGTGAAGGCGCTCCAGGGCGCCTGGCTCCCGCCGGGAGGAGGTAGGATCCATGTTTGAAGATATGGTGCTGTCAGGTAAGACGAAGAGGACCAACAAGCCTTGGACGGTGGCGCTGTCGCTGGCGATCCAAGCTCTCCTCGTTGGAATCCTGATCCTCATTCCGCTGATTTACACAGAAGCGCTGCCGAAGACGATGATGGCGACGATGCTGACCGCTCCGCCACCCCCGCCTCCGCCCCCACCCCCTCCGCCTCCCGCGGTGGTTGTGCACATCAAGCCGCAAGTCCACTTGATGGATGCCGGCAAACTGCTGCAGCCGAAAGAGATTCCAAAGGACATCAAAATTATTAAGGAAGATGCGCCCGATATGGCCGGGGTACAGGGCGGAGTTCCAGGCGGCGTGCCTGGCGGCTCGATGGGCGGCGTGATTGGCGGCGTGATTGGTGGAATGGGTGGAGCTCCGCCACCGCCAAGGCCGACCGTGTCGCGCATTCGCCAGGGCGGGAACGTGACTGCGGCCATGCTCATCAACCGAGTCCAGCCGATGTATCCACCGCTGGCTCGGCAGACGCGCATTTCGGGCACAGTGCGCCTGCATGCAATCATCGGCAAGAATGGCGCGGTGCAGCAACTCGAAGTCATTTCCGGGCATCCACTGCTGGTACAGGCCGCGCTGGATGCGGTGCGGCAGTGGCGTTATCGCCCGACTCTTCTGAACGGTGAGCCGGTCGAAGTCGATACCACGATCGACGTGATTTTCTCTCTGAACCAGTAAGCGGTCTGGCGCACCCGTCGTGGGACAGGCGCGCTGGTCCGGGTGAAAAGCTTGGCAAACTCTCGCGTTGGCTCCGGGGAACCCGGACCATCAGAACTAAGGAGCAAAACGAATGGTAGCGACTCTGTTTATGAACGCGGCCCTGTTCCTGCAATCCCAGGCGACTTCGTGGGATTTGCGGAGCATGTGGTCTTCTATGAGCACCCTTCCCCGGATCGTCGTTGCGATCCTATTCATTCTCTCGATTTATTCGTTCGGCGTAATGATTGACCGCGCCCTGATGTACAGCGCGGCCCGCAAGCAGTCGCGCGTTTTCGTGCAGCAGGTTGCCGGGGCTCTCAAGGAAGGCAAGCTGGACGAAGCGATCGCCATCGCCGAGCGGAACAAGAAGAGCCATATCGCCAAAGTCGTGGCTACCGGCCTTTCCGAATTCCAATCCGCTTCCCAGCAAGTCACCGACGCCGACGTGATCGAAGCGGCAAAGCGCGGTCTCGAGCGCTCCGTTGCCATCGTCCACGCGGAAATGAAGCGCGGCCTTTCGGCGCTGGCGACCATCGGCTCGACGGCACCGTTCGTCGGACTGTTCGGCACGGTCGTCGGCATCTTGAACGCGTTTAAGGGCATTGAAACCAGCCACGCGACCGGGTTGTCGGCGGTCGCCGGCGGTATCGCTGAAGCTCTCGTCACCACGGCTCTCGGTCTTCTCGTGGCCGTCCCTGCCGTGTGGGCCTACAACTATTTCACCAATAAGGTCGAAGCTTTCGACGTGGAAATGGACAACTCCTCGATGGAGTTGATCAACTACTTCATTCTGCGTCGCGGCGCGAAAAAGTAAGGCAGGCAACCCATGGGGTATAAACCAAAAGTCGGAAGTCAGATGTCGACGCCAAACGTCATCCCGATGGCCGACATTATGCTCGTCCTGCTGATCATCTTCATGGTGGTCACGCCGATGTTGCAGAAGACCTTGCCAGTGGATATGGCCAGAGTCAACAACGCGCGCGAAATGCAGGATGCGGATAAGGATGACGCAGTCATCGTGGCGGTCACTCGAGACGGAACGATCTACTTGAAGAATACCAAGATCTCCAAGGATGACATCACCGGACAGGTCAAGGATTTGATCGCCAACCGCCTCGATAAAACTGTGTACGTGAAGAGCGATGCTCGGGCCAAGTACGGCGACGTCGTCGCGGTGGTGGATGAAATCCGCTCCGCGGGCGTCGATCAACTCGGCTTGTTGACAGAGCAGAATGAACAACGCAGGACCCCGCCTCCGCCGCCTGGTACGTCTCCATCGGCTGATTGAAGCCGGGGGAAAGGCATGTGGACGAGGCGAGAAGCCCTCGAACCATTCGTTTGCTGAGACTGAACGGCCGCGCCGGATCCCACCTGGCGCGGCTTGATGGCCTGCAAGGCTCGCGCAGCGCAGGCTGATAGGAGAATTTCAATGGGAATGTCAGTTGGTGAGAACAAGGGCGGTGCGATGGCGGAAATGAACATCGTTCCGCTAATCGATATTTTGCTCGTGCTGCTGATCATCTTCATGGTCATCACTCCGCTCACTCCCCACGGGTTGGACGCGCTCGTTCCACAGCCCAATCCGAACAAGAACCAGGAGCAGGAGCTGGAGAACAAGACTGTCGTGGTACAGGTGCTGCCGAACGACAAGTTGAAGATCAATCAAGAAGATACGACCTGGGATGCGCTTGGCCCTCGTCTCGAAACGGTCTTCAAGGATCGCGCCGATAAGACCGCGTTCGTCAAAGGCGACAGCGACGTGCTGTTTATGGAAGTCGCCCGCGCCATCGATATTATGCGCGGCGCAGGGATCGACCATATCGGGTTGGTCACGGCCAAGCTCGAGGCCGGGCAGTAACTGTCGTAGGCTATTCGTGCGGCGCGGGTGCAGCCTGGTCAGCGCAGGGTGTGAGAGTCCTCCTCGCGGGGAAATCTGTTACGTGCGAGGTGGCTCATGGGAATTTCGCTTGGCGGTGCAAGGGTCGGAACGATCGCGGAGATGAATGTGGTTCCGTTGATCGACATTCTGTTGGTGCTTCTGGTCATTCTTATGGCGATTCGCCCTTCGGCCGAATTTGGCCTTCCGGTGGATTTGCCAGAGCAGATGGCGACACCTGCGCCAACGCCCGTGGATGTGATTGTTGTTCAGATTCTGGGCGACGGCACTCTGCGGATTAACCAGGATCCAGTGCAATGGCCAGAGCTTCACACACGGCTCGCAGAGATCTTCAAGATGAGAGCTAGCCGAGTGGCTTTTGTCCGTGGTGACCGAATCCTTGAGTTTGGCATGGTCGCCAGGGCGATTGATGTAATGCGAGGGTCGGGAATTACGACGGTGGGATTGATAACTCCGGAACTCGCAAACGCTCGCTAAATAGTGTAGATTTGCCCCTCGCAGGGCGGACGTGAATCCTAGCAGGGATGGATGCCTTCGATGACTGATGCATCAGATCGTATTGCTCGCCGGACCGCTACTCTGGCAGCGTTGTTAATGCTCGTGTTCGCGGTCTCGGGCTGCAACAAGCTCAAGGCTCGCGATCTGTTGAATAAGGGCGTGGTTGCCTTCAAGGCTGGCCAGTCGGACGCCGCCATCGAGGATTTCAAGCGCGCCTCCGAGCTCGATCCGAACTTGACGACGGCGCGGCTCTATCTGGCCACCGCTTACGCCAGTTTGTACATTCCCGGCGCGCCATCCGCGGAAAACAAAGCGCGCGGTGAACAGGCCATCAAAGAATTCCAAGACATTCTGACAACCGATCCCAACAACTTGAATGCTATTGATGGCATCGGCTCGTTGCTCTTTCAAATGGCAGGCACGCCGCCGATTGACGAGAAAGGGTTCGAGAATTCGAAGACCTACCACGAGCGCCATATCCAAATTAAACCGGAAGATCCCGAGCCCTACTATTGGATCGGTGTGATCGATTGGACGCTGGCATGGCGCGGCAACGGGGAAATGCGGCTGGACTATAACAAGAACAATATTCGGAAACAGATTAAGGACATGGATCCGCTGCCCGCCTCCGTGCGTACGGAGTACGCCACCAAGTACGGACCGCTCGTAGAGGAGGGAATTACAGATCTGCAGAAGGCAATTTCGCTCCGGCCGGACTACGATGACGCGATGGCTTATCTCAGCCTTCTCTACCGTCGCAAGGCCGACATGGTGGAAAGCGCGGATGAGCGAGCTTCCCTGGAGAAGCAAGCGGATGACCTCCTCGACAAAATCAAGGAGATTAAGCAGAAGCGGTTGGAACAGCAGCAACAAACGTCCTGAGTCCCATTGCGGATTCGGCGGCACGAACCTCAGTCTTCTCCATTTAAGGACGCCCGGTTGGGCGTCCTTTTCTTTTTTTGTGACACTTTTCCACGCGGCTGGCCCGCTCGCGCTCTGCGCCATTTCAGGCTAAACTAGGATATGCCGTCGCCTAGTAATGTTCCGTTGAGCTTCCAGCGCGACCGCGCCCTGCGCCAACTGGAAGCCCGCTTCGAGGAGCTCCTCGAAAAACTTCGCAAGAACCGCCCTTCCGAAGACCCCTGGGTCGTCCGCCGCGCTTACGAGATTGCTTCCGAGCGGCATCGCGACCAGTTCCGCAGCTCCGGCGACCTGTACATTTCCCATCTCCTTGAAGTCGCCCATATTCTCGCCGACATGCGCATGGACGCCACGACGCTCACCGCCGCCCTCCTTCACGACGCCATCGAAGACACCGAATATCCCGTGGCGCGGATTGAAGAGCGCTTCGGACCGGACGTGGCGCACCTTGTGGAGGGCGTCACAAAAATCAGCCGTCTCAACATGACGGCTCCGGAAACACGCCAGGCGGAAAACGTCCGCAAGATGCTACTGGCGATGGTCAACGATGTGCGCGTCGTCCTCGTCAAACTGGCAGACCGCCTTCACAATATGCGCACGCTCGAATACCTTTCGCCCGAGAAGCAGCAGCGCATTTCCCGGGAGACTTTGGATATTTACGCTCCGATCGCGCACCGCCTCGGTATGGGAGTCATTCGCGGCGAGCTCGAGGATCTGTCCTTCCGCTTTCTTGAGCCGGAGGCCTTTCTCGCGCTGCAAAAGGAAGTTACCGACAAAAGCCCCGTGCATCAGCGGTTTTTGGAAGAGGTTCAGGGCACGATTCGCACGAAGCTGGTTGAGAACGGCATTCCCGCGGAGTTGGAAGCCCGCGTCAAAGGCCTCTATTCCTTGCACGGCAAAATCCTGCGCCAGCAGACCAGCCTCGAACAGGTGTATGACCTCCTCGCCGTCCGTGTGATTACGGATACGGAGCGAAACTGCTACGCGGCACTCGGCGTGATGCATCACATTTGGCGCCCCGTCCCCGGCCGCTTTAAAGATTACATTGCTATGCCGCGGCCGAACCTTTATCAATCGC
This sequence comes from uncultured Acidobacteriota bacterium, assembly GCA_963843265.1. Classification (GTDB taxonomy): domain Bacteria; phylum Acidobacteriota; class Terriglobia; order Acidiferrales; family UBA7541; genus Acidiferrum. The sequence goes on along the minus strand of CAWJJR010000025.1, from coordinate 56,461 downwards.
TGCACACGACGGTTTTGCATGGCGGGCAGCCCTTTGAAGTGCAGATTCGGACGCAAGAAATGCACCGCATCGCGGAAGAGGGCGTCGCGGCCCATTGGAAGTACAAAGGGGGGCAACCGGCCACTGGAGATGACGACCAGCGCATCGCGTGGATGCGGCAGCTTATCGAGTGGTCGCAGGAGCTGCAGGAGCCCGGCGAGTTTCTTTCCACGCTCAAGGTGGATTTGGCGCCTGTAGAAGTGTACGCCTTCACGCCTAAAGGCCGCGTTCTGGAGATGCCGCGCGGAGCGACGCCAGTCGACTTTGCCTATTCGGTGCACACGGAAGTGGGGCATCAATGTGTGGGCGCCAAAGTGAATGGCCAGATGGTTTCGTTGCGCCATGAAATTGTCAGCGGCGACGTGGTCGAAATTCTCACACAGAAAAATCACACTCCGAGCCGGGACTGGCTGAGCTTCGTCAAGTCCTCGCACGCGCGCAGCAAGATTCGCCAATGGCTAAACTTCCACGAGCGCGAAGAAGCCACGGACATGGGAAAGAAGCTGCTTGAGAAGGAATCCCGGCACTTCCCACGCGGCCTGAAGAAAATTCCGCAAGCGGATTGGGACAAACTCATCGCTGACTACGGTCTTTCGAAACAGGAAGATGTTTATGCGGCGGTTGGTTTCGGCAAATACTCCGCGCGGCAAGTTCTCTCGCGATTGCTGGGCGAACCGGAGAAGGCTGCGGAAGCCGAAACAGAAGATTCAAAGCCGACGCTCGTCAAAACCGTTAAACGCATGCTCGGTTTTGGCGAAGCTCCGCTGATCGTCAAGGGCCATGACGATCTGCTGGTCTATCGCGCGAAATGCTGCAATCCGATACCGGGCGACGACATTGTGGGCTACATCACTCGCGGCCGGGGAGTTGCTGTGCACACGCGGGCTTGCCCGAATGTGCAGAACCTGATGTATCAGACGGAGCGCCGCATTGCGGTGGAGTGGGGCAGCGGGACTGCCGCGACGTTCCCTGTCCGGCTTTCCATCCGCGGGAAAGACCGCGCCGGCCTGCTGGCGGAAATCACTGCGGTCATCAGCGGAGCGGGCTCCAATATCCAGAGCCTCGAGAGCCGCCCCGACCGGCAGAATGCCCGCATCGAAGCCAGTCTCGACATCGTGGATCGGCGCCAACTCGAAACCATTCTTGCGAACATCAGGAAAGTCTCCGGAGTCTTCGGAGTCGACCGTGTCTATCAGGTGTAGTGTTTCCTTGGCGATCCACAGGCAGCTACCTTGATCTTTAAGTTCCCCGCCCAGGGCTGTCTGCGGCTCGTTTTGCTTTGACGACCCTCAATGATTGCATTCGCCTGGGAATGAGGTAACTCTCGACCTGTACTTTCAGCCGGGTATTATCCAAGCACAGCTCCGCGTTTCCTTGTTTGCCTCCTCTAGAATGGAACTATGCGGCATCCACGATTGCTTCTCGGTGTGTGTGTCCTATTGGCGGCAGGTTGCCACCAGCATCCCCTGACGGACTACCGTCCGCTGGATCAAGCAGGAATGTGGTCTAGTGACATTGAGCAGCTCAAAGGGCTCAACGTCACGGACTCGGAAATCGCCCAGGTCATTAAGCTGAAACATGCGGGGCTTAGCGATGACACCTGCGTGGAGCTGATCAGCGCCGCGCATCTCCACAAGGTGCTCTTTATCAGCGCGCAATCTGCGGCGGACTTGGCCGGCGCCGGATTCACCGAGCAGCAGATCCTCGATATCGCGCACGCGGGCCAATTGGACTCGATCAGCATTGACGCGGTCACGCTCAAGCTCATCGGGCTGTCAGACTCGACGGTTCAACTCGTTCTCCACAAGCATTTGACCGGCCAGCCGGTCATGGCCAGCGCGGAAATCTCGGAGCTCAAGAATACCGGTTTGACCGAACGTCAAATCCTTGAACGCATTAATTCCGGAATGACCGACGAACAGGCCCGGAAGGAAATCACGGCACGCGAGCGGTCTCGCGATCACGCCAACACTTCATTCGTACGTGTTCGTGGACGCAAACCGCGTTAGTGCCCACGGTTGCTCGGTTCCACTGGACGGCATTCTTCATTTTTGCTTCTTCCTATTTCTCCCGCTACAATCGATTTGCTTTGGCGTCCCGGCTTCATCTCCGTCTGCTCGTTTGTCCGTTTGTCATGGCGGCGGGTTTTTGGATGGCTTCCTGCACCGCCGCACTGGGGCCAGGTTACTCGATCGAGAAACAAGAAATCCGCGTTCAGTTTGACGCCAGTCCCAATCCAAAAATTCGCGTCGACTCCGACTTCCAGCTTCGCAACACGGGCAACCAGCCGCTTTCTTCACTCGAAGTGCGCCTCTCCGGCCGGCGGCGCTTTCGCATTGCTCGATCGGAGGCCATTTGGGACGGCGCGTCGCTTTCCGAAGAAAACGTGCCGTCTATTCCTCGAAATACGCTTCTCTCGCTTCCTCGGACATGGGACGTCGGAGAGCGCCACACTTTGCATCTCTACTCTGAGTTTCAAACTCCGGCCGCCGACGAGCCCGGCTATAGTTTTTCCTCCGATGCATTCTTTCTTCCTTCCGAGGGGTGGGCGCCGGAATTGCTTCCCTCGGCAGGATTATTTGCTACTGGCGGAGTTCCTCCAGACAAGTGGCTTTTGCAAGTCCGTGTGCCTGACGGATTTCTCGTACACACCAGTGGGCGTTCGGTGAAAACATCGCGCCACGGTCCCGAGCTCACCATCCAATCCGTGCAGCGTCCCGACGATCACTATCCTTTCGTTGTCGCCGGGCGCTACAAACAAACGATTCTGGACACCGCGGCGGGCAAGGTTCTCCTCTGGACGCGCACCGAAGAAGAAGTTTCGCGTTTGAACCAATCCGCTGATGCGCTGGTTCTCGCCATTCGGGCTTACAACGCGACCTTCGGCACGCGAGCCCCGAAGGGGCTGCCGCTGTGGATCGTGGAATGCCCTGTGGTGGCGGGCTGTTTTACGGCCAGTGCGTCTTCTTACGCCAAACTGTTGAGTGCGCAGTCGGGCGCTGTTTCTTCCGAGCTTGCCTCGGCGGATACGCTGATGATTGATCTTAGCGGGGGAGCCCCAAAGCTGGCTGCGGCCGCGCCTGGATTGGCGGCAAGCTGGCTGGGCTACGGCCAGAATCCAGCTTTCTATGAGCAGGAGCCCCCGCTCTCAGCGCTACCGGCTTTTGCTTCCGCACTCGGCGAAGAAGCCATCGAGGGGCCTTCCTTCCGCGCCGAGACAATCCGCCGGGCGTTGCGTATGATTCCCAAGAGCCCCGGCGGGCGAAAAAAAGAAGACGAACCGGTTCTGCGCGCCAAAAGCTTTCTATTCTTTTTTGGACTTCAGGATCGTTACGGGCGGGATGCCTTCCGCCGCGCCATCGACCACATGCTTTCCGCTCGTCAAGGACGCGGTTTCAATCTCAACGATTTGATCGCCGCGTTTGAAGAGGAAACTCATCAAAATGTCGCCGAGTTCGAGCGCTTGTGGATGAAGCATCCGGGAGTTCCCGAAAAGTTTCGCGCGCGTTACGAAGATGCATCTGCAGCAAGTACCACCACCTCCAAGGAGACCATGCCATGAGAGAAATTGTTCTGACGGATCGCGGTCCAAAACCCATTGGCCCGTATTCCCAGGCCATCAAGGTCAACGGACTTCTTTTTGTTTCCGGACAAGTTTCCATTGATCCGAAGACCAATGAGTTTGTGCCCGGGGATATTCGCCAGCAAACGGAACGCACGCTCGAAAACGTGAAAGGCATCGTCGAAGCGGCAGGCAGCAAGTTGAGCCACGTTGTCAAGACTACGGTATTTCTGAAGAATATCAGCGACTTCGCCGTGATGAACGAAATCTACGGACGCTACTTTTCCAGTGCCGCTCCGGCGCGCTCAACCGTTGAGGTCGCGCGCCTTCCTAAAGACGCACTTGTTGAAATGGAAGTGATTGCGACGATCTGAATTGCGCCAGAAGAGCGATGAATTACGGCCGGTCTGGGCTTTCCAAAGCTTCTTGGACGGCAAAGAAGGTAATCAAGGCCACGCCTCCAGCCGCGAACCATACAAATCTGCTCTGGCCGGCGCTTACAGGCGGCTTGCCATACCCCTTGCCGCCTGCTCCCTGCGTCGGAGGCTGGCTCTGCGCTTCTTCTTTCGCTGAAGGATCCAGAACGATGCGGTATGCGCTTCCTTCAGGTATTACGCGTGAATCGTCACCCACTGTGATCGTCAGCGTCCCGCGCACGCATTTCACCAGCAACTGCTTCTCGCCCAAGATCGTCACCTGGCCGATCGTTGGTTCGTCAGACTTCGGTTTGATTATCGCCGTTAAAGCATTCAGCCCGAATGCATTCGCCGTCGCAGTCGAGAAGGTCGCCGTACCGCGAAGCAGCGTGGCTCGCGGCATACCATTTTCCTCACTGACCGTGGCTGCCGAGGACGCGGAAAGTTGAAATCGTGCGGCGCCAGCGCGCAACTGCACGCTGCCGGGATTCGCGGTGCTCAAACTATCTCCCGCGAAGATGGTCGTGCCAACCGCCGCGCCCGTCCCGCTCACGCTCGCGCCGTCCGATGCCACTACGGTTCCCAGGGAGCTCGTGGTCGCGGCCCAGACCGGCATCGTCAAAAAACAAGCTGCCAGGAACACGGCAACAATTTCGCGCAAACGCGCCATGGAAGCCTCCAAGAGGGCTACTCGAAGAATACTCACACGCTTTCCCTGCGTCAATAAAGAATCGGCCCTCAAGCCCAAAAATATATGGCCTCCAGCCTGCCGGCGGCGCTGGCTGTAGCACGCTTCCGCTGCTACAATGCAAGCCAACACATGGCTGACTGGAAACAGATCACCGCCCGCATTCGCCGGGCTCGCACTGGCAAGGACCCGGTCGGGCAGCTCTCCAATTTGTATGAAAAAACGCGCGATGCGATGGTCGCGTTTGAGCTGGCCCGCTTTTTCGAAACCTCCGGACAAAATCTGGAAGCCGCGAAATGGTATCTTGCCGCCGCTGAGCGTTTTCGCAGGGCCGATTGGAAAACCAAGGCGCAGGAAGCCGCCGTCAGGCTTGGTGCGGAAATTGCGCCTGGGGATTCAGCGCCATCGTCCGGCGATTTTCAATTGACGCCGTCTCCCGTTGCCGATCTGCCGACGGCGTCCTCCGAGAAAGAAGATTCCGACGCGCCAGAATCGTCGGCGATGCCTGCTGAGTCTGGGGGAGAGACTCCTTCGCCGGTAACTGCCGGCGAAGCTACTGATTCACCAGACAAAAAAAGACGCCGCCGAGGCCGTCGTGGCGGTCGCAACAGACGTAAGGGCGCGCCTCTCAAAGGTTCCGCATCTCCGTCCGTGCCCGCTACTTCAGAGTCCTCATCTCGCGCGAAAGGTTTGCCCTCGAGAGTTTTCGATGAACCTGCAGAGCCAAGACCTCTGCGAATCACGGACGGTCGTTCCATCCCGGCGCTCCCCGTCGAGCCAATCGAGTCAATTGGCGAGCCGGGCGGGCCGAGCGTGCGCGGCCGTTCCGGCGATCCCGGCCTTTCTTCCCGATTGTCTCTTCTCGAAATGCAGCTCCGCCGATTGTTGACTTGCCCTCCCGTGAAGCTGAATGATGCGGATCACGCGCCGGTCGGTCCTGGAGTTTTCGTGCTCACCGATTCCGATCTCACGAGCTACTACTATGTCGAAGCCTGCCAGACTCTGCGCATCGCCGTCGGAAATCTTTTGCGCGGAGGTTCAAGCCGGCACACCGCGGATTCCATTAAGCCGAGGCTTGCGGAGCATCTCGGCATCCCCGAATCGCGCGTCACAAAATATCTCGCCGATCATTGCGTCGTGCGCTGGCTCCAGCTCGATGAAGGCGCCTCACACTTCGCCCATTTTGTGATGGCCGTCATACGTCCCACACTGAATGACTAGACGCCGCGTCATGATTTCCGACGGCGTAGCATTCCCAATCGCGAACTCGCGGTTCCCAAAATGCGCAAAGTTCTAGCCCGTTCGGTCTAGAGGTAACCCCTCCCTGATCCCTCCTGAACTGCCATTCGCTGCCCACGGCGACCGTTTGACCCGTATTTATGACCGTTCGCTGCTTCCTGCTGGCCTTCCCCCCTCTTTACCGTCAAACTATAGGAGCACAAAGACTTATTGGACGTACCGATGGTAAATGGTACGGTAATGAGAGCCCGGGGGCTGTTAGGGGCTAGATTTTCATCCAATTAAGCGGGCAGTTGGGTTTCTTTTTTTGAAAGCGAGGGTAGAGTTTTATGCCGAATCGTGTAGGGACGCAGATCCTGAGAACGTTCGACTGGGCGCTGTGCAAAACCGCCGCGGCCACTTTCAACACCATTCAATACTTCAACAAGCGCAATCCGAATCCTTCTGTCACTCCGCAGTGGTCCGATAAGCCGCTGCTCAAGTCCTGGGAAAAGACCAAGCCCACGCTCGGCTTCCCACGGCAGACCGATTCCCTCTGCCCTGCATGCGTCAAAGAGGCGCGTGAAGCGATCATCGCCGGCAAAAAAGACTGGCGCGATCTGATGCACGAGAAAGTCGGCGAAATCAAGGCGCAGATTATCGAGCGCGACAATCAGATTTGGATGGTCAAAGACTGTCCCATCCACGGCCACTATGAAGACATGATGGCCATCGATGCCAAGTTCCTCGACTGGATCGAAAAGCAATTCCCCGGCCGCGATATTCCCGCGCACAACGACGAAGACCTTCACAAGCACGGATCTTCGACCGTTCGTTACGGCCGCGGCTCCGTTCTCACCGTCGACCTCACCAACCGCTGCAACATGATGTGCGATCCCTGCTTCATGGACGCCAACCAGGTTGGCTATGTCCACGAACTCGGCTGGGATGAAGTTAAAGAAATCTTGGACAACGCGCTCAAGATCAAGCCGCGCCGCCAGATGTCCGTGCAATTCTCCGGCGGCGAACCGACCATGAGCCCGCTCTTCCTCGACGCCGTCTCCTACGCCCGAAAGATTGGCTACAACAGCGTTCAGGCCGCCACCAACGGCATCGAATTCGCCAAGAGCAAGGAATTTTGCAAGAAAGCATTCGAAGCGGGTATGCGCTACGCCTACCTGCAGTTCGACGGCATCGGCAACGACGCCAACAGCCATCGCCAGATCGGCAACCTTTTCGACGTGAAGCTCCGCGCCATCGAGAACATGCACGAAGCCGGCATCGAAATCGTCCTCGTCGTAACCATCGTCAACAATGTAAACAACGACCAGGTCGGCTCCGTCGTGAAATTCGCGATGGAAAATCCGAAGAAGATCGCTTTCGTCAGCTTCCAGCCGGTTTCTTTCACCGGTCGCGACGAAGACATAACTCCCGAGCGCCGTCTCCGCCAGCGCTACACCTTGTCGCATCTCGCCAAGGACGTTAGCGCCCAGGTCGGCAAAGTCGAGCCTACGCGCGATTGGTTCCCGATCTCGTTCATTAGCACCTTTGCGGGCTTTGCCGACATGGTCAAGGGCAACGAATCCCAGTGGGGTTCGCTGAGCTGTGGCTGCCACCCCAATTGTGGCGTCGGCACGGCCATGATGATTAACAAGGACACCAAGGAATGGGCGCCCGTTCCGCGCTTCCTCGATGCGGTCCAATTGACGAAAGACGTCACCGCCATCACCGACGCGGCTCGCGGCAAGAAATTCTCCAACTTCATGATGGCCATGGCTCTCCTGAAGAACTATCACCCGTTCCGCGGGCCCAAGGGCTTGACGCTTAGCGCGCTCTTCAGGAAGTTCGACAAAACCTGGGCGCTCACGAAGAAATCTACTGTGAAGTATGGCCGTACTTCTCCTGACCGCACCTATGACGACGCCATGAAGCGCCGTCAGACCGACCCTTGGAACTTCCTTTTCATCGCCGGCATGTGGTTCCAAGATCTTTTCAACTACGACTTCCGTCGCACCGAAATGTGCATCATTCCTTACGCCACGCAGCAGGGCGAAATTTCCTTCTGCGCGTACAACACGGGCGTAGGCTGGCGCCAAATCATCGAGAACATGCACAAGAACGCGACCGTCGCCGAGTGGTACAAGAACCACGGCAAACACGAGATCTATGCCAAGGGCAAGAGCGTCAATCTCCAGAGCTTCGAACACTCGCTGAAGATCGACGCCGATGACGCCGCCCGCGTGCGCCACCTCGAGCACGACATTCCGCTAACGGCTGCGGAAGAAGATCGCGCGCGCCGCAAGAAGGCCTTCGAGGAACAAGCCAAGGTTCGAGCCATCTACGAAGAACTCGTCCTCAAGAAGCCCCAGCCGACCGTCGTTCAAATCGGCACGGTGCAGGACATTGCCAAAGCCACCCCGGCCAACTTTGCCAATGCAGGCAAGCCGGTGAGCATTGCTCCGGCTGCCAGCGGTAATGGCAACTCCGCTCCGAATGGCAATGGTCATTCGAACGGTAACGGCCACTCCAACGGCAACGGCGCAGCCAAGACCGAGTCTGCCGAAGCCGCTGTCGCTGGCGACTAAACGCCTCGTAGGGGCACGGCATGCCGTGCCCCTCTTCGCATCGAGTATCCTGCCAACTCCGCAGAAACCATCTGGCTCCGGGCAACCGGAGCCAGATGCATTTACACTGTAGGGGCGTGGCTTGCCCTGCCCAATTCCACGCCTGCCCAAACGGGCGCCACAAAGGAGCTCCTCTCGATGAACACGCTGTCTGGTCGCATTGCCCTGGTTACCGGCGCAAGCCGCGGTCTCGGCAAAGCCATGGCCATAGCGTTAGCCGAAGCCGGCGCCGACATCGCCGTCAACTACCACCAGCAATCCGCAGCCGCTGAATCCGTCGCGCAATCCATTCGCGCCCTGGGCCGCAAAGCCGTTCCCATTCAGGCGGACGTCTCTGTCTCCGCCGAAGTCGAGCGCCTCGTCTCGACCGCCGAGCAGCAACTCGGTCCCGTTGGCATCCTCGTCAACAACGCCGGCATCGCCAAAATCCTACCGGCCGAGCAGGTCACGGAAGAAATCTGGAATGAGTTTCTTCGCGTCAACCTGACTTCCGTGTTCCTGGTGAGCCAGCGCGTGCTCCCGGGGATGCGGGCCGCCCGCTGGGGCCGTCTCATCCATCTTTCGTCCATCGCCGCCCAGTACGGCGGCATTGTCGGCCCCCACTACTCGGCCACCAAGGCCGGCATCCTGGGCCTGATGCGCTCCTACGCCTCGCAGTACGCCAAAGAGGGCATCACCTCGAATGCCATCGCCCCCGCATTGGTCGACACCGATATGACCGCCGCCATCCCGAAAGACTATGTCTCCCGCATTCCCGTCGGCCATTCCGGCTCGCCCGACGAGATCGGCCGCCTCGCCGTCCTTCTCGCCCGAAGCTCATTCATCACCGGCCAAACCATCAACCCCAACGGTGGCCTCTACATGAGCTAACTCGGGCTCGCACTTAAAATTGACGCCCCAAAAATCGAGCGCTAGACTTCTTACATGGCCAGAATGGCTCTTCGCGAAGCGACAACACAGCGCCTGGCATCCCGCTATTACCGATTTACGGTGCTTTTTCAGCCTCTCGCTGGTGAGATCCAATCGGCAAAGAGCAATGGCCAGTCGCATTCGCGAAGGCGGCCAAAAGACTCGGTCGAGCGCGGTTATCAAGTGACTGTTCCGATGCTGCCCGGTCTAATCACCTACGGCCGCACGCTCGGTGAAGCCCGCGAGATGGCCGCCGACGCCATCCGCGTTCATCTGGAGGGTCTGCGCAAGGACGGCGAACCCTATACCCGATGAAACGACGGCTCGGACGGAAAAGCTTCGCGTAGCAATCAGTGCCTAGATGTCTCCGCGCTAGCCCGTTTTGAAACCGCGGGAAGTATTACGAGCTTTGTTGAGGGCTGGTTTTGAGATTCATCATCAGGCGGGGAGCCACGCGCAATTGCGGCATCCTCAAAAGCAGCACCTGAGAGTGACCGTTCCGAGGCACGATCGTTTTGACCTTCCGCTGCCTGTTCTGAAGAGCATTCTTCGGCAGGCGGAGATGACAGTAGAAGAATTTCTCGATCTTTTGTAACAGAGTCGTTAAGGAAAAAGCCTAGCCATGCCTATCTACGAATACATCTGCGATGACTGCCAAGCGCAGTTTGAAAAAATCGTAATCAACAAACAGCAAGAAATCGCCTGCCCCAAGTGCGCTAGCAAAAAAGCCACCATCCAGCTTTCCGTTTTCGCCACAGCTGGCTCGGGTGGATCCTCCGCTCCTTCGGGTGGTTCTTCGAGCGGAGGCGGCTGCTGCGGCGGCGGTTGCGGCTGCCATTAAGCGTCAGGAGTCCTTGCCTCCACATCCGTCCTGCGATACGCTTTCGCCCCACTCACCATCATGGCGCGCACGGACAAGCTGCTCGACCGAATTCTCAGAGGAGATTCCGACGCCAACATCCCCTTTTCCGGAATGCTGCGGCTTCTCAAACTTCTCGGATTTGAAGAGCAGATCAAAGGCAGCCACCACATCTTCTTCCGCAGCGGAGTCGTCGAAATTCTCAATCTTCAGCGAGTTGGCAGTAAATGCAAGCCCTACCAGGTCAAACAGGTCCGGAATGTTATAATCAACTATCGCTTGGCCGGAGAAGTCGATGACTAAATACGAAATCATCATTTACTGGAGCCAGACAGACGAAGCCTTCATCGCTGAAGTCCCCGAGCTTCCTGGCTGCGCCGCGGACGGAAAAAGCCACAAAGAAGCGCTCGCCAACGTCGAAATCATCATCAAGGAATGGATCGAAACCGCACAAGAACTCGGTCGTCCGATCCCTGCTCCTCGTGGTCGTCTCGCTCTTGCCTGAGCCTCGAATTGCTCGACCTCTGAAGTCCATGTCTATCAACTCCCCAGAAGAACTCCAAAAACTTCGCGCCTGCGGCCAAATCGTCGCCAAAGCTCTCCGCGCCATGTCCAACGGCGTCCGTCCCGGGGTTACCACGGCTGAACTCTCCGCGATCGCCTCGCACATCCTTGAAGAAAACGGCGCGCAATCCTCTCCGCCGCTCATCTACAATTTTCCCGGCGACGTCTGCATCAGCATCAACGACGAGGTTGTCCACGGCATTCCCGGCCCGCGCACCATCCAACCCGGCGACCTCGTCAAACTCGATCTCACCGCCGTGAAAGACGGCTACCACACCGACTCCGCCGTCACGATCCAGGTCCCGCCCGCGCAAGAAAAATCTCGCGAGTTAGCCCACTGCGCCGAACGCGCCTTCCGCAAGGCCCTCGCGGCCGCTCGGCCCGGCAACCGCACCAAAGACATCGGCCGTGCAGTCGAGCGCGAAGTCCGCCGCCGAGGCTTTCACGTCGTCCGCGAACTCGGTGGCCACGGCGTGGGCCGCACCATCCACGAAGAGCCCAGCGTCCCGAATTTTGCCGATCCTCTGGCGCGCCACCTCCTCACCGAAGGCCTCGTCATCACCATCGAACCCATCATCGCCGCCACCACGGGCCGCGTCTCCCTCGACCGCGACGGCTGGACCGTCCGCACCGCCGACGGCGGCCTCTCCGCTCACTACGAGCACACCATCGTCATCACCAAGCACGAACCCATCCTCCTCACAGCACCCGCCGCCTAAGCGACACCGATGCACCCCAATCACTCTTCTCTTCTGCTTTTTATCACCGGCGCCATCGTTCTACTCGTCATCCCCGGCCCTGCCGTTTTCTACATCGTTGGCCGCAGCATCGACCACGGTCGCCGCGCAGGTGTAGTTTCCGCTTTGGGGATCGCCACCGGCGCGCTGGTTCACATCGCCGCCGCCGCCCTCGGCCTCTCCGCTCTGCTCGTTTCTTCCGCCGCCTTCGATGTCGTGAAATATCTCGGCGCGGCCTATCTCATCTATCTTGGCGTGCAAAAGCTCTACCGCAAGGAAGCGTTGGCAACTTCGAGCGACCTCGAGCCTGCCCAGCTCAGCCGCATTTTTCGCCAGGGCGTGATCGTCAGCGTGCTAAATCCCAAGGAAGCTCTCTTCTGCTTCGCGTTCCTTCCCCAATTCGTGGACTACTCGCTGGGCGCAGTCGCGGCCCAGATTCTTTCCTTCGGCCTTCTCTTCCTCTGCATGGGCGTGACCAGCGACTCGATCTGGGCGCTCACCGCGGGTACCCTGGCCGAACACCTGAAGCGCAACACGCGCTGGCTCAGAGTCCAACGCTACGTCTCCGGCGGCATGCTCATCTCTCTCGGCCTGGTCACAGCTTTTGCCGGCCACTCTTCCCGCAAATAGCTCTGAGCCATTTTCTTCCCACTCGAATTGAGCCAGGAAACAATGCGACCCACGCCGGACATCTTGTTCGCAAGTCGATGTTTTGCTTCTTGATCCCGCGCCTCCAGCTGGTATACTGAGTTCAGGCATTCTTGTAGGCTTTCGGCGCGGCAGCAACTCTGCCGCGTTTTTTGTTTTGGGGCATCTGCTACAGGCTTAGCCAATCGCATTTTTTGTCTGCACGCCACTTCGGCATGCGCAGCCCCGCCCCCGTCCGGCTCCCGAAGTGTCGCATCCGGCTGGGCGTCCCCAGCCAGCCCATCGAGCGGATGGCGAAGCCTAGCGGCATCATTCTTCGCCTCTGAAATATTGCCGGAATGGCTTTGTCTCGTCTCGCGGACCAGCGTCAAAACGCGATTCAAGAGACGATGTTATATGCATTTGTAAACCATTTAGAATCAGTGTTTACAGAAAAAACTGCAACTGTTGATTTTAAAAGACTTAATAGAAAATTAAGTTCTTTAGAATCAGTGTTTACGAAAAAACAGGGGTGGGGGATAGTTATCGTTAACTAGGCGCGCGACGGCGCGTGGCCACGCTGGGATCAGGTGGCAAACACTTCTGTCTCTGTTGGTAAGCCGGACCTAACGTGCAGCCCAACGAATGACTTGCAGCGTGCCCCTACCTGGCTGCGGCGAGCCGCCGCATTAGATCCTGCTTCTTTTCGAGCAGTCCGCGCATCTCCGTGCTGGGAGGGTTGGCCTCGATGCTCCGCTGGACGTCCGCCAGCTCCTGTTCAGCTTGTCGGTGCTGCAAGGCCTCGACGCAACTGAGCGCCTCTTCCCAGGTCGGCTCGCTCGCCTCCTCGAAAAGAATCTCGAATAGAATGCGCTGGTCGCGTTCATCCAGTTGCGCGGCAACTTCCGTGGCCTGCATCGGGTCATCGGAGAGGCAAGCAATGATCAACGCTGAGAAGACTTTCTCGGTCTCAAGTCCATGATGGAGCTGCGCCGCCTGAAGTTGTTGCGCCAGCTCGCGCCGAAATCCTTCGGCCTCCGCAAGCATGCGAATCAGCCGCCGCTCGACAGGCTTCGCCGAGCGGCCCACCAATTCCGGCTGAATCTTGAGTTCGCTGTGGCGCTGCGCTGCCGCTTTGCTCAACGCCGCGCGCAACACCGGTTCATCGAGCCGCAGCTGTTGCGCGATTCGCGTCGCCCATTCCGAGCGAAGAATCGTATTTGGAATCTTCTGGACATAGGGAAGGAGAAAATTCACCGCGCGCCGCTTCCCTTCGCCAGTCGTCAAATCCATCTTCCGCGCGCGAGCTATCAAATAGTCCACATACGGCGGCGCATCTTTCAGCAGCTTCGTATATTCCTCGACGCCCTTTTCACGGATGAACAAATCCGGATCGGCTTTCTTGTCGCCAACGGGAGGCAGCGCCAGCACGCGCACCTCGAAATCCTGTTCGAGCAGCAGCGACACGGATCGCTCCGTCGCCGCCTGCCCCGCGTTATCGGGGTCGTAGTTCACAATCACGCGCTTCGTAAAGCGGCTCAGCAATTTTATCTGTGGCTCCGCGAGGCTCGTCCCGCAGCTCGCCACCACGTTGCTGATACCCGCGCGCGCCACGGCGATTGCATCCATGTAGCCTTCGACCAGCACCGCAAAGTCCGCCCGCCGCAGCGCCTCCTTGGCGCGGTCCATGTGGTAGAGCACGTTGCTTTTCGAGTAGATCGGCGTTTCCGGCGAGTTCATGTACTTCGGCATCTCATCGCCCAGCGCCCGTCCGCCGAATGCCACGATCTTTCCCGAATCATTGGCGATCGGGAAAATGATTCGCCGGCGAAAACGGTCGAACAATCGACCGCCCTGTTCGCCCCGCGAAATCAGCCCGGACTCGACCAGTAATTTCTCTGGATATTTCTGCTTGAGGAAACGCAGCAAAGCATCCCCGTCGCTTGGCGCATAGCCAATACCGAACCTGTCGATCGCCTTGTTATCAAGCCCGCGATCCTCAAGGTAAGCCCGCGCCGCTTTCCCTTCGAGCGTCCCGGAAATCTGTTTAGCGAAAAAAGTCTGCGCCTCGCGGTGCATTTCGACGAGCGTCGCACGCTGCTGATTCTCTTGCCGCTCTTCCGGCGACCGATCCCGAGGCCGCGGAATCGCGATTCCGCATTTCTCAGCGACGGTCCGCACCGCTTCCGGAAACGCGGACTTCTCTATGTCCATCACAAAATTAAAAACGTCGCCGCCTTTGCCGCACCCGAAGCAATAAAAAATCTGCTTCAGCGGCGACACCGTAAACGAAGGAGTTTTTTCCTGATGAAACGGACAGAGCCCGCTGAAGTCCTTGCCAGTTTTCTTCAGGCGCACGTATTCGCCTACCACGCGAACTATGTCCGCCTGCTGCTTCACCCGCTCCGCAAATGATCCCGCTTCAGCCATGAGGGCTTATGATCGTAATTCTACAACGGTGATGGCTTTGCCGCCGTGTTCCTCGGTCTCAAAGGAAGTGCGCTGAACCAATGGATGCGTTTTCAAGAACTCGGCTAGGCCACGACGCAGAGCTCCAGTTCCGTGGCCATGGATGATGCGCACGCGCGTTTGATGGGCAAGTGCGGCTTCGTCGAGATATTTGTCCACGCGGTCTGTTGCTTCTTCCACGCGCATCCCGATTACGTTTATTTCGCCCGACGCCGCGCCTTCGCCGGCCTGAGATGTCACGGTGACATTTCGCGACGCTGCTGGAGCTGACATCGCCGCCGCTGAGCTTTCTATGCCCGTGATCTCCTCGAGGCCGACCTTCATGCGTAGCGGGCCAGCTTCAATCTCGGCGGACGAACCGTCCAAGCGGCGAAAAATGACCGGCTTACTGAATCCTCGAACGCGAACTCGCGCTCCGGATTGCAGCGTCTCCGCGCGGACCGGTTCCTGGCTCGAAGAGCTTGTGCCCAGATCCGATTGCGACTCGGAAATGGTGTGTACGACTGCGACGTTCAACTCTTCCCGCGCCTCGCTGCGGATTTCTTGGCCTTTGCGCCTCGCGGTCTTTTCGAGCGACGCGCGCAGTTCGCGTTCCTTGACTGCTTCGATCACGAGGGCCACATTTTCATCGAAGCGTTTTTGCATGTCGGCGAACTGCGCTTCGAGTTCCTTGATCCGCCTTTGCTGGCGTTCCACCCATTCGGTGCGCAGCTTCTTGCGTTCCTCTTCGAGCGCGTGCCTCTCTGCAGCCATTTGTTGCTGCATGCGGTCGAGTTCGTCGCGGCTGCGGTGCAAATACGCGATCAAATCGGCGGCTTCGCGCGATTCTGGCGTCAGCAAAGACCGCGCTCGCTCAATGATGGACGTCGCGATCCCCAATCGTTGCGCGATCGCGATGCCGCTCGACCCGCCCGGCACGCCCACCATCAGCCGGTAGGTGGGCCGCAAATTCACGTCGTCAAATTCCACGGCGGCGTTCACCACGCCGGGCGTCGTCGAAGCGTAGGCTTTCAAACGATCATGATGCGTCGTCGCCAGCACTATGCAATTCTTCGCGCGAAATTCATCCAGCAGCGCCACTGCCAGCGCCGCGCCCTCTTCCGGCGCGGTCCCCGTGCCCATCTCGTCGACGAGCGCTAGCGACTGCGGCGTGGCCCGTTCGAGCATGGTCTTCAAATTCAGCATGTGCGCGGAAAACGTAGACAAGTCCGCTGCAATGGATTGTTCGTCACCAATATCGACGAGCACGCGGTCAAAAATCGGCAGCACCGCTCGTTGCGCGGTCACAGGAATGCCAGATTGCGCGGCGAGCGCCGCCAATCCCGTGGTTTTAAGAGCGACCGTCTTGCCACCCGTGTTCGGCCCGCTGATGACCAGAACCTTTTCCGCGCCGCCCAGCGCAAGCGTCATAGGCACAATCGGGCGGTCTTCGCGCCGCAGCTTGTCTTCGAGCACTGGATGCCGCGCGTCGACCAGGCGCAATTCCGCGGCATCGGAAAATTCCGGCATGGTCGCATCGAAATCGCGGGCAAACCGTGCGCGAGCAAAAATGCCGTCGAGCTCCGCGATTGTTTCCGCCGCGTCAACCAAAGCGCCTCGAACCAGTTGAAGCCGTTCTGTAAGTCCATGTAGAATGTTTAGAATTTCTGCAGCTTCATCTTCGGCAAGCTGGGTAAGTTCGTTATTCGCCTCAACGGTCTCAAGCGGCTCGAGAAATATGGTTTGTCCAGTTCCGCTTGCACCGTGGACGATTCCAGGAACGCTTCTGCGGTTCTCCGCGCGCACGGGAATCACGAACCGTTCATTGCGTAGCGTGACGTAATCCTCCCCGGCTTCCGCATTGCGCGACCGCAGGATTTGCTTCAGTGTTTTTTGGATGGACTCGCGCGTCTGCATTATGCTTGCGCGAATGCGCCGCAGCGCGGGCGAGGCACCGTCGCTGATTTCGCCATTCGGCAGCACGCATCGCCGAATGGCTGTCAAAGCATCACGAAAATCTCCGAGCGAAGCCGCGCGAGCAGACAACAAAGGAAATCTCGCCGCCTCCTCGCGAAATTGTACGCGCAGCCAGCCTGCGGTCTCCAGAAGCGAAGCCGCGTTCAGCAGTTCTTTCGGTTCGAGAACAACTCCGGGCCCTTCGATTTTCTCGATCCACGCTTGCGGATCGGCCAGTCCGCCGAATCCCAATTCGGCGCCCCCGCGAAGCCATTCGCGCGCTTCGCGAATCAACGCAAACGCCGCTTCGAGCGCCCCGCGGTCCGTCTCAAACTCCAGCGCATCCACCGCGCGCCGGCCTGGCGCGCACGTCGTCCTCAGCCGCAGCAGTTCGCGCAGTTTGTCAAACTCGAGTACGTCTTGTGCCGTTCGCGGCATTTGTCCTTCGGTACCTGAAAAATCTCCTCTGACGCTCCTTCTTTATTTTTCGCCGACGGCCGGAGGCGCAGCCGCGGGAACTGCTTCGTTGAACTCTTCCATCATCGCCACACAAAGCCCGTTCAGCGTATCGGCAGCTTCGTGATTCGTTCCGCCTTGGTTGTTGCTCAAGAACGAAAAAATCAGGCGCCGGCCGTCCGGCAATTCGGCGAAACCGGAAAGCGTCCGCACGTGTTCGACCGATCCGGTCTTGGCGTGAATTCTCCCAGCAGCAATTGTGCCTTTCAAGCGGTCCTGCAACGAGCCGTCGATTCCCGCGACGGGCAGTGAATCATAATAGGGCGCGAACCAAGTCTGCCCTTGCGCGTACTTCAGCAATGTCACCACGGCTCGCGGCGTCACTAGATCGTGCCTCGAGAGTCCCGAACCGTCCGTTTGGATGACGTCGCCGGGCACGATTCCTGCGGCGGCATAAAAGTCCTGCGGAACCTTTGCCAGATCTTCGGGGGTGCTCCACATTCCATTTTGCCGAGCCACCGTTCTCAACAGCATTTCCGTGTGCAAGTTCTGGCTGATCTTGTTGATGAGTTTCACGGAGTCACCAAGCGGGACCGACACATGCTCCGCGAGAATTTCGCGCGGCGTTGGATCCGAATCGGGCACGTGGACCGCGCGGACTTTTCCGTCGATCTTCACACCCCGTTCGGCAAGCAGCCCCGCCAAGAGTGAAGCCGCATGTTGCGCGGGCTCCTCGATGGCCAGCACGAGCTTGCGCGGCGCGCTTTTTGCAGGAAGAGTGCCTCGCACAACGACGAGATTCGATCCGGGGTCTCGCGTCAACGTCAAATCCGATTTAACCTCCGCGGCAGAGGAGATCACCTCGTTTTGCACTCTGAAATCCGGCGTCGGTGGCGCGACGGAAGGCACGACAGGATCGCCCATTTTGTCTCCTGGAGTCAGCGTGAGCGTCACTGTATTGTCATCCACCACGATGGCGGAAATCGCAGCGCCGTATTCCCAAACCATGTCGCCGATTTCCCAGCCGTCCGGGTAGCGCCCTGGCGGAAAATAACTGTCATCGCCGATGACATCGCCCGTGATTTCCGCAACGCCGCGAGCCACCAGCGCGTCGGCAAATTCGGTCAGAACCTTTTCGGGCGGCCCATCGAATTCTTCCTTCAACTCGAAAGGGAATTTGCGGTTCGAGAGATTCGGATCACCGCGTCCAACTAAAAAGACATCGCCGGAAAGCGTGCCGTCCGGCGAAATCGTGCCGCGCGTTTCAAGCGTGGTGTGAAACCTGTAGTCCGGCCCGAGTTTGGCGAGCGTCAGCGCCGTCGTGAAGAGCTTCATGTTCGAAGCGGGAACAAAATAGCTGTCCGGATTTTTCTCGTAGAGCGTTTCGCCAGTCTTTCCGTCTACGATCAGCAGCCCCCAATCTCCTTTGCTCGCTGGCGCGGCGCCGAGCAGAGCGTCCGCTCGCGCGCCAAATCCTGCGGCCGCGGCTGCATCCTTCGCCGATAGTTTTGCAACTTTCGCTTCCTGTTTTACGGCGCAGCAACTCTGTTCGCGCGCTACCTTCGATTGTGCGAGTGCCACAGATACAGCCAAAAGGCTTGAGGCCACCGCCGCTGCCGCAGCAATCCATTTACCGTTTTTTTGTATGCCCATGTCTTATTTGCCTGTAAATCGCCGCGGTTGAAAGTATAGTCGAAAGCTGGCGCAACATTTGGCGTGCCGGCGGCATCTAGGCATTGGTAGAATGTTTTCGAAGTAGGCCCCTCACAAACTGCTGGTTGCGCCCAGACTACGGGCAACTTATGATTGTCTAGCCCAGTAAATTTCAACGAGGTGAAATTTGATCAAGCAGATTAGCTCTTGTCTAATGGCCATGGCGATGATCGCCCCGCCTCTCCTGGCGCAAGCCGACCGGAAGGAAGCGGACCGCCTCGAAAATTGCGGCACAGTAATCAAGGAAGTTATGGATATTCCCGACGACATTCCCGAGGATCTCATCGACAAAGCCGAATGCATTATCGTTTATCCCTCTGTGCTAAAAGCTGCCTTTATCGTTGGGGGCAGTTACGGGCGCGGAGCGATGACCTGCCGCACGGGTGAACATTACACGGGCCCGTGGAGCGCACCTTCCATGATGGCACTCGAAGGCGGAAGCCTCGGCTTTCAAATCGGCGGGCAGGCCACCGACTTCGTTCTGCTGGTGATGAATCCGCGCGGCGCGCACTCCATCCTGAAGAACAAAGTGAAGCTGGGGGCGGATGCTTCCGTTGCTGCTGGTCCCAAAGGACGCGCGGCGGACGCTTCGACGGATGCCAGCTTGCGGGCAGAGGTACTCAGCTATTCGCGCTCGCGGGGATTATTTGCCGGCATCTCCCTAGAGGGCTCGACGGTTCGTCCGGACAATGACGCCAACGAGCGTGTCTACGGGAAAAGGCTGAGCGCGCAGGACATCATATTTAAGGGCGCAGTCCCGGTACCTCCGGCGGCTCAACAGATGATCGCTTACCTCAATCGGAAATCTCCGAAAAATCTTTCCGATCCTAACTCTCTGCGGGAATAGGGCGACAGAACCGCGAGGTTTGACGAAGCCCCGGCGATGGCCGGGGCTTTTTTTTCAGAGAAACGAGGAGAGTGCTTGACACGGACACATTTATGACCTAAAGTCATTTATGAACAATGGTCAAGAAATCACATCTGAAAGCTCCTCCCTCTCTCCGTCCTTCAGCGAGTTCGCGGCACGGACGCCGCGAGCGGCGTACCGTCGAAACGCGCGAGCGCCTCTTTCGGGCGGCACTGGATCTCTTTGCCAAAAAAGGGTTTAACGAGTCGACCGTGGAAGATATCACGGAGGCCGCAGACGTCGGCAAGGGCACCTTTTTTAACTATTTCCCCAGCAAGGATCACATCCTCTTGGCTTTCGGAGAGATGCAGCTTGCGAAACTGCAGGCCGCCATCGAGGAAGCCCGCCGGACCCATGAACCCATGCCGCAGTTTCTTCGCTCGCTGGGCGTTCGCATGACGCAGGAACCCACTCGGCACCCCGGGATCATCCGGACACTTCTCCAAGCCTATCTCTCGACCACCCCGGTCCGTGAAGCGATGCTTGATTTGCAGAAACGGGTCCACGACCTGCACACCGAGATTGTTCGGCTGGGCCAGGAACGCGGCGAAATCCGCAATGATCTGCCGGCAGCCGAGATCGCGCACGTATTTCGGCAAACAATCTTTGGAACGCTTTTGATGTGGTCGCTTCATGGCGACGCGACTTTGCACGCTCGCATCGAGTCTGCCTTCAACGTGCTGTGGTCCGGACTGGCCCCGCGCAATATGGCCAGCTCTCTGCGAGAAATCGCACCCGCCGAAGTTCCATTTTTTACTTGTGGGGATTGATTTTATGAAACGCAAAGGCATCGTGATCCTGATTTTGGTGGCTGCCATTCTGGGCGGCACGGCAGTTTACGCAACATGGTTTCGGCACGACAACGCGCTGAGGGGATCGGGCACGGTAGAAGCTCGGGACATCCGTGTCGGCTCGGAAGTCGGCGGGCGTATCGATAAAGTTCTGGTGCGCGAGGGCGATACGGTGAACCCCGGTCAGGTCATGATCACATTCGATGACAAGGAATTGCTGGCCTCGCTCGATCAGACGCGAGCCGCCGCCGAAAAGGCAGAACGCGGCTACCGGAAAGAGGACATCGATGAAGCGCGCGCCGAGGCAGCGCAGGCGAGAGCCGATTATGAGCTGCGCCTGCGCGGTTACCGGAAGGAAGACATCGACTCGGCGCAATCTGACGTAGAACGTGCGGCGGCTGATGAAGTACGCACGCGGCTCGATTTTCAGCGGTACGACGCACTGGCGAGAAAGGATCTGGTCTCGAAGCAGCAGCGCGATACAGCGGAAGCGGACTGGAAGATGGCTTTGGCGCAGCAACAGAGCTTGCAGCATAAGCTCACCGAGCTGAAGCGCGGCTACCGCCCGGAGGAAATTGCCTCGGCCAAGGCAAATTACGAGGAAAAGCTGGCGACGCTTGAGAAATACGAGCGCGGCAATCGGCGCGAGGACGTTGAAGCGGCAAAAGCGGCGTACGCCTACGACCAGGCGAGGTTTCGTGAGCGGCAAGTTGTCGCGCCTTCGGAGGCCACCGTTGAAGTGCTTGACGTCCGGCCCGGGGACTTGATTGCGCCCAATACGCCCATCGCCACGCTTTTGGAGAAAGATCAGATTTATGTTCGGATTTACATCCCGGAGACGGAGTACGGGCGTATTCATCTCGGGCAGAAGGCAGAAGTGCGCGTCGATTCTTTTCCGAACACGGTATTTGACGGTGTGGTCGAGCAGATCAATCAACAAGCCGAATTTCTCCCTCGCAACGTGGAAACGCGCAATGAACGCGTGCATGAAGTTTTCGGCGTAAAGATACGCATCAACGATCCTGCCGGCCACATTCTCGCGGGCATGGCCGCGGACGTAACTTTGAAAGCGGGCAGCTAGACCGTGACCACCGCCCCGCAAACTCCGGCGGACGCCTGCATCTCCGCGGAACATCTTGTCCGGCGATTCGGCCATTTCACGGCGGTCGATGACGTCAGCTTTCGAGTGGAAAAGGGCGAAATCTTCGGCTTTCTGGGCCCGAACGGCAGCGGAAAAACAACCGTCATCAAGATGCTCACGGGTCTCTTGCCACTCAACGCAGGCTCCGCTTGGGTTGAAGGCCTCGATGTCCGCACGGATTCGGAAGCCATTCGCGAGCGCATTGGCTATATGTCACAAAATTACAGTCTTTATTACGATTTGACGGTGGCTGAGAATTTGCAATTCTATGGCCGAATTTATGGGCTGGATGCCGCTCGGCTCAAGCGGCGAATCGACGAAACTGTTGAATTAAACGGCCTCGCGCCCTATTTGAACAAGCTATCCGCGCAGCTTTCGGGGGGATGGAAGCAGCGGCTGGCGCTTGGCTGCGCGATGCTGCACGAGCCGAAGCTTCTGTTTCTGGACGAACCAACGGCGGGCATCGATCCGGTGGCGCGGCGCGAGCTTTGGGATTTGCTCTTCGATCTCTCCGGGCGCGGCATGACTTTTTTCGTGACCACGCACTACATGGACGAGGCGGAGCGCTGCAACCATGTGGCATACATTTATTTCGGGAAAATTATCGCTGACGGGACTCCCCGGGCGCTGAAGGAACTTCCGCAGATCCAGCCGATCGGGACGAGGCGAGTGGGAATCGTCACACCGGACGCGACTCGCGCCTTGCGCATCGCACGTACAATTCCCGCGATTCGCAGCGCCACCATTTATGGCGATTCCATCCACGCGCTCGTCGAGAAGGATTTCAATTTAGACGAGCTCGGCGCGCTGTTTGCAAAGCAGGACGTTTCCGTCTCCGATATTCGGCCGCTCACGCCAAGCCTCGAGGATGTGTTCGTCGAGCTGTCCGCTCAGCATCAGACTTCGCAGGAGGCCGTTCGTGCCTAACGCCTTCCGCGGCTTTGGCGCGGTCTTTTATAAAGAAGTGCTGCACGTGCGCCGCGATTTCGCGACGCTGTTCTTTTCTCTGATTATTCCCATTCTGCAGATGGTGCTCCTCGGCTTCGGCATCGACACCAACATCCGCCAGATCAACACCGTGGTCTTCAACGCGGACAACCGGCGGCAAAGCCGGGAATTGATCGACAGACTGACAAATTCGGATACCTTCCACGTCATCCGCTATGTGGAAAGCGACAAAGCAATGAATGAGGCAATCGTCAGCGGCGACGCACGGGTTGGCATTAAGATCCCCGTCGATTATTCCGACCGCCTACTTCATGGCCAGAGCGCACAAGTTCTCGTGCTCATCGATGGTTCGGACTCCTCGGTTGCCGGAATTGCCATCAACGTGACGAATTCCATTGGGCTTGACGAATCTCTTCGCCGCGTCCTCCCGGCAGGCGCTTCCTTTGCCGTGGACATGCGGCCTGAACTTCTTTTTAATCCCGATTCGCGCTCTCCAAATTTCTTCCTTCCGGGTCTCACGGCGATCCTACTGCTGAACGTCACCACATTTCTGACGGCCTTCGCTATCGTTCGAGAAAAAGAACGCGGCACCCTCGAGCAGCTATTTGTGACGCCGGTGCAGCCTTACGGATTGCTGCTTGGCAAGCTGCTTCCGTATTTTGCGATCGGCTTTTTCGAGCTTTGTCTTATTGTCACGGCCATGCGTTTTGTCTTCTTGATCCCCATTCACGGCAGCGTCATTCTTCTCGCACTGATTTCTCTGCCTTACCTGTTTGTGTCCCTCTCTCTCGGCATCTTGATTTCCAGCAAAGCGGGGACCCAAGGCCAAGCCATGCAGCTCGCTTTTCTCACCATTCTTCCCAGCGTTTTCTTTTCCGGCTACATTTTCCCGCGCGAGACCATGCCTTACATCTTCCGCGCTCTCAGCTATCTCGTTCCGGCCAGCTATTTCATCAACATCACGCGAGGAATCATTCTGCGGGGCGCGGGAATTCAGGATCTTTGGACCAACGCTCTGGCTCTCTTCGCGATGGGAACATTTTTGCTGTTCGTCGCCGCTCGCCGGTTCCGTAACAAAGTGATCATGGCCTGAAAAAACTGCTTTCCGAGTGGCGAATCGCCGCCTAAAGCTTTTGCCGGATCAAGTCCTCGACATCAGCAATCTTATCACCCAACAAATTTAGCTTGCGCGACAAGCCTTGAATTTCAGACTCGGCGCGCCGGTTGACGTCATAATCCAGTTCGCCGCGCAGACGGTCCTTGGTGTCCTGCCGGTTCTGGCTCATCATGATCACCGGGGCCTGAATCGCGGCCAGCATGGAAAGAAACAGATTTAGCAGGATAAAGGGATAGGGATCCCACGCCGCATTGCGCAGGCCTGTGTTAATGCCAGCATAGATGACCAGGGCCACCAGGAAAAGAATAATGAAAGTCCATGATCCTCCAAACCGAGCGACTAGATCGGCGATGCGCTCACCAAACGTCGCTTCCGTCTCGATCAAATCGTTAGGATTTCGGCTGGCGCGCACACGCACGAGTTGCTGCGAGGCGTGGAACTGACGGCCGAGCACGGTGAGCATGTCCATGCCCGCGAGCGGTTTGCGCTGCAGCAGCACGGCAATATCGTGCCTGTCCACTTCGAGGCAGACCGTTTCTTCGAGAGCGATGGCGCTCGTTTCGTGAGGCGTTTGCTCGAGCATCGAGGCAAAGCCAAAAAATTCTCCGTGCGCCGGCTGGTCGACAGTGACTTCCTGGTGGTCTTCGTCGATCGTCGTCACGCGGACCGCTCCGGACATCATGATGTAGGCTTGTCCATCTTGGTCCCCCATCTTGTAGATGCGCTGACGCGGCACAAACTTTTTAATTTCGACTTGACTGGCCAGCACCGCCGTCTCTTCGTCATCCAGCAGGGAGAAGAGAGGGACATGTTTCAACTCTTGGGGATCGCAGGGCATGGTTCACCTCATCGGGATAGAGCGAATGGCTCTGGATGTGGTTTGAGCATTTCATAATTCATGTTGGGCGACAACTGAGAGCCATAGCCGGGCGAATTGGAAAATGCGGGCCCGTCTCTGGTCTCGGGGATCATCGCCGTCTTGTCTTTTCGGCGTTTTGTCTTTTGACAAGCGGCGCTGTATTCTGCTGGTTTGTCTGTGGGTCTCAGGGAGCCTCTGTGTCTTGTCCGATTTGTGAGAAGCGAAAAGCCGAGCGATTTTGTCCCGCCAAAGGCGAGAAAATCTGCGCCGTCTGTTGCGGCACGGAACGCGAGGTCTCCATTGACTGTCCGTCGGATTGCAGCTACTTGATCACCGCGCATCGTTACGAGGACCAGCATCAGCGCGCGCTGGCGGAAGACACGCCGCTGCTGGACGCCAAAGTTTCTCAGGACGTCATTTATGCGCACCAGAATTTACTTTCCGGCATTGCCTTCACTGTTGCAAAATTCTCCGCCGCGCATCCCGCAACAACGGATCTCGACGTTCTGGCGGTTGTTCAAGCTCTTGCGGAAACCACCAAAACACTCAGCTCTGGAATTATTTATGAAAAGCCGCCGGAGGCCCCGCTTCCACGAGAGCTCTATGCTTCGCTCGTTGCTTTTCTAAGCGAAGCCAAGCAGCAATCTAACGGGCGGCCCGGCGGTTCCGCCCTGGCTAGTCCGACGCCGGTCAAGGACAGCGATGTTTTCTCACTTTTGGTGTTCCTGTACCGCATGGGGCTGCTGCGCACAAACGGCCGGCCCCGGGCGCGTCGCTTTCTCGAGTTTCTCCGCAGTCAATTTCCTGCCGCTCCGGAACTCAAACGCGAAGAATCCCGCATCATCGTTCCCTGAACTTCAATCGCTTTCCGCAGCGCGATTCGCCGGTTTTGTTGAGTGGCGACTTTGCATGGGCTGCGCCATCAAGATGCAGATTGCTTGCGCGTCCGGCGGGGCCCGCCTATATTATGCGCGAGGTGAAACTCGTGAATCGTTTCCAGTACTTTCTCGTTCTCGGTTTTTTGGCTCTTGCAGCTCCCGCGCTTACCTTGGCTGCGGATGCTCCCAAAATAATCCAGAAGGATGGACGGTGGGCGCTCCTGGTGGACGGCAGTCCGTATCTGATTTTAGGCGGACAAATTCACAACTCGAGCGCGTGGCCTTCTGAGTTGCCTCAAGTGTGGCAATCGCTCGCGGCCTTGCATGCCAACACGCTGGAAGCGCCGGTTTATTGGGAACAAATGGAGCCACAACCGGGCCAATTCGACTTTACGAATGTAGACGCGCTGGTGAAAGGCGCGCGCGAGCACAACTTACACCTTGTGCTGCTCTGGTTCGGCACCTGGAAAAACGGAAACATGCACTACGTGCCGCAGTGGATCAAGACCGATCCGAAAATGTACCCGCGTGTGATCAACGCGCCGGGCGATCCCATCGATGTGCTCAGCGCAAATTCGAGAGCAAATCTAGAGGCGGACAAGGCGGCGTTCACGGCGCTCATGGGACATCTGAAAGTTCTGGATGGAGTGGAGCACACCGTACTGATGGTCCAGGTGGAAAACGAATCAGGCATCATCGGCAGCGTGCGCGATTTTTCTCCCAAGGCAAACGCCGAATTTGCCGGCCAGGTTCCGGCGGACTTGCTGGCAATCGTGCACAAGTCTCCGGGGACGTGGAGCCAGGTCTTTGATTCCGAGGCGGACGAGATTTTCCAGCTGTACCACCAGGCGCACTACCTCAATGAAATTGCCGCCGCGGGCAAGGCTGAATTCGCGATTCCGCTCTACATGAATGTCTGGCTCAGTTACCCGCCGGCGGAATTGCCTCAGAGGGCCATGCTCCTTCCCGGCATTCAATACCCCAGCGGCGGCGCGGTGCAAAAGTTTGTGGAGTTATGGCGCAAGCTGGCTCCCTCTTTGGACGCGATTGCTCCTGATATCTACGCCAACGATGCCGGATTCGTTCAGGACGTCATCAACACCTATCGCCGGCCGGACAATCCTCTCCTAATCCCCGAAATCGGAAGAACCGACAGCTTTGCCAAGTTTCTCTTCACGGCTTTGGGAGAGGGCGGCATCGGATTTGCTCCTTTTGGAGTGGACCAGACGGGATGGAACATCCTCGGGGACGAGCCCATCAAAGCGCATGCGAGGAATTTTGCATTGCTCGGCCCAATGGACCGGGAAATTGCCAAGCTGAATTTCGAGGGCAAGCTGAAAACTTTCGTCGAAGAGCCCGGGCAGGCCCAGCAGGAACTGGACTTCGGCGCTTGGCAAGCGACCGTATCCTTCGGCTTTCCTCAGTACGATGGCCGACGCCCGCCAGGCACACCTGACGCCCACGGCGTTGCTCTGGTGGCGCAACTTGGGCCTGATGAATTCCTGGTGACAGGAGTGGATGCCAGCGTCAGCTTTCACCTGCCGGAGCGCTTGCCGTGGTTGCATATGCAGATACTTTCGGCCGAAGAAGGCTCCTACGAAAACGGCGTGTGGAAGATGTCGCGCCTGCTGAACGGCGACGAAACGGACCGGGGCTTGAATTTTCACCAGGGGCCGGAGGCCGTGCGAATCCGCATCGGCAGATTCTAAGTAAAAGTGACGTCGTTCAACGCGGCTACCCAACGGATTCTAACGATTCTTGTGCGAATGATTTCCCGCCGACCGCGATTTGAAAAGCAGAGAATCCCGCATCGTGGTCAAGTGGCATCGTTTTGTTGGGCCAAGCGCAGAGAACGGAATCTGTTAGTATTTTTTCCGCAAATCGTTAACGGAGGCTGAAATGCTTGACGCGAGGCACGGGTCTTGTGTGTGGAGCAGAAGGCCACGAGGGGACAAGTTTGTTTCGTTTGCCGCGCTGATCCTATTCAGCGTTGTCGGCGCGATAGCTTCCCCTCCTGCCGCTCGGACACAAGAACGCGAAACATCGGCCAAACATGTGGCGCGGACCATGGCCAATCCGGAATTTCGCGTAAAAACTTTTCGAGGAGGCGAATGGCTGGGAAGCGGAGATTATTATCTGGCGTTGGAGCCTTCCGGAACGGGCGCGGGAAGCGACATCGTTCGTTACCAGACCGCGACCGGCGCGCGGGAAATCCTGGTTGCCGCCAATCGGCTGATTCCCGCTGGTGAAAAAACACCACTCGCCGTCGAAAATTACAAAATGTCCTCCGATGGAAATCAAGTTCTGGTTTTCACAAATTCGAAGACCGTGTGGCGCCAGAACACGCGCGGAGACTATTGGGTTCTTGATTTGAAAAGCGGCGCCTTGCGCAAACTCGGCGGGAATGTTCCCCCATCAAGCTTAATGTTCGCCAAGTTTTCTCCAGACAACACCAAGGTTGGATATGTTCGCGGAAACAATCTATATGTCGAAGATCTTGCCAGCGGGAAAATCACACAGCTGACACACGATGGCTCGGAAACGGTCATCAATGGAACTTCCGACTGGGTGAACGAGGAAGAATTTGACATTCGCGATGGCTTCGAATGGAGTCCCGATAGCCGCGCCATCGCGTTTTGGCAATTCAACACTGTCGGCGTCGGAAACTACACCCTGATCTATGATCTTGGCGCGCCGAGGGGCGAGATCGTCACCGGAATCCCGTATCCAGAGACGGGCCCGTATCCTCAGACGCTCCATTATCCCTATCCGCTCGCAGGGACTCCGAACTCCGCGGTTCGCGTCGGCGTTGCGAGCGCTGCCGGTGGTCAAGTCGTCTGGATGCAAACGATTGGAGATCCGCACGATTTCTACATTCCCAGCATGGGGTGGGCTGATTCCGGCCACGTTTTGCTGCAACACATGAACCGCTTGCAGAACAGGAATGAGTTTTTACTCGCCGACGCTGCGTCTGGCGCCACACAAACAGTTTTTGTGGATGAAGACCGCGCTTGGGTTGACGTGAATCCGTCCGTCGTCTGGATCAATCAGGGGCGCGAATTTCTCGTGCTGAGCGAACGAGACGGGTGGCGGCATTTGTATCGTGTGGCGCGCGATTCCGGCAAAGCCGAACTCGTGACACACGGAAATTTCGACGTCGTCAGTGTGGACCGCGTCACCCCGGATGATAAGTGGGTCTACTTCATCGCATCGCCCGACAATCCAACGCAGCGCTATCTGTATCGCGCTCGAATCGATGGCTCGGCTGCGCCGGAACGCTTGACGCCCAATCAGCCTGGCACGCACTCCTATACGATTTCGCCGAATGGCGAGTGGGCTTTCCACAACTACTCTTCGTTCGACGTACCGCCTGTATCTGAGGTAGTCCATTTGCCGGATCACAGGGTTATGCGGCGTACCGAAGACAATGCTGCGCTGGCGGAGCGCGTGAAGCCCTTATCAAGCGGGCCGGCGGAATTTCTAAAAGTGGACGCCGGAAACGGTTTGATGGTGGATGCCTGGCTGATGAAGCCGCCGGATTTCGATCCTGCTAAAAAATATGCGCTGATCGTAAACGTCTATTCCGAGCCCGCCGGACAAACAACCGAAGATCGCTGGCCGTCCATGTTCGACCGCACGCTGACAAGCGCCGGGTATCTGGTGGCCAGCTTTGACAATCAAGGCACGCCGGCGCCGCGCGGCCGCGAGTGGCGCAAAGTCGTCTACGGAAACGTGGGCCCGCTGTCGTCGCAGCAGCAGGCGGCCGCGCTGCAATCGCTCGAAAAGATGCACTCTTATATTGATCCGAAGCGAGTTGGCGTATGGGGCTGGAGCGGCGGTGGAACGGAGGCGCTCAATCTTATGTTTCGCTATCCGGAAATTTACAGCGTGGGCGTTTCGGTCGCGTCCGTGCCGGACCAGCGTCTTTACGACAGCATCTATCAGGAGCGGTACATGGGATTGCCGCAAGACAGTCCGAGGGCGTACGAAGAAAGCTCCGCGATCAATTTTGCTTCTGGGTTGCGTGGTGACTTGATGGTCATGCACGGCTCGGGGGATGACAACGTGCATTTTCAAGGCTTCGAATTGCTGGTCAACAAATTGATTTCGCTCGGCAAGCAGTTTGATATGCGCGTTTATCCCGGCCGTACTCACGGTATCTTCGAAGGCCCAGGCACCACCTTCGACGTGTACACGAACATCCTTGGCTACTTCGAAGCTCATCTTCCGCCAGGGTCGTAGACTGACGCACCCTACTCAAGTGCGGCCCGCTTGCTCCTGGGATGGTGGGTTACACAAACAGGTCCACGCTCCGATTCCCTAACCCGTCGTGCAGGAACGCATGCCCTGCAATTGCGCGGCGACTGAGGCCGCGTCCCAGCCGAGCTTCATTTGCATGCGGGGTCTGGGGCTCTGCGATTCGTATTGCGGCCGCGCATTGAATCCATACTTCTGCTTGATGTGCGCGACGCGATCCGACATTTTCTTGCGGTATTCCTCGGGCGCGTAGCCATTCTTCGCGTACCACTGTTCGTATTGTTTCGCCAGTTTCGGAAACTTCTCGCGGATGAACGGCAAAAACTGCTTTGCGGAGGAGGGCATCAGGAAAAGCGCGCCCGACCAGAACCATTGCGCGCCCGCGGCTTTCGCGGCCTCCGCCACGGACTCCAAATCGCCGTCGCGGTCCGTAATTCCGGGAACAATGGGCGAGGCCGAAACGCCAACGCGCAACCCCGCTTCGCTTAGCTGGCGCACCGCCGCAAGACGCAAATCCGGCCTCGGTGCGCGCGGCTCGAGCAATCGCGCCAGCCTTGTGCGAAGCGTGGTGATCGTGATGTTAAGCGACAACTCCGATCGCTCAGCAATCTTCTTGAATAGGTCGATATCGCGAACGAGCTGATTCGATTTCGTGATGACCGAAATGCTCAGTCCTTCCCGCTTGGCCAACTCCTCGAGGCATGCGCGCGTAACTCCATATTCGCGCTCCGCGGGCTGATACGGATCCGTCGCCGTTCCAATGGCGATGTGTTCCGGCCTTTCACCCTGCGAACCTTCCGACGCATACGAATACTTGTGCGAAACGTCGTACGCTAGCAATGGGCCGACATCCTGCTTCACGTAAATCTTTCGCTCGAATTCGCTGCCGTCCAGCTCCATGTACTCATGCGTGTACCGGGCGTAGCAATACTTGCAGCCGAATTCGCAGCCGCGGTAGGGATTGATCGTCCATTCGAACGGCACACGCTTGGATTCGCACCGGTTCAGAATCGATTTCACCGGCAGCAAAAAATACTCGGGCCTCTGCTCCGATTTTCGACGGCTTTCCGCGGCTGGAGAACATGCTGCGAGGCGGGCAATGCCCACCAGCGGTACGGCTGCATTCCGGGTCCGGTTGTCCGCACGGCTTTCAAGACCGTGGGGAGCCGCCTCGTGAGAGGTCGGCGGGGGGCAATCCGCCGTGGTGTAACCCGAAGTGCCGCCGCCTGAGCCGGCGTCCGCCGCAGCTTCCGCGTTGTCCTCGACCTGCGCATCACGAACGCGCATTTCGTGGACACCGTGGATGCTGCCTTGCGAATCACCGGCGCTTGGTTTTGGGCTTGTCGCATAGGGGCTTACAGGAAAGAGTGTTGCCGTGGATTGTGTTGCGCGGCGGCGCGGATTACCAAAGGACCGCGCCGTGGAGGAAAGAACTGGAGACATAGCCCACCTCGAAGCACGGGGCGAGTATTTCGCTTTTTGTTCGCTTTGTCAAGAACTTTTCGCTTTTTCTTCGTTGACAGTCGCACCCTTATCCTATTGCCCAACGCTGCTTATTCTTGCTTCCCGTCTGGATTGTTTGCTTAGCAGCCAGAAGGTATTCTGCTAGCTCCGGAGGTTTGGCGTGCGACTGTCCCCACGAGCACGGTTTCTTCTTAGTGCGTCCGTCATCTTCGTTTCGGCTTCTTTGTGTCCTTCCGAGGCCCAGCAACCGCCCCAGCTTCAGCGGCCTGCCTCGCAATCTGGCGTACAACCGCCCTCTTCCTTACAAGCCGTCCAAGCCACGAAGCCTCCGGTCGGACCTGCTGCTCCGCAATCGAGTCACTTCCCAATACTCCTTTTGGTAGAAGGAAAGGACCTTTCCTGGAGCCTGCGCATCGGTCAAAAAGGGCCGGAGCGCATGGACCGAGTCGGATATCCCCCTATCCCGTTGGACCCCGGTGACGTTACGCGCGAGGGTCCGGATATCTGGACCTACAAAGCCACGGACTCGCAGACGGGCGCGGCAGTAGCCGTTCATCTGACCCGAGGGAATTGCGGGGATGCGACTTCGACGACGAAGTACGGCTTTACCGCGTCCGTCGAGCACGCCCAGATCGGTTCCTTGGAAGGCTGCGCCAGGGTGGCCACGGAGCTTTTTCCCCGAATAAACAACCAACCTACCGACGATGATGATGACGCTGCGGCCAAGCCCGTGCCACCTACAGTGACACACTTCAAATCGCCTACGTCTGCGGCCTACATTACCGATGCAGGCAAGATGATCGTTAAACGCGGCTCCTATGCCCGGAGCATTCCCGGAAATGCAGGCCGCGACCTGTGCCTGTCGCATGACGGCAAGAAGCTGTTGTATGTCCTCGAAGTAGAGCCGTCGCCGATGAGGACCCTCAATGAGTTCGACTTCGAGACACGCCGCGTTACAGAGTTGATTCGAGCCACCGTCAGTGCGCCGTTTTGGTCGCCGGACGACTCGAGGATCGCCTTTCTCGAGAACGTTGCGGGAAAGTGGCAAGTCTGGGCGATGCCTGCGGACGACCCTGCCAAGGCTGCACCCCTGTATTCAGGTGATGAGGTCAGCCTGTATGGATGGGCGGACGCGCATACGGTTCTTGCCAGCGACCTGCAAAACCTTACCTGGATTGGCGATGACGGAATCGTGAAGCAGACGCTTCCTACTGCGGACCTGTATGGCAAAGAGCAGTTCAGCGTGACGAGCGGGAATACGGTGCGGATTCACCCACTCAATCCGGACTTGCTGCTTGTTTCGGCCGAACTGCAACCTGCAGCTGCTGCAGCGGCCACAAAAGAAGCCGCGCGGAAACAGGCTGCCGACCAAGATGCCGCGGGCAAGTGCGACGCAAAAGTGAAACAAGTCACTTTCCTTCCTGGTCCCGCTTTCTTCGAGTTTGAGGTGCGCTCCAAGCGCCGCGTGCTTCTCAGCCCGCCCAATATGCTCTCCATTGACGCCGAGTGGTCCGGCGATGGCCTCCAGATTTTCTTCACCGGCCGCGACGTCAAGAGCCAGGCGGCGGCGATCTATCGAGTGTTCTGGGATGGCACCAGCCAAGTCAAAATCCACGATGGGTCTGACTACGTAATAGGGCAATGAAGCGCTGGGCTGCCCGATTCTGCGGATAGAAATTCGGCTCGTTCTTACTTTCAGGGCAACCGGCAAGCCCGGGCGCCTCAGCCTCTGAAGCCCGCGAAAATCCGCGTTTCACATCTTGGACCTGTCCTTTCGGACTGGATTGGTCCGGCATTGGCCGATACGCGGCAGCCCCTTGCTAGCTTGATTTTGCGTTTCCCACGGAGCGCTATACTTGATGGATGGCGACCGTTCCTCCCGTCCAACCGAGCCAAATCGGCATCCTTATCCTGGATGAGGATGACCAGAACAAGGGTACGTTGCGCCAAATCCTCGATTCCGAGGGATGGCGGGTCCGCCTTGTCCAGGATCCCAAACTCCTTCTGAGCGAGTTGAAGTCCGGCCAGTGGTCTCTGGTCATCGCTAACATCGCGATGGCTGGTATGGACAGCCCGCTTTTCATCACCCTGCGCGAACTCGCCGGCGTTTCGCATGAGGAAGGGGGGCGCATCCGCGTTCTCTATCTCGTGCCGGAAATGGCAGGGAGCCAATTTGTAAGCCAATTGGAGCTTGCCCGCGCGCCATACGTCGTGCGTCCTTTTCACCTGCACGACTTCCTGGAAAAGGTGAGCGACCTGCTCGTGGAAGTGAAAGCCATCGAAGGGCCGATTCGGCAGGTGCGGCACGAGTTCGGCGCTATCCGCAAAAAGAAAAAACAAGCCGGGCGATCCAACTCGATGTTCGCTTCGCGCGATTCGTATTCTTACAGTGACGAAGAGCTCGCCGAGTACGAAAAGCAGGAAGCCGAATCCTCCTCAACCAGGCGAAACAAACCCCGCACGAACTTGGGCGGGTCAGACCGCTAACACTGGACTTCTCGGACAGTTCTTCTTCCCGTCTGTACGCGCGCGCTTGTTTTGCCCATTTGCGCATTGAACAATTCTTGCGCGAGTCTTAGTTTGTTTGACGGTGGCACAGCCAATCCTGGCTGTGGGTTCCTTTTGCGAAATCGGCGGAAAACCTGGGTGGAAAATCCACACAGCCGGGATTGGCTGTGCTACAAATGCCGACCTTGCTTGACTTCCATACCGCGCAGGCGCGATGCTACCGCGTCCAAGTTGGTTGGGTTGCGCGAAAATTGTGCGGCAAGAATGAGGCAATGTATGGCACTTCCAGTGGCGATAGCTAGTCGAGTGTTCCGAGTTGGATTGCTGGGGGCGACGGCCGTTTGTTTGGCGACGCCAGGCGCGGCGCGGCAAACCGAAGCTCCGGGGCAGCGCGCTTTGACTGCCGCAGATTATCAGCGCGCTGAAAAATTCATGTCGTATAACACACGGCCGCTGGTTTATCACGATGTGCGCGCTACGTGGCTGCCTGGAGATCGATTTTGGTATCGCGACGTGGGACCGGAAGGCGTGGAGTTTGTGATTTATGACGCTGCGCATGGGTCGAGGCGGCCTGCGTTTGATCACGCAAAGCTTGCTGCGGCGCTGTCTGCGGCTGCGGGAACTACCTACGAAGCGGCGCACCTGCCGTTCATGAGCTTTGAGTTTTCCGCGGACGAGCAAGCTATTTCGTTCCAGGCGAAAGGCAAGCATTGGAATTGCGATTTGCACGCGTATCACTGTGCCGCAGAGCCCATGCGCGCGGAGGAGGGCGCGGCTGCTCCGGAAGAGCTTTCTCCAGATGGCAAGAAGGCGGCTTTCATTCGCGATTGCAACCTTTGGGTACGCGATGTTGCGAGCGGCAAAGAAACGCAACTCACGACGGATGGAGTGAAGGATTTCGGCTACGCGACGGACAATGCGGGATGGATTCACAGCGACAGGCCGGTACTTTTGTGGTCGCCAGATTCCAGGAAAATCGCAACGTTCCAGCAGGACCAGCGGGGCGTAGGCGAAATGTATCTTGTGGAGACCAAGATCGGGCATCCGGTGCTGCAGGCATGGAAGTATCCGCTGCCCGGAGATGCCGTGGTCACGACGATTCAACGGGTGATCATTGATCTCGACGGGCCTAAGGTGATCCGGCTGCAAATGGCGGCGGACCAGCACCGCTCGACGCTTTGCGATGACGTGGAATGCCGAGGAAGCAATTGGGACGATGTCGAGTGGAGTCCGGACGCGAAACACTTGGCGTTTGTTTCGACTTCGCGCGACCACAAAGACGAGCATTTGCGCGTGGCCGATGCGGAGACGGGCGCGGTGCGCGATGTTTTCGAAGATAAGGTGGCCACGCAGTATGAATCGGGCTGGGGACGGGTGAACTGGCGGTATTTGCCCGAATCGAACGAATTCATTTGGTTTTCTGAGAAGAGCGGCTGGGGACATCTCTATTTGTACGATCTCGCGACGGGGAAACTGAAACATGAAATCACGGTCGGCGATTGGGTGGTTACGCAACTGCTGCGAGTGGATGAGAAAAACCGGCTGCTGTACTTTTTGGCGGATGGCCGCGAAAAAGGCGAGAACCCTTATTTCGCGCACTTGTATCGCATCGGATTCGACGGAGAGAATCTTAAGCTGCTGACGCCTGAGGATGGGAATCATCAAATCAGCTTCTCGCCATCGGGGCTCTACTTTGTCGATGACTACTCGAAACCCGAGCTGCCGGATGTTTCGGTGGTGCGCGATGATGCGGGGAAATTGCTTTCGACGGTGGCCAAGACGGATATCTCGCGGCTGCTCGCCACGGGCTGGCAACCACCGACGCTGATTACGGTGAAAGCGCGGGACGGGGAGACCGATCTCTACGGCCTGATGTACAAACCCACGAATCTCGATCCCGCGAAAAAATATCCGATCATCAACAATATTTATCCGGGGCCGCAAGGCGGCAGCGTTGGCAACTGGGGATTTTCTCCTGCACGAGGTGATGCTCAGTCGCTTGCGGAGCTCGGTTTCGTGGTCGTGCAAATCGAAGGGATGGGGAATCCGCTGCGCTCGAAGAAATTCCACGATTTTTACTACGGGAATATGGGTGACAACACGCTGCCCGATCAAATTACGGGCATGAAGCAACTGGCGGAGAAGTATTCATGGATTGATATCGACCGGGCAGGTATCTATGGTCATTCCGGTGGAGGTTATGCAACAGCGGATGCCATGTTTCGCTACCCAGATTTCTTCAAGGTGGGAATTTCGGAGTCCGGCAACCACGACAATCGGGAGTACGAGGACGATTGGGGCGAGCGGTATCAGGGACTGCTCGTGAAGAATGCGGATGGGACGACAAACTACGACGATCAGGCGAACGAAAACATTGCCAAGAACTTGAAAGGACATTTGTTGCTGGCGCACGGCACGATGGACGACAACGTGCCGCCATACAACACGCTGCTCGTCGTGGACGCACTCATTAAGGCAAACAAGGACTTCGACCTATTGCTCTTGCCCAACCAGCACCACGGCTATGGGAGCGAGACGCTCTACATGACGCGGCGCCGCTGGGACTACTTCGTGCGGTATTTGCTGGGGGCGGAGCCTCCGCACGAATACGAGCTGCGGCCGCCTACGTCGTAGCGGAACTCGTTCGCCACAAGATAGCAAATTGGAGTTGGGGCCCGGTTCAGGCATCGATCTTGCCGAGCCTGATTGTCCATGCGGCGATTTGCGCGATGCGAGGCAGTCCATTGCGGCTCCACGAGTCCTCGACCAAACGAGAGCGAATCTCTTCGGCATCATCCGCACAGATGATCAGTAAAACGTCGCATGTGCCTTCGAGCGGACCTCCAAACAACACAAACCCTTCGGCGTGAAGTCCATTCATGAATACGGCATGGGAGGCTCAGTCCTCGTGATCTGCCAGAGCGCTCCCCTGTTTCCAGGCGCTTCCACGAGTGCGGGTTACCGCGAAGAGTTGTCGCATCAGCCTTCGCCCTTTGACTGCGATTCTGCAGTATCAAAGAGACGTTCGGGGAGGGCACATGCGGGGAAAGACCCGCAACGCCGGGTGTGCAAGAAATCCAAGCCTTTTCGTTCTAAGACCGAGTTGCGTGCTCGACGAGGCGCGCGAAGGAGGGATATATGGAACGGACGGGATTGCGAACGATGTTGGGGACGATTTGCGCGGCGTTGTTTGGCATTGGGGCTTTGGGAGGGTTGGCGCTAATTGGGGCGTCGGGGAATGCTGGGCCGGGGAGACCGGAAGGGAACTGGCGACTGCTGGATCCGATTTCCTACGAAAATATCACGATTTTTCCGGTTGTAAGTTCTTCGAGCCAGGACACTTCGGAGTTTTTGACGCTGGATGAAGGGCTTTCGAGCGGGGAAGTTATCGTGAGCGAACAAGGGGCGATGGGACTGGCGCGGACGCGCGATGGCAGGCCTGTGTACGCGCCTCAGTACAGCGGCGGGGCGAGCGTAAACCAGCTTGTGCTGATCAATCGGAGCAAGAGGCCGCTGCTATTGCTGGCGGGGGAGCTGGTGAGCGGAGGGAAGCAGGACAGGATTATTGGGAAGGACCGGATTGTGCCGGTGGGGTCGGATCCGCTGCCTCTCGATGTATTTTGCGTGGAGCATGGGAGATGGACTGGGGCGAGTGCGCAATTTGGGGCGGCGAAGACGATTGTGCATCCGAGCGTGCGAGAGCAGGCAGCTGTGGCGCAGGACCAGAATGAAGTGTGGGACGCGGTTCGGTCGGGGACTTTACCACGAGCCAGAACGGCACCGATGGCGATCGCCGGCAATCCAGCCGCACCGCCGCCTCCTCCGCCAGCCCTCAGCGAAGAGGTCATCGGAGATGCAATTGCTACCGCGGCGCCGACGCAGTCTTACGCAAGAATCTATGAGCAGAGCCGCGTTGGAGCCTCGGTGGATGAGTTTGTCGAGGAATTGCGGCGGCGGTTCGACCGGGAGACGCTGGGGTTGAAAGGAGAGCGCGTTGTCGGGGTGGTGGTTGCGTATGGAGGGGATGTGGCTTGGAGCGACATTTTCGCTTCGGGGGAGCTTTTTGAACATTACTGGAGCAAATTGCTGCGGAGTTATGCGGTGGAGGCGTTGGCGCGGCCGGGTTACCGGGAGACGGCGGCGATTTCCGATGCGCGGGAATTCTTGCGGGGGTTGAATGGGAGGGAGATTGTTGAGAGCGAGCCGGGGGTCTACTGGTGGAGGGAGATTACCGAAGGGAGGCTTTCGTTGATTGAACTGGAATCGATTGAGCCGAAAGCCATCATGTTGCATCGGTTGTTGTTGCACCGGACTTCCTAGGATTAGGGCAGCGCGGCGGGAAAAGACGGGCACGGCGTGCCGTGCCACTACAACTTGCGGACTCGGCTCCTGTCGGACGATTTGGCTAACAATTGCGCGGCCGTGGTGCACCAGGACGGGTGCTGGAGAGCTGGAGCGATCTCTGCTAATGGAGCCAGGACGAAGCGGCGCGATAGCATGCGGGGGTGGGGGATTTCGAGGTCGGGAGAGTCGAGCGTTTCCTCGCCGTAGAGCAGGATATCCAGATCGATTTTGCGGGGGCCTTTGGAGAATTCTTTTTTGCTGCCTAGTTGCGATTCGATGGAGCCCAGAATGCGCAGGAGCGCATGCGGTGGCAATTCTGTTTCGGCTTCCAGTACACAATTCAAGAACCAGGGCTGATCTAGATAGTCGACTGGCTCGGTTTCGTAAAGCGAAGAAACTTTTTTGATTTCGATACCAGCTGGCGCGAGCTCAGCTATTGCGGCGTGAAGATTGGCTTCGCGGTCACCGATATTTGAGCCGAGGGATAAGAACACAGTGGGCATATGTCGAGCGTGGGCGGACGCCGCTTAAAGCTGCAGGCTCCACGCCTTAGTGAACTTTAGTTTGTCCTTCCTCTGGATACAACTGCCGGATTCAACTTAGGTGAATGCCAAGGGCGTTAAGGAATGCCTGCGAACGCCGTCTTCAAGATGAAGGGCCGAAGAGGAGTGTATCCCGTGGCGGCGGAAGGGACAGACATGAGTGTCTGTCCTACTTTGCGGGAACAAATGTCTGCGGGCTGGCGTATCTCCGGGAGAGTGGCGGAAGTCCGCGAAGAATCATGAGCTGGGGTGAACAATGATGAGTTTCTGGCAAGACATTCGATATGGGTTGCGGGTGTTGCTGAAGAGCCCGGGATTTACGGCGATTGCGGTGTTGACGCTGGCGCTGGGGATTGGTGCGAATACGGCGCTGTTTTCGGTAGTGAATGGCGTGCTCTTGAACCCGCTGCCGTTCCCGAATCCGGACCGGCTGGTGGCGGTCTATTCGAAAACGACGGAGTTCCAGGAAAGTTCGATCAGCTATCCGAATTTTCTGGACTGGGTCAAAGACAACCATTCGTTTTCCAAGCTGGGGGCTTTCCGGAGCGAAGAGTACAACATGACTGGCGAAGGGGAGCCGGAACGGCTGCATGGGCAAATGATTTCGGCGGACTTTTTCCCGGCGCTGGGCGTCAATCCCATACTGGGACGATACTTTTTGCCAGAAGAGGACAAGCCGGGAGCGGCGCCCGTGGCGATCATTGGGGAAGGGCTTTGGAAGAGGAAATTTGGATTGTCGCGGGACGTTCTGGGGAAAAGGATTGCGCTGAACGGCAAGGGATATACGGTAATCGGAGTGGCCAAGTCACAAATTGCGGATTTGAGCCCATCCGACGTGTACGTGCCGATCGGGCAGTGGACAGAGCCAACATTTTTGAATCGCGGAATCAGCATGGGAACGAACGCGATTGGGCGACTGAAGCCGGGAGTGACATTTGAACAGGCGAGCGCGGATATGCGTTCGGTCGGCGCGAATCTGGCGACGGCCTATCCAGAGACGAACAAAGATACCAGTGTGACGCTGGTGCCGCTGAAGACGGATGTGGTCGGGAGCGTGCGAGGAATTTTGCTGGTGCTGCTCGGCGCGGTGAGCTTCGTGTTGCTGATCGCGTGCGCGAACGTGGCGAATTTGCTGCTGGCACGCGCGACAGGGCGATTCCGGGAGTTTGCCATACGGGCTGCGCTGGGGGCTAGCCCGGGGCGGGTGATTCGGCAGCTTTTGACAGAGAGCGTGATGCTGTCGATCACCGGAGGCGCGATTGGATTGCTGCTCGCGAAGTGGGGTACGAAGGCTCTGCTTGCCGCGCTGCCGGAGACGTTGCCGAGAGTGGAAGACATTGGGATTGACGGGCACGTGCTGCTTTTCACCGTGGGGATTTCCGTGGTGACGGGGATCGTGTTTGGGCTTGTGCCCGCTTTGAAGACGCTGCAACCGAACATGCGCGCGACATTGAAGGAAGGCGGGCGCGGATCGAGTGGATCGAGGCATCGGACGCAGAGCATGTTCGTGGCCGTGGAGATGGCGATGGCTGTCGTGCTGCTCATCGGCGCGGGATTGATGATTCGAAGCCTGGCGGCGCTCTGGAGTATCAACCCGGGATTCAACCCGAAGAACGTTCTCGAATTCAGTATTTCGTCGACGTTTGGCCAGGGAGTCACGGCGGATCAGCTTCGGACCAAGTACCGGGAGACTTTGCGGCAAATACGGAATGTGCCCGGAGTGGAAGATGTGGCCATGACGGGCGGGTCGCTGCCGATGTCGGGCGATTCGGAATTGCCGTTTTGGGTGGAAGGAAAGCCGAAACCGGCGACGGAGCAGGAAATGTCCCTTGCGCTCTTCTATCTTGTGACGCCCGAGTACCAAGACGCGATGCGAATTCCTCTGGAGCGCGGGCGGCTTTTCACTGACCGGGATGATGAGCATGCGCCGATGGTGATGATCGTGGACGCGGACTTCGCGCACACCTATTTTCCAAGTGAGGATCCGATCGGGAAGCGCGTCAATCTGGCGTTCCTGAATTTTCAGGCGGAGATCATAGGAGTGGTGGGGCACGTCGAGCATTGGGGATTGGGTTCGAAGCAGAATCAGAATCTGCAGGCACAGATGTATCTTCCGCTATGGCAGGTGCCTGACCCGTTCTGGACGCTGCTGCAGCACGGCGGGGAATACGTTGCCCGAACGGCGGGAACGCCGTTGGGGGTCGTGAACTCGATTCGGGAAGCGGCGCAGGGAGTGGATGCGAGTTCGGTGATTTATGAAGTGAGGCCGATGGAGGACGTGGTGGCCAGCTCGATTGCCACGCAACGTCTGGCGATGATGCTCTTGAGCGTGTTTTCAATGCTGGCACTCGCGCTTTCCGCAATAGGGATTTATGGAGTGATTTCCTATTTGGCCGGGCAGCGGACGCACGAGATCGGGGTGCGCATGGCGCTGGGCGCTTCCAGCGCAGATGTGTTGAAGATGGTTTTGGGCGAAGGCATGAGGATCACGCTTGTGGGGGTGGGAATCGGAATCGTGGCGGCGCTAGGATTGACGCGACTGATTGCGAAAATCATCTATGGCGTGGGAGCCGCGGACCCGATTACTTTTGGTCTGGTGGCGGTACTGCTGACAGGCGTCGCGCTGCTGGCTTGCTATATCCCGGCACGGCGGGCGATGCGCGTGGACCCGATCATTGCTCTGCGGTACGAATAACACGAGGGTTAGGCCAAAAAACTGGCCGCATGAAACGGCCGGCCGATTCGTGCGTCAAACGCCGGTGATTTCGCGGAGGTGTCCACTGGTGACATCGTAAACGAAACCGCGCACAGTGACTTGTTTGGGAATCCAGGGGTGCGTGCGAAGTTTTTGTATTTGATGGCGAACATTTTCGTCGATGTTCTGGAATGCATAAAAGAAAGCGGGAGCGACAGCGGCAGTCCCTGTTTGATTGTGGATCCTGTTGCGGAGGTCTTGCTCGGTGGTATGCATCAGACCGCAATCGGTGTGGTTGATGAGCATGAATTCCTTCGTGTCCAGCAGATAATGGGAGACAACGAGAGAGCGGAGAGCGTCTTCGGTAACGATGCCGCCGGCGTTTCGAATGATGTGGGCATCGCCATTCTTTAGCCCGAGAGTGAGAGTCGAAAGCCGCGTATCCATACAAGTCAGCACGGCAAGATGACGCTCGGGGCGCGGAGTGAGCCCGCGGAGCTCGTGGGTGCGGGAATAGATTTCATTTGCTTGGAGAACTTCGTCGATTACGCTCATGGCGGGAACAGTCTACCAAATCGTTGTCAATGGATTCGAATTCAAAGCACGCGCGATCGGCAGAACCAGGAGCTGGTTCAGAAGAGATGGGGTTGGCGTTTGGGGAGTTCTTTGCCGAAGTATTCGTAGGCGCGGGCGGTGGCGACGCGGCCGCGCGGGGTGCGATCGATCATTCCGATTTGCATGAGGTAGGGCTCGTAAATTTCCTCGATGGCGTCTTCTTCCTCAGAGAGAGTGGCGGCGAGCGTGCCGAGGCCTACCGGACCGCCGGCGTATTTATCAAGCAGGGCGAGCATGAGATTGCGGTCCACTTCGTCGAGGCCGGATTCATCGACACCGAGCATGGCGAGGGCTTCCTGAGCTACGGCGCGGGTGATGCGGCCGGCGGCGCGGACTTCCGCAAAATCACGCGAGCGGCGGAGAAGACGGTTGGCGATGCGCGGCGTGCCTCGGCAGCGCCGGGCGATTTCTTCGGCGCCACCGTCGTCCATCAGGATGTTCAAGATTTTGGCGGAGCGGTGAATGATGATGAGCAAATCCTGGGGTTCATAAAAATCGAGGCGATGGACGATGCCGAATCGGGAGCGCAAGGGAGCAGTGATAAGGCCTGCGCGCGTGGTGGCGCCTATGAGCGTGAAATGGCCAAGTTGAAACGGGTGAATGCGCGCACCGGGGCCCTGGCCGATGATGAGATCGACGCGAAAGTCCTCCATGGCGGGATAGAGGACTTCCTCGACAGCTGGCTGGAGGCGGTGAATTTCATCGAGAAAGAGGACTTCCTTGCCTTCGAGAGAAGTAAGGATAGCGGTGAGGTCGCCTTTGCGTTCGAGCAGCGGACCGGCGCTGGTTTTGATAGGAACGTTGAGTTCATTGGCGATGATTTGGGCGAGAGTGGTTTTGCCGAGGCCAGGCGGGCCGTAGAGCAGAACGTGATCGAGAGCTTCGCCGCGGCTGCGCGCGGCTTCAATAGCGATCGAGATGTTTTCCTTGACGCGCTTTTGGCCGATATATTCATCCAGACGCTTTGGGCGGACGCTGGCCTCTATGCGCGCGTCTTCATCGTAGGGAGCACCGGAGACGACTCTGTGCTCTGTTCTTCTGTCTGGCATCCGTTTTGCGCTTGCGTCAGTCATCGTTTGCGCTTCGCTTTAGTTTAAGACCGCCCGCAGGCCGGCCGCTCTACTTTCACAATGGAAATCCCGTCTAGGCGCCGGCATGAGTCGTGCGCCCTTTGGGCGCTGCGAGAGACTGGAGCGCTCCCCGCAACAATTTCTCAAAATTCGCGATGCCGACATCGCGTTTCGCTTCTCCGACCGCGGCCTCCGCGGCACGTACCTCGTAGCCTAAATTGACCAGCGCGGAAATGACATCCGCTTCTACACCCGCGGGCGAGGTGGCAGCTGGCCTCTGCGCCTCCAACACGACGGCTTCGAGCTTGTCCTTCAGTTCCACCACCATCCGCTCGGCAGTTTTTCGGCCCACGCCAGGAATTTTGGTGAGACGCCCTAAATCACTGCCACGAATAGCGGGGACTAGCTCTTCGACGCTCATGCCGGAGAGAATCTTGAGCGCGAGAGAAGGCCCGACACCGGAAGCAGAAAGCAACATCTCGAAG
The DNA here is from genome assembly GCA_963843265.1 of uncultured Acidobacteriota bacterium. Lineage (GTDB taxonomy): Bacteria > Acidobacteriota > Terriglobia > Acidiferrales > UBA7541 > Acidiferrum. The sequence goes on along the minus strand of CAWJJR010000025.1, from coordinate 13,024 downwards.
AGATGTTTTTCGCGAGAGGAGACAAAACCGTACAGGGCGAGGGCATCCTCGCGCACGTGCGTGTGGATAAGAAGAGTAACTTCCGTGTGAAGCTCCCCGAGGGCGGCATACGAGGAAAGCGGGACCTGAACGAGATAACCGACGCCGCCAACATCGACGAGGACTTGATTCGGGCGTTTTTCGGCGAGGCGTCCGCGAAGCTGGCCAATCATGGAAAGCCAGTATTGCCGCCTTTTGTTCGCCTGTCAACGCGGTTCAGGGGTTCAGGGGGAGCGCGAACGCCCTCCCCGAAAACGCCAACGCGAAGCGACGCAATTTTTATTTTAAACTGCGCCACATCTAGCCAACCTTATCTGTGGTGATCCGCCCATTCGGCGGCTTCCTTGAGCTCGCGATCTGCGGCATCGATGAGGTCCTTCGCCTTGGCTGCGTGACCGCCCAGCTCGTCCTTATTCTCTCTCTGAGCTTCGTCGACCTTTCCATAGGCCTGCTGAAGGTGATGCTGCGCTTCTGCGAGATTCGGATGCCGGTGTGAATCAATGTTGACGACCGGCCCTTGAGCAAGCGCGTAACCGCAGCAAACGAGTCCGACGACCAAAATGCCGCCCGGCACGAGATTCTTGGCCTTCCTGAGGAGTATCTCCTCAGTGGATTCTTGATTTGAAATGTGATGCCAAAGAGTTTGCTGAAGGCCGCGTGAGATGATTGTGTTCGATAGAGCAGGATGTCAGGGAGAAAAGAGGGCTCTGCGACACGTCGATGGCAACATAATTGAGAAGTCGCTGCAACCGCGAGACGGATGGACTTAGCGAGCCGAAGCGGCGGAAATAGCGGGACGGTAGTGGCCGGGCACCGCGCGCATGGCGATGGCCAGGCGGTTCCAGGCGTTGATGGTGGACGCCACGAAAGTGAGATCCACAATTTCCTTTTCGCTGAAATATATGCGGACGTCTTCGTAGACCGAATCAGGAACGTGCGTCTGGGAGACTAGAGTGACGGCTTCGGTCCATGCGAGGGCGGCACGCTCACGATCAGTGTAAAAGGGAGTTTCGCGCCAGGCGTCGAGCTCGTAGAGGCGCTGCTCGGTTTCGCCAAGAGCACGGGCATCTTTGGAATGCATGTCAATGCAGTAGGCGCAGCCATTGATTTGAGAAGCGCGCATTTTCAAAAGGTGAATGAGGCCCTGATCGAGGCCGCATTCGGCAAGGTATTTTTCGAGCGCAGCCATCGCCTTTTGCGCTTCTGGAGCGTATTTTCGTGCATCAATCCTTGGTTCCATGTGAGTCCCCCCTTCGTTCAAATAGCGAAGTCTGCTTCGGCGGAAGCTGCTCCGCGCGATCAGAGACGCAGCTCCCCGAGTCCTTTGAATAGATGATCAAAGACAAAGTGCGGGTGCCTCAAAAAAAACAAGAGGGACAACACTGGACGGCCAATTTGGCTGCGATTAGCGGCGAGCGCGATCCTTGCGAACGGCTTCATCGATGAGGGCATCGAGCTCTCTGCGAGTAAGAGAGACGTGCGCACCGGAAGATTCGCCGCTGTCGCAGGTTTCCGGGAGCTCGGCGCCTCCGCCGGGGGGAGGGCTGACAAAATACCGCGCGCGCGCAGCCATCAGCTTGGCGACTTCGCGGCCCGAGAGAAGGACAGAGTCGCCGGCCAATTCCGCAGCCAGAACGATTTTGGCAAAATGTTCGATGGTTTCCATACGGAAAAAAGCGGTTAAGAGATCGGGGCCGCAAGTGACCGCACCATGGTTGGCCAAAAGAAGCGCGTCATAGTGCGGGACGAAGGGCTCCATCGCGTCGCTGAGCTCCGGCGTGCCTGGAGTCGCATATCGCACAAGCGGAATTTGTCCGAGGCCGATAATGACTTCCGGCAAGAGGGCCTGATTCAAGGACCGGCCGGCAGCCGCAAACCCGGTGGCCGTGGGCGGATGAGCGTGGCAGATTGCATTCACATCGGGGCGCATGCGATAGAAAAGCAGATGCATGGCGATTTCAGAAGAGAACTTGCGCTCACCCGCGAGTTGGCGGCCCTCAAGGTTCGTAACTACCAAATCTTGTGGCTCGAGCATCCCTTTGTTCATACAGGTGGGCGTTGTGAGAATCCGGTCCTCGTCGAGACGCACGGAGATATTGCCTTCGCACGCAACGATAAACCCGCGGTCGTACATCCATTTGCCGACTTTGCAGATTTCGAGGCGGTGCTGCTGTTCGCTTTTTTGGTGGGTGGGCCAGAGCGAGTTAGTGTTCACTGCAGACACTCCTTCCGCGCCCGAAATTTCGGTCGGGCCGTTTCGCCGCCCCCATGAAAACAAACTACCAGTTCCCGCACCAGCGGAAACCCGTGGCGCACTGTACCACACTATGCGTAAATACCGCGCAACTTTAGCGCGCTGGCCACGCGGTCAATCGCCAGCATATAGGCGGCAATGCGATTGTTGACTTTATGTGCCTCGGCATACCGGACCACGCCGTCAAACGCGCTTTCCATGACGTCGAGCAGCCGTTCATTAACTTCGCTCTCGCGCCAGAAGAAGCCTTGTCGGTCCTGGACCCATTCGAAATAGCTGACGGTGACGCCTCCGGCGTTGCCGAGAATATCGGGCACGGTGAAGATGCCCTTGGAATCGACGATAGCGTCGGCCTGCCAGGTGGTCGGACCATTGGCGCCTTCGCAGAGAATCTTCGCTTGAACCTGGTGGGCGTTTTTTTCAGTGATTTGATTCTCGATGGCGGCCGGAATAGCGATCTCACAGGGCTGGAAAAGAATATCGCGCGCGGACATTTTCGTCCCGCCACCAGGAAAATCCGGCAAGGGTTTCTTCTGTGTGTAAACCCAATCGATCACTTTAGGAACGTCGAAGCCCTTTTCGTTGTAAAGGCCGCCGCCGACATCAGCGAGGCCAATAATCTTGTAGCCGGCCTCTTGCATGAGCTGCGCGGCAAGCGAGCCGACATTCCCGAATCCTTGAACCACCACGCGGCAACCCTGTTTATTCATGCCGAGCTTAGCCAGAGCTTTGTCGCAGCAAATCATGACGCCGCGACCAGTGGCCTCGCGTCTCCCGGCCGAACCCCCGAGTTCGATGGGCTTGCCGGTGACTACGGCCGTGGTGGCTTCGCCGACGTGCATGGAATAGGTGTCCATGACCCAGGCCATAGTCTGCTCACCGCTGCCGATGTCCGGTGCGGGAACGTCGCGTTCGGGGCCGAGCCAATCGGCAAGTTCGGCAGTGTAGCGTCGCGTGAGACGTTCCAATTCGCCTCTCGAGAGCTTGCGCGGATCACAGATGATGCCGCCCTTGGCGCCGCCGAAAGGGATATTCACAACCGCACACTTCCAGGTCATCCACGTGGCGAGCGCGCGGACTTCATCGAGCGAAACATCAGGATCAAATCGGATGCCGCCTTTTCCGGGGCCGCGAACGGTGGAGTGGAGGACGCGATAGCCGGTGAAAACTTCGAGTTGGCCATTGTCCATGCCGACGGGTATGTAAAGCGTGATTTCCTTTTTGGGGTATTTCAAATAGCGGTAAAGGCCCTGTTCGAGACCGAGTTTTTGCGCGGCAACTTCGAAACGCGCTTCGGCATTCTGGTAGACATTCATTTCTTCGGGTACGGGGGCTTGCGGCATGCGGAACTCTCCTTTGAGGCGCGGCGGCAGTGAAATCAATCAAGAATACGCACTTCGGCCTGTGAAGAGAGCTCAGGACCGACATGCAGTTGCTAGGCCAAGAGAGATGGTTGGCAGGCTACCCCAATGCTGGAATTGCGAATCGACCGACCTGCCAGACTCGCTTTTGGCCGGGCCGCCAGTATACGAACCTGCTCGGCTGGCTGCAAGAGAGGCTGGTCCTGGGTATGCAAAGGGCAAGGAAGAAATATCTGCGTCGCCAACAATGTGCGCACGAACGGCTCTGCTATAATCCGGGCAAATTCTTGCGGCATGCGAGCTTCCCGGAGACGAAGAATGAAACGATCTTTGCTCGTCCTACTAGGATTCTTGTGGTCGGTTGCGCCTCAGGCAGTCTTCGCGCAAACGCCCTCCGATTTGCTTTCGGATTTGACAAGGCCGCATGACTACATTTTGAAGCGCATCTCGAGCTACGACCGCACGGGAGGCAACGACGACTACCGGCCGCTTGCCCCGGGAGCAACGCTTACGTTGCTGGATGAAGCAGGGCCGGGCGAGATTTCACACGTTTGGATCACCATCGCGAGCGATGAGAGATTTCACCTTAAGAAAATGGTGCTGCGGATGTATTGGGACGGCGAGAGCTCGCCCAGCGTGGAGTCTCCGGTTGGAGATTTTTTCGGGCTGGGGCTGGGGCAGTACATCCTTTATCAGTCTGTGCCTCTCTCGGTGGGAGGAGACAAGGCTCTGAATTGCTTTTTTCCGATGCCCTTCCAAAAGCATGCGCGCATCACGCTGACGAACGAGGGGAAGGAACGTGCGGAAGCAATCTATTGGAACATCGATCTGAAGGCTTATAAATCGGCGCTGCCGGCGGATACGCTCTATTTTCACGCGCAGTACCGGCAGGCCGTGCCTAACAAGGCGTTCCCCGATAACAAGATCAATTTAGACGGAAAAGAGAATTATGTTTGGATGGAAGCGACAGGGCGGGGACACTTCGCAGGAGTCACGATGTCGGTTATCGAAAATCAGGATGGTTGGTGGGGCGAAGGCGACGACATGTTTTTTGTGGACGGCGAGAAGCTGCCATCGATAAACGGTACGGGCTCGGAAGACTATTTTCTTGGCGCCTGGGATTTTGGAGGGAAGTCCTTCGCCTACGGGCTATATGGAGCGCCCGTTGTCGGCGCGGAACTGCAGGGCGGGCGATGGTCGGTTTACCGCTTCCATTTGGACTCGCCGATTACGTTTACGAAATCACTGCGCGCAACGATTGAACATGGCCACGCAAACGATCGCGGAGACAACTATTGCTCGGTTGCGTATTGGTATCAGACCGAACCGCATGAGCAATTTCCTATGCTTCCAGGAGTGGAGATGCGGATCCCGCGCGTCTTTCCTGTCTCAGACCCTCAATGATGATGTGGGCGTGTCTACTTTTGCAGAACGGCGCTCGAGAAGCCCAGGAGCAATGAAGCCAAGCAAATTATGGCATGCGGAACTGCAGTGTGACTGTTAGGTGCATCGAAACGGGTTTGCCATCAAGCGATGCCGGTTGGTATTTCCATTGTTTAAGCGCGTCCTTCGCGGCTTGATGCAGCAGCGTTGGGCCGGAAATGACTTTCATGGTGGTGACGCGTCCGCTGGCATCGATGAGTGCGTCAATGACCACGTCGCCGGTCACGTGTTGATTCTTGGCCATGATCGGATAAACCGGAGCCGCTTCACTGAGCAATCTGGCTGGCTTCACATCGCCGCCTATAGGAAGCGGAACTTCGGGAGCTGCGGGCTGCTTTTCAGATCCCGCGGCGAGTCCGGAGGCAATTCCGTCGGAATTTGCGTTTGTGCTGTTCGTGGAAATTGTTGGAGCGACAACCTGCTCGTCTTGCGCGGTTTCCGGACGATTCACAGTTGGAGTGGCCAAGTGAACTTCACCGAGGGCGGGTTTCTTGATCTCAGGTTGTGGTGCTGGTCTGGAAATCCGCTCCGTGGCTGCGGCGGGAATGGTTGAGGCAGAGCCACGCGCATCGTCGCGGATGACTGGAGCACGCAGCCCAGAGTTCGGGGATTGCTGTAGCCGCTCGCTGGTTGCGGGAGCGCTCGAAATGGGGCCCTCGTTCGAACGGGAAGTTGTTTCGGGGGCATTTTGCGTCGCTGGCTGCGAAGTTGCAGGCACCGTAGCCGTTGCAATCGATGAAATGTTTGCCTCCGCACGGGTGGGCGCGGACGTCCCTCGCGAGGAGTTTGTTGGATGATATAGATACCACCCGCCTCCTGCTGCAAGCAGAAGCCCCGCGGCAATCGCTCCGAAGAGGAGTCCTTTGCGCGAGCCGCCGGGAGAACCCTCGTGCTGGGCCACTTCTTCGTCCAGCGGGAGTAAGTTGCCGATCGTGGGCAGCTCGACTTCAGGAGCGCTTACCGTTTCGGCCACAGGAACGGGCTTCGCGGAATGTTCTTCATGCGCAGCAATTTCGGCGGCATGCTTGCTTTTTTCCTTCTCCAGCGATTCATGCGCCGGCGTAGAAGCGGCTGCGTTGCGCGCCAACGGCTCGAGCCACGATGGAATCTTCACCTCTTCCGTATCCAAAGAGGATTTGATCGGAGGAGGAACTGATTTTGCGGGCGGTACAACCTTCGCGGAAACCGGCTCCGTTTTTGCCATTTCGAAAACTTTCGCGGCTATTCCCGAAACGGCCTTTGGATCGGGCCCGGGCGGGCGCGGGTGTGGCGGCTGACTCCGCGCTAAAGAGCAGGGAAGAGAGTTGCTCCTGAAGACGCGCGGCTTGCAGTTTCAGCTCCTCACTGGAATTTTCGGCCGTGTCCTCTGCAGACTTCTGTTTGCTCTCTGATGAAACCGGCGGAGCGGGCAGTGTCGCCGGGTTCAGACCTGGCAGCGCTTCCGGCGGGCTGAGCAAGCTTGCAATGGAAGAAGTCAACCCAGCGGACATTGAAGGCGCGGGAATTGCCGGTGGTTCAGGGATCTTCGTCACTAGGGGTGCCGAGGCAGAGGCGGAAGGCGCTTGGGTGGGGGTCGCAACTGGACTCATAGGGAAGGGCACGACTGTCTTGGGCTCGGTGGCCCGGGCCTGCACTCCGGAAGCCACAACCGGAGGAGCCGGGGTCGTGTGGAGTTCGGACGTATTCGGCGTGGCGCTCACGGCAGGACTCGGAGCTTTAGGTGCGACGGAGATCGGAGCGACCGCAACGCTTTTCGTGGCAACCGGCGTGGCCGGAGCAGGTGTGTGTCCGCCGATTCGGTCGCCGGGAAACCGCATCCCCCAGAAACCAACGACCGACTCCGTAAATTCTAGTTCCACGTAACCGCTGACGTTCTTGTAATTTTTCGATTTGACGACCTGGCAAACCACTTCCTTTTTCGTTTTCTCGTTGGTTAGAAAGAGCAATTGGCCCGCTGCAACAGGCGATCCCAGCCGAATTACTGCACCGTTTCCGAAGACGAGGACGGTCTTCGTGGTCTCAGAAAATGGTTCGCGTTTGTCGCTCCCCTCGACGGGACGAGCGCCGTTTACCGTAACGGGCACTTCCAAAGCAACGGGTTGCGGTTTGCTGGTTCTGTCCTCCAGCCGAGAGTCCGTGGCCGAAGCTGGCGCACCCGCAGTCTGAGGTGCGACGGTCAGGACTTCGTTTTCTTTGGTGAATGGCGCCATAGGATGCTCACTTGGTACGCGGAATTTTCGCTCTGCCCGTGTAAAAACAGGGCAATCCCCGAATACCTGGATCTTCTGCCGCGATGAAGCAGTGCAGCCATAGTACGTGCGTACCGACGTGGAAACACCTGTACTGAAGGACAGCCGTGTTGAGGGTGGAACCTGCTCTAACGACTCAGTGGCGGGCGAAATTGCTCGTCAATTTCAACCTGATACCCCGTGACCATTTTGTTGCTCTCGTTGGCCATGCCGATGATTGCTTGCAACTCCTTGAACATGGCGTCTGTCATGCCCTTTTTGAAGGCAGAAGCGGTGTGCGAAGCGATGCAGTAATGGCAGTTGTTGGTCACGCTGACAGCGACATAGATGAGTTCCTTTGTGAGGGGATCGAGCGCGCCGGGAGCCATGATTTGCTTTATGTCTGCCCACGTGCGTTTCAATGTGGCCGGGTCATGCGCGATGGCCTTCCAGAAATTGTTGATCCGATCGGTCTTGCGAGTGGCCATGATGTCGTCGTAGATCGCTCGAACTTCAGGGCTTGCGTCTTTGTATTCGATCAATCCAAATGTCGACATGGTTTCTCCAGAAATGGGCTCCCCAAGATTTGAACGAAAAAAGCTTTTGAAAGCGTTAACAGGAAGCAGCCGTCGCCGCCAGCCACGTCAGTGTACTCGCAATCGATTATCGTCATTCTTCAATGCGAAACGCTTCCCTTACGGTTCGGACTCGAGGAGGACAGAAATTCTTCGAGCAGCAGCCGCGCAATGCGCCGCGGATTATGCCGGATGACGCCATTCTCCTCGATCAAGTTGTCGAGTATGACTCGGTAGCCGAGCTTCTGAAGTTCTGGCAGATCGATGGCAACTTGTTCCGCACCCTGGCGGCGATAACGCTTGGCCACTTCCGGCCCGACCGCCCGTCGGTTGGCGACAACCCAATCCACACGCAAGCGCGGCGTGTGCTGCCGAATCGCGCGAAGATGATCCGCCAGAGAATAAGCAGAGGTTTCCCCCGGCTGCGTCATCAGATTGGCGATGTATACTCGCGGAGCCTCAGACTTGGCGATCGCGGCAGCAATTTCCGGAATGAGAAGATTCGGCAGAATGCTGGTGTAAAGTGAACCGGGACCAAGAAGAATCAAGTCGGCTTCGCGAAGAGCGTCGATGACCGCAGGGAACGGCGGAACGCGGCCGGGAGACAGCGAAAGTTTTTCAATCGGCGAACGGCTGGCGGTGATGTTTGTTTCCCCTCGCACAGTGCGGCCGTTGGCCAGCTTCGCGACGAGGTGCACGTTGGAAAGCGTCGAAGGGAAGATTCGTCCGCGAATGGCGAGTACTTTGCTGCTGACGCGCACCGCCTCCGCAAAATCCCCGGTGACATGCGTAAGCGCTGCCAGGAAAAGATTGCCGAAATTGTGGCCAGTCAGGCCGCGTCCGGCATGAAACCGGTATTGAAACAGCCGGCTGAGAAGTGCTTCGTCTTTCGAGAGCGCGACCATGCAATTGCGGATGTCGCCCGGCGGAAGCACCCGGTTTTCGCGCCGAAGACGCCCAGAGCTCCCGCCGTCATCCGTGACAGTAACGATAGCAGTGAGCTCGGAAATAGGCCGATCTGAATTGGGATGCTCGTCGCTGCGACGAACAACATATTCCTTTAGGCCGCGTAACAGGGTGGAAAGGCCGGTGCCCCCGCCAAGAGCCACGACGCGGAAGCCGCGAGAGAGGGCCTTCGGTTTGTGAGCGTTTTTCTTCACCGGATGTCGTAGTGAAACTGGGACTAATTGCGTTTCACTCGAAGGAGTTCCCCAAAACAGAACTTTGCTCTCAGCTTTAGGCCTGCGTTGGAACTCTTTTCAGCTGAGCTGGAATCCGCGGGCGTGTGCTTCCGCTGGGCGTAATTGAATCCGCGCTCAAGAGAATTAAGTCACCAAGACTCAGCCGGCGGTGCCGTCTTTCTCCGGATAGAGAAGTTCTGTGAAACGAGGATCTTCCTGGAGGAAAGCGAAGTCTTCATCGTTGCGCGCGTGGTAGCGGTTTTCCGCACGAAGCTCGATAGCTACCTTGAGATTCGCCAAAGCCGATCCGCTTCGCCGGTCAGGCAGTCGAGAGCGGCAAGAGCATAGTGAATATAATCCGATTTTGGCGAAGCTTTGCGCGCTTTCAGCAAACTTTCGCGGGCGTCGTCCCAGCGGCCGATATTCATCATCGCTACGCCGCGCTGGTAATGCTCATCGGCAGTGCGCGGATTCTGCTCCTCGCTCGGTTTCATGCGCTGTTCGGCGATGCGCAGGTGCATGCGCGCACGGTCGGCCAGTCCCTGACTGGGTCCTTCGAGAACTTTTTCCAACTCCTGCTTGGCACGCGCGAATTTTTGCTGGTGGAAGAAGGCAAGCGCTTCATCATATATTTTGAGCTGCGCCTGTACCCGAGGATCGACTAGCTCGACGCCTCCCCGTTGAGGCGGCGGAGGAGGAGGTAAGTTCTTCTTTTTCTGTGAGTTGGAGTGGCTATGTGCGGCGCTTTTGCCCTGTCCGGATGTTCCCGAAGTCGCCTTGCGCGCTTTTGCCATGAAGCGCATCGTAACAGAGCAAACGTGCGGCGTCAACGAGTGGAAGTTCGAATTGCGGGAAGATAAATGAGTTACCTCCCAGCGGCACGGAGCGAAAAAAGAGCATCGAAATTAGAGCGTTTTCGCGGAAACTATAAGTAAGTTATGCGACACCGGACAGGCTCAACCGGAAGGCTGGCCTGCTAGCACCGCGTATGCTATAAGTTTGTGGCCGAATTCTGGTTAGGATCAAGTGCCTTTTATCAATTTTCCTGCGCGCGAAATTAACTGCAAGCTCGTTTACTACGGTCCAGGTCTGGGCGGAAAAACCGCCAACTTACAGTGGATCTACGACCACACCGGCCAGAACCAGAAAGGCAAAATGGTGTCCCTGGCCACGGAAACGGACCGCACGCTGTTCTTCGATTTTCTTCCCCTGGATCTTGGAACTGTTCGCGGCTTCAAGACGCGCTTTCATCTTTACACCGTTCCCGGCCAAGTTTTCTATGAAGCCAGCCGCAAGCTCATCCTCAAAGGCGCGGATGGCGTCGTCTTCGTCGCCGATTCCCAGGAAGAACGTCTCGACGCCAATTTCGAGACGATGGAAAACCTGCAGAGCACCTGAAAGAGCACAACCTGAATTTCGACACGATCCCTTATGTGCTGCAGCTAAACAAGCGCGATCTGCCGAACGCCATGTCCGTGCCGGAACTGACGAAGCATCTCCAGAAAAAAGGCGAGCCGGTTCTTGAAGGCGTGGCCGTCCAGGCATCGGCGTGTTCGAGACGCTGAAGAAGTAGCGAAGCTGGTTCTCGCGGAACTGAAAAAGGGCGGGTGACCGCCGTTAGTATAGTCGGAACGTCACTTCCACTGGCACGAGCACCGAGACTGGTTTTCCATCCTCCCCGGTGGCTGGCCTAAACCTCCACTGGCTTATCGATTTGACCGCCTGTTCATTCATTCCGAATGGCAATCCTTTAAGCACCCGGATATCAGCCGCGCGACCATCTTCCGTGACTGTCGCCTCTAACACGACACTGCCATTTATTTTTGCCTTTCGCCCTTCGTTTGTATACAACGGCACTGGACAGTAAATACACTGCGGAACACTGACACCGTTCACCCCAGCTCTCGCAATCGTTGAACCCCGCGCAGCAGTCATTGCCTGGATTTGGCGCTCCGAATCGTACGCTTCAAGAGGCGCGAGACTACTCTGTGGATCCGAAATTGAAATATCAATAGCCTCCTCCGAGACGGCCTTCTCGTTGGACACATTCAACAGCTCAATTAGTAGGTCGGGATGGTCGCCGTGCTGCTCGATGCTACCGATAAGTACTGCATTGGCTTGGAGCTGGCTCCCAAGCCAGCGAGCAGCGTTCCAATCTTTTAAGAGATTCGACGGAATATGCTCGCGCACCAAGTACTCCCGAAGTAGGTCCCGACTCACGACTTGAATGCCGTTCCCTTGAGCCAGCAGCTCCGCAGACATGGAATCGGCCAGTTGAATGCCTAGCCGAGATGTGGAACCTGAGGGGCCGATAAAATTCGCGACCAGGATGGTGCAACGATGGGGATAACATTTGGCCTTACTTGCCCTTTTTAGGATGCGCCCGGCAAGGGCATTCAGGTCGGCACGATAGGCCGCCTCTGGAGCGGTCTGTTGGTCTTGTCCGCATGCCGCTCCGCAGAAAAACAGGGAAAGAACCACCGCAAGGCGAGCTCCACGAGGGTTGGCACAAAATCGCAACATTTTTTGAAGTTTAACACAAAGGCACTTACTGCGGGCTTGAATTAGGCTGCCCAATGAACGTCGGGCGGAGGAAATTCTCCCAGCACCACCTTGGAAACCGCATCTGCTTCAATAAAGCTGAAATTCGATATCGACAGGGACGCGAACCGAAACGGACCTGCCAACTAATTTTGCGGGCTTGAACTTCCATTTCTTCACTGCTTCAATCGCCTGTTCCGCCAACGAAAACGGTGCACCTTTCAGCACCTCCACCGATTCGACCCGCCTTCCTTCGTAACGATCAATGAAAGCTCAACGGTCCCGCGATATTTCGCCTCACGAGCAAGTTCCGTGTAATCAGGGTCGGACAAAAAACGCAAACGGGTAGTGAAACACCGTTCAGTCCGGGCTGAAGGATGCCAGGCTCGACTTGTATGGTCTCGGGCGCGCGCGCGAACGAAATTGCCGGTAGCTTCTGAAGATCCAGCAACGCCAGTGTTAACGGTAACTGCGCGTCGCCACTCCAATCATTTCCAAGGCCGTCCAGTCGCAAACTGAGTCGCATTTGCTGATTTGCTTCCGTCTCGATGGTTCCCCTCACCACCCCGGAGCCTCCCAAGGATCGCGCCAGAGTCAGACAGACTGCTTCGCTTTGCAAATCATCGAGCCCCATCCAATTCTCTTCCAAGTAAGCGCTGAATGCACCGCGGTCTTCTACTTGGAACCCGGAAGGGAAACCGGAAAGAGACTGCGAGAATCGTCACCAAGCGACGCTACCAAGTTTTTGAAAATTGACTTCCCCCTGCGTTGGGAAAATCGATCACGAGAACCTTTGGAAGGGCTGGATCGATTTTGGATTCCGTATTTGTTCGGGCACGTGGGAAGCGAGCGAATCCATCTGGACTTGCGCAGCGCGCGGCAACGCCGGCGGAGGATCCTGTGCCGCAACAGTCGTGCTGAGGAACAAACACGCCAGCAACCCCGCGATCAAAGCCCCGGCCGCGCCCAAGATGGGGCCGAAGACACCAAGGCACACAACAGAAAAGGACTCTTTTAGCAAAGGGGCCCGCATTTTCTGAGTCAACTCGACGTTCCTACAACAGATTGAGGTACACCCCCACCCAAGCTTAGAGACGCACTATGAGCCCAAACGTTGCTTGGGTTAGGCGAAGTTGGCGAGAGCTGCGGACTCAGAATCGAAGGTGGGAATGGCTTCGATGAGCCGCGTGACGGTCAGTGCATCGCGCACGCGTCCAGGCCTGCAGATAAGCCGCAGCGCCCCGCCCTCGCGTGTCAGCCGTATGGAACTACGCACGAGCGAGGAGATGCCGGAGCTATCGATCTGAGGACACCGTTCAGATCAACTACTACCTTACGCGCTCCGCCCTTCACAACGGATTCGAGAGCCTGATGCAACTGGTCGCTGGCTCTCCAATCGTCA
>CAWJJR010000024.1:0-29752 GCA_963843265.1 uncultured Acidobacteriota bacterium | reverse complement strand
ATCGTGGCTCGCTTACTTCACTGAGTCAAGTATATTATTGCCCTTGCAGAAAACACCGGGGGGTGGGGTGGGACAGCCAATCTTGGCTGTCCTCTTGCCGCCGTTGCACCAATCTGTCGAACTTGAATCGCTTCGGAACACCAGAAATCCGTGCTGCCTGGAATAACTATCCCGCTTCCACCGAACTCCGAGCTAATTTCCAGCACTCCCGCGCAATCGCCCAATCTTCCTGGGCCGCCAAAACCAGCACGCAGGCCGCCGAGTCGGCTGTGGAAATGTCTTTCTCCATCGGCGAAGCCAAGTTCTTATCGGCATCAATGGTCAGTCCGAGAAAACCGAGGTTGACGCAGGCTGCCTCCCGGACCTCCGCCGAATTCTCGCCTATCCCCGCTGTAAACACCACAGCATCGACTCCACCCAGAGCCGCCACCATCGAACCGATACCCGACCGCAGCCGATGCACAAAAATGTCGAAGGCCAGCTTCGCTCGCGCGTTTCCCTGCTTCATCGCCGCGACAACTTCGCGCATGTCGCCGGAAACTCCGGAGATCCCCAGCAATCCCGATTTCTCATTCAATATGTCATCCAGCGTTTTGCCGTCGAGCCCGTCTTGCCTCATTAAGTACGTCAGAATCCCCGGATCAACCGAACCCGAACGAGTTCCCATCATCAATCCGTCCAGTGGCGTGAACCCCATCGTCGTATCGACGCTCATTCCGCCGCGAATCGCCGCCAGTGAACATCCGTTTCCCAGATGGCACGTCACAAGTTTCAGCTCGGTAAGATTCCGCCCAAGCAATTGCGCCGCTCGTCCTGCGCAATATTGATGGTTGATTCCATGAAACCCAAATTTGCGAATCCCGCGCGGTACCCACTCATACGGCCCAGGATAAACCGATGCCGCCTCCGGCAAAGTCGCATGAAAACCCGTGTCGAACACGGCCACCTGGGGCACGCGCCCGCACAACTTCTCAATTTGCGCGATTCCTTCCAACTCCGCGCGGTTGTGCAGCGGCGCAAACACAGCCATTTTTTCAATCGCGGCCGTAACTTGCGCTGTAATCAACGTCGGCTTCGTGAACTCGCGGCCCCCATTCACAACGCGGTGGCCGACCACATCGATTTCCGAAAGCTCTGCGAGTACCTGAGTCTCGCCAGACACCAGCGCCTGCAAGAGCTTGGCAATGGCCCCGTCTCTCTTGCCTTTATCCAGCTGCTCATTCCGTTTTTTCCCGGAGCGTGTGCGCACCTTGAGCGAAGCGCCGTCGTCGCGCCATTCAATCTTCGCTTCCACAGCGAAGCCGGCGGAGAATCCGGCAGCGAAGCGCTCACTTCGTAGAGACACGATTTTTGGCTGCTCGATCCGGAATTAAGGACCAGAATCTTCATTCAGTACGGCCATTTCCAATCGCGGATTTCCGGCATGTCCTCGCCGTGGTCGCAGATGTATTGCTTGTGGTCCACCAATTTTTTTCGCACCATCTGTTTGAAGTGCCCGTTGATAGGACGCAATCGCGCAACACGGTCGACAACGTCTCCAGCGAGGTGGAATCGATCCAAATCATTCAGCACCGTCATGTCAAACGGAGTCGTCGTCGTTCCTTCCTCTTTGTACCCGCGGACATGCAAGTTGTCGTGGTTCGTCCGGCGGTAAGTGAGGCGATGGATCAGCCAGGGATACCCGTGATAGGCAAAAATGATGGGCTTGTCGGTCGTGAAGATCGAATCGAAATCCGCATCCGTCAGCCCATGTGGATGTTCCGATCTCGGCTGAATGGTCATCAAATCCACCACGTTGACGACGCGAATCTTGATGTCCGGAAAATTCTGCCGCAGCAAATCCACGGCCGCGAGCGTCTCCAGCGTGGGAACATCTCCCGCGCAAGCCATCACTACATCCGGCTCGCTTCCATTGTCCGTCGAAGCCCATTCCCAAATCCCCAAACCCGCCGTGCAGTGTTCAATCGCGGATTTCATGTCCAGCCACTGCAACTCTGGCTGTTTCCCCGCAACGATCACATTTATGTAATTCCGGCTGCGCAGGCAGTGGTCCGCCACGGAAAGCAGTGTGTTCGTGTCCGGCGGCAAATAGACGCGCACAATGTCAGCCTTTTTGTTCACCACGAGGTCGATGAAGCCGGGGTCCTGATGCGTAAAGCCGTTGTGGTCCTGCCGCCAGACGTGCGAAGTCAAAAGATAATTCAGCGAAGCAATCGGCCGGCGCCACGGTATGCCTCGCGTCACCTTCAGCCATTTCGCGTGCTGGTTGAACATGGAATCCACGATGTGAATAAACGCTTCGTAACAAGAGAAAAATCCGTGCCGCCCGGTCAAGAGGTATCCTTCGAGCCAGCCCTGGCAGAGATGTTCGCTGAGCACTTCCACGACGCGCCCGTCCGGCGACAAGAACTCATCAGTCGCCAGGATCGGCTCCATGAAATCCTTGTCGGTCGCTTCGTACAGAGCTTCGAGCCGGTTAGAAGCAGTTTCGTCCGGACCGAAGACGCGAAAATTCTTTGCGCCTTCATTGAGCCGCATCACGTCGCGCAAGAGATGTCCGAGAACGCGCGTTGCCTCCGCGTTTTCCGTCCCCGGTTTGCTCACTTTTACGGCGTACTCGCGAAAATCCGGCATCGCAAGTTCCCGGAGCAAAATGCCGCCGTTTGCGTGCGGATTGGCTCCCATGCGCCGGTCGCCCGCTGGCGCGAGTTCCGCGAGTTCGGGCACGAGCTTGCCCGCTTTGTCGAACAACTCTTCCGGCTTGTAGCTTCTCATCCATTCTTCGAGCTGCTTGAGGTGCGCTGGTTTCTTGGCAAAGTCCGCGATCGGAACTTGGTGTGCTCTCCAGGTTCCCTCTACAGGTTTGCCATCGACGACTTTGGGTCCCGTCCATCCCTTTGGCGTGCGCATAACGATCATCGGCCACGTCGGCAACCCGGTCCCTTTTTCGCTTCGCGCGTCGATGCTGGATGGCGTGAATTTCGTCGAGCACCGCTTCCATCGTTTGCGCCATCAATTGATGCATCGCTTGCGGATCGTGGCCATCGACGAAATGAGGCTTGTAGCCGTAGCCGGAAAACAGCTGGGTGAGCTTTTCATCCGACAGGCGGGCAAGCACAGTTGGGTTTGCAATCTTGTAGCCGTTCAAATGCAAGAATCGGAAGAACCGCGCCGTCGCGCACAGGATTGAGAAATTTGTTGCAATGCCAGCTCGCCGCGAGAGGTCCCGTTTCAGCCTCGCCGTCGCCGACGACGCAGCAAACCAGCAAATCGGGATTATCAAACACCGCGCCATAGGCGTGGGCGAGAGAGTACCCGAGTTCGCCGCCTTCATGAATCGAACCGGGAGTTTCCGGCGCGACGTGGCTCGGAATGCCGCCGGGGAAGGAGAATTGCTTGAACAATTTCCGCATGCCGTCTTCGGTTTGCGGGATGTGCGGATGGAGTTCGCTGTAAGTTCCTTCCAAATAGGTGTTCGCGACGAGCGCCGGGCCGCCATGCCCCGGGCCGGCAACGTAAATCACGCTCAAGTGGCGCTTTTTGATTACGCGATTGAGGTGAGCATAGATGAAATTTTGTCCCGGCGTCGTGCCCCAGTGTCCTAACAACCTCGGCTTAATGTGTTCGAGGCGCAGCGGTTCGCGCAGCAGCGGATTAGCCAACAGATAGATTTGTCCCACGGAGAGATAGTTCGCGGCACGCCAATAGGCATGAACTTTGCGCAACTCTTCTGGGGAGAGCGGCTGCGGAAGAGCAGCCTGCGCCGATCCTGTTCCTGAAGTGGATGGCATGATGTTTTCTCCTTCGATAGAATTTTATCTCAACCAAGAAGTCTGGTTGTCGTCTTCGCTGTTAGAGCTTTTGCCAAGGCCGCCGGATACGAGAAGGTTGCCTTCATTTTTGGCTCTACGTCTCGGCAGCGTGGAAAACGCATCTCGCGGCGCCCAAAGTCCGCTTTCACCCGATTCGTGCTTAGTCTTGACCGGCGGATATTCAGTATCTGTGACTTTGCTCACATCCGGGTGTGCTGTATTGCACAGACGAAAACCAGCCGTCAGGCAACAATGCCGCCGAATTGGGAAGGCGCGAGAGCCTTGCTCTTGTCCTGCCGAGCCCTGCGAGTGGGAGCAGCAGACAAACGGTTCAGCAAGTGTGTGAGCCATGGCAACGCTCAATTCCATTCTGGGCCTGAGTCATTGCACTGACATCAAAATGGCACATAAAACTCACTGCTGCTCGGAACCAGAGCGGAATGTTACTAGCGTTAAGCGGTTCAGAAGCCTTGTGATGGCAGTCACAGACGCGGAATGAGGCTTGCAGTAGATTCGCAAAACTGTAGGGGTCTAGCTAGTGGGTGAGTGAGTGGAGGGGTGAAGATGGGAGTTCAGCGGAAGAAGCCGAGGATAGTTTTTCTGATCGGTCTCCTGCTCTTTTTCGTAGTTGCCGTGGTTTCCTTTGGCGGGCAACCCAAGCGACACAGTGCGGGAAACAAAGCGGATCAAGAAACGTATAAGCCCCCCACCGATCCCTCTCTTTACGTGGGCACGGAGACCTGCAAGACCTGCCACGCGGACATGCCAGCCAAGGGGTTCTACGATCGTTACGAAAATTCGCCGCACTTTGTGACCACTATGGACACGAAGAACGGTCCGGGATTTCATGGCTGCGAAGGGTGCCATGGTCCGGGCAAAGCACACGTGGACGGA
Source organism: uncultured Acidobacteriota bacterium (assembly GCA_963843265.1). Lineage (GTDB taxonomy): Bacteria > Acidobacteriota > Terriglobia > Acidiferrales > UBA7541 > Acidiferrum. The sequence continues at coordinate 25,046 of CAWJJR010000024.1, read as the reverse complement.
GGCGGGGACAAGACCAAAATCTTCACGTTCGAGAAAGCATCGACACAGGAAATCAACTCGCGGTGCCTGGTTTGCCACGCCAGCAGCACGGAGCACATGAATGTAATCAACTCGATCCACACGAAGAATGATGTGAGCTGCATTTCGTGCCACTCGCCGCACCACGCGAAAGAAGCGAATTTTTTGCTCATCAAGTCGCAGCCAGAGCTTTGCTACACATGCCATCTGCAGCAAAAAGCGCAGTTCGAGATGCCGTTCCATCATAGGGTGAATGAAGGGCTGGTGCAGTGCACCGACTGCCATAATCCGCATGGCACGGTGAAGCCCAATCAGGTGCGGACCTCCTCGACGCAGAGCGAAATCTGCTTCAAGTGCCACACCGACAAGCAAGGGCCGTTTGTTTTCGAGCACCAGCCGGTGAAGACGGATGGCTGTCAGACATGCCACCTGGTCCACGGCGGGCCGAATCCACACATGCTGAAGGTAAGCAACGTCAACCTGCTGTGTTTGCAGTGCCACACGACGTCCAGCTTTAGCGGGGCGCCTGGGGCTCCCTCGTTCCACAACCAGGCAAGCTTTTTCCAGTCTTGCGTGCTCTGTCACGCGCAAATCCACGGCTCCAACTTCGACGCGACGTTCTTTAAATAGGAGCCGGCATGAAATCCATCTCGGATAAAGACAAGGCAGGGAAGCCCGAAATAGAGTTTCCGAACGGAAATGGAGAAAAGCCATGAAAGGCCACCGGGGAGTTCACGCAATTCCTTTCGTCTTCGTTATTGCCATCGTGGCGCTTTTTCTTCCGCCGGCAGCTTGCGCCCAGGACGACACCGAACAATCCAAAGGCATCAATTCGGGCGGCTACAACATTCACCAGACACTTGAGTTTGGTTACCGCTCAAGCAACATCAACGGCAACATGGACACGTACAATACGTTCGAAAACCTCGGCTCCGGCTTGCGTCTTTTTGATTACGACGTACAGATGAGGTCGCTCGATCACCACGGGTTGTTTTTTGACACGTTGACGTTCAGCAACTTTGGGTATGGCGGTGATCCAAACAACGTCTCGCGGCTGCGCATCGAAAAGAACAAATGGTACGACTTCCGGGTGCTGTTTCGCCGCGACAAGAATTTTTGGGACTATAACCTCTTCGCGAACCCCCTGAACCCCGCCGCGCTAAACCCTGCTGGGTCAATAACGACGGGATGTTACGTGGGACCACCTACCACAGCCTTCCCGCAGGGGGCCCCGGCGTATTGTTCTAAGCCATCCGTGGCGCAGACCACGTCCGTTGATAGCCTGTATCTCACGCGGCGGATGCAGGACTATGACCTGACGTTGCTGCCCACTTCGAAGGTGCGATTCCGAGTGGGGTATTCGCGCGTCCGTAACCTGGGCCCGGGTTCGATCTCGACAGACAGTGGAACGATATCAGCGTTCGATGCGAATTATAATTACACGACCAACGCCTATCGCATGGGGGTTGATGTTCGGATCCTGCCTCGCACGACAATTTCGTTTGACGAGTTTCTGAGCTACTTCAAGCAGGATAACCAAATTCTGGACAACCCGGCGGTCAATCCCGGCAATTTCGGATACGTGCTGGGAACCGTTGCCGGGCAAGGAACACCGGCCGGAACGCCGGTAGATTTGGGAAACATTTGGAGCACGCAAACGACTGCGGAGGCGCTGCCTTGCGCGACACCGATTGTCGCCGACACTACCAACACCGCGACTCCGACCTGCAACGCGTATTTGTCTTACAGCCAGGTAGGCAATCCGCGAAATTTTATGCCCACGGAGAGGCTCCGCTTCCAATCAAACTACTTCAAGAACTTCGAGATGTCCGGCTCGTTTGGCTACAGCTCAAGCAACAACAAAATCCCGGATTTCCTTGAGACGGTGAACGGATATACGTCGCGCTCCGCAGAACGCGGAAGCACGACTGGCGGCCCGGCGAACGCCAAGCGCGTCTCGGTGAACGGGGATTGGTCGGGCGTGTACGCAATCACCAACAAACTGCGGATTTTGGACTTCTTCCGGTATGACAACTGGCGCATTCCGGGTGTGTGGGACACGCTTGATACCGCGGTGTACGGAACACCCTCGCCGGGGCCGGGTGTAGTGGGTCTGTTGTTGTCACCCGGGGTGTTCGATCCGGCGAACTGCACGGCCGCAGGCCATTACAACCAAGCAACTTGTCCGCAGCATTCAACAAGCTCGGCAGCCGATTTGACCAATGAGATCGCCTCGCAGTTTCTGGCACAGAACATCAAGTCAAATACACTCGAACTTGAGTACGATTTCACGCCGCGATATAGCGCGCACATCGGCTACTTCTACGAAAACCGGACGATCGCCAGTGAGGACGCGACTTACGACACAGGCGAATACTATTTCCCGGGTGGCACGGCTGGGACGGCGGCGAACAATTATCTCGCAGCGCGCGGTGATTGCGCCCTGGTTGCAGGTGTTTTGCCCGCCGCTTGCACGCTTTTGACAACCGGGCCGTATGCCGGCGCGATTGTGGAAGGCTCGCCTACGAACCCGATTCCCGACGCGGGGAACGACACGTCGCGGAATTTGACGATTATTAACACACAAGCGCTGCTGGCAGGGTTTGTGGCGCGTCCCATCGACGCCCTGCGCATCACGGGCAATTTTGAGTTTGGCTATAACGACCAGTCGTTCGCGCGGATCGATCCCCGGCAAGTACAGTCGTACAAGATTCATGCGGAGTACAAACCGCGGCCGTGGGCAAACATCGACGGAGCGGTGGAGATTCATGAAAACCGCGACAACGTCTACCAGGTCAACAACCTGGAGCATGACCGCTCCTACAGCTTCGCGACCATGTTGACGGCGAGCCCGCGGCTATCCGTGGATTTCGGCTATAACTACTGGAACGTGTTTACCCAGTCGTTGATCTGCTTCGCCTACTCCCAAACTTCGGCAAATCCCGCGCCACCGCCCGCCACTGTGGTTGCTTCGGCGTTTCCTCCGGGCGTGCCCGAGTTGCCGACCGGGACGGCGTGCCCGATTGCGGGCGCTTCTGCGCCGCTAGGAGCGCTTGAGACATACGCCAGCACGGATCACTTTGCCCACGCCACGGTGATCTGGAAAGTGATGAAGCGCGTGACCACGATGACGGGCTATAACGGCAGCTTCGTGCGCGGCAACACGATTTTCCTGAACCCTCTCACGCCAACCGGCACGAACAATTTCAACTATCAGCGGCCGTTCGTATCGATTGCCATCGATATGGGCGGCGGATTCACCTACAAAATGGCGTGGAACTACTACGGGTTCAACCAGGGTGGAAACACGAGCCCGTTCGGGCTTGCGGCGATTCCTTTGCAGGACTTTAACGGCAACAATGCGACGTTCTCATTGAGGTATTCATTCTGAATAGGAAGCCGCCGCACGATTTGTTGGCAGTAACTAAGACTGGGGGCCGGAGTGATCAGATATGGCGGGAAGAAACTGATATTGAGTGTTGGGATATTGGGGTTGATTTTGTTCCCCGGATCGGCAGCTAGAGCACAAGAAACGGGAGAAAGCCTCTTCAAGGCCAAATGCGCGATGTGCCATGGAGCCGATGCGACGGGCAAGACGCCGATGGGGCAGGCGCTTAAGATTCCGGACCTGCATTCCGAAGATGTCCAAAAACTGAGCGACGCCGAGCTGACGCAAATTATCACCAAAGGCAAAAACAAGATGCCCTCTTACGAGACTAAGCTGAGCAAGGAGCAGATCACGAAGCTGGTCGGCTTCGTCAGAGAACTGGCAAAGAAGCACTGATTTGCCGCGGAAGGGCGCGGCGTTCGAAGACACACTTCCTATTCTCATGGCTACCGACGACTTTCCACCGATTCGGCCTGCAAGGCGCCGCCTCGTTGAGGTTTTGCTTGGCGGGGGAGTGCTGGCTTCTGTCGTCTCCTTCTTGTATCCCGTGATGAAATATCTGGTGCCTCCGGCTGTTGCTAATCTGGGCCAAGACGAAGTTGTGGCCGCCAAGGTTGGGGATCTCAAACCGAATGGTTGGAAAATCTTCCGCTTCGGCAGCCGCCCTGCTCTACTGCTGCTCACGACTGAAGGCGAATACCACGCCGTATCCGCGGTTTGCACTCATCTCGGCTGCACGGTTCAGTACCGGAGCGACATGCACGAAATCTGGTGTCCTTGCCACAATGGCACATATGGCCTAGACGGGCGAAATATTTCTGGTCCTCCTCCCCGACCTCTGGAAAATTTTCAAGTGAATGTTCGCGGCGACGAAATCATCGTGACCCGGATGCGGGGAGCATGAGGTGCAGCTGTTCAAGCATATACACGACTGGATCGATGAACGTTTCGACTGGGCGAAACTGACCGAGCCGCTGCGCCACAAAACGGTTCCTATTCACAAGCTCTCTTACTGGTATTTCCTGGGCGGCATCACGCTTTTTCTCTTCGGAATCCAGGTGTGCACCGGCATCCTGCTGCTTTTGTATTACCGGCCAAGCGCCAACGAAGCCTTCGAAAGCGTGCAGTACATCATGACGCGGGTGCAATTCGGGTGGCTGATACGGTCCATCCATTCCTGGGCCGCGAATCTGATGATATTTACAGCCTTTGCGCACATGTTCAGTGTTCTTTTCCTGCGCGCCTATCGCAAGCCGCGGGAACTAACGTGGGTCAGCGGCATGATCCTTCTCTTTCTGGTTCTTGGGTTCGGCTTCAGCGGCTACCTGCTTCCATGGAATACCCTGGCCTTTTTTGCCACCAAGGTGGGAACGGCAATCGCGGGGCAGGTGCCGTTAGTCGGCCATCCGATGATGGTGTTCCTTCGCGGCGGCGAAGAAGTGACCGGGGCCACGCTGACGCGCTTTTTTGGAATTCACGTGGCGATCCTGCCAGGATTGACGGCGTTTCTGATTCTGATTCATCTGGCGTTGGTCCAGAAATTTGGGATGAGCCTGCCACCCGGCGTCCAAGCCAATGTGAACGTGAATCCGTCCGCTGTGCGAGAGATGAAGTTTCTGCCGAATTTTTTGTTGCGGGAAGTCATGGCGTGGTACGTCGCGCTGGGGGTGCTTGGCGCGCTGGCAGCTTTGTTGCCCTGGGGGTTGGGAACAAAGGCGGATCCATTTGGAGCTGCTCCAGCAGGGATTCGTCCGGAGTGGTTTTTCATGTTCATGTTTCAGACGCTGAAGTTCATTCCGTCGAAGATTCTTCATATCGATGGCGAACTTCTGGGGATATTGGCTTTTGGGCTCGCGGGGCGATTTGGGTATTGCTGCCGTTTCTCGAAGGACGGCGGGAGAAACGCGGCGGGCTGCTGATTCGGGGAGCGGGCGTGTTTGCCCTGTGCTACATCGTGGCGATGACGATTTATGGCTATCTTGCAAAATAAAATGACTTGGCGCGTCCTGCTTCTGTGTATCGCGCTGTGCGCGCTAGCTTTCGGGAGCCGCGCACAAACGGCGAATACTTGCCTGGACTGCCATGGCGTGCTGGATCCTCCGCTCCAAGTGACCGACGCACAATTTTCACAAGACATCCACGCGCAAAAGGGATTGACTTGCGCGAGTTGCCACGGAGGCGATCCAACCAAGGCCGATATGGACGCCATGAGCAAAGCGGCCGGGTTTCGAGGAAAGATCGAACGCAGCCAAATTCCGGCTCTCTGCGGACGGTGCCATGGCGACGCGACTTTGATGAAGCAGTACAATCCCGGTCTGCGGACCGATCAGTTCAGCCAATATCAGACCAGCGTCCATGGGAAGCTGCTGGCCAAAGGCGATACGAAAGTCGCTGTGTGCATTGATTGCCACGGGGTGCATGACTTGCGCCCGCCGAGCGATCCGCGTTCCAAAGTTTACCCGACAAATGTGGCGCAAACCTGCGCACGCTGCCATGCCGATGCCGCCTACATGAAACCGTACGGCATTCCTACAGACCAGTTTGCAAACTACCGAACCAGCGTGCATTACGAGGCGATGGTGGCGCGCGGAGATCTGACCGCTCCGACTTGCACTACTTGCCATGGCAATCACGGCGCGGCCCCGCCGGGGGTTGATTCGGTCAAAAATGTTTGCTCGAACTGTCATGTCTTCCAGGCGCAGTTGTATGAAAAGAGCCCGCACAAGGCGGCTTTCCAAGCTGCCGGGCTTCCGGGATGCGTGGTATGCCATAGCAATCATGCGATCGCCCATCCCACGGACGCGAAGCTGGGTACAGGTCCTCTGGGAGTGTGCGTGCAGTGCCACACGGCGGGAGATGATGGCGATCGAGCCCGGGCAAGCATCCTTGCAGGCCTAACTGAATTGGATGAGTCCATAAAATCGGCTGATGGGCTGCTGAATGTTGCTGAATCTTCCGGGATGGAAGTAAGCGAAGCACGCCTTCAAGAGGACCAAGCGCGGGATTCTCTGACGAAAGCGCGCGTGACGATTCACAGCTTTCAGCCCGAACTGATCGACAAGGATGTTCAGGCCGGACTGAAAATCGCAGCGAAAGAGTTGCAAGCGGGAAAAGATGCGCTCTCCGAGCGGGATTATCGTAGAAAGGGACTCGGGGTTGCAGTAATTTTCATATTGATTACGCTAGTCGGTTTGGTTTTGTATATCAGACAGATAGAGAGCGGCCCGGCGAGGGACTGAGAATCGGCCGAAGCACCAGCGGTAGGCTTGATACTGTGGCTTTGATTGAGGGAGAGTTCTCCCGGAGAGCATCTCCCGAGGTTTTTTATATTTTGCACCGAGGGTGCAATAGGAGGAACGATGAACCGATACACAGGACGTGCCGGCGGAGGAGTGCTTGCTCTTTTTCTAGCCGCATCCTTCGGCGTTTTGGTGTGGCCAGCGGGCGTGCGAGCCGATGGAGGCGCGCTTTTCAAGGCAAAATGTGCGGCTTGTCATGGCGCGGACGGCAAAGGCGACACTGGCATGGGCAAAATGTATAAGATTCGGGATCTGGGTTCCGCAGACGTGCAGAAGCAGAGCGACGCGGAACTCACGACAATCATCAGCGACGGAAAAAACAAAATGCCAGGCTACAGCAAGAGTCTAAAGCCTGATGAGATTAAGGAACTTGTCGGCTTCATCCGTACCTTGAAAAAGTAAACCAACTGAAGGCTTAGTTCGGCGGAACGGGGAACCTCTTCGCGATCGTTCGTGAGCCGTCCGTGCGATGCCGGAGAATAATTTCTCGTAGTCTATAGCCTTGTCCAAAGCGCAGAAGCAAGGGTCGGTCGGCTGAGTGATTTTTCTGTTTCTATTCCCGAGAATAGGTCTTAGAAATTGCAAAAAACGACCTTGGTCAGTCCAAAAATGCGATTAACTTACCCGAGGGTGCTTTGCAGAACTTCCCGCAGCAGTTCCTGCTTGGGTTGAGCCAGCTTATTGCCGCGTTCGGTGAGGTAGAAGACGTCGATGGCTTTTTGGCCTTCGGTGTCGATGAGAGCGACGTCGATGTTGCAACCGAGACGGGCGAGGGCGGAGCCGACGTCGTAGAGCAGGCCGGGACGATCCTGGGCCATGATTTCGAGCAGAGTGCTTTGCGCCGAGGATGCGTCGTCGTAATTGATGCGCGTTTCGACTGTAACTTTGGGCGGGCGCGCTTTGCTGGCGCTTTCGCGGCCTTTGAGAAGCGGCTCGAGAGGCGCTTTGCCGCTGACGGTGTCGGCGAGGCTTTTCTGCAGGCGGGCGACTTCGCCGGGATTCAGCTCGAGGGTGTGGTGCAGGTCGACAAATTGAAAGGTGTCCAGCACGATGCCGGCAGCGTTGGCGAAAGCATCGGCCTTGACGATATTCATGCCCCAACCGGCTAAGACGCCAGAGATAGTGGCGAAGAGCGCGGGACGGTCGGGGGTCAACAAGGTTAGGGAGAAGGAATGATGGCGGGCTTTCACTTCGGTTTGCACGGGCTCGGCGCCTAATTTGCGATAAAGCTGAAAGTGAGCGGCGATTTCCTCGGCGGAGTGAACGGCTCGATAACGGCGGGGGAAACCCTCGAGGAAGCGCTCGACTTCTTTTTTGTTCGCGCCGCCAGCCTGGGCGCTGACTTGTTCGAGGAGGGACAGTTCGTCGGAAACATGCAGGCGGTCGCGGTCGATCGTGCGGCTGAAGTAATTCGAGGTCGCCACAAAAAGCTGCCACAACATTTCAGCTTTCCAGGGCGTTAGGGCTTCGGGATTTACGGCGTGGATGTCCGCGTAGGTCATTAGGCAGAGTCGTTGGAGGCGCTCTTGTGTTGCGACGGTCTGTGCGAAAGCGGAGACCGTCGCCGGATCGAAAATGTCGCGGCGCTGGACGGTGGCGGACATGTCCAGGTGATGCTCGATCAAGAACTGGATTTCGGAGGTTTCGTATTCCGAGAGCTGGAGACGCTTTGCGGCGCTCTCGAGGGCTTCGAGGCTACCGGTGATGTGATTTTCGACGGCCATGCCCTTGCCAACATCGTGCAGAAGGAGAGCGAGAATCAGGAGATCGCGGCGTTCGACGGTTTTCCAAAGCTGCTGGAAATGAGAGGCGCGTTCATCGGGCGGGTCGGCGAGTTCCTGGAGATGCTCGATGGTACGGAGAGAGTGTTCGTCGACGGTGTAACGGTGATAAAAATCGCGGACCACGAGGGAGTCAATGGCTTTAAATTCGGGGAGGACTTCCATCAGGAGGGAGAGGCGCTGCATGGGGCGGAGCGCCATACCAGGAAAATCGGCGGCGAGAATTTCTCGGAGCGTGGACCAATTCACTTCGGTGTTTTTCTGGGGAAGCTCGGGATGTTTCAGGATGTAGAAGATGGCGCGTTCGGCTTCGCGGCTGAGAGGAACGCCGGTTCTCGCGGCCTCGATGAAAAGGGCGAAGGTTACCTGGCGATCAGAGAGGGCGGCCTCATCGATGACTTCGAGCAGACCATCGCGTACGGCAAAAGGCTTCCCTTTGCCGATTTCATTGCGTGCACCGCGCGCTGCGTTCAGGAATCGTTCCCGCAACGAGGGCTGGACGGAAGGCTTTTGCTCGATGTAACGAAGGAGAAGGCGGTTGAGAATGCGGGCTTGGCGGAAATAGAGCCGCATCCATTCTTCGGGGCTGCGCTGTGTCCCAGATGACGGCTGGCTGGGGATACCGAGCGAGCGCTCGGCGGCGGCGGATTGGAGTTCGTAAGTGAGGGTATTGTCGTTGCGACCGTTGCTGTAATGCAGGAAACAGCGAATGGCGCTGAGAAAGCCAACGGCGTTGGCGGCCAATTCCTCTTCGACGGCGCTGTTCTTGAGGCCGTCTTTTTGGCCATTAGCGATTTGGCGGAGCCAGGTTGCGGCCTGGTAGTCGCGCAGGCCACCGGGCGCGTCTTTGACGTTCGGCTCCAAATGATAAATTGTGTTGCCATAACGGGCGTGTCGCTCTTTGGTGAGCTTGGTAAGTTCCGCGAGCATGAAGGGACGCGCTTGTTTTTCGGGACCAACGAGGATCTTTTTGGTGAAACGGTCGAAGAGTTCTTCATCGCCCGCTAGAAACCTGCGATCCAGAAGGGCGAGGTGAAATTCGGCGTTGTCTTCCTCGATGCGTTTGCATTCTTCGAGGGTACGGCCGGCGGAGCTTACGCGAAAACCGAGATCCCACAAAGTGCGGGCGAAATCCGCGATAAGAGGGCGGAATTCGGCTTCGGCTTTTTCATTGCCGAAAAGAAAAAGAATATCGAGATCCGAGTAGGGGAAAAGGAGACGGCGGCCATAACCACCGAGGGCGATGAGGCCGAGGCCCTGCGGCTGCGCGTTGTTGACGCGCAAAACTTCGCCGAAGATTTGCTGAGCCATGCGATCGGCGAGATCACAAAGCGCGAGAAGCGTTTCCTGCGCGCTTCCGCCCGCTTCAAAATTCTGCCGGATGCGTTGTCGTTCGTCCTCGGTTTGCGGGCCAAGGACGGACAAGGGAGTTAAAGAACCTTGCATGTTTTTTGCGGGCCGGTTTGCCGGATCAAGGCCTGGACGAGCAGCGGTGGTCACTTGATTTAAAGGGCGTTTTCGCCGCGCTCCTCGTTACGGATCCGGATAGCTTCCTCAACCCGTGATAGAAATATTTTACCGTCGCCAATCTTGCCTGTCTTGGCGGTCTTGAGAATTGTGTCCACGGCGCGCTGTACGAGCGGATCGGGCAGGACCATTTCGAGTTTGAGCTTGGGCAGGAGGTCCACGGTGTACTCGCGGCCGCGGTAGACCTCGGTGTGGCCTTTTTGGCGGCCATGGCCGCGCACTTCGGTGACGGTCATGCCCTCGATGCCGATTTCACGCAAGGCATCTTTCACGGAATCAAACCGGGACGGCTGAATGATTGCCTCAATTTTCATCATGAAAGTTTCTGCTCCGCCCTATGCGTGACGCTGCCATGCATTCTATTTTCAGGACTCGAGGTTGTAGGCTTCTTCACCGTGCTGCGTGATGTCCAGCCCTTCGATCTCGTCCGATTCACTGACACGCACGCCGGTAATGATATCCGTTATTTTCAGCAGAACAAGTGTCCCCACCAACGCAAAGCCCCAAGCGGTCAATATACCCACGAGTTGGTTGCCGAGTTGCCCCCAGTGGCCGTCGAGGCCGCCGACGGGTTTGCCTGCGCCAAAAATCGGATTGATGATTTGTTGCGCAAACACACCCGTCAAGAGAGCGCCGACAGTGCCACCGATACCGTGGACGCCAAAGGCATCGAGGGCATCGTCATAGCCGAAGATCGACTTCACTTTGGTGACCATCACGTAGCAGACCAGGCCGGCGATGAAGCCGATGGCGAGGGCGGGCATCGGTGCGACGAAACCGGCGGCCGGCGTGATGGCCACGAGGCCCGCGACTGCGCCAGAAATCGCGCCGAGTGCGCTGGCGCGACCGTTTTTGAACCATTCCGCCACGCTCCAGCTGATCGCAGCGGCGGCGGTGGCCATGTGCGTGGCTACAAAGGCGCTGGTTGCAAGAGAACTGGCAGCCAGCGCGCTTCCCGCGTTAAAGCCAAACCAGCCAACCCAGAGGAGGCATGCGCCGATGAAGCTCAGTACCAAGGAATGGGGAGGCATGGGCTGTTTGGGGTAACCCGTGCGCTTGCCGAGGTAAAGTGCGCAGACTAATGCTGAGACTCCCGAGCTGATATGCACGACCGTGCCGCCGGCGAAGTCTAGAGTGGGAAATTTTCCGCCGAGGGAGGCGTTTAGAAACCCGCCCTTACCCCAGACCATATGGGCGAGGGGAGCGTAAACCACTAGAAACCAAAGCGCGAGGAAGAGCACTGTGCCGCTGAACTTCATGCGCTCGGCCGTGGCGCCGGTGATCAGGGCGGGCGTGATGATCGCGAACATGAGCTGATAAATCATGAAGGTCGCTTGCGGAATCGTTCCCGCGTAATCGGGATTCGGGTCGGCGCCGACGCCACGCAAGAAGGCGTGCTCGAATCCACCGATCACGGGGCCGTTGCCGCCGAAACATAGGCTGTACCCCACCAGAGCCCACATCACGCTGATCAAGGCCATCAATAAGAAGCTCTGCATCATAATTGCGAGAGTATTTTTTCGCCGGACGAGTCCACCGTAAAACAGCGCGAGTCCGGGGCCGGTCATCAGCAGCACGAGCGCCGCGCTCACCAGCATCCAGGCGTTATCCCCGGCGGATTGCGCGGCCGTCACGCGCTGATCGAGCTCTTTGAGCTTTTCACTTACAGCCTTAGGAATTTCAGAAGTGGCGGCCTGCGTTGCGCTGGAAGTCGTTGCGGGAGAACCGTTTGAAGAAGGGGCGGAAGTTTGGCGAGCAAGGAGGGGCACACCGGTGAGCACCATGGACAAGAACAAACAACACTTCCAGCCGAGGCGCTTCATAAATAGGTCCGCTCCGTTGCGTATGGATTCTTCCCGGTTCGTCCGGGCCCAATTACAGATACCGACACTGCCCCACGACTTTTTCGGACTGGATTATACGCGTGGCTGTGCCGCATTCACTTTAGAAATTTGCATTCGCTCTATTCATTTTTCAGATTCATCGGGCACAAGCACACCGGGATTAGCTGGAGAGGGACCGGTTCGACTTCGCCGGGGCAATTCTTTGTAGGCCCTCCTTGCCAGGGCGCGCGGCCATCGTATAATGCCTGCTGGCCGCGAAGCCGCCGTCCCTTCCGCTTTGGCCGGGCGGACGATGCCGCAGAGCAGCGATGAGGTTTTCGAGCGAAGTACTATGACCGAGCATCTCCCGGTGGAAATCACGGTACGAGAGTCTGGAAGCGTTTCGATTCTCGATGTGCGCGGGCGCTTGACGATTGGAGAGCCGAGCGACCAGTTGCATCAGGCTCTCGAATCCGTTGTGAAGGGCGGAGCGCGTAAGGTAGTAGTTGATCTGAACGGTGTTCCTCAGATCGATAGCTCCGGCATCTCCTCGCTCGTGCGTAGTTCCATACGGCTGACACGCGAGGGCGGGGCGCTGCGGCTTATCTGCAGGCCTGGACGTGTGCGCGATGCACTGACCGTCACGCGGCTCATCGAAGCCATTCCCACCTTCGATTCTGAGTCCGCAGCTCTCGCCAACTTCGCCTAACCCAAGCAACGTTTGGGGCTCATAGTGCGTCTCTAAGCTTGGGTGGGGGTGTACCTCAATCTGTTGTAGGAACGTCGAGTTCAACTCAGAAAATGCGGGCCCCTTTGCTAAAAGAGTCCTTTTCTGTTGTGTGCCTTGGTGTCTTCGGCCCCATCTTGGGCGCGGCCGGGGCTTTGATCGCGGGGTTGCTGGCGTGTTTGTTCCTCAGCACGACTGTTGCGGCACAGGATCCTCCGCCGGCGTTGCCGCGCGCTGCGCAAGTCCAGATGGATTCGCTCGCTTCCCACGTGGCCGAACAAATACGGCAATCCAAAATCGATCCAGCTCTTCCAAAGGTTTTTGTGATCGATTTTCCCAACGCAGGCGGCAGTCAATTTTCAAAACTTGGTAGCGTCCTTGCTGACGATTTCGCGCAGTCTCTTTCCGGTTTCGCTTCCGGGTTCCAAGTAGAAGACCGCGGTGCATTCAGCGCTTACTTGAAAGAGAATTGGATGGGGCTCGATGATTTGCAAAGCGAAGCAGTCTGTCTGACTCTGGCGCGATCCTTGGGAGGCTCCGGGGTGGTGAGGGGAACCATCGAGACGGAAGCAAATCAGCAAATGCGACTCAGTTTGCGACTGGACGGCCTTGGAAATGATTGGAGTGGCGACGCGCAGCTACCGTTAACACTGGCGTTGCTGGATCTTCAGAAGCAACCGGCAATTTCGTTCGCGCGCGCGCCCGAGACCATACAAGTCGAGCCTGGCATCCTTCAGCCCGGACTGAACGGTGTTTCACTACCCGTTTGCGTTTTTTGTCCGAGCCCTGATTACACGGAACTTGCTCGTGAGGCGAAATATCGCGGGACCGTTGAGCTTTCATTGATCGTTACGAAGGAAGGCGGGGTCGAATCGGTGGAGGTGCTGAAAGGTGCACCGTTTTCGTTGGCGGAACAGGCGATTGAAGCAGTGAAGAAATGGAAGTTCAAGCCCGCAAAATTAGTTGGCAGGTCCGTTTCGGTTCGCGTCCCTGTCGATATCGAATTTCAGCTTTATTGAAGCAGATGCGGTTTCCAAGGTGGTGCTGGGAGAATTTCCTCCGCCCGACGTTCATTGGGCAGCCTAATTCGAAGCCCGCAGTAAGTGCCTTTGTGTTAAACTTCAAAAAATGTTGCGATTTTGTGCCAACCCTCGTGGAGCTCGCCTTGCGGTGGTTCTTTCCCTGTTTTTCTGCGGAGCGGCATGCGGACAAGACCAACAGACCGCTCCAGAGGCGGCCTATCGTGCCGACCTGAATGCCCTTGCCGGGCGCATCCTAAAAAGGGCAAGTAAGGCCAAATGTTATCCCCATCGTTGCACCATCCTGGTCGCGAATTTTATCGGCCCCTCAGGTTCCACATCTCGGCTAGGCATTCAACTGGCCGATTCCATGTCTGCGGAGCTGCTCGCTCAAGGGAACGGCATTCAAGTCGTGAGTCGGGACCTACTTCGGGAGTACTTGGTGCGCGAGCATATTCCGTCGAATCTCTTAAAAGATTGGAACGCTGCTCGCTGGCTTGGGAGCCAGCTCCAAGCCAATGCAGTACTTATCGGTAGCATCGAGCAGCACGGCGACCATCCCGACCTACTAATTGAGCTGTTAAATGTGTCCAACGAGAAGGCCGTCTCGGAGGAGGCTATTGATATTTCAATTTCGGATCCACAGAGTAGTCTCGCGCCTCTTGAAGCGTACGATTCGGAGCGCCAAATCCAGGCAATGACTGCTGCGCGGGGTTCAACGATTGCGAGAGCTGGGGTGAACGGTGTCAGTGTTCCGCAGTGTATTTACTGTCCAGTGCCGTTGTATACAAACGAAGGGCGAAAGGCAAAAATAAATGGCAGTGTCGTGTTAGAGGCGACAGTCACGGAAGATGGTCGCGCGGCTGATATCCGGGTGCTTAAAGGATTGCCATTCGGAATGAATGAACAGGCGGTCAAATCGATAAGCCAGTGGAGGTTTAGGCCAGCCACCGGGGAGGATGGAAAACCAGTCTCGGTGCTCGTGCCAGTGGAAGTGACGTTCCGACTATACTAACGGCGGTCACCCGCCCTTTTTCAGTTCGGCGAGAACCAGCTTCGCTACTTCTTTCAGCGTCTCGAATACGCCGATTCCTTGGATGGCCACGCCTTCAAGAACCGGCTCGCCTTTTTTCTGGAGTTGCTTCGTCAGTTCCGGCACGGACATGGCGTTCGGCAAATCGCGCTTGTTTAGTTGCAGGACGTAAGGAATCGTGTCGAAATTCAGGTTGTGCTCTTTCAGGTGTTCTTGCAGGTTTTCCATGGTCTCGAAATTGGCGTCGAGACGTTCTTCCTGGGAATCGGCGACGAAGACGACGCCGTCCGCGCCTTTGAGGATGAGCTTGCGGCTGGCTTCATAGAAAACCTGGCCGGGAACGGTGTAAAGATGGAAGCGCGTCTTGAAGCCACGAACAGTTCCAAGATCCAGGGGAAGAAAATCGAAGAACAGAGTGCGGTCCGTTTCCGTGGCCAGGGACACCATTTTGCCCTTCTGGTTCTGGCCGGTGTGGTCGTAGACCCACTGTAGGTTGGCGGTTTTTCCGCCCAGACCTGGACCGTAGTAAACGAGCTTGCAGTTAATTTCGCGCGCAGGAAAATTGATGAAAGGCACTTGATCCTAACCAGAATTCGGCCACAAACTTATAGCATACGCGGTGCTAGCAGGCCAGCCTTCCGGTTGAGCCTGCCCGGTGTCGCATAACTTACTTATAGTTTCCGCGAAAACGCTCTAATTTCGATGCTCTTTTTTCGCTCCGTGCCGCTGGGAGGTAACTCATTTATCTTCCCGCAATCGAACTTCCACTCGTTGACGCCGCACGTTTGCTCTGTTACGATGCGCTTCATGGCAAAAGCGCGCAAGGCGACTTCGGGAACATCCGGACAGGGCAAAAGCGCCGCACATAGCCACTCCAACTCACAGAAAAAGAAGAACTTACCTCCTCCTCCGCCGCCTCAACGGGGAGGCGTCGAGCTAGTCGATCCTCGGGTACAGGCGCAGCTCAAAATATATGATGAAGCGCTTGCCTTCTTCCACCAGCAAAAATTCGCGCGTGCCAAGCAGGAGTTGGAAAAAGTTCTCGAAGGACCCAGTCAGGGACTGGCCGACCGTGCGCGCATGCACCTGCGCATCGCCGAACAGCGCATGAAACCGAGCGCGGAGCAGAATCCGCGCACTGCCGATGAGCATTACCAGCGCGGCGTAGCGATGATGAATATCGGCCGCTGGGACGACGCCCGCGAAAGTTTGCTGAAAGCGCGCAAAGCTTCGCCAAAATCGGATTATATTCACTATGCTCTTGCCGCTCTCGACTGCCTGACCGGCGAAGCGGATTCGGCTTTGGCGAATCTCAAGGTAGCTATCGAGCTTCGTGCGGAAAACCGCTACCACGCGCGCAACGATGAAGACTTCGCTTTCCTCCAGGAAGATCCTCGTTTCACAGAACTTCTCTATCCGGAGAAAGACGGCACCGCCGGCTGAGTCTTGGTGACTTAATTCTCTTGAGCGCGGATTCAATTACGCCCAGCGGAAGCACACGCCCGCGGATTCCAGCTCAGCTGAAAAGAGTTCCAACGCAGGCCTAAAGCTGAGAGCAAAGTTCTGTTTTGGGGAACTCCTTCGAGTGAAACGCAATTAGTCCCAGTTTCACTACGACATCCGGTGAAGAAAAACGCTCACAAACCGAAGGCCCTCTCTCGCGGCTTCCGCGTCGTGGCTCTTGGCGGGGGCACCGGCCTTTCCACCCTGTTACGCGGCCTAAAGGAATATGTTGTTCGTCGCAGCGACGAGCATCCCAATTCAGATCGGCCTATTTCCGAGCTCACTGCTATCGTTACTGTCACGGATGACGGCGGGAGCTCTGGGCGTCTTCGGCGCGAAAACCGGGTGCTTCCGCCGGGCGACATCCGCAATTGCATGGTCGCGCTCTCGAAAGACGAAGCACTTCTCAGCCGGCTGTTTCAATACCGGTTTCATGCCGGACGCGGCCTGACTGGCCACAATTTCGGCAATCTTTTCCTGGCAGCGCTTACGCATGTCACCGGGGATTTTGCGGAGGCGGTGCGCGTCAGCAGCAAAGTACTCGCCATTCGCGGACGAATCTTCCCTTCGACGCTTTCCAACGTGCACCTCGTCGCGAAGCTGGCCAACGGCCGCACTGTGCGAGGGGAAACAAACATCACCGCCAGCCGTTCGCCGATTGAAAAACTTTCGCTGTCTCCCGGCCGCGTTCCGCCGTTCCCTGCGGTCATCGACGCTCTTCGCGAAGCCGACTTGATTCTTCTTGGTCCCGGTTCACTTTACACCAGCATTCTGCCGAATCTTCTCATTCCGGAAATTGCTGCCGCGATCGCCAAGTCTGAGGCTCCGCGAGTATACATCGCCAATCTGATGACGCAGCCGGGGGAAACCTCTGCTTATTCTCTGGCGGATCATCTTCGCGCGATTCGGCAGCACACGCCGCGCTTGCGTGTGGATTGGGTTGTCGCCAACCGACGGGCGGTCGGGCCGGAAGTGGCCAAGCGTTATCGCCGCCAGGGTGCGGAACAAGTTGCCATCGATCTGCCAGAACTTCAGAAGCTCGGCTACCGAGTCATACTCGACAACTTGATCGAGGAGAATGGCGTCATCCGGCATAATCCGCGGCGCATTGCGCGGCTGCTGCTCGAAGAATTTCTGTCCTCCTCGAGTCCGAACCGTAAGGGAAGCGTTTCGCATTGAAGAATGACGATAATCGATTGCGAGTACACTGACGTGGCTGGCGGCGACGGCTGCTTCCTGTTAACGCTTTCAAAAGCTTTTTTCGTTCAAATCTTGGGGAGCCCATTTCTGGAGAAACCATGTCGACATTTGGATTGATCGAATACAAAGACGCAAGCCCTGAAGTTCGAGCGATCTACGACGACATCATGGCCACTCGCAAGACCGATCGGATCAACAATTTCTGGAAGGCCATCGCGCATGACCCGGCCACATTGAAACGCACGTGGGCAGACATAAAGCAAATCATGGCTCCCGGCGCGCTCGATCCCCTCACAAAGGAACTCATCTATGTCGCTGTCAGCGTGACCAACAACTGCCATTACTGCATCGCTTCGCACACCGCTTCTGCCTTCAAAAAGGGCATGACAGACGCCATGTTCAAGGAGTTGCAAGCAATCATCGGCATGGCCAACGAGAGCAACAAAATGGTCACGGGGTATCAGGTTGAAATTGACGAGCAATTTCGCCCGCCACTGAGTCGTTAGAGCAGGTTCCACCCTCAACACGGCTGTCCTTCAGTACAGGTGTTTCCACGTCGGTACGCACGTACTATGGCTGCACTGCTTCATCGCGGCAGAAGATCCAGGTATTCGGGGATTGCCCTGTTTTTACACGGGCAGAGCGAAAATTCCGCGTACCAAGTGAGCATCCTATGGCGCCATTCACCAAAGAAAACGAAGTCCTGACCGTCGCACCTCAGACTGCGGGTGCGCCAGCTTCGGCCACGGACTCTCGGCTGGAGGACAGAACCAGCAAACCGCAACCCGTTGCTTTGGAAGTGCCCGTTACGGTAAACGGCGCTCGTCCCGTCGAGGGGAGCGACAAACGCGAACCATTTTCTGAGACCACGAAGACCGTCCTCGTCTTCGGAAACGGTGCAGTAATTCGGCTGGGATCGCCTGTTGCAGCGGGCCAATTGCTCTTTCTAACCAACGAGAAAACGAAAAAGGAAGTGGTTTGCCAGGTCGTCAAATCGAAAAATTACAAGAACGTCAGCGGTTACGTGGAACTAGAATTTACGGAGTCGGTCGTTGGTTTCTGGGGGATGCGGTTTCCCGGCGACCGAATCGGCGGACACACACCTGCTCCGGCCACGCCGGTTGCCACGAAAAGCGTTGCGGTCGCTCCGATCTCCGTCGCACCTAAAGCTCCGAGTCCTGCCGTGAGCGCCACGCCGAATACGTCCGAACTCCACACGACCCCGGCTCCTCCGGTTGTGGCTTCCGGAGTGCAGGCCCGGGCCACCGAGCCCAAGACAGTCGTGCCCTTCCCTATGAGTCCAGTTGCGACCCCCACCCAAGCGCCTTCCGCCTCTGCCTCGGCACCCCTAGTGACGAAGATCCCTGAACCACCGGCAATTCCCGCGCCTTCAATGTCCGCTGGGTTGACTTCTTCCCTTGCAAGCTTGCTCAGCCCGCCGGAAGCGCTGCCAGGTCTGAACCCGGCGACACTGCCCGCTCCGCCGGTTTCATCAGAGAGCAAACAGAAGTCTGCAGAGGACACGGCCGAAAATTCCAGTGAGGAGCTGAAACTGCAAGCCGCGCGTCTTCAGGAGCAACTCTCTTCCCTGCTCTTTAGCGCGGCGTCAGCCGCCACACCCGCGCCGCCCGGGCCCGATCCAAAGGCCGTATCGGGAATAGCCGCGAAAGTTTTCGAAATGGCAAAAACGGAGCCGGTTTCCGCGAAAGTTGTACCGCCCGCAAAATCACTTCCTCCTCCGATCAAATCCTCTTTGGATACGGAAGAGGTGAAGATTCCATCGTGGCTCGAGCCGCTGGCGCGCAACGCAGCCGCTTCTACGCCGGCGCATGAATCGCTGGAGAAGGAAAAAAGCAAGCATGCCGCCGAAATTGCTGCGCATGAAGAACATTCCGCGAAGCCCGTTCCTGTGGCCGAAACGGTAAGCGCTCCTGAAGTCGAGCTGCCCACGATCGGCAACTTACTCCCGCTGGACGAAGAAGTGGCCCAGCACGAGGGTTCTGCCGGCGGCTCGCGCAAAGGACTCCTCTTCGGAGCGATTGCCGCGGGGCTTCTGCTTGCAGCAGGAGGCGGGTGGTATCTATATCATCCAACAAACTCCTCGCGAGGGACGTCCGCGCCCACCCGTGCGGAGGCAAACATTTCATCGATTGCAACGGCTACGGTGCCTGCAACTTCGCAGCCAGCGACGCAAAATGCCCCCGAAACAACTTCCCGTTCGAACGAGGGCCCCATTTCGAGCGCTCCCGCAACCAGCGAGCGGCTACAGCAATCCCCGAACTCTGGGCTGCGTGCTCCAGTCATCCGCGACGATGCGCGTGGCTCTGCCTCAACCATTCCCGCCGCAGCCACGGAGCGGATTTCCAGACCAGCACCACAACCTGAGATCAAGAAACCCGCCCTCGGTGAAGTTCACTTGGCCACTCCAACTGTGAATCGTCCGGAAACCGCGCAAGACGAGCAGGTTGTCGCTCCAACAATTTCCACGAACAGCACAAACGCAAATTCCGACGGAATTGCCTCCGGACTCGCCGCGGGATCTGAAAAGCAGCCCGCAGCTCCCGAAGTTCCGCTTCCTATAGGCGGCGATGTGAAGCCAGCCAGATTGCTCAGTGAAGCGGCTCCGGTTTATCCGATCATGGCCAAGAATCAACACGTGACCGGCGACGTGGTCATTGACGCACTCATCGATGCCAGCGGACGCGTCACCACCATGAAAGTCATTTCCGGCCCAACGCTGCTGCATCAAGCCGCGAAGGACGCGCTTAAACAATGGAAATACCAACCGGCATCGCTTGATGGCAAACCCGTTTCGATGCACCTAACAGTCACACTGCAGTTCCGCATGCCATAATTTGCTTGGCTTCATTGCTCCTGGGCTTCTCGAGCGCCGTTCTGCAAAAGTAGACACGCCCACATCATTATTGAGGGTTTGAGACAGGAAAGACGCGCGGGATCCGCATCTCCACTCCTGGAAGCATAGGAAATTGCTCATGCGGTTCGGTCTGATACCAATACGCAACCGAGCAATAGTTGTCTCCGCGATCGTTTGCGTGGCCATGTTCAATCGTTGCGCGCAGTGATTTCGTAAACGTAATCGGCGAGTCCAAATGGAAGCGGTAAACCGACCATCGCCCGCCCTGCAGTTCCGCGCCGACAACGGGCGCTCCATATAGCCCGTAGGCGAAGGACTTCCCTCCAAAATCCCAGGCGCCAAGAAAATAGTCTTCCGAGCCCGTACCGTTTATCGATGGCAGCTTCTCGCCGTCCACAAAAAACATGTCGTCGCCTTCGCCCC
Source organism: uncultured Acidobacteriota bacterium (assembly GCA_963843265.1). Classification (GTDB taxonomy): domain Bacteria; phylum Acidobacteriota; class Terriglobia; order Acidiferrales; family UBA7541; genus Acidiferrum. Next base: position 4,430 of record CAWJJR010000024.1, on the reverse strand, counting down.
ACCAACCATCCTGATTTTCGATAACCGACATCGTGACTCCTGCGAAGTGTCCCCGCCCTGTCGCTTCCATCCAAACATAATTCTCTTTTCCGTCTAAATTGATCTTGTTATCGGGGAACGCCTTGTTAGGCACGGCCTGCCGGTACTGCGCGTGAAAATAGAGCGTATCCGCCGGCAGCGCCGATTTATAAGCCTTCAGATCGATGTTCCAATAGATTGCTTCCGCACGTTCCTTCCCCTCGTTCGTCAGCGTGATGCGCGCATGCTTTTGGAAGGGCATCGGAAAAAAGCAATTCAGAGCCTTGTCTCCTCCCACCGAGAGAGGCACAGACTGATAAAGGATGTACTGCCCCAGCCCCAGCCCGAAAAAATCTCCAACCGGAGACTCCACGCTGGGCGAGCTCTCGCCGTCCCAATACATCCGCAGCACCATTTTCTTAAGGTGAAATCTCTCATCGCTCGCGATGGTGATCCAAACGTGTGAAATCTCGCCCGGCCCTGCTTCATCCAGCAACGTAAGCGTTGCTCCCGGGGCAAGCGGCCGGTAGTCGTCGTTGCCTCCCGTGCGGTCGTAGCTCGAGATGCGCTTCAAAATGTAGTCATGCGGCCTTGTCAAATCCGAAAGCAAATCGGAGGGCGTTTGCGCGAAGACTGCCTGAGGCGCAACCGACCACAAGAATCCTAGTAGGACGAGCAAAGATCGTTTCATTCTTCGTCTCCGGGAAGCTCGCATGCCGCAAGAATTTGCCCGGATTATAGCAGAGCCGTTCGTGCGCACATTGTTGGCGACGCAGATATTTCTTCCTTGCCCTTTGCATACCCAGGACCAGCCTCTCTTGCAGCCAGCCGAGCAGGTTCGTATACTGGCGGCCCGGCCAAAAGCGAGTCTGGCAGGTCGGTCGATTCGCAATTCCAGCATTGGGGTAGCCTGCCAACCATCTCTCTTGGCCTAGCAACTGCATGTCGGTCCTGAGCTCTCTTCACAGGCCGAAGTGCGTATTCTTGATTGATTTCACTGCCGCCGCGCCTCAAAGGAGAGTTCCGCATGCCGCAAGCCCCCGTACCCGAAGAAATGAATGTCTACCAGAATGCCGAAGCGCGTTTCGAAGTTGCCGCGCAAAAACTCGGTCTCGAACAGGGCCTTTACCGCTATTTGAAATACCCCAAAAAGGAAATCACGCTTTACATACCCGTCGGCATGGACAATGGCCAACTCGAAGTTTTCACCGGCTATCGCGTCCTCCACTCCACCGTTCGCGGCCCCGGAAAAGGCGGCATCCGATTTGATCCTGATGTTTCGCTCGATGAAGTCCGCGCGCTCGCCACGTGGATGACCTGGAAGTGTGCGGTTGTGAATATCCCTTTCGGCGGCGCCAAGGGCGGCATCATCTGTGATCCGCGCAAGCTCTCGAGAGGCGAATTGGAACGTCTCACGCGACGCTACACTGCCGAACTTGCCGATTGGCTCGGCCCCGAACGCGACGTTCCCGCACCGGACATCGGCAGCGGTGAGCAGACTATGGCCTGGGTCATGGACACCTATTCCATGCACGTCGGCGAAGCCACCACGGCCGTAGTCACCGGCAAGCCCATCGAACTCGGGGGTTCGGCCGGGAGACGCGAGGCCACTGGTCGCGGCGTCATAATTTGCTGCGACAAAGCTCTGGCTAAGCTCGGCATGAATAAACAGGGTTGCCGCGTGGTGGTTCAAGGATTCGGGAATGTCGGCTCGCTTGCCGCGCAGCTCATGCAAGAGGCCGGCTACAAGATTATTGGCCTCGCTGATGTCGGCGGCGGCCTTTACAACGAAAAGGGCTTCGACGTTCCTAAGGTGATCGATTGGGTTTACACACAGAAGAAACCCTTGCCGGATTTTCCTGGTGGCGGGACGAAATGTCCGCGCGCGATATTCTTTTCCAGCCCTGTGAGATCGCTATTCCAGCCGCCATCGAGAATCAAATCACTGAAAAAAACGCCCACCAGGTTCAAGCGAAGATTCTCTGCGAAGGCGCCAATGGTCCGACCACCTGGCAGGCCGACGCTATCGTCGATTCCAAGGGCATCTTCACCGTGCCCGATATTCTCGGCAACGCCGGAGGCGTCACCGTCAGCTATTTCGAATGGGTCCAGGACCGACAAGGCTTCTTCTGGCGCGAGAGCGAAGTTAATGAACGGCTGCTCGACGTCATGGAAAGCGCGTTTGACGGCGTGGTCCGGTATGCCGAGGCACATAAAGTCAACAATCGCATTGCCGCCTATATGCTGGCGATTGACCGCGTGGCCAGCGCGCTAAAGTTGCGCGGTATTTACGCATAGTGCGGTACAGTGCGCCACGGGTTTCCGCTGGTGCGGGAACTGGTAGTTTGTTTTCATGGGGGCGGCGAAACAGCCGACCGAAATTTCGGGCGCGGAAGGAGTGTCTGCAGTGAACACTAACTCGCTCTGGCCCACCCACCAAAAAAGCGAACAGCAGCACCGCCTCGAAATCTGCAAAGTCGGCAAATGGATGTACGACCGCGGGTTTATCGTTGCGTGCGAAGGCAATATCTCCGTGCGTCTCGACGAGGACCGGATTCTCACAACGCCCACCTGTATGAACAAAGGGATGCTCGAGCCACAAGATTTGGTAATTACGAACCTTGAGGGCCGCCAACTCGCGGGTGAGCGCAAGTTCTCTTCTGAAATCGCCATGCATCTGCTTTTCTATCGCATGCGCCCCGATGTGAATGCAATCTGCCACGCTCATCCGCCCACGGCCACCGGGTTTGCGGCTGCCGGCCGGTCCTTGAATCAGGCCCTCTTGCCGGAAGTCATTATCGGCCTCGGACAAATTCCGCTTGTGCGATATGCGACTCCAGGCACGCCGGAGCTCAGCGACGCGATGGAGCCCTTCGTCCCGCACTATGACGCGCTTCTTTTGGCCAACCATGGTGCGGTCACTTGCGGCCCCGATCTCTTAACCGCTTTTTTCCGTATGGAAACCATCGAACATTTTGCCAAAATCGTTCTGGCTGCGGAATTCGCCGGCGACTCTGTCCTTCTCTCGGGCCGCGAAGTCGCCAAGCTGATGGCTGCGCGCGCGCGGTATTTTGTCAGCCCTCCCCCGGGCGGAGGCGCCGAGCTCCCGGAAACCTGCGACAGCGGCGAATCTTCCGGTGCGCACGTCTCTCTTACTCGCAGAGAGCTCGATGCCCTCATCGATGAAGCCGTTCGCAAGGATCGCGCTCGCCGCTAATCGCAGCCAAATTGGCCGTCCAGTGTTGTCCCTCTTGTTTTTTTTGAGGCACCCGCACTTTGTCTTTGATCGTCTATTCAAAGGACTCGGGGAGCTGCGTCTCGATCGCGCGGAGCAGCTTCCCGCCGAAGAAGACTTCGCTATTTGAACGAAGGGGGGACTCACATGACAAGGATTGATGCACAAAATACGATCCAGAAGCGCAAAAGGCGATGGCTGCGCTCGAAAAATACCTTCAATGCGGCCTCGATCAGGGCCTCATTCACCTTTTGAAAATGCGCGCTTCTCAAATCAATGGCTGCGCCTACTGCATTGACATGCATTTCCAAAATTACATCTACCTGGCAAAACCGAGCAGCGCCTCTACGAGCTCGACGCCTGGCGCGAAACTCCCTTTTACACTGATCGTGAGCGTGCCGCCCTCGCATGGACCGAAGCCGTCACTCTCGCATCTCCCCCAGACGCACGTTCCTGATTCGGTCTACGAAGACGTCCGCATATATTTCAGCGAAAAGGAAATTGTGGATCTCACTTCCGTGGCGTCCACCATCAACGCCTGGAACCGCCTGGCCATCGCCATGCGCGCGGTGCCCGGCCACTACCATCCCGCTATTTCCGCCGCTTCGGCTCGCTAAGTCCATCCGTCTCGCGGTTGCAGCGACTTCTCAATTATGTTGCCATCGACGTGTCGCAGAGCCCTCTTTTTCTCCCTGACATCCTGCTCTATCGAACACAATCATCTCACGCGGCCTTGACAAACTCTTTGGCATCACATTACGACTCGAAGAATCCGCTGGGGAGATACTGCTCAGGAAGGCCAAGAATCTCGTGCCGGGCGGCGTTTTCGTAGTTGGACTCGTTTGCTGCGGTTACGCGCTTGCTGAAGGGCCGGTCGTCAACATTGATTCACACCGGCATCCGAATCTCGCAGAAGCGCAGCATCACCTTCAGCAGGCCTATGGAAAAGTAGACGAAGCTCAGAGAGAGAATAAGGACGAGCTGGGCGGTCACGCAGCCAAGGCGAAGGACCTCATCGATGCCGCAGATCGCGAGCTCAAGGAAGCCGCCGAATGGGCGGATCACCACAGATAAGGTTGGCTAGATGTCGGCGCAGTTTTAAATAAAAATTGCGTCGCTGAGCGTTCACGTTTTCGGGGAGGGCGTTCGCGCTGCCCCTGAACCCCTGAACCGCGTT
>CAWJJR010000023.1:0-36306 GCA_963843265.1 uncultured Acidobacteriota bacterium | reverse complement strand
ATAGGTTTTACAGCCACTAGCGCGCTGGAATTCTCCAAGCAGATTGAACAGTAGCAGGATGCTGCGGAAGGCTGCTTCGGTGGCGAAGAACTCCTGCATACAAAAATCATCGGCGCCCAAATCGTGTTTCAATTCGGCGATGCGATTTTCCATGTCCGCCCGGTGGTTATAGTCGCGCCAGAGCTCTTCCGGCGGGAGCGCGAGATTACTGACGAAGATGCGGAAGGTGTAGCCGGGAACATCGAGCAGTTTTCTTCCCAGCGAGGGGCGCTCGGCACGCAGCCGCTCGCGGATCACCACGAAGCGGCGTGGGCGGTCCCAGCCGAAAAGTTGCAAATGGAATTCACCCGCAGCGTAATTTGCGTCCAGCGCGCGCCACGTGGTGATGCGTGCGGCCTCGCGCTTCAGCCAGAGCGTCAGCCGTGCCACGATGATGTAAGACAACCCACGCTGCTCGAGAAAACCCAGTAATTGCTGGTCAAAAAAGCCGGCGTCGGCGCGCACCACGCGAAGGGCATGTTTTTCCGGCAACAGCGCCAGGGCTTCCTTGAGAAATTCCACTACGCCACGGGCCGTGCCACAGTCCCCGCTCCGCAACCAGCCGTGCAGCAGAAAGTGCGACTCGGCCAGCACCGCCACCAGGGGATGATGCGAGGGCCGCCCATGCTTGCGCGGGTTCGGTCCGCGCAACGCACCCTGCTGCCGCCCGTAGCGCTCGAACACCGTGGAATCCAAATCCAGACTATATCCCGGCGAACATCCCGGAAGCCGCTCCAGCTGCCAACTCCACAAGCCGGAGAAAAAACGCTGGCACTGTCCCTGACCGAAGCGTTTGAAAAGGTTGCGAATGGTGTCATCGACCGGAAAGCGCGAGATCCCCAGCACGGCGTGCAAGGCCACGTCGGCACGCAGCAAACTTGTATGTGCGAAGCGCCGCGCTCCGGCTACCACCGAGAGTAAGAAAGCCGTGAATGTCTCCACCGGATCGATGGCATTGGGGGAAGTAAGACGAAACGGTAGATACTTGCTCACGGCCTCGCGATAGCCAACATGTCGCAGAAACTCCAAGAACACCACCAGCCCACCGAAGGGGGTGACGGCTCGCTGGGTTTCGCGTAATTCCACTTTTTTTCCGCCCCAAAGAGCGGTAATTTGCCAGTGCACTGTTTTGTCCTCCTCGGCGTTTCTTTCAACCAACTGAAACTTAACCGACTTAGGGCAAAACAGTGCAATTCAATTTAGGAATTCAGGCTAATAACTTCCGGGTCGTCCGTCACTAGAGCATTTCTAATTTAAATATCTACATTTTGTGCGATAATCCTCCTGTGGGTTCGAGGGAGGTGTGGATGCAATCTTATTCACAGGATTTGCGTGATCGTGTGCTGCGAGCTTTGTCCCGGGGAGAGGGCCCTTCGGCGATCGCGCGCCGCTTTGAGGTCAGCCGCTTCTATGTCTACCAAGTGCGCGACCGCGAGCAAGAAACCGGAGTACGCAACAGTTTTCCGATCGGCGGCCATCGCCGGTCTCGGTTGGAGGAAGCGGAGTCCGCTTTGCGCGGCTGGATCGCCGCTGCGCCGGGACTGACTCTTGCCGAGTTGCAAGAGCGGTTGGCGTCGCAGGGTGTGGTGATCAAAATCGGCGCACTTTGGCATCAGTTGAACAAGTGGAATCTGACGTTCAAAAAAAACGCTGCACGCCAGCGAGCAAGAGCGCGAGGACGTGCAAGCAGCGCGGCGCGCATGGAGTGAAGCGCAGCCGGCGATGGACGTCGAAAAGCTGGTATTTATCGATGAAACCTGGGCCGCGACCAACATGACACGGAGCTATGGGCGCGCTCCCAAGGGTTGCCGATGCCTGGGTTCGGCGCCTCTGGGCGGTTGGCAAACGACGACCTTTGTCGCTGGCCTGCGCCACCATCGAGTGACCGCTCCGATGGTCGTCGACGGGCCCATGGACGGTGAGCTGTTCCTGGCCTGGGTGGAACAGTTCCTGTGTCCCACACTCCAAACAGGAGACCTCGTCATCCTCGATAACCTCAGCAGCCACAAAGTGGACGGGGTCCAACAAGCCATTATCGCGGTCGGCGCCAAGACGCACTATTTGCCGCCCTATTCGCCCGATCTGAATCCCATCGAAAAGCTCTTCTCAAAGCTCAAGACGCTGCTCCGCAAAGCCGCCAAACGATCCACCGAAGAGCTAGGGAAGGAAATCGGCGAAGTCCTCAACACCGTCACACCGAGCGAATGCGCAAACCATTTTGCCTCCTCCGGATATGTATGTACTTAAATTAGAAATGCTCTAAGGAAGCAATCCTAGGGAGACTGTTGAACCCAGATGAAATGTACTCTGAAGTGATCTTGGACAGTGATGGAGAAATAAACGCCTTGACTAGTTTCGTCCCTGAGTGTTCTGCAACTGGAGATAAAAGTTTTGCAAGACGAAGAAGGCCTTCTTCTTCTCCCCAAGATTGGTGACAAGTCCTTTGCGATTGAAATAATCCTCAAAACGAGGGAGAGTTCGCCGCGGACTTCGAAAATCCATGAGAACCCATGGCGTCATTCCGCGAAGAAATGAAATGCGCTTCAGCATGGAGAGCTGATGCTGGTAGAGATTTTCCTGGTATTCCTCGGTCCAACGGGTGGCGGCATCGCCGTGGTATCCATAGAGGGCGTCGCCACCGAATTCGCTCATAATCAGAGGCTTGTTGTAGGCAGAAACCCAATCGGTGGAATCCGCATCCTCGGGACGGCGCGTGTACCAGCCGATGTATTCGTTGTTGCCGAGAACGTCGAGATCGCCGGCAATGGGATCATTGATGTGAATGGCCACGCGGTTTCCCTCTGCGACTTCGGTGCTCTGAAGAGCGGCAGAAACCAGGCGCGTGGTGTCGGCGGAATGGGCTTCGTGAATCAGTTCTCGCAGAAAATGATTGCGAGCATCGCTGACGGGAGTCTCGTTCCCAACGGAGTAAATGATCAGCGCGGCGCGATTATGGTCTCTGGTGATCATGTCCCGCAGCTGATTTTCCGCATTCTGCAGCGTGCTTGGGTTTTCCCACTGAATGGTCCAATATACAGGCGCTTCGGCCCAAACCAATACGCCCATTTGGTCGGCCATGCGCAACATGGATTCGTCATAAGGATAATGCGCGAGGCGAACGAAATTACACCCCAGCGCTTTGGCCCACCCCAAGAGGGTGCGCGAATCATCCTCGCTCCAGGCGCGGCCCGAGCGCATCGGCGCTTCTTCATGCATGCTGATTCCGCGCAGAAACACAGGTTTTCCGTTGAGGAGGAGATCCGTGCCGCGAGCCTCAATTGAGCGAAAGCCGATACGGTCCACAACTTTGTCTGTGTCGCTTGTGATTTCAACGCCATACAGTTTGGGATTCTCTGGGCTCCAGAGCGTCAGATCAGCCGCAAAGGAAAATTGGACGCGTCCCTGTGCGTCGGTCTGGAATGTTTTGCTGAGCCCCGTCTCCGGGATGCGAATGCTGACTGTCTGCTGAAGTCTTGGTCCATTGAGCTGAATCCAGCCCGCGATTTGGTGCCTTGAGCCTTTCTGAAGCTGGATCAAATAGTCCTGAACAAAGGTTTCTGGAACTTCCACCAGTGTCACGGGGCGCGTAATTCCCCCGTAATTCCACCAATCCGTATTATCGGTGGGGACTTGATCTTTTTCTCGTTTGTCGTTGACCCTGACGACGATGAAATTTCCTTGTTCTTTGACACGGTCCGTAATTTCGAAATCAAAGGGCGTAAACCCGCCCGCGTGCTCGCCGAGCTCTTCCCCGTTCAGATAGACCGCGGCGGTGTAATTGCACGCTCCAAAATGAAGAAACAGCCGTTTATTTGGAGATTTTATATAGTCGAAATTCCGCTCGTACCAGACGCTGCCTTCATAAAACAGCAGCGACTCGCGCTGCGTGTTCCAGTCCCCTGGCACATGTAGCTGGCCCGAAGCAGCGAAATCATATTCAACAAGTTCAGACTTGGATTGAGGTTTGTAATTCTTAAAGAAGGCCGAATTATTCCGCAGCAGCTTGTCACGATAGTCGAAGGCGCCCACATCGTAGGGATCCACGATCGCCTGCCATTGGCCATCCAAGCTGATAGTCTGACGCGCACCGACATTCGCAATTAGCGGGGCCACCTGCGCTGCTCCGCGCGTTTGTACTAGAGCAAAGCACAATGCGATTGCCGAAAAACGGAGCAGTTTAGTCATGAGCGAGTTTTATCCAACAAAACACAAAAGTGCCAGAATCGATTCGCGCGTTGGCAATCGACCCCCGGCAGACCTGGAATCAGAAAATAAATTTTCCCCCAAACTGAAGTACGCGGGCCGGCAGGGATCCAGTGATCTGTCCAAACGTGGAGGAGCCAGCGTTGCTGACGTTCGGATTGTTCCAGTTGACGCGGTTGAAGGCGTTAAACGCATCTGCCTGGAACTGCAGGCGCATTCCTTCCCTGAAAGGGAGGTTGAAAACCTTCCGCAACGATAGATCCCACTCATAAAAGTTGGGGCCAATGATGTCGCCAATGGAAGCGTCACCCGCGCCTAGTGGGCTCCCCAGTGCAAAGGCGGCGGGATTGACCCAGCAGATCGCTTTCGGATTCGCGCACGTACCGCTGAATGCCAGCGATTGGCCGGCAACAAAAGCTCCGCGCCTGGACACATTGGAACCGTTAAGACCGAGGGCTTGCGACCCCGTCGCAGTGAGTGGCGAGCCGGACTGGTAGTGCATCAGCGCGCTCAACGACCAACCTCTTACCACGCCGCCCTCGAAGCCCGTCATATTTTTGCCCCAGGGCGACTCGACGGTGAAAGTGGCGGCCACGATGTGAGTCGCATCAAAGCTCACTTTGCCATAGTCGAATTGTTTCCAAGTCTCCACCACGCCGCCCGACTGTGTTCCCCCGGCTACCGCCTTCGTTCCACCGTTGACCAGGACAGGATTGGCGGCAGCGCTGACAAGGCAAGTAAATGGACATTCTGGCTCGGGATTTTCGTTGTAGGCGTCACCTGCGCCACCGCCGTCTCCCATGGTCTTCGAATATGTATAGGACATGGTGGAAGTCAAAATACCAGTGCGCTTCGTCAGGTTAACCTGCAACGCGTTGTAGTTTGAATTCACATCGCTCAGGGCCATGCTGATGCTGGAATATCCCAAGTAGGGCCGAATCTGATCCTTAGACAGTCCCGTAGGAGCAAAGCCCGCGGCCGAGCACTGAAATGCTGTGCTATTTATCCCCGCCGGGCACGCAAGTGTGTTCGGGTTCGGGGAAACGGGGATGTATGCCTGGTCGGTCCAACTTGCGTTGTTGAAGCTAGGAGCTCGCAGCAGATGCCGTCCCAAATTGCCGACGTAGGCAACCTGCAAAAGCATGCCTTGCGGCAGTTCGCGTTGTACTCCAAAGCTGTATTGGTAGCTGCGGGCGACTACGAGATTCGGATCCACTCCGTTTAGGCTGATCGTGGATGGTGCAGCTACCGTGCCCGCGCCCGGCGCAGAATCGTATTCGGAAAGTGAGGCGTTAGTCCCCGAGATTGAGGCGGACTGTGCCCACGGCACATAGCCTTGAGAGTTGATGCCATTCCCGAGAACGTTGCCTTCCGGATGGTCATAGAAAATTCCGAAGCCGCCTCGAACAACCATCTTGTTGTCCGAAAAAGGTGTATACGCAAAGCCCACTCGCGGAGCCCATAGATTCTCCGGCCGGTAGAAGCCGCGGTATGCAGTTCCAGGTATAGCAGCTAAGAGCTGGGGATCTGTAAACGTCACAGGAACCCTGCCCTGCTGATCAAAAGGCACTCCACCGGGCCGCTGCAATCCGTTGCACACGATGGTGAGCGTCGGAGTGCCGATAACATTAAGGAGCGGTCCGCTGCAAAGACCGGGCGAAGCGGGGTTGATGCTGCTGGTCGCCAAGCCACCGGTAAACGATGGGTCCAGCCCAGTGTTGAAAGTGTATGGATCAAAGTTCGTCATGTTGTTGCCTTGGGCATAGGTGGGCGTCGAGTAGCTGTAGCGCACGCCTAGGACCAAGCTGAGCTTGCGAGTAACCTTCCATGTGTCTTGAAGGTATGCATCCACAACATTGAATCGGAACTGCCCCGTGGTGACAGCCGAGCTCTGCCCGAGACTGTTAAAGTCACCGAGGAGCGCGTCGGCGAAGGGATCGCCTGTTGAATTTGATCCGGTGGTCGTGCCCGCATTGGCGCTGAAATTGATGGTCCCGTCAAAATTAGTGCGCGAGTTCTGAGTCTTGCGGTTTCGCGCGAACTCCGCGCCAAATTTGATCGTGTGATTGTTCTTTTGCCAGACCACATTGTCCGCCGGATTAATGTCCGTTGTGGGAGAGGCGAGATAGTTTGGCGCTGGCCCATTCACGCCGGCTGGCCCGGAGGTGGGGTAATTCGTGATGCCCGTAAAACTGATCGTCGGAAGGCCATCGGGAAACGTCGTAGGGTTTCCGAGCGGCGGGATGAATTGAAAACCGTAATTCGATCGCATCCAAGCGGTTCCCTGAAGTGGAGTTCTCTGCTTGTGCCAGTCCGCATTGAACTTCACTTCATTAATCAACGTAGGATGGATCATCCACACCCAGCCGATTTGATAGTTGTATCCGGGACGGCTGCGCAAGTCCGGATCCACCGGAACGGCCCCGCCGGCCCCGAATGTCGAATAAGGATTGTAGATGCTGACGTCATCGTGAATGTAGCGGAAGTAAAAACTGTGCTTCTCGCTGGCATGTTCGTCCACACGAATGATGTCCTCGCGCAGGTTCAGCGGGTTCGCGAGGTTAAACGTAGTGTTGTTGGAGGCCGTTGAAGTTGGCAGTGCTCCCCCCACGGACAATTTCGCCGCCGACGTATAGAGCGCCGATATGGCTGCCCCGTCGCCTGTGATACATGCGGGGTTTATGACGTTAGGCGCGGTAAAGAGAACGCCTCCGCAACTTGCGGGGATCACGGCAGGCGTTTTAAGCACGAGCCCGGCGCCGCCATTATAGACGTCGGTAAAGTCTCCCATTGCCTCCGCAGCCGTGGGAAACGTCTCCTGCACAGATGCCGCCGTCAATCCAGGGTATACGCCGCGAAACTTCTTCCATTCCTGCCCTGCAAAGAAAAACAGCTTGCCCTTATGCTGAAGGTAAGGAATAGGGCCGCCAAGGTCCCATCCAAAGTCGTTGTAATGAAATGGGGGCACAGCCGCGTAGCCCTTCGCAGTCGGATTTGTCAGCTTTGTGCCGGCATTCTCCGCATTGAAGTCATTGTTTTGGACGAATTCAAAAGCCGAGCCGTGATATTTATCTCCGCCGCTTTTCGTAACTACATTTACCGTGGCGGAAGCAGAGCGCCCAAACTCGGCGTCATAGTTCGAGGACTGCACGTCCACTTCTTGAATGAAATCGATCCCGACTTGGTTGAACACGCTGTTATTAGAACCCGAGTCTAGGTTGAACCCGCCGTCCACGCTCCAATTTTGCCCGTCCAGCCTTTGTCCGTTGATGTCCGCGACGCTGTTATTGTAGTTGGACGTTAAGGCGGCGGGGTTCGTCCCCGAACCTTGCAGTGCCGCTCCGGGCACCAGACCAACGAGTGACTCGTAGTGACGCTGATTTAACGCCAGATTCAACACTTGCTGCTGCGTAATGGTCGTCGAAATTTCCCCCGAAGTCGTGTTCACAGTATCGCCGTTCGCAGTCACCGTTACTGTCTCTGTCACCACGCCGACTTGCAGACTCAGGTCCACCGTCAACCGGCCGCCCGCCGACAAGACGTTGCCCTTTTTTGTGGTGGTTTTGAACCCAGTTCGCTCGCCCGTCACACTATACGTTCCCGCGGGCAACTCGTCCGCTGCGAAATACCCACTCCCATCGGCCATCACAACGCGGCTTATCAATGTTGCTTCGTTGACGATGGTAACCTTCGCGTTGGCCACTGTAGCGCCCGATGAATCCGTTGCCGTCCCCGAGATGCGCCCGAAAATGTCTTGCGCCGAAGCAAATCCGCCTGCCCCTGAGAGCGCGACGAGAATCAAAAGACCACTAAGGGCCGCAAAATGAAGACGGCTCATAATTCCCCTGCTGAAAGACACGGAAAGACACTTTTGCCGGGCCAGAATCATTTTGGTCACTCCTCGGGCGGCACACTTGCTCTCCAACGCCTCCGCTTCTCTGACCGGCCGCCGATAGGGCGGTTCAGGAAGCTGCACCATGAATGCGGTGAATCTGAGTTCTCGATGCTTGGAGTAGAGCAGTAATTTCCTTAGCGAGGGAAGTTAGCTAACCGTGAATTCACCGTTAGAATCCACCGATTTGCTGTCTCGGCGTGGTGGATCACTGTGCTCGACCCCTTCCAACCTAAGTCGATGAGATTTCAAGTGTTTGGTGCGGTGCTCTGCCGTGAGAAATGCGTTATACTCTGCGCAAACCACCGGATGGTAAGTCGACGGGACCATTCTTAAGGGGATGACTACGTGCAACCGGAGGTCAGCAAGCTTGAGGCCGAGCGGGCTGAGATAGATGGCATTCTTGCGTCTGGAGTATTCGGGCGTGCAAACAACCACGTTCGGCTGTTAACTTTTGTCTGCGAAAAGTACTTCGAAGGGGCGATTGACGAGATAAAAGAGTATAGCATCGCGGTTCACGCCCTTGGGCGTCCCGAATCCTTCGATCCGCAAGTGGATACCATTGTGCGTGTCACCGCACACGCGCTCCGAAAGCGACTCGAAGATTACTATCGAACCGCAGGGGCAGATCACCGTGTACACATTTGCCTGCCTCCCGGCCACTACGTTCCCAAGTTTATTCATATCAACGGGCTGGAAGAGGCTGCAGCCGAATCGAAAGTGGGCAAGCCTATTAACGGTCACGCTTTCGATGAGCCTTCCTCCCCCCAAATTGACGTAGCTCAAGAGAAGCTGGAGTTTCCAGCTCGGCCACTAGCCCACATCTCTCACAGCCTGGCATAAGAGGAATGAAGTGTGCTCGAACAAGGGGTTGCGAGTTTTTTCGCGGGTTGTTGATGTGTAGCTGATCCGTTTTTCGTTTTGCGTGAGAGGTTTTTACTCTCTGAGCCTGTTTCGGCGCACACCTTACCACCGGTTGACAGGAGCCAGAATAAAAGTGGTCGGAGTCTTTCTGTTTCAATACTTTACGGGCACGGCGCACAGCTTTTCATGGACTTGCCGGAACAACTCGACATGGGGATAGCCCCCAGCCAGCGAAACCCACACCTTGCGCACCGTGATGCGGATCAGCGCGCCAATCTTCAACACCTTGAGCCGAATGGTGGAGCACTGCGCCTGGGCCAACTCCGTTCCCGCCAGTCCCAGTCGCCGTAGCATCTGCAACAACACATAGGCGATCGAAGAAAAGTACAAGCGCAGTTGATTGCTGCGCAGGTAGTGCGTGCTGGTGCGGTCACTGAATAGCATCAGCTGCTCTTTAATCCGATTCTCCATATCCCCTCTGGCGCAGTAGTGCTCTTCATACAGCGCCTGTGCCGGCCATGCTTCTCCGCTCAGAGAGGTCACTACGAATCGCGGGTTCTCTCCCTTTTCCAGATGCTCGGCCTTGGCCACCACGCGTCGCGCACGACTCCAGCTTTTCAGCGTCTGATAGAAGAACTCTTTGAACAGTCGAGTCGCGCGTCCGGTCTGTTGGTACTGCGCTTTCGCCTCCGCCATCTCCTTGGCGATCTCCGTCTTCAAACGTTCGTTTTTCGCTAGTCCCAGCACGTACTCTACGCGGTTCGCTTCACACCAAGCCATCAGCTCCTCGCGGCAAAATCCCGAATCTCCACGCACCACGATACGCACCTGGGGCCACGCGGAACGAATCTGGGCCACGATGCGCTCCAGTTCCTCAACACTCCCCGACGACGCATCGATGTTCGACGATCGCAACCGCGCACACAGCAGAAACTCTCCGCAGAAGATGTACAACGGCAGGTAGCAGTAGTGTCCATAGTAGCCATGGAAGAAACGTCCTTCCTGCTTCCCGTGCAGCGGATCGTCAGTGGCGTCCAGGTCCAAAATGATTTCTTTCGGCTCCTCCCGGTGGGCTTGCAGAAAGACTTCCACCAGCAGCCGGTCCACGGCTCCATGATCCAGCACGATCTTTTTGTAGCGCTCCTTCCGACTGGCCGTCTCTTTGGTCAGTTCCAGCCGATTCAGGGTGCTCTTTCCGGCTAACACTTGGCTGCCGGGATCCGCCTTCTCGACCAGCACCGCCAGCAAGGGATCGTTTCGCAACTCCTCGTGATCGTTCAGATCTTCGTAGCCCAGGGCCAGCCCATAAGCTCGCTGGGCCACCAATTCCTTCACCGGATGTTCGATCAGATCGGGATTCCGATAATCGGTGAAGCAGGCGGCAAACTGGCGCAGGATCCCAATGCGCTTCTCAACCTCCCGCAAGAGCAGACCACCACCATCGCTGGTGATCACTCCGCCATCAAACTGCGCCCGGATCTCGCGTCGCTTTTGGGGATGAAATACGAAGACAAACTGGTTACACTCTGTGCTCATAAGGCTGTTGCTCCTCCTTGGCAGGATTTCTTTCTAGACAAGAGAGTTATGCCATGAAGCAACAGCCTTTTTCAATTTAGAATGAGAAATTCGGGCTAGAACAGTCAAATCCGGAAAAAATCCGAGTAGAAGATAACGGCAGCAAATCCAGGATTAAGCTCAGGCCATTGTCTCGGATTGTTCCCGTTGTCGCAGTTTTTACTATTTCCGTCTTAGCATTATCGGTTTTTCTTTGGAAGAAATGGGACCAAAAGAGCGGCCGCGAAAGCTCGTTGCAAACTCAAGCCGTTGTTCCCCTGGTCTATAGCTCCGGGAAAACTCTTCGAGCACTCGTAGGTAACTCCTCCGCCCCATACATCGATCGCGGCGGTACTAGCTGGGATAGCGATCATTTTTGTTTAGGAGGAAACCCATTTTCCGTATCCGGACACACCATCCAGGGGACCGAGGATCCGCTTCTTTTTTCTGGCGGTCGGCGCGGCATTTTTCACTGCAAATACCCGGTCACACCGGGAACCTATGAATTGCACCTCCTCTTTGCCGAAACGTCCGGACTCCAAGAGGCTACCCGTAACGTGGCGTTCTCCATCAATGGAGGGCCTGCTACCAACCTCGATGTGGTGGATGACGCGGGCGGGGATGATATTGCAACCACGAAAGTGATCACAGATGCGACCCCCGAGAGCGACGGAACGATACATTTGGACTTTACCAACTCCGAGGCGTTTCTAAACGCGGTTGAGATTCTGCCAGGCACCCCGCATCGCATGCTTCCCGTCAGGATTGTGGTCGGCTACTCTCCGTATCGGGACACGACCGGCGAAGTTTGGATGCCAGACCGGTACTTCTCCGGGGGACGTCTTAGCAACTATGCAGGTGATTTGTCCAAAGTCTCTGATGGCCGGCTGTACGAATGGCATCGCTTTGGGCATTTCCACTATGCGGTGCCTGTCGTCACAGGTGGCAAATACACTCTGAAACTCTACTTTATGGAGCATTGGTTTGGCGTCCAAAATGGCGGCATTGGCGGCGTGGGCAGCCGCGTGTTCGATGTTTCTTGTGACGGAGCAATGCTTCTAAAGGGATTTGATATTTTTCGCGAGGCTGGCACGCAACCACTAGTCAAAAGCTTTCCGCACATCGAACCAACGCCGCAAGGAAAAATCGAGATTTATTTCACCCCCGCAGTTAACTATGCCTCGATCAGTGCGATCGAAGTCATCCCTGAATAGAACAGTTTCTCAGGTTATGCGGCTCCCGCAAGTGCGAGGCGCCGAGTCAGACCTTTAGTGCTCGCAAAAAAAACGGTCGGCATCTTTAAGGCGCGAGCAGAACGCAACCATTCAACAATAAGCGGCGGATTCAAGGCTTCTGGGCGAATTGTCGGCTTAACCGGCCGATCTCTGCCCGATAAATAAGGTAAAACCATTTCCGGCCGGCAACGCCCAGTGGGGGCTTAGCGCTCCGCGCCAGCTAGGAAACGGCCGCGGTAGTGTGAGGGGGGAACGCCGAAACGTTGTAGAAAGGCGCGGCGAAAACTGTCGGGATCGTGAAAGCCGACCGAGTCCGCAACGCGCTCGACGGAACAGCCAGGGGCGGATAGCCGCTTGCGCGCCTCGTCAAGCCGGAGGCGCTGGACAAAAGCCGCCGGACTACTATTGAACTCCAAGCTGAAGCGGCGCGAGAACTGTCGCGGGCAAAGATTCATATGCTCGGCCATCACCTCAACGGAAAGATCCTTGTTGAGGTGTCCAAGCATCCACGCCGCCAGATCGGCAAAGCGGCTCGTCGAAGCAACTTGAAACTTTAGCGGTTCAGAAAACTGCTCTTGCCCTCCGGGACGCTTCATGTAAACCACCAGTTCACGCGCCACCGCGAGCGCCACCTGGGGTCCGAAGTCTTCTTCAATCAGCGCCAAGGAAAGATCGATGCCGGCGGTAACGCCGGCCGAAGTGTAGAACTTGCCGTCACGAATGTAGAGCGCATCGGCATCCATCTTCAACGCAGGAAAACGGCTGGCCAATTGGGCGGCGAATTTCCAGTGCGTGGTCACTCGCCGCCCGTCGAGCAGGCCAGTCGGCGCTAGCGCGTAAATCCCGGTGCACACCGAGGCGATTCGACGAATGCTGCCGGCACGGCGGCTGATCCAATCCGCCAGCTTAGGACCAGCGGGCGAGAGACGAGCGCCACGGCCGCCAGGAATCAGAAGAGTATCCATGTGGCGCAAGGAGCTTAGGGAGCAGGCGGCGGTCATGCGCAACCCGGACTCTGAGCGGAAAGTCTTTGCGCCGAGTGCGGCAATCGTCACGCTGTAACAGGGTTGCGCGTTGCCGTTCGAGTCCTCAAGGAAGGCCATGCTGAACGCCTCCAGCGGGCCCGTCAGGTCGAGGGAGGTGAGGCCGTCGTAACCCACGATGACGATACGTTTAGGTGTCACGTTGTTCGTCCAATTTAAATAGCAACTTGGGTGTATGTCTGCAATGACATTCCTCCGACGATTTGGGACTTAGCTGGCCTGCCGCCACAATGTCCTGAAACGCCGGATTAATGTCATTTGGGACGTTTCATTATCGAGTTAAAGTTTGCCTTATAGCAAGTAGTTCCTTAGGAGGGCGCATGAGAAGGACAGATATGGGACTGTGGATGGTCGTTGCAACCGTGGGGTTTCTGAACCTAGCAGTCTTGAGCCAGGCAAAGGCACCCGACAAAATACCGGCTTCAGTGCAACAAGCCCACCCGTTGAAGCCGCCAGCTTCTGGCAAGATCAAGGTAGCGATCCTGATATCGAAGGGCGTGGACGTCATGGACATCGCGGGCTCGTGGGAGGCCTTTGGCGACACCATGCTTACAACCAAAGGCAAGCCATGGCATTTTTCCGACGGCGACGACATGGTGATGCCTTTCGAGGTCTACACCGTTTCCGATTCGCTGAAGCCGGTGGATGCAAATGGACTGACCATCGTGCCGAACTATAGTTTCGAGAATGCGCCCAAGCCGCAGATTATCGTGGTTCCCGCCCAAAGTGGACGTTCCGCGGCCCAGAAAGCGTGGCTGCTCGCTAATTCGGCCAGCGCCGATGTGACGATGTCGGTCTGCACCGGCGCCGAGGTGCTGGCGGAGTATGGACTTCTCGACGGCCAAACGGCTACTACGCATCATGATTTCCAACCGGGCATGCAGAAATCGTATCCCGCCGTGCGCTTCGTAAGTGGAACCCGCTTCGTCGACCATGGCAAAATTGCAACTGCGGGTGGCTTGACCTCGGGGATTGATCTGGCAATACACATCGTTGCGAGATACTACGGCAACGACGTGGCCCAGGCGACCGCCGAATTTCTAGAGCATCGCAGTGATCTATGGAAAAACCCGGACTACGATCACGTGAAGCCCGTGGTGGCTTCGAAGTGATCTTGCCCGTTGGGCGAGCTCATCGGGTCAGATTATAATTTCCGTCCAGATTTTCAGCTTAACTGGCCAATCGTGATGCCCGCGCGAGCTTAAACCTCGCAGAATCTAAATTTTGAAGCGCGTGCACAGATTGGACCAGTTAAGCCGAAAATAACCGGCCAAACTGTTTGATTCAATGACAGTTACGGTGTCAAACAGTGTGGACCGGTTATTTTTAGCTAGCCGGAAGCTATCCAGAAAATGGGGTTCTAGGAAGTGACAACAGAGGTGGCGACCGTGATGCTGTCTAGCAGTGCTTCCTGTTGCCCTGCTGTCCCCTCTCCTCAGAATCCTGTTCGGCGTCGGAGCCAATCCGTCCGCGAGATGGTTTCGGAA
Source organism: uncultured Acidobacteriota bacterium (assembly GCA_963843265.1). Lineage (GTDB taxonomy): Bacteria > Acidobacteriota > Terriglobia > Acidiferrales > UBA7541 > Acidiferrum. The sequence goes on along the minus strand of CAWJJR010000023.1, from coordinate 21,989 downwards.
TTCCAACGCTCGAATCCGGGAACAGCGCGGGAACATTAACAGTTCCCTTCCTTGCTTTGCTTTTGCGTTCCTTTGAGTGCCCGTAAGTCCTTGAACTTCCAGATCAAGGTGCTCTGTCACGGCAGAGGTCGCGAGTTCGAGTCTCGTCGTCCCCGCCATTTCTTTCAAGCACTTAGAAGAAATCGGCGAAAACTGTCATGGTCCGCGTTGGTCCAAATCAAAAAAGACGCACCCGAAAAGCCAACGGCTTTTCGGGATTTTGGTCCAATTTTGGTCCAGGAATTAAGCAACTGCCGACTTCTTGTCCAGCACCATCCGTACAAGCTTGCTCTGTGCCAATCGTTTCTCCGGCATCCCCGCCTGTGCGTACAAATCGAGAGTGATCCGGCTGTTGGCGTGACGCAATAACTCTTGCACGACTTTCACGTCTTCGTTGTTTTGAGTTAGGAGCGTCGTGTATGTGTGACGGGTGAGCGCGAGAGCCCTGCCAAAATGCAGTGCAGTGCCTCCACCATCTATCATCCATGTGCGCTGTGGATTCAGTGCGCAATATGTCCCAGATGGACCGTCAATAATCGAGGTTCGCGTTTCATGTGCTGACTCCTTTCGTTTAGTCACGGCGACTTCGATTCAATACCCGCCGTCGTCTCTACCTCAGAATCGGTTTCATGTACTCGCGAATCATTTCGTAGTCGGCAGTCTTCGCATCGCTCATGTCTTTGCCGACGATGAACATGTCACAGGCGAGGCAGAGCAGGAATAAGATCGGGTCGTTGAAGCAGGCATTGACGCAAAACGCCTCTCAGTATCAATGCTTGCTTCAAGAACGGCCTTGCATTGTCTCTCTGTTGTGATAGATTTCCGGCCATGGCGCTTCGCTTAGGTGTTTACATCGTCCCGACCGAGCGGTGGTATATCGAACGGACCGTCTGGCTGATCGCCGGAGTGGTTCTGCTGGCAAGCACAGCGATGGCGTTGCTCGTGAATCGGTTGTGGATTTTCGGGGTCATCGCCACGGGGATCGTTTCGATCAATGTTGCTCTTACGGGATTTTGTCCGGTCGGCAATGTGCTGCGGTTGTTTGGCTTCACGCCGATGTTGGGGGCGGAGAGATCGACGCGCTGGAAGCTCTATTTCATGCAGACGGACAAGTGGTATCTGGAGCGGCGCATCTATCTTTTCGTGGGAATCAATATCACCGTGGCGTCCGTCCTCGTGCTGGTTTACAGCCCTTGGGTGACTTTATTTACAGGGTTCGTTGGCGGAGCTATGGTGTGGTTCGCGGCGACTGGGTTTTGCGTAATGGCAAATGGGCTTTACTGGCTGGGCGCAGAACCCCGGTTGACACCGGATGCGCTGCCTTCCGCTCGGTGCACGGAATGCACAAAATCGGAAGAATGTCTCGGCGGGCGTCCGATCCTAGCCCCGCGAGAAGGCCCTCGTTTTGTTGATTCGGCGGCGCTGACCTCGATCGAGCCTTCTTTTCAAAAACGAGCCCTTCGCTAATCGAGCCTACCCGCTTGCGTTCTGAGGCGCTCCACCTCAGCGAAGCAAATGCATGTTTTCTCTTCCTGAGAGGACTTACCCTTCCCGCCGAGGGGAGCCAGCATTTTGCGACGCTCCGGCAGCAAAAACGAGCGAAGCCAAGTAAACAAGTATTCCGAGGCCGATTAAAGACACGCCCACGAATGCAAACAGGGCGAACATAAGCGGATGAACGCGCAAGAGACTGACTATTTCCACGATCAAGCCGAGGATGGTCAGCACGCCTGCAACTCTCAAAAACTTATTTATTCCAATATCACCGAGTTTCATTGTGCGGGCCTCCACATTTTCAAGTTGTTTACTTCGGATGCGTTATGAACGGTATCGTGGCAGCCGCTGGAAATGCAGGACATCTGATTTGAAGTGAGCGTGTCCATGAGGGCTTGATGAACGGGATTGGCTTCGAAGTCTCGAGCGCCGCCGTGGCAGCGCAAGCACTGGTGATTGTTGAAGCCGCCCGGAATGGTGATGTGCGCCGGCGGGGTACTTATGTATTGCATGTAGATGCGCGTAACGCCAGCCAGCTTGTCTTTTAGAGGGCCGTAGATTGTGTAGTCGGCATGGCAGGCATAACAGGCGGTATCGGCCGGCACGCGGTGGTTTTGAAAGTGTTGGGCGGGCAGGTACTTTGGGTCGTCGACATATAGGCTTTTCCCGTAGTTTTCCATGGCATGACAGGAAATGCAGAACTTTGTTTGTTCGGAGCGCTGCATGTGCGTGAACATTCCCGCTCCGATGCAAAGTGCCGGAAGGGCGCACAGGGCGATAAATGCCAAAATCTTTCCGCCAGTTCCAGCAGTAACGGAAGGACGCACGAGAAATACGGCGACCAAGACAATCGTCAGAATAATCAACGCGATAAGAATTCCAATTGGACCGAACATGCAACCTCCGTCGATCAAAGCCTAATCGAGCCGCACATCCATGTTTCCCATGCTGGGATTCGCGCAAGCACCTATTTTTTCTTGCTGAGTTCGCGGATATAGGCAACCAGATTTTTGATCTCCGCTTCTTTCAAGCTTTTCTCGTAGCCGGGCATTTTATTTTTGCCTTTGGCAGTGATTTCCACGAGTTGCTCATCTGTTTCCTTTCGTACTTCGGGTGAGGCAAAATCGCGCACGCCGAGGTTCTTGCCAGCAGGTGCATTGCCGCTCCCGTCTGCGGCATGGCAGACCGCGCATTTCGTTTTATAGAGGCTCGCAGCATCGCTTTGGGCCCGGTCCGGCGCGGCGAGAAAGCACGATAATGCGAGCAAAGCGAGCGGAGCAGAATTTGCTCGGTGCCGCCAGAAGTTCATTTCGGACCTCCGCGAGGAATACCGCCAGGAACACGATAAGGCCAACTTTTACAACAGATGGCGGGGTGTGACTGTGACCGGTGTCACAGCTCAACGGACCGGATGATATAAAGTCAGCGCCCGCCGACTGCCGCCTTGCGGCCCTCGGCCAGCGGTTTTCCCCGCCCGGCTCTTGCGATTTTCTCCAAAGCTGGCAAATCCTGAATGACCAGCGCGGGATGTGTCCAGTACAGGATATTGCCCCCCTTGAGCCGGGAAAGCATGCGGCTGGCCGTTTCGCGAGAAAATTCCGATCATCCGCGCAAGGTCCTCTTGGTTTGCTCCCGGCAGCCGTATGTGCGTCCTATCTTCCTTTTGAGTGAAACTGAGACCCAAGACGAAGACCGCGAGTTTCTGGAGAGCAGATTCTGAGAGGCCGATCGTTTTCAGTTCTCCCAGAACTTTGAGGAATCGCTCACTGAGCAGTTCCGCGGCTTCGAAGGCAAGATGTGCGTCTTCCTGCAACAACGTGAGAAAAGAGTCCCGGCGCAGAAAGAACGCGTTCGTCGCTTCCGTGCTAGCTGCGGTTTTTTCGTAGGGGATCCCAAGAATGTTTTCGGCAAGACCGACAATACTTCCGGCACCTGCAAATTCCAAAATCAGCGCCCTCCCCCCGGATGATCCCATTGAGAGCCTGGCGGCTCCTTCGAAAATCAGGTAAATGCCTCTTGCTTTCTGGCCTTGCTCAAAAAGAGCAGTTCCCTTTTCAAATGACACCTTACGACCAGACGCACAAATTCTCTGAATGAGCTTTCGCTCTGGCCGTCCAGCCTCGCACACGGGCATGGCTTGGCCTCTCATGTTCACAACCTCGGGGGAATGTTCTGTGGGATCCTGATCCAAATAGCGGGCGGCTGATTTGCTCGGAAGTCTCATTAAGACCTCCCCTCTCTCGCCGACTCCAAGGCTAAACTTTTAAGGGGTTTACCGCAGTGGATCGCGGTAGGAGTTGATGTGACCGCTGTCACAGACGGACGAGCGCGAAGGCGCAATTATACCCCCGGTTTTTTAAAACGTAAACTACCACGGGGAAGAACCTCAACGATGGCGGACTGAGGACAATCGCACGAGAGGTGCGCATCATGAAGTCACTGCACAGCCCACTCCCACTAGCTCTGAAGACTCGCGGCGTGTCCCGGCGCGAGTTCGTGAAATTCTGCAACTTAATGGTCGCCACGCTCGCGCTGCCACCTCGTTACGTTTCCGCCGTCGGAAAAGCGCTCAGCCAAACAACACGTCCCGTGCTGGTGTGGCTCGAATTTCAGGATTGCGCGGGCAACTCGGAATCGATGCTGCGCACGAGCAATCCCTCCGTTGCCGAATTTGTGCTGGAGCTGCTTTCGTGGGAATACCACGAGCTGATCATGGCTGGCGCGGGCAAACAGGCGGAAGAAGCGCTCGAGAGAGTCGTGCGCGAACACAAGGGTGAGTACATTGCCGTGGTGGAGGGCGCTATCCCGACGGCAGACGAAGGGGTTTACTGCACGATTGCTGGAAGGACGGCGCTCGAAATCGCGAAGCATGTGTGCACGAATTCGGCAGCGAATATCGCTGTTGGCGCTTGCGCCTGGGATGGGGGTTTGGTTCGCGCGAATCCAAATCCAACGGGAGCCGTCGGGTTGCAGGAGGCTGTCCCCGGAGTGAAAGTGATCAATCTGGGCGGCTGTCCGCACAATCCGGCGAATACGGCAGCGGTGCTGACTCACTATCTGACCTTCCACGATATGCCGGCGCTGGACCAATATAATCGGCCGCTATTCGCTTATGGCAACATCATTCACGATCAATGTGAGCGTCGCGCGCACTACGATGCGGGGCGATTTGTGGAAGAGTGGGGCGATGAGGGCCACCGCAAAGGATATTGCCTTTACAAAATGGGCTGCAAAGGCCCTGAAGCAACCTACAACTGCCCCACGGTGCGCTGGAATGACGGAACGAGCTGGCCGGTAAAGGCTGGACACGGTTGCATCGCGTGCGCTTCACACCGTTTTTGGGATACGAAATCGCCATTTTACAAACGGCTGCCTTCCGTTCCTGGATTTGGAGTGGACGTCACGGCGGATGAAATCGGATGGGTGGCCACTGGAGCGGTTGCGGCCGCGATGGTTGCGCAAGTAGCCGGCAATATCATTCGCGACAAGATCCGGCCGAAGACCAGCGACGACGCGAAGAAGCCCGAGGATTCTCGCGAAGCTTAGGAGGTACCCATGGCGCGCATAGTGGTCGATCCAGTCACGCGAATTGAAGGCCACCTTCGGATTGAAGCGCAAGTCGAAGGCGGAATGATCTCGGACGCCTGGAGTTCCGGAACGATGTTTCGCGGAATTGAGCTGATCCTGCGCGGGCGTGATCCGCGCGAAGCGTGGATTTGGGCGCAGCGTATATGCGGCGTGTGCACGATGGTCCACGCGCTCGCCTCCGTCAATGCCGTCGAGGATGCTCTCGGAATCGAAGTTCCCGATAATGCGCGTCTTATTCGAAATATTATCGCGGCGACGCAGACGGTCCAGGATCACGTCATCCATTTCTACCATCTTCATGCGTTGGATTGGGTGGACGTGGTCTCCGCATTAAAGGCCAGCCCTGCGAAGACGGCGCAGCTCGCGCAATCAATCTCCGATTGGCCGATGTCGAGCGAAAAATATTTCAAGGGTGTCCAAGATCGCGTGAGCGCGTTGGTTGCGAGCAAGCAGCTGAGCTTGTTTGGAGCAGGTTATTGGGGACATCCGGCCTACCATCTTCCGCCGGAAGCAAATCTCATGGCCGTCGCGCATTACCTGGAGGCGCTGCAATTCCAAAAGGAATTTATCCGTATTCACGCGGTTCTTGGCGGCAAGAACCCTCACCTGCAGTCGTTTCTTGTGGGTGGCATGTCCACGGCCATGGATCCGAATGAACCGGACGCGACGATAAATCCTGAACGAATTGACTTCCTGCTGGAAGTAGCGAAGACGGCGATCGGTTTTGTGAATCAGGTGTACATCCCCGACGTACTCGCAGTGGCAGGGTTTTATCGCGACTGGTTCGAGCTTGGTGCGGGCGTTGGGAATTACATGAGTTATGGCGGGTATCCTCAAGGTCCCATCAAGGATTCCGCGGACTTTTTTCTTCCGCGCGGAATCATCTTGAATCGCGATCTTTCGAAGGTTCACCCGGTCGATCCTGCGAATGTCACGGAATACGTGACGCATTCCTGGTACGAATATTCCGGCGGAGACCAGGTGGCGAAGCATCCGTACGAAGGAGAGACTAACCCGAAATATTCGGGGCCAAAACCGCCTTACGAATTTCTCGAAGTGGACCAGAAATATTCCTGGCTGAAGGCGCCGCGATATCAAGATCAGCCAATGGAGGTCGGGCCGTTGGCGCGATTGCTGATCGCTTATGCTTCTGGCCAGCAAGACGTGAAGGCCCTGGTCGATGCCACTCTGGCAAAGTTGAAGGCTCCTGCCACTGCGTTGTTTTCGACTCTCGGGCGCGTCGCCGCTCGCGCGCTGGAAACGCAGCTCCTCGCAAACCGTCTCGTTGGCTGGATCGAAGAGCTTGGAAACAATCTGGCGAGCGGCAATGTGCGCATTCACAATGGGGAAAAGTGGAATCCGAAGACATGGCCCAAAACGGCGCAGGGCTTCGGATTTTTTGAGGCGCCGCGCGGGTCGTTGGGGCACTGGGTGGAGATCAAAGACGAGGCCATTAAGAATTATCAGGCTGTCGTTCCTTCCACCTGGAATGCAGGTCCGCGAGATGCCCGCGGCCAGCGAGGGCCGTACGAAGCAGCACTGGTCAAAACACCGGTCGCCGATCCGGATCGCCCGCTCGAATTACTGCGCACCATTCATTCCTTCGATCCCTGTTTGGCATGCGCCGTTCATGTGGTTGACGCGCGCGGGCACAAGTACGCTCGCGCGGAAGCCTGATCCGCCAGAGGCTGCGTATGAAAAAAACACTGAGGCACCACGGGGACGAGGCGGAATGGAAGAATCCGGCGCACGGACAGGTTCGAGTCTACGTTTGGGAATGGCCGGTGCGATTCGCCCATTGGATCATCTTCACGACGATCGTCTCGCTCTCCATCACCGGCTATTACATGCATTCTCCGTTCCTCATTTCGAGGGGAAGGACCGCCTACGTGATGGGAACGGTGCGCTTCATTCATCTGCTTTCCGGCTTCGCGTTTCTTGGGGCGGTCCTCATCCGCATTGTCTGGATGTTTATAGGTAATTCGTGGTCGCATTGGGACCAGCTCATTCCCACGACCAAAAAGCGCCTAAAAGATTTTATCGAGACCGCCAAGTATTACGGATTCATGATTTGGTCGCCGAGTCCCCACATCGGCCACAACGCCATGGCAGGAGCCGCTTACGCCGCCGTTTTCGGCATGGCGCTGGTTGAAATCATCACAGGCCTTGCGCTGTATTCTCAGATTCTCGGGAATCGAATTCTGCTCTTCTTTTTTGGCTGGATTCCCCGCGTCATCGACATCCAATGGCTCCGTGAGATTCATTTTTTGGTGATGTTCGGATTCTGGATGTTCTTCATTCACCACCTCTATACGGCAATTCTCGTTTCCGTAGAAGAGGAAAACGGGGTGATGGAAAGCATCTTCAGCGGATACAAATTTGTTCCCGAGTACGAACTACGAGAAGCGATGGAAGAGGGGATGCTTGAGGACTGGGAACTCGAGCCGCAGAAGACTCCTGCTTCACCTATCAGCGGTGGACGTTCCGCGTCCGGAGCTTGAGATGAGCGAACCGCAGCGCTTTGAGACCGTGGTCGTCGGGGTTGGCAACACGATCCTCTCGGACGATGGTGTGGGGGTGCATGCGGCACGGTTGCTTGAGGACGACCCAAGAGTGCCCAAGGGGGTGAACATTCTTGACGGCGGCACAATCGGTCTCGAGCTCGTGCCTTATCTTTCCGATGCGTCTCGCATCTTGTTCCTCGATGCGGTCAACTCGGGTGGCGCTCCCGGAACTCTCACACGAATGATCGCAAGAGATTTTTTGGGAATGAGCGGTGGATGGAGCGCTCATCAATTAGGTGTTGCCGATCTGATCGCGGCTCTTCTGCTTGTGGCTAGCTCTCCCCAGGAGATTGTTGTTCTGGGCGTGCAACCTGGCAACACCGATTGGGGCACAACGCTATCTGCGAAGGTGGAAGCCGCCTTGGCACCCTTGGTGGAAGCCGCCGTAGCGCAGCTGCGCGTTTGGGGCGTATCCCGGCAGGTTGGTTCGGAATTCCACACCCCATTGGTGACGCCTGGAAAATCTTCGGACGCGGATCCTTCGGGGCTTTGCGATGAAGGAGATTTGTAAGATGTGCCTCGCCATTCCTGGAAAAATCATCAACAGTGAGGTGCAGAACGGAGTTCGCGTGGGGCGCGTTCAATTCGGCGGGATTACGCGGGAAACCTGCCTTGATTTTGTTCCTGAAGCCAGCATCGGAGACTACGTAATTGTGCATGTTGGATTTGCGATTAGCCGGGTGGATCGCGAAGAAGCAGAGCGTAGCTACGAATTACTCGAATCCATGGGCCTACTCAAAGGCGAACTGGCATCGGATTTGGAAGAATCGTGAGGGGAGCTCCGTGATGGCGGGGCACCTCAAAGAAGAAAATGAAATACTTGGACGAATACAGAGACGAGAAAATTGCCCGAGGAATCGTCGCCGAGTTGGAGCGGCGGGCGACGCGGCCATGGGTGCTGATGGAGATTTGCGGAGGGCAAACCCACACGCTGATGCGCTACGGCATCGACGAAATGCTGCCAGCTGGGATCGAACTGGTTCACGGTCCGGGTTGTCCGGTTTGCGTGACCTCTCTCGAAACCATCGACAAAGCGATCGAGATAGCTTCACGTCCTGGAGTTACTTTGATTTCTTATGGCGACATGCTGCGCGTGCCCGGCTCACGCACGGATTTGTTCCATGTGAAAGCCCAGGGCGGAGATGTGCGAATCGTTTATTCTCCAACCGAAGCACTGAAGTTCGCCCGGGCAAATCCGGATCGCAAAGTTGTTTTTTTTGCCGTGGGTTTCGAGACGACGGCGCCAGCGAATGCCATGGCGGTCTGGCAAGCGAAGCGCGAAGGACTGAGGAATTTCTCCGTGCTTGCCTCCCATGTCCTAGTGCCGCCTGCGATTCGGGCGCTGATGAGTTCACCGCGCAATCGCGTGCAAGGCTTTATTGGCCCGGGGCATGTTTGCACGGTCATGGGCTATCGTGAATATGAGGATCTCATTCGAGAGTTTCGTGTGCCGATCGTTGTGGGCGGGTTCGAGCCTCTGGACCTGCTTGAAGCCATCCTGATGCTTGTGATCCAACTGGAACAAGGACGCGCGGAAGTCGAGAACCAATACGTCCGCTCGGTAACTTACGAGGGGAACCTGCGCGCTCAAAAGGTATTGGCAGAGGTTTTCGAAGTGTGTGACCGGAAATGGCGCGGGATCGGCGGAATCCCCGAGAGCGGTCTCAGCCTCCGCGAAGAATACTCAGAATTCGACGCGGATCGCATCTTTGGGACCGAGGGAGTGACGGCCGATGAGCCTGCGGAATGCATTAGCGCAGAGGTGCTCCAGGGACTGAAGAAACCCACGGATTGTTCCGCCTTCGGGACGCGCTGCACGCCGGAAAATCCGCTGGGCGCTCCGATGGTCTCTTCCGAGGGGGCTTGCGCCGCATATTTCCAATATCGGCGGTATGCCATCGCAGCAAGGGAAGGCCATTGATGCCGCCACAAACGAAATTCGATGTGTCCTTGCATTGTCCGGTTCCGATTGCGGCCAGGGAATCCATCCTCCTGGGTCATGGCAGCGGTGGCCGGATGAGCGGCGACCTGCTGCGAAATATTCTCCTTCCGGCGCTGCAAAATCCGGTGCTCGATCGTCTGGATGACCAAGCGATCGTGGATATTGGCGGATCTCGTGTTGCGTTTACGACAGACTCTTTCGTCGTAAAGCCGCTGTTTTTTCCCGGCGGCGACATCGGAACGCTGTCAGTGAACGGAACCGTAAACGATCTCGCGATGGGAGGAGCGGAACCTCTTTTCTTGAGCCTCGCACTTATCCTCGAAGAAGGGTTCCCATTCGATACCCTCCGGCGCGTCATGGAGTCTGTTCGCGTCGCCGCTGCTCTTGCGGGCGTCGTTGTCGTCACGGGAGACACGAAAGTGGTGGAAAAAGGAAGCGGCGACGGATTGTTTGTGAACACCTCAGGCATCGGACTCGTTTCATCCGGCGTGCAGCTTTCCGCCGATCAAGCGCGCCCGGGAGATTGCGTGCTGCTGAGCGGGACCATTGGAGAGCATGGAATTACCATACTCTCTCAACGGGAAGGCCTTGAGTTCGAAAGCGCTATTGCGAGCGACACAGTCGCCTTGCACTCTCTTGTGGCGGAAATGCTGCGTGCGAGTTCTGAAATTCGTTGTCTCCGCGACCCTACGCGCGGCGGCCTCTCAAGTTCTTTGAACGAGATTGCCGCCCGGTCCTGGGTTGGCATTGAGCTTGATGAGAGCGCGATCCCGGTCCGAGAGGAAGTCCAAGGCGCCTGCGAAATGTTGGGCCTCGATCCTCTGTACGTGGCAAACGAAGGCAAGCTGGTGGCGATAGTAAAATCCACGGCGGCAGAAACGATTCTCGAAGCAATGCGCCGGCATCCGCTGGGCCGCAATGCGCGGATGATCGGAAGGGTGACGCAAGCCCATCCGGGAATGCTCACCTTGCGAACGCGGCTGGGAACCTCGCGGATCGTGGATCTCCTCTCTGGCGACCAATTGCCGAGAATCTGCTGAACCATGCACGAAATGGGAATAGCCAATGCGGTGCTCGACGCGATTCGCGCGGAAACCCATCGGTTCCCGAATGGCCACATCTTCAAAGTGGGTGTGCGGATCGGTGAGCTAGGGGGTGTTGATCCGGACGCCATGAGCTTTTGTTTTGAGGCCCTCGTGCGTGGCACAGAATTGGAACCGCTTGCACTCGAAATTGAATACTGCCCACGCCGCTATCAATGCCGTGCCTGTGGACACTGCTACGCGGCCTCAAGAGAGGACGCAATCTGTCCGGCGTGCGGCATGATGGAATCAACATTCTTAGGAGGCGACGAACTGGAGCTCGCCTATCTGGAGGTCGAAAATGGAGCGCGTGTTGTTGGAACGTAAAGTCTTAAGCGAAAACGAGCGAATTGCAGCCGGACTGCGGGCTCGTTTTGCCGATCACAATGTTCTGTGCCTGAACCTAATTAGCTCACCCGGATCGGGAAAGACCAGTCTGCTCGAACGCACTCTCGAAAGCTTCGACCACAGCGAACGAGTGGCCGTTCTTACTGGAGACATTCAGACGGAAAACGACGCGAAACGCCTGGCCCGGTTCGGTTTTCCCGTGAAGCAAATCACTACGGGGGGCACCTGCCATCTGGACGCCCGAATGATCGAGAGAGCGCTTCTGGACTGGCGTTTGGAAGAGATCGATTTGTTGTTGATCGAAAACGTCGGGAATCTTGTCTGCCCCGCGAGCTATGATTTGGGTGAGTCCGCAAAACTGGTCGTTCTCAGCGTCACGGAGGGAGAGGACAAGCCGCTAAAATACCCGTCGATTTTTTTTAAGTCGGAACTCCTGATCCTAAACAAAATCGACCTGCTGCCCTACGTGCCGTTCGATATTGCGGCTGCCGAGGAAAATGCGCGCAGCGTCCACCGGAACATGGAGATTGTTCGAGTATCTTGCCAAGCGCGCCAGGGAATTGCAGCATGGCTGGCTTGGTTGGATCGTAAGCGGCAAAGCTCGCGGGCTGCTATGTCCGCAGCTCGATGAGTCATGCAAGTCCGCAAGGAAATCCGGGTATCTGGGATCGTGCAGGGAGTCGGATTCCGCCCCTATGTGTATCGGCTTGCTGTCGATCGAAACCTCGGTGGAAACATCAGCAACACGCCCGCAGGAGTCACTATCGAAGTTCAGGGACCTCCGGATCTGGTCGAGGACTTCGTCTCGCGACTTCCCGAGCAGCCACCGGCACTTGCACAGATTGCCCGCGTGTTAGTTCGCGAGATGCCGTGCCAGCCCGATCGGTGCTTTGAAATTCTTTCGAGCCATACCGCCGAGCACGCTACCGCGCTGATCTCCCCGGACGTGGCCGTTTGTGAAGATTGTCTTCGCGAGTTGTTTGACCCTCATGATCGCCGGTATCTCTATCCGTTCATCAATTGTACGAACTGCGGGCCGCGCTTCACGATCATGCGAGACATTCCTTATGATCGACTGCGCACCTCGATGTCGGCGTTCCCGATGTGCGACGAATGCCGGGCGGAGTATGAGGACCCACAAGACCGCCGTTTTCATGCGCAGTCGAATGCTTGCTGGGAATGCGGTCCCCAAGTCGAACTCTGGGACGCTCGAGGCCGACCGATGAAAGAACTTAACCCCATCGCGGCGGCCGCGGAACACATCCGATCAGGCGAGATAGTCGGAGTCAAGGGTCTCGGCGGATTCCACTTTGCCGTGGATGGCATGAACTTGGGTGCAGTGGAGCGGCTGCGCCAGCGCAAGGGGCGCTTTGAGAAGCCCTTTGCGATTATGGTGCGGGACCTGGAAGCCGCTGGGCGCCTTTGCGAGATCGATCGCGAAGGACGGAGACTTTTAACCAGCCGGCAGCGACCCATCGTGCTCCTGCCAAAAATAAAAGACGCAGCAATCGCTGAGACTGTGGCACCGAAGCAGCGCGACCTGGGGCTGTTCTTGCCCTATACACCTATGCACTACTTGCTCTTCGCCGCAAGCAAGTTCGAAGAATTGGTCATGACCAGTGGAAACCTGAGCGAGGAGCCGATTGCGTTAGACAACCGTGAGGCGGTGGATCGGTTGGGAGGCATTGCCGACTTCTTTCTCCTGCATAACCGAGAAATTCTTGTTCGCTGTGACGACTCGATCGTTCGTTCTTCTGCTGGCAAGCTAAGACAGATTCGAAGGTCGCGGGGCTACGTGCCGGCCGCTGTGCACTTGCCTAAGGAATTTCCGCAGATTCTTGCCGTCGGAGGAGAGCTGAAGAATACTATCTGCCTTACGCGTGGCAATCTTGCCTTTCTGAGCCAGCACATCGGCGACCTCGAAAACGAGGAAAGCTTCCGTTTCTTCTGTGACACCATCACTTACCTTTCGAGAATTCTTGAGATCGAGCCGGTGGTTATCGCGCACGACCTCCATCCAGATTATTTTTCGACAAAATGGGCGTTGGCGCAGAAGGGGTTACATCTCGTCGGTGTGCAGCATCACCATGCGCACATCGCGGCGTGTATGGCAGAGAACCGTATCGAGGGGCGAGTGATCGGATTTTCTCTGGACGGAGCCGGTTACGGCACAGACGCACACATTTGGGGCGGCGAAGCACTGTTGGCAGACTATGCAGGCTTCGAGCGCGCCGCACATCTCGCATATGCCGCCCTACCGGGCGGCGCCGCGGCAATTCGTGAACCCTGGCGAATGGCAGTGAGCTACTTGGCTAAAGCCTTTGGCGAGGATTTCTTTGGACTGGATATCCCTTTCGTACAGAAACTGAATCGCGGAAAGGCAGATTTGATTCTTCGTATGGTGTCCCAGGGGGTAAATTCGCCACTGAGCTCGAGTTGCGGCCGATTATTCGATGGTGTAGCCGCCCTGATCGGAATTCGCCAGAAAGTAAGCTACGAAGCTCAGGCTGCCATCGAACTGGAAATGGCGGCGCGGTCATCGAACGATTCGGCCGGGTATCCCCTAGCCATTCTTCGGCAAGACGGACGATGGCAGATCGACCCTTCTCCTTTATTCAGCGCCGTCGTGGAAGATCTCCGTCGAATGGTAAGCACGGAAATAATCAGTCGCAGGTTCCACAACGGCCTGGTCGAAGTCTTCGCGCGCCTCGCCTGCTTGCTCCGAGAAGAATCTTCTATCAACCAGGTATGCCTGAGCGGAGGTACCTTCAACAATCTGCTTGTCTTTGAAGATTTGATTCGCGAATTGAAATCCCGGGAATTTCATGTTTTCACGCAGTCCGAGGTTCCTTCAGGAGATGGGGGGCTGAGCCTCGGACAAGCGCTCGTCGCAGCGCACAATATTCCGACCCAATCGACTTCATCCGGACTTACGCGCCCAGCAAGGGACTGACAAACCACATCGAGTCACTCCAACAAGAATAAGCAGGCTGATATCTCAACTGGGTGGCCAAAGCTGAGTTGTTCCTGGATGGATGCAACAAACAGCGAAATTGCGGCCAAGCCAACGGCCTCATAGTTCGGGGTGTGGTTCGAGCGTGTACGGAAGGTAGGGCACCCTCGCAGATTTCGCCTGCTTGCCGGTGCGCCTAATGAATGCGCCTAGGGGTTTCGCGCGCTTTTTTCTCTTCTCTGTAATTGCCACCACATTCTTCCTCGATGGAGCGACTCGTGCGAGCAATTCTCGCTCGTATGCAATGTGAGTGCGGAGCCGGTTGACCACGTCCATTCCCGGCAGAATCATCGCCATGGTCCGGTCTGCGGTGGCACATTTCAGTTCTTCGCGAAAGCTCTCAATGGTCTCGAGTATCTGCGCGTGCTCTGCATCGATTCGTTCGCGCTCTTCGCGTTGCATAGTATTCTGGTAAATGGAATCGAGCTTCGAGCCCCCTATCTGGCAATGCTTTTCGATGCTCGAAAGACCTCGATCCAGCGATTGACGGCCCTTGAGGGCCTTCAAATGTAGTGCAAAGACGTTTTTTGCAGCCAGTTCGAGCATCTTCTCGATGGTGTGTGCGAGGCGGAGAAAATTCTCATGTTCCTTTCGAAGGTGTTGGATTCGATAGTTCTGCGCCATAGCGACCTCCTTCTCCGCGCCGACTCTAACCGCTAAATCTGCTAACCATCGTGCCCTGCGTGGGACGATTTCAAGCGGCAGCACGTTTTGTGGCCACCGCTTGGGGCAACTGTCTCGTGTTAATCTCGCGATAGGTCTTTACGATCTCTTCGCTCGAAAGCTCGGGCGTTTTTCCCGCACCCGCCGTCTCCGCCCGCAGCAGCACGTCGTCCATGGAAATCACGCCGACGAGCGCGCCTTGCTTGGTAATCACAGGAAGCCGGCGCACGTGCCCTTTCCGCATGGATCGCAGCGCCACGTGAATGCCGTCCTCTGGCAAGCAGGAATACACCTTGGAAGTCATCACCTCAGCTACCGTTACGTCTCCGGAGGGCCGGCCACGCGTTCCAAGAGCCACACAAATATCGCGATCAGTAATTATGCCCACTACTCTTCCCTCTTCCCCCACAACAGGCAGGAAGCCACAGTTCCCCGTCCACATAAGTTCCGTTGCCGTGCCGAGATTTGTATCCGGCCGGCAGTGATACGGCGTTCCCATCATGACATCCACAACTCTCATGGTTTTGCTCCCTTCATTGAAACTTTCTTCGATTTGCTTTTCGGCGCGAACAGCGCCCTAATCACTTCCACGGAACACGGCGCGTGCATCGCGACGTGCTCCGCCACACTTCCCATCGTTAAGCGGTCAAATCCGCGCCGGCCATGCGAGCCAATGACGATAAGTTGCGCCTGGCATCGTTCCGCTTCCTTCACGATTTCTCTGGCGTCGCTGTCTCTAGGAAGCGGCGTTTCCGCGGTGGCATTCAGGCCCGCTTTTGTGAGCATCTCGGCGCCGGCCTCCGCATAGCGCTTGGCATCGTTGAGTGCGGACGCGTTCAGTTCCTCAATCTCCCTTAACTCGAAGTAGGGGAATTCGCCAAGCGGCATGAAGGGTTCGGGAATCGAAACCACCTTGGCCACGCTTCCTTTGGGCCACGGACGGCTCGCCACGGACTGAATCGCCGCCGTCGAGTATTCAGACCCGTCTATGGCCACGAGTATTTTCATCCCACGAGGCTCGGCCTGCCGTTGTGCTTCCATGGTTGGCCGAACGATTTCGACGGCGCAGGGCGCGTGTCGCAGAACGGACCGAGCGGTACTCCCGAGGAACAGCCGCATCAAGGCTCCAGCATCATTCGAGCCGACGATAACCAAGTCCGCTTGCCAGGAAACGGCAATTTCTGAAACCGCCCGACGCGGCATGCCAATGACCACGTCAGTCTCCGTCTTCCAGCCAGCTTCGCTCAATCTTGTGACGGCGCTTTTGAGCTGAACTGCGGCAGCTTCTTTGGCTCGTTTCAGTGAAATTGGCGCTTTCGAGAACGGATAAGGATCAAGAACATGTAGCAGCAAAAACAACGTACCCACGGGCCAAGGCCTGGAGGCAACTTCATTCACGATCACTGGGGATTGCTCGGTTATGTTTAGTGCGATCAGAACCCTCATCGCTGCTTCTCCTTCCGGTGAGACTTCCCTGTCCCGCTTTCCTGGCTTACAATCAATTTAGACGCAGACGTTCAGACGGAACAGTGATTTGGCACATGGCGCGATGTGACGGCGCGCACAGGTCCTTAGGATCTGCGGAAGAAAAAAGAGAAGAAATGGCAAGTCACCGGAGACAAGGACTCTGGCGACCCCGTGTCTTTGCATGGTTTCGAAAACGCTTTCCTGCGGTTCAGACCGCGAGCCAGAGAGCAGAGAAATCTGAAAGCGTGATAGGATTCGACCAGAAAGAAACTTTTGCCTTGACCCACAAAGCTACTGCGGCGAGAAGCGGAATGAACTTCGTACCTGCGTTCAAGACGATTTTTTTGTGTGCCGCGTTGGCGGCGGCTCTGAGCATCAGCGTTACGCAGGGAAAGGCCAATCAAGAACACTCTGCCAGGAAACCTAGCCTGACGCCAGGCAAAGAGACGTTCCTAAAGTACTGCGCATCCTGTCACGGAGCGGATGCCAAGGGAGATGGTCCAGCTGCCGTCGCATTGAATCCGGCGCCCTCGGATCTCACGACTCTCGCGAAGCGCCACCACGGTGAGTTTCCTTCAGGCTATGTGGGAGCGCTATTGAAATTTGGCAGGAACCTCGTTGCCCATGGATCGGACGACATGCCCGTGTGGGGATCACGTTTCAGGGATCTCGATCCCATCAAGGATCCTACCGGACAGCACCACGTGGACGATGTGGTCGCTTACATCGAATCTCTCCAGGTGAAATAGAGTCAAGCAAACCTTGGGAAGTCATTGTCGACCGAGAGGGAAGTTCTTAGGGCCTCGGAATCAGACCTTCAGGATCATGGGCCTTTCGCGGCGATTGCGCGCACCCAAAATGCACAAATGAAAACTAGAACGTCAGGCAGCCACTGCCCTAACTGCCTGTTCTTGTTTCACCTGCACTTTCTTCAGGAGTATTTCAAGAGATTGTCCCTTAAATCGTGCTGCAACGTTCGAAGGATCCACCTCGACGGGGAGTCCCACTTCGCGGAACATCAAGTCTTCGTGCAGAGGGGCGGTAGTGGAGGTCGATATGGCCTCTTGCCCCTTGGATCGAGGCTTACCGCAAACGGTGAGCCTGCGTGGTGCGATCCAAATCTGAACTGTGCCTTCCTGGAAATGGCAGGCGTCCATGCTTACCCACAGACTGTCATCTAAGCTCATCCGTCCGACGCAGAGCGGCCTCAAGAGCGCCGATTCGGCCTGGCGCCAATCTTCTTGTTGGTGCGTTCCCGAACGGCTTTTCTCGAAGATTTCGAATGCACGGCGCGCGATCACAGCGTGAATCCTTCGCGCTTGCTCATCGGCATCAACGGCGATAACGTTTATTTTCTCGCCAGTTCTTGAATGTTTTTCTGCTGCTTCTAATCTCATAATCCACCTCCCCGAGTGAAGAGACTGAACTTCACTTAATCAGCCGCACTAAGAAACCTATTTCGATGGGAATCAAGGCCTGATAGCGATCTTGATGACACCTTCTTTCCATTGCCCAAATAATTCGTAGGCTTCCGTAATGCGGTTCAAGGAGAATGAATGTGTCAGAAGAGGCCGCAGATCCAACCGGCCGTGACGAACCAACTCCATCAGGCGCCGCATGCGTTCCTTGCCGCCGGGGCAAAGTGTGGTGACAATCTTGTGATCACCTAGACCGGCGGCGAACGGCTGGAGAGGAACAGACAGCTTTCCTGAATAAACGCCGAGGCTCGACAAAGTCCCGCCTGCGCGAAGCACGCGAAGCGCGCCTTCAAAAGTTTCCTGAGTGCCAAGCGCTTCGATCGCGACGTCAACGCCTTTTCCATCCGTCATTCGACGAATTTCTTCAACAGGATTCGTCTTGGTGTGGTCGACCACGACATCGGCGCCCATCCGCTTCGCCATAGCTGAACGCACCGGGTCGGACTCGACAGCTATGATGAACCCTGCGCCCCTGAGTTTTGCGCCCACCGTCGCGCATAGACCGATTGGCCCTTGCGCAAAGATGGCCACGGTATCGCCGAGCTTCACTTCTCCGCTTTCCGCAGCCGAAATTCCGGTGGAGGCAATGTCCGCCAACAGTACGACTTGCTCGTCAGTCAGATCGTCCGGAATCTTTGCAAGGTTGGCTTGCGCGTTCGGAACAAGAAGGTATTCCGCTTGTGCGCCGTTGATGGTATTTCCGAATTTCCATCCGCCTATCGGCCCGCCACACTGAGACCAATCACCATTCAAACAGTAATTGCATTGGCCGCACGGAGTAATCGCTCCAACCAGCACCCGTTCGCCTACGGCGTAATCTGTAACACCGATTCCAAGTTCGTAAATCACCCCGACGGGCTCATGGCCGATAACGAGCCCCGGCTTTACGGAATACTCTCCCCTCAAAATGTGCAAATCAGTCCCACAAATCGTCGTCAGTGTCACGCGAATAACGGCTTCTCCAGGTCCCGCTTTGGGAATGGGAACTTGTTCTATGCCGATATTATTTGGCCCCCGAAACACCAGCGCACGCATAGTGGACGGAACCGCTTGCTTCTTGGGCGCCACTGCCAGAAAAGTTGCGTTCATCTTAGTCTCCCGAACTCCCGTCTCCATTAATGCAGGACGATCGGGAGCAATCTATGACTGAAGTCACTCGAATTTGTGATGCCCGTCACGGCCTGGCCCAACCGGCCTAGGAATATGATTGATGAAAGGATCAAAAAGGTGGAATCCGCGTCCGGCGACTGCGACAGCACCGGAAGATCGCCTTTTGCGCGGTCTGCCCGCGGCTTTCTTTTCGCTACGGCGCGCGACCTGGTAAAGTGCCGTCTTAAGGCTCTGACACCAAAGAGGGTTGAATGAGCGCCGAACCTGAGGCACGTATTGCCTATTTCTCGATGGAAATCGCCGCAGACCACCGATTTCCAACATATAGCGGCGGCCTCGGCGTTTTGGCAGGGGACACGCTTCGCTCTGCTGCGGACCTGGCGATTCCCATGGTGGGTGTCACCCTCCTTCACCGGAAAGGCTATTTTCGCCAGCATCTCGACGAAAAAGGGCGGCAGACTGAGGAGCCCCAAGAATGGCATCCTGAAAAAGTTCTTGAACCATTGACGCCGCTGGTTTCCGTGCGCCTCGACGGACAAGAAGTGAAGGTCCGTGGATGGCGACACTCGATTGTCGGTCTGACCGGCCACAGAGTGCAGGTCTATTTCCTCGATGTTGATATGTCAGAAAACTGTAATTACCAACGCACACTAACAGATTATCTCTATGGCGGTGACGATACCTATCGTCTATGCCAGGAAGCAATTCTCGGAATTGGCGGAGTTCGTTTTCTTCGCGCCATGGGACATCAGAATATTTCCCGCTTCCACATGAATGAGGGGCACTCCGCACTTCTCACCCTCGCTTTGCTGGAAGAGGAAATCGGCCGGGAACATTTAACCAGGGCAAGCTCTGCGGACATTGAGAAAGTTCGCGAGAAGTGTGTGTTTACAACCCATACGCCAGTTCCCGCGGCTTTCGATCAGTTTTCTTTGGCTTTGTCGACGCAAATTCTTGGCGCGGACCGGGTTCGCACGTTCCTTGACACGGAGTGCTGCCCGGCGGGAACACTGAACATGACCTACCTTGCCTTGCGCTGCTCGCGCTACATCAACGGCGTCGCGATGCGCCACGGCGAAGTATCGCAAACCATGTTCCCCAACTATCCGATCCACTCCATCACTAACGGAGTTCACGCCGTCACGTGGACTTCCGCCTCATTTCAAAAACTCTACGACCGGCACATTCCCGAGTGGCGCCAGGATAACCTATACCTTCGCTACGCCGTTGGTATAGGACTCGACGAAATTCGGCAAGCGCATCTGCAGGCCAAACGCGAGTTGTTCAGCGAAGTCTACAAGGCCACCGGTGTGCAGCTCTCCGAAAACGTCGCAACTCTAGGATTCGCGCGGAGGGCGGCCGAATACAAGCGGGCCGATTTGCTTTTCTCCGATTTAAACAGGCTCCGCACCATCCAGAGCAATGCCGGGCCTTTCCAGATCATTTTCGGCGGCAAGGCCCACCCCCGCGACGATACGGGAAAGGCTGAGATACGCAAAGTGTTTGAAGCGGCGGCCGCTCTGCGCGACGTAATCCCAGTTGTTTACGTCAGTGATTACGATCTTCGCTGGGCGCAGTTGTTCACCGCCGGCGTTGACCTCTGGCTCAATACTCCGCACCGGCCTTTCGAAGCCTCCGGAACCAGCGGAATGAAGGCGGCACTAAATGGCGTCCCCAGTTTCAGTGTGCGAGATGGCTGGTGGGTCGAGGGGCACTTTGAAGGCGTCACAGGCTGGTCCATCGGCTACGATGAAGCTCCCGAACTCGCGACGTGGAAATCGCATCTCTTTACGACAAGCTCGAACGCACGATTCTGCCGACGTTTTACTCGCAGCCACAGGCTTATGCCCAAATCATGCGTTCCACGATCGCGGTGAATGGGGCCTTTTTTAATACTCAGCGCATGCTTTCCCAATATGTGCGGGAAGCCTATTTTCCGCTTAGTGCCGGCACCCGCGATCAACCCGCGTCTCCCGTTGAGAAACCATCCGGCGAAGTCGCACATAGTACGAGGGCGTGACGAAATATATCTCTGGCGGCCTGAAGGCGCTAGGCGCGTACACGGACCGCGAGAAGCCTTTCAACCTCTATGAAAACATGAAATCGATGCTGGATAGTTCCTACTACCTGCCACAAGACAAGTCCGCCGGCATCTATCAGCACGTTCTCGACTATCCCGATGGAAGGGTTCCGGGAGCAACGGATTTCTACTATTGGGAGGACATCGATTTTGGGGAGGGACCCACAATTCGCGTGAATCGTGTGTCCATGTTTCCGAATGGCGTGGGCGTCGTCAAATATGTGGGTACGAACGAACAGCTTTATGCGAGCCTCACATCCGCATAGCTCTACAAGTCTTTTACTGTGTCCCCGACACGGCGAAACCGGAGAAACCAGGGTTTTACTTGATCGAGATGAACGATTCCCGAGTCCCTGATTTTGGGACCATAAAACTCAGCGCAGTCCGAGCACTAGCGACCGAGAAAAGTGTCCAGTCAACGCGCGACATTTTGAATCTCTATCTCAGGAGACTCAACTCAAGTTACACAGTTCCGAATTAAATTGTGCTGCGAGAACCCGCAGTGCCCTTTGTGACGCGACTCCAACCGAAGAGTACCAGGAATTATCACTTTGTTGTTTTTCTGTGATTTAACAACACTTGAGAAAAAGGCGTTGCCCGTGAAGTAGGGAGATTCGACTGATAACCGAATCCTCGACCCCCATGCGATCCGGGGGCCGATCCACTCAATTCGTGAGTAGCCTCCGAGCTAAAGCAAAGCTTTTCCGGGACGGCATGCAAAGTGATGCGCCGTCGATCTTCGGTTCCACGCTTACGAACGCGTCCTTCCGAGATTCAAGAGATAAAGGTTGATCCTTGGCAGTCCCAGTGTAACCTTTTTCTAACCCACAACCCAACCCACAGAATGTGATGCCTTGCATGACTTGCACGTAGTTTGGCAGTCCCCGCGGCCTTGTAAGTTGTTGTAAAACCCAACCACGCTACTCTGTCACGGCAGAGGTCGCTCAAAGCACTTACAAAGAACCCAGAAAAAAATCCGGTCCGTTTGGGTACATCAAGCCTAGCAGCAGCCCGTAGTCCGCGGGCTGAACCCAACCGGGTGGCCTAACCGGAACACATGATCAGGCAGCAAACTCTGGAGAGCGATTGTACAGACCATGGCTTCCCGGTGGACGCCGACA
>CAWJJR010000022.1:0-55785 GCA_963843265.1 uncultured Acidobacteriota bacterium | reverse complement strand
GTCTGTCGGAAGTTGCACAGAAACGAGGCAGCAAAAGGCAGCAATAAGAGTTTTTGGGTGCGGTTCTTGTGCCAATGCAAACGGCGGCACGGACGGTGGCCGCATCCCTCGATCTCGACCTTCAGCGCCGGCGCATCTCGACACGCTGGGCATGCGTGGGCTGAGAACTGCATCGCGACAGAGTGGCAGTTGGTCGGAACTCAATGAAACCTAATGGTGCTGACAGCCCGTCATTGGGATTCTAAGGGACCCTTTGCCACGATTGATTGGACCCTGCTCGGACCCACGTTTTCCGAGCGTACTCTTTGTATGGGAAGTTTCGAGGGTGAGATAGAAACTGCGGTGCGCCTACTGAATCGGACTTCGCGCGCAAGTCCATGACCAGGTGTTTCGAAAACGACCCGCCAGATTATTGCAGCTTGGCATATTCGGCTTTGGCCTGCTTCAGGAGGAATAGATTTGTGTCGGCGTCCTTCCACAGGTCAAGAAGGCGGCCGATGGTCTGTTTAGCTTTTTCGCGGTCGCCCTTGGCAAGGTAATCGGCCGCAAGCCTAACATGAGCCGCCAGCCACAACTGCTGAGTCTCCCACTCGATTGCCCGGTATTGGAGACCCATGAGCTTTTCGTACCCGGCAATGGCCTCGTCCACTTTGCCGGCCTGCTGATAGGCGCTTGCCAGAGCTTCAACGCTAAACGGAGTGCTGTTCTCTGTGTTTGAAAGGGTGAGCAGTTCGATTGCCTTGTCTGCATTTTTCTCAGAGAGTGCAATCTCTCCTTGCAAGAGTTGCAAGTAGCCTCGCTGTTCGGCACTCTTGCTGTCGGTCAAAGGAGCGATGATGCTCTCTATCTTCACAGCTTTGTCCAACTCACCGGCCCGCAAGTATTGTCCGCCAATCCAGGCGCCAATGATGACTTTCGGCCCTAGCGCTGCAAAGTTGTCGAACGAGGCGTCGAGCTCCCGGCGCTCCATAGCGACATCGCCTTGGCCCTCCGCGACGATGGCAAGCAATAGATGGACACGAGCCTTGCTCAGAGCAGCCTGTTGATTTTGCAGGATGGTCAGACATTCGTCGAAGCGCTTCCGTGCACTCGCAAATCGCCCGTGGTAGCTGTCGATAAGGGCCAGCGAACGCATTCCCCGCTCTCGCGTCTCTCGTTTCTCGAGCAATCCAGAGAAAAGTTGCTCAGCTTTCTGCTCCTCGCCGTTCTGGACCAGCAGGAACCCATATTCCCTGGCCGTGTCTCCGGCAGTGATCTGTTGGGGGTCCAACCGGAATGCTTCCGCGTAAGCGGTGAGCGCTTCTGGCACTAGACTTAGAGTCCGATAGGCCGTGGCCATTTCGAGATAAGTTTTGGCGTCGTCCGGGGCGACTCTGAGAATTTCCTTGTACTGCGTGATGGCCTCGGGGGCGCGTCCGTGCTTGCGAAGAAGGCGCGCATAGTCGGAGAGCATGGACCAATCGTCCGGATAGCGGCTCAAGTAAGCGCGATAAAGAGCATCGGCGTCGTCGATATGTCCGAGGTCAGCTGCGTAGCTGGTTTGGATCATCATGCGCTCGCGGTCGGTGGTGCGCGAGGAGAGCGCGAGGGCCTTTTCGTATTCTTGTTTTCCCTCGACTGGCTGATTAGCGAGGTAACTAAAATAGGCTCCGCCGCGGGCGGCATGGGCCATGGCGAAGTCCGGGTCGGTCTGGACCGCAGCGCGAAGCAGAGTTACCGCATCCCCGAACTTGCCCTGATGCCAGAGTGCGATTCCATCCGCGTACTGTTTGAGAGCCGTTAGCGAACTTGTGGTCACTTCAGGGAGCGGGCGGTCCGCGCGGTGAATCTGATAGAGCGATTCACCGAGGTCGCGCCGGATATCCTCAGCGATGACGTCGAGGGCATCTAAAATGTGGTCCTCTCCGTAAGAGCGTTCCATGTAGGAGCGCACTGTCGCGCCGGTTTGCGGGTCGATCAATTCGGCGGAAAGCGCATACTCCTGGCCAGTCCGAGTGATGCTGCCGGTGACCAATCCGCGAATATTTTCTCGCTGGCAAATCTCGCGTCCCACTTCGGGCGTGACTCGCTCCGCGGCGGGCTTGCCCATCAGTTGAAGGATCGAACCCACACGGATACTCGGAAAGACATTGGCGCGGCGGGACTGCTCGAGGCTGACCGTGAACGCTGTCCGTAGCGCTTCATCAAATCGAGGATCACCTGTCCGATTCTCGAAATCGGTGACGAGCACGGAATCGCGCGGACTGAAAGAAAACGCCGGTCTCCCGTAGAGAAGCCAAAAGCCCAAGCCACCCAGAATCGCTAACGCCGCCGCCGAAGCGATCACCCATCTCTCCACCGGCCCCGCCTGTCGCAACTCGGCGCTGATGCCTCCTCGGGTTTCTTCTTGGAGGAGGGCGATCCGCCGCAATAACAACCGCCCGCGCCGGCGGCGCAATTTGCGTCACCTCTGCCAGAAAGCGATAGCCATGCCGCGGAACCGTTTCGATGTAGTGAGGCTGTTCCGCGTTGTCCCCCAAAGCATCGCGTAGCTTTTTGACCGCCGTGTTCAGGCCGTCTTCGAAATCCACAAACGTGTCTTCCGGCCAAAGCCGCTTCTGCAGTTCTTCGCGAGTCACAACTCGCCCCGCGTTTTCGGCAAGCACGCTCAGCAGTCGCAGCGGCAAGTCCTGGATCTTGATGCGGCTGCCATTTTTGCGAAGTTGTCCAGCGGGGAGGTCTGCTTGGTAGGGACCGAAGGCGAATGAGGGCTGAGACCCTATCGGAGAATCCATGGAATCGCTCGAACCATTGGCCGGGGACGCGAAACGAATGCTAACACCGGCTCCAGCCCGGCGCAAGTTTGGGACGGACTGTGTGGAGCGAACTCGCAACTCGTCCCGAACCAGCAAGTTAGCCGTCCGGGAAGAGTTCAGCCGGAGTTCGGTGCGCGTCCATTGACCCTCCAGCCCCCTTCCCGCACTGTGTGCGCATTGTTCGAGAGGAGCCGGGCTCCAATGAATTTGATCGGGAAAAAAAGCGTAGATAACGCTGTAACGGAATTTGAGGAATTGCTCTCTGCCGCTTGGGCTGCGCAAGCGGAGCAGTCGCGATGCCAGTTGCACTCGGACGGGCCACACGCCGGACCAGATTCACAGGAAACGGACGGGAAAGAAGGAGACACGAGATGAACGCGAGACTTAATAAAGAAAATGTTCTGCTCACTGCGAAGAGGATTCTTGGCCTCGCCGGACTGGCCAGCCTCGCGCTAGCTTGCGCCGGGCCAGCCTGGGCGCAATCGCAGCCCTCTCCGACGGAATCCTCTTCGGCGCGCTCCGTCGCGGCCGAGCCCACGGGTTCACCTGCCGTGACGTTATCCAGCGGCACGCCCGCTGCCAAGCAAGTGGCCGCGCAGAATTTGCCTTCGAGCTCGTCGGTGTCGAAAGGCCAGCACGAAGGCATCAAAGTCCACGGCCACTGGACCATCGAGGTCCGTAATCCCGACGGAAAAGTTGTCTCGCACACAGAGTTTGAGAATGCTCTGAATGTTCCCCAAGCCATCCTCGCTAATGTTTTGACGGGAAGAACAACGGCGGGCACTTGGGGGATAGTGCTTGGCACTAGCAATAACACTGCGGACCCATGCGGCGATTCCGGGACGGCGCCGTGCGGAATAGCACAGGCTGGAAGTGTCGAAGCCCCTGTAGGACTGGCAAACTGCGCGACAGCTAACGGCTGTTTCGCAACTCTTCAGGTAGGTTTCGCACCGATCGCTCAGGGCGCAACGCCTAATGTGATACAGCTCATTGGACAAGTACCTGTCAACGCTAACAGCCAGATAGTCTACGTAGAAACGGACTTATACACGTGCGCAACAAATGGCGTCGGGCTCTCCACTATGATCCCAATACGTGCTTCACCTCGGGACCGGTATTCAGGAGCGCAAGCGGGGAACTGACAAGCAGGACCAACTTCCCCGGATCGCCCGTGGCAGTACAAGTCCATCAAATAATTGCGGTCACTGTGAACATTAGCTTCCAGTAGCTCTCCGCCTGTGTACCTTGGGCGACAAGGAGCGGAGATAGCGTGAGAGTGCAGGAGGTTGGAAAATGAGCGGCGGGAACCGAATTAGGGATCACCGGAAGATTACGGCGCGAATCGCCCGTGGCGCAATTCTATTGGTTGTGTCGACGATTTTTTCGGCCGCGCCGGCGATGAGCCAGGGAAATCCGCCTCCGTCGGTGTTCAACAACGCCCCGACGATTACGCTGCCTTCAAATTGCTCAGCTGGTCTCTCCCCTTTTACTCTGGGCAAACTCACCACGAGCAGCCCCAATCTGGCGCTCGTGACGTTCTGTGGCCAGAACGTCGTAACCTTGCTTGGAAACGGCGACGGCACGTTTGCAACCGCGACGCCAGTGACCACCGTGACTAAAGGTACTAATGCGAATGGTATTGAACTCGTTGGGTTCCAAATCTCATTGGCCGACATGAACGGCGACGGCAAGTTGGATCTTGTGACCGCCGATGGTGATTGCAATGTGAACGTGTTCCTCGGGAACGGCGACGGAACCTTCGCGCCTGTGCCCAATCAAATCCCTGAAGGAACTGGAACTCCGGGTGTTTTTTGCGGCTTCGCTGCCGAGCCGTTTCTTGTAGCCGATCTGGATGGCGACACCAAGCCCGACATCATCCTTGAGAATAATTTTGGCGCCAATAAATCCCTTACGGTCCTTCTGAATGCCACGAATACGTCCACCTGTTCCCCCGGACTGGTCTGCTTCAATCCAACTTATGTGCCGGTGGTCACCTCGTCCAGCCAGACGGTCACCGGTCTGGCTGTTGGCAATTTCTACCCACATTCCACGCCGGCGCCGGACATTGCTGTCTCCATCTCGACGCTCCCGCCCAAAGGATCTTCGGGGTACACGATTTCAGTGTTCCTGTTGGAAAACAACGATTTAGGAGCTTTTACTTCCCATCCCTCCCAGCCCACCTTTGTTCTTCCTCAGACGCCGAACACTAGCCAGTACAGTTCGATCGCAGTCGCGGATTTTAACGGCGACGGCAATGTGGATGTCGCAGTGGAAGACTCTGGTGACAGCGCGATTTTCGTTCTCTATGGCGACGGGGCCGGCGATCTTTCGTCCTGTTCTCCATCGGGCAGCACGGCCTCCATCTCTTCGTGCCAAACCGCTGCCGGACAAACGGGCGGACAAACGATTGTCGGCTTGCCGATATACCCCTCTCAGGCTTTCCTCACTGCAAACTTCAACGGCTTTCCAGGGCTCCTCTTCTCGAATACGAACAACGGAATGACCGTGCTTCTTGGCTCCGCGACAGGACCTCTGCAAACCTCGGGCAGCAACTACGTCGCCGCCGGAGAAATCCCCACAGCAGCTGTCTCCGGGGACTTGAATAATGATGGGTTTCCGGACGTAATCCTTGCCGTGGCCCTCCCCGAGGGGGCGCCCTGAGCGTCTTTCTGAACAACACGGCTGGCATCCTCCAGGGAACGCAAGCGTTCCCTGCCGGCACCGCGCCGTCAGAAATCAGTTTGCTTCAGAACTTTTTCGGGAATGGCGAGCAGGACGTGGCCGTCATACAGACTGGCGTCAATTCCGGGACAGTCACGATACTCGGCGCGCCTGCCAGTGGGCCGAACGGCACGCTCCCCCAATTGTTTGGACCCGAGCCCGATCCCCCCGGAGGGGGGAGATCACGGCCTTGGCCAGTGGGTGCCTGCTTACTTCCAGCCCATGCACGACCCCATTCGTTGCCTACGCAAGCTACGCGCCCACCGGATTCGGCGCGAATGCGTACATCGTTACTGGTGGAGTAAATGGTCCATCCGCAATTATCACCATCAGTACAGGTTTGTCTTCGCAGCCCGTAACCGCCATGGTTGCAGGGGATTTCAATTGTGACGGCAAGACCGACTTGGCATTCGCCAGCGCTAATGGCGGCCAGGTAATCGTGTTTGGACGTAGCCGCCCGGCGGCGGACGCTTCGCGTGAGGCAGTGGAGCGTTGGTTGCTTGATGGCTTAGATGTAAGTGTGGGTCACAGGAGGTGTTCCCGTGACCCATCTTCGAAAAATGATGCTGGAAGAACTCCAGCTTCGTAATTATGCACAAAATACCATACGCCACTACCTTCGTGCAGTAGAAGATTTTGCTCGACATTTCAACTGTTCGCCCGATCGCTTAGGTCCTCGACAGATTCGGGAATATCAAGCCGAGTTGTTCAAGAAGCGCAAGTTGTCAGCGAATTCCGTAGGACAACACCTGGCCGCTCTGCGCTTCTTCTACATCAAGACTCTTCGCAAAGCCTGGAGCATTGCCGAAACTCCCTATCCGAAAAAGAACCGTCGCCTGCCGACGATTCTGAGCCGCGAAGAAGTCGCGCAACTCCTCCATGCGGCGCGCACCCCTGGAGAACGCATCCTGCTCATGACCCTCTACGCCAGCGGCGCCCGGAACGCCGAACTGACCCACTTGAAAGTCAGCGACATCGACAGTCAGCGCATGGTGGTGCACATCCGTGCCGGCAAGGGCCGCAAAGATCGCGATGTCATGCTCAGTCCCAAGCTACTCACGGCACTGCGCTCCCACTGGCGTTGCTACCACCGCAGATCCAGCAGCTGGCTGTTTCCCAGCAACTATCGCAAGGATCGGCCCATCGATACGAAAACCGTTTGGTACGCATGTCAGAAAGCCGCCCAGCGCGCCGGCCTCCAGAAACGCGTCTATTCCCATTTGCTTCGCCACTGTTTTGCGACGCATCTCTATGAGGCTGGCACCGATCTCCGCGCCATTCAGGTCTTGCTCGGTCATGAAGATCTGAAAGACACCTTGCTTTACGTGCATCTCGCGATACAACGCCTCAACTCCACCGCGAGTCCTTTGGACTCGCTAACACTGGACGACAAGCCGCCTGACGAGAACTAGATGAGCCGGCCGCCTCTGGAGGTGGCCGATATCATCCGCGCTGCAGGAGAGGCTTTCATCGAACGACACCGCCACTGGCTCCGTTGGAAGCACGTGAAAGTACTGCGGGCCATTCGGCGTTGTCGTACCGCCGCTCTCGGCGGGCATCTCGATGAGTGCATGCGCTGCGGACATCGTGCCCCCATCTCCTATAACAGCTGTCGCGATCGCCATTGCCCGAAGTGTCAGACCGCCGCTCGGGACCGCTGGATTGCTGCGCGCCAAAAGGAGCTTCTCCCCACCCGCTATCTCCATATAGTGTTCACCCTACCTGGTCGCTTGGCTCCTCTGGTGCTGCAGAACAAGAAAATCCTTTACGATCTCCTGTTCCGCACCAGTGCGGAAACCCTCCTCGAAGTCGCTCGCGATCCCAGACACCTCGGCGCCGAGATCGGCTTCTTCAGTGTCTTGCATACGTGGAGCCAAAAGCTCACCGCTCATCCACATGTCCATTGTGTCGTTCCGGCCGGCGGCCTCTCGCCTGATCACACCCGTTGGATTCGCTCCCGCGACAACTACTTCCTACCCAAGAAAGTGCTGGCTGAACTCTTTCGCGGCAAGTTCGTCGACGCGCTCAAAGAGGCGTTTCAAAATGGCCAACTCCACTTCCACGGAGACCTGAAGCTTCTCGCGCAACCTAAGACCTTCGCCGCTTGGCTGCGGCCCCTCCATCGACAGGATTGGGTGGTGTACTTGAAACGTCCCTTCGGTGGCCCCCAGTACGTGGTGCACTATCTCGGCCGCTACACTCATCGCGTGGCCATCTCCAACCACCGCCTGGTCTCCTTCAGCGATGGCCAAGTCACTTTCCGCTGGCGCGATTCGGCGCACCACAATGAACAGAAGTTGCTGACGCTATCCCTCGATGAGTTCTTACGGCGCTTCTTACTGCACATCCTTCCCAAGGGCTTTGTGCGCATCCGTAACTTCGGTTTCCTAGCCAGCCGCAAACGCGCCAAGCTCCTGCCACTTTGCTTTCACTTGCTCGGCGCAACACCACAGCCGCAAGCCGAACAACACGCCTCTTCCACCGAAGATGGTCCCGCTCTTTGGCGCTGCCCTAAGTGCGGTGGACCAATGAGAGTCATCGAACGGTTCACCGCTGCCGAAATGCAACTTCGTTCTCCACCACGGGTCAGCGTTGCAGCATGAGACTACTCTCTCCAACTCGAAAACTCTGCGTCCTTCCAGGTGCTGCGCATCTCTGTGCCTCGCCGTCAAACCGATCCCTTCTTCCAGCATTTTTGACCACCGTCTTTGCGGTCCTTTTTCGCCGTAGCCAATTTCCGCGTGCACGGTATCCTGTGTCCTGCCCTGCAGCACAGTCTCGGCACGGCTTAACGCCGCTCCTTCCCACCATTGAATTTGCATAGGGCCCGCGTCCGCCGCCGGGCGGCCACGTCCAAACGGCTTTACCGGACGCGCGCAGAGCTCCCCGCCTCCGTTCACTCCTCGCCGAGAACGCGCATCCGGTAAAGCGCTAACGTTTACCGGGATCTACATCAGATTGGGATGCGGGGAAGTTCACTCACGAATAGTTGCCCTAAATAGCCGATCAAACTTACTTATCGTATAATCCGCTCAAATGAGGCAACCAGAATTCAGGCCGCGACTCATCCATACCAAG
This sequence comes from uncultured Acidobacteriota bacterium, assembly GCA_963843265.1. Lineage (GTDB taxonomy): Bacteria > Acidobacteriota > Terriglobia > Acidiferrales > UBA7541 > Acidiferrum. Next base: position 47,191 of record CAWJJR010000022.1, on the reverse strand, counting down.
CGCGGAGCGGTAATTATACTGTGCGTTACTGCCTATCTCGCGGCCTTGAGTGTTCGTGATGTGCTCTGGCTTCCCCAACGCCAGCACCATTGGCTTCTAGACTTAGATCAGCTTGTTTTCGACTTGCATCGGCTTGGTTACTGGCATATTTCGCTGCCAGCCTGGGTCGTAGCGGAAGTTAATCTCGGCTTCTACGCGGCCCTCCTCTGGGGTGGGGCGATGTTTTATCGGATTGCCCAAGGCAAAGAGCGCCTTTTAGTGGCTGGCTGGGGCGCACTTATCTTTCTTAATTTAATTCAAGTTCTAATTTCAGCCTCTGTGGCCAATGCAATTAACCCTGTAAGAGCCATTATGGCGGGAGCAGCATTCCTCGCAGCTGTGGACATCTTCCTAAAGATGCCCGCGGGCGGCTACCCTCGGGTCGATAATCAAACATCTCGGAATACTTGAGAATAGGCCGCCATATCATCACGCCGGGCACCCAGTTACGCCGGCCCTTGAATTGCGTAAGTCCTGACAAGTCGGGTCGCCGGAAGCCTGGGTCTGCAAACAAACCCCACTAGGGAAGCAGTCCGGTTCATTCCTCCCGCAGCTATTTCCCCCGGCCGTGGACGTTCACCAAAATGCCGTGCCTTGGCCGCAGCGAGACGGAAGGCAGCGGCTCAACTGGATGCCCGGACGCCAGCTCAAAATGAAACCTCTGCCGGGGCCCTAGCTGAGACCACCGGCGCTCGCCGAGGAGCCCCCTTGCAGCTTCTTCCAGGCGCGCGTGAAAACATCACAGGCCCGGTCGTCGAACAGCACGAAGTAAATCTTCTCGACCGCAGGCTGCATCTTCAGATGCCGGCTCGCTTCTTCGAGCATAATGGACGCGCACTCTTCCATCGAGAAGCCGGCAATGCCCGTGCCGACCGCGGGAAAGGCAATCGTCTTCAACCCGCGTTCCGCAGCGATACGCAACGAATGCGCGACGGAATTGCGCAAGTTTGCCGCTGTGGTCCGTCCGCCAAGCTGCATGCTGGCCGCATGTATCACGTGCCGCGCTTTCAATTTGCCGCCGCCGGTGATGGCCGCGTACCCGACAGGAATGCTCCCGATCGCGTCGCATTCGCGCTGGATTTCTTCTCCGCCCCTTCGCCGAATCGCTCCCGCAACGCCGGCGCCCAGCTTCAAATCGTTGTTCGCAGCATTGACGATCGCGTCCGTATCCATCTCCGTCAGGTCGCCCTGCTGGATCACGATTTTTTCTGAAAGCGCATTGTTCATATGGTTTTCCGGCGGGTTTTACTTCAGCAGCTTCTTGTACGCCGCTTCGTCGAAGCCGAGAACGATTTGGTCACCGCGAATGACCACGGGCCGCCGGATCAGGTTCGGCGTCCCGGCCATCAACTTTATCGCTTCCGCTCTCGAGGGCGGCTTCTCGCCCATATTTTTCGTCCGGTAAAGCTCGTTCCTCGGATTTAGAAAAGGTTTGTAATCGCGAGTGCCAATCAGTTGATCAAGCTCAGTTTCGCTCAACCGATTTTTGTCCAAGTCTCGTGAATCCAGCTCTGCGCCATGTTCGAGCAAGAAACTTCTTGCTTTGCGGCAAGTCGTTCAAGTCGGTTTCTCCAGGAACCTGATCCTAATCTTCGCCATGTATGCTTCCGGCGCCTCCGTAACGAGTTCCGCGAATCGTTACCTCGTTACTTCATCACGTCTTTGCCTCGCAGGTGGCACAGACTTCAGTCTGTGCTCTTCAATACCGCGGAACCTGTGGATCAATTTCCACCGACCAGCGCTCGATGCCGCCCGCCATCGACTTCGCGTTCTCGACGCCCTGCTGCCGCAGCCACACCGCGGCGTCCAGGCTGCGCATGCCGTGATGGCAATAGCAAATCACGTCGTCGTCGACATCCAGCAAAGTATTCAAGCTGGCGGGAATCGTGCCGAGCGGAATCAATTTTGCGCCGGGAATCTTGCAGAGGTCGTATTCCCAGGGTTCGCGCACATCGACCAGCAAGAGCTTTTCGCCGCGCGCGATGCGTTCGTTCACTTCTTTGGCCGAGATTTGCAGGTCATCCATGGAGTTAGAATCTTAGCAGAGGCCGGAGCAAACTTCGAAAGACTGCGCGGACCAAGCGCTACTTTCCCTGGAATTTCGGAAGGCGTTTCTCGAAGAACGCGCGAATTCCTTCGGAGCAATCTTCCGAGTGGAAGCATTTCATTTGCATGTCAACTTCATGGTCGAGGGCCTTCACCAGCGAGTCCTTGTGGCTTCCAAACATCAGCTTCTTCACCGCGCGGATCGCGATCGGAGGCCCTTGCGCGATCTTCTGCGCCAGCTTTTTTACTTCCCCTTCCAATTGCGCCACCGGCACGACGCGGCTGACAATCCCCAGCCGCAGCGCTGTCGCCGCATCGATCATCTCTCCGGTATAGAACATTTCAGCCGCCACCGACGGCCCGACCAGTTGCGGAAGAAAAAACGTCCCGCCGTAATCCGGAAACAGCCCAACGCGTGAGAAATTTTCTCCGAACGTTGCGGTATCCGCCGCGATGCGGATGTCCGCCGCAAGCGCGATGTTCATTCCCGCGCCCGCCGCCGCGCCGTTCACGGCCGCGATCACCGGCTGCGGCATCAGCCGCATTTTCAGCACGGCCTGCATTCCCGAGCGCAGAATCGGCCCTAGTTCATCCGTCTTATTGAGCTCGCGCCCTTTGCCGATGGCGCCCAGATCGCCGCCCGCGCAAAAGGCGCGCCCCGCGCCGTTCAGCACGACGACATGAATGGAACCATCGTCCGCAATCTGCGCGAGTGCATCATTCAGCGCTGTCGAAAGCTCGCTGTTGAGCGCGTTCAGCTTGTCCGGACGGTTCAACACCAGCGTTGCGATGCCGTCTTGCCGGCTTTCCAGAAGGACCGGGCCCGCGTGCGCAGCCTGAGCTGTATTACTCATAAACTTTCTCCCTACCTGATGGCCGTGGCGTCATGCTCTTTGGCGTAGCGCTCTTTTTCGGTGCGCGCCACGAGCTGCGCCAGCTTGCGAAAATGCTTCAATTTTTCGCCCTTGCCCTGCGCGTTCTGCCCGCTGGTGGAAGGCAGCACATAAACGCGCGCGCCATAGAGCGACTCCTTCTGCAAACCGAACTTGCATTTGCGCTGGGAAAATTGTTCATAAACAATTTTTCCGTTGAACGCGACGACGTGCGGCGTGAACTCTTCCAGTTTCTGTGAAAGCACGATCCGCCCTTCCGCAAAATCGCCCCGCGTTAATTCTTCAACGCCCTTCGTCGGCCGCTTGACGAGATCGGTGAGCCCAATCCCGAACTCGATCACGCGTTTGTCGTCGTGATAATCAAACGGTTCCGGCACGACGCCACTTTCATAAAGGATCGGCCAGAATTGGTTCGTGCGTCCCGCGTAGTAGTGGCCCACGCGCACGGAAGATTCGCTCGGATTACATCCGACGATAATCAGCTTCATGCCTTTTCGCAGATGGTCGGGCAGCGTTCGCATCTTCTTAGTGTTGCCTATTTCCTCTTCCGAGCGCCAGAGATTCGACGTGCATGGTCCCAACGGTCAAGGCCTATGGCCGTTACTCGGACTTTATCGCCGAAGACTGAATTCACGATTCCGGCCAAGACAGTGGCAAGCAGGTTACGAATAGAAAGCGAAAAAGATAGCGGAATTCTGGACTTCTTCTGTTTCCGAACAGTGGAGAAAATAGCCAGGTTTTGGTAGCCCATCGTGCCCTTGGCGAAAGCCGGAACAAAACTCTAGACAGCAAAGAACTTGCTGTCAAGCTTGCTCGAGACTTCGCGATAAGGCTGCAGGCGCACGGGCGCGCAGAATTCTGAATCCCGCGCCTATGCTGCCTCATCGAAATAGGAGGACGAGGCGTGTGCTTCTGTGATTTGTGCTAACTTTAAGACGGAGATATTTGGAGCAGGGCTGCTGATTAGCCCTCGGCATATTTTGAGCACACCAAATCCACACCGGTTGCCTTCGACTATCGCTCGCGAAGACGAGCACTTGCTCGTCGCGGCGGCGAAATCCGGCGACGTGACGGCTTTCGAGGAGTTGGTCAGCCGTTACGAGCGCAAGATTTTCCGACTGACGCTGAACATCACCGGCAATCGCGAGGATGCCGAAGATGCCATGCAGGACGCCTTCCTTAAATCCTATTCCCACTTGAAGACTTTTCAGGGCGACTCGCGCTTTTACACCTGGCTGGTTCGCATCGCCGCCAACGAGGCGTTGATGCGGCTGCGCAAACGGCGTCCAAATCAGTTTTCGTTGGACGAACCCGTCGCCGGCGACGAGGATTTGATGCCCCGCGAGCTGCGCGACTGGGGGCCGGGCCCCGAACAGCGTTTTGCGCAAGTCGAGATGAGGGAGATTCTGTCCAGCGTAATTGAAGAGCTTGAGCCGGACTACCGGATGGTTTTTGTGCTGCGCGACGTCGAAGAACTTTCGACGGAGGATACGGCCTCGGCTCTGGGAATTTCCGTCCCCGCCGTAAAATCGCGGCTCCTGCGCGCACGGCTGAAGCTCCGGCAAAAGTTGGATCGTTATTTCAAGCAGGGTGGTGCAAATTGAACTGCCAGGACATCATCCACGAACTTTCCACGTATATCGACGGCGAGCTAGATGCATCGATGAAGCACGAACTCGAGGAACATCTGGAAGAGTGCCACGAGTGCAAGCTGGTCGTAAACCAAACGAAAAAGACCATCCAAATTTTCTGCGATTGCGAGCCGATCGAATTGCCGAGTGACGTGCGTAACCGCCTTCACGACGCGCTGCGCCGCAAACTTGGTGAAGCCCGGCCGTAGTCAGCGCGTTTGGCTCAGCGCTCCGCTCCCCCATAAAGGCAGTTCCCTTCCCAAATTTTTCTCTTTTGCCAAAGCGTAGACTTTCATCGCTGCCGCCAAATCCCACGAGGCAATGCCATTCGATTTGAAAAGCGTCACTTCCGATTCGCTTGTTCGCCCGGAGACTTTTCCGGAGACGACATCCGAAAGTTTTTTGACGCCCGTCCAGCAAATCTCGTCACCCTGAAACGCGATAATGAGGTCGCCTGCTTCCTGGCGCGACTGCTCGATGGAATCCACGACGATGACATCGGCGCTTTTCACTGCATCCTCGTCCAATTCGCGCTTGTGCGCGTGATTCGCGCCGATGGCATTGATGTGCACCCCGGGCGCGAGGTCCGCGCCGCTGATGACGGGATTCGCGGAAGTCGTCGCGGTGCACACAATGTCCGCACCACGGACAGCATCGCCAGACGTAGCCGCGCTTTCCACGGGAATGCCCAGACGCTCGCTCATTTCTTTTGCGAACGTTTCGCGCTTCGAGGCATTGCGACCAAAGGCTCGCACAGACTCGATTTTCCGCACGTGAACGATAGCTTCCAACTGCGTGTGCGCCTGACCGCCAGTGCCGATGATCGCGGCGACGCGGCAATTCTGCCGGGCGAGATATTTTGTAGCCACGCCCGATGCCGCCCCGGTGCGCAACTGGCCCATATAATCGGCCTCAATCAGCGCGACGAGATCGCCCGATTTCATTTCGTAGAGCGGAACCAAAAACTTCAGCTCTCCCTTCACAAACGTGTACTGCTTCATGGCGATGTAGCCGGCCGAAAAATCCGCGGCAGCCATATAATGAAAAAAACCTCCGCCCGGCAATTCAAAACGCCGCCGCGGATGCACGACGACGTCGCCGGTGGCCTGCTTACGCGAATTTTCCTCAACGGCTTCGATGGCCATCGGCATCGTGAGCACGGCTCGCACTTCGGCTTCGCTGATATGCAGCGTCATTCCTGGTTTTTCCTTTCGATGTTCCGCACAATTCGATTTGCGCAACTAGCGTCAGCTTGCGAACGGCTCAAAATCAATTACTTTGCAGGCGGATTGCTCTTTGCAAGGCGAGCGGATTTTTTGGCGCCCCTTGTGACTTCGCCGTCTTGACGGATGCGGCGGACGACCGTTTGCATCAAGCGGTAGACGCGTTCGGCCTGTGGCGCGCCCATTTCGTGGAAGCGAAATTCGGGCTCACCCTTGGGGCCTTTTCCGAGCTGAACGGGCAATTGGCCGCACAGGTCGTTTTCGATGAAGGCGGTTTCGTAGCGCTCGCGGCGCAGGTTCCAGGTGTAGACGCGGATGGTGGTGAAATCGCAAGGTTGGCCTTCCGGCCCGCGGGCCGCTGCAACTAGATATTGAAGTTTGTCGCCGGAAGAAGGATCGTTGACGCGGTTCAGCTCGAACCAGGCGATCGGGCGGATGTCGGCGGAGGTAGCTTCATCGCGAATGGCGTCGGGCAAATCGAGCTCGACAAAGCGAGAGATGACCCAGCCGGCGATGGGCAGGGTTTGGTCGCCAGGCTGTGTGGTCGTGGTTTCGGAGGCGCGGGAATTGGATTCGCCTGGCGGACGCGTGGCGAGTGCGCGAACCAGATACCAGTCTTCTTTCTTGGTGTCGGGCGGCTCGCCCAGCGATTCTTTTTCATCGGAAACCTGGACCCAGTTCGCGACGGCCCGGCCAACGATTTCGACGGGCACGCCGCGGCCAAACTGATAAAGGCGCGCCTGCGTGCGGCCCGGCGCAACGCGCAGATTGGTTTGCACTTTCGTCTGGCCGGTGGCTTGCACGGGCATCGCGGATACTTCCTTGAGCAATTTCATGCTGCGCTGCCAGAGCGCGGGTTCGATCAAATAGCGCCCTTCCACCCAGCCCAATTCGCCGGCGACGGTCCGCACCTTGATGCTATCGTTGCGGCGGCCAACAACGTCGACGCGGTCGCCATAATGCAGCGTGTCCAGCGGTTCGCGCACTTGCGCCACGCTGCTCCAAAGTGTGGCGGTGCGTTCGCCTATGTAGGCTTCGCCGAGCGATTCGTGCTTTGGCCGGAAGAACCAAGCCGCAACCGCCACGAGAAGGAGCAGGGGCACGGCAATCAAGAGTTTGCGTTTCATGCGGCATTCCGAAAGGACACGGTAATGGATGGGAGCAAGGCGAATTCGCCCGCAATGGTCCGGCCGGCCGCGGCGTCTATCTGCATGAACTGATCATCTGTCGGCATCGGGTCTGGGCGCCCTGTTGTTTTCTTCGTTAAGAATTGTACCTGATTCCAGGCCCCGGCTGCCGCCGGGCATTCCCAGTTTGTTTTTTGCTAAAATGCCGCAGCGATGGAATGGAACTTTCTAATTCTCTCTAAAGGATCTCGATGAAATCTCTCAATGCGCTGCAGCCGCTGGGCTTGCTGGTGCTTCGCGCGGCCTTAGGCATCATTTTCATGTCGCACGGTTATCCGATGCTTGCTCACCGGACGGGTGCAACTCAGGCTTTGTTCGTTCACCACGGCCTTCCAGGTTCTTTCGTTCTCATTTCGGGGGTGATTGAACTTTTTGGAGGGGGTTTGCTGCTGCTGGGGCTTTTTACGCGGGGAGCGGCGCTACTTTTGGCTCTTGAGATGGCTTTGCTGATGTGGAAAGTATATCCGCCGCATAGCTATTTGGCGGTGCATGAGTACGCGTATCCGATGGCGCTGGCGGCGGGATGTTTTGCGCTGGTGACGACGGGAGCGGGATTGATTTCTGTGGACTACCCGCTGTTCGAGAGTGGCGGAAAAGCGCGAGCTCCGCGAAACCCGAAACCCGGGAAGTAGGGCTCGCGCCGCGGATCAAGTTCCAAACTTTACGCTGCCATCGGGCGCGAACGGCCAGGCTGGATTCCAAGCCACCTCCCAGGCGAAACCATCGGGATCGGCGAAATAGCCGGAATATCCTCCCCAGGATTTTTCGCTGGCGGGTTTCAGAATGCTTCCACCGGCAGAGTGAGCGCGCTGCATGAGCGGATCGACTTCGCTCTTCGCGCGAACGTTGTAACCCAGCGATATCGGCGCAGTTCCAAAGGACTTCGGGTTAGCGCCGAAATCCTCGGCGAGCTGGTCACGGAGGAACAAAGCAAAAACCGTTCCGCCGGTTTGGAAGAAGATGATTTCCTTATTTTCGAATACGGGCTTCCAACCGAGTCCGTCGACATAGAATTGTTTCGAGAGGGCGAGATCCTTCACGCCAAGGGTCACGACGCTGATGCGTTGGTCCATGGGCTGAGATCCTCCTTTTGCAATGGTTAAAAAAGGGACCGTGGCGAATCCTGCCAAAAGTTCTCTTCGAGTCAGCATAGGCCGAACATAAGATGATTGCTAGGTTCTCGTCTTGAACGAATCGGACACGAAGCGCTAAGAATCGAGGCTGTCTGGGGACTGAATGAAGCCGGACAAACGCAGCGTGCTCCGAGGAGATTGAAGAGAGAGCGTGGGTGGAATGCCTGAGAAGCGGTGGACTTCGCGAGTCATGTGGGCTTGATCGGCGTAGCCGGCCTCGGCGGAAAGGTCTGCAAGATTCGCCTGAGCGCTCGAGTTGGACGCTAGATGGAGAAGGCGCTGAAAACGGAGGACGGACTGGAAGAGTTTTGGGCCGTAACCGACAGCGGCAACGAACCGGCGCTGAATCTGGCGTGTGCTTAGGCCGAGCCATTCGCTGAGTTGTTCGACGCGGCCGTGCGGGTGGCGGGAGATCCAGCGGATGGCGGCGGTGGTCGCTTTGTCGACCGCTCTGCTGTCCGCTAGACACTTGAGCAGGGCCGCTTCCATTGCAGAGAAGCGGGCTGAAAGAGCAGGTTCGCCGGCAAGCCTGGCAAACAGAGAACTTTTCTCGCTGCCCCATACGTCTTCAAGGGACACGACGCAATTGAGCAGCTCCGAAGCGGGCAATCCCAGCAAGCTTGATGCAAGTCCGGGATGGCAACGGGCGCCGAGGATCTTTGTGCCGGGAGGGAGCGGAGCGATATAGGATTTGGTCCACGGGCCTACGACGATCGGAGCGTCGTTCAGCAAGAGGATGTCGACGCAACAATCGGGCAAGACCCGCTGCGCGAATTCGACGGGCGAATGGATTGTTTGCGTCCAAAAACAGAGAAAGTACTCAGCGAGCGCTGGTGGCGGGGGAAACTCGCGGTAGTCAGAAGCGGCGACGGCCACGGCAGCGGGCCAAAGCGCTATGTGGTTGTGACGGTGGTCGAAGTGGGGACGACTCCGCCGGGGGCGAGCGGGAGGACGATCCAGAGAATCACGTAGGCGAGAAAGCCCGTGCCCGCACAAATCAGCAACAGCAGCCAGATCACACGGATAATGGTGGGATCCATATCGAAGTAGTCGGCGAGGCCTGCGCAGACGCCGGCGATTTTTTTGTCGGTGCTGGAGCGCATGAGGCGCTTTTGCGCGCCTGTGGCGGGAGAAAGTCCCGGCGAGCCGGATTCCGCCTGCTTGGCGCCGCAGTTGTAGCAAAACTTGGAACCGATGGCGATGTCTTTACTGCAGTTTGGGCAAGTCATGGCGCACCCCCAAAGGAGCGGTGTATCTAAACCCCTCTACAATAGGATACGCCAAAAAGGGTGAAAAAGTTTCCTGGAGATAGGAGACGGAAGGCCCGGACTGGTTGCTGTAAGAGGCGAGCAGAAGAGCACAGGCTGAAGCCTGTGCCACCTAGTATTCAAGCAGCTGTTTGACGGCGGCGGTGATATGGCTGGTTTGAGGGAGGATGACGTCCTCGAGTTTGGGCTGGTAGGCGCAGAAAGTGTCCATGGCAGCGACACGCTTGACGGGGGCGTCGAGTTCTTCGAAAAGTTCGTCGGCGATGCGGGCGGCGATTTCGGCGCCGTAGCCCCAGCTGAGCATGTCTTCGTAGGCGACGATAACGCGGTGCGTTTTTTTGACCGTCGCGGCGATGGCTTCCCAGTCGTAGGGCGAAAGCGAGCGCAAGTCCACGATTTCGACGGAGATGCCTTCGCGGAGGAGCTGCGCGGCGGCGACTTCGGCGCGGTGGACGAGCGCGCCATAGGTGATGATGCTGACATCAGTGCCTTCGGCGACGAGGCGGGCTTTGCCGAAGGGAACGGTGTAATCGGGGCCGGGATATTCGGAGCGGTTGTAGGGCTGGCGGTAGAGATGCTTGTGCTCGAGGAACATGACGGGATCGTCGCAGCGAATAGAGGTGCGGAGGAGGCCGGCGACGTCGAGAGCGGTGGATGGCATGACGACGCGAAGGCCGGGGCAGTGAGTGAAGATGGATTCGCCGCTCTGGGAGTGATAGATGGCGCCGCCGGTGAGATAGCCACCGATGGCGACGCGCAAAACAGCGGGAGCTTTGAAAACGCCATTGGAGCGCCAGCGCATGACGCAAAGCTCGTCGCGAATTTGCATCATGGCGGGCCAGATGTAATCGAAGAATTGGATTTCGGCGACGGGCTTGAGACCTCGCTGGGCCATGCCGATGGCACGGCCAACGATGGCGGCTTCCGCGAGAGGCGTGTTGAAAACGCGGTCGGAGCCATATTTGCGCTGGAGACCGGCGGTGGCTTTGAAGACGCCGCCCTTGCCTTTGATTTCCTTGAGGTGCTCGTCGCGGCTGGCGTCGGCAACGTCTTCTCCGAAGACGGTGATTCGCTCGTCGCGGGCCATTTCGTCGGAGAGCGTGGCGGCGACCATCTCGACCATGGTTTTGGGAGCGCCGTGGAATTGGGGCTCGGCTTCAAAGGCGGAAGAAGTGGGATCGACATCCGGAGAATAAATGTTTACGCGGATGGAATCGATGCCCGGCTCTTCGGCGGCTAGCGCTTCGTCGGCGGCGTTGCGGACTTGCTGATCCACTTCGGCTTCGAGAGATTCGACTTCTTTTTGATCGAGGATGCCTTCGCGGACTAGGAACAAGGAAAACTTGGAGATGGGATCGCGGTGCGCTTCAGCCTCGCGCTCCTCGGGAGTTTTGTAGAGTTTCTCGTCGTCGGAAAGCGAATGGGAATACGGACGCGTGCAATGGGCGTGGATGAGGGCGGGGCCACGACGCTCGCGGCAGTAATGAACGGCGGCTTTGGACACGGCATAGCTTTCGAGCGGATCGGTGCCGTCGCATTCAGCGATATGCAGGCCGGGGAAACCCCGCACGAGTTTGGAGATGCTGCCGCCGGCGGTTTGAACTTCGATGGGAACGGAAATGGCGTACCCGTTGTCTTCGATGAGATAGAGCAAGGGAAGCTTTTTGGCGCAGGCGGCGTTGAGGGATTCCCAGAATTCGCCTTCGCTGGTGGCGCCATCGCCCGCGGAAACAAAAACGATTTCGTCGGATGCGTGGCGGACGTGTTCGCCAAGGGGCGCGTTCTTGGCTTGCGCCAGAGCTTTCGGACGGCCTTCGTAATAAAGGGTGGCTTCCGCGGCGCCTACGGCTTGCACGAACTGCGTGCCCGTGCAGGAGGATTTGTTGACGATGTTTAGAGCGGGCTGGCCCCAGTGGGAAGGCATCTGGCGGCCTCCGGAACTGGGATCGTCTTTGGCGCCGACGGCTTGCAGAAGCATGTCGACGGGTTTGACACCGAGCATCAGGCAGAGAGCGCGATCGCGATAATAGGAATAAATCCAATCGACGCCGGGACGAAGAAGAAGCCCCATAGCAGCGGTGACTGCTTCGTGTCCGGCTGCGGAAATTTGAAAGAAAATTTTGTTTTGGCGCTTGAGCTGGATTTCGCGGTCGTCCAAGCGGCGGGAAAGATACATGGTGCGGTAAATGCGGATGAGGGAATCGCGGTCGAGGCCGTGCAACTTCGGGGAGTCCAGCCTGGCAAGTTTTACGCGCGTTTGTACCGCCATTCGATCAGCCCTCGTTGTGAAGCGGGATTTAGCCTCAGCGGAAATGTATCATACCCGAAGTTTGGCCGTGGCCGGACACATTGGAAAACCTACTCGAGAGACTCGAACTGTTTCACGACATCATCGAACCGGGGTTCGCCTTGGCGCACGACACGCGGAGAGGCTTCCTTAAACGGCTCCTCGGAAGGAATGCGCTCGATCCAGCGATGCTCCGTGAGCTTTTCGTGTCCCGAAAAATAGAGGCGAACGAGCAAGTTCACTTTGCCATCGGCGGACGGGGCTTCCTTTGACGTTTCCTTTGCATGTTCCGCTTTGGCAGATTTCGACTTGGATTTTGTTTTTGGCATTGATTTTTCGGCTTTGGGAGTCTCCTCAGCCATTGCTTCTGGCTCCGGAGCGCCTTTGCCTTCTGTTCCGGCGCGTTCGAGCTTGTAAAGGAGCTTTTTGTCCAGACGGAAGGCCTGCTTCCAGCCTTCGAGCTTGTGCCGGGCGAGCTGAGCTTTCTCTTCGTCAATGCCAAAGTCAAAGAGGAGATACGTGTGAGCCATAAAATCAGTCTGCGACGCATGCGCGGGCAAGTCAAGATGGCTGAGGCGGGGCCGTTCGATGCTGGTTAGCGGGAAGCATCAAGGTATTCACATGGCGGCTCCCCAGGAGCGCTCGGATATCCAAAATTATTCGCAAACGTCCAACTGGGGTATCATGGATGCGCTTTCGTTCTGAGGTTCGGGTCCTCGTGGGTTTAAAGAAACAAGAGCGCGTTAGAATAGCCGCGGCATGGCTTTGCCTGCTGGCAGTCGCGCTCTTGTACGCGCCGTTGGCCGGTGCAGCATGGCTTTCGCGGAGCATGGACTGTTGCGCCGGGGGTTTCTGCCCAATGGCCGCCCATCATCACCAGAGGCAGCAGAGCGTTCCCGCGCGGGATTCTTCTCCGATGAACTGCGGTCACGACATGGGCAGCATGAGTGGCATGGCGTCGTGTTCAATCTCATGTTGCCAGAACCCGGCGCGACCCGCGCTGATTCCCGCCGTGTTCTTGCTGCCTGCGGTAAGTTTGTCTCCCGCCGCGGCTGAAGTTGTGCGCCCCATAGAATTAGCAAGTTCCCTCGAGCTTTCCCGTTTCGTGCAACCCCTCTTTCCTCCGCCTCGATTCGCGGCTCAAGTCCTTTAGAAGATAAATCGACTTTCCACAAAGGCTTATTCACCTGTGCCGCGGCTCGGCAGCCGCGCGAGAACTATTCCATGAGGAGAACAGAGTTCATGAGAGGAATCCTGTATGCATTCGCAGCGATGCTGCTAACTGCCGCTGCGGCTTCTGCCACCGTGATCGGGACCGTACGCGGGATCATCCACGATGAGCAGCACCGCCCGATTCCGGGCACACAAGTCGTGCTGAAAGCGAAGGACTCCGATTTTTCCGTCACGGCGCAGAGCGACGCGAATGGCGAATTTCACTTTGACGCTGTCCCGCTCGGCGAGTACCAGGTTACCGTGTCGAAAGTACCGTTCGCCACGGAGGCGCAGCGGGTCACGGTACTTTCGGGTAGCGCGCCGGTTTTGCATTTTGAATTGCGTCTGGCAACGCAAACCCAGACCGTGACGGTCATCTCCAGTTCCGGACCAGCGCAGGCGGAATCCGTAACGCCTACGACCATCGTGGATCGCGAGGAGATTGCGGTAACTCCTGGTGCAGCGCGGACGAACAGCCTGGCGATGATCACTGACTACGTTCCGGGATCGTACTTCACGCATGACCAACTGCATGTGCGCGGCGGGCATCAAGTGAGCTGGCTAATCGATGGCGTACCGATTCCCAACACGAATATCGCGAGCAACCTGGGGCCGCAGATTGACCCGCGGGACATCGATACGCTGGAGGTTCAACGTGGCAGCTACAACGCGGACTTCGGCGACCGGACCTACGGAGTGTTCAACGTAGCACCGCGCAACGGCTTTGAAAGCAATAACGAGGCGGAACTGGTGATGACAGCGGGAAATTTCTATCAGACGGATGACCAACTCAACTTTGGCGGACACTCGAACCGCCTCGCATACTACGGAAGCCTTAACGGCAACCGCACCAATCTAGGACTTCAGACGCCGACGTCGGCCGTCATTCATGATGCCGCGAACGGATTCGGGGGATTCACCTCCCTGATCTACAACCTGAACTCGAAGGACCAACTGCGTTTTGTGGCTCAGGCGCGGCGGGATTTCTACCAGGTCCCTTTCGATCCGAATGATCCCAACAACCTGATGGGAATTACTCCGCCCAATTACCTTAAGGACGCCAATCGCGAGAACGATTCTTTCGCGACCTTTTCGTGGGTACACACTTTCCGCCCAGGTTTAGTCGCCACGGTTTCACCATTTTTCCATTACAACAGCGTGGATTATGAGAGCGCTCCCTTTGATTCTCCTGGGGCCACCCTGCAAGACCGCGCTTCGAAATACGAGGGCGCGCAGACGAACATCACGTGGGTGAAGGACCGCAACAATTTTCGCGGCGGGCTGTACGGGTTCGCGCAGCAGGACAGCGACACGTTCCAATTTACGTGCAATGCGGTGAACACGCCGACTGTTCCACCTACGGTGCCGCCCCCACCGCCGGTGTGCTCCGATCTCGCGGCCACGGGGGGAAACCCCAGTGGGGGCTTGTTCGCGGTATATGTGGACGACCAACTGCAAGCCACGCCGTGGCTGACGATCAATGCCGGTTTCCGCCATACAAACTTTGACGGCGGTACGGTGCTCACCTCGACGGGTCCGGTCTCGACCGCTGAGAGCGCTAGCGATCCGCGCGTCGGACTTTCGGTGAGAGTTCCAAAGATCAATTGGGTCTTTCGGGCGTTCTACGGACACTTCTATCAAGCGCCGCCACTCGCAACGGTATCCGGGCCGCTGCTGCAATACGCGACCGACCAGAATCTGGGCTTTGTGCCGCTGCATGGAGAGCGCGACGAAGAGCACCAGTTCGGCGTGACCATTCCGTTTCACGGGTGGACGCTGGACGCCGACAATTTCCAGACGCTGGCGAAGAATTTCTTCGACCACAACAATTTCAACAACTCGGATTTGTTCATTCCCATCACGATTCAGGGTGCGCGGATCGATGGGTGGGAGCTGACACTGCGCTCACCACACATCTATCATCGCGCTCAGGTCTATTTAACGTATTCCAATCAACTGGCGCTCGGCTTCGGCGACATCAACGGCGGCCTCACCGACTTTTCTTTCGGCGACGGCTACGGATTGCTGGACCACGACCAGCGAAATACTCTTCACATCGGAGGGCAGTACACACTGCCGTGGAATTCGTACGCCTCGACAGATGTGTATTACGGATCGGGATTCAGTAACGGTTCGCCGTCGGCCCAGTATCCTGGCGATCATTTGCCAGGGCACACGACATTCGATCTTTCCCTTGGCAAAAGCTTCGGGGAACGGTTTTCCCTCAGCGTACAGGCTATCAATGTCGCCAACCGGCGCGTGCTGCTGGACAATAGCTTTACGTTCGGCGGAACACACTATCTGAATCCGCGCGAAATCTTCGTGCAATGGCGCTTTCACTTCCACTATTAATCGAATGCGTTTACGCGGCAGGGCAGCGGTGAGTCGCTGCCCTGGTCCGCGGCGTCTCCGAACGGCAGTCGCAGTCGGTGAGCGTAATTTGACATCAGCAGCTGCGCGATTTAGTCTGGCGCGCGGTGAATTCATCGACGGCGGCGAAGGTTGGCATTTGCAGCGCCCAAAAGGAGAGGTTGATGAGAAAAATATTGCTAGCTGCGATGGCGTGCTTGCTCGGTTCGCTCGCGTGCATCGCTGCGCCGCCTAAGATTGTCTACGTGCGCTGCGGGAAGCTCATCTTCGACGCGGAGAAACCGCCGATTTCGCCTGGATTCGTGGTGATCACCGACGGAAAAGTGACGGCGGTTGGCAAGGATATTCCCGAGCCTGCGGGCGCGGAGAAAGTTGATCTCTCGAATTACACGGTGTTGCCGGGATTCGTGGACGCGCACATTCACATTTGGTCCGGGCCCTTTGGGAAGGCCGTTTCCGACCCGCTGGCGGCGCTGCGCGGCGCCAAGGCGATGAGCTACGCACTGTCCTCCGGTGTTGTTGGCGCGCGCGTCTTGGGGACAGAAGGTTTTATCGATGTCGCGCTGAAAGATGCGATTGAAGACGGAACGATTCCCGGGCCGCATCTTGTCCCCGCCGCCCATGCGATCACCATTCCCGGCGGCCACGGCGATTTCTTTCCTGCGCCGCCGTATTTGCCGATGGAAGATTTTTATACGCCGATGAACGGATTCATCAATTCGCCGGCGGACGCGGAGAAGGCCGTCCATCTGCAAATTAAATATGGAGCGCGGGTGATTAAGGTCCTGGCTTCTGGCGGGGTTCTTTCGCCGCTCGATTCCCCGACCTCGGAACAAGTTTCGATCGAGGAGCTGCGCGTAATTGTTGAGCAGGCGCACATGGCGCATGTCAAAGTGGCGGCGCATGCGGAGAACATTCGCAGCATTCGCTCGGCGCTCGAGGCTGGGGTGGATTCGATTGAGCATGGGTCGGAGCTCGATCAAGCCGCTGCGGACTTTATGAAGAGCCACGGGATCGTGATGGTTCCCACGGTATTCGTGGTCGAAGAAAGCATCGAAAACGGCGTGAAAATGCACTTCCCTGAATATGTCATTACGAAAGTTAACGCGCTCGGCAGGACGCATTTCCCAAGTTTCCAGCTTGCGCTGCATTCGGGTGTGACAATTGCGGCCGGTTCGGACCACTCCTACGCGCCGGGAACGGGAACGGTGCGCGATGAGATGATTGCGGAAGTGAAATACGGGATGACTCCGCAGCAAGCGCTCGTCTCCGGCACAAAGACAAGCGCTGAGTTACTTGGGCTGGAGCAACTCGGAAGCCTCGAGACCGGCAAGGAGGGCGACCTTGTCGCGGTGGAAGGCGATCCACTGAGCGATATTCATGCACTCGAAAAAGTGCGGGCAGTATTGTTTCAGGGCAAAACGGTACAGCCGGCTAACCGCCAATAGTTGAACTTGCTGGGGCGCAGCGCTCGCGCGGAACTATTCCCCTCTGCGTTTAGACCGCTTGACTGTAAACTTTTCCTTCATGTCCGAAGGCACACAAAGAAACTCCTGGCTGAATCGCACGGTGCTGGGTGTCGGCCTGACCAGCCTCTTCAGCGACTGGAGTCATGAAACCGCTACCGCGGTCTTGCCCGCATTTCTTGCGGCAATTGGAGCGGGGCCGGCGTGGCTGGGCTTGATCGAAGGAGTCGCGGACGGCCTTTCGAGCTTTACAAAGCTTGCTGCGGGCCATTTCACGGACCGCTTAAAGCATCGCAAACCGCTTGCTATATTCGGCTATGCAGTTACGGCGCTTTCCACCGCTTCTTTCGCTTTCGCGACCCACGCATATCACGTTCTCATTGGGCGCACGGCGGCATGGCTAGGACGCGGTGTTCGTTCGCCGGCAAAGAAAGCGTTGCTGGCGGCGGATGTCACACCGGACGCGTACGGGCGGGCGTTCGGGCTCGAACGTTTGATGGATACAGTGGGAGCGATTGTTGGACCGCTCACTGCGTTGTGGTTGCTCGAAAAAACCGGACACAATTATCAGAGGATTTTTCTCTGGACCCTGCTTCCGGGTCTGGCAGCCGTCGCCTGTTTTTGGCTGTTGGTGCGCGAACGTCCCCTCGCCGCAAAGTTGAAGCGCTCGTTTCTGACCGGCATTCGCGATTTGCCCGTTGCGTTCCGGCGTTTTCTTCTGGGCGTCGGGGTATTCGGGGCTGGCGATTTTTCGCATTCGCTGCTTATTCTTTACGCTTCACGTATGCTCGCGCCTGCATACGGAATGGCGCGGGCGGCAAGTATCGCGATCATGCTTTATACGCTACACAATGTGTTTTACGCCGGCTCCGCCTATGCGAGCGGCTGGTTGAGTGACCATGTCCCCCAACGCAAGGTTGTCCTTGTGGGCGGCTACGGGCTTGCAGGAATCACCGCAATCCTGCTTTGCACAGGCACACATTCGCTTTGGCTGTTGGGCGTGATTTTTGTTTTGGCGGGTCTTTATGTCGGAACCGAAGAAGCTCTCGAAGATTCCGTTGCGGCCGAGCTTGTTCCAAAAGAGCAGCATGGCATGGCTTTCGGGACGCTGGCTGCTGTTAACGCCGTCGGCGATTTTCTATCGAGCCTTCTGGTGGGATTTCTCTGGAGCGCCGTTTCCGTACAGGCTGCGTTTGCCACTTCCTCGCTCCTCTTTTTTGCAGGAGCGATTCTTATTCTTCGGCTTCGTCGCTAGGGGCTTTCTTCGCGCCAAATCGGATGCACAATTCAACTATTCGTGCGGAGGCAGCTCCGGTGGCCATTGCTTGACGCCGATTCTGCCGTCTGGTTCGAGTTCAATCGCTGGCGCGTACAACCCGAGAAACTGGCGCCGCCACCACAAACCATGTTCCCTTTTTTCCGACATGGACGTGAACCAGTATTGCCAGAGCACCGCGCGAACGTAGCGCGGCGGTGAGTTCGGAAAAGGGTCGGCTGCAAAGAGCGCGAGCACGTCTTGGTCGTTCGAGAGCAATCTGCGTTCGGTGCGCAAGACAATCGGATTGTCGCGCCAACCGCCGAGCGAGGCAAACCATAGGTTCCAATCGAATCGCGGCTGATAGGGCGCGTAGATGCGCGGCACTTTGTCCAGCTCCTGCGGTTTGTGGCGGAAAGGATATGCGATCCACGTTTTGCCGTCGTTGGAGCCTTGAAATTCGATTTCATAGCGGCCGCGCGTCATCACGGCGAAGAGGCCGTAGCGGTTGGCGATGCGAAAGGGTTCGAGCAACGAGACTGGAGTCGTGGGAAACGGAACAGGCGAGATCATCCAAAACACTTGCACGGTAGTGGCGTAGAAAATCCAAGTCAGTACAAACGCAATGATGGCCACGCGAAATGGAGAAAGCCGGGAACGGAATTTTTCCCACCGGTCATGATAGCTTTCGCGCTCGACGGCTCTCTCGTCTGGAGAGGGGCTCGAGGATGGCTCTAAAATGGAGAGCGCGTCTGCGCCGAGCGAACTCGGCTCGACGGCAGTCGGAGTCGCTCGATCAAGAAGCGGCCTTTTCCATCTTGCTGGGAGAAATTGGACGAGAAAGCGGTCGTCGAGAAGAAGAAACCCCAGCATGAGGACTAAATAGTTCAGGAACGTATAATTCGCTGTCAGAATGATGCCGATCTGCCATGGCGTGACAACGAAAAAGAGCCCGATGCGAATCCGGCGCGGAAGGAACGCGGCCCAAATCAGCACTAGCTCGAGCGCGAGGGTGAAGAAGGCCGTCGCGGCGTGAAACCAGTGTGGCAAATGCTGGACGTACCACCCGATCCAGGTGGGCAGCGGGCCATTCTGGTAATACTCATCGAGCGCGGTAAAGTGCCGCCACTCAGGATCCCCACCCATGATCTTCGCCATGCCGGACTCGAAGTAAATCCGGAACCATTCCCAGAGCAGTAGATAGAGCGCGGCGCGCACGGGGGGCTGCGTTTGGCCGAGGCGCGGCCGGAATCCGCCGGGCGTAAAAAACAGCGAGAGGAATCCGGCGGCAAGGAGCATTCCATCGGATTGGTAGCCGGAGAAATCGCCCGCAGCGCTTACAAACGAAAGAAAACATACAAAACAAATAAGGAGGATCCCGCGCGGCCAAACATTGAGGACTAACAGCACTGAAGCAACCATTCCGACCCAGCAAAGCGCCATCAGCATGTGCGAGCTGCTGGAAAGCCAAAGAATGGTGGGTGCGTACCAGTAGCGCTCAAATCCAACCTGAGCCGCGATATTTTTTAGATACTCGCTGGCCGGGAGGATTCCCTGGGGACCGATAAGCCCGCGAATTTGCAAAACGAGCGAGAAAAAGGCGGAAAAATAAATGACGCCGAGAGCGCGCAAGAAAATCCAGCGGGACACGAAACGGTCGGCGGGGCCCTTTCGCGAATCAAAGAGCCAGCGGATGACGGACGATGGAGTCCATTCCATAGACGCGACACATTATACCGGGACGGCAGCATGGGCAGCCGTATACGGAATTTATCAAAAGAGATCTATTTTCGGATGGGAGCTTGATCCACGTGCAAAGAGCACGTGCCGTCTTTGCAAAGCTCGCGGTTCCAGCGATAACGATTCCGGGCGATCCATCCGTACAAATGTTGCGCGATGAAATGAATGCCGGGAACAAGAAGCAGCCAGGCGATTAGCTTCCAGCCGGGCAGCGTTAGCCCGATGCGCGCCCAGGCATCCGCGCCAGAGTAAACGCGGCCCGCAGAATCGACGGCTTGCATCAAGCGCATCGCTTCTTCGATTTTGACTTGGGGAAAGCGCGCGGGCACGCTGGCGTCGTGCAGGTCCAGCAGCTCGATCCGGCCGTGCCGGTCCATGCGCCGCACGCGAGACACGCTGGCGCGGCACAGGTTACAGGCCCCATCATAAAGGACGTTCAGCTTGGCCACTGCTCTCCCTCGTCGGTCTCACTGGCCGGCGAACCCGTCGCAGTGCGCAACCGAGGAACGCCGCAACCTTTATTCTAGCAATCATTGCGCGAGAGCCGCGATCGGCCTAGGAGGGTGTCGGAGAGAAATCTCCTAAAATTGGTCGGATAGCGAGATTTTTTGCGGTGAACTATTTCCTTTCTTCAGAGGCTTCGTTAGTATGCGTGCATGAGCTTCCAATTCCGAGCCTGCACGTTGGATCAACCGCTTCTCTTAGCTCCCTCCTTGCAACAATGGCTTCCCGAAGGGCACTTGGCGAGGTTCCTCGCCGACGTAACGGAACAGCTGGACCTGTCGGCCATCTATTCTACCTACGATCGTCCGGATGGCCGGGGGCAAGCGGGATACCACCCGCTGTTGATGACGCGCTTGCTGCTGTATGGCTATTGCGTGGGAGTGGCTAGTTCGCGAGCCATCGAGCGGGAGACCTATGAGGATGTGGCGTTCCGCTATCTGGCGGCGGACCAGCATCCGGATCACGACACCATAGCGAATTTTCGGAAACAGCATCTGGCCAAGCTGGGAGAACTGTTTGTGCAGGCCTTGCAATTGTGCCAGAAGGCCGGATTAGTAAAGCTGGGGCACGTAGCCATCGATGGCACCAAGATGCAGGCGAATGCGAGCAAACACAAAGCCATGAGCTACGGGCGGATGGGGGAAGCCGAGCAGAAACTGCGGGCCGAAGTGGAAGCCCTGCTGCGCCATGCGGAGGAAGTGGACGAGGCCGAAGATCGGCAATACGGGAAAGGCCAGCGAGGCGATGAATTGCCAGCGGAATTGGCGCGGCGGGAGAGTCGGCTGAAAAAGATTCGGGAAGCTAAGGAGGCTTTAGAGGCCGAAGCCCAGCAAAAAGCGCAGGAGCAGAAAGCGGAGGCGGAAGCCAAGATCGCCGCACGGCAGGAGCAAGAGAAACAGACCGGGCAAAAGCCGCGAGGGCGGGCTCCTCAGGTTCCTAACCCCGAGGAGGCTAAACCAGAATCTTCGGCGCAGCGGAATTTCACCGATCCGGAAAGTCGGATTATGCCGGATGGAGCGCACAAGGGGAGTTTCGTGCAGGCCTACAATGCTCAGGCGGCGGTGGATAGCGCGGCACAAATCATCGTGGCAGCAGAGATCACGCAACAAACCAACGACAAACAGCAGTTGGTGCCGATGCTCCAACAGGTGATCGAGAACGTGCATGGCAAACCACAAGTGGCCAGTGCCGACACGGGTTACTGGAGCGAGGCCAACGTCACCGCGGAAAGCTTGCAAGGCATCGACCTGCATGTGGCCACAGAACGACAGCAGCACGGCGAGAGCAAGGACGTTCCCGTGGAGGGAGGGCCGAAAGGAAGTTCGGCCTTACAGCAGATGCGAGACAAACTGAAGACGGAGGCCGGTAAAGCCCTCTACAAGATGCGGAAACAAATCGTCGAACCTGTTTTTGGATACATCAAAGAGGGACGAGGATTTCGCCGGTTCAGCTTTCGCGGCTTAGGGAATGTGCGCAGCGAGTGGAGACTTATTTGTGCCACGCACAATCTGTTGAAGCTCTTCCGGTCAGGATGGAAAATGCGGCCTTTGAGCACTTAACAGTGCCAAACCCGCGGTCTCCCTTTGCACTCTACAGCAGTGCAGTAAGACTGTCAGAGGCCGAATACGGCTCACCAAGCCATTACCCCAACAATCCCACCATGTTTATCGATAAACCCGATGCCTTGGACTTCGTCGCGAACTTCTCTCCGACAAGCTCCTAGCAGTCACCGAGGAGCTGCTTTGCGGAAGTAGCCGGGCGGACCGTAAACAATGAACAATTCTCTGTTGCGGCCCTTAGCGCCGCATGCTAGCCTTGGCGAATAAAAGGCGAATCGCAGGAGGAACACTGCATGTCTCATTCTCTCGCCGTGCGGGCCGCGGCGCCGAGTTCGCTCGAAACGGCCGCTGGCTCGTCGCTGACGCGCGTGCGCGAGGTGCTGGACGCCCTTGCCACGCGAGACGTGGATGGCGATGTGCTCACAGCGATCCGTTACTTCCCGGCGCGTGAAGCGCAATGGGCGGAATTTCCGGCTTGGGTTCATGCCGATCTTACCGCCGCGTACGCAGCGAAAGGCATTCGCCAACTTTACACCCATCAAGCCATCGCGGCAGAAGCCGTTCACGCCGGCAAGAACGTCGTGGTTGTCACGCCGACCGCTTCCGGAAAAACGCTCTGCTACAACCTGCCGATCCTAAACTCGATTCTTGAGAACGCGGATACGCGCGCGCTTTACCTCTTCCCCACCAAAGCGCTCGCGCAGGATCAGTTGGCGGAACTTTATGATCTCAACCAGCGCCTCGACAACCGCTTCGGCGTTTTCACGTATGACGGCGACACGCCCGCCGACGCACGACGGGCGATCCGCGAAAAAGGCCACGTGGTGCTCACGAATCCGGACATGCTGCACACGGGCATCCTGCCGCATCACACGCGCTGGACACGGCTATTCGAAAATCTTCGCTACATTGTGATCGACGAGCTGCACACCTACCGCGGCGTTTTTGGCAGCCATCTCTGCAATGTGTTGCGGCGGCTGCGGCGCATCGCGAATTTCTACGGGCGCGACCCGCAATTCATTTGCTGCTCGGCAACGATTGCGAATCCTGGCGAGCTGGCGAGCAGGCTGATCGAGAAAGAAGTGGATGTGCTCGATGCCAACGGGGCGCCGGCAGGCGAAAAAACGTTTGTCTTTTACAATCCGCCCGTCGTGAATCGCGCGCTCGGCATTCGCCGCAGCTACGTCAACGAAACTTCTCGCGTCGCGCAGGAATTCTTGAAGCGCGAGCTGCAAACCATGGTTTTCGCCAATTCGCGTGTACAGACGGAAATTCTCCTGACGTATCTTCAGCAAGCGAATCCTAAGCTGCCCGGCAAGCACGCGACGATTCGCGGCTATCGCGGCGGGTATTTGCCGAATGAGCGCCGCGAAATCGAGCGCGGTCTACGCGATGGCCGAATCCGCTGCGTTGTAAGCACGAGCGCATTGGAGCTGGGGATCGATGTCGGATCGCTCGATACGGTAGTGATGGCGGGCTACCCCGGCTCAATCGCCGGAACGTGGCAGCGCGCGGGGCGCGCCGGACGCCGCAGCGGCAGCTCTTGCGCCGTAATGGTCGCTTCTTCGTCGCCGCTCGATCAATTCATCGTCCGTCATCCGGACTACTTTTTCGGCAACACGCCGGAGCACGCTTACATCCAGCCCGATAATCTCGAAATCTTGCTGAATCACTTGAAATGCGCCGCGTTTGAACTCCCCATCGCTCCCGGCGAACATTTTGGCGAAGTCGATCTGCCGGACCTCTGCGCGCGCCTCGCCGAAGCCGGCTATCTGCACCTTGCCGGAGATCATTATCATTGGACGCACGAAGCGTATCCCGCCGACACGATCAGCCTGCGCTCGATCAGCAGCGACAATTTCATCATCATCGATATCACCGGCGGGGCCAATGTCATCGGCGAAGTGGATTTTCCCAGCGCGCTGGTTTTTCTGCACGAGAAAGCCATCTACATTCACGGCGGGCAGCAATTTCACGTCGAGCATCTCGATTTCAAAGAGCGCAAGGCCTACGTCAAGCAGGTGGATGTCGACTACTACACTGACGCCGTGCGCTACACGCAAGTACGCGTTCTCGAAGCGTCGGAAACCGCCGCCGCGTCGGCCGCTTCCGCGAATTTGCATTCTCATGGCGACGTCCTCGTACGCTCGCAAGTTGTCGGCTTCAAGAAAATAAAATTTTTCACCAACGAAAATATCGGCGACGGCAAGCTCGAGCTTCCCGAAAACGAAATGCATACCACCTCATACTGGATTACGCTCGAGCGGCCGCTGCTCGAATCTCTCCCCTACAGCGTCAGCGAGAGGCAAAGCGGAATGTTCGGATTGCTTCACGCGCTTGCCTCTGTCGCCACGCTGCTCCTGATGTGCGACGGTCGGGACCTCGGTACCGCCATCGGCGAGCGGCCTCCAGACCCGGATTCTGGCCACTCATCGACCGAGTCACAACACGCCGCGCCGATTCACGGGCTCAGCCCGGTCGCGACAGATGATTTCACGCCGTCGCGACTCAGAGACGTCTCGCGCGGCAATCTCAAGGAATTTTTCGAGCCCAATCTCTATCTCTACGACGCTTATCCCGGTGGTATTGGCTTTTCCGAACCACTTTTCCGCGCACACGATCTTCTCGTCAATAAATCTCGTGAATTGATCGCCGCATGCACATGCGAACAAGGCTGCCCATCCTGCGTAGGTCCTGCTGGAGACCTCGCCCCTCGCGCCAAAGAAGCTGCTCTGGCCATTCTCGATAGGCTGCGTGGCTAGATGGCCGCTTCCGTAGACAAATTCTCGCGGCTCGCTGCACTCAGACCTGCACGCCCGGCTCCACCACGTCCGGCAGCTTTGCGCGCGCCGGATCAGGAAGACTCTCTCGCCCATCTTCTCGGCGCAGGCGTGGCCAAAAATCATTTCGGCGAGCATCTCGCCATTCGCAACTGGTTTTCCACTCCCGAATTTTCCGAACCGTCCGCCGTCGCTCTCGAACTTCTCTCCCGCACACGCGACACTTCTCTCGCCAGCCGCACGCGCGCCGCGCTCGAAGAGCCCTCCCGATGGTTGTTCCTGGACACGGAAACCACTGGCTTGGCCGGAGGCACAGGCACCTATCCCTTTCTAGTAGGCATTGCGTGGTGGGACGCCGGCGGGCTCCAGGTCGAACAATTCTTCATGCGCGACTTCTCCGAAGAGCACTCGCTCCTTCACGAACTTGCCGCGCGTCTCGCGGAGCGCCCCGTGCTCGTCACCTTCAACGGCAAGTCCTTCGACTGGCCGCTGCTCGAAAACCGCTTCAAAATGACCCGCTCCATCCCCACGCCGCCGCTCTCAGCGCATCTCGATCTTCTCCACCCTGCGCGGGCTCTCTGGAAGCTACGCCTCGGCTCCGTCCGCCTGGTCGAGCTCGAGCGCCGTGTGCTCGATGCTCAGCGCCTCGGCTGGCATCGCGAAGACGACATCGCCTCCGCCCTCATTCCTCAATTTTATTTTGATTATCTTCGCGGCGGCTCCTCGGAGCCTCTCGTCGGCGTCGTCCGCCACAATCAGATGGATTTGCGCGGCCTCGCGGCGCTCTTCGGCAAAATCAATGAACTTCTCGCTTCCTCAGATAAGAATCGCGAAAGTTTCGACAGCCTCGATCTCTTCGGCCTGTCGCGTTTTCTCGAACGGCGCGGCGATTCCGATCGCGCTCAGGCTGCTTGCTCGCAAGCTCTCGATCTTGGCCTTCCCGCCGAATTTCGCCCACGCGCGCGCCGCGAGCTTGCTCTGCTAGCCAAGCGCCGTGGCGACCACGTGGCCGCGGCACCGCTTTGGCTCGAACTCGTCTCCGATCCACAGGATGGTGTTCTGGCTTGCGAGCAACTCGCCATACATTACGAGCGCCGTGCCAAGGATCCCGCTCGCGCGGCCGAATTTGCCCGCCTTGGCCTGGCCAAGCTTCGCCACATGCACTCGCACACGCGCGATCCTTACGCCGCAAGCCGCGCGTTTCGCACCGCCGAAAAATTGATAAAGCGAATCAACCGGTTGGAAGGTAAAAGCAGAGCCGCGAATCGCAGCATGGCAGGATCCCTGCGAGCGAACTCCGCGACAAAGTAGGCCCCGGCGGCCGGTGGTCTCTTGCCGCTAAATCCTAGCCTTTAGGTCTCAGCGCGTGCTGGAAACGCCCACTGAGTCGCCAGCACAAGTTTTAGAAATTAAACTTAACTGTGTGAAGCGGCAGCTACTTTGGGCGCCTCGGGCGCGGCCGGCCAGCCGATGAGACCGTTCATACCGTCAAACACGCTTCGTGTTGTGCCTTCCACCGAAACACACTCGGCCGCCACGCAACGCAAAAACACCCCGCCGCCTGGCGTGTCAAACGAAAGAAAATTCGACCGGTTCACCACGTTCTTGTGCCCACTGTATTTTTTCTCAAGCGCCTGTGAATACGCCTCATAAAAGTGCGCAGTTTGGTCCTCGCTATCCAGCCGCAAGCGTGCCACCAGGACGAGCTTCTTCGTTTGTTTCTGCTCGTAGAGAACGTACCGGTCGCCGTCCCACCCAGCGGCAAGCGGCACAGCCGCCTCTCCATCCAAAAATTGTTTCAGAACTTCTTTCCAGCCAAACTCGCCCATGACGTTCTCATCGATTTTCGTCCAGTCTGGCCCGAGAAGTTTCTCGAAGGCAGGAAGCGTCACTTGAACAGGAATTCTCCCCGATTTGTAAAGAGCCGGGTGCATGATTTGCTGAGTCGAAACTGGCGGGTTTGCAAAAACGGCTGAAACTCCCTTCCACTGCGAAGTTCTCAGGATCGCCGCCGAAAAAGTCAACCCATCCAAGTAAGGAAAGACCAGAGAATCTTTCAGGAACTGAGGCGCTTCTTGCAGCTTCGGAGTCTTGGACAAATCGCCGGCAAAAACGGAAGGGTCGAACGGCGGCAAATCCTGCACCGACCGCCCCGTTCCCTGCAGCAAATAATCGACCATGGCGGCCATCGCGCTGCCTTCCAGCACGGCTTCGCGCGCCATTTCCGCGTCGTCGTTCGGCCGCGCCGCTTTAACCCACGCATCGATCTGAAAATGTTGGTCCTGGAGCGCATGGGTCAATTCATGAGCCATTACCATGCGCTGATCCTCTAGCGGAATCCAATCAGCAACGTAAAATTCCCGGGCCTTCGGGTCGTACAGTCCCGCGATCTGCTCGGTCAGCAAATCAATCATGAAGTGATCCAGGTCAAACCCTTTTGGAATCAGGCCGAAGGCTTCGGCGCTGCGTTCCTCGCCGTAGCGCTCGGCCGGGTTTTTCTCGTCGTCCATCTCTCGAATGACGTAGGCACGGATCTCTTCCCGCGATCGAAGCGTCTTCTTCAGAGGAGTAAGCTGCTTCAGCCCGGTGATCTCGCTGACCTGCTGTAACACTTCATCCGCGGCCGCCGCGAATTCCGCATTGTCCACCTTCGTCTGTGCAGCCGCAGGAGGCGCTGTGGCGGCTACTTGCGCGAGGAGAGCCCCTTCACAGAGAAACCATACGGCCACCGGGAGAAATACACAGAGGGATTTGGCTATCCGTTTGATCGAGAGGGCCATCATCTTTGAAGAATAACAGATAACACGCGGAGACAAGCGTGGATGGAGGGGCCGATGCTGCCGGATTGGAACCGCTATGGAGCCACGCCCCGTCGCGCGGTTCCATTAGCAAAAAGGCAGCCGAAACACCCCCAAAGCGTTAATCCTTTGCAATCAGCTAGAAGGAATGAAGATAGCGGGGAAAACCGTCCCCAACACTCATAAGAGATTACTCCCGGTGGCTCCGGCGAAAAACTCACGACAGAAATCCACAGTTCGCCGTTCTGAATTCTTAACAGAATGGTAACTCTGTTGTACTCTATCCTGTCAGTTCCAGGAACTCTCCCGAGGAAAACATGCTCCCCGGACTTCGTCTACGGCAAGCCCGTGAACGACTTGGTTTAACTTATCGGGATGTCGAACGCGCCAGCTTTGAACTTGCCGCGCGACGCGGCCGTCCTGAGTTGATACTTCATATCAGCCGCTTGGCGGACATCGAAAACCGCGGCGTCGTTCCCGGCCTTCATAAACTCTATACCCTCGCAGTCGTCTACCATCTAAACCCTCTTGAGATCTTCCGCTGGTATGACGTCCCGATTGAGGACTGTTTCCCCGACGGCAGTGCGTTTCACGCGCCGCAAACCCATCTCGCCGCCGCTCCCGTTTCTCTAAGGACTCCCCTGCGATTCGATCCGTCATTCGATCCAAAGCGAACAGAGCTCCTTTCTCGAATGGTCGAACAATGGGGCAGTCTCGAAGGTGTGCTGACCAACGGAAACTCCCACCATCGTTACGGATATATCGGCTCGTCGGATAGGAGGATGGAGCCTCTGCTTCGCCCGGGCAGCGTCGTCCTGGTGGATGTAACTGTCCGCCGCATTGAAAACGAGAATTGGTCGAATGAGTATGACCGGCCGATGTACTTTATCGAGGTCCATGACGGCTACCGCTGCGGATGGTTTCACCAGGACGGCGCCCGATTGCTCATGCAGCCACATCCGCTATCTCATTGTATGCCGGAGGCTTGGCGCCATCCGGAGGAGGCCGAAGTCGTCGGCCGTGTAGTTGGGATGGTTACCCGGCTCAACGAGCCATGGAACATTCTTCCCGGAGAATCTCCAGCAGAGCGCGGAGATTCGAGCAGAAAAGCTCCTTAAGATAGCCCGGAGAGCTCTCCGGCATCAATACGCGATAGGCTTCCATCCGATGCCAATGCACAACCGCGGCGCATAGTCCGCCCTGCATTCTCTCGAGACATTCCTTTAGATCAGCCTCTTGCCGCGCCAGCGGGGTTTCCAAAACTCTTTCAAAAATTTGCTCATGACACAGCTGCAAGGCCTGCTGAATCGCCTCGTCGGGATACAAAGCTGCAAGCCCCGCATGCTCATACCTCCCACTCGAGAGTTCGCGCAGCGAGGCGATATAGGTCAGTCTGCTGAATTCTCCCGGAATGCCCGCCAACGTAGTTAGCGTGAAGTCCTGAATGATCCGGCGGTCTTGTTGGAGCTGCGTATTCATTTTCGATCGTCGCTCGTTCCGAAGACGGAACGCTTTAAGTCATTCCCATTATTACTTCCTATTGGTCTTCATGGTTGAGCCAGGAGGGTTCATCCATGAAAAAACATGCTTCCGTTCTCCTTGCTCTTTCGGTCTTTGCTTTTTTGATTGTACTATCTGTTAATAGCTCGGTCAAACAGTCATCCGGTAATCGCATCACTTCAGTTTCAGTTGCCGTTCTTACCGGCTCACCTCTCCCGACACCCACTCCTCCAGGATCCACTCTCTTCGCCGTCACCGGCTCGCCGCTGCCAACCCCTACTCCGCCGGGATTCGGGGCCCGTGCTGTCACCGGCTCACCTCTCCCGACGCCTACTCCTCCGGGATTCACTCTCCTCGCCGTCACTGGCTCGCCGCTGCCAACCCCTACTCCGCCGGGATCGAGCGCCCTTGCTGTCACCGGCTCACCTCTCCCGACACCTACTCCTCCGGGATTCACTCTCCTCGCCGTCACTGGCTCGCCGCTGCCAACCCCTACTCCGCCGGGATCGAGCGCCCTTGCTGTCACCGGCTCACCTCTCCCGACACCTACTCCTCCGGGATTCACTCTCCTCGCCGTCACTGGCTCGCCGCTGCCAACCCCTACTCCGCCGGGACAGATCTCATAAACGCGGAGAAGTTGCAACGCTCCGCAACCAGCCATTGGACGAACGACGAGTTGCGGAGCGTTGCCCTCAGAAAGCTCTGATGACCCACAATCTTCTCAACCCCCACCCAGCGGCACGCGCCCCCCAACAAATTCTTTTTCTTTCGCGTGCCTTTGATCGCGCTCGAAAGATGCACGCACTGTCACCCCGATGAGGCCTACCCGCTCCCGGTTGGCCGAAGAACAGTTCGAGTACCAACTATCTATCGGGCCTATACCCATAGTGTGTTTACCGGCCAGTCAAGACATGCTACCATTCAGTAGCGATGCATAGTTTTCCAGCTCCCGTGCTATGGTTGTGGGCCTTCAGCGTCTTGGCACAGCTGTTTGTGCTGACTCTTCTCTTCTCAAGAGGGAATTCCCGGAGACTGCCGCTTTTCACTGCTTACGTAGCCCTGAATATTTGTCAAGCCGGTTTTCTCCTCTTTGTATATTCACATTCGTGGAGTGAGCCGGCCATTCGGGGCACACTCGCTTGGACATCGGAATGTCTAACTCTCCTCGCAGAGGCTCTGGCCACCACCGAAATTCTTGGGCTTACCCTTAAACCATACCCGGGTATTTGGGGCCTTGGATGGCGGGCTTTGACAGTCACCTCAGGGCTGGTCGTTCTTCTCGTGGCTCTTGCAGCTCGCGGCCATTGGGGCGTGGCTCGCTGGTTTCAACTCGATCGCGGCTACCACCTCACCTTCGCAACGGCTCTTATTGCCTGCCTTCTGCTTGTCCGATACTATTCGATTCCCGTACCTACCGCCTACAAAATGATACTTGGGGGGTTTTGTTTTTATTCCTGTACGGAAATTCTGGTCAATACTTTTCTTCAAGGGTTTTTCCGCAGAAATTTCTTCCTCCACCAGGCAGCTTGGCAATACCTGACCATGTCTTCATTCTTAATCGTCCAAATGATTTGGGCCGTTGCCCTGTGGAGACCGTTGCCGGTTGATGACCGGCTAGCCGCCTCTCCCTCAAATGCCGACTATCAGCGGCTCTCTCCCGAGATTAATGAGCACTTGCGCCTGCTCAACGAAAAGCTCTTGCGACTTTGGAAAGTCGAGGCACGATCACAATGAGCCCTGCTCTCTTACTCCCTATCGGCTTTACAGTTCTTCTACTGGTCCTGTTTCTCTGGGCGCTGGAGAATCCTCGGAGGCGCGCAAGGCTAGATGGCTCTATCAACTCCGCAGAGGAATCAGGCCACCGCCATGTGGCTTATTTTCCACAAGTGCGGCAGGCCATGTCCCAGGAAGATTTGGTCTTTCTGGCCTCTCGAGGCTTACCCAGATTGGCGCGCAGAGTGCGCGGCGACCGCCGAAGAATCGCGCTGACATATTTGTCCTGCCTCCGCGGCGATTTCCTCAGATTATGGCGGTTGGCGCGCGTCGTCGCTTCGATGTCGCCGCAAGTTGGGCTGGGGCAAGAATTCGCGCGGTTCCGCATGGGCTTGGTGTTTTCCGTGCGTTATGAGATGGTCCGCGTCAAGTTCCTTCTCGGTTTTTCGGCTCTTCCCGAGCTTGGGTCGTTGAGCGAAGTCGTCAGCAGACTGTCGATCCGTGTGGAAGCGACGATGAAGGACCTTGGTGAGCGCGCGGCTTTGGCGGCCAAGCTGACCTCATCTTTTGACGGGCGAGATCTGAACACTCCCTAGCGCTCCGTCCACTGCGGCCAATAGCTCCGCCGACTTAAACGGCTTCTGGAGAATGTGGTGGCCGTTATCCGGCGCTCCGTCCGGGATCCGCCCCAATGGCGCAACCGCACGCATCCAAACGCATCGCCTCGCCAATGCCGGCCTGCGTGCCTGCATCCAGTCATGAAGAATGTTTCTTCCCAGAGTGCCGGAAAGATCGATATCCGCCAAGACCAAATCGAATTCCTCTTTCTCAAGAAGTGCCATGGCATCTGCGGCGCTGTTGGCCGTCTCGACTTCATGCTCGCGCTCACGCAGGATGGCTCGCGTCGTCTCCATCACGGACTCATCCTGATCGATCAATAAAATTCGCCCGCCCCTTGCCGGCTCCAGCGCCTGGCCAGACTCGGGATCCTTCCTCGGCTTTGCTGATTTTGCAGGCTGGTAAGGCACTTCGATCAGGAATGTCGCTCCTCGCGGCGGGACATTACGCACGCTGATCGTTCCACCATGCTCCGTGATAATCCCATAGCAGATGCTCAGACCCAGCCCAGTTCCCTTGCCGACCGGTTTCGTCGTGTAGAAAGGATCGAACACCCTCGATGCATCCTTCACGCCAGGTCCGCTGTCGGTAAACTCTATAAACAGTTTGTCCTTCTGGGCGCCCGTGCGCACCCAGAGATCCCCCTCGTTGGAATGCTCCAGCATCGCGTCCACCGCGTTGTTAACGAGATTGAGGAATACCTGTTGCAACTGGTGCGGATCCGCCGAGGTCAAAGGTAGGTCTGCTGCAAGCTCCAAGTGTACGCGAATATGATTCATTCGCAAGTCATAATCGCGCAGTGCCAGCGTCTCCTCCAAAATCAAGTTGAGCTGAACCGGCACGCGCTCCGGCTTGTGCTGCCGCGCGAAACTCAACAGGTTCTGCACAATACGATGCGTCCGCTGCGCCTGCTTGTAGAGCTTTTCCGAATACTCTAGCCCCTGCGGTCCCATCTGCCCGCTGGAGGTCAGCAATTGGCTGTAGCCCAGAATTGCCGTCAGCGGATTATTCAGCTCGTGCGCCACTCCGGAAATCAATTGCCCCACTGCGGCCATCTTCTCGCTATGCAACAGCTGCTCCTGCGTTCGGCGCAGGTTCTCGTATGCTTGGCGGGCTTCTTCGTAGAGTGTCGTGCGTTCAATAGCGCTCGAGAGCTGGCTGCCAACCGCGATCAACAAGTTGATGTCGGCTGGCGAAAACTCTTTTGGCGTGCGGCTTCCTACCGTCAGCCCTCCGATCACCCGGTCCTTCGACCAAAGCACCACGATATACGCAGACACCAGCTCTTCTTTCCTCTGCGCTTCCCGGAATATCGCCGGCAACGCCAGCCCCTGGGCCGATAGAAACGTAGCGTGCACCGCCTGGATATGCTGCAGCAGTTCCGGCTTCAATGTGACCGCGGGAAAATTCTTGGCGTACTCAGAGCGATGCCCCACCGCAGCCACGCGCCGGATCTGCGTGCCCGCATCATCGAATAGATATAGCGCGCAGGCATCCAGGTTGAACAAATCGGCCATCTGCCTCAGCGTCCGGTGAAGCGAATCGCCCAAATCCAGCGACTCCATCAGAGTTTGTCCGATCGAGTTCAGTACCAAGAGTTCGCGGTTTCGCCGCCGGATTTCCTGCTCCGCCCGTTTTCTCTCCGTTATATCCAGCAGAAACCCCTGATAGGCCGTGACATTCCCGACAGCATCTTTCACGGCGATGGACGATTCCAGCACCGTCCGAATCTCCCCGTCTTTGCGCTTCATCTCGAACTCAAAATCCGCCACCGCACCGTGTTCCTGAAGCAATTTCTTCAAGCGCTCCCGGTCTGCCGGATTTGCGTACATCGAGCCAGGAATATCCGCCCCCAGCAATTCCTCCCGCGTCTCATGCCCTGTCATACGCAACATCGCGTCGTTGAAGTCCAGAAATCGTCCTTGCGGCGTGGAAATAAAAACGCCTTCCTGCACACTCGAAACCAGCGTCCGGTATTTTTCCTCCGCGCGTTTTCTCTCCGTGATGTCCTTCAGGACGTGCACCGTCCCGAGCAAGTTTCCGGCCGGATCGGTAAACGTCGAGTTCGACGCAAGAAAATACCCTTGCAGCCACGGGTCCGGTTCATCTCCCTCTCCGGCGACTCCCTCGCAATACGGGCACTTCTCATAACTGAGATTCTTCTTGGCGAGCAGTTCCATCACTGCCCGCCCCCCGAGCGCATGCGAATCTCTGCTCAGCAAGTGTCCTAACCGCAAATTGCAGCGGAGAATCCGTCCTTGCTGGTCGTGCACCAAGATTGGGTCGCCGATAGAATCAAACGTGTACGCCCACTGCTGCTGCACCGTCGCCACTTGTTCGAACAGCCGCAGATTTTGCAGCGTCAATCCCAGCAGATTGCTGATGTTGAGCAGGTACGAAATCTCATCCGCCTGAAACTGTTCGTTTTGCGCCGAGCCTATCGCGATCACTCCAAGCGGCCCGTCTTTTCCAGGCAGCGCCATCGTGACGATGTTCCCAATCCCGCTTTCCGCCATCCGTTGCCGCACTCCGGCGTCGGGCTCGTCTTCCAGCCTCAGGAACTCACACTCCTTGTGCAAGACTTGCTGAGACCATGGCGCTTTCGCCGGCAACTTCCTGTATTTTTCTTGGAACTCCCGGCTAAATCCCACCGAAGCGTGCATAACCAACTGGGCTCTATCTCCTTCGCCCTCCAGCAGCCGCACTATCCCGTGCGTCGCCCCCAGGCTCTTCACGAGATCCGCGAGCACACGGTCCAGCACTTCCTGCACCGACAGCGTTTGCATGCTCGCCGTTGTCAGCAGCGTCAGTCGCCGCAGTTTCTCGTTCAGCTCTACCGTCCGCGACCGCGCTCCTTCCAGTACCACTACCACCATCGCAATGCCCAACGCCACACCCAGCAAGTGGTCGAAGGCAACCCGCAACAAGAAATAAGGCTGCTGCGGCCACAGATGTCGATCCATTCCATGCAGCCCGTCCAATAGGAAGATGCCCCCGAGCAATCGCACCCCGTGCCCGCCTTGCGCCTTCGGCGATCTCCACAACACCATACCGGCCCACAGGCATATCGCGCTCGTCAGCAGCGCCGTTCCCCATCGCACGTTTCCGAAGCTCTGCTCCACGCTGCGCTGGAAATAAAACACGGCGAGCAGCACGACTCCCGCAAGCGGTAGCACAGGCCAGCTGCGCTTGCCAGCGCTCGTCGTGTATCGCACCACTGCGGCAGAGAACAACAGCAACGCCGCCACTTTCCCCATCACTACGGCCAGCCACAATTCGGGAAGATTGCGGCTCAACATCGTGATTTCGCACAGCGAGGCCAGCGTAAAGCAGGACCATCCCGCAACCCACAATCGGAAATATTTGTTTATAGGATCACGCCGGAAAATCAGGAACAACACCAGCAGGACGATGAACGCCGACGCCTCGAAGAAAGCAATCCCGAGCAGGCCTTGGTTTGCCGACACGATGCGCTGCCTCCCGGTCTGAATCGCCGCCGCCGCGATACGAGATTCCCTTGATTTCTTCCCGTGGACGGCGCAATGCCTACTTTCGAACTTCCTTCGACGCTAACATGCTATTTTCTTAATGGGCAAGCTCACCCCAGTACTCCTGTGCCGTCCCGTATAATGCCTGTGGGGGCAAATACCCGTGGACCTAGAACAGATCCTGGTCGTCGACGATGAAGAGGCGATTCGAGAAGTCGTTTCCACCATGCTCGAATCGAAAGGGTATCGCTGCACGGCCGTAAGCAATGGCCGCGCTGCTCAGGAACAAGTCAAAAAGTCCACGCCGGATCTCGTCCTAAGCGACATGATCATGCCTGAAATGGATGGCATCCGCTTGCTCGATTGGCTCCGTGAGTACGACCCCGAAGTCCCTGTGATCATGGTCACAGCCATTCACGACATTTCCACCGCTCTCGAAGCCATCCGCCGCGGTGCCTACGACTACATCCTCAAGCCCTTTGAGAAAGACCAGCTTTTCCTCGGCGTGGGCCGCGCTCTTCAGCATCGCCGCCTCGTGGCCGAAAATCGCAGCTACCAGCTAAAACTCGAGCAGCAAGTCGAAGAGCGCACCGCTCAGCTCACCGGCGCTCTCGCACAGCTCGAACAATCCTACGACGACACTCTCGAAGCCCTTGGCAGCGCCCTCGACTTGAAAGACGCCGAGACCGAAGGCCATTGCCAGCGCGTCACCGCCTTCACCATTTCCATCGCCAAAGCCATGCCCGTCCCCAATCACTACTTGCCCATCCTCGCCCGCGCCGCGTTCCTCCACGACATCGGCAAAATGGCCATCCCAGACGGCATTCTTCGCAAACCTGGCCCGCTAACGGACGCGGAAAAAGAAGTCATGCGCAAGCACTGCGAAATCGGCTACAACATGCTCATCCGCATCCCCTTCCTTCGTGACGCCGCCGAAATCGTTCTCGCTCACCAGGAGTTTTACGATGGCACTGGCTACCCCCGCGCGCTAAAAGGCGATCAAATCCCCCTCGGCGCCCGCATTTTCACCATTGCCGATTCTCTCGACGCCATGATCAGCGACCGCCCGTACCGTAAAGCTCTTCCCATGTCCCATGCCTGCCAGGAAATTCGGCGCTGCGCCAATACCCAGTTCGATCCCAAAGTCGTCGAAGTCTTCCTAACCATCCCCGAACAGCACTGGATCGACCTCCGCGAACACCTCGGCTCCCCCTTCCGCCTCGCCCATCTCCGGAATCTCTAGCCGCTTCCGCGACGCGAGCCAATATTCTTCAAGGAACGTGCGTCGAGCGGTGAAGAATGAGAAAGCGCCGGCAGCCTCCCAAAGGGCGGTCACCGGCGCTTCAATGCAGTTGCTTGGTTTCTAGAAATTAACGACTAGCCCTAAACGGATGACGCGAGCAGGGCTGGTTTGTACGTACGGATTCGCAAACCCCGTGCCCAACTGCGCCACCCCGGCGTCGTCGATAAATGGGTCTATGCCTTCGTTTGGCTGCAGGTGATTGAAAGCGTTCTGGGCATCGATATGCAATTGCAGATTCACGCGCTCCCAGAATTTGATGTTCTTGATCAACGATAGGTTCACGTTGTTGGTTTCCCAGGCTCGCAGCGTATTCCGTCCGGCGTTGCCGAACGGCGTGCCAAATATTTGGTCTGCTTGGTAGCCGTTGGCAATATACCGTACTTGCTTGTTCGTGACCGGAGTTCCCACTGAATCTCCATTGTTGATGTCGTTGAGGCTGATCAGCTGGGTGGCCGCAAGCGAACAGCCGACGCCGAAATTGTTGCAGGCATCCGCTGCATAGATGCCTACTTGGGTTGCTGGCGCGCTAAGGCTTCCGATGAATGGCCGCGTTCCCCCATCGTAGTTCCCGGCAAATCCGGTATTGAAGTTCACGTCCACGTAGGGAATCGGGGCTCCCGAAAAAGCATTCAGCGCAAACTGCGCAGGAGTATACGGCTGCCCGGAAGAAATTATATACGCCGCCGAAACCTCCCAGCCGCCGAGGACATGGCCAAGGACGCCATGCTGCTCGCGGTAAAACGGAATTGCTTCGGTTACGAGCAAATGGAACTGCTGTGGAAAATCCAACGCCGAAAGCCCGTGCTCCGCCCCGGTATAACTCAGGGGATCCTGAGAAAAGGCGATCGCCTGCCCCGAAGAGAACGTCCCGAAAATCTCATCGGCGTTGTCCGTCGTCTTGCTCCACGTGTAATTCGCTCTCATGGTCAATTGATGCCACAGATTGTTGGTCCGGACCTCCAATTCTAGTCCGTTGTAATCAGAGTAAGCGCTGTTGGTCCGTTGACGGATCACTCCTTCGTTGCAGTTTGCTCGCCCTAACGCGCTTTGAATCGCTGGCGTGGTGCAGGGCGTAACCCCAGACGGCAGCACGTTCGGGAAATCTGCCGCAATCCCTGCTATGTATGGGTTCTCGTTGATCGACTGATACAAATTACCTGCGTGGTTGCCCACATAGCGCGCTTCAAGCGCCACCACGGGACTCAGCTCTCTCTGAACGCCAAACGACCACCGGCTGGTCTTCTGCGGACCAAAGTTCGGCGTGATGCTTGTCTGGTTGAAAGTCCTCGGGTCCGCAACTCCAAAGGTTAGATAATTCGACAGTGAGCTGCGCACCGCCTGCCCAAATGGGTCCGTCGGAATACTTGGCAAAGCCTTTCCGATGGAAGCGGGCGTAAGCGTCTGGGCCAGCACATTCGGTGCAGCCGACGCGATATTCAAGTAGATGTTATAAACTGGCGGATCGTACGCGAAGCGGTATCCCCCGCGAATCGTCGTCTTATTGTTCCCGAAAATCTTATTGTCCATCCCCGGAGACCAGGCAAACCCCACATTCGGCCCGAAGCTCGCTTTGGGGGCCGGAATCGAAGGAAATGTAGTAACCGACGTGGGCAGGGACGGATTCCAGAACGGCTCCGAACCCGACTGTTGCGCGACCGTCTTGTTGTGGAACAGATTGGCTGGTTGCCCATAATAGCTCCATGTCAACCCTAAATTCAGCGTTAAATTGTTTTTGATTTTGTAGTCATCCTGGACGTAAAGAAAGGAATCTTTCTCGCGGAAGTCGAGCACCGGATCGCCTGAAGTAACGTTGATCGAGCTGGCGGTGTTCTCCGCCATGGCCACGAAGTTTTGGTACCTGTATCCTCCATTTACGTACGGCAAGAAATAATTCGGCGAGCGCTGATAGGTGAAATTTACGCCCGCCTTCAGCGCGTGGCGCCCCTTGATATACGTCCAGTTATCCTGCAACTGGTAGCTGTTTACGATACGGCCTTGCGGCAAATTGTCGGCGGGTCCGTACGAGAGATTCCCGCTTCCCGCCGAGACGACTGCGAGGCCGCTCGAGATGTCCGAAGCGGACGGCACGGTATTCCCAATGCTGTTGGTCCCGAACTCTACATTCTCCCGTCCGTAACTGGCGCGAAATTCGTTTATTTGCCGGTCCGTAATGGTTCGCACCCAGCTGAACGCATAATCTTGGGAAAAAGCCGGCACGTTCACCGGATAGCCCGCTGCGGCTTGGCCCTCGTCCACGTTGAAAAAGTCGGAATGGTTGTAGAGGTACCGGCCATAAAAATGGTTCTTGTCCGTATTCAGGTCCATCTTGTACACCCAGTTGTACTGATGCGACCCGGTCGAAAGTGTCCTCTGAACCCCGCCCTCATTCACCGCGCAAGCTGGGTCATTGTTTGCGGGATCAATGCTGTTCGGATTTGACGGATTGTCGTAGTACTTCGTGACGGGGGAAATGGTCGTTGGATTTCCCGCGGTAACCCCGTACGGCCCGTATTTTGTCAACGCCTGCAGTGCGGGCGATATCTCCGGGAGGTGTGTCATGGGGTCGATATACGGATAGCAACTTTCCAGCGCTGCAATGCCGGCTGGCGTAGGCGTCAAGCTTCCCGTGCCATACACCGACGACTGCGGAATAATCTCCGTATCAAATCCGCCGAAATAAAACAGCTTATCCTTAACCATCGGTCCGCCGATCGTCGCGCCCGCAAAGCTGTCGTTGTAATGCGGAACCTGCGTCAGCCCTTGAAATTCCTTCTGCGTGTTGCTCAATGCGTCAAAACCAGAATTACCTTCCGTCCCATAAATCGATCCGTGCACCGTGTTCCCGCCGCTCTTCGTCAGGATGTTCACCACCGAGCCCGAGTTGCGCCCATATTCCGCGCTCATGTTGTTCGTCGTCAGTTGGTATTCCTGCACGAACTGCGAATCGCTCAAGAACAGGCTGGGCCCTCCCACGGAATTATCGTTGTTGAACTGGCCGTCGATCTGTTGGTCATTGTTACGCGCCCGAATGCCCTCCACTGCGAAGCCTGTGCCGTTGCTGTTGCTGAATCCCTCCATTCCCGGCGACGAAACGCCAGGAACATAAAGAGCCAGATAATCCAGGCCCTGATTCGCCTGGATGCTCGGCATGGTGGTGAGTTGAGCAGTCGAAAAAGTCGTTGAAATTTGCGCTTCTGTACTGTCCACGAGGGGCGCGGTTTCTGTTACTTCCACGGACGTCGCAATGTCGCCCACTTCCAACCGGATCGTGCTCAGTCCCGTGTCCTGCGCCGATGCGACGTTTACGCTGCCAAACACCGTCTTCTTAAATCCCTGCTTCGAGATTTCCACTTTGTATCTCCCGATCGTGAGCAGGTTCAATCGGAATATTCCCGAGTTGTCCGATGTCGTTGCGGCCGCTTCGCCTGTGTCTGCGTTCACCACCTTGATTTCTGCCCCCGGCACGGCCGCGCCCTGAGGATCGAGCAATACCCCCGAGATCGAACCCTTCGTCACTTGGGCACCAGCATTCGTCACACCAAAAGTGCCTAGTATCAGGCTCAAAATCAGGCAGCAGCCGGCGAAGATCAAGTGACGAATCGAGATGTGACCCGTTTCTGCTGGCAGTACGCGTTTCATATTGTCTCCAGTTTGCTTTTAAATGAATATATGACAACTATGTGGTCCAGCTTGCTCCGGAGAACGAACACACGCAAAATGATTGCCATTCTCTGAACAAAATAAATATTGTTATAAATTCTTGTTAACTCTTTTATTTTTAGCAGGTAAATCGTATTGCTACAGGCGATTTACACGAGCCGTCTTCCATATTTCATATCGAAAGATTGGTCCTCTCCACTTAGCTGGAGACTATCTGCGTCCGGCTTTTTATTATGAAAATCTGGAGAAACTTACCGTACAACTTATTTACCGCACTTGGCATCTGACTAGGGCCACAGCGCGACCAGCGGCGTCGCGCCGCACTTTAAGCGTAAATTGCTTCGCCGTGCTGGCTGCCGCTCAACGCAATTTGTAATTTCTAAAATTCTTGAGCGCCAGCATTCGAAGCGGGAATGCATCTGCGGTAAAGCGACTCGCTTCTCCGCGGTACGGTTAAAAGTGTGCTGCCAAGAGTTGTATACCTTCGCCGAAGCTCTCTTCTGGTGTGATCAGGCTCAGAACTACGAAGCCTTCGGAAGAAAAATCGTAGAGGTGGCCGGGGTGGACGTACACACCTTTTGTGGCGAGGAGTTCGAGCGCAAGGTCATCGTCGGTGCGTGTCGCCGGCACTCGGATTATCGCGTTCCAGCCGCCCTCCACTTCCAGTCGGCTGCAGAACTTCTGTCCCACCAATTGCTTGTCCAATTCTGCAAGATTTTCGCGCACACGCGCCATCAACTGTATTTGAAACGCGTGACGCTGACCCAGTAAGGTCGGCAAGGCCCACTGAATTGGAGCATTCATCGAAAGATAGGTATCCGCGATGACTTCGAGGCGCGCCAGCGCTTCCGATTTGCACGGCTCCGCGCCGCTCGCGATGAGCCATGCCGCTTTCATTTGCGGTAATCCACAAATCTTCGAGAGGCCACTCAGAGTAAATGTCAGCGCACCAGAGTTCGCTGCGAACGTTGCTGGGAGCTTTTCTTTCAGCGCAAAATCAAGAAAAACCTCGTCGGCAATAATTGCGATTTCGCGCGCGGCGCAAATCTCGTTCAACTTTTGCATTTCGTGAGGCTTGCAAAAATGGCCGGTGGGATTGTTGGGATGCACGACGATCACTCCACGCGTCCGTGGCGTGATGGCCTGCTCCAGAGTGTGAAAGTCGATCTGCCATCCATGATCGTAAAGCAGCGGATAACGCACGAGCCGGACATCTTGAATATCCGCCAGAAGCTCGAACAACGGATAGCTCGGCTCAGGAATTAAAAGCTCGTCGGCGGGATCGCAGAGCGTTCGGAATATAAACGAGTACGCTTCGCTGGTGCTGGTCGTCAGAAAAATATCGTTCAACGAAACTGCGGCGCAATGCTCGGCGTAATACTGCGCGACCGCGTTTCGGGCAACTTCGAGGCCGCGCGGATTCGGCTCGTATTTCAGCGCTGCGGGATTTTGAAGCGCGGCGAGGATCGCTTTTTCGTCATACGCGAAACCGCACTCTGTCGGATTCGACACCGTCAAATCGATTAGCGGTTTGCCTGCCGCGCGGTGCGCTTCGAGCGCGGCGCTCAGACGATTTGTTTCGAGGTTCCAGTTGGTTCGCTTGGCAAACATTCCTTTCGTAGACATCAGTCGCGACTGATTGGAGTTGCATCACGGCGATGTTCGGCGGTGACGAATTCCGCGACGGTTTCCGCGACGCGCGTGAATTGTTCGGCACGGAGTTCAGGATACATGGGCAGCGAAATGACTTCTTTCGCAGCGTGCTCGGCGTGCGGAAAATCGCCGGGCTTGTGGCCGAGCGAAGCGTAAAGCGGCTGCAAATGGAGGGGGACGGGATAGTAGACCGAACTGCCGATGTTTCGCGAGGCCAGAACTTGCTGCAGCGCATCGCGCCGCTCGACGCGAATCGTATATTGATGAAAAACATGTGCGTAATTTTCGGGGATGAGCGGCGGCGCAATTCCGGGGATACCGAGCAGCAATTTCGAGTACGCTGCCGCGTGCGCTTGGCGGGCCCGCTGCCATTCCGGCAAGTGGCGCAGCTTCACGCGAAGAATGGCGGCCTGAATTTCATCGAGGCGGCTGTTCCATCCAGCTTCGCTGCTGACGTATTTGGCAGATTGGCCGTGATTGCGCAAGTTTCGCAGCCGCGCGGCTAGCTCGCTTGAATTCGTGACGATCATTCCGGCGTCGCCATACGCGCCGAGATTTTTTGTGGGATAAAAACTCAGGCAGGCGGCGTCACCCAGCGAGCCGGTCTTATGTCCCTTGTACGTTGCGCCGATGGATTGCGCGTTGTCCTCGATCACGCGCAAATTTCTTTCGCGCGCATAATTCAGAATCGGGTCCATGTCGGCGGAGAGGCCGTACAAATGGACGGCGATGATGGCTCTCGTTTTTGATGTGGTGCGCCGCGCGAGATCGAAAGGATCGAGATTGTAAGTGTCCGGGCGAATGTCGGCAAAAACGGGTTTTGCGCCAATGGCGCTGACCGCGCTGCCTGTGGCTACAAAAGTGAAAGGCGGAATGATGACTTCGTCACCAGCCTGAACGCCGCAGGCGCGCAACGCGAGAATCAGCGCCTCGGTTCCCGAGGCGACACCGATTCCGTGAGCGGCGCCGCAGAGCTGCGCGATTTCCGTTTCGAGCGCGGCACCTTCGCTTCCCAGAATAAATTGTTGCGAGGCCAGGACTTTTTCGACCGCGGCGCGAATTTCATGGCCGATCGCGGCGTATTGCGCGGCAAGATCGAGTTGCGGCACCGGCTCGAAAGAGGTTGCGGTTTGTGTTGGCGCGGTCATTGAGCTGGATCGTCCATTCACTTGCCGAAATAAAGAAGAGCGAGAAGGAAGATCCAGAGGCCATCCAGGAAGTGCCAATAATAGGAAGCGACTTCGGCGGCGACGGATTGCGAGAGCTTGGTCTTTTCAAATTTACGGAAGGCCACATAGAACAAGGCACAGATGCCGCCGAGAAGATGCAGCCCGTGGAGCGCGGTGAAAATGTAGAAGAAGCTGCTGGCTTGATTCGTGGAGACGTAGAGACCTTCGACGACAAGCTGGCGCCAGGCGATAAGCTGGCCAATCAGAAAGAGGACGCCGAGAGCGGTGGCCCCCATCCAGATTTTGCGAAACTGGTGGACCTCTCCAAAGGATAGGCGGCGGCGCGCCGCCTCGATGACCACGCTGCTCGAAAGTAAAACAATCGTGTTGAACCAAACAATGGAAGGAAGATGGAGCGGGATCCAGTTATGATTCGTGGCGCGCAGAAAAATGAAGGCGCTGACCATGGCCATGAAAAACATGAAGATGGAGACCATGATCATCAGGATGGCGGTGGCGTAGCGGCGCGAGGGCGGCACATTCGGCCTGCGCTGTTTACCGCTGTCGCCGCCGTCGTCGCCGCCCGCGGGCGGACGCTTACCTCCTCCGCCACCACCAATGTCTTCGATGATGAGCTCGATGTCTTCGACGATGGTTGTGCCCGACATTTAAGCCTTTCCTAGCTTTCCTTGGCGCCCGCAGGCGCCGCCGGATTTCTTCGCGAAGCCAGCTCGGAAGAAGTGGAAGCGATATTTTGCGGGACGAAATCTTCCACGGCTGCCGAGCCGGATTGAGCGCCAAATTCGTAGGCTCCACGATAAATCATTGGCTCGCCGGCGGCAAAATTGCTGGGAGGCGGCGGAGAAGAAACAGTCCACTCGAGCGTAGTGGAGCGCCAGGGATTGCGGTCTTCGGTTTCTGCGCCGCGCCAGAGCGCCCAGACAAAATTGTAGAGAAAGAGAGCTTGCGCGGCGACGGTGACAATCGTCGCGACGGTGACAACGGCGCGTAGGGATGCGCCCAGGGATGCGCATAATAATGATGTAGCCAGCGGA
Organism: uncultured Acidobacteriota bacterium; assembly: GCA_963843265.1. GTDB lineage: Bacteria > Acidobacteriota > Terriglobia > Acidiferrales > UBA7541 > Acidiferrum. The sequence continues at coordinate 3,641 of CAWJJR010000022.1, read as the reverse complement.
ACGACGGATGCGAGGTCGCCGCTCGGAGAGTGCGAGTGGGCCATGAGGCCTAGCCAATGCATGGGCATGAAAACGCAGTAGACGCCGGCGAAGGTGAGCCAGAAATGGAGTTTGCCGAGCGTTTCGTTGAGGCGGCGGGCAAACATCTTTGGAAACCAGAAAAATAGGGCGGCGAGAATCGCAAACGTGGCGGCGACGCCCATGACGAGGTGAAAATGGCCGGTGACAAAATCGTCGCTCACGGAAACGGCGCCGAAATCGTTGCGGGCGAGGAACAGTCCGGAGACGCCGCCGGAAAGGAAAAGAGAGACGAAGCCGAGAGCAAAAAGCATGGCGGTGTTGAGCTGGATTTTGGCGTTCCAGAGCGTGCCGAACCAACTGAGCAAAAGAACACAGGCGGGAATGCCGAGAGAAGAGGCGAGCAGCGAAAAGACGAGCGGCGACCAGGGGTTGAGGCCGCTGGAAAACATGTGCTGGCCCCAGATGCAAAAGCCAAAGAGGCCGACGGCGCAGAGAGCGAGAACGGCGGCGCGTTCGGCCCAAACAGGCTTGCGAGAAAAATTGGAGAGTAGATGCGAGACGATTCCGAAGCAAGGGAGGATGGCCACGTAGACTTCGGCTTGGGCGAAAAACCAGAAGAGGCGCTGCCAGAGAGAGAGCAGCGTGGATTGCGCGATGGATGCCGGCTGCTGGGCGAGAAATGCGAGCGGCGAGAAAAATTGCGAGGCGAGGAGACGATCCGAAAGGAGAAACGCGCAGGCGGCGAGTAGGATGCTGAAAATCAACATGCCGAGAATGGCGTTGATGAGCCAGGCCCAAACGGTGAGCGGCATGCGCGGCAATGTCATGCCTTTGGCGCGGAGGTCGAGTGTGGTTACGGTGAAATTGATCGAGGTGAGAAGAGCGGCGAGGCAGAAGAGGGCGACGCTGGCGGTCCAAAGTGTGAATCCCACGGTCGGCCGAACAAAAAACGCGGCGGTGATTCCCGCGAGTGAGGCGACTGTCGCCCATAAAGAAAAGAGATTCAGAGCGGGGAAGGCCATTTCGCTTGCGCCGATTTGGAGAGGAAGGAAATAGTTGCCGAAACCGGCTTGGGGCGCCGTAGTGAGGACGAAAAAGACCATCAGGGAGCCGTGAAGCATGGTTAAGGCAGCGTAGCGGTCCGGCGTGGCGCCGAATCCGGAGAGAAATGGAATTTGCACGGCGGGCCAGACGAGATGGATGCGCATCAGGAGGGAAAGAAACATGCCGAGGAGAACGCTGCCGAGGGCGAGCCAGAGGTAGCGCAGGCCGATGGCTTTGTGATCGCTGTTGAAAAGGGTGCGGGCGAAAAAGCCAGAGGTTGGAGCTTCCGGGGATGCGCCGCCGCTGTCGAAGTAAACCATCGAGAGTGCCACTATACGCCAGGTGGGTTGAGGCGGGAAGGTGCGGTGACTGGTGAGATGGGGAGGATGACTGGTGGAAGAGGGGAGTTGGTCGGCAGGTTTGACGGCGACGGCTGTCGGGCGACGGTCGTTGTGAACGGCTGGAGGAACGGAGATGGTTGCAGAATCTGAAGCGAAGGGGCACATACCCCGGGTGTTTTTGCGAAAGAGTGCGGAAGATATTGAATTTGAAAGAGTTAGTGGAACGCGCATGGCAAAAGAGTGCGCAAGAGTTTGAAAATGAAGGAGTTAACCTTTGCACTTCTGGAAGATGAGTGAAGGGTTGCAGAGCGGAAGGCGCTTGGCTGGGGTTCGACAGGGGGAGTGCGATTTTCACGTGGAAGGATAGCATGGAAAATGTAATCTGTCAATAGCTAACTTAGTGGTACTAGTTTCGAACGGCGAAGCATGGTACTTGGGGGTCTCCGGCGGGGCAAAGAGAAGAAAAGAAAGAAGTAAGCGCGGAAAAAAGTGGCAGGCAACGTGCGTTGAGACGATTTGTGAGAATTTTGATCGGGAGTTTTTCGAGGAAACCGACCTGGGTTGGGGACCGGCGCTTGAAGTCTCGAAGGAAGGCATCCTATATGAGTCGTGGTTGCCAGCACTCCGTCCAGGATTAGGGATTGGCAGCGGACAACCTCCCCGAATCGCGTTTGTTGCGGCCAGGACACTAGTCCGGTAACGCACGGCTTAGCGGGACTCAGGGGCCGGTCCTAGGAAATTTATGTGCTGTACTGAACTGTTCGACGCAATGACTCTGTGAGAGCATCTCTTGCGAGTACTTGTCGTTTCCCTGAATCTTCTGGGCGCGCTCTTGTTGCTGACGCCAGGGAGGATTCGCCGGGATCAGGTGACGTCAGCAGGGATTTTAGCAGCAATGATGACTACGAACGACCTTCGTCGCTACCCCCGTCTCACCTGTCCCAAAGGGAAGATATTGGCCTGGCAGACAGCCCGCAAGAGAATGGTCTCCTCAATGGATAATCTCGGATTGGGTGGGTTGTACATTCGCGTTAGTGAGCCGCCTCCGCCGGGAACTTCCATCCAGTTGTTGCTTGATGTGCCGACAGGGGAGGTGCGTGCGCGCGCCATCGTGCTACGGAGCAGGCCCAAAGAAGGTATGGGTGTAAAGTTTGTGGCGATGCGACAAGAATACCGAGCGCGATTCGCTCAATGGCTTAGGCATCTATCAACGAATCCCAGGGGGACTCAATGAACATCGATTGCAGACGCGGAGATGCTGTTCGGCAAAAGTCTGGCGGCAAAGATTTCACTATCATCAGACTCGAAGATGAGCGGGTGGACGGTGTTACTCGGAAAGTTGCTTTTTGTGGCCGGTTCGAAGGCCAGAATTTTCACGAGGAGACAATTCCAGTGGACATGCTGTAGTTCGTGAATCGATGGCTCGTCGCCGGCGGTTAGCATACACAAGGCTGCGAGTGGGGCACTCGGTGTGAACTAGACCTAATTAAACGCGGTAACCGGATCAAATGAAAACGATCCTGAACCACACGTCCGGTGGAGCGACTTAGCAGCGTGCTATTGCTATGAATCGCGCCTGGTGTTAGACGGTTAATACGACTTTCCCTTGCGCATGCCCTTCTGCGAGATAACGGAGAGCTTCCGCCGCGTCGCTCAACGGGTAACGCCTATCGATGACTGGCACAACTTTGCCGCTTCCAGAAGATCCCTGAGACAAATTAAATCCTTCTGGTTTATATTTGCCAGGAAGAAACCCAGCTTCTGATGCCCAATCCGTGACAGTAATGGTCCAAGCAGGAAAGCTTGGAGAATCCGCACCACAGAGCCTCCGGCCGCGACATAAATGCCGTTATGATTCAGCGTATGCCGGTAATCCGAGATCGAATGATGAGCGTTCGCCGCCAGGATCAGATCGTAACGCTGCCCGCTCCGCGCGAAATCCACCTGGGTGTAATCAAGGACATGGACTGCGCCAAGCGATCGTGCCGTGTCAACATTTCTCGTGCTGCACACCGCAGTAACTTCCGCACCTAAGGCTTTGGCTATCTGCACCGCAAATGTACCGACACCGCCGGACGCGCCTTCAATCAAGACCTTGCGACCTGGCTGGATCCTTCCCTTGTCGCGAAGACCCTGCAGGGCGGTGCTTGCCGCGATCGGTACTGCTGCCGCTTCCTCAAACGAAAGGTTGGCCGGCTTTAGCGCCACTTTGTTTTCAATGGCACATACATATTC
>CAWJJR010000021.1:0-20118 GCA_963843265.1 uncultured Acidobacteriota bacterium | reverse complement strand
ATCCATCGGAAGCAATCGTGTCCGCACGGACTTTCTGGATTTCACTGGTCCTGAAATTCTAAGAAACGCCAGCTGCTCCACGGCCAATCCTTCGGGTGCGGCACCAACCCGCGAATGACCGGATTGGCGGGCATGTAGTTCAGCTTCTCTTTCACTTTTCCCGAACGGTAGACGTTGGAGCTATGAGAAGGAACTTGACCCCTCAGAGGTCGCCTGCGTCTCAGGATTGACTGATCGGCACCCAGGACGCGCTGAAACGGGCAACCTGTACTCTTCCGTCGTACTCTGATGACTCAGAACAAATGGGGGCAGGGCAAGGGGGTAGTACTCAACGTGAAGATACTCGCGGGATTGTGTCTGCTGTCTTGTTTTGCAGGGAGCGCGTTGGCGCAGCAGTATGACGGGGATCTCACGGCCACGAAAATGGCTCTCGCCGGAGTCGGGCCGGGATTGCGTGCTGTTAAACGCGGCGCAGATGGAAATTATTATGCGTTTTAACCGCGCCGGGATCATCGGCTTCGGTTTTTGACCCCGCAGGAAAACTGATCCGACGAGTTCCGGCGCTCGAAGAAGGCAAGCAAGGATGTTAGCCCCCAGTCACGCCAATTAGAATCCATCATGTATGGGGAAGATCTGGACGAGGATGCGCAAGGAACCGTCTACGTGGCCGACCGCGGGGCCAACGCCATCAAGATCTGGGACACCAAAGGAAATGAGCGCGTAATAAAGATCGACTCGCCGGTATCGGTAGCGTCGCTGCCTGATGGCGAAGTCGCCGTGGCCACCATGCGCGAACCGCACTTGGTGATCGTGTTCGATAAAACAGGGCGCGAGGCGCGCGAGTTTGGCGACCCCGAACCGATTTCGGAACGGCCGGAATTGAATCGCTTTCTGAATATAGGAATGCTCATAACGGACGGCGGGGGACATCTTTACTAGCATTTCCTTACCTGCCGGAAGCGACCGTGCGGCAGTACGACCGCTTTGGTTATGGCGGGCAGGATATTCAATATACGGGAGTGGACGCCTGGCCCGCGGCTCAAGCCACTCGCAAGGAGATCGCCCGGCAGGAACAGCGCGGGGAACCGCCCGTATTCAAGCGCATCCTTACTGCGGCCGGCGTGGAACGGTCCAGCGGGGAAGTGTGGATGGCGCTGGGCGACAAGCTGCTGCACTTTGACAAGGATGGAAATCGCCGCGCGACCTATCTGCTCTACACGCCCGCAGGAGCGCGGCTGGAAGCAAACACGATTCTCGTCGACAAGGATCATCTGATCATCGGAAGCGACCCCCTGGGCATCTACGAATTCCATAGACCCGATAAGAAAACTCCATAAATAGTGGAATTTTCCTCAGGGTAAATTGCTGCGATTCTGTGCAAACGCGATGGCGGCGCAAATAATTATTCGAGAATTGCCGCCAAATATCGCTTCGGTTGCCGGAATTGCACAATCCTGGTGCTTGTGGAAAAACTGTGTATGGCATGTGGACCGCCGTGAATCCCTTCGCACACTTTTCGCTTGCCCCAAGCGGTCCAATCGGCGACAATCCCGCGCTGTCTGATAGCGGCGGTTCGAGGGGCCGGCAATTCCAGAAGGGCCGCGAGCAGGGCGCCAGGGAAAGCAAGACGCTCCAGCACGCGCATGAATCCCGAAGCCTGAAGATAGAAACGAAGGGGCCTGCTTTCCACAGCTTATTCACATCTGTGGAAATAGCGGGGAGAGATTTTATTCTGCGATGACTACTGCGACGAATTCCTGGGACCGGTTTTTGGAGCGCGTGAAGTCCCGGGTCAGCATCAACACGTACACCACCTGGTTTCAACCCACGCGGCTGAATCGCGCCGAGGGCGAAAACCTGTTTGTGCAGATCCCCAGCACGGTTTTCCGGCAGGTCCTGACGCGGACCTATGGCGAGATCGTCAAAGCAGTGTTCCACGAACTTGGGACCCCTAATGTCAAGGTGCAATACGTCTGTACGGAGGAAGAGCCCGTGGCAGCCGCTCCCGCAGCAACCGGCGTGAAGCAGGCGAAACTCGATTTTGAGAGCAGCGATCATCAACTGAATTTGCGATATAGCTTCGAGTCGTTCGTTGTGGGCAAGTCCAACGAGTTTGCGCACGCGGCGGCGCGCGCGGTGGCCGAGCAGCCTTCAAAGGCCTACAACCCGCTATTTCTCTATGGCGGAGTGGGTATGGGCAAGACCCATTTGATGCATGCCATCGGGCACACTATCAAGAAGCGCAATCCGGCCATGCGGCTGAGCTACGTTAGCGCGGAGAAGTTCACCATCGAAGTGATTAATTCGCTGCGCTTCGATCGCATGACCAGTTTCCGCGACCGCTTCCACACCGTGGACGTCCTGCTGGTGGACGACATTCAATTTATTGCTGGGAAGGAAAGAACCCAAGAGGAATTTTTTCACACGTTCAATGCGCTTTACGAACAGCAGAAGCAGATTGTGATTTCTTCCGACTGCTTGCCGAAAGAGATTAATTCGATCGAAGAGCGGCTACGTTCGCGGTTCGAATGGGGCCTGATTGCGGACATTCAGCCGCCGGATCTGGAAACCAAGATTGCGATTCTCCAGAAAAAAGCGGAGAACGACCGATTTGGTTTGCCGGACGAAGTGGCGGAGTACATTGCGCGAGCCATCAAGTCCAACGTGCGCGAACTGGAAGGCGCGCTGACGCGGCTGATGGCGTATGCGTCCTTGACGGGGGCGACGATTTCGCTGGCGACGGCGCAACAAGTCCTGCGGAACATTATCGCGTCGCAGGAAAAGCGGGTGACGATTGACCTCATCCAGAAGCGCGTGAGTGAGCATTTCAATATGCGCGAGCAGGATTTGAAGGTGCGCAGCAATACCCGCGCTATCGCTTTCCCTCGCCAGGTAGCGATGTACATTGTGAAACAGCTCACCACCGCGTCTTTGCCGGAAATTGGCCGGCAATTTGGCGGGAAGCACCACACCACGGTGCTGCACTCGATCAATAAGATTGAGGAGATGCGGCGTTCGGATAAGGACTTAAATCGGACGATCACGCGTTTGATGGACACGCTGCAGTAACGATAGGCCGCGGTCTCTCTAGAGCACGTTCAATCCCTATATCCCACACGTCAAGGCGCGCGAAATCCAGCTCGTGCAACTGTACTCGCGGCGACTTCCTTGCTCATCTGTGCGGGAGTATGCCCACATTTTGCGGCGGAAGGCCCTGTGTATGGATGTTGGAGAAAATGCGGAAATCCTGTTAAGTCCGGTGGATGGAATCTTCGAGTAATGCTGTTGGCAGCCATCTTGCGCACCGTTTTCTCCGATTCCCACAATTCGCCACCTGGATCCCTCCGGGCCAGCTCGTTGTGAAGCAACCAGTTGTCGGGCTTTCCACAATTCCACAGGACTCATCACAACAACAAGCTTTATGGCAGCTAAGAAGTAGGAACTACTCTTGTTGTAATGATAGTAGTTGTGAAAAAGTTTATTTAATGTATGGCGCTTGCTCGATCGGGAGAAGATCCGATTCCCACGCATTTCCACAGGATTTGCGGAGATGGTGGGCTTTATACTTTGCGAAAAAGCGAGTACAGTACGACAGCGGTGGAAGAGCGGCGAGGAGCCCTAATGAGCGCACCAGGAACCGCACGCGAGGAACATCAAGCGATGGAATTCAGTGTTGCCAAATCGGCGTTGTTGAATGAACTGAGCACGACGCAGGGCGTCGTAGAACGCAAGACAACGATCCCCATCCTCTCGAATTTGCTGGTGGAGGCCAAAGGCAGCCAGCTGACCATTACGGCGACCGACCTCGAGTTGAGTGTCCGGACGTCCTGCGAGGCAAAGATCAAGAAAGAAGGCGCGGGGACTATTCCCGCGAAGAAACTACTGGAGCTCGTCCGCCTGCTGCCGGAAGGCGAGATCAAGCTCAAGCTACTCGAAAACCACTGGGTCGAAATTGTCAGCGACCGAAAGAAATATAAGCTCGTCGGAATGGCGAAAGAAAATTTTCCTGCGCTACCCGCGATGCCCCACACACTCGTCAAGATCCCTGCCGCGGTTATCGAAAGCTTGATCGCCAAGACTAAATTTGCGATATCCATGGAAGAATCGCGCTACACATTAAACGGTGGTCTGCTGATCTTGAAGCCGGATACTCTAGCGATGGTCGCCACCGACGGCCACCGGTTGGCGCTTGCGGAAACGGACCAGAAGCTCGCGGGCTTGAATGGCGAAGTAAAAGTGCTCATCCCCAAAAAGGCGATGGACGAAGTCGAGAAGCTCGCGAGCGCAGCCGGCTCCGATGCGTCCATCGAATTCGCGAAGGACGAAAGCCATCTGTTTTTTCAAGTCGGCCACCGGCTCTTGATTTCGCGCATCCTGACCGGCCAATTTCCAAATTACGAAGCAGTGCTCCCGCGCGACAACAACAAAACCGTCGTGCTCGAGCGCGCGGAACTTAGCGATGCGGTCCGCCGTGTGTCGCAGCTCGCCGATCAGCGCTCTCATGCCGTCAAGCTGGCCGTTTCCAGTGAAGGCGTGGAAATCTCCGCGTCCAGCCCGGAGTACGGCGAAGCAAAGGAAAACATCGAAAAGGAATACAAAGGCGACGCGATCAGCATCGGTTTCAATTCTTCCTACATGCTCGATTTTCTGGCCGCTGCGGCCGACGGCCCGGTGAGCATCGAGTTGAAGGATGAACAATCCGCCGGCCAGATGCGGCCGCTCGCCGACGAGTCCTACCGCTACCGCTACATCATCATGCCGATGCGCATTTGAGTCGGCGAGTAAGCGGGAGCGTACCGCGCGCATTCCCGCAGCGCATCTCACTAAATTATCCACTAGTTGATTTTACTTACTTAATAAGCTAAGATGCCGGGTGGTGATTTGAGGTTCCACATTGGAACCTCAAAACCGTGCTTATATGCCAACGCCTTCGCAAAACGCCATCGTTCCCACTGCCCTGATTAGTCAGAAAATCTTCTTCGTACGCGGCACTCGGGTAATGCTGGATGCCGATCTCGCCCGGCTCTACGGTGTTGCGACAAAAAATCTGAACAAGGCCGTGAAGCGAAACGCAAACCGCTTTCCCTCCGATTTCATGTTTCAACTTACGCCCAAGGAATTGCAGATTTTGAGGTTCCAGACTGGAACCTCAAAATCAGTTCAAGGAGGCCGTCGCTACGCGCCGTATGCGTTCACCGAGCAAGGCGCTGCAATGCTCTCCAGCGTGCTCCGCAGTTCGCGCGCCGTGCAGGTAAACGTGGCGATTATGCGAACCTTTGTTCGACTGCGCGAAATGCTCGCCACGCACGAGGAATTGCGCCGAAAAATTGACGCCATGGAAAAGCGCTACGACGCGAGATTTCAGGCCGTTTTTGAGACCATTCGGCAGATGCGGAAACACCAATTCCAGCGAAAAAACCAATCGGATTTCATGCCAAGCTTGAGTTCGCGGCGAAGCCCGTTAAGCCTCCGAGGGCAAGTCTAAATAGCACAAAATAAATGCTTTAGAGAGTGCATGCGATCACTTCCGGCCTTGAGAAAGCTGGCTCATTCAGGTACACTAGTGTGGCTGTCGATTCGCAGTTCGCATTCCTCCAAATCGGCACGTCGGCCAAGTAAATTCGGCCCAGCCTCTTAGCTTCGCGCCAGGAGCTAATGAGCCGGACGCTTGGAGTCACAAGAGTCTTCGCCACGTCTCGCTGCGCGAGATGGGATGGAGCAGGAACCCTACGAGTTCTGGATTCGCGCGACGATTCCAGAATCAAAGGGTAAGGCGACGTACGGAGCATTCCGCGAGCACGCCTTTCCTCGCTTCACAAAAGTTTGAGCAACGTTTTTCAGCGCTGAGACTCGCCGCTTGGCTTGGGGTCCGTCTTTGCGCGGTGTGAGTTTCGTCAGGAGCGTACATGGGCGATAAAGAGGCGGTGACCGGAAAAGCTCCGGGTCATCAGTACGACGCGAAGTCGATCAAAGTACTCGGCGGGCTCGAAGCGGTGCGGCTCCGTCCCGCAATGTACATCGGTTCAACCGGAGAAATGGGCCTGCACCATCTGGTGTGGGAAGTCGTCGACAATTCCGTCGACGAAGCCATGGCTGGCTTTGCGGATGAAATCAACGTCACCGTCCATGCTGATGATTCGGTCACGGTGGTTGATAACGGCCGCGGCATTCCTGTCGATATGCACGCCACGGAAAAGCGGCCCGCAGCGGAAGTCGTCCTCACGGTGCTGCACGCCGGCGGAAAATTTGATAGCGACACTTATAAAGTTTCCGGGGGATTGCACGGCGTAGGCGTTTCCGTCGTCAATGCGCTTTCCGACCGGCTTGAACTGGAAATTTCGCGCGATGGCGCGGTGTGGGAACAGTCCTACGAAAAAGGCAAGCCGACCTCGAAGCTCAAGCAGACCGGCAAAACGCGAAAGACCGGCACGACGGTTACATTTCATCCCGACCCGACCATCTTTGATAAGACGACCTTCAGCTTCGACACGCTCTCGCAGCGCCTGCGCGAATACGCATTCCTCAACAAAGGCCTGAAAATCACACTCACCGATGAACGTTCTGAAAAGACCGCCGAGTTTCGCTTTACAGGTGGTATCGCCGAATTCGTGAAGCACCTGAACCGCGGCAAGACTTCGCTCCACGATTCGCCGATCTACATTGAAGGGAAGCGCGGCAACGTCGAAATCGAAATCGCGCTGCAGTACAACGATACGTACGGCGAAAATGTCTTTGCGTTCGCCAACACGATTAACACCGTGGACGGAGGCACGCACCTTTCGGGTTTTCGCTCTGCTCTCACTCGCACCATCAACAATTTTGCCTCCGCCGCCGGCATGTTGAAAGAGCAAAAAGATGAAGTGACCATCACCGGGGACGACGTGCGCGAAGGCCTCGTAGCGGTCGTCTCTGTCCGCTTGCCTCAGCCGCAATTTGAGGGACAGACCAAAGGCAAGTTGAACAGCGACATCAAGGGCGACGTCGAGCAACTCGTCAACGAAAAATTGGGCGAGTGGTTTGACAAGCACTCCACGGTGGCGCGCCGCATTATCGGCAAGTGCATCGATGCCGCGCGCGCTCGGGAAGCTGCGCGCAAAGCCCGCGAACTGACGCGGCGCAAATCCGCGATGGATTCGAGCGGCCTGCCCGGGAAGCTCGCCGATTGCCAGGAGCGCGATCCTGCGCGCTGCGAGCTGTTCGTGGTCGAGGGCGAATCCGCCGGCGGCTCGGCGAAAATGGGCCGCGACCGCAAGTACCAGGCGATCCTGCCGCTCAAGGGCAAAATTCTTAACGTTGAAAAAGCGCGTTACGACAAAATGCTGGGGCACGAGGAAATTCGCGCCATCATCACCGCGCTCGGCACCGGGATCGGCAAGGATGATTTCGACGCGGGAAAACTTCGCTATCACAAAGTGATTCTCATGACCGATGCCGACGTCGACGGCTCGCACATCCGCACGCTGTTGCTGACGTTTTTCTTCCGCCATATGAAGGAGCTGATCGATCGGGGCCACATCTACATCGCCCAGCCTCCTCTGTACCGCGTGAAGCGCGGCAAAACCGAAAAATACATCCGCGACGAACGCGAATTCGCGCACGAGTTGATGAAGCGCGCCACGGAAGACCACGTCGTGAAGGCGAAAGAAGGCGTATCGCTCGAGGGCGCTGGCCTGACGAAGTTTCTGTTGAACGTGCAGGAGTATGAAGCTGCCGCAGCGAAGCTGGGACGCCGATTGCGCGAACAGGGCTTGGTCGAACTGCTTGCGGAGAGCGGCCTCGAGAAAAAGACGGATTTCGAGGACAAAAAAGCGCTCGAAAAACTCTTGAAGGAAATCGAGAAGGCCAAGCTCAAGCTCGAAGGCAAAGTAGCTTTCGACGAAGAGCACAGCCTCTACGAGATTCAATTCGGCCCGCCACACAACCAAAAAGTAAACTGGGCGCTGGCTTCGACGGCGGATTACAAACGTCTGCGTGGGCTGACCAAGCAAATCGATGAGTTTAACAAACCGCCTTTCACCGTGGCGCGCAACGGCGACAAGGTGAGCAAGGAAAACGTCCATGATGTGCTGAACTACGTCGTGGAAGACGCCAAGAAAGATTTCACCATCACGCGATTCAAAGGCTTGGGCGAAATGAACGCCGAGCAGTTGTGGGAAACCACGATGAACGCGGACACACGCACGCTGCTGCAGGTGAAGCTCGAAGACGCCGTCGCCGCCGAGGATATTTTCACCACGCTGATGGGCGAAAACGTCGAGGCGCGGCGCAAATTCATCGAGGAAAACGCGCTCGAAGTCGTGAACCTGGATATTTAGCCGTTCTCTCATGCTTTACCAACTGGGTTGGACGACATTACCGGGGCTGCGTGGAATAAGCGTGAGCGAATTTCGCGCGGCGCCGACAGCAGCGCCCGACAATGAGCGCGGCGTGGCTATAGAGTTTGCGAGCGACGCTGAGCGCGACGATTTTTTGAAGCGTCTGGAAGAACACTTTGGGCTGCGGCGCTTCACGAACGCGGCAGACGCGTTTGATTCAGTGAAAGCTTACGTGCTGGAGCACGCAGGCCAACGATAGGAATTAATGGTAGGGGCACGATATATCGTGCCCCTACCACGGGAAAATAGAGCCACAGCGAGGGGAAATGGCGGACGAAACAAACAAATCGATACTCCTGCCGGTCGATATCGAAGCCGAGATGAAGAAATCCTATCTCGACTACTCGATGAGCGTGATCATCGCTCGCGCGTTGCCAGACGTGCGCGACGGCCTCAAGCCCGTTCAGCGCCGCATCCTCGTAGCCATGAACGACCTCGGCCTGGCCTCGAACCGCGGCTATCGCAAATGCGCCAAAATCTGCGGCGACACTTCCGGCAACTACCATCCGCACGGCGAAGCCGTCATCTATCCCGCGCTGGTCCGTCTGGCTCAAGACTTCAACATGCGCTACCCGCTGATCGACGGTCAGGGGAATTTCGGCTCCGTTGACGGCGATCCTCCGGCGGCCATGCGGTACACGGAAGCGCGGCTCGCGAAGCTCAGCGAAGACATTCTGGCCGATCTCGAAAAAGAAACGGTCGACTTCGTTCCCAATTTTGATCAGACGCGCGAGGAGCCGTTCGTCCTGCCTTCGCGCATTCCGAATCTTTTGGTCAACGGTGCCAGCGGCATCGCCGTCGGCATGGCCACGAACATTCCGCCTCACAATCTGCGCGAAATCGTGGAAGCCGCAATCGTGCTGCTCGACAAACCGGACACACCGCTGAACGAAATCATGAAGCTCGTGCCCGGCCCGGATTTTCCGACCGGTGCCTACATCGCGGGACGCGAGGGCATTTTATCGGCCTACAAGACCGGCCGCGGCAGCTTCATGATGCGCGCCAAAGCCGCCATCGAGGAAGTCGGCAAGGACCGCGAAAATATCGTGGTCACCGAAATTCCTTACCAGGTCAACAAATCGAAGATGATCGAGCGCATCGCTGAATTGGTGCAAACCAAGAAAATCGAAGGCATCGCCGACGTTCGCGACGAGTCTTCGCGCGAAGGCATGCGCGTGGTCATCGAAATCAAGCGCGGCGAAGAATCGCAGCTCATCCTCAACAATCTTTTCAAGCACACGCAGATGCAGGAATCCTTCGGCATGATCCTGCTGGCCATCGTGGGCGGCCAACCGCGCGAACTGGGCCTGATTCCGCTGATCAAGCTGTTTCTCGAACACCGCCGGGACGTGGTCATTCGCCGCACGCGCTACGAGCTGCGCAGAGCGGAAGAGCGCGAGCACATCCTCGTCGGCTATCAGGTTGCCCTCGATCATTTGGATAACGTCATCCGCATCATTCGCGGGTCCGCCAGCCGCGCCGAAGCCAAACAAAACCTGCTCAATTATTTTTCCGAAAAAGAAGTCACGATCACCGAGAACGGAAAGTCGAGAAAGATCGAAGGCGTCAAGCTGGACGGCAGGAAATACCGCGTCGCTGGCCTCGAAGGCGAAATCACGCGTTCCGTCTCCGACGGCCTGACTCCGATTCAAGTGGATGCCATTCTCGAGCTGCAATTGCACCGCCTCACGCAGCTCTCCGTCGACGAAATTCTCAAGGAGTTGAAGTCCATCCGCGAGCAGATTGCCGAGCTGAAGGAAATTCTCTCCAGCGAGAAAAAGCTGAAGCAGGTGATCACCGCCGAACTACGCGAGGTTCAAAAGGCGTACGGCGACGACCGGCGCACGCAAATTGTAGACAAGGTCGATGAGATCAAACTAGAAGACCTGATTGCGGATACGGACATGCTCATCACCGTGAGCCACGCCGGCTACATCAAACGCACGGCCGCAGACACCTATCGGCACCAATCGCGCGGCGGAAAGGGCCGCATCGGCGCGCGCACGAAGGAAGAAGATTTCGTCGAACATCTCTTCATCGCTTCCGCGCACAGCTACATCTTGCTCTTCACCTCGAAAGGCCGCGTCTACTGGCTCAAGGTCTACGAACTGCCGGAAGCTGCCGCCGCCACGCGTGGCAAAGCGATTTCCAGCCTCGTGAAATTCCAGGAAGACGAAAAGCTGACGGCGCTCGTCGCGGCGCAAAACCTCGAGGAAGAAGGCCGCTTCGTCTTCATGGCTACAAAGAGCGGCACGGTGAAGAAATCGGCGCTCGTGGAATTTTCCAATCCGCGCTCGACGGGAATCATCGCCATCAATCTCGACGGCAAGGATGAGCTGATCGGCGCGAAGCTTACTGACGGCAAGAAAATGATTTTTCTGGCCAGCCACGAAGGTCAGGCCATCCTCTTCCGCGAGACGGAAGTCCGCCCCATGGGGCGCAACGCCGGCGGCGTGAACGGCATGGATCTCGACAAGGACGACTACGTCGTTAGCATGGACGCCGTCCAGCCCGATTTCGAAATCATCGCCAAGGAACACAAGGTCACCACGCAAAATCTCGAGGAGCTCGAAAACGAACAGATCAAGGATTCGCTGGTCACGCTGATGCTTACTGTTGCAGAAAAGGGTTTTGGCAAACGCACGCCGCTGGCCGAGTACCGCATCACCTCGCGCGGCGGCAAAGGCGTCACCAACATGAAGACCACTGACCGCAACGGCTACGTCGTAGCCACTCTGCAGGTCACCGAAGAGTCCGACGTCATGATCATCACGCACGACGGCAAAGTGATTCGCGTCCACGCCAACGAAATTCGCGAAGCCGGCCGCTCGACGCAGGGCGTGCGCCTGCTCCGCCTCGAAGAAGGTGATTCCGTCGCCGCTGCCGCCGTACTCCAGGAAGAGCAGGAAGAAGAAAAGAAGTAGCCGGCGGGCAGGGCCTTCGCCTTTTTAGGTGCGCAGCATGCTGCACCCCTACAACCTCAATAGTTAGTGTTAGAATTCTCTCCCTTATGAAAATCACTCGGCGTTTGTTCGTATTCACGCTTGTTCTTTGCGCGCCATTACTTTTCTCTTCTCAGGCGCAAACTTCAGGAAAACCTGCAGTCAAAGGCCAATACATCGCTTTCGTCGGAACGTACACCACGAAATCGACTAGCAAAGGGATTTACGCCTACCGCTTCGATCCGTCGAAAGGCCAGCTCACCGCTATCGGCGTTGCCGCGGAAACAGTGGATCCATCCTTCCTGGCGGTGCACCCGAACGCCAAGTATCTCTACGCCGTGAATGAAATCGGCAATTTCAATGGAGAAGTCAGCGGCGCCGTGAGCTCGTTCGCCATCGATGCAAAAGCCGGCTCGCTCAAATTTCTGAATCAGGTGCCCACGCGCGGCGCCGGCCCCTGTTACGTTTCGCTCGATAAAACCGGCGCCTACGTTCTCGTTGCGAATTACGACAGCGGCAGCATTGCTTCTTTCCCCGCGCACTTTGACGGGACTCTCGGCACCGCCAGCGGCTTCGTTCAACATTCCGGCACCGGGCCGAACAAGCAGCGTCAGGAAGGCCCTCACGCCCACTGGATCGGCACATCTCCCGACAATCGCTTCGCCCTCGCGGTGGATTTGGGGCTGGACCAAGTGATCGTCTACGGCTTCGAGGCCGGTAATGGAGTTTTCACGCCTACGCTTGCCGGTTTTGGAAAAGTGAAACCCGGCTCCGGCCCGCGCCATCTCGCCTTTTCTCCCAACGGTAAGTTCGCCTATGTGATCAGCGAAATGGCTTCCACGGTCACCGTTTTTTCCTATCATGCGAAGAGCGGCACTCTCTCATCGCTGCAAGTCATTTCGACTCTGCCGGCGGATTATTCGAGCCCCAACGACGCGGCTGAGATTGCCGTCCATCCCTCTGGAAAATTTCTTTACGCCTCGAACCGCGGCCACGACAGCATCGCCATCTTCGCCATCGACCAAAAGAAAGGCACTCTTCGCTCTCTCGGCCAGGTCTTGACCGGCGGCAAAACCCCGCGCCATTTCGCCATCGATCCCACGGGCGCGTACTTGCTTGCCGAAAATCAGGAATCCAACAACATCGTCGTCTTCCACATCGACCCCGCCAGCGGCAGCCTCACGCCGACGGGCCAGACCGTCGACGTGCCTTCGCCGGTGTGCATAACATTTGTCGCCGCCGAATAGCGTCTGCGATACAATCCGCCTTCCACTTTGCGTCGACGGGAGAAACAAATGGTTCTTCATAGAAAAGCGTGTGTAAATATCCTGCGGAGCCTGGCTCTGCTCTTCGTTCTTTCCCTGATGGGATCCCTGGCTCTGGGCGACGGAGAAACTGCGCCTGCTCGCGATCCCAAGCAGCCCGTCGACGAGGCCTACACCGCGAAAATCCAGAAGTACACCACGGAGCCGTACTTCACGTCGCCGCTCGTGAACTATTTACCCGCGTCGAAAAATGTCCCCACCCCTGAAGTTGTCCTCGGCGATGTCGCCGGGGCCCCAGGAATCCTTCCCTACGCCGAAGACGTTTACAAATACATGCGCCTGCTCGAGAAGGCCAGCCCCCGCGTGAAAGTTTTCTCCATCGGCAAGACGGAAGAAGGCCGCGAAATGATCGCGGTGGCCATCTCCTCGCCGGAAAATCTGAAAAATCTGGAAGAAGACCGCGCGCGCTTGGCGAAACTGGCCGATCCCCGCACCATCAAGCTTGACGACGCGGAAGCCGACAAGCTCGTGGCCCAAGCCGTGCCCGTGTACTACATCACCGGCACAATCCACTCTCCTGAAACGGGCGCGCCTACCGCCTTGATGGAGCTGGCCTACCGTCTAACTGTCGACGAAAGCCCCTACATCCGCGAAATTCGCGACGGCATGATCACGCTCATCACTCCCGTCGTCGAAGTTGACGGCCGCGATCGCATGGTGGATATCTACCACTGGCATCTTTCCCATCCCAAAGATTTTTATCCGCCGCTGATGTATTGGGGCAAGTACGTCGCGCACGACAACAACCGCGACGCTATGGGCATGACGCTCAAGCTCACCGAAAACGTCCTCAATACCTATGTAGGTTGGAAAGCGCAAGTGCTGCATGATCTGCATGAATCCGTGCCCTATCTTTACGACAACACCGCCGGCGACGGCCCCTTCAATGCCTGGGTCGATCCCATTCTCACCGACGAATGGGAAATGATCGGCTGGCGCAACGTCGCGGACATGACCAAATTCGGCATGCCCGGCGTTTTCACGCATGGCGTGTTCGACACCTGGTCGCCCGGCTACCTGATGTTCATCGCCGCGATGCACAACGGCATCAGCCGCCTCTACGAAACCTTTGGCAACGGCGGCGCGGACACCCTCGAACGCACCCTCGACCAGGAAGAGTACTCACGCACCTGGTACCGCCAAAATCCGCCGCTTCCGAAAGTCCTCTGGTCGCAGCGTGACAATAACAATTACGAAGAAACCGGCCTGCTCACCTCGCTCCATTATTTCAACGAAAACAAACGCCTCTTCCTGAAAAATTTCTACCTCAAAGCCAAACGCTCCGTAATGAAACCCACCGAGGAGGGTCCCGCCGCGTATGTTTTGCCTGCAAACGACCCGCGAATGGATTCGCAAGCCGAGCTCCTGCGCGTCCTCCAAAAACAGGGTGTTGAGATTTCGCGCGCAACAGCGGCCTTCACGGTCACGCTGCCCGCGAAAAAGCCGATGAAGGGCAAGAACGACAAGGACACGAAAGAAAAAGAGTCGGCTCTTGCCACCACGACCAAAGAATTTCCCGCCGGTAGCTACTTCATCCGCATGGACCAGCCCTATTCCCGCATCGCTGACGCGCTCCTCGATTACCAATACTGGAGCCCCGACGATCCGCAGAAAACGCCCTATGATGACACCGGCTGGACCTTCGGCGAGCTGTTCGACGTGCAAGTAACGCGCGTCACCGATCCCAAAGTCCTCGATGCTCCAATGGAACGCGTGAAAGAAATCCGCGCGCCCGCGGGCGTGAGCGGCGAAGGCACGATTTTTGCCATCAACAACAACGCCGAGCCCTCGCTCGCCACGCTACGCTACAAACTCCGCGACGCTTCGATCGACGCGGCCGAAGAGCCCTTCGAAAGCGCTGGCAAGAAATTCGACCGCGGTACTTTTCTTATCCACGGCGTCACCCGCCAGCAGCTCAACGACGCCATTTCAAGCCTTGGCCTGGAAGCCGTTTCCATTTCCGCCATGCCGAGCGTCAAGACGCATCCCGTCCGCGCCGCGCGCGTCGCCCTAGTCCACACATGGCTCAGCACACAGGCCGAAGGCTGGTGGCGCATCGCCCTCGACAATCTCAACATTCCCTACGACTACATCAGCACGCAGATTGTCGCCAAGACCAGCGATCTCAATTCCAAGTACGACGTCATTCTATTTCCTCCCGTCGGCTTTTTCGCAGGACCGACTATGGTCATCAACGGTCTGCCGAGCGCCTGGGGCAATCCGCTCCCTTGGAAGAACACGCCCGAAACTCCTAATCTCGTCGGCCAAAATGATTCCACCGACGACATGCGCCCCGGCCTCGGCTGGGATGGCGTCGAACATCTCCAGTCTTTCGTCGAAAAAGGCGGCGTTCTTCTCACTGCCACCGACACATCGCGTTTCGCGCTTTCCATCGGCCTTGCTGATGGCGTCAGCGCCGCCAATGGCCAGCGCATGAAGATTGTCGGCTCCGTCGTCGGCACGCGTCTCGTCGACGGCGCCAGCCCCATCGCCTACGGCTACAACGAAAAACTCGCGGCCTACTGCGACAACGGCCCGATCTTCTCGCTCAGCAGTATCGCCGGCGCTCGCGGCTTCCGCCGCTTGGGCGGCCAGATGCACACGCGTCCCACCGGGCGCGGCACTTTAGACGATCCCGATTTCGTCGTCGGTCGCCCTGACGTGCAAGCTCCCGAAGAACCCAAATCCGAAATCTGGGAAACCCCGCCGGTCACCGACGAGGAATTGCACAACAATTTTCGCGTCATCCCTCCCGCGGATCGCGCTCGAGTCATCTTCCGTTACGCGGACAACAAAGACCTGCTGATCTCCGGCCTCGTCGAAGGCGGCGATGAAATCGCTCAGCATCCCGCCGTCGTCGACGTGCCCACGGGCAATGGCCACGTAGTCCTTTTCTCCATTAATCCGGTGTATCGCGGCGAAACCCGCGGCACCTATTCGCTAGTCCTCAACACCATTTTGAATTTCGACAGCCTAAACGCCGGCCGCAAGCTGGCCGAGAAGTAGGGCCTCCCGCGAACGTCGCGCGGCTCTTTGCCGCAAAAATCACTGTTCTGGCGAATTGGGCTTTTCTAGCCCTCTTGGAGTAGAATCCCGCCCACTATGGCCAAGCGCAAACCAAGGAAAACGCCGGCACGCCGCAGCAAATCTCTTCCAGCCAAAGGCGCCAAGCTTCCGAAAGACGCTGTGACGCTCATCGTGCAACTTCGTCCCCGCGAAGGCCAGGATATGCTCCTCGAAGCCGAACTACGCGCTTTGGTAGGCCCCACGCGCAAAGAAGATGGCTGCCTGACCTACAACTTGCACCGTTCCGCCGACGGCCCCAGCGCCTTCCTGCTCCACGAAGTCTGGGCCAGCCGCGAAGCTCATTCGCGCCACACCAACACGCCACATTTCCTTCGCTGGAACGCCCGCAAAGACGCACTCCTCGCCTCCCGCGACGTCACCTTCTGGAAGCAAGTTGTCTGATTTTGCAGCGCGGAGGGGTCAGTTGTTCGGCGGGGCGACGTAGTACCCGGGCCGTGCGCGGACCTTCAAGCCTTTGCGGTCCACATCCACTTTGATTTCGTGATAGCCGAGGTCGCTCCCATCCGTCGGCGCGTAGCTGATGATGTATTGCGAATGCAGCTCGCCGCCGATTTCGTCGATCGCCTTTTCAATCGACCGGTCCTTATAGGTGGAATAATACGCGCCGCCCGTGCCCACGGTCGCCACTTCTAACGGACGTTCTTTCACTTCATCCTTGATGTGCTGCACGGCCCAGATAGCCAGCGCCAGCAAATCAGCGCCGCCGCCTCCCGTTGCCTCCTGTACCGCTGGCGTCGGGGCCGTCCCAGGCGGCCCCGGCATCGTCGAGATGCCTGGCGGCGCGATCGGCGTCGGTCCATTTCTTTGTTGTTGGCCGCGCAATTCCGCGCGCGTGGTGGAAAGTCCCACGCTGTAAATCGTCACGTTCGCGAGCTGCGCCTTTCGCAGCACTTCGCCCAGCTTCGTTTCGCTCCCGGTGTCCACTGCTTCGGACATCACCAGCAGCACGCGCCGCCGTCCAGGTTTCTCTACCGTCGGTTGCGGCCGGTCGCTCAACATTTCGACGCCCACGGCCATCGCATCGTACAGCCGCAATCCCGAAGTTCCCGTTTGCAACTGCGAAACGGTGTTCTCGATGGAATTCGCATCCGTGGTGAAATCCTGCAACTTGTCAATTGCATCGTCGAAGCCTACCACCGCGCCCTCGCCGGTCGGCCCCATCACCGTCTGCGTGAAAAGAATCCCCGTCTTGCGCAGCGCGGGCATGAGCGATGCGATACGCGAGCTCGTCTCGATCAGAATGACTACAGAGACCGGGTCGCCTCCGAGATCGAAATGCGCAATCTTCTGCTCGATGCCATTGTCGGTGATGTGGAAGTCGCTCGCCTCAAGATTGTGCACCATGCCGCCCCTATCGTTGCGCACGGTCACCGGCATGTTCACCAGCGACACGCCGAATTTCAGCTTTGCCTGCGCGTCCGGTGGAGCTTGCTGCACCGGCTGGCCAGGCGTCGGCGCAATCGGCCCCACGGGAGCCTGCGCGTGCAGCGCCCCCGTTCCCACAAGAAGTGCAGCGCCCAGCAGCGCGTATTTCCCACCGTTTTTCATCATTCCGTCTCTCCGATCGAAGAGGCCCGTTCTTGCAGTGTACTCAATTCGACGCACCCGCGCCGGAAGACGTTGCCGCGAGCGTCCGCGATTCCTACAATGGTGGTTTGCATCTTTCGGAGAGAAAAACCCATGTCCGCAGGACAGCCCAAGCTCAAGCCGCAGCACGCCCCCAAAGCGCCCCACGAAGATCCCAGGTTTCTTGAAAGCACGCCCGCGCGGCCCCTGCGTATTCTCGCGGAGTATTTGCACCCTCTTGTGCAGCTAAAAAGAGAAGGCATCGCCGACACCATCGTTATGTTCGGTTCCGCACGCATCGAATCTCACGAGACGGCGCAGGCGCGCGTTACGCGGCTAAAAAACGAAGACGTCAAGAAACTTTCCGCGGCAGCGCAAGCCAGACACCGCAGCGAAGTGCGCCACGCAAAAAGCCTCCTCGAAATGTCCCGCTATTACGAAGAGGCGCGCCAGCTCTCCCACAAAATCACTTCCTGGTCGCTGACGCTTGGCCCCAAGCCGCGCCGTTTCGTCATTTGCTCCGGCGGCGGTCCGGGCATCATGGAGGCCGCCAATCGCGGCGCCATCGAAGCCGGCGGCAAATCCATCGGCCTCTCGATCGAGCTCCCGCACGAGCAGTTCGCCAACGCGTATATCAGCCCGGAGCTCAGCTTCAATTTTCATTATTTCTTCATGCGCAAACTCTGGTTCGCACAAATCGCCAAAGCCCTCGTCGTCTTTCCCGGCGGCTTCGGCACGATGGACGAACTTTGGGAGATGCTCACCCTTCTCCAGACGGGAAAGCTCGCCAAGCACAACATCATCCTCATTTACGGCCGCAAGTATTGGGACAAAGTGCTCAACTGGAAGGCCATGGTGAACTGGGGCACCATCAGCGAGGACGAGTACAAAATGCTGCAATTCGCCGACAGCGTCGAAGAAGCTTTCGACCACATCCGCGCCGGTCTCGAAAAATATCACATGGAAGTCGATCCGTTTTTGCAGGCCTACTAACGCTTTACCCGCGTACACATATCGCAAAATAAAAAACGGGGCGCCGATTTCAGCACCCCGATTCCATTTTCTGATTGCCGAACGAATTAGTTTCTCGCGCCTGCCAATTCGTCGGAGAAGACCGCTTCAAACCGCCGCTCTTCGTCCTGGTCGTGCAGCATCACCACGGGTACCACGCGCAGCGACCGCTTGCAAGAATGGCATTGCGTCACTTCGCCCTGCAAATCCTGCAAAAACCCGTCCGTAAAATGATATTGCGTCCGCTCGCGCCTGGCATTCTTCTGGTCTCGCGCACCGCAGTACGGACAGACAACGGCTCCCCTCGTCCTGCTGCGGATCGCGGTCCAGAGCAGCCCAGCCCGTGCGGCGCACACCAATTGTTTCCACATTACGCCGATCCATCGGGAAGACCCTCCTCAGATCCACGTCCACAACCATGGGATGCACGGCGGGGCAGTTTCGATTCATCGAAAATAAGCACTGTATAATCAATAAGATGCAGTTGCCGCTTGGCGCTCCGTTATCCGTTTCACGCCGTCCTTTTGCGATGCCGCTTCACGGACCCCGGAAAAGCGCGTGGATTCTTCGCCAGCTTGTATCACAAATCAATCGGCTTCTGCGTCCTCCGCGTGGCGGCGGGTCAGATTCCGATTTGCGCCTTTACCCGGCTTTGTCACAGGATGGTGCGGTCGAACGAAGTGTCTTCCAACATCGTTCCACTACGATTCGTGCGCCTTGTCCAGCCGTTCGCGAAAGTTCTTGGCCCAAGCGCGAAATGCAGCGTCTATATCTCCCCATTTCTCGTAAGCCTTTAGCCCACTGAAATACCTCTTGCCGCTCTTGCTGGACATGAAGGCTACCATTAGCTCCCCGGACCCTGAATCGACCATTTCCCCTTCAATCGAAACGTGACCAACACTGATTCTGGGTACTAATAGGCTGGCACCCGGGGCTACCGCATGGGTAGCTGCGGTTTCTGCTCCCTTCAGTGCCGCATTCTCCTTGCCCCCAGTGGGATCCACATTCGTGATTGCGAACCGCAACACCATGACTCCCGGTCCAGGCTCGGTCACAAGTTGGTAGCTTCCTGACTGGGTGAGTTCGTCCTTGATCGCATTGGTGAAGTATTGAGCCAACTTAGCCAATTGTTCGGGGTCAATGCCGCGCTGTTGAGCCTCGGGAAGTAGATAAACAATGACTGGGTCAAGGATGAACTTGCTGGAATTCTTCAAGACGTCTTGATCCTTCCAGTAGGCGAGCAAATCGGAGTTCTTGGGATCAGGTTGGAGCTTGGAATAGTTGTCTCCCAAAAAGCCGGATTCTTGCTTCAATTCTTGGGCTTGCTCTTTCGACGGCTCTTGCCCCTGCGTTGTGAGGCCCATTAGCAGGAGTGAACCTACGAGCAGGCTCAGGCTGAAAAATTGGGTGAATGACGTCGCATGAGTGACGCGATTCTGGGGTTGAGGAGCGACACCGGTCACGTCTTGCGGTGGCTTCACGGCGTATTGATTGCGCATCTTTGCCTCTCTGTGTTCTTTTGCGTTCCTATGGTCGCGGGCCCGAAGTAGTAAGCCAAAATTTCCTTTTTGGTCTCGCTCAAAGCGGCGATTCTATGGACGCCAAAGCCCCTGGGATGGCTATGCAGGCCTGCTTCATCGCATTTTACTCAGTTCGTTCAGGCGGCACCGAGAGAAGAGACCAGAGGCGACAATTCAGGGTCGCAGCGAGATTGTGGGATTCTCACAGCCGGATCCCAACTGTCAAATGTAACAGGCTACTGAACTTGATCAGGAGCAAGAGGGATAGGCAAGTAGGGGCCAAATCCTGATA
>CAWJJR010000020.1:0-186434 GCA_963843265.1 uncultured Acidobacteriota bacterium | reverse complement strand
AGCGCAAGTGGGTAACCGCAAATCCGGCACTCGATCTGAAGGCCCAGAAGATAACTCTCTGTCCCACCCTCCCATTTGGCCGCAAAGAGATGGTGCAAATTCTCGCAGCAACTGACCAATACAAAGAAAAGATGCTGAATCACGGGATCGAAAACGGACGGCGCATTCGTGGTCTTGTTCTTTTACTCCGTTACAGCGGAATGCGAATCGGAGACGCGGTCAACTTCAGCACAAAAAGGCTCGAAGGTAACCGACTCTTCCTGTACACCCAGAAGACTGGTGTGCCAGTGAACACAATCCTTCCGGAATTTGTCTTATCGGCGTTGGAAGCAACGCCAAAAGTCACAGAGAAATTTTTCTTCTGGAGCGGAAGAGGAAAGCTCGAAAGCATCGTGAGGAGCTGGCAAACGCGATTGCGCAGACTCTTCAAACTCGCAAATGTTCCGAATGGACATGCGCATCGCTTCCGCGACACGTTCGCTGTTGAATTGCTTCTGACTGGAGTTCCCATCGAAGGAGTCTCGATTTTGCTGGGCCACCAAAGCGTGAGAATCACCGAGAAGCACTACGCACCATGGGTGCGCTCGCGACAGGAACAACTGGAAGCGGATTTGGCTGACGCCTGGAGCCGCGATCGCTGGTTCTTTCGCAAAGTAGGGTACACCAGGGGTACGCGGAAATGAGCGGCCCAACAACTCATTCATCTTCAATAAGAAAGAATGGTGCCCGGGGTGGGAGTCGAACCCACATGAGGAAAAATCCCCGGAGGATTTTAAGTCCTCAGCGTCTGCCATTCCGCCACCCGGGCCGGGCAGATATCAAAAAGTAGCATGTATGGGGGCTGCGCTCAATGTTGGCGGCATTTCTGGCAGGAGTTCCGCTTCAAGCCGCAGCGGCGTCACTCGGATGGGCTAGCGAGCTCAAGAGAAAGTGCACGGAGCGCACGGGGCCGCCAGCGCAACAGCGGGTTTAGTTTTGTTGAGTGAACCTCCTCTGCCACATCGCAGCTGCGGGCTGGTTAGGGGCCGGTGCGTCCGCGCCGCCCAGTTAGCGCGGCTCCGGCGCAGCGTCAGCTGCTATTGAAGAGAAGAGCCGCCCAAGGAATGGGCTCGGGGAGAGTGGCCACTTCGCGAAGCATGACCTCGACGATATGCCGGATGGTATCAGTAGGGTCCTTGGGCCTGCGGCAACGACCAAGCCGCCGATAGATGAACAGCTGAAGGAGATTGAAGGCCAACATCCAGAGAAGCAGGATGGCCAATAGAGCATTCTGTCCGTGCCGGAACACGTGCCCGAGGTTCCAGTAGCGGATCCATTGGTGGAAGGCGGTGTTTTCGATATGCCAACGAGAACGGATGATCTGTAGCGCCGTGCGGCGACCGAGCTGGCGCGCTCGCTGCCCGATGACGGCGAACCACCAGGTCGACGGATCTTCGCCCGGCTTGGTGACCACGGCGCGGATCGCGCGAATTTTTCCTTGGTAGGTGGTGAGTGTCTCAATATCATCCACGTCCCAAAATTCCATGTGCTCTTTCCGCTCCGGATCCTCGTAGCTCTCGCACCGTCCCTCCATCATCCAGAGGGTGAGTGCGTCTTTGAGCGGCTCGTTCTTTTCCTTCTTGAGCACCAGGAAGCCGCCGTAGCCGTAATCGGTGAGCTGGGTCATCACTGGCCCATTGGCGTAGAGAGCGTCGAGCACCAAGGCGTCGATGAACCCTCCATAGGTATCGTGCAAGGAATCGATGAGCCGCCGCGCAGCAGTCAGTTCGCCTTCATGACCGACATGTTCAGGGTTGCTATCGCGGCGAGCTTCCTCGTTGAGCACCGGTTCGATCCCCAGCACCACATCGAGGACCGGCCCGAGCAACAGGGCCACCACATAGTGGTGGTAATACTGTTCCACTTCTTCGAACTCTCCCGTGCGTCGCTTCATTTTGACCCTGCGCACTAAACAGTTCGGGCAATGCCGATTGTAGGAGGAAAACGGTTCCCAGCCGTCGATGGCCACACAGCGCAACGCACCGTAAGAGCCGTCGCGAAAGGCCTTGTTTCGCTCGGCTTTGCTGATCACTTCATCGTTCGCTTTGCGGATGCCGTGCAGTTCGAGTTTGTCGAGAACATTGGCCACCACGTCGGCACTGAAGGCCTTCACATCCGGAGTGGGCTCACGGCCAATGAGCTTCTGAAAATTGCTTTCCTGCAGATCCCCTTCCAAGGCGTTGATACTCGGAATGCGCAGCACCGCTGTGTGAAACAAGCTGTTGACGATGTCGAAGGTCGGAATTTTCGGTGCTCGCCTGGCATCGACGAAGCTGGCTAATAAATCGGGTAGGCCAAAGACATTACAAACGTATTTTTCAAATTGATGGAGTTTGCCGCGGGAATCCTCGATCCAGGCGGGCACCCCGGCCCCGCGCAGCTGCCGGCGAAGGGCTTCGTCCCGTTCCCAACAGCACCGTTTGTATTTGATGCCGCTACCACAGTGGCACACCTCGTTGCGGCCCGCGCGCGGCGGGAGGATGACCTCACTCACCCTGTTCGACGTTTCCGCTCTCAGGGTGAGACCCATGGTCAGCCAAAAAGTCCCATGCGCAGGCTGAGTCGCGGGCCGCTCATTTCTTCTTGGGCTTCTTCTTCAGGGACTGTCGACGCCACAGCGCCAGCAGCTTGGCATTGGCGGCGAAGACCTCGGCAATAGCGTCTTTGAACTCGCGTCCCTGCTCCACCAGCGGCCGGATCTGCTCCACCCATTCATCGGGAATACGCTCGACACGCTTCCGGCCATCGTCTCGGAAGGTCAAAGACCAAACGGGATGTCCTTCTCCATCGGCGCACCGACAGTTGGGTTTCCCGCAGCGCCGGTGCGTGAGGGCGAGTGAGCCCGGCAGAGCGTCGGGAGGGATTCGGAGACTACGAAGCAAGGCGTGCTTGCCTTGGCGCAAGCGCGCGGCGGGATCGCCTTTAGCGTCGTACCAATTCATCTGAGTGTCCTATAACACACAGACTATCTTCTGTCAACACAATTCTTCCGGTGAGGGAATTTGCGCAAGGCTCCGCGGCAGGATCTTCAATAGCTATGGGGTGTTACAGGCTTGGGCCGGAACTCCTGGCATTTCTGGTGAGCGGCCCCGAGGATTTGCCCGGGCCGCGATTCCGCCTCTGGGCGGCACTTCACATGAATGCTTTGTAACTTGATTGACAAGCGGTAGAGGGCGCGCTAATTTTTATTCCTCTCCCTGGATGGCCGCTCCCGCAGAGGAAGGCCGAGCACGGCCACATGGGAGTTCTCAAACAGCGGTTCCGTGCGCTAGCGAGCGTCTGCTTTCGATTTGACGTAAAATCACTTCATCCGTTCTGCAGCATGGTGCATCAAAACCATTGGGAGATTGGCGGGAGTCCTTCCTGCCCGCTACAGGAGCCGACGTGAGCCAGCCGAAGAGCCAGCTAGACATGGACTTGTTGAGCATCAATACCATCCGGACGCTTTCGATCGATGGCGTGCAACAAGCCAACTCCGGCCATCCTGGAGCACCCATGGGGCTGGCGCCGGTGGTCTATGAACTGTGGCAGGGATATCTGCGTTACGATCCGGCGAATCCCATCTGGCCGAACCGCGACCGCTTTGTCCTCTCCAACGGCCATGCCTCGATGCTTCTCTACTCGATGTTGCATCTCGCGGGAGTAAAGCAGGTCAGCGCGGAAGGAAAAGTCCTGGAGGAACCCTCCCTTTCCATGGATGAGCTCAAGCACTTCCGCCAACTGGGCAGCAAGACGCCCGGCCATCCGGAATCGCACCTCACCACGGGAGTAGAAACCACCACAGGCCCGCTCGGGCAAGGGGTTGGAAACAGCGTTGGCATGGCCATCGCCAGTAAATGGCTGGGAGCGAATTACAATAAGCCCGGCTTCGACCTCTTCGATTTCAACGTCTATGCAGTTTGCGGCGATGGCGACCTCATGGAGGGTGTAGCTTCAGAGGCTGCTTCTCTCGCGGGCCATCTGCAACTCTCGAATCTCTGCTGGATTTACGATAACAATCACATCACGCTGGATGGGCCGGCCATCTGGTCTTTCAGCGAAGATGTGATGACGCGCTTCGTCGCCTACGGTTGGAACGTGACTCGAGTGGCCGATGCCAACGACCTGAGCAAACTGGCGCACGCGTACCAAACTTTCCTCAATACGAAGGACCGCCCGACGCTCATCGTTGTCGATACCCACATTGGGTACGGCTCGCCGCACAAACAAGACAGTTCCGAATCGCACGGCGAACCGCTGGGCGAGGCGGAAGTGAAGCTGACCAAGCAGTTCTATGGGTGGCCGGAGGACGCCAAGTTTCTCGTGCCCGACGGCGTCTACGATCAATTCAAGAATGGAATTGGCAAGCGCGGGGCGGAAGCGCAGGCGGAGTGGGCCACGAAATTTGCGGAGTACAATACCAAATTTCCGGAGCTGGCGGACGAACTGAACAGAATTCAGGCGGGAACGTTGCCCGACGGCTGGGACAAGGACTTGCCAACTTTTCCGGCCGACGCCAAGGGCATGGCTACGCGCGATTCGTCAGGAAAAGTTTTGAACGTCCTAGCTAAAAATATTCCTTGGCTGATCGGCGGTTCGGCGGATCTGGCGCATTCGAACAAAACGAATTTGACGTTTGAGGGGGCGGGGGATTTTTATCCGAACGAATATCACGGGCGAAATTTGCACTTCGGGGTGCGCGAACACGCCATGGGCGCGGCAGTGAACGGATTAACCTCTTCCAAATTGCGGGCATTTAGCGCTACTTTCTTCAATTTCAGCGACTATATGCGGCCGAGCATGCGGCTAGGCGCGCTGATGGAAATTTCGGCGCTTTACATCTTCACGCACGATTCGATCGGCCTAGGAGAAGACGGGCCGACCCACCAGCCGATCGCACAACTGGCGGCTTTCCGCGCGATGCCCAACATGCTGGTGCTGCGACCGGGCGATGCGAATGAAGTTGTGGAGGCATACAAGGTGATCATGCGGCACACGCACGGGCCGTCGACGCTTGTGCTGACTCGCCAACCTCTCCCGACCTTCGACCGTACGAAGTTTGGGGCGGCATCCGGCGCGGCCAAGGGAGCGTATATCATGGCGGAAGCTCCCGGCGGGAAGCCGGACGTAATTCTGATCGGAACCGGCAGTGAAGTGTCGCTGTGCGTTTCGGCGTGGGAGAAACTCGGCGCGGAAGGGATTAAAGCGCGCGTGGTCAGCATGCCATCGTGGGAACTGTTTGAAGCGCAGGATGCAACTTATAAAGAGAGCGTATTGCCTGCGGGTGTGACGGCGCGCGTTTCTGTTGAAATGGCCGCCACGTTTGGATGGGAGCGCTACGTCGGCCCCAAAGGCAAAATGATCGGCATGCATACGTTCGGCGCTTCGGCTCCAATCAAGGCCCTGCTCAAGAAATTCGGCTTCGAAGTCGAAAACGTCGTGGCGGCCGCCAAAGAAGTCTTGGGAAAGTAAGCCAAAGCGGTTGTAGCCGGTTCGCGGGATGTGGGCATCGCGCTCGCTCAGGATTTTGTACGGGGCCCATGGGCGCGAAAATGTCAGAGGAACAGCGGCGCTTGACGCAGCCCGGCGAAATAAGCGCCTTGGGAGCGAAGCATTGCACCTGCTCCTGACCGTGCAGGCGTTGGCCAGCGGACATGCGAGCCGAACTGACGAGCACTCGCGTACAGACGAGGAGTACAATAGATGTTCAACGAATTTCCCACCGAAGAGGAGAATCACCATGACGACAGCGACCACAATTCCGACCGCGGGCGCGGCGCAAGGCACAAATCCCCTTAAAGCGCTGCTGGATTTCGGGCAATCGCCCTGGATGGACTACATTCGCAGAGACCTGCTCACCAGCGGCGGCTTGAAAAAATACATCGATGACGACGGGCTTCGTGGCATGACCTCGAATCCCGCGATTTTTGAGAAGGCGATCACAGGGAGCGATGTCTACTCCGACATTCTGAACTCGCCCGACGCGAAAAAGCTGGATGCCAAAGGCCTCTTCGAAAAAATCGCCATCCGCGATGTCCAAGACGCGTGCGACATTTTCAAACCTGTTTATGCTGAATCGAAACGGCGAGACGGCTACGTCAGCCTGGAAGTCTCTCCGTATCTCGCCAACGACACGAAGGGGACGATCGACGAAGCTCGCCGCCTTTGGAAATCGGTCGATCGCCCCAATGTGATGATCAAAGTTCCCGCCACTCCAGAGGGCATCCCCGCCATTCGTCAGCTGCTTGAAGACGGCCTCAACATCAATATCACGCTGCTTTTCGCTCAGTCCGCTTATGAGCAAGTCGCCGAAGCTTTTCTGGCTGCGCTCGAAGCTCGCGCCGCCAAGGGGCAGGACATCAGCCACTCCGCTAGTGTCGCCAGCTTTTTCGTCAGCCGCATCGATACGCTGGTCGATAGCAGGGTCGACGAAAAGCTAAAGACCGCTGCGGATGCCGCGCAAAGGACGCTACTCGAAAGCATTCACGGCAAAATCGCCATCGCCAACGCCAAACTCACCTATAAGAAATATCAGGAGCTTTTTGGCGGCGCGCGCTGGAAGGCTCTGGCTGTCAAGGGCGCCCAAACGCAGCGGCTGCTCTGGGCCAGCACGAGCACGAAGAATCCGAAATATCGCGACGTCCTCTACGTCGAAGAGCTGATCGGCGCCGACACCGTGGACACGATTCCTCCGGCCACCTTCGATGCGTTCCGCGACCACGGCAAGCTGCGCCCGAGCCTGACGGAAGACGTCGATGCCGCCCGCAAAACCATGGAAAATCTGGCCAAAGCCGGAATCTCGATGAAAGACGTAACGGACAAACTCGTCGTGGACGGCGTGAAACTCTTTGCCGATGCGTTCAAACAGCTTCTGGAGGCCACAGGAAAAAGCGCAGGGGTGCATGCGTGAGCGTGAATCGCCAGACTTACACACTCCCGGAAAAACTCGCAAACGATGTGAATGCCTCTCTTGAGGATTGGAAGAAGCGCGGCAAAGTGCAGCGTCTATGGCAGAAGGACGCTTCGCTATGGACCGGCGCGGACGAAGACAAGTGGCTGGGCTGGCTGGATATTACCGAGCAGCAGATCGAGGACGTTGACAAACTGAAGCAAATCGCCGCGGACATTAAGAAAGCGTCGTTCAAGGACGCCTTGCTGCTGGGCATGGGCGGCTCCAGCCTTTGCCCGGAGGTCCTTCGCCTGACTTTCGGCACGGCCGCGGGCTATCCGAACCTGCACGTTCTCGATTCCACCGATCCCGCGCAAATCAAGGCTATCGAAGCCAGCGTGGACCTCTCCAGTACCATCTGCATCGTTTCAAGTAAATCCGGCAGTACGCTCGAACCCAACATCTACAAACAATACTTTTTCGACCGCGTGAGAATGGCGGTGGGCGAAAAGGAAGTGGGCAACCGGTTCATCGCCATCACCGATCCTGGCTCAAAACTGCAGCGTGTCGCCGACAAGGACAAATTTCGCAAAACCTTCATGGGCGCACCGAGCATTGGCGGGCGCTACTCCGCTCTTTCGAATTTCGGCATGGTGCCCGCGGCTGTGATGGGCATCGACGTTCCAAAATTCCTGAAAAACACCCAGTTGATGGTCAATGCCTGCGGTGCGGACGCGGAGCCGGCCACGAATCCTGGTGTCATCCTGGGAACGATTCTCGGAATCGCTGCAAATCAGGGGCGCGACAAGATTACGATCGTCACGTCCAAGGGAATTTTCGACCTGGGAGCATGGCTTGAGCAGCTGATCGCGGAGTCCACTGGAAAATCCGGCAGGGGCATCATTCCCGTCGATCGAGAGAAATTGGCGGCCCCGGACAAGTATGAGTCCGACCGTGTTTTCGCGTATCTGCGTCTGGAATCAGATGCCGACAAGGCGCAAGCCTCCGCAGTCGACGCCCTGGCTAAGGCCGGGAACCCGGTCATTCGCATTGTGTTGCCGGACATCTACAGCCTGGGCCAGGAATTTTTCCGCTGGGAAATTGCCACGGCGGTCGCGGGTTCCCTCATCGGCATCAACGCTTTCAACCAGCCCGACGTCGAAGCCAGCAAAACGGAAACGCGCAAACTCACTTCCGAGTACGAAACGACCGGAAAGTTGCCTTCGGAATCGCAGTTTTACACCGCCGGCGATATCAAGCTCTATGCCGACCAAAAAAATACTGTCGCGCTAAAAGGCGGAGCGACCCTCGTGGGCTTCCTGAAGAAACATCTCGATCGCCTCGGCGCAGGCGATTATTTTGCGGTTCTCGCTTACATCACCATGAACGAGCAGAATGAAGAAGCGCTTCAGGCGATTCGCCTTGCCGTGCGGGACAACAAAAAAGTAGCTACCGTTCTGGGCTTTGGGCCACGATTTCTTCACTCGACGGGGCAAGCCTACAAAGGCGGCCCCAACACAGGCGTTTTTCTGCAAGTCACTTGCGACGATGCCGTGGACCTGCTCGTTCCGGGTCAGAAATACACCTTTGGCGTGGTGAAAGCAGCGCAAGCGCGCGGCGACTTTGCCGTGCTCTCGGACCGCGGCCGGCGCGCGTTGCGCGTCCATCTCGGCAAAGATGTCGCCGCGGGTCTCGCGACGCTGGCGGACGCAGTCAATCAAGCGCTCGCGTAAGCATCATCAATTATTGGAGAGTAAAAAAACGCTCAAGGGCGGCAAACTGAGGGCATAGGAGCAATTGCCATGCAACTGGGGATGATCGGTCTGGGGAGAATGGGCGCGAACATGGTGCGCCGCTTGCAAAAGAGCGGCCATAAGTGCGTCGTGTACGACCGGAGCGCAGATTCGGTCAAGCAGCTCGCGGCCGAAGGCGCCACTGGAGCGGATTCACTCGAAGACTTCGTCAAGAAGCTGCAGAAGCCTCGCGCCATTTGGCTGATGGTGCCCGCGGCGGTGGTGGATGCGTCCCTCCATGATCTGGCGGGCAAGCTGGAGCCCGGCGACATTATCATTGACGGTGGAAACTCCTATTACATCGATGACATTCGCCGCGCCAAGGAGCTTTCCGCCAAGAAGATTCATTACTGCGACGTCGGCACCAGCGGCGGCGTCTGGGGCCTCGAGCGCGGTTATTGCCAGATGATTGGCGGTGAAACAGACATCGTGCACCATCTCGATCCCATTTTCAAAACTTTGGCCCCCGGCCGCGGAAACGTTGATCGCACGCCAGGGCGCGAAAAAGCCGGTGGGACATCGGAAGAAGGTTATCTCCACTGCGGCCCGTCCGGCGCCGGGCACTTTGTGAAAATGGTGCACAATGGCATCGAGTACGGCCTGATGGCCGCATACGCCGAAGGACTCAATATCTTGAAGCACGCGAACGCTGGAAAATCCCATCGGGAAACGGATGCGGAGACCACCCCGCTGCGGAATCCCGAGCACTATATGTACGACTTCAATCTCGCGGACGTAGCCGAAGTCTGGCGCCGCGGCAGCGTGATCGCTTCCTGGCTGCTCGATCTAACGGCCATTTCACTCTTTGAACAGCCGGATCTCGAACGGTTCTCCGGCCGCGTCTCTGATTCTGGCGAGGGTCGCTGGACGATTCTCGCGGCGATCGAATCCACGGCGCCAGCGCCTGTGCTGACCGCTTCGCTTTTCGAGCGATTTTCGTCGCGTGGCGAAAGCGATTTTGCGTCCAAAGTCCTCTCTGCCATGCGATTTCAGTTCGGCGGCCACATCGAGAAAAAGTCCGGAGAATAGCACTTTTAATAGCAAGCATCGTCTAAGACAGGACACGGTCCATGAATCCAGAGCACATCGAACCCGGTTCCCCCGCTTCCCCTTGCGTGATGGTCATTTTCGGGGCCAGCGGCGACCTCACCAAGCGCAAGCTCATTCCCGCTTTGGCCAACCTCGCGCAGGAAGGTCTTCTGTCGAGGCAATTCGCCATTGTCGGATTTGCCTTCGATCAGTTCACCACCGAATCGTTTCGCGCCCACCTCAGCGAAGATATCAAACAGTTCGAAGAACATCCCATGGACCCGAAGTTATGGGATTGGTTCCTGCAACGCATCTATTACGTGCAAGGCGATTTCAAAGATCCAGCAGCGTACCAGCGCCTGAAGGACCAGATTGAAGAGGCGCAGAAAAAGCACGATACACACGGCAATCTCTTTCATTACCTGGCCGTGTCCTTCAAATTTTTCTCGCTGATCGTTCAAAAATTGGGCGAGATCGGGCTCACCAAAGAAGAAAACGGCAAGTGGACTCGCGTAATCGTTGAAAAACCCTTCGGTCACGACTTCGATTCCGCCGTGCAATTGAACAAGGAACTCAAGCAAATCCTCACCGAAAAACAGATTTTCCGCATCGATCACTACCTCGGCAAGGAAACCGTCCAGAACTTGATGGTCTTCCGCTTCGCCAACAGCATGATCGAGCCGCTTTGGAATCGCACCTATATCGACCACGTGCAAATCACCGCCGCCGAATCCGTCGGCGTCGAGCATCGCGGGGGCTTCTACGACACCGCGGGCGCCCTCAAGGACATGGTGCCGAACCACCTTTTCCAGCTCCTCACGCTTACGGCCATGGAGCCGCCCATCTCGTTCGGGGCTGATGCCGTTCGCGACAAGCAGGCGGAAATCCTGCACGCGCTGCAAATCCCCACGCCGGAAGATGTCCTGCACAACATGGTGCGCGGACAATACGGCGAAGGCACGATAGGAGACGAGAAGGTCCAAGCCTACCGCAACGAGCCCGACGTCTCGCCGGAATCGAACACCGAGACTTTTGTTGCCCTGAAACTCAAGATCGATAACTGGCGATGGGGCGATGTGCCTTTTTATCTGCGCACGGGAAAGCGGCTCGCCAAGCGCGTGACGGAAATCGCCATCCAATTTCGCCGCACGCCTTTTATGTTGTTCCGAAAAACTCCCATCAAGGACCCGCGCACCAACCGTTTGGTGATCCACATCCAGCCGGATGAGGGCATCTCCTGGCGCTTTGCGGCCAAAGTTCCCGGCTCGGTGATGAAGCTGGGCCTCGTGAATATGGATTTCGACTACGCGCGTGATTTTGGTACCTCGCACAGCACCGGCTACGAACGGCTGCTCTATGACTGCATGCTCGGCGACGCCACGCTATTCCAGCGCGCGGACATGGTCGAGGCCGGCTGGGCCGCCATCGAACCGGTCATCGACGTGTGGAAGGCCCTTCCCGCCCGCGGCTTCCCAAACTACGCGGCCGGCTCCTGGGGGCCGAAGGAGGCTGAGGATCTGTTGGCTCGTGACAACCGCGCGTGGCGCACGCTCGACGAAGATGAGGACGAAGTCAGGAGTTCCGCGACCGCAACCGAAAACCTAAAGAGCGCTGGAGCAATGCATGGGTGAGGCGCACATGGCCGCCAAAGAGCCAAACGTGGAAGTCCGAATCCTGCCTGACGGTGCAGCGATTGCGAGACGCGCTGCCGATAAGCTCGTCGAGATTGCTGGCAACGCTGTTCGTCAAGAAGGATCGTTCGAGCTTGTCCTTTCCGGCGGTTCCACGCCCAAGACCCTTTACGGCTTGCTCGTGAACGAACCGGCGCTCCGCTCGCAACTGCCCTGGGACAAAATGCATCTGTTTTTCGGCGATGAACGCCACGTGAAGCCCGACGATGCGCAAAGCAATTACCGCATGGCATTGGAAACTCTGATCTCGAAGTCCCCGCTCAAGCCGGAGCAAATCAGTCGTGTCAAAGGCGAGTATCCCGAGGCCGAGGACGCTGCCAAGGAGTACGAGCAGCAGATTCGCTCGCATTTCAAGCTCGCGGAGGGGCAGTTTCCGCGGTTTGACCTCGTGCTTCTCGGAATGGGCAGCGAAGGACACACCGCCTCGATTTTTCCGGGAACCAAAGCTCTGCACGAAAATCGCCGCATCGTCGTGCATAATTGGGTAGGCAAAGTTCTGATGGACCGCATCACGCTCACCGCGCCGGCCATCAACAACGCCGCGCACATCCTGTTTATGGTGACGGGTGCGGATAAAGCTCCGGCCCTGACCGCGGTCCTGGAAAGGGTTTACGAGCCGGATCAATTGCCGGCGCAGTTGATTCAGCCAGTGAACGGCTCTTTGCTTTGGCTGGTGGATACTGCCGCCGGCAGCATGCTTACTCACGCAATTCGCGAATAATTTAGGAGACTCTTATGGCAACGATGACGACGACTGGAAGCATTGAAACGTACCTAGGCGCAAAAGCCGAATACTTTCTCGGTTACAAGACGCCGAAAATCTCGAAGGAGCGTCTGCATCTTCCCGGCGCGGATTTCATTGACCGCGTTTGGACCATTTCCGATCGCAACAGCCGCGTCCTCACGAACCTTCGGCGCATGTTTCATCACGGACGCCTCGCGGGCACCGGTTATCTCTCGATCCTTCCCGTCGATCAAGGCATCGAACATTCGGCGGGCGCGAGCTTCGCGAAGAATCCCGATTACTTTGACGCGGAAAATATCGTGAAGCTCGCTGTTGAAGGCGGCTGCAATGCGGTAGCCTCGACTTTCGGCGTGCTCGGCGCCGTCTCGCGCAAATACGCGCACAAAATTCCCTTCATCGTGAAGATGAATCACAACGAACTGCTCACCTTCCCCAACAAGTTCGATCAGATTTTCTTCGGCACCGTGCGGGAAGCGTGGGACATGGGCGCTGCCGCCGTCGGCGCAACCATTTATTTCGGTTCCGACCAGGCCGATCGCCAAATCGTCGAAGTTAGCCGCGCGTTCGCCGAAGCTCACGAACTGGGCATGGCCACGGTCCTCTGGTGTTATCTCCGCAACAGCGCTTTCAAGAAAGACAAGGACTATCACCTTTCCGCCGACCTCACCGGACAGGCCAATCATCTCGGTGTCACCATTCAGGCCGACATCATCAAGCAAAAAATGGCCGAAAACAACGGCGGCTACATGGCCCTCAACATGGGCGATTCCAGCTACGGCAAATTCGATAAGCGCATTTACACCGAACTCGCCAGCGATCATCCCATCGACCTTTGCCGCTATCAGGTCGCCAACTGCTACATGGGTCGCTCCGGTCTTATAAACAGCGGCGGCGCTTCCGGCGCCAACGACTTCGAGGACGCCGTCACCACCGCCGTCATCAACAAGCGCGCCGGCGGCACCGGCCTCATCTCCGGCCGCAAGGCTTTCCAGCGCCCCATGAGCGAAGGCGTCCAGCTCCTCAACACGATTCAGGACGTCTATCTAAGCCCCGACGTCACCGTCGCCTAACGGGCAATCCTTCCTCGCAGGGCCGCGCACTGCGGCCTTGCGATAGTTTCCTACCGCGCGTTTCTCTCGTCCCAATTTCCAATAAGCACGCCGCCTCGCCAGTTTTGTTTTATCCTTGAATCTGTGAACGCTTCTTCGACACCGCCCGCGCCCGCGCCCGCGCCACCGTCAAGCGGTCTCGACTCCCAGTCCAAGGCACACGCGCGCAAAGTTCGCGCCCTCCTGTTCCTATCCTTCAGCTGGCTGCTTGCTCTCCTGATCGGCGCAGGCACGGACGCTCTGCTCTCTCTGCGTCAGTTGGATACCGTCGAGCGCCAAGTCAGCAGCCGCTTCTCAGCGCGCAGCCAGGCCCTTTCGACAATCGTCGTTTCCGTTCGCGTCTACGACGATCAGCTCGAACGTTTTCTCTTGCAGGATCAGCTTCCCGCACCCGGCCCAACTCCCAGCGACGTCACGAAACAATTCGCCCAAATGCGCGCGGCGCTGCGCAATTTCCCGCCTGACCAGTTTCCGGAAGAGCAGCTCCTGCTCGCCGAAATGCAAAGCCTTCTCTCCGACCAGGAAAACTCCGTCGCCACGGTTTTGGGCTGGCGTCCCGGCGATCGCCAGCAGCACGCCCAACAATTCATCGGAGAAGATCTTCTGCCGTGGCGTTCGCACCTCCTCCAAATTTCCCAGCAAATCTCCACCGTCGATGGCAAGCGCCTCGCCGACGAAAATCTTGCTCTCGCTCTGAGATTTCAGTCCATGGAGGAGCGCCTCGTCTGGCTCGTCGCGCTCGCTCTGCTTGCTGGCGTGCTCATGTCGCTTGTTTGCGGCTGGTACATCCTGCGCCTCGAGCGCCAAGGCCGCCAGCGCTATCAGGCTCTCGCCCGCAGCCGCCTCGAGCTAGAAAGTCTGTCCGCCCGCCTCGTTGAAGCCCAGGAAGAAGAGCGCCGTTCTATTTCACGCGAACTTCACGACGAAGTCGGCCAGTCTCTCGGCGCGCTCCTCGTGGAAGCCGGCCAGCTCTCCAAATTAGTTTCGCCGGAAGACCGCGTCACGCAAGCGCAAATCGCCCACATAAAATCCGTCGCCGAAAGCGCCGTCAAATCCATTCGCGACATCGCTCTGCTCCTCCGTCCTCCGATGCTCGACGATCTCGGCCTCGTCCCCGCTCTCGAATGGCAAGCCCGAGAAATCTCGCGCCGCAGCGACGTCGAAGTGGAAGTCCACTCGCAGAGCGTCTCCGAGGATCTCGGCGATGAAACCAAAGTCACTGTCTATCGCCTCGTGCAAGAAGCTCTGAACAACGCGGCCACGCACGCCTCCGCCAAAAACGCCAAGGTCTCCGTCATTCAGAACGAGGACAAAATCACAGTCGAAATAACAGACGACGGCGACGGGTTCGATCCCGAGCGCAAGCGCGGCATGGGCATTCTCGGCATGGAAGAGCGCGTTCGCCGCCTCGGCGGCTCCTTCGCGATTAAATCCTCGCCCGGTAGGGGCGCCACGGTCAGCGCCGAGATCCCGCTCCATCCCGCCGATTCTCCCGTCCACCAGCTATGAGAAAAATTCGCATCCTTCTTGCGGACGACCACAAGTTAATCCGCAGCGGCCTCCGGTTGCTCGTCGAGCAGCAAACCGATCTCACCGTCGTCGGTGAAGCCAACGACGGCCGTGAAGCCGTCTCGCTCGCAAGATCCCTCAAGCCCGATGTAATCGTAATGGACATCGGCATGCCAAATCTCAATGGCATCGAAGCCGCTCTTCAAATCACGCAGGCCAATCCCGAAGTTTCCGTCGTCATGCTTAGCATGCATTCCGACGAAAGCTACGTCTTGCGCGCCTTAAAATCCGGAGCAAAAGGCTATCTCCTCAAAGATTCCGCCGAGTCCGATCTCATCAAAGCCGTTCGCGCCGTCGCCGACGGCAAATCCTTCTTCAGCCCCGCCGTCAGCAAAGTCCTTCTCGACGACTATGTCCGCAAGCTCAAGCGCAGCGGCGCCGAGGACGCCTACGACCTGCTTACTCCTCGCGAGCGCGAAATCCTCCAGCTCGTCGCCGAGGGCAAATCCAACAAAGACGTCGCCAATCTCCTGAATCTCAGCGTCTACACCGTCGAAACTCATCGCTCCAACATCATGGAAAAACTAAATCTCCGCGGCATCCCCGAACTCATCCTGTTTGCCGTCCGGCGGGGCATTATTTCCTAGCTTTAGGCCAACATTTCGATCCGCAACTGCATCCTATTTAGCTGATTTAAGGACACTTAACGTCCTACCCAATCGTCGGTCCTCAATATACCCGCCGTCAGGGAGCAGCATCTTCCTCCCCCGTCGCGTCTTATTATGTGGAACCGAAACAGCAGCAACCACCCATCTTGCCGGTTGCAGCAAATCGCATCTGAAACAAGAGAGGAAACATGAACTCCATCACAACTCTGCTGAAATCGAAGCCAGCAGTTCTCGCACTTGGTTTTGTCTTGGGCGCGGCGGGCCTGGGCTTGGCCCACACAACGGAAAAATCTTCATCCGTCAATCCTCCCGCCATCCTAAAACTGGCCAGCCCCAGTGAGGGTCCAAGTAAGAGCAGCTACGCACCTCTCGTGAAGGAAGTCTTGCCTTCCGTCGTCAATATCTCTACCTCCAAAGTCGTACACAACCGCATGAGCTCCGAAGAAATGCCCATGGATCCCTTTTTCCGCCAGTTTTTTGGAAACGGCGGAGGCGGTGAGTTCAATGCTCCCAGCACCTCCCGCGAAAACGCCCTCGGCTCCGGCGTTATTGTCAGCCCGCAAGGCTACATCCTCACAAACAATCACGTCGTCGATGGCGCCACGGACATTCGCGTCACTCTTTCCGACAAGCGCGAATTCCAGGCCCACGTTGTCGGTAGCGACCCCAAGACGGACATCGCCGTTCTCCGCATCGACGCAACCAATCTCGATCCCATCACCATCGGCGACTCCTCCAAAGTGCAAGTCGGAGACGTCGCGCTGGCCATCGGCGATCCATTCGGCGTCGGCCAAACCGTTACCAAGGGCATCATCAGCGCCACCGGCCGTGGCAATCTCGGCATCGAGGACTACGAGGATTTCCTACAAACGGACGCTCCCATCAATCCCGGAAATTCCGGCGGGGCGCTTATCAATGACCGCGGCGAACTCGTCGGCATCAACACCGCCATTCTTTCTCACGGCTCCGGCGGCAATGAAGGCATCGGCTTCGCCATCCCGTCCGATCTCGCTCGTGAAGTTATGAACGAGCTCATCGCCAACGGCCACGTCACCCGCGCCTATCTCGGCATTTATCCCCAAGACGTAACTCCCGCAATCGCCCGCGCCTTTGGCGAAAAACAGATCGAAGGAGTCGTCGTTGGCGATGTCTCCCCCGACAGTCCCGCAAAAGCGGCAGGCATTCAGCGTGGCGACATCATTCTCGACGTGAACGGTCAGCCCGTAGCGAACAGCATCCAGCTCCGTATGAACATCTCCATGATGCATCCCGGTACGGACGTAACCCTGAAGTATCTCCGCAACGGCGATGTGCGAGATGCCACCGTCAAACTCGCAGAAATGCCGGCGGACAAGTCTCAGGCCAATTCGAATGACAACGAGGGCGGCAGCAAAGCCCTGAGCGGCGTCGATGTCACCAATCTCAATCCCGACATCGCGCAGCAGCTCGGCATCCCCGCCACAACCAAAGGCGTCGTCGTGACCGACATCGACCCGGCTAGCCCGATGGCCAACTCCGGCTTGCAAAAGGGCGATGTCATCCAGGAAGTCAACCATCAGCCCGTCAACAACGTCTCTGAATTCGAGAGCGCCGTTCGCAAAGCCGGAGACCACCCGCTCCTGCTCGTAAATCGCGGCGGCATCACTCTCTTCCTCGTCGGCTGACCCCGCGAGTCCCTCCTGACTCCCGGCGCCGGCCAGCAATGGCCGGCGCCGAATCAGGAGCGCAATCCAATGTCACCTATGACCAAGCAAGCCGTCAGCCGCGCCTTTGCCGACGCCATCGCCAACCGTGGCTCACACCCAATTTAGCTGGCGCTCGTACGGGCCGGGCTAGCTCCGCCCTTTTTCCGCGCGACCCACACAGATTGCGCCGCATCTTCCAAACACAGCATCAAAATAAAAGGTTGAGCACCATGAGCAAGAAACAATCCAAATCCTTCGCCGATGAGTACCGCGAACGCCTGAAACGCGAAGACCTCGAG
This sequence comes from uncultured Acidobacteriota bacterium, assembly GCA_963843265.1. GTDB lineage: Bacteria > Acidobacteriota > Terriglobia > Acidiferrales > UBA7541 > Acidiferrum. Next base: position 168,999 of record CAWJJR010000020.1, on the reverse strand, counting down.
CGCCGCTGGAAACTCGAAGCCCTCGACGTCCTCTTCTCTGAATCCAATGACGACCCCGATCGCTTCGAAAGCCTCTGGATCAAGCCTCTACTCGCCGCCGGCCTAAGCCTCGAATCCGCCTTGAATCTCGTCGTCGAAGCCCGCTTCCACCCCAACTAAGCTGCCCTCGCTTTTTGAGCGTGGCTCTCCTGTCGTCGCCGCACCTCGGACTACGATGTTGACATCGCCGCAGGCTGCACCTGCCGCTCGATCTCGCTCACCGTCCCCGACCGTCTCGACACTTCCAAATCATAAAAATTCTGCAAATTCAGCCAGAATTCCGCGTTGGTGTTGAAATATCGCGCCAATCGCAAAGCCGTATCCGCCGTGATACGCCTCCGCTCGTGCACAATCTCCCCAATCCGCGTCGCAGGCACGTGCAGCTCCAGCGCCAGCTTATTCACCGACAACCCCAGCGGCTTCATAAAATCCTCCCGCAAAATTTCCCCCGGATGCACAGCTGGCATCAGTGCTCCGCGTTTGCTCATCTCTTCAACTCCTAGTGATAATCCACGATTTCCACATCGAATGCATTTCCACCGCGCCACAGAAAGCAGATGCGCCATTGCTCGTTGATTCGGATCGAATGTTGGCCCCTTCGGTCGCCCCGCAAGGCCTCCAATTGATTGCCTGGCGGAGAACCGAGGATACGAAGTTCCGTAGCGCATGCAGCTGAAGTAGCTTCCGCAACGCCACGCGCTCGAAAGCACGGAAGCGTTTGCTGTGCTGATAATTAAAAAGCTCTTCGGTGTCCCGCGAGCCGAAACTTTGAATCACACGCAAAGCATACAACGTCACACGTTATACGTCAAGCGGCGTCTACGAGTCCGCGAGGACGCAGGAGCCCCCACCGGTTAACGAAGCCGCGCCTCCTGCTTACACCGCGCCTGCGGGTGCTAGTTTAGCGTCCACCTCAAGTACGGCGCGACGGAGATGGACAGTCGCCCCTCCGCCTCACTATTTCAACTTTTCCACAGAATTCCACAGCCGTATCAACCTGTTAAACACCCCGCCAACTCCCTCCATTCCCTTAACTTACTCCGGCCCGATTCGAATACACTTCTGTCATTCGAATTGCATGTCGATAAACAAATAAATGTATTGACATTCGGTTACTCCCATGCTACCATCTTCCATAGTTATCGTCGGCAGCCATCCCCAATCGCATCTTCCTCTTCTCCGTGTACTCCGTGCCGTCTGTGTTGAAATCCCAATTCCTCCCCCTTGCTCAACCTCAATGGAAATCGCCAGCACTGCCACTAAGTCCCGTAGAGTCCGCACTTTCGAAAAATCCGCCCGTAACCCCTTTACAATCCGCACTTCCAAAACACTGGACTTAAAACCCTTTAGAATCTGCAGTTACGAAAAAACCCGGGGTGGGGGGTGGCACAGACTTCAGTCTGTGCTCGTTTTCCGGTTGGCCGACCACGAGCCAGCAACATCCAACGGTTACGCTTACAAACGCGGCTTCTTGTAAGCCCACTTTGGGGAATAGAGGAGCGACCCGTGTCAAAACGTTTGGAAGGTAAAGTAGTGGCCATCACTGGAGGAAACCAGGGAATCGGCTTGGGAATCGCCGAGCGGTTCATCCAGGAAGGCGCATCCGTCTCGATCTGCTATCTCTCGGACGCCGCCGGCACCGAGAAGGTCGTCGAAGGCCTGCGGAAAATATCAGCCGGCGGTAAAGCCGTCGCCATCCAGGCCGACGTCTCGAAGCTCGCCGACGGCCAGCGCTACATCTCGCAAACCGTCTCGCAACTCGGCGAGCTGGACGTCCTCGTCAACAACGCCGGCGTCGAAAAGCGCGCCCCTTTTTGGGAAGTGACCGAAGCCGACTACGATTTCGTGCTCAACGTCAATTTGAAGGGCCTGTTTTTCATGACCCAAGCCATGGTCCGCTATCTAATGCAATCCAAGCGCCCCGGAAAAATCATCAACATCAGCTCCGTTCACGAAGAGCTTCCCTTCCCGCATTTCGCTTCCTATTGCGTCAGCAAAGGCGGCCTGAAAATGCTCACGCGCGATCTCTCCATCGAGCTTGCTCCATACAACATCACCATCAACAACATCGCGCCCGGCGCGATTGAAACGCCCATCAACAAAAATCTGCTGAACGACCCGGTAAAACTGAAGAGTCTTCTCGAAAACATCCCGCTAGCGCGTCTCGGAAAACCTCAGGACGTCGCAGCCGTCGCCGCATTTCTCGCGGCCGATGAATCCAGCTATGTCACGGGAACTACGTTCGTCGTCGACGGAGGTCTGACTTGGAATTACCAGGAGCAGTAGCGGCGCGGCGAAGCCGCGTCACCGGCGCGCTCCCGGCCGCTGCGGAGCGCGCGGCGCGCAATAGCGCTTGCGCATTTTCGCGAATATCGCCGTGAGCGAATACCGCATTGCCGGCGACTAGGATTTCCGCGCCCGCGCGAACGATGTCTCCGACGGTATCCAGCGCAACGCCGCCGTCAATCTCGATGCGGAATCCCAAGCGCCGCGATTCGCGAATGCGAACCAGCGATTCCACTTTCTTGAGCGAATTTGGAATGAAATGCTGCGCGCCAAATCCCGGATTCACGGACATGACCAAAACGTGATGCACGATCTCCAAAACGTTGTCGAGCATGTGCACCGGAGTCGCAGGATTAATCACCACCCCCGCCTTGCACCCGTGCGATTCAATCAAATGCAGCGTCCGGTCCAAATGGACGCAAGCCTCTTGATGAACCGAAATCCAGTTCGCGCCTGCTTCCGCAAACGCCGGAATAAACTCATCCGCATTTTCAATCATCAAATGGCAATCGAAAGTCGCATCAGGAATAGTTTTCCGGAGCGAAGCGACCACCGGCGGCCCAATCGTCAGATTCGGCACGAAGTGCCCGTCCATCACGTCGAGATGCAAAACCGTGCCGCCGCCTTCGAGCGCAGCTTTTGCCTCGGCGCCCAGTTGCGCAAAGTTCGCGGACAGAATCGAAGGTGCCAGCTCAACGAACGAAGCCACGGCGCCGCTCCTTCTTCTCACTCACAATTTGATTATACGCGAGAGCCTCTGGATACCTTCGCAATTCAATTTTCTCGCGTTGCTCATAGTGGTTGCCGCGCTTCCAAGGCCAGTCGCTCAATTTTCGCCAGCCACAGAAATGGTTCGTCGCTCGTTGCTGCTCTGCCGCGCCAATTCGAGCAACCGCATCACGTCAATCACCCGCTGCGGCGAAACCGCCAACTCCGTTTTGCCGAGCATGGCATCGCGCAAATTGGCATAGAAATCCCGGAAATCGCAATTCACGGAGGGTATGCGTCGCTGTGCCATTTCGCCGTTATCGGAAGTCGTCAAGACGCCCCAGTTTTCTTCAGGTTCAGCGCCCCAAGGGCCTTCAGCGGGAATCTTCCCGAATCTCAAGTTGAGTTCTTGCGGATCGACGGTCTGCTTGAAAAAGGCGCCATTCGTCCCATGAACAACGAAATGAGGACGAGGCACCACTGCAAGAATCGACGATCTCAAATCCGCGCGCAGACCTTCTGGGTAGTGAAACGCAACATCAAACGTGTCGTCGACCACGGCCCCGTCGCGCTCGATGCGAATGTCCGCAGTCACCGCCTCCGGCATTCCGAACAACGTCAGCGCGTAATCGATCAGATGCGGCCCAAGGTCAAAGAAAATTCCGTTGCCCAGCCCGGAGCGCTCGCGCCAGGCCCCAGGTTTCAACTGCGGGCGATAGCGGTCGTAATTTGCCTCAAAACTGACGATTCTTCCCAGCACGCCGCTCTTCGCAATTTGCAAAAGCGCCTGAAAATCCCCGTCGTACCGCCGATTTTGATGAACGCTAATGAGCCGCCCCTGTTTCTTGGCAAATTCCACGAGCGCGATCGCTTTTTCCAAGGTAGTCGTGAATGGCTTGTCCACCAGCACATCGCGCCCGGCGGTCAAACACCGATGCGCGAGCTGATAGTGCGAATCGTTCGGCGTCGCAATGACCACGAGGCGAATTTCTCGAATGTTGAGAAGTTCAACCAACGTCCGCACGACGCGAACATCCGGATACTGCGTGGCAGCTTCATTCCCATTGCGCTGGACAATCGCCGCCACCCGCAGTCCCGGCACAGCGCGAATCACCGGCGCGTGAAAGGCGCGCCCGGCAAGCCCAAATCCGACAAGGCCGACATCAATCATGAACGCATCCGAGTTGGCATCATAAAAGCAACCGAAAGAGCATCCCCATAGTCTCTGAAAAGGTTTCCCATACTATCGCATCGCCGAACAGCAAGGACCAAGTTTTGAAATGAATGGACTTAAGTTTTTGAAATTGAAAAAAATAAATATTTTGTATCCGCAAGAAAGCCGCAAAAACTGCGCCTCAAACGCTTTCTTGCTCGCGGCGCGCCAGTCCTGCAAAATGGTTGCTCACCCGTGAGCGCACAAGCCATCGCCAGCAATGCGCAAGCACGCCAGCGCTACCTGCTGGTCCTTCTCTTCGCCGGTTTCGTCCTGACCGGCATCGAGATCACCGTCGCCGGGCCGATGCTTCCCCTCTTCATCTCACGGTGGTCGCTCACGGATTCGCGCGCCGGCATATTCCTAACGCTCGAGTTTGCCTGCTCGCTCGGTGGCGTCTGGCTCTCAAGCTTGATCTCACATTACTCCGGCAGCCGCACTTCTCTCGTGCTCGGCTACCTTGTCATTGGTGCTGGTCTCGCAACCTTAAACTCGTCCTCCATGACCGTGGCCCAGCTCGCGCTCGCGGCGCTGGGTACCGGCTACGGACTGGTCGTTCCGATCACCAATCTCGCCGTGGCGGAGATTGGCGGAGCGCGCAGCGCCTCGCTCGTGAGCTTGGTGAATTTTGCCTGGGGCGTGGGCTCTTTTGCTTGCCCTCCCCTTGTGCTCTTCGCTTTGAAGAATGCATCTCTCACGAAGATGCTCTATCTCTTCGCTGGGTTCGGGTGTCTGCTTGCTGTCTTTTTTCTTTTTTCGCAATTTCCGCATAGCCACACCGCCGCCTCCCGCTCGGAATCGCCCTCGCCGGCCACTGGAGTCAGCCTTCTCGCAACCTGCTCCCTCGCCGCTCTCTTTCTTCTGTACGTTGCCACTGAAACAAGCTTCGGCAGTTGGGCGGCCGCGCACGTGAAGCGTCTCGCGATCGGTAAAAGCGACATCTGGACACTTGCTCCGATGTTCTTTTACGGCGGGCTCATGGCTGGCCGCGCCGTGGCTCCCTTCGTTCTCCATCGAGTACGCGAGTATCGCCTCGTGATGGCCGCCTTGGTTGTGGTAATCATCAGCGGCTCGTTCTTCATCTTCGCAAATACGCAGGCATTCGCTTTTGTCACCGTGACCCTCACCGGTTTGGGTTGCGCAACTATTTTCCCCATCTACGTCGCGTGGCTCTCACGCTGGTATGGTGCGCGGGCGGCGCGCGTCCGCGGCGTGATGTTTTCGATGTCATCGATCGGATCCTCCACGGCGCCTGGCCTCGTAGGGATTGTTTCCACGCACGCCGGCGGCTTGCGCATCGGCTTGCTTGTGCCGCTCTTCTGTACGGTCGCGATGATTTTTCTCCTCCTCCTCGTGCGCCGCCAGGCCGCCGCCTGAGGTATCCTCTCTTCGTGACAACGTCCGCGCAGCGCTCGCCCACCACCGCCCTCCTCCTCGGCTTGATCATCACACTCGCCGCCGTTGTCGCCTATTCGTTCTACATCCGCGTGCAACTCTCCGGTCTTCGCAAATTGCAAAGCGAAATGGTCGACCGCAATCGCAAGGATTCCCTCCAGCTCCTGCGCGTGCAAAACGATTTGAATTCCGTCGGCCTGGCCATGCGCGACATGCTGGATGCCAGCGAGCCCTACCCGCTCACCGCCTGGACCGCCCAGTTCGATCGCATTCGCGAAGATCTCGACGTCGCCTTGCGCACCGAAGAACAATTGTCCGGAGCCAACCGCACCGCCGAGCAGCGAAAATATCTCAGCCAATCCGTCACCCAATTCTGGAACGCCACCGACCGCATGTTCGCGCTCGCCGCGCAAGGTAAACAAGCGGAAGCGCGCGAGCAAATCCGCCTGACGCTCCAAGCCCGCCAGGAATCGCTAAGCACAGCCGTTTCGCGCCTGCTGGTGCAAAACAACGAAGGCGAAGAAGAAGCCGCCGGCCGCATCGCGCAAATCTACGACGGCGTCCAGCGCCAGCTCTATCTATTTCTCGGCGCCACGCTCATCGCCATCGTGCTCACGAGCCTCTATCTGATCCGCACCAACCGCATCATCTTCGCAAAGCTCGCCACTCTTTCCGAACAGCGCAGCGACCTCGCGCAAAAATTAATCTCCACGCAGGAGTCCACGCTGCGGCACATCTCCCGAGAGCTGCACGACGAATTCGGGCAAGTCCTCACCGCCATCGGCTCGCTCCTCGGCCGCGCCGGAAACCATCTCCCCGAAGGCTCGAAAGTCCGTGAAGAACTGCAAGAAGTACGCGAAATCGCCCAATCGACGCTCGATAACATTCGCAGCCTCTCGCAAGCCCTGCATCCCGTCCTGCTCGAAGAAGCCGGCCTCGTCAGCACTCTGGACTGGTATATTCCCACTGTGGAGCGGCAAACTGGCATTACGCTCCAGTACGAAAAGCTCGGCGAACCTTTTTCGCTCGACGGAGCCGCCAGCGTTCACGTCTACCGCGTCTTGCAAGAAGCCCTGAATAATGTCAGCCGTCATTCAGGCGCGAGGGAAGCCTGGGTGCGCTTGAAGTTTTCCCCCAGCGTCTTGGAACTGGAAGTGGAAGATCACGGCAAAGGAATCCTGCCAGAAAAAAATGGCCGGGGAATTGGCTTGGTGGCGATGCGCGAACGCGCAGAAATAATTGGAGGAAAGTTGGAGCTATTGCAGCCCGCAGTTGGTGGCACGACCGTCCGCCTGCGCATCGAGCGCCAGAAAGTCGAAGCCCATGGCGGATAAGCTGACGGTACTGCTCGTCGATGATCACGCGCTCGTTCGCCGCGGTTTCCGCCGCATTCTCGAAGACGATCCGGAAATCGAAGTCGTGGGCGAAGCGAGCGACGGCGAGGAAGCCGTCCGCCTCGCGAACAAAGAGCGCCCCGCGGTGATCGTGATGGACTGCGCCATGCCCGGAATGAACGGCCTCGAAGCCACGCGAAAAATTCTGGAAGCTCTCCCTGACGCAGCAATTCTAATGTTGAGCATGCACTCTGAAGATACGCTAGTGCGCCAGGCTCTGGACGCCGGAGCCCGCGGCTACATCCTGAAAAACGCGATGGAGCTCGATCTGGCCAACGCGGTCAAGCGCGTCGCGAAAGGCGAAAAAGTCCTCGATCCCCAGGTAGCCCGGCCTGCGGCCCTGAAAGGCGAGCGCGAAGGCGGCCTGACTCCGCGCGAACTCGAAGTCCTGCAACGCATCGTTGCGGGCAAATCCAACAAGGAAATTGCAGCGGAACTAAGCCTCAGCGCAAACACTGTTTCCGTGCATCGTGCCAACATCATGGACGCGCTGGGCATCCACAAGACAGCGGAACTCGTAGTCTACGCAATTCGCAACGGCCTGGTGAACTTGCCTTGAGGCGCCGCGATTTTCTTCGATACGCATCTGCGGCGGGCCTCGGCGCGGCGATAAATCCCCCAAGAATTCTCGCGCAAGCAAATCCTAACCCTGGCTTTCGTCTCACGAATGTAACCGCTGCAGCCGGAATCGACTTCCAGCACAACAGCGGCGCCTACGGCGGAAAATTCCTCCCCGAAACGCTCGGCTCCGGCTGCGCGTTTCTCGATTACGATGCCGACGGCTGGCAAGACATCCTCCTCATCAATGGCATGGACTGGCCCGGCCATCGCCGCCAGCGATCCACACTCAAGCTCTACAAAAACAATCGCAATGGAACTTTTACCGACGTCACCAAAGCCGCCGGCCTCGACATCGAGCTCTACGGCATGGGCGTCGCCGCCGCCGACTACAACAACGACGGCTTCCCCGACATTTTCATCAGTTGCGTAGGACAAAGCCGCCTGTTTCGCAACACCGGCAAAGGCACCTTTCTCGACGTGACGAAAACGAGCGGCTTGCTTGGCAAGCACGGCTTCAGCACCTCGGCTCTCTGGTTCGATTACGACCGTGACGGCTTGCTCGACCTTTTCGTCTGCAACTATGTTCGCTGGTCTCCCGAGCAAGATGTTTTCTGCAGCCTGGACGGCACGCACAAATCCTACTGCACTCCCGAAGCCTATCGCGGCGACACCTGCTGGCTTTTTCACAATCGCGGCAACGGAACCTTCGAGGACGTAACAGCCACCAGCGGAATTTTCGACAGCAGTTCCAAATCCCTCGGCGTGGCCATGTTCGATTACGACCATGATGGCTGGCCCGATCTTCTCGTCGCGAATGACACGCAACCCAACAAGCTCTACAAAAACTTGCGCAACGGAAAATTCAAGGAAGTCGGCGTGGAAGCAGGCCTGGCCTTCAGCAACGAAGGAAAAGCTCGAGCCGGCATGGGAATCGACACCGGAGATTTTGAGAACACAGGCAAACCCGGGGTCGCCATCACCAATTTCGACAACGAAATGATCGGCCTCTACCAGCCCATCGCCGCCGGATCCGCAAACGCCGCCACTTACGACGATATCGCCATTCCCGCCGGCCTGGGTGCCGCTTCGCGCAGCACGCTTGGTTTCGGCTGCGCCTTCTTCGACGCCAATCTCGACGGCTGGCTCGACCTCGCCGTTGCCAACGGCCACATCGACGAGACCGTGCGCAACATTCGCGGCAACATCGGCTACGCGCAACCCCCGCAACTCTTCTTGAATTCCGGCGCCGGAAAATTTCACGATGTCGCCGCGGAGCTCGGCGGCGGCTTCGATACCCCGATCGTCGGCCGCGGTCTCGCGTACGGCGACTTCGACCGCGATGGCGATCTGGATTTATTGATTACGACGAACAACGGCCCGGCGTATTTGTACCGCAACGATCAGACCGCCGGAAACCGCGGCATCCGCTTTCGCCTCATCGGAACAAAATCAAATCGCGACGCCATCGGCGCTGCCGTCCGTATCTTCCAAAACACCCACAACGGCCGCAACGGCGAAACTCAATCGCGACTAGTTCGCGGCGGCTCCAGTTATCTCTCGCAATCCGAGCTTCCCGTAACCTTCGGCGTAGGAAAAGCCGATTCAATCGACCGCGTCACAATCGATTGGCCCAGCGGCGCGCACGAGGAGTACAAAGACTTGCCCACCGGCAAAGCCTATGAAATCATTGAAAACAAAGGGATTACAAAATAAATTGCATTCTAATCGTTTTGCATTATTGCCAGTTTTCAAGGAGCCCGCTATAAAACTCACAACAAGCAAGTTGCTTCCCACCTACCGAGTTTATGGCAACGTGGAGGCACCCCAAGCACCCGCGGCCGACGCCCGCACAGCGCCGGCCGCACTTATTTGTGGCGGCAAATTGTCGAGGATGAACGGGCCCCGATGGCGCGAAACCGAATGAGCCAGTGGCGTTCACGCAGCGTGATTGCTTTGGCTGCCAGTGCCGTGTGCGTGTATGGATTCCCCGCTGCAAACCTTCCTTACGTCATCATCGATTTGTTCCATGTCGCCGTCGGAGTCTTTCTAGCCGTCCTGCTTTTGCCGTTTCTGGTGAGCGTGCTGCGCACCAGCGCACCGGCCGCCCGCATCGGCTGGTCGCTGCTGGCCGTGGGAGCCGTCCTCGGGCTCATTCTGATTTACACCGGCACTTCTCTCCCCATGAAGAAGCTGCTCTACGCGCACATTTTCGTCTGCGTGCTGGCCACGCTCTTTCTGGCTGCCTCGTGGCTCGCCGCGCGGGGATGGCTCGGCGCGGGAGCTGTGCAGCAAGTGCTGCGCTCGGCCGCGCTGGTAGTAATTGTGGCCGCGATATCCGTCGGCGCGTGGTGGTACCGCACCTACGCCTGGAACAACGCTTTTCGCATCACCAACCCGCCGATCGCTCCTGCCACCATGAACGACGAAGGCGACGGGCCCACGGGGAAATTCTTTCCCAGCTCCGCCCAAACGGTCGGCAACGTGGACATCCCGGCGAAGTATTTCATGCAGTCGAAGGCTTGCGAGCGCTGCCACGCCGATATTTACAAGCAGTGGTACAGCTCCATGCACCACAATTCCTCGTTCAACAATCAGTGGTACCGGCAAGCCATCGAATACATGCAAGACGTGGTCGGCGTGAAGCCATCACGATGGTGCGCGGGATGCCACGACCCAGCGCTGCTTTTCAGCGGCATGTTCAACACGCCCGCCCGCGAAATCGATAAAACGCCTGCCGCGCAAGCGGGACTGAGCTGCCTCATGTGCCATAGCATGGTGCACATCAAGAGCACCATGGGCCAGGGCGACTACACGCTCGAATATCCGGAGCTGCACGCGCTCGCAGCAAGCGACAATCCGATCATTCGCACCTTGCACGACTTTGTCGTGAAACTGAATCCCGAGCCGCATCGCCGCACCTTTCTAAAACCCTTCATGCGCAATCAGGTCGCGGAGTTTTGCTCCGTTTGCCACAAAGTGCACCTCGACGTGCCCGTAAATCACTACCGCTGGGTGCGTGGCTTCAACGAATACGACAATTGGCAGGCTAGCGGCGTTTCCGGCCAAGGCGGGCGCTCCTTCTACTATCCGGCAAATCCGATGATGTGCGCGGATTGCCACATGCCGCTGGTTCGTTCGACTGACGCGGGCAACGTGAACGGCTTTGTGCACTCGCACCGCTTCCCCGGCGCGAATACCGCGATCCCGACCGCCAACGAAGATGAAACACAACTGAAAACTAGCGAGGACTTCCTGAAAGACGGGCAAGTCAGCGTGGATATTTTTGCCGTTTCACCGGAAGAGAAAGTGACCACGGGCCCCGCGGCGCCCGGCGCGGTGCAGCCCGAGATTACGACAACCTTCGCGGTCGGTGAGGAGGCCGAATCTTTGACGCCGACGGGAGCGGTCGGGGAAGTACGCCCGATCACCGCCCCGCTTGGCCGCGTCGATGCCGCAGTTCGGCGCGGCGATGATTTCCGCGTGGATGTCGTCGTGCGAACCAGGAAAGTCGGGCATTTTTTCCCGGGCGGAACAGTTGATGCCTTCGATGTGTGGCTCGAGCTGAAAGCCGTCGACGACAAAGGGCAAACCGTCTTCTGGAGCGGCAAAGTAGAAGATGATGGCAAAGGCCCGGTCGAAAAAGGGGCGCATTTTTATAAATCACTGTCCATCGATGAGCACGGCAATCCCATCAACAAGCGAAATGCGTGGGCCAGCCGCGCAACGATGTACGTTCGCCTCATTCCGCCGGGCGCGGCGGACACGGCGCACTTCCGCCTGCACGTCCCGGAGAGCGCCGGCGACAAAATCACGCTCTACGCCAAGCTGAACTACCGCAAATTCATGTGGTGGAACACGCAGTTTGCATACGCGGGAGTAGAAGATTCGAGCCAGCCCCACGCCATGTTCACGCCGGATTACGACGACCGGAAGCTGGCGTTCACGGGCGACGCGTCGCAGGCTGTGGGAGAGCTAAAGTACATTCCGAACCTTCCCATCATCACCATGGCGCAGGACACGAAGACCATGCGTGTCTTGCCGCACAGCGCGGCCGAGCCGAAACCGCTGATCGCTCTCGAAAAAGACGATTGGACGCGTTGGAACGACTACGGCATCGGATTGTTCTTGCAAGGCGATTTGAAGGGCGCGGCGGCGGCGTTCGAGAAAATTACGGAGATCGATCCTAAGAATCCGGATGGCTGGGTGAATATCGGCCGCTGCCTCGTGCAGGAAGGAGATATGGCGGGCGCGCAAAAGGTTTTGCAAGAGGCGCTGGCCGTCGCGCCCAGGTTGGCGAGAGCCAATTTCTTCTATGCGAGAGTGTTGCGCGAAGAAGGTAAGTACGACGAAGCCGCGAAATACCTGCAAGTCGTGCTCGAGCAATATCCCCGCGACCGCGTGGCCATCGATGAACTGGGCCGCATTCAGTTCTTGCAGAAAAATTATGCCGAGGCCGTGAAGACGTTTCAGAGAACTCTGGCTGTCGATCCCGAGGATTTGCAGGCCAACTACAATCTGATGCTTTGCTACAACGGACTCGGCAACGAGACCATGGCGAACGAGCACAAAGAACGCTACCTGCGTTTCAAGGCAGATGAGGCCTCGCAAACCATCACCGGCGCGTACCGCCAGACGCATCCGGAAGACAACCTCGAGCGGCAATTGATTCACGAGCATGTTTCCGTGCCGCTGGGACCGGAAGAAACGAAGAAGTCCGCGCGTGTGCGCAAACCAGCGGAGGGGCAATCTGCCGCGCAGACGAGAAGTAGAGCGGAAGTGCCAGCACAGGCGGGCGGCGGATCACGCTAGATTTGTTGCAGGGAAATTGAGGAGACGACGCGCATGACGTGGATCAAAACGATTCGAATGGAAGAGGACGCCAGCGTCAAGAAGGCGATTGAAGACGAGCGCAAACTTTATCCGGCGGAATACGCGACGCCGGTGCAGGCGGTGTTCGCTGGAGTCGAAGCCAGCATCGTCGGCTCGCACTCCTTGTTTCCCGACGTGCTTTATCACGCCTTCAGCACCTTCGGCGCTCTCCTGTCGCCCGAATTGCCGCTGAAACGCCATCAGCACGAGATGATCGCCACGATGGTTTCGGTCACCAACCGGTGCCACTATTGAATCGAATCTCACGCAGAGTTTCTGCGTCGCGTGACATTGAATGAAGAAATGGTGGAAGCGCTGAAAAAGGATTATCGAACAGCGCCCATCAGCGAGCAGGATCGCACGATGCTGGAATACGTGGTGAAGCTGACAAAGGATGCGACGAAAGTTTGGCCGGAGGACCACGCGAAGCTACGCGCCGTCGGATTCGACGACCGCGGCATCCTGCAAATCACGCTGATTGCCTCGTGGTTCAATTACATCAATCGCGTAGCCGATGCCCTCGGCGTTGGCCGCGATGCGAATACGGTGGCGGAGTGAAAAATCCAGCAGCGGCACTGGCGGCAATTGCGATTGCATTGTTTTTTGCATCATTCACCGGAGCCGGCGCGCCGGCTCCCGCCGCGTCAGCCGCTGTATCATCGGGCATCACGTTTCGCGACGTCACGCAGCAAGCCGGCATCCATTTTGTTCACAACAATGGCGCATTCGGGAAAAAATGGCTCCCCGAAACTCTTGGGCCTGGTGTTGCTTTCATCGATTACGACAACGACGGCTGGCCGGACATTTTTCTCGCAAACGGAATGGACTGGCCCGGCCACGGAAACAAACGCTCGACGCCGAAGCTCTATCACAACAATCACGACGGCACGTTCACCGACGTGACGCACAAAGCCGGCCTCGACGCCGTCGAAATGTTCGGCATGGGAGTGGCCGTCGGCGATTATGATAACGACGGCTACGACGATCTGTTCGTCACCGCCTATGGGCAGAATCACCTTTTTCATAACAACGGAAACGGAACGTTCACCGACGTCACGCAGAAAGCGGGCCTCGGCGGCATCAAGGAATTCAGCACCGGAGCGGCCTGGGTTGATTACGACAAGGACGGAAAGCTTGATCTCGTCGTTGCGAATTACGTGCAGTGGACTCCGGAAACGGATTTGTATTGCACGCTCGATGGAAAAAGCAAATCGTATTGCACCCCGGAATCCTACAAAGGCACGTCGGTGCGGCTGTGGCACAATCGCGGCGACGGTACTTTTGAAGACGCCACCAAAAAAGCGGGCCTCGACGATCCCACTTCGAAGACGCTAGGCATCGCCATGCTCGATTATGACGGCGACGGCTGGCCCGATCTTTTGCTGTCGAACGATACGCAGCCCAACAAGCTCTATCGCAACAATGGAAATGGAACCTTCACGGAAAAAGCCGTGCTTGCGGGCGTGGCGTTCAGCGAGGATGGCGTGGCGCGCGCGGGCATGGGCGTGGATGCCGCCGATTACGACCGCTCGGGACATCCGAGTTTGTTAATCACAAATTTCGCGAACCAGATGCTTTCGCTCTATCACAACGAAGGCTCGGGATTATTTGTCGATGAAGCACCGCAATCGGAAATCGGCCGCGCGTCTTTGCTAACGCTCGGATTTGGGTGCTTCTTTTTCGATTACGATTTGGACGGCTGGCCCGATATTTTTGTGGCCAACGGGCACATCGACCCGGACATTCAGCACGTGCAAGCCAACGTGAAGTATGCGATGCCGCCGCATCTCTTCCGCAATATGGGCAAAGGCAATTTCGTGGAGGTCACGAAATCGATGGGCGCGGCATTTGATACTCCGCGCGTGGCGCGAGGCGCGGCTTACGCCGATGTTTACAACGACGGACGGCTCGACATTTTGATGGCCACGAACGCCGGGCCGACGGTGCTCTTTCGCAATGAAGCGACGGGCGCGGCGGCAAATCATAGTCTTCGCGTGAAACTCGTCGGCACAAAATCCGATCGCGACGGCATCGGCGCGAAAGTGCGCGTCACGTCGGCAGACGAAACACAAACGGAAATGATGCGCAGCGGCTCGAGCTATCTTTCGGCCAGCGAATTGGTCCTCACTTTCGGGCTCGGCCAACGCGAGAAAGCCGACCGCGTCGAAATTTTGTGGCCCAGCGGGCAAGTCGATCGTTTGACGGATGTGGCCGCGGCGCAAACGGTCGTCGTGACCGAAGGCAAGGGCATCACGGCCAACAGACCTTACGCAAGAAGCGCCCACTAGCGCGGTGCCTCTTCGCTGCGGCGGCAAGCGCGCACAGCGGCCAGGATTCTCGCTAGCCTGGCGCTTCGGTGGCAAGGGCGCGGGTTTTGAAACGCGCGGCTACGCCGCTCTCTTCGAGCCATCTCCCGGTTGCGGTTTGGGTTAGATCGTGGCGCAACAGCTGGCGCAAATCGGCTTCATCATCGACATCCATTTCGAGTCGCGCGTTTCGGCGGACGATAATTCTTGCGCCGATTTTTTCGGCTTCGGCGCGATGCTTGGCGAAACTATTCGGCCCAAAATGCGATGGGAAGAGAGCGGGCGGCGTACGTAGAATGGCGTTTGTGCCGGTACCATCGCGCGAGGGGACCATGACGGTTGCGGGGGTGCTGCATTCTGTCGCGAGAAGCTCATCGATGTCGCCAGATTGCACGAGGGGAAGATCGAGCGGTAAGCGGAGCAGCGCGGTGACGCCGCGCTCGGCGCAGAGGCGCGAGGCAAAATCGACGGACGCGCTTTCCGAGATTTGTTGCTCTTCACGCAGAATTTCCCATCCATTTTTCGCGGCCATTTCCATCGCGGGTTCGTAATTTGTGACGACAAATATTTTTTCTGCGCGTTGAACATCGCGCACGGCGAGAATGGTGTCGGCCAGCATTGCTTGCGCAAGCGCGAAACGTTCTTGCGGAGAAAGCGCGCCCACGAGGCGCTGTTTTGCGTTTCGCAGATCTTTGATGGGCAGGAGCAGGGCGCGGAACTCGCGCGTTGAAACTCCGTCTTGCTTGCCGAAGATTTGCGCGGACATTAATTGGGGTTTAGTTTCCATCGGTGGTCCGCTGGATTGCATGATATCGTTTGCTCTTGTTCGTATTGGGCGCGTGGAAAAAACCTGAAGCCATCGTACCAGAGGTGGTCGGTGGAGGCAGCGGCGGAAAGAGCGGAGCTTGGCAGCGAAAAGAGTGCGCGGGAAACTTGTTGGATGGGGCAAAGCTACGATGAGCAGAAAAGTTGGGATTTTGGGGGGGACGGGGCCGGAAGGATCGGGGTTGGCGTATCGCTGGGCGCGAGCCGGCGAAGAAATTGTGATTGGATCGCGCGACGCGATGCGCGCTGCCGAGACTGCGGCGCAACTGCGGGCGCGCGTTGGCGGCTCGGCGAAAATCGAAGGAGCCGACAACGCTGCGGCCGCACAATGCGACGTTGTGGTGCTGACGGTTCCCTTCTCCGGACATGCGGCATTGTTGAAACAGTTGAAGAACGTATGGAAGCCGGGAACTGTGGTGATCGACACGACGGTGCCACTGGCGGCGACGGTTGGAGGATCCGCGACGCGCATGCTCGGTGTTTGGCAAGGGTCGGCGGCGGAGCAGGCTGCCGAATTGCTGCCCGCGGGAGTAAGCCTGGCGGCGGCGTTCCAGAATCTTGGCGCGGAGCTGCTGGCGAAAGATGAGCCGGTCGATTGCGACATTCTGGTGTGCAGCGACGACGCCCAAGCCAAGCAAATCGCGTCGGAATTGGCTGAGAAAATTCCTGGTGCGCGGGCGCTCAACGGAGGGAAGTTGGAGAATGCGCGGATCGTGGAGTCGCTGACGGCGCTGCTGGTAGGGATCAATATTCGGTACAAGGTGCATAGCGCGGGGATTCGGTTTACGGGCTTGCCTATCAAACAGTAATTGGAGTGCCGGGCGACAATTGGCGATTCGTGACTGGCGGCCAGCGGAAAAGGAAGAAAGCCGGGAGTGGCTGTCCCCCTCCGGCAGCGGGGCTGGCTTGTGACTGGTTAACAATAATCGCCCTACCCCCCTAGTTTTTCTGTAAGCGCTCATTCTAAAGGTAGATAAAGTGATAAAGTCGTTTGTTTTGTATCGGTTTTGTAAGTGTTGATTTTGAATGGGATAGTGGCGAGTGAGGAGCGGTCAGTCGAGGGTATGGATCCGCCCTTCTGGGTGTGCAGAGAGCTGTGAAGTAAACGCATGAAAGGAATGGACTTGCGGGCGTTGCTGTGGACGCGCCGAGGGGTGCAAGCGGGGACGATCGAGTGCGTTGTGGGCTTTGCGCAGGTCTTTCTTAACACAGAGGTCGCGGAGGACGCTGAGCAGGGAGGAGGAAAAGAAGAAGGGGAACATGCGGGCGGGTTTTGGCCGACGAACATGAAGAATCATAACAGGGAAATGGATTAATGTCAAGGTACAGTACCGGAGTACTTATCATTCGAACGTGAGACGCGGAAGTGGAGCGGAGAGAAGGGGTTGGCGGGATTTTGGGAGTTTGGTGAGACGGTGTGGTCATGGTTCGGGAAGGTCCCGTCCTTCCGCCTCACCGTCCCCTTCGCTCCCAAGAAAAGAGAAAGCAAACCCAAGACCCAGGTTCAAAAACGAACCGGGGGCACCCTCAGCGCTCTGTATAGTCCGAGCAGGAAATGAACGAAAACTTTCTCAGGGCCACCGCCCTAAGAGGTCGCGGCTATCTGAACCTTACGCTTCTTCCTCAAGATCCCGGCAGAGATCAACGTAATCAGTAGGCCTACCGGGAAAGGCTCGAGAAATGTGAGCGCGGAATTGTAGAGGGGATTTTTGTAGTTTTGCTTGAGCTGGTTAAATTCGTTGATCTTTGCTTGAATCACTTGCGCTGTCGCCCCGGCCGCTCGCAATCTTTCTATCGTGTGCGAGCCATAGTCATCCATAAAGTTGGGCATAAAGTTGAAGTAAATGATTTCCCACGTAGCCACATAGAAGGCGCACGAAATCAAGGTGATTCCAATTCCCACCAAAAATGCCGTTCCGAACGTGATCTCACCATTCCCGACATTCTCTCGATAGGACCGGACTCCGAAAAACACGAGCATGAACGAGAGCACGATGGCCGTATAGCCAACAATCGCCCCTTTGGCCTCTCCTATTTTGTGGAGGAACGGCAGGGTCGACACCATCAGCAGCGACGAAAGTGCTCCCGATATAAGCCCAAAGATGAGAATGGTTCGCTTCATTGCTTGGCTCCTTTAAGTCCGTAGGTAGACACGCATTAAGGCGCACAATACCGCATCAGGAGAGGGGTTTGTCGTCACCCTTTTGGGTGATTTTGCGATTTGCAGCGAAAAATCACTCTTTCGTAAGACATTTCTAGGGCAGCGGTCCGAATCTAGGGCAACAGCCCGAATTCCTTACCTAACTGAACCGCCTGTGTCCGCCGCCTTGCTCCCAATTTATCGAGAACCCGGCTCGAATGCGTCTTCACCGTGTTTTCGCTCACAAACAGCTTCCCCGCAATCTCCCGATTGCTCAGCCCCTTCGCAATCAGCTCCAGGATTTCCATTTCCCTCGGAGTAATCGCCAACTCTTCCCTTTTCGCTTCATTGGGGCAAAATGGCCCGGACCTAGGCACGGGGACCGCAATAGGCACTTCCTTCACGACGATCCTTTCCTGTTTCCGCGTCAGCTTCAGGCCCAGCCAGATGCCCACCGCGGCAAACGTCGCGGCGATTAGCCCGCTATAGATTTCGAGGGAATGGTCAATGACCAGGAATCGGTATTCGCTCCATCTGAGCGCGGCAATCAGAATTCCGCCGACTATCCCGTACAAGAAAATATATTTCGCCGTCGCTTTGGACATCGCCCGTCACCACTGCTACGCCGAAGAGTATCCCGCTCCATCGCCATCGGCAAGCTTCTCTTGGTCAGTGCCGGTTGGCTTTGCGAGCGCTCGGCGGTGAGTAGTGAATAGTGGGTAGTGAGTAGAAAAACCAGAGGGCGCGCCACTCGCGGTGAACGTTCAGAAGTCGCTCAGCCCAAATAGAGCGCGTCGCCGAATTTCGCATGGAGCGCATTGTCAAAGGTGGCCAGGCGCAACCCTGCTACGGCGGCGAAGGCCATGAGATAGGAGTCGGCCCAGTCTTTTGGTGCGGGCCGCGCGTCGCGAGAGAAGGTTCGGAAAGTTGCCTCCATTGTGGAAGGCTCTTCGAGAAAAAGGATGCGTTCGTCGCCGTTCAAGCGGTCATAGGCACGCCACGCCTCTGCCTGGCTCAGGACCTTGTCCTCGCCCATGACGGCGTCGGTGGTGAGCAGCCGAAGCAAGCCAAGCTGAGTGAAGCGGCAGAAGCACAGACGGGCATTTTCGTCCAGCCGCTCGAACCACGCTTTCGCTGCGGGATGATGGACGTGGCGCTGGTAAGAGAGCGCCAGCCATACGTTGACATCAGGGAAAAGGAATGAGGTCGTAGATCTGGGCATTGTCGATCTCGAGGGTGCCTGGGCTTTTTGAAGAGATAATCGGCAATATAATGCGGCGGGCGCTCTTTTTTCGCCTGACGCGGAGCTCGACTTCCACGCCGCGAAGGATGAGTTCCTTTACAGAGCGCTTCTCTCGGGCGGCCTTGGACTTCAGTTCGCGGTAAAGGGCGTCCGGAATGTCTACCGTGGTGCGCATGAAAGTTATTCTGCCATATTTATGGCTAATGGGGAAGCTCTTAGGAGACATTCCTGAGGGCCACCCGCTCACGAATCATGGGTTAAAGCTCGTGTCGGTCAACCGAAACTAGAAAAAGTCCCGTCCGTCCCCGGTTTTCCAAAAGACGCGACCGGGCCACCGAGCGCCGCGAGCGCGAGACTTGAATATTTCATTGGCACTCCTTTACAAATTGCGGATCAATTTGCGGATCAATCGGCCAGGGGCTGCCAGAGTTCGAGGCGGTTGCCGTCGCAGTCCTTGATCCAGGCGAAGCGGCCGTAGCTGGCGTCCTCGCGCTTGGGGTCGATCCAGACGCCGGCGGCAGCAAGTTGGGCGAGCAGAGCGTCGAGGTCGTCGACGCGGTAGTTGATCATTGCCGCCTGTGGGCCGTCGCCGAAGTACTTGGTGTCGGCGGGGAAGGCCGACCAGGTGGTCACGCCGGTGCCGGCAGGGCCTTCGTCGGACCACGGAAAGGCGGCGCCGCCCCAGTCGTTTAGCGTAATGCCGAGGTGCTCGGAGTACCACTTTGCCAGCGCCTTTGGATCTTTTGAGCGGAGGAAGACGCCGCCGACGCCTGTGATTCGTGCCATGGGATCCTCCCGTGGTTAGTGGCTGGAGAGTGTTTCATAAACACCGGCTCGGTGCAATCCAGAGATGGGCGGGAAAGAAGAATGCTTAGAGCGTTGGGGATAGATGGGACGTTCCTCTCCCAGCGGGAGTCCCTTCGGCAGGATTCCTTGTTAGAATGACGCGCTGATCTGAACAGCGATCACCAAGAAGCGGGACAATCAGCCGGTCAGGCACAGATCGCCGGGATTTCGGCGAGGAGAGAACGACCATGGCAGGACAATCACAAGCGGTGCATTCCGGCGAGCCATCCGTCGTCATTCGCCGGGCTACGGCGGCGGACGCCGAAGTGTGCGGAAAAATTTGTTTCGAAGCGTTTACCGCGCTCGCCAATCGTCACAATTTTCCTCCTGATTTTCCCGCGGCGGAAATTTCGATTGGAGTGCTCTCGGCGATGTTCTCGCACCCGGGATTTTTTTGCGTGGTGGCGGAACAGGACGGGAAGATCATCGGCAGCAATTGTTTGGATGAGAGGACGCCGATTGCCGGCCTTGGGCCCATCACGGTGGACGCCTCGGCGCAGAATCGCGCGGCGGGTCGCGCGTTGATGCAGGCGGTGCTGACGCGCGCGGCGGAACGGAAGTTCGCGGGAGTGCGGCTGGTGCAGGCGGCGTACCACAATCGGTCGCTGTCGCTCTATGCGAAGCTGGGATTCGTGGTGCGGGAGCCGCTTTCGTGCATGCAGGGGCCGGCGATGAAGAAAATGCTGCCGGGATATGGGGTTCGGACTGCGGTGGCGCGAGACCTCGCAGCTTGCAACGACTTATGTTTGAGAGTGCACGGGCATGAGCGCGGCGGCGAACTGAAGGATGCGATTGAGCATGGCACGGCGGTCGTTGCAGAGCGCGATGGGCGCATGACGGCGTATGCGTCTTCGATGGCGTTTTTCGGGCACGCGGTGGGCGAGACGAATGAGGATTTGAAGGCTTTGATTGCCGCGGCACCGGCTTTTCAAGGGCCGGGGATTCTTGTGCCTAGCCGCAATGCTGAATTGTTTCGTTGGTGCCTGGAGAACGGGCTTCGCGTCGTACAACCGCTGACGTTAATGACGATGGGGCTTTACAACGAACCGGCGGGGGCGTACCTGTCTTCCATTCTGTTTTGATCTGAGGAGCTGGAGGGAGCGAATCATGCCGTGGTACGTGTGTCTGGCTTACTTTTTTGGAGGCGCTTTTCTTGTGAACGCCGTTCCGCACTTCGTGAGCGGCGTGTGTGGGCGGCCATTTCCGAGTCCGTTTGCTTCACCGCCGGGAAGGGGAATGTCATCACCGGTGGTGAATGTGCTGTGGGGCTTTTTCAATTTGACGATTGGATATCTACTGGTGTGCCGCGTCGGCGAGTTCCACATTCGCAACTGGCTGGATGTGGGCGCTTTGGGGGCTGGAGGATTGGTGATGGCGGTGATGCTGGGGCAAACGTTCGGGAGCCGTCTTACCGGCAGCTAATGAGGTAGGAGGTCCCGGAGTGGCGGATTAATTTTTTGAGTGCGAAGAGGAGTAGCCCTGCCAGAGATATTCGAGGGCTTCGGGAAGCGTTTGTTGCTTCGTGGCGTGGTCGACGTGGCCGGCGTTGCGGGCGAAGACGAATTGATAGTGGTAGCCCTTGGCGGCGAGGACGGCGGCCATGCGCTCGTTGGCGAGAACCCAATCGTGCTTGTTGTCGCGCATGACGTTGGGATTGAGCAGGTCGCGGTCGCCGACTTCCATCCAGATGCGCAGCGGCTTGGCAGGGCTCTCGGGGATGAGATGCTCGTGAAATTCCCAGGCGCCGTGCGGGGTTTGCGGATTGTAGGGCCACTGCTGATTTACAAAAGTTCCCGAATAAGTGAGCACTCGGTGATAAAGCTCGGGGTGATACCACGCCATGATGAGGGCGCAGGAGCCGCCTGAGCTGCCGCCCATGGTGGCGCGGCCGTCGGGATCTTTGGTGAGTTTTACGTGGGCTTCGGATTCGACGCGGAGCAGGACTTCGCTTTCCACAAACTGGGCATAGACGCCGGACATGGTGTCGTACTCGAGGCCGCGTTCGCTTCCCTGGGCGTCGCCGCCGCCATTGCCGATGGATATGGCAATCATCGCCGGAACTCTATGTTGAGCAATTAGAGTGTCCAGCACGGAAAAAAGCAGAGGGTCGGGTCCGTCGGCGCCAACGATGAACGGCGCGATGCTGCCGGGGGCGTATTGCTGTGGGACATAGACGGAGACTTTGCGGGTCCAAGGGGCGGGGTGGCTGGTGGTGACGACGAGCTTGGCGGGGTTTGCGGGATCGGGCGTACCGAAAGTACCTGGGTCGCGCGCGATGCCGGGATAGATTTTGCTGTCGGAGGAACTCATGCTGAATTCGACCACGGTTCCTTTGGGAGTTGCGTCCTGTGCTGATGCGGCGGAGGGAGCGTCGTGGGTGGGGCCGAGGATGAAATTGGCGTCGACATTGGCGGGAGGGTTTGCGCCGTCGGGCAGTTCCGTGGCCGGGACGTAACCGGGCGTGTGGGGATCGCGCGTTGGCGGCGTGGGGCGCGTGGTGTGTTGCGCAGGTGAGGGAGATTGGGCGAATGCTGGAAGGAGCAGCGCTGTCAGGCTGAACAGAAGTGCGTAAGAGAATGTTCGTGTGAGTGAGGACATGGGGCCATTGTGCAGCAATTTGGTGTGCGGAAGAAAGGCAGTTTCTGAGTTTCACAGAGTTGAGTTTTGGCCGGCGACGGTAACATTCGGAGTGCGGGGGCAAAACGCATTCGGCCGAACAGAAAGCGAGAGTACGGCGCGGCGCGGAGGGTAGAGCACAGACTGAAGTCTGTGCCACTCGGAGCGATCAGGGGCGGAGAACGATGGGCGGGTGGACGCCGATGGGAGGATGGCCGCCGTTGGCGCTGGCAGCGGGAAGTTGGAGAGGCATGGCGGGGTCGCCGAAGAGGATCCAGGTGCGGCGAACGTCGTTGTCGGTGACTCCGGTTTTGGCCTTGAGGATGGCGGTGCCGAGAGGCGTTGAAGGACTATTCTTGAGAATTTGTAGCAGAGCCTGGTTCATGGAGGCCTGCGGCGGTTGATTGGTAAAGCCGGAGGAGGCCCAGACTGCGGCGGCGCCGCCATTGGGAGCCAGGAGCAGGGCGTTGGCGAGCGGCGTGGCGTAGACGTCCTGGAAGAAGCCGTTGAGGCAATCCATCAGGAAATAAACGGAGAGCTGATTGCCGTTGGAGAGATTGGCGGCGGTGGTGTCGTCGAGCAGGTCGGAGAAGGACCACTGCTCTTCGGCGCCGTGGCCGGAATAGTTGACGAGGAGCGGGCCGGCGTTGAGAGCGGCGAAAATTTGCTGGGAGACAGCGGTGGGATCCTGGCCATCGGCAAAAATTTCAACGGGCTGGAGGGAGGACGGGAGATTCGTAGCCGCGAATTTGGTGGCAGTGCTGAAATCGGCGCCGATATTTTGATCGGCGACGAGGAGCGCTTGCTGGCCGGCTGTGTTGGCGGCCAGACCTTTTTCGTAGTTGACGATTTTGGAGACGACGAGTTGGGCGTCGGACGCGGTGCGAACGGGTAGGCGGCCGGTGGCGATGGTGGCGAAGCCGGTCTGATTGAAATCGCTGAACCAATCGTCGGAAGCGGTTTTGAACGCGGCGGTTTCGATGATGCGCGTGGGGACGAAATCAAAATCGCCAATGCCGAGATAGTTGCGCGGGTCGAGAGAAGCATCGCCAACAAGCAAGAGATATTGTGGCTTGCGGATCCAGTTTGATGCGGTGGACTGGAGGAAAGCGCGAATGGCGTAGGGGCTGCGTTCGCCGTAGTTGAAGGCGTCGAAGACTTCGTCGATGGTGACGACATTGACGCTGAGGCCGCGCGACTGATGCAGGCTGACCAGCGGGCCGAGCGCGGACTGGAAATCAGGATGCGTGATGATGAGCATCTGGCTGCCGAAACTTTGTGCGGCGAGCGCAGCAGGCGCGTGGAAGGCGAGAGCTGACGGCGGCGAGATTTGATCGCCGGAGAAGATCAGGAGCGTGCGCGTTTGTGGGCCGGATTGCGGCAAGCCGAGAGTGATGCCGTAGCCGCCGTTTTGCTGCGAGACGGCGCCGCTGAGTTGCGAAATGGCGAGCGGATTGGTGATGTCAAAGACCTGGACTTGCGGATTGCTGAAGCCGGTGACGTTCAGCGTGCTGCCCGCGGGAGCGGTGGCCTTGAGCCAGTCAGAATCGGCGGCGTAAGTGTGCGGATAGTGCAGCGCGATGGATTGGACGACGCTGACGTCGTTATCGCCCTGGAGGGCGGTGAGAGTAACGGTGTTGGCGCCGGCCTGGAGCAAGCTCGGGTCGATGGAAAAAGTGTTGGTGACGTTGGCAAGGTTTGCGAAATCCATTTCGCCGATGCTGGCGCCGTTGAACTGCACGGAGACGCTGTGGGCTTGCTGATCGGTGGCGCCTTGCAGAGTAATGTCGACGGTGATCTGCATGGGAGAAGTGGGATCGAGGTTCGCGACGGTGAGGGGCTGGTCAACGGGGTCGGAAGTGACGACGGCGCCGAAGAAGTTGTCGTTATTTTCGCCGTTGAGCAGAGTGGCGAAATACGTAGTGCGCTGATCGAGGACGACGGTGAACGGGAAACTTTGCGGCGCGGTGTTGCCGCTGTTCGCCGCGGCGATCGATGCGATACGCAGACCGGGACGCGAGCCGTTGATGAGCCAGTAGACGCGCGTGCCGGAGTAGGGCGTGTCGATGCCGGTGCCGTAGAATTCGATGCTGTCATTCGGAGCGAGCGGACCCGACTGATTTCCTAGAATGACCATCGGCTGCTGGATGCCTTCGGCATAGAGCTGGAGAGTGCGGGCGTCTGCGTTGGGATTGAGGCCTGCGGCGACGAGTTGGGCTTGCGAGACTTGGTACCAGCCTTCGCCATCGACGGAAATCTTTACGGCGGCGTCGCCGTCGAGCGAAACGGGGAGTACACCGCGCGGCATAGGCGGCATGATTGGCGCGGGAGTCGATAGCAGGCGCGGGCGAATCATGACGGGCTGCACGATGGCGCGATTCAGTTGCGTCAAAAGTGTGGGATGGGAAATTGCGCCGGAGCTTGGAGCCGCGGAGATGTCAACGGAAATCGGGCCGTGGGTAGTGCGAGTGCCGTTGAGGTCGACGTCTTCCAACCCGTAGGTGGATTGCGGCGTTCCGCTGGGATCGAACCACTGATAAGTTCTTGCGGCGTGGTGCGGAAGGGCGCCTCGAATGAGTAGCGCGGAGCCGGCGATGATCGAAGGATTCAGGCGCTGGCGGCTCGAGCCGTCCAGACGATAAACGTTGAAACCGAGATTGCGGATTTCCGCGCGGGTTTTCCATTCGAGGAGGATGCCACCGCCTTGACGCGGGTACGCGCGGAAGGAAGCGAGTTGAACCGCGGTGGGCGCGGCGATGGTGGAAGTGAAGGATGCGGTGTTGTTCGAGAGATTCGGATCGCCGGTGGTGGCAGAGACCGTGGCCGTGTTTGTGGAAAGCGTGGAAGAGCTAAAGGTGTTGGCGTTGACGTTGATGGTGATGACGACAAGGCTCCCGACGCTGAGATTGCCGAGAGAGCAGCTCACTGTAGTGGTGGAAACCGTATAGGTACATGTGCCTTGCGACGTCGCGACGGAAGCGTATATGACTTCGCCGGGGATCGGATCGGTGACGGTGACGCCTTGCGCGGTGGCAGGGCCGTTGTTTGTCACTTGCAGGGTATATGTGAGATTCGTGCCCTGATCGACGGGGTCGGGCGAAGCGGTTTTGGTGATGGCGACGTCGGCTTGGGTGGGAGAAGCGACGTAGACAGTCGTGGTAGCGGAATTATTCGCGCAATTGGGATCGCTCGCTGAAGAGCATGGAATATTGATGTTGGCGGTGTTGATGATTGTCGAGCCGGGGGCGTCGCCTAAACTCGCCTTGACCACCAGCGGAAAATTGGCGGTTGCGTTTACGGCGAGAGACGCGATGGTGCAGGTAATCGTGCCGGTGCCGCCGACAGCGGGAAGAGTGCCGCAATTCCATCCGGATGGAACGCCGAAAGAGACGAACGTGGAGCCGGTGGGGATCGTGTCGGTGAATGTGGCTGTGCCAGAAGCGGCGGGGCCGCTGTTCGCGACGGTCTGCGCATAAGAAATGTTGTTGCCGTCAGTTACGGGATTGGGAGTTGCGGCGCTGGTCACACTCAAATCGGATTGTCCGGCGGTGGCGACGACAACCGTGGCGGTCGCGGAGTTATTGTTGGGATTCGGATCGGTGGTTGTTGAAGAGAGATTCGCAGTAACCGCAATGGGCGTACCGGAAGCGGTTCCCGCATTCACGTTCAACACGACTGTGAATGTTGTGGACGCGCCAGCGATGACTGTGGGATTCGAGCAGGTGAGCGTGCCCCCGGCAACGCCGCAAGTCCAACCGGACGCAGGTGAAGGCGTGGCAGAAACAAAAGCCGTGGTAGGGGGAATGGCCTCGCTGAATGCTACTGTGGTGGCCGTGGCCGCTCCATTGTTTTTGACCACGACGGTATAGGTAATGTTATTGCCTGCGATCACCGGGTTCGGGGTGGCGGTGTTGGTGATGGAAAGATCCGCGGTTGTGGCCGAACCGACAGTGGTTTGGACTGTCGCGGAATTGTTCGCAAGATTTGGGTCATTGTTGCCAGCACTAGCGTTATCGATGTCGGTGATAACTGTGCCGACGGCCACGCCGGTGTTCACGGCGACGCCCACGGTAAAGGTTGTGGAGGCGGCATTGGAGAAATCGGGATTGGTGCAGTAGATCTGTCCCGTGCTGCCGACGGCGGGAGCATTACAAATCCATCCCGAGCCGCCCGGGTAGGTAAGCGATTGAAATGTCGTGTTGGTGGGAATCGTTTCGCTGAAGACGGCGTTGAGTGCATCGAGCGGCCCATTGTTGGTGACGCTCTGCGTGTAGGTGATGACGTTACCAGGGCCGGGTCCAGCGAGAACAGGATTCGGTGTCCCAGAGTTCGTTACGGCAAGGTCGGCGCCAGCGCAAAAGGCGCCGGATTGAGTGCCAGGCGTCTGCGTGATCGAGAGACCAGGTAAAACCACGCCTGGTTGACCTGAGGTTGCGCCGTACGCGTCGTCAGCCAGAGTGGTAACACCGGGACTGCCTCCAAGAACGTTTGTACCCGCGAGCGCGGCAGAAGAAAGAACGACTCCGCCGCCCCCGCCTGCCCCTGGACCATGGCGGTTGCCTGGGAACGCGCCGGGCGTTTGCTCGGGCCAGGTAGTCCCACCATTACCTCCGACCGCATTCGCAGTTAGCCCTCCCAAGCCACCGCTGTTACTGAATACGAGAATCGTGCCGCCTGCGCCGCCACCACCGCCGCCATCGTTTTCCACGGAGAGGGCCGACTGGCCGTTGGAAGTGATCGTTCCGGTGCCGATGACGGCGCCAGCATGAATGATCACGATGCCGCCGCCGGCGCCGCCGCTGCTATAAATGCCCGTGCAGTTTGCGCCGCAATCCGCGCCGCCTGTATCGGTAGCGGGAAGCCAGTAGGCGCCGTCGTTGGTCGTTCCGGCGCCAGCGCCCCCGCCCATGGCGAGAGCGCTTGTCGATACGGGGAATGCGACGCCGCCGAAACCACCGACGATGCCCGCGCTGTTCCAACCATAGCCGCCCGTTCCGCCGGTACCGCCGTTTCCACCGCCGCCGCCGCCGCTGTTTTGATTGTTGGCGGGCGGGTTTGCATCGGTTGCCCCGCCGCCAGCGTTGCCCGGCGCACCGCGGGCGTAGCTGCCGTTGGGCAAGCCTTCTACGCCAGTATCCGTCGGGGTCTGCGCGAGACTGGTAACGGATCCGTTGACAACGTAGCGCGGAGTCCCGGCGATGCCCTCACCCTTGGAGCCATTCGTGGCATCCGTCGCGAGGGTTATGTAGTCGGTGCCGGCGCCGGTGCCGCCGCCAAGAATTCGGCCACCAGCGCCACGGAAGCCAAGCGCATCGACTGCAACGGTCCCGCCCAGTGTGAGCTGCGATGCGACGTCAATGGCCAGGACGCCGCCCGTGGCACCATTCCAAATCATCGCCGTCAATCCGGAACTCAGGACCGCGGAAGAATATTGAGGGACGCGAATGATTTGATAGGTTCGCTGACCTTGCGTTCCGGCGACATACGCGGCCTTTGTGTAGGTATTCAGAAGTCCACTGGTTGCTCCGGTGCCCCGAAAATTCAGGGTGCCGCCGGTGATGGGGACGGCGCTCGTGGCGGTGACAAATTCGAAGTTGCCAGAATTGTTGAGATTGGTCCAGCCCGAGCCGGGATCGCCGGCGAAGCCATCGCCATACGCGCCGGTATTCGTCGAGTTGATGGCCGCGTCTTGGGCTTGAATAAAGAGTAGCAAGTCGCCGGCAGCGATGGGCGTTTGTGCGCCGCCTGCGGCCGCAGCGCCGAGAACTACCGAGGTTGAGCCGGCGACCAAAGCCCCGTTCGCGGGAGTGTAGTAGGCGTTGACGATGCCGGTTAGCGTGCCGCCGACGCCATCGCGGCCAGGCGAAGCACAAACCAAGGGCTGGACGACGGTCAAGATGGTCGCGCTGTTGTTGGCGGAAACCGGGTCAGTGGTGGAGGAGCTAACGCTGGCCGTGTTGGTTAAAGTCGTCGGGGTCGCGGGCGCCGTCAAGGTAATCGCAACGGTAATTGTGCTTCCTCGCGTGATTACGCCCAGTGCGCAGGTCACGGTGGAAGTGCCGGAGCAAGAGCCTTGGGTTGCGTTGGCCGAGACCAAGGTAGCTCCAGCGGGGATCGTGTCGGTCAATGTTCCGGTTGTCGTGTTAGCAAGACCCAAATTTTGGACCTGGATGGTGTAGGTGAGATTAGAGGAGATGAAGACCGGCGTTGGAGAAACCGTCATGGCCAGAGAAAGATCTGCGTCACCGGTGATTTCGACGAGGACAGAAGTCGTAGTGGCGTTGTTTGAGTCGTCGGAATCGGTGGTCTGAGAAGTGACGTCGGCAGAATTGATGATCGATGTGCCAGCGGCCGCCGCGGCGTTCACGGTGACAACGAAAGTGAAGTTTCCCGTCGTGGTGTTGGCGTTTACAGCGGCGGTGGCGGAGCAGAGAACCGTGCCAGTCGCGCCGACCGCGGGCGAAGTACATGTCCATCCCGTTGGCGGGGTCATCGAAGCGAATGTCGTGTTCGGAGGCGTCTGCTGATAGAGGACGGCGCCGGTGGCGGCGTTCGGGCCGCTGTTGGTGACAGTTTCAGTGTAAGTGATCGTAGTCCCCGGGGCTGTGGCCGTGGTTGAGGCGACTTGCGTCATGGAAAGATCGGCACCCTGGACCTGCACGGAAGCGGTGGCCGTATTGTTACCGGGATTTGGATCGGTCGCTGTTTCGCTCACGGTGACGGAATTCGTGATAGTCGAGCCGACGACAGCTTCGGGACTGACGGAAACGACGACAGTAAAGTTGACCGAGGACGAGCCGGCGAAAGCGCCCGTTGCAGAACAAACAATCGAGCCGGTGGCGCCGACAGCGGGTTGCGTGCCGCAAGTCCAACCGGCTGGAGGCGTGACGGACTGAAAGAGGGTGTTGGCGGGTGTGCTTTGCGTGAGAGTTGCGCCAGCGGCCGCGACCGCGGTGTTGTTGGTGACGGTTTCCGTGTAGGTAATGTTTGCACCGGTGGCGATGGGATTAGGCGTGGCGGTTTCGGTGACGGCAAGATCGGGAATTTGCACGGTTGTATTCGCGGTTGCCGTGTTATTCGCGGGGTTCGGATCAGTTGGAGTTTCGCTTACGCTGACGGAATTTGTGATGGTCGAACCGGAAGCGACAGTGGAATTGACATTGACCACCAGCGTTATGGTCGCCGACGCGCCGCCTGCTAGCGTTCCAGTTGCGGAGCACGTGACTGTACCAGTGCCGCCGACGGCTGGCTGTGTGCCGCAAGTCCATCCGGCGGGGGGAGTGACGGATTGAAAGGTGGTATTAGCCGGCGTGGTCTCGGTGAGGGTCACGCCCGAGGCTGCAACCGAGCCGTTGTTGGTGACAACCTGGGTGTAGGTGATGTTCGAGCTCGGGCTTACGGGATCCGGCGCATCTGCATCCGTGACCGAAAGATCAGGAATCTGTACGGTGACATTGGCGGTTGCACTTACAGCCGTTGTGTTGTTGCCTTTGGCCGTGACGGTGTCTGTGATGACTGTGCCGTTCGGCGTGCCTGCATTCACGGTGACGACGACCGTGAAGGTTGTGTTGTCAGCACCGCCGGAGCCGTAGCCTGTTCCGCTGGTATCCGTGCACGTGATGGTGGTGGCCGTGTTGGTGCAGGTCCAATTGTGATGACCGGCAGTCTTCGCTGCTGAAACGAGAGTTGTATTAGCAGGAATATTCTGAGTAACCGTAATTGGCGGGTTGATTGTGGCGCCGCTGGTATTGGAAATGACTTGTGTGTAGGTGATCGTGCCGCCGACGGCGACCGTCGTGGGAGCGGCGGTGTTTGTAATGGTGAAAGCCTGGCCGGCGGCGGGTGATGCTGAAAGCAGCAGCACGCAAAGTGTGGTGATCGCAAAGAGCGCGGAAGCTGAGGCGAGCTTTCTGAAGCGGAGAGCCGTGGCCTGCTGGCATTGATGGGCGAAGGTGCGAAAGGCGTGCAAATATTTTTGGCCTGGGGAAGCCAGCGACTGGACGCGGCCATCGCGTTCGATGGCGATTACTTTCCCCAGGACGAGATCGGTGGCGGCGTCATTTTCCTGGCCGGAATCGGCGCGAGTAATAAGGGCGCCTGAGGATGGGGCGGTGGCGACGCGATGCACGCGGAAACCGTCTGCTCCATGCGTGAGAGCCACGTCGCCGCGGCGCAGCTCTTTTTGGTCCACGGGAGCGACGATCACGGAGTCGTTATCAAGAATGTTGGGGCGCATGCTCAAGCCATTTGCTCGGAAGCGCACTTTCATGCCGCTTTGCAGCAGCGCGGCGCTTACATCGCCGAACTGCGTGGAATTCCTGACGATCTTGGCTTTCGGCTTACCCACGGCAGATGGCCTCCACCGCGGATTCATCGGGAACGAAACGAAAAATAGAGCATGGAACTTGCGAAGCGACACGATCGAGAAAATCGAGCGTCGAGCGAATGCCTTCCTCGGAGTGGTGGGTCACAAAACTACGCGCAAAGAGTTCGGCGGCGGCGCGGCCGGGCGGCAGCGGGTCCAACTCGTTGGATTTGCCCTTCTCAAGTAAGTAGATACCGGTGAGCGGAGCGCAGTCTGGCGTCGCGATTCCGGCGTCGCCGTGCCAGGGAGTCCCGTACATGCAGATGCGGCCTTCACGGGCGCGCAGGATGATGCGATCGTCGCTGAGGATTTTGACGCCGGGGCGATCGATCCAGAGACGAGCGGTGGTGCTTTTACCTGCTCCGGAATGGCCCAGAAAAAGATGGCCGCGGCCTTGATCATCGGAAATACCGACGGCATGAACTTCGACACCTTCGGCGCGCGAGAGTCGATGAATCATGAGCAGCTCGTCGAGGGGATATTCGAGCGGATAAACGGGACGGTCTGCGTCGAAATATTCGCGCGAGAGCAGCACGCGGCCGATGCGATATTCAGAATCGAACCAAGCTTCTTTATAGGGAGTCATGCCGACCAGCGGCGCGAGAAAACTGAAACGGTAGCCGGTGGGCTCGGCAAAGAGCGACCAGAGTCCGCCGGAATGAAATAAGAGATTAGATTTTGGAATTTCCAGCGAATCGGCCCAGCCGATTTGCAGATTCACTTCGCACGAATCCGCCGTGACCTCGAAGGCGCGAAGCTCTTTTTCCAAGGCGATTCGCAGACCACGGTCCGCGTGCAGGCCAAAAGTGATGCCGCCAATGCGGTAGGAAAGCTGTGCAGCGCTCGGGAAAAATGGTTTGTTCGTATCGTTCATTTGGTTAAATTCGTTTTGAGAGGGGTTCATCGCTGATTTCTGTCCTCTCATGAGCCAATCGACCGGCAAGCGAGAACGGACCGGCACGAGCCAGAGACGGGCCCAGCCGCGCCAGTAATCTTGCAATGGCCGAGCACGGCCTCTTCGGGCCGCAGACTCACGCGGATCACTTTGGGCGGCTCGTACACCGCTTTTTCTTGCTGCTCCGGCAGATGCTTGTCGCGCTCTTGGCTCATTTTTGTCTTCGTCTATCCGAGCGCAGGGGCGCAGGAACGGCAGCCGCCGCTGTTGCATCCGGAGGAGGGTTGCAAAACGTTCAAGACAGGCGACGTGGGCCTGCCTTCGAGCCAAATGCGTGTTTCGGGCTGGAAACTTTTCAGGCGCTCGGCGGCGGCTAGAAGATTCGCGCGATGTGCGCCGCCTTCGCAGCATTCGCAATCGCCGTGTTCGGGGACTTCAAATCCGAACGAGTAAGCGCGGAGATGGGCCACCTGGCAGAGAAAAGACACGGGAGATTCGGGATCACCGTTCTCGAGTTCTCCGTTCGCCGGGCACATGCTGCAGAGCGATTGAATCTGGCAGCGATCGCAGATCGAAGGGCGAGTGCGCGGCTGGTTGCGAATTTCGCGCAGCGGACCTTCCCAGCCTTCGCGGAAACTGCCCTCGCGGATGTTGTAGCCCTGTTGATGGGAGATGACACAGATGGTCATCGTTCCATACGGGTCGATGGCGCACCCTGCGACTCCGCCGCCGCAAGAATATTTTTGGTGTGATCCCGGTTCAGAAACTGCTTCGGCTGGGGTGCTCAAATCCTGCTCGGCCAGTTTGCGGTAATCTTCTTTGCGCTTCGGCTCGGCAAAATCTAGCTCGACGGCTTGCTCGGGAGTGAGGCGGACAGCGAGCGGGCTTTGCGAACAGTCGATGCGCGGATTGATGGCGGAATCGAATTTGAATTCGACGCCGAATTCTTCCTCGGCGAGGCGTTTCATCTCGAAAACTTCGTGGCGATTGATCGTGGTAGGAACGGTCTTGAGCTTCAGCGGGAGGTTGCGCTCGAGGAGAAGGCGAATGCCCCTCATGCAGCGGTCGTACGAGCCGGGAATTTGGGTCAGAGCTTCGTAGGTCTCGCGAGTTGCTCCATACAGGGTAATCTCGATAGCGAACGGGCGGTATTCGGCAAGGTGATCGGCGATGCGCTCGTTGATCATCGTGCCGTTCGTGAAGAGGGTGATGAGGAATCCGCGCTTCTTGGCCTCGGTGTAGATCTCGAGAAAGTCTTTGCGGGCAAAGATTTCGCCGCCGGTGTAAAGGAGCCAGAGACAGCCGGCGTCGACGAGTTCATCGAGAAGTCGGCGATGCTCTTCGAGAGAGAGTTCCTGGGCGCGGGCGGCGTGGTCGCTCATTGGCAAGTTGTTGTAGCAATGAAGGCAGTCGAGGGGGCAACGGCGGGTGACCTCAATCGACACCTCGAGCGGCGCGCGCTTTCCCTGGAAGCGCTGGTGAACCAGGCCCGTCAATTCGCCGTATGCTGCGGTTTCCAAAGTCTTGCCTTCCCGTCCGAACTGCCGAAATAACTCAGTACCAGTACCGACTCGCGAAAACGCACTCGCCCACTCCATGTTTCGTGCCTGTGTTCAGGCGTCAGGAGAAGGAGGGTAGCCGGCTAAACCGCGCGAATCAGGCCTGCTTCCTGGAGTTCAGCCAAGTAAGTCTGTACGTCCGTAAGTGCCTGTTGCGGGTCCACTTCGTAATGCATGGCAACCCATTCCGCGAGTTCCTCTGTCGAATGCCCGTTTTCAAGCAGTCGCCAGAGGCTTCGGCCTACAGGATTGAACGTGTAAACCGAATCGAGATCACCGACACCCTTACAAATCGGTACAACTATCGTCTCACCAGCGACTTCGCGGGAAACGATGGCCGAATTTCGGGTATGGCGGACCGATGCCGTATTTAACCGGTCGGTTGAAGACTCAGGCCCTGGAAGCTCTGAAACAGGGTTTGCCATGCTTTTAGTGTCCGAAATGAAACAGAGGATGTCACGTTTTGGGAAGTACAGTGTTCCGTACTAGTACCCTTTTAGTACGCTGTATCTAACGTGTAAAACAAAGTACGGACGGGCGTTACTCGCGAGAGCCGTTCTTGACGAAGCGGAGAGAGGGGGAAGACTCCCCTTGACATCCTACTGGAAGAGCCGTATCGTCGCCTAGAATGTCTACCAAAGAGCAACGCGAGCGCATTGAACTGCTGCAGGGAACACTGGATCTACTGATTCTGCGGACCTTGCTGCTAGGGCCGCGGCATGGCCACGCCATAGCCAAGGCCATCGAATTCAATTCCGAGGATGTGTTGCAAGTGGAGCAAGGCTCACTTTATCCGGCGCTGCACCGTCTCATCAAGCGGGGATGGATCTCCGCCGAAGAAGGCACTTCTGAAAACAATCGCCGGGCGAAGTTTTACGCGTTGACGCCGAAAGGCCGGCGGCAGCTCGCGCTTGAGACTCACAAGTGGGACAAACTGGCGGGAGCGATTGCGCGGATTTTGCGGCCAACGGGCCAGGAGGGCGAATAATGTGGCGGCGCAAACGGATGATGCAGGGGCTGGATGAGGATATTCGCGAGCACATCGCCCGCGAAACGCAGGACAACATCGAGCGCGGCATGTCGCCGGAAGAAGCACGTCATGCAGCGATGCGTAAATTCGGGAACGTGACGAGGGTCAAGGAAGAGACGCAGGAGGTGTGGAGTTTCCTATGGCTGGAACAGCTCTGGCAGGACATTCGCTATGGGCTGCGCATGCTGGCGAAATCGCCGGGCTTTGCGGCAGTGGCTATACTCACCCTGGCATTGGGCATCGGGGCAAATACAGCGATATTCAGCTTGATTGACGCCGTATTGCTACGGTCACTACCTGTTGAGAAGCCTTCGCAGTTGGTCTTGTTGAAGTGGAGCGCGCGGAAAGCCCCGAACATTCATGGCTACCAGTCCGCGGGCGATTGCGCGAGCGATTTGCGCTTCGGCGCCTCAAATCCCTCTGGCTGCTCCTTCTCCGAGCCCATTTTCCGTGAAGTTGCGCAAGCGAATGTGTTTTCGGGGACGGCGGCGTTTGCCAATGCAGGCAGGCTAAATCTGTCTGGAAACGGGCCCGCGAGCGTCATCAACGGCCAATTGGTTTCGGGGGACTTCTTCCGGACCATGGGGCTTAAAGCAGCAATTGGCCGGCTGATCGACGCAAACGATGACACAGCGGCGGCCGCGTCTGTCACTGTATTGAATTATGGGTATTGGCAGAGCGCATTCGGCGGCACGCGCGACGTCATCGGGCGCACGATCGAGCTGAATAATGTTGCGTTCACGATTATCGGGGTCGCGGAACAGCGGTTCACCGGGATTTCTCCGGGTAGCGATTACGATGTTTGGGTGCCGCTCTCGGACGGCCAACGGATTAATAGCGGCGGCCTCGTCAGGTGGAACGACCGCCAGGCCGATGTGTCGTACTGGTGGTTGACCGTCGTCGGTCGAGTCAAGCCGGGAATCCCGACTCCCCAAGCGCAAGCTGTTGTGAGCGGCCTTTTCCGAAACGAGATGCTGCATGGATCTGTGCCGCTGTTCCATGGGGGCGAACCGATGGGAGGGCCGCCGCGAGGGGGTGGACCGGCAGGCGGTGGAATGGGCCGTCGGGAAATGATTCTCGGAGGAGGGCCACCTCCGGGTGGTGGCGCTCCAGGTGGCTCGCCTGCGCCGACGCAACTAGCGCCCGGCAAAGGCCCCATGCTGGAACGGCACGAAGCGCCTGGCGGCGGAATGCCGCAATCCGCGGGAAACAAGCCGATTCTTATGCCGGCGCCCCAAGGAGCAACACCTCCGGGCGGCCCGCAGGGATCTCAAATGGAAAAGGGGCCAAGGACATTATCCACGGCCGAAGATAATCCGGAAATTACGCTTGTGCCCGCGCAGAGCGGGTTGAGCGGTAGCCGCACGCGATATTCCGATCCTCTATATGTACTGATGCTCGCCGTCGGGATCATTTTGCTGATCGCGTGTGCGAATGTCGCGGGGCTGATGCTCGCTCGTTCCGCTGCGCGACAGAAGGAAATGGCTGTGCGTCTGGCGCTGGGGGCGGGCCGAGCGCGGGTTGTGCGGCAGCTCTTGACGGAAAGCGTGATGCTGTCGGCCCTGGGCGGGGGCCTCGGTATTCTGCTGGCCTATTGGGGCGCTCATGCGATTCTTTCTTTCGTTTCGAGCAATCAGCCAAGGCCGCTGGGATTCGCGGTGGACCTCGATCTTCGCGTGCTGGGATTTACCATCGCCATTTCGCTGATCACCGGAATTCTATTCGGGTTGGCACCTGCCTTTCGCAGCGCGCGCGTCGATTTGACGCCGACGCTGAAGGAAGGCGAGGGCATCTCGGCGGGATGGGCGCGCGGCGCAGGAAAATGGGTCAGCACCAGCAACGCGTTAGTGGTGGCCCAAGTGGCGCTCGCGATGGTCGTGCTGGTTGGCGCGGGATTGCTGGTGCGCACGCTTCAAAACCTGCGCAACATCGACGTGGGATTCGATTCGCACAATATATTGATTTTCGGAATCGACCCGACGCTGGTCGGCTATAAAGGGGCAGCGGTGGATAGTTTTTACCATGATTTGCAAGGGCGCCTTGCGGAAACGCCAGGAGTGAAGGCCGCCAGCTACTCAATGATGCCGCTCTTGAGCAACGGGCTGATGGTGACCAGCTTTCACTGGCCGGGAACACCGCAGGACCAGGATTCCGAAGCTGATGATCTTGGCGTCGGGCCGAACTTCTTCGAGACGCTGCACATTCCATTTCTTATGGGCCGGAGCTTTACTGCTTCCGATTTCGAGGTGGCCGCTTCGAACAGGGGAGACCAGCCAAGTTCGGCGCCCACACCAGTGATTGTGAATCAGGCGTTTGTCGAGAAATATGTGGGCAAGCAAAATCCGCTCGGAATCCATTTCGGCGAAACGGCAGCAGACGCGAACGGCCCGGCGAATCCAGGCTGCGAGATCGTCGGCGTAGTGCGCGACGCAAAATACAACAGTTTAAGGCGAGAGATTCACGCGATGATGTACACGCCGCAGAGCGCGGGCGGAGCGACGTTTGAATTGCGCACGGCGGCCGATCCCCAAGCCATTCTTCCCGCGGTCCGCGAAGTGGTGGCGCAAGTAAACACGAACTTGCCGCTCTTCAATGTGGCGACCGAATCCCAGCAGATCGACCGATTGCTCTTTCAGGAGCGGCTGGTTGCACGTCTGGCGAGTTTTTTTGGTTTGCTGGCACTGGTGCTGGCGTGCATCGGACTTTACGGTTTGCTTTCCTACGAAGTTGCGCGGCGCACGCGCGAAATTGGCATTCGCATGGCGCTTGGCGGACGGGCGAAAGATGTTTTGCGCCTTGTCCTACATCAAGGAATTGCGCTTGCGGTGGTGGGAGCGGTTGCCGGCGCTGCGGTGGCGCTGGGCGTCATGCGCTACTTGAGCTCGATGCTCTATGACGTGCACGCCAACGACCCGCTGACCCTGATTGCGGTCGCCCTGCTGTTGATTCTTGTGGCGCTCGCTGCGTGCTTCGTTCCGGCGCAGCGCGCCATGCGCGTTGACCCGATGGTTGCGTTGCGGCACGAGTAATGGACGACCCCGCGGAAGAGGAATGGGCTAGCAGGCGGGAGGCCGAATGATGTGGCGACGCAAGCGCATGATGGATGATCTCGACGCGGATATTCGCGAGCACATCGAGCGGGAGACGCAAGACAACATTGATCGCGGCGTGTCCCCGGAAGAAGCCCGCTACGCCGCGCACCGCAAGTTCGGCAACGTAACGCGCGCGAAGGAGGACACCCGGATGGTGTGGAGTTTTGGTTGGCTTTCGCAGATCGCCGAGGACATTCGCTTCGGCCTTCGCTTGCTGCGCAAGAATCCTGGCTTCACCGCCGTTGCCATGCTCACTCTGGCACTCGGTATCGGCGCAAACACGGCCGTCTTTTCGCTCGTCTACGCCGTTCTCCTTCGGCCGCTTCCCTATAAAGACCCCTCCAGCCTGATTGTCCTCAACGAAACGACGCCGAAAGTCGGAACCGTCAGCGTTTCCTACCCCAACTTTCTCGATTGGCGCTCCCAGAGCCACGCCTTTTCGCAAATGGCCGCCGTTTATGGCGTGAACTTCAATCTCGCCGGCGTCGCTCAACCGGAGAATATTAGCGGCTATGCGGTTTCGCCGAATTTTCTTTCCATGATGGGCATTCGTCCTCTCCTTGGGCGCGACTTTGATGCCTCGGAAGAAAAAGCAGGAACCACCCCGGTGATCCTGCTCAGTTATTCGCTTTGGCAAACGCATTTTGCAGGCGACCCGAACGCTATCGGCAGAATCATTACACTGGATGGCCGCGGGTACACGATCGTCGGCGTCCTGCCGGCGAATTTCCGCGCACCGGACAAAACGGACGTGATGTTGCCAATCGGCGTCTGGGCCACAAGCCACTCCGAGGAAGTCACGGAGCGCGGCGAGCGCGGCGACATGGTGGTGATCGGCAGACTCACCCCTGGCGTCAGTTTCGGGCAAGCCAGCGCGGAAATGGCGGGCATCGCGGCGCGCCTGGCCAAGGAATATCCGGGGAGCAACGACAAGTTCGGCGTGGCGCTCCAGCCCATTCGCGACATGTTCGTAGGAGCCATGAGAACGACAATTTTGGTGCTCTTTGGCGCGGTCCTGTTCGTGCTTCTCATCGCGTGCGCGAACGTCGCGAACCTCTTTCTTGTTCGTGGCGCGAGCCGCAGCAAGGAAGTGGCGCTGCGCATGGCGCTTGGCGCCAGTAGAGGCCGCATTCTCCGCCAAATGCTGACGGAAAGCTTTGTCCTTTCGCTGCTGGGAGGCCTTCTTGGCGTGGGGCTGGCGATGGCCGGAAACCGGGCGCTGGCGCAACTCATTTCCGCGGACATGCTGTCCGGCGCCACGGTGGATTTGAATTCTTCCGTGTTGGTTTTTGTGGCGGGCGTCGTTGTACTGGCTGCTTTCATATTCGGTTTGATTCCCGCCATGCGTTCGACCCAGCAGGACGTGCAATCCGAGCTGAAGGAAGGGGGACGAACGACAAGCGGCGGCGCGGCACAAAACCGTCTGCGCGGTGCGCTGGCGACTGCGGAAATTTCTCTCGCGCTCATTCTTCTGGTGGGCGCGGGATTGATGATCAAAAGCCTCTACCGGCTGATGGAAGTTGATCCGGGGTTTCGGCCCGACCGCGTCTTGGCGATGGCGATGGACCTGCGGACCGAGCAGTACGCGAAAGATCCGGCCGTGTTGAATTTCTGGCAACAGGTGCTGGATCGCGTGCGCGCCTTGCCGGGCGTGGAAAACGCAGCGGTGGGAACGGTCATCCCACTCACGGGTGATCACAGTCGAAGCGACATCACGATCGAGGGCATGGCGGCACTTGGACCAGGAGATTATCCGCATCCTGACGTTCATATCGTAAGTCCAGGATACTTGACGACTCTTGGAATCCCCCTCTTGCGCGGCCGCGGCTTCACCGATCAGGACAACGAAAACGCGCCGCTCGCAGGGATGATTAATGCCACGATTGCGCGGCGCTTTTTTCCCAACGAGGATCCTGTCGGCAAACGCTTTATGTTTGGCCACGCCTCGGCGGCCAATCCGCCGAAGTGGTACACGATTGTCGGCGTGGTGGGCGACACGAAACTCTACGGCTTGGCGAATCCCGCGCGCCTCGAAGTGTACGTCCCGTCCCGGCAGAATCCCAGCAACGGAATGAATTTGCTGGTTAAATCGGCGGCCGATCCCGCGGCGCTCACCTCGGAGATTCGCGATGCCGTTCATGCCATCGACAAAGACCAGCCCGTATTCGCGGTCGCCACTATGAAGCAATTGGTGAGCGACTCGGTGGCAACGCGCCGCATCACGCTGGTCTTGCTCGGCTTGTTCAGTGGCTTGGCGCTGATTCTCGGAGCCATCGGAATCTATGGCGTGATTTCGTTTTCCGTGGCGCAGCGCACCCACGAGATTGGCATACGCATGGCTCTCGGTGCGCCCCGGCGCGACGTCTTCCGTTTAGTCTTAGGCCAAGGTCTGAAACTTGCCGCAATCGGGATCGCCATCGGCATCGTGACGGCCTTCGGTCTCGTTCATTTAATGTCCAGCTTGCTCTACGGCGTTGGCGCGGCCGATTTCGAAACGTTCGCGGGAGTCGCCATCCTGCTCGTGCTCGTTGCCTTGCTCGCTTCTTACGTTCCCGCCCGGCGCGCCATGCGCATCGATCCCATGGTGGCGCTGAGATACGAATAGCTGCGGGCGGAACGGCGAAGCTCTTGGAGAATTTCTTGATTGGCGTGCAACCGCTTGATCCGATTACGCATTTGGGTGCTTCAATTCTTCTTGGGCTTGTTGCTCTCGCCGCATGTTGTGTCCCGGCGTTTAGAGCCATGGGAGTCGATCCAATGGTGGCATCGAGACACGAGTAGGCCAGGCGAGAAAGGCCGATCACTCGCGACGTCGACGAGGCTTGAAGAGCGGGTGATTTTGGTAGCGCTAACGGGAATCGAACCCGTATTTCGGCCTTGAAAGGGCCGCGTGCTAACCGTTGCACCATAGCGCCACATTTTGCGGGTGTGTAACCTATATAGAATAAGAGAAATCCACGCAATGAACAAGCGGCTGAGGTCGCTGAACGCCGCCGCAACTAACTTTGGCGGTCTTGGAATTCTTCGTGCCATGCCATTTGGATAGCCTCGAGTTTGCTTTCGTTCGAGGCGGTCGGGTCGCCAGAAAAACCGGGAAGTTCCGTGATCCATTTGTGCATGTCGGTGAAACGCACCGTGAGCGGATCGGTTTCTGGAAATTTGTCGGTCAGCCCGATGGCGATGTCTTCGATGTTGTCCCAACCGAATGTTGGCGGCATGCGTGGCTCCTTGAGAAAAAGCGTAGATGGTGATCCTTCAATGGTGGAAGAGCTCAGGCTGAAGCCTGAGCCACAAGACTCAGTGATCGGCTTCTTTGGCGTAATTCTTGTTCCACTCAGGAATTTCGACGATGATGTCTGTCGTGCCGTCGGGAACGGTCTGGCAGCCGAGGCGGGATTTCGGCGTGATGCCCGGGGCCATGTCCAGTTCGTCGAGTTCGGCGTCAGTGGCTTCGTTGCAGGATTCGAGGCCCTGTCGGACGATGACGTGGCAGGTCGAGCAAGCGCACACGCCGCCGCACGCGTGGTCGAGGCCGGCTTTGATGCCTTCGGAGATATCGAGAATGCTGCCGGGAAGGCCGTTGTGGCCGTAGGGAATTTTCTCCGGATCGACCTCGATAGTTTTGCCGCTGGGAAGAAACGTGACTTTGTACTTCTTCGTGGCGGGCGTGTATTTGACTTCTTCAATGTACGGGTTGCTTCCGCCCATATTTCGTTTACCCCCGTTGCGATTGCCAATCGTTCAATTC
This sequence comes from uncultured Acidobacteriota bacterium, assembly GCA_963843265.1. Lineage (GTDB taxonomy): Bacteria > Acidobacteriota > Terriglobia > Acidiferrales > UBA7541 > Acidiferrum. The sequence continues at coordinate 127,869 of CAWJJR010000020.1, read as the reverse complement.
TTGCCGAGTAGGGGCACGAACTATCGTGCCCCTGCTTTGTCAGACCTCAGCCAACTTTTTGCCTTGCAACGCGCTTGTGACGGCGCTGTTCATCAGCAATTCCGCAAGATGCTCCGTCGCGTGATTCAGCTCGTCGATGCGCTTGCGGATTAACTTGTAATCCGTGCCTGCGGCGGCGTCTCTCAACGCAGCGATGGCAGCTTCGATTGCCGCGCGCTCTTCGGACGGCAGGTTCGCCGATTGCTCGTTGGCGAGCGCTTTCGCGGTGGCCGCGAGAATCGATTCGGATTCCGTGCGCGCTTCGATAACCTGGCGCTCAGCGAAGTCCTGCTCGGCGTATTCGATCGATTCCTCGAGCATGCGTTCGATTTCGTTGTCGCTGATGCCGTAGCTGGGCTGAACTTCGATGGAGTGCTGTTCGCCGGTACGTAGATCCTTCGCGCCGACTTGCAGGATGCCATTAGCATCGATCAGAAATTTTACTTCGATGCGCGGTAAGCCAGCGGGCGCCGGTGGCGTTTTCAGAGTGAAGCGGGCGAGCGAGCGGCAGTCTTTCGCGAGTTCGCGCTCACCTTGCAGCACGTGAATGTCGATGCCGGTTTGATTGTCGACGCCAGTGGTATAGAGCTCTTGCGCGCTCGCGGGAATTGTTGAGTTGCGCGGAATAATCTTCGCGACTGCCCCGCCGTAGGTTTCGATGCCGAGCGAAAGCGGCGTGACATCGAGCAACAGCATGTTGGTGACGCCGCGGTCGAGAATGTTGGCCTGCACTGCCGCACCGAGAGCAACGACTTCGTCGGGGTTCAATTCGGTGTGCGGAGCGCGGTGGAAATATTCCTGCACGACGAGGCGGACGAGAGGCGTGCGCGTGGTGCCGCCGACGAGGACCACTTCATCAATCGTCTCGGGCTGTAGTTCCGGTTCTTTCGTCTGTGCGTCCGCCAAGGCTTTCTTTACTGGGCCCATGGTGCGATCAACGACCGGACGAATTAACGCTTCCAGTGCACCCCGAGTGAATTCATGGACGAAGACTCCTCCATTAGACAGCGGAAACCGCAGCGTGGCGGACTCGGATTCGGAGAGTTGATGCTTGATGGCGATCAGGGCCTTGCGCAGCTCTTGGGCAATCTCACCGTGAGGCGAAAAATCGATCGCGTCTTCCTGAAGTATCCGTTCGTGGACGAAGGCTTGAAGCAAATTGTCGATATCGTCGCCGCCCAGATGAGTATCGCCGTTGGTCGAGAGGACCTGATAGATGTCGCCCTCGGCCGTGGAGATCAACTTGAGCACGGAAATATCGAATGTGCCACCGCCGAGATCGTAGACCGCGACACGGCCGCGCTGTTTTTCGTGCAAGCCATAGGCGAGAGCCGCGGCGGTTGGCTCGTTGACCAAGCGTAGAACTTCAAGTCCGGCAATTTTGCCGGCGTCTTTGGTGGCCTGGCGCTGGGCGTCGTTGAAATACGCGGGGACGGTGACGACGGCGCGATCGACCGTTTCACCGAAAAAGGCTTCGGCCCAGCTCTTCAGTTCGCGCAAAATGAACGCGGAAATCTCCGGCGGCGTGAAGACCTTCTCGCCAAGCATCACGCGGATGACGTTCTTGCTCGCGGGATCGATGCGAAACGGAAATAGCTTCAGTTCGCTTTGTACGTCGGCGGGGCCGCGGCCCATCAGGCGCTTTACGGAATAGATCGTGCGCTCCGGTTGCGTGAGCAGACGATTGCGCGCGGCCTCTCCGACAATGATGCTGCCATCGGCGTCAAGGCTGACGACCGACGGACATAACGTGCTCCCATAAGGTCCGGGAATACACTTCGGCTGATTCGTCTGCGGATCGATAAACGCGACGAGGCTGTTAGTTGTGCCGAGATCGATTCCGACGATGCGTCCCATGGCCAAGGCCGGGAGGGGCAAGCCCCTCCCCTACGAAAGCTCCTTTTGAACGTTCACGACTAAATTTCTGATGTACGAGCGGCGATTGAGCAGCTCATTCATACGCGACATCAGTCTCTTGCGCGCGTCCTGGTCCGCGCTTGTGTCAACTGCGGCATCCCAATCGCGAGCGGTCGCTTGAAGCTGGGCATTCACGTCCGCAAGCTTCTCGCCGAAATTCCTCTCCGCGGACTCCAGGCGGGATTTCAACGCCGCCAGATCGGATCCCGCCGATTTTGCTTCGCGCAGTTCGTCGAGCGATTCGTTCAGCTCGAAGACTTCTTCGAGCAGTTCGGGAGGAGCTTGTTGCTTGTGCTCGCCTTCCTTGCGCATGTGCTCTATGCCTAGCAGATACTCGACGCGCGCGACGGGATCCCGAAGCGTGCGGTAAGCGTCGTTCAGCTCCGAACTGCGCTTCAAGGACAGTTCGCGTTCTGTTTCAGTGGCATTTACGAAGATATCAGGATGCAGCTTCCAACTGAGTTGCAAGAATTTTTGCTCGAGCGAGTTCATCTCGATCCACAGCTTGCGAGGCATCTCAAAGAGCGCGAAATAATCGGCGTTGCCCGGTATCTGCTGCAGCTTGCCGCAGCTTGGGCAGAAGTGCGTTCCCTGGGCGCGCTCGTGGCAGTTCCAACAGACCAGAGGTGGATTCGTCGCTGGCGTCGCTTGGGTCATTTTTCGATATCCGACAAAATTAGTCCGAATCGTTTAGAAGCACAAAAAAAGTGGCTGGCGGGTGCGGCTGCCAACCACTTGTCTGACTCGCCTTTTGAATTCCCCCGCCGGAATACAAATAAAGATTATGCAGTGCCGAAAATCGAATCAAGAACTCTAAGGCGACAGACTGAAGCCTGTCCTACCTACGCCGTAAACGAACTGCCGCAGCCGCAGCTTCTGGCGGCATTGGGATTCTGGAACGCGAATCCCTGGCGCATCAGCGTTTCTTCGTATTCGAGCGTTGTGCCATTCAAATAGAGAAAACTTTTGGGATCGACGAAGAGGCGCGCGCCAAATTCTTCAAACACTTTATCGCGATCACGCGCCTTCGTATCGAGGCGCATGGCATAAGACAACCCGGAGCAGCCGCCGCCTTGCACGCCCACGCGAAGGCCGCCGACTTCGGGCGAGACGCCTTCCTTTTCGAGCAGTTCGCGGATTTTCTGCGCGGCGCGCTCGCTCAGGCGGATCGTCGCGATGGTTGTCGTTGGATTGGCGACTTCTGTTGCCATGATCAGATGCTCCAAGAACCCAGATGCATTAAATCTTGCCGAGCTTTGCGCAGCGGAAGGGCACGATATATCGTGCCCCTACAAAGACACGACGCGTCGCAGCCGGCAAGGAATCGCTTAGTGAGCAGCCTTTTCGGCTACCGGCACTTCGACGCCGTGCTTCTTTTTCCAGTCGCCGATGGCCGCCTTGATGGCGTCTTCGGCAAGCACGGAGCAGTGAATCTTCACCGGCGGGAGCGACAGCTCACGCACAATGTCCGTGTTCTTGATCGAGAGCGCTTCCTCGACCGTCTTGCCCTTGACCCACTCGGTGGCGAGCGAGGAGCTGGCAATCGCCGAGCCGCAGCCAAAGGTCTTGAACTTGGCTTCTTCAATGACCTGCGTATCGGGATTGATCTTCATCTGCAGCTTCATCACGTCGCCGCACTCGGGAGCGCCGACGAGCCCCGTTCCCACATTGGGGTCTTCCTTCGGCATGCTTCCGACGTTGCGCGGATTGTTGTAGTGGTCAACGACTTTATCGCTATATGCCATTAGCTGTTGCTCCTTAGCTGTTGCTTCTTGCCAAATTGACGAGATTTCCAAAGCCTGCGCTCTTCACGGCTTTTTCGGAAAGCGAAACGTTCGGCACAGATGCCGAGCGCCCCGCGGTAAGCTGCCGAAGCGCATCCTTGATGAACTCCGCGCCGACGCCGATCATCTTCAGGAAAGCGCGAACCTGCTGCAGCTCGTGAAACGAGCGCTCGCCCGCGGCGGGGGCCTCTTCGCCTTCTTCATAGGGTACAAACGTCACCCGAAAAGCGGCTCCTGTGCCGCCGATCGAGCGGTGAATTCGGATGGTTCCTTCGCTGGCCATGGTATTCCTCTTTTTCTAAAGACCTTAGGTCTTATCTCCTGCCCACCCCATTAGATGCGGGTTCTAGGCGGTTTGCCACTTCATCTTCGAGATGTCGATGCCTTCCTTGGCCATCTCGTAAAGTGGCGACAGCTCACGCAGCTTGGTGACGACCTGGACCATCTTGTCGATGACGTAGTCGACTTCCTCCTGCGTGTTAAAGCGGCCGAGTCCGAAGCGGATCGAGGTGTGCGCCAGATCTTCGCCGACGCCCAGCGCCTTGAGCACGTAGCTAGGTTCCAGCGTGGCCGAAGTGCAGGCTGAACCGCTCGATACCGCAATATCATTGATGCCCATCAAGAGCGATTCACCCTCGACATAGGCGAAGCTCATGTTCAAGTTATTCGGCAGGCGATGTTCGAGCGAGCCGTTGATATAAACCTCATCCAGCTTGGCTTCCAAACCCTTTTTAAGGCGATCACGGAGAGCCCCCAACCGGGCGGCCTCCTGCGACATCTCCTGTTGGCAAAGCTCGCAGGCTTTGCCTAGGCCGACGATGCCAGGCACATTGAGGGTGCCCGAGCGCATGCCGCGTTCATGGCCGCCGCCATCAATGATGGCGGAAAGCTGGACGCGCGGATTGCGCCGGCGAACATAGAGTGCGCCAACACCCTTCGGGCCGTAAATCTTGTGGCCGCTAATGGCCAGCAAGTCGATATTGTCCTTCTGCACGTCGACTGGAATCTTGCCCACGGCCTGCACGCCGTCCACGGCGAAGAAAATGCCATGCTCTTTGGCGATTTTGCCGATTTCGGCGATCGGATTGATCACGCCAATCTCATTGTTGGCATACATGATGGTGATCAAGATGGTGGTCGGCCGGATCGCGGCTTTCAATTCATCAAGATTGACGCGCCCGTCCTTCTGCACCGGCAAATAGGTGACCTCAAAGCCCTCTTTTTCCAGGCGCTTGCAGGTATCGAGCACCGCTTTGTGTTCGATCGACTGCGTGATGATGTGGTTGCCCTTCTCGCGGAACATCTCCGCGATGCCCTTGATCATCAGGTTGTCGGATTCCGTCGCGCCGCTGGTGAAAATAATCTCTTTCGGCGTGGCGCCGATCAGCGAAGCAATCTGCTGGCGTGCGATTTCAACGGCTTCTTCACCGGCCCAGCCAAAGCTATGATTGCGGCTTGCGGCGTTCCCGAATTTTTCCGTAAAATAAGGCAGCATCGCTTCCACAACCCGCGGATCAACCGGGGTGGTCGCGTGATTATCCATGTAAATCGGCAGCTTGACAGCCATTTCCGTAGTCTCCTAACTCGAACTCATCTACGAACCCGAACGCATCGAACCCGACAATCCCACAAGAGCGGGCTCATTGGGGTCCTCGCTCAACTGCGCTATCGTTACCGTGCCCAATACCCCCAAAATGCTTTCATTCACTTTGCGGAGCGGCTCGCGGACCGAGCATCGCTCCGTCGTTTCGCAATTCCCATGGCTCGTCACGCATGAGGTGATGAGCACCGGACCATCAATGGCCGCGATCACATCGAGCGCGCTCACCTGCGTGGGATCTTTCGCGAGCTGATATCCCCCCGTGGAGCCGTGTTTCGCGACCACGACTTCTTCTCGCGCCAACCGTTGGAGCACTTTCGCCATCAGCGTGACGGAAATACCGTACTCCTCCGCAATTTCGTTCGCGCTGCATGCATGTTCGTGACGATGCATGGCCAAATGCTTGACGGCGATTAGCCCGTAATCGGCTTTCTTGGATAGCTTAAACATTTCTCACTCTGGTTCCTGCCCCCGCAGGATATGCGACTGTTTCAGTCGCACTGTAGAGGATACTCTGTTTTGCACTCCAAGTCAACCGGACCAGAGCCTAATTTGGGTTCAAACCCTTTATTTCGTGCAGTTTATAATAAGACCGATTTAGTCTGATTTCCAAGCGATTTGTGGCGAACGGTCATATACCGCAATGAACGGTATTCAGCCGGGTGTGAACGGTCAATGGAGCGCCAAGTCTGGTTGGCGTGATATTCTGGCCAAAGAAATCATGACAGAAAGAAGCAGCGCTGCCGGTTGCTGGCACCTAAGCGCACGAATCGCTTGGCTCGCCCTTCTACTCACCCTCTCCACGCAGTTGGTGAGTACGGGCTGCTCGCAAACCGCGCATCCGGCGGTCACTGAACAGCGCATCGATCCATTCCCGTCGCCGGCCTCGCCGGATGGCAAAACATTCACCCTCGTGGGTGCGGGCGATATAGCGGGATGTAAGGACCTGGATGGAGCTCGCGCTACAGCCAAACTCATCGAAAAAATCCCGGGAACGGTCTTCGCAGCGGGCGACTTGGCCTACGAGAGCGGCAGCCCCGACGAATTTCAGAACTGCTATGGCACAACGTGGGGAGAGTTTAAGTCGCGAACGAAGCCTGCCCTGGGAAACCACGAATACGTCAACCCGACCGCGCACGGATATTTTGAGTATTGGGGCGCGCAAGCGGGGCCCGTTGGCAAGGGGTATTACAGCTACGACCTCGGTTCCTGGCATATCGTCGCTCTCAACACGAATTGTTACTCGAAAATATTGGGGGGGTGCGCTGTTGGTTCGCCGGAAGAGATCTGGCTGCGCAAGGATCTTGCCGAGCACCCCGACGCATGCGTTCTGGCTTACGGCCATCACGCGCTGTTCAGCAGCGGCGTGTTCAAGAGTCACGCCATTCATCCGGAATTAAAGCCCCTGTGGGAGGATCTCTACGCGGCGCACGCGGCGCTGGTCCTGGCCGGGCATGAGCATTCCTACGAACGCTTTGCGCCCCAGGATCCTGAGGGCCACGCCGATCCAGCCAATGGAATACGAGAGATTGTAGTGGGAACCGGGGGACGCAGTCACGATCCACTTGGCTTTGCGACTCCCAACAGTGAAGTCCGCAACACGGACACGTTTGGCGTTATCAAATTGACGCTCACACCCGGCCATTACACCTGGCAATTTATTCCTGAAGAGGGCAAGACGTTCACTGACTCCGGCTCGGGCGAATGTCCTCGTCACACCGGCCCAACGAGTTAGGTCGCCCGGGCGAGTCAAGCCTCGCCCCTCTGCTACGCAGGCTTATCGCCATCAGTTGGTTGCGGAACAACTGCCGCCCATTGAAGCAGCCTCCACCAATTTCTGAACCGTCGGGGCAGGCATCAGCACCAGCTGACCCTTTGGCTTTTCAATTTGCTGAAGAGCAGCAAGTTGCTGCTCTTTCCAGTCATCCGGCGGCCGATGTCCTTTCGCTACGTAATCCAAAGTTGCCAGGCCAAGTACTCCTAAGGCCGAAAGATCCTGCGAGGTAGCGGAGACTTCTTTCACTAGAAAAGAACGCTGTGCGAGCGACTGAAGCAGAGCATCGTTGTCGCGCCAGGCCGTAAACTGCTGACGCAGACGAGCTTCACTGTCCGAGTCATGGCAAGAAGCGGTGACGAATTTATCGATCAACTCTCCGAAATGTCGGGCAGCCGTGCTTTCGAGAGACACCGCATCCACAACGCGGTTTAACGGCGTTGCGCTTGTCGGTTCGACGGTTGCGGTTTGTTCGCGGGTATAGTCCTTCACCGGTTCAACCACTTTTGCGAGCGTCTTGAGGGCGGCAAATTCTTCTGGCGTGCTTGGACCTGCAATCCGTTGAAGCATTTGGTGGTAATAGGTTTTGTGCGTCAGGGCGAGCCATTCCAAGCGGTCGCTGATGACCTCCACGCGCGTGTACATCGAGGGCGGATCGGTGACTTCCTGGGGCGACCATAAGCGCTCCGCGATCGCAGCGTTTCGCGGCCATATGCGCGAATCGATATTTTCTGCATCCACGTACTCCGACCACATGCACGATTCCCCGCCAAGGATTCGCGCTTTTTCATCCGGCGAGAGATTTGCCGCTGCGCCGCTCAACGGATCCACCGCATAATGCCGCGCAGCGGTCCAGCCGAGGTCGAGGTAATAGCCGTTGGAAAGAATCCCGCGAAAACCCTGCTTCGCGGCCGCGGCCAAGGCGTCTGGCCCGCGCCAGGATTGAATAACAATATCTTTCGGCAGCGTCGGGTCAAGAGCTTCATCCCAGCCGACCATGCTTTTCCCGTGCTTGGCCACGATCGGCTCGAGCCGTTTATTGAAATAGGCTTGCAGCCCTTCGTTATTTTTCAGGTCATGCGCTCTGATGAAATCCTGAATTTTGGGATTCGCGTCCCACTGCTTGCCGTTGACTTCATCGCCGCCAACGTGGAAAAAATGGTCGGGGAAAAGCTTGGCCATTTCTTCAATGAGCTGGTCGAGAAATTTGTAGGTCTTCTCGTTGGTGGGATCGAACGCGGGATCAAAAACGCCCCATTTCCTTTCAATTTCGTAGGGGCCGGGCGCGCTGGCAAGTTCTGGATAACCCACGAACCACGCTGTGCTATGGCCGGGTACATCGAACTCGGGAACCACGCGGATGCCGCGGTCACGCGCGTAGGAAATCAAATCGCGGACTTCATCCTGCGTATAGTAAAGGCCATCGGAACCCATTTCCTGAAGCTTCGGAAACTTCTTGCTCTCGACTCGGAAACCCTGATTGTCGGAGAGATGCCAATGGAACACGTTCATCTTCACGGCTTCGAGGCCGTCGATATTCCTCTTGATCACATCCAACGGCGTGTAGTGGCGAGCTGAATCGAACATCAGTCCGCGCCAGGGGAATCGCGGCTTGTCGTTGATGGTGACGACGGGAGCGGTAAAGCCATCGGGCGAGACGTCGACCAGTTGGAGAAAAGTTTGCAGGCCATGCAAGACGCCGAGCGGATTGGGGGCGCTGAGCCTCGCGCGTGTAGCGCTGACTTCGAGAGTGTAAGACTCATCCTCCCCGAGCTCCTGAATATCCTTGCTGGCGTGATCGGTATGAATCACGAGGCTGGCTTTGGCCGCAGCGCCCGGTTTCAATACCACTGGCATGCCCGTCTGGCGCGATAACTGTCGAAGGAAACGCTGCGCGGCTCGATCCAGCCGGGGCTCCGTGTAGCCCGTGAATCCCACTGTGAAAGAAGCATCCACCAGGAGATGGCCCGAGCCAATTTGGACGTTCGCCGGAAACGGCATGAGATAGAGTGGGCGCTGGTCCTGTGGCCGTACCGTTAAAGGAATCATCAGCGCACTCAACACAAGCAAACCAATACCTCGTATCCAGGGGCCAGCAGCCATGTTTTCAGCACTCCTTTGGAAATCGCGCCCAAGAACGATCCGGGCTTGCTTCGGCTTGAATTCAGCAACGAGGATACTGTCACAGTCGGCGTCCGATACAAAAAGGAAATCTGCGCCTTACGGGACGGCGTCGCGCGGGCGGCGAAAATTTGTCCCGGGCCTATTTCCCGGCCTGGGTTAGGATAAGATATTCCAAGCGGCGCCCATGAAAACGTCTATCGCCATCTATCCCGGCTCGTTTGATCCAGTGACGAACGGCCATCTCGATTTGATCGAGCGCGGCGAAAAGATGTTTGATCTGCTGATCGTAGCCGTGTTGCGCAATGCGGAGAAGCAGCCGCTCTTTTCCGTTCAAGAGCGTGTCGAAATGCTGCGCGAAGTCACCAAGCAATGGCCGGCCGTGGAAGTCGACGTCTTCGACGGCTTGCTCGTGGATTATGCGCGAAAGCGCGGCGCCGGCGTAATTCTGCGTGGCATTCGCGCCGTCTCGGACTACGAGTACGAATTGCAGATGGCGCTGATGAATAGGAAGCTCGAGCCACGTCTCGAAACGGTTTTCATGCTGCCCGGACTTTCTTATAGTTATCTCAGTTCGAAACTGGTGCGCGAAATCGCGCAATTGGGAGCGTCTTTGAATGGGCTGGTGCCGCCCATCGTCGAAGAGCGGCTGAAGGCAAAGGTTTCGTAGAGAGTTTTTTGCGCCAGTCATGGCGCACACAGACAAGCAAAGAAAGAGACAGGCTGAAGCCTGTCCTACTAGGAGAAAGCGTGCAACTCACCGAACGTATCAACCGCATACAAATCTCTCCGACGGCGGCGGTCATCGCCGAAGCCGACCGGCTGAAATCGCAGGGCGTGGACATCGCCGATTTCGGGCCGGGCGAGCCGGACTTTCCGACTCCCGAGCACATCAAGAAGGCGGCGATTGCGGCCATCGAAGGAAACAAGACCAAGTACACGCCGACGCCGGGAATCATGCCGCTGCGCGAAGCGATTTGTGCCTGGCACAAGCGCGAGCTTGCCTCGGATTACGCGCCGAAAGAGTGCATCGTCACCGTCGGCGGCAAGCACGGCATTTTTAACGTAATGAGCGTGCTGGTGCAGGCAGGCGACGAAGTCATCATTCCCGCGCCGTATTGGGTAAGTTTTCCGGACATCGTCAAATACGCGGGCGGCACACCGGTTTATGTTCAGACTCAGCCTGAAGACGGTTTCAGCGTCAAAGCTGCTGCGATTGAAAAAGCCATCACTCCGAGAACGAAGCTCTTAATTCTCAATTCGCCGAGCAATCCGACGGGCGGCGTGGTTCCCCCGGACGAATACTTACGCATCCTCGCCGTCTGCAAGAAGCACAACGTCTGGCTGATGGGCGACGAGTGCTATTCGCACTTCACCTACGATCCGCACAAACCATTTTCCATTGCCAGCGCCCCGGACTCGAAGAACAACGTGATCATTATCGGCTCGGTTTCGAAAACATTTGCAATGACGGGCTGGCGCATCGGCTACACGCTGGCGCCCGCGGAACTTATTCAGGCTTTGACCAAGTTACAGAGCCAGTCGACATCAAATCCGACTTCCATCGCGCAATATGGAGCGCTCGCGGCGATGACCGGGCCGATGGCTTCCGTGCCCGTGATGCTCGCGGAATACGACCGGCGCCGCAAGCGCATCGTGGAAGGCCTGAACGCCATCCCCGGCGTGAAATGCGAAATGCCCGGCGGCGCGTTCTATGCATTCCCGAATGTTGGGGCACACCTCTCGAACGGCTCGAGCGGCCACGCCATCGCCAAAGACACGTCGGAACTCGCCAAGCTGCTGCTCGACCAAGCGCGCGTCGCACTCGTTGCTGGCGAAGGATTTGGCGCGCCCGGCTATCTGCGCCTATCTTACGCGACCTCCATCGAACGTATCGACGAAGGCCTCCGCCGCCTCGAGCGCTTCTTCACCCGCGTCGAAGCCGCAGCCTAATGCATGCGGCCTGAGCCGGCACGCATCGAGCCGATTTTTAGTCCGCGCATTTGGGGCGTGCGATCATTGGCCCCTCTTTTCCCCGAAAAGTCGAATCTTGTCGAGCCGATAGGCGAAGCCTGGCTTACCGGAATCGATTGCAGGATCGCGACTGGACCCTTCGCAGGCAAAACGCTTGGCGCAGCTTGGCACGAAATGCCAGCCGAGTGGCGCGGAACAAGACTCGCTTTGACCTCTGATTTTCCGCTGCTCGTAAAATTTATATTCCCTGCAGACAAGCTTTCGATTCAGGTTCATCCCGACGACGTGTACGCTTCCGCTCACGAACAAGCCGCCGGCGGCCGCGGAAAAACCGAAATGTGGCACGCCGTCTCCGCGGAACCAGGAGCGGGAGTTCTAGTAGGATTGATTCCAAAGGTGGACGAAGAGAAATTCTTGAAGGCCATGGAAACGCAAAGGCTGGAAGATGTCTTCGTTCATTGGCGAGTGCAACCTGGAGACACTTTTTTTGTGCCCGCCGGCACACCCCATACGATCGGTCCGGATATGATTCTGTGCGAGGTGCAGGAGTATTCGGATCTTACCTATCGTGTCTACGACTACGGCCGGCTGGATGCTCATGGCAATCCGCGCGCGTTGCACATCGAAAAAGCACTGCGGGTGATTAAATTTGGCCGCCCCATTCATGGCAAAGTCTCGAGAATTCGATTGCCGGCGCGTGGTTTCCAAAATAACCTGCTCGCCGCTTGCCCGTATTTCGCCACCGAACGTTGGAAGGATTCGCAACGAATGGAATCCCATTCGGATTCCGAGCACTTTGATCTGCTTGTCATTCTGACCGGCAGCGGAGATTTGGCTTGGGACGGCGGCACGTCGAAGTATCAACAAGGTGAGTGCTGGCTGATTCCGGCCGGTCTGGGAGAGTTTGTTCTAAATCCAAAAGAGATTACGAAGGTCCTACGAACTTATGTTCCGGATTTACGCAAGCTGCGTGCCAGCCTTGAGCAGGCGGGTCATCCCTGGCAGGAGATCGAAAAAACGGTTTTCGACTAAGATGGGAAGCGCATAGCAATGGAGAAACTTGCAACGCACGCTGTAATTCTCGCTGGCGGCCGCGGCACGCGCTTCTGGCCGCGCAGCCGCACGCGCACACCCAAACAGCTTTTGAACATCGTCGGCAAAGCCACCATGCTTGAACAAACCGTCGAGCGCATGCTCTACCTCGTTTCGCCGCCGCACATTTGGACTGTCACCAATGCTGAGCAAACCGCCGCCGTCAAAAAACAACTTCCGTCCGCATCACGAAAACGCGTTTTGACTGAACCTATCGGCCGCAACACCGCCGCCGCAATCGCGCTGGCTGCTCTTCACATTCGCCAAGCTGCGAAAGGCGATGCGATGATGGCTGTGCTACCATCCGATCAATTCATCGCCGATACGGAAAAATATCATCGCATCGTTCGCGCCGCGCTCGAAGTCGCGCGCGATCCCGGCCGAATGGTCGTCCTCGGAATACCGCCGACGCGCCCCGAAATCGGCTTCGGCTACGTCGAGCACATGGGAGACGCGCTTCATTCGCTCGGTTTTCCCGTTTACGCCGTGCGCCGCTTCACCGAAAAACCCGCGCTCGATCTCGCCAAAGAATATGTCGCCTCCGGCAACTATCATTGGAACGCCGGAATGTTTTTCTGGCGCGTCTCGACATTTCTAGAAAATTTGAAGAAGTTCCTGCCGAAAACGCACGAAGCTCTCGAATCGCTTGCCGAAACCATCGGCAAAAAATCCTACGAGCGGCGTTTGCGCGCCATCTATCCGAAGCTCGAAAACATTTCCGTCGATTACGCCATCCTCGAAAACGCCACGCGCCAGCAAGGAGCGCCGCAAGCCTACGTCATCCCCGCCGAAATCGGCTGGAGCGACATCGGCTCTTGGGCCTCTGTCTACGAACTCCTCGCCAAACAATCCGGCGAGAACCTCCTGGCCGGCCACGGGCTCGCGCTCGATGCCACCGGCAATTTTCTCTACAGCCCGACGAAATTTATCGCCGCCATCGGCGTCCGCGACCTCATCGTCGTTGAAACTCCTGATGCCTTGCTCGTCGTCCCGCGCGACCGCGCCCAAGACGTCGCCAAAATCGTAAAGTCACTCGAAGAGCGGAAACTCACCAAACTGCTTTAACACCGTTTGCCGGTCGTCTCAGTCCAATCCGGCTGTTTGGCGGATATATCGCTTCGCGTATACTTCTTCCTGTCCCTTATGACTGCGATTAAGTTTGGAACCGACGGATGGCGCGGCATGATCGCGGAAGACTTCACATTTGCGAACGCTCGCGTCGTGGCGCAGGCGATCGCGCGCTACGTCGTCCGCGGCGAAGATGCACGCAAGGGCGTACTGATCGGCTACGACCACCGCTTTTCGTCAGACACAGTCGCAGCCGCCGTCGCGGAAGTTATCAGTGCCACGGGAACGCCCGTCTGGCTCACCGACAAGCCTTGCCCCACGCCGGCCATCAGTCTTCTCGTGCGCCAGAGAGCCGCCGCGGGCGGAATCGTCGTCACTGCCAGCCACAATCCGTATCGCTGGAACGGCATGAAGTACAAAGCCAGCTACGGCAGCAGCGCTCTGCCGTCCATCGTCGCGCAAATCGAAAAAGAACTCGCCCAAGTTCTGAGCAGCGATATCCCCGCTCTGCCGCCGCGCAACGATCTGATTCAGCCGCTCGAACCTCGCGGCCCCTATCTCGATGCACTCGAAAAGCTCGTCGACTGGGATCGCATAAAAAAAGCGAAATTCCGCTTCGTCTCCGATGTCATGCACGGCTCGGCCGCCGGCCTTCTCGTAGAGCTCTTTCGTCGCAACGAAGTTGCCTGCGATGAAATTCGCGGCTCCCGCGACCCGCGCTTCGGCGGCGTCAATCCCGAACCCATCGAGCCGCACATCCATGCTCTCCGCAGTGCTGTGCTCGCTGGGAAATACGACGCTGGCTTCTGCGCCGATGGCGACGGCGACCGCATCGGCGCCATCGATCGCGACGGTACCTTCGTCAACCCGCACCAAATCTTCGCGCTTCTCGTCTGGCACCTCGCAGGCACACGCAATCTTCCGGGCGACATTGCCAAGACCTTCAGCGTCACCAAACTGATCGATAAGCTCGCCACCAAATTCGGCCGCAAGCGCCACGAAGTTCCCATCGGCTTCAAATACATTTGCGAGCTGATGCTTGAGCAAAACATCTTGATCGGCGGCGAAGAAAGCGGCGGCATCGGGACGAGTCTCTACCTGCCGGAGCGCGACGCCACGGTTTGCGCGCTATTTCTTGCCGAGTTGATGGCCTGGCACGGCAAATCGCTCGGCGACATGCTGCGTACGCTCTATGCCGAATTCGGCGAATACCACTACGGCCGCGTGGATCTCGACGTCACGCCAGGTCAGAAACAGGAGGCCGTCGCATACTTTTCCGACAGCACGCTAGCTCGCTTCCTGGACTGGCCCATTGTGCGGCGCGAAAACATGGACGGCATCAAAATCTATCTTGGCGAGACAGGCTGGCTCCTGGTTCGTGCCTCCGGGACGGAGAATCTGCTTCGCGTTTATTGTGAAACATCGAAGGCCGCGACGACGCAGCGCGTTCTCGATGCGGTGGCCAAACTCGTACGGGCTTTGTAGGCGCAAACATGGAAACGATTAACCTAAAAAATAAATTCAGCCTCTTTTCGGACTATTGGAATCCACGGGTGATCGGGGAGCTGAACGACTCTCACATCAAGGCGGTCAAACTCAAAGGCGAATTCGTCTGGCATCACCACGACAACGAAGATGAACTTTTTCTCGTTACCCACGGCACGCTGCGTATGAAATTCCGCGATCACGAGTCCGTGATTCACGAAGGCGAATTCATCATCGTTCCGCGCGGCGTCGAGCATCGCCCCGTCGCCGACGAAGAAGTTCATCTCGTCCTGATGGAACCGAAATCCACGCTGAACACTGGCAACATTCACAACGAAAGGACCGTGCCCACGCTCGAGCGCATCTGATCTACGCGCCTGCTCCAGCCATGGCTCAAAATCCAATGGAACATCGCTTCTACACGCTCGACGTTTTCACCACCACCCGCTTCGAAGGCAACCCGCTCGCTGTTTTCACCGACGGCGATAGCCTCTCGGACGATCAAATGCAAGCCATCGCCCGCGAGATGAATCTCGCCGAAAGCGTCTTCGTACAGAAGCCCACTGACGAGCGCGCTTTAGCTCGCTTGCGCATCTTTACCACGCGCGAGGAATTAAAACTCGCCGGCCATCCCGTCGTCGGCACTTGGTTTCTTCTCGCGGAACTGGGCGTTGTTCCCGCCCAGGAAGGTGGCGTGCATATCATGCAGGAAACGGGCGCTGGCGTGCTCCCCGTCGAGATTCGTTTCAAGGACGGCCGGCCCCAGCGCGTCACCATGACCCAGACGGAAGCTGCATTCCGCCCCGGCAAGTTCAAGAAAGCCGCACTTGCCAAATCGCTGGGTCTCAGCCCGAAAGATTTCGATCCTCATCTCGACCCCGAGTGCGTCTCGACCGGCATCTTCAATCTGATGGTGCCGCTCAGGAACCGCGCCGCACTCGGAAAAATTGCCATGAACATGTTCGAGCTGCGCAAGCTGCTCGGCAAAAACGCCACCATGGCCTATTGCTTTGCGCTTGGCGGCAACAGCAAAGTCTTCTCGCGCGGCATGCTGCCATGGGAAATCTATGAGGATCCCGCGACCGGCTCCGCTGCCGGCTCGCTCGGAGCGTATCTCGTCAAGCACGGCAAGCTCGCTGCCGGCCACACTTTGACCATCCTGCAGGGCGAGGAAATGGGCCGCCCTAGCCACATCGAAGTCGAAGTTACTCAGAGCGGCAAGAAATTAGTGCCGCGCGTCAGCGGCGCCGCCGTCAAAGTCTTCGAAGGCACGATTAGCGTTTAAACTGGCACGATTCTTCAGCCGCCGGTGTCTAACCATCAGGGGAATCTGGCATGTTGTCGAGCGTCTCCCGCCTACAACTCCGAGTGCGAAACCGCAGATTGGGCAGTAGACGGTACACGCTGTTTTCCAGCCTCGATCCGTCCGTTCTGGCGCAGTCCATGCTCAGCTGTGTGCTGGTTCTACTGATTGTCGAGATGATGTTTGCGCAGCCCCATCACCAAGGAATACCTTTCGATCGGTATATCTCTCGGAACGCAAAGGCCATGCCGGCTGTGCTTCGTGACGACGCCATCACAGTTCTGCTTGCGCGTGACGGCACCATCTATTTTGGAGGCACAAAGGTTGGATGTAGGGATTTGTCGGAACAGATTCGGAAGCGATTGCTCGGCAGTGCACAACATAAAGTCTTTCTCGTCGTGGACCAACGTGCCAAGTTTTGGGATGTCTCTGTTCTCTTGGACGATGTGCACCGCGCAGGCGTTTGGGACATCGCGTTCCTCACAGAACTTCGGGCTGCCCGCTAATTGTCTTTCAGCGACTTGTGTACCGCGTCCAAAATCCCGTTCACGAAAGAACCCGCTTCTTCCGACGAAAATTTCTTGGCCAGCTCGACCGCTTCGTTCAGGATCACTTTCGGTGGCGTATCCGCCGTGCGCAGCTCGTAAATCGCCAGCCGCAAAATCGCGCGGTCAATAACTGCTAGCCGCTCAAGCCGCCAATTCTCCGCCTGCTTCACGATGAGTTCGTCGATGGCCGCCGTATCTTTCACGGCTCCTTCGAACAACTGATTCGCAAATGTGCGCGTCGAATCCGCAGCTTTCGCCGCCCTCCAGAATTTCGCTTCCAGTTTCGCGGGCTCCTGCTCGCTCATGTCCCACTGGAACAGCATCTGCATCGCGAATTCGCGGGATTTTGTGCGCAATGACACGTTATTTGCGCCGCGGCTTTCCGCTGCCGGACGGTTTCGCGGACCCGCCGCGCAGCTTGCGCGACAAATGCGCGATCTCAATCGCCGCCAGTCCTGCCTCGAACCCTTTGTTGCCACCTTTGAGTCCCGCGCGGTCAATCGCCTGCTCCAGCGTGTCGCAAGTCAGCACGCAAAAAATCACCGGCACCCCGGTGTCCATCTGAGCAAGCTGCAATCCGCGCGCCGTCTCCGAGCAAACGTAATCGTAGTGCGAAGTCTCTCCGCGAATCACGCACCCAATCGCGATCAGCGCGTCGTAACGGCCCATCAACGCCAGTTTTTTCGACGTCAGCGGTAGTTCAAACGAGCCCGGCACGCGCACAACGTCCACATCTTTGCCCGCCGTCCCGGCGCGCTCCAGCGCATCCACAGCCGCCGCCAGCAGCCTCTCCGTAATAAAACTGTTGAAGCGACTGACCACAATCCCAAACCGCAATCCCGCCGCGCTCAACCCGCCCTCAATCTTTCCCGTTTGCATCTCTCAGCCAGGCTCCCTCTTCTCTGACCTCTCCATGTCCTCTGCGAACTCTGTGTTAAGAAAAACCTTTCGCCATAATTCAGGTCTTCACCGTTGGCCGCTAAAATCTCATGGCCTGAGGTTTTTGCGGATCCGCATAATCATAAAATCCCCGTCCCGCCTTCCGCCCATTCCATCCCGCCAAAACCATGCGCTTCAAAAGCGGCGGCGAAGCAAACCTCTTCTCATGAAACTCCTCGAACATGATCTGCGAAATGTAATATGTCGTGTCCAATCCCACAAAATCCAGCAAAGTCAGCGGCCCCATCGGATGTCCGCATCCCAGCTTCATCGAATTATCGATGTCCTCAATCGAACCAACTCCCTCTTCCAGCGCGCGAATCGCATCCAGCAAGTACGGCACCAGCAAACGGTTCACGATAAATCCTGTCGAATCGTGTGCCCGCACCGCCGTTTTTCCTAACTTCGTCCCAAACGCCACCATCTCTTCATACACATCCGCGTCCGTCGCGATTGTCCGCACCACTTCCACCAGTTTCATCACCGGCACGGGATTAAAGAAGTGCAAACCCACAAACCGTTGCGGACGTTTTGTTGCCGCCGAAATTTCCGTGATCGTCAGCGAAGAAGTATTGCTCGCGAAAATGGTCGACGCGGGGCACAGCCGATCCAGCCCCGAGAAAAGCTCCCTCTTTGCCGGCAACTGCTCGATGATCGCCTCAATAATCAAATCGCAATCCTTCAAATCCTCCAGCGATGTCGTCCCGCGCAATCGCCCGCGAATTTCACTCTGCGCCGCCGTCGTAATCGTTCCCTTCTCCACAAGCCGCGCCAAATTTTTCTCAATCCCTTTCAATCCCTTTTCGACAATCTCTGGCGACACCTCCCGCACCACGGTCGCAAATCCCGCCGCCGCGCATACCTGCGCGATCCCCGATCCCATCAACCCACACCCCGCAACTCCTACTTTTTGTATCGCCATGCTCTGCCTCTTTTGAAATTTGGCTCGGAATCGCCGGATCGCCAGACTCAACCGGCAAAGGCACCCAAAAGTGTATCACCGACGATGTGCTTCCCCGATTCCTGGCGAGATTATTGCGTCGGACTCCTCGTAAACCAGGCAATGGGCCGACCTATTGGAATTCGCGCCTCGCAGGAAAATCAACAATGATCGCGCGTCCATCGCTGAGAGCCCTGACAGAATGTCGTGTATTGCTGGGAACGATCGCAACGAGCCCAGGCCGTACGGCTTCGGCCACCCCATCAATGGTCAGCTCCAATTCGCCCTCAATCACTTCGTACACTTCTTCCTCTGGATGGAAGTGCTCGTGAATCGACGCGCCTCGTTTAAAATCGTAGTGCGCGAAAGTCATACTCGACGAGTGGAAGTAGCGCCCATACCAGCCCGGCAAGCGTTCGGTGACTTTCAGTTTGCTGACGTCAACAATTGGCATGAGCAACCCGCAAGACTCGCGAACATGCTAGCCATCATTCTCATCGCGCTGTCACGTGTCCGCGATTACAAGGAGCCTTAGTTTGACATCGCTTCCACAATCATCGCAATCCCCTGCCCGCCCCCGATACACGCTGTCGCGAGACCATACCGTAATCCATTCCGCCGCAATTCATTCAAAATCGTAATCAGCAGCCGCGTCCCGCTCGCCGCCAGAGGATGCCCCAGCGCAATCGCTCCGCCATTCACATTTGTTTTGTCTCGATTCAATCCCAGCACTTTCTCCACCGCCAAATACTGCGCCGCAAACGCCTCATTCACTTCCACGCGATCCATTTGCTCCAGCGTAAGCCCCGCCAGCTTCAACGCCTTCTGCGACGAAGGCACCGGCCCAATTCCCATAATGCTCGGATCGACTCCCGCTGTTGCCCAAGCCACAATCCTTCCGATCGGTTTCAACCCACGCTCTATCGCCGTCGCCTCGCGCGTCACCACCACCACCGCGGCTCCATCCACAATCCCGCTCGCGTTTCCCGCCGTCACGATCCCGTCTTTCTTGAACGATGGCGGCAATTTCTCCAGCGTCTCCATCGTTGTCTCCGGCCGCCGGTGATCGTCTTCGCTCACCACAATAGTCTTTTTCCCCTGCTTCACTTCCACGGGCACCAGCTCCTCGCGAATCCGGCACGCCTTGTACGCCGCATCCGCCGCTTGCTGGCTGCGCAACGCATACGCGTCCGCATCTTTGCGCGTGATGCCATGCTGCTCCGCCAACTTTTCCGCCGTCATGGCCATCGGCAATCCGCAAAAACTGTCCGTCAACCCCACAAAGAGTGAATCCTCCAGGGCCCCGCCGCCCAGCCGCAATCCGGTTCGCGCCCCGCGAATCACAAACGGCGCCTGCGTCATATTCTCCATTCCGCCCGCCAGCACCATCGTCGCTTCGCCCAACAGTAATCTCTGCGCCGCCTGGGACACCGCCTCAATCCCCGATCCGCACAGCCGGTTCACGGTCACCGCCGGCGTCTCCACTTTCAACCCAGCCTTCAATCCCACATGCCGCGCCCCATAAATCGCGTCCGCGCTCGTCTGCATCACATTCCCAAATATCGCGTGGTCAAACTCCGCCGGATCAA
Source organism: uncultured Acidobacteriota bacterium (assembly GCA_963843265.1). Taxonomy (GTDB): domain Bacteria; phylum Acidobacteriota; class Terriglobia; order Acidiferrales; family UBA7541; genus Acidiferrum. The sequence goes on along the minus strand of CAWJJR010000020.1, from coordinate 107,696 downwards.
CACCCGACCTCCGTATCGCCTCCTTCGAAGCCACCGCCGCCAAATCAATCGCGCTCACTTCCGAGAACGCCCCCGTATACCGCGCCATCGGCGTCCGCGCCCCCGCCACAATCACCACATCCGTTGGAAACATTTCTTCCTCACTTTCAAAGTTACGCAAGTCCAGTCTACCAATTCCCCTGTAGTGGCGCAGCGTGCAGCGCTCCCTGACCGAGGCGTATAATCAGGATATGCGACGCAAACGCAAATTCGATCTCACTACCGGGTCTCGTTTCAGGAAATCCTGCATTTCGTCGGCAAGAGATGCCGCAGCCCGCAACTGGCTAAAGAAAAGCGCCGCGAGCGTTGCCGCAGACGAAACTCAGCAAGAGCTGCACACTTCCGCCGAAGCTTTCATTGGCATTCTGTCTGGCGGCCACCCCGCGGACGCCCGGTCCGTTCGCCGACTAATCTGGGAGCGTTTAACGAGTCGTTACGGTCGCTGACCCTCCGATGAAGGCAACGCTAACCTCCGCAACTCTTTCCTGCACTGCTACCAAATCGTCTTTACCTCTCCGCTACTCCGAATGTCGCGGTCTTTGGTTATAAGCGCGATACCTTCTGCAATCGCCGTCGCACCGATCAGCCGATCAGAAGGGTCGCGCGGATAGGGCGAAGAAAATCGTGTCCCCAGCATGGCGATTCTTGGACTGATCGGGATCACTATCATCCGGCCTGCGATCTCTTCCACAAACGCATCCACCGCGCCGGTAATCCTCAGTCTGCCTGCGGTCATCAGCTGCGCTAATTCCCAAAGAGTGATTGCCGCAATCGCAATGCCCCCACTACCGGAGGCATCCCGTATCGCATCGCTGGCTGGCCGCGAAAGTTTTTCAGGTTCGCTCGCCATCCACGCCACAACGCACGTGTCGAGCAGTATCATTCTTCCGCCTCTTCCTTAAGCGCATTCCAGTCGCTGAGCGGGACGACAGGAGATTCGATATCTCCGACAATCTCCATCCGTCCCTTCATGAATCCAAACAAGTCATCTTTTTCCTGCTCCGCAGGTATCACCTTTACCACTGGCTTCCCTCGCTTCGTCACAATCACCGGCTCGCCCGTAGCTTGCACCCGGTCCATCACCTTCAAACAACGTGACTTAAACACGCTCGCTTGCATTTTCTTCATGGGACTCTCCAACTGACTATAGCCATGCTAACATGACCAGAATCCTCGTTCAAGTCAGTATGCCTGATAGAGAAAAGCGATACGCCCATCAATCGTTTGAGCACTCACCGTGCGGCACAGGAATGATATTGAAGCCGTCACAAATCAGATGGTAAAGCTTGTCGTCTTCTTCGTAATGTGCACTGGGTGTGCGGGGCCAGATCACGTAGAAGGTCGGACTCGAGTTCCTGGGGTGGCCGCGAAATACAATCATCTCTTCTGTCTCGACCGCACTGTCACCAACTCCTTTGCGGTAGTGGATTTGTACGGCTGGAAGTCCGCGGAGTCTTGCGTCGCGAGTCTCAAGAATTTCGACTGGCCCGGCGCGCTTCAGCTCCGCCTTCAAATAGGCTCGAGCGCTTCCATAATCCATAGCGTCATAAAAATCGTAAACGCCCACAAGCCTCTGAGCTTCAAGGCTTACTTCAGCACGCGTGTCAGGATCACCGGCCGAGACAAGGAACCCATGATTTGGATTCGGTGGGAGATCGTCGTGTGCGATGACCCCTTTCGGCAGAATGACTGAGTAGCCCATGTCGCAATTCTTGTACTTTTCGTGCCAGATAGTTTCTGTCTCTGTTTGTGTCCAATATTGCAACGACGGAGCAAAGAATCGGAACACTGAAAGGAAGAGCAAGCTTAGAAAGATCGACTGCATGTCTCAAACCTTCGGCGTGTCCAGCGTCACCACCGTATCCCCGCCCTTTTTCCGCGCTTCTTCCACGCTGAATTCCGCGCGATTGATCAAGTCCGTCACGATGTCTTCGCTGTCGAATTCGTGTTTCGCCACCGCTTCCACAATTCCCGCGCTGAGCGTGATCTGCGTTGTATCCCATGGCGGCCGCAAACCGCTCGCCGCTCGCCGCAATTTATCCGCAAGGTTCTGCGCACCGGCCAGCGTCGTATCCGGCAAAATAAACGCCAGCGACCACGACGTATATTTCACCGCCACATCGTTTTGCCGCACGATCGGCTGCAGCGACCGCGCCAGTTGCTCCAAAAATCTTTCCAGCGGCGACTCCCCCTGCTGCCGCAAAATCTCCGCGCCGCGATCGATTTGCAAAATCGTCAGCGCCAGCGGCGTGCCTTGGGTCCGCGCGCGATCCGCTTCCGTCAACAAACAGCTCTGATACGAGCTCCGGCTGAGCAATCCCGTCCGTTCATCGGAAACGCCCATGCGCCGCACCAGCGACCGCAACCGCGTATGGCTGACGCTCATCAACATCTGATCGCCGATGGCCTGCAAAAAATAAGCCTCGTTCGGCTTCCACTTGTGCAGCTCGGCGTGCCCCACGATCAACATTCCGGCGGGCGCTTGCGTCTCTTTGTCGGTGATCATCACGCCAAGCGCCGTCGCAAGTCCCAACTCGATGAGAATCGATCCCTCTGTCGCGTCGACCACCAGCCCGCCCAGCTCATCCGGCTCCGCTTTCTCCATCTCCGCAAGCAGCAGCACGATCTGCGCTCCAGGTGCCGGCTTGTGAGACTGATCGCAAAATTCTGCCGACATCTCCGGCGGCCGGCCCGGCGCCCCAACCACCGCTATACAACGCGCGCCGTGCAGATGGGACCCCACTTCGCTCACCGCGGTATTCAGCATCGCCCGCGGCGTCTGCTGCCGGAAAATTTTCTGATTGATTTCCGATATTTTCGAAAGGTCGCGCAAGGTCTCTGCGCTATATACGCCCGTCCGCGTCGTAGGGGTGACTGGCTGCGCTTCAACGATCGGCGCCGCCGGCGCACTTGCTGCGGGCGCCGTTGCCGCGGATTCTTGTTTGGGTTTGGCGGCACCTGGCGGCCACCAATTCGCCATCTGGTAGAGATTCTGCAATCGTGCGTTGCGCGCTTCTTCGCCGGGAAACATCGCCGCGATCTTTTGCAGCCGCTCGAGCGCCTTGCTTTGCAGCGAATACTGTAAAAAAATCTCCGTTTGCACGATTAGGTCTTCGAGCGCCTGCGCGTGCCGCCCTTCCTCCGTGTTCGGTTGCGGCTGCGCCACCCCGGTTCCCGCGCCTGTATTGGACGGCGGAGGCGGCGCCGTGCTCATCCCCTTCGCCAGCCTGCCGCCCACGCGCTTCAAAAACGCTTCGTCCACATGCCCGCGCAGCTTATCCATCCGCTCCTGGTTCCGGTAGTCGTACGCGTCGATGTCCACCAGTCTCTCGAGCGAATCGCAAGCTTTCCGGAAATCCCCCGCGTTGAAATAAACGTCGAAAAGTTTTACGAGGATTTCGAAGTACTGCGTTTCGCGGTTCAGCTCGTTATAGACCGAAGCCCAAAACTCCAGCATTCCCTGCGAATGCGGATGCTTGGAAGCAATGGCGTCCAGTTGCGTGGCGAAATCATTTTGCCGCTTGTCCGCGAACATCCGGCGCTTGATTGTTTGAAGCAAGTCCACGCCTTTTGTAGTTTGCGCGGAGGCTGCGTACGCATCGGCAAGCTCGAAGAGCCTTTCCACCCCTGCGTTTTTCTCGCGCAACAGCTTTTCGAGAATCTCCCGCGCCCGGTCAAGATTCCCCCCGCGGATCAATGCGTCGCTAAATGTTTCGAGAAAAACTGTGTCGCTCTCCGTGGCCGCGAAGGGTTCGAGCAGCGTGGCCGCCTCCGCGGCTCCGTCGCTTCGCAGTTTTGCCTGTGCGTAAAGCAGCGCCACGCTCCGCTCGGACGGCGCAAGTTTGTGGGCCCGGCCAAGCAGCTTCAGTGCGTCCGCTTGGGATCCGCCGGCCGTTGCGAGCTGCCCCGCGCGCAGAAAAGTGCGCGCTGCCAGCGCGTTTTTTCCAATCTGCTCCGCCGCCTCCGCCAGCCGCAGTTGGCGGCTCAGATTTTCCGGATCAAGCTGCGCGATGCGTTCCCAGCAAAACAGCGCGTCTTCGTGCCGCCCCATGTTCGTGAATAGTTCCGCGGCCTTGGTGTATTGGTCGATCGCTTCTTCGGGATGATTTTGTTTTTGCTGCAGGAAAGCATACCGCGCGATGCGTTCCGGCGGCTGCGCAGTCGGGCCGCTCCGCAAAAAGCGGTTGTAAATAGCCAGCGCTTTGGTTTCGTCTTTCGGCTCGACCAGCAAATCGAAGAGCAGCCCGTAATAAACGGCGGCGCGGTCTTGCTGATCCATCCGCGCATAGAGATCTCCCAGCGCCTGCGTCGCTTCCTGATGCTGCGGCGCCTCATCGAGCACCGCCAGATACGCCTCGATAGCGTCCTCGACGCGGTTCTTCTCGAGGAATCGCTTGGCGCGGTCCAAATGCTTGCTGACGTCTGCGGCCATCCGTCCGGTTTGCCTTTGTGTCGTTCTTCGGTTGACTAGAAAATCTGTGCCGGGCTGCACGCAGAGCGAGAGGCGCGCACCCTCGTTCAACTATATACCGCAAGCCGAAGGCGGGCAAAAACTCCTCACCCAAGTGATGCAGTAAGCAGCACGTCGGCAAAAACGTCCTTCTGGACAGCGCCGACTGAAGATTCGGCGAACGGGCTGCGTGGCGCTCAAAATTGTGGCAAACTGAACTGTCACACGGCACGGTTTTGCGCAGCCTGGCGTCTTGGCTCCTCGAAGCATGCGGCTCCTGCCGGAAACTGAATAAAATAAAAGCGGTCGCACAGCGGAAGCGACAACCGGATTTCATGGACCCGAAGTTCATACGCAATTTTTGCATCATCGCGCACATCGATCACGGCAAGTCCACGCTCGCGGACCGCCTGCTGGAGATGACCGGCGCGCTTTCGCAGCGCGAAATGCACGAGCAGGTGCTCGATTCGATGGACCTCGAGCGCGAACGCGGCATCACTATTAAAGCGAAGAGCATTCGCCTTCATTACACCGCGAAGGACGGCAACGAGTACCAGCTCAATCTGATTGATACGCCGGGTCACGTCGATTTTTCCTACGAAGTGTCGCGCGCGCTTTCCGCGTGCGAAGGCGCTCTGCTCGTCGTCGATGCCAGCCAAGGCGTCGAGGCGCAAACTGTTGCGAACACGTTTCTCGCTGCCGGAAATAATCTGACGATCGTGCCGGTCATCAACAAAATTGATTTGCCCGCCGCACAAACCGATTTTGTCAAAGAGCAAATTGAAAACGTGCTCGCGATTCCCGCGGCGGATGCTCTTCTAATCAGCGCAAAAAGCGGCCTCGGCGTGGATGAAGTCCTCGAAGCCATCGTGCAGCGTATTCCGCCCCCGAAGGGCAACTCGGAAAATCCCCTGCGGGCGCTGATTTTCGATTCGTGGTTCGACATTTATCGCGGCGCCGTCGTTCTCGTGCGCGTGATGGAAGGCCGCGTCAACAAACACACAAAGATTCGGCTCTGCTACAGCAACGAAACGTACGAAGTCGAAACGCTCGGCACGCTCACTCCCAAACCCGTCGCGCTCGAAGAGCTTGGTGCCGGCGACGTGGGCTTCATCGTCGCCAACATCAAGCGCGTGGCGGACGCCCGCATGGGCGATACCGTCACGGAAGCCGCCCGGCCCGCGCCGCCGCTCCCCGGATTTGAAGCCATCAAACCGATGGTTTTCGCCGGACTGTTTCCCGTGCTCGCCGATGACTACGAACCCTTGCGCGACGCGCTGGGCAAATTGCAGCTGAACGACGCCGCGTTTTTCTATGAGCCGGAAAATTCCGTGGCACTCGGCTTCGGCTTTCGCTGCGGCTTCCTCGGCTTGCTGCACATGGAAATCGTGCAGGAGCGGCTGGAGCGCGAGTTCGGGATCAACCTCATTACTACCGCGCCCAGCGTGCGTTACCGTATTACGCGCGTCAGCGGCGAAGTGATCGAAGTCGATAGCCCCGCGAAATTTCCGAATCCCAGCGAGATCGAAAAAATCGAAGAGCCGATCATCACCGCGATGATCATTACGAACAATGAGTCCGTCGGCGGGATTCTTCAACTGTGCCAGGAAAAACGCGGCACGCAGAAAAATCTCGAGTACCTTTCGCCGACGCGCGTGATGCTCACCTATGAGTTGCCGCTCAACGAAATCGTGCTCGATTTCTACGACCGGCTGAAAAGCGTTTCACGCGGCTACGCTTCACTGGACTACCATCTTGCCGGGTACAGCGAATCGGATCTGATCAAACTGGATGTGCTCGTGGCCGGGGAACCGGTGGATGCGCTGGCGCTGATCATCCATCGTGAGTTCGCGCAAGAACGCGGCCGCGAATTGGTGACGCGCCTGCGAAAATTGATTCCGCGCCAAATGTTTGAAGTGCCGATCCAGGCGGCGATTGGCAGCCGCGTGATTGCGCGCGAAACCGTTGCCGCGATCCGTAAGAATGTTCTCGCCAAGTGCTACGGCGGCGACATTTCGCGCAAACGCAAGCTCCTCGAAAAGCAAAAAGAAGGCAAGCGTCGCATGAAGCGCGTCGGCCAAGTCGACATCCCGCAAGAAGCGTTCCTCGCTGTTCTTAAGGTTGCCTCTTCTTCCGACGACGATTAGAATAAAGTTCCGCAGGGAAGATCGGAGTCCTTCATGTTGATCCCTGTTATTTGTGTCCACCTGCTTTCTTCTCATGGCCTCAAGTTGACGTTGCCGTTTTTGTTGTTCGCTTTCTTGACGACGAGTAGCTGTTTGGCACAGCAGAATCCCCCGGACGCTGAAGAGCGGACTCAGGCAAGAGAAGCTTTGACCAAGGGCGTGCAAGCGTTCAGGGACGGCCAGTCCGAAGATGCGGTCAATGAGTTCTCCCGCGCGAAACAGCTCGATCCGCAGCTGCTTGACGCGCGGCTGTATCTCGCGACGGCTCTCGCCTCCCAGTACATTCCCGGCGCTCCCAGCGAAGATAATAGGCAACTTGGGAAGCGAGCCGTCGAAGAGTTCAAGGGAGTTCTCCAAATTGACTCGGGCAATCTCAGAGCGATTGATGGGATTGGATCGCTCTTGTTCCAGATGGCGGAAACGCCGCCTATGGATCTCGATTTGTTCAAACAATCCAAGTCGTTCCACGAGAAACATATTCAAATCAAGCCGAATGACCCCGAGCCGTGCTACTGGATGGGTGTAATCGACTGGACGTTGGTGTTCCGAGCGAATAACGAATTGCGGGAAAAATACAACGAAGTGTTCGGTAGCGAAAAGTTGGCCGAGGCCGACCCCTTGCCACCCTATCTTCAGGTGCAATATGCGACTCAGTTCGGGCCCACCATCGATGAAGGCATCGGCTACCTGAAAAAAGCCCTGACTTTGAAACCTGATTATGACGACGCGATGGCTTATTTGAACTTGCTTTATCGCCGCAAGGCGGACACGGTATGGCAAGACGACGAGCGCGAAAAATGGATTACGATGGCCGACGACTTGCTCGACAAAATCAATGAGATCAAACAAAAAAGAGCCGAGCAGCAGCCACAATGAAGTAGCGCGCGAGGGCGCCGGTTTCATGGCGTTTCCTTCTTGCGGACTTCGGTGGTGAGGCGGCCTCGATGGAGTTGGATGGCGACCGCGTCGCCAATGGAAACGTTGGCGGAGTCGCGGACTAGGTTGCCGGCGGCGTCGGTGGCGATGGCGTAGCCGCGTTCGAGGACTTTCAACGGGCTGCGTTCATTTAGCTGGAGGACAAGGCGCTCGAGACGTTCGCGTTTGGTGCGCAGGAGGCGCTCGGCGCGGACGCCTAGGTCGGCGCTGCGTTTTTCGAGGCGCAGGCGGAACGCGGAAATTTTGACGCGAAAATCGAAAGTAGCGATGCGCAGGTGCAGCGCGGTGAAGCGCTTGCGCGATTGTTCGAGGCGCGCGCGGAGACCTAGCGCGAGGCGCGAAGTCATTTCATCGGCGCGCTGGCGTTGCTGGCGGAGAAGATCGAGCGGGCGGCGTAAGCCACGGCGCGCGGAAAGTTCGTGGACGCGCTTACTCAGGTCGAGGAGGCGGTAGCGGACGAGGCTGGCGAGGGTTTCGCGGAGATCGGCGATGTGCTTATCGAATTCGCGGCGCGTCTGGACGACGAGTTCGGCGGCAGCGGAAGGCGTCGAGGCGCGAACGTCGGCGACAAAATCGGCGATGGTGAAATCGGTTTCGTGGCCAACGCCAGAGATGACGGGAATCTCGGAGGCGGCGATAGCGCGGGCGACAATTTCTTCGTTGAAGGACCAGAGATCTTCCATGGAGCCGCCGCCGCGGGCGAGGATCAGGACGTCCACGAGTTTTTTTTGATTGAAAAATTTCAACGCCTTGACGATTTCCGGCGCGGAGCCTTCTCCCTGGACGCGCACGGGAAAAACCATCAAATGCACGTTGGGAAAGCGGCGGCGCAGGATGCGCACAACGTCGCGCACGGCGGCTCCGCGCGGTGAGGTGATCAAGCCGATGCGGCTGGGAAGCATGGGCAGCGGCTTTTTACCTTCGGGGGCGAACAGGCCTTCGGCTTCGAGGCGTTTTTTCAGCTGCTCGAAGGCGAGTTGCAACGCGCCAAGGCCGATGGGGTCAATGTTTTCGACGTAGATTTGGTATTCGCCGCGGGCTTCGTAAACGCTGATCGAGCCGCGCACGGTGACGTGCAGGCCATCCTCGGGACGAAACTTGACGCCGCGCTGCTGTTGTTTGAAAAAGACGCAGCGGACCTGCGAGCGGTCGTCCTTGAGGGTGAAATAGATGTGGCCGGATTGGGCTTCGCGGCAATTGGAGATTTCGCCCTCGACCCAGATGTCGGTGAAGTTCTTGCCGAGGAGATCGCGGATGCGAGCGGTCAGCTCGCTGACGGTGAGGGCGCGGCGGGTGGGCTGGAGGTTGAAGGTGAGCTGGCTCATGGGTGGTGGATGAAGGCGAGTAAGGAGTGGCGAGTGGGTCGTGGCTGAAGACTGGTGGGGGACCCTGCTGATTTAGGCTCGGGCAAGCATCGGGGATGCTGGTTAACAATAATCGGCCTTCCCCCCCGGTTTTTTCGCAAACACTGATTCTGAAGGGCTTGAAGTCCTTTAGATTGAGGCAAATATACAAGTGTTGATTTTGCAGGAGTTAGGGTTGCCTCCTGAAGGGATGAAGACAGACAAGAACTCGGGGGAAAATCGAACCGGCAATCGGCCGCCAGCAGGCCAACTCTCAAGGGAAAAAGCAAGGGGGGCTGAACGCAGAGGCCCAGAGAACGCAGAGGGAGAGTGGACATGGTGATCAGCTCCGTTTCTCCTCCGCACTAGAACAATGGCAATTATATCACATCGGTACTCTTTGTCAAGTAATTACTTGTAAGTGGTTTGTTTGCTGGGAGATGTGCGAAATTTCGAATCGGTCGGGGCATCCCGGTGAGCGGGAATGCACGGCGTGCCGCGCAAGGGCGGTCCCTAGGGCCATCACGGACGCGGGGAGGCGCGCTAAGGTTTCGCGGGCACTGGGGCTGGCGCCGAGGCGGGCGCGGGCGTGGTGCTGAAATTTACCTTTGGGGCTTGGCGGGCGCCGGGTTCGGTTTTGAAGTAGGCGTCGTTGCGGGTGAAGCCGCCGAAGCTGGCGACGAGGCTGTTGGGGAAGAGCGAGATGTAGGTGTTGTAGTCCTGCACGGCCTCGTTGTAGCGGCGGCGCTCGACGGCGATGCGGTTTTCCGTGCCGGCGAGCTCGTCCTGGAGGCGGAGGAAATTTTCGTTGGATTTGAGCTGGGGATAATTTTCGGTGAGCACGAGGACTTTGGCGAGCGAAGCATCGAGCTGGTTATTCGCGGCGATTTTTTCGGCGGGAGTCGTGGCGTTCAAATAGCCGGCGCGGGCTTTGGCGATTTCATCGAAGACTTCGGTTTCATGCGCGGCGAAGCCTTTTACGGTTTCGACGAGATTGGGGATGAGGTCGGAACGGCGCTGGAGGACGACGTCGACTTGGGCCCAGGCGGCATTGACGGCTTCGCGCTTGATGGCCATTTGATTCCGGCGAGAGATAAACGAGCCGCCGAGAATCAACGCGATGATGAGCAGAACCGCCAGTATGACCAGTACCACTTTCATGAGACTTGCCTCCGTAAAATATTAGGAACCGGCTTTGCCGGCTCGCTGCCACTCGTGCTAGGGAACTTGTTTATCCAGAGCGGAAATTACCACACTTAGGGCGTTTAAGTATTCACCGTAGGTGTGGACGATGTCATTCGCATGCGCGTGGTGATCCCGGAGCTTGAAAGCGGCGGCGAAGGCTTCCGCGTTGGCGCCGGTGAGCGCGGCGACGCGAGCGAATACTTCGCCGGCAGCGGCAGGCGGTTTTTCTCCAAAAACGAGCAAAGTGTGTCGTAGAAGTGCCAGAGCGCTGGAGGAAGATTTTGCGGCGGCATCGCGCAGATCGCCTTCTTTTTGGCCGTTTAACACGAAATGTTGGCGGAGCTTGAGGAGCAGGGTGCGCAGATCGTGCTCGACCTGGACACGGTGGAGGTTCATGGGGACGGGGATGTTTTCTACAACGTCGGCGCCGTAGAGAACGCGGCGGCTTTGCTGCATATCGAGCAGCTCGATGGAAAAAACATCGGCGGAGGCGCGCAGCTCTTCGGCAGTGAAAAAAAGAGGGGCAGGCTCGTGCTGGTCCTTGGTCCACCAGTGAACGACGGGGGCGACGCGCGTCAGCTCTCGGGCGGCGAGGGAGCGCAGCACGCAGAGGACGTTCAGATCGGAGTGGCCTTCCTTGAAATCGCCGCGAGCGGCGGAGCCGTAGAGAATCAAGGACTCGAGATTTCCAGCGGCAAATTCTTTCATGCGGGTTACGAGATCGGACAGCTTCGCTTCCGTCGACAGCATTGTGCTACCGCTCCTTTTCTACCGCCGCTGGTTCACGTCCACGAACATTAATCGCTTCGCGCGCATGGACGATACGTGAAAAAACCGGGGAGCTTCCTAATTTCGGTTGAGCATTCTCGGCGTTGTGATGCTCAGAAAGGCGGAAGCCGGGCTCCCGCACTCCAAATCAGGATCGCGGAAAAGGCAGCGTTTACCAACTGCCGCTGGCGCCTCCACCACCGCTGCTCCCACCGCCAAAACCGCCGAAACCCCCGCCTCCACCAGAGCCCCAGCCGCCAGAGCTGCCGCCGAAACCTCCGCCCCCCCCGAGCATGCCACCGATCATCGGGCCAATCCACCAACCACCTCCGCCGTGCGGGCCGCCGCGACGACCGGTTGCGCTTCTAAAAATGGCCCTAAGTACGTGAAAGACGATGAAAATAAGCAGAAAGATCGGCCAGATGGGGAATGAAGGGGAGCCGTCGCCTTGCGGTTGAGTTGGCTGAGCAGGCGGCGTGGCGGTGAGCGTAACGCCTTTGTCGGCGGCGATGTAGTTGGCTAACTGCCAGGCGCCCGCTTCGATGCCTCCGCTGTAATTTCCCTGGCGGAAAAACGGGACCATGGCGCGGCCGGCGTCGCCAGCTCGAGCATCGTTGATGACCGGCTCGAGGCCGTAGCCGACTTCGGCGCGATATTTGTGTTCGAGAGGGGCGACGAGAAGAAGGACGCCGCGACTATCTTTTTTTCCGCCCACGCCGAGCTGCTGGAAGAGTTCGTTGGCATATTGATCGACGTCTTCGCCCTGGAGGGAGCGGACGGTGACGATGGCCATTTGCGCGCCGGTTTTCTGCTGCACCTCGGCGCAGAGAGCTTCGAGGCGGGCGGTGGCGGTGGGAGTAATGACGTGGACGAGATCAGTGACGTAGGCGGTGGGGTGGATGTCCTTGATTTTTTCGGCGGAAACAGAGAGCGCGAGCGCAGAAAAAAGAAAAACGAAGAGAAATTGCCGCGTGAAAAAGCGCGTCGGGCGAAAAAAACGAGTGGGCAGGGCAATGGGCATGCAAGAACGACTATAGGAGGTGCGTGGAATCCTGTAAAGAGAGGCGGGGAGCGCGGGCGGGAGGGCGGATTTTCGCGCGCTTCACGGGTGTAGCGGCTTCAAGGCTTTGTCGCAAATTCGGTGGGAAGAGGATTATCGGGGCGCTCTTCGTCCCAAAGGATGTTGACGACCCACCAGCGTGAGCCGTCGTTGACGAGTTGGATGCTGTTGATGCCACGGGCGAAGGGCGCTTCGGCGAGGGCGTGGCGGGATTCGTAGCTGCTGAAAACCTGGGCGACGTTGCCGAAAATTTGGATGCGATTGACGATGGGCTTTTCGAAGAAGCCGTTCTTTAAGAAGTACGCGCCGCCGAGGCGGACGTAGTCTTCGACGCTGTTGGGGCGGACGTGAACTGCGCCATCGGGAGATTTTTCGGCGGAAGTGAGTCGGGCGTTGGGCATGAAGAGCGAGCGGAAGCGGTTCCAATCGCGCTCGCCGGCGGGGCCGGAGATGACGTCGTAGAGAGCGGCGAGGATGGTGTCGAAGGATTTGACGTCGGCGGGATTGGCTGGGGGAACGCCCGCGAAAGGATTGGGAGCGAGCTGCGGCGGAGAGACGTGTCCCTGGGCGGAGACTTTATCGGTGGCGGACTGCGCAGATGCGAGGCTTGCGGCGGCGAAAATGACTGTTAGGGCGAGAAGCGCTCGTTTCACGGATAGTTCTCCACGTCGATTTGGCGGTGCGTGTTGTGGTGCTGGGTTTTTGGACGCGGGAACTATATATCAGGAGAGCGGTACGCGCGGAGAAATTTGGCGATGCGGACGGGTGGCGCTACCTGCGGAAATGGGAGAAGAGCCAGAACAAGAAAGAAAGGGCGAGGCTGAGAACAAGACAGGTGACGACGGGGAAATAGAAAGTTGAGTGTTCGCCGCGATGGACGATGTCGCCGGGGAGACGGCCGAGGCGTAGGGGGAGTTTGCCGCCGAAATAAAAAAGAGCGCCTAGGATGACAAGAAGGCCGCCGAGAAGGAGCAGAGTGCGGCCGAGTTCGCGGAGGGGATCCATAGGCTGAGTTTAGAGGAACTGGGGTTGTCCCCTTGAGTGAGACACGCAGTTAAGAGGTGATTTGCTGTTCGCTGCATTTTGATTGTACTGCCCAAAGCGTTTCCCGCACTATGCGTGATGGCTGGTGAAGGGGAGGCGGGCTCTGCGGGAGCGCAACCCGCCAAGGAATAGCCAGCTGGAAACTCATCGTACCGATGAGGTTGGGGGCGGTCGTGTGCAGGCCGCTCCCGCTTTTGCATCGGGCGATAGATTTCCCCATGCCTCAGAAAACTCATTCCGCTACTCCTGCGATGGCCGCGACGGTCGGCAGCCCGCTGCGCTTGCTCTCCGGGGCCGTCCGCGTATCCTCGAACTCCGCTGGCGGCCGGTAACCCAGCGCCGAGTGCAGCCGCTTTTCGTTGTACACCTGTTCCAGGAACCGCTCGATCGAAGCATAGGCTTCGACCACGTCGCGATACTCTTCGCGGTAGACTTCCTCGTACTTCAGCGTTTTCATGAACGATTCGGCGATGGCGTTGTCATAGGGATTTCCTTTGCGTGACATGCTGATCACCACGCCGTGCGCTTTCAGCAGGGCGGTGTAGTCGTGCGAAGCATACTGCACGCCGCGGTCGGAATGATGCACCAGTCCCGGCGACGGCTGCCGCCGCTCCAGTGCCAGGCGCAGCGCGCGCAAGGTAAGTTCGTCCTCCAACCTCTGCCCCAGCGCCCAGCCGATCACCCGCCTGGAAAAGGCGTCCAGAATCACCGCCAGATAAACGAACTCCGTCAGCAGACGGATATAGGTGATATCCGCCACCCACAGCCGGTCGCGCCCGCTCGGCGTCATGGTGCGCGCCAGATTCGGGTATACCGGCAGCCCGTGCGCCGAGTTGGTGGTCACCACGAATTTCCGCCGCCGCAAGCACAGCAGATTATCCTCGCGCATCAGCCGGTAGACGCGCTTGTGATTCACCGCCCAGCCCCGCCGCTGCAGTTCCACGGTCATGCGCGGCCAGCCGTAGCTCGGGAATTCCAGCGCAATGCGCTGCAACGCGTCGCGCAGTCGCAAGTCTCCAACACCTGCAGGCTGGCGATGCCGCGCACGGTAAAACTCCGCGCGACTCACCTGGCTTAAAACGCACATGCGCTGCACCGTCAGTTCTCCGCCTCGCTGGCTTTCGACCTGCTGGCAGACCGCGGCTTGCCAAGAACCGCCTGCAGCTGCCGCTGTTGCTCGATGCGCTGCAAGCACCCTTTTAAAAAATCGATCTCCAGAGTTTGCTGCCCGATCTTGCGCTCCAGTTGTGCTACGCGATCCGGCTCAGCACGTCCCCGCCCCTTGCCGGGAAAGGCCCTGCCCGGCGAAGCGTGAAACTCTTGCCGCCACCGCTGCAGCAGATTCGGATTAACTTCCACAGCGCGCGCCACGGCCGCCAAGGACTCGCCGCGCTCAATGCGCTCCAACGCCGCCAACTTGAACTCCCGCGTGAACTTCCTTCGAGACAACCCCATGCCTTCCTCCATTCGCTGAGCATTGTCTCTTAACTCGTTGTCTCAAAATTGGGGACAAGTCCACATTGTCTCTTAACTCGTTGTCTCAAAATTGGGGACAAGTCCAGAAGTAAAGGAGGTAAAGGAAGTAAAGGAGGTAAAGGAAGTAAAGGAGGTAAAGGAAGTAAAGGAAGTAAAGGAGCTGGCTGCGCGGGATTGTTGGTGCGAGTGTGCCGCCGAGATGGCGCTACGGGGTTGATGGGAGTTTAATGGATGGCGCGCGCCGGTGTGCGCCGCGGAAGTGAAAACCTCATTTTGGAAGCCGCTGGGTGGCACGGGCCGTTCGTCCGCTCAACCAACTTTTGAGCGGCGAATGCCTCCCGGGAATACGCTTGCCTAATATTTACCTATAATGTAATCTCTGCATCTATTATTCTACAGTGAATTTAGAAAGCCCTCGCGCTTCCAAATTCCCACGGTAGGGATTCTTGCGGAGGTATCGCATGATAGGCACCCAACGCCTTGTGGCGATCGCGATGGCATTTTTTCTGACGGGTACCCCGGGGCGCGGCGTACCGAATGCGCTTGGAGTCATCGTGCAGGCGGAGCACGCGAGCTTGGGCTCTCACTCTGCTTCGGAAGGAACTACGATCTTCGACGGAGACTGGCTGTCGACCGGCGATGGCGGGTCGTTGCGGATGGTTCTTGGCGAAGCGATGCTGTATTTAGGGGAGCGCAGCAGCGTGATCGTTCACATTGACGCGAGCGGCGCGGCCAAGCAGTTCCAGGCGGAGCTGGTGTCAGGAGCCGTGGTGCTCTCAGCGACGGCCGCGGAGATTGGGCAAATCGTCGCGAGTTCGGCTCGCGTTCGTCCGGTTGCGGAAGCGCGGGGCGTCGTGCAGGTGCGGCTGGTTGCGGCGAATGAGTTGATCGTATTTGCGCAGCGCGGGCCGGCGGAGATTTGTTATCGCGGCGAGTGCGCGACGATACCAGAAGGAAAGTCGTATCGGGTGACGCTCGATTCGTCGGACGATGGGATACCCGGAGGGCAGGGCGCGAGCACCTCGGCAGCTCACAGCAAAGCGCTGGTGATGATTGCGATTGGAGCGGCTGCTGCGGCAGGTATTGCCGTGATGTGGAAAAACATGAATAGCGGCACAGGCACGCAAAAGGGAGTCGAGAGTCCGGATCGGCCTTGAGCTTGAGCGAGATCGGGTGAGTGATTGGCAAGCTGGCCGAGCCGATGCCACATTTGCGATAGCTATAGAGCTATACGCGCGGAATGCAAGAGCACAGACTGAAGTCTGTGCCACCCAGAAGCCAATGCTACTTAAATTAATTCGAAGCCGGAGAAGAAATAGGCGATTTCGAAGGCGGCGGTTTCGGGAGCGTCGGAGCCGTGCGTGCAATTGTTGCCGATGCTGGTGCCGAGGTCATGGCGAATGGTGCCGGGGGCGGCTTTTTTGGGATCGGTGGCGCCCATGGTGTCGCGCCATTTTAGGATGGCACCTTCGGCTTCGAGGACCAGGACGAAAACCTTGCCGGAGCACATGAATTCGCAGAGTTCGCCGAAAAAGGGGCGGGCTTTGTGGATGGCGTAGAAACCGGCGGCTTCTCCATTCGTCAGAATCATGCTTTTGATGGCAACGATGCGGAAGCCGGCTTTTTGAATGCGAGAGAGTATTTCTCCCTGTTGGCTGCGCGCGACAGCATCGGGTTTGATGATTGCGAGAGTGCGTTCGAGTGACAAGTTGATCTCCTAATGCCCCCTTTCGGGGGAGTGACGTAATGACGTAAAGACGTAATGAAGTGAAGAAAAAAACCTACTTCGCAAAATTCTGCCAGTGTTTCCAGAGGCTCTTCAGCATCGCCCCAACAACATTGAAACGATTCTCAAGAACGTCACAATCGGCGGCGCTCAGGTAACCTTCATCGCGACTCATTTCGAGCCAAAACTTGCATTCGTCGCAAGAACCCATAGCCACCGCCAGGAAGCGCTTGAATTCGGCTGCTGACGAGCGCTTCGCCCAGCCCTCGACGATGTTGGCTGGTACTGATCGAGCTGCCCGGCGCAACTGCTTCACCAGCTCAAATTGCTCAGGTCCGGGAAATCTCCTCGCTGCCTGAGAGACATCGAGAGCTAGTTTGTAGGATTCCCGAAAAACGTTTAGGTCCTTGTAGGTCTTGATCGGCATGCGAGCGCTCCGACCAGGACGTTTTATCATTATTTCGCTACTTCGTTACTTCGTTACTTCTTTACTTCATTATTTCGACCTACTTCATGGCGGCGGCGATGGTTGAGCCGAGATCCGCGGGAGTTTCAACGGTGCGGATGCCGGCGGCGGCCATCGCGGCGTACTTATCTTTGGCGGTACCTTGGCCACCGCTGATGATGGCGCCAGCGTGGCCCATGCGGCGTCCTGGCGGCGCGGTTTGGCCGGCGATGAAGCCGACAACCGGTTTTTTTACGTTGGCTGCAATCCATTGCGCGGCGGTTTCTTCGGCGTTGCCGCCGATTTCGCCAATCAGGATGATGGCGTGCGTGTCGGGATCGTCGTTGAAGAGCTTCATGGCGTCGAGAAAGGATGTGCCGATGATGGGATCGCCGCCGATGCCGATGCAGGTGGACTGGCCGATGCCGAGGCGGGTGAGTTGATCGACGGCTTCGTAGGTGAGCGTGCCGCTGCGGCTGACGACGCCCACGTTGCCTTGTTTATGGATGCGGCCGGGCATGATGCCGATTTTGCATTTGCCTGGGGAAATGACTCCGGGGCAATTGGGGCCGATGAGGCGCGTTTTCGTGAAATCCACTGTGGCGGAGGCGCGCACCATGTCGATGACGGGAATGCCTTCGGTGATGCAGACAATGAGGGGAATTTCTGCGTCGGCAGCTTCGAGAATGGCATCGGCGGCGTAAGGTGGCGGAACAAAAATGACACTGGCGTTGGCGCCGGTTCCCTTCACCGCTTCTTGAACGGTATCGAAGACCGGGCGTTCGAGATGCTTGGTGCCGCCTTTGCCGGGCGTTACACCACCAACAACATTCGTTCCGTACTCAATCATTTGCTGCGCGTGAAAAGTGCCTTCTCGGCCGGTGAAGCCCTGCACGATCAAGCGAGTTTGCTCGTTGACGAGGACACTCATCGCGCACCTCCCGCGAGAGCGACGACCTTTTGCGCGCCGTCCTTCATGCCGTTGGCGATGGTGAAATTCAGGCCGCTATCGCGCAGGATTTGCTGGCCGAGTTCGACGTTGGTGCCTTCCATGCGAACGACGACCGGAACTTTTACTTGCAAATCCTTGGCGGCGGCGACGACGCCGGTAGCGAGAACATCGCAGCGTAGAATTCCGCCGAAAATATTGATGAAGACGGCTTTCACTCCGGGATCGCCGATCAGGATGCGGAAAGCGTTTTTGACCTGATCCGCGGAGGCGCCGCCGCCGACGTCAAGGAAGTTGGCGGGGGATCCGCCGGCATATTTGATGATGTCCATGGTGGCCATGGCGAGGCCAGCGCCGTTGACCATGCAGGCCACGGTGCCGTCGAGCTTGATGTAATTCAGGCCGTACTTGGAGGCTTCGACTTCGAGAGGATCTTCCTCGTCGAGGTCGCGCAATTCGCGGAGCTCTTTGTGGCGGAAGAGGCCGTTATCATCGAAAGTCATTTTGGCGTCGAGCGCGACGAGGCGGCCGTCGCCGGTGACGACAGCAGGATTGATTTCGAGCATGGAGGAATCGGTGTCCACAAAAGCGCGATGCAAGGCTTGCAGAAACGGCGCGGCTTTCGTCGCGACATCACCAGAAAGCCCGAGGCCGAAAACAATCTTACGCGCCTGATAAGCTTGCAAGCCCGCGGCGGGATGAATGGTTTCGCGCATAATGGCTTGCGGGTTCGTCTTGGCGACTTCTTCGATATCCATGCCGCCGGAGGCGCTAGCCATGAAGACGACTTTGCCCACGCTGCGGTCGACGAGAATGCTGAGATAGAGTTCGCGCTTGATGTCGAGGCCTTCTTCGATGAGGACGCGCTTGACGGTGCGGCCGCCGGGGCCGGTTTGCGCGGTGACAAGATTCACGCCAAGCATGTGAGAAGCGATGTCCGCAGCCTCATCGGGAGAGTGCGCGAGCTTGACGCCGCCGGCTTTGCCGCGGCCACCAGCATGAATTTGCGCTTTGACAACGACCACGCTGGATCTGAGCCGGGCCGCGCCTTCGCGGGCTTCCTCCTTCGAGAAAGCCACTTCGCCGCGAGGAGTGGTGACACCGTAGCGCGCAAGAATGGCCTTCGCCTGATACTCATGAATCTTCATCGGGGTTCCGTAGTGTTAGAATTTTCAGGTCGTCGCAAACATAAGAGTGTACTCGGAAAGACTAAAACGGGGCAAGGTTGCGGCCGAATTTGCGGTTGCGATGCGGCCGACTTGAGATGGCGAAATCATTGATTCATCGGGCGGAAGCGGGGCACGTCTTCTCGCGGGGAGAAGCGGAAGCGGTGATGGAAGAGCTGCTCGCCGGGCAGCTGGAGACGCAAGATATCGTGCGGTTGCTCACGGCAATGAATGCGCGGCCAGTGCGGGTGCGGGAGCTCGCGGGATTCGCGAGCGTCATGCGGCGTCATGCGGCGCGTGTGTTTGCGAACGGTGAGGCGCCCCCCGATCATCTTGTGGACACCTGCGGAACCGGCGGTAAGGGATTTGCGACGTTCAATATTTCCACGGCGGCGGCCCTTGTGGCCGCGGCCGCGGGGGCGCGAGTGGCCAAGCATGGCAACCGCGCGTCGCACTCGGGAAGCGGCTCAGCGGACGTGATGGAAGCGCTGGGTGTGCGGATCGATTTGCCGGTCGAACATTTCGGCAGGGCGATCCGCGAAATTGGGATTGGATTCTTCTTTGCGCGGACGGCACATGCAGCGGCGCGGCATGCGGCTCCGGCGCGGAAACAGGTCGGGGTGCGCACAGTTTTCAATCTGCTCGGCCCACTGACGAATCCCGCCGGTGCGCGAGCTCAGGTGCTCGGCGTTCCATCCGAGGAACTCATCAATTTGGTGGCTGAAACGCTCGCGGAACTCGGCGTGGAGCATGCGTTCGTGGTGCATGGAGCCGGCGGGCTGGATGAGATTTCGCTCGCAGGGGAAACGCTCGTTGCCGAAGTGAGGAACGGTGGCGTAGAGCGTGTCACGCTAATGCCGGAAGATTTTGGTGTTTCGCGGGCACCGTTTGAGGCGATACGTGGCGGGGACGCTCGGGACAATGCGGCTACCATCCGCGAGATCTTCAAGGGCAAAATCGGTCCGCAGCGCGATGTCGTCGTCGCGAACGCGGCCGCAGCACTGGTTGCCTCGGATGTCGCAGCTAATTTTCTGGAAGGCGCTCGGTTATCCGCTGCAGCGCTTGATTCGGGAGCAGCCGGAGAAAAATTGGCGGCGCTGGCCGAGTTTACCCAGCGTTCCGGATTGGAATCCTAGGAGCGCCGGCGTTCTTTCGCAGCGGGTCTAAGGATGGTCGGGACTCTCGGGACCTTTGTTCAGCACCCAGACCAGGACTCCCACACCGACGGCAGCGGGAATCAGAAAGAAACGGCTCTGGGCGGGAGACAGAGGCGGGTGAAATTGCCCCGCACCGCAAGCGCCGATGCGCGCCACGCGGTAGGATTTTCCTTCCTCGAGTATTTTGGTTTCCTTGCCTGCGGTAACTTCTAGAGACTGCGTGCGGGCAGTGACGAGTACGTCGCACTTTTCCAGCGTTACTTCACCGACCGTGAGGACGAGCTCATGGGGCCGCACTCGCACGTCGTCAGCATGAATCTCGACACCTGCTCCTGTTTCCGCGCGAAATACCACGGTGCCGCGCTGAAGATTGGGCGTGAGAACCGAATTCTCGTGGTTCATCCAAAGCAAGCTGTCTTCCGGCAGAGTAAGCTGCACTTGGCCGGAACGCAGGCTCAGGGCACCTTTGTCCTGAGTTTCGAGGCGATCGCCATCGTAGAGCGTTGTTCCGATGCTCGCATCCGAGGTATTCAAACGCGCGCTGGTGGATTGCAGGACGACGCCCGCCGGCGCGGTTTGCGCGTGCAGCAGGGCAGCGGACAGCAAACACGAGAAGATAGCAGACAGGATGCGACGGCTCATACTTGTGCGAAACCTCCGAGGGAAAGCGAATCTCAAGTGTTCGGGATAGGAGCGACGCGCGCACTGGTACTTTGGCGAAAGCGCTGTTACTGAATTCCGCACAAATGGGAAGGAGGACTGTCCGAAAGGACGGCTGTCCGTTGGGACAGGTAAAGTGGGAAAATGCGTGCGATTGCATGCGAAGCGGGAACGCGAGAGGATGGGCGGCAATAAAGCAATTATTTAAGAAAAGCTAGAGGAGAAAATTCTTGAGAATTCTTGCGTTGATCATGTTTGCTGCCGTACTGATAAGTCCGGCGATGGGGCAGAAGCCTGTGGCCATTGCGCCAGCGCAGGTGGTGCAAGCAGTGCGCGACTACCGGATGGACAATGAAGACCGCATCGTGCGGGAACTGGCGGAGTTTCTTTCCATCCCAAATGTTGCCAGCGATACGCCAAACATCCAGAAAAATGCGGCGCATCTCGTCGAGATGCTGGAAGCGCGGGGAATTGAAACGCATCTTCTGACCATCGAGGGGCGCGGTCCGGTGGTTTTTGGAAAGCTAATCAGCCCTACGGCCACGCACACGGTGATTTTCTACGCGCACTACGATGGCCAGCCCGTCGATCCCGCCGCATGGACGGACGGCACGCCGTTCACGCCCGTCTTGCGGACCGATTCGATTGAAGCCGGGGGAAAACGCATTCCCCTTCCGGAAAATAAAGCGGGCCAGCCGGGAATTTACAAAGATGACTGGCGGATTTATGCGCGATCGGCTTCCGACGACAAATCGCCGATCGTGGCGCTGCTGGCCGCGCTGGACGCGCTGCGTGCGAAAGAAATTCCGCTGAACGTGAATTTGAAGGTGATATTTGAAGGCGAAGAAGAGGCGGGCTCGACACATCTGGCACAGGCATTGGAGCTGCACAAAAATCTGCTGGGCGCGGACCTGCTGATCACCGCCGACGGACCGGTGCACCAATCGGGGCGCCCGCTCGTTTTCTTTGGGAACCGCGGTGACATCGGGCTGGACGTTACGGTGTATGGAGCGGTGCGGGCGCTGCACAGCGGACACTATGGCAATTGGGCGCCGAATCCGGCGATGGAACTTTCGCGTTTGCTGGCGTCGATGAAGGACGCGAATGGGCGCGTGCTGATCGACGGCTATTACGATGATGTTGTGCCCCTGAGCGATCTCGAAAAAAAAGCGCTCGCCGCGATGCCGGCAAATGATGCGGACCTCGAGCATGAGCTGGGAATCGCGAAGCCGGAGGGCGGCGGCAAGAAGTTGGTTGAGTTGCTCCAGGAGCCTTCGCTGAATATCCGCGGGCTGCTGAGCGCGTACGTCGGCGAGCATGCGCAAAACGTGGTTCCTGAAAAAGCCGAGGCATCGCTCGAGGCAAGGCTCGTGAAGGGCGAAGACCCGCAGAAGAAATACGAGCAGATCGTCGGGTTCATAAAGAAACAGGGATATTACGTGATTGACCACGAGCCGACGATGGAGGAGCGGCGTGCACATGCGTTGATCGCCAAAGTGATCGACGAGGGCGGCTATCGTGCTTCGCGCACGGCGATGGATTTGCCGGTCTCGAAGGCGCTGATTAAAGTGGTGCAGGATGCGACGGGCGGCGAAACCGTGATTGCGCCGACGCTGGGCGGAAGCGTACCGATGTACATTTTTGAGGATTTGGAATTGTCGTGGATCGGCGTGCCGATCGTGAATTATGACAATCACCAGCACAGTTCGGATGAAAATTTGCGATTGGGGAATTTGTGGCGCGGGATGGAGATTTACGCGGCGATCTTGGCGGATTTGAATTGGTGACGGAACGAAAATGATTTTACACAGAGACGACAGTCGACTCAGAGGTCACAGAGAGAGAAAGTTCTGAAGCAGCTGCTTGCCGGAAGCGGTCAGGACGGACTCGGGGTGGAACTGGACGCCTTCGATTTTGTACCGGCAGTGACGAAGGCCCATGATGATGCCATCGTCGGTTTCGGCAGTGATGGCAAGCTCGCGCGGAAGTGACTTTCGCTCGACGATGAGCGAATGATAGCGCGTGGCCGTGAACGGCTCGGGCAGTTTGCGGAAAACGCCTTTATTGTCGTGATGGATTTCACTGGTTTTGCCGTGAAAGAGTTTTGGTGCGCGGACAATTTTGCCGCCGAACGCGGCGCCGATGGCTTGGTGGCCTAGGCAGACGCCCAGAATCGGGAATTTGCCCGCAAGTTTTTCGATTAGCTCGACCGAAATGCCGGCTTCCTGCGGCGTACAAGGGCCAGGCGAAATGACAATCTTCTCGGGCTTGCGTCTGGCGATTTCTTCGACGGAAATTTTGTCGTTGCGATGGACTTCTATCTGGCAACCCAGCTCGCCGAGATACTGGGCGAGGTTGTAGGTGAACGAGTCGTAGTTGTCGAGCAGCAGAATCACTTTTTTGCACGCCTTCGCGGGACTGTTTTCGGTTTCCGCTCGGTTCCTCTTCGATGCGCAGCTTCGAGAGCCGTAAGCAAGGCTTTCGACTTGTTCACCGACTCCTGATATTCAGCCTCGGGTGCGGAATCTGCGACGATGCCGCTGCCGGCTTGCACATGGGCCACACCATTTTTGATGACCATGGTGCGCAGCGCGATGCATGAATCGAGATTGCCCGCGAAATCCAAGTATAAGACGCCGCCGGAATAAATACCGCGTCGGGTGCGCTCGAGCTCCTCGATAATTTCCATGGCGCGAACCTTCGGAGCGCCGGAAACGGTTCCCGCGGGAAAACACGCCATGAGCGCGTCAAAGCAATCGACATCCTCGCGCAGGCGGCCGCGCAAGCTCGAAACGAGATGCATGACGTGCGAGTAGCGCTCGACAGTCATAAGTTTTTCGGGTTTCACAGAGCCATATTCGCAGACGCGCCCCAAATCATTGCGTCCCAGATCGACCAGCATGATGTGCTCGGCACGCTCTTTTTCGCTGGCGAGCATTTCGCGTTCGAGCCCCTGATCTTCCGCTTCATCCTTGCCGCGCCAGCGTGTCCCGGCAATCGGACGGTAGAAAACATCGCGGCCCTGGACTTTGACGAGCATTTCCGGCGAGCTGCCAACGACGGTGACGTCGTTCATCTGCAAATAGAAAAGATAAGGAGAGGGGTTGAGCGCGCGCAGTTCGCGATAGACCTGGAATGGCTCGGCCTGCGTCTTGGCGGAAAATCGCTGGCTGATCACCGCCTGAAAAATGTCGCCGGCGCGGATGTAGTTTTTCGCCTTACGAACCGCCGCAAGGAATTCCTCGCGGCGAAAATTGGAAGTTACGTGGAGCGGCGCGGTGCGCTTCTTGCTTTCTTTTTTCGGCGGCTCATTGGGAGCGGGTTGTTCTAGCAATTCGCGCGTTCGGCGAATCTCTCGAACGGCGGCGTTATATTTTGAGCGGAGGGTGCCCTCGCCATCGGTGTGCACATTGCGGACGATCCAGAGCCGGTGCTGAAGGTGATCGAACGCAATGATGCCGTGGTAGAACATTAACTGCGCGTCGTAGAGACCGATGTCATCGCGGAGGCGCATCGGCAGTCGTTCGATCAGACGAACCATGTCGTAAGAAAAATAGCCGATCGCTCCCGCGACAAGCGGAGGCAGCCCCGCTAAGCGCACGGGGCGGAAGCGATCCATGCGCGCGCGAAGAAACGTGACGGGGTCGCGCTCTTCCCACAATATGCGATTGGGGCTTTCGAGAACGCACGCGCCGCTCGCATAACGAAAAACTTCTTCGGGATTCGCGCCGGCAAACGTATAGCGCGCGATTTTTTCTCCGCCTTCGACGCTTTCGAGCAAGAAGGAATAACGAGCGCCTTGCGCAATGCGCAGATAGGCGCTTACGGGCGTGAGCAGGTCGGCGGGAAAAACGTCGTAGACCGGGATGAGGTTTCCCTGTTTGGCGAGGCGCTGGAATTCGCGGAAGTTGGGCTGGATCATGGGCTCAATTCGCGGCTACAGTTTATTTTCCGAGGACGGCATTATCGCATTTCTGGATTAACTGTGCTGGCGGGAGTTTTCTTCCGCGCGTAAGGCTCGCAGAACCGCCCTGCGCATGGCGGATTCCGGCGCGCGCTGGCCGATCCAGAGTTCCCACTGCGCGACGCCCTGAGGAACGAACATTTCGACGCCGGAAACCGTGGTAATGCCTTTGCGGGCTGCCAGTGTCAGCAGCTGCGTCATTTGCGGGCGGTTGATGAGGTCCATCACGAGCCGGCAGTTCAACTCGCGCGAGGACAGCGGCGAAATTCGATCATGGGGAAACATGCCCACCGGAGTGGAATTCACTATCGCGTCAAAGAATTCGCTTTTCAGCGCGCGGCGCGGAACGGCTTCGCCGGCGACGGCCTTCGCCAATTCGCGAGCAGCCTTTTCTCGCCGGGCGCAGATCACCACATGGGCGCCAGCCTTCGCGAGGGCAAAGGCCGCGGCTCTGGCGGCGCCCCCCGCGCCGAAGATCAAAACGCGGCTGCCAACGAGGCCAAGCTTTTTTTCGAGCGCGCGCAAAATCCCGACGTAATCTGTATTGCAGCCGAAGAGCGAGCCGTCGCGCCGGACCACGACGGTATTGACGGCGCCAATTTCTGCGGCGAGCGGGTCGCATTCTTTCAAGTGCCGCATGATGGATTCTTTGTGCGGAATCGTCACACTGAAACCACGGACCCCAAATTGCGGCACGGCCTTTAAAAAGTCGCGAAGATCGGTCACCAGGAAGGGCAAATAGACGCCATCGATTTTGCTCGCGATGAAGCCGGTGTTATGCAGAAGAGGCGAAAGGGAGTGGCCAACGCGGTCGCCGATAACGCCATAGACGCGAGTGCGGCGCGTCAACTCGTGGGCGCGGTAGAGGTGTTTCAAGTCATGCAAAGAGACTTGCCCGGGAGCAGTCGCTTCCCCGATGGGGGCGTAGGCCAGTGCGCTTCCCCCTCGCAAAGCGAGGACTCGCGCCGGCAGACCGACTTCTCCCATGGGCACAGCTACCAGCTTATGTAACCGCCCGGTTAAATGCAGCAAACGAAGACTATCGGCAAAAGTTCGAGCCTGCGCGGCAATTTTTAGCGCGTCGGCTCCCTGGTGCCGGTCCGCATGGATGGACTCCAGCCGCGACGGAACTCGCTGGAAGTCGTGAAGAGACAATAAGATATGCACCGGTAGGCCGAGGCCACTCATCGCCTTTCCAGGCAGTTCGCGCAAAGTTTCGATTTCAAGGTCGCACCAGGTGCAGCCCGCCTCGCGGGCTCGCGCAAGCCAGCGAAGTTCGGCCTGAACGCGTCCCGCTAGCTTGCCGCCGCCTGCGCGACGTCGGCAGGTAGCTAGGAAGGTCGCGCCATGCGGCTTGTGTTTCTTCAGCCAAAGAAGGAAACGCGCGCGCTCCGAGTCGCTGCGCAGCCAGTCTAAACGAAGCTCGATTGTGAGGGTTTCGCGAAGCCCCTTGCGGACGAGCACGGCCAGTTGCTTTGCCGTAGGGGCGGCGGCGACCGCGCAAATGCGCCGCAGGCCACTGCCGAACAAGCTCTTTCCTTGCGCAGACTTAGCCATATTATGGAAAGTACGGCCTCTAGCATGGCCGTATCAAAAGTGTAAAGCAACTGCAGCCAATTTGTTGACGCGTGGGGGCGGCCCTGTTAATTTCGCAAGGAAACGTCCCCGCACGGCCCATAGGGCGTGTATTGAAGGAGTCTTGGAATGCGCGCTAAATTAGCTTCTTTGAGCATTTTTATGTTTTTCGGCGCCGGAATATGTTCGGCACAGACAGGCGCCGGACCAACTCAGGTTGGTTTTTCCACCGCCTATTGTTCGGGTTTTGTGAGCGACCAAAAAGTTCCCGACGCAACCAGGCTGGTTTCCGGCGAGCAATCAAACGCGAAACTAACTTTCGCTCGCGGAGACTATGTATACATCAACCGCGGCCTGGACAAGGGCGTTCGTGTCGGCGACCGCTATACCGTCGTGCGGGCGGAAAGCGACCCCACGAACGTCAATTGGTTCAAGTGGCAGAGCAAGCTGCTGAAAGCTATGGGTACGCACTATCTTGACGCGGGCCAGCTTAAGGTTGTCAATGTGGGGCCGAAAATTGCCACCGCCGAAGTGACTGTCTCTTGCGATTACATGCAGCGTGGCGACATCGTGCTTCCATTCCAAGAGAGGCCTGAGCCCGCTCTTAAGAGCTCCGCTAACTTCGACCATTTCGCACCGATAAGCGGCAAGCCTGTCGCGATGATCGTTCAAGCAAAGGATTATCAACAATCCGCTGGGCAAGGCAGCACTGTCTACGTGAATCTTGGGACCGAAAAAGGAGTGAAGGTAGGCGACTATTTTCGCGTATTTCGGTATCAAGGCACGCTGGTAGAGTTGGCTCCTCAGACGAAAGACTATCAAGACCGCATTTACGGCTTCGGTAGTTCGCCCGAGCGGTATCGTTGGAACGATCTGCCTCGCGAAGTGCTTGGCGAAGGCGTCGTGCTCAACGTGAGCCGCAATGCGTCGACCGTCCTGATTACCTTCAGCAGCATCGACATGTACACCGGCGATTACGTCGAACTCGAATAGCTCACTGCTTAGCGAAGCAGAAACCTCTGGTCCGCTGCGGGATTCCACTCGCGCGGGCCATTTCTTTGGCACCGAGCAGAATCTCATGTGACAAACATTCCGGTGAGTTCAAGAATCGGGCGGAGACTTCTGGCCGACTTCCTCACCCTCTGAGAAGACTTCACAAAGAAATCCGAGGATCTGTGTTTCCGGCTCCTGCCATGCTGTGGTGTGCAACCCCGCTTTGCGACAGGTCTCATCGAGAAACTCTTCGCGGCCAAGCTTATGCTCAACAGCAACCTGGGGGAGAAGTAGCCCGCGCTTTGCGCCTCGGATAATCAGCAATCCATGTTTGCCAATCTCTATGTTCTCGGGAAGAACCGGCTCCGGCGTCGAGAGAAGCGATAGCTCGATGTGAAGGTTGGGAATCTCGTCCATGCGCACGGGCGAAAATCGCGGATCGTGAAGCGCCGCGCTGGCGGCGCACCGCGCGACGGCCTCCCCGAGAGGCTCAAATGCTTCGACAACGCCAATGCAACCGCGCAGACGCCCGCGCGCATGCAGAGTGACGAAAACCCCCCGTTTCTCGGCGAATACACCGGTTCTTGGAAAATCTCCAGCGGGTTTTTGCAGGGAAACGGCGTCGATGACCGCCTGGCGCGCCAATTCGAGCAAGGACCGGCGATCGGTTTCAGAAAGGAACAGCATCCTCGGACTTTTTGTGGCTTTCCATCATGCGCAGCTTGCGCCGCTGTTTGATGCGGTCATCGACCTGGCCCCAAAAACGCATGAAATACTGCGCTGCCGAAACCAAAGCGCTGATCACCACGAGCCACAAGAGCAGAAGCGCAAGCGGCTTCAGCGAAGGATGGCGAGCGCCCACAATCAAAACAGCCACAGCGCAGACCTGCAGCACCATTTTCGTTTTGCCCAACAGAGAAGCGGCGATCGTGAAGCCTTCGGCAGAGGCGATATTCCGCAGGCCTAGCACGGTAAATTCGCGCCCGATGATGATGACAACCATCCACGCGGGAACCAAGTGCATGTCCACGAGAGAAATAAACGCCGCGGAGATCAGCAATTTATCCGCAATCGGATCCAAGAGAATCCCCAGGGTCGTTACCTGCAGCCGGCGTCGCGCAAAAAAGCCGTCCGCCCAATCGGTTGCCGCCGCCAGGAGCAGGATCAGCACTCCCCAAAATTCGAAATGCATCGGGAAACCACGGAAGTCAACGTTGGGACTCTTCGTGAGCAAAACTGCAATCAACAGGGGGACAAAAAAGATGCGCAGCAGCGTCAATGAGTTGGGGAGATTCATGGCGACATGGCGGCGCACGGGCCGCCCCTCAGGCTTCAGCCACCGCTCGCCTGACTATAGACCCCTGGTCGGCAGGCGTCAACGTCCGCAGAGGAAAGGATGAGCCCACGGCGGATACTCTAACGTCAACAACCAAAATGAGTTGCGCGGAGCGGAATGCATAACCGTTCCGTCAACCCCTTGCTGCAAACCTGTGCAAATGTCGAAAAGCCGTGAGCGCAAAGCGAACGCGAGGGAAAAACTGGGCAGCTTCCTACTGTCCCGAATAACACTATTATAATCAATAACTTAGAACCTAGACGCGCATGAGGCCCAGCAGATTTGCCAAATCAATTTTGCGCGCAAGCATTTCTGCACAAAACTCTTTCCACAAGGTTTCCACAGCGCGGCTGTTTGTGGAAACCTCGCAAACCGCTCAAGAAAGAGGTAGTTATCAGCCAAAACGCGCGAATTTCCGCCCGCGGTTTTGGGGTTACTTTGGCGGAAACAGTCAGTTGTTCTTCAGATCGCTCGAGGTCCCCGCAAAACGCGCGCGGGAAGGAAAAAGATGGCTCGCAAGAATGACAGAACACCTTCCACGGCGATGCCAAGGATACGAAACGGCAGCAAGATGAGCCAAACAAAGGGATAAGCGATCAAGGCGAGCAGCGCGAGAGGCCAGCAGAAGAAAAGCAGAATGCACCACAAAAAGAAAGCAGCCATGGCAACCCCCTCACTTTCTACTACGCACGGGCCCGGTTATAAGTTCCGTCCTTTGCAAAAGCGCTTAGCTTAAGTCTCTGCGCAATCGACACGGGAACTTCGGCGTCCAACAGCATGTGAGAATCCTCGACTTCGGAATGCAGCACCCGACCGAGCGCATGGATGAGCGCCAGCGTACGGCCTTCCGCGAGCGGCAACCGAAGCGAAAGTGTCACCACAGGATCAACTGGGAGCGCCGCGTCCATGCGCTTAAGCAAATCGTCGATACCCTCTCCCGTGAGGCCCGAGACTAACACAGGTCCGTTGTTTGTGCCCGTGCCCGCCGCATCCGGACGTATGAGCTGAGCTTTTTGCTCCTGGGTGAGAAGATCCACTTTATTCAAAACGCAAAGCCGCGGGCGGTCCGCCACGCCGAGATCTTTCAAAATCTTGTCCACTTCCTCATCCAGTTCGGCGTGATGAGGATTAGAGACGTCGCTCACCTGCAAAATCAGCGCGGCTTCCTGGACCTCTTCGAGGGTGGCTCGGAACGCCGTCAGCAAGCCCTTTGGCAGATCGCGAATAAATCCAACGGTGTCCGATACCAGTACGCGGCGATTGGAGGGCAAGCGGATCGCGCGGATGGTCGGATCGAGAGTGGCGAACATGCGCGAAGAAACGAGCACTTCGGCGCGGCTGAGCGCATTGAACAGAGTCGACTTGCCAGCGTTGGTGTACCCCACGAGTGCAATCGTCCCGAGTGGCACGGCGTTGCGGGCTTCCCGCCGCAGGGCGCGCTGTTTGCGAATGTCCTCGATGCTATTCTGAATTTTTCCGACGCGGTCACGAATGCGCCGGCGGTCCGTTTCCAATTTCTTTTCGCCAGGTCCGCGAACGCCGATGCGTCCCACTCCTCCGCCCGCACCGCCTGAGCCCCCGCCACCGCTCTTGCCGCCGAGACGAGACATCGAAGCGCCTTTCCCCGTCAGCCGGGGAAGCATGTAGTTCAGTTGCGCGAGCTCGACCTGCAATTGGCCTTCGCGGCTGCGCGCGTGCTTCGCGAAAATATCCAGAATCAGCTGCGTGCGGTCGATCACGCGGCGCTCCGTGGCAGCTTCGATGTTGCGCTGCTGCATTGGAGAAAGGTTGCTGTCGAAAATAATGAGCGGCGCTTTGTGCGCGGTGGCCTCGGCGCGAATTTCGTCCAGTTTGCCGCGTCCCACGAGCGTTGCCGGATCCGCCGATTCGCGCACCTGAAAAACCGTACCCGCGATTTCCGCACCGGCGCTGCGTGCTAGCTCGACAAGTTCCAGGAGCGATTCACGCCCCTGCTCGCCTGCGGGCATGCCTGGGAAGCGCGGCGCGCGCTTCCAGCCCAATCCGACGAGCAAAGCGCGATCCGCGGTGGAGGTAGAAATGGATTGCGAAGTTTTCGTCACGAAGTCAGTCCTGGAATCATTGTGCGGAGGGAGCCATGAAGGAGAGGGTCTTTCTTCACCTGCTCGTATTATACGCGCTCAGCGTCCCTTCGGCGACTCCGCCAATCCCAGTTGAGAGAGCCAATCGCGCGCTTCGTTTTGTGCGCGTGTCTCATCGCCAAATCCTTCGAGCCAGTGAACGGCGGGGTCTTTGCGGAACCACGTCAACTGGCGTTTTGCATAACGGCGCGTAGACTGCTGAATCGCCGCGCGCGCAGCTTCTAGCTCTTGTTCGCCGTGCAGAACTTGGCGCAACTCGCGATAGCCAATGAAATCGAAGGGCTTGGCGTTTTCCGGCAATCCACTCGCCATCAGACCCCGCACTTCTTCCATCCACCCCTGCGCCAACATCGCCTCTGTGCGTGCGTGAATGCGCTGGTAAAGCGCCCCACGCGGCGGCATCAATCCAATCTTCAGCGCGCGCCAACCCATAAGCGGCGTGCGCCCCGTGCGATGCACCTCGGAAATCGGCCGCCGCGCTAGCACACATACTTCGACGGCGCGAATCAATTTCTGCTCGTCCGCCGCAGCGATTTTCCGCGCCGTCTCTGGATCGAGCCGTTTGAGCAAGCGGTGCAAATAGCCCGGCCCATGCTCTTCGGCGCTCGCGCGCAGCCTTTCGCGCAATTGTTCAGAGCGCTGCGGCACGTCCGCCAATCCTTCGAGTAGCGCGCGCAAATACAATCCTGTGCCGACAGTGAGAATCGGCAGCCGCCCGCGGCTCCGCAAATCTTGAAGCACCGTCAACGCCATTTCGCGGTACCCGCCGGCGGTCGCTTCTCTAGGCGACAAAACATCAATGAGATGATGCGGAATTCCACGACGTTCACTTAGCCCAGGCTTGGCGGTGCCAATGTCGAACCCGCGATAAAGCTGCGTCGAATCGCACGCCAGCACTTCCCCGCCAAATTTCTCCGCGAGCCACACGCCAAGAGCGGACTTCCCCGACGCCGTGGGTCCGACGATGACGACCAGCGGCAGTTCAGTTGTGCCAGAATTCATCGAAACAGGATATGCCAAGCGCGGAAAAGCAGCACAAGAAGCACAAGCAACGCGAGCAGGAGACTTCCGAGAACCTGTTGGCGGACGAGTTTCACTTATACGCGTCTTCGATGGGCAAATTGTACAAAAACATGATGCGAATTTCGATATAAGGCCCGTGGAACGCCGACGGCAGGGGCTCAAACGGGTTGGAAGAACGGATGGCCGAAATAGCGGCGCGGTCCAACGGCTCTTTTCCGGAGCTCATCTCGTTGAGCGGGTCGCTGATCGGAACGGCGCCGTTCGCCATGATTTTAAATCGAAGCAAGACGCGGCCACGATCTCCCAGCAAGGCCGATTGCGGCATCACTGCATACCAGTTCCGCCGCACGTTTTCGAGCATCCGATGCATGTAATCGTTGAAATCGACGCCTTGCAGAGGCGTCAAAATCTCGTAGCCATTTCCGAAAGAACCTTGACCTCGTCCCGGGCCTCCGCCGGGCGGGCTCGAACGCGGCCCTGGACCGACGACCGCGCCCCTTCGCCCACCCTCAGCCGGCGCCTGCTCGGCGTCGTGGATGGCGTCCTGAATCGAGGAACTTTTCGGCAACATGAGCTGGTGCTGCGGCGTCGGCGTGTCCGGCACTTCGAGCTTCAGCGGCGCTTTCGGAGCGTCCGGCTTCGGCGCGGACGTTTGCGGCTGAACTTCCGGCGGCGCCTCTCGCGTTTTAGGTGTCGGCGCATCCGGCAGCTCTGTCTTCGGCTGCACCGGTTCGGGGCGTGGCGCGGGCTGCGGGATGGGAGGCGCGACGTTGCGAAGAATGCGCGGGTCGACATGCACCACCGGAGGCTGAACCGCTGGCGGCGCCGGCCTCGGCTTGGGGCTATAGGAACTTTCCGGCGGAATCCACGTCAGGAGTTTGTTCGCGAGATCGATTTGCTGTTGCGTCGGGGCGTGCGGGGGAAATAACTTCGCCTGCAAAAGAATGGCGGCAATCAGGAAGATGTGGAACGCCACCGATGAAATGCGTGTAATCAGGTCCCACTTGGTTTTTTCTTCCGTTTGCGGCTTGGTCAGAAGATTCACTTCGCCGGTCATGAAAACGTCGAGGTCGACGAGATCGGCAGGAGGGACCAGCGGCCCTTCAATTTTTTCCGGCGGCGCAGCTCCTTTCGGGATGGCGACGCGCTCGTCCATGTCTGTCGGCTGGACGGGCCTCGAGGTGTCCTCGACGACCTGATACGCTTCCTGATTTATGTCGCGAGGTACGACCACGCGCGCGGCAATGGATTCCAGCGGGAGCGACCTGGGGATGTTGGATTTCCCGTCCAACTGGACGATGGGCAGCATCGACGGAATGAGCGTGCGTTCGTCGAGCGTCGTAGGACGGCGGCGCTGCGTCGCGGTAGCATCCGCATCGGGCAGACGGGAGCCGAGCGGGACCAAAGTCCGGGGGATCATTTTCCTGCTTTCTCTCTTGAGGCGAATGCTGCTACTTGGACGCGTTCCCCGTGTTCCTGGATGCTTGCCATCACCCGGCTCGCCAGTTCCAGGGCGGCGCGGCCGGCTACTCCGTTGGTCCGCGGCTCGCGGCGCGTGCGCACCGCTTCAAGAAAAGCCTCCAGCTCCGCATGGAGAGGCTCTACGTTCGGCGCTGGCAATTTTTCAAACGAAAATTCAGGCTGTGGCCCAGGCCGCTTCACGCCGACGCGAAGCGCGTCGCGCCGCGCATAATCGAGCGAAATATATTCGTGTTGTTGGAAAAATCTCATCTTCCGCACGCGTTCCGTCGAAACCCGGCTGGCCGTCACATTGGCCACCGCGCCGCCCTCGAATTCCAGACGCACGTGCGCGATATCCACCTTATCCGTCAGCACGGGAATGCCCACCGCTTTCAACTCGGTTACCGGCTCCTTTACCAAAGCCAACAGGATGTCCAGGTCGTGGATCATCACGTCGTAAATCACTTCCACGTCCAGGCTGCGCGGAGTAAACACTCCCAGGCGGTGAACCTCAAAAAAAAGTGGCCGGTTCAGGATTGGCTCAACCGCGACAACGGAGGGGTTGAATCGCTCGACGTGGCCCACCTGTAAAATCCGATTTTGCCGCCGAGCAACCTCGAGAAGCCCATCCGCCTCCGCGAGATTCACGGCCATCGGCTTTTCGACCAGCACGTCCAGCCCGCATTCCAGCAGCCGGGACCCAACCTCGGCGTGCGCGACCGTAGGCACCGCAACGCTGGCCGCCTCCGCAAGCTCGCAAACCTCTTCGAGGTTGCGCAGGGCTTTGGTTTGAAACTCCGCAGCGACGGCTTCCGCTCGCGCTGCATCTCGATCGTAAACGCCGACAAGTTCGGCGCCCTCCAGCTCGCGATATACACGCGCATGGTTGCGCCCGAACTCCCCTGTTCCCACGACGGCGGTGCGAACTTTTCTCGATTCTTCCTTCGCCCCGCTCATTCTTTATTTATTCCCCCGGATGGGCTCTTCGGTTCCGCAACCATGGGCGGCGCGAACGCCTGGATGGCGATATCCGCCGCATCGGCCAACTCAATCAGTTTTTGTCGGTCAAATAGCAAGGTGCGCCCCGCGTCCACCGCCAGAGCGGTAGCCCGGGAGCTCTTCATCTGTTCGATGGTTGGCAAACCAACCACGGGTACATCGAAGCGCAAGTCTTGTCCCGGTTTGCTAACCTTCACCACCACCAAGGGTTTTCCCTCCGCAAATCGCGCTGCGCGTGCGATCGTCTCATCCGTGCCTTCCATGGCTTCCACCGCGACGCAAGCCTGGTCGCAGACCACGACTGTTTGTCCAATGTCCATCCCGGCGATTTGCCGCGCGACGCTGTGTCCGTAGGTGATGTCTGCACTCTCTTGTGCATTGGGTGCGCGACGCGTGAGCACTCCAGGCTCCGGCAACAGTGGCTTCAAGAACAGCGTCGAATCCACAAGTTGAATCCCTTCCTCTTGCAGCACCTTGGCGACTCCGCCGATCAGCGCATCTGTGCTTTTCCGCGGCAGGGAGAACAGAAGCTTGGCAAGCTTCCAATCAGGCCGGATCGCGCTGAAAATCTTATTGTGCTTCACCTGCCCGGCCATCACCGCTTGCGTTACGCCCTCTCTGTGCATCAGGTCAATTGCTTTGCTCAGTTCGCCGAGGCTCACCCAGTGCAGCCGATTAGTGTTGCTTTCCAATTCCGGCGAAGCTTCTTCTTTCAGCGCGATCACTGCCATCTCGATTCCCTGGCTGCGCGCTCCTTCCAGCACCAAAAACGGAAAACGCCCGTTTCCGGCGATGAGTCCCCATCCTTTCGTATTCGTGTTGGTGTCCGGCATGGAATATAAGGTGGGGGCGATGCTTACTTCACGATTCCGCGTTCGGCGCTCTCGATGAACCGGATAAGCTCCTGGACGTCTTCCGAGCTGCCTAATTTCGCGCGCATTTCCGCAAGGGCCTGCGTGGTATTCATCTTCGACCGGCTCATCAACCGAAAGGCTTTGCTCAAGGTTTGCAGCCGCTCCTTCGAAAATCCTTTGCGCTCAAGCCCAATCGCGTTCACACCGTAACTCTTGGTCTCGCGTTCTGTAACCACCCGTGAGAACGGCGGCACATCCTGCACAATCACCGTGCATGCTCCAACATACGCGTACCGCCCAACGCGGCAGAACTGGTGTACAACCGAAAACGACCCGATTGTCGCGAAATCTTCCACCGCGACGTGACCTGCCAGCGTCGCGCCGTTCACAAACAACGTCTGATTGCCGATCTGGTCGTCATGTCCCACGTGCGAGTACGCCAAAAAGAAATTTTCATTCCCGATTCGAGTTATGCCTCCGCCCTTTCCCGTGCCACGGCTGACAGTCACATACTCTCGAAATATATTCCCATCGCCAACGACTAACTCAGTCCGCTCGCCGCGAAACGTATAATCCTGCGGATCCCCGCCGACTGCGCAAAACGAGTAAAACACATTGTGGCGTCCGTACTTGGCAGGCCCGCTCACAGCGGCATGGGGGTGAACAACGCACCCCTCACCCAATTCCGCCTCGTCGCCGACAATCGCGTAAGCTCCGATTCTTACGCCGGGGCCCAGCTTCGCGCTGGCTGCCACGACAGCATGCGGATGAATCTCCGGCTTGCTCATTTCGCGGATTCTTCCGCCTTGGCGCCCTTTTCGCCCATGTCGCGGTCCACCATCTTGCACATCAGTGTCGCTTCGGCGGCCAACTGCCCGTTCACCGTGGCCTTGCCTTCGAGCTTGCAGAAATCGCCGCGCCACGAAATCACTTTAACTTCCAGCCGCAGCTGGTCGCCGGGCACCACCGGCCGCCGGAATCGCGCGCCGTCCACCGCCACGAAATACAGCAGTTTGTTGTCGCGATCTGGAATCTCCAGCAACAGCAGCAACCCGCCCGTTTGCGCCATCGCTTCAATAATCAGCACTCCCGGCATGATGGGCTTGCCGGGGAAATGCCCCTGAAAATGAGATTCATTTATAGATACGTTTTTGACGCCGACGATATACTTCAGCCGCTCCATTTCCAGGATCGCGTCCACCATCAGAAACGGATAGCGGTGCGGCAATATCTTCTGGATCTCCACTACATCGAGTATCATCCCTGCTCCCCATCGCGCCGCCTGCTCCTTCTGCGGCGCCTCACGGATTGCCAACAAACTTTCCATTATATGCGAACCTGCACCCGCTGGGTACGTGCTGTTCCTACCCGCTAGCCACCGATCCTCAGCTTGATTTCATGCGGTGACTCCTTCACGCTTGAATGCTGGCGCCAGCAATGCTCTTTCTCGAAACAGATCGCCTGCTCTTCAGGTCGCACGAACCGCAAGACGAAGACGAGTTCGTAACAATGCACACAGACCCGGAGGTGCGGCGCTACGTCGGAGGACGCGC
Source organism: uncultured Acidobacteriota bacterium (assembly GCA_963843265.1). Lineage (GTDB taxonomy): Bacteria > Acidobacteriota > Terriglobia > Acidiferrales > UBA7541 > Acidiferrum. The sequence continues at coordinate 71,228 of CAWJJR010000020.1, read as the reverse complement.
TTGGCCTGAGGAAGAGGCGATTCACCGATTTCGGAACGGTTATCTCGGTCGTCCCGACAAGACCTACGGCCTCTGGGCGACGATTCTCAAAGAGGAACAACAATACATCGGGGCGTGCGGTCTCGCCGCTCCGCCCGCTAAGCCCGCGCCTAGCCTCGGTTACTATATCGCGCGGCCCTATTGGGGACGAGGACTTGCTTCCGAAGCCTCCAGCGCATTTCTGGAATTGGGCTTTGGTACCTTGAGCCTGGCGCGCGTTCTGGCGGACGTCGAAAAAGGACATGCGGCTTCCGAGCACATTCTAGAAAAATTCGGTTTCAAGGCCATCAAGGAAGAAGAAATTCCAAGCCGCGGAAGAATTATCGTTCTTTATGAGCTCACGCGGGAAGATTGGGAAAAGAGAAAACCTTGATCGTTGGGGACTGACCGCATTCCGGCTGAGCCGCGGGCAAGCACCGATTATTGCGCTTGCACCGTTGCTCCCACCGGTGGTCGTTGCTAGCATGTCCCGGCCATGCCGGATACCAACTACCCAAAAGAATTCTTGCGCCTTTTGAAACCTCGCTTGCCGGAGATGCTCTCGACGCTCCAGCGGCTCGTTCTCGCCGAATCCCCCAGCCTCGAAAAAGCGCCCGCCGACCGCTGTTGCAGCTTACTCGCCGCCGAATGGCGCAACCGCGGGGCCGGCGTCGAACGCATCTCGCAGAAGCGGCACGGCGACCAGTTGCGCATCACGTGGTGGCCGCAAAAATCCCGGCCCGCGGGCCAACTGCTCGTACTCGGCCACTACGATACCGTATACGCCTCGGGCACTCTGGCAAAAATGCCCTTCCGTGTTTCCGCCGGAAAAGCCTACGGCCCCGGCATTTTCGATATGAAAGCCGGCATCGTTCTGGCGCTCTTCGCTCTCGAAGCTTTGCAGCAGGCCAAAGCTCCGCTAACGTACCGGTTGGTTTTCCTTTGGACTTCCGACGAAGAGATCGGTAGCGATGTCTCGCGTAAACTCATCGAAGCCGAAGCCCGCCGCAGCGATGCCGTTTTCGTATTGGAGCCCTCGCTCGGACCGAAGGGCTTGATCAAGACAGCTCGCAAAGGCGTGGGCGAGGTCCAACTCATCGTCCACGGCCGCGCCTCTCACGCCGGTCTCGCGCCAGAAGAAGGCATCAACGCGATTCACGAACTGTCGCGCCAACTTGCTCGGATCCAGGAATGGAACGATCCGCGTAGCGGCGTCACTGTGAACGCGGACATCATCGAAGGCGGCACACGGGTGAACGTCATCGCCGAGCGCGCCAAAGCTGTCCTGGATCTTCGCGCATTGCGCATCGCCGACATGCGCCGCATCGAGCGCCGCTTGCACGCTCTCCGTCCAATTCTTCCTGGCGCGAAGCTCGAAATTCGCGGAGGTTTCAATCGCGCCCCGCTCGAACACAAATCCAGCGCCGCGCTTTTCGCCAAAGCCAAAGCCTTGGCCACGCAAATGGGTTTGACGCTCGGAGAAGCCACCGCAGGTGGCGGCTCCGACGGCAATCTCACCGCCGCAGTCGGCGCACCAACTTTAGACGGCCTCGGCGCCGTCGGCCATGGCGCCCACTCCAAGGACGAGCACATCCTCATCCACACCATGCCCGCCCGCGCCGCTCTACTCGCAGCTCTATTGTTAAATGTTTGAGAGGACCTCGATATGTGGTTCAGCGCTGGGAATGCGCTTCGTGCTCAAGAGGCTGGCTGGTTCGCTTCTGAATCTTGGCGATTGCCTCGAGGGCCATACTCCTGATGGACTGTCCGTCCTCTATCGGGGATGGATCTGACTCGGCAACCTTTCGTAGCGCTGGAACCATATCCGCAGCGCCGTACCTGCCGAGCGCACTCACGGTAAAAGCCCTGACACCCTCGTCGGAATCCTGCAGAGCACCCAGGATAATCCGTGTTGCAGCCTGAATCATTTTAGGATCGAGAGTGTCTTTCGCCCTCGCTAGGACCTGCACCAGTACAGGGACAAAAGAAGAGCGACGCATGCTTATCGCACTCTCAGACCTTTTCAGAAGGCATGGCAGTGTGACCCTTGCGTGATCGGCGATTTTTGCTGTGAAATCCGACTCGTCGCTGGTGTTCGCATTTACCAGAATGCAGGCTTGTCGAGGATCGTTCCAGTCGGCGAAGGAATCGACAGCGCCGAGTAGATCGCTGAAGTATTCAGCGAATTCCGTGTTGTCGCCTTCGTCTGGATATCCCTTTTTTTGCGCCTCGAGAAGTTGCGCATCAAGCGCATGACTCTCACGATCGAGAAGGTTCAGCAGTGCCGTCCTTACTTCGGGGCTCTTCAGATTCGTTGGATCGGAGCGAACCTGGTCGAAGGCCTCTGCTCTCGTTGATTGGTCCGCGGAGCGAAGTTTCGCCAGCAACGCTGGTACGCCCGGGCCATGGGAAATCTTGTCCTGTCCCCAGCCGCATAGAGCAATGGTGAGAAAGGAGAGCGCTACGAATGAGGCCGTCTTCATCCGCGTTTTCATCACTCTGCCCGATCAGCGCACATAGTTCTTGCGCAGATATTCGGCGGTGGATTGCATCAAGTCGTTGTAATCGCTGTGCAGCACCTGGCGTAGCGCCTCTTCCGTCGACGTGCCGCTCGCGATCAGGTCCAGAATCCGCTCGATATCGCCCATCCCGTCCGTCTGCACGATATATTCAACGTTGGCAAGCGCCCACGCGTACGCATAGCCCGCCGTATCGCTCGATAATCCCATCCACGATCCTTCCAAGCTCCCCAGCGAAGGCGCGTGCCCATCCCGATAAACCTGTGCCAAAACGCCTGCACTATCGCCGCTGCGCTTACCCTCCATCCACTGCGCTAATCCTTCCTGTATCCAAGTCGGCGCCCGCCCGCGCGTCTTCTGCCCCACAAAACTATGCGTCAACTCATGTTTCAACACGCGCGACAGCTCCGGCGTTACTCCGCTCAACCCCTGCACGGGCACGCGAATTCGTCCGTCGTTCAGCGCGCCAACCCAGCCCGGGGCCCGCGTGATGTCCGCGAAAGCCTCTTGTGTATAAAGCACCACGCCGATCGAATCTGGCGGCGTGAAATCCAGCTCGGACTCAATCTCCGAAAAATGCGCCTCCAGCGTCCGCAACACTTCTCGCGCCAGCTCCGGCTCCGCCGCACCGCTATAGCGCAACGTGAAATGCGCGCTTTCGTTTTCTTTGTAGCTCGCTTCTTCCTGCTTGTCGCGCTGCGCCTTTTCAAGCGCCGCCTGCACTTCCGGATCAGGCCCTAACGCCAGCGCGCGTTTCCATTCCGCCACGGCTTGATCCATTTTGTTCATGCCGTAATACGCCCAGCCCGCCAGCTTCGCCACGTCGGCATTATTCGGCGCAACACTGCGCGCCTTTTCCAGATAGTCCAGCGATTCTTTATACTCGCTCCGCCGCAGATGGATGTACGCCACGTTCATCAACAGCGTCGGTTCCTCCGGAGCATACGTCAGCGCCGTGCGCTCGTCCTCCAGCGCGTGTTCCATGTCGCCGTGCGACAGCTCGAATTGCGCCGCCAGATGATGCGCAAGAGCCGCGCTCATGCTGGCTCGCTGTCCGCCGCCTCGCGCCGCGCCTTCGAGCTTTGCAATGTAATCTCGATCAATCGCGCCGTCGTGCACCGCGGCGCTCTCAATTTCCGAGCCCCCGCTTTTCGCTTCCACGGCGGGCGGCGTAATCGCCAGATTTGCTGCCGCGCTCGCCTGAGAATCCCCCATCGGAACGTCGCCGCCATTTTCGATGTGGTCGACGATCGATTTTGGCAGGCTCAGCTCACCGGCGGACGTCTCATACGTGACCTTGTCGCCCTGGACTCTCACGCTCAGAGCCGAAATCCGCCGTCCATTCTTGAGAACAATCGTGTCCGCGTGCGCTGCGGCGCCGGCCAAAAGTAAAGCTGCCGCTACGAATAAAATCCGCCGCGCTCGAGAAGTTTGCCGCATCCCCCCATTTTAATCTTCTTCCTCCGCGGCCCCTCCTCGGCCTTGTTCCGCGATGCCGAATGTGACTACACTTCCTGTATGCGGTTCGGGGTGGCACTTGCGGTTTTGTCCTGCCTGATTGCGCCAGCAGTCTGTTCGGGGGCAGATCAATCGCCGCATCAACTCTACGACGCCCTCAACGCCCTCCGCCTCGATCCCTCCGCCACTTACCAGATCGTCCCCGCCAATCGCATCGAACTCCGCCGCGGCGGCGTCGAGCTTTATTTCGAGGAAGGCAAACTCGCTTTTTTCGCCCCCAGCGACGGCCAGATCACCGGTTTCGTCTTCACCGGCCGCGGGCATATCCTGGCCTTCCCGCGCGAATTGGTCGAAAAGCAGCAGATGGCCCGTTTTCTGGGCACTCCCGTTCTCGACCAGGAATTCCTCAGCGGTTACGTGCGCTTCACTGACGACGCCGCGCAGGATCTCCTCCATCAATTCCAATCCGCCAATCTTGCGCCGCAATTGGACTCTGCCTTTGCCTCTCTCGCGGAGGGATTTCTCGCGCAGTTCAATCCTTCTCAGTCCCTGCGCATCCTCGAGGACCGTCTCTCGCAAAATCCGAAGCCCTATTTCTGTGCGGCGCTCGAAGGCGCGGAAAGCGGTCCCTTCGATCTTCTTTTCGACCCCCAGCGGCGAGAGCAGATCCTGCTCGGCCAGCGCCGGAAGTCCGGCGATACCTCCTATTACGATGTTTGGGCTTCCTACAGCGTCCCCGGCGTCACTCCTCCACCGCTGGATTTTCATGCGCTCGACTACACGATTGACACGACCATCACGCCGGACAACTCCCTAGAAGCCACGGCCGCCATCCATATTCGCGCCGAATCTTCCGGCGAGCGCGTCTTAACCTTTCAACTCTCCCGCGCTCTTCGTGTCGATTCCGTGACCGATGCGCAAAACAAGCCGTTGGCTTACTTCCAGAACGAGGGGATGAACCTCCAGCAGCTCAGCGCCCGGGGCAACGACTACCTTCATGTCGTATTGCCGGAGCCCTCCCAGAAAGGCCAGGAGCTTACGGTTCGTCTGCATTATCGCGGCAACGTCATTCACGACGCTGGCAATGGCGTTCTCTTCGTCGGCGCCCGCGAGAGCTGGTATCCCCACCTCGGCGATCAAGCCGATTTTGCTGCCTACGACCTCACTATGCGCTGGCCGCGCCATCTGAAGCTCGTCGCCACTGGCGCCAAAATCGATGAGCAAACTTCCGGAGACTTTCGCGTCGGCCATTGGCGAAGTGTCAAGCCGCTGTCCATCGCGGGATTCAACCTGGGTGAGTATGTCTCGACTTCACTCAGCGACGATGCGCGCACCATCGATGTCTACGCCAATCGCCAGCTCGAACAAGCCTTAAGTAATCGGCTCGATGCTCTAAATCCCGATTCGCTTCCCGCGGTCGATGTCCCCTTCGGCTTGCCGCGGGGCGCTAGCCGGGCGGCGCTTCAGCCTCCAAATCCCAGTCCCGCGGACGCGCTGAAGCATCTCGCCAAGGACATCGATTCTTCCATCCACTTCTACGAATCGTTTAGCGGCCCCTTCCCCTTCCATACTTTAAGCGTCTCGCAAATTCCCGGCGGCTTCGGCCAGGGCTGGCCCGGCCTGCTCTATCTTCCAACGTTTTCGTTCTTGTCCCCGGAGGCGCAGAATCGCGCAGGGCTATCCTCCTCCGGGCAGCAAGCGTTCACCGATATCGTTCCCTATCATGAAGTCGCTCACCAATGGTGGGGCAACGTCGTTGGCTGGTCCAATTATCGCGATCAGTGGATCGATGAAGCCATCGCGAATTATCTTGCGCTGCTTTTCGCCGACAATAGAAAACCGTCCGAGCATGCGCTCCGCGTCTGGCTGGAACGCTATCGAAAACAGCTCGAGGATAAAGTCCCCGGCTCGGACACGCCCGGCGGCGATATTGGCGCGCTCACTCTCGGCAACCGCCTCAATTCCTCACGCTCGCCGAACGGTTTCGAAGATGTGATTTACAGCAAAGGCTCCTGGGTGATGCACATGCTGCGCGAAATGCTCCGCCAGCCCGGCGCCAAGGACCCCGACGCGCGTTTCGTGGCTTTGCTTCGCACCATCTCCACGAAATACGCCTACCGCGCTTTTTCCACCGAAGATCTGCAAAAAGAAGTCGAGGCCATCATGACTCCTTCGATGGATCTTGAAGGCGGCCGCTCCATGGACTGGTTCTTCGAGCAGTGGGTGCGCGGCACGGGAATTCCCCGCTACAGCGTCGAATTTTCCATTCATCACACGGAAAAAGGCCTGATTGTGCGCGGCAAGCTATTTCAAAACGACGTCCCGCATTATTTCATTACCAGGGTGCCCCTCTACGCCAATGACGGCCCCGGACATCTAGTTTTTCTCGGCGACGTCGTCGCCGCCGGCCCCGAAACTTCCTTCCATTTCGCCGCGAAGCTTCCTCCGCACAAGCTCGTCATCGATCCCCAAATGACGCTTCTCTGCACCACCGAACAAGCCACCAAGGCGCAGGAATAAACGGGGTCGGGCGAGAATTCTATTTCGTTACTGCGTGAAGAAGCTGTTGTTCGAGTAAAGGACTATCAACGCTAAGCGCCGCCTTGCCGTCCGGCCCGAAAACGTAAGCATAACCCGCCGGATCCAGAGGCACGCGTCTCAGCAGTCCTGCGTCCACTAGTTGCCCCGTCCGCGAGGGACGCTGGCCGGTGCGCTTCTCATATTCACCCGCAAGCGCATCGAGCTGTGTGCAATCCTGTTCGACCTTTAGGAGCTGCAAATGCGTCAGCGCGTTTCTCTTCACGTCGGGGTCCGTCGTCGACTGGTAAACTTCATTCCACAAGAAAACCGAGGTCGAAAGCGATTCGCCTTCGGCTGCAATCTTGGCCGCCATCACTTTCATCCAAACCAGCGCCTTCGGATTCTTGCTTCCTTCGGCAAACGCCGCCGAAGCCTTCGGATAATCTTTCAGCTCGAAGTAATAGATGAAGCCCAGGTCTTCATAGAGCCGCCAGTAATCTGGATTGGCCTTGATCCCTCGCTCCAGCAGTGCAATCCCGCGCTGCGGCTCTCCAGCCCCGCGCGGCGAAGGCTCGCTCAGAAACGTGGAACCGAACCGGTAAGCTACGACCAGATTCGGATCGAGCGTCGCCGTGACGTCCAGTAGCGGCCAAAGCAGCTCGAAGTTGGGATCGTGCCGCGCCCGTTTGTCCCCATAATATTGCACCGCGCGTGTCCAGTAGATGTCCGCGACCAACGGCGCGTATTCGAGGCTCATCGCCTTCACCAGTTTGCCAGAGCGCAGCACCAGATCGTCGCGCTCCTGGTGCAACTCCGCCCGCTGGACGTCGATGCTCTGCTGAAGCTTCCAGACGCCCGCGAATCCCAACGGCAAGAGCACGAGCAGCAGCCAATTTTTCGAAGCCGGGATGCTCATTTCAAATTCCGCCGCGAAAAAACGGCTGTTGCCGCGAGCAAGACGATGCCGCAGTACAACGCGGTGTACGCCGTATTCTGCAGGATTAAAATGCGCGGAATTTCCGTTCCATGGGCCGCCGCGGCCATCACGTCGAGGTTTTCAAAATTGGGAAGCAGATAGGAAAGCCCTCCCAGGAATGCCACTGTCGCTGGGCTTTCGCCGGCAAAGTGAAAAGTTCGCATATCCATAACGAATAACCCCGCTACATAAAACGCGGACGTGTAGAGAATCGCCAGCAGCGGCGTCGAGTAGCAGGAAAACAGCAGCGCCAGCGCCACCACCAGCATCAGCTTCAACAAAATAAAGTAGACAGCGATCAGCAGCACAGCGTCCGCGCGCTCAAGATGGTGTTTCACGTAAAGCAGGGCGGCGAATAGCCCGGCCGTCATTGCCAGCGTGTTGACCGCCAGCGTCAGCACTAGTCCGCCGAATTTTCCGAGCAGAAATTCCCACCGCCGCACCGGCTTGGCCAGCAGCGCATAGAGCGTGCGCTTGTCCATCTCCTTATAAACAAGCCCCACGCCGATGAACACCGCGATCAACAACCCGATCACGGAAATCGCGCTCAAGCCCAGGCTCTTGATGACTTCTTCTTCGATCCCGATCGAGATTTGCCCGACGAAAATCGCCGCCGCCATCATCAGCAGCGCAAAAAAAACAAGGTTGTACAGCACGCGGTCGCGCACCGCTTCGCGAAATGTGTTCAGTGCCACCGCGGCGGCGCGCCTCATTTCCCGCTCACCTCGACCGCTGTCCCCTGCGCCCGATCCGCCTCGACCAGATGCATGAAATATTCTTCGAGAGACGGCTTCACCTGCGCGACGGACAGAATCTTTGCTCCCACCCCGCGAAGCTGTTCCAGCCCCGCGTACAATTCTTCTTCGGAAACATGCATGCGGTATCGGTCGCCGGTCTTCGTCGTCTTCGCGACAATCGCCCCCGCATTCGAGAAGCCTCCAGGCAACTCGAACAAAATCTCCATGCCCTGCGCCTTCATCCCCACAATTTCGCCGGGCGCGCCCACGCCCCGCAGCTTTCCACCGACAATCACGCCCACGCGGTCGCACAGCATTTCCGCGTCCGACAAAATATGCGTCGAGAACATCACCGTTTTCCCGTCGCGCTTTAATTCCAGAATGATGTCGCGCACTTCTCTCCGGCCGATTGGATCGAGCCCGGACATCGGCTCATCCAGAATCACCACTTGCGGATCGTGCAGAATCGCCTGCGCGAGCCCCACTCGCTGCAGCATCCCTTTCGAGTATTTGCGCAGTTGAATTTTCCCTGCCGTCTCCAATCCAACTTTCTTGAGCATGCGCGTCACGCGCTCTTTCCGGTCCGCCGCCGTCAAATCGTGGAATCGCGCGAAATAATCCAAGACCTCCGTCGCCGTCAAATAGTCGTAGAAATACGGCTGCTCCGGCAGGTAGCCGAGGTTGCGGTGCATTTCGATGTCGGAGATTGGCTTGCCCAGGATGCGCGCTGAGCCCGCGTCAGGGAAAATCAGGCTCATGAGCAGCTTGATGGTCGTCGACTTCCCCGCGCCATTCGGCCCGAGAAACCCGAACACTTCGCCGTTCTCGACCTGCATGGTCAAGCCTTCCAGTGATCTTTTTTTCTTGAGATGCAGGAACCCGAACGGGTAGTCCTTGGTCAGATTTTCGATTTCAATCGCTGTGGCTGGCATGCTCTCATTCTTCGCAAGCCTCGTCTCATCGTCAATGAGTCCAATCGCCAATGTGCGCGGAGAGAAACTAGAGAGTGCGCGACGGGCGGAAAATTAATTCCCGATTAAGCGTCGTTTCGTGCGCTGCCGATTTGCACAAGCTCGGCCTGCGCCGTGGGTGCAGCAGGCGCCATGGGCTTCGGCTTCAAGGTCTGCGGGCCGCGCCAATTATCCAACATCCCCACTTGTTGCACACAGGACACCGTGCACCTCGCCGCACAATGTTTCGTCGTGTAGTATTCGCGGTGCCGCATCTCATCCGTGTACTGCGTCAGCGGAATGCCCGGATAGCCGCGCTGCTGTGAACACCAGTGCACCAGTCCATCTTCACAGATATATAAATACCGCGACCCGGACCGGCAGCGCCACTCGTGCTCTTTCCCGCGCGCCACGCTGTGCTGGAAATCATTGAATCTCGAAAACGACCGCTTCCCCAGCGTCATAATCTCTTCGAAGATTTCCTGTTCGCGAGGCCCCAGCGGCTTCAATTGCCCGTTGTGGTCGTGAATAATTCCCACGGTGCTCGTAAATCCCAGCTCGACGGCTCGATGCGCAATTTTCAGCGCATCCTCGGGATCCTTCACTCCGCTCCCCAGCACTGAATTGATATTCACCTGAAATACGGCGTATTCCGCCAGCCATTCCAGCCGCGTGTCCAGTGTCTTCAGGCTTTTCTTCGACACTTCGTCCGGCACAAGGTTATCGATGCTGATCTGCAAATGCTCGAGGCCCGCCTCATTCAACGTGCCGATCCGTTCTTTGCTGAGCAAAAATCCGTTGGTGATCATTCCCGCGATCATGCCGCGCTTCCGGATATGCCGGATCACTTCTTCCAGCTCCGGATGCATCAGCGGTTCGCCTCCGCTGATGGTGATGATCGACGTGCCCATGTCCGCCAAAATATCCAGCCGCTTCTTCATTTCATCGAGCGGCACGGGCTTCGACACGCTGTCGTACTCGTTGCAGTAGCCGCAGTCCAGATTGCAGCGCCGCATCGGGATGATGTGCACGAGAATTGGGTGCTTCGTGGAGGCCAGCGCCTTCGCGATCATCTTCAGCTCGCGCGCACGGGTCCGCCGAAATCTCCGTCTACGCTCTCGCGACACCTCCGCGCTAGCCCTCACCGTTTTTGTCTCTTCTGGCATGAATTCTGCGAGTTCCCCAAGGCCCTAATTATACACGACGCAACATCCTCGGCTCTCTTTCGCATAGCGCTCCACCTCGATTGTTGCTAACTCTCCAACTCCCCGACGACCACTCCCCAGCTTCCTTCGCACTTTCTTGCCCATCGCGAAATTGTTTTCCCTGCCTTCCTATCGCATGTACGATGCTCATCGCCTAATACGCCGGCCTTGCTCTTTGGCCGCATTCCTCATCGGGAGGTCCGGTCCATGCCGAGAAAATTTCTCGCTCTGGTTTCGTTTCTGTTTGGAAGTTTGCTGTTATATTCTTGCGCCAAGCCCGCTCCTGTCGCCCCTGCGCCCGCGGATTCTGCCACGTTCGATCCCGACGGCACGGCCCACCTCACGCGCGTCATCCCCATGCCCTCGACCATCAGCCCCGAAGCGCAAAAATGGCTGGCCTCGCTTGCGCATTCGACTCCCGGCCCCGAAGATCTCGCCACACGCCGCAAGCGCACCGACGAATGGCGCGTCCGCCAATCCGCCGAAGCAAAGCGCCTGTTTCCCGTGAACATTGAATCAACTACCACAGCCAGCGTCCCTACCGATATCATCACCCCGCTCGAAACTCCCGCGGCAAATCGCGATCTCGTCCTCATCAATCTTCATGGCGGCGGCTTCAATTCTGATTCCGGCTCGCTCATCGAGGGCGACCCCATCGCGAATCTCGCCAAAATCAAAGTCGTCTCTGTTTACTATCGCCTCGCACCCGAGCATCCCTTCCCCGCCGCCGTCGATGACGTCGTCGCTGTCTACAAAGAGCTCCTCAAAACCCACAAGCCGCGCAACATCGGCATCTTTGGCACGTCCGCCGGCGCCATCCTCACCGGAGAAGTTGCCGTCCGCCTCAAACAGCTCAATCTGCCCCTCCCCGCAGCCCTTGGCCTTTTTTCCACTTTAGCCGATTACTCTCGCCCGGCGGACTCCATGGAGCTCTTCGCCCTTAACGGATTCCCTGGCTCTCTCCAGCCGCAAGATCCGAATCAGCCCATCGGCCAGGAATACGCCGGCAGCACCGACCGCAAAGATCCCGTCCTTTCTCCCATCTACGCCGACCTCAAAGGCATGCCTCCTACTCTGCTTGTCTCCAGTACGCGCGATCTGCTCCTCAGCGACACCGCTCTTTTCCATCGCGCCCTCCTTCGCGCCGGAGTCAACGCTCAACTCGTTGTCTTTGAGGCGCTTCCCCACGCCTTCTGGTACCACTTCGAGCTCCCCGAAACGACAGAGGCCCTCAATGACATAGCCAAATTCTTCACAGAGAAACTCAGCCGTAAATAAATCGTCTGTCCTTGCGTGGCAGGAACGGAGGCCCGGTTAACCACAAGCTGGTTAACAATAATGGGGAACCTCCCCCGGTTTTTCGTAAATGCAGATTTTAAGCAATTTAAAGTTGTTTAGAATGAACACTTGTGGATGTGATGGTTCCAAAGGAATTATGGAAGATTTTATCGGACGCAGAGATGTGGGGGTTATTGGAACGAGGAAGGGGCAGGTGAAGAGAGACAGCCAAGCTCGGAGATAGCTCTGCATTCACATATAATTGCGGCATAATAGTAATAGATTTCAAGAGTTATTTACAAGTTCTTTAAAGACTGCGAATTAGAGCCAGCTCGATTGGGCGTAACCACGTGAGGCTCGACAATGGAACAGATGGGAATGGCGGCGGGAAATCGGGGCGGCGAGACAAAGTTAGAAAGCACTGGGGGAGGATGGAGGCTAGCCTAAATCTCGTGAATCCAAACGTTTACATTATTGCGGGGCCAAACGGGGCGGGAAAGACGACGTTTGCGCGAGAATTCCTGCCAAATTACGCGAACTGCAAAATCTTCATCAATGCGGACTTGATTGCGCAAGGGCTGTCACCTTTTGATCCGGCACGCGCGGCGTTTCGTGCGGGGCGGCTGATGATCGAAGAAATCGAGACGCAGGCGGCGCGGGGCGAGGATTTTGGATTTGAGACGACACTGTCGGGTAAGGTGCACTTGCATATCGTGCGCGCCCTGAAGATGCGAGGGTACGAAGTGCACATCTTCTATCTTTGGGTGCCGACTGCGGAATTGACGCTGGCGAGAATCAAGGAGCGGGTGCTGCGGGGTGGGCATGATGTGGCGGAGGCTGTGGTGCGGAGAAGGTTTGAGCGGTCGATCGGACATTTCCTGGGGCCGTACGGCCGACTGGCGGATAGGTGGATTCTGTTCGATAACTCTAGTGTGGCGCCGAGGGAGTTGGCAACTTCATGGCACGGGAAACTTCGCGTCGTGGACGAACGGCTGTATAATCAGCTTATTGCGAGTTATGGTGAAGCATGATTAGCCCGCCGGTGAATATCTTGGATTTGCCACTCGAAGAGCGCGCGCTGATGGCGCTACAGGCGGCCGTCGAGAGAGTCATTGAAGAGCACATCCGCGAAGGGCTGCCGTTGTATATCTGGCGCGATGGAAAAGTCGTTGCGGTTCCGCCTGAAGAGTTACGAACCCTGCCCCGGCAGTAATCCCGGCACGGACAAAGCCTGGTCCGTTCACTATTCCTTACTTCGTTACATCATTACTTCTTTCCTCCTTCGTCTGCCTGCTAAAATCATAGGCACCTTTTCCAGGAGCAACAAATGTCCGAAGCCACCCAACTCGCCGACAGCATCCCGACGCGCACGGAATCCGATTCCATGGGCAAGATCGACGTGCCCGCGGACCGCTATTACGGTGCGCAGACGGCGCGGTCGCTGATCCATTTCGCGATCGGCAAGGACACCATGCCGCCGGAATTGATCCGCTCCTTCGGCTTCCTCAAGAAAGCTGCCGCGCTCGTCAATCAGGACCTCGGCAAGCTGCCGCCGGACAAGACCGTGCTGATCGTGCAGGCCGCCGATGAGGTCATCTCTGGCAAGCTCGACGAGCACTTCCCTTTGCGCATTTGGCAAACCGGCAGCGGCACACAGACCAACATGAACGTGAATGAGGTGATCTCGAACCGGGCGATTGAGATTGCCGGCGGCGTGATGGGCAGCAAAAAACCCATTCATCCGAATGACGACGTTAATATGTCGCAATCCTCGAACGATACTTTCCCCACGGCTATGAACATCGCCGCCGCCACGGAAACCAAGCTGTGCCTTCTGCCGGCGTTGAAAAAGCTTCGCGACGCTCTCGATGTGAAAGCCCGGGAATTTGCCGACATCGTGAAAATCGGGCGGACGCATTTGCAGGACGCCACGCCGTTAACCCTCGGCCAGGAATTTTCCGGTTACGTCAATCTGCTCGACCGCGATGGCGGCCGCATCGCCATGGCGCTCGATGGACTCTACGATTTGGCGATTGGGGGGACGGCTGTCGGCACCGGGCTTAACGCCCATCGCGAATTTGCCGAGCGCGCAGCGCGGAAGATCGCCGAATTGACGCGTCTGCCGTTCCGTTCGCATCCCAACAAATTCGCCGCGCTCAGCGCGCACGATGAACTCGTGTTTGCCAGCGGCGCGCTAAAAACGCTCGCTGCTTCGCTGATGAAAATCGCCAATGACATTCGTTGGCTCGCATCGGGCCCGCGCTGCGGCTTGGGCGAACTGACGCTTCCCGAAAACGAACCCGGTTCTTCGATCATGCCCGGCAAGGTGAATCCCACGCAGGCTGAAGCGCTCACCATGGTCGCCGTGCAAGTGATGGGCAACGACGCAGCCATTGGATTTGCGGGGTCGCAAGGCAATTTCGAGCTCAACGTGTTCAAGCCGGTCATCATCTTCAACTATTTGCATTCCGTCGAGCTGCTCACCGACGCCATGACCAGTTTCGTGGATCACTGTGTCAGCGGCATTGAAGCGAATCGCGAGACGATCGATCACTACGTACACAATTCCCTCATGCTCGTCACCGCCCTCGCCCCCAAAATCGGCTACGACGCCGCAGCCCAAGTCGCCAAAGCCGCCCACCACTCCCACATCAGCCTCCGCGAAGCGGCGATCAAGCTGGGCTTTGTTACTGCCGAAGAATTCGACGCCCTCGTCAAGCCCGAGGAGATGACGCATCCATGACGACGACCGTTAGCGAATCAGAAGAGTGAATGATATGGGTGATTGGTTCAGACGGCAAGCGCAAAGGAGCCGCGATCTCGCGCGCGGCGCGGACGCCGACCTGGTGCGCTACAACCAAAAACGGTTCCAGCTTTCGTTGTACTTTTTAGTCTTTGGCTTGGCCTTAATCGCTGTGGATTGGAAAGCTCATCTTCAGGGGCGGGCTCACGATGTCGTCGTCTGGATTGGAATTGCGTGCTTTGTCGCCGGTTTCGTGAGTGTGCGATGGGCGGCTGCGGAAGATGCATTCCTGCACCGCCCCGATCCCAAGGAGCCGCCGAGCTTGTTTAAGTTCTGATTTCGATTACGCCAGAAAGGATTGCTCTATGCAACCAACTATTTTTGCCGAGGGCTACGAGGTCGCCATCAAATTCGGATTTGTCACCGCCGCAGAATTCGACGCCCTCGTCAAGCCCGAGGATATGACGCATCCATGACTGTGCGAAGAACCGAATTCGGACCGTCAGACGCTGCATTTCGCCAACGTCTCGCCGAGACGATCGCGTGGTGTTCTTCCCAGACTTTGATCGGGCGTCCCGAGGAGGACGTGAACACAATTCAGCGGCGAGAAATGAGTCGAAGGGCCGCCGAATTGCTAAGTCTGGCATACAAAGAAGACCCCTCAATCTATGAACGAAGAAATTGGATCTGGCGATGGGTAAACAGGTCGAAGATTCGGAGCGCGAGCAAGCTGAAGGCGGAAGCAGAGGCCCTCTTTGCCGTCGCCGATCTGGGCTCGATCGACCCGCCGCTACAACAACAACTACGCAGCGCGGCATTCCGTTCTTACGCTGCCTCTCTCTTCCATCCTGAACAGAATCGTACTGAAACCATCGAGGAGCTGGCTGAGAAACGCGCCTCTCTCCTTCGAAAGATGAGTGTGTTTCCCTTCGCGGCGCCATCCGATCTGGCCCAAGGAAGACTGCTCTTCTACGAGCCGGACTACAACGTCCAAGACGGGGCTTCGCAATACGCGAGCAAGGGTTATTTCGATGAGCGGGATGCGCCCCCGTGGGACACTTGGATTTGCTACGTTGATCGCCATTTGATTTCTTGGGCGCCTCCATCCTTGCTCGACCTTGCCCAGGCGGGGATCGAAACCAATGCCGTGGATTGCATTCGCTGGCTTGACGATGATTTCCAGGCCGCGGCAACAACTATTGGACCGAGCAACTGCGCGCCGTCAGGCTTGTGATGAAACTATGAACAGAGTTGCGACAGCCCGATTGGTCGGAGGCGGCGTGCTGAAGAGAAAGCATGAGCTTAGGGGACTCTACTACGTCACGCGCGTCAGCAATCTGCTCTCCATCGTGAAGCTACGCCAACGGGTTGGTCCAGCGCAAGGCGGGGAATCGGGCGAAGTCCCGGTCGGTGGTGTGCAAGACGCCGCCGTACTCGATCGTCAGCGCCGCCAGATCGGCGTCACTAATCAACGGACCGCGCGCCTGGCCATCCTTCATCATTTGCCGCAGCAGGCTCCAGTGTTGATCTCCGGCAAGCAAGAGGCTCACATTCGGCTGCGTGAGCCATTGATCCACGATCTGGATGGCTTCCTCCGGCGTGAACCGTTTTCCGGAAAGTCGCGGGTTCGTAACGATGCGGAGGAAGGCCGTTACGGTCTGCCATGGTAAACCAACCGGCGTCCCGTTGGAGAATGTCTGTTCGACCCACGCGCGAGCCTTGGCGTGCTGTTGCGAATCGGAATCGTAGGCATACAACATCAGGTTGGCGTCGAGAACAATCACCGGTGGAGGGGGCTCTCCAGCACCTCGATCAAATCCTCGACGTGGTCATAACTGAGGCCCGCAGGCAGCCCCAAGGGACGGGGATGAACCACGAAAGGCTTTGCCGGGGGCTTCCCGGACGCCATCAGCCCCAGGCGAAGAAAATGGTTTACGCCGGACTTCAGCGAAGCGCCGGAACGCCGAAGCTCGCGGCGCAAGAGCTTGGCAACATCGTCGTCGAGCGTGAGTGTGGTGCGCATATCATGATGCTTGCAGATAAGGCATCGTGATGTCAAGCGAGAAAGCTGAGCGTTGGCGCGGAATCAGTGGTTACCCGGAATCGCGAAAGCAGGACCCAATGGCACCATCATCGAAAAGGGGAGAGCAGAGATGAAGCGAGTTACGAGCATGGCGGTGACCGCTGGTGCGGTGGCTCTTTGCCTTGGCGCGCAAGCCGTCCGTGCGCAGGCGACGCACACGCTGAAGCCGACGCCGAAGACGGTGGAATGGGGGTACTACGACGCGAAGGCGACGCCGGTGTTGCGGATCAAGTCGGGGGACACGGTGGAGATTCAGACGCTGATTACCAACAGCCCGAAGCGGCTGGAAGAGGCGGGCGTACCGGCGGAGCAGGTCGAGCAATCGCTGCGCGATATTACCGACCAGGTGAAAGACAAGGGGCCGGGCGGGCACATCCTCACCGGGCCGATTTACGTCGAAGGCGCGGAAATCGGCGACGCGCTGGAAGTGAAAATTCTGGCGATCAAGCTGGCGATTCCCTATGCGTACAACGCGTTCGGGCCGGGGCGCGGGTACATCCCGGACGATTATCCTTACGCGAAAATGAAAATCATTCCGCTGGATGCCGAGCGCATGATCGCGAAATTCGCGCCGGGCATCGAGATTCCGCTGCATCCTTTTTTCGGCAGCATGGGCGACGCGCCGCCGGAAAGCGCGGGCCGCTGGAACAGCGCGCCGCCGTGGATCATGGGCGGCAACATGGACAACAAGGACCTGGTCGCGGGCACGACGCTCTATCTTCCCGTGCACGCTCCCGGCGCGCTCTTTGAAGTGGGCGACGGGCACGCCGGACAGGGCGACGGCGAAGTGGACATCACGGCGCTGGAAACTTCGCTCATCGGCACGTTCCAATTCATCGTGCGCAAGGACATGCACCTGAAGTGGCCGCGCGCCGAAACCCCCACGTATTACATGACCATGGGTTTCAACGACAATTTGAATGCCTGCGCCACGCTCGCCCTGCGCGAGATGATTGATTTTTTGGTAACGGAGAAGCACTTGTCGCGCGACGATGCGTATATGCTGGCAAGCGTGGCGGCGGATTTGCATATCACGGAGCTGGTCGACGGAAACAAAGGCGTGCACATGATGATTCCCAAATCGATATTCGTCTCTGGGGCTTCTAAATGAAGCTAGCCTCTCTCACATTCGCCTGTTTTTTATCACTCGCGTCCCTAGCGGGTCCGTCCTCCATCCCCGCTAGGGCCGAATGCAAATGCCGCCGTGCATCCGAAAAAGAATCCACGCGGCCGGGCGGAAACGAAATGGTGATATTCGTGGAGGAAAAGAGCTATCGCGAATTGCGGGGAACCGTCAAGATGCGCGAAGGCCAGCCCGTCGAAAATGCCCTCGTCGAAATTTTCGATAAACCTGAATATTTGCTGGACCATTCGATTGTTAGGTCCGACAATCGTCCCAAACAGCGCAGACTGGCAGCGTGTGTGGTTTCCGCAGACGGCAAATTCTGCTTTCCCAACATTGCCAATGGAAAATATGAGCTCAGATCGAGCTCGGGAAGCGGAGTGAATGTAACGCACGTTTATGTTGTCATCGACAAGCAATCAGGCGAAAAGAAGGATCTTTCTGTTGAGATGACTTTGGGAACATAGAGAACCTGTATCTTTCAAGAACTCATGTCTAGAAGTTAGAATTTCGTATGAAAATAAACTTGGTACTCATCGTCGCTCTCGCAACTCTGCAATTTTCAGCGCTCCCGAAGTCTCTCCACGAACTCCGTTCTTCTGCCTTTGAGAACTCTGTGATACGTAGTTCTCCTTCTTTTTCTTCTGCCTTCGTACCGCAGACCATTAGCCCGGACTGGTGCAAGAATCTCCCCCGACCCGAATACGCAAAACTCGAGCGGGTGCTGCCGCACGAGCCGTGGTTTGAAGTCTACAAAGTTGCCAGCGGCGTCTTCGCGATTTACGAGCCGCACCAAGCCGAAGAAACCATCTCCTACCTCATCGTCGGCACCAAACAAGCCCTCCTCTTCGACACGGGCATGGGCATCGGTGACATTCACAAAGTTGTCAGACAATTAACCAGCCGTCCCGTCGTCGTGCTGAACTCGCACACGCACAACGACCACGTCGGCGGAAACTGGCAGTTCAGCTTTATTTTCGGCATGGATACCGCGTTTACGCGCGCGAACGCCAAAGGCTCGCGGGATGACGCGCAAGCGGAACTCGCACCCGGAATGATTTGCGGCGAGCTACCGCGCGGCTTCAATCCGAAAACCTACGCCACCAAAACCTGGCATGTTTCTCTTTGGGTGCATGACGGCTTCAAAATCAGCCTTGGGCACGACCACGACGTTGAAATCATCGCCACGCCCGGCCACACGCCGGACTCCATCTCCTTGCTCGACCATTCCAACGGCCTGCTCTTCACCGGCGACACGTACTATCCCGGCCCCATCTGGCTATTTCGCCCGGAAACGGATCTCGACGCGTACGTTGCATCCGTCAAAAAACTCGCCGCCCTCGCACCGCAAGTGAAGCTCGTCCTCGGCGCGCACAATGCTCCCGTAGCCGACCCGAGCGTCCTCCCCAAACTTGTCGACGCCATCGAAGCCGTGCGTGCCGGAAAAATCGAGGCCAAGCCGCTCGACGGCGGGAAAGCCTTGTACACGACGAATGGCATCACCTTTCTTCTCCGCGCCGGGCCGCAAGGAGTAAAATGACCGCGTTGGAACACTCCCATGGGCGCCTACTTCGCACGAACCTCCTGCCTCGCCTTCGCCGCAACGTTGCTATTTTTTTCCCAGGCCATCGCCTCGCAGAAAAAGCACAAGCACCCTAAAAAAGATGACATCAGGATTGAAAACTATTACGGCGGCGTCTATCTCGTCGGCGACGGCGGCATTCCCAGCGGGCCGTGCTTCCGCATTAACGGCCGGGTCACCTCCGGAAATTTCTTTGACCAACTGAAATCCTACGACGACGAGGAAGACGGAACCATTTTTCGGGAGGGCACAAACGTCGTGACGCAGTTCCCCGACAAAGTCGTGCTCGACCTGCTCATCCACGATGAGCCTTGTTCCTATGGTCTGCAACCGGTCGGCACCGGCGTCCACCTGAGCAAGGAGGCGATGAGTTCTTTAAGGCTATCGCTCTATTGGAAACGCGGCGTGGATATGCGGCCCGCAGGAAACGTCACCTTGGTGCACTTCTCCGTCGATCCGATGCAGACGTACACGGACACGGCGGCGACGGATTTGCCGAAGCGCTATTTGTGGTCATACGAATTCGGGATTCCCAGCGAAGGCGTTCCGCTCACGGACAGCCTCGTGCTCATTTTCCGCACGACCGACGGCCACATGGCGGCTCGCGTGGCGGCGCGTCTGTAATGTTTCCCTTCGAAAGATTTAGCGCAATCTTATAAATAAAATTAATTTTTTCAACCCATGGAACTGACTTTTTCCGGCTCGATTTTGTAGAGGACGCGGACTTCGCCCGGCTGCCGAAAAGGGTAAACGGGCTTGCCCAGATATTTTTGCGAAAGTTTGTTGATGTGATCGTCCGCGCCGTTCTGCGTGATTTCGACGACGCGTCCGCGGATTTCGAGATAGCGATACGGATTCGCGGGATCCTGCAGCGAAATCGAGACGCGCGGATCGCGCCGGATGTTTTTGTCTTTCACGCGCCCCAGCGCGGAATTAAAGCGTACGTACTTGCCGTCGTAATCCACCCAGACGGGCGTGACTTGCGGACTGCCGTCTTTCATAAGCGTGCCCAGACTGCCGAACGCCGGTTTCTCCAAAAGGTCCGCGTATTTTTCGGGAATATTTTCCGCCATGACTGCCTCCAATGGATTCAGATTCGCGCCCCGGAACATCCAAACTCTACCACGCGCGAGCCGCAACGCGCAGCTTGCCCGCCAAGGAGAGCCGCGGAGAATCCGCGAGGGTTCTCAGAGCAATTGCATTTCTGGAGCGCGGCCGAGCGACAGTAGCGGTGCGCCCGTCAACTTCTGCACTTCTTCGATGCTCCATCCGGGCGCGATCTCGCGCAAGAACAGACCTTCCGGCTTGACGTCAATCAGCGCCAAATCCGTGACAATCGTGTCGACGCAAGCCAGCGCCGTCAGCGGATAGGTGCACTGCCGCACGATTTTCGGCGCGCCTTCCTTGGTGGTGTGCTCCATGCAGACAATCAACCTTTTCGCGCCTGCCGCGATGTCCATCGCGCCGCCGATTCCGCCGGGGTTTTTCGCGCCGGGAATCT
Source organism: uncultured Acidobacteriota bacterium (assembly GCA_963843265.1). Classification (GTDB taxonomy): domain Bacteria; phylum Acidobacteriota; class Terriglobia; order Acidiferrales; family UBA7541; genus Acidiferrum. The sequence goes on along the minus strand of CAWJJR010000020.1, from coordinate 50,535 downwards.
TCCAGTTCGCGAGGTCGCCCTTTTCCGAAACCTGAAACCCGCCCAGCACGGCCACGTCGATGTGGCCGCCCCGCGTCATGAGATGCGCATCGGCCTGATGGAAAAAAGACGCGCCGGGCATCAGGGTCACCGGCACTTTCATCGCATCAACCAGGTCGTAGTCTTCTTCGCCGGGCAGCGCGCGGCGGCCCATGCCGAGAATCCCGTTCTCGCTGTGAAAATAGACCTCGACGTTTTTCGGAAAATGGTCCGCGATGAGATTTGGAATTCCCCAGCCAAGGTTCACGTAGGCGCCGTCCGGCAATTCAAGCCCAGCGCGCTGCGCGATCTGTTCCCGCCGCAGCCGCGGCTTTTCAGGCATAGCGGACGCCTTTCGCTTGCACAACGCGGTGCACGAAAATTGCCGGTGTCACAACATGTTCGGGCTGGATCGAGCCCACCGGAACGATTTCGTCGACTTCGACGATGGTCGTCGTTGCGGCCATAGCCATGATCGGATTGAAATTCCGCGCCGCCAGGCGGTACGTCAGATTGCCCAGTTCATCCGCTTTTTCCGCTTTGATGAAGGCATAATCCGCGTGGATCGGCATCTCGAGAAGGCAGCGTTTCCCTTCGATGACGCGTTCTTCTTTTCCGACAGCGACTTCCGTCCCCACGCCCACGGTGGTGTAAAACCCCTGCAGGCCTGCGGCGGCAGCGCGCATACGCTCGCAGAGAATTCCTTGCGGGACCAATTCGAGCGTCACCTGTTTTGCGGCAAACTGCTCTTGAAAATAATAGGAATGCGGCCCCGGAAACGCCGCGATCACGTGCCGGATCTGGCCGTTCTTGAATAGCAACCCCAATTCGCCGTCGTGTGTTCCGCAGTTGTTGCTGATGGCGGTGATCTCTTTGGTCCCTTTGCGGAAGAGCGCTTGAATCAAATTGTTTGGGAATCCGGCCCCGCCGAATCCGCCGAACATAATGCGCGCACCGTCTCGAAGATCGGCCACGGCGGAATCCAGGCTCGAATGGACCTTGCTTCTCATAGCGCGCCGTATCCTACCAGAGGCAGTGCGAATCTGCAGGCGGAGCTCTGCCGGTAAGACACCGTTGGAGGGGGTGGTCGCGAAAAATCCGGGCTGGCAACACCTGGCTCGCGTCGTCTAACATGGGGCCACGCGCATGAAACGCGGAACTCTCATCCTGCTAGCTTTGGTGGCCGTCGCGGGCTTCGTGGTAGTTGTGATCGCGTCGATCTTTCACAATGGCCTCAGCGCGCGCGCCACGCCCACGGTCCTCGAGAGAATGATGGCTCGCGATGCGCGGCATCTGGCCATTCCGGCTTCCGCACAGGCGCTGAAGAATCCGATCCCCGTCACCACGGAAAACCTTCGCGAAGCCCGCATGCATTTCGCGGACCACTGCGCCATCTGTCATGGAAACGACGGGAGCGGCGACACGATGATCGGCAGGGGCCTTTATCCGAAGCCGCCCGATCTTCGTGAGCCCGAAACGCAGAAACTTTCTGACGGCGAACTTTTCTGGGTAATCGAAAATGGCGTCCGGTTCACCGGTATGCCCGCGTTCTCAACGCCGGGGATGCAAGACGAAAGCTGGAAGCTCGTCCACTTCATTCGCCACCTTCCTCAATTGACGGAAGAGGAGCGCATGGAGATGGAGGAGAATAATCCGAAGAGCCCTGCAGACCGGCAAGAAGAAAAACAGGAGGACGATTTCTTGAACGGCTCTGCGCCGGCATCCAAGCCGGACTCTCCTCACCATTAGGAATGCGAGCGCGGATCGTGGACGGCGCCCTCGCAATCGTCCGACGGAACTGCGTCCCCTCGTATGAGAGAGCGTTGTGGAATAATATAAGGGCTGGGTCGTTTCGGTCTTGGCTCGTTTGGAGATAAAAATGAAACTGCGCTCTTTGGCCCTTCTCTTTTCTCTTATCTTCCTCGTTGCCGCGGCTTTGGCCCACGGCGACTTCAAACATGTGATTGGCACGGTCGAAAAAACCAGCGCCGATTCGGTCACAGTGAAAACCGCCAATGGCAGTTCCGTCGAGGTCAAGCTTGTTGCCGCGACCACTTTTGTGATGCGAAGCGGCGGCGTGGATAAGCCCGCGAAACTCTCCGATTTAGCGGTGGGAGACCGGGTCGTGATTCACGCCAAGCCCAAAGGCGACACGCTGGAAGCCGCCGAAGTTAGATTTTCCGAGCCTACGGCTGCGGCGGCGACCGCGAGCAAACCGAAATCCTGAGAGATTGTCAGTTGCGGACCGACGCTGATTCAATCCTCGACGAAATGACATGAGTGCGTCTTCAGCACCAGCCACACGCGGCGTCCTTCCGATAGCTGCAAAGATCTCGTAGCTCCCGGCGTCAGATGCACGATGAATTCCACGCCGCAATCCACGCAGGCGCGAACCAGCGTGCCGCGTGGTTCCATCGCGAGGATGCGCCCTTCAATGACGTTGCGTGCGCTTAGATTTTCAGGTTTTGCCGTAGCGAGCAAAATGTCGCCCGCGCGAATGGCAATGCGCACGCGGTCTCCAGCCGCCGCGTAGCCCAGGGGAACCTCAATTTCGCAAGCGCTCTCGCCGAGCCGCACGCGCATCACGCCATCCTCCACGCGCAAGTCCACAACGATTCCGCTGAGCACATTTTCAAAGCCGGCGGACTGCGCCAGCCGCACGCGCCGCGGCGCCTCGAGCACCTCCATGGGGGTCCCCTCGCTCACCACGCGTCCGTGATCCATTGCGAGGACGCGCTCGCCCAGCGCGTCCACCTCTTCGCGGGTGTGCGTCACGTACAAAATCGGGATTCGGTGCGCCGCGTTCCAGGCGCGCAGATCTTCGATGATGGAAGCCTTCAGTGGTGGATCCAGTCCGGTCAGGGGCTCATCGAGCAGCAGGACACGCGGCTGCGTCACGAGCGACCGCGCCAGCGCGACTCTTTGGCGTTCACCTCCCGAGATTTCCGTCGGCTTGCGTGCGCGGAGTTTATCGATGCGGAAAAGTTTCAAGATTTCCCGCACGCGTTCGGAGCGCGACTCCTGCGGCAATGCGTCGAGTCCGTAAAGGACGTTCTGCTCCGCAGTCATGTGAGGAAAAAGCGCCAGCGATTGAAATACATAGGCGACGTGGCGCGATTGAGGCGGAGAGTTCACGCCCGCCTCCGAATCGAACAGCACTTCTCGGCCAACAACGAGGCGGCCCGCATCAGGACGCGCCAATCCAGCGATGCAATCCAGCACGGTGGATTTTCCGGCGCCAGAAGGGCCGAAGAGAATCGTAATGCCTGGAGGAACTTCCAGCGAAACGTCCAACACAAAAGGAGGGGAGCCCGCGGGGAAACGCTGCAAGCGCAGCCGCGCTGCGAGCTGCGGAGCGACTATCTCGCTGCCCATGGCGACAGGAAACGGCGTCCAATTTGGCGCCCTACTCGACGGTTCAGAGCGTAGACCACCGTAAGGACGCTGAAAGAAATGGCAAGCAATACGAGCGCCATGCGATTCGCCCCAGCGTAATCCAGTGCTTGCACCTTATCGTAAATAGCGATCGAAACGGTCCGCGTCACGCCCGCCAGATTTCCGCCAACCATGAGGACAACGCCGAATTCGCCCATGGTGTGGGCGAAACTCAGGACGAACGCCGTCACGACGCCGGGAACCGAGAGCGGAAGGATGACGCACCAAAATGTTCTAAGGCGACCGGCGCCAAGCACCGCGGAAGCGTCAAGCAGTTTGCGATCCACGGATTCGAAGCACGCGATGAGCGGCTGGACCGCGAACGGCAAACTGTAGAGCACGGAAGCAAGGACCAGCCCTTCGAACGTGAAAGCCAGGCCGTGGCCGAAAAACATTTCCCACAATTTCCCGAGCGGGCCGCGCGGGCCCATCGCGAGAAGCACGTAGAATCCCAAAACGGTTGGCGGCAGAACCAAGGGCATTGCTACTACGGCCTCCAGCAAGAATTTGCCGCGCCAATTCGAATACGCCAGCCAGTACGCGAGCGGCAGTCCGCCCGCAAGAAGAATTGCGGAAACGCACAGAGCGAGCCGAAGGGAAAGGAGTAGGGGACCCATGATTATTTCTTCCCCAAGTTAGCGGGCGCTTCGACGGCCGCTGGGAACGTGAATCCGTACTTTGCGAGCGTTGCGCGTCCGGCCGGGGTTTTTACAAATTCCAGGAATGCCCCCGCTCCGTCCCGGTTTTGCGCGCCTTTCAGCAGAATCGCAGCTTGCCCGATCGGCGGATACATGTTCGCCGGAATTTCCCACCGCTGGCCGCTTTTCATTCCGGGAGAGAGCGCAAGCGACATGGCCACAATGCCCGCTTGCGCGTTTCCAGATTGCGCAAACTGTGCTGCTTGCGAGATGTTTTCGCCGTAGACCAGTTTGGATTTCACTTTTTCGAAGAGCCCGGCCTTCTGCAACGCCGCTACGGCTGCGCGGCCGTACGGCGCGTGCTCCGGATTAGCGATCGCAATTTTTTGCACGCTCGGGTCCAGCAACGCATTCCATCCCTTGCGAATGAGATCCACCTTAGCGTCCGCGGGCATCCAGATCGCGATTCGTCCCACAGCGTACTCGTAAAGTGTCCCCGGTTCGGCGAACCCCGCTGCTTCCAGTCTCTCCGGATACTCGATGTCCGCAGAAAAAAACAGATCGAACGGCGCGCCATTTTGCAATTGCGCGAAGAAGTTCCCGCTCGAACCGTAGCTAACGTCCACTCTTGTTCCGGTACTTTTTTCGAATTGTGCTGCCAGGTCCTGCATCGCGAATTGCAAGTCCGCGGCAGCAGCGACGCGGATTTCTTGGTTCGCAGCGCTCGCGCCATTTTGCGCGAGAAAGAAAAGCAGGAACGTCTCAACCAGAAACGGTCTGAGCCAGCTCGTTTTTCGATAATTCACCTGCCGCCGTTCACGAATCGCTTGGCTTCTCATACCCGCAAAATCATCACTTCCGTGGATTTAATCAGCGCCGCCGCCCTCTCTCCCGGCTTGAGTCGCATCTCTTTCGCCGCGTCCGCCGTGATGATCGCCGTAATGTGCTGCTCGGCGATGGCCATGGTCACCTGCGCCAGCAGCCCGCTGTATTTCACGGCAATTACGCGCCCTATAAGCTGATTGCGTCCGCTGATTTTACGGAAATTACCGCGCCGCATCACGACGTCGCCGCGGTCGAACGATTTAGGAATCATGCGGTCGATTTCGCTCTCCGGCACGCGATGATGGCCGCCCGGCGTCTTGACCGTTTTGATCTTCCCGCGGTAGATCCACTGCTTCAACGTTGGATAGCTGATTCCCAGAATTCTGGCGGCTTCCCGCGGCGGCAATAGTGCGGCTCGGTGCATCACGCCTCCTCAACGAAGCCATTCCATATCGGCTCGGTCGAAACCGCTATTGTAGTACGGATTTATCCGTTTCTGTTCGCTATTCGATGCGCGGTCTTGAGGGCCGGCCCGTAATCCCTTCGGCAACAATCATTTGGCCGCCGTTTCGAAGTTCGCCGCTCTCGCGTAAAGTAATCAGTAAGAAAGCAGGCGATTCCACTTGGGAGCCTCTGATGTCCTCGGTTGAAACGAAACTGACGGTGGAAGACATCCGAAAGGCCGTCGAGCTTTTTTGGACCACCTTTCTGGCCAAGTCCGAACACGAATTGAACGATTTTTATGCTGCGGGCAGCACGGTGTTCCAAATTGCCATGGGCCGCAGCGAGCCGGGCAGGCTTGGAGCGATGCGCCGTTCCCGCGAATATTTCAATCCGGATACGCGCATGGAGCTGAAGTTGAGCCCCATCGACGTCGTGCTATGCGGAAGCGACGCCGCCGTGGCTAGTTACACGTTTCAATTCCAGGCCACGGGCCGCGACATCGGCGGCAAACGCATGGCGGAGAAACTGGAAACGGTGCGCGCCACTCACGTACTGCACCGCGACGCCTCGGGCAGACTTCGCATCGCGCACGAACACTTCTCGGTGCCAGTGGCTTAGTCTCTTCAGTCCGTGAAACACACGGCGGATTGCCCTTTTAATTTCTCAGCGGCTTGCCGGTCTTCAGCGTATGCGCGATGCGTTCCTGGGTTTTCTTCTCGCCGCACAGAGAAACGAAGGCTTCGCGCTCGAGGTCCAGCACGTACTGCTCGCTCACAAATTGCGGCGAGGTTAGCGGCCCGCCCGCCAGGATGTTCGCCAGCTTGCGGCCGACGTGCGCGTCGTAATCCGAAATGTATCCTCCACGCTGCATCATGTGAATCACGAGTTTCGCGCCAGCTAAGAATTGTTCGCCAAGCACCTTGATCTGCGTGGCCTGCGCGCCTTCTTGCCAGCTCGCCGCCGACGGCTTGTACCCGCCGCGCACCAGCGCCAGCGCCGCTTCTTTCGCATCGCCAACTAAACGGTCACGATTCATCGAAACGCCATCCTCGTGACGCAAAAATCCCAGGCCGCGGCATTCTTCCGCGCTCGTGCCCACTTTGGCCATGGCAATCGTTTCGAACACCGGCTTCATCGCGTGAAACAAATCCAAATCCTCGCCTCCCCCCGCGTGCTCGTTCGCGCGAATGAGCATCTCCTTCGTTCCGCCGCCGCCGGGAATCAAACCGACGCCCGCCTCCACCAGCCCGATATACGCTTCCGCCGCCGCCTGAATTTTCGCGGCGTGCAAACTGATTTCGCACCCACCTCCGAGCGCCATTCCTTGCGGAGCCGCCACCACCGGCTTAGGCGCATATTTTAGAGCGAGATTTACATTCTGAAATTGCTTCACGGCCAGGTGCAGCTCGTCCCACTCCTGCTCCTGCGCCGCGACGAGCATGAGCATCAAGTTCGCTCCAACAGAAAAGTTCACGGCCTGGTTGGCAATGACCATCGCGTCAAAATCCGCGTCCAACCGCTTCAATCCCTTGTGCATCATGGCGATTAAATCCGCGCCAATGGCGTTCATCTTGGCGTGAAATTCGCAGCACACCACGCCGTCGCCGAGATCGATCAGGCTCGCTCCGGAATTGCGCTCGATTTCGCGGCCCGCCTCTTTCCGCGATTTCAAAATAATCACGCCTGGCGCCGTTTCTAGCGCCATCGCGCCCCCGCTCATAACATCGAACACGGTGGCTTTGCCCTTTTCCGACTCGTAAAATCCCTTCCTGCCGCTCGACAATAGTTTCTCCACCAGCGGCGGAACCGCGCGCCCTTCTTTCTGCACTTGCGCGGCAAATGTTTTCACGCCGATCGCGTCCATCATTTCAAAAGGGCCCATCTCCCACGCGAATCCCCACTGCATCGCGTGGTCCACATCCACAATGCTCTCCGAGATTTCCGGCACGCGCCGCGCCGCATACAAGCACATCTCCGACAATCCGCCCCAGATGAACTGCCGCGCCTTGTCGCCCTCCTGCCCTTCGAGAATCGGCCCGACCAGCGCGCGCAGCCGCTCTCGCGTATCGTCAATCCCTTTTCCCATTTCCAGCGAAGCAAACTTCGCTTTCTGCCGCGGCCGGTACTCCATCGTGTTTAGGTCCAGCGCCAAAATTTCTTTCTCGCCTTCGCCCTTCACTTTTTTGTAAAAGCCCAGCCCGGTTTTGTCGCCCAGCCATCCGCGCCGGATCATCTCCTCCACCGGCGCCGGCACTTTGTACATTTCGTGCGACTCATCGTTCGGAGCGGTCTCATAAATATTTTTCACCACGTGCGCTAGCACATCCAACCCGACCAGATCGGCCGTTCGAAACGTCGCCGACTTCGGCCAGCCCACCGCCGGCCCGGTGCACGCGTCCACCTCTTCAATCGTCATCCCGAGCTTCATCATCAGCCGAATCGCATTCAGCATTGAAAATGTTCCAATGCGGTTGGCGATGAAGTTCGGGGTGTCCTTCGCGATGACCACGCCTTTGCCGAGCCGCCGGTCGCAAAATTCGCTCAGTGTCTCCATCACTTCGCTCGACGTTTTCGGCCCAGGAATGACTTCCACCAGCTTCATGTAGCGCGGCGGATTGAAAAAATGAGTCCCCGCCCAATGCTGTTGAAACTCTTCGCTCATCGCTTCCGCGATCAAGTGCACCGGCAATCCCGAAGTATTGGTCGTAACAATCGCGCCCGGCTTGCGAAATTGCGCCACGCGTGACAACAAATTCCTCTTGATCTCGAGGTTCTCCGCCACAACTTCGATGATCCAGTCCGCTTCCGCGCAGCGCGCCAAGTCATCCTCGAAATTTCCAATGGACACTTTTTCCGCCAGCGCCGGAACAAAAAACGCCGCGGGCTTCGATTTTTTCGCCGCCTCGAGCCCCGCGCGCACAATCTTGTCGCGGTCCCCAGCCGCCGCACCAGCCTTCCAATCCGGCGGAACAATGTCCAGCAATATGCACGGCAGCCCCGCGTTCGCCAGGTGCGCCGCGATACGCGAACCCATGGTCCCCGCGCCCAGCACCGCTGCTTTTTCGATTCGACGTTTCATGGCCTGCCTTTTCCGAAACCTTCGCTAAATATCGAGGCGAGAGGACAGGTTACAAAACCGCCATCCCCTGGTCAAACGAACTATGGCTCCAGCGCGGTGTGCGCGTTAAAGTATGGCAAGGATGAGCCCACGCAAAGTGAAAGATGCGATCGGCTGGCTGCAATCCGCCAGAGAAAGGCTGCGCTCTCTGGCCCAGCCGGAAGAAAGCAAACCGGCGGAACGCCCGCGCATCGGCCTGGCCCTCGCTGGCGGATTCGCTCGCGGCATCGCTCATATCGGCGTTTTGCGCATTCTCCGCGAAGCCGGCATTCCCATCGACGTGGTCGCAGGCACGAGCGTCGGCGCTCTAATCGGCGCGGCGTATTGCGCGAGCACTCCGCTCGATGAAATGGAGCGCATCGGCGCCGCGACCAGCTTCACCGATTTCGGCCGCTGGACGCCTTCCTGGCTCGGCCTCGCCACCAACCAACGTCTGGAAAAATTCCTCGCCCGCTTTACTAGCTTTAAAACATTCGAAGAACTCTCCACTCCCCTCGCCATCGCCACGACCGACATTAACGCCGGCATCTCCGTTTACTACACGCGCGGCCCCATTAGCCCGCCGCTGCGAGCATCGTGCGCCTATCCAGGGCTCTTCGTGCCCATTCAATATGAGGGGCGCACCTTAGTGGATGGATTTCTTACCGCGCCCGTTCCCCTGGAAGGCGCTCTCCTTCTCGGCGCGGACATTGTGATCGCCGTCTATCTCGAAGCCGGCAACATCGAGCAGCCACGCACCTTCACCGATGTCCTTAGCCGCTCCTTCACCATCATCCAGCGTCACACGGACATCACCTGGCGTCAGCAAGCGGACGTCATCATCGAGCCCGACGTGACTCCGTTCGTTTGGGATGACTTCACTAGGACGCCCGAGATGGTCGCCGCAGGCGCAGCCGCCGCCCTCGCCGCGCTCCCAGCAATCCGCGCCGCCATCAGCGGCGAAAAGCGCGATTCCGCCGCCTGACGACTTCAATCTCTCAGCCCAACCCTCGTGCGATCCAGATATCCCTTAAAAACCGCGCTATTCCCGCGTCACCCGCACGATAACCGGCCCACCCTCGCCTTTGCCCCGCTGCGTTAGCCAGGCTCCCAAGCCCTCGGCAAAACGCTCCGGCGTCAACCGAAAACTCGCTTCCACAGCGCCGTCAGCAACGGGCAGCGTATCGTCAAAATCCGCCGAATTCGTGAAATTGCGCATGCAAAATTGATCGAGCCAGTCCAGCGGGCAGGCGCGGCTCTCCTCGCGAATCACGACATCCACTTTGAATTTTTGTGCGTACACCCGACCATCATAACATCGCGTCGAGTGTGTTTTTTGGCGAGTAAAGCCTAATCGGCCCCTACGAAATGCGCGGCCGCTTCACGCTGTGGGCCAAACCCATGCGTTCCAGCGTCCAAATGAAGTACCAACCGATATCCGTCTGCCACCAGCGCAGCCCAAGCCGCGCGGAACCCGCATGTGAATGATGATTCGCGTGCCAATTTTCTCCCCACGCCGTGATTTGGAACGGCCCAAGCCACCACACGTTCATGCTCGAGTCCTCGACGCCCTCTTTGGCATGTCCGAGATGCGTAAGGCTGTTCACGAAACACTGCATGTGCAGCGTATAGACCAGCCGGATCGCGCCAATCCAAAAGAATCCCATCCAGCCCAGTCCCAGCAGCAATCCGGAAAAAATCGAAAGAATAATCACCGGCGTTTCCAGCTTGCCCCACGCCGTATACATCCCCCGCGTCAGTTCCGGCGCCCAGCGCTTCTTATCCGCAGGCTGCGTCTGATAGAGCCAGCGCAAATGCGCCCACCAAAATCCCCCTTGCTTCGGACTCGAGATGTCGTCCGGCGTATCCGTCACCGAATGGTGCAGCCGGTGATACGCAACCCAACTCGCGGGATGGCCCGACCCATTGAATACCGCCCAAAAGATCAGAGCCTGCTCCACAAACGTGTTGGTCTTCAGCGTCTTGTGCGCCAACATGCGGTGATAACAAACCGTTGTGCCGAGCCCCCCGAAAGCGATGAACAAAATCGCCAATCCCAGGACTTTCAAGTTCGGCACTGGAAAAAGAATCAATCCAATCACTGCAAGCACATGAATAAGAACGAGATACGCGAAGACGCCTTCCTTGCCACGCACTGGTTTCCAAAAGGGGCGTTCCCAGGGACGTGCTTCTTGTACGGCCGCTAATTCCATGATCTCTCCATCGATCAACTATTTGTGTGCGTGAGTGCCTGGAATGACGATGCTGCTAGGCAAGCACAACATTATCATTGCTCCGCGAGGGTAGCGTATATCTGTACGGAAAGGGACGCTAAATGTGTAATAGTTTTGTCGCCGGTTCTTAGCTCAACCGGGCGCATCCCCCTCGCACCGGTTCTTTGCATTACCTAAGAGAAACTCAGCCCTGGCTCTGCCCCGATGTATGGCACAAATGCAAAACGGGAGGGCGCTTTTGCTTGAGGCGAAGCAAAAAATACGGAGAGTTGGTAATTCGTGCTGTTGTTCGGATACGATAAAGCGACGGAATAGTCGAGCCTATCTCTGGAGCTCGCGAAGTGCGTCATTCAGTTCGGCAAGTTCCGAGTTGAGCCTGTAATACCCGGGGCGCCACGTCCCGGTCGTTTCATTCGCCGCAACACTTAGCACGGCGAAATCGTTGGCCCCGGCCTGCCCATCGCCTAAGATGGGAAAGCTTTCTCCAAAAAACGTGGCCGAATGTTTGCTGACCACCTGATCGCATTCATTCACGGAGAGCACCGCTCTCAACATCCCCTGATTTTTCGCGTGTGGTTGGCAAAAGTAGAGGTTTGGCATACCTGCGTATCATCGGCAGTAGAGCGAAGAACTTGAATAGTACGAAGGTTCTTTTATTTGTGTAAAAAATACCTAGATAGCGCTTTTGTCACCGTTATTGGCCACTTTCTCCCCTATTTTCGCCCCGTTTGTTCCATATTCTTTTTCGGCTTCAGATTTTGCAAAGTCGCGATAGAATCCCGCAACTGCCATCCGAGGTGGATTCGTGGAAGATGAGCGCCGGCGAACTCCCAGGTATCCGTTCGCTGCGACAGCCGAATTGATTCAAAAGGACGCCAAGGCCGGCATTTCCGCCAAAATCATCGAGCTGAGCCTCTACGGCTGCTTCGTGGAAATGCCCGATCCCCTCGAAAAAGGCACTGCAATCTTTCTGAAAGTCTACTCGAATGGAAAATTCTTCGAATCCCACGGCGTTGTAGTCTACGCTCACCCAGCTCAGGGAATCGGCGTCTGCTTTCAAAATGTGAATCCCCATTATCTGATGGTCTTGAAGCAGTGGCTCATTGAGGCTGCCCATTCAAGGTTCGGGAAAAAGGACTGAACTCCGTTGCGACTCTTGCCATTTATCGAAGCTCACTTAGTCCGGCCTCGCGGGCACAAGGAGGAGCCGTGAAATTCGCGAAAATTGTCTTCTGGATTGCAGGCATCTGGGGCTTGCTCGTCATTACCCCGCTCTATTTCATGTTCAACCTCATCGGCCAAAAGGATCCGCCTCCCATCACACACCCGGGCTTCTACTACGGTTTCGTGGGCTGCGCTCTCGCCTGGCAAGTCGCCTTCTGCTTCATCGCCACGAATCCGTCGCGCTACCGTCCGCTGATGATTCCCTCCGTGATTGAGAAAGCCACCTACGCCGCTGCCGTCTTCACCCTGGTCGCGCAAAGCCGCATGCACCATTCCGATTTGGTCTTCGCGGGCACCGATTCCCTCCTCGGCCTCCTCTTCGTCATCGCCTACTTTAAGACCTCATAAAAACTCTTGGAATCAGATTTCTTGCGCGCACCTATCGAGAAACCGCCGCCGCCGCTAATGGCGGAACCCGGCAAAGTGCAGATCGTATTGCCCGTAACGCCGTTGGAGGGATGGCCCATAACACAAAATCCGTGCCCATAAAACGTTCGCGCCCAAGACGTCCTTTACACTGCGTCGCCCGCCATGTACTCACGTCCAGCGCCAAACCTGCAAGAACACAATCCATCATGGCGAACTCTGATTCACACTCACTGCCCACTGATCTCTGAAAACGGTGTTTTCGAAGTTCAACTAACCTGCTTTCCATGATGCAATTTGTTTCTTCGTCGCCTTTTCTCTGACTGACTTCGAAAGCTTGGGCTTCGCAAGCTCCTTTCTCAAGCGGGCCAGTAGTGCGGCGTCCGATTCTTTTTCTTTCTTTTTGGGCACGTTTACGCGGCCTCTGATTATCGCTACTTGACTTTTTTCCAGGGCCTCAACCGCCAAAAGCCTCCGGTCTGGGTGCGGCTCGTTTCGTAAACCACCGACAACAAGGATGCATCGCTGCCCGGCTGCGGCACCGTAAATGGGCCCGGCGACGGAGGACGTTTACTCTAGCGTCGGTTCTTTTCTTTTCATGTCATGCTTCCGTTGCCTCAGGGCGCGGTTCGGCGGCCGTGGCGCTGAAAGCCAGAGCCCTCTCCCTGGGTCTACGATTTCTTGACGGACATCGGGCGATTTTCCAGGAACGCGGTGAGCAGTGTTTTATTTATTTTCAAGCCCCCGTTGTAGCTGACCAAGCCATTCTTCTTGAACTCGTTCATGAATTTGCTTACCCTTGGGCGGGTGGTACCAACCATCTCCGCCAGGGTCGATTGGCTCACCTTCAGGGCGGAATCCGACTTCGATTCCTTGGTTATTTCCCCAAACAACATCAGAACGCGCGCCAGTCGCCTTTCGCTAAAATTGAAGAATTGATCTATCAGGTCTTCCTCGATTCGAACAACCCGTGAAAGCAAATATCCAACGAACAGCGATGCGAAATGCGAGTCTCTTCTGAGCGTGCGAACCGTCCTCTCCTTTTGCAGTCGAATGACATTGGATTGTCCAATGGCCCTCGCCGTGCAAATCCGCCGGGACTGCCCTGCTAAACACCCTTCGCCAAAAAAGCTGCCTCGCTGTAGGATGGCGATGATAGCTTTCTTGCGTGTAGTGACCGCCGTAAGCTTCACCGTCCCGTTCTCGATGTAGAAAACAGAATCGGCTGGATCTCCTTGCGAAAAGATGATCTCTCTGTCTCGGTAATTCCGAAATGTCATCTGTGTACGGAACTTTTTGCGGAGATATGTGCGGCTGACACCGAGACTACGCTTACTCGGCATTCGGGTCTGCTCCTCCAATCAAATCTGTAAAGCTAGTCCGTCGGTCACCAATGGTAGAGAGATACAACCAACCCGTCTAGATGACTAAAATTGACCACATGCGATTTGAGCAAAATTGAACACCCCGAAGCGTGTAACTGCGCTTTTGCAAGACCAATTAAGCCGCAGTCTCCCACGGACAGCCCAACGGCGACGGCTGTCTATATGACGTTCTCGGTTCCTTCAACAAAGCAAATGCCTGGCGGGCGGCAAGCCTGTACAGTTGGTTTTGACCTCGGGGACGGCCGGCGGGTGGGACACCCCAAACTCCCCGAAACGATTTTGAATTTGTCTTTTCTTTTCGGAGTGGCCGACCCTTTCGTTTTTGGTTTTTGAAAGGGTGGGTCTTTCTGTTCTCTTTTCTGCCGTTTCCTCATGTATTGGATCTATCTTCAAGAATCCAGGCAGTAGGCACAGAGACGCGGTGGAGTTGGCATCTGCGCATTTGCTCTTGGCGTTGGGGCTGCCAAACGCTTCTGTTCAGAGGGCACGAGTTTTAAAGCTCTTTGTGGCGCGCCTACCTCGCGGGCGCCCCAGTGACTGCTGCTTCTTTCAATTCAACTCCCAGCGTCCCGGCATTATGCGCATTTAGATCATAGACTCCGGTGCGCAGATACATTTCGCCGTCGGGAACGTCGATCTCGCTGTGCACCTGAAGGCCTTCCTGCAAGGCATCCTCGTAGGCACCTGGTGGAAGGGCCACCCCGTATCTCGCTTTGGTCAAGTTCAGCGGCTTGCCATCGCGACCGTAAGCGACGACCATGACCTCGATGTGGCCGCGACGTACTCCATCAAGCCCAGCCTCGAGCCGTAGATTCTGCACGGCGATTCCGAAATCCACCGCAAAGCGCGTAACTGGCCCCGTCAAACCCGCGTTGCTGCCGACTCGCGCCGCGCTCGGCCCCGGTTGCGGGCTTGTGGGCTGAACCTTCACCTTATAGAAAATTTGCGCAAAATCAGGCATCCCGAAGGTTATGAGGGGTAGCAGCGGATCGCCCTCGGGTGTTTGATCCGCCAGAAGCTCATTTTTGGCGTCACCGGCATAATATCCTCGGCGGTAGTCCAGCTTGTACTTGCCGCCGGCGATTTTCACTTCAATGCGCCGGTATTTTCCATCCATCTTCATGTTCGTCGGCGTATACGTCAGCGTGTAATAGTGCGACCCGTCGTCTATGGCATGACTCACCGCGTCCGCTAATCCATTGGTATCGTAAAACGCATGGCCGCCGGTATCCTTCGCCAGCGTCTCCATGGCAATTTGGTTGGTCAGCTGATTCGAGTCGCCCTGCCCCAAGTTCACTCTCTGAGATCGCCTGGTGGATCCCATCGTCGGGTCGAATGCAGCTTCTCCGACAAGGCCCGCTGCTGCCACAGGGTAAACGGCCACTTGATCTGCGGTGAATGCGTCCGCGGTCTGTTCAATCTCCCTCTGATACTGGCGCGGCATGTCCGCATCCGGAAAAATACTCACCGGAAAGGATCCGGAGAACCAGATCACGTTTTTTCGGCCCGGAATTGCGGAAAGAAATCGCGCGAGCTGCTGCAACGCGCGCAACGTAATTTTGATCCTCGCATCAATCTGGGAATCCGTCGAGGCCGCCATCTCCTGCCGTACGGCTTCCACTGCGGAAGGCGCCGCTTGATTCATAATCATTAAGTCGACGATCCCCTGCTCCGACGCATTCTGTTGGGCCGTCGGAAGCAGCGGCGATGACTGGGTTTCTGCTCCCTCTTTATCGCTTTCAACCGCCGCCAGTAGCCCCGCGGGATCGGACGTGAACCCTTGCACCAGGTGCAGTCGCGACACCAGCGTGAAAATCGCCATGCGCGTGCCTGGGGGCATCGCCTTGAGATATTTAATGATCTGTTCGCATACATAGGGCTGGTCCCGCGGCTGGGTGTTGAGCCAGTCCAGCAACAAAACATTCGCTGAACCCGATGCCGTAATTACCCGCTCGTTGGCGTAAACGTTCGGCGGCAAGGGCGGCAAATGGACCGGCGACGGTACTGCCTCTTTGTGCTCTTCAAAAAAGGAGATGGTTTGTCTTTTGCCATCTTCCAGGATCTCAAAATCCTTCTCCTGCAATCCTGGAATCGGCTCGCTTTTCCCCTTGGTTACCACTACATCCACGAGGACCACGTTGACCTTCGACTTTATGGTTGGCAACTCGCTCGCCGCGTTTGGCCCTTTGCTCTGGCCGTGCAAAGCAGAACCTGCGAGTAGGAGCGAGGAAAGGTACACTAGGGAATCAAGACGCGTAGCCATGGTGGGCAGCTAACCGCGCTAGGTTCTCACAAACGCAGCCGAAGCGAAAGCGCCTCCCGTTCGAATTGCCGCGCGCGTTGCAACGGACCGCAAGCAAAGGTTAACTCCGCTCCGGGAGGCCACGTTCGCTCTCCGGAATGCTCCGGCTACATCCAGTTCGATAGAAACGCCGTAAGTAATGGTGAAGCGCGCAGGAACGGCTGATCCGGGCCGCGGGCGATTCTCAGTGATCCGGGTCACGGCTGTTCTCGTTTTTTTCGCTTGACGGCGGCTTGCAATGGGAGGATACCAGTAATACCACAGCCCCGGATTGAGGGACGGGGTGTCAGACCGGTAGGCTTTTTGCGTTCCGGCCCTCCCGCAATCCCTGGAGAAAAAATAAACAGGCGCCCGGATTATGCTGGCAGACATCTTGCGGGCTTTCGTGGTTTCTCGTCAGTCTCTGGCATTGCGGACAGGCGCCGCTCGGACGTAATCCGGGAATACCAAGCCAGGCTTTTTCGCTTTGCCGCGCGCGATGTTTTCACGATTTTTATCACCCTTTGCGCGCGCGGGCCGTCTAAATTGGGCTGGGTAAGAATCCGCGAGATTGGCGGGACGCGAGCTCGGTGATGCGCGGGCTTGAAAAAAGTACTGATCGCGGTTCGCGAGTGGCCACGACCGCTTGCGCTTGAATTATTGATCTTCACGGCGGGCAATCCGCCGGAAGGGCAGCAGTAGCATTAAAATAACAGGAGGTCGGAGACGGAAATGACAAAGACGAATAAGTTCCTGATTACTGGTGCGGCGCTCGCGGGCTTGCTCGCGGGGACCGGAGCCAGCCTTCACGCTTCGAATCTGCTCACTGGCGCAAAGGCTTCGGCCACGGCCCAGGACCAGGACCAGAAGGCTGACAAAAAAGTAAAAGAAAAGCACGCTTGTAAGGGCCAGAACTCTTGCAAGGGCAAGGGCGGCTGCAAGTCGAGCGACAACGGTTGCAAAGGCAAGAACTCTTGCAAGGGCAAGGGCGGCTGCGCGACCGACGGCTCGAAGATGCCCGAGTAATCCAGTTGCCGGTGACTTCGGTTACTGGCGCGGAATAGTTCCATGATGGGGGGCCGGTGGCTTCCGCTGGCCCTTTCGTCCTTTTAATTTCGCCTTTCTGGATCTGTCGTTCTATTTTTGTCTTTCCACTGCTCGGAGACCGCATGGCAGCGAACCGCTTCAACGGATTTACGGATTACGGTATCGGCATCGGGCTGCGCGCCACGCATTACAACCACATTTTGACGCGCAAGCCGGTGGTCGATTGGTTTGAAATTATTTCGGAAAACTTCATGATCGATGGCGGCCGGCCGCTGCACATCCTCGACCAAATTCTCGAACAGTACAAAGTCGTGCAGCACGGCGTCTCGATGTACTTTGGCTCGGCGGAAAAACCCAATCGCGAGCACCTGCGCCGCCTGAAGGATCTCGTCAAGCGCACGAAAACGCCATGGCTTTCCGATCATCTTTGCTGGGGCAGCGTTGATGGGCGCTACACGCACGATTTGCTGCCCATGCCGTACACCTTTGAGGCCGCGCGCCTGACCGCGCAAAAGGTGCTCGACGTGCGCGATTTTCTCGAAATTCCCGTTGCCGTGGAAAACGTGAGCAGCTACGCGGAATACCACGACTCGGAAATGACGGAGTGGGAATTTCTGAACGAAGTCGTCGAGCGCGCGGACTGCGGAATTCTGCTGGACGTGAATAATATTTATGTCTCCTCGCAAAATCACAGCTTCAATCCCTTCGATTACGTAAACAGCGTTCCCGCGGAGCGCGTCGCTCAGATTCATATCGCGGGGCACTCGAAATACCGCAAATACATTCTCGACACGCACGACCATCCGGTGATCGATCCCGTTTGGAAACTTTACGAGCGCGCTATCCAGCGCGCCGGTCATACCGCGACGCTTCTCGAATGGGACGACAGCATTCCGAGCTTCCAGGAAGTTCACGACGAAGCGCTGAAAGCGAATAAGTTCTTGCGCTCGGCCGTGCTGGCGGAAGCGGTCTGAGTTTTTTCGCGCGAATGAAAATTTTGTGAGCCGGGTGAAAGCCTTATGACATTGTTGCAGCTCCAACGCACGATGGCCCGAGCGGTGATGCAACCGCTCACGTCGTCTGAAAGAATGCAGCGGCGCGCTCCCGGCGGCGGCTCGATGAAACGGTATGCTTCGCGCTTCATCAAACCCAACGATCGCCTGACTTCTTTTGAGCGGCTCGAAATTTACAACCGTCAATATTGGTTTCGCGTGCTCGCCGCTCTCGGCGAGGACTTCCCCGGCTTGCGCGCCGTGCTTGGCGCAAAGCGCTTCGACGCCGTGGCGCAGGCGTACCTCATTGCGAATCCCTCGCGTTCGTTTACCCTGCGCGATCTCGGTTCGAGCATGGAATCTTGGCTGCGAAAAAATCCCGAATGGGCGGGCAAAAACCAAACTCTCGCGCTGGATATTGCGCGGCTCGAATGGGCGGACATCGAGGCCTTCGATGGAAAAGCGGAGCCTGCTTTGCGCCCCGAAGATATTTCTAGCGCTGATGGCGCGAAATTGAAGCTCACGCTTCAGCCGTACGTGCGGCTGCTGAGTTTTCGCTATCCCGTCGATGACCTGCTCCTCGAAGTGCGCAAGGAAGACGAAGACACAGATTTCGCCAGCAACACGTTCGCGGAGCATCGGAAGCGCAAACGCGTGCGCGCCGTCGCGAAACTCAGACCCGCGGAGATTTTCCTGGCTGTTCATCGCATCGACTACTCCGTTTATTTCCGCCGCATTGAGCCGGAAGAATTTGCCATCCTGAGCGCGCTGCGGGACGGAAAAACGCTCGCCGCCGCTGTAAACTCTGGTTTCCGCAAGAGCGCAATTGCGCCGGAAGCTCGGCCTGTGCAAGTTCAAACCTGGTTCCAGACGTGGGCCGCACTGGGATGGTTCTGCCGTCCGGAAAACAACGCGCGATAAATTGAAACTTCTTGTAAGGTTGCGCATCCAAATTTCGCGGGCTTCCGTAGAAATTCTTGCGGCCAAAATCTCGCGAAGAAAACATTGGACGACTGAGCTCTCATGAACAAACTGCTGACAACTCTTCACGCCTGGCACGAAACCTTTTTTCATTTCGTCGATTATCTCCAGCATCCGTTCCTGCTTTTTGTGCGCCTCTACTGGGGCATTCAACTGATGCAGAGCGGCTGGGGCAAGCTGCACAACCTCGATAAGGTTACGGACTATTTCACGACGCTGAATTTGCCAATGCCGCACCAGATGGCTTTCTTCATTTCCTGCGTCGAGCTTTTTGGCGGCCTTTTCCTGGCGCTGGGACTGCTTTCGCGCGTTGCATCGCTTGTGCTGACAATAAATTTGATCATGGCGTACGTGATCGGCGACCGCGAAGCGCTGCTTTCCATTTTTTCGGATCCGGACAAATTCGCCGCTGCGGCGCCATACGTTTTTCTGGTGGCCGCGCTGATTATCCTGCTCGCCGGTCCCGGAATCTTTTCCATCGACGCTCTGGCTGACAAGTTTTTCTGGAAAACAGCGCCGCAAACCAAAACGCCCGCTTAAAATTGAACGCAAATCGTTCGCGCGGAATCTTCGCCGTTGGGATAGTATGGTTTGCGGGTACTCATGGTCCGGATGGAATCTATCCTTGGTCTCCGCAAAAGTCTCCACAAGAGGTTCTGCAAACGCGCTTGTTCCGTTTTCTTGGCTCTCTCCTTCTTTCTTGTGCTTTGCCCCTCTATTTCCAAGGCGGATGACGTGACTTCGACGCTGATGATTGGCGGCTCGAAGATCGATGTGACCATCGATACGAGCGAAGCGCCGCTTTCGCAAACGGACGTGATGCAATGGGTGAAAAACGCGGCGGAATCCGTCGCTGCTTATTATGGGCGCTTCCCTGTTCCTCATTTGACGCTCCGCGTGGTTTCTTTTGACGGAAGCGGCGTGCGGCACGGGATGACGTGGGGGAAAGACGGCGGATTGATTCGTATTTTTGCGGGAAGCAAAACTTCGCCGCAATATTTTGCGGACGATTGGATGCTGACGCACGAGATGGTGCATCTTGCATTTCCCTCGATGATGGGGGATGAGCACCACTGGATCGAGGAAGGTTCGGCGGTGTACGTCGAACCGATTGCGCGAATCCGCGCGGGGCATTGGACGGCTCTCCAAATGTGGCACGACTTGGTGGGCGACATGCCGAAAGGCGAGCCGCAACCCGGCGATGAAGGGCTCGACCACACGCACACCTGGGGAAGAACGTATTGGGGCGGGGCGCTTTTTTGTTTTGTGGCGGACGTGGAGATTCGGAAGCAGACGAAGAATAAAAAGGGATTGGAAGACGCGCTGCGCGGCGTGCTGGATGCGGGCGGAGACATTCGCGAGGATTGGGAGTTGGAGAAGGCGCTGAAAGTCGCGGACCAGGCCGTGGGATTGGATGTGCTGGAAAAATTGTATTCGGAGTGGAAGGACAAACCGGTGCAAGTGGAATTGGCGCCGATGTGGAAGGAATTGGGCGTCGAGGTGGGACCGGATGGGGCGACGGTGACCTTGAATAATGATGCGCCGCTGGCCGCGATCCGGCGCGCGATTGAGATGGGCACTCCCGCCAGCAAGTCTGCGGGCAACGCAAACGATGGCACCTCGCCAGCCGCGAAGGACTCTGCTGCTGGGGTGGCACCGCCCGTGGCCGTCTTTGCCGGGCGAACGGCCAGATCAAACTGAACCTGCACACCCCACCCCCCTAGGTGACGGAAAGTGTGAGTAAGAACATGAAAGTAAAGGGGTTACGGTTGACACAGCGTGTTCTGAGCGTGACATGTATGCGGTAATCGGGAACCCTATCTGCTGTGTGACCGTACCCCACCCCGGGTGTTTTCCGCAAAGAGTGCTGAAGGGCATGAAAGGATTGGAGATAGCGTTTTGGCCGGTGCAAAAGAGTGCGTAAGAGCATGAAAACAAAGGAATGCTAAAGTCCTTGGAATGATATTGATGTGGGCAGTTGCCGAAAGAGTGGTTTAGAGTTGAAAGCTCAAACTCGAACAGAGAAGAAGAATCTAACGCAGAGACGCAGAGTGAACACAGGCTTCGCGGAGAGGCTGGAACTGCTGGGCGGGGCTGGCGACTGACTATCACAAGTCATGTTACCAGATGCGGTAACATCCTGTCAAGTGTTTACTGACGTGCCATTCGAATCGCCTGTGGAAAACTTTGGGATTGATCGGACGTCCACAATCAAACGAATTCGGCGATTATGCCATCCGGTAAACGGCGTCAGCCCTCGGGGCGGAGGGGCAAGATGCGCAGTCGTGTTCGTTCTGCTTCAATCGTTAGGAGAGCTCCCGCTTCCAGATCAGCTTGAAGGTGGCGCAGAGCTGCAATCGTTTGGGCGGCCATCCGTTCGGCGCTGACGTCCATGCTTCGGATTTGCACCACACTGGGCTTTCTCCCATAAGCGCTAAGATAAGAGAAGGCGGTTGAGCTGCGGAATCCTCTTGCGGTTGCGCTCGGCCAGCGCCATGGCGATCTCATTCCAGTGCGTTAGGACTTCCTCCAGCCTCAATCGGGGAGCAACGGTTTGCTGGAGTTGGTGCAGGGCAAACTGGAACTCACGCCAGGGGCTGTGCACCGGTGGTTTGCCAGAGATCGTAGCCCCAGGGGGAAATAGCGCAACCGAGGCGCACTAACTTCTGCGTCAGCAGCGCCACCAGGAGTTTCCCGTAGAGCCAGGCCCGAGAACTCTGCTCGTCGTACTTGGGCAAGTGGCCCATGGCTAGAATGGACTTGAGCCGTTTAAACACCAGCTCAATTTGCCACCGGAAACGATAGTATTCCAACACTTCACCCGCACCCATCTCGGACTCGCGCAGGGTGGTGAAGACGATTACATAGTGGGCGTATTCCCGCGTTTCCGGTGTGCTTTGGCGCTGTCTTTTTTGGTCCTTGAGAGCAATACGCCGTTGCGCCAAGGCGATGGCTTGCTTAGTTTTCCGCACCACGCAGAGACGCCCTGCAATACGCCGATTCTGCTCGTGCACCCAGGCCGGCCATTCGCGAACCGTGCCGGCGGCCCGGATCTTCCGCAACTTCGGCAGCAAAGCGAGAGGCTGCCCCGTGGGCCCGAACAACGGCAGAGAGGAAGTGTTCACTCGGACAATGACGTCCGCGTCTTGTCGATACACTGCGGCCACTCCGGGCGGGTTCGAGTATCCGCGATCCGCTAAGATGATATCCCCCGCCGCTACGGGGAACCGCCGCAACTGCTCGCCGTTCCCCTGTCCCTCGGCGGCCGTGATCTGGAAGAAATCACAAGACAACTCCGGCAGCCGCAGGCTGAAGTGCAGACGCCACTGCGAACCGGTTTTGCCCGGTTCTTTGATCACGGTTGCGTCTACGGCGCGGATCGGCCGCCGTGACTGTGGCCCGCGCCATTCCACTCCATTCTCCGCCAGCAATTCCTGGCACAGGCGCTGCAGCCATCCCTCGGCTTGTCGCAAGCGATTTAACAGCGTCACATCCGACACTTCGGCAACGCCAGCTGCCTTCGCTCGCACCGCTGTCTCGCGCAGCGAATAGCCGCAACCGACGTGCACCAACAGAGTGCGCAAGACCTCCTGGACGGACTCGAAACCACGAAGACGCGCGACCGCACCGCTTCGGCGTGCCGCGACTTCCCAGTCCGGCGGGAACAATCCCAGAAGGATTTTCCAGTCTTCGTCAAGGGCATTCATGCCCTCAGGGTACAGAAACTAGAGATCACGGTCAATCCTTATCTTAGCGCTTATGGGCTTTCTCCCGTGCGAGATGGCGAGAATCGCGCCAAAATCGAGGTCGTGGGTAAGGACGACGCAGTCGTTGGCCGCCGCGTAAGTAAGAATCTCTTTGTCACTTGCATTGGCACGGCCCACTTCCGACCAATGCCTGGCTTGCCATCCCGCCTCGACCAGCAAAGCTACCCAACGGGGAGACAGGTTCATGTCCACCAAGATCTTCATGCGCTGGGCAGAGTGAGTTCCCGCTCTTCCGCACGCCAGGCGGCGTAGCGCAGCGCTTGTAAAACGTCTTCGCGCTCAAGGTAGGGATAGTCGGCGAGAACTTGTTCGATGGTGCGGCCGGAGCCAATCTGACCCACAATCATGCCGACGGTGACACGCATGCCGCGCACGCAAGGCTTTCCGGCCATGACGGCAGGATCCTGAGTGATGCGATCGAGTTGTGGCATGTTCATCCCCTATTGAATTCGCATGCCTTGAGAATATCATGCTTGATAGAGTTCGATGACAAACAGCAATTCCGATGAGCCGAAAACCTAGGAAAAAATAAAGACCCCGCAAGCGGACCCAGCGTATGTGGCACGCGACTTGTAACTCGGGGTACCCTTGAGGGCGTCTAACTGTGTAGTTCCTGGCGGGCTGCTAATCCAAAACGTACTGCCGCAGGGATCGGACGGCCCTCGCTCGGACAAAGGGAGCGTACGCCCATGAACTCGCGTCTCGGCCTCCTACTTCTGGTCCCCTTGCTGTGCGCGCCCCCAATTTCAGCGCGGCAAAATCATTCGGCAGCTCATCCCGGAGACAGAATTTATCTTGACGTCGTAGTTAGTCCCGAGTCTGGCCCGCCAATGAAGGAGCTTCAGCAGTCGGATTTCACCATCCTCGATAACGATGTGCCACAAACCATCACGTCATTCGAGGCTGTCGATGGGGGACAGGCTCGCATCGAGGTGACCGTAGTACTCGGCGAAATGAACATCGGCTCTCGTGAGGGGGCCATCATGTTTGAAGAAATTAATAAATTCCTAAAGTCCGACGGAGGCCGTCTGGCCTATCCCACTGCGGTCGCTATCCTCACTGAAAAGGGGCTCCAGTCTCCGCTGGATTTTTCACAGGATGGAGACGCTGTCAGCGCCGCCCTCAGTCACAGCTGGGGAAGCGCCGCTCGTTTTGAGATTTCGCTTCAAGCCTTTGCGCAGATTCTGGCCGCCGAGCGTGAGGAACCCGGTCGCAAGATTGTCCTTTGGGTGTCTCCGGGGTGGCCACCACTGGGCAACTTGGAGAACGAGCGAGGCGCAAAGCTTCGACAGTTACAGGAAGAAGTGTTCGGAAATGTCGTTGAGGTCTCGACGCAGCTCCGAGAGAGCCGGATTACGCTCTACAGTCTGGACCCTTCCGCTTTGGGCGACCTTGAAATGGGCCTTACAGACCCGCCCGCGGTTCACTTGAGGCCCTCCGATGACGTCTACATAGCGGGAGCCTACAAGCCGAGTGAAGTCGGGCCACGAGACTTAGCGCTGGAGACAATCGCCACGCAGAGCGGCGGGGCGGCCCTTCATCCCGGCAACGACCTTGCCTCGGCTCTTCGAAAATGCGTTGCCGATGCGGAGGCATACTACGAGCTATCTTTCGATCCGACGATTACTTCTCAGCCTAACGAATACCATCGTTTGGAAGTCCGCGTCGCAAAACCCGGCTTAGTAGCGCGCACTCGACAGGGGTTTTACTCGCAGCCTTGGCCTGTGGAGAAGTTGGAAGCTGAGGCCAAGAGGCTTGGCGGGGCGGATCTCGCATCCCCACACGAAGCAAGCACAGAAAAGGCAGCTGTAGGCCAAGAACCTGATTATGAGAATGCACATCCGTACATGGATCTGCCGCTAGCGGAACTGGTCGAGCGAATTCCCGAGCTGAAAACCATTCAGCCTGCGACAAACCAAGAAGAGCTACCCATGATCCTGGAGAGGCTGGGAGAGAGCGTGGACGATTTTGCGCGCAACATTGGTGATCTCATCGCTCACGAAGACGTGACACAAGAGAGGTTAAGTGCAAAGGGGAAAATTCAGGCGAAGGAGCGCGTTCAAGACAACTATTTGATCCTTCATCACGGCTACGCATGGGGAGCAAGCTCGGAATATCGAATGGACAACAAAGGGAATCGCCTGGGGCCGATAGGCCTGGACAGGGGTTTCTTGGTCACTTCCGGCTACGCATTGAGCTGTATTAGTTTTTCTAGCTACGCTCAGTCGCAGTCGAGGTTCCGCTACATTGGCGAGGAGATGGTTGGATCACGAGATACGTATGTGTTGGGGTTTGCTCAGAAACCTGGCGAAGCCACTTTTCTAACCACGATGAGGGGAACCGGACCTGGAGACGTGGATATGGTGGCGCAGGGAATCTTGTGGGTCGACAAGAAGAACTTTCAGATCATCCAAATGCGGAGCGATCTACTGGCGCCGAACAAGGAAATTCAACTGGATGAACTGACCCAGCATGTGACGTTCGGCGAAGTGCAACTTAAGGACGTTCCAAATCCTTTGTGGCTGCCGAGCGATGTAGATGTATCCATGGAAATTGAAAAGCAAAAATACCGGAATGCGCACCACTATACAGACTATCGGCGCTATCGGGTCTCGGTAAAGATCGGGGGTCCGCAATAACCTCAGGCATGGATCGGGCGATCTTTCCTTCGCAGGGTAACAGCTTTACAGAGGCAGGTCGGAATCTTCGGGCGCAGCGGTCGCGGCGGAAGGTGCTACCGGCTCTGTGGTGGGTTCGCGATCCGTTCGGATAGAGATTTGTGATTTAATTGTGGGCATGGAAGAGACGCAGATTCGGCCGCGGCCGGCGGTGGGAGCGATCGTCGTGGTGAGCGGGCTCGCCGTGACGTTCCTCCTTTGGCTGCTGTACGTGCATCACGCTTCGGCCGATTTCGCGGGGCGCTGGATGTTTTTGCCGGCGCTGAACGCGCTTCTGAACGGATTGTGCGCGATCGCGCTCTGCGTGGGATTCTATTTCATCAAACATGGCAACAAAGAAGCGCATCGCGCGAGCATGCTGACGGCGTTCGCGTTCTCTTCCCTTTTTCTCGCCAGCTACATCGCGAACCATGCGCTACACGGCGACACGATTTTCCCCGGGCACGGCGCGGTGCGCACGCTCTACCTTTCCATTCTGGCGAGCCACGTGACACTTTCCATCGTCGCGCTGCCGACGGTGCTGACGACCTTCTTTTTCTCGCTGACGGGCCGGTTCGCGATGCACCGCAAAATCGCGCGCTGGACGTTCCCCATTTGGCTTTACGTTTCGATCACCGGCGTCGTGGTCTTCGTGTTCCTCAAAGCATACGCGTATTAGAGGCAGGATTGTTCCTGCCTGAGTGCAGAAAATCAGAAAAAAAACTAAGGAAACTGAGTGAAGCGAGCCGGCACGGCCAGGAGTGGCTGTGCTACTTGGCGGAGTGGCGGGCGGGGACGGGCGGAGTGTCTTCGTTTTCGAAGGCTTCGGGGCCGGGATGGACGGCGTGGAATTCGGGACGGGACTCGAGGAGGCGGACGCAGCGGTTCCAGCGGAGGATGCTGTCGTCATTGCCGGCGGGGCGGATTTTTTCGGCTTCGGCGAAGCAACGGAGGGCTTCTTCGACGAGGGGAAGAAGGATGTGGGCGGAGCAACCCGAATGCAGCTGAGCTTTGGCGCGGCGTTCGTGGAGAAGGCCGGTGTAATAGTTGCGCTCGTAGGGATCGCGGAGCGCGGCGAAGATGGATTGGACTTCGGCGTAGCGGTCGGCGGCGGCGCCGGTGAACTGGTCGGTGATGGCGAGGCCGAGCATGCGGCGAGCGAGCTGATGATCGGCGTCAACGGCAAGAATATCGCGGCAAATGGATTCGGCTTCCTCGGGTTCGTTGAGGTAGCGGTAGAGCTCGGCTTTGGCGATGGCTTCGGGGATGCCGGGTTTGGAGATGGATTTTAGCTGGTATGGCATGGGTGCCTCCGAGAATGCAGGAAGTAAAGGAAGTAGAGGACGTAAAGGAAGTAAAGGAACAGAACGAGTGAGGCTGGCTTGTCCTCCACTTCTTCCAGCAAGCCTAGGGCATGTTACATGATTTCGGAGCAGAGACTAAAGTCTGTGCCACCTGGCGCGAAGAGCACAGACTGAAGTCTGTGCCTCCTTACGAACCGCCGAACATGCGGAAGAGCATGGTGAGCGGATCGTAGAAGCGGTCGACGACGCGCTCCTTGAGCGGGATGATGGCGTTGTCGGTGATGTGAATTTCCTCAGGACAGACTTCGGTGCAGCATTTGGTGATGTTGCAGAGGCCGATGCCAAGATCGTTTTTGAGTAGCGCAATGCGATCGAGGCCGTCGAGAGGATGCATTTCCAGGCCGGCGACACGGACGAAAAAGCGCGGGCCGCCGAAGGTTTTCTTGGCGTCGTGCTCGCGGAGGACGTGGCAGACGTTTTGGCAGAGGAAACATTCGATGCATTTGCGAAATTCCTGGACGCGATCGACATCGAGCTGGGAGATTTTCCAGTCGGTGTTGGGCTTCGGCTGGAAGGCGGGGATTTTTTTGTTGACCTGATAATTCCAGGAAACGTCGGTGACGAGATCCTTGATGCGCGGAAAAGATTTCATGGGCATGACGGTGATGGGCTGATCTTTCGGGAGATCGTCCATGCGCGTCTTGCAGGTGAGGCGCGGGCGGCCGTTGACTTCGGCGGAGCAGGAGCCGCACTTGCCTGCTTTGCAATTCCAGCGGACGGCGAGATCCGGAGCCAGATGGCCCTGGATATAGTGGAGCGCGTCGAGAACGACCATGCCGGGAGCCACAGGGACTTGGTAGTCGACGGTCTGGCCGCCAGCGGCGCCTTCGCCGCGAAGTATCCTTAATGTTGCTTCGCTCATCCTTGTGCTCCGTGGTGCGTCGTCCCGTGCTGCGATTGCGGCTGCATTATTTGTCCTCGGCAATGATTTGCTTTAGATCGTCGGGCATCTCGTCGACGGGAATTTCCCGGCGCGTCATTTTTCCGCCTTCCTGGACGATGACGTTGTGCTTTTTCGCCCAGACGGGATCGTAATTCGGGAAGTCGATGCGGCTATGAGCGCCGCGGCTTTCGGTGCGGGTGAGCGCGCTTAACGCGACGGCTTCGGAAATGGTGAGCATGGAGTTGAGCTCGCGCGTGAGATGCCAGCCAGGATTAAAGAGGCGCGAGCCCTCGACGCTGGCTTTGGCGGCGCGAGCTTTCAGTTTTTCCAGCTCGGCGAAGGCCTTTTTCAAATCCTCGTCGGTGCGGAAAATTCCGACGAGGCTCTGCATGACTTTCTGCAAGTCGCGCTGGACGGCGTAGGGACTTTCGGAACCGGTATTGGAAAATGGAGCGAGCAGTTCCCTTTCGGCTTCTTCGATTTGCGCGAGGGCCAGGCCGGGAGGGGAGACTTGCTTGGCATGCTTCGCGGCGGCTTCGCCTGCGCGGCGGCCGAAAACCAACAGATCAGAAAGCGAGTTTCCGCCTAGGCGATTCGAGCCGTGGAGGCCAGCGGCGGCTTCGCCTGCGGCAAAGAGGCCAGGGAGTGTGGATTGAGCCGTTTCGGCTTCGACGCGAATGCCGCCCATCACGTAATGGCAAGTGGGGCCGACTTCCATGGGTCCTTTGGTGATATCGACGTCAGCCAGCTCTTTGAACTGGTGATACATGCTGGGAAGTTTTTTCTTCACGTATTCGGCAGGCTTGTGAGAAATGTCGAGATACGCCCCGCCGTGTTCGGTGCCACGGCCTTCTTTGACTTCGGTGTAGATCGAGCGGGCGACGACGTCGCGCGTGGAAAGTTCCATGCGCTTGGGGTCGTATTTTTCCATGAAGCGCTCGCCGAGTTTGTTGCGCAGGATGCCGCCTTCACCGCGCACGGCTTCAGTGACGAGTAGACCCTGCACGCCGGGAGGCCAAACCATGCCGGTGGGATGGAACTGGACGAACTCCATATCCATGAGTTCGGCGCCGGCTTCGTAGGCGAGCGTCATGCCGTCGCCGGTGCACTCCCAGGAATTCGAAGTAATGGGCCAGGCTTTGCCAATACCGCCGGTGGCGATGACGATGGACTTCGCTTTGAAAACGATGAAGCGGCCGTTTTCGCGCCAGTAAGCGAAAGCGCCAGCGATGCGGCCGCCGTCGGTGAGGAGGCGCGTGACGGTGCACTCCATGTAAACGTCGAAGCCAAGCTGCACGCCGCGATCCTGGAGAGTGCGAATCATTTCGAGACCGGTGCGGTCGCCGACGTGGCAGAGACGCTTGTAGGTGTGGCCGCCGAAAGCACGCTGGAGAATGGCGCCGCTCGCAGTGCGGTCGAAGAGCGCGCCCCACTGCTCGAGTTCGCGGACGCGGTCAGGCGATTCCTGGGCATGGAGCTGGGCCATGCGCCAGTTGTTCAGATATTTGCCGCCGAACATGGTGTCTTTGAAGTGCGGCTTCCAGCCGTCGGCGGCGTCCACGTTGGCCATGGCGGCGGCGATTCCGCCTTCGGCCATCACCGTATGAGCTTTTCCAAGGAGCGATTTGCAGACGACGCCGACGCTCGCACCGTGAGCGAGCGCTTCGATGGCGGCGCGGAGTCCTGCGCCGCCGGCGCCGATGATCAGAACGTCGTGCTCGCGGGTCTCGTAGCTGGTGGTCACAGGAGCCTCAGGTCATGGAACACACCGGCGGCGACCATGCGAATGTAAAAGTCGGTGAAGCCGACGGTGATGAGACTCGTCCAGGCGAGGAGCATGTGGCGCTCGTTGAGGAAAGTAACGGCGCTCCACGCGCTATGCCGCGGCAAGCCGAATGTCGCGCAGGAAAAACAGTCGAGTTTGCCACCGGCCAGGTGGCGAAGAGAATGACAGGAAAAAGTGTAAAGCGTGAGCATGATGATGTTGACGCTCATGATGAGCGTCCCGACGCCGATGCCAAAGTGGCCGTTCCAGTCGTAGGCCACAATGGCGTCGTACCAGAGAAACGCGAGAAATACGATTGCGAGATAGAAGAAATAGCGGTGAACGTTTTGGAGGATGAAGGGAAAGGCCGTCTCACCTTTGTACTTGCGTTTGGAAGGCTCGCCGACGGCACAAGATGGCGGATCGAGAAAGAAAGCGCGGTAGTAGGCTTTGCGATAGTAATAGCAGGTGGCGCGAAAACCGAGAGGGCCGCCAAGAATGAGCAGCGCGGGAGACCAAGGCCACCAATGATGATTCGCATCGATGAGCGGCGAATAAAAGGGCGAAAGATACGGCCCCCATGCGTAATATGCGCCTTCGAACGCGCGTAACGTGGCGTAAATGCCAAAACCGCCGAGAAGGATAATTACGGGTACGAGTTCGACCCACCAAGCGTCGCGGCGAAGCGTGGCGCCGAGCCGCGATTCAGGCAAGAGGGTTGGCGAGCCAGCCATCTAGTAACCTCCGGAGTGCAGTAAGTGGAGCTGTGACACAAATGTTGCAGACAGATTATATCCAAGACGCGGCACAACGGCCAATTTTGAGAAGTGTTGCGGAATTTAGGTGTTGGAAGTCCGGCCGGGCTGAATGCCCGCGGAGTCTATGCGCAGCCGAAATCACTAGCTGGCGGAGTCTGCGATCCGCGAAATCGAGAGCCGTCCAAATCGGCCGGGCTCGAGCGTCATTCTAGTAGCAGAACGAGATACCGCCGAAAGGCGCGACGGAGATTTGGAGGTCTGTCATGAACATCGGAAAAGCATTGCTGGTCGTGGGAGTCGTGGTTCTGGCTGCCGCGGGTCTGCATTGGCACCCGTGGCTGGTCTGCGCCGTGGAGGCGTTTCTGAACTTTGCGGCCGGGGCATTGCTATAGGCCGGTGGAATCTAGATAGTATGCCAATCGGACCGGCCAAGAATCTTTGAGGGCTTGTCCAAATGGCCGGATTTCGAACGTCATTAGAATAGCGGAACACAAACCGCCGGCTAAACCTTGGGGAGACGCGAGATGAAATACATGCTGATGGACTACGTGGCCGAAGCAGGCTGGCCGCAGTTGACCAGAGACGAACAGCAGCACTGGCTGGGCGCCTATCGAGCCTATATGGAGGCCATGACGAAGGCCGGTGTGCTGAAGGACAGCAAGGGGTTGTTTCCCACGTCGGACGCAACCAGGGTGCGCGTCGCGAGCGGCAAGACTCAGGTGCTGGACGGCCCTTACGCCGACTCGAAAGAGCAGTTGGGCGGCTTTCATATCATCGAGGTGCCCGATCTGGACGCCGCGATTTCCTGGGCAGCGCGCAGCCCAACCGCTTTGCACGGCGTCGTCGAAGTGCGCCCCGTGCGCGAAGGCACGCTGTTGACCGAGGATCATTCTAAATACATCAAGCCGGAGTAAGCGGCGCTGGAGCACCGGTTCGAAATTTCATCTCAACGGGGAAAAGGAGAAATACGATGCGCAGAGTAGTGGTTTTCAATATGGTGTCTCTGGATGGCTATTTTGTGGACGGCAAGGGCGACATGAGCTGGGCCCATATGCGCGATGCGGAGTGGACCGCCTTCGCCAGCGAAAACGCCAGTGGCAACGGCGTGCTGGTGTTTGGCCGGATCACTTACCAACTTATGGCAAGCTACTGGCCGACGCCGATGGCGTTCCAAAACTCGCCGGCGGTTGCCAAAGGCATGAACGAGATGGCGAAGATCGTATTTTCGCGAACGCTGGACAAAGTCTCCTGGACCAACACGAAGCTGATGAAGGGCGACCTTGCCACAGAAGTCCGCAAGCTCAAGGGCGAGGAAGGACCGGACATGGTGATTCTTGGCAGCGGAAGCATTGTTTCCCAACTGGCACAGCACAATCTGATTGACGAATACCAGATGGCGCTGAGCCCCATCGTGCTGGGCAAAGGCCGGACGATGTTTGAGGGCCTCGGGGAGAAGTTGAGCTTAAAGCTGACAAGTTCGCGGGCTTTTGGTAATGGCACCGTTTTCGCGTGCTACCAGCCAGCGAACTGAGCCAGGTTCGCTATGGATCGCCCGGTTCCATCTTTTCAGAATGTTTTTCGCGTATGCGGTCGCCCCACGTTCGCAAAATCGTTCGGAAGGCGTCCGGCGAATGTCCAAATCGTGCGTGGCAGAGCGTCATTGTAGTAGCGGGCCATCAGGCCCGCCAGTTCCCGATAGAGGAGGCTCGAAATGCAATACTTGTTGATGCTTTATATGAACGAGGCCGCTTGGCCCAAAATGTCGAAAGCGGAACAGGAACAAGGCGTCGCGGCATACGCCGCATACGGCGAAGCGCTGAGGAAGGCGGGAGCGATCGTCGGCAGCAATCGCCTCCAGCCGACCACAACAGCGACGACCGTGCGGGTTGCGAATGGCAAATCGCAGGTGCTGGACGGCCCTTTTGTAGACTCGAAAGAACAATTAGCCGGCTATTTTCTACTCGACGTGCCAGATCTCGACGCCGCGCTCTCGTGGGCGGCACGCTGCCCGGCTGCGAGTCACGGCGTCGTCGAAGTGCGCCCCATTTGGGTCACGGCGGCATCGTCCGCAGCGTAGCTTACGGATATGACCCGGAGCGACGGCGACGAGCAGGTGCGAAGCACGGCGGACGAAGTCGCGCGCCGCAGCTACGGCAAGCTTGTCGCCTTTCTCGCCGCGCGCACGCGGGATGTGGCCGCCGCCGAGGATGCGCTCTCCGAGGCATTCGCAGCAGCCCTTGCCGATTGGCCGCGCAACAGCTGTCCACAGAACCCGGAAGCTTGGCTTCTGACCGTAGCTCGGCGAAAGATGATCGATATGATCCGTGGGCGGCGCCGTCATGAAATCGCGGGCGAGCAGTTGCGAGTAATGGCGGAAGGCCTCGAAGCTGCGGCGGAGCAATCGGAAATCCTAGATCAACGCCTGGCGCTCATGTTTGCCTGCGCGCATCCGGCCATCGACGCCAGCGTTCGCGCGCCGTTAGTGCTCCAGGTCGTGCTGGGGCTCGACGCAGCCACCATCGCTTCTTCCTTTCTCACTTCTCCGGCGACCATGGGCAAGCGGCTCGTCCGCGCCAAAGAAAAAATCCGGCAAGCGGGAATCCCGTTTCAGATCCCCGAGCGTGAGGAACTTCCCGCGCGGCTCGAGACGGTGTTGGATGCAATCTATGCCACGTTTACGGAAGGCTGGGCCGATCCTGGCGGGACGGATGTTGTTCGTCGCGACCTCACCGAGGAAGCGTTGTTTCTGGCGAGGCTGGTAGTCGAGTTGCTGCCCGAGTCACCCGAGCCGCTTGGCTTGCTCGCCCTGATGCTTCACGCCGAAGCCAGGCGACGCGCGCGGCGCACCGAAGATGGCGAATACGTGCCGCTTGCCGAGCAGGATACGGAATTATGGGATTCGCAAATGATCCTGGAGGCGGAAGCGCTGCTCCGCCGCGCGAGCGCTCTGGCCTCGATCGGCCGCTATCAGATGGAAGCGGCCTTGCAGTCGGCCCACGTTTATCGCTGCCGAATCGGTCAGGATAACTGGGCCGATGTGGTGCAGCTCTACGATGCGCTGTTCGCACTTGTTGGCTCGCCGGTGGTCGCCATCAATCGCGCGCTTGCGATTGCGGAATTGCATGGCGCCGGCGCGGCTCTTGCAGCCATGCCCGACGCAGCGGCCGATGCGCGGCTCGGCGAGTATCAGCCGTATTGGGCCGCGCGCGCGGAATTGCTGGCCAAATCGGGCGCGAGCGACGAAGCGTACAAAGCCTACGAAATAGCCATCGGGCTTGAGCGCGACTCCGCAGTTCGCCGCTTCCTGCAGCGGCGCCAATCGCGGTTGCCGCTCTAACTTGCTTCATTAAAGACCAATCTGGTTAGATCCGCGGCTTAAAGGATGGAATTGATCTCGGGATCGACGGAAACGTGCGTGGCGGCGATGCCGTTGATGGAGAATTTCTCGCCCTGCTCTTCGGAAAAATGGAAGAAGCGGCTGATGTGATAGTCCTCGTCGTAAGACGAGAAGAGGCGCTCCGTTTCGGTAGCCGAAAGTTGGAACGCGGAAAGCGCGAAAGGTTTGCCGAACTCGCCGGCGAGCGAAAGGTAACGCGAGACGAGATCCTGCAGAGGCATCATAGGTACCCGCCGAGCGGCTTCGCTGGACATGGAGGAAATTGCCAGATGAACCGTAGTGTAGCTCTAGAAAAGAGGTAAAGGAAGCGGAGGAGAGCGGTGCGGGATTTGTGGGCGGAAGCGAAGATTGGGTAAGATGTTTCGCGGAACTAGAAACAAAAGGGAGGAACGGCAAATGAGTATTTCCGTAGGACTAACGGCGCCGGATTTCAGTTTGATGAATCAGGATAAGAAGGAAGTGAAGCTATCGGATTTCGCGGGGAAAAAGAATGTCGTGCTGGTGTTCTATCCGCTGGATTGGAGCCCGACTTGCACGGAAGAGCATGTGTGCCTGGTGAACGGCATGAAGCCGTTCGAAGCGCTGGACGCCGAAGTGCTCGGCGTGAGCGTGGACAGCGTGTGGTCGCACAAAGCCTATGCGGAAAAAATGGGGATCAAATATTCGCTGTTGGCAGATTTTCAACCGCGCGGGGCGATGAGCGAAAAGTACGGCGTGTTCCTGGCGGACAAGGGCATCACGGGGCGATCGATCATCATCATCAACAAGTCGGGGAAAGTGGCTTGGAAGAAGGATTACGACATCCCGGTGGTGCCAGACGTGACGGAAGTGGCGGCGGCGTTGTCGCAGGTGAAAGCGGCGACGGCATAAGCCGAAGAAATGAAGTAAAGAGGTAATGAGGTAAAGAAAAGAAAGAAAACGGAACGCAGAGGCACAGAGTTCACGGAGAAAGCGGGCTGGCGATTGCCGGCCCGTTTTTATTTTGGGCGGTTACTTGCTTGCAGTCGCAGGGGAAGAGGCGGACAGAGAGCGGATGAAAAGGACAAGTTGCCAGCGCTGCTCTTCGGTCAGGCGTTTTTGGAACGAAGGCATGGGTTTTCGGCCTTGGCTGATTTGGTAAAAGATTGCGCCGTCGGTGCGGGAGTTCATGTGACTGGGGTCGGCCAGGCTTGCGGGAGTCGGGTAGTAGGAGTTGGCGTCTGGGCCGTCGCCTTTTCCGGATTGGCCGTGGCAGTTGGCGCATTTATCGAGATAGATGGCGCGGGCCGCGGCGAGAACGGCCGGAGAAGATTGGATGGGGTTCTTGCGAAGCTTCGCGGCTTCCGGAATCGCCCAGGGGCGGTTCTGATAAAGAGCGACAATGATCACGGTGCAAATAAGGGCGACGAGAGCGGCGAAAACGAGTTTGCGGAGCTGGAGTGTGCCGGCCGAGTTGGAGGCGGTGGACAAGGGGGAATTTTCGCATACGAGGCTGGGAGACAGAAGAAAGAAAAAACTTTGTACAGAGAACAAAGAGACACACAGGACGCAGAGAAGAGACGGGAAAAAACTGAAGGTTACGCCGGAGTTATCGGCCGCGGAAGATGAGCCAGAGGAGTTCGGCGTTGAAGAACAGGATAGCGGCGGCGACGATCCACGCGATGACAACAGTGACGCGGGAGTTAGTGAACTCGCCCATTTTGCTGCGGTCGCCAGTGAATTGGATCAGCGGGATGACGGCGAACGGCAGCTGAAAACTGAGAACGACCTGGCTGAGTATGAGCAGCGAAGTGACTTTGCCTTCGCCCGCGATGCCGATGACAAGCACGGCGGGAAGAATGGCGAGCGAGCGCGTGATAAGGCGGCGGAGCCATGGCTTCAGACGAATTTGGAGGAAGCCTTCCATCACGATTTGGCCGGCGAGCGTGCCAGTCAACGTGGAGTTTTGTCCGGAAGCGAGAAGAGCGCAGGCAAAGATGGTGCTGGCGAGGCTCACGCCTAGGACAGGGCTGAGAAGTTTGTAAGCATCGGCAATTTCCGCGACGTTATGCATGCCGCGGGTGTGGAAGGCTGCGGCACCCAGGATCAAAATGGCGGCGTTGATGAAGAGCGCGAAACCGAGGGCAAGCGTGGAATCGAAAATGGCGTAGCGCATCGCTTCGCGGCGGTCGCGCGTGGAAGAGCCGAACGCGCGCGTCTGCACAATGCTGGAATGAAGATAGAGATTGTGCGGCATCACCGTGGCGCCGAGGATGCCTATGGCGATGTACAGCATGTCGCGATTGCGAAGAATCTCCGCGGTAGGAATGAGGCCAACGGCGGCTTCGCGCCAGATCGGATGCGAGAAGAATATTTCGTAAGCGAAGCAAGCGCCGATAGTGGCGATCAGAGTAACGACAAATGCTTCGATGATGCGGAAGCCGCGGCCCTGAAGCGCGAGGACGATCAAGACATCGAGCCCGGTGATAATCACACCGGCGAGAAGCGGCAGCCCGAACAAAAGCTGAAGCGCCACGGCCGATCCGAGAACTTCCGCGAGATCGCAGGCGGCGATGGCGATTTCGCAAACGATCCAAAGGGCGATCGAAGTGCGTCGCGAATAATGTTCGCGGCAAGCTTGCGCCAAATCGCGGCCGGTGGCGATGCCGAGTTTGGCGGAAAGCGCTTGTAGAAACATCGCCATCAGATTGCTGATGAGGATGACGCTGAGCAGTGTGTAGCCAAACCTCGAGCCGCCGCCGATGTCCGTCGCCCAGTTGCCAGGGTCCATATAGCCGACGGCGACGAGATATCCCGGACCGGCAAACGCGATCATCTTGCGAATCCAGGAAGCGGCGTGCGAGATGGGAATGGTGCGATGCGCCTCGGGAAGAGAGGGCATGTTCTCGTGGCGGGGCTTCGCGGGGGCCGTGGAAGCCGGAGCAGGAGCGGAAGCGTCGCCGGCGGCGGGTTCGGTTTCGAGTTGAGGAGGGAACGTCGGCGGCATGATTCTATTTAATGATACTTGGTAACTGAATTTTTGTTAACCACAGTAAATGTCCATACTAAACTAGACTTAATACAGGCGCTTGTCAATAGGACTGAATCGGATTGTTCCATCTTTAGAGGCACTCCAAACAGGTTGCGCATCGTGCGAACGAGCGCGAGACGAAAGGCTATGATACCTTCGAATTACGGGTGAAGCGGCCAGACGACTACGGGAGACGACGATGGAAGAGCAGCGGCCAGTGCCGGGGCAAGTACAGATCAAAGCGGACGAGAAGGAACTGCAGGGGCAGTACAGCAATTTAGTCATGCTGCATCACAATTTGGAAGAGTTCACGTTCAATTTTATATATATTTTCCCTAGCGGGACGCAGGGAAAATTGCTGGGCAGCATGATCGTCAGCCCGGGACATGCGAAGCGCATTTTGCGGGCGCTGGGCGAGAATATTTCGCGTTACGAGGCCCAGTTCGGGCCCATCAAGGAAGCGCCGGAAGGCGGCGTGCCGCCAACCCCGAACGTGGGGTTCGTGCAGTAGAGCAGATTTCTGACGCGAGATTTTAGCCATCGCAAGCTGGAACGGGCGATCCATACTCATAAACGGCAGTACCTGGTGCAAGCGCGGCGGCGTGTTAAACTATTTGCCTGCGTTGTTGGAAGGGCCTGTAGCTTAAGAGTCTGTTGTTGATTCTGCGTTGCTTAGGTCCATTTTCAGGCCCTTCAAACCCGCCTTCTTGTACACAACTTGTACATAAATCGTGACCGCGGGATGCACTTCAGGTCGGCGCTTAGAAAGCTCGTCAAGCCGCTTCTGAGTCTGCGCTATTTGTTTGCTGGAAACTTGAGCTTGACCTCTCATTTCGATCACAAAGGGAATCATCCCGCCGGCTTTTCGTAAGGGAATTCTGGACCGGAATAACTTCCGGTTGGCTCGTGATCCTCCCGCCTTCAGAGGGAATCTGGCAATCTCAAAGTTGCGCCTTTGAACCATCACGGGAATGAGAATAGGACGGTCCGATACAAGGAGTGGACAGGCCCAGCGCGGACCAAATCGAGCTTCAAAGTTCAGACAATTCCATCATTGGCGAGGACGCCAGAAAAACGGGGCTATTGCCCTTTCCTTGCTGCCGAAACGGCGGCAGATGAGATTTTGTTGAGTTTCTCGTATTCCACTTTGGCTTGACGAAGTATCGGGATACTTGGGTCTGCATCCTTCCAAGTGGCGAAGAAATCGTCGTAGGCCTTGCGGCTTTTCTCGCGGTCGCCTTGTTTCGCGTAGGCCTGCGCCAGGCCAAGTTGCGAAAGCGGCTCAAACGGTTCCCAGTCCGGCCAACCCGGGTTGTCAATGACGGTCTGGAAGTCGGCGATAGCCTTGGCCTGATCTCCCGCGGCCATATAGGCGCGAGCGCGATTGTAGAAGACCACGACATTCGGAAACTGAGTGACGGGCGAGAGTAAGTCCACTGCGGCCCTAAGATTTCCCCGCGTTCGCTGGATGGTGGAGTGAGTGATGGGAAGGAGGACCTTCTGCTGGAAAGTGTCCTCGGGGAAGAGCTCATTCAGTTTCGCGGCAAGTGCTTCTGCGCGGGATGTGTCCGCGGCCTGCCCGAGAGCGTGCGCGCACTTAAAAAGTCCGAGAGCGCCATTATTCCCGGCTTCGTCGGCCTGGGCGCACAGTCTGCGGGCTAAGTCATAGTTCCCAAGGTAGGTCTCCGCGTCGGCATGGTAGGCGAGTTCCGTGGCAACGTTTTCCATTTGGTTGGCCTTCCTCTGCCGACTAACCAGAGCATCGCTGAGGGAACGAAGTGTCGCGACATCGCCGCGAAGGAATGCCAGGTGCATTTGGAGATGGACCCAGGGCGCATCCTCGCCGGAAGTTTGATGAGCGAGCTGCTGGATTGTCGCGCCGTCCTTTTCGAAAAAGGCGATGCGGTAAGGCTGCGTAAATAAATAAAGGTATCAATCGACCTGCTTTTACGATGTCGAGCCTGATGAGCTCTGATGAGGTCTGATGACATAGTTCCATTCGCCATGAAACCTATTCGGTTGAAGATTGATACCCTTCATTTCTTCCTTGCTGACTTTGCGGCCGGTCGGATATTTGCTGCGGTCCAATCGGCATGTCACTTTCAGTCCTTTCGCAGTCGTCGTTTTGGCAATGAGGTGGACGACGGTTTCGTAATCGCGCAGTGGTTCGCCACGCCAATTCGACGAGATGAAAGAAAAAAGGCGGTGCTCGATCTTGTTCCACTTGCTCGTCCCAGGGGGGAAATGACAGACCGAGATGGGCCAACCTGTTTCATCCGCGAATATCTGCAACTCCAGTTTCCACAGGCGCAACCGCCAGCCGTTGCTTCCCCCGCCGTCAGCCGTAATCAGGATCTGGCTGGCCGCCGGATAGAGCCGTTTGCCTTCTCGGCGCCACCATCCCCGGATGGACGCCACCGCAAACTCTCCCGTGTCGTGATCGGTCCCCACATTGACAAACCCGGTGTTACGCCCGATGTCGTAGATGCCGTAAGGATAGGCACGCGGCACGTCGGGCCTGGGGAAATCGTGCCCCTGAACCTTCCTCGGCTGTTTCGCTGGAAGCCATTGCTGGCCGGTATTCTCATAGTTGCCGATGAGTTCTTTTTTCTTGGTATCCACCGAGATCACCGGGCTGCCCTGCGCCAGGCATCTTTTCACCGCGGCATTGATGTACCGGAATTGCGCGTCGCGGTCCGGATGGTCCCGCCCCTCTTCCGTCTTCCGGTTGCTCTGCAGACTGTAGTGGAGGCCATGCAGAAGCTGGGCGACCTTGGCATGGCTGACCGGATGTTTGTGCCGA
The DNA here is from genome assembly GCA_963843265.1 of uncultured Acidobacteriota bacterium. Taxonomy (GTDB): domain Bacteria; phylum Acidobacteriota; class Terriglobia; order Acidiferrales; family UBA7541; genus Acidiferrum. The sequence continues at coordinate 11,185 of CAWJJR010000020.1, read as the reverse complement.
TCCAACTGTTTCGCAATCGCCCGCGTGCTCTTACAAATCCATCGCAGCGCCGATTCCGGGTCGCCCCGTGTTTGATGATCGATCATCTCTTCCAAGGTATCCACCAGCCGCGGGTCCGACACCGTAATGAGTTTGCGCCCGGCTCCGGGGCGGCGGATGCGACCTTCCACCGGCGCGGAGCCCTCTTGGATTTCACGGATGCCTTTGGAAATCGCCTTGCGCGACAGTCCGCACGCACGGCGCACCAGACTCACTCCCCCATAGCCTAAAGCCCTCGCTTCGTTGGCCGCCATGAGGCGCCGCGTGCGTTCGTCCAACAAGGGCCACACCGAATGGAACTTAGCACTCAGCTCGGCAAGACTATCCATGCTCAGGCAGCATAACAACCATCAGCACAAGATGCTACCCTTATTTATTTACGCCGCCTAACGCAACGTGATTTGAAATGGTGTGAGCGATCCGCCGCGGCGCCATTGGTCAAGCATTCCCTTGGCATCGTCAAAGCGACCTAAGATCATGAGCGCTTGGCTGGTGTTGGAATTGTACTGAGCAGAAGGAACAGGAGAATGATCGATAGCCCACTGGAACTCGTGCAGGGCGTCTTGCGTCTTGCCCATGATGGCGTAGTTGATGCCCAGGAGATTGGCGGCATCCACGCTGCGCGGGTAGATTTGGCGATACAAAAGGACGACAGTGGCTTCTTTTTCGAGATTGCCGGTGATGGCCGAATAGTAGAGCGCGGTAGTTTCAAAATTCTCCTCCTGGGTGAGGCGGCGATCCTTGAGCTCGAAGGCTCGCGCGAAGCTGGCCCGCTCCTCCTGGCTTTGGCCTATGCTGTGTTGCGCTCTGCCGAGCAGGTCATAGGCAGAGCAAAACTGGGGATCGAGTTCAACAGCTCTTTCAAAAAACGGGATTGCTTCCCGGCGCTTTCCGGAGCGGTAGAGGGTAAGCCCGGAGTGGTAGGCTTGCAAAGCCTCGAGCGAACTCGTGGTGGCGAGGTCAAGGGGCGCGTCAAATTTTTGGAGAGAGCTTAGACTCTCGCCAAGCCGTTTTCGCAACTGCGAGCCTGCTTTGCCCAGGGCAGCGACCACTTGATGCTTGTTGTTTGCCTCGACTTGCTGCCGCGCAATGAGTTTTTGGTTGTACGCATCAATCGCATCCAAAGTGATGACATAGGTGCTGCCGATTGCGGCAATTTCGGGCACGACGAGTGCCTTCAGCCCACGGCGTTTGCAGATTTCAACCCCCAGATCTTGAGTCACACGCTCGTCGGGATTGCGGCGCATCATCCGCATGGTAGAGGCGACGTCAGCTTCTGAAAGAAGGCTGAGGAACGGGGATTCGGTAAGTTTGACTTCGAGAGGTTTATCGAGGGAGTTGTCAAAGATGGGATCACCCGTCTTGTTGACGAAGCTTGCCAGAAGGATGACGTCTGTCGCGGTTAGCGGGGGCCGCGCAAAAAAGACGCGCCAAGTTGTCAGAGCGGCAGCAATGAGGACCCCGGCGATAGCAGCCTCCACGATGATGCGACGTTTGTTCGAAAGTTCAGGCTTTGGCCCAACGGGCGGAACGGTTGCGAGGCGTTTTTCGATGGAAATCGGAGCAGGCAGGTCGCCATTTTCGACGTGAGCGATGAAGCGATAGCCGCGCCTAGGCAGAGTCTCGATGTAGCGGGGCTCCTCGGCCGAATCGGCTAAGACGTCGCGCAGCTTCTTGATGGCGCTGTTCAGACCGGCATCAAAGTCAACAAAAGTGTCTGCAGCCCAGAGTTTCTGATGCAGCTCCTCGCGCGTAACTACGTCACCGGCACGCTCCAGCAGAAGCGCTAGCACCTGGAAGGGTTGGTCCTGAAGCTTCAGGCGGATGCCGTGTTTGTACAACTCGCCCGAACGCAAGTCCAACTCGAAGGCGCCGAAGCGCGTCTTGCGGGTTCGTAGAGGGGCTTCCATAGAAGGCTTCGAACTTACGGGGAGTCTACCACCAAAAGCGTTAGGTCGAACGAATATGTGCCGCGGGTTCACTGCAACTCCCCTGAATTCAAAGGGCTACACCATCAGAACCAGAACATATACAGACCATTCGCACACCATTGTGCCTCAAACCACTTCGCGGCAATGTCTGCGAGTCCGGGCAAATCCACGATCGAGGAAGTAGCCGAGGATCCGGTTTCAAACTAGGAGATCTTATGAAAATCAGAACTTCGTGGTGGGTGGTAAGCATTGGAGCGGTCTTGGTCCTGGCGGTAGCCATCGGAACTCTGGCTCAAGATGGGACGCCGACGCGCTTGAGCGGCGTAATTAACGACTATAGCCCCATAAGCGGGGGCACCACGGCGTGGGAACTTCACGGGCCCTGGAGTTTGACATTGAACAAAGAAACCGGAACAGCCCATTTCTCATCGTCGTTGACGATGGGGTTGTCAGTCCTTGGACAAAGCTCTACGAACGTCCAAGCGGTCAACTTAGCACAGCATACTCACGACATCACGATGGATGGCACGGTCACTTACAATCCGACTGACTGCCCTCCCGCCGCCACCACCACGCCACCCTACGTCGCCCGCATTGAGATTAATAGCACCGCCAGCGTTTTCGCGAATGGCAGCATCGCACCGTTCGGGCGGTTCTCACAGTTGCAGGTTTGTATTGCGGGAGGAACAGACGAGCCGAACGTGCCATTTTCGAATATCACGCTGGTATTCCAGAAGCCAGCCGCAACGCATTTCGGGTCGCAGCCGATCCACGGCGTCGTTCGCAAGGTGAAATACTCCGACCGGGGCAACTCACATTGATGAGGGGCGACGGACACGTACGGGGCGGACGTGTGCCTCAAACCACTTCGCCGCAATGTCTGCGAATTCGGGCAAGCCCGTCAACCCTTGATCTGAGGTGAAGCATGCAATATTTGCGCACCCTTAGGCGACCTGGATCATTTACAGTCCACGGATTGCATCAGGGTGCCGTTGCACTGGTTATCGCCGTGGTGATCGGCGTGTGGGGATGCGGAGGCGGCACGAATCAGTCATCGATCAATCAGCCTCCACCCAGCGGAGCTAGCACGACTCCGACAATCACCACAATTTCGCCGAACGGTGCCGTGGCAGGCGGTGCGGCTTTCACGCTCACGATCAATGGAGATAATTTCGTCGCAGGCTCCACGGTCAACTTCGGAGTGTCGGCGCCCGCCACCACGTTCGTCGACTCCACGCAGTTGACTACGGCCATCCCTGCTTCCAGCGTCGCCTCAGCCGGTACGGTGGCCGTAACCGTGACCAACCCCGCGCCCGGCGGTGGAACTTCCAATGCGATGAACTTCTCCATCACCAGCGGCCTTAACCCCGTCCCGGCGATCAGTTCTCTCGATCCAGGCTGCGCCATCGCAGGAGAACAGTTCGTTGATTCGGTAAATAATCAGTTGACCGTAGTTGGGTCGAATTTTGTGGCGGGTTCAGTCGTGCGCTGGAACGGCAGCGACCTGCCGACCACTAGTAATGGCAGCATTAACGGACTTACCGCTCAGATTTCGGCGGGCGACATTGCCGCAGCCGGGACAGCGGCGGTCACAGTCTTCAATCCTGCACCCGGCGGGGGTAGCTCGAACTCGTTGACCTTCACCATAACGACAGGAGCAGTTGATCCGCAATCAATCGCTATGGACCCTGCCGGAAAGTTCGCCTATGTATTGAATGGCGGCTGCGATGGCGATGGTGGCTACGTGTCCATGTACACGATCAACCCTACTACCGGGGCCCTGGCCTCCATAGGACCACCGGTTTCAACAAACGGTTTCGGTGTCTACCCCGGGTCCATCGCCGTAGAACCTTATGGCACGTTCGCCTACGTGACAAATGAGGGGGATCCATGGGGTTATGAGGATGGCGCTAATGGCAGCATCGCGATGTACAGCATCGACGCTACGACTGGGGCCTTAACCTCCACAGGAACGATAAACGGAAATTGTCCGGGACTTTGCGATCCCTCGTCCATGGTCGTGGATCCATCCGGCAAATTCGCTTATGTGGTGACTGGCGGCGCCGGTGTTCCATTCAACGTCGCGATGTACACCATCGAGGCCACGACCGGGGCCTTAACGTCCACGGGGACGATCGCCACAGGAGGAGTCCCTGTCTCCGTAGCCGTGGATCCTGCGGGCAAGTTTGTTTACGTGGCGACGCAGAACATCACGCCTGGGTTGGCCGGCAGCGTGTTCATGTACACGATCAACGCCGCGACCGGAGCCTTAGCGTCGATAGGGACGATTGCTGCGGAGACTTACCCGGCCTCCGTAGCCGCGGATCCTGCGGGCAAGTTCGCCTATGTAACGAATTCCGGCTCAAACGATGTCTCGATGTACACCATGAACGCCACGACCGGGGCTTTAACATCTATAGGCACGATCGCCGCAGGAACAGAACCTGTCTCCGTAGCCGTGGATTCTTCGGGCAAGTTCGCCTATGTGACGAATTTCGAATCGAACGATGTCTCAATGTACACCATTGACGCCACGACCGGCGCATTAACACCCATAGGTACGATAGCTGCGGGGCAATCTCCTACCTCGATAGCCATCCATCCGTCCGGCAAGTTCGCCTATGTGACGAATTCCGCCTCAAACGACGTCTCGATATACAGCGTCGATGCTGCCACCGGTGCCTTGACGCTCATAGGCACGATGGGCACATGAAAAGGTCCCAGCTCTTGCGGCTGTGGATCACGAATAATTGCGAGACCAGCTCTCGCAATTCTACCAATCGCGACTGCTCAGCAGGCCGCAGTTGGTGTCGATTCCCGTTGAACTCCCGTATTGTGCGCGAGTTGTCGGCAACCCTTACCTAATGGCGCTACGGCAGAGTTACCCGTGACACGGGCATCGTCCCGATTAAGACGAAGGTTTGCCGTACGGTGTTATAGGCTTCAACGCCATGAAAGCGACGCTGGTCCCTGCGATCCTTGCGTGCGCATACGCAGCATGGGTGCCTTCCGGTTCGATGGCTAGCTAAAGGGCGAACAGACCGGCACGCCGAGAGAAAGCTGCGTCCCGGTCGGAGGCGCTGAGTTGTAGGCCCGAGAAATCGGAAAGGGTACATCAGTCATCGTCCTCCACGGCGGGCCTGAGTTCGATCACAGCTATCTCGCGCCGGAACTAGACCCCCTCTCCGACGCGTTCCATCTCATCGACTACGACCAGCGGGGACGTGGTTGTTCGGCTCATCGAGCTACATGGCTTCCAGTTTATCGGGAGTCCAAAAGTTGGACCGCAGGTACTCTCGCTCGCGGTCGATCGGATTCAATGGGCTTAGAGCGGATGAGGAACCACGCCGAGAATTGTTTTGAGATTATAAGCTCAGGTGGCCGTGATCTCGGCGTCGTTCTAAGCTCAATTCCCTAGCTGCGGGGCTCGTCGCTTTTTAAGAGTTTATCTTCGAGCGACCCGCATTGTGGTCTGTTTGTTGATCGGATCTACGCAAAAACACTGCACTTCCTGGCTGAACCAGTACATCTTGACGATGCGTGGGCTGAACCCTCCGCGATAGACGGAACTCTGATTCAGGAGATCATACACAGTAAGTGAACCGGAGAAGTTGCAGTCTTGTACCGAAGCGCAGATTCCGCACAATTGCGAAATACGCTAAACCACCGTACAATGAAATAGTTGTGAACGTTCCCCCTGCGATGTTGGGGCCTGTAGCTCAGGTGGCTAGAGCGCGCCCCTGATAAGGGCGAGGTCGGTGGTTCAAGTCCACCCAGGCCCACCATCACAATCATCAGTGAATACGCGGTGATTCGCACTTTTCCCCTTTCGGGGGATATCTCTCAAAACACCAATTTGCCAACTATTTGCCAACTTTAGGATTGGCCGGATAGCACTCCACTCAGGGGTTTAAGACCCTTCGGGTGAAGGCCGAACGGCTAGAATCGATTGGTCTATGTCGAGAACGATGCCCTGTCACGTCGAAGGACGTGCAAGGCAGTGCAAGACACTGCAAGACTGTGCAAGGAGCGGGAAGTCATTTTTCACTTCAACGTTAATTTTCACTTCAACGTTAAATTGATTGTCGCTCGTAACCGTAGAGATTCTATGTTCTAGGGCAAGTTTTGGGGTGTCGAGGGGATACTTCTCTTTAGCTCAAGAGAACCGCGTGTTCCTTCTGAATGGCATCTACGAGCCGATCCAGTTCTCCGGTTGTGTTGTACAGAGCAGGTGTCACACGAACTGCGGCACCCTTGGTAATTCCTTTTCTCGCTACAGTGAGGATGTTGTATTTCGTCGCGAAAAGGTCCTGAATGTTCTTTGCCTGCTCAAAGGTTTTCATCCCTTTAAGACGGAAGGAGGTCGTCGCGCCATATCGCGCCGGATCATCGCGGCGTCAGGATTTCGATGCCGTCAACGTCGCGGACGCGCGAAACCCAATAGTTCCTCAGATATTGCAGGCGGGTCTGCTTCCGCTCGACGGTTAGTTGATTGTGGAAGTCGATGGCCGCTGGAATGGTGAGGGTTGCGGCAAAATTATACGTTCCGGGGTAGATACGGGACCGCACATCGTTGGCGGCATCTTCGCGATTCCCCATGCAGAGATCGATCTCGTTCAGCTTGCTTTTGCGAATGTATGCGGCTCCCGTACCAAGAGGAGCACCGATCCACTTGTGAAGACTGAATCCTCAAAATCTGCATCGATGTCCTTGATGTCGACGGGCATCTGGCCAACGGCCTGAGCTGTATCAAGGATGCAAGCAACGCCGTGCTTCCGCGCCAGTGCGATGATCTCTTTCACTGGGTTAACCAGACCTGTACGATGACAGAGATGAGTCAGCAGCATCATCTTTGCCCTTGGCGTGTTGGTGAGGATTTCTTTGTAGGCTGCGAGGATGTTCGTGGTCGTAGCTGGTTCAGGCATCACGAAGGTGACGATCTCTACGCCACGACGCTCTTTGAGAAAGAGCATGTTGTTCTGCATCGCATCGTAGTCCATGTCTCCAAAGATGATGCTGTCACCTGGTTTGAGCTGGTTGTAGCCCACGATGAGATCCTGGAGGGACTCCGTGCCGCAACGGGTAAGCGCAATTTCATCCACATCCGCATTGATCACTTTCGCGACAGCAGTTCGAACTCTGAGCGGCTCAACCGGAAGTGATTCTTCCGGTATTACGCCGCGCACGAACGGAACATTGCGGCGGTTAACGTCGGCGACCTTGCGGAAGTACTCGTCTGAGACGGGCGTGGCCATAACATTCCAGTAGGCGTTCTCCAGGTTCGTCATGCTCCGGTCTACGTCGTACCACCTGGTGAAGTTGGATTCATCGCTGGCATCAAACGACGCAACAGCGATAATTGCTCGCGATTTCATTGCCCTACCTATGACAAGTGAAGAACCAGCAGCCTTCAGAAAATCTCTTCTGTTCTTCATACGCGGCGAGTGTCCTTTCCAGCAGTCCTATTCATACTTCTCCCTCTTCGCTTACGCACGGAATTCGGTACTTCCCTCTTTGATGAATCCAGTGTTTTCTTGGCATTCGATTCGCACAGTTCCAATTGGGAAGCCGATTTTGCATCCATTTGTCCGTAAGCGCGACGCGTCCACAGAAATATAGCTAATGCTCCTTTCAACGTGCCATCCCTGGAATCCGTCGTGCAGTTAATTAAGAGCCAAACACCAACGCTACCGCCAGAAATTGCGAAACCAGAGTCTCGACGGTTGGAAAGAGTGAGACCAAGGCCCGGCCCACGAAGGGACCATATCCCCGATCCCGGCGAGCGGCGTAGTTGCAGCCAGCCGGCGAGTTGCATCTCCTGTGCTTCTTCGCCAACCATCACGAGAAGAACAACGGCGAGCATTACGCCGGTGACAACCAACATCCTTCGGTAGGGGAGGTGGTGATGAATCAGGAAAGTGAGAACCGCAACCGCGGTTGTTGCGAGCAACCCGAGGAGTACTCCTCCCAATACAGGTTCCCCGCCCACGCGCAGACGGAAGCTTTGCAGGAATAGGACGACTTCAAACCCTTCTCGGTAAAATGAGCTAAACCCCAGTAACCCCATCCCCAACATCAATCGCCACGCCTTTTCCCCATGCTTTGCATAGCTCGCCAGCTCCTGTTTCTTCCGGTTATGTAGGGAAATCCAGCCCGTCCAGTACATCTTGTGGAAGAACCAGTTCATGACCACGAGCAACACGACGATGGCCAAGAGACCCGTTCCCGCCTGAAGCGCAAGAGCAGACACATTGCCGCTGAGATCGTTCAGGACGCGAACCGCGACGATCCAAGTAATTGCCGTGGCCAGCATCCCAACCAGAACCCCACCAATAACTGGCCGGTGATATCTCGCCTCTTTGCCTCGGAAGCTCGCCGTAAGAGCAGCCAGCACGAGAATGCACTCAGTCCTTCGCGGAAGACGAGCACCGCGATGTTCACAACTCCCGAAGCGGCGAGTGCACCGCTCACAAGGGCTCCCCCATCTCTCGTGTGATTTTTTCTCGGAGCGCTTTATCTACTATTACTTCGTGCATGGGCTGATCGACGTTTGTGGCCGGCCGCTCTCGGCCAGAACGCAGCATCCTCCGCAAACACACGAACAGGACCAGACAACCCAGCGCGGAGGTCAGCAGCGGGAGGCTGAAGAGAATCCTTCCTGTGAGTCCATCGGGAACGATCAGGATGCGCTCGCCTATATGTTTCTGTAGTGGCTTACGATCTCCTCTTCGGTTTTTCACCGGCAACCATCTCCGCAACTTCGCTTCTCATTTGCGCCGCAATGTCGCTTCCGTGCACGGCAATCGACTGCGTATAACAGCAGGGCGCCAAATCCGGCTCTCCACTTTGCGAATCTCCTCCGTCGCTCGTGAAGCCGTCCGGGTGTGCCAGAACCAGGGCCAAAAGAATTCCCATCATCACTTTGTGCTCCATTCCCTCTCAGCGCTTGTGGAGGTATTTCAGAAGATCGTCAATTTGTTGTTTGTCGAGCGTGCGCTCGAACGGCGGCATGATTCCGCGTCCGGTGACTATCGTTTTTCGGACTTGTCCTCTGTCGCGGCAGCGCCACTCGGAAGGGTCTGGTGACGAAACAGCCCGATTAGCTTTGGAGGCTGTTTGAGAAGCTGCAGATTTCCCGCGTCGTGGCAGGCGCTGCAATTTCGCTCATACACCAGTTCACCGCGAGTCTGAGCCGAAGCGAACGCAGGACCATAATCCATGTTGTTCCGCGAACAGCCGAAGCTGAGAAGGCTCAGAACTGCGAAGAGCGCAAAGAAAATCCGGATTGCCGTGCTAGTTCTTCGCATTCCAACCTGTCGTATTGCGGCCACAGCCTCGGCTGAGGTCCAGTCGCTTACGTTCCATTCCTGATCAGCCGCCCATCCGGTCCAATGAGAACCGTGCTCATCGAGTGCGCGATCTGGTTGTCTTCTTCCTCGTAGACGAGTGCGAATGCTTGGGCCAGTTTCTTAAGGTTTTCGGGAGTCGGGACCGTGAATACCCAGTGAGCAAATCCTTTTTCGTCCCCGCTCAGATAGGCCAGGCCGTATTTCCTGAGCACGGCGGGCGAATCGAATTTCGGGCGATGCTGACGCTCACGAGTTGTATGCGAGCGTACTCTTTCGGGTCTTTTGCGAGCTCTTTGTCTACCGCCGCAAAAAGGCTGCTGAGCCTCGGACAAAAGGTCGGCATGGGGCATCGCGTGTAGATGAACGTCAGCAGTACCGTCTTCCCGCGGAAATCCGATAGTCGAATGGTTTTCCCATCCTGGTTCACTAACTCAACGTCGGGGATCTGTTCTCCGGGAAACAGCTCTCTCGTATCCTTCACTTCCTTTTCACGATGAGTCGAATCTGTCACCGTGACCTTGTCGAGTTCGTAGCCGCCGTCTTCGTGAACGAGGACGCGAGCCTTGATCCGGTCTCCCGGTTCCACGCCCGACAAATCCACACCTGAGACAACCAGATACGGCATCGTCATAGCGGCCATGAAGCCGGGATGTTGTCGTGGTCGACGACAAGAGTGTGCGTCTCGGGGACCTTGCTGACGACGTGGCCTTCAAGTTGTAGTGTCGATCTGATCGCCGCAACTACACAACGCCAAACACAAACCCACAAGCAGAAAACGACCTAGTGTCAGAATCCTCACAACTCCTCCATTCCGTTTCCCGCACCAATAAATGTGGAAAGAGAAACACAGGACAGCACGGCCCACAGGACCACGCCGCGCTCCCGCATGAACTTTTTTCTTATTCAGAGACGACTGGAGGAAAACGGAAGGAGGACCGCGTTCGAATTCTCGAAATACCCGGTTGAGGCGAGAACCAGAACCTGAGATCGCGCATGTACCCGGCTTGCCCGAATGGGAGTGGAGGCACAACTTGCTCCAACAGCAATCCCCATGCGTTGAGCAGTGACCGCTAGCGTCGTCTTGCCGGCGAACGGGCAAAGGGCACTTAACTTTGTTTCGCCGTCGTCTTCCTGCTTGGCGTGGCCGCGCCGCACGGAGCACATGTGTGCTCCATCTTTCTTACAGCAATCGGGCAACTTTGAAGACGCAGCCGTCGCCGCGAGTACCGAAACGACCGGAAGCCCGGCAAACAGAAAGACAAGCACGACTGCGGCAAGTCGACGCATCTTGACCTAAAGGGTATCTAAACATTCGCGCGGCGGCAATCACGAAAGCCTGAAAAGGCATCGAATTTTGCGCCTTAACGTTGCGACGCCTCAGATTTTGTATCGTTATGTGATGTCTGACCTGTTCCAATTCAAGCCAAGGCGCGCCGCGTCATGTGACCTCGAGTTGTTGACAAAAGAGCTGTTAGCCCAGATGCCGACGTTCGCGCGCACGGGTAGCAGCCGCGCGACCCTGGTCGTACGCCGACGCCAGTGCGCTATAGGCAGCGTCCTTGGTCGCCAAGGGGGCGACGGCTGGTGTCCCCGCTGCGAATGGTGGATGTGGATCGTATTCGTTATAGAGTTGCAATACTTCCGCCGCCTGACGGCCGCGAAGGCGCGACGCGATCACCAGCCCGAAATCAATTCCGGCGGTTACGCCACCGCCAGTTATGCGATTGCGATCGGTAACCACCCGCTCCTCGACGGGCGTCGCACCGAACATAGGGAGAAGGTCGCGAAACCTCCAATGAGATGTCGCCTTGTACCCCTTGAAGAGTCCGGCTGCCCCGAGGATCAGTGACCCAGTGCAAACACTTG
>CAWJJR010000019.1:0-13568 GCA_963843265.1 uncultured Acidobacteriota bacterium | reverse complement strand
GCGGACAGAGACGACCGCTACGAGGCCTTCGCGCACGTCGTCCCCGGTGATGGTCACTTCATCTTTTTGCTCTTTCAACATGCCGGCGGCGGAGGCAAAATTGTTGATGGTGCGAGTGAGAGCAGAGCGAAAACCCGAAAGGTGCGTGCCTCCGTCCACGGTGTTAATCGTGTTGGCGAACGCGAAGACATTTTCGCCGTACGTATCGTTGTACTGCAGCGCGATTTCGATTTCGACGTTGCCGCGCTTCCCTTCAATGTAGATCGGCGAATCGTGGAGCGAAGTCTTGCCGCGGTTCAGGTGCTTCACGAATTCGGCGATACCACCTGTAAAGCGAAACTCGGCGGTCTTTTCAGAACGTTCATCGGTGAGTGTGATTTTCAGGCCTTTGTTGAGGAATGCGTATTCGCGCAGGCGCTGCGAGAGCGTGTCGAAGCTGAAGGTCGTCTTATCAAAGATGGTCGGGTCGGGATGAAATGTAACCGTCGTGCCGGTCTTTCGCGTTTTGCCGGTCTGCTTGAGCTTCGAGGTCGGCTTGCCTTTTTCGTAGGACTGTTCCCACACCGCGCCATCGCGCGAAATTTCCAGTTCAAGCCGGTCGGAAAGCGCATTGACGACGGAAACGCCTACGCCGTGCAATCCCCCGGAAACTTTATAAGTGTCGCTATCAAATTTTCCGCCGGCGTGCAGCACCGTGAGGACGACTTCCGCTGCGGGCCGCTTTTCCGTGGCGTGCATATCGACAGGAATGCCGCGGCCGTTATCAACCACCGTGACCGAATCATCAGCATGGACGGTGACGTTGATTTCATCCGCAAAGCCAGCCATGGCTTCGTCGACGGAATTGTCGACGACTTCCCACACCAGATGGTGCAGGCCCATTTCTCCGGTTGAACCGATGTACATTGCGGGACGGAGCCGCACCGCTTCGAGCCCGCCGAGTACTTTGATCGACTTCGCGTCGTACTGATGACCCGGAGCTTTTCCGGTCACCGCCTCTTTATCGCCCATGTACGCTCCTGACGAAACTCACACCGCGCAAAGACGGACCCCAAGCCAAGCGGCGAGTCTCAGCGCTGAAAAACGTTGCTCAAACTTTTGTGAAGCGAGGAAAGGCGTGCTCGCGGAATGCTCCGTACGTCGCCTTACCCTTTGATTCTGGAATCGTCGCGCGAATCCAGAACTCGTAGGGTTCCTGCTCCATCCCATCTCGCGCAGCGAGACGTGGCGAAGACTCTTGTGACTCCAAGCGTCCGGCTCATTAGCTCCTGGCGCGAAGCTAAGAGGCTGGGCCGAATTTACTTGGCCGACGTGCCGATTTGGAGGAATGCGAACTGCGAATCGACAGCCACACCAGTGTACCTGAATGAGCCAGCTTTCTCAAGGCCGGAAGTGATCGCATGCACTCTCTAAAGCATTTATTTTGTGCTATTTAGACTTGCCCTCGGAGGCTTAACGGGCTTCGCCGCGAACTCAAGCTTGGCATGAAATCCGATTGGTTTTTTCGCTGGAATTGGTGTTTCCGCATCTGCCGAATGGTCTCAAAAACGGCCTGAAATCTCGCGTCGTAGCGCTTTTCCATGGCGTCAATTTTTCGGCGCAATTCCTCGTGCGTGGCGAGCATTTCGCGCAGTCGAACAAAGGTTCGCATAATCGCCACGTTTACCTGCACGGCGCGCGAACTGCGGAGCACGCTGGAGAGCATTGCAGCGCCTTGCTCGGTGAACGCATACGGCGCGTAGCGACGGCCTCCTTGAACTGATTTTGAGGTTCCAGTCTGGAATCTCAAAATCTGCAATTCCTTGGGCGTAAGTTGAAACATGAAATCGGAGGGAAAGCGGTTTGCGTTTCGCTTCACGGCCTTGTTCAGATTTTTTGTCGCAACACCGTAGAGCCGGGCGAGATCGGCATCCAGCATTACCCGAGTGCCGCGTACGAAGAAGATTTTCTGACTAATCAGGGCAGTGGGAACGATGGCGTTTTGCGAAGGCGTTGGCATATAAGCACGGTTTTGAGGTTCCAATGTGGAACCTCAAATCACCACCCGGCATCTTAGCTTATTAAGTAAGTAAAATCAACTAGTGGATAATTTAGTGAGATGCGCTGCGGGAATGCGCGCGGTACGCTCCCGCTTACTCGCCGACTCAAATGCGCATCGGCATGATGATGTAGCGGTAGCGGTAGGACTCGTCGGCGAGCGGCCGCATCTGGCCGGCGGATTGTTCATCCTTCAACTCGATGCTCACCGGGCCGTCGGCCGCAGCGGCCAGAAAATCGAGCATGTAGGAAGAATTGAAACCGATGCTGATCGCGTCGCCTTTGTATTCCTTTTCGATGTTTTCCTTTGCTTCGCCGTACTCCGGGCTGGACGCGGAGATTTCCACGCCTTCACTGGAAACGGCCAGCTTGACGGCATGAGAGCGCTGATCGGCGAGCTGCGACACACGGCGGACCGCATCGCTAAGTTCCGCGCGCTCGAGCACGACGGTTTTGTTGTTGTCGCGCGGGAGCACTGCTTCGTAATTTGGAAATTGGCCGGTCAGGATGCGCGAAATCAAGAGCCGGTGGCCGACTTGAAAAAACAGATGGCTTTCGTCCTTCGCGAATTCGATGGACGCATCGGAGCCGGCTGCGCTCGCGAGCTTCTCGACTTCGTCCATCGCCTTTTTGGGGATGAGCACTTTTACTTCGCCATTCAAGCCCGCGAGCTTCTGGTCCGTTTCCGCAAGCGCCAACCGGTGGCCGTCGGTGGCGACCATCGCTAGAGTATCCGGCTTCAAGATCAGCAGACCACCGTTTAATGTGTAGCGCGATTCTTCCATGGATATCGCAAATTTAGTCTTGGCGATCAAGCTTTCGATAACCGCGGCAGGGATCTTGACGAGTGTGTGGGGCATCGCGGGTAGCGCAGGAAAATTTTCTTTCGCCATTCCGACGAGCTTATATTTCTTTCGGTCGCTGACAATTTCGACCCAGTGGTTTTCGAGTAGCTTGAGCTTGATCTCGCCTTCCGGCAGCAGGCGGACGAGCTCCAGTAGTTTCTTCGCGGGAATAGTCCCCGCGCCTTCTTTCTTGATCTTTGCCTCGCAGGACGTCCGGACACTCAACTCGAGGTCGGTCGCCGTAATGGTCAGCTGGCTGCCTTTGGCCTCCACCAGCAAATTCGAGAGGATGGGGATCGTTGTCTTGCGTTCTACGACGCCCTGCGTCGTGCTCAGTTCATTCAACAACGCCGATTTGGCAACACTGAATTCCATCGCTTGATGTTCCTCGCGTGCGGTTCCTGGTGCGCTCATTAGGGCTCCTCGCCGCTCTTCCACCGCTGTCGTACTGTACTCGCTTTTTCGCAAAGTATAAAGCCCACCATCTCCGCAAATCCTGTGGAAATGCGTGGGAATCGGATCTTCTCCCGATCGAGCAAGGGCCATACATTAAATAAACTTTTTCACAACTACTATCATTACAACAAGAGTAGTTCCTACTTCTTAGCTGCCATAAAGCTTGTTGTTGTGATGAGTCCTGTGGAATTGTGGAAAGCCCGACAACTGGTTGCTTCACAACGAGCTGGCCCGGAGGGATCCAGGTGGCGAATTGTGGGAATCGGAGAAAACGGTGCGCAAGATGGCTGCCAACAGCATTACTCGAAGATTCCATCCACCGGACTTAACAGGATTTCCGCATTTTCTCCAACATCCATACACAGGGCCTTCCGCCGCAAAATGTGGGCATACTCCCGCACAGATGAGCAAGGAAGTCGCCGCGAGTACAGTTGCACGAGCTGGATTTCGCGCGCCTTGACGTGTGGGATATAGGGATTGAACGTGCTCTAGAGAGACCGCGGCCTATCGTTACTGCAGCGTGTCCATCAAACGCGTGATCGTCCGATTTAAGTCCTTATCCGAACGCCGCATCTCCTCAATCTTATTGATCGAGTGCAGCACCGTGGTGTGGTGCTTCCCGCCAAATTGCCGGCCAATTTCCGGCAAAGACGCGGTGGTGAGCTGTTTCACAATGTACATCGCTACCTGGCGAGGGAAAGCGATAGCGCGGGTATTGCTGCGCACCTTCAAATCCTGCTCGCGCATATTGAAATGCTCACTCACGCGCTTCTGGATGAGGTCAATCGTCACCCGCTTTTCCTGCGACGCGATAATGTTCCGCAGGACTTGTTGCGCCGTCGCCAGCGAAATCGTCGCCCCCGTCAAGGACGCATACGCCATCAGCCGCGTCAGCGCGCCTTCCAGTTCGCGCACGTTGGACTTGATGGCTCGCGCAATGTACTCCGCCACTTCGTCCGGCAAACCAAATCGGTCGTTCTCCGCTTTTTTCTGGAGAATCGCAATCTTGGTTTCCAGATCCGGCGGCTGAATGTCCGCAATCAGGCCCCATTCGAACCGCGAACGTAGCCGCTCTTCGATCGAATTAATCTCTTTCGGCAAGCAGTCGGAAGAAATCACAATCTGCTTCTGCTGTTCGTAAAGCGCATTGAACGTGTGAAAAAATTCCTCTTGGGTTCTTTCCTTCCCAGCAATAAATTGAATGTCGTCCACCAGCAGGACGTCCACGGTGTGGAAGCGGTCGCGGAAACTGGTCATGCGATCGAAGCGCAGCGAATTAATCACTTCGATGGTGAACTTCTCCGCGCTAACGTAGCTCAGCCGCATGGCCGGATTGCGCTTCTTGATAGTGTGCCCGATGGCATGCATCAAATGGGTCTTGCCCATGCCCACGCCGCCATAGAGAAATAGCGGGTTGTAGGCCTTTGAAGGCTGTTCCGCCACGGCACGAGCCGCCGCATGCGCAAACTCGTTGGACTTGCCCACGACGAACGACTCGAAGCTATATCGCAAATTCAGTTGATGATCGCTGCTCTCAAAATCGAGTTTCGCCTGCTTCACGCCGGTTGCTGCGGGAGCGGCTGCCACGGGCTCTTCCTCCGTACAGACGTATTGCACTTTGACATTGGGGGTCCCAAGTTCGTGGAACACTGCTTTGACGATCTCGCCATAGGTCCGCGTCAGGACCTGCCGGAAAACCGTGCTGGGGATCTGCACAAACAGGTTTTCGCCCTCGGCGCGATTCAGCCGCGTGGGTTGAAACCAGGTGGTGTACGTGTTGATGCTGACCCGGGACTTCACGCGCTCCAAAAACCGGTCCCAGGAATTCGTCGCAGTAGTCATCGCAGAATAAAATCTCTCCCCGCTATTTCCACAGATGTGAATAAGCTGTGGAAAGCAGGCCCCTTCGTTTCTATCTTCAGGCTTCGGGATTCATGCGCGTGCTGGAGCGTCTTGCTTTCCCTGGCGCCCTGCTCGCGGCCCTTCTGGAATTGCCGGCCCCTCGAACCGCCGCTATCAGACAGCGCGGGATTGTCGCCGATTGGACCGCTTGGGGCAAGCGAAAAGTGTGCGAAGGGATTCACGGCGGTCCACATGCCATACACAGTTTTTCCACAAGCACCAGGATTGTGCAATTCCGGCAGCCGAAGCGATATTTGGCGGCAATTCTCGAATAATTATTTGCGCCGCCATCGCGTTTGCACAGAATCGCAGCAATTTACCCTGAGGAAAATTCCACTATTTATGGAGTTTTCTTATCGGGTCTATCGAATTCGTAGATGCCCAGGGGGTCGCTTCCGATGATCAGATGATCCTTGTCGACGAGAATCGTGTTTGCTTCCAGCCGCGCTCCTGCGGGCGTGTAGAGCAGATAGGTCGCGCGGCGATTTCCATCCTTGTCAAAGTGCAGCAGCTTGTCGCCCAGCGCCATCCACACTTCCCCGCTGGACCGTTCCACGCCGGCCGCAGTAAGGATGCGCTTGAATACGGGCGGTTCCCCGCGCTGTTCCTGCCGGGCGATCTCCTTGCGAGTGGCTTGAGCCGCGGGCCAGGCGTCCACTCCCGTATATTGAATATCCTGCCCGCCATAACCAAAGCGGTCGTACTGCCGCACGGTCGCTTCCGGCAGGTAAGGAAATGCATAGTAAAGATGTCCCCCGCCGTCCGTTATGAGCATTCCTATATTCAGAAAGCGATTCAATTCCGGCCGTTCCGAAATCGGTTCGGGGTCGCCAAACTCGCGCACGTCGCGCCCTGTTTTATCGAACACGATCACCAAGTGCGGTTCGCGCATGGTGGCCACGGCGACTTCGCCATCAGGCAGCGACGCTACCGATACCGGCGAGTCGATCTTTATTACGCGCTCATTTCCTTTGGTGTCCCAGATCTTGATGGCGTTGGCCCCGCGGTCGGCCACGTAGACGGTTCCTTGCGCATCCTCGTCCAGATCTTCCCCATACATGATGGATTCTAATTGGCGTGACTGGGGGCTAACATCCTTGCCTTCTTCGAGCGCCGGAACTCGTCGGATCAGTTTTCCTGCGGGGTCAAAAACCGAAGCCGATGATCCCGGCGCGGTTAAAACATAATAATTTCCATCTGCGCCGCGTTTAACAGCACGCAATCCTGGCCCGACTCCAGGCAAGAGCCGTTTCGTGGCCGTGAGATCCCCGTCGTACTGCTGCGCCAACGCGCTCCCTGCAAGACAAGACAGCAGACACAATCCCGCGAGTATCTTCACGTTGAGTACTACCCCTTTGCCCTGCCCCCATTGTTATGAGTCATCAGAGTACGACGGGAGGATACAGGTTGCCCGTTTCAGAGCGTCCTGGGTGCCGATCAGTCAATCCTGAGACGCAGGCGACCTCTGAGGGGTCGAGTTCCTTCTCATGACTCCAACGTCTACCGTTCGGGAAAAGTGAAAGAGAAGCTGAACTACATGCCCGCCAATCCGGTCATTCGCGGGTTGGTGCCGCACCCGAAGGATTGGCCGTGGAGCAGTTGGAGTTTCTACTTTCAGGACCGGTGAAATCCAGAAAGTCCGTGCGGATAGGATTGCTTCCGATGGATTTGGTGATCGACTAGAAAGAACCCAAACTCAAGCCGGCGTGGCATTCCTCACAACAGGTTGGCAAATTCTTCGACGCTGATTTTCAGGTCCTGGATGATTCCCCGCAACGTTTTCCGCTTCAATTCGCCCTATGCATTGGGATCACCACCGGCGCCTGGTCGCTCGCGCGCACATAGATGGCGTGACTACCGCTTTGGCGCCGAAACACGAACCCTAGCCGCTCGGCAACACGAACCAACTCTTTCGCCGAAGTCGCGGGCAGCTTGGGCGTCACACGGGAATCTCAACCGGCTTAATCAGGATATCTTCCGTGGGAATGGGCAGCCCATCCTCCACCAGGCTCTCGAGGTAGAGCCCGATCGCTTCGCGAATATTCGCGACTCCTTCTTCGACGGTCTCGCTCTGCGTATGGCAGCCCGGCAAGGTCGGGCAAAAAACGTGATAGCCGCCCTCCTCCTCTTTCTCGAAAATTACGGTGTACGAGTGCGCCATCGCGAGCCTCCGTTCCACCTATTCTAGCCGATTCCGGCTTGCTCAGTCTTCTCCGGTTCTGTCCTATTTACTCACCGCCCACTATTCACTGCTCACTACGCACTTGCTTCCCATGAATTTGCTGATCGACTAGAGAGAACCCAAACCCAAGACCCGCCCTCAAAAACCGAGGACGGGGCACCCTCCGCATAACTGAGAGTCCGGGCCACCCGGCCCGCCCGGGCACGCGGCTATGTGCCGCCGCTCACGAAAAGTTTTGCGACTAGAAGGGACATCACATTAGTTATGGAGTCTGAAATTAACTTCCACGTTCCGTGTGTTCGCAGCACGAAGCCCTTGTGGGCATATTCATTGCGTTTTTTGTAAAGCTGGTCAAACCAAGAGGACAGTTTGGGCTTGAGCGCCTTCAAACCCCCGATTATGTATTTCTTATTTTCGGCCCCCGCTTCCTCCGGAACAAATAGGTGCTCAAGGCAGCAGTAAATCAGCAGTATTTTTGCGCCAAGATCAGGCATTTGCGTCGCTGAACTGAGAATATCCAGCGTCGGCGCAACGTCACCTGTATTGGTCGGGCTCCACGGATTTCGCAGCTGCTCAAAAACAACTCTGTGGTCGAGCATGAACTGCTTGATCTTGGTAAAATTTCTTAGGTCGAGCCACATATTCGACAAGCCTCGAAAACCGTGCGACCGAATAAGGCACCCATCGGGAAATTTCTGCCAAGACTCTTTTGCGTCCTCGTTCCACTGGTATGAACCATGTGCGTGCATCCCCATGAAAACGGGGAACGTCGGAGGTTCCATCTGCGGACCCAAAGTAAACTCCCGCTGACCCGGGTGTATGAAGGCAGCAATACGAAGCAGGTTCAGAAACGTTCGCAACCAAGCCGTTCCGTGCCAGAAACAGTAATTTCTTGTTCCGATGGTAGTGAAACCAATTGAAGAAGCACAGAAGAAGTCCTTCGCTGAAGCCAGATTATATGTTGGAAGTCCGGGCTGGAGGTGCTTTTGCTTTTCTATGAGTTGATCACCCTCCAAGAAGCACACAAAAGGCAAGCCTAATGCGGCGAACAAGTCGTCGAAAAAATCCTGTTGCCGCTGAACCTCCAAAGGCCCTGAATTAAAAGAACTAATGAATGACAGAAGCGTCCGTTCTCGAATATCGGTTTCTAATGCGCTTACGTACCGATCCTCAACGATGTTTAGTGGAGTTGTCCTTTCTGCCCAACTGGGCAGGACGGGACGAGTGCCAATACCGCCAAACAGCGAGGCCCCTGCTCCCCGCTGTCTATACTCCTCTTCGCTATTCGTGGCACGCAGCAACTTGCATCCGAAAAGAACGTCTACGATGTCCGCTGGAAAAAGCTTTAGATTAAACCTCTCGAATCGCTGGTGGGCTTCTTGGAATTCTCGCAACAATAGCCGAGGAGAATGATATTGGTCAGTACCATATTGGTCTTTCAGAGGCTTCTGTTTCGCCAGCCCAACTTCCTTGTCGCTCTCCTCTTCGATCTGTGCGTAACACGCCGCCCCTATTTTTCCTTTTATGCTGTCATAGAAGGACATCGCGGCAGTTATACACGAAAATAAACTCTCGCTCAACAATTGGAGTATAGTGGCCGTCTGGTAACGATCATAGGCGCGAAAGTAAGGCGGGTGGGCGAGCCTTAACGCGCCGAGACGATTTTGACTCTGCCTTTTTCCTGGGAAACCGGGGTCAGACGGAACGTTTCCTACAATTTTTTATTCGCGCGAACAGAAACTCGAGGAAACTTCCCGTCTGTCCCCATATTTCCCCCATATTTCCCCATACTTCCCATATTTCGCAACGCCTATATCGCTTTCTCATTTTGTCGCGGCGAATTTGGAGCGAAGGCGAAGAGGGCGAGGTGGGATCCCTATTCCTGGCCAGAATGCTTTGCGTTCCGCACTTTTAGGTCGCGTCGGACAGCTTCCAGGAGATGTTTGTAGTCGGTGACTGGAAAACTAGTGTGGGCCTCGGCGCTAAAGAGGCCACTGTAAAAGTTTACTACGCGAATTCCATTGTCGATCAAAGCCTTTATTTCTGTGAACGGGAAGAAGTTTTGTGCGGTAAAACCCGCCAGGTCCAACGCGCTCGAACGGCTGCGATGCGCAAAATACATGTGCCTCCACGTCATGAGCTTCTTGACTGAAGGGTCCGCATCGCTCACGGCTAGCGAGTCTTTTCGAAGTTGCGCGGCGTCTGGCTTTCGAGGCGCAGCCGCAAGTGAATCGACAAACGGATTAGCTTTCAATCTTTCACGGAAGTTTGGCTCATCGAAGAAATGGAGATTCGCTTCGATTGTGTCCAAGAAGTTCGTAAGAGTGAGGTTCGGTTTAGTGTCCATCGGATCATAGGCCCGGCAGAGTCGCATTAGAGCGGCATCCATGAGCGAACGGGTCGTCAAGGTCCAGAACGCAGCGGATTGGTTGAACTCCACTTGGTAGTCAGGGATGGCGGCGTTGAGGTCTTGATGAAGGCGAAAGTAGTCACGCGCGTCAATGAGGTCGTCCGCCAAAGACCGTAGCAGTCGCTTAAATTCAGCGGAGTCGGCAACGTCGATCTTCATTTTCGTTATTCCTCAACGGCCATTGTGCCACGTCTCAGTCCCTACTTCCTCGGCGCACCGCGTCCCCCGATCCGCTTCAGAATCGCCTCAACCTCCTCGATATGTGTTGGCGGGTGGGGCAGCCTTAACGCGCCGAGACGATTTTGACATTGTCTTTTTCCGGGGTGGCCCATCCTTTGCGGTTTTTGCAAAGGGTGGGCACCGCTGGCGAGCCCCTAAGCCGCGGAGACGAGGATGCGGGAAGATTTTCTAGTGTGCGAGTTCGGATGTAGCCGGATCACGATTTCGATTTCGCAACCCAGGCGGCCTAGGAAGTGCATCAGTCGCTCGACGGAGAAGCCTTCCAGCCGATAGCGCGAGAGTGCCGATATTTTGGGCTGGTTGATCCCGAGTTCGCGGGCCGCGCGCGCTTGGGAAGGACGGCGCTCCGCAAGGATGTGGTTGATGGCCACGGCGAGCCGCACCTTAGTCTGTTTCTCCTCTGCATTGGCGAGCCCGAGATCGGCGAACACGTTGCCAGAGCTCTTGAATACTCGAATCCTACTCTTTTTCTTCGGCATAACGTTCCTCATAGTCTGGTGGGTGGCCGTCAGATTAAGTCGCGGCGCATTTCCGACCGACTGTCTGTGGTTCAGGCAACGAGCAGTGCTTTAGGATTCTTCCTTGCAATGGCTAGCAGCTTCAGAGCCGCTTGCCGAGGCCGCCGCGTCCCTTGCTCCCAGCTTCGCACCGCGTTAGGGCTCACGTTCAGGTAGCTGGCAAAAAGCGATTGGCTGGCGTTCAGCGCTTCCCGGATGTGCCGCACCTCTTTGGGAGAAATCGGCCTGGGCCGTGAAGGCATGCGTGTGACGCGCAAGTTGACCGGCTCGCCGCGCTCATAAGCCGCCGCATCCTTGAGCGCTTCTTTCATATCGTCAAAAATGTTCACTTTGGTTTTCTTCGCCATCTTCAGCCTCCTGGCTCTCGCTTAACCTGCGCAGCCCACTGCCGGATCTGCCTGCGCTGTTCCTCCGTGGCGTCTTCCTGCTCGTTCTTGTCGAGCAAGAGCAGCAAGTGAATGTGTTGCCGCGTCTCGAAGTACAAGTACGAATAGCGGTACCCGCCTCGCTTCCCCTTGCCGCGCCCCGGATTTCCGACCCGCGCCTTGCGTACCCCACCCAATCCGGGAACCATTGCGCCCCGATCCGGCTTCTCCGCAAGGTCGTCCTGCATCGCTCTCAGCACTGCGTCGGCCGCATCGCCGGCGAGCCGGTGAAGTCTCCGCGTAAAAGGCTGCGATTCGATGAACTCCACAATGTGATACTACCACAATGGGGTAGAGACTGGCAATCCTGGCGAGTGTGCTTTTCGCAAGGGTGGGTCTTTCTTTTTCTGGTCCCGACCCATCCCATAATATCTCCGGCCTCGCACCGGACGGGTGGCCCGGGCTCTTAGTTATGCGGAGGGTGCCCCGTCCTCGGGTTTTGAGGGCGGATCTTGGGTCTAGATTTTTTCTTTCGAAGACGAGAAATCCAGAGTGCCTCTGCTATCTCCCAGCAATTCAGCGGCTTACGCTGATTATCGGAGAAGAGAGATCCTTCGTTCGCGGCTCACACAGGATGGCTATCCTTGCCCGCAAAGAGGGGTCCTTCGGCCCGCAGCTCGCTCAGGACGACTATCCTTGTCGGAAAAGAGAGATCCTTCGATTCGCGCTCCTCACTCAGGACGACTATCCTCACCGGATAGTCGATTTAACTTGACAAAGTCGTAAAATGTGCTACTCTTCGTTTTGTAGAGAATTGCGCCTGAGGCGTGATTCTCTTTTTTGTTTTTAGGCCCTCCTTGTGGTTTTCCCCGTATTGAAAATGCAGGACTTAGTGTGTCTTGAGAGGCAAGAAGGACGCGCTGCCTTCGAGTCTCAGGCCAAGGAAGCCCGCCTCTACAGGGCGAGAACAAGAGACGGCAGCGAGCTGCCGCACTACAAAGAAAGGCGCTGCTCAACGCGCCTATAGGATCTCCGAACATGAAAAATGGTAAACGCCACCGGACGGGTGTGTCTAAACGCTCCCTCAGACGAAAGTCCACAGCTGACAGGCAACATCAAAAAGAAGTCGACGCGAGGTTTCTTTGGAAGCAGGTGGAAGATGTACTGGTGCCGCGGCTGCGCCTGCCGGTGATCGACCACCTGGTGTATGTGCACTTGCTCCGGCATAGCCACCTGGAAGGCAAGCGCAGGCTGCGCTTTTCGATTCTGTGGCTGTCGCGCAATATCAACCTTAGGCTGCGTAAATAAATAAAGGTATCAATCGACCTGCTTTTACGATGTCGAGCCTGATGAGCTCTGATGAGGTCTGATGACATAGTTCCATTCGCCATGAAACCTATTCGGTTGAAGATTGATACCCTTCATTTCTTCCTTGCTGACTTTGCGGCCGGTCGGATATTTGCTGCGGTCCAATCGGCATGTCACTTTCAGTCCTTTCGCAGTCGTCGTTTTGGCAATGAGGTGGACGACGGTTTCGTAATCGCGCAGTGGTTCGCCACGCCAATTCGACGAGATGAAAGAAAAAAGGCGGTGCTCGATCTTGTTCCACTTGCTCGTCCCAGGGGGGAAATGACAGACCGAGATGGGCCAACCTGTTTCATCCGCGAATATCTGCAACTCCAGTTTCCACAGGCGCAACCGCCAGCCGTTGCTTCCCCCGCCGTCAGCCGTAATCAGGATCTGGCTGGCCGCCGGATAGAGCCGTTTGCCTTCTCGGCGCCACCATCCCCGGATGGACGCCACCGCAAACTCTCCCGTGTCGTGATCGGTCCCCACATTGACAAACCCGGTGTTACGCCCGATGTCGTAGATGCCGTAAGGATAGGCACGCGGCACGTCGGGCCTGGGGAAATCGTGCCCCTGAACCTTCCTCGGCTGTTTCGCTGGAAGCCATTGCTGGCCGGTATTCTCATAGTTGCCGATGAGTTCTTTTTTCTTGGTATCCACCGAGATCACCGGGCTGCCCTGCGCCAGGCATCTTTTCACCGCGGCATTGATGTACCGGAATTGCGCGTCGCGGTCCGGATGGTCCCGCCCCTCTTCCGTCTTCCGGTTGCTCTGCAGACTGTAGTGGAGGCCATGCAGAAGCTGGGCGACCTTGGCATGGCTGACCGGATGTTTGTGCCGATCCAACTGTTTCGCAATCGCCCGCGTGCTCTTACAAATCCATCGCAGCGCCGATTCCGGGTCGCCCCGTGTTTGATGATCGATCATCTCTTCCAAGGTATCCACCAGCCGCGGGTCCGACACCGTAATGAGTTTGCGCCCGGCTCCGGGGCGGCGGATGCGACCTTCCACCGGCGCGGAGCCCTCTTGGATTTCACGGATGCCTTTGGAAATCGCCTTGCGCGACAGTCCGCACGCACGGCGCACCAGACTCACTCCCCCATAGCCTAAAGCCCTCGCTTCGTTGGCCGCCATGAGGCGCCGCGTGCGTTCGTCCAACAAGGGCCACACCGAATGGAACTTAGCACTCAGCTCGGCAAGACTATCCATGCTCAGGCAGCATAACAACCATCAGCACAAGATGCTACCCTTATTTATTTACGCCGC
>CAWJJR010000018.1:0-31200 GCA_963843265.1 uncultured Acidobacteriota bacterium | reverse complement strand
AGGCGCGCTAGCCAGGCTGCGCTACGCCCCGAATGTTTCGCCAACTTTCCAACCAGTTTACGCGGGATTCAGGGCCTCTGCAACAGCCGTAGTGGCCGCCTTGCCTAACGCCGCAGAGTGGCAACGTTCCGCTTTGTGGCGGTCCGCCGATGCGCCACAAAACGAAACCGCCGGGGATCAATTGATTCCCGGCGGCTATTTGAGATTTGGGGATTACGTTAGAACTCGTAGCGCAGTGCGAACTCCATCACGCGAGGCTTGGTGGAGAGGCGGGTAAAATCTCCAAAAGTCGATCCATAAACATCGAGTGAGCCGTTGACGCTCAAAGGATCGAAGCGCTTGGAATTCGTGACGTTGTAAACGCCCCAGCGCAGCTGGAGGCTTTGCCCTTCGGACCACGGCATCTTCCAACGTTTCGCCAAGTCCATGTCTACGGTGAAGAACCCAGGCCCGCGCAAATTGTTACGCTGCCCAGCTTCTCCGGGCAACGGTTCGCGGAATGAGTTCGCCGCCGCCGCGAGGTTTGAGAAGATGTTGACAGCTCCTTCGTTGTTTGGATCGTAGAACGTTCCTGTTGTAACGGCGCTTGTCTTAATCCCGTTTCCGGATAGGTCCCAATCCGTCGGCCACTGATACCCATTGCCGACGCTGAAGGGAAAACCGCTGGTCCAGCGGCCTAGCCCCGAAAGTTGCCAGCCGCCGATGACTGCGTCTAGAGCCCTATTTGCGTTGCGTCCAACGTACCGGTTCCGCCCGAAAGGCAGATCCACGATCCAGTTGGCTGTGATTTGATGCGTGGCATCGAAGTCGGATACCGCACGGAACTGGTAAGGACTCCAGGCGTTTTGCACCTGGGCTCCCGTCCCGCCGATTGTTCCCACGCGCTCCGCGTCGGAGGAAAGGTCGATGGATTTGGAAAAGGTATAGTTGAAGTCGAATTGCACGCCATGAGTCATTTTGTGCTTCAGGTCTACTTGCATGGCGTTGTAATTTGAAGTCCCCATCGTCCTCCAAGTGTAGAGAGTCGCGTATTGCGGGTTGTAAAACGTATATTGTCCGCCGACCGGAAGGTAAGAATTGCCGGATGTGCCGGAAAGCCCGTAGTAGTCCAGGACCAGAAGGCCGGTGGTCTCGTTCAAGCTATTTCCGCAGAAGAGATCATAGGCCGCCACGACCGCACTGGTCGTAGCTACATTTCCGCAGTTTCCCGTTGCGTAGGAATCCCCAGCGGCTAAGGGAGATATGACATCCGCCCAGTACTGAGCCACTTTTGCTGGCACCATCGAAGCGTTGAAGTTATCCGTCGATAAGCCGGTCCTGTAAATTTTCGCCAATGCGGTCACGGCGGTAAAGTAATCCACTCCGGTTTTCGGGTCTTTAAAATCCAGCGGAGTAGCCGGGTCTAACTGCGTGAGGAGCCGGTGGGCGAGCCTGCCCACATAGGAGACCTCCAGACTGAATCCGCCATTTAATTCGCGGGCGACGGAGAGATCAATTGTGTAGGCGTACGGCGTCTTGAGGTTGGAATCTATGCTGTGGGCAATGGCAAAATTTCCGGCGGGATAGGTCTGCGGGAAAACTGCCGGTGGCGCCTGTAAAAAGATCTGGTTGCCATTGAGATCGGTCGTGGGAATCGTGTTGACGCTCGTCAGACGAGGTGCGTTATACGGCGACAGGAATCCCGCGGGATTCGATAGCTGAGTGGATAACCCGAAAGAACCGTTCTGGCTGAAGTCATCCGCAATGCCCTGTCCAAACCGGTCGTAAACCATTCCGAATCCGGCCCGGATCGCCGTCTTACCTTCCCCGAGAATGCTGTGGAACAATCCGCTGGTTGGCCTGGGGGCCCAGGCCAAGGCCACGCGCGGACCAAAGTCTTTCTTGTCCCAGTTGTAATAATTAGGTTTCCCGTTCGCCGGACCAGACCAATCGAACGCTATCGGCGGATCATTGTTCGACGCTATCCCGTTGTTTGCCTCATTTGCCCGGAGATGGTACCAAGCGTCCAGACTTGTTGTTGGGGATACTTGGAGCTTGTTCACCTCCCAAGGCGGAGAGAACAGCGACCACCGCAGCCCCAGAGTCGCCGTAAACGTCGGAGTCACCTTCCATGTGTCCTGGCCATAAAATTCATAGCCGTCGATCCCGTAGTCCCGCTTGAGAGCTGCGCCTTCGGGAAGCGCGCTTCCGTCGCGATTAAAATTATATTGTGCGTCAACCTCTGTGATCATTCCCATGAGCGCCTGCAACGGGAAATCATAAGAATTGGCGAAGTTTGGATCCACAAGCGGAGCTCCATTAAGTGTGCAAGAACTCGGGCTCGAATTCGCGCACGCATAAGCGGGGTTCAGCGGCGATTTCTTCTGGGCATAACCAGAGAGTGTGGTCCACGAAGCGTTGGCGCTGCCGTCGCTGAACGACGCCTGGTAGCTGACGCTCGGCGTCCTGATAATCGCAATCTGCGTTCCGAACTGCAACGTATGCTTTCCATGAATCCAAGACAAATCATCCGCGAAGCTGTGGATAGGCCGCTGGAAACTGTGAGTCCGCGTGACCGCGCCGGTCTGGTCATTGAGACCACGGAAGTAATTCCAATCCTGGTTTGAGTTGCCGATGATACCAATACTCTCCCGGACGAACCCGTACCGGAAATTGTTCACCAATGTGCTCGTAAGGACACCGCTGTAGTTCGCGATAAGGCCTTTGTTGTAACTCACAGTGGTCTGCGAGGGAACCTCTCCGGGCAGGAACGGCGTGCCGGCGCTACTCAAGTTCTCTAGAGCTCCTGTCAACGACAGCCGGTGCCTGGCATCCCGCGTGATGTTGTAGTCCAGCTTGGAAATGTATACGTTTTCGGTGAGGGAAATCGGAGCGCTGAAGTTGAAGCAGCTATAGTTAAAACCGTCTCCCGCGTTGTTGCAATTGGGGGTCGGAAAGGTGTTGAGGTATTTCAGCATCACTTGGCTTGGGCCGACCCCAAGGGGATCCATACTCGCAATCTGCGATGGTGTTAGAGCGCGGTAGCCAGGCTGGACCGTAAATGAGTCCGTCTGACTTGGGGTGTTAAAATTCGGAACACTCACGGTCCCGCCCGGACAGAGCGTCGGATCCGCGCAGGCATACTGAATGATGCCGTCTTTCATCGCCGCAGATGGAACGGCGTTCGTCTCGCTCGTCGCCTCCGCCCTGCGAGTTCCCTCATAGTTTGCAAAGAAATACATCCGGTCCTTCTTGATCGGTCCGCCCACCGATCCACCGAAGATGTTGCGGATGAGCTTCGGGGCCTTGTTGCAGGAGGGATCGCTTAGAGGCGTGCCGTTGTTCAGGCAATTCTGGATTTCGCCGTTCTTTACAAAAAAATCATTGGCGCTCGTATAAGTATTGCGGTTGTATTCGTAGGCGGAGCCGTGAAATTGATTCGTGCCGCTCTTGGTCACCATCGCGACCTGACCGCCAGATGTACTCCCCTGATCGGCGTTATAATTTGAAGTAGTCACTCGAAATTCCTGAACTGAATCCAGAGTAACGGGCAGTACGGATGTGAAAGCATGCCCGCCTTCATCATTGACCTGGACGCCATCCACCGTGACGTTACTCTGGTCGCTTCGCGCCCCATTGACCGCCCCTTTTCGGGTATCGAAGTCCGGGTCGTCATCCCGGTTGTTCGGGAAAGCCACCCCGGGCTGCAAGCTTAGAAGGTCGGGCACGTTGCGTCCTTCCAGCGGCAACTCCTTTACCTGATTCTCATTAAAGGCATTTCCGAGAGAAGCGTCCGTGGTGTTCAGAGTCGCCGCTTCCGCCGACACTTCCACTGTTTCCGTCGCCGCTCCGACCTCCAGCACGACGTTTAGTGTGCTCGGTAGGTTTACCAATAGTTGTAGATTCCTCTGCTCAAACTTGCGAAAACCGGCGAGTTCCACCGTCACCGAGAAAGTGCCAGGAGGCAGCGCCAAGAACTGGTATTCCCCCGCATTATTCGTCGTCGTCTCGCGCGCCAGCCCTTGACCTATGTTAGTCAGGGTCACCTTGGCATTTGCGACGATCGCGCCAGTCTTATCACTGACCACACCGCGTAATGACGTGGTTCCGGTCTGCGCCCAGACACTCGCGGCGCCAAAAGCAAACGCTAAAGAGAAAATCGAAAGACTTCGCTTAGCTAAATCCCACCTCATGGACCACTCCTTTCGCGCACCCCTGCCTCGAATTTAGTCATCAGCGGGCGGACACGCCCCACCGGAACAATTACTTCTCCGCTTTGCCGGGTCACGACCTGGAGGAAAAACACGACCCCTGGCAACCTTCCCCGCCACTCAACTAGCTAAACTTTGACCTAGCTTTTAGGCCAAATCGCCAGTCCGTGTCAAGGAATGTTCTTTTGAAACGTCTTTTGTTTTTGAGCTATCTAAATTTTGAATGAAAGAGGAATCTGCCGCCAGACCAAAAGATATCGCGTTCAAGCGCTGCAGCCATTATCCCGCCCGCATTAACTATCATCTCAGCCCAGTTGCAGCAAACGGGCCACCGTAATCGCCGGAATCCCCCGGATCGCGCCCAGAATCCTATCTGACACTTCTCCATCCAGGCGCACCAGCGACACCGCTTCAGCACCTTTGCTGGCCTCGCGCCGACCCAGAGCAAATGTCGCGATATTCACGCCCATATTGCCGAGCGTCGAGCCGACTTGTCCAATGACTCCGGGCTCATCGCGATTTCGCAAATAAAGTATTGTCCCGCCAAGTTCAGCTTCCACCGGAATATTGTCTATCTGCAGCACACGCGGCGAACCATCATGCAAAACCGTGCCCTCGGCGGAAAATCCGCGCACCAATCCTTCTTTTTCTGGCAGCGCCGCCACTTCCAGCGTGTTCGGAAATCCGCGTTCGCGCCGGCGCGTCTCCTCTTCGACCGAAAGCCCGCGCGCAGCAGCTACCGCTGGCGCATTCACCACCGTCACCTTTTCATCCAGCACCGCGTTCAGCATCCCCGCCAGCACCGCGTTCCGCAGCAGGTGCGTTCCCACTTCCGCCACTTCGCCGGCGTAACGAATCCGTATCCGCGCGGGCCGCGCCGCCACCGCCTGCGACACCAGCGATCCCAGCCGCTCCGCCAGCGCCAGGTACGGCCGCACCCTCCGGTACTGATCCGCCGAAAGCGCCGGCAAATTCACCGCGTTCCGAATCAACCCATCGGCCAAGTAATCCTTGATCTGCACAGCCACCTGCGTGCCCACTTCCTCTTGCGCCTCGGTCGTCGACCCCGCCACGTGCGGCGTCCCAATCACGTTCTGCATCGTCATTAACGGTGAATCCTTCGGCGGCTCGTGCACAAAAACGTCCAGCGCCGCCCCGCCCAGTTGCCCGCTTTTCAACGCGTCCGCCAGCGCACCCTCATCAATCAACTCGCCCCGCGCCGCATTGATAAGCCGCGCGCCCTTTTTCATCTTCGCGATCGTTTCCGCATTGATTAGATTCTGCGTCGCCGGGCTCAGCGCCGTGTGCAGCGAAATAAAATCGCTTTCCGCCAGCAGCTTTTCCAGCGGCACCAATTCGACCTGCACCTCTTTCGCCGCCGCCTCGCTGATGTACGGGTCATACCCCAGCACGCGCATGTCAAACGCGTCCGCGCGTAACGCCACTTCGCTCCCAATGCGCCCGAGCCCGATCAATCCCAGCGTCTTCCCGCGCACTTCCGTTCCCGCCGCCGACGATTTTTCCCACTTCCCTTCATGCATCGATTTATCCAGCCGCGGCACTTGCCGCGCGAGCCCCAGCAGCAGCGCAAATGTATGCTCCGCCACGCTAATCGCGTTCCCTCCCGGCGTGCTCATTACCAGCACCCCGCGCGCCGTCGCCGCGTCCAAATCGATGTTGTCCACGCCAACGCCCGCGCGCCCCACCGCCCTCAATCGCGGCGCTTTATCCAGCAATTCCGCCGTGACTTTCGTCGCGCTCCGCACAATCAACGCGTCCGCGTCCGCGATCTCCGCGATCAGTGTGTCCTTCGTCGTCAGTGCGATATTCCATCCCGTTTTCCGGAGTAATTCGACACCTCGTTCGCTGATTTTGTCGGCAACTATGACTTTCATCGGCCCTCATTCGGATTGGATTGCGTTTCCGCGTGCACCTGGCAGGCAAATCCCGCCAAAACTAGAACATTAACGGTAGCGAGCCACTCGCACCGTGTCAAATCCTCTTCGTCTTTTCTGCTCCGTGCTCTCTGTATCTCTGTGACCTCTGTGTAAAGTCTCTCTCTTTCTTTCTCTTCTGCTATATTGAAATGCATGACACTCGCCGAAAAGATTCAAAAAGATCTAACCGACGCCATGCGCTCCAAGGACGAACTCCGCCTGAGCGTCCTCCGCGGCGTCAAATCCGCCATCAAGTACAAAGAAACCGAAAAAATCCACACGCTCGACGAGGCCGAAACCATCCAAATCCTGCAAACCCTCGTCAAGCAGCGCAAAGAATCCATCGACCAGTTCGGCAAAGGCGGCCGCCAGGATTTAGTCGATAAAGAGACGAAGGAACTTGCCATCCTCGAGTCCTATCTCCCTGCCTCCGCCAGCGAAGCCGAAATGGACGCCGCTATCTCCAAAGCAATGGCCGAAACCGGCGCCAACTCGATGAAGCAAATGGGCGCCGTAGTCAAAGCCGCCAAATCCGCCCTCGAAGGCAAAGTCGTCGACGGCAAAGCCCTTAGCGACCGCGTCCGCACCCGCCTCACCTGACGCTTCACGTTCCGTCCCGCGGCCCGCCCCTGCGTCTAAATTCCGCGCGAGTCTCCCTGCCTTGCGGGTTGGCTCCTGCGCAGCCATCCGCGATTTCGCTTCGTCTAGGTTGTGAGGTTTCTTCTGGCGTGCGCCGTTTCATCTATTGCGAAGCCGGCGTTAAAACTGCGGTATTGCGTTCGTCGCTTGCGATTATCCTGTAGAGCTTCTTGAGTTCTTCCACTTTGGCCAGCGGCACACTGGGGTCTTTCACCTCAAACTTCCGCGTGTATTTTAATACGTTCCCAGTGACCTCCGATTCGCTCTCATAGCTGGCGAATCCGTAATCGACTTTTACAGGAGGCGGCAGGTCGTCGACGTGGTAGCCTGCCGGCAGCGTGATCTCGAAAGTATCCGAATCGAGGGACGGCCCGTCGAACTCCACCGGAAACTTTCTCGGCTCCTTCGTTTCCAGCAATGGGCTGGACTTGATTCCCACTACGCGCGGCCGCACCAGCAGCAAATTCCCGGCCACCTTGGCGTAATCCTGCGCCACCAGACTGTAGTTATACTCAAACGGCTGATCGGTGAGCTGCAAGTTGGACACACTGGCTTTGGTGATCTGGTAATTCGTCAGCGAACCGGACAACAGGCTTTCGATCGGCTTGATTTTGTCCTTGTTCGTGGACGCCGCACGCATCGCGTACCTTTGCTCCAGCCCGCGATCCCCCATACGAACCTCCGTCACCTCACCCGAAAGCGTTCCCGCGGATGTGAGCGTCAATTTTCCCTCTCGCCGGATTCCATTCATGGCCGCTGGCAGTTCCGGCAGCTCGATCAACTCGCCTCCCGCTTCCGTCACCAACAACGCGTAATTCGCCTGGAGCGGCCCGCGCAAGTAGCCAAAGGGCGTTAAATCATCCGTCGGATCGAAAATCAACAGCCGACCCAGTTTTTGGTCCTGGAAAACAGCCGCCAAGGAGGGATCGTTCACGCCTTCGGGCAGCTTGATCGCGAGTATCGCGTGGTTGAACCAGTTCACTGCCGGCGTTTTTGCGTTCACGGCTCCGCGATTTACGTTGACGATCACGTAGTACGAATCGATGCCGATCTCCTTCAACATCGTGCTCATCAGTGTTGCTTTATCCTTGCAGTCCCCAAAGTGATGCGAATAAACGTCGCTCGCCGGGTGCGGCTGCCAGCCGCCGATTCCCAGCTCGATCGCCACATACCGGATATCGTCCTGCACAAATTTCCCAATGGCGCGCATCTTTCCCAGTGCAGTCGTCTGTGATGTCGTCAACTCCGCCACTTTCTGTTTGATTTCCGGCGAACTTTCTCGTCTCCCCCGCACCAATCCCGCTTCCCAAAGTGCCATGTCGTTCCAGCTGCCGAATCCGCTTGTCTGCCCTCCGCCGGGCGAGAAAAATGAAACTATCATCTGTCCCGCGACGGCTCGCCATGGGGGCATATCGTCTTCCGGGCGTATGGCTTCCACGTTGTTCACTATCCAATGCCACTGATTCGGCCCTTCGGAAGTCGCCTTCACTTCCGGATAATTCACAAAGACTGCTTTGTACTCCCAACCCGCGGGCAGCTCCAGCGTGTATCGCGCTTCGCGCACTGGATCCTCATCCTGGAAGCTCCACTCGTCCTGCAAAATATACGGCCGTCTTTCGCGCTCGATTTCGTAGCCGACAATGTTTCCCGGATCGGCCGCCGGTATCTTCAGGATCTTTGTCCGATCGTCGGAAGCAAACTCCCCGTTCAAGACGCCCGTCAGTGCTGCTTCGACAACATCCTTGTCTTTCACTTCATAGTCCTTGCCCTGCGCCGGGATGCACCAGCCCCGCAGCCCCGTAATACGTGTCTCCGAATCGAAAGTTGCGAGCACTAACCCACGCTCCCGCCCGCCGGGTCGCAGAATCTTGTATGCTCGCCGCTCGATGCTCTTTATTTTCCCGTTGCCTTGCACGTTCAATATGTCTTCGGAGTACAGCAGCACTGCATCTGTTTTTTCATCATGCGCGGGCAGTGGCGTATTCACCAGGGCATGCATCCATTGCGGCGCTTCGTTCGCTGCCGCACACACCGGGGCTCCCACTGCCCAAAGCGCCAGCGCGCCTGCTAGCCACGCGCCCCAGCGCCCCACTCTAATTGCTCGCTGCCGCGGCTGCCGGTTGCAATACGATTTGCTGGTCATCGGCCGTCCTCACCGTTTCATAAAATCTTCGCAGTGCCGGATAGAATTTCTGGTCCAGCATGATTAAATCGCTCCTCATCACACGTTCAATGTGCAGTGTCCCTTTGTCGTCTTCCGCTTTCATGGTGTAGAGCAAAACCTTTGCATCCTGGTTCGCCGGTTTCGGCACGCTGCTCACCTGCCACCCTAGCGGCAGATCGATGGTCACGTCGTCCACCTTTTCTACCCTGTAATGAAAGTACAGCGGATGCACGCGCGACGCGTGTTCGCACATGTGCTTCTCCGCCGCGTCAAAGAGCCCCACCGCCATGATCGCGTGCCGTCCCGCTCCAGACACCCAGCCTGGCACCTTCAAGTTGAATTCCGCCACAAGTTTGGGATCCGAGCTGGCCCAATCCGGCTTGTTCGTCAAATCTATTTCTATGGCCGCGGGAATCATGTAACGAACATCGTCCTCCAGCGACTTCTTGCGCGCCGCGTCATCCTCGTTTCGCTCTTCCAAACGCCGGTACAGCGCCTCAAGCCCCGAATAGGTGACCGTCAGTTTTCCTTCCAGGCTCCCTTCCTGCGTCAGCTTCAGGTCCGCTTTTCGCTCGATCTGTGAAACGTCGCTCTCAGGCGTGCTGGTCGTGACCCACGTGCCCCCGTCCTTGTCCAGTTTCAATCCCATCGTTCCGGTTTCCGACCAGGGCAGCAGCCCGTACGGCGTAAATGCCGTCCCGGGATCAAAATACAGATCCTTGCCGTTCAGTTTCACCAGCACCACGTATGTTCGCAAGTCTCTGGCCCTCATCAAGTTCTTGACGAAGAAGTGGTCGTCCCGTGTCGAGATTTTCACCGCCGAGGCATCCAGCCCCGCCGCACGGGCCAGTCCCAGGAAAAGTAGCGTAATGTCATGGCCATACCCGTATCCACGCTTCCACACTTCCTCCACATTCTCCGGTGGTTTTTCTTTGGCGCGCTTCAGTTCCTGCTCCGTTTTTTCCACCTCAAAGCTCAGGTTGCGCAGCTTTTGCACCCGCGCGTAAATCTTTTGCAATTTCACTTCCGGCGAATCGCCCGCCGCTACAATCTCCGAAACCGCCTGCTCCATCGCTTTTCGCTTATTCACATAGCTTTCGGCGCTATCGTTCAGCTTCTTCCCCTGCTTTTTCCAGAACTTGTCCGGGTCTTTCTCCAGTCCGTCTTCCTTATACGTAAAGTCCACGCGGAACTTCATCGCCGCTTCCGGCGGCATGTCGTCCTCCACCTGAAACGCGGGAATGTTCTGCGCCTCCATCTCGATATCGTGGGCGTTGTTTTGCTGTTGCACCGGCGGCTTGACGCCGTCCGGCAAACCGTTTGGCCAGCTCCACATCAGCGCCCACTCCCCATACGGTTTCAGCGTAAACTTCGCGGACTTGGTGAAATAGATCCGAACTCAAAACCCAGTTCGAGTCGAAAACATAGTTCTCCTTGAAATCAATCATGTAGTGATACTCGATGATGCTGCCCGGCTGTACGTCCGTCAGCGTGAACGTCTTCGCCAGATACTTGAATCCCCGCGCTTTGACGATCTCTTTCTCATAAACTTTTCCGTCGAAAATCACGCTCGATCCGTCCGGCCGCACCGTCCGCGCACGAATATTCACGATATCGTAGTCGC
Source organism: uncultured Acidobacteriota bacterium (assembly GCA_963843265.1). GTDB lineage: Bacteria > Acidobacteriota > Terriglobia > Acidiferrales > UBA7541 > Acidiferrum. Next base: position 20,646 of record CAWJJR010000018.1, on the reverse strand, counting down.
CCTTCACGAACGGGATTTCCACGTCTGCGTACTTCCGCCCTTCCTCCGTGAAGATCTTCTCTCGCACGTAGTTGTATTCGTTCGGCACGTGCGCATTGCTGTCGTCCCGGTTCACCTGCCGGTAAAGTATGATCGCAGGCGCGCCCGGAGCCGCCGGGTCATCTGTCATCTTCAGTTCTTCAGGCGAAATTGGCAGCCATTCGTCCGCGCTCGTTGTTCCCACGCGATATGCCGCCGCTCCCAGCAAAATCACCGCAATAATCAGACATAACCGGCGCAGAGACACACCCCACCTCCAGGGTTGATTTTTTCGCATTCGTGTTGCATGGTTTTCAATCCCGCGGACTTGGCTTTCCGCCGCGCACACCAAACCTACGCACGCAGGAAAAGACCTGGGACCTGCACCGCCGCGCTGGGAAGGGTCTTGGCGCATAAGCAGTGTGAGTGCCACTGTTACCGACCGAAGTCACTTACTGCCGCGGACAATACATGCCAGCAATTCCCTTGTCAATAGTCCGCCCCATCGCGGTTGTGTGCGTTCCAACCCGCAAGAAGTGATCGTCTTGCCCCCATGCCCTGCCTGCCCCTTCCGCAGCGTCATCGCTTCCCGGCTCCCGTTTTTCCCAGCGCCGGCAAAAGCCAACTCCCCGCAATTTCCCCTGGCTTATACTTCCTCGGAAGCAATCTAAGCTGCCTCGCTGGCCTTTGGGAGGAAATGCATGCGGTCGCGGATACCGGTCATTTCATGGCTTTTGCTGTGTGCTGCCATATCCGTCCCAAGCGCTTTCGCTCAGGCCAGCCCGGACTGGACGGAGCCATTCCCCCCTTTCCAAATCGCAGGCAACTTGTACTACGTAGGAACAAGAGGGCTAGCGTCTTATCTCATCACAACGTCCAAGGGCAACATCCTCATCAACAGCGATCTCGAATCCACCGTGCCGCTCCTCCAAGCCAGCATCGAGAAACTTGGCTTCCAATTCAAACACACCAAGATTCTGCTCATCAGTCATGCTCATTGGGATCACGACGCCGGAAGCGCCAAAATCAAGCAACTCACCGGCGCGCGCTATATGGTCATGGACGCCGACGTCCCGTTGTCGAATCCGGCGGCAAAGCCGATTTTCAATATGGCGGCAATCCCGCAATGCTCTACAAACCTGTCAAAGTCGACCGCATCCTCCACGACGGTGATGAAGTAAGGCTAGGCGGGGCGGTCCTCGTTGCGCACCTCACGCCCGGACACACCAAGGGCTGCACTACGTGGACAATGAAAGTGAAGGATGGCGCAAAAACCTATAACGTCGTGATTGTCGGCAGTCCCAACGTAAACCCCGGCTACAAGCTCGTCGGCAACACAGCCTATCCTCAAATCGCCGAAGACTACGAACGCATGTGGCGCGTCCTCAAGTCTCTACCCTGCGATATTTTCCTCGGCGCCCACGGCAGCTATTTCGGCCTCGAAGAAAAATACGCCCGCCGCAACAGCTCAACGGTGAACCCCTTCCTCGACCACGACGGCTATGTAAAGTTCGTCGCCGCCAAAGAGGAAGAGCTCCACACCCAATTGACTCGCCAGCAGCACGGAGTCAAGTGAGTTCCTGTCAAAATTTGGACCGCCCGCGTATTCCACATCGTCAACACTGAATCTTTTTGGAGACGCCCTAGCATCCTAAAGCCGCCTTCCTCTACACACATGGTATATTCCCCGTGATGATCTCCACCCTCGGGGAAAAAGTGACCGCGCCGACGCGACCGGCCCACTCGCCCGACTCATTAGTAGGAGGGGACGAAACTCGTGAAAGTGTATAGGTACACCGCTGGATTGGGCTTGCTCATCTGCTTATTTCAAGCCTTGCACGCGAAAGAACAGACAACATGCGATAGCCCGATGAGCTATGAAAACCACAATCAGACCGATCCTAAACCACTACGAGTGAAAACCATCCGAGGTGTGGCAATGGATGAACAGGGAGATGCTGTCTGGAACCTTTGCCTCGGCCTCTTCGCCGAGAAAGCTCGCAAACTAATAGTAAGCACCCGAGCCGGTGCGGACGGACGCTTTATGCTGAAGGATATTCTCCCAGGCGAGTACCGTTTAGTAGCCAAGAGCCCAGGGTTTTGCACAGCGAATGTTCCGTTGCGCGTCGGTTCCCGATCGCCCAACTCGAAAACAAGCTTAGTGCTTCACATGAATCCCACTGCAATCGATATATGCAGCTACGGCGATCTTGCAAAGAAGGGGGATGGGCCGAAACCTGCCACCACGACGCCAGACCCTAAATCTACGACGCCCTAGCTTCTGTATAGAATTACTCCCCCGTGCGAATCTTCGATTACGGGACGGAAGCGGAGCTTGCACGAGAACGGCGTGGTGGACGGCTCGAAGCGGTTTGTGGAGATCGTGAGGCTTTTCCTCGAGCACGACGGGAAACGCGAGTAGCGAGGTCGCAGAGTTCTTTGCGCGCCTTTTTTTCTCGTGCGGGCGTTAAAGTGGCGAAGTGCTCTTCCAGGATTGCGGCTGCCCGCTGGATGTTGTTGCCTCTAGCCATATCATTGACAGAATAAGAAGGTACGCCGCAGCTTGCAACGCGCGCCGCGGTACCCCTTTGCTCCCGACGCCACTCGCCGAACCCTGGGGCACCCTCCGCCGGGTGCCCCATCCCTGCGGTTTTCAGGGTGCGGCTCTTGACTTCGCTCGCGCATGAAACGGTGCCAAAGGAGACATCCAACTCTCCCCAATATTTGCAGCCCGCTGATAAAAATGGGCCGTCCGGTTAAGTCCGGGCGGCCCGTTCCTCGACTTAGAAGCGGTCTTTCGTCACATCCTCGTTGTGCTGGGCCCTTCTTCCCAGTAAGGGGTATAACCATAGTGTCTATAAATCCTGGTCCCCCAGGTGGAATCAGCCATGTTCGGCCAGTTGTCTTTATCGAAACCCGGAGCATTCTCCAGCAGTTTCTTGTCAAGATTCAGGACCGCCTGGTTTTCCGACAAATTGAAGTGCAACGCGTTCCACGGAATGGCAAAATACTTGTCACCCATTCCAAGAAAGCCTCCAAAGGATAAGACCGCATAAGCGATCCGGCCGGCTCCAGCGTCAAGTACGACGTCTTCGATTTTTCCGAGGTCCTCATTTTTTGCGTTGACGACTTTACTGCCTATCACGGTCTTCTTCGCGGGAACGATGTCTGTGTATCTCATTGCTTTCGGTTGTGCCATCTTATTCTCCTTTTCCGGGGAAAACCTACACTGTGATTTTGGGCGGGCTTGCAGCGTACCCACTGGGGATAGGCCCATCTGTTCTAAATTGCACACATGGAAGTCTCGCGGCTTCCTTGCGAGATGCGTGACCGTGATTCGATTCGGGCAATTCTCTGTACGCCTGTCACGAGATAAAAAGTAAGAAGCAAAGATGGCTTTAACTACGCGGGGGAGCAGGCTCTTGAATTCGGCGATGCCGGGTGCCGCAGCCCCGCGGTTTTCAGGACGCGGGTCTTGACTTCGCTCCCCTCGGAATCTATCTGGCTTAGGAGGGCTTCACACAAACACTATTTTCGTGCGCCCGTTTCCCGTGCATTCCCATTCTTCTTATCAATTTACGCGCCACGCGCAGGCGATTCGAAGCGTTACTATAGAATAAATGACTTGACAAGTTATCAGAAGTGGGGTATCTTCCTCCGTGAACTTTGGCTTCCAGCCCGATACTGCTTCCCATTTTGGAACTCGCCCCTTCCCTCAACCCACGTTTTGCTCCTCTGCTCTTTCTTCTTCTCCCAGCCTTCAAACCTGCGAACCTTCCAACCTTCAACCAGCCGCTCCGATAAGCTCTTTCCCTGTCACTCTTGCAAGCCTTTTCCAAATCGCTGAAAACACAACCACTTTAAGTCTCGTATTTGTCACTCTTACAGGGGCATTAATATACTTGACTCAGTAAGGCGTTTCTGGTAGAGTTTTGAGAGTGAGGAACGCCATGAGCGCCAAACCAAAGACTCTCCAGCAAGCTATCGTCTACTTTGCAGACGTGGACAACGGTCTCAAATTCATGGTTGCGTGCCGCTGGCCCAATGGCGTCGAGTGCCCTGCTTGTGGCCGGGATGATGTGCGCTTTATTTCTACTCGCCGGATGTGGGAATGCAAGAGCCAGCACCCCAAGAAACAGTTCAGCGTCAAGATCGGGACTATCTTTGAAGATTCTGCCCTGCCCTTGGACAAGTGGCTCATCGCTATCTGGATGATTGCTAACTGCAAGAACGGAATAAGTTCCTACGAAGTAGCCCGCGCTCTCGGCGTCACTCAGAAATCCGCATGGTTCATGCTCCATCGCATTCGGCTCGCGATGCAAGCCCGCTCGTTTATGAAGCTCGGTGGTCCCGGTAGCGAAGTCGAAGTAGACGAAACCTTTGTCGGTGGCGCTGCGCGATTCATGCACGCCGATAAACACCGTCGCCGAATTACGGAAACGGGCACCAAGGACAAGACTCCCATCTTCGGTATTCTAGAACGTGGCGGGGAAGTCCGGGCAGCGGTCGTTCCTAACCGGAAAAAGAAAGCCTTGCATGGCGAGATTAACAAGCACGTCGCCGCCGGCAGCGCTATCTATTCCGATGCCCTCCTGTCCTATCAGGACTTGAAGCCCACTTTCGCCCACCAAGTCATTGACCATGCTGAGTCTTACGTTGATGGACAGATTCACACCAACGGACTCGAAAACTTCTGGAGTTTGCTCAAGCGTGGAATCAAGGGAACCTACGTGAGCGTGGAACCTTTCCACTTGTTCCGGTATCTGGATGAACAGGTGTTCCGGTATAACTTTCGGGAACTTGCTCACGATGGACTTCGATTTGAGCAGGTTGCCTCGCACCTCCTCGGAAAGCGCCTGACCTATGCCGAACTGACCGGCAAGGTCGCTGCGATGCCTAGCCTGCCCAACTAGACTACCTGCAGGAAGCGGAGGATTTCCTAGCCTTCTTCCGCTCTTTCGCTTTCTTCTCAGCGTCCAGCTTGGCTTTTACCTGGCCATGCGGAACGGCGACTAATTGCCGCGTCAGATTCTCAAAAGTCTTGTATTCCGTACTCTTTTTGCTTTTCATGACAAGGATATAGCCAGAAACCACATGAAATCACGGACGCGAGCTAGCACCACTTTAGCCCCCGCAGCATTGTAGTGGAACCGCGCGCCTTGAGGGGAGAGGGACCGGTATCGTGGCAGGAACTTCGCATGGCGCATTTCAGTGGCGTTTAAAAGGTTGTCAGGACGGCACAAGAGCATGGGAAGGGGTGTTGGGCAGATTCGCACTGCGTTTTTCGTGCCATGAGCAGCATACCCCAGGGTCGGAGCGGGTCAACGAGGCGGCGAAAGGGAATACGCGGCCGGACTCAGTGGATGAGTGAAAGAAAGAGAAAGATGGAGAGGGGTGGCCGGGAAGCGACACTCCACTAAGGTGCACGGGTTGGCGGCTGCTGCCAGACCGAGCGGTACAACTGCCGGGCGACCTCGCGCAAGGAAAGATGATAGCGACGAACCAATTTGGAATGGAGCAGGCAAAAGGCCGAACAAACGGTAAACGCCAACAGCAGAACTAGCGTGACGGCGGCCAACCCTCGGTTGGGGACCACCTTCGGAGGGCCATCCGCGGTAGGCTGTTTGGGGCGGTGTTTGCAGGCGTGCAGGAAGCCATGCTTCCAGGCCCAATTCTGAGTTAGATCGTTCCAGCCATTATTCTCCTGCTTCCAGCGACTATGCCCGAGTCGCCACACGACTCGGGGAGAAAATACTTGGGGATTCAGTGTGTCGGTCCACACCCATTTGTGGAGTGTGGTTTCTGTCTGGAGTTGGCCCCGGCGGTAATGGTTTTCGGTGACCGCTTCTTGGGAGTGGACCACACGGACGGGCTTCGGGCACTCCTTGGTAAAAGGAAGGTTAGCCTCGCTCCAAAGCTGCACCTCCCGTCTCTGACTTGGGTTCTGTTCGGTGAAACGATCATCGGCTTCTCGGGTCGAGAAGAGTCCGAAGGCATCCTGGTATAGGTCGCGGTTTTCTTGTTTCAGCGTGATGACCAAACCCCAACCAACTTCCTGGGCCAGATTCAGGACCGGGGCCTGGGCATAGAGGGAATCCAGCAACAAGATGTCGAAGAAGCGGCTGCCGTAGAGATCCGGCAGGCGTGCCAGCAGACGGAGCGCGGCTTTGTCTTCGCCTTCTCCGGGCGCGACCCACTCCAGGCCTAGAAAGGCTTTGACCGGACTGCTGACCATCTGGCAGCCGACCGCACGATGATAATACTGGATGCGCTCGACCGGCTGGCCATCGGCGGCGGTGCAGTTGACCCGCCGTTGCAAACAATCGGAACAGCAACGGCTGAAACTGGAAAGGACCTCGATGCCATCTAGGGCGGCGACGAGATGGCCTTGCACCCGGCCGGGATCCAAGGCCTTATTGCGCTTCAGCTGGCGATTGACGGTCACCAGCATCTGTTCGAGCGGCTCGGTAGCAAAACTAGCCAGGCTGTAGCGCAAGGTGTCGTCGCGAAAGGGGCGCGAGGCCCCGAGGTGTTGTTGGAGCTGGGGCTGGGCCAGATCGGCCTCGAGTTCTTTGAAGCTGCGCAAGCGGAAGACGAAGCCGTAGAACAACGCCCGGAACACAGCGGCGGGAGGGATGTCGGGATGCTGGCGGGCATCGCGGAGTGAGGAGAGGGCCTCCCGAAGATGGAAGACTTTGTCGACGTATGCGTCGAAAGATGGCAACGTGTGGCTTGGTCTATCTTGCATTCTAATGACTGTAAGAAATGCAATCCACCAAAACAACCCTTCCTGATCGGCCCCCGTTTACTTTTTGCGTTTCTTCTTCCGCTCGCGGCGCAGCAATTCGCGGTTGATTTCCGAAATCTTCTCCAGATCGCCTTTAACCTTCCGGTAGTTCTCAATCCAGCGGCGTACCCGTTCCAGAAGTTCGGGCGGCACCACCGCGCCAGTCGTCCGGCCCGGACCCAAGGTGATCGTCAGATACCACACCGGACCATGCCGCTCGCCGCGAGCGCACTTGCAAGATGGATTTCCGCAGGTAAGATAGCGCTCGATCAACGACCCTCGCAGCGTCTCCTCGGCCGGTGGTAACATCTTGGCGAGTCCACGCCGGCGCTGTTGCAACGCCAGGTCCGATAGCTTGGTCAACGACCTACTTGCTTTCATATGACTGTAAGATAATGGCACGGACACACCTAAAGCGCAAGTCCGAAAGTCCTCCGTGCGAATTTCCCTGGCAAGGCTTTGCCAATGAGTGGGTTACGATTTACGTGCGAAGACTCTGGGTATCGTGGCTCGCTTACTTCACTGAGTCAAGTATATTATTGCCCTTACAGGCCGCGTCAAGCATAAGTCCTTTGTTTGTCACTCTTGCAGAAAACACCGGGGGGTGGGGTGGGACAGCCAATCTTGGCTGTCCTCTTGCCGCCGTTGCACCAATCTGTCGAACTTGAATCGCTTCGGAACACCAGAAATCCGTGCTGCCTGGAATAACTATCCCGCTTCCACCGAACTCCGAGCTAATTTCCAGCACTCCCGCGCAATCGCCCAATCTTCCTGGGCCGCCAAAACCAGCACGCAGGCCGCCGAGTCGGCTGTGGAAATGTCTTTCTCCATCGGCGAAGCCAAGTTCTTATCGGCATCAATGGTCAGTCCGAGAAAACCGAGGTTGACGCAGGCTGCCTCCCGGACCTCCGCCGAATTCTCGCCTATCCCCGCTGTAAACACCACAGCATCGACTCCACCCAGAGCCGCCACCATCGAACCGATACCCGACCGCAGCCGATGCACAAAAATGTCGAAGGCCAGCTTCGCTCGCGCGTTTCCCTGCTTCATCGCCGCGACAACTTCGCGCATGTCGCCGGAAACTCCGGAGATCCCCAGCAATCCCGATTTCTCATTCAATATGTCATCCAGCGTTTTGCCGTCGAGCCCGTCTTGCCTCATTAAGTACGTCAGAATCCCCGGATCAACCGAACCCGAACGAGTTCCCATCATCAATCCGTCCAGTGGCGTGAACCCCATCGTCGTATCGACGCTCATTCCGCCGCGAATCGCCGCCAGTGAACATCCGTTTCCCAGATGGCACGTCACAAGTTTCAGCTCGGTAAGATTCCGCCCAAGCAATTGCGCCGCTCGTCCTGCGCAATATTGATGGTTGATTCCATGAAACCCAAATTTGCGAATCCCGCGCGGTACCCACTCATACGGCCCAGGATAAACCGATGCCGCCTCCGGCAAAGTCGCATGAAAACCCGTGTCGAACACGGCCACCTGGGGCACGCGCCCGCACAACTTCTCAATTTGCGCGATTCCTTCCAACTCCGCGCGGTTGTGCAGCGGCGCAAACACAGCCATTTTTTCAATCGCGGCCGTAACTTGCGCTGTAATCAACGTCGGCTTCGTGAACTCGCGGCCCCCATTCACAACGCGGTGGCCGACCACATCGATTTCCGAAAGCTCTGCGAGTACCTGAGTCTCGCCAGACACCAGCGCCTGCAAGAGCTTGGCAATGGCCCCGTCTCTCTTGCCTTTATCCAGCTGCTCATTCCGTTTTTTCCCGGAGCGTGTGCGCACCTTGAGCGAAGCGCCGTCGTCGCGCCATTCAATCTTCGCTTCCCACAGCGGAGCCGGCGGAGAATCCGGCAGCGAAGCGCTCACTTCGTAGAGACACGATTTTTGGCTGCTCGATCCGGAATTAAGGACCAGAATCTTCATTCAGTACGGCCATTTCCAATCGCGGATTTCCGGCATGTCCTCGCCGTGGTCGCAGATGTATTGCTTGTGGTCCACCAATTTTTTTCGCACCATCTGTTTGAAGTGCCCGTTGATAGGACGCAATCGCGCAACACGGTCGACAACGTCTCCAGCGAGGTGGAATCGATCCAAATCATTCAGCACCGTCATGTCAAACGGAGTCGTCGTCGTTCCTTCCTCTTTGTACCCGCGGACATGCAAGTTGTCGTGGTTCGTCCGGCGGTAGGTGAGGCGATGGATCAGCCAGGGATACCCGTGATAGGCAAAAATGATGGGTTTGTCGGCCGTGAAGATCGAATCGAAATCCGCATCCGTCAGCCCATGAGGATGTTCCGACCTCGGCTGAATGGTCATCAAATCCACCACGTTGACAACGCGGATCTTAATGTCCGGAAAATTCCGCCGCAGCAAATCCACGGCCGCGAGCGTCTCCAGCGTGGGAACATCTCCCGCGCAAGCCATCACTACATCCGGCTCGCTTCCATTGTCCGTCGAAGCCCATTCCCAAATCCCCAAACCCGCCGTGCAGTGTTCAATCGCGGATTTCATGTCCAGCCACTGCAACTCCGGCTGTTTTCCCGCAACAATCACATTTATGTAATTCCGGCTGCGCAGGCAGTGGTCCGCCACGGAAAGCAGTGTGTTCGTGTCCGGCGGCAAATAGACGCGCACAATGTCAGCCTTTTTGTTCACCACGAGGTCGATGAAGCCGGGGTCCTGATGCGTAAAGCCGTTGTGGTCCTGCCGCCAGACGTGCGAAGTCAAAAGATAATTCAGCGAAGCAATCGGCCGGCGCCACGGTATGCCTCGCGTCACCTTCAGCCATTTCGCGTGCTGGTTGAACATGGAATCCACGATGTGAATAAACGCTTCGTAACAAGAGAAAAATCCGTGCCGCCCGGTCAAGAGGTATCCTTCGAGCCAGCCCTGGCAGAGATGTTCGCTGAGCACTTCCACGACGCGCCCGTCCGGCGACAAGAACTCATCAGTCGCCAGGATCGGCTCCATGAAATCCTTGTCGGTCGCTTCGTACAGAGCTTCGAGCCGGTTAGAAGCAGTTTCGTCCGGGCCGAAGACGCGAAAATTCTTTGCGCCTTCATTGAGCCGCATCACGTCGCGCAAGAGATGTCCGAGAACGCGCGTTGCCTCCGCGTTTTCCGTCCCCGGTTTGCTCACCTTTACGGCGTACTCGCGAAAATCCGGCATCGCGAGTTTCCGGAGCAAAATGCCGCCGTTTGCGTGCGGGTTGGCTCCCATGCGCCGGTCGCCCGCTGGCGCGAGTTCCGCGAGTTCGGGCACGAGCGTGCCGTCTTTGTCAAACAACTCTTCCGGCTTGTAGCTTTTCATCCATTCTTCAAGCTGCTTGAGGTGCTCCGGCTTTTTAGCAAAGTCCGCGATCGGGACTTGGTGCGCTCTCCAGGTGCCTTCCACGGGTTTGCCATCGACGACTTTGGGTCCCGTCCAACCCTTCGGCGTGCGCATAACGATCATCGGCCACGTGGGCAACCCTGTCCCGTTTTCGCTTCGTGCTTTCGTTTGGATCGCGTGGATTTCGTCGAGCACGGCTTCCATCGTTTGCGCCATCAGTTGATGCATTCGTTGTGGATCATCGCCATCCACGAAATGAGGCTTGTAGCCGTAGCCGGAAAACAACTGGGTGAGTTTTTCATCCGAAAGGCGGGCAAGCACGGTTGGGTTGGCAATCTTGTAGCCGTTCAGATGAAGAATGGGCAGAACGGCGCCATCGCGCGCGGGATTCAGAAATTTGTTGCAATGCCAGCTTGCCGCCAGCGGCCCGGTTTCGGCTTCGCCGTCGCCCACCACGCAACAGACGAGCAAGTCCGGATTATCGAATGCCGCGCCAAAAGAGTGCGCGAGAGAGTAACCGAGTTCTCCGCCTTCATGGATCGAGCCGGGAGTCTCCGGAGCGACGTGGCTTGGAATTCCGCCGGGAAAGGAGAACTGCTTGAACAATTTCCGCATGCCGTCTTCGGTCTGCGGAATGTGCGGATAGAGCTCGCTGTACGTGCCTTCCAAATACGTGTTGGCCACGAGCGCTGGGCCGCCGTGTCCGGGGCCGGCGACATAAATCACCTTCAAGTCGCGTTTTTTAATCACGCGATTGAGGTGAGCATAGACGAAATTTTGTCCCGGCGTCGTGCCCCAGTGTCCTAACAGCCTCGGCTTAATGTGCTCGAGGCGCAGCGGTTCGCGCAGCAGCGGATTAGCCAAGAGATAGATTTGTCCCACGGAGAGATAGTTCGCGGCACGCCAATAGGCATGAACTTTGCGCAACTCTTCTGGGGAGAGCGGCTGCGGAACAGCAGCCTGCGCCGATCCTGTTCCTGAAGTGGATGGCATGATTTTTTCTCCCTCGATGTAATTTTATCTCAACCAAGCAGTCTGATTCTCATCTTCGTTGTTAGAGCTTTTGCCAAGGCCGCCGGATACGAAAAGGTTGCCTTCATTCTTGGCTCTACGTCTCGACAGGGTAGAAAACGCATCTCGCAGCGCTGAGAGTCCACTTTCACCCGATCCAACCTCAGTCTTGACTGACGGATACTCAGTTTCTGTGACTTTGCTCACATCCGGGTGTGCTGTATTGCACAGACGAAAATCAGCCGTCGGGCAACAATGCCGCCGAATTGGGAAGGCGCGAGAGCCTTGCGTTTGTCCTGCCGAGCCCTGCGAGTGGGAGAAGCTGCGAGACGGTTCGGCAAGTCTGAGCCATGGTAACGCTCAATTCCATTCTGGGCCTGGAACATTGCACCGACATCAAAATGGCATATAAAACTCACTGCTGCTCGGAATCGGAGCGGAATGTTCCTAGCGTTAAGCGGTTTAGAAGCCTTGTGATGGCAGTCACAGACGTGGAATGAGGCTTGCAGTAGATTCGCGAAACTGTAGGGGTCTAGTTAGTGGGTGAGTGAGTGGAGGGGTGAAGATGGGAGTTCAGCGGAAGAAGCCGAGGATAGTTTTTCTGATCGGTCTCCTGCTCTTTTTCGTAGTTGCCGTGGTTTCCTTTGGCGGGCAACCCAAGCGACACAGTGCGGGAAACAAAGCGGATCAAGAAACGTATAAGCCCCCCACGGATCCCTCACTTTACGTGGGCACGGAGACCTGCAAGACCTGCCACGCCGACATGCCAGCCAAGGGGTTCTACGATCGTTACGAAAATTCGCCGCACTTTGTGACCACTATGGACACGAAGAACGGTCCGGGATTTCATGGCTGCGAAGGGTGCCATGGTCCGGGCAAAGCACACGTGGACGGAGGCGGGGATAAGACGAAGATATTCACCTTCGAAAAGGCCTCCGCCAAGGAAATCGACTCGCGCTGCATGGTCTGCCATGCGAGCAGCACGGAGCACATGAATGCGATCAATTCGATCCACGCGAAGAATGACGTGAGCTGCATTTCGTGCCACTCGCCGCACCACGCGAAAGAAGCGCAGTTTCTACTTGTGAAATCGCAACCTGAGCTTTGCTACACATGCCATCTGCAGCAAAAAGCGCAGTTCGAGATGCCGTTCCATCATAGGGTGAATGAAGGGCTGGTGCAGTGCACCGACTGCCATAATCCGCATGGCACGGTGAAGCCCAATCAGGTGCGGACCTCCTCGACGCAGAGCGAAATCTGCTTCAAGTGCCACACCGACAAGCAGGGGCCGTTTGTTTTCGAGCACCAGCCGGTGAAGACAGATGGCTGTCAGACATGCCACCTGGTCCACGGCGGGCCGAATCCGCACATGCTGAAGGTGAGCAACGTCAACTTGCTCTGCCTGCAGTGCCACACGACGTCCAGCTTTAGCGGGGCACCTGGGGCTCCCTCGTTCCACAACCAGGCAAGCTTTTTCCAGTCTTGCGTGCTATGTCACGCGCAAATCCACGGCTCCAACTTCGACGCGACGTTCTTTAAATAGGAGCCGGCATGAAATCCATCTCGGATAAAGACATGGTAGGGAAGCCCGAAATAGAGTTTCCGAACGGAAATGGAGAAAAGCCATGAAAGGCCACCGGGGAGTTCACGCAATTCCTTTCGTCTTCGTTATTGCCATCGTGGCGCTTTTTCTTCCGCCGGCAGCTTGCGCCCAGGACGACACCGAACAATCCAAAGGCATCAATTCGGGCGGCTACAACATTCACCAGACACTTGAGTTTGGTTACCGCTCAAGCAACATCAACGGCAACATGGACACGTACAATACGTTTGAAAACCTCGGCTCCGGCTTGCGTCTTTTTGATTACGACGTACAGATGAGGTCGCTCGATCACCACGGGTTGTTCTTTGACACGTTGACGTTCAGCAACTTTGGGTATGGCGGTGATCCAAACAACGTCTCGCGGCTGCGCATCGAAAAGAACAAATGGTACGACTTCCGGGTGCTGTTTCGCCGCGACAAGAATTTCTGGGATTATAACCTCTTCGCGAACCCGCTGAACCCCGCCGCGCTAAACCCTGCTGGGTCAATAACGACGGGATGCTACGTGGGACCACCTACCACAGCCTTCCCGCAGGGGGCTCCGGCGTATTGTTCTAAGCCATCCGTGGCGCAGACCACGTCGGTTGATAGCCTGTATCTCACGCGGCGGATGCAGGACTATGACCTGACGTTGCTGCCCACTTCGAAGGTGCGATTCCGAGTGGGGTATTCGCGCGTCCGTAACCTGGGCCCCGGTTCGATCTCGACAGACAGTGGAACGATATCAGCGTTCGATGCGAATTATAATTACACGACCAACGCCTATCGCATGGGGGTTGATGTTCGGATCCTGCCGCGCACGACGATTTCGTTTGACGAGTTCCTGAGCTACTTCAAGCAGGATAACCAAATTCTGGACAACCCGGCGGTCAATCCCGGCAATTTCGGCTACGTTCTAGGAACCGTGGCAGGGCAAGGCACACCTGCGGGAACGCCCGTCGACTTGGGGAACATTTGGAGCACGCAAACCACCGCGGAGGCGCTCCCTTGCGCGACTCCGATAGTGGCCGGCACCACCAACACCGCGACCCCGACATGCAATGCGTATTTGTCTTATAGCCAGGTAGGCAATCCGCGAAATTTTATGCCTACGGAGCGGCTGCGCTTCCAGTCGAACTACTTCAAGAACTTCGAGATGTCCGGCTCGTTTGGCTACAGCTCAAGCAACAACAAAATCCCGGATTTCCTTGAGACGGTGAACGGATATACGTCGCGCTCCGCAGAACGCGGAAGCACGACTGGCGGCCCGGCGAACGCCAAGCGCGTCTCGGTGAACGGGGATTGGTCGGGCGTGTACGCAATCACCAACAAACTGCGGATTTTGGACTTCTTCCGGTATGACAACTGGCGCATTCCGGGTGTGTGGGACACGCTTGATACCGCGGTGTACGGAACACCCTCGCCGGGGCCGGGTGTAGTGGGTCTGTTGTTGTCACCCGGGGTGTTCGATCCGGCGAACTGCACGGCCGCAGGCCATTACAACCAAGCAACTTGTCCGCAGCATTCAACAAGCTCGGCAGCCGATTTGACCAATGAGATCGCCTCGCAGTTTCTGGCACAGAACATCAAGTCAAATACACTCGAACTTGAGTACGATTTCACGCCGCGATATAGCGCGCACATCGGCTACTTCTACGAAAACCGGACGATCGCCAGTGAGGACGCGACTTACGACACAGGCGAATACTATTTCCCGGGTGGCACGGCTGGGACGGCGGCGAACAATTATCTCGCAGCGCGCGGTGATTGCGCCCTGGTTGCAGGTGTTTTGCCCGCCGCTTGCACGCTTTTGACAACCGGGCCGTATGCCGGCGCGATTGTGGAAGGCTCGCCTACGAACCCGATTCCCGACGCGGGGAACGACACGTCGCGGAATTTGACGATTATTAACACACAAGCGCTGCTGGCAGGGTTTGTGGCGCGTCCCATCGACGCCCTGCGCATCACGGGCAATTTTGAGTTTGGCTATAACGACCAGTCGTTCGCGCGGATCGATCCCCGGCAAGTACAGTCGTACAAGATTCATGCGGAGTACAAACCGCGGCCGTGGGCAAACATCGACGGAGCGGTGGAGATTCATGAAAACCGCGACAACGTCTACCAGGTCAACAACCTGGAGCATGACCGCTCCTACAGCTTCGCGACCATGTTGACGGCGAGCCCGCGGCTATCCGTGGATTTCGGCTATAACTACTGGAACGTGTTTACCCAGTCGTTGATCTGCTTCGCCTACTCCCAAACTTCGGCAAATCCCGCGCCACCGCCCGCCACTGTGGTTGCTTCGGCGTTTCCTCCGGGCGTGCCCGAGTTGCCGACCGGGACGGCGTGCCCGATTGCGGGCGCTTCTGCGCCGCTAGGAGCGCTTGAGACATACGCCAGCACGGATCACTTTGCCCACGCCACGGTGATCTGGAAAGTGATGAAGCGCGTGACCACGATGACGGGCTATAACGGCAGCTTCGTGCGCGGCAACACGATTTTCCTGAACCCTCTCACGCCAACCGGCACGAACAATTTCAACTATCAGCGGCCGTTCGTATCGATTGCCATCGATATGGGCGGCGGATTCACCTACAAAATGGCGTGGAACTACTACGGGTTCAACCAGGGTGGAAACACGAGCCCGTTCGGGCTTGCGGCGATTCCTTTGCAGGACTTTAACGGCAACAATGCGACGTTCTCATTGAGGTATTCATTCTGAATAGGAAGCCGCCGCACGATTTGTTGGCAGTAACTAAGACTGGGGGCCGGAGTGATCAGATATGGCGGGAAGAAACTGATATTGAGTGTTGGGATATTGGGGTTGATTTTGTTCCCCGGATCGGCAGCTAGAGCACAAGAAACGGGAGAAAGCCTCTTCAAGGCCAAATGCGCGATGTGCCATGGAGCCGATGCGACGGGCAAGACGCCGATGGGGCAGGCGCTTAAGATTCCGGACCTGCATTCCGAAGATGTCCAAAAACTGAGCGACGCCGAGCTGACGCAAATTATCACCAAAGGCAAAAACAAGATGCCCTCTTACGAGACTAAGCTGAGCAAGGAGCAGATCACGAAGCTGGTCGGCTTCGTCAGAGAACTGGCAAAGAAGCACTGATTTGCCGCGGAAGGGCGCGGCGTTCGAAGACACACTTCCTATTCTCATGGCTACCGACGACTTTCCACCGATTCGGCCTGCAAGGCGCCGCCTCGTTGAGGTTTTGCTTGGCGGGGGAGTGCTGGCTTCTGTCGTCTCCTTCTTGTATCCCGTGATGAAATATCTGGTGCCTCCGGCTGTTGCTAATCTGGGCCAAGACGAAGTTGTGGCCGCCAAGGTTGGGGATCTCAAACCGAATGGTTGGAAAATCTTCCGCTTCGGCAGCCGCCCTGCTCTACTGCTGCTCACGACTGAAGGCGAATACCACGCCGTATCCGCGGTTTGCACTCATCTCGGCTGCACGGTTCAGTACCGGAGCGACATGCACGAAATCTGGTGTCCTTGCCACAATGGCACATATGGCCTAGACGGGCGAAATATTTCTGGTCCTCCTCCCCGACCTCTGGAAAATTTTCAAGTGAATGTTCGCGGCGACGAAATCATCGTGACCCGGATGCGGGGAGCATGAGGTGCAGCTGTTCAAGCATATACACGACTGGATCGATGAACGTTTCGACTGGGCGAAACTGACCGAGCCGCTGCGCCACAAAACGGTTCCTATTCACAAGCTCTCTTACTGGTATTTCCTGGGCGGCATCACGCTTTTTCTCTTCGGAATCCAGGTGTGCACCGGCATCCTGCTGCTTTTGTATTACCGGCCAAGCGCCAACGAAGCCTTCGAAAGCGTGCAGTACATCATGACGCGGGTGCAATTCGGGTGGCTGATACGGTCCATCCATTCCTGGGCCGCGAATCTGATGATATTTACAGCCTTTGCGCACATGTTCAGTGTTCTTTTCCTGCGCGCCTATCGCAAGCCGCGGGAACTAACGTGGGTCAGCGGCATGATCCTTCTCTTTCTGGTTCTTGGGTTCGGCTTCAGCGGCTACCTGCTTCCATGGAATACCCTGGCCTTTTTTGCCACCAAGGTGGGAACGGCAATCGCGGGGCAGGTGCCGTTAGTCGGCCATCCGATGATGGTGTTCCTTCGCGGCGGCGAAGAAGTGACCGGGGCCACGCTGACGCGCTTTTTTGGAATTCACGTGGCGATCCTGCCAGGATTGACGGCGTTTCTGATTCTGATTCATCTGGCGTTGGTCCAGAAATTTGGGATGAGCCTGCCACCCGGCGTCCAAGCCAATGTGAACGTGAATCCGTCCGCTGTGCGAGAGATGAAGTTTCTGCCGAATTTTTTGTTGCGGGAAGTCATGGCGTGGTACGTCGCGCTGGGGGTGCTTGGCGCGCTGGCAGCTTTGTTGCCCTGGGGGTTGGGAACAAAGGCGGATCCATTTGGAGCTGCTCCAGCAGGGATTCGTCCGGAGTGGTTTTTCATGTTCATGTTTCAGACGTTGAAGTTCATTCCGTCGAAGATCCTGCACATCGATGGCGAACTTCTAGGGATATTGGCTTTTGGGCTTGCGGGGCTCATCTGGGTCTTGCTGCCGTTTCTCGAAGGACGGCGGGAGAAACGCGGCGGGCTGCTGATTCGGGGAGCGGGCGTGTTTGCCCTGTGCTACATCGTGGCGATGACGATTTATGGCTATCTTGCAAAATAAAATGACTTGGCGCGTCCTGCTTCTGTGTATCGCGCTGTGCGCGCTAGCTTTCGGGAGCCGCGCACAAACGGCGAATACTTGTCTGGACTGCCACGGCGCGCTGGATCCTCCGCTCCAAGTGACCGACGCACAATTTTCACAAGACATCCACGCGCAAAAGGGATTGACTTGCGCGAGTTGCCACGGAGGCGATCCAACCAAGGCCGATATGGACGCCATGAGCAAAGCGGCCGGGTTTCGAGGAAAGATCGAACGCAGCCAAATTCCGGCTCTCTGCGGACGGTGCCATGGCGACGCGACTTTGATGAAGCAGTACAATCCCGGTCTGCGGACCGATCAGTTCAGCCAATATCAGACCAGCGTCCATGGGAAGCTGCTGGCCAAAGGCGATACGAAAGTCGCTGTGTGCATTGATTGCCACGGGGTGCATGACTTGCGCCCGCCGAGCGATCCGCGTTCCAAAGTTTACCCGACAAATGTGGCGCAAACCTGCGCACGCTGCCATGCCGATGCCGCCTACATGAAACCGTACGGCATTCCTACAGACCAGTTTGCAAACTACCGAACCAGCGTGCATTACGAGGCGATGGTGGCGCGCGGAGATCTGACCGCTCCGACTTGCACTACTTGCCATGGCAATCACGGCGCGGCCCCGCCGGGGGTTGATTCGGTCAAAAATGTTTGCTCGAACTGTCATGTCTTCCAGGCGCAGTTGTATGAAAAGAGCCCGCACAAGGCGGCTTTCCAAGCTGCCGGGCTTCCGGGATGCGTGGTATGCCATAGCAATCATGCGATCGCCCATCCCACGGACGCGAAGCTGGGTACAGGTCCTCTGGGAGTGTGCGTGCAGTGCCACACGGCGGGAGATGATGGCGATCGAGCCCGGGCAAGCATCCTTGCAGGCCTAACTGAATTGGATGAGTCCATAAAATCGGCTGATGGGCTGCTGAATGTTGCTGAATCTTCCGGGATGGAAGTAAGCGAAGCACGCCTTCAAGAGGACCAAGCGCGGGATTCTCTGACGAAAGCGCGCGTGACGATTCACAGCTTTCAGCCCGAACTGATCGACAAGGATGTTCAGGCCGGACTGAAAATCGCAGCGAAAGAGTTGCAAGCGGGAAAAGATGCGCTCTCCGAGCGGGATTATCGTAGAAAGGGACTCGGGGTTGCAGTAATTTTCATATTGATTACGCTAGTCGGTTTGGTTTTGTATATCAGACAGATAGAGAGCGGCCCGGCGAGGGACTGAGAATCGGCCGAAGCACCAGCGGTAGGCTTGATACTGTGGCTTTGATTGAGGGAGAGTTCTCCCGGAGAGCATCTCCCGAGGTTTTTTATATTTTGCACCGAGGGTGCAATAGGAGGAACGATGAACCGATACACAGGACGTGCCGGCGGAGGAGTGCTTGCTCTTTTTCTAGCCGCATCCTTCGGCGTTTTGGTGTGGCCAGCGGGCGTGCGAGCCGATGGAGGCGCGCTTTTCAAGGCAAAATGTGCGGCTTGTCATGGCGCGGACGGCAAAGGCGACACTGGCATGGGCAAAATGTATAAGATTCGGGATCTGGGTTCCGCAGACGTGCAGAAGCAGAGCGACGCGGAACTCACGACAATCATCAGCGACGGAAAAAACAAAATGCCAGGCTACAGCAAGAGTCTAAAGCCTGATGAGATTAAGGAACTTGTCGGCTTCATCCGTACCTTGAAAAAGTAAACCAACTGAAGGCTTAGTTCGGCGGAACGGGGAACCTCTTCGCGATCGTTCGTGAGCCGTCCGTGCGATGCCGGAGAATAATTTCTCGTAGTCTATAGCCTTGTCCAAAGCGCAGAAGCAAGGGTCGGTCGGCTGAGTGATTTTTCTGTTTCTATTCCCGAGAATAGGTCTTAGAAATTGCAAAAAACGACCTTGGTCAGTCCAAAAATGCGATTAACTTACCCGAGGGTGCTTTGCAGAACTTCCCGCAGCAGTTCCTGCTTGGGTTGAGCCAGCTTATTGCCGCGTTCGGTGAGGTAGAAGACGTCGATGGCTTTTTGGCCTTCGGTGTCGATGAGAGCGACGTCGATGTTGCAACCGAGACGGGCGAGGGCGGAGCCGACGTCGTAGAGCAGGCCGGGACGATCCTGGGCCATGATTTCGAGCAGAGTGCTTTGCGCCGAGGATGCGTCGTCGTAATTGATGCGCGTTTCGACTGTAACTTTGGGCGGGCGCGCTTTGCTGGCGCTTTCGCGGCCTTTGAGAAGCGGCTCGAGAGGCGCTTTGCCGCTGACGGTGTCGGCGAGGCTTTTCTGCAGGCGGGCGACTTCGCCGGGATTCAGCTCGAGGGTGTGGTGCAGGTCGACAAATTGAAAGGTGTCCAGCACGATGCCGGCAGCGTTGGCGAAAGCATCGGCCTTGACGATATTCATGCCCCAACCGGCTAAGACGCCAGAGATAGTGGCGAAGAGCGCGGGACGGTCGGGGGTCAACAAGGTGAGGGAGAAGGAATGATGGCGGGCCTTCACTTCGGTTTGCACGGGCTCGGCGCCTAATTTGCGATAAAGCTGAAAGTGAGCGGCGATTTCCTCGGCGGAGTGAACGGCTCGATAACGGCGGGGGAAACCCTCGAGGAAGCGCTCGACTTCTTTTTTGTTCGCGCCGCCAGCCTGGGCGCTGACTTGTTCGAGGAGAGACAGTTCGTCGGAAACATGCAGGCGGTCGCGGTCGATCGTGCGGCTGAAGTAATTCGAGGTCGCCACAAAAAGCTGCCACAACATTTCAGCTTTCCAGGGCGTTAGGGCTTCGGGATTTACGGCGTGGATGTCCGCGTAGGTCATTAGGCAGAGGCGTTGGAGGCGCTCTTGTGTTGCGACGGTCTGTGCGAAAGCGGAGACCGTCGCCGGATCGAAAATGTCGCGGCGCTGGACGGTGGCGGACATGTCCAGGTGATGCTCGATCAAGAACTGGATTTCGGAGGTTTCGTATTCCGAGAGCTGGAGACGCTTTGCGGCGCTCTCGAGGGCTTCGAGGCTACCGGTGATGTGATTTTCGACGGCCATGCCCTTGCCAACATCGTGCAGAAGGAGAGCGAGAATCAGGAGATCGCGGCGTTCGACGGTTTTCCAAAGCTGCTGGAAATGAGAGGCGCGTTCATCGGGCGGGTCGGCGAGTTCCTGGAGATGCTCGATGGTACGGAGAGAGTGTTCGTCGACGGTGTAACGGTGA
>CAWJJR010000017.1:0-305084 GCA_963843265.1 uncultured Acidobacteriota bacterium | reverse complement strand
AGCAGAGGGTCGCCAGTTCGAATCTGGCCGGGCGCGCCACTTAATCTTGAAAAATCAATTAGTTGACGAAGCGACCTCTGCAGTATTTCTGCTTCCATCTGCGTTTTTGGGAACATTTGGGAACACTTGATCGTCGAGTAGGTTCACGGCTTCTCTCTGAGCAATCACACTGGCGTGTGTGTAGACTTCGAGAGTCGTCGCCATGTGAGAGTGCCCGAGCTGTGCCTGAGCAACTTTGAGGGGTGTTCCTTGGTCATGCAAGAGTGTGCCGTGCGTATGCCGAAGGGCATGCCAATTGATTCTTGGCAGTCCTGCGCGTTTGCACGCGGTTTGCAGTCCTCTCTTCCGCAGATTGTTCGAAACCAAAGGGCCACCCTGACGATTCGCAAAAACTAGCCCTTCGGGTGAACGATTGGCCGAACGTGAGTAATGAGCCTTCAATGCCTCTACGACCGCGCGAGAGAGCGGAACTTCCCGTCTGCTTGCACGGGTTTTCGGCGTGCCGAATTGCCCCATGAAACAGGTCTCCGCAACCACCAACGTCTCTCCGACGAAGTCTATGCGCTTCCACCGCAACGCCAGAATTTCACCGATCCGCAGTCCGGTCATGGTTGCAACCAGAACAATTGTACGGGCCGGCTCATCACAGGCCACGATAAGGCGCTTCACTTCGTCTACACTTAGAAACTGATGAGGGCGTTTCAATGAACGCTCGGGCATTTTCACGCCACGAACGACGTTGTCGGCCAAATAGTTCCAACTGATAGCAGTTCCTAGAACCTTACTCATCAAGTTTCGGAAATGGTTGGTAGTTTCCCATGCAAACCCTTGCTTGAGTTTCTCCAGAAGGTACTGCTGTATCTGAATTCTGGAAATGTCGCACAGGCGTTGATCACCAAACTGTGGAATCAAGTGCTTCCGCAAGAGAAATGAATAGATCTCTCGGGTCGCAAACTTGAGAGTTGGCAATACTCCCGGCTCGAAGCACTCGGCAACAAACTTCGAGAACAACATAGTTGCTTCCGGGCGATATTGCCCTTGGTTGATGGGGCCTAGGTGAACGTCCAAGAGTCTGCGAGCTTCACGGCGGCCTGCGATTTCGCTCACAGGTCCGAGCACAACCGAGCGCATTACCCGGTCAGCCGATCCGTCAGCAAGAATCACTTCTTCCCTCCACCGTGCGACCCACACTTTCTGACGCTTGCCACGAATAAACAGACAACCATTCTGGTATTGGCTACGAGCCATTTTTATCCTCTCCATTCTGAGGTTGGCTCGCCTGCCTTTTCCTATGTCGCTTCCGAGTGTACCGCGCATGTCAAGCTGCATGCGAGTCTTCTCGGTGGGACGCGACCCACGTCAGCACTTCTTCCTTTTGGAAGCGCCAATATTTCCCAAGACGGTAACCAGGTAGACGTTCTCGGGATCGGCTGCGCATTCGACCGTAGACCCAGGACACCGGCACGCGAAGTAAGTCAGCCACTTCTTGAACCGTCAGTAAGTAGCCAGTTCCGGTTTCGCTTCTCACTGTGGCTTCATTCGTCGTGTCGGATGGCACGGGTTGGCACGCTGATATTTCACGTGGCAAATTCTTATCTGAACTCTCTGACTCGTTGAATGATCCGAACGGTTGCGAATCTAACGTGAGGCGCAAGCCATGCACTCTTGGTGAGTCTGGGATCTTGCGCGCGCCGAGTTGGGTACTGCGGTGTTTCATTGCCTGTTTTCCTAAGTTCCGCCATTACCGCTTTCAGCTTGACTCTCTGTCCACGACAGTCTACAATGTTTGCAAACATAGAGTCAAGATGCAACGATATCGGGAAAGGTTGCATCCCACCAGCAGAAGAAGGAGGCATCAGCGGTGCCAGAAAAACCGCAAAAGCCCGACAAGCCATCCCAGGGGCAAACTCTGTCCCTTCGCATCAGCGACGCTCTCTATGCACGCCTGGAGCGTGCCAAGCAACTCATGTCCTCGAAAAAAGGCGACAACGTTTCGACTTCGGAGGTCGCCAAGCAGCTCCTTGAGTCTGCTCGCGAGGACCGCTTCGAAGTCGCCGACTTGCTGGCCAATCCGACCGAGGCACTTCTCGATATTCGTAGGAAGGGAGAAGCGCAGCATATTTTGTCGCGAGCCGAGTGGATACTGCTCGCCCACTTTGTGCAAAAGGGGCTCGAAGCCTATACCGAAAGGACGCCGAATCCTGTCTCCAACGAGTCCCTGATTGGCGTGCTCGATGCGTTCCTTGCCGTTTACGGATTGCGGACGGAACGCACTTCATTGCGTGAGTCGTATTACGTGAACAACCTGCCCTCCGAGTGCCGCCCTGCAAAGACGAAGGGAGACGAGTCGGACCGTGTGACTTCAGAGACGGTTCGCCGGACAGTGGCCGAGACGCGTAAGCGGCTCAGCGATCCGGCAGTAAAGTGGGACACCTTTCTAGCGGGACGCAATCTGCTAATCCTGCTGGAGGACGAAAAGCTCCCGGCGGCTGATGCGGTGAACCGTGCGCTTCGCCCCTTCTTTCCGGGTCTGTGGCGGTTGGCCGCGCGCGGCCACTACTGCCTCGCGCAGCAGTCGCTCCGAGCGAAGTCCACGAGCCAGGATTCATTCTATCAGCCGCCGATTCCTTCAATCAAAGAGGGGGGCTTCACGCTCTCGTTCAATCGCGGGGAGAGCAACGATATTTACTTGCTCTTGAGTTTCCCCGGTCCGCGCGGCCCGACGTACCCGATCAACGGGTATCCGAAGATCACAGAGTTTCGCGCCATGCTGACGGCACTTGCCCCGGACAGCTCGACCCGCCGGTGGGAGAGCGGGCACTTTCTGGGCTATGTCGCAGCGTCCGAAGAAGGCAAGGGCAAGGACTACTGGTTCCGCGCTCACGAGAATGGCATCACGTTCGGCCTCTCCGAGAAGGACTGGAAGTCGGTCCAAGCGCTGTTTCGCCGCGCCTGGGAGTTGCCCGAAATCCGCATGGCCTGGGACGCCCTGATGCTCGAATACGGTGAGCTGTGATGCTCACCGGCTTCGTCACGACAGGCGGAAGCGCGGCAGACGACGAGCCGCGAGGCTTGCTTGTGGCCGCGTTTTCGAAGAGCGGTGCCTTCGGCACCGGGAGTTGGATGGACACGTCACCCCATTTCGGGTGCTGTTTGGAGACCAAAGTTGCTATATGGGAACTTGCTGGAAATGTAGAAGCTAGCAACTTTTACGCTCCTGTGGCCCGTTCCCACTGGTCTTTGGTTCCCATACGGGAACTTGTTGATTTCGCTAGGCGGCAGTTGGCGCCCACACGGCTTATCTTGAGTTAAAACCAGGAAGTGCCGAATGTCTAGACCACGGAGCAAGTCCATCAGCACCAAAGTGACCGAAGCGGAATACGCACAGTTTGAAGCCCTCGCTGGCGATCAAACGATCAGTGAGTGGACGCGCGATGCTTTGTTGAAGGCAGCCAGGCCTACTCCTGCCGAGCAAACCATCGTTGCGGAACTGCTGGCCCTGCGAACGATCCTAATGAATATCTTGTTTAGTATTGCCAGTCGGGAGCAGCTCACAAGCACGGACATGGACGAGATTATTAAGCGGGCCGATGCGGGCAAGTTGGCGAAGGCCATGGAACGGCTGACAAGGGCAACTACAGGGCCACAGCGAGGATGAGAGACAGCCCAATCGGAGCAAAGCAATGCGCACGAAATGGGACCGAGGCAAGCGGACCGGAGAGCCGAGCATTCAGCCGATGTACACCTATGTCCTTGTGCTCCTCTCCATCTTGGCAACTCTGGGTGCCCAAGGGTTCCGATACACCCGAGTCTGGACGCCCCTTGAACGACATTATTTGGGTGCTTATTCGGTCTCACAGATAGCCGGAGTTGTTCGCGGCAACGGCTGGTACACCCTACTGCAAGTTGTTACGCGTAAGGGGAGTCGATTGGCACTGGACAGCGACGTAGTGCCAGCGGTTACAGAAAGCGGGGATAATACTTTCGCACTAACCGACGAAGCCTTGAAGCACGGCGCGATGCGCCTTGAATTCCATCGTAGTTATTGCAACAACTCCGAGATGCACGCCTACCTCGCCAACTGGATATATCAGAACCAAACTTCCATGGATCTTGTCCGGCCAGCTTTGTGGGCCGGGCTCGTTCTGTTCTTTGCGGGCCTGTTGCCGGCGACCTATCTGGACAGGAAGCGTTCTATTGCGTTGCATTATGGGAAGAAACCAGGTGGCCCGAATTTGATGAATTTGGCGATGCACAATCCCACGCACCGCTTCCGGGGTTTTGACTTGGTGAACGGCAAACGCACGATGCTGGATAGACAGTTTAGCCCTCACAAGAAGCTCCCTGTTCCACCCTGCAAAGAGAATCCTCCCGTGCTGGTGCCTGTCGAGCCCGTGCCTCAGGAACCAGTTCGGAGAGCAGCCCCGAATGCGGGAACAGATCGCGAGTTCCCATGGAGCGGCACGCGACAGGAATCAACGCGACAGAAGCATGCTCCGGGTCATGAACCAGACTTGGAGCACGCCGTTACGCCCACCAAGAGGCGCTTTTTCGAATAAAGAACATGCTCACGATATCCAAGCCTCTCAGCGCTGCTCAAGCTCACGCTTATCATCAGGAGGAGTTCAGCAACGCACAGGAGAATTACTACAGCGAAGGCGACCGGATTCGCGGTGAGTGGCACGGGAAATTGGCCGAGAAGTGGGGCTTGCGTGGTGGCGTCCAAGAGGAACAATTTCGGCGTCTCAGCGACGGCCGGCACCCGGTTAGCGGCGAGCAGTTGGTTCGCCATCAAACGGCGCGTGAATACGTAGACGAGCAAGGCAAAACGGTCAAGACGATGGAGCACCGCGCAGGCTGGGATGCCACCTTCTCCGCGCCGAAAAGTGTATCGCTGACGGCGCTAGTGGGCAGCGATGAACGCGTGCAGAAAGCCCATCGAGCCAGTGTCAGAGTCGCGCTGGACGAAATGGAGCGATACGTCCAGGCCCGGCTCGGAGGAAATCTCCCAGCGGAGACAACGGGCAAGTGGGTCGCGGCAAAATTCGAGCATGACAGCGCCCGCCCTGTAAACGGTTATGCAGCGCCGCAGCTTCACACGCACGTCGTCTTTTTCAATCTGACAGAAACGGCCAATGGAGAAACCCGGCCACTCCAACCGCAGGAACTTTATCGCACGCAGCAATATGCCACCGCCGTGTATCGCTCGGAACTGGCGCACCGTCTGCAGGAATTGGGCTACGAGATCGAACACGGCAAAAGCGGTCAACCGGAAATCAAGGGGTATGGCCGTGAGTATCTCGAAGCTTCGAGTCCACGCCGGAAGCAGATCAAAGAGCATATGGCGATAGAGAATCAGAGCGGCGCGGCCGCTGCGCAGATCGCCGCCCATCACACGCGCGAGGCAAAGATCGGGCTCTCGCATGAAGAGATGCAACAGCGGCACAAGGACATGGCGATTGAGTTCGGGAACCAACCTGAGCACGTGAAGGCGGAGGCCGAAGGAAGAGCGCTTCACATTAGTCAAAGAGCGGGATCGAAGACTGCTCACTCGGCGGTGACCTTCGCCAAAGAACGAAACTTCGAACGCGATGCCGTAGCCGATGAGCGAGCACTACAGACGGATGCTCTCAGGCGCTCCATGGGTGGAGCGACGCTGGCCCAGGTGAAAGCCGACTTCGAAGAGCGCATCAAATCAGGTGAGTTCGTCGAGGTACAGACGCAAGGCAACTCGCCCGACCGGGCGTTTACGACCGCGGAGATGATCGGCTACGAACGGGACACAATCGATGCCATGCGCGCAGGACAAGACCGGCATGCGGCGCTAGCGACTTTTGGCACGCGCTGGGCTACGCGGGAAGCCCACAGCCATCTGAGCGATACGCAACGCCGGGCCGTGGAACAAATCTTGTCGAGTCGCGATCGAGTGACGGCGCTCGAAGGCGTGGCAGGCGCGGGCAAGACTACGTCCCTCGCGGCAATTCGCGAAGCGACCGAGCGAGAGAACTACATTGTCAAAGGGTTAGCGCCCACCTCTCGCGCAGCACAGAAATTAGAAGAAAGTGGAATCAGATCCAACACGCTGCAACGGCATCTTGCCCAAAGCTATAAGGCGCACGATGAAGGGAAACGGCTTTACATCCTGGACGAATCGAGCTTGGCGAGCACGAAACAAATGAACGAATTCCTCCACCGACTGCAGAAGGACGACCGCGTGTTGCTCGTTGGCGACACACGCCAGCACCAAGCCGTCGAAGCGGGCAAACCCTATCAGCAGTTGCAGGAAGCGGGAATTCAGACGGCGCAACTGGATGATATCGTTCGGCAGAAAGACCCGGCGCTCAAAGAGGTTGTAGAAAAGCTCTCGCGAGGCCAAATCCGAGAGGCTATCGAGAAACTCGATGCCGATGGCCGTATGCATGAGATCTTCGACACGGACGAGCGTATCGCTACGATTGCCCATGAATATAAGAAGCAGCCCGAGGGCACGCTCGTCGTTTCTCCTGACAACAAGTCGCGGGAGGCGATCAACGAAACGATTCACTATGCCATGCAGGATACGTACCAGATGCCGTACGTCGAATACCAGATGCGAGTGTTGGTCGCAAGGCAGGAGATAACGGGTGCCGACCGCCAGTGGGCCGCGCAATACGAACCTGGTAATGTCGTGCGGTACGCCAAAGGCAGCAAGACGCTCGGCATTAAACCGGGCGAATATGCGCGCGTCGCGAGCGTTGACGAAAAACAGAATCACGTCACGGTCGAACGGGAAACTGGCCAAAGTTTGTACTACGACCCTCGCCGTTTACAGGGCGTGACGCTGTACCGCAAGGCAGAGCGGGCGTTCAGTCAAGGCGACCGTGTCCAGTTCACTGCGCCGGACCAAGAGCAGCACATTGCGAACCGGGAACTGGGAACCATCCAGAAGATCGACGCAACGGGCAACCTGCAAGTGCGCCTTGACTCAGGCCGCACCGTCGCATTCAACGTCAAAGAGAATCCGCATCTCGACTACGGCTACGCCGTCACCAGCCACAGCAGCCAGGGACAAACGGCTGACCGCGTACTTGTACACGTGGACACCGAACAATCAGGAGAAAAGCTCATTAACCGCAGGTTGGCGTATGTAGCCGTGTCGCGCGGGCGCTACGACTCGCAAGTCTACACCAACGACAAAACGCATTTGACCGAACAACTCTCACGCGACGTGGCCCACCGATCCGCAATTGAACCGGGCCGTGAGTCCGCACCGTCAGCACAGAAGATCAAACCGCCATCCGCACGAAGCCAAGTGCAGGAACAAATACAGGAAGAGGGTCACAGCATTAGCAGATAGACCCCCGATTCCCTCCGCTCCCGCAGCCGTCAAGGGTCCAGCCCGCTACGCGGCTCCCTACGGTCGCCCTTGACCGCGTCTACACTTCGGAAGTATCCCTGCCATGCGAGGCATGGGCTTCTCTGCGCTCGCTGTGAGCCACGATTCGCCCTCCAAGCCGATTACGTTGCCGCTCTCATTGGCCGTCACGCGTCAAAGGCGCAACTGATACGCTGACAATAGCCGCCTCTGCTCATTTGACGGAAATTTTCACGTCGTAGATCCCTCCAATGACGATGCTGGCATCCCAAGTCCCCTCTACGGGACGCGGGGTGAGCTTGCCGAGTTCAGGTGGAGCTGAGAAAGATGAAGGAGGCGCATATGCTACGCCCTCAACCGTCACGATTGCTCGACCAACGGGTTTGCCCTGCGCACTTGCTCTCTGGAGCAGCTCTCCGAAATGCTGGAAGGATGCTGCGTCCCAATGAAAGCCCTTTGGTACCTTCGCCATGAAGGCTTCGTCAGGATAGAAAATGCGCACCCGGGTTGTCTTCGCCTTTGAATCGCCTGGCTTGGGACAGGCAGAAACTATGTCTTCTATCTGCCCTTCTTTCGAGTGATCGACAACCGTGCGAATTCTGACAATACGACCGTCGAGAACTTTCGCATCCCGGACGAGCTCACAGACTGTGATTGTGTCATGATTTGCGGGCGCAGCACGCCCGGTGATGCCGAAGAGGAGGAAGGCAGCGACCCCGCAGATAAGACTTTGCCTCAAAAGCAATCCTTTTGAATCACTTTGTCGAAATCGTAGGAGTCATGAATTTCGGCAGAGTTCGGAACTTTGAAACCGCCCATTTTATGGCTCATGAAGTTGAAGGTTGGGCCGACTGAGAGGAATCTCTGCACGGGGGGCGCAGAGGGCGCGCCTCGTGTGCGGAGCCAGGGTGGGAAGTGGAGATGACGAAAGAAGGCCCGGCGAAGTGAAGGCCGAGGCACCAAGCCGGGGTGACCTACCCTTTGCAAAAAGCGCAAAGAGCAGGTCACCCCAGAGAAAATCAAGGTCAAAATCATTTCAGCGCGCTTATGGGCGGCCACGCCAGTTAGCTTTTTAGTTTCTCCCATAGGGGTAGCGGCCTAACGAAGAGGATCACTTCTCCGGGTTTGGGCGACGCTGTCGCCTTGCCGCACGTGTTCGCTGTGGCGATGCCAGATTGCAGCACGTCCTTCGTCGAAAAACCCTCCAACGCCTGCCAGGAACCATCCGGAAGACGCGCCTGACATAACATGTAATCGGACCCGATGGCAATCGTGTCGCCGTATTTGACCACAGGGTGGATTACTCCTTGAAGACCGCAGGCCAATTGTTGGTTCTGATTGTTAATCTCTGTGCCCTGCCCGGTGAGGCGCAGGTCGGCGACGCCATTCTTATCTGTTTGGGTCTCCAGAAAGGGTCGCGACTGCGGTGCCGCCCTGTCCCCAACCCATACATTTATGCATTTGTCCGCCATGGATCGCCCATTGCGTCCATCGACGAGTTTGATGCTAATGGTTTGCGCGTGGAGAGCCGCCCCGCCTAGAGCAGAAAGGAATGCTAGGAAAAGGCCCAACAAGCTTCTGCGAAACAAGCGAACCACTCGGCGATCCTTGCAAGCTATCACGGGCATGGACTGTGGCCCCCTAATCCCAGCACATCGTGTAACCCGTGCCACGCGAGTCCTATCGGGTTGTACGGAAACGCCGAGTCCAGATGAGCAGTAAATTGGGAGGCAGAAAACACCAAAGTTGCTGGACTATCGAGCCCGCCCGGCCCAGCCGGAACGTGCAGCGTCGAACCAACGCCGGTAATGCAGCTCCACCAATGTACAGGGCTTTGATTTTAACCGGATTCGTAACTCTGAGACGTCTCATACTTTCTAGTGGATCCTCATGAAGTCCAACTCCTTCATATTTGTGACAATCGGCAGTTGCGGAGTTTCAAGCTTTTGAGCTACCGGCTCCTTAGTAGTGAGGGATACTTCTCGTTCTGATTTCTTTTTGATCGATCCAGAGGGAGCGAGTTCGTATTCTTCAGTTAGCATTATGTCCTGGGATACCGAGGCAAATTTCCTGTCTAACTTAATTAGCGCCCCGTTTGGCTGGAAAGCGTAATGATCGATGTTTCGCCAGTCACCGGATTCTCCCTGGACGTCATATACGACCTTAATGACTTTATCTGTGCGAGTAATCACTGCGGTCTCCAGCGGCTCTCCCTCCTGCGCGGCCTTTTGCCACTCCGCTTCGTTCCTAAAAGTCTTCCATTTTCCATCTGTGCCCTTAAGCATCCAACTGTTTTGAGCGGCACAATTTGCACAAGCGAGCAGGAAAAGCGCGTAACAAAAAATCAGTTTCATAAGAATCTGGCGCGATTTCAAAACACTCCTCCTTTGGGTGTCGGGCAATTCGGCTTGAGTTGTCCTGGGGAGCGAGTGCCAGAAGGCGGTTGCTGGTAATGAACTGGGTCCGGCCTTCTCCATTTGCCTCCCCATGTAATGCCCTGTTGAGTCATTGCGCTCTGAATTTGAGAATTTGCGCCAGCATTCGCGTTGAGGCCGAAGTCAGCGGCTAGGCCCTGCTGATGCCAAGAGACGACAGCTGCTGGATTGGACCCGCTGCCTCCCATTCGCATGAGGAGTTGGTCAGCTGGTGTACGAAAGCCTCTAGTAATGGTAGGAATAATATTCTGAGCGTTTAATGCTCGAATTCCTCGTGCCAGCTGGGACGCAAAGGAAGATTGAAAATATCCGACAGCATTAGATGCAACCCGGTAGTGGATTACCTGCGAGCTTGCCTGAGAGGGGGTAATAAGGTTGCAATTGGTTCTTGTTTGTTGTGGCTGCGGTGCCTTAGCTGGTTGACTCTGGGCCCCAACACCAAGCTCGGCTGCCGCCCCTCCCGTGACCAACCCTGCGGCGATGCTGCTCGTCGTCACCGTTTCCGTCCCTATGATGCCTGTACCCAAACTAGCGATCTTTCCAGTCGACAGAGCCCATGATGTGCCATCCGCTGCCGCGCTTGAACCTCCCAAGAAGCTGAACTCTTCCGGAGCCAGCTCGGGCAACGCAATCACCAGAGCCGTAACGATCGCATCGATAACCCAATTCAGCCAGGACTGGCCGTTCGGATCGGTCAAGTTGATCGGATCATTTCTCACATAGCTGTAGCGGTCCCACGTTTGCGGATCGTCAAGTTGTCCGCCGACGGGATCGGCGGAGCAGAAGCGCCCTGCAGTGCTGTCGTAGTAGCGAGCCATAGCGTAATCCAAGCCGCTTTCCGCGTCGAGCTGGTAACTCGTGAACACGAATTCGTTCCCGTTCGAAGAGTACCACCCATCTCCGAATGGGCCATGCCCCTGCTGCCCGATCACTTGCCCATACGTTGGACTTCCCGGCGTGCCATCCGTGCTGATGCGCCACGAAAGATGATCGTCGTGGAAGTACGTGACTGTGGGACTCGATCCTCCCGTTAGAGTTGCCAGCAATCCCGAGCCAGGTAGTCCATCCGAGTAAACGAATTCGCGCGACGGTGAAGTCGGCGCGGCCCCGTTATCGTATTCGGCGATGTCCTGCGAGCCGGAGAAAACGAACACGGTGGATGAGCTTGGGCTCGTACAGTTCGGCAAGCATTTTTGCACGCGCGTTCCATTTCCGTCGTAAACGTATGTGGCACCCGCCGTGGGATCGGCTACCATTCGATTCTGGCCGTCAATGCCGGTCACCATTGCTCGAAATAGATGTACCAATGATCTTCGATCTGCTTGTAAACGAGCACGTGACCTCTGTCGTCCCAATACTGTTTCGGTGGCCGCTCGTCTAGCGATCTTAGAACGGGGCTTAGAGGCGTCGCGCTGTAGACAAGACCCTTTTCAAAACCTGCCGGAACCATGCCTGCCAAAACAATCGGAAACAAGACTCGGGAATTGCCAATGTCGTTGGTGATTCCTTTCGGAGCATTCACAGATTGAAATAACTTCTTATACGCGTTCCATCGCTCTTCGGAGATGCCCACATTTTTCCTGGGCCACGAAACGTCGTCGTCCAACGCAGTAAAATCCGGTGCAATTCTGGTGAGGTGGACATCCTCCTTAGCCATTGCCACCAGTGTTTGAAAGTCATTGCGGTGCTTGAGAAAAAGAGACTTAAGCGAGGCGTCCGAGCGCCAAGGTGGACGATTGGCATCCACGGTAAGGGTGTCGAACGCGACAAACGAGAGTGCGGCTAACGCTGCTCTTCGAAACGCGCCTTTCATCCCAGGCCTCCGGAGTTACCGCAATTGTTCTGCCGGTAAATCTCACCTTGTCGAATCATTTCATTCTTATGTGCATCGTTTCCATAGTTTGGCCCCTTTAATGGAGAACCGTATTTCCTCAAGCCTGGCACCGGACTTCCATTGGCCATATACCTAGCGCCCGCCGCGCCCTGGAACAGAGTCTTTTCGTTAAAAAACAGGGAGCCGGTCGCACCGTAGTTAAAATTACCAAAGTCATCGTACTGCATGTAGCCGGGAGGGATCTGTTTGTAATCCCAGTTGCCCTTTGTGTTGACTCGCAGGATCCATCGTGCTACCGCGGTCGCCCGCGAGTGAGTCTTAATTGCATCGTCTGCAATCTCCGCCCTTGTTTGCCGGATGTTGGCATCAACGTCGGCACCCTTGGGGTGCGCCGGTACCTGTGGGCAATTCGTCTTTGCCTGCTGCGGTTGCTGGGGCGTCTGAACTTGGCTCGCTTGAGTGCCACCAGCAGCGGCCGCGCCAGCGGCGAAGCCGAGGGCCGTCGTACTGATGTTGGAGCCGAGCGTAACCGTTTGGAAATCTGCATACCCGAGCCGACTATTTGCCCATTGATGCTGGCAGTTTCCACGGCCGTTTGAGTCGCGGTAGTTACCGTAGTAGTCTCGCCCATGAAGCTGAACAGCGCTGGGTCAATTTCGGGCAAAGCGATGGCTAGAGCTGCAATTATTCCGTCGACGAGCCAGCTAAGCCATGACTGCCCGTTGGGGTCGGTTAGATTGATGGGATCATTCCTGACGTAGCTGTAGCGGTCCCAAGTTTGAGGGTCGTTAATCTGACCGCCGACGGGATCGGCGGAGCAGAAACGTCCCGCGGTGCTGTCGTAATAGCGCGCCATGGCGTAGTCCAGGCCGCTTTCTGAATCGCGCTGGTAGCTGGTGAATGCAAATTCGTTTCCGTTTGAGGAATACCAGGAGTCGCCAAATGGATAGCTACCCTGGCTTCCGTTCACCTGGCCATACGTGGGACTTCCCGGCGTGCCATCCGTGCTGATGCGCCATGAAAGATGATCGTCGTGGAAGTAAGTGATTGTGGGACTCGGTCCTCCCGTTAAGGTAGCCAGCAATCCCGCGCCAGGCAGCCCATCCGAGTAAACGAATTCGCGCGACGGTGAAGCCGGCACGGCCCCGTTATCATATTCGGCGATGTCCTGCGAGCCCGAGAATACAAATACCGTGGAGGATGAGGGATTCGTGCAGTTTGGCAGCCACTTCTGAACCCGCGTTCCGTTGCCGTCGTAGGTGTACGTCGCGCCCGCGGTGGGGTCGGCCACCATGCGGTTCTCTCCGTCATACACGAAATTGGGAACGATGGAAGGCATAGCCGAACCGAGCGCACGGACTTAGTCATCTAAGCCAGCCTGAGGATTGTTGCTCTCTGCCGAAGGTCCTATGGAAGCGTTCCTCCGCGAACTTCTGGAGTTCGTGCACCCACCTGATCATCGGATCTGTTCGGTTTTCAATGGGGATATCCCAATCAATAATTTCAAAATGTTCCCAACTGTTGTCATAAACGATGGGATAATTCGACGCATCCACACCACCGCCCAAGAACTTGGTCCTGATAAAGTAAGCGGATCTTTCTTGGACTTCAAGAACGTAATTAGACAGGGCGGTCATAAAATCCCGGTGTAGTTGATCGAATTGCTCCTTGGATAATTCTTTGCTTTCCCACGAAATATTCAGAAGTTTGACTGCATCGGCGGGATCGGGTGGCAGATGGCAAGACTCGGCCTCCTTTTCTAGAAAATCCCATACGTTGCCCCCAGGAACATCGACGGTGTCGGTCCAGAGTTGAAATTTTGTACCATCTGTATGCAGCAATAACTTTACCGCTGGCTTCACCTCAACGGCAACCGCGATTCCTCCGCTAGTCGGGAAAGAGGGCGGCCACACATGCTTTAGAGCCCCATAAACGTACTCCCCGGAGACGAGAGCGCGTGCGGCATTTTCACAACTCACGCCAGAGATTGGTGTGGCTTTCTGCTCTTGTTTCGAAGGCAGTGGAGAAGTCGAGCACAAAGCAATTGCAAGGATTACCAAGCCAAATTTCATTTTCGCTCCTAATCTTCTTATTGGGTGCCACACTGCTTCTTCAATTTTTTCAGCCAGTCGTCGATCCCGTTTCCTTTGATAATCCATGGGTTCCAGCCCTTTGGTGGTTTGAGCGGACCCGTGGCGCGAGCCACAGAGAGTCCGCTATAGGAGATCACGTAGTTGTCGATGCCCTTAGCGGCGGCATAGCCGGTATCACCGCTCCCCTCTCCCATGGTGTTGCCCGGAGAGGAAGGTAGACCAGGGTCGTTGTCGGGATGAGTGTGGAAAACTCCAACGGCGCCCGGCCTTGGGTTTGGATCCCATCCGGAGGCCGGCCCATATTCGATCTGCTTGTCCAATGGAGTATTGGCAGGCCCGTTGCCGACGACAATGCCTCCTTGTCCGTTTGAATAGACGGGGAATCCGCCTTCGACTGTCTTCTTTGGATCGCTGCCTTCGCTGGACTGCTGGGCGATTGTCTTAGTCCGGGCCGAGTTATAGGCGAGCTTCATGGCGCCCCAGAGATTTGGCTGACACAAAGGAAACGCCGGCTTGCCGCTGGGCTGTTGTGAAGGTGGAGGCTGCTTCTGGCCTTGCGGACTCGTCTGTTCGCCGAGCTGAATCACTGCACCAAGCGTGGCTAGATCCTGTGCGCCCTGAATAGTTGCCCCCAGTTCGACCGACTCGGGGGTGAAGGCTCCTCCACTCAGGATATCGGCTCCTATTAGAAGGGCGTCTATCAACCAACTCAAGAATCCTTTCCCGTTTGGATCAGTAAGGTTTACCGGATCGTTCCGAACATAGGAGTAGCGGTCCCAGGTCTGGGGATCGTCGAGCTGTCCGCCCAGGGGGTCCGCCGAGCAGAAGCGCGCCGCGGTGCTGTCGTAATAGCGTGCCATGGCGTAATCCAAACCGCTCTCCGAATCGCGCTGATACGTCGTGAATGCAAATTCGTTTCCGTTCGACGAGTACCACGATTCGCCGAATGGATAGCTGCCCTGCTGGCCGATTACCTGGCCGTACGTCGGACTCCCGGACGTGCCGTCTGTGCTGATGCGCCACGATAGGTGGTCGTCGTGGAAATAGGCGGTCGTCGGCGACGAACCTCCCGTGATCGTGGCCAGCAATCCCGATCCCGGTATCGAATTCGAGTAAATAAATTCGCGCGAGGGCGAGCTCGCCGCTGCACCGTTGTCATATTCCGCGATGTCTTGAGAGCCCGAGAATACGAACACCGTGGACGAAGATGGATTGGTACAGTTTGGCAAGCACTTCTGAACGCGCGTCCCATTACCGTCGTACGTGTAACTCGCTCCGGCTGTGGGATCAGCCACCATGCGATTCTCTCCGTCATACACGAAATTCGGAGCTGTAGGAGGGCAGGTGCCGCTCTTGGCAAGTAAGTTTCCGCTGGCATCGAAGCACCAACCATCGGGATGGTTAGTCTGTGCGCCGCCGGGATTGGCAAACGAGAGGCAGCCTTGGTATCCGCTGCCAGCCGTCAGCGTCTGACAGAGGCGATTGCCATATTGGTCGTAAGTCCAAGATAGGCCCCATTGCGGGAAACCCGTCGAGCCGTTTGTCAATGCGGTGCTCAATCGTGCGAGCGCGTCATACGTATAATTCGCGGTGCGACCCGAATCCACGCCGTCGCTGATGCACTGAATCTGGCCATCGTTGCCGAGATTGTTCCCCCCAGGGCAGTTCGTGGAGTCCAGTTGGTAAAAATAATTCAACTTGAAGAGAGTATTGCTCCCATTTACATACGCTATGGAAGAAAGCTGCGAGCGGTCCGCCGAATAAGTATATGTGGCCGCAACTCCATTGCCATAGTTGAAACCGGTCAACTGGCCGCTTGCGTTGTAGGCGTACGCGGTTGCAAAAGGACTGCTCGAACTGCCGCAGGCGGTAGTCTGGGAAGCCGTCTCGCAAAGCTGGCCGACAAGGTTATAACTTAGCTGCACGACTCGTCCAGAAGGATAACTAACCTGCGTGACTTCGTCTCCCGCGTTGTACTGATAACTGGTTGTGTAAGTACTCGTGCCAATTACCTTGGTGAGTTGCGTGGTCCTCCCCGCCTGATCGTACGTGTAGGTTTCGGAACCGGATGGATCGACCATCTGAGTCCTTCGCCCAAGGGCAAACGCCCCTGCTCCGCCCTGATCGTAGAAATAGCACGTATTGGCCGATTGGTTGGTAGAAGTTGTGCAGACATTCGGCATCGAAGCCACATTGCTTCCTTGAGGGATTGTGTATGCCTTTCCGGTAAGGCGATTCAAAGAATCATAAAAGTAGTTCGTGACCACACCACGGGCATCGGTTCTTTGGCAGACGTTTTGGGGATCGCCGCTGCACAACGCTCCCGAAACCGAGTACGTCATTGCCTCGGTACCGGCTTCCGGCGTGAAGATCGAAGTCGGGCGTCCAAGCCCGTCGTAGGCGAACGTGCGAGTTTGAACGCCTTGAATGACTTGCGTCACATTGTTGGCCGCGTCGTATTTGTAGAGCGTGACCTGCGGCGTTGCCAAGGAGGACCCTGAATTAGAACCGCCAGTGAGAGACGAACCTGATGCCGCAGCGTAGAAGGAGCCATCGGGAAAATCACGAGGGTCGCTCGTAGTTGCCGCTGCCGACAACGAGTAGTTGGTTTGGGAGCCACCCTGTTTGGCGTTGATGGTCACTGTGCTGCCTGAAGCGGAAGCAGACACAAGCGAGTTGATGCTGCCGTTTGAATTGATCGCACTCGCCAACCCCGTTGCAATCGAGGAAGACGTGCTATATTCGCTGTATGAGACTGACGATACAACTCCGTTTACCGTAATGGACGCGGTCCCACTGTCATACTGGGTCCTATAAGTCTCGCAATCTCCACCCGCAAGATGGTGTGTGCATATCTGTACGGACTGCTCGTACCCGCTGATGGTCACAGAACCGGTCCCTGGGGTCTGGGCCGTGACCGGCTCATCCACTTCGATGATGCGTCCAAAGCCATCGGTCCATTCTTGTCTTTCCTTCCCGGCCTCGTCACGGTACAGGACTGGATAACCATATCCGTACGTTGTCGGTGAGCCTTGCTGAGAACTCACGCCGCCGGCTGAGGAAACGGTCGGCCCGTAGCTCGCTGTGGCGTACTGATTGTCTGGATGAAAGTTCTCCGTCGTCCGGTCCAGGCCGTCGTAATAATAATACTCATAAACTTGACCAGAAGACCCTTCATACGGATGGGTCACGCTGGAGACGCGACCGTTCTCGTCATACGCCGTGTTGACCTGAGTAGCATTCCCAGGGTAATTCGCTAACTCCTCGGTGATCTTTCGTCCGTACGTATCTGTAGCTACCTCCTTGTGTTGACAGCTCTGGCAGTTCTGTGAAGCTGTGGTGTCACCTACAGCGAGATAGACATCGGCTTGCGTCGAGGATGTATAAACCGATTTGTCCCACCCCACCAGAGCGTAATCATCTTCCGTGGAACGGTCAAAGACGTCCATGAAATGAGAATAAGAAGTCGCTCCGTTAGGATCCGCGGAGAACGCGGTTTTGCCGCTCCCATAGTAATAGTTCGCCCTGCTTGTCCCAATGATCGGCTGCGTCACACTCGTGACGGAGGCGTTCGTTGGCTTGGACGGGGTATAGGCGTTCAGGGAATTGGTCCCGTTGTCAGAATAGAAATGGTCTGTATAACCATAAGTGGTGACGTTTCCGTTCGAATCGGTCTGCTGAGTGACCTGGCCTGTGGTGTCGTAGCAAAGTTGCGTTGTCAGATAGGTGGAAGCACTGACCCAATTCTGAATCAGTGTAGCGTTGCCTCGCGTGGTGTAACCGCTGCCAAAATTCGTGTCGTCATGATTCATCACACCATTTACTGAGACCAGCCCCGAGGGACAACCAGAGTAACTATCGTATGTGTAGAGCGTTTGTTGGATTTTGCCGCCACCACCTGTGCACGCTGAATCGCTCCCGGAATTGCTGCACAGTGTCACACTCAGCGGCCGATTGATATCGTTTGTCCCCGTTGTCAAGTAAGTTGTATATGTCGCACGATCAGGAACGGAAGGAAAACTAGGCGACGTGCCGGAATAGTAGCCCCATTCCTGCCTGCCCGTAATGTTTCCAGTTAGCGGACTGTCGTATTGATATTTGGTCTGTTTCGTGATGCTTCCCGACGGCGTTGAAACGGTCGTTTGCGCTGTCAACAGCCGAATGTATGCATCGCCATGACAGTTTGTGAAAGGGCAAGATTGAGAAAAATCATACGTGTTGTTGACGGTCGCAAGGAGATTGGACGACGCGTCGTAAGATTGGATCGTGACCGGCCATGCGCCATTGTTCAGCCAGAATGTATAGACGCTATGATCTCCGCTTGGCTTTGTAACCGTGACTTTTTGCTGGCATGACGATCCATACTGCGTTGAACTGCAGCTCGAAATGACTTGAGGCGTGTAGCTCCACGCCCCTCCAGCTGTTTGCCGAGAGCTCAGCCACCTGGTCTTGTTGCTGTAGGAATCGCTGAAGGTCGTCCACCCATAGGACACGACACCGCCTGTAGGCAGGGTCATGCTTGCGAGCAATCCGTAATATGCGGTCTGGCCATGGGGAGACCCACAGGCAGAGTTTAGAGTAGAATCGCAATCAAACTTGAACGTATAACTCGTACCATCAGGCAATGCAATGCTTTGTACCACGTTCATCGTTCCTGAGAATTCGGATACGCCTGATTGGCCGAAGGCGGTTTTCACATTGATCGTGGCAATTGTGACCGTATAGGTAGAAGTTCCTCCCTGAGCGTTCCCGTATTGGGAGTTTGACACTGTATAACAGGTCTCGTTGCTATTTCCGTTGCAATTGAGCGTGGTGGTGGGCAGCGGGCGACCGAGCGTATCTCCTGTGCCCCAAGGTGCGTAGTTTCCGTTGCTGTCTTCGGCCCCGGGACTGGCAGGTTGCTCGTAGGTAGACGAGTAGACCAGTGAGCCATCTGGGGCATAGATTCCGGTCTGGCATAAGTTCAGCATATAACCGGAGGAATCGGATGCGTAGGAATTGGGGATGGGACACGTACCAGTGCTCACCTCAAAAGAACGGCTGGTGCCTGCCGAGTCCGTGAAGATCCACTCGGTGCACTGCGTAGAGCAGTTGGTTCCGGTGAGAGTTCCCGTGTTGGCCGAGAGTCGCCAGCCGTAGGAATTGTAGTTGCTCGGCGCCCAGTTACAACTTGTATTGCACCCGATATTCCAGACCATATTGCTGTCGTAAACATATTTGACGGGGAGCAGCTGACTGGTGGCTCGCTGAGGATACGACCCAAACCCAAACTCAAGGTGCAGATTTCCATTTGCGTCATCCGTGAAGCCTTGTTCGACAGGTTCAGGGGCAACAAAGGTCGGGGACCCGCTTGCCGAAAGATAGCTTTGCGCTCGCGCCACACCGCTCTCGATAATCAGGAAAGCGATTGCCGCGATGACCCTGATTAGGAGCAGGATCGTCATCGAGCAGCTCCCTGTTTTTCTCTGTCGCCCGGCGGTCGCTTCCCAAACAACTGGGCCAGTCATGGGATCCTCCTTTTTTGATACGAAAAGCTTTGGTCCTCACGGTGCCTCAAATCGAATGTCTCACTTACTCGAAATCGGCATCATTAAGGCCCGTGTTGAAGGTGATCTGGCTCAGCTGTATCATCGTCGTTTGTTGGCCAGCTATCGACTCAGTGATGGCGAAGGGAACGAGCATGCCGCTTACCTTCTGGTAGTTTGAGAACTGCGTTTCGTGTGAATATTCTCCCTGACCGCCATCTCTACGGAAGGCTTTGTCGACGATGCTCTGCACGGTAAATGCGTTCGGGTCAATGAATATATGGGCTTTTGTGATTCCGCTGAGCGCTCCCGCTGGGTCTTCTCCTAGAGGGAAATACTTTTGCACAGCGATGGCCTGAACTTGT
The DNA here is from genome assembly GCA_963843265.1 of uncultured Acidobacteriota bacterium. Lineage (GTDB taxonomy): Bacteria > Acidobacteriota > Terriglobia > Acidiferrales > UBA7541 > Acidiferrum. The sequence goes on along the minus strand of CAWJJR010000017.1, from coordinate 285,478 downwards.
TGCCCGTCGTGGGTTACCGATCCCTCGTAGCTCACCCCGATTGAAGGGTCTTGGACGGCAGTAAGTAGCTCGAGCAAGGGAAACATAGTGCTGGCGGGTTTTATGGTGTCCTGGGAAGGCAACGGCGAAGTGCTTCCATCTGGATTCTTCTGAAGGGCCGCGCCGCTATTGATGATCCACGAATGCACACCATCCGTGAGCGTGGCATCAATGCGAAACTCATGCAGTCCGCGGCCCCGGATGCTTACACTTGCCGGTGTCGAATCCGCCGAAGCATATGTGACGTTACCGGTGGCCGTGAAGTCTTGTACTGCGGCAATCGCAGAAACTCCGCCTGCAGCATTCAACGCCTGAGTAAGAATCGCAACGGCTTGCGGGTCGCGTTGCGGCGCTTGGGCTGTGGGAGGAGACGACTGATGGGCAGATACGGACAGAACGACGAGTAAACAAACTAAAAGAAGAGCGAACCGGGGTATTCGCATAGGGCCTCCAAGTTTGATTCCACGATCCAATTCGGAAATCGAAACGTGGCTACCGCAGGGCATCACCTCAGGGTGCTACAACGCTGATGGCTTTTACTATCGTGCCCGTATCGTGTCAAGTAAAATCAGTATTATACGTAGGTCTTATTCACTGAGTGTATGTATGGCTCGCCAAGTCCACCCACAGAACCAAAGCGTTCTAGGCATTCTGCCAAATAACTGAAAAAGGCTCCGGTAGCGACACCGGAGCCTCCTCCAAAAAGCTGTTCAGAACGGCACCTCCTCCGGCTGAGCACCTACCGGCGCTTTGTCTGGCAGCTGCTCTTTCTTGACGCGGTTGAGCTTGCGGATGGAATCCGCCTTCACCTGCCAAGCCTTGAACGGCATGTGTTGTCACCTCTTCTGCTCAGGTAACTTACGGAACGGCCGGGAGATGGGAGATTCGTTCAGAGAATTCGGCTTACAGGCTCGATGGTCGGTTTTAGTCCTGTGTACCTGCCGCGTACCTCACTTCGGTGTTTTTGTAGTTTTTCTCCGTTTTGCTTTTTCGTAGAATCAATAAGTTACGCAGTATCAATCAACCCGAGGGGTTCGACTCCCACCTCGGGCACCACTCTTTCTTATTGAACAAGGACGAGTTGTGGGTCCACCCCTTGGCGTAGGTCCTACCAGTAACGTGCGCGCCGGATGGTGAAACAATTTGGGTACGATAAGGGGACCTGCGATACCTTCTGGTATCAAAAGATGTTCGCCGACACCGTTTGATATCAATCAGTTACATCAGTCAGTAGCGTTGTCACGGCGACATTCTCTCATCAACTCCGCACGGCCTCGGCAACCGTATAGCCGAGCGCAGAATACCCTGCAAGTCGCTTCTTGTACATGCGAGCCAGCATAGGCACCATCAAATCCGCATAGTTGTAGACGTGGACTTCGCTCTTGTTATCGTGGAGACGATGCAGGCGGCCCACGTACTGCTGCAACGTACCTTTCCACGAAATCGGCATTGCAAGAAGAAGCGTATCAAGACGTGGGTCGTCAAATCCCTCGCCGAGGTAACTTCCAGTCGCCAGGATCGCACGTGGTTCATCGCAAGGAACCGCTGCTAGAGATTCGGCAAGTTTCTTCCTTTGCTTCGTGCCCATCCCACCCCTCAAAATGAAAACGTGCGGGCAGATTCCACCCAAGCGCCCAGCCAAATAATCTAGATGCCCCGTCCGACTTGTCAGAACTAGCGGTGAGCGCCCACTGGACAAAGCCTGCTGAAGGTCTCGAATGATCAGGTCGTTCCTCTGCTGGCTAACAATGAGAGCAGCATAAACATCTTGAATGGCCGTCTCATTGTCAGCCAGACTCCAACCGAAATCAGTTATCCTTGGGAAAACTTTATGTTGGAGTGGTGAAGACTCGGCAGCCTTCTTCGGGCTGAGATGGAATCGAACCGGACCACATTGCATGTAGATGATCGGTTGATGCCCATCTTTTCGAGTCGGTGTCGCCGTCAGTCCCAGAACGAATTTTGCTTTCACCTCCCGAAGGATTCGTTCAAACGTGACCGCCGAAAGATGATGACATTCATCCACAACGACGTGTCCGTAGTCCGCGACGAAATCTTCGACTGTCCCTTTACGCTGCAAGCTTTGAATCACAGCAACATCAATCAAACAGGTTCTCTTGGTTTTGCCTCCCCCGTACTGCCCAACGTGCTCAATCGGCAAAGCTAGAAACGCCGCCAAACGCTCACGCCATTGGTCCATCAATTGACGTCGATGCACGAGGATCAGGGTATTGACCGCTCGTTTGGAGATAAGGCAAGCCCCCACCACAGTTTTTCCGAACGCCGTTGGCGCACAGAGTATGCCTTGGTCATACGCAAGCACTTGCTCGATGGCGTCTCGCTGTTCAGGCCGCAATTCGCCTTGGAAAGAAACATCGATTTGCTGCCCTGCGGTTCGTTCATCATGAACCTCGACATTGATGTGATGTGACTTGAATAGACGAAATACCTCTTCCATGCATCCTCTTGGAAGGCCAATGTGCTCGGGGAACATTCCACCACAGGATATGACCCGCGGCTTACCGTAGGTTGATAGCCGCATCGATTGAGCTTTGTAAAATTCGGGATTTTGAAAAGCGGCGATGCGAAGCAGACGATCTACCATCCCGGACGGCAAGCCCTTCTTCTCGATATAGATAAGATTGCTTGTCACCACATTGACATTCGGCGGCAGCGAACCCGTGATTTGTCTCTCCTTTCGTTTCCGAGATGGGCGCCAGAGCCATGGTGCCTCGCCCCCGTCTTCATCGGGCAAATGGAGGTGCACTCCGATGGGATTTCCCTCCGGGGCTATCGCGTAGGTTATTCTAGCGAGCTGATCGATTGGCATTCTCGGAAGGGACTCTAAGAACCTCCACTGATCAGGATGAGGCTGAAACAGTTCATCCAAGAACACGCTATTGCCTTGTTCTCTGGGACGCTTTTGCAATGGCAACGCAATCAAATTTCCAAAACCCCCCTTGGGGGTGGTGTCCTGGCTAGGGAAAAGACGGTCGTATGAATCAAGGCCAATTTCATGCCTATTTTCCATAGTCCGGGTCAATAACGCACATCCCAGCCTTCGAGCATCGGCAGCGGACACTGGACGGTCAAAGAATATCCATACGTGCGCGCCATTTCCTGATCGCGAGCGCTCGACAGCCAGAGGAACCTGAAATCGCCTGCACGTTGCAACAAACGCGGCTGCATCAGCTAGCCAGGACTTCTTGTCGAAATCCACTGCAAGAAACCAGCAAGTGTCGTCAGACAGAAGTGGATAAATGCCGATCGTATGCTTTCCAGTGAGATGATTGCAAATCGCATCATCCGTCAGTGGTTGGAGCATCCGGGTTTTGCGGGCAACCTTCTTTCTCTCTTCTGGTCTCGCTGTATGAATGGCACGCCAGTCCATAAGGCTAGCTGGCGAATAGCCAGCTTTGCCGTTTTTCCCTTCCCATCGAATGGCGAAAACGTCTTAACGCCCACGAAACAGATTTCGAAAGGCCGCAATCTTTTCTTCAGGCGTGGAAACTCGGCTTGCGCTGGTGGACAAAGTCTTTGGGACTAGAGCCGCTTGGGAAGCGGGGTCGTTGATGGGCGAATGATCAATCCCGAGCATCACACGAAGACGCACATTCTCCTCGCGAAGCCGTCGACATTCCTCTTGCGCTGTTTTCAGATGCTCTTGAATACTGTCCCGATCAGGCAAGCCGCTGTTCATTACCATAAGCTCCGCGGAAGATCTTATCCGAGGACCGAAAGGATCAAACAGCCAATTCTGCCTCAGAACTTGGGAACAATTTGGGAACAAACATTGCCGAATACCGTGCAAAACCGTGATAGCTGACATAGGAAAATGCTAGACGAACCAACTACTTAGCGTTTCTGCTCTTGCCTTCTAAGCAGAGGGTCGCCAGTTCGAATCTGGCCGGGCGCGCCACTTAGCCTTCAAACATCAATTGGTTGGCGAAGCGAGTTCTGCCGTACTTTGGTTTCCGTCTGCATTTTTGGGAGCACTTGGGAATACTTGTTCGTCGAGTAAGTTCACTGCTTCTCTCTGAGCACAAACATGGGCGCAGAAATCGTGGCGAGTGCTCCCCCAAGAGAGCGTGACGCAGTGCCGCAGCCAAGCAAGAAGCGTGTACGATGGTTCGGTCTGCAAGTCAGGAAAGCGCTCGCAGCGGAAAGAGGAGATCCATCATGCTAGCAAGACGCGCGGGGGTCTTAATTCTGCTTTTTATCGCCGCGTTGCAAATTCCCGATCGGATTAGCGCGCAAAACGTAAAATCCACCTTTGACAAGACCACGGATTTTAAGAAATACAAGAAATATGGATGGGGATCGAACTACCTGCTGACTCGCCAGCGCCCCGAAGACCAGGCGCGCATAAACTTGGCGATCATCGATTCCATCAATAGGGATTTGCAAGCCAGCGGTTTTGTGCTGGAACAAAAGAATCCGGATTTTATCATCGTCTACGAAGCAGGTGGGCTCTCCAAATCCGATGTGGGACCACAACGCGATTTGTCCGCGGCGGACATGGTCAACTACTCCTGGGGCAACCTCGGAGGAATTTCCTCGGACGTATGGGTTTACAGCCTGGCGAAAATGAAGATCACCATCACAGATGCTTCAACAAAAACGACAACTTGGCAGGCCGTGGCTTCAGAGAAAATTCGAGACCCTATGAAGCTAATGGACAGCCTCAAAGAGAATGTGGACAAATACATACAAAAAACGATGAAAACTTTCCCGCCCAAATAGTGATATTACGTCTTTCCGAACCCCGATCTGGAGAACCCAAAGACTTGAAGACGGCTCGCTCAGTCCTCGTAAGACAGCCGGACATGTTCCGTGCCAGTTTTTCAACTGTCGAGTAACTGTGGCGCCCATTCAGATTCACGGTGGGTACCATATCAGGGGTTGAGCAGCGGCCATCCATGAACTGCTGCCCCGCCGAGAGTCACACGGCAGGGTGATTCACATCACATAACCCTCGCCAGTCCTGGCCGAAGATTATGCCGGTTTTGCTCGGATTAGCCTCCGATAAAGAGGGTGATTATGCTTCCTCCCAGGTTCTGGTCGGTTTTGGGTCTTACTTGTGTAGTTGGTATTTCAACCCTATCCAGCACCGCCCTTGCTCAAGCGCCTACACCGCAAGAAAAGTCGAACGTAGTTGCGCCACGCGTAAAGCCCGTACAACGAACAGGTGACCTCGATGAGTTGTTGAGGTCTCGCGTTATCCGCATAGCCGTTGCTTATTCTAAAACGCAATATTACGTGGTCCGGGGTGTGCCGCGGGGTGGCACCTACGAAATGGGCAAGGCTTTTGAGGACTACCTCAACCTCAAGTATCCTCAAAAAACGAAAAACATCCGCATCTTAGTCGGGTTCTTTGCTCAACCTCGCGACAAGTTGTTCTCTTCTCTCAACGAGGGCTTTGCGGACATCGCGGCCGCAGCTCTCACCGTCACTCCCGGGCGTCACGAGCTGGCAGACTTCTCCGACCCCGTGGTCAAAGGAATCGACCAAATCGCGGTTACGGGACCGCAGTCACCCAAACTCGTAACGCTGGACGATCTTGCAGGTCAGGAGGTGTTCCTGCGGAAATCCTCCAGCGCCTGGGAACATGTGGAGCGGCTGAATGAGCGATTTCAAAAAGAGGGCAAACCTGCTGTAAAACTTCTTGCAGTTCCTGACAACCTCGAAGACGAAGATCTCCTCGAAATGGTGAACGCCGGCTTACTCTCCATCACCATCGTCAACGACATCACCGCCAATCTTTGGAGCAAAATATTTACTAAGCTGCGATTGCACTCAGACATCGCCGTGAACACGGGTGGCGAGCTTGCCTGGGCCATGCGCAAGAATTCTCCCCAGCTTATGGCCGCGGTCAACGATTTTCTCAATACTCACCGGCAAGGCACGGCCTTCGGAAACGCCCTCATTCGCAAATATTCTGCTTCCACAGTAATGCTTAAGGAGGCGACATCTGCCACAGCGATGAAGCACTTTGAAGAGACAGCGGCGACTTTCCGGAAGTATTCCGCAGAATACGGAATGGACTACCTGCTCATGATGGCAGAGGGTTTTCAGGAGTCTGGTCTGAATCAGGCTGCCAAGAGTCAGGTCGGCGCGGTTGGAGTCATGCAGCTCATGCCCGCCACAGGCGAACAAATGAAAGTCGGCGATATCCATCAGGAAGACGCAAACATTCACGCCGGGATCAAATACTTCCGCTCCATGGTTGATAAGCATTACGGCAATGAGCCCATGGACGCCGTCAACAAAGTCCTCTTCACTTTCGCCGCCTACAATTGTGGCCCAGGTCGCATTAAACAGTTGCGCACGGAAGCTGCCCAGAAAGGGTTTGACCCAAACGTCTGGCTTGACAATGTCGAAGTCATTGCCGCTGCTCGCATCGGCACCGAGACAGTGAACTACGTCTCCAATATCTACAAGTATTACGTGGCGTACAGACTTATAGCTATCCAAGAGGACGAGCGTCGGAAAGCCAAGGAATCCCTTCATCAGAAGCCATTGTGAGGATTCTTTCGCCCTTGGAGAGACGGCAGAGAACGATGGCTTTGAAAATGAGATAGCGTTCTAGTCTTGAGATCCGCCTGCTATAGTAGGGCACAAAGCTGTACTGAGTGAGATGGGCTGTGGCAGAGGTTTCCTTCAATATCTGCTAATCAAATTCTCGATGAGGAGTGTTGCTAAATGGGCCGGAGGCCAGAATGGCATATCCCGTCACAATGGACCTGTGGAAGGTCGAGGCCCGTGCTTCTTACTTTTGCTTGCCTCCTGCTGATGGCTTCATGCGTTGGGGCACAGGAGATAGAGACTAAGCGGGTCCTTGTGTTCACCGACGGCGGCCTTTCGGCGCCCGCCATGACCCTGGCTAACCAGAATATTCACGACGTCCTGGAAGCGGGGCTTCCTTACCGTATCGAGTATTACAACGAAAATTTGGCGTATTCTCTGTTTCCAGATGACGCCTCGCAAAAGAACTTCCGCGACTTTTACGTTCACAAGTATCAGAAACGTCAGCCGAACGTGATCATTGCCGCTGGGCAGGCCTCCCTTCGGTTAGTGATGGAGTCCCACGAGCAGTTCTTCCCCCATGTTCCAATCGTTTTTTGCTGCACAAGTCCGCAACTCTATGATCTTCCGAAACTTGAGCGCGATTTTACTGGCACATGGCTTATGTATGACCCAGCCAAAACCATCGATGCGGCAATACGACTCAGACCAGGCACAAAGCAGGTTTTCGTAGTTGGCGGTTCGTCGCCGTTTGACCGGCGCGGGGAAGCCATGGTTAAGGAGTCGCTCCGGACTTACGAAGGGAAGCTGCAAATCACCTACCTGACGGACCTTGACGTTTCGACCCTCACTGAAAAATTGAAGCACTTACCGGACGATTCGGTTGTTTTGTTTTCGTTCTTCTTGGAGGACAGCACCGGGCGGCACTTCAACGGGAATCGCGAAACGGTCCACCTCGTCTCGGAAGCAGCAAATGTGCCCGTCTTCGTCCTTACGGACGGCCTCATTGGTTACGGCGCTGCAGGCGGCTATGTGGCGAGCTATGCACAACAAGGCCAGATAACGGGCCGAATGGCCCTCCAAATTCTCGACGGAGAGAAGCCACAAGGCATAATGGGCTCAAACTCCTACATCTTTGATTGGCGTGTACTGCAACGTTGGGGAATCAAAGAGGGTGCGCTTCCGCAAGGCAGTACCCTGCTCAACCGTCAGCCGACAGTCTGGGAATCGTATCGAAGTTACATCGTCGGTGGGATTTTTCTTTGCGTGGTCGAGGCCACCCTCATCTTGGGACTGTTGTGGCAGCGGGCTAAAAGGAGAAAGATCGAGGCGTCTCTGTTGGAAAACTTGAAGTTCGAACGCATGCTTTCCGAACTTTCGACAAGGTTCATTGGACTTCCAGAGGACCAACTCGAAATGAATATAGAGCAAGGGCTCAGCCGAATCGCAGAGTTCCTGAAAATGGATCGGATTACCCTCTTCGAATTTTCTCGGGACCGGACAGAAATGACTGCGATTTTTTCATGGGCGGCGGTAGGCATCATCCCTGCTCCAGCTCGTGTCAAGGCCGATGACCTGCCATGGTGGAGAACCCGCCTGCTTCGCGGCGAGATGGCCCTTGCTCCGAGCCCAGATGCCCTCCCGGAAGAAGCGCTGGCCGAGAGGGAATACTTCCGGAGGATGAGCATCTTGTCAGCAGTCTCGATTCCGCTGAAGATTGGCGGTGAGACCAATGGTGCAATATCGTATGTTAGTGCGAAGCGTCCCATGCGATTGACTGAGGATTTGCTGAACCAATTCAGAGTCCTCGGGGAGGTGTTCTGGAACGCGTTGAAGCGCAAACGATTCATGGAGCAATTACTCGCAAGTCAGATCATTCTTCGCGAAAGCGAAGGCCGGTTCCGGCTAGTAGCAGATTCAGCCCCCGTGCTTATTTGGATGTCGGGCACGGACAAATTGTGCAACTTTTTCAATAAGGGTTGGCTGGACTTCACCGGCCGATCTTTGGAACAAGAACTGGGAGTGGGTTGGGTCTCCGGAGTGCACGCGGATGACCGAGCGCATTGTCTAGGAATCTACTCAGCGGCCTTCGAGGCTCGGGCCGAGTTCGAAATGGAATACCGCCTGCGACGATTCGATGGAGCGTACCGCTGGCTTGTTGATTACGGTGTGCCCCGGTTCGAATCCGAGGGGACCTTTTGTGGTTACGTGGGCTCATGCGTCGATATCACCGATCGCAAATTGTCCGAAGAATCTTTGCACAGTTTGAGTGGTCAACTGATCAACGCGCAAGAAGGGGAGCGTGCCCGCATTGCGCGGGAACTCCACGACGACTTCAGCCAGCGTTTGGCCATTCTAGGTATCGAACTCGGGCAGTTACAGAAGATGCTCCCTGAGTCGGATACCGAGGAACGAGCTAGGATCGCCGAAATGTTGAAAAGCACGAACGAACTATCTTCTGACCTTCATTCGCTTTCCCATCAACTTCATTCCAGCAAGCTGGAGCTACTGGGCTTGGTCCCGGCTCTCCAGGGCCTTTGTGTGGAACTCAGCGAAAAGTATGAGACTCAGCTGGAGTTTACCGAGCGCGGATTCCCTGTCGAGCTTCCGAGAGAATTGGCTCTATGCCTATTTCGAGTTGCGCAGGAAGCGCTAGGGAACGTCATAAAACATAGTGGAGCCAAGAGCGCGCACATTGCACTCGGCGCGAACGCGGATGGCGTCAGTCTTCGAATCTCGGACCATGGCAAGGGTTTTGACACCGACATCATGGATCAGGAGAGAGGAATCGGATTGAGGGGCATGAGTGAGAGGCTTCGCATTGTCGGGGGCCGGCTTACCGTAATATCAGAACCCTTGAAGGGAACAGAAATTCTCGCGGAGGCGCCATTGGTCGGTTCAGCGGAGAACACGAGGGTAGATTCACGCCGTGCGGGGAAGTAATATTTTGTAGCGCACGCTTTTCGTCTCAACCCGACCCATCGATCTGTCACTTCTGACAGTTACATCCCATGTCCGCGAGAGCGAGTATCGCCAAGACAGTGGGAGTTTGTGTGATTCGACAAGTAGTTTGACGCGACTGCCCAGAGAGTTCTAATAACAACGGAGATAAAGCCAATGAGGCTCATTAAAATCGCTATTCTTTGTGTGGCTACACTCTCGGCGGTCCCCGCTTTCGCACAAAGCGCACCAGCCAACACCAACATGCAAATTCTGCTCGACAAAGTGAAGGCCGACAAAAAACTCGTGGTGGCCGCGAACATGAACTTAAGCGATGCGGAGGGAAAAGCGTTCTGGCCGATCTATGATGAATATCAGAAGGATCTTCAGGGTCTCAACGACCGTTTGGCCAAAGTGATTCTTGCCTACGCCGATGCCTACAACAACAACACGCTGACCGACGAGCAAGCGACAAACCTCACCAATGCGGCCCTGGCCATCGACCAGGACGAAGTCACCATGCGCAAGACATACGCGGACAAGCTCAAAGGGGTGTTGCCGGGAATAAAAGTGGCGCGGTACCTCCAAATCGAAAACAAAATTCGGGCTGTGGTTCGCTATGAGATGGCGGCCAAAATTCCGCTGGTTGAGTAATTAAGTATTTCTAGCGCGGGGTCCCTGAGTTCAGCTTTCTTGCCCAAAGCGCTCGTCCATGCCTTCTACATCCAAATAAACCGGGCACAGTGATCAGCGACTGGCGTAAACGGTTTCGTGTGCCTTTGTCTGGACAGAGCGGCTGTCCTTGATACTGCTTGCCATCACTCTGAAAATCTAGATGGGCCTCGACGGAGACGGCTGCGGAACGCGTTCATTCGACGTCAAGCCCATGCTAAACCTTTTGAGTATATTACCTTATATGTACTATTTATATTTCTGACTTCTGCTCTAAATTTGTCGGCCGCTTCCGACTCAGGACGATTTTCAGGCAAGAATCGCGCCGTCTCATTCACTTACGCTGCATTTTCGGAAATGAAATCATGGGGCACCTGGAACTGGAGCTTTCACTCCGCTCTATACGCTCCGGCCAACCGCCCACACATGCTTTCCTATATCAAGACGCTGAAAATCAATTGCGACCGCTACACCCGGCTACGTTTGGTTTTTACTCGGGAGTTGCATCGTGCCGGCCAGTCGCACCACGAACTGTTGGATGCCTGCTAATCCAGGAACCCGGAAGTGGCGTCGGCAAGTTGTGGACGCACATCACCGAGGCTCGCGCGTACCTCAAGGAATTCATCCAGCGTCATCGTGAACTGCATTCATGAATTCTCTGCCATATAACTTGCGACGAGGTCAGCACCTCCAAGAAGAAGCGAAGCGCCTGAGTGCGTAAAATGTAGTAGGGTAAAGGCTCATGGACTCGCTAACACGCCGCGCATTTCTCGAACGTCTTTCTACGCTCACGGCTGGCGGAATCATCGCCAGCAATGCCCGTGCAGCACTTGTCGAATCCAATCTCGAACCGCACATCTCGTTTCCCACGGAGCCGCGAGAACGCATCGCGATTCCTTCGTATCCTTTTCGCGCCTTCATCGTCAGTCCCGGCAATCGCGAGCGCGACGACGATCTGCCCGCAATGAATCTTCTCGATTTTCCAGCGCACGTGGTTGCGAAATTCAACATTCAAAATATCGAGCCGCTTAGCGGCCATTTCACTTCGACTGATCCGGATTACCTCGACGAATTCCGGCACTTCATGCAAAAGGCAAAAGTGCGTGCGATAAATATAGCCGTCGATGCGCCTCACAGTTTCTATGACGCCGACGCTCCCGCTCGCGATCTGGCTGTTGTCTACGCAAAGAAGTGGGTGGATGTCGCCGTGCTTATCGGCTCTCCCGGCATCCGCACGCACATTGCTGCCGCAAGAAACTCTTCCCCGAATGTGGAACGCGCTGCAGAAAGCCTGCGCAATGTGGCGGATTATGCCGCCAGTAAAAATGTTGTGGTCACCTTGGAAAACGACGACCTCGTCAGCGAAGACGCCTTCTTCATCGTCAAAGTCATCGAGGCCGCCAATCATCCTTATCTTCATGCCCTGCCCGATTTCGCAAATTCGATGCTCAGCGGCGATGCTGATTTTAATTACCGCGCTCTGCAAGCGATGTTCCAGCATGCTTACAATATTTGCCACGTGAAAGACGGCGAGATGAACGATGACGGCAAGCAATTCAACGTGGATTTGCAGAAATCGTTCGGCATTCTGAAAGCCAGCAATTATCGCGGTTATTGTTCGATGGAGTTTGACGCTTCGGGCGATCCTTACGCTCCCACGGCCCATTTGATCGAACAAACGATAAAATATCTCTCGTAATCCGGCTGATTCGCCCCGGCGCACGCAACTCCTCGTTCAGCTCGCCGGCGCTCGGTCGCTGAATGTCTCTGTGGCCGCATCCCAATACTGTTTCTTTCCCGACCAGTAGGCCTCCGTTGCCATCATGTTTGCCACCGAATGCGCGAACCCGTTTTGCACCGTGCAATGCGGCTGCTGTCGGGAGCGCATGCACTCAAACCAGTTCGTCATGTGTCCGAGCGTGAGGTCGTCAATCCCCATCGGGGGCAGCCCCGTTTCTCCAGGCAAAAGCACGTACTTTGACGCTCTCTTCTTGTCGATGTCCGCGTCGTCCTCGTGCGTTCCCTTTTCTTCGACGAGCTGATACCGCGGGCTACCTTCGCCGCCAATGTTCGTCAGCGTGGCCTTTTTCCCCATGTAGCGCGTCGAGCTCGGCGAGTCATTCCCAAAACTTGTCGAATAGCTCACCAGGAATCCCTTCGGATATTCGATCAGCGTTTCGAACGTATCTGCGTTTTCGCGTCCATCGCGCCACGCATAAATCCCGCCGTGCGACACCGCCGACCGCGGAATGTTGTCGTTCATGAACCAATGCACTAAATCAATCGCGTGACTCATCCACTGATCAGGAATGCCGCTCGAAAACTCTTTGTACAATCGAAACTCGCAATAAATCTTCGGATCAAACGGCCGGTAGGGCTTCGTGAGCAGCCACTTGCGCCAGTCCGTATCTTCCTCGCGAATCAGTTTCGTTTCCTCGCGCCCGCGCCATCTCGGCCCGTGATAATTCCAAATGATTTCGACCTTGCTCACATCGCCGAGCACGCCCGTCTGCACCAAATCGTGCGCCGCCCGCGGATACGGCTCGCTGCGATGCTGCGTGCCCACCTGCACAATCCGATCGCTTTTCAAAACCGTGTCGCGCGCCGCCTTCGCTTCCGCGAGCACGTTGCCCATCGGCTTCTCCACATAAGCGTCCTTGCCCGCTTCGACCGCCATCTTCAAGATTGGCGAGTGCGCGTGTTCCGGGGTCGAAATAATCACGCCATCGACGTCTTTCAATGCGAGCACATCTTCCAAATACTGAAATGTCCGCGGCGCCCGTCCATAATATTTCGCATTCTTCGCCGCAGCCTTCTCCCGGTTTAGCTTCCACAAATCGCAGACCACACTGATCTCTGCGTTCTGGCTGCTTTTCAATTGCGCCGCGATCCATGCTAAGTCCTCTCCGCGGCTACCCGTTCCTATGTGCGCAATCGATATGCGGTCGTTCGCACCCAAGATTCTTTCGTACGACAGCGCAGTGCTCGGCAGCGCCGCGCCTCCTGCAATCAAGGCAGCGGACTTGCCCAAGAATCTTCTCCGATCGATTGTTTCCTCTTGCTCGCTCATCGTTTGAACCCCTGTCTGCACCAATTGCGGCCGCAGCAAGAAAATTTCGCCGGTGGCATTGTGTGATTCGAGCTTCCCCTTGTCAATTGCATTGCTGCTCCGCATTGCGAGCACTCCAGCGCTTCCGTCGCGCCCTTGGTTGCCGCGTTGACAACCCCTCGCCTCTAGTCTTTAATGTCCACCGTGAACGTTCACGGAACGCCTTTGTAGCCTGCTTTTGCATCGTTCCAGAAACTCGTTTTCCCTTTCGCAAAAGGGCGCTGGAAACAGAATCTCCGGCAAGTCTTACGCAAGAAGGAGGCCCCATCCCCATCCTCGGCATCGATGTCGGAACCAGCGGGACCCGCGCCGTCATCCTCGATGAACACGGCGCAGTCCTCGCCTCAGGCACGGAGGAGCACGCCAACTTTGCCAGCGCCGAGCCCGGCTGGGCCGAACAAGATCCGCACGATTGGTGGCGCGCCGCCGCCATCGCTGTCCGCAAAGCGCTACAAGCCTCGGGTCTCCCCGCCGAATCTATTGCCTGCGTCGGTTTTTCCGGCCAAATGCATGGCGCCGTTCTGCTCGACGAAAACGACGAGGTCATCCGCCCCGCACTGATTTGGTGCGACCAGCGCACCGAAGCGCAATCCAAGGAACTCGAATGCACCATCGGCCTCGATCGCCTCATTCAATGGACCAGCAATCCCCCGCTGACAAATTTCACACTCACGAAATTGTTGTGGGTGCGCGAGCACGAGCCGAAAAACTGGCAGCGCGTTCGCAAAATCATGCTCCCGAAAGATTACGTCCGCCTCCGCCTCACCGGCGAATCCGCCATCGACGTTGCGGACGCCTCCGGCACTCTCTTACTCGACGTCGCTCACCGCATCTGGTCCAGCGAAGTCCTCTCTAAAACGGGCATCGACGTCAAACTTCTTCCGAAACTCTACGAGTCGCAGGAAATTTGCGGAAAGCTCACTGATACTGGGGCAAACGCAACGGGCCTTCGCGCGGGAACTCCCGTCGTTGCGGGGGCTGGAGACCAAGCCGCCGGCGCAGTCGGCATGGGCATCACGCGCGCCGGAGTCGTCAGCGCTACCATCGGCACTTCTGGTGTAGTTTTCGCCGCAACCGACAAACCATCACTCGATCCAAAAGGCCGGTTGCACACATTCTGTCACGCCATTCCCGGCCGCTGGCACGTCATGGGCGTAACCCAAGCCGCCGGCCTCTCGCTCCGCTGGTTCCGCGATCGATTCGGTGCCCGGCCCGACGACGGCCGCGATCCATACGAGCGTCTCTCCGCCGAAGCCGCCACGGTTCCCGCCGGCTCCGAAGGCGCATTCTGGGCGCCTTACCTAATGGGCGAACGCACACCGCATCTCGATCCCTTCGCGCGCGCCGCGTTCGTCGGCCTCAGCGCCTCGCACACGCGCGCGCATCTGATTCGCGCCGTCCTCGAAGGCGTCACCTACAGCTTGAAAGACACCTTCAGCATCTTCGACGAAATTCACGTTCCCGTCGAACGCATCCGCCTCGGCGGCGGCGGCGCTCGCTCGCCGCTCTGGCAGCAAATCCAGGCTGACGTTTACGCGCACGAAGTCGAAATCCTGCAAGCGGAAGAAGGCGCGGCCTATGGGGCTGCAATTCTCGCGGGGGTCGGTTCAGGTTGCTGGAAGAGCGTGGATGAAGCGTGCGATGCGGCCGTGCGCGTCGCCAAGCGCGTCAGCCCAAACGAAGAAGCCAGCGCCACGATGCAGCGCGGCTATCAAATCTATCGCCGGATCTATCCGGCCTTACATTCCATTTTCGCGGAAAACAAATCTTCTTCAGCAAACTGAGCGCCGAGTCACAAAAATCTCACGCGAGAACGCAGATCTCCACTCTTATGCCTTTTTCTGCCCTGGCTTGTAACGGATGCAGTACACCGCTCCCAGCAACGTCAGCAGCGCGCCCCACCATACGCTCGCGTGCAAGTTATACAACACGACTTCGTGCGCCGGAGGGTGCCATATCTCATAAACGCCCGCGCACAAAATCAGTGCGCCGTTCACCAGCAGCGACAACCCGATAAAAAACCAAATAGAAATCATGCTTCGATCCTCCGCGTGCCTGCACCACCGACTACCAAAACATGATGTTCAGCACAAAGAACACGACGACAACCACGCCTGCCCAGAATAAGGGCTTCTGATACCACGGAACACTCTCAACGTCCGGAATCTTGGTCAAGCCATAAACCAAGCCATTCAGTTCGGCTTCGGTCTTGGGTTTCGTCGCCATACTCACCACGACCGTCACAATCACGCACACCAGAAACGACCACAGCGCCTGGAACATATCCTGCGCCAGCGTTTTGGCGTCCGCCGATAGCGCCACGTAGCGCAGAGCTGACGGATCTACCTTCACCCATGCCCACAAGCTGACGGAAGATATCGTGCCGCAGAGCAATCCCCAAAAACCGCCCCAGCCCGTCGCCCGCTTCCAAAGCATTCCCAGCAAAACTGTGCCGAAAAGCGGCGCGATGAAGAAACTGAACAACGCTTGCACATAATCCATGATGCTCGCGAACTGCATCACCAGATAAGCGGTGCCGATGCTGATCAACACTCCAATCACTGTGGTCCAGCGCCCCATGCTCACGTAATGCTGATCGCTAGCCTTGCTGTTTATCAGCGGGCGGTAAATGTCATATGTCCAGACGGTAGTGAAAGCGGTCACATTCCCCGCCATGCCGGACATGAAGCCCGCAATCAACGCCGTAATTCCGAGCCCAAGCAATCCCGGCCCGCAATAGCGGGCCAGCATCAGCGGGAGAACGTCGTTATAGCTCATCCCTCCGGTAACGGCGGCCACCGATTCCGGGACGAGTTTCACGGGGAGCACGGCCAAGCCGAGCAGTCCGGGCAAAATGACGATCAGCGGAACAAACATCTTGAATCCCGCTCCGATGATGGGCGCCATCTCCGCGCTGCGAATATCTTTGGCCGCCAGGATGCGCTGCACGACCAGAAAATCTGTCGTCCAATAGCCCATCGAGATGACTGCGCCCAGTCCGAATACGATGCCGATCCAGTTGATACCCATCGGATTGCTGCTGAAATGGCCCAAGCCCGACCACAGGTGAACGTACTGGTCCGAAAATCTGTGCGTGATTTGTACTTTGAGGTTGCTCCATCCGCCGGCCTCATACAGGCCAAGAATCGGAATCAACAAAGCGCCCGCCCAAATCAAAAAGAATTGCAGCACTTCATTGAAAATCGCCGACCTCAGCCCGCCTAACGCCACATAAATCGCAACCGTCAGCGCCGACACCCAAATGCTAAAATTGATGTCCCAGCCCAGCACGATCTGCATGACCTTGGCCATCGCGAACATGTTCACGCCGCTCATTAGCACGGTCATGAACGCAAACGATACCGCCGAAACCGCGCGCGCCGGCTCTCCGAATCGCAATTTCAAGTAACCCGGCACCGAGTGTGTTTTGGAAATGTAATAAAACGGCATCATCACCAGCGCGAGGAAAAGCATCGCCGGAATCGCGCCAATCCAATACCAATGCGTGGCCAAAATGCCGTACTGATATGCCGAACCCGCCCAACCCATCAGCTCCAGAGCGCCAAGATTCGCTGAGAGAAAGCTCAGTCCCGCCACCCACGCCGTCATCTCCCGCCCGGCCATGAAGAAGTCTTCGCCCGTGTTCGCGCGCCCCTTCAGATAAAAGCCGATGGCCAGCACCAACGCGAAATAAAAAGCGATGATGATGCCATCGACGAGAGAGAGATGAACGAGCTGTGTGGGTACCACAACCGCGAAAGGGGTGGTCATAGAGTTTCGATTCGCTTCTCCTCTGCGAGCTTCTTCTGTGTCACAAGAAAAATTCCGTCAAGGCCTTGCATCGCCGGGCAAAACCGTCGAAAGCATCACTTCGCTGTAAATTTGTAAATCGTTTCCGAATGAAAATGTTCACCCGGCTTTAATTCCGTCGAAGGAAAATTCGGATGGTTCGGCGAATCCGGAAAGTGCTGCGTCTCCAAACAAATGGCTCCATACTTTTCGTAAGCCACTCCGCCTTTGCCTTTAATGCTCCCGTTCAGCCCAATCGCCGAATAAAACTGCACTCCCGGCTGCGTCGTGGACACTTCCATCTCTCTCCCCGACTCCGGATCGGTAACCTTCGCCGCTACCCGCAGCGTGCCGGCCTTCCCATTCAAAACATAATTGTGGTCGTAGCCGCCGATATCCTTAATCTCTCCGATACGCGCCCCGATTTCCGTCGGCTTCAGAAAATCCAGCGGCGTACCCACCACGCTTTCGATTTTGCCCGTGGGAATCAAAGTCGAATCCACCGGCGTGTATTTGTCCGCGTTTATATAGAGGATGTACTTCAGAATGGTCCCCGTGTCCGTGCCCGACAGATTGAAATAGCTGTGGTTCGTCAAATTCAAAACTGTATCTTTGTCCGTCTCCGCCGAATACTGCAGCTTTAGCTCATCCGTATTCGTCAGTGTGTACGTCACGCTGACCTTCAGGTTTCCCGGATAATTCTCCTCACCATCTTTGCTCAAATAGCTGAACCGCACCGCCGCTCCATCTTTATCCTTGAGCTCCTCGCCCTTCCACACCCGCCGGTTAAATCCGATCTGTCCGCCGTGCAGGCTGTTCGGCCCATTATTGAGAAACAGTTGATACTCTTTTCCATCCAGCGCGAACTTCCCCTTTGCGATCCGGTTTCCATAACGCCCGATCGTCCCGCCAAAATAGGGATGCTGCCCCAGGTAACCCTGCAAATCATCAAATCCAAGCACAATGTCGCCCATTTTTCCGTGCCGGTCGGGCATGAATAGTTCCGCCAGCGTCGCACCGTACGTGATGACCTTCGCCGAAGCCCCGCGCGAATTGTAGAGCGTGTAAGACTCGATCTCCGTCCCGTCCGGCAACTTGCCAAACGCCGCCTTCACCACGTGCGCACTCTCCTTCGCCCCCGTTTGCGGTTCTTTGCCAGGCGCCGATGACGCAAACTCCGGACCCAATGCCATCAAAATTGCCAGCATGCAGATTCTCCCCCAAAGCACCATTCCCTTCCTCCTCGACTCCCAAGACCCCAAAATGCCTCGGCCCTGTCCTTCGCCTTGTATCACAAAAGGGCCTCCCTCCGCGAACTTTCTCCTTATTTTTCTTAGACTTGCCGATTCCGCCCGCCGAACCAAACCCAAAATCCTCGGCCTCCAATGACCATTGACAACCCTGGAGACTCGGTGCCAATGTGTCACTGTCCGTCCGCTATAAATTAACGTTATCGTTCACGGAGTTCCATAATTTTGATACTACCATTTTCCAATAAGCACATATCTCTTCGCCTCGCCCTCCTTTTCTTTCTGGCCGCTCCCTCACTTTTGGCCCAATGGGTCCCCGTCAATCCCGTCGACGCAGTCGAGCCGCAGCCCGACGGAGCAGTTCTAGTTCTTAAGACTGGCTTCCTTCGATTCCAAGTCTGCTCGGATTCCATCGTGCACGTCGTCTATTCCCTCGAGCGCAGTGTCCCGCAACGCTCGGACTTGATGATCGTCAAAAAATCCTGGCCAAAGGCGGACTTTTCCGTCAACTCCGACGATCCCAAAGTCATTACTCTCGTCACGCCTCGCCTGAAAGTTGAAATCACGCGCGCCGACAGCTCCATCGTTTTCCTCGACTCGGAAGGTCACCACCTCGCCCAGGAAAACACGCACACGCTCACGCCAACGGAAGTCAACGGCGAAAAAACTTATCATTCCGAGCGTTTTGTCAACATGTGGGATACGCAGGAAGCCTTCTACGGCCTCGGCCAGCACCAAGCCGGTGTCTGGAACTATCGCGGCGAAGCCGTCGACCTCTCGCAGGAAAACACCAATATTTCCATTCCCCTTCTCCTCTCCAGCAGAGGTTACGGCATCTTCTGGAACAACGGCTCGCGCAGCCGCTTCAACAACCGTTTCGTCCACGCCTTCTATCTCAGCTCCGAAGTCTCCGAGTCCATCGACTATTACTTTTTCTACGGCCCCGACTTCGACCGCCTCATTGCTGACTATCGCGAGCTTACCGGCAGCGTTCCTCTCTTCGGCAAATGGGCCTACGGCTACTGGCAATGCAAAAACCGCTATGACTCACAGCAGGAGCTTCTCGCCATCGCCCAAAAATATCGCGACTTGCACATCCCCCTCGACAACATCGTCCAGGATTGGTTTTGGTGGAACATCATGGGCGATCCCGTCTTCGACAAAAATTATCCCGATCCCAAAGGCATGGTCGACGCCCTCCACAATGACCACGTCCATCTCATGATCTCCGTCTGGCCCTATTTCCGTCCCGGCTCACCTGTTTACGACGACATGGACAAGCGCGGTTTCTTCATCGCCAAGACCATCGCTCCCAGTTTCCATCCTGTCGGGCAAGCCCTTTACGACGCCTTCAATCCCGACGCCCGCAAATACTATTGGAATCTGATGGACAACGCTCTCTTCAAAATCGGCGTCGATGCCTGGTGGCTGGATACTACCGAACCAGAAACCGAAGCCCGCGAAACAAATATCCTCGTTACCAACAAAGTCAACGGCACCGAAAACGGCGCTCGCTACGCCAACGAATTTCCTCTTTACACCACGAGCGCCGTCTACGATGGCCAACGCCAAGCTTCTGACAAAAAGCGCGTCTTCATACTTTCGCGCTCCGCCTACGCGGGGGAACAACGCAACGCCGCCGCCGTCTGGTCCGGCGACATCGACCCCAACTGGGAAACGTTCCGCCGCCAAATTCCCGCTGGCCTGAACTATTCTCTATCCGGACTTCCCTATTGGACCACCGACATTGGCGGCTTCGTTTCCGCCAATCCCGACGATCCCGCTTACCGCGAACTTTACGTCCGCTGGTTCGAATTCGGCGCGTTCTGTCCCATTTTCCGCGCTCACGGCACGCGCACCACAAACCAAAACGAAGTCTGGTCCTACGGCCCCGACGCCCAGAAAATTCTCGTCGCCTATGACAAACTCCGTTACCGCCTCATGCCCTACATTTATTCTCTCGCCTGGAAAACCACCAGCGAGGGCTACACCATCATGCGCCCGCTCGTCATGGACTTCCGCGACGACGTCCGCGCGCAAAATATCGGCGACCAATTCCTCTTTGGTCCCGCGATTCTAGTGAATCCTGTAACCGAGCCCGGCGCCACCACTCGCCATCTCTATTTACCGAACGCCAAGTGGTACGACTTCTGGACCGGCGCGGCGATCCAAGGTGGCCGCACTCTTGACGTTCCAACGACTCTCGATCGCATGCCTCTCTACGTCCGCGCCGGCTCCATTCTTCCGCTCGGCCCCGACGTCGAATACGCCGCCCAAAAATCCGCCGATCCCATCGAGCTCCGCGTCTATCGCGGCGCAAACGGCACGTTTACTCTCTACGAAGACGAAAACGACACCTACGACTACGAAAAAGGGGTCTACGCCACGATTCCCTTCACCTGGGACGACGCCGCGAACACGCTCACCATCGGCGAGCGCTCCGGCTCGTTCTCCGGCATGCTCGAGAAGCGCACCTTCCGCATCGTCTTTGTCACCGAAAACCACGGCGTCGCCGGCGGCCTCACCCAAAACGCCGACAAAACAGTTGAATACAGCGGCAAAAAAATCTCCGTAACGCCATAGCTCGCGATGAGCGCAGCGCAACGATTCGCTTGACGCAAGGAGAGCACAGGGCTAGGCTCGCCCCAATCGGTCGGGGGCTCTCATGCGCAGTTTCCAATGGGCCCAAAATGCGGTGCAAACACACGCTCGTCCTCGAGCAAAAGGACAGAATTGCTCCTCCATTGCGCCGCGCCTGCCACTACTCATCTTTTGCTTCGCGTTCGCCATTCCCGCTCATGGCCAGGACAGTGGAAGTGAAGTCAGCGAATTCCACGGCAGAGGTTCGGAAATCACTGTCACTCTGCACGACGGTTCGGGAGAACTGATCACGACTCCCGCGTTCGTGAAAATCTACCGGGATGGAACCATTCTAAGCAGACAAGGCGAGACATCGCGCGGAAGCGCAATCTTGGTGGTGAACAGTCTAGGCCAATACACGGTAATCGTCGAAGCGGCTGGATACCAAAACGCGCAAAAGGATTTGTCGGTCGACGTCACCGGGAGAACGCAGGTGGATCTGTACTTGCGTCCAATTTCGGCCGCCGCAAGCAAGGTGGGAGTTCCAGGGAGGCCGTTGCTTGCGCCGAAAGCTAAAGACGCGCTTGAAAAAGGACTGCAAGCGCTGAGTGCCGGTAAGTTGAAAGACGCAGCGAAGTATGTGGGCGAAGCGATGCGTCTGGCGCCCGGCCATCCGGACGTCCTTTATGTGCAAGGAGTCCTGAGCCTGAAACAGCGCAATTGGGCACAGGCGCAAAGCTCCCTTGAGAAGGCCACGCAGATCGATCCGACCTACGCGCGCGCTTTTGCGGCCCTGGGGATGGCGCTCTGCGACCAAGGAAAATGTGCCGCAGCAATCTCGCCTCTTGAAAAATCTCTGCAGCTGGATGCAAGTGGCACGTGGGAAACGCGCTGGGCACTGGCGAAGGCGTATTACCAGAACGGCCGGTATGACGACGCCCTCAAAATGTCGCAGGAAGCGCTCGCCGCCTCGGATGGCAGGGCGCCCGAAATCGCGCTGCTCGTGGCGCAATCGCTCACCGCGGTAGGCCGTTACGAGGATGCTGCACAGATCCTCCGCGACTTTCTGAAAGATCACGCCGATCATCGCGAAACCGCCAAGGCGCGCCGCTGGCTTCAGGCCTTGGCCGCCGACGGAAAAATCCGCGCCGATTAGGATTGATTGAAGAAATCAGTTCGGGCCTGAAGTTGTTTGGCTCACCCCGCGCCTGCTGTAAACTTCTCCAATGTCCACACCGCCCCTCCACCTTGGCGTACACGAGCAGATCGAATCCGCGCACACGCTCGCTTCGCATTTCTACACTGATCCCGCCGTCCTCGACACCGAAAAATCCCGCATTTTTCGGCGCACCTGGCAACTCGTCGGCACGCTAAACACTCCCTGCGGCGAACAAGACGGCGCAAAACGCACGATTGCCGATGCAGAAACTTTCTTCACCGCCGATGTTGTCGGCGAACCTGTCGTGGTTGTCCGCGACAAACAAGGCACGCTACGTGCCTTCAGCAACGTTTGCCGGCACCGCGCTGGACCGATTGCGCAAGGTAGCGGCTGCAAGAATGTTTTGCGCTGTGGCTATCATGGCTGGACGTACACGCTCGACGGCCGCCTCATCGGAACACCGGACGTCGAAGGCGTTGAATTCTTCGATCGCACCACCACGGGTATGGTCCCGCTGCGCTGCGAAATTTGGGAACAGCTTATCTTCGTCAACTTCGATCCAAACGCCGAGCCGCTCGCGGCCTTTCTCGGCAAAATCCCCGAGCACGCCCGCGGCTTCCAATTCGCCGGCCTGCAGTTTGCCGAGCGTCGCGATTATGTGATCGACTGCAACTGGAAGGTGTACGTCGACAACTATCTCGAGGGCTACCACATTCCCATCGCGCATCCCGGCTTGATGCGCGAAATCGATTACGCGCAATACCGCACCGACACCTACCGCTATTACTCGCAGCAGTTCGCCCCGATCCGCGCGCTAAAGACGGGTGATGCGGACGAGCGCTTCTACGCGCCAGGCGGTGGCCTGCAAGAAGCTCTCTATTTTTGGATTTTTCCCAACCTGATGCTCAACATTTATCCCGACAATCTTTCCACGAATCTGATCGTCCCCCTATCGCACGATAAAACGCTCACTATCTTCGAATGGTTTTTCCATGACGTAGGGAACGAGAAAGTTCTCGAGCGAGTGAAGCGTGCTATAGCTTTCAGCGAGGAAGTTCAACAGGAAGACATCGAGCTCTGCAAGCAAGTCCAGCGCGGCCTAAATTCTTCGACTTACGACCGCGGCCGTTATTCCGTCAAACGCGAGAATGGCGTCCACCACTTCCACATGCTCCTGTCCGACTTTCTCTCCAGACCCTGACGGCGCGTGTCTCCGCCAATTCGGCTAACTCAGTGCACAAAAGCGGAGAAGCTTGTTGCGTCACTCGTGTCGCTCTAGCAAAAAGCCATGAACCACGTCGTTGGCATCCGTGAAACTCCCCGTCACATCGCCCTTCTCGTTAATGCCGGCGGGGAAGGTGCCCTGACCAGGGCTGGTTCCGGCCCCTGGCGCGTCAAACGTGAAGATGGACCCATCCGCTTTCCTTACGAATCCGCGCAGAAGCCCATTCACATCGGTATAGAATCCGACGATCTCCCCAGCGTCATTTATGACCTCAGCAACCGTGCCCAAGCCCTCGCCGGTTCCAGCTCCCTCCACATCGATTGCAGTCAGTTCGCCGTCGCGCTTGCGCAGGAATCCATGATTCGAGCCATTCGCATCGGAATAAAGACCCGAGATCTCGCCGCGATTGTTGATCGAATAGGGATAGGCAAGTATTTTTCCAGCTGCTCCAGGAGCTTGAAATTCCGTTACGTGACCCGCCTTGTCCCGCAGAAACCCATGTTGCTGGTTGTTAGAGTCTGCGTAGATCCCCACAACATCGTTCTCATTGTTGATCGCCGTGCACAGCGTTCCTTGAGATTGCGCGGCCGTTCCACCGGTGCCGGCGTCCGGCGCATCGAACAGCTCGAATGAACCGGTTTCGCTTCGTATGAAAGCGTGATAAAGGAAGTTCGCTCCATTCACGCCTCCCACCACAATCCCGCGATTATTGTTCCCGTCCGCGAACGAACCAGCAACGGATTCCGGGGGGTCAAAGGTTATGATCGAACCATCGTCGCCGCGAATGAACGAATGCGGCGTATTGTTTGCATCGAGGTATTGCCCGGCGACATCTCCTCGATTGTTGAAGCCGTTGGGTGTGAGCCCAGGCGCAAACGTTCCTTGATATTGATCTGTTCCCGCCGCCGGTACATCGAAAATCGTAAATTCACCATCCACGGTTCGCAGAAAGCCGTGAAACACATTGTTCGCATCTTGGATCCATCCCAGAATTTCGCCGTGGCCATCAATGTAAGTCGGCGTGGTGCCTTGGAAAAATTGCGTGCCTGCTCCAGGCGCGTCGAATATCACGAACTGCCCGGCTGCCGGGGATGTCGCCTGCGGAACGGCAAGCAAATCGCCGGACCACGCCAAAAAAACCGCGAGCCCGAGAATCAAAAAAATTCTAAATCGGAAAATCAGTACGGCTGGAAGCTGGTTCATTTGCTTGCACCTCCACGCCGCGAAACTCTACCTAATAACGTGCGTCCACGCAAAGATTTTGATCGGCAAACCTTATTTCCGAAGAGAGGCTAATGCCCTCGAATCGATTTCATGACGAGGATGGCAAACCAGCCGAACATTCCTTTTTTACCGACCCGTCGCGTGTGCACCAGCGCCGCTCTTACCCGGTTCCGTAGAACCTCATCGTAGGCCATGGTCTGCTCACTGCCAGCTAGTCGCTATCCGTTGCTCGCACCTGCAGTCCGTTTCTCCAACAACACGCGCGCCGTCGAATCGCGTACCACAAACTCCGGCTCGATGGCGATTTCCGCACGATAGCCGTCGCGTTCCTCAATGTGGCTGACCAGCGTCTGCGCCGCAATTTCTCCCATCCGCACCAGAGGCTGTCTGACCGTCGTCAGCCCGGGATTGGCAAAGGCCGCTCCAGGAATATCGTCGAACCCAACCACCGACACATCCTGCGGCACACGCAACCCTGCTTCGCGGAGCGCCCAGATCGCTCCAATCGCAGAAATGTCGTTGTAAGCAAAGAGCGCCGTGAAGTGCACTTTTCTCGCGAGCAGTTCCTTGGTCACGGGAAAACCCACTCGCGGTGTGGAATCGGTGCTATCGATTCGGATCGTTAACTCCGGCCGAATGGCGATTCCCAGATCTTTCGCCGCTTCGGTGATGGCATTCCACCGTTCTTCAGAGTCGGAACTGAAAACCTGCCCTTGAAGAAACGCAATTCTTTCGTGTCCCAGTTCTTTCAAATGCTGCAGGGCCAGCCGCGCCGCGCGCTGATGATCCAGAACGATATTCGTAACGCCGGCGATCTGCCGGTGGCCCGCGACGGCCACCGTCGGCAAGGATGGCTCAGCCAGAATCGACGTGTCCACCGTAATCAATCCTTCCACGCCCCGTTCCACCAGCATCTGCGAATAGGCTTCCAGCAGCTTCGGATCATGCCGGTGAACCACTGTCAGGAAAAAATAATTCTTTCCGGTCAGATATTTTTCTATCCCGCTGATGACCTGCGAACCGTACGCGTCGCCAATCTCTTCCGCGATCACGCCAATCGTGAAGGTGCGCTTCATCCGCAGCGTTCGCGCAAAAAAGTCGGGGCGATAGTTCAGCTCTTGCGCTGCCGCAAGAATTCTTTTTTTGGTGTGCTCCGGGATCGAGCGAGCGGCCGGCGAATTGTTGAGCGTCGCCGAAACCGTCCCCGCAGCAAGCCCGAGGTGTCTTGCCACCGTCTTGAGCGTTACTTTTTTGTTCTCTTTACGCTGGCTGGGTTCCTTCTTTTGTATTGGCGTCATTTGCATAACCTAGACCATCTCTGATGTTTCTCGCTATTTCCTGAGGGACGCACTGCTCCGCGCCGCGTTCCGGCACGGTCATTTATTGTCCCGCGAGTATAGCAGGGACGCGTCTTATCCGCCTTGCCGCAGCGCCCCGCAAGAGCCCCTTGTTCAAGCGCGCCTTCCTTTGGACAAAAATTCCTTTGCGCTAGAATGACTGCGATGCGTGGTCATCTCGCTCGCCCCTCTGCTCTTCAAATCATTTCTGTTCTGTTTCTACTGAGTGCCGCTTCCCCGCAACTTTTGCGCGCGCAAAGCGCCACCGTTCCTCTTCCGCCCACTGCAAAACTTCCTTCCCCAAAAATAAACCGCCCCGGCTTTCCTCCCATCCCGAAATTCATCGACGTGGCAAAATCTCTCGGCCTCACCGTCTCTCACATCTCCACCGGCGAAAAGCGCTACATCGTCGAATCCATGAGTGGCGGCGTCGGCCTCTTCGATTGTGATGACGATGGCCGCCTCGACATCGTCACCGTCAACGGCTCGACCGTCGACCGCTACCTCAAAGGCGGCGATCCCATGGTCACGCTTTACCATCAGGAGCCCGACGGCAGTTTCACGGACATCACGCAGCAAGCCGGCCTCACGCGCCGAGGTTGGGGCATGGGCGTGGCCGTCGCCGATTACGACAACGACGGAAAGCTCGACCTCTTCGTCACCGGTTACGGCGGCAACGTTCTCTATCACAATCTCGGCGGCTGCAAGTTCGAAGATGTCACGGAAAAAGCGGGCGTTCGGGGCGGCGGATTCAGCGCCGGCGCAGCCTGGGGCGATTACGATCGCGACGGCAACGTAGACCTTTTTGTTTCGCGCTATGTCCACGTCGACATCGACCACATGCCCGCCCCCGGCAGCAACAAATTTTGCCGCTATAAAGGGCTTCTAGTGCAGTGCGGACCCTGGGGACTCGAAGGCGAGAGCGATCTTCTCTATCACAATCGCGGCAACGGCACCTTCGAGGAAGTCTCCCAAAAAGCCGCCGTTCACGACCAGGTCGGCTACTACGGCCTCGGTGTTCAATGGTGCGATTACGACAACGACGGCTGGCCCGACCTTCTCGTCGCCAATGATTCCGTCCCGAACTATCTTTATCACGACAATCACAACGGAACTTTTTCCGACGTTGGCATGCTCTCGGGCGTGGCCCTCAGCGGCGACGGCACTCAGCTCGGCAATATGGGCGTCGATTTCGGCGATTACGACCACTCCGGCCGCTTCAGTCTTTTCATTACCACCTTTCAAGAGCAGCCTAAGGCGCTTTGGCGCAACATGGGCGCGAACGGTTTCGAGGATGTCAGTTGGACTTCCGGCGTGGGGCGGCCGAGTTATTCCGATGTCTGCTGGGGCACCAGCTTTTTCGATATGGCCAATTCCGGATGGCTCGATCTCTTGATCGCGTGCGGCCACGTTTATCCGCAAATCGATACGCTCACAGAGGGTCCGCGCTATCGCCAGCCGATTTTTCTCGAGCGCAACAATCGCGACGGCACCTTCGACGAAGTCTCCAAAGAAGCCGGCCTCGCGGATTTGCCGCTGCAATCCAGGCGGGGCGCAGCCTTCGGCGACATCTTCAACACTGGCAACGTCGATGTCGTCCTTCTCAATGTCGGCGAACCTCCCACACTCTTGCTCAATCGGAATAACGACGGCAATCATCGCGTACTTTTCAAATTGGTCGGCACAAAAAGCAATCGCGCCGCCATCGGCGCCCGCGTTACCATCCGCTCCGCAGGCGTCCGCCAAATCGCCGAAGTTCGCGGCGGCGGAAGCTATCTTTCGCAGAACGATTTGCGCTTACATTTCGGCTTGGGCAAAGCAGCGAAAATCGACTCGCTTGAAATCCGCTGGCCCAGCGGCAAAGTCGAGACACTGGAAAATGTTGGGGCGGACTCCATTTACACGATCGTTGAAGGTTCGGGGATCCGCGACGCTAAGCCCTTACCGCTTCCAGGCGCGCCATCATTCCCGGGCCAACCACACTGACGTAAAGAGGTATTCTGCGGTTAGAACTTGCGCGTTTCCTGGCGCGACCAGCGCTCGACAACAATTTTCGATTCCGTGAAGAATTCCACGGCGTCGCGTCCCTGCCCGTGGAGTATCCCGAAGAAACTTTCTTTCCATCCGCTGAATGGGAAATAAGCCATCGGCGCGGCAACGCCGATGTTAATTCCGATGTTTCCCGCAGGCGCTTCGTAACGGAATCGCCGTGCCGCCGCTCCGTTCGTGGTGAAGAGAGACGCCTGATTGCCATAAGGGCTCCTGCGAAGAAAATCCATCGCTTCGTCGATCGAATTCGCGTGAACCATGCTCAACACCGGCCCAAAAATTTCCGTGTTGGCAAGCTGGCTGCTAGCCGGCAAACCATCCAGAACGGTGGGAGTGAGAAAATTGCCCGATTCGTGATTTGGGATTTTCGAGTTGCGCCCATCGAGAATGGCCTTGGCCCCCTCGCCGACTCCCGCGGAGATCAGCGATTCGATGCGCTGTTTGGAGTCGCGCGAAATGACCGGTCCCATTTGCACGCCGGGTTCAAGGCCATTGCCGACTTTGAGCTGGCCGGCGGCGTGCGCGATCGAATCGCGAAATGTTTTCTGCGCGTCCCCAATGGTGACGGCGACGGAAACCGCGAGACACCGTTGCCCCGCGCACCCGAAAGCGCTGTCGCTGATGATTTGCGTGGCCAGCTCCATATCCGCATCCGGCAGGACGATGACATGATTTTTCGCGCCGCCCTGGCATTGGGCGCGTTTGCCCGCGGCTGCCGAGCGCGTGTAAACGTGCTTGGCGACTGGCGTGGAGCCAACAAAGCTGATCGCTCGCACCTGCGGATGATCGCAAAGCGCGTTCACCACGTCTTTCCCGCCGTTGACCAGATTCACGACGCCCTTGGGCAAGCCGGTTTGCTCCAGGAGTTCGAAAGCGCGGCAGAGGCTAAGCGGGACGCGCTCGGAAGGCTTGACGATAAAAGTGTTGCCGCAAGCGATGGCGTACGGCAAAAACCAGTAAGCGATCATCGCCGGAAAATTAAACGGAACAATCGCCGCGACCACGCCCAGCGGCTGCCGAATCTGCATTTCATCCACGCCGGGCGTGACGTCTTCGAGATTGTAGCCTTGCATCATCATGGGAATGCCGCAGGCAACTTCGACATTCTCAATCCCGCGGCGCAGTTCGGCTTTCGCTTCGCCGAAGGTCTTGCCGTTTTCCAGAGTGATCAGCCGTGAAAGCTCGTCGATATGCTCTTCGAGCAAATTTTTGAGCCTGAAAAGGTATTGCACGCGCTCCCCGGGAGGCGTGCGTCGCCAAGCCGGAAACGCCTCAGCAGCAGCCTGCACCGCCGCATCCACGTCAGCAGCCGAAGACATCGGCGTGCGCGCGATCAGTTCGCTAGTCGCCGGATTGCTAACCTCGAAAAACTCGGCGGAAGCGGAACGGCGCCAAGCGCCATTGATGTAATTTCGTGGCTCGGTAACTTGAATTGTTGCGGTACTACTCATGAACCGCTCCTTGGCGTGTCGAATAGGGTGGCTGGAGCTTGAGCGTAGGAAACTCGGCGAGTATTTCCATGGCCTGCTCTAAAGCGTCAATTATATCATTTGCCCGGGAGCCGTCGCAGGTGCAAATCTTCTTAGCGTGGAAGCGATGCGAGTGCTTCGTAAGCCGCTCCGAGCAGCGGAGCGGATTCGTTGAGGATCACGGACACGGGAATATCATCCAACATCGCTTCAAATTTCCATTTGTCACGAAAAGCTTCGAAAAAGGTTCCGTCCTTGATCTTCTCAATGATTTTGACCGCGATGCCCCCCGCAACGTAAACACCGCCAAGCGCGAGTACTTTGAGCGTAAGGTTTCCGGCTTCCGATCCGTAAATCGCGGTCCACAAATCCAACGTATCCGCGCATGCGGGGCACTGTTTGGACAAGCCGAGCTGGGTGATTTCCGGCGCAGGATCTGTGCCGGGATCCTCGAACGAAGCGTGAAGAACATTGGGCGCAAGAAATTCGTGAATCGTGCGGAATCCGCGGCCAGAAAGAATCAGCTCCCAGCTGACTTGCGGATACCGCCGGCGCATAAAACGGAGAAGCTCGATTTGTTGCTCGGTGTGCGGCGCGAAATCGGAATGTCCGCCTTCGGACGGCACGACGCGGTAGCGAGCGCCATCCCAAACGAGAATGGACTGGCCCAGTCCAGTCCCAGCCGCAAGAAGCGCACGCGTTCCCCCGTGTTCCGGCTCGCCCGGATTCAGCACGCAGAATTCTTCGGGCGCGAGATGCTCGATGCTGTGTCCCGTGGCGCCCAGATCATTCATCAGCACGACTTCGGAAAGTTCGAGTTCGCTGGCCAAAATTGCGGCGTCAACGGTCCAGGGGAGGTTCGTCGCGCGCACGCGATTTTCGATCACCGGCCCGGCAACTCCAAAGCCCGCGGCGCGCACACGCTTCCCTGTCAGGTGCGGCGCGGCCTGCCGCGAAAATTCCCGAACGATCAAATCGAACTGTGCAAAATCCTTGCTCGCAAATCTCTGCTTGTAAACGGAAGTGAGCTTCCCATTTTTTTCCGAAAAAAGTGCAAGATTGCACTTGGTGCCGCCAACGTCGCCCGCAATGATCACCTATCCCCCTGTCACGCTGCCGTTCGGTGGTGGTAGCCGGTCAAGATTTCATGGGTTGTGCCACTGCCTGCCGTCGCGCTCGAGCAACTGGTCCGATTCGCGCGGGCCCCAGCTCCCCGCCGGATATTCGGGAACCTTCGCGCTTCTCGCGGCGCTCCAAACATCAAGAATCGGATCGACCAGCGACCACGCCGCTTCCACGTTGTCCCCTCGATCGAAGAGCGTCGCGTCGCCGCGAAGGCAATCGTTGACGAGCGTGGCGTATGCGCTGCGCGAGGCTTCGCCAAACCCTTCCTTATAACTGAAATTCATCGTGACATTTCCGATGCGCATCTCCGTGCCGGGACGCTTCGCGCCAAAGGAAACCGAGATGCCCTCTTCCGGCTGGATATTCAGAATCAGGCGGTTGGGCTCAATCTCGCGTTCGCGAAACACGATATGCGGCGCGCATCGAAACTGAATCATGATTTCCGTGCTGCGATTGGCCAGCCGCTTGCCCGTGCGCAGATAAAAGGGAACACCCGCCCAGCGCCAGTTGTCGATCAGCAATCGCGCAGCGACAAACGTTTCCGTTCGCGACGTTTGGCTCACCCCCGGTTCCTCGCGATATCCGGCCAATGGTTTGCCGTCCAATTGGCCCGGCGCATACTGCCCCCGCACCACCGATTGCGCGACCATCTCCAAATCAAACGGGCGAATCGATTGCAGCACTTTGAGCTTTTCGTTTTGGACGGAGGTGGCGTCAAACGAGGAAGGCGGCTCGACGGCCACGAGTGAGGTCAGCTGCAGCACGTGGCTTTGGATCATGTCGCGCAGCGCGCCCGTGGTTTCGTAAAAACCACCTCGGCGTTCGACTCCCAGCGTTTCCGCCGCCGTGATTTGCACGCAATCCACGTAGTTGCGGTTCCACAAAGGCTCGAAAATGCCGTTGCTGAACCGCAGCACCAGCAAATTCTGCACCGTGTCTTTTCCCAAATAGTGATCGATGCGGTAAACCTGCTTCTCCTCGAAAACATTCAAAACAATCTGGTTCAGTTCCTTAGCGGTCGCCAGGTCCCGCCCAAACGGCTTCTCAATGATGATGCGCACCCACGAGTTCGCCGAAGCCGGCCGCGCCAGCCCCGCCCGCCCAAGCTGCTCCACGATATGCGGATACACTTCCGGCGGCGTCGACAAATAGAACAGCCGGTTGCCCCCCAGCTTTTTCTCAGCCTCCAGTTCCGCAAGCCGCTTCACGAGTTCCTCGTACGCTTGCGGGTCCGCGTAGTCCCCCGAATGGTAATGAAGGCAACTCGCGAACTCG
This sequence comes from uncultured Acidobacteriota bacterium, assembly GCA_963843265.1. Classification (GTDB taxonomy): domain Bacteria; phylum Acidobacteriota; class Terriglobia; order Acidiferrales; family UBA7541; genus Acidiferrum. The sequence goes on along the minus strand of CAWJJR010000017.1, from coordinate 253,711 downwards.
CCCCACTGCTTCGGATCGATCGGCCCAATCTCGGACATGGTCTTCGCCGCTTCGCCCGTAGCCGCGCGAAAACTTTCGTCGGTCATGGGCGTGCGTGCAAAACCCACAATCGCATATCGCGAGCCCAGCGATTTGTGAGTCGCCAGATCGTACATCGCCGGAATGACTTTTCGTTTGGCCAAGTCGCCCGAGGCCCCAAACAGCACCACTGCGCACGGTTCCGCCGTGCCCCCATAAAGACTTCCAGATCGATTGGTTTCCTCAGCCATGATTCCCTCAGTTCGCGCGTGCGCTAGCCTCGCCAAAAAGCGGCCGCGGAAAACTATACCTCAACGCCGTGATTTCTCAGCTCGGCCCGCAGTTTCTCCGCATTCTGATAATGAATCGCTCTCATCCCCAAACGCCCGGGACACTCCAGGTTGAGCAGCCGGTCGTCGATGAAGATGCATTGTTCCGGCGGCCGCTGCGTCACTTCGAGAGCCACGCGAAAAATCGTTTCCTCCGGCTTGCGCGAATGTACGTAACAAGAACTGAAAAAAACAAGAAATTCACGGCGCAGATGAAACGCCTCGATGCGGTATTGATTCAGCTCCATCGGCTCGTTGTTGATGGATCCGATGAAGTACTTGCCGGTGCGCGCCGCATCCGCCAGCACCGCGCGAGTCTCCGGATACTCTTTCGACTGCGAGAAGATGAATGCCGTGAACTCTTCCCGCGTAAACGAGCGCGCCCGATAAAACAGCGTCCGGTCCAAATATTCGTTGAGCGAAATGTGCCCGGAATCGAAAGCGGGAAACGACAGATCGTGGCGATCCTGAAATTCTTCGTAGTCGAAGTCGAAAGTTGTGGCCGCCTCACGCCGCGAGTGCCGGTCCCAGCCGTTGGTGAGAATGACCCCGCCGATGTCCCAGAAGAGCGTCGTAATCTCAGCCAAAGCAGCGGCACCCCCGGTCGTGCCGTAAGGGTATCCATGATAATCGTTTCGGGTCAAGAAAACACGTTAATGGCATGTTTCAAACGTTTCAACCCTCAACGCGAAAGAAACCGATCCAGCGCTTGGAGCAACCCATTCGGACGCAGCATGGCTCCATTGCCAAGCCGCACTTGCGCAACATTGCGATCTGGCGATTCGGAAAGGATTCTTACTGTTTCTGGTTCGGCGTAGGGTTCGGCGTCGGCTTTGAAGCCGGATTCGCGGGCGCTTGCATCTCCGCCTTCGGCTGGATCGACAGCAGCTCCACCTCGAAAACCAGCGTCGCGTTGGGAGCGATTCCTGGACGGCCAGCCGGCCCATAGGCAAGATCCGGCGGAATGAACAGTTGCCACTTCGAGCCCACGGGCATCAACTGCAGCGCTTCAGTCCAGCCCTTGATGATGCCAGTCACGGGAAACGTCGCCGGCTTGCCGCGCTTGTAGGAACTGTCGAATTCCGTGTTGTCGAGAAACGTTCCTTTGTAGTTGCACACAACTGTATCGGTAGCCGTCGGCTTTGGACCAGTTCCTTCCACGAGAACTTTGTACTCCAACCCGCTCGGCAGCGCCACAACGCCGTCTTTCGTTTTGTTTTCGGCCAGAAACGCATCGCTTTCTTTCTTGTTGGTCGCTGCTTCTTCTTCTATCTTTTGTTCATGCTTGGCGCGAAGATCAGCCTGCAACGCGGTCATCGCGGCTTTGGCCTCGTCGTCCGTCAACAACGGCTTGGCATCAGCCAGCCCGTCCTTCATTCCGCGCAGCAGAATGTTGGGATCCACGTCGACGGAATCCTTGCGCATGCTTTTGCCGATATTTAGTCCGATGGCGTAGCTGGCCTTTTCCTTCTGCGTCGTGAGTGTCAGCGTCGTAGGTTTTTTCGCCGCAGTGGTCCCGGTCTTCGCCGCCGAAGGCTTGGTGGACTTGGCGGCGGGAGCCTGCTGCGTCGCAGCTGGCGGAGTCTGCTGCGCTTGAGCAGAACCAAGCAGGATCATCCCCGCTGCAATTCCGGTCACCGCTAATGTCAATCGTTTTCTCATAGTGGTATTGTCACACCCGTCCGGCCTTTCCGCAAACGGCCGTTGTACCCCGCGACTATGAACAGTTAATGAAGCCCGGGTGAACGCGCCTCTCTGGTCCGCTCGGCCGTGGCGGCCCGGGCATCGTGGCCCAAACCTGCCCGCCGAGACTAGGCAATTCGCCGGACTTGCAGTATGTTCAGAATTGGCAATCTTAACGAGGTGCTTCGAATGGCAAACGAATCTTGCGATCCCGCTCCGGCTCAGGCTCCCAGCGAGCCGGCAAAGCCTGGAACGCGCATGGTGATGTGCGTGAAATTCGGCAAGGAATTGCCCGGCCTTGACCGGATTCCCTGGAGCGGTGAGCTGGGCAAACGCGTCTACGAAAATGTATCGAAGGACGCGTGGAAGCTGTGGATCGAGCACTCCAAGATGATCATGAATGAGTACCGGCTCAATCCTATCGACCCGAATTCTCAAAAAATCATGGGCGAACAACTCGAACAATTTTTCTTTGGAGAAGGCGCCAAGCTTCCCGAAGGTTACGTGGCTCCCAAGGCCAAGGGCTAATTCCCTGCTGCTGGCAGGCGGCCGGTCGCGGGATGTTCGACCGGCAGACGCGCGCGAAGATCAAAGTGTAATATCGTATGCGCCGCGCGAATCGCATTCTCGACTGCCGCAGGTGTTTCGGCGCGCGCGAATAAAAATCCCAAATAACTGGATCCTTCTGGCCACGCCGCGATGTAGTCGTGCAGTCGCGCGGTGATTTCCAGCGCGGTAATTCCGGGAATGTTTTGCGCGGCGTCTCCTCCTTCAATTTTTTCAAGCACGCCGCTTTGTGGAACCGGAATCATCATCACGCCGGAAGCCGATGGTTCGCGCGGCCAATCGCTTCCGGGCAACCCGAGCGCGTGACGCAGCAGCAATTCTTCAAGGCCGATAGGTTGCGTGCTCGAATCCGGCGCAAATCGCAGCGCCCGCGCGCAGAGCCCTCCGATAGGCCGCGGCGCAACTTCAAGAGGCCAGACTCCGTCATCGTTCACGCGAAATTCCGCGTGCACTGGACCGTGCGATAGTCCGAGCGCGCGAACTGCATCCACAGCGCAACGTTCAATCTCGCCTTGCTGCTTTTCGCTGAGGCGCGAAGGCGTGACGTAAATAGTCTCCTCAAAATAAGGGCCTTCGAGCGGATCAGGTTTGTCAAAGATCGCAAGCACGCGCAACTGGCCATCCGTAAGCACACCTTCAACGGCCACTTCCCTTCCCGGAATGTATCCTTCGACCAAAATCTGATCGAGATTTGGCTCGCGCGTCGCGAGAATTTCCGACGAATCGAGCAAACGCCGAATCCGCTCCGCCGCGGCGACAAATTCTTCGCGCGAATTTGCACGCACCACGCCCTGGCTCGCCGAAAGCGAAAGCGGCTTTAGCACGCAAGGATACTCGATGCCAAGCAGAGACGGCTCCGGCGCGGGATGCAGCGGAACGGCGCGAAACCCCGGCACTCGCAGTCCCGTTTCGCGAAAAACTTCGCGCATCCTCAATTTGCTGCGGCAAGCTTCCACAGACGCGGGATGGTTGTACTGAATACCAAGGCCGCGTGCGACGTAAGCAGCAGTGAGAGCGGGACGATCGCCGAGCGCAAGAATTCCGTTGACGCTTTGATCGCGCATCGCTTCCAAAACTGCAGAGGCCGCAGCGTTTGCCGACTCGAAGTGAACCGGAATGGCGCGATCGCCCCAGGGATCGTCCAGTTGGTGGCAGCGGTCAGTGACAAACACGAGATCGACGCCGAGCTTTCGAGCGGCTTCATCGAAGCTTCGTGTCTGATAACCGAGTTTCGCGGTAAAGAGAAGGAGTCGCTGCATCTGCTATTCGTCGCAATGCTTCACGGGCTTCCCGCTTACACGTAGCTGCCGGTCACGGGCATCGGTTCTTCCGGCTTCTTCGCGACTTGCCCGATGGAAACAAACTGCTCGCGCGTCGGCTCTGCGCAGCAATACCATGGCTCGCTGAGAAATGGGATGGCCGCCGCCGGCGTTCGTGAAGACTGAATAATTGGGGCGACGAGCCCAGCCGCGGCATGTGCCGCTTTCCAAATCCGCTCGAAAACTTTGGTGCGCGATTCTTTTTTGCGATCCCCGTCCGCGGCAATCGCTTGCACTGTTTCGCCAAGCGCATCCACGCGCTGGTCGGCGTGCTTCCAGGGATAGAAGAGCGATTGCGGATCGAATGGACCCACGTTTTGCCGCACTTCTTCCAATTCGAGCAGTCGCGAGCCTTCCGGAATAAGCAGCCGGATGCCAAACTGAATAGGCGCAACATTTTCGAACAAAGTCTCCGCCTCGATCACCCGCAGTAGATCAAGATAGCTTTCGAGCGTTGTCCACTGCGTGAACGGCACGAACGTGGGGTGCAGCGTCATCCCGAGTTCGCGGAAAGCGCGAACCACATGCAAGAAATCTTCTCGCGTGTGGCCTTTATCCAGAGCGCCGAGCACCGCATCATCCAGATATTCCACGGCGCTGATGATGAACAGGCAGCCGGTCTCTTTGAGTTTCGGCAAATGCGCTTCGTACTTTTTCAAATGCTCGATTTTTATCGTGACGTCGTAGGTTACGCCGGGAAATTCGCTGTGAAATTCCTCGACTAGATCCATGGCGTGCCGAATGCCATTGAAAAAATCCGGATCGCCGAAGGAAATATGCTGCGCGCCCGCGGCCACTTGCTGCCGGATATCTTGCATTACAATGTCAGGGCTGACGATTCGAAACACTCCCTTATAAACGGGAACGATGGGGCAATGCCGGCAAAGATGTTTGCAGCCGCGGCTCGCTTCCGTCGATCCCACGAGCCGGAATCCGCCGCCGGGAAGCACGAGATGGGCGTACTTCTCGATGGGGGGGAAATCACTGCGATCCGGCACTTCAAATGCAAGGCGCGCGAGCGAGATGAGCGGCTCGGGCTGTGCGTCCTGTTTAGCTGTCGCGTGACCGTCGCTTTGCAATCGCTCCGCGAAATGCACAAGCTCGCTTTCAAATTCGCCGCCGAGAATTGTCGAGACACCGAGCGTCCGCAGATACTCCGCATTCATCGGCGCGTATAAGCCATAGCAGCAGAAATGCGCGGTGGGATTCAGTTCGCCCAATTGCGGGATCAGCTTTGCGGCGAGCCGCGTGGCCGTGTGCATGGGCAAATAGATGGCGATCAACCCGGCCGCGCGAACGGCAGCTTCATCCAGCGATTGTCTTGAAAGATCGAGACAGACAACGGCATGCCCGCGCTTGCGAAGCCATGCTGCCGGCGATGCGAGTCCGAAGGGCTGCCGGCCCAATTCGTAAGTCGAAATCAGTACGATATTCACGCGGTATCCAGTATAACTGGCTGTCCGCCGTAATGAATCGTTTTCGGTTATGATGGAAGTTCGGTAACTTGACGGAGAGGATCGCGAGAATGGCCATGGCCGCAGGAAATTCCTTCGGAACGCGCGACAAGCTACACGTCGGAGCGCAAACGTTCGACATCCATCGGCTCGAATTTCTTGAAAAAAAGATTTCCTGCCATTTAGGGAAACTCCCTTTTTCCTTGCGCATCCTGCTCGAAAATCTTTTGCGCTGCGAGGATGGCCGCTTTGTCCGCCCCGATGATATTCGCGCGCTGGCGAACTGGGCTCCCGGAGCGCCGGAAAAAGAAATCGCGTTCATGCCTGCGCGCGTGCTGCTGCAGGATTTTACCGGCGTGCCTGCTGTGGTCGATCTGGCCACCATGCGCGAAGCCATCAAGCGCATGGGCGGCAATCCGCGGCTGATCAATCCGCTCTTCCCCGCCGAGTTGGTGATCGATCATTCCGTGCAAGTGGACAGTTTCGGCGCTGCGAACTCGTTTGACTTGAACGCCGAACTGGAATTTCAGCGCAATATCGAGCGTTACGCTTTTCTGCGCTGGGGCCAGAAGGCGTTCCAGAATTTTAAAGTCGTGCCTCCTGATACCGGCATCTGCCATCAAGTAAATCTCGAATATCTCGCGCGCGTGGTTTGTGCCATGCCTTCTGGCAACCGCGTCGAAGCCTATCCCGATTCGGTTGTGGGTACGGATTCGCACACCACCATGGTGAATGCGCTCGGCGTGTTTGGATGGGGCGTGGGCGGCATCGAAGCAGAAGCCGCGATGCTGGGCCAGCCGTCTTCGATGCTGATTCCGGATGTCGTCGGTTTCCGCCTGCACGGGAAACTGCGTGAGGGTGCGACCGCCACCGATTTGGTGCTCACTGTAACGGAAATGCTACGGAAAAAAGGCGTCGTCGGAAAATTTGTCGAATTCTGCGGCACCGGCCTTTCCAGCTTGAGCATTCCGGATCGCGCGACGATCGCCAATATGGCGCCGGAGTATGGCGCGACGATGGGATTTTTTCCGGTCGACGCGGAGACACTTGCGTACTTGCAATTCACGGCACGCAGCTTCGAGCAGATCGCGCTCGTCGAAGCCTATTGCAAGGAGCAGATGCTCTTCCGCACGGATGAAATGGAGGATCCGCTTTTCAGCGACAAGCTGGAATTGGATCTCGGCAGCGTCGAGCCGACTGTAGCAGGCCCGAAGCGGCCGCAAGACCGTGTTTTGCTGCGCAATGCGAAAAGTTCGTTCCAAAAAGTTCTGGAAGGCACGTCCGAGAAGCATATCGCCGTGCGGAATAACGGCGACTCCTTCGATCTTTCGAGCGGCGCGGTGGTGATAGCGGCGATCACGAGCTGCACGAACACTTCGAATCCTTCGCTGATGCTGGGCGCAGGCCTCCTCGCTAAGAAGGCTGTCGAGCGCGGACTGCAAGTCAAGCCATGGGTGAAAACAAGTTTCGCGCCGGGCTCGAAAGTGGTGAGCGATTATCTCGCGGCTTCCGGGCTGATGAGCTATCTCGAAAAATTGAAATTTCATCTTGTCGGATATGGCTGCACGACGTGCATTGGAAACAGCGGGCCGCTGCCGGAAGCGATTGGTGCGGCAATCAAAGACAACAACCTGATGGCCGTCGCGGTGCTCAGCGGCAATAGAAATTTTGAAGGCCGCATTCATCCGCTGGTCCGCGCGAATTATTTGGCTTCGCCGCCGCTGGTCGTGGCCTACGCGCTCGCGGGACGCATGGACATGGATTTGACGACGGAATCTCTTGGTTCGGACTCCGCGGGAAAGCCGGTCTACCTGCGGGACATTTGGCCCTCGCCTCAGGAAATCGAAAAAACGGTGCGCGAATCCGTGACCAGCGAAATGTACAGCAAGGAATACGCTGACGTATTCAATGGCGACGCGCACTGGAAATCGATGCCGGTGCCCGAAGGCGATTTGTATCAGTGGGACCCGAAGTCGACCTATATTAAGCAGCCGCCGTATTTCGAGAACATGCCAAAAACACCGGCAGCGCTGGCGGATATTCATGGTGCGCGCGTGCTGGCTGTTTTAGGCGATAGCGTGACTACGGATCACATTTCACCTGCAGGATCGATTGCGATTGATTCGCCTGCTGGAAAATATTTGATCGCCAACGCCGTGAAGCCGCACGAATTCAATTCGTATGGAGCGCGGCGCGGCAATCATGAAGTAATGATGCGCGGCACGTTCGCAAATATCCGCTTGCGCAATCAGCTTGCTCCTGGAACGGAAGGGTGCTGGACATTTTTTTTGCCGGGCAACGAGAAGATGACGATTTACGATGCGGCCGTGAAGTATCGCGAAGCGGGAGTACCTCTCGTCGTGATTGCAGGCAAGGAATATGGATCTGGTTCGTCGCGCGACTGGGCGGCGAAAGGCACGCGGTTGCTCGGCGTGCGCGCGGTGATTGCCGAAAGCTACGAGCGCATCCATCGCAGTAACCTGGTCGGCATGGGCGTGCTTCCTTTGGAATTCAAAGCCGGCGAAAACCGGGAGTCGCTCGTATTGACCGGGCAAGAAATTTTCGAGATCGAAGGCGTTGCTTCGCTCGCTCCAAAAAAGGCAATCACTGTCCGGGCTGGGTCCGATGATGGATCGACGAAGACGTTTACTGCGATCGCGCGCGTCGATACGCCGGAAGAAGTGCTGTACTTCCATCACGGCGGCATCCTGCAATATGTTCTGCGGCAGATGCTCTGATTGCTGAGTCGGTCCTTCTGAATTGACCTAATAGCGCTTGCGGCATGATCGCTCGCATACTTGGAGCATCGACGTGCACAGACTGAAGTCTGTGCCACTGCTTTGCTAAGTTCTTCCTTCGCGTTTCTGCGCGAGCACCAAGCCGCGGGGCGTCGGCAGAAGAAGCACGGAAATCTGGCCTTCGGCTTCGAGTTTCAGCGCGGCTTCGCGAACCGTTCTCATGAGCGAGCTCGCGTCGTGCATCAGGATGAGGCCGTGCGGGTTCATCTGCGGGAGAAATTTGCGGACTTCCTGCTCGCGGAGCGGCGCGTCGCTATCGCAGAAAAGAAGATCGATGCGGCCATCGACTTTCATGTCCAGGCTGGATTCGTTGCGCGCGTCGATCCATTCAGCGAGGCCGGAAGATGCGAAACGTTTTTGCGCGGCGGCGAAAACTTTGGCGTCGTACTCGCAGGTGATGACGCGGCCGAAGCCGTTGGCTTTAAGGCCTTCCGCGAGGCGCAGCGTGCTAAGGCCGGAGAACGTGCCGGTCTCAACGATGAGCTCCGGCTTGAGAGTGGTGACAATCGATTTCAAGAAATCCAGGACTTCGACTTCGGCGCTCATGGAATCGTACATGTGCCAGCGCTCGGGATGCGGGCATTCCGGCGTGGGACGGTGATATTCCGGCTGGAGGACGTCGCCGCTCGAGACGATGTGCTCTACGATGCGGTGCTCTTTTTTGAGGCCGTGAAATTGGCTTTTAAGACGCCAAAGTAACACCGCGCCAAGCAGGATGGAGACAACGCTGGCCGCTTGGGCATTAGACATGCCGAAAAACGAACGCGGATTGATGCGAATGATTTCCACCAGAAAGCGGGCGATGCCGGTGAGGATCAGGTAATTGCAAAAAATTTCCCCTTTCGCTTTCGGGCCTTTGAGAGCTTTTGTGCCCATGTGCCAGAGAAATGCGGCGATGGCGAGCCAAATAAAAAATTCGTAGAGCGGCGTGGGTTGCACGCGGCAGTTCGCCGGCCAGCCTTGTTGCACGCAGGTTTCTGTTGTGGGCACGAGGCCGTTGGGAAAGCTCATGCCCCAAGGAAGTTTCGTCGGGATACCGTAGTCGCCGTCGCCGGAGAGCAGGCAGCCGATGCGGCCGATGGCGTAGCCGACGCAGGCCGCGGGTGAACAGATGTCCAGAAATTCGAGGACGGGAATTCTTACCCAGCGCGCCAACAACACTAAAGCGATGAATCCGCCCAAGAAGCCGCCGAACCACGCGAAGCCGTAGCGGCTGATGAGTTGCGGCCAGGGGTTCGCGAAGAAATCGCGTGGACTTTCGAGAACGTGGTAGAACCTTGCGCCAACCAGGCCGGCAAGGCCGGCGATGCCGATGATGAGGAAACCTTCGTCTTTTTCGTTTCTGGCGGAAATGCTTTTGAGTTGCGAGCGGCGGCGGTTGAAGTCCGCTTGGAGCACGTAGGCCGAGACAAGCATGGCGGTGGCGACCATCAGGCCGAACGTGGGAATGGAGACGGGGCCGATGTGAAGGAAAGGGATCATGAAATTGTGCGCGCAGCGCGCATCGCAGAGTATACATGACACCATGGGCTCGGACGGAATGTGGAGCGGGCTCAGCGCGGTGCGTGGTCCGGTTTGTTCGTCTCCTCGCTACTGGCGACTTGTGATTTGTGATCGCTCCGCCGGTCGGAAAACCCTTTCGTGATTGGCTCCGTTTGGCGGATTTTCCATCTCTCGGTCGGGTCGGATGGCCTCCCCTTTTCCTGTAAACGTTGCTGATAAAGGACTTACGGTTTTCGCAAGCGATTTAGATTCTTGCGGTTACGGGACTTGCCGTAACTATTGATTATGTCTTGGGTTATGGGCCGGGACGAATCATGCCGAGGGCGAAGATGCCGGTCAAAAGACCGGGCACTACGACTGCGGCTCACGAAGCACAGGCTGAAGCCTGTGCCACTCATTGGGCCTAAAACAAAATCGCCTCGCGGTGGCGAGGCGCAGTACCAAACGGGACGATCGTATCAGAGCGTACATAGACTATCAAATGAAATTTGAGGTGGGGATGAAGGGGAATGGGGATTTTGTACAGAGATCGCGGAGGACCCAGGGAAGAAAAAGCAGATTCCCAGCTTCGCTCGGAACGCCAATTACCAAAACGCGGGGGCGGGAGTGGGGCGGCGGTGGAGGGTGGCACCTAGTAGGAGCCAGATTGCTAGGGCGAGCCACTCGGAGGGGGTGAAGTGGCCGGGGAAGGCGGGGATTAGCTTCATTAGGAGGAGAAGCAAGGAGACGATTACGCCGAGGGTGGTGATGACGCGCATGCGAAGACGCGGCTCGACTAGCCAGAAGGAGAGGCAGGTGGCCAGCCAGCCTAGGGCGGAGGCCATGGAACCGACTTCGGTGATGGGGACCAAGATGGAGTCACCGAGGAGGAGTGCGATTAGGGTGCCTCCGGTGATGGCGATGATGGCGGCGGATGGGGTGGAGAATTTTTCGTGGATCACGGCAAAAGCGGGGGAGACGGTGCGACGGCGGGCGTAGGCAAAGAGGAGGCGGGTGGAGGCGGCGAAATTTCCGTTGAAGCATTGGAAGAGGCCGAAGAGAGACATGACGAGTATGAGTCGGACGATCCAATGATGGCCAATGCCGTGTTCGAAAGCGACGGCGGTGGCAAAGCGCTTCCCGAGCAGAGATTGCCAGGGGGCGATGTAGCCGACGGCCAATATGCAGAGAGCGTAGAACAGCGCGGCGACGCCGAGAGCCAGGCCGATGGCTTGCATGTAACTGGATTCGCGAAAATCGGGGTTGGCTTCTTCGGCGTATTTGGGCACGGACTCGAAGCCGGTCATGAAATAGGGGACGATTTGCAGGGTGAGGAGGATGGAGAGAAACGGAGTGGCATGAAAGAGGGGATGAAGATTCGCAGCAGCGCCGCGGAATCCGCTGATGACGACTAAGACGACGAAAATCACGAGGACCATGCTGGTCATGGCTTTTTGAAAATTGGCGCTGAGGCGGATGCCGCGATAGTTGATGGTCGCAAGGAGGAGGGTGAGCGCGATGCCGAGGAGGAGACGAGGGAGAAAGACGGGCTGACCGGCGACATGGTAAAGCACGAAACGGTCGAGCGAAGGGAAAATATAGGCGGCGATTTTGCCGATGGCGACGGCTTCCCAGGGGCAAACGATGAAGTAGGCGAGGAGCATCATCCAGCCAGTGAAGTAGCTGACGAGGGGCGGGAAAACTTGGGCGGTGTAGGCGGCTTCGCCGGCGGCGTCGGGAAGGCGCTTGACCCATTGGCCGTAGACGTAGCCGACGGGAAGAAGAATGATGCCGCCGATGGCAAAACCGAGTGCGGCGCCAACGGGACCGCCGCGGCCGAGCCAATCATCCATGAGGACGAGCCAGCCGGTGCCGATCATGGTGCCGAGAGCGAGAGCGAAGTAGTCGTGGAGGCGGAGTTTGCGGGCGAGTGCGGGCATTTAGACTGGGCAGCGCAATTCGCGGGTGGGGATGCGTGCGGAGCGGGCGCAGGCGCCAGCGGAAAGGAAATTGAAACGCGGAAAGCGAAGCGCGCGGCGTGGATTGGACACGGAGAGGCATCATAGATTCGTGCAGAGGATGAAGTCAACGCAAGCGAGTACTGATAGCTTTAGCGGGGATGATTCGAGAAATTGCACTTGTACTGGTACCGCTGACGCGGAGTTTACGCAGGCTGCATGCCGCATTCACATGAACGTAACTATTCGCGGCTAGCCTCGGTGCGCTTCTGTTGACTGCTGTCCGGCCAACCAAATATGAAATCCATGGAGGAGCCACAAAGAATATGCGCAGAGTCTTCGCGATTTTGCTCGCGGGGGTATTGCTCAACCCAGCGATGATCGGCGCCGTCCCCGACCACAAGGGATATGGCGACACGGCAACACCCATCAAACATTTGGTGATCATCTTCCAAGAAAACGTTTCGTTCGACCACTACTTCGGAACTTATCCGAATGCGAAGAACCTTCCCGGCGAGAATCCATTCTACGCCGCGGATGACACGCCGGGCGTGAATGGCTTCAGCCCCTCGCTCTTGACCAACAATCCCAACCTGAATCCAGCAAACGGAACAGCGGCGACGAATCCGTTCCGGCTCGCGCCGGCGCAGGCGGCGACGAACGATCAGGATCACAACTACACGCCGGAGCAGGAAGCGTACGACGGCGGGCTAATGGATCTGTTTCCGGAGTTTACAGGCACATCCGGCCCGCCTCCTGGGACGCCTCCTATTGCGGATACGAAGGGGCTGGTGATGGGTTATTACGACGGGAACACAGTGACGGCGTTGTGGAACTACGCGCAGCATTTTGCGATGAGCGACAATTCGTTTGACACGAATTTTGGACCTTCGACCCCCGGGGCGGTCAACGTGGTTTCGGGGCAAACCAACGGCGCGATCAACAACACCAACGGCAGCGGTGCGCTCACTGCGGACGGGAACGGCGGGTATTCGGATACGGGCGATGCGGACCCGGCCGGCGACATGTGCTCGACGACAACCGGAGAAACGTTCAGCATGAGCGGGCAGAATATTGGCGATTTGCTGAACGAGAAGGGCATCAGCTGGGGATTCTTTGAAGGCGGGTTCAACCTCGGCTTGGTGAATGCGAACGGATCGACGGGATGCGCGCGATCCACGACTTCAACAATTACTTTGTCGAAGAAGGCGGATTACATTCCGCATCACCAGCCGTTCCAGTATTACGCCAGCACAGCGAATCCGCTGCACACCCGGCCGGCCTCGATCTTGGAGATCGGGCACGACGGGCCGGCGAATCATCAATACGACACAGCGGACTTTTTCGCGGCGGTGAGCGCGGGAAATTTCCCGGCGGTCAGCTACTTGAAGGCTCCCGGCTATCAGGATGGGCACGCGGGTTACTCGGACCCAATCGACGAGCAGAACTTCATCGTGACGGTGATCAACTTCCTGGAGAAAACGCGGGAGTGGCAGAACACGGCGGTGATCATCGCGTATGACGATTCGGACGGGTGGTATGACCATGTGACGAGCCCGATTGTGAACCAATCGGCAACAGCAAGCGACCAGAACGGGGCGGGGGCCTACATGTGTGGCTCAGTTGCGAGCGCGACTACGTTGGCACTGCCGGGAGTAAGCGCGGCACATGCGCAGGGACGTTGCGGGTACGGTCCGCGGCAGCCGTTCCTGGTGATTTCGCCGTATGCCAAGAGGAACTTCGTCGACCACACCATTACCGACCAGAGTTCAGTGGTGCGGTTTATCGAGGACAACTGGCTGGGCGGCGAGCGGATTACTGGCTCCTTCGACGCTGTTGCCGGCTCGATCACGAACATGTTTGACTTCGATGATTGCCGCGGAGACGGCGTCTTAATACTCAACCCAACCACGGGCGAGCCTGTGGGCCCGTCGTATAAATATTAAACCAGCGCGGGTGGGATTGGAGTAATTCAGCCCATCCGAACTGACTGGAGTATGCAGCGGGCGTGCGAAGAAAGATTCGCATGCCCGCTGTTTTTAGTTGGAGCTGGCATAGAATGGCTGGTCATTTACGGGGGAGCGGGCGTGGCCATCACGCGGCGTGAATTTTTGCAGAAGAGCGGGTTGATGACGGGGGCGGTGCTTACGCACCAAGCGGGGCACGGAGTGGTGGGCGTGCGGGCAAGGCCGGCGCTGGCGGCAAACTCTCTGGCGCCGTTCGTTGATGCGTTGCCGATTCCGGGGACGGCGCAGAGCACGGGGATGAGGCCCAACCCGGAAAATGCCTCGGTTAAGATTCCGTATTACCGCATGGCGATGCGGGCGTTTGAAACGAAAGTGCACCGGGACGTGAAGCCAACGCGGATGTGGGGATTTGGGGGAATGTTTCCTGGGCCAATGATCGAGGCGCGGAGCGGCGAAGGGATTTTAGTGGAGTGGGCGAACGAACTGCCGCACAAGCACTTTTTGCCGATCGATCATAGTTTGCATGGGGCGGAGGCGAAGTTGCCCGAGGTTCGCGCGGTTTCGCATTTGCATGGCGCGAAGACGCGGCCGGAAAGCGACGGGTATCCGGAGGATTGGATGGTGCCTGGAAAATCAGCGGTGTATCACTATCCGAACGAGCAGGACGCGGCGATGCTGTGGTATCACGACCACGCGATGGGGATTAACCGGCTGAATATTTTTGCGGGGCTGGCGGGGGCGTACATTTTGCGGGATAAGGAGGAAGAAGCGCTGCGGTTGCCGAGCGGGAAATATGAGATTCCGCTGGTGATTTGCGACCGGATGTTTGACAAGGACGGGCAACTTTATTATCCGGTCTCCGACAAGCCGGATTCGCCCTGGATACCGGAATTTTTTGGGGATGCGAATTTGGTGAACGGGAAATTGTTTCCGTTTCTGGAAGTGGAGCCGCGGAAATACCGGTTTCGGGTGTTGAATGCAGCGAATGGAAGATTTTACCGGCTGGGACTTTCGAACAAGCAGACGTTTTATCAGATTGGGACGGATCAGGGATTGCTGGCGGCGCCGGTGGCGGTGCAAAAAATTGTTATTGCGCCGGGGGAGCGGATCGACCTGATTATTGATTTCAAGGAGAGCGCGGGAAGAGAGATCGTGCTGAACGATAATTTTGTGCAGGTGATGCAATTTCGGGTTTCGAGCGGCGGCGTGAAGGACGAGAGCGTTTTGCCGGCGAAACTGCGCACGATTGAGAAATTGAAAGAGGAGGAGGCGGCTAAGACGCGCCTGCTTTCGCTGGATGAGATTGACGACAAGGTGCAGAACCCAGTGAAAATGCTTTTGAATGGGCACAGCTGGCATGAGCCGGTGACGGAAAATCCGGCGCTGGATTCGACGGAGATTTGGAGTTTGGTGAATCCGACGGACGATTCGCATCCGATTCATTTGCATCTGGTGAGATTTCAGATTCTGGACCGGAGGAAGTTTGAGACGTTTGGATATTTGACGCGTGGGCAGATTCGATACACGGGGCCGGCGGAGGCTCCGGACGCAGCGGAGGCGGGATGGAAGGATACGGTGCGGGCGGACCCGGGGATGGTGACGAGGATCATCGCGAAGTTCGAGGGGTACGCGGGCCGGTATGTGTGGCACTGCCACATTTTGGAGCACGAAGATAATGAAATGATGCGGCCTTATGAGGTGGTGGCGCAGGCAGAGAAAGCGCGGTGAGGCAGGATGAAATACGCAAGAGAAATCAAGCTGTGCCAGCGGCTGGCTGAGCCCTATCGCGTCACCAAGGGCGAGAAATTTCGGTTGAAGGATCATGACACGAACGAGACGGGCGAAGTGAAGGACGAGAAGCACAGCCAGGAAATTATTGCCGACCGCGCCGGCTTGCTCAGCAGTCTGCAGGAAAAGCTTTATGCGCAAGACCGCTGGGCGCTGTTGTTGATTTTTCAAGGAATGGACGCGGCGGGCAAAGACGGCGTGATCAAACACGTGATGTCCGGCGTGAATCCGCAGGGATGCGATGTGTATTCCTTTAAAACTCCGAGCGCGGAGGAATTGGATCACGATTACTTGTGGCGGGCGCACAGCCGGGTTCCGGAACGCGGGAAAATTGGAATATTCAACCGCTCCTACTTTGAAGAAGTATTGGTCGTCCGGGTCCACCCGGAGATGCTTCGCGCGGAGAAGCTGCCGGACAAATTTATTTCGAAACACATCTGGGAAAAACGCTTTGAGGACATCAACGCGTTTGAGCACTATTTGGCGCGGAACGGCGTGGTGATCCGGAAGTTCTTCTTGCATGTTTCGAAGAAGGAGCAGAAGAAGCGGTTTCTGGAGCGGCTGGAGGACTCGAAGAAGAATTGGAAATTTTCGATGGCGGACGTCAAGGAGCGTGGGTATTGGAAGGATTATCAGGAAGCGTACGAAGAGATGATTCAGAACACGGCGACGAAACATGCGCCGTGGTATGTGGTGCCGGCGGACAATAAGTGGTACACGCAACTGATCGTAGCTTCGGCGATTATCAGCGCTCTGGAAGAGCTCGATCTTTCCTTCCCTGATGTAGATGAAAGGAAGAAGAAGGAACTAGCGAAGGTGCGCGAATCGCTGCTGCACGAAAAGGGGTGAGCGCGGCGGCACGCGCCGTGGCAAACGGGAGATACGCCCGCGGGACCGCGCGGTGGTAAAATGAGGCGGACGGCGACGCGTCTGGGGCGATTTTGCAGGCGAGAGGGGCAATCATGTCGAAGCCGATCGAGCTGGAAATTAATGGCAAGCGTTACCCGGTGCAGTCCGACCCGGAAACGCCCTTGCTCAGCGTACTTCGCGACGAACTCGGACTAACCGGCACCAAATACGGCTGCGGTGAAGGGCAATGCGGCGCATGCACGGTTTTGCTTGGCGAAGCGCCACGACGGTCCTGCCAGATTCCGGTAAGCGCGGCCGCATCGAGATCCATCACAACCATTGAAGGGCTTGAAAAGGACGGGCGTTTGCATCCGGTGCAGCAGGCATTTCTGGATGCGGGCGCGTTTCAGTGCGCGTATTGCACTTCGGGGATGATTTTGAGCAGCGTGGGCCTGCTCTCGACAAATCCTAATCCTTCTTCGGCGGAAATTATTCAATTCTTACAAGGCAATTTATGCCGGTGCGGAACGCATCCGCGGATTCTCGAGGCCGTGCATCAAGCAGCCAAATCGATGCAGGAGCGTGCGCGATGATCCGCCCATCCGTAACGTTCGTGCCGGAGCCGGAGCGCTACGAATTTCGAGCGGGGCCGATGCACCATTTCGAATTGGCGCGCCGCGATTTCTTCAAGTTTCTCGGAGCGGGAATCGCTGTTTTCGCGGTGGCGAAAAAATCGGTGGCAGCGCAGGAGACGGCTCCGACGCGTGGATTCCACCGCGAAGAATTGCCGGAAGAAATCACCGCGTGGCTGCACATCGGCGAAGACGGGAAGGTGACGGCGTTCACGGGCAAGGTTGAGATTGGGCAGAACATACGCACGTCGCTGGCGCAAACGGTTGCGGATGAATTGCACGTGCCATTTGAGAGTGTAACGATGGTGACGGCGGATACGGCGCTGACGCCGTTTGATTTTGGGACGGTGGGCAGCCGGTCGATGCCGACAATGGCGCCGCAGCTTCGCCGAGTAGCTTTCACGGCGCGCGATCTGCTCGTCCGCGCGGCTGCCAAGAAATGGAACGTCGCTCCCGAAGGCCTCATTGCCGCGGACGGCAAAGTGACGAACCCCGCCAACGGACTTTCGCTTAAATATGGCCAATTGGCGCAGGGCAAGACGCTCGCGGCAAACCTACCCGCGGAAGATCCCGTGACGCCGCCGGATCAGTGGACGGTTGCGGGGAAATCCATCTCGAAGATAGACGGACGTAAATTCGTCACCGGCGAACATCAGTATCCTCCGGACGTACGGCGCCCGGGCATGTTTTACGGCAAAGTGCTTCGGCCGCCTTCGTTTGGGGCAACGCTGACTTCGTACGATGCGAAAGCGGCGCAAGGGATGAATGGCGTGGTGATCGTGCGTGACGGCGACTTCATCGGCGCCGCTGCCAGCAATGAACGAGACGCACAAAAAGCGCTGGATGCCATTCGGGCGGCGTGGAAGGAAATTCCGCAACCGTCGAGTAAAGAGCTTTTTTCTTATCTCAAGGAAAATGCGAAGCCGGGTGGCGACGAACGCTCGCGGCACACAAAAGGTTCGATGGAGGAGGGCCTGGCTGCGGCGGCTCACCGTTTGAACGCGACTTATACTGTCGAGTTCATTGCGCACGCACCACTCGAGCCCCGGGCTGCGGTTGCCGAATGGAACGACGGCAAGCTCACAGTCTGGACCGGCTCGCAACGCCCGTTTGCCGTTCGCGATGAACTGGCAGACACCTTCCACATCCCGGGAAGCAATGTGCGCGTAATCATCCCCGATATGGGCTCCGGTTACGGCGGGAAACACACCGGAGACGCAGCGCTCGAAGCGGCGCGGCTGGCGCGCGCGGCGGGGCGGCCCGTCAAAGTGGTTTGGACGCGCGAAGAGGAATTTACATGGGCGTATTTTCGTCCCGCGGGCGTAATGGAGATCAAAAGCGGGATCGCGGCGGACGGTAAGCTGACGGCTTGGGAATTTCACAATTACAATTCGGGAATGTCAGCGATTGATACGCCTTATGACGTTGCCAACCAGCACATCGAATTTCATGCAACGAAATGCCCATTGCGCAGCGGTTCTTATCGCGGGCTGGCCGCGACGGCAAACTTTTTTGCACGAGAAAGCCACATGGATGATCTGGCTCGCGCGGCGCAAATCGATTCGCTCGAATTTCGATTGAAAAATCTTTCCGATCCAAGGCTCAAGGCCGTGCTCGAAGCGGCGGCGAAGTCTTTTGGCTGGCCGTGCAAAAAAACAAAGGACGGACAAGGCTTCGGCATTGCAGGCGGACATGAAAAGGGTGGCTACGTGGCAACATGCGCGGAAGTAGCGGTCGATCGCGCGTCCGGCGCAGTGCGCGTCGTACGATTGGTCACAGCCTTCGAGTGCGGCGCGATTGTGAATCCCGATGGACTGCGCAATCAGGTGATTGGCGCAAATATTCAGGGACTTGGGGGCGCTCTTTACGAAGCGATTGCCTTCGAGAACGGGCGCATCACAAATCCTCATTTTGCGAGCTATCGCGTGCCGCGTTTCCGGGACGTTCCGGAGGTCGAGGCAGTGCTGCTGGATCGCAAAGACATTCCGTCGGCGGGGGCTGGGGAAACGCCGATCATGGGAGTTGCGCCCGCGGTTGGAAATGCCATCTTCGATGCCGCGGGGACACGGCTGCGAGGGCTCCCCATGGTGCCGAATGGCTTGCCGGCGACGAAAGCCTAGAGTCCATTCGATACTCTAGAAGCAAAAGCTGAAGCAAGGGGCTGTTCCACAGTGAACTGCTTGAATGGCTTTGTCCCGACCTGGGAATTTCTGATTACGCGCCCGCGCCGACTTCGCAAGTAACACACTTATTTTCAATAGATTGAACCACCTTCAGGCAGGCCTATCTGGCCTCACTCTTGCCCCAGAAGCTTGGGAGTCTTTGTGTCTTTCAACCTTTCCCAAGGATTCGCCCGGCTGGCTGCGGGGTGGTATGCGCGTTTGCTCGGCAAGAACGAAAGCGATTGCGCGCCTTGCAGACCGCTACTTCGTGACCCACGGACGCCGCTTTTCCTCGTGCGGCAGTCTCGGGGTGGCCTGGCGCTGGTGTTGGCAGCGTACACGCTGCTTGCGCCGTCATTAAACGCTCAGGATGTGAAGAAGGATGAATACCATGCAAAAGCCACTTTCCTCGCTGCCTTTCCCAATTTTATCGACTGGCCGCCGGAAGCGTTCTCCTCGGAGCAAACGCCGCTTCTTCTCTGTGTTTTCGGAGATTTTCCGTTTGGGACGACATTGGCGGAGATGACGAGAGGCGTTTCGATCCGCGGGCATCGAATCGAGGTTCAATGGGTGCGCAAAAAACAGAACCTGCGCGCCTGCCACATGCTGTTTATAAGCCGCTCTGAAAACAGGAACTACAGAGCGATTTTCAAGGTCATTCAAGGGGCGAGCGTGCTGACGGTGGGCGAGAGTCCGGATTTCCTGGCAAGCGGCGGCACGATCGATTTCCTCATCATCGAAGACAAGCTGCAGTTTGAGGTGAACTTGGGGGCGGCGAACGACGCACGCATTCGCATCAGCTCGAACATGCTGGTTCTGGCCAGGCACGTCGTCAAGAAGGCGGAAACGGCGAAAAGCTAGCGTTCCTTTTTCGCACTGACATTGCGGGGATTACCAAGAAAAGGATCGAAGATATGGGCGAAATGATGAAGAAAAATGAGGAGAGTGTTTCGGATCCAGTCTGGAATCTAGGGGAGCTGCTCGAAAGAGTAGACAACGACCAGGAACTGATCAGAGAGCTGCTCACAATTTTCAGAGAGGACTTTCCGCGAACGCTTCAGTCTTTGGAAACAGCCGTCTCTGCCGGGGACTTGAAAAATTCGGCTGTACTGAGCCATACGCTCAAAGGAATGCTTGCAAGTCTTGGCATAACACGCGCGGCGGCGGCGGCGGCGAAAATCGAACAGCTGGCCTCCTCATCGGCCGAAAAAGAATCGCTAAGAGAAGCATTCGACGCCTTGCGAAACGAAGCCGCCAGACTCATGCCGGAACTGGAAGCCTATATGGCGGAGGTGCCTCGTTGAAGATTCTGATCGCTGACGATGATGCGCTCTCGCGTCGTTTGCTGGAAAAAACGCTGGAGCGCTGCGGGTACGAAGTTACCGCAGTGGAAAACGGCAAGCAGGCCCTCGAGCAACTTTGCAAGAAGAACGCGCCACGGCTGGCCCTGCTGGATTGGGTGATGCCGGAGCTGGACGGGCCGGGAGTGTGCCGGGCGGTGCGCACGCGTTCGGAGCATGCATACGTCTACATGGTGCTTCTCACGTCGAAGGGATCGAAGGAAGAGACCGTGCTTGGCCTCGAATCAGGAGCGGATGACTACCTGACAAAGCCCTTCAACGCCGAGGAACTCCGCGCACGGCTACGAGTGGGAGAGCGGATTCTGCTGTTGGAAGATCGTCTTGTGGAAGCCCGCGAAAACATGCGTTTCAGGGCGACGCATGACCCGTTAACCTCATTACTGAACCGCGGGGCGGTCATGGATTTGCTCGGCCGGGAACTGCTCCGGTCGCGGCGCGAGAAGAAATCCACAGCTCTCCTTTTGGGCGACATCGATCACTTCAAACGTGTGAACGACACGTACGGGCATATCGTGGGTGACGAAACCCTCACGGAAATAGCCAATCGGCTTCTGGACAGCGTGCGATCCTATGATTTCGTGGGACGTTATGGAGGGGAGGAATTTCTGATCGTGTTGAATAACTGTGACCCGAACTATGCGCCTGGCCGGGCGGAAGAAATTCGAAGAGCCATCTCGAATCGTCCAGTGCAGACGGCGAAGGGGCCGCTCTCTCTCACAATGAGTTTTGGGGTGCTATTGAGCTCGGACTGGGGAGCGACACCGATGGATGAACTACTCCACGAGGTGGATGCATCACTCTACGAGGCAAAGGCCGCAGGCCGCGATTGCCTGCGCATAGCGAGGCCGAAACCAAAAAGCGAGGTACTGCCCGAAGCGGTGCCCGAAGCCTTGCCGGAGTCCGCCCGGAAAATGCACTGAGCAAAGGCGGCGGGGGCTCCCAGAGAACGTTCGCGAAATTACACACCGCTGGATTTTGGCTTGGCTTGGCTCATCATTTGGCGCATGGCCGCGCTGGAACCCGGCGCTTTCTTTTCCCGCCAGGCTTCAAGCCGCGTGCAAGTGGCCTCTATGTTCATGAACATCTGAGGATTTTTGAATGCGGCTCGCCAAACGGGCACGATGCTATGCATGCGGTCCCACACCACCCAGATTTCGCCGTTGCTCTCGAAAAAGAGGTCATCGTTGATTAGGCCGCGATTAACGATGCTGGCGACCATTTCCCAGTAGCTGATCACCATGCGAATAAAAGTGTCCTCTTCGCCTCCCTGGGGATATTTTTGCACCATATCCTCGGGAGACATGGGATGGAAGTGTTCGAGAAACCAGGCGCGCGCTTCCCGCAGACGCGGCTCGCGCCGCATGTCATATAGCCTGAGCATGAGGTTCACTTCGTCATACGTGATTTGGCTCATTGTGGGTTCTCCTTGCTCTAATTTCCGGGGGCTGGCTTCGCTGCCGCTTGCGGAGAGGGAGTGGCGCCCGCCAGCTCCACACGTTGCACGCTGGAGAGAGGAATGCCTTGCCGCTGGAATTCGATTTGGATGCGGCGGCGAAGTTCGCGGGAGACTTCGTCCTGCCGGGTGGGCGCGGTGCGGACTTGTAACCGGACCGTGGATGCGGATCGGTCAAAGCCTTGAACTCCCAGAATTCGCGGTCCATCGACGAGCGCCTGGGACCAAGACGGATCGCTGCGCATCTCCGCGGCGGCGGATTCCAGCGCCTGCATGATCTTTTCGAGAGAGATTTCCGGCGCGATGGAGATGTCCACAAAAGCCTGAGACCAATCGCGGCTAAGGTTGCTCACCGTGCGTACTTCGCCGTTGGCTATGGTAACGAGGGCGCCGCGGGCGTCGCGGACCACGGTGCGGCGAAGCGTCAGGTGTTCGACGCGGCCGGTCGTATCTCCCACCTGAATCGTATCGCCAATCGCATACTGGTCTTCGACAACGATATAGATGCCGCTGATTACGTCGCGAACGAGATTTTGCGCGCCGAAACCGATGGCGACGCTGGCAAGTCCTGCCAGGGTTAGGGCGGGGACTGGATTGATTCCGACTTTGTCCAACGCGGTCAGTAGCGCAACAAACCAGACGACTTTGCTGCCGGTGTTGTAGAGCACGGCGGCGAGGGTGCGAGTTTGCAACTCGCGCGTCTGTGCTGTGCGCCCCTGGGTGGCGGCAGGCTTAACCATCAAATTGGTCATCACGCGGAGAAAGCGGTTGAAGAGCAGCGCGATGACAAATATGGCGATGAGGTCGAGCAGGCTGGAAAGCGTGAATTCGGGCCAGTGAATAGGGAGACTGGTCATCGTTTTTTCGGGAAGTTGAGTATAACATTGGACGAGCGAGGATGCCCGTCGGAAGAGGGCTCCATCATCTTCAAGCGGAATCTGGGAGAGGTAGCTATGTCAGATACCAGACGCAAGTTCTTGGCACTTCTGGCTGGCGCAGGGACGCTGGCTGTGGCGCGCACGGGCACTCTTGACGCGCAGGCTCGGCCGCAGGGGCGTCCCCAGGCGCCCACGGACCCCTCGGAGCAGAACGCGGATGAGGCGACACCTCCTGGGGCCAAATCCCCGACGAAAATCATGCTCGACGCAAATGAGAAAGACATCAAAAAGAACATTGAGAAGTTGTATGAGCTCGTGGCCGATTTGAAGGCGCAAGTGGAGAAAACGGACTCTTCAAAAGTCCTGTCGCTAGATCTGGTAAAAAAAGCGGAGGAAGTCGAAAGACTGGCGCACGACATCAAGACGCGCGCAAAGGGCTGATCGCGAGGCCGGCGATCGAGTGAAAGAGACGGCGGAATGCGCTGTGGCGCGTAAAGCGCGCACGCGTTAGAATTACACAATAGCTAGCAGTTCTTGCGTGCAGGCGTTTCTGATCTCTTCTTTTTTGAAACGCGAACAGGGCGCCCGTAGCTCAGATGGATAGAGCGACAGCCTCCGAAGCTGTAGGTCGTGAGTTCGAACCTCACCGGGCGCGCCACTTTACGATTAGCCATTCAAAACATTGGTGAAACACCCGCTAAATCATTCCCCCAAAACTGTAGCCGGGGCGAGCCCATTTTATCGCTGCCGCTTGAGCTCGCAGTTTCAATCGATGTCATCTCCCGAATCGTCCTGTGCGGCTGATTTGGATATCAGATGAATTTCCGGCAAATTGGCGTCCCTAAGCTGCCGGTTCAGCGCCGCGAGATCGGCGGCTTTTAGTTCCTTCCACTGGTTCGAGACGGCCGCGAAAGTTTTCTCGGTTTCTGTCGCTGCACTCATTTGCGCAGCAGTGGGCGCGGCATCGGCTCGTCCGACTTCGCCGTACAGCGCGGATGCTTCGCCGTTCGCACGGCTAAGCGTCGGCTTCGGCGAAGGAGGCGCAAAGAATCCGCCCCCGCCTCCGAGAAGTGCCGACACCTTTTTATCGAATGCGGAAATCGCTTCGGCCAGCGCTCCACTTGCCTGCGGCGCGAGTTTCGCCAACTGTTCGTGAGCGGACTGCGCTTGCGTCACGTCCTCCGTACTTTCGCTCATCAGCGAGGCCAGCTGGCTTTGCAGCTGAAACATTTCGACCAGGCCTTCGTGAGTCGTTTTCACGCGCGGATCCATTTCTATAGTGAGCGGCTCATTGTACGTATGCCCATTCACGGTCAGACGAACGGTGTACTGCCCCGGCAGCGCGCTCGGTCCTTGCGGCACGCGCGGCGTATCCTCGGGCACTGCCGCGATGGGGTACCCAAATCGAGTTGACTCCGGCGTGGTGTAGTGAAGGTCCCACACCCACCGATGCATGCCCGCCGCTGTCGAAAGAATTTTCGGCATGCGCACCCAGTACGGCGGAATTAACTGCGTGGCGAGCTCTTCCTCGGTCAACTCCGGCTTGTCGCTGCTCGCATAGCGACGCACAACTTTCGATTGCGCATCGAGAATCTCGATCGTAACGGGGCCTTCCGCCGGCTGCGCGAGGTAATAATCCACAATCGCGCCATCGGGAGGATTTTTTGCCGTCGGTTCGTCAGGCGGAATGGGCGTATCGGTGTTCGTGTCGCGCATCACGCGATAAGCCGGCGCCGGCTTAAAAAGAAATGCGCCGGCCTTTTCCATCGCCGCCGAAATTTGCCGCAGCGGTGTAATATCGTCCAAAACCCAGAAGGAACGCCCGTGCGTGGCTACGATCAAGTCGTCATCGTGAATCCAGAGATCGCGCATCGACGAGTGCGGCAAATTCAGCTCAAGGCTCTGCCAGTGGTCCCCGTCGTCGAACGACACCCACACGCTCGTCTCCGTCCCGGCGAATAACAATCCCTTGCGCACCGGATCTTCGCGCACGGTATCGACCGCCGAATCCTCCGGCAGCCCGCTGATGATGGAAGTCCACGTCTTTCCGCCGTCGTGCGTGCGATAAATGTACGGCCGCTGGTCGTTGATGCGCGACCGGCTCACCGAAGCGTACGCCGTCTCGTCATCAAAATGCGACGCCGCAATCTGCGTCACTTTGCTCCACGACGTCAATTCCGGCGGCGTAATATTCTTCCAATGCGCTCCGCCGTCGCGCGTGTTCCATATCAATCCATCGTCGGTCCCAGCCCAAATGGTATTCAGAGACGTGAACGACGGTGCCAGCGAATAAATGACACCGCGCAATTTTTCCGCGTGCGGATCCTTCGAGGCGGTGTTTCCCAGACTCGCGGGAATGTCATTGTGCTCGCGCGCGAGATCGGGACTGATCGTCTGCCATGTATGTCCGCCGTCCGTCGTCTTGAAAAGAAAATTTAATGTCGTATAGAGAACGCGCGGATCGATCGGCGAAAACATAATCGGCTGCGTGCGGTCCGCCCGATATTTCGGATCGGCCGCGGCGGCCGGCGTCACGTCTTGCACCTGCCCCGTCTTAATCCAATATTTCGAAACTTCGCGCCGCCCCGCTCCGTAAACAATGTCCGGATTCAGCGGGTCCGGCGCGGCATAGCCGTATTCGATCACGCCAACGGGGTGCCAGTCGCGAAACGTAATTTCCCCGTCGTTGCCGCGGCTTGAAACGCACACCGAGCCGCTCTCCTGCTGCCCGCCGCAAACCAAATACGGAAACGAATTGCTTGTCGCCACGTGATACAGCTGCGCGTCCGGCTGGTTGTACCACGTGCTCCACGTTTTTCCGCCGTTGACTGTGACCAGCGCGCCCTGATCGCCGACCAACAGCATAATGTTCGGATCATTCGGATTGATCCACATATTTTGATAGTCGTCTCCGCCCGGCGCTCCGCGAAAACTCATCCACGTTTTTCCGCCGTCCGTCGATTTCATCGTCACCGTGCTCGTGCTGTACACGATGTCCGCATTTTTCGGATCGACTTTCGGCATCGGCAAATCGCCGCCGCCAATGCGCCCCGCAGGCCGCGGATCCTTGGTGATCTGCTCCCAATTTTCGCCGCCATCATCGGAGCGATAAATCCCAACGACGGAACCCGTCCCAGTTTCACCGCGCGCGCTCGCCACGCTTGCAAAGAGCCTGCTCGTTTGGCTCGGCGCGATCGTGAGATTGACTTGAATCACTCCCTTAGGCAAACCGTTCGTCAACTGATTCCAGGTCTTGCCGCCATCGGTGGACTTGAAAAGTCCGCCGCCAGTCCCCTGATATTCATTCCCGTCTTCCCACGGGCCAAGCCGCAATTCCCACATCGCCGCGTAAACAATCTGCGGATTCGATGGATCGATCTCCACATCCGAGCCGCCAACATTCTCGCCTTTCGAAAGCACCTTCTCCCAATTTTGTCCGCCATCCGTGGACAAATAAATCCCACGCTCCTCGTTGGGTCCGTACGGATGTCCCAGCACCGCGGCGAAGACGCGGTTCGCATCGTGCGGATCGACCGCGAGCGCAGGAATCCCCTGGCTGTCGCGCAGGGCCGCGAGATGCGTCCACGTTTTCCCCGCATCCGTTGATTTGTAGATGCCGTCGCCAACGGCGAGATCGGGACGCGCCAATCCTTCGCCGCTCGAAACATAGACGACGTTCGGATCAGAAAGCGCCACGGCAATCGCGCCCGTGGATTGCGTCGGCTGATCGTCAAAAATCGGCGTCCATGTTCTTCCGGCGTCGTCCGTCTTCCAAACGCCGCCATTCACCGCGCCAACATAAAAAATGTTCGGCTGGCTCGGAACGCCGCACGACGCGCGAGTTCTACCGCCGCGCGTCGGGCCGATCATCCGCCAGCGCATCTCCTGGAACGTGCTCTCGGGATACTGCTGTGCTTTCGAGACCGTTGCGCACGGCAAAATCGACAAGGCAGCAAGCGCAATCATGGCGAGACGATCGATACGAATCACAAGACACCTCTTCAGCGGATTTTGAGCAGTTGCGGCAGAGGAAAAACACATGGAACGAGACCAGTTATCCTCGACCAGTTCCCGCGCAGCACTATGTACCGAATCGCGCAAAAACTCAATGCGGCTTTCCAGAAATCTTGCCGGAAAGCATCGGAATCTTGCTCATCCTTGTGGGGCGCGCGGGCAAAAGGTAAACTTTCGCCAGCGTCTTACAAAGAGTTTCGTGGGAGGTATGTCATGCCCCGAGTCGTGCGCTGCGGCTTAATCCAAGCCAGTTGTGAATGGTCGCCGGAGAAATTTTCTCTCGCGCAAATCAAAGAAAAAATGATGGCCAAGCACGAGAAGCTGATCGCCGCCGCCGCCGCAAAGAAAAAAGTGCAAATCCTCGGCCTGCAAGAGCTTTTTTACGGTCCCTATTTTTGCGCCGAGCAGCAGACCCGCTGGTACGAACTGACCGAGCACGTTCCGAATGGCCCGACCGTGGCCCACATGCAAAAACTTGCTAAAAAATATCAGATGGTGCTGGTCGTACCCGTTTACGAAGTCGAGATGACCGGCCTTTACTACAACACCGCCGCCGTGATCGACGCCGACGGCCGCTATCTCGGCAAATATCGCAAGCACCATATTCCTCATTGCCATCCCGGCTTTTGGGAAAAATTTTATTTCACGCCCGGCAACGCCGGCTATCCCGTTTTCCAGACCCGCCACGCGCGCATCGGCGTATATATCTGTTACGACCGGCATTTCCCGGAAGGCGCGCGCTGCCTCGGATTGAACGGCGCTGAAATCGTCTACAACCCTTCCGCCACCGTTGCCGGCCTCTCCGAATATCTTTGGGAGCTCGAACAGCCCGCCCATGCCGTCGCCAACCAATATTTCGTCGCCGCCATCAATCGCGTCGGCACGGAATCTCCCTGGAAAATCGGCGAATTCTACGGCAAGAGCTATTTCTGCAATCCCCGCGGAAAAATCGTCGCTCAGGCCAGCCGCGACAAGGACGAACTGCTCGTTGCTGAACTGGACCTCGACGAAATTCAAAAAGTGCGCGACACTTGGCAGTTCTATCGCGACCGCCGGCCCGAATCTTACGGCGAAATCTCGCGTACGCATGCGGCAGAAGGTTCCGAGGCCGCAGATTGAACATTCACAACCCACGCGAAATCTCGCGTGCTCTAATCCTCTCTACGCTGATCCGAATGGACACTCCCGATGAGTGACGCGCTAGCCGGCTCCCTCGCCGCAGAAACGATTCGGAGCAGCTCGCTCTACAATAAGGATCTCGCGCCGGTCGCGCTCGAGCGCCGCACCTGGGGCACGTACGCCTACGCCGCTCTCTGGATCTCCATGAGCGTAAACATTCCCACTTATTTGCTCGCCAGCGGAATGATTGCCGGTGGAATGAGCTGGAAGCAAGCTCTCTTCACCGTTTTTCTCGGCAACGTTCTTGTTCTTATTCCGATGCTCCTCAACGCCCACGCGGGCGCGCGTTATGGAATTCCCTTCCCTGTTTTCGCGCGTGCCTCCTTCGGCGTGCTCGGCGCCAATGTTCCCGCTATCTTGCGCGCGCTCGTAGCCTGTGGCTGGTTCGGCATTCAGACCTGGATTGGTGGCGAAGCGATCAACGCTATGCTCATCGCGCTCGCTCCCGCATGGCAGCATTTTCAATACGGTCCGGCGATTTGCTTCGGTTTTTTCTGGCTCCTGAATGTTCTGGTGATTCTGCGCGGCATTGAAACCATTCGCTTTTTGCAAGGCGTCTCCGCTCCGTTCCTGCTGCTCATTGGACTTGCGCTCCTTCTCTGGGCGCGTGGAAAAGCAGGCGGCTTCGGCCCGATGCTCGCCACGCCCTCGAGATTCCACAGCTTCCCCGAGTTTTTTCGTTTCTTTATTCCCTCGCTTACAGGCGTCGTGGGGTTCTGGGCTACGGTTTCTTTGAACATCCCCGATTTCACGCGTTATGCGCGCAGCCAAAAGGACCAGATGCTTGGCCAAGCGCTTGGCCTTCCCGCCACCATGACTTTTTATTCGTTCATCGGCATTGCGGTGACTTCCGCGACGCTTATTATTTTTGGCGAAGCCTTGTGGGATCCTGTCGCTGTACTTTCCCGTCTCGGCAATCCGGTAGCCATCGTGATCGCCATGCTCGCCTTGCTCATGGCTACGCTAAATGTCAATGTCGCCGCCAATGTCGTCTCGCCCGCCAACGATTTCTCGAATCTTTCTCCGCGCCGCATCAGCTTCCGCACCGGCGGCTTGATCACCTGCGTGATGGGCATCGTCATGCAGCCGTGGAAGCTCATGTCGAGTTATGGCAGCTACATTTTTGGCTGGCTGGTCGGCTATTCCGGTTTCCTAGGTCCCATTGCCGGCGTCCTGATCTGCGACTATTTTGTGATTCGCCATAAAAATCTTTCCGCGCAAGATCTCTATCAGCGCGGCGGGCAATACGAATACTCGCGCGGCATTCATTGGCAAGCCATCGTCTCCCTCGCAGCCGGCGCCGGAGTCGCCTTCATCGGCCTCTTCGTTCCCCCGCTTCGCGTGCTTTACAATTACGCATGGTTCGTCGGCTTCGCCGTCAGTTTCTTCGTCTACCTCGCGCTAACGCCCAAGCCCGTGCCCGTCCCTCAGGGGGCCGACTAACATGCTTCTGAGAACATTCCAAGTGTCAAAACTGTCATTCCGAGCGAAGCGAGGAATCTGCTTTTTCTTCTCTGTGCTCTCCGTGTCTCTGCGCCCGCTGTGTAAAATCTTTTTCCTTCTTTTCCCTTCGACTTTCGACTCTCAACTTTCGTGAGGCTCCCATGGACTTCGGCATCACCATAAAACCTGACATTTCCATCGACCGCATCGTGAGTTTGACCCAGCGAGCCGAAGCGGCCGGATTTTCCTACGGCTGGATTTTCGACTCGCACGTAATTTGGAAAGAGCCTTTTCCGCTCCTGACGCTCATGGCCGCGAGCACGCAAACCATGCGGCTCGGAACGTGTGTGACGAATCCCGCCGTGCGCGATGTGACTGTTTCGGCCAGCCTCTTCGCCACTCTCAATCTCGCTTCACACGGACGCATGCAGCTCGGCATCGGCCGCGGCGACAGCTCGCGCCGTGTCCTTGGCAAAAAACCCACCACCCTCGAGAACCTGGAATCCTTCGTCCGCGTCTTCCGCGACCTAAACGCCGGAAAAACCGTGGACCTCGATGGAGTGGCCACAAGCTTCCCCTGGGCCAGCGGTGAAATGCCGCCTGTCTGGGTTGCAGGTTACGGGCCCAAAGCTTTGCGCACGGCTGGCCGCATCGGCGACGGTGTAATCCTTCAATTTGCCGATCCCGATCTGATTGATTGGTGCCTCGGCTTCGTGCGCGAGGGCGCCAAAGAAGCCGGCCGCGATTTCAGCAAGTTCCAGGTCATGTCCGCCGCGCCGGTTTGGCCGTCAGATGACCTAAAGACAGCGCGAGACCATGTCCGCTGGTTTCCCGCGCTCGTCTCCAATCACGTCGTGGACCTGATCTCCAAGTACAAGGCCGAAGAATTGCCACCCGCGCTGACGTCGTTCGTCAAAAATCGCGGCGGCTACGACTATCACCATCACTGCGAGGTCGGCAGCGACAACGCTGACTTTGTCTCGGACGAGGTGATCGACCGCTTCTGCCTCGTCGGCCCCATCGAAGCTCACCGCAAAAAGCTCGACGCTCTTCGCGCCGTCGGCGTCACCCAATTCAACATTTATCTAATGTGCGGCGAGGAAGAAAATACCCTCGATATCTATTCCCGTGAGGTTTTGCCCCACTATGCGGCATCGGCCTCCCGCTGAACCCCGGGCCATGCCTCTAACTCTCGGAAAATAAACGGCTTACTATTTATTACTTGACAAATTACGCCGATAGGATATAATGGTTCTTTGATTTGCTGGGCTTCGCTCTCAAGGCGCCCCGATGCTATGACCGCTCGCCGACCGTCCTCTCTAGATCGTTCGGCGGCTTTCCGGCCTCCCCCGTCACTACTTTGTGATTCCAGTCATTTTCCAAGTCCCTTAGAATCCGCACATCCAAAAGTGTTCATTCCACTCAACTTAAAATCCTTTAGAATGAACGTTTACAAAAAAACCAGGGGGGAGGGGCGATTATTGTTAACCAATTTCCAGCCTAATGTTATTCGATTGACAATAGAGGCCGCCTTGCGCACGATGAGGTCCGCCCGTGCGCTTTGATACCGTCATCCGCAACGGCACGGTCGTCACTGCGACGGACACCTTCGTCGCCGACATCGGCATTGTTGGCGACAAGATTTCGGCCATCGCTGCGGCTCTTCCCATCGAGAATGCTGGCCGCGTCGTCGACGCCGCCGGACTGCTCGTCATCCCCGGCGGCATCGACGTTCATACCCACCTCGACATGCCCTTCGGCGGCACCACCAGCGCCGACGATTTCCTGACCGGCACAACGGCCGCGGCTTTCGGCGGGACGACCTCGCTGATCGATTTCGCCATCCAGTACAAAGGCCAATCGCTGCGCCAGGCGTTCGATACCTGGATGAAAAAGGCGCATGACAAGGCCGTGACCGACTACGCCTTCCACTGCATCATCACCGACCTCGGCGCCGCGCAGCTCGAAGAGATGGGCGAGTTAGTTCGCGAAGGCGTGACCAG
The DNA here is from genome assembly GCA_963843265.1 of uncultured Acidobacteriota bacterium. GTDB lineage: Bacteria > Acidobacteriota > Terriglobia > Acidiferrales > UBA7541 > Acidiferrum. The sequence goes on along the minus strand of CAWJJR010000017.1, from coordinate 222,374 downwards.
CTTCAAATTGTTCATGGCCTATCCCGGCGTTTTCATGCTGGATGACGCCACGATCTTTCGCGCCATGCGCCAGGCCGCCAAACACAACGGCTTGATCTGCATGCATGCCGAAAATGGCGGCGCGATCGACGTCATCGTTCAGCAAGCGCTGGCGGAAGGCAAGCGCGCCCCCAAATATCATGCGCTAACGCGGCCGACGACTGCCGAAGCGGAGGCCACTTCGCGCGCGATTGCGCTGGCTGAAATGGCCGGAGCGCCCGTCTACATCGTTCATCTCTCCTGCAACGAGGCCCTCGAAAAAGTCCGCGAAGCGCGGGACCGCGGCTTGCCTGCTTATGCCGAGACTTGCCCGCAATACCTCTATCTTTCGCTGGAAAACATGGACGCTCCCGGCTTCGAGGGCGCGAAATATGTCTTCACGCCCCCGTTGCGCGAAAAATGGCATCAGGAAAAACTCTGGCAAGGCCTCGCGAAGGATACTCTGCAAGTGGTCTCGACGGACCACTGCCCGTTTTGTTTCAAGGAACAAAAGGAATTAGGCAAAGACGACTTCACAAAGATCCCAAATGGCGGTCCGGGAATCGAGCATCGTCTCAGCCTCATCTACACGGGCGGCGTCCACGGAAAACGGTTCTCCGCAAACCGCTTCGTCGAGCTTGTCTCGACTGCTCCCGCAAAACTCTTTGGTCTCTATCCCCGCAAAGGAACCATCGCGGTTGGTTCGGACGCCGACATCGTGCTTTTCGATCCAAACGATGAGCGGGTCATCAGCGCCAAAACCCACCACATGCGCGTCGATTATTCCATGTTCGAGGGCATTCAAATCAAAGGCGCGCCAAAGACGGTCTTTTCCCGCGGCCGCGCCGTGATCGACTCCGGAAAATTCGTAGGCCGCCCCGGCGCCGGCCAATTCCTCCGCCGCCAGACTCATTCAGCACTGAAATGATTTGCTTCGCATGAATTGGCGGCGAAGTGGTCTTGCCAAAGTGCAACATGGAAATGGAGGTCGGAAATACGAATCGGAAGTATCCGCGCTGTTGTTACCGGATATTTTTAGGTTCGGTGCTGGGTCCGCCGTCGGATGGCGTCGTATTCACTTTAGGCGCCGCGATCTTCTGCTGATCGTCCACGGCGAAAAGCATGTAGTTGCTGAAACTGTGGCGCCGATGAATGCGCTTCCCCTTCCAGTCGTAATACACATCCGCGCTTTTCGGCAGCCACATGCTCACATTGCCCTTGGCGAATTTCACGGGACCATATTCGACGTCCGCGCGATCGGCAACGAGTTTGATTTGCGGCACGGGCGCAACCAAGTCCGTTTCCAGCCTGACGATTTGGTAGGTGTCCGCGGAGATCCAAGCGCGCCCCTTTAGCGCCACCGGATAAGACGGCCCGTCCACGCCAATCCTGTACCTCTTGATGACGTTCGGCCTGTCCGGGCGCTGCTTGAAATGGACCTGCCAGGCAAGGCCGCCACTCCAGCGTGCCAGGCCTTCGCAGCTCATCGTGAAATCCGGCGCATTAAACGGATGGAAGATCAGCACGAGAGCGGGCAAACCGTTCGTGGCCACGCCACCGGGAAATTCCGCCTGACCGCCATCTTTACCGAGCCGATATTCTTCGACGTTCAGAAAATGGTGGTTCACTTCCTGGATTGAGGCCACGTAACTGAAGATGCGCTTTTCGGGAGACGACGCCATGCCATATTTGTCGATAGACTCGTGCACTAACGTCTCCGTGGCCGTGAACCTATCCACATCTTTGGCGAGCTCTATGAGCTGTTGTCCCGCTTTGCGCGCGACATCATCAGCGTTGCAAGCCACTCCGGGTTCGACCGCCGGCACCGACGAATCCACATCGGGGGGCAGCCAATTCGAAGCCAGCGGAAGAGCAGCGGCCTCCTCGGCGGTCGCGTTGAGGCCGGCGCTGGAGTCCAGGGCACCAGGTGATGCCGCTACTGCAGAGTTCTTCAAGGTTTCCAGGTCCTTTGCGGCGCTGGCGTCCGTAGGATGGTCTTTGAGGTAAACCTCGAGAGCCTGGATGGCCCCGTTGCGGTCTCCGCTCTGGGCCAGCGCGTGCGCCAGAACCAGTCGCGCGGTTGCGGCGCGTTCATGCCCCAAATCCAGCGCGCGACGCGACTCTTTCACGGCGTCATCGTTGCGCTTCTCCATCACCAAGGCTTCGGCGAGCAACACGTGCGCCCGCCACGAAGCCGGTTCGGTCTGGACGGCGCGCGTAGCATAGGGAATCGCCTCGGCCGACTTTTTCTGCTGCACCAGATCCCCGGTGACCGCCAGCAGCGCACCGAGATGTTTGGGATTCAACTCCAGCGCTCTCATCCAGTGGGCATCAGCTTTCGCGTCGTCCTTCACCTCTGAAGCATAGAGCCCGAACATGTATTCAATTTCCGCATTGTCCGGAGCATGCTTCTGAGCGGATTGCAGAGGATGCAAAGCGTCGTTGGGTTTGTTTGCGCGGAGCGCTGCGAGGGCTTTGCCTACGTCCTTTTGGACCCTGGGCGCCAATGCGTAGAATCCTGCAGAAGCTGCGGCATCTTCCGCGGACAACGGGACGAGTTCGACGGTGACTCTGACCGGCAAGTTGCTGTTCACGCTGACCGTTTTGGAGAAGCTCTCATACCGAGGCGCGATAATGGAAATGGTGTACTCTTCCTGCGTAACTGCAAAGGTGGCGGAGCCATGTTTCGCCGTGATTTGATCCACCACCTGCCCGCCGAGCTTGCTCAATGTGACGATGACCTGTCCCGGAATCGCCTCACCTTTCGGTCCGCTGACATTGACTTCTATGCTGCTGCTAACCATCACTCCACCCACCATGGCTCCGGCTGCGCTTAAACTGCCTGTTGGTATCGCCGGGCCGGTAGGGAACTGAGACTGGGACGCAGACTGCTGAGGGCCGGCTAACACAGAAGAGGAAAACAGGAAAGCACACAGGAGCATGCACAGAGAATACAAATATGAGGAAGCGCGACCGGTCATAGTTCACCACCTGGTTCGATCGGGGACGTTCAATTCTATCTGATTGTACTGATATTCTTGGCCCAGGAACAGAACGAAAAGCAAGGGACGAGAGGGCACGCTGGGCAAACAGAGAGTTTTGGCGGAGCGAGGGCCAATGGTAGAGTACGGCGTTCCAAGGCAGGCGACGAGAGGAGCCCGTGAGCGCTGGCAACCAGCCCGTTTCGACGAAAAACTTCAGCTTGTCAACTGAGGGCGGACAAAACTCAGCCGGGCTGGCGCGGCGGCTGGGGTTGTTTGGCACGACGATGGCCGTGATGGGCGGGATCATCGGCGCGGGGATCTTCATTAATCCTTACCTTGTTGCCGACCGCGTGCACACTTCGGTGCTGATCCTGAGCGCGTGGATCGTGGGCGGGGTGATCGCGCTGCTGGGCGGATTCATTTATGCGGAGCTGGCAACCCGATTACCTGTTGTCGGCGGTCAGTACGCTTATTTGCGCGAGGCGCTAAGTCCGGCGGTCGCGTTCCTCTACGGGTGGGTGCTGCTTCTGGTAATCCAAACGGGCGGGATGGCTGCCGTTGCAGTGACGTTTGCCAAATATTTTCTCGAACTGACCGGATGGCAGTTTCGCGCGCCGCTTGTTGCGGCTTGCGCGCTGGGTTTGCTGACGATTATCAATTGCCTGGGGGTTCGCGCGGGGAGCCGGGTGCAATCGGCGATGACTCTGGCGGCGATTGCCGCCATCGGGATGCTCGAAGTCTTCAGCTTTCTGCGCGGCGGGCCTTCGCTGATTTCCTGGCATCCGATGCTGGACCAGCCGATGTCTGCAAGCCTGATCTTCACTTTTGGAGCGGCTATGACGCCGGTGCTTTTCGCTTACGGAGGCTGGCAGACTTCCAGTTTTTTGGCAGGCGAAGTGCGCGATCCGGGTAAGACGCTTCCGCGCGGGTTGGTTCTGGGAGTGCTGGGCGTCATCGTGGTCTACACTTCGGTGAATTTTGTCTACGTGCGTGCGCTCGGACCTGCTGGGTTGGCGGGTACGATGACGCCTGCGTCTTCGGTGATGCGCATGCTTCTGGGCCCCCGCGGCGGGTCGTTGATCGCGGCGGGAATTGCATTTTCAGCGTTTGGATACTTGGGACAATCGATGTTGACGGCTCCGCGCGTTTACTTTGCGATGGCGGAGGATCGCGTGTTTTTTCGCAGCGTAGCGTGGATCGATCCGCGGACTCATGTGCCGGTGATTGCGATCCTGTTGCAAGGCATCTGGGCCATCGCGATTGCGCTGACCGGGACGTACGCGCAAGTTGTTAATTACGTTGTGGCGATGGACTCGATATTTTTTGGGCTAACCGCCGCCTGTTTGTTTGTCCTGCGACGCCGCGCGACGGATGAAGGCTTGGCAGCGGTTGCGTATCGCGTGCCGGGGCACCCGTGGACGACATTGCTGTTTATCGCGGCGGAGTGGATCGTGGTCGCTAGCACGTTCGCGCACGATCCCAAACGGGCGTTCATCGGGCTGGGCATCGCCATCGCGGGTTTGCCTGCATACTATTTATGGCGCGCGAAGAACAGGGGAGAAGCGAAAACATGACGGCTGCGGCTCGAACAAAGCGTTCGGTGTACATGGAATGGGCGAAAATACGGTCACATGCACGGTTTAATTTGGCGACTAGCGGGGTGACCGGAGTTCCTTTGGCGGAGTTTCCGTTTGATTTGGGGCAGTTCGAGGTCACGGCGCCCGGCGGATACGGCTATGCGCCGCTGCAACAACGGCTGGCGCAGCATAGCGGCGTGCCTGAAGAATGCGTCGTTGCGGCCACGGGCACGTCGATGGCGAACCATTTGGCCATGGCTACGCTGCTTGACTCAGGCGATGAAGTGCTGATCGAGGAACCCGTTTATGGGCCGCTGCTCGAGGTTGCGGAATATCTGGGAGCGCGCATCAAGCGCGTGCCGCGACGATTTGAAACGGGATTCGCTCTGGTGCCGGAGGAGATCGAAAGAGCAATCACAAGGGAAACGCGGCTGATAGTATTGAGCAATCTGCACAACCCAAGCGGGGCTCTCGCTCCAGCAGCGACGCTCCGCGCGATTGGCGAGATGGCGCGCCGCGTTGGAGCTCGAGTGCTGGTTGATGAAGTCTATCTCGAAATGCTCTTCGACACGAGTGCGCCATTCTGCTTTCCGATTGGCGAATCCATCGCATCCGACGACAATCCATTCCTAGTCACGAGTAGCCTGACGAAAGTTTACGGGTTGAGCGGGCTGCGCTGCGGCTGGGTGCTGGCGTCGCCCGCGCTGGCCAAGCGCATGTGGCTTTTGAATGATTTGTATGGAGCCGTGGCGGCCCATCCTGCCGAACGGATGTCGGTGATGGCGTTCGACCATCTTGACCAATTTCGCGACCGCGCCCGCAGTCTACTCGCCACCAACCGCGCGCTCATCGATTCCTTTCTCGCTTCGCAAAATGAGCTCGAATGTTTTCGGCCGGTCGCCGGGACGGTTGTCTTTCCGCGCGTTAGCCACGGTGATCCGAAAATATTCTTCAGACTCTTGCGAGAAAAATATGAAACGACCGTCGTACCGGGAAGTTTTTTTGAAATGCCGCGACATTTCCGAATCGGGATAGGCGGCGATACGGCCGGCCTACGCGCCGGACTCGAACGGCTGGGCGCCGCGCTCGATGAATTTGCTAGGCATTAAAACCTGGGGTATCGCATTTGAGAAAGTTACCAACTTCCGTCTGATGACAGCATGAGCACCAATCCGATAGGCTTTGAACTGTAATGGCGCGGTCTGTGTTGGAATAGAAACATAGACATCGAGAGAAAATGGCAAAACTTAGATTTCTAGTTTCCCTGACGAACAACGATAACGATTATCAGATCGAGCAGAGAGAATCCGCCGAGCAGGCGATGCGCAAAACCGGCGTGGATGTGCAGATCATTCACGCCCAGAACGACGCCATCAGCCAGAGTACGCAGATCCTGAAGGCCGTTCAATCGCCGAAGGAATTGCGGCCGGACGCTATCATCTTTGAACCCGTGGGCGGCACGGCATTGCCTCAAGTGGCGCGGGCGGCGGTCAGCGCAGGCATCGGATGGGTGGTCCTGAACCGCGATGCGGCCTATATCGAGGAGCTGCGCAAGACGACCACCACGCCCCTCTTCGCAATCAGTTCTGATCACATGGAAATCGGCCGCATCCAGGGACGGCAGATGGCGGCATTGCTGCGCGGCGGAGGCGCCGTACTATACATTCAGGGGCCTTCGGAAAATTCCGCAGCCAAGGAACGGACCGCGGGGATGCAGGAAACTAAACCCGCGAGCGTGCAAGTTACGCTGCTGAAGGCGCAGTGGACCCAGGAGAGCGCGCAGCGCGCGGTGCGTTCCTGGCTCAAGCTGACGACCTCGCAACGCGCGGCGGTTGATCTCGTTTCTGCGCAGGATGACTCGATGGCTATGGGCGCCCGGGATGCGTTTAAGGAATTGACGAACGAGGACGAACGCGAGAGGTGGCTCAAGCTGCCCTTCACCGGTTGCGACGGCCTGCCCAAAACGGGGCAAGCGTGGGTGCGCAGCGGGCTATTGGCAGCTACCGTATTTGTTCCGCCGAACGCCGGGCAAGCCGTTGAAATGCTTGTGGACGCGATTCAAAATAAGAAAAAACCGCCCGAGCGCGTCATGACCGCACCCGTTTCTATTCCGGCCCTGGATGCGCTGACGCGCCGGAAACCTTAGATCCTCAGGTTGTCCTGAACCAGGATATCTGGCTGACGAGGCAATTTCCTGGCGTTTATTCCTTTGCTGGCCTTCCGCACTTCGTCCCTGCTAAAGCGATTTTGTGGGTTCCGCTGCCGCTCAGGAGGCGTATAATGCCGCGGGTCGTAATTGGGCGGCGTGAAAAGGCGCTTCGGGAGGAATCGGGCATGGAGAGCTCGCAGCGTAGTAAATCGGTTGACCGCAGGCAATTTCTCGCGGCGACTGGTGGAGGACTGTTAGCGGCGGCCGTTCCGGGAGGCGCCGACGCGAGGGAATCCATTCTGGGCTCCGAGGCCGCGCCGAGAAAACGATCGGCGAATTCGCCAGCGACGCAGCGCAAAATTCCCATCGGCGTTTTCGATCCGGTGTACGAAAAACTCTCCCTTGATGAGATGCTGGACAAGGTAAGCGCGCTTGGTCTTGAGGCGATGGAGATTGGCACGGGCGGTTATCCGGGATCGCATCATTGCCCGGTCGACGAGCTTCTGGCTGACCCCGCCAAGGCGAAAGCCTGGCAGAAAAAATTTGAGGATCGCGGGATTCAGGTGGCCACGCTCAGTTGCCATGGCAATCCGATTCATCCGGATGCGCAACATGCTGCGCGGGATGCGGGGAGCTTTCGCAAAACGGTTCTGCTGGCAGAGCGGCTGGGCGTGAAAGTCGTTGTCGGATTTTCTGGCTGCCCCGGCGGCACGGCGACGGATGCGCAGCCGAACTGGATTACTTACCGATGGCCGCCTGAGTACGCGGAAATGCAGGATTGGCAGTGGAAAGAAAAGATCATTCCTTACTGGAAGGATGCGGCAAAATTCGCGAGGGAGCACGGCATTCACCGGCTGGCGTTCGAAATGCACCCCAACTTCGCGGTTTACAATCCGCGGACTTTGCTAAAGCTTCGCGAAGCCGTCGGAGAAGAGATTGGCGCGAATTGCGATTTGAGCCATTTGTTCTGGCAGGGCTGCGATCCCGTCGAAGTGATTCATTTTCTGGGAAAGCAGGGCGCGATCTATCATGCGCATATGAAGGACACCGTATTTTTTCCCGACAATTTGGCGAAATATGGAGTGTTGAATTTTGCGTTTGCGACGAGCGACCTGGGGAACGCATCGGAAACATTCCGCGCCGTGGGTTATGGGCACAGCGCGAGTTTGTGGAAGGCGATCATCCAGGCATATATGGACACAGGTTACGAAGGAATTTTGAGTATTGAGAATGAGGATCCCATTCTTTCCGGCGAGGTTGGAGTGGAGCGCGCGGCATACGTTTTGAAAAATGTGCGCAAGGAAATTCTGGAGGGATGATGAATCGACGCGAATTCGGGCGGAGCGTTGCTGGTATCGCTGCGGCGACCGCTGCTGGAAGCGTGGCGCCGGCGATGCTGAATGCGGAGGCGCTGCAGAGCAAAGATGCGGCGGGCGCAGGCGTGCCGTTCAAGCTTACTGTGATGCTCTGGACGGTTTTCCGCGGTGAACCATTCACGCAACGGCTGGATAAAGTGGCCGAGGCCGGCTATCGTGCGGTGGAGCTCGTCGACGAATTTAAGGGCTGGACGAAAGAGGATTTTGCCGCGGCCGGTAAGAAGAAACAGGAATTGGGCTTCGATTTCGACGCAACGGCAGGGGTTTGGCACACGCTGGCCGATGCGAATGACCGCGACGCGTTTTTGCAGGCGGTTCGCGATTTCATTCCGACGATGCGCGAGCTGGAATGCACGAAGCTGATTCTTCAGAGCGGCAACAAAGTTCCCGGGCTGTCGCCAGATGCGATGCGGACGAATTGCATCGAAACGCTGAAGCGCGGCGGCGACATCGCGGCGCAAAACGGCATCGAACTTCTTGTGGAAAACATTGACCCGGAAGAAAATCCGAAATATTTTCTGACTTCTTCGGCAGAAGGATTTGAGATTGTGCGCACTGTCGGCAATCCGCACGTTAAATTTCTCTACGATTTCTTTCATGAACAGATTGCCGAGGGGAACCTCATCGAAAAGCTGGAGAAGAACATCGAGTTTACGGGGCTGGTGCACGTCGCAGATGTGCCGGGGCGGCATCAACCAGGGACCGGAGAAATCTACTATCCCAACATTTATCGCAAGCTCGCCGAGTTGGGTTATGACCGGCATGTAGCCATGGAGTTTCTGCCAAAAGGCGATGCGGTCGCGGAGCTGCGCTCGGCACGCGAGATGGCGCTGAAATACGGCGCTGCGGAAAGAAAGAGTTCCTCGCAAGAAACTGCGTTAGGGAGGTCCTATGCAACGGCGTGACGCATTAAGGCTTCTGATGACGGGAGCTGTGCTGCCAGCTTTCACTCCGGAAGTTTTCGCGTTTTTTCGCGAGGCGCATCCCGCGGCTGGATATGCGCTGCGCACTCTCAGTCCGCATCAGAACGACACGGTGATTGCCATGACGGACCTGATCGTGCCGGCGACGGAAACTCCGGGCGCGAAGGGCGCGCTGGTGAATGAGTTTATCGACCTGATTCTCACCGACTGGGCGACAGAAGACGAGCGCTCGAATTTCCTCACTGGCTTGGCCATCGTGGACAAGCAGAGTACAGAATTATTTGGAAAAGATTTCATCGATGCTGATGCCGCGCAGCAAACGGCGCTGCTGCGATCGATGGATGATGCGGCGATGTCCGAAGTTGGTCGCGGTGCTCGCAGCATGGATCCGGTGCGCAAACCATACACCCAGATGGACGGAAATTTCTGGACGGTTTTCAAGGGAATTACTTTGCACGGCTACTACACTTCTGAAATCGGATTTTCTCAGGAATTGAAACTCCAGATCATTCCCGGCGCGCAGCATGGCTGCATGCCGATTGGTTCGGGAGTTGGGGAAGCTTAAACACGGGAGCCACCATGGCGACACCAGTCTACGATGCAATTGTTATTGGTTCGGGAATCACCGGCGGATGGGCGGCGAAAGAACTTACGGAAAAGGGACTGAACGTACTTGTGCTCGAAGCGGGGCGCACGATCGTTCCGGAAAAGGATTACGTCGAGCACGTGCCGGTGTGGGAGCTGAAGTACCGCGACTGGGACAACCGCGGCGAACGGCTGAAGACGCAGCCGATCCAGCGCGAGGTCTACTATGCGTGCGACGAATACTCGCACAAATTTTTTGTGAACGACGTCGAGAATCCTTATACCTGCGAGGAAGGCAAACATTTTTCCTGGATTCGCGGGCGGCAGGTTGGCGGGAAGTCGATTACCTGGGGGCGGCAGAGCTATCGCTGGAGCGATTTGGATTTTGAAGCAAACTTGAAGGATGGAATTGCGGTGGACTGGCCGATCCGGTATGCGGACATCGCGCCCTGGTACGATTACGTTGAAGAGTTCGCGGGCATCAGCGGACAAGCCGAGGGATTGCCGCAACTGCCCGACGGGAAATTTCTGCCGCCGATGGAGATGACGTGCGTCGAACAAGATTTCCGCGACGCGCTGGCCAAACATTTTGACGATCGCATGATGACGATTGGTCGTTCAGCGGTGCTCACGCGCGTTCATAAAGGGCGTGCCGCTTGTCATTACTGCGGATTTTGCCATCGCGGGTGCATCACGCAATCCTATTTTAGCAGCCTGAATTCGACACTGCCGGCGGCGGAGAAGACGGGGCGGATGACGTTGCGGCCATACAGCGTGGTGCGCAACTTGAGCTTCGACTCCAAGACGGGACGCGTTACCACTGCCAATGTGGTTGATTCCCAAACGAAGAATGAACTCGAGTTTAAAGCGCGGATATTTTTCATTTGTTGCTCGACGCTTGAATCCACGCGGCTGCTGCTGAATTCCGCCACTCCGGATATGCCCAATGGCCTTGCCAACAGCAGCGGCGAACTTGGGCACAACCTGATGGACCACCACATGGGCGGCGGGGCGAGCGGCGTCATTGCGGGGCACGAAGACAAAGTGCCATTTGGCAATCGGCCGAACGGGATTTATATTCCGCGATTCCGCAATGTGAAAACGAAGCAAAGAGAATTTATTCGCGGGTACGGCTATCAAGGCGGCGGGAGCCGCGAAGGCTGGTCCCGCGGCATGTCCATGCCCGGGTTCGGCGCGGATTTCAAGAATTCGCTGAAGAAGCCTGGACCGTGGCGGATGGGGATGGGCGGCTTCGGCGAGTGCCTGCCGAATCACAACAACTACGTGGAAATTAATAAAGAGAAGCTGGATGCCTGGGGCATTCCCACGCTGACGATTCATTGCGCTTGGGGCGAAAACGAACTGGCGATGCATAAGGATATCGCCGCGCAGGCCGCTGAAATGCTGGCCGCTGCGGGCGCCAGAAATATCTCTGTGATGGATCAGATTTCGTCGCCGGGGCTCGGGATTCACGAGATGGGCACGGCGCGGATGGGGCGCGATCCCAAGACCTCCGTTTTGAACGAGCATAATCAGGCGCACGAGGTGAAAAACCTTTTCATGACCGACGGGGCGTGCATGGTGTCCAGCTCTTGCGTCAATCCTTCGCTTACCTACATGGCCTTGACGGCGCGCGCTTGCGATTTCGCCGTTTCGCAAATGAAAAAGAACGAGCTCTAATCAGAGGCCGACGATCTAGTCAGAGGACAACGAAATGTCTCAAGTGATTCGCTCGCCGAAAATGTATGACGTGTGCGTCATCGGGTCCGGCGCGGGAGGCGGCACGGCCGCAAAAATTCTGACCGAGGGCGGCCTGAGCGTCGCGCTGCTCGAAGCGGGCCCGCAGGTCTATCCCGAAAAAGATTTCAAGATGCTGATGTGGCCTTATGAGCTGCCGCATCGCGGGGCCGGCGTAGGCGGGCACGCGGAAGAAAATTTCGGCGAGTTCCTGGCTCCTAATGGGGCGTGGGAGATCGAAGGAGAACCCTACACTTCCGCGCCTGGCGCAAATTTCCAATGGTTCCGTTCGCGCATCGTTGGCGGGCGCACGAATCACTGGGGCCGCATCGCGCTGCGCTTCGCACCCATCGATTTTAGATCGGGGACGCGCGACGGTCTGGGCGACGATTGGCCGATTTCTTACGACGACCTCGCGCCTTATTACGACAAAGTGGAGTCATACATCGGCGTCTTTGGCACGCGCGAAAACGTTTCGAGCGCTCCTGATGGAGTGTTTCTGCCACCGCCGATACCGCGGTGCACCGATCTCATCGTCAAAAAAGCTTGCGACAAAATTGGCATTATTTGTATCCCCTCGCGGCTGGCGATCCTTACGCGCTCGGTAAACGGCCGCCTTCCTTGCCACTACTGCGGCCAGTGCGGGCGTGGCTGCACTACGGCATCAAACTTCAGCTCGAGCCAAGTGATGATTCCGCCCGCGATGAAAACGGGCAAGCTCACGATGATCACCGGTGCGATGGCGAGGGAAATCCTGCTCGGCAAAGACGGTAAAGCGGAAGGCGTCTCGTACATCGACAAGGCCACGCGCGCCGAGAAACGCGTCAACGCGCGCGCTGTGGTTGTCGCTGCGAGCGCGTGCGAATCCGCGCGTTTGCTGCTGAACTCCAAATCCGCGCAATTCCCCGACGGACTTGCCAATTCTTCCGGCGCGGTCGGCAGATATTTGACCGATTCCGTCGGCAGCGACGGGTGGGGAATCATCCCGCGGCTCGAAAAAATGCCGCCGCACAATCATGATGGCGTCGGCGGGATGCATATGTACATTCCCTGGTGGAAATTCGACCGCAAGAATGCTTTTCCGCGCGGCTATCACATCGAATTTGGCGGTGGCCGCAACATGCCCGGCATCGGCGAATTCGACGATCTCTTGCATGAAGAAGAGGGTTACGGCGCCACGCTGAAAAAGCGCGCTCGCCAAATGTATGGCACAGGCATTGGTCTTTCCGGCCGGGGCGAAATGATTCCCAACCCAGACACCTATTGCGAGATTGACCCTAACGTTGTTGATAAATGGGGCATTCCGGTTCTGCGTTTCCATTTCAAATGGAGCGATTACGAACTCCGCCAGGCTCAGGACATGCAGGAAACATTTCGCGCCATCATCGAAGCGGCGGGCGGCGAATACAAAACCAAGACCTCGATCCATGGCCAATATCCCTTTGGAATCCAGGAAGGCGGGAAAATCATCCACGAAGTCGGCACGGTGCGCATGGGCGCGGACCCAAAGACTTCCGTGCTGAACGGTTTCTGCCAGGCGCACGACGTGAAAAATCTATTCGTCACGGATGGCGCGCCGCTGGTCACCAACCCCGACAAAAATCCAACTCTTACCATCATGGCCTTGTCCTGGCGCGCATCCGAATACTTGCTCGACGAAGCCAAGAAAGGCAATTTGTAGCCATGGACAATGGAATGGGGGACCGGCTATGAACGAAAACTCCATAACGCGCCGCGACATTTTGAAAACGCTGACTCTCAGCGCGGTCGGCGGCTCGGTGCTGCAAGTAATCCCTGCGAAAGCCGCGGAATACGCTCACAAACTAATTCAGAATCAAAAGGCTGCATCTCCTTCGGGGAAATACGCTCCGAAATACTTTTCGCCTCACCAGTACGAAATGCTCACCGATCTTTGCGACACGATCATCCCCAAAGACGAAAAATCCGGCGGAGCCGTGGAAGCCGGCGCACCGGAATTCATCGATCTGCTCACCAGCGAGAATGAAAAATATCAGGTCACGCTCGGCGGCGGGCTGATGTGGCTGGACGGTTTCTGCACCGACCGCTTCGCGAATCTCTATCTGGATTGCACTCCGGAGCAGCAGAAGCAGGCGCTGGACCTTATCGCTTTCCGAAAAAATGCAAAGCAGGATCCGTCTCTAAGCCAGGGCGTAGCCTTTTTCGCTTTCTTGCGCGAAATGACTTGCGACGGCTTCTACACCAGCAAAATCGGGATCGAGGATTTGCAATACATCGGGAACACCGCGCTGAGGGAATTCCCTGGTTGCCCTCCGGTACCGGAGGCGTAGTTTCTACGCCCCCAGTACGGAGCAGCATTCTACAAATACTTCTTTTCCTTGCTATCAGCTAACGCTTGTGCGGTTTGTCTTCCGAATGCGGTTTGCTCTCCGCTTTCGATTTGTTTTCTTTTGGAGGCTTGTTCTCCGCATGCGACTGGCTCTTCGGCGCGTTGCGGGCCGCTTCATTTTCATGAGGCGCCTTGTATGCGCTGTTTGCGGTGTGAGCCGGTGGGCGTTCGCCGCGGCTTGACTCTGCCGTGCTGTTCCTATGCTCGTTCGCGGCGCTCGGCGGACGGTCGTGTGAAGTTCTGGCGGCTGCAACTCCGTGTCCAGAAAATTCGCCTGCGCGCGCAGTAGCGGCGACGGCAGGCCGGCCGTGGTTCTCTGAAGCGAGCATGGCACGATTCGTGCTGGCGGAATTCTGGTGCTGCGTTTGCATTTCCGTCCGCGCGAAATGATGCTCGTGTTCGGCTTCCATTTCTCCGCGAGTCGGCCGCGCGTTGATTCCGCCCGCGCCACCGTTGAAGCTCACGCGATTCACATTCTCCGTGCGAATAACCGTCCGGTCCACGTACACGTTGTGAATCACGTGCGTGTCGACGTGCATGACCGCGGTGTTGTACGCGAACACACCGTGATCCCAGCGGCCGCCGACGAAGCCGACGCCACCATAACCAAATCCATAATTAATTCCGCCATAGAATCCGACGTGCGGCCCCCAATACCCCGCATGCCAAAAATAGCCACCGGAGCCCCAACCCCAATAACCCGGCGTCCACAGCAATCCTACCTGGGGCGGCTCGACCCAAGTTCCGGGCACCCAGTAATAACCATCCGGGCCGTACGCCCAATATCCCGGCGTCCAGAGATACCCCGGCGACGGGCAAATCGGTTGAGCGTACACGGGCAGCGCAGGCGGCCCAATATGGACCGCGATCCCCACGCTGATTTGGGCGGACGAAACAGCAGGCAAAGCTAAAACTGCTAGCGCGAATGCAAGAACCCCAATCATGTGAATTTTTCGCATCTGCTCCTCTCCTGGGTTGGGCACCTGTCTTATGGTAATACCCCAACGAGGCGGAGAAGTTGCGCGAAAACCGGGGTGGCGGCGTTTTAATAAATAGTTGGGCGCATTCTTAAGATGCCTTTTTTCAATGGCTTACAAGGGCCAGAAGGTGAGATGAAACGGCGCTGCATAGCTATATACGCATAGCTATATAAATGTCCGAAGGGCTGGTCTATGCGTCGATACTTACAGCGATTTGATGGTCTCAGATGACGTGTCCCAGGCGACCGCGCTCTGCCGGAAGTAGGACTGGTTCGCCATGTGGCACGCCAGAGCGGCGTTATTCCCGAACACGACGTCTTCGGTCACGGGCTGACGGCTTTTCACCGATTGGAAATATCTCCAGAGATGCGGCTTCTCGTCATCCCAGGAATCGCCGCGATAACTGTAGCCTTCGAGGATCGGCTCTTTCCCAGGGACCGGATCATGCTCCTTGTGCCATTCCTCAACATAGGCATCGCGCATTTTCTGCGGATAGCCGGAGGTGTAGTAGCTCGGGGCGGAATCCTCGCCGGTCTGCGGATAATAGTTGATGGCAAATTCGGTGACTTCCAAAATTCCCTTGGAGCCCTGGAAGCGATAGACCTCCGGAGTCTCGCAACCGAGATTCAGCCGCAGATAAATCGGGGCGCCTCCGTAGTCGAAGAGCGTAGCGTGCACATCGGGCATGTTGCGCCCATCGGGGAAGCGAAGAATCGCGCCCAGAGCCATGGCTTTCTTCGGCGGCGCATTCCAGCCCAGCATGAAATTCATTCCGCTGACTAGATGCACGAGCAGGTCGCCCGCAAGCCCCGTCCCGTACTCTTTCCAGCAGCGCCAGCGCGCAAATATTTTCGGATTGAATGGAACTTTGGGCACTGTCCCCTGCCACGTGTCCCAATCGAGATTTTCCGGTGAAAGGTCGGGCGGCGGCGGATACTCCCAGGCGCCTGTGGGATCGTTCCGACCGAGCGAACCCTCGACCAACGTCATCGTGCCAATAATTCCCTGCGCAAGCAGTTCCTTGGCTTTCGCGCAGATGACCGAACTGACACGCTGCGAGCCGATTTGCACAATGCGGTCCGTTTTCTTCGCCGCGGCCACCATTGCTAAGCCGTCTTCGGCGGTGTGCGACATCGGCTTCTCGCAATAAATGTCCTTGCCCGCGCCTACCGCATCGATCACCACTTGCTTGTGCCAATGATCCGGCACGGCAGCGATAAGGCAATCGATGTCCTTATTTTCAAGCAGTTCGTGATAGCGCCGGGTAACCGGAATTTTCTTGCCGACAATCTCCCGGGCGAGGAGGTGCCGCCCATCGTACAGATCACACGCCGCCACGCACTCGACACCGGGCAATTGGACAGCGTTAGTTAACAACCCCGAGCCTTGCATTCCAATGCCGATGATGCCGAAACGCACCGTGTCGCTTGGCGCCACCCTTTCGAACCTCGACGGAATGTATTCCGGCTTCAGGAAGATGCTCGGAGCCGCCGCCAGCACGCCCGCGGTTCCAGCCGTGCTTTTCAAAAATTCACGACGCGAAAAACTTTTCTTGCTCATTACATCCTCCTGGTCCGGTTTTTCGTCTCTTGCATACACAAATTGCAGTAGGAATGAATGCGCGTAGGTTGCGCTGTCCTCCGCTGAATCACGCGAAGCTAGAAACGCAGCGCCGCCAGATAGTCGTAGCTGATCTTGATGTCCTCGAAGGGATTCTTCGCGTCGTCATTCTCCACGAAATAGTGTTTGATCCCCGCCGTCTGCGAGTGCTCAAAGATTCGTTTCCAATCGATTTGGCCTTTGCCGACATCAGCGAGGCGCCCCTTGAACACCACCGAACCCGTCGCTCCGGCGTAACTGCTCGTCGCATTGGGGTCGTTCACATAATCCTTTACGTGCACCAGCGGAAAACGCCCGGGATGCTTTTTGAAGTACTCGACCGGATCTTTTCCGGCCACGCTGATCCAGCACAAATCCATTTCCATCTTCACGTATTTGGGATTCGTTTCCGCCAAGAGATAGTCGTAGGCGCCCTTTCCGCCCAGGCCCTCCACCGGCGAAAACTCGAACGAGTGATTGTGATAGCAGAACTGGATTCCCGCCTTCTCGGTGGTTTCGCCCGCTTTATTGAACAACTCCACGGCGCGCTTCCAGCCGTCCGCGGTTCGCTGCTTCTCGTCGATCCATGGGCAAACGATGTACTTGTGCCCGATCACGTGCGCCACTTCAATCATCTCCGGCAATTTATTTTCGATGAGGTCGTAGCCGAGATGCGTCGAGGGCGCCGTCAGCCCATACTTATCGACAATCTCGCGAACCTCTTTGGGCGTGTGATCGAAATACCCCGCGAATTCCACCTCTTTGTAGCCCGTCTGGGCCACTTTGGCGATGGTCCCCGCAAAATCTTTCGGCATTTCGCTGCGCACGGTGTAGAGCTGGAGCCCCACTCTCTTGATTTCGTGCGTCGTTTCAGCGGCCCAGGATGGGCGCGCCGCATAGAGTGCCGCTGCTGCAACGGATGTTTCAATAAAGGTTCGGCGTTTCATGGTTTTGTTCACTCCTCCTTAGTACCCGGAGCGAGTATACAAAAAAGTGATGGCAATAATCAGAAAAAAAGGGCGGCGCTCAAGAAAAAAGCGACGCCCCGTTCTCTAAGATTCCACTAGAAGTAGAAACGCAATCCGAACTGCATGATGCGCGGATCGTGTGTGCCGGTCAAATGGAGGAACACCGTGCTCGCTGTTGGGTCGATGGTGTCCATGGCAGCGTTAGCCCCAGTGCCGCCGCTCGAGCCGTTTCCACTGATTTGGTTGTACTGGGTATGGTTGAAGAGGTTGAAAGTTTCCCAGCGGAATTCGAATCCCATCTTCTCATTGATGGCGAAGCGTTTGAAGGTGCCGAAGTCGAAGTTCAGGCGGCCAGGCAATGTCAGGGTGTTTCGCCCGACATCGCCGAAGGTGAGTCCCTGAGGGACCGCGAACGCGGCTGGATTGTAAGCAAGCGGTCCCCGATCGCCGGGAACATTTGTTGAAGTGAGCCCGGCGCTAGGATTGCCGACCAAATCTGGCCGAGAGCCGGTACCTGTGCCATTAGCTACACCGGCGTTGTCTCCAAAAGGTGTACCGTTGACAGCACTGAACGGCGTACCGGACTGCGCGACGGTGATGCCCGAGACCTGCCATCCACCGAGTAGCGCCTGCTTCAGCCCTGTCGCGCTCTTGAAAAGAGGCAGCGCATAAACGTAGCTGAGCGCGAAGTTATGACGCATGTCGAACGTGGAATTGGCTCTGTTGGCCGCGTAGTCGTATGCGTTCACGAAGGCAGCGTCGCCGCGGTCCGAAGAGTCGTCAATCGAGTGGCTGTACGTGTAGGCAAGACTCACCGTAAGATCACCAACAGTTCGCTTGGCCGAAACTTGTAGAGAATTGTAAATCGAGTTCGCCGCATTCCTGAGCGTGTTGATGTCGCCGTAACCTGGGTACGCCGTGCGCAGCGTATTCGCAGTTGGAATCAGCCCACAAGCAACGTTGAGGTTATTAGCGGCCGCGGCGTTCAGCGGTCCACCGGTTCCGAACACAGTCTGACCTGCCGCCCACGGCGCTCCTGGGTTTAGGACCGGATTCGGATCCGAGCCGGCGCAAGCACCAACGGGAGAAGGATTCCCCGTCACGGGGTCCGGTTCCAATAGGCCTGTGTTGTACAGTGTCTCCCCAACCCCGAACGGATTTTGCGAAGCAGGAAGTGGGAGAAGCTGATTGCCATCGCTGAGCAGGGTCAGGTGCGTGCCTTTGCTCGCGACATATGCCACCGAGAGAATAAAGTGGGACGGTAGCTCCTTTTCGACGTTCAAGTTCCATTGCTGGACGTACGGCCATTGTGCCTTGTTCGGAATGGATACGACCGTAAGCGGGAAGAGCGGTACAGGACCGCTGGCAGCGCCGATATTTTGATAGCCGGTGACGTTGGATTGTGCAGCCGTAAGCACGAGCGGGGCGGAACCTTCCAGCGATTCCGAGTTTCCCTCGTTGCCGTTCGTATGTTCGTAGAAGATCCCGTAGCCGCCGCGAATGGCCATCTTGCCGTCACCCTTGGGATCAAATGCAAATCCGATTCGAGGAGCCGGGTTGAAGAGGTGCCCCTGCAAACAGCCGGCGTTCGACGAAGCTCCCACGGTTGCTGCCGGGAACTGTGAAAGAACGGCGCCTGGGATGGCAGAAGTTCCTCCTGACCCGCCGCACTGCACGATGCCGTTGAATGGATTCCCGGCTCCCGGTATAAAGGCTCCCGAATTGGGGTCAATCGCAGGCGAACCGCCGGCGACGAAAGCGCTCGGGTTAAAGTTGTATGCCTGCTGGTATTTTTCGCGATACGTTCCAAATAAGCTGACGCGCAAACCGAGGTTCAGGGTAAGTCGCTTGGTGACGCGCCAGTCGTCCTGGAAATAGGGTTCGACGATTTTGTACCGGTTGTAATACTGCGTCTCTTCGGTCGTTTGCTGGTAACTCGCGATGTTTCCCACCAGCAGATCGGCAAAGGCATTTCCCGTCGTAACCGCTGTAGCGCCGGAGTCAAAAGTCAATATGCCTTGGACATAGGGTGAGTTCCCCTCGTTCTTTTGTGCGAATGCAGCGTAGGCTCCGAAGGTGAGGGTGTGCTGGCCAAGAATCTTCGTCACGTTGTCACGATACGTGTATGTGGGGTTGGCATTGTGCCAGGGAAAATACCCCGTGTCCGACGTGAAGGTTCCTCCATACGCGGCGTTGCTCCCCACGGATATGGCGGGAAGCTTTCCGCCGAAGCCGTTGTTGAATATAGAGCCCATCGAAAACCCCGCGGGCAGGCCCACAGGGCCGCCAGCGGTCAGAGTGATATGATCCGCCGTATAGCTGGCCACAAACTCATTCAGCAACGTGGGGGTAAAATTTGCGTTCAGGCGGGCCACGAAGCTTGAGCCAGGTCCCACGAAGTTGGTTGTCACATTCTCGAAGCTGGTCCCATTGCCCCACAGCGCATTCGGCACGGAGGTCTGCCAAGAATCGTGTATGTAACGAAATGTAAAACGGTATTTATCGCCCAGATTTTGGTCCACCCGCACTAGCTCTTCGCGCCAGGTGGTTGGGCTCGCAACAGTTTCCGTGACTGCTGGGAATCCGCCGTTTGTCGTGTTGGCTTGAGGGATGATTGCGAGGAGTGCCGTTCCAACGGATGTGGGCGTCACCGTGTAGCCGGATGATACCTGGGGGCCCGTCGGGCAATCGTTAAAATTACCTGGAACGCCGTTCACGGTCGGAGTTGGGCAAAGATCGGCGAAATTTCCGCTCCGCTCGGCGTCGGACGGAACATTTTGCAAAATGGTGGTCGAGCTATTCTCATGGCGCCATTCTTGCGACCAGAAGACAAAGGTTTTCTTCTTGTCAGAATTGTAGTGGTTGGGTATGTACACCGGTCCGCCGAACGTATAACCCCAATCGTTCTTGTTATATGGGCCCTTGGGCTGTGTAGGGTCTGCTCCCTGTTCCCAGGATCGCGCATTAAAATATGCATTGCGTAAGTATTCGAATGCGCTCCCATGGAAAGTAGTGCCGCCAGACTTGGTCTCGACTTCTACCGTACCCGAACCGTTGCGCCCGTACTGCGCACCATAGTTGGAGGTAAGCACCTTAAATTCGGCGATTGCTTCGGGATTTGGGTAGACGTTCAACGTCGCATTGCTGCCGTTATCCATGTTATCGCCGCCGTCCAATTCCCAGTTGTTGTACTCGGTTCGGCCTCCGTTCATGCTGAAAGCCACGTTGCCGTATACCCCTACCTTGCCCTCATCCGTACCAGTCTGGTTGACGACACCGGGCGACAGGGTCACCAGTTGCGTGAAGTTGCGGCCATTCAAGACGAGGTTATTCACCTGCTTGCCAGTGATTGTGTCGCTCAGGGCAGAGGATTGCGTGTCTACCTGAGCCACGCTCTCGCCTGTCACCACAACCTCCTCTGTGACCGCGCCAACCGTGAGCGGAATATCCACATGGATTTTCCGCGCGACATCCAAAACTACTTTTTGTGCTGTGAATTTCTGAAAGCCCTTGGCCGTCACTACGATGTCGTAAGTGCCACCGGGCAAACCCGCGACGACGAATACGCCGTCTGCGTTCGTCGTCGTCTCGTGGGTCGCGCTTCCTATTGTGCTGGAAACCACCACGTCCGCTCCGGCAACGGCCGCTCCCGTCTTATCCGTCACCGTGCCGCTGATGTACCCCGTGTCTTGCGCCTTCGCAACATGCACGGTGCAAAGCATCGCGAGCATCGCGCAAGCCAGCAGCCGAGCCACCTTGGGCAGGTTCTTCAGAATCCGAGAAGGAATAAAATTGTAAATGTGTCCCTTCACTTTGCTACCTCCGGAAGATTTTTGAAATGAATAACCGGCCTAGTGTGGGCACAACTGCGCCTGCTACAGCGGGCACCCCTATACCTGCCGCTTGCAGAAGGCAACTCATCGGAGACAGCCCTCACCACTCGACGTACGGAAACGCACCAATGTCACTTATTAAATCGGATTAATAAAGCATTGCCCCGTTGGTGTCAAGCTGAAAATCAAGCTGTTCTCCGGCTTGAGTCCGAATTGCCCACAGCGTGCTCAACCCGGCCAACTCCTGCCCCGCCGCTTGAATTCCGCCTCGCTCTGCCGGACACTACCGAACAATGTCTAATCGTTTCCGCCCCCGTTTCGCCACATCTCGATCCGTCGCTCAGCTTTTCGTTCTTGGTAGCTTGCTATTGCCGCCGCCTGCCGGCAACGCCGCCACTCCGCCACCCCGGCAATCTACTTCACAAGACGCAAACCGCCTCTCCGCTCTCGATCCTCGAGCTTCGTTTGCAGTGGGCCAAGCCGCTCTCCAATCCGGCGACCTGGCGACCGCCGAAACCGCTTTCCGCCGCGTTCTCTCTGTTGATCCGCAGTCCGGCGCCGCCTACGCCAATCTCGGCGTAATCGCCATGCGCCGCAAAGAATGGGACCACGCCCTTTCCCTTCTCCAAAAAGCCGAGAAGCTCGAACCAAAAATGTCCGGCATACGCCTCAACATCGGCCTCGTCAATTACCGCCGCGGCGATTACGCAGCCGCTATCGCTCCTTTGTCTTCCGTCGTCCGCGATCAGCCCGACTCCCAGCAACCTCGCTACCTCCTAGGCCTCTGCCAAGTCTTCACCGAACACTATGCCGATGCCGTCTCCACTCTCGAGCCCCTCTGGCCCCAATTGTCGAACGACGTCACTTATCTCTACGTGCTCGACATCGCCGCTCACAGCTCCGGCAAAAGTGATCTCGACGAAAAAGCACTCTACCGCCTGGTCGAAATCGGCGGCCAGTCTCCCGAGTTTCATCTCATCCTCGGCAAGGCCTATCTCAATCGCGAAGAACCGGACAAAGCCATCTCCGAGCTGGAACTCGCCGCGTCCGGAAACTCCTCGTTGCCCTTCGTGCACTTTAGTCTTGGACTCGCTTACATGAAGAAGCAGGACACCGCCCGCGCCGAAGCCGAATTTCGCAAAGACATCGCCATCGAGCCCGATCTCCCAGACAATTACGAGCAACTCGGCTTGCTCTATCTTCAATCACAAAAAGACGACGAAGCCGAGCGCTCCTTCCGCGAAGCCCTGCGCTACAATCCCCGCATGCCCGTTTCTCTGCTCGAGATGGGCCGCCTCTATCAGCGCCAAGGCAAAAATCGCGAAGCCCTCACCTTCCTGAATTCCGCCGAAAAGCTCGCGCCCGACAATCAAAATATTCACTACATCCGCGGCCAGGTCCTGCTCCGCCTGGGCCGCCGCGAAGAAGCGCAAGCCGAACTCGCCACCTCACAAAAGCTGGTCAACGCCAGCCTGAACAAACAGCGTCAAAAGTACGCCGACGCCCCCGTGCCAAATCCTGAATTGAGAGAGCCACCGCAACCCTAATCCGTGCCATGCGCTCGTAGGGGCGGGGCTTGCCCCGCCCGCGTGGTATGCCTGAGCGCCAACTACCTGGGCGCTTTTTTCGGTTCGTGCTAGCTAAATGTTCGGCGCCTGCCACGTACCACGTCCCCGTTCGACCGCTTCCGCAACCGCCAACACCAACTCCTCTTCGTAAGGCCGTCCAATTACCTGCACCCCAATCGGCAATTTCTCCGCCGATAATGCCATCGGCACAACCGCTCCGGGAAATCCCGCCAAATTCAACCACTGCGAGTACCGCATCGTATCTCGATAATTTTCCCGCTCGCCGCGCCGCCAATTCCCTTCTCCATGTCTAAACGCCGGCCCCGCCGAAACCGGCGACACCAAAACGGTCACTTCCTCCATCTGTCGCAAAATCTCCTCGCGAATCGCATCACGTTCCGCGCAGGCCATCAGCAAACCGTCGTAAGTTAAGGAAGCCCCCGCTGTCGACAGCGCCACATACTCCCGCAGCATCGGGCTCATCAATTCTTCTTGCCCCGCCGCTCCCTTCTTAATCGCGTCCGCGATCACCGGCCCAAAAAAATACCACCACACTTCAATCGCCCGCTCCAGCCCGCTCAATGTCTTCTTCTCCACTAAAAATCCCTGCTCGCCCAAGATTCTCGCGGCTCGTTCCACCGCCGCGTTCGTTTCCGAAGTGGCCTTCCCCAAAGCGTCGCTTTCCAAGATCCCGACTAGCAATCCCCGAATTTCTTTTTCCCCAACGGTCCGAATCGGCACCGGCGCCGAAAGCGCATCTCCCGCATCCGGGCCCGCCATCACTTCAAACAGAGCCCGCACATCCGCAATCGTCCGCGCCATCGGCCCAACCACCCCAATCCAACCAAACGCCCCTCCTCCGGGCGGAAAATGTCCCGTAGAAGGAATCCGCCCCGGCGTCGGCTTCAATCCGCAAATCCCACAAAAATGTGCCGGCACGCGCACCGACCCGCCCCCATCGCTCCCCACTCCTCCCATCGAGCATCCCGACGCAATCGCCGCCGCCTCGCCGCCGCTCGACCCGCCCGACGAACGTTCCAAATCCCAAGGATTGCTCGTCTTCCCGCTCAAAGAATTATCCGTCTCGTAAGCCATCAAATATTCCGCCGTATTCGTATTCCCCAACAGTATTGCCCCTGCGCCTCGCAGCCGCGCCACCAACGGCGCATCAGCAGCCGCCACATAATCCTTGCGCATCAACGACCCCGCCGCCGTCGGCCATCCCGCCACATCAATACAGCTCTTCACCGTCAGCGGAATTCCATGCAGTCGCCTGTTGCTTGCGATGTCCCCACGTATCACCGCCTTCGTCGCCGCGTTCGCCTGCTCCAGCGCGCTCTCCGCATCGAGATGCACAAACGCGTTTAATTTCGGCTGGAGCTGCGCTGTTCGCTCCAGGTGAGCTTTCACCACCTCCACCGGCGAAAACTTCTTCTCGCGATAGCCCGCAGCAATCTCCGCAATCGTTCCAAAAATGATTTTGTCCCGAGTCATACGTTCGAGCGTATTTGCACGCACCCCTAGGGTCAAGCTCCCGAGGAAGCTCTGCAAAATAGATTGGCTGACCGGCGGAAGGAAATCGGGGGATATCGGGGACGTTTCCGGTGAGTGGTCGCGCGCTAACACAACCATTTGAATCCCAGGAGCTTCCGTCAGCGCTCCGCGCCCCTACTGAGCGCCAATTCTCTTCCAAAAGGGAACATCAAACCGCCAAAGTGCCCCAATTTGAACAGACACGACCCGAAATGTCTCCTACCCTCTCTCCATCGGGATTTCAGACTGGACGTTCTTGGGCAAGCTCAGCGACTCTCGAGTCCAAAATGAGAATTCTGGCGAATAACTTTGAATCGATGGAGATAAACATGAAAATGAAATTTACTACGGGTCTTCTGGTACTGGCGTTTGCACTCGGCTCCACTGCTCTGGCTGCGACGGCAACTTCTCACCAGGCAAAGGAAAGGTCCAGCGCCACGGTCACGGTTGCTGGTTGCCTCCACAATGGCGCGACCACAGACGTGTTCCTTCTCACTGCAAAAGACGGTAAAGGCTGGGATGTAAGCAGCAAGACCGTGGACATCGCAAAGCATGTGGGCGAGACGGTATCCCTCACCGGTACTGCAGTCACCACAGAATCCACAGACGGTTCTGCCGCATCGGCAACGACTCGGCTGGACGTTTCGGATCTGAAAATGGTGAGCGACAGCTGCTCGCAGTAAAAAGCACTCCGTGGGGTGGACGCCTTAGTCAGCGTCCACTTTCACTTTCTGAGCGCTCGCAGGATAAAGGTACCCGATGCGCTGGGTTGCGAATAGGAACTTTCTCAAGGGGGAAGTCCTAGGAGCAGAATCAGTTGCCAGCCTTCTTTCCCTCTGAGCGCCATATCCCGCGCCCTCGGCACTGCCGCCACTAAAACCTAGCCTCGGCCAATTTGCCAATTTTCGAGCGCCGAATTCCGTGCATCCCCAATCGCCTCACCAACTTACGCCGCATGCGCACGCCGTTCGAATCATTACTACAGAACAAATGATTTGACAAGTTAAACAGACCTGTGGTAATATGCAATGTGAATTTTGGGTTCCAGCCCGGTTTCTCTCTCGGCTTTGCAACCTGCTCTCTCGCAGCCTTCGCCCGTTACCTTTTTATAATTTCAGCCCTCCCGCAAGCCGTTCAGAATCAACACTTACAAAGGCAGTAATATACTTGACTCAGTAAGGCGTTTCTGGTAGAGTTTTGAGAGTGAGGAACGCCATGAGCGCCAAACCAAAGACTCTCCAGCAAGCTATGGTCTACTTTGCAGACGTGGACAACGGTCTCAAATTCATGGTTGCGTGCCGCTGGCCCAATGGCGTCGAGTGCCCTGCTTGTGGCCGGGATGATGTGCGCTTTATTTCTACTCGCCGGATGTGGGAATGCAAGAGCCAGCACCCCAAGAAACAGTTCAGCGTCAAGATCGGGACTATCTTTGAAGATTCTGCCCTGCCCTTGGACAAGTGGCTCATCGCTATCTGGATGATTGCTAACTGCAAGAACGGAATAAGTTCCTACGAAGTAGCCCGCGCTCTCGGCGTCACTCAGAAATCCGCATGGTTCATGCTCCATCGCATTCGGCTCGCGATGCAAGCCCGCTCGTTTATGAAGCTCGGTGGTCCCGGTAGCGAAGTCGAAGTAGACGAAACCTTTGTCGGTGGCGCTGCGCGATTCATGCACGCCGATAAACACCGTCGCCGAATTACGGAAACGGGCACCAAGGACAAGACTCCCATCTTCGGTATTCTAGAACGTGGCGGGGAAGTCCGGGCAGCGGTCGTTCCTAACCGGAAAAAGAAAGCCTTGCATGGCGAGATTAACAAGCACGTCGCCGCCGGCAGCGCTATCTATTCCGATGCCCTCCTGTCCTATCAGGACTTGAAGCCCACTTTCGCCCACCAAGTCATTGACCATGCTGAGTCTTACGTTGATGGACAGATTCACACCAACGGACTCGAAAACTTCTGGAGTTTGCTCAAGCGTGGAATCAAGGGAACCTACGTGAGCGTGGAACCTTTCCACTTGTTCCGGTATCTGGATGAACAGGTGTTCCGGTATAACTTTCGGGAACTTGCTCACGATGGACTTCGATTTGAGCAGGTTGCCTCGCACCTCCTCGGAAAGCGCCTGACCTATGCCGAACTGACCGGCAAGGTCGCTGCGATGCCTAGCCTGCCCAACTAGACTACCTGCAGGAAGCGGAGGATTTCCTAGCCTTCTTCCGCTCTTTCGCTTTCTTCTCAGCGTCCAGCTTGGCTTTTACCTGGCCATGCGGAACGGCGACTAATTGCCGCGTCAGATTCTCAAAAGTCTTGTATTCCGTACTCTTTTTGCTTTTCATGACAAGGATATAGCCAGAAACCGCATGAAATCACGGACGCGAGCTAGCACCACTTTAGCCCCCGCAGCATTGTAGTGGAACCGCGCGCCTTGAGGGGAGAGGGACCGGTATCGTGGCTCGCTTACTTCACTGAGTCAAGTATATTATTGCCCTTACAAAACTGTATCAAAACAAAGCCTTTCATCTCCCTTGGAATGAGTGTTGGCTCTGTTGACATCCTCGGCACAGGTTGTGTTTCGAGGAGTCGACAAGTAGGGTCCAGAGGTGTTTTCTGATGGGGCAGGAGGGACGATGGCCGAAGTTGGACTCCTGCCCATTGCTCGCGTGGCGCTGCAAGTAGCCACGCAGGTTTTGCCGCCCTACCGCACGCGCTTCAGCAAACACCAGTTCACCCAGCCGCAGTTGTTGGCGGTGCTGTGCCTGATGCGCTTCGAAGACTGGACCTTTCGCGAGGCCGAGACGCGCTTGCGCGAGCACCAAGAATTGCGCAGCGCACTGAAATTGCAGGCCGTGCCGGACTACACCACGCTGTACCGTTTTCTGCGGCGACTGGACGACGACACCTTGGAGCGCGGACTGAGCGAAACGGTGCGTCGCTTGCGTGCACGCCGGCGTCGGCCCGTTTCTGCCGCCATCGATGGCACCGGACTGTCCTACAATTCCGTCAGCACCTTCTTTGTACGGCGCATGGAACAGCACGCAGAGCACAGTTCGCGGCATCGCCGTTGGTTGAAGTGGGTGATTGTGGTGGATGTGCAGCAACAAATTTTGCTGGCGCAACGGGCGCATCAAGGACCCGGATCTGACGTGCGCGCCCTGCCAGGATTGCTGGACGTGGCAGCTCGAGGCGCGCCCATTGGCCTGGTGCTGGCGGATGCGGAGTTCGACTCGGAACCCAACCACGAATACATTCGGCAGCGCCTGGGAGCTCGGAGCATCATTCCTGCCAAGCGCCGGGGTATTCCCCAAGGCACCATTCGGAATCAGATGTTCCGCGCCTTCCCGAAAAAACCCTACCGGCAACGCGCCAAGATCGAAACCATCTTCTCGGTCATTAAACGCAAGCTCTCCTCACGTGCACCCGGGCGCAGCTTGGCCATCCAGATCCGTCAGGCCCTGTTGCTCGGTCTTACCTACAACCTCTACCGCCTCAGGCATTTGCTCCCTCCGCAGGATGTCAACAGAGCCATGAGTGTTTACAAAAAAACCGGGGGTAGGGCCTCGTTATGGTTAACCAAAATCCGCTCCCCTTTGCCATTCGAGTTGTCCATGCGGCCGCTGGCATGCCTCGGTTCGCCTCTGTATACTTCCTCTGCTCCACGGACCAAATAGGGGAATGATTCATGACGCTTTCGCTTCACCACGCACGAAAGACTTCCTGCCTCGCCGCGCTTTCTGTCCTTTTTCTCTCTCCATCCGCGTTCGCGCAATCCACCGCCACGCTGCCGAGCGAAACGCCTGCGCAACTCCAGCCCGTCACCGACACGTTCAACTACACCCGCCGCGACGTCATGATCCCCATGCGCGACCGCGTCAAGCTCCACACCGTCATCCTCATTCCCAAGGGTGCTCGTAACGCTCCCATCCTCCTCACCCGTACGCCCTACGACGCCACCTCGATGACTTCTCACGCACCCAGCTCCCACCTCGGCCCCATCCTCGAAGGCTACGACAACGCCAACGATGTCATCGTTGAAGACGGCTACATCCGGGTCGTCCAGGACGTTCGCGGCAAGTACGGTTCTGAAGGCGACTACGTCATGAATCGCCCGCTCCACGGCCCGCTCAATCCCACGCCCATCGACAATTCCACCGACACCTACGACACCATCGATTGGCTCATCAAAAACATTCCCGAAACCAACGGCAAAGTCGGTATCCTCGGCATTTCTTACGATGGCTTTCTCCCGCTCATGGCTCTCGTCAACCCGCATCCCGCGCTCAAAGTTTCCGTCCCCATGAATCCCATGGTCGATGGCTGGATGGGCGACGATTGGTTCCACTACGGTGCCTTCCGCCAACAGAACATGCCCTACATCTACGAGCAGGAAGGCACGCGCGACAACTCTGTCAAATGGTGGACCGATCATTTCGACGATTACGATGTTTATATGGACGCGGTCTCAGCCGGCGAGCTAGGCCGACGTCACGGTCTCGAACAAATGGGCTTCTGGCGCAAAATTCTCGAGCATCCCAGCTACGATTCTTGGTGGCGCGATCAAGCCGTCGACAAAATCCTCGCCAAAGAGCCTCTCAAGGTTCCCGTCATGCTCGTCCATAGTCTCTGGGATCAGGAAGACATCTACGGCGCGATGGCCGTCTACAAAGCCATCAAACCTAAAGACACGGGCAACGACAAAGTCTATCTGGTGATGGGCCCGTGGCATCACGGCCAGGAAATTGAAGACGCCAGCTCCCTCGGCGCTCTGAAATTCGGGAGCGACACCGGCCTGTATTTCCGCCAGCACATCCTTCGGCCCTTCCTCGCCCAATATCTGATAGACGGCGCTCCTAAAGCCGATATCGCTCCCGTCTCCGCCTACGAAACCGGCAAAGATGTTTGGCTTCGCCTTCCCTCTTGGCCCGCTGGCTGCTCCACCGGCTGCCCGCCTAAACCCACTCCGCTCTATCTCAAAGCCGGCTTGAAACTCAGCATGTCCGCCCCGCAAGCCGCCGACGCGCCCTTCGACGAATACGTCTCCGATCCCGCCAAGCCTGTTCCCTTTCGCGCACGCCCCAGCCAACCCATGGGCTACACTCCCGACCTCACCTGGTCCGAGTGGCTCGTCGACAACCAAGTCGAAGCCTCGGGCCGCCCCGACGTTCTCGTCTTCACCTCCGATGTCCTCACTTCACCCATGAAAATCAGCGGCCAGCCCGTCGCCAACATCATCGCTTCCACCAGCGGCACCGACTCTGACTGGGTCGTCAAACTCATCGACGTTTATCCCGATGAAGTCGCTGCTCAGCCCAATCTCGGTGGCTTTCAACTGATGATCTCCGCCGACATTTTCCGCGGCCGCTACCGCGAAAGCTTCGAGACTCCTCATCCCATCGCCTCGAATGAACCGCTGCTCTATCGTTTCGCCTTACCCAATGCCAACCACGTCTTTCTCCCCGGCCATCGCATCATGGTTCAAATCCAATCCAGCTGGTTCCCCCTCTACGACCGCAACCCGCAAACTTTCGTCCCCAACATTTTCTGGGCCAAGCCCTCCGACTACCGTAGAGCCACCCAGCGCATCTACCACTCCGCCAGCGACGCCAGCTTCATCGAGATGCCGCTCGTCTCCACTCCTTAGACCGATGGCGATTGACGATGTCTCGACGAGCGCACAAAATCTCAAGTGCTCCGCTACGCGGCCACAAGCGCCGGCCACACTTCGCGCGGACAGGACAGTAGCCTGATGCAAGCTCCCCTTCGGCGTGCTCCGGTATTCATCATTTGTTTATCGGCCTTCTTTCTCGCGGCGATTTTTTTTCACTCGCACGCGGCGCAATCGCCGTCGCCATCCACAGCCGCGCAAAAAAACGCGGCGCACCTCGACCCCGCCGAAGCTTATCGCCTCAACACACTCGGCGTGGCTTACATGAATCAGCAGCGCCCCGCCGACGCCGAAAAGCTTTTCGAAAAATCCCTGGCCGCCGACCCGCAATTCGACGTCGCGCGCCTCAATCTCGGCATCTCTCTTCTTGCCCAGCAAAAGCTCGAGCCCGCACGGACCGCCCTCGCCGCCGCTGCTGAAAAACTGTCCAAGGACCCCTTCGCCTGGTACAACCTCGGCCTCGTCTACAAGGATCTCGGCGACGCGGAAAAAGGCGTCGAAGCCTTCACGCGCGTTACGCAACTCGTGAACGAAGCCGACCCCTGGTATTTCGTCGGCTATCTCGACTCTCAGCTTCAGCATTACGACGCAGCCATCGCCGCATTCCAAAAAGCTCTTGCTCTCTTTCCCTATCACGCATCCGCCGAATTCGGCCTCGCCCGTGCCTACCAGCGCAGCGGCAACGCCGCCGCCGCCCGCGAGCATCTCGCCAAATTCCAGAAGATAACTGCCGAGCATCTCGGCTCGCCCTTCGGCGCGGCTTACGGCGATCAGGGCCGGCTCTCTCTCGCCGAACTCCCGCGCAGCTCCGCACAAAACGCTCCGCCTGCAATTCCCGTCCGCTTCGTGCCGGGCCCGATGTCGGAAATAGTTGAACGAGCAGCGGCCCCTTCCACACCAATCGGTCCGAGCACCGGCGCATGCTTCTTCGATTATGACGGCGACGGCAAACCTGATCTCTTCCTCGTCAGCGCATCAGCGGATGGGACGAGCCGCTTGCTCCGCAATCTCGGCAACGGCAAATTCGCCGATGTCACCAAAGAGTCCGGCCTCGAGCACACAGGCAGTGGCCTTGGGTGTGCAGCTGGTGACTACGACGACGACGGCCACACTGATCTCGCCGTGTGCTTCGGCGACGGCGTCCATCTCCTCCACAACGATGGCGGCGGAAAATTTGCCGACGTCACCGAGAAAGTGGGAATCCGCCGCGAGCCTGGCTGCGTCGGCGTGACCTTTGTCGACTACGACCACGACGGCGACCTCGATCTCTACATCACCATGCAACCCACGGCTGCCGCCACGTCCGGGGTGGCAGCGCACAACGTTCTCTGGCGCAACAACGGTAACAGCACGTTTACCGACGTCTCCACCGAAACCGCTCTCGGCTTCGACGCCACCGGCGCAGGCCTCGTGACCACGGATTTCAACAGCGACCGCGCCATCGATTTCGTGATCGCCGGCGGCAGTAACGGCGCGTCGATTCTTCTCAATCCTCGCGAGGGAAAATTCACGCCGTCCACTGCTATCGACTTCAAAAAAGAAAATCTTCCGCCCGCTGTGGGCGTCGTCGCGTTTGATTTCGATAAAGATGGCTGGATGGATCTCGCTTTCACTCACGTCGGCGCTCCCGGCATCAGCCTGTGGCGCAACGTCGATGGCAAACATCTCGAACGCGTTCCTCTCCCCGATTTCGGCTGGCAACGCGGCTGGGGAATTTCTGCAATTGACTACGACAATGACGGCTGGGTTGATCTCGTCGCGGTAGGCGAGACGAAAACTGGAGGTGAAATCCGGCTCCTGCGCAATCTCGGCGCGCGGGGTTGGTCCGACTACACCAAAGTATCGAGCCTCGATTCCGTAAAGATTACCCAGCCCCGCGCCATCGCCGTCGCCGATTTGAACGGCAACGGCAGCGCCGACCTCATCGTCACTCAGCTCGGCGGTCCGCCCATCGTTCTAAAGAACGAAGGCGCCAATCAGCACAATTGGATGAGCATCGACTTCAAGCCGCTCGCCGACAATAAGAGCGCCATTGGCACAAAAGTGGAACTCTACGCCGGCGCGCTTTATCAGAAGTGGGAAGTGCAAGGCGCGAGCGGCTATCTCGGACAAAACGCGCCCGCGATTCTTGCCGGACTCGACAACGAGCATAACGCCGAAGTCGTTCGGCTGCTTTGGCCCACCGGCGTTCCGCAGGATGAAATCAATCTCGCCGCCGACAAAATGCAATCGATCGCCGAGCTCGACCGCCGCGGCAGTTCTTGCCCCGTTCTATTTTCCTGGAACGGCAAGGAGTACGAATTTATCGCGGACATGATCGGCCCTGGCGTCGTCGGCCATTGGGTCGGCCCAGGCGAGCACGGCGTTGCCGAGCGCGACGTTCCCGATCCTGATGAATATTTAAAAGTCGACGCCAAAAGCGTTCGTCCGCTTGACGGCATGCTGAGTTTCCGTTTCATGGAGCCGATGGAAGAAACCGTGTATATGGATCAGCTCCGCTTGCTCGCCATCGATCATCCTTCAGCTTACGAAGTTTTCCCCAACGAGCGTTTCGTTTCCAATCCGCCGTTCCCGGAGTTCAAAATCATTGCCAGCCAGGACGCGCATCCGCCGCTCGGTGCGTGGGATGATCATGGAAACGACGTTCTCCCGCTGATTTCAAAGCGCGACAGAAAATACGTCACCGATTTTGAGAGCCTGCCGTTTGCCGGCTTCGCGAAACTGCATTGGCTCGAACTCGATCTCGGCAAATGGGACGCAACGAAGCCGTTGCGCCTCATTATCGACGGCTACACGGACTATTTCATGGCCACTTCGATGTACGCCGCGGATCAGGCCGGCGTAAAAGTGATTGCTCCATATGTCGAAGCGCTCGACGCGCAAAATAAATGGGTCCGCGTGGTGGATGACATGGGC
The DNA here is from genome assembly GCA_963843265.1 of uncultured Acidobacteriota bacterium. Taxonomy (GTDB): domain Bacteria; phylum Acidobacteriota; class Terriglobia; order Acidiferrales; family UBA7541; genus Acidiferrum. The sequence continues at coordinate 189,599 of CAWJJR010000017.1, read as the reverse complement.
TTCCCCGCGGGTCTCGAACGCACTATGGTCACCGACCTCACCGGCAAATTGCCGCCGGGTACGCGGCGCATTCGCATCGTCACCAATCTAAAAATTTATTGGGACGCGATTCGCATCGACCAAACTCCCAACGTCCGCGAAATTCATGCCTCGGAAATCCCGCTCGCCAAAGCTTCGCTCGCATTCCTTGGCTATCCACGCGAAATTCGCCTGCATCCGGCGAGCGATACGACTTATTCCTTTACGAATCGCAGCATGACTGGCCCATACGCGCGGGCGGAAGGTAATTACACGCGCTATGGGGACGTTCTGGATTTGCTTACGACGGTGGACGATCGCTTTGTCGTGTTCGGCTCTGGCGAAGGCGTCAAACTCGATTTCGATCCGCATAATTTGCCAGCGCTTCCGGCGGGTTGGGTGCGCGACTACTTTTTCTACGCCAACGGTTTCGAGAAGGATCTCGATTTCTACGCCGCGTACGCGTTCAGCGTCGAGCCGCTGCCGCGGCACGGAATGATTCCGTATCCCTATCCTCCGGGAAAAGAATATCCGGAAGACGCACAGCATCTTGGCTACGAACTGGAATACAACACGCGCGAGCGCTCGGACCGCTTGCCGCCGAGTTTGACTTACCATTACCGCCCGCAGCCGAAGTAGCTTGCGGCGCGGGTAGAGCGCAGGCAGGATTGCCTGCGCTCCATCAATCCCATTCGACCTGTTCCCACGCTCTGGTTTGCGAGCTCTTCAGGACGGCGTCGCATAAGAGCATTTCATCGTGGCCGGTTTCAAAGGTTGGAAATGTTCGAGGCGCGCTCCAATCTCCTTTTTCGATGTACTCGTAAAAATCGCGAAAGAGCTGCATGAACGTGTCCGGATAGCCTTCGGTGTGCCCGCCGGGATAGACGGCGTAGCGCCGCGCTTCGGGCGACATCAGCGCGGGATCCTTGAGCAGCGAGCCGTTTGCGGAATCGCGGCGGCCGATCCACATCACGTTGGGATCCTCGGCGTTCCACCAGAGAGAACCTTCGGAGCCGTCGATGCCAAACGACAGCTTCGCTTTGTGGCCGGCGCTGACTTGAGAAACCGTGACGACGCCGCGCAAGTTGTCCTGAAAGTGCAGAAGCAGCGTGGCGTAATCGTCGGTGGTCATGGGCATTTCGTCGAAGTCCGAGGCATCGGCTTTCTTGAACGTCTCGACGCGGCCGCGCGGCTTGCGGCGCACGGGAATCACGGTGGCCAAGTCGGCGCAGACTTCGGTGATTTTTTTTCGCGTCAGGAACATCAGCAAATCCATGGCGTGCGTGCCGATATCCGAGACGGCGCGAAGTTCGCCGCCGAGCTTTTGTTCGAGGCGCCAGTTCCAATCGGTAGGATGAAGCAGCCAGTCCTGCAAGAAACTGCCATGCGCGGTGTGCGGCTGGCCGATGGCGCCTTTCTGAATCATCGAGCGCGCTTCCTGGCAGAGCGGGTAGTAGCGTAGGTTGTAGGCGACGCCGCCGACGCGTTTCGATTCCTTAGCGATTTGGATGAGCATGGCGGACTCGCGAGAGTCCATGGCGAGCGGCTTTTCGCAGAGCACGTGCTTTCCGGCGCGAAGAAGCTTACTCGACTGCTCGAAATGCACGTTGTTCGGAGTGCAGATGTGGACGGAGGTGACGGCGGAATCGGCGGCCAGCTCATCGAGCGAGGCATAGGAGCGTTCGAGGCCAAGCGCTTTGCTGGATTCCGCGCCGCGTTCTTTCGAGCTGCCGAGGATTCCGCGAATCGGAATTCCCAAACGCCTCAGAGCATCCACGTGCGCTCTGCCGACAAACCCTACACCGATCACCGCTGCTACATGATCCATCGCTCTCGCTCCTGGTATTTGGCTCACATGGGTGCACCGCTCGCGATTTTACAAGCGCACCGCGTGAAGCAGTTTGCATCTTTCCGTGTGCAGGAGGCAAGGTACCAGTTTTCTGGCCGCGCGGAAATGGGCTTCAGCATTTGCAACAAGTCTCGCCAAGCGAGAAAACCGAGAACAAGCGCAGTGGGCAGGCTGAGTTTTCTGGCCCATCCCTTTCCCATCTTGCAATTTCGTTTGCTTGTTCACCTCGTATAGGAGCGCGGCGCGGCTGCGGCCCTCGGATTAGAAAGTCAGCTTCAAAGCCAACTGAATAATTCGCGGGTTGCCATAGGTGTTTGTAATTCTTCCAAAGGTTGCATCGTTAAGAGTCGTGTCCGGATCCTGGAAGAGCGGATGGTTGAAGATGTTGAAGAACTCCGAACGAAACTCGAGGTTGGCGCCTTCCCTGAGCTTGCGAAGTGGAAAGAGCTTAATCAGGGAAAAATCGAAGTTGAGCTCGCTCGGCCCCTGAAGAATGCCGACACCAGAATTGCCAAAAGCTGTGGCGGCACCGTCGTCGCCGACAACCGGAGGCGTGGTGAAGCAGCTGGTATTGATATAGTCGATCAGCTTGGAAGTAACGGAGCCTCTGGTAACATATTGGCCAGGCGCGCAGGTTCCAGAGAGTTGGGCGCGGTCAAGCGTGGTGCCATAGACGTTGGCGAGATTGGTGTATTGCACTGTGAGCAGATGTCCAGTTTGGAAGGTGGTGACACCCTGAAGGGACCAGCCTGCGAAGGCTTGCCGTACAAAAGCGTTGTCACCGTGAGGCTTTGGCAGTTGATAGGTGTAATTCACGATGATCCGGTGGGGACGAACGAAGTTGTCGGGGCCATAACTATCGGCTAGATTGTTCTGATTACCGAGGGCCTCACCGCCATTGGCGCCGATCGCAGACCCGTAAGCCGTGGAGAGATCTTTGGAGAAGGTGTATGAAACCTGTAATTGGAGGCCATGGCTGAAGCGCCGGTTCAAGCTGACGAGAAGAGCGTTATACCAGGACGCGGCGTCAGAGCCTATTTGTTCCATGAGAGAGCTGGAGAAACCTGGGAAGGGCACGCGATCCTGGATGTTAGCGAGGGTGTTCGTGGTTTGGCCGTTGATAGGATCCGCAAGACTTGCGAGACCTGCTTGATTGATGGAACGTTCGTCGAAAAGATGCAGCCCGCGCGCCCCGGAGTAGCCGACTTCCAGATCCATGCTGGGGGTTATCTGGGTCTGAATGCCGAGGCTGTATTCCTGGATCATTGGTGGGCGGAAGTTTGGCGCAAAGAAGGTAATGGAATTAGCGGTGGTGGGTGAGTAAGGGATGAAAGCCGGGAACGTCGGCACATTCAGCGGCAGAGGCTGCTGCTCTGAATAGATAGCGTTCGGTATAAATTCGCGGATTTGGCCGTAAGGGGGAGCCGTGACCAATTGAAGAAACGACTGGCCGGTGGACCGTGAATGGTAGACACCATAGCCGCCGCGGAGTAAAACGCGATCCTGTGTCCAATGCGTCCAGGGCAGTTGATACGCGAAACCCACTCGGGGATTCCAAGTGTTCTGGCCGTCGCCATTTATGCCGAAGTCATTGTCGAGTTTCGTGGCGCCAGCAGGAACCGTACCGACATAGTTGTTCGGGAGGGTCGTACCAGCAATCGTGCCGCTGGCAGGGGGATTTCTATCTGCCAGAGAGGGATCAAAACCCGAATTTCGGCCCAGATCATCGCCGAAGGCGCCGATGTGGTCGTAGCGGAGGCCGAGGTTCAGGGTCAGGTGTTTGGTTACCTTGAAATCGTCCTGGACATAGGCCCAGGGCTCCCAATCGCGATAGGCGCGATCCGGCAATCCGAGCAAATCGAGGGAGCCATACATATTGCTAATCCCATAGGGAGATCCGTTTCCTCCATCGGCCACTGGGGTTCCGGGCAGCCCGAGTAGGAAATCCGCCCAGCTCAGAAAGAGCTCGCCGGACAAGTATTGAAACCCAAGCTGATTGTTTTGTTCGCGCAAGACACCAGCGCCAAAACGAAAGGTGTGCTTGCCGTGGGTCCACGAGACGGTGTCTTGAAACGTGTAGGTGTTCTCCGTAATGTGAACGCTCTGGCCATTTCCTCCCAGTGACAATCCCGTCGGGCCGGCCGCATCAATGGCAATCGCCGGGGAATCGTTGTCGGAGGGCACGACGCTGGCGCCAACCTGGGACCAGGTGAAGCCAGGGATGGATTGCTGGAAAGTCGCGTAGATTCGATGGTAAGCGACCTCGGCTTCGTTCAGGAGATTGGGCGTGAAGATGTAAGTGTGTGTCAAAGAGAAATTACGGAAATTCTGGGTGATGTCGACGGGAGCGCCTGGAGGTGAGCCGCCACCAGTGAGGTTGGTTTGGGGCAAGGTGTAGGTGATTCCGCTGTCCGCAAAGAAGAAGCGAGCGCTGAGTTTGCTTTTGGCCGACATTTCATAGTCGGCGTTGGTCATGAACTGATCTTCTGTAAAGGGGCAGGCTTCGCTGAACGAAAGAGAACCTTGGGCATCGAACGGCAGATTGGGATTAATGGTCTGGGGAGTAGGCATCAAATAATTTCCATTCGGCAACTTCAAGTTCAATAGAGCGAGAGCCACGGGATTGATATTGGAGCCGTCCGCCGCGATCGCAGTGCCGCCCAAAGCTCCACTCTGTCCGGCAAAAAGCGCGCCCAGGGCAGCCGCAGAGCGATCGTTGGTCAGGGGCGCTTCTTGAATGGTTGAAGAACAGTTGGGGTCGAGACCGTTCTTCTGGCGGGTGCCTTGATAAGAAGTGAAGAATTGCAGTTTGTCCTTTTTAATAGGACCGTCAAAATCTCCACCAAACTGGTTCTGCTTCAGGATTGGCCTGGGCTGGCTGTGGGAGTTTCCGAAGAACGTGTTGGCATTCATGTCGTTATTGCGGAAATATTCCCAGGCCGCACCGTGATACTCGTTCGTGCCGCCTTTGGTCACGACGTCGACACTAGCACCAGCGTTGCGACCGTAAGAGGCATCGTATTGGCCGGTTTGGACTTTGAATTCCTGGATGGTGTCGGGATTGGGAATCGCGACGCCGGCACTGAAGTGGCCGCTCTGTTGGATGTCGTTGACGCCGACACCGTTCATCTCGAAATTGTTGTCGGAGGCCCAGTTTCCGTTCGAGACGGTGGGATCCTGGTTGTTGCCGCCGCCCCCGCGGCCGAGCTCGCCGGCGTTGGTGATTTCCGCGGAGACGCCTGGGTTAAGACCAATGATCTGGGTGTAGTTGCGCACGGCGAGAGGCAATGATTCCACTTGCTGGCTTGTGGTGACGCGACCGAGAGTGCTCGATTCAGTCTGGAGTTGGGACACTTGCGCTTCGACAATTACCTTTTCGGCGACTTGACCGACTTCGAGACTGATGTTGAGGGTGTTCGTTTCCGTGACGACGATTTGAACGCTGGGAATCGTGGAGGTACGGAAGCCTTCTTTGGTGACGTCAACGCGGTAGGCACCTGGCAAAAGCGCTGGAACGGTGTACGTACCAGCGGGGCCCGTCGAGACGGTGCGGACCTCGCCGGAGCTTTGGCTTGTGACTTTGACCCGGGCGCCAGCGACGCTGGAGCCGGAAGCATCCGTGACGATGCCGGAGAGAGCACCGGTGCCCGCGGACTGCGCCGCGGTTTTCGGCGGCGCGCCAAAGAGAAGGAATGAAACAAGCGTTGCGCAAATAAATGCCGCGCGAATCCGTGGACCTCGGATACTTTGATTGTCGATTGCTGAATTGAGCCGTTTGACTGCGTTCATTCTTCAGTCCTCCAACCACTCGCTGTCTAGAAATACTGTGCACCGACCGGGGCCGCAATGGGTTTTGCGGCGGCTTTTGCAACATTTGTTGCTGTCTGATTGGTGAGAGGCTATGCGCAAGACGCTCCGGTGTCAAGAGGGCGCATTTCGTTAGCGCATCGGATTTTTGGCGCGTCGCTGAGCGGTAACATTTGTTGCACATATACTGGTTGTGGCTGGGGTATATACATAGCTCTTCCTCAGTTGGGGGCGGGGCGCTGGGGGTGTCGAGGATGATTTGGGTGGGGGCGGTGGCTTCGTCGCGACGGATGGGGGGAGGGGTGGAGCGGTTGGATGGATTCAAATGCGATGGGGACGAGGTCGGGGCTAAATGAGGCTCAGGTCCGACGGTGGAGGGCCGGACCTGAGGCGATGGTCGAGAGTCAGGCGTGGCTTTGGGTTTGCCCCTGGCTTGGGGTGTGAGATTCGTGGCTGGCGATGCCGTTATAGAGGGCGGCGAAGATCAGGGCGGCGACAGCGCCGTCGACGAGTCCGTCGATTGTGCCGATTACCACGCTGCTGATGTTGTGGGACGCATGAAACCAGGGATAGACGGAACTGGTTAGTTGAAGGAAGTTGAGGCCGTAGCCTGGGCGCGAGAGGTTGATCAATCCTACCAACAGGATGGCGCCACCCCAGAGTAGGGCTCCGGATATGGTGATCGCCTTTAGAGAGAGTTTCATGAGTGTCCTCCTTTTGCGGACATTATAAAGACATTCTGCGATTTAGCTGGGGCGGGCGGGGCAAGCCCCGCCCCTACAATGAGTTGGAAACGATGAGGCGTAGCGGAAATGCACGGCGCGAGAGGGAGAGGCGCCGCGGAGATGTGCGGCGGGAGCTGGAGAAGCGCGAGGCAGCTAGCGGGTTGCGCGATATTCGGAAGAGTGGCGTGCGGCCCCGCGCTGAGCAAAAAGAAGCTCTCGCATGTTCCCTTTGTGTTTAGCGCTGGGCCGCACATGGATTGACCTCGAGAGATCAGGTCAATTGCCGGTGGCGGCAGCAGCCGTGCTGGCGCTCATCGACTGTTCAGAAGGCGTGAACTTGTCTGCCTTCTGGATTTTCTTGAAGCTGGGCATGGGGCGCTGCCAGAGGAGGCGCGCGGAGGTGACGTCGTTGGGATAGTCCTTGGCGGATTGGATGTCGCGGGGCTGGAGAATGACGTCAGCACGGCGATTATAGGCGAGCCACGTCGTTCGCATGTGGCGGGTTTCCCAGGATTCAGGCTTTTGCGGATCTTGCTTCAGCAGGAGTTTGACTTGAGTTTCTGCGAGCTGATTCTGTTTGCCGTCGGCGCGGATTTCGATTTTGTCGGCGGGGACGCCATGAGCGATCAGGAAGTTTCTGATGAACGTGGCGCGGCGTTCGCTGAGGGCTTGATTGTAATGTTTGGAGCCGCGGATATCGGCGTGGGCGACGATTAACAGAGTGCCTTTGTGATCGTAGGGCACGTAATTTTGGAAGTGAGCGGCAATGTTGACGAGTTGCTGCTTTTCACTAGCGACCAAGCCCGCTTGGGGATGGCGGCGAGTGGGATAGGCGGTGGGATAGAAAAGGCTCGCGAGCGTGATCGGAGGAGGAGGATCGATGGAGCCGACGACTTGGAGAGTGGCGGTTTTGATGGTAGTGCCGCCGCAGCCGTTGGCGGTGGTGAGCGTGTAGGTTTCGTCTTGATTGATGGGGCCGGTGGCGTCGGTCTTGGGATCGGCGGTGACGGTACGGGAACCGCTGTCGGCAACATTTCCGAAAGGAGAGACCATGACGGAATTGGCGTTGGAGGCGGACCAGGTGAGCGTGGCGGAATCATCCTGGACAACTTTGTCGCCGACTTTGTGGTAGTGGACGACCGGTTCGCTGAGGGAGAGCGATGCGGTGGGCTTGATCTTTACGTCGACGGTGATGGATTTCGAGGAATCGCCGCCGGGGCCTTTGGCGGTGAGGACGTAGGTGGTGCTGCCGGTGGGAGAAACGGTGCGATCACCGTCACGCGGGACTTCGCCGATGCCGGAGATGGAAGTGTCCACGGCGTTGGCGGATTTCCAGTTAAGCATGGTGGAACCGCCGCAGCTGAGAGCAGCATTTTGAGCGGCGAGTTGCGCGGAGACCGGAGCGACGGGAACCGTGGCGCTGGCGATGCCGGCATGGAAACGCGGCTGGGGCGGCATGTTAAGGCCTTCTTTCCAATCTTTGGTTTTCGTTTTTCCATTGTGGTCAAGATAGACAACGACCTGCTGGCCGGCTTCGGCGGTGATGGGCCCGGACCAGATGGTGTTGCCTTCATGCGTGACGGTCAGCTGGTAGGTGCCGGGGTGGACGAGGAGGCGTTGGTGCCAAATCCAGCTCCAATTGAATTCGTCGACGTGGCCAACGAAATAGGCGGGCGTTTTGCCGTTGAGAAGAACGGCGGCGCGAGGATCGCCTTTTAGCTCGATATAGGCAAAGGGGCCGTCGACAACTTCGCCGGAAGATTGGAGATGAACGCTGAGATCAGTGCGCTCCCCGGCGCCGACGTGGATATTTTGGATTTTAGGGAGATAGCCGTAATTGTAAACGCCGACTTTGTGATCGCCGGCGGCGAGGTCGATGGTCTGGCTGCCGTCGCGGATGGCTTTGCCATCGACGAAGACATAGGCCTGCTTAGGTTCGACGTGAATTTTCAACTTGCCAGTTTCCATGGAAGACTGAGCAAAGGACGGGGCCACGCAGAAAAATACGGCGGCGGCAAACATGAGAACGACTGGACAAAAAAAACTCTTAAGCATCTTAGGGATTCTCCTTGTTGAAAACGTTTCCGTCATGGGCAAAGACAATCGTTAGAGGAACCGCAGGGCGGTACCGGGCGGAGAGAAAAAATCCGGGTACCGCCCCGGCGCGCCTCCCCGGGCCTCAAGGGCCCGCCCAGCCACGGAGGCGCGCGAACAGGTTCAATATATCGTGATGCGATATGTTGCCGGAGCGTTGCCCCGGATGATGTATCGTGCTACGATATATATTCCTTGAAGCGACGGGGAATTGAGAATCGCGATGGCTTGGGATATTTGGGGCAGATCGCGGGCCCTGGTGAGATGAAGCAGACGCCCGGGCACACAGGGCCGTTTTACACAGAAATGGCGACTTTTGGTTTGCGTATTACGCAGTCCGGCTCGGTGCGGCGGCGCGTAGTATCAAATTGAAACTTGTAAACCTTCCGTTTAGGAATATTCGCTGCTCGTAAATCGCGGCTACCTTTACAATTACTGGGCATTTCGAGTGGAACGGGAATGAGTTGATGCGGTGTGTAACCGCGCGGCTTAGGAGCGATTCATGAGCTATTTGCCTTTGGACTTGGCAAACAAGACCGCGGTCGTGATTGGCGGGACCAGCGGGATCGGGCTGACGCTTGCGCGCGGACTGGCGCAGGCGGGGGCGAACGTAGTGGCGACAGGACGAAGAGAGGAGCACGTGAAGGCGGCGGCGGCAGAGATTGTGGGGCTTGGGCGAAGATCGTTGGCGCAAACTTGCGACGTGACGGATAGCGGGAGCATTGAGAGATTGCTGAAAACGGCATGCGGCGAATTTGGGAGCGTGGAAATTCTGGTGAACAGCGCGGGGCGTACGAAGCGGATGGCGACCTTGGATTTTCCTGAGGCGGAATGGAACGGGATTATTGAAACGAATTTGAATGGGACTTTACGAGCTTGCCAAATAATTGGGCGGCACATGATTGAGAAGGGGTACGGACGGATTATCAATATTGCGTCGCTGTCATCGTTTGTGGCGCTGTTTGAGGTGGCGGCGTATAGCGCGAGTAAGGCGGCGGTTGCTTCGCTGACTAAATCGCTGGCGATTGAATGGGCGACGTCGGGCGTGTGCGTGAACGCGATCGCGCCGGGGGTGTTTCGCACGGACTTAAACGCGGGGTTGCTCGACGGAACGGAGCGCGGGAAGGAGTTTTTGATGCGGACGCCGATGCGGAGGTTTGGAAAGCTCGACGAATTGATTGGAGCTGCGATTTTTCTGGCGTCGGATGCGGCGAGTTTTGTGACGGGGCATGTATTGGCGGTGGATGGGGGATTTTTGGCTAGCGGTGTTAATCAATAATTCCGGAGCGCAGGGTGCGGTTCCCGGCTACGCATGCGGAATTGATAGCTTGCGCTAGTGGATGCTTTTGGCGGCGACTGGAGCGGCCATTTGAGCGCGGGTTTGCTTCACGATGGCGAGGAATTTTCGGGCGTTTTCGATGATGATTTCTGGTTGATTGGATTTTAGGGCGTGGGCTTGGACTAATTCGCCGCCGATGCCGAGGGCGACCGAACCTGCCTCGAGAAATTCGGCGGCGGTGGTGAGATTGACGCCGCCGGTGGGAATAAAGGGGATTTGAGGGAATGGGCCTTTTAGGGCTTTTATGTATTTGGCTCCGCCTAGCTGGCCGCAGGGGAAAACTTTTATGAAGTCGGCGCCGGCATCCCAGGCGGCCATGATTTCCGTGGGAGTGAGCGCGCCAGCCATAATCAACTTCCCTTCCCTGACGGCTAGATCGACGGTTGGAAGATTGAAGCCGGGGCTGACCAAAAATTGCGCGCCGGCATCGAGGCACTTTTGCGCGGATTGCGCGTTTAGAACTGTTCCGGCGCCGATGAGGACGTCAGAGCTGCATTTTTCTGCTAATACGCGGATGACTTCGAGAGCGCCGGGGACGGTCATGGTGATTTCGACGATGGGGATGCCGCCCGCGCGAACGGCGTCAGCGGCGAGGCATGCTTCTGCGGCGGAAGCGGCGCGAACTACCGGGATGATTCCAACCTCGATGATTCGCTCACGAACTTTTTGTTTGTTCATTTGACCTATCCATCTTGATTTCCGGCCAGAGGATGAAAACCTCCGGAGTTTTCATGTCAGCGCGCGATGCGGGCGCCAACTCCTTTCATTACTTGCGTGACTTCCTGGAGCGTGGCCATGCTCGTGTCTCCGGGGGTGGTCATGGCGAGCGCGCCGTGGGCGGCGCCGCAATCGACGGCCCATTGCGGATCATGCCCGGCTAGGAAGCCGTAAATTAGGCCGGAGGCGAAGGAATCGCCGCCGCCGACGCGATCGAAGATTTCGAGGTTTTCGCGGTTTTTGGCTTGATAAAATTTTCCATCGCAATAGCAGATAGCGCCCCAATCATTGAGCGTGGCGGTCTTCGCTTTGCGGAGCGTGGTGGCAACGACCTGGAAGGGATATTCCTTTACGGCTTTGGCGATCATTTGCTTGAAGCCTTCGGCTTCGAAGGAGGAGAGATGATCGTCCAAGCCGGGCACTTCGAAACCGAGAGCGGCGGAGAAATCCTCTTCATTGCCGAGCATGACATCGACGTGGGGAGCGATGCGCCGATTCACTTCTTGAGCGGATTTTTTTCCGCCGTGGGATTTCCAGAGAGAGGCGCGGTAATTCAGATCGTAAGAAACAATGGTGCCGTGGCGCTTGGCGGACTGCATGGCTTCGAGCGCAACTTCCGGAGTCGTGGCGGAGAGAGCGCAGAAAATGCCGCCGGTATGAAAACTGCGAACACCTTGCCTGCCAAAGATTTCGTCCCAATCGATATCGCCGGGCTTTAATTGGGAGACGGCGGTGTGGCCGCGGTCGTAACTTCCGAGAGCAGCGCGGACGCCGAAGCCACGTTCGGTGAAATTGAGGCCGTTGCGGGCGGAGTGGCCGACGCCATCGTGCTCGACCCAGCGGATGAGAGATTGATCGACGCCGCCTTCGTAGAGGAAATCTTGAAGAAGGCGGCCCACGGGATCATCGGCAAAAGCCGTGACTACGGCGGCGTCCAAGCCGAAACAGCGTTTCAAGCCGCGAGCGACGTTATATTCGCCGCCACCTTCGCAGACGTTGAAAGAACGGGCGGTGGAGATGCGGCCGTCACCAGGATCGAAGCGAAGCATGATTTCGCCGAGGGCGACAATATCCCAGCGGCAGTCTTTTTTTGGCTTGATTGTCAAAGGCATGGGATCACCTCAGGCAGCGCTTTAGGCGGCGGTTTGTGATGCTCGTCGTTTTCGGCTGGGCTAGATTCGGGTTCATGCCTGCGCGGCTCCATCGATTTTAGCGGGTTCCAGATGGGGAGAGAGAATATGAATCAGCGCGAGCGCAACCAAATAGGCGCAACTGGCGATGATAAACGGGATCAGGTAGCTGCCTGTATTTTGGAGCACATGGCCGACGGTGTTGGCGATGATGAAGCCGCCCAAGCCGCCGGCTGCTCCCCCCATTCCGACGACTGAGCCCACTGCAAACCTGGGGAACATATCGGACGGCAATGTGAACAGATTCGCGGAGAAGGCCTGGTGGGCGGCGGCGGCCACGCTGATTAGGGCAACGGCAACCCAGGCGTTGTGGGTTCGGACGGCGTACAAGACGGGCATGATGCTGAGGGCGCAAACCAACATCACGGTCTTGCGGGCTGCGTTGACGGTGAATCCGCGGGCGATGAGCGCAGACGAAGACCATCCGCCGAGGACGCTCCCCACGTCCGAGACAAGATAAATGATCAAGATGGGCCAGACGATTTGAGAAAGCGACATGCCGAAGCGCCGCTGGAGCACGTCGGGGACCCAAAAGAGCCAAAACCACCAGATGGGGTCGGTGAAAAGTTTGCCGAGGATAAACGACCAGGCTTGGCGGTGCGAAAGCAGCTTGAGCCAATTGGCTTTTGCTCCGACGGGATCTTGTGGGTCGGAGTGGATGTAGGCGAGTTCGGACTTCGATACGGAAGGATGATCCTGGGGACGGCGGTAGATGAGAAGCCAGAAGATTAGCCAGACAAAGCCGGTGGCGCCGACCATATAGAAGGCCCACGGCCAGGGGCGGGCAAATTGAATGGTAATGAGAGCGACGAGATATGGGGTGATGCTGGCGCCAAGGTTCGTACCGGCGTTGAAGATGCCTGTGGCGAGCGCTCGCTCTTTCTTGGGAAACCACTCGGCGACGGCTTTGATGCTGGCGGGAAACAAGCCTGACTGGCCCAAGCCCATGGCGGCAGCCACGACCAGGAAACCGGCGACGGTGCCGTGGCCTACGGGAAAATAGCTCCACAATCCGTGCAAGAAAGCGAAGGCGGGCGCGACATGCAGGGAAATTGTCGGCGCGTAGCCGTAGGACATCGCGGCGACGCTCCAAACGGACATGAAAATGGCGAATGCGGTTCGAGTTCCGAGGCGGTCGACGAGGCGCCCGGCGAGGAGCATGCCGAAGGCATAGCAAATTTGAAAGGCAGCGACGATGTGGCCGTAGTCAATGTCGTTCCAACCGAGGATGGGCTGAAGGGTGTGCTTCAGAGACGCCAGGACGTTACGGTCCATGTAGCTTTTCGTGGTGGCGAAGAGCAACAATGCGCAGATGACCCAGCGGAAGTAGCCGACGCGAGAGGAACGGGAGGGTAATGAAGATGTAGTGGAAAGATGCGCGTCTGCCGCCGATGGCGAGGCTTTGGCAGGCGAGGTAGGGCGCTCTGGGTCCATTTTGTAGTGGGAAAGGTACTAGTTTTTGCGACCGGCTTCCAGGCCGGTGGCTCCTTGATTGAAGCCGGGCTGCACATTAACGACGCCGAATTGGCGGTCGGCGACTTCGCGATGAGCGGCCATAGCCCACAGAAAACAGATCCGATGGCCGGGAACGGATACGTTGGGGTGATAGCCGCTGGGCATGAGGACGGCGTCGCCATCGCGGACTACGGTTACGAGTTCGGGATATTCGGTGTTGTTGTAGACGAGTTGAATGCCATACGCGGGATCGGGCATGTTGAAATAGACGTACATTTCTTCGAGCATCGCGGCGTGTTCATGAGGAGGCCAGCTGGTCCAGTTTCCGGGTTCGGCTTCCGTGAAGCCAACGACGAGCCTGCCGGCTTGGATGTTTTTGGCGAGCAGCATGTTCAGGTGGCGAGTGTTGCCGGGACCGCCGGTGGTGAATTTGAGACCGGCGTCCTTGGAGATTTCCGCGAAGCGGACGATTTGGAGAGGATAGAGATTGTCGACGTCGGAGGAGAACTCGGCGAGATCGACGCTTGCCCGGGTGGAAATGGACACAGAAGAATCGCGGGGGATGTAGATCGCGTCGTATTGGCCAAGGTCGATCTCTTTTCCGTCGACTTGCAGGACCGCGTTGCCAGAAAGGCAGATTAATCCCATCTCACGATTTCCGGTGGAAAAGGATTCTGAGGATTTCGAAGAGTCCAGAAGGATGCGGCCGTAGGCGAGATGGCGCATCGTGCTATTGGCGGGGGTGACGGAAAGATGGCGACCCAGGTGCGCGTTGGTCTTACGGAAGATCATCTTTTCGGGGGCGAGTTGAGGCTGAGTGGTCATGACGGCTCCTTCCTGGGGATGATGCGGCGCGATGCCAGCGCCGAGACACACGTATGTGCATGTTTCAGAGCGAACTTTAGAAAATGGCGGGCCGGGAGTCAAACCGTAAAAACTGATGATTCGCTTCAGCGAGACTCAATTGACAACAGGCGGCTGTGATGCGCATGAAGCTCTCCGGATAGAAGAGCGGAACATTCCGCGAGCCGCCGTCCGCAGTGTAGAATGCGGTACGCACTTTCCCCGATGCGTGCAAGGGACGGAGATTCCAAGGCTAGTTCGCTGAGGGCCCGGCCGGCAATTTTCGGAGCAAGCAAATGGACGTTCACCAACTCGAACTGTTCCTTGCGGTGATGGACTCGCCGAGTATGACGCGGGCGGCGGAAAAAATTCACCTCTCGCCTGGGGCCGTGAGTCTGCAACTGCGCAATCTTGCGGATGAATTGCACACGGAACTTTTTGTGAGGCGCGGAAAGAGATTGATTCCAACTCCGGCGGCGTTGCGGCTTGCCGAGCATGCCAAAGAAGTCGTGCGGATGATGGGCCAGATTCAGCAATTGTTTGAAAACGATCTCGCGAAGGATGTGCGGCCTTTTCATTTCGCGACGGGCGTTACGACGCTCATTTATCAGTTGGGCGGTCCCTTGAGGCAGTTGCGGAAACGCTATCCCAACGCGGAAATTCGCGTGACGGTCGGCGTCACGGAGGAGATGGTCGCGGGGCTGCTTGACCGGCGGTTTGATTTGGCGCTGATTTCCCTGCCGGTTTCCGAAGCCAACCTGAGGCTGATTCCGCTTTTTGATGAAGAACTGTTGATCGTTCGGCCTTCGGCTAACAAGGTGGGCAGCGGGCACGTGGGGACGCTTCGGGCCTCGGATCTGACGGGCATACCTTTTCTGCTGTATCCCAAGCGGAGCAATGTGCGGCTGGTGATCGACAGGTTTTTCAGCGAGATTGGCGTGACGCCGCGTGTGCTGATGGAGGCGGATGACACGGAAGCCGTTAAGCGGCTGGTAGAATCCGGGTTTGGGCATTCCATACTTCCAGAGCACGCGCTGCGAGGGCGTTCGCACTTTTTTCAGAAATTTCGGATCGCGGGGCACCGGTTGACGAGGAGCTTGGCGCTGGCGACGGCGCAGACGGAATGTCCGCGGAAGTTGACGGAATCCATCGCCAGTTTTTTGCGCGCAGCGCTGGTTGACGAGCAGGCTAGCAACTCAGCTGCCTAAAGTCATGCGATGGAAGTGATTGATGGGCGGAGAAAGCAGAAAGTTCCCTCAGAACGGCGTCACCGGCTAAACAAACTGCGTGTACCTTTCAATACCAGGTTTGTTGCTCCATTAAATGGGATGGTGAGTTTTTGCGCCGCGGAATCGTACTTGTAGTCGCTGCCTTCGCGTAGCCTCTTGGCATCTTTCAGCACTTCCTTAGGATGCTTGCAGTAAATTTCGACAACGCCTTTGGGGCCCAAATCACCAAAATGAACCTTCAATTCACCGCCTTCTGGCGTGGCTGTGATTTTCTGGACCTGCTCTCCCGTGAAGTAATTAAATTCGCTTGAAATCGTGGCAGAGGGGAAAATCTCGATGCGAAGTTTCGGGGTCCAGTTTTCCGCCCAGTTGTTGCTGGACTTGAGGATATCGCCGCGCGGAATGATTGCGCCTTCGCGCACGAACAGAGGAATCGTTCCGAGCGGAGCTGAAGCGATGATGGTCTGCTTTCCGTCGCACACAGTGTGCTTATCGTTGTAGTCGATCCATTTGCCATCCGGTAGATAGACTTTGCGGCTTGTGGCGCCGGCTGTGGTCACGGGAGCCACCAAGATGTCTTCTCCGTAGAGATATTCGTCCCAGGTATCGGTGAGTGTGGCGTCAGCAGGGTATGCAAAAGCCAAGGCTCGCATCACGGGCATGCCAGTCTGCGTCGACTGGTAAAGAGAGGATTGCGTGTAGGGGATTAGATCGTGATGCTCGGTTGCATAGGTTTTCGCGATTTGCACGAGTTCATCGTCGTAGTCATCCCAGATCGTGCGCTTTGGGCCGTTGAGGACTTCCATCATCGGGCTGAAGGCGCTGAATTCGAGCCAGCGCGCGAATAATTCTTTGTCCGGGAAGCGGATGTAGCCGCCGGTATCCGAGCCCCACATGGGGAAATTGATGGCGCCGCTGCGGAGTGCGGTTTTGAGGGAGACTTCGAGGCCGGCGAAGGTGCTGTGCGTATCGCCGTTCCAGACGGCGGTGTATTTGCGCGCGGTGTCGTTGACATTGCGCGTGAACATGAAGAAATCGTTGCCATTGACATCGCGCAAACCTTCCGCAGCCATTTTAGGGAAGAGAATGGCGTTCAAATTTTCATCGGCAAGCGGAAGTTCGTCTTCTTCGCCACGATCGATCTTGTATCCCTTTACGCCTAGCCGGACGTACTCATTGAGTTTGTCCTTGAACCAGTCGTAGGCGCCGGGAATGCGCATGTCAGCGGCCGAGCCACGGCCAAAGAATAAATATTGGCGCGCCGAGCCTTCGACCTGGAGCTGGTTCCAGGCGCGGTTCGCGATCCAGATCAGAAGATTCATACCGCGGTCATGCAGGTCCTTGATCATTCTTGGAGGATCGGGGAATGACGCATCGAAATCCATATTGCCCCAGCCCATTTCGCCGCTTCCATAGGGGCGATCGAGCCAGATTGAACCTGCCGGGATATGCAGGGCGCGCAGTTTGTCGGCGTCTTCGATCACTTTTTGCTGGGCATTTGCTGCGCGACGCAGATCGTCGTGGTAGTCGTCTCTCCACCAGATGCTCTCGAAGGCCCACGTGGGAGGCATGATGGAAGGGCCGACGATGGCGTTGTAGCGGTTGAAAACATCCGCGTAAGTGGGGCCGTAGATGATGTCGTATTTGAGTTGATTATCGAAAAAGGAGAAATTTGTTTTTCCGGCCTGGGCGATCGAGAAGTGGCCTTTGGCGGTGGTCTCGACGTAGACGCCGTACTTTTTCGAGGTTACGTAGAACGGGGCGCGGGCGCTGGAATAGTTGATGTCCTGCTGATGGCGGATGCCCATGAAGTCGTGGTCGGCGCCGCGATCGTCGATGTTGCCGCCGAAGGGCATTTCCCAGATGCCGTAATAGTGTTCGCCGGAGTCGGCGAACTCCTCCTTGATTTCCGCGGGAACGCCATTTCCAAATGTGAAAATCGCTTGCAGAACCTCTGGGGTGACGAAGCGGAAGCTTAGCTGCGCGGGCACCGACGTGCCTTCAAGATGAAGAGTCGCGCGCATAGCATCGTTTGTTTTGGTGACGTCGGAAACGGCGCGAACGGTATAGCCATTGGAGGTGAAGGTGATACCGCCCGTCTCGGAGAGCAACACTTCGCCGGTTGAGCGCTCAAGCACGCGGAAGGAATAGGGCGCACTGTTCAACTCGATGCGGAGGACGGAGGATTCCAACGTCTCAGTGGCCCGGCTCGCGGGGCTCAAAAACACGGAGCCAAATCCAAGGAGGACGAACCATGCGAAGTGCCTCAAACCCTTTTTCACTTTCATTCATTTTCCCTTTGCGCGGAATTTTCTCGTGAGTGTCCGAGCGACATTCGATTCGCATGGCACCTGGCAGGAGAGCATTCTCCGCCCTTCGTAGTGTTGGCTTTCGATATATATTTTTGTAATTCTACCCGCACCGTTTTTATGGCTCCAAAGCGTTCGAGTCAAATCAAGAGTGATAAACGATTGCTTTAGTAAGTCTCAACACCCGATTCCCAGGTATTGGAATAGTATTTGAAAGGTCGTATTGGGGGACGGGAGCGAATTATGCGTATTCCAATTGCGGTTGGGTCTCTTATACTCGTCGGCGTGGCACTCTTTCTGACAGCTCTGAGCGCGGCCGGGCCGCGGTCGAACGATCACGTTTCCGTGGTTGTCCATGAACCGGAACGCAGGGTTGACATCTCGATTGATGGGAAGCCCTTCACGTCGTATATTTGGCCGACCACGCTTAAGAAACCTGTTCTTTATCCGCTGCGCACTGCGGAAGGCACGGTCATTACTCGTGGCTATCCGCTGGAGCACCGCGCGGGCGAACGGATCGACCATCCGCATCACGCGGGATTGTGGTTCAATTATGAAAACGTTAACGGGATCGATTTCTGGAATAATTCCGATGCTATCCCGGCGGCGCGTGCTCCAAAGATGGGGACGATCGTTCAACGGGCCATACTTTCCGCGAAAAGTGGTGAACACGAAGGCGAGTTGGATGTCGCGGCCGATTGGGTTACGTTTGAGAAAAAAGTCCTGCTTAAGGAGCACACGCATTTCGTATTTCGCGGCGGGCCGGGTTTCCGAAGCGTCGACCGCATTACGACTTTGACAGCACAAGATGAGAAGGTTTCTTTTCCGGATGAGAAAGACGGAATGCTGGGGCTTCGCGTGATCCGCGCGCTGGAAATTCCTTCGGACAAACCCGAAGTGTTCACCGATGCGACCGGCCACCCGACCACGGTCGCCAAACTGGACAACACGGGCGTGAACGGGACTTATTTAACCAGCGAAGGGAAAAAAGGTGACGCCGCTTGGGGCACTCGCGGGCGGTGGTGCAACCTTAGCGGGATGGTCGGCGATGAACCCGTGACCATCACCATTCTCGATAACCCTGAGAATCCTGGTTTTCCGACTTACTGGCACGCGCGGGGGTATGGGCTGTTTGCTGCGAACCCCTTGGGAGAGAAGGTCTTCAGCAATGGGAAGGAGGAGTTGAATTTTTCTTTGGCTCCTCACGCCAGCGTGACTTTCCGCTATCGCATTTTGATTTCATCGGCAATTCTTACGCCCGAAGCCACGGAAGCGGCGTATAAAGATTTCGTCGCTGCATATCACTGAAAAACGCGGCCAGATGACCATCCACATCGGCTTAATCGGCGGCGGAAATATCTC
The DNA here is from genome assembly GCA_963843265.1 of uncultured Acidobacteriota bacterium. Taxonomy (GTDB): domain Bacteria; phylum Acidobacteriota; class Terriglobia; order Acidiferrales; family UBA7541; genus Acidiferrum. Next base: position 170,662 of record CAWJJR010000017.1, on the reverse strand, counting down.
GGAGACCCATGCCCGCGCCGCGTGCGCTATTCCCGGGGTAGAAATCGCGGCTGTGCACGGCACCAACGCTGAAAAGATTGGCCGCCTCTGCCGCGACTATGGCGGCATTCCGTATCTGGACTTCAGCGCTTTCTTGAATCACCGACCTATGGAACTTGTGATTCTCGGGAGCCCTTCGGGACTTCACGCGGAACAAGGAATCGCAGCAGCCCGCCGCGGACTTCATGTGCTCACGGAAAAACCGATCGAAATCAGCACGGCACGAGCGGATGCCCTGATCGAGGTTGCAAGAGACTCGGGCGTGCAGCTCGGCGTCATTTTTCAAGACCGGACCAAGGTTCACATTCGGCAGCTCAAAACCTGGCTCGATCAAGGACTGCTCGGCAGACCGCTCTTCGTTGATGCACGCGTGAAGTGGTACCGGCCGCCTGAATACTATGCCAATTCGCGCTGGCGGGGGACGCTGGCGCTCGATGGTGGAGGGGCGCTGATCAATCAGGGCATTCACACCATCGATCTACTACTGTGGCTGCTAGGCGATGTTGTTCGCGTGCAGGCGCGCACGGCCACGCTACTGCACAACATCGAAGCGGAGGACACAGCAGTGGCGACGTTAGAATTTTCGAACGGCGCTCTGGGGATCTTCTATGCGAGTACTGCCGCTTATCCGGGATACCCTCGTCGCGTGGAAATCACGGGCAGCGAAGGTACTGTCATCCTCGAGCACGATCGCGTCCTCGACGCCACACTGCGGAATTCGTCAGCGGCGATCGAAACCGATCTCGCCAGACTCGCTGAATCAGCTGAGGACAAAAACCAAAGTGCTTCTTCAGCCGCTGTCAGCGATTTCCGCGGACACCTAGCCGTCCTCGAAGATTTTCTTGCAGCCATTCAGCAAAACCGAGCGCCCGCCTGCGACGGAAACGAAGGCCGTCGCAGCATTGCCGTAGTCGAAGCCATCTACCGCGCCGCAAAGACGCCTGATCGGGTCTCTGCTATTTGAGCCGGGTGTGCGAGGTTGCGACCCGCTGAAGACTTGCGGCAATTTCTTCGCATTTTGAACAATATGATGACCGATGCGAGCAAGGCGCGAGACGCGGATGCAGCGTGACTAAACCAGAATTCCGAAGTTGAAGACGTTTCCGTGGAGATTCACCGATCGATTTTGGGCTCAAGGCGCGAGTCCGGAAGGCAACTTCGGCGAAGTTGGGACGACGTAAGCTAAGACGTTTTCCAACAGCGGGATGCGCCGCTCGAGGCCGCCCCAAGAGGCGGACAGATGCAGCACCAAACGATGGCCGGCGCGACCGAGCAGGGCGCCGCAAAGGAATACTTGGGCGCGCAGCGTGGCCGGCTGGCGATAGCTGGTGAAGCCACAAGCCCGCTGAAATTCTCCCAGCAGGTTGAACAGCAGCAAGATGCTGCGGAAGGCCGCCTCGGTAGCAAAAAATTCCTGCAAGCAAAAATCATCGGCGGCCAGATCATGTTTCAGTTCCGCGATGCGGTTTTCCATGTCCGCCCTGCGGTTGTAATCGCGCCAGATCTCTTCTCCGGGTTCCGTGAGGTTAGTCACGAAGACGCGAAAGGTGTAGCCGGGAACCTCCGGTAATTTTCTCCCCAGCGAGGCGTGCTCGGCGCGCAGTTGCTCGCGGATCACCACGAAGCGGCGCGGGCGATCCCATCCCCAGAGCTGCAAAGAAAACTCACCCACCGCGTAGTGCTGGTCCAAAGCGCGCCACGCGGTGACCCGGGCGGCCTCGCGTTTCAGCCACAGCGTCAGCCGAGCCACGACGATGTAGGACAACCCGCGCTGCTCGAAAAACCCCAGTAATTGCTGGTCAAAAAAGCCTGCATCGGCGCGCACCACGCGAAGAGAGTGGTTCTCCGGCAACAGCGCCAAAGCCTCCTTGAGAAACTCCACCACGCCGCGAGCGGTGCCGCAATTGCCGCTGCGCAGCCAGCCGTGCAGAACAAAATGCGCTTCGGCCAGCACCGCCAGCAACGGATGATGCGAAGGCCGTCCGTGCTTGCGCGGGTTGGGCCCGCGCAGCGCCCCTTGCTGCCGACCATAGCGCTCGAACACCGTGGAGTCCAAATCCAAACTGTACCCGGAGGAACATTCCGGCAGCCGCCCTACCTGCCAGCTCCACAGACCGGAGAAAAAACGCTGGCACTGCCCCTGGCCGAAGCGCTTGAACAGGTTGCGAATGGTGTCATCGATTGGAAAACGGGAGAACCCCAACAAAGCGTGCAAGGCCGCGTCGGCACGCAGCCAACTCGTGTGCGCGAAACGCCGCGCCCCCACCGCCACCGAAAGCAGAAACGCAGTGAAGGTCTCCGCCGGATCGATGGCGTTGGGGGAAGTGAGACGAAACGGCAGATGCTGAAGCACCGCTTCGCGATAGCCGATCCGCCGCAGAAACTCGAAAAACACCACCAGCCCGCCGAAGGGAGTGACCGCCCGCGAAGTCTGACGCAATTCCACTTTCTTCCCGCCCCAAAGAGCGGTAATTTTCCAGTGCACTGTTTTGTCCTCCTCGGCGTTTCTTCTATCCAACTGAAACTTAACCGAGTTGCGGCAAAACAGTGCAATCTAATTTCGGAATTCAGGCTAAACCAGACAGCCAGGTGTCAGCCGGTTTTTATTTCCTGCGGTGGGCCATTTTCGGCCTGGGCTTCGATGCGGACAAACCTGCGCATTCCGTTGATGGCAGCCTGGGCCACATGAACTTGCTGGTGAATATCCTCCACGGAACGGCGCTCTTCTTGCGAAAGGCCGGGAGCGTCACGGAGGAGTTCACTGTACCCCAGGATGGCGGTCAGGGGATTGCTGATTTCATGGGTCGCGCCGAAAGCCAGCCGCCCGAGTGCCGCTAACCTTTGGGATTCCAGAATTTGATTTTGCACGAGCTTTAAGCTTTCAAGTGAAGACTCCGTAAGATCAATCAGGCGCAGAAGTTCGCGGTCCATGGACATTAGCTTGAGGAACGTCAAAGTGCCCAGGAAAAGCATGGCGCCGAAGAGCAGGCGAAGGCGAAAAACAATAATGGCATGGGGGCTGTGGTGATCCAAAACCGTAGCGATGCCCAGGAGAGGAAGAGAGATTACTCCGATCATGGCGAAGCGGGCGCTCCATAAGCCGCGGTTTTGGTAAGCAGAAGCGGAAGGGGCTGGCTGAGAAGCAAGTTTCCGGCCAAGAGCGGCAGCGACGGTTAGCAAGGCGAGGGAAAAGCCCCAAGGAACGTCATAGAAGCTGCCGGTATAGTAGAGCGCTTTAGCAATCGCAATATTCTGGAGGAGGCTTCCGGCGGCAAAGACGCAAAGGGCATAAAAAAGTTGGCGATAAAATCGTTGCCAGGAGCCTTCGCTCTTCAGATAGAGCAGTCCGACGGCAACCAGCGCCGCACAATGTTCGGAGAGCGCGAGGATATAGTAGGCAGGGTTGTAGCTGGGATAACTTCTGATCACAAATTGCCAAGGCAAAGCAAAGTAAAGGTAAAGACACACCCACCAGAAGAGCAGAAGAACGAAGTCCAAACGGCGGAATCGCAGATCGCCAAGAGCAGACTCGGTTTGCGGCCTGAGCGTCAAGGCGGCAAGAGTGGGGACCAAAGCCAGCAGAAAAAGTCCGTCACCGGCGACGGGATTGGGCGCGGGCCGGCGCAGGATAACATCGTAATAGAACCACACCATCTGGGAGAGGAACAGAATACCGAAGCCCGTTTCGTTCATGAGCCAAAACAAGTGAACCGTTCCAGTGGAGTGACGGCGGTTGCTTCCGAAGGACAGCATAACAACTAAGGCCAGAAGACAGGGGAAGGTGTCACCGAGCGCGGTTAACAATGTGCTGGCAGGCAAGAAGAGGGCGGCAGCGATCTGGCAAAGAACCAAGCCGAGAGCGATACGCGTCCAGAGTGTGTCAATCTTTCGTAGCAATTGCGCGTCTCCAAGAGCCGCCAGAAGTCTAGAAAACTGCTTCGCCTGAATGGACCACGGCGGCAGGAATCCTCAGGCTGAATATAGCCCCACCTTCTAGCCGATTTTGGCAAGCGATCTCGCCGCCGTGCTGCCGAATAATGCCGTAGCAAGTGCTTAGGCCTAACCCAACCCCTTTGCCAACAGGCTTGGTGGTGTAGAAGGGTTCAAAAACGCGGCGTGGATCTTGCAGCCCTGCGCCCGTGTCCGTAAATCGGATCTCGACGCGGTCTTGTTCCGAGCCAATGGCGATAGTAAGCAGCCCGGATTCGTTTCCTTCCATGGCGTCAATCGCATTGTCGATAATTTGAACGAATACCTGAATCAGCTGATTGGCGTCGGCCTCAACCAGCGGCACGGTCTCAAGCTCTTCGATCTCCACTCGAACGCGGTGACGACGCTCCGCACGGGTCAGATTCACGGCGCTTTCAAGTAGAGAGCGGAGATTCACGTTCGAGCGATTCACGGGCATCTCCTGAGCAAAGCTCAGCATGCTTTCAACCAAGCTGTTGGTTCGGCGCGCGGCATCGCCAATCTTCTCGGTCATTTTTAGGCGATTCGAGTCAGTGACCGAATCCGAATAAAGACGTTGGACATTTTTGCCAACTGCGACCATGGCTCGATTGATTTCATGAGCCACTCGCGCCACGAGCTGGCCTAGCGAAGCCAGCTTTTCGTTCTGTACCAGCTGGTCTTCGAAGCGCTTCAGGTTAGAGTAGGCGAGAGATGCATCTTGCAGGTATCCGGAAAGTTTGGAGTTGAGAAGATCTTGCTTTAGCAGGAGAAGAGTGGTGAGAAACAGCATCGTGAACAGCGTCAGGAGGATGCGAAAATGGCGCACGGGATCCTGCGTTTCGCCGCTCATTGCCAGCCATAAGCCAATGGCAGGAGTCGAAAGGGTCACCAACATCGAGAGTCGGGCAGGCCAAAGTACGGGTTTTGTTCTTGAACGTGCCTCAGTTTTGCGCACTTCCGAGGTTTGAACCTGCAGTGAACGCGAATCGGGGGTCAACGTGATGGAATTGACGCAAAACCATGCCATCGCCGCGGTGAGGGGTACGTCGTAAACGCTACCGGTGTAGTAGCGCCCCGACTCGATGGCCCAATTGATCGCGAGGGAAGCCAAACTGTACATCGCCGCCGCACCCAGAAAGTGCAAGTAGAAGCGGCGCCATTGCCCGCGGCTTCGAAAGGCGACGGCGGCGATAGCAACTAGAAACACCAGATTGCCCAGCGCATCGATAATGTCCGAATGACTGTTGTAGGTCGGCAGATCATTTCCGGCAAGCAGGTAAGCCATGGCCCAAAAGAGGTAGACGTAAGTCCAGTAAACGAGCAGCGAGGTGAGGTCGAATAAACCGAGAAGGCGGGAGCGATCTGGCTTATCGTGGTTGGGCTCGAGGGCCAGCGCCGCGAGCATTGGGACAAGCTTAGTGAAGAGGAGAAACTCACCGTCAGGAACCGACGGGACTGGGCGGCTGAACCAGACTTCGTAGTACACCCACAAGAACATATTGACGGACCACATAGCGAATCCGAGCGCCAGCAAGAGCCAGAAGGCGCGCTGTGCGCCCCGATTGGAAATACCCCTCCAGGCAAAGAAAATGGTGGCCGTGATAAGCAGGAAAAACTGGGTCAAATCGCCGAAGGCAGTGAGAGCGTAACTTGGTCGGCCGCGAAGCGAAGCGGCAGCGAGCAAGACAAGCAGAGAAATGACCAAGACGACCAGAGCTCTTTTGCTGGAGAAAGTCGCGCGTGTTGTGCTGATTTTGAGTTGGCCGGGCGCTTCTCGCACGCTCACTCCTGTCTGGGACAAATCCAACGGTGCCGTGTCAATCTCGTCCTGGCCCCAAGCAAGGTCCTGAAGCGCCCCTGCCGCGAATGTTCCAACCACGCAGGTTTCGTGGGCGCAAACGAATCGTTAAAGACCTGAGTCTATTTTGCTGGCTCTGGGGAGTGGGTCAGAAACATTTGTTTGCGTGCGTGCCAGAGTGGATATACGCAGGAGAGGAACGCCTTCCACAATTCTTACCGCTTCGTTAGCGAGCTGGTGCAAGTTGATTCCAACGTCCGCGCAGTTCCCAAATGTGCGAGCAATCTCCATGGTTGACAAACGGTGGTCCGCTGAGGATTCTCTGTCTGGAACAGCTTCGCAAGAGCGTTTGTAGGACGCGCCTGAGCGATCTTTCGAAAGCTGCCAAAGGAGAAATCATGTCGGTTACGAGGCGCGAATTGTGCGCGATGATATCTGGAATACTCGTTCCAACAACATTGCCGATGAAAACCGCCGCCGAGGAAGCGAACACGCTATCTTCGGCGATATACCCCTTCGATAAGCTGCCGCTGCACACGTCGAATGGAGCGGTGACTCGGCATGTGCTGAAGGGCAAGCTGGCAACGGGAGAAGCACTGGAAGTGCATGAAACGACATTGCCGCCGGGCGGCGCTCCGCATCCGCCGCATCATCATGTGCATTCCGAGATGTGGCTAATTCGCGAAGGAACGGTGGAAATCAGTGTGAACGGGACGAGTTATCAACTCGGGCCGGGCGGAGTGGGATTTGTGAAATCCGACGACGAACACGGGATCAAGAATGTTGGCGCAACGGCGGCAAGTTATTTTGTGGTGGCGATTGGGCCGGGCGCGGACGCCTAGAACGACAGAGGAAGACAAGAAGGCACAATTTATCCTGAATTCCGAAATTAGATTGCACTGTTTTGCCGCAACTCGGTTAAGTTTCAGTTGGATAGAAGAAACGCCGAGGAGGACAAAACAGTGCACTGGAAAATTACCGCTCTTTGGGGCGGGAAGAAAGTGGAATTGCGTCAGACTTCGCGGGCGGTCACTCCCTTCGGCGGGCTGGTGGTGTTTTTCGAGTTTCTGCGGCGGATCGGCTATCGCGAAGCGGTCCTCGAGCATCTGCCGTTTCGTCTCACTTCCCCCAACGCCATCGATCCGGCGGAGACCTTCACTGCGTTTCTGCTTTCGGTGGCGGTGGGGGCGCGGCGTTTCGCGCACACGAGTTGGCTGCGTGCCGACGCGGCCTTGCACGCTTTGTTGGGGTTCTCCCGTTTTCCAATCGATGACACCATTCGCAACCTGTTCAAGCGCTTCGGCCAGGGGCAGTGCCAGCGTTTTTTCTCCGGTCTGTGGAGCTGGCAGGTAGAGCGGCTGCCGGAATGTTCCTCCGGGTACAGTTTGGATTTGGACTCCACGGTGTTCGAGCGCTATGGTCGGCAGCAAGGGGCGCTGCGCGGGCCCAACCCGCGCAAGCACGGACGGCCTTCGCATCATCCGTTGCTGGCGGTGCTGGCCGAAGCGCATTTTGTTCTGCACGGCTGGCTGCGCAGCGGCAATTGCGGCACCGCTCGCGGCGTGGTGGAGTTTCTCAAGGAGGCTTTGGCGCTGTTGCCGGAGAACCACTCTCTTCGCGTGGTGCGCGCCGATGCAGGCTTTTTTGACCAGCAATTACTGGGGTTTTTCGAGCAGCGCGGGTTGTCCTACATCGTCGTGGCTCGGCTGACGCTGTGGCTGAAACGCGAGGCCGCCCGGGTCACCGCGTGGCGCGCTTTGGACCAGCACTACGCGGTGGGTGAGTTTTCTTTGCAGCTCTGGGGATGGGATCGCCCGCGCCGCTTCGTGGTGATCCGCGAGCAACTGCGCGCCGAGCACGCCTCGCTGGGGAGAAAATTACCGGAGGTTCCCGGCTACACCTTTCGCGTCTTCGTGACTAACCTCACGGAACCCGGAGAAGAGATCTGGCGCGATTACAACCGCAGGGCGGACATGGAAAACCGCATCGCGGAACTGAAACATGATCTGGCCGCCGATGATTTTTGCTTGCAGGAATTTTTTGCTACCGAGGCGGCCTTCCGCAGCATCTTGCTGCTGTTCAACCTGCTGGGAGAATTTCAGCGGGCTTGTGGCTTCACCAGCTATCGCCAGCCGGCCACGCTGCGCGCCCAAGTATTCCTTTGCGGCGCCCTGCTCGGTCGCGCCGGCCATCGTTTGGTGCTGCATCTGTCCGCCTCTTGGGGCGGCCTCGAGCGGCGCATCCCGCTGTTGGAAAACGTCTTAGCTTACGTCGTCCCAACTTCGCCGAAGTTGCCTTCCGGACTCGCGCCTTGAGCCCAAAATCGATCGGTGAATCTCCACGGAAACGTCTTCAACTTCGGAATTCAGGTTTATAAGAGCATTTTCCGTGAGTCCCCTGAAGATCATGAAGCAGTTGACGATGCGGGGATTCAAGAACTCTTATAGAACCTGCGGGCGCTAGTAGCCTTTCACTTTGACCACAAAGTATGTGAATTCATGACTGCCATCGAGGACGATCTGATGCGGCGTATGAGCTGGTACTCGGACAATGTCTCCTGGTAATAGCTTCTCGCGGATTCCTCCCTGAATGGTGCCATTACGTTTTTCATGAGGAGCCACGGTTTCGCCGTTGACCAACGTGCCGCCGACCACGAGGGTTGCTGAGCCTGATTGCACGATCATTACATCCACTTGAGTTTCATGCCACTCTGGAGCGCCGTCAGCTTCCCGATGGACCAGAAGAAAAGTGTCATTTGGGAAATCGGCGAGCTGCTTGACGGCGAAATGATGAGGATCCTTTACAGCATCGGTTGCCAGGTCGTGAGCCAAGGCCTGCATGGAGGATGCCGGCCAGTGCTCAAAACCCGCAGGGGCCTGCTCCTGAGAGCCTACCGCGAGGAATGGAATTGCAAAGAGCGGGAGCAGCCAGAACTTTTTCATTTTATCTCTCCTCAAAAGCTTTTCGGAACGATCCAGGCGTTCATTTGTCCAAGCGCTGGAAGGAACGGAATCATCACACGGTAAGAGGTAACTCGCCAAGCATTTGCAACCTCCTGCCAATTTGCGTGCACATTTCAGACAGGCATCCGACAAAGGCCGCCTGGACTACATTACGCCAGACACAAATCGGAGCGCCCACGTTAGAGGGCGCCCCGACTCTTCCTCTTTGGGGTGTGGCTAGGAGCTTGTCGGAGAGAAGTTCGCGACGAAGTCCAAGGCATCGGGTTTATCGATAAACATGGTGGGATTGTTGGGGTAATGGCTTGGTGAGCCGTATTCGGCCTCTGACAGTCTTACTGCACTGCTGTAGAGTGCAAAGGGAGACCGCGGGTTTGGCACTGTTAAGTGCTCAAAGGCCGCATTTTCCATCCTGACCGGAAGAGCTTCAACAGATTGTGCGTGGCACAAATAAGTCTCCACTCGCTGCGCACATTCCCTAAGCCGCGAAAGCTGAACCGGCGAAATCCTCGTCCCTCTTTGATGTATCCAAAAACAGGTTCGACGATTTGTTTCCGCATCTTGTAGAGGGCTTTACCGGCCTCCGTCTTCAGTTTGTCTCGCATCTGCTGTAAGGCCGAACTTCCTTTCGGCCCTCCCTCCACGGGAACGTCCTTGCTCTCGCCGTGCTGCTGTCGTTCTGTGGCCACATGCAGGTCGATGCCTTGCAAGCTTTCCGCGGTGACGTTGGCCTCGCTCCAGTAACCCGTGTCGGCACTGGCCACTTGTGGTTTGCCATGCACGTTCTCGATCACCTGTTGGAGCATCGGCACCAACTGCTGTTTGTCGTTGGTTTGTTGCGTGATCTCTGCTGCCACGATGATTTGTGCCGCGCTATCCACCGCCGCCTGAGCATTGTAGGCTTGCACGAAACTCCCCTTGTGCGCTCCATCCGGCATAATCCGACTTTCCGGATCGGTGAAATTCCGCTGCGCCGAAGATTCTGGTTTAGCCTCCTCGGGGTTAGGAACCTGAGGAGCCCGCCCTCGCGGCTTTTGCCCGGTCTGTTTCTCTTGCTCCTGCCGTGCGGCGATCTTGGCTTCCGCCTCCGCTTTCTGCTCCTGGGCTTTTTGCTGGGCTTCGGCCTCTAAAGCCTCCTTAGCTTCCCGAATCTTTTTCAGCCGACTCTCCCGCCGCGCCAATTCCGCTGGCAATTCATCGCCTCGCTGGCCTTTCCCGTATTGCCGATCTTCGGCCTCGTCCACTTCCTCCGCATGGCGCAGCAGGGCTTCCACTTCGGCCCGCAGTTTCTGCTCGGCTTCCCCCATCCGCCCGTAGCTCATGGCTTTGTGTTTGCTCGCATTCGCCTGCATCTTGGTGCCATCGATGGCTACGTGCCCCAGCTTTACTAATCCGGCCTTCTGGCACAATTGCAAGGCCTGCACAAACAGTTCTCCCAGCTTGGCCAGATGCTGTTTCCGAAAATTCGCTATGGTGTCGTGATCCGGATGCTGGTCCGCCGCCAGATAGCGGAACGCCACATCCTCATAGGTCTCCCGCTCGATGGCTCGCGAACTAGCCACTCCCACGCAATAGCCATACAGCAGCAAGCGCGTCATCAACAGCGGGTGGTATCCCGCTTGCCCCCGGCCATCCGGACGATCGTAGGTAGAATAGATGGCCGACAGGTCCAGCTGTTCCGTTACGTCGGCGAGGAACCTCGCCAAGTGCCCTTCGGGAAGCCATTGTTGCAAGGAGGGAGCTAAGAGAAGCGGTTGATCCAACGTGCAGGCTCGGAATTGGAAGCTCATGCACGCATACTAACGAAGCCTCTGAAGAAAGGAAATAGTTCACCGCAAAAAATCTCGCTATCCGACCAATTTTAGGAGATTTCTCTCCGACACCCTCCTAGAAGAAGACTTTCAGCGCAAATTGAGCAATGCGTGGATCGCCCGCCTGTCCGGCACGGAAAGTGCCGAATGAACTGCTGCTGAGCTTGTCAAAGTTGCTGATCTGGTCGGTGCTGTTTACAGTGCCGGTGCTGATGCTTTCAGGTGCAAAGTTCGGATGGTTGAGGATGTTGAAGTACTCCGCGCGGAGCTGAACCTTCCAGCGTTCCGTGATCAAGATATTCTTGGCGACCTGCACGTCCCAGTTGGCGGTATGGGGCAGACGTAATACGTTCTTGCCGATGTCGCCAAAGGTGCCGTAGATGGCCGTGTTGATACAGCTAGTGGCCGGAGGCGTGCATCCGGTGGTCACTTTGGTGGGCTGGAATGCGGCCGGGTTGAGCCAACTCACGCAGTTTGTGGTCGTGCCGCAAGTCGTCGAGCTGTAAGGATCAACGCCCGCGATGAACGTTCCTCGATCGTTGCCGATGCCGGTGCCAGATAGCTCCGTACCCTGGAGAACAGTGATGGGACGGCCGCTGGCAGCTGAGATGATGCCGGCGAATTCGTAGTCGCCGAAAAGGTGGTGTATCAATGAACTGTGCCCGGATAGGGTGGGCGATTGCCAAACATAAGAGCCGGTGAATACGTGGGTGTGATCGAAACTCGAAGGGCCATAGTCAAAGGCGTGGCGGTCAGGATTGTTGAGGGGGAGTGTTGAATAACCGGTGTCAAAGCCTGTGACCCCCTCACCGAAGGGAAGATCGTCGAGGCTTTTCGAATAGGTATAGTTGGCTAAGATCGTGAGGCCGTGAGACATCCGCTTCTGAGCGGACATCTGCAAGGAATGATAACTGGAATTAATGTCGTTGATGTCGGCCTGGACGGTGGTGGAGAAAGTGTTGGGCTTGAAGAGCGCGCCACTGGCGTTGGCATTGCCGTGGCAGGATGCGATTGTACCTCCGGTCGCTTCGCAAACCGTAAGGTTTGCAAGGCCGACATTCGTTTTGCCGTTGCAAGGTACGAAGGACGCAGGGTCGGTGCAAGGGACACCCGCGTTGTAGTACTGGGTTTCGAGGATGTGGGTGCTGCGAGAGCCGACGTAGGCTGCGCGAACCAAGACGCCGGCTGGCAACTGTCGTTCGAGAGTGAGGTTCCATTCATAAACTGTAGGAACGTGGTAAACGCCGCTTGGATCGTAGGTCACGGCAATTTCATTGAAGGGCGGATTGTAAGCGAAGTTTGTGGGGGCCGGAAACGGACTTGGGAACGTCGGATATGAAGTGGCTTGGGCACCCGAACAATTCAGCGCGGCTTGCGTGGCAGGCAGAGTGCAAAGTGGGTCGCTGAAGGAGCCAGCCGTCGAGCCAGGAGTGGGCGAGCTGTTGCCGGCAGTGGAGAGAATGAACTGTGGACTGAAAGGCCACTCATCGACGAAGCGGTTACTCAACATGCCCTCGGCGCGCGTGTCGTAGAAGATACCGAAACCACCGCGCAGGCTGGTCTTGCCGTCGCCGAATACATCGTAGGCAAAGCCAACGCGTGGAGCAAAACCGTTCAGGCTCGCATTCAGTGCGTTCTTGGGCATGCCTGAGTCGCTCGGAACACCATTGGCGCTGGAGAAGAAGATGCCCGGAGGCGCATTGGGGTAGACCTTGGAAGTGATATCCGCCGCCATGGCGGTAAGATTCACTTGGGCCCAGCGATCGCCAAGATCGCGCCAGGGAAGCGCAGGTTCATAGCGAAGACCCAAGTTCAGCGTGAGGCGCGCGGTCAAGTGGTAGTTGTCTTGGATGTACAAGCCTGGGAATTTATCGCGATTGGCCTTGTACTCGCCGGCGCCCTGCTGGAAGGCGTAGCCGTTACCGGTCGCGTTGCCATCGCACATGGTGCCAGCAAGAAAATTCTCATAAACGGGAAGACCGGCGGGCTGATTCAGGTAAGTATCCTGCGTGCAAAAATTGACGATGCCAGGCTGGTTGAACTGATTGTTAAGGTCCACTTGGCTCCACTCAATGACGCCCCCGAAGTGGATGTCGTGTTTGCCTTTCTCCCAACTCACGTCATCGGCGTATGTGAAATTATTCCTGGTGAAAATGCCGGTGGGATTGTCGCCAAAACTGAAGCCGCTTTGCACCCCGATGCCCTGGATGGCACTGGGCGAGGGTTCGAAGGGAAGAGGAGCGGTTTCAAAGGTCGCCAAGTCCACTGCACCGGGAGCAGGGCCGCGGGAGGAAACCTCGCGGGAATAACTCATGCGAAAGTCATTGATAAAACTTGGCGAAAAAATGTGGGTCTCATGGATGAGCGCGTTCTGGGCCGTAATGGAGTGGGTGGCGTCTGTATAGGCAACGAGTTCCAACGGATTGAAAACGCCCGCCTTGGTAAAGCGATCGAATTCATAACGGCCGGTGACTTTATCCTTCGTGCTGAATGAATGGTCGAGTCTGCCCATCCCCGAGTCGTAATTCTCGATGTCCGGTTTTGAATAAGCGACTGTTGGATTCGAGCCCGTTGGAACGGGTCCAGCTAAGCTGAATTTTGCCGAGGAGCCCAAATACGCGCCGGTGGTAGGGTCGATGCCCAGCATTTTGGCGATGCCGGGATCGATCGTGCCCGGCGTGCCGCCGGGGCCGCCGGATGCCAGGAAGTTGGCGATGTTGGTTTGCCCGACGACGTGCGCACTGCCCAAGACAAGATTGCGAAATGTCGTGCGCTGATAGCCTGCAAAGAAGAAGGTCTTGTCGTGGATAATCGGACCGCCAACGGTGCCGCCGAACTGATTTCGCTTGATTTGATCGTGAGTGGTTGGTGTGGCGAAATAGTTCTGCGCATTGAAGGCCGGATTACGGACAAATTCGAATGCATCGCCGTGGAAACTATTTGTGCCCGACTTGGTGATTACGTTGACGACGCCGCCGGCGTTTTGTCCGTACTCGGCGCTGTAGTTGCTCGTCTGCACGCTAAATTCCTGCAGGGCGTCGGGGAATGGAAACGGCTGATTGACGTTGGTGTATTCATCAACGTAATTCCCGCCATCGAGCTGGTAACTGATGGTATCTTGGCGCGTGCCGTTCGTCGAATAAGTCACGGCACCGGGGAAGGTTTTAGTTGCGCCCTGATCGGCGCCACCGTTCGGAGAGTTCACAGCTCCAGCCACAAGCAGGGTGAGTTGCGCAGCATTCCTGCCGTTTAGGGGCAATTCAGAAATGCGCTGTTGCTCGATAACCTGTTTCAGTGAGGAGGTGGAGGTATCCACTTGAACCGCATTGCTGGTGACGTTGACTATTTCCGTCACCGCGCCGAGCTTCAAATCCACGTTCACGGTTAGTGATTGGTCCGCGAGCAGCGTAATGTCGTGCTGCTTGGAGATGCTGAAGCCCTTGGCCTCGACCGTCAACGTGTAGACGGCGGGTTGCAACGAGGGGATCACGTAGAGTCCGTCGGGGTCCGTGGTGGCGGCGCGAGAGAATCCGGTGCCTTGCTGAGTGGCCGTCACTTGGGCACCAGCGACGCCAGCTCCCGCAGGGTCGGTGACTCTGCCAAGAATGCTCCCCAGGCCTTGCGCGTGCGAATAGAGAGGGGCGAAAAGAAGCGCGAAAAAAACAATAAGGACATTCTTCTTCATTTCTGTTTTTCCCTTTCGCGGGCGGCCCGGGATAGAACTCCAGCCATACCCGCCAGCTGCGGCGCGCCGTGCGCCTCGAACACACGGCCACGCCCGTCGCACCGAAGATTGAACGAGACGCAGCACTCGCTTCTGACCATCAGTTTGCTGAATAGTCGCAATCAACTGCTTGAATAGACCCAGTGAGCGGACATTAGGAGCGAAGCCGGGGTGATGTCAAACGCGAAATACTAAAGGAGTGGTTTAGCCAGACTAAATTGCTGGCCTTCCCATACGAAGCAAAAGTGCATGGCGCTTGCTAGGCGTACCGAGATTCCTTGAGATTTGACCGTCTCACATTGTGGTGCGTCGATTTTCTTTGCTGTGGCACGCTCGCGGACGCATTGAATGATTCTTTGACCAAGCTAAACGGAATCGCATCATCCGCACTGTTTCATTCAACGAAGTAGCGCCGATGCACACCACAAGAGGGGAGCTTGACCGTGAAGATCGCCCGTGTTGCGCGCGCGGGTCAAATAATAGTCCAGGTCATTTTTCTTGTTCGTGCCTTCGCAAACGTTTTTCAAGTCTCCGTTAGGGTCGAGGTAACTGACGAGTGCAAGCCAGCCTTTGCGCGCAGCGCGGCCGTAATGGTTCTCGTCCAGCCAGCCATTCTTCACGCCGGTGATCATCGCAAAGGTGAACATGGCGGTGCAGGAGGATTCTGGCCAAGCTTCAGAATGATCGAGCAGTTGGCGCCACATGCCGTCTTTACCTTGATATTTCAAGAGTGACTCCATCATTTTCCGGTAGCCGGCCATGATTCGCGCGCGCCGAGGATGATTTGCCGGGAGCGAACGCAACAGTTCTGCCATTCCCCCAGCAACCCAGCCGTTGCCACGGCCCCAGAAAAATGGCACATCGGGGGCATGATAGAAAAGCCCATTTGGTTGCTGGAGCTTATCCAAGTATGCGCTCATCTCGAGCGCGGCACGATCGATGTGCTTGGCGTCGCCGGTGGCGCGGTAGGCCTGCACTTGCACGAGGGTGATCATGTACATGTCATCGATCCAGAAGCGGCTCTGATTTGTGAGCCCTTCGGACGTGGGGTCTTGCCATTGTTTGTCGGCTAGAGAGAGGCCCAGGTCCAGATATTTCTGCTGCTTGGTTTCAATATAGATTTCAAGAGGGACGGAGCCAAAAATCGTGCTGTCTACGTTCACGGGCGGCGGCACAAGCGCGGATTCGGTGGTGAAGAGTGGATCAAAGCGGGAGATGAGGCGGGCAGTGAGATCTTTGTCGCCGCTCAATTTCGCAAAGGTCAAGGCACCGTACCAGGCGACTGACTCCGGATAAGTGATGTGAGCAGGTGGCGTGCTCCTGTTGAAATTCGTGTGCGGACCGGAGACGAAGCGTTCGGCCACGCGCTTGCCGATTTCTCTTGGCGAGCTTCCTGCGGGCCATTTCTTGAATTCTTTCTGTTGAGCCATGGAAGCGGAAGAGTGGAATGCCACAGCGCTGAGGAGCACCACTGCTGCTTGGAAATACGCGATTCGCTTGGATCCCGAGTTTCTTATCTTCATCTGTCTCTGAACGTCCCTTTCGTATAGTCGAATCCGCGCTTCGGCGGCTGCATGATTTGCCAACTCTGGCTAGCGCGTGCCTGACAAACTGCTCTTCTCCAGCATGAAGAGGATCACGGTGCCATCGGGATCGGTGATGGAAATCGAATCGCTCCCCGCCTTTACGTCGAACGAACGGCTCCTCAGTGTTTCGGCGGTGCGGGCGAGATTTGCCACCGTGAATGCGATGCGCGGCTTCGTTTGTGGAGTCGACACTTCGAGTTCTATTTCGTCGCTGGAGTTCCCTGGAAGACGCATCCGAATGGTCCCGCTGGAAAGGACATTCTGAAATCCTAATCTGGAAGTGTAGAAGGCGTGCTCCGCGTTCACGTCTCGCACGGGGAGGACAGCGCGAAAGAGATGTTGAGAGACGCGGCGGTTACTAAGGTGCTTCCCACGGTCTTCAGAATGAAGCGAGCCCGGTAGATATTGCGTGCATTCGAGGGTTTGTCCCTCCGGATCGTGAAGAATAAAAAGCAGATTGCCGGCGTGTGCTTTGCGGCCCGGTGGGGGATTCAGACCGCTCTTCACATACTCGTTCCAGAGCGATTCGATGTCAGCCGCTTCATAGCAAACGTGGAGAAGGCCTGTCGGCTGGGAATCGTTCGCACGGCCATAAAGCTCGATGAATTGATGATCATTTATTTTGATATAGGAGACTTCGGGTTTGCCCGGATCCTTAATTTCGAACGCCTGCTCGAAACCCAGCGCGCGATAAAACTCGCGAGATTTTTCCACATCGCTTACACGAAAAGCGACATGCGCGATTCCGGCCAACGCCGGAGATGAATCCGGCCGGGCCGATAAACATGAAACGGAGATGAAAAGCGCCGCGATTATTTTTTGCATTCCCGCAAGTCCAGCCAGAATTTGCGTTGTGAAATGTCCGCATGAAACTGAAACGCGTCGAATAGGTTACACCTGCTGTCAAGGAGGATTGTCTGGTGGTCCCAGGTTCCTAGTCATACATTACTAGCTATGGATCGCGTCGCAGACCGCGGACGTGACTTCACGAGTCGTGGCTTTGCCACCTAGGTCGGGAGTGTGAAGGCCGGAAGCAGTGACATTTTCCACGGCCTGCATGAGTTGCTGCGCCGCGTCCTGTTCGCCGAGATGTGCAAGCATCAGCGCGGCAGTCCACAACGCACCGACGGGATTGGCGATGCCTTTGCCTGTGATGTCGAACGCAGCCCCGTGAATGGGCTCGAACATGGAGGGAAAGCGGCGTTCGGGATCAAGGTTGGCGGTCGGTGCAATTCCCAGGCTGCCGGCAAGGGCTGCGGCAAGGTCGGAAAGTATATCGGCGTGAAGATTTGTTGCGACGACGGTATCGATGCTCGCGGGCTTTGCGACCATACGTGTGGTCATGGCGTCGACGAGCATTTTGTCCCAAGTGACGTCCGGAAAACCTTTTGAAACTTCTGCCGCGATTTCATCCCACAGGACCATGCCGTGGCGCTGAGCATTCGATTTGGTGACGACTGTGAGCAACTTGCGCGGGCGGTCTTGGGCAAGTTTGAAAGCGAAGCGCATGATGCGGGTAACGCCGCGTCGGGTGAAGATAGAAGTTTCGGTGGCGACCTCTTCTGGAAAACCGCGGTGGGCTCGGCCGCCCTGTCCCGCATATTCCCCTTCGCTGTTCTCGCGGACGATGGCCCAGTCGAGATCGCTTGGCTTGCAGCCACTCAATGGCGATGACAAGCCTCGCAGAATTCGCGTGGGACGAAGATTCACGTACTGGTCGAATCCTTGACAGATCGCCAAGCGCAAACCCCAAAGCGTTATGTGGTCCGGAATATCGGGGGAGCCGACAGCACCAAAATAAATTGCGCTGAATTGGCGCAGAAGTTCAAGGCCATTTTGCGGCATCATCACGCCGTGTTTCTTGTAATAGTCCGAGCCCCAAGGAAAAGTCTCGACCTTCAGCTGAAACGTGCCAACTTTGTGTGCTAGAACCCGCAACACTTCTAAGCCGGCGGATATCACTTCTGGGCCGATGCCATCCGCGGGGATGGCAGCAATGGAATACTCGCGCATTTCAACTCCAGGAAAAAATTAGCTGATCAGACGCCGTCGAAGGACAACGCGCCAAGGTCATGCGTCGTCTCTGCCGCGATGATTTGTCGCCAGCAAAGAGCCGGGTACCTTTTATGTGTATACTACGCGGCGCAAATTTTGCGGCGCGAAGAACAAAAATGATGCAGCATAGCTTCGCGAAAATCTGAGAGTTCATGAATCGAGGGGAAATGGCTATTGCATCGCCCGACCCGCCAGCCGCACAAAGCGCACGAAAACGGATTGCGTGGCGGCTGCTTCCCTTTCTCTTCCTGCTATACATCATCGCTTTCCTGGACCGCATGAACGTCAGCGCGGCGGCGCTCGAGATGCCGCACGACCTGGGCTTCAACGACAAAGTGGTTGGCCTGGGAGCCGGGATGTTCTTTATCGGATACCTGGTGCTGGAAATTCCCGGCGCGTTGATCGCGGAACGTTGGAGCGCACGCAAATGGATTGCCAGAATCATGATCTCCTGGGGAATCATAACCGCGCTGATGGCGTTTATCCACACGGCGCGGGAATTTTATTTTGTGCGTTTTCTTGTCGGGGCCGCGGAAGCGGGATTTTTTCCCGCAGTCATTGTCTACCTGTCGCATTGGTTCCGGTATCGAGACCGGGCGAAAGCCATCGCCGTTTTTTATGCGGCAAGTCCGCTCTCTTACGTCGTGGGCTCTCCTCTCGCCGGTGTGCTGCTGGGAATTTCTTGGTTCGGACTCCGGGGATGGCGATGGCTATTCATCTTGGAAGGCGTGCCAGCGGTCGTGTTGGGCGTGGTTACGATTTTTTATCTGACCGATTGGCCGCGGGATGCGAAATGGCTGCAACCCGGCGAACGCGAGTGGATCAAGAGCCAGCTCGAAACTGAAAAGCAGGCAAAGCAAAAAGTACGTTCATACACGATTTGGCAGGCGTTTGCGCAACGCGACGTTATTCTGCTGACGTTGTGTTACTTCTGCGCGACCACGGGTGGATACGGAGTCGCGTTTTGGTTGCCGAGCATTCTGAAGCGGCTGTCTGGTCAGAGCGACATGCGGGTGACGCTGCTCGCCGCGCTGCCTTATCTGGCCGGCTTTGTAGTCCAACAACTGAACGGATGGCATTCGGACCGGACCCTGGAGCGGCGTTGGCATGCGGCGGTTTCGATTTTCCTGTGTGGCGTTTCGCTTTTGCTCGCAGTTATTTATGGCTCGAGTCTGGGGATCGCGGTCGCGCTGTTTTGTCTTGTAGGAGCTGGCTATTATTCATTCCATCCCTGTTTCTGGGCCGTGCCAACTGCGTTCTTGAGCGAATCCGCCGCGGCTGCATCCATCGGACTGATTAATTCGGTGGGGAACCTTGGCGGATTTTTTGGGCCGATGGTTATGGGGTATCTCGTCAATCGCACTCACTCATTCCGAGCGGGGCTGCTGTACTTGGTAGGGAGCTTGTGCCTTTCGGGACTCTTGATGCTTGCCGTCGGAGCCGGGCGTCGCGCTCTTCCGCAGCAAAGTGAGTCTCCTGCAATTTAAATATAAGCCTTTTTGTCGCGCCCCTAACATCTCCCTGCATGTTTTAACCTAATGAATCTCAGGCTCTGGAATTGGCGCGGTGCCTTCAAGGAAATCGAAGTCGCAACCCTCATGTGCTTGCTTGATGTGCTGCATGAATAGTTTTCCGTAGCCGCGAGGGTAAATTCCCTCTTTCGGGCGCCAATCTGTGCGGCGGCGGGCGAGTTCGTCCTCATTCACGAGCATATTCAGTTTTCGTGCCGGGACATCGAGCTCGATGAGATCGCCTTCTTTCAGCAACGCCAGTGGGCCGCCCACAAACGATTCGGGCGAAACGTGCAGGACGCAGGCGCCGTAACTCGTGCCGCTCATTCTTGCATCTGAAATGCGGACCATATCGCGGACGCCGGTCTTCAAGATTTTTTGTGGAAGCTGCAGGTTTCCCCATTCAGGCATTCCGGGTGCGCCTTTTGGTCCGGCGTTTCGCAGCACCAGGACGCTGTCAGCATCTACATCGAGAGCGGGATCATCCAAACGGGCGTTCATTTCATTGAAACTATCGAACACTACGGCACGGCCGGTGTGTTTAAGGAGTCTCGGTTCGGCGGCGGAAGCTTTGATAACGGCGCCGTTTGGAGCGAGATTCCCGTAAAGAATAGCCAAGCCGCCTGAAGCGAGAACGGGATTGTCCAAAGAACGGATAACGTCCGAATTGTAGATTTCGGCGCCGCCAATATTTTCGCCGAGCGTTTTCCCGGTAATGGTCAAGCAGCTGAGATCCAAATGAGGTCCTAGCGCGCGCAATAATGCCGGCAATCCACCGGCGTAATAGAAATCTTCCATCAAGTACTTGCCGCTGGGACGAATGTTCGCGAGCATGGGCGTCTTCTTTGAATATGCGTCGAAACGTTCGAGCGTGATCTTTATTCCGGCGCGTCCGGCCATCGCTATCAGATGGATGACAGCGTTCGTCGAACCACCCAGGGCAAACTCCGCCGCAATCGCGTTGTTGAAGGAAGCTTCGCGCAAAATGTCGCGTGGCTTCAAATCTTCCCACACCATTTCCACGATCCGTCGCCCAGAACGATTGGCCATTTTGGGATGATTGGAATCGACCGCAGGGATTGAGGTGGCACCGGGAAGCGTAAAGCCCAGCACCTCGGTCAGGCTGGTCATCGTGGAGGCCGTGCCCATCGTCATGCAAGTTCCCGCGGAACGCGCGATGCCGTTTTCGATTTCGGTCCAAGCTTGCAGATCGATGTTGCCGGCGCGGCGTTCTGCCCAATACTTGGAAACATCGGAGCCGCTGCCGAGAATTTGGCCGCGCCAATTGCCGCGAAGCATCGGCCCCGCGGGAACATAGATCGCTGGCAGATTCATGCTGATGGCGCCCATCAATAGCGCAGGAGTCGTTTTGTCGCAGCCACCGAGAAGCACGCAGCCATCCGCTGGATAAGAGCGCAAGGCCTCCTCTGTTTCCATCGCCAGCAAATTCCGATACATCATCGTGGTGGGCTTCTGAAATGTTTCGCCGAGGGTGAACGCGGGAATCTCTACAGGAAAGCCGCCCGCCTGCCACACGCCTTTCTTGACCTCTTCTGCGCGCTCACGAAGATGGCTGTGGCACGGATTGACGTCAGCCCAAGTATTGATAACGGCGATGACCGGCTTTCCGGCGTAATCGGCCTGGACACAGCCCATGGAGGCGGCGCGCGAACGATGGCCGAAGGAACGCAGGTCGTCTGGACCGAACCAGCGATAGCTTCTCAAGGACTTGGAATCTTTTGGCGGCATAAAATCCTTCCGAGGGACGATGACATGACGCATTCAACCGTAGAACCCTGAAAAAGCGCGGTCAACTGGGAATCATTCTTACAACGCGATGTAGTTTAGGAGGACTCATTTTGCAGTGTCAAATCATGAGCTTCAAACAATGGATTTGATTTTTTCACATCGTGTTTGGCGGATGCGGCGTTCCCCCGCTGTGGTGTAATCTCTTGCACTGTTCCTGCGAGACCTATGAGACACGATCTGATTCTGGTGCTAGCGAATCCTGATGAGCCGCAGATTGTCTTGCTCAGGCAGCGGCTCGGCAACGTGGAAATTATTGTTGGAAATTCCGCGGAAACATTTGAGCAAGACGCCGTTCGTGCCACCGTTCTTTTTGGCTGGTCCGGACCGCTGACGCTGTTTAAAAAAGTGTTTGCGATGTGTCCGAACCTGCTTTGGGTGCATTCGCGCTCGGTGGGCTTGGAGAGAACGCTATTCCCGGAGCTGGTGGAAAGCGCCGTCCCACTCACCAATGGCGTGGGTGTATTCAGCGCTTCGCTCGGCGAGTTTGCGCTTGGCGCGATCTTGTATTTCGCGAAAGATTTTCGACGGATGATCCGGAATCAGATGGCCGGCAGATGGGAAGCGTTCGATGTCTTGTGGGCTTCGGGACAAACGGTGGGGATTATCGGGTACGGTGACATTGGACGCGCGGTCGCTGAGAGAGCGCATGCCCTCGGAATGACCGTGCTCGCTTTGAGACGGCATGCTCCGTCTTCGCAGGGTGCGGACCCGCTGGTCTCACAAGTTTATTCGCCGGAAGGGCGGCTTGAGATGATTTCACGCTGTGACTACGTGGTTGCGGCGACGCCGTTAACCGCGGAAACGCGCGGGATGATTGGTCAGCGGGAGTTCGCGGCGATGAAGCCGACGGCGGTAGTGATCAATGTGGGGCGAGGACCGGTGATCAACGAGGCAGCGATGGTCAGTGCTCTGTCCAATGGAAGGATCAAAGGCGCCGCGCTGGATGTCTTCGATCACGAGCCGTTGCCCGCGGGGCATCCATTTTACAAGCTGGAGAACGTTTTGCTATCGCCGCACTGTGCGGACCATACGCCGGATTGGCTGGACAACGCCATGAAGTTTTTCATCGAGCAGTATGAGCGATTCCGCAGGGGCGAAGCGTTGCTCAATGTCGTGGATAAGAAGCTAGGCTACTGATTGACAAGATCGGACGCGAAGCGTTTTCCTTCCGCCGTTTCAAATAAGGGCTTGCACCTCGCGCCAGATCGTCGGCTCGACGGGAACTCCCAGCTCAAGATTTTCTTTTCGTATTTGCAGCACTCGTTCGCCTGGATATCGAACGTGTTCGCCGGTTGCGGAGCTTGATGATTGAAGATATTCCACGATTTCGTCGCTGAGATTTTCGCTACCCATTTGTGGCTTCAGCACATGCGATTCAACAGCAATGAAGATTTGTGAGAGCTTGGTCTCTCGTTCCGGTTCCGCAGGTATCTGAAACGTTGCGGAGCCGCCTGAAAGCAGTGCGGCAACCATGTCCAACAAAAGCGCAAGGCCTGAGCCCTTCCAATAGCCGATGGGCAGCGGACGTTTTGATGCTTCGATGGCCGCGGGATCTCGCGTGAGCTTGCCAGCAGCGTCAAAGCCTCCTTCGACGGGCAGTTCATCGCCGCGCTTTCGATAAGACGCGAGTGCGCCGTAGGAAAATTGCGACATGGCCATATCCAGGACCACATGTCCCTTCGCACGTGGCACCGCAATGATCAGTGGATTGTTGCCGATACGCGGTTGGCTGGCGCCCCACGGCGGCAGATTGGGCAGCGTATTCGTCCAACATATCCCGATAACACCAGCATCGGCTGCTTGCCAGCCGTAGCTGCCTCCACGCATCCAATGGTTGGTATTGGCGAGAGCCACACAGCCGATTCCATGCTCGCGAGAGAGCACGATCGCTCGATTCATACACGCGTAGGCGTTTAGATTGCCAGGGCCGCTTTTTCCATCCCAGCGTTCGAGAGAGCCAAAGTTTGCGACGCATTGGGGTACTGCATCCACACCAATAACTCCACTGCGAATCATGCGGACGAACTGCGGAAAGCGGTTTAAACCGTGGGAATAGACGCCGTCGCGGCTGGCCTCTGAAAAAAGACGCGCACAGAGAGCAGCGCGGTCCTGCTCGAAACCAAGCTTCAGCGACACACGAATCAGGCAGTCGAACAATTCATCGTATGCAACTCTCACGGGGCTCTGCTCACGGATTCAATGCGTTCTTGTAACTATTGCGGCCGCGTCGGCAGTTGCTAAGCGACTGCTCTCGAAGCCCGGATAGGGTACACCACTATTCGAGTCGGCGAATGGTTCAATCCTCTTAAACGGAAATTTCAGATAATTTCATCGGAGTACTCAGCGACCGTGCCCGCGCACGGCGTGGTCATGCTGCGCGTCTCGAAGTAGCAAACGCGAGAGCAAAAGCTCTATCGCCCCGTTCTTCTCACTTGCCCGTGTAGCTGATCCGCCAGATGGATTTCGATCCATCGTCTGTCACGAGTAATGAGCCATCGGGAGCAACCGTCACGCCAACGGGACGGCCCCAGACGTGGCCATTGTCGACCACGAATCCCGTCATGAAATCTTCGTATTCACCGGTCGCATGGCCGGTCTGGTGCAACGGCACGCGAATGAGTTCGTAGCCCACGCGAAGAGAGCGATTCCATGAGCCGTGCTCAGCGGCAAAAATGTCGCCATCGTACTCTGCCGGAAACTGTTTGCCCGTATAAAAAGTCATTTCCAGCGAAGCGTTATGTGGATTCAGAATTACATCCGGCGTGATGACTTTGTCTTTCAGCTCCGGGTGCTTGCCCTCGTGGCGCGGGTCCTGATGCCCGCCCATGTACCACCAGGGCCAGCCGTAAAATCCGCCTTCCTGGACGTGAGTGATGTAGTCGGGAACGAGATTGTCGCCCAGCGCGTCGCGTTCGTTCACTGAACACCAAAGCTCGCCGGTCTTCGAATTAATGGCGAGGCCAACGCAGTTCCGAATGCCGTAGGCGTAAATTCGAATTGCCGAGCCATCAGGATTGAATTCGAGAACATCCGCACGATTCTTTTCTGCGGGCGAGATATCAGGGTCGTCGATATTCGAGGCAGAACCTACGGAAACAAACATTTTGCTGCCATCAGCCGTGAATTGAATGTCGCGCGTCCAGTGGCCGCCACCGGAGGGTAGGTCCATAATGTGCTCGGCGGGGCCGCGGGCTTTTAAATCGCCGTTCTTGTATGGAAAACGCACGACGGAATCCGTGTTGCCGACATAGACCCATCGTGGATCGGGTCCCGTCGGATAAAAGTTGATGCCGAATGGCCGCTTCAGGCCGGTGGCAAAAGTTTCGATCACTTCCGGCTTGCCGTCAGCCGTGATGCCACGGAAAACTTGGATGTTTCCGGCGTTGCTCTCGGCGACGAAGAAATCGCCATTGGGAGCAGTGCGAATCAGGCGTGGAGCGTCAATTCCTGTTGCGTACAGTTCGACTTTGAAACCAGGCGGAACCTGCGGCCACGCATTTGATGGACGCGGGACAAGTTGCGGACCATTGCCTGAGGACGCGGTAGCTAGTGGCGGAGGCAAATCGTTCAGCGTGATCTTGCGAATCTCGCCGGGCTTCTCAAAGCGGTAATCGGTAAAGGGCGCTTTGGGAGGCGGCGCGTTCTTACCGGTATCGACGGCTTCGCCAGCCGAAAGTTGTACGCGGGGAGAACCGGGTTTGAGACTGCCCAACACACGGATGTAGTTCACGATCTGCCATCTCTGCTCTTCCGGCAAAGTCTGCCAGGACGGCATGCCATTGTTCACATCGCCCTTTGTGATGTACCAGAAGAGTTCGCCGTCGCTAGCTCCCTGTGCCTTGCCCGTAGCCAACGCAGGAATGTTTCCTGTGCCTTCGCCGTTTGGACCATGACAGCTCGCACAGCGGAGTTGATAGGCGGCCCTGGCAGACGCAGGGTGCTGGCCCTCATAGGGATTCTTCTGTTCCTTGGTGGACGCGGGGGCATTATGGAAAGTGGGGATTTGTGCCTGGGATGCGGCCACGAGCGCAAACAGAACCGTGACGCAAATTGCGAGTGAGCGACCAAGAAAACTGCGACTGAAAATCAAGGGGATCCTCCACAGATGGAAAGCCTGAATTTTACAACAATATCTTGACGCATGAGATGGCAGTGTCTCAACAGCGGCGTGCACGTGTAATTTTGGGCTGCATCTCGAGCAGCAGGAATCGGCTTTATCGCTTGAGCGCGTCGAAGAAAAATGGCTTCGCCGCGCGGATTAATTTTCGAAACGGAAATATGCCCTACGTGCGAACGGGTGCATCGAAAACGGGTGCTTTCATCCCATCCAAGCTTCTGCATTGGTACGGAAGAGACGGTTCACGTCACGCTGGATGTCACCGCGGGTTAATCTTCGACCGTCCTCAGCGAGCAAGCGATAGGATTCCGACAGGATTCTCGATACGGTCCTGCGTGTGTTGTGCCATTTGTAGATGACCTGTTCGAGAACGCGGGCGTCGGAATGCTGCGGAATAAAGCTTGTCCCCAGCATCTCGATGCGCTCGCGCGTAATTTCCTCGACGATCGATGGATTGTTCATGAACCACCAGCACCCAAATGGCATCAAGTTGCTGAACTTGCGCGCATAAACGCAGAGTTCGTGCTGGCTCTCCCGGCTGAGCACGCTCACAAGGAACCGATTCTCGGGAAATTCGCGGCACAGATTTTCCAGCGCCTTGAGGTCCGATTTGCCAACAGCATCCCCCGCCAAACGGATTGTAGGATTCACTTGCTTGCGCACGCCCATCATTAGCGAAAGCGGAATTCCAAACTCGCGGCAGGCCGGGAGCACTGCTTCTTTCAACAATCGATTGCCAACAGTCTCCTGGGGATAAGCAAAAGTGTCCGGCAAAGAGACCGCCATGTACACCGGTTGCATGCGCCCATGCCAATCGGCCAAGAAACGGCGCACCTCCGCGGCCGACTTGCCTGAAGCCTGCTCGTCTACCTGATAGCCTTGTCCGGCCAACATCTGCCAGTGCGCGGGCCACGTGCACAAAATTCGATCCAGCCGCAGTACCGGGCGAAATTGCGCGTGGTTCGATACACCGTTCCGCCAGACTGCGGCTTCCGCCGGATCGAGTGGATCATTGGTCATCACCACCACGCTCACGCCTGCCATCTGGAGCACTTTCTGGATGTGCGCTTCGATTGTCTGGGCTTCGAAAAAGTCTCTTGCTTCAGTCAAGTTCTGACTATCGGTGGGCAATTGGAAAGCGTTGAGAACAGCAACTACCCCGCGAGTCGCTTCCGATACGGGCGTGTTTTCGACGAACAGCGCTTGCCAGATAACATCGGCTTGTTCGCGCTTGGAAAGCGACCAATATTTCTCAGGAGTTATGTCCGAGGAGCGAAACAGTTCAGCTTCGAGATAATGGTAGGTGAGCAGCTCGTCGATGCCCCACAGTCCAAGCTTTCCAAAGGAGGGAGAATACAAGTGTGTGTGAATGTCAACGAACGAGGTGCTCGCGAGAACATCTTCGACGGTCGAAAAAATCTGCTCTGCCGTTAATAATTCGCCATCGCTTGAGGATGTAGTTTGGCTTGTTGATTTCAGAAAGGCAGTTTTCATGCCATACACCGGCCATTCCTGCTCTCGAACATAATTATTATAACGCCGTGCCCACAGGTCGTGTGCAGTGGACGGGCGGTGTGTATCAGATTTGTGCGGTGCCTCGGCCTTTGAACTTGAGCCGTAGCCCTTACCGTGGTCACGAATGACGCAGACTACAAATCGCTCGCCGAAGTGTCAACTTGTAAGAATTGAAGATATTATTCAGCGAAACTGAACGAATGTCGTCCTCATCCTCCCTATACGCTCCCGATTAGCAGCTCCATCTCATCTTCCAAAGTTAGATGTTCCTTTGCCCGGTGCTGGTTTCGGGTTTCTTCGAATATGAGTCAGAAAACTCCGGCATCTCGTCCCACGAAGATCGTCGAACCGGCCAAATCGGGAGATCCCGCCGTAATCTCAGAAGCCTTATGGTGGCTCCGGGCGGCGCACAAGAGAATGAGTCGGAGGGAATTTGGAGGCGCGGGTGGGATTCGAACCCGTAAGCTCCATTCATAAGACGTAAGTTGCTGATTTATCAAGACGGCAGAAACGTCAGAATGGGCAGAATCCCCGCATTGAGGTACACGCCGGGTACATAGAGCGAAACATCCTCTACCGCCTGTTTGCTTGTGCATCGGTCCTGTTGCACTGCGCTCAAAGTGCCACAACTTTCTTATCAGCACAGGAGACATCTGGTACGCGGGAAGAGAAGAGTCCCGGCAGATTCCTCGGTTCGATTTAACTTCGCACCTTGTTCTTCTCAACGTAGCTGTCGAGGTCCGCCCTATCCAGCAGGAATCGTTTCCCGATCTGAATATGTGGAATCGCCCTCTTCCAAATCAGGTTCCGTATGGACCAAACGGAGCACGATAAGTAAGCAGCAGCACTTGGGATCGTTAGCAGCCGCGGGCTGCTAGCGACAACGGGTTGCTGTGCAAACTCGGCATCTGGTTTGAGTAAGCGTCTTTTAACTGGCATGGTTCCGGAGCATATAACACGCGAAGGGCGACCCGCTACAGATTGGGAACCTAGCGAACGATGCCTCTTGCTGGAACAATTGTGGGTACCAAAGACCCCTCTTGGAATAAACGAATAAACGCCGCAACTTATTGCAGTTAACGAAGAAGCAGCGAAGCAATTGAAAAGATGGTGGACGAGATGGGATTCGAATCCACCACGAGCGAGAAAGCAAAGGAGCTTTGCGGTGCAGCCTGGCCTTCTAGGCTCTAGGGTATTGAAAGGAAAGGGAGGGAATTCTTAGTGCCCCCTTGATGCCCTCGAAAATTCCTGAGGCTAGCGCGGGGAGGGTTGAGAGAGCAGACCCGTCCGTCGAACGGGATATCAAATTCCTGTGGAGAGCCGACAAAAGAGCTAAACTGCAATCATGGGGTGTTGATTTCTGACCGGCATTTCTACGCTTTCCTCAAGTGCAGGACGAAGGCCCACTTCACCTTCTCTTCTCCGAGGACTGGTGAATCTTCGCATCCAATCGGTGACTGGCAAGGACACATCGCTGAAAACTATCAGAAAAGCTGCCGAGACTACCTCCGATCGGTCTCTGGGGCCGATTGCTTCGTTGGCACCCCGCGCCCAGAAGATCTAAGAGATGCCAAGTACGCGCTCATCCTTCAACCGCTCATAACCGCACAGGATGTCGAATCCCACGTTCATGCTCTCGAACTCGTGGCAGTACCGACCCCGAAGGGGCGCAGCACCTACGCGCCGATCCGGTTCGTCCCATTTGAGAACATCTCGAAGCATTACAAGCTCATGCTGGCATTTGACGCCCTCGTCTTCTGGAAGGCTTCCGGTCAGATGCCGACCAAGGGAACGATCGTTCACGGATTGCAACATACGATCCTACGTCTGAGGCTTGATACTTTGATTCACGAAGTGCAGTCACTCGTGGGGAAGCTTCGCGCATTGCTCAGCGAGAGCAGCCCACCAAATCCCATTCTGATTAAGCACTGCTCAGAGTGCGAGTTCGAAACATATTGCAGGAAGAGGGTGACCGAGAAGGATGACCTTAGCCTCTTGGATAGCCTCAGCGTCACAGAACGAGCGAAACTCAACGCGAAGGGCATATTTACCGTTACTCAACTCGCCTACACTTTTCGCCCACGCCGCCGCCCCAAGCGCCTGGCATCACGCAAGGAGAAGTACCACCATGCTCTCAAGGCTCTCGCAATTCGGGACCACAAGATTCACATAGTCGGGAAGCCCGAGCTAGCAATCAAGGGAACACCCGTTTATCTTGATGTCGAAGGAATGCCGGATCGCGATTTCTATTATCTCATAGGCCTCCGAATACCTGAGGGGCCTCTCCAATACACCTTCTGGGCGGATGAGGTTAGCGATGAGAAAGGAATCTGGCTGTCCCTGCTTAGTGTCTTAGCGCGCATTGAAAATCCTGTCTTAATTCATTATGGAGCCTATGAAACAACCTTTCTCAAGCGACTTGCGCGCCGATATCCCGACTCAACTCCCGACTCCTCCTACGTCAACACACTCATTACCCGCAGCGTGAATCTCTTGGGGATCACCTATTCGCAGATCTATTTTCCAACGTATTCCAATCGCCTCAAAGAAGTTGCCCGGTACCTTGGGTTCCAGTGGTCGCACCCTGCCGCGTCGGGGCTTCAGTCCCTCGTCTGGAGACAACAATGGGAGGAAACGCGGGATATCTACATCAAGCAGATATTGACCACGTACAATCGAGAGGACTGTGAAGCTTTGGAAGTGGTTACCCGGGCCGTTGAACGGGTCGCGGTCTTTGCAGCAGGCCGTTGCTCGGTGAGCGGTGACGCGAATGAGGTTTGCATACACTCAGAAGACGTCCAGAACGTTTCGAAGTGGCGCAAGTTCACCAGTTCTCTTCCGGTCCTGGAGGAGATTAATGAGGCAGCGCACTGGGATTATCAACGCGACAGAGTCTACGTACGAAACAGCGACTGGCGCAGAAGATCCAATGCCTCACGCACTGTGAAGCCCCGCATCAACAGAGTAGTTCTCTGTTCCGCTCCTCCTCGGTGCCCCCAGTGCGGCGGTAAGAAGCTAAAAGCAGGACTCGAAAAGTCGAAGATCGTGTATGACCTTCATATCGGAAAGACAAGCGTCAAAAGATGGATCGTCAAATATCTCTTCCACAACTATGACTGCCTTCGCTGCGGCGCGGAACTTTATCCTCCGGAGCGGACGTGGCGTCGCGGGAAGTACGGGTGGAATCTGATCGCGTTCCTGATTTACGAAATTGTGGAACTATGCGTCCCACAGCGTGTGACAACGCGTCATGTGAACCGTTTGTTTGGTCTCACTTTGCCCCGCAGTTCGGTGGGTCATCAGAAGAGCGCGGCGGCAAGACTGTACGAGGAGACGCGGCAGACCCTGCTCCGGAGGATCGTGGAGGGAACGCTAGTTCACGCTGACGAGACTCCCATCGTAGTGCAGGGCAAACGAGGTTACGTCTGGGTGTTCTGCAATTTTGACGATGTCGTCTACTTTTACAGCGAGAGCCGCGAGGCTGAGACAATGCAGACGCTCCTGAAGGGGTTCAAAGGAGTCCTGGTCTCTGACTTCTATGCAGCATACGACTCGATGGACTGCCCGCAGCAAAAGTGCTTAATTCATCTCATGCGCGATCTGAACGATGACATGTTGAAGAATCCGTACGACGATGAACTGCGGCAGATTGTGCAGCAGTTCGGCGACTTGCTCAAGCAGATTGTGGATACCATTGATCGCCGTGGGCTGAAGAAATACTTCCTCAATAAGCATCTTTGTGACGTGGAGCGGTTTTACAAGTGGCTTTTCAACGGGCAGTGGCAAAGCGAAGTGGCCGCGAAGTGCAAGCAGCGCTTTGAGAAGAATCGCAAGAAGCTCTTCACTTTCCTTGGCTATGATGGCGTGCCGTGGAACAACAACAATGCGGAACATGCTATGAAGGCATTTGCCGCGCTTCGGGACGTAATTGAAGGGACAACAACGGCCTCCGGGATTGAAGAATATCTCGTTATTCTGAGTGTTTCTGAAACGTGCAGATATAAAGATCTTGACGTGTTGGAGTTCTTTCTTTCTAGGGAAAAGGATATCGATGCCTTTCTAAAAAGCTGCGGGCGTACTAGAGCACAGCCCGATCGGTCCAGTAAGAAGCCAACACAAGACCGTATTGCGCAAGCCGCACTTGAGATATTGGCGTCTCATCCTGCTGGCATCGGATTCGCGTCGCTTGTTGAAAGACTTCACGGGTTGCTGCCAAACGAGTCAGAAAACACAATCAGGATTTATGCTGAAGAATTGCCAGCCGGGCGACCGCTGGAGGTATACAAGCCAGCGAGAGGGGTCTTTCGACTCACTCGGTTTCGTGAAACCGAAGCTGTTGGCGGATGAATCTCGGCTAAGTGTTTCCGCAGGATGAGTTTTGCCGTTCGTATATATGTGCTGGCTCAGCCTGAAATGGAGATGTGACGTTTTCCGTTAGTGAAGATTCCGCCCCTGCGGGGCGGGGATTTTCAAGGCATGAGGATCTATCGTCCGATGCCTGTTTCTGGATGTTCAGCGCGAGAGGATCAGCTCCCGCGCTGATTCGCATCGGCTCGATGAGTCCTACCAGGTTATCCCTCAGCATGGTTGCATCCCTGCAGAGCCCGCCTCTGTTTCACCTGGCGAAGTCATTGTAGTCGCGTTCGAAGAATGTGCAAGCGGCGATACGGCCTCCCGTCGGAGCCGCCGCTGGTGACGTGCTTCCTCGAGCTTGCGATCGCGTGCCGCGTGGATCTCGGCCTGTCGTCCGGCGAGCATGTCCTGCGGCGTCACATAGCCGATGGCACTGTGCAAACGTACGGTGTTGTAATGCTCCACGTAGGTTTGAATCAGACGCAGCGCATCTTCCCTCGTCAACGGTGTGCCGGGCCGGATGCACTCTGACTTTAGGGATTTGTGCCAGCGCTCCAGCTTGCCGTTCGATTGCGGATAGTAAGGAGACGTTCGCACATGCGTCATCCCGGCGATGCGGATGAACTCCTTGAAGTCTCGGGCGATGAACTGCGGTCCATTGTCGGAGATGATGCGCGGTTTTGCTTCCGGATATTGCTCTCGTGCTCGTTGCAGAATGATTTCGATCTCCGCTTCGGTCATCGATTCCCGCAGATCCCAATGAACGATCGCGCGGCTGTAGCCATCCAGAATGCTGCACAGGTAGTAGAACGTGCCGCTCACGTTGATGTAGGAAACATCGATATGCCAATGCTGGTGCGGCTGTGGTGGCTGTTCGAAGCCGGTTCCCTTGCGCGACGGCTTACCCTTCCATCGAGAGAGTAACCCGGCCTGCCCGAGTACGCGCCAAACACTGGAGGGGCTGACGGCTACCACGTCAGCGTCCAGCATCATGAACGTCAATCGCCGATAGCCTTCCAGAGGATGTTCCCGGTGGAAGCCGATGATGGCTTGCTTCTCCCACGGTTGTAGCCAGAAATCACGGGGAATCCAACCGTTGTGTTCATTGACCCGTCCGTAGCGTTCTCGCCAGTCGTAGAACTTGCTGGCTCGCAGGCCCAGCCAGTGGAGGAATCGTCCGGTGCCGATCTCTGTTTTTTCTAACCAGCGCCGGACGAAATCCACCACCAGGTCCCGCACATCGTGCGGCACCCACACTTGGGTCAGAGCTCCCCAAGACTTTTTTTTAAGGCGATGTGCTCGGCCATCAATTCGGCCAACACCTCGTCTTTGGTCTGGATCTTCTTCTCCAGGAACTCGATCCGTTGTTGTTCGGCTTGGTGGTCCGGGCGGCTCTTGCCAGAGAAGGCCGCAGCGCCATTCTCGAAGAACTCTTTTTGCCAACGGTAGAATACCGTTGGCTGCAGTCCCAGTTCATCACACAGATCGGAAACCGGCACTTTATCCAACAAGTGCCGCCTCAGGATGGCAACCTTCTCTTCTCCGGTGTAGTGTTTTCGCTCTTTTCTCATGCGTCCTCTCCGTTATCTTAACGGAAGAACGCCTTCTCCAGTTCCAGCTGAGGCAGGACATATATCCGGGCGTCGTAGCGACCACGGGATACGGCCACGTAGGCTAGTCGGCGGTTAATGAGTTTTCTCCTGGTTGCTCGGTGTTTACGTGCACGAGGACGCGGTCCCGTGGTTTGCCCCTGGCTGGTATGCCTTGTCACCGCATACGCGTAGTCGAAATCTGGATTCTCGTTCAGGTTGAATGTGACACGCCGACCTGAATCCGTGCGCAGTTGCAGATTGGCGTTCTTTTCGATTCTCTCGATGGTTCCCAACTCACGATTCGCAATGTGCTGCTCCCGGTTCGGCGCGGTGAATTGCACTCGGTCGCCCTTGGAGAAGGCACGCCCGTTTCACGGTAGAGCGTCACGCCTTGCAGGCGGCGCGGATCGTAGCTGATCTGCTCAACACTTTCGCGCTTGACGGTGAGTAGGTTTTCCTTTGCGTTGACACTTTCCACGCGCGAGTATTCTCCGGGTTCGATACCATGCGCCTTGCTGCCTTCTAAGCGGGAAATAAAATTTACCAAATCTTGCCGGAGCCGACGCAACCCGCTAGAAAGTAGCAAGTTGCCACAAGATGCAGCAAGCTGTTTTGCTCCATTTTGTTCGCCTTCTGTTCGCAATTTTGCGTGATTTGCCACGACTTGTACTACGTTCTTACTACGGTCGGCCTAAGTCGGAGAAAGAGGTGTCAACTGTAAGAGATTGACAGATTGCGTGTGCTGTCAAGCTAGCTCATTTTGATTTCAGATCCATCAGGGCAAGTCGTGTTTTGAAATGATCACGCAAGTTTAGATCAGCACACCACACGAAGCAGCCCCTTCGACCACGAGATAGCAGCACCTTGTAGGTGCTCTTGATGATTGAATCGACTCGGTCCCTCACTTCTTGCTGGAGTTGGGGATTGCCCGCGGCGCTCTTAAAGTCCTTTTTCCAACCCTTCAGCGAAGCATCTGTCTTGGCTCGACGCTCAGGATCGCCAGTGACTTTCCCGTCCCGCATGGTGAGGTCATTGCCGATGAGAACACCTAACCAATCAAATTCCAAGCCCTGGCTCGTATGCACGCATCCCACCTGAGTAATGCCATCCGTCGCGGTGGCCCAATTCCCAGTATCGAAGTTCCAGGGAAGCGCTAGCCCATCCGCTTGGACATGAGCGGCCGTTGTGCCGCGGCCTCGTCCTTTTGTCGGCCATTCCCAGCTATATCCAGCGACGAGTCGGGCTTTGTTTTCATTGTTTCGTGAATTTAGAGCTTCGTAGAGTTCTGATGCATCATCGAATATTCTAAATTCATACTGTAGGTTACCCCACGAATCAAAATTGGCGGTCTCTCTGATTTGAAGGACGTCGTCTAACCAATTCAGGTAGGCGTCGGAACCGTTACATCGGAACTGTGCAGAGAGTTTGAAAGTCGTGTGGCAGGTTGCACCGAACTTTTCCGCGGCTTTGCGGATCTCCGCGATCGATCCATTATCATACCACTGGACGCGTTGGGTCTCGTCGATGAAGAATACGGAGATATTTGAGGCTCGAACCATGTCCTCGACCATGTTCTTGCCCTTGTACATGTGAGCCGAGTTCTTAAGGCGATGGGCTTCGTCGATGATCAAGACTTGGTATCGATTCACCTTGTCATAATCCTCATCGTAAAAGCTCCAGGAGGACCGGAACAGTGCCTCTCCATCTTCTCGGTAGCCATTGTTTCCCTTCGCCAACTGCTCCACCAGCGTCTCTCGAAATGCTCGATTCGGCGCAACAAATAGCACCATTCGTTTCTGTTTGAGAATTTCGGCGAGAAGACGAACCGCAATAACCGACTTCCCGGTGCCCGGACCACCTTCCACGATGAAGACCTGGCGATTAGCTTTTGCTTTCGTCGGCAACAGGTGAAAGCGGATTTGCTCGTAGGCTACGCTCTGCTCATCAATCAACAGGAATTCGTCATTACCCTCAAGCATGCTGCTCACGCGATGGATCAGCTCTGCCGCAGGCCGGAGCTTCCCATTCTCGAGGATATGAAAAAGGTCCTTCTTCGGCTTCTTCGGAACAACGGCTTCAATGTAATCCCGAAACTCCTCTGCGTCGTTGGCAAGAAAGAGGCGGGCCTCCTTCAGGATGCTCTGATATCTCTCAGCCTCGAGTGGCTCCGGTTCACGGCGATGGAGGTTGAAGAGGTAGGCTGAGGAGTGAAGCCCGATCTCTTCCTTGTGAATGTCCTCATTGAACCGGAGGATCATATCTTTGTATTTCTTGGCCTGAAGAGCCGGATGTTCGCAGGCTTTCCCGCCCTGCAAAGGAGACCATACCAATCCCTCCCCATCAGTGAAGCCAACCTTGTCCCACGCTTTCAGTTCGATGATCAACCCGTTGTCTTGTTGCCCATCGTTCCCCGAGATCAGGGCATCTATCCTCCAACGTCCTGCCGCCGACAGGTGGTATTCGATTGCAACCTCAATCTCAGGATCGACCTTTGCGCTCTGAAGAACACTTGCGAGGCGCCCGTATTCGTAATCCCAAACAGACTGATCCGCCGGGACTGAATTCGTCATTGTCCTGAATGAATCTACAAGACGCTGCTTGAGACAATTATGGAAGACATCATCCAGAAACTGAGCCCTCGATTCGTTGTAGATGATCACGCTTGCTTCTCCAATTGGGCCACGAGTCGTTCTAGATGTGACAGTAACTGGCAATCAGGGTAGACATCACTTCTCGCCAGCTCCTCTGACGGGCTGGATCGCCGTGGTTACATCTTGAACGCCCACGCTGGCAAGAGCGCGCTCGTACATCTTCAGCTGCTCTTGGTACGAAGCCACAAGGTCCGGTGAGCCGATATCGGTTTTGTAGTCGATGATCCGCCATCGCCCCTCATCGCCGAACAGCAAGTCGATGACCCCCGTGAGGATCGTGTCGCGACGAGTCGCGAATGCAAACGGCGTCTCAACCGAGCGATCTGATTTCTTAGCCTGATCCCAGAAGTCAGCTTTGGATACCTGAAGGACGGTGTTGACGGCCAGATCCAGCACGTCGCGGAGCTGGGGTTCTTCGACGATCAGCCACATTCCCAGGCGTCGTAAGTCCTCTGACGTAGAGTACTTCTGACGCATCGCATGCTCGAGCAGACCATGAATAAGAGTGCCCCATGCATGGCCTGCATCCGCTCGATGGGCGGGTGTGTCGGCCGCGACTACCTTCGACGGATCGTCAGGGGAGGTGACGACGGCACGGATCATGCGAGCAATGTGTCCCGCCTCAGCCGTGACTGAGCTCACTTCCCAGGACGGTTGGCTTACGAGCGAATGCGCCACGGTCTGCCTGTTGGCGGCGTCGATCTGCATCACGCTTGTACAATCAAGTGGCGCGAGGGGAGACACACTTACGGCTGACGGAGCAGATAGTTCTAACGCTCGCGCCAGGAAGCTGTTGAGAACACCCCAGGCAGGAGCTCTTAGTTTTCCCAGCGACCGACTGACGACGAGCGCCTCCCGGGCGCGAGTTGCAGCGACATACAAGAGCCTATCTTCTTCGGCTTGCAGATATGGCAGTTCCGCGGCCTCGTGGGCCGGCCAATTCGCATGCTCGCCGAGCAGCTTTGCCGCGTATGAAACTTCACTCTTGCGGATAATCTTCAACCAGCCAAGCGACTTCACTTCGATCCGCTCAATGTGCACGTCGACGCGAGGCGTGACACCACCAGCAGGATCGGCGAGAAAGACGACGTCGGCTTCCAAGCCCTTTGCCTTATGAAGGTTCATCAGCCTGACAACGTCGGTGCGTCCAGGCTCAAGGGGAAGAGACTCGACATCGTTTGTCGCATCGCTGTCGGCCTCCAGCAAATCAGCCGCGTCGGCGAGACTCCCTCCTTCCTGTACCACTTGGCGGACGCGGTCCACCGCGTGAAGGACATCTCCTGCGTCGACGCCGCCGGGCGTCGTTGCAGCCAATGCTAAGTAAGCACTGTCTTCCAGGATGCGGTCCAACGCGGCTGCTGCAGGAAGGATGCGAAGCCATCGGTAATATTGGCGCAACGCGCAGAGGGCAGAGTCTGCCCGTGACGACGGAGTTGTTGGCGTCACACTGCTGAGCTCGTGAAATATACTGAACCAGCCACCGGCTTGCCTGAACGCGAAAAGTTCCGGATCACTGATCCCGAACAAAGGACCGCGAAGCACTGCAATGAGTGACAATGCATCATGGGGATCGGCGAGCGCCCGCAGCAGAACCGTCAGCGCCTTGACCTCGGCAGACCCTCCAAAGGCACCCGCTCCACTCACTTCGACAGGGATATTCAGCGACTTCAGTGCACGAGCGTAGGGGGAAATCCGGTCTCGCTTCTTCCTAGTCAGAATCAGGAAGTCACGGAACCGGCGACGGCCGGCTTCGACTTCCGACCGAATATAGCTCGCAATCTTTTGCGCGTCCTGTTCCTGAAGCGCTGCCCCCTCCGAGTTGTGGGTGAGAGTGAAAACACCGCCAGACGCGGTGTTACCTTCGCTTGCATCGAGCGGCGCAAAGCGAGGTGCATATACTGTCGGTTCCGCCGGAAACTGCTTCTTGAAGACTTCGTTGGCCCAAGTGCACAACTGTGGCGCCGAGCGAAAGTTCCGAGTCAGTGGCACGACACGTCCGACTGCGGGGTCGCTGAAGCGTTGCCGGACGATGTTATAGATGTCGATATCAGCCCTTCGGAAGCGGTAGATGGACTGCTTCGGGTCACCCACGACGAATAACGCGCCAGGTCGCAGCGGAACCTTCCGCCAGTCGGCCGCGTCCTTCTGCTTCCCAGAGAATGATGCCGCACTATCCTCGGCCAGCCAGAATAAGATCTCCGCCTGCAGCGGGTCGGTGTCTTGAAATTCATCAACGAGGAGGTATCGGAACTTCTGCTGCAGGGCTCTCCTCACCAGTTCGTTCCCACGCAAAACGCGCGCAGTCAGATTGAGAAGGTCACTATAGTTCAGGGAGTTGAGACGGCGGCGCTCAGCTGCTGCCGATTCGCGTGCCCGATTCAGCAGCGTCACCGACACCCTATACACATAATGATGCCACTGCGCCAGGTAAGGACCGACAACTGTCGTGTGGAAGGCCTCATGTAGGCCTTCGATCAAATCACGTAAACGCTTCTTTTCTGCCGCTGAATCCGCCCAGCACCACTGGGTGATTTTTGATTCACAGTCCCACGTGTCCAGCAGCGCCGCGACGATAGAAGGGCGGTCGAGACGGTATCGCGAGACTCGAAGCTGTCCCTGGAACTGTCGTGCCCTTTTCTGGACCTTGCAGGGTGTGCCGGAATCGATCCTGGACGGCAAATGTTTTTGGAGTTCCGTCCAGAACTCATCGAGTGCTTTTAGTGCCGGTTTTGGATCGGGACAATCCGCTTCACCGGGGGGGAAGTCAACGTCGTCATTGACGCAGATTGTCACGAAGGCTGAATCCAGATCCTTGGGTTGGACGTCAGCTTCAATCAGGGCCGTCATGTCAGGGTCGCCAGCGGCGCGACTATTTGTAACAAAATCTCGCCATGCTCTCTGGCGCAGTTCAAGATCCTGACCCTCGTCGAGCTCGGTGAAACCAGGGGACACCCCGGACTCAACTGGCCGCTCGCGCAGGAGACGCGCGCAGAATGAGTGAATCGTACCGCCGAAGAAACGCTCGAGATTTGAAAGCGCTGACTGAACTCTGACAGCTCGTTCCGAATCTGCCGCGCAGCCCAGGTTAGAGATACTACAGGCCTTTGACAGCTCTTTTTCAAGCGCGAGGTGAAACCGGCCGCGAAGCTCAGAAGCAGCCTTACGGGTGAAGGTAACAGCTGCCATATGCTCGATGTTGTAAACGCCGGCCGCGACGCCGGCGGCCATGCGCTCAGCGAGCATCTGCGTCTTGCCGGATCCCGCCCCTGCTTCGAGAAGGATGTTAGTCAGAGGCTCCTCACGGATGAGCCGGCGTGACTCCTGATCGACGGCACGCGAGTCAGACATGCGCGGCTAGTCTCCGATATGCCCCGAGCTTTGAATCCGGCAGCTTTTCTGCCGCCTGCCGGTTCACCTTTCCGCCGCAAGCCGCGATGTAGTCGCAGAATGTGCAGTCGCCCTCGTCCGGTGTCCGGATGAACTGTCCATTGATGATCAAGTCACGTAGATCTCCAAGTACCGCTGCAATGGCAGCCTTCGACGGCGCCGGGATGGTCACGCGCTCCTGGCGTCCCTTGCGACTCGAGAAGTAATAGACGCCAGCAGTGACCTCTGGCTTCGTGTAACGGGCTTTGAGGAGTTCGACAGCAGCGAGTCCATACAGGGCGTGCTGGAGGCGACGCCCTCGATTGAACGACCCCTGCCATTTATCTGGCCAGAAGCCGCCCGTCTTATAGTCGAGAACCCTGAAAGAAGCGGCGCCGACTTGATCAATGCGATCGATGCGACCAGCGATCTGGAAACTAATGCCGTTGCCCAGATCGACCTCTACGGATTCCGACCGAGCCAGTGGTTCGCTGTCGTTATCCAACGGGCGTCCGAACGACACCTCAACGCCAATTGGCGTCGACGTCGAATTGCTGGATTCTGCTTCCAGAAATAGCTCAACATCCGCCAAGAAATCTTTGGACTCACCCTCTAGGATCTCTACCGTCGCGGCGGGCATCTCCTCGTTCAATTTTCCAAGGCGTTCCTTCGCAAGTGCGATTAGCCAGGTGCCATCATCCATGTTCGGACGGCGGTTTTCGTCGCGAGCGCGCCGCAAGAGTGCGGCGTAGACGTCGTGCAGCTCCGAGCCGCGCGTCAGCGGATCCAGCCAGATGTCCTTGTCCCGCTCGCGTTCGTCGACGGGGCGCACTCCCAATCCGCGTTTCAGGAAGAACCGAAACGGACACTCGGCGGCCCTCTCTAGCTCCGTCACTGAGAAGACGGTTTTGGGCGCACAAGGATCGAGCACGGATCCCGCGTCGGGCACGTATCCATCGAACTCAGTGAACTCGGGAGACTCTCGGCTGCCCTCGGCGGTCCACCCGTGCGCAACGCCGGTGAATGCTGAGCTTAAGGCTTTGATGCCTTCGTCTCCTGTGCCAACGACGCTGCGTAGCCACCATCCGCCCGAAGAGAGCGCGGCTTGACGGTCTTCAGGTACGGCGGACTTTGGTTCTCCCAGCTCCGCCTTCATCTGGTTATAGGACAGGGTGGCGTCTCCTCGCTGCAGCCGAAAAGCTTGCAACATGAGCCAGGAGGCGTAGGTCTCGCGGAACTCCCTCGTGTCGCGACACGAGTAGCTAAACGTGGCTGACGCAGAGGATGTGGCGAGCCGCATCAGAACCGCATAAACAGCTTCGTCAATCCTATCCGTCGACAAACGCAGGTCGGCCGAAATGCGGCCGCGTTCATCGTCCAGCAGAACGGCGTCCTCCGTCGATGACGAAAACATACGCCCTTCCTCGAGGCCGACGATGAAGAGGTGGGCGCGTCCGGCATAACAGGACTGTGAAAGCCTGCACGCGTAGAGATGTCCGGGGCGAGGGCGCTCCGGCGCAACGTAGAGCGAATGAACGCGTTCGCGGATAAAGCGTAGCGACTCCGACAATGCACATGAAAATGCGCCGAGCGCGCACAGCTCGCCGACATAATCCTGCAAAGCCGCAGCAGCACGATGATCCAGCGCGTTGCCACGCGTTGTTGTGCGTTCAAGGAAATCAAGGACGGCGCTTACCACAGTCTGCAGCGAAACCTTGCCATCCGGCGCCGGTTCTGGCAGGGATGCCACCAGCGCCGTGATCCAGTTGCGAACCCGCGCTGTCAGTTCTACCTTCACCAGCGCATCTGCACGGTCTTCGTCCGACGCATCCTGATCCGCGGCACGAGATTCGTAGCTCTTGTGAAGCCGTCCCAGCGCGAGGCCATATGTCGCACGCCCCCAACCGGCTTCGGCACGTCCCAGCAGACGAGCGGCTTGTCCCGCTGTGAATCCTTCGCCTTCTTCGCTCACTCCGAGGTCGCCTGACTGAAGTAAGCGACGGAAATGGCTGGCAGAAAAATCCGTTTCGACCCAGTCGCAAAGTCCGATCAGCGCTCGACCTGGACGGGTAAAGGCGGCAGGGATGCCTGGCCCCAGCGTTACCGGCCAATTGTGGCGGAGTGCCTTCTCCCAGACCAGCGCCACGTGAGCATCCGACGCGCAGGCGATTTCGACCTGATCCAAAGGCACGCCAGTAGCGAGAATCCGGCGGAAGACTTCCTCGATCTCCGCTTCACGGCCGCCTGCGTGGAATAACGCGATCTTCGACTTGCGTGAAGTCCGTGCCGGCGCTGATGCCGGACTCATCACAAACGCCAATTCGTTCGTCGTGACGTCCGCCATGAGACGCTCCGTTTTCCGCGACATTAACCGTCTAGGAACACGAACGCCGA
Organism: uncultured Acidobacteriota bacterium; assembly: GCA_963843265.1. Taxonomy (GTDB): domain Bacteria; phylum Acidobacteriota; class Terriglobia; order Acidiferrales; family UBA7541; genus Acidiferrum. The sequence goes on along the minus strand of CAWJJR010000017.1, from coordinate 129,430 downwards.
AAAGCTCGAATGCACGCGGATGGAAACGTTCGCCGCGCATCGAATCGATAAGCAAGGTCTGGAGCGGACTCCACGTGGTATCAGGAAGCTCCGTCCAGCAATCCTGAGCCTGAATGGGACACCAGTCCGGGTGCTTCACCGCTTCCTCGTACACGGCAGCGATGTCGCCGCGGTTATGCTGATCGAGGAAGTGTTCGTACGCGGAGAGCAGCGCAGCTAACTCGGCATGCTTGGCTGGCGATGGGAACACTTCGGGCTTCAGGCCCTCAGGACGAACGCCAGCCATGCGAAGCTCGCACACCGTAGTCCACAGTGCTTGAGCCATCGTCGGATGATCGGCGAGCGGTCGAAAGTAACCACGCTCCTGCGGAAGATCGAGGAGGAGGCGCATCATCAGCGCAGGGCCAAGACCCTCTTCGGACGGATGGATGCCGCGCTCGACGAGAAATGGCGCTCCCATACGTAGCGCCAGGTCGAGGGGCGTGACGAACCGGAGATTTACCCAATCGGTTCCCTCGAGAGCCAGACGCTCGCCGAGCGTTCGTCCAATTGCGTGTGTTGGCACAAAAACCCACTTGGCGCGGGTCGGATAAACGACGCAGAGACTTTTCAACTGATCGACGAATGTGTCCAAACTACCTCGTTGGACCTGCAGATGCCTGTGGTCCTTGGAATTGCCTCACCTCAAGATGATGACCCATAACCGCTAAATAGCTGTACCGAATTGTTCACATCTTTGGAATCAGGCATCGACGTGCTCAACAGACGCCGCTATGGCCATTCTGGGACTCGTCTCTTGCCATAATTCTGGCCGACCGCAGAATCAACAACTTACAACAAGACTTCAAAGCGTTGATCTGGTATGACTCCGCGCCATGTTGCAGCCTGGAGATGAAGCAAAGAAGGAATCCAATATCCAACCGCTAAGTATGGCTCTCCAGATAGGCCGCTAAAGATCGGCAGTATGGATATTCCCTGCTATGTTTTGGACAATGGGCGTCGTTATCAGCGGTCGCACTCCCTATATTCTATTGCACAAAACCACCCTTCAAGGGAGGAAAGATCTCTGGGTTTCGACGTTACTTCCGTGCTTGGGAGTTCTCCTTATGCCACCTTCTTGCGAACCCACACGGCTGCTCACCTCGGCGGATGCGAAGCAGCTGATGAATCTGTGTCAGCAAGGCAGGCTATACGAAATTGAGGACTGGATCGCGGCTGGGAAATCGCTGCAAGTGCATCAGGAATGCAAAACCACGCCGCTCCAAATCGCAATGGAGTGCGGATTCCACAGTCTTGTCGTGTTACTGGCGCGCAATGATGTCGGCCAAGATGCAAAGAATCACGCACTCCTCCGCGCCGTCTCCACGAGAAACCTGGAGTTCGTCGAGCTTCTCCTGAAGCACGGGGCCGACTTTTCGTCCGCTCCCTTTTCGGACGTTCTGCTTAGCTGGGAGCCCTCCCTGATCCGGTTCTTTGGAGCGGGGCACCGATTTCATTACCGATGCGCCGTTTGCCAAAGCATTTATAGCCAAGGTTCGAACCGCGCTTCGCCCCTTCTTGGAATGCAAGCGGAACCATCCGGAACTGGCCGGTCAACTGCAGAAGCAGGCGGACGCAGCACTTCGGTATTTCTGTGACGCGGGAAACGAAAAATGGGTCAGCTTGATGCTCTGGGCAGGTGCCGACCCAAGAACCGAGGGACCGAGTCCGGGAGATCCGGACGATCCGGAATACTACACGACCGCCCTTCGACAAGCGGGTTACAAAGCGAATATCAAAATCCTGAAACTCCTCAAACCACAAGCGGATCGCGACAATCTCTCCGAGCTCATCAGCCACGCGGCCATGTTTGGCCGAATGGAGGCAGTTTTCTACCTCCTCCAGTTGGGTGCAAAGCTAAACGATAAGCCAAATGGTGGATCATCTGCTCTGGACGGCAGCCTCTGGAATCTCGGCTTCGACCGCATCGTACCCTTTTACCGCAAACGCCAGAGACCTTTATACGAAGTGCGCGCAAGTCTCGATTTGATCCAGAGACTCGTCGAACACGGTGCGCTCTGGAGGCCGAACGATACCGATGCCTTGAACACGTTGCGACGTACTCTTTTTACGTGCGAACCGGTCGTGACCACAGAGTTGCTGAAGATACTCAGAAAACACGAAGCGTGTTCTGAAGAAGTCGTGCGCGACCTGCTTCGAACCCCACGAATGCAACAGCATCTCGCGCCGATGGAAAACCGCTTGCCTCGATGGCCGGAAAAGAATCTTCCGAAGCGAAGCGACCGCACAAGGAATGATGACACTCCGGCCGCGAGAAGAAAATCTTCTGAACCACCTTCTCCCTCGTATCAACTGCTCCGCAAGTATAACCGCGACCTTCTGTACGACGAGGTTTGGAAGCAACCGATGTGGACACTCGCCAAAAAATATGGAGTCTCCGACGTCGGTTTGGCCAAAGCCTGCCGAAAACTCGGCGTTCCCCTCCCTGGACTGGGTTATTGGGCGAAAAAGACTGCGGGCAAAAAGGTCCTGAAGCGGCCTCCCTTGCCAGCGCTTGCTGCTGCTCGCGATTGATCGTGAAAGGGCGATACAAATCATTAGTCACAACGCAGCCTGCCAGAATGTTCGGTAGTGAACCAAACGTCGTGTGGTAGCCTCCTACCTTGCAGTCTGGTAGAGAGGCAGGAGTTTTGGAGTCTTCAATTCACAACTGACATGGACCTCACCCCACAGCGTAGCGGGAGCCTCCGATGGATGGAATACGCTCGCCGCTCAATGCAGCGCTTCGGCTTCCTGAAGTGGGTGCTAAGTCTCGCATCCACCTCACGCGTTCAGAATCTCGAAGCGTTGACGCGTACCTTCTATACAGCGGTCACAAAGGAAGTGTCTATCCCAGCGGACAGACGCGAGACTTTCGAAGCATATGTCCAGCAGCGGGAGCAACGGACCCAGGGCACAAACTCCGCACAGATTCAGGATTTATATCTCTCAGACCCAATGATGCCTTCTCACTCTGGGGCGATCACAGGAGATCTGGAGCGCGTGGGATACCGGCATGCAGTCTACGTCGAGATCCCTACATGGGCCGCCCGTCTGCGACTATTGCGAGAACAAAACTATACTTTGACCGACCGAGGAAGGGTCTTGCTGCTCGCAGGCACCTCGAAGTCAGATGAATCCCCGACATCCAGTTCCAGCAATCCTCTGCTGCTAAACCTGCCTGAGCGGTACGTATCGTTGTACTGCCTGCTCGATGCAGATGGGGATTTCCTCTCGGTGATGTACCGTCCACTGCTAGGCGTACAAACGTTCACAAGAGCGGACGCGGGCCAAGCAGCGCTAGATGCGCTGGAGGAATTGCGCAGCACCAGGCTTAAGCATCCCAGTGCTGGCAGATCGCTGGAACTTCGCGCGAAGATGGACAGAACCATCGCAGCAATCAAAAACCAGCACCAAGGCGGTCTCGGACCGAAGGAATCTATCGCAACGCCCCGAACTGAGCCTCTAGTGGACTGCGGAATTCTAAGTAAGCCAGACCCAGACAGGTATGAATACTCTTTCACCGACTGGGGTAAGGGATTTCTAGGCGTCCTGAGTTCCACAGCTTCGATCAGCGATTTTCTTGAGAACCGGTTATCGTCTGCTGTGGCTTCCTGTACTGGCCAACCGCTAAGTAGCACACCTCCGTTGCTGCAGATTCTTGAGTGGCCGTACGCTCGGCTTCGATCCGGCCTTGGATACGTTTCACTTCGCGAACTGGCGCTACTCTCTATTGCTCAACTGTTATATTCTCAGGCCACGCAACTGTTCGAAATAGCTGCTGTTGAGGAAGTTGTGAAACGGGCGGCCGCCGAAGGGAGTCGCAGCGTGCGCCTCGCCCTCGGAAGAACAGGCGGAATAGCTCAAGTCCGAATAGATAAGCGAGCTTTTGGCCCATGACAATTCGTGAGGTTGACCTATCGTTATGCCGTATGGTTCCCGCTGCGGTCATACGCAGCGGTGTGCAGCGAGTATTCGTTAATCGTCTAAATAGAGCCCGAGAACACGTCCGCTATGTTGTGGTGATTTCACCTTGGATATCGATCTCAGCGCAGCGTTCATGCCCATTTTTGTCTCTCGTGCAGGTAATTCAAACACGGCGCATACCGGCGTATTTCATTACGCGGCGACCTGAGAATGCCCAGCAGACTAGGGCGTTCGATATACTTAAATCGTGCCCAACTGTCGAATTGGTGCATAACGAGAATGTCCACGCAAAAATCTACGCGTGCACTGGTCCGCAACCCCACGGCTTTGCCCTTCTCGGGTCAGCCAATCTGACAGCTAATTCTCTAACATTGTACGAGATTGGTCTGCTGATCATCGGAGTTGGCGCTGGTTCCTCTATCGTCGAAGACTTGGCAAATTTTGGCCTCCGGCACCTGCGTACTCGTCCCGAGTCAGAGGTAGTAAAAAAAATTGATGTAAGGAGCTTGCGCAATGTCGTTTAAGAACACCACGCTGAAAGACTACTACCTGCTTAAAGACCGTGAGTCGCTCTCTATCGACCCTTGGCGAGATCGCGACCAGTTCTTCGGCGCGCGCGAGCTTAACAAGAGGATCCTTAAACGGATTGAAAGTGACTTCGTTCAGCCACGGAGCGTTCCAAAGTTTTTCGTTCATGGTTCGTATGGCTCCGGAAAGACACACACGCTCGCGCACATCGAATATGTCTTGAAAAAGAATGAATTGTACCCAACAGAGCCTATCTATATAGACATTGCGCCGCTCACAGCCAAAGAACGGTTCGAGAAAATTCACGGTCGATTGCTCGATGCTATCGGTCTGGATCGTATTCGAGTGGCAGCGGAAACCACGGCTGACCGGATACCGGCTCAGGACAAAGTCCAGGGTTTCCTCGCTTCCGGGGCTCTAGAATTTGGCGATCAGGCACTAAAGACATCCCAAGCCAATATTTTTCGAAACCTGCTTTTCGGTGGCCGACAGGCCCAAATGTCATGGGAATGGTTGAAAGGCAGAAAGACGAGTGTTGATGAAGCGCAGACGCTAGGCACGCAAAAGCAACTAGCTGATGCCCAAGACTTCGTGTTCTGCCTGTTAAATATCGGTGCTCTCTTCTATCTCGGATGCAAGAGGAAAATCGTGTTCTTGATCGACGAAGCGGAGGCATTTCGATCTGTAACCCACCCGGATTCGCAGACAGAGTTGAAGCACGCAATTCGCCTGATACTTGAAAATGCCAATAGGTATGTCGGCTGTATTCTGGCCATTCAGGTCGAAGGTGGGCAGGAAGGGATTGGTGACTTTTTTACAAGCGACGATATAAGACGGCGCGTCGACTACGATCAAGGCTTCATTGATCTCAATGGAATGGTCGCGGGTGTTGAGAACGCACAGAAATTTATGGAGGAGATGCTGTCGTACCTGATCAATCAGAAAAGTGCTGCCAACACAATCCAAACTGAAGACCTAGGCACAACCGAAACATACTTCCCGTTCACTCAGGACGCCATCGAAGCGCTTTCAAAGCATATCGTAGCCAATCAGGAGAGAGCCTTACCTGCTGCGATTATCTCCTGGATGAGCAATGCAGCGATTGAGGCGTGGCGCCGGCGAGAGGAATCTTCCAAGCATCGGCTTGTGACCGCCGACATTGTTGAAGAAACGATTTTCCCTGAAGGTTAGGAGCTCCACATGCCTGTTTACAAAGTCCAGCCGCCAATCGGCCGGGGAGCTAAATCGATAACTCTAGGCGGCAATGGTGCAAAATCCAAAACGTTGCTGGGCAGGCTAGCTGAATTGGGTCCGCAAAGAGAAGTATGGCTTGATTTGGATGGCGAACACGTCATAGCAATCGTTGGAAAAAGAGGATCGGGCAAGACGCATACGCTGGGTGTTGTAGTTGAAGGCCTTTCAACTGCCAGTCGAGAGAGCCAACTGAGCCGAATGGATTCTGGCTGGCGACATGCAGTGGTGATCTTCGATACCTTAAACCTGTTTCAGTGGGTCGACCTGCCTCTACCCGAAGCAAAAGGGCCGCAGGCTGAGCGACAGCGCAAATTGCTGGCGCAATGGAAATTGCAGGCGGCACCGATTGAACCCACCTTTTGGCATCCTGTGGGTAGCGAACCAGCAACTTCGAAGTCGACTCCTTTTTCTATCAATCCTGTCGATATGGACGCGCAGGATTGGGGAAGGCTTCTGGATGTCGACATTGCCGCCGAACCCATGGGGCAACTCCTCAATGATGTCTATACCCAGGTTCAGCGCCGCCATGGCACAAGGACGAGTATTGCGGTCCAACGTTACACTGTCGATGATTTGATATCCGTACTCCGATCAGACAGCGCAATCCAGGCAGACTACTCCCCAGAAACGATCCGAGGTATCCGGCAACGGCTTTCAGCCCTGTCGCGCTCTCCATTGTTTGATTCCGAACAGCCGGACTGGAAAGCTGCATTGAAGCCCGGGCACGTTGCCGTTTTCTTGCTTGGCCGAGTTCCCGAGGACCTCAGGTCAGTTCTTGTCTTTCTTGTAATACGAAGACTCCTGGAGTCACGATCCGCAGCCTCAGAAACGGCCAAGCATGCCGCAATTATTGGGGGTCCTTCGCCGACTGACGAAGTACCGCCTACCTGGCTTGTGATTGACGAGGCGCAGAACATACTTCCTTCCCGGAATGCAAAAGCAGCGAATGACATCTTGACGCGATTTGTACGTGAGGGACGCAATTTCGGCCTTTCACTTGCAGTGACCACGCAGCAGCCAAGTTCTATCGATCCCAGGGTAATGGCTCAAGTGGATACCCTTATTGCGCACAACTTGACCGTGCGCACAGATGTAAATTACATCCTCTCCAATCTGAAGTCAGCCGATCCTGAACAGATCTCACTAAACTCGCGGACGGTCGAATTAGCCGACTCGCTACGCCTGCTCGAACCAGGTCAATGCATGATATCCGCCGTTGAGTCACCTCGGCTGGTTTTCTGCGATATCAGACCGCGACTCACTGTTCACGGCGGATTCGAGGGCTGACAACAAATGACGAGCCAGCCTGCAGATCCTCCCATCGATCTCGAAAGTCGCTTGCTTGCTTTGGAGACTTCGGTAGCCAGACTGATTTCCATGGTTGAGCCAGCTTTCGCTGCGAGCAATATCGCGGCACCGGTCGCACTACCGCTGTTGAAAGAAGCGGCACAACACGCCTCAAGTGCTAAATTTTTTGCCCTCCTCGACATAGGAGAGGCGTTGTTGAAATACTCCGCCTCACTCGCTTTTGCTTCGATCGTCGAGGCCGGTAACGCACAATCCGACGAAATCATGGAAATGTTTAAACAGCCGCCAACACTGGGCAAGCTGGGAGAAGCATTTCGCAAGACCTTAGACGATCAAAAGCACACCGAATGGCCAATGGATATTCTGCGCACGGCTTTTCGCAAACCAAACGACAAGCCCACCCCCACCGCTCGCTATCTGTTTGACGACTTCATCAAACTGCGGAACGACGAGCGGGGACACGGTGCACAGCAGCCAGAGGGCTATTACGAAGGCTTGTATCTCAGAAACCATCTAATCCTTCATGACTCAGTGCGAAATTGTAAGCACGTGCAGATACCGCTCGTTTATATGCATGCGGTCGATCACGTACATGGGCAATACTCGTATAAAACCACTATTCTGATGGGGGGTGCAGCAACGCGGTCTCCCGAGTCGATTGAGACACCCGTCAAGTTGCGAGTTGGCTCGACCTGCGTGTGGGATCAGGGAGTCCATCTACTTCCACTTCACGAATTTGTCGCTTATTCCTATTGCACGACCTGCGCACTTGAGCATGTTTTCTTCGCAGAACGGATAACGAAAGAAAAGGTTTTCTATCATTCGTACTTTGGCAACCATCGTTTGGTGATTGAGCGTGCGACGAAATGAACACATCCAATGTGCCGGGACCGCTGGGATTCAACTACTGGCCGTTTGACATTGTTCCCCGTCAAGGGGAATTGGTGTGGGCAGATCGGCTCGCCCTCAAACATCAAGTCGAGCAGCTTGGGCGCAGACTCGGCCGGCATCAGGCTGTTTCACTACATCTCTTGTGGGCAGACTTTGGCGCTGGCAAAACTCACACTCTGCTTTACATAAAGCAAGAGGCAGAAAAAGGAAACTTCGGGTCGCTGTTGCCATTGTACTGCGCGCTTCCGAAGGGATGCCGTGATTTCATTGATATCTATCGAGCCATGGTGCGCGCAATCCCTTTTCAGCTCTTGCGAAACGCATACGCGCAAGCCGTTAAGAATGGTAGCCGTGAGCAGGTCGAAGCGGCTCTCGCGAACATTTGGGCAAATCTGCCGCGTTGCTTTCAAACCATTGCCATTGGCGGTGAAGAGCAACAACGGATTGCACTGGCGTGGCTTCAGGCGGAGACGGGGCTAGTTACACGTGATCTGCGGGGCATATCAATTATTGGGCGTATAAGATCCACCGATGACGCGGTCCTAGCACTCGCGGGGATAATACGCCTTTTTAACTTGGCTGGGCACAAGCGTGTGCTTCTCATGGTCGACGAGTTTCAGCGAGTGGAGGTTCTGCGACGACAGCAGCAGGATGACATCAATGCAGGCTTGCATGGATTTTTTAATGCGTGTGGGTATGGCATGTCGCTCTTGCTTTCCTTCTCTTTCGGGGTAGAGGAGAATATCCGGCACTTCCTCAATCGTGAACTGCTCAGCCGCGTAGACCCATTGCGGATAAGCATTCCGATGCTGACAAACGAAGAAGGAGTGTCGTTTTTGAATGATGTGCTCGATCAGGCGCGCGATGTATCGAGAGAATGGCCTGTCTCGGGTGACGTTGTGCCTGCGATAGTCAGTGCCGTTGCCGAAAGATTCCAGCTCACGCCTCGCAGGCTACTGAAGGCAGCCGGCCTTGTCTTTGAGCTAGCAGGAATGGACCTCGAAAACACAACAATACCCGCTCTGAACTCTACTTATGTGAAAAGCATGGACGTCCGGGGAGATTTTTCGCGGATTGATGAGCAGGAGGGTGAGGAATAATGGCATTTCGACAATTCGCCAAAAATAACAGTGAGACGGTTCGAGTTACCGCGAATACATTTCAAGGCCACGACTTGATTGACATCCGAATCTATGCTCGAAATTTTTCGACAGGAGAAATTGGTCCCACAAAGAAAGGAATTTCACTCAACGTTGATGTCGTGCCCGAACTGATCAATGCCCTGGCGTGGGCGTTAGGACAGCCGTGCGACGCAGACCCGGCGTCGCCTGAACGGCAGCTTGAAGCATCCGCAGCAGAACGATTGGCAAGCGCAATCTGGCAAGCTCTGCTTAAGCATGGAAGCGCCGTTCATTGGGATTCGCTTGAGAGGATGGTATTAGGTGATCATCGAGAATTCTCGAAGTGGGATTTGCACTATGTGCTCGCGACAAGGAAAGACCTGTTTGAATGGGCTGGAAACGGATGCTTTCGGGTCCGAAAAGCCCCCAGCCCACCATAAACTTGTGCTGGGCTTGCGTGTGTCGCAACCCAGCCGGTGAAAAAGGTTCCGATTTCCTGTTGGCGAACGGAAAGCGAAGAGATACAATCAGGAGCAGCCGTGTAACACAAGGCTCGGATATGGTATGTCCAACCTGCGGCCGCGATTCCGAAGTCCTTTTGGTTTCGCATATGGTTGGCTTGCCATTTCTAAAGAATCGGTGAAATGGTGGAAACTGTTGCACGACTCAATTAGACTTTGGCTCGACTAGACTTCCTGGGGAATATGCAGCTAACAGTTCTGGAAATCTGTGCAGGAGCAGGCGGACAGTCGCTCGGCCTCGAAGCCTCTGGATTCGAGCTCGCCGCTGCTGTCGAGATTGACCGACACGCTTGCGATACTCTGCGAAAAAACCGCCCGGGCTGGAGAGTAATTGAGGGCTCCGTCCGAGAAGTCAAGGGCAACGATTTTCGTGGAATTGATCTTTTGGCCGGCGGAGTCCCCTGCCCGCCGTTTTCAATTGCTGGAAAACAACTCGGACACGAAGACGAGCGCGACCTTTTTCCCGAGGCACTTCGTCTCGTTGAGGAATCCAAGCCGACCGCAGTTCTCCTTGAGAACGTACCCGGTTTTGCTTCGGAGCGATTCTCTGAATACCGTCGCAACCTGATTCGAAGGTTCACCCGCTTGGGCTACGAAGCACAGTGGCGCGTTCTAAACGCTTATTGGTTTGGGGTTCCGCAGCTTCGCCCACGGTTTGTACTCGTGGCCTTTCGGAACTCGTTTCCAGATTCATTTACATGGCCGGAGCCTAACGGCTGTGTGCCTCTGACTGTGGGAGACGCCCTCATAGACCTGATGTCTTCGCGCGATTGGAGGGGCGCGGAGAAATGGCGACGCAGGGCTTGTGGGATTGCGCCGACCCTAGTGGGCGGGTCGAAGAAACACGGAGGGCCAGACCTCGGGCCAACACGAGCAAGAAAACAATGGGCAACGATTGGAGTTGACGGTCTTGGTCTTGCAAATGAACCCCCCGGCCCTGAACAGCCTGTCCACTTTACGCCGCGTCTCACTGTGCGGATGGCCGCGCGAATTCAAGGCTTCTCGGACTCCTGGATTTTCTCAGGTGGAAAAACAGCAGCGTATCGTCAGGTAGGAAATGCCTTTCCCCCGCCTGTTGCTCAGGCCGTTGGTGATGCTATTTGTGCCGTCTTCCTCGGTAAGCCTGCCCAACCTCGGCGAGTTCAGATGCCGCTCTTTGCGATGGCGCGCTGATGCCTAAGATTCCCAATGAAGTCGGTAGCGGGTCGCGAGCAAGAGTTCTTCGCTTCCTTCTCGCAAACATAGGGCGGGTTGTAAATAGCGATAAGATTCGGCGAGCTGCGGGAACATCGGAGTGGGCGAGACGCTTAAGAGAACTGCGAGACGAGTTTGGGTACCCAATTCTGACGCACAAGGACAGGCGGGAACTGAAGCCCGGTCAGTATCTCCTCGAAACAAATGTTAGGCTCCCCGTCCTTCCGCGATCAATTTCCAAAGAAACGAGAGCCTTTGTTCTCGAAAGGAACGGCTACACATGTCAGATGTGCGGGCTGGCCGCTGGCGACGCCGACGCGTTCCATCCTGGCTTGACGGTTCGTCTCACGATGGGTCACATCATCGATAAGTCCAAAGGTGGAAAGGACACGCCTGGAAACTTGCGCGCCGTGTGCACCAATTGCAATGAAGGGCTGCAGAACTTGTCGCCACCAAAACCGGCCCGCATCGAGCTTTTGAAACAGGTTCGTCGGGCTACAATCGACGACCAGATGCACCTCCTCGATTGGCTAGAGAAAAAGTACGGGAAGATTAAGCTACGCGAAAAGGAATAGGGGAAACAGTGGCGGACTGGCTTTCTCCGGAACAACGCTCGCGCAACATGGCGAGCATCCGCTCAAAGGGGAACGCTACAACTGAACGCACTTTCCTGCAACTTCTCCGCAGAGCCCGGATCTCCGGCTGGCGCAGGCATGTGAATCTCCCTGGCAAACCAGATTTCATTTTTCGTTTGCAGCGGCTTGCCGTTTTCATTGACGGCTGCTTTTGGCATGGTTGCCCGCGATGCTATCGATTGCCTGAACAAAATAGGCCCTATTGGAAAGCAAAAGTTCTCTCAAATCGCCGCCGCGATCGCCGCCGCGCGCGCGAGTTGCGGTCGCTCAAGTGGCGAGTCATGCGGGTATGGGAACACTCTCTAAAGTCTCCGCTTGGACGCATGCGAGTCATGGCAAGACTAACGGAGGTGTTGCGTCGACCCACTCCAGCTCGGTGAAAATGTCTTACCAAGAGAAAATATACGCGGTTGTGATCGTCAGATCGGACAACGACAAACGCCTCTTCTCGCGCGTTCGGCGCGGCCCGAAAGGCGACTTCTATGTCGTGTTTGCAGATGATGAATCCCCGGACAATCCTGGCAAGGGCGCAAATGCTCACGCCTCCGTTCACAAGGATGGTAGGTCGCACTTCAAGAGTAGCGGCCAGAAAATGGCTGTGAAGCATGGATCACCTCCTACAAACGGCTTCAAAGGCAATCTCATCCCCATTGTTACCAACGCTGACCGCGCACGGTCGACGACGCTTCCGATGTTAGAAGGCACCTTCGATGGCTACTTTTATGTACCGCTAAGTCTGTTAGATGGAAGCCAAAGCCAATCCTTTAGTTTTCACCTTACTGAACCTGGTGTAGCACCTGCTAACGTGAGCGACAAAGACGAAGTTCTTGCTGAGGCTCGATTCGATGACGACAAACCGTGGATAGTGGCGCGGTTAACGAAGCCCTCGAAGAGTCGATAGCGTCGGCGTCCGACCTACAGCAGCAGCCGAGCGGCGGCGCTCGACTTGCCACAACTTCAGTTAGAATACAAACATTGTGAAATGGCTTGGCTGGAGAGCGGTCAAGTCTTAGCGCGACTTTAGTTGTCTCCCGATGGCAAGAGTTCTATCAACGCGATCAGTTCGAGTCGAGATTCAACAACTAGAGCAGTTTGTAAATCAGCTTCAAATGATTCCAGCGACCGCGATTTACCGCAGCAAAGTAATCCTTCCCATCTATTCGAAATCGCTCACCGTTGCCAGAGCGATCTGCTCGTTGGTTGACGAGGGTTTCCCGGCAGAAGCATTCGCCATGTCGCGAACGCTTGTTGATATTTATTTTTGTGTTCGGTACATGAGCAACAAGGATACCGAATCGCCCATAACGACATACGTCGAGTATTGGGCGAAGGCACACGAAGAATGGGGCAACATTCTAGCGAAGCACTTTCCGAGCACAAAAGTGACCTTCCCGTCTTTCCACAATGAGTTGATGAACATTGCGAAAAAGTATAAGAGCAAACACCTATGGACCGGGCACGGTGGCCAGGCAAAACTTATGGCGCTCGAAGAAGACACCAGAGAGCTAGACGAGCACGGAAAGCCATTCAAAAGTGAATTCGACTACGACGTGATTTACTTTTGGACCAGCCAGTTTGTTCACGTAACAATCCTCGCGCTGGACGGGCATGCATCTCGGCCCGGAGAAGTGTTTAAGGTTCGTGCCAGACAGCATGCTGAGGACGGTCGAGGAAAGGATGCGCTGTTCAACGTTCTTGTGTTTCTGTCCAAGATTTTTATTTGCGGTAGCCGTATAATGCGTGAGGACCAGCCAGAAAAGATTCTGCTGGACATGCAAAAGCTAATGAAGTCGTATGCGAAGCGGAAGAAAAGAATTCTGCCTTAGAACGTTGCGCGGCAAGGGAGTATAATCCCGCTTGTATCCCCCCTGCCCCTCAGTGGGCACGAAGCGAAGCCGACCCTCGGGTCGGCTTCAGTGTTTTTAGCCCCTCTGAAAGCCCCTTCGCGGCCACTAACGCCCAATGTTGAGTCCCCGCTCGATGATTTGCTCTGCCCCTTGTCGCAAAGTCGGGGATAGTTCGATCTTCTGGGTGGCCAATTCCGGCGTGCGAGTCTGCTCCATCGCGGTTTTGCGCGTTATGTCACGGCTTAATGTTTCGGCAAGTTGGCGTTTGTCGTTTGTGTAGAGTTGCGCGTCGAAGCGACCGCGTGATACGGCCACGTAAGCCAAGCGCCGATTCACGAGCTTTTCTCCCGCCTGCTCGGTGTCCACGTGCACCAGCACACGGTCGGCAGTCTGTCCCTGGCTACTGTGGCTGGTCACTGCATACCCGTAGTCCAGGTGCGGATTCTCTTTTACGTTGAACGCAACGGCGCGGCCCGAGTCCAGGCGGAGATGTAGGTTTCCGTCCGTGTCCATCGTCTGGATAGTTCCCAGCTCGCGGTTCGCGACGTGCTGCTCCTTGTACGGCGCTGTGAACTGCACGCGGTCTCCTTCGCTGAACGCACGCTCCGTCTCGCGATAGAGCGCGACACCATGCAACCGGCGCGCATCGTAACTCACCTGCTCGCCATTCTCGCGCTTCACCGTCAGAAGATTTTGTTTCTCGTTCACGCGCTCGACACGAGCGTATTCTCCCGCTTCGATGCCGTGTGTCTTGCTGCCTCGCGTGTAGCGCACCACGTCGCCACCTTCGTATTGCCCGGCCCACTTCCGGTCCGCTCCCGTGATCTCTTGCCGTGCTACCAGCACTCGTTGCTTGTGCTCGTGCGCGTCCACCTGGCCCGCACTTTGCATCGTCCGGTGGATCACTTCGTTGATCTCTCTGCGCGATTGATTGTCGGGCGACACAACAAGCGTGCCTTCCGGCTTCGCTGCGTACTCGCGGGCTATTTCAGCTAGCCGCTCGCCGCGGTCCAGGATTTCATGCACGCGGCCCTGGGCGTCTAGCTTTTCCATTGCGTCGCGCACATTGCCGCGCGAGAGTTGCTCCACGACTTCTTTAAGTGTCGGGTCTTTCTGTCGCACGATCTCGTCCAACCGCGCCGTCTCGATGCCTGCTTCCTGGAGCTGCTGATAAGGTTTTCCCGCTTCGACCGCTTCATGCTGGCGTGTGTCGCCTACCAGCAACACGCGGTCATTTCCTTTGAGCCGATGCAAGAACTCGTTCATTTGTTTCGTGCTCGCAAGACTCGATTCGTCGAGAACGTACAACCGCTTCTGCCGGTCCTGCGGTTCCTCACTTCGCGTCAGATGCCGCTGCAACGTTCTCGATTCGATTCCGGCTTCCCCGAGTTTCTGCGCTGCCCGTGAAGTCGGTGCGAAGCCTTCTACCTTGTAACCATCTCGCTCGGCAGCTTCGCGGATCGCAGCGAGAGAAGTCGTTTTCCCCGCGCCGGCGACGCCTTCAAGCGCCGTCACCTGATCGCGGCTCGATAGGATTTGCTCAACCGCTTGCCGCTGGCTCTCGCTCAGATGCGGATGGCCTTTCTCGATTTCCCTGCTCGTTTCGAAGCTCGCGATTGACAAGTGTTGGTTTTGTCCCTTGCGCATGGCTTTGATGGTGTCGCGTTCGTAGCCAATCATTTCATCGGTTGTGAACGCCCGGCCCGCACCGCGATTACTGGCCTCGATGAACTCACCGGACTGTACGCGTTTCTCGAACTCGGACCTAACCTCCGTGAGTGTGGCCTCCCCCATCGAACGCCGCAGCGCATCTCGCAACAGTTCGCGCTCCTCAACCACGGCTTCTCGCTCCAGGTTCCTTTCTTTCGAAAAGGTCATGGCAGTTTGCGCCGATACGCGAGGAGCATCTTGCTCAGCTTGTTGGATTTTCTCCCGGGCGCCTTCTATTACGCGCTCGGGCTGGTTTCCGAACGCTTCTGCCATCTGTTGGTGGCGCTCTTGCATCTCTTCCTGTGAGAGTTCGAGTTTTGCTTGTCGCGTCTTGTGCGCGGCGATCTGCGCGGCGTCGGCTCCTCTCTGATTCTCCTTCGCGAGATGCTCTTCGATCTGCTGGCGGCGCGGACTTGATGCCGCAAGATATTCCTCCGTGTAACCCTTGATTTCCGGCTGGCCGCTCTTGCCGCGTTCGATTTCGTAGCCCAATTCTTTGAGTCGAGTGGCCAGCTCCGAGCGGTACACCGCTGTCGCATACTGCTGCGTTTTGTAGAGTTCCCGCGGCTGTAGCGCATAGGTATCTCCATCATGGGTTTCTGTGAGATTGAAGAAAACCACGTGCGTATGGAGTTGAGGGGCAGCGTAGCCGTGCACCGGCCTTGCGCTGTCGTGCTCAAACTTCGCGGCTACCCACTTGCCGGTGGTCTCCGCCGGAAGGTTCCCCCCAATTCGTGCCTGGACGTATTGCTCTAACTCGTCAAGTGCGATGGCAACGCTTTGCTGGTGTGCTTCTCGCAACCGTTCATCGCCGCCTACCAGTGCAGTTAATGAAACGCTCTTCGGTGCCGAAAAAGTCGCATCCCAGCCCGCACGGTGCTCCATCGTTCGTATTTTCTGGCCGTGGTCGTTCACGTATTCTCGTGCCGCCTTGTGGCGAACGAGCTGCTCACCTGTGATCGGATGTTGACCTTCGGTGAGTCTCTGGAAGTGTTCCTCGCCAACCTCGCCGTGTAATCCCCACTGCTCGGCAAGCCTCCCGTGCCATTCACCGCGTATTTGGTCGCCTTGCGTATAGTAATTCTCGCGAGCGTTGCCGAACTCTTCCGCGTGATACGCCTGAGCCTGACTTGCACTCAGAGGGTTAGAAATGGTCAGCATCGTCGTGTTGGCCTACCGGAAGAAATGCCCTTGCCATGTGCTGGACCGTGTCAATTCTTGTTCGCGGTCCTGCTTGATTTCGTGCCGCGAAAGATTCTGTTCCAGCCCGCCGCCAGCCCCCGCCGCGGCCGCTACTGTTTTGCGCGGCACTTCCGGGTGGATTTCCGTCGGTCGCTGGATGTACTTCGGATGCTTCGTCGGCGGTTCGATAAACGGGAAGCTCATTCGCACCACAAGGTTCCCGCTCTTGAGATACCCGTGCAGGTTCTCAAGGCCACTAATCTCGGAATCCATCACCAGCGGCACAACGTCGCGCTCATTGTTGTAGCTCGTAGTATTCTGCTGCCCTCCCAACTGCCCGCTCGACCGGCTCTCTCGCAAACGCTCGACCTCGACGCTTCCGATGGTGTCCGAAATCCACTTCGCTGCATTGGCCTCGCTGGTGCGTAAGAAAATCTTCGTGGCTGGCTGTGACAGCATCGCCTCAGCCTCGTGGCCGTAGCGAGTCTCTAGTTGGCTCCGCCCTTGGAAGCCAAGCACGACAGGATTGTTTGATTTCCGATTCTCGGTAACGGCTGTGTGCAGTTGCGGCAACCGCTGCAAGGTCGCTAGCTCGTCCAGCACGAACCATACCTTGCGTGAGATTGTTTGTCCCTGGTTCATCAATCGCAGCACTAGGGTATCGAGCCACAGACTGGTGAGAGGCAAGAGCCGCTCGCGCGTTTCGGATGTGCTCGTAAGAAACAGCCAGCCCTTGCGCTGCTTCGACCATTCCGCCGCGCTCCAACGTCCGTTCGCTTCGCTTTCTGACGGCAACAGCTTGAGAGAGTCGGCAACCATGTTGAGCGAGGCCAGCACGCCACTTCGCTGCGCCGGCGCCTTTTTGTCGATCATCGCCGCGTACTGCGTGCCCTTCACGCGCTCGTCGATCTCTTCCTCATGGCACATCCACCAAGCCATTTGTTCGGGTGTTGGCCTATAGGTCAGGAGGTGGGCGAAGATTTTCCTGGGTCCCTCAACGAAGAATGGATTCTCGTTGCGGCGGTCGGGGAACAGCGATGAGGCTAAGGTGAGCGCCTCTGCCGGGTGTCGCAGCTCATCTCCGGGACTCCAGTACGGCATTCGCTGGTCCAACGGATTGAGAATTGCATCTCCACGCTTGGGCCGATAGAACTCCGGCGTGTAGTCGAGAGCCGGGTCGTAGACAATTGCCGTCTCACCGCGTTCTTCGATCTGAAGCAGCATTCTTCGAATGAGCGTGCTCTTGCCTGTGCCCGTATCGCCCATGATGAGGATATGGTTCGGTTCGATTGCGAGAGGGAGCCTGAGGCTGGGCACAATGCCAAAGAGTCTCTGTAGGAGGGTTCTTTCCGTCAGTTCGAAGCCGATGCCGTCGGAACGATTCCTGCGATTGAAAAGGCGCGGCGTGACAAGCTCCGGCCCCTTGAGTCTTCGACCTTCCCTCCGCTCGCGGTCACGAGCATTGTCCTTCGGGATCGCTAGCAGGAGGCAAACCAAAAGTACTGCCAAGCCGCCCCACAGAGCGGGCCTCAGGAAGTCCATAAGTGTCTGATCTTGATAGACCCAATGGCCTAGAAACTCGTGCAGCTTTCCGCTGTTGACCTGCACCTGCTGCAATACAAGGCGAAGGTCGCCGATCTTCACCGCGTCGTCACTGAGTGCGAGCGTCGTCTCGCCGCTCGCTGTCTTCACCTCTGTTACCTCGCCCTCAGCGGCCCAGTGGCTGCTCTTCTTGGTGATGGCAGTCAGCATTTGATAGCGGTCGCTCTTCGCGAAGCTGGTCACAGTTCTGAGTCCGCTGCGTATGTAGGTCTTCAAATAGAACCGCTGCAAAGGTGTCCATACTTCGGTGTAGCGGTACGCACAGATCGCCCCCACGCTTACTAGCGCCAGAAACACCGCAGTCCAGGTCCACGCGGCATGGCGATTGGGCCACACGCCAGCATGCTTGTTTCGACCCCACTCCTTGCTCATGACTGGCCTCCTGCAACCGCTGCTGCAAAGCGCTCCGCTGCCCTGCTGAATCTCTCCTGGTCGGCCTGCTCGATTAGCTCCCCCAATTCGTGCGCGGTTAGCTCCTCTTTCTGTCCTAGTTTGCTAAGGGCGTTGAGCAGGATCATCCGTAGCGCTACGAACTCGGCAAGCAGGGTCTGTTCCGTAGCGCTGGGCTTCTTCAATTCGCCGGAATTCGCATGCGCCAAAAGCACCTCACGGCACCACTCTCCCAGCGTCAAACCCTCACGCTCAGCCACGGCAACAAGCTGTTCGTATTCCCTCTCGGTCATCTTCGAACCAACGGTTCGATTTCGTAGTTGATCGACAGGCATAACAGGACCTCCAGGAAGAAACTTCGAAGAAAACCATTCGCCCAAATATGAGCGAACAAAACAAAGAAGTTAACGAAGAGCGCCAGAAGTTGACCGCCAGCACCCGCAATTCGCTAACTCACGCCGCGTGAGCACGTTAACCAACAGCGCCGCACGGCGCTTTGCAGCACCCATTTTGGGGTGGCGTGTCCGTCCAACTCCCGGTGCCGAAGGCACCGTTCTTCGCAAAAAGCCGCTCGGACCCCGATTCACGCAATCAACCCTGTTCGCCATACTCGAGCCGAAGCTCCTCCAGCCAACGCTGAATCTCCGGGACCGCCAACCCCTTAAGAAATAGTTCGCGCAGGGCATCCCACTCAGTCTGGGTGAATTTGATGGACACATCGTGTTGCCGGAGATCAAGCGAAAACTTCGTACTGCCCTTTTCCTTGGAGACTGTCATTAGGAAGTGCCTACCACTCCACGAATGGTTTGCCGACCATCCTTCGAGCATCGCCCGCAATTCAGCCAAGTCAGGGTAGCGGGTAATCAGATAGTTGAACCGGCGCGCGGGGCCAAAGTCGATATACATGCCCAGCTCTGGGCAACCTGTCGACGTAAACGAGAGCTCGAAATCCTCCAACTTGATCGGGTCCGGTAGGATAATTCGGAGGCGAAAGTCATCTTCGTTAGGGCCAGACTGGCGGACGGGCTGGCGGTCATGCCTCACCCAATGTCCCCTCGCAGCTAGGCCCCAAATAGTCGTCCAATAAGGGGCAAGCACCTGATCGAGCCTGGTGCTGTCCACTCCTTCGTCCCGAACTGCAATGAGTAAGCACGCTCCGACAGCGCCAGGACTCTGCCATTTCTCAGCGGGTTTCAAGAGTTCCCTGCGAGTCGAAATCTGTTTCAGAACTGCTTGGTGTACCTTCTCGCCGTCCTTATCAAGGGAAGCCTTGGAATCAAAAGACTGGCCTCCGAGATTTCGGAAGTAATACCACGCGTGCTTCGATGCGGGATTCTTCCGGTTAAGATAGACAGCTTCGAAGGCGTCGAGCAGCGCGAGATACGACTCCCTGGATGGAATGGCAGGCCAGAGCAACGGTGGCTCTTGCCTCTCCTCCTCTGTCGCGATTTGAACGTAATGCGTGAGCACGTCCCACTCGGCGGCAGATAGTGTGTGCTGCGATTCCCACTTCTTGCGAATGCGATAGAGAGAAGAGGTCGGCGTGCTAAGCATCTCGTGCCGCACTGTCTCACGGTCCAAGCCAGTGCTGCGCTCTTCGATGACAAGGAAGGCGGCCTCTCCCAGAGACACCTCGCGTCCTAGTTGATCACCCAGGACTTTCTGATAGCGCTCTAGGAGTTTCAGGCGGTCTTCGTTGAGGCGAATCGAAATGACCTCATAGCGGGGCTTCTTTTTGAGGAGCGACATCATGTTGACATATTCTCCTACACTGTTGTACAGTGTTTACGTAATCGTAGCTCATTCGGCGACTGGATGCAAGAGGAGTTTTCTTGAGAGCACTCTCGGAAGCTGGAGAGCCAAATCGACGAGGTAATCGCCGATCTTCTAAACCTGCAGGAGTCACTGCGACGCAATGGCTGTATCCTCACAAATCGAGACCTCGGTGCACATCGAGCGGCATTACGCCGTTACGGAAATCGCCGAAATGTGGAACCTGAGTTCAGACAAAGTGCGCGAACTTTTCGAGACTGAGCCCGGTGTGCTTGTGCTGGGAGATCGAACTCCCCGCCACAAGAGACGGTATGTTACGCTGCGAATTCCTCACTCTGTGCTCGAACGTGTTCATCATCGCCTGTCATCGAAGTTCGGCGTCCGATAGGAGAATGCCACGATGCTGACCATTTATCGCAGACATCGCAGAGCCTGTAAGCACCGCGACAAGGGCCGGGAGCATCGGCACTGCCAGTGCCCTATTTGGGTGGACGGCTTTTTGGGCGGCAAAGAACTGCGGGAGTCTTTGAAACTGCGCGACTGGCAGCGGGCGCAAGAGACCGTCCGAGAGTGGGAAGCCAATGACCGGAGAGACGTGAAGCCAGAGAGAAAGACGCTGGAAAATGCGTGGGGTGATTATCGTGCCGACATGCAGGCTCGCAAACTCCACAAAGAAACCATCAGGAAGTACAAGACTTTGGAGTGTCAGATGGTGGACTTTGCTGCTCGTCAAGGCGTCCGCTTTTTGGATGAATTCACTTTGTCCGGCGTAAGTAAATTTCGCTCCGAATGGACTGATGGGCAACGCTCAAGCGGCAAGAAACTGGAACGGCTGCGCACGTTTTTTAGTTTTGGCCAGAAGCGCAAATGGATATCCGAGAATCCTGCCAGCGATCTGCGAGCGCCAAAAGTCACCCTTTGCCCTACATTGCCATTCACGCATAAAGAGATGCTTCGCATATTGGCGGCCATCAACAAATACAAAGATGAGTTTCCCGATCGCGGTTCGGAAAATGCCCAGCGTATGCAGGCACTGGTTCTGCTGTTGCGGTACGGTGGAATGCGCATAGGCGATACTGTGAGTCTTTCCGGCGATAGGATCGAAGAGAATCGGCTGCTTCTCTACACGCAAAAAACGGGCGTTCCCGTAAACAATGTTCTGCCAGATTTTGTTTTAAAAGTTATGGATGGAACTCCCAAGGTTGCTGCCAACTACTATTTTTGGGATGGCGAATCAAAGCTGGAAACCATTATCGGGAGTTGGAGAAAACGATTAAACAGGTTGTTTGAACTCGCGGAGGTCAGTAGTGGCCACCCACACCGCTTCCGCGATACTTTCGCCGTAGAACTTCTTCTGGCAGGCGTTCCAATTGAGCGGGTTTCCATCCTGCTTGGACATGAAAGCGTGCGGACCACAGAGAGAAACTACGCGCCCTGGGTACGCTCGCGGCAGGAACAACTCGAAGCGGACCTCACCCGTGCGTGGGGCCTCGATCCAGTTATAGCTGCCCAAACTCCTCAAGCACGGGGTACACGGCGGGTACACGAGAAAAAGCAGCGTTCTAACTCACACATTCTAAAGCGGGAAAATTGGAGGCGCGGGTGGGAGTCGAACCCACGAATGGAGGTTTTGCAGACCTCTCCCTTGGGCCACTTGGGTACCGCGCCAAACCAGTCAGTATAGCAAAATTCCTGCTGCCACCCGGAAGACCGGAGAAAGCATGCACGGCGGAGTCTATTTTTTTGCGGGTACCGGGGTCGGAGTGATCTTGGCCTCGCGCAAGAACCGAGCGGACTCTTCCGGCGGCGTGGGATTGATATAAAAACCAGTTCCCCACTCGAAACCAGCAACTTTGGTGAGCTTGGGAATAATTTCGAAGTGCCAATGATAATGATCGTTGATTTCTTCGCCGACAGGTGAAGTGTGGATCATGAAATTGTATGCGGGGCGGTCCAGAACCACATCGAGACGCATCAAGGTGTCCTTCAACATGCGCGCAAGGCTTGCATACATGGTGCTTTGGTTGTTTTCGAAGGACGAGCCGTGGACCTTCGGCAACAGCCACATCTCAAAGGGAAATCGCGGAGCGTACGGAGCGAGCGTTATGAAGTGATCGTTCTCACCGATCACTCGCTCGCCAGTGTCTCGCTCCTGTCGAATGATGTCGCAAAAAATGCAGCGTTCCTTTTCGTCGTAATAGTGCCAGGAGCTGTCCACTTCTTCGCGCACCCGCCGCGGGACGATCGGCAACGCAATTAACTGCGAGTGGGTATGCTCAACAGAAGCGCCGGCCGCTTCTCCATGATTCTTGAAAATCAGGACGTAGCGAAACCTTTTGTCGTTTTTTAGGTCGAGCATGCGGTCGCGGTAGGCCCACAGCACATCTTCGACGGCGCGCTCCGGCAAAGAAGCTAAAGTCGCGACGTGATCCGGTGTTTCGACAATCACTTCATGTGCGCCGACACCGTTCATCTTATCGAACAGACCCTCGCCTTCGCGGTCGAGATCCCCTTCGATCCCGAGGGCCGGAAATTTGTTGGGCACGACGCGAACGGTCCAGCCGGCAGTGTTCGCGCCACCGTTGCTCCGGCCATACACGAGAATCTCCGGAGGCGTTTTGGCTTCATGGCCGGGACAGAACGGACAGTTCTTTCCGTTGGGCAGCGGAGTGACGCTTTCACGCAAAAAATCGTTTGGACGCTTTCCACGTTCTGTGGAAATAATCACCCAGCGGCCAGTGATCGGGTCTTTTCGCAACTCCGGCAAAGCAATCCTCCTCGATAGGGGGCAGAGATGTGGACGCGAAGAGCGCGCCCCATGGGCTCCGATTGTACCGCGTCTCGCGGCGCCGCAAAGTCTCCTAGTGCATTTTCCCGTGAAATTTTACATTTGAGGGCTGAAAGCGTCTTTATGCAAGCGCACGACAGGAGGTTTACCGGGAGAATTGTCGATGGCGACGACATCAAACCGGCAGGGGCATTCCGCGACGTGACGCTCGACCAGAAAGTGTTGCGCGGTGCGAGCTAGAACGTGCTGTTTGCCGGGCGTGATGCTCAACTCGGGCAAGGCGGACATCTCGTCGCGCACCGTACGGGTACGGACCTCCACAAACGCGAGCGTCTTCCCGTCGTAACCGACCATATCAATTTCGCCCGTGGAAGCGCGAGGAGTGAAATTCCGCGCGACGAAAATGTACCCGTGGCGGCGGAGGTACCAATAGGCATAGGTTTCGCCACGAACGCCTGTTCGACGCGCTTCATGTTTTTTAGCTTCAGGCGAGGGTCTCTCGCTTTCGCGCAATCCTTTTCGTGCGGCCCAGTGAACGGCATGGAATATCAATCGCGATACGAGGGGCATCGACCCTCCGCAAAAACAAGGCAGATCGCACGGAGTATAAACAAAAAACCCGTGGCTGCCACGAAACTTTTGTGGTGGCCACGGGAGTGGGATAGCCTGACTAATTTTCCATGCTGCGAGTCCAACGACGACGCGCTAGACCTTTTTCTCTGTTTCGCGAACGCAATCCTCGAGAGTCCGCACGGCAAAATCCGCCTGGTCTTCGTCAATGAGAAGCGGCGGCGACAAGCGAATCGTGTTCTCGCCCGCGCCAAGGATGCACATCCCTTTGTGGAAAGCGAGGTCGACGATGGCATTGCGCAGATCCGCAGCTTTTTCCTTCGTGTGCTGATCTCGCACAATCTCAATCCCAATCATCAACCCCCGTCCGCGAACGTCTCCCACAATCTTGAACTTTTTCGTCCAATCCGCGAGCCGGCCGAACAGGTAATCTCCCATCCGCCGTGCGTTCTCGAGGTACTGGTTTTCAATGAGATCCGCAGTAGCAAGAGCGGCGGCGATGCACACAGGATTTCCGCCAAAAGTTGTCCCGTGCGACCCAGGCTTCCAGCTCATGATACTCGCCGGCGCGAAGAATGCTCCTAGCGGCATGCCGCTGGCTATACCCTTGGCGCTGCAAACGATGTCCGGCTCAATCCCGGTATATTGATGCGCCCACCATTTTCCCGTGCGGCCCATCCCGGACTGCACTTCGTCGGCGATGAGCAGGATGCCGTGTTTGCGGCAAATACGCTGAAGCTCTTGAAGGAAGAAGTTCGGTGCGACGACATATCCGCCTTCGCCCTGAATCGGCTCAATGATGATGCCCGCCACTTCCTCGGGATCGAAGAGCCGCTTAAAAACCTGCTGCTCGAGATGTTCGAGGATTTCGGCGCCGCAGGTTTCCGCAGTGTGGCCGTGCGCGCAGCGGTAAGCGTAAGGAAAGGGAATGTGCTCGACGCCAGAGAGCAAAGCGCCGAAACCCTTGCGTTGCGTGGTTTTGGAGGCGGTCAACGAAAGCGCGCCCATGGTGCGCCCGTGGAAGCAGCCGTAGAACGCAATCATTTTGTCGCGCTTGGTGGCATAACGGGCCAGCTTGATTGCCCCCTCGACGGCTTCGGCGCCGGAATTCGTGAAGAAGGCTTTCTTCGGCTCGGCGCCGGACAAGGTATTTAACAAACGCTCGGCGAGGAGCGGCATGCTCTCGTAGTAAAAATCCGTTCCAGACATGTGGATGAGTTCAGCGGCCTGCTGCTGAATGGCGGCGACGACCTTGGGATGGCAGTGACCGGTCGAACAAACAGCGATACCGGCGGCAAAATCCAAAAACGAATTACCATCCACGTCCTCGACAATCGCGCCGTGCCCGCGCTTTGCGACCAGTGGATAGTCCCGCGTATAAGACGGCGACATGAACTGGGCGTCACTGGCGACCACGCGCTTGGCATTGGGTCCGGGCAGTGCCGTAATTAGCTTTGGCAGCTTCGATTCCATCGTGGCAATCATCTCTTCCTCCTGGGGAAAATGGTCAGCGGTGAATCTGGATAGACGATTACAAAGCAGGTTTGTGTGCGTACACCAATACCGATGTGCGCCCTGCAAGGAGAAAGTTTGCTTAGTCTACGCCGAAGAGGTTGGGACGCAGCTCGGCGGGGGAGAAATTGCCGGGGAACCGATAGGGTTTAGAAAGCTTCATTTGCGTTTCCAACGGACGCTGCCGTCCTTTGCATCTTCAACTATTATACCACGATCCGCGAGTTCTTTGCGGATGCGATCGGAGGCCGCGAAGTCGCGACGCTGGCGCGCCGCTTGCCGATCCGCGATGAGCTTTTCGATTTCCGCGTCGTTCGGGCCGCTCTCGGCGGTACCAAAACCCAGTTCGCGCAACTTTTCCGCGTCGTTGTCCTCCATAACAGCAAAGACCCGGTCGAAATTGGCAAGGAATTCCTGGGCGCCGGCTACGTCTCCTTGACGGAAATCGCCTTTATCGATGGCGATATTTGTTTCGCGGAGTAGATCGAAAGCAGCGGCCAGCGCTCGTGCCGTGTTCAAATCGTCCGAAAGACCTGCATCAAATTCATCGGCGGCTTCGGCGACACGCTCGGCCATGCCTTTCTGTTTTCCCGCTGGAAATTTTCCTCGGGCCAGCCGCGCGGCGAAATTACGCAGCCGTTCGACGGAGCTGGCCGCTTGCTGCAATCCGTCAAACGTGAAATTGAGCTGTTTTCTGTAAGGTACGCTAGCCAGCGCAAAACGAAGCGTGGACGGTTTGTATCCCTTTGCGAACAGATCGCGCAGCGTGTAGAAATTGCCGAGCGACTTGGACATCTTTTCGCCTTCGACCAGCAAATGTTCCGCATGCATCCAATAGCGCACGAAAGGCTTTCCGGTCGCACCTTCGCTTTGCGCAATTTCGTTTTCATGGTGCGGAAACGCCAAGTCGATGCCACCAGTGTGAATGTCCAGCGTCTCCCCAAGATATTTCATGGCCATCGCGGAACATTCGATGTGCCAGCCGGGACGGCCTTTACCGATGGGTGTCTCCCAAAAATGCTCGCCGGGCTTCGGGGCCTTCCACAAAGCAAAGTCTCGCGCGCTTTCCTTTTCGTACCGATCAACATCGACACGCGCTCCAGCTTGAATGCCAGTCACGTCAATATTGGATAGCCTGCCGTACTGCGGGAACTTCGCGATACGGTAATAGATCGACCCTTCGCTCGGGTAGGTGTAGGTTTTCTCCTGCAATCGCTGAATAAGTTTCACCATATCGTCGATATGGTCGGTCGCGCGAATCCAATGTTCAGGCGCTTCGATGGTGAGCGCTTTGCAATCTTCAAAAAAAGCCTGGGCGTATTTTTCCGTATACACGCGAATACCTACGCCGGCTGCGGCAGCATTGGCGATAATGCGGTCGTCCACGTCGGTCAGGTTCATAACGTGGTTCATCTTGTAGCCGCGCAGTTCCAGGAAGCGGCGGAGAATATCCTGAAACACGAAGGTTCGGTAATTCCCGATGTGCGCGTAGTCGTACACCGTCGGCCCGCAGGTGTACATGCGTACGGCGTCGCTCCTTTGCGGAGTGAAAGACTCGATCTTTCCGCCTAGCGTATTGTGAAAGCGTATTTCGTGCATCGCAGCTCAGAGAACATTTCGCCCCAAGGGATAAACGTCAAATTGTATCCGAGGCTTCCAGAGGGCCGCAATGAAGAAGGGCCCAGGGGTGTGCTGAATTGCGAAAGTGCGGCCCAGAGAGTCCGCATAGGAGAGGCGGAACTGGAGCGATTGCTCCGGCACGAACTCGCAGAGCGTCATACCGGCGGCGCGTCGGTGAGGCACGCGGGCGGAATCCCGTTTCGCCGCATTGCGTGCGCGAGCAACCAATCAGAAGAAAAGCTTCAACGCCAACTGCACCTGACGGCCGGGCAAGGCTTCCGAGATTTCTCCAAAGGTCGGCGAGCTGATGTCATTATCCGGAAGCCGGAAGTTGGGGTGATTGAAGACGTTGAAAAACTCCGCGCGGAACTGGAGACTCTTGGACTCGTGAATCGGGATATTTTTGAAGGCGGAGAAGTCCCAATCCTGGTATCCCGGCCCCTGCACAATGTTGCGGCCCTCATTGCCGAATTGTCCGGCCTGGGTGGTGGGATTGAGGGCTTGAAAAGCGGACGTGTTGAACCATTCCTGCGGGGTGCGCGGGCCGCTATTGGGGTTGCCAACGACGTCGGGACGGTTGCTGGAGAAACCGGAAATTTCCGGGGCGCTTCCTTGCAAAGAGACGTCCTGGGAATCGTAGACGGTGAACGGAGTGCCGCTCATGAAGGTAGCGATGCCGTTTAATTGCCAATCGCCCAGGGCGCGCTGGTACCAATTCTGTGGATGATTCCAGAAGGGAAGCTTCCACTCATAGCTAGCCACGAACCGATGCCGCGCATCGAACATCGACCTGCCATATTCCGCAGCCAGATCAAACGGGTTTTGCGCCAAGTCGTTCTCGCCAGCAACACTCTGCGACGCGGAGCCGGTGATGTTGAAGGATGAGACATCGTCGAGGGTCTTCGAGAAAGTGTAGGAAGCAAGGAAAGACAATCCGTGACCTAAACGCTTCTTCAGGCTGGCCTGCATGGCGTTGTAACTGGAATTCGCAATGCCCGCGATCAATCCCACCGACGCAAAATTGCAGGGCGGGCTGGTGGGAGACAAATTGCAGCCCGAATAGAGGCGTCGATTGTTGACGTTGTCCTCGGTGGAATTTGGCATTCCGTTTGTCTCGCCTGGAACGAAGACGGCCGGATTCCCCTCGATAAATCGCGGCAACTTGGTGCCCTTGGTGCCGACGTAACCCACCTCGAGGAGCCAATCGCGGCCAAAGGAACGCTCGAGGTTGAGATTCCAATCCTGTGCATACGGCAGACGCAAATTGGGAGAGAGCGTGAGTAAAGTCATGGGCTCCGCGAAGCCGCTGCCGCTGAAGGGATCCGCTCCGCCGAAGGGGCTTTGCAGGTTGGGGAAGCTGACCTGTGGCGTTTGGAGGAATGGCGGTGCGCTGACCGGAGCTTGCAGCGGTCCGCCCTGGCCATTGTAATAAGGATCGTAGAAAATTCCGTACGAAGAGGTGACCAGCCAGCGGGCGTTCCCCAAGGGGTCCCAAGCCAACCCGACGCGAGGAGCAAAAGCGGCTTTTTCCGTGGGAATCAAGCCCGCAGGAACGCCAGGATCGCCGGGATAGACGAGGCCGGCAGGAGCGTTGGGCATGACCACGGATTGCATGCCGGGTTCGAAGAGGTTGGTGCGGTTTTTGATTTCGGTGTACGGATAGGGCAGCTCATAGCGCAAGCCGAGATTAACCGTGAGATGGGAAGTGACCTTGTAGGTGTCCTGCGCGTAGAAGTTGAGGTTCTGGCCGCGCAGGCCGCGATTCGGGTCGCCTCCGCCTTGCAGGAAGACCACGGGCGTACCGCTGAGGAAGCTGGCGAAAGCGTCGGTGAAAGGAACCGGCGCGAACACGAAAAAACCATTGGTGGCGATGCCGAAGAGCACGTTGACGGAGTCGTGTCCGTAGCCGCCGCCGAATTTCATTTCGTGGCGGCCGCGAATCCAGGTGACCGAGCCGGAAAGATCGATCGCGTCTTCGTACGTGTTGCGCGGGCCAGTGATGGGATCGCCTGTCGAAGCGTAACCGCTGACCTCCAGGAACGGGGGGCCGATGGCGGCGTCGAGAGAAGGAGTGTAGTCGAAGCCGAGGCTGGCGGGCGTAGTGTGATTGACGGCCTGGTTGAAGAGGAATTTGTTGCGGAGGAAAGAGAGGCGCAAGACGCCGATAAGCGAGGGAGAGAACGTGTGCGTTTCCTGCGCGACGAAATTCTGTGCGCGCTGGTCCTCGCCTACGGGAAAGCCAGGAACATTGGCGCCGGCGGTGGAGAGCGGGTCGACGGTGTTTCCTTGAGAAAACATATATCGGAAATTCAGTACGTCGCGGGAGGTGAGGTAGTGGTCAACGCGGACGCCGAATTGGTCGTTAGTCTGGTCGAGAGTTTGTGTAGTGCTGAAGCCGTTGGGCCCGAGGGCTGGATCGTTCGGGAGGGGAAAAAGCGGCAGCAAACTTTGCGCGAACGGATCGACGCCGGGAAGCATGTTGAAGGGCACCGGCTGCGGCGTTGGACCAGCAAATTCGTTCAAGAGCTGGCCAGCTGGGGCGCTGCAGATTCCGCCGCCGTTGAACGTGCCGCCGGTCTGGGTGCAGAGGAGGCCAAAGTCGCCGCCGCGTTCGGTTTGTGTGGGGACGGTGGCACTGACCGTTTCGCCTTGGCGTAGACGAAGGCCTTCGTAGTAGCCGAAGAAAAATGTCTTGTCGCGCTTGATCGGTCCGCCAAACGTTCCGCCGAACTGATTGCGTTTTAGAGGCTCGACGCTGGTGGCGAAGAAGCTTTTGGCGTCCATGGCATCGTTGCGTAGAAATTCCCAGAGATCGCCGTGGAATGCGTTCGTGCCCGTGCGAGTGATGATGTTTGTGGTTGAGCCGCTGCTGTGGCCAAATTCGGCGCTCGCAGTGTGCGTCAGGATGCGAAACTCGGCAATGGAATCGATGGGAAGCTGAATCACGAGGCCGCCATCAACGGAATTGAAGTTGTTCGCGCCATCAATCAGAAAATTGTTGGATTCCGGACGCTGGCCATTCACGGCGTAGGCCTGGCCGTTACGCAGCGAGCCTCCAGCGGCCTGGAGTCCGGGAGTCAGGGGAAAAACCCCGGGCTGAAGCAGACCCAGCTGAGAAAAATTACGGCCGTTCAAGGGCAAATCCAAAACCTCGCTTTCACCGACGGTTTTACCCAAGCTGGTCACGGTGGTTTCCAAAAGCGGGGCGTCGGCATGGACGCGGACTTCTTCCCTTGTGGTTCCCACTTCGAGACGAACGGGAACCGTCGCGATCTGATTTACGCCGAGTGAGATTCCTTGCTGAACGTACTTCTTGAATCCCTTTGCTTCCGCTTCCAGCCGGTAATGGCCGATGGGAAGCTCGACGATCACGTAGACTCCCTGAGCGTCGGTTGTCGCGCTGCGTTCCAGGCCGGTTTCCGTTTGCACCGCGGTCACCTTGGCGCCGGAGATGATTGCTCCGCTCGTGTCCATCACGGTCCCGCGGATGCTTCCGGCGATTTCCTGGGCGGAGACGCCCAGGCTTGGATAAATGGCCATGGTCAGGACACAAATCAGACTTCTGAGATTCCGCATGCGATTCTCCGGTTTCCGCTCGACTCGATTTCTGATCGTTGGGGCAAACAAATGCGACGAGCGCAAGCACCACTTGCGTTCATGTCCGTTGTGATGAACATCACCCCACTTTTAGGTGGCGCATTATAAGGAGCGAAGCCGCATCAGGGTCAATAATGCAAAAGAATTATCGAACGTCCAGGAACGAAATTGACGCTTGGCTCTTGGGTGGTTAGAGTCCTAGGTTTCCACTTGCGAGGTGCAGGGATGAACCGAATCATGTTGGGTTGCGGCCTGGGCGGAATCTTGGCCCTGGGAGGAACCGCCGTTGCGCAGGAAAAGCCAGCTCCAAATGCGGGCAAACTGCTTACGCCGGAAGCTTCGCTCAGTTTGCGCTCGATTTCTGATTTGCAATTCTCTCCGGACGGCAAGCGGCTCGCCTTTGTCGTCACAGAGCCTCCCAAGGGCGCCGGGCGTGCGCGCCACATTTGGCTTTCTGACAAAATAACTCATGTCGTCCGGCAGCTGACTTTTTCAGCCAAGGACGAGTCCTCTCCTCGCTGGTCCCCTGACGGCCAACGGCTGGCCTTTCTTTCGAATCGCGAAGATCAGCAGCAAATTTATGTGATGCGTATGGACGGCGGAGAGGCCGCGGCTCTCACAAAAGGCAAACGCAGCGTGCGCAGTTTTGAGTGGTCTCCCGACGGCAAGCGTATTGCCTTTCTTGCTCCGGATCCCAAGACCGACGCCGAGGAAAAGAAGGAAAAGGACAAAGATGATGCACGTGTCGTCGATAAAGCCGACAAACAGCCGCGCTTGTGGCTGCTCACTGTTGCTACAGGTGACACCAAGGCTCTCACCGACCCCAAGTGGGAAGTCAGTGAGCTAGCCTGGATGCCCTATGGCGATCGCATTATCATTAGCGCCACGGATCAGCCGCAATCCGACGAGGACACGCATCGCATCTTTTCGGTTGAGGTATCCGATGGCTCTCAAAAACTTCTTCTTGCGCCTCACGGACCCTTCGGCGACCTCCGCACCGCGTTCGACGAATCGACCATCAGCTACATTGGGTGCCGCGTGGATGGTCCCACGCCTCACGATCTCATGCTTCTGAACTTCGGCACCCGAGCCGTCCGCAATCTAACTGGCGCGAGCCTCGACCGGGCCGTTCATGAGCATCATTGGTTGAAGGACGGATCCCTGCTGGCCCTCTATGCGGATGGCTTTAGGAACAAGCTCGTCGCCTTTTCCCCGCAAGGCATGACCAGGAATCTGTCGAACCCGCCGACGGGCAATGTGTCCGCGTTTGCAGTTTCCGGTTCAGGCGAGATCGCTTTCGTCGGTCACTCCGCCACCACGCCTCCTGAGCTTTGGCTCTGGGATCAGAAGAACCCTCCACAACAAGTTTCTCACCTCAATGATTCTTGGAAGCAGTTCACGCTAAGCACACCCGAATTCTACAAATACAAATCCTTCGACGGTCTCGAGATCGAAGCCGCTCTGTTGAAACCCGCTGGCGCCGATCCAAAAGTCAAGCTTCCTCTCATCGCCTTGATACACGGCGGGCCAACGGGCAACTGGCAGGACTCCATCGAAACCTGGGGCCAACTTCTCACGACTCACGGTTATGCCGTTTTCTATCCCAACATTCGCGGCTCAGTTGGATACGGGGAATCCTTTATCGAAATGAATCGCGGTGATTGGGGCGGCGCCGATTTCAAGGACGTGATGGCCGGCGTCAAGGATCTCATTGACCGCGGCATCGCCGATCCCGCAAAGCTCGGTATCGGCGGATGGTCTTATGGCGGTTACATGTCCGAATGGGCCATCACGCAAACGAACGATTTCAAGGCCGCCGTCTCTGGCGCGGGGCTCTCAAATTTAATTTCCGAATACGGAAGCGAGTCGCATCCTTCCTACGACGAATGGTTCTATGGCGTGCCCTATGAATCGGATAGCCTGGTAAAATTTCTGAACAGCTCTCCATTCACACAATTTAAGAATGCGAAGACGCCTACGCTCATCCTTCAGGGGGAAGCTGATACCACCGACCCTCTGGACCAAAGCCAGGAGTTGTATCGCGGGCTGAAGCATTATGATGTGAAAAGTGAATTGGTCGAGTATCCGCGAGAGCCGCATGGTTTCCATGAAGAGAAGCACTTTCTCGATCGTCTCAATCGCATCCTCGCGTGGTATGACGCGTACCTGAAGTAGTTGGAAATTGCGATTCAGAAATGGCCCGGCTGGCAGAACACTGATTGTCGGTTTTTTTGTGCCGATCAGCGCTGGCCCCCAACGGCCTGGGGCTTCGAAAGTTTCTCAATAGCCGGATACGATTCCAATGAGGTCACCGTTCGCTCTGGCACGCTTTCGCCAGTGCGCAGCGCTTTGACCATCAGCTGCACCGCCTGCCCGGCCATCGGCGGAGCGATGATCGTAGCTGCTAGCGAACCCGACCGCACCCATGCCTGTCCCGTCTTCGGCAAACCATCAGCGCCGGTAAACGGCAAGCTGAGCCATTTCTCCCTTTCTTGGCGATTACCCATCTCCCCGAACGCTTTCCTCGCGCCCATGGCCATGGCGTCGTTTTGCGCCGCGATCGCCCCAACCGTCACTTTGCTCGAAACCCCCAACTTCAGCCAAGTAGCCATGCTTCGGTGTCCGCTCTCTTCTGTCCATTTGCCTCGCAAGAGCGTGACGCGCAGATTCTTTGGGCATTGAGCCTCAAAACCTGCCTTGCGGTCTTTCACCGTGGCGCTTTCCGTGGGCCCGAGGATGTATAAGACCGCGCCACCATCGGGAAGCAACGCACCCAATTGGCGCGCCTGAATTTTCCCGATCTCTCTGTGGTCGGTGGTGACGAGAAAAATTGGCGTCTTTGCGCTTCGCCGCAGCTCGGAAATATAGTCCGCCTCTCGGTTGACGAGCCCCCAAGCAATCCCCGCCTCGAGTGCGGCCTTCGCTACCTGTGGGAGCCCAGTCCCGCCCGCTGGTTCGACAAGTATGCCGTCGGGCCGCAACGTGGGGTGAGCTTGTATAGTCTTGAGTATTTGCGTGCTCTGCGTGATGGTGTCTCCGTCCGCGTAAACGATTTCTAGATCGACGCCTAAGTCTCGTGCCACCGTCTCCGCGGACGCCGCCTGTTCTACTTGGAAATCGTTTTCTTTCGTGATCAGAGCCAGGAGAAATCGCAGTCTTTTCACATTCAGGCGCCCCCAAATTGCGCCCGGCCGTTCTCTTTCTGCTTGTTCGCATCTTACGGCGCTTTCTCCAGCCCTTGCCGAAGAAACAAAACCCTGGTTACAAATTGGATAGCCCGGTTGAAGGAAATGGTCGTCGCAAAAAGGTT
The DNA here is from genome assembly GCA_963843265.1 of uncultured Acidobacteriota bacterium. Classification (GTDB taxonomy): domain Bacteria; phylum Acidobacteriota; class Terriglobia; order Acidiferrales; family UBA7541; genus Acidiferrum. The sequence continues at coordinate 96,111 of CAWJJR010000017.1, read as the reverse complement.
AATGATGCACAGAGCCTTTCTTTTGAGAACAGGATGATTGTGGTCCCTGCAAAGCCGGTACTATCTGTTGGGTAGCTCTTTACACCCGTCGATGCTCGTGATACGCTTTTTTCCCGTACCGCCATCCATGCGCCAGGCGGCTGGGCCTCTGACTGAGAACCTGCCATACGTTTGTCTGAGCGACCGCAAACCGGTCGACTTGTCGCTCGAAAGCCCCTCCCCTCGAGGAACAATGCGTCGTCTCTCTACGCGCTTTTTGCCGTGGGCTTTTGTTGTAATCGAAACCTTTGCTGCATCGAGAAAATGGGGGCTCAACTTGGCGCGAACCGAGACAAAAAGGGGACAACTTGCTTAAGCTGCGAAAAGTAGAAATCGTTGGCTTTAAGTCGTTTTGTGACCGCACCGTAGTCACCTTTAGCGGCTCCGGCACCACCTGCATCGTCGGGCCCAACGGTTGCGGCAAATCCAACGTAGTTGACGCCATCTCCTGGGTTCTCGGCGAGCAAAGCCACAAGTCGCTCCGCGCTGAGCGCATGGCCGATTGCATCTTCAATGGAACGGTCAAGCGCCCGCCCCTCGGCATGGCCGAAGTGACCATCACCATGGAGGATCCCGAGCTGGCAGAAGCCGCCCGTTTCGTCCTCGAGGGCACGCCAGTCGAGGGCATTGCCGATGCTGGGGTCACACTCATCGTTGAGAGCGACGCACTCTCCGAGGCTGACTCGAACACACAGATTCTTTCGCTCGCCCCCGCGCCGGCCCCCGAACTGCAACAAGATTCGGCAGAATCGCAGTACCCTGACACGCAAATTGAGGAAGCGTGTGCCACCGGTCCCGAGTTTCTCAAGGGCAAGCGCCGTAAAAAGGGCGCTGACAAACCCGTCCTCGCCACGAAGCCGGGCGAAGTAGTGGTCACGCGGCGCTTGTACCGCTCCGGCCAAAGCGAATATCTCATCAACGGTCGCATCGGCCGCCTTCGTGATATTCAGGAAATGTTCATGGGTGTCGGCCTCGGTCCTGATTCCTACGCCATCATCGAACAGGGCCGCATCGGCCTCATCCTCTCCACCAAGCCCATGGAACGCCGCGCCATCATTGAGGAAGCCGCAGGCGTAACCAAATTTAAGACCAAGAAGCGCCTCGCCGAAGCCAAGCTCGAGTCCTCCAAACTCAATCTCGCGCGCGTGAACGATATCGTCGTCGAAGTCGAAAAACAGCTCGGCTCTCTCAAGCGCCAGGCCTCTAAAGCGCGCCGTTACGCCGAAATTCGCGACCAGATGCGTGGAATTGCCCGGCAAATGCTCGCCGGAAAAGCCCGTGAGCTCGACGCTGAAGCCGAGCGCATCGCAAAGCAACTCGCTGAACTCACCGCCGCAGAGACGCAGCACGCGCAAGCCATCGAGCAGCAGGAAGGCGAGCAGGACCGCTTCAACCAGCGCGTGTACGAACTCGACGCCGAAATTCGCCAGAATCAGAACGTGTTGAACGCCACCGCGCTCGAAGTCGACCGCACCGAGAACCGCATCGCCTTCAACCAGCAGCGCTCCAAAGAACTCGGCGCCCGGCGCACACAGGTTTCCGCTGAGATGGCCGAAGCAGCCGTCCAGGCCGCGCAGTGGGAAGCCCGCAACGTGGCGCAACAGCTTGCAGTGAGTTCGCTCACCGAGGAGTCCGGTGTCCTATCCGGCCGCGTCGAAGAACTGGCCGCGCGCGCCGAGTCGCGCGCCGCCCAAATTCGTGAATCCGAAGCGCGCATCGACTTATTGCGTCATGCCGCCTCCCAAGCTGGCGAAAGTCTTCTTCGCCTGCATGGAGAACAGAAACAGGCCGAAGAGGCCTTGGTTCATCACCTGGATGCTCTCGGCAAACGCGAAGCCAGCGAACACGAACTGCTCGAAACCTCCATTCGCATTCGCGACGAAGCCGATCAAGCTGCTTATGCGTGGGAAGCCGCCAGCAGCCAGCTCAACGCCCTGAGCCAAAACGCCGCAACTCTGCAGACCCGCATTGCGGAGCTGCGCCAACAACGCGAGGTCACTACGCAGCAGGTCGACGCGCTTCGCAATTCGCTTTCCGGCGTTCGCGCGCGTCACGAGACGCTGACGCAAATTCTCAACGACCGCTCGTACACGGCCGACGCCGTGCAGAAATTGTTCGCGGCCAACGAACGCGGCGCCGGCGAGAGTTTTCATGCGGTTGGCGTACTTGCGGATTACGCCGAGGTCGAAGAGCAGCACGAAGCCGCCATCGAACAATATCTTCGCGATGAACTCGAATACGTCGTTGTCGAAACCTACGATCACGCCCGCGCCGGCGTGTCCCTGCTTCGCGATGAAGTCGGGGGTCGCGCCACTTTTTTTGTCGATTCGCTTCGCAATTTGCGCCTCGCCGAGTACGAGCCCATCATCAACTTCCGCATCGAAGACGGCGTCATCTCCCGCTTGGACAAGCTGGTAGGATTCCGCGATCCTCTCGGCGCCGCTGCCAAGCAATTTCTTCCGCGCCTCCGTTCCGCTTATCTAACCGATAGCGCCGCATCCGCCGAAACGCTGGCTCGCGAAAATCCGCAATTTGCTTTCGTCGCGCCCGACGGAACCTGCTACCAGGGCCGCATGGTCACTGGCGGCCGCGCCGATGAAGCCGGCCCGCTCGGAATGAAACGGGAACTGCGCGCCCTCGACGCGGAACTCGCGCAACTCGAACACCGGATGAGGGAAGCGCAGGCCGAGCTGGCTCAACTCAGTGCAGAACTCCGCGAAGCGGAGCAGTCCCTCGAACAAATCAACACGGAACAACGCGATGCCGAACGCAACGTCTTCTCCGCAACGCATCGCCACGAGCACATGCAAAGCGAGCTCGCTCGGCTCGGCCTCGAGCTGACTCTCTGTCAGAACGATCTCTTGCGCCTCCGCAAGGATTCTGAAGATGCACGCATGCGTGCCGAGCGCGCGAAGAATCAGCATGCCGCCGCGGCCGCGAGCCGTGCGGAAGCGGAAACCGAAAGCGCGCGCCTCGCCGGACAGCTCGCGCAGCTTCGCGGCTCTGTTCAATCCGAACAGAACGAGCTTGCGGCCGGCCGCGCCGAATTAGCCGCCCTCACCGAGCGGCTTGCCGCCGCCGAAACTCTTGCCACGCGTCTGCTCGACGAGCGCGCCGAGCTCGATCGTCGCGAAACCGCGTTGCTGCAGCAGGAATCCTCAATTTGGGATGAGACCTCCGCGCTGGCTAAACAAAACGAAGAGCTTGCGCAACAGCTCGAAGGTCTCCGCGGAGAAAAACTCCGCCTCGAAATCCGCCAGCGCCAGCTCGAGCAGGAATGGGATACCGGCCGGACTCGCGTCACCCAATTGGAAGATCATCTGCGTATGGGCCGGCAGACGCTTCAGGAGCTTCGCGAAAAGCGCAGCCACGCCGAGGTGGATGGCGCGCGCAATGATTCCGATCGCCAGCATTTGCGTGAGACTTGCATGACGGAAGTGAATGCCCAACCCGAAGATCTCATCGCCACCGAAGCCGCATTCTTGACCGGCGAAGAGCTTGCCGCCGCGGAAATGAGCTACCGCGAAATGAAACAACGTATCGAGGCCATGGGTCCCGTCAATATGATGGCTCTTGAAGAGTTTAACGAGTGCGAGCAGCGCTTCACGTTCCTCACCCGCGAACGCGACGACTTGCTGCAATCCATCGCCGACACGCAGCAAGCCATCGCCGAACTCGACCAAGTCTCCCGCGAACGGTTCGAGCAGGCCTTCCACGCCATCAACAAGAATTTCTCCGAAGCTTTCCATACCATCTTCGGTGGCGGCATGGCGGAAATGCGCCTCACCGAACCAGATAGCTCCGGCGACGCCGGCATCGACGTGGTGGCCTCACCTCCCGGCAAGCGCATGCAGAACGTTCTCCTCCTTTCAGGCGGAGAAAAAGCAATGGCTGCGCTCGCCCTACTCATCGCCATCTTCCGCTATCAGCCGAGCCCCTTCTGCATCCTCGACGAAGTGGACGCGCCTCTTGACGAAGCCAACGTCGGTCGCTTCACGCGTCTCGTCGCTGATATGAGCGGCCAAACTCAATTCATCATCGTCACCCACAACCGCAAAACCATGGAAACCGGCTCCGTCCTCTATGGCGTGACCATGCAGGAGCCCGGCGTCTCCAAGCTCGTCAGCGTCCGCTGGGAAGGCGATGAAGCTCCCGCGCCAAAGCAGAAGGCTGCTTCGGCCGCCTAAGTTCGGAGCAATGCGTCGCCGTGGCGCGTCATGACATAGAGCCACCCGGCCTTTCGGCTTGAGCTCTCACAAGAATCACTACTTGCGCGTCGCAATTTTTCCCAAAGTTTTCCTTCACACGCGCCTTTCCCTCGACGCGCCACTGCGCTAAAATGCTCGCCACCTTTGGGGAGAAACTTTTCCGTGGCTGCAAGTCCTGTAACGCGCGTCATTCAAGAAACTCATTTCGCCGGGCTCACTCCCGCGGCGCGCGGGAAGGTCCGAGACATCTACGATCTCGGCGACAAGCTGCTCATCGTCGCCACCGACCGTCTGTCCGCCTTCGACGTCATTCTTCCCACGCCCATCCCCGACAAAGGCCGCGTCCTAACTCAGCTTTCCCTTTTCTGGTTTGATCTTCTGAAGGACCTCATCCCCAATCACGTTCTCAGCGCCACCGACTTCCCAGCAGCGTTCAACGCATATCGCGAGGAACTCGACGGCCGCTCCATGATCGTGCGCAAAACGCAGCCTCTTCCTATTGAATGCGTCGTCCGCGGCTACGTTTCCGGCTCCGGTTGGAAAGACTACAAAGCCTCTGGAGAAATCTGCGGAATTAGCCTTCCGCCGGGCCTGCGCGAGTCTGACCGCCTGCCCGAGCCTATTTTCACCCCAGCGACCAAAGCCAGCAGCGGCCACGACCAAAACATTTCTTTCGAGCAAGCCGCCTCGCTCGTCGGTCAGACTCTCGCAGAACGCGTCCGCGACGTCAGCATCGAAATCTACCGCCGCGCCGCCGCCTTCGCCGAACCCCGCGGCATTCTCCTCGCCGATACAAAATTCGAGTTCGGCCTTCTCGACAGTTCTCTTGACTCCCCCGGCGCCGTCAACTCCCTCATGTGGATCGATGAGGCGCTCACTCCGGATTCCTCTCGCTTTTGGCCCGCCGCCCAGTACAGTCCCGGCGGTCCTCAACCCTCTTTCGACAAACAATTTGTCCGCGATTACCTCGAGCGGATCCGGTGGCCCAAAACCCCGCCCGGCCCGGAGCTTCCGCCCGATGTCGTCGCTGCCACGCGTGCCAAGTATCGGGAGGCGTTTCGCATCCTGGCGGGGCACGATCTGGATACATAGCTGCTTACCGGCCCACTACAAATTCTGCGGAGCGTGCGATCGTGAGAGATCAACTCGAAGGGCTTGTCATTCAAATGGTGGATAAAGGAATCTTATTTGATGAGGCCGTGGAAGAATTCGAAAAGCGTTTCATTAAGCGCGTCCTGGACCGCGCCAATGGCAACCAATCCCGTGCTGCGCAAGCTCTCGGCATTCACCGCAACACACTCAGCCGCAAGATCACCGAGTATAAGCTCGCATCCGGAAACCACCGTTCCCGCTGACGCCTTCCACATTCCCTGATGTGTTTTTCCGCGGGTCCCGAAGCAAATAAAGCGGCGCACAAAGGAAAGACGGCTCTCCAGTCGGCTGGAGAGCCGTCCTTCCAATTCTGAAGTTTGTTTAATTGCTTGAGCGTCCCGCGGGCTTGTGGTGCACCGGCCTCTTAGGCGCAGCCTTTTCTTTCGGAATGTCCTCTGGGTTCACCGTGGCCTTGTCCCAGTGCAACATGAATGCAGGCGCGGGATCGTAGGAAACGAGCGTGCCCGTAAAGTGAACGGCGCTGTCCTTCTCAACGCGAGCTACATCCGGCTGGCTGACGACTTTCACGTCCATATTCGCTACCGTCGCGGCGTCAAACTCGGCGTCGCTCGTCACAAAAGCAATCTTGAGTTCGATCGGGTCCGTAGGAGTCGCTCCGGGGATATTCTCAATTACCTTTCCTGGCACGCCCGGAAACTCCAGCCCGCACGCCGCCAGCCAAGTAACCTTGCCTTTATCTCCGCCCGTCTGCAGGTCCGCCACCACCGAGGCGATGGTCATGCTCTTACGCGCCGTGTCGAGATCCGACACGCTTGGCAGGGTATAGCTCGCCGGGCGTTCGGGCGAACTGCTTGCCAGTTGCAGCAGTTCGTTCAACTCCGCGTCCGTCAAGTTATCGCAAGCCGCTTGCTGATAGTTCTGAATCAGCTTTCTCAGATAGTCCTTTACTTTCTGCGACTGCGCTTGCGTTGCGCCCTTGGCTGTCACGGCTCGCGCTATCGACCAAAATGCGTCCATGTGCTGCGGCGGCGTCATCGCCTCGTACGCCAGCCCCAGCCGGTAGCTCGTGATCCCGTCATCCGGATTCAGCGCCAGCACCGCCTTATAGTATTGGATTGCGGAAGCGTAGTCCTTTTGCGACATCGCGGCCTGCGCCGCTGTCCCGTTGAAATAAATCTGGATCTGCTTCTTCTGCGTATTAAACGCATCCTCCGTCATGTTGTCCGGCTTCTTCAGCGCATCAAGGGCCTTCAGGCCCTCCACGGCCGCTGCTTGCGCGGCCTTTGCGTTCGCAGGATCATTGCCCCATGCCGTGTCCGTCGCGCTCAACGCGTTGTAGGCAAACGCGTGCGCGTACAGCGCCTGGTAGTGGATTCCGGCTTCCACTTTGTCTCCCAGCGCCGCCACTTTGTCCGCGTATTCGATTACCTTCTGATAGTTTTTCAGCTGGCCGTAAGCCTGGTAGTAGAGCGGATAAACGTAAATCAGCAATGCGGAATTCGGATACTTCGCTACGAAATCATCGAGGCACTTTACCTGCGTGGCCGGATTCTTTTCGCTCGCGCAAGCTTGATACGAGTTGTATTCCGCCATCGTGTACGGCTGCTTGCTTTGGCCCGCGTCTTGCGACCCGCCCGCCGCCGCTCGTGGCCGCGCCAGGGCGCTCAGCCCGTTCCCCAGAATCAGACATAGCGCCGCGACAATCGCGAGGCCTGCCACTTTGCGTGTTCCACTCATTCCCACTCTCCTCGCCCATATTTCAAATCTGGATTTTCTCTAGCCGATTTCACTCGCACTGCTTCTGCCGGGAATTGCGTCGTTTCCAAAACTTGGGAATTATAGGAAAAGCCCCGGTCCATCCGCAAGCTGTCAAAAGAGGAAAGTGCAAAGCCCTTGGGCATTTCCCCGTCTGACCGCAAGCTTCCCTCTGTATTCCTGCCGCACCTTCGAGAATCCCAAGACATCGGGGAACTGGTTGGACTCCTGGATGCTAAGATGAGTTTCGCACAAAAGGGGTGGTCTGCACGAGGAAGAATTCAAATGGCGCAAAAATCAACGGTCAATTCATCGCCCCACGAATCTGCGCTTCTCTCCGGCGCCGTTGCCCTCGTCACCGGCGGCTCTCGCGGTATTGGGCGCGCTATCGCCCTCCGCCTTGCTCAGCTTGGTGCTGCTATTGCCATCTGTGGCCGCGATGCCGCCTCGCTCGCCTCCGCAGAAGCCGAGCTTAAGAATCTTGGCTCGCCGGTCTATTCCCAAATTGCCGACGTTTCGCAAGCTGCTGCCGTGACCGCCATGGTAGACAAGACCGAATCCTCGCTCGGCCAGATCTCGATTTTGGTAAACAATGCCGGCATCGGCCTATTCGGCCCCGCTCACGAGAAATCCGAAGCCGACTGGGATCGCGTCCTCGACACCAACCTCAAAAGCGTTTTCCTGGTCTCGCGCGCCGTTGTCCCCTCGATGATCAAACGCGGCGCCGGCGACATCATTAACATCAGCTCCCTCGCCGGTCGCAACGCTTTCGTAGGCGGCGGTATCTATTGCGCCTCCAAGTGGGGCCTCCAAGGCCTTTCCGCCTGCATGGCCGAAGATCTCCGCGACCACGGCATCCGCGTCAGCGTCATCTGCCCCGGCAGCGTCGCCACCGGCTTTTCCCCGCGCGGCCCGAAAGATCCCTCGAAAGCGCTAGCTCCGGAAGATGTCGCCCATGCCGTGGCCACGATCGTCACCCAAAGCCCGCAAAGTTTCGTAAGCGAAATCCAACTCCGCCCGCTTCGCAAATCCTAAACCATCCGCCATCGGCAGCCCGCAATAGCCTAATTATTTCCTCTTGACACTAGTTGTCATAACGACTATCGTATCCTCATGAGTCGCCGCTCCGATGTCCGCCCAGCTCTTCCCCTGGAAGACAGCATTTTCATTTCGCTCCAAAAATCCGCCGATTTCCTCGGCCTCGAGGCCCAGCAACTCCTCAAGCCACGTGGCCTCACCGGCACGCAGTACAACGTCCTCCGCATTCTTCGCGGCGCCGAACCCGAAGGCCTCGCCTGCAGCGGCATCGGCGATCGCATGATCTCTCACGACCCGGACATGACCCGCCTCCTCGACCGCATGGAAAAGCGAGGCCTCATCACTCGTGCGCGCCAGACCAACGACCGACGCGTCGTCAAAACCCGCATAACTCCCGCGGGACTCGCTCTTTTGAAAAGTCTCGATCAGCCGGTTCGCGAGCTCCACAAGCAACAATTCCGCCATATGCCGGCGGCACGCTTGAAGTCTCTCGCCAGGCTGTTGGAGGACGTTCGCGTTCGCGAACCGGAATAAACGTAGCAAAATCAAATTTTGCCAGTACAGATCATTCATCTAAGGAGGCAACACCAATGGGCCAGGTTTTCTCTCGCATCGCATTCATCGCCGGACTCGTCGCCGCTCTTTCGCTGCCCGTGGCAGCGGCGACTTCTGAGTGGCAAATTGATCCGGCGCATTCTTCGGCGCAATTCGCCGTCAAGCACCTCTCCATCTCCACTGTCCGCGGCGCTTTTACCAGCGTAAAAGGCACTGTTCAGTTCGACGACAAGGACATTACAAAATCTTCCGTGGACGTTACCATCGATGTCAATTCCGTTGATACTCGCGTAGAGGCCCGCGATAAAGACCTCCGCAGCGACCATTTCTTCGACGTCGAGCATTATCCAACCATGACTTTTAAGTCCACCAAGATCGAACAGGTCGCTCCCGGCAAGCTCAAAGTCATTGGTAATCTCACCATCCACGGCATCACCAAGGAAGCCACCCTCGATGTCGACGGTCCCACAAGCCCCATCAAGGATCCCTGGGGAAATCAACGCATGGGCCTCAACGCCAGCACCAAAATCCTTCGCAAGGACTTTGGCGTTGGTACCGGCTACGGTCCAGCCATGATCGGCGATGAAATCTCCATCACCATCGACGCCGAAATGTTTCACAAGCTTGCCAAGTAATTCGCCGGGATAAGACCGGCATGCGCGCTCACCCCAGTGAGCTCCTCTGTCCCTGCTGACATAGGTTTCACCGTTTTGGGGTGCAAAGCTGATCCTTAAACTTTGCTCCACTCGGGGCTCGAAAATTCAGGAGGCAGGCTATCCCGGATACGCGCGTATCTCTCGAGTCTTTTCGTTCATCTAATCGCTGATTCAAGACAGAGGAAAATAGAAATGAAAAAACCTGCAGCGCACGACTTCCCGGTTCACGATCTCATTCGCGATCGCTGGAGCCCTCGATCTTTCATCGACAAGCCGGTTGAACCTGCTGTCCTCGCAAGCCTTTTCGAGGCCGCGCGTTGGGCGCCCTCCAGCAGCAATGAACAACCTTGGGCCTACCTCGTGGCCACAAAGGACGATACCGACAGCTTCGCGAAAACGCTAAGCGTGTTGGTCGACTTCAACGCTGGCTGGGCCAAAGCTGCTCCGGTCCTCGTCCTTGCTGTTTCGGCGCTCAAGTTCCACGCCAACGGCAATCCAAATCGCAACGCCTTCTACGACACCGGCGCTGCCACCGCTCTCCTAAGCGTCGAAGCTACGGCCCGAGGTCTAGGGGTCCATCAAATGGCCGGCTTCGACCCCGCTAAAGCCAAACAAGTTTTCGAAATTCCAGACGATTGGGAACCCATCGCAGCTATTGCCATCGGCTATCCCGGGCATCCGGATTCTCTGCCGGAAAAACTCCGCGACCGCGAGGTTGCTCCGCGAACACGCAAGCCCTTGGCCGAATTTGTCATGTCTGGCCGCTGGGGGCATACTTCTCCTATCGTCTCTCGGTAGTGGCGTACATCAATTCTAGAGGACCCAGCCTAGCCAAATGCACCGCGCCATCGAATTCCTACTGCATCATGGCTATATCGTTTTGCTTGCCTGGGTCTTCGTCGAGCAGGCTGGGGTGCCCATCCCTTCGCTCCCGCTCCTCCTCGCCGCCGGCGCCCTCGCAGGCTCCCATCAGATGAATCTTTTTTTCTCTTTCTTCATCGTTGCCTTTGCCGCCGTCTCCGCCGATTCCCTTTGGTACCAGCTTGGCCGCCACAGAGGCATCAAAGTCCTCCATTTTCTCTGCAAGATCACCATCGAGCCGGACTCCTGCGTTCGCCGCACCGAGGGCATTTTCGCAAAGCAAGGAGCGCACTCTCTTATCGTCGCCAAGTTTCTTCCAGGCCTCGGTACGGTTGCTCCTCCTCTCGCCGGCATCTTTCACATGCGTCCGCGCCGTTTTCTGATCTTCGACACCCTGGGCGCATCGCTCTGGGCCGCCACTTGCCTGGGCTTGGGTTACGTCTTCAGCGGACAGATCGAAGACATTGCGGAGCACGCCGCCTCTCTCGGCAGCGGCCTCGGCGTCCTTCTTTTCGCCGCCCTCGCTTCTTATCTCGCCTACAAATTCGTCGCCCGCAGACGCTTCTTGCGCGAACTGCGCATCGCTCGCATCACCGTCGAAGAATTAAAGCACAAGCTGGACGTCGGCGAGGATCTGGTCATCGTCGATTTGCGTCATTCTCTGGATTTTGAAGCTGACCCCGAAACTATTCCCGGCGCTTTTCGCGTAGATGCCAAGGAACTCGAAGAGAAAGATGAGCTACTGCCCCACGATCGCGAAATCATCCTCTATTGCACTTGACCAAATGAAGCCACGAGCGCCCGTGTGGCGCTCCTCCTCAGAAGCCGAGGCATCACGCGCATTCGCCCATTGGAAGGCGGCCTCGACGCTTGGCGCGAGCATGGCTATCCCGTCTCGGGAGTCAAGCTAACGCAAATTTCTTCGTAGGGTCCGACTTCCGGGGGGACCACCTTTCCCGCTAGTCCAACACAACCAGCGGTTTTCGCTCGTCTAGGTGGGACTTTCTTCTCGTCCTACAGCCTCGGCAAAACAATCCCCGCCTGCGCCTGGTACTTCCCTTTCTTATCCTTGTAGCTCACTTCGCAATCCTCATCCGACTCGAAGAACAGCACCTGGCACAGTCCTTCATTCGCGTAAATCTTCGCGGGCAGTGGCGTCGTGTTGCTGATCTCCAGCGTCACAAATCCTTCCCACTCCGGCTCGAACGGCGTCACGTTCACAATAATCCCGCACCGCGCATACGTCGATTTCCCCAAACAAATTGTCAGCACATTCCTAGGGATCCGGAAATATTCCACCGACCTTGCCAGCGCAAACGAATTCGGCGGAATCAAACACGCGTCGCCCTTGAACGGCACCAGCGACCTCGGATCGAAATGCTTTGGGTCCACGATTGTCGAATTCACATTCGTGAATATCTGAAATTCGTCGGCCACTCGAATGTCGTAACCATACGACGAAACGCCGTAGCTGATCACTCCTTCGCGCACCTGCCGGTCCGTAAACGGCTCGATCATCTTGTGTTCCAGCGCCATCTTGCGGATCCACCGGTCTGGCTTAACGGACATCCACGCCTCCCCAATCATCAAATGAAATTTGCAGCTTCAAAAATTGCGATAAAGTGAGTACGCCAAAAGGAAGGACAGTGTAGTGGACCCATCTCGTCTTGACAACCTACCGCGCACCCTCTAGCATTTGCCACTTGAGCGGGAGGCGCTTGTGATCAAGCTGGACATCGTCAATGCGGTTGTCACCAAAACTCTCATCAGCCGCACCAAAGCCGAACAGGCCGTCGAAACGATCTTCGAATCCTTGAAACAAGCCCTCGGCCGCGGCCAGCGCATCGAACTGCGCCGCTTCGGCGTCTTCAGCGTCAAGCCCCGCAAAACCGGCATCGGCCGCAATCCCCGTACCGGTGAAGAAGTCAACATCCCTCCCGGCAAGGCCGTCCGCTTCAAGCCCGGCAAAGAGCTCCAGGGCATCGAAGACACAAAAAAGCCCTAGCCCGCTCAAGATTGTTCAGCGATCTCTCCGCCGCATCCATGTTCAACTCCTTGTTCGTCTTAATCGTTAATTTGGAGCCACCGAAAATGCACACGCTTCGGCGGCTTGCCACTCGGACGGTTGGCGTGCTTCTGTCAGCCGCCTTGTCAACGATTTGCTCCTCGTCTCCCGCGAACGCCCAGCAGCACATTCACACTGCGCCCGTTGTAGTTCAACCCGGCGCCCCAGGTGAGCCGAGCAAAATCCTTCCCCCATCGACAAAGGGTACCCTGCCCCCGCAGTCGCAAGCCGACGTGGAATTCATGCAAGGCATGATCATGCATCACGCCCAGGCAGTGGTCATGACCGCCCTGATCGATTCGCACACAAAAAACCCGGCTCTTCGCCTCCTCGGCGCTCGAATCAGCAGATCCCAGTCCGACGAAATTAAGTTCATGCAGCGCTGGCTCGCGGCTCGCGCAGAACCCCTTTCCATGGAAATGCCCGGAATGCCCGGAATGGACAAGTCGGGCCACCCTATGCCCCTGATGCCCGGAATGCTCACACCAGAGCAGATGGACGCACTCAGAGAAGCCAAAGGCGCCGACTTCGACCGTCTCTTTTTAATCGGCATGATTCAGCATCACAATGGCGCATTAATCATGGTCAAGGATTTGTTCGACACTCCCGGCGCCGGCCAGGACGCCGACATCTTCAACTTCGCCACCGACGCCGACAGCACGCAACGCGCCGAAATCAGAATTATGCAGGGGATGTTGGAAAAGAAAACTTCAGAGGAGAAATAATGAACCGAGTGCCCAGTGTTGCTTTTCGCGTAGCGGTAGCCGGGATCTTCCTATTTTCCGGCGCCGCCGCCAAACGCCTGCAAGCGCAAACGCCCGCTACTCCTCCGCCCGCTCAAGAACCCGCGAAGCCTCCCGCCGCTGCAGAAGAAAATCCCTTCGCGCCGGTCCCCGCTCCTCCTCTCCCTCCGGGGATGACAGGCTCCGACGTGAACGATCCGCGCTACAAGCTCACTCCTGGCCTCTACGACGCCGGCGAAGCCTCCATGGGCCTCAAGCACCTCCTCCTTTTCAAAAAGCCCGACGCCTTTCAACTCGACGCCACTGATCCCGATGATCCGAAGGTCCAAAAAGTTTTTGGCCAACTCGGCATCGGCAATCGCGAAAAAATGCCCAAGCCCATGCAGATGGTCATCGCCGAACTAGCTTTCTCGAATTCCGACCTCGCCTTCGAAGGCACCCATCTCTTCCAGGGAAATTTTTACGGCATCAATATCTTTGATATCTCCGATCCCGCACACACCGCTCTTCTAACTTCGCTCGTCTGCCCCGGCGGCCAAGGCGACGTCTCCGTTTACAAGAATCTCCTCTTCATGTCCGTCGAGATGCCTAACGGCCGCCTTGACTGCGGCGCGCAAGGCTTTCCGCCCGAACCTCCGCCTCCTCCACCCGCTCCAGGCGAAGAACGGAAGCGCCACATCCCCGCCGCCCGAAAAGACCGTTTCCGCGGCGTGCGCATCTTCGACATCTCCGATATCAAAGATCCCAAGCAAGTCGCCGCCGTGCAAACCTGCCGCGGCTCGCACACTCACACTCTCGTCGTCGATCCGAACGACAAAGACAACGTCTATATCTACGTCTCCGGCACCTCGTTCGTACGTCAGCCCGAAGAACTCGCCGGCTGCTCCGGCGGAGAGCCCGACAAAAATCCCGACACGGCTCTCTTTCGCATCGATGTGATCAAAGTTCCTCTCGCCGCGCCGCAAGATGCGCAGGTAGTCTCGAGCCCCCGCGTCTTCATCGATCCGCGCACCGGCGCGCTGAATGGCCTGACCAACGGCGGCACTCACGGCAAGGACGCGACAAAGCCCATCGAGAAGCCTGCGGAAACCAACCAGTGCCACGACATCACGGTCTATTCAGCAATCGGCCTGGCCGCAGGCGCATGCTCTGGCAACGGAATTCTTCTCGACGTCAAAGATCCCGTTCATCCTAAGCGTGTCGATGCCGTCAATGATCCCAACTATTCCTACTGGCACTCCGCCACTTTCTCCAACGACGGCAGCAAAGTCGTCTTCACCGACGAATGGGGCGGCGGCCTCGGCGCGCGTTGCCGTCCGAACGACCCCAACCACTGGGGCGCCGACGCCATCTTCCATCTCGCTGACGATAAGCTGACCTTCGCAAATTATTACAAGCTCCCCGCCGCCCAAGGCGACACGGAAAACTGCGTAGCCCACAACGGCTCGCTCATTCCCGTCCCCGGCCGCGACATCGAAGTCCAAGCCTGGTATCAAGGCGGCGTCTCCGTCATGGACTTCACCGACCCCGCCCACCCCTTCGAGATCGCCTATTTCGACCGCGGCCCCATCGATCCCAAAATCCTAGTCCTCGGCGGCGATTGGTCCGCCTACTGGTACAACGGCGCTATCTACGGCTCCGAAATCGCCCGCGGCCTCGACGTCTTCGAACTCACCCCCACCAAGTTCCTATCGCAAAACGAAATCGACGCCGCAAAATCCGTCCACGTCGACCTCCTCAATGTCCAGAACCAGCAAAAAATCGAATGGCCCGCAAATCTGGTTGTAGCCAAAGCCTATCTCGATCAACTAAGCCGCTCCCAATCTTTGCCCGCAAACCAAATCGCCTCCTTGCAAAAAGCTATAAAGAACGCCGAGAGTTCCCACATGAGCCGGAGCAAAGTGGCCAAGCTCGCGCGCATGGCCCCATCCCTCGAAAAAAGCGCTGCCACGACCAAAACGCCCGCCGATTCAGCGCGCCTCCACGCCCTCGCGGACATCCTCAAGCATCCGTCCGCCTAACCACGTCGCAAGCACGGCAATCTTGCGCTCGGCGCGTGAACGAACGGGAAGTAAACGCTCGCCTTGCACACCGGCTTGTGCGCCAACAGCTTCTCACTCCCAGTTGGGCTGTGCCGTGTATGGGATTACAGGCCGTTCGCGGAGGTAGTTGTAAACAAACGACTCAGGGTTGTGGCCTGCCCGATGACCCGACTTAAGAACTCATTCGGTGATGTCTAGCCTGGCTCGATTCGATGGCTTCCGCCGATTTGGGATCGATCATAAGCTTGACTTCCGCGACGCGGTTCGCTGGGAAGCCTCCCTGCCTTGCATGTTCGCGAACCATCTCTTCGTTGGGAGCGATATAAACGCAGTAAATCTTGTCGGCCGTCACATAGCTGTGCAGCCATTGGATTGCCGCTCCGAGGTTATGGAGAACGCTGCACGATTTCTGCGATATAGCGAGCACTTGATCACTGGTCAAATCTCCGGCACCAGGAAGCTCGCGCTCGATGACGTACTTGGGCATGCCCTTATCCTCCCTTTCACTCTTGCTTGATAGGTTGTAAGCAAATCCGGGAGACGCTTACCCTGTGTTTATCGCGGAGTCCTTCACCATCGCGCTTCCACGTACTCCAGCGGCACGCCCACTCTGCATCGGTCAAGTTGTTCGGCGTCCGACACAGAAAAACGCACATCTCGGGCAACCGTCTCCCGGCAATCTACTGGGCCTCACAGCTCACATGGTCGTTCCAGTCCACGAAGGGCCCTGAGGGTTGTCCCGCTTCGCCGAAACGCGCAGTTCGAAGAACGCCGGTATGTTGTAGCGGTTCGGGTCCTCGACGTAAAGGAACACTTCACCCCCCACAATGGGGAGAGTGGAATGAGTCTTCAATCAGGCCGCTGTCATTTCACTACGACTGTCATGCGCATCCAAGGATGGATGCAGCACTGAAAGTGATGTTCGCCCTTTGACAGACCGCTGACCTGCAACTGGCTGCCCTGAAGGATTCGCGTTCTGGCGACCGCGACGCTCGAAAATCCCGCAGAGCACTCAGGAGCCGCGTTTTCTCCGTCATTGAGCGGCGGTACGAACCCGCCTCCAAATTGCGAGACCTCCGTGAAAGTGTGGGGCTCGCCGCCCTGGTTCACGGCGATGATTGGGGTTCCTTCGTCCACTGTGATTGTGTCAGGTTCGAAATCCCACTTCGGGTCGGGGTGTCCAGCAGCGGCTTCTGCGATTAAATTGGAAAACGTTGTGGTGTAGCCTAGCCCGGTGTACCCTAGCGCGACATTCTTGCAGAAACCCGGCCCCGCGTTGCTTGCGAGATTGAAAGTCGCAGGATCGCATTCGTCCAACGCTACGACCTGTGCCGGGGCTGCGTGGCGGCCGCCATCTCCCATCATTCCAGCAAACAGAAAACAACAAGCAACTATGCCGAGCTTGATTAGTGTATTCGTCATGGTTTTTCTCTCCTTAGCCAATCCGCCCGAGAATTCAGCGCCGGTTGCAGGCGCGCCGGCTGACGAGCGCGACAATGACCGCGATTTAGGCTGAGTTGCTCCGGGAGTCAATCCTTGCGACCTCCATTCCCCCCCAAAGTTCCCTCCATTGCTAAACGATTGCGAATGCAGGGGATGGCGTCCGAACCAAGGGTATCTGTGGCCCATGCGAAATGTGCTAGACTTGCCCAACCTTGGCCGGTGTTGCTATGCCTACCCCCCAGCTTGGCGCGCGCCTATTGCGTTTCGACAATTTCGAGTTGGACGTTCGCGCGGGCGAGCTGCGCAAACACGGTGTGCGACTTCGGCTGCAAGGCCAGCCACTGCAAGTTTTGGCCGCTCTGCTCAAGCGCGCCGGGGACGTGGTCACTCGCGAGGAACTGCGAGCGCAGATTTGGACCACCGACACTTTTGTCGATTTCGACCATAGCCTGCACAATGCGATTGCGCGCCTTCGTGAGGTCCTCGGCGATTCCGCCGAGAGGCCCCGCTATATTGAAACGCTGCCGCGCCGCGGATACCGGTTTATCGCGCCGGTGGAAGCCGGAGACCTTCCGGCCCCCTCTGCCGCTGCCGACTCCGCGCTGCGTGCCGACCTGCCTGTCCGCCTGCGGTTTACCAAATCTCATGCCCTCCTGCTCACCACGGTCTTTGCCGTCCTCGTTATAGGCATTGCCTTCTGGCTGGCGCGCACTGGTGGTGCTCCTACGAATGCCGCTCCTCGCTTGAATTCCATTGCCGTTCTGCCCCTCGACAATCTGTCCGGCGACCCGTCTCAGGAATTCTTTGCGGATGGCATGACCGACCAATTGATTACTGACCTCGCCAAGGTCGGCTCGCTCCGTGTGATCTCGAGAACTTCCATCATGCGATACAAAGGCACGAGAAAGGCCCTGCCAGAAATTGCACGCGAATTAAACGTCGATGCCATCGTGGAAGGTTCGGTGATCCGTTCGGGTCAACGAGTGCGTGTTACCGCCCAACTCGTTCAAGCACCTACGGACCAGCACCTATGGGCAGAGACTTACGACCGCGATCTCGGCGATATCCTGAAGCTGCAAGGTGAAGTGGCGGACGCCATAGCAGGGCAAGTCCGCGCGCAACTCACTCCAACGCAGCAGGCTCTGATTCGCAGGGCCCCGGCCGTCGACCCAGCGGCATACGACGCCTATCTCAAAGGGCGTCTTTATTTTGTCAACGAGTTCACCAAACCTGATTCCATCAAGAAGGCACAGCGCTACTTTGAAGAGTCGATCCAGAAAGATCCAAAATTCGCTCTGGCGTACGCCGGGCTCGCAGACTCTTACGTCTACTTGGCGTTTGCAGGCGCTTTGCAAAAAGATCAGGCCTACAAATCTGCCAAGGAAGCTTTAGTCAAAGCACTCCAACTGGACGACAGCATCGGCGAAGCCTACGACACGCTCGGCCTGCTGAGTTTCGAGTTCGACTGGGAATGGGAGGCTGCCGATCGCGAGTTCAATCGTGCCATTGCTCTGGCGCCGAGTTACAGCTGCGCGCATGAAGATCGCGCTATTTTTCTCGCTTTTATCGGCCGGCGCGCCGAAGCGCTCGCTGAGCTCACTAAGATTGACCAACTCGATTATGGCTTAAGCGCCGGGTATTCCGAGTCCATGACCTACTATGAACTAAGGGACTACCCTAATTTGATTGAATCCAGCAGGAGAGGCCTACTTTTGGACCCGAACGATTGGTTCCAGCACTTCACCCTCGCCGTGGGTTACGAGGGTACAGGCAAGGTTCGTGAGGCGATTTCCGAATACCAGAAAGCATTTACCATCTCTGGTAATTCTCAAAGTGCTGTGGCGCTGGCACATGCCTATTCCGCCGCAGGCAAAAAAGCCGAAGCAGAAAAGTTCCTTCATGATTTGCAGCGCAAATTAAAAGATACCTCTGCTTCGCCGTACACGATGGCCACGATCTACGTCGGCCTCGGCGAATCCGACAAAGCCCTCGAGTTTCTAGGCAAGGCTTACTCGGAGAAATCCTTTGACATTCGCGGGTCGCTTAAATCTGACTTGCTGCTTGATAGCCTGCGTCCCGATCCTCGTTTCCAAAGCCTTCTTCGCGGCATGTCTTTGCAGAACTAGACTCTACGAGCGGGCGAAGGTGGACTTGGTGATTCCCCTTTGTTCCAGCATGAGTCCACGGTTGGCGTGGCTCGGGTCGCGAGCATGCCTGCTTCCTAACTAGCACCTGGCTACTCAGAAGTAATCCGGTTCTTGAGCGCTACCTTTCCTGCGTCCTGTCCCTCTGGCGCAAACTCCTCCACCTATGCTGTACTTATATCTGTGAACCTCGCTACAAATTCTAATCCCCTGTGACCACACCACCGTCAAATTCCAGCTCAGACACGCTCTCCTCTCCCATCGATTGGCGCACTCTCCCTCCCATCGCCGAATCTTACATTCCGATTCTTCCCCGCCCTTCCCTCAAGTCCTTCATCCTCGCCGTCGCCCTTTTTCTCCTCACCCTCTGCACCTGCCTCGCCGCTGGCACGCAATTCGCCATCGCTTACGCCCACAACCAAGCCGCTTCCCTCGACGAATTTGTCGCCGCCTTCGCTCTCTTTTACAAAAATCCCGCCGCCCTTCTCGTCGGTATGCCCTTCGCCGCCACTCTCTTAGCCATCCTCCTCGCCCACGAACTCGGCCATTTCTTCGCCTGCCGCTATCATCACATCCACTCCAGCTACCCTTTCTTCATTCCTTTCCCTTCGCTAATCGGCACTTTCGGCGCCTTCATCATGATCCGTTCCCCCATTCGCACCACCCGCTCCCTCTTCGACGTCGGCGCTTCCGGCCCTCTCGTCGGCTTCGTCTTCGCCGTCCCCGCACTCCTCTATGGCGTGCTGCACTCCCACATTGTTCCCGGCATCGCTCACCCCGATCCTTCCCAAAACAGCGTCATATTCGGCACGCCGCTTCTCCTCCAACTCCTCGACGCCCTCTTTCATCCCGGCGTCAACCCTCACATCCTCCTTCTCCCGCCCGTAGGCCGCGCCGCCTGGGTCGGCCTTTTTGCCACCTCCCTAAATCTCCTCCCCGCCGGACAACTCGATGGCGGCCACATCCTCCGCTCCGTCAACTCCCGCCTCCACCGTTTTTCTACCCTCTATCTACCCCTCGCTCTCCTTCCCCTGGGCTACTTTTTCTGGTACGGCTGGTATGTGTGGGCCGCTCTTCTCTTCGGCCTCCGCTTCCTCCGCATCGCTCCCATCTACGATCCCGAGCCGCTCGATCCGCGCCGCCGCCTAGCCGCCCTGCTGACTCTCGTCGTCTTCATCCTCTGCTTCATGCCCGCCCCCGTCGCCGGCCTCTGACACCCATCTCGACTTCTGCTCTGCCCCGCGCTGCTCCGCATTCTCTCCCCTCCCTCGTAGGGGCACGACATGTCGTGCCCTCTTTCTTTGTCACGCACCTTCGGACCCCGACCGCGCCGTCATTTCCATGCAACTCCGACTAAACTCATCCCGTGCTTCGCCGTCGCTCCCCAGGGATCTCGATTCAACGTGCCGCCTTTTCATCAACCTGATTTTCCTTGACAAAAAATGACCCCACCCGTACCATAACTTCCGGGTAATCTAGTCGCTCATGCCCGGGAACGCCAATCTCCAGATTGGCGTTTTTTGTTTTCCCATCCGCCCAGCAACCCAAGCCACTAGTTTGAGACGATTCCTACGCCAACCGGCACGGGTACCAATGGATGCAGCTAACTCCTTTAGAATGAGTGTTTACAAAACTACCCGTAAGTGTTGATTCTAAACAAGTTATGAGAATTCTAAATTCTTTAGAATCAGTGTTTACGAAAAAACCGGGGGAGGGAGGGATTATGGTTAACTAGCTGGCCCCGGAGGGGGGCAGGCCGCAGGTAGGACAGGCACTCCTGCCTGTCGTCTTTGTAGAATCGAATAGCCCCCCGCGCCAAACGCGGGCACATATCGCCGGAGGACGCCAGCAGCCCACAACCAAACTTTCCATTGACGGTCATCTAAGTCCGGCTATGATGCAAGCCTTGAACTTGCACCCCAAGGTCCGCGTCTACGCCTGATGCCGCCGCTCCTTCGCACCCTGCGCCTCCGCGATCTCTTTTTACTTTTCGTCGGCTCAGTCATCGGCTCCGGCATTTTCCTAACCCCCGGCCTAATCCTTCGTCAGCTAAACGGCTCGGTCGGTTTCTCGCTCCTGGTCTGGATAGTCGGCGGCGTCCTCTCTCTCCTCGGCGCGCTTACTTACGCCGAGCTCGCCGCCACCAACCCCGAAGCTGGCGGCCTCTACTGCTTCATCCGCGACGGTTTCGGCCGCGCCTCCGCCTTTCTCTACGGGTGGTGCCTATTTTTGGTCATCGCCAGCGGCTCCGTCGCCGCCTTGGCCCGCGCCTTCACGGAGCACCTGGCCGAAATTATTCCCCTCAACGACCTCGGCAAGACCGTCCTCTCCGTCGTCATGATTGCCGTCGTCACCGCCGTCAACGTTTGGGGCACCCGCAAAAGTTCCAATCTCCAAAATTGGACCACTCTCATCAAAGTCGGCATCATCGTGATTCTAAGCGCGATACTGCTTTCGCTAGGCGGTCACGCGAGTGACTTGCCCAGCGCTCTCGGCACGACCCAGCGCGGCCTCGGCCTTCTCTCCAATTTCGGCCTGGCCATGATCGCCGTTCTCTGGGCCTACGAAGGCTGGCAGTTCGGCACCTACAGCGCGGGCGAAGTCGTCGATCCCCAGAAGGCCTTCCCGCGAGCTTTCCTGCTCGGCTCAATCTCCCTCGCCGCCCTCTATGTCATTGCAGTGATTGCCTATCTTGTGGCCCTCGGCCCCGCGGGAGCGACCGCCAGCAACACCATCGCCTCTACTTCGGTGGGGGTGGTCCTCGGGCGCAAAGCCGAAATCATCGTCGCTCTAACTATTTTGATTTCGACGTTTAGCGCGGCGAACAGCGTCATCCTCACGGCCCCGCGCGTTTTCTACGCGATGGCCAATGACAATCTCTTCTTCAAGAAACTCGCCGAGGTCCATCCGCGCTTCCAGACCCCGGCGGCCGCGATTGTGGCGCTGGGCGCATGGTCCGCGGTCCTCGCGTGCGCCGGCAAATTCGCCGATTTAATCGGCGGAGTCATTTTCATTGGTTGGATTTTCTATGGCCTCGGCGCCGCCGCCATTTTCCCGCTGCGCCGCGCCGCCAAGGGACTTCCGATTCCCTACCGGGTCCCCGGTTATCCGTGGACGCCTCTTCTTTTCGTTCTCGCCGCCGCTGCCATTGTCGGCAACGCCATCGTCGTCGCGCTCTTCGATCCAAAACAATTTGTCAACCTGGCTATCGCCATCTCTCTCTTCGTTCTCGGCGTCCCCGCCTACTTTTTCTGGCGCAAACGCGCCGCTCCCGCTTAGCGGCGCGAGCGACTCGGATCCCTAGAGCGCGACCCCCGAGTTTCTGACGCCTGGCTATCTAGAATTTCTGGAAACTTTTTGGATTCGCACGGTGTCCAACGGACTATCCCGGGATTCGTTCGAGGACTGTCTTCTCGCAGGAAGGCGCCCGATGCTCGAAGCGCGAGGGCTCACGAAGTATTACGGCTCGGTGCTCGCCGTGCACAGTATCGATTTCTCCCTCGAGCCCGGCCAGGTCCTCGGCTATCTCGGTCCTAACGGCTCCGGCAAAAGCACCACCGTAAAAATGCTTATCGGGCTGCTGGAACCTACCAACGGGCAAGTCCTCTTTCACGGCAAAAATATTCAGGACGATTTAGTCGGGTACCGCAAACATCTCGGCTATGTCCCGGAGGAGGCCAATCTCTATCCCTACCTAACCGGCTACGAGTATCTCGAGTTGATTGGCACACTGCGCGGCATGCCGCGAGAGCGCATGAAAGCGAAAATCGAATCCCTTCTTGAATTGTTCTCTCTTTTTCCGAACCGGCACATCGCGCTTAGTTCGTATTCCAAGGGCATGCGCCAGCGCATCCTTCTAATTTCGGCACTGATGGACAATCCTGATGTGCTCATCCTTGACGAGCCACTATCTGGGCTCGACGTCACCTCGGCGCTCATCTTCAAGAATCTGATTCAATCGCTGAGCGCGCTTGGCAGGACTATTTTCTATTGCTCGCACGTTCTCGAAGTCGTGGAAAAAGTTTGTTCGCGACTGCTCATCCTGAGAAAAGGGCAAGTCATCGCCAGTGGCGTTACCGAAGAAGTCCGTCAGCGCATCGGCCAAACATCTCTCGAACAAATCTTCCTGAATCTTGTTGAAGATCGGGACGTCGCCCAAATCGCCAACAACATCGTCGATGTAATGGTTTCCGCGTGATCGCCCGAATCAAGCAATCGCTCGGCTCCGCTAGGGAGGCTTTTTCGCGGCGCCCATTCGCAACGCTTCTGCGTGTGTTCATGGGCCGCGTTTTTCACGGCGGGGGAGATTCTGGCGCGGGCGAGATGGATGTCGGTCTCGGCGTCATCCTGATTCTTCTGGCGATGCCCGGCGCGCTGATTTCGCTTCTTCTTTTTGAAAAATACGGTTCGCTGATCCGCTGGATGCGCGGCGAGGCAGCCTTCGATCCGTTCACAGCAACTATCCCGGACGAATACCTTTTCATCGTCCTCAGCATGGTGGTCACGGGCGCCGCCGCAATCTGGCGTTGGGACGCGCTGTTTCTCGACCGCCGCGACTACTCGAATCTCGTCCCGTTGCCAATCTCCTTGCGCCGGATTTTTCTCGGGAACTTCGCCGCGATTTTACTCCTCGCCGCCGCGCTCACTCTCGACGTAAACGCGGCGAGTTTTGTTCTCTTCCCTGTCGCGGTCGTCGGTTCGCAAGTCTCTCTGGCAGTGTTTCTGCGATTCGCGGCGGGCCATGCCGCCACGGTAGTCCTTGCCAGCGTGTTCAGTTTTTTCGCTGTCTTCGCCGTCATCGGTCTAATGATGGCTCTCTTACCCTATTCCGTCTTTCGCAGAGTCTCGATGTACATTCGTTTTCTAATCGCGCTCTTCTTTCTTGCGCTTCTCGCAACAAGTTTTGCTGTTCCTTCTTTCCTGGGGCAAGCCGCACGTGTCAGTAAATTCGGCGTCAATCTTCTTCCGCCCGTCTGGTTTTTGGGACTCGGTCAAACCTTTTGGGGCAACGGGGCCAATCCATTTTTCACTGCGCTGACGCGCACCGCGTTGTTGGCAATCGGTTTTTCCATGGCGATTGCCTTCCTGTCTTACGCGTTGGCTTTTCGCCGCTCCTTCATCCGCATTCCGGAAACTGCGGAAATCGGCCCGCTGCCCCGCTCGCAGTTCCACCTGCTACCCATCGGCCTTATTGACCGCACCGTGCTTCGCGATCCACAGCAGCGCGCCTGCTTCCACTTCATCACGCGAACGCTTTTCCGCAGCGAAGCTCACTTGCAAATTGGCGCAGCCTTTGTGGCCATGGGGTTGGTCGTGAGCGCGCAATCTCTAGCTTCGGCATTCCATAGCAGCGCGGCTGCCGCGCTACGTTATCCTTCCGAGGATCTTCTGAGCATTCCATTCATTCTGAGCTTCTGCATCGTAGTTGGAATTCGTCTTGCCTTCGAGATTCCTGCCGACCTTCGCGCCAATTGGGTGTTCGCGCTTTGGATTGACACGAACACTTTGCAAACTCGCTCAATTGCGCGCAAAATCCTGCTTACTTTTTCGCTGGTCCCGTTAGTTCCGATTTGCTTCGTCACATCATTTTTCTTTTGGGACTTCGGAACTGCGCTCCTGCATATCGCTATCTTCGCCGCGTGCAGCATCGCGTTCGTCGAACTCCTTCTGCTGCGCTTCCGTAAGATTCCGTTCACGTGCTCCTACCCGCCGTTCCAAAGCCATTCCGCGCTCGTTTTCGTGGCGTATCTCTTCGGGTTCTTGATTTTCACCTCGTACATTCCTGAACTCGAGGCTTGGTCGCTTGCCGATCCCTGGCGAGTCTGCTTTTTCCTTCCGCTCATCGCCATCCCCTTGGCTGGCGTACATTTCTACCGAAAACAGATGCTCGATATGGACAAGCAGCTCATCTTCGAAGAAATCCCCGCGTCCAATTTCTAATCATCGAGACGCTCGCGCTGGCTCCAACTACAATTTGCTATTGATTAGTGAGTGGCTTCGGTCGCGATGCGGCTTTTGGCGGTGCGGGATTCGAGAGTTACCCGGATGCCGTGGCGGGGGCGAAGGGTGATGGAGGCAAGTGGGACTACGGGATGGCCTTCGACTATCCGGAAGCGGTAGTGCTGGGCGATGGTAGCGAGAACCAGGGCGGCTTCCATTAGAGCGAAGGAATTGCCGATACATTGGCGCGGGCCGCCGCCGAAGGGGAAATAAGCGAAGCGTGGGAGGCGTTTTAGGAGGTCACCTGCCCAGCGCTCGGGGCGAAATTCTTCGGGGGAGTCGTACCAGCGCGGGTCGCGATGGACTGTCCATTGCGCGAACGAGACGCCGGAATTTTTGGGCACGCAATAGCCGGCGATTTCGTGGTCTTCGATGCAGGTGCGGGCGGTGCCCCACGCGGGCGGATAGAGGCGGAGAGATTCGGTGATGACGTGATTTGTGTAGGCGAGTTTCGGCAAATCGTCGAGGGATGGGGCGCGGGCGGCCAGGACGGCGTTTAGTTCGGCGTGGAGCTTGGCTTCGACGGCGGGATTTTGCGCTAGGAGCCACCACGTCCAGGCGAGAGTGTTTGCGGTGGTCTCGTGGCCGGCGAGAAAAAGCGTGATGGCTTCATCGCGAAGCTGCTGATCGGTCATGCGAGAACCGTCGTCGTCCTGGGCGGCGAGGAGCATGGAGAGGAGATCGCCGGCATCGCGACCGGCGGCGCGCTTCTGCGCGATGATGCGGTAGAGGATTTTTTCGATCTGGCGGATGGCGCGCTCGAGCTTGAGATTCGTGGGCGTGGGCAGCCATTGCGGAACAAAAATCGTGCGGCGGAAATTCGCGCCGAGCTCGAGAAGAAGCTCGAGGGATTTGCCGACATCTTGGGCGTCGCGTTCGACGTCAGCGTCGAACAACGTTTTGCCGACGATTTGCAGCGTGAGGCGCATCATTTCTTTATGGATGTCGCGCTCTTCGCCGTCGTGCCATTCGTGCAGGAGGCGCTCGGTGTATTCGACCATCGTCGAGGCGTAACCGGCGACACGCGCGCGGTGAAAGGCGGGCTGAGCGAGACGACGCTGCCGGAGCCAGAAATCGCCTTCGCTCGTGAGCAGGCCGTTCCCAAAAACGCGCTTATTGGCTTTGAGCACGCGGCCCTTAATGAATTTTCGCGGGTGCGTGACGAGGACATCTTCGATCTGGTCGGGATGATTGATGAGGAGGATTCGGAAATTGAGGATTTGAATGCCGGCGAAATCGCCGTACTCGCGGACGATATTTGAAAAATAGACGAGCGGATCGGCGCCGCTGAGCGGGCCTTGCCACCAACGTTTGAGCCCGAAAGCAGGACCGGGAGGGAATTTGCGGGTCGCGGAAGGACTCATGATTTCATGCTACGGGCAAGGCAAGGCTGCGTCAACGCAGCGCGTTTCATGGGCTGGCAGCATCTCGGGCACGCGAAGCCAAGAATCGAAAATGGGCTCTCCGAAAATTCATGGAGACGTTTGAAAAACCGGCCGCCACAAGGCGGCCGGAAACAGTCGCAGGCGCAACCGGCACAAATGTGCTGCGAATATGCGCGATGCGATTCAGCCAGCCATCTGGAATGTCCAGAGCAACAAAAATGCCACCTGGCCGCAGAGCGCGAAATACTTCTGCAAACGTGGCGTCCTGTATCTCTCGAGATTTCAGGTGGTGCAGCATGAGCACCGCGATGACCGCGGAAAATGTTTGAGCGGGAAACGGCAAGGCACAGGCATCGCCCTGCAACACTACGCCGTTCGAGGAGCTGTCACCGACTTGGCGATAGCTGCGAGAGGCGAGCTTCGCGACGAGTTCGCGGCTGTATTCGAGACTCGTCACCCGTGCCACGCGGTTTCGTAATTCTTCCGTGGCCGCGCCCGCACCGGCGCCGATTTCCAGAACGTGATCGCCCAATTCGACGCCGGACAACAGCCATGGGAGCACCGTTTTGCGCGTTACACCGCGCCAGAACGAAGTCGAGCAAATCCAATTTTCGAATCGATTCACAAACAGCGATCCTATCCCAGCCACGCAGGTGGCCACGATTTTCCGAGGCAGTGCTACTCGATCAGGAGTTGATTATCGCAGCATTGCGCGAGAACTTGCTATTGAAGGAGGCTTCCGATTCTGCGGAGCGAGCCAGCGAACTGATCGGCGTTGTAGGCGGAGGGATTTTCGAGTTCGCGGAAAAGCTCGTTGATGGCAGCG
Organism: uncultured Acidobacteriota bacterium; assembly: GCA_963843265.1. Taxonomy (GTDB): domain Bacteria; phylum Acidobacteriota; class Terriglobia; order Acidiferrales; family UBA7541; genus Acidiferrum. The sequence continues at coordinate 69,238 of CAWJJR010000017.1, read as the reverse complement.
CGAACTTCTTCCGCGTTCGCGGGGTTCGCGTTTTTGCTGTAGGCGATGTAGAAGGAATCCGTGGCCATGGCGGCTTGTTCAGCGGAGCGTTCGCCCGCGAGAGAAATGGTTTCGGCGTCGTCGGAGATTTGATGCAGCATGCGCAGGACGAGAGATTGATCGTACTGCATGGCCGCGAGTCGTTCCGCAAACTTTTCGGCGATCGGAGCAGCGGCGGAAGCGGACGCGGCGACGGAGCTGCGATCCGGACTTAACTTGGACATTTCATCAGAAACTTCGGAGATGCGGCGATCGAGTTCCAGAGCGTTCGCAGAATCAATTTGTTTGGCGAGCAAACGGAAGACGGCGTAGCGCGAGCTGTTCCAGGGAGGATCGCCGGGGCGGCGACCGGCAAAGCCATGCGCCTGGCGCCAGCTGTCTTTTGCCGGGCCGAGCGAGTGGTGACACGCAAAGCAGGAAAGCTCTGAATATTCGGGCCAGACATCATTTTTATCGAAGCGCTCGCCTTTCGCGCGCCACACGAGGCGATCCATTTCCGCGCGGAGCTGGACGGCTTGGCCGGCGCTCCAATCGCGGACGCCAGCCCAAGCCGCGTCTTCGACGGGTTTTCCGGGGCCGGATTCGCGCGGAGATTTCCAATGGCGCGGCATGACGGCGGAAAAGGAATCCAGTTCGAAGAAAAGATCGGGATGGCCGGCGGCGATCATTTCGTGGTCGACGAATTTTTCTTTGGTGCCGAGATGGCAGCCGAGACATTTTTCGGTGCGGTGGATGACGTTACGCGTGTCATACATGCCGAGGGCGACGGATTTTTCGTGGGTCCAGTCGCGCGTGGTATGCGGACCGAGCCATGCGGACGCGGGGCCATGGCAATTTTCGCAGGAGACGCCGTCGGAAAGTTCAAAGGGACGGCCGCGCTGTTCGGGCGTGGTGTAGAGCGCGTGACAGGCGAGGCATTTCGGGGCGTCTTCGGCTTTCGTGTTGAGTTTCAGAATGCGGGCGATACGTTCGCCGATGTCTCCGGTGAGGGCCTGGTAGGCGCGGCTGTGTTTGTCCTTGATGATCCAGGTGGAATATTCGTTTTGGAGAATGCGGCTGCCAGCGACGGGCTTTACGCTGCCGTGACAGCTTGTGGCGGCGCAGGAGCCGGGGCCGATATATTTTTGCGGTTCGGACGACGCGTCGGCGGAGGCTGCCACCGAACGATTTGGCGCGGGATTGCGATCCTTTGCGGAGGAAATGCAAACGGCGAGCGCAAACGGGAAAGACAGCGCGAGACACAGCGCCGCGCTCAGCCAAAGAGATGTGGGGGCGATTCGCATTCGAGATAGCAGACGAGCCGTTCGCCTCATTATCGTGTGGAAGGCGGCGGCGGCGCGTTGCCTTTTTCGCAGCGTGGCGCGAAAAGGCAACGGGCTTCTATTTACAGGGCGGCAGGGCGCCAGTAGTATGCAGGAGAATCCGTACTATGCCCCGCGCCGCGCGAACCGACTCGCCCGGCACCTTCAGATGCGAGACGCCGCGCCGTGATCTTCGACGACTTGCGAGCTATTCAGCTTCGCTTCGGCTTCTTGCCCAAGGCGGAACTGGAAGATCTTTCTCAGCGTTCGCAGACTCCGCTCTATCAGATTCATAGCGTAGCCAGCTTTTATCCGCATTTTCATCTTGCGCCGCCGCCGAAGGCGGACGTGCGCGTTTGCGCGGACATGAGCTGCCACTTGAACGGTGCTTGCGAATTGCGGGCGGAGATGGAACAGCGTTTTGCGAAGAGCAGCGGGGCGGACGTTATGATTCGCGATGTGTCGTGTCTGGGGCGGTGCGATCAGGCGCCGGCGGTTTCCATCAACGACGAAATATTTGTGAATGTGACGGCGTCTGCGGCGGAAGCGATTGCCCGTCGCGCAATTTTGGGCGAAGGAATTCCGGAGCCGCAGCCGGAACACGCGAGAGTTGAGTGCGCTTCTGACCCTTACGGCGGCGGGGAGAGATACGGCGTTGTTCGGAAACTGGCGGCGACGAAAGATTGGGACGGCGTGCTTGCGGAGCTTAAGGCAGCGGAATTACGAGGAATGGGCGGGGCGGGATTTCCTACGAGCATGAAATGGGATTTGGTGCGGAAGCAGTCGGGGACGGAGAAATATATCGTATGCAACGCGGATGAAAGCGAGCCGGGGACGATCAAGGATCGCTTCATCATGACGCACCTGCCGCATCTGGTGATCGAGGGGATGATTGTCGCGGCACTGGTTACGGGAGCGAGACGCGGGATTCTTTACATTCGGCATGAATACCATTTGCAAGAGGAAATTCTCGGGGAAGAGTTGCGGCGGTGTTATCACGCGGGGTTGTTGGGAAAAAACATTTTGGGGAGTGAGCTGATTTTTGATTTGGAGATTTTCGTCAGCCCGGGCGGATACATTTGCGGGGAAGAGAGCGCGTTGATTGAGGCGATTGAGGGGAAGCGCGCGGAACCGCGGAATAAGCCGCCGTTTCCGGGGCAGGCGGGGCTTTGGCAGAAGCCGACGGTCATTAATAACGTCGAGACGTTTGCGAACGCGCCGCAGATTTTGGCGCGCGGAGTGGAGTGGTTCAAATCGCAGGGTTCTGGCGGTTCGCGCGGGCTGAAATTTGTTGGAGTCAGCGGGCATGCGGCGCGGCCTGGGGTTTATGAAGTGCCGATGGGAATTTCGATGCGCGAAGTGCTCTTTGAGTATGCGGGAGGAGTTCGCGGCGGACGGCAACTGAAAGCGTTTGCGCCTTCGGGACCGTCGTCTGGATATTTGCCGGAGTCGATGGTGGACGTGCGGCTGGACTTCAAGGCGCTGGCGGATGCGGGGTCGATGCTGGGGTCGGGCGCGATTGTGGTTTGCGACGATACGACGTGCATGCTGGATATGGCGCTGAACGCGGTGCGATTTTACAGGAACGAATCGTGCGGTAAGTGCGTGCCTTGCCGAGTAGGCTCGCAGAAAATGACAGATTTGTTGGTGCGATGGACGCACGGCGGAGTGCCCGAAAAACAGTACCGGGGAGATTTGGCGTTGGTCGAGGAGTTGTGCCAGGCGATGAGCCTGACTTCGATTTGCGGACTGGGACAGATTGTGCCGGCGCCGGTGCAGTCGGTGCTGAAGCATTTTCGGGAGGAAGTGGACGCGCACGTATTGAAGGGAAAGTGTCCAAGCGGGATTTGTTTTACGGCTGCGGCGCGGGCCGGAGAAGCGCAGCGCGTGGGGATTCGGCCGTAGCACTTTTTCTCAAGGTTTTAAGGCCGGTTGTGGCGGAAGGTGATTTTTAACACAGAGTTTGCAGAGGGTGCAGAGAAGCGGAAGAGAAAGAGATCGTGAGCACTATTACCAGATTGCCGGAGCTTGTGGAGATTACGATTGACGGGCTGCCTGTGCGCGTGGCCGCGGGGACGAGCGTGTTTGATGCGGCGCGGATGAATGGCACGGCGATTCCGACGCTTTGCCATTTGCAGAATGAGACGCCGGTGGGGGTTTGCCGGCTTTGCGTGGTGGACACTGGGGCGCGGGTGCTGACGGCTTCGTGCGTGCGGCCGGTTGAGCCGGGAATGAAAGTGGTTACAAATTCCGAGAAGGTTTTAAATGCGCGTAAGACTTTGCTCGAACTGTTGATGGCGGATCATCCGACGCCATGCGCGAGACAGGAAAAATCAGGGGATTGCGAACTGGAGACGTTGGCGCGAGCGGCTGGAATTACGCAGCCACGATTTGTGAAACGGACCGTTTCGCGCGGGCTGGATGATTCTTCGCTTGCTATCGCAGTGGATCACGATGCTTGCATTTTGTGTGACCGGTGCATTCGCGGCTGTAACGAGATTAAGAATAATTTTGTGCTGGGGCGGATGGGGAAAGGTTATTCGGCGGGGATCGCGTTCGATTTGAATGCGCCGATGGGGGATTCGACGTGCATTTCGTGCGGGGAATGCATGGTTTCGTGTCCCACGGGTGCGCTGACAAATAAAACGGTTGTGGGCACGTCGATTGCGGCGGGACCGGATGCGCAGGGGTTCGAAGCGGAAGAGCTTTTGCAATTGCCGGTGTTCAAAGGAGTTTCGGGGACCTTCCTTGAACTGAATCGAGGGGCGATCGTTAAACGGCGATTTCATGCGGGGGAGATCATCTGCCGAGAGGGGGAGTTTGGCTCGACGGCTTTTTATATCTTAGAAGGCAAGGCGCGCGTTTCGCTTTCGGCGCCGATTGCGCATGTAAAAACTCAGGGCGGAGCGAAGGGGCTTTTCAAGAAGCTGACGAGCACGCTGGCGGCGAGAGATACAGACGTCCGCGAAGGAGAGGCGCGCGACAGAACGATCCCCATCGATGCTTCGGTGGACCTTGCCTACGGAAACCCTGTTGCAGAACTCGGACCGGGCGATTTGTTTGGCGAAATGACGTGCATGAATTTTTATCCGCGGTCGGCGACGGTCATCGCGGAAACGGAAGTGGTGGCGTTCGAAATGCTCCGCAACGTTTTGGACATTATGTTGAAGAACAAAACGTTCCGGGCGCAGATCGACCAGAATTACCGGCGGCGGGCGCTCGAAAATCATTTGCGCGGCGTGCCAATGTTCGCGGATCTATCGCCTGACTTTATCGAACGATTGAAACAAAGCGTGGAGCTGCAGCGATTTGCGCCGGGGCAGGTAATCGCGCGGCAAGGCGATCCGGCGGGCAGTTTCTATCTAGTGCGCATTGGATTCGTGAAAATTTCGGAGACGTATCCCGGCGGAGAACTGGTGCTGGCTTATCTTTCCCGCGGCGATTATTTCGGGGAGATTGGATTGTTGGGCGGCGGGGTGCGCACGGCGACTTGCACGGCGCTGGACCACGTGGAAGTGGTGCGAATTTCGGGCGACGATTTCCGCGAGATGGTGGAGCGGTTCCCGAGCGTACGCGAGGGATTGGAAGCAGTTGCAGCGGAGCGCAGCGCGCAGAACCAGCAGAGGATGCAAACGGTCCGGAGCGTGCCCATCGATCAGTTTCTTTCGCAGGGTTTGATGGAAGCGCAGAGCCTTCTGATTCTGGATTTGGAAAATTGCACGCGGTGCGATGCTTGCGTTAATGCTTGCGCTGACGCACATGACGGAATCACACGGTTGGTGCGGGAAGGCTTGCGGTTCGATCAATATCTGGTGGCGACTTCGTGCCGGCAATGCCGCGACCCGCTGTGCATGGTGGGCTGCCCGGTAGGAGCGATCCGGCGGCGAAATTCGCTGGAAGTGATTATCGAAGATTGGTGCATCGGGTGCGGGCTTTGCGCGCGGAACTGTCCTTACGGAAACATCAATCTGCATCCGTTCGAGGTGATGGTGGAAGACCTGGAACGGCCGGGTCGAACGAAAGCGATCGTGAAGCAAAAGGCGACTTCCTGCGATTTGTGCACGCATTTGAAGGAGCCGAGCTGCGTTTATGCTTGCCCGCATGATGCGGCGCATCGAGTAGACCCGCGGACATTTTTTTCGGAGATGTTGGGCGGCGGAGGGCCCAAGTGACGCGACAACCGTGTCAGGTGCCAGATCAGACCGAATGATCGGGGAGATCCAGAGCACAGACTGAAGTCTGTGCCACCACAGAGGAAATGCTGCGTGCGGATCGATAAAACACAAAGGGGATGGGCGATAGCGTCGTTGGTGATTCTGGCGGTGTTAACGGCGGTATACGCGGTGTACGCCGTCCGTGCGCCTGAAGGACCGCGCGGCGGGAGCGCGCTGGGATTGACGTTCGGGGTGATTGGATTTGGCTTCATGATCTTCGCGGCGCTGCTGGGAGCGCGCAAACGAGTGCCAACCTGGAGATTGGGCCGAGCGCAAGCGTGGATGCGGGGGCACTTGTGGCTGGGATTGCTGAGTTTACCGGTGATTTTGTTTCATGGCGGTTTTCATTTTGGCGGGACGCTGACGAGTGTACTGATGTGGCTTTTGATTGTTACGGTTGCGAGCGGCTTATTTGGGGCGGTCTTGCAGCATTATGTGCCTCGGATGATGACGGGGGACGTGAAGCTGGAGACGATTTACGACGAAATCGGAAATGTCCGGAGATTGCTGCGGGAAGAGGCGGACCGTGGAATTGAGGCACTCTGCGGGCCGCTAGGGCTAGGCAAGGCAGGTAAAGAGGAAGTGCAGCGCGCGGGAGGATTTACGGCGGCGCGTGCGTCGCCCGTGACAAACAGCGGAGCGACAGTAGCCATAGCTGCGGAGACCGTAGTGCTGAGCGAAGAAAAGTGCGCTCCTCTACGAAAGTTCTACCTGAGCGAGATGCGGCCATTTCTCGCACAGCCGAGGCAGCGCGGGGCACGGCTTGGTAATGCAGACAGGGCGCATGGGGCGTTTGCCGGATTGCGGACACTGATGCCGCAATCGGCGCAAGCGACTTTGCAGGATTTGGAAGATATTTGCGATGAGGCGCGGCAGCTGGTGCGGCAGGAACAACTCCATCAATGGCTGCACGGATGGCTGCTGGTACACATTCCGCTTTCTCTGGCTTTGGTATTGCTGGGGGCGGTGCACGCCGTGATGGCCTTGCGATTTTGATTTTAGGCGCTTGCAGAAAGCTGCCGCGGTCTTGAAGTTTGGTGATTTGAGGGGAGGGTGGGGCAAGCCCCACCCTATAAGGAAAAAACAGGCGGGAAGTTGTACCCAACTGCGAGTGACGAGTGGCCAGAACACGAACAACGAAGAAATTGGCGCAGCGGATCGACCTGAATTATTTCAAGAGGCCGACGCGGCTGAAGCGCGCGAAGTTTTGGCTGAGCGTGGGACTGCCTGCGCTCGCACTGGTTTGGATCGGGTGGATTGGTGCTGCGCGGGACTCGAGGGTGTATTCAAGCGGGCGTATGAGCGAAGCGCACGCGGTGCTGGAGGCGCAGTGCGCGGCGTGCCACGTAAAGACGGCGGGGACGTTCTCGGCGCAGGCCAGCGATGCCGCTTGCTTGTCGTGTCACGATGGACCGATCCATCACGCTACGCAGATGAAGACACTTGGCTGCACGGCTTGCCACACGGAGCATCGTGGGCGAGTGCGTATTGTTGCGGCGAGGAACGAGAGTTGCTCGACGTGCCATGGTGATTTGAAAGGTGTCGGCGCGCAGCGCTACGCAGGGCATATCGAGAGCTTCGAAGAGGGACACCCGGAATTTGCGGCGCTGCGCTCGCAAGGCGGTAAACCTGCGAGTGATCCCGGAACGATCAAGTTGAATCACGCGATTCATTTGAAACCGATTCGGCGCGGACCCAATGGGCCAAACGTGCAGCTGGAATGTGGGGATTGTCACCGGCCGCAGGCAACGCAACCTGCCATCGGGGGAGATAATGCGAGCTCTGGGGCGACATCGACAAATTGGACGTACGCTGACGCGCGATATGTTTCCGCTGAGCCCACTTATTCTGGGAGCGAGGAATATCTCTTGCCGCCCACGGGAGTACTGCCCGGATACCGACCGATGACGGGACGCGAATTGATGGCACCGGTGAAGTTTGCGACCGCGTGCTCTGGTTGCCATTCGCTGGCGTTTGACAAGAGATTCAGTGAAGGCGCGCCGCACGACAAGCCGCAAGTGGTCCACGCATTTCTTGTGAAGAAATTCAGCGAGTATATCGTCGCGCATTCTGGCGAATTGCGGGAGACGCGCGAGCCAGGGCGGGATTTAACGGGGAAGCCATTACAAGCGGCCGTTCGAGTGTATACGCCGAAAGAGTGGGTGGCGGCCCGGACGAACGACGCAGAAGAACTTTTGTGGCGGAAAACCTGCAAACAGTGCCATGCCCTCACGGTGGGGGCGCAGCCAGATAGCTTGCCTGTTGTAGAACCCGCGCGAACGACGGTGCGGTGGATGCCGCACGCGAAATTCGATCACGACGCGCATCGCGGGTTTTCGTGCGTGAGCTGTCATGAGAAGGCGCTAACGAGCACCGAGACGAGCGACGTGCTCTTGCCGGGGATTTCAACTTGCAGGACCTGCCATGCGCCAGGGCCGGCGCACGCGGAGTCGCGGTGCTTCGAATGCCATACGTATCATGACTGGTCGAAGAGAAAAGAGACGAGAGCGACTTTCACCTTGCCGGCGTTGCGAAACGGCGGGCGATGAAGTGCCGGATGATTGGAGAACCCGAGCTACTAGAATCATTCGTGCCGAAAGGGGCAATATTGAGACTTGGACAATTTGCGCTTCCGAGGGCACGGCGTGCCGTGCCCCTAGGAGACCGAGGGCGGCGAAAGAGGAGGAGGAATGGCGGAGACACGGCGCGGATTCCTGATGACGTTGGTTGCGGCAGCGAGTTGTTCTGTGGCGGCGGACAGGTCGGTGTTCGCGCAAGTGCGAAAAAACAATCCTTTTCCTTCACCTCCCAAGCCGGCAGAGACTGAGAATCCAGCCGAGATAGCGGCAGCAGCGGCAAAATCCGATTCAAATAACGCCAAGAAGCTCGCACTGGAACAAAATGAAAAAGTGTTTCGTGAGGACGTCGAGCGGCTGTATCAGCTGGCGAGCGAACTGAAGGAAGAAGTTAGTAAGACGCCGACCGACCAAGTGTTTTCCGTGCAGATGTATAGAAGGACCGAAGCAATTGAGAAGCTTGCAAAACAATTGAAGGCGAAAGCAAAGGGATAGAGTTGGGCAACTGGTGACCATGATGGCGAACAAGGGCCTCGTAAGCGCCGCCCGGTGAAAATCCGCTTTGAGCTCGAACCGGAATCGAATGGAACAAGCGAAGATTCGCATCAGAAAAGCAGTGGCGGCAGATGTTCCCGCGCTACGCGGGCTGATTGAAGCGTCCGTAAGGAAGCTTCAGGCTGCAGACTATACGCCGGAACAGATGGAGGGGGCGCTGGAAACAGTGTTCGGAGTGGACAGCCAGTTGATCGCGGACGGAACCTATTTTGTAGCGGAAGCCAGGGGCATGAGCGCGTTACACGAAACGGAGCGGGCGGCCGGAGGTCGCAACCCAGAAAAGACATGGGCCATGGCCGGCTGCGGAGGCTGGAGCAAGCGCAAAACTCTGTATGGCAGCGATCACTGGAGCGGAAGAGAGGATGCGCTGCTAGATCCGCAGCGCGACGCAGCCAAGATTCGGGCGTTCTTTATTCATCCGGCATGGGCGAGGCGCGGAATCGGAAGCAGGATTCTTGAGGCGTGCGAAATCGCGGCCAGTACAGCGGGCTTCACAAGCTATGAAATGGGAGCGACGCTGACGGGAGCAAAGCTCTTTGGAACGAGAGGCTATGTTGCCATCGAGAAGATCGAAGTGCCCTTGAAAAACGGATTGTCGCTGCCCGTGATTCGCATGGCGAAGCGGGCGTAAGGAGCAAGCTCGCCGGTTGAGAATTGTTGCCGCACAAGCGGCGGCCCGCCGCAGAAGGCAGACTCTAAATGTGCCCCGCGGGAACCGGAGAGCCGATCCATGGACGGATTAGCTTCCCATGATGAAGAGGGGCTTCTGTTGAAAGCTGGAAAATTGCGGGCGGAGCCGCTCGGTGTTGTAATGCTCATTGATGTCCACAACTTTTTTGGTGGAGGTGATGGTTTCAATGGGGGTATTGCCGTAGCTTCCGTTATGGAGAACTACGAGGCGGCCATGCTCGCCCTTAAGGAGCAACTCCAGAGCGATGTTGCCGTACGCCATCGGGACGATGGAGTCCACGACATCAGGATGACCGCAGCGGGCGAGATAGCCTAACTTCTGATTGACGATATCCACGGTCTTACCGTTGTTAAATTTCGCGGAGAGCTGTCTTATGCGGTCGGACACGAGATCGCCAATGCCGCCCAGCTTTTTGTGGCCGTAAGCGTCCGCGGCATCACTTTCAAAAATCATTTCGCCGCCTTCGAACATGGCGCCTTCGGAAACGAGAACGGTTGCGTAGCGACTGGGATTCCTGTTGCGGTCATGCACGAGAATTTCGGTCAGGCGCTCGATATCGAATTTGTACTCGGGGATGACGCAGCGGTTTGCCGCGCCAGCCATGGTGGGGAGCATCGCGGTGTATCCGGCATAGCGGCCGAAAACTTCGATGACCATGAAGCGCTCATGAGAGCCGGCCGAGGTGCGCAGGTCATTGACGAGTTGAAGTGTTCGAGTGACGCAGGTGCTGAAACCAATGCAATAGTCCGTGCCAGGAACGTCGTTGTCCATGGTCTTGGGGATGGCGATGACCTTGAAGCCTTCTTTGTGAAGGCGGACGCCATAGCTGAGCGTGTCATCACCGCCGATGGGAATGAGCGTGTCGATGCCGAGCCAAGCGAGATTCTTGAGTACTTCAGGGGTGAGATCGTTTTTTTCCGCGTTGAATGTGTCTTTCAAGTGGGCCGGAACGCTTGATTTTCCGACACGGCCAGGATTCGTGCGGGAGGAATGGAGGAATGTGCCGCCCGTGCGCGCGGCGCGCTCGACGACTTCCTGCGTGAGGACGAGGAAATTGTCGGAATTGTCGTAGTCTTTTTCGCGGACCATGTCGACGAGGCCGGCCCATCCATGGCGGAAGCCGATGACCTGGTACCCTTCGTGGAGTGCACGAATGGTGACGCCGCGAATCGCGGGATTCAAACCGGGGACGTCGCCGCCGCCAGTGAGAATGCCGATGACGCCTTTTTTGGTGTTGATGTTTGCCATGAGCCTAGGGTCGCCCTTTCCGAGAAATGGTGAACCGACAATTATCCACGCGAGAGGGATATTTAGAAAGTGCGGAACGCGATAGAGATCTCAGGCTGCGGCCTTCAACCCTGTTGGATATCGCTTGGATCAGGGTTGAATCTGGGTGCCGAGGACGCCGAGGAGCTTGGCGAGCCAGGAATGTAACGCGGGCCATGCGGGACCGGTGACGAGGTTGCCGTCGACGAGGGCCTCGGTCATGGGGAGGTTAACGTAGGTGCCGCCGGCGATGGTAACGTCAGGGCCGGTGGCGGGATAGGCGCTGCACTTTTTCCCTTTGAGAACATCAGCGACAGCCAGAATTTGCGGGGCGTGGCAAATGGCGGCGAGGGGTTTGTTGGCTTTTGAAAAATGGTGGACGATCTCGATCACTCGAGGGTTCAGACGGAGGTACTCCGGCGAGCGGCCGCCTGGGAGGAGCAGCGCGTCGTAGTTCTCGGGTTTCACTTGGTCGAAGGTAGCGTTGAGCTCGAAATTGTGGCCGCGCTTTTCCGTATAAGTTTGATCACCTTCGAAATCATGGATGCATGTGGGGACGAACTCGCCAGATTTCTTGCCGGGACAAACGGCGTGAACCGTGTGCCCGACCATCTGAAGCGCCTGGAACGGAACCATCACTTCATAATCTTCCACATAATCACCGACGAGCATGAGAATGGATTTCTTGGACATGGAACCTCCACGCAGAGATTGTAACCGAGGAAGGAGATTGGCCAAAGCGAGGTAGGAAACCCCCGGAAGAAATAAGAGCGAAGTGCGCTGCACGGATCGTAGTGATGCCATTAAAAGAAGGGTAGGAAGCAAGGGTGAAACCGTCTCAAATCGAGACGCGAGAATTTGAATCGATTGAATATGAGATATCCGCGGGTGGGAGGGCGGAAGAGAGCGGTGTGGCTCGTATTGAGGATCTTTTGTAAATTTCTGAATCCAGAGGACGTAGGAGGAATTACTTCTATGCTGAGTTTTGCGAGCACTCTGGCTAGCTAAATGCATTTACTAAAGCGGGGTTAACTTCGCCGGACTATCCGGCTCCAAGGAAATGATCGTGAAAGATTTCAAGCGAATAATAGTTGTGTGTCTGTTGGCGGGGCTCGCCGCGGTACGGATCGGATCCGTTCCGGCGGGCGCGCAAATGGGAGACATCCCAGAAGCAAAGCGAAGGGTCAAAGTCCTGGCAAAGCCTCAATATCCTGATCTCGCGAGAAAATTAAACCTTTCGGGCGTCGTGAAAATTGAAGTGACCATAGAACCCGACGGCAAGGTGAAGAAAACACACATTGTGGGCGGCCATCCCGTTCTGGCAGCAGAAGCCGAGCGAGCGGCGATGGTAAGTGAATTCGAGCCGGGGCCGAAAGAAACCACCGAGGTGATTGAATTTAAGTTCAGCCCACAATGAGCGACCGGAGTCTACGGATAAAAGAGGGCGGCTATCCTTCGCGCGGATAGCCGCCCTTTACATTCTCAATCTAAGGTCACTGCGCGTTGACGGTAGCCGCCACGACGGGCTCGGCGGAATCCTGAATGGTGAGCATGTCGGTGCGCACCTTCTCCCACTCGAGCAGATTCAGGCCGTAGGAAGTGAACAGCTTGCGGATGTGCGCGGAGTCCCAATTTAAGACCTTTTCAAGCACGGGAACGAGAACGCTCATGGCGTTGTCGCTGAGTACGGTGCGTTTTGCGACGCGTGAGATGAACTTTGCTTCCGAGACGGCGATGGTGAGACCGTCGTGCTGGTTGACGTGCATCATGACCGGGAGATCGGAGCTACCGTCACCCATGTAGATGATGTGGTCGTGGCTGATGCTGAGCTCGGCGCGACGCTCTTCAAGAATGGTGATTTTGCCCCAGCCAGCCGAGGCGCGAATGATGGATTCGACTTCGCCGGAAGATTCGTTGTAGCGAAAGCGCGTGCCGAAAATGTTTTGCGGCGGCACGATGCCTTCGAGCGCTGACTGGATGATTTCCTGCGGCGCGGCGGAGATGACGTTGAAATGAAATTTGTAGCCTTCCGCGAGACTTTCGAGCGCGCGCGCAAATAGGGCAACGTTGTGCTTCAGACGAATGCGCTTGCCCGTCGCCACGAGGTGCTCGCGGCGAACGCGGCGGAATTCGGGATCATGCAGAATCAGGTAGCTGAGTTCGGCGCCCTGCTGGACGAGGTTCATCTCCGCAAGGCCTTTGACCTTGTCGTGGAACCCGCTAAAGCCGATGAGCTCGGAAAGAACCACTCCCGAGTCGTTGAAACTGAGTGTCTGGTCAAAATCGCTCGCCAGAAGATACTGCTTAAGCATGTTCTAGTACTCCTTCTTGCTTCCCTATTGACCCGCGTTCAGCGAGTCCGGCCCGCCCTGGGTGCGGTGCCAAAACCCTCTACTCTTACTACGATAGCCTTGTTCCCTAGAGGGGCCCCACGAATTATTTTGATGGGTGCTATGCGTCAAAAGCGTTAACGAACCATTATACCTTGATTAGATGTGCCCTACCGTTAAAGGATACAAAGGAAAGGAGATGGGTACCCTTTTGTGCATCGGAAACGAGCAAAACGAGTGTCCATAAGGAGATACCGATGGCGAAGAAAAAGTGAAGAAACTGCTGCAAGCTATCGAGAGGGGAGGCTTCAAAGGCCCAAGGCGTTCATTTTGGGTTCCTCGTAAACCCCGTCCTCGCCGGGGTAACGGAGGCGGGCCTGAAAGCGACCGGTCTCCTTGGCAAGGGCCCAAACAAGGCTCTCGCCCGCTGGAAGGGTTTTGGGGAGGCTGCGGAAAACTTCATCCTGGTAAGCGAGTGACGCGTCGATCCATTGCCAGCCGGCTTTCTCGAAGGCGGCCATTACGTCGGGGAGGACGAGGGCGTTGAGCGAGTTGTAGTGAAGCAAGAGGGTGTGGCGAATATCGCGGCCAAGTACATCGATGGCAAGCTGGCGGTAGAAAGTGGCGCGGTCAAGAAGATGCGCGATGAGATAGTCACGATAAGGCTGGATGCTTGCGTTTGGCTGCTTTGCGACTCGATCACCCATGCGTTCGTTGATATACCAGTCCGAAGTGTCGATGGTGACGTGGCCGACGCGATATCCGCTTTCTTTTAGGAGCGCGCGGAAGCGGTCGCGCTTTTCGGCGGTGTCACCCTCTTTGAGAAAAGGGTAGCGAAACAGAGGCGTTTTATTTTGGTAGGGTTCAATGATTTTTTCGTCTTTCAAAAAATCGACGGCGAAATCAGCGTAGCTCGTCGGGCCGCAATAATTTAAGTGGGAGTAGGAGTGATTGCAGATCAAGTGGCCTGCCTGATCCCATGCGGAGAGGAGCTTGTTACCTTCGTATTCGTCGACGCGCATTCCGCAAACGAAGAGAGCGGCTTTGATGCTGCGGCTGTCGAGAGCTTTCAGAATCCGGGAATTGGCCTCCGGCCATGCGAGGCCAGTGTCGAGCTTCAATCTCGGGTCGTCCATGGTTATGGCCAGCTGGGGCGGTTGAGCCTTGGAAGCACGCCCAGGGGCCGAGGCTGACCGCGGACCGAGCGCGTGAAGAGAGTCGGTCAAAGGCGCGACGCAAGCGGCCGCCGAAACGGTTTTGAAAGCGGAAGTGAGGAATTTACGACGATTCATGACGATAACCTCAGAAAAAGGAATAGAGCCATGAGCGGGCTCGAACGAAAAAAGAATCCAGGGAAGCAGGCGTGGCCGAAGAAGTAGATGTATCTGGCTGGGAGCGGGGCTGGTCGATGGACTCGTCTGTGACCGAATAAAACGCCCCGTTGCCGGAATGAAGATAGAGGCGCTGCATTTCCGCGCGATTGAGCGGACGAGCGCCGCGGCGGCCGAAAACAGCAAGCTGGTTGCCAGATTCATCGACGGCGCGGTCGCGGTCAATGCCTTTTGAAATGGCGAGCGCGGGGCCCCGAGTGCGCGCCGTCGCGATGAGCTTGGGCATGGGACGCGGACTAAAACCGGAAAAGTGCGCGGGGTCATCCCACGGAGAAACGATTTGCAGGACGCGCAGGCCGTTACTTCCATCGGCGACGAAGGCGTAAGCGCTGCCGGCGACCATACCGATTTTCACGTCGTTGACGTCGTTCAGCTGGCCATTCGACGAGAATAGCTGATCGAGTTTTGGAGCGTCTGGTTTTTCCACGTCGATGATCGCGAGGCCTTGTTTGCCCGCGGAGACGTAGGCGTAAGTGCGGGCAACGTAAACATTCCGGGCGTCTGCGAGAGGCACAAGCGCTTTGGCGATGGCTTGAGGCTGCGCGAGATCGGTGACGTCGAGAACTTTGAGGCCGTCGCGGTCGGCGACGAACGCGTAGCGGAACTGCACGGCGACGGCGCGCGGACTGTTGAGAGTAGGGGCACCGATTGTAGAAGTGATGCGTGGCGCGAGCGGATTATCCAAATCAACGACGACGAGAGACTTGTCGGTGAGGATGTAGGCATACGTGCCGGCGATGGCGATGGCGCGTGCGCCGGTGAGGACACCGTTGGGGTTGAAAGCGAGGGCGCGCTTAAGAAAATTATTGGCGGGATTGCCGTCGAGAAGTGTGCCGACGCCGGGGCTGCTGGATTTCAAATCGGGATTGCCGATGACGACTAAGCCCTCCTCTTTGTCGGCGACGTAAAGAAAACCGTATAGAAGATGGATTGGTTGCTCTTCGTTTTCGGGAAGCTGCTGGCGAAGTGGATCGACACCGAGGGTGGTTGGCGATGCGACGGCTACAGCTTCCTTTGTGGGCACGAAGAAACGCTGGCCAATGGGAGAGACAGGCGCGGTGGTGATACGTTCAGAAAAGTCTTTGTTGTCGATATTGGCGATGTCATAGACGCGAAGGCCGCCGGACCCGGTAGCCGCGTAGGCGTATTCGCCGCGGGCCTGCACATCGAGCACGTTGCCTTCGTGGCGATAGTAGGTGGAAATCTCGCGGCCGTGCGCGACGAACCTCTTGTAGTCGTCGGGATAGGCGATGCGCTGGAGATCGCTGCCATAAACGGCCTCGGGCTCGTCATGCTCAGCGACGGCGATGGCTTCCAATCCTTTATTGCCGGTCGCGACGTAAATGTAGCGCCCCATGAAATTCATAAAATTCGTGCCTTGCAACAAAAGCTGAGCCATCCAGGCGTTGTTGTCGTTGGCGGCGGAGACGTGGCAATCGCTGCATTGCTTCGTTTCGGTGGCGCGAACAGTGTGCGGAACGAAGGTACTAAAGGCTTCTCCGGAAAAACCGGGCGCGGAGATGGTTTGCTGCGTGTAGTAGAGCCAGTCGCGATTCGCGTTTTGCGAACTGACGAGGATCGCGCAAGAAGAACGCGCCGGAGCGATGCGGTGGCCGGTGACCGTGCCGTCGACTCCAAGCATGAAAATGTCATCGCGCAGCACCTGAAAATTGTAGCTGGTGTAATTGCGAGTGGTGAGGCCTTCATTGTGCAGCATGGGTTTGCGCGCATTGGCGGTCATCTGCAGATGGCATCCGAAGCAGGTAGGTGTCCAAGATGTATGGCAGGAGTAGCAGGTCATCGAAGAATTGGCGTGGGCGAGATGTTCGTCGTCCTGCGGCATTTGCGTGGCGACGGTGCCGTCTTTGGTCATCAACTTGGCGCGAAATGATTTCATGTTGAAGTGGACATTGCCCGGAGTGATGGAATCGAGAGTTTGGACAATTTCCCATTCCTTGTTCTGTTCGGACATGGAACGCTGAATCAGTGCACCATCATCGCGCCACTCAAAGCGGCGAAGTCCCCAAGGAGTGCGCAGGGCATCGAGATGACGTCCACCTTCAGGGGCGGCAGGTCCGGAAGTAACCAGCGTGGCTTTGTGACGAATCGTGCCGTGGCAATCGATGCAATCGATTTCGACGGCGGCGCGCGGTTCGCCATAAATCTTTCCATTGCCGTGATTGTCCTGCTGGAAATGGCAATCGTCGCACTGCATGCCTTTTTCAAGATGAATGTCCGCGAGGTGGACCGCTTTAGAAAAGCGCTGTGGGTCATCAAACGGGATTTGGTTGCCATCCTTATCGAGCCAATTGCCTTTGCGGTCGTGTTTGAAGACGGAACGGAAAACCCAACCATGGCCGTGGAAATCGGCGAATTGCGTAGTTTTCAATTTCGCATTGAAATCGGGGCTGCCGAGATTTTCGAGGAATTTTTCATCGCTCCAGAGTCCGCGGGCAGCGGCGGCTTCAGGGTTACGCAAGAAAGATTGGTAGCGCTGCTCTTCCGTCGGATTGCGCTGGTGCGGCGGATACATCTTGTCGCCGTCGCTTTCGTTGTCCCACCACGTAAGCCCAAAGTAAGTGGCGAGCATGTTCGTGCCGGGATGGATGTGGCAGACCATACATTGGCTCGATGGAATGGCACGCGTGAAAACATGCTTGATGGGATGGCCGGGCTCGTTCTTTGGAATCGTCGGATCGGATGAGGCGCTGAATCCGGAGTGGCCGAACTGCGCGTACGCGCCGGAATGCGCCGGGTCGCGATCGTTCGCGTAAATGACATGGCAAGCGCTGCAGCCACTGGCGCGATAGTCACCGGGATGATCGTCGGTGCCCGGCAGCGACATCACGGGATCGACCAGGCGCGTTTTTTGTAAACCGAGAAAAACGGGATCGGTGCGGAGTTCAGTGCCAAAACCGCGGTCGCTCAATTTGTCATCCGGCTTGCCGGGATCTTCTTCGCGATTGGGATTGCCCAGCTCTGACTTTTTTTCGCCGCCGCGCTCGAAGACGCGGAGGACATTCCCCGGCTGAGAAATTTCCCAGCGGAAAAGAGGTTCGAGTTCCGGGAGCACCCCTTTTGCGCGCGTTTCCTCGGGCGTGGGAGGCGGAAAGGACTTCATGGATTGAGGGCGGCCATCGCGGTCGTAGCTCTCGCCGAAATGAGTGTCCTTGTGCGGATAGCCGCCATTGTTGTAGAGCGCCGCGCCCCAGAGAAAACCGGTGTGGGTCATCATGCTGGTCGAAACGGCGCGGACTTCCTGTGCGTGGCAGCCGGCCTCGCCGCACGTTTCTGGCGCGATGCGAAGATCGCCAGGATTCACGAACTTGATGAACTCGGGAGATTCTTTCAGCCATTTTGTGTAGGTGCGCTCGGGCAGAGCGGAGCGATCATTGAAACTGGGATCCCGCGGTTGGACGTGTGCTTTTTCTTTCGCGGCGTTGTACTCGGCGGAATTTGGCGCGGTGCCGACTGCGACGGATATGGAGGAATTGCCCCCGTGGCAATCGGTGCAGCCAAGAAAAACGGTTTTCGTCGGGTGCATGGTCGGCTCATCGGTCGATGTATGGCAGGAGATGCAGCCGGACGATTTGCGAGCAGCTTCTTCCGGTGATTGGCCGCGAACAGAGGAGGAGTCTGGCTTCGCGTGGACCTTCGAGGACGATTCGGCGTAAAGAACGAGGAGAAAAGATAACGCAGAGACGCAGAGCGCGCAGAGGTCCCGCAGAGAAGGGCGGCTGAATTTGCGAGGCGAAATCATTCGATGCGTTTCCTCAGAATGTAAACTTCGCGGAGCCGAAAAGTGAGAAAAGCGTGCGGCTCGTATAAATGTCTTTAAATCCATCGCTGGGCTGCAAGGCGGAAGCCCCTGCCGTGAGAATGATGTTTTCCGTGAGCGGCGGGCGATACGTCACGCCAATACCAAGATCTTCGCCGATGCTGTGCCGAATCGGGGACTCGAACAATAGATATTCGAGCGATTCGGTACGCTCGAAGCGGAGATAGTTAAAATTCACAAACCCCTTGAGCTTGGGAGTGATGTCGAAATCCGCCCCCGCGTTGGCGATGAATATTCCTGGGTTTACGAAATTGGCCTGGCCTTCTTCTTTGGTTGAGCGCAGCGAGGGGATCAGGCTGCCGTCCGTGGTGAGCGACACGCCGGAGCCAAGAAGACGGATGTCCTCGCGATTCCAAAAGCTGAACAGCCCGCCCGCGAAATTCGGCAGATCTTCAATCGCGTCGAATCCGCGCGCACGTCCATCACGAGGGTTAGCGTCGCCTGAGGTATAGAACGTGGAGACGCGATAGCGAATCCAATCGCGGTCGTACGAAAGCTCGACGGCGGCCATTTGCGCATTGACTGTGACGGGCCGCCCGGCGATGGGATTGAAGGTATCTTCGCCGACCGCTTGATAAAAAGCATGCGTGAGATTAATGCGGCGAATATGGCCGCTGCCCAGCCAGCCGAAATAGCCAACGCGAATGCCGTGGGCGAGAGGCCCGCCTCCGGGCCCCTGATTGGTCGCGTTGCCGATCGGGGCCGGCCGAACCAAAAATCCGTTGTCATCGTAATGGACGCTCGGGTCATCTTTGTTCCAAGCGCCGACAAATTCCGCGGTGTAGCCGGGAAAGAAAAAGTCTTGAACGTAGACGTTTGCCAGCAGGACTTGCTGGTGTCGTCGGTTAAAGGTATTGAGGCCGCTGTTGGTATTTTTTTCGAGGAGCTGAAAATAGGCGGCGTTGTACTCGATACGATTACTGTGTAGATCGCCGAAAATGCGCAGGCCGGGCTGTTCGTCGACGAAAAGGAATCCGCGAAAGTCGGCGTTGAATTGCTGAATTCCGGCGCGTGCAGAAATGAAATCGTAATTGTCGCTGAGGTCGTGGAGCTTCACCTCGACGAAAGCCTCTTGAAAGCCGAGATGGTCGTCGAAGCGATTGGTGCCCGCAAGCACGTTGGGGCTGACAATGCCAAGCTCGCGGACATCAAGATCGTTCAGGCTAAGCTCCGGCGTGATGCGAATGCGCCAATCGACGGGCTTGAAGGATGCGTCGCCGTGGAAAAGATCAAAGCTAAAACGCAAAGTCTGATCCACAAATGCTTGTTCGCCGCGGCCAAAAAAACCAGAGCTGCCGGGCTCGGCGGCGCTTACCCCGCTGGGCGACGGCACGCGGCGGCCATCGAAGAATGTTTCCGACGAAGCGGTGATGTTCAAGAAAACCTGCTGGCCCAAGAGTTCGGGCCAGATGGGCTCGTCGCCCTTCAAGCGATTGCGATTGAAGGGGTCGTACCAATGCGGCTTGACATAAAGATATTCGCCTTTTTGTGAATAGCGGCGATAGTCCGGTTGACTGAGCGCCCATCGATTGGGCACCGCGTTAAAAACATCAGCCACGGGAGGCAAGTATTCCGGCGCGAGCTCGGCGATATAGTTCGGATCGGAATCGAGGCGATGACGAAACTCACGATAACTACCGAGCGTGGGCAATGCGCCGGGAGAAAGCGCGGGACCGAGTTCGGGAAGCCGCGGAAGCCGAGAGCGAAATTCAGCGCTGCCGGTGCTGACTAAAGAGATTTCCAGCGTGGTGACTTCGTTGGTGTTCAGCGCAAGATCAGGGGTCGAGAAGAGAGCGTATCCCTCGGCTTCGACGCGAAATTCATAGTGGCCGGGCGGCAGGAGCAGAATTCGGAAGACGCCTTCAGCGGATGGAACGGCGCGAACAATCTGTCCTGTCCGCAGGTTGCGAAGCGTCAGCTGAGCTGCGGCTACCGGGCGCGATTCCGTCGGCGAGATGGCCTCGCGCAAAACGCCGTCGAGAGCGGCGGTCGTCAAAGCCTGCTGCCGGGGAATGCGCTGCGCTGGCGATGCCTCGGTGGACTTCTGCAGGGAGGCTTGCCCGCCCGCCACACCCTGGGTTTGCTGTCCGCCGCGAGCGCTATCCGCCGCAAACAAGGCGAGCAGCAACGCAAGACTGGCGCAAGCCGCACAGCGGTCACCTCGATAGCCTCGCGAAACGAAAGAGAGCATGCCTGCGGCCTGGGAGAATTTGCGCAAGTAAAAGGGATCGCATTCTAGCTAACAACATCAGCGGGCGGCGGACAACCCATTTCCGCGCTGCATGAATACAGTGCGACAACACTTTGCAGGGGCCGCAATTGTTCACCGATAGGAATCGCGCGGACCGCGAAGGATTGAGAGGGGCGAGTCGGCGTGCTACTAAGGAAGATGCCCTCCATGCAGACGGAACACTCGATTCGCAAGCCGGTCGCGGCACACCTCGCGCTGAAGCGGCGCAGAAGGACGCTGGTCCTAGGCATTTTGTTCGCGCTCGGGATCGCCGCAGTTTTGGCGATGCTACTGGTGAGCTGCGGCGGCGGCAGCAGCACGCCAGTGTCTCCGCCTCCGGTCGCGTCCGTGGAGTCGCTGCAAATCGCTGACGTACAGAACATCGTCCAGGCCGCTGTGAATTCCGCAAACGTCGATATGGTGGTGGCCGTCGTGGACCGCGCTGGATTCGTCTTGGGCGTCTATCGCACGCAGAACGCGCCAGCGACGGCGATCGGAAATTTCGGGCAGACGTTGAACGCGAATGATATGGCAGTAGCACTGGCAAGGACCGGCGCGTTTTTCAGCAACGATCAGGCGCCGCTTTCCTCGCGCACGGTGCGCTTCATCAGCGGGATTCATTTTCCTCCCGGCGTGACCAATCAGCCGACTGCCGCGCTTTACGGAATCGAGAATACGAATCGCGGCTGCACGCTGGTGAATAACGCAAGCTTTCAAAGCCAGATTCCTCCGTCTCTCGAATTGGGCGGTGCATTTGGGCCCGGCGTGATTACTGGAAAAGCCGACGCAATGGACTCGGATCCCCTTGCCGTGAACCCCGACGGCGTGCCGATTTTTTATCAGAATGTCGTTCTTGGGGGCATTGGCGTGGTGACTTCTTCGACCGATCTGAACGTGGCTGAATACGCAGCTTTTATTGGATCGACAACGCAGCGCACTGGACCTTCGGACTCGTTCGGGCCAACACTAGCGCCTCCGGGAGCGGTCTCAATCAATGGAGTCACACTCCCCTTCGTATCGCAGACATCGCTGCCCGCGAATGTCTCGGTGGGGCCGGTCGCTGGAAGCGGATCGTATCTGGTTGCGCCCGCCAATAGTGCAGGACAGCCTCCGGAAGGCGATTTGATCACGCCTATGGCCGGACCTCTCGGCGGATTAAGCGCCACGGATGTTCAAAACATTCTGGATAATGCGGAGGCGACGGCGGATCAAACCCGCGCAGCGATTCGTTTGCCCATAGGCGCGCGGGCGCGAATGACTATCGCGGTTGCCGACCTGGATGGCACGATCATCGGCCTGCGACGCATGCAAGATTCTACGGTTTTCAGCATCGATGTGGCGGCAAGCAAAGCGCGAAACATGGTGTATTTCAACAGCTCAGCGCGGACAGCCGCGGACCTGAATCAAGTGCCCATGGGCACGGCCGTCACGAATCGTACGATCAGCTTTGGGGCGCAGCCTTTGTTCCCGCCGGGAATCGATGGTTCCCCTGCCGGACCTTTTTTCAACCTTTATCTGCAAGATCTTGCAAATCCTTGCACGCAGGGATCCCAGGCAGGAGCGCCGAACGTCAATAAAAGCGGCATCGTTTTCTTTCCGGGAAGCGCGGGCTTATACCGCAATGGCATTCTTGTGGGCGGGCTAGGCGTCAGCGGAGATGGTGTGGATCAGGACGACTATGTCACAAACGGTGGCACGACCGGATTCGAAGCACCCACAAATATCCGCGCGGATCAAATTTTGATAGATGGCGTGCGGCTTCCTTACTTTAAATTTCCGAGAAATCCCACGGACTGAACTCGTGAATCAGCGTCTGCTCGGCTCCAGTTTGCCGCGCGCCATTTGCGCCAGCGCGCGACTATATTCCTGCACCACTCCGGGCACCGTGCGGCTGTAAACGAATTGTCCGTCCTTCTGGCATTCCACCAACCCGGCTTCATTCAGGATTTTCAAATGGTGCGAAACGGTGGCCGGTGTAACCCCCTGTAGAGACACAATTTCGCCACAATTCATCACCCTTTCGCGGCCAATGGCCTCAAAAATCATAAGACGAGTCTCATCCGCCAAAGCCTTTGAAATCTTCTCGATCTGTGCGCGGTCCATATTTCCTCCTTCATTCTAACGGAGTTCGTGGCTAAACGGCCACAGATGCGCCAGCCAACCCCGCATCCGCCAAAAAAGGCTGCAACCGATCATTTCGACGGTCATCTAAGTATCGAAACCATGGGAAAGGCAAATCGGCCTGACTCCCAGGTGGGGTTTTAGCGCGGAGATGAGTCAAAAGGAGAACATCATGAAAAGGCTCGAGGGAAAAGTGGCAGTAGTGACCGGCGGCAACAGCGGTATTGGGCTGGCATCGGCCAAGCGTTTGCAAGCGGAAGGCGCCCACGTCGTGATTGCCGGCCGCAATCAAAAGACGTTGGACGAAGCGGCCAAGGCGCTTGGCAGTGGCGTGCTGGCAATTCAGGCCGATGTTTCCAAGCTGGCAGATATCGATAAAATTTATTCCGCAGTGGAAAAGAAATTTGGAAAGATCGATGTGCTCTTTGTAAACGCGGGAGTCGCAAAGTTCGCGCCATTTTCAGACACGACGGAGGCCATTTACGACGATAACTTTTCGACGAACGTCAAAGGCGCGTATTTCACAATCCAAAAAGCAATTCCCTTCCTCAACGACGGCGCTTCGATCATTTTGAACACCAGCGTGGCGGGCATCAAGGGCACAGAAGGTGCAAGCGCCTATTCGGCAACCAAAGCAGCTCTGCGTTCCCTGGCTCGCACCAGCGCGGCGGAGTTGGTAGGCCGCGGCATCCGCGTCAATGCTGTTGCGCCAGGACCGATCGAGACTCCCATCTTCGGTCGCACGGGCTTGCCGCAAGCGGCGATTGACGAATTCGCGAAGAACATTTCCGCTAAAGTGCCCATGAAGCGTTTCGGGCAACCCGAGGAAGTTGCCGGCGCAGTGGCCTTCCTGGCGTCTTCCGATTCGTCTTATATCACCGGCGAAGAGCTGCACGTCGACGGTGGCCTGGGCCAAATCTGAGGAAAGAAACAATAAGTCAATTCGATGAAAAAAGGCGGCGTTGAGCCGCCTTTTTTGTTCAACACCTATCGACCGTGCGAGGGATCCGCGGAAGTAGCAGAGTCCACGTCAAGAAACCACACATGGCCGGTGTCGGCGGGGGCGTAGCAGTTTCCGTCAGAGCGATAACCAGGCGCACAGTACGCGGTGCGTTCTTTCGCTCGAGGCGACTGCGCGTATTGCCAAACTTCAGCGACAGAATCACCGCTCAATTCAGGTGAGGGCGGCTTCTCAGGAAACGTGCAGCCGGGAGACGGTGGGCACGCGTCGTTGTATGCCCAAATCGTGAACACCCGCGATTTCAACGAAAGGAAATCGGTAATATCGTCGGCGGTTGTAATGGTGGTGTGTGCGCCTTCTTTCACCGGGATTGCCGAACAATAGAATCCGCCTTGGTAACCAATCTGCGTCAAGGTCCACAACCAACCCTGAATGTAGGAGTGATAGTTGGATGAAAGACGTCCGCCCTCTTCTATGTCCAGAAAGATGATTGTGTTGCTGGAAAATCCTTCGCGCTTGGCTGCCTGCGCGGCGGCCCGTGCGTCCCCTTCGCCCAAACTCTCGGCGATCGACGCGCTTTTTAGCTCCCGTTCTCCTCGGGCGCGGTAGAGAACTAAAAACCCAAATCCCAGAGAGCGCAGAAAATCCCGTTTGCCGACCCAGGTGCTCGCTTTCTCTTGAGGAGGCGGACTCAACCAATACCCGGCGAACACGAAATCGCGCCGCAAGGTTTTCATCGCTTCATCGCCAGGATAAATGTTCCTGTCGAATCCGAGATAGGCACGTTTACCTTCGGGATCCTCCGAATCCAAGCGTGTGCGCGAAGGAGAAGAAAGCAGAATCGGAGCAATCGCAACCAAGAAAAGAATGAGGAATGAAAATCGAGGTCTCATCGTGTCCCTGGTCTTCACCATGAGAGCATACCGCTGTAGTAACTAACCCTCACGGAGTTTGTGCCCCGCCAAATTTCCCAGGCCGTCATAAGCCGCATACTTGTAGGTTTCGCTGAGCGTCGGATAGTTGAAAACCTGCTCGATAAACTCGTCGATGGACTGCCCATTGTCGAGAATCATCATCCCGATATGGATGAGCTCCGTAGCGATTTCTCCAATCAGGCTGACGCCGAGCAACTTTCTGTCTGATCGCGCGAAAATGAGCTTCAGCATTCCAGCAGTATCGCCAATGATGTGGCCGCGCGCGTTGTTCTCATAATGGGCGCGCCCCACGCAATAATCAATTTTCTTTTCTTTGCAAGACTCTTCTGTCTCTCCCGCCGCGGAAATCTCCGGAATCGTGTAAATCCCCATCGGAAGCATCGACGCAACGCGCTGCTTGTACTTGAATCCGAAGGCGTGGCAAATGGCGACGCGGCCTTGCTCCATCGAAGTCGATGCCAGCGCAGGAAATCCAATCACGTCGCCCGCGGCGTAGATATTCGAAACAGAGGTCCGATAGTTGTCGTCGACGGGAATGTATCCACGGTCGTTGATCGCGAGCCCGGCCTTTTCCAGCCCGAGGCCATCAATGGCAGCGCGGCGGCCTGCGGCAAACAGCGCCGCATCGGTCTCGAGCGTCTTGCCGCTCTTCATGGAGAGGCGCACGCCGGCCGAAGAATTTTCGACTTTTACAGGCCGCTCGTTGAATAAGAAGCGCATCCCGAGCGCCGTGAGCCGATCGCGAAGACGTTCAGAAATTTCCGCGTCGAGGAACGGCAACAACCTGTCTCGGCCATCGACCAGAGTGACTTCGACCCCCAGCGCCACGAAGATCGATGCGTATTCGCAGCCAATCACCCCGCCGCCAATCACCGCTAGGCTTTTCGGAATGCGATCCATTTGCAGAAACGTGTCCGAATCAAAAGTGTGGACGTCATCGAAGGCGATCTCAGAAGGCCGATGCGGTTTCGATCCGGTGGCAATCAGAATGACCTCGCCGCGAAGTCTTCGCGTACCGTCCGCGCCGTGAACCGTGAGAGTATGCGCGTCTTCAAATGCCGCCTGCCCGCGAACAAGCGCAATACGATGAAGTTCCAGATTCTTCAAAATGCGCTGCCGCTCCATTTCGACGACCGCGCGTTCATGATGCATGAAGTCCTGCACGGTCAGATTTTCTTTGAGCGAATAATCAATCCCATAAAGCCCGCGCTGCTTCAATCCGGAAAAATACAGCGCGGATTCGCGCAACGTTTTGCTGGGCACCGTGCCCGTGTTGATACAACTTCCGCCGACATCCGCTGCGCGCTCGATGACCGCGACTCGCTTGCCAAAATAGGCAGCCTGGGCCCCGGCTTTTTCTCCGGCTGGGCCGCAGCCAATCACAATCAGATCGAAGTTTTCGCTCGTTGCCACACCAACCTCCCGCAGCCCGCTAGCTCGCACCCATTCGGATCAAAGAAAGTGTAGAAGAAGAGCGCCATCGGAAAGGCAAATTCCTGCCGCGATTGTGCTGAAACGTGTCTGGTGTCGCAATTCGGCCTGGTCAGAAGCAGGCCCTCACGTTTTCGGTGGCTTCGAAAATGCCGGAATACCTATACTGGAGGCAACATACGGCCACGGTATTTCTCGAGGAGGAGCCCCTTATGTCCGACGACGATCTCCCGATCAGCTACCGCATCCGATTTGAAAAAGACCACGTCAGTGTGAAAGCCAGCTACGACCTCAGCGTGACTGTAGGCGGTCCCGCGCTCATCGCCGACTTTCAACTTAGTGTTGATGGAACGAATTTAATCAGCGGCTTTCTTCCCGGCCAGACCGCGTTCAACGGCGCGAAATTCTACACACTTGCCGATCCAAATAAAGACGCGCCCGTTTCTTTCTCGATCTCTTCCAATCAGGACTGGAACGCCAGCGACAGCGACGTGCTCCGCGGCGACAAAGTCTATGACGAGACGGAATTCTCCAACTAACATGGCCATTCGAAATAAGAGATTCAACTGCCGCGAAGCGGTCCGCTGAAATAAGATTCCCGGAAAAGAGCCTCCCAACCCCATTCTCCTCATCGGCATCCTAAAAAACAGTAGTCGGGCCCATCTACCAAAGGAGGATGTTGATGAAATTCAGATACGCCGTTTTGTTCGCCGCTGCTTTGCTCTTTTGCGGAGAGGTTGCAACAATTTCTGCACGCACAACCTCGCCGAAAAGCGCCAAAGACAAAACCACTACACAAGAAAAGGCCAAGCCGGCTGTTTACCACCGAATGGGAACCATCTCATCCGTAACGGATTCGGACCTGGTTCTCGAACACAAATGGAAGGGCAAGGAAGAAAACACCACATTTGTTCTGAACTCCGACACCAAGAAAGAAGGAACCCTGGACAAGGGAGAAATGGCCACCGTTTACTATCACATGGACAATAAGCAAAGAATCGCCACAGAAGTCAAAATTAGCCCAGCGAAGTCCACAACGGAAACCAAGAAGTCCTGAACCGGCTTACAAACTTTACCTCGAAAGTAGAATGGGGCGGGGCGAAGAACATAAGCTCGGCGCGAGTGGCGCGCCCCGCCCAAAGAATTCCTCGAAACAATCGTCGCACGGCTCGATATTCCGTCAGCGTTGCAGTGAATAATTCACAGTGATGGTCGTCTCGACTTCAATCGGATCCCCATTGAGAAGGGTCGGTGTGTAGCGCCACTGGCTCACGGCTTCCACAGCGGAGCGAGCAAGCTCCGGATCAATTTGGCCATTCATGACGCGAAGAGAGAGCGGCTTTCCATCCGTGCCGATAACCGCGTGAAGGACGACGGTGCCTTGCACGCCAGCCGATTTGGCGGATTCCGGGTACATCGGCTGAACTTTGTTCACGAGTTTGGCGGCCTCAACCGTGCCGCCGATTCCGAGGCGCGAAGGCTTGCCGTTCTTTTTCTCGGTGACGATGGGCTTTCCCCCGTTCTCGGGAACCACCATCACGTGTTCGGTGATGGCTCCAACATCCAGAGTGAAATTGGCAGTGAAATCGCGACCAGGATCGAGCGACACGTCCGCTCGACGGTAAGGTTGGAAGCCCGGTTTAAGAACCTGCAGCTCGTAGATTCCGGCCGGCAACGCCGTAAAACTGAAATTGCCTTCGCGATCCGTTGTGGTCATGTCGGTCGTGTTGGCGGCGTGATTGGACATCACGATGGTAGCGTTAGCGACAGCCGCGCCGCTCGGGTCGTGGATGACGCCTGACGTTTTGCCGACGCGGTCTTGTGCCGACAGGCGAAGTGCGGCAAGCGGCAGTAACAACGCAAGAGCTAGAAACGGAACTAGAAATTTTGTTCGTGGAGAAACCTGACGGCGATCAATCGACGGATTCAGCATGGCGGCAAATCTCCTTTCAAGATTTGTTGGTCGCGCGATAGCCAGAGCAGTGGACCAGGCGCGGCCTGAGCTTCCGAGAGTCCTTGCGAGATCGAGGAGCTGGCTGGCGTAAACGTCGGGCGCGACGCCGGAGCGCAGGACGGCGTCATCGCAAGCGCGCTCGCTTTCCTGCCGTAGCCGCGCGGCTGCCAACCAAACAAGTGGGTTAAACCAGTGGAAACTCCGCGCCACCTCGGCGCAGATTTGCAAAAGCCAGTCGTGACGCGCGATATGCGCAAGCTCGTGCGAGAGAACAATGCGCCGCCGCTCGTTCGGCCAATTTGCCGCGCCCGCGGGGAGCACAATCACGGGATGGAAGATTCCCCAAGTCAGCGGCATCGCCAGTGCCTCGCTGCATTCCAGCAGGCGGACAGAACGGCCGATCTTCAGAGCTGCGGAGATTGTAAGAGTTTCGCGCATCCAATCGTCTTCGAAGAGAGGGGTTGCACGCGCAGTCAGCCACGTGAGCCGCGTTAGGCCCACAATCAGGCGGAAAAGGATAAATAACGCGCCAAAAGCCCACAGGAGGGCAGATGCACTCGCCCACGTGGGCAGAACGAACGATCCGGGCGTGACGTGAACAATCGTGGCGGGAATGGTTTGCGCGGCCAAGTTTGCCTCGCCCCGGTGAGGCGTGCTCCAAAATGCAGCGGCGCCTCCCAACACGAAGGAATGCCACGACGGAAGGAGAACTGCCAGCAGGGGCAAGAGGAGCATTGCCAGAATCGCGACCGCCCACACGTGATGGCGCACGGCGGAGGAGGCGCGCCGTAGGGCGGCGACAATTGCCCATGCGCAGGCAAGGAGAAGAGTCGTCTTGATGCAACAAACAAGTACGAATGCGAGGCCCAATTCTGAATCGGCGAGAAAATGCATGACTATTTCTCCTTCCGTCCCTTCGAAATGAGGCCAGCAATGCGGTCCAGCTCCTCGGTGGAGATGCGCGTCACCTCGCCGCCCAGAAGTGCGGCGACGACTTTTTCGGTGGACCCGTCGAAGAATGTCTCGACGAGATGTCGTAGCGCAGAGCGTCTGGCAACTTCGCGCGGCACGGCGGGCACATAAACGTAGCGCAAACCGTGTTCTTCATGGCGAACATGACCCTTTTCTTCGAGGACCCGGAGCTGCGCGCGCACGGTGGAATAGCTGAGCTTGCCAGCGATCTCTGCCAGCACTTGGCCGACCGAGGCGCGCTCGAGCTTATAGAGGATGTCCATTATCTGACGTTCTCGGCGGGAAAGTGCGCTCGGTTTGGGTTTTGGGCTCATGTGCTATTTTTCTAGCATGTATGCTACGAAACTAGCAGGTGCCTATTCCTCTGTCAAGACAATTTTCTAAGAAGCTTCGGGCATCTTTGTGGTGCGTTTCTTGTGAGGCGGGAGCAAGCACGGGGCGAGCCGGATGGGCTTTCCATACGTTTGGTAACTGAATGCGTGTGCCATGCGTAGTAACATCGAGAGGCGATGATGACGACCGGAAATGGTGTGGCTGTTCGGGCCGAACGCGTTTCCCGACAATACGAGATGGGCTCCACGGTGATTCGCGCCGTGGACGACGTTACGCTCGAAGTACGCTCGGCAGAGTTCGTGGCTCTCTTAGGCAGCTCTGGGTCGGGCAAATCAACGCTGCTAAATCTGATGGCCGGGCTGGACCGTCCGACAGGCGGCGCGATTTTCGCGAATAGCAAAAATCTATCGGAAATGACCTCGCTTGAACTAGCGCGCTACCGAAGCCTGACCGTCGGGATGGTTTTTCAATCCTTTAATTTGCTCCCGCGAATGACGCTCGAAGAAAACGTGGAATTGCCTCTGCGCCTGGCCGAAGTAGATCGCAGCGAGCGCGGTAAACGCGTTCAGGAAGCGCTCGAGCGCGTACACCTCGAAAAGCGGCTAGGCCACCGCCCAAGCGAAATGTCCGGCGGGGAGCAACAGCGGGCCGCATTGGCACGCGCGCTCGTAAACCGCCCGACACTTCTTTTTGCCGACGAGCCGACGGGAAATCTCGACAGCGCCACCGGCGAATCCATTATGCTCCTACTGAAAGAAGTCCAGCAAACGCTCGGAATGACCATCGTCATGGTGACGCACGAACGGCCCCTTGCGGAGCGTTTCGCCGATCGCATCGTCGCGCTTGCGGACGGCAAACTGGTCAGCGACGGGGTGAAATCATGAAGGCGGGCGACCTCGGCGAGCTCGCGTTGCGCAATCTCCGGGAATCTGTCCTAAGAAATTCTCTAACTACTCTCGGCGTCGCCGTTGGCGTCGCATCGCTGGTCGCCATGCTTTCGCTTGGTGTTGGCCTGCAAGAGCTGGCTACGAAACGCCTATCCAATTCTGGACTCTTCGATACCGTCATCGTTACCCAGCGCAGAGCTTTTGAGGGCATGCGGAGGGCGACGAATCCCGCGCCAGAAACACCCGCACGCGAGCTGGATGAGGATGCGCGCAAAGAGCTGGAACGCCTCCCGAACGTGGTGGAAGTCTACCCACAAATCCGCTTCCCCACCGAAATTCGCTACAACGGAACTCCCTTTTCCACCATCGTAGCGGGAGTGCCGGCATCCGCGCAACAGACTGGCTCGTATGATGGAATTCAAGGTAAATTCTTTTCGAGCCAGAATGCCGATGAAGCAATTTTGCAAATCCAGTTGGCAAAGGATTTGTCTCCACAGCCGGCCACTCTAATCGGCAAAGATCTAGTCGTGCGTTATGCAGAGCGCGAAGCGCTGCCGCCACAAAATTCCGCGAGTGAAGCCGGCGGAAAAACGGATGCTGAGGATGCGGGCGCCGGCGGGTTTTCCATCGTCCCGCGCGAGAAAAAATTGCGCATCGTCGGAATTGTCGAGACGGAACCAGCGGCAGGCTTCGGCGGATTCGGCAGCGGACGCTTGCTGATTCCCCTCGACGTGGCGTCTACTCTTCGGGCCGCTCAGGTAAACGATCTGCGCGATGCCGTCCGCGCCGCAAATGGAAAACAGAGCTACGCAAGCCTGACGGTTCGCGCAAAGAGCCCCCTACAAGTGGAGGGCATCGAAACGGCCATCAAAGCGATCGGCTTCGGCACGTTTTCTCTTTTGGATGCCACGAAAAACTTGCGGCTGTTTTTCACCATCTTCGATCTTCTCCTCGCACTTTTCGGCAGCCTCGCGCTGGCGGTGGCGACACTTGGAATCATCAACACATTGGTGATGGCCATTCTGGAGCGGCGACGCGAGATTGGTATTTTGAAAGCGCTAGGTGCGGCCGATCGCGACGTCAAGCAACTCTTTTTTGTCGAAGCCGGTGTGATGGGTCTGTTCGGCGGAATTCTTGGCGTGGTGTTTGGCTGGCTGATTGGTAGGGCCTTGACCTGGGGTACAAATATCTATTTGCATCGCCAAAACTTGCCCTCGGCACATGTTTTTTCCGTGCCGTGGTGGCTTGTGCTGGGTGCGATTGTGTTCGCGGTGGCCGTCAGCCTTGCGGCGGGACTCTATCCGGCTTCGCGGGCAGCCCGGCTGAACCCCGTCGAGGCACTGCGGTATGAATAAAATCCTGCGCGCCGTGCTGGGGGCGCTGCTGCTGGGTTACATTGCAACTGCTTTCCTGGCTCCAGCCGCCCAAGCTACGGGCCGCGCCGAATGCGTTTCGCTTCCCAGCAAAATCCTGCGCCGCTCCGTTCCCTACTGCGTTCTTCTCCCTCCGAGCTACGACACCGAGAAAACGCGCCATTATCCCATCCTCTATCTTCTCCACGGCTTGGGCGACAACGATCAGATGCTCATCCATTCAGGCGGCATGAATCTTGTCGAAGACCTGTGGGAGCAGCACCAACTGGGTGAATTCCTGATCGTGACGCCAGCCGCAGGCGCCAGCTTCTACATCAATTCTAGCGACGGCCGCAATCGCTATGAAGATTTCTTCCTCAGAGAATTTATGCCGGGCGTCGAGAAGCGATACCGCGCCGAGTCAGCCCGCAATTCGCGCGGCATTGCAGGCATTTCCATGGGCGGATACGGAGCTCTGCACATCGCCTTCCGCCATCCTCAACTCTTCGCAGCGGTGGGCACCCTCAGCGCCGCGCTGATCGAAAAACTGCCCAACGTTAGCACACAGGATTCTCGGCAGCTGAGCGTACTCCGCGTCCTCGGCAATGCCTTTGGCTCACCCTTCGACGCCGCATTTTGGAAACAAAATGACCCCATCGAAATTGCCCGTACCGCGAATCTCAAAGGCCTAAAAATTTATTTTGATTGCGGCTCGGAAGACGACTACGGCTTCGACGCGGGCGCCCAAGCTCTGGACAAGCTCCTGACAGCGCGCCACATCCCCCACGAATTTCATTTGTATCCCGGCGGCCATGACTGGACCTATTTCGCGGCGCATCTTCCCGCGGTCCTGCAGTTTGAATTTCGCGCCTTCGATTCCCTGCCCTCCCGTCGGTTCTCTCCGCAGTAATTCCATCCCGAACTCTCGGGAGTCTCCCATCGAACGTGGGCTACAAGGCCTGGTGCATGTAGGGCGGCAAAGGACTTTCCTGCCCGGCAATCACTCTCCATCCGCTTCCCCCGTTCATATACACATGTATCGCCCGCATTTGGCTGCTCACGAATTGCCCCTTCACGGTGCTCCGAGAGGACCATAAGCATGTTGCCACTGCCATATCGCGGTAAATCCTTACCTTGATGTCAGAGGCGTTGAAGGACTGGTACTGAATTTCGCTCGACTCGACTGCCTTTATGAACCCTGTTTTATTCACCGTTTCGCCTCGCGAAAGCGTTCCCACGAATTCCTCGCTATACACCCGCCGGAAGAACGTTCCATCGCTATGCTGAATGGCGTTCGCCCCTTCTCTTTCCAAATTGACGATCTCCTGCCTCTCCATGTCAGGGTCGTTCTGCGGCGAGACCCGGCAACGTTTGTAACAATCGGCTACTTCCTCATTTTGAGGGCTCCACGCCGGAAAAAGTGCCAACCACATTGCAACCAGGGCTACAACCTTATACATGGCGAGAAGCCTCCTCCGATAAATCCCGATATTTCGACGATGTCTTCATTCTCCATACCGTATATCGAGGTTGGCATGCCTGGGGTGAAGATGACTCAAGATCTGATGCATTCGTGCCGAATTGCTCAACCCGGTTGCTGGAAGAAGAGCTATCCTCTGTACGGTCACAAATCCCCCGCAAGAATGTTATCCGGCATCGGCTCTCAAATTTTTCGATTCGCTGCATTCATGATATGCGTAACGAGGCTCGGACCGCTTGGGTGTATATTCGCCAAAACCGGGAGGTAAAAGTGGCACCTCCGGGTCAATCCGCCTGATCTGAAGTGGGGACGTCTTCCACAACCGGTTCAGGCTAGCGTGCCAAGGAGTCCTCTATGCTGATGCGAACAAAAAAGCCGTGGACCATCGCCATCATCGCTACTTTGCTTGCAGCCGGGCTCATGCTTGGGAATGCATTCGCGCAAAAAGCAGCGGTTCCCAAGCCGCTGGACAGAGTAGCGATGGGTGAGGACGGCGTCCGCCAATTGCTGGCCCTCATGGATACGGACAAAAAGGGCATGGTCTCCAAGCAGGAGTTCATGAAATATATGGAAGCGGAATTCGAAAGATTGGATAAGAACAAGAAAGGCGAGCTGAACGCCAAGGAACTCACTCAATCGAGTTTGACGGTAAACCGTTACGTCGGAAAGTAACGGCGCCATCTCGTAGCCGGAATTACAAAAACCGCCGGTCTCCTATGACCGCGCTCGCAGTCTCCTAGCCCCCGCTCCAACGCTTCGAGCGTCTAGAATTTCACCAGGATCGACAGATCGATAAACGACTCATTCTTCCGAAGATCCGGGAACCAAACGCTGCTAATTCCTCCGCCGCACGCCGCCTCCGCAGGAATCAGGGAAAGCTGGCCTGAAGAGCTTCCGTTGCTGCATACATAGTATTGAGGCGAACCGTTATTCCCTCCCGGCGGCGTGATCCCGCCCGCGCCCGTCCAATAGGGCACGCTGGCGTGCCGATAATCATATTCGGCGCGAAATGTAATATACTGTTTTGGCATATAGTCAAAGGTGAAAGAAGAATCCCACGCCTTATACGGATCGCCGGGATTCCCCGTGAAGTACGGCGAATTCGTCGCCGCGGAGATTGCGGTTTCTCCGTTGATCGGCGGAATGAGTACCAAATAACGTCCCGGATTGTTGATTTGCCCGCCCCCGACCGTTACTCCGAACAAATCACTGTGGAGCCAGAACCGGTTGTACGCCATATATCCGATGAAGCTCTGCTTCGGTCCGCCTTTCCTATCGCCATAGCAGCTCACCCCGGAGCCGTATTCACAGCCCAAGTCCCCGGTCAGCGAAAATGCCATCTTGTCCAGCGTTTTTTCTGGTTTGTCGTAGTACTTGACCTCTACGCTGTCGTCCGTGTGAATCCGGCTGCGGCCCTTTATAAAGAGGTCATCCTCGCCCACTCCGTAGTTATTGGAAATGATGTTGATCCAGGGTTTCGGAGTCCATTTGATCTGCCCGCCCACACCCGGCATGTGGTTGGCTGAAGCGTACGACTGCCATCCATTGATAAACCACGGCTCAATTTTCAAATGTGCCGTCGGAAAAATCTGCACGCGCACTCCATTAAAAAACCAGGGCGTATTCGATGAAACGAAAGAGGGCTGGTACGCCCAATTGTCAAAATTGTAGTAACTGAACAGCCCTATATAAGACAGGAAGATCCCCGCGTCCACATTCACCCCATGCAGCACATTGAAGTGGTATCCGCCGTATGCTTCCGCTAGGTATCGATAAGCAGTGTCCAAATCCCATTGCCCATGCGCCGGACTAGCGTCATTCCGTGGAGTCGTCGCGGAGTACATACCATACTGCGTCATGAACCTGCCCCGGACGTTGTCAAAGTGGAAGTCCCCGCCCAGCCCGAGCTGCTCCAACTGCACCTCGTAGGACCGGAACAGTTCGCTGGATCCGCCGATCGTGTGGTCGCTCGGATGGTTGAAGTCCGCGACATAATTCGTATCAAATCTGATTTCGGGGGTGAAGAATTTCGAATCCCAATAAATCTCTTTGGTGCGCGGGCTTCCGTTCAGCCAAGTCCAATCCGCATCCGAAAAGGGTTCGACGTATCCAGGCTTCGCGGCCGTCGCAACCGCCGCGGTGCTAGTTGCCGCCGACTGATCCTGCCTGGGCGAAACAGCGGCGACAGCACCTGGCGCCACTGTACTTGCGTTCATCGCGGGGCTGGTGGCTGCCGCCGGCGAAGCCATGCTAGCCCCAGCCGTGTTCGTGCCAATCGCGCCAGTCGTGGGGCCAGCCGTCGTTCCACTCGCGCTGACTGCCCCAGCGGGAGCCGCCGCCGCTCCAGCAGGCTCTTTCGTTTCGAGCTCCGCCACGCGCTTTTCCAGCTGTTCGACGCGGTCCAGGAGCATGCGCTCGCGCTCCGTCAAGCCAGCGTCGGCCGCATTCGCCTTCGCAGGCGCGGTTTTGGCAGCGGCGGGGTTCTTGTCTTTCTCATCGTCGGCAAGCAGCCGTCCCGGAGCCGCACTCGCACAAAACACCGCAGTCAATATCGTCAAAACAGGAAATTTTCTCAGTGAGAACGCGCGCATATATCTCTCTCCAATACTCGCTACCTGGCAACGGGATTCTCGTTGGTGGTTTTGGAACGTCTTTCAAGGGCACAGAACGCCGTCTCGTTGCCAAAAAAGGGTAGCTTGGGAGGTGTTAAAAAATCATAAGCAGCCTGATAGGTTTTCGTAAGTGGAAGTTACCGTTCGGCAGAAAAGCTAACGTCGCAGGGGCGCGGCAGGATCGCGTTGGGAAATCTCCGATGCCACTTCCCGCGCCTCTTCATGGATCAATCCGTTTGTGGCAAGTATCACTGGCCCGCCCAGTTGATACGGCTGCCCCGCAAAATCGCTGACCTTACCCCCTGCTTCCTCAATCAGCAGAACTCCCGCAGCGGTATCCCATGGCTTGAGCCCAAATTCCCAGAACCCATCAAATCGTCCAGCCGCAACGCTCGCCAAATCCAGCGCCGCCGAGCCGTCGCGCCGCACCCCATGCGATCGCAGCGTAAAATCCCAATAATAATGAATGTTTGGAGTTGCCAGCCGCTTGTGCACCGGAAAACCAGTGCACAGAAGGCTCGTCGAGAGCGTGTCCACCTTCGAAGCGAATATCCTCTTCCCGTTCAGCGTCGCCCCTCCGCCCCGCACTGCGGCAAATAGCTCCTCATAAAACGGATTGTAAACCACCCCCGCCAGCAGCGCTCCCCGTTGCGCCAGTGCAATCGAAACCGCAAAGCAAGGATACCCATGCGCAAAATTTGTAGTCCCATCCAGCGGATCGACATGCCAGCGAAATTCCGAGCCGCCTTCGTGCCCGCTTCCCTCTTCCGCTGCGATCGAGTGTTCCGGAAAATATTTCGTCAGCCGCGCCACAATTGCCTGCTCGGAGCGCTTGTCCGCTTGCGTCACCAGATCGACGTCGCCCTTATACGCAATCTGCACTGGCCGGTCAAATTCCTCGCGCAGGATCTTCCCCGCTTCCTCGGCAATTTCAATGGCGGCGTTGAGGTAATCCTTGCTCATGGAGAAATGCATACCGTCACGCCTTCACGGATTCGCGGCGAAACGGTGTGCCCTCCACTCTATCACCTGCGCTAATTAAAGTGCTGCCTCCGCATTAGACCTATCTAATAGCCTGACTTTTTTCGAGGATCTCCTCTGTTTTTTTGCGTTATCTCCTGGGTATCCGCGCTAAAATAAACCCCCGTCCTGAATGCGAGGTGCTTCATGTCTAAAATGTGGAAGTTCGGCTCCGCTGCAACTCTTTTTGTGCTTCTTCTCCTTTCTTTCGGCCCAACGCGCCTTCCCGCCCAGGACGGCAAAGCCATGGGCGGAGTGACTTTTGACGGCGATACCCAATTGGACCGAGACTCCGGTATCTGGATCGACGGCGATTATGTCGGCTACGTGAAGGAATTCCGCGGAAAGAAGAACGTGCCCCTGTTGCCCGGCAAGCACCATATCGTCGTGAAACAGAAAGGCTATCAGGATTTAACGCGCGACATCGTCATCGAACCGGGCCAGATCCAATCGATTGAAGTCTCCATGCAAATGATCCCCGGGGCCACGGTTCCAGACGTCACCGCCGAGCTGAAAATCTCTGCTCAGCCCAAACGCGCGGCTGTCTACCTCGATGGCAGCTACATCGGCCCCGCCAGCCAGCTTGGCGGTCACTTTCACTCCCTGCTCGTCGGCCCCGGAAAGCACAAGATCAAGATCGAGCTACCTGGCTATCAGACGTTTGAAACCGAAATCGACGTGGTCGCCGGACAAAAGGCTCAGGTAAAAACGGAATTGATCAAGTCCGACACCGGCCAAAACGCCCCGGACACCAAGAAGCCGCAATAGCTACTCGGCCCCCTTTCAGTGGCCCAGCGTAAGCCGCCTTCCGTACTTAGGCTCTTTTGCCCAGTCGTTCCTCGGACTTGCGGCTGCGGCTTAGCCCGCATATCCGCCAGCCACTCAAGATGTGAAGACCTATTTATTTTTCGCTTGCAAAAAACTATCGGCAGGAGTAATATTAGAACCAGGTAATACTACGGATTTCGCCTGGGTCACGCTCCTCTTTCTTTTCCGCGACAACACAAGCTATTGCAAGAACGTGGGTCGAGAAGCCGCTAGGTGTCAGGGCAGGGTTAATCACCTGCAAGGATATCAAAACAAAGACCTTGTAAGTCCTTTAGAATGATATTCTTTGCAAATCCCCGCGGCCTAACCCTCATGTTTTGATATTCTTATAAAAAACAGGGGGTAGGGGTAGGCTGACTCCTTGCCATACTCAACGAGCACTTTCGATTCGCCATCGGCTCACTGCGGCCCAGTAAGGTAGGTCTTCCGGGCTCGCACGTGGTAGTCGCCGTTCAGCACCTTAACCTCGACATTCCGGTACGTATTCGCGGGGCCGCGAGGGGTCGGGTAGTAGCCCAACCGGTATTGCGTGCGTAACTCTCGATCAATCACGTCGAAAATCGTATCCAACTCCTGCGGTGTATCGGGATAGAACATGTCGCCCCCGGTCGTCTCTGTGATGGTTTCGAGCGCGTGCTCGCCGGCAGTGTTGCGTCCGCTCTCATTTTTCACCGGGCGAATCACGATTGTATAAAGCAGCGCGTCCGATCGAACTGCTTCTTTCCTCGTGGCGTCAAAATCGGTCCGGCTGGTCGTCTCTCCCGCGTCCGTAATCAATATAATGACCCTGCGCCGCTCGTCACCGCGCCGCTCGAGCGCCCGCGATCCGAGAAGTATGGCGTCATAGATCGAAGTGCCTGAGCCAGGCGGAATCTTGCGCACCGCAGTCTGTAGCGCAGGCACATTGTCCGAGAACCCCGCAAGCTGCGTGACATTTTCGTCGAACGAGAAAACCGAAAGCCGGTCGCCCGGACGCAACACCTGTCGAATGAAATGCGCTGCAGCCTCTTTCTCGAAGCCTATCTCCATATTCGCGCTCAAGCTCGAATCAATCATCAGGGCGAGGTCCAGCGGCAGCTTCGTCTCCGATTCAAACACCTCGATCTTCTGCCGCTCGCCTTCTTCAAAAATCTGAAAGGCTTCGACCGGCAGATCCGGCGCGGGCCGGTTGTGCTCGTCCAGAACGCTCGCCAAAATGTTGACCAGGTCTACCTTGACTTTAATCTGCCCGCGCTGATCGTCGGAATCGACAGGCGGCCTCAGCGCCGGCACAGGCGTTGGCACAATGCTCCCGGGCGGGGGAGGCGAAGGGAGCGTCGGGGGCACTGGCGCTGGAGCATTCGCGGAAGAGGAACTTGCCGGCAGATTCGGCTTCGGCTGCGCCCATGGCGGCCGGTCAGGCTTGTTCTGGGAGAGAACACTCCCTGCCAGAAACAGTGCCGCCAGAATAGCCACAGTTGCGGCGAGCGCACGAGGGGGTGTCGAGATCATTGATTCATTAAGATGCGGGTTTCGCCGCCCGTGTCTCCGGGGGCGCAGGAGGCATTTCGCCATCCGCCCAGACGGCCCCATCCTCGAAGTACTCTTTCTTCCAAATGGGCACCGTCCGCTTCAGGGTATCAATGGCGTAGCGGCACGCATCAAATGCGGCCGGCCGGTGAGCCGAGCTGACTGCAATAAAAACGCTGGTCTCGCCGATTTCAAGCCGCCCAAGCCGATGCGCGATGGCCACGAGGTGAATGGGAAATTTCTCGTGGATTTGCCCGGCGATCTCGCGGATTTTCCCGAGCGCCATGGTTTCATAAGCCTCGTAGTCCAGATAAAGCGTCCGCCGTCCGTGAGAATGATTCCGCACGCACCCATCGAACGTGACGACAGCTCCATCTTCCGCAGCCCGAACGTGCCGGATCAGAGTTTCCGGATCGATGGCGTCGCGCACAAGAAGCAGCAAATCGGGCTGTAGCAGCTTGGTCATAGTGAGCAAAACTATCCGCCGCTGACAGGCGGAAGGAAGGCAACCTCATCTCCGGAATGGATCGGCGTGCTCCACGCCGCAAATTCTTGATTGCGCGAGGCAACCAGCGAGGCGCGAAAGCGCGCCAACTCAGGGTGATGCTCTCCGAAGTGAGAGAAGACGGTTTCAATGGAAGCTCCGTCGGGAAGATCCACCGAGTCCTCGGCGCGCCCGACAATTTCTTTCAGCCGGCCGAAGAAAAGCACTTTGACGCGTGCTGTATGCGAAGGAGCACTCACCAGAGAATTGTAACCCGCCAAACAGCACGGAGCCATAGCGTGAGCGCTTAGCGCCAACCCCCGCGGGAATCCGCATGTGTCCGTACTTTTCACCTGAAAAGACCTCTTCAAGATTTTCGACTGCTTGACCGATGAGCGACGCTTGCGTAGCGTCTAGGTAGAATGGATTCGGAAAGTGGTCATGGCTGATCGAGCGAAATCGCAATGAAAATTCTCGTGACAGGATCAAGCGGATTGGTTGGCGGCGCGCTGGTGCCCGTGCTGGTGAAAGCGGGCCACACGGTTTGCAGACTTATCCGTCCAGGAACCGTCACGAAAGATGTGGAGAACGACGGTTTTCAAGTCGCGTGGAATCCCGCAACGGGAGAACTCGGCGGCGCCGCCGTGGGCGCGGACGCCGTGGTAAATCTCGCCGGCGCATCCATCGCCGGCGGCCGCTGGACCGCCGCGCGCAAAGCGGAATTGCGCTCCAGCCGCGTGGATACGACACGCGCGCTAGTCACTGCCCTGGCAAAAATGAATGCTCGTCCAAGAGTCCTCATCTCCTCGTCCGCAACAGGCATCTACGGCGATCGCGGCGACGAATTTCTGACCGAAGAAAGCCAGCCCGGCGACGACTTTGTCTCCGCCATGGCAAAGGAATGGGAAGCCGAAGCCCTGAAAGCGGAAGCCATCGGCATTCGCGTCGTGCTCGCTCGTTTTGGCGTCGCTCTCACGCTCAACGGTGGCGCGCTCCCGAAGATCATGTTGCCTTTCCGTTTTTTCGCCGGCGGAAAAATTGGCTCGGGTAAACAGTGGATGTCCTGGATCGCTCTCGATGACGCCATCGAAATTTTGCGTCTCGCCCTTGAAAACGGAGAAGTTCGCGGCCCCATCAACTTAGTCTCTCCACAACCAGTCCGAAACGCCGAGCTCACGAAAATGCTAGCCAAAGTGATGCACCGCCCAGCCCTCTTCCCCGCCCCCGCTTTCGCCCTGCGCCTCATGCTCGGCGAAATGGCCGATGCCCTGCTCCTCTCCAGCCAGCGCGTCCTCCCGCAAGAGCTGGAAAAACTTGGCTACCGCTTCCTCCACGCGGACTTGAGCGCCGCACTCGAAGCAATCCTGCGAGCCTCGTAGACCGCTTGCGGCGCTCTATTTAAGAACGTTCAGCGTGACATCTACTTTGAGCACATGACCCGTGGCGGGATCCGTTGCAACCGTCGATTGGATAGTCTGGCCGTCGCGAATGAGCAGATTCACCTGGGTTCGGAAATCTTCCTGGATCGGCTGGCCGTTGGAAATCTCGTTTCCTCCAAGGGCGGATGGCTTCTGATTCACTCCAGCCATGTAAATTGAGCTCTTATCCAAGCCCAACCTTAAGAGGAAACGACCGTCGTCAAGCATCTCCGCTCGGCCGTCGAGGTTGGTGCTCAGGTTCCAATGCTCTGTCTGCTTTACACCCGTATTACTAGAAGTCTCGACTGGAATGTGAAGAGTCATGCGCACCGCTGCGGGCGCTCCCCTGTCGTCTGCACTTACAAGAAAGGAGTACGGCAAGCTGCCGATTTTTTTGTCGCCGTCGAACTCGGTAAACACAACCTGCACGCGCAGAGGCGTAATGACCTTCTGGGGTTCGGCGGCCTTCTCGGCGCCTGCGGATTTTTCCTTTTCTTGCCCACATGACCGTGGGACTGGAATCGTGAGACTCGCTAACAGCGCAGCCAAAATTATGTTCTTCATGAACACTCCTTTTCAGATCGCGCGAATGGCCTACCGTTTCGTTTTGCTCTCAGGTGACGCCGCCTCCGCGTTCACATCCGGGAGCGGCTTGATCTCGATGGGAGATATATCGAGTGGAGAAACTTCTAGTATTTCGATGGGCTTCTCAAATCGCTCAATAGGCACTCCCTCAGCCTGAAGTTCGCCTTGCCGCAGTTTCGCGAGCAGGACATCCAAAGCCCGCTTCTGTCCGACTGGAATTAGCACTTCCGCTTCCACGCCCGCAGCCTCAACAGCAGGTGCGGTTTTGAGTGCTCCAACTCGAATGTGTTTTCGCGTCGCCCAGGCCATCTCTTGCGGAGCAATGGCCGGAGTCATTGGCGGATTCGCGACGGATGGGAAGTTATGCGCGGAAGGGATCGCCAGTGGGTTTGGTTCAACGCCAACTCGCGCGGACTTGCGAGCAAGAACGAGCGCAACGACCAGAACTGCAGCGATTCCAACGCCTGCGAAAGCCGGAATCCAGGAGCGGCGCGACGCAGGTCGCTCGTTCAGATCAGCTCGCACTCGCGGGAGCAATGAGGCAGGTACATCGGCGTTGACAGTAACGCGCAAGCTCTGATCGATAGCGGCGAAGAGTTGCATCTCATCGGCAAACGCGGCGCGGCAGGATGCGCACGCTTCCAGATGCGAACGCAGTTCGCGTGACGGCGTCGAGCCTGCAGCAGCGGCGTCGATCAGCGCTTCTCTATAGTTTTCGCATGGCATCGCAATTTCTCCGCTAACTGTTTTCGAGCAAAAAACAATCTCGATTTCACGGTCCCGACCGGCAGGCCGAGCATCTCCGCCACTTCTTCAAGCGA
Source organism: uncultured Acidobacteriota bacterium (assembly GCA_963843265.1). Taxonomy (GTDB): domain Bacteria; phylum Acidobacteriota; class Terriglobia; order Acidiferrales; family UBA7541; genus Acidiferrum. The sequence continues at coordinate 27,104 of CAWJJR010000017.1, read as the reverse complement.
GTGGCCCTGCATAGCTGTCAGTAAAAGGACCAGGCGCTGCTTATCCGGCAGCTCGTCCATGGCACGGTCGAGATGCACGTGAAATTCGCTCGTCGCCGCCAAGTCTTCCGTCGAAGCTCGCGGCACCGGCTGGGACCAAAGCGTCTCCCAAACTTCGCGCCGCTTCGACGAGCGCGTCCGGTCAATCGCCAGCCGGAACGCGATGCGCACCAGCCACGCGCGAAACCGTCCGCGATCGCGCAAACGCTCAAAGCGCCGGTACGCGCGCAGCAGCGCTTCTTGCGCCACATCTTCGGCATCTGCGCTATTGCGCAACACACCGCGCGCGACGCGATACGCCAGCGGCCCGCACTCCGCGAGCCGCTCCTCGAACTCCCGGCGTAGTTCTGCCTGAGCAGCTTCGCGCGTCAGGTTCGTCTCTCCGTCCTGGGCGACCGCGGAGCGGCTAACGATGCTTTGTGGCTGGATCAGAACCAGCTCCTGCATGCGGTCTGTTGTGCGAGCCGGATGCGCTCGCCCTCCCCGTACACCTGCTAGACGGCGTCGTCACGAAATTGGTTCATTTAACCAGGAAGTTAAATACAACGCCGCGGGAATAGCAACGGTGGCTGCCAAGCGCGCCGACTCCCGTTTTGGAACAGTGGTCCGGAGCCCCAGTTCCAAATGGGGATGAACAGCCTTGCCTAACTCCACGGTTTCAGCGCCCTTGGGTGGCTGCGAAGTCCTGCGCGATCCCCGGCACGGAATTTAACTGATTCATTTTCAATAACAAAGAAGGGTAATCCGAAGACATGTTGTTGCTTTCACAGTCGAGGCTCGTCTCGTCCTTTCGCTGGCCCTTCGCCTGCATTCCGCACTGCATGCGGCCTCTCACGCCAAACGCGACGATTGCAAATCAGACGGACAGACGCGGAAATTTGATCCCGACGCGGCTCGTTGTTTGCCAACTCATGGTGTTCTTCGCCGCGGTCACATTGCTACAGGGCTGTGGTGGAGGCAGCACAAGCGGCGAGACCAACCCGCCGCCTCCTCCACCTCCTCAGTCGATTTCGGTGACGGTCACGCCCACAAGCGGCTCGGTCTTGCTCGGGAACTCGCAGGCTTTCACCGCGACGGTGACAAACACCGGCCACACCAGCGTGACGTGGAGCGTGAACGGCATCGTTGGCGGAAGCGCACCCACGGGAACCATCTCATCCTCTGGCCTTTACACCGCGCCAGCTGATCTTCCTTCTCCAACCACCGTTCAAGTAACAGCGACGAGCCAGGCGGATACGACAAAATCCGCGACGGCGCAACTCACCATCACAAGCGACATCTCGATCGACATTGTCCCGCCAACCGGCAGCGTCGAACTCGGCGCGACGCGGCCATTCCAAGCGACGATTGCCAGCGCCGGACATCCAGACACGTCCGTGCGCTGGAGTCTCACCGGAGCAACGTGCCCATCCGCCTGCGGCGCGGTGAACCAAAGCGGCAATTACACTGCCCCAGCAATTATTCCTTCCCCGGCAACCGCGACATTGACGGCGCAAAGCGTCGCCGATCCATCGAAACAAGCCTCCGTCCCCATCACCATCACCAGCAATTTCACGCTGCAAGTCACGGCGCCGCAAAGTGTGGCCGCCGGAGGAACAGCGTCCATCGTCGCCACCATGACGCCCGTTCCTGGCTCCAATCCCAGCGCGGTTCTCTCCTGGTCGATTTCCGGCCCCGGTTGCAGCTCCTCCACTTGCGGAACGCTGACCGTTGTGACCACGCAAGGAGCGGGCGGCTCGGTGATTGCCGATACGGCTACTTACACGGCTCCGACCACGTCGCCAACTCCAGACGCCGTCACCGTTACAGTGACGCCGCAGGCCGATCCCACGAAAGCAGCGCAAGCCACGATGGCCGTCCAGGCAGGCGTGAACGTCAGCCTCTCTCCAACGACGGATACGCTCGCGGCAAATCACCGCGTGACGCTCACCGCGCAAATTTTCGGCACAACCAACATGGGCGTGAGCTGGAGCGTCAGCGGCATCCCCGGCGGAAACACTACGCTCGGCCAAATCTGCGTGGTGGGCTCGAGTCCGTGCCAGAGCGTTACCAGCGGAACCTCGCTCCAAGTGGACTACGTGGCGCCGGGAACGATTCCGCAGCCGAATCCCGTCAGCGTCATGGTGACAAGCGCGGCGGACACCACAAAATCCGCTTCGACGCAAATCACGGTAATCAACCACGTGCTGGTTTCCGTGCAGCCAGCGAGCATCACGCTCGCGCCTCTCGCCGTCCAGGGCTTTACGGCCGCGGTGCTGGGAACGAGCAACCAGAGCGTGGTTTGGCAAATCCAGGGGACGGGTTGCTCCACGGGCGGCGCGTGCGGAACGATCGATGCCAATGGCAACTGCACCGCGCCGGGCTCCGCTCCAACTCCGGACGCTCTCCAGGTAGTGGCCATCAGCTCGGACGACACGACTCAGTCGGGCGCGGCCAACGTGACTATCTCAACGGGGATCAACATCCTCGCGCTGCATCCGGCGAGTGTTTACGCGGGCGCGGCCGATGGCTTCACGCTGCTGATTGAAGGAAGCGGGTTCGCGGCGTCGAGTCCCGGGCCCGGCTCGATTTTGATGATCGGCGGGACGGCACGAACAACAACATGCATCGCCGCGACAGAATGCACGGCTCCTATCACCGCGGCCGATGTTTCCGTAGCAGGAAATGTTTCGGTGCAGGTTCAGAACTCCGGCGGGACAACGTCCAATGCGGTCTCTCTTGTTGTTGCGCCCCCGAACGCCTCGGATGACGTGATTGCGCTGAGCAGCGCCGTTCCGGCAGCAACTGGACAAGACATTGTTGTCGTCGACCCGACAACCGCCGGCGTGACCGCCCAAGGCAACGACGTGGACCTGAACGTTGGTGCGCTCGGCATGTTTTCCGTCGCGAACAATTCCTGTTCGCTTTCAGGCAATCCGCTGCCGATTCAACCGCCCGCGAGCGGCAATTCGACATTCGATCTCTGCGTCTTTTCCGAGAGCGGCCTGGATACGAGCATCACTTACTCCGTTTCCGGCCCCGGCGACGTGACGGTAATCGCGGCGCAGCCCGCCGGTCTCGGAATTATTCACCTGACTCTGCAGATTTCCGCGAGCGCTCTGCCGGGCGCGCGCACGCTTTTCATTCAAGACACGAACCTGGACAAAACCGCCGCGAGCGGCGCGCTGGTGATCCAGTGAAGACAGCGAGGTAAATAAAAATGAGCTACGTTCAAAGGCGCCGATTCTTGTGGATTCTTTTTCTTGGCGGACTTGTGCTGATCGCGGTAGTGGCGAGCGCTACGACACTCGCTCGGCTGAAACTGGATGACCTCGCGCAGGAATCCACTGCGGTGGCACGGCTGCGCTGCCTGGGAAGTACCAGCCTTTGGGACAAAGGAGAAATTTGGACAGAAACGAAGTTTGAAGTCGTGCAACGCGAGAAGGGCGCTCTGCCTGGCGTTGTCACCGTGCGAATGCTCGGCGGAAGAGTGGGACATCTTCATTCGCACGTCGATGAAGTGCCCGCTTTCCGCGCGGGCGAAGAAGTGTATCTCTTCCTTTGGAGCCGGGACGGTGAGCCTTATCAAGTTATGGGCTGGTCGCAGGGAACTTTTCGCGTCGCGCGCAATCCGCAGTCCGGCATGGAAATGGTCACGCAGGATTCCGCCTCGGCTCCGATTTTCGACCCGCAAACCAGGGCCTTCCGGCGCGGCGGAATTCGGAATCTGTCGGTGGCTATTTTCAGGGAAAAATTGCACAAGGCCTTGAGACAAGAAAATCAGTGAGCGGCAGGAGAACAGCAATGAAAGCGCAAAAGAAACAGCCGATTTTTTCCAAGAATCATCGCGACGATCTTCGCCATTTTCTACGGCGTTTGCGGCATCCCAGGCGCTCACGGATATGCGTTCGACGAAATCGTTCCGGATGTGCGCCAGCCCGCGAGCGTTTCCGGAGGTTCCGCGTGCCCGGTGGCAGCGCACGAGCTCGTAGCTTCCGGCGCGATTGCCGAGCAGTGGAGCACTGTGCTGGGAACGAATCCGGTGACCATCTTGACGCAGAGCCAGACAGCTACCGGCCGTTTGAACGAGATCGAGCAGGCGATTACGCAATCGATGGCGGTATGGACGGGCGTAAGCGGCACGACACTCGTGCCCGGAACGTTTGCACCCATAGCCCGCACGGCTACGCAAAACGCCTGCGGAGCGGACGGAGTGAATTCGATTTGCTTCGACCAGATCGATGGCGCGTTCACGCCGGGGATTCTGGCGTTCACGCGCGTGATTACTGCCGATGTCATCGGGGTGCAGGTGGGAACTGGAGTGCCGGCGACTCAGGTTGGACAAATCCTGGATGCCGACATTTATTTCGACCCGAGCAGTTCCACGATCACATTTGCGACGCCTGCGGCGCTTGCCACAACGCCTACCGCGTACGATTTTGAATCCTTGATGACGCATGAATTGGGCCACACTTTGGGTTTCAGCCACTCCGCGGTGTTAAACGCGATGATGTATCCATTCGCGCCCGCGCCAGGGACGTTCACGGGAATGCGGCCCACTGCACAGCATCCTGCCGCCCCCTAGCCCCAATCTCTCACAGCTTGGCAGCAGTGGGGTGAAGTTTGTTCGAATTGGGAGTTGCGAAATAGTTTCGCGGGGTGCTGTTGTTCGCTAATCCGTTTTTTCGCTTGGCGTGAGAGATTTCCTCTCTCCGAGACTGTTTCGGCGCACACCTTTCCCCCGGTTGACAGAAGCGACGAAAAAGTTGTTCGGGATCTTTCTTTTTCAATACTTTAGCGGCACGGCGCAGAGCTTTTCATAGATTTGCTGGAAGAGTGCGACATAGGGGTACCCACCGGCCAGCGAGGCCCACACCTTGCGCACCGTGATGCGGATCAGCGCGCCAATCTTCAGTAACTTGAGCCGAATGGTGGAGCACTGCGCCTGGGCCAACTCCGTTCCCGCCAGTCCCAGTCGCCGCAGCATCTGCAACAACACGTAGGCGATCGAAGAAAAGTACAAGCGCAATTGATTGCTGCGCAGGTAATGCGTGCTGGTGCGATCGCTGAACAGCATCAATTGTTCCTTGATGCGATTCTCCATGTCCCCTCTGGCGCAGTAGTGCTCTTCATACAGCGCCTGTGCCGGCCATGCTTCTCCGCTCAGAGAGGTCACTACGAATCGCGGGTTCTCTCCCTTTTCCAGATGCTCGGCCTTGGCCACCACGCGTCGCGCACGACTCCAGCTTTTCAGCGTCTGATAGAAGAACTCTTTGAACAGTCGAGTCGCGCGTCCGGTCTGTTGGTACTGCGCTTTCGCCTCCGCCATCTCCTTGGCGATCTCCGTCTTCAAACGTTCGTTTTTCGCTAGTCCCAGCACGTACTCTACGCGGTTCGCTTCACACCAAGCCATCAGCTCCTCGCGGCAAAATCCCGAATCTCCACGCACCACGATACGCACCTGGGGCCACGCGGAACGAATCTGGGCCACGATGCGCTCCAGTTCCTCAACACTCCCCGACGACGCATCGATGTTCGACGATCGCAACCGCGCACACAGCAGAAACTCTCCGCAGAAGATGTACAACGGCAGGTAGCAGTAGTGTCCATAGTAGCCATGGAAGAAACGTCCTTCCTGCTTCCCGTGCAGCGGATCCTCAGTGGCGTCCAGGTCCAAAATGATTTCTTTCGGCTCCTCCCGGTGGGCTTGCAGAAAGACTTCCACCAGCAGCCGGTCCACGGCTCCATGATCCAGCACGATCTTTTTGTAGCGCTCCTTCTCACGGACCTTCTCCCCGCTCAGTTCCAACCGATTCAAGGTACTTTTTCCGGCTAACACTTGGTTATCGGGACCCTCCTTCTCAACCAGCACCGCCAGCAGGGGATCATTCCGCAACTCCTCGTGATCGTTCAGATCTTCATATCCCAGGGCCAGCCCATAGACTCTCTGGGCCACCAACTGCTTTACCGGATGTTCGATCAGATCGGGATTCCGATAATCGGTGAAGCAGGCGGCAAACTGGTGGAGGATCCCAATGCGCTTCTCGACCTCCCGCAGCAGCAGACCACCGCCATCGCTGGTGATTGCCCCGCCATCGAACTGCGCCCGGATGTCGCGTCGCTTTTGAGGATGAAATCCGAAGACGAACTGGTTACACTCTGCAGTCATAAGGCTGTTGCTCCTTCTTGGCAGAATTTCTTCCTGATAAAAGAGTTATGCCATGAAGCAACAGCCTTTTTCTACTTAATATGAGAAATTGCTAGGGAATGACGACATTACGGGGCTGCGCGTCTTGTATCCCGATCCTTCCGACACGATCAATGTAGGTTCGATCAGCGGACACATCCTGCCAGCCAACCCGCTCTCCTTGCCGGCATCGCCCCCGGGCGTGACGGGAATTTTCGGCGCGCATGTCGTGGCGGTCGACGTAGCGAGCGGAGCGGTCGTCGGAGCGACGCTCGGAGGATGGAGCTGCTCCGCGCCAGGCCCCGCGCAATTCGACGGCACCTACGCCATCGGCCACTTGCCGATCGGACATAGCTACCTGGTCTACGCCGAGCCGCTCGATGATACCGTTTATCCCTCGCTGGTCAGCCCGGCCATAACCTCGCTCTGCCGCAACCCCACGACCGACGCGGGCTGGCCTCCCCTGCAGGCATGCGTTGTGCCTAGCGTGAACACCAGTTTTACGACGCGGACCCGCCCGGGATCGTAGGACTTGGCGGTGCCTCATCATGGTGTTCGAGCGTCTGATTCGTCAAAACGCAACCGCAAAAAGCAACTGGCCCCGGTTGAGCCGGGGCCAGTCGTGGGTGCAGCGGTTCGCTGCGTTTTACTGAGTTGGCAAAAGAAGCTGCGTAAAGCCGGTCGTGTTCACGTCGCGGAAGAGCGGCGTGCGCGGCGGCAAGAGAGAAGGAGTCAGGAACTCCGTATCAAAGTTGTAGCCGCGGGTTGGCGGTTCGATAAACCGTGTTGGTCTGGCCATCCTTGTAAGTGCCGATGGCCTGACGGTTGTAATACATGCTGATAATCGAGCCGCGATAATTCACGGTCTGGCCAGACCAGTTTTCGAGATACCGCAGGAAGTTGTGGACGCCGCCGTCGGTACCGTAGTCCGCGTAACAGGACGCGGTTCCGCAAGTCGAAGGCTGCGGGAAAGAAACTCCCTTCCCAGCCATCACGGCGGTCCGGTAAAAGTAAGTGGTGGTGGCAGCGCGGTAGGGTGGACGCCGTCGTGTAGGGGAACGCGAAACTGTTCACGTCGTTGTAGTTATTGGAGAGAAAGCGTCACCGCATCCGCGTTCACGGAGACGGCTATGTTTGGATCGTTAAAGCCGTCCGCCAGCGGAGTTGGCGTTGAAGTCACCGATTGATGTACGCCGGATTCTCCGTAGCAATCGCCAGGCCGCAGGCCACGTTGCCGGGGCAGGTACCGATCCCGGTCAAGTTATTACCGTCCACTAATCTTGACCGCCCGGCGGAAAAAGGGGTTGGGGTTTTCGCGCGCTTCATTGGCATGGATAACGTAGGCCCATGGCCAAATTGTGGAAGGCGAAGTCACGGTTGCAATTTGGATTCGGGGCTATGGCATTGGAGCGCCGACAGTGCGTGCCGTAAAGGTTGCCGGGGGCAGCCAGGCTGAACATTCCGTATTGGCCGTAGCTCAAGATAGCGGAAGCCCCTCAGGCCTTGGTGTAGTGTCGGCTGGCGTGCACAGCGCCAGCGTCCATGACATAGGTCGGGTTTGCCCCATAAGTGTAGAAGCCTGTCGCGCCCAGGCCGTCGAGATCTTCGCCAGTATCCTGCGATGCCATTGGGGCAGCCGTACGCGCTTGCGGGGTTCACAAAATCATCCGAGCCGTATTCGCCGGTCTCGTGACTGCTGGGAGAGAGTCGGTGGCCATGCGTTCGTCAGCGCGGTGCCGGTATAATTGCCCCGGCGGTCGGAAATGTAAACAGTGTAGTCGTTCGGGGCGTTAACGGAGTCATAAGCCAAATGGCCAGATCCCCCAACGTAGACTCCCGTACCTGCCAAATAGGCCGCCAGGTTTTTAGCATCGAGCTCGATGTACTGCATGACGCCGCCAAGGGTGACCATCTGGAATAGTACTTGTATGCCACCCAAATTGCCGGCCGGGAGGGTGATGTCGCGGCGTTGCCCTCGCGCGTGTCAAAGAGTGAGTTTGGCCAGTAGTCGGCTGGGACGCGATGGGGTAATGCCTTGACTAGGCTCCGGCGTGCGACCTGTTAGTTACGCCGCGATGCGAGCTATCGATCCACAGCGTGTATTGGTATTCGTATTGGCATAATTCGAAGGATTATCCCGACGCGCTCGAGCCGGATGATCGCGTTCGGATGAACGTCCTGGCACTGAGCGCACCGGTATACGGATAGCTAGCTCGGTTGTCGGCAAGGCCAGGAGCGGCTCAGATGTGCCGTACCCGGTGACCCTTGCAAGGCCGTGCTTTGAGGATAGATGTTCTGACCAGCGTAGCCGTAACTCAGCACTTCGAGGGTCACGTCCTGCCAAGTGCCGCAAGGGCTGCCGTAACGGTCTGGAGTTCAATCTTGATATAGCCCTGGATGATGGGCAGGCCCGAAGCAGTGGTATGAAGCCGGCACCGCTCGGAGTCGTCAGCCAATAGCCATTCGTCGTGTTGTACGACTGTCGCGCCGGATACGGCACCAGACGCCGCCAGCGGCACGGGGAGTGTTGTATCCCGCCGTGTTGTTGGCGATCATCGTCGTCGTAGAGCGTCAGACGCTGCCCGGTCGTCCAGCTGGCAACCGGCGTAGCAAGCTGGCCAGGTTAACGGGGCGCGTGCCCCATCTGATACACGGCAATGATCATAATATCCGTCGGGTTATCCGAAAGCAGAATCTTGAGGCTGGCTTCGGCAAAATAGCGGAGCTCCGTCACCGAAGCGCTCTCGCTAGTATTGACAGGCCTGCGGATCAGATCCACTGGCTGCGTCGTGCCACCGCCCGAGCAGCACGATGCCGAGATTCAGAGCAGTCGCACCGGTCGCGCCGTTGCGCAAATTGCCGGCGTAGTTGGTCGCGCCGAGAGAGATGTTGGTCCAATTAGGGTTAACGGCCTAGCCGATGGTGCCGACTAGGCTTCCTTCGTTCAGTCGCGAGCGCGCGATAGGATGCAGTGCCCGGCGAAGTGGTGATGTCCACGGTCCCGTTTTATACGGTCTGGCCGTCGCGACACCGTTCGAGAGATTTGTGCGAATGACGTTCTTGAACCGCGGTAACGGGGTCGGCAAGCGTTAGCGGGCCGCCCGACGTGGCCAGAAACAAGTTGCCATTGGTGGCAGTGCGGCCGCCAAAACTAAAAGAGCGGGCCGGGGAAGAAGCTGAGGTCGGTGCTGGAGAAGATGCCGAACTGGAACATGGGGATACCGACCGTTTGCGTGGTGCGTTGGAGCTTCGCTTCGTTGTTATTGACGGTACGCGCCGTCACGGTCAACGTGTATTGCGTCGCTAAAGCGCTCATGCCCTGGTAAGCACCGGATTGGATCTGAGTGACGGTGGCCAAGGGGTTTCCGTTCGCGTCGGTGTTGTAGCCAATCTGATACCCGGAAGTTCCGTCATACCTCAGATATTGGATTCCGGGAATATTCGGAGGAGCTGCCGAAATGGCATTGATCTGGGCGGCCGAAGGCGCGTAGTTGGTATCAAACAGACGTGCCCAGGTCCGCGGTGATTTTCTCCATGCCCGCTTCGGCGCCGTAGAAGGCCTTGCTGTAACCGTTGTTGACTCCGTTCAACTTCTGCCCCGAGGTGATCAGCAGGATGAAGCCGACCAGCAAGCTGGACATCAGCATCATGAGTAGCAAGGTTGTAAGAAGGGCGATGCCCGAATCGCGTCGCATCAGCTTTTTGACAGCTTTCATCGTTGTGCTCCTCATTATTGGTACCTGTTGACGTAGGCCATGCTGCGGAGGCTGACCTGCGTCATGAAATTTTCGCGAAGAAAAGTGTGGTTCTGTCCCCAGGGGTTCGTGGAACGCGCCCCGGCGATGACGTCGACGGAGCGGATCTCACTCTCCGATTCACCCGCGGGGATGGTCGGCTGGCCGGAAGGATTGGTCACGCCGTCGACAAAGTTGTATTTGAACTGAAGGTTTTCAATCGTTTCGGCGACGGGCACTCCGGGATTCCAGTTCACGCGGCGAATAAGGCGCGTGTTCGGCGGGGCTGTTATATTGTCGAGATAGTAGGACACCATCCAGATGCGGGTGGCCGTCGTCGGCGGAAAGGTGCCGTTGGGAACGGGCACGCCGCCGACGATGTTTGTGTTTTCAATTTGTTTCATCGTACCTTGCGGATCGGTGCGGGCATTCAGGTTTAAGCCATCGCCTCCGGCGAACGTCAGCGTCTGGCCGCTCACGGCGGTGACTTCCTGAATAGCGTTGCCCTGCCCGTTGCTGAACATGATCAAGTCGCCGGGATTGATCTGCACTCCCGTTGGGGAAAACAAGATGCATGTTGGATCGAAGGTCACGGTTTGTCCGTTGTTGGTAATGCTCCCCGCCGGGCAGCCCGGATTGGCGCCCAGCGCCGGTTCGTTAATCATCCGAGCATTCAAAGCCAAGGTGTTGTCCACGTAGAGCATGGTAATGAGATCTGTATTTACGCCGGCGGTGGAATCCGGGCTCACGAGCGGGGCGCCGAGTTCCCATCCTGGCTCGACGGCATTTAGACTCACATTGCAAACTGGGAAGGTCAGTCCGCCCGTCAGATTGGGGCGGTTGATCGGCGCGCCGCCGCTTCCGAGGCAATTCGCAGGGCCGGGAGTATAAGGAATAGGAATGCCGGCGGTGGGGATCCCGGTGCCCGCCTGAATCAGATCCTGCTCGAGGAGGTTCACGCCGGCGCGAAGGTTATCCGCAAGATCGGATTTGAGACTGACGCTCTGGTTCGAGTTGGTGGCGTCCTTGAATGCGAGCATGGTCGCTGCGAGGGCGACAAGCGTGATGCCCAGCGCCACCATGAGCTCGATAAGTGTGAATCCAGACTGTTTTTTCATGGTGAATTTTCTCCCGCCGTCCTCACGCAAATGCCGAGATGTAACTGATGAGCGTGTAAGTGTTTTGGATTCTGCCGAATTGGTACGTGATGGTGACGGTGATCTGCCGGAGATTGGTTTCTCCTGTAACGGGCGCAATGGCAACCGTCCGGGTCATAATCGAATTGAGATTGAGCACCTGGTCGTCAGAGGTACCCAGAATTCCGTCCGAACCCGGTCCCATGATGATGGTGTCCGGCAATGCCGCATTGTCGTCCGCGGTATCCACGAGCCCGTCCGGGCCAGGGTCGAGCAAGGGCTGGGGGCCATCCTTAAAGACTCCGCCGGTGGAAATGTTCTGGATTTGCGCCCAGGTCAATATTTTGGTGTCGCGGGCGGTGAAAATCGTCTCCACCGCTTCCTCCGCCTTCTTTTCCGCGATGTAGTTGTATTGCGACATGCTGCTGTACATGATGCCCTGCGCGTAGACCGCGGCGAGGGAAAGGACGCCGAAAGACAGAATGAGAATCGAAATCATGGCTTCGATGAGAGTGAAGCCGGCCGGTTGGCGAGAGCTCTTGAGCTGTTGTTTCATATAGTTTCTCTCCCTATTCCAACCAAGATGTAACGCTTCCGCTGGCCCCGCCTGTCCAGTGGTAGGAGCGAACTCGGCCAGTGGCGCCAAAAACGGTGATGGCCCTCGCTGTATTCGGTTTCCCGGCAAGGCCAATGAAGATCGAGGCGTTCACAGGATTGTTATTTGTCACCGCGTAGAGACTTGCCGCCGACTGCGACGATCCGACCAGCGCGCCTGAGGTTGTAAACATCACGGACCAGGCACCGCCGCCGGTGGGCTGTTGCAGGCTGATCGCCGTCGAATTGCCGAAATTCATGGGTGTATCTGGAAGCCCGGCAAACAGCGTGAAGGTCAATCCGCCGCCAGCGTTGTCGTTCAGATAAACCGGAGTGATAGGCGTAGGTACGGCTTCACCCGGCAGGGTCAACAAGGTGAGCTGTATTTCGTTGGGCTGAATGAAGTTCACTTGGACATTGCGGCGCTTGGCGATGGCCAGTTCGCGCGCTTGGCGAAGTACCGAGACGACCGCGTCCATCGCCGCATTGGCTCGAGCATTTTGCGTGGTGCTGAAGGTGTTGATGACCGCGAAGGCCATAACGACGAACGCAAGCATCACGACCAGGACCATCTCGAGAAGTGAAAACCCTTGCTCGGCCTTGCTAGTGCGCTTACTCATCCCGGAACTCCTCAGATTTCATCCGGCCACTTGCCGGGTGCCTAAGAGACTGCACGTACCCCACCAGTAGAAGCGTCCATGTAAGCATTTTATTATCTGTGACTTATAGGGTATTTCAGTTCTTGAGAGAGGAGGGTTTCTGTGCGGCTGTAACAAAATGTTACAGGTCGCCACCTTTGACACGTTCTGCTTTTTAGGTCGAAATGAGCCAGCCGCCGCCGAAAAGAAGCCCCGGCCCGAGGGAAGCCAGGAAGATTGGGCCACTCGCAAAATGCTCGTTAGCGCCAGCGGATCGCAGGACGGCGTCCAGGGCAACCCCGCATGTGGATGAGCCCAAATTCCCGAACTTTTGCGCTATCGGGGGAAACATATCTTGAGGCAGTCCTAACTGCTTGGCCAGGAGCCTGACCAGGCGGGGGTTAGGCTGATGTGTCGCCAAACCGAGCAGGGCGGCGCGAGCGATGCCGCTCCGAAGCTCTGTTTCCCGGATCACCTTCTCGAGTCTGGTGATCGCAGCGCGAGAGAGTGCTTCGCCATCGAATAGCACGTCGAGCTGCCCCGCCGCGGCGTGCGTTACGCGAATCGCTCCGGCATATTGGCCGGCACAACCGAAAAAAAATTCTCCGAGGGCGTAGGCGGGTTTCGACTGGTTGCCGTCCGTGTTGCGCAGAAGAAAGGCGCTTGCGCCATCGCCGAAGAGACCGCCGAATTCTCCCGCCACACGACCCGGCCTGAGCAAGCGGCTATGGACGTCCGAGCTGATAAGAAGGATCGTGTGCGCTTGTCCAGAGGTAATGAAACCTTGTGCGACAGCCATGCCATTCAGCAAGCCAAGGCATGCGCCGCCGATGTCGAGCGCGCCGCACGTTTCTCGAGCCAGGAGTTGGGAGTGCAGCTGCGCGGCGAGCGAGGGATATTCCAGATGCGTTTCACTGGTCGCGATGATCCAGTCGAGCTGCTGAGCGCCGCAAGCCGCGGAATGGAGAGCCTGCTCCGCGGCGCGCGTGGCGAGCGTGAGCTCATTCTCGCCCTCGATCGCATAGGCCAACGATTCGATTCCAGCGCGAAGACGAAGTTTGCCGTCCGGCATGCCGAAGGCCCGGTCGACATCCGCGGAAGGAATCGTGCGGGAGCCGACGGCGGCGCTCGAACTTGCAATGATGACCGGGACGCGGGTTGCGGATTGAGCTGCGGCTGAAGATCCAGAATCAGCAGCGTGACTTTCTGGTTGTGCTTCCCGGAACGCATGGAAAATGCTTTCAAAGGATGGAGTCTGCTCTGTGAGCAAGGCCCCCAAATCGTTCACACCGCTGGCGGATTCCAATCCGCGCAGAAAACTGACCCAGCCCATGGAGTCCAGCACGCCCGTCTCAATCAGATCTTGCGCGGAGTCAGGAATCGATGCTTGCGCTCCAGCTTCCCGCCGGAAACATTCTTCGACGAGGCGGCGCCATCTGATTTCTTCTTTGAGCGCCACGATCAGAACTCCTCGAGCCATTCCTGCTTGGGGAGCGGGAACAGCGTATCCAGCATGAGCCAGCAAAGATCGTGATAAGGCCGCGTAAGACCGAGACGGATGAAATGATGCGGGCAGGACATAATTTTGTAATGAAATTGCGAATTCAAAAAGCGCTCGAGACGCGCGACCCGATTTGCTCCTCGATTTTCAGCCAGTGCGGCGTCGATGAAATCGCGCCAATCGCGGTCCACCACCGGAAGATCGCGCAAAACCTCGCCCGAGGAAAGTACCAGCGTGGCGCGCAATTCATTTGCGCACAGTTCGAGACGCAAGTTTCGCGTTTCTGCTCCGCAAATGGAGCGTTTTGGTTCGGCGGGCTTCGCAAACAAACCACTGCCGGTCTTATTTTCATGTAGGACGCAACCGAATAGATCGGGCAATGATCCTGCATATTCGGCTTTGCGCAAGTAGGTAACGACCTCAGGCTCGGGAACGGTGGATTCTTTCTGAAAGCCGCGCGTCGAGACGCGGTCTTCGATGTGCGGCTTGGCGCCAGCAAATGGGGCGAGATCGCACTGCAGCACGTCGCCGCGATGAAAGGGGAAATGCATCCAGCTATTGGCTGTTGCTGACACTGGACGAACCGAATGAATCTTATCCTTATCCCGCTGCAAGCCGATGACGCAGAATGCAGGGCCCATGCGCGTGATTTCCGTGATGAGCAGCTTGGTCATGGCACGGAGTGCTGCTTGTTGCGCCGCGACTTCGCGGATTTAGGGCGGGCGGCGACGAGGTGGTGAATCTCAACATTGTGGCCTTGCGTCCGCCAGTCTGCGGCGAGCAAATCGGCGACGAGGCGACGGTGACATTTCTCAGGGCCGGGTTCGGAACAGAGCAACGCTGCTCTAGGAGGCCATGCGGCGGCGTCAAACGCTTGCGGGATTCCTCGCTCTTTCATCAAATCCAGGAATCCAAGTTCGTAAGCTGGCCAGTCCTTGCTCTCACGATAGGTTTTGAGCAACTCAGGGGTGGGCGCAAGCCGAAGTTCATGCGAGTAGCCAATACGAGCGACTTTTTCTAGAAAATACGCAAGGTCCGGATGCTTGGCGAATCCGGAGAGCTGGCCCTCGCGATGCTGGCGGATGTCGACGACATTTTCCACTTGCGCGGATTCGAGCAGCTGAAAAAATTCCTCGGCTGTTTTTCCGGCAAATCCAATCGTGCATAGAACAATTTCCATCTAATTAAAAGTACTCCAAGGCTTCGGCGGAAGTACGAAAAGCAAATTCCTTGGCTTGCAGACGAAGGGCGTCGTTGATGGCCGCGCCGCGCTCGAAAGGAAACAGCGAACTGCTGTCAAAAGCGGCGAGATCGTGCAATTTCAGAAGGCGATCCTCCGCATCGCGCTGGGATTCCAGCTCGCCGCCGCGGCGGATGTGCAGTGGCGTCACGCCGCGTTCGAGCAGCGCGGGACAAATCATCAGAAAACGGTGGCACTGCAGCGGGTCTTCCTCCGCGCACATCAGCACAAGGTTCGACGTGCGGGACAGCTCGATGGCTCGATCGATCCCCGCAAGAAAATCCGCGGCCCTGCGGCGTGCTTCATAATTTACCAAGCCGTCTGCATGGTAAGCCCGCGGATCGGCCTGGCCTCCGAGAGTTTCGCCGAAGAACTCGTAATGGATTCCTGCGGAAGTGAGGCAAGCTTCGAGCGATTCACGATTGAATTGCGGAAAGCGGAAACTGCCGGGACGGCTGCGTACGTCGCCAACGATTTTTACTTGATGAGCGACTAATAGTCTCAGGAATTCTGCCAGCTCAAGGCTCGAATGCCCGATGGTGAAAATGGACGTGTTGGATCGCGGCGTCGGCATTGTGGAGGATCACTCAGAAGGCCAGACGTATTCTGCCGAAAGGCGGCGGAGTCGGCAAGCTTGAGAAACTCGCTAGGAGTTGCGATTTTGCAACGCGTCGATTGGCGGGCGTGAGGGAATCCGCTTCACTCATGCTACCGTAGAATTTTCCGCCCAACCTCCGCGAATTCGTTGGATGGCTCGGTTTGGATGTGAAAATAGCGGCTTTTTAAACGGCAAGGATTTACGTGCCCGGGAACAACGCACAGTGGGTGGCAGGAAAAAAGAGCGTGGCGAAGTTGTGTCTCTTGGGCGCGCTTCTCCTCCTGCTGACTCCGGCAGCGCGCGCGCAACGCGTGCGCGGCGAATTGCGCGTCGAAGTGCGCGACCCGCACGGAGCGGCGTTGTCGGCCACCGCGGAGCTTGTAAGCGAGGCGAACCAATTCCGCAAGACTTTTGAGGTAGGCGCGGAAGGCCGGCTCACTGCGCAGGACCTTCCGTTTGGGATTTACAGGCTGAGCTTAAGCGTCGAGAATTTTGCGCCGTGGAACAAGCTGATCGAGATTCGCTCCGAAGTGCCGGTGCACATAGTAGCCACTCTGGGCGTGGCGCCGGTGACGACACAGGTGCAAGTGAATGACTCGGCCACGCTTTTGGATCCGAGCAGCACGGCCACCATCTACTCGATCGGGCGGCAATCGATTGGCGAAGAGATTTCCGCGCAGCCAGGGCGCGAGCTCTCTGACCTGGTCAACGAAGAGCCGGGCTGGCTCTACGAGGCCAACGGAATTCTGCATCCGCGCGGCTCCGAATACGACGTCCAATATGTGTTTGATGGTTTACCGCTGACGCAGAACCGTTCTCCCGCTTTCGCTCCGGCGTTCGATGCCGACGATGTGGAATCGATGCGCGTGTTGACAGCCAGTTTTCCGGCCGAATACGGACGCAAGCTTGGCGGGATCATTGAAGTTACCACAACGAAAGACATGCCAAACGGTCTGCACGGGCAGTTTGACGCCGAAGGCGGAAGTTTTTCGACCGTGTCCGGTTCAGCGTCTGTTTCTTATTCCACAGGCAAGAATCGCTTTACGGCGAGCGGTGATGGTTTTCACACCGATCGTTATCTGGATCCTCCGGTGCTCGAGAATTTTACGAATCGCGGAAATGCCGCTGGTTTTTTGGCTTCCTATGAAAGAGATTTTTCCGACAAAGACCGGTTGCGCGTCACGGTGTCCCATAATGATGTGCGCTTCCTCGTGCCGAATGAGCTGGTCCAGGAAGAGGCGGGCCAGCGGCAGGACATTACAAACAGCGAGACAGCCGGCGAGATCTTCTTCCAGCACACGATTTCTTCGGATTTGTTCGTTAGTTTTGCCGGAAGCGTGCGCGATGAGGAAGCAACCCTGACGTCCAATTCCCTTGCGACGCCGGTGATCGTTTCGCAAAATCGCGGCTACCGCGAAGGATATGTTCGCGGCGATATCGCCGGCCATCATGGGCACCACGACTGGAAAGCTGGTGTGGACGGAATTTTCAGCCCGGTATATGAAACATTGCAGTACACCATCACCGACCCAACGCAGTTCGATCCCGGAACACTTCCACAGTTTCAATTTGCCGACCGGCGTTGGGACGTTGAGCCTTCGGCGTACGTGCAGGACCAATGGCATCGCGGAAACTGGAACGTCAGCGCGGGGCTGCGGTTCGATCATTATGGATTTGTCGTGAACGAATCCGCGGCAAGCCCGCGCGTGGGCGTTGCGCGCTACGTGCCTTCCCTCAACCTGCTAATCCACGCTTCTTACGATCGCGTTTTTCAAACTCCCGCGATGGAGAATCTGCTGCTGGCCAGCTCGCCGCAGCTGAATTCCATCGACCCGGTCGTGCTGCGGCTGCCGGTGGAACCTGCGCACGCAAATTACTATGAGATCGGCGTCACGAAATCCTTCTTCGGAAATTTACGGCTGGATGCGAACGTCTTCCGGCGCGATTTTCACAATTATTCCGACGACGACACGCTGCTGGATACCGGCGTGAGCTTTCCGATTGCTTTCGCGAAGGCGCGCATCGCGGGAGAAGAGGTGCGCCTTGCAGTGCCCCATTGGGGCCGCTTTTCAGGTTATTTGAGTTACGCGAACCAGTCCGGCATCGGGCAGGGGCCGATCACCGGCGGGCTGTTTCTTGGCGATGAAGCCACGAGCGGATTGACGGACACAAGCAAGTTCGCGGTCTCACAGGACCAGCGGAACACGCTGCGTTTGCGCGTGCGGTTCGAGGCGACGCAGCGTATTTGGCTGGCGTTTGGCGGCGAATACGGGAGTGGTTTGCCGGTCGAGTTAGATACTGGCTCGATCGACCCAAATTTTCTCCTCGCGCAGTACGGCGCGGCAATCATCGACGAGGTGAATTTCGAGAGGGGCCGCGTACGGCCAAACTACTCACTGGATGTGGCAACAGGCGCGGAGCTGTATCACAGAGAGCAAAGGAGCGTCTCGATTGAGATTCAGGCAGCGAATTTAACGGATCACGTCAATGTGATCAATTTCGCGAGTTTATTTTCGGGAACTGCGGTTGGGCCGCCGCGCAGCGTTTCAGCGCGGTTGAAGCTGACATTTTAAGGGTTGCGCAATCCGCATTATTTGCGGTTCGTTTTGGCAAGCAGGCGCAGAATTTCCAAGTAGAGCCAAACCAGCGTGACCATCATGGCAAAGGCGCCGTACCACTCCATATACTTCGGAGCGCCTCCGCGCACGCCTGTCTCGATCATGTCGAAATCGAGGACGAGATTCAGCGCGGCGATGACCACCACGAACAGGCTGAAAGCGATGCCCCAGAAGCCGCCGCCGTTGATAGCCGTAAATTGAAAATGAAAAAAGAAGCTGAGAGCCATCTCTACGATATAAAAAACCACGACGCCGCCCGTCGCTGCAATGACGCCAATCTTAAAACCTTGCGTGGCGCGGATCAGGCCGGTCTTGTAAGCAAGCAGCATGACGAAGAGCACGCCGAAGGTGAGGCCCACGGCTTGGATGGCGATGCCGTGATAGGTCTTCTCGAAGACCGCAGAGATGCCGCCTAGGGCCAAGCCCTCGAGCAGGGCGTAGAGGGGTGCTGTGAAAGGCGCCCAGGTTTGCTTGAAAATAGTCACCAGCGCGACGACGAATCCGCCGATGAGTCCACCGATCATCCACGGGATTGCGGCTTGCGGCGTTTCGGAATGCGAGAGTCCCCAGGTCCAGGCAGCCGTTGCGACTACGCAAAGCAAAAGAAGGCCCGTTTTATTGACGGTGCCTTGCAGCGTCATTGCGTCGCCGAACGCAACTTGCCCCTGGAACGCTTTTTCGCTCAGGGCTGGATTGGACGTGCGCATTAAATTTGCCATCAACGGCCTCCGAAAAGGTGAAACTTAAGTTTACTCCGCCTCGCTCAACAACTCCAAACTGGCAGGCTTTACTGGAAAACTTTGATCAGGCTTGTTTTTGTCCATCGGCGATTTGGCCTTGGACCTGCGCGCGAAATTCGAGCGGGTGGGAAATGTTGTCGAAAGGTTCGGGAGTTCCGCCGGTGCCGCGAATAACCACCGTGCCGTAGCCGAGCAGCCGTCCCATGGCGGGTTCTTCGACGACAACGCTTTCAATTCTCGACAAGAGAAGCTCGACAGTACGCCGGCTCGCCAAGCCGGTCTTTACGATGACGCGCTTGTTGGTGAGCACCATGACGGTCGCGTTGCGCTTGACGAGGCCGATCGCAAAGAGGATCGCCCCTACAAGGAAGGACGCAACGGCGATCCAAAACATTGCGTTGGAATGAATTTCGCCGCCTTTCTTCGCGTTCCATGACAACACCAGAAGCGCGATGCCCGCGGCCTCGAAAAATGCCGCCAGGCAAGCGTGCCCGAGCATGACAATCCAATGCAGCTTGGTCTGATATTGCAGGGTTTCGCCGGGGATGAGGTGTTTCTCAATGTAGCTCAACGCGGCTCCTCAAGGGCGGCAAGCCCATCGCTTCCGAGAACTCTCGCGCGGATTATAACCACGACCGACGAATCCTCGCATGAAACCTTGTAAGATTACGATCGGCAGATTACTTGGTAGCGCTAACGGGATTCGAACCCGTGTTTCCGCCTTGAGAGGGAGGTTTACACTAGTAGGTATCGTGCTGAAAACACGCTGTTTGATACAATCCACAATGCAGAATGCTTGACAACCTGCATTGTTTGTGCGAGACTGCTTTTGGTAGGAGACACGATGCTTGAACTGAACAAAGACCCGTTGCTTGTGGAGATTAACGCTCGGCTGAAAAAGGGCGAGGGATGGATTGGATATCGTAACATCGGGACCGGACCATCGAAGTATCTGTACTACGCCTTCTATCGCGATGGCAAACAAATCTTCATCAACACAAAAACGAATGATCCCGAGACTGCGTATCGTCAACTGCTTACATCGCGGAATCTCGTTGCTGAGGGCCACAGAGTCCTGCCCCAAGAAGCCTCGAAATTAAAGTACGAAGACTTGAAACAGATTTTGATGGACTATTACCGCGAGCAGGCTCCTGCATCGATATACGTTCGGAAAAACCCAAACGGCACACCGGAAGAAACTTTTCTCGGGGCCGACAAGTTCGACAAATTCTTCAAGGGTATGTCCGTCACGCAAATTACGGCAACGAAACTCCAAGACTTCATCAAGTGGCGCCGGAAGGAAGGCGATAAGGACGCAACTATTCGCCGCCAACTAGGAAGTTTGCGGTCGGCCTTCAATCGCGCCAAAGACTTAGATCTCCTCACAGATAATCTGATCCCTAGCTTTCGTCTCCCCAAGGATTCTGAACCGCGAGAAGGTTTCGTCGAGAGCGATGTATTCGAAAAACTTCGCAATGCGCTTCCGGAAAATCTTCGGCCCACCGTGACCTTTCTCTACTACTCGGGCCAACGCAAAGGCTCCGTCAAGAAAATTGTTTGGAGCATGGTGTCTCCGACCAATGACGAAATTCAAATGCCTGGTCGCATCACCAAGAATCGGAGGCCGCACACTGTTCCCCTGGTTGGCCCACTATCTGAAATCTCGGATACATTGACCGAGCTCCGAAAGAAATTCCCTAAACCTACAGACCATGTATTTGACTTCACGAATTTCCACTGGCTTTGGAATTGCGCTTGTGATCGCTTGGGGCTCGGCAAGTTTGACCGGAAGACTCGCAAGTACGAAGGATTGATCGCCACAGATTTCCGTCGAGCAGCGGCCCGCAATTTGACCAAAGCCGGCGTAGACCGGCGCACGGCAATGAGAATCACCGGGCACCGTACCGAATCAATCTTTGAGCGCTACAACATCAAAGACGACAAAGATGTTAAAGAGGCGCTTATCAAAGTCGGCCAATATAAAAAACCTGCCGCCGTTGCTGAAATTTCCGCAACACGATAACATTCAAACAGCGGCGCTATGGTGCAAAGGTTAGCACGCGGCCCTCTCAAGGCCGAAATACGGGTTCGAGTCCCGTTAGCGCTACCAACTAGTTTTTCGTGAGGTTCCACCATGTCCCTAACAGATAGCTGGACGCCTGAGGAGCTATCGCGGTTTGCGGAAAAGGAAGAAACCAAGCGGCAAAAAGACCTCGATAACTCCCGAGGATACCAAGCACGTAAACGCCTAGCAGTTATAAAAAAGCTCGGCGGCAAGTGTGTTGTGTGCGGCGAGACTAATCCTAAGAAGCTACAGATTGATGAGCACGATAAGTCACTCAGTTGGAGCCCACGATACCAAGCTATCTTGGACGGCAAAACCTTCCCACTGCTTTGCGCGAATTGCAACTGGGACAAACGCGCTACGCTTGGAGAAGCAACAGGCCGCCCAAGGCTTCCTTCTTGACGAGCGCGGCATTTTGCCAGAATACGGGTTCGATTCCCTTTAGCTCTACCAAGAATTCAGGCTGCCGCAACTCCCACTTTGTTTTTCTCAATCCAAAGGTCTAGGTCGCAGCGGTCAACAGTGTATTGCTGGCCGTTCTTGCCTTTCGGAACATAAGGGATTCTTCGGGCTCGGATCATTTCATATATGATGTCAACGGAGACACCGATATACTCAGCCGCCTTCTCGGGCGACATCAGACGAGGACCCAGGAACGGCACGATGGTTGCGAGCACAGGTTTCTTGAAGCGATTTTGAAGTGACACGGCTACCAACCCTTATTTTTATTGAGTTGGCATCAAGAAGATGCTGAGTTTCCAGGCTAGGCGCCCGGTCTCTTCATAACAATGGCCGCTCACTGCTGTCGAATCCAGCGGACCCTTCCGCGCCTTTGGCGGCAGCACGGACTCACTGGAATGACCTGCTCCCCGTTCGGGGTGGCTACTTGCCAGATCGGGTGATCTGACGTAGAACCACCTTATCACGTGTCAGCAAAGGTGTCAAGCTATTTGCCGTCATGCCGCTTTACCGCGAAGCCTATCTAAAACGCTTTTCAACTGAGCAGCGAGCTTTCCTGTTCTAATTGCGGGTTCGAGTTTGTTATAAACGTCCGCCGCGTCGCCCCGTTTGCGTGGACCAACTGAGCACACCACAACAGTTTGATGATCCGACGCTATCCAGTAAACGATGCGATGCTGCGCGAACTCATGCTTGTGGTAGTTTGTAAGGGGGCTGCGCAAAGGTGTCCCGTAACTCTCTGGATCAACAGCAATTTTCTTTTCGAGCACTTTTTTCAGGCGGCTCCGGATGCTGGCGTCCAGGTGTGCAATCTCATTAGCCGCATCTTTCGTGTATTGAAGCACAAAACTCATGCGCCAAAAACTTCTTCGTGGGACAGAAGACCGCTGTTCATTAGTTCATCTTCTGAAAGTTTTGATAAATTGACGAGACGGGCGGTTAGGTCTTGGTCGGCAAGGATCTCAAGTGTTGCCAGAATCTCTTTACGTTCCTTGACAAGCTTCTCGAAAAAGCCGCTGTCCACGATATACTTGTCTTCGGATGATCTGTTTTCAACGAGAACAACGGCCTCGCCAGTCGCGGCTTTCATGCAAGCTTTGAGCTTCTCTCGGAGCTCGCTGGTCGAGACCGTTTTTATTGGATTAACACAACCGGTAGCCATAAAAATTAACTCCTTCTGAGTTGTACAACTGAGCTTTCCAACTGTACACCCTAAGGTTGAAGCTGTCAAGCAAAATAAAAAGGCCGATCTCTCGAAAGAGACCGGCCCGGTTGATGCTGTTATTACTTTTTGCCGCGGTGGTTCGGGGCCACGGATCTGCGATCGGATTTCCAAACTTCCTCAGATTCCCTGCGCTTTTCGGAAACGTGCTTCGCGCGGTCGAGGTTTGCCTTTTGGGCTTTTCCGTCAGCCTTTTGAGCGTGCTTCTGAGCTACATGACGGCCGCCGTCTTTCGTCAGGACCACGGCTCGCTGACCGTGTTCCCCAATTTCAGGAGCGTCGGTTTGGATGTGACCAGCTTGGTCATTCTCGCTGTAGTTGTGATCTTGGTTTTCGTTTGGAGCTGAGGACTGCGCCGCCGCTTGGGGTCCTGGACGATGGGGCTGGACTGTTCGGCCTGCGCCATCGCGTTCTGTACCGCCTGTTGCTCTGCTGGACTGATTGTTGGCATTTTGTTTCACCTATAGGTTCACTGCTTTTCGTCGTTCTACAACGACGTTTTCTCGAAAGCGTTTTGCTTGCGAAAACTCTCTAACTCTTTGTTGGTCCGGACCACCCGTTTTGGCTAGTATTTGCAAACCCAAAAAGTTTGTTCTGCCGACAATACAAAAGCTTTGCAGCGAAGTCGGCATCGTATTCGAGCGAGCCGGGAGTCGTCAGGAGATAAGCGGCGAGCTTCATGGTCACATAATTTCCAGGGAGGAAATTGTTCTCGTCGCCTGGGGCGTCTTCTGTGCCCCCGTACCAAAAGGCTTGCAACTGCGCGTCGCTATATGGTCCTGCCATTGCTTCCTCCTTCGGCCCGCGCATACTTGGATAAAAACACGCGACGCGGATTCAAGTACACGTAGCCGTCTGGCTGAATCACTAGAAAATCTCCTGGTACCGGATCAATGCGAGAAAGCATTTCTCGGGTTACGCGGTATTCCACTTCTTCGAAATCTATGACGATGCGACTTCCGTCTTCTTCAACGGGCAGGCACTCTGCGATCGCGAAGGCATCAACTTTGTTCGGTAAAGCCTCGAATTTCATTTCTTCCTCCCGCGCATATTTTTGCGAATGAGACGTTCCGTTTCAGTGACGGCTTTCTCGTTCGGCGCAGGCACAGCGGTACGCGCGAAATCGCTAAGAAGTGGCGGGTTGGGTGCGTAAATCCTTTCTTTTTATTTCGCATGTTCCGGCCCTCCCCTGGAAAACCGCCCGCTATCTGGCCGCCCACCATTCAGTCCCGTCCCAGGCGTTCCTTTAGGCCGCCAACCGCGCGCCCGCCCACCATCTGCTTCGCCTGGTCCGAGCCCCCAAATAGTCTCCGCAGATTCGAACTGGCCTCGCTCCTCTTTGTAGATAGTGCGCACGTTAATTTCACCTCTGTAACTTCGGCTGAGAATATCTCTCCAACCACTAAATCTGCTTTCTCAGGATCAAAAGTGAATTCGATTGGTTTGCCAGCGAAAAAGGTTCCGTCTGTTGCGACGCCGGCTCGCAATACTTTGAAATTCTGTCTCATCTAATCTTCCTCCGATTCGTATTCCTCATCGATGAGCCCAAGCTCGCCCCGACCGTCTTCATCGATTTCGTCTGACTCACTCTCGGTCTCTGACTCTTCATCGTCTTGCCGGGATGGAAATCTTTCTCTCCGATCGCGATTTTGCTCTTCGAAAAGTCGATCAAGTTCGGATTTCTGTTTGACCATTTGCAGCCTCCTCTATTGCTTTCCGTAGTCTTGCTGGCCCACAATCGGGATTTTTGCAGCTATACGGCCGCTTCGTTACCACGCCGAGAAAATGCATTGAAGCACAATAGCGGCAGACCAATTGGCCTCGTGCCGGATCACCGACAAGCTCCATATCTTTATGCCGAGGCATTGTGGGCCTGCTCGATAGGTTTCACGTCGAAAGCTTGGGGTGTCGTTTGGCCTTTTCCGTTGGCCCTGTACTGGCTTGGCATTTTGGGATTACGAAAGCTTCCGACGTTCGAATCTTTTTCTAGGCCCTCCATCAATCTTTTCTCGAAGGCTTCCTTTCTGTTTGCAATTCTGAATTCCACTTTGGTTCCAGCCTGAACCGGACCTTCGACGGCTGTTAACCGAAAGTAATACATCTTCTGGTTTGCTGTGATGAACCCAAAATCCGAACACAACTTCGAAATAAATCCACGCATTGGAGTCTCCGAAATACAGAGCCGACAAAACGAAGAGAAGGCAATTCGCTTTGCCGGCCCAATCGACCTTCAGGCACCGGCTGAAGATCGACTCGTGTGAATGTGTACCGACCGCCCAAGGAGATGAAAGCGGTCGGCTTGATCGATCGCGCCAAAAACGGATAAGGCTGCGAGCGAAATTTATGATGCTTCGAAGGCTTTGAGTTTTTTCTTCGGCGCATCCAACGGGGTATATGCCAGTTCGATCAGGTTTGGATTCTTATCCAGAATTCGAAACAAAAGATTTATGGCGCCACTCAGATCCGTATGACCTTGTTCCCAACGAGTCAGGAGTTTGGACCCCATGCCCAAAAGTTTTTCTAGATCAGCTTGAGACAATTTGAGTTTCTCGCGACGGATCTTGGCGATCTGCTCGCCGCTCAAGTGTGCGGTTTGCAGGCAAGCAATCTGGCGTATACGAATGAATTTGCGATTCTGACGAGGGTCAAAAACTTCTTCCCCGCACGAAACACAACGCCAGCGTTCGACTCTGGGCACAACAACTTTCGTCCCGCACCACTTGATCGTCATAGGCGCAACAAATTTTTCAACTCGGCCGTCGCAATTATAGCAAGACATTTACTTCTCCTTGAACTGCACAACTATAGCTTTGCCTCGCACTATCTGCAACTTGATGTACAACTGTTTTCCGAGATAGAAACATCTGTACACGTCCTGCATCCCATTCGGAAAACGCGTGGACTGCATTGTTTTGTAGAATTGCGTTTCCGAAAGTTCAGTGTTGATGCAATCCAAAATCTCGTCCTGTCCCAGAGGGGGATAGACTTGTGCGGCGTATTCCCTCGCTGTGGCTGTTATCTCAAAATTTTCTTGCTCGATTAATTCGCAATCTTGGCAAGAGGATGTGTTGGATAGTTGCCCATACAAGGATGGTAGCAAAACGCTACCAAGAAAGCAAGGAGAAAAATGGTAGCGAAATGCTACCTAGCCTCCTACTGTTCCTTCACCGGCATCATAGGCTGTCGTGATCTGGCTGCGAAGATGGTCAGTTTCAGCAAGTTTGTTGTACATATCCTTGTATGCCCGGTTGTTCATTTTCAGTTTCATTTTGTCTGTGCTGATCGCGCCGTTGAAATCTGCGATCACTTCTTCCATCAGGAGCTCGGCCGCGCTCTTCGGTTTCGGAGGGGGCGCTGGTCGCTTCATGTTGCCGATTATGTACGACAATTCTGTAAGTTCGACATCGGCTTCCGGTGTTGGGACCATAACGACCTTGAAGATGCCGTCGCTCATTGCATCGCAAAAGAACTTGGCCGTAATGCGATAGAGTCTCATTATAGAAGTCTTCGCGGGAAATTTTTCTGGCATAAACATCGGATTGATCGAGACCTCCCATGAAAAACACAACGGACTCTCGCGCAGTCTTGTCTAGTTCTGCTGCTGCCATAACGACTGACAAAACTTGCTCTGGAGTTTTATCCAGAATTGCTAATAGGTCAGAATTCTTCTTGACGAAATCGGCACGAACCCTCAGCGCAATTTCGCTTGCAACTTGATTGATTCCCATGATGTTTCTCCTTTTACAGCAAATTAGCTTGGCTGCATTTTTCAACCATTTCGTTGAGGTAAGCGTAGGAAAGTTGACGGCCAGCGAGCGTAATCAATCCTGATTTTGGGCGCAGGTTTTCGGACCTTTCTGCGAGATACGAACGGGCAAAATCCCTGAGCTCTTGCGTTGGTGCTTGCTTTCGGGACGACTGGCCCGCGGGAACCACGGCATCGCCAACTTGCTGCGCTCCGAATTCTCTTTCCAGATTCTTGTGATAGAACTGCCCGTAGCCATCTGGTTCACGGCGGCTCTTTCCCGACAAGCATTTGAATTATTTGCATCGGTCCAGATTCGGTATTCGTGCCAAGCCAGTTGACTAGCATTCAAAGGATTACCGTTACGATCGCGCGGTGTAGTGTCCGCGACGGGAGCAGTCGGAACTGGCAGCGGAGTCGCTTCCTGCGCCGTCCGCAGAATGCGCCAACGAATCATCAACTTCTCAAGGGCTTGGACGATCTGAGCCAGCGAGGCATAATAACCCGTCTCGTCGCTACGATTGTTCAGCGTGGCCACTGCGATAAGAATTTTGTTTTTATCACTCTTGAGTGTTTCCGGATCGGAGATTGCTGTGTATTCCTGACCGA
>CAWJJR010000016.1:0-339443 GCA_963843265.1 uncultured Acidobacteriota bacterium | reverse complement strand
CGACCCTGCAATCGCTGTCGGCGTTCCTGGCGCTCGCCACGGGCTTCGTAGTGGCGCCAGTCATCGCCTATGTGACCGAAGGCCGCTTCTACGTGGCGCGGGCGCCGCGCCGGAGCTGGAACGGGCTGCAGGTGATCCGCTGCTCGATCTGCGAGCACGAGTTCGAGACCGAGGACATGGCGCATTGTCCGGCCTATTCGGGCGCGATCTGCTCGCTGTGCTGCTCGCTGGAGACCCGCTGCCGCGACTGCTGCAAGCCGCAGGCGCGGATGTCGAACCAGGTGCTGCACTGGCTCGGCCAATGCTGCCGGCGCAGATCCTGCGCTCGTTGAACACCGATGTCGGGCGCTATCTGGGCGTGCTCATGCTGTTCGCCGGCGTGATCGGCGCGGTGCTCTCGCTCGTCTATTTCCAGGTCTCGCTCGAGATCGATGCCCCCCAGGACGTCCTCAAGGCGACGCTGTGGACCGTCTTCTTCATCCTCACCATCATCGCCGGCGTGGCGGCGTGGCTGTTCGTGCTGGCGCAGGAGAGCCGGCGCGTGGCGGAAGAGGAGACGCGGCGGCAGACCGACCTCTTGATGAACGAGATCGAGGCGCACCAGCGCACTGACGCCAAGCTCCAGAAGGCGAAGGAAGTCGCCGAATCGGCCAACAAGGCCAAGAGCCGGCACGTGGTCGCGCTCGCCACGAATTGCGCACGCCGCTCAATGCCATCCTGGGCTACGCGCAGCTCCTGGAGCGGGACCCCGCGATCCCGGCGCCCAAGATCAACTCGATCAAGGTCGTGCGCCGCAGCGCCGAGCACCTGTCGGGACTGATCGACGGGCTGCTCGACATCTCGAAGATCGAGGCCGGCCGCTTCCATCTCAGCCGCAACGAGGTCCACGTCCACGATTTCCTCGATCAGCTGGTCGACATGTTCCGTCTGCAGGCGCCTGGCCAAGGGCATCGAGTTTCGCTACGTCCGCGGGCCACGCCTGCCCTTGGTGGTCCACACCGACGAGAACCGGCTGCGCCAAATCCTGATCAACCTGCTCTCCAACGCGATCAAGTTCACGGATGCCGGTAAGGTGACGTTCGGGGTCGGCTACGGCCATCAGGTCGCCGAGTTCACGATCGAGGACACTGGCGTCGGCATCCACAAGAGCGACCTGACGCAAATCTTCCAGCCCTTCGAGCGGGCCAGGACCGCGCGCGCCAAGGCCACGCTGGGGACCGGGCTCGGCCTGACCATCACGAGCCTGTTGACCACCGTCATGGGCGGCGACATCTCGGTGCGCAGCGAGGTCGGCAAAGGCAGCACGTTCCGCGTCAAGCTGCTGTTGTCGGACGTGCCGCGCCCGCGCATCGCCTCCACCATGGAGGACCGCGTACGCGGCTATCTGGGCCCGCGTCAGACCATCCTGGTGGTCGACGACAACGAGATTCAGCGCGAGCTGGTGCGGGACCTGCTGGCGCCGCTCGGATTCGACGTCGTGTGCGCTCCCAGCGGTCGCGACTGCCTGCTCATCGCCGAGCAGAACCGGCCCAACCTGGTCCTGCTCGACATCGCCATGCCCGAGATGGACGGCTGGGAGGTCGCGCAGAGCATCCGCCGGCACACGCGCGAGCGCATCGCGATCGTCATGCTGTCGGCCAACCCCATCGATCCGAACCACATGCTGGACGCGGGGCGGCTCTACGACGACTGCGTGATGAAGCCCATCGACCTGCGCCAGCTCCTGAAGAAGATCCATGCGCTGCTCAACATCGAATGGACCTACGAGCCCGCGGCCCCTCCCCGGGCGGCGGCCTCGAGCGACCTCATCGCTCCGCCCCATGACGACCTAGACGAGCTGATCAGCCTCGGCGAGATCGGGCACATCCGCCGCATCCTCGACAAGCTCCGCGAGATCGAGACCAGGTCGCCGGAATGCGGCGACTTCGTCGCGCGCATCCGCACGATCGTCGATACGTTCGACCTGCGCGGCTACGCGGCGGCGCTGGCGGGAATTCGTGACAGCCATGCGTAAGAACGAGACCCGCCACATCGTGCTCGTAGTCGACGATTCGCCCGAGACCTTGAGCTTGCTGACCGACGCGATCGAGGCGGCCGGCATGACCGTGCTGGTGGCGCGCGAAGGCGCGCAGGCGCTGTCGATCGTCGAGCGGGTGCTGCCCGACATCATCCTCATGGATGCCCTGATGCCGGGGACCGACGGGTTCGAGACCTGTCGGCAGCTCAAGCGCAACAAGCGGCTCGCCTATGTGCCGGTCATCTTCATGACCGGGCTCAGCGAGACGCAGGACATCGTCAAGGGCCTCGAGGCGGGCGGCGTCGATTACGTGACCAAGCCGATCGTGCCCGACGAGCTGTTGGCGCGGATTCGCGTGCACCTCGCCAATGCGCGGCTGGCGCACAGCGCCCGCGCGGCGCTCGACGTCTCCGGGCGCTACCTCTTGGCGACCGACACGGCCGGCGGGGTGCTATGGTGCACGCCGCAGACCGCCAAGCTGCTCGGCCTCGCGTTCGGCGACTTCCGCGGCGAGGGCGATCTCTTGCCCGCCAAGGTGCAGGAGTGGCTGCAGAAGTGCGCCCACGCCGACGTCAAATCCGGCGATCATCCGCTCGAATCCGAGCGCGGCCCGCTCAAGCTGCAGCTGTCGTTCGTGGGCCAGGTCGCTCCCGAGGAGATCCTGCTGCGCCTGCTCGAGGGCGAGCTCGAGAACGACAATCTGGTGTCAAGCGCAAGCTGCAGCTCACGCAGCGCGATCCGAGGTGCTGATGTGGATCGCCCGGGGCAAATCGAACCGCGACATCGCCGAGATCCTGAGCCTCAGCCCGCGCACGGTCAACAAGCACCTGGAGCAATCTACGCCAAGCTCGGGGTCGAGAACCGCGCCTCGGCGGCGGCGCTGGCGGTGCGAATGCTGGGGGTGCGGTGATTTGCAGCCCGGCGCGCCGGCGGCCGGTCGTAGGGCGCATCGCCTTTGTGCGCCAACCGGCAGGAGCATCACGGACGCACGATCATGGCGGCCGCAGAGCGGCGCAATCAAGCAATTGCCCCCCCTACAGCCCGAAACAGCCGCCTCGCTCAAATTTCGTACCAAAAGATGTGCGCCCAAAGCAGGAGACGCCGAGAGAGTGAAAGCTCTGTTTGACACGCCATTTTGGCTTATCCCCGGTCGAGTGGTTGCGCCCCCATGTCGCCCTTCGCGGCTGAAGAACTCGGAAATTTAGACGGCAAACGATGTGTGAAGCCGATCGATGGTTAGCGAACAGGTGCCGGCGACCGCGAGCTTACCAAACTCTTTATCATCCTTCGGGCGCGGAAGGCGCAGTTCATCGCATTCGGCCGAATGGAACGCGAAAGCGCTCGGATTCATCGCCAAGCAATCGTTAACCCGGGTTCAGCTCGCATTAAAATCGAATTTAGGTTTCTGAACGGCAATTTAGCCCGAGTTCGCGGATTCGTGCCCGAAAACGCGGATTTTGAGATTTTTTAGACGGCTAAGTATCTGATTTGCAAGGGGTGGGGTCTTCAGTTTCGGCCAAAAACGGCTGTAGTGAAGACCTACCCGATTCCCAAGCGCGGCGTGACGCGGATAGATTCGCTGCATCATGTTTCTGCGACGCACCGAGCGAAAGAAGAACGGCAAGACGCACCGCTACTGGAGCGTCGTCGAGAACAAGCGTCTCGATGGCGGCCGGGTGGTGCAGCGGCATGTGCTGTATTTGGGCGAGATCAACTCCTCCCAGGCGGAGGCGTGGCGCAAGGCGATCGAGGTGTTCGACGCGGATGCGGGCCGCTCTCGGACGCTGGCGCTGTTCCCGGAGGACCGATGCGAGGCGATCGCAGGCGACGCCTCGGTCGTTCAGCTTCGCCTGTCGGAGATGCGGCTGCATCGTCCGCGGCAATGGGGCGCCTGCTGGCTGGCCGGGCAGTTGTGGCGGGAGCTTGCAGCTCGATCGGTTCTGGGCCGATCGGCTGCCGCCGAGCCGGAAGCGAACGCGCGTGGGATCAGGTCCTGCAGGTGCTCGTCGACCTACCGGCTGATCGCGCCGGGCAGCGAGTGGCGGCTGCATCGCGAATGGTTCGGCAACAGCGCGATGGCCGATCTGCTGGGGCCGGATTTCGGCTTGGCGGAAGAGCACAAGCTCTATGCCTGCCACGATCTGCTGCTGGCACACAAGGAGGCGCTGTTCTCGCATCTGGTCGGAGCGCTGGCGCGATCTGTTCAACGCCGATTTCGACGTGCTGCTGTATGATCTGACCAGCACCTACTTCGAGGTCAACGCCTCGGACTTGCCGGAAGGCAGCCAAGCGCCGCCACGGCTACAGCCGCGACAAGCGGCCGGACTGCCCGCAAGTGGTGATCGCGCTGGTGGTCACGCCCGACGGCTTGCCGCTGGCCTATGAGGTGCTGCCCGGCAACACCGCCGACAGCAAGACGCTGCGGATGTTCCTGAGCAAGATCGAACAGCAATACGGCAAGGCGCGGCGCGTCTGGGTGATGGATCGCGGCGTGCCCACCGAGGCGGTGCTGGCCGAGATGCGCGCCAGCGATCCGCCGGTGCAATATCTGGTGGGAACGCCCAAGGGCCGCCTGAACCGGCTGGAGAAGCATCTGCTGGAGAAGCCCTGGCAGAAGGCGCGGGAGGGCGTGGAGGTCAAACTGCTGGCCGAGGACGACGAACTCTACGTCTTCGCCCAAAGCGACGATCGCGTCGCCAAGGAACGCGCGATGCGGCGGCGGCAGTTGAAATGGCTGTGGAAGCGGCTCCGGCAAACTCGCCGCTATGGACATCTAGCGCGAAGAGATGCTGATGAAACTCGGCGGCGCGCGCTCCAAAGCGCCGACCGCATGGCGTCTGGTCGATATCGAGATCGACAAGGAGCGCCCGAGCTTCACCTTCGCCCTCAATCGCAAGAAACTGCGAACGGCCAGGCGACGCGAAGGCCGCTATCTGTTGCGCACCAATCTCACCGACAATGATCCCGCGCAGCTCTGGCAATACTACATGCAGCTCGTCGCCGTCGAAGAGGCGTTCAAGAACCTCAAAGGCGACCTGGCGATCCGCCCGATCTTCCATCACGACGAAAAGCGGATCGAAGCCCATATCTTCATCGCCTTTCTGGCCTATTGCCTGCAGATCACGCTGACGCGCCGGCTTCATGCTCTGGCGCCGGGACTGACCGCGCGCAGCGCGCTGGAAAAGTTCGCCGCCGTCCAGATGATCGACGTCCATCTGCCGACCACCGACGGGCGCGAGATCGTGCTCACCCGCTACACCCAACCCGAACCCGAGCTGCAGCTGCTGATCGACCACCTCAAGCTCACCTGCCGTCGCAGCCGCCGCCCAAGATCACCGCCGCGGCCGTCACCCAAACCACTCCGCCGTAGTGAAGACCTTTTGGCCTAACCCATTGATTTATAACGCGCGGGTATCTGCAAAACCCGCCAATCCGCGAAGACGGGTAACCGCGAGCACGCACTTTCGCCCCGGCGTGGGTTGGTGAGCTTTGACAACTCGACGCCCTCGGCCACCGCAAGATCAACATAGTGTCGAGTGTTGCGATGCACACTCCGTCAGCTAGACCCGTGCGATGGCGTGGAAGAAAGTGCCGGTGACGCATCCGCGCCGGCCGCCGCAAGGGCCGAGCGCGCGGCCTTGGCCGTCCATGAGATCGGCGAGCGGCGCATCGTCGCCGGACGAGATCAGGGTCGCATAATGGAACTCGTGGCCGCGCACCGCGCTGCCGGCTGATCCGATGCGGGCTGTCGGCGAGCAGCCGCGCCTCCCGATAGCCGAGCTGCAGCTTGCGCTGCGCGAAGCTGGTCGCATGCCCGAGCAGTCCCGTCATGGCGTGGCGCTCCCCCTGCGCGTCGGTGAGGCCTTGGCCCAGCACCATGTAGCCGCCGCATTCGCCATGGACCGGCCGGGTCTGCGCAAACCGCACCAGTCCGGCACGAAACCGGGCCGCAGCCGCGAGCGCGCCGGCATGCAGCTCCGGATATCCGCCGGGCAGCCAGCCGGCATCGCAATTCTCCGGCGGCGGCTCGTCGGCGAGCGGCGAGAAGGCCACGATCTCGGCCCCGGCGCGCCGCCAGCCGTCGAGCACATGCGGATAGACGAAGCTGAAGGCCTGATCGCGCGCGAGCGCGATGCGCTGGCCGGGCGGCGGCAGCGCGGCGGTCGGGGGCGCTACGGGGAATCGCAGAATGGCGCCGCGGCGGCCAGCACGGCATCGAGATCGATGTGCTGTTCCGCCAGGTCGGCGAGGCGATCGAGCCAGCGGTCGAGATCAGCATGCTCGCCGGCCTGCACCAGGCCGAGATGGCGCTCGGGCAGCTCCAGCGCGGCGGCGCGCGGAACGGAACCGAGAATCGGAATCGGCGCCGGCGCAAGGCCGCGATCGCCTCGCTCACCAGGGCCCGATGCCGCTCGCTGCCGACCCGGTTGAGGATCACGCCGGCGATGCGCACCGCCGGGTCATGGCTGGCGAAGCCCCGCAGCACGGCCGCCGCCGACTGGGACTGTCCGGCCACATCCAGCACCAGCACGACCGGCAGCGCGAAGCGGGCCGCCAGATCGGCGGTGGTCCCGCACCGGCCGGGCGATCCGGCCACGCCGTCGAACAGGCCCATGACGCCTTCGATGACGAGGATTTCGGCGTCGCTCGAGGCTTCCGCCACCAGGGCGTCGAGCAGCGCCGGCGGCATCGCCCAGCTGTCGAGATTGCAGCCCGCAGCCCCGGTCGCCGCCGCATGAAAGCCCGGATCGATGTAGTCGGGCCCGGTCTTGGCGGCCTTGACCGCAATGCCGCGCCGCCTGAGCGCGGCCAGGAGCGCGAGCGTGATCACGGTCTTGCCGGCGCCCGAACGCGGAGCCGCCACGATGAGGCCGCGCCCGCTCACCTTGAGCCTCGATCGTGACGCTCGCGGCGCCACGGACTATACGCAACCCCATGACAGTCGAGCCGACCACGCCGGATCGCCCGCTGCGCCGGGGCTGGACCACCGGGGCCTGCGCCACGGCGGCCGCCAAGGCGGCGTTTGCGGCGCTGCTGACCGGCGAATTTCCCGATCCGGTCGAGGTGACCTTGCCGCGCGGGGAGCGTGTCGCCTTTGCGCTGGCGCTCAGCCGCCGCGATGCCGGCGCGGCCAGCGCCGGGATCATCAAGGATGCGGGCGACGATCCGGACGTCACCCACGGCGCCTTGATCGTGGCGACCGTGCGGGCCGGCGCGCCCGGCAGCGGCGTCACCTTCCGGGCCGGTCCGGGCGTCGGCACGGTCACGCGTGCCGGGCCTGGCGATGCCGCCCGGCGAACCCGCCATCAATCCGGTGCCGCGCCGCATGATCCGCGGCGCCATCGAGGAGGTCGCGGCGCGCGCGCACAAGCGGCGATGTCGAGGTCGAGATCGCAATTCCCGGCGGCGAGGCACTCGCCGCGCAAGACCCTCAACGGGCGTCTGGGCATCGTGGGCGGCCTGTCGATCCTCGGCACCACCGGCATCGTGGTGCCGTATTCCTGCTCGGCCTGGATCGCCTCGATCCATCGCGGCATCGACGTGGCGCGCGCCGCCGGGCTCACCCACATCGCGGGCGCCACCGGGGCGAGCTCGGAGGCGGCGGTGCGCAAGCTTTACGATCTGCCCGAGCCGGCGCTGATCGACATGGGCGACTTCGTGGGCGGCATGCTCAAATATTGCCCGCGCCCATCCGGTGCCGCGGATCACCATCGCGGGCGGCGTCGCCAAGATGACCAAGCTGGCGCAGGGCCTGCTCGATCTTCATTCCAAGCGCGGCGAGGTCGATCTGGCGGCGCTCGCCGGTCTCGCCCAGACGGCCGGCGGCAGCGCGGCCTTGTGCGCCCGCATCATCGCGGCCAACACCGCGGCCGAGGCCTTCGGGCATGCGCAGGCGCAGCGGATCGGGCTCGGCGATGCGGTCGCGCAAGCCGCCCGCGCGGTCGCGGCGCGCGTGCTGGAAGGCAGCGGGATCGCGCTCGACACCGTGGTGTTCGATCGCGACGGAAATCTGGTCGGCCGCGCGCCGCCGTTGACGCCATCATGGCGCGCCTCCGCGGAAGCGGCGGCGATAGTCCGGGTCGTAGAGCGCGCTGTCGCGAAAATCCTCGGCCTTAAGCGCGCGTCCGACCAACACGATGCGCGGTGCGCTCGATCGGCGCGGCGGCGACTTGGGCCGCGATATCGCCGAGCGTGCCGCGCAGGATGCGTTCATCGCTCCAGCTCGCCCGCACCACCACGGCGACCGGACAATCGGCGCCGTAGAAGGGCGTGAGCTCGGCCACGATGGCTTCGAGCCGGTGGATCGCCAGATGGATGGCGAGCGTCGCCCGGCTGGCCGCGAACACGGCGAGGCGCTCGCTTTCCGGCATGCGCGAGGCGCGGCCCGGCATGCGGGTCAACACCAGGCTTTGTGCGACTTCCGGCACCGTGAGCTCGACCCCGATGGCGGCCGCGGCGGCCGCGAAGGCCGGGACGCCGGGCGTGACCGTGTAGGGAATGCCGCGCCGGTTGAGCCTGCGGATTTGCTCCGCCAGCGCGCTGTAGATCGACAGATCGCCCGACTGCAGCCGCGCCACCTCGAGCCCGGCCGCATGCGCGCGCACGAATTCCGCCTCGATCTCATCGAGCGTGAGCGGGGCGGTGTCGATCAAGCGGGCGCCGGGCAGGACAATGCACCAGCAATTCGGGCGGCACGATCGAGCCCGCATAAAGGCAGACCGGGCAGCGCGCGATGAGGTCGCGGCCGCGCAACGTGATGAGATCGGCCGCGCCCGGTCCGGCACCGATGAAATGCACCGTCACGGCGCGGCCTCCGTGCGCTCCGGTCTCGCCAATGCGCAAGTGGCGGGACCGATCACGATCCGCGGCACCACCAGGCGGGCGGCCGGACCGCCGGCCGCGAGTGCGGCTGCTTCCGCCACGCATGGCACGCCCATCAGCTTCATCACCCGTTGCGAATGGGTCTCGGTGCGGCTGCTCGCGCTCTCGAGATCGGGTTGCGGAACCAGGACGAGCCGCACCCCGAGCGTGGCTGCGGCAGCCACGATACCGGGCTCGTCCGCCTTGGCGGCCGGCGCCGCGATGGCGTCGAGCATCCGGCGCGGCAATCCGGCCTGTGCGAGCGCGGCCGCGATCACGGTTTCGATCGCCGCAGCCGAGGTGCCGCGCCGGCATCCGATGCCCGCCACCATCATGGCTTCACCCATCGCCATTGCGTGACCGGCATGGCGGGGCGCCAAACCCGCAGGCTGCTCGTCATGCTGCCGACCGCATCGGCGCGCGAAATCGCGATGCGGATCAGCTCCCCATCCAGGTCGCCATAGCGCGCCAGCAACAACGCTTCCGTCTGCAGGGTGGCGGCATTGACCACCAGGCGTCCGCCGGGGCGCAGCGCCCTCAACACGGTTTCGAGCACGCCTTCATCGCTGGCGCCGCCGCCGACGAAGATCGCATCGGGCGAAGGCAATCCGGCGAGCGCGGCCGGCGCCGTGCCCTGGACGATCTCGAGCCCCGGCACCCCGAAGCTTGCCGCGTTGCGGGCGATGCGCGCGGCGCGTTCCGCCTGCGCCTCGATCGCGACGGCGCGCAGCGATGGATCGGCCAGCATCCATTCGATCGCGACCGATCCGGCCCCGGCCCCCACGTCCCACATCAGCTCGCCGCGCCGCGGCGCCAGCGACGACAGCGTCACGGCCCGCACCTCGCGCTTGGTGATCTGGCCGTCATGCTCGAACAGCGCATCGGGCAGGCCGGGGGCGCGCGCGATGATGCGTGCTCCCTCCGCCGCCACGACCTCGATCGCCACGGTGTTGAGCGGATCGGTCGCGCCGAAACAGAAGGCCGCCGCCGTGGTGGCGCGCAGGCGCTCGCGCGGCCCGCCCAGCGCCTCCAGCACGGTGAGACGCGACGGCCCGAAGCCGGCGGTCGCGAGCAATCCGGCGAGCGCGGCGGGGCCGTCGCCATCGGAGGTCAGCGCCAGCACGCGGGCGCCGGGCTGCAGATGCGGACGCAGGCGATCGAGCTCGCGGCCGTGCAGCGAGACGAGCGTGCATTCGGCGAGCGGCCAGCCGAGCCGCGCGGCCGCCAAACTAAAGGCTGAAGGCGCCGGCACCACCAGGGTCTCGGCCGGCGCCACATGCCGCGCCAGCACGGCGCCGATGCCGTAGTGATAGGGATCGCCGGAGGCGAGCACGCAAACCTGTCGGCCGCGTTGCGCCAGCACTTGCGCGACACCGTCCTCGAACGGCGATGGCCAGGGCCGCGCCGCGCCGCGGATGAGCGCAGCCGCAAGGGCGAGATGGCGCTTGCCGCCGAACACGATCTCGGCGTCGGACACGAGCCCACGCGCCACCGCCGAGAGGCCTTCGATCCCGTCCTCCCCGATGCCGACGATGGACAGCCAGCGCGGCGCTGCGGCACTGTGGTGCGCCATCACATCAAGGCGCGACATGCGACGCATCCTCATTCTGGGCGGCACCACGCAGGCGAGAGAGCTGGCGCAGCGCCTCGCCGGACGCCACGATCTCGCGGTAACGCTGTCGCTCGCGGGCCGCACCGCCCATCCGGCCGCGCAGCCGGTGCCGGTGCGCGTGGGCGGTTTCGGGGGCGCGCAGGGACTTGGCGCCCATCTGGCGGCGGAGCGGATCGACGCGCTGATCGACGCCACCCATCCGTATGCGGCCATCATCGCGGCCAATGCGGCGCGGGCCGCCCAGACCGCAGGCGTGCCGCTGCTGGCGCTGCGGCGTCCGCCCTGGGTCGCGGTCGCGGGCGATCGCTGGCGCGAGGTCGCCGATGCGGGCGCGGCCGTGCGGGCACTGGGCGATGCGCCGCGCCGCGTCTTCCTGGCGCTCGGGCGCAACGAGATCGCGGCGTTCGTCGCGGCGCCGCAGCATCATTATCTGGTGCGCAGCGTCGATCCGGTCGAGCCGCCGTTGCGGGTGCCGCATGCGCGCTACGTCGTCGGACGCGGTCCGTTTCGGCAAGCGGACGATCATGCGCTCTTGGTCGCGCATGGCATCGAGATCGTGGTCGCCAAGAACAGCGGCGGCGAGGCCACCTATGGCAAGATCGCGGCGGCACGCGCGCTCGGCCTGCAAGTCATCATGTTGCAGCGGCCCACGCTGCCCGCGGTGCCGGCCGTGGAGACGGTCGAGGATGCGGTCGCGTGGATCGATCATGCGCTTGAGCCCTGCGCTGACCGCGAGGTGTAGACCAGCGAAGGGAGGCCGGGTCGTTCAATCAAATGCGTCTCGCGCGACCCCACGATCAAGAGCGTGGCCATGTCGGCCGCGTTCGGATCGGCATCCTGGAGCGTCGTGATGCTCACTTGCTCGTCGCAGCGTCCGACCGCGCGCCCGAACACCACCGGGGTCGATGGCGGCAGCAGGCCGCGCAGGCGCTCGAAGGCGCGCCCGAGCTGCCAGGGCCGCGCGCGCGAGATCGGATTGTAGAGCGCGATCACGAAGCCGGCTCCGGCGGCGGCATCGAGGCGGCGCTCGATCAGCTCCCACGGCTTGAGATTGTCGGAGAGCGACAAGGCGCAGAAATCATGGCCGAGCGGGGCGCCGACCCGCGCCGCCACCGCCAGCATGGCGGTGACGCCGGGCACGATGGCGACATCGAGGGAGCGCCAGGCCGCAGGTCCGGCCGCGAGCTCCTCGCAGACCGCGGCCGCCATGGCGAAAACGCCCGGATCGCCGCCCGACACCATGGCGACACTGGCGCCGGCGGCCGCATGGCGCAGCGCCGCCGCGGCGCGCGTGCCTTCCTGCCGGTTGTCGGAAGCATGCCGGCTCTGGCCGTCCCGCACCGGAATCCGATCCAGATAGGGGCCGTAGCCGTAGAGCGCCTGCGCGCCCGCGAGCGCGGCCTGCGCTTCCGGCGTGACATAGCGGCCATCGCCGGGACCGAGCCCGATGACGGCGAGTCGCCCGCTCATGCACGGTCCTCCCATCCGGGCACCAGCACGATCGCGAAATAGGGCGCGGCATCATCCGGCTTGTCGGCGAGCCGCATCATCACGGCGGCCGCGGTCGAGCCGCGCTCCACATAGATGGCGCGCTCGAGCCGCCCGGCGCGCGCCAGCGTGCGCCGGATCTTGGGCAGATGCCGGCCGAGCTTCATCACCACCGCGGCGTCCGCATCCTTGAGGCGCCGCTCCAGCTCGGGCTCCGGCAATGTCGCGGGCAGCACCATGAAGACATCGTCGCCCTGCGCGATCGGGGCGCCGGCCGCCGACCAGCAGCCCGACATGCCGGTCACGCCGGCGATGACCTGCGTCGGATAGCGCGGCGCCAACCGCACATGCAGATGCATGTAGGAGCCGTAGAACATGGGATCGCCTT
The DNA here is from genome assembly GCA_963843265.1 of uncultured Acidobacteriota bacterium. Lineage (GTDB taxonomy): Bacteria > Acidobacteriota > Terriglobia > Acidiferrales > UBA7541 > Acidiferrum. Next base: position 327,077 of record CAWJJR010000016.1, on the reverse strand, counting down.
CGCAGATCACCGCGACCGCGCGGCCGGCGTCGAGCTCTGCCGCCAGCGTGGCGGCCGCGCCGTCGTAGAAATCGCGCAGCGCCTCCCGATAGACGATGCCGTCGCGCGGCTGCTCGCTGGTCATCGGGTAGAACAGCGGCAGCTCCGGGGTGCCGGGGCGCAGGTGGCCGGCCGCGATGGTGCGGGCGTGGCTGGTGGCTCCGGTCTTGGCGAAGTGGACCACGAGGTCGGCTTGCGCGAGCGCCCGCGCGGCCTTGAGGGTCATGAGCTCGGGATCGCCGGGCCCGACCCCGACCCCGATGAGACGCCCGCTCACAGTCCGGCCCTCGCCAAGGCATTGACGGCCGCCGCCGCCATGGCGCTGCCGCCCATGCGGCCGCGCACCACCAGGAACGGCACGCCGTGCGGATCGGCGGCGAGCGCCGCCTTGGATTCGGACGCACCCACGAACCCGACCGGAACCCCGATGATGGCGGCCGGCTTGGGGGCGCCGCCGGCGAGCATCTCGATCAGACGGAACAAAGCGGTCGGGGCGTTGCCGATCGCCACCACGGCGCCGGCCAGTCGATCGGACCACAGCTCCAATGCGGCGGCCGAGCGGGTGGTGGCGAGCCGCTGCGCCAGCGCCGGCACGCGCGCATCGCGCAGCATGCAGAGAACCTCGTTGCGCGCCGGCAGCCGGGCGCGCGTGACCCCGTGCGCCACCATCTCGGCGTCGCACAGGATCGGGGCGCCGGCCGCGAGTGCTCGGCGCGCCGCGCCCACCAGATCGCCGCCGAAAACAATGTGCCGCGCCGCCTCGACCAGACCGCAGGCATGGATCATGCGCACCACGATGTCGGCCTCCTGCGGCGAGAACGCCGCCAGATCCGCCTCCGCCCGGATGATGGCGAACGAGCGCTCGTAGATGGCGGCGCCATCGCGCAGATAGGCGAGCGGCTCAGCCATGGGAAACGGCTCCCGGGCGCACGAAAATTGTCGCGACCTGCGCGGCGCCGAGGCGGGCGAGCGTGTCGGCGGAGGCTCTCGCCCGGCCGGCGCGAGACGCGCGGCCTCGCGGGCGATGCCGGCAAGGGCAACCGGCAGATCAGGGACTGCGACGGTGACGGCCGCTTGGTGGCGGGCGGAGCCGTCGACCACGAGACCGCAGCCGCTCTGGTTGCCCACGATCGTGAGCGCGCAGGCGCCCGGATGCGCGCAGCCTTTGGGGCAGCCCGAGAGATGAAGCGTCAACGACCCGTCGAGGAGATTGGCGGCCGCGCTCACGATCAGCGGCGCGAGCGTGCGGGCGGGGATTTCCGCCGCGGCGCAAATCGGGGCACCGGCGCAGGCCACGATATTGCGGCGCGGATCGTCGCGGCGGGTGATGAAGCCGAGGCTCTCGGCCCGTGCGGCCAACGCCGGCGAAGTGTCGGCGGCGACCCCGATGACGAGGAGCGCGCGCCCCGGCGCGGTGCGCAGACCGCCGGCGCCGGCGCGCGCGGCGGCCTCGATCAGGCCGGCGAGCGCGTCCGCATCGGTGTGTCCGAACGCGAGACCGACACCGAGCGCCACGCTGCCGTCACCCAACGGATGGAGGCCGACGGGATCCGACGGCGGCCGTGCGAGCGGATTGGAGGCCTCGATCAACAAGTCCGCGATCGCGGACCGGAAGTCTCCGGGTCCATAGCGGAGAACGACGTCGCGCGCGCGCATCTGCGGGCCATGCTGCGCCAGGTTCTCGATCAGCCGCATCGAGGTTTCGACCGCGTCGGTTGCGGCGACCAAACCGATCGGCGTGGCGCTCTTCGCGTCGCCGCCCAGGGCCACGTGCCATCCGGCGAGCTCCGAGTCGGCGCGCAGCCGCAGATCGGCCCGCACCGCATCGAGATGGAGCGCAGACCCGCCGTCGATCACGACCGAGACTTTCGGCCCCAGCAGATCCGCAAAGGATGATGCGGCGAGCCGTTGCCGCAGCGCCGCGGCGGGCGCATGGGCGTCGATCGCGGGATGCGGGCGCGAGCCCGGCGAGCGGATCGGTGAGGATCGGAACGCCGTCGGCCGCGTCGATGGCGAGCGCCGCCACCGTGTCGGCAAATGCCGCAGCCGACGCGCTGGTCAAACCGCGAACCTGGATGCTGCCGCGCGCCGTGATCTCGATGATGCCGTTGCCGTGGCGGCGCGCCGCCGCACACAGGGCGTTGGCGGCGTCGAGCCCGATGGTGGCTCCGGTCGAGAGCCGCGCCAGCAATCCGTCGCCGGTTTGCATCGGCGCGCTCAGGCCCGGGCAGGCGCCGCGGCGGCGCGGTGCAGTCGTTTCGGCGTTCATGCTCCTGCCTCCGCCCGCAAGGCCTCGAGGTCGGCCGCGATATCGTTGCGGCGCGGATGCCAGAGCCCGCGCCGATGCGCGCTTGCGAGCCGCTCCGCGATGGCGCCGGCCGCGGCCGGATTCTCCCGCAGCAGAAATGCGCGCACGCGTGGGTCCACCAGATAGGCCTCGTGCACCAGATCGAGCAGCTCGCTCGGCACCGCGTCCGTGGTCTGGGCAAAGTCCACCAGGCGGTCGACGGTCTCGGCCAGCTCGGCGGCGCCGCGGGCGCCGTGGCGCATCTGGCCTTCGATGAAGCGCGGGCTCACGGCACGCGCCCGCACGATACGGGCGAGCGCGGCTGAAAGCGGCCGCGCGCGCGGGCGCTGCGGATCGGTGAGGTCGAGCATCACCAAATCGGGAGCACGGCCGAGCGCGGCTGCGGCCGCCGCAAAGCCGCCCACGAAGGACACATCCTCGGCGCCTTCGAGCAGATCGCGGGCCGGATCATCGCCCGGATGCACCAGCAGATCGGCGCTCGCCACCCGGCGCGCGAAGGCGCCCGGAGATGCCGCGCCGTCGCCCTGCGCACCTCCGTAAGCATGCGAGCCGGCATCCAGATAGGCGGCGGCGATCTGCGCGCGCTCGGCGTCGCGCCCGATCAGGTCGGCGACGCCGGCCCCGTAGGCGCCCGGCGCAGTACCGAAAATGCGCGCGAGCGTTATTTTCGGCGGCGTTCTCCCGACGCGCCTGCGCGAGCGGATTGTCGGTGTCGTCTTCCTGGCGTGCGGCCACCGCCTGCACGGCCGCATCCAGGAGCGCGATCTGGGCCGGAAACAGATCGCGGAACAGTCCGGAGATGCGCCAGGTGACATCGATGCGGGCGCGCCCGATTTGGGCCAGCGTCAGCACCTCGACGCCGGTCACCCGGCCGGTGCCATGGTCCCAGGTCGGCCGGCAGCCCAGGTAGGCGAGGCTCTGGGCGATCTCCTCGCCGCCGGTGCGCAGCGTGGCGCTGCCCCACAGATCGACCATGAGGGCGCGCGGCATCTCGCCGTGGGTCTGCTGGTGCGCGCGGATCACCTCGTCGGCCGCGAGCGCGCCCATGTCCATGGCGGTCGGGGTCGGCAACATGCGGGGATCGGCGGTGTAGAGATTGCGTCCCGTGGGCAGCACGTCGCGCCGTCCGCGTGTGGGCGAGCCGGCCGGGCCGGGCGCGACGCGCCGGCCGTCGAGCGCGGCCAGGAGGGCGGTGCGTTCCGCGTGCGCCGATTCTTCACCTCCCCCTTGCAGGGGGAGGGGGTGGGCCGCGTTGCTGGGCGGCGGTGTGCGCCCATACACGTGCAGGCCATCCTTGATGCTGAGATCCTTCAGATCGCAGAGCCAGGCATCGATGCGCTTGAGGGCTTCGTCGGGGCCGGTGGCGCGGTCGATGCCGGCTTCGCCGGCAAGTCCATTGCGTTGCGCGGTTTCAACGATCAGGGCCGCCAAGCGCTGGCGGCGACGCGGGTCGAGGCCGTCGGCCTGGGCGTATTCATCGACCAGGCGTTCCAGATCGCGGGCGGCGCCGGACAATTCGCCCTCGACCAGCGGGGGCGGCAGGTGGCCGATGGTGACGCCCGCGATCCTGCGCTTGGCTTGCGCGGCCTCGCCCGGGTTGCTGACGATGAACGGATAGAAGACCGGCAACGCTCCCACCACGGCCTGCGGAAAGCAGGACGCGCTCAACGCCACCGCTTTGCCGGGCAGCCACTCGAGCGTGCCATGCGCGCCCATATGGACGATGGCGTCGACCCGGTGGGCGTGCTGCAGCCAGAGCCCGAAGGCGATGAGCGCATGGCGCGGCGGCAAGGCGGGATCGTGATAGTTGGCGCGGCGATCGTTCGCCCGCCCGCGATCCGGCGGCAGGGCCACCGTGATGTTGCCGAAGCCCTGCGCACGAAATCGGAACGCGCCGTCGCGGAAATCGGAATCGGCTGCAGGCTCGCCCCAAGCCGCGTTGATGCGCGCGGCGATCTCGGCCGGCAGCTGCGCCAGCAGCCGTGCATAATCTGCGAGCGGCAGCGCCGCATCGGCGAGCGGCCTGCTCAGCGCATCGAGCAGCGGCCGCGCCGTTTGTGGCGCGTCACCGACCACGTAGCCGGCGGCGGCGAGATCAGCGAGCAACGCGACCACGCTTTGCGGCACGTCGAGGCCGACCGCGTAGCCGGTGCGTCCGGGCGCGCCCGGATAATCCGGCATCAGGATCGCGATCCGCCGTGCGTCGCGGCGGCGTCGTGCGCAACCGCACCAGCGCCGCCACCCGCTCCGCCACCATGGCGATGCGGTCCGGCTCCGGTTGGTTGATCAGCGCCGTGAAGGCGAGGCCGGCATCGGGGGGCAGCGGATGCTTGAACGAAACGGCGCCGGCCAGAATGCGGCCGTCGAGCTCCGGCAACACGACGTTCATGGCCAGATCGGCGGCGCCCAGGCCACGCGGGCTCTCGCACCAGGCCGCCCGCTTGGTGGACGCCACGATGACTTGCAGCACCGGGACGTCCGGCCCATCGAGCGGGGTGGGCTCGCCCGGATTGCCGCCGGCCGCGAACGCGGTGGTGCACACGATCACGGCGGGATCGAGCCGCGCCAGCGCGTGCGTCATGAACGCGGCGGCATCCGGATCCTTGAGGCGGGTCACGAGCAGCGGTGCCGGCGCCAGTCCGCGGGCCGCGAGCGCCTCGCACAGCGCATCGATCGGCGCCATGTCGGCGGCGAGCAGCATCGAGCGATAAAACACGATCGGCACCACCGGGCGGCCGGGCGGCAGCGTCGCCATGAGGGCATCGAGATCCACGGCGCCTTCGCGCATCAGGTAGCCGGCCATGCGCGGCACCGGCTGCGGCGGCGCGCAATCGAGAGCGCTGCCGGCATGACCGGCGAGAGCGCGCAGCAGGCTGCGCAGATTCTCGCGACCGCCTTCGCGGAAGAAGGCGAGCAGGATGTCGAGCTCGCCCGGCGAAAGCGTGGAGGCGGCGGCGAGCCGCGGGTCGTCGCGGTCCTCGCCCGGCAGCACCGCGAGCACGATGCCGCGCTCGCGGGCCAGGACCGAGAGCCGCTCGATACCGTAGCGCCACCAGTCGAGACCGCCGAGCAGTCGCACCAGGATCACCTTGGCATGGGTGCCGACCCGCTCGATCCACAGATCGACCGACATGGGATGGCGCAGATCGCGCAAGTGCGCGAGCCGCAGGCTCGGCAGCGCGTCGCGCTCCAGCGCCCAGGCGGCCGCGAGGCCGGCGAGATCACTGTCCGCGAACGACAGCACCACCAGGTCGCCGGGCGGTTGGCGCAGATCGACCGGCTCGACCAGATCGTCCAGCGCGGTGGAGGATGTGGTCAGGAGGTGCATGCATCAGCCCAGCAATGAGCGCGCGACCGCCGCGCGATCGAAGCCCTTGCGGCCGATGACCACCAGGGCGCCGGCGCGCGCTTCGCCCGCGCCCCAGGCCCGATCGTATTGATGGGTGACGCGGGCGCCGACCGCCTGCACCAAGAGACGCATCGGCTTGCCTGTGACGGCCGCGAAGCCCTTCACGCGCAGCACGTCGAATTGCTCCGGCAGGGCGCCGACGCGGGCGGCGAGCGCGTTCGGATCGGCGATCTCGGGCAGCGGCACCACGAACGAGTCGAAATCGTCGTGGTCGTGGGCTTCCTCCTGGTCGTGCCAGGTGCGGCGGTTCTCGATGTCGTCCTCGCTGCCGAGCGCGAGGCCCAAGAGCGCGGCGGGATCGATCCGGCCGCCGCTCGCCAGGATGACCTTGACGGCGCGCGGCAACAGGCCCGCGATGGCCGCCAGGGCCCGATCGGCGCCGGCGCCGTCGATGAGGTCGCGCTTGTTGACCACCACCAAATCCGCGCAGGCGACCTGGTCCTCGAACACCTCCTCGATCGGATTGTCGTGCTCGAGCGCATTGTCGGCGGCGCGCTGGCGCGCCAGCGCCTCGAGATCGGCGGCGACGCGGCCCTCGGCGAGCGCCACTCCGTCCACCACCGCGATGACGCCATCGACGGTCACGCGGTTGCGGATGGCGGGCCACAGGAAGGCCTGCACCAGCGGCTTGGGCAGTGCCAAGCCCGAGGTCTCGATCACGATGTGATCGGGCGACCGTGCCAGGATGGTGTCGAGCGCCGGGATGAATTCGTCCGCGACCGTGCAGCACAGGCAGCCATTGGCGAGCTCGACGATATTGTCCTGCGGGCAGGCGGCGTCGCCGCAACCCTTGAGCACTTCGCCGTCGACCCCGACGTCGCCGAATTCGTTGACGATCACGGCGAGCTTCTTGCCGCGCGCGTTCTCGAGCACGTGGCGGATGAGCGTGGTCTTGCCGGCGCCCAGAAAGCCGGTGACGATCGTGCAGGGTACGCGCTTGAGCGAAGCATTCATTCTTGAGCCTCTATGAAGTCGAGCGGGGGTGTGCGGGCGCACAGCCCGCGCTTGAGCACGTCGGGGCGGCCACGCCAGGGCAGGATGCCGTCGGGCGCTTCCGCCAGCATGCGGGCGCCCGCGACCAGTGCGGGCGCGCAGGCCGGGTCGAGGCCGCCGAAAATGTAGGTCCAGGAGCCGTTCGCCCGCATGGCGGCGCTCGGGCCGCGCGAGCAATTGGCGAGGCAACGAATCGGCCGCACCGTGATGCCGCTGCCGGCCGCCGCCTGCACCGTAGCATCTGCCAGCAGCGCGCCGGGCAGCGGATCGCGCACCAGTCCGGCCGGACCCCGGCAGGTGATACACACATAGATGGTGGCGACGTCGCCCGCCGCGCCCGCTTGCGCCGCCTGGCCGCCGTCCTCACGAGCGCTGTTGTCGTTGAATCCCACCCGCGCGTCTCCGCCGGGACCCGATCAGTTCCCAAGCCGGGTGCAGGACGCAAATCGACCTGGCGCCGAGGCACCCCGCCCGGCTCACGACCAAATCGACGGCAGGTCTCCTGGCTCGCGGGTCTGTGCCCGTCACCGCCTTCCCGGGAAGTCCCAGTGGCTCAGTGGTTCGGGCTCGCCGCTTACAGTTGCGGGGGCAGCTGCGGAATCGGAACCAGGAGCTCACGCTCCTGTTCGTTCACCGCGTTCCCTGTTCGCTCTCACGTGAGAGACCGTCGATCGCGAGCACTTAACGGCTCTCGTCGGGGCCTTGTCAATGCGGATGAAATTCCGGCAGCACCGGACCTTCCCCGCGAAAGGCCAATCAAAAACGCATGGCTCCAGCGTTGCTCTCATTGTAAAGAACAATGCGGAACCCGATAAGCTGCCGCTGTTTGGCCCCGGAGCCATGCAGTCTGCGCAAGGGTCGCGAGATTGCCGATGACGTTGGAATGCGCTCGCGCATAAAATAAAACCGACCACGGACAGGTCCGAGGTCGGGGCACAAATCACCAGTTTCAATTTCCCGAATAACCCGGCTGCGTGCGTTTCGTCAAGCATTCAGCGCGCGCGTGGCTGTAAGATCGCGACGTAGAGCCGGCATAGGTTGCGCTCGATCCGGGCATTCTTTGCGAAGGAGACACCACATGGCGTTCACGGTCACCAGCAACAGCTTCAAGGACGGCGACTATCTGCCGAAGGATTTCATCCTGTCGGCCGATTTCGGTTTCGGCTGCGCCGGCGGCAACAAGTCGCCGCATCTCAAGTGGTCCGGCGCGCCGGCGGGCACCAAGAGCTTCGCCGTCACCTGCTACGACCCCGACGCGCCGACCGGCTCGGGCTTCTGGCACTGGCTGGTGGTGAACATTCCGGCCAACGTGACGCGAGCTCGCGCAAGGCGCCGGCAGCGCGGGCGGCAAGCTGCCGGCCGGCGCGCTGAAGACCCGCACCGATTTCGGCGCGCCCGGCTATGGCGGCCCGTGCCCGCCCGCAGGGCGACCATCCGCACCGCTATCTGTTCACGGTGTTCGCGGTGAAAGCCGACAAGCTCGACGTGAAGGCCGACACCTCGGCGGCGGTGGTCGGCTTCAATCTGCATTTCAACACGCTGGCGAAAGCAAGATCATGGGGCTGTTCAAGCGATGAGGAGGCTTGGCATCGGACCACCTGATGACCTGCCGTTTCGCGGTCATGTCGCAGTTTCAATCTTTTAAGGCCGAACCAGCAGATCAGCCGGGAATTTTCCAAGCCTCGCTGATCTTGTGAATCATGTCGACCGTGAGGGCGCGACGACGCGCCAGAAATCTCCGACGCACGCGAACGCGAGCCCAGGAGTTCGGCAAGCTCGCGCTGGCTGTGCCCAAGCTCATCGATTGCGTAGCGGAGCACGTCGATCGGGTCGAAGCTTTCGTTGCTTTCAGTCGGCCAGCGCTTCGCCTCATAGCTTTCGACCAGTGCGACCAGCACATCGAGCCGGTCGCCCTCCTCGCTCCCGTCCGGGGCGCCCCAGCAGGCCTCGATCTCGGCAAGCGCGGCGCGGTGATCCTGTTCGGTGCGAATGGGTCGGATGTTCACGTGATGCTCCATCGCGGTCAGTTGTTGAAGTATGCACGGACGGTGGCAGGGGTCCAATTATTTGCAGCCGGGGTGATGGCCGCTATAGTCGTACCCTTGTCGGCCACCGGGCCGGCTTGGTTCCGAGAAACCCGGTTCAGGAACCCAATTTGTGAGCCGCCCGGCTTACGCTCGTGCTCGGCGGCGCCCGCTCCGGCAAGAGCCGGTATGCCGAGAGCCTCGTCACGGCGCTGCCGCCGCCCTGGATCTATGTGGCGACCGGGCAGGCGCTCGATGCCGAGATGGCGGCGCGCATCGCGGCCCACAAGGCGCGCCGCGGCGCCGGCTGGACCACGGTCGAGGCACCGCGTGAGCTCGTCGGCGCGCTGGCGGCGCACGCGCAGGCGCCCGATCCTGGTCGACTGTTTGACGCTCTGGCTCTCCAACCTCATGATGGCGGACGCGCGGGTCGATGCGGAGCTCGATCGGCTCGAGCTGGCGTTGGCGGAGGCGAATGCGCCGATTGTCTGGTCGCCAACGAGGTCGGCTCCGGCATCGTGCCCGACAATGCGCTGGCGCGCCGCTTCCGCGACCTGCAGGGTGTTCTCAACCAGCGGATCGCGGCCCGCGCCGACCACGTGGTGCTGCTGGTGGCCGGACTGCCCCTCGTGGTGAAAGGACGCCCGACAGAATGACCAAGCGGATGACCGTGAGTGCAGCCAATGAGCACCGTCGACGAGGCCGAAGCCGAGCGCCATCGCGCCAAGATGGCCAAGCGCAAGGCCGTGCAGGACGCGGAGGTCGCCGGCAAGACCATCGAGAAGGGCCTGCTCATCGTCCATACCGGGACCGGCAAGGGCAAATCCACCGCGGCCTTCGGGCTTGGCGCTGCGCATGCTCGGCCGCGGCCACCGGGTCGGCGTCGTGCAATTCGTCAAGGGCGCCTGGCACACCGGCGAGCGCGACGCGCTTCGCAGCGTTTCGGCGACCGGGTGTCCTGGCACACCATGGGCGAGGGCTTCACCTGGGAGACGCAGGACCGCGAGCGCGACATCGCGGCGGCCGAACGCGCCTGGGCAAGGCGCTCGAGCTGATGGCCGATCCGAGCTTCGGGCTGGTCATTCTGGACGAACTCAACATCGCGCTGCGCTACGAATATCTTCCGCTCGACGACGGTGGTCGCAGCGCTCGCAGGCGCGCCGCAGCGGCCTGCACGTCGTGGTCACCGGCCGCAACGCCAAGCCCGAACTGATCGAGGCCGCCGATCTGGTCACCGAGATGACGCTGGTGAAGCACCATTTCGCGGCCGGCGTGAAGGCGCAGGCCGGCATCGAGTTCTGACCGTGGCGGCGCGCGCGCTCATGTTCCAGGGCACCGGCTCCGACGTCGGCAAATCGCTGATCGTGGCCGGCCTGGCGCGCGCCTTCGCGAACCGCGGCCTGACGGTGCGGCCGTTCAAGCCGCAGAACATGTCCAACAATGCGGCGGTCACGGCGGATGGCGGCGAGATCGGCCGCGCCCAGGCGCTGCAGGCGCGCGCCGCGCGCGCGCCGCCGAGCGTGCATATGAACCCGGTCCTGCTCAAGCCGCAGAGCGAGGTCGGGGCGCAGGTCGTGGTGCAGGGCCGCGTCTACGGAACCGCCAAGGCGGCGCGACTATCAGAAGCTGCAAGCCCGAGCTCATGGCGTTCGTGCTCGAGAGTTTCGCGCCGCCTGCAGGCGAGGCCGATCTGGTGCTGGTCGAGGGCGCCGGCAGCGCCGTCGGAGATCAACCTGCGCGCGCAACGACATCGCCAATATGGGCTTCGCGCGCGCGGCCGATGTGCCGGTCGTGCTGATCGGCGACATCGACCGCGGCGGCGTGATCGCGCAGCCTCGTCGGCACCAAGGCGGTGATCGACGCCGCAGGACGCGGCGCTGGTCGCGCGGCTTCATCGTCAACAAATTTCGCGGCGATCCGGCGCTGTTCGACGACGGCATGGCGCACGATCGCGCAGCGCACCGGCTGGGAGCCGCTCGGCCTCGTGCCGTTCTTCGCGCGGCGCGCGCGCGCTTGCCGGCCGAGGATGCGCTGGCGCTCGATCGCGCGCCGGCCGCGCAAGCCGCAGGCGCGGCGTGCGCATCGCGGTGCCGATCCTGCCGCACATCGCCAATTTCGACGATCTCGATCCGCTCGAAGCGGAGCCGGCGGTCGACCTGATGCTGGTGCGGCCAGGCGCGGCGCTGCCGGGCGATGCCGATCTCGTCATCCTGCCGGGCTCCAAGGCGACGATCGCCGATCTCGCGGCGCTGCGCGCCGCAGGGCTGGGACATCGACATCGCGGCGCATCGTGCGGCGCGGCGGGCGTGTGCTCGGCCTCTGCGGCGGCTATCAGATGCTCGGCGCGCAGCATCGCCGATCCGGACGGCATCGAGGGCCCGCCCGGCAACGTCGCCGGGTCTCGGCCTGCTCGAGGTCGAGACGGTGCTGTCGGCCGACAAGCGCCTCGAGCCGGTGCAGGGCACGACCGCACGATGGCGTTCCGTTCAGCGGCTACGAGATGCATATCGGCGTGACGCAAGGCGCCGATTGCGCGCGGCCGTTCGCGCGGCTCGCCGACGGCACGCCCGAGGGCGCGGTCTCGGCCGACGGCCGCGTCATCGGCACCTACATCCACGGCCTGTTTGCCGACGACCGGCAGCGCGCGGCCTGGCTCGCGCGCTTCGCGGCCGGCCCGAGCGCCATCGCGCTATGAGGCGCTGATCGATGCGACGCTCGACCGGCTGGCCGCCCATCTCGCCCGCCACATCGATCTCGATCGCCTCCTCAGCCTGGCGCGATGAACCCAAGGTCCACAAGCCAAGGCATGAGCGCGACGAGCCCGATCAGGATCGCGTCGGCGTGACGGTAGAGCGCAAGCGCCGCCCGGATGTCGGCCGCATCGGCGGCGCGCCGGCCGTCGCCCATCATGGCGTCGTCGACCAGCACGCCGCCATAGCGCCGCGGCCCGGCCAGCATGAGCCCGAGCGCGCCCGCCATGGCGGCTTCCGGATAGCCGGCATTGGGCGAGCGGTGCCGCGCGGCGTCGCGGCGGACCGCGCGCCAGGCGCCGCGCGGCCGAGGCCCCCTTGGCGAGGCCGGCCGCCGCAATGATCAGCAGCGCCGACAAGGCGCGATGCCGGCAGATTGACGAGATCGTCGAGCCGGGCGGCCGCCCAGCCGAAGGCCGCGTGCCGCGGCGTGCGATGGCCGATCATGCTGTCGGCGGTGTTGACCGCCTTGTAGGTGGCGGCGCCGGCCAGGCCTGCGATCGCCATCCAGAAGGCCGGCGCCACCACGCCGTCGGAGAAATTCTCCGCCAGGCTCTCGATCGCGGCCCGCGCCACGCCGGCTTGGTCGAGCGGTTCGGCGTCGCGGCCCGACGATATGCGATACTGCCTGCCGGGCCGCCGCAATGCCGGCCGTCTCGAGGGCGCCGGCGACGCGCTCCACATGCTGATGCAGGCTGCGCTGGGCGAGCAATGTGCTGGCCGGCAGCGCCGCCACGACCCAACCGAACGGCAGCCCCGACAGGCCGCGCTCGACCATGAATGCGACAGAGCCCACCGCCGCGATGAGGATCAGAACCGTGACCGTTCCGGCCATCCGTCGCGCCGCTGCGGTCGCGGTATCGCGGTTGAGCCGGCGGTCCAGGGCCCCGATCAGGGCGCCGATCCAGGTCACCGGATGGCCGATCATGGCCATGAGCCGATCCGGATAGCCGATCATGAGCTCGAGCAGGAGGGCGAGAAGGGTGAGTGCGGCGGCCATCGAGCCTGACATGGATGCGGTCTTATTGGATGCGGCGTCATCGGATGCGGCGCCGATCCAGCATGGCGGCGATCTCGGCGCCGCGCGGCTTCTGTTCCCGGGCGCCCCGGAACCTTTCATCGACCTGTCGACCGGGATCAATCCCTATCCGTATCCGATCCCGCAATTGCGCCCCGACCTGTTCACCCGGCTGCCCGAGCCGGCTGCGCTCGACCGGCTGGCCGCCATTGCGGCGCGGGCCTATGGGGCTCCCTCGGCGGCCCATGTGGTGGCGGCGCCCGGCACCCAGATCCTGCTGCCGCAGGTCGCCGCGCTGGTGCGGCCCGGTCGCGCCGCGGTGCTGGGCCCGACCTATGCGGAGCATGTCCGCGCCGCCGCTCATGTCGGGCATCAGGTGGCGGAGGTCGCCGACCTGGCCGGCCTGCGCAATGTCGAGCTCGCGGTCGTGGTCAATCCCAACAATCCGGATGGCCGGATCGTGCCGCGCCAAGCGTTGCTGGCCTGCGCCAGACGCGCTGCCGGCGCATGGCCTCTTGGTGGTCGACGAGGCTTTCATGGACGTCTGCGCCGACGCCGGCAGCCTGGCGCCGGACGCCGCCCGGCCCAATGTGGTGGTGCTGCGTTCGTTCGGAAAATTCTTCGGGCTCGCCGGGGTGCGGCTCGGCTTCGCGCTCGCCGCTCCGGCGGTCGTGGCGCGGCTGCGGGCCGGGCTCGGGCCCTGGGCGGTGGCCGGACCCGCCATCGCGATCGGGGCGGCCGCGCTGCAGGACGAACCCTGGGCGGCGGCGACCCGCACGCGTCTGGCCCATGCCGCCCGGCGGCTCGATCAAATCCTCACCGGGGCAGGCCTTGGGGTCGTCGGCGGCACCTCGCTGTTCCGGCTGGTGCAGGTGCCGGCGGCGCCGGAGCTGTTCCGCCATCTCGGGCGCGCCGGCATCCTGGTGCGCCGGTTCGCCCACCAAGCCGCCTGGCTGCGGTTCGGGCTGCCGGCCGGCGAGCCCGAATGGCAACGCCTCGCCGCCGCGGTGGCGGGGTATGGGGGGACGGCGGGCGGGCGCGACTTGGCGTGACGGCGGCAGCCCGAACCGCGGAGCAAGGCTTGTACAGGCTCGATGCGGATGTAGCGCCGCCTGCGCGAATGTGGTAGAAAAGCGGCTTCCAAAGACGGAAGTGCTGGCCAAGTTGGCCCAATACGGCCAAGCTGGCCTCAATCAACATCAATTGTGAAGCAGCAAGACGGGAGACGCGCATGGGACGGTTAAGCACGGCTTTGTTGGCAGGCGTTGCACTGGTGGTGACGGGCGGCGCAGTGCTCGCGCACCACTCTTTCGCGATGTTCGATACCGATCATCCGATGGAGTTGCAGGGCACGGTGACGGAGTTCAAGTTCACCAGCCCGCATACCTTCATTCTGCTGGAGGTGAAGGGCACCGACGGCAGCTCCACGACCTGGAACCTCGAAGGCGCGAGCCCGAGCGCCCTGGTGCGCGAAGGCTGGGCGAGCAAGACCCTCAAGGCGGGCGACGAGCTGAAGATGACCATCGATCCGCTGCGCAGCGGCGCGCCGGGCGGCTCCTGGTCGGAGAAGAAGACCAACTTCTCCAGCGGACAGCCGATCGTCACGCATTAGTTCGCGACCGCATAGCCGGTCGGCACGCGGTCATGCGCGACCGCAGCCGATCGGCGCGATCACGCCGGCGGCGGGGCTCGTGCAAGCGAGCGCCGCCGTTTGCGCTTTTCGTTTGCATGAGATCAGCATTCGGAATCGGTCCTGGCCGCTGCGGCCGGGCGTCAGGCCATCTTCGCCGCCATCTTGCTGGCGGAATTTTCGGAAGAATTAATGCGTCCCGGACTTGATCCGGCGCGGGGATTCGACCTTTCGTGCGAAAACGTGATGGTATAAAATGATCGGGCGGCTTTCCACTTTCGGCGAAACCGCTTTGAGCGGGAAGGGATGCGCATGCGTGACCGATGTGGGCTTGGTGCAATCGTGTTTCGGCGGCGGCGCTCGGGGCTGCCACCGCGGCTTCCACCGCGGCTTCTACTCGCTTGGGCCCTCGAGGCCGCGAGCCACGATGCGAAATATCCCGACATCGGCGGCACCTGGGTCAGGCCGGGTGCGGCGCAATGGGATCCGACCAAGCCCGCGGGCTTGCGGCAACAGGCCCCGCTCACGGCGGAATATCAGGCCATATTCGAGAACAACCTGAACATCGCGAAGGCCGGCGGCCAGGAATATAATCCGCAGGTCAATTGCCTGCCGGCCGGCATGCCGCGGGTGATGATCGCCTATGACCCGCTCGAGTTCATCGTCACGCCGGACGTCACCTATATGCGCAGCGATCATCTGGCGCAGTTTCGCCGCATCTACACCGACGGCCGACCTTGGCCGGACGAGATCAAGCCGAGCTTCGTCGGCTATTCGATCGGCCGCTGGGTGGACCCGGATGCGCAGGGCCGTTACGGCGCGCTCGAGGTGGAGACCCGATCGCCTCAAGGGGCCGCGCTCGCTCGACGCCAGCGGACTGCCCTTGGACACCGACAACCAGACCATCGTCAAGGAACGGATCTTTCTCGACCCGGCCAATCGCAATCTTATGCACGACCAGGTCACCACCATCGATCATGCCTATACGAGGCCGTGGACCGTCGTGCGAAGCTACAACCGCGATCCCGATCCGGTCTGGGTCGAGAACAATTGCGGCGCCGACAATCACTATGTCTCGCTCGGCAAGGAAACCTACTTCATCAGCGCGGACGGCTACCTGATGCCCACCAAGAAGATCAGCCGGAGCCGGGTTTGCAGGGCT
This sequence comes from uncultured Acidobacteriota bacterium, assembly GCA_963843265.1. Taxonomy (GTDB): domain Bacteria; phylum Acidobacteriota; class Terriglobia; order Acidiferrales; family UBA7541; genus Acidiferrum. The sequence goes on along the minus strand of CAWJJR010000016.1, from coordinate 311,744 downwards.
TCGATCAGTCGCCGAAGTGAGCAGTTGGTCTTTATTGCATTGTCGCATTTTCGGACGGAAAACCGGATACCACTTTTCCTGAAAATGCTCCGGACGGATCGCAAGATGCTCAAGATGCTCATGCTCGCCCGCTGCTCGCTCGGTTTGCTCGCATTGGCGGGCGCGCTGAGCTTCGCGGTTTGCCCGGCGCGGGCGCGCGACGACCTCGAAGTATCCCGACCTGAAGGGCGAGTGGATGCGGCTCGGCAGCGGCTCGTTCGACCCGGGCAAGCCGGCGGGGCTCGGGCAGAAGGCGCCGCTGACGCCGGAGTATCAGGCCATTCTACGAGGCCAGCCTGGCGGACCAGGCGGCCGGCGGGCAGGGCAACGACCCGACCTCGATCTGCCTTGCGCCCGGCATGCCGCGCATCATGATCGCCTACGAGGCGATGGAGATCGTGGTCACGCCGGAGACCACCTATTCCTGATCGAGCCATATCCACGACTCGCGCCGCATCTTCACCGACGGGCGCGACTGGCCGGAGGAGATCGAGCCGACCTTCCCGGGCTATTCGATCGGCAACTGGTCGACGAGGACGGCGACGGCCGCTACGACGCGCTCGAGGTCGAGACCCGCGGATTTCAAGGGCCCGCGCACCTTCGACAGCACCGGCATTCCGCTGCACCGGGACAATCAGACCGTCATCAAGGAGCGGATCTATCGCGACAAGGCCGACCCGACGTCCTCACGACGAGATCACCATCATCGACCATGCGCTGACGCGTCCCTGGACGGTGACCAAGAACTACCGCCGGGTGCCGAAGGAAATCTGGCTCGAGGTCAATTGCGCCGAGGACAACCACCACGTCAGCATCGGCGGGGAGCCCTACTATCTGAGCGGGGACGGCTATCTGATGCCCACCCGGGCGCACCAGCCGGCGCCGGATTTGCAGGGCCTTCGATCGGGCGGGGCGGTAACCACGAAACCGCGTCAGGATGCCACCCCGGGTTTGTGTCCCCATAAATTGGTGTCGTTGTAGAGTGCCGGGGCTATAGAGTGGCGGGGGCATCGGGGGCAGGGAGAACCATTTGTCGGCGCCGACGGCTATGCCCACCAAGAAGGACCGGCCGCCGCCGCTGCTCGAAGGCTTCAGTCGACCGCAACGGTAGGCTTCGAGCGTCATCACGGGAGGAACACCATGCTGCTTCGAAACTCCATCACCACGATCGCGCTCGCGACCGCGCTCACCACCGTATTCTTGGCCGGCGTCGGCGCGCGCGCCGACGACGCGTCGAAATATCCGAATTGGAAGGGCCAATGGGTCGGCGTCGGGGCTGCCGCGGACGCGGCCTGGGATCCGGGCAAGCCCGCCGGGGCCGGGCAGCAGGCGCCTCTGACCCCGGAATATCAGGCCGTCTATCAGAAGATCATGGCGGCCCATGCCAGCGGCGTGAAGGATCCGACCTTCACCTGCATTCCGCCCGGCATGCCGCGCGCCATGACGGTGGTGTTCCCCATGGAGATCATCATCATGCCGGACACCACCTACATGATCATCGAATACGACAACCAGGTTCGCCGCATCTATACGGACGGGCGCGCCTGGCCGCAGGACATCGAGCCGGCCTTCGCGGGCTATTCGATCGGCCAATGGACCGATGCGGACGCGCACGGCCGCTTCAACACGCTCGAGGTCGAGACCCGCGGCTTCAAGGGGCCGCGCTCGTTCGACGCCAGCGGCATCCCGCTGCACGAGGACAACCAGACCGTCGTCAAGGAGCGCATCTATCTCGACCAGGCCAACAGCGATCTCCTGCACGACGAGGTCACCACCATCGACAATGCCCTGACGCATCCCTGGACCGTGTCCTCAAGACCTACCGGCGCGAGCCCGAGCCGGTCTGGTTCGACTTACAACTGCTCCGGAAGGCAATCACCACGTCCGCATCGGCAAGGAGAACTATTTCGTCAGCGACCAGGGCTATCTGTCGCCTACGCGCGCGGGCCAGCCGGCCCCGGACCTGAAATACTGAATCCACCGTAATTAGCCGCGGCCAGAGCCAGCCACTGTGCCACGGTAGTACCATCCGCATTGGCGAAACTCGTCGACTCGGCGCCCGGTGTCATCAGGTCCCAGAGGGCGTACTGCAGGCTAACGTAGTCCCCAGAATGAGACGAAAACTGAGTTACGAGCCACGCCGCTTCTTCATAGAGGACTTGGGGATTCATGCCACCAAGATTGGGATTGACGGAACCATTCCCATAGCGCGTGTTCGAGAAGTTGCTGGACGCCAGACTGGTCTCGTTGGCATTCCAAACCTGGTTGAAAGAAACTTCATTATTAATATCGTCGCAAAATAAGACCACCGTTTGCGCGTTGGACGTACCGTAGTTCATTATTCCGGTGTATGGGCTGACGTAATACACGCCATCATTCGCGCCGTTGACGCCGGTGAACTCCATAGTGGTCGTGCTGTCCGCGCGGGCCAGCGGTGCGATGATTAAGACCGCAGCTAGAAACCAAAAAGCTCTGGAAAACTTCATTCAACGCTCCCGAGTTACACTGATGCACCGCTGCGGCGGCGCTCGTGTTAATTCATGGCAACTGAGCTACCAAAATATACAACCTTGTATACTACTGAAAATACACCAGTTAAAGCTTTCAGCCCGCTTAATCTGTGGAAGGAATTCTCCAAAAAGAGACATTCCGCTGCCAAAGCAGGCATAAGTTTGCAATCACGCATGCCTTTGAGTCTTTGGTGGGATTTTTGAAGATGTAGTGCGGGGTGATTGCCGTGGAATTTCAGGTTCCCGAGGGTTCGTACCCGAAGACGGCTTTCAGCTCGAGAAATTCTTCTAGCCCGGCCTCACCCCACTCCCGACCGTTGCCTGACTGTTTGTAGCCTCCGAAACAACCGCCGAAGTCGGGCCGAGCACCGTTGATATGAACGTTTCCTGAGCGAATTCGTTTCGCAACCCGGCGCGCACGCTCAAGTTTGCCCGAAGTCACGAACCCGGACAAACCGTAGGGACTGTCATTCGCAATTCGGACGGCGTCGTTTTCGTCCTCGTAGGAAATGATGGAGAGCACGGGTCCAAAGATCTCCTCTCGCGCGATCGTCATGTTGTTCTGAACACCCGCAAACACGGTGGGCTTCACGAAATAGCCCTTGGAGATACCGTCCGGACGACCGAGACCGCCCGCGACTAACTGTGCGCCCTCTTCAATGCCTTTACATATTAGGTGCTGCACTTTTTCGAACTGGGCTTTGCTCGCGAGTGGACCGATGCTGGTGCCTTTCGTAAAGGGGTCACCAACCTTGGCGGTTTCTGCTGCCTGCTTCGCTGCCGCAGCCGCCTCAGCCATGTTGGACCGCGGAACGAGCATGCGAGTAGGCGCATTGCAGGACTGGCCGGTGTTGCGAAAGCATGCCTGGGCTCCCTCTTTAACGGCGTTCTCTAAATCGGCATCATCCAAGATGATGTTGGCTGACTTGCCGCCGAGTTCTTGAGTGACGCGTTTTATAGTCGGCGCAGCGGCGGAAGCCACGGCGATGCCGGCTCGCGTCGATCCGGTGAAAGACACCATGGCGACGTCAGGATGAGAAGAGATTGCTGCACCCACTATGGGCCCATCGCCGTTCACCATGTTGAAAACACCCGGTGGGAGGCCTGCATCATGGAGAATCTGCGTGAACAGATAAGCTGAGAGCGGCGCGAGTTCGCTCGGCTTCAGGACCATCGTGCACCCGGCGGCGAGTGCGGGAGCCACCTTGCATGCGATCTGATTCATGGGCCAATTCCAAGGAGTGATCAGCCCGCACACTCCAATCGGCTCTTGTCGCATCAGGGTGGAGCCCCTGAGTTCTTCGAACTTGAAGTCCTTCAAAACCTTTACGATCTCTGAGAAATGCCACAACGCCACGGGAGCCTGTGCTCCGCGTGATAGCCCGAGAGGAGCTCCCATTTCTTGAGAAATCGTTTCGGCCATCTCGTCCAATTTTGATTCATAGACCGCAATAATTCGATGAAGAAATGCCAGGCGCTGATCGAGAGTCGTTTCGGAGTACGATTCGAACGCTTTTTTAGCGGCGGCCACGGCCACGTCGACATCTGCAGCAGTGCCAAGCGAAATCGTCGCGATGGGCTCTTCGGTCGCCGGGTTGATAACGTTGAAGTCGTGGGCTTTGGCCGGACCGACCCACTCCCCATCGATATAGAACCTGCGGCAGTCTTTCATGCACCCTCTCCCATTTTCGACTTGAACCCGGGCCCCGCAATCTTGACGCGGTCTGCTTCCGCGATTTTGAGCAAATACTTCCCGGAGTTCTCGGCAAAGCAAAGATTTATAGGCGTCTTAGGCAGATTTTTCAGACCGCCGACGAGGGTTGCGCGCACTTTTCAGTTTGCCGGGAGCAATCCAGGCTACCATGTCCCGTACGCGCTACCGCGCCGAGATTGTTTAGCATTTTCGAAGGGGTGTCAGCGCCGATGGGTTTCTTACTGATTGCCCTCGGTTAGCGCCAGCACGGCATAAGCCGTTCCCGCATCGCTCATGAAACGCCCAACGTTCGAAGCTGGATCGCGTCGTTGGTTTAAGGAATAGGCCCGCCAAGAGCCTTCAGTTTTGCTCTGATTCCGTTCGAGCCATGACAGACCCTCCTTCAGTTGGGGATTCTCCGGTGAGACGCCTTTCTGAAGTAGAACGAAGGTGACCAAGCCCGTGGCGTAGCCGTCGCTCTGGACTTCCAGCGGTTTTCCATCCCGCCGTTTCCACTCCCTGTAGAGAGAAAGCAAACTCCAGCGTGTCGATGTCCCGGCAAGAATGGACAGACTCCAGCCACCATCCGCGCGCTGCTTACTGAAAATTTCATTAATAAGAGACGTTTGCATTTCTGGCTCGATGAGCCCCGGCATCTTCGCTGATGCCCACAAGAAAACAACTCGATTGGCTAACGACTGGGTGGCGTATTCGCTGTCGAGGTATTCACGCAGGGACGCAAGGTTTCTCTGAATTTCGGGTGTCGAACGGTAAGTCTCTGGAGCTGTTCCCACCGCGATAGCTGCCAAGCTGGCTCCGTAGTACCGAGAGTCGCTTGCTTCCCACGGTTCTAAATCGAACTCAAGCCAGGGCCATGAACCCTTTTCCTCTCCAGTCGTTTGTTGGACTGCCCACATGTTGTCGAACGCGATGCGGGTCGTATCACTGAGTGTTCCGTTTCGAGCGTCATAGCTGGCGAGGATCAATGCATTTAGAACGGCCTCCGTCCCGCGGGACTCTGCAACTTTGTGGTTGTCATAAATTTTGTTGTTGTAGTACGGTCCGACATCCTTCCATAGGCGTACGCGTCTTCTGACATCGTCGAGCAGCTTTTGTTCGTTAATGGAGGGACCCTCTTCGCCAAGCGTCTTGCGAAGCGCCGGTCGCGAGAGGGCGTAAGGCAACGCCGTATGACACGACACACAAAAGGTCTGGTGATCGCGAGCCGCCGCCGGCCAAGTGCTCCACCAATTTTCCCGCTGATCGAGGTAGGCCGAAGCGGTTTTCGGATCCCAGGACTTGGCAGCTCCAGATTCACGGTGATCGAGGTAAGTGGGTTTGGGATACGGATCTGAGGAGTAGGTGGCTCTGGATTCCGAGTGCGAACAAGCGGCAAGCAGTCCCGCTATCAAACATGTCGCCACGCCAGACATTCTGCGCAATTTCATTCTTCTCCCTCTGTGGTTCGGCAGACAACCCTAGCGCGCGCAAGCGAGACTGGGAACTTACCAAATCAAGGCATGAAACATCATGATGGATGTACTTACGATGCGTGTATACCCAGCTGAAATTCCTGGTGCATAGCGATGAGTGCCGCCCTCATGTCTTTCTGTGCTACCGCAAACGAGATGTTGCCCTCTGAAGAGTCTCGTGCGATGGCAACGATGTCCACCTCCTCACGGCCAAGCGCGCCCAACACGCGGCCGACCACTGCTGATGAACGCTGGGCGTGCTGGCCGACGACTGTAACAATCGCAACGTCGGTAGCGACGGAGGTGTGCTCAACTTTTTTGCGCGCCACGTCGCGTGCAAACTCGCGATGCAGTGCTTCCACGGTGCGATTGGCAATTGCGGCTGGAACAGCGAAGCGGATGTCATTTTGCGAAGACGATCTCGAAATAAGCAGCACCTCGGCTCGAACCGTTGCTGTCGTCGCGAATGTACGAGAAAAAACGTCCGGCAATCCCATAATGCCAGGACCGCTAACCGTGATCAACGCCACGTCGCTCAGCGCGGTGAGTGCCTTCACGCCCCCTCCGTTTGCGGGGCCTAGCGGCGTGACCCTTGTTCCTGGTCGATCGGGCGCGAAAGTGTTGCGGATCCAAAGTGGGATCCCGGATCGCACGAGTGGGCGAAGAGTTTTCGGATGTAGGACTTTGGCACCGAAGTAAGCGAGTTCAGTTGCCTGGCGATAAGAAATTTCAGGAATGGTGCGCACGCCGGGCACGAGGCGTGGATCCGCCGTCAGCAAGCCGTCCACATCGGTCCATATGATGACCTCGTCCGCGCCAAGAGCCGCGCCCAGAATTGTTGCGGAATAATCCGAGCCGCCTCGGCCAAGCGTTGTTAGCGCGCCTTCTGTGGTTGCGCCGATGAAGCCGGTCACCACGGGGACGGCGCCCCGTTGCAAGAGCGGACGGAGACGTGCTTCGCAGCGCACGCGCGTCAAATCCATCCGTGGTTCAGCATCGCCGTGATCCGAGTTGGTGACGACAATCCCGGAGGCGTCGATCGCCTCGCTGACCACTCCGCGCTCTGAGAGCGCGGCCGCGACAAGAAGAGCGGAAAGGCGCTCACCCAGACTCGATATGGAATCCCGCGCTTGCAACGTCAACTCGCGCCGAAGTATCGTGTCCTGGCACAGTTTGTCGCCTTCTTCGAGAAGCTCTTGCATTTTGCGCTCGAAGCAAGTTCGCTCCGCCGCCGAACGAATCAGAGCTTTGAACGCCGCGCCGTGGTGGTTGCGGAGATCCTCGAAGATCGCAGCGACCTGCTGATAGTCGCCACCCTCGGAGCGTGTGGCTGCCTCAATCAATCTGTTTGTGACGCCACTCATCGCCGATACGACCACGACGACGTGTGTCTCAAGGGCAGCGGCTCGAATTATCTCAACAACCTTCTCAATCGAGGGCACATCGCCCACCGAGGTCCCACCAAATTTCATCACCCGAAGCGGCCTTTTGCCAGGGCGATCCGTCCGCCGGCGATCCGAAGCGCTGCGGAACAAATCTTCCCGTAGAATTCGCGCTCGCTTTAGAACTGATGCGCCAAGCTCGAAGGAGTATTTGTTAAACATTAGACGGAGGTCGTCCCGTTTCCCGGAGGCTGCCACTTTCATATTGACGTTTCCAACTTGGATAGCGTTCTCACGTGCTGTTACGACGTCTTTTTCGGCTCATACATTAGAAATTAATACCGGGTAATCTAAATCGGGAATCGAAAATCTCATCGTCCTGGCCGGCCCAGTGATCGCAGCCGGTGCGAGCGAACTCGAAGCCTCCAGCCCAGCATTTACCCCAGCTCGCGAGAGGTCTGCGCACTAAACCTGAAAAACGAAGTTGAAGTGGGTTTCATGGAGACTCATTGATCGATTTTGGGCTCAAGTTGAGAGTCCAGAATGCGACTTCGGCGAAGTTGGGACACCGTAGGATAAGACGTTTTCCAGCAGTGGGATACGTGGTTTGAGGCCACCCCAGGAAGCCGATAGATGCAGAACCAAGCGGTGGCCGGCTCGGCCGAGCAGAGCACCGCAAAGAAAAACTTGCGCGCGCAGCGTGGCTGGTTGGCGATAGGTTTTACAGCCACTAGCGCGCTGGAATTCTCCAAGCAGATTGAACAGTAGCAGGATGCTGCGGAAGGCTGCTTCGGTGGCGAAGAACTCCTGCATACAAAAATCATCGGCGCCTAAATCGTGTTTCAGTTCGGCGATGCGATTTTCCATGTCCGCCCGGTGGTTGTAGTCTCGCCAGAGTTCTTCCGGCGGGAGCGCGAGATTGCTGACGAAGACGCGGAAGGTGTAGCCGGGAACATCGAGTAGCTTTCTTCCCAGCGAGGGACGCTCGGCGCGCAGCCTCTCGCGGATCACCACGAAGCGGCGCGGGCGGTCCCAGCCCAGGAGTTGCAGAAAAAACTCGCCTGCGGCGTAATGCTCGTCCAAGGCGCGCCACGCGGTGACGCGGGCGGCCTCGCGCTTCAGCCAGAGCGTCAGCCGTGCCACGATGATGTAAGACAACCCACGCTGCTCGAGAAAACCCAGTAATTGCTGGTCAAAAAAGCCGGCGTCGGCGCGCACCACCCGAAGGGCATGTTTTTCCGGCAACAGCGCCAGCGCTTCCTTGAGAAATTCCACCACGCCACGGGCCGTGCCACAGTTCCCGCTCCTCAGCCAGCCGTGCAACAGAAAGTGCGCCTCGGCCAGCACCGCCACCAGGGGATGATGCGAGGGCCGCCCATGCTTGCGTGGATTCGGTCCGCGCAACGCACCCTGCTGCCGCCCGTAGCGCTCGAACACCGTGGAATCCAAATCCAGACTATATCCCGTCGAACATCCCGGAAGCCGTTCCAGCTGCCAACTCCACAAGCCGGAGAAAAAACGCTGGCACTGTCCCTGACCGAAGCGTTTGAACAGGTTGCGAATGGTGTCGTCGACAGGAAAGCGCGAGATCCCCAGCACGGCGTGCAAGGCCACGTCGGCACGCAGCAAGCTCGTGTGCGCGAACCGCCGTGCTCCGGCCACCACCGAGAGTAAGAAGGCCGTGAAGGTCTCCGCCGGATCGATGGCATTGGGGGAAGTAAGACGAAACGGCAGATACTTGCTCACGGCTTCGCGATAGCCGATCTGTCGCAAAAACTCCATGAAAACGACCAGCCCACCGAAGGGGGTGACGGCTCGCTGGGTCTCGCGCAATTCCACTTTTTTTCCGCCCCAAAGAGCGGTAATTTGCCAGTGCACTGTTTTGTCCTCCTCGGTGTTTCTTTCATCCAACTGAAACTTAACCGAGTTAGGGCAAAACAGTGCAATTCAATTTAGGAATTCAGGCTAAAACATCCGAAAGAGCCTCGAAGATGCAATCGCGCTCCCTAGGACACCGGGACATCCCAAAGGTTTCAGGCAATCAAACTGCCATCCGCAACTGTAATGCAGCATTAATTGAGCGAGGGAAGTCGCAGGTAATCGATTGAATGTAAAGAACTTATTTGTTCATTTCGAACGGACGTCGGTTTCTACCTGCGCCTGCGGTAGCAGTCAGACCGCCAATTGAAAATGGTTACCAACATTTGCCATAAGCGTTCTAGGCCCGGCGGCGAAACTGCAGACTCGCAATCTTCTTCTGCTCAAAGGTTGGCATCCACCAGAGAACGGAGCCCATCCGGCAAACCGTTACTTCCAACAGCGGGACGTTGCACAGGGTCGACTGGGCTGACCGCGGAATTCAGAATCAGCTTAGCTATTTGGCTCAGATTCGGCATCCATAGAATAGTCAATACGATTGCCTTTCAAGCTCGCATAGGCAATCCTGGCCCTCGTGCAATCTGGTCCTTCGATGCGCCACCGATTTCCATCCTGTACCAGCCGCATCTGTTGGCGGTTTCTCCACCAACGGTTTATCTGGGAGGGAAGCGCACTCCAAAGATACTTTTCAGTTCGCAACCGAGCAAGATAGGACAGGAGCTCTGAATAGATTCCCTGAGCGCGCTTTTCGATGAGATAGTCTGGATGGGTTATGAAACTGAGCAAACCATGCCTCTGCACGATGAGCTCTATTTGTTTCTTCCATAAGTCGATTGAATAGTCGCCCAGAATGTGAAAAAGGGAATAGTCCTGAGTGGTTGTCAGCGGTAGCTCGAGGATCCTGCCAATGAAGTATGGCATCACCGTACAGCAGCCCCCCCGTTGCGGCTCGAGGTGCGCCACATTGGGGACCGACATATCGTAAGAGAAGTCAAAGGAATCGTACCAACTCTGATTGCGGTACATGGCGCCGGAGCGGAATCCTTCAGCACCAAATTCCTTTGCGTGCTTGTTGATCAAGACTGACCTCTTGAGAAAATCCTCCCTCCCGCCAAACAGGAAACCATCATGATTCAGATCGTGCACATTAATCTCGAATCCGCGAGAACGCAGGCTATGGAGAAAATCCTGGTTCGACTTGTATCTGTCTTCGGGGACGATCTGAAAAGAAGACTTGATCCCGAAAGTATCGTCCAAATCCATCAATTCGCTACAGAACGCTCGCCCAGATTCACCCTCAACATCGTGCGTCATCATCGTGCACGCAGGAGCCCCGTTTGGCCAAAACCAAATAAAAGGAACCCTGTCGATCTTGTGACATTTCAGAGCGAGTGCCAACACAGACTCCATTAGGGAATCGACTGTGAAATCCACGGGCCAATGGGGGAATGGAATCTTCTCCCATCCGCGGAGTCGCGTGCGCTGGAGGTGCTTGCGTACTGGCACGGGAAGAAACGGACGTAAAAAATAGTAGACCGCCTTTATTGCGCGGCCGCTCGGAGCTCCGGGCTGCCAGAATCCCAGCCTCGACATGTATCGCTCTTCCCGCAGATTATCCACAGTTTGTGTGAAATCGAACGGCAAGTCGAGACGTCCACCTTCAAAGCGGACGCCATCAGAGACGTCTGGGCAAACCCGTACTACGTCCGGCGAAGGCGCACTCACGCTGCACTTTCCGTAGCAGGTGATTCCTCGACCAAACTGAAAAAAACCTGGTTCAGCGGATAAGTTTCCGTTGATCCCCAGCTCCGTGAATTGTTCCGGGCAGCGGAAGTATTCGAGCAGCGATACATTCATAGTTTGTGCTTGATGCTTTCTCCCCCAGAAGGCAGCATCATTCAATGATTGTGAGAAAAGTCCAACGATGCTAAAGGGCCTCTAAAGATAATCACGATTCGCGCTTGTTGAAAGCTCTCTGGTAGGCAGCAAGCAGATTGGGGACTGAATACTTCCAGGCCAGTTCTTCCTCGACCCTTCTTCGTCCGAATTCGCCCATCCTTTTTCGCTCACTGGGATTCTCGATCAGAAACAGGATATTGTTTGCAAAATCCTTCACCTGATTTTCGTTGTCGCTATAGAGAGACGCTTCCTTGGCGCTGACTCTCCCCTCCTTCATATCGAACTGAACGATGGGCTTTCCAAGAGCCATGTACTCCATGATTTTGATCATGGTGGAAATATTATTCATCTCACAAGGCTTGTCGGGGTTTACGCAGATGTCGGCGGTTGATAAGACCTCCAGCAATTCATGAAAAGGCACTCTCCCGGTGAAATTGACCATATCCTCGAGATTCTTGTCCTTGACCATCTTCCGGAGTTTTGGCAGTCCGGGGCCTCCCCCTACGCAGGTGAAATGAATATCACGTCGTCCCAAGCTCTTGATGTGCAGCGCGACATCCAGAAGGATGTCCAACCCATCTTGGTCACTCATGTTCCCAACGTAACCAACCAAATATGGCTTGCCGTACTTCAGGGTAGGTTTTGGCGGAAGGGCTTTGAAAGTTTCCAGATCGGGCCCGTTGCGGACCACGAAGACGTCTTCCAATGCCAGGCCACCTCTGCTGACAGCGAGATCTTTGTAACTGTTGTTCGTTGCCATGACAACGTCACTGAATCGGTAGGTCAGCTTCTCAAGCCATATCTGGATCTTGTATAACGCACCTCGCTTATCGTATTTCGATAGATACAATTCGGGACACGCGTCGTGATGATCGAAGATGTATTTGACTCCGAAGAGTTTAAAAGGCAATGCAACCAAAAAAATGTCATCGGGAGGATTGCATCCTTGAATAACTTGAAATCCACGACGCATATAAATCCACCACGCGTAGAGAAACTGCCAAAACAGAGCACTGCAGTATTCAAACAAATACCCAAGAGCTCCATTTCCTTCTATGGGTATGGGATGCCGATAGATATGGACTCCTTCCAATACCTCGTGCGCCTTTGAGTCGTGCGTCCCACGTGGACACAATACGGTCACATCGTAGCCGTTCGCCTGGAGGGTGGTCGCCTCCATCCATACACGCGGGTCGAACGGAACGGGAGCATTTTCAACGATGATGAGGACTTTTTTAGTCACGATCAGGGTTTCTCTGTCCTACAGGAGTTTGTAGAGTCCGGCGAGCGCGCAAAGCATCGTAGCCTGGCCCCAATGTAACGTGGGAGTTTTGTTCACCAGCCACGGCGAATACCGGCGATAGTAGAAGTACCCGGTGCGGTCCTGCATGTTCTCGATCGTCCATTTCGCGACCTTCAGAGCTAGCGGCAGGCCCTCGGGATCTTGATCATGAAAAAAAACAAGTGTGTCGATCGCTTGAGAAGAGCATTGAATATCAATCGGCAGTGTCTTGTAGTCGTAGTATCTAGGACTGCCGTCCGGTAGGAAGAAGACGCTCTTCCAATAAGTGTATCCGGCATACAGCTTTCCCTGGAAGCGGTCATCGCCTGTCGCCGTTATGTAGTACTTGAAAGAGTCCAATACATATGCGGTGTGAAAATTGTCGACCCAGTGCACATTTGCACCTTCTCCATAATACCAGGACGCATCCGCCCGCTGATGATTGGCCGTGTACTGAATCGCTTTCTGCGCCAAGGATCGATAGGCTTCGTTCCGCGTGTAAGAATAGGTCCGGGCTAAGAGACTGGCGCCGAGCGTGTTAGCATTATGGATTTCATTGCGTCCAGTTGGAATGTAGCTGATACAAAGAGAATCTCCTTCGGCGGAGACACCGAGATCGCGCGAAATATGCTCGCAGGCACTTACCGCAACCTGCAGATAGTTGTCCTTGCGGAAATGATCGTAAGCGTCCAAAAACGCGTGTCCGATGAGTGAAGTCCAGACGATGGTCGGCACGCCCTTGGGCAGGTAAAAACCTCTCGACTGATAATCGAAGTGATTCCCCCAGCAAGCTCCTGAGTAGCCTTTCGATTCGTTCTCAATCAGCCACTGCAATGCAGCCTCCGCCTTGTCCCCCCACGACTTGTCACCGGTAGCCTGCTCAAGACGCATAAAGCCTCTGGCGAGATAGCCCATCCCCTTGGTGGAGCGATTTTTAGGAATCCCTAACAGGGGCCGTATGTTGACGGGAAACCTGCGAACTCCTTGTTGCAGCACAGTGCGCAGGAACTTGGTTTCGAAAGTGAGTGGGCGCAGATACTTCGCATTGAGCCCGTCGAAGGTATCGTAACCTCGATAGTCATGCTTCTCCAGCCAGTCGGAGAGCCGCCCAATGGACTCGGCAATCTGATCCTTCGAGGCTCCTTTAGCGCCTGCAACTTTCAGTCCTTTACCAGCAGATACCATCGTAATTGCCATCTTCGCTCCTGCGATTGGTAATTCGAACGAAGTCCACCAAATGCTGACCGTCGTGCAGTCGTTCGAGCACGGCCGCAAAGTCGGGATCCTTGTTTCCGATCACGACGGTTTGGGCGTGATTCAAAACCGCCTCGATACTGTTGACCATGAGCCGGGATATGTGGGGGATACGGTTGAGGATGAAATCCCTGTTCGCTCCGACTAAGCTCGCCATATTGACGTTCTTGTCAAAAATTCGCAAGTCAAAGCCTTTGCCAATGAGACGTTCAATGACTTCGATCATGGGACTCTCTCGCAGGTCGTCCGTTCCTGCTTTGAAACTAAAACCCAGCACTCCGATTTTTTTGTGTTTCTTTTCCGTTATGAGTTGCAGGCCTCTGGCGACCTGTAGTTCGTTACTCGGCAAGATTGCAGTCATGATCGGTAACTGCAGATCGTGCATTTTGGCCTTGTAAGCCAGCGCCCGCAGATCCTTGGGCAAGCACGAACCGCCGAAGGCAAAACCGGGCGTGAGGTATGCGGGCGAGATGTTGAGCTTCTTGTCTTGGCAAAAAATCTTCATGACCTCGTGTGCATCAATAGAGAAAGACTTGCAGAGATTCCCGATCTCGTTGGCAAAGCCGATCTTTAGCGCGTGCCAGCTATTATCAACATACTTGACCATTTCGGCGGTTTCCAAATCCGTGCGAATGAAGGGCGCGTCGAGCTTCGCGTACAGGGAAGCCAGCAATTCGCCGCTCGCGCGATCGAACTCACCGATGACCGTTTTGGGAGGGAAATTGAAGTCCATTACCGCTGAACCCTCCCGCAGAAACTCAGGATTATTGCATACGCCAAAATCATCTCCTGCCTTCTTCCCGGAAGATTCTTCTAAAGTTGGAATAACGATCTGATGCATCGTGCCGGGCAAAATCGTACTTCGGATGACGACAGCGTGACGGGCTGGTTTATTCTTGAGCGCCTTGCCGATCAATTCACAAACACGACGAATATAGGTCAAGTCCAGATTGCCATTGGCCTGGCTGGGGGTCCCGACGCAAACGAAGGACAACTCCGTTTGGAGAATCGCTTCGTCTTGGTTGTCCGTAGCCCGTAGCCGGCCAGTTTTAACGGTCTCGGCGATAATTTCGCTGATATCGGCCTCGATGATGGGAGATTGCCCGGCGTTTATGAGGTCAACCTTTGTTCGGACGGGATCTACCCCGATGACCTCGTGACCATCTTGCGCGAGGCACCCCGCTGACACGGTCCCGACATAGCCCAGGCCAAAGACACTGATTTTCACGATTAGTTCTCCCCTTTACCAAAAATCTCCACACTGCTTCATCGGTGCAATCGGAACCGGGCTGTGGTTGCCCCTGGGGCGGCCCTTGCAATCAACTGAAGCGGGCGATTCTTCCCGCAGCCCAGGGCAGTCTCATATCCGAACAACCGATTGCCAATACTCATGTCAAATCCTTAGCTACGCATAAGACTACTATCTATCACCCGTCGCGCTTCAGGCTGAATCGGATGCCGAGATTAGCGCCAGCGGCACATTTCGAGCCGAGAGGAATGGAGCACCTCGTCGTTGGTCGGAAAGGACCATCCTGTACTTTGTCTGTACTTCGTGCCAGTTGCGGAGGGCTGTGCATACGCACTACCATGCGTCCATTCTTGGGGGGGCCGGCACTGCAGGAACTACCCCATGGAGCTATGCAGGAACGGAGGACTTTAAGACAAATGCCGCGAGCCTTGACATCGGCAACCTATATGTTTTGCCTTCTGGCTGCTGCGTTGCTGTGGCCCGTTCCTCTGCTGGCTACCAACTATACGGTGAAGGCCGCTGGCGGCGGTAATTACACCACCATTCAAGCCTGCGCCACGGCCATGGGCGCCGGAGACACCTGTACCGTATATGCGGGAACATATAACGAAAACGTGACGGTCAGCTCAGGCAGTGCGGGCAACTACAAAACCATGACGGTCAACGCCAGTGATCTCGTCTATGTCTATAGCTTCACAATAGGTTCCCATGTTAGGCTGAGCGGGTTTCATCTCCAGAACCCCTCTTCGCCCAGCTCAGGATCTTGCGTGTCCGTTTCTTCAAGCTCGACGGATTTCTTTATCACCAATAACACGATGTATGCCTGCGGTTCGTTCATCACTGAATCAAATACGGTGAACAGCTTCGGGTATATCCAGGGCAACACAATGTCTTATTCATGCTCGACATCCAGCTCTCCTAACGTCTGTCTTGGGATAAAGATCAACGGCAATAACCATCTCATCGAAAACAACGACATTTCTCATGTAAGCGATGGCATTTATATTTTTGGAGCGCACAACGTCATACGGAAAAACAAATTCCACGACGTATACTCCAGCGACTGCGGCTCAAGCTCCAGCAATTGCCATATAGATTTCATCCAGACCGATGCTAGCGTTCCGGCTACGCTGCCCGCTACTTACTATCTCATTGAAAACAACACGATCCTTAACATGGTCGGCAGCAACATGCACTCCATTGGGCTCTTTCAGGGTGAGTCCTGCAGCGGGCAGTGTTTCAATGCAATTGTCCGTTTCAATATCGCAGCGCACGTTGGAGGCGGCGGAATCGTAGACGACAATTCGTTAACATCTCCACCTGCATGGGACAATGTGAAAGCTTACAACAACACGTGGGCTGATGTCGGCAACCAAGTTACTGGTGCGGGGAACGGAATCAATGGATTCACTCACGGTTCGACAGGCGGAGCAGACGTCAATGATCTCTTCTACTTTCCATTCTCACTGAGCAATTGGGACCCATATTTCACGGATTCTGCGAGTTTGCCTTTTGCGTTTGGTCATAGTCTGGCCTACTGCACTGTAAGTCCGTGCGGGCTCCATGCGCACATGTATGGAAGTGGGACTTGGACTGATGACCCTGGGAATATAATGGCAAATCCCAACTTCGTGAACTATGCAGGTAACGATTTTCGTCTGTCCGCTGGTTCTCCGGCGATAGCTGCCGGAACCTATTTGACCACTGTGGCCAGCTCCGATTCTGGTTCGGGAAGTTCGCTCGTCGTAAGTGATGCTGGATATTTCCAGGACGGCTACGGAATCTCGGGTGTCAGTGCCGACTGTATCGCGGTCACTACGGCCACGAACCATGTTTGTATCACTTCGGTTAACTATCAAACCCAGACGCTAACCTTGGCGGGCGGCATCACGCGCTCGGCGGGCGACCCGGTGTGGCTCTATTCGGACTCAACACAGAGAACGGTGCTCAACGGGAGTGCGCCCAATATCGGCGCTACCTTCGATCCTAGTCAAGCTTCGGCACCGGCGCCACCGACGGGTCTTGCAGCTTCTGTTAACTGAACCCCGTCCAAAAACGGACGCTCCCGATGTCTCGTGAGTGCGCATTGGCATCAACCCGCTCACGTGTCACTTCCGCACTCCGCTCTGGATTACATCCAAAGCCTTCACGACCGGCAGAATACGTGCGCCTGAGTCCAACGACCATTGCACAACCCGCTCGAAGACGTCGGGTGTACACCCAAAGGGGCTTGGATTTGCGCAGACGTCGTGAGTCGCAAAAATCAGCCAACCTTGAGCACCGGCATTCTGAGTGATCAAGCTCTTTACCGCGTCCAGATTGTCCCTGCTCTGTTCTAGGAAAAATGCGCATAGGTAGTTGAGATCTGCAACTCCCGAGTTGAATGTCTGGCCTCCTGCAGCATGACGATGCAGACCGCGCCCCACCTTCAGCCCCCCTCCGCGGCAGCATCGGAAGTGCTTGCCGGCAACTTTCTTTACAGCAAGTCGTGGCGCGCTGTGGGGGTAAGCGAACGTCTGAAACGACGCTTCTGGTAGCACTTCGGCAAGCGCCTGCCGGTTCTCGAGGATGGCCCTCTCGTATACGTCGGGAGGCGTGTTCCATGAATGGCAGTGCCCGAACGTGTGGCATCCGAGCTCGTGACCGAGGTGGATGAGTTCCTTGAGGTCTTCCGCTTCATACATCGGCCCCATAGGAGATTGCTTTCCAAGGAGGCCCAAGGATGCATAAAACGTCCCCTCCACGCCGTGTCGCTTCAGAGTCGAGCCGGCTTCATGGAAGGCCGACCTAGGAAAGTCATCAAATGTAAAGGAGATGAGGGGAATCGAAGTCGTTACCGTGATTTGCCTTTGGAATAGGAACCTGGTTGCTTCCGTTGCTAGCTTTCGACGTGCTCTTGCGAAGTAGCCAAAAGCGGCTTTTTCTGGATGAGTTGTTTCCTGGCCCATCATTCTTCCTCAAACGAGTTCGGTGGCCGACCTCGTGGCCTGTCTCGACGGAGCAAGTTCTCGCAGAAGACTTACAAGCCGACGCAGCGGTGCACAGCCCCAGTGCAGCAAGATGACCAAGCACAGATAAAGCGTGACAAACGCTGCTGACACGATGACGACTGCCCCTAGCGAATCTCCTGCACCTAATGGGGATCCCCAGAATAGAGTGCCTCGGAAGATCGCTGCCGTCCCCAGACCAGCTATAAGCGACGCGGCAGCATACTTCCATACCGCACCTATCAGGGTCGAAACACCAAACCCAATGGGTCGCCCGGCAAACCAGAAGGCGGGAATAGTAAGAATCCAGTAGGACACGCTCCAGGCCACCGCAATACCAGCAGGGCCCCACGGCAACGCAAGAACAAACAACAAGGCGGTAACAGCCGATTCGACCAAAGTCCATCGAAGCCAGCGCCCCGGTTGTCCGATGGAAAGATGGATCCAGCCAACGGTGCTGTAAAGTAGCATAATCCCTATTCCCGGCCCGAATAGCACAAAGATCCTGCCGGATTCCGACCAGTTGGGCCCGAGCACAAGACGGACCGCGTCCTTGCCCACTAATGTAAGGTCGACGCCCATCGCCATCCCAACGAAGGCAACAATCCCGAGTGAATTGGCGAGGTATCGCTTGAAGAGACCGCGGTCCTGATTCAGCCGGCTCAACGTCGCCAGGGCGACACTATGGAGCGGTGAGGTGAGCTGGCTGGCCGAAAGCGCGAACAGATCATAGGCCTTCTTATAGTATCCAAGAGCCGCCGCATTGAATCGCCATCCAACCAAAAGATTGTCGAAGTTTCTCGCAAAATAGTTCGCGCTGAACCTGCCATAGACATTTGCGGCGAATCTTAAGATCGCCCGCGTTCCCACACCCCGTCGTGGCAGGTCTGGAATCCACCGGCAAAGCCAGCAAACTCCAATCGTAGTGCTTAGCGCCTGCGCAACTATTGCCGCCACTAGCGACCAGTATCCCCAGCCTCTCAAAGCCAGCAAGATCCCTGCAACCGCGTATACGACAAGAGCAACAACCTCGTTGATGGAAACGGCACTGAATCGCATGGCTCGCTTGAGGAGGGCTAAGTGTATGGTGGCGACTGCGGAGATGAATATCGACACTGAGGTCGCGAACACGACGCGCGCAACGAGTGGATTTCGGTAGAATCGCGCGAGCAGTGGCCCCGATGCGGCAAACCCGATCGTCAGGATCAATCCGATCCCGCAGGTGATCCAGAAGAGATTGCTGGCCTGAGCCCGATCCATCTCCTCGGGTTGAATAACAGCTTCACTGAAGCCACTTGTCCCGAAACTCATCAAGAGCAGACTGAAGGTAGTTACCATGGCCACCACGCCGAAATCGGCCGGCGTCAGAAGTCGGGCCAGGACGACTGTGGGGACCACTCGTAGCGCAAGCGAGAACGCAGCACCGGATACAGTAGCTGCCGCCCCTCGAACCGCGAGACGCCGCAATTCGCGGCCTTCGGCGGCAGGATGGAAGGCTCCGCTCGAGTCAAATGGGACGTTTGCCTCCTAGCTAAAACGACCAACAATCGGGTAGCGTTCCGCTGCTCCGGTTCATCGGTTTCACGGAGGGCCACTTCCTCAGCGTGCTTTGAGGTGTTCTTTCTGGATCCACCGTGCCTCGACGAGTTCCGACCAGCGGGAATTACGACAGCCTAGTTGCGTAGAGCCGAGAATCGCCGAGGAGCCTAACCTGAATCCATATTCACGTAACAGCCTCTCAAGGTCCTCCGCCTTTCGGTCTGCGGTAGTATGGGTTTCCATCGAGATTCGGCTAATCTGCGGAAGTCTGGATGTCGCATTCTCTAGAATCTCGTATTCCGCTCCTTCGCAATCCATCTTTAAGTAGTCTATCTTTGAAAGAGAGAAGCGCTTAAAAACGTCGTCTAACGCGCAGCACTCAACGTCGACGGTACGTCCAAACGAACCCATAACCAAACTATGAGATCCGCAATCCAAGGGATCCAATCTCAAAGTTCGGAGCCCGCGCTCTCCAGCCACCGCTTGGTTCACATACGTGACATTACGAAGATGGTTCTCGTCTACGTTCTTCCGTAATATGCTGTAATTGTCGGGAAACGGTTCGAACGAAGAGACACGCCCGCGCGATGCGCCACAGACCGTTGCCGCGTACAGGGAGAACGTTCCTATGCTGGCTCCGACATCAACAACCACGTCGCCGGGGGCGACCCGATACCCGAAGTAGTCATACTTCCGATGGCCCATATCTCATCGATCATGTGGAAATCCGAACGATTATGGCGAGTATGCAGATTGATACCACAACGCATCCTGTAGCAACCACCCGATCCGTCGGCTAATCCGCCAAAGTATTCTCGAAACCACTTTGGCCAGTCACTACAAACCTGGATAACTCGAAGTCCGCCGTAGATCTTGTGCAGAGGACGAAAACGACTCATATGAGACACTCCTGGTGTCGCGCACGGAACTCTTCTCCAGTCTCGAGAGGGTAGGTTGCCTCCCGAAATCCTGGGCTGCACTGCCCGAGCATTAGTTTCTCTCGGCCGACCATGCTCAAGATCAGCTCGCTCGTTCCACGTACAGCATCTTTGGCGGTGGAAGGTTTGGTTTCGGACCAAGGCGCACAGTCCAGTTCAGGACCTGAGTTGTAGCCTGTGCTTTCGCATCCCACGTCAGGCATTCCCGGGCGTAGGACACGCCTTGCTGTCGTAATCGATCAGGAAGAGTGCGGTTGGTTGCGAGATTCGACAGAATCTTTTCTATCCCTGACACCACTTCGCTCTCATTCGTCAGGGGCCCCTTGTGTCCTACCCTTGGATGAGCGATATCTCCGGGACCGCCGAAGTCCACGACCACCGGTACAGCGCCAGTCGCGAGAGCTTCGAAAACCACGCCGCCGCCGAAATCACAACAGACGGAAACACCAGAACGTCCGCGGATCGCAACTTCGCAATAACTTCTGCTTGGCTAAGCCAGCCAGCGAAGGAAACCGCCTGCTCGATCCCCAGTGATCTTACAAGCTCCTCAAGCCGGGCCCTTTCCGGGCCGTCGCCGACGATACTGAAGCGTGCCAAATCGTTTCGCAAAAGGGGTGCGGCCGCGCGCAAAGCGAGATCGCAAGCCTTTCGCGGAACGAGCCCACCAACGAAAATCAGTTGGAGTTTGGCACCGGGATCTGAACTCTGGGAGCCATCGCAGCACAATGATGGGGCGATGCCATTCTCCGGGACAAAAAGAGTTTGTCGCGGTATGCAGCAAATTGCGCATACGTTTGAGACGAAGCCGCTATGATCGCTGCCGCATGACGGTATGTCGATTTGGCAAAAGGCAGGTACCGATACACGTTCCTCAAGCCAGAGATCCATTCTCTTTGCTTTTCGAGTTGCGTGAATCCGGGGGGCCATGGTAATCCGCCATTGAGAGGCCCGATCACGAAAGGTATGGGGCCTTTGCGCAAAAAGAAGGCAAACGGACTCGGCAAAACTGTGGTTAATGGTACGAGGCGCAGAACAACATCGAACTCACCCTCAAAGATGCGACGCCGCAACTGTCGCCAGGCTTGCCACTCAAAAGCAATCGAAAAGGGGTAGCGGAAAGCTGTTACCAACTGACTTTCGTAGTTGGACCTGAAGATCCAGCGGAAACACCAGGCAAAAAGGCGGTCAAGTCTTGGCATCCGGACGACCTCGATGGCGCGAAATGGCGCCTTTGCGCGGCGCAGGGGATCCTCAACGGCCTCTCGAGCAACTATGGTCACATCATGAATTTGGGCAAGCGCTGCCGCATGAGAATAGGTGACAAACGGAATGCTGACTTTCTCAGGATTACAGTCCGACCCTAATAGTAAAATACGTAATCGGCTCATTTATTCTCCTGGCTACTTCCGCGCCTTTTTGCGATCCGACAATGGAACGCTATTGGAACTGCTTTCATGCTTAGCTAGCTCACTGGGTGACGAGTGCGGCGCCTCGCGTGGCGAACACCGGCTTTTCGCCAGTTTCCATTTCATCAGCATGACTCGGCCCAGCCTGCGGGCTATTCTCGAACACCACGTCAAGCGAGCACGCAACGATGACAAGGAGAAGGAAATACCATGCAGGGTTCATGAACCGGAAGGCGGCCTCAGTGAAGGAATAGAAAAGCGTGCAGAGAAGGAATCCAAGAAACAACGAAGCCCGTCCGGGTTTTGGCGAATTCTCGAAATGACCCTTTTGTATGCGGTAGCAAGCAAAAGAGCGATGAAACAAATCCCGGCCCATCCAGATTCAAATAGACCTCGAGGTAGCCATTGTGCGCCTCGTTGATGGGGAAATTGGGCAGAGCAGTCCGCATTCTGTCCAGTCGCGGGCCGAGCGAGAAGCTCTCGAAACCCGTCCCTACCAAAGGATTTGTGTGCATGGCCAACACCATGCCCAAATCTGTGTCCGTCCGGTAAGCGATGGGTCCTTTCCCAACGCTTCGACCATACCTCCTCCAGGATCGAAAAACAGAGCCGTTAGAGCCACGCCGAGCACAGCGACCACAAGGAGGTGCACAAGAGCGGGTTTGCGCGAAGGGCGGCTTGCAAACCGCATCACTAACGCCGCCGAGATAAACCCGGTTATGGACGTCGTCGAGTTACACTGACTGAGCAGCCATATAATCATGGTAATAATGGTTCCGTAGGCCAACAGGCGGCGCCGTCGGCTGGGGTTCTCCCGGTCGCGATAAACGGAAACAAACATCCACAGGAAAAGGACCCCATACATCATGCAGTCCAAACCAAGTTCGTTCTTCTGAGTGGATACACCGACAGCTTCGAGCGTCCAGCTCATCGTCAACCGTCGTCCCAGTTCGGGATAGTATTTGATGAAAAGGACCGACAACGGAACTAAGAGGAAACCCAATCGGATGAGGAGGCGCTTCAGCGCTGCCAATGGGGCCGACTCGGTCAGGATAACGAGGACCATGCCAACGTCGCCGAGTGCCTTGATCCATCGCTTCAAGGCAACGAGCGGAAAATCCGACCAGATAACGCTGGCCGCACAAAACAAAAAAAACAACAAGATCAAGGCATTTTTTTTTAGCAGCGGCCCCACCTTGGACTGTCTTAGGACAAGCACCGCCAGGGTTGCTAACAACAAAATCATGAAAACATTCCGGTCAAAAGGGCTTCCTTCTTCATAAGCCGCGGTCGTGTCGACCCTGTTCATATTCGGCGGCGACATTCCAAGCCACAAAGAAGCCGGGCGCGACTGATCAGGAACAGCCATAGGGCCGGAATCCACAGGGCTTTGGAAACCCGCGAATCCTCGTGCCGGTCGAGGTAAAAGAGACCGAGAATGCCGATCGTGAAGGTGATAGATGCAATAGCTGGAGGCATTGAGTAAGCCCTGCCGATCATCTCGGGTCAAGAACAGCCGATGCACGAGCTCCAGCGAGAGCACCCGGTGGATCTCGTTGGTGTAGTTCCGATCTCCTTTGATATGGTGCTGGACCAGTGGCTTCGAGTTTATTGTTTTGCCAGTAGGGGCGGGAGGGTACGCGAATCAGCAGCATTTCGCGAAGGTAGTCGGCCAAGAGATCTCGATACCAGACGCGGAACTGGTAGTACTTATGCCGGCCCGAGAAGAGGCGCTCCAAGTGGAGGGGGGCAACAAGGTGATCAATTCGGCCGATCCATGGGCATCCCGTGGTTGTATGCGTAATCCGGCTTAAAAGTAAGATTGTGGTACTGACGAAGAATAACGCCCAGGAATCGTTCGCTCCGACCGGCGAAGCCGATGTCCGTCCGAATCCTCCGCAACGCCAAATTCCCGTCGCGAATCAACCGAATTCGGAGGTCATTATTCCTGGCCACGGCCTCCGGCGCGCGGAAGAGGGTCCGCACGATATCATTCTCGAGATACGGAGACCGCATGGTGAGCTGAGTTCGCTCTAGCGCCAAGAGCCCGTGATGGTGCCACGGCGCCTGCCGGAAGGCCGCGAAAGTAAGCGGATGGGCGTCACAATTCGTGAGTAAGTCCGGCGCGCTGCGACGAAGTGAGGAAACAAATCCGAAGCGAAAAGTTCCGGTGTAGGCTCGATTGGTTTGAACGCCCGCAACCCACGCAGGACCTGGTCACCATACTTGCCAGTCATCCTTACAGGAGCAATCTCTCGCGCCTTCTGGCAGCCGTACAGGACTGGTGCGCAACTCACGTCGGCGCAGCCGTCCGTCAGGTAGACAGTCCGCTCCGCATAATATGGAAAGCGGGAGATGACTCCGATCCGCAGGTGATCACTTGATGCGGCTGGCCGCAGCGTCGGCCACTTGCCGGGCCACGATCACGTCGCGGCACTCGCGGTACTTTCCGCCAAACGTATAACAAGGTAGAGAGCCCGGCGCAGCCTTGTGCCACGCCATGATCATCCGCGTGTCCAGTCCTCCGGTCAGCGACATCCCCACCCGCTCGCGCCCGCTGAACTGGCGGGGCAGATTCCGCGAGAAAACGTCGCGGATCTCCCGGTGGAAATCCTCAGGCGGTAGACACCTGTTCTTCCCATTCGCGTGGGTCGAAAATAACTAGCTTTCCGGTCCACGGAACCGTTGCGAAACACCCAAGCGGACGCAGGGAGGAGGACGTGCCATTTTCCAAGAGCGTGCGGTTTTCCAGGACACAACCGCACTCAATCCATTCTCCTAATCCCTGAGGGTTTATCCTCCGAAGCTCCGGGCAGACGGCAAGGATGGCCTTGGCCTCTGCGGCAAATAGAACGCATCCTTGGATTCGTGGTAATAAGCCTGTGATGCCGAAGCGGTCGTTGAAGAGCGTGGCCGTCCCACGCGTCCGATCGGCGATCAGCCCGTGAAACCACCGCCAGACTGGCCGGAAAGGTGGGTCCTCCTCGTAGAGTTGGATCAGATATTGAGGCCCGCCAGGATCCGCCGAATGGCCCCGCTCTTTCAGCCTGGCGGGCGTGCCCGGCTCAGATGGTCCTCGCCGGAGAAAACGAAAATGGCATTCCTTGCTCGCTCGCGAGCGGCATACCATCAGAAAAGGAACCCGCACGTGCTGTCCATCCGACATACACTCCCAGAGTTTCATCACACCATGTTCCTGTGGTGTAAAATGATTCGTGGCGAACTGTCCTCAACATCGCGACTAGCTGCCGCTCGGCGTCGTCGCGTCGTATCTTCGTAATGAGGCCAACAAGTCCTGGCATAGAGAAGACCTACAATGCCTCCGACTTCGACCCATATCTCTTATCGTACCAAGCGGCGCGGACATCCCGAAGCTTGGCGGCCAAAGAAGCAGGGATACGTTCCGTCAACCTGTGGTGCATCCCCAATCGGAGAGCGATCCAACCCAGGGGCGTCAGAGGAACGTTGTAGCGGGGCAAATCGACCCGTTTGAAGCCGTTGCGCTCCTTGAAGTCGCTTAAGCTATCGTGCTGCTTCTTCCCATAGGCAAACCTAGAATACACGAGAAACTGGATCCCCCGACTCGCACAAGCCCGGACCGCCTGTGCTACCAAGGCGTTCTGCGGAGCCTTGTCCCGGTGTCGGATCATCGACACAATGTTCATTAGGCCTGCCTGTGTCCAAGTCTCATCAGCCACTATTTTGACGAAGCCAATAAGCTGATCCGCGTAGTAAGCCCCTATGAAGATGCTGCTGTCGAGGAAGGTGGCTTCTTCCCTTTGCACCATCTCCAGGTTTTTTCCGTAGTGGGGGAAGCGCCGTCTCTGCCGGATGGGGCACTCGTTGTAAATCTCCCAGATCCCCTTGACCAGTACTTCGTCGAAGGGTGACTCCCTCAAACAAACTCCTCTTTTCTCTGCCTGCTTCGCTTTGTTCCGGGCCTTAAAGCCGATTTGGTGGGTCCACCAATTCTCGAAATTCGAAATCGGCAGCACAGCGTAGTTGTCCAACTCCATCGGATAAGGGTAAATGGGCTTGGTTTCGGGCAATCTCTGTGCGAATGAGAGGAGATCCACTCGCGTGCCACAATGGCGCAAAGCATCCACGACCGCCGCTGGATCGTTCAAGAAGCGGTACCTGTCCCCATGAGGCTGCGCGAGTCGTAGCAGACGTCCCTCGACTCTGATGTCTCGATCACAGACCTTAACCATTCTTCGCATGATCATCTGCCTCTGACATCTCGGGCTAAAACCTTTCGTGTGGATCGTGTCAATGCCGTTCACGAGTGACATACTGTAAGTGCTTACAAGAGGTGGCGGAGGGGGAAAGGACTCGAACCCTTCGGGTGAGACAAGCCCACCGCAACCGGCGAATCCGGCCGCTGCCTTAGCCATCGGCGACCCCTCCGTAAACGCTCTTACTCGAAGATTGCTCTCCCATGGCCCGATTTGGCTTTCACACAAGCCCTGAATGGCTTTTGGGTTTGCTGCAAAGCGCGGAATTCTAATCTCCGGCACAGGCACCTTCGCAGATCAATCGCCCCACTCAAACCAAGAGTCTTCCCTTCAGTGTTATTTGACCGGAGCGGAAGTCATTGACCCCTGACAGGGCGCATGGACCTGCGAGCGCCGTACATTCAACTGGGCAAAAATCGCGTCCATGATTTGTGTGGTTAGAAGAATTTCGCGGTACGGAATCGGTTCTGGAGTGCCTTCCAAGATGGACCTGTAAAATGATTCGATCAAATATTTCATGCCTGACTTCATGTGGAAGTCGCGAGCTAGAAAAGTTCGCAGATTCGTGCCGAGATTTCCGAGGTATTGCCTAGCGAAATTAACAGGAGGAATAAATTTCTCTGCGTAGCTGACAAACATTTTCCCGCGAAGCCTAACGAGGGTCTCCTGATCCTGATCCAGAATCAGGCCATTCTTCTCTCCATAGATGCGGAATTGATGGAGCGCGGGCCGCATCTGTGAAGAAAAAGTGAAATACGCAGTGGCGCATTCTTGGTCACAGATGATCACTCTGAGTTCATCGATGATTTCGCTTTCACCCTTGCTCCTGAGACCCGGGCTGGTGAACCCGCTTGCGATCACCTCGCAAGAGTCACCGGTCAGGAACTCCGCGATTCTCGCGATGCCATGGCTGATAATGTTGTGTAGCAGTTTTCCGGGAAGCTTGCGGACCCAATGGTGTTTGTCAGCTAGAATTGCCTTCGCATAGCGGGATCCTCCCAGATCGTAGCAGTAGTAGCTCTCCATGTGCACCGGCCCGCCGCCTAGATAACCGTCCTGGACAAGAGCCCGCATGCGCCGCGCTACGTGCCGGAATTGATCATCGTGTCCGGCGGTGATCTTGAGACCATTTCTCTTGGCCGTTGCAATCAGTGTTCGTGCCTCGTCGACGCAAAGCGCGAATGGCTTCTCCACATAGACATGACATCCCGCCTCCAGACACTTCTTGGTGATAGCGAAATGGCTTTCCGGTGGGGTGCAAACGTGAACGACGTCAGGCTTGGCTTGGCTGAGCATCTTGGTCAAGTCGCTGTATTGTGCTTTGCAGGAGAACCTCTCGGAGAGTTGCCGCGCCATGAGCAACTCCCTGTCACAAGCCCCCACAATCTCGCATCTCTTGATCCTCTGGATCTGCGAGCAGTGGTCATCAGCAATCTTGCCGCATCCCACGATGCCTACTTTAAGCATTCCGCCCTCCAATTCGACAGGCATCAAAGTAGCACCTTAATCCTTCCGCAGTAGATACCTTGGGCATCCAGCCTATTCCCTTCAATTTGGCGTTGCTGTAATAAGTCTTCCTCCAATTGGCGTTCCATCTTTTGCGGTTAAATGCAGGTGGCAACTGCCCCTCCGACCATGCTGAATAGCGCTCCCACCCGTAGCAAAGTGCGTAGCTTAGGATGTGAGGAACGTAAATCGACCTAAATCGCCTTACCTCCCGTTTGTACAGACGCAAGAACCGTCGGCTGGAAGGAAGGTCGTCGTCCACGATATTGAAAGCTTCGCCGTCCGTTCCCCTCTGCAGTCCCACAAGAGCAATTGCATCCGCGCAGTTGTCAACATAGGTGAAGGGAATGGCGTTTGATCCACCGAGATGCAAGAACACTCCAAAGGTGCCTATCCCCACCCGGCCATGGATGGCCTCATTACCCGGGCCGTAAACAACCCCGGGCCTCGCAATGACGCATGGTATCCCAAACTCCGTACCATACTCAGTAACTATTTCCTCTTGTTTTAGTTTTGCAAAGCAGTAAGCTTCACCCCGAAGCTCGGACCGCGTTTCCACCGGACACGATTCGTCTAACGTCCTCCAGTGCGGCTTCTTTGTGTTGGTATAAACGGTAAACGAACTGACATTGACAAATCGCCTCAAGCTTTTGTGCTGCAGGCTTGCTTCCAATAGATTCCGCGTAGTAACGACAGAGTTCATGAAGGCATCGGGAAAGGACTTTTCGCCCCGGCCCGCCGCTAAATGAAAGATGACGGCCACATCATTCGTCGCAGCATTGCAGTCCTCGCGCGACAGCAGATTGCCCTTCATTATTTCAACACGTCCCGAAACACCTGCCTTGGCAAAAAGGCTGTCAACCCGGGCCGATGCACTTGACGGCCTCGCAAAACAACGGAGGTTACGAAATCCACGATCCAGTAGGTTTGTTACGAGCCTGGCGCCAATGAAGCCGGTTGCCCCTGTTACGAGGATTCGATCATCCTGTCCGACGATAAAGTCGTTCGGTGCCGCTAGTGTCATATTCTTATAGTTAATCAGTAATTAATTGACTTTTAATAGGTTTGATACCAACAAAAGTCAGGAGACTCGCAAAGTGGTCGCAGAGTCTTATCATGACGTTCATGAATCTGTGGTGGCCCAACACTAGGGAAAACGGGAGGGCAACAGTATAAGCGGGCACGGCAACAAGCGCCTTAGCGATTTTGCGTCCTCGGGACGTTGGATGTTGCATCCGAATTGTCCCGCGCAGCAACGCTCTCTTCAACATGAAAGTGCGAGTCCAGCGTATTGGCGGTACGACTTCGTAGGCGACAGCCTCCTTACACCAGATGAAGACGTGTCCTTTCGCAATCATTCTTCGGAAGAAATCCTGGTCGCCTGCCCGATGGAACTCCGGGCTGAAGGCCAGCTCCCCTTCCTCGAGGATCTGTCTCCTTAGCAAGACGTTCCCTGTCCTTCCCTTAGTCCAGTCGATCACGAAGCCCGTCGGATAGGTGGGCCTTTCGTAGAACTTCCCCTTAATAACCCACCTTGGTGGCTTCTCGTCGAAGTGGCACTTGACAGGCCCGAGCACGCCGTCGGCGCCGTATCTATCGCATGCTTCGAACAAGGTCAACAGCCAGCGCTCCGCGGCGAACTCGTCGTCGTCGATAAATGCAATAAAATCGCCGGTGGCATTTGCGATGGCCCTGTTTCGCGCCAGGGAAATGTTCTGCCGAGGCTCTACGCAGTACGTGATAGCAATCGCCGTTTCCGCTACGAATTTCGATACCAGCGCTTCGGCAGATCTTTCACCATCATTGTCGGCCACAACGATGGAATATGTAAATAGCCCGCCAGTTTCTTGCTTTTCAAGTGTCTGCAGAAGACGCTTCAGCAACTGAGGGCGTCTATAGGTGCAGATGCAAACGCTGATGTTTTTGGATCGGTCACTCAACATGAACGCTCCTTGGGGATTGGCAGCTAAAGGTTCCGAAGGCCATCTTGTGCATGTGTCAGCGCGACAGCCTTGCCGAAAGTCAGGGAGGGTGGACAGCCAGTTGTCCAACGAAGGAGATCCCCCGAGGTCAAAAACCGATATTCCTCCGGGTTGATGGGGTGTGTCTCCAACTCCACAACAAAACTCCGAGTCAAACTGAAAATTCGCTGCATACGTACCGCGGGTTCGAAAGGTGGAAGAGAAAAGAAGAAATCCGTGCGTCGATATCGGCTACCTACCAAACCTCGGCTAAACAACCGAAAAACTGAGTTACGGAAGATCTTTTCACCAGGCTCGTACGAAAAGTGGCGCCGCACAATTGTCCCAACCGGTAGAAGTTTCTGAAGAAGTACATTTGCAGAAAGGTGCATATGATGATGGCCGTCAATGCGATCGGGTGTCCTTCCATACAGGCGACTGAACTCTTCAAGCTGACAAGCGACTACGTACTCAAAGGAATTTGCCAATCCGGGGTGATACAAGAGCCGCGCGAAACGGCGCGGGCACAGATACTGGCAGACCTTCTGGTGATGGTTCGCCAGGAGTGTTGGAATTCCGGGCGCGGTAAACGGAGCGCTAAGATTCAGGTGGAGGCCAATATCAAGACCTTGCTCTATGGCGATACGCGCAGCACGTTCGGAAGCTTGCATGAAAACCATACCACTGGCTGAGGACAGCCCGCCGTGCTGAAAACACTCGAGAGTTCGATCAGTGATTCGGGAATCCCGACCCCAGTCATCGGCGTTGATAATGAGACAACCGCCAAGAGCCCGCTCCGGACGGGCAGTCATTCCCAGCAGCTCGCCAGGGTTGGCCGACTTAGTTTGTAGCAGTGAATCTCTCACGGAATCTTTTTCGACAATCTTGTTTTGTAAATTCACGATTAACTGAGCCAGTTGCCTACGCGAAATTGTTAGAGGGTTTCACGTCATCGCCAATGACTGAGCGGTTTCGGCGGAAGTACCGACTCAGGCGTTGCATTTGCTCTCGTCGGTGGAAGGCAACCAGCTCGGGTGATACTGGACGCGGAACTTGACGGATGGACGCCCACAAATAGCCTGCTCCGAGGGTTAGCCCACCGATAAAGACCGGCGGCAAACTCATCTGACGAGCGGTCCTGAAGAGCTCCCATACGGGATGGTTTCCAATGGAGTAATCTTTCACGCCGAGTTTGAAGCGTGATTTCAGCAAGCTCCGTCCCGCAGTTCCCATGGCTCGATGGTGTAGGCAAGTTTTCTCAGTAAATGTCCGAGTTTTCCACCCTTTCATTCGTGCAGTAATCACAGCTATGTGATCGATCGATCCACCTTTCACAGGCAAATAGCCGCCGATTTGTTCAAAGCACTCACGACGAAACACCTGGCATGCTCCGGAAACATGCTCAACACTGACAAAGCGATAATCGTACATATGCCCAGAGGTTTCTTGGAACGGCGTGCCGACCACCCCTAGTCTCGGATCCGACGAGAGTTTTTCAAGCAACAGTGCAAAATAGTCTGGTTCGAACGAGATATCCGCATCCAAGCTGACGATGACTTCGTATTTCAGGCCCGCCACTCTCGTGTATCCCGCATTGAACGCACGTACCTTTCCCGCAAAATCGCGTTCATGGCGTTCAGGCATCCGGATAAGTTCAAGCCACGGCGTATTGGCCGCGAATTGTGTAACGATCTCGTCGGTACCGTCGGTCGATCCGTCGCTAACGATCACCCATTTCACTGGACGCGCCGTTTGTGCAACCACCGACTCTATTGTCGTTCCGATAAAATCCGCCTCGTTCCGTGCTGGCGTTATCAGAACGTAATTTAGAGTGTTTCCCATGCCTTTAACGATGATGTTGTCTCGGACTATGCTTAACGCTGTCTTCCGGCCTGGATAGCTATTTCTCCTGCGGGGACCATTTTTGCCCAGATCTCAGCTGGTTCTGGCGGTTCGCTCATTTGCGCCAGGCGCCTGCAGAATGGAACCGTTGTGCAACACCATTTTCTTTAGTAGTTGGGGCCAGTGCAACCAATCGTAGCCACCCTCGAGCTTAGCCAGGAAAAATGCTTGATCGTCGAAGCCATTGACCGGAAGGCGTGGGAGGAAAAACCGACTGCTGTTCGCACTGGCACGGCCGATGATGGTGGACACCGCATGGTTATAGCCACAATTATATAAGGCGTCTTGGAGATACCGGGTGTAGTCTTTGTCTTCTTCCGGAAACCCGTGTGGATGCGAGAATGATTCAACTTGCACTCCAAGACGTTCCTCTAGCACTTCCTTCGAACGGCCAAGTTCATACTCGAGTTGTTCTGGCATCAAAGATCTCATGTCCGGATGAGTCACAGTGTGCGAGCCGAAACGAATTCCTTCGGCCTGCAATTCCCGTAGATCACCCCAGGTCAAAAAGTCTGCCCCTTCGATTCGCGCCGGAGAATTCCCGATACGATCACTGAGGAGAAAAAGGGTGGCGGTAAAACCGTGTTGCTTTAGAATTGGGAGGCCCTCGGTATAAAAATCACGATAGCCATCATCAAAGGTGAGCACTACGCTCTTGGCCAAATCCTCCCCCGCCTGCAAACCGTTCAATGCCTCATCAAGACTGATTGTCCGATAACCCGCCTTACGTAGCCAACGCATCTGATTTGCGAACATTTCTGGAGGCGTATTGATGTGAAAATAGGGATGCGACATGCCGAAAAGGTTGTCGGAAATACTGTGATACATCAGAATCGGCACTCTTGACTTGTGGTCCGGTCTCAAGGCTATAGCCAACGGATGCGCCAGGTAGACGCTAAGTATTCGATCTAATCGCGGCATATCAAAACCATCCCGAAAGAGTGTTCCGGCAGCAGTTGATTAGAAGTGGGAGAAATTGAAACGCCGTTCCGTGTAACAGCAAGCGCTACTTTAAGATCACAATTAACTTCTACATTTGGTTATCTGGTGCCTGCCACCCGGGGGAGGACGAATTCCGCAATTTTGTCCACTACATAGTTTTGTTGCTCTTCGC
Organism: uncultured Acidobacteriota bacterium; assembly: GCA_963843265.1. Lineage (GTDB taxonomy): Bacteria > Acidobacteriota > Terriglobia > Acidiferrales > UBA7541 > Acidiferrum. The sequence goes on along the minus strand of CAWJJR010000016.1, from coordinate 279,498 downwards.
GAAGCTGAGGGAACATCGGCAGCGAAACGATCTCACTCGCGATACGTTCCGTGACAGGAAAGTCCCCAGTCTTGTAGCCCAGATGTTTGTATGCTTGCTGCAGATGCAGAGGAATTGGATAGTGGATGCCCGTGCCGATTCCACATTCTGAAAGATGCGATTGAAGCGCTTCCCGATCCTGCACGCGGACAACGTAAAGATGAAAAACACCTTTTGTCCAGGCAGCTTCCTGGGGGAGGACAATTGTATCTTTCGCGTCTGCGAACAGCTCGTGATAACGATGGGCCAACCGCCTCCGCGATTCATTCCACTTCGCGAGATGACGTAGTTTCACGCAGAGCCAGCCCGCCTGGATTGAGTCCAGCCGGCCGTTGTAGCCTTCGATATCGTGGTAATACTTTTTCGCCTGGCCATGATCGCGTATCATCTTCATCCGTTTGGCCGTTTGCTCATCGTTGGTGGTGACGGCTCCTGCCTCGCCACACGCGCCGAGATTCTTGCCAGGATAGAAGCTGAAAGCGGCGGCGCGGCCCATCGATCCAGCCTTTCTCCAGGCGCCCTTTTCTTTGGAGAAGTATTCCGCGCCGTGAGCCTGGCAAGCATCTTCAATGACGACAAGGTGGTACCGTTCTGCCATCTCGAGGATCGGGTCCATATCGGCGGTTTGGCCATAGAGATGGACTGGGACAATGGCGGAAACGGTGCGTCCCGTCGCTTTCTCGATCAACTTTCCCCTCGTCTTGTCGAACTCGCAGCCCGTCTCAAGATACTGGCGCAGCTTTTCCGGGTCCATGGTGTATGTTTCTTCGTCGATATCGACGAAGGCGATATGCGCCCCTGCCTGAGAGATGGCTTCCGTTGTCGCAATAAATGTGTGCGGCACGGTCACAACGACGTCACCGGGCTGAACGTTGGCCGCCATTAACGCGAAACGAAGTGCATCGGTACCGCTGTTTACGCCCACGCAATAGTTCACGTCGCAAAACTTTGCGAATTCGCGCTCGAATTCCTCGACCATGGGGCCGCCGATGAATCCGGCTGTCAGGAATGCTTTTTTTACTACCTCGAGCAATTCAGATTCGAGCTCATGATGTGGGGTGACAAGGTCGAGGAACGGGATTTTTGTTGTGCTGGTCATGGAACTTATTTCTTCTCCTCTGAAATGAACCGCAAAAACTTGGCTGGATTTCCGGCAACTATCGCATTTGCGGGGACATTCTTCGTCACCACGCTGCCCGCACCGATGATGGCGTTTTCGCCGATCGTCAAGTTACTGAGAATGGTCGAACCGGATCCAATCGAAGCACCCTTTTTCACGGATGTCTTCTCAACCTTCCAGTCCGCTTCGGTCTGCAACGCTTCGCCGGTCGTCGCGCGGGGGTAGGAATCGTTGATAAATGTCACGCTGTGGCCGACAAAGACGTTGTCTTCGATATCCACGCCTTCGCAAATAAATGTATGGCTCGAAATCTTGCACCGCGAACCGACACGGGCGTTTTTCTGGATCTCAACGAATGCGCCAATCTTGGTTTCGTCCCCGATTTCGCAACCGTACAGGTTGATGAACTTCGAGAGCTTCACGTCCTTGCCAAGCTTGACCGTCGGCGCTATGCATACAAACTCATTCACAGGGTCACGGCCTCTCCACGGTTGCGAACGGATTTCTCGGCAGCCTCGAGGATCCGTACGACACGAAGGCCAGCCGCACCGTCGTTGAAGGGCTTCTTATCTTCCTCGATACATTTCAAGAAGTAGGCGGTCTCCGCGCGAAGTGCTTCAATCTGCTCGACTTGCGGAGCCCACATATCTCCCGAGCGGTAGCTCACCAGCAATTGGTGCAAGTTACTCGGGTGGGTAGACATGCTCACACCCTTGTCGTACACCTTAATCTTTTCGTCTGCTTCCAGATCGTTCCAGACGAGCATTTTCTTCTCGCCGCCAATGAGCGTTGTTCGCACCTTCACAGGCGAGAGCCAGTTCACGTTTACGTGCGCAATAATTCGGTTGGGAAAGTAAACCGTAATGAAAGCCACGTCCTCGACACCGTTGAGATGTTTTTGGCCGGTGGCCACCACCGTCTCCGGTTTGGCCCTGATGACGTGGTCCATTATCGAGAGATCGTGCGGAGCAAGGTCCCAAATTACGTTCACGTCGTGCTGAAATAGGCCGAGATTCACACGGAGCGAGTCGTAGTAGTAGAGATCTCCCAGAGCGCCCTCATCAACCAGTTTGCGAATCTTTTGAACCGCGCCGGTAAAAAGGAACGTGTGATCCACCATGATCTGCAGATTCTTGCGGTCTGCCAGCTCAATCAATTGTTCAGCCTGTGCCGTGCTGCATGTGAAAGGCTTCTCCACAAACACGTGTTTGCCGTTTTCGAGAGCGGCCTTCGCCAGTTCGAAGTGCGTGCATACGGGAGTGACAACAGCCACGACATCGATCTTCGGCGACTTTAGGATTTCCATCGCATCGGTTGTGAATGGAATCGCAGGGTGCGCTTTTTTCAGTCGTTCCTGCGCTTTTGCGCTCTTGTCAGAGACTAGAGTAACCTCCGAGCATTCCTGGGCGTGGAAGTTGCGAACGATGTTCGGGCCCCAGTAGCCATAACCGATAACACCAATTCGGATCATGCAGTCTCCTTTAAGGGTTACGTTCAGTTCGAAGTGCGGCGGCGACTATTGCGTGACAGCACGAATCAACTGAGGCTAAAGTTTTTTCGCCGGTCCTGCAGAAGGCGATCTCACAAGGATGTAGATCGCCAGACGGCTTCACTAAGAAATTCAGTTTTGACTAATTTTTTCGAAAAAACGGTCGCTTCGTCTCAGCTAATGAGCGCCGTCTCCGGAAACCACGGCCGCAGGCGTTTGCCAGAGGATCTTGAGATCGAGCCAAATCGTCCAAATCCGAGCGTATTTCAGATCCAGGCGAACCATGTCATCAAACTGTATCCGGCTGCGACCTTCGACCTGCCAAAGTCCCGTGATCCCCGGCTTAATCTCCAAGACCCGGCGGCGATGCCAGACATCGTAAGCCAAAAATTCGTACTCCACCGGCGGCCGGGGACCTACCAAAGACATATCCCCTACTAGCACATTCCAGAACTGCGGAAGCTCATCGAGACTCGTCTTGCGGAGCAGCCTGCCAATGGACGTAATCCTTGGATCTTTCTGAATCTTGAAAACAGGCTTTTCTCCGTCCACGCTGCCGCCCTCTACCTTGCCGGCAATGAGCCGGCTAACATATTCCTGATGGATGCGGCTGTCGCAATCCGTGCGCATGGAACGAAATTTCAGCACGGTGAACTTCTTGCCGCAATGTCCAAGCCGCTTTTGCCGAAAGAGCACTGGACCCTTCGACGTTAGCTTGATCGCTAGCGCAATCATTCCGCAAAGTGGCGACAATAGAGCCAGTGCTATGGCGCTCCCAACGATGTCCATCGCGCGCTTCAATCCGAGGGCAAATTTCTTGGAATGTCCCTGACGTGCCAGGTCCGGATAAAGGGCAATGTTTGCAGAGTGGCCGGAATCGCCTTCTGCCCATTCCTCGGGGAAAAAATGGAAGGAGACAAAGATCCTACCCGACTTTTCAGGCCCCAGGGTTTCTCGGAAAGCGCCGTGTAACTTCTTAAAGAGGCATTCCTCTATCTGTTTCGGATTTGCGGAACCCGTCTCCGTGCCGAGAATGCCGATCAAATTGTCTTCGACATACCATCCGATGATGTCGGTCTCGCGCATGATACTCAAAAGCGTGTTTGTGATGTCGCCTAGCGTGTGAATCTTTTGGTTATCGGAAATGGCTCCCTTTACATCGATGAGCACCAACACAAATCGCTTTTGGGCGCGTTCCGCTCGGCGACGTTCAAGGTAGAGCATTGAAACGAACGCGTCTTCGCCGAGAATGATGCGTTTCGACACTTCCTTGGCTCTAGCTCCTGAAATTTGGCCGACTAGATCAAGCCGCCTCGGTTCCTGTTGGACTGCCGCCTTAAGTGCACCCATGATCACCATCTTCCTGTGTCATCAGAGTCTTCGACTTCGGTCCTAACGACTCACGGCAGGTTGCGCCGCAACGTGGCCAGCAAATATCTTTTCCGCGCGCCTTGTCTGGCTCTCGCGCACCGGGGTGACCCATTCGAGATCAATTTCCATCGCTACTGAGCGCTGCAGGAGTGTGACGGACAACACCACGCGATGACCTCCCTTGAAATTCACCAGAACCCCTTCGAGCCCGGTTAGGCTTCCGTATTTCACGCGGACCCTCTCTCCGATTTCGAGATACGGCCAAGGTTGATTTGGGAGACCGGACAGAACAGCTTGCCGGACCGCTTCCAATTCGGTGTCGTCCACCGGCATAGGAGTCCGGCCAACACCGACAATCTGGATGACACCCGGCGTCATGAGGAGAGGGCGGCGATATTGAAAATCGAACCGGCAGAACAGGTAGCCCGGAAAGAGCGGTTGCTCCAGCTCCTTTATGCGGTCAGACCAGCGCCGCACACTCTTATAAAGAGGGAGGAAACACTCAATCCCCTGCCCGCTCATGTGGGCAGAGACCAGATTCTCTCGACGTGATCTGACCTGGAGTGCATACCAGCACAATCGGCCCGATAGCTTCTCTGAGGAATCACCGAAAACGTGCACGAGAGGAATCTCCTGGTAAAGTTCAGCGGTCGCAACCAAGGGCACTGCGTCGACTGAATAGGCTCCCGCCAACAAAGTCCCAATCGGACTAGAACCTGTAAGAACAGGAGGCAATTCTCCTGCCAACGGCGAATGAGTAGTCAGGCAGGGCGGCAGTTTCTCTCCGTCCGTAATTAGTTACAAACAAACGAGTTATGATCTCGCTCCCTGAGATGCGCCTGGCAAGTCCCGCACTTCAAAGTGAAACTGAGAAATCCCCTGCTTCTTTGTTGTAAACTCGTTCCAGCGCCGGGGCGCAAAATTGCCACTGTCGTTTACGTGTCTTTTAGAAAACGAAAGAATCTTAAAGGGTTAGAACGTGCCAGAATGCCTCAGATGGTACCGGAATTGCAGCCTGCAACCGAAGATATGGAGCTCCTAGGGGCCGCTGTGCTGTCCTAATTCAGTTAACACGTCCCTTCAACACGGCGTAAAACATGCAAGTCGCGGAACTTCAAGTGAAAGCTCATGAAGTCGACAAAGGCCTGCGGGTAACGACGCGAGAAAAGCACCGTCCGCTCCGAGTATGCATGGTGTGCTACACCTTCTACGAAACAGATACTAGGGTGATGCGCTATGCGGAAGCTCTCGCGAAACGGGGCGATCACGTTGACGTCTTTGCGACTGCGGAAGCCAGGTACAGCTTCTTCTGAGTCGCTGTGCGGCGTGCAGATCCGACGATTACAAGGAAGATTGTTCAACGAAACGAACCTGCTCTCCTATATATGGCGGGTTCTTCTCTTTCTCATGCGCGCTCTATATCAGGTTACGTTCCACGATCTCCGTAACAAATATGACATCGTGCATATCCACTCGGTGCCCGACTTCTTAGTTTTCGCCGCTCTTTTACCTCGCCTTCGGGGGACTCCCGTCGTTCTTGACATTCGCGATATTCTGCCAGAATTCTATGCCAGCAAGTTCGCTGCGTCTGAGAGGTCGATTGGCTTCCAGTTTTTGTGCATGGCGGAGCGGCTCAGTGCCGCCTTTGCGACGCATGTGATCGTTGCTAATCATGCTTGGCAAGAGCGGCTTTTGTCGCGTTCCATCAAGCCGGGTGGAAGCACGGTGATCCTCAATCTCCCCGACCGGTCCATCTTCACTCCTGGCAAGAAGCAATATCCAAAGGATCGGTTCCTCCTGCTGTACCATGGGACCCTAAACTGGCATCAGGGGCTTGATTTGGCAATCACGGCCTTCGCCAAGATCAAGGACGTTGTGCCCGAGGCCGATTTCCACATCTACGGGGACGGGCCGTCGAAGCCAGATCTTCTGAGCCTGGTTGAGCAACTTCACCTCGAAGGACGCGTTTGTTTGCACGAACGGATACCGGTCCGTGAGATCACCGCGGTCCTTGAGACTGCCGGTCTCGGCATAGTTCCGAAGCGCAAGGACAATTTTGGAAACGAAGCTTTCAGCACCAAAATACTTGAATTCATGGCCATGGGTGTACCCGTCATTGTCGCCGACACCCGGGTGGATCGCCATTACTTCGATGATTCCGTTGTTTGTTTTTTTTCAGGCGAGGACGCAAATGACCTGGCTCGTTGCATGCTCGATCTAATTCAACACTCGGAAAAGAGAAAGGCACTGGTAGAGCGCGCGGAGCAGTATGTTGCAAAAAATGACTGGGCAGTCCAAAAACAAGAGTATCTCAATCTGATCGACGAGTTTGTCTCGTCGTCGGTGTCCTAAGTCCCTTCGCAGCAGACCCTGGGTCCATTTGGCTGCGCAGCCAGTTTCCTTGGTTTGTATCCGCTCCTCGCATCACATGCGCTTCGATGGCTTCCAATCCCAATATCTGGGCCGCCAATCTCCAACTTCACCGACTAACGCCCCTACGTACCGCTGGTCGGGGCGCAACGAACGCAGGCTCCAACGGAAACTGTCATCGCTATATAACAACTCAGGCTGTCCCGGCGTGAGGGAGACGTGGAAGCTATTTAAGGCAATTTGCAACCCTTCTCCTCTCGCTTTCACGTATGCCTCTTTGCGCGTCCAGCAAAGAAAGAAGGCCTCGGCCTGCAGTGAAGCGGGTAATTTCCGAAGTTCCTCGACCTCTTGCGGTGCAAAATAGCGCATTGCGATTTCCTCGCCTCCAAAGTCAGAGCGCACTAACTCTACGTCCACTCCGAGGTTGCGACCGACTGCGAAGGCGAACAACGCCAGCCCGTGCGAGTGCGAAAGGTTGAATTGGATCGGCTGGCCGAAACCCTTCGCCATCAGAGATGGTTTGCCATAAGGAGAGTATCTGAATTCAATTTCCGTTGGAGTACTGCCGATATATTTGCCAAGCAGTTCCCGAAGGATTCCCCTTGTAGCTATGAAATTGTCCCGGTCACGCTGAAAAAAGTAACGCTTCGCTCGGTCCTTTTCATCGTCGGAAAGTGTTTCCTCAAACCGACGAAGAAGCTGCTCTTCACAATCTAGATAAGCGCGCCAAAGGTGAATGTCTCCGTCTGCGATATCGAGTTCGAGTGGGCTCGGAATCCAGGAGATTCGCTCCGGCATAGGAGTCTGATTCTATGGCATTTCCACGAATTCACCGAACCTTGCAATTGTTGGGGATAGCGGCAAGTCGCGCCCAGTCGGAAATCGTGGCTGGAAGCACGACAACTCGAGACAATGAATCAAGAAACACTTGGATTTGCTTCAGTTGCAGATGCTTGCAGGAAGCCGGCCTAGGGGCGAATAGGGTAGGCCCAATCCGCATCATTTGAGGAAACCATTTACACATATCGCTACGGGCACAAGCGCGAGAATTCAGGGAATCTTAATGCAACCCATCTGTTTTCATGGGTATAGACCTCGTCGCCAATGGTCCATGGATTGCTAACCTTCTATAAGCACCCCCGCCTGCGCAACGGGAGGTGTCTATCTGCAATGGAAGCTAGGTTCAGCCTTCGAAAGGTGGCACTTTAACTTGAATAACCAAGCATCCGACCTAGCCACGAACTTGATGGCGAAGCCCACGATCGAAACTACCGTGGAGATGAACGCGACGCAGGATGAAACCACAAAGCGGCTCTCCGGCATTTGGCAGGATCTCCTCGGTATCCGGTCCATTGGTCTTGATCAGAATTATTTCGACCTCGGGGGAGATTCCTCCTTGGCTGTGCAGCTATTCGCTCAGATCGAAAAGGTCTTCGACGTGAAGTTGCCTTTGGCCACCCTTTTCGAGGCCCCCACAATTGCAGAGCTGGCACAAATACTTCGCCGGGAAGGCGCGCCATCTGACTGGTCCTCACTCGTGGCCATCCAGCCAGAAGGCTCGCGTCCTCCTTTCTTCTGCATGCATGGAGCGGGCGGAAACGTTCTGATCTATCGAGAGCTCTCTAGGCATCTAGGATCGGATCAGCCCTTCTATGGCCTTCAAAGCCGGGGTTTGGACGGAGCTAGCGCCCCGTTGACTCGGATCGAGGATATGGCCTCGATTTACCTGAAGGAGATTCGCCGGGTTCAGCAGCGCGGACCCTACCTTCTCGGTGGCTATTGCCTGGGCGGAACCGTAGCCTTCGAGATTGCCCGTCAGCTGCAGGCCAAGGGAGAACAGATCACTCTGCTTGCACTGTTCGACACCATGAATTGGGCCAAGGTGGGCCACCCTTCGATGTGGGGAAAAAGCTACAATGCTTGGCAGAAGCTATATTTCCACTCGGCCAATTTTCTTTCTCTTGATTTTTCAGGCAAAAAGGACTTTTTTCTAGAGAAATTGAAGATACTTTGGAACCGCATTCCGGTTTGGCGAGGCATGCTGCTCGGTAGGTTAGGCGAAAATTTATCGGCGGAGAAGTCGGAATCGAGGATCCTGGGACAGATTTGGCAGGCCAATGATCGTGCCGCTGCAGAATACGTTCCCGCGCCTTTTGCAGGCATGGTCACGGACTTTCGTCCGAAGAAGCAATATCGGATGTTGAGCAGACCAGACCTCAAATGGGAGAAGTTGGCACATGGGGGACAAGAGGTAGTCGTACTGCCCGTATATCCAGCCGGTATGCTTGTCGAGCCATTTGTGAAGCACTTGGCTGCCGCGTTGAGGAATTCGATCGACAAAGCGATTCTAACTGCAGAGACCAAGAAGTCCTAGCTCGGGGCTCGCTCCGTAGAGTGGCAATTGCCGCGAGCGGGGTCAGGACCTCTCCTTTCGTGTCGATCCGGTCTTCCGTAAATGTGGCTGAACGAAGTCAGGAAGCTACCAGGCCTCAATCGAGTAGAGAAAGCCGTTAAGGCCAGATTTGCCGAGAGGACCGAGCGCGTAGAGAACATCCGGAGCGAACATTTTTAAGATCTACCCATTAGAAGAACCGCGCTGGGAGCGACTCGTTCAGAGCAATCGAAGCGCTTCCGTTTTTCATCGGACGGAGTGGTTAAAAGCGCTCAAATGCGCCTACGGCTACGACCCTGTGGCGTTTACCCTATGCTCGCCAGACTTGCCCTTAACCAATGCGCTGGTGTTCTGCGAAATCAGGAGTCCTTTGACTGGGAAAAGGATCGTTTCCTTGCCGTTCTCCGATCACTGTGAGCCTTTGGTGGACCACGCAGACGAAGCTGAATTTCTGATCACTAATCTCAAGAGTAGTATGGGCCAGACAAAATGGAGTTATGTTGAAATGAGGCCCATGTCTACGGCGCAATGGCAGGAAAGCATTGGGCCAATCAGCTCTCGCTATTATTTACATCGGCTCGACCTCAGGCAGAGCGAGGAAGAGTTGTTCAGTAACTTTCACAAAGATTGCGTACAAAGAAAGATCCGACGTGCTGAACGTGAGTCACTGCGCTATCAGGAAGGTACCTCGGAAACTCTCTTGAGCCAGTTTTACAATCTGCTAATACTTACACGTCGCAAGCACGGTCTTCCTCCACAGCCCCTGATATGGTTTCGTAGCCTGATGTCGAGTTTTGGAAAAGATTTGACGATCCGCGTAGCCTTAAAAAATGAAACTCCAATAGCAAGCATTCTAACTCTGTCCCACAAGAGAACGATGACCTACAAGTACGGCTGTAGCGACCCCCAATTCCAGAACCTGGGCGGAACAGCCCTCTTATTCTGGAGGGCCATAACGAAGGCGAGGGCAGAGGGGATAGAGGAACTTGATATGGGACGATCCGATATCGATAATGCCGGTCTAATTGCGTTCAAGGAACATTGGGGAGCGAAAAGATCGATCCTGAATTATCGGAGGTATCCCGCTGCATCCGTATCTCCGGAAGAGCGAAAGTGGGCAGGATGGCTCGCCAAGCACCTGATTTCGGTCGTTCCCGACGCGCCTCTCATCAAGCTTGGGAGACTTTTATATCGCCACATTGGCTAAGGCTCAGATCTATGGAGATTTAGGTTTCTCCCTGAATGGCGAGTACACATTGCGGTTTAGGATTGCGCACGCGGCCTTCACCTTTCATGAGTTCCGCTTTCTCCGTCGAATCCACAAAATCTGGCCAGAGATGTCCGCAGGGGGGCGCTGAACGGCCAGGATCGAATCGGCAGGTCGGATTTCAGATCAGCTGTGGTGGCAAAGGGTTTCCCATAGAGGATGACGTGATTCCGCGTGCTCGCCCCAATGTTCTATGTATATTACACATAATAAATGCCTTACCAGAAGTCGAAGTGGCGCTAAAATTGCCGCTACTGTCCTAGGTCGGTGTAATTTGCTCTTTGCGAACCGGCAGACAAACTAGGAAAGGACGCTTTTCTTGCAAACCATTCTAGAGGTTGCAATCATCGGCGCAGGCCCTTATGGGCTCTCGGTAGCTGCTCACTTGCGATGCCAGGGAATACCATTTCGCATCTTTGGTCGCGTCATGGACAGTTGGAGAATGCACATGCCCAAGGGCATGTTTCTCAAGTCTGACGGATTCGCATCGAACATCTACGACCCAGAGGGTGGCTTTACCTTAAAGCAGTTTTGTAAGGAGCAGGGAATCGGCTATTCCGACACGGGCCTACCGGTGAGCCTTGAGACCTTCGCCAAATACGGACTTGCCTTCAGAGAACGCATGGTGCCGGAACTCGAAGAAAAACTCGTTGTGAGTGTCGAGCGCTCTCCAGTCGGTTTTGTTCTTCAGCTTGAGGATGGCGAGGTGATCCAGGCGCGACGCGTTGTGCTCGCCGTCGGGATCACGCACTTCGCTCACATACCTTCGAATTTGGCGCATTTGCCGCCCGAATTGCTTTCCCATAGCTTTCATCATCACGACCTTGAGCCGTTCAGAGGCCGCAACGTAGTGGTCATCGGCGGCGGTGCTTCAGCGACGGACTTGGCTGGGCTACTGCACGAAACCAATGCCGACGTTCGACTCGTTGCCCGCGACGCCTCACTGAAGTTCCACGGGATGCCGAAGATAGGCAAACCCCGTTCTTTGTGGCAAAGAGTCCGGAACCCACAGTCGGGACTTGGGCCCGGTTGGCGATCGCGCTTTTTTGCCAATTCGCCGATGCTGTTTCACTATTGGCCCGAAAGTCTCCGTCTGAAATCGGTCCGGGAGCATCTTGGTCCATCCGGGGGATGGTTCGCCAAGGATAAGGTGATTGGGAAGGTGCCTCTCCTGCTTGGGCAGACGCCGGTGCGCGCTGAGATCCAGCAAGGCAGGGTGCGGCTCCACCTTCGCACGGCGGACGGTGGCGAACACGATATTCTGACCGACCACATAATTGCTGCGACCGGTTACAGAGTGGATTTGGGACAGTTGAGATTCTTGAGTACGGCGATTCGCTCGAAGGTGGTGGTAGTCGACGGCGCGCCCGTGCTCTCTGCAACTTTCGAATCCTCCGTACCCGGACTCTATTTCGTAGGTTTGGCATCGGCAAACAGCTTCGGGCCTTTAATGCGGTTCGCATTCGGCGCCGGTTTTGCCGCCCGGCGTCTCGCGGGAACAATGACAAAATCGTTCCCCCTCGGTCGAGCCGTTAGCGCGGCTCGTCGCATCGAGATCGTCAAGGATGAAGGGGCTCGAGCGATTTGAAGAGAGGCAGTGTTCAGCGCAGACGCGCGATGGGAGCGGTGTGGGTTCGATAGAGGAGCTTCTCTGTCACCGTGCGTGTTCACACATGTGTTTCTTCTGTGGAGTTAACCTGGAGTGTCTTCCATTGCTAGCGGCGCGAGGACCTGCGGTGTATGGCACAAGGACGCTGTTGCTAGCCATTTAAGTTAAGGCTGAAGTGCGCGAATACATGAAGATAGAAACCATTGCGATTCACGCAGGTTACGAAGGTGACCCCACGACGAAGGCCGTGGCTGTGCCGATCTACCAGACCGTCGCGTTTGAATTTGACAGCGCGGAGCACGGTGCAGCTTTATTCAATCTCGAAGTCCAGGGAAATATCTACACGCGAATCGGCAATCCCACCAACACAGTGCTGGAGAAACGAGTTGCAGCTCTCGAAGGCGGAGTGGAGGCGCTTAGCGTGAGCTCGGGAATGGCCGCCATTCACTATGCGGTCGTCAACATTGCGGAGATGGGAAACAATATTGTTTCACTTCCTCAACTCTACGGCGCCACCTACACTTTGTTGGCTCATATCCTCCCGAAACAAGGAATCAGTGGTCGGTTTGCAGAGACTGATCATCCCGACGCCGTTGAAAAATTGATTGACGAAAATACGCGGGCAGTTTTTTGTGAAAGTGTTGGCAATCCAGCAGGAAATGTTGCCGACATCGAAGGTTTGGCGCAGGTCGCGCACAAGCATGGCGTACCGTTGATCGTCGACAACACGGTCGCCACTCCCATTTTATTGAGGCCCATCGAGTACGGTGCCGACGTTGTTGTGCATTCCATGACTAAATTCATGGGAGGGCACGGCACAACTTTGGGCGGCATGATCGTTGACAGCGGAAAGTTTTCCTGGGGCGATTATCCCGAGAAGTTTTACATGCTCAACCGGCCGGAACCGGCCTACCACGGCGTGGTCTACACGGAACATTTTGGCGCGGCCGCCTATGTCGCGCGGTGTCGGACCGTTTCTCAGAGAAATACGGGTTCTACCTTGTCGCCCTTCAACGGCTTCTTGTTGCTCCAGGGGATTGAAACGATGGCGCTTCGTGTGGAGCGCCATGTAGAGAACGCTCGCAAGGTTGCAGAATATTTGCGAAACCACCAACAAGTGGAGTGGGTCAACTACGCAGGATTTCCAGACAGTCCTCTATATCCGATGGCACAAAGGTATCTGGGCTCGCAGCGCTGCTCCCTCCTGACGTTTGGCGTGAAGGGGGGATTTGAGGCGGGCACAAAGTGTTTCAATGCTTTTCGTTTATTCAAACGGATGGTCAATATGGGCGATGCCAAGTCGTTGTCGTGCCATCCGGCGTCCACAACCCACCGTCAATTAACACCCGAGGAGCAAGAAAAGGTTGGTGTGACACCGGAGATGATTCGGCTTAGCGTGGGAATCGAACATATCGACGATATCATCGCCGACCTCGCTCAGGCGCTTGAGAAGACAGCCTCATGAGGTTGCTGATTTCGTAGCGGTCGGCAACTCGGGAGATATGTCATGCCACTGATAATGGACAGGAAGCGAACTCCGACGCACTGGGCTGAGAGAGGGAGTTCGAGTCCGCTGGCATCGGACGGGAGTTACGCCGGACGAGCGGAACGTCTCGAGCTCGCCTTCATTAACAACATGCCGGACGCAGCTCTGGAAGATACCGAGTCTCAATTTTTCGGACTTCTGGACGCCGCGGCCGAGAGCATTCCTGTGCACCTCCGGCTTTATTCTCTTCCTCACATTCCGCGTAGCGAGCGGGCGCAACAGCATCTGAGCAACTTTTATCGCGGGATAGACGATCTTCTCAGCGGCCCGTGCGACGCCGTCGTTATGACCGGAACCGAGCCCCATCATCCCAGTTTGCGGAATGAACCATACTGGGGCGCGTTGGTCGATGTGCTGGACTGGGCCGAGCACAACACGGTCTCGACCATCTTGTCTTGCCTCGCCGCACACGCGGGCGTCCTGCATAGCGACGGCATCGATCGCCACCGGCTTAATGACAAGCAATTCGGCGTTTTTGAGGAGAGTAAAATCTCTGGCCACGCATTGCTAAGCCAGACGTCGGAACTCATGCCCTTCCCTCATTCGCGTTGGAACGAAGTGCGGGAGGACGCATTGATTTCGTGTGGTTACACCGTGCTGACTAAATCAGCCGAAGCAGGTGTCAACCTCTTTGTGAAAAAGAAAAAGAAGAGCTTGTTTGTTCATTTCCAAGGTCATCCTGAATATGGCGCCGACACCCTCTTCAAGGAATACCGGAGAGATGTGAAGCGATATCTCAGAGGGGAAAGAGAAACGTATCCATCGATGCCTTATGGCTACTTCAATCGGGGAACAATTGAACTTCTAACCTCTTTTCGCGAGAAAGCTCTATCCCATCGAGGCGAGGAACCCCTGGCAGCCTTTCCCAATGCTCTCGCCATCGACCCCTTGGAGAGCAGATGGCACTCGTCGGCCGAGCGCATCTATGCGAATTGGTTGCAGTATGTGGCGTCCAGAAAGGCTGAGGCGCCGGCCTTTGCGGAGGTGGCGAGGGTCGGATGCGAAACTTTCCGTGACCACATTGAGTGAAAAAGGTCTGCGATACCCTAGCGACGCAGGCACGCTTCACGCCGTTCCATAACGAAATGACATCACAATCGCCCATGATTGAAGATCAAGTCCCCGACATCTTGAAGAGCCTCCCCGCGCGGATCAGCGACATCGTAGAGCCCTGGGCGGAAAGTTCGCCTGATCGGCCTGCCTTGGTGGAAACCGCCGGCACTTGGAGTTATGCAAAACTGGCTCATGTAATTTCTGGGACCCGAACTTGGCTTGCCGATTCAGGCGTACGGCCCGGTGATCGTGTCATGCTGGTTTGCGAGAACTGCAGAGTTTTCGTTGCGATTTTATTGGCTTTGGCCGATCTTGAGGCGTGGCCAGTGCTTGTGAATGCGCGCTTGTCGGAGAGCGAAATCGACCAAATCCGGGAACATTGTGGAGCCCGGCGCGTGATTTATACGGTAAGCGCGTCACCCCAAGCCATGAACCACGCTAGGCGTCAGGGTGCGACCATCCAGGAAGTCACTGATTTAGGTGCTATCGGTCTTGGTCCCCTCAATGAAACCGTTGTTCCGGAGCCTCTCGAAGCAAACACTGCGAATCGCGTTGCAGCCCTGATTTACACGTCTGGCACGACCGGGCTTCCCAAGGGTGTCATGCTGACGCACAGGGGCCTCTTGTTCGTAGCCGCTATTTCTGCGCGTATACGATCCTTGACGCCCGATGACCGCCTCTATGGTATTTTGCCGATGTCTCATGCGGTCGGCCTTTCTGTGGTTCTCTTGGGCACGCTGCTGAGCGGCGCAACACTTTATCTCTCTGTTCGATTCGATCCTGTAGCAGCTCTCGCGGCGCTTGAGAAAGACAAGCTGACAGTGGTGCTCGGAGCGCCAGCCATGTTTACGCTGTTGGTCGAATACACCAAGATGAAAGGAATCAAGTCGCTGCAGTTTCCTGCGCTCAGGATCATTTCCTCTTCCAGTGCTCCGCTGCAACCCACCGTCAAATCGGCGGTCGAGAGTCTCTTCGGGCTTGTACTCCACAACGGTTTCGGTGTCACAGAGTGTTCCCCCAATATTGCGCAGACGAGGATCGAAGCGCCTCGAACGGATGTCTCAGTCGGTCGGATGTTTCCCGGAGTTGAGGTCCGGCTGGTTGACGCAGAGGGTAACTCTGTGGTCGAAGGGGAAGTGGGCGAATTGTGGGTCCGAGGGCCGAACGTAATGAAGGGCTATTATCGCGCTCCCGAGGAGACAGCCGCCGCCATCAACGCGGACGGTTGGTTCAACACCCGTGACCTAGCCCGAATGGAAGAGGGGAATCTCTTCATTGTGGGAAGAACGAAAGAGCTGATCGTCCGCTTTGGATTTAATGTTTATCCGGCCGAGGTCGAGGCCATACTTAACGCTTATCCTGATGTAGTGCGCTCCGCCGTAATTGGCCGATCCGTTGAAGGCGAGGGTGGCGAGGAGGTCATCGCTTTCGTTCAATTGTCGCCAGGCTCCTCAGCTACGACGGCCGCGATCGCAGAACACGCGGCCCGTCATCTTGCACCTTATAAGCACCCCTCGCAGATTTTCCTGGTCGAATTAATGCCCCTGACCCCGACGGGAAAGGTTGTAAAGGGCGAGCTTGCAAGGCTAGCGGGAAGAAGTGGTGAAGCTGGTTCGTGAAGCGAAAAGCGGCACGGCTTAGAGCGGAACTTCAATCAGTAGAGGTCCTGCACTAGCGAACCCCGCCTCGAGAGCCTTCGCAAATTCCTCTAGAGAAGAAACGCGGGTTCCGGGGACTCCCATTCCCCTCGCCAAAGAGACCCAGTCGAGATCAGGGCGTCCGATCTCGAACAAATCAGTGGCGCGAGCTCCCGGTTCGCCAACGCCAAGATAGGAAAACTCGCGTTTAAGGACCCCGTAGGCGCGGTTGGCGAAAATCACGGTTGTAATTCTGAGACCTTCGCGCGCCATGGTCCACAAAGCTTGCGCGGTGTACATCCCGCTGCCATCGGCGGATAAGCACAAAACTTGGCGCTCGGGGCACGCTACTGCTGCACCCACGGCTAGTGGCAGAGCAATCCCAATGGCGCCTCCTGTGTTCGTCAACCAGTCATGAGGCAAAGCTCCTTTTGTGGCCGTCATCATGCCCCGGCCCGAGGTCATGGATTCGTCCACTACGAGCGCATTTTCAGGCAGGACTGCCGCCACCGCAGCTGCAAGGCCCGCCAGTGTGATACTGCCAATTGGCGCCCGCGGCTGCTCTAGCTTCTCCGCTAGCCCTTGCGTGCCCCGGAGAGATAAGGCTCCCGTTAGCGCTTCGAGCGCACCGACATAATCTTCGCCGGGAATTGCGAGTGTATGGATCTCACAGTCCGGCGGTGTAAGCACACTGTTCTTGCCAGGGGAAGCGAAGTAGGAGACGGGTGCGGATGCTCCCATCAGGATCAATTGACGAAAATCCTTCAACTCTCCAACTGCCTGCTCGAGGACGTAGGGAATGCGCTCTACGGGCGGGGTCCCAGCGCCGCGTTGGACGCGGGTGATGGGATAGGGAGCGAATAGCTTGGCATTTGTGGCGGCAGCAATGCGCCCGGCAGCAGAGAGCCCTTCGCCGTAGAGCGCATTCCCCGCGAGCAGGACAGCCGTCCGGAGGCCAGACCGGAGCATACTCGCTGCTCGCTCGATGGTCTCCGTAGAGGGGATAGGAGCTTTGGGTAAGGAAGGAATTGAGGTAAGTGCGCCTCCTTCGCCCCAAGCCACATCTGCGGGGACGATTAACGTAGCAATCCGGCCGGGTGCCGTGCGCGCAGCCACCAGGGCTGCAGCTGCATCTTGGCCGATATCGGTTGCGGAAGCCGACGTTCGGAGCCACTTGGAGTAAGGCCTTGCGATTGCAGCTATATCGGAAGTGAGCGGTGTGTCATGGCGCAGATGATAGCTGGCGTGCTGGCCTACGATGTTGACGATGGGTACCTCTGCTCGGCTCGCATTGTGCAGATTAGCGAGGCCGTTGGCGAGGCCGGGACCGAGATGAAGGAGAGTGCATGCTGGTTTCCCCGTCATGCGCGCGTAGCCGTCTGCGGCGCCCGTGACAACACCTTCAAACAGACCTAGCACACAACGCATCTCCGCGACACGGTCCAGCGCCGCGACGATATGCATTTCCGAAGTGCCGGGGTTTGTAAAGCAGACCTCCACCTTGCCAGCGACCAGCGTGCGAACCAGACTTTCAGCCCCGTTCATCGGCTTGTATTCCTAGGAGAATTGCCTCGCGGAGGCCGCTCGCAAAGTGGACGCACGCGATCGCGGATCTGAACTGGCGACCGTCGAAGCAAAGGTCCAGAAGCGTGCCAAACTTGACTTTCGTTGACGAGAAGCTGAAAGCAGCGAATGGAGCGAGTTTTTCTCTCTGTAGACTGCTCATAAATTATCACAGACTGACGCAACCTATTTTCAATTTGATCCAGTTTCGGGAATCGACCCGCATAGATCGCGCAATCTCCTGTGTGCCGTCACGGCCAGAATCAGTTATCAGACTCAGGCTTCGGATGTCTCACCCAAAAGCTGCTCTAGTCACCCGTCGAAAGTTCATTCCTGATGCGATGCTTCCTCTAAATGGCGAGAGAGTACCGCGCCCAGACTCTCGAAATGGGTGTTTATGATTTCCAGATGACCGCCTGGTACTGTCTCGACCATAAATTCAGCTACCAAATCTGCCCAAACTCCGGCAGGATCCTGAGGGAACTCAGTACATCTCTGGGCTCTCACAAAATGTACTTGCCCACGATAGTAGCGCGGCCGGTAGCGCTTCAGCGCTTGATACGCGCGATCGCGCATTCGCATCACCGCCGGGGTGAACCACACGTCCACCGGCCGCGGATTGCGACCATTCTCGTTACTGTCTGGAAAAATATATGCCAATCGCCTGGCCGGACGCATGAGGTAAGAGAAGGCCTCACGCACTGGCAAGCGAACCAAAGTGGCTGCGTGATGGCGTAGCGACCGGGCAAAGAGGCGAAGACGCTGTTTTGCTGGCAAATAATTTCTGTGTGGGTAGCTCTCCAACAGGGACAGCAGAGCGACCCTTTCGCCATTTTCGGTCAGGCGTTGGGCCATCTCGAGCGCAACTAGCCCCCCTAATGAGTATCCCATGAGAAGGTAGGGTCCGTGGGGTTGTACTTCTCGGATGGCATCGAGAAAAAACTGGGCCATATCCTCGATACGATCGAATGGCTCCTCCACACCATCCAGACCTTTTGACTGCATTCCATAGATCGGATGAGGCGAGCGAATGTATTTGACGAGTTGGAAAAAGTCCATTGCATTTCCACCCATGCCATGGGCAATGAAAACAGGCAGTCCCGCTTTGCCGGCCTTCAGCAGCACAAGCGGAGCAAAGGGAGGTAGGGAGGGCTGCTCCAACGCAGCAGCCAGCGCCGCGATGGTTGGCGCTTGATAGATCATCACGGGCGGGAGTTCCCGGCCGCATTCTTCTGCAATCTTTGTGAATAGCTTAAGTGCTAAAGAGGAATCGCCGCCCAAATCAAAGAAGTTATCGTCGATCCCGATCGGTGAACATCCCAACACACTTTCCCATATCGGAGTAAGCACTTCGGTTAGATTGAACACGCTCAAGTTTACCAAATGCTGGGTGCCGCTCGTTCAAGTGTGTCGAGGTGTCTACCGTCCCGCGACGTACCGCCGGGAAATCTTCGGCTCGGGCGAACTAGAAAATGGAAACATGGGCGCGACCCTCTCCGAGCCAAGGCTCGGTGCTGTTTAGTGTCTCAAATCTGCGAAATACGAGACAAAGAGAAATCACGACGTTTTTTGGGCTCGCTGGCTCGGCATTCGATCTTTGTAGTGAGGTGCGGACATTAGGAGTGGGCGAACGCCCAATACAGTTCTCGCGCCTTAGCATAGATGGGGCCAAACGGAATTGGACGGTCATCAATCCGAGTTATTGGTACTACTTTTGAATAGTTACCAGTGGAGAAAATCTCATCAGCAGTCCGAAGGTCCTGGTAGGTCAGGGTTTTCTCAGCCACTTTCACGCCATTTTCGCGCAGCAACCCAATCACCCTCCGACGGGTGATCCCCGCAAGAAAAGTCCCATTCGGAACCGGCGTAAAGACTGCGCCGCCTCGGGCCATGAAGACGTTCGAAGTGGCAAGCTCGGCCACGTTTCCCAACATGTCGCACACAACCGCATTATCGAACCCTCGCGCGTGCGCTTCGAAAAGTGAACGAGCATTGTTAGGGTAGAGACACCCGGCTTTGGCATCGACGGGCATCGTGTCGAGAGTCGGCCGCCGGTAAGGCGACAACGTGATTGAAAAGCCTTTCGGGGTGCGCATCGGAGCTTCGTAGATCGTCAGACACCATTGCGTCGATTCCGGGTCATGCGCTTGAACCCACGGCCCTTCCTTTTCCGCCCAATACATGGGTCTGATGTAGAGCGCAACGTCCTTCTCGAAGCGGGCTATCCCTTCCCGCGCCAGTCTGACCCAAGTTTCAGTCGCAACCGTCGGCTTTAGAAAAAGCTTCTTCGCAGAGTCATTGACGCGTGCGCAATGGAGTTCCAGATCAGGCGTGACGCCTTCGAACGCTCGAGCGCCATCGAAAACCACGGAGCAAAGCCAAGCTGCATGCGTGCGCGGACCCATAATCGGCACGTTGCCGTCGCGCCACTCCCCTTCGAAGTATGTCAGAGTCTTGGACCAGCTCTGTCCTCCTGTCATTCGATTCCTTCCTGCCTCCGAGATGAGTTGAAATCTCTCGAGAGTCTCGACTAGCGCTAACGGCATCGGCAAACGATCAAGAATTCGAAGCTCCGAGATGCTGTCTCAGACTTGCAAAGATACCGGTCGATCCCGACACTCCTCAAGGCGTTGTACGTTACGCTAGCGGAACTTCGGGAGTCAACAAGGTGTCGGCGCGTATTGCTGCGTTCGGCTTTCTCTTCCTCTCATGGATCGGCTTGGAGCTTCTCGCCACCTGCTACTCCCGGTGGTCCTTTTCAGTGCCTCGTCTCCTGGGTTTGTCTATCTTCTGACCCGCTCTAGAATGCCAAGCCGTCTGTCACCATAGCATATTCAATAAGCTCGCAGGAGAATGACAGCCTAGCACTACCAGCTTGAACGTTTGCCTTTGGCAGATAGCGTGCTCCGCAAACCTCTCGTGTTCGCTTACCGCGAGTGGGATTCTGGTTTGCTCCCCTTTGCGATCGTCTGTGGGCTACGGGAATGCGTTTGAGTGAGTTGCAGGCAGTCATTTGGACCGACCAGGGTGCTAGTCGCCGAGAAAAAGACTTTGGAAACATCACTTCCGGCACAGCCAATTGGATCTGCGAGTGGAACTCGCCCCAGCCCGGGTCTTATCGGGAAAACCCCGTTTCCTCGATTTCGAGATGGAAGGTTCGCAATCCCTGAGCTCGAGCTTGACCTAGCAAATTAGCGATCCCGTTTGCACGGCGTTACTCTGGCGTAGCGAAGCGTTTTTCCAAACGCCTGCGCGTGTAAGATATGTACTAACGGCCTAAATGCACACAGGCGACTCATCGGCCCTTCGGAATATGCCGGATGCCAGCCGCAACTTCGCTACCATGAGAAGTGCAGACCAAGCTGTTAAATATTGCATGATCACTTCGGTTCGCGATGAAGAACAGCTCCTAGCGGGCACCATCGAGTCCGTTCTCCGTCAAACCATCCTGCCGATCGAGTGGATCATCGTGGATGACGGCTCAACAGATTCTACAAGCGCCATCATCGAGCGGTACGCTCAAAAGTATTCCTGGATTCGCGCTTTTCACCGCAAGGATCGCGGCTATCGCTCGACCGGCGGAGGGGTCGAAGCATTTCTAGAAGCATACCCACTGCTTCAGGCGCAAAACTGGGAATATCTTGTAAACCTGGATGGTGACATGACCTTCGACCCGGACTATTTCGAAAGATGTTTCGAGTATTTCCGGAGCACGCCACGGCTCGGGATCGGAGGCGGGACAATCTACAAGAAAATTGGGACGCAGTTGCGAAGGGAGAAGAATCCCTATTTTCACGTTCGCGGCGCCACGAAGATCTATCGAAGGGAATGCTGGGAGAGTCTCGGCGGACTGTTCCGCGGACTTGGCTGGGATACAGTTGATGAAGTGAAGGCCAACCAACTGGGCTGGAACACTCGGACCTTTACCGATTTGGTGCTGGTTCATCATCGCGCGACTGGCGCTGCCTGGGGCTCGTGGGGCAACGCAGTGAACGATGGAGAAGCGGATTATATCGTGGGTTATCATCCGTTATTTTTTGGAATGAAATGCATCCGGAATATCTTCAATCCCCCTTTTGTTTTCCGGAGTATCGGAGTTGCCTACGGTTTTCTGCGGAGTGCCGTGCGAAGCACGCCTCGCATCGAAGACCAAGAATTTAGGCGCTACCTTCGCGGGCAGCAGCTTCGTCGGATCTTGGGGATGTCTTCCATCTGGAGATGAAGGTTGACTGACGGAACGCCATAAGAGACTGCTGTGCGCCGAAGATTCAGACGAGGAATTTTCGTGCCGGACGGGTGCAGCCCTCGAGTTTCGGCAGCAATGGAAAATCTGTCGTGGTCGGCAGATTGGCGGCTTCAAGGAAGTTGATGGCATTGTTGGGTGTACTAGTTCCGGTAGCTTGGACTGATTCCATATGCGAGAAATGTTGCCAAATTGAAGCCCACCATCCTAATTATCACTTCTACTGCCTCGTTCTCGCCCGCCCGGTTGGCCATGGCCTTCGCGAAGGCAGATTGCCGTGTCGAGGCGGTCTGTCTATCTGGCCACCCCATGGCCAAAACACACGCCGTGAACCGAATACACCACTACAACTGGCTGGCACCGCTCGGGTCAATCGCGCGCGCAATCGCTTCCGCACGGCCGGCGCTCATCATTCCCGCCGACGACCTCGCAGCCTTGCACCTGCATGACTTGCATCGTCAACAGGAGCGCCTTGGGAAAGCAAACGGGCCAATCTGCGCGCTGATCGAAGAATCGCTCGGAGCACCCATGAGCTTTCCGATTGTGTTTGCGAGAACAGTTGTTTTGAATCTGGCCCGGGAAGAAGGCATCCGAGTTCCGAAAACTGCGGTTCTCACCGGTCGTCAAGACCTCGAAAAGTGGGCCGCCGCAGTAGGTTTTCCTGCTGTGCTCAAGGCCAATGGAACTTCGGGCGGCGATGGCGTGAGGATTGTCCAAACACTCGAAGAAGCGGAACGCGCGTTTAAGGCTCTTGAAGCCCCTCCTCTCTTGGCTCGCGCACTCAAGCGCGCCCTGCTCGACCAAGACCTGGGTATGCTCTGGCCCGCGCTGCGGCGCAGGCAATATGTCGTGAACGTGCAGACATTTGTACCGGGGCGCGAGGCAACGAGCGCCGTCGCTTGCTGGAAGGGCAAAGTCTTGGCGAGCCTCCATTTTGAGGTACTCAACAAACAGGATTCGGGCGGACCTTCCACGGTCTTGCGCCTGATCGAAAATTCTGAGATGTCGACCGCCGCCGAAAAGTTGGTCCGCCGGCTCAAGTTATCCGGGCTGCACGGCTTTGATTTCATTCTGGAGGAACGGACGGGGGATCCGTATCTGATCGAGATAAATCCTCGAGCGACTCAGGTCGGACATCTGGCGTTGGGTGCGGAACGCGACCTTCCCACAGCTCTATACTCAGCCCTGTCGGGCAGAGCTCTCCAAGTAAGTCCAAAGATCACGGAGAACGACACGATTGCGCTTTTCCCGCAAGAGTGGTTGAGGAATCCTGCAAGTTCGTTTATAAAATCGGGCTACCATGATGTTCCTTGGGAGGAAGCCGATTTCGTCCTCCTTTGCATCCGCAGACGTCAGAAGCAAACATCTTGGTATTCGCAACAAAAGCTGTCGCAATCCTTTTCAAAAATACGTCGCCTGGGCTCATGACCGACATGTCGCTTCGTGGTGCGTCACGGACCCGCATTCCGACTGTAGTACAGGTTCTTGGCGAGACGTATGGGATGTGTTCTGCGAACGACAGTTTGGAATTTGATCGAACAGATTATACCCGGAGAAATTTGCTTCGCATTGTTGGAGCTATAGGGAAATGAAAGAGACCATTGCGATCATCGGAGCCGGACCATATGGACTAGCTCTAGCAGCGCATCTGCGCAAGATTCCATCGCTGGATTTCCACATATTTGGAGAACCCATGTCCTTCTGGCAGGACCATATGCCGAAGGGCATGTATCTACGCTCCGGGTGGAGAGCCAGCTACATCGCTGACCCCGAGAATGTGTTCACGCTGGAGGCATACCAGGCCGCGTCAGGCGAGAAGTTCTCCACTCCGGTTCCTCTTGAGAACTTTGTTTCTTATGGTCGTTGGTTTCAAGAGCGAGCTGCCCCGAATATCGATTCTCGCAGAGTGACTTCCATCCTGAAAGACGGATCCGGATTTGAGCTGAAACTTCAGGATGGAAACATATGGAAGACAAAGAGGTTGGTAGTGGCGACCGGCATTTCCTCCTTTGCGTGGCGTCCGCTAGAATTTGCGATGCTTCCGCCCAAACTCGTTTCCCACTCTTCCGACCACACAGATTTCGTTGGGTTTCGCGGCGCTCGCGTCGCTATCGCCGGCGGCGGCCAGAGCGCGCTAGAATGCGCCGCACTCCTGTCTGAGGCGGGGGCCGATGTCGAGATCTTCGTGCGGGCTCGCCAGGTTCACTGGCTTGGTTGGCGAGAGCGTTTCAATCGTCTCGGTTTTCTTTCAAAGCTTTTCTACAACTGGACCGACGTCGGCCCGGCTGGCGTCAGTCAGTTGGTTGCCCGGCCGAATTATTTTCGGCGACTGCCACGTTTCATCCAAGATCCGCTGGCCAAGCGGTCGATTCGTCCCGCGGGTGCAGGCTGGCTGCGGCAACGGTTGGAAATGACCCCACGGCGGACCGGAGTTTCGGTTCTTTCAGCGTCAGAAGTAGGATCGGAGGTCAGGCTGGATCTGAGTGATGGCGCCCGGAAGGTTGTGGATCATTTGCTGCTCGCGACGGGATATCAGGTCGATATCAAACGATGCGGATTCATATCCCGAGACTTACTGAGTTCGATGCGCCAGGCCAGAGGGTACCCTATTCTCGGGGCAGGTTTTGAGTCTTCAGTTCCGGGCCTGCATTTCGTTGGCGCACCAGCAGCGTGGAGTTATGGTCCCTTGATGCGATTCGTCTCTGGAACTGCATTTACGTCGCGCGTTTTGACCAATTTCTTCCAGAAATAGTAGGAAGATGCCTTTAGTAACTCTTTTATAGACACAAAGTTTCTTGCCTCATCATCCGGTTTGAGAAGTCTTGAAGGGGCGAATCACACGTGAACGTAGGTGCGGTAGTCGTCGGAGGAGATTATCAGGGCCTCGGGATCGTGCGGAGCCTCGGACGACGGGGCATACCGATTTGTGTGATTGATGACGAAAGGTCCATCTCGCGGTTCTCCCGATACGCAACGTACCATGCCCACTATCCCGATCTAAGAGATCCGACCAAGTTGATTGCTGCAATTTTCGAGACAGGCCGCCGTCTTAAACTGGACGGCTGGGTTCTCTTTCCCACGCGTGAAGAAACCGTGGCGGCTTTTTCTCATGCTCGAGGGGAACTCGGCCGTGTGTTCCGCGTTCCTACTCCCGAATGGTCTTCCGTTCAGTGGGCTTGGGACAAACGGCTAACTCATAAGCTAGCCGCAGAGCTTGGCGTCCCAACTCCGCGCACCTGGGTCCCGCTAACCGAAAAGGAGCTCGATGATATCGACATAGATCCCCCTTACGTGCTCAAACCCGCGATCAAGGAACATTTTTTTTACAAGACGAAAGCAAAAGCATGGCGCGCGGACAATCGACAACAACTAAAGGAATTGTTCTCTTTGGCTGTCAAGCATACCGCCCCGGGCGAAATCCTCATCCAGGAGTTGATCCCGGGAGACGGCAGGTTTCAGTATTCCTATTGTGGTTTCATTAAGGGAAGTGAAACCATCGGAAGCATGGTGGCATGTCGACGAAGACAGCACCCTCACGAGTTTGGGCGCGCCAGTACCTTTGTCGAAACCGTCGATAATCCAGAGCTCGAGAAAGTATCCGAACGCTATCTGAGGGCAATGAACTATTACGGTCTGGTCGAAATCGAGTACAAGCTCGACCCCAAGGACGGCCAATTCAAATTGCATGACGTCAACCCTCGCACTTGGGGCTATCATTCTTTGGGATACGCTGCGGGTGTGGATTTTCCTTATCTACTTTTTGCCGATCAGCTGGGGCAGCCAACGGCACCGGTTCGGGCCAAAGTGGGGGTGAGGTGGGTTCGTCTTGTAACAGATTTGCCTTCGAGCCTTCTGGATATCCTTTCCGGCCGGCTCGCGATCCGTGAATACCTTCACACTATGAGGGCTGGGTGGACCGAACCAGTCTTCAGTCTAGGCGACCCGCTTCCCGCGATCGCGGAACTCGCTCTGCTGCCGTACCTGTTCGCTAAGCGCGGTTTCTGAGCCGGCCAGATCTGAATAGCTCTACCAGTGGTCAGAGCTTGACAGCGCAGTGGTACCAGGGCCGATGTTCCGGAATAGCATCAGCAGGAAAGGAGTCGTTCCGGCTGGGGGAAAGGGGTTTACACTGTATCCGCTCGCTCGCGAAACCAACAAGCACCTCCTGCCAGTTTATGACCAGCCGATGGTGTTCTACCCGAGCCAACTCTCGTGGACGCGGGCGTTCGAACCATCATCATAGTCACCGGGGAGAAAAATTTGGGCGATTCTCCGCGATTGCTGTCGAACGCCGAGGATTTCGATTTGTTTTGCCTTCACAATACGTACCAAGAAGGCGAGGGCGGCATAGCCGATGCGCTCTGCCTCGCGTGAACTCTTTGTCGAAGGGGAGAAGATCTGCACAGTTCTCGGCAAGGCCAGCGGGAAGCTTCAAAGATGGAATTTGCCTAGCGATCGAGTGGTACCATGCGAGCGCCAACTGGCCTGAGCATGCGCAATTGGAAGAGTATCGGAAGTACTACGAGCGGCACAAAACAGAGATTCAGCAAGTAAGCAGTGGAGCAAACAGGTGTCAGCCTGCCTGCGCGACTAGGCACTCGCACTCGACGGATGGCTTCTGACCTACTTTGAAAGAAATATAAGGCATTCGCAAGGGTAATGGAGCCAAGCGCATTGGATGACACGCCGAACAATGTTCCAAAATACTGGCTTTTGTTTAGCGTCTGGATTGCAGTCAGCTCGCTCCTTTTTATAAGACCCCTGATTGCCCTCGTTCGCTTATCGCTCACGAATGATAATGCCTCTTACCTGATATTGATTCCTTTCCTCACAGCGGGCCTGTTCTACATAGAACGTCGCACCATTTTCAGCCGCCCTTCGTTTAGTGCGGGCGGCGTCATTTTCCTTATCTTCTCTGTCATCATGGTCCTCAGTGTGGGCTTGGCCGGCGACAAAATCCCTCCCGATCTCCGGCTTACAGGTAATATCCTTGCGGTCATCTTGCTTTGCATAGCCGGATTTGCTTTTTCCTTTGGAAAAGCTGCCCTAAAATCAGCCCACTTCCCCCTTCTTTTTCTTTTTCTCACTGTTCCTCTTCCCGATTTCCTGGTTGAGCGAATTATTTCTTTATTGCAGGCCGGTTCCGCGAGAATCACGGAAGTTCTCTTCAACTGGACTGGAGTTCCCGTTCTGAGAGAGGGACTTGTATTTCACCTCGCGCGCGTCAATATCGAAATCGCAAGAGAATGCAGCGGAATCCGCTCCACCATCGCACTTTTCATTCTGGCCCTTCCTGTTGTTCATTACGGCCTGCGCTCTTTCTGGAGAAAGGCGCTCTTTTTGATGTGCGCTTTCTTCATGATGATTCTAAAAAATGGGATCCGTATTGTTACACTCACTCTGTTGGCCATGTATGTGGATCCGAGCTTTTTGTTCGGCAGACTCCACCATGAGGGCGGAATTGTGTTCTTCTTGTTGGGGTTACTCTTGCTACTGCCTGTTTTCTTACTTCTACAGCGCGGACAATCACCGACGCTTGCAGGAAGGAAAGAATTGGCTGCGTCATCCGGGCAAAGGAACTGACGGCGCGGAGTTGTATTAAGGGTCGATGCGAGAGATTGGAGTAATAAAGCTGAAGTACGTTGTGAGCTTGACGTCCGCTGCGTTAGCCGCCTGTAGAATAGCCGTAATACTGTCCATAGGCGGCATCCCGCTCGGCTGCATTCAATACTACTCCCAATAAGTTCTTCTCTTGGAACTCGGCCACTGCCTTCTCTGCTATCTCGAAATTCGTGACTCCCGCCCTCACGACGAACAGTACGCCGTCGCACAGATCGGCCAATAGGCTCGGATCATGCACCGGAGCAGCAGGCGGAGAATCCAGAATCACAAAGTCAAACATCGGTGTGACGACATCCAGCAGGTGTTTCATTCTTTCCGTGGACAAAAGCTCGCTTGGATCCGGTACCTCGTGGCCTCCCGGAATGAAGCACAGATTCTCGTCGGGACCGCTTTGAATAATCTCATGCTCTTGGACTTCGCCGCGGAGATATTCCGTCAAGCCAGGTGTGGAAGGCGCCCCAAGAGCCACATGAAGTCGCGACGCGCGGAGGTCAGCATCAATCAGGAGAACGCGGCGGTCAGGCTGGCGGATAATTGACTGTCCGAGATTTGCGACGACGAATGTCTTGCCTTCTGCGGGAACACTGCTGGTAATGAGGATGCGCTTCAGCTTACGCGTCTCAGCAATCTGGGAGATCCGCGATCGGAGAGTTCGAAAAGGTTCAGCTCCAATTTTCTTGCTGTCGGCGCCTGCGAACACGCTCATGCGAGGATCCAGCGTCCATTTCGGATGGGCGCACCGCTTTATGAGCTGTTCGAATCGTAGAAAAGAGTGGCTGTTATTGTCTGCCCTCCCGTTCGGCGGGGTGGTGGCCAGTCCCTCCCGTACGGCGGCAGAGCGACTAATTCCCTCTGTCACATCGAGATAAATCTGCGATGAGCTTTCCGCGGGCTTCGACGCCTTTTCTTCGGCAGCCCTCTTTAACGCTTCATGGATCCGACTCATCTTCTCCCTTTCGAACCCTTGCTTAGCCGTTGACGGTGAATGGTCAAACGCGCGTCCCGATTGCACCCAAGCTCGGTCGACTCCCCGAGGCCGCACTCTTTCCTTGCGTCAACACTTTGAGAACCGGCACCAACGCAAGCACAGGGAGTTTGAGGGCAAGTTCGACGTCTCGCTCTGTGTGCATCGATTTGTCGCTGATAGCAATCAAGTACAGAATCGCTACACCGAGCGCGAGCCCGCCTCCTAAACCTCCGCCAACGAAATAAAGTTTTTTCGGAAACGAAGGTCGATCAGGCAGGCTTGGTGGATCGTATACCCGGAACTGTTCGCTCTCCTGCTGGCTCACAAGATCGCCGGCCAGCCCGGCGTTTTGCCACTTCTTTAGGAGATCGTTGTAGAAGTCCTGTGCGGTCTGATAGTTGCGGGTCAATTCTTTCAACTGTTGCTCGACCATCGGACTAGACTGAACCCGGCTTTGCAATTGGCGAATTTCATCTTGGATTTGACCTTGTCGCTTGGTCAAATCTGCGATGTTCAGATCGTCTTGCCGTAGCCTTGCTTGGAGTTGCTGAATTTGGGGGGGCACAACAATAGCACCTTGCGCTGAACCCTTCGCAACTGGACTATTTTTCGGTGCTACCGCCATCTGTTTTTTCAGTTCTTCAATCTGGCTCTTAAGTTTGATCACATCTGGATACTCGGGAGTGTAGCGCGCTTGCAAACTCGTGAGCTGGTCTTGTAATACGCCCAACTGCTGCTCCGCAGTCTCAGGGTTTTGGCCGGTCTGCGAGGCTTTCCAACTCGCTTCCTGTTGTCCAAGGAGGGACTCGTTAAAAACTTTATCCTGCTGCGCCCGACTCAGCGCCTCCGTATTGGCCTCGAGCTGTGCGTTCATCCCCGTCAAAATATTAAGGTTGCTTTGTTCTTCTTCGGGCAGAGAGCCTAGATATTGCCGCTTGAATTGGGCAAGTTTCGCGTCTTGGTCATCTAAGCCCTTTTTAGCGTCCGCGAGTTGTTTGCTGAGAAAACTCGTCGTTTCCCTTGCCTGCGTCTTGCGCTGGCTCGCGTTTTGTTCCAAAAACATTGAGGTGACTTCGGTGCATATTTGTTGAGCAAGTTGCGGGTTATCAAAAGTCACGTCCACATAGAAACCTGGCAGTTGCCGGCTGACTGTACCTGGCGTCGGCTCCATAGGCTTGATTTCCACTACCTTTCGCAATCGGTCGACAAGATCTTCGATGTGTACGTGGCCTCGGTCCGCGGCGTACAGGCCAAATTTTTCAATGATGGGCTGCAAGCGCGTCCCGCTGAGAATCTGTTCCTTCATGGACGAAAGACGCTGGCTCAAGTCTTCGCTGATGACGGGCTTCACGTAGTCTGGACCGACCGTGGGTTGCTCGACGAGCACCATGGTCTCCGACGTATACCGTTTGGGAAGAACGTACGTGGCAGCCAGGCCCATTCCCCCCAGGAGCACCGTGCAAAGGGGAAGTAGCCACCAGAAGCGCCGCAAGGTGCGTTTTGCATCCGCCAAGCCAATTTCGCCATTCCGGACCATGATAACCTCGTCCCAATGCTACTTAGATGCCTGTAGGTTGTATCACCAAATACGACAATTTTGGGCACCCGAACCGTCTGGCCAAATCTAGGCAGGCCACGGCACCAATATTCAGAAAGCACGGCACATACCAGCCCGCCCTCTCGCGATTGCCGAACCTAAGTTATTTTTTATCATACTCTTACGAGAGTCAGAATCCGGCATCTCCCTTAAGGGCCGATTCTTAGGCTTCCTCGAAGCGCGGGAAGTGGAAGTATACTAGCCATTTTATCCGCTTGATTGTCTCTAACCGAGCCGCATCATTCGAGAAATCTACTCCGGGCCAGACCCAGAGAAAATCAGTTGACCTTCGTGAATGAATATAAACCCATTATAATGAATAAGTTGAAAAAATACGAAGTCTCGCTCCGTCTAGCCTCTTTCAGGGCGTAGAATTGCAACCATGCTTGCTGAAAGGGATGGTTGTCTGTGTATTCCTACCGATTGATGCGCAACAGGCGCAAGGCCAGTTCGGTTCTCTCTTACGTGTTTTTTTTTCTGCTGGTCGCGTTTGCGGCTGGCTGCTCACGTGACCCCAATGTACTCAAGCGGAAGTACCTGCAGCAGGGTGACCTCTATTTCAAGCAGGGTAAGTATCCCGAGGCTAACATCTCCTATAGCCGAGCCTTGCAGATCGACCCGCGTTATGTCGAGGCTCACTACAAACGCGCCCAGTGTCTTCTCAGGCAGAGCAGCTGGGCGGCCGCCTTCCAGGAGCTTTCGCGCACGGTTGATCTGCAGCCGGAAAACTGGCCTGCCCAGTTAGATTTAGGCCAGCTCCTGCTCGCGGGTCGCAAACCTCAGGAAGCCAAAGATCGCGCTCTTCTAATCCTTCACGGCGACCCAAAACAGTCGGACGCACAAATACTTCTGTCCGACGCGGATGCCGCATTGGGGAATCTTAAGGAGGCCATCGAGGAAGCCAGAAAAGCCACAGAAATGGCGCCCGATCGTTCGTCAAGTTTTGTCAATTTCGGGCAGATCCAGGCGAAGGCTGGTGCATACAACGACGCGGAAGCAAGCCTCAAGAAAGCCCAATCCCTCGACCCTGCGTCGGTCACACCGCTTTTAACCTTAGCGAATCTCTACGAGCGGCAGAAACGCTGGACCGACGCGGAGGAAGAGCTTCAGGCGGCGATCAACCTCAGGCCTAAATCAACCATGCCGCGTGCTGCACTCGCGGGTCTCTATCTTTCCCAGGGTCAAGATCTGCTTGCAGAAAAGGTCCTGACAGACGCCAAGCAGCAATTAAGTGATGATCCAGCGGCCTACCGCATGCTCGGTGATTATTATCTGAGCCGCGGAGAAAGCGCCAAAGCCCTCGCCGAGTTCGGCGCGCTCTCTGCTGTTCATCAAAAGGATATGACTGTAAAGAAGGCATACATTCAACTTCTGATCTTGAATAAACGGATCAACGAAGCCAGCCAGCTCAATGACGCGATCCTGGAGAGAACACCCCAGGATCCGGAGGCGCTGATCTTGAAAGGGCAGATTCAGCTCCAGCAAAAGAAAGTGGATGAAGGCATTCAATCGTTACAGCAGGCCCTCAAGTACGCCCCCGACAATGCCATGGGTCATTACCAGCTTGGTGCCGCGTATCAGCAGGAAGGCAGCACTCAGCAAGCGCAAACCGAGTGGCACGAAGCGGTACGGTTGCTTCCCAGTTTTTCTGAAGCATGGAGAGGTCTGGGCGTCAATGCTTTGCAACGCGGAGACTGGAGAGATCTCGAATCCATCGCTGATCAACTCAAGACAATCGCGCCGCGGTCCGCAGACGGTTATCTTTATCATGCAACTGCTAGAATGAATCAAGGGGATACCTCTGCCGCGGAAGCGGACTTGAATCAGCTCCTCCTTATCGCCCCAAAAAGTGCCCTCGGTTACGTCAAGCTGGGGCAACTGCGAGTGGCCGAGAGACGTTTGGACGACGCAGAAAAAATGTATCGCGATGGTCTTGCTCGAGATCCCAATTCTCGAGAGGCTCTCGAAGGACTGGTAGACTTGGATCTGCTCAAGAAAAAGCCAGCCCAGGCGTTGCATTTCATCCGAGAGCAACTCGACACTCATCCCCAAAACTCAACTCTCTATCTATTACAGGGAAAAGCACTTCTTCAAAGCAAGCAGCCCGAAGAAGCTGAACACTCCATGGAACGGGCCGTGGAAATGGACGGACAGAACGTCAGTGCACTCGTCCTTCTCGCAGGGATAGAATCTTCGCTGGGACAGTTTGATCAGGCGATTGCAAACTATCAGCGAGCCATAGGGGTTGCGCCCAATGACGTCGGGCTTTATATCGCGTTGGGCGGAGTCCAGGAGAGCCAGGGTAATTGGCAGCAAGCCCAGACGCTTTACCAGAAGGCGCTGGCAAAACAACCCGAAAACGCGCTCGCAGCGAACAACCTGGCTTACATAATGATCGAGCACGGGGAAAGTGTGAACGTAGCGCTTACGCTTGCCGAGACCGCTCGGCGCGGACTTCCGGATCTTCCAAATTCCGCAGATACGCTCGGCTGGGCGTACTACCACAACGGAGCTTATTCGGTTGCTGCGCCCCTCTTTGAAGAGGCCGTCAAGAAAGTCCCAGAAAACTTGACTTACCACTACCACCTCGGTTTGACGTATCAAAAGCTCAATGATTTGGCGCGGGCTCGCACAGAGTTCGAGAAAACAATCAACCTCGGTCCGAAATCGCCGCTTGCCAACGAGGCGCGCCGAGCGCTCGGCCAAACAACGGGTTCGTAGGCATATTTCTCATCGGATGCGGCGAGAACCTCTCATCTGAACCATAAGAGGTGAGAAATCGCTAGGCCAAATAATTGCCAAGACGAAACCGGATGACGTTGGTCGTAGTCCAGCGATTTGCCAAATACACTCCGGCAAGACGACGAAGAATTTGCGCCATCAGTTCGGAGCAAGGCGGGGAAGAAGGCTATGTCTAAACAGCTCTCAGGACAATCGCGCTTCCACTACTGGATTCCCGCAATTTTCGTCGCCATTCTGATTTCAGTTTTCTCAACTCGCTATTTTAGCGACCAACAAACTGGGCGCGTTATTATTCCTTTGCTGCATTGGATCTTTCCATGGGCCAAAGCCCGCACGCTCCGCCTCATGCATATTGGCGTCCGCAAGATGGCTCACGTTACTGAATTTGGTGCATTTAGCATCACGGTATTTCGTGGGGTCCGAGCTGGACGAAATGGCTGGCGGCTAAGCTGGGCCGTCGCTACGCTTGTTCTCGCAGTGGCCTATGCCGGTTTCGACGAGTGGCACCAATCCTTCGTACCCCTCCGGCACTCCTCGCCTCGCGATGTGGCAATCGACGCCGCCGGAGCGTTACTCGCTCAATTCATCGTCTGGTGGTATGCAACTCGAAGGTGGCCATTCAGCGCGCTTTCCGGAATCTCAGCGAAGATGGTGGACGAGGGCGCGAAAGATTATTAAGTTAGCGATCAACGGAACGGAGTTAAGGAATTTGGGCTGAAGCTGGGCTGGAGTAGACGCTCTCGTTGCCGCTAGAATCCACCGCCGTCGCTACGTAGGAATAAGTTGTGGCGTTTTGTACAGTCGTATCGGTGTAATCCAATGTTGTAATAAGTGAATTATTAATCTTAGTGTACACTGCCCCGCTCCCGGTGAGGCGATACACATTGTATCCAGCAACCGTCGAGGTACTTGGACCCCAAGTCAGCGCAACGGAGTGCGTTTGCGCGGCTGTCGCCGTAAAGTTCACTCCCGTGAGGTTTGCTGCATTGACCGTCACATTTTGGCTCACCGGGCTGAACGTATATCCCGAATTGTTCGGGGTGACCGTGTAAGCGCCGTTCGACAATCCAGTGAAAGTGTAGCTGCCAGCACTGTTCGTGGTCGTGGTCGCGGCCGCTACCCCGCTTAGTAGTACCGTCGCTCCACTTCCTCCTGCCGTCGGACTGATCGTCCCCGAAATGCTATACGTCGAGCCAACTTGAGCAGTCGCGGTGAAATTGATTCCCGTGACGTTGGCCCCGTTGATCGTTGCAGCTTGAGCGGTTGGGCTGAATGTGTAGCCGGCGTGACTGGGAGTAACCGCGTATATTCCGTTGGCTAACCCGGTAAACGTATAGTTGCCTGCGCTGTTCGCTATCGTTGTTGTAGTCGCCGCTCCACTCAAAGTCAGCGTGGCCCCGCTGCCGCCAGCCGTCGGGCTAATCGTCCCCGAAATGCTATAGGTTGGATTGGTTACGGCTGTTGCGGTGAAATTCAGCCCGGTGGTGACATTGGCGCTGCTGATCGTTACGCTCAAATTCGTAGGGCTAAAGGTGTAACCGGCGTGGCTAGGAGTAAGCGTGTACGTCCCATTTGCCAGCCCGGTAAAAGTGTAAGTGCCTGAGCCGTTTGCAGTGGCCGTTGCGCTTGCTGCGCCGCTCAAAGTTACCGTCGCGCCGCCCCCGCCGGCGGCAGGGGTGATTGCACCAGATATGGTGTAGGTCACGGTTGGCGAAGTGTTAGCTGTTTTTGGGCTACTCACCACTCCGGCGCATCCCCAGACGAATATCACTGGCAATAGCGCCGCGGCCCAAAACAGGATTTCGCGAAACCTGGAATTCATAGCCTGCGGACTTGCAAGCCTGCCACGGCTATACCCTTTAAGGTCAATTCTCATTGTCCAGGCCCCCAGGCCTTCGCTGGACGCAAGAGTACGTCTATAGCCGATCTTAAGAAACTGATTGAAAGTCTAATTTAAGTACAGGTGTCATCCTGTCCCCGCGGACCATTAGGGTCAACACATGTTTGTTATAGCCTTTCGCCCATCGCATTTCCTGGAAGCTAGACACCGCTGGACTGCGTCTCAACACCGTCGTAAGACTTTGGTCCCAGCAGTTTCCAGCAGCAACAGCTACAAACACCCACACCCTGTGCTTTTAGCTGTTTGCCTCAAATCAGCGTGTTGTGGTCAGGGAAGCCGAACAACTCACGGCTCGAAGTATTTTGCCTCCGTTCTCCCACCACTCATGGGATTGGCGCCGATACTTCATTCGAGTCCACGCTCTCATTGCCGCTGGAATCGACAGCCGTGGCAACGTAGAAGTATGTTATGCCGCTCTGCACAGTCGAATCTGTGTAAGTCAAAACACTGATTAACGAAGAATTGATCTTCGTATACGGTCCGCCGGTGACCGTGCTGCGATAGACGTTGTAGCCTGCCACCGTCGATGTACTCGCGTTCCAGGTCAAAGTCACAGAATGCTGTACGGGAGCAACGCCCGTTCCCGAGACAGAGACCGTAGCAGGTGAACCGCTTGCGTTACTTGCGATCGCGATGCTTCCGTTGACGCTCCCGGCTATCGTCGGGTTGAAATCAACAGTTAGAATGAGGTTCTGCGCCGGAGAAACAGTCACCGGCACGCTTCCTCCCGTCATTGAGTATCCCACTCCACTCAGCGTTATCTGCGAGATCGTCACGTTCGAGTTGCCCGTATTCGTAATGGTGACACTCTGCGAGGCTGAAGCCGTGTTCGTTGTGACGTTGCCGAAGCTAAGGCTCGTCGGGTTGATACTCAGCGTGAAGGTTGCCGCAATCCCCGTGCCTGTGAGGCTCACTGGGGTCGGTGAGGTGGGCGCGTTGCTCACGATAGAGAGGCTGCCGGACACAGCGCCAACTGCGGTTGGCAGGAACCCCGCCGTAATTGTGGTGTGTTGTCCTGCGGTCACATTCAATGGCAGAGAAAATCCACTGACGCTGAAAACGGAGCCAGTCACATTCACCTGCGTGATTGTCAACGTCGCCGTGCCCGTGTTGGTGATCATCAGGGATTGGGAGGAATTAGTGCCAACCGGATCATTCCCGAAGTTGATGGACGTTGAATTCAGCTGGATGGCAGGTGCTGGAGCTGGGTTCACCGTCAGCGTCGCCGCACTGCTCGTCACGCTGCCCGCCGTGTTGCTCACCACTACATCGAACGTCGATCCGCTGTCCGTCGTCGCTGTCGCCGGTGTCGTGTAACTCGTCGCCGTCGCCCCCGCGATGTTCACCCCGTTCTTCTGCCATTGATAGCTCAGCGGCGCTGTTCCTCCCGCCACTGCCGTGAACGTCGCCGTTTGTCCCGCCGTCACCGTCTGGTTCACCGGCTGCGTCGTGATCGTCGGTGCCACCGCCGCCGCATTGACTGTCAGCGTCGCCGCGTTACTCGTGACATTCCCAGCCGTGTTCGTCACCACCACTCGGAATGTCGATCCGCTGTCCGTCGTGGCCGTCGCGGGCGTCGTATAACTGCTCGCCGTCGCCCCCGCGATATTCACCGCGTTCTTCTGCCATTGGTAAGTCAGCGGCGCCGTCCCTCCTGCCACCACCGTGAAAGTCGCGGTCTGTCCCGCCGTCACCGTCTGGTTCACCGGCTGCGTCGTAATCGTTGGCGCAACCGCCGCCGCATTCACTGTCAGCGTCGCCACATTGCTCGTCACACTTCCCGCCGTGTTGCTCACCAC
This sequence comes from uncultured Acidobacteriota bacterium, assembly GCA_963843265.1. Lineage (GTDB taxonomy): Bacteria > Acidobacteriota > Terriglobia > Acidiferrales > UBA7541 > Acidiferrum. The sequence continues at coordinate 243,172 of CAWJJR010000016.1, read as the reverse complement.
CGCGTCGAAGGTTGAACCGCTATCTGTCGTCGCTGTAGCCGGTGTCGTGTAACTCGTCCCCGTCGCCCCCGCGATGTTCACCCCGTTCTTCTGCCACTGATAGCTCAGCGGCGCTGTTCCCGCTGCCACCACACTGAACGTTGCCGTCTGCCCTCCCGTCACCGATAGGTTCACCGGCTGGGTCGTGATCGTCGGCGCCACCGCCGCATTCACCGTCAGCGTCGCCACATTGCTCGTCACACTTCCTGCCGTGTTGCTCACTACCACATCGAACGTCGATCCGCTGTCTGTCGTTGCTGTCGCCGGCGTCGTGTAACTCGTCCCCGTCGCCCCCGCGATGTTCACCCCGTTCTTCTGCCACTGATAGCTCAGTGGGCCTGTCCCTCCCGCCACCACCGCGAACGTCGCCGTCTGCCCTGCCGTGACCGTCTGGTTCACCGGCTGCGTCGTGATCGTCGGCGCCACCACCGCCGCACTGACCGTTAGCGTTGCCGCGTTACTCGTGACATTCCCAGCCGTGTTTGTCACTACAACGCGGAACGTTGAGCCGCTGTCCGTTGTCGCTGTAGCTGGCGTCGTATAACTGCTCGCCGTCGCTCCCGCAATGTTGGCCCCGTTCTTCTGCCACTGGTAGCTCAGCGGCGCTGTTCCCGCCGCCACCACACTGAACGTTGCCGTCTGCCCTGCCGTCACCGTCTGGTTCACCGGCTGGGTCGTGATCGTCGGCACCACCACGGCAGCATTGACTGTCAGAGTCGCTGCGGTACTCGTCAACGTCCCTGCAGTGTTGCTCACCACTACATCGAACGTCGATCCGCTATCTGTCGTCGCTGTAGCCGGTGTCGTGTAACTCGTCCCCGTCGCTCCCGCGATGTTCACCCCATTCTTCTGCCACTGGTAGCTCAGCGGCGCCGTCCCTCCTGCCACCACCGTGAATGTCGCCGTCTGCCCTGCCGTCACTGATAGGTTCACCGGCTGGGTCGTGATCGTTGGCACCACCACGGCAGCATTGACTGTCAGAGTCGCTGCGGTACTCGTCAACGTCCCTGCAGTGTTGCTCACCACCACATCGAACGTTGAACCGCTGTCCGTTGTCGCCGTTGCTGGTGTTGTGTAGCTGCTCGCCGTCGCCCCAGCGATATTCACTCCGTTCTTCTGCCATTGGTAACTCAGCGGAGCCGTCCCTCCTGCCACCACCGCGAACGTCGCCGTCTGCCCTGCCGTGACCATCTGGTTCACCGGCTGCGCCGTGATCGTCGGTGCCACCGCTGCCGCACTGACCGTGAGCGTCGCCGCATTACTCGTGACATTCCCAGCCGTGTTTGTCACTACAACGCGGAATGTCGATCCGTTGTCAGTCGTCGCCGTCACGGGTGTCGTGTAGCTGCTCGCCGTCGCTCCCGCGATGTTCACTCCGTTCTTCTGCCACTGATAGCTCAGCGGTGCCGTCCCACTTGCCACCACCGCGAACGTCGCTGCCTGACCTGCTGTCACGGTCTGATTCACAGGCTGCGTCGTGATCGTCGGAGCTATCACGGCCGCATTCACCGTCAGCGTTGCCGCATTGCTCGTCACACTTCCCGCCGTATTGCTCACCACCGTGTCGAAGGTTGACCCGCTGTCGGTTGTCGCCGTTGCGGGTGTCGTGTAGCTGCTCGCTGTCGCGCCCGCGATGTTCACCCCGTTCTTCTGCCACTGATAACTCAGCGGCGCTGTCCCTCCCGCCACCACCGTGAACGTCGCTGTTTGTCCCGCCATGATCGTCTGGTTCACCGGCTGGGTCGTGATCGTCGGTGCCACCACCGCAGCATTCACTGTCAATGTCGCTGCGGCGCTCGTTACACTTCCGGCGGTGTTTGTCACGACGACGCGAAATGTCGATCCGCTGTCAGTCGTCGCCGTTGCGGGTGTCGTGTAGCTGCCCGCCGTCGCTCCCGCGATGTTCACTCCATTCTTCTGCCATTGATAGCTCAGTGGAGCCGTTCCTCCTGCCACCACGGAAAAGGTTGCCGTTTGTCCCGCAGTGACCGTCTGGTTCGCCGGCTGCGTTGTGATCGTTGGCGCTACGGTTGAAGAGGTACCAGCACCTGACAGCGTTACGGTCGCTGTGGGAGTGTTCGGGTCGTTGCTGCTGATGGTGATGCTTCCTGAATCGTTGCCAGCAGTTGTCGGCGTAAAGGAAACGTTCATCATGGCACCGCCACCGGGCACGATTGTGCTTGGCGTGGTTACACCAGAAACTCCGAACGGAGTTCCGCTCACGGAAATGACAGAGATGATTAGGTTCGCTCCTCCGTTATTCGTAAGAGTCAGTGAACCATTAGTTGTTGTCCCAACTGTGGTGCTCCCCAAGTTCAGGCTCGTCGAACTCAAGCTTATTTGCTGCGGTGATGCCGTGGCGATGCCTGCAAGCGGTAGTTGCCCCGACGAAACTCCGTTGCTCGTCTGAATCGTAAGAGTGCCACTCGCGCTTCCAGTCGCGCTGGGGTCGAACCACACTTGAAATGTGCTCGACTGTCCCGTGGCGATGGATAGAGGCATGGCGGGCCCGGAAATCGAAAACTGGCTGCCGGACACAGCAGCTGCGGTTACCGTGATCCCCTCGCTTCCCGTATTCGTGACCGTCGCTGATTGCGAGGTTTTCTTGCCGACGGCAAGACTGCCAAAGTTGAAGCTAATTGGGGTCACTTGAATCGCGGCTTGCGGCGTTGGGTCCGATTTCGTCCCCCCTGCACTCACTACTCCCGCACAGCCAACTAGCAGCAACGCGGGGGCTAGCAATAGAAGGATCAGCAGCTCTCGATTTCGCCAAAACCGACCTGCATCCTGACCCGATTGCTCTGCTCGCTTGCGAAACTCCACGCATCCGAAACTCATTGAATGTACCTTCCTTCGATTAGCCAGCGAATTCAGGGCGCAGTTCTCCCTCGCACAAAAATGGGATTCATTTAAGTCAGCCTGCAGGCCGGGGTTGGGGTGGGTCCGCTGAAGTCGAGAGCGCTTTGCTCCCGGGCCATTACCGCAGGCGAAGGATAGTAGGGCAACCGCTGACGGAGCTACTGGTTTGAAGAACAGTTCTGGTGTAAGGCCCAGAGTTCCCCGCGCACTGTCCGCGCATTGCCCTAGGCCAAGGATCTATTGAGCAGCTGGACCAGGCATCTGAGGAACTAATGGGCAGAATTCTACTTACCGGATTCTTCTCGTTCCGAGTCCCGAAAATAAGTTGAGGCCACAAAGTGACACTACTGGGGCGCTTGGACCGCCTTCCTGCAGGATGATACCCGCCAGGAAATCCGCACAAATCTTCTTGGGACAAGGGTTACAAGATTTGTAATTTCCGAGGACAAGAGCACCTTTCACTTTGTGTTTCTCTCGATCTGGCAATGTATGAACATGTCATCCCCAATGTCGCCCGATGAACTTGCCGCCTCACGCCCCATCCTCTTACCGAATGACTGTAACCTGATAATTTCAGGAGCCAATCTAAGTCGTGCCTTCCCGACTGTTTATAGCCACCAATACAACCGGCAAAGTCGAATCGGGCGCCGTTGATGTGCACTTTTTCCGAAGACGGAACCGTATCGTGATGCTGCGAGCGCGGTGCATGTTTCCTGATGTCACGAAGCCCGACGCACATATCGGCGCTGTCACTCCAGATATTGCTTGCTGACGGGCTTAATCGTGCAGGATAATCTGCGGATTAGCTGACGTCGAGCCAGCCCACTAACATGATTTGTCCTTCCTGCAAAGGCGAAAACCCTGCCCTCGCCCTACGTTGCCATCTCTGTGGGGCAGTTCTCGAACGTTCTGAGGTCAACCGAGAAAGTGAAAGCCACGAAGCTGGCACGCGTTTGAATCAAGGACACCATTCAAAGCCATATTCAGGCAGCCAGCCGCCGCCCCGTTTGGACCAGAAAGCCGACCGAACAGCTGATAGCGCTGCCCCATCAGCAGGTTCCCGGAGCCAGGACGAGCCGGGGGTGTCGATATTGAGCAAGACACCTTCCGGGTCCGTTCCCATAGATGATCGGACGATGGACAGCTCTGAGCCGAGCGCACTCGCTGGAAGCGACGAAGCCTGGTCAGCAGGTGCAGATTCCAAGCCTCGAACCACCGGTAGCGCGAGCCGCAAGCTGAACATTTCAGGTGGTCTCGAACCCGGCATGGATTTCGGGCCAAGGTACCGAATAGAAAAAATGGTGGGCGCAGGGGGGATGGGCAACGTCTATAAGGCGTTTGATAAAGAGCTATCGCGCACTGTGGCCCTCAAGACCCTTCTGCCAGAGCTGGTTAGCGATTACCTATTAACGCAGCGCTTCAAGCAAGAATTGTTGCTCGCGAGCAAGATTTCCCACAGAAACATACTGCGCATCCACGACCTCGGCGAGGTCGATGGTGTGAAGTTCATCACCATGGCCTTCATCGAAGGCAAGGACCTGAACCAGTTGCTGAAAGAAGAGGGACCACTCCCTCTCGAGCGATCGCTTAAAATTGCCCGACAGCTGTGCGAAGCACTCGATGCGGCACATTCTGAGGGCGTCGTGCATCGTGACTTTAAGCCGCAAAACGTCTTGATCGGAGCGAATGACCACGCGTACGTATCTGATTTCGGACTGGCCACCTCCTTGGAAACTGCAAAGATGGGCATGACCCGCACCGGAGCGGTTATGGGGACGCCGCGCTATATGTCCCCGGAGCAGGTAGAAGGAAAACCTGTCGACAGCCGGTCTGACCTGTACGCACTGGGGTTGGTGCTGTACGAAATGGTGGCCGGGGCAACACCTTTTTCCGGGGAATCGACATGGCAGCTGATGTATCAGCGCGTCCAGGTGATGCCGAAGGATGTGAAGCTCGTCAACCCAGATTTGCCGGACTACGTGGCGCGGGTCATCATGCACTGCCTCGAGAAAGAGCCGGCGAATCGGTATCAGAACGCCAAAGAGATTCTGGCGGATTTGGATGCCGGACGGAGCCCTTCCCTTCCTCCTTCTGGCTCGACCACCAGAACGGTGCAAATCAATCTCCCGGTCTTCGAGAAGCGCTGGTGGTATGCCGCGGGGGCCAGCGTACTCCTGCTGGTCGGCCTGTTTTTTGCGATTCCCAAGACGAGACATTGGATATTTGCAACTCCCAATGCTGGAACCTTCACACCGGGTTCAAATGGACCCTCGTCTGCATCGGGGGCAAAGTTTATTGCCGTTCTGCCGTTCCGTGTGCTTGGGGACCAAGCGTCACTTGGGTACGTAGCCGATGGGCTTGTGGAGGCCATCTCAGCAAAGCTTTTTCAGATGAGAGAAGTACGCCTAGCCTCCTCGACAGCCGCTGCCAAAATAGACCCGAAGACTCCTCTGCCGGAGATCGGGAAGGATTTGGGCGTGAGCCTGATTGTGCACGGAACGGTACAAGGATCAGGTGACAACCTGCGGGTGACGGTCAACCTGGAGAATGTGGCTGAAAACCGGTTGGTGTGGAGCAAAGAGTTCGCTGGGGTGACTGGCGATCTGTTGACTATCGAGGACCAAATGTACGGGCAACTCGTGGACGCTCTCGCCCTCACACCGAACAACGATGATTTGGCGCGGGCCGCTTCCCATCCCACGGAGAATGTCGGGGCCTATGAGCTTTACCTTCGCGGACGGAATGCGATGGGTGGGCAACTAAAGATCGGGAACGTTGAAACTGCAATCGGATATTTTGAAGGGGCGATCAAGAAAGATCCGAGTTTTGCCCTGGCCTATACCGGGTTGGCTGACGCTAGCCTCCGAATGTACCGAGAGAAAAAGGAGACCCAGTGGGCGGATAAGGCTCTATCCGCAAGTCAGCAGGCCGATCGCCTAAACGACAATCTCGCAGAAGTGCATACCGCTCTTGGCAGCGTTTATAGCGCAACTGGCAAGTCCGCCGAAGCGATTGCGGAATTACGCCGAGCTATTGAATTGGCCCCCAACTCAGACGAGGGATATCGGCGACTAGGTGATGCCTACCGCACCAACGGAAGCAAGAAAGAAGCGATCGAGGCCTACGAGAAAGCGATTGAAGTGAATCCATATTACTCGTTCAACTGGAACGCGCTTGGAACGGCGTACTACCGGTTCGGCGACTATCAAAAAGCACTCCAGGCGTTTCAACGCGTAACTGAGCTTGAGCCCGGAAATGCGGCTGCTTACAGAAATATGGGTGCCGTATATTTTCAGCAAGACAAATGGAACGAGTGCATTCCTGTTTTTCAGAAATCGCTAGAGCTCGAACAGCACAGCACAACCTATTCCAACCTGGGCACGGCATACTTTTACCTCAAGCGGTATGACGAGGCCATCAAAATGTTCGAGAAGGCTGTGGAGATGAAGCCGAACTACGAGCTCGCCGTCGGGAATTTGGCGGACGCATATCGATGGTCTGGCCGAAAGCAAGAAGCTATGGCCACCTACGATAAGGCCATCGCACTGGCTTACAAAGAGCTACAAGTAGATCCGCGCGCGGCCGACACCTTGGGTAGCCTGGCGTTGTACTACGCAAAAAAAGGCGACTCGAAGCATGCGTCCGAGTTTATTCGTCACGCGCGCTCTATCGAACCGGAAGATATTTCGTTGCTGTACGCTCAGGCGGTAGTCGACTGCTTGGCTGGCCGAACGGCAGAATCACTGAGTGCCTTGGGAGACGCACTGCAGAAAGGGTATTCACTCGAAGAAATAGAAAACGACCCCGAGCTGAACGACTTGCGGAAGCTTCCGGAATTTGGGCAGCTAGTGAACAAATTCACTAAAAAAGGAAACTAGCTATCGGAGTGCTGCCCCATCAGCTGGTGGCAAGCTTCTTCTTTGCCAGCAGAGCCCCCAGACCCACCGCGATTAGCGTTAGTGTTGACGGCTCTGGAACATGAGGAGCGGGAACGTTTGCATCCGCGGAAAAGGCCAGCCCAGCAGGAACCCATCCCCCCATCCCGTCCACGGAATTGTCGTCAGGGCTAGTGTTAAGGTTTATCGTGAAGACGTTCTCGTCGGACGCGTTGGGTATCCCGTAAAAGCAATCTTCTTCACACCCTGGGCCGCTGACGCCCGAGAAATAAATGACCAGCAGATTTCCGATATTGTAAACTTCAGGCGTATTCGCGAACAGATCGGATGTAGCGTTGACGGTATCAGCTGCGATGCCATTCGTCTCGATCAAGAGACTTGTCCAGTTAGAGTCCGATTCGTTTTCAAAAGTGAAGAACCCCCCACCATTCGCATTGGAACTAAACGAAAAGCTTGTATCGGTGATGATCGTGCATGGGCACGAGGGATCGCTGACATCCATGCGGGGATCCGCCGGGACGCCATCCGCATGAGCCAAAGCAGCGGACCCCATCAGAAGCATGGCGATAAACAAATAGCGAGCAGACTTCATTGCACACCTCACAGGTCTGTTGCTCTTGTGCACCTCATTGGCCAATTGAGATCCTAGTTTTAAGCACAGGTAAGTTGCCTAGAAACTATGACATCCGAAATGGTGGGCGATCGCCGACAAAGCGGTGGTGCAAGAAAATTCAGCTTTTGCGCAATGAGCTGGGGCGGGGATCGGTAACGTGTTTCGATTCTGATGGGTCCCCGAAGCGTTCTGGATGGATTACCGAGATGGCGGTGCCAAATTGCTTCAACCCCTTGACCACGCTCCCGATCAAGGTAAGCTCATCAGGGTTCTGAGGTTTCAATGGCAGAAAGGCTTCCCTTACCTGCTCTCTGGAAAGTCTTGGAATTGGAGAGGTGCCGTTTCGCTCGCTTTGGATGCCATTCGCCCGCATATTGGGGCCGACCGGGACGAACTGGACCCCCGGGATACCTCCGGGAAATCGTTGGCTTGGGCGCCAGTCTCGATAGCCTGACGGCTCGCGTCGCTATCCCGCAGAAGGCGCTTAAGCGCGTGGCGCATCTCCGCGGCATGCTGATAGCGCAAGTCGAAATCCTTTTCCAAGGCGCGGCTAATGATGTGGTGAGCGTTAAGCGAACCCCATCTTGCAAGAGATCGTGTCGCACTGCAATGTTGCGACATGACCAAACGCAGAAAGAAAGCGCGGACGAAGTGGCGAAGGCTGATTTCCGAACAGGCGCGTAGCGGGCAGACGGTTACCACGTTCTGCCGTGAACGTGGCCTATGCAGACCATCTTTCTTTGCGTGGAAGAAACGGTTGCGCGAAGACACTGCGGTGAAATTCCTAGAAGTGCAACTGAGTGAGACTGCTCCGAACGCGGCCGGGGACTCGCGCGTTGAAGTCCGCTTGCAGAATGGCCGGAGCCTGCTGGTGGGGCGCGGGTTCGATGCCAAGCACGTGCGCGCGTTACTGGCGGTGGTGGAGACGGCGTCGTGATCGGGCTGCCGAGTCTGCGGGCGATGGACCGCGCGCAGGAAACGCGGATCTGGCTGGCGAGTGAGGCCATGGACATGCGCTGCGGGTTCGACCGGCTGGCCGAGCGGGTGCGCGCGGTGATTGGTGAGGACCCGCTGAGTGGGCATTGGTTCGTGTTCCATTCGCGGCGTGGTGAGCGGTTGAAGATTCTGCATTGGGACCGCGACGGCTTCGTATTATGGTACAAGCGTTTGGAGGAGGGTAAATTCAAACTGCCACGGCCGCGAGAGGGAGCGCGCACAGTGGAATTGCGAGCGAGCGAGTTAGCCATGATCCTGGACGGGATTGATGTGTCGAAGCTAAAGCGCGTGCCTCGGTATGAACGCACGGTGCGAAGCGGCGAAGAAAAATCCAGCAAAGAAAAAATCGTCACATAAATTCTCATAGAAGGAAACTAATCTAGAGGTAATACGTCTAAGGAGGTATGGCCACCGCGGAGAAGGACTTGCCCAACTTGCCTGAGGACAGCGCATCGTTGAAAGCGATGTTGCGTTCTCTGCTTGCCGAGCGTGACCGCGAGAAGCAGCGCGCCGAAGAACAGCGCAAACGTGCCGACGATCTGCACATTCAGAATCTGCGTTTGCAACTTGAGCTGGAACGCTACAAGAAGTGGTACTACGGACCGCGAGCAGACCGGCTGAATTCGACCAGCGAGTTGGCACAGGTGCTGCTGGATTTCGGCCAGGAGCTCGAGCAACGGCCGATTCATCCGCACGATGTTCCGCCTGCGAGCGAGCCGGAGTACGAATTGCGGCGAGTGAAGCGGCGTAAGGGGCGGCGCTCTCTGGCCAACTTCGAAAATCTTCCGGTCACCACGCAGGTCTACGAGTTGAGTGCGGAAGAACGCACCTGCCCGGGCTGTGGAGTGCAGCGCCAGGAGAGCGGTGCCGAGGAGAGCTGGCAGATCGAGTACATACCTGGGCACTTCGAACGCATCCATCATGTGCGTAAGAAATATGCCTGCGTGAAGTGCGAGCGTTCCGGGGAAGCGCCGCAGATGACCGTGGCCGCCCGGGCGGAATCGCCCATCGATAAGGGTATGGCTGGGCCGGGACTGCTGGCCTACATCGTGACCAGCAAGTTCGCCGAGTACCTTCCGCTGTATCGGTTGGAGGCCGTTTTTGCTCGGCAGGGTTTTGAGATTTCGCGGGCCACCCAGTCGGTGTGGTGCGGCGATGTGGCTGACTTGGTCGAGCCGTTGTATCGGCGAATGACAGAGCGGGTGCGACAGTCGCATGTGGTGGCTACCGACGACACCATCCTGCCGATGCTGAGCCCGGGCAAGACCAAGCGGGCGCGGATGTGGGTCTATGTAGGCGACCCGGATCATCCCTACAACGTGTTCGACTTCACGCTCGACCGAGGTCGCGACGGGCCGAAACAATTTCTGAAGGATTACACACAGGTCTTGCTGGCCGACGCCTACGGCGGCGTAGTGGCCGGCAACGCCATCACCCGTGCCGGATGCTGGAGTCACGCGAGGCGAAAGGTTGTCGACGCCGAAAAAACGGCACCGGAAATCGCGCGTGAGGTCGTGGCCTTGCTGCGTACCCTGTTTGCCATAGAGAACCAGGCCAAGGAAGCGTCTGTCCCCGAGCGCCTGGAAATTCGTCAGAAGCAATCGGTGCCCGTGTTGGCCGAACTGCGGCAGAAGTTGCTGGTTTGGAAAGAGCAACTGATCCCGCAGCATCCCATGGCCGATGCGGTGAACTACATCTTGAATCACTGGACGGAGCTGAACGTTTTCTGCTCGGACGGCGCGGTGCCCATCGATAACAATGCCAGTGAGCGCGAAATGAAACGTGTGGTGTTGAACAGAAAGAATTCTTTGTTCGTCGGCAACCCGCGTGGCGGTCGCACAGCGGCAATTCTGGCCAGCCTGACCAGCACCTGCCGCCGGCACCAGATCGATCCGCAACTGTATCTCACCCAGTTGTTGATGAACCTGCCGCAGACGAAGTTGAGCGAACTGGATGCTTGGCTGCCTGACCAGTGGAAGCTCCACCAGGCGGCGCGAAGCGAGGCTTTGAACCGCGCAGCCCCTCCCGCTCCGTAAAGCTCGCACTCCATATGTCCGCGTTTTCCTGCTACGCCGTGTCATGGCGTAACATTGCTACACTCGCGCCCACCCCGCAAGATGTGGTTCGTTCACCGTTCACATGATGTGGTCTAAACGGGGAGGTAAATCTGGATTTAGCCGCGCCATGGGGACGGGTGGGAGGTTTAGAATTTCGGCGAAGATTACGCCGCACGTATCTCCGCGAAAAGGCATGACGCCCGTCGCCATTTCATTGAGAACAACGCCAAAGGAGGAGAGATCAGTCCTCGAATCGAGTTCTTTGCCACGCACCTGCTCGGGTGACATGTAGGAAACCGTTCCTACGGCTACACCCGGCCGCGTGAAATGGCCGGGTGTCAATGGTCATGGTAAGTTCAGCGACCGACGATGCCGATTTGACAGTGGTAACCTTAGCCAAGCCGAAATCGAGGATCTTTGCGTGGCCTCGTTTCGTGACGAAAATGTTGGCCGGTTTAATATCTCGATGAACGATGCCCTCGCTGTGGGCGGCATCCAGGGCATCGGCAATTTCAACGGCGATCTCGACAAGGCGCTGAAGTTCGAGGGGGCCCGAAGAAATCAAATGTCGAAGGGTAATTCCGTCGAGGTACTCCATGGCGATAAATCGCTGGCCGTCAAAATCGCCGATTTCGTAAATAGTGCAAATGTTGGGATGATTCAGAGCGGAGGCCGCGCGCTTCCCGGCGAAACCGCTCGAGAACACTAGGGTCTCCCGCCACTTCCGGAGGGAGAAATTTAAGCGCCACGAAACGGCCGAGCCCGAGGTCCTCGGCTTTGTAAACGACACCATCCCACCGCCGCCCAATTTTTCGATTATTCGGTAGTGAGAGATCGTCTGACCGATCATGGACTAAGAATACTCCGCTTGTGCGAGGATGATAGTTTGAAACGTGGGCATAGTCAAAGCTCTCCATCTTTCGCTTGTGGACTAACGGTGTCAGCAAAACTATTCAGGCGTTACTGAGATTCCTGGTCGCCCTCAGCGAGACGTCGTTGGTAAACATCGTACATCTCGAATTTCTGGTCCAGCATAAAGAGCCGATACGAGCGCCCGATGCCCGCCAGGCTCTTGATAATCTCTTGCTCGCTCGCGTGATTCCGCCGATCACTGAATTCAGCCCACTTCCGTGGATCGCACTTTCCGGCCACAATGGCACGCATGATTCATTGTGCCGCAGCATCGCGGACATCGCCGATCACGTTAGCCAATGGCAAGCTCATTCGCGCCAACGCCTTCTATACCAGTAGAGGGCAGTTCCCCTTCCGCGCGCTTGTTCTGTCTATTGCGGCCAATTGATGCCGGGAACCCGAATCTCCCAAACCGCTTGGAGGGAATTGTTAAGCAGTCCGTGGGTGTGTAATTTCAGCAGTCACGGGCTCTGCTGGACATCGTTCTTGCGCCTCCGGAGGCGGGGATGCCGGGCACTCGCCGGACCGACCTCGAAGCCGCGTTCTTCCAAAATGCCGCAGGGGGATCCGATACATCCCAATCGATTGCCGGCCTACGGCCTTCACTCCGAGCTTTGTAACCACCCGGCCAAACGATGCAGATCTGCTGTGAAACAAACCAAGAATCTGAGGCAGAAGTCCGGGTATCATTTGTCGTGAAACGCGGTGCGATTCGCGCGACTCGCAATCAGAGACACAAGCGGGCCGTTCCGCCGGTGTGCAGGCCCTTTTCGACAAGCGCACGCACAATTTTCGGACGTAGAATCGAAAGGAGAATCAGGATGAGCGCTGCAATTCTGGCAATGGCTGAATTTCTCGCACTTTCAGCTGGAGTATTCGGACATGCGAATGACAAACTTGTTGGCACGTGGAAACTTGTGTCCGCCTCCAGCACAACATCGACCGGAGAGCGAAGCGAAACTCCCTATGGTCCGAGCCCTGTGGGGTTTCTCACCTATACGGACGATGGCCGAGTCACCGCACTGATCAGCTATGGCGGCCGAAAGTTACTCTCACTGGGCCGTGGGGCTATCGCGCCGCTGGAAGAACAGGCTGAGGCGTTTATGACATTTCTTGCCTATGCCGGACGGTATACGCTCAGCGGTGACCAGGTGACTCATCACATCGAAATCTCGTCGATTCAGAACTATGTAGATAGGGATCTGGTCCGCAACATCAAATTCCGGAATGATCGAATCGTATTGGTTACACCACCGACGTCTGTGAACGGAAAAATCCAAACCGTCGAATTAATTTGGCAGCGTCTCGAGACCAGCTCCTGATAAGTCCCTCGAACGAAGTTTTCACATAATTACTGGCAGACTTTTAAGGCCCCGGAAGCCAAACGTAGCCGCCCACTCCGGTCGCGGGCCAGCGAGCTTCATTTCCGGAAAGCGCTGCAATAGATTCAGGATCGCAACCTGTCCCTCCAACCGTGCGAGTTGACTTCCAATGCAAAAATGCGGCCCCGCACTGAACGCCAGGTGTTGGTTGTTCAACCTCTTCAGGTTTAACTGATTCGGTTCCTTAAATTGTTTTGGATCCCGGTTCGCCGCACCGAGCATGCATAGGATCGACCATTTCTTCGGTATGCGCTGGCCGCAAACCTCGATATCCTCCTTGAGCACGCGAGCCGTAAATTGTACGGGGCTCTCATACCGCAAAATTTCCTCCACAGCCGTGCGGATCATCTCCGGTTTCTCGCGTAACTCTGCTGTCGCTTGCGGGTGCTGCAGGAGCGTGTACATTCCGTTGCCGATCAGGTTTCGAGTTGTCTCGTGCCCTGCGAAAAGCAGCGCGATACACTGCGCGTACAGCTCTTCTTCGGTCAGCACTTCCCCTTCTTCCTCGATGTCGATTAGAAGGCTGATTAAGTCGCTCCCTTTATTGCGTCTCCGTTCCGCCACGGTCTTTCGGAAAAAATCGGTTAATTCAATGAGTGCATCTTGCGCCGCCCGCGCCTGTTCCACCGTGCGATCTGGACTGCCTCGAAACACGGCAATGGCCCGCGACCAATTGACGAAGGTGTCGTGCAATTCCTGCGGCACTCCGAGCATTTCCGAAATGATGCGCACCGGCATGGCGTTCGCAAATTCGCGCATGAGTTCGACTTCGGTTCCATGCTTTAGCGGCTTTAGCATCCCGTCAACGATGGCCTCGACTTGCGGACGCAAACCTTCTACCGCGGCGGGCGAAAATCCCTTGTTGAGAAGTTTGCGCAGCCGGGTGTGCTCCGGCGGGTCCATGAAAATTAGCCACAAGCCCAGCATGCGCGCCAGTTCGCTGAATTCGGCCTGGCTGCCGACCGGCAGAAGCAACAACATCTGCTGCGCGCGTTTCGCGGAAAGCCTGGGGTCTTTAGCAATCGAGGAGCACTCGGCATGGCTGAAAATCGACCATACCGCCCACTTGCCGCCCACATCCAAGTAATGCAACGGACCTTCCTCGTGCATGCGGGCGTATGTGGGATACGGGTCCTGGAGAATTTCGTCGCTGAAAACAACTTTTCTGGCCCGAGCGATAACCTTGGACAACCTTCACCTCTTGCAAGATCAGATTCGCAGTCACGCAGAAACCGGTGGCTTATTGACATCAAGTTTAACACAGAACTTTCCCGGGAAACTCTCGCAGTGAGTGCACCACCATCCTGGATTCAGTGTGATAGACGAATTTTGGAGCAGAAGCGATTTGAAGTGCGAATGGCGCTAAAAGCAGGCCGGCAAAATCTAGGACAGCTGTGATAATAAAGGATGTATATAAGACGCACCGTTTTTCTCCCTGCTGATCGAGTTCGTCCCCCAGTAAGAGTTTCAAAAGTGTGTAGCCGTCTTGGTGCACTTTTTCGGATGCTGTGGAATTTCAAGAGCCAACCTCCCTGAATCGACCGTTGTGCGCGCTGGACGATCCTGTTCGGCCATTGCCCGACTCGGGCTTCTTGGTCAACACTGGGGGCCAGTTTCCGAGGAAGAAAAACATACCCGTCAGTCACCGGCCTTCTCATTGAAGCCAGTGTGCGGGCCCGTTTGACGGAAGCTCCACGCAAAGCCTACACTCTGCCGTTCTAACTTGAGAGGCCTGATTCGCGAAAGAAAACTATGACAATGGAATTGGAAGGCAAAGTTGGACTCGTGACTGGCGGTACTTCGGGTATTGGCCGCGAGACCGCCGTACGTTTTGCGAAGGCGGGAGCTAAAGTGGTGGTTGCGGGTCGGCGTGAATTGGAAGGGAAGCAAACCATTGAGCTGGTCCGTGCCGCCGGCGGCGATGGCATGTTTGTGAAAGCCGACGTGTCGAAAGCCTCCGATGTTGAGACGCTGATCCAGAAGGCGGTGGAGAGATTTGGCCGCTTGGATGTCGCCTTCAACAACGCTGGGATCGAGGGCGTTTTGGCACCCATTATCAGACAATTCGAAGAAGACTTTGATCGGACCATTGCCATCAATCTTAAGGGCGTCTGGCTGTGTCTGAAGTACGAAATTCGGCAGATGCTAAAGCAGGGCGGCGGCGGGGCCATTGTAAACATGGCTTCGATCATCGGTCTGGTTGGTACTGTAGGAGCAGCAGCTTATAGTGCAAGCAAACATGGCGTGATGGGGCTGACAAAGACGGCCGCGCTGGAAAATGCCAAAAGCGGAATTCGGATCAATGCAGTGTGCCCCGGATTTACCGAAACGCCCATGGCTGACCGGATCTTTCGCATTCCGGAGGTCCACAAATTCATTCTCAGTTGCCATCCCATCGGCCGTTTTGGAAGCCCAGCGGAAGTCGCCGAAGCCGTGGTCTGGATGTGCTCGGACCGCGCCTCCTTCATGACGGGCCAGTCGCTAGTTCTCGACGGCGGCTTCTTGGCGGGGCCCAATTCCCCAAGTTAGTGTAGTGAGTCTTAATTACATCTAGGAGGGTGTCGGAGAGAAATCTCCTAAAATTGGTCGGATAGCGAGATTTTTTGCGGTGAACTATTTCCTTTCTTCAGAGGCTTCGTTAGTATGCGTGCATGAGCTTCCAATTCCGAGCCTGCACGTTGGATCAACCGCTTCTCTTAGCTCCCTCCTTGCAACAATGGCTTCCCGAAGGGCACTTGGCGAGGTTCCTCGCCGACGTAACGGAACAGCTGGACCTGTCGGCCATCTATTCTACCTACGATCGTCCGGATGGCCGGGGGCAAGCGGGATACCACCCGCTGTTGATGACGCGCTTGCTGCTGTATGGCTATTGCGTGGGAGTGGCTAGTTCGCGAGCCATCGAGCGGGAGACCTATGAGGATGTGGCGTTCCGCTATCTGGCGGCGGACCAGCATCCGGATCACGACACCATAGCGAATTTTCGGAAACAGCATCTGGCCAAGCTGGGAGAACTGTTTGTGCAGGCCTTGCAATTGTGCCAGAAGGCCGGATTAGTAAAGCTGGGGCACGTAGCCATCGATGGCACCAAGATGCAGGCGAATGCGAGCAAACACAAAGCCATGAGCTACGGGCGGATGGGGGAAGCCGAGCAGAAACTGCGGGCCGAAGTGGAAGCCCTGCTGCGCCATGCGGAGGAAGTGGACGAGGCCGAAGATCGGCAATACGGGAAAGGCCAGCGAGGCGATGAATTGCCAGCGGAATTGGCGCGGCGGGAGAGTCGGCTGAAAAAGATTCGGGAAGCTAAGGAGGCTTTAGAGGCCGAAGCCCAGCAAAAAGCGCAGGAGCAGAAAGCGGAGGCGGAAGCCAAGATCGCCGCACGGCAGGAGCAAGAGAAACAGACCGGGCAAAAGCCGCGAGGGCGGGCTCCTCAGGTTCCTAACCCCGAGGAGGCTAAACCAGAATCTTCGGCGCAGCGGAATTTCACCGATCCGGAAAGTCGGATTATGCCGGATGGAGCGCACAAGGGGAGTTTCGTGCAGGCCTACAATGCTCAGGCGGCGGTGGATAGCGCGGCACAAATCATCGTGGCAGCAGAGATCACGCAACAAACCAACGACAAACAGCAGTTGGTGCCGATGCTCCAACAGGTGATCGAGAACGTGCATGGCAAACCACAAGTGGCCAGTGCCGACACGGGTTACTGGAGCGAGGCCAACGTCACCGCGGAAAGCTTGCAAGGCATCGACCTGCATGTGGCCACAGAACGACAGCAGCACGGCGAGAGCAAGGACGTTCCCGTGGAGGGAGGGCCGAAAGGAAGTTCGGCCTTACAGCAGATGCGAGACAAACTGAAGACGGAGGCCGGTAAAGCCCTCTACAAGATGCGGAAACAAATCGTCGAACCTGTTTTTGGATACATCAAAGAGGGACGAGGATTTCGCCGGTTCAGCTTTCGCGGCTTAGGGAATGTGCGCAGCGAGTGGAGACTTATTTGTGCCACGCACAATCTGTTGAAGCTCTTCCGGTCAGGATGGAAAATGCGGCCTTTGAGCACTTAACAGTGCCAAACCCGCGGTCTCCCTTTGCACTCTACAGCAGTGCAGTAAGACTGTCAGAGGCCGAATACGGCTCACCAAGCCATTACCCCAACAATCCCACCATGTTTATCGATAAACCCGATGCCTTGGACTTCGTCGCGAACTTCTCTCCGACAAGCTCCTAGCGCGCTGGAATTCTCCAAGCAGATTGAACAGTAGCAGGATGCTGCGGAAGGCTGCTTCGGTGGCGAAGAACTCCTGCATACAAAAATCATCGGCGCCCAAATCGTGTTTCAATTCGGCGATGCGATTTTCCATGTCCGCCCGGTGGTTATAGTCGCGCCAGAGCTCTTCCGGCGGGAGCGCGAGATTACTGACGAAGATGCGGAAGGTGTAGCCGGGAACATCGAGCAGTTTTCTTCCCAGCGAGGGGCGCTCGGCACGCAGCCGCTCGCGGATCACCACGAAGCGGCGTGGGCGGTCCCAGCCGAAAAGTTGCAAATGGAATTCACCCGCAGCGTAATTTGCGTCCAGCGCGCGCCACGTGGTGATGCGTGCGGCCTCGCGCTTCAGCCAGAGCGTCAGCCGTGCCACGATGATGTAAGACAACCCACGCTGCTCGAGAAAACCCAGTAATTGCTGGTCAAAAAAGCCGGCGTCGGCGCGCACCACGCGAAGGGCATGTTTTTCCGGCAACAGCGCCAGGGCTTCCTTGAGAAATTCCACTACGCCACGGGCCGTGCCACAGTCCCCGCTCCGCAACCAGCCGTGCAGCAGAAAGTGCGACTCGGCCAGCACCGCCACCAGGGGATGATGCGAGGGCCGCCCATGCTTGCGCGGGTTCGGTCCGCGCAACGCACCCTGCTGCCGCCCGTAGCGCTCGAACACCGTGGAATCCAAATCCAGACTATATCCCGGCGAACATCCCGGAAGCCGCTCCAGCTGCCAACTCCACAAGCCGGAGAAAAAACGCTGGCACTGTCCCTGACCGAAGCGTTTGAAAAGGTTGCGAATGGTGTCATCGACCGGAAAGCGCGAGATCCCCAGCACGGCGTGCAAGGCCACGTCGGCACGCAGCAAACTTGTATGTGCGAAGCGCCGCGCTCCGGCTACCACCGAGAGTAAGAAAGCCGTGAATGTCTCCACCGGATCGATGGCATTGGGGGAAGTAAGACGAAACGGTAGATACTTGCTCACGGCCTCGCGATAGCCAACATGCCGCAGAAACTCCAAGAACACCACCAGCCCACCGAAGGGGGTGACGGCTCGCTGGGTTTCGCGTAATTCCACTTTTTTTCCGCCCCAAAGAGCGGTAATTTGCCAGTGCACTGTTTTGTCCTCCTCGGCGTTTCTTTCAACCAACTGAAACTTAACCGACTTAGGGCAAAACAGTGCAATTCAATTTAGGAATTCAGGATTAAGCTTAGTGAGTCTGCTGAGTTCGTGTTGAGGCCCAGTCAATACTGACCGGCTCTTATTTCAACCTTCCGATCTTGGGTAAAATGGCGAAGCAATTCTACACGCAGTGTGCAGCGCAGTTGGTGTGCTACTCAACCGATATCAGTTGTCGAGAAATTCTCGCAGTATGCCCGGCATCCGTTGCATCGGTTCCAAAGCGCCCCAAAATAACTGATCACCGACGATAAAGCGGTCATGTCCAATGTCGGGCCAGACCGAACGCAAGCGATGGGGAGCTTCTTGGTGGAATCGGTCGGAATAAGCACTACATGAGGAGCCCGATGCGGATGATTGAACAAGCCCTCTGACTGGCTGCTCTTGTGTTGGGGGACTGGCAAATCTCGCGGTTATTGCCTCGAAATGATCTGTGCCGATCTCCCGACCAGCGCCAATGTGCAGGAAGGTGATCCGAACCACCGGCAATGGCGCATTCATCGCCTCATCAGTTTCTTTTGCGCGGCCATAAGAATCTCGTTTTCCCGGTTTAGGGATCTGCCATCGAGACGGCGCTCACGAGCGCGTTCGAAAGCGGAGTGCCAGTGCGAGATTTTCCTTCGGGAATCTCTTCCTACCCCCCCCCCGATAGCCATTTCAGGTCCAAGTTGGAATGCGCGGCGGACAATCAAACGCTTGGTCGCCGATGTTTTTTTTGGTAAAGGGGAGAGTTGTTCTTGTGAAGAGAGGCGAATTGGATCGCGGCTTTTGCATAGGCCGGAAGTTAGAAGGGGTGATCTGGTTTGGGGAGAAGAGCTGTGAAACGCGGGTCTGAACGGAGATTGTCGAATTGAGGATTGACGCGGAGCCAAACGCTGCTCGCATCGTTTTGATTGGCGGCTTGCTGCAGAGTTTCGATTGCTTTCTCCTTGTCACCTAGGCCGGCGTAGATCACGGCTTTGTTCAAAAGTGCCACGCGACCGATTTTTGCGGATTCGTCGAGCTCGCGCAAGACTCGCTCAGCTTCGTGGTTCCTGCCGGAAACGGCATAGGCATGGCCCAAGTAACCCAGGTAAGTGGATTGCTGAATTCCTGAGAGTTCGATAGCTCGGCGGAATTCCGTGATAGCTTGGTGATATCGGCCTTGCTCTTCGTAGGAAAGCCCAAGAACGGAATGCGCCACCATCAGGTTTGGGTCGAGTTGGAGAGCCGAGAGACATTCCTCGGCGGCGCGCTGAGGTTGGCGAGCGAAGTAAAAGATCCAGCCAGCCGCCGATTTGACAATGGGGGAGCGAGGATCGAGGAGTTCGGCCATTTTGATTTCCTCCACGGCCTCTTGCGGACGATCCATGGCGGCAAGATAAAGAGCGAACCACTGGTGAACGGTCGAGTTGTTCGGATCTAGTTCGATGGCGCGGTGGAATTCCTGCTCTGCCGCAGCCCAATCCCAAAGCCACATGAAATTCACGTAGGCCAATGCGGCATGTCCATCGGCGAGTGAGTCATCGATGGCGATTGCGCGTTCCGCAGCTTCTTGGGCGCGTACGATGCCCAAGGAGGCTTCGGAATAGCCGTAGAAAACCATCAAGCTGTAGGAATCCGCGAGGCCTGCGTATGCGCGAGCGTCGGAAGGGTCATTATGGATGGCCTGAAGGAAGAACTCGACGCCTTTTGACAGACCATCCTTAGAACGCTGGTTCATGTAATAACGGCCCCGCAGGTAAGCCTCGCGAGACTCGGGGCGCACTGTGTGCAACGGCTGAATGACTTCGCCTGCCGGAAAGGAAAGCTTCAGGCGAATTTGGTCGGCGACAGTGCGGCCGATCTCGTCCTGAATGGCGATGAGGTCGCCGGCCTGTTTGTCGTACTCCTGAGCCCAGAGGTGTGTCTGGTCGCTGGTGCGGACGAGTTGGGCGGTGAAGCGGAGGTGGCCGTTGGATTGAAGTAGGCTGGACTCAAGGATGTAATCGACGCCGAGTTCGTGGCCGATTTGCGCGATGGTTTTCTCGGTATTCTTGTAGGCCATCGAGGAAGTGCGGGAAATGACGCCGAGTTGTCGGGGATTGAGCATCCCGAGCTGGGCGATGAGTTCCTCGGTCAGGCCGTCGTCGACGTAGTCCTCAGAGGAATTCCCGCTAAGGTTTTGGACAGGAAGAACGGCGAGCATGACGCGGTGTGGGGCCGGGGTGAGACGCGGTCTGAAATGCGAGTAAGGAAAATACGCGGCTCCGCCCAGGACGATGAGAGCGACCGCGGCTAAAAAAAAGCGGGGACGATGAGAGGATCTTTGAACTGCAGCTGAAAGAGAAGGCCTAGGTTCGACTCGAGGCGCGGATTCCACTTGTGCTGACCGTGCATCAGCTGATAATGCCGAAGCTTGGGGTGCTTCAGGCGTAGATGGGCTTATGTAGAGGACGGGCGCGATGAAGCGATAGCCTCGTTTAGAGACAGTCTCAATATACCCATTTGCAATTTCGTCTTGGCTCGCCAGCGCCTGCCGAAGATTGAAAATGTGTCGAGCGAGATTTCCTTCTTCCACATAAGTACCGGGCCAAACCTTTTCCATCAGCTCGGATTTCTCAACAATCCGCCCGCAGGCCTCAACGAGGACCACAAGTGTGTCGATGTCCTTAGGGGGCAGAGGTACGTGTTTCCCCTCCTTGAACAAGACACGTTGGTTTAGGTCCAGTTGGAATAAGCCGAACTGGGCTAAATGGCTGATGGTGGGCTGCATAAACGCCGACAAGATAAAATCAAGATTTTTGCAATAACTTCTCCAAGACTGTTAATGACCTCGACAGATAGAAGTGCACGTCGAGTGCCCGGCAAGGAACGAAAATTCTCGAAAATGTGTGAGGCCTTCTTAAGTGTTTGATTTTAGATAGATTAGCAGAGAAGCCCCGGTGGAATTTGAGCAATTACTCGGAAATAAGCAAAACGCTCTGGCGAAACGCACTTCGGGCGATCTCGGTCCCTTGGACCGCAGGAACTGGAAACTATGCGAAGTGAATGACTTAGCGGCTGGAAGGGAGCAACTCGCCGGGGCCGGTCAAACTAGAATGGACATCGGGATCGAAGAGAAAAACACACAATCGGACTTGGACTGCCGCAATTGAGCAATTTTTTGCACCTCCGATTGTCTCGCATGTCTTAAATGGGATTCCCGCGAGGTTAAGTCCGGGAGTTTTGACGGGACCTGCGTGCAGAAGACCAAGCATCATGTTCGAAACTTAAGATGGCTGCAGAAAAGACAAGAAGTTAATGATGGGCGACGCCGCTGATCTGGGCTCGACGCTGATAGGGAGAAAGGAGGGGCGACCGTGAACAGGGAAGTGAGCCGGAGGTCAACACGGTGGACCGCTGGGATGGCGCTTGCTGCGAGCGTGATCCTGGCTCTCGCTCTTGCTGGGCTTCGGAATGGGTCTCGGCACGTCCAAGCCGCGCCGGGGCCGGTGGTGTTCAATAACGCCCCCCAGATTGCCCTGCCGCCAGGGTGCTCGTTTGCCTCCCCCAATTTTGCAGCGGGCGATGTCACCGGCGATGGCAAGCAGGACCTCGTGATGATCTGTGGCAACAGTATCGTTACCTTGCCCGGGAACGGCGATGGCACCTTCGCAACGGCGAGTCCGCGGACTACTTCGTTGAGCAATTCGCTGAACGGCTTAATCTCGCTGGCGGACATTGATGGCGATGGCAAGCTGGACCTGGTGACTGACGATTTTTCCTGCGGCGTGGACGTCTTCCTCGGGAACGGCGATGGAACTTTCCAGACTCCGCCTGTCCGAACCTCTGAACCCGATTATTGCGGCAGCGCTTCACAGCCATTTCTTGTGGCCGACTTGAACGGCGACGGTAAGCCCGATCTTGTCCTCGAAAACATTTATGGGGGGATTCCTACCCTCACGGTGTTCCTGAACAGCAGCGTGCCTGGCACGCCCAGCTTCGTCGCCGAAAGTGACGTGCAGGTGGCCACCTCTTTCAGCCAGGCTCTTGACGGAGTGGCTATTGGCAATTTTACGGGGCAAGTCGTGCCGGACTTGGTAGTCGGCCTCACCACCTACGGCGGGTCGGGCGTCGGAACCTCAAATTCGGTGGCGGTGTTGAAAAACAACGGCTCAGGAACGGCCTTCACTGCCGCATCCACATTTACGCTGCCTTTCACGACGAACACGGGGTCCCTTAGTGGCATCGCGGCCGGAGACTTCAACGGGGATGGCAAAGTAGACTTGGCGGCAGCAGATCCATCCGACGGCGCGATTTTCGTGCTCTATGGTGACGGGGCCGGAGATCTAACATCTTGTTCACCGTCGGGTAGTCTAACCTCCATAGCGTCCTGCCGGGAAAGCGGGGGACAAACAATTTCTGGTGTGCCCCTTGGATACTCCAGCAGTTTGCTCGCTGGAAATTTCAACGGACTGCCAAGCCTGCTGTTCAAGAATTCGAACGATGGTTTAAGCGTGCTGCTGGGGGCGACGGGCGGAGTTCTGCAATCAATCGCCGGTAATTACGTCGCCGGCCAGTACCCTTCGGGAGCGGTCGTAGCGGATCTGAATGGCGATGGGGCTCCGGACGTAATCGTTCCCGCCGGTAACGGCCTGAGCGTCTTTCTGAATAATACCGCCGGCATCTTCCAGGGAACACAAGCGTTTTCAGCAGGAGCGTCACCGGGTGAAATTGGCCTGCTCCAGAACTTTTTTGGAAATGGTGAGCAGGACTTGGCCGTCGCACAAACCGGTGGCAATACGATCACCGTGCTCGGCGCGCCGGCCGCCGGGCTGAACGGCACTCTTCCCCAGTCTTTTGGACCGCAGCCAGTTACGTTTGGTGGATCGAGCATAACGGCCCTCACGAGTGGGTGTCTCGATAATTCGAGTCCGTGCGCTATCCCATTCGTCGCCGTCGCGGCGTACACACCGACCCTGGGCATTGCGTCCTCGTACATCATCACCAGCGGAGCGAGCGGCCCCTCCTTTACCACCACCATCAGCACCGATTTGGCGTCGCAGCCAGTAACTACCATGGCCGCCGGCGATTTCAACGGCGACGGTAAAACCGACTTGGTCTTCGCCTTCGGCAACAGCGGCACGATCGAGGTGTTAGCTGGCAACGGGGATGGAACTTTTAGCACAAGTCCAGAGACATTTTCCGTTGGCGCGAATCCAGTTACGCTTGCGGTTGCCGATTTCAATGGCGACGGCAAGCAGGACATCGCCGTGCTGAACCAGAACGGTGAGAGCGTGGGAATCCTTCTCAACGCCAGTTCTGGCAGCAGCGTGACCTTTCAGACCATGGCAACCTACCCACTTTCATTTAGCCCTCTTGGAATGACGGTTGGCGATTTCAACGGGGATGGCCAGCAGGATATTGCCGTAGTTGGCCAGACTGCGATCACCATTCTTCTGAACCAGGGCAGTGGGATTTTTGCCGTCACTGCGATTGTGCCCGCTCAGGGCTTTTATTTCACCGGCGCGATAGGAAGCGCCGATTTCAATGGGGATGGCAAGCTGGATTTGGCAGCCATCTCCGGCAATGACACCGTGCAGACCTTCACCGGCGACGGAACCGGCAATTTCGCGGCCACCAGCCCGCCGATTTTTTCCGCCGGCTACGGTCCCAACGCGCTCGCGGTGGCCGATTTCAACGGCGACGGTAAGCCCGATATCGCCGTAGCCGACGAGTCAGGCAACATGGTCTCCCTGCTGCTGAGCGGAACGGCAGCAGAAGTAACGCCGCTTCCAACCTCTGGAGCGGGTTTCGCGCAATACTCAAACACGGGGCCCATTGAGTTCGGCAGTGTGAACGTGGAAAGCAGTGCGACCCAGCAGTTTACGCTATACAATACGGGTGGAACGGCTTTCACCATCAGCGGCATCTCCTTCAGTGGGGCCAGCAACGCATTTTCCCTCACGAATGTCGTCTGTAACGGCACGACCGATTTCCCCTTCTCTTCTGTGAATCTCGGCCCCGAACAATTCTGCACGATCACGCTGCAATTCACACCGACGTCGCCCGGCAACGGACAAGCGGAACTCTTGACGATTCTCGATTCGGCTGGCAACAGCAATGCTAGCCCCACGCCACAGTCGAACGGCCAGATTCTTCTTCTAGCGGGAGATGCCGTTCAGCCGATTGCAAGCTTTTCCCCTACGTCCGTGAATTTCGGCAGCGTCAACGTGGGTCAAGGGCAGCAGAGCGGGCAAATCCTCACACTCATTAACACCGGCAACGCCCCACTGATGCTCGATCTGCTCAGCCTCGTCAACACTGGCAACACGCAAAGCATACAGTCAGCGCCGTTTGAGCTTAATTCCATCTATTGCAACACCGCGCCGGGCGCCCCAGTGTCGACGCAGGAGCCTGTGGGTGCATTGCTCGGTCTTACGCTCGGACCAGGAATTAAATGCGCCTTCAACTTGACCATGCAGCCCACCGACCAGGGAACCTATAACGGCATTCTCACTTTCGGGGACAATGCGGCACAGAGCAATGTGGCGAGTCAAACTATTGTCAAGGGCCAGTCGTACTCGCAAACCATTCCGCTCACAGGCACTACGCCGCCCGCCGCAGATGTGTCCGTGCAGACTATTGCCACCGGGCCAGGCTTCACCGGCACCGCTTTCGCCTTTTGGACGCGGATTCTTAGTAATGGTCCCGAGTCGGCCACGAACGTGACGGTCACCTATAGCCTTAGTTCCCCGGTGCAGTTCGGGAGCCTTACGGGTCCAGGAGGCTCCGCTCTAAGCTGCCCTCTTCCCGCTGCCGGAAATACCGTTTCTAGTTTTAGCTGCAACTTCGGAACATTCGCGAGTGCGAGCCCAGCTATTTTCTTTCTCAACCTCACGCCCCTTACCACGGGAACGCTCACACTGACAACCACGATCACCGCCAATCAGTTTGATCCCAATACCTCTAATAATTCTTCCCAGGCCTCGACAACTATCACGTCTCCCGCGCCCCCGCCGTCCTTACCACCCGTTCTGACAAATCTCTCCTTCCAATTGGCTCCGGGGTCTCCCGTAGGCGTGGGATCGGGTCCTTCTTCAGTGGCGACTGGAGACTTCAATCAAGATGGCATTCCGGACCTGGCCGTTGTAAGCGCAAATGACAATACAGTGTCCGTTCTGATAGGCAACGGCGACGGAACCTTCAAGCCGGCAGTCACCTACGTGGTAAACAGGAACACCAACACCCCATGTTTTATCAGTACGTGTAGCGGTGTTCCGATCTCTATTGTTGCAGCGTCCTTTCGAGGCAACGGAATTCTGGACCTGGCCATCACGAACATACCGATAAATCCCGGGTGTAGCATTAATGCTGTTCTTACGGGCAGCACCTGTGCTGCAGTTGCAATTCTCCTCGGGAACGGCGACGGCACTTTTCAACCTGCCAACCAGATTTCCCTCCAGGGCCAATTGCCGACTTCCATTGCGGCTGATGATTTCAATGGGGACGAAATCGCGGATCTCGCTGTAACCGATCTCAACAGCTCGGAAGTCGAGATCCTGTTGAGTAATCGCGACGGCACTTTTAGCGAGCCGAATTCTCCTCTGGCCGTGGGAAATCAGCCGGTCTGGGTTGCAGCCGGGCAATTCACTTCGGACGGCCACCAAGATTTGGCGGTCGCCAATGCCGGGGACGGCACAGTCAGCATTCTTCTCGGCAACGGCAATGGCACTTTCAAGTCGCCAACGAATTATTACGTGGGTGGCCGGCCGGTTTCCGTTGCCTTGGCGAATTTTACGGGTGGTGCAGGCAGTGGAAATCTCGACTTGGCAATTGCGAGCCTATCGAGCAGCACGATCACCATACTTTTTGGTAACGGTCAGGGTTCCTTCGGGAACGCCCAAACCTATGGCGTGGGGGGAGATCCGTCCTCGATTGCAGTTGGGTATTTCGGCGGTAACACCTCAGTGATGGATTTAGCGGTCGCCGATCGTTTGACCAATACCGTCTCTGTCCTATTCAACACCGGGAATGGCTCGTTCGCACCCCCTAAAAACATTCCCGTAGGACTTCACCCACAATCTCTCGTGGCGGCAGACTTCAATCTAGATAATTGGCCTGACATTGCCATTGCTAATGCCGGCAGTGGCACCATCTCGGTTCTTCTAAATGTGCACGGTTACTCATCGCCGACTGCTGCGCGGCCCAGCCCGCTCGTTAAGATTGGCTCCAAGTTAATGTCGCTAATCCTTGACCCAACACCGACAACCCAGCAATTCGTTGCGACGATCTCCATTTCGAACAGCGGCAACTCCGCCGGCAACATTCAGGTGACGGGAGCTACGCTCAATGGCGCGAACTCCACCTCCGTCCCGATTTCATCGTCGCTCGCTCCACGAGGAGCCTCGAATGTAACGTTGAATTTCCCGTCGACCGCCGGGAAACCGGGCGCAAGCGTCTTATTCACAGTCAAGGGTATGTATTCCGCTCCGAAAACAGGCGGCGGTACATTGAGCGGTAGTTGGACCGGCAGTTTCCTGACGACACTTCCGGCCAGCACGCAGTAGAAGCATCCGAAGGAGGGTCGCATATATGAATAAGCAACTTCTGCAGATTGCAATGATCGCCGTGGCGCTTTGCCTTGCGCCAATCGCGGCCCGGGCGGACGGTATGGACACGTTCACGATATCGTTGTCGCCTATCTCCGGTACTCCTGGCTCGACGCTGTCTGTGATGGGCACTATCACAAACTCCGGTCCGGATTCTCTCAACATCGACGGCGTCAACCTAAGTGTCTCGGATCCCTTCATCGCCACCGACGAAGATCAATACTTGTTCTACGATAACGCGCCGGCATCCTTCAGTTTCGCTCCTGGCGAAACCACCTTTGAATTCTTTGACCTGATGATCAATCCAGCAGCCACACCTGGGGTGTACGGCACGGACAATTCTGATGTCTTTTCCTTCTTCGGAGATTTCGGCGGACCGGTGATCGAGGATGACGTGTACTTTACCGCGGATATCACCAGTCCCGTAACCACCACGCCAGAGCCATCGAGCCTACTCCTGCTTGGGTCGGGCATGCTCATCCTGGCAGTCTCGCGGTCAGTACTCACTAAGCTGGTGCGTGCCTAAAGGCCATTTGGCTGTGCATAAAACTAACATGTCAGCGGGCGGAATGAAGTGGACAAGTAAAAAGCACTGCCAAAGTCGGGCACCATTAGATTGGACGCAGCGCTGTACAGGAGAACGCAGGTGTTAATGAGCTGTCAACGCGAAGGAATCCAGGCCCCGGGGCCTTACGCGCTGGGATATCCCACCGCGAAGGTGCAGTGATGAGTAGAGCTGCTCTTGCCACGATAGCGTGCATTTCCATCGCTATCTTATCAACTGCGTGCGGAAACAACGCATCCGGCGGCGCGCCTCCCCACAGTGACGCCTGGCTCAGCGCAAAATACTCCGGCGCCTCCAGCACTTTTGCCTACTATTTCCCTTGCGGGACTTACACCCAATGCCCCGAGCTTGAGCCGGGCCAACCCACAGGGAATACGGAGGTCGACGCATACTACCAAGCGATTGGCGCTGGGGGGGCCACGGGCAGCAGGCTTACCTTGGCGACGTGGCAGCAGCAATTCGACTGGCCGGGCGTCGGCAAAGATGTAAATGCCAGGTACGGCAATGCCCTGGATCTTCAACTCGGTCGCGACATGCACTGCTGGCAAGCGCCAAATACCTTCTATGGACCGGTCACCGCCTGCTATGTGAGTAACTACGGTCCTGCGCCATTTGACTCGATTAATCAAGTAGAGAATCCGATGTGGCCAAATCTGGAGGAGGCGGTGGATGAGGCCATTGATTCCCTGCCGTTACCGTCGATTACCCCGTTTGCAACGGTCGCCATGGTCTACGCACCCAATGGCATCGGAACTAACAAAGACCAAGTCACGTTTTATGTTTTTGATCAGACTGGGAACCTGCTCGACAATGCGGCGCTTGATGGAGAGGGCTTCAAAAGCGTGCCAAGGATGTGCATGACATGTCATGGCGGAGCCTACCTCACGAGTACTCATTCTGTGACAGCAGCGCAAGGAGGTCATATATCCAGCTTTCTGCCTTTCGACGTGTATGGCTTCTATTACAGTCAAAAAATTTCGGGCCATGGCTTGGACGATCAGCAGGAGTCTTTTCGGCAACTCAATAACCTGGTTCTGACGACGAATCCAAATCCTGCCATCGCTAACCTGATAAATGGCCTTTACTCTGGCAACGTGGCAACGCCCGGAACCACCATACTTGGCGACTCCTACGTGCCATCTGCGTGGTCTGCGAACCCCACCCTCTACAAAGGTGTATTTCGGAAATACTGCCGCATGTGCCATATTGCACAGGATTCTCCGTCAGACTTTAGCACCCTTGCCGAGTTTGGGCGTGTTGACGTCGAGCCACAATTTGTGTGTGGATACGGAGGAGGAGGAGGCGGCGGCGTGATGCCCCATGCTGAAGTCCCGTTTGGGGGCCTTGCCGGGTCAACTAAATTCTCCGGACTCGGCGTAGGATTCTGGTGGGATTTCACTGCCATTTCTGACATGAACTCCTTTCTAGATCAGGGGGGCAATAACCCGTTTCCATGCAAGCAGCCGTAGGCCAGGGGCAGGAAGTTTAAGTCCGTTGCGGCAAATGGGTTGGTTACAAGCTGGGCTGGCCATTGGCTCCGGTGTGTTGCAACAGCTTTCGTCTCGCGGAGTTGCTGGTCCGAAAGCGGCGGATAATTCCCTCGCCCTGGCCGTCGAGCCAGCTCTGGGGCGAACCAAAACGGTCGCGTCTTCAATTCCTTTACAAGATCGTCATCAACAAACACGCTTATTCCGAATGAACAAATCGTCGACCGCGAGCCCGCGCCTTCCTCGAATACCACCGCTGATTCCGCTTCGCACCCGAGCAGCCGCAGCCGCGATGGATGCAGGTCTCCGAGCGCGTCTCCATAGCTGCGGCAAGGGTCGGGAACCGACGCCACGATGTCCACGCAGGTTTCTATAGTTTGTCGGTGCAAATTCTCGAATAACGAAAGAGGCATTATGAAATTCTTGAGAAGACGCAGTCTAGCCCCAATCTCTCACAGCTTGGCAGCAGTGGGGTGAAGTTTGTTCGAATTGGGAGTTGCGAAATAGTTTCGCGGGGTGCTGTTGTTCGCTAATCCGTTTTTTCGCTTGGCGTGAGAGATTTCCTCTCTCCGAGACTGTTTCGGCGCACACCTTTCCCCCGGTTGACAGAAGCGACGAAAAAGTTGTTCGGGATCTTTCTTTTTCAATACTTTAGCGGCACGGCGCAGAGCTTTTCATAGATTTGCTGGAAGAGTGCGACATAGGGGTACCCACCGGCCAGCGAGACCCACACCTTGCGCACCGTGATGCGGATCAGCGCGCCAATCTTCAGTAACTTGAGCCGAATGGTGGAGCACTGCGCCTGGGCCAACTCCGTTCCCGCCAGTCCCAGTCGCCGCAGCATCTGCAACAACACGTAGGCGATCGAAGAAAAGTACAAGCGCAATTGATTGCTGCGCAGGTAATGCGTGCTGGTGCGATCGCTGAATAGCATCAGCTGCTCTTTAATCCGATTCTCCATATCCCCTCTGGCGCAGTAGTGCTCTTCATACAGCGCCTGTGCCGGCCATGCTTCTCCGCTCAGAGAGGTCACTACGAATCGCGGGTTCTCTCCCTTTTCCAGATGCTCGGCCTTGGCCACCACGCGTCGCGCACGACTCCAGCTTTTCAGCGTCTGATAGAAGAACTCTTTGAACAGTCGAGTCGCGCGTCCGGTCTGTTGGTACTGCGCTTTCGCCTCCGCCATCTCCTTGGCGATCTCCGTCTTCAAACGTTCGTTTTTCGCTAGTCCCAGCACGTACTCTACGCGGTTCGCTTCACACCAAGCCATCAGCTCCTCGCGGCAAAATCCCGAATCTCCACGCACCACGATACGCACCTGGGGCCACGCGGAACGAATCTGGGCCACGATGCGCTCCAGTTCCTCAACACTCCCCGACGACGCATCGATGTTCGACGATCGCAACCGCGCACACAGCAGAAACTCTCCGCAGAAGATGTACAACGGCAGGTAGCAGTAGTGTCCATAGTAGCCATGGAAGAAACGTCCTTCCTGCTTCCCGTGCAGCGGATCGTCAGTGGCGTCCAGGTCCAAAATGATTTCTTTCGGCTCCTCCCGGTGGGCTTGCAGAAAGACTTCCACCAGCAGCCGGTCCACGGCTCCATGATCCAGCACGATCTTTTTGTAGCGCTCCTTCTCACGGACCTTCTCCCCGCTCAGTTCCAACCGATTCAAGGTACTTTTTCCGGCTAACACTTGGTTATCGGGACCCTCCTTCTCAACCAGCACCGCCAGCAGGGGATCATTCCGCAACTCCTCGTGATCGTTCAGATCTTCATATCCCAGGGCCAGCCCATAGACTCTCTGGGCCACCAACTGCTTTACCGGATGTTCGATCAGATCGGGATTCCGATAATCGGTGAAGCAGGCGGCAAACTGGTGGAGGATCCCAATGCGCTTCTCGACCTCCCGCAGCAGCAGACCACCGCCATCGCTGGTGATTGCCCCGCCATCGAACTGCGCCCGGATGTCGCGTCGCTTTTGAGGATGAAATCCGAAGACGAACTGGTTACACTCTGCAGTCATAAGGCTGTTGCTCCTTCTTGGCAGAATTTCTTCCTGATAAAAGAGTTATGCCATGAAGCAACAGCCTTTTTCTACTTAATATGAGAAATTGCGGCTAGAGCTCTGGAAATCACCGAATGGCTAACCTGGTTTCTTGGCTGTTTAGATCGAGCCATGGAACAGTCAGCTCGGATCACAAGCAGTGCACTTGAGAAGGAATTGTTTTGGCAGAACTTGAAGGAAAGAGCGATTACTCTCAATGTGCGGCAAAAATAAGCCATAGACAAACCGCTCAATGGTTTCGCGGGCAAGCTAACCAGAGACAAGTGTATGAAAATAACGAAAGCCTTTTCGAGAACTGCGCTTCGTGACATCGAAGAGCTGATCGCGTTAGGAGTCATAGAACGAGAGGAGGCCGGAGGAAGGAGTACCTCTTACCGGCTAAGAATTGTCGTAAAGGGAATTGCAGCACCGAGGCGGGCCGGTGACCAGTGAACAGCTTCTTTGAAAGTACCGAAAAAAGATTGCCCCTCGCCGACATACTTCCCGAGTTCGCGGGTGAGCTGCGGCAACTTCTCAAAGAGAAGGGCGAATCGGAATTGGCGGGCTCGGGCATGGACTGCAGGACCTGTAATAACCGCAATACTGTTCACTTAAGGAATTATAGAGTATTCTGTCTGGCAGGAGGACAGAATATCGCTATGGCTCGGACTCTTGCCACTTTGCCCACGGGAAGCCGCATCACGGATTACATCAGCCTTGGGGTGGTTAGCCGAGCCATCCCTCGAGAGAAAATTGATTCGATTTTGGCCGAGACGAATAAGGCCAGTATCCGGCAAAGAGAACTGCCAGCGCATCTGGTGGTGTACTACGTGATCGCACTGGCGCTCTACATGCAGTCTTCCTATCGGGAAGTACTGCGCTGTTTGCTCGAAGGCATCCAGTGGCTGACCAAGCCAGAGGAAACCGTCCGGGCCACCGGCAAGAGCGGCATTTCGCAAGCTCGCTCACGTCTGGGCGCGGAACCTTTGCGTCGGCTATATGAACAGGTCGTTGTACCGATCGCTTCGGAGAAGACCCGCGGGGCGCGCTATCGAACGTGGCGACTCATTAGCCTGGACGGCAGCACGTTGGATGTGGCCGACACCGAGGAGAATGAATACGAGTTTGGGCGTCCCGCCGCCAGCCGCGGATCGAGTGCTTATCCGCAGTTGCGCTTCGTGGCGCTTTTGGAGAATGGCACGCATGTGTTGCTGGGTGGCCGGATGGGAAGCTACGCTACTGGCGAGATCACTCTGGCTAAGGAGGTGGTCCCCCAACTGAAGCCCGGGATGCTGTGTTTGGCGGATCGCTTTTTCTTCGGTTTTCAGCTGTGGACCAAAGCCCAGGCAAGCGGTTGCGAATTGCTCTGGCGAGTGCGCAAGCACCTGCGACTTGAGGTACGCGAACGATTGAGCGATGGTTCTTATATCAGTGCCATCTACCCTTCCGAAAAGGATGCGCGGCACAAAACCAAAGGCGCACGAGTTCGAGTCATTGACTATCAGTTGGAAGGCCTGCCCGACGTCGAACCGATCTACCGGCTGGTCACTACCATCCTGGATCCGCTGCAGGCGCCGGCCGAAGAACTGGCCGCGCTTTATCACGAAAGGTGGGAGATCGAAAACACGTTTGATGAATTGAAGACCCATCTCCGGGGGCGTCAGATTGTCCTGCGCAGCAAAACCCCGGAACTGGTACGCCAGGAGTTCTATGGCTTCTTGCTGGCACACTTCGCCGTTCGCCAGCTGATGCACGAAGCGGCTTTGTCGGTTGCGGAAGATCCGGACCGACTCTCTTTTCTCCACGCGGTACGCGTAGTTCGCCGTAAGTTATCGGTCTGGGACGCTATTCCCCCCTCCGGCGAGAAAAAATCTTCATCACACGATTCTTGACGAAATACTCGAAGAACGCGTTGTCTCCAGCCGCAAACGATGGAATCCGCGGGGCGTAAAGCGCAAGATGAGCAAATACCCATTGCGGCCGAGGCACCAAGTGGCAAGCAAATGCCTCAGAATCGCAAAATGCATCCGCATCCTTAAGTGAACAGTATTGGTATTAACCTAACTTCCGCGCTCGTCGGAGCGAACTGTTTTGTTTGCAAGGAGTTGCTATTTCATTCCGTCACTATGTCGCAGGTTCATGCCAAGTCTTGACCGGCTTCATGACCTCGGTCGGTATCTGCAGCGTCGAATAGATTTCCCGGTGCATCGGTTCCGGCGTCGTGCCCTTGCGAACCTTCAGCACCTTGCCGTCCTTGGTCGGCAACACCACCGTCACGACCTGGTGCGTGCGGAGTTGTTCGCGCAAGGTCCACCAGGAGGTGTGCACGCCGCGATCCAGGAAGCGCTTCTCGATGGCTACCAGCAGATGGTAGGCCAGGACACAGAGGAAGATATGCGTTTGCGTGCGCTTTTCCAGATGGTGGAAGATAGGCCGTTCCAGCAACGGACTCTTCATCGCCCGGAAGGCGGCCTCCACGCGCGTGAGTAAGATGTACGTGCGCCAGATCTCCTCCGCGGTCAGGTCCTGCCGGTCGGTCTTCAGCACATAGCCGCCGTCCAGTTTTTCAGCGATGCTTTTTTTCTCGCCGTCCTCTTGCCAGGTTAAGGTTTTGCGCGCGGCTTCGTAGTCCATGCGGTAATAGCGGGCCACCCGCGGGTACGCGCAGCCGCATTGGGCGCCGAACAGCCAGACGAGTTGGAAGGGAACAGGGCCGCACCGGAAAACGACGACGCCCCACGCAAGGCATTAACTTTTTTACTATGCACCAATACAGAATGCGGAGAACGTCCTTGCCATTCATCAGTCATAGTCGAATAATTATTCGACTATGACTGATTTCACAAATGACTACATACCATGCCGGGACCTTCTCCTGAAGCGGCTTCGAGAACCGGCACCGGGCCGCATCCAGCTTCTAACAGGGCCTCGGCAGGTTGGCAAGACCACGCTGCTCCTTGAAATCGCTGCCCAGTTCGGCGATTCGGCCGTCTACGCTGCAGGAGATGAACCAGACGCGGCGCTTCCCGGATTTTGGGAGCGCCAGTGGGCTGACGCCGAAGCACGCGCTCACCGCGGGACAGCGGTGCTCCTGCTGGACGAGATTCATTTCCTGGACGATTGGGCAAAGCAACTCAAAGGGCATTGGGACCGTCTGCGTCGGCAGACCATTCCAGTCCACGTCGTTGCAACGGGTTCCTCTGCACTGCGAGTGACGACCGGTTCGCGCGAAAGTCTCGCCGGACGTTTCGAACGAATAACTCTCGGGCACTGGTCAGCATCTTCGCTCGCGAAGGTCTTTCAGATTCCCGCCAATGAGGCGGCTTCGCTCATCGTCCAGTTCGGATCCTATCCTGGCGCGATGCCGCTGCGGAATGATCTTGGCCGGTGGGCTGCCTATGTTAAAGACGCCATCATAGACCTTGCTATCGGGCGCGATGTGCTGGCATTAGGTACTGTCCGACGGCCCGGGCTGCTGAGACAAGTGTTTGCGGCGGCAACCGGCTGCCCTGCGCAGATTGTTTCATTGCAAAAACTGCAGGGACAACTTCACGACAAGGGTGCCCTTGAGACAGTGGCTCACTATCTGGCGCTGCTTCAAGACGCCTATCTGATAGCGCCCCTGGAAAGATTTTCTCAGCTCACACACCGTCGCCGTGCTGCCCCACCAAAGCTTGTCATGCTGAACAATGCGCTCTTGTCCGCTATGCATCCCGACGGACCTCCGGATCCACAGCATGAGCCTTCGCGGTTCGGTTTGTGGGTGGAAAATGCGTGTCTTGCGTTCGCTAATAACCAAGGTCAGCGGGTGACGTACTGGCGCGAAGAACCGTTGGAAATTGACGCGGTGTTCCAGGGAAGTTGGGGGGACTGGGCCATCGAAATAAAGACAGGCGGCTTTAATCCGTACGATCTCAAGGGACTTCTGGAGTTCTGCAGGCGGAATACGAACTTTCTGCCCTTGGTCATCACTGCGCCCGGGGACGAGGCCATCGCCCGCCGTCGTGGCCTGCTACCCATCAGTTGGAAGCAATTTTTGGTCCACGGTCCACCTCAACCCTAACTCCCATCTACTGCAACAGTGTCAGTGAGTCTTAGCGGCGGTCTACAACATCGTTGCCGATAACACACCTGCATGGGAGGCAGACGTACTTGCAAAGTCGGCGCCATTGCCCATCACGCACCCAGCTCTTCTCTGGCGCCGGCGTTCAGACAGGGTCATTCCCAGGCAACGGGGTACAGCGCCAGAAACCATCGTTCGACCAAGGCCATGGGAAAACCGAGGGGAACAGATGTCTTGGGCGTATCGGAGACGCGAAGCCCGCGTTCAATCAAACTGGAAAGCGCAGTGCGCGCGGTTCGTTCTCTGAACCCCGTTGTTGCGCCTGCTTTTCCACGCTCGAACTCGCCGGAGAGCAGAGCTTCTCGCAGGAGCGGGAAGATCCCTCTCGGTAATCTTCCTCGAATGCCCGTGGAAGGCGATTCCAGTCATATCGTCCCGGCGACGGAAACGTTCTCGCGCGGAGGAGTCCGCTGCAAGATCGTTGGCGGAGTAGGCAGCCGTGGGCAGATCTAAGGCCACGCCACATTTCTAGTGGACTCCCTCCAAGGGGCCCGCGTCTTTCTCTGCGATGCGGGGTTCATACCGGGTCTGGACTCGCCGAAGGTTCTGGTCGACTCTCGAAACGGCTGGAAGATACGCCTTCTCGAGGAAGCTCCGGGCACCCAAACGTTTCAGTATTGCCGAACGTGACGCCGGTGTTTGTAGTGCAACTCCGGCAGCGGTGCTTGGATGTCCGTGGCCGTGTCTATTTCGTTGAGTTCTCGACCGATAGCCCAGCTAACGGACGCGCTTGGGTGCGCAATCCGAACATGTTTGGGTTCTAGCCGGGCTTGCAGCCGGCCAAGCCCGGGGAACAGCGCGGATAGACGAAGTCGGCAATCAAAAGCGCCATGCTTGCCCTCCGACGTGGACAACTCCGTTCGGTCTGGACACAAGGCGAAACCCTGGATAAGGCTTCCGGACCTCAGTCGGTTCCGCACATCTGCCGCCGGGGGGCTGGATCCCGTGTACGTTCCGCTTCCTCTTTAGCCCTTTGCGGAGGACCTCCGCGTGGTTGAGCGGCTCGGGGACGCTGGTAGTCTCGCCGGAGTGCGACCTGGAAAGCTGCTGAAAATGATTGTCTGGAGAGGAGGAACTCGATCAGACCGTGCGTCCCATCGCACGTAGCCTACAAGGCAGAGCGGGGAGGCAACGAACTGTTCTGGAGCCCTTGGAAAAATGTATCCACGCTCGCAAGAGCGGCACCGAAACCGCGAGGCCACGGTGTATCTGCCAGCATTAGGCGGAGACGGGCCTAGGCTTGATCGTACGATCAGAATATACAAATGCTCGTAAGCGTCGTCAGGCGAAGAGAGCCTAAAATGCTGCGCGGCTCTTCTTGCAGTGAGTACAGAGGCTTCCGGTTTCTCTGTCATGGGTAATCAACACTGCCGGCGTAGGGAGCAGGTCTAACCGATCGCGTCATTTCAGCGGAACAGGGTAAGCCCGTAGCGCTCCTCGCAAGGGGAAAGACCATCGCAAGATGAATCTGATGGCGATGCGGGTAACGGAAATGGGAGCAAGCGAAGGCTGCCCTGTAATCAGGCAGATAGAGGTTGCGTCGCCTCGTGGGGACAAGATCACCTCGCCGGAAACGGAGCTGACTTCCTGTTGGTGCTCAACTCGAGAACTCTTGAGGAACCGATGCATGAAGCAAAGCAAATGACGATGGCGTAAGCCATTGGTGCGGCTTCACACACAGTGGGCGGAATTCCCTCCGCCGTGCGAATCGGCAGCAAGTCAGTATCGAGTAGGTCTGCTTCGTTTTGAATCAGGCCGCGTCCTCGTTTTTCAGGGGGCGTTTTTGAGTGCTCGAGCCGGATGAATGGGAAACCTTCAAGTCCGGTTCTTAGAGGGCTGGGCGCCAGCGATGGCGCCCGGCTACTCGACCAATCAATCGCGCAGAGAAATCAATCAGGGTATCCACCGGGAAATGCGAACGCGAGGCCAGGTCGATAGAGAAGAGGTCACCTCTTAACCACAGTTCAAGCACAATACGCTTCTTAGACTTGATCGATATCGGCACCAAGAGATTCAAGCGACCGTTTACTTTGCTGGCGGATGGGCTTGCTTACATGAAAGCACAACTGTTTTGTATGAGCATCCATAATATGCTGAATCTATGGCACTTGATTTTGTTATTTCTCTTGACCGCGTCAGATATATAGTATAGTATTTCTGACCAAGGGAGAGCCATCATGACCTCTACAACCAGCGCGATTCTAAAGCGAATCCGGGCGAAGCACCGTGGCTTCGTTTTTACACCAAGAGAATTCGCCCATCTCGGCACCCGTGCAGCCGTGGACCAAGCTTTGTCCCGCCTCCAACGGAGCGGTCAGATTCGCCGGCTCACTCGGGGGGTCTATGAGTTTCCGAAGATCCACCCCAAGATCGGCTTACTCTCCCCTTCTCCCGAAGCCGTTGCCAACGCAATAGCAAAGACAACCGGAAGCCGAATTACGGTTTCCCCGGCAAAGGCTGCAAATCTCCTTGGGCTTTCAACTCAAGTACCTGTGCAGAACGTCTTCTGGACCGAAGGACCTTCCCGCACCATTCGGATCGGCAATCAGACCGTGTCTCTCAAACACGTTGCCCCTTCCAAAATGATTGGTGCGGGAACAGAGGCCGGGATCGTAGTTCAAGCCGTTCGCTCGCTCGGGAAAGAAGGAATTCATGGAATTTCTCTTCACTCCCTGGCAAAGCGGCTCCCGCCTCCGGTTAAGAGAGCCGTTCAGCGACTCGTGCCAGCCGCACCCGCTTGGTCGCAGCCGGCTCTAAACCAAATCAGCGCCTGACGCGGAAACTTATGGACGAATTCGCAAAAAGCAAACCAGCCGAGCGGCAGCCCTATTTCGAGGAAACTGCCGCTCGACGCACTTCGACAACTACCGCAGTAGAGAAGGACTTTTGGATTTGCTGGACACTCAAGCATCTCTTCGCAGTAGCAGATATTCCTGAACTCCGCTTTAAAGGCGGAACATCCCTATCCAAAGTATTTGGCTTGATTGACCGCCTGTCTGAAGATATCGATATCTCGATTGACAGGGCCGCATTGGGCTTCTCAGGAGAGCTTGATCTTGCCAACCCTGCCCTATCTGTAACAAAACGGAAAGCCCTCGATCAAGAGCTCCGCGCCGCCATCATCAACGAAGTCAACTCCCGCATCCTTCCCAAATTGCACGACCACTTCAAAACGATCCCCGACGCGGATGGGTGGGCACTTGTGGCTTCTGACCAAGAAAACGAAGAAATGACTCTCCTCTTTCACTACCCCAACGCATTCGAATACAGCAAATACCTGCAACCACAAATCAAGATTGAATTCGGGCGCGGAGACCAGCAACCAAGCGAAAAGTTATCTGTCACGCCAACCGTTGTTGAAACCTTTCCCGAAAACTTCCGAGAGAAGTGTGCCCCAATTCCTGTCCTTGACTGTCAACGCACGTTTTGGGAAAAGGTGACACTCATGCACGCCGAGAGCGGCGCTCGCGCATGGCAAGCTCGACAAGTCTTGCTTTCAAGCTGTGGGGTATTCTTATTAACAAGCGAGCTTGGGGTCGACGAACTTAGCCGGCACCGCGATCTGCAAGGGCTTCCGTAAAGTAGAAATAGGAATTGGCATGTATGAGAGAGAGCTGAGAAAACGTTATCCAGATACAGAGTGTCAAACTCTGTTTGCGTCTTTGTTTGCTGCGGGCTTCGCAGGAAAAGATGTTCTCGAGGAAATTGCACCCGAAGGATGGCCAGATTCCACGCTTCAGTTCGTATTCCACCCGACCCTTGAGCAGGTACATTGGGAACGCGTCCAGCTTCATCGCAACCTTCGTAAATGGTCGTGGTTTCCGAAAGACCGGCTGGACGAACCGGAGCCCACACTCGAAGATGTTAACGCAGACTACCAGCACAGCTCTGTTGACACCACGCGCGAAGTGCTGGAACTGGTTGCTGGCTGCCTGTGGGACGTGTTCTCCAACGAAAACGAAGTGGTCGACCGGGATGGCCGGCTGGTGGACATTGGTTCCTGGCGTGGCGCCGCCGGATTCCTGGCCGAGCAACTGAATCGCGAGTCCGGGAAGCGCCAGTACGACTACATGGATTTCTACATGGGAAGTTTCTGGGTCTCCGAGCGCGCCGACTTGACGCCCGTCTATGGGATGATCTTCCGCCGATTGAAGGATCACTTATTGGATTGGCAATATCGTTTTCCGGAACTGCATCTGATCGAGTTTCCTGCCGATAGACCAGACGGTCGAAGGAGTCATGAGCTCGAAAAGAGGAGAGTTGATCTCGAGCAGGCGCACCGCGAAGCCCTCGGCGATTTAAAGCTCGAGCCCGTGCCCGCGATCGTGCTTGCGTACAGTAATGTCTATGGGTTTTTTCCTCACGGTTGGCCGCCATGGGATTTCAGCGAGCCCGACGATTGAGTTCGTAAGGCGGGGATACATCGGCCTTTCCTTCAGCTGGGACGCGCAGCAGTGCGTCGAGATCGATATCCCCGCATGCGCTCAAAGCCGAAAGTTAGTTGCCTGATTGCGGAATGCCGCGGCATTCGAAAGCCGATCACCTTCTGAGCAGTCGTGCATCCCACGGATATTCCTCGCTCCAAAGCACGTGAATGCGACCGGCCTCGGCGTGCTCCGGATTCAACAGTACGTTGAATGTTTCCGGCACGATGACCGAAGGGACTCGCAGCAGCACAGTGGCCCGGGAGGCCAACCACTCGTCTCCCGCGGTGCGAGTAGAGATCTGGTCCGAGCTCCAATTTCTGGGCAGTCCTACTCCCGCGATTGTGTTTACTGACAAACCTTCGGGAGCCTCCGCCTTCAGCAACCGATACGACTTGGGAAGGTGCGCCGGATCGAGTTCCAAATGCACAAGCACTTCGACCAGCGCGCTCGCGGGAGTTTCGGCCAAATAAACGATTCGCCTACCTTCTGTGTGCCATCTGCCCGAGGCGTACAGTCCTCCCCCTCCGTCCAGCGTCACATGATTGCTGATCCGCCACAAGATCATCAGGCGATCATGCCCTCGTCGATTTGAATCAGCATCTGGTCGACCAGCCGCCCGCCGGTTTCTGTGCGGAGCATCTCGATCGGAGTACGCCCCTCGAAGCGTCTCTTGGGCGCACGCAGCCACTCCAGGGCTGATTCCCGGTCTCCCATCACGGCCTGCGCGCGAGCAAGAACTCGGGCTGCCCGAACCGCTCGTTCCGATTCTTCCTTCGAAAGCGCTTGATGGCGGCTCTTGCGGTGTTTCCAAGTGCGCAGGGGAATGATGATGCCAAAGACTTCGTCGCGCGTCAGGCCCTTGCCTAGAAGATTGTGGATGACCTTGGTCGGGAGACCTTCTTCGACCAAGCGCACAATCCGCTGTTCGGACTCGGCTGGGGTGCCGAGCCAGTCCTCGATATACTCGTTCAACTTTTTGGCCGTTGCCGTTGGCATTTCGCACCGTCCTTGCTATAAGTACATAATGCCACAAAAATGGTGGCAAGTTGTACTAATCCGTATGGCACGTTTCAAGAGGCGCTCTCGCCGGGGACCGGACGAAAGGGCACAAAAGCAGGCCCTTTCGCGCATTCTCCATTTCGTTCGTTGTTTCCCCCAAAACATGCATATCGCTTTTCATCAGAGGTTTCGTTAGGAAACGAAGGAGATACCCTGCTCCGAAAATAACCTCGATGTATACAACCAGCACGAAAAGCGGTTTTTTCCGTCCCTGACTGTACCCAGCGCACTTTTGCAATCGATGTCGGCAAAGGGGGGTGAGTAATTAGCTAAAGGCTGTTGCAAAACAGAGAGCCTAACCCCTTGATTGACGCGGGCAGCTGACGAAACGGCGTGGCAGATCTGCTGGTTTGCTTATCTTTGCAAGCAAATTTCTGCGAAAAAGTGCGGTGATTTCATCTTTTCCCTTGACAATGTATATATTACTCGATATAATCGAGTACGTTGTGATCAACTCTACCTCCCACCAACCCTGGCTCTTCTATTCCCCCTTGGCCCTGCAAGCTGCACTGCTCAAAGACGATTTGCTCGATCCCGTCGATCAACTCTTGGAGGATCCCGCTTTGGTTGATTTGGTCCAGCAATGTCTGGCGGCACGTTCCCCCGCCTCAGCGCGCACCGGGCGACCCGGCATCCCTCCCGATCGCGTGCTGCGCTGTTGTGTCATGAAGCACCTGAAGGGCTGGAGCTTCCGCGATCTGGAACGTGAACTCCGCAGCAACTTGGTGTATCGGCGGTTCACCCGCTTCGATGCCGAAGTCACGCCCGATTTCACTACCTTCAGCCGAACCTTCGCGTTGTTGACTCCGCAGGTCACCGAACAAATTAATCAGCGGGTGGTGAGCCTGGCGCGTGAGCAAGGCGTAGCACACGGACGTAAACTTCGCACTGACACCAGTGTCGTGGAAAGCAACGTTCACTACCCCACGGACAGCTCGCTTCTGGGCGACAGTATCCGAGTGCTCAGCCGCAGTCTCGAACGGATCGCCGCCGAGTGTAAGGACGGAGCCCTGAACGTGGTGCATCACGGGCGCGCGGTGAAATATCGCCTGCTGGAGATCAGCCGCGCTGCCAAGTCACTTACGGACGCCAACAAACAGCGGATGCGGGATAGTTACCAGAAGTTAGTGGGGCTGACCCGGAGCGTGGTGCGGCAGGCCAGCGAAGTGGTGCAACGATGGAGGAAGGGACGGCTGAAAGTGGTGGGCAAGTTCCTGCGGGTAGAAGCACAGATCGACCAGCTGCGGCACTTTCTACCCTTGGTGGAGAAGGTGATCACGCAAACCAAGGAACGAGTGTGGGGTGGAAACTGTCACGTGAAAGGTAAAGTGTTGAGTCTGTTCGAACCGCACACCGAAGTGATTCGCAAAGGGAAAGCACACAAACCCAACGAGTTTGGTAGGCTGGTGCGGATTGACGAGGTGGAAAACGGCATCGTCAGCGGCTACCAAGTTCTCGAGGGCAATCCGGACGATCACACGGCCTGGATGCCGGCCCTCGAACAACATCAAGCTTGCTTCGGGCGTGCGCCGCAGATGGCTACTGCCGATCGAGGTTTTTTTTCCGCCAAAAACGAACGTGAGGCGCAAGAGCTAGGGGTAAAGAAAGTAGTGCTGCCAGCGCCCGGACGTCTCTCGGTCAAGCGGGCCAAGCAGCAGAAGCAGCGCTGGTTCCGGCGAGCGCTGCGCTGGCGAGCCGGCTGTGAAGCTACTATCAGCACCTTGAAGCATCCCTTCTCGATGTTGCGAGCCAGGTACAAAACCGACCCTGGATTTCAGCGCTACGTGGGCTGGTGTGTGATTACCAAAAATCTGTTTTCCATCGCTCGCTATCAAGAGCGCAGGAGGATCAATGGCAAGGTCGATTGATTCCACTGCCCAACGACGCAAACTGCTGGGCGAGATTGCACGTCTAGCAGAGATCGCTATTTTCGGAACCCTATCGGAAACTTACCGCACCTGCGGACAAGCGGGCTGCCACTGCCAAGGAGATGGACCCAAGCATGGTCCGCATCTGAATGTGAGCTACCGTGGGGAGAAGGGTAAGACTACCGGCTACTATGTTCCTAAGGCAGCGCAAGAGGCCACGCGCGAGGGGGTCGCCGCCTGGCAAAAAATACAGGAATGTCTACGAGAACTGGCGGAGCTAAATAAGGAACGGAATTTGCAGAGTGCCCGCGAGGCCGCTTCACGATGAAGCCAAGGTTCTGGTTAGCCATGGTCTGCTGGGCATTGGTGTGTCTGGTGCTCGGCCTCAGTCAGCAAGCCGGCCTGTACCACTCGTCACAGGTTTCGGGTTCAAGCCAATGGTTGGATCGATGCAGAGAACCCGCGTCTGGCTCGCCCACTGCGTCGGTCGTCGAAAGCACGCAATTCGATCTGGCTCGTGCTGGACCACTCACATCTTTGGTCCTCGAGGATTCGTGGAGTAAGGGAAATATTGGCCCACCCGGGCAAGAAACCCATGGGCCACCCGGAGACGATCGGAATTTGGCGGTTGCCGGTAAAAGACCGAAGTTCAAAACAACAACGAGCCACCTTGCCCCAAGAAATACTTGACTCAGCCGACGGAATTTGAAGAATCAGGGGTTTTGCAACACCCTTTAGCTAGCGGGGATCCCCGCAGCATAGCGAACTCTTCGTTCCCCCAACGCCATGTTCCGGGCGACTGCGCGAGAGCCTTGGCCCCATCTGAGTTGCTTCGCCAGTTCGGAGGCCAATCTCAGGATTTCAGCGCCCCCCTTACATTCGTACCCCAACATGCACCGAGCATCAAAAATGCTCATCGAGAGTGCGAACAGAAGCAGGGCGTAGTGCGGGCTTTTCAAGAACACGAACATCCTCCATCTTCCCGACTTAACCACGCACAGTTTTTGACGTTCCTTTCTCGCGGGTCCTCGAATCATCTCCGGAACGCGAGGAATCCGCAACGGTTTCAAAGACCGTACCAGCGGGACACTCTTCGGCTCAGAACCGAATTCGCGCTGTTCGGCAGGGAACCGAATGTTCTCGCGCTAACCAAACTACTTCGGGGGCACTCGATGCTCTCTTCTCTCTTAAAGGAGTACGAAGTCTCGACCAAGTTCTTCGGTTTTGCCCTGGCTCAAACCCGCTGCCTTTGCGTGCTCCGTCCAGTTGTCGAGGGCGGAGCGAACATCTCCAAGCAATTCTTCTTTCCGTGGAACCCCAAACCTGTCGGCTTCCGCAAGTAAGTCCGGCCTCGAAATTCCATCGAACTTCTCGTTGACGCTCATCAAGTGCTGGTACGTCCACTCGCCTCTTGGATTGTGCGCGTGTGTTACGTCGTACGCAGGAGCCAATTCCCAACTCCGGCCCTGCTTGAGGAGGAAGCTGAAATTCTTCGTGTGGTCGTCGTAGTTTCGGGCCATGACATTGAAAGTCATGCGCAGAAACGCCTGCTGTAGCGCATCGTCGCCTAGCCCCAACTCCGACAGGGTCATGAATAGCTGGGAATAGGCATGCGTGCCGCGCTGCTTGTAATCCAGGTGGTTCATCGCGCAAAGTGTCTGGATGTGGTGTTTGATCGTCTTGCCTCGATCCACGTACCGGTCGAAGCGCCGCGTCATGAAGTGGGCGCGATCGTTCTCTTCGAGCAGCCGGCACGGAGACATCACGATTCCTGCCTGCGTCGCCATCTTGTAGTACGCATATTCCGTACGGCCGTAATCTCCGCCCGTCCCTAGCTCGAAATCTTTCCCGATTCCGTCAAACTTGACAATCCACGGTTCGAACCCAGAAGCGATATCGAACTGACCACTGCGAATTTGATTTGTCACCGGATTCCAAGCGACGACTGCTTTAGGGCGTGCGCCGCCCGCTGATGCGCCGACTCGAATAATATTCGCCAAGGCTGCTCTTGCATGGGTATCTGCGGACGGATCGCCCTCCACCGCCTTCCTAGCCTCTTCGACAAGGAATTTCATCTGGAGAGGCGCGGCGCTTTCCCGGTGCGAACCCAAAGCCGGCTTGAATTCCAAAGCTCCCATGCCGCGTTTTCCCATGTAGGCCAGACGATCAAGCGTCGTTACTTCTGATTTCGTGGTTCCGTGCTCCGCCATCCAGGCATCGATCAATGCGTTGCCGAAATCGTCGGGCAGCGCGTCGGCAAACAATGCGGGCAGCCGCCGAAACGTGGCCTCCGGCAGGTTTGGGAAGATGAATGCTTCTCGGGAATCTGTCACGGGCATCGTGAGAGGCGCGAGTTCGATTCCCAGACGACGCCAAGTAGGATGAT
Source organism: uncultured Acidobacteriota bacterium (assembly GCA_963843265.1). GTDB lineage: Bacteria > Acidobacteriota > Terriglobia > Acidiferrales > UBA7541 > Acidiferrum. Next base: position 198,475 of record CAWJJR010000016.1, on the reverse strand, counting down.
AGGCAAATGCGTAGTAGCCGATGTTCGGATCGGGCGCCAAAGCTCCGACCAACTTTCCCCAAGCGCGAACTTCGATGACTGGAATGTTCAAGGATTCATCTTCCTTGGCTGAGCCGATCGGCGGTGGCGTGCTCTCTGCGGCGGAGTCTTAGTTTTCAGAAGCGCCAGTGGATTCACGGTTGGTTGCGGGGCCAGCATCTCGATGCCCTCGAGGTAATTCAACGCCTTCAAAGTGCGAAGCAGCGTCTGCACCGACGAGCCACGGCCCGCCTCGAGATTTTGTAATGCTGCTCGCGCAACTCCGGCCTTCTCTGCGGCGGCTCGCTGATCAATATTTCGGGACAAGCGCAGCTGTCGGATGCGTCGGCCCAGCTCGGTTTGCAGCTCCCGCGGAGACTTAAATTGTAGGACGCTCATAGCCTATAATTATAAGCTTTACAGACTTTACTTACAACAAAGCCTGTTTTTTCAGGCTTTAATACGTTACAATTAAATATTTGTAAAGCCTGTATTTACAGGCTTTAACTGACATTTACAAGATAACGCCTAGTATTACAGGCTTTAGTTCCATGGCAATATTATGTCTCTGGGTTGCCTCCTCGAGGTTGTCAAGGAGGAAGCTACATATACCTTCTCTCCTGCTACGCTTCCTGTAACGATCATAGATCGCCCGCAGATACTCCCATCGTCCTTGGTTTCCCAGCCCGTGGTCTCTTTTTTTCTGTTCTTGGTTGGGTTACATCTTAAATGGCGCGAGGTTGCTCCCTTCAGTTACATTTTAAACGGCGTTCTTCTTGTCGACGATGAACCGTCGATTCTGGCGTACTATAGTCGCGCCCTTGCTAACGCTGGATTTGAGGTGACAAAGGCCGGAGGCAGCGACGAAGCTCTCAACCGTGTGGGAAGTGCGACCTTCGATATCGTTGTCGCGGATCTCCTGGTTCCAGAAGAGAGTGGTTTTGCGCTTCTCGCAGAACTGCATGCGCTTTCCCCAAACCTACCTGTCATCGTGATGGTCGATCAACTGAGTAACGAGCTCGCGGTCGAAGTCGCGGACCTTGCAGCACTGCAGTCGCTTGTCAAGCCGATCGATCGAGCACTGCTCAATCGAACGGTTGGCCATGCGGTTCGCCTGAAGCAAGCGCGCAAACCGGATGTAAATGCCAGTGTCGAACAGAAGCGGACCAGTCGGCCGTGAAATCATCCCCTATTCGCTCGGGCGCGTCCAAAGACGTCCTCGGGCCCCCCGAGCTTTCTCAGGCTTCGCAGGGCCTCAAGACCTGTTTCCACAGCCAACCGCTCGTCGATTACTCGTCGCACCGCTTCAGAGTTGCTGCGTGACCGGAGGGCCTTGCGAAGTCGCCGGACCTTCCCGACTTCGAGTAAAAGACTGGTCCGCGTCAATGCCATCCTGCTCATGGCGATTCTCCAGGGTGACTCCGAGTGCAATCAAACACAACTAACTGGGTACTCGCAGCGAAGACCCGTCTCCAGCGTCCACGGAAGTATAAAGTATGCGTGGTGACCGGGTCGGATTCTGGTTGAGGCCGAGTCCGAATCCCAGGCCCTTCGCTGCGGATAGCACGTGATGAAAGAGAGCGTTTTGTGGGAGGGTCCCACGCGAAGAGTAATCGATTCCAAGAACGGCTGCAAGGTACGCCTTCTCGAGGCGCCTCAGGGCACCCGAACATTTCAGCACTGCCGAACGTGACGCCGGTGTTTGTGGTGCAACTCCGGCAGCGGTGCTTGGATGCCCCGTGGCCGCGTCTACTTCGTCCGGTTCTCGATCGATAGTGCAGCTAGCTCCTGACCAAGAGGCATTGGATCTAATCCATCCTATACTGAAATTTCGTGAGATCAATTTTATGCAGAGCGCGAGGGAACGTGAAAAGGTTGCGCAAGCCTCTGGTGAGTCCTTCAGTGCTCCGAATCGACAGCGAGTTTTGCACGGCGAGTCGTGCGACTATGGCACGGAAATTAATAGCCTGAAGGTGTTTTCATTTTTGACCTTTGTGGGCTTGCATCTGCCGATGGTAGTTGATTCACCCTTGCGGGAGTTCAAGAAAATCAACACTCCGTAGCTCTAGAAAATGCAAGAATGTCCTTCGGAAAATAACTGCCATTTTGTCGCCCAGCACTAGAGCCCGCGGGTCTTTGACCATAGCAGTCTAACGCCCCTATATGGATTGCGATAGATCAACTCCGAAATCTGTTGTGGACTGATTCGCAGCGTTTGCGCAGGAGCGCGGCGACTGCTTCCGCAACGGGATGAGCGGTCTCGATTTTAGGAAGAGCGACAAGCATGATCTCAGCCAGCTCAGGCACGCGGCGCCTAACCATCGGTTTGGCGAGGGCAGCTTCTTCAGCCAATTTCTCGAAATCTCTCGGAGTCACTCGGTCCGATGAATATTCGCCTCCGATTTTCATGGCCATTTCCTTGCTTAGTTCGGGGTAATACATCGTGCTGACGACATCGTAGAGGGGCGCGAGCCTGATTTCGAGATTCGCCGTTCCGATACCGTGGTAAAGAAGAGAGAAATTCTTGCCGTGAGCGTCATTGTTGCCGACCAAATAGTTGAATATGACTGCGTCCAGTAGACGGGCGAGGTCGATGACCGGCGCACTGGAAGCTTCGCGCAGGAGCCGAAAACATTGCTTGAGCGACGGCCCGCCTTCCTTCTGGTATTTCATCTCTGGAACGATATTTTGCGCCTGACAGAAATCTTCCTGATGAAGCCGCTCGAGGAACGTCGTTCCGTCCGAGTGGCGGTGAATCCTGTCATAACGCTCTACGACGAGGTACTGGACGCCGTCCACTGTTCTGGTCTCCACCTTGGCGGCAGGCATGTCCATCGCCGCAGCCAACTTCATAGCGAGCGCCTCGTTGAAGACAACGCCGACGAAGTGTTCCATGCCTGGTTTCAGGATGTGTGTACTGGGTGCGCCTCCAAGGGGTAGCGAAATTTCATCGCCTTCGATCCGCACTGCGACTTTGTCCTGGGCACCAGCAAGTGAAAGACGAATCCCTTTTTCTCCGGCCAAAAGCGGGCGCTTCGGCAGTTCCTTGAGTACTGCGGCAAGCTCGGTTGAAGAGAGCGTTCGGTAGCCATAGTCGCGTTCGGGTAGCGTCTGGCCCGTCGGAAGGAATGTCACCGCCCCCGCGCACTCGCCGCCGATCTGCTCAAGCATGGCGAAGTCGTTGCGTGCGCTGATGCCGAGATTGCGGGCAATGATTTCGCGTTTATTCTCGTCTGGCAAGACCCCGGCAAAAAAGGCTCGGCACTCCTTGCGCGTGAAACGCTCCTTTCGCAATGGCAAGGATTGCGACAGCGGCGTGGGGTGAGGCTTGTTAAGCCAGGCCTCGACATAGTCAAATGCCATTTGACCCCCATCATCCTGAATCAGATGACCGACAAGCTCGTGGTGCAAGTAGACATCGAGGGTCTTCGCCATGCCCTATCCTTGCTTCGGAGAGGCCGCAGGGGGCGTCAAATGGAGCCTGATGCCAAGGGTTTGGAGCACGGTGAGAGCCTTTCCGATTTCGCAGGTTTCCTTACCTTTTTCTAGATCAATGACGAACCTAAGCCCCGTGCCTGAGGTTAACGCGAGATCCTTCTGTGTGACGCCCAGACTCTTTCGGGTGTCCCGGATAAGCCTGCCGATGTCTTTAGGCGTGTATTTCATAGGTGGTTTCTTGGGTACCGTACGGGAACATTATGCCTGATTCTTGTGGAGAACCAATAAAATATTACCGTACGGGAATATGGAGGGCGCAATTCCACTCCCCGAGTCAAAATATTCCCGATCGGTAACACAATTGAGTTCAGGGCTACTGGGTCCGGCAAAGAAGCGATTCATCTCTCTCTTGATTTGGCTCGCTAAGACGCGAACCCAGCATTCACGATTTTGATCGTGACATCCTCGCCGCGCCATCATTAGATCGCTTGCTCGGGTAGCCTTGCAGGAGTCTCCTCTCTGCCAACAGAGATTGCGCCTACCCTTCTTATCGAGCGGTGCGAGCGGTCGCCACAATTCCGAAAATTTCTGGAGACGACCAGTTCGCGAGATGCGCAGATTCTATCGAAACGACGAGTTCTCAACCGGTATTGCGCCAAGGTCCTGTGCATCGAGGAGCCGCTGAGCGACGCCATGCCGGGTTGGCTCCTGATTGACCTCCCAATAGCAGACACGAACGGTCGTCTTCCGGTTCTCGGCGCAAGTGCGCAACGGCAGCTCGTTGAGGAATTCCAACCGAAATTCGAGATGTTTCACCTCATGAATTACAGTTTGGTTGGCGCATCCGTCTTTGATCCTCCCGGGCTCAGCTCCGAGGCACGTGACCTCGCGCGGTGTTTGGGAGGCACTGTCGCGGGAGACGCTAAACTCCAGGCGGAAGTCGCCACGCTTCTCAAAGAGCAAGACCACCATGTTTACACTGAGTCGGCGAAACGAACTGCATTCTGTGGTGATCGAAGCGTTGCTCTATTGTTCCCACCAGCCCAAGAAGGAAAGTTTCGGGGTGGCTGAACTCACCAGCACCGTGAACAAGACTGTAGAACGACGCGGCGAGTCGCTCGAGATGAACCCACGCGCGGTTGGCAACATCTTGCGGGCTCTGGGTTTTTCGACTCAGCGGTTGAGCGCAACCCGACGCGGAATCGCCCTGCTGAATTCGATTCGTCGACGAATTCATCAGCTCGCTTCGAAGCATGAGCTTCTCAAAACTGACTATCGATCCACGGGATGCGTTCAGTGTGATGAGGTAGCGTCGGACGAAGAAGCGAAATTTCCTGATGAAGTATCACGCCAAATACTCGAAACTATGAGCGAGGAAGAACTCAGGGGCCTATTTTAGTACGATCAGCAACGCTGCACGTTGTGCACATTGGGTACGTCGTGCACGTCAACTGCGCATGACTTCTCGGCCTCACCTGAGCTTTCCAAACACGAGCGTTATATTATTAATATATAATATAATTATAATTCTACTGCACACCTCCAGATTGTTGAAACTCGGGGCTAGCTCTCAGTTAGTAGCCATATCCGCCAAAGAGAAATACGTGCAGTCCGGCTGCTGAAGCGCCAAGACACTAACACTAGCCTCCAGGTCCATCTTGAATCTATTCATCTGTTGCAGGCCAATCTCCCCCTGGTTGAAGCAAATTCTAGATCCCTCTGATCCTCGAGGTTCGGACACATAAGATACTCAAAGCCGTTCGTCATCGTGTGGCGGCGCGACGTAGACCTGTGTGCCATCCCTCAGGGCTGCGCGAATCGCAGGCTCAAAACCGGCCTTATTCTGATCGGGATCGTCACTCGCGAATGAGGGTTTGCTGGCGCGCAAGAGCCCATCTCACAAAAAAAAGAAACGCCCCGGCGAAGTAGCCCGGGGCGCTTCGGGACTCAGAACTGCATGCCGCAGCCGCTAGAAGATAATCTTCAACGCCAGCTGCAGATTGAACGCTTCGCCTGGCCCAATCCCCGGTGCGCCGTTGTAGTCCCCGATCGTATCCGCGGTCACGCCGAGTCCGCTCGACGCTAGGCAAACGCGATTGGCTTGCAACGGGGACAACGGGTCAGAAACTCCGCAACCGGAATTGGGCGGCGCCAGATTGATGCGGTTAAACAGATTGAACAGCTCGATCCGGAACTGCGTGCTGACGCGTTCGGTGATCTTGGTGTTCTTGACCACCGAGAAGTCCACGTCGCCGAAGCCCGGGCCATACAGGAAATTGCGGGGAAGCGTCCCGTACGTCCCGGGCGCAGGCGCGGCAAACGCGGCAGGATTGACCCATTGCACTCCGCTCGCGCTGAACGCATGGGATACTCCCGCGTAAGGATTTCCAATGAGGTCGACTCGTTGCACGCCTTCGCCGGTTCCAGTTGTGTCAACGCCGGTGGTGATGTTGAACGGCTGACCGGTGTGGAAGGAGAGCAGGCTGCTCAGCGTCCACCCCGTCGTCAGCAGCTTGAAGCGGGAACCATTCGGGAGGTCATAGTTGAGCAAGCCAGTAAAGTTCTGTCGCGTGTCAAAATCGCTGTTGCCGTAGTCTCCTTGAATAAAGAAGCTATCCTGCGGTGTCGCACCACGATAGGCGGTCATATCGTCCAGTGCGTGCGCCCACGTGTAAGTAAACTGTCCGGTAAAGCGGTGCCACCGGCGCGTCTTCAATACGGCTTGCAGAGAGTTGTAGTTCGAGTTCCCATTGCTCTCGATCTGGTTGATGATCCCAAAATCAGGGAACTGGCCATAGTAGGGCCGGGAAGATTGCACCACATTCCCCGTGGGATTAAGTCCCGCTTGGTTGATATCCTGCGTTGTCAGCAGCCGGTGCGCTGCGCTGCCCACGTAACCCACCTGCAGAATTAGCGAACTTCCCAATGCCTTCTGGACGTTCAGGCTGTAGTTGTAATTGTAGGCATTTCGGAAATCCTGGCCGACGGAAAAGATGTTGTAGACTTGGCCGCATCCGTTACCCGTCGGGCAAACGCTGCCCGCCGCCGGGAAAATAGGCTGGTTGGCCACAATCGTGCCGCTCAGCGGTGCGACCGTGTCTACCGGGCTCGGTCCGGCAGGGTTGCCTTCCAACCCATTGGGCGCTCCGTTTGCCGGGCGGTTGTCCAGGAAGGGATTCAGGTTTGGAGTATCAAAATAAATTCCAAACCCGGCGCGAATAACCAAGTCGCTGTTTTCCCTCGGCCGATACGCGACTCCCAGCCGCGGCGCGAAGTTCTTGAAGTCCTGCGGGTAGACGGAACCAATTTCAGCTCCTTGAAATACCAGCCCGCCCTGGCTCGGAATAAACACAGAAAGATCCTTCTCGTTGTCTCCCAGAGGGCCTTCATAATCCCAGCGCAGGCCGTAGTCCAATGTCAGCTTTCGGCTCAGTTGCCACGTATCCTGGGCGAACAAGTTGAACGTTTTCACAAAGACGAGCCGCGTCGGATCTCCGAGCGCGATGCTCGAGGTGTCGGGGTTTAGATAACCGGCCAGAAAATCCGCAAGGCTCTTTACGTTCGGGTCCGTGATCGTCGGATCGTTTGCCCAGGGCCCTTGTGATCCGTCGAATTTCAGATTTCCTAGGGCGTGCCGGTGGTAGAACTCCTGCAATTGCGCGCGCCGGAACTCTCCTCCAAACCGGAATTGATGCTTTCCGACCGTGAAGGAGAGTGCGTCCGTCAAATGTCCGGTAATATCCTCGCGGCCTTCCGGTGGCGTCTGGCCCACCCCGTCAAAACCGCTGATCTGTATATTTGGCGCCCCTCTCAAACCGGTGGCATCGAAATTCGGCGCCAGCAGCAGGCCGTAAGTCGCCACATCGAACCCGTTATTGAAGTCGCTGAAAATCTGCCGGAAGTAATTCACGCCCGCGAGCACCTGGTTTGACCACTTCGTCGAGAATGTCGAGTTCCACACCACGGCATAGTTCGAGACGTGTATCGGCGCCACCTCGTAGTAATACTTCAACTCGGAGGCCGCCTCCGAAAGCGCGGTACCTCCAACCGGCGCGACCTGATTTCCTTGTCCCACGAAGTAGTGGAAGGACAAGGTATTCTTGCTGTTGATCTGATAATCGAGCTTGGCCAGCCCGTTATAGCTGTAGCCATACTCAGGATCTGGACTCGAATAGTTGTTGGGCACCGCCGCTCCAGTTAAGGCATAGCCAGGCCAAAGGTTGGTCAGCAAGGCTGTGCTTACGGGATTGACGGGAACGTTGTAAGTCGCGAGAACAGCCTCGGCCTCCGCCTGATAGGCCTGCGAGGGCTCCGTGGCTAATCCCGGCAATCCAATCGTAAATCTCTGCTTCTCGAAGGTAGTGAAGAAGAAGAGTTTGTCTTTGAGGAAGGGCCCACCGAAGGAAAACCCATAGTTGTAGTTACGATTTTCCTTTTTTGAGGTCACGAAAGGCGAAGCCGCTGCAAAGGCCTCATTCCGGTCATAGTAGTAGGCCGTGCCATGAAAGTCGTTCCCGCCGGACCTTAGCGCGAGATTGACCGTTCCTCCGGGATTCCTCCCGGACTCCGGGCTTCCTTCCGTCTGAACGGAGAACTGATCGACGGAGTCGATCGGCAAAATGATGCCCGCAATTCCGGAAACTCCGCCCTGATTCACCGCTGGAATGTTGTGCCATAGGTCGTTGTTGTCCACTCCGTCGATCTGCCAGTTGACCTGATTGGCGCGCGTACCATTTAGGGAGCCATACCCACCAGCCGAGTATCCCGCGTAGCCAGGCACCAATTGGATCATTTGCGTGAAGTCGCGCCCATTTTGCGGCATCGTTTGCAAGTCTCCGCCCTCAACGATCGTTGTTTGGGTGGTCGTGGTCGTGTCCAACGTCAGAGCGGCGGCAGAAACTTCGACTGTAGTCGATTGCTGCGTAAGGACGAGTTTTACCGGCAAGGTGTAAATGGCACCCTGCGTCACGAGAACATTCTCCACCGTCTCCACCGGAAATCCAGCCGCTGTCACCTTAACCGTGTAAGTTCCGACAGGGAGGTCTTGGAAGGCAAAAATTCCGTCGCTGGTCGTGGTTGTGGCATGTTCGATCCCTGTCGCTTTATCCACCGCTTTTACCTGGGCATTTGGGACGACCGCGCCAGCCGGGTCTGATACGGTGCCGTTAATCGCCCCGCGGAAGGTCTGCGCGTAGCTTGCGCAGATAAGAACAGCCGTGGTCAGCGCGGCTATTCCAAAGCGCAAAGCGGCTGTCGTAATCCCCCCGATAGTTTCTTTGCTAATTCGCCAGGAACTCCATCGTTCTTGCCATCGCATAGAGACACCCCTCCTCTTTCCTATTCGTTTTCCTCGGAAATGATTGGTCGACCACTCCCCCGAATGTGTGCTCTAAGTAGCACCAAATTGGCTGGGTGTGTCAATTTCAACTTTTTCATTTGACTAGGCAATATATTGAATGCATTGACTCTGGAGGATCGACGCGGCCGCAGCCCCTTCGGAAACCCGGATTTTCCGGTTCCTCATGGACACTCGGGGATCCCGGCGGAGCTGGCTCGGCGGCTTTGCTTTAGCGCCCACGGGCAGCCATGGCACCCGCTTGCCGGTCCGTTCTTTCCATTGCTGGGAACTGTGGCCTACCGCGCCATTTCTGGTAGAGTGCTGAGCAGAGAAGAGATAGCCCCGTCCTGCGATATTGCTATTTGTTAAGATCGTGTTAGTTTTTGGGGCTCCCCTGCGTACTAGTCTATGGAACCGCTGAGACCAGGCCCGATGAGCGTGCCGGGAGTGACGGAGACGACGGAGGCTGTGGCCCGGGCTCGTGCCGGGGATGCCGAGGCTTGGGGTCAAATCTATCGGGAGATGGGACCCGCCATCTTCCGGTTTTGCAGGAGAGCGCTGCCGACCCGGGAAGATGCGGAAGACGCGACTATGGAGATTTTCTCTAAATTGTGGGAAGGCAAGCTGAGCCAGTACGACGAAACGCGCTCCTTTTCCGCGTGGCTCTATCGCGTGGCCGCCAACCATTGCTGGGATATTCTGCGGCGGCGCAAAATCCGCCAGGACAAAGAGACCGAAGACATAGACACTGTGCCGTTGGAACATCCGGACCCGAACCAGTTGGATAGATTAATCGAACAGAAGACCAGCGAAGAAGTGCGCCACGCCTTGGATAAGCTCGGAGCGCGGGCGCGCATGGCTCTGGTCTTGCGCTATTACTCCGATATGAGTTATGACGAAATCGCCGATGCGCTCGGCGTGCGGCGCGCCTTCGTGGGCGTCGTGCTCTTGCGTGCGCGGCATGAACTTCGGCAGGCGCTGGAGGGGAAGAGTGCGCTGGCTGCGGGAGGGACCTCGTGAGCGAACCTGCAAACCCGGTTGCGCCGGAAGGACCGGGCGGAACGCTGGATCATTTGGATGAGATGACCTGCCTGCTGTACGCGGAGCGGCAACTGGACCGCGCCCGCGCGCAGGCCGTCTCCGCGCACACGCAAGATTGCGCAGCGTGCCGCACTTTGCTGCGAGCGCTCGAGCGCGAATCGCGTTTGCTGACGCGCGCCATGCTCGAGGAAGACGAGCCACTGCCTTCGCGGCTGGCGGAATTTCAAGAGCGCGCGCGGAAATCGTTTGGCTGGATTTGGGGCGTGGTATTAGGCTTGGCGGCGACTGGCGTCTACGCTCTGTATACGGGTTATGTCGAACCTTTGCAGCAACGCTTCGAGCAGGCAGGATTCGGCGGGACGAGTCTTCTGAGCATGTTGATTTTTCAAGGCGCCTTCTGGAAGGGATGGCAATCCATGATGACACTTTTCGAGGTGCTGGCGATGGTTACAGTGGCTGGATTTGGCGCGGTGATTTTCCGGCGGCGATTGCGGCGCGCATCGGCGCTGGCGCTGGTGCTGGCGGGATTGTGCGCGGTGCTGGCGTTGCCTGCGCCGGCTGGCGCGACGGAATTTCACAAGGGCGAGATGTATGAACTGGCGAAAGATCAGACCGTCAACAGCGATCTTTTTATCACTGGTGCGCGAGCGCGCATCGATGGCACCGTGGATGGAGATGTTTATTTCTTTGGGCAGAGCATCGACATCGGCGGGCATATCAAGGGAGACGCCATCGTTTTCGCGCAGTCGGCGCGGGTCAGCGGGCAAATCGACGGCAACATCCGGTCATTTGCGAATAATCTGACGGTTACGGGAACGGTGACGAGAAATGTGCTCACGTTCAATCAAACAGTGACGGTGGATGCCGCGGGAAAAGTGAACGGGAGCTTAACGGCTTTTGCCCAGACCGTGACTATCGACGGCCGTTTGGGACGCGATCTGCTCGACATGGGCGACGAGACCATCATTTCCGGGAGTATCGATGGCGAAGTGCGATCCAAAGGAAATTCCATGTCGATCGCTTCGACGGCGCAGGTTGCCGGGCCGATTCGTTTTGAAGGCGAACATCCGGCGACGGTCGACGCGGGAGCGAGACTAGCTTCGCCGGTGCAATTTACCCAAATGAAGAAGGAGTCTCAGTACGAGCAAGGCCACTATTACGTCTGGCGCATTATTTGGACGGCGGCTTTCGTATTGTTTGGGATGGTGCTGTTCCTGCTGCTGCCGAAATTCGCGCGCGAGGCTGTTAGCGCCGGGGAGCGTGTCGGAGCGCCGATCGGGCTGGGAGTGCTGGTGTTTTTTGGAGTGCCGATCGCGGCCATCATCGCTTGCATTACTGTTGTTGGAATCCCGCTGGGGATTCTCACTTTGTGCCTGTGGTTCCTGGTGCTGAACTGTGCGGAGATTGTGGTGGGCACGGTGGTCGGCAACTGGATTCTTGGCAAGCCGGCGGATACTTGGGCTTTGATCGGAAGAATGGCAATGGGTTTCGTGATCGTGCGCATCGTATATACACCGCTGGCGCATCTGCATGTGATTGGGTTCCTCATCGGGCTGGGAATCTGGATTTGGGGCATGGGAGCGATTGCGCTGGCGATTTATAACCGCATTCAGCCGACGGCGACGCAGAGCATTCTGCCAGGGCCGATGCCGCCGATGTCCTTGCCGCCGAATACGACGGTTGGCGGAATCCAGGCGGCCTAACCAGCGCAGCGCCACTCTAACGGTCCACCACGATTCTAGAGGCATGTGGTGTGCCCATGCGCGGTCTGTAGCGGCGGCTCCGCGGATCGATGATCCCTCCCCCCGGGCGTTTTTTCTGAACTGCTCATTCTAAAGAGTTTTAAGTTCTTTGTTTTGATACTGCGCATTCTAAAGGGGTTATCGACCTCTTTTTCGAAAGTGCGTATTCCAAAGGGTTTACTTTCGCAAAGCCTCAACAACGGAATTCACGCGGCAGCAACACCCCACCCGGGTGTTTTTCGCAAAGAGTGCGCAATGGATTGAAGCCAAGAGAGTTGCCGAAACGTCCGTATACGCAGAGTGCGTAAGAGCATGATTCTTAAGGGCCACAGTTTCGGGCAAATGCACAGATAGACGAAAGAGTGCGCAAGCGGTTCCAGACAAGAGAGTTATGGACTTTAGGGAAGACCGGAACGTGTATCGGTCAGAACAAGGCGGGCGCAGAATTACCTGATCCGCAGTATAGCAGAAAGTAACAGATTGTCAATGCCAGTATTTTCCGACAGTCCATCACCACGGCAGGGTGAAAAAGAACGGGCCGGAGCATTCTGGATGAATGCTCCGGCCCGTGGCCTTTTGCGGAGGCGGGTAAAGACTTGGATTTGTTAGTGTTGGCGAACCTTGGCGGCGAAGAAAGCTGGATTCAGCGTGTACCCGGGGTCTTCCAGGTAAAGTGCGCGAATGCCCAAGGATGGGGTGGCGGAGGGAGGCGAGCCATTAGCTATGCCGTCGAGGTTGGTAACGCCTTCTAGTCCCTGAGTTCCGAGGAAAATTTGCACGCCAGGGGTGCTCGCCGGGTTGACACCGAAATAGCCAGGTATTGCGGTGACGTTAAACTGGCTGTTCGTGGAAGCTTGCGCTACAGGCGCGATAAAGCGCGACCAGCGGAGCGTCACGGTACTCACACTATTTGCGATCGCTGGGGTGGTGCCATTGGCGGCGGTAAACAAGTTAACGCGGACGGCGACGACCTGGCCTGGATGAAGGGCAGTGGTATTGGTCTGGCCGTAGAAGGCGTTGTAGCTGTTGGGTGCGGAGTTCAGCACTTGCAACCCCTTGGTGTCGACCCAGAAAGCTGGTCCAACGCCTAGATTCACGGTTAGCGGATCTCCGATGCTTAAGGTACCGATCTTTGAGCTGGTGGTAGCCGGGATTATGTCCGAGATAATAATCTCAAATTGCGTTTGAAGGTTGGGGTTGATGTAGACGACAGTACCTTCGACGGTGTCCACAATCGGGCTGGCAAGGAGGGGCTCGATTTCCTGGACGGTAAAGGTGCCGTCGGAGTTGAGAATGGCGTCCATGCTCGCGGCTTCGTTGGCGGTGTTAAGACATGCGGACAACGAAGCTGCGCCACTGCAGAGATTGCCGGTTGGGTCGAGGTCGTAAACAGTGTTCGAGGAGGAGGAGGCAGTGATGGTGCCGCGGCCTGCCGCCGGCTGGGAAACGACCTTGACGCTGGTTCCCGTGACGGTTGCGACGCCCGTGAAATCCTCGATGAGATCGAGCTGGCCCGCGGCAAGATTCGTATTTCTGGGAAGAGCGAAGGAGCTGAGGACATTAGCGGTGCCGGAGTTCGAGAGATTGATGCTCAAGGTGGTGCCGGTGACGGTAATGGCATTCGCAAGATTGAAATCGATGCCGAAGCCGGTGTTGCCCGTGATGGCTTGGGAAGCTGTGATGACGGGTGTGCCATTACCGTTAAAAGTGGCGATGCAAGTGGCACCAGCCTGGCAGACCGGGCTGGTGAGATTCACACCGGTGCCATTGTAAAAAGTGATTTCTCCTCCCGTGAGTTGAACGCTGATGGAACTGTTGGTGCCAGTGGGAACGCCTGCGACGGTTCCAAGGTAGATGGAGTCGGATTGGGCGCGGGCCAAGTCCACAATAAGATTGCCGGTGTTGAGGGTGGACGTGGTGCCCGTGGAGGAGGTCAGCACGATGGAGCTGATCGCCACCCTGAAACTGACGATGCCAATGGTTGCGGGAAGAGTGTCGGATACCAAGGTCAGGCTCACGTTGGCAGTCGTGGCGCCACCTCCTCCGCCGCCCCCTCCGCCACCTGGGAATTCGTGATAGCACGAGGTCAAAGAGAGGCACGGCACTAGAATCAGGAAAAGAAAGGCTTTATAAGACTTCATCGGGCACCCCACGAATGATCGAGCTGACGCTTTTTGAACGCACAAACGGACACGCTCAAATTCCCCATTTTGACTCTAGCGCGGCCTCGTTGCTCGCGGGGTTTCAAAACGTGGTTGGTTGCTCAAACGCTTAATCCCCGGACGTTGGGACAGAGGGAAGAGGTCCATCCGTACCGCGTGAAATTCGGCTGCGTCTACCCAAAGTAGCTGCAGAAATTCGAGGAGAGTGGCACAGGAGTGGCTAGGAGGGGTGGGAAACTAATGTGCTATCGTTACGGAATCGAGCAAGAGTATGGATAGGTGAACGCGGTCGTCCTAAGAAGGATGACCCTACGGAGCGGTGCTTGGCGAAGAAAGTTGCCAAAACGGGGTACGCGCGCGTGAATGGCCGGGCGGAGGAAGTGGCCGCATTGCCGGAGCGCGAGTATGGCGCGATGGATGAGGATACGCACGCGTTGGGGTCGGACGATGGCGGAGAAAACGGGGAGCTGACTGGCGCACGCGAAATCGAGAAATCTTCGGAGGAACCGACTAAGCCGTCGATGAGGGACGTGTTTGGTCCGGGGGGATTTTTGGAACGGTGCATGATTGGGGGGTACGAGCACCGGCGCGGGCAATTGGAAATGGCGGAGATGGTACACGACGCGTTCGAGGGGCATCATCACGCGATTTTGGAGGCGGGGACGGGAACGGGAAAGACGCTGGCGTATTTGGTGCCGGCGATTTGCAGCGGGCGGCGCGTGGTGATTTCGACGGCGACGAAATCGCTGCAGGAGCAGCTCTTTCAGAAGGATATTCCATTTTTACAGAAGCATTTTGCGCCGAATTTGAAAGTGGCGGTGATGAAGGGGCGGTCGAATTTTTTGTGCGTGGCGAAGATGAATGCGATGGCGGACCAAGCGCTGCTGAAGGGCATGGAAGAGTTGGATGCGTTTCAGCAGATCAAGCAATGGTCGAAATTGACGGAGACGGGGGACCGGGCAGAGCTGACGTTTTTGCCGGATGATTCAGATTTGTGGACGCGGCTGGATGCGCGGCGGGATACGTGTTCGGGGCAGAAATGTCCTTCGTTCAATCCGTGTTTTGTGACGGGGATGCACCAGCGGGCGAAGGACGCGGACCTGATTATCGTGAACCATCATTTGTTTTTTGCGGATTTGGCGCTGAAACAGGACGATTTCGGGAGCATATTGCCGGAGTATTCGGCGGTGGTGTTTGATGAAGCGCACGAGATGGAGGATGTGGCGAGCGATTATTTCGGGCGGCAGATTTCGAATTTCCGGTTCGAGGAATTGGCGCGGGATGCGGATCAGACTTTGCGATTGCTGCATTTGGGTACGCCGGCGATTTTGAGGAGGACACAGAGAATTCGCGACAGGAGCCGGACGTTTTTCGAGACGTTTCCGCCAAGGGATGGAAAATTTCCATTTTCGCGGGGCGAGAGAGAGGCATTTCTGGAGCAAAATCGGGAGGCTTACGACGATTTGGCTTCGGCGCTGAAGGGATTCGAGACGGAATGCGCGGCTATGACGCAGAAGCCGGAAGAGATATTGCGTATTGCGCGGCGAAGTTTTGAGTTGCGGCAGGAGCTGACGTTTTTGTTCGAATCGAACGAGCGGAATTTTGTGTATTGGTACGAGCGGAGGAATAAGGGAGTGTTTTTGGCGGCTACGCCGATCGACGTGAGCCAGATTTTGCGGGAGAAACTGTTCGAGCAGTTCGATTCGGTGGTGCTGACTTCGGCGACGCTGACGGTGGGGAATCGATTTGAATTTATACGCCAGCGGCTAGGGCTGGATCACGCGAAAGAGCGCGGTTTGCCGCAGGAGTTCGACTACACAGAACAGGCGATGCTGTATTTGCCGCAAGCGATGCCGGACGTGCGGAATCTGGCGTTTACGGCGCGGGCGGCGGACGAGATTGTGAATTTGCTAGAGACAAGCCAGGGGCGGGCGTTTTGTTTGTTTACGAGCTACTCGCAGATGAATGAGCTTTTTGAGAGAGTGCGAACGCGCGTGCCGTTTCCGCTGCTGCTGCAAGGGACGGCGCCGCGTTCGGCGCTGCTGGAAAGATTTAAGAACACGCCGGGGGCGGTGCTTTTTGCCACGGCGAGCTTTTGGCAGGGAGTGGATGTGCCGGGGGAGCAGCTTTCTTGCGTGATTGTGGACCGGCTGCCGTTTGCGGTGCCGAGCGATCCGATTGTGGCGGCGCGAGTGGCAGCCTTGCAGGAGGATGGGCGGAATCCGTTTGCGGAATTTCAGGTGCCAGAGGCGGTTTTGGCGCTGAAGCAAGGGTTTGGGAGGTTGATACGGACGAAGACGGATCGGGGGGTTTTGGCGCTGCTCGATAACAGGATTCAGCGGATGGCGTATGGTAAGATTTTTTTGGAGAGTTTGCCGAAATATCGGATGACGAATAGTTTGGCGGAGGTTTCCAGGTTTTTGGAGAAAAAAGAAAAGAAAAAGAATTAACACAGAGGACGCAGAGACACAGAGGTCACAGAGAAGAGAAGAAATGTTCCAGGTTAGCGTGGAAGAGACATTTTCGGCGGGGCATGCTTTGCGCGGATATAAGGGTAAGTGTGAGAACGTGCATGGGCATAATTATCGCGTGCGCGTGACGCTGGAGGGCCCTCAGCTGGATTCGATTGGGTTACTGGTGGATTTTACGCGGCTGAAGGCGATGGTGCGGGAGATTATGGGGCGGCTGGATCATCAGTTTGTGAATGATCTGGAGCCGTTCAAGACGGTGAATCCTTCGGCGGAAAATATGGCGAAATATTTTTATGAAGAAGTGACGCGGGGGTTGACGGATTTGCCGGCGGGGGCGCGGGTTACGGACGTGGTTTTGTGGGAGACGGATACGAGCCGGGCGCAGTACCGGCTGGGGAAATGACGAAGCAGGGAGAAAGAGACGTAAAGAAGTAACGAGGTAAAGAAGCAGGGAAGAAGCGATGAATCGCGCGTTTTATATCATTTTGATTCCGGCCTTGCTGGTCTCGATCGGGTACGTGGTGGTTTTTCGCGCAATGGGGGTTTCGCCGGCTTATTGGATATTAGTGTTTCCCGTGGCGCTATTGGGTGGCGCGTGGTGGTGGCTGAGACGGAGAGCTACGCGCAGGGCGGGTTTGGGCGCGCGGTAAAGCGCGTGGCGAGATTGGGGCAATTTAAAAAGCGGGAAAAAGCGGCAGCTGGGCTGCCGCACTCCACACTATGTTCATTACCGAAATATTTAAATCGATTCAGGGGGAGGGGACGCGCGCGGGGTTGCCGTGCGTGTTTGTGCGTTTGACGGGTTGCAATTTGCGGTGTGCTTGGTGCGATACGGCTTACGCGTTTCACGGCGGGACGAAGATGAGTGTTGAGGATGTGCTGGCGCGTGTGGATGAGCTGGCGGGACGGGCGGATGGGTCGTCTGGGGCCGCGGCTCGGGTGCCGTTGGTGGAATTAACTGGCGGAGAACCGTTGTTGCAGGAGGAGATTTATCCGCTGGCGGAGAAATTGATCGCGGCGGGATATACGGTGATGATTGAGACGAGCGGAGAATGCTTTGCGGGGCGGCTGCCTGGAGAAGTGATCAAGATTATGGATGTGAAGTGTCCGGACTCGGGCGAGGCGGATACGTTTGAGATGAGGAATTTGGAAGTGCTGGATGCGAAGGATGAAGTGAAGTTTGTGCTTTCGACGCGGCGGGATTATGAGTTTGCTAGGGAGTTCACGGTGGCGTACCGGTTGGCGGAACGGGTGAGACAGGTTTTGTTTTCGCCGGTGTTTGATGATCCGGCTGGGAAGTGGCAGGGGCTGGAAGCGCGGAAGCTGGTGGAGTGGATACTCGAGGATGGTTTGCCGGTGCGGCTGGGATTGCAATTGCACAAATTTGTTTGGGATCCGGCGACAAAAGGAGTTTGAGGTAGAGGAGGTTGAGGAAGTAAAGGAATTAGAGGATCGGAGATGCGCTAGCGCGGTGGCCGGTTCGTCAGCGGGCTTTTTGGGAGAGCACGGATACGAAGATGAGCAAGTCAGATTCGAGGACAGCGGTGGTGCTGTTGAGCGGGGGGATGGATTCGTGCGTTTGCGCGGGGATTGCGCGGGAGCGGCACGGAGCAGCTAACATCGCGTTGCTGCATGCTGGTTATGGCCAGAGGACACAAGAACGCGAGCGGCGGGCGTTTGAGGCGATTGCGGATTTTTACGGCGTGAATCGGAACCAGCGGCTGGTGGTGCAGCTTGATCATTTTCGCGCGATTGGCGGATCGGCGCTTACGGATACGAACATTGCGGTGCCGGAAAATGAGCTTGGCGCCGCTGGAGCGCACGGAAGCGCGATACCGGTGACTTACGTGCCGTTTCGAAATGCGCATTTTCTTTCTGTGGCGGTGAGCTGGGCGGAGGCGATTGGGGCGGGGGCGGTTTACATTGGGGCGGTGGCGGAGGATAGTTCAGGGTATCCCGATTGCCGGGCGGAGTATTACAAAGTGTTTCAGGAATTGGTGCGCGTGGGAACGCGGCCGGAGACGCAGATCGAGATTGCGACTCCGGTGATTGCGATGAAGAAGAACGAGATCATCCGGCGTGGGCTGGAACTGGGCGCGCCGCTGCATCTAACGTGGTCGTGTTATCAGGGTGAGGAGAGAGCGTGCGGAGTGTGCGATAGTTGCTTGCTGCGATTGAAGGCGTTCGCGGAGGCGGGCGTGGCGGATCCTATCCCGTACCGGATGGCGGTCAGCGCGCATTCGTAGCGAGCGGCCGATGGCACGCCAGGGACTTGGAAAAGAGCTAGGATTAAGGATAATAGGGCCATCCCGCCAGCCAGGCCGGGCAGGGTTCGCCTCGGCAAAAGGAGAATGAAGTATGAAGAGATTTGCGAAGTCATGGGCGTTGGCTGCGGTAGCCGCGGCCGCGTTGATTTGCTTGGGTGCGCCGCGCGCGAAGGCGCAAAGCGGCGGATCGATTTCTGGAACGATTCTGGATGTGGTTGGCAAGCCCTGGTACAACGTGACGATGGACTGCGTGAGCGATCAGGGCGCGAAGCAAGAGACCAAGACGGACGCGGAGGGAAAATACTCGTTTCACAACCTGCGTCCCGGCATGTATCACGTCTACATCATTTTGCCGGCGCCGAACAAACCGTACGACATGCAAATCCAAGTGCAGAGCGATAACGAGAGCAAGGCAGACCTCAACTTTAAAGATGTCGTGAGCAAACAGGGCGCGGCAGCCGAGGAACAAGTCAAGAAGCAAGCGGAAGATAAGGCCAAGTTTGAGAGCATGAAGGCGCATTTTACAGCCGGGACCGCGATACTGGTTCAGGAGCGCAAGGCCAAAGACGACTTGGCGAAGGCGACTCCCGACCAGCGAGAGGCGCTCAAGCAAAACCTGAAGGATCTTTCGGACAAGGCGGCGACAGAGCTGGTGGCTGCGCAAAAAGCGGCGCCCGCGAATGACACAAACCAACATTTGTTGTGGGCGACGCTGGGCGAGGCGTATGACCTTGCAGGGCGTAATGACGAAGCGGCTCAAGCCTACCAGCAGGCCATCAATGCCAAACCAGATGATCCCGGCTACTACAACAATCTGGGAAACGTGCTGGCGCGAGAGGGGAAGATCGACGAAGCGAAGGCGGCGTACACGAAGAGCGCGGAGCTGGACCCGACGCACGCGGCAACGGCGTGGCGGAATTTCGGAATCAGCTTGTACAACGCAAACCGCCTGAGCGATGCCGTTGCGCCCCTGCAGAAAGCAGCCGAACTTGACCCCAAGAGCGCTCAGACGTGGTATTTGCTCGGAGCCTCACTGGTCAGTGAGATGACGACCAAGAAGGTTGGAGATAAGGAAGAGGTGCAGTTTGCGCCGGGGACGGTCGAGGCATACCAGAAAGCATTGGAACTCGATCCGAATGGGCCGTACGGGGCGCAGGCCAAAGAAGGGTTGGCCATGCTGCAGCAGCTTGCGCCGGGAATTGAGACGAAGGTAAACGTGAAGAAAAAGAAGTCCTGAGCAAGCTTCGTTTAATCGTGAGTGGGCCAGTTCCGCGTTGCGGAGCTGGCCTTTTTTATTGAAATGGCAAAAGATCCGCTGAGGATTTCGCGAGGGAATCGCCGGAGCAAGTCGTTAGGCGGCGCACGAAACTCGTACGAACGGCTAGCGGTGCATCAAGGTTCCCGTTGTTTTAGTCCGACGAAGAGCCCCGGCGAAGACGGCCATAGACAACGGCAAAAGGATCGCCGCGAAAACCAGCAGGACAATGAGCGGCCGCCAGACGGCGCGGAACCCATCCCCGCCGAGCAAGGCCGCGCGCATGGCGTCGAGCGCGTAGGTAACGGGATTCAGCCGGGCCACAATCTGCAACCAATCGGGAAGCACGGTGATGGGAAAGAGCATGCCACCCACGACACTGGAAAGGCCGAGGAAAAACCACTTGGCGGGATTGCCGCGCTTGAAAAGCAGAAGATAGCTTGCGGAAAGAATTCCGAGCCCGGAGAAGGCGAGCAAAGTGGCGAGAAGAACCGCGGCGACGGCCAGCCAGTTGGCTGCGCCGAGCGGAAAGCCGAAGAGTACCGCGCCCCAGGCGAAGTAGATGGCGATGCGCAGCGTGGAAGCGGCGAAAGGATACATCGCCGAGCCGGCGAGAATGACGGGAAGAGAAGTCTGCGTGACGAGAAGGTGTTCGAGCGTGCCGGAGTCGCGCGCTTCCATCAGGCTGCGATCGAAGGAGTCTATTGCGGCGTTGAGATAATCGAGAAAGACGAAGCCGATGAGAGAAAAAGCGAAATAGCTTTCACTCTGCGGAAGCGCTTGCCTTAGCTGGGGGCTGTCGACGAAACGAGCGACATAAAAGAACATGGCGACGCCGAAGAGCGCTTCGATGGTCTCGAACAAAAAAGCGGTGCGATAGGTGCGGGCGATGGAGAGGTCGCGGCGGAAGAAGAGCCACAACTCGCGAAGCGTGCCGATCATTCTGGTGCACCCCCAGTGGCCGGGGGATGGCTGCGCCCGGTGAGGCGCAAAAAGGCGTCCTCTAAGGAAGACGCGCCCGTGCGGTGCTGCAGCTCGGCGAGCGAACCGCATGCCAGCAGGCGTCCAGCGTCAATGATGGCAATGCGGTCGGCGAGGAGCTCGATTTCCGAGAGCGCGTGGGAAGCGAAGAGCAGAGTTGTCTCACCGGGCCGGAGAATCTCGGATTTCAGGAAACGGCGAAACTCGGCGGCGCCAATGGCGTCTAGACTGCGCGTTGGCTCATCGAGCAAGAGAACGCGGGGCTTATGGAGGAGAGCGCGGCAAAGGCTCAGACGCTGCAACGTGCCGGAAGAAAGAGTGCGCACTTGCCGGTCGAGAGCTTCCTCGAGATGAAATTGTTCCGCGAGTTGAGTGATGCGTTGCGTGGCAGCGGCGCCCGAGATCCGGTTGAGTCCAGCGAAAAATCGCAGATTTTCCCTGCAGGTGAGTCGTGCGTAGAAGCCCGCATCGCTTCCGGAGTGATAGCCGAGATGGCGGCGCGCAGCGGCGGGATCGCGAAGGGCGTCGTGTCCGGCGATTTGCGCGCGGCCGTTTGTGGGAAGAATCAAGGTGGCGAGAATGCGGAGCAAAGTGGATTTGCCGGCGCCGTTCGCTCCCAATAATGCGAACGCTTCGCCCGGCCGCACTTCAAGCGATATCCCGCCGAGAGCGACGACGGAGGGCTTTTCAAAGGGCTGCAAAAGGGCGCGCCAGCCGCTGCGGGCGGGAGAGAAAGACTTCTCAAGCGCTTCGACAAGAATGGCTGCGTCGGACACTACGAAACTTATAGCCTGACTTTGGCCCTGAGACAATCGGTTAGCGGACCGATGAGGTTGCAACTAAATGGAGAGTGCCGGGTTCTGAATCCCATTCTGGTGCACAAATTCCTTGTCTCAGGGGTGGAAGTGCCTTTATCATGCCAAGGGGGGTCCAAATCGGAAATTCCGGTCAGAGGATTTCGGGAAGTTGCCATTCTGGAACGGAGTGCCAGTCCCGAATTGAAACCGGCTGCTCCTCCCGATAGGCTCGCATCTGATGGCAGTTTTTGTGGTGCAGACGTTTCGTGGTACGGGAGCGTGGTCTTGCCGGAGATTGGCTTTCACCGTACGAGCGGTTCAAAAAAAATCATCGAGCGCGTCCCAGCCCACGCGGAGATGTATCGAGTTCGAGTAACCGGTTCGTGCGGGATTTTTCAGCAGGACCGTGGGCGAGGATGAAAATGACACGGAATAACTTGTGGCGAGTTAGACCAGCTCAAATTTTAATCGTTGCGGCGCTAGCGATCACGCTGGTGATTGTCGTGGGCAGAACGAGAGCGCAAAATGGCCGAGTTCCCTTGGCAACCGACTGGAGCCACCGGCATTTAATCTTCTCGCAGCCGCACTCTCTCTTCGACGCATTCAAGCTTTCCGCAAATCCGAGATACGTGCAGCAGTGGGTCCGTCGAAACGCGGAAAAGAAAGCTGATCGAAATGGCCGGCGGGGACATCTGCCGCAGACCAATGAGATTCAGGGTGACTGGAACGTCTACCTCGGTAACCTTGGCACCGTGGGCGCAGGAAATTATCCAGCAAAATACTCGTTCGATGTGACGGCGGCGAGTTGCACCGCGCCGCAGCCCGATTTCATCGTATACAACACAAGCCTAGCGGGATCGACCACGGGCGTCGCCGCCGAAGATACAGGAACCTTCGCAGGCGCCGCAACTCTCAGCGGTTCAATCATCTCGATTACAAGCGGCCTTGGGACACTGGACATGATAGCGGAGGCGGCCAATGCGAACCTCGGGGCGGGTATCGGTACCTTTAATCGGGCCGGCAACGCCGCTACTCGTGCGACGAATCTTGCAACGGCCATCAATATCGCGGGCAACGGCGACTCTGTTGGCGTTACTGCTTCTTCCGTCGGCGCGGTGGTAACAATCACCGCGACCACCGCCGGAACGGCAGGGAACAGCATCACCACCACGACCACCGGCACAACCAGTTTTACATGGGCTTTTCTCAATTTCGTGAACGGAGCGTCCGGGGTAGCTAACGTCGCGGCCTTCGATAATCTCTATTCAAGCTGCACTGGGTCAGTTCCTTCGCCTTATTGGGCTTATATCACTGGGGCTGGCGCGACGGCCACAACTTCGGTCGTGCTTTCCGGTGACGGTTCGCAGGTGGCATTCGTCCAAAACACGGGCGCGGGAGCTCAACTGGTTCTGCTGAAGTGGGCCGCGGGAACGAGCACGATCAATACTCCGCAAGACCTTACGGGAGCGGGCACGAACGTCAGCAACGCCAGTTACCGCGCGTGCACTGCTCCCTGCATGACCACAATCACCTTCAGCAATGGGGCCACGGACACCGACTCTTCGCCATTCTATGACTATATTCCAGGAGACGATACGCTTTACGTCGGCGACAATGCATCGGCGCTGCACAAATTCACAGGGGTATTCGCCGGTGCGCCCGCAGAGACGACCTCCGCTGGCCCGAACGTGTGGCCTGCGGTCGTGAGCGGGGCTGCCCGAATCCTAACGAGCCCGGTGTATGACTCCAACGTGGGCCAGATTTTTGTGGCCGACAATGCCCGGATCCTCCACCGCGTTGACCAGACGATCGGCAGCGGAGCGGGCGGCGTTGTGTCGACGGCCGCTTTAGGGACCAATGGAATCACCGCTTCTCCTACTGTGGATTCATCCATTGGCAGCGTCTATGTTTTCGTAAGGGCTGATAGCTCAGCTGGTGCGGCCAAGCGCTCCGCGGTTTGCCAGTTCTCGACGAGCTTTGCCGCTGCCTCTACGTGCACGGGCGCGGCGCAAGCCGTGGTGGCATCGAACAATACCGCACCGGGGACGGCGTTCAACCCGGGAGATTTTGATAACCTCTATTATAGTTCGGCCGACGGGACCGGAAACCTGTACGTTTGCACCAACGCGCTTCAAGGTGGCCTTACCCGCACGGCACTCTGGCAAATCCCGATCACCGCTGGAGTTTTCGGCACGCCGGTTCAGGGGCCGCAGATCGCGACTGCTAACGCCGCGTGCTCCCCAATGACGGAGTTCCTCGACGGGGCAACGGACAGAATTTTTGTGAGCGTCGCCGCCAGCGGACAGACGGCTGCGCCCATCGGTTGCCCAACGAATACGGGATGCATTATGTCCTTTGACATCACGAATCCCGCGACCTGGGCGACAACCACGGCAACTTCTGCCACAGCGTCCGTGGCGGGCGGATCGAGCGGGATCATAGTCGATAGCTCGTCGGGAACCGTGGGTGGCTCGCAAATTTACTTTACGCCGTTGGCTGCGGGAACTTGCACGACAGCATCGGGCCAGGGTATAGGCGGCTGTGCCATTCAGGCTTCGCAAGCGGGATTAAATTAGCAGGTGGATGGGGACAACCTTGAACAACGACAACTCAACCAGGGACAAGGCGCCCGAAGCGGCAGCAACAACCAAGAAGCCGTACCAGGCTCCTTCCTTCCGGTTCGAGGCCGTATTTGAAGCCTCGGCGCTGTCCTGTGGCAAAGTGCATGCCACACAAGCAAGTTGCCATGCGAGCAGGAAAGCATCCTAGCCCTCGACGCAAGAGTGCCTATGAATGGCTTGAGGAAAGTATCGACGACGCTTGGTTGTGAGCTAGCTGGAGAAGTTGTCAGCACGTTCGGTGAAGTGCGTCTCCGTGTTTTGGGCACGAGCATGGTTCCTTCCATCCATCCGGGTGATTTAATCTCCGTTCAGCGCGCCAGCTTATCCGAAATTTCAGCGGGCGAGATCGCGCTCTACTTGCGGGAGGGGCGCTTGTTCGCACATCGCGTAGTGGCTCGCGCGGGAAGCGACGAGGAATCGCGCGTGATCATGCGCGGCGACCGGCTCAGCCAGAACGATCCTCCGGTATGCGCTTCAGAATTTCTCGGCCGGGTCCACCGGATCGAGCGTGACGGCCGGTTGCTACAGCCTGCCACGAGGCTTAGCATCTGGGAGCGGACAATTGTCTTGCTACTCCGATCTTCAGATCGCGCGACTTCTCTTTATCTGTGGCTGGATGCGCGCCGCCAGAGACTTTTTCCAAGGAGAACCGAGTGCCGGGTGTAAGGGCCGCCAAGCAACGCTCTGACGTCGTGGTCGAAATCGGCGGCCTGCCTATACGCTTGTGTTCCTCGAGTTCAGACTTCATCCGCGTGATTCAAGAGCGCTACGCGGGATATACGAGTACCTCGAACGATCCTCACTTCAATTTTGATATCGAGCTGGCCCCCGCTGCCACGGAATCCGGCGATGAAGATCTGCAAGTGACCTGGGAATCGGGCCGCTGGCTGATGGAGCGGGGAGATTTTCGCGCGGAGTGGAATCCTTCGACGGCGCGCGGGCGCATCGAGCAGACCATAAACCCATACTCGCTCGATTCCGTCTTGCGCATCGTGCACACGCTGCTGCTTGCTGGAAAAGGCGGCTTCCTGGTGCATGCGTCGAGCGCCATACGAAACGGCCGCGCGTTTTTGTTTGCCGGTGTATCCGGCGCAGGTAAGACGACGATGGCGAGGCTGGCTCCGCCCGATGCTGCCTTGCTCACCGACGAGATTTCTTATGTAACGCGGCGGGAGGGTATTTACTTCGCCGTGGGCACGCCGTTTTATGGCGAGTTGGCGCGCGCTGGAGAGAATTTGCGCGCCCCTATCGAGTGCCTGTACCTGCTCGCAAAGGGGCCCGAGAATAAGATCGAGCCAATTGGCCCTGCCGACGCCGTTCGCGGTTTGCTCGGTAATATTCTTTTCTTCGCGCGTGATCCTAAGTTCGTGAAACTTGTTTTCGATGCCGCGTTTGATTTTGTCGGCCGTGTGCCCGTCCGCCGGCTGACGTTTGTGCCCGATTCCCGCGTCTGGGAGCTGATCGTATGAATACCAAGCGCTATGTGGCTCGAAGCACGGCCATCGCAGCGCGCGCGCTGGGCGATGAGACGATGGTCATGTCAGCAACCAATTCCACGCTATTTACGTTGAACGAGGTCGCCACAGTGATTTGGGAGGCGGCGGACGGGGCGACTCCGCTCGAGGACATCGTCGCGAATAAGATTTGCGAGAAATACGATGTCGAGCCGGAAGTCGCGATGAAAGACGCCGAAGGGCTCGTGCTGGAATTAGCCGGGCACGGGCTTCTGCTGGTTTCCGACCAGCCGATTCCGCGCGCGAAAGGGGCGGCCGCGTGAACGTTCTCGTTGAAGAGATGGCTCGCAAGGCGCTCAAGCTCCGCATTCCGCTCAGCGTGCAGCTGGACCTGACTTATCGCTGCAACGAGCGGTGCATTCACTGCTATCTGGATCATCACGATCACGGCGAGATGACCACCGCGGAAATTAAGGACCTTCTCGATCAGATGGCGGCCGCTGGCGTTTTCTATCTGACGATCAGCGGCGGCGAAATTTTGATGCGTCGGGACTTTTTTGAAATTCTGGAATACGCACGCGAGCGGACCTTCTGCATAAAACTGAAGACCAACGGGATTCTGATTCGGCAGAAAGAAGCGGACCGCATCAAAGCCCTGGGCGTGGAATCCGTGCAGATTAGCGTCTACTCGCACATTCCCGCCGTTCATGACGCCATTACCAAGCTGCCCGGCTCTCTTGCGCAATCCATCGAGGCAGTTCGCCGGCTGCGCGCACACGGCATACACGTCATCATGGCCAACGTGCTGATGCTGCGCAATGCGCGGGATTACGAGGGCGTGCGGGCGTTGGCCGCTGAACTCGGCGCACAATTCATTCTTGATCCGACGATTACTCCGATGATGGACGGAGATCGCTCCATTCTCAGTTTGAATGTCGATGAAGTGGCGCTGCGGGAAGTTTTTCGGAACGAAGCGCTGATCGGTGGGAATGTTGAGGAGTTTTGCGCGCCTCCGCCGGGGCCAGATGATGACGCGTTGGACATGCTGCCCTGCAGCGCTGGGCATACCGCCTGCTATGTTTCTCCATACGGAGACGTTTACCCGTGCGTGCAGTTTCCTCTGCCGAGCGGAAACGTGCGCCAGATGAAGTTCGTGGACATCTGGCGCGATTCGCCGCAGCTCAAGGAGGTGCGGTCGATCACTTTGCGCGACATGCCGTCTTGTTCCAAGTGTGCGCATGGCGGAACGTGTACGCGATGTCCGGGGTTGGCGTTCCTGGAAGGGAATATGCGCGGACCCTCGACGCAGGATTGCGAGAAATCTTTCGCCCGGACCGGGATTCCCTCTGTCAATTTGATGGCGAAGAAATCTGCCGCCGCAGGATTTGCGCAGAGCCGATTGGTGCAGATTCAAAGTGCGCCCGCGATGGCTGCGGTGGCGTCCGCAGCGTCCGCCTGATTCGTGCAAACTATCCTTTCCCCTAAAACGCAGAGTTCCCAAGGTGCACACGCCCTGCCAGCGCGTCCTGCTTGGCGCCAGACGCTGCCTTCGACGCCAAAGTGACCCACGCAGACAGACATGCGACGGCGTAGAATAGCCACGGGGGCCCACCTGAAAGAGAATCCATCTATCGGCGCGGCGAGTTCGAGCAAGGAATGGGTGCTGCTCGTCGAATGCGCGCACGCGCGGCCCGACCAACAGTGTTTGATCAAGATGCTCCGCAGTCCGGTGGACTGGGCCCTCTTGTCGGAGCTTGCCGAGGAACACGCTATGCTCGGATTTGTGGCGCTCCGGCTTCGAGATTGCGGCAAAGCAAGCGTGCCCGCGGAAGTGTCGCAAGCATGGCGCGAGCGTCAGCGCGCACAGGCGCTCTTCACTCTGCGCCTGACTGCGGAAATGTTCCGGCTGTTCGAGCAATTTGCCGCGACGGGTCTCGAGGCGCTGGTAATAAAAGGTCCGGCGCTTTCG
The DNA here is from genome assembly GCA_963843265.1 of uncultured Acidobacteriota bacterium. GTDB lineage: Bacteria > Acidobacteriota > Terriglobia > Acidiferrales > UBA7541 > Acidiferrum. Next base: position 170,921 of record CAWJJR010000016.1, on the reverse strand, counting down.
GTGCGCTGCTATGGCGATCCGGGCGCACGCCAGTATGGCGATCTCGATTTGATCGCGCGCGACAAGGACATTCTGCGCGCCACCAAATTGATGATTGGCCTCGGATACGAGCCGCGCGTTCCGCTAACCGCGATTCAGGCAAATAAAGCGCCGGGCGAGTATGCGTTCCGGCAGGCCGATACGAAGCTGCTGGTCGAATTTCACACGGAACGAACGTTTCGCTATCATCCCCGCCCGCTGCCTTTAGAAAAGCTTTTCGAGCGGCAGGCTCGCGTAGGGATCGACGCGCATGAAATTCCCGCGCTTTCGCCCGAGGACGAGCTCGTCCTGATTTGCATTCACGGGGGAAAACATTTTTGGGAGCGGCTGAGTTACGTCGCGGACGTGGCGGCCTTCGTGTCGCGGCAGCAGCTCGATTGGGGTCGTGTAAAGTCCGCCGCCGATGAAGTCGGCGCCCAGCGCATGCTCTACGTGGGGCTGAAGTTGGCAGCGGAGGTGCTCGGCGCGGCGCTGCCCGAAGAAATCGCCGCGTCTGTTCGCTCGGACCCTGCGGTCGCAATGCTTGCCAAACAGATCATGCGCTGGCTCCCCGCTGCAGGTTCCGCGCCCCCGGGAATTTTAGAGCGAGCGATGTTCCGGATGCGCATGCGCGGCGGATTTCTTTCCCGCCCGGCCTATCTGCTTCGACTCTCTTTTTCGCCAACAGAAGAAGACTGGGCCGACGGTGCGGAAAATAAACGCCACGGTTTCCTGGACGCTCTGGGCCGGCCGTTTCGTCTTGCGCGGAAGTACGGCCGCGCGGCGAAGCCCTGACTCGGCCAGAACAAGCTGAGATCCAGCTCGTAGTATCGCCGCCTAAAAAGAAAACGGGCCCGGACAATCTGTCCCGGCCCGTTATGGCCCAGGCCGCTTTAGATATTGGTGCGGCGCGAAACAATACCCAAACTCTTTGCTGGCGGTGGCGGCATTTCCACGGTAAGCGACATCTCGCTCTTATTGCGCAGCACGCCAAGTTTCACCGTCTTGTCTTCCCGTTTGTCGGCCGATTTCTCGCGCAGGTCCCCAACCGAGCGAATGCGGTCGCCGTCGAGCGAGGTGATCACGTCGCCGCTCTTCACGCCGGCTTTTTCCGCCGCGGAGCCCGAGTTGACGCTGCGGACCAGCACGCCCTCTCCGTCCGGCGCGCCAAAATAAGCGCCCAGCTGCCCGCTAAGATCTTCCGCATCGATTCCCAGGCGAGGCCCTCCGCCGGCAAGCACGCCAAAGCCGCCCCAGTCCATGCCCGGTCCTTCAGGCGCTTCCGGCACATCTGGGATTTCGACTCGCGGAAGCTGGAATGAAAATGCACGCGGAGCCGTCCTGAACCACATATTCCCGCGTTCTTCGGCCTTGCCCAGTGTAACTTCAATCGTTTGCGCGCGGCCGTTGCGCCACACCGTGAACTGCGCCGTCCGCCCTGCGGGAATTTCGTGAATCATCCGGCGGAACTGCGCCTCGCCTTCCACGCGCTGTCCATTGATTTCCGTGATGGCGTCGTTGTCTTTCAAGCCCGCCTTGGCGGCCGGGCTGTCCGGCACGATGTGGCCCAGCAAGACACCTCGTTCCGCAGGCAGCTTAAGTTGCTTGACCGTATCCGAGGTCACGTCCTGCGATTCAACGCCCAGCCAGCTTGCGCCCTCATCGCCGAGTAACATCATCGTGTCCGGCCCATCCGGCCCCGGGGCAGCCTCGATCTGCCCCTGTCGGCGCCCTTCCTGTTCTTGTTCCTGCGCTATCCGATCGGCGATCCTCGTCGAAACTTGAACCGCGCGATCCTGCGCCAGCTCCGCCATTCTTTCCTGCTGGCCCGCAAGCCTATCCGCCAGCCGCGCCTGCAGCTCTTCGATTTGCTTCTCCATCCGCGCGATCCTTGCATCCGTTGAATCCTGCGGCGCCGCAGACGAGCCGGGCATTATCACCAGTCCCAACGCAAGCACAAGCGTTACCGCCCCGCCACCCAAATATAAATTTCGTTTCCTCATGATTTTTCCGTCCTCCTGCTTCCCTTAGACGCAGCTCTTTTCAAACCGTCGACCGCAAAATCACAATTTGAATCCCGCCGTTGACCGTATTCAGCCGGATCGGCGCTCCACCCTTGCCGAATTTTCCGCGCATCTCGCGCGGAAGCATCGTGGCCTCCTGCGAAAATGGCAGCTCCGAATAAAAATTGCCGTTCAAAGAGCGTGCTTCCAAATTTGCCTGCGTGCTGGACGGTACGGCCAGAAAAACAGAACCATTCGTGGTCTCCGCGGCCAACCCCTTGGTATCCAACAAGTGTGAGAGCTCGAGGTGCACGTTGCCGTTCGTCGTCCGTGCGTGCAGGCTTCCGCCGCCTTCGTAGACTTCGATGTTTCCGTTCACAGTATGCAAATCTTCCACTGCATCGACCCCCGCGATTTTTAGCGTGCCGTTGACCGTTCCAATGTGCTCGACGCGCGCGCCATGCGGAACGCGCACCGTATATTCCACCGCGACTTCCACGCCTTCATTTTGCGGGTAGCGCGTGACGACCGACACGTCGTTCGGTTTCGCGTCCACGTTGATCGACACGCGATCGAGATCCGATTCTTTATCCCGGGCGATTTTTACAGCATCGATTTCAATTACGTCGCGGTCCCAGCCTTCCACTTCGACGGGGCCATTGACGTTCTGCAGCTCGAAAGTGCCGCCAGGCTGCAGCGGATAGGATTGATGGAACTCTTTGCTTCCGGCAAAACAGGGTGCGGCCGAAGCCGCCGTCGCGATAAGAACGGACAACACCGCCGAGCGCAATCCAGGACGCAGCATCATGTTCTTCCCCCTTCGAGTACATCTCACGAGCACGAGTGGGTACCCGTTTTCTTTAAAAGGCCAAGGAACCCGGGACCCGTACAACCCAAAACTCACGTGTTGTTCCGCGTCTGCAGCAAACGGCGTTAGTGATGAAGCTCAAAATTAAATGTGACCGTCGAAATCGTCTCGACGCGAATTCCATTGATCAACGCCGGTTTTGCGCGCCACTTTTTCAGTGCATCCATCGCCGCGTCCGCCAGAACCGGCTCCCCCTCCAATACCTTTTGCACCTCGATGCTCCCATCCGTCTTTACCTTCACTTGCAGTTTCACAATCCCCTCTATGCCCGCGCGCCTGGCCAGGTCCGGGTAGACTGGATTGGGCGCCGCGATGAGCCGCTTAAAGAAATCATCGGAGTCTTCCCGCAATCCGCCAAGCAGCGCGATCTCCAGCTTGTCCATCCAGCCTTCCAACCAGTCGCTCTTTTCGTCGAAAGGAGGCGGCTCCGCAACCGGCGGCGCGGGTTCAAAAGAATTCACCGGCAGAAAATCCGGATCGTGCCATCGATTGATCCGCTCGCGCTGTTCGCGAATCAGCGAATCGCGCAGTCCCGTATCCGCATCAAGATACTGCAGCCGGATTTTCCCCACGGTCGAGCGCAGCTTCAGGACTTCGCCTCCGCCGTTCAACATCCCAATCGCACGCACCGGCCCGGAACTGCGATTGCCTACCTGCTGTACATTCAAGAGCAGTGCCGGATCCGCCTCAATTCGCCCCACTCCGCCATTTTCAACAAGCGCGTCTATATTTACCGCGAGATTCCTCGGCAAGAAAACGACGATATCTCCGGCGCCGGAAGAAAGTTGCGAAGGCCCTGGTAGGCCGACCCGTGCTCCCGGCGAGCCCGCATCCGGATTGATCCACGCCTGAATGTTCCCGCCCGCCGTCGCCGCTTGCACCGCACCCGCCACGCGCGTCAGGCAAATACTGCCACCGTTCGATTCCACTTCCATTGGCCCGGACACCGTAATGATTCGAATACCGCCACCGCCGGTCTGCGCTCGCACCGAGCCGCGCACTTCGCCAAAATCGATCTGTCCGCCGCCCGTGCGCACGCTCACGAAGCTTCCCGCCTGCTTCAATGTAATGTTCCCGCCATCCGTTTCCAGCCGCGCGCGGCCGCCAATTTGTCCCGCGCGGATGTGTCCGCCGCCGGTGCGCAACAACGCGTCGCCCGTAATATTTCCCGCGACGATGTGTCCGCCCGCGGTAAACGCATCCAAATCGCCCGCCACGTCCTGCACTTGAATGTGTCCGCCCTCCGTAGACAACTTGGCCGTCGGATGGGCCTGTGCGACGTTTCGCCACCCGATATAACCGATGCGCCCGGTGCGAATATTTCCGCCCTGTGTGATCAAACTCGCGGTCCCGCCGATATCCTGCGTAACAATGTCGCCTACGCCGGTGTTGACGTCCAAGCTGTAAGTTGCCGGAACGGACACCTCAAACTGTACATAGAATTGCGCGTTCGCTCCGCTGCGGCCCGTCTGTGGTGGTGACGCCCCGACAATTTCCACGCCGGTTGCGGTTGCCTTTGCCGTGAGCGAATAACGCTGCAGCAGCATCTGAGCCAGCGGCACGCGAGCATCGGTCTCGATATGCACGGTGTATCGAACCACCGGCGCCGCCCCCGGTTCTAGAGCGACAACGCGCACCGAGCCCAGGTCCGTCGTCAGATGCAGCGTTAAGCCGTCCTGAGTTGGCACCACTCCCGAACGGTCCATGGCCACGCGCGGCGCCGGATTGCCCGGGACCGGTGGATCGATCTTAGGCGGGTCGATCGCATTCCGGCCCAAAGCCAAACTAGGCAAAAGCGCCGCCGAGAAAAAAAACGCGAGGGCAAATCGAGACGCTTGTTCAACTGGCGTGCTGATTGGTTTGAGAATCGTAATCGTGCTCATCTCTATGCGAAATCTTTATCCACGCTACTGAACTTCCCGCTGAACTTCCTGCGGCCCGAGCTGCCGCAAAGCCGCGGCGCTCCGCAAGCGAACGTAGCGGTTGGGATCGTTGCGTTGAAGGTCTTCAAGGGTGCGCACCACATGTTCCATCGCTGGGTCCAGGGGACGGTCGATCCCTTCCGGCGCAAGAGCAGGGTCAGCATCCGGCGCAGCTTCCTGCGCGTCCAGTTCCAGCGAGCGAACTAAAAGGTTGACGGCTTCGACGCGCACCCCGGGGTTCGCATCGTGCTCCAGCGTATCGAGCAGAGTTTCGCGCACGCTCTTATCCCTGGCCGCGCCCTGCAAAGCTTCCAGCGCCTTCATCCGCACCGCCGGATTCTGATCCTTGCGCGCCGCGAAAAGCAGCGCACGCCGCACATCCAAATCGCTGGCGCGCGCCCGCAGCGCTTCCAGGCAATCCAGCCGCACTCCGGGATCCGTCTGCTCGCCGTTTTCAATCACGTAGGTCAGAACTTGCCGAAGGTCAGGGTCGTCCACGCTCCCGGAAAGCACCAGGGGCTCTTCCGTCCGCACTTGCACCTGCACCGTTCCCGGCGCGCCACCCGGCGTTGGTGCCAAGTTGATGCCCGCAACGGCCATCTTCGCGAGCTGCTCCTGTGTGAATTTTGCGGCCGGCGAAACGTTCACGGTCTGTCCGTTCGAAGCCGGTTCGAGCCGCGCGGAAATCCACGGCAAGAGTTGCGTCCCAAGCGCTGCGCCGATCAGCAACAGGAAGGACCCGCTTAACACCGGCCGCAAAGCCATCCACCGCCGCAACCAGCCAAACGGCCGCCAGCGTTCCTCTACCGCCGGCGCGGACAAATCATCCAGCGCTTCGGCAAGTTCGCTGCGGCACTGCGAAAGAAGGATCCCGCCCGTATCGACCTGCTCGGAAGCCTGCAGCGCCTCCATCAAGGAGTCGTGCAGCGAGCGTTCCTCGGCGAGCTGCGCCGCGCACGTTGCGCAAGCCGCAAGGTGCGTTTCAATCAAAGCGTTTTCTCGTTCGCTGGTCTCGCCGCAGGAATAAAAAACCAGCAGCCCCGCAACTTCTTTACACTCAAACTGTCGAGGCGCGCTCATCGCAAGCCTCCCAGTTGGCTGCGCAACTTGCGCGTCGCGCGAAATAATGAATTTTTCACCGTTTCTTCCGTCGTCCCCAAAGCGTCGCCGATCGCGCGCAATTTTAATCCCTGATAATGCTTCAATTCAAAAACAATTCGCTCGCGCGGCGAAAGCCTCTCCATCGCCGTGGCAATGCGCGCTTGAATCTCTTTGCCAAACAGCTGCCGCTCCGGATCCAGCGTTGGACGTTGCTCTCGCTGCCGTTCGAAAAAATCCGTGATGCCTTCTTCGTGATGCGCGGAGTTCATCTCCGGCGCTTGGTCCTCAGGCCGCGCCTGCCGACGCCGCAAATGATCCAGGCAGACGTTCGTCACGATGCGGTAGAGCCAGGTATAAAAGCTGCACTCGAAACGAAACCGGTGAAGGTTGCGGTATACCTTGAGGAAAGCTTCCTGATAAACGTCCCGCGCGTCTTCCGGACGCTTCATCAGATTCAGCGCCAGCCGCAGCACGTCGCGGTCAAAGCGGTGCACCAGCTCTTCGAAAGCCGCCCGGTTGCCGGCTTGCGCTTCCGCAACAAGGGTGCGCTCGTTTAGGTTGGGCAATGCATCCACCGCGGCCAGGGAGGCGCCGGTACCACCCGCCAGGCCTGCATTATTCGCCAAAGCTAGAGCCCATCTTGGAAGCGGCATATTTCGCTTTCTTTTCGCGTGCGCTGGCGTTGCTGCTTATGAACAAAGACCTTAGCCCGAACCCCGCCACCCCGCCACACACGGAACATCGCGCGACCACCCAATTTGGACGTGCCAAAGCACACTTGGGTGAGCACCCACTTCCCACTCAGAGAACGAACCTCGTAGCCTGTTTGTTTCCGAGTTGTAAAGTCCGGCAAGGGTTGCCCGGTCGTGGACATCCTTAGGAAACGCGCTGGCCCGCGCCGAACTTTCTTCAGCCGCCAGTTGACGCCCGCATTCGCCACACCGACAGCGGCCACGCCAGCAGGAGCATCACCAACAAGATCAACACATACCCGTTCGTGCGGTAGAACGCATCCGGTTGGCTAAGCAATTGCGCCGCGGCAGCGAGCAGCGAAACGCAAGCCGCAATCAACAAATATCCCATCACGTTGAATCGAATCAGTCGCCGAACCGCGAAGACAATCACTGCCAGCCAAATCGCCGCGGCAACAAACTGTTTCGCAAAGTCCGTTCCGTTTCCCCAGCCGCTGCCTGCAAGAAACATGGCGCCCAAAAGGAAAAGCGAAATCCTTAGCCAGCGCGCTTTGACTGTCGAAGCCACAAACGCCGCAGTGAAGCCAATCAATCCGGCAAAGAAAAGGCTGCTGATCAGCGCGCTGCCAAGTGCCGCTCCGGACGGAAGGACGGCGTCAAAATATTGACCGAGAGATAGGGGCAGGCTGCGATGCGCCATCTGCCAGTGCAAAGCGAGAAACTCCACCAGCCGCCGAAGACCAACTATCCCGGCCGTGCCGCACACACCGATCCACAGCGCATCGCGGTAATAAACGCCTGGCATGCGCGCGCCCACAGGAAGGCGCTCCTCCCCGAACGCACGATTGCTGAAGTAGGCGGCGACGCCGAAGAGCATCGCGAGCCCCCCGGCATAGAACACTGCTCCCAGAAGCAGTCCGATGACGATGCCGCCGAGCATGGTCTTGAATGGAATTGCCGTCTGATAAGAGTTTAAGAAAAATTGTAATCTGTTGCCGAGACCGACGACCAGTCCGTAAGCGACCAGCCCCCAGAGTGACCAGAAAACCAATCGGCGCCAGGGAATCGCCCGCATGCTCTCCGAGCGCAGATTCTTGAAGAACAGCACAATCGCCGTAATCCCCAAACTGCCGAACAACAAGATCGGCACCGCGAAACTATAAAGGGTGCGCGAGAGCGTCTGTTCTTCTTGTTTACGCCGCCACTCGTCGGGAATCTTGATGAACATCCACGTCGTCCCGCCCTCTTTCTCCTCCAGTTCCTCTCGCTCTTCCGGTTTCGAGTAATAGGAGCCGCGGTAATCGACGACTTCATCGCCGAGAACCGCCACTTTGACGCGCACGAATGCGTGGCTTACCACGTCATTCGACGAAGTCGAGCCGGAGTCGATCGGCGTGCGTTGCTGCCAGGCCAGTTCGTGGTCTGTTCGGTGAACGCGCTTATCGGAATAAGTTTCGACCAGATTCCACTGGCTCAGGTCTAGCTTTTTTACCTCGCGCAGATACTTTTCGGCCTCGGCGAGAGCTTCTTCTTTGCTCAGCGAAGCTCCTGGCGCATCCTCGGAAAGTTTGTGGTTGAAGGCGAGAAAGGAGCCGTCGGGACCAAGCTTGATCGAATACTCTTCCGGCTGGCTATCCTTGAAATAGCGCACCTGCCAGATCGCCCCAGGCACTTCCTTTGCATAGATCTGGTTCAGCCGGGCGATGCCTACGCGCTGCCGCAGGAATTCGTTCGTCAGCGGATCCGTCATATCCACAAAAATCGTTGCATGGCGGTAAGAATTCGGATCGCGGCCGTGCTGGCGAAGAATTTCATCGGCGCGTGCCCGGGCGCCTCTCGCATCCACCGACAGTTTGAGATAATCGCCAAGCGTCGGAGTCTTTAGGCGCCACGCGGCCAAGCCTCCGACAACCAGGCAAACGGCGAGGAAAATCATCGTCGCGGGCGAGAGTGCGTCATGGCGCCGCGTTGCCGCCGCCGCGCTCGGCTCCGCCGGAGCCGGCGCAAAGCTGATCTCCTCGATCGGCTCCGCGCTGTTCAGCAGATCTTCATTCGTCTCGAACCGCCCGCGCGCTAGGTAAGAAACGCCCGCAAAAATCAGCGGTGCAAGCGCCGCCGCGCCCACCACCACGCCGGAAATTTTGAAGTACAAGCTATTCGAACGAATCAGCAACAAACCCACAAGCGAAGCGTCCACCGTGTAATGCCAAATCAGCGTCGCCATGATGCCCCAGCGCAGCATCACGATGCCGGCTACGATTCCGATCAGCCCGACTTCCAATCCGCGGATGTACGGCGGCTCGTTCGGATACGCGGAGTGTAAGAAGCTCCAGCAAAATGCCGGCACAATCACCGCAACAATGCTCGATCCCGTCAGCCGCTTTAAGAAGGGAATGGCGAACAGCCGAAAGAGAAATTCCTCGCTCGTAGCCGCCAGCAAGCCGATGGCGATGCCGGAAATCCACGGAAACATCGTGTTCACGGAATTTTCGTAATTCAAATCCTGCGGCGCCCACGCCCCGAAGTGCCCCGCCACAATATAAAACGCCACGATGAACCCGATATGCGCCGCGGCGAGCGACAATCCCACGGTAGCCGCCGAGAAAAATTCCTTCGAGCGCAGTCCGCGCAGCGTGAGCAATTTCCCAAACCGCAATTTTCCCGGCTGCGACGCGCGGTACAGCGGCTCAGCTCCGGGAAGAATCAGAGAAATCGTCAGCGCGGAACCGATCCCAAAAAGCAGCGCCTTCACGATTTCCTCGAACACAAAGCTTCCGTAAGCCGAATTGGTGTCGTAGCCCATGCGGTCCAGCGGCCAGTTGTTCAGCTGCATGAACGTCAGCAAAATGGCCACCACGACGCCCAGCTTGATGGCTAAGCCCCAGCCCGTTTCCCCGCGCTTTGTCAGCAAAATTCCCAGCCACAAAGCCGACCCCATCAGCAGCAAATAAGGAATAATCGCCACCTGGTTGTAAAAAATATTCGTCGAGCGCAGATGCTCGTAGCTGCGTTCCCAGCTTTCCGGCACATGCAAAAACTCTTGCGAACTTCCTGCCCGATCGCCCTGCAACGTCACACGCAGCCGGTACGGGGCGTCCTTGGCCTTAAATCCGTGCTTTTCCCAAGTAAACGACCAGTCCAGCCTGTTTGGTTTCTTGCTGGAATTCGCTTCCTCGGAAAGAAAATCCCACTCGCTGAGGTCCACGCCCATCTTGCCGCGCAAAAAACTCTGCGCCGCCGTTTCCGCCGCCGCGCGCTCCAGCGACGCTCCCGCCCGCGCCTCAGGAATTTTGTGCTCGTAGCCGACAATCTCCCCGCCCGGGCTCACCCGTACTCGAAACTCTTCCTCCTGCTGTGGCCGGAAAAACCGCACGTCCCAATACCAGATGTTCAGCTCGCTGGACATCAGCCGGTTCGCTTGCTGCAGCCCGACCTCGCGTTCCAAATACGTCTTCGCGTTGTCGTCCACGTCGAAAACGATCGCCGACTGGTACCCGCTTATGTTCTCGCCCAACCCGCCAACAAACGCCCGCGCCAGCCCCCGCGCCTCATTCCGCGAAACCTTGAAGTCCACCGACGCTTCCGGAAACGCTCGGAAAAAATATCGATGCGCAAACACCGCGCCCACGATCCCCAGCACCACCCACAGCACCAGCGCGCGCTTGTCCGAACCTGTCAGCCGGTCTTCGGCCACAAATGCCTCCAGCACGAATCGCGACACAAAATGCTTACCTTAATAGTACGCAGCAGCATAGCGCAAGTATCGACGAATCAGTGAGTTTCCGCTGCGTCCGGTCTGTTCCCCGCAGGAATGATATAAAGAGGTGTTCATGACTCTGGCCCTTTCCACCGAAGTCCGCATGATCAAAGGCGTCGGCCCGCAGCGCGCCGAACTCCTCGCCAAGCGCGGCATCTACACTTTCGAGGACCTGCTCGGCTATCTCCCCTTCCGCTACGAAGACCGCATCCATTTCTCCAACATCAAGGACATCCAGCCCAACGGCGTCTACACCATTCGCGCCCGCGTCATGAGCGGCCAGGCCATCCCCAACAAGTTCGTCCACAACGCTATCTACCATCTCCTCGTTCAGGACGCCGCCGGCGGCCTCCTCCCCTGCAAATTTTTTCACGGCGGCTACCTCGAAGGCCGCCTCAAGCCCGGCCAGCTCCTCGTCCTTCACGGCAAAGCCGAAATCGATAAGCTCCGCCCCGCGCGCCTCGAAATGATCAATCCGCAGCTCGAGATGCTCGGCGACGGCGAGCCGGACTCCACCGAAGTTGGCCGCATCGTTCCCATCTACGAAGCCATCGGCACCTTCGGCTCACGCCAGATTCGCCGCGCCATGTACGCCGCCGTCCAGCAACTCGTCGAAAGCACCGTCCCCGACATTCTCCCCGAAGTGCTGCGCGCCCGCCTCGGCTACCCTTCGCGCCGCGAAGCTCTCATCCACGTCCACTTTCCCGCCGCGGACGAATCGCTCGATGCGCTCAACATTTTTCGCACGCCCGCGCAGCAGCGCCTCATCTTCGAGGAATTTTTCCTCTATCAACTCAGCCTTGCTCTCGACCGCCAGGCCACCCGCAAGGAAAACGCCATCGCCTTCCGCGTCCGCGAAGAAAAAGTCCGCGAAGCCGTCAAGCGCATCCTCCCCTTCAAGCCGACCGCCGCTCAATTCAAAGTCTTGAAGGAAATCGTCGCTGACCTCGAAAAACCCGCGCCCATGAACCGCCTCCTCCAGGGCGACGTCGGCAGCGGCAAAACCATCGTCGCTCTCCAAGCCGCCGTCATCGCCATCGAAAACGGCACGCAGGCCGCCCTCATGGCCCCCACCGAAATTCTCGCCGTGCAGCATTATCTTTCCGCGCGCCGCATCCTCGCTCCCGGCAATTACAAAGTCGAGCTGCTCATTAGCGGCCTCAAGCACGCCGAAAAAACCGCCGCGCTCGAACGCATCCGCACCGGCGAAGCCCAGCTCGTCGTCGGCACGCACGCGCTCATCGAAGACCAGGTCCAATTCGCGCGCCTCGGCTTCGTCGCCATTGACGAACAGCACCGCTTCGGCGTCCTCCAGCGCAAACGCCTTATGGACAAAGCCGCCGCGCACGGCCACGCACCGCACGTCCTCGTCCTCACCGCCACTCCCATCCCGCGCACGCTCTCGCTCACGCTCTACGGCGACCTCGACGTCTCCGTCCTCGACGAGCTCCCGCCCGGCCGCACACCCATCCAAACGCGCCTCACCTCCGAGCCGCATCTCCCCGGCGTCTGGGAATTTCTTCGCAAGGAAGTTGCCGCCGGCCATCAGGCCTACATCGTCTATCCGGTAATTGAAGAATCGAAGCTCGAACTCAAAGCCGCCATCGACGAATACAAGCGCCTCTCGAAAGAAGTCTTTCCAAAACTGAGGCTCGGCCTCCTCCACGGCCGCCTCTCCAGCGAAGAAAAAGACGCCGTCATGGAAAGCTTCCGCAAAAACGGAACCCAAATCCTCGTTTCCACCACTGTCATCGAAGTCGGCGTCGACGTCCCCAACGCCACCGCCATGGTCATCGAGCACGCCGAACGCTTCGGCCTCGCCCAGCTCCATCAACTCCGCGGACGCATCGGCCGCGGAGCCGCCAAATCCCACTGCATCCTGGTCGCTCCCGCGCGCATGACCGTCGGCCGCTCAGGGGTTTCGGGAGGCACGAGTCGCTCAGCGAGTGCAACGGACGCTGGCCGCGCAGCGCCTGCGCCCGACATTGCTAGCGCTCGCCTAGAAACCATGGTCCGCACCGCCAACGGCTTCGAGATCGCCGAAACCGATCTCCAACTCCGCGGCCCCGGCGAATTTTTCGGCACCCGCCAATCCGGAGACCTCGGCTTCCACATCGCCAACCCTCTCCGCGACAAAGACCTCCTCGAAGCCGCCCGCCGCGAAGCCTTCGCCCTAGCCGACGACGCCCAACACTCCGTCGCGTTACAGCGCCTCTTGCGGATGCTCCCCGCCGAATGGCAACGCCGCTACCACCTAGCCCGCATCGGCTGACGATGCACGTCATTTTTGATTGAGTTGATAGCCGGCTCGGCTATAGTTCTTGTCAACGCATTTTAGAAGTCGGGATCGCAATCCTACGGAGGAGACTGTCTAGTGCCGCCTATCAGCCGTTTTATCGCGTTCGCGCTTTTCGTGATGTTTTGCTCTACGGGAACGAATGCGCCTGCCAAGAATACGCCGGAGGACTCCGCCATTCGACTCGCTGTCATGGCTTTTAGAGATGCTTGGAATCATCACAACATGAAGGAAATGGGAGACGTTTTCACTGAAGACGCTGACTTGATTAATGTTCTTGGAACGCGCTGGCACGGAAGGCCCGACATCGTTAAGGCGCTTGGCGTGTTTCACCGAGTCATGTTTCCGAGAGAGCAGATCGATCTTCATGATTTGACTGTCCGAATGATCGCCCCGGAAGTAGCCGTAGTGATAGCAATCCAGACTGGTAGCGGCGAGATGACGTTGCCAGATGGTCTCGGGCCGCGGCCGGTTCCCATGGGCAGCCAGCTAGATACGTTTGTCGTGGTAAAACGCGGCGGTCTTTGGGAGGTAGCTCTGGGTCAGAACACTCTCGTGGATGAGGGGGCTCAGCGCTTCGATCCCATCAAGGCTGGTTGGAATGGAGACATGCCAAGATAGGTCGTAATCCAGATTGCCTAGCCGCCGTTCTGGCCTTCTCCGAAAAACCTTTCGATCCGCCGCCGATTCCACACACTCCGTGGCAACGACCCACCAACGGTCTTCGCCGTATCCGTGAATGAAGCGATCCTTGCGCGAACGGAAGCCCATCAGCCGCACGATCCGGTTCGCGGCGGAACTTCCCGTGGGCACCGAACTGTTGGCCTGCATCCGTGTACCATACTTGCGCTATGCGCATCATCGCCGGCAAATATCGCAGCCGCATACTGAAGAGCTTGAAAGGCCTCGCTCTCCGTCCCACCAGCGACCGCCTGCGCGAAACGCTCTTCAACGTCCTCGGCCCCGCGGTCGCAGGCTCGCGCTTCCTCGACGTATTCGCCGGCACCGGCGCCGTGGGCATCGAAGCCCTCAGCCGGGGCGCCGCCCAAGTAACCTTCATCGAAAATCACGCGCCCGCCGCAAAACTCATCCGCCAAAATCTCGACTCCCTCAAAATCACCACCGGCTACACCATCCTCGCCGCCGCCGCCCTGACCGCCCTCCAAAAACTCGCCGCCCGCCACACTCCGTCCACTCCGCCGTTCGATTTCGTCTTCGTCGATCCTCCCTACGCCGCCCACGCCGACTACGCCCGCGTCCTAGAATTCCTCTCCTCCAGCTCCGCCAATTTCCTAGCCCCCAACGCTCTCGTCATCTTCGAGCACCACCACAAATTCCAACTCCCCGACCAATCCGGCCAACTCCGCCGCACCCGCCTCCTAAAACAAGGCGACACTTCTCTTTCCTTTTTTAGTTCGGGATGAGCAATGAAGCCGCAGACATTTTTCTATCCCATGTACCTATTTCTTTGGTTACACTCGTCGTTAGGTAGGACAGCAATGAGTTCTTATTGGCCAGCACTTCTTTGTTTGAGCTTTGCAATCACACCAGGATCGGCACTTGCTTGCTCTTGCGTGCCACCCCCGCCACCTGGACCGGATAGAACCGTCAATCCGGTCGTACGCACTCCCGGGAAGGATGAAATAGTCTTTGAAGGTACAGTCACGAATGCTCAGCTCAAAGGTTCGCTCTTCGACGCGAAGCCCGGCGAGCTCATTTCAGCAGACATCGATCAAGATTCGCCATACATGCTCGTGACTTTCAATGTCTCCGGCTCGTATGCGAGCCAGCAAGGGAAGACAGTAGATTTGACAACTGGCATGGGCGGCGGAGATTGTGGCTATCCTTTTGAAGTCGGCAAACAATACCTCGTCTATGCGTGGAAGGACCAATCAGGCAATCTCTCCACCAACATCTGTGCTGGGACGGGTTTGCTCGAAGACCGCAAGGCGGATCTCGCAGCCCTGCGTGGCGAGCCCCCAGTTTCTCCCGACAGGGATAATCCTGTTCCACCTTCCACCAGACTTTGCGGGCACGTCGTGAATAGCAGCCAAGCCAGTTCCACCGAGAATAGTCTTCTGCTGATCGGCAAAGGCAACAAATCGCCCGTTCCCACCGATGGGGCCGAAATCGCCAACGATGGGTCGTTTTGCGCCAAAAACATCGCGCCGGGCGAATATTATCTGCTGTACGTTGGCACTACCGATGATGCTCCAACATCTTTAGGATTTTATCCGGGGGTCACAACGTTCTCGGATGCAAAAACCGTCATCCTGAAAAACGGGCAGCCGATCGACAACTTACTTCTTGAAGTACCTTTTCAGCCTTCCTATTCCGTTTCTGGTTCGGTCTCTATCCCTTCCATTCCAAGCGCACAGATTCAACCGAAGGTTTTACTAGTCAGCGCAGGGCAGTTCCTCCTCAGCCTGGGCTACGGGGTGGATTTGTCTCCGGACGGCAGTTTTCTGTTCCCACACGTCTTGCCTGGCAAATATTGGGCAATCGTCAGCGTCGACGGGGACGACAACGCGAAGTGGTTCACCACAAGAGTCGAGGTGGAGGTAGAGAAGGACGTTTCCGGCCTGTCTCTGACCCTGATACAGAAATAGCAATTCCCCTCCTCAAAAGATGAGGAAGGCCACTCGCTACCCAAAACATCGAAGCACCCGAGTTAACGGTTCGGAACTCTCGAAAAAGAGATGCTTGACAATATTCTCTATATATGTAGACTTTAGCTGTGAACATGAAAACCCCTCGCCTATCCCCGCAAACGCTGCGCGTCCTCGAACGCTTCATCGAGCGCCCGACCGCCTGGCGCTACGGCTACGAGCTCAGCCGCGAAACCGGCCTCAAATCCGGCACGCTCTATCCCATTCTCATGCGCCTAGCCAAATTCTCGCTGCTCGAAACCAAGTGGGTCACCACCGAAGACGGCGTCCCGCCGCGCCACACCTACCGCCTCACTCCCAAGGGCGCCGCACTGGCCCGCGCCCAGCAAGCGACTTCACCCTCCGCCGCGCGCGCCGCCGCACGTGCCCACCGCGCCGCTTTCAGCGGAGGCAAAGCATGATGCCCATCGCCTTTCCGCGCAGCCTCGCCATTCTGCTTTTGCGTTTCGCGATCTGGATCGCGCCTCACGACACGCTCGACTGGGGCCGCGGCATGCTCAGCGAGCTCCATCACGTGGAAGGAAACTGGTCGGCTCTGTTGTGGGCCGTCGGCGGCGCGGGAGTTCTCGCAAAGCACACCGTGCTCGCCGTAATCCTTCCCGGCAGCCATCGCCGCACCGTTTCTTCCGCCAGCGAACTTTTCGCCAAGGAGCTTCCCATGCGCAAAGCCACTCTAACCGCGACGGCCGCATGCTTCGCCGCTTCATTGCTCTTTTTCCTCGCGCCCGTTTTCCGCCAAGCCTTCCAAGTTTCTCTCGCCCAATGGCACGACGTGCTACACGTCAATCAGCGCTGGCTTGGACGCAAACCAGATTCCGAATTGCAGGCCCTCGCGCAAAAAGCCGAACAAAATCACGACGCCGAAGCTCTCGCCTTTGTGGCAGCCCGCACCGATCAATCCGAGGGCGTCCGCTTGGCCGACGAGGCCGTTCATCTCGACCCAAATCTCACCTGGCTCTATGGAGTGGCCGGCACAGCGTATTTATCGCCATCCGAGATAGACCGTCGAGTTTCCTTGCTCGAACAATGGGATCCACAGAACGCGCTCCCTCATCTATTAGTCGCTCAGAAGATTGACGGTGCAACGGCCGAGGCCGGAACTGCAGCAATCTACAGTGAGCACAAATCCGCCACTTGGCAAAACGCGATGGCGGCTGCTTTTCAGTCCCAAAAACTCGACAGTTACGTTGAGCGTCTAACGGTGCTCGATCGCAGAGTGCTCTTGCGGTATCACATTCGGGATCCGTTCGTGGCCCTCACGGATCGCTGGTTCTACAGCCTGCCCAGCTACTCCGCTTGGGATTCTTCACAGTATGCGAAAACGCTTCTTGAATCCGGCCAAGCTCTCGAGGAGAAAGGCGACGTCGCCGGCGCAACGCAAAAATATTTTGAGGTTGCAAGATTCGGTCAGCTGATTCAGCCGGAAGGCGGTTTTTTCTTTCTCGGGCGAGACACCAGCGAAGCTTCCCGGAGGCTGGCCGCGCTCAGCCTGAGAAAAGGTGACAAGTCGCAAGCCGCGTTTTACGCTTCGCTTGCGGACCAGATCCAGAAAACTGACGAGCGCGAACTTAGCCGAAGGCGCAGCGAGGAATTCGGCGGCGACCTCACTCGCTGGAATGCACTCATTGCGCGGACTTCAGGATTCGCGCTGCTCTTTTGCGCGCTGCTACTGCTGACTTGCACCCTCGGGATTCTCGTCCGAGGCGGGTCCGTGAAGCCAAGGTCATTTGTCACCAGCCCGCTGACTCTGGCGGTCTGCTTTAGCAGCGCACTGGGAGCTTTGCTTTCCAGCGTCATGCTTTACGTAACCTACCGGCCCTACTCCCAGATTCTTCAGCGTTTCACCGTTTCAGGCGACAAGGGCCAGATCCCGGAACTCGGTAGGTATCTTGAGGAAATGCAACTTCCGATTGGCGCGAGGGGTTATATTGACGCGACAGACGCTGCCTTCCATTTTTGGTGTGTCGTGACTGTGCTCTGCGTCCTCGCCATTCTCTTCGCTTTCCTAATTCACTACCGGCAACGCCGTCCGGCCAGCGCGAGCGTTTAACTTCCGACGTTTAATCCGCCTCGCCATACATCGTTCGCCCCGCAGTGCGGCATCTATCCAATCTGCCGCACGGACCAGTGTTCCCAGCTCTGAACAGCGATGAGCCGCGCGTATTTCGCTCAGCCACGGTATAATCGGTCACTTCATGTCTCTGGGCCAGGTCAATGGTGGGTACAACCTCTTGGGACAAGGCGGCGCGGCCACGGCTGCGCGCATGGCTCCCATCCCTGAAGCTACGCCTGCGCCCGAGCCCATGTTTGTCGAGCCCAAGCTCGGCATTGCCTGGGGCGACTTCCATCAAGGCGTCGCCAGCAACATCCGCACTCTCTTTTCTTGGCCGCTCGTTCCGAAAAATCTCCTCGGCGCCGATTATTTCAAAGAGTGCTGGATCGAACGCCGCATACCGTGGCGCGCCGTGGCAGCTGCCGCCCTTTGGCACGTAGCCTTTGTCCTATCTCCGTTTTCGCTATTCAACACTGCGCTGCCGCACAATTCGGCATTCGACAACACACAGCTCACCTGGTCCGGCCCGATCGAAGATTTTCCAACGCTCGAAATTCCCGTCGCAAAGCCCAAACCCATTCTGCACGCCGAGCTAAATAAATCCGTCGCTCCCAAAGCAGCCGACGCGTTCCATCCGCGCCAGCGCATCATCACGGATCCGGTCCGTCGAAATAGTCCGCGGCAAACGCTCATCAATCCCGCTGCGCCGCAGATCGCGCCAAAACTTCCTCCAAACTTGCCCAATATCGTTCAATTGCAGGCTGCCGCGGCTCCTCCACGCCCGCACATTGAAATCAGCGCGCAAGATCTGGCGAAGCTGCATCCCCGCGAGCATCGTGTGGCCACCGTAAGAGCAACTCCCTTGCCCGACGTGCCCGCCTTCGAGCAGAAGCCAGCGGATATCACGCTTGCGCCAACGGAAAACGGCCCCGCTCGTCCGAAACTCGACTTGAATGCCGGCGCCGCGCCCCGCGTAGCCGAGCGACGCCAAACCGGTGACTCCGTTGCCGCGCCGGAACTCTCCGCAGCGCAACCCTCCGGGGCCAGCTCCTCCACTCTCATCGCTCTTTCTGCTGAACCAGCGCCACCAAAGCCCGATATGCAGCCGCCCGCCGGAAATCTCGCTGCGCGCATTTCCATGTCGCCGGAAGGGAAAAAATCCGCCGGAGCAGGCGGCTCGCCCAGCGAATCTGCAGGCGCAGAAGGAGGCGGGAAAAGTCCTGTCGGCATCAGCATCAGCGGCGGAAACCCCAAGCCGAACGTCGTTGTCTCTGGTTCGGGCGGTACACACTTAAAACTAATTCTGCCATCCTCGCGCGATCTGACCGCCCGCCCCGACGCCAGTTCTGAGCGCGCACCCGAACGAACCGGCCCTCCCAATTTCGCCATTCTTCCGCCCGGCGCCAAACCCGAACAGATTTTCGCCGACAAGCGCGTCTTCACGCTCAACGTCCAAATGGCGAACCTCAACAGCGCCAGCGGAAGCTGGATTCTGCATTTCTCGGAGCTTGGTTCCGGTGCGTATCGTCCAGGAGACCCGGCTGCGGATTTAACGGGTCTCGCTCCCATCCACAAGGTCGATCCCAAATATCCGCCCGACCTGATCGATCAAAATGTCGAAGGCGAAGTCATTCTCTACGCGGTCATCCGCGCCGACGGCTCCGTCGACAGCGTTCAAGTTGTTCGCAGCGTCGACCCCGTCCTCGACGCCAACGCCAAAAGCGCCCTCAGTCAGTGGAAATTCCGCCCCGCCATGAAAGCCGGAGTACCCATAGCTCTCGAAGCCATCGTCCACGTCCCCTTCAAAATCGCCGATAACCGCTAAGCTCCGTTTCGCAGCGGCACGCTATTTCATCGAGCTGCCTCGACGGTTAGTCGCAATCCGATGACCTTGGTCACGGCGACCAGCGTGGACAGCCTCGGATTACCTTTTTCCGATAACGCTCGATAGAGACTTTCACGCTCGATGCCAGCGCGCTTCGCGACTTTCGCGATGCCGTGCGCTTGCGCAAGCCGCCGCAACGCCACGAGCAGTACGCGTGGTTCATCGGACTCCTCCAAGGCCGCCTTAAGATATTCCGCTGCGAATTTCGGATCTTTTCGGAGGCGCCGGACCATCGCGTCATCATGCGGAATGCTCGATTTTCGCTTCATTTTGTTTTGGTCCTTTCCTTGTAATCCTTCAAATAGCCGAGTGCTCGCTCGATATCTGCACCCTGCTTTCGCTTATCGCCAGCGTTGAGCAGCAGCACGCGATCTTTGCCTGCCGTCGCGCAATAAACTCGATAGCCCGGTCCCCAATCGATTCGCAATTCCCACAATCCACCTCGCAAAGCCTTGCAGTCTCCGGCGTTTCCTGCTGCCAGCCGGTCAATGCGCACTGCAATCTTGGCCTGTGCGCGGAGATCGGGCAGTTGTGAAAGCCACTCGTCGAAAATGTCGCGCCCAGCGGGGCTGACGTAGTGGCGAACTTCGACCATTGATTCATTGTAACTTATAAATTACAACAAGTCAACCCGATACGGCGCTGCCTTCCGCGAGTTTCACCAGCGTGAAGAGGGCGCGGTTGACCGGAGTGGGCACGCCGAGTTCGGCGCCGCGCCGCGCGATGTAGCCGTTCAGCGAATCGATTTCGGTCCGTTTGCCGCGCATCATGTCTTGCGCGGTCGAGGAATACGCCTCCGCCAACTGCGTGGCGATCTTGAAAGCGCCGGCCAGCGCCACTTGCGGATCTTCAAATCCCGGCGGATGGATACCCGCCGCTTTCGCGACGGCTAAAATTTCGTAGACGGCGGTTTCGACCAGTTTTCGCGCGTCGGTGCTCGCGGCGATTTGTCCATACTGCGCGCGTCCCAGTGCTGAAACGGCGTTCAGCGCGCAGTTCCAAGTGAGCTTGGTCCAGAGTTCGCCTTCGATATTGTCGGAGATGCGACAGCCGACGCCGGCGCGCTCGAACACGCTTGCGAACCGCTCGCTCGATGCGCTGCGCGGACCGACGACAAGGTCGCCGCGCCCAGAGTGCTTTATGCGGCCCGGTTCGGGGACCGACGCCGCTACATAAACGACCGTGCGCAACGCTTCGATACCGGAGGCCGCGCGAATCTGCTCCGCATTGTCGACGCCATTCTGAAGGCTCGCAACAATCGCTCCCGGAGCAAGAAGCGGCGCGAGTTCCCGAGATGCCGCAGCGTTGTCAATCGTCTTCACACAAAAAAGAGCAATCTCCGCGCCGCGAACATCTTTCAATTCCGTCGACGCCTCAACGCGCACGCTTTCCTTGAACTGCGTGGTGTCGAGAAAGAGCCCGTTTTTTTGGACGGCCTCAACGAACGCCGCGCGGCCGATCATCATTACAGGCGCACCCGCCCGCGCCAGCATGCCGCCGAAATACCCGCCCACCGCGCCCGCTCCGACAACGGCCACCCGCGGCCAACTATTTTCGGCGCTCACGCGGTGATCACCGAAATCAGCCGGTCGATATCGCGCTCCGTGTTGTAGAGATGCGGGGACACGCGAATATTTCCTTCGCGCAGGCTCACGATGATGTTTTCCGCGCGCAATTTCTGATAAAGCTCGGCCGTTTTTTCCGGCGTGCGCGCCGCGAAGCATCCATATGCACCGCGCTTTGATGGGTCCAATGGACTCGTCGGAATGCAACGGTCCTTCGGAAGTCGCTGGTACATGAACTCGATCAAACCGCGGCAGTGCTCTGCCACCGTTTCCGCCCCCACACGCAAAACAAAATCCGCCGAAGCATCCATCGCTACGAGATTGAAATTGAAATAGCTGGCCGGCTCCGCGGTGTCCCAGCGCTTCGCCGCCGCGGCGGGTTTCGGATCATCGAAATTGAGCGAAGCAAAATTATCCGAGCCCGCCACCGCCATCCAGTAAAACGGCCCCGGCCGCATCTTGGCGATTTGTTCGCTCCTCGCCCAGAAAAATCCGGTGCCGAACGGGCCGAGCAGTCCCTTGTATCCTGCGCTGACGACAAAATCGGCGCCGAGTTTCTTCGCGTCCATCGGAACCGTGCCGCAGCACTGGCTTGCGTCGAGCAGCAACAAGGCGCCTTGCGCGTGGCAAGCTTCGGCCACGCGCGCCGCATCCAGCAGCGAGGCGTCATTGAATCGCACCAGGCTCACGGAAACGATGCGGGTGCGCGGCGTCATCGCCGCAATCAAATCATCGGCGGTAATAAATCGTTCGCGCGGAGCGACGATTTTCAGCTTCACGCCTTCGCGCTCTTCCATCGGCTTCCACACCGTGTACTGCAGCGGAAATTCTCCCTTCGTGGTGATGACTTCGTCGCCCGGCTTCCACTCCAATCCATAGGCAACTGCCGCTACTCCTGTGCTCGCTCCCGTCGTAATCGCAATCTCTTCTGGTTTGCCGCCGATCAATTTTGCGAGCGACGCGCGAATACGGTTGGGAATTTCAAAAAAAGTCGAGTCCGGCTTGTGATGCGGGAATTTCTTCCATTCCTGCGCCGCTTGTAGTGCGCGTAGCGAAACCTTGGGCATTGGCGACTGTCCCGCAAGATTCAGATACGTCGCGTCCTCAAACTCAAACCATTCCTGCCGCCAGTCGGTGCTAGTGGAAATACCGGGAGTTGCCATAAGAGTCTCCTTTGCGTGGCATGGAAGAATTAGACTCACGCAAAGCTCCATCGTATCCAACATCCAAATTGGAAAATCAGCGGGCCGCGATGTGGAGTGCGGCAGCCCCGCTGCCGCTTTTCCCAGCGCCTCGCGCGACTCTATATCTCCCGAGGCTCAATAAATCGAACTAGAAGTGGCCGCGCAGCTCGCGAAACGCGGGCACGATGACCAGTTTGCCCGCGCCCGCCATGACAGGCTCGTGCTCCAGCTGCCAGGTATGCTGGTGCGGAATGTACACGGCGTTGAGCCCAATCTTCATCGCGGGGTTGATGTCGCTGCGCGGGCTGTTGCCGATCATCCAGCCTTGCGATTTCACGATTTTGTGCTTGCGCACCAGGCTGCCGTAAGTCTCCGGATCTTTTTCGCTAACGATCTCGATAAATTCGAAAAAGCCCTGCAATCCGGAGCGTTCGACCTTCGCCGCCTGTTCGGCCGGTTCTCCTTTTGTGAACAAAATCAGGCGGTGCCGCTCGGTCAAATAGGCCAGCGTCTCCGGAACGCCATCTAAGATTTGCGGCGGCGTGCGCTCCAGATCCACAACGCGGCTGTGAATTTGCGCCAGCGTTTCCCGGCGGACCATTTGATCCGCCAGTTTCAAGTACGTTTCTTCCAGCGAGCGGCCGAAGCTGCGCACGCCGTAGCCGTACTGGCGGATGTTTTTTCGCTCGGTCTCATTCAGGATGTGCCGGATGTAGGCGCGCGTGTAGCCGCACGGCTCAACGAGGGTGATGAAATCCTCGATCAATTTTTCGAAAAACACGTTGTTCTCCCACAACGTGTCGTCGGCATCGATCAAAAGTGTGTTGCGTCGCATGGGGACAAGCTTTCAAGTCCGCTCGCAGCGCGAGCACGGTCTATATTTTTCTTCATGGCTAGGTCAGTCTACCAGCCCGGGTGCATTTCGGGCGATCAATGAGAGCGGCTTCAGAATTGTCCTGGCGGCGCACACATTTTGTTGCCCGCGCGATCCGGAGCGGCCGCCGTGGCCGTCTTTAAGACGCTTTGCGGCGGCCGGCGGCGATCTTTTCTAGGACACCGCGCGCAACACTTTGCAGCTCGCCGAAACGCGTCAGGTAATCCTGGAATTCGTGGTTCAACACTTTTGCTTCTTCGGGGCCAAGCTGCGTGCGCAGGATCATGTCGCGCAGCTTGACGGGATGCGGCAGAAGCGCGTCCTCTTTCAATTCCTCGAGCGCAAGGCTCGCGTCGTAGTGATACATGACTTCCTCCGCGGTGAAACGAGCCGCAGTTCATTTGATGCGGAATGGACGGCCCCCGTCATTGTACTCGCACGGCGCGGCCGCAAGCGAGCGGCAGGATTAGGGCGAAATTGGCGTTCCGAACGCGCGGGGCGCGCAACTAGGGAGAAAAATAATATAAATTACGCAGCAGTGGCCGTAGCCGGCATGAATTCGTAGCGTTCGATTTTCGCCGCGACACCCATGCGCCCGTTGTTGGTGGGCTCGACGCGGACGATTTGGCCGAGACAGCGGATATTCACTTCGTTTGATTGCGTCGCTTGTTGCGGCAAGGTGATGACGAATTCGATTTCGCTACCGATATCGAAATTTTTCTCCGCGAGGAAGTAAAGTCCGCGGTAACTGACGTCTCGCGTTTGCGCCTCGAAGGTGTGCTCATGAGGTTCGTGAGGAAGCACGCGCAGCGGCAGCGTCATGTTAAAACGCCGTGCTTCGCGGCGGTCGGCTCCGTCGCTCATCGCTCCTCCCCCTGGGGCTGGAATTTGAGGAACGCTAACATTGGCCTTGGCAAACTGCAACGCGAAAGTCAGAAAATTATGTCCTAGTACCAGGGTTTGGGACCCGTACGATATATTTCCGAGCATCGCGCGTTTTGGGTAGTACTGTTACCCCCGCATCGTCGGATGCAGCAGCACTGGGCGTGGTCCTCCTTTTCCGCGTTCAACTTGGAACAGTTCGCGCGCCGTCGCGACGGTCCGCGCATCTGCCGGATCGATGAAAGCGCGCAACGGTTCGCCGAGGAATTCGGTCTTTTCACCTTGTTGCGCTAAACTCGCATTTCTTTGACGGTGTCCATGAGCGCAATGCACGAATCTCGCAGTCTGTTTCTGGCCGGGCCCACTGGCCGCTTGGAGGCCATTTTGTGGAGTCCCAGCAGGGGTGCGCCGCCGATGGCCGCGGTCATTTGCCATCCGCATCCGCTGTTTGGCGGGACGATGCACAACAAAGTCGTTTACCAAGCGGCGAAATCCCTGGACGCGCTTGGACTTCCCGTTTTGCGTTTCAATTTTCGCGGAACGGGATTGAGCGAAGGAAAACACGATCGCGGCGAAGGCGAACGGGATGATGTGCGCGTCGCACTCGATTTTCTCGCGGCGGAATTTCCAAGCATTCCTCTGCTTGTGTGCGGATTCAGTTTCGGGTGCTGGGTCGGACTTCGAGTGGGTTGCGAAGATGTGCGCGTGAAATCGCTTATCGGGCTGGGAGCGCCAGTGAACAATGTGGATTTTTCTTATCTGTTGCGGTGCGAGAAACCGAAGCTCTTCGTGCACGGAGCCAACGATATTTATGGAGCCAGGGAAAAGATTAAAAGCTTGGTCGCATCTCTGCCGGGAGAAAACAAATTGATTCTTGTCGAAGACGCCGATCACTTTTTCGCGGGAAAGCTCGACCAGGTTGATCGAGCCATCAGCGCGTGGGTGACTCCACGATTGTCGGAGGCGGGCAATTGAAATCGAGCACGGCAGTGGGATCGTGTCATCGGTCAACGGAGGCGGGCCAAGCCCCACCCCTAGGGGGCTATGCGTAACGCCTTACCAGCAATCATTAAGCGCCTTCGCCACGCGCAAAGAGTTCGGTGAACTGGTCCACGGTGGCGGGCGCGACGTTCACGAGTTTCGCGTTGGCGTGGACGTGCTCGACGTGAGACATGCCCACCAGTGCCGTGGTGATTCCCGGCGACGATCTTACGAATTGCAGGGCGCGCTCGGCGTCATTTTCGAGGCCGAGCGCCTGGGCAACGAATGCCGGTAAATTGCGGGCGACCTGGCCTTGCAGCAGCGAAGCGCTGGCGATTAGTGTGATTCCCAATTCGCTGGCGGCCTCCATGACGGTGCGGTCCTTTCCGCCAATGGATTGATTGCCGAGCGTCAGGGCTTCCGTCATTCCCATGTTGAAGGGAAGCTGGACGAAACGGAAGCGGTGTTTTTCTCCCGCGATGTCCGCGGCGATCTGGGCGAATTCCGCAAGCTGCATGGCGTCGTGCGCTTTGGCTTCCCGGCGGAAGCCGTTCCAGGTGGCCATGCCGTAGAACTGGATTTTGCCCGCCTCGGCGGCGGATTCCAGAAAGATGAAAGCATCGCGCACACGCTCGAGAAAATCGGGGCGGGAAACTTCGCTGAGCTGCGTTTCGGGATTGTGGAGATAGTAGACGTCAACGCAATCGAGTTCGAGATTGCGCAGGCTGCGGTCCAGCTGATTTTCCAAAAAGCGCGGCGTGATGCAATGGCAGCCCGCGACGATATCTTTCGCGGTAAGGACGCCGGGCTGAATATACTCGTGGAAAAAATATTCGTTGGGATCCTCGGGCATGGCGCCGTCGGGGGTGAGATAGCCGCCTTTAGTGCAGACCACCAGCTCCTCGCGGGAAAATCCTTTTGTGGCGAGCTGCTTGATGGCGGCGGCGATGTTTCGCTCGCTGCGCTGGAAACGGTAGTTGATGGCGGTGTCGATGAAATTGATGCCGGATTCGGCGGCGGCGACGATAGCGGTGGTGTAATTGGCATCGACCTTCGGATCCGGCTGGCCGAGATAGGTACCGATTCCCAGCGAGGAAATCACCAGGCCATGTGCTTCGCGAAAATGGCCGTTGGCGGCGCGCCCGGCAAAGCGATTGGCGTAGCGTTTTGTGGCTTCGAGTGTGGCGGATTTGGTCATTTTGTCCTTATCGTTTGCGATCACCCCAAGAGGGCACGACATGTCGTGCCCCTACAACGTTAATGTCCTTACGGCGATGGACTGCCGCTCGCGGCGGGTTCGCTTGTCGGCGGTTCTGTGGATTTCGGATTCAGGAGGCGCGAACAGGCTCGAAGAATTTTACGGTAAGGCCAGTCTTTTTCGCGAAAGAAAATCTCGCCTTCGCGGGGGTTGCTATAGAACCAGCGGGAGAGGAGGGCGAGATGCTCGCTTAATTCTTCGCGTGCGGTGGTTGCGGATGCGGCGGGCTTCTCGGCGTTTTGCGGTGCGATGGCGGCTTGGCCTTCCAGATAATCTTTGAAAATGTGTTCGGCGGAACGGGGCTGGCTGGCGATTTCGGCGAAGCGGAGGAAGAAAGGTTCAGCGAGGCGCCCGGCGTGAACGGCGAAGACGCCGATGGATTGGTCTTCGGCGGCGCGCTGGAGAATCACGGCGTTGAGATTCTGGATGCGGCGGGCGAGTTCGGGAAGGAGGCGGAGGGCGTCGTCGAGTTTTTCGATGCGCTTGTGAAGTTGCGCGGCGCGCTCGAAATCGAGATCGGCGCTGGCACGCTCGCGGTCGGTTTCGATCGTGGCGCGAAGCGAATAGCCGCTGGTGTCGAGAAACTGCACGAGGCGCTGCACTTCGGCGTCGTATTCCTCTTTGGTGCATCCGGCGAAACACGGGGCGAGGCACATTTTCATTTCGGAATAGATGCAGCCGGGGAAAGTGGGATCGCGGCGAATTTTGATCTGGCAGCGACGGACTTTGAAGAGGTCGAGCGCCTGCTCGGAAAAAGAGAGCGCGGATTTTCGGGAAGGGAAGGGGCCGTAGTAGGCGCCAGCGGTGGGAGCGCCGGTTTCGTCGACGGGGATGCGTCGCGTGACGTAGCAGCGCGGATAGGCGTTGCGCAGGCTGATTTTTAGGACGGCGGGAGGGCGGAGGCGCATGAGTTTGCGATAGCGCTTTGGGAAAAGATGTCTGGCGATTTGGTAGTAGGCGAGGGATTGCTCGAATTTGGAGCCGGTGAGGCGGTAGCGAATGCCGCGGGCGAGATCGCGGAGATTAAGGCGCTTGCTGGATGGATCGGGAGGGCCGAGGAGACGCTGGAGGCGGCGGCGCAGATCTTGCGTCCGGATCAATAGGGGCTCGGCGTGTTCGGCGCGAGGCTCGATGAGGCAGACGGCGGGACGGGGCGGCGCGGCGGCGAAGAAGTCTTCGTCGCAAGAGGGGTCGAAGTCCTGGCCGCAGTCGAGCTCGAGCACGGTGACAGGATATAACGGAACGGGAAAGCCGACAGCTGACAGCTCACAGCCGACGGTAAGAACAGAGTGAGGAGGAACCTTTTGACGAGGGGGAGCCTCCCCCTCCCCGGTTTTTTCGTAACTGTTCATTCTAAAGTGTTTTAAGGGCGATTATGTACGTGACACAGATTTCCGCTTCTGGTAGGGTTTGCTCATGTTTCCTATGTTTCCCAATCCTATCTACGCAATCGCAATAGTCGCAGCGGCGATTGTGGTGATTCTCTACCTCCGAAAGAAGCGTAAGCCATGAAGCTGATAGACGTAACCCGCCAATTCAAAACAGACGATGATTGCTTGGACTATATCGAATCCATGCGCTGGCCGAATGGCGAAGCTGGCTGTGCGCATTGTGGCGAAGTTGGTCGCATCTCCAAAATTACCCGCGAAGCGCAGGGCAAGAACAAGCGCACACGGATCTACCAGTGCCTAGCCTGCGGAAAACAATGCAGCGCGACGAGCGGCACGATCTTCAACGATACGCACCTGCCCCTCACCAAATGGTTTATGGCTCTGGCGCTGATCTGCGAAGCCAAGAAGGGCATCTCTGCGAAACAGATAGAGCGGCACCTGGGGGTGAATTACCGTACTGCTTGGTATCTGTGCCACAGAATCAGGGCGGCCATGCAAGACAGCGGGCTGCTCTCGGGCGAAGTGGAGGCCGATGAAACCTATCTCGGAGCACGCAAGCCCCGTAAGGGCCGCCCCCACGTCAAGAAGGATAAGAAAGATGTGGTCTTGGGCCTGATCGAGCGGGGCGGCAAACTACGCCTGGTTCCGGTGAAAGAGGCCAAAATGGAGATACTCGGCCCCGTGCTCGAAGAGCACATTAGCCCCGATGCGCACACCATCTACACCGATGAGTCCGCTGCCTATGCGATCTATCTCCAGCGGCACTTCGATGCCGAGCACAAGACCATCAACCACAGCCGGACCTACGGCATGGGTGGCACGCACACGAATACGATTGAGAACGCTTTTAGCTTGCTCAAGCGCGGCGTCTACGGCACCTTCCACAAGGTTTCGATAAAGCACCTGGGTCGCTATTGCAACGAGTTTTCCTTTAGATTTAATCGCCGCGGGGAGCAATTGCAGATGTTCGATGCCACGCTCAAGAGCATCCTGAAGGAAAAAGCCCTGCCTTACAAGAAGCTCACGGTTTCGCTAGTACCGGAGTCTTAGGGCCGCGCCGGCCCTGAGTCTTTATCTTCTTGCGAGGCTCCGGCTTGGCCCTCAGCATCTTGGTCAAGGCATCGTCGAATTTTCGTTTTCCCACTTTCATCTCACACGCATGATAACAGGGCTGGCGGGTCCGGAAGGATTCCGAAATCCGTTGCGATTTCTACTCCTTACCACCCTTCTGTGTCAAATGCATAAGCGCCTTTTAAGTCCTGTGTTTTGAAACTGCGGAATCCAAAGGGGTTACCGAGGCATTTTGCGGAACTGCGCATTCCAAAGGAAATAGCTGGTAGTCGTGCGTGTCGAGTGGGTTTTAACGCCGCGACTGGGTCGGGGCAGGCGCCGTGCGCAGAGGGCGCAGAGAAAGACGGAAGACTCCTGAACCCACCCGGGGGTGTCCGCTAGTTATGAAGTAAGCGCATGAGAGGAAAGGGTCTGCCGCGTTTCCTGCGTGTGCGCGGAGAAAGGTAGTGGAGTAGGGGGCGGTGAATCTTGAGTAGAAGGAATGCCGGGGCGTGGAGCGGCGCCGAATCATATAACATGGTAGCATGGATTTTGATTACTGTCAAGCTACAGTACTCTGGCTTTACCATTCGAACGTGAGACGGGGAAGTGGAGTGGATGGAAGGGGCTGGCGGGATTTTTGTAGTTTAGTGAGACGGGAAGAGCAGAGGGCAAGTCGGGGGCAGGGCCCAGTTCAAAACCCGCACCCGCAAAACCGGCGGGTGCGGCACCCGATTCGCACTCCGGCCCACCCGCCGGATATGATGGACTTTGCCAAAACTAGACGGTGCAGTACCTCTTTTTTTACATTCATGGCGGAGACCCACGACTCTCTTGAAGTATGTGACTTCGGCTTGGTTTTAGCGCCTAGCTTGAAGATCACCCAAACTGATTGGTTTTGTCCAGCCGGCCGCGTTTCATGAGGCTATTCCTTCGGCCAGCGAAGGTGGACTTGGCCTTGGCGGGTGATGGAGGCGACGAAGGGCGGATCGAGTGTGCGGAATAGGCGGCGCATCTTGGGGAGGGCGAGTTCGAGGGCGGTGGCCATGTCCTGGCCGGAAAGGTTGCCGGAGGCGAAGACGAATTCGCGGACGGCGTGCTGCTGGAGGCGCGTTTTTCGAGAAGGTTGTAGCGGATGCGTTTGTCTGCGGTGAGCAGGGCCCAGCGATTCGAGCCGACGAGAGGGAGCCACGCCTCGTCGGGAACTCCTCTCTCGAAGTGAGCGAGATGGCGCTCGAAACGGACTGCGAGCCTGGTGAGTGTGGCGAGGATCGCGGATGAATTGCAGAGATTTTCGTCGAGGTAGAGGACGAAATCGTCAGGCGGCGACGGGGAGAGCGGCGGAGCGCTCCCAGCGAAGGGCTTCTTCGATTTGCTGCGGCGTGCAGCCATATTCTTCGGCGAGACTGGTCACAGATTCCCGGGCGTTAAAGCGCGAGGCGATTATAGCAGTGGAAATTCCCGCTCCGGTAAGTACCGGCTTGCCAAATCCGATGAAGGGATTGATTTCGATGCTTTTTGGCTCGGACGAACTCGGGGCGACGACAAACGGGAAGAAGTGGAAGAGACCCTTGGGATCGATTACGACGCGTTCCAAATGCATGCGGTAAAAATCCAGGTTGAGCTGATCCGCGGATTGGGAAACGTTGATAACCTGCCCCATGCGCTGGATGAACAGGTCCTTTCGGTCCGTCAAGAAGATTTCATTCACGAGCGGATGAGGTTGAGGAAATTTCTCGGCCACTTTTCGCAAAGCGGCGCGGACTTTGGGCAGCCGGAGATTGTAGATTTTGCGCATGCCGGCGAGAGCGTGACACTCGAGCAAGTTGAAAAAGGAAAGGCGAATCGGCGCCAGCTCGACTGGTGCGATGACGGCGGGACGCTTGCTGAAGCCAGTGAGCCAATAGCGCAGAGTGGCCGGCGGCACTTTAAGGTAAGCGGCGGCTTCCGGGAGACCGTAGGCGGGTTCGTCGTAGATTTTGTTGTAGGTGGTCATGGTGCGAGCACCATCTGCAAATCAGAGTTGATGGTCACCACTTATATTACCATTTCGCGGTCTTGCCCAGATGAGTTGTTCCTTCCGAGTGAGCCGCGCAAAGGAGCAGCAGGGCTGCGGCACTCCCCATTAGGAGCGGAGGAGCCAGGAGGAGATGACTAGACGCTGGATTTCGCTTGTGCCTTCGTAGATTTCGGTGATGCGGGCGTCGCGGTAGTGGCGTTCGACGGGATATTCGCGGGAGTAGCCGTTGCCGCCGTGGATCTGGATGGCTTTGTGGGTGACGCGGGTGGCCATTTCGCTGGCGAAAAGTTTGGCGACGGCGGCGTCCATGCTGAAGCGGGCGCCGGCGTCTTGCTTCCAGGCGGCTTTGCGGACGAGGAGGCGGGCGGCGTCGAGGTCGGTGGCCATATCGGCGAGCATGAATTGAATGGCCTGGAATTGCGCGATGGGATGGCCGAACGCGAGGCGTTCCTGGGCATAGGCGCGGGCGGCTTCAAAGGCACCTTGCGCGATGCCGAGGGCTTGCGCGGCGATGCCGATGCGGCCGCCGTCGAGCGTGGAGAGCGCGACTTTGTAGCCTTCGCCTTCGTTGCCGATGCGGTTGGCGGCGGGGACTTCGCAGTCGGTGAAAATTAATTCGCAGCAGGCGGTGGCGCTGATGCCGAGTTTTTTTTCGTCTTTGCCGGTTTTGAAGCCGGGCGTGCCTTTTTCAACGACTAGCGCGGTGATTCCTTTTTCGCCTTTTTCGGGATGCGTGTTGACGTAGACGATGGCGGCATCGGCGGCGCCGCCGTTGGTGATCCAGGCTTTGGTGCCGTTGAGGATGTATCTGTCGCCGCGAAGGACGGCTTTGGTTTGGAGAGCGGCGGCGTTGGAGCCGGCTTGGGGCTCGGTGAGGGCGTAGCAGCCGATTTTTTCGCCGCGGGCGTAGGGTTCGAGGAATTTCTTTTTTTGCTCGGGCGTTCCGTAGCGATGGATGGGATCGCCGTAGAGAGAATTTTGGACGGAGAGGATGACTCCGGTGGAGGCGCAGCAGCGGGAGATTTCTTCGATCACGATGGTGTAGGAGATGTGGTCGAAACCGGCGCCGCCTTCGGACTCGGGGAGGGCGATGCCGGTGAGGCCGAGTTCGGCAGCTTTGGCGAAGAGGGCGCGAGGGAAGCGGCCGGATTCGTCGAGTTCTTTGGCGAGAGGGCGGACTTCGGATTCGGCAAAGTCGCGGACGGTTTTTTGGAGGAGAGATTGTTCTTCGGTGAGATCGAGATTCATGAGTTGGGATAGTTTAGCGCAGAAAAGAGCCGGCAGCTTACAGCTCACAGCGGACAGCTGACAGGGGAAGAGGTTGAAGGTTCAAACTTGAAAGTTGAAGTCGGAGGAGCGGGAGTGTGAAAGGTACGGGGAACGCTTTCACGGCGCGACCGTGTTGAAAGTCGACGGTGTTCTTTTAACACAGAGTGCACAGAGAGCGCAGAGAAGAGAAGAAAGAAAAAAGCAGATTCCTCGCTTTGCTCGGAATGACAATTTTGGGACTGGGGGCGACTTTGACGGCGATGCGAAAAGATTAGCTAGCGAGGGCTTTGCGGAGGCGTTGATAGGTAACGCCGAGTGCTTCGGGCTCGACGCGGGTTTCGCCCGTGACGGTCATGAAGTTGGAGTCGCCGAACCAGCGGGGGAGGACGTGGAGATGAAGATGACCGGCTACGCCGGCGCCGGCGGCTTTACCGAGATTCATGCCGAGGTTCATGCCGTCGGGCTTGTAATTTGCTTGGAAGGCTTTTTCGACGCGCTGGGCTAGGTGCATCATTTCTGCGAGGGCTTCGGAATCGCACAGATTCAATTCGGCGACGTGGGCGTAGGGGACGATCATGACGTGGCCGGAGGTGTAGGGGAAGCGATTTAGGATAATGAAACTGTTCGCGCCACGATAGGCGATGAGCGTGTTCTCATCATCGTTGCGGGCGACGGCGTCGCAAAAAATGCATTCTGGTTGCTTGCCGGCGGTGGCTTGGGACATGTATTGATAGCGCCAAGGAGTCCAGAGATAGTCCATTGAGAGGCGTCCTCAGGAGCGAGAGTTGAGCGGACAGGATAACGCAAAAGAGGTGGAGACTGGTGCGGTTGCTTTCGGGGGGGCAGGAGTTCCGCTTCAAGCCGCAGCGGCGTCACTCGGATGGGCTAGCGAGCTCAAGAGAAAGTGCACGGAGCGCACGGGGCCGCCAGCGCAACAGCGGGTTTAGTTTTGTTGAGTGAACCTCCTCTGCCACATCGCAGCTGCGGGCTGGTTAGGGGCCGGTGCGTCCGCGCCGCCCAGTTAGCGCGGCTCCGGCGCAGCGTCAGCTGCTATTGAAGAGAAGAGCCGCCCAAGGAATGGGCTCGGGGAGAGTGGCCACTTCGCGAAGCATGACCTCGACGATATGCCGGATGGTATCAGTAGGGTCCTTGGGCCTGCGGCAACGACCAAGCCGCCGATAGATGAACAGCTGAAGGAGATTGAAGGCCAACATCCAGAGAAGCAGGATGGCCAATAGAGCATTCTGTCCGTGCCGGAACACGTGCCCGAGGTTCCAGTAGCGGATCCATTGGTGGAAGGCGGTGTTTTCGATATGCCAACGAGAACGGATGATCTGTAGCGCCGTGCGGCGACCGAGCTGGCGCGCTCGCTGCCCGATGACGGCGAAGCACCAGGTCGACGGATCTTCGCCCGGCTTGGTGACCACGGCGCGGATCGCGCGAATTTTTCCTTGGTAGGTGGTGAGTGTCTCAATATCATCCACGTCCCAAAATTCCATGTGCTCTTTCCGCTCCGGATCCTCGTAGCTCTCGCACCGTCCCTCCATCATCCAGAGGGTGAGTGCGTCTTTGAGCGGCTCGTTCTTTTCCTTCTTGAGCACCAGGAAGCCGCCGTAGCCGTAATCGGTGAGCTGGGTCATCACTGGCCCATTGGCGTAGAGAGCGTCGAGCACCAAGGCGTCGATGAACCCTCCATAGGTATCGTGCAAGGAATCGATGAGCCGCCGCGCAGCAGTCAGTTCGCCTTCATGACCGACATGTTCAGGGTTGCTATCGCGGCGAGCTTCCTCGTTGAGCACCGGTTCGATCCCCAGCACCACATCGAGGACCGGCCCGAGCAACAGGGCCACCACATAGTGGTGGTAATACTGTTCCACTTCTTCGAACTCTCCCGTGCGTCGCTTCATTTTGACCCTGCGCACTAAACAGTTCGGGCAATGCCGATTGTAGGAGGAAAACGGTTCCCAGCCGTCGATGGCCACACAGCGCAACGCACCGTAAGAGCCGTCGCGAAAGGCCTTGTTTCGCTCGGCTTTGCTGATCACTTCATCGTTCGCTTTGCGGATGCCGTGCAGTTCGAGTTTGTCGAGAACATTGGCCACCACGTCGGCACTGAAGGCCTTCACATCCGGAGTGGGCTCACGGCCAATGAGCTTCTGAAAATTGCTTTCCTGCAGATCCCCTTCCAAGGCGTTGATACTCGGAATGCGCAGCACCGCTGTGTGAAACAAGCTGTTGACGATGTCGAAGGTCGGAATTTTCGGTGCTCGCCTGGCATCGACGAAGCTGGCTAATAAATCGGGTAGGCCAAAGACATTACAAACGTATTTTTCAAATTGATGGAGTTTGCCGCGGGAATCCTCGATCCAGGCGGGCACCCCGGCCCCGCGCAGCTGCCGGCGAAGGGCTTCGTCCCGTTCCCAACAGCACCGTTTGTATTTGATGCCGCTACCACAGTGGCACACCTCGTTGCGGCCCGCGCGCGGCGGGAGGATGACCTCACTCACCCTGTTCGACGTTTCCGCTCTCAGGGTGAGACCCATGGTCAGCCAAAAAGTCCCATGCGCAGGCTGAGTCGCGGGCCGCTCATTTCTTCTTGGGCTTCTTCTTCAGGGACTGTCGACGCCACAGCGCCAGCAGCTTGGCATTGGCGGCGAAGACCTCGGCAATAGCGTCTTTGAACTCGCGTCCCTGCTCCACCAGCGGCCGGATCTGCTCCACCCATTCATCGGGAATACGCTCGACGCGCTTCCGGCCATCGTCTCGGAAGGTCAAAGACCAAACGGGATGTCCTTCTCCATCGGCGCACCGACAGTTGGGTTTCCCGCAGCGCCGGTGCGTGAGGGCGAGTGAGCCCGGCAGAGCGTCGGGAGGGATTCGGAGACTACGAAGCAAGGCGTGCTTGCCTTGGCGCAAGCGCGCGGCGGGATCGCCTTTAGCGTCGTACCAATTCATCTGAGTGTCCTATAACACACAGACTATCTTCTGTCAACACAATTCTTCCGGTGAGGGAATTTGCGCAAGGCTCCGCGGCAGGATCTTCAATAGCTATGGGGTGTTACAGGCTTGGGCCGGAACTCCTGTTCGGGGGGGATGGAAATCGTAGGGGAATTGAAAATACGCTTGTGCGGCTTAAACTTAGAAAATTCAAAGGCCAAGGAGCACAGGCTGAAGCCTGTGCCACTAGGGATGCTTGGCGTCGCCAGATGCGGGAGCTGACGCTGCTTCGGCGGAAGCGGCGGCTTCGGAGCTGTTCACAAAATCCTTGAGCTCTTTGCTGGGCTTGAAGAAAGGGATCTTTTTGGGCGGGACTTCGACTTTTGCGCCGGTTTTGGGATTGCGGCCGATGCGGCCGCGGCGCTGGCGCGTGCGGAAGCTGCCGAATCCGCGAATTTCGATTTTGTCGCCCTTTTGGAGAGATTCGATGATGCTGTCGAAGATCGTTTCGACGACGGTCTCGGAGTCGGAGCGCTTGAGCTCCGTGATGCGCTCGACCTCTTGGATGAGGTCGGCCTTCGTCAGCGTAAGTTGCTTGGTCATCGTGCCTATGCCTCGTTGCAGAGCCAGAATAGCAGCGCCCGCAGGTTCATGGTGCGAAACGGCTTAGCAGGGCGAAACGCACCCGGTTGCCCTTCTTCCTATCACTAAATTGACCCGCAGGTAAATGAAATTGTGTTGCCCTAGTACTTTACGGCCGAGCACCCCTGGGAAGCGTAGCCCGGTTTGTTACATGAAAAGTTGCGGCCTGGTCTTTACTGAGCTTAACGGGCCGACAATTTCGATTTGAGCGCGTCGCCGATCGTCGCAGTCGATGAGGACTTTGACGTGGAGCGATATTGTTCGATTTCCTTGCGCTCGATTTGTTTGGCGGCGGCGCGATAGCTCAAACCGATGCGGCGCGTCTCCGGGCTGATCTTGATGATCTTGAAATCGTACTCCTTGCCAGGCTCGAGCGGACCGGCGCTCTTGAGCGGGCCGGTGCTGGTGCGGTGCATGGGAGAGTGGCCGTCGTCGCGGCGCTTGCGGTCTTCGATTTCGGTGTTGTGGCAGAGAGCTTCGATGTTGTCGCCGAGCTCGACAAAAGCGCCGAAGGTGGCGATGCGCGAAACTTTGCCCTTCACGATCTGGCCGACTTTGTGCTGCTTGAACCATTCGCCCCAGATGTCGTTGACCTGTTTGATGCCAAGAGAGACGCGGCGATTATCCGGATCGATCTTCAGGACTTTTGCGGTGACCGGCTCGCCCTTTTTGAAGACTTCGTGGGGATTCTTGATGCGCTCCGTCCAACTGACATCACCGACGTGAACGAGCCCGTCAAAGCCTTCTTCGATTTCCACGAAGGCGCCGAATTCGGCGATGTTGCGAACTTTGCCGGTGACGATGGTGCCGACAGGATATTTTTCGGCGATGAGCAGCCAGGGATCGGGGAGCGCCTGCTTGATGCCGAGGGAGACGCGGCGGTCACTGGGCTTGATGTCGAGTACGACGACGTCGACTTCTTCGCCGACTTTGAAAAGCTTGGATGGATGCTGGACTTTTTTCGACCAGCTGAGCTCGGTGACGTGAACGAGGCCCTCGATGCCCTGTTCGAGCTCGACGAAAACGCCGTAGTCGACGACGCCGACGATTTTGCCCTTTACTTTGCCGCCAGCAGGATATTTTTCGGAGGCGTTGACCCAGGGATCGGGGCTGAGCTGCTTGAGGCCGAGCGAGACGCGCTGCTTTTCCTTGTCGAATTTCAGGATGATGACGTCGAGCTCTTGCTCGGGCTTGACGACGTCAGAGGGGTGCTTGACGCGGCCCCAGCTCAGGTCGGTGAGATGGAGAAGGCCATCGATGCCGCCAAGGTCGACGAAGGCGCCGTACTCGGTGACGTTTTTCACGTGACCGTGAACGATTTGGCCCTCGGTGAGCGTATCCATCAATTGGGCGCGCTTGGCGTGTAACTCTTCTTCGAGAATAGCGCGGCGGCTGACGACGACATTGCCGCGGCGGCGATTCAGCTTGGTGACGCGGACCTGGACTTCGGTGCCGGTCAGGTCGTCGAGATTTTGCGTGGGGCGAAGATCGAATTGCGAGCCGGGGAGGAACGCGCGGACGCCGATGTCGACGACGAGGCCGCCTTTAATGCGATCGACCACTTTGCCGGTGATATTTTCCTTGGCTTTGTAGGCGGCTTCGATTTTTTCCCAGGTGCGGCGGCGAAGAACTTTTTGATAGGAGAGAATCGTGAAGCCGTCTTTGTGTTCGCCGGTGCGCTGGACTTCGATGGTGGCGTTGGGCTCGGGGCGCGGAATGTCCGTCTCGGAAAATTCCGCCGCGGGGATCAGGCCTTCGGTTTTTCCACCGAGGTCGACGACGACACCGTGTTCCGTATAGGCGACGACTTTTACTTCGATAATTTCGTTTTGCGAGGCAGCTTCGTGCTGCTCGTCGTACTGCTCCATCAGCTTGCTCATCTCTTCGGAGCCGGCAGCTTCTTCGGCGGCGGCCGTGGCTTCGGCATCGGCGGGAGATGCGGTCGCTGTTGCCTGCGTTTCGGCAGGAGCTGCGGGCGCAGCGGCTGACGCCAGTTCCTCGGCGGCATCCGCGGCTTTTTCCGCAGGTGTGGGGGCGCTTTCAGACACAGCGGGTTCGGGTGCGCTCGCCTGGACGGCGTTCACTTCTTCCTGGGTGCTGCTTTTAGTTGGAGTTGGTTCTGAATCGGGTGCGGGTGCGGCTGCGGCTGCTGAGGACTGGTTGTCTTGGTCAGGAAACATGGTTGTTGGCCTCCGGTAGATAACTGCCATTCTGTCCAGCCCGGCTATGCCGGGATAAAGCAAAACGTCGATAAGATTCCTTGAGAATTCCCTGACAGGGTTTCTACAAGGAGGTTTACCGCTGAGCGGTCATTCGGGACAATGCTGCGGGCGTTTCGAGGCGCGCTGCAACCTTAAAAGGATACTCGCCGCGTCCGCTTTGTGTCAATGAACCGGAATGAGCGAAATGAATGCGCCGTCGTACACTGCCGACCCAGATTGAAAGTGTGGGCAAGAATGGAGTATCGCCATAGTGTATCGAAGCAGCGTAGAATAGTAAGTGCAATTATTGCTTGCGGGCAAAAGGCAGGAATCAGCCGATGCGGAAGAAAAAACGGACCAAAGTACAAGTTCCCAGTGTGGTCGAAGAACTCGCGCAAATTATTGAGAAGGGACTCAAGCGCTTTCCAGAAGACGAGCGCAATGCGAGGCTGGACCGAATTCACCTCATCTTGTCGGGCGCCGTGAAACCGCGTCGCGGAACTTCTTCAACGCGGCCTCAAACTCGGTTGAATCCTCCTGCCACCCGGCGGCGAGCAGGGCGATCTTGAAACCGACTTCATCACCTCCTCGATAAGCCCTTAGGATGTCCTGACGCAATCGAGCGGCACGATTCTTCTCCTCCGTATCCAGCTTTCTTCGGCGGGTCCCGCGCCTTCGTTTCTTAGCCTGCACATCGCGCAAATCGTCTTCTTGTCGCAGCGGATCGTCGATCATCATGGGAATGATTAATCAGAATGGAATGTACAGTTTTATAACTGAATGGCAGAGAATTCAAGCGCGGGCGCGGCCGGCTTGGGTGCTTTCGCGGCGGAAGTCGGGGGCAATGATTTCGACGGTTCGGCACATTTCGAAGAGGCGGGAGCGCATGCGGGTTCCGATTCTTTGGTCGAGGGAATCTTCGCGGACGGGCATAACTAATTTCCCACCGAGGCGCGTCGGTTCGCCTTCGGCGGCGGGATTGTCGTAGTAGTTCGTGGTGATGATGGTGGTGCGGCGTTCGTTGTAGCGGGCGTTTAGGACAATGCCGACGATGTCGCGGAC
Organism: uncultured Acidobacteriota bacterium; assembly: GCA_963843265.1. Lineage (GTDB taxonomy): Bacteria > Acidobacteriota > Terriglobia > Acidiferrales > UBA7541 > Acidiferrum. The sequence goes on along the minus strand of CAWJJR010000016.1, from coordinate 132,341 downwards.
CCAGTCGGAAGGTTTGCTGGCGCCGAGATCGTCGAGGACGAGAATTTCGACGGTGCGTATCGGTTCGAGGATGCCCATCTCGGTGGATTCGTTGGCGGGGTTGTAGCTGGATTGGATTTCTTTCAGAAGCTCGCGGTAATCGCAGAAGAGGCCGGCGTGTCCGCGGCGAATCAAATCTTTTAGCGCAGCGACAGCAAGGTGCGTCTTGCCCACGCCTGACGGGCCCATCAGTAACAGGCCCTTCTCGGCTGCGCCTGGGTAGTCGCGAACAAATCCCTGCGACAGGAGCTTGGCTTTTTTCAGCGAGTCCGTTTGTTGCGGAATGGCGCCGACGTCGGTGCTGTAGCTCTCGAAGTCACAGTGTTCGTAGCGTTTGGGGATGTGGGCGCGCTCGATGACGCGTTCGGAACGGTCTTCCATACCGCAGTCGCAGGCGACGGCAACCTTGCCGGCTACACCATCGGGGCGTGGGACGAGCTTCCAGCCGGTTCCTCTGCAGAGGGGGCAATTCTCGAGAGCCATGAGGACAGCATACGGTTACGGAAGGTCTACAGCAAGGTGCCAGCTTTTCAGCTTGTGGGTAAGTTTGGGCGGCGCCCATCGCACCAGCGCTGAACCCGTGGCATGATTGAAAAATAGAAGAGGCGATTACGGAATCGTTGCTGATCATTACGGGTACGATGGGGGCAGGCAAGACAAGTGTCCTCGGCGAAGCGTCGGACATCCTTGCACTGCGTCACATTTCCCATGCGGCGATCGACATGGACGCGCTGGGGCTCGCGCATCTACCGTCCGCAACTGCCAACGATGACGTAATGTACCGCAATCTCAAATCTGTTTGCGAAAACTATGTTTCCCTCGGAGTTAAGCGGCTCTTGCTGGCGCGCACTCTGGAAGACCGCGACGAACTAGAACTTTGTCGTGGTGTTGTTCAGGCCACGAATACGTTGGTATGCCGTCTTACTGCCAGCATCGGCACGATGGAGCAGCGCGTCAAGATGCGCGAATCCGGTGTATCGCAGCAGGAGTACGTTGCTCGCGTCGCGAAATTGGACATCATGCTTGAGCGTGCGCGACTTGAGGATTTCAGCGTCACTAACGAGGATCGTTCGTTGACTGAAGTTGCCCGGGAAATGCTGGTCAAGGCTGGCTGGATTGCAGATTGACAGACAGGAATGTCTGTCCCACTAGGACGCGCGGATCGTGCGCGGAGTGGCGCGGACGATGGCATGGCGCGGTTCTCTGTTTTGGGAATGCGAGGAGGCGACGCGGGAGAGCTCCTGCTGGACGACGGTGGCGAATTCGGTCATTTGGCGTTCCATCTCGACCATTTTTTCGCGCATGTTCAGGATGATTTCGATGCCGGCGAGGTTTACGCCCATGTCGCGAGCGAGAGTGAGGATGACGTCGAGGCGCTCGAGGTCGGAATCGGTATAGAGGCGCGTGTTGCCTTGGGAGCGCGAGGGTTTCAATAGGCCGACGCGTTCGTAGAGGCGCAGGGTTTGCGGGTGTAATTTATAAAGCTCGGCCACGGCGCTGATCATGTAGCCGGCTTTGGCTCGTTTTCTGGCTCGTTGCGGCATTTGGTGCTCTTTCTAATAATCTCTCTATCCGAGGGGCGCGAGGTATCGTGCCCCTACGGGGCCCAAGGAAAACCAAGACGGGCACGGCGTGCCGTGCCCCTACGCTCAAGATTCAGACGCCCGCTTTCGTGAATAAATCCTTACGAGGATCTTCGGGCGCTACCGTTTCCAGTTCTTTCATCAGATTGCGCACGCGCTCATCCGTTGGCGGCGGCACGACAACCTGTATTTCGACGTATTGATCGCCGCGCGTGCCGGTGCGGGCACTGGGCACGCCTTTTTCTTTCAGGCGCAGCGTTTTGCCACTGTTCGTTGCCGGGGGAATGCGTACCAGCGAGCGGCCATCGATTGTTGGGACTTCGACTTTCGCGCCTAGCGTAGCTTCGGTCACTGTGACCGGGACTTTCGTGTACAAATCGTCGCCGCGGCGCTCGAAAAAGGAATGGGGCTTCACGTCGACGCGCAAATACAAATCGCCAGGAGGCGCGCCCATCGTTCCGGCGTTGCCTTTGCCGGGGACGCGGACGCGGCTGCCGCTGGCTACACCCGCGGGAATGCGGACGTCGATGGTTTCGGTGCGGCGCAGGCGGCCTTCGCCGCTGCACGTTGGGCAGACTTTGCGAATTTTGCCAGTGCCGCCGCAGCGAGTGCAGGGGACGTTGAATTTCATTTTTCCGGCGGCTTGCTGGATGGTGCCCGAACCGTGGCAGGTCGGGCAGGTTTGCGGCGACCCGATTGCTCCGGTGCCGTGGCACGTGTCGCAGGTGTCGAGGCGCGTGATGGTCAGTTTTTTGACGGCGCCGCGGACGGCATCCCAGAAGTCTATTTCGATCTGATATTCGAGGTCGCCACCGGGTTCGTGCTCGGGTTCTGCGCTGGCACCGCGGCCTCCACGAAAGAATTGGCTGAAGAGATCTCGGAAACTCGCGTTCCCGCCTTGCGCGCCCGAGCCACCGCCGAAGTCGAAGCCGTTGAAATCAAAATTGACCCCTCCGCTGTCGGCTTCGTGTCCGCCGCCTCCGCCCGGACCGCCGGGAGGAATGTTGTCGCTGTAGAAGCCATACTGGTCATACATCTGGCGCTTTTTCGTGTCGGAGAGAACGTCGTAGGCTTCCTGCAGTTGCTTGAATTTTTCTTCGGAGGATTTGTCGCCGGGATTCAGGTCGGGATGGTATTTGCGCGCGAGTTTGCGGAAAGCGGTGCGGATGTCTTTCGCGGTGGCGTTCTTCGAGACGCCTAAGAGTTCGTAATAGTCTTGTTTTGCGGTTGTGGCCATGGAAACCAATAAGAGCTAAGAGTCGACAGTTAAGAGTTGAAACTTCAACAAAACAGCTGGTGCTACCTTGTGTCACAAAGAAAGAAGGGGCGGGACAAGCCCCGCCCCTACAGGCTCTGGTTCGTTTAGTTAGGCCGCTTGGTTTCGTCGACGTCGACGTATTCGGCGTCGATTACATCGCCGGGTTTTTTGTCCTGAGTGCTGCCAGCCGAGCCCGAACCTGGGGCACCGCTGGCGCCAGCGCCTGCGCTTGCTGCGCCGGCTTGCTGCGCACCTGCCGCTTCATTGGCCTTGTAGAGAATCTCGGCAATCTTGTGCAAAGATTTCTCGAGATTCTCGGTGGCGGAGCGCAAGCGAGCCGTGCCGCCTTCGGCGATGGCTTTCTTGGCTTCTTCGATGGCGTCTTCGGCCGTCTTGACGTCCGATTCCGCAATCTTCTCGCGGTTCTCGCGGATCATCTTCTCCGCTTGATACATGATTCCATCGAGCCGGTTGCGCGATTCGACTTCCTCCATGCGGCGGCGATCGTCTTCCGAGTGGGATTCGGCCTCGGCGCGCATCTTTTCGGCTTCTTCCTTGGTCAAACCGCTCGAAGCAGTGATGGTGATTTTCTGCTCCTTGTTGGTGGCCTTGTCCTTCGCGCTGACGTTCAAGATGCCGTTCGCGTCGATATCAAAGGTCACTTCGATTTGCGGAGTGCCGCGCGGCGCCGGCGGAATGCCATCCAGCTTGAATTTGCCAAGCGAACGGTTGTCCGAAGCGAACTTGCGTTCACCCTGGAGAACCTGAATCTCCACGCCGGGCTGATTGTCCGCGGCCGTCGAATACGTTTCGACTTTGCGCGTCGGGATCGTGGTGTTGCGCGGGATCTGCACGGTCATCACACCGCCGAGCGTTTCGACGCCGAGAGAAAGCGGCGTCACGTCAAGCAACAGGATGTCCTTCACTTCGCCCGCGAGCACCGCGCCCTGAATCGCAGCGCCTACCGCGACGACTTCGTCGGGGTTCACGCCCTTGTGCAGCTCTTTCTCGCCGAAGAACGTGCGAACGAGAGACTGCACTTTGGGAATACGCGTCGAGCCGCCAACCATGACGACTTCTTGAATGTCGTTCGGCGACATCTTCGCGTCTTCAAGAGCCTGGCGAACCGGCTTCATGGAGCGTTCGAGCAGATCGCCCATCAATTGCTCGAGGCGCGTGCGCGTCAGCTTCTGCTGCATATGGATAGGGCCGTTGGCGCCCGCGGTGATGAAGGGAAGATTGATTTCCGTCTCCATCATTTGCGAAAGCTCGATTTTGGCTTTTTCCGCCGCTTCCTTCAGGCGTTGCAGAGCCATGCGGTCTTTGCCGAGGTCGATGCTGTTCTCTTTCTTGAACTCGTCAATCAACCAGTCCACGATGCGCTGGTCGATGTCATCGCCGCCGAGGTGGGTGTCGCCGTTGGTGGACTTCACTTCGACCACACCCGCGCCAACTTCCAGCACGGAAATATCGAAGGTGCCGCCGCCAAGGTCGTAGACGGCGATGGTTTCGTCGCTCTTCTTTTCCAAGCCATAAGCCAGCGCCGCCGCCGTTGGCTCGTTGATGATGCGAACGACCTCGAGGCCTGCGATTTCGCCAGCTTGCTTGGTCGCCTGGCGCTGCGCGTCGTTAAAATATGCGGGGACCGTGATCACCGCTTTGCCTACTTTTTCGCCGAGAAAATCTTCGGCGGCGGACTTCAGTTTGCCGAGAATCATCGCGGAAATCTGTGGCGGGCTGTAAATCTTGCCGAAAATCTCGACGCGCGCGTCGTCGTGCTCTCCCTTGACGACCTTATAAGGGATGCGCTTCATTTCGTCGCCAACTTCATCGTAGCGGCGGCCCATAAAGCGCTTGATCGAATACACCGTGTTTTCGGGATTCGTCACCGCCTGGCGCTTCGCTACTTGTCCCACGAGGCGCTCTCCGCCCTTGGTGATGGCGACAACCGAAGGGGTCGTGCGCGCGCCTTCCTGGTTGGGGATCACCACCGGCTCGCCGCCTTGCATGACAGCCACAACCGAGTTTGTGGTCCCCAGGTCAATTCCGATAATCTTGCTCATTTGTCTCAGTCCTTCCGGAACCCGTCTGCATCACTGGCCGTCCGGAAACAAAGGAATCCGGGTGGGGCCGAAGTCAATGGCGTGCTCCTGTTCCAGTTCGAGCGGAAGTATACAACTTGAGTGTGTCTTTGTCAAGTTTTCTTATGGTGTTTGTAAGGGCTATCATTTCAATGCTTTACAAAGACAAAGTTTCCCCTTGCTGCCTCGCTCCTTAGATGCTCCGATTTTAAGGCTCGACTATGGCCAAAGCGCCCTCGAGGGTTCAGACATCTGTCCATGGAAACCTGTGATAACCTGACAAAGATAGTGCATCTCACACTTTGAGGTATTTGCGGGAGGGTCGCGTGAGCCGCCGTGCTTTCTTAGCTGTTGCTGTAGTTTTCGCGCTGGTCGGGGCGCGTCTTTTGGTGAGCAAGGGCATACGCCCCGTTTCCGCGGCGCGATACAGCGCCAGGGCGCGTGCCACTGTTACGCCGGAGCCGAAGATCGCGGTAACCGCGAGCGAAGTTAGCGCCGCCGCAGCCACTGCGGAGGAAGCTCCAAACAGCAAGGCGGTTCTGACGGCGGCATCAGAGAGTGCGCGGGAGTCGCGCTACTCGACTCCGCGAGCTGTGGCGACGGAGACGGTGGATGGCGTCACGGATATCGATCCGCATAAGGCTTTCGGCTCGAAGAGCGCGCCGATTGTCATGGAGGTTTTCAGCGACTATCAGTGCCCTTCGTGCAAGGCGTTTTATCTGAATACGAACCGGCAGTTGATGGACAACTACGTCAGCACGAGCAAGGTTTTTCTGATTCACCGCGATTTTCCATTGCCGATGCACGCGTATTCGCGTGTGGCGGCGCGTTATGCGCGGGCCGCCGCAGAGATCGGCAAGGTTGAGCCTGTGGAGCAGGCGCTCTTCGAGAATCAAGAGAAATGGGAGCAGACCGGGGATGTCGACGGGACGGTTGCCGCCGTGCTTACCTCCGCGGAGATGGCCAAGGTCCGCGCTCTGGTCAAAGGCGGAACGCTCGAGCCGCTGATCAGTAAAGATTACGAGCTTGGGGAAATTTACCGGGTGAATTCAACGCCGACATCGGTCTTCCATTATAAAGGGCAGACATATCCTTACGCGGGCGTAATGAATTACGAAATTCTGAGCCAATTTTTGAATCAGCTGTTGAGCCAGAGATAGAAGAGCCTTTTGTATCAGCGCGCGAGAAGCTTGCCATGATGCAATCTAGCCCGCTCAATTTGCGCCGCGCGGTTATCTGGGTCGGCCGGCTCGTTCTCGGCGGCATTTTTATTTACGCGGGTTACTCGAAAGCTTTCCTTCCTAACACCAATTTCTGGCCTTTTTTCATTTTGAGATTTTCGATAAACATGAATATCTCGAATTTCGCGGCCCAGGTGGAAGCATTCAAATTGCTACCGCCTTGGGGAGTGCAATTCGTCGCTCACACGCTGCCTTTCACGGAGATTATTCTCGGGCTGCTGGTGCTGATCGGCTGGCGTTTGCGCATCTGGGCTACACTGCTCACGCTCATCATGCTGGGTTTCTTCAGTGTTGTGCTGCGAGCGTATCTGCTGCATATGGACATCAATTGCGGCTGTTTCGCGACGCCCGAAATTATCGGTCTCAAAAAGGTTTTGGAAGATGCGGCGCTTTCGGGCCTTGCGCTGCTGATGACTGTATTCGCCTTTCAGGAAGCGCGCCGGCCGCATCCGTGGGCGTCACAAGAAACGAGCCGGGCGCAGGTCTAGTTCTCCAAGGCCAAGGACATTCCCCGTAGTAGACTGAACCGATGAAGACTCTGGAGCAGTATCTGGAACTTGCGGCAATTGCGCACGGGCATCTTTGCGCGGGGCAAGTGCTGGGCGTGCGGCTGGCGATGCTGGGCCTGCGCGAGCTGAGGATCGACGACCCGATCGCCGAGCGGAGACGCATCGTCACGTATGTCGAGATCGACCGGTGCGTGACGGACGCCGTTGCGCTGGTCGCCAATTGCAGGCTGGGCAAGCGCGCGCTGAAATTTCGCGATTGGGGCAAGGTGGCCGCGACGTTCGTGGACCTGCAGACAGGGCGCGCCGTGCGAATCGCGGCGAAGGAATCTTCGAAGCAGGCTGCTCGCGAAATGTTCCCGGAGATGGCCAAAGATGCGGGGCAACAGAAGGCTTACGCGGCGCTTGCTGACGACGTTCTTTTTGACAAACAGTGGGTAAAGGTCGAGGTGTTGCCCGAGGACCTGCCGGGGTTCAAAGGCCCGCGAGTAGTCTGCGCCGAATGCGGCGAAGGGATTAATTTCAAGCGCGAAGTCATGAAGGATGGCCGAATCCTCTGCCGCGCCTGCGCCGGCGAACGATATTACGAGCCGGCTAGTTACTCCTGAAAGGCGACCATTTTCTGCAAATCTCATTCCCGCAATTCGTTCTGCGATAGAATTAACATTCGATGCTGAGTTTGCCTCCGATTACGTTGCGGCTGCGCGGCTGGAAACTGATTGACCGCGTCGCGCTGGCTTTTCTTCTCCTTTGTTCCATTGCCATTGGCGCGGCTTGCGGATTGTTGTTTGTGTACGCCAGCGACCTTCCAGAAATCCGCGCGCTGGAAACCTATCGCCCCACCGTTGTTACCGAGGTCTACGCCGATGACGGACAGCTCGTCGGAAGCTTCGCGCTGCAGCGGCGCATCCTGATGACGTATGAGCAGTGCCCCAAAGTTCTCTACGATGCGGTTACGGCCATCGAGGACCAGCATTTTGAAGAGCACTGGGGTATCGACTTTCCACGCATCGCGGGAGCCGTCTGGCGCAAGCTTCTGCACGGCGGCAAAGCGCAGGGCGCCAGCACCATCACAATGCAGTTGGCCGGCAATCTCTTCCTGGACCGCAGCGAAATCAGCATACGCCGCAAAATTCAGGAGGTCTTGCTGGCGTTGCAAATCGAGAGACGCTACACCAAACCGCAGATCTTCACCATGTACGCCAATCAGGTCTATCTGGCGCATGGCAATTACGGCTTCGCGGCTGCCGCGCAATTTTATTTTGGAAAGTCCGTCACCGACTTGAAACTGCAGGAGGCTGCGCTGCTTGCGGGAATGATTCGCGGGCCGATCTATTCGCCGCTGGCCGATCCCGCGCGCGCTTTGGCACGTCGCAACCTGGTGTTGCGCCGCATGGAGGAGGAAGGAAAGATCACTCCCGCCGAGGAAGTGGCTGCGCAGAAGACGCCGCTTGGCCTGCACTTGCAATTTCCGCGCAATGACCTGGCGCCGTATTTCTTCGAAGAAATTCGCAAATATCTGGAATCAACTTACGGAACGGAAGCGGTGCATGAGCGCGGCCTGCGCGTTTACACCACGCTCAACGTGAAAATGCAACAAGCCGCCAATCAAGCCGTTCGCGACGGACTGCACAGTTACGACCGACGCCACGGGTGGCGCGGCAATCTGCCCAATGTCCTTCGCGACAATCTGGGGAAGCTCGATACCTACGAGGACGAAGACTGGCACCATCCCATCGAAAAAGGGTCGTATGTCACAGGGCTCGTTCTTGCGGTAGATGATCGTTTCGCAACGATTAAGATAGGCTCGTACCGCGCGATTCTTTCGCCACCGGATTTCGCCTGGACCGGCCGCAAGAAGCCCACCGACCTCCTGAGCGTTGGCGACCTCGCGCAATTCTCGATTCAGGAGCTCCATGAAGCCACGGCCCGCGTGCAGCTCGAGCAGCAGCCCGGCCCCCAAGCCGCGTTGCTGGCGATTGACAACGCCACGGGGGAAATCAAAGCCATGGTCGGCGGCTACAGCTTCGAAGACTCGAAATTCAATCGCGCCACGCAGGCTTACCGGCAAGTGGGCAGTTCGTTCAAGGTCTATCTTTACGCGGACGCCCTCGAAAAGGGTGCTTCGCCGTTTGACACCATCTCGGACACACCGTTTACAGCCATCAGCGGCGGCCAGCCGTACTCGCCGCACAATTACGATGAGAAGTTCGAAGGCACGATCACGCTGCGCCGCGCACTGGCCGACTCTCGCAACGTTCCCGCAGTCAAGCTCGCGGAAAAGGTGGGCATCAATTCGGTTGTGGATATGGCGAGGCGATTTGGAATCACCACGCCGCTGCCGCCTTATCTCCCGCTCGTTCTCGGCGCGGCGGATATGCGGCTGATCGAGCACGTCTCCGCCTTCACGGTTTTCCCGGATGATGGCATTCGCATCGATCCGCACATGATTCGCCGCGTGACAAGCTACGACGGCGCGCTGCTCGAGGAGGCGCATCCCGAGGTGCACGACGTAATCTCCCCGGAAGTTGCGCGGACGATGACGGCGATGCTCGAAGAGGTCATAAAGTTTGGTACTGGCGTCCAAGCCAAGGCGCTAGGCCGCCCCGCCGGCGGAAAAACCGGCACGACGCAGGACTATACTGACGCCTGGTTTATGGGATTTACGCCGCAGCTTACGTGCGGCGTGTGGGTCGGATACGATGACAAGCAAATCTCCCTGGGAAAAAAGGAAACCGGAGCGCGTGCGGCGCTGCCGATCTGGCTGGAGTTTATGAAGACCTCGCTCGAAGGCCAGCCGGTGCTCGATTTCGCCAACGTCATCCCACTCGAACAGCAAGCCATCGAACACAAAGTTCTCGTGGACACACCGGACACCGCGCCGGAATCGGACGAAACTGCCGAGCCCAAAGCAAAGCCGCCGGTGCCTGTGCCACCCACAAGAACGGGGGTCGCGCCTACTACTTCGGGAGTTTCTCCCGGCCATTAGGGCCGGCATCGCGCGTTACGTTGCTTTCTGAACAACTACGTTCAGCGATGAGCTCTGCACCCCTCCCAGATTCACCTGCGCGGGGTTCATTCCCAGCGTCATTTGCCAGAGGATGTTCCCTGCCGTGTCCGCCAAACTCAGGGTCACCTGAAACTGCGTGCTGATTCCCATCGAACTGGGGTTGGCGAAAAGCTGGCATTGCGCGGCGCCGTTTACGAGCGCTTGGCTGCCTTGAAAGCTCAGCAGGGAAGACGAGATTGTATAGCTGAGCGTCCCCGAGACCGCAGTGCCGTCCGGGTATGTGAAGTTCAACGTTAATGCTGGACCCGTCGTGGCATTGCTAGCAGGCAGGATTTCCATCGCGCTAATTTCGGGATCGAGGCCGGCGACCCGCGTGAAGCCAATCGTGAGCGTCCCATTTGTGACGGAAACGTTCGCGGATTTGATAAGAGCGGCGTTTGCGCCGGCAGAGGCAAAGATGTCGAGGTCAGAAAGAACGACTGTGCCTTGCGCGCTCACGTCGAAGACGCGGGCGCTGACTTTCTCAGCCCTGGTGTTCGCCTCATCGAAGTACAGGTTCAACTGATATTGTCCATTCGGGACTTGGAAGGAATAGCTGGTAGGATTCTTCCGAAAGTTTTCGTAAAGCAAAGGATCGGAAGTTCCGGCTACGGCGCCTGTGACGGAGCCCGCAGAGCCTCCATTGAACCCGAAGTCGGCCTGCCAAGCTTGACCCTTCGAGTCAGTGTAGCTTGGGCCGCCGCAATTCACGCGAATGGTAGTTTGCGCCGCGACCGGTAAAGAAAAAGCCAACGCCAGGACAAAAAGATTGAAGCCCTTCTGCACGAGCCCTCCTCAGATCAGGTTTAGGAACTTTTTTGCAAGTCAAGCGAGGAGGGCCGGGGGAGAAAAGGTCCCGCTTACACTTCGTAGATGAAGATAGTTATTTTGCACGCTTGGAGCAATTGTTCTGTAGAACGGAAATAGGGCAGCGGCGGAGACAGGTTTCTCACTGTCCATAAGGATTGCACCATTTCGACCCACGGAGGAATTCAGCGAAATCCGGGAAGAGCAGCCGATGACGAGGCCTACGCAAAATGCCGTGCGAAGATTGCCGATCATCAGGGATTTCGGAAAGGATCCCAGCCGCGGTTGGGAAGCGGCGATGAATGCCCTTTCTCGTCGATCAGGAGCAGCGACCGTTCCTGGGTGATTTCACCGATCCTTGTAAGAGGGACGCCGTGGAAAAAACGTGGGACTTGCTTCGATTTGCGTCGCGGCACAGTGAACAGCAATTCGTAGTCATCGCCACCGTGCAAAGCCAACTCGAGTGGTTCGCGGCCGCTGATCTGCTGTCCCGTAAGCAGCCGCACGGCCGGAATCCGCCGTGCCTTGACGTGCGCCCCGACGCTGCTGGCCTCACAGAGCCTCGGCAAATCGGTGGAAAGACCATCAGAAAGATCCATCATAGCCGAAGCCAGGTGCTTTTCGCTGAGCCAGCGTCCCAACGCCAAGCGCGGTTCCGGATAGAGATGCTTCTTCAAGACTGGATCGCGGCTGTCGGCTCGCCCTTTGCTCCCGCGGAGGAACTCCAAGCCCAACTCGGCCTGCCCGAGCCGACCACTGACAAAAAGTACGTCCCTCGGTCGCGCCCGAGAACGCAATATGGCCCTCCCACTTCGCACCTCACCAACCACCGTTACATTTATAAGGATCTCGCTGCGTCGGGTCGTATCGCCGCCGACCAACTCGCAGCCAAACCGCCTGGACGCCCGCCGTAACCCTCGGAGAAATTGTTCGAGCCATGGACCGGTGTGCATAGTCGGGAGGGCCAGGCTTAAAAGAAAGCATTGCGGAACTCCACCCATCGCCGCGACGTCGCTCACGGCCCGTGCCAGGCACTTCCACCCGATGGCATCGGGCGGATGCTTATCTCGCAGAAAATGCGTGCCTTCCAGGAACCAGTCGCAAGTGAGGATTTCGTCGTAGCCGCTCCTACCACTCATCAGCGCCGTGTCGTCTCCCATTCCCAATCCTATGCGGTTTTTGTGGATTCCCGCCCTGGAGACAACCTCTTCAATCCTCGTCAGAAGGCCAGCTTCCCCTATGCTTGGGTCCTTCTCGGCCTGCCGCTCTGCTTTTTTCATAGCCGTCGTTGAGTATAGCTCCCAGCCTACTTTTTGCGGCGGGCGATAATAGCATTGGCAAGCGGCTCAAGATGATGTATAGAGTCCCTCATCTCATCCTGTACCTTCGGACAGGTGGACGGTTTTTAACAACCTGTTCTTCGAGCAGCAAAATACAGGGTTGACGGGCAACTCTACAGAATTTAGTATGAGCTAGGTCGCGGACCGAGGCTTACGGTTCAGATTTGGAATCATGCAGTTTCAAAGTGGTTCTCTTCGGCGGGCGCCAGGGCACTTAGCCCGCTTTTGACAAGCTAGCAGGCCTGAGGGGCCAAGAACGTGATTACGAGCAAGAACTTTACGTTCTATATTGCAACGACGCCCGGTAAGCTCAAAAAGCTTATCGTGCCGGCCTACCTGTTGCACGGACTCGCTGCCCTAGCGCTGATTGGCGCTGTCACCGTTACAGTCGCCGTCGGTTCTTACTCGCGCATGCTTTGGAAGGTCGGCAATTACAACGCTCTCCGCCACGATCAGGAAAATCTCAAAAAGCAGTATCAGCAACTCCAGAGTACCGTTACCGACACCAACCAGCGCCTCGATTCTCTCCAGTCTCTTGCCACCGAAGTGGCCATGACGTATGGCGTGCTCCGTTATCACCCCGCGGCTTTTGATACGACCGACAGCGAAGCGACCCCGGAAGATGCTTTCGACCGCTCCATCGAGCAGTACACCTTTTTGAAGAGAAACGCGGCGGTCATCGCCGTATCGTCCGGCGGCATGCAACTCATGCCGGCGATGAGCTTTGCCGACTCGAGCTATACGCCTTCCATTTGGCCAGTGATGGGGCATATCACGGACGGTTTCGGCGAGCGGCTCGACCCGTTCAGTGGTGAAGGTGCTTTCCATACGGGCGTGGATGTAGCCACGGATTATGGCGCGCCGGTTCATGCAACGGCTGACGGCATCGTCACCATTGCGGAAAACCATTCCGGTTATGGGCGCCTGGTCGTGATTGACCATGGCTTCGGCATCACCACCTGGTACGCGCATCTCTCGTCATTTTCGGCAGTGCCTGGCACGCGCGTGAAGCGTGGCGAGGTTATCGGCTACACGGGGATCAGCGGGCGCTCCACTGGTCCGCACGTGCACTATGAAGTTCGCGTGAACAATGCGCCGGTAAACCCCTGGCGTTACATGAAGGGGAGCATGGTAGGCGACTAACTGACGCCGGCCTCTTCCGTGAATCTGTCGTGCCCTGATCTTTCGGGGCATTTTTTTTCGTCCAATCAATTCCGGATGGCGCTCTTGTTTGGCGGGACTTTGCCTTGCGGAGGCGCTGGCGTGGCCGGCATCGCTGCGCGCGCCGCTTCGAGGAACTTGGGCGTCAAATCAAAGACTAGACGTACCGATTTTGTCTCGCCCCGATCAATCTGCGAAACATCCGCGCTCTTCAGCATTTCAAGATACGCTTCGCGCACATCGGGCGGGAGCTGCTCCCGCATCTTCGGCTCGCTCAGCCCCGCCTGCGCCAGCACCAGCAAACCGTTTATGACGTCGGACAGCTGGCGCGTGGGCGCGTTCGGAGCTCCTTCGCCTTCCAGCACAACGCGCAAGCGGTCGGCATCGGGTTTTCCTGCAACAGTTAGCCATTCGAGCTGGTTGATGAGCGCCGAGAGCTGCGGCGACCGCAAAACGCCGGGCGCCTGCCCGTTTAATGAGGCGCCGAGAGCGCCGTCCTGCCGAACCACGGCGAATAGAGGCGAACCGGCGAGCCGCCGGAATCGCTCACGCCAGGCCTGTGTGTCCGCATCTGCCGGTGTTCGAGAGAAGAATGATTCGAGGTTCGGGCCGTTCGTCAGCGCGATGCGGCCACTTCGCAAGAATGTGAGCGTAATGCGTCGCGTACCGGCGGTGGCAGGCACCGAAAAGATCTCTAGACCGCCGCGATTCTCGTGCGTTCCTGTTTCCAACGCGTACGCGGAAATCTTTTTTCTGTCGAAGCGTCCTTCCGCGATGGCAAAAAGAGTTGTTTCTTTACCGGCATTTAAGACCGCAATGCTCACGCGGTTCAGATCCGTCTCATAATTGAATCCCGTGGATTTCACGAACTGCGTGTAGTCCGCGTCCGTTTTCGTTTGTGGCGCCCACTTATAAAGTTCCGCCAGAAATGGCGATTGCCGCAGCGCGTCAAGATCAACAAAGAGAACCGCACTGGCATCCGCGGGCATCTGCGCGAGCAAGTCGTTGCGCGGGTCGGAGCCGGAGCCGCTCCAGCGCTGGTAGCCGTAAAACAGACCAACCCCAACCACGATTACCGCGGCAACTGCTCCGGCGATTTTCTGCTGGTTCATCCAGTGGACGCCTATTTTCAATTTCTTGAGAATCGAGGCTGTCGGCGTTTCTACCCGAAAAATGCAGGCCTAACTGGAGCAAAATCTTTATCCCAAAATCTGCTCCTTGAGCCCTTTTTCCTTCGCTCCATCCGGAAACGCGGGAGTTATGCTAAACTATAGAGGAATCGAAAGATAGGGGCGCTAGGAGTGCGACACAGGGAAACGGTTTTTCCACAGACCTGGCCCCGGACGTGCTCAATTTTCTATCACCCCCTTGCAATTTGCATGCCCGTTCTGCTATTCTTACTCGGTTTGAGCGACGCTGGCGTAGCTCAGCTGGTAGAGCATCTGATTTGTAATCAGAGGGTCGGGGGTTCAATTCCCTCCGCCAGCTCCACCAGGATTTAGCAGGGGAGTGAGGCGGAGCAAATCCTTGCTGGAAAAATAAACGGGCTGGTGTCTTTTGACACGAGTCCTTTTTGTGTTTTTGTTTTGCGCGACGGTTTGCGCTGCAAGGATCTGCTGGCAAGGCTTTTGGAGGACAAGCAGTTAGCGTCCTTTTTGTTTTCGCGGGACGGGTGGGTGAGTGGCTAAAACCAGCAGACTGTAAATCTGCCGCTCCTTGCGGGCTACGAAGGTTCGAATCCTTCCCCGTCCACCAGTCGCTCGCTGTTCGATTCGGCCGATCGCTTGGGTGATCGTCCGTGATCAGGTAACCGCAGGGCAATCGCATCAAGCGATGTTCGAGCGCGGTCCAATTCGCGGCACAGGCGCTGCTCAGGAATGGTGCGCCAAGAACGGTTGAATTTTGGGGGGGCGGGTTAGGCCTGGGTAGCTCAGTTGGTAGAGCGCGTCCTTGGTAAGGACGAGGTCACCGGTTCAATCCCGGTCCCAGGCTCCAGCATTAGAAGGACGCGGTGGCGGGAAAATTTGCAGTAATTGGGCGGGGGTAACTCAACGGTAGAGTCTCACTCTTCCAAGGTGATGGTTGCGGGTTCAAATCCCGTCCCCCGCTCCAGATTTTGCAGTGGCGAGTGAGTCGGCACGATTCGCACAGGCGAGAAGACTTAACGCAGAGGGTAGAGGAAAATGGCGAAGGAGAAATTCGAGCGCAGCAAGCCGCACGTGAACATCGGGACGATTGGCCACATTGACCATGGCAAGACGACGCTGACGGCGGCTATTACGAAAGTGCTGTCGAAGCACAACCCGAAAGTGCAGTTCCGGGCGTTTGACACGATTGACAACGCTCCGGAAGAGCGCGAGCGCGGGATCACGATTGCCGTTTCGCACGTCGAGTACGAGACGCCGAACCGGCACTACGCGCACATGGATTGCCCGGGTCATGCGGACTACATCAAGAACATGATCACCGGCGCGGCGCAGATGGACGGCGCGATTCTGGTGGTGGCGGCGACGGACGGGCCGATGCCGCAAACGCGCGAACACATTCTGCTGGCGCGGCAAGTCGGCGTTCCGGCCATCGTGGTTTTCTTGAACAAGTGCGACATGGTCGAGGACGCGGAGCTGCTCGAACTGGTCGAACTGGAAGTTCGCGAACTGCTGAAGAGCTACCAGTTTCCCGGCGACACGATTGCGGTGGTAAAAGGTTCGGCGCTGCAGGCGTTGAATGGCGACGCGAAGTGGGAAAAAGCCATCGACGAGTTGATGGAAGCGGTGGACAAGAACGTGCCGCAGCCGGTGCGGGAAATAGATAAGCCGTTCGCGATGCCGATTGAAGATATTTTTTCGATTTCCGGACGCGGGACGGTGGTGACGGGCCGAGTCGAGCGCGGCAAAGTGAAAGTCGGCGAAGAAGTCGAGATTGTGGGCTTCCGCCCGACGCAAAAGAAAGTTGTGACGGGCGTGGAGATGTTCCGCAAGCTGCTGGATGAAGGGTTGGCGGGCGACAACGTCGGTCTTCTTCTCCGAGGCACGGAAAAAGACGATGTCGAGCGCGGGCAAGTGGTGTGCAAACCGGGTTCGATCACGCCGCACACGAAGTTCAAAGCGGAAGCGTACGTGTTGACGAAGGAAGAAGGCGGACGGCACACGCCGTTTTTCACGGGCTACCGGCCGCAATTCTACTTCCGCACGACGGACGTGACCGGCGACGTGAAACTGCCGCAAGGCGTCGAGATGGTGATGCCGGGGGACAACGTAAGCTGCGAAGTGACGCTGATCACGCCGGTCGCGTTGGAAAAGGGCTTGCGCTTCGCAATTCGCGAAGGCGGCCACACCGTCGGCGCCGGCGCCGTAACCGAAATTATCGAGTAACGATTTTCCCCTTGTGGTTTGAGGGCTGGGCGAGACAAGGAAACTAGACCATGCGAGAAATCATCACGTTGCAGTGCGGGGATTGCAAAAACCGCAACTACACGACAACCAAGAATAAGAAGAAGCACTCCGAACGCGTGGAGACCAGAAAGTTTTGCAATACGTGCCGCAAACACACCGGGCACAAAGAAGTGAAGTAGTTTTGCGTTTTGGAGCGGGCATCGGGCGGAACGGTTTTGGGTTTTAGGGGAGTCGTCCAACGGTTAGGACTCCGGTCTCCAAAACCGGGTATGGGGGTTCGAATCCCTCCTCCCCTGCCAGAGATTGAGAACGGGTGGCGCCCGTTCAGTGAAGAGGACGTATGGCCACGCAAGCGATAAAACCGAAGCACGATGAATCGCAAAGCAGTGCGATCACGGGAGCGGCGTCCGGAATCGGCCAGAAGATCACCGGCGCCTACCAGGACTCGCGGCAGTTTCTGCACGACGTTCGTGTGGAGATGAAGCAGGTCACCTGGCCGACCCGCGAGGACGTCTTTTCGACGACTGGCGTCGTGATCGCCACGGTTTTCTTCTTTGGCGTGTTTCTGGCGGCGGTGGATTGGCTCGCACAATTGGGCGTGATGCGCATCTACAAAATTTTTGGCGTCTGAAGGGGATCATAGCTTGACGGCAATGCAGTGGTACATCATCCATACGTATTCGGGCTTTGAGCGAAAAGTTAAAGAAAGCCTCGAGAGCCGCGTGTCCGCATTCAGTTTGCAGGACAAGATCGGTCGCGTGCTGATTCCGATGGAAGACGTCGTGGAAATGCGCGGCGGCAAGAAGGTGGTTTCTTCGCGGATGACGTATCCAGGCTACGTGCTGGTCGAGATGGACCTCGACGAAAACACCTGGCACATCGTGCGATCAACGCCGCGTGTGACCGGCTTTGTCGGTTCGGCCACGGCGCCGTCGCCGCTGTCCGAAACCGAAGTGGATGCCATCATCAACCGCGTCCATGTTCCGACAGACCGCCCGAAGCCCAAAGTCGTCTTCGAGCGCAACGAGCAAGTGCGCATCGTCGATGGGCCGTTCGCGAATTTTAATGGAACGGTCGAGGAAATTGACAACGACCACAGCCGGCTGAAAGTTTCCGTCACGATTTTTGGACGTTCGACGCCGGTCGAGTTGGATTTTGCAAGCGTCGAAAAGCTGGGCTGAGCTGGGGCGCAGTAGCAGTGCAAGCAAAAAGAGATTGAGGCAGGGACATGGCTAAGAAAGTACAGACGACCATCAAATTGCAATTGCCCGCGGGCAAAGCGACTCCGGCGCCGCCAGTCGGCACCGCGCTCGGTCCGCACGGCTTGAACATCATGGATTTTTGCAAGCAATTCAACGCCAAGACGGCGAAAGAACCGGACGGGATGATTTTCCCCGTGCTCGTGACGGTTTATACCGACCGCACGTTCACGTTCATCTTGAAAACGCCGCCAGCTTCCATTTTGCTTTTGCGCGCGGCGGGCATCGTCAAGGGCTCGGCTGAACCGAACCGCAATAAAGTCGGCAAAGTCACGAAAAAGCAGGTTCAAGAGATTGCGAAGATCAAGCTTGTCGATCTCAACACCACTAATCTGGACTCCGCGGTGCGCACCGTGATGGGCACGGCGCGCAACATGGGCCTGGAAGTCGTGGAAGCCTAGAAGTTCAGGCGATAAGGGATCACAGAGGTAAGTGCAATGACCAAGGTAGCAGGCAAACACGTCGAGAATGCGCGCAAGAAGGTCGAAGCGCGTCCGTACAAGCTCGCCGAAGCAAGCGAGCTGATTAAGAAGACGCATCACACGAAGTTCAATGAGACGGTCGAGCTGGCCATAAATCTTGGCGTCGACCCGAAGCATTCTGACCAGGTGGTTCGCGGCACGGTGGTTCTGCCGCACGGCCTTGGCAAATCTGTCCGCGTTTTAGTGATCGCCAGCGGAGAAAAAGTCCGTGAAGCACAAGATGCTGGCGCGGATTTCGTCGGCGGTGAAGACATGGTGCAGAAAATCATGGGAGGCTGGACCGATTACGACGCCGTAATCGCCACGCCGGACATGATGAAGTCCGCCGGCAAACTCGGAAAGGTGCTCGGTCCTCGCGGCCTGATGCCCAACCCGAAGACCGGCACGGTTACCTTCGACGTGGCCAAAGCAATCAAGGAAACCAAGGCCGGTAAAGTTGAGTTCCGCGTCGATAAAGCGGGAATTGTTCATTGCGCCATCGGAAAAATTCAGTTCGACGCCGCGCATCTCGCGGAAAACGCGCACGCGGTTATCGGCGCCGTGATCAAGGCCAAGCCCGCAGCAGCCAAGGGCAAGTACGTGAAGAAAATTACGCTGACCTCGACGATGGGCCCCGGCATTCCGATCGATTTGCTCGAGTCGGAAACGCTTGCGGCGGCGGCTTAAGCGAAAAGTTTAAGGAAACGGGATCATGAAAAAGCGCAGCGAAAAACAGCAGGACTTAGACAAACTGAAGCTGGAACTGGCCAAGGTCTCGACCGTGATTCT
The DNA here is from genome assembly GCA_963843265.1 of uncultured Acidobacteriota bacterium. Classification (GTDB taxonomy): domain Bacteria; phylum Acidobacteriota; class Terriglobia; order Acidiferrales; family UBA7541; genus Acidiferrum. Next base: position 113,375 of record CAWJJR010000016.1, on the reverse strand, counting down.
CACGACCTTCCAGGGCATCACCGTCGAAGCCGACACCAAGCTCCGCCGCGCCGTGCAGGCCGCCGGCGGCAAATACCAGGTCGTCAAGAACACGCTTGCGGAGCGCGCCGGAGCCGGCACACCCGCGGAAAATTTGCTCAAGAACCTGAGCGGCACGAATTCCATCGCCTATACGCAAACCGACGCGGTGGCGCTTGCCAAGGCGCTCACCAAAGTGGCCAAGGATGTTCCGGCGTTTAAGTTCAAATCCGGAGTCGTCGAAGGCCGCGTCATTTCCATCGCCGAGATTCAGCAGCTTGCGAATCTCCCGTCGAAGGAAGAGTTGCTCAGCAAGATCATGTTCCTGCTGAACGCTCCCGCGCAGCGCATCGCCATGGCGTTGAATGCCCTGCCGCGCAATCTGGCGGTTACTGTCAGCGAAGCGATCAAAGCCAACAAGTTTGGGTCCGGCGGGGCCAGCAGTTCCGAACCGGCTCCTGTACCTGCAACACCAGCACCAAGCCCTGAAGCGGCCCAGTAAATTTATTTTTAATTTTGAGAGGAGAAGCAAAAGTCATGGCGAAAGTGGATACGATCCTGGAAGAAATCAAGGGGCTGACGCTGCTGGAAGCGTCTGACCTTGTGAAGAAGATGGAAGAGACCTTCGGCGTCTCGGCGGCTGCGGCTACGGTCGTGGCGGCAGGCGGCGGAGCGGCGGCAGGCGCGGCGCCGGCGGAAGAGAAGACGGAATTTACTGTCGTTCTCACCGACGTTGGCGGCAACAAAATCAACGTCATCAAAGCGGTTCGCGAAGTCACGAGCCTCGGCTTGAAAGAAGCCAAGGACCTCGTCGACGGCGCTCCCAAGACCGTCAAGGAAGGCGTCAACAAGGAAGAAGCCGCGACCATCAAGAAAAAGTTCGAGGACGCGGGCGCCAAGGTCGAAATCAAGTAGTTTTTTGTTATACGGGCTTCGAGAGGGGGCGTGGCTGCTTGCATCGGCTGATTTCCAGGCTGGAGCAAGCGGGATCCGCCGCGCCAAAGGATTCACGTACGCAAGTCGAGGCTGGTTATACCCACAACTCCATTGGTCCTTTTTGGACCCAATGCAGCCGTGTGCTCGCTGACTTCGGGCAGGAAGCGCGCCACACAAGCTGCACGCCGTTCTCCGTTTTCTCCGCAAGTTGCCCGAAAGGGAAAAGGTAGATCAAGCAATGCCAAATAGTCACCAGCACGTCAGGGAACGCGAGCGTCTCGATTTCGCGAAAATTCAGGGCTCGATTCAGATTCCGAACCTGATCGAAGTCCAGATGAAGTCCTATCAGCGCTTCTTGCAGATGGACCTCCTGCCGAGCGAGCGCGATGACGGCGGTCTGCAGTCCGTCTTCACGTCCGTGTTTCCGATCAAGGATTTCCGCGAAATGTCGCAGCTCGAATTCGTGGACTACTCGATCGGCAACTGGGAGTGTAAGTGCGGCAACCTGAAGGGCCTGCACCATCTCCGCGCCACTTGCCGCAATTGCGGCGCGTCCGTCGTCACCAATCCGTATCAGACCGGCGACGTTATCTGCCACAAGTGCGGAACTTTCAATAAGAACACGCCGACTTTCTGCAACAAATGCGGCGATCCCGTCGCGATGCAGCTGAAGTACGACGTGAACGAGTGCCAGGAGCGCGGCATGACCTATTCCGCGCCTCTGAAAGTCACCATCCGTCTGACCATTTACGATAAGGATCCCGACACCGGCGCGAAGACCATTCGCGACATCAAGGAACAGGAAGTTTTCTACGGCGACATTCCCCTGATGACGGAGAACGGCACGTTCATCATCAACGGCACCGAGCGCGTCATCGTCAGCCAGTTGCACCGCTCTCCGGGCGTCTTCTTTGAAAGCGCTAACAACCGCTCCTACTTCCTCGGCAAGATCATTCCTTACCGCGGGTCGTGGGTCGAGTTCGAATACGACACCAAGAATATTCTCTACGTGCGCATCGACCGCAAGCGCAAATTCCTCGGCTCGATTTTCCTGCGCGCGCTGGGCATGAAGTCCAACGAAGAAATCCTTCGCACCTTCTATCAGGTCGAGCGCATTTCGCTTCGCGACAAGGATCTTTTCTGGAACGTTTCGCCGGGCATTGTGGACCGCAAGCTGGCCCACGAAATCCGCAATCCGAAATCCGAAGAAGTCATTGTCGGCGCGCACAAGCGCATCACCGAAAATCTCTTTAAGGAACTCATCAAGGCGAAAATTTCGCAGGTCCGCGCAGCTTTGGCCGACCTCGAAGGCGCCTACAGCGTCGCCGACGTCGTCAACCGCCAGACCGGCGAAGTTTTGCTCGAGGCCAACAAGCCGCTGACGCCCGAACTCTGGCAAGCGTTTGCCGAAGGCGGCATCACCGAAGTCGACGTCTTCTTCCCGGAGCGCGACGACATCGGCCTGGTCCTCTCGCGCACGCTCGATAAGGACGCCATTCGCTCTTCCAAAGAAGCGCTCATCGAAATCTATCGCAAGTTGCGTCCCGGCGACCCTCCGACGCTCGAAACGGCCACCAATCTCTTCCGCGGCATGTTCTTCGATCCGCGAAAATACGATTTCAGCCGCGTCGGCCGCCTGAAGTTCAACATCAAGATGGGGCTCGACACGCCTCTCGACAACCGCACGCTCGATGCGCCGGACTTCGTTTCGGCCATCAAATACCTTTTCAAGCTGCGCAAGAATATCGGCGTCGTCGACGACATCGACCATCTCGGCAACCGCCGCGTCCGCGCGGTTGGCGAGCTGCTCGAAAACCAGTTCCGCATCGGCCTCGTCCGCATGGAACGCGCCATCAAGGAAAAGATGAGCGTGTACCAGGAAATGTCCACGGCCATGCCGCACGACCTGGTCAACGCCAAGCCGGTTATGGCGGCGATCCGCGAATTCTTCGGATCTTCGCAGCTCAGCCAGTTCATGGACCAGACCAACCCGCTCAGCGAAATTACCCACAAGCGCCGTCTGTCGGCTCTTGGACCGGGCGGGCTCTCGCGCGAACGCGCGGGATTCGAAGTGCGCGACGTTCACCCCACGCACTATGGCCGCATCTGCCCGATCGAAACACCGGAAGGCCCGAACATCGGCTTGATCAGCTCGCTCTCATGCTTTGCGCGCATCAACGACTACGGCTTCATCGAGTCGCCCTATCGCCGCGTAAAAGGCGGGCGCATCATCGATTACGTTCAAATCGTCAACGCCGGCGACAGTGAATTCAAAGCCGGCGAAATCGTCGAGAAGGACAAAGTCGAGGAGCTCAACGAAGAGCTCAAGCGCCGCAAAGTCGTCTATGAGCCGTACTGCTTCTATCTCTCCGCTTGGGAAGAAGACAAGTACGTCGTGGCGCAGGCCAACGTTTCACTCGACGAACGCTTGAAGATTACGACCGAACTCGTCAACTGCCGCCAGGCCGGCAACTTCGTGCTCAAGAGCCGCGACGAAGTCGATTACGTCGACGTTTCGCCGAAGCAGCTCGTCTCCGTGGCCGCCAGCCTCATCCCGTTCCTCGAAAACGACGACGCCAACCGCGCGCTCATGGGTTCCAACATGCAGCGCCAGGCTGTTCCTTTGATCCGCGGAGAAGCGCCGCTCGTCGGCACCGGCATGGAGCGCGTCACTGCGCGCGATTCCGGGGCTGTCGTGCTTTGCAAGCGCGAAGGAATCGTGGATCAGGTCGATTCGGAACGCATCATCGTGCGCGTCGAATCCGATCACTCCGGCGTGCTTAGCCGCGAAGTAGGCGCGGACATCTATCAGCTCATCAAGTTCAAGCGCTCCAACCAGAACACTTGCATCAGCCAGAAGCCGTTCGTTCGCGTGGGCGATCGCGTCAAGAAGGGCCAGGTCCTTGCCGATGGTCCTTGCACGGAGCGCGGCGAACTCGCTCTCGGCCGAAACGTTCTCGTCGCGTTTCTTCCCTGGCGCGGTTACAACTTCGAAGACGCCATCCTCGTCAGCGAAAAGCTGGTGAAGGACGATTACTACACCTCCATTCACATTGAGGAATACGAAATCGAAGCGCGCGACACCAAACTCGGTCCCGAGGAAGTTACTCGCGACATTCCCAACATCAGCGAATCTTTCCTTCGCAACCTGGATGAAAGCGGCGTCATTCGAATTGGCGCCGTGATCAAGCCGGGCGACATTCTGGTCGGCAAAGTCACGCCCAAGGGCGAGACCACGCTCACGCCGGAAGAAAAGCTCCTTCGTGCCATCTTCGGAGAAAAAGCCGGCGATGTTCGCGACGCCTCCCTCTACTGCCCGCCGGGCATCGAGGGCACCATCGTCGACGTCAAGATTTTCACCCGCAAGGGCGGAGAAAAGGACGAGCGCCACAAGGCCATCGAGGCCAATCAGGTCTTCAAACTCGAGAAAAACCTCGCCGACGAAATCCGCATCCTTACGGATGAGCGCCTCAAGCGCCTCTCGGATCTTCTCGGCGGAAAAATTCTTCAGGCCGACTTGCACGACGAAAAGACCAACAAGCGCTTGTTGACCAAGGGCGTCGAGCTGACCCGCGACTTGATCGAAAAGATCTCGACGCGCAACCTCAAGCGCCTCAAACTCAACGAAAAGGATCCTCTCCTCATCGAGAAAATCGAGGAAATCGAGGAGATGACTTCGCGCCAGATCGACGTCCTCCGCAAGATCACCGAGGAGCGCAAGGAGAAGCTGAAGAAGGGCGACGAACTGCCTCCCGGCGTCATCAAGCTGGTCAAAGTCTATATCGCCATGAAGCGCAAGCTCTCCATCGGCGACAAAATGGCCGGACGCCACGGCAACAAGGGCGTCATCGCCCGCATTGTGCCGCAGGAAGATATGCCGTACCTTCCCGATGGCACGCCGGTCGAAATCGTTCTGAATCCTCTCGGCGTTCCTTCTCGTATGAACGTCGGACAGGTTCTCGAAACGCACCTCGGCTGGGCTTCCAAGGAGCTGGGCAACAGCCTCAAGCGTTTACTCAGCAAGGAAGTTAAGGCCGAAGCTTTGCGCCGCTGGTTCCGCGAAGTCTTCACCGAGACGACCATCTGGAAAACGCTCTCGAAGCTCAGCGACGACGAATTGCTCGACTATGCCGAAGGCTTCAAGGACGGCATTCCCTTCGCAACGCCTGTTTTTGACGGTGCTCGCGAGCCGGAAATCCGCCACTTGCTCGAAGTCGCTGGTTTGCCGCACGCTGGCAAAATCAACCTCTTCGACGGCATGAGCGGCGACATGTTCGACCAGCCGGTCACGGTCGGCTACATCTACATGCTCAAGCTCTCGCATCTCGTCGACGACAAGATTCACGCGCGCTCCATCGGTCCGTACTCGCTCATCACCCAGCAGCCGCTGGGCGGCAAAGCGCAGTTCGGCGGACAGCGCTTCGGCGAAATGGAAGTGTGGGCGCTCGAAGCTTACGGCGCCGCGCACATCCTGCAGGAGCTGCTCACGGCGAAGTCCGACGACGTTTATGGCCGCGCGAAAATTTACGAGGCCATCGTCAAGGGCGAACCGGGGATCGAACCCGGCGTGCCCGAGTCGTTCAACGTCCTTGTCCGCGAGCTGCAGTCGCTCTGTCTCGACGTCGAATTGATGAAGCGGCAAAAGCCGGCGTCCGACAAAGCCGCCGATTAGCGTAGGGGCACGGCACGCCGTGCCCGTCTTACTTGATTTGTTGGTTTCGGTTTTTGGGTTCTCAGCCGGCCTGGTGCAAAACATCAGGCCGCGGCCCCTGGCGAAAGCCGGGGGAGGGAGGAAACAACCTTGTATCGCAGCAGCCCTTATGATCGCGCCAGTTTGATTGCTGATTTCGATTCCATCCGCATCAGTTTGGCGAGTCCGGAAAAAATCCGTTCGTGGTCCCATGGTGAAGTCACCAAGCCGGAGACCATCAACTACCGCACCTTTAAGCCCGAACGCGACGGCCTTTTCTGCGCCAAGATTTTTGGCCCCGTCACCGATTGGGAATGCCTGTGCGGCAAATACAAGCGCATGAAGCATCGCGGCGTCATCTGCGATAAGTGCGGCGTCGAAGTCACTCTCAGCAAAGTCCGCCGCGAGCGCCTCGGCCACATCGAGCTGGCATCGCCCTGTTCGCACGTCTGGTTTTTCAAGGGCTTGCCCAGCCGCATCGGCTATTTGCTGGACATTTCCATGCGCGACCTCGAGCGCATTCTCTACTTCGAAGCCTTCGTGGTCGTCGATGCCGGCGAAGTCGCCGTCCTTCGCGAGCGCGAGGTCCTGCTCGAAGACAAGTACCGCGAACTGCAGAAGGAATATCCCGGCCAGTTCACCGCCAAGATGGGCGCCGAAGCCATCAAAGAGCTTCTCCGCCGCGTCGAAGTGGACAAGCTTTCCGAGGAACTTCGCGAGAAGATGAAGAACGATCCTTCTCTTCAGAAGCGCATCAAGTTCGCCAAGCGCCTGAAGGTTCTCGAAGCGTTCCGCAAGAGCGGCAACAAGCCGGAGTGGATGATTCTCGACGTGGTCCCGGTCCTTCCGCCGGAGCTGCGCCCGCTCGTGCCTCTCGACGGCGGCCGCTTCGCTACTTCCGATCTCAACGATCTCTATCGCCGCGTCATCAACCGCAACAACCGCCTCAAAAAGCTCATGGAACTTCGCGCCCCGGACGTCATCGTGCGCAACGAAAAGCGCATGCTCCAGGAAGCCGTTGACGCGCTCTTTGACAACGGCCGTCGAGGCCGTGTTCTCCGTGGCACCAACAACCGCCCGCTCAAATCCTTGTCCGATACGCTCAAGGGCAAGCAGGGCCGCTTCCGTCAGAATCTTCTCGGCAAGCGCGTGGACTACTCCGGCCGTTCCGTCATCGTCGTCGGCCCGGAGCTGAAACTCAACCAGTGCGGTCTGCCCAAGAAAATGGCGCTCGAGCTTTTCAAGCCCTTCATCTATCACAAGCTCGAAGCCCAGGGCCACTGCACCACCATCAAGCAAGCCAAAGAAATGGTCGAGCAGCAAGAGCCGGTTGTTTGGGACATTCTCGAGGATGTCATTCGCGAGCATCCCGTCCTTCTCAACCGCGCTCCCACGCTGCACCGCCTCGGCATCCAGGCATTCGAGCCGGTTCTCGTCGAAGGCAAAGCCATTCGCATTCACCCGCTCGTCTGCACCGCGTTCAACGCGGACTTTGACGGCGACCAGATGGCCGTGCACATTCCGCTTTCCCCGGAATCTCAGGTCGAAGCGTCCGTGCTCATGCTCAGCTCGCGCAACATCCTTTCTCCCGCGCACGGTTTGCCTCTGGCCGTTCCGTCGCAGGACATGGTCCTCGGCATCTATTACCTGACCAAGTCCAAGCCCGGCGCCAAGGGTGAAGGCCGCGTCTTCGGTCAATCCGACGAAGTCGTCCTCGCGCTCGAAGCCGGCGAAGTTGAGTTGCTCACTCCGATTCGCCTGCGTTACAGCGGCGAAGTGATCGATCTCACCACCGCTTACGACGATCAGGACGTGCCGCACACCGAGCCCGTCAAGATGGAGCGCCAGTTCATTCAGACCACAGTCGGCCGCGTGATCTTCAATTCGCACTTGCCGGCAAAATTCCCATACGTGAACGGTCTTCTCAAGAAGAAGGGCGTTCAGCAGCTCGTCTATTACGCTTACTTGCGCTACGGCTTGGCGGACACTGTCGTTCTGCTCGATCATTTGAAAGAGCTCGGCTTCACCTACGCCACCAAGTCCGGCATCTCCATCGGCATCGACGACATGCTCATCCCCAGCGACAAGTACAAGCTCGTCGAAAACGCCGAAAAGGAAGTCGTCAAGGTCCAGCAGCAATACCTCGACGGCGCCATCACCAACGGCGAGCGCTACAACAAGGTCATCGCCATCTGGGGCGATGTCACCGAAAAAGTCGCCGACGAAATGTTCAAAGCTCTCGAGAACCAGGACAAAGAGGGCAACATCAACCCCGTCTACGTCATGGCGGACTCCGGAGCTCGCGGTTCGAAACAGCAGATTCGCCAGCTTTCCGGTATGCGCGGTTTGATGGCCAAGCCCAGCGGCGAAGTCATCGAAACCCCTATCACCTCCAACTTCCGCGAAGGCCTGACCGTGCTGCAGTACTTCATCTCGACGCACGGCGCGCGCAAAGGCTTGGCCGATACGGCTCTCAAGACCGCCGACTCCGGCTACCTCACCCGCCGCCTCGTCGACGTCGCTCAGGACGTCATCATCAATGAGCGCGACTGCGGCACCACCGACGGCATCTTCGTCGAACCCATCATCGAAGCCGGCGTCGAAGTCGAGCCGCTGCGCGACCGCATCGTTGGCCGCGTTTCCCTCGACAAGATCAAGGACTTCGAGGGCACCGTCATCGTGGACATCAACCAGGAAATCACCGAGGACCTCGCCAACCAGGTGCAGGCCGCGGGCATTGAGCGCGTTCGCATTCGTTCCGTGCTCACCTGCGAATCCCGCCGCGGAGTTTGCGCTCTCTGCTACGGTCGCAACCTTGCCTCCGGGCGCATGGTCGAGCTCGGCGAAGCCGTCGGCGTCATCGCTGCGCAATCCATCGGCGAGCCTGGCACTCAGCTAACGATGCGCACCTTCCACATCGGCGGTACCGCCACCCGCGTTTCCGAGCGTTCCACGCTCGAAGCGCGTAACAACGGTGTCGTCAAGTTCGTGGACCTCAAGTTCGTCGAGGGCCGTGGCGGCACTTCCATCGCCATGAACCGCGCCGGCCTTATTTCCATCGTCGACGAAAAGGACCGCGAGAAGGAGCGCTACCACGTCGTTTACGGCGCGCGCCTCCGCGTTGTCGACGGTGAACACGTCACCCACGGCCAGATTCTTGCCGAATGGGATCCGTTCACCTTCTCGATCCTTACCGAAACCGCCGGCTCCGTGAAGTTTGACGACCTGCGGCCCGGCTTGACCATCGAAGAGCAAGTGGACGAAGTGACCGGCCTCTCTCAGGACGTTGTCACTCTGCCTCCCGGCGATGAAAAGCATCAGCCCGCGATTCTTGTCCGCGATTCTTCCGGCAAGGTCCGCAAAAAGTACCTCATGCCTTCTCGCGCGCACTTGATGGTCAAGGATGGCGACGAAGTCCAAGCCGGAGACGTGCTCGCGAAAATCCCGCGTGAAACCACCAAGACGAAAGACATCACCGGTGGTCTCCCGCGCGTCGTCGAACTTTTTGAGACTCGCAAGCCCAAGGATCCTGCCGTCATCAGCGAAGTCGACGGCATCGTCCGTTACGGCGATATCGCCAAGGGCATGCGCAAGGTCTACGTCGAAAGCGAAGACGGCAAGACCACTAAGGAATATTCCATCCCGCGCGGCGTGCACATCAACGTTCAGGAAGGCGATCACGTCAAGGCTGGTGAGGCTCTCATCGATGGCCCGCTTAACTTGCACGACTTGCTCGCCGTCCTCGGTGAAAAGTTCACCCAGGCCTATTTGGTCAACGCCATTCAAGAGGTTTACCGCCTCCAGGGCGTCAACATCAACGACAAGCACATCGAAACCATCTCGCGCCAGATGATGCGCTGGGTCAAAGTCGAGGACGTCGGCGACACCTCGTTCCTCCTCGAGGAGCAAGTGGACAAGTTCCGCTTCCGCGAAGAGAATGATCAGGTCATCAAAGACGGTGGCCGCCCCGCTACGGGCCGTCCACTTCTCCTCGGCATTACCAAGGCCTCGCTCTCGACCGACTCTTTTATCTCGGCCGCGAGCTTCCAGGAGACCACTCGCGTCCTCACCGAAGCCGCTGTCGCCGGCAAGGTGGACTACCTGCGCGGCCTCAAGGAAAACGTCATCATGGGCCGTTTGATCCCTGCTGGCACGGGCCTCGAGCACTACCGCAGCATTCAGTTGCTGACGGAAATGCCCGCCCCCGCGCCCATCGAGGAAATTCCGGAAGCCGCCGAGCTCACTGCGGAAGAAGCCGCGGCTCTCGACTTCCTGCAAAAGGACGCCGAAGCCGACGCCGCCACCGAGGGTTAATCGGCTCCGTCATCTTCTTGAACGGCGGAGTTTCCCGCCTCCGGCTAGTGGCAGCTCGCAAAGCGTCCCGGTTCGCGCCGGGGCGCTTTGCTTTTTAAGTAGTTTCTACAGGTAACTTTCAGGCACGTTCCGCGGTCACTGCCGTTGCCCGTGGCTCGTACCATTCCTACAATAATCTTTGCAAACATAAGGTGGTTTTTCTGGCCTCCTTCGCCAGGCGCCGCCCGCGGCACCATGCCAAAACACGACGACTTCTCTCCAGGTCAGGCGAAGCAATCTCCTTCAGACGGTTCAAACCGCCCCACGATTTCCGCTCGCCTCGAACAATTCGAAAAACGCCAGAGCGAACTCTGGCGCCTGACCTTTCTCCTCCTTCTCATCCTATCCGTCGTCTTCGCTTTCACTTCTTGGGGCACGATTCGCTCCCTCGCCCACCGCTTCGAGGCCTTGCCCATCGGTCTCGTCGTCCTGGTCGGTCTCTTTGGTTTCTACGCCTGGAAGCGCACCCAGGAAATCTCCGAACTCCGCGGCCTCGTTCGTGGCCTCGAGCACCACGACGCCGCACCTCCCAGCGACCGCCAGATGGACCAGCTCTTTGAGGTCATCTCTCGCTCCCAGCAGGGCTACCGCGACCTCATCGATTCCTTCGACGACATCCTCCTCGCCGTTTCGCTCGAGGGCGAAATCCGTGCCGTAAATCGCAGCTTTGCCGACTTAGTCGGTGCCACCTACCAGCAAATTATCGGCCGCCCCGTCACCGATTTCCTCGAGGAGGGCGGTGGCGAAGGCGCCGAACTAATCCGCCGCGCCATGCCTCGTTTCCTCGAACGCCGCCACTGGTCCGGCATCATTCAGGTTCGCCTCAAGAAACAAAATGCCATTTGCTATTTCGATTGCGTCGCGCATGCCATGACCCGCGACAACACCGTCCACGGCCTCACCGTCCTCGGCCGCGACATCACCGCTCTCCGCAAGAACGAAGCCCGCTTCACCGAACTCTTCGAGACTCTTCAGGAAGGCATCTACATCACCATACCTGAAGGCACCATTCTCGACGCCAATCCTGCCCTGATCCGCATGCTCGGCTACGACTCCAAGGAAGAATTGCTTTCCATACGAGTGCCCGACCTCTTCGCCGATCCTGCCGAACGAATAGTGCTTCAGGAGGAGGTCGAGCATCAGAACGCGCCCCAGGGCCGTGAAATTACTCTGCTGCGCAAGGATGGCTCTCCCATCATTTGTTTAAACACCGCCACCGCCGTGCGTGATACCTCCGGCCGCGTGATTCGTTATCAGGGTTCCATCATGGATATCACCGCCCGCCGCCAAATGGAGCGCCAGCTCTACAAGGAGCAGGAATTCGCCCGCCGCCTCGTCGACAGTTTCCCGGACCTCATCCTCGTCGTCGATACCAATTCCCGCTACACCTTCGTCAGCCCCCGCTGCAAGGAGGTCCTCGGCTACGAACTTTCCGAAACCGGCGATATGGAATTCGGCGACCGCACGCATTCTGAAGACCGTCCCATCCTCCTCTCGCTTTTCCAGGATATTCTCGCGGGACGCCAGACTTTCGGCTCTCTTGAAGTTCGCGTCCGCCACAAGCTCGGCGACTGGCGCCGCATCCGTTTCAATTTCAGCCCACTCGCCGATGAAACCGGCAAAATCGAAGGCGTCGTCCTCTCCGGCCGCGATGTCACCGAGCTCAAGCGTCTCGAAGAGCAGCTCATCCAAGCCGAAAAACTAGCCGCCATGGGCCAGATGCTCGCCGGCGTCGCCCACGAGCTCAACAATCCCCTCACCGCCATTCTCGGCGTCACAGAACTATTGCGCGATGGCCAGTCTGACGCGGAAGCCACCAAGCGCCAGCTCGAGCTCACCCATCGCCAGGCCCGCCGCGCCGCACGCATCGTTCAAAATCTTCTCGAGTTCTCCCGGCCCGCCTCGCCGCAAAAAAAACCCGTCGATCTCAACAGCATCATCGACCGCACCCTCCAATTGCACGAGCACTCCCTCCGCCGCAACAATGTCGAAGTCGATTTTCGTCCGCAGCCCGATTTGCCCGGCGTCGTCGGCGACGCCAACCAGCTCATTCAAGTCTTTCTCAATCTTGTCACCAACGCCGAGCAAGCCATCCGCGAAGTCCGCGAATCCGGCCGCATTCAAATCCGCTTCGCTCGGCTCGGCTCCCGCGTCTCCATCGCCTTTCAAGACGATGGCGTCGGCATCCGTCCCGAATCCGTCCCCCGCCTCTTCGATCCCTTTTACACAACAAAGCGTCCCGGCGGCGGCACCGGCCTCGGTCTCAGCATCTGCCTCTCCATAATTCGCGAACATGGCGGCACCATCGAAGCCGAAGCCCTCCCCGCTGGCGGCTCCGCCTTCACCGTCTATCTCCCTCTCGCTCTCGGCGAGGAACCTCCCGCCTCAACTCCCGCCAATCCCCCCGGCATCGGAACGGGTTCGTCTCCTCTGCCCGATCTCAATTTGCTGAAAGGCCGTTCCATCCTCGTCCTCGACGACGAAGAAACCCTCCGCAGCCTCCTCTTCGAAGGCCTTACCGCTCGCGGTCTGCAAGTCGACTGCGCCGCCACTTTGGAAGAAGCCCTCTCGTTCGTCGCCCAGCGTTCTCACGACGCGCTTCTCTGCGATCTGAATCTTTCTAAGGGTGGTGCGTATGTGGATGGCAAGGCCGCTGCGGAACAAATTCTCGCCGCCTCCGGCGCGCGCAAACCCGCTGTCATTTACATGAGTGGCGATCTGGTGGATTCCCCCGGCGCCTCGTCTGGCCCCGGCGCGCCTCGTCATTTGCAAAAACCCTTCCGCGTTTCTGACGTCCTTGCTACGCTGCAGGAAATCTTCGCTTCCGCCCCAGCCGGCGAAGAGCCCGAATAATCATTTCCGGACTCTTACGATTACCCGGTTCGCGTCCGCCGCGGCTCGTGGGTCATGCTTCAGCGCGTCCCCGGCAACGTTTTGTCTCGCTCCCCTAACTCTCCCGCCGCGACTTCAGCAGGAAACCCTCGCCACATTCCATCTCCGTAAGCCACCGCGCCTCATTTTTCCGGAATCACCATGTTCCGGAAGATCTTCCAGCTCCCGTCCGCCTGTCTCTGCCACACCGTCAAATATTTATCCACCAATTTCCCGCCATCGAACGTCGCCTCCGCCTGCCCCCATTCGTATACAAAATTTCCGTGTTCGCTCGATCCCCATGTCTTCACCGACGCCTCCCGCGCCCGACCGCGCCTCGCAATCAAAGCTTTGATATGCGCCGCAATTTCCGCCCGTCCCCGGAAGCACTCTCCCATCGGCCCGCAATCAATCCCGCCCTCCGCATACGTCGACGTAATCAACGACACATTCCCCGTTTTCATTCCCTCGATCCACGCCTGATTCCCCGCATCAATCCCAGCCCGCGCCGTCACGCTCCTCGCCCTGCTCCACGCTAGCACCCCCGCCGAAAGCAATCCACCCACCACCACGATCAATACATATTTTTTCATCTCTCCGATTCTCCTCTCCAAATCGTCCCCCTTTAGTTGGACGCGCGCGCCCCACCCTCACTTCTAAGCACGTCCTCTGCCTCTCTCCGGGTTGCCCTTCGTACGGGCCTTTCCTCGACAGCAAACTGAGAACTGCCAGCCCTTCGCAGGTAGGGGCGGCATTTAGATACAGGAATGTTTTCGCATACTTTTCCTTGCGAGGCCGAACCGGCACGAAAAACGTCCCGTCCTGCCCTGGCTCTCGTCCTCGATTTCTCTCGATTTTCAACGTAGTTCCCGCTTCGTTGACTCCTTTGCGTCATGCAACCTAAGATGTCCACTACATGGCCGAAATGGATCCTCTCGTTGGAAAAACCCTTTCTCACTACCGCATACTCAAGAGGCTTGGCGAGGGTGGGATGGGCGTTGTTTACAAAGCGGAGGACGTGCGCCTGGATCGTCCTGTAGCGCTGAAGCTCCTGCCCGTAGAGCTTGCCCATGACGAACAGGCGCTTGAGCGTTTCAAGCGCGAGGCCAAGGCTGCTTCCGCGCTGAATCACGCGAACATCTGCACCGTGTACGACGTTGGCGAGGCTGACGGCCGGGGTTTCATCGCCATGGAGTGCCTTGAAGGGCAGACTCTGCGCGAACGAATTCGGGCGCAGGGGATCACGGAAGACGAGTTGTTGCACTGGGGCATCGAGATTGCCGAGGCCCTCGATGCCGCGCATTCTCGGGGAATCATTCATCGCGATATCAAGCCCGCGAACATTTTCATCACCACCGGCGGCCACGCCAAGATTCTGGATTTCGGTCTAGCGAAGCACGCACCCCACAGCACAAACATGGGCGTTTCGGCGATGCCAACGCAAACTGCGGAAGCCCTCCTTACGAGCCCTGGCTCGGCCGTCGGCACGACGGCCTACATGTCTCCCGAACAAGCGCGTGGCGAAGATCTCGATGCGCGCACCGATTTGTTCTCCTTCGGCGCGGTCCTATATGAAATGGCCACGGGGCAATTGGCCTTTCCGGGGGCTACCTCCGCGATTGTGCTCAATGCCATTTTGAACCGCACGCCGATTTCGCCGCTGACTCTGAATCCAAGGTTGCCTCCTGAGCTTGAGCGCGACATCTTCAAGGCGCTCGAGAAAGACCGCAAGTTGCGCTACCAAAGCGCGGCGGAAATGCGCGCGGACCTGCAACGTTTGAAGCGGGATTCGGACACCGGAAAAACAGCCGCAGTCAGAACAAGCCATGCGGGTTCCCGTACGAGATTGTGGGCAACGGGAATTGCCGTCACCGTGATGGCATTGTCAGCGATGGCGTTCCTTTACTGGCGAACGAACTGGCAGGCGCCAATAAACCCCGGCAAATGGGAACAGTTGACGTTTTTCACCGACTCGGCCGTATATCCGGCGTTGTCTCCCGATGGACGGCTGCTCGCGTTCATTCGAGGGTCGGACACATTTATAGGGTCAGGAGACATTTACGTGAAATTATTGCCATCGGGCGATCCGGTGCAGTTGACGAAGGACGGCTCGGCGAAGCTCAGCCCGGCGTTTTCTCCAGACGGCTCGCAGATCGCCTACGGAACGGTAGACCCCTGGGACACGTGGGCAGTGCCGGCGATGGGAGGAGAGCCTCACTTGCTGTTGCCGAACGCTTCGTCATTAACCTGGATTGACGGCGGGAAGCGGCTGCTTTTTTCCGAGATTAAGCGCGGCCTGCACATGGGCGTGGTGACGACCGACCAAGGGCGCGGGCAAAGCCGCGACGTGTACTTGCCGGCAGGCGAGCGGAGCATGGCCCATCATTCGTATTTGTCTCCCGACGGCAAGTTGGTCCTGATCGTCTTGATGGATAACCTGGGCCAAATCACGCGATGCCGCGTCGTGCCGTTCAATGGCGACGGGCCAGAACAATTGGTGGGACCGGAAGGCGCAACTTGTACGACAGGAGCGTGGTCGCCGGACGGCAATTGGATTTACATCAGCACGGACAAAGGAGGGCGCTTCCACATCTGGAGACAGCGGTTCCCTGGGGGAGAGCCCGAGCAGATCACCAGCGGCCCGACCGAAGAAGAAGGAATCGCCATGGCGCGCGACGGCAAATCGTTCCTGACGTCCGTGGGTATTCGCGATTCTACCGTCTGGATTCACGACAAAAAGGGGGAGCATCAGATCTCCTCCGAGGGCGATGCCGTTTGGGGAACTTTTTCGAGCGACGAAAAGAAATTCTTATACATTCAGTCCCTCGGACAAAGCGAAGAAGCGGAGTTGTGGAGCACGGATTTGGCCAGCGGCCAGAGCGAGAGAGTCCTTCCCGGATACGGAATGGTGCCCGGATTCGCGGCGAGCAATTTTGCCATCACCAAGGACGGACAGACAGTGGCCATCGCGCGAAAAGATGAGAAAGGGATCATGCATCTGTGGCTTGCCGCAACGGATCACCGTACCTCGCCGAAGGAGCTGCCGTCGGCAGAGAATGAAGACTCGCCCCACTTCCTGCCGAATGGGGATTTGGTCTATCGCGCGACCGAAGGTGGCAAGAACTACGCCTATGCCAGAAAGCAGGACGGATCAGGACGGCACCGATTGGGCGACGAGCCATTAATTGACGTCGTGGCAGTTTCGCCAGACGGCCGTTGGGCGATCATTTCGCAGAGGAATGACCGGAATAAAGATCATCCTTACCAGGTGGTGGCCTATCCGATTGCCGGTGGCAACTCGCTAACAATTTGCAGCACGCTCTGCCTCGCGGGTTGGAGCATCGACGGAAAATTTCTGCAGGTCGAGTTCGGGGCGGACCGCGAGACCGGAACGGTCCTTCTCCCAGTGCGCAAGGAAACCGGCTTGCCGGACCTGCCACCCGCCGGCTTCGCCACAACTGCAGAGTTAAAGGCCAAGGCAAAAAACCCCGGCCTCTCCGTCGCGGTAGACTCCCTCATCAGCCCCGAAAAGTATTCCTACACAAAAACCACCATTCGCAGAAACATCTACCGCGTCCCCGTTCCTTGAGCCCCGTTAACGGATAATCGACGTCTTGAGTGAAGGCGTCGATGGCCACGAGGCTGGCGGGAAGTTCCCCGAGCTATCCATCACCAATCCGTCTCACCAAACTACAAAATCCCCGGCGGGTGGCCGCCACTTGCGATCTCGTCAAAGCGTAGAGCCTTGCCTCACAGCCCGGCCAAGGCCTTGAATTTTTCGAGCAGCCAGGCGCGGATTTCGTCATCAGTTTGGCCGCACTCGCGGGCAACGTAGACATCATCGGCGAGTGGGCCATATTCGCCGAGCGCCCTGCAGTAGTTCGCGTCAACCCACATTCGAAAGAAATCGTCGGCGTGCTTTATCGGGTCCTCATTGCTTTGCAGAATCTGTCGCACCCGGATCTTGGCCATGCGAAGCGCGGCCTCTTCGGGAGAGAGCTTCTTCATACCCCACTCCTGTAGGACCGCTGGAAGGACCTCCCGCACTTCGAAAAACGTCGGGAACCGCAAGGCCGCAAGACGCCGTGTCGCTGGGCCGTCGAGTCCGGCTTCAAGGGCCTCCCAGGCCAGCTTCGGCATGTCGGTCGTCCCGATGTGCTCAAGCGCCAACTGCGCTTCAACAAGCTCGCGGTCAAAAGCCATTGGTAGTTTGACTCCGGGGAGCGTCTGCAATGGTAAAATATATGCTACCATGGCCACAATGGTGGAGATCCGCGAATATCGCGATCGCGACGGCAGAAGTCCGTTCGGTGAATGGCGCAGCGGGTTGGACTCCCCAGCGCGGCAAAGAGTGACCACGGTAGTATTGCGCATCGGCCTGGGGAATTTTTCAAACGTGAAGGGAGTTGGAGGCGGCGTTTTTGAGTTCAGGATCAACTTTGGGCCGGGATACCGGGTGTACTTTGGCAAAGACGGCGAGGAGATCGTTATCCTTCTGGGTGGCGGAACGAAGAGACGCCAGGAGAACGACATCCAGATCGCCCTCCGGCGGTGGGAAGATTACAAGCAAAGGAAGCAGCATCCGAAAGCAGAGGAATGATAATGCCATTGACGACTGACTTTAGAGAATCGATTCAAGCAGATATGCGACGGAATCCAGAATTCCGAAGAGGCATGCTGAGCGAGGCTCTCGAAAGCCTGCTCTCAGGCGAAGTAGCCCTCGCGAAAGAAATCCTGCGCGACTACATCAACGCGACGGTGGGTTTTCCAAAGCTGGCGGAGGCCACCAATATCCACGTAAAGACGATTCATCAGATGTTCGGTCCGAAAGGGAACCCGACCGCAAGCCGCCTGTTTGAAATCATTTCCTTCTTGCAGGAAGCCGAAGGGGTTCGCTTCGAAGTTCGCCCCGCACGCGCTGCAACACGCAAGAAAAAAGCCAGGCCCGCAAGAAGAGTCAAGCGAGTCGCCCCAGCCGCGCTGAGCCGCTGATTAGCCGAGCCCCTCCCTCGTCGCAAGGGGGCGGGTGTCGGAGAGGGGTGCCGCATCCCTTCGCAGTTAAGGGTGCGAGTTTTGAAGTTTGTCCCATTCCGGTACGCCCGAGCCCCTCTCGGTGAACCTTCCAACTTTCAAACCTTCTAACCTGTAAACGCTCCTACGCCCTCTTGGCCTGCTTTTTCCGCCTAGAGCATTTCTAATTTAAGTACATACATATCCGGAGGAGGCAAAATAGTTTGCGCATTCGCTCGGTGTGACGGTGTTGAGGACTTCGCCGATTTCCTTCCCTAGCTCTTCGGTGGATCGTTTGGCGGCTTTGCGGAGCAGCGTCTTGAGTTTTGAGAAGAGCTTTTCGATGGGATTCAGATCGGGCGAATAGGGCGGCAAATAGTGCGTCTTGGCGCCGACCGCGATAATGGCTTGTTAGACCCCGTCCACTTTGTGGCTGCTGAGGTTATCGAGGATGACGAGGTCTCCTGTTTGGAGTGTGGGACACAGGAACTGTTCCAGCCAGGCCAGGAACAGCTCACCGTCCATGGGCCCGTCGACGACCATCGGAGCGGTCACTCGATGGTGGCGCAGGCCAGCGACAAAGGTCGTCGTTTGCCAACCGCCCAGAGGCGCCGAACCCAGGCATCGGCAACCCTTGGGAGCGCGCCCATAGCTCCGTGTCATGTTGGTCGCGGCCCAGGTTTCATCGATAAATACCAGCTTTTCGACGTCCATCGCCGGCTGCGCTTCACTCCATGCGCGCCGCGCTGCTTGCACGTCCTCGCGCTCTTGCTCGCTGGCGTGCAGCGTTTTTTTTGAACGTCAGATTCCACTTGTTCAACTGATGCCAAAGTGCGCCGATTTTGATCACCACACCCTGCGACGCCAACCGCTCTTGCAACTCGGCAAGAGTCAGTCCCGGCGCAGCGGCGATCCAGCCGCGCAAAGCGGACTCCGCTTCCTCCAACCGAGACCGGCGATGGCCGCCGATCGGAAAACTGTTGCGTACTCCGGTTTCTTGCTCGCGGTCGCGCACTTGGTAGACATAGAAGCGGCTGACCTCAAAGCGGCGCGCGATCGCCGAAGGGCCCTCTCCCCGGGACAAAGCTCGCAGCACACGATCACGCAAATCCTGTGAATACGATTGCATCCACACCTCCCTCGAACCCACAGGAGGATTATCGCACAAAATGTAGATATTTAAATTAGAAATGCTCTAACCACCAACTTCTACCTTCCAACCTCTGCCTTCCCCGTCTCACCAAACTCCCAATTTCCCGCCAACTCCTTCCATCCATTCCACTTCCGCGTCTCACGTTCGAATGAGCCATATCAAGTACTATGAATTAACAGTAATCAAATTCCGTGCTACTATTTCCCATGGCTACAACGCCAAACCCACCCGCTCGCCTCCCATCGTCTCTTCTCCCGCTACCCTCTGCGTACTCTGCGCCCTCTGTGTTAAGAAAAACCCTTACAATGTCACGGACCCTGCCGCCCTCCTCCTTCTGTCTTTACGTCGTTACCTCGTTACATCCTTACTTCGCTCCCGCGGAAGGACCAGCTTCCTCATACTCCCATCTATCCGCTAATCCCTCACCACTGCGCACTATCCCCTTTAGAATGCGCAGTTCCCCAAAACACTCCCGTAACCCCTTTGGAATGCGCAGTTTCAAAACACAGGACTTAAAGTCTTTTAGAATGTGCAGTTCCGAAAAACCGGGGGTGGGGGCACCCCACGTGGCCGATGGCTCTCTCTTCCTTCGACTTTCAACTTTCGACTTTCAACCTTCAATCGACTACTCATGGCGAGGCCTCGCCCTCGCTTTTTGGGGGCGGATCTTTCTTTTCCTCTTGCGTCGGCGGTTCGGAATCAGTGCGGAACGGAGCTGGCTGCAGCAGCCGCATCCACGCCGAAATCCCACACATACAGGTTCAATCCATCCTGCAGGATTTCCGCCAGCGCGTACTCTCCCGGCGGCAGCGGCGCACTGAGCGTAAACCGGAAAACGTCCGGTGCCACTTCCCACCGCTGCGTCACAATGTCATTTCGATCTTCCGAAATTTCCTGTCCAAACATGCTCCGGATCGACTCGAGCAGTCGCTTGTGCCCCTTCACCTTCGCTCGCACCAGGACGACATCCGGCCCATCCACGCCCTGCCTGCCGCTCCGCCACACTGCGGAATCGGCATCATTGGGCCCCGGCGCCGCTTCTCGCAAATAGAACTCGGGAGTCGCCGTCGTGATTCGTACCTTGGCTCGCTCCCCGGGAATTTCAATGTTTTTCTTGCTGGGAACAATCGGTATCGGCGAAAGAATCTGTTTCAAGACCGTTTTCTTGTCCGTCTTATCTTCCGCGCTGACCTGACCGAGCCGTTTCACGGCCTTTCCTTCCAGCGCAAACATGCCTTCCCCGTCGGGCAAAAACACTCCCGGGGCGACCAACAAGCTAGCGTCCACATCCACTGGCGTCTCCGCCCTCGCCGCCGTCTCCTGGATATGAACCTTCTCGAGCAGCGCCGCCGCAGTCTTGTCTTGCGCCGCTTCCGCCTTCTTGGTCGCGTCCCAATCCACCAGCGCCGCTGGAATCACTTCCCATTGGCCGCGTTCCACGCTGTAATAGCGCACCCGGTCGCCGTTCTGTTCATAGCTCCGGACAAGCTGGAAGCTCCCATCCTTCAACATGAGCTTCTTCCCACGTGGAAGACCGGTGAGTTCTTCCTGCGGAGTCGCTCGGGTCGCCGCCGGCTGCTTTGCGTTCGGCGCTGCCTGCTGGGTGTTCGGCGAGGTCTGCTGAGGGGTCGGATCCTTGGCGGGAGCGCCCTGCCAGGCCGCCGCTCCCCAGCCAAGCATCAAGGCTGGCAGGATCAAAGCGAGAGTAGAACGCAAGTTCATGGCACTTTCTGGCCTATAGGATGCCAGCGCAAAGAATCGGTTTGCCCTCAGCCGAGCATACCCTCGCGCCCCTGCCGTCGCAACTGTCCCAAAAAGCAAAAGGCCCTTTCCGGTGTTCCGGAAAGAGCCAGTCATGAGCCCAAGCCCGTGTTCGTTTTAGTGGGTGCAGCGCGGAAACAGCGTCACCAGCACCATCAAGTCCGACAGTGTGAAAAGCCACTGGTCCGCCTGCTTGCCAGCCGCTTCCGCGGCGCGCGCGATGAATCCCAGATGCCGGCTTTTCGCGAAATTACGGATGTGATCCACGCAAATCCCAGTCAGGCTGGCGATCTCCGTGTCTGTAAAAATCTTTTGGCTCGACTTGACGGTTACCATGGCCTTATTCCTTGTGCTGTTTGACACACCGTGCCGCCTGCACTCGGTTCTAACTTCTTTGATGCTATGTGCAGCGTACGCGATGCACCATTCTATGAGCAATAGTCGTTCCGTTCTCTCAACTAAAAACGAAATGGCTAGTACTTTTGTTCCAACCTCCTGTGTAAAAAGACATTACATATTTTCCTGCACACAGATGTGGCGTGGTACGAATCGTTTAGAAGTGGAAAGGAGGGTGCAAAAATGTCCTACTTTTGCAATCTCTCTATGACATTCGGTAGGCTCGCCGCAATTTCTCGCATCTGTTTTGTGTGCCGCACCTCATGCGCGCTGATGAAACGCATCCATTCGTAAATATTCAGCGTGCCGAGCGCCGGGTGTTTCCAGCAGTAATCTCGCAAGTCGCGGCCTCTCGTCTCCTCCAGAAACGCACGCGAACGCCTGCGCACTTTCCTCAACTCTGCCAGCATTTCCTCTCTTCCGCGCAGTAGCTCGGGGGCTAGCGGTAGAGGTGACTTGCGCCGGATCACACGCCATTCGACCAGCATCATCGGTATGTGAATTCTCTTTAACAATCCCACGCGCTTCGGCGGCTTCTGCGTTACGCGAGTCGCTTTCTCGATGACCGCGCGTTCCACCATCATCAAGTGTGCGACCAGCTCCGCCGCCGACCATCTCCCCTCACATGGCATGGTGTTCCATTCTTCCGCAGCCACAGCCTCCGCCGCGCACAAGAACTCGGCCTGGGTATTGGCCAAATTGACGATCAGGAAATCCAGCGCGGGAGCCACGGCTAGCTTTCACTCCCGCCCATCAGACGGAGCCCCCGCCGGCCTGCTCGAAAGCGTGCGCCAGCCGCAAAACGTTGGCCTCGCCAAATGCAGGGCCAAAAATTTGCAGGCCCACCGGCAGCTTGCCGCAGATTTTTCCGCAGGGAACGGAGATGCCCGGAACGCCCGCCAGAGAACCTGTAACTGTATATATATCAGCAAGATACATCTGGAGCGGGTCGTTTGTTTTCTCTCCCAATTTGAAGGGAGGAATCGGCGAAGTCGGCGTCACAATGACGTCCACTTTCGAAAAGGCATCGCGAAAATCCTGCGCAATCAGCGCGCGAACTTTTTGGCCTTTCAGGTAGTAGGCGTCGTAGTAGCCCGCTGACAGGACATAGGTTCCGAGCACAATTCGTCGCTTGACCTCGGGGCCGAATCCCGCGCCGCGCGTTTTTCGGTACATCGCCAGCAGGGAATCATCTTCGACGCGCAAGCCGTAGCGTACGCCGTCGTAGCGAGCCAGGTTCGAACTGGCCTCGGCCGTCGCAATGATGTAGTAGGTCGCGATCGCATAGTCGGTATGGGCCATGTGAATTTCGCGCAGTTCGCAGCCAAGCTTTTTCAATAATTCGATTCCCGACTCGATCTTTTTGCGGACGTCGTCGTCCATCCCGGCGCCAAAATATTCTTTGGGGATGCCAATGCGCAAGCCTTTGATTGGCTTTTCCATTGCGGCGCGATAGTCGGGCACGGGGGCCGTCGTTGAAGTCGAGTCGTTCGAATCGCGCCCTGCGATCACTTGCAGAATGGACGCGACATCGCGGGTGCTGGTCGCAAACGGGCCGATGCGGTCCAGTGAGGATGCAAAGGCGATCAGCCCGTAGCGGGAAACGCGGCCGTAACTGCCCATCATGGCGGGAATTCCGCAGAACGATCCCGGCTGTCGGATCGATCCGCCTGTATCGGTTCCCAACGACGCCACGGCAAGGCCGGCCGCAACCGCTGCTGCCGAGCCGCCACTCGAGCCGCCGGGGACGCGGTCTGTTGCTTCCGGATTTCGGACTGGGCCATAGGCGGAGTTCTCGTTGGAACTGCCCATTGCGAATTCGTCGCAGTTGGTTTTGCCGAGAATGACGGCCCCAGCGGCTTCCAGGCGTTCCACGGCTGTGGCATCGTAGGGAGGAACGTAGTTTTCAAGAATTTTTGAGCCGCAGGTGGTTCGAACCCCGCGGGTGCTGATTACGTCTTTGATCGCGATCGGAACGCCCGCCAGCGCGGGCAATGGTTTACCTGCGGCGACGAGCGCATCTATGCGGTCTGCTTGCGCGTAGGCGCGTTCTTCGGAAAGCGTCAAATAGGCATTCAGCTCCGGATTGCGTTCGGCGACCCGGCGATAGAACTCTCCTGCGAGTTCACGCGCGGAAATCCTTTTCGCCGCCAGAGCTTCTTTCGCACTATCGATGGTCCAGTTCGTGTTCACGTTACGTCCTGTAGGAAAGACCTCGTCGCTTGGAATCTTCCTTGCGTTGCTAGAGCTGAAACCAGAACAGCACAGACAGGAGTGTCTGTGCTACCGCTCGATCACCTTGGGCACTCGGAAATACGGTGGTTCTGGATCCGGGGCTTGCTTTAGAATTTCTCCGGCTACGTTGCAAGCCACCACAACGTCTTCACGGAGAGTCGCGTCGGCGGTTTGGTCGTCCGCGAGCACTTGCGCCATGGGCTCGACATTCGCGGTGTTCAGCTCGTTCAACTTGCCGATGTATTCGAGGATTTCATCGATTTGCGCGCGGTACATCTCGAGCTCGGCCTCGCTCAAATCCAGATAGGCCAGCTCCGCAACGCGTTCGACATCTTCGCGACTGATTTTCACGGTGATCCCCGCCTTCACGTCGTTCGAAACGCAGCAAAATTCTAGCATATCCCCGCAGTGCGCCCGGCCCGGCCGCGAGTGGCTGCAGCTCTAGCGCTTTTCCCGCGGCAGGGCAGCCGATTCCCACTGCATGACCGAATGGTGCATGCTGGCCATTCGCCAGTGGCCTTCCGATTTCTTGCACATGGCCATGCCGCGGCCGTGCAGCCTGCCGCGCGACGAGTCAATGGTGAATTCGTATTCGTACCAGACGGCTTCGCCGATGGGATGAAAGGCGCTCTCACGGATTTCCAGGCGGGCTGCGGGATGCTGATGAAAATAGCGCTCACGGAAATAGCCGACCACTTGCTTACGGCCATAGAGCTCGGTGTCGTTCGAAAACAGCACGATCTTGGGGTCCAGGCAATCGCCAAACTTTCGCTCGTCGGAATCGTTGAAAGCATCCACGCAGCGGTGCATAGCACTTTGCATTTCGTTGACTAACCGCGCGTCCCGTTCTTCGTCCATTGTCGTTACATGAATGGTTCGCGCTTTCAGATTAATGCTGGCTCCGAGTTTTCCCAGGAGATCGACGCCGAGGATGCCATCGATGTTGCGACCGCAGGCTTTTCCAATCGCTGAGAGATCAATGGCTGGCAGTTTCAAATCCAGCAGCTTCGTTTGGCCGACGGTCAGGTCGGGGAGGGTAACTTCTTTCGCGCTGGTGGCGAGCGTGCCGCTCCAGGAAGTGACGCTGACGTCTCGAGACTGGCCTTTTGCAAAGGACTCGAGGTTCAGAATCGAGGTAGCGCCCGTATCGACGAGGAACCACTTGTGAAGTCCCGCCACTTGCACTTCGATGACGGGAAGGACGTCGCAGCGTTCGAGAGGAAGTTCTTGCGCGTCTGTGGGGCGCGGCGCGATGGCCGTGGAGAAGACCAGGGCACAGAATAGGGCGATGCGCAGCGGCGAGGGGGAAAGAACAGAAAGGACGGAGGAAAGAAAGGAGTTTTCCATGGGCACACTCCAGGGAGGGGAGGATAGCACAAGAAACGAACGTTCGTGCTATTTAATTTTAGTGTGTTACAATATTTTCATGCCTCGAACGGTTCGATCTAGTTCACGCAAAAAACCGGTTCGGAAGCCGGCCCTGCGCCATCAGGCAAAAGGAGTGCGTACGCGCGAAGCCATCCTTGCCCGCGCCGTCGATATCGCCTCCGTTGACGGGTTGGAAGGGCTCACCGTGGGCTCGCTTGCCGAACAGCTCGGGATGAGCAAGAGCGGGCTTTTCGCGCACTTTGGATCGAAGGAAGAGTTGCAACTCGCGACGATTGAAACGGCGCGCCAGATTTTTATCGATAAAGTGACCAAGCCGACGATCGCCGCACCAAAAGGCGCGCCGCGTCTGTGGGGACTAGTTGACCGCTGGCTGGCGCTGGTGGAGGAGCGGGTCTTCAAAGGCGGGTGTTTTTTCAGCGCGGCCTCGTTTGAATTCGATGGGCGGCGCGGCGTTGTGCATGACCGCATCAAGGCCATCATGCACGAGTGGATTGCCGCAATTATCCGTGCCGTTCAGGAAGCACAAGAAGCGGGGCATCTCGATGCGAAGCTCGACGCTACTCGTGTCGCCTTCGAGTTCCATGGCCTCGCCATGGGCGCGCACTGGGCGCATCAGTTGCTTGAGGACCGCCAGGCCTACTCCCGGGCGAGAATGATGGCGCTCGAAAGATTGCGGAGCTTTGCGACTCCCCAAGCGCCGCGGTTGCCGCTTCCGGAGTGACACCGGCGCCTTGAAGAGCCCTGGCCGACTAACTGAAAAAGCGGAAGGACAAGAGGATCAAGATTGACGGTTCCCAGTTCGAATTTTGCATGTTCCTGCTAGTAATGCTCCCATACAGCTTTCCAATGCTCCTCGGGATGAGTGGACTTCACGATGAGCTGTTTGCCAGAGAGTTCGAATGCGCGCGGCATATCTTTGCCGACGAGAGTTCGTACCAGAGCGTCCTCCACGTGGAAGGTGAAGGTGTGAGCGCTTTCGTGGACCTCGAACGTTCCAAATGAAGCTTCGTAGCCGGCCTGCGAATACTGCTCAGGCCCAGCAGGGGATTGTGGCCGCGGATTGCTTTCCATGACCTGGACTGACATGTGGCCGTCGCGAGTGAAGACAAGCAAGCCGGTAGAGTCGGCGCGATGAATCTTGCCGTCTGCGCCTTGCTGCTCGACTGAGACCAGCCGCCAGGCTCCGACAAAGCGCCCCGGGATACCTTCATGACCACTAATGTTCTGGCCGCCCGAGAAGGTCACCGCGGTCAACCCGATGAATAAAGACACTGCGCCGAGCAAACACAGTTTTTTTATGATCGACTCCTCGTCACTCGTGTCTCTCTTCTCGGTCAGTTTCTTGCCTCCTCGGGGGCTAAGAGACAAAGCTCAATCAACTCCGGGCAAGGAAAGTCAGCGTCCCACCATCTTTTGCAGTTCTTCGGGGTAGCGAGCTCCTACCACCGCGATCTTTGAAGCTGCGCTTTCCAGTTCGCGGAGATCGTCGGGCGAAAGCTCGATGTTAGCGGCCCCGAGGTTTTCTTCAAGTCTATGCAGCTTGGTCGTGCCGGGGATGGGAACCATCCAGGGTTTCTGGGCGAGAATCCACGCGAGCGCGATCTGGGCGGGAGTGGCTTTCTTTTGTTGCGCAAATCGGCCAACCAGATCCGCCATCGCCTGATTTGCTTTTCGGTTCTCTGGGGTAAAGCGAGGGACGATGTTGCGGAAGTCGCTTTTGTCGAATTTGGTCTCTTCGCTGATTTGCCCCGTCAGGAAGCCTTTGCCAAGCGGACTGAACGGAACGAAACCTATGCCAAGTTCCTCAAGCGTGGGGATCACTTCCGCTTCAGGTTCTCTCCACCAGAGAGAATATTCACTCTGGAGCGCGGTGACGGGTTGAACGGCGTGCGCCCTGCGAATCGTTTTCACTCCGGCTTCCGAAAGGCCGAAGTGCTTCACCTTTCCTGCCCGAATCAAGTCCTTCACTGCGCCTGCCACGTCTTCGATGGGCACATCGGGGTCGACGCGATGCTGGTAGAACAGGTCGATGACGTCGGTGCGGAGGCGCTTGAGAGAGGCCTCCGCGACTGCTTTGATGTGCTCCGGGCGGCTGTCGAGGCCGACCTGTTTGCCGGTGACTGGATCGATTTTGAAGGCAAACTTCGTGGCGATCACGACCTGATCGCGCACCGGAGCGAGGGCTTCGCCGACGAGTTCTTCGTTCGTGAAAGGGCCGTAGATTTCGGCAGTGTCGAAAAACGTGACGCCGCGCTCGACGGCCGTGCGAATCAGCGAAATCATTTGCTGCTTGTCGGCGGGCGGGCCGAAGCCGAAGCTCATGCCCATGCAGCCGAGGCCGATGGCGGATACTTCCAGATTGCTTTTTCCCAGTTTGCGTTTTTGCATTGTGTCTCCTTGCGATTCCGAACCGTTTCTCTCATCCCGAGGTTAGGACTAAACGCGAAGGAAGCGGTAGCCCGATTCTTCCGATTTATTGCCTATTCCTCTCGACCCGTGAGAAATGGTTGGTGTATCTCGGTCCGAGAGGCTATCTTTGGCAAGGGACAAAGGACACCTTCACAGTGAAAAACACTAGCAAACAGGCCGGTCCGCTATCGAGCCGAGCGCGAGAATTGCGCGCCGAGCTGGCCCAGAAGATTGCCTTTTTCATTGGGACCAAAGAGAGACTGATCACCGACGTTCCGGGCTTGCTGCTCGCCCGGCGGACCGCCCCTTCGGCGCCAATCTCGGCGACCTACGAGCCGAGCCTCGCCGTGGTTGCGCAAGGGCGGAAGCAAGCAAACCTCGGCGGAACTACCTTCATCTTCGATGAGTCGCGATACCTGCTGACGTCGCTCGACTTGCCAGTGATCTGCAATGTGATCGAGGCAAGTAAGGCGGTGCCGTATCTCTGTTTCGTGCTGAAGCTCGAAATGCCCGTAGTGCGAGAGCTTCTGGGCCGAGAGGAGATTCAGGCGGCTGAGACGGCGTCGGAAACTCCGGCTATGGCGACCGGTGAGACGACAGCGGAATTGCTCGATGCGTGTTGCCGGCTCGTCGATTTGTTGAACGTCCCGCAAGACATTCCGTTTCTGAGCGGACTGATTCAACGCGAGATCATCTACCGAATCCTGCGGGGACCGGAGGGAGCGCGGCTCCGAGCGATTGCCACGTTGGGAGATCAGAGCCACCGGACGGCGAAGGCCATCGCATGGGTGAGGGCGAACTACGCGAAGCCGCTGCGGGTGGAGGAGCTCGCAAGAATCGCGGGCATGGGTGTCTCGACGCTGCACCATCATTTTCGGGCGCTGACCGCCATGAGTCCGCTGCGGTATCAGAAGCAACTTCGGCTGCATGCAGCGCGAGAGCGAATGCTGATGGATGGCCTGGATGCCGCCAGTGCGGCGTTTGAGGTGGGATACGAAAGCGCCAGCCAATTCAACCGCGAATATAGCCGCTTCTTCGGCCAGCCACCCAGGCGGGATATTCGGATTTTGCGCGCGCCAGGCGCTTTGCCCATGGAGTCGGTCAACGATCGGCAAAGCGCGAGCTGAGCGTATTGCTCGCATTTGTTCAAGGTGGAACTGTGGGCTGGAGTTTCCGGTGTTACGTCTGAGAACTACTTTGGAAAGAGTGGCGGGATAAACGAGGCTGAACTCGCGGGCCGTGCCGTGACAGGTTAGCGGCCGGCAGGAACGGTTTCCGCGGCCTTGCGAGGGTATTTGTTGGCAATGTATTTGTCGACGAGCGCCTGGAACGAGGCGGCGAGCTCGTCGTAGGTTCCTTCGAGCGTGACATCCTTTTTTCCATCAATATAGATGGGGCAGCGGGGGGCTTCGCCGGTTCCGGGGAGGCTGATACCGATATTAGCGGCTTTGGATTCGCCGGGGCCGTTCACGATACAGCCCATCACGGCGAGCGTCATGGTTTCGACGCCTTCGTATTGCGTCTTCCAGATGGGCATGCTGTCGCGGATGTAGTCCTGGATGCGCTCGGCCAGTTCCTGAAAAGTCGTGCTGGTGGTGCGGCCGCAGCCGGGGCACGCCGTCACGCTGGGCGAAAAAGAGCGGAGACCTAGCGCTTGCAGGAGTTCGCAGGCGGCATAGACTTCTTCGCGACGGTCGCCGCCGGGTTTGGGCGTGAGTGAAATGCGAATTGTGTCGCCGATTCCTTCGTAAAGCAGAACGCCGAGCGAGGCCGCGGACCAGATTTGGCCTTTCATGCCCATACCCGCTTCGGTTAGGCCGAGATGCAGAGGCTGCTCGGTTTTGCTGGAAAGATCGCGATACACGGTAATCAAATCGCGCGGGCGCGAAGTCTTGCAGGAAATGATGATCTGATCGTGCCGCAGGCCGCTTTCGAGCGCCAGTTCCGTGGATTGCAGCGCGGAGAGCACCATGCAATCGTTGATAATCTCTTCGGACTCTTTGCCGAGATTTTTGTCCGTGTTCTCCTGCATTTTGTGCATGACGAGCTCTTGATTGAGCGAGCCGCCATTCACGCCGATGCGCACGGGCTTTCCATTGTCGCGCGCGACTTTGCAGATCGTGGAAAATTGTTCGTCGCGGCGCTGGCCCGCACCGACGTTGCCTGGATTGATGCGGTACTTGTCCAGCGCCTTCGCGCATTCTGGATATTTCGTGAGAAGGACGTGGCCGTTGTAGTGAAAATCGCCGATGATGGGCGCGTTGCAGCCAGCATCGAGCAAGCGCTGCTTAATTTCCGGGACGGCTGCCGCCGCTTCCGGTACGTTCACGGTCCAGCGGACAATTTCTGAGCCAGCTTCGGCCAGCTCAACGGTTTGTTTAAACGTTGAGGCTACGTCGGCGGTATCCGTGTTCGTCATCGACTGTACGACAATCGGCGCGCCGCCACCCACAAGGACGTGGCCAACGGTCACGCCGTAGGTTTTGCGCCGCGGCCGTCCGACGGTCGCCGCGTCCGTGCCTTTAATCTGTGTAAGCATTTCTACTTTATTCTAGCCTGATTTTGCTTCCATTGCAGAAGGCTGTGACCACCGGCAGATGGGCGGCCGGAACCTCGTTCATGAAGTGCCGCGGAGGCCGAGCGCGTCGGCTTGTTCGCGGAGAGCCGCGATGCAAAAGGCGATGTGTTCTTCGAGCGGGATGCCAAGCTCTTCCGCGCCTTTGCGGACGTCCTCGCGGCTGACGCCTTTGGCGAAGGCCTTATCTTTCAGGCGGCGCTTCACGGAGTCCACTTCGAGATCGAGGATGCTCTTTGAGGGACGTACGTAGGAGCAAGCGGTGAGGAAGCCGGCGAGCTCGTCGCAAGCGAACAGCGTGTGCTCGAGTGGCGACTGGCGCGCGACCCCGGAATAATCGGCGTGCGAAAGGATGGCGCGGATAGTTTCGTCGGAGTAGCCGCGCTCGCGCAGAATCTTCGCGCCTTCGGCGGGATGCTCCTTGTCGGGAGAGTGATCGTTGTTCGGCCAGCGCTCGTAATCGAAATCGTGGAGCAGCGCGGCCAGGCCCCACAGCTCTTCATCGGCGCCCTGTTTGCGCGCGTAAGCGCGGACGCAGGCTTCGACGGCGAGCATGTGCTTGCGCAGGCTCTCCGATTCCGTGAATTCGCACAGCAATTTCCAAGCATCATCGCGTGTGGGCATGCATTTCTCCAGGTGAAGAAGGGATAGTGTAGCGCAGGAAGAAAGAGCTAGACAGTCCCGGCAGGGAATGCGTCTCGGATTGACGATGGAGAGCGGAGAGTTGAGGAGCGCTCAGGAATCCAAGAATGAAGCGCCGACTCGTGCCGTCGTGAAGAAAAAGCCTCGGGGGATTCTTGGCCGTGCAACGAAGTTCTTCGGCTGCGCACACGGCTGGCGGCATTCCATGCCCTCGCCGGTTGGCGAGAGAGCCGGGTCGTCACCTCGCTCGTGGCCGACGGCCGCCTGCGTAACGTCGCCAGCGTTCCTTCGGCCGCTCTCGTCCTGATTTACGCGCTCGCCGATTTTGCAAGGGGGCGCGCCGTTTTGGATTCCCAGGCCTTGCGGAGGCCCTCGCGTTGCTTGAGTACAGAGGATTTGGCTTCGTCGAAACTCGAGTAAACCTTGGTGCCTTTGATGGTGTTGCAGGGAGAGCAGCAGGCAACCAGATTGGCGGGATCTTTTTTGCCTTTGCGGGCGCGAGGATGAACAAAATCGACGCGCATGGCGAGAGCGTTTTCAAAGCTGGCGCGGCCGTCGAGGCCGCAGTACTGGCAACGATAATCGTCGCGTTCGAGAATCTTGAGACCTTCTTGGACGGACACCGGGGACTCAACCAGGGAAAGTGTTCCAAGGCTTAATGGCATGGGTACCTCCAAAGCGGAAATCATCGAAAGCGGGCGGGAGATTGCGACTTCCACTTTCTAGAAGCAAAACACTAGGTCAGAGCCTGTGCGGTGTCAAGCGCGGATCGCGCCGCGTTCAACGTGTTCGCAAGAATGTACGTATTCAACAAGCGGCGGCGAAGCTCGAGACTTCATCAATAAAACCGCCGCCCTCTCCAAGAAGAAAGGGCGGCGAAAAAGGCCAAGGCCAGTTGCCTTGAGCTGCAGGCGCGGCAGCCGCTAGCTTTGGCCTGCGCCAACCGCGGCGGCTTTCCTCATGGCCTTCTTAAGATACCCGCGACTAGAGACAGCAAAAACAGAATGACGAAGATGAAGAACAGGAGCTTCGCGATACCCGCAGCGGCGACGGCGATTCCTGTAAAACCGAATACCGCGGCGATCAATGCGATGATGAAGAATCCGAGTGCAAAACGTAACATGTGTCCTCCTTTTTGGTTTACCCGGGCCCATGACTCCAGCTACCGGCCAACGGAGTCATTTTTCGCGCCGGTGGCGAGAAGCACGACGCCGCCGACCAACGCGAGACATCCAAGAACCGGAGGCAAGGGAATTTCGTGCTTTTCGGTCTTGGTGGCTTGCAGTGGACCAACTTCCAAGACTTTCTTGTGGGTCGTGTAGGTGACGCCCTGATACGCGAGTGCGAGAATGCCCACGACCAGGAATACGATTCCAGCTAAAGTTGCCGTTTTCATTTGCCGCTCCCTTGCGCGCAGGCGGAAGTGGAAGAGCTGAACTGGCGTGGCGGCGCGCACACTCATGCCCGTGGGACGCGATAAGAATGGCCTCCCTTACTACTCTTGGTGATTGAAACCTTGCAATTACGGCTGATGGGCGGCGCGCTTTTTTGCTGGTACATCCGCCGTGAGCGATTTGACGAATTCGTCGGCGCGTTTTTCGGCTTCTTCCTTGGCGATTCCATAACGTTCTTGTAAACGGCCGATGAGCAGCTCGCGCCTGCCCGCAATCGATTCCAAATCATTTTCAGTGAGCCGCCCCCACTTTTCGCGGAGCTGCCCCTTCACCTGTTTCCACTTGCCTTCCAGTTGATCCCAATTCATGCCTGCCTCCTTCAGAAGTTTTAATGCAGGGCGCATAGCCCGACAGAGTTGGCAAACAAGCCCAACGTTACGGCCAAACAAATGGGATGAGCTGGGACCTAGTCAAAAGCAGAGCCGCGAAGCAGCGTTGCTCTCCATCACACGAAGAAGAGGAGCACAGAGATGGCCAAAAGGAGAACTTATTTCGAAGTCGCGGCGGGTCAGGAACTTACGGCCATCAGCGCGCCCGCGGCGAAGTGCGTTTATGGAGTACTAGCACCGGAATAATTCGCGCATTAGCTGTTTTTTCTGCAGCGTAAACAGAAATTTAACGAAACACCAATCGGCTTGACGAACAAGCGGCGATGACACGCGGTTTTTTGAACCAGATCGCCCACCGATCGAAATTCCATCTGTAGAGTGCAAATGGAAATCCGCGAGTGACTTGAAATAGGCAGCGTCTTTCTTATAGTCCGACGTATCGAACAATAGCGCTGGTTGACCTGAGGCGGCGAGGGAGGCAAGATGCGAGGCGATTTCTCTTTTGGCGGGCGGCGATGAGATACGACTTTCTTGTGGAGACGTACGAGACCGAGCGGCTGAAAGTGGTGAGCGTGTGGAGCGAGTTTCGCGACCAGGAGCTGGAGTTTCGGCCGAACTCGAAAGATCCGCGGGGCAGGAGCGTGCACGAACAGATGGTGCATCAATGTGTAAGCGAGGATTTGTGGTTTCGTACCATGCTGGGAATCGAGGCAGGCACGCCGCCTTTGCCGTCGCAGGAGACGCGGCTGGAATTCATCAAGCGCTATACGGAATTCAGTGGGAAGCGGCTGGAGGCGTTGCGCGCGAAAGACGAAGCTTGGTTCGAGGGCGAGACGAGGTTTTTCGATGTCGCGCGATCGCGGGCCTGGGTCCTGACGCGGCGCATCGCGCACACCGCGCATCATCGCGGCCAGCAAATGGCCATGCTGAGAATGCTGGCGCACGATCTGCACAGCAATTACGGGCCGACGGCGGATACCGGTGGCCTGATGCAGAATCATGCGCCCACGATTTACGCTTATCCGAGCCTCGAGACGCTGCTGCAAAGCGAGGCGAGCGGCGGGCACAAGAGCGCGTTGCCGGGCGGCGGAGGCAAGCCGGTGACGGAACGCCCCTAGGGATTTGAAAGGGAAGCGAGGCGCTCCGAGCCTGCGATTTTGCTATGGCCGTCTGATGACGCCGCAGGCAATACGCGCCGGAGCGGCCGATCCGCCGCCTTCCGACACCGCGTGGATTACGATCGCAGTTCCGCCATTGCTGAAGACGGAGTGGTCATCATCGCCGAGAGTGACGTTTGGCGCGATTACGGAAACGTGGGCGGTACCATCGGCGGCGACGACGAGCGAAAAATTCGGGATGTCGCCGGCGGGGGCGGCGTCGTGATGGTGTTCAGCGCCGCCGGGATTGAAGTGCGGTCCCGCGGACTTGAAGTCTGGCGGATCGCATTTTGCGATTTGATGGATATGAATGGAGTGTTCGCCTGGCGGCAGATCTTTGATGTCCAGCGCGATTTTGACGCCTTTGGGCGTGCTGGAAAGCAACGCCGTTCCAATATTGTGGCCATCGGAATTTCTGAATTCGACGGTCACCGCCTTTGACCCAGAATGGCTATGCGATTCCTGGGCCTGAATTGCGCAGGGCACGGCGAAGAGCAGGCACACCCCACATAGGATTGCTCTCATCGGAATTTCCTCTTTCTTCTATGCTGAAGGATTTCAAGGCGCTGCACGAAGCAGGCCCGTTCTTTTCACTCTAGCCTGAGTTCCACCCCCGGAAATACAAGCTGTACTCATTCAGATACCCATGGGAGGGATCGCAGCGTGCAGCTAGCCGAGGCTTTGATTCCGCTGAATTGGAGCTAGAACTCGAGCGAACTTGCAATGAATCGAACGCGTAAAATTCAGTCGTTGCGATAGAGATCGGGGAATTCTTTTTTCAGGCTGCTGATCTTAGGCAGGTCGTTGATCATAATGTAGGGCTCGTAGGGGTGGAGTTTGAGGTAATTCTGGTGATAATCCTCCGCGGGATAGAAGGCTTGCAGCGGGACGACTTGCGTGACGATAGGCTGCGAATAAATTTTTGCGGCGGTGAGCTGAGCGATGTAGGCTTCGGCGATTTTCTTTTGTTCCTCGTTCGAATAGAAAATGGACGAGCGGTATTGCGTGCCGTAGTCCGGCCCCTGGTAATTCAGTTCGGTGGGGTTGTGGCCGACGGAGAAAAAGATCATCAGGATCTGGCCGTAGGAAATCTGTGACGGATCGAACACGATTTTCACGGATTCGGCGTGGCCCGTTGAACCGGTGCTGACATCTTCATAATGTGCTGTATCTGCCGCGCCGCCCGAATAACCGGAATTGGCGGAGACGACGCCTTTCAGGTGCTGGAAGACGCCCTGAATCCCCCAAAAACAGCCGCCGGAGACCACCGCCGTTTCCTGACCTTTTGTAGCCGAGATTGCAGCGTCCACCGTAGGCTTGGGGAAGGCGGCTTTCGCGTTGGCGCGGCCGTCGTTGGGCTTGGCCGTGGCCCAGGCGAGAACGCCGAGACCCGCCAAGATTAGGAATGCAAAGAAAACTGCTCGCATGGGCACCGCTCCTCAACAAGCATGCGTCTAACATTATACGTCTGCCG
The DNA here is from genome assembly GCA_963843265.1 of uncultured Acidobacteriota bacterium. Classification (GTDB taxonomy): domain Bacteria; phylum Acidobacteriota; class Terriglobia; order Acidiferrales; family UBA7541; genus Acidiferrum. The sequence goes on along the minus strand of CAWJJR010000016.1, from coordinate 78,523 downwards.
GCAGCGATTGGATGATGCAAGCTGGCGGTGCGTTGCGGGCTCGAATTGACGGCGCGCAGGGCTGACGCTACATTCCAAGAAGAGAGACGTTTTCTTTTGGGCGCGATTTCGGGTGACTCTCGTGACAGGAAAATGGACAGCACTCAGCCTGCTGGGCGGGTTTCTGGGCTTCGGCGCGTTGACAGGGGCCTGGTTGGGCCAGAAGCCGGCGAAAACCAAAACGCCTCGGGCGGATGTGGTGGCGGGGAAACGGTTGTTTGAGCGGCACTGCTCGTTGTGTCATGGGATCGACGGCAAAGGCGATCGCGGGCCAGCGCTCAATCGAGTGCATCTCGCTCACGCACCGGACGACCAGGAGTTGAGGTCGGTGATTGTGAACGGCATCCCGCCCAATATGCCTGGAGCGTGGTTCCTGCAAGATAAGGATGTGGTGAATGTGGCGGCGTTCGTGAGGTCGTTGAGCAAGCTACCCGCGGATAAGCTGCCGGGAAATGCGGCGCGTGGTGCCGTCGTTTACGCCAAAAGCGGATGCAGCAACTGCCATATTCTGAACGGCGCGGGCCGAGGTTACGGGCCGGAATTGACCGATATTGGCGAGCGGAGAAGCGCTTCCTTTCTGCTGCAAGTGATTCGCAAACCCAGCGCGGCGCTGCCCGAGAGTTTTCTGCTGGTGAGGGCCACGACCGGTTCGGGAGAAACCGTTGAAGGGATCCGCGTGAACGAGGATACGTTCACGATTCAGATCAAGGATGCTGGCGGACATTATCACAGCTTGCAGAAAGCCGAGTTGACAGAGTTGAAAAAGCTGCGCGGCGAAACACCGATGCCGTCGTTTGAAGGCGTTCTCAGCACACCCGAAATGCAAGACTTGGTGGCCTACCTGGCTTTGCAGCGAGAAGAACAATGAAAGTCCTTTTCGCCACGTTGTTGAGCGCTGTTCTGTCAGCAGCCGCGTTCGGGCAGGTGCCGTTTGAACGCATCGCGAACGCCGACAAGGAACCTGGGAACTGGCTCACCTACTCGCGAGACCTGCTTGGGCACCGATTTTCCCCGCTGACTGAAATCACTACCGAGAACGTCACGAATTTGAAAGTCAAATGGGCGTTTCAGCTTCCGAACGAAAGGAGCGAAGTATCGCCCATTGTGGTGGATAACGTTATGTACGTCACGGGCCCGAACTGGGCGGCGGCGCTGGATGTGCATACCGGGCGCAGGCTTTGGAGCTGGGACCGCGAGATCCCTACGGATTATCACAACATTGGTTTTGGACGGGTTAGCCGGGGGCCCGCGGTGCTGGACGACAAATTGTACGTGGCGACGCTTGACTGTTATCTGGTCGCGCTGGACTTGAAGAGCGGAGCGGAACGCTGGAGCACGAAAGTCGGCGACTATAAGTTGGGCTATAGCATGACGGTGGCCCCGCTGGCGATTGAGGGAAAGATTGTAGTGGGCGTGAGCGGCGGAGAGGCGGGAATTCGCGGATTCCTCGATGCGTATGACGCGAAAACCGGAAAACAAGCCTGGCGATTTTGGACGATTCCCGGTCCCGGCGAACCGGGGCATGAGACTTGGGCCGGTGGGAGCTGGAAAACTGGCGGCGGGCCAACTTGGGTGACGGGAGCGTATGACCCCGAATTGAAACTGCTGTATTGGGGAGTCGGCAACCCAAGCCCAGACTGGAATGGAGACGCACGCGAGGGCGACAACCTTTATACCTGCTCGTTCCTTGCGTTGGATGGCAAGACCGGCAAGCTTCGCTGGCATTTTCAATTCACGCCGCACGACACGCACGATTGGGACGCCGCGCACACGCCGGTGTTATTCGACGCGAAGATTGCTGGACGTGAACGCAAATTAATCGCGAGCGCTAACCGGAACGCGTTTTACTACGTGCTGGATCGCGAGACCGGTGAGTTCGTCGCGGGCCAGGCTTATGCGAAGGAGACGTGGGCGAGCGGGCTGGATGCAAAAGGGAGGCCGATCCTGATGGCGAATGCGGTGCCGACGGAGATGGGCGCACTCATCTGGCCGAACTTGAACGGAGCGACGGTGTGGTTCAGCCCATCGTACAGCCCGCAAACGGGGCTTTTTTACGTTGCGGTGCGCGAAATCGGTTCCGTGTATTTCAAGCGAGAGTCGGAATTCAAACCAGGGACATTCTATGCGGGCGGCGGCGAAGATGAATTGCCCGCGGACGATGCGTGGGGCGAGATTCGTGCGTTGGAAGCCACGACGGGAGAGACGCGGTGGACTTTTCGGTTGCATACGCCGCCGTGGGCGGGTGTGCTGTCGACCGCGGGCGGCTTGGTTTTTTCCGGATCGGACGAGGGCAATTTTTATGCGCTCGATGCGCGGACGGGCAAGCTGTTGTGGGATTTCCAGACCGGGGGACCAATCGCCGCAAATCCAATTTCATTCGCGGTGGATGGCCAACAGCGGATCGCCATCAGCGCCGACCGCGTGCTGTACGTTTTTGGATTGTGAAAGCACGATTCGAGCCAAAGTGAGAAGCAGCTACTCCGGCTAGGTTTCCACAGAATTCAATGCTGGTGCAGAGTACGATGGCGCGGCATGATACAAGAGAAAAAGGAACCGAGGAGCTTTTATGAAAATGGGCATTCGCGCTGTTTCTGTGGTCGTGGGATTACTGAGTTTGCCTGCGTTGCTCTCGGCGCAGATTACGCACGGGCAGAAGCCGAAGCTGCCCGCGCCATACGCGACAAAATCCGCGGGTAATGGGCCGGATAAGGAAGCGCCTCCCGAGGATTTTCTTCCCACGGTGCCGACAGGATTCCGCATCAATGTATTCGCGGCAGACTTCAAGGTGCCGCGGTGGATGATGGTCGCGCCGAACGGCGATATTTTTCTGGCGGAAAATGGAGCTGACCAGGTGGACATCCTGCGCGATCCGGAGCATACCGGAGGCGCGCAAGTGCGCGAAGTGTTCGCGAGCGGACTGCGGCGGCCCTTCGGAATTGCGTTTCACGATGACTACGTATACGTGGGAGACACGAACGAGCTTTTGCGGTTTAAGTACGATCCGAAGACATCGAAACGGCTCGGCGAAGCAGAACACTTGATGGATTTTCCTGGCGGCGGGCACACCACGCGATCCGTGGCTATCGCGCCGGATGGCAAGCATCTGTTTGTTTCGGTCGGCTCGGGCTCCAATATCGGAGTGGGCGAGCCACCGATTCGCGCGGCGATTACGATTTGCGATCTGGATGGAAAGAATGCGCGGCTTTATGCAACGGGGCTGCGGAATCCAGTTGGGTTGGCGATCGAGCCGGTCACCGGAGAAGTGTGGACAAGCGTGAACGAACGCGACGAGCTCGGTGACAATCTGCCGCCGGATTATTTTACTTCGGTCAAAGACGGCGGATTTTACGGCTGGCCGTACAGCTATATCGGCAGCAATGTGGATGACCGGGTGAAACCGCAGAAGCCGGAGTTGGTAGCGCGGGCGATTATTCCGGATGTGCTGCTGGGCGCGCATGTCGCTCCTTTGCAATTCGCGTTTTATACCGGAAAGCAATTTCCAGAGAGCTATTGGGGCGGCGCGTTTATTGCGGAGCACGGCTCGTGGAACCGCGCGACTCGCGCCGGATACCAGATTGCGTTTGTGGCGTTCAAGGATGGGCAGCCCTCGGCTGATCCCGTGCCGTTTATGACGGGGCTGGTTCCTAATCCGCTTGGGCCCGACGTTTATGGCCGGCCCGTGGGAGTTGCCGTGGCGCCGGACGGATCGTTGCTGGTAGCGGACGATGGCGCCGGGAAGATTTATCGCATCTCCGTTGCGAAATAAAAAGCGCGTTCAATTCACAGTCAGCGTCAACTGAATCGGCTGCAACTGAAGCGGTTGCCCGTTAACGGACGTTGCAGCGGGCATTACCACGATATTGGATATCCCTTGCGGCGTCACGACCAGCGGAGGGGGAGTTGTTGTACTAGCGGAACTTCCGCCGCCGCAACCTGCTGCACCCAAAGTCGTTACCAACACCAAGAATAATGCTAGGAAGCAGAGCCCGCCGCTATATGCGAAGCATGCGGAACGCGGACGCGAATCATGTCTGGCGCAGAACCCGAACGCGAGCAGTAAAAGAAGGAGAAAGCCCGCGATCAGATTCGGGAGCGCGCGCAGAGCAAGGAAGGGTTTGAGGCGCGGAAGATTTGAGAAGGGCAAAATTCCGCCGCTGCTGGAGGCGCCGCTCGTCGTGACGGAAACCATGAAAGGAGTGGCGCTGCCATTTGAAATTTGCAGCGAGGACGGCCCTTGGATGGCTGCGCCAAGGGGCGCGCCACTATACGTGAAAGAAACGCTGCCGGTGAAGCCAGCGCCAGGCGTGATTTGGAGATTGTACTGCGCAGTCTGACCAGCGCTGATGGTCGCCGATGTAGAGCCGGCAGGCGCCGCGCCGAGGGTTAACGCGGAATTGGCGAAGCCGCCTAAGTTAATGATCTGAGGCGAGTTCGTCGCATTATCCGTTAATGTTACGGTGGCCGCGCGAGCGCCCGTGCCCACGGGCGCGAAAGAAATCCCAATCGTGCAGGTGGCGTTCACCGCGTAGGCTTTAGCCGTGCACCCGTTGCTAAGGCTGAACTCGCTGCTGTTTGCTCCGCCGAGCACAATGGAAGAAATAGGCAGTGTGGCTCCGCCAGAGCTCGTAACCGTAATATTTTGCGGCCCGATGGCGGTGCCTTGCGTGATAGCTGGAAAGGAAACGCTGGTGGTGGAGAAAGTCACAGCAGGCGAAGTGGAGGGAGCCGGCGTGGCCGTGCCGCCGACCTGGATCGACTGGGTGGAGTTCGGAGCGTCGTCCGCGATCGAAATGAGGGCGGAGCGCTGACCGGCGGCAAGAGGCGTGAAAGTTAAAGTGATAGTACAGCCTGCGTTTGGCGCATAGGGGCCGATGCAGCCATTCGTCATTGTGAAGTCGCCAGCATTGTTGCCTGCGAGGGTCACGGAAGAAATATGGAGCGTTGCATTTCCGGAGTTCAGAACGCTGACAGGGATTGGGCTGCTCGTAACGCCCTGCACTGTGGAGGGGAAGCTGACCGGGTTTGGCGTCGCAGTTACGGCGGGAGCGGGCGGCGGCGGCGCGGTGCCTGCGCCCGTGAGCGTCACGGATTGCGGGCTGCCCGCGGCGTTGTCCGTAATCGAGAGGGTGGCTTGCTGCGAGCCGGTAGCGGTGGGCATAAACGTGATGCTTATGGAACAGAATTTGGTGGGTTGAAGGACCGCCGGAGTTTGGCAGGTGTCCGTTTCCTGAAATTGGTCGGGATCCGCGCCGCCCAGTGAAATCGAATCCACGCTAAGAGCCTGGCCGCCGTTGCTCGTGAGAGTGATGGTTTGAGGCAGGCTCGGCGAGCCGGTCTGAATCGAGCCGAAAGAAAGGTTTGTTGCGGAAAGCGAAATCGACGGGCCGCTCACGCCTTGTTGTCCAGGTGGAGTGCTGAAAGTTAAAGCGCCATTTATCTGCGTGATGGTGAACGGGGAATTAGCTGTCGGGACAAAGTAGCCGGTTTGCGGATCGACGGTGTAGGCGATCTCCGTGTTTTGGTCCGCGCCAGGTCCATAGTTGAATGAGCCAGTGGGGTCGGCGTAGAAGGGCGGGACGGATGTGTAGCCCGGAAGAGGAGAGCTGGGCGTTCCGGCGAGTTGTCCGGTTTGCAGATTCACGGAATAAATGTTTACGACGATGGGATTTTCGAGATCCGAAGTGGCGGCATACAAAAAGGCACCCGTGCCGCAATCCAGAGGCCTTGAGGATAATTATTCGTAGGAAGTTGGATGTTGCCGAGAAGTCCGTCTCCGCCAAGTCCCACAAGCTGGAGCATGCCGAACTCGAGGAGATTGTCTTGCGCTCCGGTCACGTAGTAGCGGCCCTGAGGATCCATGGCAAAGCTGTCGCCGCGTTGCAGGACTGCGGCGTCCTGCTGATAGCCAGTGATGAAACCGGTTTGCGGGTCAATAGAAAGCTCCTGAAAGTCCGAGCCGAGCACGATGTTAGGGTTTTGGGATTGCGGATTCGGTCCCATGAAGATCAGAAATTCTTTGTTGTCCAGAGGTTGCGCGAAGCCGAGAGCCGTTGAGTCGAGCTCCGTAGCCGAGCCTGCGACAGGAATTAGAGCGGGTCCGCCGGCGGCCGCCGGTGCGATCTGGAAAGTCTCGACCATACCGTCGCCGGGGTTTTGTCCCACACGATTTACGACCGCAATGTATTGTCCGGTGGGTTCGACGGCGATGAACGCGGGTTGGTTCGTGACGGGCGAGGCGAACGGTGAATTGGCGACCTCCTGATAGGCGCCCGTAGTGGAATCGGTGATCTGATACATGTGAATGCTGCTCGTGCCGATGGCAAACAGAAAACGGCCTTGAACGTCAATTGTTAATGATTGGTTAGCGGGTGTGAACGGAGAGCCATTGGCCGCAATGAGAGCGCCGGTCTGGTCGTTGCGCACGGCGACGGCGCCTGCGGAGGAGAAGACCAAGGGTTGCTGAAATTGTGCGAGAGCGGATGGGGCGGAAGCGGTTATGGAAAAGAGAGCGCCGAGAATTATTAGAGTATTCCAATAATTTCCTGCGCGAGGGCCTGATACTTTGCCGAAATTGGAGCGGACATCGCGTTTTTGGGCCATGTATCTTCCTTGGCCACCGAAAATAGCGGCAGTTCGCAAGACTTGAGAGAGAAGCAAGACCGAACTGAAGTTAGTCCGAAAAAGCCCCGGCGTCAACAAAATATATCCACTTATTTAATACACTCAGCGGTTTACAATCGAGAGGCTTTTTGACGATTTCGCGTTCTGGGCGATTATTAATGAATATTAATGTTGCGGCCGCGTTTGCTGCGATAATGTGCGGTGCGTATGCAACCAGCACAACTTGATCTGGAAAAACTTTCGGCCTCGAACGGCAGCAATCTCGTAACCCGGCTTAATGGAAGGCTTAGTCTCGAGACGGTCCACAACTTCATTCAAACCCTGCGGCCCGAGCCCGCGGCACATTTGGTGCTCGATATGAGCGGCGTGACCTTCCTGGATTCGGCGGGAGTCGGAGCTTTGGTCTCGATCTTTGTCACCCGGCGGAATACCGGGAAGTCGCTGGCAATGGTGGGGCTTACGAAGCAAGGCTTGGCGGTGCTTGAGGTAGCCGGGATCACCAAACTGATACCGACGTTCCCCACCGTGGAAGCGGCGCTCGCCGCAAAGAGTTAGCAAGGAGCCGGCTAGAAAAAAGCAGACGGCTCAATGTGTGGGCAGGGGCCCCCTCCCCCCTTTTTTCGTAAATATTCAATCTGAACAGCTTAAAGCCAGTTGTTTTCATGGGTTTACGAAACTGTTCATTCTAAAGGGCTTGTATGCTCCAATTTGCACTAAAATTGTGCACATCTCGAAAGTGTTGTGGACAAAGGGCTTAGGTTGATTGGTGGTCAGAAAGCAAAAACGCCAGCAAGATGCTGGCGCTGTAGGTACAAAACGCTTTATTACCTGAAAAAAACTATACGCTAAAGGTAGCTAATTGTCAATAGAAATCAGGCTTCGCGGAGGATGCGAATGAGTTCGGCGGCGGCGTGGGGCAGACGCGCGCCGCGGCGCGAGACCAAGTAGACGTGGCGCGGCATGTTCATCTGCCTCACCTTCACTTCCTTCATCCAGCCATGCTCGATCTCCCACTGGACGCACATGCGCGGCACGATGGCCACACCCATGCCCATTTGCACGAAGCGCTTGATGCTTTCGATGGTGGGCATTTCGATGGGCATTTTCAATTCGGTGCGGTTACGGGCGAAGAGCTCGATCACGCGGCGGCGGAAGGGGGATTCGACGCTGTGGGCGATAAAGTCTTCCTTGCCGAGGTCCTCGATATCGACTTCGCGCTTTTTGGCCAGGGCGTGTTTGGGCGGGACGACCAGGGTGAGCTCGTCTTTTAATATTTCCGTAGCTTGGAGTTGCGGGTCCTGCGGGACGTAGGAAATGGCGCCCACGTCCAGGCGGTAATTGAGCACTTCGTGGGGAATGTCGCGGGAGAACATGCGATGGACGCGGACCTGGACGCCGGGATGAAGCTGGCGAAAAGTGGCGAGAGCCGGCAGGAGCGCATGGATGGAGCTCTCGTTCACGCCAAGGGACAGCTCGCCGCGGCTCAGGCCTTCGAGTTCGGTTAGTCCTTTCTTCACTTCATCGCGGAGGTTAATCAGGCGCTCTGCATAGTCTTTCAGCAGCGTGCCGGCATCGCTGAGGCGGACCGGGCGCGCACCGCGGACGAAGAGAGGCTGGCCAAGGCCGTTTTCGAGCTTGCGGATCGTGAGGCTGACGGCGGGCTGCGTGCGATAGAGGCGTTCGGCGGCGCGCGAGAAGCTGCCTTCCTTGGCAACCATCAGAAATACCTGGAGTTCACCGAGATCCATGGCTGCGACCTTCGAGTAGAGCAGTAGCACAGGCAGGAGTGCCTGTGCTACCCAGTATAAGGCAGAATTATCAAAAGCAGAACAAAGATAAATTTGACCGTGAGGCGGTCTTTCTGTCCTACTACTATCCTGGAGGAATTCCCGCTATGGACTCGGTTCGCATCTTCGACACCACGCTCCGCGACGGCGAACAATCGCCGGGCTTCTCGATGAATACCGAGGAAAAGATCCGCATGGCCCGGCAGCTTGCGGCGCTGGGCGTGGATGTGATCGAGGCGGGGTTCCCGATTTCATCGCGGGGCGATCTTGAGGCGGTGAAGCAGGTGGCGCGGGAAGTGCGGAACGTGCCGATTGCGGCGCTGGCGCGAGCGAAACAGCAGGATGTGAATGCGGCGATTGAGGCATTGGAACCGGCGGCGGCGTCGCGGCTGCACATTTTTCTGGCGACTTCGGACCTGCATCTTCGCGTGAAGTTGAACATGACGCGGGAGCAGGCGCTGGACGCGATTCGGTCGATGATTCGCCTGGGGCGGAAGCACGTTGGGGAAGTGGAGTTCTCGGCGGAAGATGCGGGGCGCACGGACATTGGATTTTTGTGCCAGGTTTGCCAGGTCGCGGTCGAAGCAGGCGCGACGATTTTGAATCTGCCGGATACCGTGGGTTACGCGGTCCCGGATGAGTATGGCGCGATGTTTGAGCAGGTGCGGGCGCATCTGGATGATCCGCAAGGCATCACTTTGAGCGCGCATTGCCATGACGATTTGGGGCTCGCAGTGGCCAACTCGCTGGCGGCGGTTCGCGCGGGCGTGCGGCAGATTGAATGCACGGTCAACGGAATCGGGGAACGCGCCGGGAACGCGGCGCTGGAAGAGATTGCGGTGGCGCTGGCGGTGCGCAAGGATAGTTTCGGGGTGACCACCAACATCAAGCTGGAAGAGCTTTTCCGGTCGAGCCGGATGCTTTCGGAGATTACCGGTGCGGTGATTGCGCCCAACAAGGCGGTTGTTGGCGCGAACGCGTTTGCGCACGAGGCGGGGATTCACCAGGATGGGATTATCAAGAATCCGCTGACGTACGAGATTATGTCGCCGGAGTCGGTGGGCGTGCCTTCGCGGTCGTTCGTGCTGGGGAAACATTCCGGGCGCAATGCGCTGAAGGTGAGTTTGCGGACACTGGGTTATGAGCCGAGCGAAGAAGAATTGGCGGAATGCTACAAGCGAGTGACGACGCTGGCGGATGTGGCGAAGCAGGTGCGGCCGCGGGACCTTTTGGCGATTGCGCATGAGGTGATGCGGCGGCGGCCGGCGACGATGGCAGCGGAAGCGACGTCGGTCGGGAAGTGAGCACTGGGGCGTGAGTAGAAGCTAGGACTGGAGTGTTTCGCATCGAAGGTTATTATGGAGCCTAGATTCGTAGGTTGAGGTATTCGGGGCGTTGGGAAAAGCGGCAGCAGAGCTGCCGCACTCCATAGGAGGACTTAGCGGTGATTCGGGGATCGCGATGAAAGTGAAGAAGAGCATTGTGCTTTTGCCGGGAGACGGCATCGGGCCGGAAGTGACGCGGGCTGCGGCAACGGTGCTGCGGGAATGCGCGCAGGAGTTTCATCACGAGTTTGATTTGCACGAGTTCCCGATTGGCGGGGCGGCGATTGATGCGATTGGGACGCCTTTGCCGAATGAGACGCTGGATGCTTGCCGGAAAGCCGACGCAGTTTTTCTGGGAGCGGTCGGTGGAGCGAAATGGGATGCGCTGCCGGTGGGGAAGCGGCCGGAAAGCGGGCTGCTTGGTTTGCGCAAGGGGTTGGGACTGTATGTGAATCTGCGGCCGGTCAAGGTGCTGGAGCCTTTGCGCGGGATTTCTCCCTTGAAGCCGGAGCGTTTGGGCGATTTGGATATTGAGATTGTGCGCGAGCTTGCTGGAGGCATGTACTTCGGCGAGCGAGGCAACGCCACCGAAAATGGCGTCGAGCGGGCTTGGGACACGGAATCGTATTCGACGCCGGAGATCGAGCGGATAGCTACGTTTGCCTTTGCGCGGGCGGAAAACCGCTCGCGGCGGGTGTGCTCGGTGGATAAGGCTAATGTTTTGGCGAGTTCGCAGCTATGGCGGCGGACCGTAAACGCCATGAGCGGCGTCTACTCCTCGGTTAAGCTCGAGCATATGTACGTGGATAACGCGGCGATGCAGCTTACGCTGAAGCCTTCGCAGTTTGACGTGATGCTGACGAGCAACATGTTCGGCGACATTTTGAGCGATGCGGCGGCGGCGCTGGTCGGCTCGATTGGATTGATTCCTTCGGCGAGTTTTGGGACGGGCGCGCCGCTCTTTGAGCCGATTCACGGGTCGGCGCCGTCGCTGGTGGGGACGGATTCGGCGAACCCGGTTGGGTCGATTCTGAGCGCGACGCTGATGTTGCGCGATGCGTTTGGGCTTTCGCTGGAAGCGGATTGGGTCGAGCAGTCGCTCCATCGCGTGCTCGGGGGTGGATACCGTACCGCGGATATTGCCCAACCTGGCGCTAGCACCATCGGCGGATCGGTCTTCACGGAGATGCTGCGCGAAGAGATGCAGCGGACGCTGGAACACGCGGAGCGATATGGTTGGGGGGTGTGACGGCAGTTGGTGCGCAGGCCTTACTCTGAATTTTATTGCAGATTGAGCCAAAGTCGACCTTGCGTGTCCCCAGTCATCTGACTAGAATCCCGGAATATGAAACGTCTCAGATTGTTGTTCCTTCTCGCCTTAACGCCGCTTTCAGTACATGCGGCTATATTCTCAGGCGTGGTACTGGATTCTCAAGGAGCTTCAATTCATAAAGCTTACGTGGTCATCCGTTGGGATTCTGTTGGGATTGACGGAGTGAAGGAAAATCTCGGCACAAATGAGATCAAAACCACTACGACCGATGAAACTGGTCATTTTTCTTTGGAACTCCCGGCCGGGCTTTATGACATTTTCGTGTCGGCGGCAGGTTTTTCTCCACATTGCGAGAAGATCGTGGTCGGAGCAACAGAGAGACACCTTTACAAAGCTCAATTGTCAGTGAGTAGGATGCTGAAAATAAGTGTGGACTAGCAATCCCCCGTTAACAGCCATCCGAGGTTTCCGAATTCTGAGATGGGCGACAGGAAAACTCAATACACCAGCAAGCAGGCTGAGCAACTGCAGTCTCAGTCCAGGGCGATCAACCTCTCGGAGACTGACGCGCTTCCTAGTGTGCTTGGCTTGCGGTAAGCCGCTGAGGATGCTACTTTTACACTTTCCTAGGCAGCCGACGACCGCACAGGTCGGGGGGCACACGTGGGTGTGCGAGCGGGCGGCGGCTGGGCATTCGATCCTGAATGAAGTGATTTAGGGTGCGAATCATCATTCAATCTTTCAGAATAAATCGGCTTCACCTTGCACGAGTGGCCTGACGCAGGCCGGCAATTTTCGATGGCGTTCGACGGCAATGGCTGACCCAGCTTCCAACTCGAAACGCGTGAGCGGCGAAACGGCGCGCCCGGCGACTTACTGGCGCATCGAAGGCTCTTTGCTGGAGCTGGGGGCTTTGCGGCCGCTCGGATTTTTCACCTGGAACGCGCAGAGCTTTGCCGAGCGATGGGCGCGCCGTGCGGGAATGGCCTGGCTCACGGTGACGCGTCCGATCGATTATGCGATAAACCGGACGCTGGCGACGAGGCTGCTGCACACTTTGCTGCGAGGCGTGAGCCGCGACCGGCTCGATCTTCTGGGCGAAGAGTATTTTCATTATGTGCTGAAGCCACAGCTTCGGCGCGAAGCGGTCGAGAAGCTGCTGGATGCCGTGCAGAGCGGCGAGCGGATCGTGCTGGTCGGGCAACTGCTGGACCATATTTTGCGGCCGCTGGCGCAGCACCTCGGCGTCGAGTCGTTTATTTCCAACCGAATGGAGTTTCGGGATGGCTACGCGACCGGGCGCTTGCTCGATCCCGTCGTGCGGCCGCGCGGGCCGTTTGCTTGGCTGACCAGCGGCGCGACCGACGGCCGCCTCCCGCGCGAAAAGCTGCTGCGCCGGCTGGGCTGGACTAAAAATCCGGCGCAGCTCGAAACCGCCGTGCAAACGGCGGTGCGTTCTGCGCTTCCCGCGAGCAAGTCGGTCACGCTGTTTGCGGATGGAGCGCGCAACGGTCCGCTGGCAGTTCGCGAAACCCTCGCGAATCGGAACATCCTCTTGATTGGTGTAACCGGATTTATCGGCAAGGTGTGGCTGGTCGATCTGCTGGAAAACATTCCAGAGATTGGAAAGATTACGCTTCTGATTCGGCGAAACAGGACGACTTCGGCGCAGAAACGCTTTCAAAAAATTATCGAAGAATCGCCGGCGTTCGACACGTTGCAAGAAAAATATGGGCGCAAATTGGGCGCATTGCTTGCGGACAAAGTGGATGTTGTCGAGGGCGACGTTGGCCTGCCAGGGCTGGGCTTGGATCCGGCCACGCAGGCGCGATTGGCGAAATCGCTCGATCTGGTCGTGAACAGCGCCGGTTTGACGGACTTCAATCCAGACTTGCGCGACGCGCTGGCTTCCAACGTGGATTCGACGCTGCACCTGGTGGATTTTTTGCGGAAATGCGATCACGCCGGGCTGATGCACCTTTCGACGTGCTACGTGGTGGGCATGCGCGACGGGCGCGTGACTGAAGAATTGCACGACAACTACAATCCGTCGCGCGATCCGGCCTTCGACGCCGAGAAAGAGATTGCTTCACTGCGCGAAACGATCCGGCACGTCGAAGAGCGCGCGGAGAGCCCCGAGCTATCGAAAGCGCTGCGGCGGCAGGCGCTCGGCAAGGGCGGCGATGCGTCGGCCGTGCCCGCGACGGAGCTGGACGGCGTGCTGAAGCGGAATAGGCTGCGCTGGGAGCGCAACCGGCTGGTCCGGATTGGCCTGCGCCGCGCGCAGCATCTTGGCTGGCCAAATACTTACACGTTCACGAAGAGCCTGGGCGAATCCATGCTCTCGCGCAGTAGCGGCGAATTGCCTATCGCCGTGGTCCGCCCTTCGATTGTGGAAAGCTCGGAGCGCTCGCCGTTTACCGGCTGGAACGAGGGCATCAACACTTCCGGCCCGCTTTCGTATTTGCTGGGCACGACTTTTCGCCAACTGCCTTCGAACGAGCGCAAATGCCTGGACGTGATTCCGGTGGACATGGTTTCGCGGGGGATGACGTTGATTGCGGCGGCGGTGATTTCGCGGCGACACGCGCTGCTCTATCAACTGGCGACTTCGGCGATCAATCCCGTGAACATGGGCCGCAGCATCGAGCTGACCGGCCTCGCGCATCGCAAGCATTACCGCACGCAGCAGGGAATTGAGCACTGGCTCAAAGTGAAATTCGAAACGATACCTGTGTCGAAGCAGCGCTACGAACGACTGTCGATTCCGATGCAGAAAGCGGTCGTCTCGCGCATCAATCGCGCCGCGGTTTCGATGCACATGAAGAAGGCTCCGCTCGCCAGGCAAGAGCGCGACCTCATTCGCGCCGAAAGGTTAATAGAACTCTACGAGCCGTTCATTCTTCACAACGAGCACGTCTTCGAATGCGAAAACGCGAGGCTGCTTTCCGCGGCGCTCTCGCCGGAAGAGAAAGACATTTTCGATTTCGCTCCCGAATCGATCGATTGGTGGGATTACTGGATTAACGTGCACATCCCCGCGCTCCGCCGGTGGTGCTATCCCTTGATGGAGGGCCGTCCGCTGGAAACACGAGCTCCCCGCGAGCTGGACTGGTCTCCCGAGAGCGCACGGGCCGCTATAATCACAAATTCCTCGACTCCGCCGGATCCACTATGGCGATCTTCGTAACCGGTTCGACCGGATACCTCGGCAGCTACGTTGCCGCAGGATTGTTCGCCGCGTACCGCGACAAGCTGAATCTTCTGGTTCGCGCAAAGAACGAAGAAGAAGCGCGCGAGCGTCTGTGGACTTCTCTGCAGCTTCATTTGGGTTTCCGTGAGTTTTACGATTACGTTTCCTCTCGTGTGCGCATCTTTTGCGGAGACCTGACCAGCGAACGATTCGGTCTGGCCGACGACGAATATCATGCGCTCGTCGACACCACCGATTCGATCATTCATTGCGCAGCTTCGCTGAACCGCAAATCGGAACGGCAGTGCCTCAACGTGAATCTGCGAGGCGGCCTCGAAGTGATTCAGTTGGCTCGGCGCGCGCAGAACCGCAACGGCTTGCGCCGCTATTCCCATGTGTCCACGGTGGCCGTTGCCGGGAAGCGCCGCAACGTAGTCGTCAGCGAAGATGCGGCCATCGATTGGGCGCGCTCCGACTACGATCCCTACGCTCGAACGAAAAAATTCGGCGAGCACATGATTCACCAGCTTCTCGCCGATGTGCCGCACACGATTTTCCGGCCAGCGATCGTCCTCGGCGACAGCCGCCACGAGCAAACCTCGCAATTTGATATGGTGCAGGCCTTCGATGTTTTGGTGCGATTGCCTGTTCTTCCGCTGCGCTCTCGGGATAAAATCGACATCGTGCCGGCGAATTACGTCAGCAAAGCTATTGTGACGATTCATCAGAAGGCAGAGCCTGCTCACGGTATTTATCACTTGTCGTCCGGTACAGGCTCGCAGACGTACAAGGAATTGACCGATGCGCTTGCCGAAGCGGGCGGCTGGCGGCGTCCTGCGTACTGGCCGTGGATGGGCGGCCCATTTTCGAGTACCGTAAATCGTCTTTCGAACGGGAAAAGCGGCATGGCTCACGGAGCGTCGCTCTTGAAAGTTTTCTGGCCCTATCTGGATTGGAACACGGTCTTCGACAATTCTCGCGTCGTGGCTGAACTGGGAGAAGCCCCCGCAAAGTTTTCGAGCTACGCATATCCACTGTTAAAATTCTCCCGCCAAAATAAGTTTCGCTATCCGGCAAAACCATGGCCGAAAATGGAGTTCGGCATGGACTCGCCGGAGAAATCCGCCGCGGCCGGAGGCGCCCGCGTATGACGGACTTTCTTCTCGTTGCGTGGGTCAGCGCGCTCATTGAAATCAGGCGGCTGGGCTGGACGTTCGGCCTCGGCAAGAGATGGACACCGGGTGAAAAGCTGCGCTTGCTCTTCGCCGGCTACAACGGCACGCGCAACACCGGCTCGGACGTCCGCGTGCAGGAAATGTTGCGGCAAGTGCGGCACGTGCTCGGCGCGGAGAATGTCGACTTCAGCGTGATGACGCAGAGTTTCGACCGCACGCGCGGCTATTTCGATGGCACGCGGCAGGTTTATCTTCCCGATGTGTTTCCACCATTCTTGTTCCGCGAGGTCAAACAAAGTCACGGCGTCATCACTTGCGAAGGTTCGATGTTCAAAAGCAAATTCGCCAATGCGCTGACGACGATGATGATCGGCTCGCTCGGCCTCGCTTCCGCGGAAAACAAACTTTCTCTTGGTTACGGCGGCGAAGCGGGTCACATGGATCGCCTCGTTGAGAGAATGTGCGCGCGCTATGTCCACGACTCGCTGGTAATCACCCGCAACGAGGAATCGCAGAAGCTCCTGAGTTCTCTGGGCATCCCCACGGAACTCGGAACGGACACAGCCTGGACATTCGAACCGCACCCTCCGGCGTACGGCCGCGAAGTTTTGCGCGATGCCGGTTGGGATGAGAAAACTCCCGTGCTCGCGGTTTGTCCCATTCATCCGTTTGTCTGGCCGGTGAAAGCCTCGATCGGAAAATATATCGCGCGCGCAACCACGGGCGCGTACAAGGACAGCCAGTACCGCACCGTTTACTTTTTCCAGTCGGGATCAGACGTCGATGCGAAATACCGGCGCTACATTTCGGCGTTCATCAACGCAATGAAATCTTTCACCGAGCGCCACCGCGTCTTTCCCATTCTCGTCGCGATGGAAAGGCTGGACGCAGTTGCTTGCCGCGACATCGCGCAAGCCTTGCCGGGAATTCCGATCTTCACTTCCGACGACTACGACATGTTCCAGATGGTTTCGCTCCTTCGCTGCGCTACCTACATGGTGTCCTCGCGCTATCACGGCATCGTGACGTCCATGCCCACGCTGGTGGCCTCGGCTGGCGTTACGATGGACGAGCGCATCCGCAATCTCATGCGCGAACGCGGGCATCAGCATCTCTTCTTGACCGTCGACGATCCCGAACTCGAGCCCAAACTTATAAAAATAATGGACACGCTGGTGGCCGAGGTGGAATCGGTGCGCGACGGCATCGGGAAAACCGTCGTGCGCAATCTCAAAGTCATGGCGCGCATGGGCACTTTTCTCGAAGACGCCATGCGCCGCACGTATCCGGAGTTTCCGCTGCGCTCCGGCGTTCTCTCCTGGGAGGACTATCTCCCGCCGCTGAGCGATACGCTGCTGCAACTTGCCGGGCACTACGACGCTTCCGCCGTCCCGCAACATTCTGTGGCCGGGACCGCGTCGCGATGACGACCGCCGTGGCCGGGACCTAGACTCCATGCCGAATTTTCTCGAGGATATTTTCGCGCAGTTGCAACGGGCCGATAGCAGAGTCGTCCTGCGCGAAATCCATGGCGAGCAGTTCGTCAGTGTTTCCGGAAAGGAATTGCTCGAGCAGGTTCAGCGCGTGCGCCTGCATCTGCGCCGTGCGGGGCTTCAGCCCGGCGAGCGCTGCGCGCTCCTCGCGCCCAATTCCGCACGCTGGGTGGCTTTTAATCTCGCGTTGCTTGCTGAAGGCATTATCGTCGTGCCTCTTTATGCGCGGCAGGCGCCCGCGGAACTCGCCGGGATGATGACAGATTGTCTCCCGCGATTTCTTTTTGCGAGTGACGTCTCGCTGGGTGAGGCCGTGGCGAAAGCGCTTCCGCTGCAATGGTCGAGCGCGCGAAGGCTCGTTCTATTTGACGAAGTTTTGCAAGAGGCCGCGGCGGAAGCGCCTCCGCTCGAACCGCCGATTCCTCGCCAGGACGCCGATCTCGTCACCATCATCTATACCTCGGGGACATCCGGCGAGCCCAAAGGCGTTTGTCTGAACGTCGGCAACGTCACGCACATGCTTTCTTGTACCCGCGAGCGGTTCGACTTACTAATGGGCGCGACACACGAACCCGACCGCGTCTTCCACTACGGACCGTTTAATTTTGCGGCTTCGTGGATCCTCCTGCTCACCTGTCTTTCGCGGGAGAGTGTTCTCACCCTTTCCACGGATCTCACCAAGCTCGCGGACGAAATTCGCCTCGCTTCTCCGCACTATTTCTTGAATGTGCCCACGCTTCTTGAACGCGTTCGCCGCGGCGTCGAGGAGGCGCTCGCGAAGCGCGCCGCGCCCATCCGCAAACTTTACGCAAAAGCGCGCGACGCATGGTCGCGGAAACACGTTGGCCGGGGTCGCGCCATGGATGCCTTTTGGCTTGCTCTGGGGAGGAAATTTATCTTCAGCAAGGTCAAGGATCGCTTCGGGCCAAATATTCGCATTCTGATTTGCGGATCGGCGCCGCTCGCACCGGAAACGCAGCAGTTTTTTCTCATGCTCGGCATTCCCGTGCTCCAGGCGTATGGCCTCACGGAAACGACCGCCATTTGCACGCTCGATGATCCTCGCGTTCCCGTGGAACCCGGTTATGTGGGCACGGCGGTGAATGGCATCGAGATGAAAGTCGGCGAAAACGAAGAAATCATCGTCCGCGGCCCCAATATTTTCCCCGGCTATTGGAACCGCCCCGAAGAAACAGCGCGCGTCCTGCAAGATGGCTGGTTTCACAGCGGCGATCAAGGGGAAACCAATGTGAGCGGCAATTGGCGCATCATCGGCCGCATCAAAAATCTGATTGTCTTGAACTCGGGCCACAAGATTACTCCCGAGCCGCTTGAAGAGAAGCTTGCGCGTCTGCTTCCCAACGCGCAGCAGGTCGTTGTTGTTGGCAATGGACGCGGCTTCCTCTGCGCGCTTGTGGCGGGCCCTGTCGAGCGCGCCGCTGTGCAGTCGGCCTTGGACACCCTGAATCAAGAGCTTCCGCACTACCGCCAAATTCGAAATTTCACTGTGCTTGCCGAACCGCTCACTCCCGAAAGTGGACTCTTAACCGTGATGGGCAAACTGCGCCGCGATGCCATCAGCGCGCGCTTCGCCACGGAAATCAATGCCATGTACGCCGAGGCGCTGGAAAGCAAAGCCGCCGCCGGAAGCCAGTCATGAAGTCTTTCACCGGCAAAACGCTACGATGGGTTTGGTGCGACAGCGTGATCGAGTTAACGCTCGACCGCGAGCCTGCCAACGAAATCGGCACCGCGATGTTGGCGGAGCTCGAACAATTTGTCGGTGCTTTTCCTGCTCTTATTCCGGAAACCGCCGTATGTATCCTCTCCAGCGACCGCCAGCATGGTTTTTCCGCCGGCGCCGATCTGCGCGAGCTCTATCACACCGCCGCTCAGCTTCCCGAGAAAGAGCGCCTCTCTGGCGTCCGTTCATTTATCGAGCGCATCCATGCGGTCTTTAACGCTATCGACGCGGCACCGTTCACAACCATCGCGGCAATTCACGGCGTGTGTTTTGGCGGCGGATTCGAACTCGCCCTCACTTGCGACATCATCATTGCGGATAAGATGGCCCGTTTCGCTTTTCCCGAACTGCGTCTCGGCCTCATCCCCGGTTTCGGCGGCATCCCTCGCTTGAAGCGCGACCTCGGCAATGCCTTTGTCCGCGATTTGCTCTTGACCGGCCGCAGTATCAATGCCGCTCGCGCGCAATCTGTCGGACTGGTCGCCCAGTTGGCCGCCGAAGGAGAGGCGCTTCGCATCGCACGCGCGACCGCGGCTCAAATCGTGAAATTTGACGCCGTCACGCGCGCCGCGGCAAAGAAATTCATCAAGCCCATACCCCACGACGACCTGCGCCGCGAAATCGATATCTTCTGCGAACTCTTCGCGCGCCCCACAGTCATGGCCGCACTCAAAAAATTCGTCGAGTCCACTGAGGCTATGCCCTATTTGCCGTAATGCTCTCGCCAGAAGAGGCGCGGTAACGTGCTGCACGGCATTTTCTTTCTTCCTCCGGAAAATGGTAAATTTAAGCTTCCATGCGCACCCTTGAGCAAACCACCCAGGAGATCCTCGATCTGGCGTCGAAGCACTTCAATGTGCCAGCAGGCTCGCTCGCGCCGGAAGATGATTTCTTCAAAAAGCTCGGCATCGACAGCCTCCAAACGCTCGAAATGCTCAGCCGCCTCGAAAACCATTTCGGCATCGAGCTTCCTGATTACGAAGTCCAAGGCGTAAGCGATTTCCGCACTCTTGCTTCGAGGATTCAGTCCCGCCTGTAATGCTGGACCTCTCTAAATATCAATCCATCGGCGCGGCGCTGAAGGATGCGCTGCAGGAATTTTCCAGCGAAGTCGGCCTGATAGAAGCCGACCGCGAGCGCGAAAAAGAGCGCCTCACTTATCGCGACTTCCAAGGCCGCGCGCACCCGCTCGCCAGGGCGCTGCAAGACGGGGGCTTCGCCGCCGGCGATCGCGCCAGCATCATCATGACGAATCAGTCCAAGTGGCTTATCTCCGCCTATGCGGTTTTTTACGCCGGCGGCGTTCTGGTTCCTCTCGATTACAAACTCACGCCGGATGAGCAGTGGCAACTCCTCAAGCACTCCGGGGCAAAAGTTTTGGTCACTGAGTATCCCATTTGGCGCCAACTGAGCGGCGCAGCGGGACGAACAGCAGCGAACGTTCAAACCGTTCTCGTGACGGAAGCTCCAGCCAACGCCGATCTCGCCGGCGCCCACCGCTGGGAAGAATTTCGCGGCAACAGCGAACCAGCCTTCGTCCCTCGCTTGCGCCGGGACGTTGCCTGCATCGTCTATTCTTCCGGCACCGGCGGCCGCCCCAAAGGCTGCATGATGACGCACGAAAATTACCTCGAACAGTGCGTCGCGCTCACCTCGATTTATCCGTTCGCCCCGGGCGTTCGTTACCTCAGCATCCTGCCGACAAACCACGCCATCGATTTCATGGTGGGCTTCTTCGGCCCCTTCATTTGCGGCGCATCGGTCGTGCATCTGCGCACGCTTCGCCCCGAATATGTCCGCGAAGCATTTGCAAAATACAAAATCACTTACGTTAGCCTCGTCCCGCTCGTCCTAAAAAATTTGCAGAAAGGCTTGCAGGCGCGATTCGACGGGCTTTCATCGGGCAAACGCAAAGCGCTCAACGCGCTAATCGCCATCAACAAAGCGCTCACGAAAGGCCGTCCGCGCCTCGGTCTCAGCCGCCGCCTGCTAAAACAAGTCCACGAACCGTTCGGCGGCGAACTCCGCACCATCATTGTCGGCGGCGCTTTCACCGAGCCGCAAACCCTGCAGTTTTTCTACGATCTCGGCATTCCTGTCGCCAACGGCTACGGCCTGACGGAAGCAGGCACCGCGATCACCGTAAACGACCTCAAACCATTTCGTGCAGACACCGTTGGCAAGCCTCTTCCCGGCATGGAAGTTCGCATCCTCAACCCAAGCGCGGAAGGCATCGGCGAAGTCTCCGTTCGCAGCAAAACCATTATGTCCGGCTACCTAAGTGATCCCGAGTTGACCGCCGAAACCATCGTCGACGGCTGGTTGATGACCGGCGATCTCGGCCGCCTCGATCCCGCTGGCCACTTGCAACTCTTCGGACGCAAGAAAAACATGATCGTCACCGAGGAAGGCAAGAATATTTATCCCGAGGACATCGAATCGGTTTTCGAAAGCCTTCCTGTCAAGGAATTTTGCGTCTTCGCCGCCAACTACATCTGGCCGGAGCGCACGATGGTTGGCGAACAGCTCTTGCTTGCGCTCCATCTCGAGCCCGGCCAGACTTACTCCGAGGATCTCCGCCGCGATATTTCCGCGCGCAACAACAAGCTTCTGAATTACAAGCGCATTCACGGCGTGGTCCTGTACAACGAAGATTTCCCGCGCACCGCTTCGCTGAAAATAAAGCGGGACGCCCTTGCGGAACAACTTGCAAAGTTCGACCGCACAGCCGCATTTTTGCCGTTGTGAGAGAGCGCATCTCGTTTGAGGAGCTAGTCTGGTTTTGAAGCAGCACTTCTTCGCCATCGTCAACCCCGCCGCCGGTGGCGGCCGCTCGGCCAAACTTGCCGGACCCGCCCTCTCTGGTCTGCGCGAAAAAGGCCTGAAGATTGACGTCGTGGCCTCAACCGGGCCCGGCCACGCCGTCGAGCTTGCACGCGAAGCTTACGAGCAAGGCTATCGCCGCTTCATCGCCGTGGGCGGCGACGGCACCGCGCATGAAATCCTAAATGGCGTTTACGAACGCGCCGATGGGAAAGAACGCATCGAGCTGGGCTTTCTGCCGCTCGGAACTGGCAATTCGTTTCTCCGTGATTTTGCGAAGGACGGCTCCGAAGCCTCTCTGCAAGCCTTAGTCGAAGGCCGAAAGCGGCCCGTCGATCTCTTGCGCCTCACACACACAAAAGGCAAAATCTACTCCTTCAATCTTCTCAGCCTTGGCTTCACCGCCGACGTCGGCTCCCTCACCAATCGCTATTTCAAGCCCTTCGGCTATTTCGGCTACTTGCTCGGCGTTTTTGTGCGAGTCATCCAATTGCGGCGCCGTGCGTTTCGCTTGCGCTGCGACGATGACAAGGATTGGAACGAAACTCGCTGCCTCTTTCTCTCCTTCAGCAACAGCAAATTCACCGGCGGCACCATGCTCATCGCCCCTCAAGCCGATCCCACGGACGGCTTGATCGAATTTGTCCGCTGGGGCCCGATCGGTCGAATTGGTTTGCTGCGCATGTTGCCCAGGCTCTACGACGGCACGCACATTCAACATCCATTAGCTTCGCGCCGCGCCATCCGCCACATCGAATTTGGCATCAAAGTTCCCGTCGACGTCCTGATTGACGGCGAAATCGCCGCTCTCGAGTGTGTTGCGCTCGACGTTATCCCCGCCGCCGTGGACATCTATATATGAAGCGCGGACTGCTTGCCCTGCGCAGCGCATTTCTTTGGATTTTCAGCGGCCTGCATTTCTTCGTCGTCGCGCCGCTGCTCGTTCTGCTCGGAATATTCCTGGACCCGCACAAGCACGACTGGCTTCAGCGCAGCTTCTGTCGCCGAATCGCTTATCTCTCAGGCGTCCGCGTGAGAGCCGTGCACTCGCCGGGCTTCGACCCCCAGCGCACTTGTTTCTTCATGGTCAATCACGTCAATCTCTTCGATCCCTTCTTGCTCTACTGCGCCATTCCCCAATACGTCCGC
Organism: uncultured Acidobacteriota bacterium; assembly: GCA_963843265.1. Lineage (GTDB taxonomy): Bacteria > Acidobacteriota > Terriglobia > Acidiferrales > UBA7541 > Acidiferrum. The sequence goes on along the minus strand of CAWJJR010000016.1, from coordinate 55,901 downwards.
GGCTGGGAACTCGAATCCCATTTCAAAATCCCCGCCTACGGCTGGCTCATGAAGCGCTTTGGCAACGTTCCCGTCCCCGACGTGCGCCGCCCCTCCGATCTTAAGCGCATGTGGCGCCTCACGCAGGACGCCATCGACAGCGGAACCAGCCTCATCATTTTTCCGGAAGCGAAACGCACTCGCGACGGCCACGTCGATCAATTCGAAGAAGGCGGTTTCCGCGTCGCGCAGCAGCTCGGCATTCCGATTGTGCCCGTCAGCCTCGTCGGCTCCTTCAAACAGCATCGCACCGGCCACTGGATGCTTTGGCCCGCGACCGTCACCGTACATCTTCACGACATCATAGAAACAAAAGGAATGACCAAAAAAGACGTGCCGGCGTTGCGCGAGCGTGTGCGCCAAATCATCTCCGCTCCCGTTGAAGCAGAATTAGAAAAACCGCAAAATTAATATCTTGCGTCGTCGCTGAACTTTGAAGCAGTAAATTACGAGGGGAGTTTGATCCAGGGAATCGTGCGGCCCGCTTTCGTTTCCTGCCAGGTAAACACAATCCGGTCGATCACCGTGATCGTCGAAACCACCGCAATTACCCAGAGCACCGCGCCCATGCGGTTCATCACGCCGCCTATAATTAATAAAACCAGCCGTTCCGGCCGCTCCATGAATCCCACTTTGCAAAGCGGGATGAGCGACTCCGCGCGCGCCCGTGCATAACTCACCATCACCGACCCCGCCGTCGCCACCGCCGCCAGCACCACATACGGCGTCCGCCCGCTCACCGAGTAATACACCAGCAGCCCCATGTACAGCGCCATGTCTGCATAACGGTCGAGCGTCGAATCATAAAAGGCGCCAAACGCCGTCACGCGATTCTGCCGACGCGCCACTTGCCCATCCAAAATATCCAGGAAACCCGCAAAAAAGATGATAATCGCGCCAATCCGGAAATTGCCCAGCGCAAAATTTGCCGCCGCAATAAAATTCACCACCAAACCGAGAAACGTCAAAAAATTAGGGTTGACGCCCGTCGCTGCAAGGACGCCGACAATCTTGTCCAGCAGCCATTTGCTTCCGGTTCCTATTGCGCCAGTGAAGGTAGCCATTCTTTTGCTGCGACCAATCGGGAAATTGATTTTCCCCCTGCGTGAGCGAAATCGTACACTAGCCCCGTAATATTCCGCAAACGAGCAGGCCAAATCGGCCGGAATGGCTTGCGTGCTTGGGCGGTTTCAGCTTGACCCTGTCCCGCCCACAGCATACATTCACTTCGCTCGCCTTTGCGCAACCATTTATGAAGAACACTTTCACACGCCGGGAACTTCTTTCGCACAGTTTGGCCGGCATGTCCGCCGCCTGGGTCGCTGCGCACTGGCCGGCCATGCTTTCCGCCGCCGCTCACGCACGTGCAGCCGCAAAATCCGCCGCGCCTCCCAATTTCGAATTTTTCTCGCCCGAACAGGCCGCCGAAGTCGAAGCCGTCTCCGCCCGCATCATCCCCACCACCGACACGCCCGGCGCTCGCGAAGCAGGCGTCGTCTTCTTTATTGACCGCGCTCTCGTCACTTTTGCGAAAGCCAATCAACAAGTTTATACCGAGGGCCTTCCCGAACTTCACGCCAGAGTCGTCGAAATGTTTCCCGGCACGGAAAAATTCTCCGCCGCCACGCCCGAGCAGCAAGACCAGGTCCTCGACTCCCTCGACGACAAGTCTCATGCAGCCAAGCGGCAGTTCCTCCGTCGTCGCGGCGCGGCTCAATCTTTCTTTGAAACGATTCGCGTAGACACCGTCTCCGGTTTCCTGATCGACCCCGACTCCGACCGCCGCGGCAATCGCGATGCCGTCGGCTGGAAAGCCATCGGTCGCGATCCCGCCCACATGTTCCAGCCGCCCTTCGGCTATTACGACAAGGACTATCCTGGTTGGCAGCCGAATCCGCCCGACCCGGTCAAAACGAGATCATGACGATCGACCAGCCCCAATATAAAACCACCGACGAAGTCGACTTCGTCATCATCGGCTCCGGCGCCGCCGGCGGCATTCTTGCCAAGGAATTATCCACCAACGGATTCCGCGTCGTCGTGCTCGAGCAGGGCCCCTACATGACCGAAAAAGATTTCGTTCACGACGAAATCAGCGTCTTCACCGAAAATCTTTACACCAATCATCCCGACCTTCAGCCCAACACTTTCCGCAAAACGCCCGACGAAAAAGCCAAGCTCCAGCGCGCCGTCATGTACGGCCGCCTCGTCGGCGGCACGAGCATTCACTTCACCGCGAATTTCTGGCGCTTCCACGACATTGACTTCACCGAAATCAGCCGCTTCGGCCCCACTCCTGGCGCCGATTTAGCCGACTGGCCCATCACCTACGCCGACCTCGAGCCCTACTACACCAAAGTGGAATGGGAAATCGGCGTCTCCGGAGAGGCCGGTGCCAGTCCGTTCGATCCTCCGCGCTCCAAGCCCTATCCCATGCCGCCTCTCCCCACAAAATCCTCCGGCGTCCTTTTCGAACGCGGCGCCCGCAAGCTCGGCTGGCATCCGTTCCCCGCTCCCATGGCGATTCTCTCGCGGCCCCGCCCGGGACGCAGCGCCTGCGTCAATTGCGGCTTCTGTCTTGGCTTTGCCTGTGAAGTTGGCGCGAAGTCCAGCTCGCTCGCCAGCGCCGTCCGCATGGCCGAGAAAACCGGCCGCTGCGAAATTCGTCCGCACTCCTACGTTCATCGCATCGAAATGGACGCCAACGGCCGCGCCACCGGCGCCATCTATTTCGACAAAGACCGCAACGTCCAGCGCCAGAAAGCCAAAGCCGTAATCGTCTCCGCAAACGGCGCCGAAACTCCCCGCCTGCTCCTCCTCTCTGCCAACAAGCAATTTCCAGATGGCCTCGCTAATAGCAGCGGCATCGTCGGCAAGCATTTAATGTTCAACAGCGGCGCGAGTTCCTTCGGCGTTTTCGAATTTCCCTTGAACGATTACAAAGGCTTCGCCGTCAGCCGCGTCCTTCACGATTTTTACGAACTCGACCCCGCTAAAGTCGGCTTCCGCGGCGGCGGTGGCATGGACGCGCGCTTTGACATGACGCCGATCAGTTTTGCTCTTGGCACTCTCCCTCCGGGCACTCCCCGTTGGGGCAAGGCCTACAAAGATGTTTTGAGCCACAATTTCCCGCGCACCGTCGAAATCCTTTGCCACGGCACGTCGCTTCCCGTCGCCAACAACAGTTTCTCGCTCGATCCCGACGTCAAGGACGCCTGGGGCCTTCCCGCCCTCCGCATGACCTACAAGGATCATCCCGACGACATCAAGCTGAGCAATTGGCTGAACGTCCGCGCCGCGCAACTGCTCGACGCCGCCGGCGCCCAAAAAGTATGGTCCTATCCGGCGCAGGAGCAGGAATTCAGCGTCCATCTGCTCGGCACCTGTCGCATGGGCAACGATCCCAAAACCTCCGTAATCAATTCCGATCACCGCACTCACGACGTAAAAAATCTTTTTCTCTGCGACGGCAGCAGCTTCGTCACTTCCGGCCGCGGCCAGCCCACCATGACTATCGAAGCGCTCGCTTTCCGCGCCGCCGACCGCATCAAGGCTCTCGCAAAGCGCGGCGAACTTTCCGCCTGAGCGGCACGCTCCGAGCCGCGGCAATTTCCGCACGTCCGTTCGAGGCCTGCTTCTGATACAATTTTCCTCGAAAAATAATCGCCAAGGGAGCCGCGCATGATCTCGAACCGACGCAACGTAACCATCGTTCTCTGTGGATTGGCATTAAGCACAGGCTTGGCCCTTGCCGGTGCCAAAGCCCAGCCCCGTCCTCCGCAAGCTCCTGCCGCTCCCAAACTCGCGGGTGACCAATTCAAGAATCTCAAGGTCCTCAATGACGTTCCCGCCGATCAAATCTTCCCCGCCATGCAATTCATCACCGCGTCCCTCGGCGTCGAATGCGAATTCTGCCATGTCCGCGGCGAGCACGGCATGGAGTTCGATAAGGACGACAAGAAAACAAAACAAACCGCGCGCAAAATGATGAAAATGATGTTCGCCATCGACAAGGACAATTTCGAGGGCCACGTCGAAGTCACCTGCTATTCCTGCCATCGCGGCGCCGCCGATCCCGTCGGCACTCCCATCATCAGCGATGTCGAGCCCGCGCCCGAGGCCGAACACGCGGGCGCGCCCGGCGCAGCGAAACCCGTCTTCCCGCCCGCCGGCGACCTTCTCGATAAATATCTGGCCGCGATCGGCGGCGAACCGGCCCTCAAGAAAGTCACCAGCCTCGTTGAAAAAGGCAATATCACCGCCATGGGTCATCAGATGCCCATCGAGGTCTATTCCAAAGCCCCCAATAAGCGCATTTCCATCATGCACATGCCTAACGGCGAGAGCATCACCGCCTTCGACGGCACGCAAGGCTGGCTGAGCAACAACGGTCACGCGCATCTCATGTCCGCCGCCGAAAATGAAGCCGAGCGCATCAGCGCCGACCTCTATTTCGCCGCTGACCTCCAAACTCTCTACAAAAAATTCACCGTCATTCCCGGCGAAAAAATCGATGGTCACGACACTTATCTGGTTATCGGCCACAACGAAGGCCAGCCGCCCTTGCGCCTCTATTTCGACCAGCAATCCGGCCTGCTGCTCCGCCTCGTTCGCTACGCCCAAACGCCTCTAGGCCGCAATCCCACGCAAATCGATTACGCCGATTATCGCGACCAGGACGGCGTGAAAATTCCTTTCCAATGGACCCTCGCCCGTCCCGGCGGCCGCTTCACCATTCAGGTCGAGCAAGCCCAGCTAAACGTCCCCGTCGACGACGCCAAGTTTGCCCCTCCGCCCATGCCGCCGCCCCCCGACCAGAAACCCGCTGGCCATTAATAGCACTGTTTGTCGGCGTCCACATTCAAAATGGCTTAACGCTCCAGAACCCAGAAAAGACCACCAGCCCCAAAAGTTTTCTTGTTTCCGATTACGCATGACCGGAAATTGAGGGTGCGGTCGATTTTCACACATTATAAAAGGGCGCCCCTTTGGAGTAGGGTTTGAGTGCTTGGCTCATTCCCCTACAAGAAAGGAACACCCTCTATGACTAGCGCTAAATATATCGGCTTGGACGTGCATACGGAAAGCATTTCGATCGCCGTTCTGAATTCTGCCGGCAAGGTGGTGATGGAATGCGTCATCGAGACCAAAGCGAGCACCCTTCTGCAGTTTATCCACGGGCTGCGTGGAGATATGCACCTCACGTTTGAAGAAGGCACTTGGGCTGGCTGGTTGTACGATCTGCTGAAGCCGTACGTGACGGAACTCGTAGTGTGTAATCCGCGAAAGAATGCCTTGCTGAAAGAAGGCAGCAAGAGCGACCGCATCGACGCACGCAAGCTGGCCGAACTGTTGTACCTGAGCAAGCTCAGTTCGGTGTATCACGGAGAACATGGCCTGCGCATGTTGAAGGAATTGTCCCGCAGTTATTTGACGATGAGCAAGGATCTCGGACGGGTGATGAATCGACTCAAAGCCTTGTATCGGAGCTGGGCCATTCCTTGTGCCGGGATGCAAGTCTACACACCGCGTTTCCGTTCGGAATGGTTGAGCAAGATCACCGAAACTGGCGTGCACCGGCGGGCGGAACTTTACTACCAACAACTCGACGCCCTGCGACTGGTGCGCCAACAAGCCCGGAAAGAACTGTTGGCCGAGGCTAGGAAGCACCGAGCGACGAAGTTGCTACGCCAGATTCCTGGTATTGGTCCGCTTCGAGCGGCTCACTTGGTGGCGTTGCTGCAGACGCCTCATCGGTTTCGCACCAAACGGCAACTGTGGACCTACAGCGGGCTGGGGTTGGAGACCCACGACAGCGCGCAGTACCGCGTCGTGGAGGGACAGCTACAACGCTCGAAGAAACCCGTCACCCTGCGCGGTCTCAATGATCCTGCGACATTATGCTATACCTCAATAACTCTCTGAAAAGATTGACTGTTGCTGACTGCTGTTCTGAGTTTGTGGGCTACGAACACGGTTGTTGGTATTGGTGATCGCCTTTCGCACCACCGCCGACTCCAGTGCTTCCACTGGGATCTCCCACGGTGCAAACGGCACTACTTGACTGGTTGGCAGCTGTTTCCGTTCAATCATGTGCCGTACAAACGTCGAGCTTACATTCAAGCGTTGTGCCGCCTCCGCTAGAGTTATTGTACTGTTCTTAAAATCCGAGGAATTGAAGATTGGCAGATGGTTATTATAGCGCGCAGAGCGAACCCTTTTTTCATTCCAGGTGTGGCCGGTTCCTGTCCGGAGCCGAAGCCGGTTCAGTGTGGTCGCAATCTGTTTGTCGGGAAACCTGGCAGCCATCTTTCGAATGACTTCAATCGCCTCGATGCTGGTACACCACCGGTGTCTGCCGATATCGTATTTTTTCACGCGAAGTTCAGAATGGCGGCCCCCAGCCCAGTGAATTAACAAAATGACTTCTCTGCTTTCCTCATCCACGTCAGCGACGATTTCTTGGATCAGAATATGTACGATTCGTTGCTTCAACCGCATGTCGGTAGACGGTGAGTTCCAGACGGCTGGTAGATCTTGCGCCAAGCTCAGCAGAATTTCCTTGTTCGGTATCGGTGCAGACTTAATCCCGAAATCAAACTCCTGCAGCTTGTCTTCAAGTTCCCGCACCTTCCGCAAGGCAGCGTTCCATCGAGCCTCCAGCTCTGCCGCAACCAATCGCTGATCGGGATCGACGGCTTCGTATCGCCGAGCTGCTAGTCGAGCTTCGTACCGAGCCTGTTCCAACTCCAACTCGAACGACTGGCGCTGCTCCTGTCGTTGATGGTGGATCTGCTCCACAGCTTCGAGCGCCGCCTCAACCGCGTTGCCGCTGATCGTGCCCAGCACCTCATTCGCCACAGCCTCGTCAATGCGCAAACCGCCAAACGAAATGCACCGCCGCAGGATGTGCGTAGCGTTGCATTCGTAGCGAAGCACAACGCCTCGCAGACCACTGTAGTTCACATGCAACATTCGTCCGCATTGCCGACAGCGAAGAATGCCGGAGAGCAAAGCTCGACCACCACGGCCTGTCTTCGGCTCCATTCCGGACCTCATGTAGGTATTGGCGGCGATCATCGCTTGGTTCCGTTCATACTCCTCCCAGGAAACGTAACCGAGATGGTGTTCTCGAAGCAAGACCATCCACGCAGATCGCGCTTTGTGATGACCGGCTGTTTTGCGTGCACGACCGTTGACGACATGGATCCGCGTTTCTGTCTTGCCGAAGGCGTAAGCGCCAGCATAAATGGGGTTCGTGAGAATCCCAAGGATACTGTGATAGACCGGCAGTTTCCAGACCATGCTGGACTCCCCACGATCATGAGGATATGCCGGCAGAGAAACGTTCTCTTGACGAAACCACAACAGGACCTGCCGCACGCTGCCCAACTCGGTCACCTTGCCGAAGACCAATTGAATGGCCTGCTGCACCCGATGATCGGGATCCTTTTCGATTTTGCCATCCGCACTCCAACGGAAACCGATAGGGAGAAGAAGCTGCAGTTCGCCGCGGCGAGCCTTGGCGCGAATCGCCTCCGCGGATCGCTGCCGAAGCAAGTTCAATTCGAACTCGCTCATCGTGCCCTTCAAACCCAGTAGTAACCTATCGTTGATGATGCCCGGATCATATACCCCGTCCGGATCGACAACGACAGCGTCCACCATTCCGCATAACTCAATCAGATGGTGCCAGTCGCGACCGTTGCGTGCCAATCGCGAAGCCTCGATGCAGAAGACGGCGCCCACCTCTCCGGTGCAGACTTCAGCGACCAAACGTTGGAATCCTGGGCGCTCGACCAAGCCTGACCCAGTGCGTCCGAGATCGTCGTCAATCACAATGACCTCTTGAAAATCTGACTCACGAGCTTGATTCACCAGGCCGTACTGACGGCGCTGGCTCTCCTGGTTATGGATCAATTGGCCGGGTGTGGACTGGCGAATGTAAATAATGGCCCGCCGACGAAGACGATCAGGAGTGAGTTTTGGATTCATCTTCGCCTCCGTTGTTTTCTTGTTGCTCAACGTCTTCGTGTATCGCGCTGATCAGTAGCTCCATAAGTGCCTGCGTCAGTTCTCTTTGCTTGTCGTTGGGAACGGTTGTTGCTGGCATGCTGAGGAGCGATAGATTCATCTGCCGGTCGAGTGGTTTGTCGGGTCGCTTCATTTACTCCCTCCCTTGAGAGATGGCTTCAGCGAAGCCTTATCGCAACCGGAGGGAACTTGCAAAGCATTGAGCAGATCACGTAGCTGCAAGAGCGCTTCTACGGCAATCAGGGGAGAACCAAGGGAGAGCTGAGCACACTCCGGACTGAACATCCAGGCCGGCAAAGAGGAGATCGTACCGTCAGGCAGTTGGCAAAAAAAGTATTCGCCACGTCGCTTTTTCTCGCGCCTACAAACACGCAGTGGCCGACCGAAGAGCGGATGCCAACGATAATAGATCGTTACGGTCTCAACAAAATGATGGGCATTATGTGACTGATTCGAATGACAATCACAACCACGACCTCAAAGATATTTTCAAGGGTGCGGCTATGAGAGCCAGCACCGCGGCTGGACCGCTACACGATTTCTACGAAGCTTTGCTGGCTAAGGGAAGGAAGCCCACGATGGCGCGCTTGACCTTGGCGAGGAAGATTGCCGCGATCACGTTGATCGTCTGGAAGAAGGAGGTACGTTTCGACGCCAACTATTTGAAACAACAAGCAGCTTGAGCGTCTCTGGCAAAGAGTCCGTTCCACCTGGGAACTATTCCTGGCGGTAGCTGTCGGGTTCTTGAGACGCTCGGATTCGAGGGGAAGTATCCATCGGAAAAGTCAGGCCCGTGCTTCAAGCACGCGAGTCTCCGATTTCACCCTATGCCCTCTCGGACAATCCAAGAAAGCCATAGGCCACGAGTCTCCGATAGGACCATGCGTTGCCACTCATAAAGTGGATAACTGTCAGGCTTGATGTTTCAGAAACGAATGGCGCCGTCACAGCACTGAAATGGAACCACAGGGAGGAAGAAGGATCTCACCGTTTCGAGTGAGGAAACGAAGCACGAACCTACGTTGGCTGAGCAAGACCACTCGCTCACGAGTGCCCGTTCAAACAGTTGGGCTGAATGCCGAGACAAAAAAGCGTCGGCATCGAGCCGACGGAGAGGAATGTCTCTTGACATTCCCTCTCCAGAAACTCTGGCTTTTAAGCCGCTGGAACTTGGATGAGCTGGAATCCAAGTTTGGCGGCTTTAGTCTTGAGGTGTTTGATCTGTAGTTGGCGGTGTTGGGCCTCGTAGAACTTTGCTCCTTGGTCCACGTATTTCATTCCGTAGCGGAGCATGCGGTAGACCAAACGTGCCAGTTTGGCGGCCATGGCCTTGATCGCCACGGGAGTGTCCAGTCTGCTTCTCAGACGGCGGAACTGTGCTCCTAGATAGGTCTTGCTTGTGCGTAGGGCGTTGGCCGCCATCCTCAAAGCGATACTGACCCGATTGTTCGTCGGCAGCCGACCTTTCCCAATAATCTTGTCACCGCTGATTCTGTTGTCGGGACACAGCCGCAGCCAGGAAACAAAATGGTCCTCAGTCTTCCATTTGCTCATATCCCATCCCGCTTCGCTGAGGATCGTCATCGCAGTCATGACATCGATGCCATCGATGCGGGTCAGGTCCGTACCGGTCATGCGAAACAACCCGGTACGCAAATCGAACAGAGGCTTATTGCCTTTCTTCTTCTTGAGCCGTTCCTTGCGCTTCTCTTCCGGCAGCGTGGCCCCTGCGCTCCGGTCTTCCCTCTGCTGGAGATACTGTTCAAGCCGCTGATCGCACTCGGCCATCTGCTTCAGGCAAAACTCGTAACCATCCTGTTCCTGCTTCAGCATAAACAGAACATCCTCTTCCCAGTTGCCCTCCAGACTCCGTGCGATTTCCTCCTCGCTCGCCTTTACCCGGTGATCACGAAACGCGGCCAGCTTATGCGGATCGCGTTGGCCTGCCAGAATGGCCTTAATGATCGCTTGTCCAGTCATTCCGCTCACGTCGCTTAACACATTGGCCAACTGGATATTCATCTGCGTCAGCGCCTTCTGTATCCGTTGAATATGTCGGCCCGCACTCTGTACCAGATCATTGCGCTGTCGCCAGTAGCTCCGCATCGTGCGGATCTCCTGCGACGGCCGAAAGGAATTTCGCAACAGCCCATAGGTGTGCAGCTTCATCAGCCATTGACTCTCCTGCACGTCGCTTTTGCGCCCCGGTAGGTTCTTCGTGTCCCGTGCATTCACCAGGTACACTTCCAGACCAGCTTGTTCCAGAATGTCGTATACCGCGATCCAGTACACGCCAGTTGATTGCATCGCGACGGTTCGAATCCCGCATTGCTTTAGCCAATCGGCCATGGCCTTCAGCTCGGCGGTAGTGCATCCGAAGCGCCGCACCGATTGGCTATCCCGTGTCGGCGGGACGCCCACGTAGTGGGATTCGTTGCCGATATCAATGCCGGCGGCATCTGGAGGAATCATCTCCAAGCTGATGTCTTCGCTCTGGATCTTCCGCGTCATCTCCCGCCGTTGCTTGCGGTTCATCTGTTGCCAATGGCCCTGTGTTGGTTGGTAGGTTGCGTTCTTGGTTTTCTCCTGTTGCCTGGGTTTCATGCTAACCGCTCCACGTTGAATTCAACTTGGCTCGGCCCGGTCGGCGAAACTACTCAACCTCTCCAGCGGGGACAGGCCCTTATCCTTATTCAGGACAGTGCCGCCACCATCTATACAATCGCCAATACCGGAGCCATGCTTTTATTCGGGCAGGAACGCTCCAAGGGAAAATGCGGCCTTAGCTGCCGAGCCATGTTGTGTCCCAGATTCTAACTCGCGCCGGGACACCCAAGACCTTCAGGCGCTCCAAAAAAGTTTCTGACTCATATAACCACGCCGAAGGGGTGGCCACTGCTTTTATAGGACTTTTCCGATAAGCGTTTGTCAGGCAAGTGAATCCAGCACACCGAGTAGCTCTACACTCGCCGACTTCCGTTCCTGATAGGTGATCGCCATGATCGCTGGTGACAGGAGACTTAGGATAAGGGGTTAGGAGCCGACACAAACTCATCGTGGCGTTCGTGCCGGCTTCCATCAGGCGGAAATTGCAGCTAGAGCGATGCAATCTCCTTTTTCTTCGGCTCGCCCTGCGCTGCGTTCGAAACGGCTTCCCAAGCCTCCCAGGTGGCAATGCGATCCGCATATAGGGCACGCGCCCCCGGCAGAAGGCGGGAACCAAGCGCCAATCGCAGCGGCGGATTCTCTGTGTCCACGAGCTTGAGGATGGCTTCCCTTGTGGCTTCTGGATCGCCGCGTTCCGCGCTCGAGAGATGCGCGAACATGCGCTGACGAAGATCGGCATAGGCGTCCATGCCGGCTGAGACCTTTCGCGAGGCAGGGCTCCCAAAATCGGTGGCATAGGCGCCTGGCTCAAGAATCGTAACCTTGATGCCGAACGGCTTGACCTCTTGCGCCAAGCTCTCATGGAGCGCTTCGACCGCCCATTTGGTTGTGCAATAGAAGCCGATGAGCGGCATTGTCCCAATTCCAAGGCCGCTTGAGACGCCGATTATATGGCCGCTGCCCTGTTTCCGAAGCAAAGGCAAGGCAGCTTGGATGACCCGAAGCATCCCAAAGTAGTTCGTGTCAAACAGAGCGCGGACATCGTCCTCGCTCGCTTCCTCGACCGTGCCTACCAGAGCGTAACCGGCATTATTGAGGATAACGTCCAGCCTGCCGAAGCGCGCGTGAGCTTCCGCAATGACACGCCGCACTTGATCGGCATCCGTCACGTCGAGCGCCAAAGGAAGCACGGCATCGCCGAAACGTTCCTTGAGATCGGCAATATCTGACAGGTTGCGAGCGGTGGCGGCAACCTTATCACCGTGTGAGAGTGCCGCTTCGGCCCAGATGCGGCCGAAGCCGCGAGAGGCGCCGGTGATAAACCAAGTCTTCATGTTAGACTCTCCTTTCGTGTTGGAAATTATCGATGATGGGCCGCTGGACGGAAGCGGTCCGGTGCGAATCCGCCTATGCTGTCTGTTTGGCCGAGAAATAGTGCATCCGGTCGAGATCGGCAAGGAGTCCGGGCCCGGTTGGGCGCCATCCCAGCCGTCGCTGCGTTAGCTCGCTCGAGCCGGTGAGGTCGCGACCAGCGAAGATCGCCAGCCAGCCGAAATGGGTTGCCGCCTCCTCGGGCGATTTGGACACGACCGGCATCTTCAGGCCGCGGCCGATGGCCTCAGCAATGTCCCGGGCCAGCACTCCCTCTTCGGCGACCGCATGATATCTGGCGCCTGTTTCTTGCTTCTCGAGCGCCAGTCTGTAGACGCGGGCAGCATCGAGGATGTGCACGGCCGCCCAGCGTTTGAGCCCGTCACCGACATACGCCGACGCACCCTTCTCGCGAGCCACGGCGATTGCGTAGGTGACAAGGCCCTGCTTGATTGTGTCGTGAACCTGAGGAAGGCGCACCACCGAGGCACGCACGCCACGCTCTAGAAGCGCCTCAGCCGTCACTTCCGAGACGCGCGGCAACATGGGGGACGGGGAGAGAGGGGCATCTTCTTCTGTAGCTGGCCGCCCCTCGGCGACGGTCGCTAGCCCGGAGGTAACAAGCAGTGGCCGCTCGGAGCCCTCGAGCGCCGAGCCGAGAGTCTCAATCGCGTGCTTGTCGATCTCGCAGTTCTTTGCGAAGTTTGAGAAGTCGTGGATAAAAGCGGCGTGAATCACGGCATCCGCGGCGGCCGCTCCGCTGCGTAAGCTTTTCAGGTCTTCCAAATCACCGCGATGTACCTGGGCGCCGGCGGCGGCAAGAGACTTTGCGCCTGCTTCCGAACGAGCGAGGCCGAGAACCTGATGGCCTACGCCGATTAGCTCCTTCACCACCGCGGAACCGATAAAACCTGTAGCTCCTGTGACGAATACACGCATGATTTTCCTCCCTGCGTCCGGGCGTTAGCGCTTGGTGTCCAACGCAGCCGGGATTGACGAGCACCCCCGCTTTGGATAAAGTGGAGGATGTCTCCGCATATTTAGATTAGCGGAGATTGTCTCCGGTTACAAGTTTTTTGAGTTTTTTATATGCCAGCGGAACGGCCAACATCTCGCAAGCGAAGGCCCCGCGCTGACGCGCAGCGGAATCGCGAACGCATTCTCGAAGTCGCGAAGCTGGCGTTCACCCGGTCGGGAGCAAATACCAGCCTGGACGATATCGCCAAACGGGCAGGTGTTGGGCCGGGAACTTTGTATCGCCACTTTCCGACGCGCGAGGAACTTCTAGAGGCGGTATATCGGTCCGAGCTCGAAAAGTTGGCCGCAGCGGAGCGAGAGTTCGCCAAAACCGTGCCTCCGATCGAAGCGTTGCGCGCCTGGCTCCTGCTCTTCGTTGATGCCATCGCGGCAAAACAGCTCATCGCGCCGGCGCTCAATACGCTGGTCGGCGATCATAAGAAGGTGTTCGAAGCTTCCTACGCTCAGATGCATGAAGCGATTCGCTCTCTGGTGAAGCGCGCGATTAAAAGCGGCGACATCCGCAATGACCTCGATCCTATCGATCTCCTGCGGGCGCTTGTGGGGGTCGCCAACGTGGCGACCAGCCCTGACTGGCAGCAAAGCGCAAAACGACTCGTAGATATCCTCATCGTCGGCTCGCGACCAATTACGTAGCTGGAAGCACTGTCGGAGTCCGCTGCTCGCACACACCTTGCCTGTGACCAGTTTGTGGAATGCCTTAGGCGTGATTCGTGCCGAGAAACGCGCATCTCGTCAGTGCTTGATTTCCTGACGAGATGCCGATTTCCCGATATCGATGATCCCTAACGGAGTAGGGTTCTGAGGAGCCGCGCCCCGGTATACCCGATGCACGACGAGGAGGTTGGATTGATCGAGGGAAAAGAGTCTGGTTCTTTACTTATTTTCAGTGCACGTCTGGCTATTCTCTGCGCAGCACGTTTCTTTCCTTGCGCTTCGTCTCTCGACTGGATGGCATGCGCGTTGACGATTGCCCGAATTAGTCCCGGAAAGCGTTGCTCGAGTTCCGTGCAACGCGAGTTGTTGTGGACTTCCACGCCGCGACGCTCACCACGGATGAGCCCCGCCTCTCTTAGAAGCTGTTGCATAACCTAGTACAGGCTCATGAAAAGAAGGTAGTTGAGTTTTCACGGATGAGAGATAAGCAGAGTCAGCAGCGCCGAAGGAGGGCCGATGGCCCGGTCGGGTCCGTTGCTGACGGAAGTGCAGTGGAAGAAAATCGCTCCCTTGCTTCCCAAACCGCGCAAGCACTGCAAGGGTGGCCGTCCGTGGATCGAGAACCGTCGCGTGCTGGAAGGGCTTCTCTGGATTCTGCGGAGTGGGGCCCGCTGGCAGGACTTGCCCGAGGAGTATCCGCATCCCTCGACCTGCTGGCGGCGGCTGCGGGACTGGGAGGAGCAGGGCGTCTGGATGAAAGTCTGGCGCGCGTTTCTAAGCGAATTGAACGAACGCCAGCAGTTAAAGTGGAGCGAATCGTTCTTGGACGGGAGCTTTGCTCCCGCGAAAAAAGGGGCTGCGGAGTGGGAAAAACCAAGCGGGGCAAGGGGACGAAGTGGATGGTGGTGGTCGACGGCCGCGGTCTTCCTTTGGGAGAGTACCTTCACTCTGCATCCCCAGCGGAAGTTCGGCTCGCGGAAACAACGCTCGCGACGATCCGCGTAGGTCGGTGTCATCGTGCAGGGCGTCCTCGGCAGAAACCGCTGCGCGTGATCGCCGACAAAGCCTACGACAGCGATCCGTTGCGCGAGCGGCTGGCACAGCGCGGAATCGAACTGATCGCGCCGCATCGCTCCAGCCGCAAGAAAGCGGCGACACAAGATGGTCGAGCGCTGCGGCGGTACCGACGTCGCTGGATCGTCGAACGCACCAATGCCTGGCTCGGAAACTTCCGCCGCCTGGTGGTGCGCTACGACCGCTCGCTCACGATCTATCGCGCGTTCTTTCATATCGCCTGCTTCATGATCGTCTTACGGAGGGTTGTGCAATAGCTTCTAGTTCCCTAAAGTGCTGAGAGAGTGTGGACTCCGGGATCGTCTTATCGCTGACTGTCAGAAACGTCGAGCAGTTCTGCGAGCACGCCTGCGACACGATGTCCGCATAAATTGCCGCTCGCACCGGGTCGGACAAGGGGTGCAGAATTCTTTCTACCGCAATCTCCTCAATCGATGGATCGAACATAGGCCGCATGCTAGTGAGAGTAGTCATCCAAGGGAAGGGGTTCAATAGTTCTATTATCCTGAACTACTGAATCTTTTCAGGGTCCAGTTTCATCTAGTCAGAGGAGACGAGGGCGGGGCGGCCCAGCGCAACAGCCCCGAGACGCCGCTGATAACGATGGCGGCGGGCTCTCGCATTAATCTATCGCACGCATGAAGGGAGAGCAGTCATGGGAAAGCTCGAAGGAAAAGTAGCTGTCATCACAGCAGCGACGTCCGGCATGGCGCTCGCCACCGCCAAACTCTTCGTCAAAGAGGGCGCATACGTCTTCATCACAGGACGCCGCAAGGATAAGCTCGATGAGGCCGTCAGGCTCATCGGCAAAAACGTCACCGGTGTGCAGGGCGACGCCAGTAACCTAGCCGACCTAGACCGCCTCTACGATACGGTGAAGCGCGAGAAGGGCAAGATCGATATTCTTTTCGCCAGCGCCGGACAGGGCGAGTTTGCCAAGCTAGAAGAAGTAACCGAAGAGCACTTCGACAAAACCTTCGACCTAAACGTGCGCGGCACGCTCTTCACAGTGCAGAAGGCGCTGCCTCTGTTCAACGACAACGGTTCCATCTTCTTGAACGGATCCATCGCCAGCATCAAGGGATTCCCGGCCTTCGGCGTCTACAGCGCCAGTAAGGCTGCGGTGCGCTCCTTCGCTCGTACTTGGCTGGTAGAGCTCAAGGAACGCAGAATTCGAGTCAACATTCTCAGCCCCGGCACCATCGACACGCCAATCCTAGACCCGCTCGGGCCGAACGCGAAGGCGTTCTTCAAATCTCAGATCCCCCGCGGCGAAATGGGACGCCCTGAAGAGATCGCAACCGTCGCGCTCTTCCTCGCCTCAAGCGATTCAAGTTTCGTCAACGGCATCGAACTCTTCGTCGACGGCGGCACGGCCCAGATCTAAGTCATCGTCACAGGTGTGCAGATGCCATCGGCCCATGGTGAGAACCAGATAAGAGAGAGGTCGGATTAGTATCGATTAACGCTTGTGTTGATCGAACCGGTCAACTCTCGGATGGTCAACTCGGAAACTCCCCAGAACCGGGTTCACCCCGGAAATGGGGTCGAACGGGGGTCCAAAACGGTCCGTTTTCATGCGGAGCTTGACGGCCTCTCCAATGGGTTTCGGCTCCATTGTGCACAGAGACTCGCCATCGGCCTAACCGCCGAGATGGCCCTTCGCCATCTAGGTTACCGAGCCTCGGTCGCTCCGGCTGCCGCAGCCTCTGCTGTGACGGTGCGAATCCGCGCTGGCGGTACCACAATGTCAATAAGTCCGGTCCCAACGTCGTAGACAAGGCCGGAGACGAGCCAATCTCCCGGCAATGCGGGAATCGCCCGGAGCAAAGCAACGTCGATGGCAACGGCCGCACGGGGATCGGTGACTTTCTTTTTCTTGAGTTCACCTTCCGGCATTTGAAAATAGCGCGTCAGCATGGCGGTCTCGCCGGCGAGGTAAGTGATGCCGCAATTGGTGTGTTGGAGGACGATGAGATGAAACTCCCCGCCGCCTCCAGGAATGGCTCCAGCAACCTCGCCGATTCGCCCGATCATACCCAACTGCTCCAACAACTCTGGCGTGATTCGACCGCCGATATTGCGCATCACAACTGCTTCGCCGTGTTTTATTCCAAGTACATGAGCCGGATCCACACGCATATCAGCACAGCCGATAATGATTGCCTTCACGTTCGGCAGCGCACGAGGCATAAGTTCTCGGACCGAAGACGGGCTAGCAACAAAATCTTTATTACGTTCCAACATGGAGTCGTCGGAGCGGCAGAAAACGACCCGGCGCACCTTATCTACGCGCAGGATGATTTTTTCGGAAAGATCACGATGTCGAGTCATCGGTTCGGGAATTAATGAACCGGGTTTTACGCAGTCGATTCAATGAAACGGAAACATAAGAAAAGGAAATCCAAGAACAGGAGAATCCGATTATGGCTACTTTGCTTTACATTACGGTCAGTCCCCGCGGAAATCACTCGATTTCGCGCCAGCTTGGTAATGCAGCAGTCGAGGCGTGGAAAAAGAAAAATCCCGGCGGGAGGGTCATTGAACGTGATTTGTCGATGACCGCGCTCACCTGTGGGGATCTCGATTGGATTGGCGGTGCCTTTGTGCCGCCCGAATACCACACAGAAAACCATAAGAAGGCCCTCACGATCTCGGACGAGTTGGTTTCAGAGCTTGTCGAAGCCGACGAGATTATTCTCGCTACGCCTATGTTCAACTTCGCGATTCCTGCCGTGCTTAAGGCGTGGATTGACCATGTTGTTCGCGCAGGAAAGACCTTCCGTTATAACGCGCAGGGCAGGCCAGAAGGATTGCTTGCTGGAAAAAACGAAAAGGTGCTCGCCATCATCGCTAGCGGCGGAGCCTACACTGAGAGTTCTGGAATGACCGCGTTGGACCATGAGTCGCCCTACCTTCGTTTCATCCTTGGTTTCATGGGCATCACGGACGTGCGTTTTGTCCAAGCCGGCGGGACCGGTGAGGTCATGCAGGGACGAAAATCCGCGGACGCGTTCCTTGTGCCGCAACTGAGAGAGGTCGCCGCGGCCATCTGATAAGGACAAGCACACATCAGACTGTTTCGCGCAAAGGAGTAATCGCTATGCCCATTGAATTCTCGAAAGTCATCGCCGGAAAATCTCGCGGAAATGGAGGCACCTTTTCTGTGCAGAGCATCGATCTGGCTCAGATGGGTGAACGGGCTTCCCCCGTTGAAGTTCTCGACCAGTTCCGCGTCCGGAGCCGGCCGTTCCCTCCGCACCCGCATGCAGGTTTCTCCGCAGTCACCTACGTACTAGAGGACTCCCAAGGAAAGCTCCGCAGTCGCGATTCTCTGGGCAATGACGTTGTAATTGAACCTGGAGGGATCGTTTGGACCCAAGCGGGGAGCGGTGTCATTCACGAAGAGGTTCCGGCAGAAATGGATCGCGAACTCCACGCCGTTCAAATCTTCGTCAACTTAAGCTCGAAGAACAAACTCAGAAAGCCCCAGATGCTTCGGCTCACGCGGAGCGAAATCCCAGAATGGCGGAGCAAGACTGGTGATCGCGTGCGTGTCGTCGTTGGATCATTTGAAGGCCTGGCTTCTCCGCTCGGTCCGGTCGAACCCTTCGATTTGCTCGATGTCCAGTTGAGGCGCCAAGTCTCCTTTGATCTGCAGGACGGTCGCAACGCGATCGTTTATGTCCTGAAGGGGGAGATCACCGTTCAAGCCGATGGCCGCACACAACACCTGACAAGGGATCACGCACTTGCCCTGCACGGAGCCGGACAGGTTAAGTTTCAGGCCACTGAGCCAGCTCATTTCCTTGTACTTTCTGGAGCCGAGATCCGCGAGCCGGTCCTCGCACAGCGACCTTTTATCATGAATAGGCCTTCGCAGGTCCAAGCTGCCCTCGCCCGTTACCAGGCCGGCAAAATGGGCCACTTGGCTCCGCTAGCGGAGAGTTAAGCGCCACCTGACGAGTAGCGACAATCGCCAGTCTTACCGGGAGGAGACTGCAGCGGCTTCAAACAACGTTGTCGCACTCCCATGGGCAGCCATCATGAACTTTGTGCTGTTGCCCGGCAGTCGATGATTTTTGTCGAACGAACCACGAATCGGTTGAAGGTGGCAAACATATTACGAAGGTCGCCTTCCTGATAAGGGCGAGGTTGGTGGTTCAAGTCCACCCAGGCCCACCATTCCCCTGTTTTCGCGCGTTCGAAGATCATGTCGAAGGGCTTTCTGTAGGTGGGATAAACACTTACCGCGTCCACCGCGCAGTTCGATAGCACCATTCTGAGCAATTTCGCTTTTTCCTGCGGAGTCTGCGTAACGTAAAGAAAATGCGCCTTATTCGCGAGTTCTAAAATGCGAACGCGGTCGAGCGCACGCTCGGGATTTTCCGCCTGTTCGAGCTCCCGCAAGGACGCCAGGAGGGCTTGCTCCTCTTCCTGCCATTCGGCGGACTTCGCCTCCCAAAATTCCTCAGTGATTTTTCCATCTAGCCGGTCGACATAAGCCTGCTCCAGGCGTCTGCGGAGTTGGGTCAACCGTTGGTGCATTCGTTCAGCGTGGCGCTTCCTAAGTGTTTCCTCGTGGGTTTTATCGGAGAGCAAGGATTCTTCAAGCTGCGCCAGAACGTCATCCGGGATTCGGATCGCCTGCAAGACCTGGCCGAGGCGCTCGGCCATGACTTCCTCACGAAAATATGGCAGATCGCATTTGCCCCGATAACCCGTGCAACGGTAATACGTGTACTTCTGCTTTTTGAATTCAGCCGTGACGGCGCAGTTATCGTAGGCACAGCGAAGCAAGCCGGAAAATGCGAACTCGTGTATCTGCTTCCGAGGTCGCGCTTTGTCGCTCAACACGTCGCGCACGCGCGAGAATATTTCAGGGCTCACAAGGGGAGGATGCGTGCCTGCGTAGCTCTTGCCTTCCCATTCGTAAGTGCCGATGTAGAAGCGATTCTTGAGTAGTTTTTCCAAATGCCACTTGGTGAAGACCTTGCCGAACTCCGCTTTGAGAAGCTGACGCAAGCTGGCAAGCGAGTACATTCCTGTAGCGTACAGCTCGAACATTCGCTGCGCGATCGGGGCGTTGCCTGGGTCAACCTCAATCGTGCGCAGCAATTTGTTGTTTCGGTAGCCCAACGGTGGCCGGCTCGGGTAGATCCCTTGCGCGGCCTTTTCACGCATGCCCTTGCGCACCTCATCCCGCAGATTCTCGATGTAGTTCCGTGCGATGACAAGCTGAATGCCGTGCACTAGTTTGGCTTGTGATTTCGAGTCCTTGCTGATGACCTGGCCCTCTTTGGGAAGATGGATTTCAACGTCCAGGTCTTCTAGCGTCACGCAATCTCGAAAGTTGCGATACAGCCGGTCGGTTTTCTCCACCAGCACGACGCGGCATGCCTTGTGATCGCGCAGAAAGCGCACCATCTCGCCGAATTGTTTTCGGCCGGTCGTTTTGGCCGTTTCCACATCCACAAATTCGTGGAGCACATTCAGCTCGTGCGTTTGCGCATATTCTCGGAGAAATTTCAGTTGCGCGGGGATTGAGAAGCCCTCTCGCTCTTGGTCTTTGCTTGATACTCTCGCGTATAGGACGGCTTGTCTCATCTGGTCCTCTGTTGGCGTGCGCGGACGGCGCACGCGTCCCGGTGACCTTGCGCCGATTCGGTCTGCGTGTCAACGGGAGTCGCGGGCTTGCTGTTCCGATCCCATGCGTCGAGCAAGAGGAACATCGCCCGCAATGCGAGCAAATCATCGCCAGCGAGTTGTTTCCCCACCGTGGTCCCCTGGGCTGGGGACACCTCTCGCGTGTCAACTAGTGGTGACGGCATGCTGTACGTTGGGAGGTGGGCTTCCTACGAGGAATTACGAGGAAGGCCGAAGGGGTGGCCTAGAGGAGTACCCCTCTACTTATACTAATGGGCAAGAAGTCCGAAAAACATTTCACGGAAAATGAACTTTTTTGCTTTTGGGGCTCTAAAGGAGCCCTGCCGATTTCCGATAGGCGATTTGGGCGGGAGCGACCCGGTGAGCACTTTTGGGCGGCAAAACCGCACAAACACCGGGGTCGCTCCCGCCCAAATCGAGGTTTTCGCCTGCGGTCTTTTTGCAGACTCATTCTGACCTAGTCGATTGTACGGAGGGCCTTTATCTCGAAGAGCGGCAGAACGCGAAGGGTATGTTTTGACCAGAACACTGCGTGTGGTTCAGTGTTCTGTCGCGCTGAACCACATGGCGTACCAGAACCCACCGGTAACCGCGTTTTATCAGAACCTAGCAACGGTCCTCGCATTTTTCATTATCTAGAAATCGGAGTGTCTCTTGTACTGAGTAAGCAAGACCCGCAGGCCGGGAGCCATCTGAGAATCCTCCATCGCAAACACGATTCCGTGGGTCGATGCCCACAGCACGATCTGCCGTGGCCCAGACTTCGTAATTAGAGCCAGAGCATATTTTTCAGCGTCGAACGTGTATTCGCCGATTGAAAGCTTCTCCGTTCCTTGGTTCTGCAGTTGTCCTGGGACTTCCGTGATTTGAAGTTTATTCTTTACCTCTTCCATCATCGCCAGCTTTACAGGAATCGTCTGATTTAGTGCGGGTTGCAGTTGCTTCAACATGGGTGTGAACAATAGAGGGAACGGATACGAATAGACAAGTTGGTCCTGCCCTGAATTTCTCAGGCGCACCGTACCTTCGTGCCCTTTGCACGAGATCTCATTCTTTTTTACTAGACAATGTGCCACTTGGACTTGCTTGATTTCGCTGAGCTTTTTGCCGTTCAATAGCAACTCTCGGATTGCCCCATCCTTAGTCAGTTGTAAACGAATGTCCGTCGTTGTAGATGCGTTTTGAAACTCCTCTCGAAGTTCGGGAGACATGTGTCCCTGGGATGCAGCTCCCACTACAGCAAAAAGCGCGGCCGCTTTGTCCGGCGGCAAGCTGTCTTCCACTTCATAGCCGTTTTGAGTTCGCCAGATTGTCCAGGTTTGCGAAGTATCCTTGAGCGCATGACCATCGTGCCATTCCCAATATTCTCCCTCTGCAACCTTTTCCCGTTGGGCGGAATTTTGCGCGCACGTAACAAATGGCGCAAAGACCAACAAACCAAGCGGAAATGCGATAGGGGAAAGTCTTCTCATACGAGGAATCCTAGCAAATCGCTAACCAACATGACAGAAAGTTGGGTCACGAACGGTTGGTCGGCTAACAAGTCAGCACTGGGACCCGCTTTCCGGCAGCGGTGTTTCCGAACGGCACTTGGGTGCGTTCGCGACAACCGGCGCTCGGTGTTCTTCGTTAGAATCAGAGCAGCGAGAGCTCTCCAATGTTCGAAATCCCTGCCGTGATCTGACCCAGCGGAAGAGTTCTAAGATCGTCAACTAGGGCCCACCATTTTCAAATATTCACAGAGATCGGAATTCCGTGCGGCGAACTCGCGCTCATTCATAGCGAAGAGCGACGATGGGGTCGACGCGCATGGCGCGGCGCGCGGGAACGAAACACGCCGCGAGAGCGACGGCGACGAGAAGCGTGACGACGGACAAAAAGATGAGCGGGTCCGTTGCGCTTACGCCGTACACCAGTGTCGAGAGAAGACGGGTTAGGGCGAGGGCGGCGATGATTCCAAGGACTACGCCGGCCAGAACAAGTTTCAGACCTTCGCCCAAAATCAAACGCAGGACATCGCGCGGATGGGCGCCGAGGGCCATGCGCACGCCGATTTCTCGCGTGCGTTGCGAGACGGCGAAGGAAATAACGCCGTAGATGCCAACGCTCGCGAGAATCAAGGCGAGAGCAGCGAAAAGCCCCAAGAGAAACATCATGAACGTGCGCAGCGCCAGGGAGTGAGAGAGCACCTGCTCCATGGAGCGGATCGAGCCAGTTGGAACGGTTGGATCCACGGCGGCGATGGCATCGCGGACGGAGCGGCTGAGGCTGAGAGGATCGACATTGGAGCGGACCAGGACAATGCGCGGGAACCAGCCCTCGAAAAGCGCCGAGGTGCCGTAAGAGGCTTGGGCTGCGGGAACGAAGGTGGTAGGAACAGCCGGTTGGTCGACGTGGGATTTCACGTCGCCGACCACGCCTACGATTTCGCTGGACGTTTTGCCGAGAAAAACGTGCTCGCCGATGGGACTGCTGCTGGGAAAGTGTCTGCGAACGAAGGATTGGTTGACGATGACGACTTTGTCGGCCGTCTCGGAATCCGATTCGGAAAATGTACGGCCTTGGCGCAGCGGGATGCCCAATGCACGGAAGTAGCCTGGTGTAATTTCTCGGTAGTCGACGCTGTGCCAATCCGCAGAATTAGGCATGCGGACGCCATTGTTTCCGCCGCGTTCGAGCGGGAGGCCTGCGGCAACGACTGCGGCGGCATCGACGCCGGGAATGGATTCGAGGCGTTGAACGATGGCGCGATCAAACCTGGCGATTTCCGCTTCGGAATTGTAGTTCGAGCCGATCAGCCAGAACTGCGCGGAAAGAATTTGGTGAGGATTAAAGCCGGGATCGGTGTGAATCAGCTTTGAAAATGTGGCGATCATCAAGCCGGCGCCGGTGAGCAGGATGACGGAGAGAGCGAATTCGCCAATGATGAGGAGCTGACGGAGGCGAGCGCGGCCAGGCGCGGCACTCGCGCGGCCTGCGCCTTCCTTGAGGGCCTCGTTGATGCCGGTGCGGCTGGCTTCGAGAGCGGGAGCAAGGCCGAAGAGAATTCCGGTCAGGAGCGAAATCAAAAACGTGAAGGCGAAGACCCAACCGTCGAGATGAACGTCAGAGACGCGAGGCAGATCAACCGGAGCAAGCGCGAGAAGCGAACCCAGGCCGAGATAGGCAACGAGCAAACCGAATGCGCCGCCAGCGAGCGCAACGAGCATGCTTTCGGTCAGCAACTGTTGGAAAAGGCGCTGACGGGATGCGCCCATGGCGATGCGGACGGCAATTTCGCGGCCGCGCAGACTGCCGCGCGCGAGAAAGAGATTGGCGACGTTGGCGCACGCAATCAGCAGGACAAAGCCGATCGAGCCGAGAAGAAGCAGGAGGTAGGACCGGACATCTGCGCCGATCATTTGCTGATACGGGCGAAAACTGATGACGAGTTCCTTGCCGACCACGTTGGGAAATTCGCGGCGGAAGTCCTGCGTGACGATCTCCATTTGCGCTTGGAGCTGCGCGGGAGTGACGCCGGGTTTGAGGCGCGCCAGCACACCGATATTTTCACCGCTGCCGGCAGTTTTGGCGACGAGCGCGAGAGGCGTCCACACATCCGCCGAGCCGCTATTGGGAAGATCGGTGGCCACCGCGATGGAGGCAAAATCGCGGGGCATCACGCCAATCAGCGTGAACGGCTCGCCATTCAACAGGATGTTGCGGCCGATCATCGCGGGATCGGAAGCGAAGCGGCGGGCCCAGAGATTGTGGCTGATGATGGCGACGTGCTGGCCATCACCGGCGTTGTCCTCGGGAATGAAGTCGCGGCCAAGGGCGGGGTGGATTCCAAGGACGCTGAAATACGCGGAGTCGACCGGCATGCCGCGCAGATGCTCGGCGGCATTTCCGACAGCCAAGTTGTAGCCGACCGAGGTGTAGCCGGCGATATTCTCGAAGGGCTCTTTGTAGGTCGGCAATTGCTTCAACTCGCGAGAATCGATGCTCATTTCCTCGCTCTGCTCTTTGTAGCTGTCCGCGAGCTCGACGATACGCTCCGGATAGGGAAAAGGCAGAGGACGGAGGAGGACGCCGTAGACGATGGTAAAGATGGCGGTGTTGGCGCCGATGCCGAGTGCGAGCGTCAGAACGGCAACGAGAGTGAAAGCGGGAGACTTTGCCAGGACGCGCAGGCCGAATCGGATGTCTTGCCAGAGGGTGGTCATGCAGCACCTCGCGGAACACCGGGGCCGGGCAGACTGAGACTGGGCTTAGTCGCTAACTGCCCCCTAGCAACAGGACGGTGGATTGGGAGAAATATTTCCTTGGAAGAATTGGGAGGAGCGAAATAAATTGGCCTGCACGGCGTGTACCCCACCCCCCGGTGTTTTCTGTAAGAGTGACAAACAAAGGGGTTAGGCTTGACGCGGCGCGTAAGAGCGCCAAGTAAAGGACTTACGGGTAGTTTGCAGAGAGCGATCGTCGAAATTGGCAAGGCAAAAATCGAGCACAGGAGGGGTACACCCCCTATGTGACGGAAACTGTGCGCAAGCCATTGAGACGATTGGGGTTGCGGGAGATCGGGTGTGTCGAGTGGTGGCGCGGTGACGGAAGGATGTAGAGACGTGGGGGCGAGGGGCCCGGGAGTTTCGGCTGAGCGGGGAAAAGCTACCGGATTGCCTAGAGATTCATAGCTTTGCGGGTGAGAGCGCGGTAGGAGGGGGGACTTCGAGCGAATCATAAAGAAGAATGCCACGGATCGCTTTTGTTGTCAAGATAAATATATGAATCTTATATATCATTGAAAAAGCAGTGTTTAAGGGAGGAGCATTAGAGGTTGGCGTGTGGTTCGCGGGGGCCAGGTTCGAGGTTGCCATAAAATAGTGAAGGGCCGCGTCCTGAGAACCGCAGGGATCTTGCACGCTACAAACCAATCGTGGCCAATTCGCCACGATTCATGACGACTTCCCGCGACTTAACGCATGGTCAGACGATGGCCCCGAGAGGCCGACCGTCTGAGACCTTGGCTAAAACGCCAAGGCTTGCGGGGAAGCGGCTAGGCGGGAAGGTCAAGCCGTGCAAGAGCGAGTTGCGCGAGAATTGCTGATCAGCCGCCGTGGATCAGATGGACGGAGATTTCAATGTCGGATGAAATAGAACTTCTGAAGCGGGTTTACGATCGGTTCAACGCTCGCGACATGGCAAGCGTGCTCGCGGCCATGCACGAGGACGTCATTTGGGCAAATGGAATGGAAGGCGGCCACGTCCACGGAGTCGATGGAGTGCGCAAGTATTGGACACACCAGTGGGCGATGATCGATCCGCACGTCGAGCCGATCGAATTTTCGAATGGCCCCGAGGAGGAAGTCGTTGTGGAAGTCCATCGAGTAGTCCGCGACCTCAACGGCAACCTTCTCGCGGATAAAATGGTTGGTCACATGTTTCGAATCGAAAACGGATTAATCAAGCGCTTCGATATCCGCGGCCAGTGAGATTGACACTACCATGCCGGTCCGGATTAAGACGGTAGCCGAGAATTGAAATATCGCTTCCAATGGACAGTAACCCGGCTAACGAGGCACTTGAAAGGCGTCGAGTGTAGGGAGCATTCAAACTCGGCTTATGCTAATCGTTGAACGACGGCCTATGAGCGCGATGAGTGTAGCACTGGTTCTAACGAGCATCCCTCTTTTTTGCTCCGCGTCCGCCGCCGCAATTGAAATCCGGCGTGATCATTCCAGCCTCAAGCATCTCGCCCGAATCCTACCGCTTGCGATTGCCGCACTTGCCTGCATTCTGTTTCTGTCGTTCGTATTCGATTCCGCCGATTTTCCATCGAACCGATTTTGCACAGCGATGTAGCTCACTGGGCTTCTAGTCGCGGCGTGTGGTTTTCTCTGCCGATATAAGTCTCGGTTCGCGGCAGGTCTTATTGTCGTTGGCGGATTGCTGCTTGCATATTTCTGGCTCATCAGTCGCTTGAGGGCGTGAGATTCAGAGTGCAGACCACTTTACCGGTTGAGCTGGCACGACTGACCAGGCAATTCGAAGTCAATTTGAAAACACAAGCGCGTTTGAACGTTACCTACCAACGCTCGGTCGGCGAGTGAGGCTCGTCGAGACGAGCATTGCAGTATGCACGTGGAGCTTGCAGACCTCAGACGACTTCCGTGAGAACTGTTAATTTTGCCAGTTCCGAAGCCGGCTCGATGCTCGTAGCCTTACTCGCGAGCCGTCGGCTTTTGGTTCAGGAACTCCATAATTCAAAGAGGCAAAACGATGAGTGCGCAATCGCGAAACAATAGAGCAGAGGTCCAAACCAGCGCGTCCGACATGACCGACTCCCTGGACCGTACCGTGCTGCCCGTCCCCGAGCCTCAGTATCCGCCAATCACGGAACTTGATGTGAAAAATGCACAAGCCCCGCCGCGGTTCCAGGTGAAAGCCCCCAAAGGCGCGCCCAACGTGGTCATCATCCTTCTCGACAACTTCGGGTTTGGCGACCCTTCGACCTTCGGCGGCCCCATCCAGATGCCGACGCTGGACCGCTTGGCCAAGACTGGGCTGAGCTACAACAATTTTAAAGTCCCCCCGTTGTGTTCGCCCAGCCGCGTGGCGTGCTTAACTGGCCGCAATAGCCACAGCGCAAACTTCGGCGTGATCTCAGAAATTGCCACAGCCTTCCCGGGGTACACCGCGATGCGTCCCAGCAGCGTGACGACGTTGCCTGAGATTTTGCGGCTCAACGGCTATAGCACCGCTATGTTCGGCAAATGTCACGAGCTGGCGCCCTGGGAATCCAGCGTTGTCGGACCGTTCGACCGTTGGCCGATGCATAGCGGGTTTGAGCGGTTCTACGGCTTCATGGCCGGCGAGGCGGACCTCTTTCATCCGGTCATTTACGACAACATGAACAGGATGGATTTGCATCCCGACGCCAATTACTACGCCAGCACCGATATGACCGACAAGGCCATCGAGTGGCTGCGTTCCCAGCATTCGCTGGCCCCCGGCAAGCCGTTTTTCGTCTACTACTCAGCAATTGGCACCCACGGGCCATTCCAGGTGCCCGAGAACTGGCGTGACAGGTACAAGGGCAAGTTCGACCAGGGCTGGGACCAGGTACGCAAGGATACGCTGGCCCGCCAGCTCAAGATGGGCGTCGTACCGCCGGGCACCGAACTGGCACCCAAGCCGCCTGGGATCCAGGAATGGGACCAGTTGACCGCCGACGAGAAAAAGGTCTTTGCCAGGTACATGGAAATCTATGCCGCCTTTGCCGAGGTGACCGACTATGAAGTTGGGCGTTTCGTGGACGCGATCGAAGACCTGGGCGAAATGGACAACACGTTGATCTTCTACATCACTGGTGACAACGGCTCGGTTTTCCAGGGGGGCCTCAACGGCGCCTTCAATGAGCTGTCCGTATTCAACGGGCTGCCGGAACCCCTCGAGATTCCGCTGAGGCACTTTGACGAGATCGGCGGGCCGAAATCTCACATTTTGTATAACAATGGCTGGGCGTTCGCCGGCGCGACGCCGTTTGGTTGGGGCCACCAAGTGGCCTCCTATGGCGGCATCTGCCAGCCCATCGTGGTTCATTGGCCGAACGGTATAAAGGAGAAGGGTGGCCTGCGTACGCAGTGGTACCACATGATTGACATTGCCCCGACAGTATTGGAAGCGGTTGGGGTGCCCCAGCCCGGCGTCGTCTATGGCGTGCGGCAGAAACCTCTCGAAGGCGTGACCATGCTCGACAGCTTTACTGACGCCGGAGCGAAGTCTCGCCATACCACGCAATATTTCGAGATGGCCGGCAACCGGGGCATCTACCAGGACGGCTGGTTCGCCACCACCGTGCACCGCCCGCCGTGGGAGCCCAAGGCGCGGGCTACGTTTGAGAACGACAAGTGGGAGCTTTACAACGTAGAGGAAGATTTCAGTTGCGCGCATGACCTTGCGGAGAAGTATCCCGACAAACTTGAGAAGCTAAAGGGACTCTTCCTGGAAGAAGCCGTCAAGTACAACGTGCTTCCTCTTGACGACCGCGCTTGGGAGCGCTTCAACGCCGGTCTGGCGGGCCGTCCGGATCTGTTGGAAGGTCGCACCGAGATAACGGTCTATGAGGGAATGAAGGGAATACCCGAAAATGGCTTCATCAATGTCAAGAACCGCTCTTTCGTGGTTGCGGCCGACATCGAGGTCCCGAAAGAGGGCGCCGAGGGGGTGGTCATTGCCCAAGGCGGGGAGATGGGCGGCTGGAGCCTCTATGTCAAGGACGGCGCACCTCGGTTTGCCTGGAACTTTCTCGGCCGCGAGGTTTACAAGATTGCCGGCGCCGCTCGCCTGCCGGCCGGGCGGGTGACGCTGCGCTTCGAGTTTGCTTACGATGGCGGTTTCGGCGCGGGAGGTAACGGTGTGATCTTCGTCAACGGTGAAAAGGTCGCCGAAGGGCGGATCGCGCACACACAGCCGTTCGCGTTCGGCGCGGAGACGACGGACGTGGGCGAAAATCTCTATACATGTGTTAGCGACGACTACAAAGTGGGCGACAACAAGTTCACCGGCAAAATTCACAAGGTGACCGTCCAGGTCGGCAAATCCAACCTCAGCGAGGAGGCACAGAGGGATATCCACGAAATGCGTGTGAAGAGAGCGATGGCCGGCTAATCGCCGGGCCCCCGGGACAAAGAGTGTTCCTCTTGGTTCAGGTGAGTCCACTCGGCGAACGGCAGTAGAGTGATCGCCAAATCCGCCAGCGACCCAGACTGAGTAGCTCGAGCACTTCCGTAGTGATTGCCCAAGAGTCTGAGCTGTGAGGGTTAAGCTCAGTCAAGGGTAACGCAGGCTATTTCCTATTTCGCGTCGATCCAAGTGTCGGACCCCGTCAGTTTGTAGGCCACATTCAGGAACGCAAGGTGAAACGGTTTGCCGTCCGCCGTGCCCCGATGTTCCGTTGAGACGAGGAGAGGCCCAGCGATCTTGTAGCCGGCCCAAGTTGATGTGACGATACTCGGCGGTTTGGGTCCCCCGCGGTGATAGATGAACTGCACAATTCGTCCATTCTTCCCCACATAAAGGTCCCAGGTATCGCCCGGGGTGTAACCCCCAACTTCCGCGGGATATTTCACCGAAACCAGTTTCGCCGTGCCATTTCCAATCGGCAATTTTTGGTTTTCTTTAACGGTCACATTGGCGCTGGTGTCCCAGTTCGCGTGGAAAGGGAAGATAAACCAATAGTTATCGTTGACGAATCCCGGCTCAATTTGGTCCTTCACGTTGGCAGGCGCGCTGCTGAGCTGAGAACGGTTATAAGAAACCTTGACGGGCTTGCCGTCCTTGTCGGTTGTTTCGTAGGTGACGTTGCCAGTCTTGGGCTCCCAAGTCCAAGTGCGGGAGAGCTTCACATTCAAAGCGGCAAGGTCCAAGTTGAACGTATAGCGGACTGCGTCAATTTTCCCCCACGAATCAAGGCCATAGGTCTTGGCAAGCTGTTCAACATCGGGCGGGCGCGTCTGCGCCCGGGAAGTGCTGGCAAAAACCAGCACCGCTGAAAACAGGAAAAAGACCGTCAACGAACCGCGCAATTTCTTCATGGATCCTCCTCAGTGAAACGAACGTCGCGTTGGATGGGATGCAATGGGCCTTAGATGCAATAAATCGCATGTGGTGCAGTTGCGTTCGCTCTACCGATCCGCTGAGCGTTGGAGCGTGACCGACCGGGCGAACCTACGCAAGGCGATAATGGCACCAGCGATTACCACAGTCCCGAATTCCAGAATCATAATCCAGTCAGGAACGACCCACGGCCGCCCGACGGTGCGCAGGTGCCAGACATAATAGGTAGGAAGGATGCTCAAAGTCCAGATCAGGATCGGCACCGTTGAGGTCGACCTTAGGAACGGCAGCATCCACAGCAGGTACCACGGATAGACAACCGGCGCGCAGAAAAGCGAAGCCGCCATCGGCCAGGCGAATGCTTCCGCGGACCCTTCGGCGAACTTTCTTCTCATCCAGATCGCCGTAAAAAAACCGGCAAGCACTGCCAGCCCAGCCACAACCTGTGGGGCCGCTACTCGCTCGAGCGTTGCAAAAACCGGATCGTTAAATCGGAACCTCTGCACATAAGAGCCGAGCGAGCCAATTGGAATCCGGCCGTGAGTGAGAAATGGCACGTAGAGAAGTCCGACGATGATTGCCGCCAGCGCGGCGTCGCGCATCCGGACGCGCTTCCAATAGAGTGGCGCCAGCACGATCGGAAGAAATTTCACCGCGATCGCAAGCCCAAAGGATATGGCCGCAACGGCGCGCCACCGCCTCACGAGCGAGGCCGCGGAGACCAAGAGCAGCAACACGCCCACAATATCGACGTGTCCGCTGCCCGCCACCTCAATCGCCAGTAGTGGGTGCCACGCATAAACCAGAACCCAGTGCTCTCCCTGCCCGGTACGACGCAAGAAATCGAGCAGCAAAAGCGCAATCGCGAAATCGCAAACTACAAATGCTACTTTCAGCGCGAAGGTTGACTCACGAATCGATGTTACGGCGCGAAAAAATAGCTGCGCCCCTGCTGGATATGGACTTGGCACCTCAGGATTATTCAGGGTGCGCGTCTCTGAAGTGTGCAAGCTGGCAAGTGCGGGGTCGCTCGGAACCACGATATAAGGGTTATAACCGAGCCGCTGCATGCGGCCGTCCCAAACATAACGATGAATGTCGTCGTCTAAGCCCGGTGGCATTCGCAGAAATTGAAAATGCCACAGAGCAGACAGAGCGAGACCGAAGAGGATGACGCGCCTCGGAAATCCTGGGCTGGAGAAGAGCTCGCGGATGGCCAGGAGGTAGGCGAGGCAGGCAACGGCCAGAGGAATAAAGAACGTCGGTTCACCCCTGGGGCCGAAGTTGCGTGCACAGATCGTGAGCGCCAGGAGCAAGATGGCGCCGAGGCCGTATAGCCTGTGCGAGGGTGTGAGCTTCACTCGCCTACCGAACGATGATGAAGTTGCGCGACTGCTTGCTGCCAATCGCCGAGCCAACTGGCCGTCCTTGGGGCCTTCTCGGGAGCGAGCTGCAATTCGCGAGCCAGAAGAATCAGGTCATTGGCGATGTCAATGTCATAGAAGGGTACCGTGAAGCCGGTGGAAAGGTTGAGGGCCTTCGTGCGCGCCAGCAACCTGTCGAGCGCACTCCCTGTTCCCATTCCATCGCTTTCGAAGAGCGCCGGGTGAGCGGCCTTGGCGCCGACCAGATAGTAGCCTCCATCGTGGGTTGGACCCGCAACCACGTCATGTGTGGCGAGTATCTCAAACGCGCTGTTCAGAATCGACGGCGCGAGATGTGGACTGTCGCTGTTGAATGCGATGACCTGCTGTCTGCCAGAGGCAGTGAAATGTCGAAAAACTGAGGTGAGTCCCGCTGCGAGACCTTGGCCTTTTTGCGCCACGACCTGCACTGTATTGCCCAATAGTTGCGCCAATTCGTTCTGATCCGCCTCAGGGCACATCACCGCGACCTCCACGCTCGTCAAGGACGTGGCCAACGCGAGGGTATCTTCTAAAAGGCAGCGATACAGTGCTGTCACTGCAGGAGAAGGAAGGCTCTGCGCGAGACGGGTCTTGACCATGCCGGGCTTTGGGGCTCTCGCCATAATGACTAAGGTCCGGTCTGGTTGAGAAAAACGCACAGGGGTCTGGCTGGAGGATTCCATGAGAGATGGTCATTCGGGGCTTACGCCGGTCGCGGCGTTCTCGCCCTTCGACGTCGAAAAGAATAGAGCACTATCCGGCTCAAGATGAACCACGCCGCACCTATCGTGCCCTTCACCGTACCGCTGATTTTCGACTTTCCAATACGCGGGTGGTAGCTTACAGGAACTTCCACAATGCGAAATCCCGCGATGGCCCCTTTCACGATCATTTCCACCGCCCAGCCGTAGGTGGTCTCTTCAAGGGACAGGGTGCGCAGCACGTCGGCGCGTCCGGCGCGAAACGGACCGAGGTCGGTGACCTTCACACCGTACAAGAGCGTGATCAGGCCGGCGGCGAGGCGATTCCCAAATGCCTGGTGCCAGGGTAGCGCGCCGGGGATGCTGTTGCTGCCGAGGCGCGAACCTAGCGTGATGTCCGCGAGCCCCCCGATGATCGGAGCCAGGAGAGTCGGCAACTCCGAAGGGCGGTCGCTGTAGTCTCCGTCGAGAAAAACCACCACATCAGGATTTTGCGCATTCGCAATCCCTGTCAAACAAGCGCGCCCATACCCTCGGCGGGGCTCTTGGATGACGAGC
This sequence comes from uncultured Acidobacteriota bacterium, assembly GCA_963843265.1. Taxonomy (GTDB): domain Bacteria; phylum Acidobacteriota; class Terriglobia; order Acidiferrales; family UBA7541; genus Acidiferrum. The sequence goes on along the minus strand of CAWJJR010000016.1, from coordinate 23,152 downwards.
GCCCCCATCTTTCGGGCGAGATCGGGTGTTCCGTCCATCGAACTGCTGTCGACAACGATGACCTCCGTCACAAGATCGGAGGGCAGATCCGCAAGCACACGGCCAATGGCCTGCGCTTCGTTATGGGTAGGAATGATGACCGATACTCGCACTCGGGTTCCCTCATCACCACCACGGGGACGCGGGGCGTCGCCGTGTCAGCAATGCGTCGATCCCCCAAGCGCGGCCTCCGCGTCCCATCGCGAGTCCCAGCGATGCAAGCACGGGAACCAGGAGTTCCCAAATCCAGGACGTACCCAATTCCGTGACCCACAGGCTGCCAAGGAACAGAAAAGCTATAAGGGCAACCGGGCGCGTGAGCAGGCCAATAACGAGCAGTATTCCCACGGAGATCTCCATTACCGCTTGCCCGGGCGCGACCATGGCCGCATGACTCGACATAAACTCGAGAACCGACTTCCATGCGGCAGGCGCGTGACTGTTCTTGATGTAGTAATTGATCACACCAGCGTAGCCCGCCGACGTGTAGGCGCCCTTCCCCAGATTCTCGAAGAACACCGACACGAACATGGCACCGACGGTCACGCGAACCAATGCTAATCCCTTTGCCGCGTCCGACGGGCCGGCCAAGCTGGCTGTAGCATTTTGTTCTTGAGTTACGTTTGTCGTCATGATGTAGCTCCCAGTTTTCGATGCTAAATTCTCTTAATGGGTGCAACTTCATCCATACGAACTCCTGCCCGTCAGCATCTCAGCCCTCTCAATCACGCGCAATCACGATTGTGGTACATGCGCTTTCGCCTTTGGGGAGTTCGCGAGCGGGAGCCATGCGGATCTCCAGCTTTTGCAACTCTCCGCGGACAATGGGGCAGTAGAAATCCGGCTGATCAAGAGCATTTTGAATGCGCCGCCGTCCGGCACACCCGCCGTAACATGACTCCAGGTAAACGCAGGAGCGGCAAGCCTCTGGCGTGGTGCGCGCCGCCACAAAGGCCGGAGTCTCTACAAGTCTTGAGCGGAGCGACAGTAGGAGCGAAAGTGGTTCACCAGCTCCCGGCCAATATACACACGGCTGACAAGTGGCTCGGGGCGTAACTCGCACGGTGCTCACTCCGCATCCGCCAGTCCTCGGGGGCAAACCCGCCATAGCGCGGACTAGCGGTTCCCCAATGCCGATCACATCCGTTTCCGCAAACAACGCCCGAAAGCCTTGCCAGTACTCTTCGTAGCTCAAGGCGTAGAGGTCGGAGCGCACCGCCTGATAAACGTTGACGCGCAGCGGCGCTTGATAAGGCTTGACCAATCGCGCCACCTCGGCAAGCCGCAAATAGTTGGACTGCATCATTACCGCAATAAAGTTAACCGGAACCCCTAATCCGACGCATCGCGCTGCTTGTTCATGTATAAGGGCCCAGTTGCCGTGGCCGCGTTGGGCCTCTTGCTCGCGTTCCGTTGGATAATCCAGGGAGAACTCGATGTCGTGGAAAGCCCGCAACTCATCATCCGTGAGCACAGCCGCGCTGTGACCGTTTGAGGTGATGGTGAGCTTCACCTGTTGCGTTCGGAGGTAGGCCAAGATCTCCCGGAATTCCGGGTGCATTCCATTTTCTCCCGTGCCCAAATTGACGGACCGCACCGGCAGGCTTTCCAACACAGCTCGCACCTGGTTTAGGCTAAGCCGATCGGTCCGCGCCGGATCGCGGTAGCAAAAGGAACAAGCCAGGTTGCACTCGTTGGTAAGCCCCAATCCAAGTGCAAAGCCGTGGGAGGCAGCAGGCCGGATCAACGCCGAGTGTGAAGCAGACTGGGTGTCGGCCTGTTTCATGATCCCCCTTCCTTGATCGAGAATGCACACGGATGGCGCGCGATTACCTGTATGTAGCGCGCGACCGCAGAAAACTCAGGTCGACTACCGAGCTTACGCTCCAGTTTAAAAATCCGGGCGTACTCCACACGACGGGAGATCTGCGGCGCCAAGTAATCCGAAATGACGCGCACGCCACGTTCAGCAGCTACAGCGAGCGACGCACCTTTCGCCATGGCTTGCAGGCTGTCCAGCGTAAAGAGTCGCACCCGACCGCCAAAGAGAGATTCATTTCCCCATGCAGCCGTAAGGTTGCGTTCCGCCGCCTCCAAATCACCTGCCGTGATGCCAGCCTTGAACACCTCGCCGGCCCGGTTGCGCACAAGGATAGACACAATCCCAGTCCCGCTCGAATCGCTTCGCATGACCCGAGCGGCGGCCGAGAGGACAGCATTTGGATCGTCGACGTATTCCAATATGTTGTGGCAAAGAACGATGTCGAACGATCCGGCGGGAAACAGGTGCGCCACTTGCGCCGCGTCGCCCAGTTTTAATGTGATCTTCTCGTCAAGGCCAGCTCCGCCTGCGGCGCGCTTCGCGATTTCCAGCATCGTTGGAGAAGATTCCAGTAGCGTCACGTTTATGCCAAGACGAGCCAGGCGCACCGCGGCCGCTCCTGTGCCGCCTCCGAGATCCAGTCCGAGTAGCGGCCGTCCGCTCTCCGGCAAGGGTAGAAAATCCTGCAGATGGGCGAAAGCCAAGTCGCTTCGCAAGCGCCCCTCGGGTGTCTCGAGGTAGGCGGCGTACTTGTCCGCGCCGCTTTGGAAGTGTTCACTCCCGGCTTTGGCGATCTTTTGCATGGAAAACTCAGTCGAAGTCCATCCCCGTTGCGGGTATTGTACACGGACAGCGTCAGGTGTACGTTATCAGTCACCAGAAAAGTCAAAGGAATTCTGGTCGAGAGGTATTGGCCATGAATCGTCGTGATTTTCTCCAATCTGGAAGCATTGCGTCAGTATGCCTCGCCTTTGCGAAGGCTGAGCGCTTGTTTTCACAGGTCACTCCGCCTGATCGCCGGCGCACTTTTCAAGTAACAACGCGCGTCGAAGTTCTGAAGCCCTCCGGGACGACCCGCATATGGGTGCCTGCGGCTCTCATTATTGAAACGCCCTTTCAAAGGACGCTCGCGAATACCTTCGACTGCGAGGGTGGTACCGCGAAGATGATCGAGAGCAAGACCGACTCGCTCGGAATCATCGTCGCCGAATTTCCGGCAGGCGTAAAGCCGATCCTCACTGTGACGAGCCAGGTTGCAACGAAGGATTGTGCGGTCGACATCACCGCGCGGGGTACGGGGCCGCAAGAGAGCCACGTTGAGTTAGAGCATTTCTTGAGGCCAACCAAGCTCCTGCCGACCGACGGTATCGTGCTAGAAACGGCAAGCGAAATCACCAAGGGCGCGAAGACGGATCTTGAGAAGGCGCGGGCGATCTACGAGTGGATCGTTGACAACACATTTCGCAATCCGAAGACGCGCGGCTGCGGCACAGGCGACATTCGCTTCATGCTGGAGTCCAAAGATCTGGGCGGCAAGTGCGCGGATCTCAACGCGCTGTACGTTGGGCTCGCCCGTGCCGCTGGCCTGCCAGCGCGTGACGTGTACGGCATCCGCGTGGCCAAATCCGAAATGGGGTATAAGAGCCTCGGTGCCTCGTCAGAAAACGTGACGAAGGCACAGCATTGCCGCGCTGAGGTTTACCTTGACGCTTACGGCTGGGTACCCGTTGATCCCGCTGACGTGCGGAAAGTTGTGCTCGAAGAACCACCCGGAAATCGCTCCCTCGATGACGACATGGTGAAGAATGCCCGCGCGCGGCTCTTCGGGTCTTGGGAGATGAACTGGATGGCCTACAACTTTGCGCACGATGTGCCTCTGCCTGGGTCAAATGGCGCGCCAGTCGGCTTCCTCATGTATCCACAGGCAGAAACGAGCGACGGCCGGCTCGACAGTCTCGATCCGGCCAACTTCAAATATGAGATTACTTCGACCGAGACCACATCTACGAACGGCTGACCAAGTCGGACATCCAAGTGCCGTTCTCACCCGGCAGATTCTGTCGCCTGGGCGGCGCTCCGGAACCTATCCGGAACGGGGTTATCGGAAGTTTGTGCGGATTGGTAATGGGAAATCGGTTATTGAGAACTGATCTCCGTGCTTAGTACCGAGCACGGACGGAACGGGCTATCGGGGAAATACTCGGTTGCGGGACTGCTCGAGGCTCTCTTTCGGAAGGCCATTGGCGCACACTTGGTGCACAAGCCTCTGAAAACGGGGTGTCTCTGCGCAATTGAGGGCAGTCTAAGTGATTCAAAACAAATGAAGCGTGGTGTGTACGAACAGGGCGGAAAAAATTGGCAAGCCGCCACTTGGGTCTAACCTTCGCTCCTGAGTTGTAAGCCGCTGCCCTCTCTAAAGGCACTCCCCAAGCTTCGGACGTGGGCTCGATGCTGCCTTTTTTGACTCATCACAGCATCAATTGTCCGAGCTGACCTTTCGCACGTTTTTCGCTCCGGGCAAGTCATTTTGGACCGTTTTGGACCCCATACAGTAACTATCCCCCAGCGAATCAGTAGCTTAGCTGGCCGTAGACCTGGGTTCGATTCCCATCGCCCGCTCCACAACTGATGATTCAAATGGCGTTACTCTGGCGAAGTTGGCTGAATTCAGCATAAGAATGGTCCGTCGGATGGAATAGGAACTAGTCAAAGAGCGGCGGATTCGATCCCAACGACACAAAACCGTGACTTTCGACGATTCTACTATGTTTAGTTCCGGCGGTGTTAGCATTTAGGCTCGAATCAGCCGGATTTGAAGTGACCCCTGTTTTGAGACAGCAAATTGGGCATACATCTTCACTCGATTTCTACATCCCACAACCTCGATTCTGGCTAGCTCACGACCCTTGCCCTCATGTGGTAACTTGAACCAGCCTGAGTTAGTGACAAGGACTAGAGCTGGGGCGCGAGCAGCAGATGATTTGTCCAATACCTTTCCCTCGCTCCGAGCGGCCATCCCCCTGAAAGTCCTTACGGTGCTGCGCCGATTGCAAGCACTCCAATCCCCTCCGTGCGTGTGCTTTGTTGCCGCAGGTGTAATTCAGCCTTCGTCGAGCGTGATGAGTGAGATCGCTCTGCAAACCGCCCGTTGTCTTGGGGATCACATATTTAGGTTCAGTCCGCTTTGCGCTCATATTTGCATCGAGTCACGAGCTCCGAGGCGCTCGCCCCTGAAACATTGCAGCAATCACGCATTCACCGAGCATTCACGAAATCGGGCCTACAATTTTTGTGGGATGGCACAGTGAACATTTTGGTTGTGGAAGACGATGAGGTCATGGCGGGAGTTCTGGTACATGGTCTGCGTGAAGAATCTTACAACGTTGAACGCGCCGTAGACGGTCATGCCGCTCTTCGATCGACGAGCGAAATTACTTTTGATCTGATTCTCTTGGATGTAATGCTCCCCGGGATGACTGGGTTGGAGGTTGCGAGGCAGTTGCGGATTCGCGGCAGCTCTATTCCGGTGCTCATGCTCACGGCGCGCGACGCGTTGCCGGATATCGTTGGAGGACTGGACGCCGGAGCGGACGACTACCTTACGAAGCCGTTCTCCTTTTCGGAGCTGCTCGCCCGCATCCGCGCCTTAGAACGCCGGGCTTCTGCGAAGCCGAAAAACGTCCTGGAATTCGAAGATCTCGTGTTGGACGTGAGTTCTTGCCGTGCCTTCCGCCAAGGGCAGGAGATTTATTTGTCCGCGACCGAATTCCGGTTGCTCGAACTGCTGGTAAGGAATCCGGGCCGGGTGCTGTCGCGCTCGGCGATTTTGGACGCGGTATGGGGCACTCGGAGAGACGTCGGCGAAAATACGGTGGAGGCATTCGTCCGACTGCTCCGAAAAAAGATGCAAGACAGCACGAGCAAAAAATTAATTCAAACGCATCGCGGCTTTGGATATTCGGTGGGAGGGCATATAGGTTCATGAATCTGCCGATTCGCGCGCGGCTGACTGCCCTCTATTTTGGCGTTCTAGCCCTGTCCTTTGCGGTGTTCTTCTGGGTGAGCGACATCGGTTTCCGCCGCAGCATCGACGCAACCGTCGACAATGCTTCGCGCACGAACCTCGAGACAGTTCAGCGCCTTCTAGCGAACAACTCCTTGCGGGGAGAAAGCAGTCTCCGAGGCGAGCTAGGCCAACTCGCCGGTCTTTGGGCGAATGGCGCACTTTTCGAAGTGACGGGTGGAGATGGCCATTGGATCTTCCGTTCGCAGCAGTTTCTTCGAGCCGATCCTTCCTTGCCGCAGGTACGCAGTACCGGCGTATTGTTTGTCACCACCAACCTCTACTCCTTGCAATATCGCGTTGCGATGGAGCGGGTCAGGGTAGGTGAACAATTTTATGAAATACACGCCGCGGTTCCCACAGAACCTTTTGATCAGGCGCTGGATCACTTCCGGCTGATCGAAAAAGAGATTTTGCCGCTGCTGGTGTCGATCGCTTCGCTGCTGGGATATTGGCTCAGCGGAAGAGCGATTGCTCCAGTGAATCGCATTATCGAGACGGCAGAATCGATCGGGGTGCAGAGCTTGTCCCGGCGGCTCGAAGTTCCCAGGACGCGTGACGAACTCAGACGCTTGACAGAAACCTTGAACGCCATGCTCGATCGCATCGAAGCCTCGTTCAAGAAGATCACGCAGTTCACGGCGGATGCATCGCACGACTTGCGAACCCCCATTGCAGTGATTCGCGCATCGGCTGAGATTTCGCTGCGAAAGCCGCGCACACAAGAGGAGTACCGCCGGGCCTTATCGACAATTCTGGAGACTTCCGTCGACACCTCCGAACTGCTGGAAAATTTGCTAACGCTGGCTCGGGCGGATGCGGGTACAGCGGGCATGGAAATGCGTCCTCTGGATCTCACTGCTCATGTGCAAAAAGCCCGGGAGCGAGCCGCACTGCTCGGTTTGGAGAAGGCGCTCGATGTGACGGCGACCACTCCAGCGGAACCAGTCTGGGTGAAGGCGGATGCCATCGCTGTAGACCGACTGCTGCTGATCCTGCTGGACAACGCCGTGAAATACAGCCCCAGCGGAGGGCGGTGCGAAATCGCGTTGTCCCTATCTGCGGACGACGCACAGATTACGGTTCGAGACTCAGGCGGAGGCATTCCCGAGACGGAATTAACAAGTATTTTCGAGAGGTTTTACCGCGTAGACCGCGCGCGATCGAAGAACACCGGGGGCGCCGGCCTTGGACTCGCCATCGCCCGATGGATCGCGGAAATGCACGGAGGGACAATCGCCGCGGAAAGCACGCTTGGCACCGGTTCCGCGTTTCATGTCCACATGCCCGTTTGCGCAAAGCTTTGAAAACAAGGAATTTGACGATCGGAAGAAGCGTCCTCGCTGAAAAAAATTCAGCTTCTATTTAACGATTCCTTCATCTTCATTCATCGGCTGTTCTTGGGTTTCGCTGCTAGATAGATGCCAGACTTGAGCTAAGGAGTCGAGGATCGGGGCGGCTGCTCGATAGGGTGGAGTTGTAGGCGCGCAATGCGCGACACGGGGGGTGATCTATGAATTTAAAGCATTACTCGCAATACGCGATTTTTGCATTTTTTGCTGCGATGGCCCTTTTGCTCGCCGGGGCGCCCGCTCGCTCGCAAACGGACCGCGCAACGCTGGAAGGTACAGTAAAGGACACGAGCGGAGCGGTCATTAGCGGCGCGACTGTAACAGTGAATGAAGTCTCGACTGGCATCAGCCAGGAGCGCAAAACAAATTCGAATGGTTACTATCGCTTTCCCGGCCTTGCTGTCGGGCAGTACACGGTAGAAGTGTCGAACCCCAGTTTCAAGACGCAAGTGCTCCAAGATGTCGTTCTTGTGGTGGGTGAGACGCACACACTCGACGTTGCACTTGCGGTAGGCGATGTTTCGGAGAAGGTCGAGATCAAGGCAGAAGCAAGCCCTGCCGAGCGCACTTCAGCCGCCGCCGCATCAGTAATCAGTACCGAGCAGATCGCCAACCTGCCAGTGAACGGCCGCGACTGGTCCCAGCTGACCCTGCTTGCACCGTTCGCGCAGGACGACGGCGGCGGCGACCAGCGCACCATCCGCTTCGCTGGCCGCGCGCGCGACGACAATAACTTCAGCTTCGACGGCGTGGATGCAGGCGGAATTCAGGAACAAGCGCAAAAATCACAGACTCGCTTGCAAATATCCGAAGACGCGGTCGAGGAGTATCGCGTTAACAGCGCGCTCTATGACGTCGAATACGGCACGCAGGCCGGAGGGCAGATCAACGTGGTCACCAAGTCCGGCTCGAATGAGTTTCACGGCACGGCGTTCGGGTATCTTAGAAACTCTGTTTTCGACGCACGTAATTTCGATGATCTCGACAGCAGTGGCAACCCCATAATGCTACCGTTCCGAATGGGCCAATACGGCATGACGGTTGGCGGCCCCATCAAGAAGGACAACACATTTTTCTTCTTGAGCTACGAGGGGCTGCGTCAATTGCAGGAGGCGTCGTCGTATGCCAGCGTCTACGTCCCAAGCGCGAGTCTCATTCAAGACGTCCTTGTCACTGGCCGGGTCGTCGGCGGACAACAGTACGGGCCTTCGCCGGACATGTGCTCCGTCCTCCAAGGTTTTCCTTGGCCCGCCTCGCTCGGAACCGTGGGGGGCTGCGTACCCAAGGTTGTCTATCCTGACGCGAATTTCAGTGCCTTTGATGGCCAGGAGACACTCGGGCCGAACGACCTCCCTACTGACATAAGCAATTTTGTTCATCCGGTCCAGACCACCGTCCATGAAGATACTTGGCTCGTACGCATCGATCATAAATTCAGCGACAAAACCACGCTCTACGGCCGCGCCCAGCGCGACATAAGCCTGGTCAACGCTCAAATCGGAGTGACGACCTTTCTCGACAAGGCTCAGACGCTCAATCACCCTGCCAACTATATGCTGGCCCTGCAGCACATATTCAGTTCCAACTTGTTTAACGAAGCCAAGGTTTACATTAATCGCTCGCCGTTCCACAATCCGGAATCGAGTACGCTTCCCTTCGCCGTCAACACAAATAATTTCGCCGGAATTCCCAACGAATCCGCCGACATCGAAGTCGGAACCACATACGGAGTGATTGACAATTTGATTTGGAATCATGGCCGGCACACGTTCAAGGCAGGCATCGAAATTCGCCGCGTGCGGCTCAACCAGGGCCAAACGGCGAACAATAACCTAAACTTCTCAGATGATCTGAGTTTGATCCAGGGCCAACTCTCCGGGATCAGCTTTGACGCCCCGTGGTGCTGCCACCGGCTTCGCCGGACTTTTTACATGCCTTACTTCCAGGACGAGTGGAAGGTGAGTCCGACCTTCACAGTCACAGCTGGACTGCGATGGGATTACTATGGAGTGGCCAACGAGGCTACCAACCGAACGACGGTATTCGACTTCAATGAATTCCATGGCGCGTGCCTCGGTTCCGGGTCCTTTAACACGCCATTCCCTGTGCCCATCAACACGCCTCCATGTCCGAAGAATCCTGTACTTTATAATCCCAATTACAGAAATTTCGATCCGCGAGTAAGTTTGGCTTGGGCGCCATCTGCGCTGCACGGGAAAACCGTGGTGCGGGCGGGGTTCGGAATTTACCATGGCGCGGCGCAGAACGACGATTTGAACGCAGGACTCGAAAGCGATACCTACCGCGTTTCGGTAAATCAAGCAGTTCCGTTCGATCCCGTCTACGCGCAAGAGATTCCGGATCTTTCAGGAGTGCCCGCAGCCCCCGCTCATCCTCGCGCATTGCAAAGAGAAAACCGCAGGGATTTGTATGTCGAGGAGTGGGGCCTGACCATCGAGCATCAACTTCCCGCCGGTTTTCTTTTGTCGACCGCATACCTCGGAAGCCACGGCGTGCGCTTGTTCTCGCGTGGCGCCGTTAACCTCTGCTCCGAGCCAGTTACGCTCAATCCTGCCGGTACGGATTGTGTTCGCCCGCTGGATCAGTATTTTCCCGATCCAAACAATCCCGACCCATACGGTTCCGTGGATTACAAGAGCGACATTGGCCAGAGTACCTATCACGCCTTGGAAGTTTCCATTGAGCGGCACTATAACAGCGGCTTCTCCTTTCTTTCCCGATACACCTTTGCCCACTCCATCAACGACGGCTCTGTTGGCGGCGGTGAGTCCAATGGGCCGGAAAACGTAAATTGCCTGGGATGCGATAAAGGGCCGAGCATTTTCGATATACGTCATAATTTCGTCGCCGACGCCGTCTACGAACTTCCTTTCGGGCCGGGGAAAACGTACCTGAACCAATCGGCTGGCGTCCTCGGCAGAATCGTCGGCGGTTGGGAACTAAGTTCGCTCGGGATTTGGCATACCGGCCATCCGCTCACCGTCTCCATGGACCTTAACGGAAGCATTACCGGCGGCCCCTTCGACGGTTTCTCCTATACCTACCTTCTTCCCGATGGCAACGATCAGACGAACCAGCGACCCGACACCGTTCCGGGAGTTCCGCTGACGCTGCCCGGCGGCGGACATAATGGTGTGCCCTTGATCAACCCTGCTGCGTTTCAGGCTCCTCCCGTAGATGCCAACGGAAACTTTACCCGGTTCGGCGACGAGGGAAATGGAGTGATTCGCGCGCTTCCTACTTGGCAAATAGATTTGGCGCTCATGAAAACGACACAGATCAATGAGCGTTTGTCTGTCGAGTTCGGAATCCAGACCTTCAACATTTTCAATCACACCCAATTGGGCGACCCTGGTAACCTCAGCGTCAAGTACGACCCCAATTCCCCTTCGACGGGGTACCTGGACGCGAATCCAGACTTCGGCGTGATTTCTTCGACCGTGAATTTCAACAACAACAACGACAACGTCGCTTCGCCCAATACGGGCACGGGTTTGCCGCGGCAGCTCCAGTTCATGCTGCGATTCAAGTTTTAACACCCCAGAGCTGTAGCCAGGGTTCGAGAAACCTCTCCCTCGAGCCCTGGCAACGGCCTCGAATATGAGTTGTAAGGCAGGGGCGGCTCGGACCAGCGATTCAGCCTTCGTTTATCAGGTTTTTTTGGACTTTTGGATGGTTTCAGCTATTCCTTAGAAAGTAGTCATGAGTCCTTTGTTCTGTGCGGACCGCTCCTCGCTACTTTTATGGTTCGCTCGTGGTTCCAAGAATCATAATTTACTCGTAAACGAGAGGCTTCCCATGAAGATGAAGGTCATAATCTCTACTGTGACAATTCTAGTTGGGGCTCTCGCATTTTCTGTGGATTCGCGCGCGCAAGCCGCGCCTGGACGCCACCCCAAAGACTTAACCGCTGTGCTTGTGGGCGCGGGCGACATCGCCGATTGCAGGGAATTGCCTGGCGCGGAAGCCACGGGCAAACTCCTGGACGAGATCCCTGGCACGGTGATGGCCGTGGGCGACCTTGCCGATCCGAACGGTAGCAAGGAAGACTTCGTGTGCTATGACAAGACTTGGGGACGCGCGAAATCACGTACCAAGCCGGCCGCGGGAAACCACGAATATCACGAAACTGGAGCGACACCCTATTTTGATTATTTCGGCGCTGTTGCGGGCGAACCGGGGAACGGGTATTACAGCTACCAACTGGGAACGTGGCACATCATCGTGCTTAACAGTGAGTGCAAGGACGTCGGCGGCTGCGAGGCAGGTTCGCGCCAAGAGAAGTGGTTGCGCGCCGATCTTGCCGCGCATCCCGCCGCATGTACTCTCGCGTATTGGCACAAACCGCTCTTTAGTTCTGGCGCCACGCACGGCAACGATCCCGAAATTGAGCCGCTCTGGCAAGACCTCTATGATGCTAATGCTGATGTCGTGGTGAACGGCCACGACCACGACTACGAGCGATTCGCGCCGCAAACGCCCGATGGCGCCGCCGATCCTGCCCGGGGCATTCGAGAATTTGTTGCCGGCACAGGGGGAAGGCACGAGCGCCCCTTCGCCTCGCCCAAACCGAACAGTGAAATACGCAATGCCGACACATTCGGCGTTCTGAAGCTCACGCTAAAGCCCAAGGGTTACGACTGGCAATTCATTCCCGTGGCGGGGAAGAGCTTCACTGATTCTGGGAGTGGAAGCTGCCACTGATTTCGAGCCATTGAGTAATCGTGACAAGTAAGGATCCCAAATTTTCTTTGCCCCGCGCTGAGGACACGTCAAAAGTAATCCCGCGAGTTCAATCTGGCGGAGAGCGTGATCCGACTCTTCGGGGCTGCGGAAAGCATCATCATTCGCCATCACCGCAACGTTTTCATTCTGAAAGGCGCGCTGTTCTTCGAGCTGTGGACGGAACAACGCTATCGTCCGACAAGGGATGCCGATTTCCTCGCTCGCGGTGACAACGCCCCGGAGCGCTTCGCCCGTATTTTTCGGGAACTCCGCGTTTTGGAAGTCGACGATGACGGCCTGCGCTTCGATGCCGAGACTGTCGAAGAGGAACGCATATCCGAGGGGCCGACTACGAGGGCTTCCGGGTGACCTTCGTAGCGTACCTCGAACGCGCAAAGATTCCCATTTAGATTGACATCGGGTTCGGCGACATCGTCACACCCGTACGTTCGCATTCGAAGGAAAAACTCTTTCCAGGCGATTCAACCAGAATTCCGAAGTTGAAGACGTTTCCGTGGAGATTCACCGATCGATTTTGGGCTCAAGGCGCGAGTCCGGAAGGCAACTTCGGCGAAGTTGGGACGACGTAAGCTAAGACGTTTTCCAACAGCGGGATGCGCCGCTCGAGGCCGCCCCAAGAGGCGGACAGATGCAGCACCAAACGATGGCCGGCGCGACCGAGCAGGGCGCCGCAAAGGAATACTTGGGCGCGCAGCGTGGCCGGCTGGCGATAGCTGGTGAAGCCACAAGCCCGCTGAAATTCTCCCAGCAGGTTGAACAGCAGCAAGATGCTGCGGAAGGCCGCCTCGGTAGCAAAAAATTCCTGCAAGCAAAAATCATCGGCGGCCAGATCATGTTTCAGTTCCGCGATGCGGTTTTCCATGTCCGCCCTGCGGTTGTAATCGCGCCAGATCTCTTCTCCGGGTTCCGTGAGGTTAGTCACGAAGACGCGAAAGGTGTAGCCGGGAACCTCCAGTAATTTTCTCCCCAGCGAGGCGTGCTCGGCGCGCAGTTGCTCGCGGATCACCACGAAGCGGCGCGGGCGATCCCATCCCCAGAGCTGCAAAGAAAACTCACCCACCGCGTAGTGCTGGTCCAAAGCGCGCCACGCGGTGACCCGGGCGGCCTCGCGTTTCAGCCACAGCGTCAGCCGAGCCACGACGATGTAGGACAACCCGCGCTGCTCGAAAAACCCCAGTAATTGCTGGTCAAAAAAGCCTGCATCGGCGCGCACCACGCGAAGAGAGTGGTTCTCCGGCAACAGCGCCAAAGCCTCCTTGAGAAACTCCACCACGCCGCGAGCGGTGCCGCAATTGCCGCTGCGCAGCCAGCCGTGCAGAACAAAATGCGCTTCGGCCAGCACCGCCAGCAACGGATGATGCGAAGGCCGTCCGTGCTTGCGCGGGTTGGGCCCGCGCAGCGCCCCTTGCTGCCGACCATAGCGCTCGAACACCGTGGAGTCCAAATCCAAACTGTACCCGGAGGAACATTCCGGCAGCCGCTCTACCTGCCAGCTCCACAGACCGGAGAAAAAACGCTGGCACTGCCCCTGGCCGAAGCGCTTGAACAGGTTGCGAATGGTGTCATCGATTGGAAAACGGGAGAACCCCAACAAAGCGTGCAAGGCCGCGTCGGCACGCAGCCAACTCGTGTGCGCGAAACGCCGCGCCCCCACCGCCACCGAAAGCAGAAACGCAGTGAAGGTCTCCGCCGGATCGATGGCGTTGGGGGAAGTGAGACGAAACGGCAGATGCTCGAGGACCGCTTCGCGATAGCCGATCCGCCGCAGAAACTCGAAAAACACCACCAGCCCGCCGAAGGGAGTGACCGCCCGCGAAGTCTGACGCAATTCCACTTTCTTCCCGCCCCAAAGAGCGGTAATTTTCCAGTGCACTGTTTTGTCCTCCTCGGCGTTTCTTCTATCCAACTGAAACTTAACCGAGTTGCGGCAAAACAGTGCAATCTAATTTCGGAATTCAGGTTCAAAACACCTATCAAAAACGTGGGACAGACCTTCCGATGGCAGGTCCGCCCGTCGCATTCACGACCGAGTTTCATGACGACGTAAACAAGATACGGCAATGGACCGCGTTTTGCGCGACTGCATAGTTTGACTTGAGAGTTTGTCAGACGTGAGGTCTGACACTTTGAATGAAAACGAAAGGAGGAGACCGTTGTCTATATTGAAGTCACCACCAAAACAGCCCAAAGCAGTCACTATCCAAGCGCGTGTCGAAGAATCGGTCAAGACTCAGCTTGAGCTCTATGCTGAGTTCATCGATGCTCCGCCGCCTTACTTGATCACCGAAGCCCTGAAGCTGCTCTTCCGCAAGGACGACGACTTCAGACGCTGGGCAGACCAGCACGCAAACAACCAGATCAATGGAAAAGCTAAAGGAGACGTTCCTGCGAAGGCCGTTTAACAAACATGAAGTCCCGTTCAACCCAATCCGGTGTGCGCGAGAATACAGCGTCCTCACGACAGCATGCCCCGCGCCTTGCAGTGGATTCGCCGCCCCCGATGTCCCAGGCTCTCCCAAGAGATTTGCGAGATCGAGACCCGACGCCAGCATTTGCTTCCCTCGCAAGCGAGTCGGACATCTCAATCATTACCATGGCTCTGCAGGCGGCCACAGGGGGAGAAACGGGAAACAGTGCCGGAGCTTTTTCCGCTCCTGCAACGGTTATCACTGCCGCAGAGTCGAGGCAAGTGCCCTTGACGCCCGAGCCGTTTGTCTCGGCCGACGAGGCGGCGCAGTTTCTCTGCGTCAAGCGCCGCTACCTACTGGAGCTCGCCCGCAGGGGCATCACTGGAGCCTACGCGCTCGGCACTGGGAGCAAGCGCAAGATCTGGGTATTTCGGCTCTCGGAACTCGCGGCCTCCATTGTGCGGAGCGAGACTCCGATTTCAAAACCACAAAAACCGTGTACGATCGGATCTGGCAGTCCCCGCTGAAAGCGAGGAGTTATGGCTTATCAGCGAGGATCACTAAAGAAAGTACGACGCAAGGAAGGAGAAACCTGGGTGTTGCGGTACAGAGTCACGAATCCAGATGGCCGAAGGGTTGAGAACGTCACGCCCATCGGACTTGTCCGGCAATTTCCGAAGGATAAGGACGCATGGCGTGAGGCGGACCGGCTCGGACTCGGGATTCGAATCAACGACACTCCCACCCCAGGCCATGCTTCACTCCACTTTCTTGCGGAGCATTATCTCAAGGCAGATTTCGGGGCGGATTCCGTGCGCCCGAAATCGGAGAACACCATCAGTCACGTGGAGCATATCGTGCGTGCATATCTCGTTCCGCGTTTCGGAAACGAAATTGCGGAAGACATCAAGCCGCTCGATATTCAGCGGTGGTTCAGTCGCTCCGCGAGATGGACGGTCTTGCATGGACGACGATTGCGAAGATGCGGGGTGTCATGAGTCGCATCTACAAGGTTGGCATCCTACACGAGCATGTCCAGAAGAACCCGGTCCTGTATGTGGAGACGCGCTCAAAGACCGACTACAAGGCCATCGTCATCACGCCCGCGCAAACGCTTGCGATTCTGAAAGTCCTCCCCTCACCTCTTCACTTCACGTTGGTGCTCACCTGCGCCGCCACGGCGCTCCGCGCTTCGGAGATGCTGGCGCTGCGCTGGAGAGATGTGCTGTGGAATGAGGGAAGGATTCGGATTTCAAAGCGATGGGCGCAAGGTAAAGATGGCGCGACCAAAACGGAGGCATCGGACGGAAATGTTCCGCCGCATTTGGTCCTAGCGGCTCATCTACGCTGTGGCGGAAACAAAGCCTCTACGCAAAGGACGACGACTTCGTATTCCCCTCATTCAAATCGCGCGGGCGCTTCCCCTTCCGCGGCTATTTTCGTCGCCGATCACCTAAGGCCGGCGGCAAAGAAGACGGGTCCTATCGAGGACGGTCGAAGGTTTGCGCTTCACAATCTTCGCCACTCACTTAGCAACTGGCTGGTGAACAAAGGAAGGTCGAACCCAAGACTGTGCAGGGCATCCTGGGTCACGCGAAGATTCAGACGACGCTCGACCTGTATACGAAGGACGATGGCGATGAAACACGGGCGGCACAGGGCGAATATCTGACGGCGCTAGGAGTGGCACGCAGTTAGTGCAATGAAGTCGGTGAAGAGTGGGTTGGGTTGTGGGTTGTGGTTTTTGGGACGACACCCGGAAACCTACTGAAATTAGATGGTGGGCCTGGGTGGAGTTGAACGACCGACCTCGCACTTATCAAGAATGCGAAAATCGTAATATGTTCGCCGCCAGCAAAAGATTCTTGGTTCGTTCGACGAAAAATCATCGACTACCGGGCAAAAGCACAATGTTCATGATGGCTGCCCATGGGAGTGCGACAACGGTGTTTGAAACCGTTGCAGGGGGAAGCTGCTGCCTCCCAAACGGCTGTATCTACACCAGTCGAGGGATCCGTCGTCGGAGTGGATCGGAAAGAATCAGGCATAAGGGACACTAGTGTATATGTCATATATGTGTTAGGGACAAGCAGGGGCAGCTGCTCGAATCTCCGTCTGCCTGGCGGCGGTTTGGAAAACCGTTGTGACTTGGAACTATTTGTGATCCTAGTCTAGTAAGCGTTCCCGAAATCGCTGAACATTTTGCCCTGCAGGATTCTTCTCAAAACATCGTGTTGCGGTTGTTGGAGGAGGCCATCTTGCGCCATTCCGGCATGACCCTGGTGTTCAAATACCACGTTTGAGGTATTCAGCAGGACTGTCCCCAACAACTCGCTTGAACGCCTTACTGAACGCAGCGTCGGACTCGTAACCGACCGACCGAGCGACGTCTATGAGCTTTTTATCACGCTGTTGTAGTAACTGCATCGCCTTCTGCATCCGCCACTCGGTTACGTATTCCAGTGGTGTTTGTCCGAGTAGCTCTTTGAAGCGTGCTGCGAATGCGGAGCGAGACATGCCCGCTGCTTCGGCCAGGGATTCGACGGTCCAGGGTGTGTTCACTCTGTCGTGAATGGCACTCAGAGCAGTGCCCATTTGAGGATCGAAAATCGCGCGAAGCCATCCTTTGTTGCGTTTCGGTCCCGACGCGATATGCGCCCGGAGTACCTGGATAAACAGAACCTCGGCCAACCGACTCGCGACGACTTCAGATCCCGGCGCCTGTTCTTCCATCTCTGACGCGAGCGCCTGCACTGTGGTGTGAAGAGCAAGCGTGCGTGCCTGGTCGGCCTTCATCAAAATGAAGCTCGGCAATAACTGAGTGATCGACTTCAGGCTGTCGCGATCGAAACTCAAGGATCCACAGACGATTGTCGTCGGTGCACCACCGCCGCCACAATGAGCGACATTGCCGTTGGCTTTAGCCCCGATCTCGCGGAAGCTCCACCTCGGACGCGTTCGTCGGCTGTCGCGCAAAACAATCGAAGTCCCCTTAGCCAGTAAAAAGCAATCACCACCGGTGAGGGGAATCGGCTCCGCAATCCCTTCCACACTCAGCCAGCAGTTGCCGCGCGAAAGCATGGCGAAGTGCGCCAAATCTGTGGGTGACATCTTTTTGTCGAAAGGCGTGACTTTTTCTTCGGTCTGGTTTTCCTGTTTTATGCCCCACGGGGCTGTGGCTTCGAGCCTGTGCAGACCAAAAGCGGCTACGTGCATCGTTCTGAAGATGTCTGTTACCGGATCCAACTCCTCCTCCTATTTTGGACGAATAGACAAAAGATTAGGACTCCTGAACAGTTCTCGTCCACTGCCAGAGACATCTACTACCTGTACGCGATGCTAACACATCTACGGAAGGGAGTAATTATGGGAAAACTAGAGGGTAAGGTCGCAGTAGTCACGGGGGGATCGAGCGGCATGGCGCTGGCGAGCGCCAAGCTCTTCGTTAAAGAGGGGGCCTACGTTTTCATCACCGGTAGGAAGCAGGAGCAGCTCGATGAGGCCGTCAAGCTGATTGGCCCGAACGTGACCGGCGTGCGCGGTGACGCGGCCAATCTCGACGACCTCGACCGCCTGTTCGACACGGTCAAGCGAGAAAAGGGCAAGATCGACGTCTTGTTCGCAAGCGCTGGCAGGGGCGAGGCCGTCCCACTGGGCGAAATTACCGAGCAGCATTTCGATGCGACCTTCGGCCTGAATACGCGCGGAACGCTGTTTACGGTTCAGAAGGCGTTGCCGATGTTCAACGATGGCGGATCGATCATCATGACCGGCTCAGTTGCTTCGGTGAAGGGTTTTCCTGGTTTCGGCGTGTATGCGGCGAGCAAGGCAGCATTGCGCTCCTTCGCACGCACGTGGCTCAACGAACTGAAGGGCAGGAATATCCGGGTGAACGTGCTGGGCCCGGGGCCGATCGCCACACCGATGCAGGAACAAGTTCTCACCAAGGAGGCCAAGGAGATGTTCGAGTCCTTAATCCCGCGGGGAAAGATGGGTCAACCTGAGGAAATCGCGACGGTCGCGCTGTTTCTTGCTTCAGACGATTCGAGCTTCGTGAATGGGGTGGAGCTGAACGTCGACGGCGGCTTCTCGGCCATCTAACGTCTGCAGACCTCTGCTAGCGGCTGACCTTCCGGCGGCCCGCAAAGTGATTTACCGCGGGAAGCTTACGTAAGACCGCCACAGAACGGAATTTGATGTCTCGCGCCGTCGAAGGCTGGGAATCAATATCAACACGGATCGAAGAAACATTATGAGCTACGCAATTATAGGACTCGGAAAGATAGGTCAGGCCCTCGCCCACGCCTTCGCCCGTAAAAACATCAACGTGACAGTCGCGAGCCGCCGGTCGCCCGAGGCGTTGGCACCGGAGGCTCGGGCGATTGGACCCGCGGTAGTCGCCAAGTCGCTGCGGGATGCACTCGAGGCCGACACAATCATCTTGGCAATCCCGTTCGGGGAGCACCGCGAGGTTGCGAAGGCGCTGCCCAGCTGGGAAGGCAAGACAGTCATCGATGCGACGAACGCGTTTGGAGTTCTCCCAGAAGAGCTGGACGGCCTCCCGTCCTCCGCCTTCGTCGCGAAGTCGTTGACCGGCGCTAAGCTCGTGAAAGGTTTTAATCACCTTGTTGCGGCCACCCTGGCTACCGATCCAATCGTCGAGGGCGGCCACCGGGTCGTCTTTCTGTCGAGCGACGACGAGGACGCGATCGCTCCCGTAGCAGATTTGGCCAAACAACTCGGATTCGCACCCGTCAAGCTCGGAAAGCTCAACGAAGATGGCGCGCTGGTGCACGCACGCGGCCGCACTTGGGGTCAGCTCATCTTCCAGGATTTGTTCAAGAAGGAGCAGTAATTGATCGTCGACCGTGTGATTTAGTCCGAGAAGGATGGTTTCGAAACATCCGATCAGATCGGACACACTTGATGTAAGGGAAAAGGAGAGATTTCGATGAGCATCGAAAAGAATGTCCAGATTGTGAGGAATTTTCTTGCAGCACTCGGCCGCCGCGATAAGCAAGGTTTGCTGGGGTTGTCTGCCGAAGATATTGAGTGGATCATTCCGGGCGAGGACTGGCCGCTGGCCGGCACGCACCGCAGGCACGCAGGAATGGAGAATTTACTTCAGAAGGCTAACGAAACGGTGGAAACTTCGTTCCCAGAGCCCCCCGAGTTCATAGCGCTGGGAGACCGGGTTCTGGTCCTCGGCGTCGCTACGGGGAGAATCAAAGCCACGAATAGGACGTTCGAGGACCATTGGGTCTTCGCCATTACCGTTCGAAATGGCAAATTGACGAATATCCGGGAGTATGTCGACACGCAAGCACTGGCGCGGGCCTCCGAGACGGCCGCGAGCCCCGGGCCCTGACTTTGCCGGTCTAAGACCCCACCGAAATTAGCCCATGACCTACTTCGCCTGACGAACTGGTGTTCGCCGATACGTGGATCAACTTGGATCTCCCGGCTGGGGCATCTCAAAATGTGCCTCAATGGCTGAGAAAGGGAGGTTTGTGTTGGGATTAGTTTCGGCCGCGCTTGCGAAGAGCGGCGACCCAATCGTCCAAACGGTTGATGTCGGTTTCAAGAACCACGGGATCGGGAATCCCTGCATTCACAGCTCCGGACTCGTCGTGAACGAAACCCGAACAATAGGCCATTTCGGATTCTACCGTTTGCACGTCCATATCTGTGATGTCAGTAACCGCCTTGAGGCGCTGCGTTTCAACGGCATCGCCAAAACGCACTAAAACTCGATTGAGTAGAACCTCTTCTACCGCACGCTCCCAAGTCTGACGGAGACGCTTGTAAATCCATTCCGCCTTTTGCTCGTATGCGGCGCGGTCTCCCTTCCGTAGGATCGCGCCAGCAGTTTGTGTTTCCCATTTCGGTCAGTGCCGCCGAAGCGATCGCACGACTATCATTGAAGAGCGGAATCACCGGAGATAAATTCGACGGCGGCGACTACGAGCGCGCGAAGTCGAGCAGCGGTTTCATATCGTTTTCATTCGCGTCGAGCGAGCGGAGCGCGGCGAGATACCTGATGCGGGCATCGCCTTCCGCGACGAGATCATTTCCGGCACCCCAGGTAAATTCCGGATGACCCAACTTCACTGCCACTATGTCGGTGATCATGCGTGCGTGGCGTCCGTTTCCGTTGGGAAACGGATGGATTTTCGAAACAAGCTGATGATGAAAACGAACCAGGCATTCGTCGACCGGGAACGTCTTGTGTTCCAGCCAATACTGAGTGTTGTCGAGGAGCTGCGGAATACGCTGTAGGATCTCGCGCGGATCACAGCCAATGTTTAGTTCATGTTTGCGATACGTTCCCGCCCACTTCCAGACGTTTTCGAACATGCGGTGATGCAACTCTCGGACGTAAGGTTCTTCGAGTGGGTCCGTGGATTTCATCGTGCGATCGTCATAAGCCCATTGTCGCGCCCGCAGAATGTTCAATGTTTCGTATTCGTCCAACTCTCCCCTGGTGCTGATGCGGGGAATCAGTTGTTCGGCTTCCTCCGGACGAATGGGCGTATTCCCGTCGGAATATTGATGGTTGAGGATGAAGTTCATTTTGATTTGTCGCTCAAGCGCCGCTGGACTTCATCCTCAATCAGTTGGTTGGCGTTCTCGGGTTTTTGGTTTTCTAGCGCCATCGTATGAACGACGCTCTTGACGTCACGAGATGCTCGCTCTCGTGTGGGGTGTTCCGCGAGTTCGGCGAACGAGCCGGACTTTGGCACGAGCGCGTAGATAAGATCGCATCCCATGGTTCCGGCCACTCGCCGGAGGGCACGGAGTGTGATGCGGTCTTCTGCTTCGGCCTGTTCGAACTGCTGGATAGCCTGTCCCGATGCCCGCATTTTCTTGCCGACTTGCCGCAAGCTAAAGCCGAGGGCCTCGCGCACAGAGGCGATCCACCCCTTGGAAGGACGAGGCGGGAGGCTCCTCACTGGGTCAAGGCTTCGGTCGAGCTGCGAGAGTCGTAACTGTCGGAATTCATGTTTCATAGAGTGTCCTGTCAACTTATAGATTGACATAAATGCCGTAACTGTCAAGCTACAGCTTGCATTACGGTAGCCAAACGACAAGCTATGACTTGACCACAGATCGATAGACGTCAAGTTATAACTTGACGATCATTTCACTCGAATAATGCTGGTTGAGCCGAAACATCCTCCCGATCAAGGAAATTACTTAGGCCGACGCCGACCAGACGAAACCGTTGCTGGGGTCCAAGGGCAACGCGTTCCCGCAGCGAAAGCGCGATCGCCGTCAGTTCTTCACAAGAGGAAGGAGGAGAGGACGGTGTGTGGCTGCGCGTGAAGATCTTGAATTCCGCCGTCTTCAATTTCAGCACCACAGTTCTCGCAATCCGGCTTTCCTTGCGCGAGGCGGCCCAGGTCAGCTCGGCGAGTTTGCGGATCATCAGCTCCGTCTCCGAAAGTGGCACATCGCGTTCGAACGTATCTTCCGCGGAGATGGATTGTGTGGGTCGGTCGGGTACGACCTGGCTCTCGTCGACACCGCGCGCCAATTCGTAAAGGCGGACGCCGTAGCGACCGAAGTGGCTTTCGAGCGTGGGTAAGTCTAGCCGTCGTAAATCCGCGATCGTCTGCACCTCGAAGCCCTTGAGCTTTCCTTCCGTGACTTTTCCGACTCCAGGCACACGGCCGACAGGCAAGGGCAGAAGAAACGCGTCCACGTCTTCGGGTTGTATCACAAAGAGTCCGTCCGGTTTTTTCCAGTCCGAGGCAATCTTGGCGAGGAATTTGTTGGGCGCGACGCCTGCTGAGGCTGTCAACTGAAGCTCCGTGCGAATCTGCTCGCGAATCGTGCGCGCCACCAACGTTGCGGTGCGCAGGCCGGTTTTGTTCTCCGAGACATCGAGATAGGCTTCGTCGAGCGATAACGGTTCGATGAGGTCGGTGTGCCGCTGCAATATCTCGCGGACATGTCGGGAAACGGCCCGGTAGCGAGGAAAATCCGGGGGCAAGAATACGGCGTTAGGGCAGAGACGCTCGGCGCGAACCGCGGGCATGGCGGAACGCACGCCGAACTTTCTGGCCTCGTACGAAGCAGCGCAAACTACCGAGCGGTTTCCGCGCCAGGCAACAACGACAGGCTTGCCGCGCAACTGTGGATCGTCCCGCTGTTCGACAGACGCGTAGAAAGCGTCCATGTCGATATGCACAATTTTGCGCGGTAACATGACAGGACCATTTTAGGCCCGCCCCGGGAGTTCCGACGACCGACATGTACTACGAAACTATCAACGGTGGGCGGGCTGTTCGTACCGAAGGATCCGCCGACAAATATGCGACGTGGACTATTTTGTAGACCCGGCATATTTTCGCGAAATGCCGGAGCCTCTGTTCGCTGCATTTTTTCCCAGCTATGCTTTCTTGCAGGATTTTTGCTGCGAGGTCGCTGCCCATCTTTCTTCGGTACTTGAGGCAGTCCGCAACCGTCTTCGCCGCGCTGTAGATACGAACAGGAACTCCATCGATCTTCGTATTGACCACTCCCCGGGTGAGCGCATGGCCGGAAAATCGAACAAAGCGCAACTTCAAGCCATCGACCACCGATTTTTTGGCCTTGCGATCGATGGCCATCCAAATGTGACCGGAATCAAAAGGGAGAATGCCGTGCCAGACGAGTGCCGATTGAAGGCACACAATGCCGTTGGGTATTCGCTGGC
>CAWJJR010000015.1:0-36459 GCA_963843265.1 uncultured Acidobacteriota bacterium | reverse complement strand
CCGCAATACTGTTCACTTAAGGATGCGGATGCATTTTGCGATTCTGAGGCATTTGCTTGCCACTTGGTGCCTCGGCCGCAATGGGTATTTGCTCATCTTGCGCTTTACGCCCCGCGGATTCCATCGTTTGCGGCTGGAGACAACGCGTTCTTCGAGTATTTCGTCAAGAATCGTGTGATGAAATTTTTTCTCGCCGGAGGGGGGAATAGCGTCCCAGACCGACAACTTACGGCGAACTACGCGTACCGCGTGGAGAAAAGAGAGTCGGTCCGGATCTTCCGCAACCGACAAAGCCGCTTCGTGCATCGCTCGGCGAACGGCGAAGTGTGCCAGCAAGAAGCCATAGAACTCCTGGCGTACCAGTTCCGGGGTTTTGCTGCGCAGGACAATCTGACGCCCCCGGAGATGGGTCTTCAATTCATCAAACGTGTTTTCGATCTCCCACCTTTCGTGATAAAGCGCGGCAGGTTACCCCCGCAGGCGCCTGCAGCGGATCCAGGATGGTAGTGACCAGCCGGTAGATCGGTTCGACGTCGGGCAGGCCTTCCAACTGATAGTCAATGACTCGAACTCGTGCGCCTTTGGTTTTGTGCCGCGCATCCTTTTCGGAAGGGTAGATGGCACTGATATAAGAACCATTCGCTCAATCGTTCGCGTACCTCAAGTCGCAGGTGCTTGCGCACTCGCCAGAGCAATTCGCAACCGCTTGCCTGGGCTTTGGTCCACAGCTGAAAACCGAAGAAAAGCGATCCCGCCAAACACAGCATCCCGGGCTTCAGTTGGGGGACCACCTCCTTAGCCAGAGTGATCTCGCCAGTAGCGTAGCTTCCCATCCGGCCACCCAGCAACACATGCGTGCCATTCTCCAAAAGCGCCACGAAGCGCAACTGCGGATAAGCACTCGATCCGCGGCTGGCGGCGGGACGCCCAAACTCGTATTCATTCTCCTCGGTGTCGGCCACATCCAACGTGCTGCCGTCCAGGCTAATGAGTCGCCACGTTCGATAGCGCGCCCCGCGGGTCTTCTCCGAAGCGATCGGTACAACGACCTGTTCATATAGCCGACGCAAAGGTTCCGCGCCCAGACGTGAGCGAGCTTGCGAAATGCCGCGTTGCCGGTGGCCCGGACGGTTTCCTCTGGCTTGGTCAGCCACTGGATGCCTTCGAGCAAACAGCGCAGTACTTCCCGATAGGAAGACTGCATGTAGAGCGCCAGTGCGATCACGTAGTACACCACCAGATGCGCTGGCAGTTCTCTTTGCCGGATACTGGCCTTATTAGTCTCGGCCAAAATCGAATCAATTTTCTCTCGAGGGATGGCTCGGCTAACCACCCCAAGGCTGATGTAATCCGTGATGCGGCTTCCCGTGGGCAAAGTGGCAAGACGCGGAGCCGTAGCGATATTCTGTCCTCCTGCCAGACAGAATCTGTATAATTTCCTTAAGTGAACAGTATTGCGGCTAGCCGAACTTTCGCAGCTGAGCACATCTGGGCCGGTTAAGTGCTTTGGAATCAGTCGAGGTTAGGGAAAGGTATTCACCACAAATTGGCTCCTACCGGACGGGTTGTCTCTCGATTTTGTAGCTTTCTTTTTGCGCCACCAGGCGCGGTGACGGTTGGCTCGGCAGCGATAGTTTCAATTTCTCGATCAGCACCTTGGTGTCGAGAGAAGGCTGTGTGTAGCGCGGCAGAATCAGCCAACGTTCATCGACCGTGGGAATCCACACATCGATCATTTTGATTTCCGCCAACTTCTCCAGCACCGCCGTGGGTGTCAACCCCGGGGCGTGCAGCGACAGGCGCTGCTTCAGGGTTATCTGCAAGCAGTAAGCGAGAAAGGCGATCAGAATGTGCGCGTCGGCGCGATGCTCCAATTGGTGACGGATCGGACGTATGCAGAGTTCGCTTTTGAGCGATTTAAATACCGCTTCGATGTGGGTCAACTGCACGTAGCGCGTCCACAGCACGCGGGGATCTCCGGCGGTAAGGTTGGAGCGCAGCAAGTAGTGTCCGTCGCGCCATTCCGCCTCCTGGAGCTTTTTCTTCTCCACACGGAACTGGAAGGTCTCCCGCGTCACCTGCTGGTCTTTCTCTGGCACTTCGAGGTGCACGAAGTGGAATGCGCGGCCCGCGGTTGCTTTGGCGGCGCCCACACGCATCAACAACTGGTCGCGAGAAGGAAGGTTTCGGCGCATGCCACGAAGTTTTTTGAGCAAGCGAGCCAAACGTTTGCGCCGCATGGCGGTCTCTTTGGCTTTTCTTCCTTCACTCTTGGCCAACACATAGAGTTCGCCGTCCTGCTCAAACAGTTTTACGTCCACCGAATCTCGAACCTTCTGCCAGGGCAGATCCAGCCACTTCTTCTCATACTGTTGGATCTTGCCTTTCGGTGTACCCACCAGATAGAAAATCTCGCGTGCCGGGTCTCGCATCTCCTGCAAAATCTCTTCGGTCGGAATGCCGCGATCCATCACCCACATGCGTTTTGCTTTCCCGTAGGTCTTCTCGATCTTGTCGAGAAAACCGCGCAGGGTGGTGCGACCGCTGGTATTGCCATCCATCACTTCGTAGGCCAACGGAAAACCATCGGTGGTAATCACCAGTGCAATCACCAGCTGCAAACAGTCCGTCCGTTTATCTGGACTGTGACCGTACTTGGCCTTGGGGTTCTCTTCCATGGCGCCTTCAAAGTACGTGCTGGTCAGGTCGTAGAGCAGCACTTCGAATTCCGCCTTAAACAGATCGGCCCACTTCTGGCGCAGCCACAGAAAGAGTTCCTGTTTATGTTCGAGCACGCGGTCCAGGCAACGATACAAGCGATCCTTTTCGGCCACGGCGAAGTCCGTTCCCAACAGCGCATCCATGGCGGTGGTCAGGTACCACTGGCGATGGACACGAAACTCGCTCGTCGGATCCAGCAGCTGGCTCACCACCAGGAGCTGCAACACTTTTTCCCAAGGAACCTCTTCCCGTGTTCCCGTAAGGCGAGCGTCCCAAAACTCATGCAAACCCAGTTGCTGCCACAATTCGCACGCCAACCAGCAGCTACCGAATAGGCGAGGACGTCGCAGTTCGAGACCGCTCAGTTTCACTTGCAGAATATCGATGGCATCGGCGGGAATCTCGCGGTCGTCGGGAAACAGACTCAAGTTTGCATACTCTTGCTGCTGTTCATCAAACACGGACAACGTCTTGCGCCATGCTACTTGTTGTTGATCGTTGATCTCGCCGAGATAGAGAACGGTTCGCTGCACCGTTTTGTCGGAAGCGAGGCGATGGTTTTCTACGATGCTGAAGTAGCGATGATCTTTACCGTCTTTTTTTCGATGGATGCTGCGCAGAAACATGCTGACGGAAGCGTGCCAGAAATCCAGGGGCAAAGGGAAGACACTTGGTCTTCACTCTACGGTTTTTTCAGAGCGCGGCGATGGAAACACACGAGTTAACTGCGAACATGATGGCACAAATACCGAAAATCGTCCCCAGCTGCGAAAATTCGGCTAGCTGGCTGGTGCTGGCTGGAGCTGTTTTGGCCAGGATTGCGGCGTCGGGTAAAAGCGCACAGGCTGAAGCCTGTGCCACCAAAAGCAAAAAACGCCAATCTCGAGATTGGCGTTCCCGGGCACAAGACACAATGTTGCCCGATTACTATTATGAATGGGGAGTTATCGATTGTCAAGCGAGGAAAGAGGATTGGGGCTGAGAGTGCCTGATTGGAGGTCTGAGTTTAGAATCGACGAGGCGAGGGTTTAGAGATGAAGCTGAACAAAAAATTCAGGGCTAAGTTACAGAAAAGCAGGGCAAAAGGTGGCTGGACGTTTGTGGTGTGGCCCAGCTCGGTGAAGTTTTTTGGGACGCGTGGATTGGTGAAAGTCAGAGGAAAAATCGATGGTCATCCGTTTCGGAGTTCGTTTATGGCGATGGGGAACGGCATCCACATGCTGCCGATAAAATCAGAGATACGCCAGGCGATCGGGAAGGAAAGAGGGGACACCGTTGCCGTGGTGTTGGAAGAGCAGATAGAGAAGTGGTCGTAAGATGAAGACTTAGCCTCAAAAAATGGGGCTGGGGCACCCGCCGTGCTTTGTTGGCACCATGAGCGCTTGAAGTTACTCACCATGTTTCTATGCGGAGTCCGTCTACGTCTCTGAAATGGTCGTCGCGGGTGGCTAAGGTCAAGCTATGCTGAAATGCGCTAGCGGCGATCCAGATGTCGTTCTCAGGAATGGGCCGACCTTTTAATCGCAAACGGTCCTTGATCTGACCGTACCGCCTGGATATCTCCGCATCGCAGCTTAGGATCGCGACAGCAGCGGCGAATTCTTCGATTCTGGCTTGGTTAGCCACCGCTTGCGCTGACTTGCGGGCGCCGTAGTGGAGTTCGCCCAATACTGTGCTGGAGACAAAGATCACGGATTCGGTGACGTGCTGTATAACTGCTTTCTCCGCGGCGAAAAAAGCGATGATGATGTTCGTGTCGAGGAGGACTCTACCAGGCATTCGGATCGATCTTTTCGCAGCCCTCTTGGATGGCACGCGACATGGCGTCGAGGTCCGTGGGGGCAATGCAGCCGCTGAAGTGCAGGATGTTCTTACCGGGCGTTCCGCTAGGTTCGGTCAGGTGGCGCGCGAAGTCCAGGACCTTGCGCTGGTGAGGAGCGTCCAGGCGATCCACTTGCTCGATGATTTCGTCTTTGACAGTCTTTGTCACGATGAATTCAATTTAAGTAAGGGCACCCTCAATGTCAAGCGCGCAGGCATCACACTCAGATTCTGCCAGAGAGTCAATTCGTGTTCTGGAATTAACTGTTACCGCATGGACTGTGGTTCAACTTGTCTGACGCCTGGCGCGACGAATCACACGGCCGATCAGGGATTCTTCATTCTCTAGAAGGTGCTGCGCCTCGGAGAATGAAAGTATGGAACGGTTTAGGGAATTGGCGATGGCAAGGAGAGCGGTCATCTTTTCCTCGAAATCGCCTTCGGCCCACGGGCTCGGCTTGACGACAGGCCGGCCTGAATTGTAGTGGTCCGAGCCGAAGAGGCGATTCTTGTCCGCGTCGTGCAGCGAGGAGTCCGTCTCTTTGTAGGCAGCGTAGTTTATACCATTAATGACCAAATTACGCGCTTCGTCAGGCGTCACGAAGGAATCCTACAGTCTTTCGTTGGTGTCCCGGGAATTTTGTCGTTTGTCGCGCAGCCGCACGAGGGAATCATCCTGAACTTCCATCAGCGCGTGAAGCCGCGCAATCTCATTGAATTCGGTTTCGTTCGGCGGCGGAACATCGGGCTCCAATAGAAAATCGCAGAGAACGTCCAGCGCGAGGCCAAATTCGCGATGTTCGAGGAATTCGTCGAACAGGGCTCTATACGTTTCGCTCTTCCCTCCGCTTGAGAAAATGGGGCGCAACGCTTCTAAGCGAGCGCGCAACGCAGCACATTCCGATTCCCGGTCTGGCCTGTTGAAGCGCATCAGAAGCGGTCGGCGGTGCCGGAGAGTTCTAGGGGATGAGGGACGTACTCGCCCGGCTTCTCGCCGCAGAGGCGGGGGGTGGGGAACATTTTGGTGGGATTGGCGAGTTGGAGGGGGTCGAAGGCGCAGCGGACTCGGTGCATGGTGGCCAGGTCGGGTTCGGCGAACATTTTGGACATCATTTTCTTTTTGTCTTCGCCGACGCCGTGCTCTCCGGTGATGGAGCCGCCGGCGGCGATGCAGATTTCGAGGATGAGATTCGAGAGGGTTTCGGCGACGTGCTCCTGGCCGGGGATGCGGCGGTCGTAGAGGACCATGGGATGGAGATTGCCGTCGCCGGCGTGGAAGACGTTGGCGACGCGGAGGCCGGCTTCACGGCTGAGACCTTCGATTTGCGTAAGGACTTGCGGCAGCGCGGTGCGCGGAATGACGCCGTCTTGGACGATGTAGTTGGGCGAGATGCGGGCCATGGCGGCGAAAGCGGCTTTGCGGCCTTTCCAGACGAGGGCGCGCTCGGCTTCGGATTGCGCGACGCGGATTTCGCTGGCGGAGTGGGCGCGGCAAATTTCGCTGACATGCGTCATGAGCGCGGCGACTTCGGCGACGGGGCCGTCGAGCTCGACGAGGAGGAGCGCGCCGCACATCGGATAGTTGGCGTGGACGGCGGCTTCGGAGGCTTGGATGGCGAGGCGGTCCATCATTTCGATGGCGGCGGGCAACATGCCAGCGGCGATGATGCTGCTGACGGCGGCGCCGGCTTCGCTGGTGGACGGAAACGCGGCGAGGAGAGTTTGCACGGCTTCGGGGCGCTTGACGATGCGGAGAATCATTTTGGTGGCGATGCCGAGCGTGCCTTCGGAGCCGACGAAAACGCCGAGGAGATCGTAGCCGGGCGCGTCGAGCGTTTTTCCGCCGAGATGGACGAGCGAGCCGTCGGGGAGAACGACTTCGAGGCCGAGGACGTGCGTGGTGGTGAAGCCGTATTTGAGGCAATGCGCGCCGCCGGAATTTTCGGCGACGTTGCCGCCGATGCTGCACGCGGATTGCGAAGAGGGATCGGGCGCGTAGAAATAGCCTTGCGGCTGGACGCGGGCGGTGACGTCGAGATTGATGACGCCGGGCTCGACGACGACGCGGGCGTTGGGGAGATCGACTTCGAGGATGCGGTTCATGCGCGTGAGGCTGATGACGATGCCGTTTTCGACGGGCATCGCGCCGCCGCTGAGGCCGGTG
Source organism: uncultured Acidobacteriota bacterium (assembly GCA_963843265.1). GTDB lineage: Bacteria > Acidobacteriota > Terriglobia > Acidiferrales > UBA7541 > Acidiferrum. The sequence continues at coordinate 29,753 of CAWJJR010000015.1, read as the reverse complement.
CCGGAGCCACGGGCGACGAAAGGAATTTTTTCGCGATGGCAGAGGCGGAAGATGGCTTGGACTTCGGCGGTGGAGTTGGGAAGAAGGACGGCGCGAGGCATGGCGCGGAGATAGGCGAGAGCGTCGCATTCGTAGGTGTGGAGTTCGTCGGGAGAAGTGATGAGGTGGCGGGGGCCAACGATGGAGCGGAGTTCGGTGAGGATTGAGGAGTCCATGTTTAGCTGGGGAAAGGATACTACGGCGGGGAACGGATGGGGAGTTGGGAGCAGCGGCCTTACTCGTCCAAAACAAATGTCAGCAATGATTTATTGACCTTGGTTTTACGGTTGTGGTACTCGATGAAGCCCAGTTTCCTAAATTTGTTCATGAAGAAATTCACGCGAGAGCGTGTAGTGCCGATGATTTCCGACAAAGTCTCCTGAGAAACAGGGGGCAGTTCGTCGACTAGCTGGTGCTGCACACTTCCATAGCGGCCGAGCGCGAGTAGCGCGCGGGCGAGCCGCTTCTCGGACGAGTTGAAGAGCTGATCGATCAAAGCTTCCTCGACGCGATTTTTATGATTGAGTATAAACCCGACAAAAGAGTCCGATAATTTGTCCCGTGTACGGATCATCCTAGAAGCTATTGCACAACCCTCCGTAAGACGATCATGAAGCAGGCGATATGAAAGAACGCGCGATAGATCGTGAGCGAGCGGTCGTAGCGCACCACCAGGCGGCGGAAGTTTCCGAGCCAGGCATTGGTGCGTTCGACGATCCAGCGACGTCGGTACCGCCGCAGCGCTCGACCATCTTGTGTCGCCGCTTTCTTGCGGCTGGAGCGATGCGGCGCGATCAGTTCGATTCCGCGCTGTGCCAGCCGCTCGCGCAACGGATCGCTGTCGTGGGCTTTGTCGGCGATCACGCGCAGCGGTTTCTGCCGAGGACGCCCTGCACGATGACACCGACCTACGCGGATCGTCGCGAGCGTTGTTTCCGCGAGCCGAACTTCCGCTGGGGATGCAGAGTGAAGGTACTCTCCCAAAGGAAGACCGCGGCCGTCGACCACCACCATCCACTTCGTCCCCTTGCCCCGCTTGGTTTTTCCCACTCCGCAGCCCCTTTTTTCGCGGGAGCAAAGCTCCCGTCCAAGAACGATTCGCTCCACTTTAACTGCTGGCATTCGTTCAATTCGCTTAGAAACGCGCGCCAGACTTTCATCCAGACGCCCTGCTCCTCCCAGTCCCGCAGCCGCCGCCAGCAGGTCGAGGGATGCGGATACTCCTCGGGCAAGTCCTGCCAGCGGGCCCCACTCCGCAGAATCCAGAGAAGCCCTTCCAGCACGCGACGGTTCTCGATCCACGGACGGCCACCCTTGCAGTGCTTGCGCGGTTTGGGAAGCAAGGGAGCGATTTTCTTCCACTGCACTTCCGTCGGCAACGGACCCGACCGGGCCATCGGCCCTCCTTCGGCGCTGCTGACTCTGCTTATCTCTCATCCGTGAAAACTCAACTACCTTCTTTTCATGAGCCTGTACTAGGTTATGCAACAGCTTCTAAGCAATTCGTTTTTGTCGATGGCAAGAATGGAAGTCGGCGTAATGGCGGTAGCCGTGCCCACGCGGAGAGACTGACCCGCCATGCAGCCTTCGCCAAAAAAATCGTTCGGACCAAGCATCGCGACTACAGCAACTTACCCGCCGCGCTGACCATTGAGAATTTTACGTTGCCCTTTTGGATGTACATGACGCTGTGGGCCGCGTCACCTTGGTTGTAAATCAGCTCGTCTTTCTCAAACTCAGCAACCTTCCTTGCCATGCCCGAAGTATGGAAAAAGGTCTGAGGTTGGAGGGATTCCGTATTGGTTTTCTTGATTTTCATGCGGGCGCCAGTAGTGGCCCAGCTGGAAGTGAATTCAGTTCGTACCCTTTCCCAGTGTTTCGACTGGCAGGAAGCAGAGGATCTGCTGCTTTAATTGCGCATCCACTTCGTCCGCGATAGTTACAACGTCCGGAAGCAACTTGCTGAATATCACGCGATGCTCATTCTTGTGCAGCGTCGAGAAAATGCTGACCTGCAGAATTCGGGATTCATCCACGACCATGGCGGCGGTGTAGCCTTGTTTGAGCCGCAGCTCTCCGTGATGACTCGCAGCGACCGAAACGGGAGCTTTTGCTCCCTTGTCGAGGCGCAGCCTGGCGATCACGTCATGGAGGAGTCTAGGAAGATGGCCGGTTCGTTCCTGGAAGTTCAGGCGGATTCGGGAGAGTTCCGGCTCTTTCTCGACAAGCCCCATCCACTCCTGAATCGTGGGGTCGAGTTGCTGTTCGAGAATGTCGGCCACGGACTCTGTACCCGCGGAAGCAGCGAGGGCCTCGTTGGCGCCCACGGGTGGAACTGAAGTTTTCGTCAAAGGGAATCTCCTCTTATCCACACTTAGTATCCCAGCCTGGCAGCGGCAGGTCTGTCCTATAAGGGATACGTTCCAAATGGGACAAGCGAGCTTCGGGAAAAGCGATTCCGGGAAAGACGTCAGATACATTCGGAGGGCGCTGTGAAATGGAATGATTAGCTAGCGAAACTGGCAGGGAATTGGTTGTAGCGACGCTGGGGACTAGTGCTGGAGCCGCGCGCAACAAAGAGAAATTTTCTCGCGCTGGCAGATACGGAGGATGGCCTGGACTTCGGCGGTGGAATCGGGGAGAAGTACAGCGCGAGGCATAGCGAGGAGATAGGCGAGAGCGTCGCATTCGTAGGTGTGGAGTTCGGTGAGGAGGGAGGAGTTCATTTAGTGAATGCAAGCAGAATAGTACGTCGCTGCAGGAATGGAAAGTGGAGGGGTCCAGATGTGCAGATACTCCCGCCAACTCCCCGCGAGGGTTAGTGTCGTTTCAGCAATCCATCCACATCGACACTGACCATGCCGTCGGTAAAAACAAGGTTCTTCGCGGCGGGATCTATTTCGTAGATAAGCTGTAGCTGGCCCATTTCGGGACTGATGGCGATAGGATCCCACAAATCATTAATCCAAGGGCCAACAATCGCCTGGGCCATAGACGGCGGGCCGCAGAGTGAGTATTTGGCGTCTTCGACCCACCACCCGCCGTAGCGGTAGCTCCTGCCCTGCGATACGGCGCCTTCCTGAGTTTCCTTGGCGAGGTTTTCACGGACCACCAGAGCCTCGCGATCCAACCGGACGCATTCAGCATGGCGGAGCTCGAAATGGAGCACGAGAAGCGTCTTGCCCTTGTTGCGTCCGACCGGCCCGTTGTGCGGAACGTCCTGGGCCAGGGCTGGGGCAGCGGGAAATGTGATGATCGCGCTGTTGCGCGTCTCGGCTTTGACAAGGTAGCCCGCACCAGTTTCCCGGGTCTCAGGCCGCGCAGTTGGTGGGACTTGCCGAGACGCGAGTGCGGCGCCGGCGCAGATGCAGAGCATGCAGACTAGTACAACGGGAAGAGAACGGCGCTGCAAACTATGGACTCGCATAGCAAATGGACTGCGGTAAAGAAGAGTAACACAGCTCTCTGGTTTGGGACAGATGGCTGTAGAACGCCGAACGGGAAACTGATCCATCCACGAACCAAAGACAGATGGCCAGTGCCGCGCTGTGACGCGGCGGGAGCAGCAAGCCCTTCCTCTAGACCGGGCGAACAGTCAGTGGATGAAGGTGAGGCCGTGGGGGATGAATTGGGGGAAGACGTAGGCGTAGAGCATGACGATGACGCCGACGATGGAGGCTAGGGCCACGGAGTGCCAGAAGACGAAGCGGAAGATGGAGCCTTCCTGGCCGACCTGGTTGGTGGCGGCGGTGGCGATGGTGATGGATTGCGCGTCGATCATTTTGCCCATGACGCCGCCGGCGGAGTTGGTGGCGGCCATAAGGACGGGGCTGAGGCCGAGCTGCTGCGCGGTGATTTTTTGCAGGCCGCCGAAGAGGACGTTCGAGGAAGTGTCGCTGCCGGTGAGCGCGACGCCGAGCCAGCCGATGAACGCACCGAAGAAAGGGAAGAACCAGCCGGTGCGCGTGAAGGCCAGGCCGAGGACGGCGTCCATGCCGGAATAGCGCGTGACGAAGCCGAGGCCCAACATGCAGGTCATGGCGAGGATGGCGAAGCGGAGACGGAAGAGCGTGCGGCCGAAGATTTGGAAAAGTTTGGCCGGCTTGAGGCCGAGAAGCAGGCCTGAGATTAGAGCGGCGAGGAAACAGGCGGAGCCGGTGGCGGTGAGCCAGTTGAAATCGAACTTGGCGGCTTCGGCGGTGGGCTGGGCGACGACGGGCTGCGCGCGGTAGACGGCTTTGTGGAGATAGGGAACTTCCCAGCCGCCGGACGCGAAAGCGGGCGTGGTGGCTTTGCCCATGGCGTTTTTGAAGGTCGGAATACCCCAGCATAAGACGAAAATGGAAAGAATGGCGAAAGGTAGCCAGGCGCGCGCGACTTGGGCGGCGGAGTAGCGGCTGCCTGCGAGAGATTTTTGGCGGATTTGCCATTCGTCGCCCATGGTGTCGGTGACGGTGGTTTGCGTTGAGCCGGTGGGCGCGATCATGGATGCGGCGGTTTTGGCGGCGTCGGCTTCGCGCTCTTCAGGGAAGCGCCAAATGCGTTTGGGTTGCCAGACGCGGAGAAAAAGGAGGGTGGCGACGAGAGAGACGATGCCGGCAGCGATGTCCACGAGGTTGCTGTCCATGTAATTCGACCAGAAGAATTGCGTGCCGGCGAAAGAAATGCCGACGACGAGGATGGCGGGAAGGACTTCGAGAGTTTCGGACCAACTGACCATGGCGCGGACGAGCCAGAAGGGAAGGATGACGGCGGTGATGGGAAGAATGCGACCGATCATGGCGGTGACGTCGCTTTCGGGGAGAGCGGTGACGGAGATGAGCGCATGGATGGGAATGCCGATGGCGCCGAAAGCGACAGGAGCAGTATTGGCGATGAGGTTGAGCGCGGCGGCCTGAAAGGGTTTGAAGCCGAGGCCGATCATAAATGCGCCAGCGATGGCGACGGGCGCGCCAAATCCTGCGCAGCCTTCGATGAATGCGCCGAAGCAGAAGGCGACGAGGAGGAGTTGGAGGCGGCGGTCGGGCGTGATGGCGGCGACGGACTGCTTCATGATTTCGAATTGGCCGGTGTCGACGGAGATGTCGTAGAGGAAGACGGCGGCGATGACGATCCAAACGATTTTGAGCAGACCGTAGGCGGAGCCGTAGAGGAAGCTCGTGACGGCGAGAGGCGAGGGCATGTGGAAGACGAGAATGGCGCAGAGGATGGCGGTGGCGGCGCCGGCGATGGCGCAGAGATGGACGCGGACTTTGAGACCGGCGAGGAGGCCGAGGAGGACGACGACGGGGAGAGAGGCGACTAGCGTGGAGAGCTGCCAGTGATGGAGCGGGTCGTAGACTTGGGTCCAGGTGGTCATCAAAGGCGTCTGGCGAATGAGCGGAGTTACCCCTTTTGGCGGGGGGAAGTCAAGTGAATCGTTGGTGAGAGGGAAAGTGATGATTGCGGCGTATGTGGATAGACCGCATCTGTGGGGACACTTATACTCGGTGCATGATTTCGGCGGAAGAGTTGCGGGCGGCGCTGCGGCAATACTGGGGTTACGACGCGTTCCGGCCGTTGCAGGAAAATATTGTGAAGAGTTTGCTTGGCGGGCGGGACACGTGCGTGGTGATGCCGACGGGCGGGGGAAAATCGTTGTGCTATCAGTTGCCGGCGGCGATTTTGGCGGAGAAGACGGTGGTGGTGGTGTCGCCGCTGATTGCGCTGATGCAGGACCAGGTGGCGCAGTTGACGCAGATGGGGATTCCTTCGGCGTTGCTGAATAGTTCGCTGGCGGCGGATGTGCAGTCGTGGGTGGTGCACCAGGCGATCGAGGGGGCGTACCGGTTGCTTTATCTTTCGCCGGAACGGCTGGCGCGCGAGGACACGATTGGATGGCTGAAGCGCGTGCCGATTTCGTTTTTTGCCATTGATGAGGCGCATTGTATTTCGGAATGGGGGCACGAGTTTCGGCCGGAATACCGGTTGCTGAGCCGCTTGCGGGAGCATTTTGCGGAATTGCCGATCGCGGCGTTTACTGCGAGCGCGACGCGGCGGGTGCGGCACGACATTATCGAGCAACTGAAGCTGCGCGAGCCGGATAAATACATTGCGAGTTTTCAGCGGCCGAATTTGCAGTATATCGCGAAGGAATGCGCGGGGCGCGAGCAGGACGAATTGTTGATACGGGCGTTGCGGAAATATGCTGGGTGCAACGTGATTGTGTATGCGCCGACGATTGCGCGGGTCGAGGAGACGGTGGATTTTTTGGCCGAGCAGGGCATTGCCGCGATTGGCTATCACGGGAAGATGGATGCGGACACGCGTCGGAAAAACCAAGAGAGATGGATGTCGGACGAGGTGCGGGTGCTGGTGGGGACGATCGCGTTTGGATTGGGGATCAACAAGGCGGCGGTGCGGGCGGTGATTCATTTGTCGCTGCCGAAATCGATCGAACAGTATTACCAGGAAGCGGGGCGGGCGGGGCGCGACGGGGAGCCGGCGGAATGTCTTTTGCTATGGCAGAAGCGGGATGTGGGATTGTTGACGTATTTCGTGCAGCAACTGGAAGATGAGGCGGAGAAGGCGCGGGCGTGGCAGCGGTATCGCGAGATTCGGAGATTCGTGGAGGCGCGGACTTGCCGGCACCATCAGATTTGTTCGCATTTTGGAGAGATTCGGAAGTGGAATTCTTGCGGGGCTTGCGATGTATGTGTGGGTGAGCCGGAGTGGCTGGCCGCAAGTGTGTCGACGAGAAGGGCGAAGAAGCGGAAGGCTGCCGCGGCAGCGGTTGGTATGAGCGGAGCTGGCCCTGGCGCTTTTCAAGCAAGGGATGCTGCACGTGAATCGGCGCTGCTTGCGCCGACGAGTGCACCTGGGAATGGCGCTGCCGCAGGGATCGATTCTGAACTGCGCGAGTATCTTCGCGAGTGGCGGCGGAAGGAAGCAGCGGCACGCAACGTACCTGCGTTCGTGGTAATGCATGACACCTCGCTCGAGGAACTTTGCAGGGTGAGACCGCGGTCGCTGGGCGAGCTTCGAGGAGTATCCGGTTTTGGCGATCGGAAGACGGAGATGTATGGTCCGGGGATTTTGAACGCGCTGGAGGAGTTTCGGCGCGGTGCGCGGGCGGCGAAGCAAGAAGAGGAAAAAGCAAAGCCTGCGGAAGAGACGTTGCGATTGTTGGCGGAAGGGCGGACGTTTGAAGAGATCGCGAAAACGCGAGGACGGCAACTTTCGAGCGTCGTGAATTTGGTTGTTGCGCTGATGGAAAGAGGAGAGCTGGAGTTTCAGCCAACCTGGATTGATTCCGGAAAGCGCGAACAGATTGAGAAGATGTGCGCGCTGCTCGGCACCGAGCGGCTGAAGCCATTGAAGGAAGCGCTGCCGCCAGAGATAACGTTCGAGGAGATTAAACTCGTCGTGGCACGCTTGCGTCTGGAGCAAGAGGAACAATCACAGGCAGCCGCGGTGAAGACTGCCAAAGTCTAAAGGGCTGAAGAAATGGAAGTGCCGGCGGCGGCGAAGACGGTAGCCATTTCTGCGGGCGCGAAGGAAAGGAAGCATTGCACGACCATGGTGTCGAATTGCGTACCGCTGCATTGGATGAGGCGGCGGGCGGCTTCCTCGACGGGAAGACCTGCTCGATAGGGGCGCGAAGAGACCATGGCGTCGAAGGCGTCAATGACGCAAACGATGCGCGAGACGATCGGGATTTCTGTTTCCTTTAAGCCCGCAGGATAACCTTTGCCATCAAACGATTCGTGATGGTGAAGGATATCGAGAGAAGCGCGTTCGAATCCCGGCAGCATACGCAGGACGGCCCAACCGTATTCGGGATGCTTCTTCATCAGAGCGTATTCTTCGGCGTCGAGTTTGCCGGGCTTTTTCAAAATGGAATCGGGAATGCCGACTTTGCCGATGTCGTGAAGAAGAGCGGCAACCTCGAGGTTCTGAAGTTCGGCTTCATCGAGTCCCAGTTCCTGGCCGACGCGCATACCCCATTCCGCGAGGCGCGTGCTGTGTACGCCGGTATTGAGATCCTTGAGGTCGAGCAGCTGGTTGAAAGCGCAAATCACGGAGCTGCGCAGGGCGGAGACTTGCTCTTCGGCTTGCTTGACGCGCAGCGATTCCGGCGCCCAGGAAGGATTTGAGGACATGGCGAGCACCGGAATCATCTGTTTAGACGCGTGGATTACCTAGTTGCAGCTCGAATTGTTTGTCCAGGCAGAGAGAGCCTGGTAGACATCCAGGCGACCCTTGTTAAGGTCGGGAGTGAGCTGTACCGCATGAGAAAATGCGCAGGCGGCATTCTTTTGGCTAAGAGAAGTCTTCGCGGACATCAACAGATCAGCAGAGCCCGCTACGAGCGGGGAGCTGAAGGAAGTACCGGATGCGCTCGCGTAAGTGCCACCGGGGTAGGTGCTGATGACGTACTCGCCAGGGGCAGCGATCCAAACGTCGGTGTTGCCGTAGTTGGAGAACGTAGAGCGAGTATCGTAATCAGAGGTGGAAGCAATGCCCATGACGCTAGAGTTGAGCGCGGCAGGGTACACAGCGGCGCTCGTATCTCCGTTGCCGGCTGCGGCGACAAGGATCACGCCTGACTGATTAGCGTAAGAGATTGCCGAGGACAACGCGGCAGATGGCGTGGACACGTCAAAGCTCATGTTCACGACGTTGGCATTGTGTTGGACGGCGTAGTAGAGAGCCGCGACGATATTGGAGACGTAGCCGGCGCCGTTTGCACTAAACGCTTTAAGAGGGAGGATCTTAGCGTTCGGCGCGGCCAAATGGACTAGCCCTGTCGTCATCGTGCCGTGGCCGAAATCCGAGTAAGAGCTGCCCCCGCCATCCAGGACAGCAGCGGAAGATTGATCGAGCACGGCGGCGCTGGATTGTTGAACGAGGACGGGTTGCCCGGTTTCGGAGCTGCCGCTGGTGGAGTTTTCAGGCTGCAATTGGGGGACGTCGAGCCACTCGGAGGCGCCCGGCTGGTTGCGGGTAAAATCGTATCCGGGGAGAAGTACGGGGTAGAGAACCGGGTGGTAGATGTCCACGCCGGTGTCGATCACAGCGACGATCCCGGTGCCGTTGACGTTGAAGCCATTCTGAGCATCGGTCAGGCGAATAATCGAAGCGGCGGGTTGGGCTGCATAGCCGTGGGTGACTATGGTTCCGTAATAGCTTACCGGGGCATTGTCATAGAGGCCGGCAGGGATCGTGGTAACCGGCGCCTGAGGAAGGGGGAGGAGGTGGTCGGCTTCTACGCTCTCAATCCCTAGCAGAGTTTCCAGGAGATTCCCGACGAAGCCGAGAAGGTTCGAGATGAGGTTGCCGGAGGAAGTCACTAGATAGGTTTGGCCGATCGAGCCATCCAAAGACTTTTGGACCTGGCAGTTTTCGGACAGGCAAAGCTTTAGGACGGAGGTCAGACCTCCAGTGGTGCGGACGATATAGCGGTTCTGAGCGGCCGCGGGTGTCGAAGTTAGAGCCAAAAGGGCCGCGATAGTTACGAATGTGTAGAATTTGCGTTTCATGTTGTTAGTTAGTCCCTTTCCAGGGTCTCCTGCTTCCGAACCGCCGGCAAATCTGCACAAAAGTAGGCCCGCTAAGTCTTGCGGAATCTTCCTTTTGGGCAAATAGTACGGGTGGTTTCGAGGTGCCAATCAAAAGCTACAAGGGATTTTGGTACTTGAGTACCAAAATGGGACTCCCTTGTAAAACGTGTTGTGGAGGCGGAGATCATGCCTTCTTGCCTCCTGGTAAATTGTCTAAAGCGTTGCGAAGCGAAATGACGATGGGCTTGTCGTCGATGCCGGGGATGGAAAGCTCCAGATCACCGGAGTTTTCGAGCTCGCCGGAGAACTCGCCGAATTGATTGGTGGCGACCACCACGCTGTTTCCGCGGTTGTTCGAGATGGTGACTTGGATATCGCGGCCGAGGATGCCCGGATGGCTCAAATCGAGCATCTGGCCGGTGATGACAATGCGGCTGCCGCCCGGTTTGGGCTCGATCTGGATATCGATCTGGTAGGGGTCGGCTCTAAAAAGCATTTGTCTTGTTCCTATGACGACCGACCGAGCGCCCGCGAGGGCAGGCTGCCGGAAACTGTCGAACAGCACCTCGACTAAGCTGCGCGAGTCCTTCTGTGGTGTATTCAGCCGAGTGGCTAAATACGAGGCCTTGGCCAGGCGCACCGCACCCGCGGAGGGCTGGTAACTGGCCTCCGCAGCTGCCGATTTGCTGACCTTTTGCCATAGCGAAACTGTCTCCTGGCAGCTCTTGCAACCTGTGGCCAGATGCTTTTGCATGGCTTCCTGCCGGCCACTGGTGACTACTTGGTTCATGAAATCAATCCATTCCTCTGTCGAAAAGTGCTTCATATCTCTTCCCCCCATCGCTTTCTTCCTTGCCGTTCCGCTCCCCAGCGGAGGCAATGATTCAAGATCCCTCAGTGCATAAGGGAGGGGAGGAAGCCGAAAAATATAGGCTGGTGAAACTAATTAACTCTTTTATTTGCAGAAACTTGGCCGACAAGGACGAAGGGGGCCCAGAAATACGGGTGAGGATTCTGCTCACGGAGTCGCTTCATTGCGGATTGTAGGGAGGCGGCCATATCGCCGGTTTCCGTGTAGCCCTTGTAAAAAGACTGCATAAGGTCGGCGGTGCTACGGTCGTGAACATCCCAGAGGGAAAGAAGGAGAGAGGAAGCACCCGCGCAGAAGAGGCCGCGCTGGAGGCCGAGAAGCTCGTCCCCGGCGGTGACAAAGTTCATACCAGTGGCGCAGCCGCTCAGGGTGACGTGGCGGGCGGAGAGGCGCATCTGGTAGAGATCGTAAAGATTAAGGTAACCGTCTCCCAGTCGGATCCCGGAGAACATGGGGTTGTCCTGGCGGTAGGTGCCATGGGTGGCGATGTGGAGAAGTGCGCTTTGGGACCCCTTTTTTTTGAGAACGTCGGAGGTGGCTTGGCCGCCCAGGAATAAATTGGATTGGGGAAGGATGGCGGCGACGGATTGGACTTCGGGGAGGATGTGCGGGGCGCGGTCATCGGGGATGCCCATGACAAGTGAGGCGCCCATGGTGGATGCCGGCTTTTCTTGACAGAGGGTGAAGACCGTGGCGCTGGGAGCGTAGGACACAGTGTGAGTGTCGCAGAGATAGGAGTCGCCAATTTTGAGGGCGTGGAAGGGAAGGAAGTGAAGCGGGCCGTGAGGGACGAAGATCAGGTGTTTGGCTTGGAGATGAGGGCGGAGCGGAGCGATGAGCTCGACATACAGGGCTTCGAGGTGGCTTTGCGTGGCTTGGAGCAAGGGCTCGGCGAAGCGCTCGGTATAAGAGGAGCCCATGCGGAATTTGGAGAGTTGGAAGCGGAGAAGGTTCAGAAAATGGATGACGCGGGAGAAAACGGTGATGGGAGTGATTTGGATGGAATTGCGGGTGACAACCGCGGCGACGAGGCGGTCGCCCGTTGAATAGTATTCGACGAGAGCGGAGTCGGCGGGGAGAGCAGATTGCAGTTTTTCGAGAGAAAAATCGGCGGGAGCCTCGAGAGTGGCGTTCTCGCGCTCGTGGGCGGGGAGTTCGCGAAGGGTGCGCAGGAGTTCGTTTTCGTGAGAGAGAGCCTTTTGCTGGAGTTGTTCCAGGCGCTTGGCGGAGGTTTCTTCGGGGCGGAGCTGTTCGAGTTCGATGCGGTGGTAGTACCAGTTTAATTCTTCGCGAAGATCGCGAATTCTGCGAACGAGTTCACTTTGGCCGGCGTCGCCGAGAGGGAGGCTCTGGCCACTTTGAAAAATCATTTCGGTCATGCTGCGGGATTTGGCGGCTTCGATGCAGGAGAAGGCTTCCGTTGCGGAGGATTCGGAGGCATCGCCGCTGAGGTACAAATCGACCAGCGCCTCGTAGACTTGGAGGCGGTTTTTTACGAAAGAGATTTTCAGTTCTTCGGCATGCAAGCGGCTGCGGAGAGCTTCGAGGGATTTGCGGGCTTCTTGATACGACACGACGGCGGCGGCCCTGTCGCCGTGAGATTGCGCGAGCTGGCCGCGAAGGAAATGGGTTTGGTAAGCAAGCACGGGGGCTTGCAGTCCGGAAATTTTGGAGATGGCGGCGTCGGTTTCCGATTGGGCGGCAGGGAGTTCGCCGACCTGGAGCGCGATACGCGCGAGAAGAAGGTGGCCGAGAGCGGCCTTGCTGTGAAGGGCAGATTGATCGAAAAACGCGGCAGCACCGGAGCAGAGACGGCGGGCTTCGAAGTAGCGGCCTTCGTGGAAGAGAAGAAGGCCTTGGTAGAGATCGAGGAGCCAGGGCCAGACGAGATTCTTCTCGGCGGCGAACATGGCGCGGGCTTTTGTGAACCGCTCGAGGGCTTGGACCGTTTTTCCTTGCTGGCCGTAAGCGATGGCTTCGTTGGCGAGCGACTTCGCGGTCTCGTAACGCATATCGAGCTTTTCAAAGCGGAGAAAAGCTTCGTGGGCCATTTCGCGGGCTTCTTCGCTAAGGTTCAGCTCGAGATAGATCTCCGAGAGATCCATGTGACACAGAGCCAGATGATAGGCATCACCCGAAATTTCACAGGTTCGGCGCGCGGCAAATAACATCTCAATCGCGCGGCTATATTCGCCGCGGAAATAGTACAAATAGGCGATGTTGTAATCGGCTTGATCGCGGAGCAGCGGCATCCCGTATCGCTCGCACGCTTCGCGTGCTTTCTGATAACAGTCCAGCGACCGTGGAAAGTCATTCAAGCTGATCAGGCACATGGCCATGTTACTCAGGACGACGGCAATACCCTCCGCATCTTTATAGGGCAACAAAGCCTCATAAGCCCGCTCGTATTGAGAAATAGCTTCCTCGAAACGATCCTGGCGGTGAAAGACGTTGCCGAGATTGATGTCGAGACGTGCGAGACGCCAAGTGTCATTGAGACGTGTGAATATCTCCCTGGCGCGAGCCGCAGCTTTGAGGGCCTTATCGTACTCACCAAGCAAAATCAGCGGCTGGATGGAACTGCTCAGAGTTCGCGCGGCTTCCTTTTCGATTTTAAGCTCTTCGTAAAGTGCGACGGCCTTTTCGTGGTGCTCGACGGCCGCGGCGTTGTTTCCGCTGGCGTAAAGGGCGTTCGCCTTTGCTCGCAGCCCGAGAGCCAGGCTCTCTTTCCTTCGCAGTTTCCTTCCGATCAAGACGGCCGCTTCCGCCAGGCGCACAGCCTCGCTTGTGTCGACGCGAACCCGCTCAACGACCAGTCGAGCCAGGTGCTCGACAACTTCGCGGCGAACCAAGCCCCGATGGCGAGCGAGAAACTTTCGGCGCGCAGGCTCATCCACGATCTGAGCGAGGCGGGAATAGAGCTCGTCCAAGGGGGCTTTTTTAATCATCGTGGGCATCAGTCAAAACCTAATTCGCTGAGGTGTTTGCGCAGGCGTTCCATGCATTTTTGGCGGGTGAAGCCGATGGAGCCGACGGCTAGACCCAGTTCCTCGGCGACTTCGGCGTAGGGGCGCGCGGGAGTTTCATAGAAAAGGAGCTCGACCAGGCGACGACATTGCGGCGAGAGAGCGGCCATGGCTTCTCGAAGCATTTGTTCTTGCTGCGTTTGCTGGACGAGTGACTCAGCGATGGCGGGCGTTTCGGGGACGGGCAAGCCGGATTCGTCATCATCGCTGCTTACGAGACGTTGCTGTTGCTGCTTCCAGCGATAGCACTGGTGGTGAGCAACCTGGATGAGCCATTTGGGGAGCGCTTTTGGTTCGCGCAGGTCGGGCAGGCGATGGAGAAGCTCGACGCAGGTTGCTTGAAAGACGTCGGCGGCTTCGTGAGGAGGAAGGCGATATTTAACGGGGATGGAGTAGATGAGGGCCTTGTATTTGTCGATGAGGAGAGACCAGGCTTCTTCGTTGCCCGAGAGGCATTCTTTGACGAGGCGTTCGTCGTTCCAGACGCGGGGAGATATTTTTGCAGCTTTGGTGAGCACGCGGGTCATCGGTTGGAACCCTCCGCGCCGCTGCGGAAATAGAGCTGCTCGACGTTCCAGAGCAGGTAGGGTTCGAAAATGGCAGGATGAATGTTTGCGAGCGAGTTTTTTGCGCCGACCAGGATATCGGGGCTCGCGAGAAAAATCATGGGCTGATTTTCGGCGAGGATTTCCTGGACGCGATCATAGAGCTTTTTGCGTTGCTCGTAGCCGAGAGTGGAGAGTTGCTGCTCCATGAGGCGATCGATCTCTGCCTCCCATGGGGTGGCTGGATGAGATTGGGAGGGGGCCCAAAGATGCGTGCCCCCGCTGGAGAGCCAGACGTTGAGATCGGAGTTGGGGTCGGTATCAAAACTGGCGAGGCCGAGGACGCAGGCGTCGTATTCCTTCGTTTGGAGGACGCGATCAATGAGAGAGCGAAAATCGAGAGGGACGACTTGAACATGCATGCCGAGCTGCTTGAGATCGTCCTGGATGAGCGTGGCCATTTTGGTGCGGTCAGCGTTCGAAGAGCTGGTGAGGATGGAAAATTCGACGAGCTTTCCTTCAGAGTCGTGCAACGCGGGATCACCGTCCGGCGCAGTTGACCAGGAAAAGCCGGCTTCCTTTAGGAGCGCGCGCGCGTGTTCCAGGGAGCGAGGCGGATGCGGGATTGTGGTATCCACCCAGCGGTGATCGCCTGGCGTTACCGGGCCCCAGAGGGCAGCGCCGCGCCCTTGATACACGAGACGAACGATGGCTTGGCGGTCGATGGCGGCGGAAACGGCTTGGCGGAATTTCACATCGCGAAACCATTTCTGTTTGCGGGCAAGATTGGGCGAAGACTTGTCGCCGAGGTCGTTCAGATTGAAGAAGAGGAAATTGTATTCGAGGCCGGGGCCGGCGTCGGCCATGGTGTAGGCACGCTCCTGGCGGGAGAGAACGGAGAAATTTTCCGCGCCGAGGTGGGTAATGAGGTCGGTTTCGCCGGATTGGAAGCGGAGAACCTGCGCGTCGGCGCTGGGGACGAAGAGAAAATCAAGTTCATCCAGGTACGGCAAACGATTTCCTTTCGAGTCTGTCTTCCAGTAGTAAGGGTTGCGCTCGAGGACTAACTTTTGGCCAGGAACGTATTCTTTTAGGCGAAAAGGGCCGAGACCGGCCCATTCGTTCGGCGGAGTGGAAGGCGTCCAGAGTTGGTTCAGTTTTCCTTCTTCGTAGGGCTTTTCGAGGAGATGGCGTGGCAGGATGGCAAGACCATCGAAGAGTCTTTCTTCGACGCCATCGGGCTTGGCGAGTTGGAAAACGAGCGTGTACGCGTCGAGTTTGTGCACGGTGATAGGTTTGCCGCCGACGATCAGAAGATCGCGCTGCGTGGCGTGGAGATTTTCGTCGAGGTAGACGCGGAAGGTGAAGAGGACGTCATCGGCATCGAGAGGATGGCCGTCCGAGAAGCGCAGACCTTTGCGCAATGTGAGCGTGTAACGGAGGCCGTCCGGGGAAATCTTCCAGGATTTGGCGAGAGCGGGCTCGGTGAGCTGGGTGGCACGGTTGATGTGGATGAGGTCGGCCTGCATGACGGCGATGACTTCGCGGGATGGAGTGTCCGCGGCGGTCAGGGGATTCAGGGTTTTCGGTTCGTCGCGGAGGGCGATGACGAGGCGTCCGCCTGGGTGGCCGATTTCACCGGGCAAGGTGAGTAGTTCCTCTTTGGCATTGGCCTGTTGTGGCTGTGGGAATGCTTTGGCCTGGAAGGAAATGGCCGCTGCGCAGGCCAAGAGAAAGCCAGCGGTGATGGAGAGGTGACGGGAAGAGGGGTGTTCTTTTCTCACGAGAGGGTCCAGCTACTCTTTTCATCTATCTTGTACGGGCTGGAGCGCTCCTGCAATGCACTCGCGAGACCGAGGTATCCGAGAAAGAACGGGATGATGGCCAGGGCAGGCAGATACATCCACCAGTAGGAGACGAGGACACTGTATTGCTGGAGGCTGTCGAGGAGATTACCCCAACTGGACATGGGCTCGGGAATGCCGAGGCCAAGAAATGAGAGTGTCATTTCGGCGAGGACGAATTGAGGGACGAGGATGGCGGCTTGTGTGAGGAGGACGCTGGAGGTTTCGGGCAAGATGTGGCGGCGCAGAAGGTAAAGATCGGAAGCGCCGAAACCTCGAGCGGCGCGGACGAAGTCGCGTTCTTTCACGCTGAGCACAACTCCGCGAATGAGGCGTGCGGGGCGCGCCCATCCCACCATGCCGATGACGATCACGACGAGGAGGAAGGCTTCGAGTGGGCTGACGGCGAGAGGCAGAAACGCGCGCAGGGCAAAGAGCAGGTAGAGCCAGGGGAGCGCGAGGAAAAGTTCGGCGGCGCGCATCAGGAGATCGTCGCGCCAGCCGCCGTAGTAGCCGGCGGCTAAGCCGATCAGCGCACCGAGGAGAAGAGTGACACCGGCACCAAGCAGGCCGGCGAGGAGAGAGACTTGTCCGCCGTAGAGGATGCGCGAGAGCTGATCGCGGCCGTAGGCGTCGGTGCCGAGGAGATAGATGCGGGCGTTGGCGGCGCCGAAGAGATGCAAATGAGAAGGGACGACGCCGAGCAGATGGTAGCTTGCGCCTGGCGTGACGAAGTAGAGCGGGACGGCAGTGCTTGTGTCCTCTTGGTATTGGTCGAAGGAATTTTCACGCAAGCGTAGGGGATAGAAAAAAGGGCGGAAGTGGAAATGGCCGTGCGCGTCGACCAAGTGGACCCGCATGGGTGGGAGAAAGGCGCGGTCACGGTCCTGCTCGATAGGGGAATAGGGAGCGAAAAATCCGGCGCCAACGATTACGCAATGGAGCGCGGCGAGAACGATAAGCCATCGGGCGAGTTTTCGGCGCTGGGTCATTTTGTGTTCGCTGCGGTGCGGATACACGGGTCAGCCCAGTAGAGCAGCAAGTCCGCGAGAAAATTTCCGGCGACCAGGAAAATCATGGAAAGAAGGACGCCGCCGATAACGACATAGAGATCGCGCGCGAGAATGGCTTCGAGGAGGAGCGGACCGAGGCCGGGCCAGCTCATGATGACCTCGACGAGCAAGGAGCCGCTCAAGAGCGCGCCGATACTAAATCCGAAAAGAGAAATGAGGGGATTGGCGGCGGCGCGAAGGGCGTAGTTGTAGAGAAGCTTGCGATGGGGGATGCCGTGGCCGAGGGCGGCGCGAAGGAAGGGTGCTTCGAGGACTTCAGCGACGGAGGCGCGGACGTGACGGACGAGCATCGGAAGCGCTGCGAGGACTAGCGCAGTGACCGGGAGCGCCATGTGCAGTGCGAGATCGCGGAATTTTTGGAGCGGCGATAAAGTTTCGAAGCCGACTGAGGCTAAGCCACCTGTCGGAAACCAGCCGGTACGCACGGCGAGAATTAGCAGGCCGAGAGCGAGGACGAGATCGGGGACCACCATGAGGGCGGCGGTGGCCCAGGAAAGGACACGGTCGGGCGCGCGGCCGAATCTTGCGGCGCTCCAGACGCCGAGCGGGAGAGCGAGCAGCCATGCGAGGAGCGTGGCGGTTACGGTGAGAAGAAGAGTGTTGCGGGCGCGCACCAAGAGGAGCGGGCCGACGGGGCTATTGTAGGCGAAGGAGAATCCTAGTTGGCCGTGAGCGACGGCGTTCAGCCAGTGGATGTAGCGGACGGGGAGCGGGCGGTCGAGTTGATATTGGGCGCGAAGGGCGGCGACGGTTTCGGGGGATATTTGCGGATTGAGACGCATTCCGTCGAAATAGTTGCCGGGAGTCAGAGCGGAAAAGAGAAAAGTGAGCAGGGAAACGCCGAAAAGGAGAAAGACGGCGTGCAGCGTTCTGCGGAAGAGGTAGCGCATCAGGAGTTCACCAGAATGTTCTGCGTTACGGGGAGGGTGGGCGTAGCGGCGAGGAGAGAGCGAGTGGCTTCGTGCGCCGGGAAACGCAGGACTCTTTCGGAAGAGCCCGACTCGACGATACGGCCGTTGTTCATGACCGCGATTTGGTCGGCCAAGTGGCCGGCCATCGCAAAATCGTGGGTGATGAAGAGGTAGGTGAGGCCGAGGGAGGATTGCAATTCGAGCAGGAGATTGGCGATCTGCGCTTGCACGGAGCAATCGAGGGCGGAGAGAGCTTCGTCGAGAATAATGAGTTTTGGCTCGAGGGCCAGGGCGCGCGCGATGGCCAGGCGTTGTTTTTGGCCGCCGCTGAGTTCGCCGGGCCTTCGACTGGCCAATTTGCGAGGGAGACCGACGCGATCGAGTAGCTCAAAAACTTTATCGGCGTGGTCTGGTTTGGTAAAACGGCGCTGCACGACGAGCGGCTCGCTGATAATTTCGAGCGCGGTCCAGCGGGGATTGAGGGAGCTTGCGGGATCCTGGAAGACGAGCTGGATGTGCGGACGGATGCTGCGACGATCAGGCTCAGATAGGGCTGTTACATTGACGCCATCGAAAAAGACGCTTCCAGAAGTGGGTTGTTCCAAACAGGCGATGCACAATGCGAGGGTGCTTTTGCCGGAGCCGGATTCGCCGACGAGAGCTAGCGTTGTTTGCGGCGCGATCGAAAGGGACACGCCATCGAGCGCGGCGGGATTGCCGCTCGAACGGGGCGATCTTACTGCCGCGTAGTACTTCACAAGATTTTCGATCCGCAATAGTGGCTGCATGGTTTTGTTCTTAAAGTTGGTCAGCCGGCGAATTTGAAGCAAGCGACGGTGTGCAGCTCACCGACCGCGGCGGCGGCTGGTTCGTCGCACTTGCAAACTTCCATTCGGTCGTCACATCGCGGCTCGAAAAGGCAGCCCGGCGGATGCGCGGCAAGGTCCGGCGGATCGCCTGCGATTGCGTGCAGCTTGGCTCTTCGAGTTTTTTGATGCGCGGGGAATTCCGTGGGCAGGCAGCGCAACAAAGCTTCCGTGTAAGGATGCTGAGGCGAGGAGAGAACATTTGCTGTCGGGCCGATTTCGACGACTCGGCCGGCATAGAGAACGAGGATGCGATCCGCGAGGTTCGAGAGCAGGGCGGGATTATGAGTGATCAAAATCATCGCGAGGCCGAGCTCTTGGCGGAGAATCCGGAAGAGCTGCAGAATTTCTTGTTGCGTCGTGGGGTCGAGCGACGCGGTGGGTTCGTCGGCGATGATTAGGGAAGGGTGGCAGGCGATTGCTTGCGCTATCAAGACGCGTTGGCGCTGGCCGCCGCTCAATTGATGCGGATAGGAGCGGGAGATGCGACCGGCGTCGACGTGAAACATGGAGGCGAGAAGCTCCCAGGTCTTTTCTTTCAGCGTGCGCCGATCCAAAGATTCATGCGCGGCTAGAACGTCGCTCACTTGCTGGCCAATTCGCAGCGTGGGCTGAAGAGACGACGATGGCTCTTGAAGGATTAAGCCGATGCGTCCGCCGCGGATTTTTCGCAAATACTGAGCTGAAGCATCGAGCAGATTCTTGCCCTCGAAGCGAACTTTGCCTTTCTGGATTTTTCCGTTGGGCGGAAGGAGACGCAGAAGAGAAGCGGCGAGAGAACTTTTACCCGAGCCGGATTCGCCAAGGATGCCCAGAATTTCTCCTTGCCCGAGTCCAAAACTGACACCGGCTAGGGCAGGGCATAGTTCCCCGGTGCAGGCGGAGTAGGCGACGTGAAGATTCTGGACTTCAAGAATGGGCATCATGCCATGGACCGGGGCGAGGGACTTCCCGCCCATTCTCCATGGTGTGTGAAGCTAGGCAGGCGGACAACAGAGACGTAATTTCTGGCGCAGGAAAGGTAATGACGACTAGGAACTGACTGGCCGATGGTACAGGAGAACACGGATGGCGGCGAAATCCGCGCGAAGGCGAGGCTATTCGGCGGTGTAGGTGATTTCGATGCGATGGATGAGGAAGCAGGCCAAGACAAGGATAGCGATCGTGAGACAAAGCAGACCGAAGACGGCGACAAAGGGCGAGACGGGCTCGGCGACGACGGTGAAAATAGCCATGGGGCCGCTGACGGGGAGAGTGACGGGGCACAGATGCTTCAGATAAAAGGTGACGCTCAGCCGCTGGGCCCAGGCGGGGAAAATTGGCGCGATGGCTTCCCATCCCATCAGCATCGCGCCGGGAATGATCGGGTTTTTGAAAAGAAGGCTTAGGGCGAGGAAGACGGCGCCATAACCTAGGCAAGCGAGAGCCGTCACAAGTAAATACGAACCCAATTGGCCGAGGCCGGGGCCGTCGAATATGTAGGAACGGCCCGCTGCACCGAAGCGGCTGTACGTCAGGCAGAAGCACGCGAGCACTGCGGTTTCGAAGAGCACGATCGAAATGATCGCGCCGGCGAGAAACTTTCCAACCACCAAAACTTCTTTTCTCACGGGAACGAGAAATTGATAGTGGAGCGTGCGCTCGACGATCTCGCCGCGGAAGAGCCAGGTGAAGATGCCCATGCAGGCGAAAAAAATGCCCAGACGGAAATAATAGAGCTGGATAATTCCGGCCAGTACCTCGGTCTCGTCCTCGATGTTGAGAGGATTGGGATGGTACGCGTTAAAGATGTTGTGAATGACGAGTATCACGACCGGGACGAGTGCGAGGAAGTAGACCCAAATGCGGCGGCGGGTGAACAAATTGCGACGAACCTCGTTGCGAACGAGAACGGAGATCTGACTGGCGAAAAGCCGCCAGGGCTGTTCTTTGAAAGTCTTCTGAGCCTGCGCCAATATATTTTGAGCGCTCATGCGGGACCGCCATCCGATCCGATTAAATATTGATAGATAGAATTCACGTCATCGTCGGCGGGGGCAACAGCATCGACTTCGACCAAGCCGCCGGAGACGATTTTGTTCAGCAAGAGATAGAACTGCTCCGCATCGCGCGTGCGCACGAGGACACTTTGGCCATCGGTCAGGATTTTGGCTTCGACGACGTGGTCGAGTTCGAAAGCGGCGGAGGCCAGCTTTGCCGCGTTTGAGCAACGCACGAGAATTTGCATGGGATGATCGCGGACTTCCTGGCGGACCTCGCGAATTTGGCCTTCGGCGACGACGTAACCGCTGCTCATTAACACGACGCGGTCGGAGATGCGATCTACCTCTTCCAGAATGTGGCTGGAAATGAGGACGTGCATGCCCTGCTTGGCGATGGCCTGGAAAAGCGCGATCGATTCGGCGCGAGCCATGGGATCGAGGCCGTTGAGAGGTTCATCGAGAACCAACACTGAAGGATGATGCGCGATCGCTTGAGCCAAGCGGATGCGTTGGCGCATGCCTTTGCTGTAGCCGGCCACTTTGCGGCGAGCTACTTGCGCCATGCCGGCGCGCTCGAGGGCTTCGTTCGTGAGTTTGGCGGCCTGGTCGTTCGCAAAACCATGGAGGCGAAGCGGCCAATAAATGAAATCGTAGCCATTCGTGCCAGGGGGGAAAGAGTCAAATTGAGTGCAGTAGCCGACTTGGCGGAAGAATTCGACGGGCTGATGCGTGGTGAGGCCGAGGACATAAATTGCGCCTCGGGAAGGCTTGATGAGACCCGTGAGTAAATTCATCAGCGTAGTTTTGCCCGAGCCGTTGGGCCCGACGAGGCTGGTGATTCCTGGCTCGAGGGAGAAGTTCACTTTGTTCACGCCAAGAACTTCTCCGTAAAACTTGGAGACATTTTCGAAAACGATTTGGCGGTCGCCGGGGGTCATCCGCGCACGACCTCGCGCGCTCGCAAACGGGCATTAAGAATGAACAACGAAAATACGCAGACGAGGACCAGCATGGCCCAAGCCATCGGAATTGGGATTTGATCGCCACGCGTAAAGGCGCCCATGATCGATTCGGTGCGGAATGAGTGCATCAGGATTCGCTTGAATAGTTCCGAGAAATTCAGGAGTCCGCCCCAATAGGTGCCCATGATGGCATCGAACATCGCGCCGAGGCCCGCCGGGATAAGGAGCGAGATGAAGATTACGCCGGTAGCGACGATTCGCAACTTGACCCAAGCCGATACGGCGAGAGAAATCATGGAAAGCATTAAGATCCAAATGGCTGAGCACAAAATAATCGGGACAACCATCCACAAATGCGACCACAGCCAGCCACTTTTGGCCAAGCCGGACTGCAGACTAAACAAGAGCAAGCAAGGAACCCACGTAACGGCAGAGAGCAGCAATCCAAGTACGGCGAGTTTTCCAAAAACGTAATCGGAGCGATTAAATGGCCGGCTCAAAAAAAGGGGAAGCGCGCCGTTTGTCAGGTCGCCCGAGACCAGCACTGGCCCGACCCAGCAGTTCAAGAGAAAGGCGGCCTGCGTCTGGGCGATCATCATGATGACAAAAAACTGGGTTTCTACCGTGAGAACATCCGAAAAACGCATTTGAAACATCAATTGCACGGTTTTGTTATTCGCGATGAAAATGTAGCCGGCGAAAAACAACGTTGGAATGAGACTGAGTATCAGGAGAAGAACGAAGAAGCGGGACTTGAACAAGTCCGCGAAGGCGTACCGCGTGAGGACGAAAAAGCGCGACCATTCGGGCGTCAGCGAGCCTGTGTAGGCGCTGTATCTGCGCTTATAAACGGCCATCGACAGCTCCCGTCTGTTCCATGGCGTTCAGGAAAATGTCTTCGAGCGAATCGCGCCGGTGATTCATCCGGCGAATCTGCACGCCGCGGTCTGCCGCGACTTTGAACACTTCGCGAATTTCAACACTGTCCGGCATGACCACCTTGATGCGCCCGTTGGTGAACACCGCGCATTCGCATCCGAGGCTTTCGAGCGTGGAAGTGAATGTGCCTTCAGCACCGACAGTTTCAAGCTCGAGGAACTTGCGATTGGCGCGGCGCTCCTCCACGAGATTGCAAATCGACGCGATTTTTCCGTTGCGAAGGATGAGCACCTCGTCGCAGGTTTCTTCCACGTCGCGCAGAAGATGCGACGAAAGTAGCAAGCAAATGTCGCTGGCTTCCCGGATTTCGCGAATGAGCTCGATCAAGCGTTTGCGTGCAGGCGGATCCATGCCGTTGGTCGGTTCGTCAAGAATCAGGACCTTGGGGCCATGAGCGATCGCTTGGGCCAGCTTGGCCAATTGTTTCATGCCGAGAGAATACGTTCCCACAGGGCGATAACGCGCCTCGCCTAAACCGACGTAGACGAAAGCTTCGTGCGCGCGCTCCATCGCTTGTTCGGCCGGAAGACCGGAAATCTCCGCCATGTAGCGAACGAAGCGGACGCCGGACATTTTTGAAATGAACGCGTCATTCTCCGGCATATACCCGACAAGCGAGCGAAGCGCTTTGCCGCCGGTGAGAGAGTCGATGCCGAGCACGCGGGCACTGCCCTTTGACGGCGAGTGAAAACCCAGAAGCGTATTGATGAGCGTGGACTTGCCTGCGCCATTTGGTCCCAGCAGTCCGATGGCGCGGCTCTTCAAAACGCCGGTGAGACCGTGAAGAATGGTTCGGCCGCCAAGTTGGACTTCGAGCCCGTCGAGCTCAATGGTTGGGTTGCTCATCTACAATTCATTACGGATTCGGACTGCGCGAAGTTCCACGCGCCGCCTGCTGCAGAATATGGGTTAACGCTAGCAGACTCGGGTTCAAGTCCAAGAGCTTGCCGGTGCTGGCTACTTCGATCCGGTCACTCTCTCCGTACGCACAGAATACGCTGGGTTTGGCATCGGCTGCCAGTTGCTGAACCATGGCCAACTGACCGGAAGTAAGCTGAGCTGCGAGCGGCTGCAAAATGGGGCTGAGATTTTGATAGAGCATGGCGGAAAAATTCGCATGGATGTCGCTGGGCAGGAGCGTTTGAAACGAAGCAGAGCGTGCCAGCGACGTGCCGTTTGCATGAGTTTGCAGCGCGGCGAGCAGCAGCGCTCGAGAGGGCGCCATAAGCATGTAGCCGTCCGCGAAAGTGTAGTCGTACTCGGTCGTGAGACCGACAGTTTGCGCTTGAATCGTGTAGAACGTTCGGCCTCCGACCTGTTCCTGGCTGGTTGTTAATCCGGGCAGGTTCGACTTTTGCGCTTCCCGATTGGCGGCTTGCACCAGCTTATCCATGGCAACTTGCAGCGCGCCCGAATCATTGACCTCGATGATCGCTTTCCAGGAAGGCGTGGGAAGAACGGGGCCATCGAGAGCAAAAGTCATCTCACCGCCGAGAGCGCTAGCCAAATCGTTGCGGATATCCAAACCGAGTTCCGAATTTGCCTTCGCCAGCCCTTGGCTGAAGTTGGGATCGGAGGCGCCGACTGTGTTGAAAATGTCGTCCAACATGAGCGCGGGCTGTTTCGTAACAAAAGAAATGGCCGCGCCTGCGTTCGCGGAAACGTAGTCCAGCGAGCCCATGGGCGCAGGAGCGGCGAGCCAGGAAGCGATGCCGTGGCGCTGGCCGGTAAATTCCAGCGAGATGCGGTTGTCGCCCTGGCCGGACGAGGCAGACTCGCCGCGCGTCGCGATCAAGTACTTAATGTCGTTGAAGCCGCTGTTGCGAAGAGCATTTGAATCCTGCTGCTCAGCATGGCTGGAGTTTAAAATTTGGCCAAGATTTGCAGCGACTACAGTTTCGGTGCCGTGACTGTAAACCTGAGTGATGCGTTGGCCAAAATCCGTTCCGGCGAAGACGTTTGCACCGGCGTCAAGCTGCGCGTTCATTTGCTGAACCGAAGCGGCATTGCCTCCGACCACCAGCATGTCAGGCCTGACCAGCATGATCATTCCGTGTTTATCACTGGAAAGAGAAGAGAGCGACTGCAAGTCCACCACCTGCACATTATGCATACCTTGAGAGCTCGACACGGCGTCGGCAAAGTGATTTTGCAAGAAATCTTTCAGGCCTTGCTGCCGCACTGCGGCGAGAAGCAAGGGACCGCCGTCGTTGAATGGCGAACCTCCTCTGGCGGTAATCACCACCTCGTCGCCCAGGTACTGGCTTATGGCTTGAATTTGATCGATCAGCTCCTGGGGAGTTGGATGTTGATTCGAGTTACCGCTTTTGTTCCACCAATCCTGCAGCACTTTGCTTTGCGAGAGCTCCTGCTGAAAGATTTGATTCGCTTGCTGGAGCGCGTCTCCAAGATTGGGGATACCGATATAGAGGACCGTGTCCGCCGGCAGTAGAGGAAGAATCTTGCTTTCATACCTAGGGCCGGGGGTCTGAATTGCGTTTAGTTTGGTGCGCAGCTTAGAAAATTCGGCAAGCAAAGCGAGCTGGTGATCCAGATCGCTGCTCCAGGCAATCTCGTCGCGAACGGGAACGAGGCCGACGCTCGGCGTCGTGGCCATCTCATCGCCCGAGTGCAGAATCGAAAGCAAACCAGCATGCTTAACGTGGACTTCGCCTTCGATCACAGCTACGCGGGAGCCTTTGGTGCCGGAGTTTACGGAAAAGACCGTGCCGGTCACCGCGACCGTGCAATCCGGGGCCCTGACATACAAATGTCCGGAGTGCCGTTTGGCCGCTTGCACAATGATGCTGCCTTGATCGAGATGGATAGTGGCGTCCCGCAGGCTCGCGGTGATGGCCAGTTCAGCGCGCTGATTCATTTCCACTTGCGAGCCGTCGAAGAGCCGCACTTTGGCGCGGGAATTTGCGGCGGTGCGAATAAATTCGCCCTGGCTGAGTTCGTCGCCTACTTTAATCGGGCGGTCGATGGCAGAACCGATACGAAAGGCCTGCCCTTCGATCGAGTCGATACGCGCGCGGCTGCCTGGAGGGCCCGCGAAGCAAAAGTTGCGGCCAGCCCAGATCAGTGCGACAAGCAAGACCGCCGCTGCTGCCACGGAAGCAAGTTTGGCAAAGCTCCACTGAAAACCGCGCGACGTAGGTTCCATCCGCCAATCGATGCGCGCCGCGCCGGCAACTCCGCGGCCATGTGCATAGGAACGGCATGCAACGCATTCGCGCAGGTGATCTTCGACGAGGAGAGCGCGGGCAGGAGTCAGCTCATGCTGATGAAAAGCCGGCAATAGAGAGCGGATATCGTCGCAGCCGCGAATGGATTGTAGAGCGTTCGTCGCGGATTCTTCGCCTTCGGCGGCTTGCACCTTCTGCCACACGCGCTCGGCGGACGCAGAGAGAGTCCTGGCGTCCGGTTCTTCGCCGCGAAGTTCAGCGATTGCTTGATCTAGGAATACGTCTTTTTTCGACCGAAAAAATTTCATGATGCACCTTTCCTGAATCCTTGAAGGCCCTTCTTGAGCCGCGCGCGCGTGCGATGCAGCATTACGGCGACCACCGCCTGCGAGGTCTTCATCATTTGGGCAATTTCGGGATTATCGAGACCTTCGAGGTAGCGCAATGTGAACATCTCGGCTGCGCGGGGATTTAATTGGGCCAGCTCGCGGCGCAGCAACCGTTTCATTTCCGATGAGGAGTGCGAGCGCTCAGGCGAAAGGCTTGGATTGGCGTGAAGCTCGTCGGCCGTTTCCACTGGGACGGTTTCTCGATGGCCCCTCGAGCGGATTAAATCCAACGCGGCATTGACTGCCGATCTCTGCAAGTAACCTTGCAGATTTGAGATGCGGCTATTGTCGATAGTTCCGCGGGCCAATCGGAGAAATACAGATTGTGCAACGTCCTCGGCGTCCGCCATGCTACCCGTTATGCGGTAGGCGGCTTTGAGGACACAGGAATGATGTGCTCGAAATAGCTCCTCAAGCTCCGCGGCCGGTTGCGTCACCATAATGTTTTCTATCGCGGCCGCCAAGCGTCCCTCCCCGGCTTCTCTACTACCTAAGACGCGATAGATAGAAACTTCTTAACACACAATGGGGAAGTTGGTGCAACTCCCATTAGAGCGGTTGCAGAGCGTCCATCGCGTGAACCCGGACACGCTGGCCAAACGTACAGGTCCGTCGCGAATGATAAGTAGAGCCTTAGGTTCTTGCAGCGATGTTTGTGGACAGGCTGTTCGAGGGATTACACAACTATTACAGAAGTCCGGCGCTACGCGTGTTACGTTGGGAATCATGGACATCATTACACGCGACAAAACATTTTCCGAGCCGGTCAACTGGACGACTACCCTTTTCATGCTTGCATTTCATATCGGCGCAATCGCCGCGCTCTTCTTCTTTACATGGAAGGGCCTTGCCCTGGCCGTTGTTCTTTGGTGCGTTGCCGGGGGCCTCGGCATCGGCATGGGGTATCACCGCTTGCTCACGCATCGCGGCTATAAGACGCCGAAGTGGATGGAGTATTTTCTGACCATTTGCGGGACGCTGGCGCTCGAAGGCGGTCCCATCGCCTGGGTGGCCACGCATAGGGTGCATCACCAGAACACCGACAAAGAGGGCGATCCGCACTCGCCGCGCGACGGCGGCTTGTGGGCGCACATGGGCTGGATTCTGACGGGGAAGGCCATGCACAACAGCGTGAAGGATCTCTTGCCCTATGTTCCCGACCTGCGGAAAGACAAATTTCATGTACTAATCACCAAGTGGCATTGGGTTCCCCTGACGCTTTTGGGAATTGCCATTTTCGCGATTGGCGGCTGGTCCTGTCTCTTGTGGGGGATCTTCGTGCGGACTGTTTTCGGCTTGCACTCGACTTGGCTGGTCAATTCTGCGACGCACATGTGGGGCTCGCGCCGTTTCCTGACGGATGACACCTCGAGGAACAGCCTCTGGGTCGCGCTGCTGACCTTCGGCGAGGGCTGGCACAATAACCATCACGCGGTACCGCAGTCGGCGCGCCACGGTCTCGCGTGGTACGAAATTGACCTGAACTGGTACGGGATTTGCGCTCTCCGAGCCCTCGGCCTGGCATGGGACGTCAAACGGCACAAGCTCGCGCCGCACGGGGAAGTGGCAGTGCGGCCAAGTACGATAGCTGCTGACGCTACCCGGGCAGTTGCTCCGCAGCTGATAACTAGCGGGGACTGAACCGTGGCTCACGCGAAGCGCGCGTGGCCTGCATCGAGCTGCAAAGTAACATTGTTATTCCTGCTGCTGTGGCGCACGGGCGGGCATGTCGTAAACTAAAGCGTCATGCGCATCACGCGCCGCACCAAAGCGATCGTCTTTTTCATCGTGCTGGGGGTTTGCCTTGTCGCCCTCGCGGTCGCGCTCAATGTCAGCTGGATCATCTTCCATTGGCGTCAGGTTGTTCCTCTCGTTCTGGGCATTATCTTCTTTGGATTGCTGATTGCAGGTCTGGTGGTCAACACCATCTTTCTCGTCCGCGAGATCCGGCGCAATGAGCAGCAGGATAGCTTCCTCAACGCCGTCACCCACGAGCTAAAAACCCCGATCGCATCCATCCGGCTGTATTTGGAAACTTTGGCGAGCCGGAACTTGGCTGAAGAGAAGCGGCGCGAGTTTTACCGCATCATGCTGGAAGACACAGATCGCCTGCTCGGGACCGTCGAGCAGGTGCTCAAAGCCGGTGAAGTCCGTCACGGCACCGAGCGAAAGAACTGGCAGGAAGTGAGGTTTTCCGCCATCGTCGGCGAAGTGCTGGCACTCGCGCGCCTTCGTCAAAACCTGGCGCCGGGTGTGCTCTCCGTCGGGCTGATGTCGCCGGAGGAAATCATCGTATTGGGAAATCCCGAGGAACTCCGCATCGCCGTGATCAATCTGCTGGACAACGCCATCAAGTACTCGGGGAACAAGAAAAGCATTGTTGTGGATCTGCTCACGCCCAATCTCGACACAGTCTTGCTGCGCGTCCACGACAGCGGCATCGGCATCCCGCGCAACGAGGTAAAGCGAATCTTCAAACGCTTTTATCGCGCGTCGAATTCCAAAACGGATAAAGTGAAGGGGACTGGCCTCGGCCTCTTTATCGTGCGGTCGATCGCCCGCCGTTACGGCGGCGACGCCTACGCCGAGAGTGAGGGCGAAGGGCGCGGCAGCACTTTCACGATACGTCTTCCCAGGGTGTACCACGCATGAGCCACATACTGATCGTTGAAGACGAAACACATCTCGCGGAAGGGCTACGCTTCAATCTCGAAGCGGAAGGCCATAAGGTGCAAATCACGGACAACGGCGAGGACGCGCTGAAGAAGCTATTGGAGGAGCACGAAAGCTTCGATGCTCTGGTGCTGGACGTCATGCTGCCCGGCAAGGACGGATTTTCCGTCGCGCGGGAATTACGAAAAGCGCAGAACTACACGCCGCTGCTTATGCTGACGGCACGCGGCCGTCCCGAAGATGTTCTCAAGGGGTTTGAGTCTGGCGCGGACGATTACCTACCAAAACCCTTCAATCTCGCGATTCTAATCGCGCGGATAACGAGCCTGCTGCGGCGGAAGAACTGGCTGAGCTTGGCCAAATCTGCACCCGCCCAAGTAGCTCGGACCACCAGCCAAGAGCCCGTGCCGGAAGTCTTTCGATTCGACGACAAGGCCGTGGACTTTCAGAACTTGCAATTGAGGGTAGGCGAGCAAGTCATTCCTTTGACGATGATGGAAGCAGACTTGCTTCGCTATCTCATCCAGAACAGCGGGCGCGCCATTTCCCGCAAACAGTTGTTGCAGGATGTCTGGAATCTGCACGAAGACACCGACACGCGAGCCATCGACAATTTCATCGTGCGCTTGCGGCGGTATATCGAGCCGGAGCCCTCCAAACCGCGCTATTTACTTACGGTTCGCAGCATTGGTTACCGTTTCGTACCGAATCCCAGCCTTGATAAACCGAAAAAATAGTGAATGTTTCTCGATACAAACCAACAAGGGCTCGTAGCGGATATTCGAGAAGGTAAGTCAGACCGTAGCGGACATTGGGCCCCGCCGTTGGAAATTCCGAGCGTTCAAACAGTAGATTGAAAATCGGGAATAAAATGGTCGGGGCGCCCGGATTTGAACCGGGGGC
>CAWJJR010000014.1:0-109120 GCA_963843265.1 uncultured Acidobacteriota bacterium | reverse complement strand
GTTCCCTATCTCCACAAAGCCGTCTACCGCGCGCAGCCCGTCGTCGCCCAGCCCACCGCCGAAGCCGCCAAGTTCGATTTCAACTGGCTCACCGCCACCGGCTCCGCCTGTTTCCTCGCCGCTCTAATCTCAGGCCTGCTTCTCGGCCTCAAGCCGGCCAACTTTCCCAAATCTTCGGCCGCACGCTCTTCCGTCTCCGCTTCGCCATCCTCGCCATGACCTGCATGTTGGGCCTCGGCTTCGTCACGCGCTATTCCGGCATGGACGCCGTCCTCGGCCTGGCCTTCACGCGCACCGGCTGGTTCTTCCCTTTCTTCGGTGCGTTCATCGGCTGGCTCGGCGTCGCGCTCACCGGCAGCGACACTTCCTCGAACGTCCTCTTCGGCGGCCTGCAAAAAATCACCGCGCAGCAGCTCGGCCTCAGCCCCGTCCTTATGGCCGCCACCAACTCCGCCGGCGGCGTCATGGGCAAAATGATCGACGCGCAATCCATCACCATCGCCACCGCCGCCACCAACCAGGTCGGCCAGGAAGGCTCCATCTTCCGCTTCGTCTTCTGGCACTCCGTGGCCCTAGCCTCCATCGTCGGCGTCATCGTCATGCTCTACGCCTACGTCTTCCCCCAATTCATCCCCCACGGCCTCACCTTCATCCACTGACTGTTCGCCCGGTCTAGAGGAAGGGCTTGCTGCTCCCGCCGCGTCACAGCGCGGCACTGGCCATCTGTCTTTGGTTCGTGGATGGATCAGTTTCCCGTTCGGCGTTCTACAGCCATCTGTCCCAAACCAGAGAGCTGTGTTACTCTTCTTTACCGCAGTCCATTTGCTATGCGAGTCCATAGTTTGCAGCGCCGTTCTCTTCCCGTTGTACTAGTCTGCATGCTCTGCATCTGCGCCGGCGCTGCACTCGCGTCTCGGCAAGTCCCACCAACTGCGCGGCCTGAGACCCGGGAAACTGGTGCGGGCTACCTTGTCAAAGCCGAGACGCGCAACAGCGCGATCATCACATTTCCCGCTGCCCCAGCCCTGGCCCAGGACGTTCCGCACAACGGGCCGGTCGGACGCAACAAGGGCAAGACGCTTCTCGTGCTCCATTTCGAGCTCCGCCATGCTGAATGCGTCCGGTTGGATCGCGAGGCTCTGGTGGTCCGTGAAAACCTCGCCAAGGAAACTCAGGAAGGCGCCGTATCGCAGGGCAGGAGCTACCGCTACGGCGGGTGGTGGGTCGAAGACGCCAAATACTCACTCTGCGGCCCGCCGTCTATGGCCCAGGCGATTGTTGGCCCTTGGATTAATGATTTGTGGGATCCTATCGCCATCAGTCCCGAAATGGGCCAGCTACAGCTTATCTACGAAATAGATCCCGCCGCGAAGAACCTTGTTTTTACCGACGGCATGGTCAGTGTCGATGTGGATGGATTGCTGAAACGACACTAACCCTCGCGGGGAGTTGGCGGGAGTATCTGCACATCTGGACCCCTCCACTTTCCATTCCTGCAGCGACGTACTATTCTGCTTGCATTCACTAAATGAACTCCTCCCTCCTCACCGAACTCCACACCTACGAATGCGACGCTCTCGCCTATCTCCTCGCTATGCCTCGCGCTGTACTTCTCCCCGATTCCACCGCCGAAGTCCAGGCCATCCTCCGTATCTGCCAGCGCGAGAAAATTTCTCTTTGTTGCGCGCGGCTCCAGCACTAGTCCCCAGCGTCGCTACAACCAATTCCCTGCCAGTTTCGCTAGCTAATCATTCCATTTCACAGCGCCCTCCGAATGTATCTGACGTCTTTCCCGGAATCGCTTTTCCCGAAGCTCGCTTGTCCCATTTGGAACGTATCCCTTATAGGACAGACCTGCCGCTGCCAGGCTGGGATACTAAGTGTGGATAAGAGGAGATTCCCTTTGACGAAAACTTCAGTTCCACCCGTGGGCGCCAACGAGGCCCTCGCTGCTTCCGCGGGTACAGAGTCCGTGGCCGACATTCTCGAACAGCAACTCGACCCCACGATTCAGGAGTGGATGGGGCTTGTCGAGAAAGAGCCGGAACTCTCCCGAATCCGCCTGAACTTCCAGGAACGAACCGGCCATCTTCCTAGACTCCTCCATGACGTGATCGCCAGGCTGCGCCTCGACAAGGGAGCAAAAGCTCCCGTTTCGGTCGCTGCGAGTCATCACGGAGAGCTGCGGCTCAAACAAGGCTACACCGCCGCCATGGTCGTGGATGAATCCCGAATTCTGCAGGTCAGCATTTTCTCGACGCTGCACGAGAATGAGCATCGCGTGATATTCAGCAAGTTGCTTCCGGACGTTGTAACTATCGCGGACGAAGTGGATGCGCAATTAAAGCAGCAGATCCTCTGCTTCCTGCCAGTCGAAACACTGGGAAAGGGTACGAACTGAATTCACTTCCAGCTGGGCCACTACTGGCGCCCGCATGAAAATCAAGAAAACCAATACGGAATCCCTCCAACCTCAGACCTTTTTCCATACTTCGGGCATGGCAAGGAAGGTTGCTGAGTTTGAGTAAGACGAGCTGATTTACAACCAAGGTGACGCGGCCCACAGCGTCATGTACATCCAAAAGGGCAACGTAAAATTCTCAATGGTCAGCGCGGCGGGTAAGTTGCTGTAGTCGCGATGCTTGGTCCGAACGATTTTTTTGGCGAAGGCTGCATGGCGGGTCAGTCTCTCCGCGTGGGCACGGCTACCGCCATTACGCCGACTTCCATTCTTGCCATCGACAAAAACGAATTGCTTAGAAGCTGTTGCATAACCTAGTACAGGCTCATGAAAAGAAGGTAGTTGAGTTTTCACGGATGAGAGATAAGCAGAGTCAGCAGCGCCGAAGGAGGGCCGATGGCCCGGTCGGGTCCGTTGCTGACGGAAGTGCAGTGGAAGAAAATCGCTCCCTTGCTTCCCAAACCGCGCAAGCACTGCAAGGGTGGCCGTCCGTGGATCGAGAACCGTCGCGTGCTGGAAGGGCTTCTCTGGATTCTGCGGAGTGGGGCCCGCTGGCAGGACTTGCCCGAGGAGTATCCGCATCCCTCGACCTGCTGGCGGCGGCTGCGGGACTGGGAGGAGCAGGGCGTCTGGATGAAAGTCTGGCGCGCGTTTCTAAGCGAATTGAACGAATGCCAGCAGTTAAAGTGGAGCGAATCGTTCTTGGACGGGAGCTTTGCTCCCGCGAAAAAAGGGGCTGCGGAGTGGGAAAAACCAAGCGGGGCAAGGGGACGAAGTGGATGGTGGTGGTCGACGGCCGCGGTCTTCCTTTGGGAGAGTACCTTCACTCTGCATCCCCAGCGGAAGTTCGGCTCGCGGAAACAACGCTCGCGACGATCCGCGTAGGTCGGTGTCATCGTGCAGGGCGTCCTCGGCAGAAACCGCTGCGCGTGATCGCCGACAAAGCCTACGACAGCGATCCGTTGCGCGAGCGGCTGGCACAGCGCGGAATCGAACTGATCGCGCCGCATCGCTCCAGCCGCAAGAAAGCGGCGACACAAGATGGTCGAGCGCTGCGGCGGTACCGACGTCGCTGGATCGTCGAACGCACCAATGCCTGGCTCGGAAACTTCCGCCGCCTGGTGGTGCGCTACGACCGCTCGCTCACGATCTATCGCGCGTTCTTTCATATCGCCTGCTTCATGATCGTCTTACGGAGGGTTGTGCAATAGCTTCTAGGATGATCCGTACACGGGACAAATTATCGGACTCTTTTGTCGGGTTTATACTCAATCGTAAAAATCGCGTCGAGGAAGCTTTGATCGATCAGCTCTTCAACTCGTCCGAGAAGCGGCTCGCCCGCGCGCTACTCGCGCTCGGCCGCTATGGAAGTGTGCAGCACCAGCTAGTCGACGAACTGCCCCCTGTTTCTCAGGAGACTTTGTCGGAAATCATCGGCACTACACGCTCTCGCGTGAATTTCTTCATGAACAAATTTAGGAAACTGGGCTTCATCGAGTACCACAACCGTAAAATCAAGGTCAATAAATCATTGCTGACATTTGTTTTGGACGAGTAAGGCCGCTGCTCCCAACTCCCCATCCGTTCCCCGCCGTAGTATCCTTTCCCCAGCTAAACATGGACTCCTCAATCCTCACCGAACTCCGCTCCATCGTTGGCCCCCGCCACCTCATCACTTCTCCCGACGAACTCCACACCTACGAATGCGACGCTCTCGCCTATCTCCGCGCCATGCCTCGCGCCGTCCTTCTTCCCAACTCCACCGCCGAAGTCCAAGCCATCTTCCGCCTCTGCCATCGCGAAAAAATTCCTTTCGTCGCCCGCGGCTCCGGCACCGGCCTCAGCGGCGGCGCGATGCCCGTCGAAAACGGCATCGTCATCAGCCTCACGCGCATGAACCGCATCCTCGAAGTCGATCTCCCCAACGCCCGCGTCGTCGTCGAGCCCGGCGTCATCAATCTCGACGTCACCGCCCGCGTCCAGCCGCAAGGCTATTTCTACGCGCCCGATCCCTCTTCGCAATCCGCGTGCAGCATCGGCGGCAACGTCGCCGAAAATTCCGGCGGCGCGCATTGCCTCAAATACGGCTTCACCACCACGCACGTCCTCGGCCTCGAAGTCGTTCTCCCCGACGGCTCGCTCGTCCATCTCGGCGGAAAAACGCTCGACGCGCCCGGCTACGATCTCCTCGGCGTTTTCGTCGGCTCCGAAGGCACGCTCGGCATCGCCACCAAAATGATTCTCCGCATCGTCAAGCGCCCCGAAGCCGTGCAAACTCTCCTCGCCGCGTTTCCGTCCACCAGCGAAGCCGGCGCCGCCGTCAGCAGCATCATCGCCGCTGGCATGTTGCCCGCCGCCATCGAAATGATGGACCGCCTCGCCATCCAAGCCTCCGAAGCCGCCGTCCACGCCAACTATCCGATGTGCGGCGCGCTCCTCCTCGTCGAGCTCGACGGCCCCGTCGCCGAAGTCGCCGCGCTCATGACGCATGTCAGCGAAATTTGCCGCGCCCACTCCGCCAGCGAAATCCGCGTCGCGCAATCCGAAGCCGAGCGCGCCCTCGTCTGGAAAGGCCGCAAAGCCGCTTTCGCCGCCATGGCCCGCATCTCGCCCAACTACATCGTCCAAGACGGCGTCATTCCGCGCACCGCGCTGCCGCAAGTCCTTACGCAAATCGAAGGTCTCAGCCGTGAAGCCGGCCTCCGCGTCGCCAACGTCTTCCACGCCGGCGACGGCAATCTCCATCCCATGGTCCTCTACGACCGCCGCATCCCCGGCCAGGAGCACGTCGCCGAAACCCTCTCGAATCTCATCCTCGAAATCTGCATCGCCGCCGGCGGCTCCATCACCGGAGAGCACGGCGTCGGCGAAGACAAAAAGAAAATGATGTCCAAAATGTTCGCCGAACCCGACCTGGCCACCATGCACCGAGTCCGCTGCGCCTTCGACCCCCTCCAACTCGCCAATCCCACCAAAATGTTCCCCACCCCCCGCCTCTGCGGCGAGAAGCCGGGCGAGTACGTCCCTCATCCCCTAGAACTCTCCGGCACCGCCGACCGCTTCTGATGCGCTTCAACAGGCCAGACCGGGAATCGGAATGTGCTGCGTTGCGCGCTCGCTTAGAAGCGTTGCGCCCCATTTTCTCAAGCGGAGGGAAGAGCGAAACGTATAGAGCCCTGTTCGACGAATTCCTCGAACATCGCGAATTTGGCCTCGCGCTGGACGTTCTCTGCGATTTTCTATTGGAGCCCGATGTTCCGCCGCCGAACGAAACCGAATTCAATGAGATTGCGCGGCTTCACGCGCTGATGGAAGTTCAGGATGATTCCCTCGTGCGGCTGCGCGACAAACGACAAAATTCCCGGGACACCAACGAAAGACTGTAGGATTCCTTCGTGACGCCTGACGAAGCGCGTAATTTGGTCATTAATGGTATAAACTACGCTGCCTACAAAGAGACGGACTCCTCGCTGCACGACGCGGACAAGAATCGCCTCTTCGGCTCGGACCACTACAATTCAGGCCGGCCTGTCGTCAAGCCGAGCCCGTGGGCCGAAGGCGATTTCGAGGAAAAGATGACCGCTCTCCTTGCCATCGCCAATTCCCTAAACCGTTCCATACTTTCATTCTCCGAGGCGCAGCACCTTCTAGAGAATGAAGAATCCCTGATCGGCCGTGTGATTCGTCGCGCCAGGCGTCAGACAAGTTGAACCACAGTCCATGCGGTAACAGTTAATTCCAGAACACGAATTGACTCTCTGGCAGAATCTGAGTGTGATGCCTGCGCGCTTGACATTGAGGGTGCCCTTACTTAAATTGAATTCATCGTGACAAAGACTGTCAAAGACGAAATCATCGAGCAAGTGGATCGCCTGGACGCTCCTCACCAGCGCAAGGTCCTGGACTTCGCGCGCCACCTGACCGAACCTAGCGGAACGCCCGGTAAGAACATCCTGCACTTCAGCGGCTGCATTGCCCCCACGGACCTCGACGCCATGTCGCGTGCCATCCAAGAGGGCTGCGAAAAGATCGATCCGAATGCCTGGTAGAGTCCTCCTCGACACGAACATCATCATCGCTTTTTTCGCCGCGGAGAAAGCAGTTATACAGCACGTCACCGAATCCGTGATCTTTGTCTCCAGCACAGTATTGGGCGAACTCCACTACGGCGCCCGCAAGTCAGCGCAAGCGGTGGCTAACCAAGCCAGAATCGAAGAATTCGCCGCTGCTGTCGCGATCCTAAGCTGCGATGCGGAGATATCCAGGCGGTACGGTCAGATCAAGGACCGTTTGCGATTAAAAGGTCGGCCCATTCCTGAGAACGACATCTGGATCGCCGCTAGCGCATTTCAGCATAGCTTGACCTTAGCCACCCGCGACGACCATTTCAGAGACGTAGACGGACTCCGCATAGAAACATGGTGAGTAACTTCAAGCGCTCATGGTGCCAACAAAGCACGGCGGGTGCCCCAGCCCCATTTTTTGAGGCTAAGTCTTCATCTTACGACCACTTCTCTATCTGCTCTTCCAACACCACGGCAACGGTGTCCCCTCTTTCCTTCCCGATCGCCTGGCGTATCTCTGATTTTATCGGCAGCATGTGGATGCCGTTCCCCATCGCCATAAACGAACTCCGAAACGGATGACCATCGATTTTTCCTCTGACTTTCACCAATCCACGCGTCCCAAAAAACTTCACCGAGCTGGGCCACACCACAAACGTCCAGCCACCTTTTGCCCTGCTTTTCTGTAACTTAGCCCTGAATTTTTTGTTCAGCTTCATCTCTAAACCCTCGCCTCGTCGATTCTAAACTCAGACCTCCAATCAGGCACTCTCAGCCCCAATCCTCTTTCCTCGCTTGACAATCGATAACTCCCCATTCATAATAGTAATCGGGCAACATTGTGTCTTGTGCCCGGGAACGCCAATCTCGAGATTGGCGTTTTTTGCTTTTGGTGGCACAGGCTTCAGCCTGTGCGCTTTTACCCGACGCCGCAATCCTGGCCAAAACAGCTCCAGCCAGCACCAGCCAGCTAGCCGAATTTTCGCAGCTGGGGACGATTTTCGGTATTTGTGCCATCATGTTCGCAGTTAACTCGTGTGTTTCCATCGCCGCGCTCTGAAAAAACCGTAGAGTGAAGACCAAGTGTCTTCCCTTTGCCCCTGGATTTCTGGCACGCTTCCGTCAGCATGTTTCTGCGCAGCATCCATCGAAAAAAAGACGGTAAAGATCATCGCTACTTCAGCATCGTAGAAAACCATCGCCTCGCTTCCGACAAAACGGTGCAGCGAACCGTTCTCTATCTCGGCGAGATCAACGATCAACAACAAGTAGCATGGCGCAAGACGTTGTCCGTGTTTGATGAACAGCAGCAAGAGTATGCAAACTTGAGTCTGTTTCCCGACGACCGCGAGATTCCCGCCGATGCCATCGATATTCTGCAAGTGAAACTGAGCGGTCTCGAACTGCGACGTCCTCGCCTATTCGGTAGCTGCTGGTTGGCGTGCGAATTGTGGCAGCAACTGGGTTTGCATGAGTTTTGGGACGCTCGCCTTACGGGAACACGGGAAGAGGTTCCTTGGGAAAAAGTGTTGCAGCTCCTGGTGGTGAGCCAGCTGCTGGATCCGACGAGCGAGTTTCGTGTCCATCGCCAGTGGTACCTGACCACCGCCATGGATGCGCTGTTGGGAACGGACTTCGCCGTGGCCGAAAAGGATCGCTTGTATCGTTGCCTGGACCGCGTGCTCGAACATAAACAGGAACTCTTTCTGTGGCTGCGCCAGAAGTGGGCCGATCTGTTTAAGGCGGAATTCGAAGTGCTGCTCTACGACCTGACCAGCACGTACTTTGAAGGCGCCATGGAAGAGAACCCCAAGGCCAAGTACGGTCACAGTCCAGATAAACGGACGGACTGTTTGCAGCTGGTGATTGCACTGGTGATTACCACCGATGGTTTTCCGTTGGCCTACGAAGTGATGGATGGCAATACCAGCGGTCGCACCACCCTGCGCGGTTTTCTCGACAAGATCGAGAAGACCTACGGGAAAGCAAAACGCATGTGGGTGATGGATCGCGGCATTCCGACCGAAGAGATTTTGCAGGAGATGCGAGACCCGGCACGCGAGATTTTCTATCTGGTGGGTACACCGAAAGGCAAGATCCAACAGTATGAGAAGAAGTGGCTGGATCTGCCCTGGCAGAAGGTTCGAGATTCGGTGGACGTAAAACTGTTTGAGCAGGACGGCGAACTCTATGTGTTGGCCAAGAGTGAAGGAAGAAAAGCCAAAGAGACCGCCATGCGGCGCAAACGTTTGGCTCGCTTGCTCAAAAAACTTCG
Source organism: uncultured Acidobacteriota bacterium (assembly GCA_963843265.1). GTDB lineage: Bacteria > Acidobacteriota > Terriglobia > Acidiferrales > UBA7541 > Acidiferrum. The sequence goes on along the minus strand of CAWJJR010000014.1, from coordinate 100,320 downwards.
TGGCATGCGCCGAAACCTTCCTTCTCGCGACCAGTTGTTGATGCGTGTGGGCGCCGCCAAAGCAACCGCGGGCCGCGCATTCCACTTCGTGCACCTCGAAGTGCCAGAGAAAGACCAGCAGGTGACGCGGGAGACCTTCCAGTTCCGTGTGGAGAAGAAAAAGCTCCAGGAGGCGGAATGGCGCGACGGACACTACTTGCTGCGCTCCAACCTTACCGCCGGAGATCCCCGCGTGCTGTGGACGCGCTACGTGCAGTTGACCCACATCGAAGCGGTATTTAAATCGCTCAAAAGCGAACTCTGCATACGTCCGATCCGTCACCAATTGGAGCATCGCGCCGACGCGCACATTCTGATCGCCTTTCTCGCTTACTGCTTGCAGATAACCCTGAAGCAGCGCCTGTTGCTGCACGCCCCGGGGTTGACACCCACGGCGGTGCTGGAGAAGTTGGCGGAAATCAAAATGATCGATGTGTGGATTCCCACGGTCGATGAACGTTGGCTGATTCTGCCGCGCTACACACAGCCTTCTCTCGACACCAAGGTGCTGATCGAGAAATTGAAACTATCGCTGCCGAGCCAACCGTCACCGCGCCTGGTGGCGCAAAAAGAAAGCTACAAAATCGAGAGACAACCCGTCCGGTAGGAGCCAATTTGTGGTGAAGACCTTTCCCTAACCTCGACTGATTCCAAAGCACTTAACCGGCCCAGATGTGCTCAGCTGCGAAAGTTCGGCTAGCCGCAATACTGTTCACTTGAGGAATCATAGAGTATTCTGTCTGGCAGGAGGACAGAATATCGCTATGGCTCGGACTCTTGCCACTTTGCCCACGGGAAGCCGCATCACGGATTACATCAGCCTTGGGGTGGTTAGCCGAGCCATCCCTCGAGAGAAAATTGATTCGATTTTGGCCGAGACGAATAAGGCCAGTATCCGGCAAAGAGAACTGCCAGCGCATCTGGTGGTGTACTACGTGATCGCACTGGCGCTCTACATGCAGTCTTCCTATCGGGAAGTACTGCGCTGTTTGCTCGAAGGCATCCAGTGGCTGACCAAGCCAGAGGAAACCGTCCGGGCCACCGGCAAGAGCGGCATTTCGCAAGCTCGCTCACGTCTGGGCGCGGAACCTTTGCGTCGGCTATATGAACAGGTCGTTGTACCGATCGCTTCGGAGAAGACCCGCGGGGCGCGCTATCGAACGTGGCGACTCATTAGCCTGGACGGCAGCACGTTGGATGTGGCCGACACCGAGGAGAATGAATACGAGTTTGGGCGTCCCGCCGCCAGCCGCGGATCGAGTGCTTATCCGCAGTTGCGCTTCGTGGCGCTTTTGGAGAATGGCACGCATGTGTTGCTGGGTGGCCGGATGGGAAGCTACGCTACTGGCGAGATCACTCTGGCTAAGGAGGTGGTCCCCCAACTGAAGCCCGGGATGCTGTGTTTGGCGGATCGCTTTTTCTTCGGTTTTCAGCTGTGGACCAAAGCCCAGGCAAGCGGTTGCGAATTGCTCTGGCGAGTGCGCAAGCACCTGCGACTTGAGGTACGCGAACGATTGAGCGATGGTTCTTATATCAGTGCCATCTACCCTTCCGAAAAGGATGCGCGGCACAAAACCAAAGGCGCACGAGTTCGAGTCATTGACTATCAGTTGGAAGGCCTGCCCGACGTCGAACCGATCTACCGGCTGGTCACTACCATCCTGGATCCGCTGCAGGCGCCGGCCGAAGAACTGGCCGCGCTTTATCACGAAAGGTGGGAGATCGAAAACACGTTTGATGAATTGAAGACCCATCTCCGGGGGCGTCAGATTGTCCTGCGCAGCAAAACCCCGGAACTGGTACGCCAGGAGTTCTATGGCTTCTTGCTGGCACACTTCGCCGTTCGCCAGCTGATGCACGAAGCGGCTTTGTCGGTTGCGGAAGATCCGGACCGACTCTCTTTTCTCCACGCGGTACGCGTAGTTCGCCGTAAGTTGTCGGTCTGGGACGCTATTCCCCCCTCCGGCGAGAAAAAATCTTCATCACACGATTCTTGACGAAATACTCGAAGAACGCGTTGTCTCCAGCCGCAAACGATGGAATCCGCGGGGCGTAAAGCGCAAGATGAGCAAATACCCATTGCGGCCGAGGCACCAAGTGGCAAGCAAATGCCTCAGAATCGCAAAATGCATCCGCATCCTTAAGTGAACAGTATTGCGGCTAGGCAGAGACCCGAAGCTTGTTGGAGCCCCAGCGTTTGCACAATTTCGGTGCAACTGTAACCCGTTTAGAATCAGCATTTACGGAAAATCGCGCAACTGTTGATTCCAGGTCACTTACAGAAAATCTAAGTCCTTTAGAATCCGCGTTTACAAGGGCAATAATATACTTGACTCAGTGAAGTAAGCGAGCCACGATACCGGTCCCTCTCCCCTCAAGGCGCGCGGTTCCACTACAATGCTGCGGGGGCTAAAGTGGTGCTAGCTCGCGTCCGTGATTTCATGCGGTTTCTGGCTATATCCTTGTCATGAAAAGCAAAAAGAGTACGGAATACAAGACTTTTGAGAATCTGACGCGGCAATTAGTCGCCGTTCCGCATGGCCAGGTAAAAGCCAAGCTGGACGCTGAGAAGAAAGCGAAAGAGCGGAAGAAGGCTAGGAAATCCTCCGCTTCCTGCAGGTAGTCTAGTTGGGCAGGCTAGGCATCGCAGCGACCTTGCCGGTCAGTTCGGCATAGGTCAGGCGCTTTCCGAGGAGGTGCGAGGCAACCTGCTCAAATCGAAGTCCATCGTGAGCAAGTTCCCGAAAGTTATACCGGAACACCTGTTCATCCAGATACCGGAACAAGTGGAAAGGTTCCACGCTCACGTAGGTTCCCTTGATTCCACGCTTGAGCAAACTCCAGAAGTTTTCGAGTCCGTTGGTGTGAATCTGTCCATCAACGTAAGACTCAGCATGGTCAATGACTTGGTGGGCGAAAGTGGGCTTCAAGTCCTGATAGGACAGGAGGGCATCGGAATAGATAGCGCTGCCGGCGGCGACGTGCTTGTTAATCTCGCCATGCAAGGCTTTCTTTTTCCGGTTAGGAACGACCGCTGCCCGGACTTCCCCGCCACGTTCTAGAATACCGAAGATGGGAGTCTTGTCCTTGGTGCCCGTTTCCGTAATTCGGCGACGGTGTTTATCGGCGTGCATGAATCGCGCAGCGCCACCGACAAAGGTTTCGTCTACTTCGACTTCGCTACCGGGACCACCGAGCTTCATAAACGAGCGGGCTTGCATCGCGAGCCGAATGCGATGGAGCATGAACCATGCGGATTTCTGAGTGACGCCGAGAGCGCGGGCTACTTCGTAGGAACTTATTCCGTTCTTGCAGTTAGCAATCATCCAGATAGCGATGAGCCACTTGTCCAAGGGCAGGGCAGAATCTTCAAAGATAGTCCCGATCTTGACGCTGAACTGTTTCTTGGGGTGCTGGCTCTTGCATTCCCACATCCGGCGAGTAGAAATAAAGCGCACATCATCCCGGCCACAAGCAGGGCACTCGACGCCATTGGGCCAGCGGCACGCAACCATGAATTTGAGACCGTTGTCCACGTCTGCAAAGTAGACCATAGCTTGCTGGAGAGTCTTTGGTTTGGCGCTCATGGCGTTCCTCACTCTCAAAACTCTACCAGAAACGCCTTACTGAGTCAAGTATATTAATGCCTTTACAAGAAATGTAGAGGAGGTCCCAGTTATCGTTAAGTAGAATTTGCTCGAACGCTCCATACCTCGCTTGCGGACCGCATGGATCCGTATCGCTATTGGCGAGCCCGACACACCGTAGTACCTCCGTCCCATCGCACACCACAATCCCGCACCTGAAAATGGCTGGACTTTAGAAATCTCTAATCCGTCGATGCCAGCGAACAGTGCGTAGTCCCGGGCCCTAGTTAAGACGAAAGCGGAGGACCCTCATGAAGTCTTTTGGAATGTGGAAGTTGCCAATGATTGTGCTCGGGCTGGGAGCCGCAGCGCTCCTCTCGCCATCCTGCAAAGCGCAGGAAGTGAGCCCCGATCACTTCACGGAGAGCGGTGTTCAAGATGTTTACGAAGCTGCTCCGGCCAAGGCCGTCGCACCCCAGGCCAACCAGAAGCCGGCCACATTGCAAGCACGCGCCAACCAGAGCAACGCCCCCGCGTCGCTCCAACTGGCTGCCAAGCGCACGCCCGTGCCGCCAACGCAACGTGGCACCCAGGCGATCGTCGACAAGCGCAAGCCAGCTCCCAGCTCGCCGAATAAGCAGTAATCAGGCTGTCGGCGCGGCGGCGGACAAAGTCCGCTCGCATGCCTGACGGAATGAATGTCACTGACCGCGATCCACTCCGCGGGCCATCGCTGCCGCGCGCCAATAACTCACCTTCAATCTTCCCAATACTTGTTCACCTTTTTTCCACCCGCAGGCCACATCCAGTGCATTGGCATGCAATTCCGTATATGCGACAAATGGCTCACGACGGAGCCGTAGACGAGGCAGCCAGTCGAAAGCGAAAAGCGAAAGGACAAAATCTATGGACACTTATAAACAGTTGCTGCCCCGGACGATCTTGCTCGGCTCCCTGGGCGTCGCCGCCATCCTGCTCGTAGGCACACCCTCCTGCAAAGCGCAGGAAGTAAGCCCCGACCACTTCACAGAAACTGGAGTTCAGGATGTCTACGAAGGCGCTCCAGCCAAAGTAGCCGCGCCCACGCTCAAACAGAACCAGTCCGCCTCTGAAACCCGCGCGCACCGTATCAACGCGTCTTCGACGAAGCAGTCTGCCGTCAAGCGCACTGCGATATTGTCCGCGCAGTTGGATGCTGCGGCTGTTGCCGACAACCGCAAGCCCGCCGTCAGCACACTGCAAAAGCAATAGGCCAGTCGCTGGCTCAGCCGCGACCAGCAGTGATGGTCAGTGGCCAGAAGGCTGTGCGTAATAGCCTTGGCGAGTACGCGCAGTCAGTTTACGGTCTGCGAGACTGACTTCCAGATGATGATATGTCTCGCGTTTTTGGTCCAAGGAGGGAGTGAAGGAAATCTCGTAGTACGCCTCCGAATCGGCCAGGCATTTTTGGACGGATCCGGTAATGTCGTTGCTGGAGGTGAGAGCAAGCCCACCGCTTTGCGTGGCGATGACTTGCAGCGCTAGATTTCCCCAGTCGGCCTGATTGGGCTTGCTGATTCCCTTAGTGAAGGCCTCCCAGCGAAAGGCCCGGCCTCCGAAGTCAGCGCTGCCGAGCGGATCGATACTGTAGAGAGTGATGCGGCCTTCACGCAGCAGAGTCGAGACCCTCACCACGTCGTCGAAAATCTGCTGGTCCTGCTTTGGAGTCATCTGTTCCTCCAGACCCGGGCCAGAGAGGATCGGCCATCCTGGAGAAATCCACACAATCATCTTGCGCCCTGGCCGCGCAGCCTCGCGCGTTGCAAGCTGAAGCAGTGCTTGCATGGAAATCTGGAAGCGTTCGAGGGCGCTGTAGATGCCGCCGGAGCGCAGAATCGAATGCAATCCGAGCGTGTACTGATCCAACGCCGCGCTGAGTGCGTTGCCGTCACTTGAGAAATCGTCTTGAACCTTGATGCCGTCATCCGTAAGAAAGGCAAGCGCGATCGGGTGTGCAAGCCGTCCCTCATCGGTCTTCAGGAATTTGTCGATCTCTGTTCGTTCGTAAGCGATATTCTCAAGTCCGGTGTTCACGTCGTCCACAACCAGGACAACCTCAATCGGAGCGTCGCGCTCGCGCACGGCCCGGAATGACTCGATGGTTTGAGGCGCCTTGTTATCCAAAATTGTGAAATCCTGCTGCTGAAGACCGCTGACTGGCGGCCCGGACTTTTGAGTCACCACCACATCGAGATGAATCGTATCGGCGGCAGGCTGGGCTGGCGGGCTGGGCTGTTGCGCTGAAGCCAGCGGCGTGTAGAACATGGAGACAAGTAGGAAAAGGCCTAGTCGCGCGTTAATGGACATGCGTTCTCTCCGTCCGAGCAAGAACCGGCGGCTCGCTGTTGTACTGATTGACTGATCTGGACTACGCAAGGGCCTAATGGCATAGACGCTTTTCGAGCTCATTCAGTTACGAAACGAGTCGCCAGAGAACCCCTGGCACTCATCAAGTTCGATGGGAAAAACAACTTGCTGGTTAGGTTCAAGTTAGGTTGTTTTTCGTTTCGGCCACAGCCGGCAGGGTCGTTGTCAGGGCGCACCTTGACGGCGCGCTACCGTTGTAATGTACTGAGTCTCGCAAAATGGCAACAGCTCCGCTCGACATCGAAAATGAATTTCGTACGATTCTGGCTCCCGATTCCATTCTCGCGGCTACCGGGGCCGACGCCGTTTGCGGCATCAGACCGCGAGTTGTCCTCGAACCAGCCAACGAACAACAGCTGGCCGCGATTCTGAAAATTGCAAATGACGCAAACCTGTCGGTTACTTCGCGCGGCGGCGGCTCCAAGCTCTCCTGGGGCAATCCGCCGGCTCGCGCCGACATCATTCTTTCTACGGCGCGCCTCGATAAAATCATTGAGCACGTTTGGGCCGACCTCACGGTGAGTGTCGAAGCCGGATGCACCATTCAGAAATTGCAATCCGCGCTCGCTCAGCATGGCCAGCGCCTAGCGTTCGATCCTCTCTGGCCTGCGCAAGCTACGATCGGCGGCGTGCTTTCGACAAACGACAGCGGCTCCCTGCGCCTCCGCTTCGGTCCGTTGCGCGATCTTATTATCGGCGTGACCATCGCTCTCGCCGATGGCACGCTCGCCTCCAGCGGCGGCAAAGTCGTCAAAAATGTCGCGGGTTACGATCTGCCCAAACTCGTGACTGGCGCTCTCGGCACTCTCGGCGTCATCACTCGCGCCGTCTTCCGCGTCCATCCGCTGCCGCATCACACGAAGACGCTCTCCGTCTCCCCAGGCAATCTCGAAAAAATGCAGCAACTCATCCTCGCCATCCAGGATTCCACACTGGCGCATACCGCGCTGCAAGTGCGCCTCGCGCATGACACGGAGGCCGTTGTAGATATTCTCTTAGAAGGCACCGAAGGCGGAATCACCGCGCAGGAAGCTCAGTTCCGCGAAATCGCCGGAACGGCTCCGACGAGCGGTGCTTCTGCGTCGCTTTGGAGCGCTTCCCAAGAGCTTTGGAATTTCTCTGACGCCGCTGCCGAAGCCGTCGCCAAAATCACCGCGCTCCCTGCCGCCATTGCACGCACGATCGAGACAATGCAACGCATAGCAAACTCCCGCAAAGCGCAGTGGAAGTTGACGATGCAAGCCACGGGCATTGGCCGGCTTCGCCTCGAAGCCACGCCGGAGAATCTTCACGCCGCGTTATCCGAACTTCGCGGCGAAATCGAGCGCGCGGGCGGTTCGCTCGTAATCCATCACCGGCCAGCGGCAATGCCGCCCATAGACGCCTGGGGCCAGTCCGGTGATGCACTTCCTCTCATGCGTGCTGTAAAAAAACAATTCGACCCGAAGAACACGCTCAATCCAGGCCGTTTCGTGGGAGGGATCTAATGCCCGCTTCCCCAGCCACAAAGCTCTTGGCTAGCGCATTTGACGCGCATCATCCGCCTTCAACGGAAATCATCGATAAGTGCGTTCACTGCGGCTTTTGTTTGCCGGTATGCCCTACATACGTGCTTTGGAACGAAGAAATGGACTCGCCGCGCGGCCGCATCTATCTCATGAAAATCGCGAGCGAGGGTGCTGCAACAATCAATCCGCGGTGGGTCAGCCATTTTGATTCTTGCCTGGGCTGCATGGCTTGCATGACGGCTTGCCCTTCCGGCGTGGACTACGGAAAATTAATTGAAGCCACGCGCGCGCAGATCGAACGCCATCATCCACGCTCGTTTTTTGAAAAACTTCATCGCCGGATGATCTTCGCTTTGTTTCCGCGCCCCGATCGACTGCGCCTGCTTCGCTGGCCGCTGCTCGCCTACCAAAAATCCGGGCTGCAAACTTTTGTCCGAAAATCCGGAGCTCTCTGTCTCCTTCCGAAAAAGCTAAGCGCGATGGAAACGCTTATGCCCGCGCTGGGCCGCGCCGAATTCATCCCTGAAATCACGCCAGCACTAGGGGCACAACGGCGACGGGTCGGCCTCTTGCTTGGATGTGTGCAGCGTGAATTTTTTCCGCAGGTGAACGCGTCCACTGCGCGAGTTCTGGCCGCCGAAGGCTGCGAAGTTGTCGCGCCGAACGAACAGCCCTGCTGCGGCGCGCTGATGGTTCATGCGGGAGAAGAAGAAGGAGCATTGGCACTCGCGCGAAAGACGATTGACGTCTTCGAGAGCGCCAACGTCGACACCATCGTCACCAACGCCGCGGGCTGCGGCTCAAATGTAAAGGAATACGGCCACTTGCTGCGCGACGATCCGAACTATGCCGAACGCGCGAAAATGTTCGCCGCAAAGTGCAAGGACATCACCGAAGTGCTCACCGAGCTGCCGCCGCGAGCCGCAAGAAATCCGCTGCGACTCCGCGTGGCATTCCACGATTCCTGCCACTTGCAACATGCGCAAGGAGTGCGCGCGCAACCCCGTCAACTGCTCGCGAATATTCCCGGACTCGAGCTAAACGAAATTCCCGAAAACGCCATTTGCTGCGGCTCCGCAGGAATTTACAATCTTGTCCAGCCGGACGCTGCCAACGCACTCGGGGACCGCAAAGCCGAACTCATCGCCCCGCTCAACGCCGAAGTCGTCGCCACTGGAAATCCCGGCTGTCTACTGCAACTGGAATCCTCTTTAGATCGTCTCGGCTGCAAAACGCGGGTCGTCCACACCATCCAACTGGTAGACGCTTCCATCCGCGGCAAGACGCTGTAGGGGCACGATACATCGTGCCCTCTTCGCATTGCCGCGGCGTCTAACAACTTAGCTTCGATTTTGCTAAACGGCCTTTTTCGTCCACGCCCCTAGTACTACTGTGTTATAAATAATCAGCGGCGCCGTGCACAGCAAATCGGGCAGCAAGGGAGTTGCTGGAGAAGATACCTGGCGAGCTGAATGCGTATCGTTGCGATCGAATAGGGATTATGACGTTCGGCGCGTGCGCGGGGAGCCGCGGGGTTTGAACTCGGGCGGAAGTTTCGCGGTGCGTAGCTCCAGTCGACCGGCGCGCGCAGAGGGGGAAAAACGACTTCTTTCCGCAACCAGGAAGCCATAGGCGGCGATGCATAAGGTGGCATGATGATGAAATCCTCGCCAGCCGCGACCTTCGTAATGTCCCAGTCCCAGTTCTTGCTTGAGTTCTTCGTAGTCTCGCTCGATGATCCAGCGATGCTTGGCTATTCTTACCAACTCTCGGAGTGGGGTATCGGACGGAAAGGTGGACAGCCAATACTTGGTTGGTTCACTCTCCCCGGCGGGCCATTCGATCAGTAGCCATTCTTCGGCATGCGGTTCCTTCCTCCGTTCATCGCGATGAGCCGGTCGCACGCGCAAGGCCACGAATCGAGAGCGCAATCTCTTCTTCGTTCCCTCACGCCAGGACACCGTCTTCCACTCCTGGGCTGCCATGGATTCTGCCAATTGCTTCACGGAAACAGGTTGATGTTGTCGGTCTCGACGGAGTCGCGTGCCGGGGCGCCCCCTCCCTTTCTGTTGTTTTGGGGGCAGCGGGGATTCTCCCGGTTCCCAGATAGTCGTACGTTCCCGAACGCCGACCACGTACCGTAAGCCCAGCTCCGTCAGGCTTTCTCGAAAATCATAATTGTCGCCATAGCCAGCATCGGCTAATACGGGTGCCGTCGGAACTCCATCCTTTACTGCTTTCCGAATCTGTTCGAGGGCCATCGCCCATTTGGTTTGAAACGGAATCTCTTTGGGAACTCCAGCCGCTTTGCGCCGTTCTTCATCTTCGGCCCAAGTCTCCGGTAAGTACAAACGCCATGCCATCGGAAGGCTCGCGTGCTCGGTGGTAATCGACAAACTCACAGCGATCTGGCAATTGTCCTGTTTACCGATCTGACCGCAATACTGACGAGCGACCCCCGCCGAGTGCGTTCCCTTCTTGAGAAAACCCGTGTCATCCACGATCCAAGCGATCACCGGTCCCTTTTGTTCCATCTGCGGAAGCACCGACTGCCGCACTTGCTGCAATACGGCTTCGTCACTCCAAGGAGCATGCGCGACCAAGTGATGCAGGGACTGATGCGTCTGCCGCACGTTGCCGGGGGCTAAGCGTGCCGCCATCGGCTCGACGCTCTTGCGCTCTCCCGGAAGGAGCAGGCCCGTGCAATAGGATTTGAATGGTTCCACGCGATCGGCGTGCTCTGTGGCTTGCGCCAGGCTGTCGAGATAGGCCACAAAGCGTCGTTCTTGTCTGCCTGGCGCCGAAGAAAAGGCGCTCATACCGCCACAGTGTAGGAAACAGCGCAATCACTGCTACACATTTATTCGAAAACGTGTCCAATTTAGTAACACAGTAGTACTAGAATGGCGCCCATCAAACATAGACCCACGAGCGAATAAAACTCATTGATCGCATACAACTGCTTCGGCCGCATCTCAAACATATAGTTGGTGTAACTCACCGGGCCAATAAACCCAATCCACAAAAGGATGCCCACTGCGGCGCCGCGCGCGGCCGTATTCGCGTTCCGCCAGCTGCAAATCTGCGCCAGCACGAACGCAATCAGCAGATTGAGCGCAAATGTAATGACATACGGCAATACGGGATTCATCGATTGCGCCTGCGCATCCGTCATGTGCTCGAGCGCCATCCACGGCTTGCTGAATAGAAATCCGTACCAAAGCGCGCCGAGAAGCCAATACGCAATGGCCGAGACAACCACCGCCGCATAATTCGTTTTCATATTTTCCTCCTCGTTGCGTTTGTGGGCCGCTTGCGCCAGGGGATGAAACCGGGGAACTCTTGCCAACTCACAGTGGGGAGAGTTTCCATATTCTGCCTCGGAGATGTCAAGCACATTGCCACAGCAACCCGTCCCGCATCACGCTTCACCGATATGCACGCACAAAAAAGTAGATCGTCATTCCTGTCCCCACCAGTATCACAAAGCTCCTGATCCAGGTCTGCGGCAGCTTTTGCGCAAAATGCGCCGCAAAATAGCCGCCCACAATGGCTCCCGCGATCATGACGATCGCCTGCGGCCATACAATCGCTCCGGTAATTACAAACGTGATCGTGGCCACGCCGTTGATCACGCCGCCGAGCGCCACTTTCAGCGCGTTCATGGCGTGAATGTCCGTCATACCCAGGGCAGAGAGCATCGCCAAATTCATGATGCCGATTCCGCCGCCGAAATACCCGCCGTAGACGGCCACGGCCAGCTCGAAAATCGCCGCGCCCGCCAACGCCGCTCTGCTCGCATCGCGGGAAACGCTCGCGGAAATTCGGCCGGTCAGGTGTTTGCCAAACGCGAACAAAAGTGTCGCGCCGAGCAGCAGCCACGGCAACACTTTCAAAAAAGTTTGCGCGGGAGTGTGAATCAGAAGGAAGGCGCCGCTGAGCCCGCCGAGCACTCCCGCGGCGATGAGCGGGATCATCACGCGGCGCGAAATGTTGAACCTGCTGCGATACGCTCCGCCGCTGGCGGTCACACCGACCCAAAGCGCCAGTGTGTTCGTGGCGTTCGCGGAAACGGGTGCGACTCCCGTGAAAAGCAGCGCAGGAAAAGAAACAAAGCTTCCACCGCCGGCGACGGCATTGATCGCGCCGCCCAGCATAGCGGCGAAGAAAAGAAAAATGGCGTGTGCGATGCTCAAGCCCGCTTTGTATCACGATTCCCGGCCGCGCTCCAGTTTCCTCGCGCCCGCCGCTGAAATCCGTTTCCCTCATGCGCAGCCTATTTCGCGGCATCGGCTTTTCGTTGTATCTTGGCTTGCCTCAATTCCACATGGATGGGAGCTGCCGCCGTGGCCAAAACCCGGGTCAACAAAGCCAGCAAGTTCGCAGCCTCACGCTCGGCGAAGAGTGTCACGGAAGCCCAAATTGCCGTTCATTGGAAGGAAGAGGACTATTTTTATCCCTCCAAGAAATTCAAAGCGCAGGCCAATCTTTCCGATCGCGCTTTCGTTAAGAAATTCAGCGAAAAGAACTTTCCAAAGTGTTTTGATATTTACGCCAAGCTTCTCGATTGGGACAAGCCGTGGCGGAAAACTCTCGATACTTCCAATCCGCCGTTCTGGAAATGGTTTGTCGGGGGCAAGCTGAATGCTTGTTACAACTGCGTGGACCGGCACCTCGAGAAACACAAAAACAAAGCGGCTCTCATCTTTGTTCCCGAACCTGAAAACGAATCCGCCACAGTCATCACCTATCAGGAACTCTACAAGCGCGTGAATGAAGTCGCAGCCATGTTGCGCGATTTTGCGGGCCTCAATGCCGGCGACCGCGTCACCATCCACATGCCCATGATTCCCGAGCTGCCCATCACCATGCTGGCGTGCGCGCGGCTAGGCGTCATTCACTCCGTTGTCTTCGGAGGTTTCAGCGGCGAGGCATGCGGACTTCGCGCCGCCGATTCTGGCAGCCGCGTGCTCATCTACGCGGACGGATATCACCGCAATGGTAAGTGGGTTGACCACAAGCCCAGCGCCGATATCGCCGTCGAAACCGCAAAAAAAGAAGGACAGACGATCGACAAAGTTCTTTTCTGGCGGCGCTATCACGGGCACTACCGCTCGGAATCGCCGATGATCATCGACCGCGATTATTTCGTGGACGATGTGCTGAAAGATTATCGAAATCAAATTGTCGAGCCGGTCTCCCAAGATGCGGAAGCTCCGCTTTTTCTGATGTACACCAGCGGCACAACCGGCAAGCCGAAAGGCTGCCAGCACCGCACTGGCGGCTATCTGGCATACGCCGCGGGCACATCAAAGTACTATCAGGACATTCATCCTGAGGACGTTTATTGGTGCATGGCTGACATCGGCTGGATCACGGGCCACTCTTACATTGTGTATGGCCCCCTGGCTCTCGGCGCCACGAGCGTGCTTTACGAGGGAGTGCCGCAATATCCTGATGCAGCGCGCCCATGGCGCATCGCCGAGCGGCTGGACGTCAACATTTTTCACACTTCGCCGACAGCGATTCGCATGCTTCGCAAAGCGGGCGGCGATGAGCCGAGAAAGTACAACTATCATTTCAAGCACATGACGACCGTCGGCGAACCGATTGAGCCGGAAGTGTGGCGCTGGTATTACGAAATGGTGGGTAAAGGCGAAGCAGTGATCGTCGATACGTGGTGGCAAACGGAAACGGGCGGATTTCTGTGCAGCACGAAGCCTGCGCTTGATCCGATGAAGCCGGGCAGCGCTGGGCCCGCGGTTCTCGGAATTTATCCGGTCATCTGGGACGAGAATGGCGAAGAAGTGAAACCCGGCTCGGGAAAAGCTGGAAATATTTGCATACGCAATCCGTGGCCGGGCATTATGCAAACGATTTGGGGCAGCTCAGAGCGTTTCGTCGATCAATACTACAAAAAATATTGCAAGAATCCGGAGAGCAAGGATTGGCGCGATTGGCCCTACTACGCCGCTGACGGCGCGGTGCTTCCCGCGGATGGCTACTATCGCATCCTCGGGCGCGTCGATGACGTAATCAACGTCGCCGGACATCGACTAGGGACCAAGGAAGTGGAGTCGGCATGCCTCAGCATCACGGAAATCGCGGAAGCTGCTGTTGTTCCGGTCGTTGACGAGATTAAGGGCCGCGTGCCGGAAGTCTACATTTCGCTGAAACCCGGCGTTCTACCCTCGAAAGCCGTGAAAGACAAAGTAATCGCGACCATCGAAACCATGATCGGGAAGATCGCGCGTCCCAAGCAGATTCACATCGTCCCGGACATGCCCAAAACAAGGTCCGGCAAAATCATGCGCCGCGTGCTGGCCGCGATTTCCAATCACATGGACACCGGCGACATCACCACGCTTGCGAATCCCGACATCGTCGCGCAAATTCGCGAGCTGGTGCAGGGCCGCGTTACCGGCCCGCTTCAGGAAGGGCCGGAAGACATCAAGCTTTTCGGCGAAGAAAAATAGTCGCGACGAAAAGCAAACAAGGGGACATTCATGTCGGAAATTTCGAGAAGAGCGTTCATCAAAAACGCGGCGACATCCGCCGCGGCGGCGAGTTTTCTTTCGGCGAGCGCCTTCGAGCTCAGCGCCAATCCTCTCGGCCTGCCCATCGGCTGTCAAACATGGCCTGTAAGAGAAGGGATCGCCAAAGATTTTCCCGGCACGATCAAACAGCTGGCTGCCGCCGGTTTTCATCACATCGAGCTGTGCTCGCCGGTGGGCTACGACGATTCCGGCTTCGGCGGCCTCGCCAAATACAAGGGTTCCGAGCTGCGCAAAATGCTGAACGATTGGGGCGTGCATTGCACCAGCTCGCACTTCAGCATGGAAGAACTAAGGAAGGACCAGCCCGCTCGAATTGCCTGGGCCAGAGATCTCGGGCTCACGCAGATGCTGGTCGCGAGCCTCGGCGGCCCCGAGCATCCCACCATGGACGACGTCAAACGCGCCGCCGACGAATACAACAAAATGGGGGAACGCGCCGCCGCCGCAGGTATCCAACAAGGCCTGCACAACGAAGGCTTCGAAACCTCCTCGGTGGATGGCCAGCGCACCTACGATTTGCTCTTTGGGCTGCTCGATCCCAAGCTGGTCAAATTCCAGTTCCAGGTTTCCACGATTAGCGAGGGCTTCGACGCCGCAGAGTATATGAACAAATATCCCGGCCGATTCATCTCCATGCACGTCCAAGGCTGGAATGCCAACACGAAAAAGATCGTGCCGGTGGGACAAGGCACGCTCGACTGGAAAAAAATCTTCACTGCGGCGAAGACCGGCGGTGTGAAAAACTATTTCGTGGAGATGGATTTCCCCATGATGAAAGCTAGCGTGCCGTACTTACGCCATCTTCAGGTGTGAGGCAGCTGCTCGCTGCCGCTCTACAGAAGCATAACGATCGCATGCTCAACGAAGAACGAAAGGCGCCCCGAAGAATTGCTTTAATTGATCTGCTGGTCTGCTGGCAAAGCCTGATTGATGCTCTTTAAGGTCTGAAATCCGTCTTTGACCACTGTCGTCTTGATATTGTCGCGCGTCACGAGCACGGGCTTCAGCAGGATGGCGGGCACATCACCCTTGCCATCGCTGATTGTCCTGTTCGCCCGCATCTTTTCGCCCTTCGCCAGGCGAACCGCTTCCTCGGCGGCAACCTCCGCTTCATTTGGCACTGGCTTATAGACCGTCATGCTTTGTATGCCCTGGGCAATGCAGATCACTGCCGCCAGATCCGCGTCTTGTCCGGAAACCAAGACCTTGCCAGCCAAATGGTGTTCGCGGAGCGCCTGAATCGCACCTCCTGCCAACCCGTCATTGGAAGCGAGAACAGCAGCGATATCGCCATGTGCAGAATCGATTGCCTTCAACATAAACAGATACGCCTCGGAAGGCAGCCAGTCTTTGGTATAGCCATCCGCGATCACCTTGATGTCGCCGCGATCGATGTGCGGCTGCAAAACCTTCATCTGCTCGTCATGCAAAATCTTCGCGCCTTCGTCGCGCGGAGAACCCGCGATGAGCACATAATTTCCTTTGGGCGCATGTTTCACTAGATATTCGGCTTGCATCCTGCCGATCTCTAGACGGTCAAAACTCACGTACAGATCGACATCGCTATTCAAGACCAGGCGATCGTAGCTGATGACCTTAACCTTGGCGGCCCTCGCAGCGTCTACCATCTTGCTGGCTCGTGTGGTATCGCGGGGCATTAACACCAACACTTTGATGCCCGCCTTGATCATGTCCTGCACTTGCTGGAACTGACGGGCTTCGTCTCCCCGGGCATCGGCGGAAATCACCTCTGCGCCTAACTGTTTAGCCTTCGCGTTAAACGAATCCAGGTCCGTCTGCCAGCGTTCGCCCTTCATGTCCTCGATGGAGAAGCCTATTTTGGGCTTGGTCTGCGCTGCGGCGTGCGCACGTTGCCCGATAAAGACCGCGAGCGCAAGGGTTGTGACGAATAAGGCGGATAGAACCGTCAGGCTGCGTCGGTCTTTCGTCAAGTTATGTCCCTCCGTATTTGCGCCAGCCATTGCGGAACCTGCTGAAGTTTTCCGATGCTCTACAGAATCCTGGGTGCTGCCGAGAATCGAAAAATCCAGGCCTTTCTTCCGCTGGTGATGAATCGCTCGTGGGCTCTGCGTTCAGTGCCTTCGACTAGCCGCACACTCGCAGCATTTCGCCCACAGCAGTCAAAGTGTTTCCGGTATAAGTCAGTATCCTTCCGGCGCCACACCCAGGCAATCGTTTGACGCAAATCAGTCAACCGCTAATCCATCACATCCGCGAGCAGATGCAACCTATCCAACCAGTAATGAACCATCGCCCCTCGGTGCGACGATCCCTGTTATGCGATTCGCAGCGCACGCTTCATGCGGCGCGCGACAATTTTGATGCTCATACATTAGGCTAGGGGCATGAACCCAGACCGCCGCGGTTTCCGAT
Source organism: uncultured Acidobacteriota bacterium (assembly GCA_963843265.1). Classification (GTDB taxonomy): domain Bacteria; phylum Acidobacteriota; class Terriglobia; order Acidiferrales; family UBA7541; genus Acidiferrum. The sequence goes on along the minus strand of CAWJJR010000014.1, from coordinate 83,829 downwards.
TTTCGTTTGATGCCAGCGCCGAGATCGCCCCCGAAGGCTCGCCCAGCGCAACCGTCGCCGTTCGCGCCACGGAGATCAGCCTGCACGGCTGCTACCTCGAAACGCCCGCGCCCTACGCGGAGCTAGCGCCTGTCTTCGTGAAGATTTTTTATGAGAGTGAGTACTTCGAATCCAAAGGCACCGTGATTTACGTGAAACCGGCCGCGGGGATGGGAGTCGAATTCCGCGAACTCAAGCCGCACTGCAAAGTCGTTTTGCAAAGGTGGATTCTTGCGGCCCTCCGCAACAAGTCCAAAACCCACTAAGGCTGCGTAAATAAATAAAGGTATCAATCGACCTGCTTTTACGATGTCGAGCCTGATGAGCTCTGATGAGGTCTGATGACATAGTTCCATTCGCCATGAAACCTATTCGGTTGAAGATTGATACCCTTCATTTCTTCCTTGCTGACTTTGCGGCCGGTCGGATATTTGCTGCGGTCCAATCGGCATGTCACTTTCAGTCCTTTCGCAGTCGTCGTTTTGGCAATGAGGTGGACGACGGTTTCGTAATCGCGCAGTGGTTCGCCACGCCAATTCGACGAGATGAAAGAAAAAAGGCGGTGCTCGATCTTGTTCCACTTGCTCGTCCCAGGGGGGAAATGACAGACCGAGATGGGCCAACCTGTTTCATCCGCGAATATCTGCAACTCCAGTTTCCACAGGCGCAACCGCCAGCCGTTGCTTCCCCCGCCGTCAGCCGTAATCAGGATCTGGCTGGCCGCCGGATAGAGCCGTTTGCCTTCTCGGCGCCACCATCCCCGGATGGACGCCACCGCAAACTCTCCCGTGTCGTGATCGGTCCCCACATTGACAAACCCGGTGTTACGCCCGATGTCGTAGATGCCGTAAGGATAGGCACGCGGCACGTCGGGCCTGGGGAAATCGTGCCCCTGAACCTTCCTCGGCTGTTTCGCTGGAAGCCATTGCTGGCCGGTATTCTCATAGTTGCCGATGAGTTCTTTTTTCTTGGTATCCACCGAGATCACCGGGCTGCCCTGCGCCAGGCATCTTTTCACCGCGGCATTGATGTACCGGAATTGCGCGTCGCGGTCCGGATGGTCCCGCCCCTCTTCCGTCTTCCGGTTGCTCTGCAGACTGTAGTGGAGGCCATGCAGAAGCTGGGCGACCTTGGCATGGCTGACCGGATGTTTGTGCCGATCCAACTGTTTCGCAATCGCCCGCGTGCTCTTACAAATCCATCGCAGCGCCGATTCCGGGTCGCCCCGTGTTTGATGATCGATCATCTCTTCCAAGGTATCCACCAGCCGCGGGTCCGACACCGTAATGAGTTTGCGCCCGGCTCCGGGGCGGCGGATGCGACCTTCCACCGGCGCGGAGCCCTCTTGGATTTCACGGATGCCTTTGGAAATCGCCTTGCGCGACAGTCCGCACGCACGGCGCACCAGACTCACTCCCCCATAGCCTAAAGCCCTCGCTTCGTTGGCCGCCATGAGGCGCCGCGTGCGTTCGTCCAACAAGGGCCACACCGAATGGAACTTAGCACTCAGCTCGGCAAGACTATCCATGCTCAGGCAGCATAACAACCATCAGCACAAGATGCTACCCTTATTTATTTACGCCGCCTAAGTCCCGCAAGATATTCCGAAGAAGCTGTTTGGAGTGCGGCAGCCCCGCTGCCGCTTTTTTCCGTGGCTCGCACGACTCTATAATTTGGCGAGGCTCAGTAGTTACGCTCTCGCAATTGCCGTAAGCAGCCGCGGATGTGATCAGTCCCCTGCCCAGTCCAATTCCGCGCGAAGTCTCCTTTTGAATCGTCTAGGGCTTCATGTCAGGAATATTAGTATCCGACACTGCCTTCACAGCCGCTGCTCCGGGAATTTCCGCCGAAGCGCTGTCCCCCTGCCGCGTCAAATAAAGCATGAACGGCGTGACCTCGAAGGGCGTGACTTCATCTTCGGCCACGGCGCCCACCGGCTTGGACTTCAGCAAACGCAGCTGATTGTTCCACGGCTCGACCTTGACGCGCCCGCCGAGCGGCAGAGCCGCGATGAGGTTGGCCGCGGGCTTTCCTGCGGTCGCTTCCGATGGTTGCGTGCTCTGCCCCGCCGAAGCGGCGGTCAAGCTTGGAGTAACGCGATTGCCCAGATGCGGGCTGACAAGATTGGGGATTTCCTTCGAGCGGTCGCTCAGCGCTTGAAGAAACAGTTGTGCATTCGCGAGATGGTCTTTGTAAGGCGAATTCTTCAGCAGTGTGATCCCCTCTTGCGTTGCCGCGGCTTCCTCCTCCGGCGTGTGCGTAAATCCGAAATGATGAAACGTTTCTTTTTCGTCGAAGCGCAAGCGGTTGAAGAACGCATACTGCGTGCCCATGCTGCGGTGTCCGAGGACGACGTGGCCGAGCTCATGCGCAAGAATCGCCGCAAGGCTAGCCTCATCCGGAAGCACATCCACCAAGCCACGGCTAAGGACAATCGTGTGGCCAATCGTAAAGGACTCGAGCGTCGACGTCATGAGCACGCGGCAGCGGACCTCCGGCTCGATATCCAGATTGTTTGTGACTTCGAGGTTGTTGACCACGGTGTCCAGCACTTTGTCGACGTCTCCGGCAGGCGCCATCAACCCGAGCTGCTCCATCTTCGCTGTGATGTTGTCTTCCGCCTGGTGTGCCCAAGCGCGTTTTTCCTCGAGCGGTGAATAGTCGTTGGCGATTTCCGTCTGATCCTTCACCGGCTTCAGCGTCTCGACCATCACCTTGCTTAGCTCTTGCTCTTCCGGCACATGGTTAGGCGCATAGCTCCATAGCCGTGTTTGCGCCCGGAACGACTGGACCACCGAGTTGCCGTCCTCTTCACTATAAATGTACGACGGCAGCCACTCGTTCTTTCCCGCGTTCGTGCGCCAACTGTCGAAATTGAAGTAGTAGCTGGTCTTGGACTTGCCGCTGTAGCCGCCGTTGAACCGCACGATGTGGAAGTCCTGATCCTCCACCCAGATGCGGCCGACGAAACGCCCGCGCTCGTTCTGCGAAATGGGATCGACATCGAAAACCAGGCAGCGCACTTCACCGAGAAACTCGCGCCCGGCATATTTGAAATTGTAATGCGAGCGGTCGAAACCGTTCGTATCCAGATAGATCATCTGCAAAAAGCCGCGCGGGAGAAATTCCATCGTAAAAAAACCGCCGAAGCTCCCGAGCAAATTGTGCTTGGTGCGCGTGCCCTTCAGCAGTGGCTCGAGTTCGACACCCTTCGCGAGCTCCGCCCGCCCGAGGTAGTAGTTGTCGCTCTTCGGGACCTCGCCGACATCCTTGTTGGAACGCATGACCTGAATGTAGGTTTCCACAATGGGCGAGTATTGCCGCAGCGACTGCATTTCCACTTGCTCTTGCGAGATGATCTTGTCCACGACTTCAGTAAGCGCCGGTTGTTGCTGAGGGGCCGCAGCCAGCGGTATCGCACCCAACGCCAGGACCAAAGGCAAAAATTTCAGGGTACGCATGGTACCTCCTAAACTGTTCTTCAGAGATATGCTGGTCGTTCGCAGGCTAGGCCGTCGCGCGTCCCTTGACATCTGTACAATGGTTTAGTTTAAGTACAGGCGTACTGGCGGTTGGGTGGACTGGCCGAACTGTCGGATGCTTGCACGCAGATGCAAAGGACGAACGATTGTTCGAAACGAGGAGGCGGCGTGAAGAAATTCGTAATAAGTATTTTTTGGGTGATCGTTTGCGCCGCGGCGGTCTGCGCCGCGCCTCCCCACCCAGACCGCAAGCCGATACGTATCCTCCTGATGGATGGAGAGAGCGGCGGTCCGTATCACAACTGGCAACTCACCACGCCGGTGATGAAAAAAGAGCTCGAGGACGCTGGAATTTTCCAAGTCACCGTCGCCACTTCTCCGCGCTTCGGCGAAGATTTCAGCAATTTCAAGCCTGATTTCGCCAGCTATCAAGCGATTGTGATGAACTACGATGCCCCCGACTGGCCGGCGAATTTGCGTGATCAGTTCGAGCAATATATAAAAAACGGTGGTGGCCTTGTAACCGTTCACGCCGCCGACAACGCATTCCCTGACTGGAAAGCGTTCAACGAAATGATCGGCATCGGCGGTTGGCGAGGCCGCACGGAAAAGTCCGGCCCAATGTGGTATTTCAAGGATGGCAAGCTCGTCTCGGATGATTCCCCCGGCTCGGCCGGCTCCCACGGGAATCGCCTTCCCTTCCAAGTGGAAACTCGCGCGCCGGAGCATCCAATCATGAAAGGCCTGCCGCGCGTCTGGATGCACGCTCCCGATGAACTCTACGCCACGCTGCGAGGGCCCGGCCAGAACATGACCGTGGTGGCCACCGCTCATTCCGACCCGAACAACCACGGTACCGGCCACGATGAACCGATGCTCATGGTCCTGAACTACGGCAAGGGCCGAATCTTTCACACCACAATGGGACATGACGTAACAGCTCTGAGCGGCGTTGGATTCATCACCACCTTTCAGCGCGGCACGGAGTGGGCCGCCACGGGCCGCGTCACGCAAAAAGTCCCCAAAGATTTTCCGACGGCGGATTCCGTCAGCTATCGGGCGAGCATCGCGGAAATGGATCCCGCCTATGGCCACGGACCTTTCATGGTCAGTCCTTTCGATGGCCTCGCGGATCAAGCTTTGGCGGCAATGAAAAAACGAGCGGACGAACTTGGCATCGGCGGCGTCGCGGTAGTGGCCTATTTCGCGGGCGACAAAATTCACTCTTGGAGCTCGAAGATGGCTGTCTTCGGCAGGATGAAAGATGAGCCCACAGAAAAAGACAAAGGCGCCAATTTGCTAGGAATTGCCTACGCCAAAGCCGCGGAAATGGCGGACACGCTCAAAGACAGCGGCAGCGGCGTACGCCCGCCGATGACCGGCGAATTCGGCTGGACCGGCGGCGTCATCGTGCGCGGAAAAAATGGCTATCTGATCGCGGCCTTCAGCGGCGGCAAATCCGATGACGACGTCCAAGTCTCGCGCGCCGGCGTCACGCAGCTTCAAACCGGCCTTTAGCCTCCGCTTCGCCGCCCGCATACACGCGCCGCACTCGGTGGCCACGCGATATCGAGCAGCAAGCATCCCGGCCGTGGAGCCCGGATGCTCGCCGCCCATGTCATTTGTCTTTGCTTCGTCATTCGCGCATTCATCGGCACATCAGCGCTCTGAATGCCGCGTTCGAAGCTGCATCGCTTAGTTAAAGCTCTTCTTCAGCGTCGCCACCGTAATGTGCGGCCATCCCAGGTTCACATAGACCGGCGGCGTCTGATGCAGAAGGTGGAAGACCGGGAAATTCAGCACCACCATTTGCGCGTATTGCAGCTGCATGAACGAGTTCCCGTGCGCTTTGTGCGTCACCTTTTCGATCCAGAACGTCGCATACACGACCGCCGTCTCGGCATTCTCTTGCAGTTGCGTCTGGCCGCCGACGACCGGGCTCTCGCCATCGAGAAATTGAATATTCTCGATCCCTCCGCCAAACTGCGGCACCGTGACCGCCACCTTCGCTCCGGCCCCGCCGGAGTTGGCCGTCGTCAGAAAATTCACCGGCGTCACTGTCGCGATATTGAGTGACGTCCCTTCGAACGTGTAGCCGTCGGCCACCTGTTTCTGAATCACCTTTTGCAAAAGCGAAATCGGATCGTTGATCACGTCCTGCATGGGAACGCCATCGATATTCGCTGGCAATGGCGGTTCCGTTGGTGTGGTGTCGAACGGCGTGCGCGTGTTCAGCGTGAATGGCGGATTGAACGGGCCGGCAGGGATTGGCCCGATCGGAACGGTCACATCGTATTGCGGAAACGGAGTTGCCGGCACCGTCGGCGCCGTCAGTTTTTCCGAGGATCCGGCGGCGTTGAACACAATGCCCGGTGGCACGGGAACCGTCGGTGGAACGCCGAACGGCGTGCTGTTGAACGACGGAAAGAGCGAGCCGTTGTACTGCGCGCCCGGAACCGTCAGCACCGGTGCGCCCGTAAACGGCTTCGCAATGCCCGCGGCCAGAACCGAGTTGCCATGCGGAATCGTGCCCATTCGCGCCACGAGCTGCGCCGGCGCCGTTGCGCTTTCCGGCGGAAACGTGGTCGCGGGCTGCGTGACCCAAATGCCCGGCTCGATGTGCAGCGCCCCGTCCAAGGCCGCGTCGGATATTTGCTGTAGATACGTCAACCCGAATAGCTCAATGTCATCCTGCCCAAAACCGCGGTTCGGGATCGATGATCCGATTGGGTCGAACTTCAAAGTTTCGCGCGTCTGGTTGAGTTGCAGATACAGATCCGTCTGATCGTGGAAGTCGGGCCGGGCGATCAAGTTGAACCCATGCCCCTTCCATGTTCCGGCAAGGTCCTGCAGCAAGCCGAGCTGTTTCAGGACTGTCTGGTTATCGGGAGTGATTCGAACGTCGGAGATTCTCTTGCTTGCAACTTGTGCCATGGTTTTGCTCCTCGGTTCCGGGTGGCCCGGATTCCTTATTGGCGGGAAAGAAGAGTTGCAGATACACGTGTTCGCGAACTTGGCATCCGCGGAGGCGGACTCGGCAACTTGATGGGTAGTGATAAACCTTGTGAAAGCGTTTCAATTCCGAACAAAACTTTTTCCTGCGCCTGCGCCGGACCGCTTTCCCCGTCGTGAAAGATCACTCTTTCAAAAGGATTCTGAGTTTGCGGTGGTTGCTTCCGGGTGCAAGCTGTGGTGCAATTTAGTGCGATGAATCGCCGCGATTTTATTCGCGCCTCTGCCGTTGCCGCGGCAACTGCGGCTGCTCCTCGATACCCGCACTCACTCGTCCATGCTGCGACCAACCCCGCCGCATCGCTTCGGCTGACTCTTCGCCCAGACCGCCTCGGCAACAAAATCGCCGGCGACTTCACCGGCCTCAGCTACGAATCCGCGCAGCTCGGCAATCCGAATTTTTTCTCCGGTGAAAATACCGAACTGGCCGGATTCATGCGCAGCCTCGGCGCATCAGGCGTTTTGCGAATCGGAGGCAACACCAGCGAGTACTGCTATTGGACGCCGAATCCCGCAAAGCAATCGAGCCTCCCAAACTTGGAAAGAATGCGCACGGGCGACAAAGCGAATCCCATCGCTTTCGGATTAACCGCCGGTCCCGATACCGGCCACAAAGCTCCGGAGCCAGTAAGCATCACGCCGCTGGCCATCCGCAATTTGCGCGATTTTCTTGACGCCAGCGGCTGGAAGCTGATTTATGGCCTCAACATGGGCACCGGCACCCCCGAAGACGCCGCGGCCGAAGCGGCTTACGTGATGGACGTGGCCGGCTCGAAGCTCATCGCCTTCCAACTCTGCAACGAGCCCGACCTTTTCTATCGCAACGGAATTCGCAAAGCGGATTACGATTTCGCGCAATTCGCCGCGGAATGGGAGCGCTTTTATCAGGCCATCCGCGCCCGCGTTCCGAAGGCAGCTTTCGCAGGTCCAGACACCGCGTACAACACCGAATGGCTCGTCCCGTTTGCGAAAAAATTCCAGCATGAAGCCGCCTTTCTTTCGCAACACTACTATGCCGAAGGCCCGCCGACCGATCCTTCCATGACCATCGACCGGCTGCTCCATCCGAATCACAACCTACAAGCCGAGTTCGAAGGAATGAAGCAAGTCATGCACGATTTCGGCCTGCCCTTCCGCCTGGCCGAGACAAATTCCTGCTACCAGGGCGGCAAGCCCGGCGTCAGCGATACCTTCGCATCGGCGCTTTGGGGCGCGGACCTCATGTATCAACTGGCATCCGCGGGCGGCATGGGCATCAACCTTCACGGCGGCGGCTACGGCTGGTACACGCCGATTGCCGGAACGCGCGAAAATGGATTCATCGCGCGTCCGATTTTTTACGGAATGCTGCTGTTCGCACAGGCAGGAGCCGGCCAGCTTTTCGAGACCCAACTCGAACACTCCGAAGACGCGCCTCTGCTCCCAACTTATGCTCTGCGCGCCAATTCCGGCACAATCAAAGTCGCAGCAATCAATAAGAATTTAGATCGCGCCGTCCACCTCGCGATCGACCCAGGCCAACGCGCACAACGCGCCACCTCACTGCGTCTAATCGCGCCGCGCCCCGACGACACTACGGACACAACCTTGGCCGGCGCGCCCGTAGGCGCCAGCGGCGTATGGTCGCCCGCTCTGCAGGAATCCGTGCAGCTCGAAAACGGAGTCGCCGCCATCGATCTCCCCGCCGCAAGCGCAGCTCTGATCACGCTCGAAAGCGAATAAACGCATATTGGCCCGAAGCGGCTTCAGCACGCTAGCCCTTCTTTCTCCGCTTCAATCAGGAACTGGTGATCTTCGCCATTCCATTTCGCCGCGCGGTCACCACTACTTGTTCTCGAGCGAGTCGATATATCGATGCCAAATCGCCGATAGGTACGTCCAGTCCTCCGTGGGAGGACTCTCCTGCGTGGATTCTGTGCGCGTGACGAAGTAAAGCGCAGGAATGCCGATGGACGGCTGCGCCTGCATGTAGTTCCACCACTCTTTGAGATTTGTCGACGAAGCATTGTCCGTGTCCACCAGCGGCCAGCCTGTTATATGAGCAATGCGCGCGCGCAAGCGCATCATGTCCGCCACATTGCGGCTCGCGTACCAAACATCGTTCAAACGGATCACATCTGAAGAGTCGCGAAAGAGAGCGTTCACGGTCTGCGTTTCAACCATGGCGTCCGCCTTCCATTTGTGCGCCTCGCCATAAAGAATCGACTGAAATCGCCGTACAAAGTTTATGCCGGAGGCAGCACCGGTAAGCTCTAAGCCTGGTACGGCCGGCGAGCTCACCCAATCCTCTTTGAATCCGTCGATGCCGATGTCCTGAACCAAATGCCGGATGCGCGCACGCAAATAATCTTCATAAGCGGGCTTCCCGACGTCGGCCATCACGCACTTCCCCTGGTAGTTCACGCACAAGGATGCGGGCAGACCCTCGGCGTGAGCAACGGGAACCCATAACAACACGTGACGCCCCTTGGCGTGCTGCGCAGCTACGAACCCTTTCAAGTCGGGCCATTTCCCCCCGTCAACTTCAAAAGTGCCATAGGCCTGCTGCCACTTATCATCGATCACCACAGTACCCACAGGAAGTCCGCGCTCGTCCAGTATCGCGAGCCATTTCTCGTAATTGGCTTGCGTCGAGAGCGCATTCGGTTTTCCGCCGGTCGGAACGGATTCCACGGTTTGCTCGGCCCACCCGCAAAAGATTGGAAGATGATGCCAGTAGACGTCCTTCCCTGCCGGTTCCGTGCCGAAGCCGTTCTTGTCGAGCCATCCCGTGTACCGTTGCAGCGCGTCCAGCGGGCTAAAAGCAAAATGAATCGAGAGAACCGGTGAGGCAAACTCACCGTCGATGCCTCGATAACCCATATAATCCACAAAGAAAGAAGCTCCTGCGTAACGCGAGCCCGTATATTCGAACCCCGGAAACTGGTACTCGTCAGGCTTCGCGCCAATGCCAACGCTCGTCCACGTTTTGTTCAAATGAAATGCCAGGAACAGTGGCGGCGGCGAGAAGATGCCCGTGATCCGCTCGGGACGAAAATCCTCGTCGGAGCCCTCGTTGCGGCCCACGCTGAAGGCGAGGATTTGCGGCATGGCAATATTGAATTCGAACTGATCGGCGAGGTTGGGATTCGCCGCAAAATAGCGGTCGGCATAAATCGTCGTATCCCAGTCATGGCCATCGGTCGTGCCATTATCCCAACGGTTCGATACGCCATTCGACAAAAAATAGCAGCGCCCCAGTTTGCCGTGCCCGCTGGCGAACTGCTGAAACTCCACATGATCTGCAAAAAATCGCCATTGGAATCGCCGATTCGTCCAAAGCGAGCTTTTGGCGGAAACGTTCAGTTCATAGTTTCCCGTCGCGGTCTTCTGCAACGAATAGCTGATATCCGAAAGATGCTCCTGGCTGGTTTCCGACGCGAGCCCCGCTACCGCCGGAAATTGAAAAACCATCTGGCCGTCTCGTTTGATCTGAATCTGCGGCGGGCTTCCCCCCTCCACGACAGCGGTGTATTGCTGCATCTTGATTGACTGCTTCGCTTCGGGAACCTGCCCTGCGCAGGGCCATGCAGCAAGGATGAAGAGTGCCGCACAGATTTCATGGCGGTCCGCGCATCTTGGCATGGTTGTCTTTCGAAGAAATTTGATTCCAGCTATTCCAACGCACCGCCGAATAATCACATAATCCTCACTTCCAAAAGTCGCTCCCCTCAAAATCTCCAGAACGAAGTTGTAACCTGGCACAACACCAAGCGGCCGCGGGCCGGATTCAATGTTAATCGTCTATTTAGGAAGCAGTTGATATTTTCCACCGTGAATTCTAATCGCGCAGCGGAGTGCCGCAAGTCCATCGGCTCCGCCTGCGGCGATCAAGGCGTGAAATAAATATGTCGATTGGAACGCTGTATCTCGAGGAACTCAGCGCCACCATGCGCGGCCGTTTTGCGCTGATCGGTGCCGGCGTCATTCTTTTTGCCGTCGGATGCGTGGCCACCGTCGGCACGCAAGACACCTGGCTTGACGGCTACGGCATCATTGCTTATTTCCTCGTGCCGCTGGCCTTTATCCCGCTCACCGCTGTTTTTCTGGCCAGCCCTCGCGCAAATCGCTTTGTTGAGAGCGTCTTCACCGCCCCTGTCGAACGCCGCGACTGGCTGTTTGCGAAAATCCTCGTCGTCCTCACTCTTGCCGCTGCCTATTACGTGGCGCTCGTTCCCATGGTTCTGGTTTACATCCATCACGTCGGCATGCCGCTGCTCCTCAAGAAATTGTTGATCTGGGCGCCCTGCCTGCTCCTCATGAGCGTCGCCATGGGCGCGCTCATTGGCGTCCTCTTCATCGGCCAGAGCATCGCCGCACCCGCCGCGACGGGCATGGGCATCCTCCTCGCGTACGCGGGATTCGTCCCGCTGCAAGAATTACTGGTCGCTCGCGGCAACGGCGCAACGCACACCGGCCACCTCACTCTGGCAAGTCCGGCCGTACTGCTCAAGAACGCCTTCGGATTCACGCTCGCCGTCGGAAGCATTCCCGCCACCACCACGCGAACCTGGCTCAGCCTGATCGCCGTCGTCGTCATCGCATTTGCACTCGCTGTCTGGGTATTTCTGCGCGCGCAGGGCGTCGAAACCTGGGAAACCTCTCGCTCCCAGCGGTGGATCATCGCCGTCGGCATCGCCGCGATCATTTTGGTTCCCGTCACTGTCGCCGATACCAACTATGACAAGCCCGCACCGCACGCCACCAACGCTCCCTCGATTCAGCGGCTTTTCGCTCGCGCTGGCAGCAGCCTCGCTCTAGCGTCGCCCGGCGGCACGCCGCCCGCGCGTTGTTGCAGCACGATTCTCAATCGAGAAGAGTGGCCCCCTCTGGGCACGGACGAGCCTGCGAAGCGCGATCTCCTCGTCCTTCTTCCTGTTGACACCACGCAACGCGTCTCCGATCTCCACTTCCAGGTAGCTGGCGAAGACGGCCTCGAAGTCACCGCCTCTTTCGACAAGTTGAATCCCGCGACAGAATCGCTCGAAACGCGCACCTATCCGCCTGACACCGGCCCCGCCGCTGCGGATGGCCACCACGTCCTAAACGGATGGATCGTCCGCATCCCGGTCACGCTCGTTCCAACCCGGCCCTGGGACATCGGCGGCGTCCGCTATCCGTTGCGCGTCACCGGCACGTATCAAGTCGCAGGCGAAAGCGCCGCTCGAACCTTCAGCTCGCGCGCCGCCATCGACGCCCAAGTCTCGCAAGCCATCTACGAGATGGGCTTTGCGTCGCTGATTCTTCCGTTCATCTGTTTCGGCGCCGCATTCAAGCGCTGGAGGCAAACGCGATGAGCGCAGCGACGGCGAATCCCCAGACTGATTACGCCATCGAGATGGATGGCCTCACTCGCCGCTTCGGCGACTTCGTTGCCGTCGATAACGTCACACTGAAAATTTCCAAGGGCCAGCTCTACGGTTTCCTCGGACTCAACGGCGCCGGCAAAACCACCACCATTCGCATGCTCACCACGCTCCTCCCTCCCAGCTCCGGCACTGCCAGGCTTTGGGGACACGACGTGATGAAGGAACCTCTCGCTGTCCGGAAGCTTGTGGGCTTGGTCAGCGACGAGACCAGCGAGAGTCAGTCCGCGTGGACCGCGCGCGAATATCTCTCCTATTTCGCACGTATCCGCCGCATGCCAAGTCCTGACGAAGAAGTCGAGCGTATCCTCGACGACGTAGGCATCGACGCCAAGTGTCGCGGCAAGCTGATCTGCACCTACAGCACCGGCATGAAGCGCCGCGTCGAGATTGCCCGCGCGCTCATGGGCCGCCCGAAAGTTCTCTTTCTCGATGAGCCCACGCGTGGCCTCGATTTGCCCGCCAAGCGCGACATGTGGAGCCTCCTGCGCCGCCTCGCCGCCACCGAAAGCGTCACCACGTTTCTCAGCAGCCATGACGCCCAGGAAATCCGCACTCTCTGCAGCGAAATCAGCGTGATCGCCAGCGGCCGCCTCGTTCACACCGGAGCCACGCGCGAAATGGGTGGCGACATCGACGCATTCGAAGAGCGCCTCATCAGCATGCTAACGCAGTCCCAGGACATCGAACCACCTGGCTCTCACTTTCGCGCCCAATAAAACTGACGATCGACTGGCGCAGCTCTCATCACGGACGAACACGACTAACGGCACTACCGGGCGCCGCTATTCTTCTCGCAGCGCCACCATCGGATCCGCTCGAGTCGCCCTCCACGCCGGAATGACGGTTGCGGCGAACGCCACCGCCGCCAGTATCGCCGGCACTATCAAAAAGGTCAGAGCGTCCGTCGAACTCACTCCGAAGAGCAAACTGGTCATCACGCGAGTCAGCGCCGCGGCGCCTGCAAGACCCAACACAATTCCAATCCCCGTCAACTGCATCCCCTGCCGCACCACGAGCCCGATAATGTTCCCGGGCCGCGCACCCAGCGCGACTAACACGCCGATATCGTGCGTGCCCTGCGTCACCAGATGCGACATCACGCCATACAACCCTATGCCGGCCAGCAGCAGCGCGAACATTGCAAACGCTCCTAGCATGGTGCTCGAAAAGCGTTGCCGCGCCAGCGAATCGTACAATCGTTCCTGCATCGTCTTGATTCCGTAAACCACCGCGTCGGGATCGACCGCGTGGATTTCGCCCACCACCGCCGAAGTCAGCGCTGCCGGCTCCGACGACGTGCGCACCGCCAGAAACATTCTGGGGTCGGCAGCTTGCTCCTGAGCAAAATACGCCGCGATTTTCTCATCCGCATCCAGGCCGTATTGCTTGACCACGCCCACCACACCCACGATCGTGATCGGTTTCTTGGGGTTGAACCACACATGTTTCCCGATGGGATCGCTGTCCGGCCAAAAACGCTGCGCGAATTTCTCGTCGATGATCACCACTCGTGGCTTGTCCGCCGTATCATCCTCGGTAAAAAATCGGCCCTTCCGCAGTGGTATCTCCATCGTTCGAAAATAATCCGTGCTCGCATCGCGGTAATCCGCTTGCAACTCCTGCCCTGGAGGCGGCGCATAACCCTCTACATGGATTATTCCCCAGCCTACCTCGCCTGTCAGCGGCAGCGCCGAAACCACACCTTCCGCTACTACGCCCGGAAGATGCTCAACGCGGCTCTCGACCTCCTTGTAAAAATTGATGATCGGTTTGTTGTTGTTATCGTCCTGATACTTTCGGCCGGCCGCGGCCACCTCCATCGTCAGCGCATTTTCCGTTGTGAATCCCGGCGGCACATTTTGCAGGTGCACGAAGCTGCGGATCAGCAGTCCGGCGCCGATCAAAAGCACCAGCGAAACAATCAGCTCGGAAACGACCAGCAATCTCCGCAGGCTAAAGCGTCGCAGGTGCAAGCCACCGTCGCTCTGCCCGCTGCGCCCTCCCGCCTTAAGCGAGGTGTTCAGATCCACTTTGACGGCGCGCCACAACGGCGCCACGCCAAACAGAATCCCTGTCGCCAGCGAAACGCCAAGCGTGAAAACCAGAACGGCGCCATTGATCCTGATGTCCTCGAGCCGTGGAATATTTCCCGGATTCATCCCGCGCACCGCGTAAATGCTTGCTTTCGCGACCAGCAGCCCCGCTGCGCCGCCGAGCAGTCCCAGCAGAACGCTCTCCGTGAAGAACTGCCGCGCCAACCGCTGCCAGCCCGCGCCCAGCGCTGTCCTGATCGCCACTTCCTTCTCTCGCCTTGCCGCCCGCGTGAGCAGCAGGTTTGCCACGTTGGCGCAGGCAATCAAAAGCACAAGCCCCACGGAGCCGAGGAGCACCAGCAGCGCCCGCCGCACATCACCGACGACTTGCTCCTGCAATCCCACTACATGCATACCGAAACTGGCGTCGCGCTTATCTTTCTCGCGGATTCGGCTGGCGATCACGTCAATATCCGCCTGTGCATTCTGCACCGAGACTCCCGGCTTTAACCGCGCCACAATGTTGTAATTTTCGTCGCCCCTGTTATTTACGGCATCGGCTCCCAAGGGCAGCGGCGCAAAAACATCCATCTTGTCCATCGGTGTTTCCGACGGCATCACTTCAGCGTTAAGCATAAAACTGCCTTGCAGCACGCCCACCACCGTGAATGGATTGCCGTTCAGCACGATAGTCCGTCCCACAATTCTTGGGTCCGCATCAAACAACCGTTTCCATACTCGCTCGCTCAAAATCGCCACATCCTGCTTGCCCGGCTTGTCCTCCTCTGGCAGCAGCAAACGGCCCAGCAAGGGCTTTGCACCAAGCATCTCCAACAGACTGGACTGCGTGCGTATTCCGAAAATCCCCTCCGGCTGCTCCCGCCCGGTCAAGACGAAGGTCCGGCTTTGCGCCAGCGCCATCTGCTCGAAGGAATGATTTTCATTCTGCACATCGATGTATTCGCCCGGCGAGGGCCAATCGCGAAAGATTCCGAGCGCCGGCGAATGCAGCCACACGGCAACCAGCCGGTCCGCGTGAGGATAAGGCAGCGGACGCAACAACAGCGCATCGACAACGCTGAAGATCGCGGAATTAGCTCCAATTCCAATTGCCAATGACGCAACGATCACCACAGTGAGCGTCAAGTTCTTGCGGAGCGACCGCAAAGCGTATCGAAGGTCTTGCAGCAAGGCGAACGTCCTCCCTCCCCGCGTTGAAGGAATGATTGTATGACCTGCTCGGCCTTAGGGGTGAGAAAGATTCTCGCAAGGGCTCGGCCGCCATTTCATTCTTGAGAGCTGAGGCGGCCTTCAGCGCTTTTCGTTCCCTGCGTTCCGGGTTTATCAGAAAACGCAAACGGCGGGCGATTAGCGGCGAGCGCCGCATAGGCCTTGCGTTTGCGCGAGGACGTCCGCGTCGAACTGCGCGGCTTGCCATCCGTGCGTCGAGCAGACTTGCTCCGCAGTCAATCCCAGGGCTCCCCGGAAGTCCGCGCCGGCAACACTTGCCCCGGTAATTTCTGTTCCGCGAAGAACCGCTCCTCCAAAAAAACCGCCTCGTAAATCCGCGTTTTTCAAGTCCGCGTCCATCAAAATCGTTCCTTTAAATTGCGCGCCGGTCATGTTTGCCTCGGCCAATTTCGCTGAGGAAAAATCCGTCTGCGCCAGCGTGGCGAAGGAAAGGACAGAGCGCTCCATTCTTGTGTCTCGCATGTCCGCGCGAGTCAAATCGGCTCGCAATAATTGACCGTTGCGCAAATTTACGGCGTAAAGCGAGGCGCCTTCCAGCCTGGCGTTCGAAAGCACGGCGTTCTCGAGCGTGGCAAAGGAAAGATCGGCGCCGCTCAGGTCCGCGCCCGTAAAGTTGGCTCGTCTCGCGTCGGCGGACACCATCACGATGTTGGTCGCTTTTACTCGATCCAAAATGGCGTCTCGTAAAACGGCTTCGCGCAAATTGGCTCCTCGTAAATCCGACTCGGAAAGGTAGGCTCCCTCAAGGTTGGCGCGCCACAATTTGGCATTCACGAGGTAGGCTTTGTAGGCGCGGGCGAAGCGCAGATTCATCTCATTCAGTTTTGCTCCAGGGACAGACGGGAGCGCTTCCGCGCTCCAATTTCCGTGCGGCGGCGGGCCAGAAAGCATGGACTCCGTCAACTCCGCATACGGCCTGTAGCCGATGGATTGCATCGCTTCCGAAGCCCACCTTAGCAAATTTGCTGGAGAATATTGCGGGTCGACATTCCGGTCGGAGGGCAATCCGTGGTTCACACCAAGCGAAAAAATTAGCAGTGCGCAGCCCGTCAGAAGAGCTACTCGCCCGGTCGCTAAACTCAGCCGCAACAGATTTTTCGATTTCTGCCGAAGCAAGTCACCCGGTTGCAGCACGCGCGCAACGATTGTCGGCACGCAAGTTGCTGCGGCTACAGAAAGCGTCAAAAGAAACGCATGCAACAGAGTGCCGCGAAAATCTTGCCTCACCAGATATCGCAGCCAGAACAAAAACAATGTCGCTGGAACTACCCAATACGCCAGCACGGTGGCCACTACCGTCTCGAGAACCCAAAATGGAGAGCGGCCTTCGCGCATCCACCGGAAATGCCGCCGCACCAGCCCCATCAAATACCACGGCCCGTCTTTTTCCAGAGTTTGGCCATCTTTGAAAACCGCGGGCAGCCCGGCCATGCTCCCCCATAAACGCAGCAGCAAAAAGTGAAACCGCAAATACAAAATAAAAAGTACCAGCGGCGCGCCCAGATAAAAGCTGGTCATCGAAATGATTTTCGGGAATCTCGCAATGGGGATGGCCGAAGCGTCCACGATCAGCCGCACGTCGGTGGTCAATCCAATCAGGGCGATGCAGGCGAGGCTCGCGCCAAGCATGAAAAAATAGAACCAGCGGGCTACTTTGGAGGCGTCCGAAATGGCTTTGGTGCTGTCGAAGGTTGCTATCGTTTCCGGCAGGATGGCATCAAATAGATTCGTTCCACCGAGGCGGCCGACCCACAAGCCTTCGGCGCCATACAGATTGGCGCCCATTAAATTGGCTCCTCGTAATTCCGTTCCTAATAAGTTAGCTTCTCGTAAATCAGCTTGCACGAGGCTGGCGCCTCGTAAGTTAGCCATCGATAAATCCGCGCCGATTAAGCTCGCGCGTTGGAGAAAAGCGCCTTCGAGGTTGACTCCGGTCAGGTCCGCATGCGAAAGACAGACGCCGCAGAGATCGGCTTTGATTCCGGATTCTCCGGCCGTTTCGACCCAGATTTTGTGTTGATCAAGAATCTCCGCCAGATCGATCAGCGAAATCGAGCCAGTGGCTTCCTCGGCAGAAGGGTGATTCTGTGCATCTTGAATTTCCGGGAGCATCTCCAAACATTCCCCTCTCGACGTTTTTCACTCGCAACGATCGCGGCCGCACTCTTCCTGGCGCCTACACCACGGACAACGGCGGCCAGGTGTGACCGGTCCCAATTTCCGGTTTCGCTTGTGTCGCTTCCGCGCTGGGCAAAACCCATGATGGCGCACAAGGCAGAGGAAAATCGCCTGCCCAAGAGTACAGGACGCGCAGAGGTAACGGTGCCTCCTGTGGATTTCCCGCGCGGTCTCACTTCCGCTCGTTGCAGATGAGCCAGCGGTCTGGCACAATCGCGAAAGCGGCAGCAGGGCTGCCGCACTCCACAAATGCGGGCGAAGGAATTTTCCGAAATGTGAGAGAATCCGCGCGACGTTCGTGCGCATGAGGTGAATTGTGAGCGAGCCTTCTCCGGGAACCAGTTCTGAATCTCCAATCCGGCGGTTCGAGCCCGTAGCCGGAGCGCTCCACACTTTCTTTCTTATCGTGATCATGGCCGCTGTGGCTGTTGCCGGATACTTCTCGATCCATCGCCCTGGCGCTGTTCATCACCCGAATCGATTGCTGTTTTATCTGACCACGATGGCCTGGGAATGGATTATGTTCGGGTACATTTATTGGGGTCTGCGCCGGCATGGAAAATCCTTTCGAGATATTGCCGGAGAACGATGGAAAAGCGCGTCTGATTTTCTCCGCGACTTCGGGATTGCCTTCGGATTTTGGATCGCCGCAGCCATTATTCTCAGTATTTTGTCTTCGCTGCTTCGCGCTCGGGGGATGAGCGAGGCCGCGCGCCTTCTCGCCCCGCAGGGACTGTTTGAATCGATCCTTTGGATCGCGCTGGCCGTCACTGCAGGCATCTGCGAAGAGACGATTTTTCGCGGATATTTGCAGCGGCAGTTTGTGGCCTGGACGCACAGCGCGCCTGCGGGGGTGGTTCTCTCCGCGGTGCTGTTTGGCGCGGGCCACATCTATCAGGGCGCAAAAGCCACGATCGTCATTGGCGTTTACGGATTGATGTTCGGCATCCTCGCGGAAGTGCGACAGAATCTGCGTCCTGGAATGATGGCGCATGCGTGGCACGACACGATCACGGGGCTGATCATTCGATTCGTGCCGGTGAAATAAGGAGCGTGGCACCATGTCTACGTACCTATTTGTCGGCGCTTGGCGACTGCTTTCGCTGGAGGCCAGAAGTTCCACGGGCGAAGTTAGCTATCCGTACGGCAAGGATGCCGCAGGCTACCTGCTCTACGCCGGCGAGGGCTACATGTCGGTTTCTGTGATGCAAACGCGCCGCACCCATTTCGCCTCGCCAGACGGTCTGCAGGCACCCGCCGAGCAAAAGCTGGCGGCGTTCGACAGCTACAGCTCGTACTCGGGCAGGTATGAAGTGCGAGGGCAGAAAGTCAATCACCAGGTCGAAATCAGTCTATTCCCCAACTGGAGCGGGAAAGAGCAGGAACGTTACTTTGCATTCTCCGGAGATCGCCTCACGCTGAGCGCTCCGCCGATGTGGATCGGTGGTGTAGAACTAGAGTTGGTGGCCATCTGGCAGCGTCTGGACTCGCAAGTCGCCTGAGAGAACTCCCCTTCGGTTTTGTTAGTTTCACGCGTAAAGCAGGCAATTTCTGGCATACTTGGGACGAGACCCACATGTCTTTTTCACCCGATATCATCGTGACCGGTGAAGACACACCGCGGATTCTGCTCGCCGCCGAGGTGAAACTTTTGCGTCCCAACGGCAAAGACGACGAGACTCGGCTGAAAACCTACATGCTGCAGATGCGCTGCCCTATCGGCCTTCTTGTCACTCCGGATGTCATCGAGGTGTTTCGCGACACCTATACGGCACATTCCGAAAATTCCGTAGAACGCGTCGCGTCGTTCCCTTCCCCAAAGGCTTGGCAGAATTTCAAGGCAGCTCATCAGGGCGAACCGCACGCCGGCTTGCGATTTGAAGAAACCGTGCGATTTTGGCTCGAGCAACTCGACGCTTCGGCTTCCCCTAACCTGAGCGAGTTTCCTCCGCAGACTCGCGAAGCCTTGAGCGCCTACGTTCTTCCTGCCCTGATCCAAGGTGTCGTTCGGTCCACGGGGCCCCGCGAATCGCTGACGTCTCGCTAAATGCGCCACGTTTTTGTCGAAACGAACTGGGTCGTGGCATGTGCCGCACCGGCACACCACAAAATTCCGGCCGCGCAGAGACTCCTCGATGGCGCCGCGTCCGGCGAGCTGCAGCTCTATCTGCCCGTCATTTGCTTGTCCGAGGCGAGGCGGCCGATCCTCGAACGATTCCAGTCGCGCAACGAAGCCGATCGCGTTCGGCAATTCCTCCTCTGGGCCAGAGACAACAAATTTGTGGACGCGAATGACGAAGAAGCGGCCCGGCGAACCCTCGACCAGATGGAAGGACGAGTCCAAGCAGATCTCGAAAAACTCGATGGCGCCCTTGCAAGTCTCGGAACGGCGAAGGGCGTTGAAGCTTTCCATCTGGGCCAGCCCATGCTGGAGCGTTGTGCGACTCTCTCGCTGGCGAAATTAGACCTTCAGCCATTCGATCAGGCCATCCTCGCGGCAATTCTCGTCCGCGCCGAAGAACTCTTCGCAGAGGGAATCGATCAGCTGGATTTCTGTGAATTGGACGCACACCTGCAGCCATGGGATAAGGACCGCCGGATCAAACAGCCTCTGAGGGAATTCTATGACAAAGCGCGTATTTGGGTTTACGGCGACTTCTCACTCCAAGCACCAGAAAAGCCAGCAGGCTGGCCGAATCCCTGACGCCGGCGCAGCCTTTGAAAAAGGTGAAACCTTGAGCAGAGCTACTTACCCGTTAAAGCTTCCCCATTCCGTGAAGAAGGCCGCGCAGCGCCTCGCCAAGCAAGACGGCGTTTCATTGAACCAATGGATCGCCGCAGCCGTCGCCGAAAAGGTGGGTGTCGTCGAAACCGCCGCCGCATTCTTCAAAAAGCGCGCTGGGAACGCCAAGGGCGACCGCCTGCTCAAATTCCTCCGCCAGGTTCCCAACGCGCCGCCCGAGCCGCAAAATAGGATGACCTAGCTGAAGGAGCAAGGCTCCTCAAGCATGGGTGCGCGCTTCAGCACTTCCCCTCTTATATCGCCTTCGCTCTCAGCTCTTCCTCAGTTCGATGCCGCCGTTCGTTGTGGCGACCTTCAATTGGCGGCCTCCGCCGCCCACCGTGCCGGAGAGAGACTTGGGGCCAAACCGCCCCTGCACCGTAATCGGAAAGTCGGTGCGAATCCCGCCATTGGTGGTAGCCGCATCCACGTTGAATTCCGCGGAAGCCGGCAGCGTGACATCCACACTGCCGTTGGTGGTTTCCAGCTCGAGTTCGCCGCTCCACTTGGCATTGCCCATGGACACGCGCACGCCACCGTTGGTGGTCCTCGCGGAGGCCCACTCGCTCGTCGAGACTTCCACGTCGCCGTTGGTGGATGCCGCCTGCACGACGCTTTCCAAATTCAAGCAATGGACCCTGCCATTTGTGGTCGATGCGTTCAGCCGCACGCCGCGGGGGACTTGCGCGTTAAAGTTGATCTTCGCTCGACGTCCGTGCCACCAGTTGCCGGACTCCGACGACACTCCGCCGCGGTGGCAGCGGCCCGGCGCCTTATCCCTCGCGTAGACGGCGCAAACCGTGACGCCATCGGGGTACTCGACGACCTCGATAAACAAATAGTGGTCGTCGTCGCTCCCGCCCAAAATGCCTTCCACCCGCGCGGCTTCCCCGGAAGCGCGGTTGGCCTCAATCTCCCCGTTGGTATTGATGACCTCCAGCGTCTGCCCGGACTTCAAGCTGCCTTGCCAATGAAAATCCTCCGGCGCAAAGACCGTCCGCTTTTCGCCCTGCGCCCGCGCAGGCACGCCAGCCGCCAATAGAATCACCGCCGCACAAACCGCACCCGGTAAGCAGCCTCGTAGCAAACTCTGGGTCTTCTTCATGACGTCCGCCTCCCTAATGGTTGTCTGACGCTTGAACCAGCACACCCGTCTTATGGTGTATAACGAAGGCCGGGCCACTTTTGTTCCCGAGAGGCGGCACACCCATGCCGCCCGTCCTTAGACCCGGCACGGATCACCGATGCCTCCCCACGAGCCTCTCAGCGAATTGGCGGGCGGTAATGATTTGGGTCCGTTTGTGCTTTTTGAGGGTGAGCAATCCGCTTTTGTCACCGGTCGTCAAATAGTCCGCTGCGCCGGCCTCCGCGAGCGCCAGCAAGAAGTCGTCGTCAGGATCAGGCGATCGTCGAACCTGCGGTAGATTCACGATGTTCGTCGCGAGTTTTTTGATCTGATTGATGAGGCGGCCGGCCCTGTAGGGGTCGATGAGCGCAGCGATTCTCGGCTTTTGCAGCGTGGCTCGAATTTCCGCGATGTGCTCCGCGCATGTCAGGAGCGTGAATCTATCGGATTCCCACGCGTTGTAAATCGCGGCGGGGTAGCCAGCCGGGGCAATTAGGGCAGACACCAAGATGCTGGTATCGAGCACTACACGCATTTAGGCTCTGGCGCGCTTTTTCTTGGCGCGAAGTTCGGCGCGAACTTCGCGAACCGCATCGTCAATGACGGCCTGCAACTCGTTCACGCTGGCGTTGGCGTTGCGTGCCTTGATGTCGCGTACCGTACGACTGAGAATGCGCCATCGTACGGCCTCTTCAATGAACTTGGACAGATCGCCTTTCTTCATTCCTCGCGCACCAAGATAGGTGCGCAACGTGAGGTCGGTTTCCCTCGAAACTTTGATACTCCAACGCACGGCTTCTTCCATCTTTTCTTCCCACCTATACGCTTAGGCAGATAAGCGCTTATGGTCCTATTGTACAAGAAAATCGTGGAAGCGATGTGGGGAGCAGTAGAAAACGATCCTTCTTTCTCCGCCCGCCAAAGCAACAGAAGAAAGAACCGAAACCCCCAGACGCAGCCCCGGCGTCTGGGGTACCCGCCGTTGACGCAAGCGGCCGTAAATGGATTAGGGTCGTCGACCCGCCTTCCGGTAAACTCCGTCCCGAATTCACAGCATCTGAGGATCAAGCCTTTAGGAAGGAAGCGACCTCGATGCCGGCTTCCCGAAGAATCGCGCGAAGGGTGCCTTCAGCCATATCGCCGGTGTGGTGCGGAATGGTAACTTTTCTTCCGCTTTGCGAATGACGCCAGATTTCATGGCTGCCGGGACCGGGCCGGTCAAATTGGAATCCAAAGGAGCGAAGCCGTCGCACGACTTCGCGATACGAGAATCCCGCCAGACGCCCCATCGAAGACAAACCTCCCTAGGAACAGACGACGAGAGTAGTCAATGTTTGCGGACCTCTAGGAAACGGACACGGGAACTCGGAATTCGGTGACGGGGCGGTGCTTGTTCCGGAAGACCGGAGGAAGCGGGTCACCATTCTCGCGGCAGGATTCCGCAATCTTTCGAGCCAGGCCCTGCGCAATTTCCACGGTTTCCGCCACGCTTCGGCCCTCCGCCACCAGCCCTGGAACGTCCGGACTGGTGCCCAGGTAGCGGCCGTTGTTAAGGTTTTGTACGCGGACGCGAATCGCCACTTCCTCAACTTCTGTCAAGTGTTCTTGCCGTCGCATGGGCATCACCCGCTCAGAAAGAGCTTCGACAAATTCTACCACGCTCACTCGCGCTGCCTCGGTGCTTTCTTACGTCGACAATCTTTGCGCGAGAAGCTGGCCGCTGACTTGCCCCGCTGGCGGTACCGCCGGGGCGGTCTCACCGGCCTCGAACTCACCACGCACCCGCTATCGCGAAATCAAAGAGTGGATGGTTCGTGCCATCCGCAAACAACTGGAAATTCCGCGGCCGTAAGGCCGACGCCCGGGTAGAAAAGCGCCACCTGGAGCACGTGGGGCACCCGCAGAGGTCATTCGACGTTGGGAAAACATTTCGTCTGTCTCCAGTTTCCTCGTGTGTCGCGGGTTCCCCCGAGGAAAACGATTCAGGCAGAGATGACCGAGAGCGCGCCGTGTTCCTTGCGTGTTGGACGGACGGTGATTTCAACATCCTGGCGCAGAGCCGTAAGGAACTCCATGAGGCGTCCAACAGAGAAATTACCCGCGCGGTTTCGCATCAGCAGAGACACCTGGGGTTGCTGGACGCCGAGGATTTTGGCGATCCCGACTTGTGTCATGCCGCTGTCCTTGAGGATGGAATAGATTTGCAGGGTCAGTTGGGCCTTGAGCAGCTCTTGCTCGGGATTGGGAAGGCCAAGGTCAGCAAAGATGTTCCCGCTGCCTTCGGTTACGCGGGAAACTCGGCTACGTCCTTTTTTGGTTTTGCTTCTCATTTTAGTTCTGCCTTTCTCGATAATCGCGTTCGGCCCCTGCAAGCCGTTGTTTAATCAAATCAATCTCTCTCGCCGGCGTGGCAATCCCTTTGGTCGACTTCTTCTGAAACACGTGCAAAACGTAGATAGTGTCGTGAAAACGCACGGTGCAAACAGCCCGCCACGCATTGCCGTGATGCGAAGCGATGATTTCGAGCACGCTGGCACCGCCAAAGCCTTTGAGGCGTTTAGCGGCAGGATCGGTCTGGCCTTCCTGGGCTGCAAAGAGCGCGTGCCCGATGTCGAGCCTGACCTCGCGAGGGAAAGAACGCAAATCCCTGAACGATGCTCCGATCCATCTAACGGGCCTCCACTCCCTTGCCATGCCTATACCAGTATACATATATCAATATATCAGAGCAAGCGTGGGGGGGTGCTTCGCGCCGCGATGGTACAAGCCCAGAGAAGCATGGGATAGACGTGAGGTTCCCTAATTATTTTGGGTGAAACTGTGGCTGAGTTCGAGCAACGGTGATCCGACGTTGGGAAAACATTCTGTCTTCCCTTTTCCTGAACGCAGCACCATCTGTCGAAGTGAAGAGTCGCGGTTTAGGCGATGTTAACGGATAGGGCACAGGGCAGGGGTGGTGGGATAGAGGGTGTGGTAATTTGGGGATGGAGAAACGTGCGCCCCGACCTTTGGCCGGGGCTTTTTGTTTTTGGTGCGGTTTTCTTCGCGTTAGGGCGTCTCCTCTTCCTTCGTTTCTCTAAAAGCCAAGAAAAAGACAAAGCAACAACTGGCGCGATGAATCGTGCCGCTAAGTGAGGAGGGAACCGCACAGGCTGAAGCCTGTGCCACCCAACCCGTGCCCTGATAACTCCAGTTGACGATCAAAAATTAAGAATGGATGACAAGACATGAAAAACAGAGTGGTGGATGGGGTAGAGGTGTGGAAGCAGTTTGAGGATATGTTGATTCCGGGGCTGCGGTTTTCGATTGGGTGGTGCGCGCGAGGCGCGGGACTGTCCACGTTTTCGGTGCGCAAAGCGGTGCGACAGTTGGCGACGAAAGGCGCGTTGCGGCTGGCGGAAAGAAGCAAGCGGGGACACGTGATTGAGGTGCGCTTGCCCGCGGAGGTGCGCGGGGTGCGGACGAGAAAGAGCGCAGAGGAAGAAGCGGCGCGCTCGCGCGGCGCGGCGGCGAGCCTGGAGGAAACCGACTTTCTGGAAAAGCGGGCGCTGCGGGAGGCGATTCACGCGCGCGAGGGCGGGCACTGCTTTTATTGTTTGCGGCGAGTGACGGCGACAACGCGATGCCTCGATCACATCGTTCCGCCGGTGCGGATGGGACGGAATGGCTATCGGAACCTGGTTTCGAGCTGCTCGGAATGCAATTCACTGAAAGGGGATCGGCGGGCGGAGGATTTTCTGCGGTGGCTGTACCGCGAGGCGCGTTTGGAGAGCGGCGAGCTGAAGGAGCGGCTGGGGGCGCTGGAGAAGATGGCGGCGGGGAAGATGCGGCCGGAGGTGGCTGGGGAGAAGTGATACGCGAGGGGAGGTGGAGGAGGTAAAGGAAGTAGAGGAAGTAAAGGAGGTAAAGGAAACAGAGGGAGGTTTGAGTCCAGGCTGGGGATTATGGGAACGGGCTGACAGCTCACAGCTTACAGCTGACAGAAAGAGAGCCGAGGGTGCGGGAGGGTCTCGGCCAGCGTGAGACTATGAGAACGGCTGACAGCTTACAGCTGAGAGTTGACAGCAAGAGAGGCGAAGGCGTGGCAGAAGCCGGTGGGCTGGGCTAATTTCCAGAGGAAAGAAAAAGCTGCTGATGAGGAAAAAGAAAATTAGCTAAGAAAAAAAGCAGCCGGGGCGCTCCGCTGAGGGGCCGAGGGACCCCGGCTTATCCTGCCCGCCTCCGCAGTGAGCGAGCAAGAAACTTGTGAGAAACCCATTTATTCAGAGCGCGCGGCGGCTATTGCTTCGAGTCGTCGTCGCCGCGGAGGAATTCGTAGCGCTCGATTGCCGCGACCACGCCGATGGCGCCTTCGTCGCGCGGCTCGGTGCGCTGGACGCGGCCGAGGCAGCGCACGCGGACTGGACCGGCCATGGTGATTTCGTTCGGCAGAGTCAGAAGGATTTCGACGGGCGAGCCTTCGCGAACGTCCTTGGAAAGAAAGAAGTAGACTCCGCGGGAGCTGACGTCGCGAGATTCGGTGCTGGTTTCGCCAACTGCAGCGCCCGTTGTCCAGCGGACAGTCAGCGGAAGCCGCATTTGGAAGCGTTGAGTAGTGCGGCGTTCGGAACCGGTCAAGGCATACCTCCTGATGGAAGAGAGAGTGTATCCGGGAGCGGTCTAGGGAACAATAGGACTCCGGGTACAAAATCGATTCAATTTTGGAGGGTACGCGTGTACTAGGACGGGGTCGGCGGGGGGCGATCCGTGGGAAGATTTTGAGGGAGCGATGAGCGGGACTGGTGGTTAACGATGATTGATCCCTTCTCCTAGGGGGTTGGAGGTGTCGAATCCAAAGGGGAGCGAGCGGCTGTAAGCGGTTTAGAAGGAACACTTGCAGGGGTGTGTTGGAAGTGATGATTCTAAAGGGGTTGCGGGAGATACAGCATTGAAAGGCGAAGCTGTGGCGGCCTCCGTGTTGACCTGTCTTGAGTTGGTTTGGGGCAAGTTCGACAGGGTTGGGTTACTCCCTCCGGGCCATTCTGCCTGACGCTGTATTTCCGGTGTTTCCACTTTCATGCGATTTGGGAGAATATATCTGGTATGGGCGTCACTATGCTTTCGGGGCCGATTGGCGCGGGGAAGACGACTGTGGCCCGAGAGCTGCTTGCTTTGCTTCCCGCGCCGGTCTCTTACATCGAGGGCGATACGTTCTGGTCTTTTATCGACAAGCCGCACAGTCGCGATCGCAGAGAGGTGTTTCATGTGATCCTGCGCGCGATGACGGCCGCGGCCATACCTTTCGCGCGCTCGGGGTATGAGGTCTTACTTGATTTCTCCATCCCACCCCAGTTCCTGGGCACGGCTCGCAAGATCCTTAAAGAAGTGCCGTTGAACTATGTTGTGCTCCGGCCGAGCCTCGCTGTTTGTGAAACGCGCGCAGCGTCGCGTCCGGAAGGCCGAATTATCGATTACGCCGCTCATCGCGATTTTTACGCGATGTTTGAGGCACCCTCGGCGCACGTCGTCAGTGACGACGAAGCAGACGCGCCCGCCCTCGCCAAGCGTATTTATGAAGGCCTTGGTGCCGGCAACTTTGTCGTGGCCTGAACGGTCCATGCAGCTTTCACAGATGGGAAGCCAGCTGATTAGCTAAAGTGTGTTCCTTCCATGCGTCACGACGAGGCGGGCCAGCGGTACGTCTGTCCGCCGAGTTTCTGTACAAAAATTAACTTGTGAGCAGGGGATTGGTAATGTAGAGTCCCGCCATCCAATCCTGGCGTTCCCCGAGAGGGGAAGGCGTCCCCGCCTGGAAGACAAAACCAAAATGAAGGAATGGAGGCCCTGATGCGCTCCGCAATACTCGCGGTGTTCCTAATCGCCACGCTCCCTGCCTTGGCCCTTGCGCAAGGCACGAGCGGCCTGGCGAGTGATCAGCTACCTGCTAATTTCACACTTGGCACCCATCCCCACACACTTCAGGCAGGAATGCCTGCGGCGGGTGGCGGCGGTGTTATTGGAAGAAGGTCGAGCGGAAGCCTGCTCGGCATTGACTCGGTCGCCAACTGGAGCAGTTATTTTTACTATCCTGGCGTAGATGGTAACGGGTTCCCGCAATTCACGTGGGAATACACGATGGTGGGCAACTCCCCCTTCAGCAACGGGCAGAATGCACAGTGGGGCGGGCAGACGACCCGTGTGGGCGCGCCGGTCGTGGCGGTCAATCTCGACCTGCGGAATGCGGATGGTTCGCCGCGATATGTCGGCGGCCAGCGGCTGTACTACGACGCTACGCAATTCGTTCAGCCGGTGCTCAATTCTCCCGTATTCTCGAACACCTTCTACAGTTCGAGCAACACTCCCACGCAGTTCACGGATGCCGTGATGCGGGCAGAATTCTTCCAGAGGGCCGATGACGGGTGGCATACGCTTTTAAGGCCGCGAATCGCAAAGCCCCGGACGATGGTGCTGATCCGCGGGACGTATTACTTCGCGCTGAACAGCGATGGTTCGTGCTGCGCCTATGTGCTGATCGACTACAACACGTTCGTGAACGCGCTGTTTCCGGCGACGCCGACCGACACCACTACGCCCATTGGCGCTGCGGAGAATGCCGGCGACATCACCACAAAAGATATTTCAAGCTTTTTGTTTCCTAACGCCTATCTCTATTTCAATGGCAATCCGAATGATTGCTGCGTTCTCGGATTCCATTCGTATGACCTGGAACCAGGAGGTCCTAACAATGGTTTTCAGGAGCGGCGCTACATCATGAACTATTCAAGCTGGATCACGCCGGGTCTGTTCGGCACCGCTTTCGCCGACATCACGGCGCTCAGCCACGAGATGTCGGAGACGTTTAACGATCCGTTTGGCGGCAACGCCACACCCTGGTGGCTCGCTCCGAATGGCAACTGCCAGAACAACCTCGAAACGGGCGACGTCATTGAAGGACTTCCGAATGCGGTATACCCCGTCAGTCTTAACGGGAGTACTTGGAGCCCGCAGAACGAAGCCTTACTGCCGTGGTTCGCCGGGCAGACACCCTCGTCGGCTATACATCACGCTTATAGTTATCCTGACGCGACGGTGCTGACGGCGACGGCGGTATCGCAGAACGCGGGCTGCACACCACCATTACCTTGAGGCGGCTCTAGCCGGTCAAGCCGGCAACTTGGGAATCGAAGCGGCTGGGCGCGTGAAGACGCTCCAGCCGCTTTGTATTATGCAGAGGGGAGGAGGTCCCAGACGCGCCAGAATTGTTGCATTTGCGGGGGAGTGCCGAAGGAGACGCGGACGAAAGTGTTCATGGAGGGGAAGAGGCGGGCAATTTCTACGTTGTGCTGCTTGAAATGGGCGATGACGGCGGGGGCGGGGCGGTTGGTTTGGAGCATGGCGAAATTGGTTTGGGAGGGGATGACCTGGATGTTGCGGGATTTGGCCTGCGCGAAAAATTCCTGGCGGTCGCGGGCGTTGCGCTTTTCGCTCATGTGGACGTAGTCGAGATCGTCGTAGGCGGCGAGAGCGCAATGGGCAGCGACGGCGTTGATGCCCTCTTTCAGGCGGAGGTTCGCGAGGGCGCGAATTTTTTCTGGCGAGCCGACGGCATAGCCGGCGCGAATTCCGGCGAGGCCATACACTTTGGAGAAAGTGCGGGCGACGATGACGCGGTCGTCGTGCATGGGATGGTCGATGAAGGAAGAGTATTCGGCGGCGGAAGGCTCGACAAAGTGGTGGTAGGCCTCGTCGATGAGGACGGTGGTGGTGGCGGGGAGCTTGCGGACGAAGTCTTCGAGATCCTTGCGCGCGGTGAGGCTGGCGGTGGGATTGTTGGGATTGCAGATGTAGATGAGGCCGGTGTCGGAGCCGCTGCGCGCGAGCATGGCTGCGAGATCGTGGGAATAATTGCTGGCCAGCGGGACTTCGACTACTTCGGCGCCGAGAATTTTCGCGAAGCGGCCGATGGCTTCAAACGTGGGCAGACCGGTGATGAGTTTTTTGCCGTGGCCGACGAACGCGGCGGCGCAGGTGTTGAGGATTTCGCCAGAGCCGCAGCCGAGGACCATCTGGTCGGGCTGGATGGAATGAGATTGGGCGATTCTTTCGTGAAGGGCTTTATCGGCGGCGTCGGGATAGCGATTGACGAATTGCAGTGAGTCCTGCATCGAGGCGATCACTTTTTGTGAAGGGCCGTAGGCGTTTTCATTGCGGCTGAGAATGATCGGGCCGCCAAGCTCGCTGGCGCGGGAGCCGGGGACGAGTTCGCTAAAGGCGAGATCGGCGATGGGAGGGAGAGCGGCGGCAGCCACTGCTCCTGCTGCGGCATTGCGGAAGAAGTTCCGGCGTGTGATGGACATGGGATCCTCGCTGTTCGATTGCCTCAGAAAGTTGATAGCAGAGAAATGTGCGTGAGGTCAATCAAAGAGCTCGTAAGAGAGCCAGACGCTCGCCTAGCTTGGCGAGGCAGAATCCGCCGCCGAGCCAGGCTGTTGGCAGGGCAAGAATGACGAGAGCGCCCGGGAACCCATGAGGTACGAGGTAGCCCGCCACAAGAGTAGCTAGGTTTGGTCGATTAGGCGGTGGTGGATGGCGTAAAGGGCGAGTTCGAGGCGGTCGGAGACGCCTAGTTTATCGAAAATATTGTGCAGGTGATTTTTTACGGTTTGCTCGCTGATGAAGAGCTTTTCGCCAATTTCCTTGTTGCGGAAGCCTTGGGCAACTAGCTGGACGATTTCTTTTTCGCGGTCGCTCAACAGAGGCTTTTCGCGGCGCGGGCCGGACTCGGAGGATTTCGAGAAAGCTTTCATGACCTCAGCGGTCATGCGGTTATCGAGCCAAATTTCGCCGGCGTGAACGCGATGAATGCTCTTTACGAGCAGGTCGGTGGCGGACTGCTTGAGAACTACGCCACGAGCGCCGAGGCGCATGGCGCGGACAACGTCGCGATCGTCTTCGGCGGCGGTCAGAACGATGACGCGCGTGGGCAGCGTGTCGAAATTCACTTCTTCGAGGACAGCGAGGCCGTCTTTATCGGGCATGCGGAGATCGAGCAGGAGAATTTCCGGCTTGAGCTTGGCGAGAAGCTTGATGCACTCGGCGCCGTTTTGGGCTTCGCCAACGATGGTGATGTCCTCGTCGGAATCGAGAAGCTTGCGGAGGCCATCGCGAAATATTGCGTGGTCATCCGCGAGAAGTACGCGAATTTGCTGTTTAGTTTTGGCCATGTCAACCGAGCGGAACCTCGATAGTCAGTCGAGCGCCATGGCCGGGGTTTGACTCTACAGTCAACAGCCCCCCCACGGTTCGCGTACGCTCCTTGATGGAAATCGGACCCAGTCGCAGACGGTCGAGTTCATCCCCAGTAAACCGGCCGGCGAAACTGAAACCTTCGCCGTTGTCATCCACTACCAAAACGATGCGACTGTCGTCCTGCGTCAGTTTTACCACGACATGGGAAGCCTTCGCATGCTTTTTTATGTTGTTGAGTGCTTCACGGTAAATCTGGAAAATCTCGCGGCAGACGCGGTCGGGAGCGTGGAGGTCGGCGGATTCGATGATGATGTCGAGGGCCAAGGTGGATTCGTTGCGGTAACGCTCGGCAAAACCGTGCATAAGGTCGACCAGGTCGGCGCTTTGGACGCGCAGCGGGCGGAGGTCGGTGACCATGCGGCGGAGCTCGCCAGATTCGTTTTTGACGGTTTGCTGGAGGTTGCCGAGGTTGGCTTCGGCCTGATCGGGTGAGACCGAGACCTTGCGGCGGAGGACGTCGAGCTGGATTTCGATGCTGAGGAGGGTTTGAAGAATGCCGTCATGGAGGTCGCGGGAGATGCGGCTGCGTTCGCCCTCGATGGCGCGGGCGCGCAGGTGGCGGAGGAGGAAGACGTTTTCGAGCGAGGGGCCGACGTGGCGGGCGATGCGCTCGAGCCAGGCGAGGTCGGGGCGCTCGAAGGGCTTGCGGGCGTTGATGAGGAAGAGGCGGCCGGCGGGCTGGCCGCTTTGGTCAAAGGCCACCGACATCATGGAGCGCATATTGAGCTCCTGCTGAGTGGGGCCGGGGAGGCGCGGGAGGGTGTTGAGGCGGCGCCCATCGCGGCGGTCCCAGCCGAAACCGCTGCCGGGGCCTTCGAGGTTGTTCCAGCAGACGGTGGCGTCCATGTCGTCGAGAAGGAAACCGTCGGCGCGGGCGAGCGAGTAGCTTTCGGGGATGAGGCGCTCGCTTTCGCCAGTTTTGAGGCGCCAGAGGTAGATGCGCTCAAGATCGGTGTCGCGATAGGCGAGCAGGGCGGATTCGACCTGAAAGGCGCGGGCGAGTTCGTCCAGCATGAGGCGGAGAGATTCGGCGAGGCCCTGGTCGACTTGCAGAGTTGCGGTGATGCGGGAGAAGAAGTCGTTTTGCGAGGCGAAATGGCGGCTGCGGTCGGCCAGGAAGGCGAGGGCGGCGCCGCCAGCGAATGTGCCGCCGACAAGGCCCATCCAGGCGATGACGCGCATCCAGCCGATTTCGCCTTTCACGGCGGTGAGCAGGACAAGGATAAGGGCGAGCGCCCCGGCTAGCGGGAAGGCGGCGCGGAGTCCCCAGCGCATGCCGGCAACCCAGCAGATGAAGAGGTATGGAAACCAGACGGGGACAGAAGAGGGGCTGATGTACATGAAAAAGCCTAGTGCGAGCAGATCGCAGGCGATGGGCAGATGCCAGGCCCGTTTGCGGAGGAAACGCTCGAGGGGAATCACGGAGAGAGAGACGATCAGATAGGCGATGAGGAACAAGATCGAGCGCTTGGCTTCCTGGGGATTCGGGTGCTGAAGCAACGCGAGAAGAGACAGCAAAACGACAATCGGACGCGCGTAGACGATTTGCCGCTCGAGATGGCGGCGATCCGTTTCGTGGGGGCTCATGCGCGGGGACGCGATTCCTCTCGAAATAGTCTAGCAAGACGCGGAGGGGGCGTGAGTCGGCGTATCCGGATTGCAACGATTTAGGCAACGCGCGGGGGGTGCAATTTCCTGGGTGTTTTCGCGGTTATCAGAGCAGTGGGATTCTTTAAGGCCCCTCAGCAAATCTATTAGCTTCACTACTTGGCGCCTAATTCGTCATAAGTAGGGACTTGCATCGATGTGCCGAGTGTGCCGACCTTGCCGGTAACCATGTTCTTGACGGCAATCGCCAGCCTATAAGTCCCGGGCGCCAAAGCGGCAATGAATTGACCTCCAGGCTGCACAGCGTTGTTGCGCCCGTCGAGTGAGATATAAGCTTCGAACGTCCTGACGACCCAACCAGACGGCTCACTGATGCGCCCAAAGACCTCGAAAACCCTTACTGAAGAGATGCTACTGCCGGCTGAATCGGGTCGCTCGCCTGCGGGATAGATAGATATTCGGGCCAAAGTTGTTGCGTCCGTCGCCTTGGAAAAATCAATTCGATGGTTGAAACGTACCTGGTCTCGGATAATCCGGGCGGTTACGCAAGCTTCCAGGTCTTTGAATTGCACTTGAGGCGTGGGCCTCTGGCCTACAAATAGCACAGTGGATTGAGTTGCCTCCGTATTGATTCCGTCATAGCGAAAAGCTTCTGAGAGAATAAAAATTGGCTCATCTCTAGCCTCCGGCGAGATAGAAAGACGATAGTTCCCAGAACCGTCTTTATCCACAAAGCCGACTTCCACATTTTTCCCTATGCCCTCCAGATAGCTGTAGTGCCAAAATTCGCAAGGAAATGGAAAGGATTCGACTCCGTCCTCGGCTGCCCGGTCATTTTTTTCTCCGGCGCGATGCGATTCAATGGAATCCGGTCGACCAAAGATCACATAGATTCGGCCGCGGTCCGTTTTCCATCCGGAAATCCGCCCTCCGTACCTTTCATCGGCGAAGGCAATGCGCTCGTAATGTTCAAGCTCGAAGGAGTTATCTAGCGATGTTGGGTCTGGGGCGCGTCTGGCCCAAAATTGTTCTATGAATTGGGCTCGCTCTTGGTCTGTAGACAGCCGGAGAAAGGCGCAGCGCTCTTGCGGTGAGATAATGTAGGCAGCATCCTCAGTCAGCCAAAATCGGGCCAACGCGGGGAGATTCGCGTACGCCTTTTTCGCAAGCCGACTTTCTTCCTCGTGGTCCTGTCCTCCAAAGCATGGAGGCGGGCTGGCTGGCGTCGTCTGCGCGCGCATGGCCATCGAAACCGCGTCTGTTCCTGTCGAACCGCGGCCCTGCGCCAAGTTAGAGGGTGTATAGACTAGTGCCAGCAATATAAGCGCGGGATAAGCGATGGGCGAGAGCGGCTTCACATCCACCTCATTAACTGCTACAGATTCAGCATCATCGCATCGGGTTGTACCGAAAGCGGTGTCGTTCTAAGCGTAGCGAATCGGTAGTCGCGCGCATCGAATTGGGTATGAAGGTCAAGAAGATCGAACCGAATGAAATTGCGTGCACGACGTCGGCGGCGCGGCCGTTTGGGTGCATGGAATTGTGGGCGGGCAACGAGCGGGCGCATCGGTCGCTGGAGTTGGCGGGGTTGGAGGCGGATGTTATTGCGGTACCGTCGGACGGAAAGCGGGGCGGCGACTTGTCAGCGTTGTTTTCATGCAGCGACAACATTGCGCGCGTGGTGCTGGCGGATTGTGTGGGACATGGGTATGTGGCCAGCAAGGTGGCGCGGCATGTTCATCACCTGCTTCATAAGCATCAGGACATTCGCAATACTGCGTCGCTACTCGCCGCGCTGAATGATGAATTTACGCTCGACACCGAAAAGTCCGAGGGGGCATTGCGCCTAACCACCGTCGTGACGGGAACATTCGATGGCACGACGGGCGAGTTTAATTTTGCGTACGCGGCGCATCCGCGGATGCTGCTCTGGCGCGCGCGCGAAGGCAGGTTCATCGAGATTGGCGAAGGCTTGGAAAATTTTCCGCTGGGGTTCGTTACCGGAGAAATGTACAACGAACAAAGCGTGTGCTTGCGAACCGGCGACATGATTCTGGCTTTTTCCGATGGAGCCACGGAAGTGCACTCGCCCGAAGGGGAGCAGCTCACCTCGCCGGGCTTCTTGCAATTGGCGGAATCGACGCTGGCAAGACAGCGCGGAGCCATCCAGCTCCCTGAATTTTCAGCGACACTGCTGGAAGGGATACAGCGGCACAGAGGAAGCTCGGAGCTTGAGGACGACGTCACCCTGCTGACTCTACGGCGCTCTGGCTGAAGACGCGTCTCCAGGGACAAAACTCCATCAGGACGGGCGCGGCGTGCCGTGCCCCTACGAGATTTTTGCCGAGGGATGGCGGGGGGCCGAGCGGGCAAAGATTACGGCGCGGGCTGCTCGGCAGGAGACGCTGGCGGATGCGCGGCGAAGTATTCTTCCAGGCTGGCCAGCATTTCCGCGACGCCCTGCTGGACGTTTTTGTCCAGGGCCGCGACGACCGCATCAACAGTTTTGTCGCTTACGGGTTCGTCGTGCGTGTAGAAGTGCGTCCAGACAACGGTGTGGGTCTTGATGTCGCGCAGTTCCAATTCCATGGTGACGCGGGCGAGGAGCGAGGGTCCGGAAACTTCCTTGAAATCGTACAGACGGCCATGCAGGAGATAATTTCCGTGGATGTCGCTTCGCAACATGTACACGCCGCGGAAATGGCCGGAAGCGCGCAATTGGCGCAGCAGAATTTCCTGGATCATGTCAACGGGAGGCTCGACCCAGCGGTGATACTCGTAAAGCCCCATGCTTTCGCCGCCGGAGCTATAGACGATTTGCTCTTCGCGGTAGATATCGGGAGCCGTGATCCGGCCGATGAGAAGAGTGAGGGGAACCGCGTCGGGATTTGCGGCGGGCGCCATGCCTCCGGGAACCGTGAGTTGATAATATTTACTGGGCCGGGTAGCGCCGCATCCAGCGGCCAGAACGACGGCCAGCGCAAGCACGCAAGGGGCGACCGTCGCGGACAATCTAATTACCAAATGCCGGCGGCCGGTGCGCGCCGATAGAATCGGCAATCGAATGGGCATTTCAGTGACTTTCGTCATAAGCTCGTGGCTCCCTCGATTCATCAGTGTTCACCGGGTTTGTGCTCTGGCGGAGACGTGGCGCGAATGAGTGTGTAAGGACGTTTCTTGATGGTTTCCGTGAATTCTTTCAGATTCTCGGAGACGCGGCGGAAATTATCCAAAAGCTCGTCGATATTTTCCGAGTTGACGTCGAGAGTCTGGTTCAGTTGGCCGGTGATGTCGGTCAGGGTCGTCAACGATTGACGAAGCTTGATCACAGCCTGCCGCACATCGGCGCGGTTTTCGCCGAGAACCTCGTCGAGATGAGTGAGAGCTTTGTTGGCCTCGTCGGCGGTATTGTGAAGATCTTGAATCAGCGGCTCGAGCTTCTGGCTCACATTGTCCAGGTTATGAATCGTGGATTTTATCTGCGGGCGATTTTCGGCGATCATGCCGTGAGCGTCGGCCAGTGTGGCGGACAGGTTCGCGCGGTTCTGGTCGCTCAGCAGGTCATTCACGCGAGCAATCGTCACCTTTAATTCGGTGGCCCGATCGTTCAGGGATTGAACGAGTTCTTTAGCATGCGGGGCGAGGTCATTGAGCTGCGCAGTCAGCGCGTTGAAATCCACGTAGGGATCCGACGGCAAGATCGAGCCGGGAGGGGCGAGCGCCGTTTGCGCACCGCCGGGAAGAATCTCCAAGTGATTATCACCCAAGGGACTCATGCTCATGATCTTGGCGTGGCTGTCCTTCTTGACGGGTAAATTAGTTTCCACGCTAAAAACCACGTCGATTTGCGCAGGATTTTGCGGATCGATCGCGAGTTTTTCAACGCGGCCCACTTTCGGCCCACCCGCGTAACGAACGGTCGCGCCGCGCTCGAGACCGCCCGCAAACGGAAAGTATGCATGAAAGGTCTTCTCGGAGCGGCCGAACACTCCGGAGATGGCAAAAACCATGCCGATCAGCACAGTCGCGGCGGCAATCACAAATAGTCCTACGAAAACTTGATCGCGCTTCCCTGCCATCGCGTCCTCTCTCCCCTGCTCGCGCTCATCACAAGCGGCGGTCCTGCGTGAGCATTTGCAGATAATCCAATTCGCGAGCCACTTCTGGCTCCGGCACTCGATCCAGAAATTGCCGGACGCGGGGCTGCGTGCTTGCGCGCATTTCGGCGACCGTTCCGTTGGCAACGAGATTGCCTTTGTCGATGAGCACCATGCGGTCGGCGATCAAATAGGCGCTGGCCAATTCGTGAGTGACCACGATGATGGTCATCCGGAAGGCTTGCTTTAATTCGAGGATGAGCTGGTCGATGCCGGCCGCGATAATCGGATCCAAACCCGCCGACGGCTCATCGAAAAACAGAATCTCGGGGTCCATGGCCAGAGCCCGAGCGACCGCCGCGCGCTTCTTCATGCCGCCGCTGAGCTGCGACGGCATGTAGTATTCAAAACCGGCCAGGCCCACTTGCTCGAGCTTGAGGCGCAGCATGATTTCAATCGTCGAATTTTCCAGTTTCGTATGCTCGCGCAGCGGCAGCGCGACATTCTCGCCAACGGTCATCGAGCCAAACAAAGCTCCGCCTTGAAACGACATGCCAATCTTCTTGCGAATTTCGTCCATTTCCGCGTCGGAAATCGCCGCGATGTTTTTGCCTTTGATCCAGATTTCGCCGGAGCTTGCTTTTTCAAGGCCCACCAGCGTCCGCAGCAACGTGCTCTTGCCCGAGCCAGAGCCACCTAGAATCACCAAAGTTTCGCCGCGCGTCACGTCTAGCGTGATGCCGTGCAAAATCTCGACTTCGCCATAGCTCACCCGCACATCGCGCAGTGAAAGCATGACTTCCGAATCGGACGAACTAGGTTGGCTTATTTCCGTTGGCACAGTCACCGTTCCCTAACTTCCGCTGATGAAAAAGAATAAAGTTGTAAAAACGAGATCCACAAGCACAACGAGAAAAATGGACACCACGACCGCCCTTGTCGTTGAGTGGCCGACTTGCTCGGCTCCAGCTCCCGTCGCCAAACCCTCCTGGCAACCGACCGCAGTGATCGTAATCCCAAACATCACGCTCTTCACGAGTCCGGTCATGATATCGCGCAGCAGCAGCGAATCCAGGGAGGCTTCAATATACCGGCTAAACGTGAAATCCGCCTGGGCTACTCCAAATAGCGAACCGCCGAGGATGCCCATCGCGTTGGCCCAAATCGTCAAGCAGGGCAGCATCACGATCATGGCCAGAAATTTCGGCGTCACCAAAAAACGGATCGGGCTGATGGCCATCGTTTCCAGCGCGTCGATCTCTTCGGTCACTTTCATCGTGCCGATTTCCGCCGCAAACGCCGATCCCGAGCGGCCAATCACCACGATGGCGGTGATGAGCGGCCCAAGTTCGCGGGACATGGAAATCGCGACAGCCGTCGCGACGTAGCTCATCGCGCCGAAGCGCCGGAGCTCGTAGGCGGCCTGGAGTGCGAGAATCAATCCGATAAAAAATGTGATCAGCGAAAGAATCGGTAAAGCGCGCACGCCCACGTCCATGGCCTGCGACACGGCGCGCTGCAAGCGCAGCGGCTTGCCACGGAACGGCCCGACAAACGTGTAGTAGGCCGCGCGGCCGCCGAGCGTCGCCAGCGACCCGACGTAAGCCAGGCTGTTCGTGACGCTCTCGCCAATTTCTGACACGAATGGCATCGTGATTCCCTGAGACTCGATTCCCTCTAACGCGATAGCACAGTGGCTCAGAAAAGCTTCTCACCCTGAAGCCAAGCTCTTAGCCCGCTAGCGCCTGCTCTTCGTTGTCGTAAACCTCAAAAATCTTCAGCAGGCGCGAGAGCTGCAAAACTTCGCGCGCCGAGGTGCTCAATCCAAATAAAATGAAGCGCGAGCCGACATCGCGCGATGCTTTTAGTCCTTCGACCAGCGAAGCCACTCCGGAGCTATCGATATAGCGCACCTTGCTGAGGTTCATCACCACGCGCGGCGTCCGCTTTTCCTTTACCTCGTGCAGCAGCGCCTTTCGAACCGCGGGCGAGTTGGCCAGGTCGATGTCTCCCGTCACGTCAAAAATAATTGCAGTATCAATTTGCCGGCTCGAAATCTGCACTTTTTTCTCCTTCAGCCCTTCACGGATGTACTTCTTGCTTCGGCGCGCTAACGTATTTGACCAGTCGGAGACGGTTGGTCCCGTTCGCGCGTTTATACTCGACGATGTCCATGCTCTGCTGAATAAAATGCAAACCTAGACCGCCTGGCCTCACTTCTTCCAGCGCGCGCATGCACATTTTGTCCGGCTTGATGGCCGGCCCGCGATCGCACAGCAGAATCTCGATTCCCTCGGCGGGCTTGTGATCGGTCAGCCGGCGAACCGAACGGAAAGACATTTCAATCGGCCGGTCTGGGCGTCCGCCGTAGGCATGGCGAATGATATTCGTCAGCGCTTCGTCCACGGCGCGAATGACTGATCGGCAATCCGCAGGCGAAAATCCGAAGGATTCCGTCAGGCGTTCCACGGCGCCGCGCACGGCGCAAAGCAGATTGGGATCGCTTGGCAATTCCAGCCGCATCAACACACTGCGATTCGAATCGCCGTTACGTTCCTTCGTGCGGCCTCGCGGTGATGGGCGAATGGTTTTCATGGGAAGCAACGACAATTCTCACCACAAACTTCACGCGCGAAATTCGACCCATTCTCTGCAATGGGCCGATGCGAACTCTTCAGGATTAAAACCGAAGAGCCTCTGAAACGCGCAATACTCGCGGAAGGCCGTTCCCGGCACCCAAGAGAACGGATACTCATTAGGGTGGTTCTCAGGCCTGGGCTGAGCTTTGCTAAGCGTACTGTAAGCGTTTGGGCCTGCTTCTTGCAATCCCTGTTGGAGCCTTCCGGGGCCCGGAGGAATTCCGCAACTTTTTGATGCCAGCCCGGGAGAGGGAGATACCGGTTTTCGGTAGCCGCGAGAGGCGCGTTTCGCCAGTCCGATTATCCCGCCCATTTCCTGAGGCGCTTTTCCAGCCACTAAAAGTAGCGTAAACTATCTTGCATCGGCGGTGGGAGTAGCTCAGCTGGTAGAGCGTCGGTCTGTGGCACCGAATGTCGCGGGTTCGAACCCCGTCTCCCACCCCATCCTCGCTTCATTCCGCGGAATCCAGATGGCGGCGGTTGATGTCATCCCTTGGCACCTTCAAACCTGAATGAAACTGGGCCTCACTTTTCAACTTCCGCAAAAAATAATGTCAATCCCATAATCCTCAAAGATCCGATCCGCTGTGAGCAAAATCATTCGCTCTACGCTCGCCTGGGCAATCAACATACGGTCAAACGGGTCGCGATGATGGCTCGGCAAACCCTCCACCGCCAGCGCGTGAACGGGTGTAATATCGAGGGCCTTCAGGGACATCAATCGCATCGCGCGCTCTATAACTTGGCTGGTCCGCTCCGGCAAGACCAGCCTGCCTGTAGCCGCCTTAATGGCCATTTCCCACGGACTTACCGCCGACAGATAGAGTTCGGGGGAATCTTCGGAAAGCAAACGCAACGCCCTGGCATTGAGCCTTGACCGCGAGATGAGACTGTGGAGCAGTACGCTCGTATCCAACAAATACTTCATCGCTTCTTACGTTTGCGGGGTTCTCGGCCTTCGAATGCATCTAGGATTTCGTCCGGCAGAGGGGCGTCAAAATCGTCCGCAATCTTAATCTTGTCCTTATAGAACCCGAGTTCGCGTTTGCGCTTCTTGCTAGGCACCGGTACCAGGCGCGCCACGGGTACGCCGCGGTTCGCGATGGTGATCTCTTCTCCGGCCGCGACGCGGCGCAGGAGCCGAGAGAGGTGAGTCTTCGCTTCATGTGTATTGACAGCTTTCATGACACCATAGTGGACTAAGTCACTAGACTAAGTCAAGTCAGCTGCGGGCTCGATGTTGTCCTAATACTACTGTGTTACTAAATTGGACACGTTTTCGAATAAATGTGTAGCAGTGATTGCGCTGTTTCCTACACTGTGGCGGTATGAGCGCCTTTTCTTCGGCGCCAGGCAGACAAGAACGACGCTTTGTGGCCTATCTCGACAGCCTGGCGCAAGCCACAGAGCACGCCGATCGCGTGGAACCATTCAAATCCTATTGCACGGGCCTGCTCCTTCCGGGAGAGCGCAAGAGCGTCGAGCCGATGGCGGCACGCTTAGCCCCCGGCAACGTGCGGCAGACGCATCAGTCCCTGCATCACTTGGTCGCGCATGCTCCTTGGAGTGACGAAGCCGTATTGCAGCAAGTGCGGCAGTCGGTGCTTCCGCAGATGGAACAAAAGGGACCGGTGATCGCTTGGATCGTGGATGACACGGGTTTTCTCAAGAAGGGAACGCACTCGGCGGGGGTCGCTCGTCAGTATTGCGGTCAGATCGGTAAACAGGACAATTGCCAGATCGCTGTGAGTTTGTCGATTACCACCGAGCACGCGAGCCTTCCGATGGCATGGCGTTTGTACTTACCGGAGACTTGGGCCGAAGATGAAGAACGGCGCAAAGCGGCTGGAGTTCCCAAAGAGATTCCGTTTCAAACCAAATGGGCGATGGCCCTCGAACAGATTCGGAAAGCAGTAAAGGATGGAGTTCCGACGGCACCCGTATTAGCCGATGCTGGCTATGGCGACAATTATGATTTTCGAGAAAGCCTGACGGAGCTGGGCTTACGGTACGTGGTCGGCGTTCGGGAACGTACGACTATCTGGGAACCGGGAGAATCCCCGCTGCCCCCAAAACAACAGAAAGGGAGGGGGCGCCCCGGCACGCGACTCCGTCGAGACCGACAACATCAACCTGTTTCCGTGAAGCAATTGGCAGAATCCATGGCAGCCCAGGAGTGGAAGACGGTGTCCTGGCGTGAGGGAACGAAGAAGAGATTGCGCTCTCGATTCGTGGCCTTGCGCGTGCGACCGGCTCATCGCGATGAACGGAGGAAGGAACCGCATGCCGAAGAATGGCTACTGATCGAATGGCCCGCCGGGGAGAGTGAACCAACCAAGTATTGGCTGTCCACCTTTCCGTCCGATACCCCACTCCGAGAGTTGGTAAGAATAGCCAAGCATCGCTGGATCATCGAGCGAGACTACGAAGAACTCAAGCAAGAACTGGGACTGGGACATTACGAAGGTCGCGGCTGGCGAGGATTTCATCATCATGCCACCTTATGCATCGCCGCCTATGGCTTCCTGGTTGCGGAAAGAAGTCGTTTTTCCCCCTCTGCGCGCGCCGGTCGACTGGAGCTACGCACCGCGAAACTTCCGCCCGAGTTCAAACCCCGCGGCTCCCCGCGCACGCGCCGAACGTCATAATCCCTATTCGATCGCAACGATACGCATTCAGCTCGCCAGGTATCTTCTCCAGCAACTCCCTTGCTGCCCGATTTGCTGTGCACGGCGCCGCTGATTATTTATAACACAGTAGTACTAATCTGGAGTACGGGAACTCTGCTCCCGCTCTTGAGGATGATGCCTCGCAGAAGAACTCCGCTTTTCGGCACCCAATTGGCCCGTGAGATTACCCTCTCCCGCTTAATCGCTGACTACAGATTACTCCCCCGAAATTTAGATGCCACCGCGCTTTCCGGAAAGGCCTTGGCCATCGGCCTTTCTTGATTTCCGAATCTCCACTACTCTCATTAAGTTTTGTGCAGTGAATCGCCATCAAAATCAAATAAACTCTCTCGATGACATCCATCCAATGCGCCGCCGTTCTCTTCGACATGGACGGCGTGCTCGTCGATTCCACTCCCGCCGTCGTGCGCGTCTGGACCATCTGGGCACGAGCGCACGGCTTCGACCCCCAAGAAGTGGTTCACAAAGCGCACGGACGCCCCAGCCTCGCCACCATTCGCGAACTGCTCCCCAATGGCGATCACGAAGCCGAGAATCGTGAAGTCGAGCGCCGCGAAATCGAGGACATCGCGGACGTTGTCGCTCTCCCCGGAGCTTTGAACTTGCTGCAATCCATTCCACAGCATCGCTGGGCGGTCGTCACTTCCGCGACTCGCGCTCTGGCCGAAGTGCGTTTGCGCGCCGCCGGTTTGCCGGCGCCGATGCATCTCGTCACCGCAACCGATCTGCAGCGCGGGAAGCCTTTCCCCGATCCCTATCTAAAGGGGGCGGAGGTTCTCGGAATCGCTCCGGGGGAGTGCGTCGTCGCAGAAGATGCCGCATCCGGAATTCGCTCGGGCAAAGCAGCACGCGCGCGCGTCCTTGCTTTGCGCACCACGTCGCTGGATGCCGAACTCCTCAGCGCCGGCGCCGACTGGCTCGCCGACGATCTGAGTTGGCTTTCTCTGGACGCGCAGGCTCACACCGCTCCCCTGACATTCCTTCTGAAAGGAAATAAATAATCGCTGCGAAAAATTCGATTTCTACGGTTTGCTCGGCGCCGTCCCGACTATTGAGCCTCGCCAAATATAGAGTCGCGCGAGCAACTGAAAAAAACGGCAGCAGAGCTGCCGCACTCCACACAGCTTGTTCGCAATATTATGCGGGACTCAGTAAATCTGTGCCGTGGAATTCCCGGCTCTCCTCATCCCATTGACCTTTTGGCGCGCCTTATGGGAGTTCCATTCCCCCGGAATGTTCGTCCAGCCTACAATGGGTGCCGTACCTACAGGCCCGTCAAGTCCGCCCTTCCTCAGGTCATCTGGTTTACGAACAATGGGAACAGCCGCACAAGTAGCGCCGCCGCAGCGCAGATTTGACACCGCGCAACTCATCGCCGCCATGCTCAAATCGCATGGGCATGTCAGCGACCTGATTTTTTCGCCGGGCCGTGCCCCGCAGATCGAGGTGAACGGGCAGCTCGTCGAGCTGAAGTTCAAAGGCCTGGACCGCCTAACCGCCCCGGATACCAAGTTTCTTGCGCAGGACCTGATGGCGAACAATGAACACGCTGCCGGCAAGCTCGAGCTGGAAGGTTCGGCCGACCTGTCCTACGGCGTCTCCGGCGTGGGGAGGTTTCGCGTAAATATCTTTCGCCAGCGCGGAAGCCTCGCCATCGTCATGCGTGTCATCCCGGACGTAATTCCAGGATTCGAGGAACTGCACCTTCCGGCACAGTTGAAAGAAATCGTGCAGGTAAAAAACGGGATTGTCTTGGTGACGGGGCCGACCGGATCTGGAAAATCTTCCACGCTCGCCGCCATCATCGACATGATGAATTCGGAGAAGGCCTATCACATCCTGACCATCGAAGACCCCATCGAGTTTCTCCACAAACACAAAAAAGCCACCATCCACCAGCGCGAACTCCACAGCGACACACCCACCTTCGCTCTCGCCTTGCGCGGCGCTCTCCGCCAGGCTCCCAAAATCATTCTGGTGGGAGAGATGCGCGATCGCGAGACCATTGAAATCGCTCTCGAAGCCGCGGAGACCGGCCACCTCGTGCTCTCCACTTTGCACACCATTGACGCTTCGAAAACCATCGAGCGAATAGTCGGCGCATTTCCCGCTGGCGATCAGCTAACGATCCGCAGCCGCTTTTCCAGGGCCTTTCGCTGCATCGTATCCCAGCGTCTTCTTCCTCGAAAGGACGGCAAAGGCAGAATCGCCGCGATTGAGATCCTGAAATCCAGCATGCGCACGCGGGAGTATGTAGAAAAAGGAGAAACGGAAGGAAAGTCCCTGCTCGACGCCATGCGCGACGGCGACACCGAAGGAATGCAGTACTTTGACGGAGAAATCGAAAAACTCATTCGTTCCGGCACGGTCAGCCTTGAGACCGGCCTCGCCTATTCCACCAATGCGGGAAACCTGAAGATCGAGCTCGCCGATTTCGAGGAAATGTCCTTGGGCAAACCCGCGGCAGAACCGCCCGCCGAAAAAATCGAAATAGAAATCGAGCGCTGATCGCTCTCAAATGCGTTAGAATTCCTGGGCGATTAGCGCGGCTCGCTTCCCCAAGCCCGGATTTCTGGAGCGCTCCTCGTTGCAATCCCTTTTTTGCTAAATGGAACCACTCGGAAGCGACGCGGACATTCATTTCTGGCCATCGGCAGAA
The DNA here is from genome assembly GCA_963843265.1 of uncultured Acidobacteriota bacterium. Lineage (GTDB taxonomy): Bacteria > Acidobacteriota > Terriglobia > Acidiferrales > UBA7541 > Acidiferrum. Next base: position 39,537 of record CAWJJR010000014.1, on the reverse strand, counting down.
ATTGCGCTGCTGCTGATGCTTATCTTCGGACTGCTGGCGCTCTGGAAACCCGGCCTCGGCGCAGGCGTCTTCCATAAAATCGAAGAAACTCTTTCGCGTTTTGCGCAACGCAAGAAACTTGCTATTTGCGCGCTCTTCTTCGGCGTCGGCGCCATCCGTCTGGCCGTCTTGCCGCTATTGCATGTCCCCATTCCAGGAATTCACGACGAATTCAGCTACCTGCTCATGTCGGACACGTTCGCCCACGGCCGCCTCGCCAATCCCACTCACCCGATGTGGCTGAGCTTCGAAACCTTCCACGAAAATTGGCATCCCACCTATTCTTCGATTTACCCTCCCGCCCAGGGGTTCGCTCTTGCCGCCGGGCAATTGCTCGGCAACCCGTGGATTGGTGTGTTGCTCAGCGACGCGGCCATGTGCGCCGCCATCTTGTGGATGTTGCAAGCATGGCTGCCGGCGCGCTGGGCATTGTTGGGCGGCGTTTTCGCCGCTCTGAATTTGGGAATCGCCAGCTATTGGATGAACAGCTATTGGGGCGGAGCCGTTGCCGCCGCGGGTGGTGCGCTCGTTATGGGAGCAATCGCGCGCATCGGACGGCGCGCAACCGTGAGCAGCGCTCTGCTGCTCGGCTTGGGCATTGCCATTCTCGCGAACAGCCGCCCTTATGAGGGACTCCTCTTTTGTGTTCCGGCGGGATTTTGGTTCTTGTGGTGGCTTGCTGGAAAAATAAAATCGCGCGATTCCCTCTCGTCACGCATTCGAATCGTTTTGTTGCCTCTCTCCGCCTGCCTCATCTTGACTCTGCTCTTCATCGGCTATTACAACTGGCGGCTGACCGGCAATGCCCTGCTCTTCCCGCACGTTCTGAATACGCGGACGTACCACACCACACCACTTTTTTTGTGGGAGCACGCCAAGCCCGCGCTCAAATACAACAATCAGCAGTTCGAAGATTTTTACAACGGTTGGGAGCGTGAGGATTATCGAACCACCTGGAGCGACGCTTTCGCGGTGACGGCCGAGAAAGTGGCGAGAATGGGCGTCGAGTTCTTTTGGCCAGGCGTGCTTTTTTTGCTGCCGACGCTGCCGTTCGCGTTTCGTGACCGCAAAATGCGTCTGTTGGTCGCCAGTCTGATCGTCGCTCTCGTGGGCGTCTTTGTCGTAATTTGGTCCGCGCCTCATTACGCCGCGCCGGTCACTTGCGTCCTCTACGCGCTCCTGGTGCAATCCGTGCGTCACTTGCGCATCTGGAAATGGAAAAGTCGTCCGCTTGGCCTGGCTCTGTCCCGCGCCCTCTTGATTTTGCTCGTGCTCGAAACAGGCGTAAACGTTGCTCGCCGCGCTTGTGATCCCATGTGGTGGACTTGCACCGGCGATCCGAGCCGCGTCGCCATCCTGAAACGCCTCTTGCAGATGCCCGGAAAGCAACTCGTGATCGTGCGCTACGGCGAAGAACACAACATTCACGACGAGTGGGTCTTCAACGGCGCTGACATCGACGGCTCCAAAGTTATTTGGGCCCGCGAACTCGACTCGCAACAAAATGACAAGCTCTTCGCTTACTTCAAGGACCGCCACATCTGGCTCGTCGAGCCCGACGTCGACAACACCAGACTCGTGCCCTACGCTCCGCCGCCCGACTCCGATCAATGACCAGATCAAGCATTCCGCGAGCCCGATGCACTCCTACTCGAGCGGCTTAACCTCACCGCACTGGTCCGGAGTGTAGATCGGCGCCGTATCTCCGTTGAGCATCCACCACCGCAGCCATTTTGCATAATCGTTCGATGGCGTAAGACTCACCAGCTGGCCACCGCCAAACGGACTACGGTGAGTCAGTTCCATCAGCCCTGTAGAAGCAAGCCGGCCAAGATCCGTATTCTGGTTTCTCAGCGCGTCAATAAGCAAAGGGACAGCGCTGCGGGAACCGGTGCGCGGCAGGGCCATAATCCCAGCAGCCCGTGAAAATGGATCTGGACTCCCCAAAAGGGAGAGCACATAAGGCAAAGCATCTTCACCGCCCAATTGAGCAGCCGCGAGCACGTAGTCTCTTGCTTGATTGGGCTGCTGCTTTTTCGCCACATCCTCTAAGAGTGGAAAATATTTTTTGTCCCCCATCTCGGATAAGTACTTGATTGCCATTTCTTTCCAATAAGAATATCCCGCCGTATTCTGGATGACACCTGCAAGGGTCTCTCGCGACCGAGGTGTGTTCAACCGACTCAGACCCATCAAACCGAAGGGAAGAGTCGTTGGCGATTTTGCCATCGAAATTATTGTATCTTCCAAGAATGGCGGGGCCAGGCTCCCGATCACCCTTGCGGCCTCGCGACGGCCTTCCTCATCCTTCGCGGCAAGATCTGCGATGTATGGCTGGAACTCCGGGGCCAAATCCTCCAGGCTTCCCTCTACCACTTGAATTTGGAAGTTCGCCTCCGCGTTAAACTGCCGACCGCCAACTGGGAGAGATAAACCTTCAGTGGCTGGCCCATACCCGATGGAGTAGACCGCGTGAACGTCGTAGGTCGCAGGTTTCGACATGTCGTGCTCAAAATTCAGCAAGACCTTCTCGCTACGCGTCTCCCCAGGAGCCAAGATCTGAGTCCCCGCTACACAACTGCCCGCAAACCCTCGATCGCAGCTTGAATGAGCGAGCGGAGGGCCAGTCGAGACGGCAATCTGGTAACCTCCGCAAATAGAATAGCGGTCGCCTCGGACAAACTGGACCGACTCTCGGCCATTATTCGTTAATTGGAATACAAGGAAGATTGGTTCGCCGGCCTCGTATTGCTGCTTCTCAACGGAGAAGTGGCCTTGCAGTTGAGCCAGCGCACTTCCCCAGGGAAAAAGACAGAAGAGCGTTACCGCAGCAAGATGTCGTTTAGGACCTGACCACATGGCAATCCTTTAGAACATTAAACACCCGAGTACAAGAAAAAGCACGTACACAGTATGTCGCTTTGGTTCGCCTCGCCACCTAATCCCCGCGAACTGAACCCTAGCCCAGCTAGCGAGAGGCGATCATCAAATTGTTGAGGCCAAATTCAAAGCGGCGGTGGATGAACTTTTGAAAACCGATCCGAGAGAGCATTTGCTGAAGTGTTACGACGGGAATGCGTTTCTGGTGTTCGTCGCTTTCCATTTCATCGCTGATCAGGTGTAGCGTGTGAAAGACATTCAAAATTGGATCCACCATCGACGAAGGCCACGTCATTATTAATGAACCACCGGGCGCAAGGATGCGATGCGCTTCGCGCAGCACTTTTTCCGGTTCAGTGAGATGCTCGAGAACCGCGAGCATCACCACGTGATCAAAACCGCCATCCGGCAAGGGCAGCGGCGAGCGCAGGTCCGCACGCACGCGCTGCCAGCGTCCTCGCGCCCCGTCTTCCACTTGATCGTCGACGCCAACCCCTGTCGCGATGCGGTCCGAAGCGTAATCCAGAAACGCGGCTTCCAATCCGCAGCCGAGATCGCAAACGCGCGAGCCCGGTTTTATATAAGGATAGGCCGCGCGAAAACGCATCCTGGCGATGAAATGGTCGATACCGGTGTAGGGCATTTATTTTAGATCGTAGTCCCCGATGTACGTGCCGCGGCTGATGCCCAGCATGCTCAGAAAAAAAGAAGAAAAGATGACCTGCACGCCGATGAAAAGCCACATGGACCAGAAAAGAACTTGCCGCACTTCCGCGAGAGGACCGAATCCGCTGGCGGCCCACTTCCAGGCAACCCAGGCGCATCCCGCAAAGCCGGCGAGAAAGAGCGCGCCGCCGAGCAGCAGTCCAGTTTCAAGCGTGACGCGCTTCAGCACGCGTTTGAGGGAGATGGTGTTGTGATCGAACCGCTCCGCATAGCTGAATACCTTTGCGAAGGATCCAATCGAAAGAATTTGCACGCCGAGAAGCGTGAACATCACGCCGAAAATCATGGTGTGAACGTCTAGAACCACGTGGGGCGAAATGCGGCGTGGTCCAGGCAACAGCCAGGAAACTAGAAAAAGGCCGAACAGAACGAGCGATCCGCCTGGCACAAGAAAAAGCCAGTTTGGAGCGTACAGCAGCATGAATCGCAGGTGCCGCCAGCCGTCGCGAAAGCTGCGCAGGTGCGGAGGTCTTCCGCGTTTATCCGGCCACAGAGTTATCGGAATTTCCGTGATGCGCGCGCCGAGTTGCGCGGCCTTGATCACGAATTCAGAAGCAAATTCCATGCCCGTGCTGCGCAAATCCATGCGGTCGTAAACGGCGCGCGTGAAACCGCGCATGCCGCAGTGGCTGTCGCCAATGTGCGCATGAAAGAAAAGATTCAGAAGTGACGTGAGCGCGGGATTGCCTACGTATTTGTGATGCCAAGGCATCGCGCCGGGCTTGATTTCGCCTCGGAAGCGATTGCCCATCACCACGTCGTAACCTTTCTTCCACATTTCGACGAAGCGCGGCACGTCGCCGAAGTCGTAGCTGTCATCGGCGTCGCCCATGATGATGAACGCGCCGCGCGAGGCGCAAATTCCCGCGCGAAGAGCTGCACCGTAGCCGCGCTGCTCGACGCGAATCACGCGCGCGCCGAGTTTTTCGGCGATCTCAATCGAACCGTCCGTCGAACCGTTGTCGGCGACGACGACTTCCCCGCGCAATCCCGCCGCCTGAAAAGACTTCATCGCTTTTTCGACACAAAACGAGATGGAATTTGCTTCGTTCAAGCAAGGAATCACGACCGACACGTCCACTGGCGGCGCGTCGCCACCCACCTCGAGCCGCGTGGTCATTTCTGTTCTGATTTCCGGCGCTCTATCGCCAAATCCACTGCCTCCCTGCTCGAACAAAGCGAGAATTCCGATCAACAATTCCGGGGCGCTGACTTCTAGCTTGCATTTTGCGTCGCTGCCGTTATGATGGCGGAGTTTCGGACGCTCTCCTGAGACTCCACATTGTCTAACACATCGGACGGGTCTTCGGCCAGCGCGGCTGGCGCGGCGGCAAGCGCTTCCGCTGGCCGCGGGAAACTGCTGCAAGTACTCGGCGTGTGGTTCGGCATCGCCGTCGCCGTTGGCAACGCCATTGCCGCGGGCATCGTGCGCACGCCCGGCGACATCGCAAAAATGCTGCCGAACGCGTGGCTCTTCATCGGCATGTGGGTCATCGGCGGAATGTATGCACTATTTGGCGCGTCTTCGCTCGCTGAACTTGGCGCATCGATTCCGCGCAGCGGCGGCCAATACAATTTCTCGCGCCGGGCCATCGGCGAATACGCCGGTTTTATCGTCGGCTGGAGTGATTGGCTCTCGACTTGCGGAACCGCCGCCGCCGTTTCCATTGTCATTGCCGAATACAGCCGTGATCTTTTTCCGGTTCTCGCGGGCCACGAATTGCAACTCGCTGTCGCATTGATTGTTGGGTTTCTTATTTTGCAGTGGCGTGGAATTCGCTGGGGCAGTGGCACCCAGCTCGTCACCTCTGCCATAAAAACTGCGGCATTCCTGGTCCTTGTCGCCGCGTGTTTCGCCCTGGGGCACCACGCAAACGCAACGTCCGCCGCTGCATCTTCTACTGCATCTTCAACGTTACCGATGGTCCCTACCGGTTGGCCGTTCCTGATTGCGACCCTTCTGAGTTTGCAGGCGGTGGTATACACGATCGACGGGTGGGATGGAGTTGTGTACGTGGCGGGAGAAGTGCGCAATCCCGGGCGCGATGTTCCACGCGCGATTTTCGGCAGTGTTTTCTCCGTCATGGGAATTTATCTACTGCTCAATCTCGCGGTACTGTACGTCTTGCCGATGAACCAAATCGCCGGCAACGATTTCGCGCTGGGCGCGGCGGCCGCGCGAATCTTCGGCAGGCACGGCGACGGTGTGATTCGATCGATCATGATCGTCTCGATGCTGAGCTCGATGAACGCAAACCAGATTTTCTGCACGCGCACATTGCACGCGATGAGTTGCGACGGGCTTTTTTTCAGCCGGGCCGCGCGGGTAAACAAAGGCGGGACGCCCGTGCTGGCACTTTTTCTTAGCACGATCGCCGGCGTGCTCTTTCTGCTGACTGGAACGTTTGAGCGCGTGATTGACATGCTGGCGTTTTTCTTCGTTGCCAACTACACGCTTTCTTACGCGTCGCTCTTCGTGTTGCGTAAGCGGGAGCCAAATATGGCCCGGCCCTATCGCGCGTGGGGCTATCCGTGGACCACCGGAATTGCGCTCGTTGCATCCGTGGTATTTCTGGTCGCTTCGATCGTTACAGACCTGCAAGGCTCGCTGGTGACCGGCCATTTTTGGCCGCCGAGCCCGGCGGTGCTGGCGCTCGCGGTGCTCGTCCTTAGCTATCCCGTGTTTCGCATACTAAAATGGGCGACGAAGAATAGAGTTTCGGCCGACCTATCGCCTTGATCGACACGACAGTGTTCCTCGCCTGCTTTTCTGCGAACTCTCCTAATTCTGTAATTTTTCGGCGACGGACTTTCCCTGTAAAAATAGAAGCAGGTAATCTCTCCCGCCCGCTTTGGAATCGGTGCCGGACATGTTGAATCCACCGAAAGGATGAGCGCCGACCATCGCGCCGGTGCATTTGCGGTTGAGATAAAGATTGCCGACGTGAAACGCTTCCTGCGCTTTTTCGAGTTTTGCAGGATTTCTTGAATAAACGGCGCCGGTAAGGCCAAACTCCGTGTTGTTGGCGATCGCAAGGGCTTGATCGAAATCTTTCGCTTTGATGACGGCGAGGACGGGGCCGAAGATTTCTTCCTGCGAGATTTTTGCCATGGGATCGACGTCGGCGATGATGGTCGGCTGAATGAAATAGCCGTCGCCGGGAGCGCGGCCGCCGCCGTGGACGAGTTTGCCTTCTTTCTTGCCGACTTCGATGTAGTTCAAAATCGTGTTCATCGCGGACTTACTTACGACCGGGCCCATGTAATTGTTGGGATCCTCGCTGGGGCCGACAGCGATTTTTTTGGTGCGGTCGACGAGTTTCTGGACGAAGGTGTCGTAGATTTTTTCCGAAACGATGGCACGCGAACACGCCGAACACTTCTGGCCCTGGTAGCCGAAAGCGGCTTGCGCGACGCCTTCGACGGCGGCGTCGACATCGCCCTCTTCATCGACGATGATGGAATCCTTGCCGCCCATCTCGAGAACAGTACGCTTGATCCAGATTTGGCCGGGGACGGTTTTTCCGGCCAGTTCGCTGATACGCAGGCCGACTTCTTTCGAGCCAGTGAAAGCGATGTAACGCGTTTTGGGATGTTTCACCAAGACGTCGCCGACTGAGGCCCCTGGACCAGTCAGAAAGCTGAGGGCATCCTTCGGAATGCCGGCTTCGCAAGCGATATCGACAAACTTGGCAGCGACGGTTGGCGTATCCCCGGCGGGCTTGAGAACGACAGTGTTGCCGGTGACGAGCGAGGCCATGGTCATGCCGGCGGCGATGGCGGCAGGAAAATTCCACGGCGGAATCACCACGCCTACGCCAAGCGGGATATAGACGAGATAGTTTTTCTCGCCCTTCATGGGCACAACTTGTTGCGGGCCGGCGAGTCGCAACATTTCGCGGCCGTAGTATTCGCAGAAATCGATGGTTTCGGCGGTGTCCGCGTCAGCTTCTGGCCAGGTTTTGCCGGCTTCATAACAAATCAGTGCGTTCATTTCAAACTTGCGTTCGCGGAGAATCTTGGCAGTGCGGAAAAGGCACTCGGCGCGCTGCGCGGCGGGAACGCGCTTCCAGGATTCAAACGCTTTGCTGGCGGCTTCGACGGCTTGCGCGGCCATTTCCGGAGTTGCCGTTTGAAAGACGCCGATGACTTGATCGGGGTGCGAAGGATTGGTGGAGGTGCGTTTTTCGGCGGTGATGACTTTCTGTCCGGCGATGTACATGGGATATTCGCGGCCGAATTCGGAGGCGACTTTTTTCAGCGCCTCTTCCATGGCCTTGCGATTCTCAGGCTTCGAGAAATCGACAAAGGGTTCATTCGTGAATTCAGAAACGTGGATTTTGGCTTCAGCGGTGGCCATGGCGGACTTCCTCCTCGATGGGTGAGCAAGAGATTGTACTGCGAGCGTTGATTTGGCGACAAGGCGATGACACCACCGGTCTCTCTGACTCGATTTTGCTGGACGAGAGTTGTTTCGCGAAACTTTCTGCCGCATTGGTCATGCTTCGCCTCTCTCCATTTGACGCTTGCTTCTTGCCCGCGTGTTTTCCCTGCGGGCGCTGAGTTTCTTTTGCGAGAAATGGAGCATGGCGTGCCGCAGGAGCAAATTCGCTTTGGTCTGATAGCCGGGACCATCGGCGCGAAGCCATTCAATGACATCGACGTCCAGGCGCATGGTTACCGGCCTCTTTTCCGGACGGTAGAATTTGCCGACTTCAGCTCCGCTCCAATCGACAATCGGAGGCATGTCGGAAAAATCAATGTCCGGGTCTTTTTTCGCCGCGATGACGGCGGCGTCGCGTTTCTGGCCTTTTGTGAGCTTCCTCATAGGCCTTCCTTTCGTGCGATTCCGCGGCGCGAGCGGAAATGATGCGAATGACTTCTTCATGATCTTCTCCGCGAAGAGTGTGAACAACCAACAGAATTGAACCCGGCGCGATGGCGCCGACAGTTAGCCAGCGGTCTTCGTCTTCAAACGCTAGGTCCCTCCGAGAAATGGCGAAGGGATCGTCAAAAACAAGAACGGCGGTCTCGAAACGAACATCGTGCTTGTTCAGATTCAGCCGGTTCTTGCTTTCATCCCACTCGAAGCGCATTTTCAGCGAGCTTCCTTTCTAAACTAATGTGCGGCGCAGCCATTGTCAATACACCTGTACTTACGACACTGGAGGGGTGGCATTGGAACCGTCGTTGGGGACGGAATTGGACGTGTGAGCGGGATTGGAGATGGTGGAGGAGTTGCGAGCTGCCTCGGCCTGGACGACGCATGCGGGGCGCCAGGAAGTGTCGGACCATTCGAGTTGGGAAGGAGCGTCAGCGGCTTTCTTGTCAATGACCAGGACGCCGCGGAGGATGAGGCTGAGGGCGTAGGTGATGACGGCGGCGCGGCGAGAGGAGATGCGACCCTGAGCGACGAGGACGACAGCGCGTGCGAGAGTCGCGTTGATCTCCTCGGCGGATTTGAAGGTCGGGACGAGCTCGCCAAAGAGTTCAGCTGAGAGGTCGGCGCGGTCGGGAGTGGGAAACCTAGCGCCGGGCAGCGGGGCGGAATGCTTGAAGCAGAGGCCGGTGGCCGGGTCTTGAACGGGGAGACGGCAGCGACCGTTGGCACGTGTGCGGCGCCGACAACGGGCAGCGCCTCGCGGAGCCGGGGCAGACTTGGGGGTTACCGGAGTTTCGTTGAGAAGTGGTTCCATTTTGGTCCTCAGATTGAATTTTGAGGTGTGCACGGAGGCACACCCCCATAGGTGACGGAAAGTGTGCGCATGGGATTGAAACGGAAGGGGTTGCGAACGCACGGGCGTGTCGGGTGGTGACGAGCGTGTCGAGAAAGGAGGAAGCGGAGATGGATGAGGGGTCAGTGGGAGCCGGAAGAAGAAGGTCCGAGTGATCGGAAAAGACGACAGTGGGAGATCGAAACGAGCAAGGAGGGCGGGAATGCGCTTGCGAGCGGGTTAGACGACGATAGGAGCGAAATTTCACGTTCTATTCTACCGCACTTTTGATAACTTGTCAAGTTATATTTCAGTGGTAACCATTCGAATCGCATGAGGTTGGGATTTAAGTGGATTATGGGAAAGGAGATGGCGGAGAAATTTGGGCAGATAAAAGGATTGAAATGGCGTGATTATGGGCCGGTTGGGCGGCAGGGAGACCTCTGACCTAAAACGGCCTCGTTGGGGCAGGGGTGGCCGCATGGGGCGATTCGATGATTCCCTTGGGAGTGAAGAGCTCTACGGATTTGCCTCCAACCACAATGTGGTTTGCGTAGAGGAGCCGCCCTGCGGCGTCGGCTGCGCCGATGACGACCAAGGAATCGTCTGCAAGATGGTAGATGAAGATCGAGATTCCGCTGCCCCCGAGTTCGTCCGGTATGCCGCAGCGGCGGGCGACATCGTTCATGGACATGGATTGCTTGATAGAGCGGAAGTGAGCGAAATCGCGCTCCGCGGGGCGAGCGTTTGGAAACATCTGGTCGAGAGCTTGGTTCTGCCCGGATGTGGCCGTCATGTAACCGGGCAGTCGGCAGAGCCAACTGTGGATGGTTGGCTTGCAGATCTTTGAGGTCAGGTCGAGGTATTCCGAAGGATTGGTCACGCGGCGGGGCTTGAACATGCCGTCGATCAGACCGAAATCGATTGTGGAATCATCAACTTGAGCTCTTCCCTTATCCTTCAGAGTTATTTCCTTGCAGCGCTCGACAACATTTTGAAAGCCATCATGCTTGAGATCGAGAATGCCGTAAACGCAATCGAAGGAAAGGGTCTCGTCACTCGCCTCGATGTCTGCAGCCACGACGAGGCCATCGCCTGTTGCCCACCACGGGTCTTTGCCGTCGCTCCAGGAACGAATCTGCCATAGAGACGTCGCGGTGTCGTAATAAAAAGAAGCGAAAACAATTGTGGGCTCGCATTCGGTGCAGGAGTAGTAAGTGAATGTCACATCAGGCACCGAGGAAGGGCCAAGTCTGGCCAGCCTGGTGAACTTCCATATCCACATGACCTCGGCATGTTCGATAGGGGAGCTCTTGTGAGTGGCGAAATCAAAACTGAAAGCGGAAAAGTATTCATCCCAAGCGTTCTCTTTAGCGACTTCCTTAGCAGGTCGACGGCCGATGATGACGAGAGCAGATTGGTTTACGAGGCCGACCTTTTGAATGTACTTGTAACCATAGATATCGAGAGGGTCTTGGCCCGGCGTGGAGGTGTCCGGCGCGAGTTCATCGGCGAAAGCGAGCTGAAGTTGCTGCCAGAGTTGCGGGTCGGTGTTTTCATGAATCCAACGAAAGGAGTTGGAAGTAGTGGGAGTTGTGGCTGGAGCCGTGGATTGCGCAAGAGTGGAGAAGGAAAGGAAAAGAGAGAAGCCCACCAAAAGCAAGGCGGCCCGGAACATCCGGGGAGTGGAATCGCCCTCTCGCAATGTATTCATGCTGTAAGACTAGCATTCGATACGGTTACGGCGGAACTGGCCAATAGTGCAGTGCGGGGTCGGGAGTAAACAGGATCGCTGCCTGGTGACAGATTGGCGTGGCAAGATGTTCTTCACGCCAGGGACAGTGGCGGTAGCGGCGCGTGGCCAAGAATCCGAGGTTAGGAGCTGAGTTCGGAGAGAGCGGAGGCGAAGATTTTTGAGTGGAGGTCGATGTCGGAGGCGGTGGTGGCGGGGGACATTAGGGCCATGTTGTGGAAGGGAGTGAGGAGGACGCCGCGATTGAGGGTGTAGAGATGGAGGAAACGTTCGAGGTCGAAGTCGGCGTGGGCGGCGGATTCGGCGCCGTTGCGGGGTGGGTGTGGAGCGAAGGTGTATTCGGCGCGGGCGCCTAGGCGGGTGACGTTCCAGGGGAGATTGGCGGAGCGGATTTGAGCGGCGACGGCGTCGGCGAAGCGCTGAGCTAGCGGAATCATGTGGGCGAAGGCGGCGGGGGTGAGGATATGTTCGAGCGTGGCGCGCATGGCGGCTAGGGAAAGCGCGTTGCCGGCGAGCGTGCCGCCGATGCCGCCGACGTCGATATCTTCGAGGTGGAGACGCGCGGCGATGCGGTGGCCGACTTCTTCGGTGACGCCGTAGGTGGCGCCAGGAATGCCGCTGCCGATGGGCTTGCCGAAGACGAGGATATCGGGCTGGAGATTCCATTCACGGGTGCAGCCGCCGGGGCCGGCGCAGATGGTGTGGGTTTCGTCGATGATGAGAAGCGCACCGTAGCGGCGGGTGAGTTCGCGGGCAGCGGACCAGTAGCCAGCGTCGGGAAGGATGATGCCGACGTTGGTCATGGCGGGCTCGGCGAGGACGCAGGCGACATCGTGATGCTTGAGGGCGTCTTCGAGGGCTTGCAGGTCGTTGAATTCGACGACGCGCGTGGTTTCGGCGGGATTTATGGGCGGGCCGATGTTGCCGCGGCGCGGACCGACTACGCCATCGTGCAGCGAGACAAAGGATTCGTCCACCGTGCCGTGATAGCAGTAATGGAAGACGAGAATTTTGGGGCGCTGCGTGATCTCGCGGGCGATGCGGATGGCAAAGCGGTTGGCGTCGGTGGCGGTGAGCGTGAATTGCCAGAACGGGAGACCGAAGCGGCGCTGGAGATCTTCGCCGACCCAAAGAGAGTCTTCGGTGGGAAGCATGAACGTGATGCCTTCGCGGACTTGGCGAGCGACGGCGTCGGCCACGGCTTGGGGAGAGTGGCCGGTCATGGCGGCGGTGTCGCCGAGACAGAGGTCGACGTAATCGCGGCCGTCGACGTCGGTGAAGTGCGCGCCGGTGGCGGATTTGACGAAGACAGGAAAGGCGCCGGGCCATTTGTTCATCCAATTCATGGGGACGCCGCCGAGGAGGGAGCGTTGGGCGCGGAGATAGAGTTCGGCGGAGCGCGGATGATCGGCGACGAAGCGCTTTTCTTCGCGCTGGTGGAGAGAATGAAGGCGGGCGCGGTCGATGGGGGACATCGGTAGTGAGGAAAAGATAGCTGGGATGGGGGGAATGGGCAAGCGGCAGGATGGGACATGGAACTTGGACGATCGCGAGTACCGTTGTGCCGGCATTCGGAAAGGATGAAAACATCAGCTGACAGCTCACAGCCGACAGCTGACAGCTGACAGTCAGAGTGCGGGTTCTGTTTGGAGCGTAGGTGGTGAGCGGGTATTTTGAGGGCGATGAACGCGGCGCAGAGAAAATCAACTGCGGGGAAAGGCGGGAGCTGGGCTCCCGCACTCCAGATTAGCGGAGGTCGCGGATGATTTCGCGGGCGGCGTTGGCGCCGGATGCGCCGGTTAGGCCGTTGCCGGGATGCGTGCTGTTGCCGCAGAGATAGAGGCCGCGGATGGGCGTTTTGTAGCGGGCCCAATCGAGGACGGGGCGCATGGTGAAAAGTTGATCGAGAGCGAGTTCGCCGTGGAAGATGTGGCCGCCGGTGAAGCCGTAGATGGTTTCGAGGTCGAGCGGAGTGATGACTTGCATGTGCTCGACGAGGCTGGGGAGATTGGGAGCGTATTCGGCGAGAGTTTTGACGACGGTGTCGCCGAGAGCTTTGCGGCGGGTGTCCCAGTTCCCTTCTTTTAGATTGAATGGAGCGAATTGGACGTAGGCGGAAAGGACGTGCTTGCCTTCTGGCGCGAGCGATGGGTCGAGAAGCGTGGGGATGGTGACGTCGAGATAGGGCGAGGTGGAAAATTCGCCGTACTTGGAGGCGTCAAAGGCGCGCTCGAGATAATCGATTTCGGGGCCGATGTGGATGCGGCCGGAGAGAGAGTTTAGAAAGCCTTCGGCAGCGTCGAGTGCAGAGAAGACGGGAAGACCGTTGAGAGCGAGATGAACTTTGGCGACCGTGCCGTTGGCGCGGAAGTTGCGGATGCGGAGGGCGAAGGTGGGATCAAGTTGCGTGGGATCAAGGAGATGGAAGAAAGTGCGCTTGGGATCGACGCCGGAAACGACGGCTTCAATTTTAATTTCTTCGCCATCGGCGAGGACGAGACCAGCGACCGCGCCATCTTTGACGAGGATGTGCTGGACTTCGGCGTTGGTGCGGAGTTCGGCGCCGGCTTTGCGAGCGGCATCGGCTAGAACGCGAGTGAGAGAGCCAAGCCCACCACGCGGAAAAGCGGCGGAGCCAACGGGATGAGAGTCCGCTGCGGCGCGGAGAAGAAGAACGGCGGTGGAACCGGCGGACCAAGGTCCGAGAGCGGTGCCGAAGATGCCGCGTGCCGCGATGACCGCGCGGAGCAGATCCGTTTCGAAAAATTCGGAGACGAAATCGGCGACGGCCATGGGGCCCCAGCGAAGAAGATCGAAGATGCCCTGTTTGCCGAGGCTGCGGACGCTGCGGCCGGCCTTGAAAAGATTCCAGAAATCTTCGGGAGACGGCGTATCGATGGCGGGCGGCGTGATGGAAACGAGTTCGCCCAGGACGGAAAAAAGATGGTCGAGCGTTTCGGCGAATTGCGTGTATTTTGCAGCATCCTTGGCGGAGAGGCGAGCGATGCCGGCGGCGGTTTTGGCGGCGCTGTCATAGAAAAGGATTGACTCGCCATCGGGGCGAGGAGCGAAGACGCGGGGATCGGGGCGAAGAATTTCGCAATCGAGTTTCTGGAAGTCGAGATCGCGGGCGATGTCGGCGCGCAGAGGGCCGAGCGAGTGAGAAAGAGTAGAAGCGTGGAAGCCGGGATGAAATTCTTCGGTGATGGCGCCGCCGCCAAGGATTTCGCGGCGCTCGAGAACGATCGGTTTGAAGCCACCCTTTGCCAGATAAAACGCGGTGATGAGAGCGTTGTGGCCGCCGCCGATGAGAGCTACGCGCTGTCCGATGGGCATAGTTAGTTCTTGCTCCGCGCGGCGCGCGAGGATTTGGATTTTTTCCAGTCCTTGAGGATGACTTGGCTGGCGATGCGGCCCGGGGCGCCCATGATGCCACCACCAGGATGCGTGGCTGAGCCGCACATATAAAGATTATCGATGGGAGTGCGGTAGTAGGCCCAGCCGGGGACAGGGCGGAGGAAAAAAAGCTGCTCGAGAGAGAGCTCGCCTTGGAAAATGTTGCCTTGCGTGAGACCGAACTCGCGCTCGAGGTCAAGGGGCGTGAGAATTTGGCGGCCGGCGATAATTTTTTTGATGTTCGGGGCGTGCTCGGCGATGGTGTTGATGACGGCGTCGCCGAAAGCCTCGCGCTGATCGTCCCAGGTTCCCTTGGCGAGCTTGTAAGGCGCGTATTGCACGAAGCAGGACATCACGTGTTTGCCGGGAGGGGCAACGCTCGGATCGGTGAGACTTGGAATGACAATATCGATGTAGGGCCGGCGAGAGAATTGGCCGTACTTGGCGTCGTCGTAGGCGCGTTCCATATATTCGATGCTGGGAGAAATGGAAATCGCGCCGCGAAGATGCGCGCCGGGGCCGGGCAGGCATTTGAAATCGGGAAGCGCATCGAGAGCGAGATTCACTTTGCCGGAAGAGCCGCGGAATTTGTAGCGGCGGACGCTTTCTAGAAAATCGGCTGGGAGCTCGCCGGAATCGAGGAATTTTTCGAAGGTGAGATGGGGATCGACGCTGGAGGAGACGACGTTGGCGGAGATTTCCTCGCTGCTTTGCAGCGCGACGCCACAAGTGCGGCCATTTTTGACAAGGATTTTTACAACGCCCGCTTGCGTGCGAATTTCCACGCCGGCTTCGCGAGCGGCATCCGCTATGGCATTGGAAATTGCTCCCGTGCCACCACGGCTGAAGCCCCAGGAACGGAACGCGCCATCAATTTCGCCCATGTAGTGATGGAGCAGAACGTAGGCGGTGCCGGGCGAGCGAATGCCGAGGAATGTGCCGATGATGCCGCTCGCGGACATGGTGGCTTTGAGAACGTCGGTCTCAAACCACTGGTCGAGAAAATCGGCCGCGCTCATGGTCATGAGCTGGATGAGGGTGTAGCGCTCGTCGGAGGAAAGGCTGCGAAAACGCTGCATCAGGAAGTGGAGCTGCTTGAGATCGTGCGGCTTGAGAGTGGTGGGATCAGGCGGGATCATGGAGAGCAGCGGCTTCACGAAGCGGCACATCGGCGTCATCATTTTTGAAAATTCGTCGTAGGCTTCGGCGTCGACACGGGAATGGCGGCGGATTTCGCGCTGCGTGCGCGCGTGATCGTTCATGCGCCAGAGGAAATTGCCGTTGTGCATGGGCGTGAAGGTGCCGTCGAGCGGGAGGATTTCGAGGCCGTGGCGCGGAAGATCGAGCTCGCGAATGATTTCTGGGCGGAGCAGCGAGACGACGTACGAGCATTCGGAGAAAAGAAAGCCGGGAACGATTTCCTCGGTGACGGCCGCGCCGCCGAGCACGTGGCGGCGTTCCAAGACGAGCACCTTCTTGCCGGCCTTGGCAAGATAGGCGGCGTTGACGAGGCCGTTGTGGCCGCCGCCGATGACGATGACGTCGTAGTGCTGCGCCATGCAGAGAAACTCCGTTAACAATCCTTACTGAAAAAAATGAGAATACGAATGGAAGACCAGACAGTTTACTGGCAGCCACGATGACGCACAAGAGCCGGAGCGAAGCGAGGCGGGGAAACCGAAAGACTATTCGCGAACCATATGAAGTTGGATGGGGAGAATTCGAGCGTGATGCTCGAAGTCGGCATCAGTCGTGAGGATTGTCCAGCCGCGATTCAGCGCAACCGCGCAGACGAGAGCATCCACGACCGAGACAGTCACGCCCTTGCTCTGGCACTTGTTGCTGGCCTCAGCCGCGCCTTCAAAATCCGAAGTATCGGTGGTTACGTCGGGAAAGGCGCGGAGCACCGCGCGAAGTGCCCCAAACTGCGCTGGAGTTCGAATGCCGGAAAGAACTTCCTGCCGTATTAGGCCGAGTAAACACACGCGCCCTTCGGAAATCAGCTCGGTAAGTTCGGCGACACAGGAACGCTCAACACGATTCAGGTCGCCCGGTTTGCGCCGTAAGCTCAGGGACCATACCGAGGTATCAACGAGGACGTTCAAGTGCGTTTCATGCGACGGGCGCGCTTGTAGTCATATGCGTCGTCGTAGTCGATGGTGCCAAACAGAGAAAGGATCTCGAGCTGTTTGCGGCGCCTGATGTATTCATCGAGCGCAGCGGTAACGGCTTCTTTCTTTGTGCGGTGGTGGCCGAGCTTCTTGGCTTCTTCAATTAGCCGGTCGTCAAGAGCTAGATTGGTAGGCATAAACTCACTGTGTGGCATGTTACACACGCAACCGTGTAGAGTAAAGCATGATATTCCCATGCGTTCTCCGAAGAAAGCGATCCAGGCCGGGTTTCCCGTTTTGAACTCGTCGCCGTTCTAGAATGGGCCATCTGCTGAGGCAAAACGGAAACATTGGCGGAGCGGATTTTTGGCCTTCACCGCTAAGCGCTTGTAGACATTGGTTTCTTCTAAGAAATAACGCGCCCCCGAAACAAAAAACTGTCCACCTGCCCGCTGGCATCTTGCGTGCACTTTGGCCCAACGAAAATGCGACGTAATTTTCGAAGTCGCGTTGCACATCGTCGGGGGAAAAATGTGCACGAAATCTTGGCTCATCGTTTTACTGGCATTACCTTTTTGTATCTCACCGAGTGCAGCTCGGCAAAGTCCGGCGGCAGCAACTCCGCAGCCCGGGCCCCGGTAGACTCATCAACCCCGATAAATGCTCCGCGTGATAGCGCCGCTCCGCAGACGCGTCAACCCGCATTGAGTCGAACCGAAGTCGTCGAGCGCGTGTTTCAGCGAGAAAAACAAGAAGATGAAATTATCGCGACCTACTCTCCCATCGTCGAGACTTACATTCAGGTCGAGAAGTCCGACCCACTGATGGGCACGCTGCCCAAGAATGACTTCTATTTTCTGGGACAGGCAAATTTTCGTGGTTACACAATGAAAGTTCACTCGATGACGGAGAAAACTCACAAGGGCACGATGATGTGGGCGTTTAATCCCACAGGTTTCCTGCAAATGGCTTTCCTGGATTTCGGCCAGTTTGATAACGATCATTACACGCTTACCTATCGGGACCGCGATTTTCTAGGAGAGGTGCGGTGCTATTTATTTGATGTCCTGCGAACGAAAAAGGCGAAGGGGCCGCGATTTCGCGGGCGAATCTGGGTCGAGGACCAGGACTTCACGATCGTTCGAATGAACGGCGAATACGCGCCGGAGATCAGGTTTTCCGTGCGAAAGCTAGAGGACGAATACTACCTGCATTTTGCTTCCTGGCGCACCAATGTGAAATCTGGAGAATGGCTGCCGAGCGACATCTATTCTCAAGACCTGCGAAAAGTCCCACCCACGGGCGGGCCGAGATTCAAGGCGCGGACGCACTTGTGGGGCTATGGACTGACAACGCAAAACCGCGAGGAAGAATTCGGGCGAATGCTCGTAGAGTCTCAGAATAAAGTGAAGGATGAGACAGCAGGGCATGACCGTTCGCCCCTCGAACAGCAGCGCGAGTGGAGAGATCTGTCGGTCGACAACGTCTTTGAAGTGTTGGAGCGCGTCGGCCTGGCCGCGCCGATAGGAGACGTCGAGAGGGTTCTGGATACGATCGTCAACAACATCATGGCGACCAATAACTTTGACCCCAGGATTGAAATGCACTGCCGGGTGCTGATGACCAGCGATTTCGAAATGTTTTCGATGCAGAACACGATCGTGCTCAGCCGGGGATTGATCGATGTTGCGCCGAACGAAGAAACGATGGCGGCTTTGCTTGCGTTCGAAATGGCGGACGCGTTGGAGCCCAAACCGGCGCAGGACCAATATGGATTCAGCGATATCTTGCGATTGACGCCGACGGAAGCTTTGAAAAAGCTGTCGTTCGTGGACAGCTCCGCAGAAGCGCAGAAAAATGGGGAGAAGGCGCTGGAGTGGCTAAAGAAATCTCCTTACGCCGACAAGCTGGCCAATGTAGGCCTGTTCCTGTCGCAACTGCAATCCCAGAAACGCCCGCTGAAGCAATTGATCAGCGCGCGATTGGGAAATCAGGTGTATTTCACGTCGCAACTGTTGCAGTCGGCTCCGGCGCTCGAGCCAGCCAATCTGCAACAGATGGGCGCGCTGCCGATGGGATCGAGAATCAAAATAAATCCGTGGAATGACAGCATCAGCCTGACGAAGACGCACCAGATGGGGCCGATTTCGCCACGCGAGAAGATTCCATTTGAAGTGACGCCGATCAACTTATACCTGACGCGATATGTTGAGACATCTGCGGCAAATGTAGAGCACTCCATCGTGCCGAGCACAGCGATTCTGGCCGCTGGAGAAAGCGGCACGGAATGATAGCTCGCGCACGATGACGCGTTATTTTTCCGACGGGGGATATTTCGGCGGGATTTCCGCGTAGCCGGGCGCGGCGGTTTTAAGATTCGGCGGCACGGAAGCTTTTGCGTCGCCGATGGCCCAGCGAATTCCGCCCGCGAGCAGATTAAGATGGAATTGATTCTCCCAATTCTCTGGGCGATCCCCAATGGCGGTGTAAAAAACTTTTCCGCGACCGTCCATGCGCGCCCAGACGACGGGGTAGGGCGGACGCTTGTACGCGTTGCCGTTCATCGTCGAAGTATCCAGCGTGCAAATCACATGGAGGTCCGGGGCAAAATCCTTCAGCGAATACCATTCGTCCATCAAGCTCACCGGAGAATGCACTCCTTCCAAGCCGGGAAATTTGGGATCCTCGATGACTACGTTCGCTGTCTGCAAACGCGGATCTTTGCTCTGACCGTGGATGATAAATTCGCCGCCGAGCATACGGATATAAGGATCGGAATCCGCCCCATGGGCGATGTAACGGTTGGAGAGGTCGGGAGGGTCAGGCTGCGTGTGAAAAGTATCCGCGGCTGCGTGGATTCCGACAAAGCCGAGGCCGTTGTGCACAGCGTCCAGAAAAGCCTGCTTACCTTGCGGTGACATGGGCGGATTTTTGTCCGTGCCTTCCTCCGTGAGAACGCCGGTGCTGAAGAAAACCACCGCGGCGTAATCGTGAAATTCTCTTGAATCAAAAATGCGACCGTCTTTGGAAGCCGTGAGGTCGAAGCCGTATTTGGCGGACATGTCGCGTAAAGCGTTTTCGACGATGCTGGGTTTGCCGCCCGTCACTTTGATGACCGCGTGCTCGAAACCCGACGATTTCGTGAACAAGAGGACGGATTTTTTCTTTGCTCCGCGAGCCGGATGCGGAAAGAGAAACGCGGCACTGGCGACAGCCGTCGTACGAAGAAAGTCACGCCGAGTCGAGTGTAAATTCATTTTGGTTTCCCTAGAAAATGCGGATTCGCGCTTTCGCCAGCGAAAGAGCGCACATCGAAGCCGGCGTAGTGTACTGCGGCCGGGAGAAG
Organism: uncultured Acidobacteriota bacterium; assembly: GCA_963843265.1. Classification (GTDB taxonomy): domain Bacteria; phylum Acidobacteriota; class Terriglobia; order Acidiferrales; family UBA7541; genus Acidiferrum. The sequence continues at coordinate 19,572 of CAWJJR010000014.1, read as the reverse complement.
CGCGGCAAGCACAAGAATGTGACGGCAAGTTCGGTGCGGAAACTCGAGCAAGCGTCTTATCTTTGTTTCTCTGGCGGGAATATGCGTCACAACCTGCGCTCGATTGTGGGATACTCTGCCCTGCCTTTCGGCAACTCTGCCGGTTGAAACATCGACGGGAGACTAAGCCAGAAAGTTTTTATGCCGGCGACACTGGACCCAACAGGATTTGAGGCGCACGGGGTGCCCCGGCGAAGATGGTTCATCGCCTGCTTGCTGGGCTTCGGAATCCTCGTTAACTATTTCGATCGCGTAAATCTCTCTGTTTCCAAAGATGCGCTGAACGCCGCGTTTGGAATTTCCGCAGTGACCTTCGGTTATTTGTCGAGCGCTTACAATTGGACGTATGCGGCGCTGCAGCTCCCTTCCGGGCTCTTGCTGGACAAGTTTGGCGTCCGACGCGTCGGCTGGATCAGCACGTTTATCTGGTCCGTGGCGACCTTCGGCGCTGCGCTCTCTACGGGTATCGCTGGCTTTTTCTCGGCGCGGCTGCTTTTGGGAATTGGCGAAGCGCCCACCTTTCCCGCTAACTCAAAAGCCGTCGGCTACTGGTTTCCTGCGCAGGAACGCAGCCTAGCCACGGCGATTTTTGATTCAATGGCCAAATTTTCGTCGGCCATCGGCGTGCCGCTGATTGGCATTCTGCTTCTCCATTTTGGCTGGCGATGGAGCTTCGCGGCCACGGGCTTCCTCAGTCTTCTCTTCTTCGCTTTGTTCTACGCCTATTACTACAACCCGAGCGAAGACAAGCATCTTTCAAACGTGGAGCGCGGCTTCATCGCGAAAGGCGGAGCACAACCCGAGGATCGCGCGACGGCCGCCAAAGGAGCGCCGCTCTGGTATTTGCTCCGCCAAAAAAGAGTTGTCGGATTGGCGCTGGGTTTCGCGGGATACAACTACACGTTCTATCTTCTGCTGACCTGGCTGCCGTCTTACTTCTTAGCCGTTCATCACGTCGATTTGTATCATTCGGTTTTGTACACCAGCGTGCCGTGGTTGATCGCGACGTTCACGGATCTCTTGATCGGAGGATGGCTCGTCGATGAGCTCATTCAGCGCGGCTGGAACCCGGTTCGCGTGCGCCAGGCGATCTTGATTGGAGGCACCGCGCTGGGCCTGGGAATCCTTGGCGCTGCGCACACGGAAAGTGCTGCCGCCGCGCTTTTCTGGATCAGTCTTTCGATTGGCGGATTGTCCGCCGCGTCGCCCGTGGGATGGTCGATTCCTTCGCTGATCGCGCCGAAGGAGAGCGTTGGCACAGTGGGTGGAATCCTGAATTTTAGCAATCAGCTTGCAGGAATTGCCGCGCCGATCGTGACAGGTTACGTCGTTCAGATCACGCATTCGTTTGCATGGGCTTTTATTGCGGCCACAGTCACGCTTGCGCTCAGCATCCTGGCTTATATTTTTCTGCTCGGGCCCATGACCCCTGTGCCGGAACCGGCGTGAGTACGAAAAAATAGCGGCTGTTCAGTGCCGAGAGACAGGGGAATAATTTTTCGTGTCTCTCGTCCTGGCGTTGTAAATCGCGAAGCTGCCATCCGGCGAAGCCGTCAGCTTGATGTAGTTGCCGGGGTCCTCGGTTCCCGAAAGATTGGCGATGTAGGCGGCGGCCACATTGTGTGCGTCGCCGCCTTCGTCTGAATAGTGAAGCTGCCAGAGGTTCTCAAGGCCGGGCGATTTCTGAATCGTATCCAAGACGGACGGAGAACCGCCCTTTTTGGCGCCGTTATCCATGATGGCGACGCGCGGAGCAATAGCATCCACTAGCTCGGGACTGTCGCTCTGTAGCCATCCGTGATGGGAAACGACGAAGATGTCGATCTTTCCGAGCTTGTTGACCGGACACATCAGTTCCCTTTCTTTGTCTTTGGTCAAATCGCCCAAATCCAGAATGCGCAACTTGCCAAACGTGATTAGTACGCCGAGCGAGCGGGCATTTTCCGTATGATCCGCAGGGCCCGCCGTGGTGGCCACGCACACCGGATTCGCGGCGCCAGCGCCCGGCAAGGCCTTTTCAATGAGTGCACCGTCCGCACTGATGACTTCCGCATGAATCCCCGGAATCGGCAAGACTTCTCCCGGTTTGGCGATGGTGCGTTTGTTGTGATCTTTGGCGAGAACGGCTTGATAGGCTTGCCAGGCCTGCTCCGTGGGCCCATCCGGGGGTCCATCCGTGCGTTCGCGGTTCACTCCGTGGTCGATAAATGTTCCGATGGAAATTCTTGCCGCCAGCTGGGGGACGCCGCCGGCATGGTCCGTGTGATAGTGGGTGAGCAAAACAAAATCAATTTTGGAGATGCCCGCCAATTTGGCGGCCGCGACGATACGGTCCGCGTCGCGGCCATTGTTATCGGGCCAGCCCGTATCGATTAGCAGCGACTTCCCTGCCGGAGTGACAAAGAGGGTCGCTTGGCCGCCTTCGACGTCAACGAAATAAATTTGTAGCGGCTCGGCGCCCATTGCAGGTGGCGTGGCGATTGCGAGCGGAGGGTGCGTGAAAGCAATAAGTCCACAGAGCGTCGCGACGAGAAACCAGCCTCTCATGATATTGCGCAGCGCCGTGCCTCGATCGAAAATGCTTAGCATAGCTTCTACTCCTAGTCTGCTTCAGGCGGCTGGTCGGTCGTGATCTTTGCGGGCTGCACCAGCGCGCGAGTTGCGCCGGTGGAGATTCCGCCATCCACAAGAAGCGTCTGGCCCGTGATGTAACGGCTGGACTCCGCCGCGAGAAAAACGACCGCCGAATCCAAATCATGAGGCTGACCCGGACGCTTGACCGGGATGCGGTCGCAAAGATAATCGACCCATTCTTTATTTTCGTAAAGGACCTTGTTCTGTTCGGTGCGGAACCATCCGGGAGCGAGACAATTCACGGTGACGCCAAACTTGCCCCAATCGTCGGCGAGGCTCATCGTCAACTGCTTAACGCCGCCGCGGCTGGCGCCGTAAGGCGCAAGGCCTGCATAGCCGGCAACGGTGGTGACCGAACCGATGTTGATGATGCGTCCGTAACGGCGGGCAATCATGCCGCGCGCAACGGCTTGCGCAACAAAAAAACTTCCGCGAAGATTGGTCTCGAGAATTAAGTTCCAGTCATCCCAGGTGACGTCGAGAGCAGGCTTGCGGACGTTACATCCGGCATTGTTGACAAGAATATCGACATGGCCGAACGCTGCTTCGGCGGACGACACTGCTTCTTCAATGCTCTCTTTGCTGCGCACGTCTAGCTCGCACGAGAATGTGCGGCGACCGAGGGCTTTGATTTCCGCTTCGAAGGGCGCCAGGCGGCTGACATCGCGGCTAGTCAGCACGAGATCCGCGCCAGCTTTCGCAAGGGCGCGCGCCATATATTGACCAAGCCCGCGGCTTGTACCGGTTACAATCGCGACGCGGCCGCTCAAATCGAAAAGGCCGTCGCTCACGAAGCGTTCTCCGGCGTGAGAATCACCTTCATCAAGTTGGGTTCCCGTGCATACAGCCGTTCAAACCACCGCGGACCCTCCTCGAGCGGAGCGATCGCCGTGATCAGAGGTTTGACTTGAATCGCGCCGCTGGCCAGAAGTTCGATCGCGCGCGGATATTCACCGGCGGATGCACAAGATCCCTGGAGGCGGATTTGGCGCGTGACGACCTTTTGCAGCGGCAGAGTGACTTCCGGAGAAATGTTGCCCACCAAGACGACTGTTCCGCCCTTGCGAACACTTTCAATCGAGGCTTTGACGGTTTCGTTTCTGCCCACCGCTTCGATGGCCAAATCAACGCCCGCGCCTCCGGTGAGTTGCATCACTTGTTCAACTAAATCCGCCTTCGCAGACAAAACAGACGTCGCGCCAGCCTGTTGCGCGAGTTTGAGACGCGTGCTATCCACATCGGCGACGAAAATACGCGAGCAGCCCGCAGCGCGCAATGCTTGCAGAGTGAGCAAACCGATCATGCCAGCGCCGAGCACGAGCGCCGTGGCGCCACTCGTCACGGGGGCCAAGGAAACGCCGTGAAGCGCGACGGACACAGCCTCAAGCATGGCCGCTTCCGCAAACGAAAGACTTTCCGGTAGACGATAGAGGATGCGCGAAGGAACGGCGACATACTCTGCAAAGGCGCCGGGACGGCGAAACTCGGCACAGGAAACGCCCAGAACCTGGCGGTGGTCGCAGAGATTCACGTCGCCGCGCAAGCAATTGGGGCAGGCGCCGCAGAAAATGGTCGAGTCAAAAGTGACGCGGTCGCCTTCGGCAAAGCCCTTTACTCCAGCCCCAATCGCGGCGATTGTTCCAGCCGCTTCGTGGCCCATGACGATCGGCGGAATTCGCCGGCCAGAAGATCCATCGTAGCCGTGCACATCGCTCCCGCAAATTCCGCAAGCAGCCACGCTGATCAAGACTTCTCCGTCGCCCGGCGTAGGATCGGGAAGATCGGCGATTTCGAGATGTTTGTATTGCGAAAGCAGAAGAGCTTTCACGGGTGACGGCAATCCTTTTTCAAAGTGAGACGCCCCGTTTCCAAGGAATGAAATCGTCCTGGCCGAGCAATTCCGCCTTTGTGCGCGCTTCGCCGCTCGCCACGCCAATCACGCGTTCCAGAATCGTCTCTCCCATTTTCTCGATGCTGGTTTCGCCCGCGATGATGCTGCCAGTGTCAATGTCGATGATGTCGGCCATACGCTGCGCCAGACTCGTGTTCGTCGCAATTTTCAAAACGGGAGCAATCGGATTCCCGGTCGGTGTGCCGAGGCCTGTAGTGAACAACACCACATTCGCGCCGGCTCCCACTTGCGCGGAGACCGATTCGACGTCGTTCCCTGGAGTGCAATGCAAATTCAGGCCCGGCTCCGTGGAATATTCCGGATAGTCGAGAACGGCGGTAACGGGAGATGTGCCGCCTTTCTTCGCCGCCCCCGCCGATTTCATCGCATCCGTCAACAAACCGTCCTTGATATTCCCCGGCGAAGGATTCATCTCGAAGCTCGCGAACACAGCTTTGGCGCGCGCTGCGTAGTCGCGCATAAGTTTCGCAAAGCGGTCCGCCACTTCCTTGCGCACGCATCGATCGATCAATTGCTGTTCCACGCCGCAGAGCTCCGGAAATTCCGAAAGAATCCCTTTGCCTCCAAGCGCAGCAACAATATCCGCAGTGTGCCCGATCGCCGGATTTGCGGAGAGCCCCGAAAAACCATCGGACCCGCCGCATTGCAGCGCGACAGTGAGTTTCGAGAGCGGAGCAGGTTGCCGGGTGATTTTGTCCGCCTCGACCATCCCCAGAAAAGTCTCGTGGATGGCACGGCTCAGCATCGCCGCTTCGGAAGCGCTCTTCTGCTGTTCAAAAATCAAGACAGGTTTTTTAAACTTCGGATCGCGGCGCTTGATTTCTTCGAGCAGCATGGGAACTTGCGCGTGCTGGCAGCCGAGGCTGAGAACCGTCGCTCCGGCAACATTCGGATGATGAATGTAGCCCGCCAAAAGGCCGCAAAGATTTCTGGCGTCTTCATGCGTGCCGCCGCAGCCGGCTTCGTGCAATAAAAACTTGATGCCGTCGATGTTTTGAAAAACTTTCGGCGAAGCGCTAGCTCGCTGGATTTCGCCGAAAGCAGCCTTCTTTAATTCGTCCGCTTTACCCTCGCGATAGAGCCGCGCCAGTTCCGCCACCTGGCTTCGATAAATCTGCGGCGCCGCAAAACCCAATTCTTCTTCAAACGCTTGCTTTAAAACAGCCAAGTTGCGATTCTCACAAAAGACAAGCGGAAGCACCAGCCAGTAATTGCGTGTGCCGACTTGGCCATCGTCCCTATGAAACCCGCGAAAAGTTTTATCCGCCCATGCGGATATATCAGGCGGAGTCCAATCAGGGCCGGCTGACTCCGTTTCGTGAAAAGCCGCCGCAGCATGGCGAATGTTGCGCGTCGAGAGCAAATCGCCACGTCGAAGGTTCTCGACAGCTTTGCCCACCAAAACGCCGTACATAATAATGTCGCCGCCCGCACTCACGTCTTGCGTCAAGAATTTGTGTTTGGCCTGCACATCGGAGAGCAGAGTGTAGTCCTGCCCCAAAAAGCTTACGATTTCGCCCGTTTGCAAATTGGAGAGCGCTACGAGAGCGTTGTCGCGCGCGTCGATCCTCAGAACCTTTGCGTGTGTTGAGCCATTCCTTGACATCGGAATTCCACCTTTTCGAAGGTCTGACTCTCATTCTATCCGGGTCGTTCCACACAAGCCAGCGGAGCAGGCGCGGGGACCAATGGGTGGAGTTATGGATATAATGCCGTATGGGAACCCAGAGGCTCATCCCGATAATTACCTTAATCTGTCTTCCTCTGACTGGCGCCACAGGCAAGGGGGCTAATCGTGCGCCAAAAGTGGAGCGAGGCAGTTATTCGCGCGATGCCTTATTTGTATGTTCGATGCCGGAGACCTCGCCTCCCATCCAAATTCCATCGCCCGACGGCAAGAAGATGATGGTCGTTAGGCCCGATCAGAATGCGGAACTTCCCCGCTCAACTCTCGTGGTGAAAGCCTTTGGACGCGATTTTGAAGTTGGTTTTACTTGGTCCCCGGACTGCGAAGTTGCATGGTCGCCTGATTCTCGAGCATTTTTTGCTACTTACACCATGGGTGGTGCAGTCGGCGGCTTCGTGACAGAAGTGTTCTTCGTTCAACCGGATGGGCTTAAGCTGGTGAAGCCGACTGCAGAAATAGTAAAGGACTTTATGTCTCGCCCTCGCTATTGTTATTGGGACGAAGGCCCGAACGTCGGCGGCATTATGTGGTTAGGCGATTCGTCCAGAATGTTGGTTGCAGCCGAGTCTCTACCGCACAGCACTTGTGAAGAGATGGGAATGTTTCGAGCCTATGAAATCACAATTCCCGAGGGCAAGATTATACACACCTACGATCAGCTCTCAGCCAAAAGGCTATTCTGGTCGCATCTTGGAGAGGAACTTAGAAATGCGGATGACGAATGCCTCAAAAGGCCGAAGTACTGTAAGGCAGAGGCGATTAAAATGGGTAGAAAACAATTCACAGAATGACGTGCCTGTCCTTATCTAGTCGGCGAACTCTTGGAGCTTAGGGAGGAATCGTGCCCGTCGGAACAGCATTTCATGAGCGAACGCTCGCGCTCTGCGAGAGCTTGAATTACCGCGAATGGTCGGGCTATTACACCGTGAGCGCGTACGAGATGCACCACGAGCACGAGTACAACGCCATTCGCAATTCGGCCGCGCTGATCGACATTTCGCCGCTCTTCAAATACCGCATTACGGGCAAGGATGCGACGCGATTCGTCAATCGCGTCATTTCCCGGGACATCAATAAAGTTGCGATCGATCAGGTCATCTACTGCTGCTGGTGCGATCCAGAGGGAAAGGTGATCGACGACGGAACCATCACGCGGCTCGCTGAAAACGAGTACCGCTGGACGGCCGCGGATCCGAGCTTGCGCTGGTTCCAGCAAAATGCGCTAGCGCTCGACGTGAAAATCGAAGACATCTCCGAACAAATTGCCGCTCTCGCGCTGCAAGGGCCGACATCGGGAAAGTTGCTTCATGCTATCACCGACGAGAACGTTGCCAACCTAAAATATTTTCGAGTGACGCGCGGACAAATAGCGGGTGTGCCGGTGGACATCTCGCGGACGGGTTATACGGGGGATTTGGGATTTGAGATTTGGATGCCGTGGAAGGACGGAAAAAAGGTCTGGGATGAACTGATCAAGAAAGGAAAAGCGTTTGACATGCATCCCGCAGGGATGATTGCCCTGGATATCGCGAGAATCGAAGCGGGGCTTATTTTGATTGAAGTGGATTACACCTCAAGCAAGAAGGCGCTGATTGCCTCGCAAAAATATTCTCCGGAAGAAATTGGGCTTGGAAAACTGGTCGACCTGAAAAAAGATAATTTCGTCGGACGCGATGCGCTAGCCCGGGAAAAGAAGAGTGGCGGAGCGGAGCGGCGGCTGGTCGGCCTGGAAATAAATTGGAACGAAGTCGAGGCGCTCTACGACAAAATGGGCATGGCGCCGCAAGTTCCCAGCGTCACATCGCGGGTGGCAGTGCCCGTTTACCGCAATGGGAAGCAAGTCGGCAAGGCTACGTCGACGGCATGGTCGCCAACGCTGAAGAAAATGATCGCGCTGGCGTGCGTGAATCGCGACCAATCTTCCGTCGGAGCAACCGTGAATATCGAGATGACCGTCGAGGCCGTCCGCCACACGGTTTCCGCAAAAGTAGTTGCGCTGCCGTTTTTCAATCCTGCGCGGAAAACATCGGTCCCGGTGATTTAGCGCGCTCAGTGAGTTTTGGCGAAATTCTCTTCTTTTGCTAGTAGTCCGTCCAAAGAATTTCTGTCCAGAAGTTTGCCACGCAAGATTACGGCGCGGATTTTCTGCGTATTCTGAATATCATCGAGAGGGTTGGCGTCGAGAAGCACGAGGTCGGCGGACTTGCCTAGCTCGATGGTGCCCTGGGTTTGGAGTCTGCCAAGAAATTCCGCGGGAAGTTTTGTAGCCGCCTGTAGCGCCTGCATTGGCGTAAGACCCGCTCGCACCAAAAGCCCGAGTTCTTCGTGCAGGCTGGAACCTGGAAAAACAAACGGGGCGGTGGTGTCCGTGCCCGCCATTATGCGTGCGCCCGTCACGTTCATTTTTCCAACGATTTTAAGCGAGGCTTGCATCAGGCTGGCGCGCAAAGCGAACTCCTCCGGCGTCGCGCCTTTGTCGCGGTCTTTCGTTCCCTTTTCCCAATTCGCGAGGACCTGTAGCGGAATATATTTGCGGCGAGGATCGCGTGTGGGATCGGTCTCGGGCGTGGGATAGGCGTCGTTGCGCAGAAGTATAAGGGTGGGGACTTGCCAGGTTTTGTTATGCAGAAACTTTTCAATAAGTGCGGCGGCTTGCCGGTCCGAATAACTTTCGAGCAGTTCGCGTTGCCAGGCAAGTTCGCGGTCACGAGATTGCCCGGTCGTTCCCTTCTTGGGGCCCGCAGCGAACTGTTTGCGGATGAGTAGAGGTTCGTCGCTCGAACAGGCGCGGAGAACTCCAGTAAGGTGCTCGATGCTTTTCTGGCCGGCGTCAGAAGCCTCGGCAGCTGTCACGCGGTCAGGAACGTGGCCAACGAAAGTGATATGTTCGCGGCGGCAAACGTTTGCGATTGCGAAGTAGGCGTCGCGACTAAGATTGGATTGCACTTTGATGAAATCGGCGCCGCGCGAGATCAGCGAGTGGACGTCCGCGGCAGCTTCAGCCGAATTCGTGACAACCAGCGAGGGCTGAAAAAATGGCGGGCTTCCATCGAGATACGGCCCGGCAAAGAAAATTCGCGGAGCCTGAAGCTGGCCACTCTCGATTTCGCGCCGAAGAGCGATAAGGGAATCGAGATCACCGCCCATGTCTCGGACCGTGGTGATCCCGTTCGCAAGTAGAAGCGGCAGAATGAATTCCCGGCTTCCTGTGGGTTCGCTGGCGCCGGTGAGATGGACGTGCATATCAACGAGTCCAGGAATAAGAAATTTTCCAGCAGCATTGAGAGTCTTTGTGCCGCTAGGGACGGAAATGGATTTTGACGGGCCGATCGCGGCGATTTTTTCGTCAGAGATGAAAACTGTCATGTCCGGCCGGGCAGCGGCCCCGGTGGCGTCGATGAGAGTGACATGCGTGATGGCGAGCGATGGCGGCGGAGGCGAAGAACACGAACAGAAAAGAATGACGAGCGCAAAAAACAAGAGCGAGCGCCCACGAACGCGGACGCCCGGGCTTGTGGAGTCCGATTCGGCTCGTCTTTTGATTCGTGAAGGGCGGTGGTCGAGCATCATTCCACGAGGCGGTTATATTTTTTTAGCACAGCGCGCAGTTTGTCGTGAGGGAGCGCGATGACTTTGTGATTCTCGATGCCGATCATGGTTTCGGCGGCGACCATAGCGTTGATCACGGCTTCTTCGGTCGCTTGCACCGTGGCGGTAAAAATGGGATCGAGCAGATCGTTGGGGAGCATCTGGAGAGAGACCGGGTGATCGACAGCCTCGACGCCGGGGTTGGCCGTCGAGAAAGCAATGAAGATGTCGCCGGAGCCATTGCCGGAGGTGCTGCCATCGCGGCCGAGGCCGAGAGAAACGCGGCGCGCGAGGCGCTTGAGCTGGTTAGGCAGAAGGGGCGCGTCGGTAGCTACGACAACGATGATGGAGCCGCGCTCGGCTTCGCCGAAGGAAGCTGAGGCATAAGCTGGATCTTCGGGAATCTCCAATCCAACGGGCACGCCAGCGATTCGCAGATTCGGCCGGCGGCCGTAATTGCATTGGACCAGCACGCCAACCGTGTAGCTCGCACCTTTGATTTCTAACCGGCGCGAAGAAGCTCCGATGCCGCCCTTGAATTCATTGCAAACCATTCCCGTTCCGCCGCCGACGTTGCCTTCTTCGACGGGACCGCCATGCGCGGAATCGATGGCGTGAAACGCATCTTCGGGCTTAACGTGAAAACCGTTGATGTCGTTGAGCCAGCCATCCCATGTTTCCGCAACCACGGGAAGCGACCACCAATAACCGGTGGGATCAGGCTCGCCGTGATTGACCCGCCACTGAATCACCGCGTCGCGAACAACGCCGACGCTGTGCGTGTTGGTGATCATCACAGGGCCTTCGAGAAAACCAGACTCTTCCACCCATGTCGTGCCGGTCATTTCCCCGTTGCCATTCAGCGACCACCAGCCGGCAAATACAGCATCGGACATCGAGTTCTTGCCGCGCGGGAGAATCGCAGTGACCCCGGTGCGGATGGGGCCCTTGCCAATTTGCAGCTTGCCTTCTCCAGAGATCAAGGTGGTGTCGCCAACGGCGACGCCGGAAACGTCGGTGATGGCGTTGAGCGGGCCCGGGGTGCCCTCAAACGGAACGCCGAGATCGCGAGCGCGCGGCTTGGCCGGCGGCTTATCCTGCGCTGAAATCAGCGATGTGGCCAGAAGGTTCGCGCAAAGAAGGAGTGCAAATTTGATAGAAAAATGGCGCATAGCAGATCGAGATCCTCCAGGAATCAAATGAACGGCCCGGGATAAAAATAAAATACGGCGGCACATTAGTTGAGAAACACTTTCGCCAGCGCAGCGGAAAGCGCTCGGCCGATAAGAGCCGAGTCTTCCGGCGTAAGAATGAAAGGCGGCGCGAGAAGAATATGATCGCCACGAGTGCCATCGACGCAGCCCTGCGTCGGATAGGTTAGAACAGCTTCTTCCATCGCAGCCGCGCGAATTTTCTCGGCAATACGTTCAGCGGGATCGAACGGTTCGCGCGTGGACTTGTCGCGTACGAATTCAATGCCAAGGAGAAGACCGAGACCGCGGATTTCGGCAACGTGACGATGTGTTTGAAGCGGAGCAAGATCGGCTTGCAATGTTTCTGCAGCCGAAGCGACCCGGGCGAACAAGTTGTGAGCTTCGACATAATCGAGAACGGCGTTGCCTGCCGCGGTGGCAACAGGATGCGCCTGGTAAGTAAATCCATGTTTGAAAACGCCGGAACCGCTTTCAATCGCTTCGACCACGTTGCGCGCCACTAGAACTGCGCCGAGCGGAGCGTAGCCGCTGGCGATTCCCTTCCCGGTAAGAATAATGTCCGGCTCGATTTCCCAATTCTGCACAGCGAACGGTTTGCCGGTGCGGCCCATGCCGGTCATAACTTCGTCGGCGATCAGGAGGATGCCCCGCCGGCGGCAAATCCCAGCGATGCGTGCGGCATAACCTTCCGGCGGCACGGCGGCGCCCAGAGTTGCTCCAACGACGGGTTCAAAAATAAAAGCGGCTGCGGAAGCTGCATCGTTCGAGCTGAAATAAGAATCCAATTCATCCGCGCAAGCGAGATTGCACTGCGGGTATGTCTTATCGAACGGACAGTGGTAGCAAAAACAAGGCGCTAAGTGGCCCCATTCGGCAAGCATCGGTTGATAGGGCGCGCGGCGAGCCAAGTTTCCGCTGACTGTCATGGCGCCCAGTGTGCTGCCGTGATAGCTCTGGCGGCGCGAAAGGATGCGGTAGCGATCGGGCTGGCCTATTTCTAAATAATATTGCCGGACGAGCTTGATGGCCGTTTCTGTCGATTCGGAACCGCCCGACGTGAAATAAACGCGACCACCTTTTTGGAAGTTTGGCGGAGCGAGCCCGAGCAGTCGCGCCGCAAGCTTTTCAGATGGCTCGGAATGAAATTGCGAAGTGTGCGCGAAAGCGAGCTGCGAAGATTGCTCCGCCATGGCGCGGCCGATTTCGGGAACGCCGTGACCGATGTTGACGACGGCAGCGGAGCCCGCCGCATCGAGAAGCTTGCGTCCATCCGCGGTGAAAATCGAGCAGCCTTCGCCGCGGACGGCGACGGGAAAATCCTTGTGAAAATCGCGCGGAAAGACGGCAGCGTCGTTTGACATGCGGACTCTGTGAGCGATTGTAGCAGACTCGCCGAGTTCACCCGGCGGCGAACGAGGCCGTAGAAGCCGATTGCGGCCAATTTCCGCGCGCGCTTGGAATCGCTCAAAATTCGTGACATCATCCAACGTTCCATGCTGGGAAAATGCAATGTTCGACGCGGCACGATGAGGTAATGAAATGACACGAGCGAGTCTGCGAATTGGTTTTTTCATTGCAATGCTCCCCGCTGGTGTGTCTTGCGTGCACGCACAAGAAGCGGCGAAGCATGCCATAACGTTCGACGACTTGATCCACATGCATCGCGTGGCGGAGGCGCAAGTGTCGCCCGACGGCAAGTGGGTGGTGTATACGCTGACGACGCCGGACCTCGACGCGAATCGCAACGCGAGCAACATCTGGATTGTGCCGACGGCGGGCGGCACTTCTATTCAGCTCACACAGAGTGGGCACGATTCGTCGCCCGTCTGGTCGCCGGATGGAAAGACCATTGCATTTTTGTCGTCGCGCAGCGGAACTTCGCTGGTGTATTTGCTGTCGATGGACGGAGGCGAAGCTCAGCCGTTTACGCATCTTTCGACGGGCGCGGACATCGTGAAATGGTCGCCGGACGGAAAGACGATTGCGTTCACTTCGGGCGTGTATCCGGACTGCAAAGACGATGCTTGCAACCGTACGCGGGACGAGGAAAAAGAAAAAAACAAAGTGAAGGCGCACGTCGCAGAACATCTTCTTTACCGGCATTGGACGCACTGGAACGACGGCAAGCGGAACCACTTGTTTGTTGTCGCTGCTGACGGCAGTGGAGCACCGCGCGATCTGACCGCGGGGGCGAACTATGACGTGCCTCCGGATCAACGCGGCGGGCCCGGGGATTTGAATTTTTCGCCGGACTCGAAGGAAATCTGCTTTACCGCGGTGACCGATCCTGTGGAAGCCACCAGCACGAACGGCGATCTCTTTGTTGTGCCGGTGGCGGGCGGCGAAGCGAAACGAATCACGACGCAAAAGGGGTTTGACGGCGAACCCACATACTCGCCAGACGGGAAATACATCGCGTATCACGCGCAGTTGACACCGGGATACGAATCGGACCGCTGGCGCGTGATGCTGTATGACAGAGCGACGGGGAAAATCGAGAACCTGACCGAAGGCTTCGACCGCAGCGCAGACGAGTTGCTGTGGTCCGCGGACAGCAAGACCATTTATTTCACCGCGGAAGACGAAACACTAAAGCCGATTTATGCGCTGACCGCGCACGCGGGAGCCGAACCGAAAAAACTCATCGCTGACAGCTACAACTCGGAAATCACGTTGAGCAGCGACGGAAAAACATTGGTATTCGGGCGTACGAGCCTCACATACCCCGCTGAGATTTTCGCCGCTTCGAGCGATGGTAGCGGCGTGCGGCAGATCACGCATCAAAACGACGGCATTCTTGCGTCGCTGATCATGAATGAGCCCGAAACTTTCTGGTTCGAGGGGGCCGGCGGCACGCATGTGCAGGCCATGCTGATCCGGCCGCCAGATTTTGACGCGACAGAAAAATATCCTCTCCTCGTTCTGCTGCATGGCGGGCCGGAAACGATGTGGTCGAACGCCTGGGGCTACCGCTGGAACGCACAAGTGTTTTCGGCGCCGGGCTATGTAACCCTGATGATCAACCGTCGCGGCTCGACCGGCCACGGCCAGAAATTCACGGATGAAATCGCCGGCGACTGGGGCGGCAAAGCGTATGTCGACATCATGGACGGCGTCGACTACGCGCTGAAAAAATATCCATACATCGATGGTGCGCGGATGGCAGCCGCGGGCGGCTCGTACGGCGGGTACCTGGCGGATTGGATTGCGACGCATACAGGGCGCTTTAAGGCCATCATCAGCCATGCGGGCGTTTACGATCTTAACTCGATGTACGCCACGGAAGAGCTGTGGTTTGAAGAGCACGACATGCAAGGCACACCGTGGACGAATCCGGAGGGTTACCACAAATGGGCGCCGGCGACTTACGCGGCGGAGCTTGGCAAATTCAAAACGCCGATGCTTGTGATTGACGGCGAGCTGGATTTTCGAGTGCCGTACACGCAGTCGCTGGAACTATTCAACACATTGCAGAGGCAAGACGTGCCGTCAAAACTCGTGATTTTTCCAGACGAAGGACATTGGGTGCTGAAGCCGCAAAACAGCCGATTCTGGTACAAAACATTTTTGGACTGGCTGGCGACATATTTGAAATAGTCTACGGTGCGCGCTCAGACTCACGCCGCGAACAAGCGCTGCAGCGTGCGGCGTGCAAACCGGAAAAGATGGAAGAGTAAGTAAGCGGAGAGCACGAGCAGAGCGGCGACGATGACCGTAGTTGCCACGGGGTGCACTGTGGCCATCCACGTAAGCCAGACAGCCAAGACATCTTCTCCGAAGCTCAGCGCCCAATTACTGAAAGGCTCCGGCACGGTGTTAACCGCTGCACGAGCGCTGGCTTTTGTACCGTGCGAGGTTAGCGCGACTCCGCCGGCGAGGAGCGCGGCACCCCAGCGCCATTCCGGAGGAGCGGCGACGGCAGCGCTATACGCAAGCAGCGCGGCGGCGGGCGGACGGATGAATGTGTGGACCAGATCCCACACGGTATCGATGTAAGGAATTTTGTCCGCGAAAAATTCGACAAGGTAAAGAGTCACCGCAACGCCGATCACGACGGGATGAGAGAGCGCGTGGAGCGCGCCAGGGAGATGAATGACACCGAAACGCTCGAGGAGTCCGAGGGTTGCGACCGTGGCATAGAGATTCAGGCCGGAGGAAAATCCAGCGCCCAGGGCGAGCCCCAGTGTCTCGATGGGATTCATTCCGTTCATCATAACAAAGCGAACTGCCGCGAGTAGAGAGTAACTTCTGCTCACCTTTCAAATACGTTTCGTTTGACCAATTAGTTCGAGACGGAGATGCTCTTTATAGAGCGGTCACCCATGTTCGCCCTCAGTCACCTCTTCTATCCTTGGGGATTTATTCTGCAAATCCTCGCGATTGTGCATTATGTGAAGCGCCGACCGGAGGGCTACTGGTTTTTCGTCATTTTCTTTGGCGGCTTTCTGGGAGCCGGCATTTATATTGTCGTCGAAATGCTGCCCGATTTGGGTTTACTTCGCGGAGTCTTTCAGGGGTTCGGACGAAAATCACGGATTCAGACAGTGGAAACGCAGATTCTGGACAATCCCTCCGCCGCGAATTACGAGGAACTAGGCGAGCTCTATAAGGACCAGGGAGAATTCGCGAAAGCGCGCGAGGCGTTTACGAATGCGATCGCGGCGCGCAGCGATTCCGTCTATACGTTTTATCACCGGGCGCAGGCTTCCTTGGGGCTGGGGGATTTTGCGGGGGCAATCCCCGATCTGGAGCGCGTCGTGGCCAGCGACCGGAAGTTCGATTACTACAGGGCTGCCGGACTTTTGGCTGATGCTTACGCGCGAACCGGACAATTGGATCGCGCTGCCGAATTGTATGGCGACGTGGCGCAATTCTCGACGACGACTGAAACGCTTTACAACTATGCTTACTTTTTGAAGCTTGCGGGTCGCCGCGACGAGGCGCGCGAGTGGGCGCAGAAGCTGCTGGCGAAAAAACGGACGTTGCCGCGGTATATGCAGCGGTATGAGCGGCCGTGGTTCCGAAAGGGCAAGACGCTCTTGAAGGAACTGGCGAGCGCCTAGAGCACGCACACACAGCGGACTTGGAGCAACAAAAGGTCGAGCGGCCGCCTCCTGCATGTCGCAAGCTGCGTCTTCCCATCTCAGGAATGGAGAGCGAACCAGGGGCAAGCGTAGGCGGAAGCAGCCGGCAAGCTTTCTGCCGAATTGGGGTATCGGGGGGCAGACACAGAGTTAGCGCAGAGCGCGGCGAACTGAAGGGCGAGTGAAGGACCCGGCGTATAAGATTCAGCTGGTGTATAAGGATACAGAGTATCCGGAACTGATTCCGGCGGTGCGGAACGGCGACGCGGTTTTGATGCCAAGCGTGAAGTATCCGAACGTTTCCGTGCCAGGCCACCGGATTCCGTTTTTGTTGGCGATGTCGGCGCATCGGCGATCGAGGATTCGCTTATGATTGATGTGTTTATACCGCTCTGGGAGGATTACATTACTTGAGCCGATTTCTCGGTGTGGTGGTTATTCTTCGTCAGCGAAATCAAAACCCAAGGGGGAAACTTTATTTTCGGATGCTATGGCTGCTCCCGATTCTTTTCGCTGGACCGGTTTGGGGCGGGCAGCAGATCAAAAATATTAAAGTGGCCGTGACGAATCCGGGCCCGACGGCTCGGAGCGCGGCAGACATTGTTATCCCCATCCGAGAAATACGGAGAGTCGCGCCGGATTTCAGGCCTGGCGCGGTGATTGTGACCGCGACCGACGCGAGCACGCTGGAAGAGGACGCATCGGTCGAACAAACGGAAGAGCTTCCATCGCAAGCTGATGATCTGGATGGAGACGGGAAAGCGGATGAGCTGGCGTTTCAGATTGACCTTGCGCCAAAGCAAACTCGAATTGTGACGATTTCTTATGGCGATGAAAATCGCATTTGGCGATTGCGAAGCGACTACAAACAGAGGACAGCGGCACTTTTCAGCCGCAAAATCGAGGGGCCTGGATGGGAATCGGAGCGGGTGGCGTTTCGGATTTATTTTGATCCCAGAAACGCCATCGATATCTACGGAAAGCGGCGTCCCACGTTGCAGCTTGGGATGTATGCGGCGCCGGATTACGTGTATCACGACGAATCTCCGGAGGGACGGGACATTTTTGAAGTGGGTGACTCGATCGGGATCGGCGCGGTCGCAGCGATGGTGGATGGGAAGCTGATCAAAGTGGCGGACGTGAAAAAGCGCCAGTGGCGGATTCTGGCAAGTGGGCCGGTGCGGTCGATTGTCGAGCTCGAGTACGATGGATGGAACGCCTCCGGGAAAATCATTCATTTGCGATCGCGAATCACGCAATGGGCGGGAGAGCGGGGATTCGAGCACGCGATTTCGGCGGATTGCGGTGACAATTTTTCGTTCGTGACCGGGCTTCCTGTGAAAGCTGGCATTTCTCTGGTGAACTCGGGCAAGGGTTCGCCGGTGACTTGGATTGCAAGTTGGGGAGCGCAGGTGATTGCGCCTGGGGCCAAG
Organism: uncultured Acidobacteriota bacterium; assembly: GCA_963843265.1. GTDB lineage: Bacteria > Acidobacteriota > Terriglobia > Acidiferrales > UBA7541 > Acidiferrum. The sequence continues at coordinate 1,981 of CAWJJR010000014.1, read as the reverse complement.
GCGACTGATGAGCTTCGGGATCAAAATCTTGGACTTGCGGTGCTCACCGGGGCGCCAGAAGCAAAATTTGTAGGTGACGCCAAAAATCATCTCGTGGAGTTTCACCTAAAAAATGGCGAAGCTGAGTGGTACGCAATGGCCGCTTGGGACCAGGAAGGATCGAATCGGAAAATCGGTTTCTGGGACGGGACGGATCAGGAAGTGGCACCATCTTTCGTGTTGCCTTCGAATGGGATCTCGCGGGGCGCACAGTTTCTTGATGCAGTCCGAGACGAAGCCGGGCGGATAGAGTTGCCGGCGACCATTCGAATTCTATCCAGTTCGGCGGACGCCGAGCCGGCGCCCGCCCATACGCTGGTCCCGCATAAATCGAAGACTATTGAGCAGGCGCTTGGGCTGTTGCGTCAGGACATCGACCGGACGGCGACAACTTGGGAGCCGATTCTTCGTGGTTCGCCAGACCCTCTCAGCACAAATACCGGACAGGGATTTTTCACGGAAGCGGACAACAAGTCCGGAGAATGGCAAAAACAGGACGGATACAGCTGGACGGGAAGCTTCTGGGCCGGCGAACTCTGGCGTTTGTATGGCGCAACGAATGACGAGAAGTATCGGACGTGGGCGGAGCTGTGGGGCTCAAAGCTGATCGGACAGGAATCACAGGAAAATCACGACGCAGGATTCTTGAATTATTACTCCGCGGCACTTGGATACGATTTGACGCAGGATGAAAAATGGAAAGCTAGCGCGATGCGCGGGGCGGAGCGCCTCGAGCAATTATTTAATCCGAAAACGCAACTGATCGCATCGTGGAAGGTCGGCGGAGACGACACGATCGTAGACACCATGATGAATCTGCAACTACTTTGGTGGGCGAGCGACAGGAGTGGCGACGAGAAGTGGCGCGAGCTTGGGAAGAAGCACGCGCTGCGAACCGCGGAATGGTTTCTGCGGCCCGATGGATCGGTATTTCAGTCCGTGCACTACAATCCGGGAAACAGTCCGCAGAATTTTGAACTGCATGGCGGCGTAGGGGGAGACAAGGGCCTCAAGCTTGAAAACAAAGCTGCTGCCGGGGAATGGGTTTTCAAGCATACGCATCAGGGCTATGGGCCGGACACGACATGGTCGCGCGGACTTGGCTGGGCGCTCTACGGCTTCTCCGTTGCCTATACCGAGACGCACGAGCCCGTGTTTCTTTCTACGGCGGAACGAGTTGCGGATTATGCGCTCGAAAATCTGCCGAGCGATTCCGTGCCGTGGTACGACTTCGACGATGAAGGCGTTCACTATCGTAATCGAGACACTTCCGCAGCCGCGATCATCGCTGGCGGCCTTTTCCGGCTATCTGTGATCACGACGGACACGGCACGCGCCACTCGTTATCGAGATGCGGGCGAGCGTATCGTGCATTCGCTGATCGACAATTACCTGACTCCCGTTGGAGAGGACGATCACACAACGCCTGGCGTTTTGCGCCATGGAAGCAGTGTTCGGCCGCATGATGCCATGCTGATCTACGGGCAGTATTACTTGCTGGAAGACCTGCTTTGGCTCGAGCAGTACCAATGCCCGCACTAACTTGAAAGGGTACTTCCTATTTGCACAGCAACCTCAAGGTGCTCTGGCTTATTGCTCGCCTCAAAGCCATGGGACTCGGCGAGCGGGGACTGGGTTGGCACGCCTTCCGACGCTTCCGAAACGCTTGCCTGCGTGGGAAGCGAGTCCAGGAGAGAGTGACTAACTTCTGGACGGGTCATCCATCAAAGACGATGGCAGAGCTCTACTCCCGATTGGACGAAGAACTTGTGCATCGTTTGGCAGAAGACGCGATGGGCGCGGGCTTCGTAATTCCGATTGCTCCAAGTTGCTCCGAAATTTCGGAAGAGTTGGAACTCGAATTAGAATTGCAAGAGCAGTAGAATCAGAGAGTAGCCAAGGATGCGCCCGTAGCTCAGTTGGATAGAGCGTCTGCCTTCTA
>CAWJJR010000013.1:0-367491 GCA_963843265.1 uncultured Acidobacteriota bacterium | reverse complement strand
CGACTGAATCGCAATGCATTACAACCTCGCATTTTTCTGTGTACCTCTGGTGTACCCCTTCCGCCAAGATGACCGTCGCACAGCTCCAATCAACGAGATACCAACGTTGAGAATTCAACCGTGTGCGCCACTGCGCTATCTTGAAATCCGGGATGACTGCCGATCCAACCAACAAGCTAACCGCGCTGCGCAGCGCGTTTGGAAAAGGGGCCCCTCCGGATAAGATCACGCAATCCGACAGTTGTCCTCGCCACAGACCAGACAGGCCCTTCACCTGAGCCACACTTTTACTTTTTTCTCAGCGAATCTTCTTTTCAGAGTGTTGAGCTTGGGACTCTTCATGGTCAGGGCGCTTTTGTAATCGGCGCGCTTTGATGTCCGAGTAATATCGATACGCGTTCTAGTGCAGGTGGCGCTAACAGGTTTCGCAAAATTCGACAATTCAGTGTTGAGTTCGCGTACAAGAAATGTATTATCCACTCAGGGAGGAAAAAACCTCGAGTTGCCAGATTTGGAAATCTTCGCATTTATCGCATCAGTCTTCTTGACCCTCAAAGGCTGGTGGACTTGGTACGGCGATATAGCCTCGGTCAACCGTCTCCGTGCTCCAGTTTCAAAAAGGCTTGTTCTGCTAACGGCTCCGCTAGTTTGTCTTGTGTTGATCCTAATCGCCTTAACAAAACTAGCCGCAACGACTGTTCGTAGGGACGCCCTCTACATCAGTTTCTATCTTCTCGTCGGCGCTGGATGGCTAGGGGGCCTGACACTCATCTTTCCGTTTTTGGGCATTAGTGCCAGAGATGATGTTCTCGAGAGGGGGAATCGAGCTGCATCCTGGGCTGTCACTGGCGCACTGACCGGTGCGTCCTGTTCTTTCGCGGGAGCGAACGTTGGGAACGGGCCAGGAGTGGAGGCAGTTCTATTCTCGGCCCTTCTCTCTTCAGCACTATTCATTGGGCTTTGGCTTGGGATGGATCTTCTGACCTCCATTTCCGATGCAATTACCGTCGATCGCGATGAGCGCGCTGGGATCCGATTGGGAGGTCTCCTTCTTGGCATCGGTCTTCTAAGCGGCTGGTCCGTGGCGGGTGACTGGGTTTCCGCTTCGGCGACTCTCAAAGACTTTGGCGCGTCTGCATGGCCGGCAATACTGCTTACAGGGGTCGCGGTCGGCGTGGAAGTGGTTTTCCGCAGGGCATCGGTTCATCTTTCCGCAAAGACAATTCCGTCTGTGGTCATCTCAGCAGTTTATGTCGGCCTTGCGCTTGTTTGGGTCGTGAGCCGAGGTGTTCACTCGTGAATTTGCCATGGTCTGTAGGGGCGCGGCTGCGGCCAGACGATTGGGAATCCGTTCGAATGCGGCTGATGTTCGACTGCTGTAAATGGGATATCCAATCAGAAGATCACTCTGTAGTCACGGATTTTACGCTTATCCTTGAACAGGAAGAATGGAACTCCCTTGCAGGTTATGCCGAGAAATTGACCCGTGAAGTCCTTGCGGCAGAAGGGGAACTTCTGTGCAGGCCCGATCTGCATAAGATACTTGGGTTGCCGGAAAGCATTTGCAGGGTACTTCGAAAGTGTGCGCCCGAGAAAATTGCAACAGGCGCAGCGCGGGTCATGCGGTTTGATTTTCACTTCACTCCCGAAGGTTGGCGCATTTCAGAAGTAAACGCCGATGTTCCTGGAGGGTTCATCGAAGCGTCTGGTTTTGTGGAACTGATGGCTGAATATTACCCAGGCTATTCCGTTCCACCGAACCCCGCGGAGGCGTACGAAGATGCAATTGCGGCGGCTGCGGGCAAGAGTGGAGTGATAGGCCTCGTGCATGCGACGGCTCACTGCGATGACAGACAGGTGATGCAATACCTGGCGAAGGGGCTTCAGCGAAGGGGCATGCAACCAATTTTCCTGAGTCCTAAGCACTTGAAATGGGATTCAGGTTTTGCACGGATCGCCAGCTCGTTCGGTGCAGTGAAACCAGCTCTTTTGGTGCGTTTCTTTCCCGCTGAATGGCTTCCGAATCTGCGTCCAGCACGGTCGTGGGAGCCGTGGTTCTGCAGTGGCAAGACCCCAATGAGCAATCCAGGTCCCGCGATCCTAATTCAGAGCAAGCGTTTCCCGCTCGTCTGGAAGGAATTGAAAACGCCCCTTCCTACTTGGCGATCGTTGCTACCGGAGACACAGTTCCCCAACGAGATATCGCCTGGCTCCCAGGACTGGGTTTTCAAACCGGTTTTCGGTCGAGTGGGCGAAGACGTCGCAATTGCCGGAATCACAGAACAACGTGCGTATAAGGAAATTGTCAAAGACGTGAAGCGTCATCCAAACGATTGGATCGCGCAACGGCGGTTTAACACGCTGCCACTCGAAACCCACAGCGGCGTCCGCTACCCTTGCCTGGGGATCTTCACCTTGGATGGCCACGCAGTTGGAGTTTACGGTCGGATCGCGGCGAAGCCGTTGATCGACCACGATGCACAAGATATCGCAGTATTAATACGCCGAAAGGAGCATGGAGAAAATGACCGGACAAGAACTGTTTAAGACTTGGGCCCCAAGTGATTCGGCTTGGTCGCACTGGGTCTCTCCTGCGTTATTTGCTCAAATCGCGTGCACAGATGGAGCCGCTGCAGATGGTGTCGATGTACCCGTGCCGACTTGGCAAGAGGAGAAGGTGAGCCCAGAGAGTGCTGTCATTGTCGATCTTCCAGGCGCTGACTCAATCCGGCTGGCTATGGCATTAGCGAAGCTCGGGTATCGCCCGGTGCCGATCATAAATGCCTCCCCTGGACCCGTGGGCTTACAGCTCAACTTCTTGCCTCAACCTGCCAATGTATCGTCCCGATCGATTGTTGTGCTCGACATGAATTCTCTCGTCAGAGAGATTTGCATCGGAACTGAGCTCTTGCAAAAACTCTCCTTCGCCTCCGACGCTCCACCGGTCTTCATTCTGGATGCTCTGCGCTTGCGGGGTACCAATCCAATCCTGGACGATATGTTCGACAACCGGTGGATGGTGTTCCCTCAGGATTTTCCTTCGGCGCGGTTCTTTGCTGAAAAGAAGATAAAGCGGGTGACGCTCGTGCAAGTAGAAAAAGCGCAGCCTCTTGAGGATCTTTCCCACGTGCTTTTGCGATGGCAAGAGGCGGGCATTGAGATTTTGGCAACAGTGAGTGGAGACACGAATGCGCCATCGCGAATAACCGTATCCAAACCTTCGAGATTTAAAGCGTCTTGGTACCGTGCTTTGGCAACCGTGGGTTTGAGGCGTAGCAGCGTCGGTGGATTCGGGTCCTTCATCCCGGAGACTTCTGCGGCAGGGTAGGGCGTGGCACAGTCTACCCAGCGACCCGTTCTTAGTTTGTAATCCAGAAACCGGACATCTGGCCTTTGCGTCTCCGCGACGGGTTCTCCGAAGTCGGATCTTGACCCTAACATTTCATTTTTTCTAAGAGAAGGCGTTGCAGCCAAGGTTTTCGTCGCAGGACGAATACCTGGGCATTGTTTGCTGGACTACTTTTAATTGATCTGACCCGTTTTTCCCTGCAACTCCGGTGTGCCCTTCCCGTCGGTGAGCACAACGGGATCATTGCTCCAAGCGGCCTTCAGATCAGCCTCAATTTGTTCTTGTCGCGAGCGCGTCCAAGGTGCGTAGTGGCGCTCCGTAATTCGGATACTGCTATGGCCAAGAAGCACGGAAACTCTATCAAGGGGGACGCCCGCGAGCAGTAGTTCTACGGCGAACGTATCGCGGAACCTGTGTGCATGACCAGCCGCCGCCTTTGCTAACTCAAAGAGCCGCTGAAGTCTGCGCTGCCATTTTCCTTTTGCACTTCGCACCGTGGACTTTCCTGTCCAGAAGAAATAGCGGGCGCTGGAATGAGGAGCGGCATCCAGGGCTTTGACAACCATGTCCGGCAGAACGCAATAGACGGCCACGCCCGTCTTCTCGGTGTGCAACAGTAGCTTGCCCTCTTGAATCCGGTTCACGTCGAGCTGGACGGCATCGCCGATCCGCAAACCCGAATAGCGCAACAGCAGAACAAAGGCACGCAGCCGTTGGGCGTTGCGAATACCCGCGCTCTTGCCGTAGGGTTCGAGGGCAGTAAGAATGCGGATCATTTCTTCCCGAGTAAAAGGCATCGTGGGTTTGTTCGCAACTTTCGGGGCTTTCAGTTCAGTTGCCGGATTATGCTCAATCCATTTTCTCTTTTCGGTGAAGCGAAGGAATGCTCGGAGTCTCTCGAGTTTCTTGAGACTGGAGCGCGGGCCATCTTTCCACGCTGCCCGGAAAATCGCGAGCGTGTCCAAGTCCAGTTGCTTGAGAAATTGCAGCTTGTGTGTTTCCGCGAAACTATCAAGCTGTCGAAAGAGCAGGCGGTATTTGTAGAGCGTGGCCTCGTTGAGTTTCCGTGCCTGTGCGTCAGCCATAAACTTCGCGTGAGCATCCTTAATTGTGACTTCTTTCTCTTGCTGGACTGTCCGGCGGTCTTCGGCTTCCCATTGGCGTATGAGATCTTGAGCCCGCTGCCAATCGCGGAGCTTCAAAGACTCACGGATTTCCTTGCCGCCGATTGCCCCATCAACCCAAATAGGGCACTGGCAGTGGCGGTACTTTCTGCCCCGAGAATGCTGCTTGCAGCTCTTGCGATGACGGCGATAGATCGTAAGCATTGGGCCAGCTCCTAACGGACAACGAATTTCGATGATAGACGTGAATGGACCCGTTCCAGCACGGTCTGGGGAATCCGCAGTGTGACATACCGTCTCTTGTGGCGTGGGCTCCGCTCTCCAAGCACAAGCACACCTGGTTCTTTCTCGAAAAGCTCGCGAACTTTATCAGGGCTCAAGTTCCACATTTCGGCGATTTCCGTAACGGCATAATGCCGCTCGATGTGCACCGAGGTCTCGATTTGGGATGGTAAGGCCATTGCGCGTTACTAACTCCTGCAGGGTCGAAAGGATCGTCGAATTGGCTCGTTGGCTTCCAAAAGAGTTGAGCAAAAATCCTCTTGCATTTCAGTCGCCTGTCGAGCTACGCTAGCGTAAACATCGTACAGCGATGTAGGAGAATCTGTCAACCATGATGTCGATCCTCAAGAAGAAACCCCGGCATGAGGTTATCTCGATTCGACTCAGCGAAGACCGCCTCAAACTGTTGGAGCGCTACCAGAAGGTTCTCAGTGAACAACGGGGACGCGAGGTGTCCTTGGGAGAGGCCGCCTTCCTCGTTATCGAGGAGCGCGTCGAAGGGATGGACCGTGAAACAGCTCGTCATGAAATGCTCAGCACGCCGACCGCTTCGCTCTATCGCATTCGTAAGAAGTGGGAATCGCAGCACACGCTGTCTGCCCCCGAGTGGGATGTTCTCGCGCAGTACGTGCAGATCGGCACAGAGGAAGAAGCTCAAGAGCCGCCACTGCTTTGGCCCGCGATTCCATCCAGAGAGTCATACCTCAAGTTAGTCGACGCCTTCGAAGCCGTCTATCAGAACCGTAAGAAGCATGCATCGAAGCACGCCTGGTATTACTTCGGAAACCTTGGCGGCCACTTCACCGAGGTTCGGCTCTCCGATGATGACGCCGAACAAAGACATCAAGCAGTTCTGAAGCAAATTTCGCATCGCAAGGAGCTACTGAAGTCGGCGGAGAAATGGCAGAACCCCGGCACGATTGGACGATGCTTCCTAGCCGCCATTAGTGATGAAGGAGTCGAGAGCACTAGACTCGATCAAATCCTTGCCCCGTACTGGCCGACGGTCTGGGGCCTCGCCGCTCGGGGCCATTGGGTGCGGCATGACCGCCAGCCCGTGCGACCAACGGGTCCAAACGAAAATGATTTTCGCCGCCGAATTATCTTGCCTAGTCCGCTCAAGGTCGATGACCTGAAGCTCTCGTTTACGACGGCGGGTAGCCCCGAGCTTGGCGTACATATCGACTTTGGCCCAACACGCCGCGTGACCTATCTCCTTGGTCGATACCCCGACCTGGCCGAGTTCCGGGCCATGCTCGAAGGATGGTCGGCCAAGAATTCGTGGAACGGCAAGCATTTCCTCACGACGCTGTCCGAGGAGAAAAGGGCAACGTTCACGCTTTGGCTTCGGCAGAACGATGTAGGTATCGACTTCACCGAGAACGAATGGAGCGCCCTGCGCGAACTGTTCCAGAAGGCGTGGGCGATCCCCGAGCTTCAGCGGTGGGTGCAGGAGCTGCAATTGGAGTATGGCGAACAAGGTTGATAGCGGGAATCGTGGGTTTGCGCCGCATTTTGTGGGGAGCGGTGCCTTTGGCACCGGGAGTTGGACTGACACGTCACCCCCAAACGGGTGCCGCACAGCAACCAAGGTTGCCGTATGGGAACTTGCTGAAAATCCAGTGACTTGCAAGAAGCCACTTTGTTAGAGCGCCGCTCAGTAACTAATGGTTCCCGTATGGGAACTTGTTGAATTTATGGGGTGAATTCTATGCCCTCCCTTCGAACCAAATCCATCAGCACCAAAGTCACAGACGACGAATATGCCCAGTTTGAAGTCCTTGCGGGCGAACAGACGATCAGCGAGTGGGTGCGTGATGTTCTGCTGAAAGCAGCTAAGCCCAATGCAGCCGAGCAAACAGTCCTGGCCGAAGTGTTGGCGCTGCGAACCATTCTGCTAAACGTCCACTTCGCCGTATCTCAAGGGCAAACACTGACCGCAGAAAAGATGCAGCAGCTCATCGAGCAGGCGGACCAGAACAAGTTGAGCAAGGCGCAACAGCGCCTTGCCGAAGCAGCTACAGGGGGTGTGCCATGAAACAGAAATGGGGCCGAGAGGACGATGCGGGAGAATTTCCGAGCGACCGGGCAGTATGGACTATCGGAGCGTTCTGCGTTGCTCTGCTCAGTGTGTTCGCCATCGGTGGTTACCGTTACGTGCGGGTGTGGACTCCGCTCCAACGGCATTACCTGGTGGCTTACGCGGGGACGCCAGTAGCAGCAGCCTTCCGCACCGACGGCGGGTACACGCTGTTGATGGTGTTGACGCGGAAGGGCACGCGACTAGCGCTCGACAACGAAGTAGAACCGTTCGTGACGGAGAAGGGCGAAAGTACGTTCGCGTTGACCGAAGTAGCGATGAAGACGGGCGACTTGAAGCTCGAATGGCAGCGCGCACGCTATAACAATGCGAAGTTGTATGAGTTCCTGGGGCATTGGATATATCAGGATCAGACGCTTACTGACCTGGCGAAACCGGCACTGTGGGGCGGCTTAGGTGTGTTGCTCCTGAGTCTCGTCGTGGTGATCCCGAAGGACGCGGCGCGAGCGCGAACACGCAAGCACGGACGAAGACTGAAAGGACCGGAGCTTGTGACGGCACGCGTGTTCAATCGCCGCAACCGTTCGGACGGTATCGGCTTCTTGCAGCAGCAGAGCTTCATGCAAAAAACATTGCACAGAAAAGCTTGGTTACGCCTGCCGCGCGAGATTGAATCGAGCCACATTCTGGTAATGGGCGATTCGGGCAAAGGCAAGAGCGCACTGATTCGCCAAATCTTGTTGCAGATTGAGGAGCGTGGAGAGACGGCCATCGTTTACGACCCCGCGACACCCGCCGACTACGTGCCCTACTTTCTTACTCCTTCGCGTGGTGATTTGATTCTCAATCCGCTGGACCAGCGGATGCCCTATTGGACTCCGGGGGATGAACTGAGGCAAGGAGCCGATGCTCTGACTTTGGCCGCATCGCTATTTCCCGACCGACACAACGAGAATTCGTTTTTCGTTGAGGCCCCGCGAAAAATCTTCGCGCACTTGCTCGGGTTTCATCCGACGGCGCAAGAGTTAGTGTGGTGGATGTCGCACCCGGAAGAGATCGACCGGAGAGTGAAAGGGACAGAGTACGCGGCAATGATTGACCGGGATTCGCCGCCACAGCGCAACGGCGTGCTTGGTTCGCTGAGCATGGTAGCCGACGCCATGAGGCTGCTGCCAATTGAAGCGGAGACGGAGAAGCGTTGGAGCACGCTTGAATGGTCGAAGGAACGGCGCGGCTGGCTCTTCCTCACCAGCACGCCGGACACGCGCAAGCGCCTAGCGCCGCTCATCAGCTTGTGGCTGGACATGCTCGTGCTGCGTTTGATGAATCAGGGCCTTACGAGTCCGCGTCCGGTGTGGTTCATTCTGGACGAACTGGCGACCTTGCAGCGATTGCCTCAGTTGCACACGGCAATCACCGAGAACCGCAAATCCAACAATCCGGTAGTGCTGGGTTTTCAGGGACGCAGCCAGTTGGAAGTGCGTTACGGCCACGAAGCGGAGGCGATGATGTCGCAGCCTTCGACGAAAATCTTCCTGTGCACAAGCGAGCCGCATGCAGCGAAGTGGATTAGCGACACCATCGGAGAACAAGAGGTCGAGCGGATACGGGAGAGCCGCACAAATGAGCAGTTCCCACAGTCGCGCAAATCGAAAGGCTATAACCTCGAACGCGAGATCAGGCCGCTGGTGATGGCCAGCGAGATCAGCGGCCTAGAAAAGATGCACGGTTATCTCAAGTGCGGAAATCTCGTGGCACGGATGAGTCTCCCCTACATCCAGCTTGAGAACAGAGAGCCGCAGTACATCGAGCGTCCGGCACAGCAGCCATCCGAGGAACTACCGAAAGTTGCGGCGGCCGCGGCAGGAGCAGGCAAGCCGTCGGGGACTGGATCTTCGGGGCGGAAACTCGTCCCCAATGAACAGCAACAAGGTGAAGACCAGAAACTTCAACGAGAGCCAGCGCGCAGGCAAAGAGACTTTTTCGAATAGGAGGTTGCAATGACGGAAGATGAAGCAACGTTGCTCGGGAACGCGATCCTTGCTGAAGTAACGAACAGTCTTTCCATTCCCCAAATACGGCTGGCAGCCGCAGCAGCCGGAATCGATGCTTCGAGAATACCGGCTCGCTCAGAAGCACAAGGCGGGTCTGGTAGTCGCGCAGAAGTGGCGCCAGCGTTACTGCAACTCTACGCTGAACTGCCACTCGATAGAAAGGAGCGCGCGTTGCCGATACTGGCTGAACGCGTCATGGGTGCAGGTGACAATGCTCGCGAGCGGTTGACGCGACTACTCGGGCAGCATGGCTATCAGTTTTATAACGGAACACTGATTCAAGTAGGAGTGCTCGACGCACGAGAGGCACAACATCTTCCACAGACTGCTACATCCGAACTCGCGAAGGCGATCAGCAGACTTGCTGACAATGACGAGAGCGGGGCGATCACCGCAGCCTGTGGCGCAGTCGATGCGACCACAACAGCACTCTATGAGAAACACAACCTCGGCGATCCGGGTGCGTCGTTCCAAACAAAAGTGAACACGGCAATCAATCGTCTCGGGATCATTGCGAAGCTGGAGAAAGAACTTATGGAGATCGGTGTTAAACCGGAGGATGCGCGAAAAATCGCAGAGGAAGTACATGAAGCGACAAAACACGCAGTCGAGGCTCTCCAAGTGATCCGTCGCACCACTGGCGATGTTCACGGAACAAAACCAACGTACACGCGCATCGTGTACGACACGATTAAGTGGGCATCGGCGGTATGCGGGCTATTCGAGGGTGAATAAGCAGTGCTGACGATCTCGAAACCGTTGAGCGCGGGACAAGCGCGCACGTACCATGCGGAAGAGTTTGGCAACGCTCACGAGAACTACTACACGGAAGCGGACCAGATTCGCGGGGAGTGGCACGGAAGGCTCGCGGAGGAATGGAGATTGCGCGGAGAAGTGCGTGAGGAACATTTCCAACAACTCTCTGAAGGCCAACACCCGATCACTGGCGAACAACTAATCCGCCACCAAGCGGCCCGAGAATACGTGAACAGAAGCGGCGAGAAAGTAAGCGCGATGGAACATCGCGCAGGATGGGACGCGACGTTTTCGGCCCCGAAAAGCGTTTCGTTGACAGCTCTTGTAGGTGGAGATGAGCGCGTCCGAGAAGCACATCGAGAAAGCGTTGTCGTCGCACTTGACGAACTAGAGCGATATGTCCAGGCCCGCATCGGCGGGAATCTTCCGGCGGAGACGACCGGCAAGTGGGTAGCGGCGAAGTTCGAGCACGACAGCGCAAGGCCGGTAGACGGCTATGCCGCACCACAGCTACATACGCACGTTGTCTTTTTCAATCTTACCGAGACTGAGGACGGAGAGGCACATGCGCTACAGCCACGGGAACTGTACAAGACGCAGCAGTACGCGACGGCAGCGTATCGCTCGGAGCTGGCACATCGGCTGAAAGAACTTGGCTACGAAATCGAGCGCGGTGAGAGTAGCCAGCCGGAAATCAAAGGCTACAGCAAAGAGTATCTGGAGGCATCGAGTCCGCGCCGCCAGCAGATCGAGGAGCATCTCGCAAAGGAAAATCAGCGGGGAGCAGGCGCGGCGCAAATCGCCGCGCACCAGACGCGGGAAAGAAAGCTCGAACTCTCACACGAAGCTATGCAAGAGCGGCACAAGGCAATGGCCGCGCAATTCGGCAATCAGCCAGAGCACGTTGTCCAAACGGCGCAGGAGCGAAGAGAGCAGCTCAGCGAAGAACCCGGAGAGAAAGCCATCGGCCAGGCGCTCACCTACTCGCGAGAGAAAAATCTGGAGCGTGACGCTGTAGCCGAGGAGCGCGACCTGCTTAGGGATGCGCTGAAACGCTCAATGGGTGACGCCACGGTTGCGGAGGTTAAAGCAGAGTTCGAGAAACGTGTGCAAGCGGGCGAGTTCATCGAGACGAGCAATCACGCGCCGGGCCGCGCGTTCACCACCGAGGAAATGATTCACTACGAGCACGCCACCATCCAGGTGATGCGTGCGGGACAGCAACAACACGCACCAATCGCGAATTTCGAGACACGAAGAGCGACCGAGCAAGACCACTCGCATCTGAGCGAGAGCCAGCGTGCAGCGGTCGAGCAAATCTTATCGAGCCGCGATCAGGTGACGGCGCTGGAAGGCGTCGCCGGCGCAGGGAAAACTACGTCTTTAGCCGTGATCCGCGAAGCCGCCGAGCGAGAGGGCTATAAGGTGGAAGGCTTCGCGCCAACGTCACGCGCGGCACAGAAACTCGGAGAAGCGGGAATCGAATCGAGCACTTTGCAACGGCATCTGACGCGGAGCGAAGAGCCGCACGGCGGACAGAAACGGCTCTACGTTCTCGACGAATCGAGTCTGGCAAGCACGAAGCAGATGAACGAATTCCTACACCACCTCAAGGAAAACGACCGCGTGTTGCTGGTAGGTGACACTCGCCAGCATGAAGCCGTCGAAGCGGGCCGACCGTATCACCAGCTCCAAGAAGCGGGGATTGAGACAGCGCGGCTCGACGAGATCGTTCGGCAGAAAGACCCGGCGCTTAAAGAAGTGGTGGAGCAACTCTCACGCGGTCAAGTGAGAGACGCGATGGAGAAACTCGACGCGCAGGGTCGCGTGCATGAAATCCCAGACCGCGACGAGCGGCTAAAAGAAATCGCGCGCGAGTACGCGAACAAGCCCGAAGGGACGCTGGTAGTCGCCCCGGACAATCAATCGCGCAGAGAAATCAATCAGGGTATCCACCGGGAAATGCAAACGCGAGGCCAGGTCGATACGCACGAACAAAAGCAGCGTGTGCTCGTTGCACGGCAGGAGATCACGGGAGCCGACCGGCAGTGGGCCGCGCAATACGAAGTGGGCGACGTTGTGCGTTATACGAGGGGCAGCAAGACGCACGGCATTGGGGCCGGAGAATATGCCCGCGTTGAGCGCGCGAACGAGAAAGAAAATTTGGTGACGGTAAAACGCGAGAACGGCGAGCGGGTGAGTTACGATCCGCGCCGCTTGCATGGCGTGACGCTCTACCGGGAGACCGAGCGCGCATTCAGTGAAGGGGACCGTGTGCAGTTCACAGCGCCGAATCGGGAGCAACACATTGCCAACCGCGAGCTAGGCACCATCGAAAAGATCGACAATAGCGGCAACCTGCAACTGCGCCTCGACTCAGGCCGCGCAGTCGAGCTCAACATCAAAGAGAATCCACATCTCGATTACGGATACGCGGTAACGAGCCACAGCAGCCAGGGGCAAACAGCAGACCGCGTGCTTGTGCATGTGGACACGGAGCAGGCTGGAGAAAAACTCGTCAATCGACGCTTGGCCTATGTGGCGGTGTCGCGCGGGCGCTACGATGCCCAGGTCTACACAAACGACAAATGCCAGCTTGCGGAGCAACTCGGGCGTGACGTGTCGCACCGATCCGCGATGGAACCGAGCCGTGATTCCGTATCCTCAGCACACAAGATCGAGCCGTCGTCCGCACGAGCCCAAGTGCATGAGCATACGCAGGCAGAAGGCCACAGCATCAGCAGATAGAAAGCGCCTCCCTCCGCTCTAGCCGTCAAGGGTTATAACCGCTAGGCGGCTCGTTTCTCTCGGCCTTGACTGCGGTTTCGCTTCGGGATTGCCCCAACTATGAGAGGTGACGGTGCACCAGTATCATCGTACAGAATCATACTCTTGACATACAGGAGCATACAGACGTACCATCTGGACTTGGAGGAATTGCACTTGAACCGCGAGTCATTTGAACTCCGTGGTAAGCGATTCGAACTCAGCCGCTCCGACGTTGAAGAGAGGCTGAAACGCGTCGAGCCGAAGGCGGTAACGAAATACCAGGTCCGGATAAATGGCAAGGGGTACCCACCCAAGCAGGCGTTGGCTGCGGCAATTGGAAAGCCAGTAGCAAACTTCACGACCATGGACGCCACACGCATCCTCTCCAAACTAGGTTTTGAAGTCAGTGGGCCGAACGATGACGCGATGACGAACAAGACGATATCTGAGCAGCTTTTCGAGGCGTATCTGAATGCTTCGGGCTTGACGGACTTTCGATTTGAGCCACCACAGGACGGTACATCGAAGCGGCCCGATTACAGCTTGAACGTGCTGAATACGGATATACTTTTTGAGCTTAAACAATTCGACCAAACCGCCGTTGACTTCAACCTCGTGGGTGGCGCGTATGACCCCTACAAACCTGTTCGTGAGAAAATTGAATCGGCCCGGAAAAAATTCAAAGACCTTGATCGCTTTTGTTGCTGCCTAGTGCTTTATAACAACGATAAGCCCTTGGTTGAACTTGGCTGGCAATACGTCTACGGTGCCATGCTAGGAAATTTGGGCTTCAGCACACCGGTCAACACGGAGACCGGCATTGCAGACGAATCGCAAACACAACGCGTATTTGGTGGCGGTGGAAAGATGTATCGCTATCTGGATGGTCAGGCGATAGCACCGCAGAATCGAACAATCAGCGCGATAGTTGTCTTGCGCCGGTACATGGTCGGCACCAAGAGATTCGAGATAGCCATGAAGCGCAAGGAAAATGAGCTTGGCCGCAAGCTCGAACTGTTGGAATTTTGGGATGAAACCGAACGCGCAAGGGGAACCGCCTCGGACCTTTCACTTTCACAACTCCGCGTTATAGTCCTCGAAAATCCGTTTGCGCGGATTCAGCTACCACGCCAGCTTTTCCGTGGTCCTTACGACGAGCGGTACGCTGGTTCCGAAGGCCGTATCGTCAGAGTGTTTTGTGGTGATCAACTGGCGGCGATGGAAGAAGAAGCGCGAGAAGCGGAGTTAGCCGGTGGAACGGAAAATCTGCCAACGAAAGAGGAACTTGAACGGATGCACTTTTCGAAATTAGATAAGTTATGCAGGAAAGTTGCTGAAAATCCTTACGCCAATTCTGTCGAAGCCGACCAAGCGCGGGATTTGAGAAACGATATGTTGGCGGATAGATTCAAAGACATCAAGGATTCCCCAGCGCTTGGAGGGAAAACAGTAGGTGAAGTCCAAAACGAATCTCTAAGGCGTCGCCTGGCGGATTTCTTAGCCGCCACATCTGCGCTATGGCACGGGTGATAGAATCTTGACAGGATGACACTGGAATGACAAAAAAGCGTAGCGGTCCCGGACGCACTTCGAAAAGAGTGGCAACGGAGGCTGGGGAGTTGATGCATTCAGGAAACAAGAAAGTCCGCAGCGTAGCCGGGGCAGCGTTGAGGGAAAGGCGCAAGTCGAACAGAAAGAGCGGCAGACGGTAGCCACAACTATTTCGACCCCCCACTGATCCCGCCGCACAGGAGGAAATCATGGCAATTGCCCGATGCGAGAAGTGCGGCAAGCCCACAGGTGGAAATGTGAAGCCGCCCGGTTATTCCGAGCAACCGTACCTTCCAGTTGGCCATCCATCCAGCGGCGTTGTGTGCGGTAAGCCGGGTTGCGAAAACGATGCTCTAATCTGGCTCAAGGTTGATGAAGAACAAGCATATCAGCGGGGCCAGCGTGTCTTTGAAATCCACACTCAAACCGCTAAGGTTCGCGTGCAGTGATTCTAGATCACTGGCCGGGCGCGTGTTAAAAATCCCGCTGGCCAAGGAGGGGAAATAAATGGCAAGCACGAAAAGGGAATTCATTGCGCGGACGCAGTATCACCATTCAAAACGGACCAGCGAACACGTGACTCTCTTGGCGTATAAGGATTCCGGCGAGGCGTACGAACTTCTCGATGACCGGGAACCTGAACTCGAATTTCTGGCCGGCTCAAAGGATTTTATTTTGGGAGAGTGGGGCAAGCGAAATCGGCAGCTACTCGAAGACGGATTTCAGCGGGATAACATGACCGGCGACAACGAGTGGCAAAAATTTATCTCGTGAAGGGGGATACATGGCATACAAGCCCGGAGATACGGTCCCTGAATCTGGAATATACAAAGTGACGCATGACCCGAAACATGCTGCCACGCATGAAGTTACCTGCATTGAAGGCAAGACTTTCCCCCGGTGTAAGGGCTGTGATCACCCGAGATTTGTACTTGTAAGGTCGGCAAAGCATGTAAAAGAACAGAGGTCATTCAAACCTTAATTTGGCCCGGCAGCCAAATCGTAGCTGGAGGCGAGCGGATGGCGGTCGAAGACAAATTCAATATCAATCTGAATCAAAACCTTTGGGGCTTGGTCGTCGCTTTTGCGGCGCTGGGCGTGGCTGAGCATTGGGGCTTGAAGTGGCTTTTCAGGTTATCCGTTACTGTCGCAATCGTCATGAGCGTTTCAGTATTCTTCACCATTTTGTTTTACACCCTGAATTATTGCCGCGAGAAGCTCAAGTGAAAATACGGGTAAGGGACAAAATCCGCGCCGTCAAGGTAAAGCTCGACGAAATGCCCGAGCCGACTGGGAAACTGAATCGCTGCCCGGTTAAAGATTGCAAAAGGCTGGCAACTGAAGGCCACCACATCCTGTACGAACGCCACAAAGGCGGCCCGAAGATTTTTGATCTTTGCGGGGAACACCATTCTTGGATTACGCGGGCGCAATCCCATGCGGGCCGCAAGCAACGTTTCGAGCTAACAGAAAAGCAACGTTGGTTCTTCTGGTTCAAGCTCATTAAAGGCGAAATGAAAAGACCGCGTAATACTGCACTTGACCACGAGTGGCGGGAGCGGGATCAACCGCGCTAGAAAAAGGCGCGCTGGCCAAGTTTTCGGCCTGTCAGCTTGCGTGAAAGCCAATCGCGTTCTGCTTGACCGGCAGGGTTGGAGCGAGTTGCGCTTCCATTTCGGAAAGTAGCTCGCGGCCTTCGGGCGTCAGTCTCATGGTGAACCCGCTACCGTTCACAAATTTCCAAATGTCTCCGATTTCTGAGTAATCCCACCAAAGCCAAGTTTCCGACTCGAACTTCTTTAATTCTAGACACGACCGTTTGTGCAGAAGCACTAAGGCACCCAGCACAACTTCGTCTGACGCTTCGCCCAGTGCTGGGTCGCCAAGTTGCTGCGCATATTGGCGGACAAAATTTCGGTAGGTGCCCAGCGTAGTAGCGTGCGGCTGGGAGCCAGACGCAAGGTTAGCGACCCGCAGCGCCGCAAGTGTGTAGAAAAAATTCTCGTACGTCATGTGTTTCCACTCCTTGAAGCCGACTGTAACACGAAAAGGCACTGCGTTTCGAGCTGGGATGTGCTCATTGTCAGTGCAGTACGTGTTAAAATGCAGGCAGCGGCCCGCTAATGCCGAGTCAAAAGAGCGGCGGAGGTAAGCACGAAATGAAATACAAAGAAACCAAATCGAGGAACAGCGTCCCAAAAGACTTTGGCGGCAAGCGACAAGTTAAAATCAAGATTCCCCCGAATACCTGCCATCCGGGCGCGAACGTACAATTTCACAGCCTAGCCAATCCGCCGAAATGGACGTGCGAGAAGTGTGGTGGCGTGCTCTTGGTTGAAACAGTTGTGAACACCGCTGAGATTACTGAATGATTCCTCAAACCGCGACACATCTGAGAAAAGAAACTGAACGACGTGCTCTGGAAGCCGCACGCAGCGCAAGCCCGATCATTCCGGTTGGAGAAACTCAGGATTTTGAGAAACCCGATTTCAAGATACTGACTGCCGACGGCCTCGTTGGTATCGAAGTAACTGAGCTTCTGCCTCCGGCTGGAAGCGACTCGTTTTCGTCGCCATTGCATGAAAAAACCTTCCACGAAAGAGCTGTCCAGTTAGCGGAGCGAGAGTACAACGCCGCGTCGGGCGCAACGCCGGTGAAAGTGACAGTCTACTTGTGGAAGATCGAAGATGGAAAATATGATAAGCGAGATATGGCGCGGGCGCTGGCTGAATTTGTCAGGACGCACCGCCCACAATCGTCGCGGGTGGCCACTTTCACGCGGCTAGACAAGTTGCCTGACGGCTTCGGCACCGTTAGCATATGCACTGAAAGCGGCCCTTGGTTTTGTGGAACGAAGTCGGGCATTACCGCGTCGCAGATACCCAATCTGCTGGCGGAAAGAATCAAAGCAAAGAACGATCTGCTTCCCACCTACCGATCTAATCTGCCGGGCGCGCCGATCTGGCTCCTTGTCTTTAGCTGCATGGAAGTCGCCAGAGGTGTTCCAATACCCCACGGTCTCAATGAATGGACTTTCCCGTTCGACTTTGATCGGGTTTTCTTCTTTTCTAGCTTGGATAATGCAGTTGTGGAGCTTCGCAAAGGCGAATTGCAAGCAGCTTCGGCAGCGCACGGTAGAATCCGCGCCGGGGTAGCGACCAAGGAGGAATAAAAATAATGGAGCCGCTGAAGCCGAATGACGAAGTGTATATAGAATCTTTGGCCATGTACGGCAAGGTGTTGCGACCGCGCCCCGGCGACGTACGGGAGCCAGAAGAAGAAAAGTGTTACGAAATTCAGATTACGAGGTACTTCCGGCGCACCGATTTGGAACTCTTCGACCCAGGGGCCGAGCGCGCGAAACGGGAAAAATCTCTACAGGAAAAGACGGTGCGTTTGGCAGCGGCTCAAAAGAGTGTGGAGCAGGCGATGGCAGCGGGTAGCGATGTGAAAACTGCGACGGCCATTGAATTTCTCCAATCGGCAAACGAGCTTTGGAAGGAACTTGGCCACGAGGGGTTCTTGAAACCTGTCAAGTAGCGGACCCTTTGCCATTCTTGCCCAAGGCCGACCCGCGCAGGCTCTGTCACAGTCGGCTGTCATAGCTTGTCACAGTAACCTGTCACAGCTTGTCACAGTAGCGGTTCATAGTATTTCGTCGGGTCCGTTGGACCCGTTCCAACCTCCCGCACGAGGCCCTTGTCCATCAGCAGCTTCAAATCTCGCTGCAGGGTCCTTCTATTCGCCCTCAACTTAGCTTCGCACTCAGCCACCGTTGCCTTGCCTTGCTCAAGCAAAAACGCCAAGACTTTGAGTGGTCGATCCTTCAAGCCTTGTGCACGGGCCTTAGCCACAATTACATCTTGGCGTATGACTTGCTCGCCTCTCCCTTGGACTTCACGCATCTGAGTCGCAAGGCCCTCGGTAAAGTACTCTAGCCAGCGGGTAAAATCCATGCCGTGCTTGCGCACGCTTTGGATTGCCGCGTAGTAAGCAGGCCGATCCCGGTCATAGTATTCGCTGATTGTGAAAAGGCGCTTAAAGTCGTACCCACTTCTATACAGACAAAGAGTTGAAAGTAAGCGAGCGGTCCGGCCATTGCCGTCCACGAATGGATGAATTTGAACTAATTGGAACTGTGCAATGCCGGCGACGAGCACGGGGTTTATTTCAGTCTGACTTCCCAACCAGGCGACCAAATCAGTCATCATCGGGGGAACTTCCAGCGGTGTCGGCGGCGTGTAGGTCTTCTCGCCCGTGCGCAGGTTAACGACGTAGTTCTGAATCTTTCGATATTCGCCGGGTGACGCTTTGTTTCCGCGCACACCCTGGACGAGACGCCTATGAATCTGCCGAATCAGAGCTTCGCTGATTGGTTCGCCGCTCTCCAAGTAATCCGAAACCAATTCAAAGGCTTTCTTGTAGTTGAGAAGCTCCTTAGTGTCGTCTGGCCTGGCATCCCGGACCTTCTGGCCAGCAAGTATTCGTTCGGATTGTTCCAGGGTTAAATGTGTACCTTCGATGTGAGTCGTGTGGTGTGCCTCTAAAAGGAGCGCACGCGCCTGCATTCCGGCAATCCAGTCTTTCGATAGCTTCGCTGCATCCAAGAATCCCCGCGCGCGCTCAATTCTCGTAAGCGCCGCCGTTATGGAATTCGTAATCGCGAATTGTGGAGTGAAACTCATACCATGATTCGAGCGTTCAGTGTGCTGCCTTCCGATGCTTTTCGAGGGCAGACTTGAGCACGCCTTCGATTCGAGCACCACGGCGGTGGAATCCGAACTCCGGCAGCAATTCGTCGATGATTTCCTCGTCACTCCGTAAGCGGCCATCCGATTCGATCCAGTCGATTATTGCCATAAGTTCCCACTCCGAATATTCCGTGATTGCGTCGCGTCGAATGATACGAGGACGCATTTCCCGACCCCGCGGCTTGATAAGAGACTCATCCCGATTGACCGCAGACTCTGTCGTCACTGGGACTTCACCAGTCGGGTTGGAATCATCGACGGACGCGACAGCATTTTCATATGCCGCCAACGCGCGGCTCACCTCTTCGTCTTTACGCATGAACCAGTCAGTGGACCATATACGGTGAAATTTCCAGCCAAGATTCTCAAGCTGTTGCTGTCGCAGGCGATCTCGATCGCGCGCCGTCGGGCTCGAATGATAGGAAGCTCCATCACATTCGATTGCCAAAACGTATCTCCCTCGTTGCTTTGGATGCTGAGCGACGAGATCGATTCGGTAACTGGAAGCCCCGCACTGTGGGACAAGTGGGATGCCCTTTGACTCAAGAACGTCAAAAACTTCTGCCTCGAAGGAATTCATTGGGAAGTCGGTCGAAGCCAAGTCTCCTAGCCTCTTTCCTCCACTCGCAGCGTACTCCAGATAGAAACGAAGTAGCTCTACTCCCGTCCCTGGCTTGACTTTTGCCAAGTCCATATCCAGATGACTGAAAGACGACACTAGGGTCATGCGCTGCCGAGCCCGCGTGACGGCTACGTTGAGTCGTCTCTGACCGCCAAAAGACAAGAGGGGGCCAAACCTGAAAGGTAGGTTGCCGCCTCGGTCTTTCCCGTAGCCAACGGTCAAAATAATCGCATCTCGCTCGTCACCCTGAACGCGCTCTAGGTTCTTAACGAAGAACCTCTCTTCTGCATTCGCGTCGAAAAACTGACCAAGCTCGGGCCTGTGTAAGAGCGCTTGATCGAGAGCTCGCTGAACGCGGTCGGCATGCCGGATTCCCATCGCGATGACGCCCAACGATTCTCGCGGCCTCTTTTCGGCATGTTCAAGGATAAGCTCAACAATCTTATTGACCTCAGGTGAGGAGCTTTCTTCCTGTCCATCCACGCCTAAGGGTTGTTGAACCAAGACATGCTGGATTACAGGTGATCCCCCAGGACCAGGAAATGTCACTAGGCGATCTTTATAAATGTAGTGATTTGAAAAACTGATTAGTGTTTCGTCTCGACTTCGATAGTGCCAATCGAGATACCACGACGGCATGAAAGCATTCGTCGTGTCGAGGAGGCTCTCAAATCCCTCTATCGCGGAATTTGATTCGTCTTCGAGCAATTCGTCATCATCGGCGGCAGCAAAAAAAGTCGTAGGAGGTAACTGCCATCTGTCACCGGCAACAACAAGATGTGTCCCTCGCATGACTGCGGGAATTGCATCTTCTGGCAGGACCTGGCTGGCCTCATCAAAAATGACAAAGTCGAAGCATCGTGTCGTGTCCAGAAGTTGGCTTACCGACAGCGGACTCGCCATCCAACAAGGACACACGGCAGTAAGCACATGCCGCGCCTCAGCAAAAAGTGCACGAAGGGGCCGGTGCCGACGCTTCTTCTCAGCTTCAGACCTAATGATATATTCCTCTGTCTTGTGCTCATTCATCGCTGCTATGGCTCGTTCCGCGTACGCTCGACGCACACGCGCAGCCGCGATACGAATTCGCTCCTTATCGAGTTCCTTGAATTCTCGCACGAACGCATCGTGCGTTCTTCCATTGAAACCCGCGATTTCGGGGTCCTCAGCTTGTGCGGCCTCGAGACTGGAGGAATACCAGGACTGGTCAAAAGCAGTAAGCCACTTCCCCGGCACCATCTTCTTCTTGCGGAGTTCCTCGACAAGTTTCCCAACGCCACATCTGTCCAGTCCCTGTTCGACCTCACACAATTTTGGCAATTTCATCGGCGTGAGCCGGTCCTTGGCAAGGGCATCGATATACGTCCCAACCTCATCCAACGGTAGCGAATCGGATTGCTTCTTTGGAACAATGGAAACTAGCGCTCCGAGATCAGCAACAGCCGACTCCAGCTTTCTGTGACTGTCTGCATAACTCGGGATCGTCTGAGGCAAAGATGATCGGCTACTTAGGTCTGCCCATTTCATTCGCTGGTCCTCAGCCGCACTCAATTCTACGAATAATTCTGGGACACGCGCTTTGCCTGCAATGCGACAAGTGAGAGCCTGATTTCGCGCATGGCGGTATTCGCTACTCAGGCACCAGGTCCAAATAGCTCTTAGTCCTCCGGTTTTGCCTGGTGCCAGGACACGAATCATTCCTTGAATATTCTGGGTAAAGACCTCAGGTGAATAGAGGTCGAGCGTCTTACGCACAGCGGCAAGCAACGAATACATCTGTTGTGCGTCTTTCAAAGTTTTCGGGGTGCGGAAGCCAACCACCCTCGGTAATTCTGCCAGAGATAACATGAATTCGGGCCAAGTCTGCGAAGATAAGCGTGCAACCAAATCGACAGCCTGTTGTGCGACCGCGCCGTCTGCCAGCCGCACGCCGTTCCATGGAGAAGGATCAGACCGGAGAAAAAGGGGCGCGAGTCCTCCAGCCTCTCTCAATAGGTCACGGATCTTAGCCGGGTCTGCCTTTTCGATCTTTGCCAGTTCCGGGCCTCGCCATCGAACATCTGACTGCATTTCTAACTGCAAGCGAAGCAATGATCCCTGCAGCTCGTACACCGACATCCCGCTTGGTTTCCGCCTTCGATGCAAACTTTCGACATGGCGGTTTAAGCGATCACGACGTTCCACGTATTGCTGATGCATCCGATCACAGTCCACAGGAACAGCCTGTCGGACGGTATTCAGAGCGGCAGCAACCTGCTCCATGACGCGCTTGGGAGACACATCGGCCCCGTGCAAATCGATGGCAATCTTATCTAGGCCAACTTGTTGGAGTCGTTTCAGCACAACCTGTAGTGCAGCTCGTTTTTCTGCGACGAATAACACGCGCTTCCCAGTAGCCGCGAGGCTTGCGACCAGATTCGCAATGGTTTGGCTCTTCCCAGTTCCAGGTGGTCCGTGAATGACCGCACTTTGGCCTGCGAGAACAGCGGCTATGGCGGACTGTTGGCTGGAATCGGCATCGAGAATCAAAAACTCTGATTGAGGTGGGAACGTATCGAATTCTTTGGGATCAGGATTCTGTGTCTTAGCTCCAATCGACTGCTTCGCTTCAGTATCACCAGCCAATGCTGCAATGAGGTCGCTGGATACAAGATGCTCCGAGCTTTCCTGGAGGTCTCGAACCATCGCCATCTTCTGGAAGGCAAAATTGCCAAGAACGGCGACATCACGAATCCCAAATTCTGGAATTGATGTGCATGCTTCTTTGAAAAGCTCATAAACAGGAGATGGATCAAAGACTTCCTCTTCCTCGTGTCCTTGCAAACGCGAGAGTACTTTTTCCGACGAGAGCGAGACTCCGAACTCCGTCTCTAACACATGGAGAAGAACAAGATTTGCTTGTACAGGTCCGCCGCGATGAATTGAAAGCGAAGTTCCCGCGTGTCCTTTAATTTCGAGCCCAACCGGGAGAAGGAGAACCGGAGCATCAGAGTCCCGGCCACCATCGGCGGCCTTCCAACTGGCCATCCCGAGGGCCACGAACATCGTGGTCAGCCCCTTTTCCTCTTGGTTCGCCTGAGAGCGGCGCCAGATACCCAACGCCTTCAGTACCAGCTCTTCATCCGGCAAGTCCCTAACCAGGCTCCTCACTGACACGGAATCGCCGCGCAGGAGAGCAGCCCAGCGTTCGCCGTCGTCAAGCGACAAGCCCAACGTCCCCCATTTAAGTGAACGGTAATAGAGAAGATTGTTGCGACGCGAAAGATCGATCAGCCTTTTGATCCAGGCTTGGCGAGCTTTCTCGACGGATTCTCGTCTTTGTGGGCTGATTTCCAAGATCACGCCTCCAGGCTCAGGCATTGGGGCTAGTCAGTCGTAAGAGCGCATACACCAGACTGTGAACATACAGCCCCTCGGTTTCATAACGTCGAAGGCGTCCGGCGATTTCCTGTGCATCGTAATTGCCCGAATCCGCCTCATCGCGCACTTGTCCAAGTAGCTGCGCCAAACGAGCGAGGCGTGCTCGTTCCCGAGCGACCTTGAACCGCCAGTAGTAAGACAACGGGGGTACCCGCCAAATAATCGACATCAACATCAAATTGAACTCACCGACAGATTTCGCCTCACGGATCAACGGCGCTAATTCCACATCAAGGAGGTCAGTAAGGAAACGTGCCGTGAGCCACTGGGTGTGCATCCAAGTCGAATCTAAGTAGGTTTTCGCTTGCTTTGCTGCATCTTTATGCCAATTACTGTCGTCTTGGCCCCGTATTTCGCGCACCCAGAGCGAGTTCGATAGCAGTTCATCGAGTTGCGCTTTCCGCTCGTGAGTCGTGTCCTCGTGGCAGCCGCGCCCGAACCGGCGACGCCCGAGGCATTCTTCACGCGTCCGCTCGAACGCCTGCAACGCACTCGCGGAGTCCCCCCGTCCATCCTTTATGTCGTCACGAACTCTGCTGACAGCAGAGAGAAGCGATTCACGGTCTCCCGCACTCAAAGGGGAGCGTGCTTTCGTAAAGAGTTTGTCCAACTCATCCAGGAGTAAAAGCGAAATGGCGCGCACGGCATGAGGATGACGATTGAAGAAAGCCTTCAGCTTCTCTGGGTTCTCCAGCTTCGCTTGCTTGTTTTGACAGACTCGCGCACGTTTGCCCGCTTTTGTCGGCGCGAGAAAGTCGCGCTGCTCTGATTCCCTAAGCTGGCTGAATCTCACATTTCGTGCGTCATACAGCAGCCTTCCGAAACCGGAAGGAGTGGGATCAACGATTTCGATCCCTATGAGAGACTTTAGTTGATTCAATATACGGTGCGACTCTTGATCTACATAAACCGAGTATCCGAGCTTGCGGTAGATCGCGCTAAGCTCATCGTTGTTTCCGATGAGCTTTCTTAGCTCTTCGTCTCCGTCCCAGGGCTTACCCTGACGTGTCGGATTACTAGGCTCTTGGGTCACATCGCTCCATTTCTTTCGGCTTGACGGGATAACTTCGCCGGATGATACCACCGTATCGACTTGGCGAGTGTTACCAGTGGATCAGCTTCTTCCTTTCTCGCCTGATATATAATTCGCAACCATGAAGTGGATCAAGGGCATCTTTGTCTACCTGCTTGGTGCCGTAGTTTTCTGTCTCATTCTCGCCTACATTGGCGACTTTTCGATGCGCCAGAGCATCGTGCTTGGCGCTTTGATCGCTTGGCTGGCACTATGCATCGTCATCGCATACGTTGTCCTCAGACCAACCCGGAGATTCAGCCCGCACTACGTACGTGTGGACCCGAACTGGTATGACCTCCTGAGCGACTTCAAACAAATTGACGGCCTGGATGCCTGGCACGCCGTAAGAAAGTTCTCCGAAGAGCGGTCGGCAGCTGAATACTGCGTTGTCCGCAGCGGCATCTGCTTTATGGTGGTTCAACAGTCGGAAGATTTCGAGCGCGCATTAATCTACTTGAACAATCATCGCACCTTCGTCAGTGAAGTCGACCTTGAGGAGGACGTTGAACCACTAAGGATCGGAGGTACCGACGAGATTTCGCGCGCGATGGGAGAGCCGAGCAAATGCGATGTGCGCCTGTTCGTGAGATTCGGCGCAGACGGTTACAAATTGGGAATACGTGTCCCCAGCCAGTGGTGGAATGAGGTGAAAGGGTCATGCCCGAAACCAATGGAGGAAGATGTGGACTATCCGACCGGCCGGGTTGACTTAACATTGGCTATAATCTCCTGGCGAGAGTTCGACCTGTATTGGGAGCCCGCGGAGTGGAGCATCACTTTCTATGAGAAAACTGCGAAGCGAATCCGGGATCGAAGAGATGAGGAACGCAAGAAATTTGCATGGAAGAAGGTCGAGCACGCAGATATACCGGAACTTTCGATCGATTGGCCGGAGTCCATCGAGCACAAATACTTCAACGTTGAGCATCGCGCTATTTGACTTCTGAGGCAGAACGAACAGTCGAGCCGTGTACCTGCCGTGTACCTCACTTGGGCGAATTCGCTGTTTTTACCGTTTTTCGCGTTTAATGGAATCAATAACTTACGCGCTTTCAACGTCGCTTTTAGTTCGATCCCCACCGCCCCTACCATCCATCTTCCTGACGGGTGGACACTTACCAAAAATATGCGGGGGCAAAAAGGGGCAGATTAGGCCAATGATCCGGTTCTGTGTTTTTTTCAACGGCACGGGTGACAACTGGATCCGAGAAAGTGAACACATTGCAACAACCTGCCTCAACGCATAGTGGCGCGACTGCTGCCGTGACAGTGTACCAAGGCCTGGAAATTCAAGCACTTACGGGAAGCGCTGAGTAACACAAAGTATTGAAAACACATAGAGGGCAATTCTTATCCTGAAATCCGAAGTTGAAGGTAGTTTCATAGAGACTCATTGATGGATTTTGGGCTCAAGTCGCGAGCCCAGAATGCAACTTCGGCGAAGTTGGGACACCGTAGGATAAGATGTTTTCCAGCAGCGGGATACGTGGTTTGAGGCCACCCCAGGAAGCCGACAAATGCAGCACCAAGCGGTGGCCGGCCCGGCCGAGCAGAGCACCGCAAAGAAAAACTTGCGCGCGCAGCGTGGCCGGCTGGCGATAGGTTTTACAGCCACTAGCGCGCTGGAATTCTCCAAGCAGATTGAACAGTAGCAGGATGCTGCGGAAGGCTGCTTCGGTGGCGAAGAACTCCTGCATACAAAAATCATCGGCGCCCAAATCGTGTTTCAATTCGGCGATGCGATTTTCCATGTCCGCCCGGTGGTTATAGTCGCGCCAGAGCTCTTCCGGCGGGAGCGCGAGATTACTGACGAAGATGCGGAAGGTGTAGCCGGGAACATCGAGCAGTTTTCTTCCCAGCGAGGGGCGCTCGGCACGCAGCCGCTCGCGGATCACCACGAAGCGGCGTGGGCGGTCCCAGCCGAAAAGTTGCAAATGGAATTCACCCGCAGCGTAATTTGCGTCCAGCGCGCGCCACGTGGTGATGCGTGCGGCCTCGCGCTTCAGCCAGAGCGTCAGCCGTGCCACGATGATGTAAGACAACCCACGCTGCTCGAGAAAACCCAGTAATTGCTGGTCAAAAAAGCCGGCGTCGGCGCGCACCACGCGAAGGGCATGTTTTTCCGGCAACAGCGCCAGGGCTTCCTTGAGAAATTCCACTACGCCACGGGCCGTGCCACAGTCCCCGCTCCGCAACCAGCCGTGCAGCAGAAAGTGCGACTCGGCCAGCACCGCCACCAGGGGATGATGCGAGGGCCGCCCATGCTTGCGCGGGTTCGGTCCGCGCAACGCACCCTGCTGCCGCCCGTAGCGCTCGAACACCGTGGAATCCAAATCCAGACTATATCCCGGCGAACATCCCGGAAGCCGCTCCAGCTGCCAACTCCACAAGCCGGAGAAAAAACGCTGGCACTGTCCCTGACCGAAGCGTTTGAAAAGGTTGCGAATGGTGTCATCGACCGGAAAGCGCGAGATCCCCAGCACGGCGTGCAAGGCCACGTCGGCACGCAGCAAACTTGTATGTGCGAAGCGCCGCGCTCCGGCTACCACCGAGAGTAAGAAAGCCGTGAATGTCTCCACCGGATCGATGGCATTGGGGGAAGTAAGACGAAACGGTAGATACTTGCTCACGGCCTCGCGATAGCCAACATGCCGCAGAAACTCCAAGAACACCACCAGCCCACCGAAGGGGGTGACGGCTCGCTGGGTTTCGCGTAATTCCACTTTTTTTCCGCCCCAAAGAGCGGTAATTTGCCAGTGCACTGTTTTGTCCTCCTCGGCGTTTCTTTCAACCAACTGAAACTTAACCGACTTAGGGCAAAACAGTGCAATTCAATTTAGGAATTCAGGCTTATTGTTCCCGGATTGTTCCCGCGGGAAGTAGCGTCGGATATTCCTAAACCAAAATTGGCGGACGGATTGGCACCGACGTTTCACCTGCTTCGTTCAGCGAACTCGTAGGATTCGAACCGTTGCCTGTCTACTTAGAAAGTGCGCAGCACAAAACTCCATGTGTCGCTTCTGGTGTAGTTAGAGATCGGAACGTGGCGAACTCCTGTTCCACCCGTGACCGGGATCACGCCGTTGGTGGCAATGCTGCTGTCGGAGAAGGAATAAGTGAGGGTCACTCCGTTAGAATGGATCTGACTGACGATATAGGCTCGCTGAGCGAGATCCTGGGCGTGAGGCACCTGCAGGAGACACGCGGCAAGGAACGCCGCGAAGACGAGTTTGAATAGTTTGTTCGGCAATCTGGTGCTTTCCTGAGACCGATTCCATCGCCAGCTTTAACATCAGAAAGGCAATGTGAGGCAAACACTCAAGCGCTCTTGGAGGAGCTCTGGCTGGCTACGCCGAGCCCTTGCCGGTCTTCCTTCAGCGCTTCCGATCTCTCTTCACCATCTGCGAACGAACGCGCGATCATGTCTTTCAATCGTCCTCCCCAGTGTAGAATTGCGGGACGGCGTTCTTCCGGCATGTATGAGATCAGATCGGCGACGAGCGCGTTCATGCGCCGCATGACTTGCACGCTGGTGGCGCCGCAGAAGCAAATCTCATCAAGGCCTAACCGAAGGAGATCCTCCCACGCAGGAAATGGAACCACGAGTCGCAAGTTGCCATCGCTGTCGCGATACGCGCCTATTTCCAGATGCCGCTGGCCCAATCGCACTAGCAGGTCCTCGATCTGATCGAGTGCCTGCACAGCCGTCGTGGGATCGTTAATTGCTGGCGACAAGGCCCTGATGGCTATGTCCACAAGCAGCCGGATGGCGTACTTAGGATCTTGTGCGAAAGTACGTTCGGCGCCGATTTCAATTCCGTCCCTTAACTCTCTTTCAACGATCGGGTGGCGAGCCCCAAAGACTCGCAACAAAGGCATCAACTCCACGACCGTATCTCCAACTGCCACGGCCATCTCGATGACGCCACCGGACAGTTTCGCCAAATTCACCAAGGTGGCTACATGGACCTTTTGAATTGAGCGAGGTTTTCCTCGATGAATGAGGGTCTGGGAGCAAGGCAAAACACGATAATCGTCCTGCCCCGCAGCCACAAGAGCCGATTTTGTCGCCGGATAATTCGTTTCTATTACCTTCCGTCCCTGATCGCCCGTGAAAACCAACATGCGAGTGATTTGAAGCATACTGATCCGCTGGACCAGGGCAATGAACATGGCCACGCTTGCAACGAGCAGGCCGAGCACCACCCAAAGACTGACAAAGGGGACCCTCCCCGAACCACTCCGGTCAATACTTGCGAGCGCGGCAAGCGCGTAAAGAAAGGTGGCTGTAAATATCCCGAGAGAATGCGACATCACAGGATCGCGAGCTATCCACAGCACAAGGCGTGGAGAGTATGCAGTTGCGCTGAACTGCACCATCACAAATGCCAGCGAAAACACGATGCCCGTCAGCGCAATCATCCCCGAGGCGATTGCGGAGTAGATCGCTGTCGCCTGAGCTACGCTCAACACGGCGACCAGGTCCGGAAACATACGGCCTTCAATTCGCGGAAGCGTCAGCCCCGCCGCAATTGCGGCTCCTGCGTACGCAGCAGGTATTCCCCAATTTCTCATCTGATCCATGTAGTGCTTGCTACTCATTTCTCTTGTCCCCCTTTTTGGGACGTCCAATCGAGAACCGTGTACTTATGTCTAGGACAATCGCGGCGGGCAGTCAGTCGGGCATCTTGATGCCGCAGGGCTTCTGGTCGTAGGCGTGGAGCGCCCATAGTGTTGGTATAGTTTGCATTCGGCACGTCCACGGTACTTCGGACTGAGATCTTGCAGTGGTCATCTGCATCGATCTTGCGACCGCCCGAGACCGCTATGTAAAAGGTGTGCTCCTCGCCTCACCGTCCCTGCCGAGCCAGACGTGTGACCAATCCGCGCAGAATCAGGTAGGGCAGGATGGCCAGGATGAAAGCGACGAGAGTCGCTTCGCCTGGATATACAAAACGCAACACAATAATCTGATACACAACGTCCAGCACCAACGCGAGTATAAACACCTTCCCGACGCCCTTCCACCCGTCCTTAATCATGTAATCGCGTTGTGCGGGGTCCGAGACGAGCGTCCAGAAATACGGCGCCCTGCCAGCTTTGGCATCTGCCAGCCCCGAGCGTATCGCGAAAATCGAGGCCATAACTGGTTGCAGCACTAGCCTGAACTTCATGGGCCCGCTGACCCGGCTGACCATGTGCTCCACGATGCGTGTCCAGACATCTTGCATTTCACTCTCCTCTTTTCATGACGTCGTCAGTCCAACTGACCCGGGCGTTTCGTAATGGAGATGTCAGCCCAGAAAACGCAAGTTGCCCGTTTGTCGACCATCCACCCAAAATCGAAGGGCGCTTCACATTCTCGAAACCCGGCAGAACCCACGTCCGACTGAGCGCGCTCCGGTGCCCGGACAGAGGCCAAGCCCCGGCAGCGACATCGGCCGCCGGGAGCTATTCGACGAATTGCTCAATCGCAACTCGATGCGATCGAGTGGCTGTAGCAACCTGCTTACTTCACGCCGGCGCCGGAGCCGGATTCCAGAGCCTCCTGGTGGCGACGGAGCTTCTCCATCACTGCGCCGGGACTAAAGCCCTCTGGACTCTGACGCGGCGGGAACTCCATCATGCTCTTCATGAACATTGCGACGATTGCGCCCGCCGGCACCAGCACGAACACGCGATCAGATCGCCACTTGGCATAGGAGAGCGAGGAGATTTCCGCCTCCTCAAAGGGATCCGTCCGCAGGTTGAATAGCATGGGAAGTCTCAGCGGCACCAACGGCTCCTGCCAGGCGCTGATTCCCTCCGCGCGCTGTACCGCGAAATGGATCTTCCATTTATCGTAGCGCAGCGCCATAAGCTCGCCCTCGTCGCTCCAGTAGAGGAAGCCAGGACGGGGGCTCTCCTTTACGTCGCCCTTGAGATGAGGAATGAGGTTGTAGCCGTCGAGATGGACCTTGAAGGTCTTCTTCCCGGCGGTATATCCCTTCTTGCACTTTTCGACGATATCCGGTTCCCCGGCCGCGGCCAGCAGCGTGGGAAGCATGTCCTGGTGTGAGAAGATTTCGTTGGAAACAGTGCCCGGCTTGATGACGCCTGGCCAACGGATCGCGCAAGGCACACGCCAGCCACCGTCCCAGTTGGTGTCTTTTTCACCGCGGAAGGGTGTGGCTCCGCCGTCGGGCCAACTTAGTTCTTCTGCGCCGTTATCGGTTGAGTACATCACGATCGTGTTGTCGGCGATTCCCAGCTCGTCGAGCTTATTGAGGAGTTGTCCTACGTGACCGTCGTGCTCGACCATGCCATCGGGATAAACGCCCAGTCCGGTCTTGCCCTGGGTTTCCTTTTTCAGATGCGTCCAGATGTGCATCTTGGTTGAATTCCACCAGCAGAAGAAGGGCTTGTCAGCCTTGGCCTGGCGCTCGATGAAGCCGAGCGCGCCCGCCGTGATCTCCTCATCCATGGTCTCCATTCGTTTCCTGGTCAAATGGCCAGTGTCTTCGATCTTCTGCGTGCCGTCCGGATTCGCGAAGCAGTGCAACACGCCGCGCGGCCCGAACTTCTTCGCGAACTCTGGATATTTTTTGGGATCCGGATAGTCCTCGTTTTCCGGCTCTTCCTCCGCGTTCAAGTGATAGAGGTTGCCGAAAAATTCATCGAAGCCGTGCACGGTCGGTAGGAACTCGTCGCGGTCACCGAGATGGTTTTTCCCGAACTGGCCGCAGACGTAGCCCAGCGGCTTGAGCAGCTCGGCGATGGTCGGGTCCTCTGGTTGCAGGCCGAGCTTTGCTCCGGGCAAGCCGACCTTTGTCAGTCCCGTCCGGATGGGCGATTGCCCGGTGATGAATGCGGCACGGCCGGCGGTGCAGCTTTGTTGGCCGTACCAATCAGTGAAGAGCGCGCCTTCTTTTGCAATACGGTCGATGTTCGGGGTGCGATACCCCATGATGCCGTGGTTGTAGGCGCTGACGTTAAACCAGCCAATGTCATCGCCCCAAATGATCAGAATATTCGGTTTTTTTGTTGCCATGATTCGCTCCTTTGTAATATCAATTGTGTTGCGTCTATTTCATTTTCCCGACGTTGTCAGGCTTCCGCCGGAAAAACAAATCTCCGATTATCTGCTCAGCCGTTAGCGTCGTTCTGCCGGTCATTTTCCCCTGCGGCCACTCGCATTCACGGCTTTGGCGCTGTCTGCTGATCCATCTGTTCCAGTGCTTTCTGCAGCAACATCTTCTTCTGCTCGGGGCTTAACTTGGGAAACAGAAATGCGATTTGTAGTTTTAAGGCCCACGGCGAAGCTCCCGGCGGATGGACGGCGTTTCCGTAAAATTGCACAGAGATATTCACCGGCTGGAATCCCATCTTCATGATTCTTCCGACTCCTCCACCAAATGGCACGACCCATGGGCTGGATGCCCTCCAGTTAGCGGTGATAATCGGCGCGGTAGTGAGATACCAGCCCTTCTTCAAGTTGTAGTTGACGAACCACTGCAGGAGGAACTGGTTGACGGCAGGTTTATCGTTATCGGAATGACCAGCTACAGACCAGTAGTTGTTTGTAAGAAACCCAATCGTCCAAGGCTTGGGTTGCACCAGCACGACCACCGATGGCCCTATGCTTAGTTTGCCCTGGCCGAGAAAAGCAGTATTGGTCGCCGTCGGCAACACCACCGTCGGCCCAATGCCCCAGATGATCTTACTTGTCTTCTTCGGCACCAGGAAAAACGAGGGGTTCATGTCGCCTAACCCGTTGACTCCAGTGGTTTGCGCAGGAGCCCCCGGCGGCTGCGGCACGGGAATTGGCTGATAGAGGATCGGCATAATCCAGCGGACGACGAGGTTCCAATTTGCCGACAGGCTGAGCGGAATCACCGGCTGAATGTTCACAATATTCTGGGTGCGGTTGGCCGGTCCGATGTTGAAGTTGTCGATATTCTGCACGGGCACGCTGACGAGGCTGGCGATGGGATTCTGCGCCGCGTTTCTCAGAGCATCGCTATTTGTTGCTGCCGCTGGCGTTTCCTGCGTGGCAACCTCAGCTCCCACCACGCCAACCGGCGTATCCTGTGCGGCCGGTTTTTCTGTAAAGGTGGGCGTCTTTTTGTGCTCCGAGGAAGTGGCGCCATCTGATTGTGTTTGAGCGCGTGCAACGCTCGTAAACTGAGCGGCAGCAGCGACGCAGAACACTATTGCAGCAGCTGCCACGCGGTTTCGTGTGCGTGTGGTCTTCATAGTTTTTTCCTTTCGATCTTCGATTCGTCTTGTCTCTTCACTCGCGAGGAGAATTCCCCTACGGGAATCCACGCCATGCCGTCCGGCGCCCTGCCTGCCATCGCTCCCTGTTGTTGCCTGCTCAATGGTTGCAAACGTGTGCGCCAGACCTTGCCAGGCATGGTCTTCATCCAGGTGCCGCGCTTAGGGAATTCAAGCAGTGTTTTCATATCGTGTGGGTTAGAGCTCTCTGAATGGCTTCGAGCACTTCTGCACCAGAATCCGTCTTTCGGAAGTAAGCCGCGCAGCCCACAGCCTCGGCGGCCGCCCGTGATTCAGGATCTTCGTGAGCGGTGATGAAGATGATGGGAGTGCTACTGCCTGCAGCCGCGAGCCGCTGAGCGAGTTCAATGCCAGTCATGGCACCGAGCTGGATGTCGAGCACAAGACAGCCGAATTGGGGATTCTTCGTGTCCGCGAGAAACGATTCCGCTGAGGCATAGGTGATCGGCTGAATACCTGCCGCACGCAGTAGCCGACCGAATGATCGGCAAACACTTTCGTCGTCATCAACAATTGCGACGTAGTTTGTTATTGTGGTGCGCATCGAGATTCGATGAGCACTATAGGCATGTGCAGGTAATGCCGACTACTGCCCTTTGGGGAAGGTCCGCGCGGGCGAAGGGAAGATGCCCGCCTCCTGTGTTAGCCGCGTGAGTTCCGCCACGGACTGCACCTTCAATTTGGTGGTGATTGCAGTGCGATGTAACTTCACCGTACGCTCGTGGATGCCTAGATCGCCGGCAATCTGCTTGTTGAGACGTCCCTGCACAACATGAGAGAGCACTTCGAGTTCTCGTTCACTGAGCGTGTCGAAGCGCGCGCGTAACTCACGCTGGCGGGCGCGCGCCTCGCGTTCACGGGCATCACGGGCCAAGGCGCGTTTTACGGACTCTAACAACTTTTTCTTCGGCGCAAGCTTTTCCAGGAAATCTTCCGCACCCCCGCGCATCGCTCGCACGGTCGAGGGGATGTCGCCGTGACCAGTTAAGAATAGAATTGGCAGCGGATTACAAGTCTGCTCGAGCACTGATTGCAGTTCGAGTCCATTCATTCGGGGCATTTGCAAATCCGCCAGCACACAGCCCGGCTCATCGGCATCACGGCGCGCCAGAAATTCACCAGCCGACGAGTATGTCTTTATAACGAACCCGTTCGCCCGGAGCAATCGCGAGATCGCGACAAGAAAGGAGGTATCATCATCGACGACGTGAACAGTGGGTTCGGTCACGCTCATTCCGTTGCCTCCTCCTCTACGATCGGCAGACTAAATCGAAACGATGCTCCACCCTCTTTTCTGTTCGCTGCCCAGAGGCTCCCGCCGTGCGCCTCAATGATCGTGCGAGAGATAGGCAATCCCATGCCCAGACCGTTCGGCTTGGTAGTGAAGAAGGGGTCGAAAATGTGAGCGAGTTTGTCAGCGGGAATGCCGCAGCCGGAATCGCTCACGGCGATCTCGACGGTTTGCGGTCCGCAGACCACCGCGGTTATTCTGACGCGTTGGTCCTCCCTGTTTGCCTCGTCGAGCGCATCCATTCCGTTCACAATGAGATTTAGCAACACCTGCTGGAGATGCACGCGGTCGCCATGCACGGGCGGCAGATCGTCTGCCACGGCCACTTCCAGCTTTACGTGGCGTCCCGCCGCGTCGGCTCGCGCAAGGGCAACGACTCCGTGAACGAGGTCGGCCACATCGACGGGCCGCTTATCGAGGTTGTGCCGCTTCAGTAGCCCGCGCATCCGGTCAATGACACTGCCCGCACGCTGGTCGTCCTTGCGGATGTCGGCAAGGATCGCGCGGATTTCATCCAGATCTGGCGATTCATTCTGCATGAAAAGTTCGGCCGCCTCCGCATTCCGCAAGATCGCCCCGAGCGGCTGATTGATCTCATGCGCCAGCCCCGAGGCCAGCTGGCCCAGCATCGAGGCGCGAGCCATATGTGCAATTTCCTGCTGCAAATTCTGTGTCTCCTGCTCCGCTTCTTTTCGCCGGGTAATTTCGTGCGATATGCCTCGCACGAGAATTGGTTTGCCGGCGCCATCGAACTCGACGCGGCCGTGCGAAGCGATCCAGCGGATCTGACCGCTCGGAAGTATTATTCGATATTCCATTTCATAAGTGCCGCCACCCTGAATCGCCATCTCGATGATTGAGCGGAACCCATCGCGGTCTTCCGGATGAAGTCGTTGCAAAATATGGTCGATTTCCAATCGCTCCCTCATTGGAAAGCCGAACAACGACCGCCATTTGTCTGTTGCCCAGATTTCGTTTCGCGCGAGATCTCGAGTCCAAATACCAAAATCCGCACTCTCGACGGCCAGCCTCATTCTTTCTTCAATCTCGTGCAAACCGGCTTCACTCAACTGCAACTTGTGATCAAGCTGAAACGCACGGACCGCTCCAAGGCTCAGCTCGTATCCCATTACCGCGACCAAGCCCATGAAGGATATGCTCGCGACAATTGGTCCCTTGGCGATTCCCCAAAACACCGCGAGGGACTGACCGGTTGAGACAAGTGTGAAGAAGACGATGCTTCCGCCCACGGTTAGTGCATTATGCCGGTCGCCCCGCCGCCAGGCGGTGACACTAGCGTCTGCGGCAAAGATGAGGAGCGCTATCAAACCCAATTGACCGACCAGCATCCAGGGATTAGGCACACCCTCCGCGATCTGGACGGATTCGCCGAGAAACGGGATCTGCCGCAGGCGGGTGATCTCGCGGTAGTTGAGGTTCTGCCCCACCAAAAAATTGAGCACTAGAGCAGAGGTGCGGAGGCCGCAGACGGTCCACGCCAACCATGGTCGCCCGGCTTTCAGGAATAGCCGCACAAACCCAACGAGGGATACCAACACCAGCCACACCGGAATGTGCGCCCATTTCAGCGTACTAGCGAATTCTGCCGGGGTCCTCGCCAGCATCATCCGTAATTCACAGAACGCGAAGGCCGCTGTCGATATCGCCGTCAGACAAAAAAGCAGATTCGGCCAAGCATTGCGAATCTTCCACCAGACCAGCAGTTGAATCCCCGCCAGCGTCAGGCACGCCGAGGCAATCATTGACCAGATGACTGTAATCAGACTTATTTGCATGAAGTGAATATTCTTCGAATCACGCTCACGCCATCAAAGTCCCTTTCGGCCTCCGGACGGAACTGGTAGATGTAACAGTGGTGATCCCTGTAATTTATGTCTAGACGATGATCGGTTTCGCGGCTATTCCCGTCCCATTCTAATGGAACTGACCAGCGGACCGCTCCACTGGTTTCTGTCGGCGAAAAGGACCGGAAATTTGTTCCTGTGAGTGTTCGAACAGAGGTGACTAAAGGCGAAGAAGCAAAGGCAGCCGAAAACAAACCTTCGGAAAGCGAACCGAACGAAAGCACACCCGCGGAACCAGCAAAAGGAACAGTAAACGTCTCTTCCAACCCGACAGGGGCGGATGTCCTGGTGGATGGTGATTTTGTCGGAAACTCTCCGGCTATACTCAAACTTGCGCCTGGAAAGCACACTATTAGCGTAAAGATGTCCGGTTATGCGGATTGGTCAAAAGAGATCACAGTAGAGAGCGGAGCGGATGTCCAGCTCACTGCGAATTTGGAAAAACCTTCTCCGCAGACCATCGCACTCGACTACTCCTCAATTTGGCACGATTGGGGAGCGCAATGGCAATGAACCCGGGCCAACGAACCATACTTATGTGCTCGGCCTTGAAGATCGGCCTGGCAGTGGCACTGGTAGGATCACTCTCACTTGCTGCGGTGGCGCAGAAAAAGTTCACTGCCTCCGAAGCAAAAGACCACTACGCAGAGGCCGCGACCGTCTGTGGAGATGTCGTCAGCACACGGTACGCTTCGTCGTCAAAAGGCCAACCGACTTTTCTTAATCTCGACAAACCTTACCCGAATCAAATCTTCACCGTCGTGATTTGGGGCAACAATCGAAGCAAGTTCAAGACTCCCGAAGAGGATTACAAAGACAAGAAGATTTGCGTCACCGGAAAGATCACTGCCTATGATGGCTTGCCAGAGATTATTGCTGACGATCCGAAGCAAATTCGGATTGAGTAGGCGTCAACCGATGACCTCAATATGTTCGCTCTCATTTCACCTGACGGCGACTAAAGGCCTTAACAATTCTAGT
Organism: uncultured Acidobacteriota bacterium; assembly: GCA_963843265.1. GTDB lineage: Bacteria > Acidobacteriota > Terriglobia > Acidiferrales > UBA7541 > Acidiferrum. The sequence continues at coordinate 331,283 of CAWJJR010000013.1, read as the reverse complement.
GGTTCTTCGATAAGCGCTCCGTGGGCAACCCGCCGAGCGGCATTATGATACCGGTCGCGAACGGATTTGAAGAGTCTCAGGCTAGTACTCCCTTCAGTGCGGCCAAGCATTCCTTCTACATACGTATTTCTACGGTATCGACGGACGGAGAGGAGCGAGCTATTAGTGAACCTCCCTCAAGGAGGCTTCCGAGATGGGCCCTTTGCCCGCTTGTCAGAAATCCATTGCTCCGCAAAGGCGACTTCCCTCAGCCCTGTTCGATTCTTCCGATACAGCCGACCTGTTACTGTCAACGCTATTTGCATCCCCTGTAGTGGGTGTCGCCGTGCTGGATTCACGGATGCGCTTTCGGGCCATCAATGCACCGCTGGCCACGATGAATGGGATGCGCGCGACCCGGCACGCAGGGAGAACACCGCGTGATGTTTTGGGTGGTGCGGCAACCGCAGTGGAGTGTGCGGCAGACGAAGTGCTTCAGACCGGCAGACCAGTTTCCCTCGATCTCACGGCAACCCTCCCGTTGAGATCTAGGCAAGGACACTGGCTCGAAAGCTTTTTCCCAATACCAGATGTCAATGGACGCGTGGCGCACGTCGCTGCGGTAGTTCTCGAAATCACGGAAAAGAAGAACTTGGAGCGTTCGTTAAATCACATGATGGGGAATTTGTCGTGTCTTCTGGTGACGTTGAAAACTCAGGCGGAGTGCTACGGAAGAATGTGTGGTTCGTGCGGCGAGCGTTCCGAGCTGCTCAGGAGAACGATTGCGTTGGCTCAATCGTGCGTTTCCGACGCGCAAGCCCTCTACACAATCCCACGGCTCGACTCTCCCACAGATGAGGCTCAAACACCTCCGTTCGACCGCGATGATTTGGGCCCACAATCGGGAACTTCCACTTCGGGCGTCAATAAATGCAATCGAAACGAAGTCGATTATGCCCGCAAGCTGTCCCCGAGAGAGCGCTCTGTTTTGCAACTCTTGGCAACCGGCAAGAGCAACAAAGAAGTGGGGGCGACGCTGGGGATCAGCGTTCGCACAGCAGAATACTACCGCGCACGGCTGATCAAAAAGGTTGAGCTTCGCTCTCTAGCCGACTTGGTGCGGTTTGCGGTGCGGAACAAAATCGTCCAGGCTTAGAGTGGGCAACCCCTTGAACGAGGGGCATGCTTGACGATTCCGTTCTTCGGTGCCGCGTCATCTGGACCTACGGTATGCTTGCCTAGCGCCACCCTCATCTACATTTATCAAATGCTAAAAAGATTCCCATTTCGGGACTCGACGGAACGTAGATTGTTCACAATTGCACAGTTTTCCACAAGAGCTGCAAATTTGTGTTGACATGTGTTTACCATATCGTGTATATACTGTTACGGCGCACAGTATTCAGGGCTTTTACCGGAGATCAAGAATGGTGCCCAACCCCGCCGGGCAGCATTTTCGCTTGGGTTGTGGATTGCAAGAATGTAAGTGCCATTTAGGTTTGCGAGATCGCGCTGCTCGGTTCTGTCCCCGACTCTCAGCCGTGATTGGGGGCAAGATTGAGTAACGGGCCTGAACCAAGAACAGATGACTCTCCAAATCTCGAACACCTCAACTATCTATTAACGGGCATATTTAATTCGGCATCTGTCGGTCTAGCTGTTTTTAACGCGCAAATGCGGATCGTGACGGCTAATCCTGCTTTTGCTTCAATGATCGCCAAATCTTCTGTCGCGGACTGTGCCGGAAAAACAATCTGTGAAATTCTTGGCTGTGCAGCCGAAGATCTTGAGTTTGCCATCAAGGCGACTTTCGATACCGGAAGGCAGCACCCGAGTGTCGATCTTGTGACAAAAATGCCCGAGGCGGGCCTGGTCAATCACTGGCTTTTCAATCTGCTTCCTATTAGAGACCATGTCGATAGCCGACTCCAGGTGGCGGCAATTGCAGTCGAAACCAGTCATCAAAAACGAATTGAGCAGTATTTTCTTACTTTGATGGCGGATATGAGTTGGATTAAGGACCAGATTTTTAAAGACCCGCCAGCCCGGCAAAATCCGCGCGACTATCTCCGGCCAAATGAAAAAATCGACCTTTTGAGCGCGGTCTCGGAGGATGTCCGACACTTCGCGTCAATACTTCAGGGTGAGGCCAGTCCTTCAAGAAGAGAGCTTGAACTTTCTGGCCATTCAATGGTCGCAGACCATAGTGTCTCGTCCAGACTTGAGCTCCAGAAATTAGCCACACTGTCTCGAAGGGAACGGGAAGTCTTATGCCTTGTAGCGTCTAGCAAGGGCAGCAAAGAGATTGCAACACTCTTAAACATTGAAGTAAAGACTGTGGATACATACCGAACTCGTTTGATGTTGAAGCTGGACCTTCACTCAGCTAGTGACGTAGTGCTCTATGCGGTGAGAAACCATTTGGTATCCCCTTGAGCTAATCACGCAGGTCCATAACTTGTAGGGTATTCACCCGACTCTATCAACCGACTAGACATACTTATAAGTACAGTATATTTCTGTTTTGTAAGTCGAGGACGTGGGGTGAGCAAGTGGGCGATCTCTCCGAGACGGAACTACGGGTGTCTGCGAAGCCCTTGCGGGCTATCGAAGAAATACGACGGATGCGAGGGGGAAGTCAGTCGCATCTCATGCGCTGCTCCGATGATCACTATTACGTCGTAAAGTTCCAGAACAACCCACAACATCGACGAGTCCTAGTGAATGAGTTCCTAGCAACAAGGCTGGCCACTTTGCTCGGGCTGCCGACAACGACAGGGGCCGTTATCGACGTATCCAAAGAACTGATTCGACTGACGGACGACTTGAGGATTGAAATGCCCCGCCAGCGGATACTGTGCCAGGCTGGGCTTCAGTTCGGCTCGCGCTACCCGGGCGATCCGCGACGGCAGGTGCTGTTCGATTTCATGTCCGACGAACGATTGGGACAGGTCATAAACCTGCACGATTTCGCAGGCATGCTGGTATTTGACAAATGGACCTGCAACACGGACGGGCGACAGGCCCTGTTTTTTCGGAGAGGTGAAGGACAAAGTTACGCGACAGTAATGATTGACCAGGGATTTTGTTTCAACTGTGGGGAATGGAACTTTCCCGATAGTCCATTACGCGGTATATACGACCGGCGAGCCGTATATGCAGAAATTAGAATCCTTAAGGACTTTGACCCGTGGCTGAGCAGGCTGGAGAGCGAGTTTAATCTGGAACTGCTGTTCGAGGCCGGAAATGGAGTACCTCCAGAATGGTACGAATTCGACACCGCTTCGTTTCACGATTTATTGAAGCGCCTGGATCGCAGGCGCAAACTAGTTCGCCAGCTTCTACAGAACGCCTGCAAACTCATGCCTCTCGTTTTTCCGAAATGGAGCGATGAAGAAGATGAACAGCGATTGTTCACGCATGCCGCAGCTTACAGTTGAGATGTACTAGTACACTCTTTATTTTGTTAATTATTGTATTGACAACATGAATTCTCGCATTGTATAAGGTGATTCGAGAGGGCACTCTACTCCATCAACTCCTGGAGGGCAAAAGCAGACGTGATGGAAATCCATAGGGGGAGTGCCCTTCTCAATATCTTGATGTCTCGGAGGTTTACATGCCCCCCAGTCGGGCAGTGATTATTGTCAATTGCAAGCGTTCGTCTCTCCTCTTCGCCGTGATCTTCTGTCTCGCTCTAGGCGTAATGCTGATGCTCGTCATTTTCGCGCCGGAGTTGGCCCGTTAGGACGTGTGGAATCGAAATCAGAAAGTAGATTGAAAGACGATTGACCCCGAAGGCAATCATGGATAGCGGCCTAGCATGTTATATGCACTTTGTTTGAATCCGTCGTGCGACTACTTAATTAAACTCCAAGACATCGAGGAGGGACGCTCGATAGACAGTACAAAACTATGTCCTCTCTGCAAATCCGAAGTGATTTCGTGAGCGTTAAGCGAACCCCATCTTGCAAGAGATCGTGTCGCACTGCAATGTTGCGACATGACCAAACGCAGAAAGAAAGCGCGGACGAAGTGGCGAAGGCTGATTTCCGAACAGGCGCGTAGCGGGCAGACGGTTACCACGTTCTGCCGTGAACGTGGCCTATGCAGACCATCTTTCTTTGCGTGGAAGAAACGGTTGCGCGAAGACACTGCGGTGAAATTCCTAGAAGTGCAACTGAGTGAGACTGCTCCGAACGCGGCCGGGGACTCGCGCGTTGAAGTCCGCTTGCAGAATGGCCGGAGCCTGCTGGTGGGGCGCGGGTTCGATGCCAAGCACGTGCGCGCGTTACTGGCGGTGGTGGAGACGGCGTCGTGATCGGGCTGCCGAGTCTGCGGGCGATGGACCGCGCGCAGGAAACGCGGATCTGGCTGGCGAGTGAGGCCATGGACATGCGCTGCGGGTTCGACCGGCTGGCCGAGCGGGTGCGCGCGGTGATTGGTGAGGACCCGCTGAGTGGGCATTGGTTCGTGTTCCATTCGCGGCGTGGTGAGCGGTTGAAGATTCTGCATTGGGACCGCGACGGCTTCGTATTATGGTACAAGCGTTTGGAGGAGGGTAAATTCAAACTGCCACGGCCGCGAGAGGGAGCGCGCACAGTGGAATTGCGAGCGAGCGAGTTAGCCATGATCCTGGACGGGATTGATGTGTCGAAGCTAAAGCGCGTGCCTCGGTATGAACGCACGGTGCGAAGCGGCGAAGAAAAATCCAGCAAAGAAAAAATCGTCACATAAATTCTCATAGAAGGAAACTAATCTAGAGGTAATACGTCTAAGGAGGTATGGCCACCGCGGAGAAGGACTTGCCCAACTTGCCTGAGGACAGCGCATCGTTGAAAGCGATGTTGCGTTCTCTGCTTGCCGAGCGTGACCGCGAGAAGCAGCGCGCCGAAGAACAGCGCAAACGTGCCGACGATCTGCACATTCAGAATCTGCGTTTGCAACTTGAGCTGGAACGCTACAAGAAGTGGTACTACGGACCGCGAGCAGACCGGCTGAATTCGACCAGCGAGTTGGCACAGGTGCTGCTGGATTTCGGCCAGGAGCTCGAGCAACGGCCGATTCATCCGCACGATGTTCCGCCTGCGAGCGAGCCGGAGTACGAATTGCGGCGAGTGAAGCGGCGTAAGGGGCGGCGCTCTCTGGCCAACTTCGAAAATCTTCCGGTCACCACGCAGGTCTACGAGTTGAGTGCGGAAGAACGCACCTGCCCGGGCTGTGGAGTGCAGCGCCAGGAGAGCGGTGCCGAGGAGAGCTGGCAGATCGAGTACATACCTGGGCACTTCGAACGCATCCATCATGTGCGTAAGAAATATGCCTGCGTGAAGTGCGAGCGTTCCGGGGAAGCGCCGCAGATGACCGTGGCCGCCCGGGCGGAATCGCCCATCGATAAGGGTATGGCTGGGCCGGGACTGCTGGCCTACATCGTGACCAGCAAGTTCGCCGAGTACCTTCCGCTGTATCGGTTGGAGGCCGTTTTTGCTCGGCAGGGTTTTGAGATTTCGCGGGCCACCCAGTCGGTGTGGTGCGGCGATGTGGCTGACTTGGTCGAGCCGTTGTATCGGCGAATGACAGAGCGGGTGCGACAGTCGCATGTGGTGGCTACCGACGACACCATCCTGCCGATGCTGAGCCCGGGCAAGACCAAGCGGGCGCGGATGTGGGTCTATGTAGGCGACCCGGATCATCCCTACAACGTGTTCGACTTCACGCTCGACCGAGGTCGCGACGGGCCGAAACAATTTCTGAAGGATTACACACAGGTCTTGCTGGCCGACGCCTACGGCGGCTACGACGGCGTAGTGGCCGGCAACGCCATCACCCGTGCCGGATGCTGGAGTCACGCGAGGCGAAAGGTTGTCGACGCCGAAAAAACGGCACCGGAAATCGCGCGTGAGGTCGTGGCCTTGCTGCGTACCCTGTTTGCCATAGAGAACCAGGCCAAGGAAGCGTCTGTCCCCGAGCGCCTGGAAATTCGTCAGAAGCAATCGGTGCCCGTGTTGGCCGAACTGCGGCAGAAGTTGCTGGTTTGGAAAGAGCAACTGATCCCGCAGCATCCCATGGCCGATGCGGTGAACTACATCTTGAATCACTGGACGGAGCTGAACGTTTTCTGCTCGGACGGCGCGGTGCCCATCGATAACAATGCCAGTGAGCGCGAAATGAAACGTGTGGTGTTGAACAGAAAGAATTCTTTGTTCGTCGGCAACCCGCGTGGCGGTCGCACAGCGGCAATTCTGGCCAGCCTGACCAGCACCTGCCGCCGGCACCAGATCGATCCGCAACTGTATCTCACCCAGTTGTTGATGAACCTGCCGCAGACGAAGTTGAGCGAACTGGATGCTTGGCTGCCTGACCAGTGGAAGCTCCACCAGGCGGCGCGAAGCGAGGCTTTGAACCGCGCAGCCCCTCCCGCTCCGTAAAGCTCGCACTCCATATGTCCGCGTTTTCCTGCTACGCCGTGTCATGGCGTAACATTGCTACACTCGCGCCCACCCCGCAAGATGTGGTTCGTTCACCGCTCACGTGATTTCTGCTTGCCCCACTTGTGACTTCCCGATAGTGGCAGCGCCCGGGTCAACGAGGTGCCAGGTGTGCGGGGTGAACATGAAGCAGCCATTCGCAGGATTACGCACCCCCGTTTAGCAATCTCCTCCTCACGGCTATCGCCCATGCGTTGATCCGGAACCAGCCATGTCCCGAAAGCCTTTGAAGTCTTCAGAGCGGTTGCTAGCGGCTCAACGGACCTTCAGCAATTCCCACATTGGAACCACAACCTGGAAATCGCGTTCCAAAATGGAACTCCAAGAGACTTTAGCCTGACAGTGATCGAGCCAATCTGAGGGCATGCTCGCTACAACTCTTGGATAACGCTAAGCGTCTTCAAGGAAAGTTTTCGGAATGAGCCAGGTTGAAACAGTGGCAAGGAATGTGCTCGTGGTTGAAATTTAAGGAGTCCATCTCATGACGACAAAACATTTGAGCAAAAGTCTCGCCCAAGCCTCCCGGCCGGCTGGGATTGTTGTGCTGTTGAGCGTCTTTGCTTGTTCGGCCCATGCTCAGAAATATGACCGGGAGTTTGAAATAGGTGGCCAGAGACTCCACGAGAGTTTAAAGCTCTTTAGGGCGCGATTTCCGGGTGCGGTCTGTGGTTCGCCTTTAGACGACGATCACATAAACCGGCATACTCTGGATGATCCTGACAGCTCCGGCTGGCTTACCTGTTGCATTGACCAGCCTAAAGAAGTATCTGCATTCTCGAAGTTTCAAGTGCTGTCGGTCAACAGCAATTGTCCCGTACTCGTCAACTTCTTTCGAGAACATCTGCAGAGTGCCAAATTCGCTGTAGATGCGGGATCGGTCGAGAACCTTTTACCACAATTTGTGAAATTATACGGACCTGTACAGCATAACGCTATCATCCCCACAAGGACTGTTCCGGTTAGATTCGCTTCATGGATGCCCTATGGTTCGACACTTGAGTTGAGCGAAGAAATCGTAAACGGTCACGATTTGAGAATCAACCCGCCCATCAAAGACGCATCTCCCACGGCAAAAATTGTTTGGTGCAATATGTTTGAGCTCGGATGGTCCGATTGATACTCAGAAGGGTCTGTTTCTACCCGCGACGGAACCAATGATTTGCGTGACCGTAAAATCTTGAGTTGGGAGGATTGAGATGCAGAAAACGTCCAGCGTTGGCTCAGGCACCGCAAGCAGGATGGTTGAGGGCTTTTCGGTTACGCTGCGAGGATTTCAATACTTACAAGCCCAAAGGATATTGGAAAGGTGCGAGGGAGACTTCGCGGCGGCGGCGAGAGTCCTCGGTGTCAGGCGCACGACCCTCCATCGCTACCTCGACCGTCCTGCTCTGCTTAAAACGAGAAATTAACACGGTCGATTCTGCGGCCTCAGTCTAATGGCCAGCGCCGCGGAAAGAGTCCCGTAGACTGAACCTTCGGGTGCACCGCACTCCATCGAAGTCAGGATTCCGTATCGGAACATCGGCGCGGAACGGTTCTCAAAATGGTCCCCAAACTCAGAGGGCGTGAGTAAGCGCGGTCCTCTCCGATTTGGATTCCTCAACTCATAAATACCTCATTTCGCTATCTTCCGAACCAAAAGCACAGGACCTAGACCAGCACCGTCCCACGGCACTGGAATTGCAACTGCCATTTTGCGCTCGCCGCCGCGCAGCTTGGGAGCAAGGGTGACGCCTAAGCTATGGTGATTTTGCGGAAGTTTATTTTTATCTGCGTCGGATACGCCAGTCTTTCAAATGGAGCACTGCCCAAGCAAGTCGCTCCCGCTGATGTGCCGGCAGTGACTCATTCCGTCGAGAAGCAAGTTCAGGATTTCAGTCAGACCCTCATTCCTGTGGGCAGGCTAAACACTCACCTACACCCGCATCTTCGAATCGGCAGCAGTTTTGTTCCCGGCCTCCCCGTTGGGATTGATCCCGGCCTCCAGCCTGGTGCCGAACTCGGGACAGCCTTTTGCCTGGACCCCGAGTGCCGTCTCCTGGGAACAAACTACCACGTCGCAGCGTTATTGCGGCTTCGCAAAATAGAAGGACGAAAAGTCATACAACAATATCTCGCCACAGGTCCGCAGGACCATGATGCAACTTGGAACTTTGTCGGAGGCGAGCTACTGGGTTACGACATAAGCAGGGACCTTGCGATTCTTGAACTCAGTGAGCCGTTGCCCCACCATCACGGCCTAACTTTCAGTCTGGATGAATTAGAACACGGCGAACGGGTTGATATTTATGGGTATCCCTTTGAAGGCTCCCTACGCAGCCGAAAGCTCTTGCGATTTCCCGCGACTTTCCGCGACAAGACTGCGGGCGGAATCCTCGTGTTTGACTACCAATTAGCCAATGGCCAGCCTCTTCGCGGAGGAGCAAGCGGAAGTATTGTCGTCGATTCGAAGACCGGCCAAATTGTTGGAATTCTCGTAGCGGTCGGGAACACCGTCGGGCCGGAAGCGCACGCGGTGCCAGTCCAGTCCCTGGCAGAATTCGTACAAAAGGTACAACCATTTCTGGCGCACCAGATATTTCGCTCCAGTGAACTGGTGTCGCCACTTCCTGGGGATTTCTATTCCAGATACGCGCCATCACCCGACTTCTATTCAAGATTTGTTCCAGCGCGTCACGAGGGACTGCAGCACCGGCCCGAAGAGCCTGAAGAAGTCACGCTTCTAAGAACAAAGGCAGAAGCCCTCCTGGACAGTATGCGGAACTTCATTGCCGTGCAGTCGTTTGCTTGGGGCTCGGACGATCAGGAACCTCGTTTGCAGACAGACTATGAAGTCCGCGTCATTTATCGGGAACAGCGATACCGTTTGTACCCCGAAGGTAACAAGGAGTTAGCCGAGATTCCCAGACCACCGATGCGTCGCTGGATATTGCCATCAGACGATTGGTCGGAGCTGCCCGCGATGATCGGGACAGGATTGCAGCTCAGAGTCCATCAGGCTCCGAACGTGTATGTGAATAAAAATCGGATGAAGGTCTTTCAGTATCAGGCAAACATCGAAGATGGGGCCTGTAGATTTGCACGTCTTACTGATTACGGATTCTTCGTGCACAAGCAAGTGCGCTCGGTTTCGTGCTTCGGCGAGGTCTGGACGGATGAAGAAACGAACATCCTGCGCATTTCACAAACCATGGAACTCCCTAGCCACTGGGGGACCTATCAGGTCGTTGTCACTTACGGCTGGCTTAAACGAGCCGATGAACCTCCTCTGTTGATTCCTGTCACATTTTACTCGCAGTTTCGCGGTGGGAAGCATGTCGATTGGTGTCGAGGGCAGTTTACCGATTATCGCGTATTCAGCGTAAAAGCAAAACTCGGTTCATTCAAGTGACCAAGGGAGAGACGCTTCTCACGCCGGTTATATTTTGTCTAAATTAGCTTCGGGGAGTTTGGGTTGATAAAAATATCAATTCTTTCCGCTCTAGCCGCGTGCTTGCTCAACTTGAGCGGTTCGCACGCAATCACACAGTCGCAGCAGCCCGAGCAGGGCACCACACAAATACTAAATGCAACGACGCCAACAGCTCCCCGCCCATTTGGACTTGCGGACGGGACCCCGGTAAGGTTATGGCTCATCCAAGACATTTCGTCTGCGAATGTCGCAATTGGCGACCGTGTGGGTTTTGAAGTGCTCGAAGATGTGGAAGTGAACGACATCATCGTGATCCCGTATCGAGCTATGGCGTGGGGCACTGTAACCGAAGTCCAGCGCAAGGGCCGAATGGCGCGAAGTGGGCGACTGACTGTCAAAATTGATGCCGTGCGATTGGCGGATGGGGAGATCGTACCACTTAGGGCCATCGAAAAGGCAAAAGGCGAGGGGCACTCGGGCGCGATGAAAAGCGAACTTGAGCAGACTACCCTAGCATTCCCCCCAGCCGCACCACTCGCGCTGTTGATGCGCGGAGAGGATGTTACCATCCCAAGACATCTGGAAGTTGCAGCTTATATCAACGGCGATACTTCGCTCGACCTCCATCGATTTGAGTCGCGGGGGTCGGAACAACAAGAGTCACAGGCGTCGAATGAAGTCACAGACCTCGCATCACTTTGTATAGTCCAGATCAGGTCCACCCCGGACGGAGCCGAAATCGTCGTGGACGAGAAATATATGGGCGGTACGCCGTCCCTCCTTAGGCTCGCTCCCGGCGATCACAAGGTCCAACTTAACAAATCTGGCTTCAAAACTTGGGAGCGGACAGTCACGTTGACCCCTAGAGGTTCTGAATTCCTCAATCCGACTTTGGAACCGCAATAAATGTGCCGGGTAAGCTAGCACTCTGGTGGGTGCACCCCAAGAAAGTGATGAGTCATGCGGCCCTACGTTCCGTTCTGCGTTCCCAGAAGTCCTGAAAGCGACCACTAAGCTTGGCACAACGGAGAGCGATGATGGCGTTGGAGCCAGGGACGGTCCAGTGCATCCCGGCGCGTTTGAGACGTGTGCCGATGGCCACCTTGCACCCGGCCTCCACCACTCCAGTGGAAGTACATAAACCTTGAGCGTGGAACTCCGGATAGCGCATGCGTTCTCGGTTAGTCTGGAAATAGTGGAGACAGCGGCGGGCCTCTTCAGAACGAGATACCTGGCGCCGGATGGCGGTGAGTAGCGCCCGGAATTTTCCGGTGTCGAGTTCTTCTTTCCGGCGTTCTGCCCACTGAGCAGCTCGTGGGTTGGTGGGACCGTAGAGTTCTTTTCCGAGATCGCTCAGGTGCTGCTTGGCATGATAGCGGTCGACGATCTGCGTGGCATCCGGAAATTGATCGTCGGCGATGTTCCAAATCCAAAGAGCCCCATCTCCGAGCACGACTCTGCGTGGCGCTTGGCAGAAGCGGCGGCGCGTGGCTTCGCGCCAGGCGCGTTGGGCAAAGGGAGAACGTCCCACAGCGGTATCCAAGACACAGGCACTCTCCAAGGCCGCTGAATAGGTGACCGATCCTTCATCGCGGATGGGAGTGCCTTCTGCATCGAGCGATTCCGCGCTCCAAATGGTGCAGAGTTTCACCTCGCCGGTTTTGGCCGATCCGTCTGGCTGCTTGCCGATACGGCCGGCGAGTTCCTCTGCGCGTAAAGGAATCCCTGTTCCGTCCATACCGAGATACAGAGTCTGCGGCAGAGGAAGAGAATCCAAAGGTTCGGTGTGCACGCGTTCATCTTCAGCGAGCTCTTTTCCTAGAGCTTCTGCGGTTCTTTCCACCTGCTGGGCATCCACCGCCACGCCCGCCAGTTCCTGCAACAACTCACTGCCTTCCTGAAAGCTGACCATGGCCCCCACGGTGCCAATCATGCGTGTGAGTGCAGGAGACTGGGAGGTGTTTTCTATCCCCATATGTTGATCACGAGGATAGAAGCCGTGGCCGCACCTGGAGCAATGATAGTAGGCACGTTCCAGTCGCAAAGGGCCCAGTACGCTTACGAAGTTCTTGGTCCGGCGTGCGACATAGCGCGCTTCCTGCCCACAAGGACAACGAAGGCGTGTACTGGCTTCATCGGAAAGATCGGCGTTGAGACGCTGCTCAATAGCGTAGGCCGCGAGCCGCAGAGTACGCTGGCGCAAAGCGACTTCCAGAGCCTCGAAATCCAGCTCCGCGAGGGCTTCCCGACCTAACCGAACTTTCGCAGCTGAGCACATCTGGGCCGGTTAAGTGCTTTGGAATCAGTCGAGGTTAGGGAAAGGTCTTCACCACAAATTGGCTCCTACCGGACGGGTTGTCTCTCGATTTTGTAGCTTTCTTTTTGCGCCACCAGGCGCGGTGACGGTTGGCTCGGCAGCGATAGTTTCAATTTCTCGATCAGCACCTTGGTGTCGAGAGAAGGCTGTGTGTAGCGCGGCAGAATCAGCCAACGTTCATCGACCGTGGGAATCCACACATCGATCATTTTGATTTCCGCCAACTTCTCCAGCACCGCCGTGGGTGTCAACCCCGGGGCGTGCAGCAACAGGCGCTGCTTCAGGGTTATCTGCAAGCAGTAAGCGAGAAAGGCGATCAGAATGTGCGCGTCGGCGCGATGCTCCAATTGGTGACGGATCGGACGTATGCAGAGTTCGCTTTTGAGCGATTTAAATACCGCTTCGATGTGGGTCAACTGCACGTAGCGCGTCCACAGCACGCGGGGATCTCCGGCGGTAAGGTTGGAGCGCAGCAAGTAGTGTCCGTCGCGCCATTCCGCCTCCTGGAGCTTTTTCTTCTCCACACGGAACTGGAAGGTCTCCCGCGTCACCTGCTGGTCTTTCTCTGGCACTTCGAGGTGCACGAAGTGGAATGCGCGGCCCGCGGTTGCTTTGGCGGCGCCCACACGCATCAACAACTGGTCGCGAGAAGGAAGGTTTCGGCGCATGCCACGAAGTTTTTTGAGCAAGCGAGCCAAACGTTTGCGCCGCATGGCGGTCTCTTTGGCTTTTCTTCCTTCACTCTTGGCCAACACATAGAGTTCGCCGTCCTGCTCAAACAGTTTTACGTCCACCGAATCTCGAACCTTCTGCCAGGGCAGATCCAGCCACTTCTTCTCATACTGTTGGATCTTGCCTTTCGGTGTACCCACCAGATAGAAAATCTCGCGTGCCGGGTCTCGCATCTCCTGCAAAATCTCTTCGGTCGGAATGCCGCGATCCATCACCCACATGCGTTTTGCTTTCCCGTAGGTCTTCTCGATCTTGTCGAGAAAACCGCGCAGGGTGGTGCGACCGCTGGTATTGCCATCCATCACTTCGTAGGCCAACGGAAAACCATCGGTGGTAATCACCAGTGCAATCACCAGCTGCAAACAGTCCGTCCGTTTATCTGGACTGTGACCGTACTTGGCCTTGGGGTTCTCTTCCATGGCGCCTTCAAAGTACGTGCTGGTCAGGTCGTAGAGCAGCACTTCGAATTCCGCCTTAAACAGATCGGCCCACTTCTGGCGCAGCCACAGAAAGAGTTCCTGTTTATGTTCGAGCACGCGGTCCAGGCAACGATACAAGCGATCCTTTTCGGCCACGGCGAAGTCCGTTCCCAACAGCGCATCCATGGCGGTGGTCAGGTACCACTGGCGATGGACACGAAACTCGCTCGTCGGATCCAGCAGCTGGCTCACCACCAGGAGCTGCAACACTTTTTCCCAAGGAACCTCTTCCCGTGTTCCCGTAAGGCGAGCGTCCCAAAACTCATGCAAACCCAGTTGCTGCCACAATTCGCACGCCAACCAGCAGCTACCGAATAGGCGAGGACGTCGCAGTTCGAGACCGCTCAGTTTCACTTGCAGAATATCGATGGCATCGGCGGGAATCTCGCGGTCGTCGGGAAACAGACTCAAGTTTGCATACTCTTGCTGCTGTTCATCAAACACGGACAACGTCTTGCGCCATGCTACTTGTTGTTGATCGTTGATCTCGCCGAGATAGAGAACGGTTCGCTGCACCGTTTTGTCGGAAGCGAGGCGATGGTTTTCTACGATGCTGAAGTAGCGATGATCTTTACCGTCTTTTTTTCGATGGATGCTGCGCAGAAACATGCTGACGGAAGCGTGCCAGAAATCCAGGGGCAAAGGGAAGACACTTGGTCTTCACTCTACGGTTTTTTCAGAGCGCGGCGATGGAAACACACGAGTTAACTGCGAACATGATGGCACAAATACCGAAAATCGTCCCCAGCTGCGAAAATTCGGCTAAGAGGGCTTCGACTTCTTGGGCGACTTCGGCTTCCAACGCTGTCTGGAGCCCCTTTTTTGGGCGGCCTCGGAAGCCGCCGGACCTTCGAGTTGGGCATTGGCCCATTGCTCGCAAGCTTCCCAGAAAGCCTCCACTTGACGTCGGAAATGTTGGCCGGCCTGGACCTGACGGCGCACCAATTCAGCCTGGGCGGCAGAAACAAAGCGAGATTCGGTTCGCCCCCCGACTCCTCGGGTGAGACTGAAGTACGGGCCGTGGCGTGCGTCGCGGTCGCTGGCACAGGGACAGCCTGGCTTACTGCACTTGACGTAACGTTCCGAGAGCGAGCCTCGGCGCATGGGCTTAGCTTGCGCCAGCTGCGTAGCGAGATCACGAATACGTTCCGGAACTTCGCGAGAATCGGGCATGGTCCCTCCTTACGGCTATAATAGCCGTAAGAATACCTTCTTACCACCCTATTCTCACGCAGTTCTCACTTCTATGGGGTGCACCCCACTCTGGTCGGGTCTTTGCGCAACTCTCGGATAAGCGGTAGAATTCCGTTCCCCGTTCTCCCACGACACTTCCCGTCCTACCTCGGAGACTTCGATGCCCGCCCCACTGTCGGTAGAGCCGTATCGCGCCAAGTTGTGGAAAAACAAACGAGGCGAGACTTACTTCACGTTGGTTTACTGTCCAGCGTGCAATCTGGAATTTCGTTTGCTCTGGCCCGTCACGTTGTTAACGTACCCGGAGAAAAAGACTCTGTATCTGAAATGCCCCGGCTGCCAGCACTCGTTTACGTCGCTCGATCTGCTCGTTGGCAAATTGGTTTTCGTGGCGTGCGGCTGCGAAAACTTTCCTGCCGGTCCGGTGGAATTGGTTGAGCAGATCAACAAGCAGCCGACAATTTAGATTCGGTGCTTGAGTTCCTCGGTCATGGTGTCCTGCCTCAGCTGGAACTGGAGAAGGCGTTCTTCCGTTAAGATAACGGAGAGGACGCATGAGAAAAGAGCGAAAACACTACACCGGAGAAGAGAAGGTTGCCATCCTGAGGCGGCACTTGTTGGATAAAGTGCCGGTTTCCGATCTGTGTGATGAACTGGGACTGCAGCCAACGGTATTCTACCGTTGGCAAAAAGAGTTCTTCGAGAATGGCGCTGCGGCCTTCTCTGGCAAGAGCCGCCCGGACCACCAAGCCGAACAACAACGGATCGAGTTCCTGGAGAAGAAGATCCAGACCAAAGACGAGGTGTTGGCCGAATTGATGGCCGAGCACATCGCCTTAAAAAAAAGTCTTGGGGAGCTCTGACCCAAGTGTGGGTGCCGCACGATGTGCGGGACCTGGTGGTGGATTTCGTCCGGCGCTGGTTAGAAAAAACAGAGATCGGCACCGGACGATTCCTCCACTGGCTGGGCCTGCGAGCCAGCAAGTTCTACGACTGGCGAGAACGCTACGGACGGGTCAATGAACACAACGGTTGGATTCCCCGTGATTTCTGGCTACAACCGTGGGAGAAGCAAGCCATCATCGGCTTCCACCGGGAACATCCTCTGGAAGGCTATCGGCGATTGACGTTCATGATGCTGGACGCTGACGTGGTAGCCGTCAGCCCCTCCAGTGTTTGGCGCGTACTCGGGCAGGCCGGGTTACTCTCTCGATGGAAGGGTAAGCCGTCGCGCAAGGGAACCGGCTTCGAACAGCCACCACAGCCGCACCAGCATTGGCATATCGATGTTTCCTACATCAACGTGAGCGGCACGTTCTACTACCTGTGCAGCATTCTGGATGGCTACAGCCGCGCGATCGTTCATTGGGATCTGCGGGAATCGATGACCGAAGCGGAGATCGAAATCATTCTGCAACGAGCACGAGAGCAATATCCGGAAGCAAAACCGCGCATCATCTCCGACAATGGACCGCAGTTCATCGCCCGAGACTTCAAGGAGTTCATCCGCATCGCCGGGATGACGCATGTGCGAACGTCTCCTTACTATCCGCAATCGAACGGCAAGCTGGAGCGCTGGCACAAATCCCTAAAGTCAGAGTGCATCCGGCCCGGCACACCGTTGACGAGGGAAGATGCGCTGCGTCTGATTCAAACCTACGTGGAGCATTACAACACCGTACGTTTGCACAGTGCCATCGGCTATGTGACGCCGCAGGACATGCTCGCCGGACGACAGGCCGAGATCCACGCGGCACGCGATCGCAAGCTCGAGGAAGCACGTCACCAGCGGCGGCTCCGACGGGAGGCCGTATCGCCGCTTGCACATTCTTCGAACGCGACTACAATGACTTCGCCAGGTGAAACAGAGGCGGGCTCTGCAGGGATGCAACCATGCTGAGGGATAACCTGGTAGGACTCATCGAGCCGATGCGAATCAGCGCGGGAGCTGATCCTCTCGCGCTGAACATCCAGAAACAGGCATCGGACGATAGATCCTCATGCCTTGAAAATCCCCGCCCCGCAGGGGCGGAATCTTCACTAACGGAAAACGTCACATCTCCATTTCAGGCTGAGCCAGCACAATGGGAGAACCCCGAAGATTGGACTTGATGCAGGAGGAGACAGAGAAAGAGATATCGAATTAGCGTCATTTTGAGCAGGACAGCTCACGGTTAGGCTCCAATCAATCTTCCAGCCATTTCGGTTGGCTTCGACGAGAACAGGCGCGTCGCCGAATTTGCCATTGCGCACCAGTCTGCCGAGATATCTCTGAACCTCGTGCTCTGTGGTTTCCAGTGGAAGCCCGGCATTCAAACGAACTAGCTCTCCTACCGGGTCGCTGGCCGGCCTGCTCGGCGAGTTAAGCCATTCAATGAGCGGCGCAGCGGTGAACTCCCCGAAATAGCTTCGAGTGTACAAATGTCTTTGTGGACTAGACATGGTTTTGATTACACACCTCCTAATACTTTCGGCCTCGCCAGTTCTGATTTGCCTCCCTTGGTTCTATTTTGCGCATGCGGTTACGCGGAACATGTGGCAAGACAGGCAATCGAACTCTTGGGACCAGGGGCACCAGACATTAGGAATCGTAGTTTCCGTTAACGGCTGCCTCATCCAGCACAGTGAGAGCCTGCCTAGATCGTTTTGAGCGAGCGCAGACCTACTAGTTTTGACAGTTCCATTCCGCAGCCCTCGACGCCACAGTCTCACACGAGTAAAGCTAGCCTGAACGTTCAGCGGTGAACTTCGGTAAGGGGATTTTTTCTATGACCCCCGTTATGAAGCCAGCCAGGGAGCTACCATGAATTCCATTGCAACGAGTTCGATCGTGTTCGCATGCGTGTTTGGAGGTGCTTTGCTCGGGATGTGTATTCGCAGGCTCTTACCTCATGACCATCTGAGTGAGGAATCGAAAGGCGTGGTGAGGATAGCGATGGGGCTTGTTGCAACAATGACTGCCCTGGTTCTTGGCCTGCTGATCTCATCAGCAAAAAGTTCGTTCGACGCGGTGAGTAGTGAGATAACGGCAACGTCATCCAAGATCATTATTCTGGACCGAATATCGGCGAATTATGGCCCGGATACGCAGGAGGCACGCAACCTGCTCCGTAGTGTCGTTGCCAATATAATCGATCAGTTGGACCCCAAAAAGCCAGCAGATCCCACGCATTTGTCAGTTCCAACCCGGGAACTGGACTCCATTTCCGAAAAAATTGGAGGGCTCACGCCGAAGGATGACAGGCAACGCCTGCTGCAGGCCGAAGCTTTGAGCACTCTGAAGGAGATCAGACAAACGCGCTGGTTGATTTACGAACAGCGCTCCAACTCGATATCCATGCCGATGCTCATCATCCTGGTTTGGTGGCTCACCGCCCTCTTCATTAGCTTCGGCCTGTATGCCCCCGCGAATGGGACGGTGGTGACCAGTTTGTTGGTCTCCGCGCTGTCAGTATCTTGCGCGATCCTCTTGATACTGGAGTTGTACGCTCCATACCGCGGGGTAATTAGGATCTCTAGCGCACCGCTGCGGGCCGCTCTCGCTCAATTGGCCAATTAGAACACGCGGACATAGATTTCTTGCTCGCTCGAAATCGATGACCAACCGCCCCAACTTGCAATCCGATGGGACTAACTCCTATGCAGTCACCCAATGGGACGTTGAGAATCGCAGGATCGGCACTTCTCCGGTAACGACTGCGGGCGCTCCATCAATTTGGGAATGTAATCCGCGCTACATAGTAGGCCGCTGGGGCTGTCAAAACTGACACTGGCGTGCAGCGAGAGTGCCGATTAATTTGGACGCTCGGGGCCCGTTCCATCGAGAAGGTGAAGCGCTCTTCTTTCTTCGGGGAGTAGCGCTAGGCTCTTGACGTGAGGACGCCGGGATATGACGCGACCAACAGTTCCGTGGGTACGTGGGCTGCTGTATTTGTATGAATGAATGAGGGATGACTGCCGAGGCGTTCTTGGAAGTGAGCAGGACTCTCATCGCCGCTTCGAAGCAAGCTCCTCGACATCGGCAGAAGATGATCTGATTCCGCGCCGGGGAACGGTCCGGACTAACCTCGACAAGCTAGAGCCGAAACTCCAAGCGTTATCGTTACGAATCAAAAGGGCAACTAAGAGGTGTTGCGGCATAAACGGAGAAATCAAGCAGTTACAAAAAAGCAGCAGGAATAGTTGATGGAAGGAGTCAATTATGATTTGCAAGGCGAAAAGCGGAGTGGTTCAGCTCGCGTTGGTCTTGGCGTTAACGTTGCTTGCATGTGGGTTTACGCTCGCGCAGGATGTCAAATACAACTTTATGCCCGGTACCAATTTCTCAAAATACCATACGTATAAATGGGTCAGCATCCCGGAGAATGTGCACCCGAGCCAAATTGTTGATCAGGAGATCAAGCAGGCGATCGATGCGCAGCTTAGCGCCAAAGGATATATCAAGACCGACGACAAGGCCGATCTCTACGTCGGCTACCAATGCGCGGTCGATCAGGAACGGCAATGGAACGGATTCGGGATGCGGGGAATTGGAGGTGGCATGGGAAGCGTCACGAGCTCGACGATTCAGAATGGGACGCTGGCCGTCGACTTTTACGATCCCTCGGATAAGCAGCTCGTCTGGCGGGGTCAGGCGGAGAAAACTCTGAATCCGAGCGGCAATCAGGAGAAAGATATGCAGAAGCTCGACAAGGCAATGGCCAAGCTACTTAAGAACTTTCCCCCGCCGCCACCCAAGAAATAGTCCAGAAAAAAACGGCGCTTTGTCGATGCACCAAAAGGAGAAGTCTAATGAATTGTAGTTTTCCAGTTAGATCCGGAAAGCAATCCCTCACCCGCACCTTTGTCTCGATTTACAAGAGCCTAATGATGATTGGCGTGGGAGTAGGGCTCACGGCACCCGCCCCTGCGCTTGCGCAAAATAGTGAACTTCAACAGAAGCTTGCAATGGTGAAGCAAGCTGTGACGGAAAATAGGCAGAGGTTGCAACAGTATCAATGGACGGAAACTACGCAGCTCAATCTGAAGGGAGATGCCAAGCCTCCATCTCAAAAACTTTGCCAGTATGGCCCTGACGGGCAGGTTGAGAAGACTCCCATCGGTCCTCCGGCCGAACAACCCAGCGGTGGCAGGATGAAGCAAAGAGTCATTGCGAAGAAAAAAGAAGAGATGCAGGACTACATGGGCGACGTGAAGGGCCTCCTCAGCATGTACGTGCCGCCAGACCCGCAGAAAATGGAACAAGCTTACCAGGCCGGCAAAGTTTCGTTGAATCCCGCAGGAGGGATCGTAAATCTGGTTTTCAGGGATTATGCGCAACCTGGCGATCAGCTGACCCTTAGTTTCGATACGGCGGCGCACAAGATCATCTCGCTGAACATCAATACCTACATGGGCGAAGCAAAAGACGCGGTAACGTTGCAGGTTCAGATGGCCAGCCTTCCGGACGGTACCAACTATGTTCAACAGACCGTTCTAAACGCCAGCGCAAAGCAGCTCATAGTGACCACTTCCAATGCCAATTACCAGCGAATGGGCGGCTAGCAACGCCGGATGCGGACTCCTGGTATTGACAGATCCCCCTCCCTGACGCTCGGTGATTCGAACTGTCATTACTGACAATACCCTTAAGCTCTTGACTCGATAGCATTGTTTTGGATTCCGCGACTTGTTCGTGGAGAAGGTGGCGCGCTGGCCGCGACCTCGCAGGATGAGTTGTGACTGACCGCCTGCCATTAACCAAACCCAGCGAGCCAATTGGCAATGTTCAAGGCCCGCTTTGGCGAGAGTCGCAGAGGAGGATAGCGCTGCGCTCTGGCTCGTGGCAGTACTGTTGGGGGTGTGGGCTGCGGGCCATTGCGGACTCTAGAGAAGAATAATGCGTCTTCAAAGGGCCAACCGAGTCGTCAGTATATTCGTCGCATCGTTTTCGCTGGCGTCCGTGGCCTGCGTACTCGTCTCTGGGTATTTCAGACATCGGCAAACGGCGGCACTGAACGCCAGGACGCAGTCGCTGCTGCTAAGCATCCAGCTTGCAAACGCAACCGACAAGTTGACTGCAGCGGCGAGGGGATTCGCGGCCACGGGTGATCCCCATTACCGTGAAGCGTTCCTGCGAGAGGTTGACGTCGGGCGTAGCCGCGACCGCGCTGTGGAAGGTCTGCAGGCACTTGGCCTGACCCAGGAGGAGAACGAACTGATCTCCCGCGCCAAGCGAAGTTCCGATGCTCTCATAGCCCAAGAGGAGAAGTCATTCGAGGCCGCCGAACGCAAAGATTTTACGAAGGCGATGGGATATGTGTACGGCGAGGAATACCTCAAGTCAAAAGCCTTGATCATGGATCCCATCGATGAATTCCGTCGCCGCTTGGACGGCCGTCTTGCTGGCCAAGCCCTCTCCGAAGAGCAAGCGGCCCAGCGGAGTGTCAACCTTGCTATCGTCGCGTCTGTCCTGAATGCTCTGGCTATCGGGTGTGCGCTCATCTTTTACCGGACAAAAATGGTGGCCCCTCTGGCTGCCCTCGGGCGTAGCTTAAGCGACCTTCTCGCGGCAAAGCCGGGCATCGAGATTGGGTTTCAGGACGATCACTCCGAGATCGGGGACATTGCACGGTCGCTGGAGTCCTACAAGGGGCTGCAGGAGGAACGAAACCGCGCCACGCAACAGATGCAGTTGCTCCTTGAATTTACAGGGCAGGGCATTTACGGGATCGATCTGCAGGGCAACTGCACATTCATCAATCGGGCCACATGCCAGATGGTCGGGTACCGGCCCGAAGAAGCTTTGAGCCGCAATATGCATGATCTGGTGCATCACCACAAATTCGACGGCTCCCCCTACCCACTGGATCAATGCCCCATCTACCGCGCATTCAAAAAGGGCGAGGGCTGCTGCGTGGATGATGAAGTGATGTGGCGCCGGGACGGCACTCCAGTCCCAGTTGAATATTCTTCGTTTCCAATTCTTGAGGACGGAAAAATCACGGGGGCTGTTGTAACCGTGGCAGACATCACAGAGCGAAAGCGCACGGCGGAAGCCTTGCAGGAGAGCGAGCAACTCTTTCGGTCGATATTTGAGAATGCTCAGATCGGGATCGGTGTCTTCAAGGTCGATCGACAGGAACTTAGCCCCAACCGCGCGCTGCAAGAGATGCTGGGTTACTCCGAGGAAGAGCTGAGACGATTGGAGACGTGGGACGAGATTACGCATCCTGATGAGCGTGACTCGGACGCGAAACGGTATGGCGAACTCGTCCAGGGCAAGCGTGAAAAAGACGAATGGGAGCAACGCTTGATTCGGAGAGACGGCCACATCGTCGTCACAAGCGTGAGATTCTCTTTGCTCCGCGATGCGGCGGGCAGACCGCAATATGTGGCCTCCTTGCAGGAAGATATTACGGAACGCAAGCGGCTCGAGGGGGAACTCGTTAGCTCAAAGGAAGTGGCCGAAGCGGCCACGAAGGCCAAGTCCAACTTTCTTGCCAATATGAGCCATGAGATACGGACGCCGATGAACGCCGTTCTGGGCATGACACACCTGGCTTTGAAGACGGCGTTGACACCAAAGCAGCGCGACTATCTGACGAAAACCAGAGTTGCCGCGCAAACCCTGCTCGGCATCATCAATGACATTCTAGACTTCTCAAAAATTGAAGCTGGGAAGCTTGAATTGGAAAATGTAGAATTCCGGCTCGATAATGTCCTCGAAAATCTCTCCACCGTGGTCGGTCAGAAAGCTCACGACAAGGGCCTAGAATTTCTCTTCGCCTCGCCGCATGACCTCCCCGAACTTGTCGGCGACCCATTGCGGCTAGGCCAGATTCTGATCAATCTGGTCAACAACGCCGTAAAGTTTACTGATCATGGCGAAGTAGTCGTGGCCGCCGCCATTCAAGAAAGAATTGTGGACCGGATCAAACTGAAGTTTTCAATACGTGACAGCGGCATCGGAATGACGCGTGAGCAGACGGCCCGTTTGTTTCGGGCGTTCAGCCAGGCGGATACGTCCACGACGCGAAAGTACGGCGGCACGGGACTGGGTCTCTCCATCTCGAAGCGACTCGTAGAGCTAATGGGCGGCGAGATCTGGGTCGAGAGCACCTATGGTACAGGCAGTACTTTCCTTTTTACTGCATGGTTTGGGGTAAGGGCGGCAGAACCAGAGCGCAACCGGCTCAGACCAGATCTGGGAGGTATCCGGGCTTTAGTCGTGGACGACAACGAGCTGGCGTGCGAGATTCTCAGCGAAGCGCTCAAGACATTCTCTCTCAGGGTTGAATCGGTTTCCTCAGGCGAAGTTGCGCTGCGAGAACTGGCCGTTGCTGATTCGCGAGATCCTTATCAAGTGGTCTTCATGGATTGGCACATGCCCGGTATGGATGGGCTGGAGACAAGCCGCATGATTCTGCGTGATGGCGGTTTAGAGCACGTTCCCAGTATCGTGATGGTGACTGCATTTGGACGGGAAGACATTCGATCACAGGCGGAGCAGATGGGTGTCAAGGGCTATCTCCTGAAGCCTGTGAGTCCATCTCTGCTATACGACACGTTGATGGATCTGTTCGGAGTGGCGGAGCAAGAGGGCGGCCGGTCGCGAACCATCGGCAACGATGATGGCTCGCCGGACGCTAGCGGGATCCGGATCCTCCTTGTCGAAGACAATGAAGTAAATCAGCAAGTGGCAACCGAGCTTCTTGAGAGTGCGGGCGCCACTGTGAGAATCGCGAATCACGGTGGCGAAGCCGTACGAATCCTGACAGAAGGTGAACAGCCCCCGCCGTTCGAAGTCGTGTTCATGGATCTGCAAATGCCCGATATGGACGGTTTCACGGCTACGGGACTGCTTCGGGCTCAGCCCCAGCTTCAAGGACTGCCAATTATCGCCATGACTGCTCACGCGTTGGTGGAGGAGCGACAGCGCTGCCTCGAAGCAGGAATGAACGACCACGTCAGCAAGCCGATCGATCCCGATGCTCTGTTTGCGACACTGTTGCGCTGGGCTAGGCCACGGCGAGCGCAAGCGGCCGGCTCCGGGGACAAATCTGCGAATCGGGCGAATGAGGGAATCCTCCCCGAGATTGACGGCGTTGACATGGCCGGTGGGCTTAAGCGCCTTGCCGGGAACAAACGACTCTATCGCGACTTACTTGTGCAATTCGCCGCCAAGCAGGGCGATGTACCCTCTCAAATTTTGGCCGCCATGGAGAATGGGAACCGCCAACTGGCTGAACGAACGGTCCACACAGTCAAAGGTGTCGCCGGAAATATAGGACTGAGAAATGTTTTTTCTGCCGCGGAAAAGCTGGAGCGAGCAATGCGTGAGCAGGATGCGGCCGTTCCAGTACTGGTCGAAGAATTCGTTATGGCCTTAAGCCGCCAGGTCGAGGCCATTCGGCAATCCATGCGTGATGTCCCGTCTGACCGGCCGGGGGACGCTGAAAGAAACCGGGGTTTCGATGCCCGAGCGGCATCAGCGGCAATCGCACACCTACGGGCCCTTCTTGAGTCGAGCGACGGCGGCGCTGAAGAGGCTTTTCTCGCCATGGAAGGTACCCTCGCGGGCGTCTGCGACAAACTGCGAATGAAAGTCCTCCAAGAGGCCATAAGCCAGTTTGATTTTGATGGTGCGCTTTTGAAATTAGACGAAATGGCAAAAGATTATGGTGCAAATTGTGAGCAAGCAAAATGACTAACGCCATTGAAAAAAAACTTATATTAGTAGTGGATGATGCTCCAGCGAACCTTCAGGTGGTGCGCTCGATTCTGAAGGATGACTTCATGATCCGAATTGCCACGAGCGGCGCAAAGGCTTTGGACCTAGTAAAAGCCAAACCGCAGCCGGACCTGATCCTGTTGGATGTCGAGATGCCTGAGATGGACGGCTACGAAGTCTGCGGCATCCTGAAAGCCACGCCGGAGACCAGGGACATTCCCGTGATCTTTCTCACCGGGAAGACAGAGACCGATGACGAAACGAAAGGATTCGAGGTCGGAGCTGTGGACTACATCCACAAACCATTTTCACCGGCAGTGGTGAAAGCGCGCGTCCACACACATCTCGTGCTTCGCGAAGCCCGCGAACAGCTGGCTCGGCAGCTCCTGTTCATAAATAACGAGCTCGAGATGGCTCGCGAGATTCAATTATCCATCTTGCCGCAGGTGATTCCCAGGATCAAGGGTCTGGAAATTACTGCGCGCTATCTTCCAATGAGTTCGGTGGCTGGTGATTTTTACGACTTTATCGTCGCGGACGAGAAACACGTGGGTATTCTAGTCGCGGATGTTTCCGGGCATGGCCTGGCCGCAGCCTTGATCGCGTCCATGCTTCAGGTCGCTTTGGCCGCTCAATGCGCTCACGCTTCTGATCCCGCGCGCGTACTCGCTGGCCTGCATGAAGCCCTGCGCGGAAAGTTCCAGCATCATTATGTGACGGCGGTGTACGTCTTTGTGGACATGGAAAAGAAGTGCATGAGTTACGCCGGCGCGGGACATCCGCCGCTCCTGCTGTGGCGCGCATCAACGGAGAGTGCCTCGGAGTTGGTGGAAAATGGCTTGCCACTCGGCTTACTTCCGCATGCAACCTACTCTGTCGGGCAGATACAAGTGGAGCCAGGAGATAAGGCTGTTCTTTATACCGACGGAATAGTAGAGACTGAGAGCCCAGCGAAGCAGGAATTTGGCATAGATCTTTTTAAAGGGTTTCTGCAGTCCAACCATATTCTGAGAGCGGACCGGTTTGCCGATTCGTTGCTCGATGAATTGTCGAACTGGTCCGAACATCCTAAAGGACAAGGACAACGCGACGACATAACTTTCCTAACGATCGACTTCACTGCCACCACGGAAGAGTCTGTACCAGAGGAGAAAGTGGGTGCGTTCGCTAACATTCCAGAGTCGTTGTGAAACAACAATATCAGTGATGGTGCATTTCGATTTTGCCCCTTCCTAACTAAGGCTCGGAGAACCAGCGATTAAACAGATGTTCTCATACGAGTAATCATGCGCTGGTAAAGCGGGGACACATCGAATGCCGAAAGAAGCATGTCGCGGCTCACCCGTGGATTGCTTCGGGAAAGCTCTGAATAGCCATTTGTTCGTTGGTATAGATCTCGAAGACTTTGTCCAGCTGAGTGATCTGCAGGATGCTAAGAACCTTTTTCGTGGGATTCAAAAACTTCAACGCGCCACCCTTGGCCATTACCGGCGTGTAGGCGCCAACCAGTTCGCCAACTCCCGCACTATCTATAGCCTCCACTTCGCACAGATTGAGGAGGATTTTGGTTTGGCCACTCGCGACTAATTCGCGTATGGTCTGGCGAAGAATCAGACTCGCCTCACCCAGATCGATCCTTCCGCATAGGTCTACGATAGCAATCGAACCTGATTGCCGACGATTCGTAATCAAGCGTGTCATGCCTGTCCCCCAAGCTGCGTGCGATGTACCGCGGCATCCTCAGGTTGCGGTTGTCCCGCAAGCGATGCAAAGCCGAGGTTCAACTGGCTTTGCTGGCGGCGGGCTTAATCGCGAGCGATAACCGCTGAAAAAACGCCGCGCCTGACATCCACCGCCTCGCCGCGTTACACAGCCAGCATGCAAATAAATAAAACGTAATCCCGTCCGAAATTCATGATGGCTGTTGGCCACGCTGCGGCAGAGAAACACGTTTTATGTCAGACTCGGATGCAACAATGCCAAGACCTATGGTCGGCTTGGTACTGTCATTTCTGCCAGTCGACTTCACTTCGGTATCAACAGTAAATAGGGGCGTAAGAAGATTGGATTTATTGTCTCCCGGTCTCTTATGAAATTTCAAGCGGAAGTCAGCAGAAAGCCTTGTCGAACTTGAAGTAGACGCCTTCGAAGTTGATGAAAAATTACGCGGGGTCTCAACCGAAGTAGAACGTCTGGAAGTTAAAGACAAGACTAAGCTAAGGCACAGGAGAAAGTCATGATGAACCGTTTCTACCCCTGGATCGTCGGTCTCGCGTTGCTTACCGCCTTGACGTTAGCCGCCACATTTCTCAGATCCAGCAACGCCGAGGCTCAACAGCAATACCCGATCCTGGACAAGATAGCGAATAAGGTTATCTTGAAATACCAACAGTCGAGTTGCCAGCAATTGCAGGAGAAGGCCGGCCAAAAAGCTCCACCGAGTCCCGAAGAAATAAAAGCGGTGCAATTTCTCCACAGCGATCCACAAATGCGGATTGTCTTCATCAATAAAATTGCGCCTCCCATTGCCAACAAACTCTTCGATTGCGGAATGATTCCCTGAAATTGCGGAACCCCTAGTTCTGTTCGGTTGATTGTTAAGGCGCGGCATCGCACACGGCAAGTTCGCTAGCGGGCCAGCATTGGTGTGCCTGGCGAAACTCACTCTCGGCGCATAAGACGGTCGCAATTAAGTGTCATTTTTGAC
This sequence comes from uncultured Acidobacteriota bacterium, assembly GCA_963843265.1. Lineage (GTDB taxonomy): Bacteria > Acidobacteriota > Terriglobia > Acidiferrales > UBA7541 > Acidiferrum. The sequence continues at coordinate 304,266 of CAWJJR010000013.1, read as the reverse complement.
AGTTACAACATTTGGGTCGAAGAGCCAGTCTCGTCAAATGTCCGCAGGTGAAAAGGCGACATCCGCACGAGGACAGGTAAGGAATGCTCCCTACGCCCAACTTTGGTTTTCTATCCGGAAATTTAAGATGCGAAGACTGCGGGTACGAAGTCAGTAAGAGTCCGAGCACAGCTAGAACAAGATGGAGGATCAAAAAACAAGTGGAGTTCCGGGCTCGCCCAGCGGCGCGATCAACAAGCCAACCTTCAGACTCGGGGGTTCGCAGTTGTCCGAAGCTGAACAAAAGACTGCGGCGAGCGCCACTGCCGCAGCTCATGACTCGGCGGGCCGGGTGAGCCCGACGCAGTGTCTATTTTGACAGAAACGAGGCCGAGGACAAACAAGCGGTTGGGATCATTTGAGACCATGACGAAGGAGAACACGCGATGAGCCAGAACCACTTTACTCTGAGCTTTCCATTGAAGTCGCCGGCAGACGCAAAGGCAGTGGCGGAGCAGCTTCCACCGCTGATGCCGACCCTGTTCCAAGCGGCGGACGCGATCGGCACGATTCACTACTCGCGCTTCACGGTCCTCAGCGAAAGGACTCTGTTATTTCTTGGCGACTTCGACGGCGAGCTCACTCCGCTTATAGCCGATTTCGCTAAACAAGCTGGCCCGGTGTTCGACGCGATCTTTCAACACGTGGTCGATCCACCGCTCACGCCGGTCGCGGATCACGCAGACGCATTCGTCGAATGGGCTGCTGATCATCTCCTCGATCCGATAAATCTCTACACCGCCTATCCAAGCGTGACGGCCAAGGAGATCAAGGCTCTGGCATCTGCCGCGGATGTCGCGGGCGCGGGTGAACTGCACCCATTCCTCGTGATCCTGCCAATGAAATCACGTCTTGCTTTCGCGGAGGTAAAGCTAATTTTGCGTGCGAGAGGTCATGGAACAACGACAGACCTGGACAAAGTTGGCACACCCCACTTCGCGCAATTCGTGCCACTGGAGGACGACCAGGTTGGTTTCTTCACGGTATATGACGGTTCCTTCGACAAATACATTTCCGATTTCACCAAGAATATCGGGCAGGTCTTCGATCTTCTATTCAAGTTCACCAAGGGCGCGCCACCCTCGCCATGCCGGAAGTACCTCCAGGAGTTTATTGATTTCGCGGCGGGTGCAAATCGCACTCCAATTGGGTTCTATCAGGCGTGTCCGGGTCTAAGCGTTCAGGACATTCTTGCCTTGATCGCCGATAGCAAAGCACAAGCAGCCTCGGCTGCATAGCGACCCTCCAAGGCCGCCGCCGGTCTGACGCGATGGACTACGCCAACTTAGGAGCGAGGATCGGGAAGGAGGCAGGAAGTGAGCCAGGACACCAAGACGGAAGCGCCGCCGAAAAAGAAAAGCGAGGGTTTCCTCGGCCGTCTGTTTGGAAGAGGCGAGCACGATACGACGGGGTCTAATCTCCCTTCGAGATCAGGTGCCAATTCCACACTCGACCTCGCTGATATCCAGGGGTTCATCCTGCGCGGTTACAGGATGCCGATGGTGCGGCATTTCTTACTAAATGTGAGCGTACCTTCGACAGCGCGCAAACTGCTGGGGCGGCTAGTCAGCGGCGACGAATCTGACGCCCCGCAGATCACCACTGCCGAAGATTGGCACGTAGGCTTCGCGCCTGGCCCCGGAGATGATCCCGCCCAGCCTCCCCGCCGCAAGCCCGACTATTGCCTCAACGTCGGGATCACTTGGCCGGGACTGATTGCCCTGGAAATCAAGCATCTAGCGCCGACTCTCGCTTTTAGGTCGTTCGGCGCGTTCGTTGCTGGCGCCGCCGAACGAGCGAATTTGGTAGGCGATACTGGAGCTAGTGGTCCCCAGAACTGGGTCGGCTCATTTGGGAAGGGGGGCGATCACGTCCTGGTGACGCTGCACGCAATCAGCCCGGATGCGATGAAGAGCTACAGCGATCGGCTCTCTGCTCTGTTTGCCGAGGGTGGGGCGTTTCGCGAAAACTGGCGCACAGACGGGATGGCCTGGACCGAAATGCAGGATGGCAAGCCCACGTTTTGCTCAAAGGTTCCCTTCGGCTACACAGACGGCATCAGCATGACCACAATTCGTGGCGGTCCAGAACATTATCCGCCCGATCACCAGCAGCCATGCGAACCATGGCTCTTCGTCTTGCAAGATGATGCCGAGAATTACTTTGTACCGGAACCTCGAGAGCTGGGTCTGAACGGCAGCTTTGCCGTCTTCAAAATGATCATGACGGACGTTGTCGGGTTCGAGAATTTCCTGCAATCGAACAAGGACAAAATCGATCCCGAACTGCTTGCCGCCAAAATCTGTGGCCGTTGGCGGAACGGCGTTCCTCTTGCGCTCTCGCCAGAAACAGACAGTCCTCCGGGTGGAATTTTACCTGAACAGCTGAACGACTACGAATACGTGAATGCAGACGGGTCAGGCGATCCAAGGGGACTACGTTGTCCTGTTGGCGCGCACATGCGACGCATAAATCCACGTGGCCAGCCCGTCACTGGGCAGGGCGAACCCGGCGGCAGCAACAATACTCACCGGCTAATCCGGCGTGGCATGCCCTACGGACCGAACTTCGATCCGAAGCAACCATACGACGGCATCGAACGCGGGCTTCTCGGCTATTTCATTAACTCCAGCATCGAGAATCAATATGAATTCGTCTTGGGACATTGGGTCAATGACAGCGAATTCGCGGGGGCTGTTAGGTTGAACCCAAAATCGAAGGATCCGATGATCGGCACTCAGGACCCTGCGGAAAGCATTTTCGTGATTCCGCAACCAAATGGCGCGCCGCCAATCAAAGTTATCGGGTTCTCAAGCTTCGTAACGACGAAGGCCGCGGCCTATTGTTTTCTTCCAAGCATTACAGCGATCAAGTTCATTGCCCAATTGGGTTGAGGGGGCATTCCATGTTGTTTTTGACTAGATGGTTTGGCGTAACCGCCAGCGATGCTGAGCGCAACCTCGCGGCAGAGCAGGCCCGCATCGACGAAATAGTCGAAAAATCGCTTTTGCTGCAAAAGAATGCCGCCGACCAGCAGCACCGACCGCTCTGCCGTGGAACTCATGCGAAGGGAGTCTGCGCCCGAGCTGAATTCGAAGTATTGGATGTCACGTCCGGTAGGGACCCTGTGCTCGCGGCCCGGCTCGCAAAGGGAATTTTCGCAAAACCTGGCGTTTATCCGGCCACTGTGCGGTTTGGCAACGCCGATCCGAAAATAAACTCTGACTTTAAACCGGATGTCCGATCGTTGTCTTTCTCGGTCGATCTCACTTGCGAGGGCAGGGCTCTCCCTGACGGAAACGCCGGCAGACAAGATTTTTCATTACAAAACACTAGGACGCTGCCCATCAACGACTCAACTGCATTCCTGGCGATCATGAAACTGCTGACGGCCCCCAACCCCGCCGCTGGCTTGTGGTCTCTGTCGTTCAGGGACAAGTTGAGAGTGTTGCGGACCATGACCTTGGTGCAAGTACAGATGCACCAGAAAATGAAACCTTATCAGCGACTTCGGTATGGGAGCAACGTTCCGTTTCGTCACGGACCGATGGATGTCGTGAAGTATTCGGCGACGCCGTCCTCGGACAATCCAGCGCGCCCTCTTCAGAGGGGTAACCCGAAAGGCCTACAGGACGAATTGATTCGGCACCTCAAGGAAGATGGCAAGATGAGTGGCTTTGATTTTGGAGTCCAATTCCTCGATGCCGACAGAATGACGTATTGGGGCAAGCATCGAGACGCCAACTTCTGGATCGAAAACGCGAGTGTCGACTGGCACGATGAGGAAGCGCCTGTTCACACAGTTGGGCGCCTTACCCTCCTGCGGAATTCCCAGCTTCAGCCTGATGCCGCCGAAATGACCTATTTCGATGTCACAGGGAACTCGACTCCTGATAGCACGCCGCTTGGGAGCATTAACCGCGCCCGCTGGCCCTCCGAAGTTGCCAGCAGAAAGGCACGCGCTCGTGCAGAAGGCACTTGTGAACGATCGTCGGTAGCAGCAGCGTCAGCTTCCCGCTGACTGATGGTCGTAGGCGCCAGCCATTCAGATTAACACTCGCTTTTCGGGGAGGTACGGTAGTCGGCTTGCCATCCGCGCCGCGAAATTTGACCGGAAGCCGACCTCCGTCTTTTGGGTAGCGAGAAAATCACTACGATGGAATCTAAGCACTGGAAAAACGAGGGGCCATTGAGGGGCCAATAAGAATTCCTTGGTTTTTCTTATTATGACTTTTCAATGTCTTAGCGTTCCCCATCATTTCTACTGAGTTCTTGAAACTCCGCCCGGCAGTGTTTTCGATCCCCACCGCCCCTACCAAGATCTCACCGGCGATTGTAAAGTTCGAGCAGGGGTGTACCGAGGCCGCGTTCCTGGGAAGAATTGAAGGCGTGGGCGGGAACATCGCTGAGCGCAATTGGGGCGGATGGCAGCTTTCACGTGAAGAAATAAGCGTCTCGGGAACGAAACATCCAAGTTTGCTTCCATGAGTAATATCCGGGCGACATGACATCGCCGATGGTTTCGGCATAGCGCGGAGAGAAGAAGCGGACTCGTCCGAGGATGAGGGCGTAGCGCGCGGCCCAAGAAGCTAGCGGGAGCAACACGCCAAGGGCCACCCAGAGACCAGCTACACCGAGCTTTCCCCAATTCAATTTCCGCCACCAGCGAAGCGCATAGACAAGAAAGACAGCCACGAGGATCAGCGGCGTCTCTGGCCATGCGAACATGCCAAGGCCGAAAACAAGCCCACCGAGAAACCAAGTCCGAGCGGAGGGCAGAAGATCAGACTTCGCTCGAGTGAGATCGAGATCATAGGCTGAAGGGGCTAGAAAGATGAGAATCGCGAGAGTGGTTAGAAATGTGGCAAGGATTTCCGTGAGGTACACGGCGACATAATTTGCCGTGAATCCTACGAACAAAGCAACAGAGACGTGTTTGTAGAATGGTTTGCACAGCACGATTTCGCGCGAAGAATCGTTTTCGAGAGAAGCGGCCTAGCCTAGCGAGTGATTGCTTGCCGGGAAGCTTGGCTATCGGCGGAAAGTGTCCAGCGGAAAAATCGCGAGTCACATTTTAGGCAGCGAAAGGGTTTGAGGAAGAGCATGGTCGTAAGACCTCTTTCCAGGATGCCGCGACGTCGCGATCTGCGGATTCGATCGCTATGGCAAAGTGGGCAACTCAACATTGAGAATCTCCTGGTGCGGCATTGGCGCCGAAAAAACAAGCCGATTCTGCGTCAAGGGAGAGCGTATCCTCTGTCCCATTTTGAACAGTGGCATGTAATAGTTCTAAGAGCTGGCGTGTTCGAGCGAGGTCCCTGCGGTCGCTGGCCCGTGTTTCGTTGGAAAGACCTCATTTTGCAAGTGTCCAAAACGGGACAGACTCTGTACCGTTTACGGCCTACTTTGAACACGAAGGGGTCTACCTCTTAGCCGCTCATCCGAGCAAGTTTGGACGGCTTCAGCAGTCTATGGGTGCTTCGATGTCAAATCTGGCTCAGACCGAATTACAGTCCGATCTGGCAAGCTTTCGAACGGTGGGCACGGGCTCTCACAGGCGCCGGCCGCTTCGTGTTCTTTTCGTTCACCGCGACGCGGAAATCATAGAGGACTGCGTGGAAGAGTTGAAAAAGGCGCAGTTCATCGTGAGCGCCGATTTTGTATTGAATTTCGCACAATGTGGGGAACGGCTTCATTCTCAATCGTATGACGTGGTTGTTGCCGAGTACCCCTGTCCGAGCTTGAAAGGATCGCAAGCATTGCAAGCGCTCCATCAAAAGTTGCAGGAGATCCCCTTGTTGTTCGTGGCCAGCGCCAAGGGAAGTGAATCCATAGAGCAACTAGCCGCTGACGGTGCTTTCGATTACGTTGAAAGAGACCGCCTCGCGCAATTGCCCATGGCCGTTCGCCAAGCACTGAACGAAAACAAGCTGCGCGAGGAGTTGGAAGAGGCCCGAAAAGCCCTGCGGCATTCACAATCGCTGTATCGCGCGCTTTTGGAGAATCCTGCATACGGAATATATCGATGCAACGCGGAAGGCGCAACGATCGACGCGAATCAAGCTTTGGTAACTATGCTCGGTTACGCAAGCAAAGAAGATCTCCTGGCAGCTCATCATGCGACTGAGATCCTCTTTAACTTCGGTAAGGGCTCACCATTGTCGGGGAACTTGCCCGACGCGAAGGGAATCGAGCCTGTTGAAATAGAAAGGAAGCGGAAGGACGGGACGACGCTCAGAGCCAGGTTGAGCGGCCGGGAAGTTTACGACGACAATGGAAACTTTGCTGGGTATGAAATCATTGCCGTTGACGTCACAGAACAGCGGACGCTTGAGGATCAACTGCGCCATCAGGCATCAAGCGATTCGCTCACCGGATTAGCCAATCACCGCCGCCTTTTCGAGGTGCTACAAGCGGAGATTGGCCGATCTAATCGAACCGCCCGGGAATTCTCTCTGATATTGCTGGACCTGGATGGATTGAAAGAGATTAACGATCGATTTGGCCATGTGGCAGGCGACCGGGCGCTCTGCAGGCTCGCGCAGATCCTCAGAGATTGCTGCCGGTCCATTGATACTGCGGCACGGCATGGCGGAGATGAGTTTGCGCTGGTCCTGCCAGAGACAGGGATGGCCGCCGCAACATTGGTAGCCCACCGGATTTGCGAACTGCTTGAGAAAGAGGCGGAAGAGCCGGCACTTTCGGTGAGCGTGGGAATTGCCAGCCATCCGAAGGACGCCGAAACGATCGGGACCCTGCTGTACGCCGCGGACCGGGCCCTTTATGCGATGAAAGACAAGCGGCCTAGAGCCGTTCGGGCCGGACTGACTGCAGTCCGCGATATATAGAACCTGAAGAGAAGGGAAGCCAATGGATGAAAATCGATCCCGTCCGCGCGAAAGGTGGCTGATTCCCGCCGCGATTGTAAATTCGGAAGGCCGGATTCAATATGTGCTGAATGCAGAGCAGAAAATCCTTCAATCCATTTCCGCCCGGGCGTCAGTTCCGGCAATTCTGAACGAAATTTGCTGCGCTCTCGATCGTCAGATTGTGAATATGGTTTCTCTGGTTTCCCTGCCGGAGGACGAATCGGCAAGTGTCGGTGAGGTTGCGCGGAGCGCGGCGCTTTTTGGCCTGTATCTCTTCTTCTCGGTTGGTATCTTTGCGGAGAGCGGCAAGGAGCTTGGCTCCCTCGAGATGTATTGTTGTACTCCGCGCAACCCTTCTCGCGGTGAGGTTCAACTCATCGAGCGGGCGGCGTGCCTGGCCGCGATTGCAATCGAACGCGACGCGAACACGGTCCATAAAGTCAACGGCGCTATCCCCGCAAAGGGGCCAGCGAGAGGGAACGTGCTCGGATGGCCGGTTTCAATGAATTAATCTTTCGACCGACGGATTCTTAGTGCATCCTCGAAACTGTGACGGCGTGATGGAAGAACGCCATTGAGAAAATGGCGGCCCGCCTCAGTCGTGCAGAACGACGCTTAATAGGGAAGTATTAATCTGCAGCCCTCCGTTGTACTTGATGAAACCGAGCTTCCTGAACTTGTTCATGAAAAAATTGACGCGAGAGCGCGTTGTGCCGATCATCTCGGCCAGCGTTTCTTGCGAGATCTTTGGAAGGACCGCCTGGGGCAAGTCCTCCTTACCATAGCGAGCGAGCAAGAGAAGAGTGCGAGCGAGCCGCTTCTCACTCGAGTTGAACAGCTGGTCGATCAAGTCTTCTTCGATTCGAATGTTGCGTGACAACATGAAGGTGATGAACCGATCGGATAGGTCGTGCTGATCATGCAGCACTTTGAGCATTTCACTCTTATCAATGACGAGCACTGTGGCATGCGATACTGCCCTGGCAATGCCCATGCGAACGGAATGACCCGCCAGGCAACCCTCGCCAAAGAAGTCGCCCGGTCCCAGAATAGCGACGACCGCTTCTTTGCCGCCCTCGCTAACGACGGAGAGCTTCACTGCCCCCGTTTGTAAGTACATGACGGTTCTAGCGGCATCCCCTTGAGAGTAGATAACTTCGGTTATTTTAAACTCCGTAATCTTTTTCGCCACGCCGGCAGAATCGAGGAAGGCTTGGGCGTCGAACCCGCTGTTTTCGCGGGAGATAGTCTTGGATTTCTTGTTTATAGGTTTCATAATTAGTTTGAGGGCTCCACCCGAGCGAGTGGGACAGACGGGGCGATGGATCCTGCTTCCGTCTCCAAGAGAACTTCGCTCAGCGTTTCCTTATCGATTTCTTGGTACGGTTCGCTCGCCGGTTCCATTCCCGCTTGTTCTTCGACAATCTTCCTGACGACCTGCAGCGGAACTTGCATGAAATGAGTTTTCGAATTGAACATTTGAACTTTCCTCTTGTACAGAAGCTAGCAGAGGGAAACTCATACGGGTCAGATCTTTTCGAATCTTTTGAGAGGCGAAAGGAGGCGTTATAGGGCGGCGAGCCACTCGTTTAGCAGAACCACCGATTCGCCCCCCCCCCTATTTTTCCCTTCTCGATTCTCTGCTTGAATCCCATTGATTTTTCACTTGTAGGACTCGCTACGATGAGATATGATAACGCTACGTCTGCTTATCGTTTTATCGTAAGGAAGGGCTATATGGGGAGCGCCCCGTTGAAAACCGGACCTACGCATTTCAAAACGATGGTGCAGTTGGATGTCCCGCAAGGACGCAAGGGCAAGCACAAACTTATTGTCACTACCATCCTCAAAGACCTCGACAGACTAAAAGCTGGCGCGGCGATCAAGGTTCCATTGGCTGAACTCGTAGGATCAAAAGAAAAAATTCGCTCTGCTCTTAATCGTGCAACTCGGAAAGAGGGCCGTAAAGTTGCGACCGCCAGCGACGCAACCTTTTTATACGTGTGGAACATAACCGAGTAACCCGAGGTGCTTTGAAGCATTCCAAGGTGGTGCATGGGCGCTTGCTCCTACGCTTGACCCCCACGAATTTCTGACCATCTTCTTCCTTCCAGTTCGACCCTAAAGGCTGTTCCTTCCCAAGGCTGGCGGACGCACGTCAGCCGGATCGTCGCATATCAATAACAACCAAGCAAAGAGCAGCACCGAACGGTCGGTTTTTTGGTCTTGTGAGAGGCGATCCCACGAGACTAAGAGGCGACCTGTACACAAGTGAACAGACATGTGTGTTTACGTAGTCTAGGATGGGTTTGCGTTGGAAGGATTGCAGTGCAGGCCAGTCCATCCCCTTCAGCTTGAAATCCAAGACCACAAAGGCTTCGGGGACCTTGAACTAGACTTGAATCGGACGGTTAGCCTGAGTCGTCAGCCCATCTCTGCGGCCAGTCAAAGAGATTCAATGCTTTATTCGAGCTCGGTAGAGAAGCCGCAAGTCTTGGGACTCGCGTTGAAGTGTCTTGAAAAACGGACGGAAAGGTAAAAAAGTATGCCTCTCATTCAAATTCTCGTAGCCCTGATCGTAGTGGGCATTCTGCTGTGGTTGGTTAATAGTTTCATTCCCATGGCGGGGAGTATCAAGTCGATCTTGAATGCAGTCGTGGTGATTGTGGTGGTGTTGTGGCTCCTCAACGTATTTGGATTGTTCCATTCCCTCTCGCGTATCCATGTCGGAACGTAAGCACGATTTCGCAAGCGGCCGGGGAAAAAACCGGCAGCTTCGAATGGGAATCGACGATCGGAAACAAAAGGCGCACCACGCAGGACGCGTGCAGAGCGCACAAGTAAATGCAATGGAGATATAGAAATGAAATCAACTGGAATGATTCACACGGCTACGTTTTTCTTGCTTCTTGGAATCGCTGCCCCGGCACTCGCGGGCCAGGGAAAACCGGAAGAAAAGGCGAAGCCTGCGCAACAAGAGCAGGCCAAACCGGAAAGACAGCAGCAAGCGCAAGCTCCAAAGCAACAACAGCAGCACCAACAGCAAGCGCAAGCTCCAAAGCAACAACAGCAGCACCAACAGCAAGCGCAAGCTCCAAAGCAACAACAGCAGCACCAACAGCAAGCGCAAGCTCCAAAGCAACAACAGCAGCACCAACAGCAAGCGCAGGCTCCAAAGCAACAGCAGCAGCAAGCCAAAGCTCCGAAACAGGAGCAGCAAGCTAGGCCCGAAAGACAACAACAGCAGGCCAAGTCAACAAAACAGACACACGTGGAGCAAGTGAACGGTCAGCAGCACGAGCAAGCACAAGGGCAGTGGGCCCACAATGGTCAGAAAGATAGTCGCGGCCACGAATACACCGAAAGCAGGTTTGGGCGTGACCATCATGCCCACTTTGAAGAGAATGGTGGTCGCTTTTACCAGGGGCGCCGGGAGTACTCTTACGGCGGATACTGGTTCTATGCTGGAGCCTATCCGGCGTGGTTTTACCAGCAGCAGGTGTACTTCATTATGGGGGCGGATGGGCTATGGTATGCAGTTGCATACGACCACCCTTCCTTAGTGTTCCAAGTGAATATCGGATAGTGCGCAAAGTGCCCGTGTGACGGAACCGGCAGTCGCGGATACCACAGCCTCCGCGACTCGGATTATCCGGGCGCTCGCTTCGCGATCTGCGTTGTGCTGTAGCTTTTGAGCCTCAGGCCTCAGGGTTGCTCGAACACGGGCTCAAACCCGGCGCGCAAATCTATCAAAGGATAGAAATGCGGCCGGAGAGGCGGCGACTCCCGCTGCAGGGATTCAGTTGAAAAGGAGCAGGCAATGCTTGGAACGATCTTGATTATCTTTTTGATCTTGGCGCTCTTTGGCGCGCTTCCGAGATGGTCGCATAGCAGAGACTGGGGCTACAGGCCGACAGGCGGTGTGGGCCTTGTCCTCGTTATCGTTGTGATCCTCGTACTTCTTGGGCACATTTAGCAGGTAGGAGGTCAGCGATGGATGAGTCGAGGCGACATGCAATTGAGTTTCTCGAGAAAGAACTCAAGACATATTCGGCGCTTTCCCTGTTCTTGTCGAAGCGAGGACTCAGAGCAGACGTGCGAGTGGGGAAGAAAAAGGTCCTGATCAGTCCGGCCTTCTACAAAGAGAGAATCAAGGAAGCGAAGAAACTTGCCTATGAGCTCAGAAGAGCGAAGTAGGAAACCATTGCCGGAGAATGCAACTGGCATCGTCTGGCGCCTGTGGATCATCCGCGCAGCAATAACTCTTTTCATCCTGCTCTTGTGCAGCAGCGGCTTGTTGGCGTATTCCGTGTTGACGCACGAAGAAATCGTGGATTTGCTTTGGGCCAGTGAAATTCGCCCACTGCTCTTGAAGCGTTTTCCGGATCTGACCGAAGTTCAGATTACCGAAGCGCATTCGTACGCCTATGGGGGCGCCGTCATCCAGGACCTCGGGTACTATCCCTTTGGCAGCGCGGAATTCAGCAACTTGGTGCACTACGTTCGCAGCGGTGACTTTGTTCGAGAACTGTTAACGCAGAGTCAGGATGCGGACGAGTTCGCCTTTGCCCTTGGTGCGCTGGCGCACTATGCGTCCGATATCGCGGGCCATCCCGCCGTCAACGCCTCCGTGGCTATTCAGGATCCCAAGCTGCGAGCGAAGTACGGACACTCCGTGACCTACGAGGATAATCACTCCGCGCATTTGAAGACGGAGTTTGGATTCGACATGGTGCAAGTAGCAAAGAACCGGTACGCCTCCCAGCAGTATCACGATTTCATCGGATTCCAGGTATCCAAATCCCTGCTGGAGAGGACTTTCCCGATCGTTTACGGTGTGGAATTGAAAGACGTGCTGACCCACGAGGACCTTGCCATCGGCTCGTATCGTTTTGCGGTCAGCCGCATGATCCCCCAAATGACGCAGATCGCACTACGCACCCACAAGAAAGACATTATGAAGGAGCGGCCGGATTTTGCTAAAAAGAAATTCCTGTACCGGCTTTCGCGGTCGCAATACGAAAAAGAATGGGGAAAGGACTACACAAAGCCGGATTTTGGCACTCGCGTGTGGTCCGCGATCTTGCGATTTATGCCGAAAATTGGACCCTTCAAGGCGCTCGCGTTCAACAACCCGACGGCGCAGACCGAAGACTTGTACTTCAAGAGTATCAATACGACCGTGGACCAATACCGTATTTACTTACAGCAAGTCGGCGCTGGATCGTTGGAACTTGCGAACACGGATTTTGACACTGGCAAAGCAACCCAGGCCGGCGAGTACGCATTGACGGACGACACTTATGCAAAGCTGTTGGGACAACTAGCGGAACACAAGTTTGATCTGACCTCACCTGATCTGCGCGGAAATATCCTCAACTTCTACTCGGATCTTTCTCTCCCTTTTGACACCAAGAAGGACGCGGGGCAATGGCAAAGCGTTTTGGTGTCGCTGGGACAATTGAAGTTGATCACCCCAAGTGCGAGCGTTGCACCCGCTGTCTTCCAGCAGTTGCCTAGATAAGGCCGCGAGGCCAAGGGGAGTCGTTGCCCATACCGAAAATCAGCAAGCGCAGCTGTGGACTAGCCGTCACGATGGTGGCGCTCGCTCTGCGCTCTTACTACGTACGCGAACTCCTGGTTTCCGTGGCTCTATTTAGCGTGGGTTTCCTCCTTCTGGCCTTGCTTGTATTTGCGGCGGTCCTCGTCTGGTGGGTTAGCGAGCAGTTGGCAAACGGGGCTGGACCGGCGTCGCGAAAGGTGATGGCATGGTCCCGCCGCCTGATCGCCACATACGAAAAGCCTTGAGCCCCGGACAAACCCTTCATCGAATACAAGCGGTTGCCAGCGGTTTTCGACGGGCTTGGCTCCGAATCTGCGTACTTCGCCCCAAAACGACGCTGTTTCAGCCGAGGGTTCTTCCTCCTCGCCGTACATGCAAATAAACAGCAAAAGTGTGCTCAACTGCACAGAATCTGACGACGCGGCGTACTAAGCTACTTCCTCCAGCAACACATCGATTCGTAAAGTCTTGGGAGGAAATGGAAATGAAGTTCGTAAACACGATTTTCGCGGTGTTTGCACTCACACTGCTCGGAGCCACGTTAGCCTCTGGCGCTCGAGCCGATGAGTGGAACAAAAAAACTGTAGTCACTTTCAATCAGCCGGTCGAAATTCCGGGGAGAGTTCTTCCCGCCGGAACGTACACGTTCAAACTGTTGGATTCAGCTGCCGATCGCCATATCGTTCAAATCTTCAATGCAGACGGGACCCAAATCATCGCCACCATCCTGGCTATCAATGATTACCGATTGCAGCCCACGGGCGATACCGTTATGAAGTTCAACGAACGACCGGGCGATTCTCCGGAAGCTCTCCGCGCTTGGTTTTATCCGGGCGATAACTTCGGGCAGGAATTCGTCTACCCAAAGGTTCGCGCGATGCAGTTGGCACAGACTGAGAAAATCGCCGTTCCGGCGGTCGAACTTGACACACTAGATGATAACGCGATCAAGACAGCCCCGATCGTTGCTATCACGCCCGACGAGAAGGAAGTGGAAGTAGTTACGGTTTTTCAGACCACTCCGCCGCCCGCCGCAGATACAACTCCGGCGCCCGTCGCAGATGCAGCTCCTGCGCAGGCCCAAGCTGCTCCGGCCACGGAAGCCAACGAACTGCCGCATACTGCCAGCAACATGCCGCTGATTGCATTGCTCGGTGGTTTATTCATCAGCCTTGCGCTTGGCCTGGTATTTGTCCTCAAGCTCGCTTCGTAAGCGAACGCAACTCCCCACGTCGCGGACGCGATCTCACGATCACGTCCGCGCTGTGAGAAGGTCTTCTCGTGATCTTCATTCCAAACCGGCGCAACCATTATTATCTGGGCAAAGAATACTTTCTCTTTGCTCCTTTGTTGGTTTTTCTGAGCATTTTCAGCTTCGCGCCGTCTCTCACAACGGATCTTCCCGTTAACGGCGGGGGCCAAGCAGAAATTGCCGTGGATACCAGTCTCGTCCTGCTTCCCGTCAATGTTACCGACTCGCGCGGAGCATTTGTCGCTGGTCTGAAGCGTGATGACTTTCGAGTATTTGAAGATGGCCGACTGCAACATCCTACCGTATTCGAAGAGCGAGATACTCCGGTCACACTCGGACTCATTGTTGACCACAGCAGAAGCATGGGTAACAAGCTCGCGGACGTCGTCGAGGCCGTGAATTCCTTCGTACATTCGAGCAATCCCCGCGACGAAATGTTCGTCGTGGATTTCAACGACGACGTTTCTGTTGAACTCATGCGGGGTAAAGCATTTTCGAGCGATCCCAAAGATCTTCGGGAAGCACTTACCGCCGTGTCCGCGCGAGGACGAACCGCGCTCTACGATGCGGTTAGCGAGGGTCTCCTTCACTTGCAGTACGGGCACTTGAGCAAGAAGGCGCTCATTATCATCAGCGACGGTGGAGACAATGCCAGCCATCTTAAGTACTCACAGGTGTTGGCACAGGCACGTCAATCACAGGCGGTGATCTATGCGATCGGGCTGGTCGGTTCGGACGACGAGGAAGAAAATCCCGGCCTCCTCCGGCGGCTGTGCAAAGATACAGGTGGAATCGCATACTTTCCGCACGGTGGCGAGAGCGTTGCCAGCGCATCGACCAAAATAGCTCGAGATCTTCGCGAGCAGTACATGCTTGGCTATGCGCCACAGAATATGAATCATGCCGATTCTTTCCGAAAGGTCGAAGTAAAAGTCACTGCGCCAGGCCGCGGCCGGTTACGCGTGCGAACTCGGCCGGGTTACACGCCTGGTGCGGAAAAACTGCCCTCCGCGGCGCTAAGGCCGGAGGCGAGATGAGTCCACTCCCTCCACCAATGAAAGTGCTCACACCGTGGCGAACGAAGATCCTCCGTGGTGCTTGCTACTTGTTTTTTGCGCTAGGGATTCTCGCCCTCGGCTATGCCGGCATCGTTTTCGCCGATTCACATATCTATCAGGCAGTTGAAATCCACAAACTCGAAGTCACGAGCGCTCCGCCAACCCCGCGTATCTTGGCCAATGGCGATATGCTTGGCGAACTTCAAGTTCCTCGGGTGGGGCTAGATGCCATCGTGGTTCAGGGCGACTCCGATGCCGACTTACGCCGGGCTGTCGGCCACCTTTCCAACTCGGCTCTGCCAGGCGAGCGGGGCAATGTCGCATTAGCCGGCCATCGGGACACCTTTTTCCGCCCGCTCCGCGACATTCGGGTGGGGGACGAAATCAAATTCAAGACTCGGCAACGCAGTTATGAGTACGTTGTCGAGTCGATCGAAGTCGTGGCCCCCACGGACCTTCGCGTCCTGGAATCCTCGGCAGAGCACGACCTCACGTTGCTTACGTGCTTCCCGTTCCACTATGTAGGTCCGGCGCCGAAGCGTCTCGTCGTCCGCGCACGTGAAGTTGGGGGAATCGTGGGCGAAGAACCCGCGAGAAAAACTGGCGCCAATGCCGTTGGCGGCCAGCGATAGCTCGATGAGATTTCCGAAGCAAAGTACCAGGCAAAGTACCGAGGCACCCACAGGGAAATGCGAAATACCTTCGACTAGGTACGATCCTGCGCAGCCTCAAGCACGCTCCTTCTGCGACTTCCCCAAGGAAATAGTCAAAAGTGTGCTCAAGTGAACAGACCCTCTTATTCGCATAGCTTACTATTGAGTTCGCTTGAAACCCACCAGAGATAATCTTTAATCGCCGTGCAAGCGCTCAAAGCAAGGGTTTCTCGTGAGATTGGAATTGCAATGCTTTGGACTATTTTCGTGGTCTTGTGTGTCCTTTGGCTTCTAGGAATGGTGACGTCCTATACGTTCGGGGGATTTATCCACGTCCTCCTCATCGTGGCTTTGGTCTTATTCATATTCAACTTGATTCAGGGCCGAAGGCGCATCGTCTAGCTGCGAAAACGAAGAATATGAAACCGATTATTTGGGTTGGAATTCTCCTTATAGTTTTAGGCGGCCTAGCCCTCGCCTATCACGGGTTCAATTACACGCATCGCGAACATGTAATGGATGTAGGTCCCATGCATGTTACGACGGAGACTCAAGACCGACTTCCCATTCCGCCGATTCTTGGCGGGCTCGCGTTAGTTGGAGGAGTTGCTTTGCTCATCGTTGGGGGCAAGAAGAGTTCTTAGCTCGAAATCGAAATAATACCCGCCTGAGAGTCGGGCAACGCATGGCCCTCTCGTGACTTAAACGTGTTGAAAGTCCTTCAGCCAAGAACCTGTCCGGAAGCAAAACGTCTGTCGAAGAAGTTTGACCTTGGAGGTCAGTGATGAAGAAATATCTAGCAAGTGCAGCGTGTCTCGCGCTCGTCGCAGGTGCAGTTTATGCCAGGGAATTAAACAAGGAACAAAAACGTCTCGAAGAATGCGGCACTGTCATGCAGGAGGTTCTCGACATCCCGGAAAGCATTCCTCATGATCTCCTGGAAAAGGCCGAGTGCGTGATCGTGATTCCATCCGTTGGAAAACTTGCATTCGGCGTAGGCGCAAGCTACGGGCGCGGTGCAATGGTTTGCCGGACCGGTGAGCACTTTCGCGGAGCATGGGGAGCACCAGCGATGTACGCCCTCGAAGGCGGCAGTGTTGGTTTCCAAATCGGCGGCGAATCAACCGACCTGATCCTGTTGGTCATGAACGATCGCGGGATGAATTCGATCCTTAGCAGCAAGGTCAAGCTTGGCGGAGACGCTTCTGTTGCCGCAGGCCCCAAAGGACGCGACGCTTCCGCAGATACTGACGCTTGGATGAGAGCTGAGATTCTCAGCTACTCGCGTTCCCGCGGCGTCTTTGCCGGCGTTTCGCTTGAAGGCTCCACGATCCGCCCGGATGACGACGCCAGCGCGGACGTATACGGCCACGCTATCAAGGCAAGTCAGATCGTGCGTGGCGAACATACTGGCGTTCCCAGTACCGGCCGCCATCTCGTGAACGTTCTCGAGAAGAGCGCACCAGTGAACGAATCCGCACGCGGCTCGAACCGGTAGTTGCAGTCACCCCGTATGCCAGGATTTTTCTAATCTCGGTACGCGGGGCATCTTCAGAAAAGAGTTCGGCGGAATGCATTGCCGAACTCTCGAGAGAGGCCGTATGCAAGGGTCGCGTTACCGCAACTGTCCTTTGCACTTTGGCCTCTCGCTTTTTCAGATCATTCGGAGCGAACCATGGGTAGCGAGTGAAGACGAATTGTGTGTAAGTTTGTAACAAAGATTCCGCGGCGGCGCTGCGAGGGCCCTACTTGTGACGGCGGTCGTTACTATGCTCAGCATGCCCGTTGGCATCCAACCAGCTCAAGAGAGCGCGAATGCTGCCGTGCGCCAGGGCAATACTTGAATCGGCGGCGCCGTAATAGAGATTGATGGTATCCCCGTCCGCCGCCACCGTGTAGCCGCAAGGAAAAACAACGTCTTGCACGTCCCCCTGCCGTTCGTAGTCCTCTTCGGGGGCAAACATCCAGGAATCCCCGCGGACGAGGCAATTTTCCGGCTTTTCAAGATCGAAGAGGGCCAAGCCCAGACGATAGATGGAACTCGAAGGCGTCCTTCGCACCCCGTGGTAAATCATCAGCCAGCCTCTGGAAGTCTCAATCGGCGGCGGTGACATCCCAATTTTGTTGGCGTCCCACCAGGCTCCACGGCGAGCTTCGAGCATCAGCTTATGGTTCCCCCAATGACGCAGATCCGGAGAGTAAGAGATCCATACGTGGGCGCCTAGCGGCGTCATCGGCCTATGGATCAACGCCCAGAACCCGCCGATTCTTCGGGGCAGTAGTGCGGCGTCCTTGTCATCGGGTGACATCACCACACCCAGTCTTTCGAAGCTCCGAAAGTCATTCGTGAGCGCCAATGACACTCCAGGACCACCGCGAGAATACGAGGTGTACGCCACGGCAAATTTTTTGAGTTCAGGTAAGTAGGTAATGCGCGGATCCTCAATGCCCCAGATCTCTTCGGGGTATCGATCTGCATCGGGTGCCAGAGTGGGCTCGCGATCGATCTGCCATCCGTCAACGCCATTCATCGAGCGCGCGGCGCACAGATGCGAAAGTCCGCGCCGGTCTTCCACTCGGCAAAGCAGCAATGTGGAACCATCCGGTAGCAGAGTCGCCCCGGCATTAAATACGCTGTTCATCGAATAGGGCCAATCCTTTCCCGTCAAGATTGGATTACCGGAATGCCGCTGAAACAAGGTTTCATATTGAATCATTGTGGCCTTTGGCGAGAATCTCAATACGTTCATGGATGGCTTTTCCTAAAATTCTGTTCAGGCTTTAAGACAAGGGCTTCCCGCTTCAGATTGTTTTCCCCGTACCGTCATAGTGTTCGAGCTGCCGCATTTCCAGAAGCGCCATCAGAAAGGACAAGGTGGACTCCGCGCCTTGATTTTCATTAGCACGATCTGGGTGTAAGCCGTCTCGACAACCCCCGGTCGCCGGATCATAGAGAGCGATTTGCAGATCGTTATCTCCCAAGAACCAATTGAAAGCGGACCACGCTTCTTTGCGCCAGCGGCCTTTACCTGTTGCACGGTAGGCCTGGAGAGCTGCCGACACGGCTGCGCATGCCTCCACGGGTTGCTGGTCGAAGCGCGCCTTCTCCGTTGTTTTGGCATAGAAGCCTTCCGAACCAATGGGTACGAAATGGCCTTTTATGTCGCACCGCTGAAGCGTGACCAGCCAGTCCAACGCTTCGAGTCCCGCCGATACCATCTCCTCGTTCCCGGCGCGCACTCCCGCTCGCAATAATGCCTGCGGCAATCGCGCATTGGAGTAGGACAGCCCATTTTCAAACCATTTCCAGCTATCCGATTGATGCGCGCGGTATGAATTCAGGAGTCGATTTGCAAGTGCATCCGAGGCGCTCAGCGCAGCGCGGTCCCCTGGGAACGAGTCGAGATATTCCTGGAGTCCCAGCAAAGCGAAAGCGCAAGCACGCGGACTCTTGAATTCGACAGCCGCGGGGACAGCAAGTTCGAACATTCGGCCCGCGGCCCCTCGCAATCCCGCGTTTTTGGATCGCCCGAGCACGGTCCCCAACCCCCAAAGCGCTCGCCCATGGCTGTCTTCCGATCCTTCCACTTCATGCCATTGGCATTCGTAAGTAAGGGAATTTCGGAAGCGCTTGGTGACGGGATCAAACGCGTGCCACAGGAAAGCCAGGTAGCGAGAAGCCAAGTCGGCAGAATTTGCCGGAGCGTGGACGCCAATCTCTTCCAGCAGTGTGGTGACGATCAATGCGCGCGCGTTGTCGTCGGTCGAGTAACCTTCCGGATAGTTCGGGACTACGAAAACCGCATGTTCCACCATTCCCGTATGGTCAGTCATTCGATACAGGTGATCCAGTTTGATAGCGGGAAGGCGGTCGAGCTTCTTTTCGGTGTTTTGCGCTAGATAAGTGGCGCGCGGATTTCGCAAACGCTCGTTATAGATGCGTTCAAAACTCTTCATATACTTCTGTGCTGCGCGGCTCCAAACCATGTCTCTCGCATATAGATAAGCGCGTTTCCGCATGGCATGCATTGCGGTGCCATTGTCCAGCAGTTCCACCGTTTTTGCCGCGATTGCCCCGGGATCGTCAAAGGGAACAAGCGCGCCCCGCTCGTCGTCCAAGAGTTCGATGGCATGCAGGTAGGGCGTCGAAATGATAGCTTTGCCGGCGCTCAATGCATAAGCCAGCGTGCCGGAAACGACTTGCCCCTTGTGCTTGTAGGGCGTGACATAAATGTCCGCCGCCCCGATCAATTCCACCATCTCCTGGGGACTCACGAAGCGATTGCGAAAAATTACATTGGCCTCAACGCCAAGATCGCGCGCCAGCTTCTGCAAGTACTCTCGGTACTTGTCTCCGTCTTGCCGCAAAATATGCGGGTGGGTTACGCCGGAAACCATGTAGACAACATTGCTGTGCCGCGCCAGGATCGCCGGCAGCGCTTTTATGACATTCTCGATGCCCTTATTCGGGGACAGCAGGCCAAACGTAAGCAAAACCTCCTTTCCCTCCGTACCAAAGGCGTCCTTGTAAAAACTCGGGTCGGTGAACGGCAGATCCGGGATTCCATGTGGAATCAGATCGATCTTCTCAGCTGGGACGTGAAACACTTCTTGCAGGATCTCTGAGGACTGCTGGCTCATCACAATGAGCCGGTCCGAGAGTGTTGCAATTTCCTCCATTACGGCGCGTTGTGCCGGATTTGGGTCGCGAAGTACGGTGTGGAGCGTCGTTGCGATTGGCATTCGCAGACGCCGCAGAAGCTCCAAAATGTGTGCCCCGGCGTTGCCTCCAAAGATTCCGTATTCGTGCTGCAGGCAGACTAAATCGATATTGCTGAAATTCAGAAAGTCGGCCGCCTGTCGGTAGGATGCCAGGCTATCTTCGGACAACTCGAACCGCACCCTGGCCGGATAGTCATAGCCTTCTTCCGTATCGTTGACCGGCAGCGCCAGCAGTTCCGCAGCACCGAATTCCGCGTGGATAGCGTCGCACAAGTCCGTCGTGAACGTTGCGATTCCGCAATGCCGTGGAAGATAGTTGCCGACGATCGCGATTCTCCCCGGGAGCCCGGCGCGCAGTTGTGCAACTGTGAGCTTGAGCACCGTCTCGTCTAATACAAGGGACGTCGAATCCATCAAATCCATGGTTTCCGAGGGGAGCATTGTTTTGGGCAAGGACATTGGTTTTCCTGTGAATCTTTGACTGGCGGAAAATCACCGCATCGTCGTCCAAGAAGAGCTCAGCTTGGACGCGCAGTGACACCCTCACTTTTCGGCCAAGACCCAATCAAGTCCGGGTTACGAAGAGGAGCGAATAACTCTATTCGTGCAAGACAACCGTTAACAACGACTTATTGACCGTAATTTTGCCGTTGTATTCGATAAATCCCAGTTTTCTGAATTTGTTCATGAAGAAATTCACGCGCGAACGTGTAGTTCCCACCATGCTCGCCAGAGTCTCCTGGGAGACCTTCGGCAGAGTGCGAATCGGCTGATCTTGTTTTCCATAGCGCGCTAGAAGCAGAAGCGTGCGTGCCAGGCGTTTTTCACTAGAGTTGAAAAGCTGGTCGATTAGATCTTCCTCCACCCGGATGTTGTGCGCGAGCATATATCGGATGAAATGGTCTGATAACTCTTGCTCTGTATGAAGGACGCGAAGTAGTTCGCTCTTATCAATAGCTAGAATCGTGGTTGGTGTAACGGCTGCAGCCGTGCCCATCCGCACCGTCTGGCCCGCCATGCATCCCTCGCCAAAAAAGTCAGTCGGGCCAAACATCGCGACCACCGCTTCCTTCCCTGACCCGTTTACCACGGACAGTTTGACGCCGCCTTTCTGGACGTACATTACGCTTTCTGCGGCGTCGCCTTGCGAGTAAATCGACTCGTTCCGCCGATACTCCACAATTTTTCTCGAAACACCTGCAGTATCGAGGAAGACCTGCGGGTCAAAGGAGCCGTTTTTACTTTTTTTCTTGGGGCTTGCTGGTTTCATATTGAAATGGGGGTGCCACCATCACGTGACTGCTCCACGGCCATCCTCAGCATAACAAGGCGCTTCCTCCCGAAACTGTGCAAAAGAGGACATTCAATCGTTTTGCGGGTGTTCCCTCACGAGTGTTCAATTCGGGACAGACGGCGGAACTGGGGCAGATGAATATACTGGGGCTGTAATAAATCGGTGTATTACTAAGAAGTTAGTACAATACGTGTCCGCGTTCGTCGTCGGTTGGCTACAAGAAGTGTGTGGAGTTTTGTAACTGGGTGAAGAGGAGAAGCCGATGCGCGTCATATTCAAGGTGAGCAAGATTTGGATCCCGGCGTTCCTATTGGCTGTCCTAATGGCAGGGTGCGGCGACCCGGACGCGAATTCCGGCGCAGGGAAACCCGGTAACCCCCTGACTCCGCCCGCAGTGATCTCTGTAAATCCTCTCACCGGCTCTACCTTCACCTGCGGTAACCCCGTCGTTATCAATGCAACCTTCAGCAAGGCGATGAACCCCGCGACCATCAACACCATGACCTTCACATTGGCCACCGGCGCCACGAGCGCGGCTGGAGCAGTCACCTACGTTGCGGCTACCAATGTTGCCAGCTTTATGCCCTCCGCCCCTCTTTTGCCAAACTCCCTGTATGTCGCCACCATTACCACTGGGGCGAAGGACACCTTCGGCAATGGGCTGCCCGTCAATTTCTTTTGGTCCTTCACAACATCCCCGGCTTGTCCGCCAGCCACAGTGATCGCGGTAACTCCTCCCAACGGCTCTACACTCACTTGTCCCAACACCGCCGTCATCACGGCAACCTTCAGTACGGGGATGAACCCCGCGACCATCAACCCCACGACGTTTACTTTGACTGGGACGGGCGGCGCCGGTATAGCTGGGACAGTCACCTACGTCGCTTCCACCAATGTTGCCACCTTCACTCCCTCGGGCGCTCTTTCGCCCAGCCTTCTTTACACCGCCACCATTACCACCGGAGCGACGAATACCTCTGGCACCCCGCTCGCCGCTAATTTCGTATGGTCCTTCACAACTTCACCTACTTGCGTTCCCCCCGGTACAGCCATACCTCTGGGAGCGGCCTGCAGTTTCGGCATTCTGGCAGGCTCCACGGTCACCAACACGTCAACAACTGCGGCGCCTACCAACGTTAGTGGAGATGTTGGCGTGTCGCCAGGAAGTGCGATAGTTGGATTTCCACCGGGAAATTTAACGGGCACGCTACATGCGGCCGATTCAGTTGCCGCGAGCGCCCAGGTTGATTTAACCACTGCCTATAACGATGCTGCAGCAGCACCAGGCGGCGCCATCCTTCCCGCGGACATAGGCGGGTTGACTCTCGCCCCTGGCGTTTATAAAACGACCAGCGCCCAGCCCTCGCTGGGAATCACCGGCAATCTCACCCTCAGCGGCCCCTCCAGCGGGGTCTGGATCTTCCAGGTCGTGTCCACACTCACCACCGCCGCCGGTAACAGTCAAGTCATCATGGCAGGCGGCGCCACCTCGCACAACGTGTTCTGGCAAATAGGCAGTTCAGCGACCCTGGGAACGAACACAACTTTCGCAGGAACCATCATGGCTCAGGCATCTATCTCGTTAAACACTGGCGCCATCCTGAATGGCAGAGCGCTAGCCCGGACGGGTGCCGTCACCCTGATCAGCAATACGGTGAATGTGCCTTCCTGTCCATAAGGCATTCGGTAGCACATCAGGTTGCGCTTGATCCGCTAACGGGACCGCTCGAAATGAATGGTTTTTTGTTATCAGAGTTCGGAGGAATATTCGCATGTCATCTCATACAAAGGGCCGCCTTGCCCGTGTTTTAACACTGCTCTCGGGGACGATTGCCGCCCTGTGCATGTTTGCCACCCTCGCCGCAGCTCAGGACCAGCCCCCTCCCAAGCTGGAGCTTTTCGGCGGATACTCCTACATTTATCCCGGCGCGACTATCAACGGCCAACTTCCAGGCGCGCTGCTACCCCTGAGCAGCAATTTGGAATCGAACCCCCGCGGCATTGGCGCCGGCGTAACCTATGACTTCAACCGTTGGCTGGGAATCTCTTTCGATACTAGCGACTATTGGGGTAGCGGTGAAACCACCGTAGCCAAAACAATTGATGACGCCGGACTCAACAACTTCTCCATCGGCCCGAAGGTAACGTTTCGCCACCATCGTTTTTCCCCTTTTCTGGAGGTCTTGGTGGGCGACCATCGGCTTACGCCGGAAGCCTTCCATAATGTCAACAAGTTAGGCGCAATGTTCGGCGGTGGTGTTGATCTCAACCTGTCTAGGCACTTTGCCCTGCGGTTGATAAGAGCTGACTTTGTAGTCTCAGATTATCGGTTTGGTGCTCCGGCCGTGACGCCGTCCACAGATATCCGCGGCCTCCGTGCAGAAACGGGCGTCGTTTTTATGTTCGGTGGCGGAGAAGCTCCATTACCACCCACGGCAGCTTGCTCGGTACAGCCAACTGAGGTTTTTGCTGGCGAGCCCGTGACGACGACTGCCACTGGCTCCAATTTCAATCCCAAGCGCCCTGTTACATACCGTTGGAATGGCACGGGAGTAAAAGTAAGTGGCAGCGAAGCCTCCACTCAAATTGACACCGCAAGCCTGGAACCGGGCTCCTATGAAGTCACTGCCAATCTAAGTGATGGCAGAAAAAATGGTTCCGCATCCTGCAGCGCTAGGTTTACCGTGAAAGCGCCACGTCCTCCGATCATTTCGTGTTCAGCGGATCCGGCCACCGTCCAAACAGGCGGTTCCTCAACCATCACCTCGACAGCCAGCAGCCCCGACGGCCGCAGACTTATCTACAGCTACTCCGCCACAGCAGGCGAAATCTCCGGCACCGGTGCTTCCACTACCTTGAATACACAAGGCGCGCAACCTGGCCATATCACCGTTACTTGCAACGTTAATGACGACCGCAGTCCGGCCCTCACGGCCTCTTCCACCACCACGGTGGACGTGGAAGCTCCGCCGCCGCCACCTGCCCCGGCTCCCGAGATCAAGCAGTTGGAAGCCAAGCTGGCTCTCCACAGCATTTATTTCCAGACCGCTCGGCCCACGGCCGAACATCCCGAGGGTGGCCTTCTCGAAAGCCAGGCAGACATCCTGAAAACCCTGGCCGAGGACTACCTAAATTATCTGAAGTACATGCCTGACGCTCACTTAATCCTTAGCGGCCATGCCGATCCGCGCGGCTCCGCGGAATACAACAAGAAACTCACTGAGCGCCGCGTCGAGCGCACTAAGGCTTTCCTCGTGGAACACGGTGTTCCAGCGGATCACTTCGAGCTGAAGGCGCTTGGCGAAGAGGAACAACTGACCGCCGACCAAATCAAGGAACAGCTGGCGGACAATCCCGACTTGACCCCCGCCGATCGCCAAAAAATGCTGCGCAATCTTCGCGTCCTGGTTCTAGCCAACAATCGCCGCGTGGACGTCACCTTGAGCACCACCGGACAACAGTCCGTCAGGCGCTATCCATTCAACGCCAAGGATTTCTTGGCTCTGATTAGTATCAAGGGCGGAGAAAAGAAGCCGCCAGTTAAGAAAAAGCAGTAACTGTATCGCCTTTACGCGGCCTGTCTTGGCCGGTTCAACAGAGTGGACGGCCAGTATTCGGGGGCATCGATGTGCCCCCGATTTCCCATTCGACCCGGATATAAGTTGTCCCTATGCCTCTCGGGAGCTGAGTTCGCATTTTTTATCGTTCACATCCGAAAGAACAATCCTCGGACATATTCACTCTTCATTGCACCACGACAATATGCGACGGAACGCCGGACCGTGAATGGCAGTTTTGCTTCATTCCAGTCGGATCCTCACGCAGCAATTCCCGTGGGGAAGCAATTTCGAAATGAAAAGTCCCAGCGCGGAAATTGCGGTTGTCAGCTGGCTCACCTAAACGAAGTGTCGCCGCCGATCAGAAAAGTTTTCTCCGAAGTGTCCGATATTGAACAGTCGTTCATTTTCAGAGGAACTACCATGTAGGGGTCGACGGCGAGAAGGAGCGATATTGTCCGGCACCATGGCTGGGACGGACGGCATCCCTCCCCTCGCCGTTTTCCTCATCAGCTGGAAATCGCTCCTCCTCCAGGATCGCTGGCAAGTCTTTGAGAGTTTCATGTTTATACTCAGAGTAACTCCTCTTCTGAAGTCAAACGGTATTTCGAGATTCGGTCCTCTCATAGAACAACAAGTCATTCATATGGTCCGCACCCAGAATGCCTTTTAGGAAGGACCCACATTTGTTGCGCCTGCTGAGGACGCGGTAAGGCAACCAGCTCCTGGGATTCAGGTTCTTGGCAATTTGAAGGAGATCTGAAAATGAACAAACTATCCAGCTCAATTCTCATCCTTGGCTCCCTGCTTCTTACGGCCAGTACGATCCGAGCCCAGGATTATTCCAACTATCGCGGTTTTTCCCTCGGCGCAAGCCTTGCCACAGTTCTTAAACAGACAGACCAGAACTTGGCGGATGTCACTGTCGCTCACGCGGGTCCATCGCCCATTCAGGAGCTGACATGGTGGCCCCCGAACCTGAGGGGGACTTCCTTTCGATCGGAAAGTGTGGAGCAGATTCTCTTCTCGTTCCACGACGGCAAGCTCTACAAAATGTCCGTCACGTACGATCAAGGCTCTACGGAGGGGCTCACCTCGTCAGACATGGTGAATTCCATCTCCGCGAAGTACGGGCCCGCATCCAGTGTTGCGACAGTTGTTGATCCCGCGTCGAAAGACACCTATGACGCAAAGGGAAGACTCGTCGCTTCGTGGGAGGATACTCACTATTCTTTCAATCTCGTCCGTTCTTACTTTACCGATCGGTTTGGGCTCATCATCTACTCCAAGCAGGCAAATGCCGAAGCCGAGCTTGCCATCGCCGAAGCTCGCCTGCTCGCGAAGCAAAACGGTCCTAGAATCGCTGCCGAACTTGAGAAGAAGCAATCAGATGACCTCGAGGTGACTCGAGAGAAAAACCAAAAGACTTTCCGTCCGTAGTTCTCGCATTGCCTATAAACAACTCCCGCACAGCAGTTGCGCCCAACGCAAAACACGTCGTGAATGAGTTGAAAGTGAAGAAACGGAAGGCTGGTTCCAAATATTGAGAATCTGCCGAAGGCCATCTTTGCGGAAAAGGACACGACTTCAAGCGCGGACTCCGTCGCTTTCTATGAGATGCCGAAGAAGGTTTTGGTCTGCCCAACGGCGTTCAGTCGTTGGTAATTAGCAAATGGCCGCGTTCATTTGTGCTGCGGTAGATGCCGTGCGGAAGGTTCCCAGGTGACATGCAAGGAGTAGTTGGTATGAACGTCATCGCCAAGCTGCAACCCTGTTTTCCAAACTCTTTGAGTCCAATGCCAACCGGCGAATTCGGGAGCTGGGGCGATTCTCTTCCGGGGAGTTCGCCACTCAAGTAAGCGTCGATGTCCTTTTCTATTTCCACGGGGAAGCGCGGGGCGGACCCATCAAGCTTCTCATGGTAAATATTCAGCATGATTTCTCTGAACACGGGAAGCGCGGCGCGGCCTCCGGTTTCCTGTCTTCCCAGTGAATGGTTGTCATCAAAGCCGATGCGTACTGCCACGGTGATCCCCTCGGGCCCGTACGTGGATCCTACAAAAAGGGCGTCTCGGTAGCCGTTTGTCGTGCCCGTTTTTCCCATCACGGGGATGGGAAAGGCACTCGAGTCCAGCGCATGCGCGGTCCCCGAAGGGATGCGCACGACTCCGCGCAGCCCTTCCTGAATCATCGTCAATGCAAAATCGGCCGTGCTTAGACCGCAGCAAGGCGGCTGGTGGCTGTAAACAATTTCTCCGCCCGCGTCTTCGATCCGATCAATCACGTGGGGGTCCGCGGATATGCCGCTGGCCATTACGCGATATGCGTTTGCAAGTTCGAGCAAAGAGAGTTCGGACGCTCCAAGGGCTGTGCTCGCGTACGGCTCCAGCTTCGTGTGGACTCCCAGATCGCGCGCTGTCTTCAAGACAGAATCCATGCCGATCTGCTCGGCAATCCAAATCGTGGCCGCATTTCTAGATTCCGCGAGCGCCTGCCTCACTGGGATCATTCCCTTGAATTCGCCGTCGAAGTTCGAGATCCACTTGTGCGGACGATTCGTGGCGCTAACCACCGAGATAGGTTCGTCGGGCACGAGGGTCTCGAGGTCGAATGTGCCTCCACGGAAAGCCGCGAGGTACACAATGGGCTTCATCGTTGAACCTGGTTGCCGCAGCGACTGCGTAGCGCGGTTGTAGTCGCTGTACCGGTTGTTATGGCCCTTGAAGACCTCCCGCCCTCCCGATTCCGCGAGAATAGCGGAGTCGCTGTTTCGCAGAACAACCACCGACCCCTGAATCAGCCCCGCGCTCCGCGGGTGCCGTTTCTCATACTGCCTTAAGCCGTCCGCCAGCCCGGTGTTCGTAATACGCTGGATGCGGCTGTCGATCGTCGCATAAACCCGGATATGCCCTTCTATGAGCTGACCTACGCCGAGATCGGGGCACGCTGCGGGCCCGAGTTGGGTACTAACGGCTTTCAGTTCTTCGAGAACATTTTCTGCCGCCGCAGGCGCTTCCGTGGGTTCAGCGACATGAACGGCTAGACTAATCGGCACTTGCTGGAAGCGATGCGCGGCCTCTTCGGAAAGAAAGTGATTCTCGGCCATGAGAGCCAAAATCTGGTTCCGTCTGCGCAAGGGTTTCTGTACGTCTGCACCTGTGGGTGCGTATTCGCCAGGAGATTTGGTGATCCCTGCAAGCAGCGCGGCATCGTCCGCGTCCTCCGCGGTAAACGACTCAATCGCTTTGCCGAAATAATATTGCGAAGCTGCTGCGAAACCGTAGCGGCCATTTCCCAAATAGATGAAACTCGCATAGCGCGCAAACAGCTCTTCTTTGGCTTTCTGTTTGGACCCATAGTGCTTCCGCATCTCTCTCTCAATCCACAACGAAAGACGTATCTCCTCCACTTTCCTCAGGAGCTTGTTGGTGGAAGGGACTCCGAGGAAGCACTCCAATAACCGGGGGAGTGGGCCGTAGTGTTGTGGCTTGTTGCCGTTTTCCGTGCTGGTAAGCTTTTGCAGAAAGTAGCCGCGCACGAGCTGCTGAGTAATCGTCGAGCCCCCTTGCGGAAACACCAGCGCCCGCTGCTGGGGATCCGCTCCCTTAGCGCTTTTTAGGTGAGCGAGCATGGCCCGAATGTTTGTCTTCGCTAGAACGCGCAGGAAGACGGAATAATCAACTCCGGAGTGCCTGAAAAAATTTTCATCTTCGGCCGATAGTATCGCCTCCCGCACTACTGCAGGAATGTCCTTGTACTGGATGACCTGCCGTCGTTCTCGCGCCAGCTCAAACAGGACTTGACCGTTCGCGTCGTAAACGTAACCTGTGGTGGGAGGCTCAAACCGTATGAATGCCTCCGGATCTGGCAAATTCGTGCGGTTGAAGCTGATGTAAAAGATCGCGAGTATTGCAAACAGCACCGGGAAAGCAACAGCTATGCCTGCAATAAGGAAAACTCGCCGCGCCCGGCGTGTGCTCGTTGCGGCCCTAACCGCCAGGAGAAAGGCCCGAAGAAACTCTACAACGGTTGAGTGAGTGTTCCGCAAGCGAGCTAGACATTCAAGGTGCGGCCTCTTGCTTACGCGCAGCCTTTGCGCACCTTCCCAAGTATCAATTCCTCAGACACACAACTCTGGCAGGTCGAGCGCAAAAATACTGTTCGATATGGCTCACCTTCCGAAGCTTGAGGGAGCTCCACTCCTAGGAAATCAACCTCCTGTAAGAGCTCCAACTGGTTTGGGCTAGCGGAGCGCAATGATCGGCCTGGCTTCAGATGGTGCGAGATTGAGGTAGGGTTCGTTTGCGAGGGTAAGGGGCCATCCGCTGACGCCGGTCGGGGGTAGCGACCTTGGAAGATGGCCCTCTCGCCGTTGGGGTAGGACTTAACTGAAGCGTCTCCGAAGTCCGAATTCACATCCAGGAAGGACCCTCTGGCAAGTCTGCAGGGCCTGCTGGACACTCGTCCCGCTTTCTTCACAACCGAATTCGTAGGACGGCGAGGGAATGAAAAGAACTCGGCCCAGCCCTTGCTTTCCGGTCCCTGACATTTTCCCCTCGCCGTTTATGCAGGCATCCTACAATTCTCAAGAATAGGCGTCTGTTCATTTCTGCACACAGCCGTTTCGTGGGAGTCTATTTTGGACAGCGAGCCAACGATGAGGGAAAAGCCCATGCAACGGTTGTTTCTGAAGCATTGCCAGCCGTGCGGGGTAATAACTCACTTATTTGTTTCGGATCGTCACGCCTTCGCAGAAGGGGAGCATTCTCTTCTCATTTCTGTTTATGTCCAGAATCGGACATCTTTGGTGAAGGGCTGTCCTTACATTGTGGAGGGGGAATCATGCGAAAGAAATCACGGAGCAGGTGGCTGATATTGGCGGCACTTCTAGCCGCTCCTGGGCTGGCCCTGTCGCAAGCCGGCGACGATAACCGCACGCTCGTCTTTAGTGGCCAACCCGGACAGGCACCCGTTGTCCGAATGCAAGGCAAGTCCTACGTGGAACTCGAAGCACTGGCGCGGCTCACGCACGGCTCCCTTACACTCAACGGAAATCAGACCACCCTGACCCTGCCAGGCTCCGCCGCGAATACAGCGACGTCGGTCTCGGGGGAAAAGTCCGAATTCTCCAAGGACTTCTTGCAGAGAGGCATCGAAGAAATGGCCACCGTCCGCGAGTGGCGAATTGCCCTCACAAACGCGGTGCAAAATGGGTTTCCGGTGGGCGATGACTGGATAGGACTTTACCAGGGGCCGGCGCTTAAGAACCTCAGGTTGGCAGCGGTGGCTGCCTCCACGGATTCCGACCGAAATGCCTATCAATTGCTTTCGAACGAGTTCGACAATAGGAAGAAGCTCAGCGATCAATTCGTTGCGGCGCACACATCGATGAATTACACGCCGACGGATGCATTGAAAAATGACCCATTGGATCAACAAATCCTGATCTGCGCGCGATCAATGGCGGCGATGGCGGCCAGTGGCCAGTTTGTTGATGATGGTTCCTGTCATTGAGGGGGGCTGAAAACAGTTCTCAGCACGAGCATTTTTTGTGGAGCGAGAAATCACTTTTCGCGCTGCACGAATTACTCACGATTTGTCCAGACCTCGAATTTCCGCGCAAGGAGCTCCTGCTCATTCCGGATCAGCATTCACGCCCTGGAGCTCCAACCAACTGGGTGTTTTCGAGATTCATTTAGGGTTAGCGGCGCTGGTTTGTGCCGGCACTTCGGCGTCAGGCGGATAGACGATGATCTCGACGGTGCCCCAGCCGGAATTGGGAGTCGCGCTCTTTCCCTTGCCGAGCCCCATGGTTTTCAGTTGCGTATCGTCAAACGAGAAATTGTTGATCAGATAGTCTCGAACCACCATGGCCCGCGCTTGGGTGAGTACCACATCCTTGTGTTCGTCGCCCACATCGCCTGTTGAAACAACGACCACGGCCACGCCAAACTCCGTGTCCGCCAGAAACTCCCCGGCAGCGCGCAATGATTTCTGGTTCCGTGGCTTTGCCGTGTCTTCCTTGTCGAATAGCTTCCTGGAGTCGAAAGTGAATGTTTTCAGGGCTGCCGTCTGGGGAAGCTCCGGGATTGCATTCTGCGCCAGCTCCGCGGAATCTTCATACCCTCGCTTCTTGAAAAAGCCGCGCACCAGAAAATTCTGTTTCAACGCTTCCATGTCTTCCTGGAAGGCCGTCACTCCCGCTTGGGCATGAGTGACCGTGTCACGCAGCCCCACCGTCGTCTGGTCCAGCTGGGTATAGAGCTGCTTGTCGTTCACCAGGGCGCCGATAGTTCCCTGGCCATCATTAATCTTCACGCTGATGGCGCTCACGTTTGCCGAAGCCACCGTAATGTTCTTCAGCGCTTCCTGGCTGGTGTCCAAAATCCCGTCGGCCTTCTTCATCAAATCCGCGAGGACGAGCGGCGGCTGGCTGGCGATGGTGTCGTCATCCTTTACATTCAACGCCTGGGCCGAGCCGATCGATATGGCGACATATTCGTTGCCCAGCAGGCCTTCCGTCTCGATCGAAGCCACGGAGTCTTGCTTGACGATGGCGTGCGTCGAGCGTTGCAGATCCATCAGCACCGTCACTTTGTCGTTCGGCTTGTTGGGCAGATCGATTTCGCGGACGGTGCCGGTGTGCACACCGGCGATGCGCACTTCCGCGCCTGCATCAAGGCCCACAACCGTGGCGAACTGCGCCTTCAATCGATAGGTGGAGTTGAACAAATACTGCTTGCTACCGATGATGAATACCCCCGCCGCGAGAATCGCCAGCGTCAGGATGATAAATGCTCCGAGTCTCGCCGCCCTTGACATATGCGCTCCCTAAGAATCTCTCTTCATGAATTCCGCGACAAACTTGTCATCGCTCTTCGCGAGGTCTTCGAAGCTGCCTTCGATCAGCACACTGCCTTCGTGGAGCAGCGCGAGGCGATCGGCGATGGTCTTTGCACTATGCAAATCATGAGTGACCACGATGGAAGCCATGTGATGTTGCTCTTGCAGCTTCAGAATCAGCTCATCGATCTCGCCCGACGTGATCGGATCGAGTCCCGCCGTCGGTTCATCCAGCAAGAGGATGCCGGGCTTGAGAGCCAGTGCGCGGGCCAGGCCTACCCGTTTTTGCATGCCGCCGGAAATGTCACCGGGCATTTTCTTGAGATCACCTTCCATGCCAACACTGGCCAGCAGCTCTCTAACGCGAATGGCCCGTTCCGATTTCGTCATGTCGGAGTGGCGCTTCAGTGGGAAAGCGACGTTTTGCTCAACGGTCAAAGAGTCGTAGAGGGCCGCGTTTTGAAATAGAAATCCCATCTTTTTTCTGATCTTGTTCAACTCACGAAGATCCAGGCGGGTGATCTCCTGCTCGTGGACGCAGATCGACCCCGAATCCGGCTTTTGCAGGCCAATGATCAGTTTCAGCAGCACGCTCTTGCCCGTGCCGCTGCGGCCTAGCACCGCCAGAGTGTCGCCGCTCTTCACGGTCAAATTAATTTCGTCCAGGACGATCTGGCTTCCGAAAGACTTGTTCAAGCCGCGCAGAACCACCGCGGGCCCCTCACTTTCGCCGCTGGGATTGTCCATCGCGAAGGGAGCCGCGCTTTCTTCGCGGCCAGCCAATACTGCTTCTTCGGGAAGGATCATGGAAAGAACACCAGGATCAATTTCACAAGAACGACATCGGCCAGAATGACAAAGAGCGAGGACAGAACAACCGAACTTGTCGCGGAAAGCCCCACACCCGCGGTACCGCCTTTCGTGCGCATTCCCTGGAAGCAGGCAATCATTCCGATAATCAGCCCAAAGACGGCGGTACGCAGGGTTGGCGCAAGTAAGTCGCTGAAGCTCATCACGCCGAACCCTTGATGGACGAATTTTTGCAGGGAGATGGGGTCGGCCAAGGTATCTGCAACCCACCCGAAGATCACGCCGCAGAAATCAGCTGCCAGGGTCAGCAGCGGCAGCATCAGGATGCAGGCTAAGATGCGCGTGAAGGCCAGATACCTGTAAGGATTTACGCCCGAGGCCTCGATGGCGTCAATTTGCTCAGTGACTTTCATGGAGCCCAGTTCGGCTCCGATGCCGGCTCCGACCCTGCCGCTGACCACCAAGCCTGTCACGATCGGGCCCGTTTCGTGAATGATGGAGAACACCAGCGCGGCAGGAAGCATGGACTTCGCTCCGAATCGAACCAGGCTGCTGCGGCTTTCCAAGGAGAGCACGGCACCGATTGCCGCCCCTGCCAGCGCAACCAGCGGCAATGATTTCGATCCTATTTCGTCGAGCTGCCGTAGCAGCTCTCGGCCTTCAAACGGCCGTCGAACCGCAGCCCGCATCACCTTCCATGCAAAGAGTCCCAGCTCCCCGAACCATTCGAGGAAAAGGGTAATCCAGTCAAACCGATGACGAAGGTCGGATAGGGTGTGTGATCGCGCTCCATCTGCCTCCGGACTGATGCATTCGCGAGGAATCCTGGCGGTGTTGCTCACAATTTTTTCCCGGCGGTTCGAGCTGCTTCCGGCATCCGTTCACGAAAGTGTTGGGCGGAGAGGGTGGCTCAATATAGGACCTGCACGCGACAATTGTCTTCTAGCAGCCTACGTCCAACGAAATTCCCTGGGAGCCCTATGCACCAGGTTTCTTCTCCGCGGGTTTGGGCGCGGGTTGGTGCTGGGCCGTTTGCTGGCGTTGTTGCAATTGTTGTTGCTGCCGCGTGTGCTTTTGCGATAGCTGTTGCGTCTGCTGCTGATGTCTCTGTTCCAGCTGTTGCTGTTTCGGCTGATTCGCCGGCGTTGGGGGGAGACGCTGATGATCTTGCTCCTGCTTGGTCTGCAGTGTCTGACGTTCCTTGAGCTGCTGTGCTTGGAGCTTTTGCTGTTGCTGCTGATATTTTTGGTCCTGCTTGGCATTGCCCGTATTGGGGGCGGCAAGGTGTTCCGCGGGCGGAAGATCCTTGGCATGGACTGCGGCTGCGGTGCTGGGGCGCGAAGTCTCAACGCCCGGCCGATCTGCTCTGTTCTCGGTTGTGTTAGGGGCCGTATGCACTGTCCCACCTTCTGTCGCGGCTACAGCTCCGCTTTCTTTGAAAGCGCCGGGCCTAGCTGTGGCAGCGACCGGCGGCCTGCCGTGATTGGCGGAATCGCGTAGTTCAGGGTTGCTGCGGGCGGCCTGCACATGCTCGGTCTGAGCAGCAACGGGCGCCATGTGTCTTTCGTTTGCGAAGGCTTCTTGCTGTGATGTGGCACGCACGCGTACGCCGCCATTGCCACCATTGAAGCTGACACGATTCACGGTGGTGTCGTGCTCTACCCTGGTGTCGTAGACGTTCCGATTGATGGAAACATTCACACGGCTAACGGAACTGTTGTAGAAGAAGTGCCCGTTGTCCCAGCGGCCCCCTTCGTAACCATTACCGAAGTAGCCATAGCCGTAATTGATTCCACCGTAGAAGCCTACTTGTGTGCCCCAATACCCTTCGTGGAAGAAGTACCCATTCTCACCCCAACCCCAATAGCCGGGAGTCCAGAGATAGCCGACTTCGGGAGCCATGACCCAGGTTCCCGGAACCCAGAAGTAACCTTCGTCACCGTAAGCCCAATAACCCGGTGTCCAGATATACCCGTCCTCGGGGCAGATAGGCTGCTCATAGACAGGCAGTTCAGGCGGTGCAATCCCAATCGACAGCGATACGCCGATTTGGGCGGATGATCCTGCCGAAACTGCCAGCAATACCAGTGTGAACAACAGCGAACGAATGGACAAAATAAAACGCATGGTGGTTCCTCCTGCCTGATGATCTATTCCTTCAGGAATGTCAATCAGGCCAACTACGCCCCGTCTTTCGGATCTGCAATATGTTTGTTACCCTGTCGCTCAGTTGAGTCTTTCGAGATTCACGCACCCGAACTCAGCGCAGTTTTCTTTCACCAGTCTAGAGATGCCCAATTTGTAATACTGTTCGATATAGGACATGGCGGGCTCGTGCTTGTTCCGAGAGCACGAAGCAAGTTTGAAAGTTCAGCAGGCTCAAATGAGGCGTGCGCCTATCCGAACAGCAGCGGACATCTGTGCGCAAGCAGTACCAAGCGTAGTACGCGAAGCAAATCGCGGAGTCGTTCACAGCATCATGGGCAAAAAGGCGGTATTGCGCCGGCAATAAGGGTTCCAAGGACTCCCGAGCCCTTCTTTTTCAGTCCGAGCCCTGCTCCGCAAGTCCTTGAAATGCCAAGCCTGGGTCGTCCCGATCCCCACCGCCCTGCCAACCTAGCCAACTGTGACAAGGCTTTCGGCGCTCTGCATATCGCTCGCGCCAAATGTTTTCCTGGCTGGAGCGCTGGGCAGCGCGGCAACCAGTCTTCGGGTGTATTCATGCTGCGGCGAATTGAAGATGGCTTCCGGAGTGCCGCATTCTGCTATCTGCCCCTCATGGAGAATGCAAATCCGGTGGCACAGCGCCGCGACCGATAGCAAGTCATGCGAAATATAGAGGATGGCGGTGCCCATCTCGCGATTCAGTCGCGCAAACAAATTTAGGATTTCAGATTGTGTGATGGGATCTAGCGCACTGGTCGGCTCATCCGCGAACAACAGGGCCGGCCGGTGAAGAATCGCCATGGCTATGCACACTCGTTGCCCCTGCCCCACGCTCAACTGCGACGGCCGCCGTCGAAGAAATTCCTTGTCCGAAGGCAAGCTGGCACTCGTCAAAGCCGCACGGATCGCATCAGAACCCTCGGCCTTCTTTCCTTGTTGGTGCGC
The DNA here is from genome assembly GCA_963843265.1 of uncultured Acidobacteriota bacterium. Taxonomy (GTDB): domain Bacteria; phylum Acidobacteriota; class Terriglobia; order Acidiferrales; family UBA7541; genus Acidiferrum. The sequence goes on along the minus strand of CAWJJR010000013.1, from coordinate 268,495 downwards.
CTTCCACGCTTCGCTTAATTGAGCGCCAATGGAGAGCGCAGGATTCAGAGCAGCAAGCGGGCTCTGCAACACAATGCTCATATCTCTGCCGAGAACGGATCGAAGCTCTCTGTCTGAACTCTTCAAGAGATCTTTGCCGCGGAACAGAACTTCGCCTCGCACGCGGCCGCCCTTCAACGCCAGCAGCCCCATCAACGAGAGTGCCAGAGTGCTCTTGCCTGATCCGCTTTGTCCCACCAACCCCAGTATTTCGTGCGGCGCAACCTGCAGCGAAATATCACGCAGCACACCCGTCTTGTTCCCGTAATCTACCGACAGCTGAGCCGAAAGCAGCGGATCCCGTACTTTCACTGATTCGCACCCATCTCTCGTGAAGGTTTCAACCGCAGGGATTCGATATTCCAAAAAGCCTGTGGGCTAAGAACAACAGGCGACGCCCCGATCACGTCGGAAGAAACGGCGGACAAAACGTTCTTATTCACCAGGTAAATGAAAGGCTGCTCCTCCGCAACGATCTTCTGCACGCGGTCAAACTTTTCTTTGCGAAATGTCGCGTTCGGATTCGATGCCTGTTTCCGCATCAGCTGGTCGATCTCCGCTTCCCAGGCGGTCGCTGGAGATTTCTGATTCGGACTCCACTGATGGTTTTCTCCCGAACTCAGCCACACCGTCAATTGACTGTTGGGATCAAGGTCAGTGTTCACGAGCCCCAGAATGCACGCCTCATAATCGAACGTCCGGGTGATCCTCTCGATCAAGGAAGGAAAATCCAGCGTGACGACCTTCATCGAAATCCCGATTTGCGAAAGGTCCTGCTGAATCAGGGCCGCCATTCTTTCGCGAGCCGTGTTGCCCGAGTTCGTAATCACCGTGAACTCAACCGCATGGCCTCCACTATCCTTCAATGTGTTGCTCTCTAGTCGAAATCCCGCGCGTGAAAGAATCTGAAGCGCCCCCTGCGGATCATGCTTGGGCGCCGCCAGCGACGTGTTAAACCAAAAATGATTCGACGGGGAGACCGGTCCGTAAGCAGGCGTGGCGAAACCGTCGAAAACCACTCGCGCAAGATCCGCCCGGTTGATAGCCATCGAAATCGCCCGCCGAAACGCCGTACTCTGGAACCAGCTCTTCTTGTATTCGGGCAGGGGAGATGAACCCACCTGGTTAAACCACATCTCTTCGCCGTCGAGCCCCGTGCCCGCGTTCCGTGCTGCGCCAGGGTCCTCCTTCCGCAGTTGATCGTACTGCTCTGCATCGAGCCGGTTAATCAGCTGCAACTCACCGCGGCGAAACCTCATTAGCTCGACCTCGCGGTTCCTTTGAATATCGAGTCTTACCGTCTCGATGTACGGCAACGTGTGGCCCTGTGGATCATGTTTCCAATAATTCGGGTTGCGGCGAAGCAGGACATAGGCTCCCGGTCTGTATTCCGAAACATAGTAGGGCCCGAGCACGCTCATTTCTTTTTTGGGTGACTTTGCGGAAAGAATTCCAACCTGATCGAAAAGACTCGCAAGCCCCGCCACCGGCGCGGGAAACGTGATAACCGCGACATCCGCTGAGGGAGTCTGCACATCCACTTTCCCCTCTGCAGAACGAAATGCGTCACCGGTTGGCGAATGAGTCGCCGGATCCATCAGAAGCCGCATGGTGTAAGCCACGTCTTCCGCAGAGAACGGCGTCCCGTCCGAAAAATAAATTCCCTTGCGTAGATGAAATGTGATTTTGCGCCCGTCCCGGGAGACCTGCCAGGACTCCGCCAGGCCGGGTTCCAGCACTTGTGTCTCCCGGTTGACGCGAATCAGCACGCCGGCCGTCAGATACCGGATGTTTTCTGATGCTTCGTCATCCACCAGAATCGGATTGAACGTCTTCGGCTCCCCGTGCACGCAGAATCGCAATTCATTAGCGGCTTGCCCCCGCCCGGAGGGCGCAAAGCTCAAGCCCAAAAACAGGCAAACGAGAAATGCCGGCAATTGCACCATACGCCTCATCGTGCAAGCTCCTCCGATTCAGGAAAAACAAATTGGAAACAGATCACCGTTAAAACGAGAACCACAAGAGGAGCGATCCTCCATGGATTTGCCGCCAGCGCAGAAAAATCTTCTAATCCTCGCAGGAGGTTTCCCCACGAAGGAAGCGGCTCCATTACCCCCAACCCCAGCATGCTCAGTGTGGCTTCCGTAAGAATAAAAACCGGTATCGAAATCCAGAATTGAGCCAGAAAAACTGGGCGCAGGCTGGGCATGGTCTGGCGGAAAAGTAACTGGGAATTTCTGTAGCCCAGCGCCCGCGCCAGCAGAATCTGGTCCGATTGGCGCAGATTTCGCGCGGTTGCCCAAACCACGCGAAGCGAAGATGGCCATCCTAGAAGGCCAAGCACCACAAAGGTGGCCACCACGGAGACCACGGGTGAAACGTCAAGCGGCAGGAAAGCGCGCAGTGCAATCAGCACAAACAGCAGCGGCAGCGACATCGAGAGGTCAGCGGTCGCAAGGATAATCTTTTCAATCCACCCTCCGCGCAATCCCGCAATTCCGCCCAGGATCGCCGCGATACACGTCGTCAGCAGAGCCGCGGCAGGCGCCAGAAGCAGCGAAATCCGCGTTCCATAGAGAACGCGGGTAAACACATCCCTTCCGAGCTGGTCGGTGCCCAGCAAATGCAGCGCAGATGGCGGGGCATTGGGAAACTCCCGAAACTGAAATGCGTAGGAATAATGCGTGATGCTCCCTGCGAATATTCCGAGCGCGAAAACAATCAGAAGAAGTCCACGGCAGACCGTGCGAAGCACTTGCCGGGCATTCATGCCCGTTCCTCATGCATCGTGTCGGCAAAAGCGTTCACTCCCACCGTGAGTAGCGTCACGAAGAGAGTAATGCTGGTAAGCAATGGGATGTCCCGATTCAGCGCTGCTTGCCAGGCTAATTGTCCGATTCCAGGCGAATCGGAAAGCGCTTCCAGAGGAATCGCAGCCCCGAACGCCATGCTCGCCGATACTCCCAGAAGCGCCACAAGTGGATGCCAGGTGGCGGGAATCAGGTGATGAAACAAAATGCGGTTGCGGCTCACACCGCGCGCCCGCGCAGCAAGCACGAAGGGCTGCCCGTGCGCCTGCAATAATATGTTGTGCTGGTATCGAAATAGTTTTGGAAGCGTGACAGCGGCAATACCCAAGAAAACGGGCGCCCGAAGGTACACGCATCCAAGAGCCACAACTGCCGTCGGCAATGCAATGAGCAAGCCGGTAGCAGCCGTCGTCGAATAATCCAGCGCCCAGATTTGATAGCGAATCGCCAACAAAGACAGAGCCGTTGCCGCAATCCATGCTGCCAGCAGGCCAAACACAACGGCCCGAGCAGTAAGCGGCGCTCTTTCTTTCAACAATTCTCGCACCGGCTGTTGCAGGAAAACGGAGGTGCCAAGATCCCCGTGGACCAGGCCCTTGATGTAAGTGCCGTAATAAGACACCAGGCCTTCTCCCAGCCGATGTTCGCCGCGAATCGCCTCTCGGGAAGTTCGCGACAACCTGGAATCAAGCTCGCTCTCGTCCACGCCATATCCAGGCGCGAATCGCACCATCGTGGCGCAGAGCAGCGCCCCCAGAATTGCCAGCGCGACAAGGTAAAGCACCCTTTGGCCGAATCTTAAGAACCAGCGCGTCATGGTCGTGATTCCAATCGGCAGTGTTCAACTGCAGCCTCATCCCTCCAAGGATTTCACTAAATGCGCGCGCAAAGAGTCGCCTCTGTCGCGGTAATGGCTTTCCTTCACTTCGTACATCGCGCGGTCCGCCTCGGAGAGCAATTCTTCAGGCGTAGCGCCATCCTGTGGATAAAACGACGCTCCCACGCTCACCGACACAGCCTTCCGGTTGCAGATCGTTTGCGCCGCTTGTTCCACGGCCGCATGCACTCGCGGCAGAAACTCCGCCACCGTGGCCGCATCAAATTCCGGAAGCACCAGGATGAACTCATCCCCCCCAAGTCGTCCCACCAGATCGTAGTCTCGGCACACTCCACTCAAGTTTTTCGCGATTTCTTGCAGGAGTTTGTTGCCGGTCAGATGTCCATAATTGTCGTTAACGGTCTTGAAGCCGTTCAAGTCACAAAGCAGCACCGCCAGCGGTTTGCTGCTTCGCATGGAACGCGCCAGCTCATCATTGAGGTGTGCGCAAATCGATCGCGCATTTGGCAGCTCGGTGAGAAAATCCGTGCTCGCCGAGTCTTGCGCCTTCTCAAATTCCAGCGCATTTTCTACCGACTGCCCAAGCTTCGAGCTCGCCGCCATCAGCATCCGCAAATGGTCCTTGCTGAATCCCTGATTTTTCTTCAAGTACAGCGAAATTACCCCCGCAACTCCTTCGCGCCCTTGCAGCGGAATGGAAAGCGTGGACTGCAGCTCCGTGCCCCTCGCGGGAACACCAAGATGTTTGAACTCCGCGGCCGGGTCCCCATTGATGATGGGTTTTTCATGCTGCGCCACCCATCCAGAAATTCCCTGGCCCATCGGGAGCTCCAAGGATCCGAAAAGTGCATAGTCCACTCCGTGCAAATAACGTGGCGTCAATTTGTCGCGCTCGCGCACATACACCACGATCAAGTCGTGAGGGATCATTTGCTTTAAACGCACGGCGACCACCGATAAGGTTTCGCGCAAACTCAGCGAATTGCCAAGCGTCTGCGCAAGTTCAAAAAGAAGCTGAGCTTCCTGCCGCGCCGAGACAATGGACGCCAGAAATGAAGTGGCCCGGACTTCGGCGGCATTGGGCACTTCCGCAAATCCCGCTGAGGGAGCCCCGTGCCGATTGGCAGTCGAAATCGACTCAAACGGGCTCCTTGTGTTCGTCGACTGCTTGTCGATTTGTTCTAGTTCACGAAATCTTTTTTCGATGGCTTTGACGACCCGGGGATCAAAACTGCTCCCGCTTTCCGCGATCAGTTGCCGGATCGCATCCTCGTGGGAAATCGCACGCCGATAGGGCCGCTCGGAGGTCAGCGCGTCAAAGCAGTCCACCACCGACAGAATTCTCGCGCCGATGGGAATAGCCGCCCCGCTCATTCCATACGGATATCCCGTCCCATTCCACTTTTCGTGATGCGAGAGCACAATCGGTACCACGGGATATGGAAACTGCACCCGATCCAAAATCTCCGCGCCAACCACCGGGTGAATTTTCATGCGATCGAACTCTTCCGGTGTCAAACGTCCCGGCTTGGACAGAATTTGCTCGGGAACAGCCAGCTTCCCAATGTCGTGCAGCATCGATGCCGCTCGGAGGGCATTTAGCTCGTCCTCGTTCAGCCCCAAATCCTTGCCCAGCTGAATGGCATACGTCTGAACGCGCCGCAAATGATCGTGGGTATTGTGGTCTTTAGCCTCAATGGCCAGGGACAGCGCCTCAATCGTTCGGAGATGGAGGTCTGCGATGGCCTCCGTGTGTTTTTTCTCCGCCTCGAGCCGGTCCAGATACGTACGGTAAGAACGGTACATCCAATACACCAGCGGCAGGACTAGAATTGCGAACTGCCACCCAAACTCTCGATTCATCAGACTGATTCCGGCGGCGATCATCGCCCCCAACAAGTAATAGGGAAACGACCACAGGTAGCACTCTTTCCAGACCAGCAGCGGATTTCGTTTTTCCGTTAGCGCGATGATCCCCGAAACCGACATCGTATTTATCGCGAAATAGATCGTCGAAGCCGAAACCAGCAACAGCGGCCAGCCAAGACCCAGATGAGCAGCAAAGCTGCTATGAAATACAAGATCGGCCGCCGTTATCGAAATCGACAGATTTGCAAAGCTGAACAGAAGCTGAATAAACCGCGGACGTTTAGCTTGCCAAATCCACTGAACCAGTCCCCCGAAACATCCCATAACAAGGGTCTCCGGGTAGGACAAGTCTAAGATGCCCACAAGGATGAACAGGAAATTGGCGGACATCGTGGCTTCAATCCCGGGAAGCCTAACCTTTAATAGCGATGCGGCCAGAGCCAACGCAAAGAAACAAACAAATCGAAGCTCGCTCTGCGGATGCCAGTGCAAAAGGGCATACGGCAATAGCGGAATGCCTACGAGAACCTGCAGAAGAATAAAGGACGTTGCGGACCAGCCTAATTTTTGGCTTTTTGCGCCCGGAGCGCCCCAAATCTCCCTGTACTTCTCCCCTATGAAACTGTAAATGCCTCCATCCCCCGATTTCGGAGGCCCGACGCCCGCGGGGATCCCGCTCCCAAGTTCAAGCTGGCGAGCAGAATTCAGCGAATCGCTTCCGGTTCTGGCGCTTTGCGTGGGCATTCTTTCTTAGACCGACGACTCAAATTCCGCTGGCCCTTTACTTAATATAAGTGTCCGCGAAGGAGGGGCGAATGCCCATAGTACGACTGGGGAGTTTTGTCCCAAGATTAACCCTGGAGTCCCCAACCCGCCCTATGTAGTTGCAAATCGGAACGTTATCCCTGAACCCTGTTCCAATTCCGCTTCCTCACTTTCCACTCATCCTCAAAACTTGCTCCACTTTGGTACTAGCCCACCCCCTCGCCCGTACCATCGACGACAACATCCTCCAATCGCGAAACTTACTGAGCGCGAAATGTAACTTTTCGTTTCTGGACTGCTGCATCGCGCGCTTGTCAGGAAAGAGAGCAAAAATGGACCTCAGCCCCTACAAGAACTCAGGGAACAAGGACGGCGGCCCAATGAAGACGACCACTTGGGGTGCCCTAATCGCCTTCTCGCTGCTGCTCGCGGGTCTGGGATTGGCTCGACATGCGTCCAGTCCTGCCGGAAGCTCCCAGGTCCTACAAACAGCCGCTAATGTTGCGCCCAGTCAGATTCCGGCTCCGCAATCTGCAAGGAGCTCGTATGGCTACAACCCCAATGGGCGCGCACTGACTAGCCCTTCGATTCTCTATCCTGGTATCGATACCCGCGCCAAAAGCGCGAATGTCACCCCGTCTCTCGCCCCGACAGCCAGCCCAGTTCTGCCCAATGCCGCGCTGGCCAACTCGAACGGCAACCCTGTCCCCCAGCAAGACGCTTCATTTGGCGGGCAATCCGCCGGCGCCCTAAGCCTTCAAGCGCAAATTGCCGCCAAGATTGCTCCTGACCTCAAGGCCGCGGACCCCCAAAAGCCAGTCGAGGTTATCGTCCAATTCAAGAGTTCAGCCGCCACCTCTGACCTTTCCGCCGATGGCGCCGCTCTAAAATCTAATCTGCCACTTATTCATGCCGAACTCGTGACTGTCCAGGGTTCCAATCTAAACAACCTGGCCTCCGAGTCTTCTGTCGCCTACATCTCTCCGAACCGCGCCATCCACGGCGCGGTGGATCCAGTCGTCACCGCCGTTAACGGTGACATTGCTAATTCCGAGGGCTGGAACGGTGCCGGCGTTGGCGTCGCCGTCCTCGACAGCGGAGTCAACCTCGTTGACGACTTGAACTCCGATGGAAATACCAGCCCATCGCGCGTCGTTTATAGCCAAAGCTTTGTTCCCGGCGACACCACCACGGCGGATGCCTACGGTCACGGAACGCATGTGTCCGGCATCATCGCTGGAAACGCCTACGATTCCAGCACCTTGGCGACCTACCCCAACGTGTACCGTGGCATCGCCCCGGAAGCGAATATCATCAGCTTGCGTGTGCTGGACAGCACCGGTGCCAGCGTTGACAGCGCAGTCATCGCGGCGATTCAGCAAGCTATCGCTCTCAAAAATACATACAACATTCGTGTAATCAATTTGTCGCTGTCTCGTGGCGTCTATGAGAGCTACACGCTCGATCCCCTTTGCCAGGCCGTGGAATCCGCGTGGCAAGCTGGCATCGTCGTGGTCGCCGCAGCCGGCAACATGGGTGAATACTATGCAGCCGGCACCCAGGGCTACGCCACGATCGGCGCGCCCGGCAACGATCCCTACGTCATCACCGTCGGCGCGACCAACACTCATGGCACAGGCTCCCAGGCCGTCCAGACGGTGACGAGCTACAGCTCAAAGGGTCCCACGGCATTCGATCACATCGTCAAGCCCGATCTGGTCGCTCCTGGAAATTCTGTCGTATCTCTCTTAGCATCGCAAAATACCACGCTCATCACGGAGTATCCGTCACTCGCGGTTTTCCCCTGCGATAGCACCGGAGTGAATTGCGGTTCGCAATTCGGCACGGCGAACTACATGACGATGAGCGGCACCAGCATGGCTACGCCCGTGGTCAGCGGCGTTGCAGCCCTGCTCCTTCAGCAGAACCCCACCTTCACTCCAGACCAAGTGAAAGCCCGCTTAATGGAGACGGCTTGGGGCGGCTTTAGCCAATACACAACCGCCACGGACCTGGGCACCGGCGTGACCTACACGATCGAGCAGGACATGTTTGCTGCAGGCGCTGGCGCAGTCGACGCCGCTGCCGCTCTCGCCAGCACGAACGTTGCACCTGCGACTCTCGGTTCGGCCATGTCCCCAACGGCGATGTTCAACTCGGCTACCAACACTGTAACCGTCACGGGAGCTCCTGGAACTGTATGGACCAACCCGACTGTTTGGGCCAATTCTGTAATCTGGGGTAACTCCGTTGTTTGGGGTAACTCCGTGGTTTGGGGCAACTCCGTAGTGTGGGGCAATTCGGTGGTTTGGGGTAACTCCGTAGTTTGGGGTAACTCCGTAGTTTGGGGCAACAAGTAAGTCCGGTGGACGGACTCATTCTCATGTCGCCGGAGAGAAATTGATGCCACGAACTGCCAAAGTCTATATCGCACTGATTCTAACTGCCGGCGCCGCGGTTCTGCTCGCCGCGGCCGGATCATGGTCCGTAACCAGCCTGCCTCAATTCTTTACGCTGTTGGGCTTCGCTGCCGTCGCCTCCACGCTCAAGCTCCGCATTCCGGGCGTCGAGGGCACCATGTCGCCCAACTTTGTATTCCTTCTTCTCGCCATGTTGGCCTGCACGTTTTCTCAAATCATGGTGATTGCGTTCGTAGCCGCTCTCGTGCAATCGCTGTGGGCCGCCAAGCATCCTCGCCTCGTCCAAGTCGCCTTCAGCGCCGCTGCTCTCGTGTTGAGCGCCGTCGCCGCGCGTGAATCTGCCTATCTTCTTTTCGGGCCTGATGTCACCCATTCTCCGGTGCCCTTCGTAATTCTTGCGGGAAGCGTCTATCTCGCGCTCAATACGGCTCTTGTTTCCGCAGTCATCGGCCTGGCCGAAGGCAAACCGCTGTCTCAAGTCGCCGGCGTCTGCTTCCAGTGCGTTTTCCCCTATTTCACGGGCGGCGTCGTGTTGGCGGGACTGGTGAGCAGCGCCATGCCCAGCTCTCTCTTCTGGAGTGGGGCCGTTGCGCTCCTCCCGCTCGTTGTTCTCGCCTATCTGTATGCGCAGACGCGAACGCGAACACTTGCATCCGTCCCGATCCAGCGCGCCCCCAGTGAGGACGAGGAGCTCGTTGAGGTTGGCTCGCACCGCTTCTAGCCCCGAGATTCGCCCCAGCGAATCCATCCATTTGCTGTTGAAAATCGAATAGTTTACGCGACACCCGGAAGAGAAATTCTTGACGGTCGTCGGGGTGTCTTGTACGCTGAAGAAGTGGGTGTTGGAGTTCACCCTTAACCGCCCGATTGGGCAGATGACTCCTACCAGGTTCCCAGCTTGGTGGAGTTGTTTGAATTACTGGAAGTTCCCACCGCAAGGAATCCTGGAAGACAAACGCGAACGCAAGGGATGCAGCTGAGTAGAGTTGTCTCCGAATTGTCATTCGAGCCTTGGTGGTGGCGTGGCTTGCGGAGAGCAGAATTGTTGCGTGATCGCGCAGGACTTTCGAGGATTTTGGCAGGGCAGGAGGTTAAGATGAGCGAGAGGGCTGATGGGTAAGTATTTGATGGTGGGAATTGGCGGTTTTTTGGGAGCGGTTGCGCGCTTCTGGCTGGGCGGTATTATTGGCGCGAAGCTCGGAACCCGATTCCCGTATGGGACGTTCGTTATCAATTGTACGGGATGCTTCCTGATTGGATTTATCATCACGCTGATGGCGGAGCGGACGCATTGGAGTGCGAACTGGCGTTATTTGATCCCGATCGGATTCATCGGCGCATACACGACTTTTTCCACTTTTGAATATGAGACGTTCCGCGCAATCCAGGACGGAGAAGTGTTGATTGCATTTCTGAATGTTGCGAGTAGCGTGGTGGTCGGGTTTATAGCCGTGTGGTTGGGTGTGATTGTTGGAAGGTTGAGCGCATAAGCGGAGCGCAGTGTCTCGGAAATGGGATGGAAGATCGCGCGGCGAGTGTGCGGATCGATGAAGCGCAAGCGCGGAATTGCCGGAGGGCAGACGACATGTTGAAGGCCGGGCCTGCAAAGAAGGTGACCATCTACGTTGGCGAGGACCATCAGTATCAAGGTCAGTCGTTGTACTCGGCGATTTTGGATTTCTTGTTCTATCACCAAGTCTCGGGCGCGAACGTGTTTCGCGGGATGGCCGGATTCGGCGCCGACCATCACATGCACAGCACACGGATTTTGCGTTTGACGGAGAATCTGCCCGTAAAGATCGAGTTCATCGAGAACGCGGAGAAAGTGGAAGAACTGTTGCCGAAATTGCAAGAGATGGCGGGCACCGGGCTGATCGAGGTCTTGGACACGATGGTGGTGAAGCCTGCGGAGGTGGAGAAAAAAGCGGGAACGCGCGTCGAAAAACAGGCCCTCAAGCGGGAAGGGAAGGCCAAGCTCATGCGAATTTATGTCGGCGAAAACGACAAATGGCACGATAAGCCCCTCTACAAGGGAATCATTGAGTGCATGCGCGCGAACGACATCGCGGGTGTCACCGTCTACCAGGGAATTCTCGGCTACGGCGCGAACCGGCGCATCATGAAGAGTTCGCCGATGGGCTTGTCGCATGACCGGCCGATGATGCTCACGGTGATCGACACGGAGGAAAGGCTGCGGAGCGTGATGCCTTTGCTCGACGAAATGGTCAAGCAAGGGTTGGTGGTGCTGTCGGACGTGGACATTATTAAATATACGCATGATTACCCGGGCGAAGAACGGCGGAAGGAGTCGCGTGCATGAAACTCAAGGGACGCGCCAAGCTGCTGCGCATTCATTTCGGCGAAGACGACAAATGGAAGGGCCAGCCGCTCTATAAAGCCATTGTGGAGAAGTGCCGCGAAATGGATATTGCGGGCGCAACGGTCTACCGCGGAGTCGAGGGCTACGGAGCAAGCACGCTGATTCGCCGGTCTCATTTGCTTTCGATTTCGCGCGACGCGCCGATGATGGTCAGCGTGGTGGATTCCGAGGAAAAAATTCGCCAGCTGATTCCCGTTCTCGATGAGATGGTAAGCGAGGGACTGATCGCAGTGTCCGACGTGGAAGTAATCAAGTACGTGCACGAGGACGGGGCGCGGTCATAGCTGGCGGTGGCGAGCAGATTGGATTGCGCGAGCAGCCGTTTAGCGTTGGTTCGTAATATGCCGGTTTTTGCACTGGGATTCGACCTGCGTAATAAAGCTTGGCTGCGCGCTAATCGGCACTTGATACGAGCCCGGCACAAGGGAAGGGAGCAAGGGTTCTCTTTTCGTGCGTGTATGGCGAGGCTGGATTTTATTCCCAGGCTGACGGTGCTGCTTGCGGTTAAGTCAATAAGCGGCGGGCTAATTAAAAGCAAAGGCTGTTGTGGAGAAGGGAAATAGGCTAGAATCTGGCGCGAGCGGCGACTCTTGTCGTGCGAGATACTTGGCCGCACACTTACCTCCTCGCGACGCGCGAAGATAGTGAGGATGGGTTTGATCGCACCTAGCGGAACGCTTTCGAGAAGCCTGGCCAAGGGAAACGCATGAAAACAAAATCCCGGGCCGAAGACAATCCTCGAGATGCTCAAGAATCGCAGGCGACTCCCACGGCCAGTCCGGAAGGAGACACGACCGTTGTGGCGATTGGAGCTTCCGCGGGCGGCATCGAAGCTCTCAAAGATCTCTTGACCTACCTACCTGCCGACACGGGGCTGGCCTTCGTCCTGGTGCAACATCTTGATCCGAAACATCACAGCATCCTTCGGGAATTGCTGGCGCGGAAGACGGCCATGAGCGTCACGGAAGTTTCCGATGGAATGGCCATCCTGCCCAACCACGTTTATGTGATTCCGCCGAACGCATCGATGTTCGTATCCGGGGACGTCCTGCATCTCGGTCCCCGTGAAGAATGTGGCGGGATGCACATGTCGGTGGATCACTTCATGCGATCACTTGCGGAACAGATGGGCAACCGCGCCGTCGGAGTGATTCTGTCCGGTTCGGGTTCGGACGGGACCCTGGGAATGGCGGAGATTCAGGCGCACGGCGGCATGACATTCGCGCAAGACGAAGCCACCGCGAAGTATGACGGGATGCCGCGGAGCGCAGTTCAAGCCGGTTGCGCAGATTACGTGCTTCCTCCCAAGGGAATCGCCAAGGAGCTGGCAAGGATCGCCCGGCATCCGTACGTCGCGCGAAAGAACCAGTCCACGGCAACCGAGGTTCCACCGGCCACCGGCGCGGGGCTGCATACGATTTTCCAGATTTTGAGGAAAGAAACGGGTGTGGATTTTACGCACTACCGGCAGACCACAATTCTGCGCCGTATCCAGCGGCGCATGGTGGTTCACAGAATCGACGACGTGAATGCATACGCGAAATTTGTACAAAAGAGGCCCGAGGAAATCATCGCGCTCTATCAAGACATGTTGATCAATGTGACCAGCTTCTTCCGCGGCCCGCGAGTTTTCGACGCCCTCAAATCACTTGTATTTCCTGCCATCCTGAAGAATTTGGCGCGAGGACAGGGGATTCGTGTGTGGACTCCGGGATGTTCTTCGGGCGAAGAAACGTATTCGGTGGCGATCGCGCTGCTGGAATACCTTGGAGACCGGACATCGCAAATTCCGATTCAATTTTTTGGCACGGATGTAAGCGAGTCGAGCGTTTCCAAAGCGCGCACCGGGGCTTATCCAGAGAACATTCAAGGCGACGTTTCGCCGGAGCGGTTGCGGAGATTTTTCACGAAAGTGGAGGGCGGCTACCGGGTCAGCAAAACGATCCGCGATATGTGCATCTTCGCGCAGCATAACGTGTTGAACGATCCACCCTTTTCCCGTATGGACTTGCTCTGCTGCCGGAACCTGCTCATTTATCTTGAACCTGTCTTGCAGAGCCGCGTCATCTCGCTGTTTCATTATGCTTTGTTTCCCGGAGGCTTCCTGATGCTGGGGGGCTCCGAAGGGATTGGCTCATCGAACTTATTCAGCGTCGCGGACCGCACCCACAAAATTTTTGCCAAGAAAACGGGAGCGGCAGGCCACTCGGGGGCGCTGTCGTTGGGTACCCAGCCGGAGAGGAGAGAATACGGCCCCATAGGGCTGCCGGCGAGGCATGATGACGTTGGCGGAAGCTCCCCCGAAACTCAGAAGGAATTCGATCGTCGTCTTCTGGCGCAATACGGGCCGGCCGCGGTTTTTGTAAATGAAGACCTGGAAATCATTCACACGCGTGGAAACGTGAACCGTTACATCAAGCTTGCACCGGGCCGGCCGAGCCTCAGCCTGCTCAAGATGGCTCGGGAGGGCCTGGTTCTCGATCTGCGAAACGCGATAAGCCGAGCAAAAAGGGAAAATATCGCGGTCGCCAAGCACAACGTGCAAGTCAAGAATGAGGGAGAACACGACGGGGAGGCGGGGGCCGGGCAGTCCTCGCGAGCAGTGAATATAGACGTGAATCCTTTCGCGCTCGGGAATGCCAAATCTCTCTACCTCATGATCGTTTTTCAGGAAGCGCCGCAGGAGCAGCGGGCCGCTTCCGCGCCGCGCCGGCTGAGTCCCAGCAGAGAAGCCGAATCCGCCTTGAAACGAGCTGCCAAGCTCGAGCAAGAGCTCGCCGCGATGAAAGAATATCTGCAGTCCGTTATCGAGACCCAGGAAGCGACAAACGAGGAGTTACAGTCCGCGAATGAGGAGATTCTATCGAGCAATGAGGAATTGCAGAGCACAAACGAAGAGATGGAGACGGCCAAGGAAGAGTTACAGTCGACCAACGAGGAATTGACCACGGTCAACGACGAGCTTCGCAGCCGCAATCTGGAAATGGCGGTCATCAATAATGACTTGATCAACCTGCTGGCGAGCATCGATATCGCCGTGATTATGATCGGCATCGACCTCACCATTCGGCGGTTCACCCCGAAAGCGCAGAAGTTTCTCGGCCTGATCCCCGGCGACATCGGGCGGCCGTTATCGAACATCAATCCGGCCATCGAGATTGCGGATTTGCAATCGATGGTGCTGCAAGTTGTTACGGATTTCCGTCCGGTCGAAAGGGAGCTTACCGACCGGACGGGCGTTCATTATCAATTTAAAATTCTTCCTTATCGCACCATGGACAACAAGATTGACGGAGCCGTGATCACTATCGTTGATATCACCGCGGATGGCGTGGTTGGGAAAACCTAGTGCGCTGAAGGCTTTCCCAGGGGGAAGCATGGAATCACCTTTCGGCCAGCGCGTATTTGCACTCCTGTAGCGGCGAGAACCGCGCATTGTCAACCAGCGTGTCTCATATCTATCTTTGGAATTGACGCGGAATACATAAAGGCGTATACCATAGGCACAAGCTATTCAGTTGTTCTGATTGGTCCGCCGAGAATCCCGCGCATTCTCGTGGGCTCGCAACGAAGCTCGCTCCGCTTCGTTTGAGCGGTTGCGCGAATGGCGGTTTGCGGATCGCTTCCGCGATGGGGCGGAAGTGGAACTGGTCGGTTGCTCGGAGGAGTCTTGGGGAAGCCAAATGATGAACAGTGCGTGTGAAGCGGTGGGCGGAAATTGCTGGGCAGGAATTATCGAACCTTTGGGCGAGATGCAGGCTCCATTTTCCGATCTCATCTTTAACACGACCATTGGTGTCGCTCTGTTCAATCGAGAATTTCGTTGTGTGGCGCTCGGTCACGTCCTAAGCAGGATGATGGGTGTCTCCGCCGGGGAACAACTTGGCAAGACAATTGGCCAGTTCTTGCCTGACGAAGCCTGCCTTCTCGAATCTTCCTGCCACCACGTTTGGGACACCGGCGATTCGTTGCGAAACCTCGAACTTTCGGTTCATTGCTTCTCGAAACGCGAGAGGCGAGCGTGGACATCAAGCGTCTATCCGGTTAAAGACGAATTTGGGCAGGTCAAACTGCTCGTTGCCATTTTTTCCGATGTGACCCTGAGGCGTTGCGCGGAAAGAAAGCTTGGCCAACTCAAAGACAAGTTTGGAGAGCCCTCGCAAGACAACATCCACCCGTTAGGCGGAGAGTTCGCTGAACTTTCGGCCCGGGCATATGAGCTTTCTCTGCGTTCGCTCGATCTGCTTGGCCGCGCCACGGCAGTGCGACGCAACACCCTGGAAATGCGAATCGAGGCGGGCCTGGCGCGAGCCGCCCTGTTTTTGCGCGGAACCCACTATCAGGAAATCCTTACCGGCGCCACTGGTTCGCAACTGGAAACCGAAGAAGAGCCTTTCCACCCGGAGCCTCTCCCGGAAGACAAATTGGCCGAGAGCAGCCCAAGTCCGCGGGAACGCCAGCTCCTCTATCATTTGGCGGATGGCAAATCGAACAAGGAGATCGCTTCGATTCTCCGAATTAGCCAGCGGACGGTCGAATTCTATAGGGCGCGGATCATGCTGAAACTTGGGTTGCATTCGACGGCGGCTCTCGTCCGTTACGCCATCCGGAATCATATCGTCGAAGCCTGAGACGTTCTTTGGCCTCCAGTGGAAGCGGACACGCAGAGGCCAACACCTGCCTGAAGAGATCGTCGTATATCTACTGTATTGACACTTAGACGACAGCGGACTATCCCTAGCCCTTCCTTCAGGAGGCCAGCCCCTATGAACCCTATAGCTATCTGTGGAAATCCTGGATGCCGCTTTATTCTTGATCTTCGCTTAAACGGGAGATCGATGGACGGCGTCCGGCGCATCGTGACGCAGTGTCCGGAGTGCGGCAGTGCCTGGTCATCCAACTGCCCCTTCTGCTCCCAGGCGTTGGCGGTTAAATTCGTTGCGGAGATTCCGCATTCCGCGTGTTGCGCGCGCAAGTTGCGCGCGGAAGTGAAAGCTACGTAAAGCTGTCTGTGTCGCAAGAGCCGACCAGTTGCCGCAGGAGCGAGTGGTGTGGCCGCTTTGAAACAAGCACTTCCACACAAGACCTTGCCGCGTGCCCGCCAGTCGCGAGGTCGGAAGTCGCTGCATGTGTGCGGAGCCTGGAATCGCCTTCCCTTGGACTGTAAAAATATCGGCTGAACCCCAAACCAGTCTGGAAACGTCGTAAAGTAGTTGACGAGGAAGATTTGGACTTTCCTGCTGGTGGGCGATGCTGGCGATTAAAAAGATTCTGCTGCCTGTTGATTTCCCTGATACCGCGCTCCCCGTGATTCATCAGGCTGCAACGCTGGGGCGGCATTTCCACTCGGAGATTCTGATGTTGCACGCCGTGACGGCGGCGAGTCGTGCTGCCGGTGTTCCACGCGGCGGCCACGCGCCCAACGGGTGGGATCTGCTCGCGGAAATCATCAAAGGAGCGGAGAAGCAGCGAGATCACACATTGGCTCAGGATCTTGTTGGACTGACGATTCAGCGCTCATTGGTCAACGGCGATGCAGCCGAGGCAATTATGGAGGCCGCAACGCAGCAGAATGCTGATCTGATCATGATGCCCTCGCACGGCTCTTCCTTTGACCAATTTCTGATGGGATCTGTCACGACAAAGGTGTTATCGGAGACAAACTGCCCGGTCTGGACGGGGGCTCATCTTAAAGAGTCGCCCTCGAAGAAATTTGCCCTTCGCAGCATCTTGTGCGCCGTCGATTTCAGACCCCATAACCGGAAGACCGTTACGTGGGCCAAGCAATTCGCTGAGGAATTCGGGGCTCGCCTAACGCTTGCCAACGTCACGGCCGGCGTGGAGTCCTGGGGGCCGGGCGGCGATTACGTCAATCCAGTGTGGGAGAAGGAACTCGTTGGCGATGCCACCGAGCATATGGCGGACCTGCAGCGCGAGATGGGCATCAAGGCAGACGTTTTTATTGGCAGCGGAGATGTGCCAAAGGCGCTCAGCCGAGCTGCAAAGCAGGCAGAGGCAGACTTGCTGGTTACCGGCTTCCAACCCTACGGCGGTTATCTGAAAACGCACGGTTATGCAGTCATCTGCGCGATGGCCATTCCGGTTCTGAATGTTTGAGCTGCTCGATTGGCTGCACGCGGAGTTTCCGGTTCGTCATGCGCTCCGAAATATAGGCCGGCTAGGTGGAAAGCGCGATTATCGGCCACCCACTGCCTGCTGTGATTTTTTCAGCCGTCTCGGATGATATGCCGGCATTTTAGGTTCACAGGAAGAAAGGCAACAATCCGAGCAGAGCTAACGCCATGAGCAGCGCGAATCCCTGCTTGCCCGTCCGGCGGTCTGCGAAGCCATAGGCATAGATTCCCTTGATCAAGTTGTTGCTGGCTGCAGCGATGACAATCGCGCCTCCGGCCAGCGAAATCGAAGCTAGCAGGGAGGGAGACTCGGCCAAGCTTAAGATAAAAGGATCGACATCCGTAACGCCCATAACTCCTGCGAGAGCGAAAAGACCGGCGCGGCCCAGATAGAGCACAGCAAGGTGCGTGATGAACAGCAATCCTACAAAAAGTCCGGCGAACAGGAACGCGGCCCCGAGTTCCAGCGGGTTTTTTGGCTGAAAGGCCTGCGCCGCCTTTGCGGAGCCATCATCCGTCAGACGACTCCATAGCCAACCGCCGAAAACCGCAGCGGCGGCGAGCAGCAAAAAAGATAGTCCGAGCCGGTGAAGTAACTGCCGATTGAAAATCGCCAGAAGAGCAAGGAGCCGCAGATACATGACACCCGACGCAACCAGCATCGAACCAGAGTATAAGTGCGGGCGCGACTCTTCGCGGGCTCTTTTGGCGAGGACGACGGTGGTGAGCGTCGAGGAGTATGCGCCGCCAAGCAATGCGGCCAGCAAAACACCGCCGCGTCCTTGCGTGCGCACCTGCAGGAGGTAGCTGCCATACGAGATGGCGCTGACCGCTGCGACCACCAGCCAAGCTTTGAACGGGTTAAAGCCGAAGGATCCGAAGGTCTGGTTAGGGACGATTGGCAAGATGACGGCTGTGAGCAGCAGGAATTTCGCGAAGGTGAGAATTTCATCGGCGGGCAATCGGTTGGCGAGATTTTCGAGTGCCGACTTCAGCTCGAGCAAGGCTACGGCGACCACAGTTAGCGTCGTCGCGATCCAATACTGCTCATGCGAGACGAGCGCTCCGATGGCAAAAGTCAGCAAGCCGGAGAGCTCCGTCGTCATTCCAGCCAGGGCCACGCCTTCCAGCTTGTGTTTGTAAGAGAGCCACAAAAAAGCTCCCACCACCGCAAAGCCTGCGGCCGGGAGCAGAAGGTTTCCGTCAGAAAGGAGGCACAGCGCATAACCCAACAGACCCAGCAGGGGAAAAGTGCGGACACCTCCGAAGCGATACTGTTCCGATTTCACTTTTTGCTCTTCGCGTTCGAGGCCGATCAGAAAGGAAAGGAAGAGCACCAAAAGGATCTCAGCGCCTTGTTTGGGAACGAATTGTGTCAGCGTGGCGCCCATAGGAGAAGGGAAACGCCGCGATTGTCACTTTTCTTGGCCTCCCAACGCAAGCCCGATTGCGTCAGTGACTGAAGAACAAATCTTTTAGCCTGCGCCCCGCTCTCAGAACGTGCAAAGTCTTGATAAGCCGGCCATGGAATAGCGCCAGGCCGATCTAGGGGTGCGCGCCATCCACGGAGATCAGAAATCTTGACACAATCTCGACCAAGACATTTCATGCGGGCAGACATTTGCGGACTCGCGATTCCATGGCCGGCATCCATCGAGATGCAAGGCGCATGAGTGCGAGGCGAAAAGGTGTCATCATATTCCCAGGTGAGGAGGCATTTATGCGTTATCGACACTTGATTTGGGCGGGCGCTGCGCTCTTGGCGATCGTCATCGTAATTACGCTGGCCGGCCCAGCGCCGGTGCAGGCGGTCGCCAGGGAAATCATCGATATACAGAATGACGTCAGCTTGCTATTGCAGGGTCAGAAGAGCATGCAAAACTCGATCGATCAGAACCAGGGCGTCGTGAAAACAATGCTGCAGCAATCGATCAATTCCGCGAGCAACCTGAGCACTTCGATGGGCTCGTTGCAGAAGTCGGTGCAGGACGTTCAGGCGAACAATGGCAACCAATTGAACTCGATCTCGACCTCGGTCCAGGGACTCTCAGACAATATCGCGGACGTGAACGCGCACATCGGCAAAATCAATCAACAGCTCGTGGACCTACAAAATTCTGTCCAAAGCCTCGAAGGAAAGCTCGCGGCAGGCGCAGCTCCGACGCAGGTTGTCCCGCCCGGTACGCCAGGTGGCCGCCCCGCGACGCCGGCGTCCTTGCCCGCCGCCGACGTGCTCTATTCCAGCGCGTATAGGGATATCACGGGCGGAAACTACGATTTGGCCAAGAAAGAATTTCAGGATTACGTGAAATATTATTCGGGCACAGAACTGGCTTCCAACGCGGAGTTCTATTTGGGCGAAATCGCCTACTTGAAAAAAAGTTATAAGGAGGCCGTCGCCGACTACGACAGAGTGCTGCAGGATTATCCAAATAGCTTCAAGCTGGCTTCGGCGCGGGTAAAAAAAGGCTTGGCGCTCCTGGCGCTGGACCAGAGGGCGGCTGGAATTCGGGAGCTTCGCGAAGTCATTCGAGAGTATCCGGGGACCGATGAGGCCAAGCTCGCTGCCTCCAGGCTTCGTCAAATCGGCGCATCGACGAGGACTCCTTCGAGGTAGCGAAATAGGGAGAGTGATGTGGACAAATTGAAATCAGCCCGGAAAACATGCGTCCCAGGCAAGCCGTCTGATCGCGAGGGAACTTCCGGCGAGCCCGATGAGCTGGACCGCCTTAACCGCAGCTGATGTCTGCTGCGCATCGCTGGCGGGAATGAACAACCCGGCCAAAAATAGCGCAACCCCCAGCGATGCACTGGTCCATTCTTGCGGCATCCTGATCTCCTTGGACGACCAGATCTTTTCAAATCAGCGAACGTGCACCAGCATGAGGGAAACGTCATCGGTGGGTGGGCCCTCGCGCCAGGCCGCCACGTCGTTGAGAATGGCCTGTTTCATCTCCGCAGCCGGCAGGGAAGAGGCTTTGCGGACAATGTCCTGCACACCGGTAATTCCCAGCATCTCTCCGCGCGAATTGAAGACTTCGCTGATCCCATCGGTATAGAGCACGAGCCGGTCATCCGGTTGAAGCGCAATCTCCATGCTGGTTGTAAAATCCACGGCATCTCGCAGCGCGCCGAGAATCATACTCCGCGACTCCAGCAAAATAGGACTCTGGCCGCGACGCGCGAGCATCGCAGGCGGATGGCCGGCCCCCGCAAACACCATGTTGCGCCGCTGCGCATCAATCCGCGCTGCGGCCACGGTGACGTACATTCCTGTCCCCGCAATGTCCTCGATCAAGAACCGGTTCAGCTCGCCGAACATGTCGACGAAGGGCATCCCGCTGCGCAGGTGCGCCGTCGTCTCGGAGTAAATGCGATTGGCGACCAGGGCAGAGCCGATGCCGTGACCGGAAACATCGCAGACAAAAAGGTTGAGATGCTCTTCGTCCGTTGGATCGACCAGAGCAAAATCGCCTCCAATCGAGTGCACGGGGTGAAAGAAGGAATCGACGCTCATACTGTCCCAGAGCACCGACTTTGGCGCCAAGCTGCGCTGGACTCGCGCGGCCAGCCGCAGATCTTCTTCAATTTCCAGCTGGCGTTGCTGCAGCTTCGCGTTGGCGGACCGCAGGTCTTCTTCCGCGCGGACCTGCTCGGAGATGTCCGCGAAGGTCACGATGCCAAAACGGCGGCCAGAATTCTGGATGGTCCGGGAACTGATGATCACGGGCAGGCGGCTGCCGTCCCTTTGGGGCAGAACAAAGGCGTAACGGTTATGGCCGGCGCGCAGCGCGACGTCGATCTGCAGCTTCAGATATTCTCTTTCTTCGGGAGAAAAGAAGCCCAGGGTATCGGATGCGGCCACTTCTTCCCGGGAAAATCCGGTCATTTCAAGAAAACGGCTGTTTGCAAAGAGAATCTTGTGCGTCTCGTTTGCAATGATGACTCCGTCGTTAAGCACCTCGAGTACGGTTTCCATCTGCGCGAGTCATTCAGGTTTTTCCTCACCGATGGGATCTTTTTCAGTCATTGGCATGGGGGCCTCTGGAAATGCAAAATTGGTACGCCGGCTTGGTCATGACAAAGCCGTTTCTGGCGTTAGATGCCGGCGCGCGCCTTGGCGATTTAGTTTTCGCCCAGCAAGATTAACAGCAACTTGATTGTGCTCGGAGCATCAAAGTTGCGAGGGCTACTATGCTCTGGAACGGTCCAACGAAGCTCGAAGGACGGCGGGAAAATATTCGGCTAGCAAGCAGGCTAGGCAAATACGAAAACGTTGCCGCAACCGGTGGTTTGCTTGCCTCCGAGCAGCTCAATTATGCCGCGGGCTTTGCACTTTTTGTTGATGAGGGCTTTTGCTAATGGCAGCTTGTTGTGAAACCACCACGCGCTGTGCACAATCAGGCCGTAGTGGAAAATATGCGCGAGGCCTACGATGACACCGACAAATGGAGAGACGACAACGCCGATCAAGATGGTGATCGCGGATGTGGACGGAACGCTTGTCACCCAGGAAAAGGTTCTGACGAAGCGCGCGGTGGAAGCGGTCCTGCGGTTACACCACGCGGGAATTCAATTCAGCGTTACGAGCGGGCGGCCGCCGCACGGGATGGCTATGTTGATTGATCCGCTGAAACTGGTCCAGCCGCTGGCGGCGTTCAATGGCGGCGTATTAATTGAACCGGACCTGGAGACCGTCGTGGAGCAGAACTTTCTGGCGGCGGGAGTGCCGGAACAGGTGATCGATCTCATCGAGAAGCATGGTCTGGACGTGTGGATTTACACGGCCACGGAATGGTTCGTGCGGGACGTGAACGGACCGCATGTGGCGCGCGAGCAGTGGACCGTGAAATTTCCGCCCAAGGTGGTGAAGACGTTTGATGGACTGCTGGGCAGCGTGGCGAAGATTGTCGGTGTCAGCGACAACCTCGAGGGCGTTGCAAAATGCGAAAAAGATGTGCAGCAGGCCGGCGGCGAACACATTTCCGCGGCTCGGTCGCAGCCGTACTACCTTGACGTGACCCATCCGAAGGCTAACAAAGGTGAAGTTGTGCTGGCGTTGTCCAAGCTGCTGGATATTCCGGCGGAAGCGATTGCAACATTTGGCGACATGCCGAACGACGTGCTAATGTTCAAGAAGAGCGGCGTGAGCATTGCCATGGGAAATGCCAGCAAGGAAGTCCAGGCCTCGGCCACCTACGTCACGGCCACCAACGAAGACGAAGGGTTTGCGAAGGCCATCGAGGAATTCGTGCTGAACACGCGTTCCGCGAAGGCATGAGGCCGTCAGGCCGCGCCAAATTCCGTGAATCTCTCTTGCCGGTATTTCGAGGCAGGGAAGAAGCCTTCCTATCGAGTCTGATTGACGGCCTGGCACGGCGGAGCGCTGCCGGGTTGGATGGATCGAGGGACGCGATGTATCGAATCTGGCGGGATATCGGACCACGGCTCATGTGCAGTGGGTAACTCCGTCATTTCGCGTTGCCAGATGGCCGACCCTGGGGTCTGGTTAACAGTAACGTCCTACCCCCCCCCCCTGTTTCTTGTAAACGCTGATTCTAAAGGGTTTCAAGTTATTTATTGTGATATAGTTGTGTAAATGTTCCTTCTAAATAACTTGCTGTGGCGCAGCGCATCGGTGGGCGCGACGCTATACCGTGCCCCGACCTCTACATTTTCGCGAGAGCGGGAAGCAAAGGACATAGGCGCTCAGGACGTTGCGGGTAATAAAAAAAGCCAGCAACGAGGCTGGCATCTGGACACGCTGCCACAATATTACCCATGGAATAGTGTACCTCGAAATGAACAAATTGTCAAGGGGAACGTGTGGGAAAATTTGTTACTTTATGAGGCCGGCAGAGTGCGTGCGGTGGGCGTTTGGTAAGAGTGAAAACGCAGGCTGGGGTGAGGCAACATTGGCGGACACAGGGCGGAGGTAGAAGATGGCGGCGAATGAGAACGTCTTGACACCTTGGGGAGGATGGGCGGCCTTAATTCATTCAGGGCGGACGGCGATTGTGGCAATCGCTTCGTTGCTGGCTGCACGGCTATTCCGGCTGCCAGAAGCTTACTGGGCGCCGATTACGACCCTGGTCGTCACCCAATCATCGCTGGGAGCGGCGCTGACCGTGTCCTGGTAGCGATTTTTCGGGACGGCGCTTGGAGCGCTGGTGGGGGCGATGGTGGCGAGCCGATTTGGACCGCACTTGCTCGTTTTCGGAATTGGCGTGTTCCTTTTGGGGTTGCTATGCGTTTTGGTGCGGGCAGACTGGAGCGCCTACCGCTTTGCGGGAATTACGTTCGCGCTAGTGCTGTTGATTGCGCGGCCGGATCCAGCATGGAAGATCGCTTTTCACCGGTTCGCGGAAGTATCCATCGGGATTGTGGTTGCTTTGATTTTTGCAGGGGTGTGGCCGGAACAGGAAGTGGCGGAGACGAGGAAAAAGTGATGATTGGGAAGTGGCCCGTGAGCGATGAATGGCGACGGGCGCCGAAATGGTGATACTTTCTCGGCATGTAGTGGGACAATCTGCCTCAACCTGAGCCGCCTAGGTTTTGCGTTCGATTCCCAAATTCCAGAGATATCTTCAAAGATGCTGAGCTGGCGCGCGCCGAGACGAACATAGGGGTGTGGTAAAATATCTTGGGAGGAGTTAAATGCAGGTGTCTAGAAAGAGTTTTTGGGGCCTAGGAATTGCAGAAGTATTCTTGCTGTTGATGGTGGCTGGCGGCGCTCGCGGCCAAGCGCCTGAGGTCTCCGCAAGGCAGGCGCGGGCTGCGGCAGGGAAGGAGCGTCTTCTTCGGTTATATAACACGCACACAGGCGAGCGGATCGAGATTGTGTACCGACGAGACGACCAGTACATTTCGGACGCGCTGACGAAGCTTGATTATTTCCTTCGGGATCATCGGACGGGAGAGGTTCGCCATTTTGACCCGCGACTTTATGACATTCTCTCCGCTCTGACTGCGTCAGTCGGGCGGCCCGGAGCCGAGATTGATATCGTATGCGGTTACCGCGCTCCTTCGACGAACGAATTACTGCGGGCCCACACTACGGGGGTCGCCAAGCACAGCCTCCATATCCAGGCGGAGGCGATTGACCTGCGGATGCCCAGCGTGGATACGCTGAAGCTGCGTCAGGCGGCTTTGGCGCTACATCAAGGAGGAGTAGGTTACTATCCTCACTCAGACTTCATTCATGTTGATGTTGGCCGTGTGCGCCAATGGTGTTTTGAGTGTCCTGCCAGCATACTCAGCGGTGACTAAGGGCCATTAGCCGGGGTACGGATAGCCCTTTTGCAGGACTTTTTCGAGTGCTGCGTCGTGTCCGTAGATGTCATCGTAGAAGTGAACGGTGCCGTCCTCTGACACGATCGCGGTGCCATAGACGATTAAGACGGAAATCGGGTGAGCGAGATTCACCTGTTGGGTCGTGGTCCCGTTCATCGCTGCACGAATGCGATCCATGTTCCAGCCGGGATTGTCGCGCAAGACCCACGCGGCCAAATCGGCCGGCCGCTCCAACCGAATGCAGCCATGGCTGAAATCCCTGCGGGACTTCGAAAAGAAGACCTGTTCTGGGGTATCGTGAAAATAGACGTTGTAACTATTTGGGAAAATAAATTTGACGAGTCCGAGTGAATTCTTTGGCCCTGGCATTTGCCGGATGAAGAGTTTGCCTGCCCGCAGTTTTTCCAGCACATCGTTACTCACCGCCGCCGACGCGACGACATTCTGGCGGCCGTCGACTACCTCGAAGCCCTTTTGGGCAAGGTAGCCGGGGTCGCGGGCGATACGCGGAAAGAATTCAGCTTTGGCGATGGAATAAGGGACGTTCCAATAAGGACGGAAAACGACATATTGCATGGTGTCGCTGAACACAGGTGTCGTGTGCCCGAAAGCTTTGCCTACGACGACCTTCATCTGCAGAGCGATTTTGAAGTTCGCGTCGTAAGCGCGCAGGTGGAATTCCGGGATATTTACGACAACAGGCGATTTCTGGTAGGAGACGGGAAGCCATCGCCAGCGCTCGAGGGTAAGCTGCATCTGCCGCACGCGAGCTGAGAGGGGCACGTTCAGATCGGCCAATGTCTGGGTGGTGAGCCGTCCATCAGCGAGCCGTCCATGCCGGCGCTGAAAATGTTTGACTGCATCTACGAGAGCGCCCTGGTAGAGAGTAGCATCTGCCGGCACGATTGCGTCCGGAGGAAGGTCGCCCACTAAGCGCAGGAATCGGGCCAACTGCGGGACTCCCGCGTAGGAGCCGCCGGGCGCGATTGTTTTTTCAATCGAGGGGAGTGGTTTTCCATCAGATTCTTTTGCAAGCTGCAAGTAAGTGTGAAGGGCTTGGATCGTGCGCTGATAGCCGGGAAAGGGGGGCTCCACCTGGGCGAGGACAGCGGCAACGTCGGTAGCATCCACAACATTTTGTTTCAAGAATTCGGGCAAATCGTATTTCTTTGCCTGAATGTCGAGCCCAAAGTCAAAGTGTTTGGGATTCACTTTGCCGATGTGCAGGTCTGAGATATATCTCATCGCGGAAACCGTAAGAGCGAGGTCGAACCGCTCGGCGTCCGCCTCTGAGGGCTGCTCGATGGCGGGTTTGAGTTTTGCGAGCCGACCGCTCCAACGTGGCCCATCGTAATCGTCAGCGGAAAGCCCCTTTTGTTCCGCTTGCAACAGCACCGCAATGACTTGCTGAGCCTGCGCGGTGGGCTCCATTCTTTTTACCCAGGGAAGGGAATAGCCGTAGGATTCATAGAATTTCTGCACGTGCTGCACATAGTCGCTGAAATCGGGCCAGCGCAGGTCCGGGAGATTTCCCGACTGGACCATGGCCCGCAATGCAGTCTTGCCGTCGTCGCTAAGTTGCTGAGACGGCATGGCGGACTTCGCGGCACTGGCTGGCCGTGAGCGTGGGCCGCTCAACGCGGCAATGCCGGCACTCCAAAAGAGGGCAATCGTCGCTAGAAGCAAAAATCCAAGCCTGTTCTTCTGTATCCACCACCGTTTCACAACGTTCCTCCTTTCGCCTTTCCGGGGCGGCTCAGCTCTCCAACTCATTTAAAGATCGATTCGGTACGGAGATGGATGCGGACTTTTTCGTTTTGACTGCCGGAGATGTGCATGCAACGCGCTGCGCCTCGACTTCCAGGCCAAAGCCACGATGAGCCAAACTGCCAATTTCTTCCTGTAAAGCACTCTCCGCAGAAAGAAGCCACAGAGATTGGATGCAGGCGCGCGCTCTTTAGACATCAAAAGTTTGACGATTTCCTCAGGACAGTGGTGGTGCTCTTTTTCTGCGGTCCGTCGCGTTTGCCACAGGGGAGCCGAAAGCGCTTCGACACGCAGTAGATGAGCTTATCGCCGGAAGTGGGCAGAGCTGGCGCATGGCCCTCAAGGATGTTGACATTTTAATCGAGAAAGAGCTTTAATCTGCCGACGCAACGCGAGAAGGAACCGCAGGCCGCTATGGCGAAAAAGCACAAGCCAGGGCTGGGAGTTGTCGTCAGCCGAGCTTGCGGCCTGCTCGTAATTTTGGCTGGGGTACTTTTAGCGGCGAGTCTCTGTGTCGCCAGCACCGGGCCTGGCAATCCTGTCCCGAGCATTTTCGAGCCGCATTCAACACCCGCCGACACCATCCGCCACCTTTCAAATTTCGTTCTCTCCATCACGGGCCTGATTTTCATCGTGGTCTTTGCTCTCCTGACTTATGCCATTGTGAAATTTAGGAACAAACCAGGGGACGAAAAGCGCGAGCCGGCCCAGGTGTACGGAAGCACGCAAATTGAGCTGGCGTGGACCGTTATTCCGATCTTGATCGTGGTCGTGCTGTTCTTGGCTACGGCGCGCGTGATCCACGCCATCCAGGATGCTCCGAAACCGGCGACGGCTCTCGATGTCACGGTGATTGGACATCAATTCTGGTGGGAATACCGATATCCTGCGCTTGGGATCGTCACTGCTAATGAGCTGCATGTTCCTGTTAGCGATCCGGCGCACCCCACGCCCACGTTCATGAAGCTACTTTCCGCCGATACCGATCACAGCTTCTGGGTTCCGCAGCTTGCGGGGAAAACTGACTTGATTCCGAATCGCGTGAATGAAACATGGATCGACCCGCACCGGACGGGGCTATTTCTTGGGCAGTGCGCGCAGTATTGCGGTACCCAACACGCGAAGATGCTTTTGCGCGTGTATGTGGACAGCCCCGAGGAGTTTGCGGCATGGGTTCGTGCGCAGCAGCAGCCCCCAAATGATGACGACAAAGTGCTTGCCGGCAAACGCGTATTTGAAACGACTGCGTGCGTGAACTGCCATGCGATCGGCGGAACAAACGCAAACGGGCGTTTTGGCCCCGATCTGACGCATTTGATGAGCCGCAACACGATCGCGGCTGGCGCGGCTGAAAATACGCCTGAGAGCTTGCGGTTGTGGATTCAGAATCCCGACGCGATCAAACCAGGATCGTTGATGCCGGCAATGAAATTGAGCGATGAGGATCTCGACGCGCTGGTGCGCTACTTGGAGACGCTTCACTAGCGGAAGGTTTTGGGAGAGTGGCGATGTCGTCGGACGCGATGGCCATTCATGATACGGAGACAGCGGGGCGGCCGTGGGTCGGAATCCTGCATGATTGGGTGACCACGGTCGATCACAAGCGGCTGGGGATTTTGTACATCGTTTATGCCTTGATATTTCTCGTGATCGGCGGAGTTGAAGCTACCGTTATGCGTATTCAATTGATGCGCCCGCATAACGATTTTGTTTCGCCGCAGGTTTTCAATCGCATGTTCACGATGCACGGGACGACCATGATTTTTTTCGTGGCCATGCCCGTGCTGTTTGGGTTTGCCAACTATTTGGTTCCACTGATGATCGGCGCGCGGGATATGGCGTTTCCGCGGTTGAATGCATTCAGTTTCTGGCTGACGGCCTTTGGAGGAATCCTTCTCTACTTCAGTTTTGTGGGCGGAAGTGGGCTCTATGGCGCCGGAGAAGCTCCCGACGTTGGATGGTGGGCTTACGCACCGCTGACTTCGCGCGCGTTTTCACCGGGCCATAGTTCCGATTACTGGACCATCGCAGTGCTAGTGTCCGGCTTCGGAAGCATCGGCACCGCAATCAACATCATTGCCACAATTCTTTCCATGAGATGCCCTGGCATGAGGCTGAGCCGAATGCCGTTGCTGGCGTGGCTAAACCTAGTGATGGGCGGCATGGTGCTGATCACGATAACGCCGCTTTCGGCGGCGCAGATCATGCTGCTGGTCGATCGGTATTTGGGTGGGCACTTTTTTGATACGCAGGCGGGTGGATCGGCGGCGATCTGGATGCATTTCTTCTGGATCTTTGGGCATCCGGAAGTCTACGTCCTGATTATTCCTTGCTTTGCATTCATGTCCGAAATTATACCCGTGTTTTCGCGCAAGCCGATCTTTGGTTATCCGGTGATGGTGGGAGCCACGGTGTGCATCGCGTTCGTGAGCATGAGCGTGTGGGCGCACCACATGTTCACCATCGGGATGGCGTCCTACTCGAACGCTTTTTTCACGCTCACTTCGATGGTCGTGGGTGTGCCGACGGGCATCAAGATTTTCAACTGGCTGGGGACGATGTGGGGCGGGAAAATCCTGTTCAAAACGCCGATGCTTTTCTGCATCGGATTTCTGTTCCAGTTCTTGATTGCGGGGCTTACGGGCATCATGCTGGCGGTCGCTCCGTTCGATTGGCAGCTCGGCAATTCCTACTTTGTCGTCGCGCACTTTCATTATGTGATCGTGGGAGGAATTTTGTTCGCGCTTTTTGGGGCGTTTTATTATTGGTTTCCAAAAATGACGGGAAGGATGCTGAACGAAAAGCTTGGCAAAGTGCATTTCTGGTTGTTCCTCATCGGTTTTCATCTGACGTTTGACTTTATGCACATTCCCGGCCTCCTCGGGATGCCGCGCCGCATTTACACTTACGAACCTGGCCGCGGCTGGGATGTCTGGAATCAGATCGTGACCATCGGCGCATTTGTTCAAGGCATTGCCATACTGCTTTTCGTGGCGAATATGATTTATTCCTATTTGAAGGGACCGAAGGCGGGAAACGACCCTTGGGATGCCTGGACTCTCGAATGGTCGGTGAGTTCGCCGCCACCTGCATACAACTTCGCCACCATTCCGACGGTCGCGAGCCGGCGGCCGTTGTGGGACTTGAAGCATCCTGAAGATCCGGATAGCCGCTATGAGTAAGGGGAGCAGCCGATGAGCGCCATCACGACACCCATCGCGCAAGCGTCCGCGGAGTGGCGTCTCCCTTATCGAGGCAAAGTCGGGATGGCCTGCTTGATTATCGCGGAGTCGGCGATCTTCACCATTTTCGTGGTGGCCTATCTTTTTTATCTTGGGAAAAGCCTGACGGGGCCGACGCCGCGGGAAGTGCTTGAAGTTCCTATCTTTTACACGATTTGCCTGTTGTCCAGCAGTCTTACGATCCACTTCTCAGCAAAGTTTCTTAAACTGGGGAAGCGAGGAGGCTTCCTTGGTCTGTGGTTGCTCACAATTGTGCTGGGGGGCCTCTTTTTGTTTGGGACCGGACAGGAATGGCACCGGCTGATTTATGAACATGGACTCACAATCTCCACCAACCTTTTCGGGACGACTTATTACTCGCTCGTGGGGCTACATGCCACGCACGTGACGGCAGGTTTGGTGATGCTCCTCGTCGTGCTTGTTTTTGGCTTGGCAGGCCGTGTCGGGAGCGAACAATCTGCCCGCGTGGAAGTGCTTTCGATGTATTGGCATTTTGTGGACGCAGTTTGGGTGGTTGTTTTCACCGTGGTTTACGTTGTGGGCCGCTGAGGAGAGGCGATGGCGACGGAGCTATCGGCGAATCAAATGGGGCAAGAGCATCGAGCGCCGCGCGAGATCGAAATGCCAGCATCGACGGCGTGGCCGATCGTTCTGGCGTTCGGTTTCACACTGCTCTTCGCGGGACTTTTGACGAACGTGTCGGTGAGCGTTCTCGGCACGGTGCTTACGATTGCGGGATGCGTCGGGTGGTTCCGCGAACTGTTCCCGCGCGAGCACGAAGAAATCGTGCCGGTCGTCGACGAGGAGATCTCCATCACAACCGAAAGACATCTCGTCGAGCGGCTGCCTATCGCGCCGGAACACGTGCGCGCTTGGCTTCCGCTCGAGACCTATCCAATATCCGCCGGCGTAAAAGGAGGCTTGGCCGGAAGCGTTGCAATGGCAGTTCTGGCTTGTACGTATGGACTGATTAAGACCGGAAGCATCTGGTATCCCATCAATCTTCTGGCCGCGGTTGTGTATGCACCGTCGGAGGTGCCATCCGCCGCTCAATTCAAGTCCTTTCATGCGGGAATCTTCTTTCTGGCCGTGGTTTTGCATCTCGTCAGCTCCACGCTCGTAGGGTTGCTCTATGGCGCGATGCTTCCCATGTTCGCGCGGCGGCCCATCCTGCTCGGCGGCCTCATTGCTCCGGTGCTTTGGTCCGGGCTGCTGTATTCGATTATGGACATTCTCGATCCTGTCCTGGGGAGCCACATCGATTGGTATTGGTTTACGGCTTCGCAGATCGCGTTCGGCGTTGTCGCGGGGCTTGTCGTGATGCGGCAAGCGCGGGTGCCGACACATGAAAATGTGCCGTTCGCAATGCGCGCAGGTATTGAGGCGCCTGGAGTGATGCCGCCGCGAGGAAGCGGAGAGAAAAGGCCGTGAACCCAGTACGGCTTCTATCCGCGACGAGCGTGCTCGTCGTAACGCTGCTGTCGGGTTGCGGTTCGCCGCATGGCCAGCCGCGGAAAGGTTTTGAGACGCTCGCGCCAAGCCAGGTTTTGGATTTTGCGACTCTGTACTCGCAAAACTGTTCCGCATGCCATGGCGCGGATGGAAAAGGAGGAGCCGCCATCGCGCTGGGCGATCCCGTTTATCTCGCGATAGCCGACGACGCGACGATTCGCAAGGTCGCCGCGAATGGTGTTGGTGGGACGTCGATGCCGGCCTTCGCGCAGAGCGCCGGTGGAATGTTAACGAACCAACAGATCAACGTGATTACGGCGGGAATCCGGTCGCGCTGGGGCAAGCCGGGGATTCTGGACGGGGCAAATGCGCCTTCTTATTTGCCCAAGTCGGCCGGCAACGTCGCGCAAGGTGAAGCTACGTATAAGACTTTTTGCGAACCCTGTCACGGCCCGGGCGGTCGCGGAGGACCGAAGGGCAGTTCCATCACGGATGATTCTTTTCTCGCGCTGGTCAGCGATCAGGAACTGCGCACCCTGGTGATCACCGGCCGTCCAGAATTTGCCGCGCCCGACTGGCGCGGAGACGTGCCCGGCAAGCCGATGTCGGACCAGCAAATCACCGACGTAGTTGCCTGGTTGGCTTCGCGGCGATCTCAGATCCCCGGACAGCCTTACTCAACGTCGAATGGCGTGCAGCACTAGGAGCTTGAAGATGTCAGAAGAAAATACGCTGTCCCGGCGTGGGCTGTTGATGAAATTTGGAATTCTGTTCAACGGCATTGTGGCAGCGGCGCTCGCCGTGCCTGTGGTTCGGTTCCTTCTCTCCGCGTTTACGCGCGGGCGCGCTAACGGCTACCTGTCTTGGGTCACACTCGGACCAGTGAAAGACTTTCCGGCAGGTGAGACGCGGCTGGCGACTTTCCGGAACCCCAACGTGATGCCGACGGATGGCCAGACAGTGGACACGGCTTGCTGGGTGCGGCGCATCGAAGGCGATCAGTTTCAAGTTTTCGCGGTGAATTGCGCGCACCTTGGTTGCCCAGTGCGCTGGTTTCAGCAATCCGGTTTGTTCATGTGCCCGTGCCACGGCGGAGTTTATTACCGCGACGGCTCGCGAGCTTCTGGTCCGCCGGAGCGCGGGCTGTTCGAGTATCCGTATAAGGTGGAGAACGGCCTCGTCACCATTCAGGCGGGCGAACTGCCAACACCAGGATCGCCCGTGGCAGCGCTCGCCGGAAAGAAACCGCCATGCGTCTGATTTCGCGGATCGGCGAATGGTTCGGGCGGCGCTTGCAGCTCGCGGCTCCGATTCGAGAAGCGGTTAAACATCCCGTTCCGCGCAACACGGCGAGTTGGTGGTACGTTTTCGGCAGCGCCGCGCTCACCGTTTTCCTTTTGCAAATCGTCACCGGAATTATGCTCGCACTGATCTACGTGCCCTTGGCCAGCGAAGCGTGGAGCAGCCTGCAGGTTTTGAATAACGACGTGACGCTCGGGTGGTTCATCCGCGCGCTGCACGGCTGGGGCTCGAACTTCATGGTAGCGATCGTACTGATTCACATGGTGCAGGTTTTTCTGTTCGGAGCTTACAAGTTTCCTCGAGAGCTTACGTGGATCGTGGGCGTTTTTCTATTGCTGATGACTCTGGGAATGGCGTTCAGCGGGCAAGTGCTCCGATTCGATCAGGATGCTTACTGGGGATTGGGCATTGGAGCGTCGATTGCGAGCCGTGTCCCAATCGTGGGTCCTGCGACGGTGCAGTTGATGCTGGGGGGGCCAATCATTGCGGGGGCTACGCTCTCGCGATTTTTCACGCTGCATGTTTTCGTGATTCCCGGATTGTTGATCGGTTTCGTCTGCCTTCATCTGCTGATGGTGCTGAAGCTGGGGATCAACGAGTGGCCGATGCCGGGGCGTGTGGTGAAGCGAGCGACATACGAGAAGGAGTATCACGAATTAATCAAGAAAGATGGGGAGCCGTTCGTCCCGTACGCGGTGTGGAAAGATCTTTTCTTCGCGGCATTCATCCTCCTGGCCATTGCCGCGTGTGCTTTCTACTTCGGTCCATTTGGACCGACGGGCCGCCCGGACCCGACGATCATCCAAACGGTGCCGAAGCCGGATTACTTTTTCCTTTGGCTGTATGCTCTGCTCTCGCTGCTGCCTCCTTCGATGGAAACGCCCGCGCTCTTGATCGGCCCGGTGGTTGTCATCGTTGCTCTGCTGCTACTTCCATTTCTCTCGGGAGAAGGCGAAAAGAGCTGGCGCCGGCGGCCCATTGCCGTAATGTCCATTATGCTTATCGCGATTACGCTCGGGACATTCACGCATCTTGCGGAGATCGCTCCGTGGAGTCCGCACATGAGCGCCTGGAGCGGTGACCCTGTTCCTGGACGATTCTTGCGCCACACGACCGCGCTTCAGCGTCAAGGCGCGCTCGTTTTTCAGGTCAAGCAGTGCCGCAACTGCCATTCGCTTGGGGAGTTGGGCGGGGAGAGAGGCCCGGCGCTGGATAGTGTGGCCGTCCGGCTTACGCAGGATCAGCTCATCCGCCAGGTGATCCAGGGAGGCGGCAATATGCCCGCGTACGGCAAGAACTTGAGCCCAGCGGAGACAACAGCGCTCGTCGCCTTTCTCGAGACATTGCATCCGGCGGGGCAAGCTCCCGCGCGTGATGCTGCGCTCGAGGAAAGTTCCCAGACCGCCCCTCCGGCAAAGCCATAGAACGACCAATGGCCGCCCCCGCTCAAGTCGCGTTCGAATCCTGGACATTTCCAGTTTGGTTCACAATGGCCATGGTTCTGGCGGCATTCGTGTACCTGCGTGGATGGCTTCATCTTCGTTCGTCTTCCGCAAGCGTTATCCCCGTTTGGCGGGCGAGCAGTTTTCTTCTCGGGCTGTTTTTGATTTGGGCGGCGGTGGGGTCGCCTCTTGGTGCGTTGGACGAGGAGTTGTTGACGGTCCACATGGTTCAGCACCTGCTGCTCATGACTATCGCTCCTCCCTTGATCTTGCTCGGCGCGCCTTTCATGCCTTTTTTGCACGGGTTGCCCAGGCAATTTGTGCAAGGCGTTCTCGGCCCACTGTTCCGATGGACGCCGGTGCAGTGGTTAGGCCATGTACTTTCGCAACCGGTGCTTTGCTGGTTTGCTGCTGCCGTGGCGTTAGTTGGCTGGCACGTCCCGGCGTTCTTTACCATGGCTTTGCATTCAGAGGGGTGGCATGCCGTCGAACATGCCAGTTTCCTCGGCACGGGATTTCTTTTCTGGTGGCCGGTTATTCAACCATGGCCGAGCATCTCCATCTGGCCGCGTTGGTCAATCCTTATCTATCTATTTTTGGCCACGCTGCCGTGCGATATTCTTTCCGCCTTTCTCGCCTTCTGCGATCGCGTGGTCTACCCGGTGTACATCTCCACGCCCCGGCAGTTCGGCCTCTCCGTTCTCCAAGACCAGCAGTGCGCGGCGGCCCTGATGTGGGCTTGCGTAACGATTGTCTATCTCGTTCCCGCAGCGATTCTGACCATGCGCTTGCTGGCGCCGGGTAACTCCTGGCGGTATGAGTCGGCGCAATCGTCATCAGGTGGGATCGCTCCTGCCCAAACAAAACCGCGAGGTGCGGAGCTCGTCTGAGTACGGCGAGCGGCCCAACCCCAGCTGCGGGGGCCTGACGCGTGGTCCGGAGTTTCGCGAAAAACTTGCATCGATCTGTCCTGTGTCGTAATCAAAGGCTCCAGAAGTGGTACCGAGAACAAAAGGAGGAGTTATGCCCACAATTACGACAAAAGATGGCACTCGGATTTTCTACAAGGACTGGGGAAAAGGACAGCCGATTGTGTTCTCGCATGGCTGGCCGTTGACCGCCGACGACTGGGACGGCCAAATGCTGTTCTTCGGGCAGCGAGGCTATCGCGTCATCGCGCATGATCGCCGCGGGCACGGCCGCTCGGATCAAACGTGGGACGGCAACGAAATGGACACCTACGCGGACGATCTCTCGGCGCTTTTCGAAGCGCTCGATCTCAAGGACGCGATCATGGTTGGCCATTCCACGGGCGGCGGCGAAGTCGCTCGTTATCTCGGCCGCCATGGCAGCAAGCGCGTCGCGAAGGCGGCGCTCATCAGCGCCGTGCCACCGCTTATGCTCAAGACCGAGAAAAACCCAACCGGCCAACCCGTCTCGGCCTTCGACGAACTCCGCGTTGCACTCGCAGCCAATCGCGCGCAGTTCTATAAGGACATCACTCTCCCGTTCTACGGTTACAACCGCCCCGGCGCAAAAATCTCCGAGGGCATCCGCGAACACTGGTGGCTCCAGGGAATGATGGGCAGCATCAAAGCCCACTATGACTGCATTAAGGCCTTCTCGGAAACTGATTTCACAGAAGACCTGAAGAAGATCGACATCCCCGTCCTCGTCATGCATGGTGACGCTGATCAAATCGTGCCCATCGTTGCGGCAGGGCCCTTGTCGGCGAAACTCCTGAAGAAGTCGACGCTCAAAGTCTACCCGGGCTTTCCGCATGGCATGCCAACGACCAACGCCGACCAAATCAACGCCGATTTGCTCGCATTCATGCAGCAGAGCCATACAGCGTCCGCATAAGCAAACTCGCGGATCTGGCGACAAAGAGACAGAGGCAACAATTTGAATGGCCAACGCGAACGTCTTGGCCGCTAGAGGAAAGATCTGATTCTCCTTAGAGCACAGGATTCGCAGAGGCCGTTAGGGCTTTTGCTCTTGGGATATCTCGGTTCGTTGTTCTACTCTAAAGGCCAAGAGCAAATTGCATCCTAACTCGACGGAATCACAGCAAAGAAAGAGAAGTACGTCGACGAATCTCTGGATGACGCGCTCGCAACAAAATGGCCGCGAAGCCCTTACACAAGCGGAGAGAATTGATCAGGCTTGGAGGCCTCGGACTGCTTCTTTCGCCGTTTCGGAGCGTCTTTGGGCGCCTAGCCAGACCGCAAGCGCGCTTTACGCCGCCAAACCGTCCGCCTTTTCAAGGTACCGACGACCAGCTTCTCGACGAATTGCAGCGTGCAACTTTTGATTTCTTCTGGAATGAGGCGAGCCCGAGGACTGGCCAGGTGAAAGATCGCGCGCTGGCCAACGGGAATGATGGCAATACGCACACCATGTCCAGCGTCGCGGCGACGGGTTTCGGCCTGACCAGCCTGTGTATTGGCGACCGCCGCGGTTTTGGAAAGCATTCGGATATTATCAAGAGAGTCCGAGAGACATTGCGATTTCTTGCGCAGGTGCCGGCGCACGAGCACGGATTCTTTTTCCATTTCATCCACATGGAGACCGGCCAGCGGTGGGCAAAGTGCGAAGTGTCCTCAATCGACACATCCTTGCTGCTGTGCGGCGTGCTCACCGCAAGACAGTATTTTGAAGACCAGGAAATCAAGGATCTCGCGACAAAAATTTACGAACGCGTCGATTGGCCGTGGATGCTTAACGGCGGTTCCACTCTTTCGATGGGTTGGCTGCCCGAATCCGGCTTCCTGAAAGCCCGATGGGTCCACTATTGCGAGCTGATGATGATTTATCTGCTCGGGATTGGTTCTCCCACTCATCCATTATCGGTGGATACATGGAAAGCCTGGACTCGGCCGGTTATCCGCTATCAAGGAATCGAATATATCTCCGGCAACGACCCGCTTTTCACGCACCAATATTCGCAAGCATGGTTTGATTTCCGCAAAAAACGCGACTCATATACAAATTACTTCGAGAATTCGATTAAGGCGACGAAGGCTCACAAACTTTTCTGCCTTTCGTTGCGTGCCGGTTTTCCGGATTACAGCGACGACTTGTGGGGCATCAGCGCGTCGGACTATGTGAACGGCTACACGGCCTGGGGCGGCCCGTCGGCGCAAGGCGGAACGCTGGGGCCCGTCGATGGGAGCATCGTTCCGTGCGCTACTGGCGGTTCGCTTGCTTTTCTCTTCGACGACTGCATCCGTGTCCTTCGCAACATTCGCGGTCCCTACGCTGAAAAAGCCTGGGGAAAGTACGGCTTCGTCGATGCCTTCAACCCGCTCACTGGCTGGTACGATCCCGATGTTTTGGGAATAGATCTGGGAATCACCATGCTCATGGGGGAAAATCACTGCAGCGGTTTTGTGTGGAACACCTTCATGAAAAATCCCGAAGCGCAAACTGCCATGGAGAAGGCGGGATTCCGCTCCACCTAACTTATCAGTTGTGGATAGCGGCTGAGGATAGAGATTTCTCGGCGGAGTTCCCAACGCCAATTTACCCTGACTCCCCCCTGGGGTTTTCTCGAAACTGCGGATTCTAAAGGGTTTTAAGTCCTTCGTTTTGAAACTGCGCATTCTAAACGGGTTAGAGGTCGATTTTTCGAAAGTGCGCATTCCACAGGGCTTAGTGCGGGGCGGCTGCGACGGGTGACCGAAGAACTCGGGACGACGAGGCTTCGAGTCGATCGAAGAGTTATCGTCGAACCGGCGGGGAGGGCGGCGGGAAGAGGAGAAGCGGATGGACCCAAAGGTCCGCCAGACCAAAAGCAGGGGAGGGTTGCGGGGCGGTAAGGGCGACGTCGATGAAACATAAAGGATGGTAGCACGGAGTTACAGAAAGAGTAAAGTCATTTACAGGGAATGGTCGAATTTGGGGGTTGAACGGCAGTATTGGGAGGGTGAACGGCGGGAGCTTCAACGACGCGCCTAAAGACAAAAAGGCTAATGGACGAGATGGGATACCGCGGCTGCGGTACCCCACCGTCTTTGTTCGGCGCTTTGGCTAGAAACTGAAGCGGGCTCCAATCGTGACGACTCGGGCGGCAAGAGCGCTAGTAATCGTGCCGAAGTTTCCGTTGTTAATGTTGTTCGAGATGGAATTCGGGTTGAGGTTCACATTATTGAACAGGTTGTAGGTGTCGACTCGGAGCTCAATTTTGGCGTCTTCGCCGAGCACCGGCATGCGGGGCAATCCGAACGCTTTCGCGAGTGACAAGTCCACGTCCTTATATCCAGGGAGGTTGAGCGAATTGCGAGCCAGGCCGGGAACCGGAGGAAGCGTGGTTCCAAAGAAGGCGGGGTAGGTGCCCGGTGAAAAATACGCCGTGCCACCCTTCGGAAAGTTCGAGTTTCCCACCGTCTCGAATGCGCCGTTTGTGACCAGGTTGCCTGCGCCGCCCAAATAGGCGGCGGGGAACAGCGACCCGTAGCCGCATTGTGGGCAATACGTGTTTCCGCCACTGACGTTCGTCATGGGAGTCCACGGGAAGCCAGAATGCACGGTGAAAATACCGCTGAGCGACCATCCGCCGGCGACCTTCTCCAGCCAGCTGTTGCTGCCGTGAAAGAAGACCGGCTGCCACACTGCGTAGACCTTGAATGCATTTTGCACATTGTAGTCGCACCGCCCATAGTCCAAGCCGAGGTTGTAGGGATAAGGCTGCTCGGAATACGGAGCAGAACTCGTGTCCATGCACTTCGACCACGTGTATTGCGTGTCGGCCATGAATTGCTGCGAGAACCGGTGCTTCAGTTCCGCAAGCATGGCGTTATAGTTGCCGCGCCCATTCACACCCCAGTAGTCGCCGCCGCCAATTTGCGGGTTGAACGTGTAGCCCAGCGTCGCCGGAACGGCAAGCGGGTTTTCGTGGAAAAAGATGTCACGGGAAATGCTTCCCTGATAACCCAGGGACGCTACGAAGTCATGACCCAGATCGTAAGCGACGTCGGCCGAGTAATGATGGACCCGCATGGTCGGCAGGTTCGTTGGGAAGATGCTTAGGAACGACGATCCGCTTGTTGGGAGTCCATTCGAGCCAAAGGTGGCAATCGCGTTCGGGTTCGCCGGATAGCCGTTCAAGCTGTGAGGATCCGACGAAAGGGCATAAATAATGCCGCAATTCGGAAGTGGCGGGGTCTGAGCACAAGTTGTAGGGTTGCTGTAGTTGAACACCGGGGACACCGCCAGTCCCGGGTTACCTACGATGTTCGCCGAAATAGCAATTTGCTCTCCGTTATAGCTCAGTCCATAGCCGCCGCGAAAGACAAGTCGGCTTTGGAAGTCGTGGCCCAGGAACGACTTGGGGCTCCAGGCAAAACCGATCTGTGGTCCGAAATTGTCCTTCTGAGCATTCCAGGAATCACCCCGCCGCACTGTTAGGCCAGTCAGGTAGTCCGACCCCGCGCCAGGAGTGGCCACAAACATGTCGCCCTGTTTTGCATAAAGCGGACCGAAGTAGGACCAGCGCAGTCCGAGAGTGACAGTCAGATTCGAGCGAACCTTAAAATCATCCTGGACAAAGTAGCCCATGAGATTTTCGCGTTGATCTTGACGGACCGTGGTTGGAAATCCAGAAGTGGGATCGAATTGCCGCCCGTTGCCCCCTTCGCTACTCGGCGCATCGTTCAGGAAGTCCCACAAATTAAAGAAGCTGTAAATTGGCACACCGCAACCGGCGCAGTTTTGCAAGTAAAACAGGCGTGTTCCGTCGCCTCCAAACTTAATCGTGTGGCGTCCGTAAATCTTGGTGGCTACATCCTTGAAGCCGTAGGTCCACTGGTTCAGAATGCTTCCAACGTTGGGCCCGAACGAATTGATCGTTATGCTCCCGATTGTTCCGATACTATCTGTCGGAAATCCGACCGGTGCCTGCGGGTTCGAGTCAATCTCATTCCAGCGCCAGCCTGCGGCGTTCGCTCGTAATTCGTTGAGGAAGCTTGGGGTGAAGGTATGATCCCAAATCCCGGAGAACGCCTCATTAATTTGCGAATGGTGGAAAATATCGTACGCCCGGTCACCGTTGTAATCATCTTTCGTGTAGGGGACGTAGTAGATGGCGAAGCCAATGCGATCTCGTCCGGTGATATTCGCGTCGAGCCGGCCATTGTACTGGACAGCCGTAACCTTGGTAGGGTTGATGGTGTTGTAATTCGCAATATCCGCCACCGTGCCCAGGGGGCTCCCGGGGGTCCCGCAACCCGTGCCTGCTCCACCGCAGCCAGGATGGTTGGGGTCAGACCAGCCGAGATCCTGCGTACTTAGGCCGGTCGTCAGGGGCGTACCGATATTGAGGCCCCCTGGAACTTCCCCGCAGTTTGCGGGAATCTGAGCAGTAGCATGAGCCGCGTCGGTAAGACCGGCTGTTTGGCAGGTAGCGTTTGGATTCAGGGTTCCCACTACACCGTTACCCGGGAAAGATAGATACTTCGCCGCGATGCTTCCCGAAGGCGCTAAAGCATCGAATGCGGCCGTGTCGTACCAGCCGTTCCCTTGGATGTTGGAGAAGGGTTCACGAACGGTCTCGTAGTTGAAGAAGAAAAATACCTTGTTCTTCCAGATCGGCCCGCCGACGCTGCCACCGAACTGGTTGAACTTATTGGCGTCCTTAGTCACGGGAAGGCCCGCGCCGTTGAATTTCTGGTATGCGTTGAAGCTCGGTTCGTGGTTTGTAAGGAAAAGGCTGCCGTGGAAGTTGTTGGTGCCGCTCTTCGAAATGATCTGGATTTGCGAGCCGCTGAAGCGTCCATCCTCGGCGTCATAGCTGTCAGAGACGACTTTTACGCTATCGATAGAATCCTCCGAGGGTGTGATGACCGTTGAACCACCCCAAACGGCGCTGGTCGTGCTAATGCCGTCAATCGAAATCCCATTGTTTTCAGTCTGTTGACCGCTGGCAATCACCTGTGCGCCGTTTTCGGTTTTGAAGATGCCGTCCGCGCCTCCGGATTGCCCACCGCCTGTCTGCGTGCCGGGAAGGTTGTAGCCGTCGCCTCCGCCTCCACCCTGCGAGCCATCCGCAAAGGATCCCGGAGCCAATTCCACCAGCTTCAGGACATCGCGTCCGAACGAGGGCATGTGCTGGATCTGGTTGCTGGTGACCGTGCCGTTGATGGAAGCCGTCTCCGTATCCAGCAGCGGCGTCGCATTTCCGTTCACTGTAACGCTCTGCGTGACCTCGCCAAGCTCGAGCTGAATATTCAAAGCGTTCGCTTGTTCCGGGATTACGCTGACTTGTTCGAGCACCTTCTTTTTGAAACCCGTCTTCTCGACCGTGACCGAAAATTGGTTTGGCGGAAGGGCATTGAAATTGTAGATTCCACTCCCGTTCGTCGTGGCTACCAGCGTTTGGTTTGTTCCCAGATTCTTTAAAGTGACCGTCGCTCCAGAAACCGCGTCTCCTTGCGGATCGGTTACGACGCCCTGAATGGAAGCACGATATTGGGCGTGCGCGGAAGTGACGAGCAGGACTGTGCAGAACGAAAACAGAATCCCACGAAGTGTTACCTTGAAAAGAGTCACGTGAGTTTTCCCCCTCAAAAGAATGCCGATGGGCTCGGCCTGTTTAGCTAAATCGGTTAACTAGTGTACCCCACCCCCTGAATGATATGCACGCATTCGAGTGGCGACACCCTTACAGATGCCATTGCCAGCCAAAAAGTTAGTTCATGGAATCACAAATCTTGCATCCACTGGAGTGCCTACGAACGGCCTCATCTTTAGGCGAGCATCCGCCCGCCATCGGAGCGGCGCGATCAGTACGTTTACGTAGCGGCCTTGATGGGACCGTTGCCCTTGGCGTGACGCATCTAAGCTAGTGGATAGCTCAGCCTCTGACTTGTGACTTATTCCTGACGAAGCGCGCGCATCGGGTCGGAACGGGTGGCGCGCCATGCGGGTAAGAAAGTGGCTGCGATGGCTGTGGCCAGCATCACCGCCAAGGCCGTGGCAAAAGCGCGCGGATCGTGGGGACTTACTCGATACAGATAGGGACCGAGCAGGCGCGTCAAGAGCAGAGCGGCTGCAACACCGAGCAGAACGCCTGCCGCGGTAAGAGCCAGCGCTTGCGACATGACCAGCCGCAGCAGATCGGAGGCACGTGCGCCGAGGGCCATGCGCAAACCCAGTTCGCGCGTGCTTTGCGAAACAGAGTAGGACATGACGCCGTAGAGTCCGATGGCGGCGAGCAACAAAGCCAAGCCGCCCAGCACGGCGAGCAACGTGACGGCGACTTTTTGCGGGGAAGTCGAGCGATCCACTTGCTCCTGCAGGGTGATCACCTCGTAGAGCGCGAGGTTACCATCGAGCGACCGGACTTCACGGGCCAGCGCGTCGGCCATGGTCTGCGGGCTTAGCGGAGTGCGAATGTTCAAGCTGCCGCCAATCGTGAAATTTTGCCGGCGCGGAACGTAGAAGAAAGGCTTCGGTAGCTCGCGCATACTCTGATACTTGGAGTCTTTGGCCACGCCCACGATGGTCATCCAGCGTCCCTTAACCTGCATGCGCTGACCGACGGGATTTTTGCCTTTCCAGAATTGCGCGGCCATGGTTTCGTTCACCACGGCGACCAGAGCGCCGGTCTCATCATCGGAGCGGTTAAATTCCCTGCCGGAGACGAGCGGGATGCCCATGGTCGCGAAATAAACAGTGCCGACTTCGTTGTATTCCACGGTGGGTTCCTCTTCCGGGGGAACGTCGTAGCCATCCACCGCAATGGGGCTGGAGGAATAGGCGCCGTAGCCGAGCGGGGTGACGCGCGCGAAGACTGCCGACTTAACTCCGGGGAGTGCCACAACGCGGTCCAGCAATTCATCCTGAAAAGTCTTGGCGCGTGGCAAGTCATAACCAGCGGACACCAAATCCACAGCGGTGTTCAGCACGCGATCCGTGGTGAAACCGGGATTTGTGGTGCGAATCTTCTGCAAGCTTTGCACTACCAGCGCCGTTCCCACCAGCAGGACAAAACTGAGCGAAACTTGCAGGACAACCAGCGCCGAGCGCGCCCACGACCTTCCATGGCCGCTGACCGCGCCGGCCATTTCCGATTTGAGGGCTGCAGCGAGATTAATTTTGCTCGTCTGCACCGCCGGGAATAAACCAAGCAGTAGAGTGGAAAGCAGACAAACTCCAGCGGTCAGAGCGAGCACGCGCCAGTCCAGGTCGCCCGGCAAGTACATCGATACCCCTGCGCGGGCAGGGAAGAGCAGCACCAGAGCGTGACGGGCCCAGTAGGCGACCGCGAGTCCGCCGGCGGCGGCAAGAACGGACAAGATGAGACCCTCGGTGAGCAATTGCCTCAGCAGGCGGCCGGGTCCGGGGCGCCAATGGCGGCGCGAACCGTCATTTCGTGGCGCCGCGAGAAGGAGCGGACCAGCAGGAGGTTGCCGACATTGGCGCAGGCGATCAGCAATACGCAAAGCACGACAACCAGCATGACGGAAAGCGTGGGGAGCATCGTGCCGGCATTGTTGAATGGCGTGGCCCAAAGCGGCCAGAGCTGGACACTGCGGCCTCGGTTGGTTAGGGGATAATCCTTTTCCAGGCGGCTCGCTGCGGCGGACACTTCCTGCTGTGCCTGCTGCGGCGTGACGCCGGGTTTTAGGCGCGCGTAGGCTTCCACCCACCGGGCATTGCGATCCTCGAGTTTGTAGCCGCCGGCTTCAAAGAGCTCTTCCATGGAAGCGGGCACCCAAAATTGCATGGCCCAACCGACAAAAGTTCCGTAAAAACCCTGCGGCGCGACGCCAACGATGGTGTGGACCACGCCGTTCAGCCGCTGCGTCTTGCCAATAATTTGGGGATCACTCTTGAAGCGTCCTTGCCAAAGCTGATAGCTGATGACAGCGACGGGGTGCGCGGCGCTGCCCACGTCTTCGCCGGGCAGGAACCCGCGGCCCAAGACGGGATGCACACCGATGGCGTCGAAATAGTTGGCCGAGACGATGCTGCCGATGGTGCGCTCCGCGCGGTCGCCGATGTTGAGCGAAGTGCCGGTGATTTTGCTAACGAACAACACGTCGAAGAGAGTGCAGTTTTTCTGTAGGTCTAGAAAGTCGGGCCAGGAAAGTGAGGTTGCGCCGGTTTCGCCGCGAGCGGTTCCAGCCAGCGCCATCAGCCTTTCCTGATGCGCGACGGCCGGATAGGGGCGGAAGAGGATGCCTTCGACCCAGCTGAAGACGGCGGCGTTGGCGCCAATGCCCAGCGTGAGGCAAAGAATGGCGAGGACGGAAAAGCCCGGACTGCGCCAGAGCATGCGGAAGCCCACGCGCAGGTCCATGCCGAGATGTTCGACCCATCGGAATTGCCAGGCTTCACGGGAATCCTCTTGAGCGAGTTGTGCGGACCCAAACTCGTTGCGGGCGCGGCGGATCGCGTCCTCCTTGGACACACCACTTTCTTCGAGTTCTGCGGCGCGCGTCTCGACATGGAACTGCAGTTCGTCGCGCATTTCGCGGTCGAAGCGCGCGCGAGTCCCAAAGAAGCGCAGACGGTTCATCCATTC
This sequence comes from uncultured Acidobacteriota bacterium, assembly GCA_963843265.1. Lineage (GTDB taxonomy): Bacteria > Acidobacteriota > Terriglobia > Acidiferrales > UBA7541 > Acidiferrum. Next base: position 224,214 of record CAWJJR010000013.1, on the reverse strand, counting down.
GCGGAGTGTGAACACGGCGCGCCTCCTTACACGGTGCGCATCACCAACTGGATGCTTTTCACCAACTTCTCGAATTCCTTGGTCTCCGCGTGGAGTTGTTTCCGTCCTTCGGGAGTGAGGCGGTAAAAACGGGCTTTTCGGTTATTTTCCGAAGTGCCCCATTCAGCCTGCAGCCAGCCTTTCACGAGCATGCGGTTTAAGGAGGGATACAGCGAGCCATCCTCGATCTCGATGCCGTTGGCGGAGGCGTTTTTGATGTGCTTGGCGATGGCGTAGCCATGAAGAGGGCCGCGGGAGAGGGACTTGAGGATGAGCAGGAAAAGCGTACCTGGCAAAAGTTGCGAAGGATCGTTTCTCGTCATTCTGTTCTGCGCTTTCTGTTGCTGTTTGCCGCTATCCTTCCCTATTCCAGTCTGGATATAGTCCCGAAAGGGGAGTGTGTCAAGCAGGTTTTTGAGCGAAAAGGACGTACTCGCCGTGCGACACATCGCTGACCAGGCTGGCCGACTCGGGGCTCGATGTCTGTAGTGCGGGCTTGCCCGAAGGTATTCCGGGTCAGAAGCCCGGCTCTGTGAAATGTGAAATTGGGACGAATTGGGTGACTGGGTGGACGTCCAACATATGGCGGACCGCCTTGTAGCGTGAACTTCTGCTTTGTCACGCGGGACGGGGCACTGTGTCCGGGGTGGGATCACAACATTTTAGTCAGACAACGATACGTCAAGCCGAGGTCTGCTTGGGTTGGGCAGTCTCGAGTATTCCGCTTTGCTCACCGAGATACTGGTGGAGGACTGAGCCAATCCAAAAACGGAGTGTACAAAAATGCACAGACACCCGTTTGGGGCGGGTCAAGAATTGCTGTGTAGGAGCCCCAATGACCGCCCGCGCAGGCGTTTGGAAACGAAAACGCGAAGAATTCAAAAATAGACGTATTCCACTTTTCAAGAGCTATGAGAGAAGTCCTCATGATCTTCATCTCGCGCTGGAAATCAAAGCACTGGATGATCAAATCGCGGAGTGTACTCGACAGCTTGAGCTAGAGAATCAAAGGTCAGAGCCAGTTCAGGAAATGCGGGTCTGACAGTGCTGAGCTGCGCGTTGTTTAGATCGGCGCGACGATAAAAGCCGGGTCATTACAGCCAAGAATGCTGCCAACAGTTTGCCTCAGCGAAGAAATGGATTCGAGCGGTAGCGGGACGGGTTTCTAAAGATTGCCGACGGGTTTCCTGCCGTATTGAAGGCCGGACGGAGTCCCGCGATATCTCCGTAAGAACCTCGATGTTTGCTTCTGATTCCGGTGATGATCGTTCGCCACTCAGCACGAGAGAAACCAGAAGGACTGATTTTGTGCTGGCTCAGCCTGAAATGGAGATGTGACGTTTTCCGTTAGTGAAGATTCCGCCCCTGCGGGGCGGGGATTTTCAAGGCATGAGGATCTATCGTCCGATGCCTGTTTCTGGATGTTCAGCGCGAGAGGATCAGCTCCCGCGCTGATTCGCATCGGCTCGATGAGTCCTACCAGGTTATCCCTCAGCATGGTTGCATCCCTGCAGAGCCCGCCTCTGTTTCACCTGGCGAAGTCATTGTAGTCGCGTTCGAAGAATGTGCAAGCGGCGATACGGCCTCCCGTCGGAGCCGCCGCTGGTGACGTGCTTCCTCGAGCTTGCGATCGCGTGCCGCGTGGATCTCGGCCTGTCGTCCGGCGAGCATGTCCTGCGGCGTCACATAGCCGATGGCACTGTGCAAACGTACGGTGTTGTAATGCTCCACGTAGGTTTGAATCAGACGCAGCGCATCTTCCCTCGTCAACGGTGTGCCGGGCCGGATGCACTCTGACTTTAGGGATTTGTGCCAGCGCTCCAGCTTGCCGTTCGATTGCGGATAGTAAGGAGACGTTCGCACATGCGTCATCCCGGCGATGCGGATGAACTCCTTGAAGTCTCGGGCGATGAACTGCGGTCCATTGTCGGAGATGATGCGCGGTTTTGCTTCCGGATATTGCTCTCGTGCTCGTTGCAGAATGATTTCGATCTCCGCTTCGGTCATCGATTCCCGCAGATCCCAATGAACGATCGCGCGGCTGTAGCCATCCAGAATGCTGCACAGGTAGTAGAACGTGCCGCTCACGTTGATGTAGGAAACATCGATATGCCAATGCTGGTGCGGCTGTGGTGGCTGTTCGAAGCCGGTTCCCTTGCGCGACGGCTTACCCTTCCATCGAGAGAGTAACCCGGCCTGCCCGAGTACGCGCCAAACACTGGAGGGGCTGACGGCTACCACGTCAGCGTCCAGCATCATGAACGTCAATCGCCGATAGCCTTCCAGAGGATGTTCCCGGTGGAAGCCGATGATGGCTTGCTTCTCCCACGGTTGTAGCCAGAAATCACGGGGAATCCAACCGTTGTGTTCATTGACCCGTCCGTAGCGTTCTCGCCAGTCGTAGAACTTGCTGGCTCGCAGGCCCAGCCAGTGGAGGAATCGTCCGGTGCCGATCTCTGTTTTTTCTAACCAGCGCCGGACGAAATCCACCACCAGGTCCCGCACATCGTGCGGCACCCACACTTGGGTCAGAGCTCCCCAAGACTTTTTTTTAAGGCGATGTGCTCGGCCATCAATTCGGCCAACACCTCGTCTTTGGTCTGGATCTTCTTCTCCAGGAACTCGATCCGTTGTTGTTCGGCTTGGTGGTCCGGGCGGCTCTTGCCAGAGAAGGCCGCAGCGCCATTCTCGAAGAACTCTTTTTGCCAACGGTAGAATACCGTTGGCTGCAGTCCCAGTTCATCACACAGATCGGAAACCGGCACTTTATCCAACAAGTGCCGCCTCAGGATGGCAACCTTCTCTTCTCCGGTGTAGTGTTTTCGCTCTTTTCTCATGCGTCCTCTCCGTTATCTTAACGGAAGAACGCCTTCTCCAGTTCCAGCTGAGGCAGGACAATTTCAGAAGAGATATCAATGGGGGCCATCGGCCGTTTACTCGGCCTCGATTTACTTCGTTAATCGATTTCAACGGAAAAAAGATGCGGAAACTTTCATTCCGTCCCTGGGGATCTTCCGTAGGTGTACAGAACGGAACATTAGGTACGTGTGTACAAAAAAGGACAGCGGACTCCATCGAAAGTACCCACAATCTGGTACTGCACGATGAGGAAAAGTTAGCTGTCGTTTGGAGAGTTGCCGGACAAACCAGGGATCATGGGACCGGCGTGCTGCTGAAACTCTCTTGTGTGCGGATGGCGATGTGAAGCGAAGGGTTTGACTCTTTCGAGGCGTCGAGCTGAATCGAGATCTTGGGACCACGGGCGTAACCCGTAGGAGCAAAAAGTTGGCGAAATCCCCAGTCCGCGCAGGAACAGTAAAGGTCTTTATCGCCGATGGCAGTCAACTGAGCTGCCAACTAATCGCGGCGGCGGTGCGACGTGGCCGGTACAAAACAAGGGTTGTTGGCTATGCAACGGACGCGCTTGGAATACGCGAAGGTCTTGAAAAGAACAATGCAGACGTTGCCGTGATTGGCGCCCGGCTAGAAAACGAAGACCTGGCGGGCTTCCAAGTGACGCGAGAGATAGTGGCATCGCCCTTCAAGCCCAGCGTCATCATGATCCTCGATTCGAACAAACCTGCGATGGTGGTCGAAGCATTTCGAGCTGGAGCCAGCGGCATTTTCTCCAGAGATCAATCGTCGGAGTTGCTGTGCAAATGCATCCACGCGGTACACAAAGGACAAGTGTGGGCAAGCAGCAAGGAATTGCACTTCGTCCTTGAAGCGCTCGGTCCGGCTCCGTTAGCTAAGACAATTTCGCTGAGAGCGACGGGACTGCTAACCAAGAGGGAAGAAGGGGTCGTGCATCTGGTAGCCGAAGGGATGACCAATCGTGACATTTCGCAAGAGCTGAAGCTGAGCGAACACACCGTTCGGAACTATTTGTTCAGGATCTTCAACAAAGTGGGAACTTCGAATCGGCTTGAGTTGGCTCTTTACGCGATCGACCGGCGAGACGGCCATGGTCAACAGAATACGGCGGCTGGCCTGGATGAGCCGGATACGGGATCGAATCTGGCTGTTGCCTCAAGGCGAGCTTGATCGGTCCATTCCGCGAAGCGAACCTCGTTTATTTGTTCTCTCCAGTTCCCAGCGATCACCAGAACGAAAGTTTCCGGAGGCCGCAAGGTTGCGACAGAGGCGGAATTGTCGAGCCGGGCATTTCTATTCGTTCCTTCAACTGTTCATGGTTTCAAATGAGCCGGGCAACGATCTCCACAGGGTCTGCACGGTTCAACGATTCGTCGATGAACCCATCCACTTGCAACGAGGAGAGCCCATTGGCCACTTTGAGTCCGCGGTGTGCAAAACGGAACAAGGTACTTTCGTACCTAAAAATGTCGGCCAATGTCTCAAGACGCTTGAGGCAATTGTTCGATGACTTTCGTTCTCTTGTTGGTTCGCGATGGAATCGCTAGTGTGCAACTAGCGAGATTGGATGGGGGTGCTTTGTTGACTCTTGTGCGGCCAGCGAGAAAGACGCTCCGGTTCCTGCTACAAACAGCAGTCACGTTCTGGTGGACAAATGGGAACGGGGAGGCGCGAGAGGGAGAAGGCCGTAGCCGCGACGTAAGCGAGCATGGCGCGTTTGTGTTTGCGTCAACGTGCCCGCCCGTAGGTGCGAGCGTCGTACTCAAAATAGATCTTGAAGGAATTCCCGATGAGATTGGCCGACTTCCCGTTGAAGTCGAGGGCGAGGTCCTTCGGGCCGAGCAGTGCCCTGCTGAGCGGGGAATGCTGACGGGCGGCTTTGCAGTTCAATATTGAAGAGATCGTCCGGAATGAATTTGGGGACCGATCTCCCGAGGAATTTGGCAACGTGAATGTGCCAAGAAATTGCGGACGGATTTTGGCGGGCTAATGGTTTTGCAGGTGCAACCGGCCGTAACTTGAAAGCTTTTAAAGACTTACAAGATTACAGACTGTAAGTCACAGGGCGGAGCTCTATGTTTACTGAGTCAATGGCTGCGACCGAGAATTCTGTTTCTGACTCGTCCTGGTATGCGCTCTACACTCGCCATCAGCATGAAAAAATGGTGGATCAGGTTCTAACGAACAAGGGGTTTAGCACATTTCTTCCGCTCTACGCAACTACTCATAACTGGAAGGACCGGACCAAGTCACTTACTCTGCCGCTTTTTCCGTGTTACGTGTTTCTGAAAGGCGGGATTGCGCGGCGACTTCAGATTCTCACAACACCGGGAATATATGGGCTGGTGTCCAGTGCAGGCCAGCCAGCGGCGATTCCGGAAATCGAAATCGAAGGAATTCGAAGAGTGGTCGAAAGCGGCGCGCGCGTGGAAGCTCATCCTTACCTTAAATGCGGAAACTGGGTAAGGGTCAAGAGCGGCCCATTGACGGGAATCGAAGGAATTTTGGTCCGGAAGAAGAACATTTTTCGGCTGGTGTTATCGGTGCAGATATTAGGGACGGCGGCGGCGATCGAAGTTGCAGCGTCCCAGATTGAGGAAGTAAACGGCCCGCGGCTGAGAGACTCCAGCAACGGGACTCCAGCCAGGTCGCGATATGCACGCGATCAAGCCACGGCCTTAGCTTAGTCGAGTCCGTGGAGTGACGGCGCAAATCAGGACAATGGGAATGTCAAATTCAAAAAACGCAGATTGGGATGCAAGACTCCAAGCGGAAGCGAAGCTCACAAGCGAGGGTGCCATGAGAAAGTGGTTGTGCGTAACGGCCCTGATATGGCTGATGTCGTTTTCGATTTGCGAGCCAAGTCAGGGGCAGGCACGAAAAGACATTAAGAGCGAGAGCGCGGCGGTCCTGACCGCGGGAAATACCGGCTCGCAGCCACCCAAGGCCGCCACGGATGATCCCAACTACTCGATTGCTCCCGACGACGTGCTCACCGTCGACGTGTGGAAGGAACCAGAGATCTCTCGCACCGTGCCGGTGCGCAGAGATGGCAAGATTTCTCTTCCTTTGTTGAACGACGTCCAGGCTGCAGGACTGACTCCCACGCAGCTCAGTTCCGAAATCGTGGAAAAGTTACGTGCCACGATCGTGCATCCGCTGGTGACCGTGATCGTGACCCAGACGAGCAGCCTGCGGATATACATCCTCGGTCAGGTCAATCGCGGGGGCGCTTATCCGCTAGTCCCGGAGATGACGGCAATGCAGGCTCTTTCGGTCGCCGGAGGGTTCACTCCATACGCCAAGTTGACGAAGATCTACGTCATGCGCAGTGAAAACGGCCAGAACAAAATATTTCCAATGAATTACAAGGAAGTAATCCACGGGCGGAAGATGGAAGAAAATATCCGTTTGAAACCCGGCGACACGATTGTGGTGCCGTAGGCAAGAACATGTCGAAATTGATTCGCATTCAGAGTTGGGCGATTTTCGCGGTGATTTCCTGTGCGTCCTTGGTCCAGGCTCAAGGAACCAATCCGGCCAATCCCGAGACGGGCGAACAACCAGTCGCACCATATACACCACCGTTGCCGGCCGGGAGCACCAGCCCGTTGGCGCTGGGCACAGGCGGAGAAGTTCAAATGGGATCTGACGACCGGCCTTTGAGCGGTGTGCAGGGACAGGGAATGGGGCCGAATTTGGGGGCTGGCAACTTTCTAGTACCGAGTTTCAGCGCTCTCTCGCAGATGGCAACTGGTTCTTCCGCGTCAGGTTTTTCTGAGCCGACAAATTTCAACTACCTATTGGCTACGTTGGATTTGAACCGCGCGTCGGAGCGCTCCGACCTACTTCTGCACTATACGGGCGGGGGAATGTTCTCGACTTATCTGAACTCGGCTGTCCAAGAACTGGAATTCACTTACAACTTCAAATGGCAACGCTGGTCGCTACTGGTGGGCGATGACGTCAGCTTTCTCTCGGAATCGCCATTCGGATTTGGAGGCATCGGAGCCCTGGATCTTCTCAGCCCTGGTTCTCCGTTCGGTCCCGGTGGGTTCCTAAGTTCGATCCTTGGCCCCAACCAGACAATTCCGACGATTATGGTTCCGCGAGTAAGTAATACGGCAGTGTCACAAATAGAGTACAAGGTCAGCCCGCGTTCTACCTGGACCGCAGCCGGCTCCTACGCGACGCTGGATTTCCTGGGTGCGCATTATATCAACAGCGCTGAAGCGCTCTTTCAAACAGGGTACAACTACTCAATTAGTCCGACGAGCACGATCGCGGTAATTTACCGGTTCGATGACTTCCGGTATCCCTATCTTACCCAGGGAATCGAGAATCAGGTTGTGGAGCTTGGCTACGGGCGCAATATGACCGGAAGACTGAGTTGGCATGTGGCCGCAGGTCCGAGCGTGATCATGCTCCGTGGGCCAGTCACGGGTTACGGAAATCAACTTTCCTGGTCTGTGGATAGTTCACTAAATTATCAGATGGATCGCACCACGTTGCTGATTAGCTATGATCGCCTCGTGACCGGAGGGAGCGGTGTGCTGGTCGGGGCGCAGACGGGGCTGGTACAGGCGACGATGCAGCGGAAACTGAGTGCCAAGTGGCAAGGCTCAGTGTCGCTGGGCTACGCAAGCAATGAGAGCCTCGTACCGCCCAGCGCCATCTTCGCAACGGAAAACTACAACTCCTGGTATGCCATGGTTCGAGCCGACCATCAATTTCGACCGGGGACCTCTTTTTTTGTGAGTTACGAAGCGCAACTGCAGGCCGTCGATTCCGCAGCTTGCGGCAGCCCAAATTGTGGGACGACCGGCGTTGCCCATGAGTTTTCTGTCGGTTTTAATTTTGGGTTGCGACCCATCTCGCTGCGATAGCTTGAGCGAAAGGCACGACGATCAAACGCGAACCATTGAGCCGGGCTTCTTGCTCCATGTTTTCGCAGGCCGCGACCCCGGACCGTTGAACGAAAAGCTTGAGCCAGCGGAGCGGCAGGGGTCTCGTCCCATTGGAAGAGACAACATGTTCATAGAGAGGCTAACGATGACTGGCAAACCGGAGGAGCGCGTTCCGCGCGGCTGGGAAGACTATATCGCCATCGCAGTTCGGCGGCGCTGGTGGATAGTGCTCCCGATGTTTTTGGTCTGGCTGGCGATATGGGGAGTGAGCTGGTTCTTGCCGACCACGTATACGTCCGGTGCCCTGATTTCCGCGGAACAGGAGAAAGTTTCGGACCAATACGTCATGGAGAACGTCAGCGTGAATCTGCAAAATCTGTTACAGAGCACAACACAACAGGTTTTGGGCCACGCGAGCCTGCAGGCGATCATAGATCGCTTCAAGCTTTATTCAACGCCGCCCCGATTTAGCGGTTTTTTCAAACCCAAGGACCCAGTCGACCAAATGCGGGATGACATCAAGATAGAGCTCGTGGGGACGCCCGGATACCGGGGAGAGTTCTTCACGTTTAAGATTCTTTATTCCGCGGATACGCCGGAGCTCGCACGACAGGTGGATAGTGATCTTACGTCGCTGTTTATCAAGGAAAATGTCAGGGCGCAGCGGCAGCTTTCTGAGAACACGACGGCATTTCTGGACAGTGAACTCGCGGATGCGCAGGCCAAAATGGAGGTACAGGAAGCGGCGGTATCGGCGTTCAAGGCGCAGCATGTTGGAACGTTGCCGGGGCAGTTGCAAAGCAACGTCCAAATCCTGGCAGGCTTGCAAGCAGAGTTGGCGAGCACTTTGCACGCGCTGGACACTTCGAAGCAACAGAAAATCTATTTGGAATCCATGCTGCAGCAGTACCAATCGGCGCAGGCAAGCCTGGGTGAAGACGCAAACGCAATATCGACGCAAGCGATTGACAAGGAGCTACAGGATTTGCGGTTGCAACTCCAGAACTTGCGGACTCGGTATACGGACGGCCATCCAGACATCGAGGCGCTTAAAGATGAAATCGCCAAAGCCGAGGCACTGAAAAAGAAGAACGATGCTCAAATCGCTTCTCATCAGCAAGGCGGCAAGCCAAGAAAAGCCATTGATTTTTCCGCGGCCGAAGGAATGCAAAGCGGTACGCCCACAGCGGTCATGCAGCTGCAGAGCCAGCTTAAGGCCAATCAATTAGAGATTCAGAACGAGCAACAACACGTGAAGGACCTTGAGTCACAGACGGCTATCTATCAAGCCCGACTGAATCAGACTCCGGAAACAGAGCAGGCGCTAAGCGTCGTCTCTCGTGGCTATGACGAAGCCAAGTTCAATTACAACTCGCTGCTCCAGAAACAAACGCAGTCACAGCTCGCGACGAGCCTCGGACAGGAGCAGCAGGGCCAGCAGTTCCATATCGTCGATCCGCCAAGGTTGCCCGATAAGCCTTCGGCCCCAAATCGTTTCCTGATCAGTGTCGTCGGCTTGGCGCTGGGGGCGGGGCTCGGATTGGGTATCGCCACGCTTCTTGAATTAACCGACGTGCGTTTTCGACAGGAGAAAGATCTGGAAGGGATTCTTCCTGCTCGTATGCTGGTGGGTATCCCCCGTTTGAGCACGCCCAAAGAAGACCATTTCCGCGTTGTGGTGCGCTATCTGGAGTATGGGGCGGCGGTGGTAGTGGCTTTATTGATTTTCACGGGAAACCTCTACACGTATTACAACGGTTGAGCGACGGTATGGCTGAGGAGTTACGGCGTTGATGCAACCCTTTCCTTGTAAACGTCCGAGATGGATTCTGGGGCACGAATTCGGGCTTTTGTTGGGGAAGGGCAACTCAGAGTCAGGAATGGAAACCAATGAGCCAGCTATTTGAAGGATTCAGCAGAGCAACAGTTCGACAGAGCCAGCAAGAAACCGCGGCGCGGCACATGGTTCCCGTTGAACTGGTCTTACCTGAGCCCGCGGCAACAGGTGAAGCGCCGGACAATGCGATGCCGGAGGATGCGCATTCCAGAGGGGCGGCGGAGATTAACACGGCGGTCAAGAGCGATCAGACTCGGTCGGTAATGGTGCAACCGCCACCGAGCTCGCGTTTAGTTGCGTGGAACGAACCCAACAGCCTGGGCGCAGAGAAATTTCGCGCCCTTGCCGTCCGGCTGGACGACATACGCAGGCAACACGAACTGAAGTCTTTGCAAGTAACCAGTAGCGTGATCAACGAGGGCAAGTCATTTGTGGCCGCGAACCTGGCGACGACCCTGGCCAAGTATTCCGGAACCAAGACGCTTCTGGTCGAAGGAGACTTGCACCGGCCGACGTTGGCATCCATGTTTGGACTGAAAGACTTGCAAGGGCTAAGCGACTGGTGGACGGCCCGAAGTCAGGACCTCGCGCGGTACATGCTTCGATTTACTGGCACGGGCTTGTGGTTTCTTCCAGCAGGGAAGGCCTGCGATCGGCCCTCGGAGATCCTGCGTTCGGCGCAACTCGCGGAAGCCTTTGCACAACTGAAGGGTCAATTCGAATGGATCGTTGTAGATTCCACACCCATGTTGCCGGTAATCGATGCCAACCTTTGGTCGCGATTGGTAGACGGCACGCTGCTGGTTGTCCGGGAGGGCGTCGCCCCGCTCAAGGCGTTGAAAAAGGGTTTGCAGTCCCTCGACCGCCCGAGATTGATCGGTGTGGTCGTGAATGAAGCTTCAGACTTCGATCAGATCGACTATGACGGGCAATACTATGGCGCCCGAAAGCACGGAGAAAACGGCTCGAAAAAGCTGCGGTAGCTCAGAGGTCTTCGAGAGTGTGCTTTTTGGGCCTGGAAATTTAGCTTCTCCGCCGCGTCCGCCTACCGAAGCGTTGCAATCACCCAAATAAACCGCTCAAACGCGCCTCAGCACTCACGGGAAACGCATCTAATTCGTAATCGCTCTGGCCCGTCGGATGAAATCGAGAAAGATCACGTACTCGATACTCCCGCTTCTTGACTATCGAACATGGCAAATATGAGAGGACTCTTGTCGCCTTGCGCCGACGAGAACGTGCTGTCCCCCAAGAGTGTGGAGAGAGCTTCGCCCAAACTTGGAGACACAGCTTGGGCGGACAGTTTATCCGGAGAGAGCTCGCAGGCCGTCAAATGGTTCGCTGCGTTGTCGTTATCGGCTTTGGTGCTGATCCTGTATGCGCCAGTACTCGGATCGCTGGTCAGGCAATGGTGGAGCGACCCGAACTATGGGCACGGGTTTTTTGTTCCGGTCTTCGCGGGTTATGTACTGTGGAGCGAGCGCAGTCGATGGGGGGCGCTGCGGCTCCGCCCGGACAATTTCGGTTTGGCGATCATACTATTAGGCATTGGGCTGCGGATTCTCGGAATGCTCGGCGCTGAGCGCTTTATTGCGCGATTGTCGTTGGTGATCTTGATCTCGGGAATCGTCCTATTTCTCGCCGGCCGCGAGGCGCTTCGGTCGATGGCATTTCCAATCGGCTATCTGTTGTTTATGATCCCGTTGCCAGCAATCCTGTACTACCAATTAACGCTTCCTCTTCAGTTGTGGGCATCACGTTTGGGTGCGGCGGGTCTGGTCGCGCTCGGGATTCATACCGTGAGAGAGGGGAATCTACTCTATCTACCGAATTGCACGCTCAATGTGGCCGAGGCATGCAGCGGGATCCGGTCTTTGCTGTCTTTGCTGGCCGCGGTTGTCGCTTACGGATATTTAGCAGAGACGAGCACGTCGAAACGCATCATCTTAGCGGTCGCGAGCATCCCCATTGCGATCGCCATGAATGGGCTCCGTCTCGTGGCGACGGGTGTGCTCAGTTATTTCTTCGGGCCGGCTGTTGATTCCGGCGTAATCCATTTGGTACTTGGCCTGTGTTTCTTCGTGCTCGCTTTTCTCTCGATTCTTCTTGTTCATAAAGTGCTTCGCCGATTCCCGGGACATCAGAATCTCGAACAAGTGTCGCCATGACCACTCTGCGAGTCTCCGTCGCCGCGGTGGTTCTCGTGGGAGGAATTATCGCGACGCACAGCTTTAGAGCGAAAGCTGTCACCGGAACAGAGCGGCCCTTGCGTGAATTTCCTTCTGACATCGGGCAATCCCGTGGCGAGGATCGTCCGTTCGAGAAGGAGGTCGTGCGGGCCATCGGTGCAGATGACTATATCAATCGAGCGTATGTCGGAGGCAATTTTCCCATCGAACTTTACATTGGCTACTACAAGGATCAACGCTCGGGAGAAAGAATTCACTCTCCCAAAAATTGTCTTCCAGGAGCCGGATGGGAGCCAGTGCGTTCGGCACACGTCCAGATCGGTTACGCGGGCGGCGTTCCTGTTGTTGTGAACGAATACCTGGTGGCACAGGGAGCGCGGCGGGACATGGTCCTGTATTGGTATCAGTCCCGTGGCCGGATCGTCGCGAGCGAATACTGGGCGAAGTATTGGCTGGTTGCCGACGCGTTGGAGCACAAAGCAAGTGATGGCGCAATGATTCGCATCTGGACCACGGCAATTGATGGAGAAGAGAGCGCCCAAGCCCGCGCTGTGGATTTCGCGCACCGCGTCTATCCAAAGGTGGATGAATTCCTGCCAGACTGACTGGCTGGACGCGCCTGCGAATTCATATTTCCAGCTGAGTACCTGGTACGAAGAGATTTTTCTTCCGATGAGCCAACGCTCAACCGCTTCTCGAGGTTGAGTGGTAAGCAAGGTTCAGCCTCGATTTTAAGTCAGTTCAGATAGAAGGATGGTACTCCCATGAGAAACATAAACCGGTTCTTTGCCCTGCTTTTCACTCGGGTCGCATCAAAATTCGAATCGAGGATCCGACCGAGACGATTGATCCTTGGTCTAACTCTAGTGGCCGTCATGCTGAGTTGGGGCTGCCCCAAACAAGATCCACTCCAGGCTTTCAATTCCCCAGCGACTCCCATTGATCCGGGGCCAGCACCCGTTCCGGAGCCGGCCACCGCGCTACTATTCGGCGCTGTGTTGTTGATCGGGGGAGCTATTGTTCGGCGTCGGCGCAATGGAGGGCAATAACAATGTGCTCTGTTTAGCGCGGCTCGCGAGATTCGTCTCCTTTGACGCCCAAGTTACTTGGAGCCTTCCTTGATCCGTTTCTTGAATGCCTACATCCCTAAACGTACGCTTCTTCTAGGAATATCAGAAGCTTGTCTGATCTCCTTAGCTCTCGCGGCATCTGCCCTAGCGCGGCTGGGGCCCGAGGGAGCGAGCTTCATGCTCACATACCAGTATGGCTTCGTGAAAATTCTATTCGTATCGGCCGCTTTTCTGGTTTGTATGTATTATTTCGACCTCTATGACTCCGCGATTGTAAGCAATCGGCGCGAAGCGCTTGTTCGACTCATTCAGGTGCTTGGCGTAGCGTACATAACTCTGGGTCTCCTCTATTACCTCTACCCGCCGGTAAAATTGGGCCGCGGGATTTTTAATATCGGTTTTCTGTTTGTTGGATTGCTGCTGCTCGGGTGGCGAAAGCTGTTTTCCATTATCAATAGCACGACCGGGTTAGCCGAACGCGTGATGATTTTGGGCGAGGGAACGCTGGCCGACTCTCTCTTACATGAAATCAAAATGCGGCCCGAGCTGGGAATGTGCGTTGCGGGCCGTGCGCCGTTGCCCGCGCTGGAAAGCCATCCTGGCGGTCGGGAGATCGGTAAGGTGCCGCTCGTTCTCTCGCAAACCACCTTCTGCGAGGGGCTGGCGATCGGCCGCCCTGTTCGAGGCATCGACCGGATCGTCGTGGCGATGGAGGAGCGCCGTGGGCAACTACCGGTGGATTTATTGCTTTCACTGAAAAATCGCGGCGTGCTAGTTCAAGATGGAAATGATGTCTACGAGTCGATGACAGGAAAAGTTCCAATTGAATCCATCCGATTGAGCTGGCTGCTATTCTCGCCAGGCGCACACGCGTCGAAGCTCTTCCTAATCTATAAGCGGTTTGCATCGGTGATGGTTTCGATCGTCGGATTGCTGCTCAGTCTGCCGCTGATTCCGTTTGTCATTCTGGCCATCAAGCTAAGTTCACCGGGTCGCGTGTTGTACTGGCAGAATCGTGTGGGACGCGACGATAAGATTTTTCGCTGCTACAAATTCCGTACGATGCGCTCCGACGCCGAAGCGGACAGCGGGCCCATCTGGGCAGAGGACAACGATCCCCGAATCACGCCGGTGGGGAGATTCCTTCGCAAGACGCGCATCGACGAAATACCCCAGTTACTAAACGTGTTTAAGGGCGACATGAGCCTGGTGGGTCCGCGTCCAGAGCGGCCCGAGTTTGTCGCGGCGTTGAATGAGCAGATTCCTTACTATCACTTGCGGCATGCCGTTCGTCCAGGGATCACTGGCTGGGCACAAATTCTTTACAAGTATGGCAGTTCGGTCGAAGACGCCAAAGAAAAACTCCGCTACGATCTCTATTACATCAAGAATAGCTCTCTGGGGTTGGATCTACTGATCGTTTTGAAGACGATCAAGACTGTTCTGTTAAGCCGCGGCGCCAAGTGATACAGGCACTCCGCTTACTGCAAGAATCACTCTCGTTTTCCTGCAGACACACTCTTGAAAAATTGGCGAGCCATTTGACGAGCCAGAGAATGCCATCGAGAATAGCCACGTAATTATGGGATTCGCGCTCACGATCATCTACATCGTCGTTACCATTATCTCGCCGGAGCAATTTGGAAAGGCATGGGCCAGCTATCACGCCTTAATGTACCTCGCCGGGATTACAGCTTTAGCTTCTCTTCCCAGCATGGCTACTTACAAGTTTTGGAAATCGTCGATACAGACTTATCTGCTGCTCGGGTTTATCGGTGCAATTTCCTTGTCAGAGGTGGCTAGCGGATGGCTTGGCGGGGTTCTCGAAAGTTGGCGAATCTTCCTGCCGAGCGCGGCGGTGTTTTTCTTCATTATCGTAAATGTAACGACAATTCGTAAACTCAAGATCGCAACACTGGCAGCAGTCGCATCGTGCCTCATTGTCACCGTGGAGGCACTGTGCGGATATTACGCAGGCTTTCAAGGAGAGATGTTCATCTTAAGGGTCAATCTCTACTCTCCGCACGGTGACGTTATGGGGCAATTGGCGCGAATACGCGGCGCTGGCTTCCTGAGCGATCCGAATGATCTTGCGCAAATTCTTTTGATTGCGCTTCCGCTCGTTTTTATAGCGTGGCGGCGAGGCCGCATGGTCACCAATTGCCTCTTCGTGCTATTGCCATCCGCCTTGCTGCTATGGACTACTTTTCTGACGCATTCCCGCGGAGGATTGCTTGCCCTGGCTGCCGTCGCGCTTATGGCATTCCGGAAAAAACTTGGCACTCCCGCGTCCACGGCTCTGGCTGCCGTATTCATCTTTGGCATGCTGGCTCTGGACTTCACTGGAGGCCGTGGGATCTCAGCCGCTGACGGCGCCGACCGGCTAGAGGCTTGGGCCAATGGACTGGAAATGTTCAAAAGCGCTCCGCTTTTGGGAATCGGATTCGGCAACTTTACGGATTTGTATCAGATCACCGCGCACAATTCGTTCGTCCTTTGCCTTGCTGAACTTGGATTACTGGGAAGCACGTTGTGGATGGGATTGCTCGTAACAACGACGATCGGACTGAATCGCATCATTGGAAACCAAACGAAGAAGCAGCCAACCAAATTACTCGGGCTGCTGACCCTTTTTGAATCGAGTGCTATAGGAGATATTGGTTCGTTCGCTCTAGCGCCTGCCAGTTCGAGTGAAATCATCGCGCTGAAATACGAGTATGCGTCCGAAGCGCTGCCCGCCATGGTCAGCGCTAATGTTCCGGAATTCGAAGCACGCATTGTACCGGTTGACTCTCCGGGGGTGCCACGCCAGTGGATTGTGGCCATGCGTCTGGCGCTGGTCTCGTTTATGGCGACCGCGTGGTTCTTATCGCGCAGCTACACGACAACAATGTACCTGGTTCTGGGACTGGCGGCGGCAACGATTGCGCTTCAACAAGGCGATCGCAAAAGGCCTGATCGCGGCCGCTGGATAGTCTCCACGCTGACCGCCGAAGTGTTGCTCATCTTTCTGATCTACTGTCTAGTTCGCCTTCGACACTGAATATCACGTTTCGAACCGACACGCATGCTGCGGCCGGCGCGATGCTGATGCCACCGTGCACGCCTCCCAAAAGCCACTAAAAAGCAAGGCCAAGCGCATTCCACGCGGTCCGAGTGCTGCTTTTAACACTAAGGCCCTTCAAACACAAGATGACGAGATGAGTGCAACCCACGTTCCCATATACGCATTTTGGTGTGCTGCATGCCTCATGCTCTATACCTATGCGGGATATCCGATCTGGATGTATTTGCGCAGCCGCTTGCGACCACACCCCCAGCGGCAAGGATCGATACTTCCCACGGTGAGCATCATCCTGGCTGTCCACAACGGTGCGGCCCTGCTTCGACAGAAAATCGCTCATCTGCTGTCGCTCGATTATCCACGAGATCGAATTGAAATCGAGATCGTATCGGACGGTTCGACGGATGGTACCGATCATATTCTCAAGGAATTACAAGACCCGCGCGTCAAATGCTTCCGATGTCCGCAGCATTCCGGCAAAGCGGCAGCTCTAAACATTGGAATGCAGAGCGCCACAGGAGAAATTCTGCTATTCCTCGACATTCGCCCGTGGATGGAAAGGAATGCTCTGCAATTCTTAATCAGCAATTTTGAAGATCCTCGAGTGGGATGTGTCACCGGAGAGTTAGTGTTGCGCAATGCCGGCCACGACGCCGGCGCCAAAGCCGTCGGAGGTCTCTACTGGCGATATGAGCAGTGGATTCGCAATTGCGAGGCAAAAGTCGATTCGCCGCTGGGAGTGTACGGAGGGTTTTATGCGATACGTCGCAGACTGGCGAGCGCGCTGCCCGAGGGAACCATTCTAGACGACATGCTGCAGCCGCTTAATGTGATTCGCCAAGGTTATCGGTCGGTCCTGGACGTGCGTGCGCGAGTCTATGACATCTGGCCCAAGAGTCTGCGCGGAGAATTTCATCGCAAGGTCCGAACGCTAGCGGGCAACTTCCAACTGATACAACTAGCTCCATGGTTGCTGTCGCGGCAGAACCGATTACGATTCGAATTAATCTCTCACAAGTTGCTGCGTTTGTTAGTGCCCGTCCTGCTGGTGATACTTTTCCTCAGCAGCGCCTTGTTGGCAAGCCGATCGTTGCTCTACGCGGGTGCGCTGGTTGCGCAGATTGGTTTCTATTCGCTCGCCGCTCTAGGGGTCGGGCGAGCCATTCCCAACCTGGCCCGCATAGCCGCCCCGGCGAGCGCCTTCTGCATGTTGAATGCTGCCGTACTCGTGGGCTTCTATAAGTTCCTCTTCACACGTGGGCCACTTTGGAAAATTTGGAACTCTAGCGCGTCTGCAACGTTCGCAACGGATGGCCAGGAGGGCACCGATTGGAACGCAGCAATGCTCAATCTGACTTTAGACGATCAATTACGAACTCGGGGTGTAACGCGATGAGATTGAAAGTTACAGTGGTTACGCCTATTTTTCCTATTCCGGCGCAACCGTATCGCGGCCACTCTGAATACGAGATCGTTTTGGCACTTTCAAAACGCGCGGATGTAAATGTTATTTGTCCTTTTCCGCGCTATCCGAAATGGTTTCAGCCGCGTTATGATCATCGCCATCCTGATCTTTCTTATTCACCACCTGGCGTGGCCACGCGTTATTTCGAATATCCAGCTCTTCCTGGTGTGACCAGGTGCATTAATGGTTTGGTTTGCGCGAAATACCTTGCGCCATACATCCGCGAAAGCCCTACGAACGTAGTTTGCAACTTCTGGCTCTATCCCGAAGGCTACGCCGCCGTCGCGGTGGCTCGCAGCCTTGGCATTCCAGCCGTTGTAGGCTCAATTGGCTCTGACTTAAATCGCTTTGTTGACCCGATTTCCAGGTGGTTGACGAAAATCGCCATGAAACGGGCAAACTTTGTTGTAACGAAAAGTGAACATCTGCGCCAGCGGGCCATCGACATGGGAATCAGCGCTTCGAAGGTCCGAACGATCCGTAACGGCTGCAATCCGAGCGTCTTTCACTTGGGAGACCGGCGTGCGGCTCGCGCACAACTAGCCGTTGACGATAAGGCTGAACTCGTGTTGTTCGTCGGGCGTTTGGATACAGCTAAGGGTATCGAGGAATTGCTGGAAGCTTTTGCGTCCCTTGCCCGCCGCCGTCCAAACCTGCAATTGGCATTTGTCGGGGACGGGCCGGGCGGCGAGCATTTGCGCAGTAAGGCCAAACATCTCGGGCTCGAAGATCGAATCGCTCTAAACGGTCCCTGTTCTTCTCAGGGAGTTGCCCAGTGGCTCGCGGCAGCGAATGTGCTCGCTTTGCCCAGCTACAACGAGGGATACCCGAACGTGGTCATCGAAGCCCTCAGCTGCGGACGCCCCGTGATCGCAACCAATGTGGGTGGAATTCTCGAGCTAGTCAATGAAGAGTCCGGGATTTTGATTGCTCCTCGAGACTCGCGAGCACTTGGGGGTGCAATTGAAAAGGCGATGGACCGGCGTTGGGACGAACATTCCATATCGGAACAATTTCGCAGAAGTTGGGATGAAGCTGCCGAGGAATTACTTCGTATCTGTGAGCTAGCTCTGCAGCAACGAAGAGAGCAACGGCACCTCTCGGTCAAAGCTGCGACTGTGTTGAGTCCGTGATTCGACCCACACCGAACTAGCCGCGTCACCATGCAATTAATTCACAATTCACAAATCTGGGGTCCCTCCTACGTCACGCAGCGGCTGCGGCGGATTACGCAGCGTGATGCCGTCCCCCTTGAGCGTATCTGGGTGTCCATTGCCGACCATTACGAACCCAAGTGGCGGCACGCTGATTTAGCCACCGCGCAGTCGCGCGTCGCTGTATGGCGGGCGGCGTGGCCGAGAATCGCTGGGCGATGCAAACCCGATTCCTTTGGCAACATGCCTCGATATACCTTCTTCTTTCCCGAAGAGGAATATCATCCGACGCTGATGGAACCATTGGCGGAAATGGTTCGTGAAGAGATAGCGGACGTGGAAGTCCATATTCACCACGACGGCGAAGGCCGTCAGAACTTTGTCGACCGCATAAGCAGCTTTTGTAACGTATTACATAGCGAGCACGGCTTGCTCCGCAAGCGCGATGGGAAGCTGACGTTTGGCTTTATCCACGGCAACTGGGCTCTGGACAATTCGCGGCCGGATGGCCGCTTGTGCGGGCTCAACGATGAAATCCGAGTGCTTCGGGATCTTGGCTGTTATGCCGATTTCACAATGCCATCCGGCGATTCTCCAACGCAAGCTCGTTTGGTAAACACGATTTACTACTGCAACGGCGGGCCCGGTCGAGCGAAATCGTATGATTCCGGCGCGCCTGTAACGCCTGGCGGCGGCGTGCAAGGTGACTTGCTCATGATTCCCGGGCCGCTTGGGATGCGCTGGAGAGACCGTTGGCTCCCGCGGCTCGAAACTGGAGAACTTCGCTGTGGAAACGTGGCGACACCGTATCGTGTAAGGCGGTGGGTGGAGTTAGCTCCCAGGATCGGAACCGATAGTTTTGTCAAGTTGTTCACGCACGGAGCGCAAGACCGAAACTCCTCAGCCTTATTGCGAGACGTGCTCGAGTCGGCATTCAACATGCTGGTGGAGGAAGCTGAACGGCGCTCTTGCGCGATTCACTTTGTCTCCGCGTGGCAGATGTATTCGGCGATTGACGCAATCGGACAAGGCCGCGATCCCGTAGTTGCAGCGCACACCGGCCAGATTGATCCAGTCGGTGCTTGTATAGAAAGAAATTGATGCTGAATATAGGAATTGTTGGCTGCGGGAAAATCGCTGACGGCCATATCGAGGAAATTCAAAGGCTCGGCTGCGCGCGCGTGCTGGCGGTCTGCGACCTTGAGCCCATTTTGGCCGAGCAACTCGCAGTTCGTTATTCCGTGCCGCATCGGTACGCCGATTTTGATCACATGCTCTCCGAGCATCGGCTCGACGTAATTCATATTGCCACTCCGCCGCACTCTCACCTGGCGTTGGCACAAAAAGCAGCTGAGGCCGGCTGCCATGTTTTTCTCGAGAAGCCGCTCGCGTTGAATGCAATAGATGGGCGGCGCCTGATCGACTTTATGCAACAAACCGCTCGAAAGCTGACCATCAATTACTGGTACAACTTCGAAGCGCCCGGTCAGGCTCTAAAGGAATTCGTGGCCAACGGCAACTTAGGCGATCCAATACACATGGAGAGTTACTACGGGTATGACCTAGAAGGCGGATTTGGACAAGCACTCCTCGCCGATGATCGGCACTGGGTTCATCAATTGCCGGGGAAGCTGTTTCAAAACATCATCGATCATGCCATCAACAAAATCACTCCATTCCTTCCTGACGAGCCGATGGAGATCTTTGCACGCGCCTACCGGCGGCGGCATTTGAAGGATGACCGGACGGATGCTGTTCTCGACGAACTGCGGGTGATGATTTTTGCCGGTGGCGTGTCTGCGTACATCACTTTTTCCTCGCACGCGCGCCCAGTTGGACATTTCCTGCGGGTGTACGGCACCAAAAATACTGCCCACATTGATTTTGCGCTCCGTACCATGTCAGTCGAAAACAAACAGACCATCCCGAGCGCATTAGGCCGTTTGTTGCCGCCGTTTAAGTCTGGCTGGCAGTCTCTGCGGCAAGCATCGCGCAATGTCCGCGAGTTTGCCGGGTCACGCTTTCAGTTTTTTGCGGGAATGAACCGGTTACTGTCCCTATTTTACGAAAGCATCCTACACGATACTCCCGTGCCGATCCCCTACGCGGAAATATTACGCGTGTCGCAAATCATGGATGAAATCTCCGCACAGGTTTACCCGGCGCAAGCGGCATGAAGATACTCGTTACTGGCGCAGCAGGATTTCTGGGAACGGCTCTGCTCGATCGTCTGCTTGCCCACGGCTATAAGGATATCCGTTGCAACGTGCGCCGGCGGACAGATATTCTCAAGTTGGACGCGCTCCTCGAACGACATCCGCAGATTCGTCTTGTTTATTGTGTCGGCGACCTGAGGTATCGAGAGGACGCCGCGCGAGCTACAGATGGCGTACAGCTGATTTTCCATCTCGTCGCAGGGAAGAAGGGAACCGCTGCGGATCTTTTCCTCAATTCCGTCGTAGCTTCCAGGAATCTGCTGGAGGCCGTTGCGGATCGCAAGCCGATGCGGATCGTTCTGGTGAGTTCATTCGGCGTGTACGGAGTGGCAGGCCTCGGTCGTGGCGCAATGGTGAACGAACAGACCCCCTTCGAATCCCATCCCGAATGGCGCGACCATTACTCCTTCTCAAAACTTCGCCAGGAACAGCTTTTCTGGGAATACCAGAAACGCAATGGATTCGAACTGGTGGTTCTGCGGCCCGGCGTTATCTATGGTCCTGGTGCCGGCCATTTTTCGAACCGCGTCGGGTTGACGATTGGCAAGTGGCAGTTGCACTTCGGTGGTAGCAATATTCTTCCGTTGAGTTATGTCGAAAATTGTGCGGAGGCCGTGGTTGTTGCTGGTACCCACGAGCGCGCCGCCGGTCAGGTATACAACATCCATGACGACGTCTTGCCGACTTGTCGGCAATACTTGCGAGCCTACAAAAAGAGCGTCGCGAAAATTCGAACCATCTCTGTACCGTACTCGGGTGTGCAATTGCTTTCCTCTTTGGTCGCGAAGTACAACCGCTATTCCAAGGGCCAATTGCCCGCAATCCTCACACCCTACAAGGCCGCAAGCCAGTGGGGAGGAAATTGCTTCGACAACTCCAAACTGCGGTCCGTCGGATGGAAGCAGTTGGTGCCTACAACTGAAGGTCTCCGGCGATCGTTTAGCGCGTTCCGAGCGGAATTGGACACTGCAGGTGCGAAAAACCCGATCCTGCCTTCATTAACGGCGAACTCAGTTGATGCGTCAAGAGTAGCGTTGCCATACAGCTCCGAAGAGTTTGTGATAGGTGCAGCATTTGCGCCAAACCCCAATGGCAGCTTCGATCACTTGCTAGCTGCATTTTCAAATCTGCGCAAGACTGGCAGACCTGCCAAGCTGGTCATCTTCGGTGCAAACGATCCGCAAGAATTAGCTCAGAAAGCAGCGCTTCAGGAAATGTGCTCCAAAATTCGGTGGATACCCGATGAATCGACCACGCCTGATTCGCTCTTCGGCTGCGATGTTCTGGTTTCGCTGCAGGATGGAGTCCCACTCTCCGTCTTACGTGCCATGTCTTCGCGCATTCCAATTATTACGACGGCTGTCCGCGTTCCAGAAGTCCTCCTGAATCAGCCAACTGTCACATTCATCCGTCATGGCAATGCGCAAGAGCTACAAGATGCTCTGCAGCGCCTGACTGCGCAGCCAAAGCGAAATCCGGCTCATAGTTCCGTCCCCGAAGAAAATATCGCGACACACTACAGCGACACCTACTTGTGGCGAGAGAACGCTCCTCGAGCCACGAATGGACACGCACCGAACGGGCGCTCGCTGCTCAAGAAAGCTCTATACAGCGCTGTTCCCAGCAGGCAACTACTTGAGCATGGGAGTCGGGAGCGGCCGCAGATTGCCATCACCGTCGATGACGGGCCGGATCCGGTCCATACTCCGCGGATGCTGGACATTTTTCGGAGTCACGCAGTGAAAGCCACTTTCTTTGTTGTGGGGGGAGCTGCCGAGCAGTATCCGGAACTCGTGCGGCGGATGAGGAAAGAGGGACACGAAGTCGGCAGCCACTCTTACAGCCATCCGTATTTCAACCGCCTTTCCTGGTCTGGCGCTATTCGAGAGATAGGGATGACGCGATCGGTCCTGAACTGCATTCTGGGTGAGAAATGCAAACTTTTCCGCCCGCCTCACGGCAAGTTGTCGCTCCGCAGCCTCATCCCCGCTTGGGCGGCTGGCCAACAGGTGGTGATGTGGAACGTCGACCTAAAGGATTACCGCGCCGCTACCGGAGAGGTGGAAGCGCAGGTCGATCGCACCAGCTTTGCGTCTGGAGACATCATTCTGTACCACGGCACTAACGAGCCTGCCTTGAGGGCGTTGCCGCGCGTGATCGAAGCCGCGCTAGGGAACCGTCGCGCGGCCGTCACCATCTCTGAACTAATGCAACGCTAAACGTTCGTCGCGAGAAGAATCCAAATGAAAACGATTCACCATCCTCAATCGTCGAGCTGTTCGAACGCTATGGTGTCCGAAGAGACTCTATTGGGAGCAACGGACAGGTTTCTAAGCCCCAAAATTGTCACGCATGCTCCGCTGCTCTTGAGACTTGCCAAGACCATGACCCGTTGGCGGATTCGAGGTGGAGATAGGCTGGTCGGAATCTTCGCAAAATTGGGGATGCTCAATGTCGTCGCGCAATACCAACTGGGCCACGGCGTGAAATTCAGCGTGCCACTGTTTCGTCCTGACACCTGCTGGGACCCGCGAGACATCGAAGACTATGAGAAAGAGTTGATCCGTTCGTTTTGCCGATTTCTTGAACCGCTTTCTGATGTCGTCTTATTCGACTGCGGCGCTGACATCGGGACGTTTTCGGCCCTCGTGTGTTCGCAAACCACCCGCGTGGCGCAAGTGATTGCCTTTGAGCCCAATCCGGATGTGGCCAGCTTTATGAAACGCAATTTTGCTCAATTGCAGGTTCCGTCGAAAGCGATCACCAAGGCAGTAGGCTGTTTCCAGGGTAGCGGGCGCTTGGAAGTTCCGGCTTATGACAATTCCGATCACGCCCGTTTTCTTGTTCCCGGCGAAGGCCCGCTGGAAGTTGTTACCATCGATAGTTTCGGCGTGCGAGGCGGAGACGCAGCCATAAAAATTGATGTCGAAGGCGGCGAACTTGAGGTGCTACAGGGCGCCGCCGAGATGATCGCGGCGGCTCGAAAATGCGTGATAACGGTGGAGGCTAACCCGCGAGTTGCTAAGCGCACCAGGCGCGATCCGGTGGAGTGTCTGAGATTTCTCCAGTCGTTGCGACCGTTCAATTTTCTCATTGCCGAGACAGAAGAATCTCCATTGACGTCTTCTCCCATCATCAAGGCCGGACAGAAGGCTACCCAAAACGTGGTCGCATGGACAATCTAAACTGCTCCCCTAGCTGCTTCAAAAGTTCGCAGGCTTTCTGTCCACAACTCTCTCCAATCCGGAAATTGATTTGACGACACCACCCCTGCCCGCGCCAAGACTCGCCTCCAGTAATGCCAAGGTGATTGGGCGTAATTTCATTTTCATGGGCCTGGAAGTGGTGATCACGCTCGTTTGCACTCTGCTGACGACGGTGGTCATCGCGCGAGTCATCGGCCCCACCCGGCTTGGCTATTTCAATCTGATATTTTGGCTCACATCTATCACATGCTCTGTAGGTTCGCTGGGAATTCCGCTCACAACGTTCAAGTACATGGGCGAATTTCTCGGTGCCGGCAAGAAAGAGCTTGCACGCGCCGTATTCTTTTACAATCTTTGGGCTCAAACAGTGATTGCGTGCGTGTTAACGGCCGTCGGCATCATCGCCGCTTTCACTCTCGTCGACCCCGCGTATCGTGTCTGTTCCATTTTGCTGGTTTTGAGCATGGTTCCGAACATGATCACGTTCGTGCCCTCTCAGGCGAACACTGCTGCCGAGGATGCTGCTCTTAATACGCGTGGCGCCCTCGTTGGCGCGATCGTCTATGTCGTCGCAGTGGCGGCGAGTCTGCTGCTTGGATGGAACTTGGTCGGAATTGCCGCAGGGGTTTTGCTGTATCGCACCGCGGAGTTGGCCGTGAAAACCGTTCCGGTGCTTAAGTCAATGAAAGCGGTATCCCACGTCCCGCTGCCGCCAGAAATTCGCAAGCGAATGTTTTCCTTCTCTGGTCTAAGCACTGGCCTGATGATTTTGCAGATTGTGATTTGGGACCGCTCCGACATTATTTTCCTGAAGCTGTTGCAGCCCGATATTCGTCAGCTAGCCTTCTTCTCGGTTTGTTTCAGTGTGGCGGACCGGCTCATGCAAGTACCACAGACCTTTGCCAATGCGCTCTCCGCCACGCAGATGGCCGAGTACGGCCGCAATAAAGATCGCCTCTTTAGGATGACCTCGAAAGCATCTACCTATGTCCTTCTGGGAGCACTCCCTATGCTGATCGGGGTCGCGTGCATCGGGGGTCCATTTGTGCGGGTTATCTACGGATCGCAATACCTCCCAGCAATACCGGTTTTCATCGTGGTAGCACTATTTAGCATTCCGAAGGCCATACTGACGCCCGCCCAGTCTCTGCTGTATTCCGCCGAAGATCTGGGATTCATCCTGAAGTGGGGCTGTGTCGCCGCGGCAATCAACGTGCTCCTTGATTTCGTATTGATTCCAAGCCACGGCGCGCTCGGCGCAGCCTGGGCAAATGGCGTCGCCCAAACGTTTGCCGCACTGACTATCTGGGGCCGCGTCCTGCTTCGCTATCCCGTTCGAATCGATATTCCTGTGCTACTGAGGCTTGCTGCCGCAACTCTTGCGATGGCCATCGTCGTCCTCGGCATTGTGGCGACACCGTTCGATCCCGTCATGAAATTGGTCGTCGCCATTCCGGTCGGCGCCATTGTTTTCGTGGTGACAAGCCGGATGTTTGCGGTGTTGCAAACCGATGATCGCCGACGATTGCTACAACTTTCCGCATTGCTACCGACGCCAGTCGGATCTTCGTTCAGACGGTTGGTCGATTTCCTGGTTCCGCAGTCAGCCGTTGTAGGAGCCGCAAGATGAATGCAACGAGGCTTGGATCCCAATGAGCGGCATCGCAGAAACAATGAGTCCCACCCCTGTAGCTCGCGCGCAAGCTGAGCGGGCCGCCCCATTAAACATCGTCCATGTGGCTGACAGCATGGAAATGGGCGGGGCAGAAAAGCTAACCGCCACGTTTTGTCGGTTGCAGCGCGACCGAGGGCACACCGCGTCGGTGCATTGCCTCTATGCAGTCGGCGTCCTCGGAGAAGAGCTACGAAATGAGGGTTTTGAAGTTGTTCTCCACCGCCCCAGCGGATTGATCCATTTGATGCGAAGTTTGTACAAATCGTTTCGACGCTCCCGCCCCGATGTTGTGCATTGCCATAACGCGACCGCCGCTATCATTGCCGCTTTTCCGGCTAAGCTAGCGGGGGTGAAGGCGGTCATAGTCACCCGACACGGCTTGGTTAAGCCTCCTTACCAGATACGGCGTGAGTTGAAATTTGCGCTTGCTTCACGTTGGTGCGATTGGATCGTCGGAGTCTGCGAGGGCACCCGCGCAAATTTGCGCGCGGCCCCATTCGCTCGCCGGGACAAGATCATCCACATCTACAACGGCGCTGTTCCCGCCGATATGCTCGCTGTCCCGCGTCCCAAAAAGGGTTTTACCTTGTTGTATGTGGGTCGTTTGGTGCCACTGAAGGACCATCCCACCTTATTGCAGGCGGTCGCTCTTACCCGCGCGCTTCATCCGAACGTCCAGCTGTGGATCGTTGGCGATGGACCACTCGAGTTCGATCTGCAGAAGCTCACTCATGAACTTGGGCTGAAGGAATGCGTTACTTTTTTCGGTGAACAAGCGGATGTTTCGCCATTCATGCTTGCGGCGGATTTATTTGTGAGTTCTTCCGTCACAGAAGGCTTGCCGGTCTCCTTGCTGGAAGCCATGTCCGTTGGCCTACCGGCGGTAGTCACCGATGTCGGAGGTATGGGCGAGATCGCTCGTTTGTCTGGAGCAGCCACGCTTGTGCCATCGTCCGATCCGGAGCGCATGGCCGCGGCGTTAGGCGATGCGGTTGTAAGCAAGCAAAAACTTCGCGAAATGGGGCAGTTGGCGAGCGATTGTTACGAACAATATTTCAGGCCGGAACGAATGTTTGATGATTACATGAGTCTCTACAATGGCTGCGTCTCTCAAAGCCACGCGTTGTACTCTTCCTAGAAAAACTTATTCCGCAGCTAGTCATAACAAAAAACTCCGCATCGACGGGGATTTCAGCGCCTTGCTGATTGTCTCCAGGTCGCCGCTCCGAAGTCGGGGCCGTTTTTGATTCACGTTCCGAGGCTCGCATTTTGCAATTCATCTACCACCATCGCACCATGGGCCGCAGTTCCCAAGCCATGCACATTTGCAGCCTTGTGGAGGCCTTAAAAGCAGATGGCCACGAGGTGACGATCGTGTCCCCGCCGGGCGTCGACCCGCTCAAGTCCGCTGGGATGATGCCATTTTTGCGTAGAGCAGATCGTGCACGCGGCCTTCAACGCATTTGGAAATATTTAAGCTGCGAGTGCCCGCAGTTTGTTTTCGAAGTATTCGAACTTTTGTACAACCTATTTCTCCCGTTTCGGTTGTTGCCCGTCTTGTGGCGGCAACCGGATGCCATCCTCTATGAAAGGCATGCCTACTTCATGTTCATGGGCGTGCTGTTGGGCAAATGGCTGAAGCGCCCAGTCGTTATCGAGGTGAATGAACTTGCGGGATTCACGCGCGCCCGTGGCTTGATCATGGAGCGCCTCGCACGAAGGATCGACCCATGGGTGTTCTCGCGAGCCGATCATATCCTGTGCGTCTCACGCGTTCTCGCGGACGAAACGAGGCGACGCGGCGCTAGAAGTGAAAGCGTACACATCTTGCCTAATGCGATTGATCCAAATCGATTCCGGAGCCTTTTGCCCAAGCAGTCGCTTCGTTCAAGCCTGGATCTGGAAGGCTCGATCGTCATCGGCCACGTAGGACTTTTCTATCGCTGGGATCGTCTGGACGCATTGATTGCGGTAGTGAAGACCCTTCGTGACCGGCATCCAAAGCTAAAAGTATTGCTCGTTGGCGACGGCCCTGAGATGCAAAAGCTGAGACAGACCGCGTTTCGGTTGGGTATGGAAAGGGAAGTCATTTTTTCGGGCCCAGTACCACGCGATGACGTTCCCGCATACATCGATGCGATGGACATTTGCGTGCTCCCCGACTCCAATGCTTTCGGCTCTCCAATCGCCCTGTTTGAGTTTATGGCCATGGCCAAACCCTGCGTAGTCCCGGATCTCGGGCCAATGTGCGACGTAATTGAAGACAATTTGACGGGGATCCTGTTTCCTCACGGAGACTACATCGCCCTGGAAAGGGCGCTTCTCCGGCTCGTCGAGGACTCAGCGCTCAGGAATCAAATCGGCGCGCGAGCAAAACAGGTCGTTCTCGAGCGCCACACATGGGAAACAAATGCTCGTTTCGTGGTCCAGTTAGCCCTCGGTGAGAGTTCGGCCGAGACGTTTGCGCAGATGAAACAAGTTGATTGCGACACCCATTAGAGGGGAAAGGGAACTCGAATGCCTCCGGATACACGTCTTCGCGTCGGATTGGTTGGCGCCGGCTACATAAGCGAATTTCACGCACGCGCCATCCAGCGCGTGCCAAACGCGCGAATCGTCGGAATTGCCGACGTAGTGCACTCTCGCGCCACAGCTCTGGCTGGCCGGTTTGGCATCTCGAAAGTCTTCCCATCCATGGAAGCCATGATGGACGAGGGAGTCGACGTTATTCATGTACTCACTCCTCCCCACACCCACGCAAAATTGGCGATTGCGGCACTTGAGAATGGTAGCCACGTGCTCGTAGAAAAACCACTAGCGATGAATGCGGAAGAGGTCGACGGCATTTCCGCCGCCGCCGCGGCCGCTCAGAAATCCGTTTGCGTCAACCATTCCATGTTGTACGACCGCTTCGTCTCCAAAGCGTTGAATATCGTCCGCTCGGGCGCCATCGGAGACCCGCTCACTTTCGATTACTTCCGCAGCAGCGAATATCCTCCTTACCGCGGAGGGCCACTTCCGGTCCACTATCAGGATGGCGGTTACCCTTTCTTGGATCAGGGCGTTCACGCGTTATATCTCGCCGAATCCTTCTTGGGGGCCATTGAAGACGCGAAGGCTTTTTATGGCACACGCGGAGATGACACCAACCTCTTGTTTGACGAGTGGCGCGTGGCAGCGCAATGCCAACGCGGCACCGCGAACATCCAAGTTTCATGGAATGTCCGGCCGCTACAGAACTGGTTCGTCGTCCAGGGAACGAAAGGCGTTCTCCGCGCGAATCTCTTCGCAATGTGGGTGACTCACACTCCGCAACTCCCGCTCCCGAAAGCGCCGGCACGTGCCTTGCAGGCAATGGCCGAGGGACTCAGCATCTGCGCACAGGTGCCAGCGAACGTCGCGCGCTTCGCCGCCAAGAAAATCGTCCAGTACGACGGCTTGCATTCGTTGGTAGCTGCGTTTTATAACGCGCTGCAAACGGGCGCACCGATGCCGGTTCCACCCGAGCGGGCGCGCTCCACCGTCTACTGGACAAACCGCGTTTCTCAGCAGGCGGATGCCGCGAAAATCGAATTTCAGGGCCGATTCCAAACGGTGGGACGCGCAAGAGTTTTGGTCACCGGGGCAAACGGCCTAATCGGGCGACACTTGGTACGACGACTCCTGCGAGAAGGGAACCGTGTTCGCCTCTTCGTTCGACGGCAGCCAGAAGCGGAATGGATGATCGATGGCAACGTCGAGGTTTTTCTCGGCGATCTGGGAGATCCATCTGCCGTGGACCGCGCCGTAGCCGGCACGGACATTGTTTACCACGTCGGGGCGGCGATGAAGGGCGGCCTTCCTGACCATGAACGCGGCACTGTCTGTGGCACGCAAAATATTGTCGATAGTGTGCTTCGGCACGGCGTGCAGCGTCTCGTCTACATCAGTTCCCTGAGTTGTTTGCATGCCGCGGTTGCACGACGCGGCGACGTGATCACTGAGGATTGGCCAGTGGAACCGTCGCCGACAAAACGGGGAGCCTACACCCAAGCGAAAACCGCAGCCGAAAAAATAGTGCTCAATGCGGTTCGAGATCAGCATCTCCGAGCGGTGCTGCTTCGGCCGGGAAGGGTCTTCGGACCTGGTATGACGCTACTGACTCCAGAAGTGGCTCGTCGAATGGGAAACTTCTTTGTCGTCCTGGGCAATGGCACCCGCGAGCTGCCTCTGGTTTATGTAGAAGATGTCATCGATGCGATCGTCCTGGCTGCTGAAACCAGCAAATTCGATGGCCGTATCTTCCATATCGTGGATCGAACCAAAATCACACAGAACCAGGTCGTTCGCGACTACATCTTGAAAAATGCCCCCCAGGCGAGAATTGTGCACCTGCCCGTAGCCATCTTTTATGGCCTGGCACTGGCCATCGAGGTTTTGTCCAAGGCTCTAAACCGGCAGGCCCCGCTTTCCATTTATCGCGTCAAGTCGGCAATGGCTCGCATGCAGTTTGATTGCTCCCGGGCTGAAAACGAACTCGGCTGGCAACCTCGCGTCGGTGTTGCATCCGGTCTGCAGGAAACCATGGCGTCCGAGCGCGTCAAGACCAGCAACGATGTTCTTGGACGCATGCAAGAAAGCTGCGCTGCAAAGTGATATGTCCTCATTAGCTCTTCCGATGGCTCCCCGGACACGGCACTAATGTCTATGTGCATCGTCAAGGGCCGCTTGTTAAGCCAACGTTCATGGAGAGTGGCGTGAATGTTTGATGTCAGCAAGGGCGGCGGTAGCGCAGCCGAGCAGCTCGTTTCGATGCGTTTTTAATGGGAGACACAATGTCAACTATGCTGAAGGCTTTTTTTCATGGAGATACTGCCAACCGCTCCGTATCTTTAGAGCGAGAGCAAGCAAGACTAGTCGACGAGGCGCGATTTGCGGATCAAGCGTACGCTCGGTACGCGCATAACCTGCTCTTGAACCAGGTCTTCTTCAAGAAGTACGCCGAGCCACAATACGATTGGGATTGGCGGCAATATGGCGCCAAGCTTCTCGGGTCCGTTAAAGGTTGCCGCGTCCTGGACTACGGATGCGGGCAGGGTGAAGAGGCTACCTATCTCGCCAAGATGGGCGCTCAGGTGACCGCGATCGACATTTCCCCCGTTGGGATTGAGCTCACGAAAGAGCGCGCCAAATTGAACGGCGTGGGCGACCGCGTCAATGCGCAGATAATGCGCTGCGATCCGACCGAATTTCCCAGTGAATCCTTTGATGTAATCCACGGATTCGGAATCCTTCATCACATCGGCTTGCAAATCGGCCTGATGGAAATTAAGCGTCTCCTCAAACCGGGTGGCCGCGGATTATTCTTCGAACACATGGGAAATTCCAAACTGATCGAGCGGTTTCGTCCGAAGGAGAAGGACTACACCAAAGGCGAGCGCCCCGTGACATGGAAGGAGGTTCAGGAGATCCGGCCGGAATTCTCCAAGTTATCGGCAAGACCATTCCACATTGCTTCCCGTCTGCGCAAACGCATCCAGGTACTGAACCGGCCTGTGGTTAAGCGTGTCGATCACGCTGTACTCAGCGCTCTGCCTTTCATGAGGCACTTCGCAAGCGGCTTGGTCATATATATCGAGAAATGATTTCGCGTGCGTCGGCGGCAGGACAATAGCAAAAGAGGGAGAGCAATCCATGAGCATTCTGGGAGATTTAGCCCGGGTTCGCGAGAGACCCCAAGTCTATCTCCGAATTCTGGCCAGCACGATTTCGACGGGCAGTCTCTTAGAGACGTTCAAGACCCGGTTTCCCTTCCAACTGTCCGACCCTAAATATCCACGCATCGTGGCACTAGAATTCACGAACTTCTGCAACCTGCGTTGCCCGTATTGCGCGGCACAGACAGGTCCTGTTCGGGGCCAGCGCGGATTCATGACCGACACGACTTTTTCGAGAATCGCCTCGCAGCTTCGCGAATTTCCACTGCAAACCCTGCGAGTGATCGGGGGCGGAGAACCCACTGCGCACCCGCGATATGCGGAGTTCGCATCTCGACTGCGAGGAGTGGCGAGGATCTCGACGCTCACTACAAATGGCCAACTATTTTCCGAGCGAAACTCACGCCAAACTGTGAACTCCTTTGATATCGTCGAAATCTCCGTGGACGGTAGCGACGCAGCCGAATACGAAAAATACAGGATTGGCGGAAACTTTCAGAAACTCCTATAGGGAATCGAGTTGCTCCGCTCGGCTGCAGCGCAGGAGCGCTCCAAAATGTTACTGCACATCCGCATCATGCTGAGGGTTTCCGACGTTGAACGTGTGCCTGATCTTCGCCGCTACTGGGGGCAGCACGCCGATTCCGTCTCTGTTCAGCACTTGTTTGACAGAACTGGCAGCGGTGGAGACCTTTTCACGATAATTCCGAAAGTCGAAGGGTCATTCCGCCAATGCGAATATCCGTTTAAGGCCATGGGAATCGACTGGAACGGTGATGTGCCTCTCTGCTCCGCTATCGAGGCGAGGTTGAAAGTGTCCGACGGCGGCTTGCTACTAGGCAACGTCAATCACGAATCGCTGTTGGATATCTGGCATGGTCCCTTACTCTGGCAATACCGTAAGGCTCATCGAGCCTGTCAACCCTCCGGTGCTCCTCTCTGTGTTGGCTGCAACGAGGTCTGGGGCCAGACCAATCCGGGCGGTCGGCGGACTTAACTTGGGATCAATTTTTCGCGTGGCTTAGCCTTTGCCAGACGTGACATTCGCGCAGAGCGGAGAAAAGTTGAGGGTTCACCCGCGCCGTATTTATTGCCAGACGGGCCCGCCATCGGTGATCGTCATACCCTGAACTGTCGTGGCTAGAGCCTTCGTCGAGCCGGCTACGGTTATCGTCCCGCCCGACGAGGCGATCCCTTTGTTGATTACAAGGCTATCGTTCGCATCTAAGGTGATCGAAAATGTGCCACTCGACGGAGTCCCAGGGCTCGAATCGACAAGTTTCGGAGTCAACGCGCTAAAACCAGAGGCATCCCCAAGCTGAATCGTATAAATGTTATAGCTGACCACGTTTCCCGGATTCGCGTTGTTCGCTTCGATCCGATATTGCCAGTTCGCTGCATTCGCGCCGTTCGCGTTCTCCGCGACGATGGCGATGGCAGGAGTGGCCGGAACGAGGGCCGTATAGAACGCTTCCTGCGTCCCGTCAATGCACGCGACGGTTGCGGAACTCACCGTCGGATTCGTTTCGCAGTGGCTCACGAACGTCGTGCTCCTTGTGGCGGCATCGGTTTGCAGTCGGTCCACGATCACAATCGTGTTGATGCCTCGCAAATAGTAGTATTCGCGAACGACGGAGACCGCGTGGGAATTCTCTCGCTCCGGATGCGACGAATCGCACACATTATTCTGATACGTCAGCGTAAGATCTGTGACCGCAAACGAATAGTTAGGCTGCGTCTCCAGCCGCTTGACGATTCCGGGTCCATCCGAGCAGCCCCCGAATATGTTGATCGACGCCTGCCCGCCCACGTACGGAATGTTGTGCGCGAATCCGGTCGCGGCGTCCACGGTTCCGCTTCCGTTGTATCCGGCTACTGTTTCGGAGTAAGCCGCCGTCTCCCGGATGATGTTCACGCCCTTGCGGAACACCTGGAATGTTCCCGCGTCCTGGTGTGAATGACCGCCGCCCCAGGATTGCGTAGTTTCAACGTTATCCCCATTGTATATGCCCATTTGCCAGAGCATCGAGGTCCCGGAACTCGTCCAGTCGCCACGCGAGTACATATATTGCGCGCCGGACGAATAGTAATCGAGAGGCATCGTTGAATACGCCTGCGATGCACCTCCAGGATTGACGGAAAGGAAGATTGGTCCGATCGCTGGGTTAACAGTGGATATCCACTGGCGAGCGAGTTTGCCTACGGCTGTGGTTGGAAACTCGTTCGCGGCCGCTTGCATGAAGTCGCCGTAGTATTGGCTGGAAGCTCCACATCCGCCATGTCCATCAGGCCCGTTGTGGCTCTGGTAGCCGCAATTCGCGCCACTTGCCCAGTTCTCATCGTCGCCCCACGTGAACATATCCCACATGCTCCGGCTCGTAGTTGTAGTCGGCATCGTGTTGTAGATCGTCTGGAACACACCGGACTTAAAGGCGGTTGTCTCGGTCCACATATCGCGCCCTAGAAGCGCTGATGAGGCCAGAGGCAATGCGTAATAGTTGAGAGAATATCTTCCGTATTCTCCGCCGCCTTCTTGGCTGTTCAGCGCGTAGCCGTGGGTGCCGTTTTTCCCCGTTCCGGTTGGAGAGACAAAATTCAGTAGATCGGTCCACCGGCTGTTCACTCCATAGTTCAAGTTTGCAGCCGCGTTGGAGTTGTTACCAAAGGTGGCGATCCCGAAGTCGAAATCATTGCGAAACTGCCCGGCGAAATAGTTGTTCGCAGGCATCCCGACGTTGCCCCAAGTCTGGATCACGTTGTCCTGATTCGATTGCCAAGTGTTCCAGTTGTCGGTAAGAGTCGTCGCCTGCGCGGATGTGAGGCACTGCGCCCTGCCACAGCCAGGAGCAAGCCAGTCGAGGACCAGCATGATCCACTCCCCGTTCCTGCGCATGTTATCGTCGCCGGCCCCAGTCCCATTTGTGCCGGAAGGGCCGAGCGCCAATGCGTCGGTGATCACCTGACTACACGCTCCCGTCGCTACCGCTCCACTCATCGTGAAGCAGGTAAACGCCATGTCGTAATCGTCAAGCGGGCGGGCGGATGACGTATTCAATCCTGCGTAGCCCGTGCTTGCTGCCCATGCCTGGGCCGTCGCGACCCTTCCCGCGTTCCAGAACAACCTGGGGTGGCCGGCAGGAATATTAAGGCCGTCAATCGTGTTAGTAGCAGACGCAGACAAGATAGTCACGGATGCCGAACCCGTCTTGGACGAATCTGCCGAACTAATCGCAGTGATGGTAACGCCGGCAGATGAGGGAACTGTCTGGGGTGCTGTATAGAGTCCCGCGCTCGTAATGGTGCCGCATGTCGCAGCGCTACAGCCAGTTCCTTGCACTGTCCATGTCACTGCGGTGTTAGAGGTCCCCACGACAGATGCGTTGAACTGTTGCGTTGCCCCGGTTAGAACCGACATGCTAGCCGGTGTCACAGTAACGCGAACAACGGGCACAATGGTCACACTCGCAGTCGCTGTCTTGCTCGGCACCGCCACGCTGGTTGCTGCCACAGTAACGCTAGGTGGTGAAGGGGCCACCACTGGGGCGGTATAGACGGCCGCCAGCGAACTTGTCGCGAGTGAGCCGCAGGAGGCGCCGCTACAGCCCGCCCCACTCAAACTCCATGCCACCGCCGTATCGGTTGTGCCTGTCACCGTGGCTGTAAATGAATCCGTGCTGGCGGTAGGAACTGCGACGCTCGCGGGGCTAATGCTCAGCAAAACCGCAGCTGCAGCAACAAGGGTAACGCTCGCCGAAGCTGATTTAGTGGGGTTCGCCACGCTGGTCACAATCACATTGACAGTCGCAGGCGAGGGCACACTGGCTGGTGAGGTGTAGAGTCCGCCTTGCGAAATGGTACCACACGTTGCGCCGCTGCATCCCGCGCCACTGACGCTCCACGTCACCGCCGCGCTCGAGGTGCCAGTCACCGTCGCTGTGAATTGTTGGATCGCCCCCACCGCCACCGTCGCGCTGGTCGGGGATACCGCGATCGCCGCCCCCGCGGTGGCGGAAACGTGCAGAGTGGCGGCGTTGCTGGTCGCGCTGCCCGCGCTGTTGCTGACCACCACTGTGAACAGCGCGCCATTGTCGGCCGCCGTCGTCGGCGGAGTCGTGTATGTAGAAGAAGTTGCGCCGCTGATTGTGGTTCCGTTTTTCCGCCACTGGTAGCTGAACGGGGACGTGCCCGTAACTGCGATCGAGAAATTCGCCGTTTGCCCAACCGTGACATCTGCACTGACCGGTTGCGAACTGATCGAAGGCGCGCCGGACCCGCCATTGCCTTTGGGATCGCTCGTAGGTTTGTTGGCGCTCGTCAAACCTGCGCATCCGGCGAGGTAGAAGGTTCCTGAGAGGACAGCGAGGAAAAACGCCAACCACTCGTGAGTTCGTGGAGTACGACAAGCTCTCAACATTTGGCTCCGGCTTCGATCTGAGCTCCGTGCCCAAATGCAACACGCGCCCATGCCTACTGTGGATACAGGAGCGCCGCGTTGAATACATCTGCCCAAGAGTCCAAAAAAGGGGAACTGCCCAAAGGCTGTCCCCAGGTGTCCATTGTGTCTAGCGAGATAGGTGGGATTGGATGGAGGAAAGAGGGAGGCTTAACAGCCAGTAGCGGCCCAGCGATCTCTTTAAGTTCTGGCTTAACCTTAAGTAAATGAAGGACTTGTTTGCGGTGTTGACTTGCGCCCTGGCTTGACCGCCTTCAATACGAACCAGTGCCGGTGACGGTTCTCACAGTTGTTTGCAGCCGGAAGCGGGCATAGCTCTGATGAGCCACTCCATAACGTCTTATGTCGAATGGTCGAATCTTTCGCGTGGGGTTCGAGCCCCCGTAAAACGAAAAGGCTGCCCGATAACCCGTTTGTTGCAGGGCGCTAATCGTATCGGCAGAGAAACAGTGCTTGAGCCCGACAGGATAGGCGAGAACGTCAACACATCGGTTAAGCTCACGTTCTAATATCTCACGCGAATAACGAACTTCTTCCCGCTGCAACTCTGGCGAAAGCTTAGTTAAGATCTCATGGCTGTGGGTATGAGAGCCGAACGCCATGCCCTGCTGCTGCATGTCACGGACTTCGTCCCAATTCAGGAAACAGCGCTCGGCCCCAGCTTCGGGCCGCGATACTTCACATTCCCTTTCGAGATTCGCTAGGAAGCGTTCGGTATCTCTCACGGCCGACTGCGCAAAGACCCGCAGGATCTGCATGCACACTTGCTTTGCTCGGTCGCGTGTCAGGTCAAAGTCAGCAGGTTCGGGATAGTCGAGATGAATGCGTCTCTTAACACTCCGTTTGATTATGTAGGCAATGATGTCCCACCAAGGCAGTTTCCCAGTGCCGATGAATGCGGTAGGCAGGAAGAACACGGCCTGGACACCTTTTGACCGAAGGATCGGAAAGGCGAGCGTGTAATTGTCCAGATACCCATCGTCGAAGGTGATCAGCACGCTCGTTCCCTGAGGGGCGTCGCCACCCATCATGGCGAACACTTCTTCTAAAGTAGCCATGTGAAAACGCCGTTTCAGGTAAGCGATCTGCAAATCAAATTGTTCTTCCGTGGCAGAAAATACGCCCGAGTCGAACAGAGTTTCGTCCGCGTTTCCGATGCGGTGGTAATTGAGGATGACCAAAGCGCGAGGCTGGGGCAAGCTCTCCAGCACTCTAGTGAGCCCTGTCCAGGAGCAGAAACTTGCTAACAATTCCTGTTTTCCGCGCATTTGAACCTAAAGATTATCGTAAGAGCAGAAAAAGAGTCTACTAGCCGGTCCGCATGCATCGCACTCACAATTCGCCAGTTTTCTCTCAAGCGGTCCCATCCGCGCGGGTAACTCAGGTTCCGGTCAGTCTAAACGCCAAACTTGGGGAAAATACGAGCTGGGATCCGCCCAGCGTTAGCCCGCGGCAGATCGACGGTATTGCTCCGTTCTGGCGTTCTCTCGAGCGCGACATCACCAGCCCGATCCAACAATGTCTTTGGAGCGAATCCTGCTGCGCCACGTTGCCTCTCAATGGGAAACTCCAACTCATCGTCGCTAAAACGGGATCGCAATCTGGGGCCATCGCGCCGCTAGTCCGCACCAATGGCGTTCTTGGCCGATTGGAACATCTCGGAGTCAAAATTCTTCGGGAGCCGACCGAATTAGTGTTTTCCGATCTCGCGGCTCTTAAGAGCCTTGCAAATGCCCTCGTCAAGCTGGGCTCCCCGCTATTTCTGGACAGAATTTCTGCCGATTCACCGACCATTGCCGCCATTCAAGAGGCTTACCGCGGACGTGGGCTGGTACTTATACGTCCGGCTAAAGCATACCCTCGCATCTTGCTGCACGAGGGCTGGCGGAAGCCAGAGAGCCGGCTTAATAGCGGGCGTCGCTCGGATTTGCGGCGAGCCGCTCGAATCGCCGAGAAAATCGGTCCACTCAGCTACGAGATTCTGTCTCCTGCTCCTTCGCAACTTGCGCCGATTCTTCAGGAAGCTTTGGAAGTCGAGGCTGCAAACTGGAAGGGAAGCGAAGGAAGCGCAATGGCGCGCGACAGCTTGCGCGGCCCGTTCTATCGCCACTATGCTGCCGCGGCCAGCGCTGCAGGAATCTTGCGAGTATGTTTTTTGCGGGTTGGCAGTAAAGCTGTAGCGATGCAGCTCGCCCTCGAATCTGCGCGCGGCTTCTGGCTCCTGAAGATTGGCCACCGCGAAGAGTATGCGCGATGCTCCCCAGGCATGTTGCTACTAGCCGAGACCATTCGTTACGCAGCTTCGCGAGGACTCGCGTCCTATGAATTCCTCGGTAACGCTCATGACTGGACGCGCATCTGGACGCCGGACGAGGTTCAAACCGTAACAATCCGAGCGTATCCCTTCCGAGTTAGAAGCGTCGTCGCCCTGGCGGTCGATGCATTCCAATCAGCGCTCCGACGGTTTCAAGCTGCCGCGAATGGAAAAATGGAATGAACCGCAAGCTCAACAAGATGATTTGGTCCGCTTGGGAAGCGGTGGCGAAGCATGCCGGCAGGGCTTACATTGCTGGACCCGAACTCGGCGATGCCATGAGCTCATGCCGGCGTCTCTTCGGCCTCGGTCTTGGCGGCACCATCTGTTTTTGGAATATCGAGAGCGATTCCCCTGAGCGGATAGCGGATGCCTACACGTCCGCGCTTTCTCAATTGGCTGCCGAGAAGATGGATTGTTACGTGTCCATCAAGCTTCCTTCGCTCAACTATGACTGGACTCTTCTCAAAAAGGTGCTGGAGCAAGCCCGGCAGCAGAATACTCTCGTCCACTTCGACTCTTTGGGGCACGAGACGGCCGATCGGACATTTTCGATGATTGCACAATCGGCGCGCTCTTATGCTCATCTTGGTTGCACTTTGCCTGCCAGATGGGTGAGAAGCATCGATGACGCACAAATCGCGGCGGATCTCGGTTTGCATGTTCGCGTAGTCAAAGGGCAGTGGCCGGACCCTCAACATCGAGACATAGATGCTCGGGAAGGATTTCTAAACGTCATTGACCGTCTTGCAGGCCGGGCACGTTGCGTGGCCGTAGCGACACACGACGCGGAACTCGGCAGAAAAGCTTTGGAACGCCTTCGCCAGGCAGAGACTCCCTGCTCTCTTGAGCTGTTGTATGGGCTTCCGATCACGCCGGCTTTGAAGGTCGCGAGCGAATTGAATGTGCCCGTTCGCGTGTACGTGCCTTTTGGTCATGGCTGGCTTCCTTATTCGCTGACGCAAGCGCGTCGCGATCCGCGGATTTTCTGGTGGTTGTTTCAGGATCTCCTCACCGCTGGATCACCATTCCAGTTGAAGAAACCTTGGGGCGTCATTCTGCCTGCGGTTAAAGCGACTCCAGGTACCTCCTCGATTTCACGTGCATGATCAGAGGCGTCTATTTCTCTCTAGCTTAGGTTTCCGCTGCTGTACCCGGAATTACATCTCGGCAATAACCAGGACATGATCAGTGATTGATACCATTAGCGCGCAAGAGCCTGTTCCAGAGACTGGAGGATTCCCTCCCGCAATCTGCTCCGAGGAACAGTTTTATTCATTCTATGGATGGGCGCTTGATCCGGTTCTATCGGTGCGCGAGCTATTCGAACACCTCAGTGAATCGCTGAATCGGCTGAATTCGCTAAACGTGCCCTGGCAGATCGAAGAGTGCAAAGCCAATCTGTATCTGCTCGCCTCCGCTGTCACCTGCACTCTCGATGACTATTTGGGGGAAACTCCCCTCGCTCTTTCGAAGATCTCCTTGAAGTTTCCCAGACTTCGAATTCCTATCCTTCTGGCTCAGAAAATAGTCAACGTCGTCTATCGCCTCGCGAACTTTCCGCAAAAATCACGCGCCGCACGCTGGAGGAGAAAATGGACCTCTCAGGTCGATGCGATCTGCGAACTTCTCACTCGAACTAGTAAGCCCGCCCGGCAAGAACTAAATGAGTTGAGAAACTCCATCGGACACTGCATTGCCACCCCTCTACCAATGCAGCTCCTAAATCGCCGCATGCAGCTGCCTTCCGGATACCGCAGCCAGGATCTTGCGCATCAAGATGCTTTCTCGCTCGCTGAGCGATTCAGCGCTTCTCAACAGAATCGCCAATCGCCGCTCCTGATCATTGGCCCGCGTTCGATGGGCGCGTATTTCGCCCCTGCCGCGAAAGCTAAACTCTCCCAGCTTGGCTGGACGTCAGTGTCTTGGTGTACCATCCGGCCGAAGAAGGGAATTTCCCCGTGGGAGGAGACCGCGCTTCGGTCTCTCCACTCTCCGGACGTGCGAGTGCTCCTCATGGACGAGTCTCCGAATACGGGGAACACCTTCCAGTTGATGCTGCACCTCCTGCGGAAAAGGGGGGTACCGCCCGAGAGAATATTTCTCCTCGCGGCCATGCACCCGGCGCGTCCCGATTGGCCCCTGCCGATCACGGAGGAGACGCGCGGCATAACACTTATTCGTTTGGACTCGAACGCTCTTCACAAGAACCGTCTTCTCGAACCCCATTCCGTCCAGCCGCTTCTAGCGAGCTATTTTCAATCCCTGGGATGGAACGGAGTTCAACTCTTGGAGAGCGCCCGAACCGGCGAACTCAACGCGCGCCTCGAAGAACATTTTCTGGAGGATTTCCAGTGCCGTCTCAAGCGTGTATTTGATGTCCGCCTCACGAAAAAGGGAGCAACGCCTGTAATCAGGCGCGTTCTTGCGAAAAGTGTGGGCTGGGGCTGGCTTGGTTACCACGCTTTTTTTGCCGGCAAGCAGCTTGCAGAGTTTGTTCCCGCAACGCTTGGCCTCCGAGAAGGTCTTCTGTATATGGAGTGGCTCGAACGTGCTGACGGCAATCAGGTTGCGCCGCCAATCGAACGTCTCGCGGCCTATGTTGCGGCTCGCGCGGCGACACTGCGGCTGAAAAAAGATCCTACCTTTGCCATCAGCCCGGGCTACGGCTGGACGGGCTGGAGCGTTCTAATCGATTCTCTGAGAAGAGCCTACGGCTCGATCGTTGGCCGTTTGAAAGTCACGGCTCTCCATCGGAATCTAGCGCAGCACGTGTCCCGCGCCCCCGCTTTAATTGACGGGAACATGAAGCGCGGCGACTGGCTCCAAACTCAGAATACTTTTTTCAAGGTTGATTACGAACACCATAATTTCGGCCGCACCGAGCTATACATCGTTGATCCTGCCTACGATCTCGCAAGCGCCGTCTTCGAATTCCGTCTTTCCGCACAGGAGGAAAACGAACTGATCACGCGCTATATCCAGCTAAGTGGTGATTCTGAAGTCTCCGACCGAATTCTGCTTTGGAAGTTGGCGCACGGCCTTGTTGTGATCGAGCGGGCTACCGCCGCGCTTGGTCTTGCGAAGCGCAGCAAGGCTCTGATGCTCTGGCACGAACGCCTTTTTCTAGCCCGAAATTTCTTGGTTCATCAAATGAATCTATTTTCGGCGTCGCTGCTTCCCAACCGCTCCCTCCCTTACTCCACACAAAGACTTATCTTTCTCGATCTTGACGGAGTCTTCGATTCCGATGTTTTTGGTTTTCCTCAAGCGACAGCCAGTAGTCTGATCGCCCTAGCGCGGCTGAAGAGTCACGGATTCTCCGTGATCCTTAACACCGCGCGTAGCATTGCGGACGTCCGGCAATACTGTGAGGCCTACGGTCTGCAAGGAGGCGTCGCCGAATCCGGCTCCGTATTTTTCGATGCTCTGGCGCAAAGCGAAATCTCGCTCGTCGATCCGGAGGCTGCCGAGCAACTGACCCGCTGCAAGACGGCCATCCAATCGCTTCCCAACGTATTCGTCGATCCAAATTATCGGACTGCCGTGCGCGCTTTCCGTTACGCGCGAAATAGCACCCAGGGTCTGTTGGAAGCGGAGGTACGACAGGCCCTTGAACGCGCGGGTTCGGCGCTTTTGACATTCCTGCCGACCGATGCGGACACGACCATCGTCCCAAAGGGCATTAATAAAGGTTCCGGTTTGTTATGGGCGAAGAGATATTTGAGATTCGAAGACGAGCCCGTTGCCGCCATCGGTGATAACGATCAGGATCTGGATATGTTCCGCGCCGCCGATGTTGCGTTCGCCCCCGCGAACAGTTCAAAAGCAGTTCGTGAGCTTGCCGCTGCGGGCAAATGCAAACTGATGCGGCAGCCCTACCAGAGAGGACTGCTCGAGGCAGTGGCACAACTGCTTCACTCAGACGGCCAACTCTGCGGCAAATGCGATGTCCATCTTCAGCAAGCACAGGGATGCGGCGCTCTGTTTCAAAGGCTCATGGAAGTCGCGGAACGGTCAAGATTTCGAAAGCTTTCATCGATTCTGAATTGGCGGAGTTTGTAGTCTCAAAGCAGTGTCGCTCATGATTTGCGTTTTCGCAGAGCCCGCAAAACTGGAGCCGGAAGATTCCTTCGCAACCAGTTTTTCAAAGAGCGCGTCGTCTGATCCATTCTCAGGTAAATGGCGCCTCGCGTCAGCGGCAGGGCAAAATGGATATCTGCGTAGCTTCCCACATTGGCCCCCCAGCGATTCTTGCTGGGGTCTTCTTCACCGAGGAAATCATATTGCCGGACGCCCTCGCCTATCAGCGTTCTTAGGACTT
This sequence comes from uncultured Acidobacteriota bacterium, assembly GCA_963843265.1. Taxonomy (GTDB): domain Bacteria; phylum Acidobacteriota; class Terriglobia; order Acidiferrales; family UBA7541; genus Acidiferrum. The sequence goes on along the minus strand of CAWJJR010000013.1, from coordinate 181,731 downwards.
GTGCCCTGAGCACATAACCGACGCGATCGGATGAAAATGCCGGATCAAAGCCCTCCTGTAACGAGTAAACTTCATCGCGATATCTGAAACCGAATTGTGCGGCGGCCGCCTTTCCATCCAGCGCCATCATCCAGAATTCGAGCCAGCCGCGCTCCAGAAAAGAAGCCGCCATGCTGTAATAGAATTCGCATCGCTGTGCGGAGGCAAACGCCCCCGGCTTTCCTTTCAACTGCCAGCGTTTCTGGTGGAGCTCGAACAGTGTGCTCAGAGATCCAGGCAGCGCTTGCGCATCATCGCACTTGGTAACCGAGACGCTATAGCGCTCCTGCAATCGGTTCGCGTAGTACCCAATTTTCGTTTTTTCTTTTTTCGAGATCGTCTGCTTGAGGTAATTTTCCCAAGTGTCCGGCAACGGGACTCTCGACCGCGGCCGTTCAAATCGCCGGAAGGTCCACCCGCGCCGTTTCAGATCCGAAGTCAATGACGGCAGTGAGGCGGATTCCAAAGGAAGGGTATTCAGCTCGCAAATGTCCCAATCTGGAGTCGATTCCAGCCAGGATAGAAAAGCTTGCGTACAGGGCGTTTCATAACCGGCCCGGATGATCAGGTCGAGATTGTCTGAGTCTTCCGACCCATCCCCGACGAATCGCAATCGTCTCGCTCGAAAGGGAAGCGTAGTTTCGACCAAGTCTGCATAGAGCGGAACAACAGCGACTATCTCACCCTCAGAGTTCGAGAAAACAGGTGCAACGAGCTCCTTGTCCTTTGCGAACGCCTTCCACCATGCTCCGAGCCATTCAAGCGTGGAAAATATGGTCAGCGCTTCCCCGCCATGCAAAATCCTCTCCCACGCCGAACGAATCGACTCAAGTTCATTCCACGTCCTAACGGTTCTTACTTGCAACGGCATAAAATCGCGGCGCCCCAAAACCTCTTCCGAGCGGTCGGATTTCTTTCCTTCATCTGAAATTTCTGGCATTCGATTTTCCAAATATCGTGATCCGATCCCGAGTTTCTAACGGATATTTCTGTCGGTGCACGCGCCAAGTTTCTCATACGAGATAGCATCAATCACGTAGTCTGTACGCGGAAATCGGGCGATCACACCCCGGCGTCAACGACCTTCGCCTTAACAGGGATAGCCTCGAAAAGGTCGCCGGGCATTTTCGACGTCCATAGAATTGCCCCACCCGCCACAGCCCGCGGAGAATGCTCGTCGGAACCGCTATTCGTCCTGATTCTCGCACGGAATGACCACACCTCGAGACTCTAGTTCCTTTTGAAAGGCCCAACCGGTGATAAAAAAATCTAGAATTCTGCTTGCGGAAGACAAAGAAGACGTCCGGGTTACGTATCAGGAAGGATTGGAAAGCCACGGGTTTGAGGTGGCGCCCGCCGCTTCGGTAAGCGAAGCCCTGCGACTCATCTCTACCGAACACTTCGACATTCTGCTTTCCGACCTGCACATGCCGGATGCCTCCGATGGGTTCACTGTCGTCAATGCCATGCGCCATGCTCAACCCAATGCGGTAACGCTCGTGCTCAGCAACTACCCCGTCCTCCAAGCGGCCATGACAGCCATCCTCCTCCAGGCCGACCAAGTTCTTGTGAAACCCATCGGCTTCGGCGAAATCACCGAAATCATTAGAAAGAAGCTCTCCAATCCTCCGGCTCATACCGCTATGAACAAAGAACGCGTCGCAGCCATCCTGGAACGCGATTTGGATGTAACCATACAAATGTGGATGTCCCGCGTCGATCACACCAACGAACTCACCGCTATTTCTTTGACCTACCAGGAACGCACTGGCCATCTCCCGCTCCTCCTGAACGACCTGGTGCGTCGCCTTCGTCTTCCACCCGAAGCTGAATCTCCTATCTCCCGCGCCGCGCGCGAGCATGGACTTCTCCGTCGCAAGCAGGGCTACACCGTCCCTATGGTCGTGGAAGAATCTCGAATTCTGCAGGTCAGCATCTTTAATACTTTGCAAAACAATCTTGGCAGCGTGGATTTCAGCACTGTTCTGCTCGACGTGATGACCATCGCCGACGAGGTGGATTCGCAATTGAAGCAGGCTATGCTTGGCTTCATGGAGACGACAGCCGCGAAGTCGGCGAGCTAGTTAACGAAATCTTTCGCTTCAAGGCCGCGCATCGCGCGCGGCGCTTCTGCGCAGGCCGCCATGGGCACTGAATGTCTGTCTGCGCAAGCTCGTCTCGCTTCCCCAAAACCTGTCCTCTTCCGCACAGTTTTCGTTTTTTATGAGTGCTAGTCTCCCCGCAAGGGTTAGATCCTGTCCGCAGCAGGAGCGGCAACCTCTCGGCTGTCTTGCCACCCGATCATCGAGTGGGGAAGCCCAGCGGCCGCCAGCAGCTTTGTTTCCTCTTCCGGGCCTGATCAACCCCGAAACTCAGTTCACCCCTTTGGAAAAAATAGGAGGAAGCGAAATGAAAACGTTGCACTTTGCAGCCATGACCCTTGCCGTAGCAACGCTTGGGATTCCTGTCCTCGCGCGTGGACGAACTCAGGAAACTTTCCAGGAGGAAAAGAAGCCCGAGCTGATTAACATCAAAGGCACAGTGCGCGCCGACGGTGACAGAATCACATTTGTCGCTGACGAAGGTGGCAAGGCTTGGGATGTAGTCAATCCTGATTCTTTGAAAGAGCACCTCGGGCACCATGTCGAATTGCGCGCCCGCTTGTACAAGGACAAGGACCAAATCGATGTGGTCAAAGTATCGATGATCTAGCCGGCCCAGCTCTTGTTTCGGCGCCCGCTTGGATCGCTTCCTGATAATACAGCCGCTATTTGTACACAATTCCTTAATGGCAGGGCAAACCCGGACCTGCCGCTTAATCACGCCCTCGACGACAAAAGAGCAGTCCCTTAGCCCTTGTTCACCGCAAGTTATGGAAGATGAGTCCTGCATGCAAGGAAATCAAGAATTGCTCGTCTTGCGGCTCCGCGTGCGACGGAAGGGGCACATCTTGCTGGATGCTACATTCGCAAGGGTGGTCTAGTCGTGCAACACGATATTCAGTAACGACGGATCGATGTGGATCGCGTGGTTGTTGCTGTATTGGATGAAACCCAGTTTCTTGAATTTGTTCATAAAAAAGTTCACCCGGGACCGGGTCGTGCCAATCATCTCTGCAAGCATCTCTTGAGACACTTTGGGCAGTATCTTTTCAGGTTGCCCTCGAGCGCCATAACGTGCGAGCAGCAAAAGTGTCCGCGCCAGCCGTTTTTCGCTCGAGTTGAAGAGTTGGTCGATCAAATCCTCCTCGACCCGTAGGTTACGTGCCAGCATATACGCTATAAAGCGATCGGAGAACTCGCTTTCGTTGTGGAGTACCTGAATCATCTTCTCTTTCTCAATGACGAGCACGGTGGTCGGTGCGATCGTGGTCGCTGTGGCCACGGAAACGGATTGACCTGCAAGGCATCCTTCCCCAAAAAACTCTCCGGGCCCGAGAATTGCTACAACAGCTTCTTTGCCGGATTCATTGACTACCGTCAGCTTCACGCCCCCGAGTTGAATGTACATTACACTCGTCGCGGGATCGCCCTGCGCGAAGACCGTTTCTTTGGCTTCAAATTTAGATACTTTTCTCCCTAGGCCGGCCGAGTCCAGAAACAATTCCACATCGAATGCACCAATCACAGGTTGTATTTTACGAGTTGCTCCAGGGCAGGACGGGCCAGATACACGTCGAATCGTAGAAGGCAACATGCTCAATAGTAGCACAAAAGGCGATCCCTAAAACTGTGCAATATTGAACACTTTGCCTCGGCCAGCACGGCGGAGACTGATTTTGCTTAGACTTCAACAATCCCTTAAGGTTCAGTAGGTTACAGATACTTCCTAACCCCGCAGAGCTCTCCGCAGCGTTTGGCGTACCTCTAATCCACCATCGTAATCAATATATCCCTTCCTGCGGAATCGATTCATGAAGAGATTCACTCGCGAGCGCGTTGTCCCCACCATTTCCGCCAGAACCTGATGACTCAAAAAAGGAATTTCAGTAACCGGTCGCCCGTTCTTATCCAAGTGCGCCAGCCTCAACAGTACGCGCGCCAGCCGATGTTCCGCGGAGGACGTCAGCAAATTCGCCACGTGATCGCTGTAGCTCTTTACGCTGGATAGCAGGTAGGCCACCAGCGCGTTCGACGTTTTGTTCTTTTTGCGAAGCATCTCCAGCATCTTTGCTTTATTGATGGTGCGAATCGAGCTGGCGGTCAATGCAACTGCCGTGGACAGCCGAAGCGGATAGCCTGCAAGGCAGAGCTCGCCGAAAAAATCATGGACGCCCAGAATGGCGGTGACTGCCGCGGCTTGCGACTTCGTTCGGGTGGTGAGCCTCACCCCGCCTTCTTGAATGTAGAAAAGCGTGTATGCCCGCGCGCCTTGCTTGTAAATGTTTTGCTTACTTCTAAACTGCGAAATTTTCCCGCCCAGGCTAGTGCCGGTTCCAAAGCCCGTTAGGGTTGTAGACTTCTTGTGATTGCGTTTCATGTCTTCCTCTGTTCCTGTCGAGCGCTTTGCTGTGAGCCTAGCAGGCTCTTCCCAAAGGAACTGTACCGGAATGCACACATCAGTGCGGAAGGGGACACAAGAGGAAAAGTCGCAAGATCAATCTGCGGCAGGAGGCTCGAATCGAGGGGGAGGTGTCGGGGATGCATTCACACCGCGGAAACAGGTCCGGGTCAGGCTCTTGGCGAGTTCACGGCGCGCGCGCCATAGCCTGGCTTTCACTGTATTTTCCGGCACGCGCAGTATCTTCGCGGCCTCATTCGTTGTGCACTCGCGCACCATTCGCAAGACAAAAACCGCGCGAAGCAGCGGTGAAAGTTGCTCGACGTGGTTCTTGAACATCCCCAGAATTTCAAGCCGCCCGAGTTGTTGCTCGGGCGTCTGGCTCTTGGAAACCAATTGCTCTGTGGCCGGAATTTCAGTGCCGCTTTGTGGTTCGGCAAGCGACGCGGCCGGACGCGCCGCCATGCTGCGGCGGCGCATCAAGGCAGCGTTGATCACGATTCGTGTGAGCCACGTCGAGAACTGTGAGCGGCCCTCAAATCTTCTCAGGTTCCGAAAGGCCGAGAGCAGGCCGTCCTGTAACGCGTCCTCTGCATCTTCGTGGTTTCCCATGACGTTCAGGGCCGAATGGAATAGCGATCGGTGGTGGCGGCGGAAAAGCGAGTTTAGGGCTTGCGGATCGCCACGCTGCCCCGCCCGTATAAGATCTTCTTCACTCATTGGTTTTTGGCGCGCCCATTGGGTTGCCATCAATCTCTCCTCTTCCACGAAGAAAAGTGCGACAGAAATTGGGATAGATGGAGGTCTGCCGCAAACCTGCCTTGTCCAGCGCCAACCTTGCCACGGACTTAGGCAGCGTCGCACCTCGTCCGGTTCTTTGACTGCCCCTTGGGAAACAGAAGATACGGGTCATGGAAAAAGTAGTCTGTTCACTTTGAGACAGTGGCGGATTTGCACGTGAGAACGGCCAGGATTGTCTTGAGCGCCTCCCTTCCGGGCACATTGCGCGTGCGCGGAAGGTCGTAGAGGCAATGTGCTTGCCAGCGCACGTACGCTCGTGGAAGACGACAGAATCATTTGCAACAGAAGCGCCGATGCGGACCACCGGACGATCCTGTAACGAGGCCCCGTTGCTGAGTGTTATAACGCAATCACGACTACATATTCCACAGTGCGCTCTTTTGCACAGACACGAATTGCGAATTCTTTTATCTTTACCGTGATCAGAGATCAGGCTTTCAAACGACCAGCGCTTTGGGAACGCTGCGGAACTTGGGAGTTGGAATTGGAAATTCTGGTCCGAGGAGACACAAATGGCGACCGAGAATGTGAAGAAGTGCGCTCATCCGAACTGCTCCTGCACGACTCATGCAGGGAAATATTGCAGCGTGCAGTGTGAAACGATGGAAAAAACGCCCGACATTGAATGCAAATGCGGCCATGTTGTCTGTAAAGGAAAAATCGACTAGCAACGCGGTCTGCGGGCGCAGGTTGTGGGTCACGGCGGAGTGTTTGAAAACATATGTGAAGGAGCGAGCCAATGAAACCAGGAACGCAAGATGAAATCGAGGGCCAGCTGCACAACCTGAAAGGAAAAGTGAAGGAAAAAGCCGGGCAACTGGTGAACAATCCGGACCTTGAGGCCGAAGGAGAGGCCGAGGAGGTAGCCGGCAAACTCCAGGAGAAAGTCGGGCAGGTCAAAAAGGTTCTCGGCAAGTAGCCGGGGGCGGTGGTTGGCTGCCAGGGATCAAAGAATTCTGGCAGGCGTGCCTGCTCGAAAGGGAAGTCGCGCTTGGAAAATAGAAGAAGCTTTCTGCAACTTGAGAGGAGATTCGCATGTTACTGCTCATTATTGTGTTGTTGCTGTTGTTCGGTGGTGGCGGCGGCTATTACGGCTATTCAAGGTGGGGAAATCGCGGAGGCGTTGGGATCGTGGGATTGGTCCTTATTATTGTGCTAGTCGTGTACCTGTTCGGCGGACTGCGGATCTAAAGCCGCCCATGGCAGCATCTCGGATGCTAAAGAAACAAGAAGAAGCGAGGCCGAGCTATGAGAACCTCCATGCAATTGGATCATCTTTCGACGTGGAACGAAGTCTCTGACGCACTATCCTTCGGATCACTCGATGAGTGTGAAATTCACGGCGCTTGCACCGCTGCTAGAGCGGTCGAGGCAGAGTTCACCGAGGGCTTTGCCATCGCTGATGAAGAACTTGCGTGGCTGGCGCTCGCCAGCAAAGTGCGCGATCCACGAGCTAATTGATCGCGCTGCCGGGGGAAGTTGGTCTCCACGAATCCACGCTTCTCGAGAGGAAACGATATGCCTCAAAATTCGCACCAGCGAGCCGCGGAGCTTCACGAACTGGCGGCACACGCCCACCGTTCGGCCGCCGTCCACCACGGTAAAGAAGATCATTTGACGGGACACGAACTGTCCAAGCAAGCCATGGAACACTCGACCAACGCATTCAGGTCCTCGCAAGAAGCGCACCAGAAATCTGAAAAAATCTCGGGCAAGTAAAAAAGATTTGGCCAACCTGGGTGGATGTACGTACTGGATTCCGTCCCATTTTGTACAGACACAACTCGCGAACTCTCTTAACGTTGCTGGAGCGGAATATTGAACCAAAGCTTCCTTGGTGTTCTGGCAATCGAGATTATTCATGAGGGCGCGGAGTTGCCGAGTGCGGCTCAAGCCTGAGGTTGAGAAAAGGAGAAACATGAAATCGAACCTACTTTCTGGTGCTTTGCTAAGCATACTCGCCGTTGGCACTTTCGCCGGATGCTCGAGCACCCCGACGAAATCGCCGGATGTGTCCGACGCCATCCGGCAGTCGCTCGATCAAGCCGGACTTAAAGATGTCAGCGTCAGCCAGGACCGGGACAAGGGCGTGGTAACTCTTACCGGTACGACGACTACGGAAGCGGACAAGTCGCAAGCCGATTCCATTGCCAGTTCCATCGGTGCAGGGCAGGTAATTGCCGACCAGATTGCCGTGCGTCCTCCGGGCGGTGAAAGCCTCGCGAAAAAAGTGGACTCGGACCTGGACGACGGGATCGGGAAAAACTTTGATGCGGTTCTTATCCAACACAAACTGGATAGCAACGTGAAATATGCCGTAAAGAACGGCGTGATCACGCTTACGGGCAACGTTAATTCGCAGGCCAGGCGCGCCTCGGTGGAGAACCTTGCCGCCAACATCCCCAACGTAAAACAGGTGGTGAATGAATTGGAAGTGAAGGACCAGAAGGCGAGTTCCAGCGATTAAAGATTCTAGAAAAGCCGTACTTTCTGACGAATACGCAGAGCCTACCCCGGCCGGCGAATTCATAAGCGGTGTCAATTTTTTCCAGGGAGTTCGCCGCTCAAATAAGCGTCGAGCTCCTTTTCTATGTCTACTGGGAAGGGCAGGGCAAGACCAGCCAGCTTTTCCTGGTAAGACTTCAGCATGAATCCTCTGAATATACGAAGCTCGATGGGCGGCCGGTCGCCTCGAAAATAGACTTGGCGTTTGCTTTCGTTCCGGCGAACGCGGGTCCCCGCGTTTCGATCGGGGCTTGCATGCATTTGCCGATCCTCTCGTGGGTACTACCGCTGCCGATCGGAGAGCGTTCGTGCTCCGGGTGTGGCTAGTATTAATGATGAGGGCCCCCCCCTGGTTTTTCCGTAATGGCTCATTCTAAAGGTAGATAAAGTCGTTTGTTTTGTATCAGTTTTGAAACTGTTCATTCTGCACGAGTTAGTGGAGAGTGGCGAGTGGCGATTGGTCAGGCTGCGCAAGGGGAAGACTTGGTTTGAAGGGTCTGACCCCCACCCCGGGTGTTTTGGGCAAAGAGCGCGGAAAGCATTGAAGGGATGGGAGATAGCGATTTGCGCGAGGCAAAAGAGTGCGGAAGAGTATGAAAGAAAAGTGTTTAGACTTCGGAGTTCGGTTGGGAAGCCCGGTTTCGGCACGGTTGATCGATGAGCGGGGGTGACCCCGCCCCCCGGGTGTCCGCAAGTTATGAAGTAACCGCATGAGCGGAAAGGGTTTGCGGCGTTTCCTGCGTATGGGCGGGGAGGGGTAGTGGAGTGGCGTGTGGTGAATCGAGAGGAGAAGGGAGGCAGGGGCGTGGTGCGGCGCCGAATCATAAAGAATAGTAGCATGATTATTACTATCTGTCAATAGCAATTTGCCATGTACTGCGTGGTCATTCGAACGGGCGGGGCGGATTCGAATGGGGTGAAGCGAAGTCGAGAGGTTTGAGGGAGTTGGAAGGGGAGTGATTGGTTTGTTACGGCTGTGGAAATGTGTGGAAAAGTTGGAAGGGGAAATGAAGTTCACGGCGGACCGTTAAGAGTTGTAGGTAAAGCGACGGAAAGAAGAAAAAGAAAAACCCGCCCTTGCAAAACCAGATCCCGCAAGGATGGGGCACCCGCAAAGTCAAAACCAACCGCTAAGACTTTTCCAACCGCCGGGCGTTGACGAGTGAGACGGGGAAGCGACTCGAAGCAACCCCAAGACCCAGGTTCAAAAAGAAGCTGTGAAAAAACCCTCCGAATTTCTTTCTTGCAAAAAAGGAAGCGTATCGTAAGCTCGCGGCATGAGCCAAGAAAATGCGAGCAACAAACCCCTAATCCACTATGTGAACCGGCAGCAGATGAGCTGGCGCGCTGTGGATGTGGAGAAACTTATCGGCGAAGACCATCCGGCGCGGGCCATTTGGACTTTGGTCGGGCAATTGGATTTGAGTTCGTTTTATCGAGCCATCGAGAGCAGCTCGAAAGAAGGCGGTCGGCCGGCGTTTGATCCGCAACTGCTGATCAGTTTGTGGGTGTACGCCTACAGCCAGGGGATTGGTTCGGCGCGGGAAGTGGCGCGGCGGTGCGAGTACGATCCCGCGTTCCAATGGTTGACGGGGCTGGAGGAAGTGAACTATCACACGCTGGCGGATTTCCGCGTGGAGAAGCAGAAAGAGTTGGACGAGTTGTTCACGCAGGTGTTGGCGGCGCTCAACAAAGAGGGGCTGATCACGCTGGAACAGGTGATGCAGGACGGCACAAAGATCAAGGCATTGGCGAGCACGCGGAGTTATCAGCGGGAAGGAACGATTCAGGGGCATCTAGAGCGGGCGCGGCAACGCGTCAAGGAGATGGGCGATCCGCGGAACGAAGAAGCCAGCCCGAAAGCAAAGCAAGCTCAGGCTCGTGCGCGGCGCGAGCAACAAGAGCGGCTGGAGAGCGCGCTGGAAGAGTTGCAGAAGTTGAAGGAACGCAAGAGCGGAGAGAAAGCCAAGAGCGACGCGCGCGCGAGCACGAGCGATCCGCAAGCGCGAGTGATGCACCACTCCGATGGAGGATTATCGCTGAGCTACAACGCGCAGATTTCCACGGACGCGGCGCACGGGCTGATCGTGGGCGTGGCCGCGACGCAGGAAGCCAACGACAGCGCGCAGCTACTGCCGGCGGTGGAGCGTATCAAAGAACGGCTGGAGAAAGAGCCGCAACAGATGGTGGCGGATGCCGGCTACACCACGCGAGAAACGATTGAAAATATGGCCGAACGGAAAATAAATTTTCTGGGCAGCCTAACCGAAAAGGAGAAGCTCAGCCGGGCCGCCACCATGAATTGTCTGCCATCGAGCGCGTTTGTCTACGACCGCGAACGAGACGTTTATGTCTGTCCCGAAGGCAAGGAGTTACCTTACGACTGCCGGCACACGAAGGGGAGAGGCTTCGCGTACTATCGCTACGAGGCGGAGTGGCGGGATTGCCAAAGCTGCGCACGTAAACCACAGTGTTGTCCGGGGAACCAGAAGCAAGGCCGTTCGGTGGTTCGCAGCGAAGAGAGTGCGGTCATGCTGGCGTTTCGGGAGAAGATGGCCACGGACGAGGCGCGCGCCCAGTATCGCCGCCGCAGCCAGGTGGCAGAGTTCTGCCACGCGTGGATCAAAAACAAACTGGGCCTGCGGCAGTTTCATGTGCGCGGTTTGGTGAAAGTGCAGATGGAGATGCTGTGGGCCTGCCTTACCTACAACCTGCAGCACTGGATCCGCCTGCGAAAGTTGCGACCGGCCCCGGCAATCACCTGAGAGACAAAACATCATAGTCACGCCGAGAGGCCAGCAAGGAAATCCACCGGCCCAGCGAATAATAAACTATACCTTCTGATTCCTTACCCGGAACGACCCGTCCGCACAGCAATCTTCTAACACCCTCCCCGCGGAATGCTCCAACTAAGTTTCTTCACAGCTTCAAAACGAACCTGGGGCACCCTCCGTGGCTTGTCGGCTTGTGAGGAAAGGAGGGACCGGAGTTCCGATCAATTCCGCAGGCGGTAGAATTGGGGAAGCAGGTTCGGGCCACCCGTCCCCACCCGGCCGCCTGGTGCACCCGGCAGCTACCCTCTTGCCATCTTTCTTGTATCTAGATATTATCTAGATTTGCTGCGGTTCGATTGGGACGAGCGGAAGAACAAGAGCAACCGGGTGAAGCATGGAGTTTGGTTTGAAGAGGCGGAGAGCGTTTTCAGCGATCCGCACGCGCGGGTATTCGATGATCCGGAACACTCGGAGGAAGAGGAGAGTTTGCTCTTGCTGGGAATGAGTTCCGCCGCGAGGCCGCTCGTCGTCGTGCACTGCTACCGGGAATCCGATTTGGTGGTGCGGATTATTCCCGCGCGGAAGGCGACCAAGAAAGAGGTTCGATTTTATGAAGAAGGCATATGATTTTTCCAAATTGAAAGAGCGCAAGAACCCATACGCCGGGAAGAAAAAGGCCGTGGGAATCAACTTGAGCCCGGAAGTGGTGGACTATTTCAAAGGGCTGGCGGAGGAGACGGGACTTCCTTACCAGAAGCTGATCGACCTATATCTTCTGGACTGCGCGAAGAAGCGCAAGAAGCTGACGATGAGCTGGGTGGCTTAGCGGCAGGGCACGGTTGAATGAGGGATGAATGTCTGCGCCCCCCGCCCTTCTGTAGCAGGCCGGACTTTACTTTGCGCCCGTTGGCGATACGATTGAGGTACGTCCTATGGTTGGAAATGTCGACATAAAAGTTCGACCACTGAAGCTTGCCTATCTCGTTGACCCGAACAAGAAAGCGCACGTACGAGAGGCGATCCGCCTGGGTTCGACGCTCTGGGGTGGCGTCTACTTTCCCATCATTCCGCTCCATAAGCGGATGCCGAAAACGTGGAAGGACCCGGTCAAAGCCCCGGAAGCCAAAAAGGTCATTCTCGGCTATCTTGACGCGTTCGACCCGGACATTCTCGTTCAATTTTCCACGAGCGTTCCCGACTTTGTGGCGAATCTGGGGCTCAAAGTCATCAAACCTGCCGATGTTTGGGGCGGTTTGGGCGAGGACAGGAACCTGTCGCCGAAATTCGGGCTCGGCATCTTCGAACTACTGAAGGATATTTTTGCAGAATATTTTCGGTACAAATCGAAATACCCCGTCAAAGTCGTACTACCGAAAATTTCGGGCCAGTTCTCGCTCTTCTGGGCAAGCCTCTTCGGTGAAATTTCGTCGACGTTGCTTGAGGCGATTGAAAGGCTATACAGGGAGCCTCTCGAGATCGAAACGGTCGACTTTGCTCCAGACAAACTCACTGACATGTTGGCGGCCAACGTTTTCTTTCCGCGCCGAATAGTGCAGCGCGGAGTGAACACCTCTAATCGCGCCGGTTTTAGACGCGATGCGGCTGCCTATTTCATGGACGCCAAGAACCTTGAAGACATCGTCGATTTTTGGAATTTGCGCGCATCGGGCCGGCGAGTGCTGCCTATACCCAAGCAGCTTCAGAGCGATCCCGGTTTGCGAAACCTCGTCATCGACTTCTTGAAGCAGCACCGCCGCCCGTGGCGGCATAATCCGAACGTCTGCGACTACGCAAACATAGTGAAAGCCCGCAGTCAGACGATGGATGACTTGATGGCCTATGCGAGCACATTGAATATTACTAAGGAACCCGACGATCCCTCCGATAGTCCTTTTTTTGCGGCGCAACACTGGTATCCGCGCATGTGGGATGAGTGGGCACGCAACAGGGACGGCGCGGTCGCGGATATCACCGGTGAGGCAGAGGCCACGGTAGAAATCGACACGAAAAAGTTGCGGGTTCACTTCAAACCGGTCTTACCGAAATTCGCGAACGAGTACGGCTACCACGGGGAGCCCCGCCGTGCGAACGAAATCAGTTTCAGCCTCTACGGATCGGATGACTACCTCGCAGGAGTGTTTCCGAAATCTTCAGGAGAAAACTATAAACGCGCGATTTCGAGCTGGGCATCGCTCGGGGACGACTGGCGTGTTGGAAGAAACGGTCTCGTGAAACTCGTGAGGGACGACTTCAACGACACTCGCGATATTCCCACAGCTGAAAGCGTCGTGTTCGCTTGGCTCGCGGACTTCGGTTGGAAGGCGGAAGTGTCGCCGCCGGGACTCTTGGCCAAGCAAATGCACCGGCAACTTGAGGGCTTCCTTTCGATTCTCAAGAATGAAAAACTTCTGGGCCTCTTTGAGCACATGAACGGCGGTCTCGTCGCGAAGGATAGCAGCCCGGTAGAAGACAACAAGGTGCAGCAAGAAAGAGACTTGCCGATCGGCGAGGTGAGGAGCCGGTTACAGGAAGCTTCGAAGCGCGGCAACCTTTACGAATATCTCGTATCCAAAGGCGTGTTCAAAATCGGGCTTCGAGTTCAGTGTCCGCGCTGTCTCAGGCGCTCCTGGTTTCCACTTGAAAGCGTGCGCGACAACTTTTCTTGCCCACGATGTCTGATGAACGCTTTTTCGGCGATAGGAACCCTTGAGAGCTCCGAGTGGACCTACAAAACTACCGGGCCATTTAGCGTGCCGCACTACGGGGAGGGAGCGTACAACGTTCTCTTGACACTGGAGTTTTTTAGTAGTCACAACTTCTCTACTATGCGCTCGACTCCCGTGCTGAGCTTCAAGGCGGCAGGGCCAGGCGGGACAGCTCTAGAGGCGGACGCTGCTGCGTTCTGGCAAGACGCAGTGTTCGGAGAGAGGAAAGACGGAGTCTTCTTCGCAGAGTGCAAGACATATGGCCAATTCCAAACCAAGGATTTTGTGCGCATGCGTCAGCTGGCGAAGGCATTTCCGGGGGCTGTACGCGTGTTCAGCACGTTACGCAAAGCTTTGAATCCGCAGGAAATCAAAGGCATAACACGGATCGCGAAGCGAGGTAGAAAGTACTGGAAAAGCGAACGTCCCATTAATCCCGTTCTCGTTTTGACCGGCACAGAACTTCTCCACTTTTCCAGGCCGCCGCACCGCTGGGAAGAATCGTTGCAAAAGAAATTCAGCCATGTGTATGGATTGATTGCCCTTTGCGAAGCAACTCAGCAAATCTATCTAAACCTGCCCCCATGGCAGACCGAGTGGCATGAAAAATGGGAGAAGAAACGCAAGGAATTGCAGCCGAAGGAAGCCTTCACACAGCAGGCCGGTGGCTTGAAGACTGCCGCTTCCACTACTTCTCCCGACCCCTCTGGGCCGGCCTCTTACTGAGAAAGGCATGAAAGCTTCGGCGCTGCCCGTTTAGCCGAAAGAGACGGACAAGCGGGCACCACATGTCGCGCCCGTACACGGAAGAATTGGGCGGCGAGGAGATCTTTGGGTTTTCTTGGCGATGGCGAGGAGTTTGAGGGCGGCTTGGCGAGGGAGTGAAAATCGAGGGAGAGGGAAGAGAGGTCCCTCCACTCCGTGCCGGCAAAGGGCGCCGGCACTCCGGTCGGGATGACAGAGTTGGGGTCGGGATGACGGAGTTGGGGTCGGGGTGACAAAGAGATGGCATTCGGTGGTCGATGAATTCGGGGAGGGCGGGAGTTTTGAGTGTCTGGCGCAAGGGGCGGGCGAGGGAGTGAAAATCGAGTGAGAGGAAAGAGAGGTCCCTCCACTCCGTGCCGGCAAAAGGCGCCGGCACTCCGGTCGGGATGACGGAGTTGGGGTCGGGGTGACAAAGAGATGGCATTGGGTGGTCGATGAATTCGGGGAGGGTGGGAGTTTTGAGTGTCTGGCGCAGGGGGACGGGGTGGGCGAGGGAATAAAAATCGAGGGAGAGGAAAGAGAGGTCCCTCCACTCCGTGCCGGCAAAAGGCGCCGGCACTCCGGTCGGGATGACAGAGTTGGGGTCGGGATGACGGAGCTGGGGTCGGGATGACAGAGAGGGCGGGGGACGGGGAAAAGAATGGGGAAGGATTTCATCGCGGGAGATGCAAGCGATGCCCAGCGGTTCTTCCTGCGCAGGCCGCAAAAGACGAAGAGAGATTTCATTGCGCAAAAGACGCGCAATGGGGCGGAGGTCTCGCTCCGCTTGAAATGACGGTTGGGCGGGTGGGTCGAACGGGGAGGGAGCAGCGCGACAGGCTGGGGCTCGATCTACTCCCTGATGATCCGACTGTTAATTTTGACAATGGCGCAGTCCTACCCCGGGTGTCACAAGAGTATTGGTGAGCCGGGCGCGAGGTCTCTCCGCATCATCAGGGTGCAAGGTCCTCAAAGCTGATTCCTGAGGCTCCACTCGGAAGAGTTCAAAACCAAAGCGGCTCACGGACATTGGACGCGTGGCCCTACGAGTGACTTTTGACTGCGAGGGTGAGGGGGAGAAGAAATTCAAGCGGATGCGTCTTTTGGGCGGCGAGATTGTGCAGGGCGAACCGCGTTCCCTTGGGAAGAGCGGCGAATGGTTGAGAGTACGACCGGGTCCTTGCACACTGCCGAAACCAGAAGACGTGGCAGGCAACGTGCGAAGCGTGACGAGCGACCTGGAGTTTTGGCCGAGAGAGTCGACCGGGTCTGTCAAGACTGACAGTTGTGCGAACCCATCCTTCCCATGAACATACTTCCGGGACAAACGTGGATGCCGCTCGAGCGGGATTTTCCGAGGAAAAGTGGATGAGGAGAGCAGTTGCGGCTCGTCGTTCGATTCTCCGCGGTCGGGAGAGAACCACGGATCCGATGGTGGTGAGCTTGGCAAGCCGCTGGCCATAGCCGCAGCCCACTCGAGGGAACCAGTAGTTGCCGGCAGCCGAGCTTGATGCTTTTTCGTTGGTGTAGGAGAAGAAGAGGAGAGCGGAAAATGATGATGAACATTGCGAAACAGCTCTTGTCCATGATGCTGTCCTTCCTGCTGATTTTTGCCCTGACGCCAGTGGACGCTGGAGCCCAACAAGCGGGATATTCCGGACAAGGCGTACCGCTGTCCGCGCAGGAGTTGCAACAGCTCGTAGCGCCCATTGCTCTTTACCCGGACTCCCTGGTGGCGCAGATTCTGGGAGCTGCGACCTTTCCCGATCAGGTTGCGGCCGCCGCCAGCTGGCTTCAGCAGAACAGCTATCTCACAGGCACGGTTCTGATGCAGACCGTTAACGGACAACCGTGGGAACCAAGCGTGAAGGCGCTTACGCAATTTCCCTCGGTGCTGGCGAACTTGGCGAAGAACCTCAGTTGGACTTCGTCACTGGGCGAGGCTTATAGCACGCAAGGCGCGGATGTAATGTCGGCGGTCCAATACTTGCGCGCGCAGGCATTGGCTGCGGGCAACTTGAAATCCGGATCACAGCTGGTGGTTGTGCAACAGTCGCCACAAGTGATCTTGATTCAGCCCGCAAATCCGCAGGTGGTTTACGTTCCCGTGTACAACTACGCGGTGGTCTACGGCTACCCCTATGTAGTTCCCGCGTACATCGCGCCTCCCGCACCCGTTGCGGCGACCGCAGTGATTGCGTTCGGAGTAGGCATCGCGGTCGGGGCGATGATGAGCGGTGGTTGCTGCGCGTGGGGATATAGCAGCTGGAATTGCGGCTGGCACGGCACGACGACGGTCGTGTATCACGGCAGCGCCTACTACGGAAATAGCGCGTGGCACGGCGGCTACTATGGTTCGAGCGCCTCTGCTTATGGAGCGTACGGCTCCGCGCACGCCAGCAACGGGTATAACCCGAGCACCGGGACTTACGCACGCGGTGCGACAGTCTCGAACGGTTACGGAAGCCAAAGCGTCGGCCAAGCGTACAACCCAAGAACAGGAGCATACGGCGCAACGGAGCAGGGTTCCAATGCCAATGGAAGCTGGGGAAGCTCGACGGTCTCGAAGAACGGCACCACTGCCAACATGCAGCACCAGACGACGTCTCAGGGAACCACCGCGTCGATGCAAGCCTCGAACGGGGCCTCGGCTTATGGGGCGTCGGGGAAGTATGGCAACAGCGCCGCAGTGGGACAAACCGCCAATGGCAACAAGTACGCCGCGGCAAACGGCAACACCTACAAGAACACGGGCAGTGGCTGGGAAAACACGAACGGAAGTTCAAACAAATATGGCGGATCGAGTGCCAATTCCGATGCTTCCAAGGGCTGGGGAGGGCAGGAAAAGAGTGGCGGGTCGTCAGCCTTCGGAGGCGGAGGCGGAGGCTGGCAATCCAGGGAGGCGAGTGCTCGTGGCTCGGCAAGCAGAGGCGGTGGTGGCGGCTGGCGCAGATGAAGTCCAACGGTGCGGGCCCGCAAATGGGCTTAAGTCTGGTGAGCGCCTTAAGTGAGATGTTTTGTGGTTGATCTTGTGGAGGAGAGATATGTCGCTCAAGACTCGAAGAATCACTGCCAGGGTTCGCTGGATGCTCCTAGGACTCGTCATTCCCCTGGCCGCTTGCAGCAATTCCAGTAAACCTTCGTTCAAACTCTTCGCTTCCCCCGAGGACGCGGGTAATGCGGTGATGGAAGCAGCAAAGTCTGGAGACCAGAACGCGGCGCTGGCAATCTTCGGTCCGGAAGCGAAACAGGTCATCTACTCGGGCGATGCTGTGCAGGACAAGGCCTCAATCGACGCATTTGCGGCGGCGTACGGGGTGATGCACCGCTGGCGCAAGATGCCTGACGGATCCGAAATCCTGATAGTCGGAGCGGACAATTTTCCGTTCCCGGTTCCGCTGAAGAAGAATGCAGCAGACCAGTGGTTTTTCGACTTGGCTGCGGGGAAGGAGGAGATTCTGTCGCGCCGTATCGGCAGAAATGAATTGGCAGTGATTAATATTTGTGGAGCGCTGGCGGAGGCGGAAGCGGAGTATTTCTCGCAACCTCATGAAGGCGCGAAGCAATACGCTGTGAAGTTCATTAGCGACAGTGGCAAGCAGAATGGTTTGTACTGGGATTCGCCAGAAGGTCAGCCCAAAAGTCCGCTGGGGCCGCTTGTCGCGTTCGCAACGAACGAGGGATATAGCGTCAAGCCGAACGCGCACTTGCCTTTCCATGGCTACTTCTTCCACATGCTTACTGGGCAAGGCAGTCATGCGCCGGGCGGTGCGAAGGACTACGTGATCGATGGGAAGATGGTCGGCGGGTTCGCGTTCGTCGCCTATCCGGCGGAATACCGGAATTCAGGAGTGATGACATTCATCATCAACCAGGACGGCGTGCTGCTGCAGAAGGACCTGGGGAAGACCACCGCAGAAACGGCAACTGCAATGACTGTGTTTGATCCCGACGGGAGTTGGAGTCAGGCAACGGAATGACTTGTATTTCTTGGCCGAGCATTTGCCGAGGGATGTCTTTGCGCCCGCAAGCCGGTTGAATCGGTGGTAGAGCCAGCCGAACTTAGGAATCAAGGATTTGAGCAAAGTTATTTTTTCCTGATGGCCAAGAATTGGACGGATGCGGATCGGGCCAAGATAGCTCCGCGGGGCGGAGATCGCGAAAAAACTTGCTCACAGCTTGAACACCGTAGTGACTTTTCTCATTGTTTTTCCGCTCAACCGATCGCAGTGGGAAAAGGAGTACGACGCAGGATAAGGAGAGTGCCAATGAATCGTAGTTTTGCAATCACATACGGAAGGCAGTCTTTCGCCGGAACTGTTGTTCCGGTTTGTACACGTTTGATGTTGTTTGGTGTGGCAGCGCTGACAGTTTCCTTCCCAGGCAGGGCGCAAAATGCGCTAGTACAAGAGAAGCTCGCAGCCGTGAAGCAGTCCATGGCGGAAAATAAGCAGAGACTGCAACAGTATCAATGGATTGAAACTACGCAGCTCAACTTAAAGGGAGATGCGAAGCCTCCGTCCCAGAAGTTGTGCCAGTACGGACCTGACGGGCAGGTGCGGAAGACCCCCATCGGCGTGCAGCAAGAACCCAGCGGTGGCAGGTTGAAGAAAAGAGTCATTGAGAAGAAAAAGGCGGAGATGCAGGATTATATGCAAGACGTGAAAGGGGTGCTCGGCATGTATGTGCCGCCTGATCCGATAAGAATGCAGCAAGCTTATCAGCTCGGCAAACTTTCATTGAATCCCGCGGGAGGGATCATGAATTTAGTGTTCAGGGACTACGCGCAACCGGGCGATCAAATGACCCTTACTTTCGATACTGCCACAAAAAAAATCATCTCCTTGGACATCAACACCTACATGGGGAATGCAAAAGACGCGGTAACTTTGCACGTCCAGATGGCCAGCCTCCCCGATGGCACGAACTATGTGCAACAGTCCGTTCTAAGCGCGAGCGCCAAGCAGCTCGTGGTGACTACATCCAATGCTAATTACCAGAGAATGGGCGGCTAGTAACGCAAAATGGAGGCGCTCAGGCTCCAGTTCGTCTCGTAGACCCCCTACATCTGATTCCTGTGTAGTGGATTCCTAATCGGAATATTGGGGACTTAGAATTTACAGGTTGCATGCGGGCCGAGTCTCCACGTTCCGCTCCGCATGGAATGCCTCTGAAGAACAGCCCACAAAAGCTGGCAAGCTAGAAAAGGGCTTGAGGCTCCTAATAGCCGAAGTCTCTGTGTGGCTTTGGCCCAGGTATTTAGCCGCAATTTCTCATATTAAGTAGAAAAAGGCTGTTGCTTCATGGCATAACTCTTTTATCAGGAAGAAATTCTGCCAAGAAGGAGCAACAGCCTTATGACTGCAGAGTGTAACCAGTTCGTCTTCGGATTTCATCCTCAAAAGCGACGCGACATCCGGGCGCAGTTCGATGGCGGGGCAATCACCAGCGATGGCGGTGGTCTGCTGCTGCGGGAGGTCGAGAAGCGCATTGGGATCCTCCACCAGTTTGCCGCCTGCTTCACCGATTATCGGAATCCCGATCTGATCGAACATCCGGTAAAGCAGTTGGTGGCCCAGAGAGTCTATGGGCTGGCCCTGGGATATGAAGATCTGAACGATCACGAGGAGTTGCGGAATGATCCCCTGCTGGCGGTGCTGGTTGAGAAGGAGGGTCCCGATAACCAAGTGTTAGCCGGAAAAAGTACCTTGAATCGGTTGGAACTGAGCGGGGAGAAGGTCCGTGAGAAGGAGCGCTACAAAAAGATCGTGCTGGATCATGGAGCCGTGGACCGGCTGCTGGTGGAAGTCTTTCTGCAAGCCCACCGGGAGGAGCCGAAAGAAATCATTTTGGACCTGGACGCCACTGAGGATCCGCTGCACGGGAAGCAGGAAGGACGTTTCTTCCATGGCTACTATGGACACTACTGCTACCTGCCGTTGTACATCTTCTGCGGAGAGTTTCTGCTGTGTGCGCGGTTGCGATCGTCGAACATCGATGCGTCGTCGGGGAGTGTTGAGGAACTGGAGCGCATCGTGGCCCAGATTCGTTCCGCGTGGCCCCAGGTGCGTATCGTGGTGCGTGGAGATTCGGGATTTTGCCGCGAGGAGCTGATGGCTTGGTGTGAAGCGAACCGCGTAGAGTACGTGCTGGGACTAGCGAAAAACGAACGTTTGAAGACGGAGATCGCCAAGGAGATGGCGGAGGCGAAAGCGCAGTACCAACAGACCGGACGCGCGACTCGACTGTTCAAAGAGTTCTTCTATCAGACGCTGAAAAGCTGGAGTCGTGCGCGACGCGTGGTGGCCAAGGCCGAGCATCTGGAAAAGGGAGAGAACCCGCGATTCGTAGTGACCTCTCTGAGCGGAGAAGCATGGCCGGCACAGGCGCTGTATGAAGAGCACTACTGTGGAAGAGGGGACATGGAGAATCGCATCAAGGAACAATTGATGCTGTTCAGCGATCGCACCAGCACGCATTACCTGCGCAGCAATCAATTGCGCTTGTACTTTTCTTCGATCGCCTACGTGTTGTTGCAGATGCTGCGGCGACTGGGACTGGCGGGAACGGAGTTGGCCCAGGCGCAGTGCTCCACCATTCGGCTCAAGGTGTTGAAGATTGGCGCGCTGATCCGCATCACGGTGCGCAAGGTGTGGGTCTCGCTGGCCGGTGGGTACCCCTATGTCGCACTCTTCCAGCAAATCTATGAAAAGCTCTGCGCCGTGCCGCTAAAGTATTGAAAAAGAAAGATCCCGAACAACTTTTTCGTCGCTTCTGTCAACCGGGGGAAAGGTGTGCGCCGAAACAGTCTCGGAGAGAGGAAATCTCTCACGCCAAGCGAAAAAACGGATTAGCGAACAACAGCACCCCGCGAAACTATTTCGCAACTCCCAATTCGAACAAACTTCACCCCACTGCTGCCAAGCTGTGAGAGATTGGGGTTAGTTCTTTTGCGGGGGCTGCTGATCCATCTGTTTTAGTGCTTTCTCAAGCAACATCTTCTTCTCCTCCTTGGTTAGCTTGGGAAACAGCAACACAAACTGCAAGCGCAGGCCCCAAGGTGAAGCTCCCGGCGGATGAACGGCGTTGCCATAGAACGACGCGGAGATGTTCACGGGCTGAAATCCCAGTTTCATGATCCTGCCCACGCCGCCGCCGAAGGGCACCGTCCACACGTTGCTGTTCGTTCCCCTCCAGTTTGCGGTGATGATGGGCGAGGTGGTGAGGTACCAACCCTTTTTCATGTTGTAGTTGACGAACCACTGCAGGAGGAATTGGTTCACGGGCGGCTTGTTGACCGTGCCGTCGGTATTGAAATTGGCGTGCCCGGCCACAGACCAGACATTGTTTGCAAGAAACCCTATCGTCCAATGTGGGGGCTGCACTAGCGCGACTACAGATGGCCCCATGCTGAGCTTTCCTTGCCCGAGATAGGTCGTATTGGTTGCCGTAGGCAAAACAATGGTCGGACCTATGCCCCAGATTATCTTGCTCTTCTTCGGCACCAGGAAAAACGAAGGGTTCATGTCGCCTAGCCCATAGACTCCCGTAGTCTGCAAAGGAGTCCCAGGCGGCTGGGGTACGGGAAGGGGTTGATAAATGACCGGCGAAATCCAGCGAACGATCAGGTTCCAGTTTTGGGACACGCTGAGCGGAATGACAGGTTGAACGTTGAGAACATTCTGGGTGCGATCGGAGGGCCCGATGCCAAAATTGAAGTTTTCCTGCAGGGGAACGCTGATGAGGCTGGCCACCGGGTTCTGCGCCGCGTTTCTCAACGCATCGGTGTTGGCCGCTGCCGCTGGAGTTGCCTGCGTGGCCACCTGAGTTCCCTCTGGGCCGACGGGCGTATCCTGTGCACAAAGGGGCACCGCGGACAGGAGAAAAATCGCTAGTGTCCCCAACGCCAAAGCAGGTACCTCGCGTCCTAACAGCTTCATTCGTATCTCCTTACCTCAATCGCAAAACATTCGGTGCGGCCGGATATCAAATGAAATTTCGCAGTCTCAGTGGAGGGTGGCGCTGCCACGGTATTCGTGGGACGCTCCTCTCATTGATCCCCGCAGGTCTGACTAGGCAAGCATCACACGTGCAGTCACTTTAAATTGATCGTGGCACCAAACAAGACGCCCGCAGTCGTGAGATCGAAAACGACGCCGCGGCTACCGCGGTAGTCCAAATCAAGATAACGATAGCCCGCTTGTAGGGTTAAAGCCGGCTTGATTTTGTAACCGATTATGCCAGCAATCTGGTACTCGAGCTTCGAGCCGGTGTTCCAGCCTCCGACGTCACCCAAAATATTGACCACGATTTTTGGTGAAAGCGCCAGCTGAACGCGTCCGCCCACCAGCGGGTCCACGAAGTTCTGCGAACCGTTAAAATTAAGGCCAAGCGCCGATGGATTGAAGCTCAAGCTCTCGCCGAAGTGCCAGAAGCGGAATCCCGTCAAAGCGTCAATTTTGATTTTTTCCTGATCGATTAAGCGATAGCCGATTTTGGGAGCCAAGAAAAACTCGGTTGCATGAATCTTGGCGCCGATGGCCCCGTCCCCAATGGCCGGGGGAAGCGGGATCGCAGTGTTGTCCTGGAGCCTGATCCAAAAAATGTCCATGGATGTGACTATCCGCTTGTAGCGAACTTCGACAGCACCCATCAGTCCAATCTGGAAATGTGAAAGAAGATCGCTGGGGCTGGCACGGAAGCCGAGGCCGTTATCATTTGGGCCAACAGCGGTGCCATGGACTCCTGGAAACCAGAGATAGGGGCTCACAGCAAAATGCCACGCGTCATCTGCACTGGCCGTGCTTGCCTGAGGGGGAGCCGGGTTAGAGGGCTCACCAACTGCCGGTTGCTCAGCGACGACCGGTTGCGGCGCATCAACTGGGTTCGCCGCGCTGGTCCCGGAAAGGTACGTATATTCTGGAGGAGGCGAACTCGTTTGGGCATGGCATGGGGATGCAGTGCCGAGTAAGAGCAGGCTCACAGCAAGCGTTGTAAAGCCTGTTATTGCCAGAGACATCTTGTCCAGAGTCATTTAGAGTTCCTTTGCTTGTTGAAAGGTTTGCGAAATGTATCCCCGCTTCTGGCTGGCAGACCCAACTGTTGGGTGGCAGACACCTCTTGCAGAATGGGTGCTTATTTTTGTCTCCCCGAATTCGTGATGAAATTTGAGACTTAGTTCGCGATTCCAATCCATCGTGCTCGGGTAGAGGAAGGTTGGCAGGCGCTGGCTAGCGGGAAAACTGTCAAAACTAACAGCCCCATAGACAGGCTTGCGATGCTGCGCGCCAGGGTGTTGCTCGGCGGGACTGAGGACGCCATTAGGCTCGTGGGAAGCACCGGAACCGGTTCGCACGTTCCGCTTTTGGCCTCGCCGAGCGTCCCGCCTCAATCCATCAAGTCCAAAAGCTTCCATGTTGCTTGACGCCAGATATCCAGTCCGTGGATTGGGATTTCTCGCAGTGCTTTCCTCCGGTGTCGAGCCCGCTCGCAATGCAGCGTCAGTTTTGACAGTTACAACGCTTCAGACCGAAGGGCAGTATTGCGAAGTCCTCGCGGCTTTTGCGGTGTCACTTGGTTACGCAGGACATTGCGAAAGATCGCGCTATGGACACTGACCAAGCAGGCGGCCGCGCCGCGCCGGATCACCGGGAGCAAAAACCATTGAAGACCCTGCTCGTTGCGAAAGCAGCTATCGAAGGATTAGCGGGCTTGTTTTTGATGTTGTTCCCTTCGAGGGCGCTTTATCTGCTGATCGGAAGGCCGCTGGATGGGCCGAGTGGGAACGCCTTGGGTCGTATAGTAGCCGGTTCCTTGCTTGCGCTTGGAATTGCTTGCTGGGCGGCACGTCATGAAAGTAAGAGCCGAGGCGCGGTCGGACTGGTAGTAGGGCCGGTCATCTATGATGCCACTGTAATGACGTCGCTCCTCTACATGGATTTAGTTGTGAGGATCTATGGCCTCCTTCTCTGGGCCGCCGTATCGCTACACTCGGTGTTGGCGGCGTGCTCTATTTTCTCCCTGCGGAGCGGTCTCCAAGCGCCGGCGCCTGAATGAGAGACACGTGTTCTTACATCGGCCAGCGGAAAACGGTCCTTTAAGGGGCCGGGATCACCATGGAAGAAAATCAAGGGAGTGTGACTGAAACACGGCAGAGTACACGGTGGACGGCGTTAAGCAGACTCGCAAAGGGGCGGACCGTAATGAGCGCTGGGTACAAAGCGGCGGCTCACAGTCTCCAGGCATGACGAGGATTCACAAGACAATTTGGGGCTGTGCCATTCTCGCTTGTCTCGCGAGTTTGCCTGCTCGCGCACAAGACACGCAATTCATACCGGAAGTTGATTCGTATCTCAAATTGAACTCCATTGTTCGGACGTACCTCCAGGCCAAAGACGATCGGGAAGGTGGCGATTCAACGCAATTTGCGATAGGCCCCAGCATTCAGTTCTATCTAAAACCTTTGGTCAAACTCAAACATGTGACGGTTTTTGATTTGGATGATTCGAAGTCAAGGGCGTTGGTTGTGGAAGTTGGCTACCGATACCTGGTTGCACCAGGCGCCCCGACCGAAAATCGCATGGTGTTGGCCGTGACTTCGAACTTTCCCCTGAAGGCAAATCTCCTGCTCTCCGACCGGAATCGGGCGGATCTCGATTGGAAAGCCGGTAATTTCACATGGCGCTATCGAAACAAACTAACGCTGGAACGAACATTTTCAATCCACTCCTACCACCTAATCCCCTATGTCGCGGCCGAACCATTTTATGAGAGTCAATACAGCAAGGTGAGCACGACATCGCTCTACGCTGGGTGCCTGCTCCCCGTGGGAAGACACGTTGAATTCAACCCCTATTATGAGCATGACAATAACACCGGCAAGCATCCCAACAAACAAGTGGAATCGGCTGGGTTGGCAATCTATTTTTTCTTTTCTGTGGAGAAGAGATAAATCTGGAAGTTAAACTACAACTCATCGAGAACGCATTGGCGGCGCTACCCGCTCCTATTGCAGCGCGGTGCGGACGGGCTGCTCGAGAGATGTGATGAAGATGTTTCTCGATCCTTGATTAAGCAACGACAATATGATTCTTAATAGCAAATTGGATCAGCTCAGCCGTTGATTTGAGCGCTAGTTCTTCCATCGTTTTGTACTTGTGGAAAGCGATGGTGCGCGGAGTGACATGCAGTACGTCGGCTATCTCTTTCATTGACTTGCCTTCGGCCAAGAGCTGAACAACCTCGCACTGGCGCGGCGTCAATGATTTGGGGCGCTGCCTGCCCAGCGGGTCGCGAATGAAGCTTTTCTCCATTCCACGGGAAATATGAGGCGTGACATAGATTCTTCCTCTGAGCGCCTCCTGAATCGCGTGGAGCAATTCTGAGGCGGCTGAGGTCTTAAGAAGGTACCCGGACGCCCCGGCACGCATGGCCTCCAAAGCAAGATCGGGATCTTCATGCATGGTCAGGAAGATAAGCTTAACTGTGGGCAGCTTGGTCTTGAGCTGGCGCGCGGCTTCGAGGCCGTTCAGAAGGGGCATACCAATATCCAGCAAGATCACATCGGGCTTGAGTGCCGGGGCAACATCCAGTAGGGCATGGCCGTCAGAGACAGTAGCGACGATCTCAAAGTGAGGCTCCAAGAGTTTGCGGAAAGCCTCGACTAGAATTTTGTGATCATCGGCCAAAATTGCCCTTGGAAGCTTCATTGTTCCCTCCGGCGCTAGCTAGGAATCATGCGTTCAATGCGCTGCAATTTGTGGCAAAAGCCCCGCCTTGCTCCTAGCCTCTTTACGTCCCACCATTCAAACGCTGGCGCTCTTGAACGGCTGTTTAATTAGCGAGATCATGACTGTCCGTAACGCTATCACGGGGACCAATCGGTTTCCATCGCGGTTTGAATGGACACGTTTTCTAGCGCTCAGC
Source organism: uncultured Acidobacteriota bacterium (assembly GCA_963843265.1). Taxonomy (GTDB): domain Bacteria; phylum Acidobacteriota; class Terriglobia; order Acidiferrales; family UBA7541; genus Acidiferrum. The sequence continues at coordinate 155,738 of CAWJJR010000013.1, read as the reverse complement.
CATTCCGAGAACGAGCACCCTTCCATGCGTGACTATGTTCAGCCGGACGCCATTTAACCGGAAAACGACTGCCCGTTCGACATTGCCGCACCCATATGATGCTTGCATCGAACAAGCCGCTCTGCATAAGTCTGCATTATGGCTTGAACGGAGCAATCTCGCCTGCCCGAAGGAAGAGCGTTTACCCGGTTGTAGCAAAGCCAGGGTCGAGCTTTGCGGACGCCCCTCGGGACACCCACCCGAGCCTCTATGACAAGACTCCCTATGGCCAAAGCAGGCCGAGAGTTTGAGGGAGTGGAAGAGGGGACACAACTGTTAGTTTTACCAGTAGGTGCGTGCCTTAAGCTGGTATTTCTGCCAATGTGCAAGGAGAAATGAATTCGGTACTTATAGCATGACTAGCGGTCTCCAAGTCTTAGTTCATCGGCGAGGTCCCGGGAGAGTCCCTCAAGACACTGGATCCTCCTGGATCTGCGAGACTTAAACTTGTTCCAAGGAGATAGAGCGATGCCCGCCTTGGATTTTGCTGCCCAACCTGCGGGCCAGAAATCTCGATTTTTCGAGGGGCTGTCTGCACGCGACCTGAATGCCATCCGGGCAGCTGCAAGGGAGCGACGCTATCTTGCCAGTTCTGTCATCACAAATCAGGGCAATCCTGCCGACCACTTATTCTTGCTGGTAAGCGGCCGCGCCAGACATTTCTACCTGACACAAAACGGTCAAAAGACTCTTCTTTTCTGGCTTACGGCTGGAGACGTTTTTGGGGGCATAGCGTTCTTATGCAAACCCGCTGAGTATCTTCTCAGCACGGAAGCGGTGCATGATAGCTCCGTCCTGGTGTGGGACCGTGCGTCAATGAGAAGCCTCGCTGGGCAATACCCAAGGTTAGCCGAGAATGCGCTGCTGATCGCTTCGGAATATCTGGCTTGGTATCTTGCCGATCATGTTGCTCTCATTTGCGACTCGGCTCGCGAGAGACTTGCTCAAGTTCTAATTTGTCTGTCCGGAATCATCGGCAAACAAGTTCCAGATGGTGTCGAATTTGACGCCACGAACGAGGAGTTGGCTAGCGCGGCGAATGTCTCCCCCTTCACCGCGAGCCGTCTGATGAGCGAATGGCAGACCAGCCGCGTCATCGTCAAGCGGCGCGGCAAGATTCTGCTGCGGTCACCGGAACGGCTGTTTCTGAGAGTAGTTTAATCCCTCTTCTCCACCTCACTCCCCCTGTGGTGTTTCCCAACTGCAATTGAGCAATTTCCTGGTTGTCCTAGCGCAACGACGGGGACAACCCCACGTGCGACCCTTCTCCAGTGTGCAATCAATTCGAAATAAGTAGTGATCTATGGAGGGTTATAAATGCTGCAACTGCCTTGGACCCGAGAATGTCTCTAGTTCGTATCCTAATAGTGGATGATTTTGATCTTTGGAGAGGCTACCTCATCGCGCGAATCCAGGAACGGCCCGACCTACGCATCGTTGGGTTCGCATCGGACGGTTTGCAAGCGGTTCAGAAGGCAGAGGAACTGCAGCCGGACCTGATTTTGCTGGACATGATGCTGCCAAAGCTGAATGGCATCGAAGCTGCTCGACAGATACGGAGGGTGGCCCCCGATTCTAAAATACTCTTTGTCAGCGGGGAATTTGAATTGGAGTCCGTTCGAGCTGCCTTCCGAGTTGGAGGCGCCGGTTATGTGTCAAAGGCGGAAGCGGCGACAGAGCTATTCCGTGGCATAGAAGCGGTGCTTCGTGGCGACTGGTTTGTCAGCCCCGGGCTAGGGGATTTTAAGAACGTAACCGACCTGAAGGAATCACACTCGGCGGACGAAGAGACCGCGACATGAACGGAATGCAGGGCATTTGGTTGCGCGCGGCACAGGCGGAGCATTCCGAAAACAACAGGATCCGTCAAAGAGTCAAATACACAGCGACTTTTCGGACAGGTCCGGGTTATTAATCAGGTAGAGTGAAGGAAAAATTCTCATAATGTTAATAGTTCGAGTTCTCATAGTGGACGACTTTGGTCCCTGGCGAGAATTTGTCATTGAACAACTTACGCAGCAATCCCACGTCCGTGTTCTCGACTGCGTTTCGGATGGGCTAGAGGCCGTTCAGAAAGCGGAAGAGCTTCAACCAGACCTCATTTTTCTGGACATTGGCCTGCCAAGCTTGGATGGCATTGAGGCGGCCCGACAAATTCGAAAACGGGTCCCGAAAGCCAAAATAGTCTTCGTAAGTTCCGATTCGGACCCCGATGTGGTTCGAGCTGCCTTCCTTGCCGGCGGACTGGGTTATATCCTTAAGTCGGACGCGGGTGGTGCGCTTCTGACTGGCATGGAAGCCGTTCTTCTCGGAAGGCAATTTGTCAGTCCCAGCTTAACGAATGTGAAAGACGTGTTTGGCGAAGAGAAATAAGAGTCCCTATTGCTCATGACTGGCAGTTTTGACAGTTAACCTCCAGTTTTGCTTCCTCCTATAGTGGTATTAATGGGCTCTGGTATTGGGAAAAGCGCATCCCAACACTGCCTGGAATGGACTTGAATTTGGGGTTTCGCAATAGCACCGCGATTGGCTCCTTGGTTTCAAGTGCGCTCATCCCAGAGGCTAGTCTGGTTTTTCTCAAACCAGACCCAAGCCAGAAAAAATCGAAACCAAAGCTGCGCGAGCCTCGCAGAATCAGCCGTTTCTACGCGCGGGAATCTTGGGCTCTTGACTGGCGATGAAAGCCAGGGCGATCAACAGAATCCAGTAGGCACCGAACCATTCGATGGATGCGGATCGGAACCAAACTCGTCTTGACGGTGGTGCTCGCCGCATGTTCTCCTCGCGCGTTGCGCGCGCAGGACCTGGCTCCTCGGGCCTACGTAATAACGCCCGTGCATTCCAATGCCATCACGATCACCTCGGCCTTCTATGATGGAGGTCTGAACTTCAACGGCACCATACCCGTCTCTAACGCAACCGGCACCTATGACGTAGAAATCTTGACTGTCTACCATTCGCTGAATTTCTTTGGGCGTTCGGCGAACATAACGGCTTCGCTGCCTTATGCCGTGGGAACTTTTCAGGGTAACCTCTCGGGCCAAGCCAGGTCGCTTTACCGTTCGGGCATGCTGGATTCCACCTTTCGCTTTTCCGTGAATCTGATAGGCGGACCGGCGATGCAACCAAAAGAAATGGCAAAGTGGAAGCAAAAGAGGCTGTTGGGGCTGAGCCTGAAGATGGTTGCGCCCACTGGACAATACAGCGGCACGAAATTAATCAACTGGGGCAGCAACCGTTGGGCGTTCAAGCCGGAACTCGGCTATTCCGAGCGCTGGGGCCATTGGTTGGTCGATGGCTATGCCGGAGGATGGTTCTACACTACAAACTCGGCATCCTACGCCGGCCCGGTCACCGAACCACAGAACGAATCGCCGATCGGCTCCTTAGAGGGGCATTTGAGCTACGATGTGAGGCAGCGCTTGTGGGTGTCACTGGACGGAAACTTCTGGTGGGGAGGCATTACTAGCTTGGGTGGTATACAGAACCTTGCCACCAAACAGACGGGTTCGCGCCTGGGAGGCACGGCTTCATTCCCGATAACTAAGCACCAGTCGATAAAAATCAGCTATAGCAACGGCACTTATATTCGCTTCGGCGGAAACTATCAGAGCGTTTCTGTGGCGTGGCAGTATTCCTGGATGGGTAGACCCAATTAGCGAGTTTTTTGTATCAACTCATGTTGCGCTGGAAAACGAAAGCAATGACAATTGGCGCAGCGACAGGCTGTCCCCGAATCGTAGCTGCGTTGAATCCCCAAGATTTGACGGCATTGACTGCTTGCTGAGTAAGAGTTGGGACTCCTCGAATTGCGCGAATTTGTTTAGGTTGGCCTGCCTTGCCTACGGTTACATCGAGCACCACAGTTCCCTGGGACACGCTAGCTGCAGGATAGTTTGCGAAAGACGCGCGAGTTATCTGCGGTGGAGTGAATTGAGATGCGTCCGGGGAAGTCGCCTGAGCGGGGGCTATAACCAGGCTCTGGGATGCCGCACCACCTGCCGGGTTGAAGATATTAAAAATAGCAGTTACAGAAATCTCGGAAGGTACAGAGCTGCCGTTTAACGCGGCGGGCGTGAAGGTCCAGTTTTGAACGGCCTGCTGAACGGAGCTCGTCAACGACGGGAAGTCGCGCAGGACCTGAACATTTTGTATCTGTGCGTTACCATCGAGTGTAATGAGCAGGGAGACGGCTCCTGCGGCCAGAGTATTCACCGGGTATTGGATGTCGCTGGCGGCCCGAACATCTGGAGGGGAATATTGCGCGGCCCTGCCGGGGCCCGACTGCACAGCGGTGGCCAGCAGGCTGGCCAGGAGAATCGCCCGCGCAAGAACAGAGAAACTGAGCTTCAATTTCATGGCGAGTGAGCTCCTTGGAGAAGGGAACTGTGGTGGCCGACACGCAGAGCTTTACCCTCAGGCTCCCCGCGCTTGCTCTTTGGAAAGCTTGCTCCCTGGGCTCTGATCGAGATACTTGATCAGCAAGACATCGTTGCCCTTTTCGTCGTAGATGAGTTCGTCGACAAGTTCTTTAGCGACCAGCACGCCATATCCTCCTGGCCGCAGACCGTGTTCTTCACGGTAGACCGCGTGGCGTATGGGATCTTCCGGAGGATTGGCCAAGGCGCTGTGACGAATTTGATCCAATGAAAAACCTTCTCCGGGATCCTTAACGCGGCACATAACCATGTGGCGAGAGCGAATGTATGAAATTTCAACGAACTCTTTGGGATTGAAGTGCGCGCCATGTTCGATCGCGTTCATAAGTATTTCACGGAAAGCGGTCGCGACATCCTCTCTCTCGGGATCGGGAAGATCCGCGATCTCGTTGATGAACTGGACCAGGCGTTCGGCAGTCCTCATGTCGCACGTCGCCGCGATGCGGATCCAGTTGGGTGTTGCAGAGAGAATTTCGATACCTTCATCCCAGCAAGGTCCATCGGCCGCAGCACGAATCATGGCAGCAAGCGATTCGGGTGAGAACGGGCGGGAGAAAAGACTGAAAGCACGCTCGCGCATCGAAGCAATAACATCAGCTGGCGTGGCCTCATCCGTGAGAATGATCAACCTGATGTGAGGCCGAACCCGCCGGATCATGCGCAAGAGTTCAACGTCCTGCTTGCTTGACGTTTTTTCGCTGGTAAGGATGAGGTCACACGGAGTTGTCTCAGCAAGCGCCAGCGCAGCGAGGTTGTTGGAAACGTGACGGACACACCAGAGATCGGGCAGGAGCGCGGTGGCCAGCACGTCAAAGACCTCCGGACTGGAATCAACTACAAGCGCAGTTCTAACGAGGACGGGCCGATTCTCAAGATGTGGCGCGGTATTCATGCATTCAAGAAAACGGCCAAACTCTAACGAAACTCGAGGTTGAAACCTATTGTCATTATTACCAGAGGCTTATGATACCTAGTACTTGAAAGAGCGCAGGCTCGATCGGCTAGATCGTTGAGGCCATCGGAATCCAAAAGTCAGAGCTGTTCACTGACAGGACCCATCGTCCACAAACTGTCCGCTTGCGACCATAGAGGCCAAAGAGTGTCCGCAGCTCAAGAGTTTCTGGTCCAACGGGTCATTCGTGAGGGCATTGGGGGCGATGTAATTCAAGGATTGGCGGGCGGCCAAATATTTATTGCTCAAACTGTCCATGAAATTAAAGCCGTTGGTCATCAGTTGAAAGGCGCTTCGATCCGAATCAGTTGACACAGCCACAGACGCCATCCGGAGGGCGGAGGCGGCCTGTCCGCGGTATCCATCCAGCCAGCCTTGCGCCAATGGGAATCCGTTTTTGATCGCGTTGGCAAGCGCACTGTGCCATTCCCTGACCACAGACATTGCTTCGATGCCCGCCCTCAGGAAGCCCTTTGATAATCCGGGATCCGCTTGCGAGCTTGCCGAAGGGCTTGCAGTTGCGGATCCGTTCGTAGCGCCGGGCAAGGTGAGCGTGATCTGGTTTCCACTAAATCCGAGGGAGCCATTCGCGACTCGCGCGAGGGCCTCGAGGTCAACGTAGGACCGCCCGTTCACCTGGACAACGGTCACCTCTCCCGGTTGCCCGTTTACAATCAGGGTACGAGTTTCCTGCGCAGATTGGGAGAGAGCCAGCGCCGGCACGATGAAGAGCATGAGCAGGATCACGCGTGTTAGCAAAGAAGATTTGTTTCGCATAGCAGGGCTCCTTGCTGGGATGGCAGTTTGCTTTCGTTCAGGCAGACGGCACGCATAGAATCAGGCTGGTGGACCGCGGAATGAATTAATTTCTGCCGTTCTTGAGCGAAAGAGCCGGTTGGAGTGGGGGGAATGACCTCCAACCGGCCTGTGTGTGCTTACGGTTCTACTCGCTCTAGCTTCAGGGAGAGAACTCCGTTTGTGGTCAGACCCTCGGGTTGGCAAACCGTGAAATGGTTCCACGAACCGCCATTGTAGCCAGGGCGAGTCCGCAGAAGAGCATTCCGAGCAAGCCGATCAACGGCAGTTCGCTCGCTGTCTTGGGGAGCGCCGTGGGTGCTGGTTCCGCAGCTGCCGTTTCAGTCGGAGCAGGCTGCTGAACAGGCACGACAAGAACTAGAATCGGCACATCGGCCTGCGGTGCGGGTGGGGGAGTCGGCATGACTCCTGTTCGCTTGATTTCCTGTGCGACCACGGTTGCGGGCTGCTCAATCACCTGCTGAGCATCCACCTTCATGCCTTTCCTGAGGCCGAATGCGTCAGTAACCTGCCCGTTGACGGTGAATTTCTGGCCGTTGGGAATCTTGAACGATTGGTTCTTACCGTTTTCCATCGTTAAGATCACCGAGTTGGGGGGGTTAACGTACCACACTGTGCCTGAGACGGTTTTGATGGTCGTGATGATCTTTGGAGTGGTCGTGGTAATGGTCTGCCTTTCAACGATCATCCCCGGTTTAAGTTGGTGGACGTTGAGTTGTTTTCCATCCACAGTTACAGTCGTGCTGTCGGGAACGTTGTTGAAATGCCGCAACGTCCCGTCTTCGGCTTTTACGACGACGGTGTTGCCAGAGACGTATACGATCGTGCCGCGTTCGACCTTAACACTCCTGGTGGGGGCCCCTTCTGGCGTCGTTTTCGTCGTAGTCTGCACTTGCCCTGACGCCGTCAGGGAGAGGGCCATACAAAGAGCTCCTCCAGTTAACAGACCACGCAAAATAGTTCTCGAGAACCTAATTGACTTCATCTTGTTTCTCCTTTTTGTTGTTTTTCTTGCCCGTGGAAATTGAGTTTTGGATTGCACTCTCATCCGGTCGGTTAGAAGCCTGATAAGCAGCTGTCACGATGAAGCGCTGAGGAGCGTTCCCGACGTAATAGAAGGGAAAACAGGTGACAAGAGTTAGCGTGGGAGTGGGCGTGGGAGCTAGAACGGAAACATCATTAGGGCTGACGACCTGAAGCTGCGTAATGACGTATTGGTCCGTTCGTCCCGGCCGGATGAGCTCGATGATATCGTTCCGGCCTATGTCCTTGAGGCCTCGAAAAAAGCCGTCGCGATGCCCGGCGATTCCGAGATTGCCCAGTTGCCCCAATTTGGCCGTGCCAAGAATGCGGCCCACGCCGCGATTCAGCGTGAGATCATCGGTGTCATTGAATACAGGCACCTCTAGATTAATCTTGGGAATGCGGAGAATCGCAAGAGGGAGATCCTTTTTTGCCAAGAGGCTTTCGTTGTAAGCAATGACTCGTTTAGGGTTCCATAGCGTGAAATCCACCGAAGAGTCAGGCACCGAACCGTCCCACGTTGGAGCGCTCGTGCCGGGGTTTGAAACTGGCTCGGCGCGGAATCGTTCGATTGCCGCTCGAGAGGCAATGCTGCCTTGAATTCTCGCCAACACCCAGAAGGCCAAAAGCAGCAAGCCGATGGCAAGCAGCAGGCGCTCGCCTTTTCGCATATTCATGGCACTATCTAGGTCCATCGCTCGCATGCAATCCTGGGTGCCTTATGGCCGTTTCACTTCGTTGCAAAGCGCCCTCAATTGCAGCAGCCTTTCGTCGAGTTTGAGAGTTGCCCTTGCCGGACTGAGGCGCCATTTGTTCTAACGGCTTGTTCTTCATCGCGCCCGCTTCAAAGCACACTTCGCCGTAGGCGGCCAAAATAATGGGTACGAAGCCCGGCTGCCTTGTGTGCAAGATATGTGACCCTTCGGGGTCCGGAAACTGTCAAAAGTGACAGATGAGAGGGGTTTACGGCTAGCAGGGTGGATGCTTTAAACGACTCTCTTGGGATCGACTGCTCGCCCTGACACGCAGCCATCTCAGTCCGTTTGAAGAACTTAGGGCTATCCGTGGGCGGATATTGATTCGGCTCTGTCTATTCCAGCAGGCTAACTGCACCGCTTGCGATGTCGTAATACCCGGAGACAACCTTAAGTTTGCCTTCTTTTTGCAAACCAGCGATGACAGTGGAGGCTTGTCGCAGAAGAGCGGACTGGATTTTGGCATTCGCTTTGGTTGCTGGCTCAAGATGGGGACCTGCCTGATCGACGGCAGGCTGAATGTGCGGAAATAGCGCACTGATCTGTCCAGGGACTTGCTTTGCTTGAATCGTCGCTTTAACTGCTCCACAACCGCCGTGGCCCAGCACGAGGATCACCTTTGTGCCTAAGACGGCGGCGCCGTACTCGAGACTCGCGATGATTTCCGGCGTGACAACATTGCCAGCAACCCGCGTAACGAAGATTTGGCCAATACTCTGATCGAACACGAATTCGACCGGGACTCGGGAGTCCGCGCAAGACAGCACCGCCGCGAATGGTTCCTGCTTCTCGAGTGTGTTTTGTTTGAGCATCGCAAGGTCTTGCTCGCAAGAATTGAGTTTCCCAGACGTGAAGCGTCGATTGCCGTCCATGAGCGCCTGCAGGGCCGCGTCAGGGCTCAACTTGCTTTGTGCCAGAGCTTGAGGGGGGGCGGCGAGCTCGATGCCCGCACCGGCACCAAGTCCGCCCAGTGCGCCTCCCAAAGCCACTTGTAGGAATCGTCTCCTCGAAGAATCTTTTTCCAAGAAGCTGTCCCTTTCGCTCCCGTCGTCTGTGCACGGCTGCGGCTGCCCGAACCGCTGAAGGTTGGTCGTCAATGTGTTCTTCAAATTCGAAGGAGTGGTCATATTAAGGACACCTTTTTCGCGATCATCTTTGATTCCGTTTCAGCGTATCACCGTCTGTTCTTACTTTCCCACGGGAACCCAGACGTTGTCTGGTGCGGCCACATCGGCGTTAGGCAGTTGAGTGGAAACGACGATGCGCTGCAGACTATCTTTCTTTCCCGGGGTAGCCCCAAATACGAGGTAGTACTGGTTGTCGAAGATCTTTTGCAGTCGGTCTAGATATGGTTTGAAGCTGACCGCGTTCTGAGTTCCTAGAGCGAAGTATTCTCCCCCGGTTTCGTCCGCGATTTTAGCAACTCCGGATTGGCCGAGCTGTGCTTCCCAAGCATTTCTTCCAACCCGACCGGCCCCCACGGCATAAATGGAGTGAACGATGACGGCATAGCGCTGGCTATTTCTACTTGCTATATCCGCATCGGGGCTGATTGAAGGCATTGTGCTGTAAACAGGCGCAGGACTAGGCCCAAGGGTACTGCGCGAAGCCGTCGCAACACCCGATGTCCGCGTGCCGCGCAGGCGATCGATTCCATCGCTGATCATTAGCACTTCGCGGCGGACTTTTTGTTGAGGCCAACCCTTTACCAAGCTGATCAGCGACAGATAGGGGCTATCCATGGTGGACGATCTTCCAAGAGGCAGGCGCAGCGACTTGGCGGCAAGCGCGTGGTCCGAAGTAAAGTTCTGAGTAATCTGTATGGTTGCGTTCGACATGTAAGCAACACCGATCGCGGTAGACGCTGGTTGAGCGGCTATGAAATTCCGAATGTCATCGAGATTCGCGCCAATGACCGGATCGCACGTGTCGTCGATCAGGATGAACAGTTGCAGCGCCGCGTTATCGTCTCGGGCGGGGATCAGTTGGCTGATCTTCTGAGTGTTCTTGCCTTGCTTTACCTGTATCGTGCTCGGCTGGAGTACCGGTATTTCGCCACCATCACTGAAGGACTGATCCGTGATGACCAGGTGCACTTGAACGGTGCCCCCGGTGGTCTTTTCTTGCGAATGCGCTATCCGCGCTGTCAGTGCCGATACACAAAACATACCGCATAAGCCAAAGATCAGTTTGTAAGATTTCATCATTTCACTCCCACCCCACACGTATAGAACCGAGGAGCATTAGCTAGATACTGTCATTATTGACAGGAGGGGGAGGCGCGACCGAGTTTTCGCACGCGAACAGGCGAGCGCGACGGTGCGAATCAGGGTTACCTGACCACCAGAACAACTCGATGCGATGTCGCCAGTATCAAATTGAAGGCGAAAAGGCCAAATGCGAGTAAACAGCCTCTCAGGTAAGCGAGCGCGTGGAGGTTTGGTTTGAGTTAGCTCTCGGTGCGTCGCCCGGGTTTGCTCCTCGCCCGATGAGGCCGTTCGGTCTAGCGCTGCAGAAATGCGGGGAGTGGGACAGTTTGAAATGCGGCATGGCACATACATGGTCGAAGGTTCTAGGGCGCGAAACTGCGGTTCTCCAAAAGAACCAATCCACGAGCACTGTCTTTGAGATTTGCACTCAATCTCCTATCTGATTTTGCGATAGGGCTTAGGGTGTTGGACGATTCCTCTGGTCCTCTTTTCGGAGTTGCGAGGGTGGGTTTTTGGAGCGCGTCTCGGCCGCCAAATTGAAAACCGCCTTCGAGATAAACGCGAAGATGGCCAAGCCAAGCATAATGAGCACGAGTTTAAGACCCCTCTAGATAGCACCGTTGGAACAAATGGAGGGAGACATTTTCAGGGAGCAATCAGGTGTCTGATCGACTCGGGTCGGAGGGGTCTCCCCCCGCGCAAAACCTATCGTTCGATGAAGCATATCGGAAGTGGCAAAACTAACAGCTTGTAAAGTCGGACTCTGAACCAAATAGCTCCGCCTCGGAACAGCACGCGCTCTTGTGGGAATCGGTTGTAAGCCTTCATCGCTAGCATTAGCACCATGTTCCCGCTGGCCGAAGCCGACGGGAGAAGCACGACAACTGGCAATGGCTTAACGAAATGGCGTTTTGACGGAGCGCGCGGACCTTGCCCCTTGACGAGGGAGGCTCGCCTCCAATTTCGCCGAGGGTGCCCAAGAATTCCCGAGGGGGTTACGGCACTGGGGTGCTCGATTCGTTGCAACCTGAGCCCGAGGGATCAGAGCGCGTCAGACCTGTTTGATCGGTGCAAAACATGCGCTGGCCTGTCCTGCCAACGCTAATGGGTGTGGCCGTTGCTGTGTACGCTACAGAAGGCACGGCACCGTCACTCTCCCAGGCAAAGGCATAGCCGCTTTTGGTTCCCAAGGCAACCGTCTCATCGAGCATGCAAGCGGACGTCGAGGTCGATGTGCAGGGAGCCACGCCGCCCATGCTCGCCAAGGTGGGGGGATAGCCAATTTGTTGATAGGTCGAGAAATAAGTAATTGCCGCGGTGTTGATCATGCGCAGCGAACTCACCGCGGAAGCTTCGTTGGCCTGCATCCGTGAACGCATGTAGCTAGGGATCGCGATCGCGGAAATGATCAGTATAATCGTCACGACGATAAGTAATTCAACCAGCGAAAAGCCCCTCTGCCTATTCATAAGCCCCCTTGGCCGGCTACAACGCCCCCAGGCGTGTAGCTCCGAAACGCCGCCAGAACTCCACTGATTGCGGGACTCTATCACTACAAGTCTTTTGCTTTCAAGGAAATTTGCTGGCAGGTCGATGAAGGAAAAGACAGTCGAGAAGAGCTGCCGATGCGTCGAAAAGATGGAGAGTCACTCCGCTGTGAGCGGTCCTTTACACGCACCCTCTGCATTTCAATGCCGATTGCGCTACGATTGTGTTTTGCGGGGAGAAAGTTAGAGGCTCTTGGCAAGAGCGGGGAAGCGCATGGCCATCCAAACATTGAGGCAACTTGGCGATCCTGTGCTGCGAGAGATTGCGAGGCGAGTGTCTAATCCTGCAGCGCCTGAAATTGCGGCGCTGGTCGAAAATCTGGCCGATACCTTGGCGCATTGGAAAAAGTCCACCGGGTACGGTCGAGCGATTGCGGCTCCTCAGATTGGAGCGCTGGCACGAGTTATTTTTCTTCAATTACCGGGCGCCGATCCTTGGCCTCTGGTGAATCCCGAAATCATCGAGCGCAGTCCAGAAAGGATTGTGGTTTGGGATGCTTGCCTGAGTTTTCTGTCCATTTTTATGCAAGTCGAGCGCCATCGCGAAATTGTCGTGCGTTATCAGGATTTGCGTGGCAACTGGCACGAAATCCGTGCGGCCGAGGAGCAGAATTTATCTGAGCTGCTGCAACACGAAATAGACCATCTCGACGGCATCCTCGCACTGGATCGCATCACCGACATTCGCACGCTGTGCACCCGCGAAGAGTTTGAGAAAAGATACCTAGCGACCAGCCCATACGCGACGGCAAGTTCGGGGAGCAGGGCAGGGCACTGAGGACATGCGGATGAGCGCGATTTCTTACAGCACACTGAAAAGCCCCGTCGGGCCTCTATTGCTTGCGGGTGACGCGGACGGCCTCCGTATTGTGCACTTTGCCTCGGGCAGAAGGCCGAAGTCGCCGGAACGTAATTGGGTCGAAAATGAAACGCCATTTCGAGATGTGAAACAGCAGCTACAGGAATACTTCGCGGGAAAACGGAAGGATTTTGATTTGCCCCTGGTCCTCGAAGGCACGGAATTTCAGCTGCTCGTCTGGCGCAACCTCCAAAAGATTCCTTACGGAGAAACCGTCAGCTACGGCCAATTGGCGCGGCGCATCGGTAGTCCCGACGCAGCCCGCGCCGTGGGGCTTGCGAATGGATCCAATCCCATACCCATCATCATTCCGTGCCATCGCGTCATCGGGAGCAATGGCGATTTGACTGGTTTTGGCGGCGGCCTTCCCGTCAAGAAAAAGCTGCTCGCACTGGAAAGCAAGCAATTGAGTTTCCTCTAGCTCTCCGCCACAAGCTTGCCACTTACCCTGTGTGAACCGCAGAAACCATCGACTTTTGCATGATGGTACTCAGGATTGCTGAAGTCCATTGAGAACAACGACGGTTGGGTCGTCGTCCTTCGTGCATCTTGCAGCCACGGCAACTTCGTGACGGCTCCCATTTTGCTGTCGCAGGAAATGCGTGATAGAACGAGATGGCGAGGCCGAGGAGGAGAGTTGTGGGCAACAGAAAAGTGAAATGGGGCGTGTTGGGCACGGCGAAAATTGGTGTGAACAAGGTGCTGCCCGCGATGCAGTTGGGGGAGTGGAGCGAGATCGCTGCCATCGCGTCCCGCGACGGGGAGAAAGCCGAGAGCGTCGCGCGTAAACTGCGCATTCCAAAAGCTTACTGGTCCTACGAAGAACTTCTGGCCGACCCTGACATCGAAGCCATTTACAATCCATTGCCAAATCATTTGCATGTGCCCTGGTCGATTAAAGCCGCCGAAGCGGGCAAGCACGTGCTATGCGAAAAGCCCATTGGCCTTAATGTTGCCGAAGCAAAAGCGCTTCTCGCCGCGCGGGATCGCATCGGCGTAAAAATCGGCGAAGCTTTCATGGTCCGCACGCACCCGCAATGGCTGCGCACGCGGGAACTGATTCGAGCCGGCAAAATCGGCGACTTGCGGTGCATCATCGGAGCCTTCAGCTATTTCAATCGGGATGCGGCGAATATTCGCAATGTGCTGGATTGGGGCGGCGGAGGCATATTTGACATCGGCTGCTACCCCATCAACGCGTCGCGTTTCATTTTTGGCGAGGAGCCATCGCGTGTGATTGGTCTCGTGGAGCGCGACCCCGAATTTGAAGTCGATCGGCTCGCATCTGTAATGCTGGATTTTCCTGCGGGCCGAGCGATTTTCACGTGCAGCACGCAGCTCGTCCCTCATCAACGGATGCAGTTCCTCGGCACCAAGGGCCGCATCGAAATAGAAATACCCTTTAACGCGCCCAACGACCGTCCATGCCGCATCCACATCGACGATGGCCGCGACGTCTTCGGCGGCGGCGTAACCGTGGAGACTTTTCCCGCCTGCGATCAATACACGATTCAGGGAGACGTCTTCTCGCGTGCCATTCGCGGAGAAGGAGAGGTGCCAGTGTCGCTCGAAGACGCCATCGGCAACATGGCGGTCATCGAAGCCATTTTTCGTTCCGCCGAAACCGGAAAATGGGAGCGCCCGTAGAGCGCCGTAGCCTACTCATTCCATCGGTGCGTCGACAGCAGTGACGCCGCTCCGCGATTGCCATTGCACCTGTTCAAGCGGGCCGACCACAAACGCCCAGCACATTGCACCAGCCATCAGAACAGCAGCGGCAGCCGCAAACGCCCAGAAAAAATGCCCAGTTCGCTCCACCACGAATCCGGTCAGCGCCGGCGAAAGGATCCCGGCGAAATTGCCCACAAAATTTTGCAGCCCCGTCCATTTTCCTGCCGCGTGCGGCCCGGCCAGCGTCTGCGTGATGGCCCAAAGATTGGAGGTACACAAGCCAGCGGAAGCGCAAGTCGCGAAAAGAAAAAACAGAGCGAGCCGGGAGTCGAATGCGAACACTACAACGGCCAGACAGAAACAGGAAGCCCCTGCCAGCCCCGCAGCGGTGAACGTTTTTCGCACCCGGGTGATCCTGCCCCCGCGCGCAATCCAAAGATCGGAGACCCATCCTGAAATCAGCGCGGATACAGCCAATGTCAAATACGCCGCGCCGCCAATCCTCCCCATGGTATGCATGGAAAAATGACGTTCGCGCACGAGATAAAACGGTAGCCAAGTGAGCAGAAAATACGAAAGATAATTATAGGAAAACAGCCCGCCAAACGTGCCCCATGCGGATCGTTGCCTGAGAATCTCCGGAATGCCTGGCGTTTGCGCGTCGTGTGAAATTGCCAACCCTGGCCCTTGCGGCATCCACTTCATCCAGGGGAGGAGCCACAGCAGGCATAAAAGCCCCAATCCAACGAAAAACGGGCGCCAGCCATAGCGAGCGATCAGCATCGCACCAAAAAATATTCCGAAGGCCGGGCCGGCGGCGATTCCCACGGCGATAAACGCGTTGGCCCGCCCCCGCACCGATTCGGGGAAATGTTTCGCGAGGATCTTGCTATAGGAAGGGAAGGCGACGGACTCGCCCACGCCCAATACCAGCCGCATGACCAAGAGCATTTCAAAGCCGTGAATCAGGCCGGTCGCGGCGGTGGCGACGGACCAGACCAAGAACCCTCCAGCCATGACCCAATTCACGTTGAAGCGGTCGACCAACCAGCCAGAGACAATTTGGAAACCAGCGTAAGTCCAGAAAAATGCTGAAAGCAGGATGCCCAACTGCCCGTCCGAAAAGTGAAGCTCATCTTTAAGAACGGGCGCGGCAATCGACAGGCTCCCCCGGTCGATGTAGTTGATGAAAACGGAAATCGCAAGCAGAGCGGCTACGGCAGAAAGAGTCTTGGGAAGTGTGATTTCACCCAGCGCCGTCCGAGTGGTGCTTGCCGAACCCGGCATCGTTTAGGGTCTCCCGTCGAGCAGGCAAGTTGAAATGGTGTGGTCTTGCGGTGCGTAACGGACTCTATACACCCAGCAAGGACGCGTCTACCCAAAATTACGGCAGTCGAAGATTGGGCAAATCGGCTTTAATTTGGGATGAGAGGCGATGATGATTGCGCGGACCGTTGAGTGAATGGCACGAACCGCGAACCCCCTGCTCGGTCAGCGTTCTCGGAAGCCAGAGAAGAAGGACGTCACGGCCTGTGCCGGGGCGTAGAACGCGAGAAGCAGCAGAGAAGCCGCAAAATGGATGGCGAGCTTAACTCTCATACTCGTTAGAACACTTGGCAGGGCCAAAAGTTGCAAATTATCTATGACGCGCTGGAAGAGAATTGGCAGTTATTGCAGTGTCAGGTCACCCGCTCCAACATGCGCGTGCAAGTGATATTTTCCATTTCCTTCTTTGTGAAATGAGCGGAAAAGCCCTCCGTGCGATTCGCCAAACGGGCTCGCTTCGATGCCTCCGGAATAAACGGAAGCATCTACACTCGAATAATCGCTGGCGTCGCCTACATCGATCACTAATTCTCCGGCGTGCAGCTCCACATCTTTATTCCCAACGGTATGACGCAGTTCCAGATTTCCCGCTGGCATCCGAATAAACAGTCCCGTCTTTCGCGGCACTTCGATGCTCACTTCTAGATCGTTGCTTGGTCCCCCGCTGACAGTTAAATCCGCAAGATCGTTCGAGCCGTCGAGCTGGACACGCAAGTCGCTGGCCCGATAAGCGTTCCCGCCTCCAAGCCGGACGGTAATCTTGTTTCCGTCGGTGCCCTCGATTCGGAAGTCCCCGGAGCGCAGGTATATCCGGAGTTTCCCGCCGGAATTGAAATCCGCCGTAAATGGATGATTTTCAATATCTCTAACATCGAATTTTGTTTGGGCCGCGCCAAGGGCAGCGGAAAACGCGAGAGCGGTTACTAGCAGCAAAGGAACACGCATGAATACACCTCCGAGGCTTCTGTACCAGGTAACGAAGATCCTCTCGAAAATGTTTCCTGCGGACTGAAATTAATCAGCTTGGCCGAAGGTGTGGCCATCCATTTGGGCAACCTCGTAGTGCCGCACACGGCGGTCGTAATCGGTCAAAAGGGCAGCCGCTTCGCTCGCCACGACAGCCGTCTCCCGATCAGCCCCGGCGAACGCGTCGATCGCTTCAAAGGACATCCAGACGGTGACAACCAAGATCTCGACCGAATCGCGATGAGGCCGTACCAAGACGCTGGCGGAGAGGTAGCCGTCATGTTTGCGCAGCACGGGCACCACAACCTGCCAAAAATGCTCGAGGTAGAGGGTAGATTGGGCACTTGTCGTGCGAGCGGACCACAGACGGGCGATCATCCCAGGGGGGCTCCTATTGGTTCCCGGCGACAACGGTCCACGGACGAATTTCCCAGCGCTTCACCAGGCCGTTGAGGACGTAGGGATCCTTTCGGACAAAATCTTCCACGGATGCGGAGGTTTCGCCGCGGAAAACGAGTAGTGCGCCGTCGGGCGGCTCTGCGAGAGCCCCGGCGAGCACCAGCTCGCCCCGAGCGTGCGCCTCGCGCGCAAGTCCAAGATGCTCCTCGCGATAAATACCTCTGCGCGCGATAAAATCCGGCACGACTTCCCGATAAAAAAGTGCGTAGTATCCCATTCGGTTTTCCAGGCTCCTTAGAGTCGGGCTAGTAGATGTTTTTAGCTTAGATGAACTTTCGGGACGAAAGGATTGTAAGTTAAACGAAATGCAAGCAGAGCATGCAGCCGATTTTTTCAGTATGGCGTCGGTGGTTTGAGGCAGCCAGGGCTAACCTCCCGCGATCGAGGGGACGAGCAGGACCCGATCGCCTTCCTTCAGCGAACACGCCTCTCCGCCAAGAAAGCGGATGTCTTCTTCATTAAGATAAACGTTCAAAAACTGGCGAATCTGCCCTTGTTCGTCGCGAACGTGCTGCGAAAGGGCGGGGAATCGCGAGGTCAAATCGTTCAGTGCATCAGCGATGGTTGCGGCACTACAGTCGATCTTTGGCGCGCCGTCCGTGAAGCGCCGGAACGCCGTGGGAATTTCAATGGTAACTGGCATGATTCTTGCGTCTCCTTATTTTGCCGCGACGGCCGCGGATGTGAATTGATTATCGAGATAGGCCTCGAAAGCATCGAGGCGCGGTGCGATGGCTTCCGTGAGAGGGAATTCCGCAGCGATAGCGTCGGTCGTTTTTAGCCCATTTCCAGTGATACAAACGACAGTGGTTTCGTCTGCCCCGATTCGTCCCTGTCGAATGAGCTTTTCCGCAACTCCCGCCGTGACTCCGCCCGCTGTCTCCGTGAAAACGCCTTCCGTTTCGGCGACCAGTTTGATGGCTTCAATAATCTCAGGATCCGAAACATCTTCGGCCCATCCGCCGCTATTGCGGATTTCCTGCATGGCAAAGGGACCGTCTGCCGGATTGCCGATGGCCAGCGAGCGAGCAATGGTGTTCGGTTTTTGCGGCTCGAATCGCGCAAGGTTACGCTTCACGCCGTCGGTAATCGGCGAACAGCCGGTGGCCTGCGCGCCGAAGAATTTCACCGGCTTTTCTTCCACCCAGCCCAGCGTCACCAATTCGCGGAAGGCCTTCGCGATTTTCGTGATGAGCGCGCCTCCGGCCATCGGAACTACGACGTTGTCGGGCAGGCGCCAGCCCAATTGTTCCGCGATCTCGAAGCCATGCGTCTTTGAACCTTCCGCATAGTACGGACGCAAGTTTACGTTCACCAGGCCCCACGGGTACTTGTCGGCGATCTGTGTGCAGAGCCTGCTGACGTGATCGTAATTGCCTTGGATGCGAACGATGCGCGCTCCATACACCGCGGCGTTTAGAATTTTTGCCGGTTCCAGGTCGGCGGGTATAAAGACACAGGCCTCAAAGCCTTGCTGCGCTGCCTGTGCTGCCACCGCATTCGCCAAGTTGCCGGTGGAAGAGCAGCCCACGGTTTCAAGGCCAAATCGCCTCGCAGCCACCAGTGCCGTCGCAACCACCCGGTCTTTGAAGGACAGGGAAGGGAAACAGACCGCGTCGTTTTTAAGAAAGACCCGACCGACTCCCCAACGCGAAGCGAGCTTCCGCGCTGCCACCAGCGGCGTTCCCCCGATTGCAGTCGCGGGCTTGAAATCGTCCGGCAGCGGCAGCAGCTCCGCATAGCGCCACATGTTAAACGCACGGCCAGCCAGGTTTTCCCGCCGGGCCCTTTTCTTCAGAGAATCGTAATCGTAAGTGACTTCCAGAGGCGAGAAGCAGTCTTCGCAGAAGGATCGCGGAACATTTCCCCAAGTCTTTCCGCAAGATTTACATCGTAGCTCAAATAGCTCGGACATTCCTGCACCTTATTCGACACTAAAATCACGTGGGATTTCGATTAGGGCAGCAGGGAGGGGAAACGAAAAACCCTCCGTGCCAAAGTGCTCGGAGGGTCTCAGAAATTCTTCTGGGATACTCTACAGCTCTTTAGCAGTTTTTTACGTGGAGCAAGTTGCCCTAAATCGCCACGTGTCGCCGCAACCGCAGCTGCTACATTTATCCTACATACGCCATCCGTTGTCAAGGCCTATTGCAGAACGGCTCGAAGGCGGTTTTCGATAATGCCGGGTGCATCGCAGTCGAGAATGGGCAGGTATGGAGCAATCGAACGAACAACAGTGATCAATCGAAACTCGCCTCTGTCCCTTTAGAATCTATGCTTTGCCGCGGCGCCTTTCTGCCACCTCTCGCAACTCGTTGCCGAAGCAAAAGACACAAACCCCGCTCGCACGATGACATACGCGAGCGGGGTCTGTCACTTATCCCGGGATGCGGTTAGAAGTAGATTTTTCCCCCGAGCTGGAGCACTCTCGGGTCGAAGGCCGACGTGACCTGGCCGAATCGGCTGTCTCCGAGGTTGGTGTCAACGGCATTGAACTGCGTATGGTTCCACGTATTAAACGTTTCCAGACGCAGTTCCAAACGGCTGCCGCGGGATTCGCTGAGCATAAAACTCTTGAACAGGGAAAGGTTCCAATTGTCACGGCCTGGTCCGCGCAGATAGTTGTGCGGTATCGTTCCCCAAGCGCCGAGGGCTGGAAGCGAGAAAGCGGACGGGTCAAACCATTCGTTGACAGTATGTGGAGTCGTGAGTGTGCCGGTAAGGTCCGGTCGGTTTACGCCGTTGGGAACACCATTGCCGCCTTGGCCACCGCTGATACCGATGTTAATCGGCAGGCCGGATTCCATAGTGACGATGCCCGAAACTTCCCAGCCACCGAGTCCGGTCTTCAGGAGACGGTTCTCGTTGTGACGGAAAAGTGGGATGTCGTAAATAAAGTCGACGACAGCCACGTTCAAGCGATCATAGCCGCTTGGCCCCACGTCGTATAGCCAACCCGCGTAGGGATTCGAAACGTTTCCGAGGTCACCACCGCCACTGCCGGCAGTGGTCGGGTCGTCAGCGCGCGAAAGTGTGTAGATAGCACGAAGCGTCAAGTCGTGGCTGATCTGCGAGTTCAAGTCAACTTGCAGGCCGTTGTAGTGCGTATTGGCTTCGTTCTGTGAAAGGGTAATGGCGTTGAAGCCGGAGTAGGGCAGGCCCGGCGCAGTCTGATACGGAGCGCTGTTAATCAGGTTCGGCAGATAGCTTTCCTCTGGCAGGTTGACGTTTCGGTAGTCATTCTGGTGCCGGCCCTGGTTGCCGACGTAGCTGACCGACAACACGGACTTAGTTCCGAGAGCGCGTTGCACGCCAACGCTATACTGGTAGCTAACCGGCAACTTGTAATCATTCACGTCCAAGCCGGTAATGCTGGCCGCGTTGATCGGTTGGACGGCTGCCGCTCCGGTAGAAAGTGCGATGCCCGGGTTCTGCATTGTGACGCCGTTCAGATTGACCTGCAGGCTGAACGGAATGTTCGGCCCGGCATTGTACATGTCGTTGCCCTGAATGCGCTCGTACATGATACCGAAGCCGCCGCGGATGACCGTTTTGGCACTACCCGTGACGTCATACGCGAAGCCGAGACGTGGGCCGAACGCTGCCCAGTGATTGTTCACCAAGCCTTTCGGCACGCCGTCCTGCCCTGGAATGCCAATGCCGTTCAAGTACAGTGGAACGCCAGCAAGAATAGGGTTCGGACTGGTGCCGAGACCGGGACTGGCTGCAGTGCAACCTGGATTTGCGCCGGTGACTGCGTTGTAAGCGCCGCCGCAGATGGCATTGTTCGTGCCGAAGACCGCCGCGTCCGCCGGGTTGTAAAGGTTGGGATAGAAATTTCCCATGCGGTCGTTGGCTTCGTAGGTATGGGGAACGCCATCCCAGCGCAATCCGAGGTTTAGAGTAAGCCTGTGGTTCACGCGCCAGTTGTCCTGTATGTAGGCGGCCCAGGAAACGTTGTTCCAATCGCCGTGGTCTTGGACGGCAAGTTCTTGATAAGAGTTGGGGGCGCCGAGCAAAAAGTCGGCGAAACTGTTTCCACAAGCAGTGTTGGTCGGGCAGGCCGCAGTCCCGGCAGTGTACGTACCATTGAAGCTGTACCCGCCCTGAGTTTGACCGAAGAGATCCTGGACTTTTTTATACAGCGCCCAACTTCCGCCCATCTTGAACTGGTGGGCGCCATGGGTCCAAGAGACATCGTCCCGGATCTGATAGTCATCGGCCTTGTTGTGCCAGGGCCAACTGGAGATTTCAAACTGCGCGCCGCTCCCCCCGCTCAAGTCGATGTTGGGGATGCGGTTCAAATTGTTTGGTCCAGAGAACAGCCTCGAGGTCGTGGAATCGTAGCCGCTCGGAAGACTCAAACTGGCCAGCCCTGAGGCGGCGTAAGGCACGATGTTGATACGGTTGCCGTTGTAGTTGAAGGCCACCTCGTTGATAAGCGTCGGGCTGATCGCGTATGTGGTGTGAACCACGGCGCTATAAGAAGGATTGCCGAAGGTGTCGCCGACCGTCGGTACGTTGTCGCCGCTCCACTGGCTGAGTGCAAATCCCTGAGAGACTGATTCCTGGATGTAATGGCCGAAGACGGAGAATTTGTCGGTAAAATTATGATCGATGCGGACGATCTCTTCCCGCAAATTCGTGTCCGCGTTGGCGCCGCCTTTGAACTCCGGGCTTCCATTAGAGGACACGGCGTTATTCCCTGGGAAAATGCCGGCTTTGACTAGAGCCGCGGCGTTAGCATTAATCATGCAAGAAGGAATCACGTTGCCCGGGAACTGTGCGCCAGACACGATCCCTGCCGGCGCTGCCTGGCCAGGACAATTGGCGAAGAGCACGCCCGGCGAAACTTGAGGATTCGCACCTGTGTACGTCGGGACAAAGATAGGATTAGGCTTGGAAAGGCTAAGAAGTGAGCTTAAATCCCCGCCATACGTATTCGTTCCGGGGACAGTCTGGTTGGTCGCGCCGCCCTGGACCAGAGGGCGCCACTCCATGTTGTAGAAGAAGAAGGTTTTTTTCCTATCCGGGTTATAGAAGTGGCCAAAGGTTACCGGGCCGCCGACATTGAATCCGTAAACGTTGAGGCGGAGTTCTTGGTTTGGAACGAAATAATTCTGCGCATCGAAAAAGTCATTGCGGTTGAATTCCCATGCTGATGCGTGGAACTGGCTCGTTCCCGACTTGAGAACCATGGTCATCGTTCCCGCGGAAGACAACCCGTAGTCCGCACTGTAATTGGAAGTAAGAGCCCGGAACTCCGCGATCGCGTCTGTCGATGGAGCAATGCTCATGCCACCAGCACCGCCGCGATCGTCATCTTCGCCACCGTCCAGCAAATAAATATTGTGATTTTGCCGCATGCCGTTGAATTCCACGCTGGAGTCGCCGCCGACAGGAGTATTGACTTCCCCTGAATTCATGCCCCCGGCGCCAATCTGGCTCGAGGCTCCAG
Source organism: uncultured Acidobacteriota bacterium (assembly GCA_963843265.1). Classification (GTDB taxonomy): domain Bacteria; phylum Acidobacteriota; class Terriglobia; order Acidiferrales; family UBA7541; genus Acidiferrum. Next base: position 133,218 of record CAWJJR010000013.1, on the reverse strand, counting down.
GAGTCAAAGCAGCAAGCTGGTAAATACTTCGGCCGGCCACGGCAATCTGTGTCATCTGCTGGTCGGTAATGAGATTGCTCCGCTCGCCGGAATCGGTTTGGACCTGGACGGCGTTGGCTTCGACCGTGACCGTCTCTTGCGCCGCGCCTAACTGCATCTGGAAATCGACGCGGATGCGGTCACCGACGTTCAGCACAATGTTCTTTTGTTCTGAAGCTTTGAACCCTTTTGCTTCGGCCTTTACCACGTAGTGGCCGATCTGAAGATCAGGCGCGACGTATTGGCCAGCTTCGTTCGTCGGAAGCGTACGACTTATACGGGTGTCTGTATTCGTGATGGTAACCGTCACGTTCGGCACGACGGCACCCGAGGGATCGGTCACGGTGCCGACGATAGCCGTCTGTTGGGCGAAAGTGGAAAACGAAAAACCAATCAAAGCAACCAGAAAAGCAAAAAGAAACCGCAAGCGTAGCTGCTTAATGCAAGCTACAAAGCTTTCTCGATTACGCACTGGTGGTACCCCCTATCAGAAATTAGGCCGGCAGTTTTTTCACCCCTCGAGGTGGAAAGCCGCGGCAAGTCTCTAGGTGCATCTGCACCGACGCCCTTGTTCTTCCCGGTAGATCAGTGAACAAAAACCCGATTAGAAATATCGATATTTTTAATGTTGCGCAGTAGAGTGGTCGGGCGCAATATCCACATAAGCCAAATATGTTATGACCAGTTAGAAGGGCCTTGAATTATGAAGAAAGTGCCAAGCGCGCTGTCGCCTGTCATCGCCGTCGATCGCAAAGCGACTAAACCCCTGCACAAGCAAATCTATGATTCCTACCGCGACATGATTGTCGGGCGTAATCTGGAGCCAGGGCAGCAAATTCCATCCACTCGCGCTCTCGCCACGGAACTTCGGATCTCTCGAATTCCGGTACTAACCGCCTACTCTCAGCTCTTGGCCGAGGGCTATTTCGAGACGCGGGCAGGTTCGGGAACGTTCGTATGCAGTTCCTTACCGGAACAGCACATTTCTAGCGCACGCAATTCCATGCAGTCCCCTGACGTTCGTAGCGGCGCGAGGCCTGTCTCGCGCCGCGCGGTGTCGCTCCCTCGCTACGTGAGGCGTCCCTGGATGCCGGGGTTGGGCGCCTTTAGCGTGAGCCAACCAGCGTACGATCAATTTCCATTTCAAACTTGGTCCAGCATCGTTATGCGCCACTGCCGAAATCCACATCCAGGCGAGTTGCACTATGGCGGACCGCTTGGAATCGAACCGTTGCGCGAAGCCATTTGCACTTATCTAAGAACGGCGCGCGCCGTCCGCTGCGATCCTCGCCAGGTCATGATTGTTACCGGGTCACAGCAGGCTCTCGAAATTACCACCCGCGTTCTCCTGGACGCTCAGAGTGCAGTGTGGGTGGAAGAGCCCGGTTACTGGCTGACGCGCCACGTTCTTGCGGCAGCCGGCTGTCGGATGGTGCCGATTCCGGTTGACAACGAGGGATTAAATGTTGCTGCGGGCATCAAGTCGTGTCCGAAGGCGAAAGCTGCTTTTGTTGCGCCCTCCCACCAATTTCCGCTGGGCGCCACCATGAGTGCTTCGCGCCGTCTCCAGCTCCTGGACTGGGCGCATCGCGCCGGTTCGTGGGTCATAGAAGATGACTACGACAGTGAGTACCGGTTTGGCAGCATGCCCATCGCATCCCTGCAGGGACTGGACCACCACTCCCGCGTGATCTACATTGGAACATTCAGCAAGACTCTGTTTCCATCTCTGCGGATCGGTTATATGGTTATTCCCACTGATTTAGTAGATCACTTTGTTGCCGTTCGACATGCCATGGATATTGGACCCCCGTATTTCTTCCAGGCCGTGCTCACGGACTTTATGAACGAGGGTCATTTCGCCCGTCACATCCGTAGAATGCGCCAACTCTACGCGCAGCGCCGAACTGCGTTGGTCGATGCGCTCATCAAGGAATTCTCATCCACGGGCGACATTTTAGGCGCGGAAGCTGGCATGCATCTCGTCGTCACCCTACCTAAAGGGATTCGCGATCTGCAGGTTGCAGAACGTGCCGCACAAGAAAAGCTGTGGGTTTGGCCTCTTTCCCCCGCGTACCTAGGCGCAAGACCTCGTCAGGGGCTCATCCTCGGGTTTGGAAGCACCGCCGCGGACGAAATTCCCAAAGCCGTCGTGCATTTGAAAAACGTGCTGTTGGCCGAAAAGCCTTTGGCCGCTAAAACGATCGTCCAAAAACTAAACGCGATCTAGACGCCACCTGCCACCGCGTTCCGGGCCCCCGGAATAGCCGCGCCGATAGCTGGATCGGTCACGCTGTCTCTTCCCGTTTCCACATGTCCGGCCAGTTGGCGCTGGAAACTTGCATCGGATCCCGTTTGTACGGTGAAGTCGTACCACCCGAAGGAGCGTTCGAGCTCGCTGAAATAGGTGAAAATGCTGTCTGGCCGGACAGAGTGGGTGGCTGCCTTGCCGGAGTACGCGTCGGCAATCTCCACATGTGCACTGTCTGGGCCGTGATTGTGGATCAGCAGGGCGATGCTTTCTGATTCCCTGTCGCGGATGGTCTTAACGCTGAGGTTAGCGCTTCCAGCCTCAAAGCTGCCGACGAAGGTGCGCAGGAAGCCATTGGGGCCGTAGACGGCTAGATTATAGGAAGAATTGCCGCTGGCTCCGAATGTGTCGGAGACTTCGTCTCCTGCGCCGACGGTGTAGGTCCAAGGCCCGGTTAGGCCATCGCCAGAGCGGACTTGAAAGACCGCCGCAGCCTCGCCTGAATTGCGGAAGCGAAGTCCGATAGTGCCCCCCCCAGCGTTTGTTTCCGCGTCCACATGCAGCTCATACGGCAGCGCCCGGGCGGGCCGTGTGCCAGGTTCCTGCTGAGGCAGCGCCTGGTCGGTCGGTGGAGTCGGAACGTAATCGGGATGACGAACGTCGTCGGGTGGAATGTAGGCGACGGTGCTTGGCAGGGGAACCGTTGCATCATTGGGAGATGCAAAGTTGAACGCCGAGGTCAGGTCGCCGGTGACCGCGCGCCGCCATGGCGTTATGTTCGGCTCCATAATGCCGAACCGGCGTTCGATAAAGCGGATGAGCGAAGTGTGATCAAACACTTGAGAGTTGGCCCAGCCACCCTTGCTCCAAGGAGAGATCACGATCATCGGGACGCGCACGCCGAGTCCGTATGGTCCGGGCGTGTAGCTCGATGCTGGATAGGAGGGCGCGCCCTCAAACAACTCATTGGTGGTCGGCACCGTCGAGATGCCTTCCGCCCGCGACTGAGGCGGAGTGGCCGGCACCATGTGGTCGAAGAAGCCGTCGTTTTCGTCCATCATGTAGAAGAAGACGGTCTTGCTCCAAACTTCGGGGTTGGCAGTCAGCGCGTCAAGCATCTGCGAGATGTACCACGCGCCGTAGTTCGCGGGCCAGTTGGGATGCTCGGTGTAGGCTTCGGGAGCGACGATCCAGGAGACTTGCGGCAGTTGGCCGGAGAGTACGTCGGCGCGGAACATGTCGAAGAGTGTTCCGCTCTTCAAGATGTTGGTTCCAACTTTGGCCCCGTTAGCGAGTGGGCTGCCTGCGAGCGCGTTCTGGTATTGGAAGAAGTAGAGCAGGGAATTGTCGCCGTAGTTGCCGATGTAGGCGTCGCCGGTCCAGCCCCAGTAATCAGGGGCGTCGAGCCCGTCGCCGACATCCTGGTACACCTTCCACGAGATCCCTGCGTTCTGCAGAAATTCGGGATAAGTCGACCAGCCATAGCCGAGTTCGGCGTTGTCAATCACAGGCCCGCCGCCGCTTCCGTCATTGCCTACCCAACCTGTCCACATGTGATAGCGGTTCGGGTCGGTCGGCCCAAGCAAGGAGCAGTGGTAGGCGTCGCAGACGGTGAAAGCATCGGCGAGAGCGTAGTGGAAGGGGATATCGCTGCGCGTGAGGTGCGCCATGGTGGTCGTGCCCTTTTGCGGCACCCACTGGTCGTACTTGCCGTTGTTCCAGGCAGCGTGGGTGCTATCCCAGTCGTGCGCCAAGTCTTGCAAGAACTGGAGGCCGAGGTTTGGGGCGCCGGGATGGAAGGGAAGAACATAGCCATCAGGGTTGTTTGTGTCGGGCTGATACCAAGCGCTCTTGCCCGAAGCCAGTTTGACGGTGCGGGGGTCTCCGAAGCCACGTACACCGCGAAGTGATCCGAAGTAGTGATCAAAGGAGCGATTCTCCTGCATCATGAAGACAATGTGTTCGACGTCGTTGATGGTACCGGTGCGGTGATTGGCCGGAATGGCTAGCGCACGGGCGATGCTCGCTGGAAAAGCGGCCGAAGCTGCGCCCGTAGTAAGAAGCTGCAAGAAACGTCGACGGTCCGTGTTCATTGGGAGATTTCACCTCAGTGGACTACGTATTGCCGTAATCGCGCGAGCGAGACTAGCCACCGGTCATTGCTCTTGTGTTATGGGCGGGTTGGGATTGTGTAATTTGGTTGGCTGAATCGAGGACAGCGGCAGGCCCCAGCGAGACGCGCCGTCAAACATGTAGAGCAGCAATAAGCAATCAGCTCTACTGCCAACGCAGCGCGACCGCGGGGTCGACGCGTAACGCGCGCCAAGCGGGAATCGCTGCCGATGCCAGCGCGACCAGCACGGTGAACAGGCCAGCCACAGCAAACACCAGCGGATCGGCGGGGTTTACACCAACCAGCATCGCCGAGACGACGTGCGCGAGCGTCACAGCGGCCACAGATCCCACCACCAACCCCACCAGCGCGAACGCAATTCCTTGCCGCACCACGAGCCGCATGATATCCCGTGGCTGCGCTCCAAGCGTCACGCGAATACCGATCTCGCTGGTTCGCTGCGCGACCGAGTAAGCCATCACGCTGTACAAGCCGACCGCCGCAAGCAGCAATCCCAGCCCACTGAGCACGCTCAAAAGACTTGCCGCGATCTTCGCGCCGAAAAGTGAAGCAGCAACATACTCGGTCATCGGCTCAGCGTCGAAGACCGTGAGGGCGGGATCGATGGCCGCTGACTCGCGCTGCATGGCCGAAATGGCTTCGCTCACCGAGCCGGAAGTGCGCACATCAAAAGTCAGCCCATATTCCGGCCGGTATATCTGGCGGATGGGGATGTAGAAGTAAGGCTCGGGGCTCTCGGTCACTCGATGATATTTGCTATTTTTTGCAACGCCGATGATGGTGAACCATTCGCCCCACCCATGTACTTTGCGCCCAATCACGCTGCGATGGGCAAAAAAGCGTTGCACGAATTCCTGGTTGACGATCATCACTTTTTCCGAATTCGCGTCGTCACGCAGGTCGAAGTCGCGCCCTTCCAGAAGCGGGATTTTCATGGTCTCAAAGTAGCCGGGCGAAACCAGGTCCCGGTAGATTTTCATATTCTCGTTCATCCCTGGGACATAACCTTCCACCTCAAGCGTCTCCCAGTTTCCCCCGTTGAATCCCAGGGGCGGGGAGTCGTCGTAACTCACTGCGGTCACTCCAGGCTGCCGCTCAAGCTGTTCGCGCAAACGTTGGCAGAAAGTATCGGTTTGCTGCGCGGTGTACCCTGCAGTGGAAAAATCGAAGCGCGCCAGCGCCACACCGTCCGGTGAGAAGCCGGGATCGATCGAGCGCGCCGCCTGAAAACTCCGCACAAAAAGTCCTGCCCCCACGAGGGCAACCACGGCGAGCGCCACCTCGGAGACCACCAGCAACCCTCGCAAACGCTGCGAGTGAATTCCCGCAGTTGCACTTCGCCCGCCCTCCTTTAGCTCTTCGTTAATATTGGCTCCCGCCGCATGCACGGCGGGGGCGAGTCCCGCGAGAAGCGCGACAAGAAATGCCAAGCCCGCTGTGAAAGCAAGGACCTGCCCGTCAAGGGGAGGCTGCAACATGGTCGGCCGTGCGACCGCCGGAAGAAGCCAGCGCAGCGCGCCGCCCGACATACTCGCCAGCATCAACCCGCAAATCGAGCCGGCCGCAGCCAAAAGAAATGTCTCGGTAAGCAGTTGCTGGATCAATCGCGCCGGCCGCGCTCCCAAAGCGAGGCGTATGCTGAATTCTTTCATCCTGCCAGTCGCTCGGGAGAGCAACAAATTCGCCAGATTCGCGCACACAATCAGCAGCACCACGCCGCTCGCACCCATCAAGATCATAATCGGCGTCAAGAGCATCACTTGCGGTCCAAAGTGCGATTGCCAGACCGGCAGGACCGTCGCTCCAATCCCTTGATTCGAGTCGGGGTCCGCTATCGCCATCCGGTTGGCAAGCGACTGCACTTCTCCGCGGGCCTGCTCCAGGCTGACGCCCGGCGCAAGCCTCGCCAACATCATGAAGTTGCGCGTATTTCGATCTCGCAACATCCAGGTCCCGGTGTGCGTCAACTGGCCATACATCGTAATGGGCATCCAAAGCTCGTAATCGAGACCCGAGCGCGAACCATAAAAACCTTCGGGAGCCACGCCGATAATCGTGAACGGAGCGCGGTTGATGCGCAGAGTCGCTCCAATCGCCAGCCGATCGGAGTGGTAGTGGTTTTTCCAATAGCTGTCGCTGATCACTACGACCGCGTGCGCATTCTGCGCGTCATCGCGTTCCGCTCCGGAGAAGAACCGCCCCGCTTCGGGTTTCACGCCAAGCATGTTAAAAAAGTTGCCGGAAACCATCTCGCCCCAAACTTTCGCGGTGTTCGGAGCCTCGCCCACGGAAAACACATTCCCGTCTCGTGCTGACACGAGCGTCAGCAATTTCAGGTTGTCTCGAAAATCGCGGAAATCGAGGAAGGAAGTGGTGATGGGCTCACCGTCAGGCGCCATGTTTTCGATGGCCACCACGCGTTCTGGCTGCGTGGCGCCGGGCAGGGGATTCAGCAGCATCGAGCGCATCCAACTAAAGATCGTTGTGCTAGCCCCGATGCCAATGCCGATCGTCAGGATAGCCACTGCAGTAAAGCCAGGTTTTCCCGCGAGCGAGCGAAAGCCGTAGCGAATATCACGCAGCAGAGTGTTCATAATGGTTGTGAAAGGTGCAAGCCGCTTACCATGTGCATGTCATTGAAACCACGTACGAAGTTCGGCACAAGCTTTCAGGCATGTGTCCGGTTATGGGACGCTACGTCTCAAACCGGACGGCACCTCGCAACTGGAAACGAATCTACCAAACGGAATTAGCTGGCGCCACTTCGAATTATTTTTGCCCTGTTCCGGCGCGCTGTCTCGCTTGCGCTAGGAGCGCATCAAACCGGGGATCTCCGTGCAGCGGCTTGAGATCGGGATCCTTCTCAATGCCCACGAGGGCGGAGCCGGGTAGTCCGTGGTTGATGGCGTCGTGCAAGAGAGAAAACGCCTTATCACGCTGGCCCCGTCGTACGGCAATAATGCCCAGGCCGTACCGGGAAAGTGCGGTCGCTGGATTATCAGGTCCGAGGAGCCGCTCCCGAATCTCGAGTGTTTCCCGATACAACTTCTCTGCCTCGTCATATTGACCTTCGTGGGACAGAACATCCGCCAGATTGTTCATGGATTCGAGGGTATCGGGATGCTCCGGGCCAAGGACCTTCCGGCGGATGTCGAGCGATTCGCGGCATAACTTTTCTGCCTCGGCGTAATGGCCCTCGTTATATAGAGCGTTTCCCAGGTTGCTCATTGAACCTACTGTGAACGGATGTTCCGGGCCGAGGACCCGGCGCTGGATATCGAGCGTTTCCCGGTACAGCTTCTCTGCTTCCGCATAGTGGCCCTCGTCATCGAGAACGTTGGCCAGGTTGTTCATCGAGTTCAATGTGTCCGGATGGTCGGGGCCGAGGACGCGGCGGCGGATGTCGAGGATTTCCCGATTCTGCTTCTCCGCGTCGGCAAGCTTGCCTTCGTGCCACAGAACGTTCGCCAAGGTCATCATCGCCTTCAAGGTGCTGGGATTCTCGGGGCCAAGGACGCGTCGGCTGGCGTCGAGCGTCTGCCTAGCCAGCTGCTCGGCCTCGGCGAGGCGGCCTTCGTGGTCCAAAAGGATTGCCAGGTTGGCCATGGAGCCGAGCGTTAGCGGAGCCTCCGGGCCCAGCACGCGACGGCTGGTCTCCATAGTTTCGCGAACCAGCTTTTCGGCTTCAGGAAAGTGCCCTTGGCGAGCCAACATGATGGCCAAGTTGTTTTGGGATTTTAGTGTGTCAGGATTCTCTGGCCCGAGCACGCGCTTTTGAATTTCCACGCTCTTCTGCACAAGCGGCATGGCTTGTGCATAGAGGCCGAGGTTGTCGTACACGTCTCCCATGATATGCATCATCTGGGCCTGAAGTACGGGGTCCTTTGCCAAACCGGTTTCCACGTTCGCCGACGCTTTGTCCAGAATTTCGCGGGCCGTGACGGAATTACCTCGCGCTTGGCTCGGATCGGAAACCCGGAACATATTGGTCATGAAATCGGTGACGCGATTGGCGCGGTCGCGTTCGCGGAGGACCTGGTTTCGCTGTTCGGTGATGCGGCGCAGTTCGACAGCTTGGGTGACAGCAAATCCGGCCAAGAGGAGGAGCAGTACGGCGGCTGCAGCTAACGCAAACCGATGCCGGGCGGCGTATTTTTTCAGGCGGTAAGCGGCGGTTGCCGGGCCGGCCACGACGGGTTCGTTATGCAGATACCTGGAGATATCGGCTGCAAGATCAGAAGCCGTGCCATAGCGTCGGACGCGGTCCTTCTCGAGCGCCTTCATGGTGATCCAGTCCAATTCGCCTTGCAACTGGCGAGCGAAAGACCGCCGCTCCGCTCGCCGGTTTTGCGCGGAAATGTTGGAAGCTTCTCCCATGGCACGAATCTTGGTGCTTGGCTTGGGCGGCTCTTGTTCTCGAATGACACGGAGGACGGCTTCGAGACCGGCGGCTTGCAGAGCTTTGGGTTCGAAGGGGAGAGCCCCGACGAGCAATTGGTAAAGGATTACACCGAGCGAGTAGACGTCGGTTCGTGTGTCGATATTCTGTTCGCGCTGATCGGCTTGCTCCGGGCTCATGTACGCGGGAGTGCCGAGCATCATGCCGAGCTCGGTGAACATGGTGTGATCGGTGAGGCGCTGGCCCGTAGCTTTTGCGAGCCCAAAATCAATGATCTTCGGCACCGCCTTGTTGTCCTGCTCGATCACCAGGATGTTCGACGGCTTTAGGTCGCGGTGAATAATCGCTTTCTGATGCGCGTGTTGCACGCCTTCACATACCTGCCTGAACAATTCGAGCCGTTCTCGGATCGTGAGGCGGTGCTTGTCGCAATAGTCGGTGATGGGCAAGCCGGGGACGTACTCCATCACGAAATAGGGGCGTCCCTCGGCGCTGGAGCCGGCGTCGAAAACTCGCGCGATGCAGGGATGATCCATCAGAGCGAGCGCCTGGCGTTCGGAATCAAAGCGTGCCACGACGGCTTTTGTGTCCATGCCAGCTTTGATGAGCTTGAGCGCCACGGTGCGTTGAATCGGGGAGGTTTGCTCCGCCATCCACACTTCGCCCATTCCGCCTTCACCTACGATCTGGAGGAGACGGTAGGGACCAATCTTTTTGACCCCGGCACCATCGGTTCCTGCGTTGCTTAACGTGGGATCGGAAGAGGCTTGAAATGGAGAGTCCTCTCGGTGTTTCGGCGGGTCATTCGTTCCCATGGGCATTGGCCTCCTGAAACGAGGAATATCAACGCGGTATGTGGCCGTGCTGGTGCTTACAAGACACAGGCGGTGATAGCGTTATATCACAGTCGTTGCGGGCTAAGCGGTCTTCGGTAGAGGCCTGGGTGTGGGGTACGCAGCTCACCCCGAGTTGCAGAAACCGCAGCCAAAAATGACTGACAACATAATGTGGGGTGCGTGCGTCTAAGTAGCTGTGACGGCGGTACAATCGGGCTTGCCACACTTTGCGGGAGCCCGTCCTCCCGGACAGTGATATTCCCGGAGCATCGATTTTCCGGGACAACTGTCCTTTCTCTGCGGTGTTATACTGATGCCGGGGTTTGTCGAGCTTTCAAAGTAAGTGCACCTGCGAAATTTTCCGCCCGAAGCAGCGGGCTTATTGGGCCGGTAAAGTTAGGAGCAGCGATATGGGTGAGCAAGTGAAAGAGCTTTTCAATTGGGCGCGGCGCCGAAAGATACTGGCGTCTGTTTTTGTAGGGTTCACTCTTGTGGTGGGCATCATGATTGGCTCGGTCATCTCGGGCCGCGTTTCCGCCATGAAAGCATTCGGCGGAACGGATGCCGCCAAGCTCACGATGCCCGATCCCATACCATCAGCGAGTTCTTTTTCGGGAATCGTGAATCGCGTTGAGCCCGCGGTCGTCAATATCGCTACGACGCAAGTTCTCGAGCGCAAGTCCGCGGGCAAGAAGCGCCACGTGACCCCCAGCGATCCCGGCGACGACAATGACCCCATGCAGGATTTCTTTGATCGCTTCTTCGATGGCCGCCAGGACGCTCCTCCTCAAGCCGAACGCAGCCTCGGGTCCGGCGTTATCGTCGACAAGCGCGGCTACATCCTCACCAACAATCACGTCATTGAAAACGCCACCAAAATTCAGGTCCAGCTGAACAACGACACTACGCGCTACACCGCAAAAGTGATCGGCGCGGATGACGACACCGATTTGGCCGTAATCAAGATTGAAGTAAACAAAGAGCTTCCCACCGCAAAACTCGGCAATTCCGACGGCGTGCAAGTCGGCGATTGGGTTCTCGCCATCGGCAGCCCGTTCGGCCTACAAGCTACAGTTACCGCAGGAATCATTAGCGCCAAGGATCGCAATGGAATCGGCGGAACCGCGCATCAATTCCAGCGCTTCTTGCAGACAGATGCGGCCATTAATCCCGGAAACTCTGGCGGCCCGCTAGTGGATTTGGCAGGGCAGGTCATCGGCATCAACACCGCGATCATTACCGGAAGCCGCGGTTACGAAGGGGTCGGGTTTGCGGTGCCCTCCAGCACGGCGATCAATGTGTACAACCAGCTTATTGCGAGCGGGCGCGTGACGCGCGGATCCATCGGCGTGAGCTTCCACGAAGACCTTGGCACCAATCCTATTACTTTGAAATCTCTCGGCGCGCCCTACGGTGTGGCCATTGAGAGCGTCGAGGCTGGCAGCCCTGCGGAGAAGGCCGGGCTCAAGGGCGGCGACGTCATCACCAGCGTGAACGGCCACCCTGTAAAGACCGGCAACGACCTTGTGAATCCCATTGCACAAGCTCCTATCGGCAGCAAGGTGGTGCTTACCTACGTGCGCGATCGCACTCAGAAAGAAACCACCGCCGTTGTTGAGGATCGTACGCACGTCTTCCCGAATGTCGCCGGCAACATGGACGACCAGCCGGGCGAACCCGCTCCAAGCGAGTTTGGGCTCCGCGTGGACAATCTAACCACGGACCGCGCACAGCGATTCGGCATGGATGGCATGAAAGGCGTTATTGTGACCGACGTCGATCCTGCCAGCTTCGCTTCTGACGACCTGGGTTTCGCACGTGGCGACGTTATTGCCGAAATAAACCACCAGCCGATAGCTTCTTTGGCGGACTACAAGGCAGCCGTGTCAAAATTGAAGGCGGGAGATTCGGTTGTGTTCAAAGTCATGCGCCGCCAGGACAGCGACCGCATTTTGACGATGTTCCTCTCGGGCGTGGTTCCAGCGGAGAACCCGCAGCAATAAGAAATCTGGGGGAGGCGCGGTAGGCTATCCCCTTCATAAGCGAACACCGATGCGAGTGCGAAACGCGACACGCCTGGCCCTAACGCTGTTCGTAGCAGCAGGTATGGGTGTAGGAGGCGCCGCAGCAAGCGGGCAGGGAACCAACTCTCCGAAGTCGCCCTCCGCGAAACATCGCTCAAAGTCTCACCACGAAAGATCCTACAGGCACGCCAGCCGCCGCGAGCGAGGGCAGAAGGCCCCCACGGCAGACCGGATTTCTGAAATTCAAAGCGCCCTCGCAAAGGACGGTTCGTTCAACGGCGCGCCGAGCGGCAAGTGGGACGCCGCGACCATCGACGCCATGAAGCGTTTTCAGGATTCACACGGTCTAAACGCTTCGGGCAAGATCGACGCCAAGACATTGGAGAAGCTTGGGTTAGGCTCGCAAACTGCCGGCATTGCAGCGCCCATGCCGCCAATTAGCTCGACCTCGCTAACTCCGAGCCCATCCGTTAGCGTGCCCCGCCTCCCTTGAATGATCGCCGGTCGGTCCCCCATAACTTCTAGCCCGAATTTCTCATTCTAAATTGAAAAAGGCTGTTGCTTCATGGCATAACTCTTTTGTCTAGAAAGAAATCCTGCCAAGGAGGAGCAACAGCCTTATGAGCACAGAGTGTAACCAGTTTGTCTTCGTATTTCATCCCCAAAAGCGACGCGAGATCCGGGCGCAGTTTGATGGCGGAGCGATCACCAGCGATGGTGGTGGTCTGCTCTTGCGGGAGGTTGAGAAGCGCATTGGGATCCTGCGCCAGTTTGCCGCCTGCTTCACCGATTATCGGAATCCCGATCTGATCGAACATACGGTGAAGGAATTGGTGGCCCAGCGAGCTTATGGGCTGGCCCTGGGCTACGAAGATCTGAACGATCACGAGGAGTTGCGAAACGATCCCTTGCTGGCGGTGCTGGTCGAGAAGGCGGATCCCGGCAGCCAAGTGTTAGCCGGAAAGAGCACCCTGAATCGGCTGGAACTGACCAAAGAGACGGCCAGTCGGAAGGAGCGCTACAAAAAGATCGTGCTGGATCATGGAGCCGTGGACCGGCTGCTGGTGGAAGTCTTTCTGCAAGCCCACCGGGAGGAGCCGAAAGAAATCATTTTGGACCTGGACGCCACTGACGATCCGCTGCACGGGAAGCAGGAAGGACGTTTCTTCCATGGCTACTATGGACACTACTGCTACCTGCCGTTGTACATCTTCTGCGGAGAGTTTCTGCTGTGTGCGCGGTTGCGATCGTCGAACATCGATGCGTCGTCGGGGAGTGTTGAGGAACTGGAGCGCATCGTGGCCCAGATTCGTTCCGCGTGGCCCCAGGTGCGTATCGTGGTGCGTGGAGATTCGGGATTTTGCCGCGAGGAGCTGATGGCTTGGTGTGAAGCGAACCGCGTAGAGTACGTGCTGGGACTAGCGAAAAACGAACGTTTGAAGACGGAGATCGCCAAGGAGATGGCGGAGGCGAAAGCGCAGTACCAACAGACCGGACGCGCGACTCGACTGTTCAAAGAGTTCTTCTATCAGACGCTGAAAAGCTGGAGTCGTGCGCGACGCGTGGTGGCCAAGGCCGAGCATCTGGAAAAGGGAGAGAACCCGCGATTCGTAGTGACCTCTCTGAGCGGAGAAGCATGGCCGGCACAGGCGCTGTATGAAGAGCACTACTGCGCCAGAGGGGATATGGAGAATCGGATTAAAGAGCAGCTGATGCTATTCAGTGACCGCACCAGCACGCACTACCTGCGCAGCAATCAACTGCGCTTGTACTTTTCTTCGATCGCCTATGTGTTGTTGCAGATGCTACGGCGACTGGGACTGGCGGGAACGGAGTTGGCCCAGGCGCAGTGCTCCACCATTCGGCTCAAGGTGTTGAAGATTGGCGCGCTGATCCGCATCACGGTGCGCAAGGTGTGGGTTTCGCTGGCTGGGGGCTATCCCCATGTCGAGTTGTTCCGGCAAGTCCATGAAAAGCTGTGCGCCGTGCCCGTAAAGTATTGAAACAGAAAGACTCCGACCACTTTTATTCTGGCTCCTGTCAACCGGTGGTAAGGTGTGCGCCGAAACAGGCTCAGAGAGTAAAAACCTCTCACGCAAAACGAAAAACGGATCAGCTACACAACAACAACCCGCGAAAAAACTCGCAACCCCTTGTTCGAGCACACTTCATTCCTCTTATGCCAGGCTGTGAGAGATGTGGGCTAGTTGTTCAGCTACATGCGAGAAATCGAACCCTGGGAACTGGGCATCGAGCGCCAAGCGGCAACTGCTTGCACGCTCATGGAAGCGTGGCAGCGACTGCGCGAGATAAGGGTTCGCGAGTCGGCAATGAACACCACGAAAACGTAAGACATTCAAAAAGAAGAGCTTAAATGGCAAGAGCGGAACTAATAGTTCCGCTCCTGGTCGCACCGTATTTAGCCAACTGGTTAAATACGGCATCGCTTCGAAACCCAGTATTTAACTGATCGGTTGAATACGGGCCTAGTTTTCCATCTGCGCCTGGAGGATCTCTCCAGGCAGGGCAATCATAGTCGGCCGAAGCGAGGGCGCACTTTGCTGACTGATGGCCGGCGCGGGAGCCGTTGTGGTTCGGATATGTATGCCATTGTTTGGTTTAGGTGCGCCCGCATCCGCGGGCAGGCGTTCGATGCGAATGCCGAGCGTACGCTCCAACTGAAATAATTCCGAGCGCTGCTCGCGCGAAAACAAGGTCGTGGCAACGCCATGTCCGCCGGCGCGGCCGGTGCGGCCGACGCGGTGGATGAAATTCTCGGCGATGACCGGCAAATCATAATTAATGACGTGCACGATGTCTTGCACGTGAATCCCGCGGGAGGCCAGGTCGGTAGCGACGAGCACGCGGTAGCGTCCTTGCTGGAAACCTGCAAGTGCCGCAGTTCGTTGCGATTGCGACCGGTCGCCGTGAATCATGGCGGCGGAAAAGCCGTCGCGGTTCAGGCTCTTGGTAATGCGTTCGGTGCCGCGCTTGGTGCGCGAGAAGACCAGGCACCGCCCGGTTTCTTTGGCAAGCAAACGCTGCAGCATTTCCTGCTTTCGGTCGACGGAAACCTCGTATGCCTGCATGCGCACATTTTCCGAGGGCTTGAGGATCGAGCCAAACGCGAGGCGCGCCGGATTTCGCAGGTAGTCCTTCACCAAGTGGGCTACCGATGCTTCCATGGTCGCGGAAAAACACATGGTTTGTCGTTCTTTTGGCAGAATCGCCGCGATGCGCTTGATGGCCGGGAGAAACCCCATGTCCAGCATGCGATCCGCCTCATCGAGGATTAGAATTCGCAGTGAATTGAAATTGAAAAGGCGGCGATCGAGATAGTCTTCGAGACGGCCTGGAGTAGCTACAACGACGCGAGCGCCTTTGCGAATGGCGTTGAGTTGCGCGCCTTCTGAGAGTCCGCCGACGACGAGACCCGCCGGCACAAGCTGTGTTCCGCGCAAGGCATTGAATTGCGCCACTACCTGCATGGCCAGTTCACGCGTCGGCACCAGAACGAGAGCCGCGATACCCGGCGTTTTGTGCTTCAAGAGTTGCTCGATGACCGGGATCAGGAACGCCAGCGTTTTGCCGGTTCCGGTTTGCGCGGTTGCGAGCACGTCCTTGCCCTCGAGCGCTTGCGGAATAGCCGCAGCTTGCACGGGGGTCGGCGTCGAAAATCGCGCATGTGCCAATCTCTCCTTCATATACGCGGAGATCGGTAATTCAGTGAAACTTTGCATTCGTATTTCTTTCTTGCTGGCGGGAGCGGGTCCGGCGCGCACACAACTTCGGTGCAAGCGCGGCAATTCGCATTGCCAGTCTTGTTTTAGATTACGCTGAAAACGTACGGAGAAGACTGCAGGCGGGTAATCTCAGATCAACAAGTCAACTTGAGGGGCCGCACAACACAACCGAGGTATTAAGCGCAAAAACAGTGTAGCACATCCGCGGCGGAGATGCGGTTTTATTTACAAGGTGTGCTTTCAGTGATTATTCGTTGCTTTAGGACCCAAACGGCTCACGCTCTTGGTCGTTTCAAGCTTGAACTGGTTATAGTGAGATTGCGCCATGTGGCTATTGTGCCAGACCACTTTGTGCGAGAGATTGAAACCACATTGGAATGCGGTAGTCGCGAGCTTGTCGGGATGATTTATCCTTGCTCGTGAGCGTGCGCCGTATAGACTTGGAGGTTCTACCACACCCCTCCTAGGTCATTTCGAGGAAGGGTTTGTCCCCTGACAAACCCTTGCCTCGGGAACTGGCGCGGAAGCAGGGACCCTGGATCCATATGATGGCCGGCGATCTCCAACAATTCGCGTACGGGTGGGGAACACTCGTAATTTTTTCACCCCCATCCACCGTTTTTTGGCCGTATTTTCTAGGTGCATTACTTTTGGCAATCGGCCTGCCCATCCTCATTAAGAACGAGCTTCCGCAAGAACGCGGACTGGAGAAGATCCTGCCGTTTGGCCGTTTGTTCTTTGGCGTCCCGATGATGGTTTTCGCAGGCGAACACTTTACGGTGACCCGCGGCATCGCACAGAATATGCCGGCATGGATTCCTTGGCACCGGTTTTGGGTCTATCTGGTGGGGACGGCTTTGATCGCCGGGGCGTTCAGCATCGTGATCAAGAAGAAGGCGCAGTTGGCGGCGACACTTGCAGGAATTATGTTCTGCTCTTTTGTCTTGCTGCTCCATATTCCTAATGTTGTGGCCAGCCCGCACAATAGAATCGTCTGGGCCGTGGCCCTGCGAGATCTCGCATTCAGCGGGGGCGCATTTGCTTTTGCGGGAGCGCAAATTAACCCGCGACCCGCAACAGGCATGCCAGCACTCGTGCATCTGGGGCGCCTTTTTGTCGGAATAGCAGTTTTGTTTTTCAGCATGGAGCATTTTCTGCATCCCGACTTCGTTCCTGGCGTTCCTCTCGGCAAAGTCGTGCCAACGTGGATCCCGCTGCGCCTGTTTTGGGGCTATCTCACAGGCGCAGTTCTTCTTGCTGCAGGCATAAGCATCCTCGTCAATAAAAAAGCGCGCTTGGCGGCGACCTACCTTGGAGTCATGATTTTTCTTGTGGTTATGTTCGTTTATTTGCCGATGTTGGCTGCCATTCCTTGGGACATCGGGAATGGTCTGAATTATTTTGCGGATACATTGATGTTCAGCGGAGCTATTCTGTTGTTAGCGGACGCTCTTCCGAGAGAAGATCATCCGCACGCAAAGGAAACCCGTATTTCGTATGCTGGGTCTTCTCCTTCGGATTGAAGGCAGACGAGCAAAGGAGACGAGAAAATGAAAAGCACTTTGTTATTCTTGGCGGTGGGGGCGCTCCTGCTGAGCGCCGCAAACGCAAATCCTCCGAGGGGGGCGAAGGCGCAGACGGCCGTTGCGCAGACCGAGCGAATTCCTGTGATCGTAGAGCTGTTCACCTCCGAGGGCTGTTCCAGCTGTCCGCCGGCGGACACTTTGCTGAGCAAGCTCGAAACGCTCCAGCCCGTGCAGGGTGCTGAGATCATTGGCCTCGAGGAGCACGTGGACTACTGGAATCATGATGGCTGGGTGGATCCCTATTCGGACCCGGAATGGACTTTGCGGCAACAGGAGTACGTCGAAAGATTCAGGGGCAAGTCTCCGTACACGCCTCAAATGGTTGTCGACGGAGAGAGCCAGTTCGTGGGCGACAACGGACGCGATGCCCTACAGGCTATTCGAGAAGATGCGAAGCGAACCAGAACGCAAGTCTCCATTACTCCGGAAGGAGCGGGAAAGAAAGATGCGGAGCGGCTGGAGGTGCGCGTTGGGAGCGCCGGTTCTGCCGCTCAGGAGCCGGCCGATATTTGGCTGGCGGTTACGGAGCAGGGGCTGCAAACCGCAGTAAAAGCTGGAGAGAATGCTGGCAAGGACGTGCAACACGCGGCGGTCGTGCGTTCCTTTCACAAGATTGGATCGCTGTCGGCCAAGGATTCGTCTCCCTTTGATGTGCATCAAGAGGTGAAGTTCAAATCGAATTGGAAGCGCGAAAATCTCCGGATTGTCGTTTTTGTGCAAGAACGAAAGAGTCTGCACATTCTTGGCGCTGCCGAAGCTCGCGTTACCGGATAAGAACCGGCAGCAAATTTCCTGGCCGCAAACGAGGAGTGCGGTTCCTCGCTTCTGTTTTGTGACGAACTTCCGCGAATACGTCCATTGAGAGTTTTCTGATATCTGGCTCAATCAGATTGAGGGCCAACGCGCTAGTGCCTGCTCAGATTGGGAAGGGGCACGCCGGGCGGCCTTACTTGTCACCGCAACGGCGTAACGATTTTTTCTTGAGCGCCAACGAACGATTGCTAACCTTCGGCTGCTCCCTGATCATTTAGCTCTTTTTCGGAGCGGAAACCTGACTTTTCCATGCGCACCAGTGTGCTTGCGGGGGGTGTGGTGATTTTGGGTAATGTCCTAAGTCCGGCCGAGTATTCTCGGCTCGGTGCTCGGGGGCTGAGCCGAAGCTTAGGTTTGCCCGATCCGCTGAAAAGCCCGGCCTTTTCCGCGTGGTGATCTTCGGAAAAAGCGGGAGCAGGGCTCCCGCACTCCAAATTAGGACAGCATCAGATTCAGGGCGAGCTTGTCAAAAGTGTCTGGCGCACCGTAAAGTGTAACGTTTGTTGAATTTCGCGGGTATGGGACAAGGTGATGGCTAACAGGAAGAAAAAGGCGCGGCGCGGGACGAAGATGGGGAAGAAGCGGCGCAGCGATTCAAAGCCGGCGCGATTGACTGCGGGGGAATGGTTTGAAAAGCTTGCGGCGGTGCAGGCGCGGCTGCGGGCTCCGGATGGGTGTCCTTGGGATCGCGAGCAGACGCACGCATCGCTGCGGACTTACTTGATCGAGGAGGCCTACGAGGTTCTCGAGGCGATGGAGAGCGGGGACGACGAAAAGTTCGCGGAGGAGATGGGCGATTTGTTACTGCAAATCGTGTTTCATTCGCAGATTGCGAAGGAAGAGGGGCGATTTAACGTTGCCGACGTGATTCGTGAGGTGCACGACAAGATGGTGCGGCGGCATCCGCATGTGTTTGGTGAAAAGCGGGCTAAGGATTCGGCAGAGGTGCTGAAGAATTGGGAACAAATCAAGAAAGAGGAGCGACGGGCGGCGAGAAAGAAAAATGGGGATAGTTCAAAGAGCGGGGCCAAGAAAGATTCGTTGATGGATGGCGTGTCGAAGGCGTTGCCGGCGGCGTTGGAAGGATTTCAACTGACGCGGCGAGCGGCGCGGATTGGGTTTGATTGGACGAGCATCGACGGCGTGATAGCAAAGATGAACGAAGAAGCCGAAGAGTTGCGACAGGCGCTGGAAGCGGAAGATGGCGGGCGAACGGAAGAGGAGATGGGTGATTTGCTGTTTTCCGCGGTGAACTTGGCGAGGTTCTTGCAGATTGATCCGGAAATCGCGCTGAAGAAGGCCAATGCGAAATTTTCCGCGCGGTTCCGCCGTATGGAAGACCTGGCGGGAAAAATAGGAAAGGCATTGGCGGAGATTCCGAGAGAGCAGATGGAAGAATTCTGGGAAGCGGCGAAGGGCGCGGAAAAAGGCGAGGTCGTGAAGGCACGTGAGGCGCGCGAGGATTGATGAGCGGGGGAATCGTCGTCCGAAAATGCACGGGGATTGAGGAATTTCAGCGCTGCATCGCGTTGCAAAAGGAGATTTGGGGCGAAGAGGACATCGAAGTGGAGCCGGCGACGATGTTTGTGGTGGCGGCGGAAACGGGCGGGCAAGTTCTGGGGGCGTTCGACGGGGAACGGCTGGTCGGATATACCCTGGCGGTGGTCGGGTTTCGAGAAGGCGCGGTGTTTCTCCATTCGCACATGACGGGAGTGCTTGGAGAGTACCGCGACAAAGGAGTTGGACGAGCCCTGAAATTATTTCAGCGCGAAGATGCACTGGCGAAGGGGGTTCGGTTAATTGTCTGGACGTTTGATCCGCTGGAGACGCGAAACGCGCATTTCAATTTGAACCGGTTGGGAGCGATTGCGCGTAGATATCTGCCGAATCTTTATGGACTGACGACGAGCCCGCTGCACTTGGGACTTCCGACGGACCGTTTACTCGCGGAGTGGCAGCTTGATTCCGCGAGAGTAGCGGCCGCAGTTTCGGATTTGGCGAAGGGGCCGGAGGAGGCCCCGGCGACCATTGAACTGCCGGCAGAGTTGGATCGCTGGAAGCAAAGCGATAACTCTGAAGTGGCGAGAGTTCAGATGCGCATACGCGAAGAATTTGCTGCCTGGTTCGCACGCGGGTACGCGGCAGTAGGCGTGAGGAAGTCAGAGGCGGGGGCGGCGTATCTGTTGGCTCCGTGGAGCGATTTCTAGCAAGGAAGTTCCAGCAAGGAAAACGAAACATTTCGCGACGTTCCGGGAGTCAATGCGAGGCGCGGCCGCAGAATGAGAACAGGGAAAATGCGGATAAGGGAAGTGACGTTGCGGGAATTGCGGATGAAGCTGATTGCGCCGTTTGAAACGAGTTCGGAGCGGACCGAGGAGCGGCGAATTATTTTGGCAGAAGTTCTGGCGGACGGCGTGATCGGATGGGGCGAATGCGTGGCGGGGGAAAGGCCATTTTATAGCCCAGAAACGACGGATACGGCTTGGATTGTGATGCGCGATTTCCTGTGGCCGATGATACGGCACAAAGAAATCGCAGCGGCTTCGGAAGCCTGGAGATTGATGGAGGCTGTTCGCGGGCACAGCATGGCCAAAGCGGCGCTTGAAGCGGCGATTTGGGACGCGGAGGCGAAACAGAAGGGCATTCCGCTGGCGAAACTGCTCGGGGGAACGAGGGACGAAATTTCGAGTGGCGTTTCGATTGGGATTAAGGAGTCGCTGGATGAGTTGGCGGCAGCGGTAAGGAAGGAGCTAGCAGCGGGTTATCAGCGAGTGAAAATAAAAATCAAGCCGGGGAAGGAGCTACCGCAGGTGAAGCGGCTGCGAGAGGAGTTTCCGGGGATCAAGCTGATGGTGGATGCTAATTCGGCTTACCGGATGGAGGATTGGCCGCTTTTGAAGGAGCTCGAGAATTTTTATTTGATGATGATCGAACAGCCCTTGGGGTGGGACGATTTGTACGCGCACGTGGAGTTGCAAAAGAAGCTGGCGACGCCCATTTGCCTGGACGAGTGCATCCACACGGAGGAGCAGGCGCGGGCGGCGATTCTGCTGGGGGCGTGCAAGATCATGAATATCAAACTGGGGAGAGTGGGCGGATTCACGGTGGCCAAGCGGATACACGACTTGTGCGAGCAAGATGGCTTGCCGGTGTGGTGCGGCGGGATGCTGGAGTCTGGGATCGGGCGGGCGCACAACATTGCTCTTTCAACGCTGCCGAACTTCACGCTGCCTGGAGACGTTACGGCCAGCAAGAGGTATTGGGACGAAGATATCATCGAGCCGGAAGTGACGGTCTCGTCCCGGGGCACGATTCGCGTGCCGACGGGGCCGGGGATTGGATTTGAGCCGCGGCGGGACCGGATTGAGAAGCTTACGGTAAGGAAAGAACGCCTGGTTTGAAGGAGACTATCGAGCAGTTCTTGAGAGGAGGTCAGCTTGCACGCATCCAATGTGGCTGGCAACTCGGTGGGCTGCTCGCCAGACGCCTCCTGAGACGTCTTATCAGGTGCTGGAGCAAAATCGTGGTAGATTCTGTTCTGCACTTTTAGAAGAAAAATCATCGTAAATTTGAATTCTGGAGAAAAGCACGATGCGAAAGCTGATTTTGTGGGTGGCCAGTGTGACCATCCTGATTCTCGGGCTGCAAACCACCGTAGTTCAGGCGCAAACGAAAGAGGAGGCAGCCGCTGGCAAAACCGATGCTGGGAAAAGCGATGCGGGGAAGACGGAGGGGTTTAAGGCGGAGCAGCAGGCGAGCAAGGGTTCCGTCACGATTGAGGGCCACTTGATCAATTACGACGCGTATGCCGGGACGCTGGTTGTGCATCCGAGGGGCTGGGACGACGTGCCGCAGGACGCGGATAGAGATGAGAAGAACCCGGCGGAAGCGAGCATGTTCTACGTCGCGTACATTAAGTCCGATGAGAAGGGAGCAGGGCGGCCGGTGACGTTTCTGTATAACGGCGGGCCGGGGTCTTCGACGGTGTGGCTGCACATGGGTGCGTTTGGGCCAAAGCGGGTGGTAACGGCGGACAATTCGCATACGCCGGCGGCGCCCTATCCGGTTGTGAACAACGACTTCAGCTTGCTGGACGTGAGCGACCTGGTATTTGTAGACGCGCCGGGAACGGGATTCAGCCGTATCGCAGGGAAGGACAAAGAAAAGGCATTCTGGGGCGTGGATGCGGATGCGCATGCGTTTGCAGACTTCATAGTGCAGTTTCTGGCGAAATACGGGCGGTGGAATTCGCCAAAATACCTGTTTGGCGAGAGTTATGGGACTACGCGGTCGGCGGTGCTGTCGAACGTGCTCGAGACGGAGCGCGATGTGGATTTCAACGGGGTGATTCTGCTGTCACAGATTTTGAGCTTCGATCTGAGCGCGGACGCTCCTGAATTTAACCCCGGCATTGATTTGCCTTACGAGCTTGCGCTGCCGACATACGCCGCTTCGGCTTGGTATCACCATAAACTAGGGGATGCACATAAGGATTTGCAGCCGTTGTTAACGGAGGTTGAGCACTTTGCGATGGGGGAATACGCGGAGGCGCTGGAAGCGGGCTCGGACCTGACTCCAGAACAACGGCAGGCGACTGCGGCGAAATTGCATGAGTATACGGGGTTGCCGGTTGAATACATTTTGAAGGCAGATTTGCGTATCAATGGCGGAGAATTCGAGAAGAACTTGCAGGACTCGAACGATATGACCACGGGCCGGCTAGATACGAGGTTTTCCGGGCCGACGCTTGATCCGCTGAGCAAAGAGGCGGAGTACGATCCGCAATCGGCGGCGATCGGGTCGGCGTATGTTTCGGCCTTCAATGATTACGTGCGCAAGGAATTGAAGTATGGCGAGAACAAAACGTTTAAGCCGGAAATTGACCCGGAGCCATGGAATTTTCTGCACCAGCCTCCCGGGGTGCCGATACCATTGCCGCAGGCGGCCAACGTGATGACAGACCTGGCGCTAGCGATGAAGTACAACCCAGACCTGAAAGTGTTGTTGAACGCGGGATACTTCGACTTGGCCACGCCTTTCTATGAAGGCATCTACGAGATGCACCATCTGCAAATTCCAGCCAAATTGCAGAACAACATCGAATTTAAGTTCTATCAATCGGGGCACATGGTGTATGCGCATGAGGCTTCGCTGAAAGAGCTCCATGACAATGTGTCCGCGTTTATTTTGAAGACGGAGAATTCCAAAGCCAAGTAGGAGCGTGGACGGAGCCGATGTCTCGGATCTCCCGGGACATCGGCTCCGGCGCCTGCTTAACGGCTGCTGAAACTCGGAAAGGCACGCCTTTCACCCTTGCCGAGAGGCCAAGTCCTTCGCATGACTACAAAACCGACAAATCCAAGCGGCAAGCTCCCTCTGCGGTGGGGAGGAGAGGTAGCGCGAGTTGCCGTGATACCCGGGGATGGGATAGGCAAGGAAGTGACGCCCGAAGCGGTCAAGGTTTTGCGGGCGGTCGCGAGCCCCGCTAAGCGACCTCTCGAGTTCGTGCAGTTCGACTGGGGCGCGGACAAATACCTGAAGGAGGGCGTAACTTTACCGGCGGGAGCCGTGGAGATGCTCCGCGACGAATTCGACGCCATTCTCTTTGGGGCACTGGGCGACCCGCGAGTGCCTTCCAACCAGCATGCCGCGGATATTTTGCTTGGGCTACGGTTCAAGCTAGACCTTTACGTGAATGCAAGGCCTGTCGAGTTGCTTCATGAGCGGCTGACTCCCTTGCGCGGCCGCACCGAAAATGACATTCGGTTGATGGTCCTTCGGGAGAATACGGAAGGACTCTATGTGGGCGTGGGAGGGTTCTTCAAGAAGGGCACGGCGGATGAGATCGCCATGCAGGAAGACGTCAACTCGCGTAAAGGCGTCGAGCGGATCATTCGCTACGCCTACGATTATGCCCGGCAGAACGGACTAAGCCGCGTTTGCATGAGCGATAAGTCCAATGCCATGACGTTTGGCCACGATCTCTGGCAGCGAGTCTTCAAAGAGGTGCGGCAAGAGTATCCGAAGATCGAATCCAGGCACCTATACATTGATACCCTGGCCATGGAGATCGTGCGCGACCCGTCACAGTTTGAGGTGATCGTGACTTGCAACCTCTTTGGCGACATTATCAGCGATCTGGGCGCGCAGCTCGCCGGCGGACTTGGGCTTTCGCCTTCGGGAAACATCCACCCGGGTAGGACGTCACTATTTGAGCCAGTTCATGGCTCCGCGCCGAATATTGCCGGCAAGGGGATCGCGAACCCCTTCGGTTCGGTACTGGCGTCGGCAATGTTGCTCGATTTTTTGGAATGGAAGCAGGAAGCTCAAGTGTTACGCGAAGGTGTGAAGATGGCGCTGAAGGAGAATTTCGTTACGCCTGACTTGGGTGGAGTTAATCAAACAGTCGAAGTCGGCGATTGGCTTGCGAATTACGCCGCGAAGGCGCATTGAGCAACTCTAAAGTAGCGCTTTAAGTGCTCTCTATTGCGGTCTTACTCGACGAAACTCACCTCAACTTCTACTTTCGTTCCCCCAAACTCAAGAGTGTAATCGACATCCCTATGAGGAACCCGCCGATGTGCGCCCACCAGGCGACTCCGCCTGTGGCCGCACCACCAACGGTAGTTACTCCTGCGACGAACTGCAGAAGGAACCAATATCCCAGAATGATGAAGGCGGGGATCGGGAGGAAGAAAATTATAACCAGCGTGAGTACCCGAGCGCGGGGATAAAGAATGATGTAGGCACCCATGACGCCAGAGATGGCGCCGCTGGCACCCAGAGCGGGGACGCCTGAATGGAAATTGAAAATGATATGGCACAAGTCTGAGCCCACTCCGCAAACCAGATAGAAGAGAAGATAAGGGAGATGGCCGAAGTAGTCCTCGACGTTGTCGCCGAAGATCCAGAGGAAGAGCATGTTGCCGCCGATGTGCAGCCAGCCGCTGTGAAGGAACATGCTGGTCAGGATCGGGAGAAACGCGGTGTCAAAAGCGACGTGGCCCCCGAGGAAGGCCGGGATTCGGGCGGGAACAGTGGAATAGGTCAGCACGAAGGCTTGGTATTGATGCGGAGGCAGAGTTAGCTGGAATAAGAAGACGACAACGTTTGCCAAAATGAGGAGAGTATTGATGACGGGGTACGTGTTGTGCGGGTTTAGGTCTTTAAGAGGGATGAACATGCGCTAGTGTGGGAACCCCAGTGCTCCGTCTCGCGATTTGTTATGGCCGGGCGCCCGTTTTAGCCCCACCTTTTCAAGAGTGCTGCTCTGGCGGCGCCCTCTAATTGTGACGCCGAGTAGAATGAGCGATTCCTGCGACCGCCGCGCTGCAAATCCTTTATTTTGGACAAGCTGCAAATCCCTCCCCGCGCACCCAATGCCTCGCAATTCAGGCCGGCTGCCGCGCAAGAAAAGTCGAGAATCCGCTGCAGGTCCCACCCATGCAGCAGCCCGTAAGAAAATCCGGCATGGAAGAGGTCACCTGCGCCAGTTGTGTCCACTACGCGGACCTTATATGAGGGAGCATACCAGAAGCGGTGGCCATCCCAAGCGAGAGCGCCGCTCTCGCCCAGCGTTGCGCAGAAGGCGCGGAAGCCGTACTTGCGCTGAAGCAGAGGGAGCGATTTCGGGAGGCTCCTTTCGCCCGTGGCATCGAGGGGGAACTCCTTGGACGTAACTGGATAATCGACGAACGGAAGAAGACGCTGGAGCCGGGGATTCATGTGGTCCAAATCGGCGACGACCGGAATTCCGGAGGCGCGAGCCCAGGAGGCTGCGAGGCTCGTGGTTGCCGGGTCGTGCCCATCCACATGCAAGAGCCGCGCGGAGGTCACCCAAGTTCGTTTGAGAAACGAGGGGGAGACAGTCAAACGCGGATCGCGGATCCATGCGATGGTGCGTTCTCCGGAGCTGGTATCGACGAAAATGAACGAGAGTTGGCTGAGGCTGCGCGGGACATGGACCAACTCGGCGCGGACACCTGCGCGTCGGAGTTCGCGGCGATGGATTTCGGCGGCGGGGTCCTCACCGACGACGCCGACGTAGTGCGTACGCAGGCCCCAGCGCTGGCAAGCGATCAGGGACGTGGCGACCTGGCCTCCTGGCATGATGCGTGCACCGAGCATTTCTACCTTAGTGCCGAGGGCGGGGAATTGGGCGAGGCGGAGGACGGTATCGGTAGCGTTCTCGCCGATGCCCAGGATGTCGAATCGTGGCGCGCGCATAAGGTAGTGGTGCAGGGTATCGAAAGAGCGGGAAAAAGCAAGCGGCATCAGAGCGACTAGCGCGTCCGATAATGTTGGTCGCGATGGGGCGCTGGTTAACAGAATCTGGATGGGCTCTTTTCCTAGGACGCGGATGTGTAATCAGCTGTTTGGCCGCAGCTTCCGGCGACAGCTTTTCCGAGCGATTCGTTAGAGCTCACAGTTAAAATTTTTCAGAGCAGGATTACGTAAACATTGCGCAGGGCGAGAGTGTGTGATAATTAAATTAGTCCTGCGTGTGCGCGAATCGGACGTAACTCTTCACAGTGTCCGCCGAAGCGTCGGCGCGCCGACTGCTCATGCCTGCCAGGGAAACGGAAGCCATTATCTTGAAGACCTTTTCGCTGGGAGAGGCGGACCGCCTGGTGAGTTTTTTCGGGCGAACCTCGGGACGCATGCGAGGTGTGGCAGCCGGCGCGCGGCGGATCAAGAACCGTTACGGGTCGACGCTGGAGATTCTGTCGCATGTCCAGCTCTGGTACATCGAGAAGGAGACGCGGGACCTGGTACGAATTCAGCAATGCGAACTACTGGAATCGTTTCACAAGGCGCAGAGTAACTATGAGCTGAGCACGGGGCTCGCGGTGGTCAGCGAAGTTTCCGAGCAGGTTCTGCCGGAGCATGAAACGGCAGAGGCCATGTTCCGGCTGCTCTTGCTTACGGTGCGCGAAATTGAACGAACGGGCGCATGGCAGTTGCCTCTGAGTTACTTCGCGTTTTGGACGGTGCGGCTTGGGGGCTACTTGCCGCAGTTTGATCGATGTGCCGCTTGCGGCGCGGCGTTTGGTTCGCACGCGGCGTATCACGCGCCATGGGAGGCTGGGCTCTTTTGCGAAAAGTGCCGGCGTAGTGGAATGAAGGCGCTGCATGTCGAGGGAAGGCAACTGGCGGAACGGTTTGCGGGCGAGAAACTGGACAAGATTGAATTTTCTTCCGGGATGCACCAACCCGCGGCGGAACTACGAGAGGCATCCTTGAACTGGATCGAGCACCACACGGAGAAACCGCTAACGACTCGCAAGCTTCTGGAGACGACTTGACTGCTAAAGTAAAACTTGAGAAAAAGCCGACTGGCCTCACCTTTCAAGATTTAGTTTTGAAACTCTCTCATTTTTGGGTGAAACAGGGATGCGTGTTGCAGCAGCCGTATGACGTTGAAGTGGGCGCTGGCACGATGCATCCGGAAACATTTCTTCGCGTGCTTGGACCAGCGGCGTATCGCGTGGCTTACGTGCAGCCCAGCCGCCGTCCTGCCGATGGACGATATGGCGAGAACCCCAACAGGCTTTACAAGCACACACAATTTCAAGTCATTCTGAAGCCCTCGCCTGCTGACGTGCAGGATGTCTACCTCCAGAGTTTGGCCGCTATCGGCATCAACTTGAAGGAGCATGACATCCGGTTCGAGGAGGACAACTGGGAATCACCTACTCTGGGCGCCTGGGGGATTGGCTGGCAGGTTTTGCTGGACGGATTGGAGATTACCCAGTTCACTTACTTTCAGCAGAGCGGGGGAATTGACCTGGACCCGATTTCGGTGGAGCTGACGTATGGATTGGAGCGCATCTGCGCTTTTTTGCAGAGTGTGGAGAGTGTTTACGATCTCCGTTGGTCGGCGGACAAATCGTATGGCGATATTCGCTTGGCCGAGGAGCAGCAGTTCTCCGAGTACAGTTTTAATCGCAGCGACGCTAAGTCAATTCGCGCTGAGTTTGAGCTGCACGAGAAACAAGCCAAAGAACTTCTCGACGGGTTTGCCGGGACGGAGGGGAAGGAGCGGCAGCGGTATCCGCTGCTTCCGGCTTACGACCACTGCCTGAAATGCTCGCATCTCTTTAATTTGATGGATGCGCGAGGCGTTATATCGACGACGGAACGCGCGGCGCTGATGGCGCGTGTGCGAACGGTGGCCTGCCGCACTGCTGGGGCGTATCTCGAACAGATTGGCGGACCTGCCGTGCGCCGCGAGGTGCGCGGATGAGTCCCGCGAAGGAGAAGGTGATCGAAAAGAGAATTGAAGTATTGCTTGAAGTGGGAAGTGAAGAGATTCCGGCCGGGATGCTGCCGAAGGCGGAAGAGGATCTGCGCGCGAATCTCGAAAAACTCCTGGCTGCTGAGAATCTTTCCGATGGCGTAACCGTGGAAACGTTCAGTGCGCCACGACGGCTCGTGGCATACGTGCGGGGAGTTCGAGGGAAGCAGGCGGATGTGGTCAACGAGGTGACGGGTCCGCCGAAGTCGGTGGCGTACGATGCTGTCGGCGAGCCGACAAGGGCGGCCCACAGCTTCGCGGAAAAACAGGGGCTTTCCCTAAAAGATATCTACGTGGTGAAGGCTCCCAAGGGCGAGTACCTGGCAGCGAAACAAGTGAAGCGCGGGCGGACGGCCGAACAGATTTTGACAGAGATTCTTCCACGCGTGATCCATGATCTGTCTTGGCCGCGCTCGATGACCTGGACGGGGATTGATGGAG
Source organism: uncultured Acidobacteriota bacterium (assembly GCA_963843265.1). Lineage (GTDB taxonomy): Bacteria > Acidobacteriota > Terriglobia > Acidiferrales > UBA7541 > Acidiferrum. The sequence continues at coordinate 104,655 of CAWJJR010000013.1, read as the reverse complement.
CGAGATTCATCCGGCCGATCCGCTGGATCGTTGCCGTGGCAAACGGCAAGCCGCTGAAATTTTCGTTTGCGGGAGTTGCGGCGGGAGATGTGACGTTCGGACACCGGTTTCTCGGTAAAGGTGCGCATCGCGTAAGAGACTTCGCGGACTATGAGAAGAAGCTACACGCGAATGGAGTGATCGTGCGTCCCGCGGACCGCAAAGAGAAAATTATGAGGGAGTTGGCGGCACACGCAAAACGAGGCGGGTACAAAATCCATGAAGACGCGGAGTTGCTCCGGCTGGTGACATATTTGAACGAATGTCCGGGCGTGCTTGAAGGAAAATTCGATCCGGCGTTTTTGGCTTTGCCGGACGAAATTTTGATTACGGTGATGCGCGGGCACCAAAAATATTTCGCGGTCGAAAAGCGGGGCGGGGAAGTGGCACCGCATTTTCTTGCGGTGATCAATCTGCCAAAAGATCCGAAGGGTTTGGTGTGCGCCGGGCATGAACGGGTACTGCGGGCGCGACTGGCGGATGCGCAATTTTTTTGGGAGGCCGATCAGAAATGTCGGCTCGCCGACTATTTGCCGAAGCTGGAGCGCGTCACTTACGAGTCGAGACTGGGGAGCTACCGAGATAAAGTCGAACGCGTGCGCGCGATTGCCCGATGGCTTGCTGAGCAATGGTTCAGCCGAGGAATGGTGCAAGCGCACGTTGCGGACGCCGACCGCGCTGCGGAACTTTCCAAGTGTGATCTGGCAACCGAGATGGTGCGAGAGTTTACCGAGTTGCAGGGGATTGTGGGTGGGCTTTATGCGCGCGCACAGGGCGAACCGGATGACGTCGCCGACGCCATTTACGATCATTACCGCCCCGTCGGGCTGGATGATCCGATCCCGCGGAATCTGACCGGCTGTGCGGTTGCTTTGGGCGACAAGCTAGATTCGATTGTTGGTTGCTTTGCTGTGGGCCTGGTGCCAACGGGTTCAAGTGATCCGTACGCGCTGCGCCGCGCCGCTCTGGGGATCGTGAAAATTATTCTGGAGCGAAAGGTGCCCGTTTCCGTGTCGCTGGCAGTCGGCGCGGCCGCCAAAGCGCTGCTCACAAATCCACCCAAGCGCGGAGTGACCTCGGAGCAGGAGGCGCAGGTCCTCGAATTTCTGCTGGACCGCGCAAAGTTTGTGTTCCGAGAGCGGGAGAAGTTCGGCTACGACGAAGTCAACGCCGTATTTCGCGCGGGGGTCGACGATTTGGTGGATGCGCACAAACGCCTCATCGCGCTGAAAGCCATCCGCAAGTCGAAAAATTTTGAGCCGCTTGCCGTATCCTTCAAGAGGATTCGGAATATCCTTGAGAAGTCCAATTTTAAGAAAGACGAATGGCCAGGAATTCAGGCTGATCTGTTTGAAAACGCCGCGGAACGCGAATTGTTCACTGCCGTAGGTTCGGCAGCGTCTAAGGTTCAGGCGGAGAAGCGGGCAGGGAAATATCAAGAAGCACTTGAGGTAATCGCCGGGCTGCGTAAGGCAGTGGATGATTTTTTTGAGAAGGTTATGGTGATGGCGGAGAATGAGCCGGTGCGAAAAAACCGGCTGGCGCTGCTGTCTGAGATTCTCCGGGAGTTCACGACAATCGCGGACTTTGCTGAGTTGGGCGGGGAGGAACGCCGATAAAGAAGATGAAGTTTGACTTTAAGTTGCAGAAACTGGGATCGAGTCGGCGTGCCGACAAATTCTTCCGGGCGCCGTACTGGAATAGGCAGTTGCTAAATGGTTTTCAAAATTCAAAATACGACAAGCGAGGAATGCCGTGGCTAAATGGGTGTATTTTTTCGGAGCAGGCAAGGCAGAAGGTGACGGGACGCAGCGCGCTCTCTTGGGTGGCAAGGGCGCGGGGCTTGCGGAGATGAGCCGGATTGGCTTGCCTGTGCCTCCCGGTTTTACCATCACGACAGAAGTTTGCACGTACTTTTACGGAAACAAGAAAACCTATCCCAAGGCACTCGAGGCGGAGACCAAGAAGGCCGTTGCGCGCGTGGAAAAGATAATGGGGACGAAATTTGGCGACAACAAAGCGATGCCGATGCTGGTGTCTGTTCGCTCCGGCGCCCGCGATTCGATGCCGGGCATGATGGACACTATTTTGAATCTCGGACTGAATGATGAAACCGTGCTCACGCTTGCCAAGGCCACCAAGAACGAGCGTTTTGCCTGGGATTGTTATCGCCGATTCATTCAGATGTATGGCGACGTTGTCATGAACGTGCAAAAACGCCCGGACGAGGACCACGAGCCATTCGAAGTTGTGATTCATGGCCTCAAGCATGAACGACACCATGCGGATGTCGACGACCCGAAGCTGACAGTTGGCGACCTTCAGGAGCTCGTGGTTCGGTTCAAGAAGCTGATCAAGGAACACACCGGCAAGGAATTTCCGCAGGATGCCTGGAAACAACTGTGGGGAGCGGTGGGCGCCGTGTTCGGTTCGTGGATGAATGACCGCGCGGTGGTTTATCGGCGCAAGTACAACATCCCGTCTGAATGGGGCACCGCCGTAAACGTGCAGGCGATGGTCTACGGCAATACGGGCGACAAATCCGGATCCGGCGTGGCCTTCACGCGCGATCCGGCAACGGGCGAGAAAGTGTTCTACGGCGAGTTCCTCATTAACGCGCAAGGCGAAGACGTGGTGGCCGGGGTACGCACTCCCGAACCGGTTGCGCAGCTCAAGAATTACATGCCGAAGGCTTTTCACGAGTTGGAGAAAATCCGCCAAACCTTAGAGAAACACTTTAAGGATGTGCAGGACTTTGAATTTACGATTCAAGATGAAAAAGTCTTCATGCTCCAGACGCGCAACGGTAAACGAACAGGGCTAGCGGCCGTTCGCTTCGCCATCGAAATGGAGAAGGAGAAACTTATCGATTGGAAGACGGCCATCAAGCGGGTCCCGGCTGATCAGTTGGACCAAGTGCTGGCGCCGGTGTTTGATCGGAAAGCGGTTGCAGCGGCAAGAGTCATCGCCAAGGGACTGCCCGCAGGTCCCGGAGCGGCAGCTGGCCGTATGTATTTGAACGCGGATCGCGCTGCGGCGGCTGCAGAAAAAGGGGAGAAGGTTCTGCTCGTTCGCAATGAGACCTCTCCAGAAGATTTGCGCGGCATGATCGCGGCCGAAGGCATTCTCACGGCAAAGGGCGGGGTCAGTTCTCACGCAGCTCTCGTCGCTCGCCAGATGGGAAAGGTCTGCGTCTGCGGCGCAGCGGCTCTCCAGATCGATTACGCTGCCAAAACCATGACAGTCGATGGCAAAACGTATAATGAAGGAGACTTTCTTTCCATCAATGGCACCGCCGGTGAGGTCTATCCGGGCCAGATTCCGACCGCCGCTTCCGAAATCGTCCAAGTGCTGATCGAAAAGTCGCTCGAGCCCAGCAAGAGCCAGACTTACCAAAACTTCAAGAAGTTGATGGACTGGTGTGCCAAGGCAACGCGCCTCGCCGTTCGAACCAATGCCGACACTCCAGAACAGACGGCACATGCCATCGCATTTGGTGCAGTGGGCATCGGGCTTTGCCGCACGGAGCACATGTTCTTTGAAGGCAATCGCATCGACGCCATGCGCGAGATGATTTTGGCGGACACCAAGGAGCACAGAAGAGAAGCGCTGGCGAAAATCCTGCCCTATCAGAGGGAGGATTTCATCGGCATGTTCAAAGAGCTGAAGGGTTACCCGGCGACCATCCGGTTCCTTGATCCACCGCTGCATGAGTTCCTGCCCCACGACCATGTGGCGCAGAGCGCTCTCGCGAAGAAGATGGGAGTACCGGTCGAAAAAATCCACCAGAGAGTTAAAGAATTGCATGAATTCAATCCAATGCTCGGTTTCCGCGGCTGCCGTCTGGGAATTGTTTATTCCGAGATTTCAGAGATGCAGTCCCGCGCCGTATTCGAGGCGGCGGCAGAGGTTCAGAAGGCTGGCATCAAGGTGCATCCTGAAGTCATGATTCCGCTTGTGGGTTTCAAGAAAGAGCTGGACCTGCAGGTCGAGGTCGTTCATCGCATCGCTGATGAGGTCATGAAGGAAGAAGGTGTGAAGCTGAATTATTTGGTGGGCACAATGATTGAGGTTCCTCGCGGTGCGCTTACAGCCGATGAAATTGCCCAGACGGCTGAGTTCTTTAGCTTCGGCACCAACGACTTGACGCAGACCTGCCTGGGCATGAGCCGTGATGATTCCGGCTCCTTCCTCGGGCCTTACCAGGAACTCGAGATCGTCAAAAAGAATCCGTTCGCTACCATCGATCAGGCGGGCGTAGGGCAACTCATCGAAATGGCGGTGGCGAAGGGGAACAAAACCCGTCCCGGCATCAAGTTGGGTATTTGCGGGGAACACGGAGGAGACCCGGATAGCGTCAAGTTCTGCCATCGCGCGGGCCTGACCTATGTGAGTTGCTCGCCGTTTCGCGTGCCAGTAGCGCGGCTTGCCGCAGCTCAAGCAATGGTTGAAGAAGAGGAAGCCAAGAAAAAGAGGGCGAAGAAGTAGAAAACAATTCTTGGAAGAGAATCTAAAGCAATACTAGAAGCCGTCGGCGGGCAGACATCGCAAGCGATGCATACGCTTCCGGCGGCTTTTTGCTTCACGTCGGCATCTTGAAGAAGAAGTAGAGCCCCAGGAAGAAGAAAGTGATGTCCGTAGACCAGGCCGCAAGAAACGGCGGCAGTTGGCCCACGCCGCCCATAGCTTCGAGCAGGCGCGCGGCCGTCCAATACACGATGCCAATCGCCACGCCAAGGGCGACTCCCCCCAACGCACCACGGGTTCCGACCAGCAGAGCAAAGGGAATCGCAAGCAACATGCTGATCGGGGCGATGAGCGGGAAGGCCAGTTTGACATGCCATTGCACGGTGAGATTGGAGACGTCGAATCCAGCTTTGTGCAGGTCAGCAATGTATCGACGCAACGCTCCCCAGTTCATCTGCGAGGCCTGGCGTACTTCGCGATTGAAGTAGCTCGGAGGCTCGGAAAGCTCGGACAATGACGTGACGGTAAAGCGGTCGTAGCGAGTGATGGTGCTGCCGGAGAAATCCCGGACCCAGCCCCCCTCGAGAACCCAGACTTTTTCCGATTCGGACCATTGCGCACGCGCGGCGAAAATACGCCGCTTCATCTGAAATGTGGCCGGGTCAAGTTCCACGACGCTAAGACCGCCGAACAGGTTTTGCGACGGGTCGAAAAGGTCGTAGTTGTAGATTTTCTCGTTGTTGCCAAAAATCCAGCGCTCCGGATGCGTGTAGGTCTGCGGCGGGCGGCCTTTGATTTGGTTGCGCAGGGCGTCCTGGCGCTGGTTAGCATAAGGGAGATAGGTTTCGTCCAGCATGAGCATGCTGCCAGCCAGTGCCAGGCCGGCGAAAAGTAGAGGCACGGCCAGGCGGTAGAGACTTATTCCGCTCGCTTTGCAGGCCACGATTTCATTATTTTTGCTCATGACTCCGAGCGTTACCAGAACGGCCACGAGTGCGCTCAGCGGCGCAAGGTTATAAAGCAGGTAGGGAGTCAAATAGCGGAAATAATCGACGACGATCAGAAAAGCGATGCGATGACGCGCGATGTCGTCGAGCAACTCGAAGAAGGTGAACGTCTCGAAGAGGAAGATGAACGCTGCCATGAGCAACGCGAAATAAAAGAGGAAACGGCGCAAGATGTAAATGTCCATCAAACGAGGGAAACTGCCGCTCGATTGCACGCCATTCTCGGCCAGTTCAGTCTGTCCGTTCGGGATGCGTGCGAAGGCGGCCGCGCGCACGCGGGATTTCCTGCGCCGAAGTAACCTGGCCCAGGTCCGGAATCGAACAGTGGGCTTGAACCAGGGGTTTTCGCCCCGGAACTGCTCCATGCGGGGAAGCAACGAGAGCCCGAGAATTACGAGTAAAATATTCGCGCCCCAAATTCCCACCGATGGGGGAACGAGGGCTTGGCGCGCCAAACCGGCCCCAATCACCGTCAGCAGGTAATAACAGGCGATGAGGATGACGGCAATGAGCGAGCCGGCGGCCCGTCCGCCACGGCGAGGCTGCGCGCCTAGCGGCACAGCGATGAGGGCAAATACCAGACAGGCGGCGGGAAATGCGAAGCGGCGGTGCAATTCTACGCGCGCCTCGCGCCAGCCAGCGTCTTTGGTGGCAAGGAGCTCTCGAAGGGAACGCTCCGAATTGCTCAGTTGGCGATGCTCGGAGGGGACGGGCCCATTCACTTCGATCGGCCAGTCACTCTGCCCAAAAGATGTCACGGAATAGCGATCCGGATCTTCGCGGGAAAATTCGTGTGTCGTGCCGCCTTGAAGGTGAAGCTCCAGCTTGCCCTCTTTGGGTTCGGCAATTACAATCGCATTCTCCGCCAGGGTGAGTTGCGAGCCGTTCTCTCCGCCGGCTTCAGCGAGAAACACGCCGTGCCAATGGGTGCCGCTGGCAGAAACGTCGTTGACGTAGAGAACAAATTTGGGGAAGCGTTCGTCGAAGACGCGGGGTTGCACCGCAAATGAGATTTGGGATGCAACCAGATCCGCCTCGAGGGTCCGCGACGTGCGCACCGCAATCGGGCCGAGCCACAGAGTCATGCAAAGCGTGATGATGGCGCCTGCCGCGGCCAGAACGCCCACGGGCAAAAGGATGCGGCGGCGGCCAATCCCTAAAGCTGTGAGAGCAATAATCTCGCTGTCGGCGGACATGCGGCCCAAGCCCAGCAGCACGCCAATTAAGACGGCCATGGGAAGCGTAAACGTGAAAACGGCAGGGAAAATGCATAGAAAGAGTTCAAGAATTTGAGACCCCGAGCCCGTATGACGGACAAACAACTCCATCAATCGAACAAGCTGCGGCACGAAGAAAACGAACGTGAATACGGCAAGCCCGAGGAGTGCGTGACGAAAAACTTCGCGGACAATATAGCGGTCCAGGATGCGCATGACGCGAACCGTGAGTGTAGCACGGCATCGCAGCAGAGACGGGAAAGAGAGTGGCGATGAATCGCGTGCATTTGTCGGTCTTGTGGCACATGCACCAGCCGCAGTACCGCGATCCCGAAACCGGCCGCTACGTATTGCCCTGGACGAGGCTCCATGCGCTCAAGGACTATTGGGGCATGGTGGCCATGCTCAAGGAATTCCCGAAGTTTCACGCCACCTTCAACGTGGTGCCTTCTCTGGGCATGCAGCTCGAGGAATACGCCAGCGGGGAATTTAACGAGCCGTGGTTCTCACTGGCCTTCAAGCCGGCCGATGGCCTGACGCGGGAAGACAAAGTCGAGATTCTGGCTCGGGCGTTTCAAGTGAATCATGAACGTCTGATGTCGCGTTGGCCGAGGTTTGTCGAGTTGTATGAATGGGCGCAGCCCGCGGGCGGAGCGCAAGCGCAAGTCTCTTTTACTCAGCGTGACTGGCGAGACCTGCAGTTGCTTTCGCAATTGGTTTGGATGGAAGAAACCTGGTTTGAGAAAGATTCGGTAGTCAGCCGCCTCGCGAACAAAGGCAAGGAGTTTACGGAAAAGGACAAAGCCGCATTGAAAGCCAAGCAACTCGAGCTGCTCGGATTGGTTTTGCCGGAGTATCGCGCAGTGGCGCAGACGGGCCAGATTGAACTCAGCACCACCCCGTTCTACCACCCTATCCTTCCCTTGATTTGCGATTCGGATATCGCTCGAGTGGCCAATCCTGGCACGCCTCTTCCGCGCCGTGCCTACCGTCATCCTGAGGACGCGCGCGAGCAACTTCGTCGCGCCCGCGAATACCACGAGCGGGTGTTCGGCGCGAAGCCCGCAGGGCTCTGGCCTTCGGAAGGATCGGTATCTGATCAGGCTTTGACCATCGCCGCCGAGGAAGGTTTCCAATGGTTTGGCACCGATGAGGGTGTTCTGGGTAGAACGCTGAACGCGGGATTTTTTCGTGATGCGAAAGGCATTCCGGCGAATGCGGAGCGTCTCTACAGGCCATTGCGCGTTCAGCTCGGGGGAAAGCCCATTACTGGCCTCTTCCGCGATCACCACCTTTCCGATCTCATCGGATTCGTGTATAGCCGCATGAATGGCAAGGACGCTGCCGCGGACTTGCATGGACGCTTGCGCGAGCTGGGCCAGCGCGTGCAGACAGGGCAGCCACTTACGGTTTGCTTGTTTCTCGATGGAGAGAACGCCTGGGAATACTATCCGGGCAACGGCCGCGAGTTCTTGCGCGAATTCTATGGCCGAATCCAGGGGGATCAGGATTTCCGCGCACTGACCGCGAGCGAGGCGATTGCCGCCGCCGGCGAGATTCCATCGAATGCCGGAATTTTCCCGGCTTCGTGGATTAACGCGAATTTCGATGTGTGGATTGGCCACAATGAAGATGTGGCCGCTTGGGAACTGCTTTGGGATGCCCGTGAAGCTTACGGACACGCCCTTGAAGCATCCCAGCAGGGCCGCGATGGCGCGCCGGACGAAGCCGGACTGAAAGCAGCGCAAGAATCGTTACTGGCGGCCGAAGGCAGCGATTGGTGCTGGTGGTTTGGTCCGGAGCATAGCACGGCGAATGATGCGGAATTCGATGCGCTCTATCGCAAGCATCTGACCGCCGTCTACCTCGCGCTCGGCCAGGTGGCTCCACAGGAATTGGCGAAGCCCATCAAGCGCCAGCCGGAGCATGCCTTGCAACTCGCCCCTACCGGATATTTGAAAATTTCCGTGGACGGGCGGGACAGTTCCTATTTTGAGTGGCTGGGGGCTGGTCTGTACTCGCCCGAACGGCGGGGCGGCGCGATGCATGGCCGCACATTCTACCTTCATGAACTACGTTATGGTTTCGAGGACGGGCGTTTCTGCGTTCGAGTTGACCCCTTTTGGGACCTTCTAGGAGAACTTGAAGATTCGGAATTTCGCATCACCATCGCCGGAATCGAAGAGACCGCTCTTGTTGTCAAGCTCGTCCGGGGCCATTTGCAGGAATTCGCGGTAGAAAAAGGCCGTCTCTGCCTCCTGAACCCGAAAAGTGTCGCCGAGGCCTCGTTCGATCGCATTCTCGAGGTGGCCATCGACCGTTCCGAGATCGGCTTGAAAGGCCAGACAAAACTCAAACTGGGAGTTGCCCTGTGGCATGGGGGCTTGCCTGTCGACGTCCTGCCAGCCGAAGGTTTCCTCGAGGTCAACCTGGGAGAAGATAATTTCGCCTGGCCGGTCGAAGCTGAGCAAAATTCCTGACTCGTGCTGTATTCCTGCTAATTCTCCCCTAGAGCGATCCCAGGACTTCCTCTCCGGCGATGGAAGCTGTGGAGTCCGGCTTGGTTTCTTTCTCCTTGACTGTCTAGGAGGAAACGTTTTACCTTCCTAGTTCGTCTAGGAGAGTAGCGCCCATGAATAAGCAATTCGGTCTTCTGCAAGGCACCCTCGACATGCTCATTCTCAAAGCAGTTTCGCTCGGCCCGCTGCACGGCTACGGCGTGCTGCTGCGCATCCAGCAGATTTCGAAGGACCGTCTCGAAATTCAACAAGGTTCGCTCTATCCCGCGCTCTATCGCCTCGAACATCAAGGCTGGATCGCCAGCGAATGGGGCGAATCCGAGAACAAGCGCAAAGCCAAGTATTACCGGCTCACTGCGGCAGGGAAACGCAGGCTGCAGGCAGAAACGGAAAACTGGAACAGCATGGCGGATGTAATCGCGGGAATCCTGGGCACGAAACCGGAGGAAGTATGACGCTCTGGAGCAGGATACGCTCGTGGACCCGCACAATTTTTCATCGTGCGCGCGCCGAAAGCGAGATGGATGCTGAGCTTCGCTTCCACATTGAAGCGCATGCTGAAGAATTAGTCCGCGGCGGTGTTTCGCGCGAAGAAGCGCTGCGCCGTGCTCGTGTCGAGTTCGGCGGAATCGAGCGGGTGAAGGAGGAAGGCAGGGAGGCGCGCGGCGTGCAATTCTTCGACGAACTATTGCAGGATTTGGTCTACGGAGAGCGCGTTCTCCGGAAAAGCCCTGGCTTCGCGGTCGTTGCCATAGTCACCTTGGCTCTCGGAATCGGCGCTACTTCGGCGATCTTCAGCGTGGTGAACGCCGTTTTGCTGCGCCCGCTAGCCATGAGTGATCCATCCCACGTGATGTATGTCCAGGAGCAGTGGCAGGATATTTTCCCGGGCCTCTCCGTCGGCAATTATATCGACGTCAAAGATCAAAACTCTTCCTTTGCTGAGCTTTCCGCCTCGAACACCGCGGGCTTCAATCTGGAAGCGGGAGAGCTTCCCGAGCGTGTGGATGGCGAAATCGCTACGGCCAATTATTTCGCGACCTTCGGGGTGCAGCCGATCCTGGGCCGAACTTTCAGCGCCGAAGAGGACAACCCCGGACAGCCGCATGTAGTAGTTATCAGCGAGCGTTTGTGGCGCACGAGACTTCATGCCGACCCTGTGATCGTGGGTCGAAGCATCCGCATCAACGGCATGCCCACGACTGTGCTTGGCGTTATGCCGAAAAGCTTCGATCCAGTGCTCAACAATACCGAACTCTGGGTTCCCGCCGCTTTCACTCCTACACAGTTAACGGATCACGACGATCACTATCTGAACGTGATGGGCCGGCTCAAGCCGGGCATTTCGTCGGCGCAGGCGCAATCGGAACTGGATGTCATTGCACAACGTCTCCAGAAACAATACCCGCTCTACGATGAGGGCCGGACATTTCATCTGAAGCCACTTGCCGCGGCACTCTTGGGGGACCAAAGCCTGAGCTTGCGGTTGATGCTCGCCGCAGTCGGCTTCCTGCTGCTCATCGGCTGCGCGAACATCGCGAATTTGCAGCTCGCCCGCTCTCGTTCCCGCCAGAAGGAAATTGCCATGCGGGCCGCTCTGGGAGCTTCGCCGAATCGCATCGTGCGGCAACTTCTGGCGGAGAACGTGGTTCTCGGGATCGCCGGTGGCGCAGTGGGCATTTTGCTGGCGTACTGGGGCGTGGCCTGGGTGGTCGCGCACGGACCCGCCGAAATGCCGCGCCTCGATCAATCGCGCGTCGACGCCAGCACGCTCGTTTTCGCCTGCGCGGCAGCGTTGCTATCCAGTTTTCTTTTCGGGCTGGCTCCGGCTCTGCGCTCAGCTTCCACGCGCCTGAACGAAGTATTTAAATCCAGCTCCGGCGTTTCCGGCGGAACGCGCGATGGTATTCGGAGTCTTCTTGTAGTCGGAGAAGTCTCGCTCGCGCTGATTCTGATGCTTGGCGCCGGGCTGCTGATCCGAAGCGCCCTGCTGATTTCCCATCTGGATCCTGGCTTTGATACTGCAAACCTCGTTGTCGGGAGAGTTGGGCTCCCCGATCCTGGCTATCACGATCCCAACGTCGCGCGGCAAACGTTTGAACACATGATTACAGCCGCCGAAGCATTGCCTGGCGTGGACTCGGCCGCCGTCGTTTCACGTGCACCGCTCGCCGGCGGAGGCAGTAGCAATGGCTTGCTGCCCGAAGGCAAGCCACTCGACCAGGCGAATCTTGTGAATTCGCAATTGCAAATTGTTTCGCCCAGCTACATCGGGACGGCTCGCGTGCCTCTGAAAGCGGGCCGCGACTTCACTTCGCGGGACACTCGCAATAGCACGCTCGTCACCATCGTCAATGAAACTCTTGCCCGTACCATGTGGCCTGGCGAAAACCCGATCGGCAAACGCTTTGCCTGCTGCGAAGTTGGCCCGCAGGGACCCTTGGACCCCGTATGGCACGAGGTTGTCGGCGTCGTGGCGGATGTCCGCGCCTGGGGCCTCGATCGTCAGGTCCACCCGGAATTCTATATTCCTCTCGCACAAATGCCGCCCAGTGCCTGGGATTGGATCGGCCGCACCATGGACTTGGTGGTGCGCACCCGAGGTGGCGCGATCCCAGCGCGCGAGTTGCAAACCGCAGTCGCCTCCGTTGCCCCGGCTGTGCCCATCTATCAGCTCTCGACGATGCAACAGAAAATCTCCGGGACTCTCGAACGCTCGCACTTCGATACATTTCTGCTGGCGATTTTTGCCGCCACCGCGCTGCTGCTTTCGTCCGTGGGGATTTACGGCGTGCTGTCCTATATGGTGGCGCAGCGCACACGCGACATTGGCATTCGCATGGCGCTCGGCGCTTCGCGTGAACAGATTGTTCGGGATGTCCTCGGCTTGGGAGTTCGCCTCGCGGCCATCGGCTTAGGGATCGGCCTCGCCGGGGCATTGGCGGCCACGCGTTTGCTCGCGTCGATGCTCTACGGCGTTCGCCCCACGGATGCATTCACCTTCATTGCCGTCTCTCTCATCCTGCTGGGTGTCGCGCTGCTGGCAAGTTACCTCCCGGCTCGGCGCGCGATGCGTGTCGATCCCATGGTGGCCCTGAGGTACGAATGATGGCGCAATCAATCGCGCGAGTTTGGATCGCCGGGTCGGAGGAAGTATGACGCTTGGGAGCAGGCTACGCTCTTGGTTGCGCGCAACCTTTCAGCGTACGCGCGTGGAAAGCGAGATGGACGCGGAGCTTCGCTTCCATATGGAGGCATTTGCCGAAGATTTGGTTCGCGCCGGCCTCCCGCGCGAAGAAGCAATGCGCCGCGCTCGCATCGAGTTCGGCGGAATCGAGCGCGTAAAGGAAGAAGGCAGGGAAGCGCGCGGCGGGAGAATGATTGAAACGTTGCTTCAGGATTTGCGCTACGGCGCGCGCATGCTCCGCAAAAGTCCTGGATTCACCTCTGTCGCAGTTCTTACGCTCGCTCTCGGTATCGGCGCCAATACCGCCATGTTCAGTCTCGTCGACGGCATCCTTCTGCGGCCGCTGCCATTTACTGCGCCTCAAGAACTCGTCAGCATCACTGGCACTTACCCCAAGGGCGCCTTCGTCGCTCTGCGCGACCAAATGAAATCTATAGACGTCGCAGCATACTTTGAAGGCCACGAATTCAACCTCACCGGTCACGGTGATCCGCTCCGTCTTTGCGGCGTCCTCGTCTCCGCCGAGTTTTTCAACGTCCTGGGTGCGCGCCCCGAGCTTGGCCGTCCTTCCTATCCTGGCGAAGATCAAGCCGGCGAAGATAATTACGTCATCTTGAGCCAGCCCCTCTGGGAGCAGCGATTCAACAGTGATCCCTCCATTGTCGGCCATTCCATCGAGCTCGAAGGCGTCAGCCGCCAAGTCGTCGGCGTCATGCCCGCCGATTTCAATTTTCCGTCGTCGAAAACGCAGGTTTGGATTCCTCTGCACGACGATTCCCGAGACACCGTTGCCTATTGGGCCGGCGATTTTATGCCCGTCATTGGCCGGTTGCGTCCCCGCGCAACCATCGCCCAAGCTCGCGCCGAGGTTCGCATGTTTCAGTCGCGCGTCTCGAAACTCTTCCCCTGGCCCATGCCCGCCGATTGGAACGCCGACATTAGCGTCGTTGCTTTGCGCAACGGAATGGTCGCGGATGTGCGCGGACGCCTCTTCTTGCTTCTTGGGGCGGTCAGTCTAATTCTCCTGATTGCCTGCGTGAACGTCGCCAATCTCACGCTCTCCCGCGCCGCCACGCGTGAAAAGGAAATCGCCCTGCGCACCGCCATGGGCGCGGAGCGCGGCCGCGTGATCCGCCAACTTCTCACGGAAAGCGTCTTGCTGGCGTTTCTTGGCGGGACGCTCGGAATCCTTCTCGCCACCGAAGGCTTACAATTGCTGAAAGCCGCGCTTCCTGCGGACACGCCGCGTCTCGCAAGCGCGCATATCGACTGGCGAGTCCTCGCATTCACCGCTGGCCTCGCCATCCTCACCGGACTTCTCTTCGGACTCGCTCCCGCGCTCCAGTCCTCGCGCGTCGCCCTGGTCGATTCGCTCAAGTCCGCCAGCCGTGGCGCATCCTCTTCCGTCTCTCGAAATTTGCGCGGCGGATTGGCCATCGCCGAGGTCGCTTTCGCTGTTCTTCTCGTGATCGCAGCCGGTTTGCTCATTCGCAGCTTCGTGGCGCTTTCCCACGTCGACCCGGGTTTCCGCCCCGAACGCATCCTCACAGCTCGCATCACGCCCAACCAGGAATTCTGCAGCGACCCCGCGCGATGCATTTCCTTCTACCATCAACTCCTCAATCGCCTCGAAGCCGTTCCCGGCGTGCAATCCGCTGCTTTCGTCAACACGCTTCCTCTCGACGGCCGCGTCGCCAAGCGCTCTCTCGAAATCGAAAATGAACCCGTCTCTCCCGGCGCGGTCATGCCGCTTTTCTGGATGAACGTCGTCACGCCCGATTATCTTCGCGTCATGAGTATTCACGTCGTCGCCGGCCGCGGCTTCACGTCAGCCGATGACTCCGGCAATCCGCCTGTCGCTCTCGTCAGCGCGTCCACCGCCCGCCGCTTTTGGCCTGGCCGCAGCCCCATCGGTTCGCACGTGCGTCTCAGCGGCGACCAGGATTGGCGCACCATCGTCGGCGTCGTCTCCGATGTGCGCGCCTACGACCTGCAAAAAAGCATACCCGATTGGATCAACGGCACAATCTATTTCCCCTATGCGCCGAACGCCACGCTCGAAGGTGGCCGCGTCCCATCCGATATGACCGTCGTCGTCCAATCGAGCCTCGACGAGTTGCAAGTCCAAAATGCTCTTCGCACCACCATCGCTACTCTCAATCCTGAGGTTCCAGCGACTGAAGTTAAACCCATGCGCGCGGTAGTCTCTGAATCCGTGGCTACCCCCGCGTCCACAACCGAACTATTTGTCGCCTTTGCCGGCCTCGCTCTGGTCCTCGGACTTGTCGGCATCTATGGAGTGCTTTCTTTCCTCGTTTCCTGCCGCACGCGCGAAATCGGCATCCGCATTGCTCTCGGCGCGCAGCGAAGTGATGTTCTCCGGCTCATCATGAGAGAGGGAGCTAAATTCTCGGTCATCGGTATCAGTCTTGGTTTGGTCTCCGCGCTCGCCCTGACTCGCTTGCTCGCCAGCGAACTCTACGGCGTCAGTCCCGCGGATCCCGCCACGTTCCTGGCCGCCGCTGTTCTCATGACCGCCGTCACCCTCTTGGCTTGCTACATCCCCACGCGCCGCGCCATGCGGGTCGACCCGCTGGTCGCTCTGCGCCAAGATTAATTCGAGTTGCGTTTCTAGAATAATTTAATCGCCAAGTCTCGCGGCCCGTCTCCGACGGGAATCATGGTCAGCAGACTGTTCGTGAACACACGGATCACGGCCACGTCCCCGGACGCCTGGTCCGCAACGATCAACAAATTTTCGTTGGGATCGAAGCGCAACTCTCCCGGTGTCTGCCCCGCCGGAATCGGAAACTCTTTCCCCGTGCCCGGCGTACGCATGATCCGCCGATTCGCAATGTCCACTGGGATCACGTGTCCCGCCGCGCTGTCCGAAACATACATGGTGCTTCCATCCGCGCTCAAAATGCCTCGCGTCGGCGCGGACCCCAGCACCATGTAGTCGCCCACCTCATGCGTCCACGTGTCAATTGCTTGCAGGCCATGCGCCTCCGGCGAAATCACATAAAGTTCGCCGCCATCTGGCTTGAGCAGCATGTCCGATGGTTTCCCCGCCAGCTCAAGATTCGTCACTAGAACACTTCTCTGCAAATCAACCACAGAAAGCTCGGCCACGCTCCGGCTCATTACAAACGCCAGGTTGCTGTCCGGCAGAATCGCGACAGCTTCCGGGTTCTCGACAACACGCACAGTGCTCCTCAGCGCAAGTGTCGCCGCGTCGTGGATTCCCAGCGTTCCGTCGCGATGATTGACCACCAGCACGCTTTTTCCGTCCGGTGTCACACGCGCCAGGACAGGCTCGCCCCCCGTCCGCGCGCGCCCCAGCACTCTATGCGATTGGCAATCGATGGCCAAAAGCGTGTCCGATCCCGCCGACGTCGTATAAAGCCGTCTTCCGTCCGGCGAAAAATCAATCGCGTAGGGAAGCGGCCCCACCGGGATACGCGAGGTCACCTGATTCACCCTCGCGTTAATCACCCAAACGAATCCGCCCGCCGTGCTGACGCCCCAGATCTCCGCGCGCGTCGGATGCTCCCGCATCCCGGATATTCCCTTGCCAACGAAGATCCGCGCCACCGCGGCCAGCTTCACCAGATCGATATCCGTAACGCTCCCATCCGTCGTGGACACATACGCGCACAATCGCAATCCTGGCCGCAAAAACGACGGCTGGTGCTCCCGCAGAACCTCCAGCAATCCCAGAATCAGCAGGATGCCCAGGAGAAAGAACACACGAAAGTTGCGCGGTCGTTTCATAAGGCGGATGGATTGTTACATGTCGTCTGCGGAATTAGCCAAAGTGCGCGAATTGTCGGGGAAGAGCACACAAAAAGATGGACGAGAAAAATTCAATTCACTTCGCGCCGCAAAACCGCCGCAATCTGCCTAACCTCATTCACCAACTCCGTGAACTCCTCCGGCAAGATCGATTGCATCCCATCCGAGAGCGCCTTATCCGGCTCGTGGTGCACTTCGACCAGCAATCCATCCGCGCCCACCGCAATCGCCGCGCGCGATAGCGGCAACACTTTGTGCCGTTTGCCCGTCCCGTGCGAAGGATCAACCAGAATCGGCAAATGGCTGCGTTTCTTCACCGCAGGAACCACCGCCAAATCCAGCGTGTTTCGCGAAAAATCCGAAAACGTCCGCACGCCGCGCTCGCACAGCATCACGTTGTAATTTCCCTCGGACAGAATATATTCCGCGGCCATCAAAAACTCGTCCAGCGTCGCCGACATCCCGCGCTTCAAAAGCACCGGCTTCTTCGCGCGCCCCGCTCGCTTGAGCAGCGAAAAGTTCTGCATGTTCCGCGCGCCAATCTGAATCACGTCGGCGTATTCCTCGACCAGGTCCAAGCTTTCGTTGTCGATAGCCTCCGTGACGATCCCGAACCCGTACGTTTCGCGAACTTTCGCCAATATCTTCAACCCCGGCAATCCCAGCCCCTGAAAGCTATACGGCGAGGTCCTCGGCTTATAAGCCCCGCCACGAAACAGCCTCGCCCCGCTCTTCTTCACGCGTTCCGCAATCGCAAAACACTGTTCTTCCGTCTCCACCGCGCACGGCCCCGCCACCAGCGCTATATGTTTCCCTCCCACAAGCACATCGCCCATCGGGGTTGGGATCCGCAGTACGCTGTCCTCTTCCTTCGCGTCCCGGCTCACCAACTTGTACGGTTTGCTGACCGGAATGCACTCTATCACCCCCGGCAGCGATTCCAGCACTCCCAAATCCACCGCCCCAGAATTGCCCGTAATCCCAATTGCCGTCCGAATCGACCCCGGAATCGGATGCGCCTTCAGCCCCAAACTCTCGATGCGCTCGCACACCCCTCGAATCTGCTCTTCCGTCGCGTGCGTCTGCATAACAACGAGCATCGGCCGTTCTCCTGTATCCCTCGAAGACCCTAAGCAATCCACTAGTCTACGGTATGCTTGCGCACCCCCGCAAACCTCTCACCATTCCCAAGCGTCCTGCAGCGCAAGCCGATTTGTCGCGTGTGCTAGAATAGCTAGTTTAAGGATAGGCAGATTTTTTCCATGAGTACGCCAGAACAACCGCTCGCACCCGTCTCGGAGTTCGACCCCGAAGACGAGTACCGCCCGGAACCGGAGCCCGAGCCGCTCCCCCCGACTTGGATGGACGGCAGCCTGCGCATCGGCATTCACGCCTCCATTGCCGGAAGCTATGTCAACGCCCTCGAATCCGCGCGCAAACTCGGCTGCAATGCTCTGCAAATTTTCTCCGCCAGCCCACGCATGTGGCAGGTCGGCTCAGCGCGCATCCCTGAAGCAGACGCCGCGGCTTTTCGCGCCCGCCGCGCCGAGCTGGGCCTTGGCCCCCTCGTCATTCACGCCAACTATCTGATCAATCTGGCCGCCGTTCAGCCCATGCTGCAAACCCGCTCGATCCAGGCATTTCAGGACGAACTGATTCGCGGCGTGTCGCTAGGGGCGGATTTTCTTGTCGTGCATCCCGGCTCGCGCGGTGATGCCTCGCCCGAGCAAGCCGTTCGCACTGTCATCGAGTCCGTCAAGCAAAGCTCCAAGCGCGTCCCCCTGGGCAATCTGCGCATCCTCATCGAAAACACGGCAGGGATGGGGAACGCCGTCGCATCTCGTCTCGAAGAACTTGCGGAAATCCTGGCGGGCCTAACGAATGTCCCCGCGGCCGCGTGTCTCGACACGGCGCATCTCTTCGCCGCGGGCTACGACATAAAGACCGAAACCGGCCTCACCTCGACCATCGATGTGATCGATTCCACCATCGGCCTCGATCGCGTTCCCGTCTTTCACGCTAACGACTCGAAGATCCCGCTCGGCGGCCGCGTTGACCGCCACGAAAACATTGGTGAAGGCAAAATCGGTGCCGAAGCGTTTCATCGCATCCTGACGCACCCGCGTCTCGGAGCTATCCCTCCTGAAGGTCTGGTCGGGCGCGCTTTTCTGCTCGAAACGCCCATCGACAACCCCGGCGATGATCGCCGCAACGTCGCCAAGCTCTGGGAACTCGCCGGACTGAGCGACCAAGCCCCGCCAGCCGAAAAAGGTTTCTCGATGCTCACCACGGCCATCAAAAAAATTCAGGTGAAAACGGCAAAAGCCGAAAAAGCCGCCGCAAAGAAAACGAAAGTAGCCATCAAAGCAAAAGCGTCGGCCAGCAAATCCAAAAAATCGCGCAGGCCCAAGAGGGGATAGCGAGGCGTGGCGGACACCGCTCAAGGTTTTGTAGTGGCGGGTCTTTGGACCCGCGCTGTTCATATTCTGGTATTTTCTGAGTAATGAGGCGAAGTTGGCGGAATCGAAACCACTGACAGCTGGCTCCGTTTACGACCCACAGGCCATCGAAGCCAAGTGGCAAGAACGCTGGGCCGAAGCCCGCGTGTTCGAGTCCGAAGCCGATCCTGCAAAGCCAAAGTATTACACGCTCGAGATGCTGCCGTATCCCTCCGGCACCATGCACATGGGCCACATGCGCAACTACGCCATCGGCGACGTCGTCGCCCGTGTCAAGCGCATGCGCGGTTTCAACGTCCTCCATCCCATGGGCTGGGACGCCTTCGGTCTCCCCGCCGAAAACGCCGCCATAAAGAACAACACCCATCCCCGCGTCTGGACCAACAACAACATCGCCGAATTCCAGCGCACCCTGCGCCGCTTCGGTTTCAGCTACGATTGGCGCCGCGAAATTTCCACCTGCGAGCCCGAATATTACCGCTGGAACCAGTGGTTTTTCCTGCGCATGCTCGAGCGCGGCCTCGCCTACCGCAAAAAGAGCCGTGTCAACTGGTGTCCTAAATGCTGCACCGTCCTCGCCAACGAGCAGGTCATCAATGGCGGCTACTGCTGGCGTCACGAAGACACCCTCGTCGAGTCCCGCGAACTCGAACAATGGTTCCTCAAAACCACCGCTTACGCTGACCAGCTCGTCGATGACCTCAAGCAGCTCGAAGGCACTTGGCCCGAGCGCGTCATCACCATGCAGCGCAACTGGATTGGCCGCTCGCAAGGCGCGCGTGTAAAGTTCGCCGTCGCCGATGTGCAGGGCGCGAAGCCGATTGAAATCTTCACCACGCGCATCGACACCATCTACGGGGCGACCGCACTAATCCTGGCTCCAACTCATCCCGCCGTCGAAAAGCTCCTCGGTTGGGCCACGGCGAACAGCATCGAATGGACCCGGTTAGCCAAGATGCGCCAGAGCTCCGTCAAGACCGAAGATCTGGCCACCGCCGAAAAAGAGGGCTTCTTCACCGGCCGCTACGCCACAAATCCTTTCAACGGCGAGAAAATCCCCATCTGGGTCGGCAATTTCGTCCTTATGGAATATGGCACGGGCGCCATCATGGCCGTTCCCGCTCACGACCAGCGCGACTTCGAGTTCTGTCGTAAGTACAGCCTGCCGATTCGCGTTGTCATTCAGCCAAAGGATGGCGGGCCTCTCGTCGAAGAAAAAATGACCGCCGCTTTCTCCGACGATGAAAACGGCAAGCTCGTCAATTCCGGCCCCTTCGATGGCCTTTCTGTCGAGCAAGCCATCGCGAAAATGACCGCATACGCCGAACTAAAGGGCTTCGGGCGCGGCGAAGTCGTCTATCGGCTTCGCGATTGGGGCATCTCCCGCCAGCGCTATTGGGGCACTCCCATCCCCGTGGTTTATTGCCCGGACCACGGCCTGCAACCCGTCCCCGACAAAGATCTGCCCGTCCTTCTGCCGCCCAATCCCAAACTCACCGGCGAAGGCGAATCGCCGCTCGCCTCTACTCCCGAATTCGTCAACACGGTCTGCCCGAAATGCGGCGGCCCCGCTCGCCGCGAAACCGACACGATGGATACCTTCGTCGATTCCTCCTGGTATTTCTATCGCTATTGCGACCCGCACAATAGCGAAGCGCCCTTCGATTCCGCGAAAGTCGCCTACTGGTTTCCCATCGACCAGTACATCGGCGGCATCACTCACGCCATCCTGCACCTCCTCTATTCGCGCTTCTGGTGCAAAGTCATGCGCGACCTCGGCCTCGTCAAGCACAACGAGCCCATCGCCCGCCTCTTCACCCAAGGTATGGTCCAAAAAGGCGGTGTGGCCATGTCCAAGTCGCGCGGCAACGTCGTAGGCGCCATCGACATGGCCGAAAAGTACGGCGCCGACACCGGCCGCCTCTACACCCTCTTCGCGGCCCCTCCCGAAAAAGACCTCGAATGGAGCGAAGAAAGCATCGAAGGCTCCTGGCGCTTCCTAAACCGCGTCTTCCGCCTGGTCGACAAGCACGCCTCAGCCATCCGCGACACAGAAAGCTGGAATTTCGATTCAAAGGGAATGTCCGACAAGGAGCGTGACCTGATCCGCGTCACCTATCAAACGATGCTCCGCGTCACGCAGGACTTCGAGAAACGCTGGCACTTCAATTCGGCCATCGCCCAAATCATGGAGCTGACCAACGAACTCTACCTTGCCGAGCCACTCGAAAACGGCGTTCGCCCCGAAATTCGCAAAGAAGTGCTCCAAATCCTTACGCTTCTCCTGGCCCCGATGACGCCTCACATCGCCGAAGAAATGTGGGAAATGCTCGGCAACAAGGATGGCCTATGGAACGCCGCCTGGCCGGTCCTCGTCGATGAGCAATTGGAACTCGCCAAAGACAATGAAGTCGAAATCCCCGTCCAGGTCAACGGCAAGGTTCGCACCACTCTAAGAGTCCCCGCAGGCGCAAGCGAATCCGACGTTCTCGCCCAAGCTCAATCTGATCCCGCCGTAGCCCGCCACCTCGATGGAAAGCGCATCGTAAAAGTCATCTTCGTCCCCAACAAACTTCTCAACTTGGTGGTCAAATGATCCCACATGAATTTGTAAGCTGTTGTAGAGGCGGATCTTTAGATCCGCCCTCGGAGCTTTAACCCCCGTCTTCTAACCGTCGAAACGAAAGAGGCAGCAGATGGCGACTGGAGCAACAATGAAAGAAGGCCAACCAAAACCAAAATCCGAACTTGGAGGCGTTGTCGTCCTCGATTTTGGCGGCCAATACACCCAACTAATCGCCCGTCGCATCCGCGAACAGCAAGTCTTCTCCGCCATCCTTCCCTGTACCGCCTCCATCGAAGAAATCCGCCAATATGCCCCAGCGGGCCTGGTCCTCTCCGGTGGCCCCAGCTCGGTCTACGATTCCGACGCTCCCAAATGCGATCCCGCCATCCTCGCGCTCGGCATTCCCGTCCTCGGCATTTGCTACGGGATGCAGTGGATCACCCATAATCTCGGCGGCAAAGTCGAAAAAGCCGACCGCCGCGAATATGGCCGCGCCGAACTGAAAGTCGATGGCGTCAGCGCGTCAAGCGAATCCACACTTTTCGCCGGCGTGCCCCACTCCCTCCGCATCTGGAACAGCCACGGCGATCACGTCCGCGAAGTCCCTCCCGGTTTCCATGCCACAGGTCACACCGACAATGCCATCGCCTCGCTCGAAGATCCCCAGCGAAAAATCTACGCCGTCCAATTCCACGTCGAAGTCAACCATACCGAACGCGGCACCGAACTCCTCCGCAATTTCCTCTTCCGCGTCTGCGCAGCCGAACCCAAATGGAGCGGCTCCGCTTTCATCGAAGAAACCATCGAGTCCATTGGAAAAAAGGTGGGCCAAGGCCGCGCCATCTGCGCCCTAAGCGGCGGCGTCGATTCCACCGTCGCAGCCGTCCTCGTCCATCGCGCCATGGGCGACCGTCTCACCAACATCTTCGTCAACACCGGCATGCTCCGCAAAAAAGAATTTGCCGACACCCTCGAAATGCTCCGCGACCGCCTCGGCCTCCGCGTCATTGGCGTGGACGCCTCGGACCGCTTTTTGGCAAAGTTGACTGGCGTCACCGACCCCGAGCAAAAGCGCAAAATCATCGGCAGGGAATTCATCGCCGTCTTCGCCGAAGAAGCCCAAAAACTCCAAACCGACGAAGCCCACGGCCAAATTGCTTGGCTGGTCCAGGGCACGCTCTATCCTGACGTCATCGAATCCGTCTCTGTAAAAGGCCCCTCTGCCACCATCAAGACCCATCACAATGTCGGCGGCCTTCCCGAAAACATGCCTTTTGCCCTCATCGAACCCCTCCGCGACCTCTTCAAAGACGAAGTCCGCCGCATAGGCAAGGACCTGGGTCTTCCCGACGAGATTCTTCTGAAACATCCGTTTCCCGGCCCGGGATTGGCGGTCAGGCTTCTCGGAGAGATCACCCGCGAGCACCTTCGCACCCTGCAGGAAGCCGACGCCGTAGTAGTCGAGGAGATACGTCGCGCCGGACTCTATAGTAAAGTTTGGCAAGCCTTTGCGGTTTTGCTCCCCATTCGCAGCGTCGGCGTCATGGGGGACTACCGTACCTACGGCCTTACAATCGCCGTCCGCGTCGTCGAATCCGACGATGCCATGACCGCCGACTGGGTTCGCCTGCCAGGCGAAGTCCTCGAGCGCATCTCGACCCGCATCGTAAACGAGGTCCGCGGTGTCACACGTGTGGTCTATGACATAAGCTCGAAGCCTCCCAGTACTATCGAGTGGGAGTAAGTTCCATTTTGGAACGTTCGCAGCTGGGAGAGGGAACTAGTTCTAGGCGCGCGGCGGAAGGAATTTCTGACGCTAAGCACCACCAAAAAGAGTACAGGCCGCGCAGGGACGGCACGCGGCCTATCCAGGAGTTCTAATTAATGGATTGCAAGCTTTATGAACTCTGTCGCAGAACTACCGATTCGCCATCTTCTGCGCCATGTACAGAACGAGCTTGCGGTCCCCTTCTTCCACTTTGCCCAGCAAGCGGCGAAGCTTGTTGAGAAAGCGTGCATCTTTTCCGACGCTGCCCCACGCGATGTCATCCGACGACTTCCGCTTGGGCAGATTCGGCAACTGCGGCGGCTCCTCGCCGTCATAAAAGAGTTGATAGAGTGGGCACTCGAGTGCGCGCGCGAGCTTTTCCAGCGTCTCGATGGCCGGTACTGTGTGGCCATTTTCAACGCGGGAAATGTAACAACGAAGCAAGCCCGTTCGTTTTTCGATGTCGCCCTGGGAGAGTTTCTTTTCTTCGCGGAGTGCGCGAAGACGGTCACCAATAATCATGGCGGCATTATTCCATGTAGATAAGGTACACGCAAGTAGAAACTTGGCACCCCCCGAGTGAAACACTTGATGCGCCCGGGTGCAACCCAAGCTACATTAGACGTAACCGGATTGACATGCCACGCGTCCCAAAACTAGAGCCCCTGGGGTCCCCTGCCGGTTCGGCGGGCGCCCAACCGCCAACCGCCAAGTCGGCGGGTGCTGCGGACGACCGGGAACTAGTCCGGCGCGCGCAGCAGGAAGACCAGGCGGCTTTTGAAGAGCTTGTCCGGCGTCACCAGCACCGCGTCTTCGCCGTTGCCGGCGGGATCTTGCGGCGCCGGGAAGACGTCGAGGACATTGCGCAGCAGGTTTTCGTTAAAGCGTATTTCTCGCTGAAGCGGTTCGATCAGCGGGCGGCTTTCAGCACTTGGTTGTATAAGATCACCGTAAACGAGTGCTGGGACCTTTTGCGAAAGAAGAAAGTCCGGCCCCTGGTTTATGAGTCGGACCTCAGCGAGGAGCAGGCCCGGCAGGTGACCTCTGCCGAGGAAAAAGACGGAGGCGGGCCAGACATCAGTGAGAGGCTGGTAGCCCGGGAGCGCGTCGAGCGTCTCCTGGACGGCTTGGATGAACGCGATCGACTGATGTTGATTCTGAAGGAAGTCGAAGGCTTCGCCGTCGAAGAAATCGCGCAAGTTTTGGATTTGAACGCGAACACCGTAAAGGTGCGGCTCTTCCGGGCTCGCCGTAGGATTGTGAACAAGGTTCGCAAGCGCGGCGAGTAGGCCCCTTGCCGAAATGGAGTGCTGAGTCTGGTTGCTGATTTGAATAGGGATGGTATTTTAAGCGAGTGATTCGAGGAGGTTAAGTAATGGGCCCATTTAATAATAGCCGGGCGCTATGTCCTGAGTTCCGGATGCGCATCGAGGACGCGGCCACCGCTGCACCGGCCGCGAAAGAAGTTCCGGAGCTGCTGGCAGCTTTGCCTGCCGGTTTGAAGGACCACGCCGCCGCATGCCTGGATTGCGGTGACGCTGCTGAAAATATTCTTGCCGCGCGCGCCCTGCTGTCGGAAATACCGTCCCACGCTGAAATGGGCGGGCCGTGGTTTGCCCCCCGCGTGATGGCTGCCATTGCAGCGCGCAGTGCGGAACTCTATCGCGCCCCGGACACTTGGACTTTTCTCCCGAGGCTTGCCGCGCGCCTCACCTGGGCTTCGGCGATTGCTCTGCTCCTGGCCAGTGGCTGGCTCTATCAAAAGCCGGCAACCGATGTAGCCACCACAAAGTCCGTGGCCACGGACATCACTGGCGAGCCGGTCGTGCCCAACACCACGCCGGCAGACAATGATGAAGTTCTCGTCAGCTTGGCTGAGCGGCCGCGATGAATGATAGCTCCGCAAAGCTGAAGGCGGGCGTGTGGGTGGCCGTGGTGTTTCTGATTGGTGCCGCGCTCGGTGGCGTCTTCGGTTACTTCTACGGCCATCGCAGCATCGTTTCCGCGTCGAATCCGTCCATGAGCGAACCCGCGCGGCGCGCCAAAAGAGTCGAGCAACTTACCCAGGAACTGAACCTGACCAGCGCCCAGAGCCAGCAACTGGACGTCATCCTTTCCCAGCTGCACACGGAATACAAAGCCATCCACGACCAGTCCGATGCGCAGACCAACGCGACCCGCCAGAAGGGCCGCGATCAGATTCGCGCCATCCTCACTCCCGAACAAAAGCCAAAATTTGAGGAATTCCTAAAGCGCATGGACGAGGAGCGCAGACGGAACACTCCTCCGCCTCCGCCAACGCCGTCCTCACATTGATACTGTCCAAGCCAAACTTACTTACTCGAGTTCCCGATTTCCCACGCGCCGCTATTTGGAATCGCTCGTCACCCGCGGCACCAGACCTCTGCTCCCCGCTAGGTTTCGCGCGTCACACTTTTACGATAAGTTTGCCGGTATTCCCGCCAGTGAACAGCATATTGATGGCCTCGGGCGCCTTTTCCAGCCCCTCGACGATCGTTTCGCGGTCCTTTAGTTTGCCCATCATTTTCCATTTGCCGAGTTCCATGGCCGCTTCAGTGAATCTGGACATGTAATCCAGAATCAGAAAACCCTCTATTTTCAGCCGCTTGACGATCAACAAGCCCAGGTTAAACGGCCTGCCCTCTTCTTTCGTGTACCCCGAAATAAGTCCGCATAGAACCACGCGCCCATGCAGATTCATCCGGTTCAGCACTTCCTCCATGATCTCCCCGCCGACATTTTCGTAGTTGAGGTCGACACCATTCGGCGTGGCGGCCGCGAATTTTTGTTTCCAGTCAGAATGCCTGTAATTGATCGCGGCATCGAAGCCGAGTTCATCGGTCAGCCACGCACATTTTTCGTCCGTGCCCGCAATCCCCACCACACGGCAGCCATGAATTTTGCCAATCTGCCCTGCAACGCTCCCCGTTGCACCCGCGGCCGCCGAAACGACCATCGTTTCGCCCTTCTTCGGCTTGCCAACTTCCATCATGCCAAAGTAGGCCGTAAGGCCCGTCATTCCCAGCACGCCAAGAAACGCCGTTTCCGAAACAAACGGAATCGACGGAATTTTCTGGAACGTAATCTTCGATTGCGCTTCGATGATCGCGTATTCCTGAAACCCCGTCAGCCCAAAAACTTTGTCGCCCTTCTTGAATTGCGGATGTTTCGATTCCACCACTTCTGCCAGCCCGCCTGCGCGCATCACTTCGCCAATGGCCACAGCCGGCAAATAGCTGTCCATAGCCATCCACACCCGCATCGTCGGATCGATCGATAGGTACTTCACCTTGGCCAGCGCCTCGCCGTCTTTCAGTTCGGGCACTGGCGTTTCGGCAAGCTGAAGATCGCCTGGAGCGAGTAAGCCTTTGGGTCGCGACTGCAAACGAAGCTGCCGATTCGTCAAAGCCATGGCTCTCCCGTACTGCCTAGAAGGGAATATCCTCGTCAGAGATTTCAGGCCCGCTCGGCGCCTGGCTCCCGCCGTAAGAATCTTCCGCAGGAGCCGCGTGCGCTTCGACGTCATCCCCGCCAGAGCGTCCTCCGCCACCAGTTGCAGCGGCATCGCTGCGCCCGCCAAGCATCCGGAAATTGTTGGCCACAATCTCAAAGCTGGTCCGCTTCTGCCCCTCTTTATCCTGCCATTCGCGCGACTGAATGCGCCCCTCGATAAACACCAGCGAACCCTTCTTCAGATACTGCTGCGCAATTTCAGCCTGTTTGCCCCAGACAACAATCTTGTGCCACTCGGTCCGCTTCTGGCGCTCCCCGTTGCGGTCTTTGTACGATTCATCGGTAGCGACAGAGAAGTTCGCTACCGCCTGGCCTCCACCGGTGTACCGCGTTTCCGGGTCGCGCCCCAACCGTCCCACCAGGATCACTTTATTGACGGACATATGCCATCTCCCTCATGCCGCTGACGATAGCAGAAACATCACGCCGTGGCAAAACCGGACAGGCACAGCCCAATGCACTCAGTCCGGGCAGACATTTCGGCGGTGGCAGTCCCCGGATTAAAGAGGCAGGAAAAAAAAAGGAGGGCCGCTCTCGCGGCCCCTGTTCTTGTAGGGCTGATGAATTTAGAGGATGCCGCCGGTCACGCGAATTGTTTCGCCGGTCAGGTATTTCGAGTCCGAAGAAGCAAGATAGACGGCCGTGGGCGCGATATCGTCCGACTGGCCGATCCGCGACAGCGGCGATTGCGTTTCCACCCACTTCCGGAAGTCACTTTCGGCGAATCCGGCGGCGTGAACGCCTTCCGTCTCGATCATGCCTGGATTGATGGAGTTAACGCGAATCTTGCGCGGCCCTAATTCCTTGGCAAGTATGCCGGTGATGGCGTCGACAGCAGCCTTGGTTGCCGTGTACACCGACGAGTTCGGCGGCAGAATCGTGCTGACACCGGAGCCGATATTAATGATGCTTCCGCCTTCCGGGCCAAACAGCTTTACGGCTTCCTTGGTGGTCAGAAGCAGCCCCAGAACGTTGAGATTAAAGTGTTTGTGGAAATGTTCTTCAGTCACGGAATCGAGGGGAGCAAACGCATAAATGCCTGCGTTGTTCACCAAAATGTTGACCTTGCCGTAGGCCTTTTTGGTTTCCGCAAACAGCCGCGTGATATCCGCCTGCTTGGAAACATCGCCCTGCACGGCGATGGCTTTGCCGCCCTTATCGGTAATTTGTTTCACCACATGATCCGCGCCATCCTTGCTGGAAGAGTAATTGACGACGACCGACGCTCCCTCAGCCGCAAGGGCCCTGGCAATTTCGGCCCCAATTCCTTTCGATGCTCCAGTCACGACCGCTACCTGATTTGCGAGCTTTCCCATGATCTTCTCCGTTCCCGGGCAATTTCCCGGAGTAAGTATTTCGACGACCGTCTAAATAGATGAGATGGGCGCAAAAAAGATGCATAGATCTTTGCCCCCCACTGCCGACTTGGGAGCTATTGTCAGCTGCCCCCATTCGCCCGCCATGCCCAAAAGCCGTCAGCTAGTTCCCTGGGGGAACCTTGCACCACGATTTATCGATGGCCTTGGTATTTTGGTAGAAGACGCTGAACTATACTTTTTAGACGCGTGGTGGTTCTCGATGTGCCCTAAAACCCTAGTTCCGCGCTCCAGGAGAAACAGGTGGCGAGCAGCGAAGAGCGTATTGGCAAATTCCTGAAGCGTCTTCTGGAGCACAAGTCCGCGCTGGAGGTGGCGCAATCGCTTTCCAGCCCGTCTCCTGAGCGCGCCCCACGCATTCCCGGCGGAAGCTCCGTTTCGATTTCGGCGGTTAACAAGCGCTGGGAACTGATACCGCACACAGAGGAGGCGCGTCGCGCTCTTTTGCCGGAGGGCGCAGAAGCCGATCTTGGGTCGTACCAGAATCACATTGAGAACTGCATCGGCGCAGTGAAGATTCCGGTGGGGATTGCTGGTCCGCTTCGCGTGCAGGGAATATTCGCCTCGGGCGATTATTACGTTCCGCTGGCGACGACCGAGGCTGCGCTGGTGGCCTCGTACTCGCGCGGGGCGCAAGTTATTACCGAAGCGGGCGGGTGCGTGAGCGTGATGTTGAATGAAGGCGTCAGCCGCACGCCTGGATTCGCGTTTCACAGCCTCGTGAGCGCCGGACTGTTTGCCGTCTGGTGCATCGAACGCGGCAAAGAATTTCGAGCTGCCGCTGCGCAAACCAGCGCGCACGCTGAACTCGCGGATATCGGTGTGGCGATCGAGGGCAATCACGTGTATCTGCTGCTCGAATTCACCACCGGCGACGCTTCGGGCCAAAACATGGCGACTATCGCGACGCAGGCGGTTTGCAATTACATCCGCGAAAATTCTCCCTTAACTCCGGAATACGGCTTTGTCGAAGCCAATTTTTCAGGCGACAAAAAAGCAACCGCGCATTCGTTCACCACGGTTCGCGGAAAGAAAGTCAGCGCCGAAGTCACTCTGCCGAAAGAACTGTTGAAGCATCGTCTGCACACGACGCCGGAGCAGCTGGAACGCTACTGGAAAATGTCCGCGATTGGCGCGATTCAAAGCGGGAGCATCGGCGTGCAGGGGCATTTCGCGAATGCGCTGGCCGCGTTCTACATCGCCTGCGGACAAGATCCGGCGTGCGTGGCCGAGTCGGCCGTCGGAGTGACGCGGATGGAGCTGGATCAACAGGGCAATCTTTATGCGGCCGTCACACTGCCAAGCATCATGGTGGGCACGGTTGGCGGCGGCACTTCGCTGCCAACACAACGCGCGTGCCTCGAAATCATGGGCTTGGCGGGCGCGGGGAAGGCGCGAGCTTTGGCCGAAGTCTGCGGAGCGCTGGCCCTTGCAGGCGAGCTTTCGCTCACGTCCGCGATTTGCGCCAACGAATTCGCGCGCGCCCACCAAAAGCTGGCCCGCGGCCGGGACGCCGGACAGAAGGCCGACAATGGCTAACCGCTGGTGGGTCTACCAGCGAGAGCGCTTTCCTGTTTTGGCGCACACTCCGCTCATTGCCGCATTCAGTCTTTCCGCGGTCAGCTATTCGGCGCTGATTCGCGGAACCCGTCACCTGCCCGGTTGGAAACCTTGCGTTGTTGCGTTTGCGAGTTCATTCCTTTTTTTTCTCCAGCTTCGGCTGGCCGATGAGTTTAAGGACTTCGAGGAAGACTCGCGCTATCGGCCATATCGCCCCGTGCCGCGCGGCCTGATTAAGCTGAGTGAGCTCGGCTGGGTGTGGGCTGGTTGTATCGCGATTCAGCTTGCGCTGGCGCTCTGGCTTGCGCCGAAACTGATCGTGCTGCTAGTGCTCACGTGGACGTATCTCTTGCTGATGAGCAAAGAATTTTTCGCGCGCCGCTGGCTGAAGGCGCGGCCAATCACCTACATGGTCACGCACATGGCCATCATGCCGCTCGTGGACCTCTATACCACTTCATGCGATTGGGTTCCCGCTGGCCTCTCCCGGCCGCCGCACGGTTTGCTGTGGTTTCTCCTCGTCAGTTTCTTTAATGGCATGGTCGTTGAAATCGGCAGGAAGATTCGCTCGCCGCAAGACGAAGAAGACGGCGTGGAGACATACAGCTTTCTGTGGGGGCGGAGGAATGCCGTTCTCGCATGGCTCAGCATGGTGGCTTGCACAGCCGGGTTTGCGTACGTTGCCGCGCGAGGAATCGGCTTTGCACGGCCAATCCTAATCTTGCTGCTGAGTTTGTTTTTTGTGGCTATTGCAGTCAGCGTGTTCTTTCTCCGTGGCGCAATTGCTAAGCGTGGAAAGTTTGTCGAGGCCATGGCGGGCGTGTGGAGCCTGCTGATGTATTTGAGTCTGGGCTTCGTGCCGATGCTTTTGCGGCAATGGGGTGTGTCATGAGCCGCTTCATTTTCCGCGAGGGCGGATTACAGGAACTTGGCGGCAAGGCCCTGGCACTGTTGCGGCTGGAGCAGGCCGGTCTGCCCGTTCCACCGTGGTTCGTGATCTCGCCGCCGGCGTTCAAAGCCTCGCTCACCAGAGAGCAAGTCGACGCGCTCTCGTCCGAGCGAGTTGAACACGTGAAGGCGGAATTACTTTCGCTTACGCCATCGGATGAAATCCATCGAGAAGTTGGGGATGCCCTACGAGATTTGTGCGGCAGCGGCAGCCGCTTCGCGGTGCGGTCGTCGGCCGTCGATGAAGACGGCTCGCAGCATTCGTTTGCGGGGCAATTCGATACGTTTCTGTTTGTCGATCCGCGGGAAATAAGCGCAAAAATTGCGGCAGTATGGCGTTCGGGATTCAGCGAACGCATTCTCGAATATCGGCGCCAGCATGGGCTAGCGAGTTCATTGTTTTCTGCCCCAGCCGTTCTGGTCCAGAGAATGGTCAACGCTGACGTCTCGGGTGTAGCTTTCAGCGCAGACCCAGTCAGCGGCCGGCGTTCTGTGGCGATTGTTTCTGCTGTGCCGGGCTTGGGGACTGCGCTGGTCGGCGGTGAAGCTGCGGCCGATGCGTTCAAAGTCGATCGCAGCGGCGCCATCGTCGATCGAGCGATCGTGCGAAAAAATATTTCTCATCTATTTGATCCCGCGGCGGGCGAAGGCGTTTCCGAGGTGGCCTTGAGCGAGGCCGAAGGTCTGAAGCCTGCGCTAAATGACAAACAAGCCGTTGCCATAGCCGACCTGGCGCGGCGCGCAGCTTACGCGTTCGGAATTCCGCAGGACATCGAGTGGGCCATCGAGGATGGGAACTTATTTCTGTTGCAATCGCGCCCGATCACGACTCTTCGCGATCTCCCCGATCCGGAAGGCGCGCTGAATTTGTGGGACAACAGCAACATCACGGAGAGCTACAACGGCGTCACGACGCCTCTGACATTTTCCTTTGCACGCTACATCTACGAAGGCGTCTATCGACAATTCTGCGTCATCCTGCGCGTCCCGAAAGCCAAAATCGCAAGCAACGAGCGCACTTTCAGCCGCATGCTGGGGCTGATCCGCGGACGCGTCTACTACAATCTGCTGAATTGGTACCGAGTGCTGGCGCTGCTGCCCGGATTCACCGTGAATCGCCACTTGATGGAACAAATGATGGGCGTGCGCGAGAGCCTTCCGGATGAAATCGCGCACGAACTCGAACAAGCCAGCACAGGCGAACGAATCCTCGACGCGCTGCGCAGCGTGCGCATGGTGCTTGGCCTGGCGGGGAACTATTTGACGTTGGATCGGCAGATCGAAAAGTTTTATTTACGGCTGAATGGAGCGCTCGCTCCGCCTCCGACGCGGTTTGAAGATATGCGGCTCGACGAACTGGTGGCGCATTACTACAAGCTCGAACAACAGCTGCTTTCACGTTGGGACGCACCTCTGGTCAACGATTTTTTCGCAATGATTTTTCACGGCGTTTTTCGCAAGCTCACGGAACGCTGGTGCGGCGACGCCAACGGCATGCTGGCGAATGACGCGATTCGTGGACAGGGCGAAATCATCAGCCTCGAACCTGCCGCGCGCGTTCGCGAAATGGCGCGAGTCGCTGCCGCGCATCCTGAATTGGTTGCGGCTTTGCGAGAAGCACCGGTGGCGAAGGTAGTTCGCGTCGTGCGCGAGTATCCGGATTTTTCAGCGCTTTATGATGCCTATCTCGCGAAGTTCGGCGATCGCTGCCTCGAAGAATTGAAATTAGAAAGCGAAACACTTCACGAAGATCCGCTGGTGCTGCTGAGGAATATCGGCGAGGTCGCCAGCGCCGTTTCCTCGACGCCGACGCCGCGAGCGGAGATTCCTTCCGCGCAGCGGGCCGAGGGGAAGATGCGGGCAGCTTTGTCGGGTTCGCCTCTGCGCCGCTGGACATTATTTTGGGTGATGCGCCAAGCACGTAAGCGCGTGCGAAATCGTGAGAATCTTCGCTTTGAGCGCACGCGCCTCTTTGGCACGATTCGCCGGCTCTTTCTGGAAGCAGGCCGGCGTTTGCAATCGATCGGACGTCTCGATGATGCGCGCGACGTCTTTTATCTCGAATTGGGAGAGATACTCGCGTTCAATGACGGCACGGCAACAACCACTGATCTGCGCTCGCTCGCGGCCATAAGGAAAAAGGAATTCGCCGCCTACCAAGTCGGACCGCCGCCCGCCGAACGCTTCGAGACGCGCGGCCCGGTCTATCACGCGCAAGCGTATCGTTCGAGCAAACCAAACGCAGCGACGGAAGGCAGCGCCGAAGAGCGGCACGGTTTGGGCTGCTGTCCCGGCATCGTGCGCGGAATTGCACGCGTCGTGCGCGATCCGAAACACGCGCTATTGACCTCAGGATGCATCTTGGTCGCCGACCACACCGATCCGGGTTGGATCATGCTGTTTCCATCGGCGAGCGGTCTGCTGGTTGAACGCGGCAGCCTGCTTTCTCACTCAGCCATCGTCGCGCGCGAACTCGGAATTCCAGCTGTCATTTCGATTCCGGGACTGCTCGATTGGCTCCAGGATGGCGATGAAGTCGAGCTCGATGGCGCCGCCGGAATCGTCCGCCGGGTCGCGCCAAAAGAAACCCATGCATAGCGAAGCAGCCGAGCGCGCTGATTTTTCCGGCATTCGTTACGCGCAATGCTGGGAGGATGCCGACGTTTTGCTCTCTGCGCTCGAGCCCGGCCCGGGAAAACGTTGCCTCTCGATTGCTTCTGCCGGGGACAACACGCTGGCCCTCTTATCACGCGATCCGGAAAGCGTGCTCGCACTCGACCTCAGCCCGGCGCAGCTTGCGTGTCTCGAACTGCGCGTGGCGGCGTATCGCGAGCTGCAGCACGGCGAACTGCTCGCGCTGATTGGCAGTATCGATAGCGACTCGCGCCCGCGCCTCTATCAGGCCTGCCGCAAGCATCTGTCCGCTAAAGCGCTCGCGTTCTGGGATGAGCGCCCGGATTTGATCGCCGCGGGCATGGGTGCGGTCGGCAAATTCGAACACTACTTCCGCTTGTTCCGCGAAAAGGTGTTGCCGCTCGTGCATTCGCGCGCCTGTGTCCGAGAACTATTGCGTCCAAAATCCCAGGACGAGCGGCGCTCATTCTATGACAGCCAATGGAACAGCCTGCGGTGGCGCCTCATGTTCCGACTGTTTTTTTCGCGAAAGCTGATGGGCTTGCTCGGCCGCGATCCGGAATTTTTTCGCTACGTCGAAGGCAGCGTCTCCGAACGAATACTCAAACGCACAGAGTACGCACTCACGGAGCTGGATCCAGCGGCGAATCCCTACATTCAATGGATCCTCACCGGGCGTCATAACGGCGCGCTTCCTGCCGCTTTGAGAGAAGAGAACTTCGAGCCGATTCGCCGCAATCTCGATCGTCTCGAATGGCGTTGCGGCTCGCTCGAAGAATCCCTCGGCCAGGGGCAGAAATTCGATTGTTTCAACCTGAGCGACATTTTTGAATACATGTCGCCATCGTCCTACGAACAACTCTTGAAACTGATCGTCTCCAGCGCGCGCCCTGGAGCGCGCCTGGCTTACTGGAACATGCTGGCGCCGCGCCACCGTCCCGAATCGCTAGCCACGGCGTTGCGGCCGCTCGCCGAATTGAGTTCGCGACTTTTTGCCCGAGATCAGGCTTTCTTTTACAGCGCGCTGGTGGTGGAGGAAGTTCTATGACTCCGCGCGACGCAATAGCCATGGCGGCGGTGCTGGCTTGCGCGCTCGCGATGCTCTTTATTCTGCGTCTCTACCGCAAATGGCGGGGCGCGGAAGGCGAGTGGGTGCGCAAACTAGCGCACATCGGAACCGGGCTGATCTCCATCAGTCTCCCATGGATATTTTCAAGCCGCGTACCGATTTTCATTATTTGCGGAGCTTCGATCGCGTTGCTCTTGGCGATTCGGTATTTGCCATTGATCCGCAATCGCTTGTCGGGCGTGCTGGATGACGTAGGCCGCGAATCCTGGGGAGAAATCTATTTCCCAGTTTCCGTCGCGTTGCTTTACCAGTTCGCGCAGGGCAGCAAACTGCTATACGCCGTTCCCTTGGTTGTCCTTACGCTCGCCGACACTGTCGCGGCGCTGACCGGCGCCGAGTATGGCAGGCATGAATACAGCGCCACTGGAGCAAGAAAAAGCATAGAAGGCTCGATCGCATTCTTCTGCGCTGCTTTCTTTAGCGTGAACGTCGCCTTGGTGGTTTTTTCGGATGTCGGACGAATCGAGACTCTGCTCATCTCGCTCGACATCGCCATCATCGTCATGCTGCTCGAAGCGATTGCCTGGCGCGGGCTGGACAACATCTTTATTCCTCTGGGCGTATTTATTTTGCTGCAGCTATACATGGCCATGCCGTTGATTCAGCTATGGGAACGCTTTCAGATTGCCGTGGTGCTCGTCATTTTGGTGACCGCCTACGGCCGCAAGACAACGCTTCAAGGCAGCGCGTTGCTGGCGGCGGCGTTGGTGCTCTATGTTTCCTGGGCGCTGGGAGGATGGCAGTGGCTGATACCGCCGTCCATCTTGCTCCTTGCCTATACTTTCTTTTTTCCGGGGAAAATTACTGCGGCGGATCGCGTACATAATGTGTACGCGGTTCTCAGCGTCGCTTCCGTAGGATTCGTGTGGCTTTTTCTTTTCCGCATTTGGCAGCAGCCGCAGCTCTTGTTTCCCTACACGCTGGCGTTCGCCATTCAGCTTGCTCTCGTTGCCTGGAATTTGCTTTATCCGCGGTACTCCTCGGCCCGTTTGGTCATGGTTGCCTGCGTCTTTGTTTCGTGGGCGCTGATGTTTGTGCCTTACGTGCTGATGGAAAGATTGTCCCGCTTGGCGCTGCTGCAATCCGCGGCCGCTTTGGTCATCTGCGTGGCCGCATTCGCAGTCTTTTACTCGTTTGAGCCGCGCCGTGATGGCATTTATCCCGCGACTACCGCGCGTTGGCTGCGGCAGACCGGCATCGTGTTATTGGCGACTCTGGCGGCCAGGGTGTTTTGAACATGCGAGTCATTCCTACGGCTGACGCTTCCGAAATCGCGGGGTTAGTTGGAGCTGCGTCGCTTCCGCGTTTTAACGCTGCGGATTTCGAGAACCAACATGCCGATCTTTATCTATCCGCCGTGTCCGAGAGCAGGGAAGTGAGGGCACGCTGCTCGCTTTGGTGGAATCAAGTCCCATCCTTCGAACAGCACCGCCTTGGCGTCATCGGTCACTACGCCGCCGCGGACGGTGGCGCGGCGGCCGCGGTCTTAGCGGCCGCGAAGGAGCAGTTGCGTGCGGCATCTTGCACGCTCGCAGTGGGCCCGATGAACGGAAATACGTGGCGGAGTTATCGCTTCGTGACCGAGCGCGGCGACGAACCGGCTTTTTTTCTGGAGCCGGCGAACCCGCCGGAATGGCCGCTGCAATTCGAACGCGCCGGTTTTTCGCCGTTGGCGTCCTATTTCTCGGCTCTGAATAGCGACTTGTCGCGCCCCGATCCACGAATAGAGGCGCTTGAAAAAAAGATAGCAGATGCGGGAGTTGTCATTCGTCCGGCATGCGTCGATCTGCGAAGCGAAATGGAAAAGATTTATGCGGTGAGCCGGGTTTCCTTCCAGCAAAACTTCTTGTATACCGAAGTTCCGGAAGCAGAGTTCATTGCCATGTACGAACCGGTGTTGCCAGTGGCGCGTTCTGAGCTCGTGCTGATTGCCGAGCGCGGCGGCCAGTGCGTTGGCTACCTCTTCGCCATCCCCGATCTTGGGCAGAAGGCGCGCGGTCTCGAGGTGGACACGTTCATTCTCAAGACGGTTTCCATTCTTCCGCAACCGGAACTGCGCGGCCTGGGAACGTTGCTGGTGGCGCGCGCCCAACACATTGGTCACGAAATGGGCTTCCGCCGCTGCATCCATGCGCTCATGTTTGAGAACAACACTTCGCTGAACATCAGCCGCCACTATGCCGAGGTGATGCGCAAATACACGCTCTTTTCGAAGGATCTGGCGAAATGAATATCGCCGAGATTTTGTTGCAGCGCGTCGCGGAAATGGGAGACGCCGCGGCCATCGTCGATGTGCATCGGAATCGTGACCGTACTCACAGTTTTCGTGAACTGGATGTTGCGACCGCGCGAGTTGCCGGACAATGGAAGAGTGCGGGTTTGAAGCAGGGCGATGGCGTTCTGCTGTTGCACCCGGTAGCTGCTGAGTTGTATGTGGCACTCATCGCGCTATTTCGCCTGGGATGCATTGCGATGTTTCTCGATCCCTCTGCCGGACGAACGCACGTTGAGCGCTGCTGCGCGATTTTTACTCCTAAAGCGTTTTTCGGCAGCCCGAAGGCGCAGTTGCTGCGCTGGACGATCCCAGCCCTGCGCCGTGTTCCCAAAGCCTTCTGTTCCGGTTGGTTTCCGGGCGCACAGCGGCTGGGTCCAAGCACGGACTCGACGCCTTTGAGCGCGATCGTTCCCCTTGATTCCGATGCGCCTGCGCTAGTCACTTTTACCAGCGGTAGCACTGGGCAGCCGAAAGCTGCATTGCGTACACATGGTTTCCTGCTCGCGCAACATCGCGCGCTTGAGACCAGCCTGTCGTTGCAGCGGGGCACGCGAGATTTGACCACTCTCCCGATCTTTGTCCTCGCGAATCTAGCTTCCGGCGTGACCAGCATCTTGCCTGATGCGGACCTACGCTCGCCCAGCAAGATCGCTCCACGGCCCGTGCTGGAGCAAATTCGGCGCCACAAAATCCAGACGACCGCGGCGTCGCCGGCGTTCCTTTTGCGGCTCTTGGACGAATGCGCATCCAGCGGCGCAGCAATCCCATCTTTGTCGAGCATCTATATGGGCGGAGCGCCGGTTTTTCCGGGACTTCTCCGCAATACCCATCAGTTTTGTCCTAATGCCAAAGTCACGGCGGTCTACGGTTCGACGGAAGCGGAACCCATGGCCGAAATTTCTCTCTCGGATATTTCGAAGAAAGATTTCGAAAGCATGGAGCAAGGCAAAGGACTTCTCACCGGCCGGCCCGTGGCGTGGATTTCCTTACGCGTCATCCGCGAAAACTGGGGCGTACCGATTCCGCCGCTCGATGCAACGGATTTCGAACGGCTTCGCATGGCGGAGGAAGCACCCGGCGAGATCGTCGTTTCGGGCGGCCACGTTTTGCCGGGCTACCTCAACGGAGAAGGCGACGCGGAGACAAAGTTTGAAGTGGACGGTGTGCGTTGGCATCGGACTGGAGATCTCGGATATCTGGACGCCGCTGGCCGGCTCTGGCTGCTGGGGCGATGTAGCGGCAAAATTCAGGATGAGCGCGGAACGCTCTATCCCTTCGCCGTCGAATGCGCGGCGATGCAGACTCCCGAAGTTCGACGCGCCGCTTTGGCTGCAGTCGATGGGCGGCGCGTGCTCGCTATCGAAGGCGAAAAAACATTGTCAGCGGAAGCGAAATTGCGGTCACTTTCTTGGGCGCAAATGGATCAAGTCGTCTTTTTGGATCGCGTCCCCGTCGACAAGCGCCACAACGCCAAGGTCGATTACGTCGAACTGGACCGCATGCTGAGAAGCGCCATCAAAAAGCTCTGACCCGGCGCCAACATCGTTTTCATCATTGCGGCACGGGATGCAGGATCATTTGCAGGCCGTTCTTGGGGCGAAGCGTAATGCCCGGCAGCGGCAATGCAGAATGGCCCTGTGCGAGTTCGAGATGAAACGCCTGCATCACCATCGGCACAATCAGTCGCGCTTCCATCATGGCAAACTCGGCGCCGATGCAGAAACGTGGTCCGCTGCCGAACGGAATGTAACCCCGCGGCTTGCTGCTAAACCGCGTGGGATCGAAACGCTCGGCGTCCGGCCAGAAGTTTTCATTGCGGTGCAGCACGTGCGGGCTGATCACGATACTTGAACCGGCCGGGATGTGGAACCCTCCAATCACATCGTCCGCTATGGCTCGGCGTTCGATCACCCAGATCGGCGGATACAATCGCATCGCTTCCTGAATGACCATGGTAGTGAATTTGAGCTGCGGCAGATTTTCGATGGCAGGTGCGCGGCCGCCGAGCACTGCGACTAGCTCGGCGCGCAATTCACGTTCGACCTCGGGGTTCTGCGACAGCAAATAAAACGTCCAGGAGAGCGCGTTGGCTGTGGTTTCATGCCCCGCCAGCAGAAACGTAATCGCCTCG
The DNA here is from genome assembly GCA_963843265.1 of uncultured Acidobacteriota bacterium. GTDB lineage: Bacteria > Acidobacteriota > Terriglobia > Acidiferrales > UBA7541 > Acidiferrum. The sequence goes on along the minus strand of CAWJJR010000013.1, from coordinate 66,044 downwards.
TTGCGCAGATCGAGATCGCTGAGTCCTTCTCCGGTTTGCTCATCGCGCACATCGAGCAACATCGAGAGCAGATCGCTTTTGGCGCTGTTGCCGGCGCGATGCCCAGCGATGATGCGGTACACAATTTGATCTAGCACCTGCATAGCGCGGCGAAATCGGAGATTCGCGGGCGTGGGAACGAACGCCGGCAAATCGAGGATGTTTCCCCAACTCTGGAAAGTATGCGTCAGCACCGTCTCCATCGCGTGCTCGACGCCGCCCAGATCTCCGCCGACTTCCGCGCCCAACAGAGTCTTGCCGACGATTGTATAAGTCAGCCGCATCATCTCCGACGTGATGTCGAGCGGCTGACCTGTGGCAGCGCGGGCTTGCCAGCGCTGCAGCATTTCAGCAGTGAGCGTTGTCATCTGGCTCGCCAGACCTGCGATGCGTTGCCGATGAAACGACGGCTGCATTAATCGGCGCTGGCGCTGCCACACATCGCCGTTGCTCGTCAGCAGGCTGTCGCCGGAAATCAAACGGATCTTGGCGGAGCTGCGGGTGGCTTTGTCGCAGTTGCGCGCGTGGGATTGCAGCACGTGTTCGACGTGGTCGGGATGATTGAGCAAATGCACTGTGAACGGGCCGATGCGAAAGCGGACTACGTCGCCGTATTCTCGCGAACTTTTCAGCATCAGGCCGAGAACGTCGCGGCGAAATGCCCGGAGATTTCCCGTCAGCAAATCGCCGCGAGGGCCCGGAGCAATCTTGGATTTGATCATTCGCGGATTATTTTTGCGAAGAGCTTGAGGGCGGCGAAGGAGGCACTGGGCGCTTGGTCATTTCGGCGCCGGTGATGACGGCGTTGCGAATTTGGCCAAAGAGATCGGTGAGCGTGTCCGGCGTGTGGGGAATTAAAATAGTGTTGCTGTGATCGTTGGCGGCGATGTCTTTTAGCGTGTCGAAATACTGCGTCATCAGGACGAGTTGCATGACGTCTTGAGGCGTCGAGCCGGGGACAGTTTTGGCGAAATCTTCGACGGAATCCTTTAGGCCGGAGATGATGGCTTTGCGCTGGTTGGCGATGCCTTCGCCTTGGAGGCGTTTGGATTCGGCTTCCGCTTCAGCCTGCTTGACGAGGAGCATCTTGTTGGTTTCGGCGCGGGAGACGGTGGCTTCGCGTTCGCGTTGCGCGGCGTTGATGTCATTCATTGCGGCTTTTACTTTGAGGTCGGGGACGATGTCGGAGATGAGGACTTTGACGATCGAGTAGCCGTACTCCTTCATGGAAGCGTCGAGGTTGTCGCGCAAATCGGTGGCGATGGAGGCTTGATTGAGGAAGGTATCGTCGAGCTTCATTTTGGGGACGTGGCCGAGGACGACGTTATAGACCATGGACTCGATTTGCTTGACGGGATCGGTAAGCTTGTAATATGCGGCTTCGACGGAATCCGGAATCACTTTGTATTGGATAGAGACGGGGATTTGGACGAAGACGTTGTCCTGCGTTTTCGTTTCCACTTTCACGTCGAACTGCTGGACCTTCATGCTCATGCGCTGGACGACCGCTTCGATGTACGGCGTTTTCCAATTGAGTCCGGGACCGGCGACGCGCGCGAATTTGCCGAGGCGCTGAACGATGGCGACCTGGGAAGTTTCGACGGTGAAGAAGGAACCGAGGACCACGCTCAAGACGAGAATCACAACGATTACGAAGAAAATGAAGAAAAGCATGCCTTCGGCGCCCATGTTTTCGCTCCTTGTCGCGAGTTCATTGAAAGAGAATTTGATAAACGGAGCCGCGCCGGCGTGAACACAGAAACATGAGAGTGACGATGACCGTGGATTGCGCCCATCGCGACTCGGCAACCGTTGGATGGCGCCAATTTAGCATGTTCGACGGCGGCCATGTATGGTATTCGTCTTGAACGGGCTAGGCGTTGTCGTGATTGCAAACGAATGCTGGTGGAAGTGCGGGGAAGAGGTAAAGGAAATAGAGGAAGTAAAGGAAGTAGAGGAAAAAGACAAACATGGGAAATCGGAGAGAGTTTTTGCAAGGTTCGGCCGTCGCGTTGGCGGCGGGATTGGGTGTGGGGAGAATCGCACGCGCGGGCGCGGTGGACGAGTTGGGCGCGCGCGGAGAGGGAGGGGCGAGCCCCTCCCCAACATTCGGGGTTGTGCGTGGGGAGAATTCGGGCGAAGGGCAGGGGACGGCGATGCAGAGAGCGTTTGGGAACGAAGGGAAGAAGGCGCTGCGGATGGGAGTGATCATCGGGATTGGGAACGATCCCGACGCGGCGATGGCGAAGGTGAAGGCGCTGGGGTTGCCGACGTGCCAGGCGTATGTCGAACAGTTCGGGGACGGGTTGGCGGGGAAGTTGACGAAGGCGCTCGGGAAATATGGGATCGAGGCGACATCGATTGTGGTGGGTGGGCCGGGGAAGGAAGTGTGGGATTTTTATGGCGGACCCATGACGATTGGATTGGTGCCGCGAGAGACGCGTGCTGCGCGCGTGGCGCAGATCAAGAAAGCGTCGGACTTTGCGAAAGAGGTTGGCGTGCCGGCGGTGCAGACTCATTGCGGATTTATTCCGGAGAATCCGAACGAGGAGTTGTACAAGGAAACGGTCGCGGCGATGCGCGAGGTCGGCGAATACTGCAGGAAGAACGGGCAAAATTTCCGGTACGAGACGGGGCAAGAGACGCCGATCACGCTTGTGCGGGCGATACAGGACGTGGGGCTGGACAATCAGGGAGTGAATTTTGATTTGGCGAATTTGATCTTGTATGGGAAGGCGAATCCCGTGGATGCGATCGAGATTCTTGGGCCGTACGTGCAAGGGATTCATGCGAAGGACGGGATCTGGCCGACGAATCCGAAAGAGTTGGGAGAGGAAGTGGCGATCGGCAAGGGCAAGGTGGATTTTCCGAGAATTTTCGCGCGATTGAAGGAGATGAAGTATCCGGGAGCGGTGACGATTGAAAGAGAGATTTCGGGGCCGCAGCAGATGCAGGATGTGCGGCGGGAGAAGGAGAATTTGGAGAAGTTGATTGGGTGAGGGGAGAGCGACTAGAGAAGGACGTGGAGAGTGGAAAGAAGAGGGTAACGCAGAGACGCCGAGAACGCCAAGGTCACGCAGAGAAGAGAGGCCATCCGCGACGCATGAAATGCGGATGGGCCCCTTACCCCCACCCCCCGTTTTTTTGCAAATGCACATTCTAAAGGGCTTAGTATTTTTGTAAGTTGATTAGAATGAACAGTTGCAGGCGGTTTTTGTAAATGCTGATTGTAAAGGGTTTACAAGTAAACATAATTCTTGGCCAAATTCACCGCTTCTGGCTTGCGAAGCGCCGATGTCAGGAACAAAACATGCCTGCCACAGCCGGGCACGGAGAGAAGAGTGGGGGCTGCCGAGGTAGCCCGCAACGTGGGGCAGTCGAACTAGGCGCTTCGCGAAACGAGGGAGAAGGGCAAAGCGCGGAGCGGCAAGGTCAGCGTCCCGAAGGCCAAAAATGAAAAAGGCGGCCTGAGCGCCGCCGCATCGAAAATGTAGAGCAATACCCAAAACAAGAATACCATTTTAAAGATTTCTGTCAAAGGTCGCGGGGCGGGGGAGAGTTTCCGGTGACCAGCGTGCACGGCCAAGTGACTGCTGCTGTCGCGAGAGGAGCTACAAGACGTTGGGATAGTTTCCTAATTGCCGAGAATCCGCCCGATGACTTGCGGATTCTGGCATCGAGAGTGATATTGCCCGGTGTCAGTCGCCTATCCAACGATTCTCAGCCTTTCGTTGACTAAAACGAAAGGACGCAACTGCAATTTTGCCTACTGCCGCGCCATGGCTACGCGAACGGCTACCTCCGGCAAGACGAGGTGATCCAGGCTTACAGCATCCTCGGCGATGGCGAGTTGGACGCCCTTGACGCGGCCAGAAAACTCGTTTCCGCGCGAGCCGTAGTCCGGTGAGACAGGAGATCCTGTATCCACGCCCACGTCGCAGCCTTCATCGGCAGAGAAGAGAAGAATCTCCGTGGCGGGCACCTTGCCCTCGCCGACCTTTTTACCGTCCACATACAAGATCGCCGTGCCGCCTTTGCCAAGGCCGCCACCGTCGTAGGCAAACTCCATGCGTACCTGGTGCTGGCCGGAAGGCAGCGGGCTGCTGGATTCGGCATAGGACCGCTGGACGCCGACGAAGTTGTAACAATATTTGAGTTTGCCGGCCTTGGCGTAGAGACTCCAGCCGCCCATGTTGCCGCCTTGCGCAACAATAACGCCCTCCGCCCCGCTTGCAGGTACAACGATCTCCGCGGTCACCGAGTGCGATTTGTTCTTAAGATTGAGGACGCAGTTTTCTCCCAGACGCCCCATTCTGCCAAATAGGATTTGCGATTTGCCCTTGATCAGCTCCGGCCGTCCCGCCATGTCTGAGTTGAACCGTTCACCGAGCCGGTCGTCGAGCGGAAGCACGTTGTGCCGCGCCGCCTCAGTCAGGAACAGGCGCTGCAGTTCGTGCAGCTTTTCGGGCATCTGCGCGGCCAGGTTGTTCGCCTGGCTCCAGTCTCTATTGGTGTCGTAGAGCTCCCAAATGTCATCGTCGAATGCCGGGACTTTCTCGCCCATGAACACCCACGGCGTTTTGTGCCGTGTCACCGCGGTCCAGCCGTTGTGGTAAATAGCCCGGTTACCGAACATCTCGAAATACTGCGTCTCATGCTGATCGGCCGCATTGGCATCATTGAAGGAGTACGCCATGCTGACGCCCTCAATCGGGTGTTGTTGGATTCCGTTGACGAACTGAGGTTGCGGCAGTCCAGCCGCTTCGAGGATCGTCGGCGCAACGTCGATAACGTGGCAGAACTGTGAACGAATTTCGCCCTTCCCCATGATCACCTTGGGCCAGTGCACGATCGTGCCGTTGCGCGTGCCGCCCCAGTGAGAAGCGACCTGTTTCGTCCATTGATAGGGCGTGTCCAGAGCGTGCGCCCATCCTACCGCATAATGGTTATATGAGTCCGGGCCGCCCAACTTGTCTATCTGTGCGATCAGGAACTCTGTTGTCTCGAGTGCGGCACCGCCGTTCGGCCCGAGTAACTCGTTGAACGTGCCGTTCAGCGTCCCTTCTGCGGAGGCGCCATTGTCGCCGATGATGTAGTAGATCAGCGTATCATCGAGGAGATTGAGTTTTTTGATCGCGTCCACTAGCCGTCCAACATGGTGATCCGCGTACTCCAAGAACCCGGCGTAAACCTCCATTTGCCGGATAAGTACGGGCTTTAGCGCGGCGGGCATTGCATCCCAGGCCGGAATTTCCTTGTGGCGTGGGGTGAGTTCGCAGTCCGGCGGAATGACGCCCAGCTTTTTCTGGCGGGCGAAGGTTTCTTCGCGCAGCTTGTCCCAGCCCTGATCGAATTTGCCCTTGTACTTGTCCGCCCACTCCTTCGGAACGTGGTGTGGAGCGTGCGTCGCTCCCGGCGCGAAGTAGACGAAGAAAGGTTTGTCCGCAGTGAGCGCTTTCTGCTGCCCAATCCAGTCGATGGCCTTGTCGGTCATGTCTTCCATGAGGTGATAGCCCTCTTCCGGCGTCTTCTTGACCTCGATAGGTGTGGTGCCTTCATAGAGCGACGGATACCATTGGTTCGCCTCGCCGCCGATGAAACCGTAGAAGTATTCGAATCCGCCTCCTCCGGTGGGCCAGGCGTCAAAGGGGCCGACAGGGCTGGTCTCCCAAACGGGAACTTCATGGCACTTGCCGAACTGTGCTGTCGAATACCCGTTGAGCTTGAGAGTCAGAGCGAGCGGCGCGCAGGTGTTCGGCCGGATCGAGTTGTAACCCGGCGCCGAGGTCGCCATTTCGGTGATTCCGCCCATGCCGACCGTATGATGGTTGCGGCCCGTCAAGCACGCCTGGCGGGTAGGCGAACAGAGCGCAGTGGTGTGGAAGCGCGTGTATTTCAAACCTTCTGCGGCCAAACGTTCTGCCGTCGGCGTGTTGCAGGGGCCTCCGAAGGCGCTGGAGGAGCCAAAGCCGGCGTCGTCAATGAGGACGATCAGGATGTTTGGCGCTCCCTTGGGTGGGCGTAACTGCGTAATCGGCGGAAACTTGGTGTCTGGATCCTTCGCGTCATAGGTGACTAGTCCCGTGCGCGGTCGATCCGGGATAGGAAGGACTGTTCGTTGAATCCTGTCTTGGTCATTCATGGGGACGCTTCCTTCTTCTAGAGACGCGATGTCGTCGGAACAACGAAGAAAACAGGGGACGCTCTTCTAGAACCCCTCAAAGCTACGATTCCCACTTCAGTGAGGGAACTGTCAAAACGTACAGTGCCGTAGGCCAGCGTAACGCCCATTTTGGGCAGCGACGTGCGTTTATCCGCGAGCGACGAGCGACCTAGTTCACTCGTTCCTTAGGGAAGGGGCTGTTAGGACCGAGGTCTAGTCTGTTTCAGTTCCTCGCCAAGATCATTAGAAAGCGAAGTCGTTCGGCGCGAATCTCGTCAGCTAGCTTGACCAAAATCGCCGCGGCAGGGACGGTTACGTTCCGATCGGCATAGAACCATGCATACCCCGTTAATACATGACTCGCAGCCCGGCGGAGCGCTGCTTCAGGGTCGTCTAGGAGGGTGTCGGAGAGAAATCTCCTAAAATTGGTCGGATAGCGAGATTTTTTGCGGTGAACTATTTCCTTTCTTCAGAGGCTTCGTTAGTATGCGTGCATGAGCTTCCAATTCCGAGCCTGCACGTTGGATCAACCGCTTCTCTTAGCTCCCTCCTTGCAACAATGGCTTCCCGAAGGGCACTTGGCGAGGTTCCTCGCCGACGTAACGGAACAGCTGGACCTGTCGGCCATCTATTCTACCTACGATCGTCCGGATGGCCGGGGGCAAGCGGGATACCACCCGCTGTTGATGACGCGCTTGCTGCTGTATGGCTATTGCGTGGGAGTGGCTAGTTCGCGAGCCATCGAGCGGGAGACCTATGAGGATGTGGCGTTCCGCTATCTGGCGGCGGACCAGCATCCGGATCACGACACCATAGCGAATTTTCGGAAACAGCATCTGGCCAAGCTGGGAGAACTGTTTGTGCAGGCCTTGCAATTGTGCCAGAAGGCCGGATTAGTAAAGCTGGGGCACGTAGCCATCGATGGCACCAAGATGCAGGCGAATGCGAGCAAACACAAAGCCATGAGCTACGGGCGGATGGGGGAAGCGGAGCAGAAACTGCGGGCCGAAGTGGAAGCCCTGCTGCGCCATGCGGAGGAAGTGGACGAGGCCGAAGATCGGCAATACGGGAAAGGCCAGCGAGGCGATGAATTGCCAGCGGAATTGGCGCGGCGGGAGAGTCGGCTGAAAAAGATTCGGGAAGCTAAGGAGGCTTTAGAGGCCGAAGCCCAGCAAAAAGCGCAGGAGCAGAAAGCGGAGGCGGAAGCCAAGATCGCCGCACGGCAGGAGCAAGAGAAACAGACCGGGCAAAAGCCGCGAGGGCGGGCTCCTCAGGTTCCTAACCCCGAGGAGGCTAAACCAGAATCTTCGGCGCAGCGGAATTTCACCGATCCGGAAAGTCGGATTATGCCGGATGGAGCGCACAAGGGGAGTTTCGTGCAGGCCTACAATGCTCAGGCGGCGGTGGATAGCGCGGCACAAATCATCGTGGCAGCAGAGATCACGCAACAAACCAACGACAAACAGCAGTTGGTGCCGATGCTCCAACAGGTGATCGAGAACGTGCATGGCAAACCACAAGTGGCCAGTGCCGACACGGGTTACTGGAGCGAGGCCAACGTCACCGCGGAAAGCTTGCAAGGCATCGACCTGCATGTGGCCACAGAACGACAGCAGCACGGCGAGAGCCAGGACGTTCCCGTGGAGGGAGGGCCGAAAGGAAGTTCGGCCTTACAGCAGATGCGAGACAAACTGAAGACGGAGGCCGGTAAAGCCCTCTACAAGATGCGGAAACAAATCGTCGAACCTGTTTTTGGATACATCAAAGAGGGACGAGGATTTCGCCGGTTCAGCTTTCGCGGCTTAGGGAATGTGCGCAGCGAGTGGAGACTTATTTGTGCCACGCACAATCTGTTGAAGCTCTTCCGGTCAGGATGGAAAATGCGGCCTTTGAGCACTTAACAGTGCCAAACCCGCGGTCTCCCTTTGCACTCTACAGCAGTGCAGTAAGACTGTCAGAGGCCGAATACGGCTCACCAAGCCATTACCCCAACAATCCCACCATGTTTATCGATAAACCCGATGCCTTGGACTTCGTCGCGAACTTCTCTCCGACAAGCTCCTAGTAGACGTTGGAAAGGAGCTTCCATCCTGGGCCTCACCAATGATCGAGTCGCCTTGGCTTGGGCTGACTTTCACCGACGAATAAAGGTCAGTCAATCAGGAATCTCCATGCCGGAAATCAGTTCGTGAGTATAGCCAAAAAAAACGAACTGTAGCCGCGCATAGACAACCTGAACAAGCGGAATACTCCCTCAACCCACTGCAGGGGCCCGGGATGAAGAAACCAGTCTACAAGGAGATTCAGGTAAGGAGGTGAGTGCCAACGGAGTTTAAGTGCGGATTTGGCAAATTGCGATCCATGTTTGGAGCCGACTGTCGGTCGTGGGCGGATGACGAGAGATGAGAAAGTAAATTCATGAGACCTGATTGCGCCATTCGTTCCGGGTTGCCGACCATTCGTCCAGAATTGGCGTATTCGTTGTGGGACAGTGAGTTCTCAGATCGCCGTTTGCCGCCAATGGCGGGCATGATCTTTGGGGAGTTGCCGGACCTCCTTATTCAAACTAACCAAGCACTGAAACCTACTGCCCGGAAAGATATGCAACGAACACAATGGCCAGGGTTCCATCCAAGGCCGCGATGGCCGTCATGGCGAATGTACGCTTCACGGGCCCAAAAAGGATCAGGGCCACAATGACAAATTTTTCGATGATGGCAGCTGTCAAGATCGGGGCGCGGATAGCGGGGAAGTATGCGCTATAGACGGTCAGTGCGCAGACCACACAGAGGAGCGCTCCCCAATGGCGGGTCAAGAACATCGTCGGGCCGTCGGCACTTTTCGCACCGAACACTACTCGCAAGACCGGCTGGGGGAAAAGACACGCGACAAGACCACCGGCCGCGGTCGCGACGCCCGAAACGATGAGAATCCATCCAATCCACGATGCCAACATTATGTCCTCGGTAGAGCTGACGCGGGGCGATTTATCCGGCAAGTTTGGGCCGGTACCGCATCGCCCCACCGCCGGGCGTCCGGCAATGAAAACCCTTTGCCGCGACCGTGCGCCGAACACCCTCTTTCGCGGTCAACCAGCGCCGCGCAGCAACTCAGTTTGTCCAGCCGATGCCACGTAATCCGTTATTAGGAAATGTACTCAGAATTGAGGTCTGCTCAACCTTCCTTCCGGCATATAACAATTACTTTGTTGCGGCCACAGCAGCGCGTTCCTCACTGCTAGCCGCCTATCTTGCTGCTGCTCCCTTGGCAGCTGAAGCGGCTGATGTTCCGCATTCCGATGTCATCGCCCCAGAGCGCTAGGATGTTCGGTTGCTTCGAAGGCGTGATTCATTCCTTTCTTCGTGAGCCCTTTTGTGCGGGCCGATTCTTTCGTCAGACGGTTTTTCACGCTTGGTGGATACTCCCGCCAGGCACTCACGACAGGCAAGTGTCAGAAATGACAGGCAGGATTGGCCGCTCGTTTGTCATGAAGGTCACAGAAGAGCGTGCGGCGCGTCGCGCGTAACATAGTCAAAGCGATGCTTTTTGCTGGGTGGCGTCCAACTAATTTGGAGTTTGCCACTTCACGGCTCCCCAGCTACAGAATCAACTCCAGGGGAAGCCCAGGCTCGGCAACTCCTTGCTGCGCGGCAGACTGTTCACTTGTCGGGGTACCGACCGCAAGCAATGCCAGATCCTTTTCCGGCACGGTAAAATGCGACGAGCCGCAGGCCAAGCAGACCAATATATTGGGGAATAAACAGACGCCGGGGTTGTCCAAATGTTTGAGACCCATGAAGTGGATGAGCATCTCAGCGGGAAATTCAGCCTGGGTGCTCGACCCGCAGATCGTACAAGACATAACGACCTCCCCCCGATCCTACAATCGCTTGTAAGGTACGGGCGCGCTGGCCGCAATGCAGTGACGCTGGACACAGATTGTCTTGAGGTTTGTCGCAACTGGAGGCGACCAAAGCCGTGCTTTCGTACGGCAGTGCCGGCAGCGGTATCCGTGCACTGCCAGCTTACTCTCCAAAGGCCGATTTAGGCATGTAGCCATCCCTGTTTCGAGCCTACTGTCGATCGTGGGCGGATAAGGGGCTAATCAAAAACTGGCCCACCGCCAGGAAAGAAGAAAACTAATTTATAAGGAGAGGAGCTCTATTTTTGATTTAGTGGAGCCTGGGGCAGGGAACCGCGGCGACGGGCAATCAGAAAAGTGATTGCAAGAATCTACTGGAATGATTTAATGTGCAAGATGTGTAAACGTTTGCTGCAAATGCGCGAAAGGCGCACGGATGCGGGCGAAAACAGGGATCTGAGGGGGCAACATGTCGAAGAAATCTCAATTATCACGGCGAGAATTTGTTGGTGCGGCACTCTCCGCGGCTACGGTGAGCGCCGTGCCTGCACATGATTTTTTTGGGGCGTCCTGGGGCGGGGGAGCGAGCGCCGGGGACGCGGAATGGAAAGAGGAGGGCGTGCTGTTTCTGGATAAGTCGCCTTACGCGAAGCTGCACAATATTCCGGTGCACGCGGTGACGATTACGGACGGATTTTGGGGGACGCGGAGAGAAATCAACGTCGATAAGAGCATTCCGTCGATGGAGAAATTGCTGGAAGCCAATGGGCGCATGGACAATTTTTTGAGGCTGGCGGGGAAGAGCAGCGCTCCGCAAACCGGCCCGGTCTATTCGGACTCTGATGTGTACAAATGGACAGAAGCTGCCGGGTTTGCACTGCAATCGGGAGATCGGCCGGAGCTGCATGCACTGGCGGACAAGATGATCAAGGAAGTGGTGGCGGTGCAGGAGCCGAGCGGTTATTTGAACACGTACTACGACGGAGACCGCGCGAAAGACCGCATGACGCCGCAGGTGCAGCGCTGGGGCCATGAGATGTACAACCTGGGGCACATGATCCAGGGCTCGATTGCGTATTATCGCGCGACGGGCGACCGGACGCTGATGGACGCGGGGATTAAATTTGTTGACGCCTACCTTTTGCCGAATTTCGGGCCAGAGGCGCATAAGAAACCAATGTTTTCCGGGCATCCGGAACTAGAGATGGCGCTGGTCGAGCTTTACCGCACGACGGGAGACAAGCGGCACCTTGCATTGGCGGGATATCTTCTGCACGGCGACGATCGCATCCAGTTTCCGGCAAACGCATATGTTTATCACTTCTGCGGGATACCTTTTACGACGCGCACACATCTTGAGGGTCACGCAGTGCGGGCGATGTACGCATGTTGCGGGGCGACGGACTACTACATGGAAACGGGCGACCCGGCTTATTGGAAAACGCTGAACGAGCTTTGGGAAAATCTCGTTTCCGCGCAGATGTATGTGACGGGGGGAGTCGGGGCGCGGAGCGACGGAGAAGCTTTCGGCGAAAATTATGAGCTGCCGAATTTTACGGCTTATGGGGAGAGTTGCGCAGCGATTGGGAACATGATGTGGAATTGGAGAATGCTGGCGGCCACGGGGGACGCGAAATTCGCCGATGTGATCGAGCGGGCCTTGTACAACGGAATCAATTCCGGGATGTCACTGAATGGGACGCTCTATTGCTACCGCAATCCGCTGGCGTTTGACCCTTCGGGCGGGGATAAGATCCGCAATCCGTGGTACGACACGACGTGCTGCCCACCGAATCTGGAGCGGACGTTCGCTTCCTTGCCGGGATATTTTTATAGTACCAGCAAAGATGGACTGTATTTGCATTTGTACGACAATTCGGAGCTCGACTGGCATCTCGAGGATGGAACCGGGTTGAAGGTTGCGCAACGGACGAAGTTTCCTTGGGATGGCGCTACGGAAATTTCGGTGACGCCGGCAAAGCCGACGGAGTTCACGTTTTATTTGCGAGTGCCGGGGTGGTCGCATAGTACGCAGGTTGCGGTGAATGGAAAGGCGGTTGAGGGAGCGGTTCCAGGGAAGTACCTGGCTTTGCGGCGGCGCTGGGCGGAAGGCGACGCGATAAGCGTGAAGTTTGCGATGACGCCGCAAGTGATCGAAGCGAACCCTCGCGTTGTGGACGACTACGGGCGCGTTGCGGTGCAGCGTGGCCCGCTGGTTTATTGCCTGGAACAATTGGATCAGCCGGAAGGAGTGGGGCTGTTCGACGTTTCGGTGGATGTGCGGCCGGAGCGTTCCTCGAATTTCGAGGAGGAATTCCAGAATGATTTGCTGGGCGGAGTCATGGTGTTGAAACATAAAGGATCGGTGACGGATAAATCGGCTTCGAGCGAGGCGCTTTATCAGCGTTACACGGCCAAGAAGCCCGAAATCAGGCAGGTGGAATTGAGGTTTATTCCTTATTACGCTTGGGCGAATCGAGCGGCGACGCCGATGCAGGTGTGGACGCCGGTGCTTCGGGCGTAAGTGAAATTCGGCGCGAGACTCGGCCGGAAAGATTAGAAATAATGGCTGAGTGGCGCGGCTTAGAGCTTTTTCGCGGAGATAGGGAAGGATGTGCCAGCAAACGTTTACTTTCCAGAGGCACACAACATGGCTTTTTGGCCTCCCTTGGCAAGAAGCGACGGCAAGCTCAGGAGACGAGCGGGCTCCAAGGACCAGCGCATTATCTTGCCGAATGAGTCCCAGCGAGTTCATGCAGGTTACAAGGCTGAAGAACTTCGCAAGAAACGCCGGAACGGAGTCGCCGGTGACGATGACGTGCTCCGATGTGGAAGCCAATGAAGGGGGCGTAGAAAGGCGCGCTTTGCCTGCCTGCGTCCAGGATCGGCGACAGCATTTGGCGAGCTTATGGTCCGTTACGCGCGAAGCCGCACCGCAAGCCGCCATTACCAAGCTATGGACCGGGTTTCCGGCAGGATTGTGTTCGGAAGGGCGCCTTAGTGACTGATGGTCGGGGCGATGGGAAGCGAACTCACGTCTAGCGCTGGCTAAGCTATGGATGCCCGGACGGTTAGAGTTTTGATGGGGTCCAAAGCGGTGCTATTCACATTTCAGTTGCGCTTAATGATGAAGACGGTCTTATCGTCGATACGATCTTGTTCTCCAATTTGCCGGAGACGATCGTCTTCCTTAAGAGCATGCGCGAGTAAGGCATTGCAGATGTCTTTTGCTGGCCTCTGGTAGTTCTGGCGCATGACTTCCTCGAGCTTCTGGCGTACTCCTCTGTCGCTGCCGTCATAAACTCCGTCTGTGTAGAGAAAGAATATATCCCCCGGACTCATCAGCGTTAGCTCGGCTAGATCGGAGGATTTCACTGGTCTACGCCGGAAATCCAGTGACAGATATCTGTCGCGATCCGGGTGATCTTCCGGGATTTGCACGCCGAGCGGAAGGAATTGCACCATCCGACTTCTGTCAATGTCCATAAACTTGCGGTATTCGGCGGAAAAGACGAGCGGCGGCGGATGTCCGAAATTCACGAATCGGAAGTACCCATAAGGGCGCACCTCACCGTAAAGCATAGTCGCGATTTCCTGGGCGTTCGCTTGCTCAGTTCTGCCGAGCGCATTGCGGGCCGTGACCGACAGCGCCAGTCGCAGGTTGATCCGCTCAAACAACTCTGGTGTCGTTTTTCCGCGATGATCGAGTTCGGAAAGCATGAGTGCATGAAACGTGTCGTGGACGGTAGACGCAATTTTCGCGGAAATGATTCCATGCCCTTGGGCGTCGACCAGCAGGACTCCCGCAGTGGTGTACAACTCGCGCAGATCTTCGGCGACCCGTACCTGCTCGGAACTTCGCGCGACTCTGTACTCTCTCTCTAGGTCCGGTTTGTAGTCCGACCTTGATTTGAGCCATTCCACATGATCGTCCACCGAATTGCGCGGCAGCGTCCCGAGCGGCAGAGGCTCGAGATATTCTTGCGACCGCTTCAAGGCCCGCTGAATGCGCGCATCAATGTCGTAGCGTTGTTGAAAGTTTATGTACTCAAACAGATCGCCGCCGACCGTTCCCGCGGGAATCGAACTGCCGTACATCTCGATGCCCTGGACATGCGGAATCGCACCCTCGACGGGCATCAGCCTCTTGCGCAGATATTCATCAATGCTCGGAGGCGTGTAGGGTGTGGCCATAGAAAAAGCTCAAGGCAAGACGAATCCCGCAATGCGCGTCAAGTTTCATCCCATCGATGGGGACGCGCGAAGTGTGATTTTACCTCTGTAGGCTACCTCCCCCACTGCATAGTTTACATGCGAATAAGGGAGTCTTTTCTTGCCGGCTTGAGTTTTCGTTCTAGTCGCCGCCGGAGCCAGCGTCTTGCATGAAAAACACGAGCTTTGACGGCGGCCACGGTCAAACCGAGACATTGAGCGGTCTCCTCGTTCGTGAGTCCATGAAATTCGCGGAGTAGAATGACGGTTCGCAAGTTCTTCCGGAGATCTGAAATCGCTTGGATCAGGGCGGCGCTGAGTTCGTTGGCGGCCACAGTTTGTTCCGGGGTTGGCGCCTCATTCGCGAGATTCAGGACGAAAGGGATATCAGCGTGCTCTCCACCGATGTCTGAGAGTGATGTGCTCGCACGCCTTTGACGGAGGAGGGTCAGCGCTTCATTGATGGCTATGCGGGTCACCCAAGTCGAAAACCTTGAGTCCCCCCGAAACCTGGCTAGATTTGTGAATGCTTGCTGAAAGCATCGTTGAACCGCGTCTTCAGCATCTTCCCTCTGGCGAAGCACGCGGAAAATCGTGTTATAGACCTTCACTCGATGGCGCTCGTACAATTGCCCGAAAGCAGCGGAGCATCCAGATTTCGCCATGGTGACGAGCCCCTGCTCGTCGCTGGCTTCGCATGCTTCACACCGCGCGCGCTCCCGCATCTGTGCAACTAATAAGACTTCTTGGACACTCATAACTGCGCGTCTTCTCCTCCTGATAGAGAATCGTTGAACGAAGAGCTGCGACGAACTTGCATCGACAAAATCGTGGGCCAACGGCGCTGCTGAGAATATTGGTATCCGTCCCTCTACCTGAGCTGGATGAGTCAGGGCTGCATCCCGGGATGCGATCCTAGTGATTTTGCGAAGTTTCCGTCGGTCTTAGCGCCGCGGCTCCAAAATTCACGCTGAATCGTTTGCACCAGATGGATACCGCGCGGTACTTCGCCAGGTCCAAGCTGCTGGCGAGGGTGTAGTTCTGGTCGCCGATGTTGCCTTTGATGACTCCCAGATCGATGAAACCGGCCTCTCGCACTGTTGCTGCGTCCTTGGCATCGTCGGCGGCGACCATGTAGACATGCACATCAGGGCCATTGGAAGTGCTGAAACTCGTAAGACGAAGAACACGCGTGCCATCTCCAATCTGGTAGATGGTTGCTGTGCCTGCCGTCGGGTGCAAAATGCTGTAGAACTGTCCGGATTCTAGAGGCTGCGCCGCGAAGCCGTTTTGTGCGGCCGGCAATGCTTCGTCAACCTTTCGATTGATCAGAAGCCGCTCCGGTCGAAATGCATACCAGGCGACGAAAACCGCAACAGCGGCAACAGGAATTGCAACTTTCATCCATTTTTTCATTTTCCTATCTCCTGTGCGCCGGTTAAACCGGCGAGGTGTAGTGAATGCAAAAGTCATACGAAAGTGGATCAGCGACCCACATCGGCCCCGAGTCATGCGGAGCTGCTCGCAAGGGCAGCGTCGAAGCGTTGACAGGGGAACGTGCGGGCCGGGTATTCAGCCGCGTAAGAAACTTCCTCCGGGACGCTGACGCTGTAGGAGAAAGCGGAAGGCCCCATCGGGTGCACCGATATCGCGAGGTGTGCCAGAGTCCCGCGCGGTCAGAGACCCCGTGCACGTACGCAAGCGCCTCGCATGGGAACCGGGAGATCCCCAGTCCGCCCAAGGCCGCAGCTGCTTTGGGACGTGTCGGGAAGTCTAAGGACGTACGCCGATGACGAACGGACCGGGGAAGTCGGACAGACCGGTAGTACCTGGGAAGTCCCTGAACAACGCCGGGCAACCGGCGGAGGAGGGGATGGAGGGAAGCGGTCTGGCCAAAGGGAACCTGCCACAGCAAAACGCGTCCCGGACACCGAGCCGGAAAGACGCGCCGAGTGCGCTGGAGCGGGTACGTCAGGCAGCAGGAAAGGATAAGAAGTTGCGGTTCACGGCGCTCCTGCACCACATCTACAACCTGGACACGCTGCGCATGGCCTACTTCCGATTGAAGAAGGAAGCTGCGCCGGGCATGGACGGGGAGACGTGGCGGCACTACGGCGAGGAACTGGAGAGGAATCTCCAGGACCTTTCCGAAAGGCTGAAGCGAGGAGCGTACCGAGCGAAGCCGGTGCGGAGAGTGTATATCCCTAAGGCCGACGGGCGGCAGAGACCGCTCGGAGTTCCAGCGCTGGAAGACAAAATCGTCCAGCGCGCGGCGGTCGAGGTGTTGAATGCTATCTACGAAACGGACTTTCTCGGATTTTCGTACGGGTTCCGACCAGGGCGAAGCCAGCATCAAGCGCTGGACGCGCTGTACACGGGACTGCTGACGAGAAAAGTGAATTGGATGCTCGATCTGGACATCAAAGGCTTTTTGGATCCATCTCCACAATGCCCCCTTATTCACAAAATAGCCCCGGTTGATCGTCCACTACTTTGATTCGTAAGCCTTTACGACGTCCGCGTGTGACTAATAAAGCTTCCAGTTCGCCACGCTTTACACGTTGCAATACGGTTTGGCGAGAAACGCCGAGTTTCAAGGTTGTTTCCAGCATCGCTAGATAACCCGGCGGCGCTTGCTCGACGAAACGTGCACGCAACTCATCGGAGATTCGAATCTGCCACGGAGCCCCAGGCGTTACTTGTTCTCCAGCGATGAAACCATCATTCAGCCACCGATGAACCGTGGAAGTGTTAACCCCGAGGATCTGTGCTGCCTGGCGAGTCGGCACGACCTTCCCGGTGGGTGGCTCTGCTGGCGGTTCGTAGCGCGGAATGTTGCGATAGCGACGCAAGCCGCAAACCTGATTCGCCGTGAAGCGTTCACCGCTTGCTGTTTTGCGTCCCTGACGATTGAGAATGCCAGCGATGACGTCGTCCGGGTAGTGGGCGGCCAGACGACGAAGTAGAGAGATCGTGTCTTCGTCGGTGTGGAGGCCACGAGGCTTCATGCGCGGCAAAGAGAGATCTAATTCCATTAGAGTGCCGCCTCGCCAGCGCAGCGTAAGATGAGCGCGCCGTTCGGGGCGATCGACAGTAACAATCACCTCTTCCAGTAGAGTACGCAGCAGCTCTTTGCGATCGCGATCCGTGGTGGTAGGCGCTGTCCAGACTTTATGCAGATCGGAACCGAGAGAAAGAATCTTCTTTTTCTCTTCCTCGCTCAGCATGCGCGGGCGTTGTCGTTCCCGCCGTTCGAGTTCGACTTCTGCAGCGGCGAGATCGCGCAAGCGCTTTTCCCACTCGGTTTCGAGTCCGCGTGCCACCAGCCTGTTTTCGGGCTCAACAGCACGGTATTGACGCTCGGCTCGTTCGGCTTCGTAGCGAGTGCGTTCCACTGCCAGACGCCACTGACTGAGTGCTGCATCGTGGTCCGTTTCGAGTTGCTGTATGGCGAACTGTGTTGCTTCGAGAGCCGCAGGCGTCAGAGCCTTGAGAAAAGCATCGGCAACGGCTTGATCGATTTGAACACCGCCCACGTTCAGGCAGTACACTCCGCGTCCACCAACCATATCCTTGCCCGCGCAATGGTATCCGGGCGACGCGGTTCTGCCCGTGTAGTGAGTGTGGAGCCGACGGCCACACTTCCCACAGGTAGCGAGGCCCTGCAGCAATGCGCCGCCTTCTCTCACGGCGCCGCCCGCTTGGTGTGGCTGAGGATGCTCGTTGGCATCAATGCGTGCCTGGTTGGCTTGGAACGTGGCCCAGTCAATGAAACCTGGATGATGTTCGGGAAGAAGCACGGGCCACTCCGCCATGGGCAGAAGACGGGTTCGCTTACGGAGCCTTCCTTGGTCATCGACGTAGCGTTCACGATGAGACTTCCCGTATGCGTACGCGCCAGCATACACCGGATTGGTGAGTACTTGATGGATGGTGTGATAGCTGGGCGCGACCCAACGGATCTCGCTTTTCATATTGGATCGTAGCGGGAAGGGAAGACCTTCCGAGCGGAACCACAACCAGACCTTGCGGACCGATCCCAGTTCCGTGAATTTAGAGAAGACCGTGCGAACGGTGCTGACGACGGATTCGTCGGGATGAAAGCGTACTTCCCCGTCCTTTTCTCCCCAAACAAAACCTACGGGCAGACCGCGGCGCAGTTCCCCTCGTGCGGCCTTATTGCGAATTCCACCCTCGAGCCGCGCGCGAAGAATGTGCAGTTCCGCTTCCGCCATGATGCCTTTTAATCCGAGTACCAAGCGATCGTTAAAAAGCGCTGGATGGTAGATGCCGTCGCTATCTGCGACCAGAGTGTCGGTGATGCTGCAGAGATCAAACAGGCGATACCAGTCGGCATTGTTGCGCGCCACACGGGAGACTTCGAGGCCGAACACGATGCCGGCGTGGCCGAGGGCCACTTCCGCGGTCATGCGTGCGAACCCAGAACGCTCGGTGAATCCTGACCCGGACACGCCCAGGTCTTCGTCAATGACGATCACTTGTTCCTTGACCCAACCGAGTTCCTGGGCCTTTTCGAGCAAAGCATACTGGCGCGCGGTGGACTCGCGGTTGTACTCGACTTGAGCAGGGGAGGACTGGCGAATGTAGACGAAGGCGATGCGTTTCGTATGGCTGGGCGTTACTTTGACCAGATCATTCATGATTTTCCTCCTGAGCGTGGTTGTCTGCGGCCGCGCGGGCGATGAGCTTTGCGAGGATTTCGATCGCGAGAGCCTTGGGTTCGTTCTCCAGGGTTTCCCAGACGTAGATTTCCTTGAGCAGAAGGTCGAAGAGACTCAGATTTCGCTGCAAGGATGCCCTCCTTTGTTACGGTGGAATTCGCCTCCTCGCTTTCCGGTCGAGCGAGGCGGGCGAGGAGAGCATCTACGACAGCGCGTGCGTGAAACAAGTCTTCCAAAGAGCCGAGAGTTGCTGCGGTATGTGCAGGGAGATCTCGCTGAGGCTGTGCAAGCGAGGAAAGGTCGGTCCAGTCAGCAGGGATGAGTGATTTACTGCCGTCGGGCAAGATCAACAGGAGATGCAATCGGCCGTGTCGATGGATGGTCCCAAGAACGGTGAGTGATTTTCCTTCGAACGGATGACGGGCACGGATAATCGTCACTCTCTCAGGAAGGTCCTGCTGATGGGTAGTGTGTCGTAGAGTCTTTCGATGGGCTTTCCCACGAATGGCTGGTGAAGTTCGTTGAGCACCGGGTTGCGGACCGGCGCGTCGTGCGGCTCATCCAGAAATGGCTGAGGGCCGGCGTACTGGAGGATGGGAAACGAATACGCGTGGAAGAAGGGACGCCCCAAGGCGGAAGTGCCTCGCCCCTTTTGGCGAACGTCTATCTTCATTACGTATTCGATCTGTGGGTCCAAGCATGGCGTCAAAAGCGGGCGCACGGCGATGTGATCGTGGTGCGATTCGCTGACGACATCGTGGTGGGCTTTAACAGCAAAGCGGATGCCGATCAGTTCCGGGCAGAACTTACGGAACGAATGACGAAGTTCAACCTGGAATTGCATCCCGAGAAAACGCGGTTGCTGGAGTTTGGTCCGTTTGCGATCGACCAACGGCAATGGCGTGGAGAAGGGAAACCGGAGACGTTCAATTTTCTTGGCTTCACGCACATCTGCGTGAAGAAGAGGAGCAATGGACGGTACACGGTGTTGCGGCAAACGATCCGTAAAAGGTTGCAGGCGAAACTGAATGAGGTGAAAGCCGAGCTTCAGCGACGCATGCACGAACCCATTCCCGAACTGGGCAAGTGGTTGCAAGCGGTGGTGCGTGGGCACATCCGGTATTACGGTGTGCCTCGGAACCAAAACGCGCTGTGGATTTTTCGGTTCCAAGTAGGACGGCTCTGGCATCGCGCGCTGTCGCGGCGCAGCCAAAAAGGGCGCGTCCTTTGGGATCGCATGCGGCGCCTCATCACTCGCTGGCTGCCTGTGCCTACCGTCTGTCATCCCTATCCCCTGCGCCGCATGGGCGTCATCACCTAAGGCAAGAGGTGCAGCTAGCAACACTGTGTGACTAGCAGGTGCAAATCCTGTCCCGGAAATTGGTCGATTCAACCGGGTAACTGGCTCGACTTGGGAAGAGGAAACGAATCCCAAGCAAGCTCGAGCGACAAAGCCCTCGCCACGTGCAGTTGCGTGGGAGCGACCAGGGGGGCGAGTGAACGAGAGGGTCGTAATCGAAGAGAATGCCTGCAGCGTCGAAAATAGGTGCCCGCGTGAAGTCGTTTGCGGGAGGACTTGGAGCGCGCCGAGCCGTCTCTTGCTGGCGAAGGCCGCAGTCGCTTGGGAAGAAATCGACCACATGCACCGAGCGAGCACCCGTCGCAGGGGGCACGACACTTTCGGAGAAAGCCACATCGTCAAAGCTAGGACAGTCCGGTGGACCAGCCGTGGATGGCATAAGCGGCGAAGACCATTGCCTATGAGACCAAGGTCGAAGCGGCATGGAGGCCACAGGACTTGCGCATGGGCCCGTAGTAGCGAGGATGGAGGGTAATGCCTCCGGAGCAAAGGGGCCCTGGGTAGTGGCGGGCGCGCCACGCACACCAGTCGGCACACTGTGGCCGGCGTATTTTGGTGTAGACGAACGCGTCGAGCCTTAGAGCCAACGTGGTGGTAGCCAGGGGATGCGTGCCATCGCTTAACGTGGCTAGCCATCATGGAAGACTCCAAGGGGAAAGCTGCTATCCCCAACCGGACCGGGGCAATCCCGCCGTCCGGGATGAGACGGGGGGACGTAGGAAACTGACCGAGGCGCGGAACGAGGCACCGGCAATCTCCGACGAGGAGCCGGAAACGGCAACTCCCCGCTGCCCACCGATACAGCGCCTGCGTTCTATCCCAACCCGGATGCGGTAATGCCGCTTGTCCGGATCCGTGGAGGGGGTTATGAGCGATCATGATTCCTACTCCGACTGCGTTCAGGCATCTGGGCTGCTTCCTTTCGAAGTGTGCAGCACCGGGGAATCGGCATTTGATCTCTCAGGCAGCGAGGAATCGTTTAATGAGAGCAGCTGTGTCGTTAGGATTCTCCTCCGGGAAAAAGTGGCCGCCCTTCATTGGCTGGCCCTGCGCCCGCGGAGCCCATTGGCGCCAAATGCCGAGCGGACCACCGTCTTCTGCATAGAAAGTGTCCAGCGGGCCATCCTCGGCCCATAGATGCAGCATCGGGCACTCGATTCGTCTGGAGGCTTGCTTGTCGGCGCGATCGTGTTCGACATCGATCGTTGCGGCGGCGCGATATTCCTCACAGATTCCATGAACGCGGGCCGGATCGCGATAGTTGGAAACGTATTCTTCGAGAATTTCCTCGCCAAAGGCACCGTGTCCGAAGGGGTTATCGAAGACAGCCTTGGGAGCACCGAGCAGATAGCTCTCCGGGAGCGGGGACTTTTGCGACAGCAAAATCCATGGCCAGTAGGTCCGAGCGAAGCGCGCATCGGATCGGTTCCAGGCTTCGAGAATCGGAATCACATCGAAGACAGCGAGACGCTCCACCTTCTTGGGATGGTGCAAAGCCAACCGATAGGAGACGCGCCCTCCGCGATCGTGACCGATCAGCGTGAAGGTCTGAAAACCGAGTCTGTCCATCACGTCGACCAGTTCCTTTGCCATTGCACGCTTTGAGAAAGGGAAGTGGTCGTCCGCTGAAATGGGGATCCCGCTGCGGCCGTAGGCGCGCAGGTCCACGCAGATCACGGTGTGGTTCTCGGCGAGCTTCGGCGCGAGGAATCGCCACATCAGACTGGTACGCGGAAAGCCATGCACTAGGAGGATGGCCGGTCCCTTTCCATAGCAACGCAGGAATATCGTGTTACCTGAAACCTCGACCCGGGAAGTCTCGAAGGGAATTCGATCAGCCGAGGTCGCGGCAGCTTGCTCTGCGTTTTGCGCTTGCGCACACTCAGTTAAAATGCCCTCTGACAGGGCACCTAGAGATGCGCCGGCGAGCGCCCCAAGAAAGCTGCGGCGCTGCAACATTTCCTCCTTGCTTCGACTTCTCGTTGCGGCTTCCATTCGTTCCCTCAGGGCCTGAAACTGAATTCCGAGTCTATGTGCTCTCGTCGCGAAGACGCTATTGCGAAAGGGTTTCGCGCGCCGCCTGCAAGATCACGTCAACCACGAGGTTGGGCTCGGTGTACATCGGAGTGTGGTCCACCTGGTGCGACCGGACCTTCGCACCCATCCGATCGGCCATGAAGCGCTGCGTCTTGGGGTTAATCATGCGGTCTTCTTCCGCGAGCAAGAACCAGCAGGGATTTGTTTTCCACGCTGGCACCGGAGCCGATTCTTGAATACACGCAACTGCGATGGGCCGCTGAACGGCAGCCATGATGTTTGTTTGGTCGTCGGAGGCCCTATGGGCAACAGCGCGACGAAATCCATCTTTGGCCATCCATATAAAGCCATGAGAATCCGGTGCCAACTTAGGTGCCTCCGGATGGGGCTCGTCGCGATAGAACACATTTGCCACCGTCTCGCCATGATCGGGCGCGAGCGCCGCCACGTAAACCAGCGATTTAACTCGTTTCTCGGTCGTACCGGCGATCACAGCTCCGGCGTACGCGTGCCCAACCAGAACTACGGGGCCACTGGTTCGTTCTAGCGTTTGATTTAAGGCGGCGATGTCGTTGGTCAACGAGGTCAGGGGGATCGGAGCACAGAGCACGTTAAGCCCCTGGCGTTGCAGAGGAAGAATCGCGTTGCTCCAACAAGAGCCGTCGGCCCACGCTCCGTGCACCAAGACAATGGTGGAGTTCTGCGGGAATGTGTTCATCTTGCAAGTCCGCTGTCTCCGCTGCGGCCCGCAATACCGTTCGCCTGAAGGAACTCTTTTATTGCGGAGGCAATTTCAACGACGTGCGTCTCCAGTGCGAAATGTCCCGTGTCAAGAAACTGAATATTTGCGCTTGGGATGTCCTTGCAAAAGGCCTCCGCTCCCGCGGGAACGAAGAAAGGATCGTTCTTGCCCCAGATAGCAAGCAGGGGCGGCTGCGATTTGCGGAAATATTCCTGAAATTTCGGATAGAGCTTTAGGTTCGACACGTAATCGAGAAACAAATCGAGTTGAATCTCTTTGTTCCCGGGCCGTTCGAACAGCGCCGTGTCCAATGTGTATGCCTCAGGGGGAACGCTTTCCGGATTTGCCACGCCGTGCGTGTACTGCCACCGCGTTCCGCCCGCTGTCAAAATGCTTTGGCGGAGTATGTCGCGATTCTCTGCCGTGGGCGACGCCCAATACTTTCGGATCGGGCCCCAGGCTTCACCAAGGCCTTCTTCGTATGCATTTCCGTTCTGCGAAACGATGGCGGTAACTCGATCAGGGTGGTCCATCGCCAAGCGGAAGCCGGTTGGCGCGCCATAATCGAAAACGTAGATGGCATAGCGGTCGATCTTGAGTGCCTGCGTGAACGCGTCGATCGTGAACGCCAATCGATCGAAGGAGTAGGGATACTTTCGTTCAGGAGGAACTCCTGTGAATCCGAAACCCGGAAGGTCTGGTGCGATCACGTGGTAGTCATTAGCCAGGCGCGGAATGAGTTCGCGAAACATGAACGACGAGGTCGGGAATCCATGCAGCAGGAGAACTACTGGCGCGTTTGCTTCGCCCGCGGCGCGATAAAATACTTGCACGCCATCGGCTTCGACCCTATGGATGGAAGTAAGGGGCAAGTTCAATGGCGCATCGCCCTGGCTCGGCGATGAGCGTTTTGCGGCTGTTCGCGAGGTTGCATCACTCATGAGTCCTCTCCTGACTTCGTCGATCTCTAGCGCATGTGGGATTCCAATGAGGGCACCCCTCGCTCGAAGAGAGGACATTCCATGCAAGTCATTCTGGAGATTGAAGTTCGTAAGGAAGGAGTTCGGGAAATCTCAAACCGTGTGTGACGAATCGCTGACGGATATCCGCCAGTGACGGATTTCCGCCGGATTCATCGCCACTAGCGGATTAGGTTGGTAGACCAGCTAACAAACTCAGTCGGCCCCAGCCGCACTTGCGAAGGTATGTTTCTGCGGGACTTCAGCAGGCCGGCGTATACGCAGCTTCTTCATCCTATAGACCAACGATGTTCGCTTCATCCGCAAGCTCGCGGCCGCGGCACTGATCACCCAGTTGCTCGCCTCCAGCGCGCGAAGGATATGATCCCGCTCGACCTCTGCGAGGCCATTCATAGGGGCATTCGATTCCTTGTAAGTCTGGAGCGGCTCCAGCTCGGAGGTTGGCGCGCGTAGTGTTGACTGTGGAGAGAGAATCAGAGCGCGTTCAATAAAGTTCTGCAACTCGCGAACGTTTCCCGGCCATGGATATCGCACCAACGCATCCATCGTTTCGGGAGGAATCACGTCAATTCGCTTGTTCATGCGTTGCTCGTAGAGCGCAGTGAAATGCCGCACCAATCTCGGAATGTCCCCCGTGCGTTGCCGCAGCGCCGGAACCTGGATAGGGAATACCTTCAGACGATAGTAAAGATCCTCGCGAAAAGTGCCTTGTTTCACCATCACGGGCAAATCCCGATGCGTTGCTGCGATCAGGCGTACGTCCACCTTATGCGTACGGTTGCTGCCGAGCCTCTCGAATTCTTGCTCCTGCAAGACGCGCAGCAGTTTCGCCTGAAGTTCCAGAGGTATATCGCCAACCTCGTCAAGAAACAGGGTGCCTTTGTCGGCGAGCTCGAACCGTCCCGTTTTTTGGGCGATGGCGCCTGTAAATGCCCCCTTTTCGTGGCCGAACAGCTCACTCTCAAGAAGTCCGAGAGGAATTGCAGCGCAATTTAGTTTCACGAACGCCTTTTCGCTGCGACTGCCCAGCTTATGGATCGCACGCGCAACCAGCTCTTTTCCGGTTCCCGTTTCTCCTAGAATCAGCACGCTGGAATCCGTAGGCGCCACTACGGAGACCAGGCTCAAGGCGGTCTTCAGCGCCGGACTCTCCCCGACGATTTCGCCAAACTCTGCGCGAATCTCTTCTTCCAAATAGCGTCTTTGCTTTGTCTCCTTGTCCCTGTCTTTGATCGCCGTTTCGTAGTCCAACGCATTTTCTACCGCAATGGCCACCTGGCGCGACACCTGTTCGAGAAATTCGACGTCGTCCTGCCCGAATGCCCTCTCCGACCGCTTGAGGGCGCTCAACACGCCTAGCACCCCGCTTCTGCCGATGAGCGGGAGATCGCAACCCGACTTCAAACCTTCCGCCGTGATCTTTTCGAAGAAAAGCCGTCCCACCTCATTACCAAAGCTTTCGGGGTCGTCGCGTAGCTCTTCCAGTCTGTCAAAGTACTGACTCTTGCCGCTCCGGAAGACTTTGCCACAGACCGAACCATGGATCGGTATGATGGCTCCGTCGGAGATGGACCCTTGCGAGCCCGGGTTGTACAGGATTGTCAGACGCAGTTCGCCATTGTCGGCTTCCGGTAAAAGCAAGGCGCAAAAATCGCATCGCGTCACTCTCAGCAGATTCGTCGAGAGCACCTCCACCAAACGGCGAAGGTCCAACTTGGATGTCATGCTATTCGTGATTTCGAGAAGTAAGCGAAGCCTGTCACGCTCGCGCCGCAACTCCTCTTCGTTCATGTGTCGCTCAATTGCAATTCCGGCGATGTGGCTGGCGTTTTCAATCAACTGCAGGTCCTTGGCGGCGGGGCTGCGTGATTCATGATAATTAAGGGAAAAAGTGCCGAGGGCTTTCCCTTCGCTAGTGAATAACGGACGCGACCAAACGGAGCGAATTCCATAAGGCAACAGGCGGTCACGATAATCGTCCCAGAGGGGGTCGGTCAGGATGTCGGTTACATACACCGACTCACGCCGAAAAACCGCTGTGCCGCAGGATCCTCCTTTCGGGCCTACAGACATGGTCCCTACACTAGCGCTGAATCCAGGAAGGCTGGGCGCAGCAGCACAATAGAGTTCCTTGCCGTCTTCATCGGGAAGCCAAATAGTGCAAGACATGCCCTCGGCTTGCGATTCAACCAACTGAGCGATGTTCGCTAGAACTTCGGACAGAGGAGAGCCAGCAAAAATCAATTTCTGCAGCTTGAGGACAGACTCTGTAGAAAACAGCCCCGGATCGCCCTTCGCTGGCGCGCCGAGCGATAAAACTTCAGAGGCGGACTCTACTGCTCTTTCCATGAATTGTCCTTTCTGGCTCATTAGAGTCGGCTATTTGGTTTTTGGCGCCACACGGCGGGAACTTGCGCGGCGGCGGCAAGAATCTGTACTACCTTCTCCCGTTTCTGCAGGAAGTCACAGGTGAGGCTAGTGCAGGGCGATTTCATAAGCGCCAACTTCAGGCCAAGACACACACTACTTTAAGCCGGAACGCGCGAAACCGCCAGAGTTTAGAGAAGGGAATGAGGCCCGTTGTAGAGATTTTACATTGGTTTCCGAACGATCAGGTCGCAGGAACGCTCGAGTTCTTGAAACAGCCGCCTGCATCAGTGATTTCCTTCGCGAACTGGCAGCAGGCGATCCTTGGCTGATAGATTCGCGCAGCGTGCGCGTGCTGGACCGCAACACGTCGGCCGCCTCTCGGAGTGTGAGCAAACGATTCCCAATTGATACAGGGTCAGACTGTGATCTCATTTGTTTTTTGATCGCGCGGTTTTTTCGCTCCGAGAAAACTTGGACGCAAAATGGGCGCAAAACCCAGGTCCAGAAGGCGCACGGCTTCTTCCAGGCAGGATCCAAGAACATCGCGGTATTTGTCCACCGTTCGCGCCCGTGCCAAAGCCGCTTCCGCGTCCCTACACCGGACTGCCCGACATCGACTATCCCTTCCACGACAAAACCATCGTGGTCACCCGCTGCGGTAGAATCTGTCTGGGGCGCAAAAAGATTAATTTCAGCCAGGTCTTTGCCGGCCAGGCCGTCGCCATCAAAGAAGTCCACGACGACATTTGGCTGGTCAGCTTTGCGGATTATGATTTGGGGTACTTCGATCTGGAAACCCGAGTGCTCGAACCGCTCGAGAATCCGTTCGGCCCGAAGCTGTTACCCATGTAGCCGGTACTTTCTGTTACCCATGTCTCCGGGTCGGACCTTGAAAATCTGGTGGACGAGAGGGGATTCGAACCCCCGGCCTCCTCGTTGCGAACGATGTAAATTGAAACCTAAGACGTGGTATTGCAATCACTTAGGTTTCGCACAGAGGCCTTAATTGGGCTACTCGGGCTACCAGGTAAATGGTAGTTTCAATCCTTCTTTAGCCTGCGAATATCAGCACGCAAGACGGAGGCAGGTAGGCTCTGGGCAGACGAAAACGCTGTTAAGTGCTACCGAATTGAGCCGATTCGCGATCCAACCCTCAGCTCTTCGGAGAGAACTTAAGGTCAACCGTGACGGCATTTGTTTGAATTGGCTTGCCGTCCATTGTCGCTGGTTGATATCGCCATTGAAGGACCGCATCCTCTGCAGCTTTTCGAAGGGAGGGGTCCTCGGATAGCCCCTCGCCGGAAAGTGCATGGGCGTTGTAGACCGCCCCATCGCCGCCGATCACGTAGTACACGCGCACAGTCCCGGAGATGTGTTGAGCAGCTGCATCTGCAGGGTAAACAGGTTCCACTTTCTTGATGAGTTTTGCGGGAACGATTTTTGCATTGCTGATTTTGATTTTTGGAAACGAGATCAGGCTGTCCCAGCGAAATCCTCCGTCAAGAAAATAGAAATAGCCGATCGGTTCACCCTTGGCCTCTTTCGATTGGTTTGGAGACTTCCACGAGGCGAAATACACTTCTAGAGGCTCTTTTCCGCCGTGAACCATTCCCGATTCAAGTCCACCTTCACCACCCTGCGGATTGTCGTTCACTTTGCGAGTGGAAAACTCGCCGCCTTCTTTTGCAAATCCGGCAAAGAGTTCTTTCATGGATTTCTCTTGTGAACGGAGGGTTTTGGAATCACACAAGCTCATCCAACTGTCCGCTGAATCTGATTTGTACATCTGGTGCAGCCAAGCATCGCAGTTGGGAACTTCGGTGCTCTTCAAAAGAGATTCAACTTGCTGTTTGTCGCCCTTCTTAGTTGCGTCAAGAATATCTTGTAGAAAGCGCTGGAAGTCCGCCGTCGTGTCCGTGTACGGGGAGTTCGCCTGGGCCTGAAGATAAAGCGCATCTGTCGGCAGAAAGACGGCTCCCAATACGATCAGCGTTCCAACGCGGCAACTGGTCTTCATAGTTGCTTTTTTATATGACGGAGGGCCAAAAAACAAGTGCTGCGAAGACCGCTTGGCATATTGTCGCAATCCCGCAGCGGAGTCGCAGTCAAGGGCGAACGAAGGCTGCCCAAGTATCCGATGGACGCGAATGGCGCTTAACTAGAATTGGCAAGTTTGTCGACCGAACCGGACAGTTGGCGACGATTACTCCATGCTCAAAAAGAACGTGAAGTTGCGCAAGCAAATTGCAGACAAGATAGGCGTCGGGTTCGAGCTGCCGAGCTCGATTTGGGCCTCAGTTGTACCGAATGGCATGCCGCCGCGCCACCCGTGCTACCGACGCTCCGGCTTCTAACGTTTCTTCGACTATTCGTCGCTTCTCTTCGATCGATCTCCGCCGCCTCTTTACTTGACTGGCAGTCTCGATCGCCACCTGCTCGGAAGTGTCCACTTATCCCTCGTGGACACCTATCGATGTGTCCACAACCGGCAGCATCCTTATTTACTCCCATTTCGTCCAGACGGTTCAGACCAGTCGCTTATTTAGAAAACTGGGAAACAACGAAACAACACCTAACAGGACTTTTGCCGCGTGGACGCAGACAGGCCAGCGCAGCATGCATAGCAGTAGCCGAAGTCACATTGGACGCACAGATGGGATCCGCAGTACCTTTGCTTTGTATTGAAGACCATATTGGGCAATCAGTTTGACTTTAGGCGCAGTATTGGTGAAGGAAGTTGCCCCGCTGGAGACCCAGATGAAGTCACGCTCAAATTTATTCAATAACTTGCCATCGGTCGCGAGCCATGTTCGCAGCCAATTCAGCTTAGCTAGAACGACCTTCACCTCCTTGTCGATGGCAGTGTGCATCTCTACCCAATAGACGCAGTCCTGCTGCCGATTAGAGTGTAGGTAAGCAATGGCGAAGTCCCATCGATGCGCATTGGGCTGATGCTCTCGAAGCGCCCCGTCCACATCCGCACTTCCTGTTAGCAGCCGCGTATCTTCAGCATTTATGTGCGGTCTGTCTTGCGCCCGCAATGCACCCAACCCTGACATCCA
Organism: uncultured Acidobacteriota bacterium; assembly: GCA_963843265.1. GTDB lineage: Bacteria > Acidobacteriota > Terriglobia > Acidiferrales > UBA7541 > Acidiferrum. The sequence goes on along the minus strand of CAWJJR010000013.1, from coordinate 36,535 downwards.
TGCATCCCCGAGACGGGGGGTTGCCTTGACCGCTTGCTTGAAGGTCACTTAAGCATCTCCGGCCCGCCATTGGCAGCAGCACGTGCCACCGCCCTGTTGGCTCTTCCGCTAAACTCAGAGAGTCCGCCCCAGCCGGAAAGACCGTCATCCTCCGCCGTTGGGTCCAATTCGGATATGTCTCTCGTTTTGCCTTTATCTCTGTCGAAGTAGAAGACATTTAATGTCTTCTCCATCACAATGTCCGCTAGCCTACGCATCGGTTGAGTGTTTGCGGCTTCGAATATCTCGAGAAGAGCGTCTGGACTAGCACGATTCGCCTTCAAATGTTTCAGTGCCCATACCGCCTCTAGGACCTGAGGAGAGTGGGTCGATAGACAGACACGGTAACCTCGTGCTACTAGCTCAAGGACCAATAACAGCACGACTGCAATTGCTCGCGGATGAAGTCCCATTTCCAGTTCCTCAAGGACCACCCACTTGATATCGTCGCGAGTTGATACCTTGGTTGGAGGCATTAGCCAGTAAAAACCAAGCAGTAGGGGCACAAATTCTCTCTGGCCGGCTGACCACACCATGTAGGGTAATGACTCTTTTCTGTTTTCCGGTCCAAGGACTAGCCGCTTTTGGGAGCGAAACTTGTCAACCTTCAAATGGAAATTTGAAAACACATGGCGTTGGAGAAGATCTCTAAATTCTCTTTTCAAGCGCCGCTCCTGCGGGAACAAGTCGCCACTTGCACCAAACTCCTGTTCAACCAGAACCCTCAATTTCTCGCTGAACTCGCGGACCGCAAACGGGTCGCCGGGTGTGTAGTCCGTAAAGGGTCGCGGCCAACCATCACGTAAAGCCAATACGCGTTGTGCAGGAATGAAAAAAAGTGTCTCTTCCTTGTTTCGACGCTTTCGTCTGGCCAATTGCGTCAGATCAACTGGCCGACCCTCCCACTCGACAGAAGTGTTTCCCTCCTGCCAGATGGATCGCATTCCTTCGCCGAAATAAACATCAAGAAATTCCGGAAGCTTATGCTCCCAGTCCAAGCCATACCTACTCATTTCGTCTTGCACCTGGCCAGCGTCCACCATGAGCTTCAGAAGTTGCAAGGCGATGCTCTTGCCGGTTGCTTGAGGACCCACCAACACAGTTAGATCGCCAAATGACAAACTCGCTTTCTTAATCTGTCCGAGATTCTGAATGTTCAGCGTTGTCATCTAATCTCCGTCAGTTAGCTTCCTCTGACTTCTTTTCGTCGTCGATTCAATGTTCAGCTGGTCCATAGAACGTGTTCCACGAGTTCCTTTGTTTGTACGGCCCCCGACGGAGTATATCACTCGAATTATTCAAAGATGTGGAGGCCCACATGACCTACGCGGGCCGATTGGGCACTCGCGCCTCCAGTGCGGACGGGATGAGGTCCCACAGTGGATCGTTCGCGCGCCGATCTCCTGGAACGCGTTTTTGTCTCTCGTGCCAGTCCCACGGTTCGCCGACCAGTGTCCGAAACTTGCCGACACAGATGGCGACCAAGGTCGCCAAAATCCGCACATAGCGACACTCGGGAGAAGCCTTAACGGAACACGCTATTGTGGAAAGCCAAATATTCATGTGAGGGCAAGCTGTCACTCTCGCGCGGCAGGCGGATGGCTCTTCCGTGAAGATGATAGTAGTCTCGCCCGTTCTCAAACTCCTCTCGAATGCGACTACTGACGACCACTTTCAGTTGATCCGCGTCAACAGTCACGTATCCCTGATCGAACAACGTGTGTAGGTCACTTCGCAAAAGCAGACCATTCTCGAGTTCATGTGGACCACCCGAGCCGTAAGGCTTGATGTGCGCAGCCTCTAGCACCGGCAGTGTACGCTCGCCCGTGATCGCGCATCTACGCCGATAAGCGTCGGTCACAATCACTCTGAATGTGCCTTGGCCGAGTCGCGGTCGAACGACCATGGGTTCGCCGTAGCGGATGCTCTGGACCGCTGCGATAGTCGCTGGGCCGGGGTCAAGGTTCGCAGTAGCCCGTGTCGCCAATCTTTCGGTGACCGCTCCCCACAGGGCCTTTCCGGTGGTCCCGTCTTCGCTGTCGTATCCTTTTCCCTGGACAATATTAAGGCTGAAATCCGAGGGTACCGGAATCCATTCTCCTTCTCCAAAAAAGAATGGTTCGGCCAAGAGTATGCAACCGATCTTTGGGTTCTCCATCGGTGCGATGGGTACGCGTCTGTACTTCGCGATCCTTCCACGCATTTCCGAAAGAGATCGAACTCCATTGCCTTCACCGAAAGCTTCCCATGAGAGTGAGATCGGCAAATGGACAAAGCGGGTGAAGAATCCACCACCGACTATAAAATTGCGTGGCGAGTGAAGCTTGAATAGCAGCATTTCACCAACGTTGAGGGCCTTGAATGACGCCTCAGGAGATGGGCGCCAGAAATTTACTTCAAGCACAGAAGACTTGGATGCATGCAATTGGAACCAATCGTAATCAGTGACCGCGACGAAGAAATTCATCGAACGACTCGCAGCAAAATGGCGTTGCGGTGAAACTCAAGAAATTGTCGCTGGCCATCAGTAAAGGTACCGACGTTGGTGGTCCCCTTCGTTTCGAGGCCCATCCTTTGCAAGGAAGGCTTGTGGGCGACCGGCGAGATGATGAGATTTCCGGAATCCTCAAACCCGATAAATCCGCGGTCAAACAAATGGTCAATACTAGGCGTTAAGAGTAAGCCGTTTTCACCGTTCAGTCGCTCTTCATTTGAAGAATCTCGCCACGGCTTACAGTGGCTGGCCAGAAGGTAACTCGGATTATCGACACCCGTTATGCGGCAGTGGGTTTCAATTCGCATGACACGCTGCTTGAAAAGGCCTTGGCCACGCCGTGCTCGGACAATTGCCTCTCGGTCTGTTTCATTCACCGATGGATCAGTCTCAACTTGCTGTTCGATCCTGCTCTCCCAGACATCCAGTTCGTCGCCTGTCACGATTCTGTCATTCTCAACGGCGGCATAAGCCTCGGCTGCGGCGATCAGTGAGCGAGCCTCTTCTCCAATCAAACCGCCGAGGACTTCCGCGAAGTCCTCAGAGAGTTCTGTCAGGTAGATTGACTGGATTCCGTTTCCGTTCGGCTGGAGAGGTGAATAGCGATCTGGTAAAACTTCTCTCAATACTCCCATGTGATCCTTGGGACGGATCTTGTTCAGCATTTGAGTAAACGATACGTTCACTCTCCATCCCACATTTTCCCAGTTCTGCCCGACAGAACCAAACTCAATTGGTTTCGGGCACTCCCAACAATAGGACTTGGCGATTCCGATAGCGGCAACCCGAGTATCTACGAAGGAAAATATCAGGTCACCAGGTGAGACTTCTCGCATCGACTCGTAGAATGGATTGCGCGCGCCATTGGCGTTGCGCTTAGGAGACCATAGGTAGCCACCCGCGATCTCTTGGCGGAATGTTTGATTCTGGTTGACCCACCAATATCGCATCCCGACTCCGCTGTTCGAGACAAACCAGGATTTCCATTTTTGGGTTCTTGTCCGGCTAACGAGGATACACCATATGCCCTCAGCCTAAAGTACAGCACAGACACGAACGCTGTGAACCCTGCGGTATTGTGCGGTCGCGAGTTTCTTCCCTAAAATCCTGCCCGCACTTTGCGCGTGTGACTACGACAAGTCGCGATGCAGGGAACAGATCCGATATGGCGGTAGGCAAGCACCTCACGACTCCTCCTAGGGGTTGCAGTACCCCCAGCCAATGTGCGTTCGGACGCGGACGAGTGGGCGCGCGTCAGATCGGTATGATGAGCGCGTGAATGGCGTCATTGACGCGCTTCGCTTTGACCCGGACACGACGATTAGGGAGGCGCTTACCGCCACTGCTCACCCAGAGCGCAAGATTTTCTTCGGCTTCGGCATACGGCAATTGATCGTAAAAGACTCTGTGAATCACGGATTCACTTGGAACTCGAAAATTTGGGATTACAGTGACCTGAATTTGGCGGGCTCCCTCGTTCGGAGCAGCGTGCACAGCACGTAGCGACGCCGGAGGCTTCTCGCGGAAGCTGAAAGAGTGCTGTCCGTTATTCTCGCCCTTCTTCAGCGCCAGTTTGGCCTCAACCCAAACGCAAGGACTGGGCCATAGCTTTGTCACGTTCAGCACGGAAGAGTAGAAGCTGGCTTCTGGACACATCTGCTCGCGGATCTCCCCGATTTTCTCGAACGAGATTTCTCCGCAAGCAAGAGGTTTAAGCAATTGGGGGTAGAACGAGAATTCGCCGGCAATTGTATCCACTAGTGATTCTTCCGCGCTCTTGGGCACGGTTGGATCGTGCGTGCGCCGAAATGCCAAACGTGTTTGATTGGTCAGGATAAATAAGTGGCCGAGTTCATGCCACTTGGTGTGGTAGCTGCGCTGTCTCTTCCTTCCGCGGCAGTCAATGATGGAGACGTATCCGGTTTCCCACGGGTGCCGGTTGTGGATCTTTATCGTAATTCCGTAACTTTGGTCATCCGCGAGTTCTTGCTCCAGGGTCGCAAATGCACGTTCGCCTCGACTTGTATATTCCTCGGTGATGCGTCGCAAATCGCCGTCTGTGTGGACCTCGACCAATCGGGTGCCTAATTTGTTCGCGAGGAATTCCAGTAGCTTTGCGGGACTCGGGCAGTCGGGATAGTCAGCAAGGAACGACTTTACCAGCTTGTGGCAATGCACAAGAACTGCACGCACCGGGTCAACCGAAGCACGAAGGCCGAGATCGGAGGCGAGCCGGTGGACGATGATGCTACTGTTCAGCTTGGCGCACATATCCTCTCATCCAAATACCTGCTTGATGGCTTTGTGAAGCGCTACCCAATCTTCCCTAGTGAATGGTTTCGACTGTTTCAAGCTTCTCTTGGCTATTACCGATCGATGCGCTTCAAGCAGCTCAACGGTTTGCGCGTAGGAGAGATTCAACTTCTCGGCGGCTTCGGAGAGTTCTGGAGGAATCACAATGGATTCCTTGGTGCCGTTCCGAGATATTTCAGTAGTGCCGCGGAGGAGGTAGTCCACGGAGGCGCTCAATGAATTGGCAATACGTAAGAGATATTCGGAGCTGACGTTTCGTTTGCCATTTTCAATCTCACTCAAAAAACCCTTACTCATTGCGGCTTTTTCTGCCAATTGCTCTTGGGTTAGTTTTCTTGCTTCCCGGATTTCGCGAATCCTGTCGCCGACGCTAGGCATTTTCCCCTCCAGCCGAGAGCAGCTGGTGACTAATCCTAGCGTAAAAGTGGGTGCTCCTAAAGAGGAATTTCACAAGCTTGACAGTTTTTGAGGAATGCGACTATAATGGTAGTAGAGATTGTATAGTGGTAGTTATATATTGGCAATCTAGAAGTGTCCCAAAGACGGGAAGAATAGGGGGGCTTTGTGGCGCGAAAGATTTTTTTTAGTTTTCACTATGAACGGGACGCTTGGCGCGCAGGCCAAGTCAGGAACGCGAATGTGGTCGCGGACGAGGATGAGTACGGTTTCATTGACGCTGCGGATTGGGAGTCGATCAAAAAGAAGGGCGAAGCTGCGATCGAACGCTGGATCGATGACCAACTCGAGAACACGAGCGTGACTGCGGTTCTTGTCGGCGCGGAAACCGCGAGTCGGGAGTGGGTCCAGAAGGAAATTCTCAAGAGTTGGAATCGTGGCAATGGGATGGTAGGTATCAGGATCCACAATATTAAGGACCAAGACCAGAAAACTGATACGCCAGGCCACAATCCCTTGGACGACTTCAAACTGCCAGACGGCACGGCTCTGTCCTCCGTATGCAAAACATATGGCTGGGTGGGCGACAACGGTAGAAAAAATCTCGGGACATGGGCTGACGAAGCCGCAGACGTGCGAGCCGAGTATGTAGATGAAAAAATTGTCGGGCTTGGCGAAATCACGCGAGCCCGAAAGGCCTACCCAATCTCGACGGCGCCCGCATCGGCAGGATTTTCCCCGAAATCACCCTGGTGTTCCGATGATGTTAAGCGAGAGCGATGAAAAATGGTTGCATAACAACTATCCAGCTTTGATCGCAACCGGCGACACGGTCGCCGGAACCATCGAATTCAAGGCCAGTTACGACTCCCAAGGGCACAGATTTGTCATTCTTGGGGACCAGCCTAACGAAGAAATCGGTGGACGAGTGCTTTCGGGGACGTTTCAAATACGAATCCAAGAGCGAACGGATAAGTCCACATCACAACTCCCCGCACTCTACGTGGAAGGAATAGACCCGATTGCCGACCGGCATTTCAGTCAATCCGACAACAGCGCTTGCCTTTGCAGCCCTTTTGACGAACGTGAATTTCTTCAGCCAGAACTCCAATTCAGGTCCTTTCTGGAGCGGCTGGTTATACCCTTTTTGTACGGCCAGGTTTTCTACTCTTCGAAACGGCGGTGGCCTTGGGCAGATTATGCGCACGGGGTTGTCGGGATCCTAGAGGCCTATTCCAAAATCGAAGATCAAAATTGCGCGGTGGAGTGTATCCGGCTATTGGCACAATATATGAATTGGCCAAGAATACGATCGGCGCTGCGACAGCAGCCCCATGTCAAAGGACATACCACTTGTTTTTGCGATAGAAAATTGCAACTCCGACGATGTCATCCTCGCGCTTTAGCCGGTGCTCTCCGACTGCAGAAACATCTTAGAGCACTCGGAATTTCTGCTTTGTGATTTGGGAGGTGAAGATGTTCCGCTCCACTCGCGATGACACTCTCGTAAAAACGGTCGAGGCTCGCTATGGCATAGAGCTGCATGCGCGCGGGGACACAAAATTGGGCAATCTCTTGGAAAATCGGGGATTTGAGTCGCTCACTCAATTCTTGAAAGCATACCGAGGGGATTTGCTCTACCATGCATGCAAGCGCCGCGTCTATCTCAGTTTTCACGTCGAAGATCTGGCCCAAGTGAACGGATTCCGGCTTATGGCGCGGGCCCCGAACCTTGAAATCGACTTCTATGATGGCAGCCTGCGAGAAGTAATAAACAGTATGCGAGGTTCTTACATCAAGCAAGAAATCCGATCCATCATTCAGAAGGCTTCCGTTGTGGTTTGCCTGATTGGAAACGGCACTGCCTGGCGCGAGTGGGTAGACTGGGAGCTTCAGACTGCTTTTGAGCTTGGAAAAGGAATCTGCGGTATCCGGTTAAAGGACTCACGCGGGAAGGCACCGCAGCTGCTAAGGGATATAGGCGCACCGATAGAACGCTGGGGCAACGTTCAAGATCTGATCTCCATCATCGAGTGCGCTGCGGCGCGACGGTGCTAGCCAACTGGAGCCGAGCTATACGGTGAAATAGCATGGACAAGCACGCTGAACACTTCGAGCATATTGGTGCCCAACCAGACGGCGCATGGGCCGAAATGGATTAGCAAGCACGGCAAGGTTTATACCTGGGATCACTATGAGTTTTCGCTGTGGGTTGAGCAGGCAGCAAAAGATGCCGGCAGGTGGCTCGTAGAAAGACACTATGGCAAACCGCGTATTCTTCACCTTTCACTACAAGGACGTAATCGACTTCAGAGCAAACGTTGTAAGAAACCATTGGCTAACGAAACCCGACCGAGAAGCGGCGGGTTTCTATGATGCTTCGATTTGGGAAACTGCCAGAAGGCAGGGCGATGTTGCGCTGAAGCGTCTCATCAATGGCGGCCTGGAAAATACAACGAACACCTGTGTGCTGATCGGCTCAAGCACGTATTCGCGTCCCTGGGTGAGATATGAAATCCTGAAAAGCTTTAAGCGCGGTAACCATCTATTTGGCGTCCATATCAATTCAATAAAAGGTAAATACGGGCTAACCAAACCATCCGGTCCCAATCCCTTTCAGCATGTGGGCGTGACCTTCTCAGCCAGCGGAGCGACCGCGACATTGTGGGAGAAGGTCGGTGACAATTGGGTTGAGTACGACAATATCGATGGCTCTGCATCCTACCAATTTCAAGTGAGCCAGGAGTATCGAGGGAATGGCTACAACCTGGGCAACTGGTACCCCGTTTATGACTGGAATGCCGACAACGGATTCGCAAGGTTTTCCGACTGGTTGAAGTGAAAAAGAAGAAGGAGGCTGGAGGCATCGGCCTAGGTTCCAAGCGCGAAGTGCGAGCCTTAGCAGGACATCTGTAGCGTTGTTGTCTCGGGACCCCCTTCGTATCATATCGGCGACATGTGTAGATAGGGTAGGCCGGCCACAGCCATTTAGCTGTTCGGGTGCGTCTTTTTGTAAGCGTCCTCCACCCATCCGGCGAGCCTGCCGTATTCGTAGGTATAGACCGGTGCGCCCGTCTGGACCAGCGCCGCGGGAACCGCGCCCTGAGCGTCCGTGCGACCGTCCTTGTCCTTAATATTGTTAATCCACATGCCCAGCAGGCCATTGCCGCGGGCGATGCTTTTCTCGATCTCGTAGGACACGAATCTGCGGCTCGCGGTTTCAGCACCAATCAGGACGACAGTAACGCTGGTACCACTCAGGCCGCTGTCGATCAGCCTTTTGACGGCGTCGTCACCTTTCCGCTCCGTATCTTCCCACAAAGACTGGTCGTGAAATCCGGCCGCCGAAATGCCCTCGATGACGCCGCTGTTGCGCACGACGTTGACGCGCCACAGATCTCGCTGATAGTGAAAGCTAAAAAATACTTTGCGCGGCATGGTAACGATCTTACATCGATCGAGTCCCCTTGCAATATTAAACGGCGACGGTACGCAAAATGTATTTTGTCGTCTCGGACCGGATTGTGCCGTCCCGATGGTCAAGAATGACTCGGAGATCGGGATTCCACTTGACGGGCTGCAGTGCCGACTTCGCGAGAGCTTCCGATCGCGCGAAATGCTCGAAGAGAAGGTTCACGGACGCAGAAACGTCGTTCGTGCCGAAAAGTGTCACGTTCTCGTCATGAGAGAGAGAGTTGCCAAGGGACGACGGGGTTAGCTTCTTTGCCAGTTCCTTGGCGAATCCACCGAGCCCCGCGATCAAGAACCGCGGAATGCCTTTTTCCTCCGCCAGCTTCATTTCCTCGGCGACGCCTGGAACCTTGCCGTCACCGCTGTGCATTTTCCCCCCCACAGCGACCATCACGTTTTGCGCGTCAATCAGGACTCCCCGCATCGCTGTGAGGCTGCGGTTTCGTGTTTCGGTGTTTTCCGGCCCGCCGTCGCCTTCTTTCCTGGTGATCACGAATTCCGCAATGTCGATCATGGACTCGATGTCTTCCTCGCTCAAGTCTCGCGCCCACAAATCAGACATGACGAGAGTAACTGGCTTGCGAAAGCGCTTACCCGCCTGAATCCTAGCTTGCCTCAGAATAACGGGCGTGAATGTGGGATGACAGCCATGCACGATCCTGCCGCCGTACTTGAAGACGATTCCGCTGAAGAGCGCGACAAACTCCAGAATTCCGCGATCCATGGCCGGCTCCGACCAGTCGCCGCGGTCGGGGATGGCGCCTGTTAAGCCTATTTCGTAGTCTTCGAGGCAAATATCCAGCCTTGTCAAACTCATATCTCACCCAGTTCCGTAAAGTCTGAATCAATAAGGGCTGCAAGCTCCTGGTGATGCAGGACGATCATGGACCCGTCTTGCTCCCGAACGATTTCCTGGAGCTGCGGTTCCGGCATAAGCTCTTCGCCATCATAGATGAACAGCGAAAAATTGGAGCGCTCTGTTGCTTTCAGGAATTGCTCGAATCTCTTCATCGCCGGGGTATAGATGGGATCAAAGACGGAGCAGTGGCTGAGCACCTTTAATTGTAGTCGGGAGCCCTGGCCCTTGGATGACTCAAACATCAGCATACGCTGATCCAGAACCTTCCACGCAAAACCGTGAGACATGAATTCCTTTTCGACCAGGAACGGCACGCGGCACTTCCTCTTGAAAATCTCACACAGGTACTCTTCAGCTTCCTTTACGATCTCGTCCAGTTGTGCGTCGCTGAGCGGCGGAGCCGCGGCCGGGCCAGGATTCTGCAGCGCAACCCAACGCTGCAGAGCCAGAAGGGACCGAAACCGCGGCCCCTTCAACTTGTCGCCAGCGTTTCTGAAGCAGATCGGAAGAATAGGCAGTAGCAGACTATCCGCCGTACCCACCTCGTGCGTGATCCAGGGAGAATCTGGCGCATCCGGCGTATCGATCAATAACACCAGATTCGCTCCGCCCAACGCATGGTCAATCTCCGATTGAACAGGGCTGCCCGGCAGGATTTTCGTTTCGCCGTCGAGTTCTTTGGCTTCGTCGAGGAAAGGGCTGTGGCCCAGGCTGACCAAGTGATTGAAGAGCTGCTTGGCGATGGCTGTCCCATCGGTCGCCCTGTAGGAGATGAATATCTTGCTATCGCGCCCCTGGACGCGCAGCCCGAGCATCCCGCCCACGCGGTTCGCGAGCCTGCCGCTCGGCCCCTCCGCGGCACGATCGTATTCGAGTGCCTTTATCGGCGCCGCCGCCGCGGGCGGTCTTCTGGAAGCGGGATCAACGGCGACAGGGAGAAGCATCGCGGAATGGGCCCTTTGTTCGAGATGCCGCGCAATAAACGTGTTGCCCGCGTCGGGAAAACCGTTGCCGCCATACACGACGATCAGCAAGTCATCCCAGGACACATCGGCGGGCCAGGACGAACACGCCTCTGCGGCTATCAGGTTAATTTGTACATGACTAGAGAAGGCGGCAAGCAGGTCTGATGCAATTTCCCGCGCAGTGCCTGCGGTTCCGTCTTCGTAGAGAATTACAACCATAAATCATGAACGCTTCACTTACGGCGGTCTCGACCCGCCCTGATGGCTTCCTGATGACGGCTCCGAGTCTACTACTTAGCTCTCGGACTTCAAATTAAATCGAGGCTTCTGCCGCCCTAACCTCCAGATGAAATAGTGCTTAGCACGCTGTTGTTGCAATCTCCCGTTTTCTTGAGGATGCAACGACGCCGGAGTGATTCTGCTCGACGCGGATGACATTGGTTACCTGGTTTCAACCGCGTGGGACTGATCTGAGGCCAGCGAGCGTATCCCGCGCAGGGGCCGAGCTCACGGGACTGCAACCTTAGCGTCGGGGCTGTGTTATCTGTGTGAGGGGTCAACCCGACCAATAGTTGCGGCATAATACTGGGTCGGTCCGAGTTCCCGTGAGAATCAACTTCTCTAAATCTGTGCTCCTTGTTTCTGCTTTGTTGGTGAGCGCTACCCATACGTGGAGCCTCTCGTCTGGAGAGCAGGACGGAACCGTCGTGCGACCGGCGCCAGCGGGTTGGTTCGTCTACGCAATGAAAAATGTCAAAGATTTGGACGAACAGACGCGCAGGTGCTTCAATTACTCACACAACGACTGGCGTGTTTCGCTCGATGCAGGTGATGTGAAGATTGTCAAAATCAGTCGAGGCGGTGCTGACCAGCCGTCCTTGCCGCCTCTCTTGAAGGTCGAACCCGAAATGCGCGGTCGAAGAAGCGTTCTCAAATTTTCCGATGGCTGGCTACTCGGATTTGATGCCGGTGAGTTCGGCGGCGGCCTTTGGATTTCAAACGCAGACGGTAGCGAAACGAAGAGGATTTCGACCGATAACGTTAAGGGAATGGTTCCCATCGGTGACGCGATCCTAGTCTTGTCGGGTCTTGCACACATGACTCTCGATTTCGGGAATGCTTTGATACTGTCGCAGCCGCATGGGGCGAGCGTCGCGCTTGAGCATGCCATTCACATGGATGGAGAACCGAGGGCGTACGCAAGGGATTCTGATGGTTCTGTCCTTGTCGTGACCACTTACAATTTATCGCGCATCAAGGAGACTGGAGAGTTGCAGCGGTTGGTCTGGCTCCCGAACTTTACGCGCTTCCAATACGCGAATTCTATGGTCAAAGCTGCCGATGGCAGCATATATATTGGGATGCGGATGTTTGTACTTCGGCTTCTTCCGCCTGAATACAAAGAGCAATGGCTGCTTCCCGAAGAATGTAGGAAATTTTATTTGAATCAAACTAACTGCGTGTGTAAACCGGGAGGCTAGTGAAAGTAGGCGAACTAGCGAGTGGGAGACTTGCTGCCCGTACCTAACCTCAGCAGTGCTCAAATGGCATGGGTCACGCGGGAAGTCGCGTGCTATATCGAGAATCAGCGCCAGATCTTCAGAGGGAGGGCCATTCCCCTGAGCGAAGCTCAAGTTGTAGTCTTGCGACCATTTTTCCCAGCGTCCACTTTGAACTCGACACGAGTCGTTGTCCTTTCCGGAGAGCGCGCCAGCAACCCGCCCTTTTACGGAGAACTTGTGAATATGGGATTTGAAGCAGGTTCTTTGCCAGACTTCGCCCTGATGGTCGCCATAACGTTCGTGGACACGGTGGTCTCTCACGAGCCGTTCAACGACAGGCTACTGTTCCACGAGCTAGTTCATGTAGTTCAGTATGAGAAGCTCGGAGTGTCGGGCTTCGCGGCCAAGTATGTTACCGGGTTCCTGTCTGGCGGCTGCTATGAAGCCATCCCGCTGGAAATGAATGCATATGAACAGGACGCACGGTTTGCGTCAGCGGCAGTCAAGAACCCGTTCTCGGTTGAGGAAGAGGTGCAGGCTTGGATTGATGCAGCCAGGTTCTAGACCGGATTCGCGCGGCCCGTGGTAGCGCCGAGTTCGGGAACTTATGCGGCTATCGCGGAGTCTGATTAGCTATGCCGGTCATTGATCGGATTTGGCGGAGGATTCCACGCGCTACCCTAGCTCTGCTTACAACTGTAGCCGTTCTCGCGGTTGTCGTTGTAATCATCGGTTGGGTCGAGCGAAAGCGCAACGCAGATGAAGAATACGCGGTGTACTCGGCTTACCTCTCCGAAGGGCTGTTGAACGATGCTCACGACTGGTCAGTGGGTGGGCCGGTTCAGTTGGTAATCGAAGACACAACGAGAATAGGCGAAAACCTGAGATGGTCGGCGCTGTACGTGCTGGATAGCCGCGTGAGTTTCGGCCAGCTACATGCGTCAACTCGCGCCAGCTTCCTTGTCCGCAACCTGCTTCACACTCGAATACTGCCCAAGTTTGTGTTGCCGAGCCGCGCCACAGTGGTTCTGGCTCCAAAATCCGACATCGAACCCGGGTTGCAAGGCTCACCCGAGTTTCAAAAGAAATTCCCGCACAACATGGGATTCATCATCCTCTCAGGTGTAGGTTTCAACGCCTCTCGTACCCAGGCCGTGTTCTACATCGACCACTTTTGCGGGCTGTGCGGCGGCGGGCGGTATGTGCTGATGGAAAAAGCCAACGGCTCGTGGCAGGTTCGGGACGCGCACTATACTTGGATTTCGTGAACCGTTCCGATCTTGGCTAGCGTGGTCGTTCAAACCCCTTCCTTGAAGCCTCGTCAAAATCTTTGCGTGTAACGTCTCCTCTGATACCATCCCGCACATGATCCGGGCGACTTTTCTTATCGTGATTTTCGTCGTGGCGTTAACGACTGCCGCGCAGACCGACCCCGTGAAGACCGTGTCAGCAGCCGAGGCGACCAATCATATCGTGCACCGTGTGGAACCGTCGGTTCCCCCTCTAGCGAAAGCGGTCAAAATCGGTGGCAAAGTAAAACTGCATGTCGTCGTCTCTCAATCCGGCGAAGTTTCCTCGGCCACATTCGTCAGCGGTCACCCCTTGCTCGTGCAGGCGGCTATCGATGCTGTGAAGCAGTGGAAATTTAAACCGTTTCTCGAAGGTGATACGCCAATCGTGGTGGCTACCGATGTCGAACTCGATTTTCCTGGTGGTATGTCAGAAAGCGAAAGCGCCGTGCGGGACAAATACTTCCGTGTCGAAGACGAGTGCAGAGGTCTGGTCAAGAGCGCCAAGTACGCTGAAGCAGAACCAAAATGCCGACAAGCAGTCGAGATTTCCGAAAACCTGCCGAAGGAAGTCGTGCTCGAACGAAGCGGCGCTCTGTCCATGTTGGCTAACGCCATCTATCTCCAGCGACGATTCTCGGAGGCCATTTCGCTTTACGAAAGGGCACTGGAACTCGACGAGGGTTACCGAAAACCCGATGATGCGGACCTTGGCAGCGACTACGCGAATCTGGGCCGGACGTACGGCGCTACAGGCAATCTGTCCAAGGCAGACGAGTTCTACGGTATGGCGGTTTCCACATTCCGAGCAGCCATCAAGAGTTTGCCTTCGATGTACGAGAACTATTCACGGCGGTTGCAAGGGACGCTGAACCAGTATGCTCAACTCAAGGATGCGGAGGGCCAAACGGAGGCCGCATCCGCCCTCCGCAAGCAAGCTAGCGAAATAAGCCCCTACATCAACCCAGCCGCGACCGTTCCACCAATGCCTCCCCCAAACAGAGTACTCAAGGACTCCGAAACTGTTTCTTCCAAGCCGCATACCGAAATGAAGTGCGACACGCCTGATTGCACCCACGGCACATTCGCCGTGCGCGGCGGCGCCGCCGATAACTTGGTCTTACATGTTGCGTTCACACCGGACTCCAAACTTCTGCTCGCGGCTCATCAGCAGGGTGACCTCAGCATCTGGGACACCTCTTCTTGGCAGAAAGTGGACTCGATTGCCACGAAGCAAGGCAGCATCACGGCGCTTGCCGTCAGTCCGGATGGGACGCTCACCGCCACGGGTTCGCAAGGCAATACCGTTAAGGTCTGGAACGTTCAGAGCCGCGAACTCGTCGCTGAATTTCTCGCTGACTCCAAGAACGCGAACGAGTTTCTTCAATACCTTGCTTTCAGTCCGGACGCTAGCCTGCTTGCGACGGGCGGCAATTATACGAAGGGACTTGTGCTGGACTTAAGGACTCGCAAATCGGTGGCTTCGCTCGGTGGGACGAAGCAGATTCAGTTCTCATCGGATGGCAATACGCTGACCGGTGCTGTGGGACAAAAGGTGCTCGTGTGGGATGCCAAGTCTTGGCAGATTCGGAAGACTCTGGATGACCCGGAAAAGAACGTCACGATGATTGCCGCTGACGAACTCAACAAGAGGCTTGCGATTACAGGGTGGAAAAAAGGCGTGCGCATTCTGAACCTCGACACTGGCGAGCTCGTCAAATCTGTTCCTGATGCTGTCACTGATGCGCTGACCTTCACGTCGGGCTGGCAAAACATGGTGACGGGTCGCGGAACAGTCGGCATTTGGTCACTGCCGACTTCAAAGCTGCGCTGCGAGTCCCCCGAAATGGAGATCTCAGACATTGCTTTGAGCCCAGATGGTAAGTTCATCGCGGCCACCCTTCACGACACTGTGGCGATTTGGGCCATCGAATCTCTGGAGAACTGCATGGCCATCCACTGACATACTCCCGCTTTATGGTCGCGGCTATGGTCCCGGAAATGAATGACTATGAACTGGACGCACGGTTTGCAGCCGCGGCAGTGAAGAACCTTTCTCGGTTGAGACAGAGGTTCGGGGATGGATTGATTCCTACCTATTTTGATTCCTCTGCCCAGCCCCGACCTAATCATGCGAATCGCGCATGCTCCAGGTGTGTCTTAGCGCTGGCCAGAGCAGGCCCACTGTTCGACACCACTGTGTCAGGTTCTTGCCTGGAGGCATAGGCAACCGAAAACTTGCCGAATACCACACAACATTAGGTAACAACGTGATGCCACAGCACACACCAGCGATCACCGTCGATACCAGTACGACGTTTTCTGCCAACTCTTTCCGTCCTTCAGCGTGAAACCTTTTCGGTCGAAGTGCGTTCTATATGGAAATGGGTGTTACTCCGGAGTGGGCGTACCGCGTACTTTATCTTCACAGACCTCAGTCTTCAGAATTCCTTCGCGCGCGTCCATTGGGAGGTTTTGATATACAACAACAATCCATATGGCGGAATTCATGAAATCGACCCAAGACGTTCCCCCAGACCAACAGCACTTTTTGAATGCGGTAGCCCCCTCCGGCCGCAGCATCGAACCATGCGTGTTTTTAGTTGCTCAAGGCATCGCCAACCAGGCGGTTTGCTATGCGGAAAAGTTCCTCGGTGATTCGTGTGTTGCGGTCAACCTTTTAGAAGAGGCTGCTGCATCTGTTTCGGAAGTGATTCGGGCTAAGGAAGCCGCTCAGATCGCTCCTATTCGCGACGTGCGCTGCTACCTCTTTCGGGTCTTCTTGCGAAGGGTGGCCGACGCAAGGAGAAACGAGACCACATATGAAGAGGTCAGCCAATGGCATTCCCATCCCCGCGATGATAGCCACGGCGACGGGCTGGATAGCCAGATACTTCTGGACCAGATTTTGGGCCATTTCGACAGCGTTACGCGAGAGATGATCCTACGCCGAATCGAGGGCCATTCCTGGAGTGAAATCGCTTCGGAATTCGATCTATCAAACCATGCGGCGAGGGTTCGGTTCAGCAAGGCCCTCCAGTGGCTGCGAACCTCGGTCGAAACACCGCGGAACGGTGACCCCAAATCAACGCTGCCAAGAACGAAAGAATACTACCGGCCACGAGACAGAAAGGCGCAAAGAGTAGCAGCGTTTGAGAGAAGGCTAGACCGAATGTTTACACAAGCTTTTTATCGGGAATTCCATCAGCTCCTGGGAGCCACGCGGAGGACCGGATCGCACTGAGCCGTTCCCCACAATTCCAAGAATTACTGAGAATTCCTCGGAATTCCTACTACAAAGAAAAAAATCGCATCTCGAAAATAGTTTGGAGACATTCGTCTTCAAAAAACCCTCTATAGAGATAAGGGAGAATTGTCTTTCGATTCTCCTTTTTCGCTTGGTGGAGCCGTTTCCCACTTCGGTCAGCCGCCCGGCGAAGTAGCGTTCGGTTCGCAGATCCCGAGCTGAACGCGAAGCAAGAACCCTTCGAAAAGCCTCGGAGGACGAGCGGGGCTGTTTGCCGACGACAGCGGTTCTTCCTTAATTCATTCGACGACAGGACGAGGCAATTGCTGTGAGGACCCTGAGAAAAACTGCGCTTCAAACAGACCGAAAAAGCGACACGAAGTTCGACATGAAAGAGGAGGCCAAACCATGATCGCAAATGCACTGCTTATCGCACTCGCGGTTTTACTCGCATGTTTGTTTGGGCTCATGGGCGAGCTGAAGTTTCTGGTGCCGTACAAACGGCTTATTTTTCATCAATACGGGACCATGCTTCTCGCGTGGCTCGCCATCCTCTTCGTAAACCTCTTCGCCGCGGTCTATTGGATTCAGCGCAAATTTTTCTTGAAGGATACAGGCCGCAAGTTGAGGCATATCGACAACCAGGCAAGCGGCGGCCACACGTCGATGCCGTTGCCGAACGGCGATTGGAACGGACGCTGAAATGTCACGCGATTTCACACCCGATTTGAATGAGTTCCGCGAGCCATTGCCAGGCCCGCGCGAATCGTCGCGTCCGTCGCCCGATGCCAGACGTGGCACCGAAGGAACCAGGGGTGAGACCGCACGTCTAGAGGCACGATCTGTGTATGTTCGGGAACTCCGCTCCAAAGATGTTCCGTCGAGAGATTCGCGAGCCGTCCTGTACGACCGCTACCGGGGCTATGACTTGCGCGAGTCAGAAATCCAGACCCTCGCGGACCTGGGCAAATTTCGAGTCATCAACGCAGAGGATTTGACGCGTCACGGATATGGAGGCGACAGGGGCCGGATGGAGCGTGAAACCGAGAGCCTCATGCGGCACGGTTTGGTGGAAGAGAAACGGTTCGAAATCTCGCTCAGCAAGAACACCCGGATGTACACCCTAACGAAGGCTGGCAGGAGACTCATGCAGGGGTCAGGGAGGGTTCCGAATGACCAGGAAATCTATGCGGGTTTTGTGAAGCCGCGAGAGGCCAAACACGACGCCGAATTGTACCGGGTCTATCAGAAGGAGGAAGACCGGATCGAGCGGCGGGGAGGCAGAGTGCGCCGCGTGCTCCTCGACTTCGAACTGAAAAAGAAAGTGAACCGCGATCTTACGCGGCTCGGCCCCGAAAAGGATGACCCAGACAAGAAGCGCGACGTTGCCGAGCGGCACGGTTTGCGCGTAGTTCACGGCCGCATTCCCGTGCCCGACATGCAGATCGAATACGAGATGCCAGACCAAAGCATGGCGCGAGTCAATTTGGAGCTGACGACGGAAGACTACCGGCCACGGCAACTTGCCGACAAAGCCCGGGCTGGATTCACGCTCTATAGTCACGGCGATGATGCATCGCACGTGCGCCGGGTTTTGAGTGACCGCGAGCTGACAGCGGAGATCCTTTCCCTATGAACGTTCCTCAGCGCCAGATCGAAGCCCTCACGGCGTTTGGCTACACCGTTTCGGAGGCACGTTTCCTCTACATCGTGGCCATGCATTCCGGGTACTTCACGGCCCGCCAGTTCCTGGCCTTTGTCGATGCGAAGCGCGGCTATCGGACTCATTCGTTGACGCAGAAGCTCATCACCCAGGGGCACGCCACGATGCGCGAATGTAGGCGCAACGGGTGCATCTATCATTTGTACTCCCGCAATCTCTATGCCCAGATTGGCCACGAAAACCTCCGGAACCGCCGTCGGCATCGGTTGGAAGCGATCCAGACCCGGCTTCTCGGTCTCGATTTCATCCTCGCCAACCAGGGGTATCAGTACCTCGAAACGGAAGCGGAAAAGATCGCCTATTTCTGCGATAAATTGCACATCGAAAAGGCCTGCCTTCCAGTGAAGCTGTACATGGGCGGACCCACCAGCCAGCCCACCCTGCGCTATTTCGTGGACAAGTTCCCGTTGTTCTTGAGTTCTCCCAGTTCCGGCTTCTCCCCTGTGGTCACGTTTTCCTATGTCGATCCGGGGCTCGAAGCGGTCGCCGGATTTGTGACTCATCTTGGGCAGTGTCAGACGCTCTTTCGTGAGCTTGCCGACTTCCGATTCCTCTACGTTTCGAACACTCCAGCACACTTTGAAAAGGTTACGGAACTCTTCAATTCTACAATCAAGATTCCGCTCGAATCGGACATGGCTGGTGACCTCATCCGGTACTTCCGGGCACGCAGCATCTGGAACAGTTCCGAATTCAGGACAGTGAGCAAGGCCGACCTGCTGTTCTTCAACGAAGCGAAGCGCAGATTTGTCGGCGATCGATTCGAAACCCTCTTCAAGAATTGGCAAGCCGGACGCATTGCGGAGGCGGAACTCCGCGCCCAGTTTCCGTCAATGGTGCCGAACCGGAAGGTGTACTTCGAGGCCTATTTGGTTCCGAAGCAGCCGGATTTTCGAGCTAAGGACGACGAACCAGGGTGAACGGGGTACGAAGGAAGGTGTTCAGGGGGCCGTTCTGTTTAGGCGTCACCCGGAAATCGGGGGAAGCCGAGGAAAACCAAAGAGATGCAAAAGAGGCGGCGAAGAAAAGCGACGGGGTCAAAACACGAAGTTGGGCGGGAGCGACCCCACTTTTCGGCCCTTCGGTCTCGAAAGTGACCCGTGGGGTCGCTCCCGCCCATCGGCGCAGAAAGAAGCGCCGAGTGTTTTGGCCCCGTCGCCACAGGGGGAGAAAACAGAAGGGAACTAGAAGAGAGGAAGGAGAAAGCAAGTGCTAAGGGATTCTGAACAGCCAGTCGTCTTGAAGCGAAAAGTCCGTCTCGAACAAGACGCCAGCGAACTGCTCGAAGACTATGCCCGGTTCATCGGACTCAGTGCGGAGGATGTGCTGAATATCGTGCTGAAAAAGATGATGGCGAATGACATCGAATTCCAGTTCTGGCTGAGTCGGCAGAACGTCCAGCAAGAGAGCGATCAAATCCCCCTCGGGCTGTCTGCGTGTGTGGTGGAAACGGAGGCGGCGTGATGCAGCGATTTCTAAATTCTAGAGGCATGGTCGCATGCCTCCTGGCAATGGCCACGGGAATGACCCTGTATTTCAGGATGCCATTCCCCGAAGACAACGTCCTCTTCGAACTGATGTATCTCAGGGCAAGCCCGGTCTTCTGGGGATTCAAGTACACCTACACTCTACTTCTATATACAACGCCCTTTATCGGGTATTCGATTTTGCTCTCGGGCTTGTACGTTTTTGCATCGAAAATTCGCCGGCCGGACAAGCCCGGGCGACTACCGCGTTACCCCGATCCCCGTAAGCGCAACGACCTCTATATAGTGCTCGGAGAGGTGCACAATCCACGTAGGCCAACACCTTCTCGAGATCCCCAGTGGTTGACGATTCCCGCGCGTGGACTATTTACTGGCATTGCGATCTTCGGTGCGATTGGCAGCGGCAAGACGAGTTGCTGCATGTACCCCTTCGCAGAACAGCTAATTGCCTATCAGGCCCATGACCGCGGGAAGCGGATCGGCGGCCTGGTTCTGGAAGTGAAGGGAGACTTCTGCCACAAAGTGCGGCACATATTGCAGCGCTACAGAAGGGAAGGCGATTACGTCGAAGTCAGCCTCGATTCTGAGTACCGCTACAACCCCCTGCACAATGACCTCGACGCGTATGCCCTGGCTTACAACATCGCGTCGTTATTAAACAACCTGTTCGGCAAAGGCAAGGAACCCTTCTGGCAACAGGCCTACACGAACCTTGTGAAGTTCATCATCCTGCTCCACAAGGTGGCCTTCGACTACGTGACCCTCTTCGATGTTTATCACTGTGCGATTTCGCCCGAGCTTTTGCAGCAGCGAATCGAGCAAGCGGAAGAGCTGCTTTTTGACAAGCATTTTGTCTTCATTCCCAAGGCTACTTACGAAGAGCATATCCAGGCGCTCATCGACTTCGATTTCCTTCCGGATGAAGCCAAAGATACGGACCAGTACTGGGCCCCAGCTACGCCGGCGCTGGAAGGGCATCTGAAGAAGCACGCGATTGAGTTCCGAAAGAAGACCGTCCCGGCGCCTGAGAAATCTGACCCGGACAAGCGTGCCCAACTAGAGGCGGTTAAGCGCTGGTTTCATGAGGACTGGCAACGGATCGAGCCGAAGCTGAGGACTTCGATTGTCGAAGGGATCTCCGTGTTCCTCTCGCTCTTCGACGACAACCCAAAGGTGAAGCGGGTTTTCTGCCCGCCGAAGGAGTGCTACGACAAAGAGGCCAACGCGGATGGCAAATACGGCAAGCCTCTGCCTTCGTTCTCCTGGCTCATCGAAACCGGCAAGGTCTGCGCGCTCAATTTCCCCATCGGAATGAATCCCGGTCTGGCGAAAGCGGTCGGGGTGATGATGAAGCTCGACTTCGAGCGAGCGGTGTTGAACCGCGTGCCCCGGATCGAGGCCCATCAGGGGCAATATTTCCGCCAAGTGTTCTTCATCTGTGACGAGTACCAGCATTTCGCAACCGTGGGAGAGAACGAGCCGACCGGGGATGAAAAGTTCTTCAGCCTATCGCGTCAGGCGAAGTGCATTCCGATCATCGCTACGCAGAGCATCAGCTCGCTGAAATCTTCCTTGCCCGGTGAGACCTGGCGCACGCTTTTGCAGACCTTCCGTACGAAGATTTTTCTGGCCCTTTCGGATGACTTTTCCGCGAAGATTGCGAGCGAGCTTTGCGGCAGGGAAGACCAGCTCAAGATTGGCTATAACCTTTCCGAAACCGGCCACGATACCCACGTGAGTCTCCTGACAGGCAAGGCCCAATCCAACAGCGCCAATCTCACGACTTCAAAGACTTACTACCAGCAAAGCGATTATCGCTTCGACATGAAGACATTCACGGAGCTGCGCAACGCGCAATCCGTGACGATTGCCTACGACGGGCTCAATCCAATGCCGCCAATGTTCTGTTACCTCAAGCCCTATTTCAACGACCCCAATAAGTCTTATTTCCGGCAGGCAGCAGACGGGGAATTGTGAAACAGAAATGAATTGCGTTTGCCTTGAGAATAAGCGTCCGACCGGATGTATCGCGAGGTAGAGGTTTTTGCATTTGGCTGATTCTGCTACACTCTCGGCGATTGCAATACCACGTCAGAGAAGAGGTAAGTCTCTGATGCGGCGGAAGTACCAGCAAGGACATGTATATCAAAAAGGCAGACAAAAATCCGATCCTTGGCTTCCCGAGCGACCGGCCTACGTGCGGTTCTGGCGCGACGTTGCAGGAGAAGCTGACCCAAGGCGCAAGCGCATCGCCTTGGGTATCTGCCGAACGCGCACGACTGCCGAACGACGGGCCGCAGAAAGGCTCGAACAACTCGGCATCAACTCAACCCAGCAATTCATCGAGGCAACAACTTCCATTAGCTTTCGCGATCAAGGAGAGGTATGGCTAAAATCTCTCTCCAAACGGAAGCGCAATCCCCTCGAAGAAACCACCATCGACAATCGGCGGTACGCCATGGACAAGTGGATCTACCCGTTCTTTGCGGGGCGCCACTTGGCCGACATCAACAATCGCACCTTGAAAGAGTTGGTTGAGAATATGGCGCCACACCTCGCTGCCGCATCCATCCGAGACTATCTGGGCATCGTCAAGAGCGTGATGGCCTCGGCAATCAACGAAAACGGGGAAGAGTTGTTTCCACGAAAATGGAACGAGGAATACATCGACGCGCCTGTAATCGACGATCAGAGGCAACCAACTACAACCAGTGAAGGCGTCACAACCATTGTCGCCAAAGCGGAGGGGCAGTATCAAATGCTCTACGCGCTCCTCGCCGGCTGTGGGCCTCTTCGGGTCGGGGAAGCCCTGGGCCTCGAAATCGGCAAGCATATCTTTCCGGACTGCCGAACACTGCACATCATCCAAAAAGCCAAGCGTGGTGATATCCAGCAGTATCTTAAGACCAAGCACGGCAAACGCTACGTTGACCTGTGCACGCCACTCGCGGCAATGCTGCGGGACTTCATTTGCACGCGCACATCGGGGCTACTGTTCCAAACCTCGACCGGTGCCCAACTACTCCAATCAAACACGCTCCAAGACAGTCTCCATCCGATTCTCAAATCCATGAAGCATGTGCAGGGTGGGTTCAACATCTTCCGGCGCTACCGTCTCTCGTACATCGACAAGTCGGATTGCCCGGAGGCGCTTAGACACTTCTGGTCCGGGCACGCTCCGCGACACGTCTCGGAGCGATACATAAAACTTATGAACGATCGGCAGTACCGGTTGGATTGGGCTGAACGGCTGGGCACGGGATTCCAAATTCCGGGCTCAGTTGGGCTACCTGGGCTACTCCGCGTTGTTCCAAGGATAGCGTAAATGTTCTGTAAGCTATTGAAAGCAGGAAAGTAGTTTGGTGGACGAGAGGGGATTCGAACCCCCGGCCTCCTCGTTGCGAACGAGGCGCTCTCCCAGCTGAGCTACTCGCCCATGAGCAGCTACAAAATCTTAGCAGACGCTCCGAACCTTGCCAACTGAAGCTGTCCGAGCGTGCCCGATCGGGTTGCAAAAAAGTCAAAGGGAAAACTACTTTGGCGGCGTTAAGCCTGCTCAAGTGCAAACTAAAGAATTCCGTCGCAAACGCCGAACCAGTCAAGACTAACGAGAGTCTCGATCTTAAGGTCGATCGAGGCTGCCGCTCGCGCCGGCGCGCTCCGCAACGATCTTTCGCGCGTTTTCATAAAGTGCCCGGGCTTGCGGAATGGCTTCCACAGCCTTCTGCACCTGCGGATCCGCTTCAAGCTTAACCTTCAACTCATCCTGCATGCCAAACGTCGAGAAGAAAACCTCTTCTTTTATTTTCCGTTTGACCCAGTCCAGATTCTCGGTCATATCCGGCTCGGTGTAGCGCACGTTGTGTTTCGTCAGGTAATCGCGGAAGGTCTTCATCACCTCGTCGTCCGCCGCAAATTCCTTCGTGATGGTCGGCCGGGCTCCCATGTAGAACCGCGTAAATCCTCCCACGCCGCCTGGAAACGGGTAAAAAACATCTGCGCGGAACATCTCTTCTTGGAAATGATTGAACTTCGGCGCGGCAACTACAATATCCGGAGTGATTCCACCGCCTCCCGTTACCTGCCGCCCGCTATCCGTCAGCTTCACTTCCGTCGGATGCTCTGGAACTTTTCGTTCGTAGTGATATTCATAGAGCGAAACCGACTTGTAATCGCGTTGAATCAGCCGCCCGCTCGGCGTGTAATAGCGCGCCGTCGTCAGCGCCAGTCCCGTATTTTCACTCAGAGGTTGAACCGTCTGCACCAACCCCTTGCCAAACGTTGTCTCGCCCACAATCAGCCCGCGATCATGATCCTGCACCGCGCCTGAAACGATTTCCGTGGCCGAGGCCGAATTGTTGTTCACCAAAATGACCAACGGCGTCGTCATTCCCTGATTGCCGCGCAGCGCAAAGTACCGGCGTTCCGGTGAGGACCGCCCATGATGCGAAACAATCAGCTGGTTCTTATCCAGCAGCATATCGCCCACCGCAACCGCTTCGTTCAACAGGCCGCCAGGATTCCCGCGCATATCGAGAATTAACCCGTCCAGAGTAGATGCATGGAGTTGCGTCAGCGCGTCGGAGAGTTCGCGATCCGTCGTTTCGTTAAATCCAGAGAGGCTGATGTAGCCGATTCCGGGCTTCAGCATGAACGCAATATCCACCGAGTGCCGCGGAATTTCATCGCGCGTCACTGTAAACAACAGAGGCTGCGGATAACCCTCCCGGCTCATCGTGATCTTGACGACCGTCCCCTTCGGCCCCTTCAGCAAATCGGCAACTTCCGTCGTCGTAAGCCCGTCCGTCGATTTGTCATCCACTTTCATAATTACGTCGCCCGGCCGAATGCCAGCTTTGAACGCCGGTGCGCCCACATAGGGCTGCATCACCACGGTCCGGTTTTCTTTGGGAGCGACGATCATGCCAACGCCGTAATATCGCCCGCGTTGGTCTTCGCGCAGCAACGCAAACTGCCGCGCATCAAAGAAATTTGAGTGTGGGTCCAGCACGCGCAGCATGCCCGGGATGGCGCCTTGATAGACGGCCTTGTCCACGTCGATCGGCTCGGCATAATTTGTCTGGACCACGTCAAGCACGTTGGTGAACTGCTGCAGCGCCGTGCTCTCATCCTCGGCCGAGGACGTCGTGGCCCGCACGTTGGGACCGTAAATAGCCCCAAGAACTGCTGAAATGAGAATGACGGAAACAACTAGAACCAGCCCACGCCGCTCTGATTTCATTCTGACCTCGCCAATCCGCTGCAGCTCAAATTATAGCACACCCTAAAGTGTGGTTTGACACCGTAGGACGCCCTTTCTATGATGCCAACAGGCCCTCTTGCGGCTACCTATCACCATGCTCAGCATGACTCACATGATCGTGCTCTTCATTGTGGTCCTGGTCGTTTTCGGGCCACAGAAGCTCCCCGAACTCGCCCGTGGCCTTGGCAAACTCATGGCGGAATTCCGCAAAGCCTCCACCGATTTCAAGAGCGCCTTCGAACAGGAAATGCGCGATATGGAGCGGCAAGCCCTGCAGGCCGAGCGCAAGAAGGCCGCTGAAGCCGCTGCCGCCTCCGCTGCCGCGGTGCAGCCCGCTACCTTGGCCGCGCTGCCCGGCGCCGAAACCACCACAACCCAATTAGACGCGGACACTCGCGCTACGGAAGCACTGGTCGTGACTCCAGTCGCGGAATCCGTGCCGCGCTCCGTCGAGGAACCTGTTGCAGCGCCCGTTGAGCCCTCGAACGGCGCCTCCCCCGAAGCGACTCAAGCCGTTGAGCTACCGTCCAACGACGCATCGGTCGAACCAGTCTCCGAGCATTCGCAAGCTCCCTCTCATGACCAACAGCAGCCAGTCTGATTCCACCATCGTGCCCCGCGAGGAGGAGCCCGGCGCTCAGATGACTTTTTTCGAGCACCTCGTCGAGCTCCGCAAACGCATTATCAATTCGCTAGTCGCAATCTTGCTTGGGGCGATGATCGGCTGGTTTGTGGCGCCCCATTTCGTCAACGTCATGGTGCGGCCCATGGTTGACGCCTTGAAATCCGCCCATCTCGATCCCAAACTGGTTTACTCCCATCCCGCCGGCTACCTGAATCTTCTCATCACCGTAAGCATCTACCTGGGAATCGTTATCGCGTCCCCGTGGGTCCTCTATCAAATTTGGCTTTTCGTCGCTCCCGCGCTTTACAAACACGAGCGCAGCGCCATCACCGGTTTTCTTTTCTCGACAGTTTTCCTCTTTCTCGCCGGCATCGCCTTCGGGTATTTCATCTCGCTGCCATACGTTCTGCGCTTCCTGATCAGCTTTCAGGGCCCGGTCGTCCCGCTCATCAACATCGACGAGTATTTCGACTTGATCCTGCTGGTTCTGCTTGGCCTTGGGCTAGTTTTTGAATTGCCCGTCCTCATCTTTTTTCTCTCTCTCTTCGGCATCGTTACGCCCCAGTTCCTCATCAAGAATTTTCGCTACGCTTTGCTGGTCATCGCCATCCTCGCTGCCGTCCTGACTCCTACGCCCGACGCCACCACCATGGTCCTCTTCATGCTTGTGTTGGTTGCGTTGTACTTTCTCGGAGTTGGCGTCTCCTGGTTGGTCGTGCGCAAGCGAAAGCGCCGTTTGGCCGAAGCCGCGGAGGCTCACTAAATGAACTTGCCGCCCAAGAATATTTTTTGCGCATCATTCTGCGCTTGCGCGCTCTTATTCAGCCTCACCGGATGCAAAGCCAAAGCCGACCTCTCGCAACCTGCCGCCAAATACGCGCCCTTCATGAGCGCCGTCACCACCGCGCCCCCGTTCCAGATCGCCCCCGCTGACCAAGCCCCGCCGCCCGAAAAGACTGATGGCTTCAATGGCAACCGCGCCTACGCCCAGGTCGCCAAACAAGTTTCCTTCGGTCCGCGTCCCGCAGGCTCGCCCGCCCTCGCGCAGCTTCAGGATTACTTGCTCTCCGAACTCAAATCCTACGGCTGTACCACGGACGTAGACTCCTTCACCTCCGACACTCCCGCCGGCCGCATCGCCATGAAAAACATCCTCGTCAAAATTCCCGGCGAAAAGCCCGGCATCATCCTCCTCGGCACCCATTACGACACCAAGCGCCTCGAAAATTTTGTCGGCGCCGACGACGGTGGCTCCTCGACAGGCGTAATGCTCGAGCTCGCGCGCAATCTTTGCTCGCATCGCGGCCGTTACGCCATCTGGATCGCCTTCTTCGACGGCGAAGAAGCCGTCCGCCCCGAATGGCAGGATCCCGATAACTGTTACGGCAGCCGCGAAATGGCCGCCCGCTTCGCCATCAGCGGCGATCTCCCCAAAATCAAAGCCTTCCTCCTTGCCGACCTCGTCGGCACCAAAACTCCGCACTTCAAGCGCGAATCCTACTCCACCAAATGGCTTGTCGATTTCGTCTGGGGCGTTGCCAAAAATCTGGGCTACGGCAACATCTTCCTCGATGAATCCTCGGCCGTCGAAGACGACCACCAATCCTTCCTAAAACGCCACGTCCCCTCCGTCGACGTCATCGACCTCGACAACGGCCCCAACGGCGATGTCTACTACTGGCACACTCCGCAAGACACCCTCGACAAAATCAGCCCCAAAACCCTGGCCATCACCGGCCACGTCTTCCTCGAATCCGTCAAGCAACTCCAAGCAAGGTAAACTGACAAGCGCTATGAAAAAACGCCTATCGCCTCAGGAGAAAAAGGAACTCGCGTACAAGAGAGACCACTATGTTTCGGCCGGTGAGTCTCGCCACGCCTTTCGCAAGAACTGGCCTAAGAAAAAAGCGATGTTGAACCAAAAGCGCCGCCATCGATCCGACCAGATTCTGCACCGCTTGGAAAAACTCAGTGATTTTGAGTCAATCGAAAGTTCCACAGTCGAAGTAACCGCGGACCAGCTCAGGAAAAGCGATCCCAGACAGAAGCTAGTCAAGTGGGGCGTGAAGTCCTTGAAGGAGTACGTCGAGACGAACCAGCAGAACAGAGAGACTCGCGCCACCTATAACCGCCGCAATCGTGAACTGATTACAAAACGCTGTACGGATTTGATTCTGGTTCTAGAGCAGGATTCCAATTTGCCTAGGGCGCGGGACTTTCTCAGGGCGGTCGAGGCGCGTGGTGAATGGGGCTGGGATTTTTCGTTGTTCTTGAGATGGTACCCAGAATGGAAGCCTCGTCTTGAGAAGGCGTGGCGCGAGGTAATGAGAGCTAAGGGAAAGGATGAGAGAAAACTACAGAAAAGAGAAACCGAGAAACACCGTGCAAAGTTATTGCGAAAAGCAGGTCAAAGCCTCGGGGAGGCTCGCTAGTCCTAACTCCGTGCTAAATTCAATTGGCTCTAGTCACCGTTCTCTCGAATGAAATGTAAGCGCATCACAGTGAAATCATCCGCAGGCCAATACTCGATCGCCTGTGGCGAAAGCATCCTCCGCGATGCCGCGATTGAAATCCGCAAACTTGGCAAATTCTCGCGCATCCACGTCGTCTCTTCGCCCAAAGTCTGGCGCGCGGTCGGGAAGAGAATTGCTCGAACCTTCAGCAAGAACGGGCACCTGCAATTGCATTTGATGAACGACGCCGAATCCGCCAAGAATCTCGCTACCGCCGAAAAACTTCACCGCTCCCTAGTCCGCGCCGGCATCGATCGCCACTCTCACCTCATCGCCGTTGGTGGCGGCGTCGTAGGTGACGTAGCCGCTTTCGTGGCTTCCACCTGCCTCCGCGGCATCCCTCTCGTCCAAATCCCCACGACCCTCATCGCCCAAGTTGACTCCGCCGTCGGCGGCAAAACTGGCGTCAACCTCCCCGAAGGCAAAAATCTCGTCGGCACGTTCTACCCCGCCCGTCTAGTTCTTGTCGATCCCGCCGCCCTCAAAACTCTCCCCGATCGCCAATTCCGCGGCGGCCTCGCCGAAGTCATCAAGTACGGCGTAATCGCCGACGCCAAACTCTTCGCCTATCTAGAAAAAAACTTCGACGCCGTTCTCCGCCGCGATCCGCGCGCGCTCGCCTACATCATCCCACGCTGCCTCGAAATCAAAGCCCAAGTCGTCAGCAAAGACGAGCGCGAATCCGGCCTCCGCGAAATCCTTAATTTCGGCCACACCTTCGGCCACGCCCTCGAAACTGTCACCAACTACCGCACCTATCAGCACGGCGAAGCCGTAGCCTGGGGAATGATGGCCGCCGCCCTCCTCGGACACGAAATCGGCCTCACCCCCGCCGACGAAGTCTCCCGCATCGTCTCGCTAGTCCGCCGCCTCGCGCCCCTGCCACCCTGGCCCAACGTCCCGCCCAACAAACTAATCGCCCTTATGCATTCCGACAAAAAATCTCGCGCCGGCAAGCTCCGCTTCGTCCTGGCTCCCCGTATCGGCAAAGCCCAATCCCACGACGACGTCCCCCTCGAAACTCTCGAGCGCGTCCTCCATTTCGCCCCGCACTTCCTCAACGGTCGAGGCATCAGCCGTCGCTAATGCAGGAGTTCCGGCCCAAGCCTGTAACACCCCATAGCTATTGAAGATCCTGCCGCGGAGCCTTGCGCAAATTCCCTCACCGGAAGAATTGTGTTGACAGAAGATAGTCTGTGTGTTATAGGACACTCAGATGAATTGGTACGACGCTAAAGGCGATCCCGCCGCGCGCTTGCGCCAAGGCAAGCACGCCTTGCTTCGTAGTCTCCGAATCCCTCCCGACGCTCTGCCGGGCTCACTCGCCCTCACGCACCGGCGCTGCGGGAAACCCAACTGTCGGTGCGCCGATGGAGAAGGACATCCCGTTTGGTCTTTGACCTTCCGAGACGATGGCCGGAAGCGCGTCGAGCGTATTCCCGATGAATGGGTGGAGCAGATCCGGCCGCTGGTGGAGCAGGGACGCGAGTTCAAAGACGCTATTGCCGAGGTCTTCGCCGCCAATGCCAAGCTGCTGGCGCTGTGGCGTCGACAGTCCCTGAAGAAGAAGCCCAAGAAGAAATGAGCGGCCCGCGACTCAGCCTGCGCATGGGACTTTTTGGCTGACCATGGGTCTCACCCTGAGAGCGGAAACGTCGAACAGGGTGAGTGAGGTCATCCTCCCGCCGCGCGCGGGCCGCAACGAGGTGTGCCACTGTGGTAGCGGCATCAAATACAAACGGTGCTGTTGGGAACGGGACGAAGCCCTTCGCCGGCAGCTGCGCGGGGCCGGGGTGCCCGCCTGGATCGAGGATTCCCGCGGCAAACTCCATCAATTTGAAAAATACGTTTGTAATGTCTTTGGCCTACCCGATTTATTAGCCAGCTTCGTCGATGCCAGGCGAGCACCGAAAATTCCGACCTTCGACATCGTCAACAGCTTGTTTCACACAGCGGTGCTGCGCATTCCGAGTATCAACGCCTTGGAAGGGGATCTGCAGGAAAGCAATTTTCAGAAGCTCATTGGCCGTGAGCCCACTCCGGATGTGAAGGCCTTCAGTGCCGACGTGGTGGCCAATGTTCTCGACAAACTCGAACTGCACGGCATCCGCAAAGCGAACGATGAAGTGATCAGCAAAGCCGAGCGAAACAAGGCCTTTCGCGACGGCTCTTACGGTGCGTTGCGCTGTGTGGCCATCGACGGCTGGGAACCGTTTTCCTCCTACAATCGGCATTGCCCGAACTGTTTAGTGCGCAGGGTCAAAATGAAGCGACGCACGGGAGAGTTCGAAGAAGTGGAACAGTATTACCACCACTATGTGGTGGCCCTGTTGCTCGGGCCGGTCCTCGATGTGGTGCTGGGGATCGAACCGGTGCTCAACGAGGAAGCTCGCCGCGATAGCAACCCTGAACATGTCGGTCATGAAGGCGAACTGACTGCTGCGCGGCGGCTCATCGATTCCTTGCACGATACCTATGGAGGGTTCATCGACGCCTTGGTGCTCGACGCTCTCTACGCCAATGGGCCAGTGATGACCCAGCTCACCGATTACGGCTACGGCGGCTTCCTGGTGCTCAAGAAGGAAAAGAACGAGCCGCTCAAAGACGCACTCACCCTCTGGATGATGGAGGGACGGTGCGAGAGCTACGAGGATCCGGAGCGGAAAGAGCACATGGAATTTTGGGACGTGGATGATATTGAGACACTCACCACCTACCAAGGAAAAATTCGCGCGATCCGCGCCGTGGTCACCAAGCCGGGCGAAGATCCGTCGACCTGGTGCTTCGCCGTCATCGGGCAGCGAGCGCGCCAGCTCGGTCGCCGCACGGCGCTACAGATCATCCGTTCTCGTTGGCATATCGAAAACACCGCCTTCCACCAATGGATCCGCTACTGGAACCTCGGGCACGTGTTCCGGCACGGACAGAATGCTCTATTGGCCATCCTGCTTCTCTGGATGTTGGGCTTCAATCTCCTTCAGCTGTTCATCTATCGGCGGCTTGGTCGTTGCCGCAGGCCCAAGGACCCTACTGATACCATCCGGCATATCGTCGAGGTCATGCTTCGCGAAGTGGCCACTCTCCCCGAGCCCATTCCTTGGGCGGCTCTTCTCTTCAATAGCAGCTGACGCTGCGCCGGAGCCGCGCTAACTGGGCGGCGCGGACGCACCGGCCCCTAACCAGCCCGCAGCTGCGATGTGGCAGAGGAGGTTCACTCAACAAAACTAAACCCGCTGTTGCGCTGGCGGCCCCGTGCGCTCCGTGCACTTTCTCTTGAGCTCGCTAGCCCATCCGAGTGACGCCGCTGCGGCTTGAAGCGGAACTCCTGGTCGCTAATGTGAAAAGGTTGAAAGTCGAAAGTTAAAAGTTGAAAGTAGGGGCCCGGCCATTACGCGATCACTTTGCTGCGAGGATGACCATGCAACGATTCACCGAACTAAAAGTTTGGCAACGCGGACACGCTTTGGTTCTCAAAGTCTATCGACTCACGACCGGCTTCCCACTTGCCGAACGCTACGGACTGACCTCACAATTACGCAGAGCGATTCTTTCCGTGCCCACAAACATAGCCGATGGTTCAAAACGAGTTAGCAACCAGGAGTACGCGCGGTTCTTGAACATGGCAGAAGCCTCTCTCGCCGAAGCGGAGTATCTGCTTCTTGTTAGCCGCGATTTGGAATATGCCACTCCCGCTGCCGTGAACGGCTGCTTTACTGACGTTGCTGCTCTAGCTAGCATGCTTCACGGCCTCCGCAAGAAAGTCGAGGGCAAATGATCCAATCCCTCGTTCTGATCCAATCCCTCGTTCTTTTGATTTTCAACTTTCAGCCCACGCGCAAACCGAGCCGAACCCCAAGAAGGCACCTAGCCGCATCATCTTCCTCTTACTTGAACTTTCAACTTTCAACTTTCAACTTTAACCCAAGGCGCAAACTGAACCTTACATCAAACACCCAACGAGCATTTTTTTCCCCCTCTTACTTCAACTTTCAACTTTCGACTTTCGACTCTCTCTTCCCCACCCATGCTTACTAATTCGGCCCCAGTCAACGGCACCCGCCCCGAAGGCACCCACACCGAAGCGGACGCCTCGCGCAAAGTCCGCGAAATGTTCGCCACGATCGCCCCGCGTTACGACTTCCTCAATCATTTCCTCTCCTTCCAAACCGATCGCCTCTGGCGCAAACGCACCGCCCGCCTCCTTCGCCCCATTCTCCAGCGCCCCGACGCCAATGTCCTCGATCTTTGCTGCGGCACCGGCGACCTCTCCATCGCCCTCGCGCGGGAAGGCAACGCCCGCATCTTCGGCGCCGATTTTGCGCATCCGATGCTCGTCCGCGCCGCAGAAAAAAGCGCCGCGCAGCTCAACCATTCCTCGAATGCCGCGCCACACATCCTTCCATTCCTCGAAGCCGACGCTCTCCGCCTCCCCTTCGCCGACCAATCCTTCGACCTGGTCACGACCGCCTTCGGCTTCCGCAATCTCGCCAATTACGAGTCCGGCCTCCGCGAAATCCATCGCGTCCTAAAACCCGCCGGCACCATCGCCATCCTCGAATTCACCGAACCTCCCGCCACCCTCCTCGGCAGAATCTATCGCTGGTATTTCCGCGAAGTCCTCTCCCGCATCGGCGGCCTAATCTCCGGCCACTACGCCGCCTACACCTACCTCCCCAAATCCGTCTCCCGCTTCTTCCTCCCTCCCGAACTAGCCTCCCTAATGCAACAAGTCGGCTACACCTCCATAAATTTCCGCCTCTGGACCTTCGCCACCGTAGCCCTCCACACCGCTGTCCGTCCCCGTGAGTAGCCGGGCTACCCCTTCTCGGTAGCTAGCTCCTTAAAGAAGTGCAATACGCGAAATCCTAGATAGTCGTTTCTTTTTCGAGTTCTGTAGAAGCAATCCCAATAACTGATGACACGTTGTGCTGTTAAAGCGAGGAATTCTGGATTAGTCAGGAGGAAATTTCTATACACGCTCTTGTCCAAATGTTGGACCCGGGCTTCCAAGAGCTGTAGTATCTCGATTACATACTGGCCTAGCCCGAGTTTACCGCGCTCGATCGATTTGACGTAGTCCCCGCAACAGCCTACCTCTTCCGCGCCCCATTTGGAGCGGTCCGCAAGCCCACCTTCCCTCAACATACGTAATTGGTTGTGTATGACCTAACTCATTGCAAATCCATTCCTTCGCTCTAGCCCCAATCTTTCCGCATCATTACTTATATATTGGGGGTCATTTTGTCCTTGACATACAAGCTGTGGGGTATGGTATGACCTAACACTATGCCGAGCCTTACCAAGAAGATCATTCGCGGCAAACCCTACTACTACTTGCGTGAATGCCAGCGTGTCGACGGCAAGCCCAAGATTGTTTCCACCATCTACCTCGGCCCTCCGCAAAGCATCCTGGATCGCCTCATGCGCCCCGAACCGGCCCAGGTCGCCATCTATGAATTCGGCGCCTCCGCTGCCGTGTGGGATATGGCTCAGGCCATCGATCTGCTCGCCACCTTGGATCGGCATGTGCCCAAACGCGGTTCCCAGGGTCCCTCGGTCGGTCAGTACCTCCTGATCGCTGCCCTCAACCGCTGCATGGCCCCTTGTAGCAAGGCCCAGATCGCCGCTTGGTACCAGAAGACGGCCTTGCGCCGCCTCCTGCCCCTGTCGAACGGACAACTCACCAGTCAGCGGTTTTGGGACAACATGGAACGCGTCGGTGCCAAGCAAATCACCGCCATCGAACGGGATCTGGCCCGCGCGACTGTTTCGCGTTTCGGTCTGGATCTGCATTGTCTTCTCTTTGACGCCACCAACTTTTTCACCTTCTTGGACAGCTTCAACGCACGAGCCAAGCTACCGCAGCGAGGCCATAGCAAGGAGGGGCGAGATAATCTTCGGATTCTGGGCCTGGCCCTCCTGGTTACCTCCGATGGCGAGGTTCCCCTGTTTCATCACACCTATGCGGGGAACCAGCACGACTCGGTGACTTTCCAGAGCGTCGCCGAGGAACTGTTGGAACGTTGCCGTTCTCTGGCCCAGGGGGCTTGCGACATCACCCTGGTTTTCGACAAAGGCAACAATTCCGCGGAAAACCTGGAGTGGGTCGGGAACAGCCCCTTTCACTTCGTAGGCTCCTTAGTTCCCACCCAGCACAAGGATCTACTGAGCATCTCGCGGAAAGTGATGCGCAGACTCGATCCCAGGCAGCTGCCCGCGGTTCGCTCCTACCGGACTCGCAAAGTGGTCTTCGGAATCGAGCGCACCATCCTCTGCACCTTCAACCAAGAGCTCTTCGACTCCCAGACGCAGACCCTTTCCCGCGAGATCGCCAAGCGCAAACGGAGATTACAGGAACTCAGGACCCGCCTGGAAAATCGCCGAAACGATTCCCCAGGGAAAGCGCCCACCGTCGAGGGGGTTCAGAAGAAGGTGAAGGAGATTCTGCGAGGCCGCCACATGGCGGATCTGTTTGCCGCTCAGGTGCGCAAGAATCGCGCGGGCCTGCCGCGACTCTCTTTCCGCTTTCAAGATAAGGCCTATCAGCATCTCCGCTCGACCCTGCTGGGCAAGACCCTGCTTTTCACCGACCGCACCGACTGGACCGATGAGCAGATCGTTCTTGCCTACCGCGCCCAACACCACGTCGAAGCCGACTTTCGACGTTTGAAGGATCCGCACTATCTGACCTTCCGTCCCGCTTTCCACTGGACGGACCAGAAGCTCAGGGTTCACGCTTTTTACTGCGTGCTCGCTCTGCTGATGCTGAACCTGTTGCGGCGCAAGCTCGCACAGGCAGGCATCCCGCTAAGCACGGCGAAGATGATGGACGCGCTTACCGATATTCACGAGGTGACGCTCCTCTACCCCGGAGCATCTGGCTCCCAGAAGCCCTTTGCTCGAACCGTCCTCGCTGACATGGACCCGACCCAGCGCAAAATCGTCGAGACTCTCGGTCTCGAGCGCTATCGCAGCTCGTAGGTCATACAACCCTCCATCAAGCGCGACCGCGCCAGTAGCGGCTCAGACTCGTATTCGCTCTCTGCGGGCGGTAAACTCGGGCTAGAAGTTTAATCACGTACGCAGGCACCCACGGCCGGTTGGAGCCAATGATTTTCTCTAGGTACTTTTGGCGAACGTAGCCGTCGCTGTGTCGCGTCAAGATGCAGTCGACCAAGTGCCTAGGACGCTCCCCCAGTTTGCTGACATCAATCAAAGCAGGGTTGTGATAGACCCGATTTGGGATTTCAACCGCCTCACCGTTTACTTGAACCTTGAAATGACCGACACCATGTGGATTTGTCGGAAGGATCGAAACCATCGCCAGCACGTCATTGCGGACGCTTGAAGGGAAAGCGCGGAATAGATCCCCGTTGTTTTGTGGATTCATGGGCGAGTGGCAAATTCTTACAGCACTAGCTCTTTTCCTACGACAACACCCCTATTCCCCCTGCCAGTGCAGCTTTCCTAAGATCACCGTCCGCCGTCGCGAGAGGTATTTTTTTTCGGAGAGCCAAATCAAGATACGCCGCGTCATAAGCCGGCAGATTCCATCTTCGCGCTTGCGATTCCAGCGCAATACTTGCCCAAACATCATTGAGTTCCACGCGGATGGGCAAAGCCCTCAAACGCATCAGATATTCATCAATCTGTTTCTGACTGATTCGCTTGCGCTTGTTGAACGCCACGAAAATAATATTGGCGATTTCGAAGGCCCAAATCTCGGGCACTACGGCGTCGTCTGTTGCGAGCTTCGACAAGATGCGGCGGCTATAGGGCGTATCTTCCGTTGGGTCGCCTGGAAAGCACCAGGAAAATGCAACGGACGAGTCGAGGACAAACTCTGCCATCAGTAGCGGTGGCTTTCATGCAGCAACTTGCGGGTAAGCGGTTCTCCCAGGCTGAGATGATATTTTTCGCCGAACTCTTCCATGCCGCGGACAGCCGCCTGCCGGGAACTCTCCGTCTGACCGTTGCCCCGCGGAAGCAGCGCGATAGCCGTGTCGATGAACTCCTCCAACGACCGCACAACTCCGCTCTTAATGGCGTTCTGAATCGCCTGCTCTTGTTCGGGCGTGAGCTTGATCGTCATGTACGGCGCTCCAATAAACGCAGTCTAAAGGCCCTGTTTGTCGCTGTCAAACCGCTTTTTTCAAGCCGCCTGGCGCGCATGGAACAGGGCGCACTCTCGGCTATCTCTGCCTGAACCATTATTCTTGCGGGCAAACAGGGGATAAACGAAATGTTTTCCTAACGGCGGATGGCCTAGGGGTCAACGGGGTACTTTTTCCGCAAGCTCGTGCTGGCACTGCAGCGCCAGTTTGAACGCGTCCCCAAGATTCGCTTTAG
>CAWJJR010000012.1:0-185082 GCA_963843265.1 uncultured Acidobacteriota bacterium | reverse complement strand
GGTGGCGCTGCTGACGCAGAAGTTAGTGCGCCTCGGTTGCGCTATTTCCCCCTGGGGCTACGATCTCTGGCAAACCACCGGTGCACAGCCCCTGGCGTGAGTTCCAGTTTGCCCTGCACCAACTCCAGCAAACCGTTGCTCCCCGATTGAGGCTGGAGGAAGTCCTAACGCACTGGAATGAGATCGCCATGGCGCTGGCCGAGCGCAACCGCAAGAGGATTCCGCAGCTCAACCGCCTTCTCTTATCTTAGCGCTTATGGGAGCGACCCCACCCTTTGACGCACGGTGCGTCACGGTTGCCGTGGGGTCGCTCCCGCCCTCACACGAACTTCGGGGCCGCGTTTTGCGCGACTGCATAGGTTGACCTGAGAATTTGTCAGACAAAAGGTCTGACACTTTGTATGAAAACGAAAGGAGAAGACCGTTGTCTATATTGAAGTCACCACCAAAACAGCCCAAAGCAGTCACCATCCAGGCGCGTGTCGAAGAATCGGTCAAGACTCAGCTTGAGCTCTATGCTGAGTTCATCGATGCTTCGCCGTCGTACGTGATCACCGAAGCCCTGAAGCTGCTCTTCCGCAGGGACGACGACTTCAGATGCTGGGCAGACCAACACGCAAACAACCACAACAATGGAAAAGCTAAAGGAGACGTTCTTGCGAAGGCCGTCTAACAAAGATGAAGTCCCGTCCAACCCAATTCGGTGCGCGCGAGAATACAGCGTCCTCAAGACAGCATGCCTCGCGCCTCGCGGTAGATACTCGTTCGAATTTTGCCCATCTTGCGGAAGAAAACCTGGAAGTTCAACTGACTTCGCCGCGCAACGCTCGTTCAGCGAAAGGCTCCGAGAACTCCCTGCACACCGTGTCACAGAACGGGACCACAGTGGGAGACGGGAGAGACGGACGCCACCTTCTCGATGTGCACGAAGTAGCCGAATTATTGCAGGTGCCAGTGTCTTGGGTTTACGGGCGCGTGCGCAAAAGGTCCTCAAAGCGGTTGCCGGGCTATCGGCTTGGGAAATACTGGCGCTTCCGCAAGGATGAAGTATTGGCTTGGGTCGATTGTCACCGCGGGGGATCGCATGCCACTTGACATGCGAGCTACACTGAAAACTGACGCAGAACAAGCTGGGCGGGCCATCGAGGTCCCTGAAAAGGGAGGAACGATGGCTCGTAGAGGATTCCAGCAAGGCACTCTTTTCCAGCGGGGCACCCGAAGAAAACTTTGGGTAGCTCGTTGGTGGGAGGACGTAATTCAAGTAGACGGCGCGCTCGGGCGTTTGAGGCGATCAGAAGTAATCGGGACGGTTGCCGAATTCCCGACACGCCGTAAAGCAATGCAGGTACTGTCTCAAAAGTTGAGGGCAATCAACCGAGGAGATGCTCGACCACAGTCCGTCCGTACATTCGGCGATTTTGTAAAGAATGATTGGATGCCTGTGATCTTGCCAACACTCAAGTTCGCAACCCAGAAACACTATCGCTATATGCTCGACGTGCATTTGATTCCGGCTTTTGGAAAATCGCCACTTAGGCTGCGTAAATAAATAAAGGTATCAATCGACCTGCTTTTACGATGTCGAGCCTGATGAGCTCTGATGAGGTCTGATGACATAGTTCCATTCGCCATGAAACCTATTCGGTTGAAGATTGATACCCTTCATTTCTTCCTTGCTGACTTTGCGGCCGGTCGGATATTTGCTGCGGTCCAATCGGCATGTCACTTTCAGTCCTTTCGCAGTCGTCGTTTTGGCAATGAGGTGGACGACGGTTTCGTAATCGCGCAGTGGTTCGCCACGCCAATTCGACGAGATGAAAGAAAAAAGGCGGTGCTCGATCTTGTTCCACTTGCTCGTCCCAGGGGGGAAATGACAGACCGAGATGGGCCAACCTGTTTCATCCGCGAATATCTGCAACTCCAGTTTCCACAGGCGCAACCGCCAGCCGTTGCTTCCCCCGCCGTCAGCCGTAATCAGGATCTGGCTGGCCGCCGGATAGAGCCGTTTGCCTTCTCGGCGCCACCATCCCCGGATGGACGCCACCGCAAACTCTCCCGTGTCGTGATCGGTCCCCACATTGACAAACCCGGTGTTACGCCCGATGTCGTAGATGCCGTAAGGATAGGCACGCGGCACGTCGGGCCTGGGGAAATCGTGCCCCTGAACCTTCCTCGGCTGTTTCGCTGGAAGCCATTGCTGGCCGGTATTCTCATAGTTGCCGATGAGTTCTTTTTTCTTGGTATCCACCGAGATCACCGGGCTGCCCTGCGCCAGGCATCTTTTCACCGCGGCATTGATGTACCGGAATTGCGCGTCGCGGTCCGGATGGTCCCGCCCCTCTTCCGTCTTCCGGTTGCTCTGCAGACTGTAGTGGAGGCCATGCAGAAGCTGGGCGACCTTGGCATGGCTGACCGGATGTTTGTGCCGATCCAACTGTTTCGCAATCGCCCGCGTGCTCTTACAAATCCATCGCAGCGCCGATTCCGGGTCGCCCCGTGTTTGATGATCGATCATCTCTTCCAAGGTATCCACCAGCCGCGGGTCCGACACCGTAATGAGTTTGCGCCCGGCTCCGGGGCGGCGGATGCGACCTTCCACCGGCGCGGAGCCCTCTTGGATTTCACGGATGCCTTTGGAAATCGCCTTGCGCGACAGTCCGCACGCACGGCGCACCAGACTCACTCCCCCATAGCCTAAAGCCCTCGCTTCGTTGGCCGCCATGAGGCGCCGCGTGCGTTCGTCCAACAAGGGCCACACCGAATGGAACTTAGCACTCAGCTCGGCAAGACTATCCATGCTCAGGCAGCATAACAACCATCAGCACAAGATGCTACCCTTATTTATTTACGCCGCCTTAGAGATCTGACGCGAGAAGATTTGCAAGGATTTCTAAGTCGGAAGCTCAACAGCGGGCTGTCATGGGAAACCGTTCACCACTTCAAGTGTGGTCTTAGCAAGATTCTCGGAGCAGCTGAGGAATGGGGCTATGTCACCGAGAACGTTGCTCCGAAGACGAAGCTCCCGCGACGGCAGTATGGAACGGAGCGAATCGTGCTTACTCCGGTCCAAGTGCAACTGCTCGCTAAT
Source organism: uncultured Acidobacteriota bacterium (assembly GCA_963843265.1). Classification (GTDB taxonomy): domain Bacteria; phylum Acidobacteriota; class Terriglobia; order Acidiferrales; family UBA7541; genus Acidiferrum. Next base: position 181,994 of record CAWJJR010000012.1, on the reverse strand, counting down.
GCGTTGAGAGAGCCAGTACGTTCGTTCACATTGCTGCTAGTGCTAACGGGTTTGAGAGTCGGTGAGCTGCTTGCGCTTCGATGGGGGAATGTCGATTTGAAGGCTCGACTACTTCGAGTCGTTGAAACGGTGTACGACGGTCACTTCGACAAACCCAAGACGAAGCGAGGCATGCGCACAATCCCAATTGGAGCAGAGACGGCGGAAACTCTAGCTGCCCTGCGTCCAGCGACGGTTGATGCAAGAAGCCTGATATTTGCCAAAAGCGATCAGACGCCATTAAACCGATGGAATCTCTTACGCAAGCACCTGAAGCCCGCCGCGAAGAAGTTAGGGCTTTCAGGTGTCACTTGGCATCTTCTGAGGCACAGCCACGCGACGATGCTTGATGGTGTAGGTACTCCGATAGGAACCATGCAGGCACTGTTGGGGCACTCCGCGCCGGAGATCACGCGCGAGATTTATTTGCACGCGATACCCGAAGAACAACGTCGGGCAGTTGAAAGGGTGGAGAGGCTTGTACTTGGACCCAAGTTGGACCCAAGTTCGGTCTCTCACTCTGCAGTGTTAGGCACAGTTCATTGAAAACAAAGAAGTAAATGGTCGGGGCGCCGAGATTTGAACTCGGGACCTCCTGCGCCCAAGGCAGGAGGAACGCTCCGTCTAAGTCCCATCGATTCAGCCAACCCGTAGAAAAGCCAACCAGTTCAATGCGTTGCGGGGTGTGTGTGGATGTGTCGAGGTATGGGCGAATGGTCGTAGGGTCACTACAATTTCCGCTACATCCCATCCGGCGCGTGGCTCCTCGGGCCGGGTCTTGTGTGTGGATCGTCGGATGGCGTGTCTCGGGAGGGTGGCTTCAGCGTTTTTCTTCGTGTTGGGTCCTGGGTGGGACCTCACGACCGCGGGTGACGGCGAGGTCGGGGGTGGGGCACGTACTCACTTTTCCGGACGGACTTCACTTTACTTTCGAATTTCGCGGTTGCGCGTGAAGAACGGATAGAAAAAAAACGTCGAGGGGCGCGCGCATCGCTGAAGAAATTTTTCCGGCGAGGCGAAGGGCAACCGTCAGGCAGAGGTTCGAAGGCGGAGGGTAGGCGAAGCGTGGCGGAGACGAGTCCAAAAATTCTCGCGAATCTGTTCGGCATCTCGGAGTCGTGGATCCACCAGCTCGTAAAGAAGGGGATGCCCAAGGAAAATCGCGGGAAGTTCGATCTCCTGAAGTGCATTCGCTGGTATGTGAGGTATCTCCACAGCGCGATTGAGAAAGCAGCGGTCCCTGTGGGCGGCGAATTCGTCAGCGAGCGCGACGAACGGATTCGTTCGATCCGGGCGGATGCTGATCTGAAGGAAATCGAACTAGGGAAGCTGCGCGGTCAGTTCGTCTCGATCAGCGATGTCGAGCGGACGATGACGGATCTCGTGCTGACGACCAAAGCGCGCGTGCTGGCTGTCGCTCCACGGCTCGCACCCGATGTCGTCGGCGAGGGCTCGCGCGTGATGGCACACGCGAAGATCGAGAAGGCGCTGAAGGACGCGCTTCTTCCGCTGGCGAAGTACGAGATTAAAACGGCATGACGACGATCAAGCTGACGACGATCACGCTCGATGGGAGAACGTTTGACGCGACTGCGCAACTGCGCACGCACGAGCAGCGCGAATACCTCGAGTACCAACTGTGGCGGGCGGGAGTGATCGAAATTCCCAACGATCTCGGGCACGTCACTCGCGCGAAAGAACGGAGCGCGGAAGACGCGGTCACGGCAATCTTGTTTTCCGGGCGCAAGAGTTACGTCCTGGCCGGCTGTCTGACTGAGCAGGGAAGGCTGTGGAATCGCTACGACGCGGATGCGAACGCAACTCGCTTCGAGCAGATCACTGACGCGACGGAGAAGGCGGCTATGCAGTCGTTCCTCGCCGAATTCGCCGCAGATTTTTTCTCGGAGGGCAAATGACGAACACAATCACACTCGGCGGAAGGAAGTTCGTCGGACTGGCGCAAGACATCACGGCAAGTCAGGAGGACTACCTTTTCGGCCATCTCCGTCAGGCAGGCGCTCTTAATCTCGAAGGCGATCTCGACGGAGCTGAGCGCACGCGCGAGCAGCGCGCGGAGGAAATGCTCACGAAGATTTTGTTAACGGGCAGAAAACACTTCCTCGTCGCGGGAGCGCTCACCGAGGAGGGAAAGATCTGGAACTGGCAGGACGCGGACGCGAACGCTACGCGCTTTGCGAAGCTCACGGCGGCGGAGGATAAAAAAGCGATGCAGACGTGCATCGTTGCGCTGGTGATCGGCTTTTTCATGACCGATGGACAGTCGCTTGGGACTCCCTCGAAAGCACCGAACGGGAGCGAAAAGGGCTCCCGTGCGAAGAAAGAGACGGCGTGAGGAAACTCGATCTCGAAGGTCAAAAGTTCGGACGTTGGACGGTGTTGTCCCGTGCTCCCTCGCGCTGTGGGCATACATATTTTCTCTGTCGGTGCAATTGCGGGACACGGAGAAGGGTCCAAGGCTCAGATCTGGTTCGCGGGCACAGGAAAAGTTGCGGCTGCTTACGTGTGGAGAGAGTCCGCATTCACGGGCTTCACGACACTCGCGAATACACGTCTTGGGAATGCATGAAGCAGCGCTGCACAAATCGCAAATGCAGGGCCTGGAAAAACTATGGGGGCCGAGGCATTCGCGTCTGTCTCCGCTGGCGCAGGTCTTTTGTAGCGTTCTTTCGGGAAATGGGACCGCGCCCTGAAGGTCGAACGCTCGACCGCAGAAATAACGGCGGGAACTATACCCCTCGCAATTGCCGGTGGGCAACACGCTCGCAGCAAAACCGAAACCAGAGGCCGCGCAACTGCCGATGGGCAACACGCAAGCAGCAGACTCGAAACAGGAGGAACGTCCATGTCTGAAGCTCCAGAAATCAAAGTCAAACTCACAGCGGAGGACATGGGAGTCTCCGCAGCGATCAAGGAACTCGGGGCTCAGCTCAAAAACTTGAAAAAAACGCAGGATGAAACGGCTGCATCCTCGTTCTCGCTCAGCAAAGCTTTCAGCGCAATCGCTACAAGCGCCGCGGCGCTCGGTCTGCTCAAGTTCGGCAAGGATGCTTTCGAAAGCGCTGTGAACATTGGGAAGCTCTCAGATAAAACCGGGATCAGCACGCAGACTCTCAGTGTTTTCCACAAAGTCGCGGAGGATGTGGGCGCGGCAACTGAAAACGTCGATAAAGCACTCCTGAAAGCGGCGAAGTCGATCACGGACTTTCAGCAGGGATCCGTGAAAGCGGCCGGCGGATTCAAACTGCTCAATATTTCCGCGAAGGATTTTGCGGGACTGAACTCGGACCAAAAGCTCCAGCTCGTCGTCACGAAGCTCGGCGGGATGCAAGCGTCGTTCCAAAAAGCGGCTGCGACTCAGGCGATCTTCGGAAAGGGCGCAAGCGATCTCACGCTCGTTGCGAACGCGCTCGCGGCTGAGGGATTCGACAAGGCGACGGCGGCGACGGCGAAGCTCGGTCTCCTGCTCGATCAATCGACAACCGATTCCTTCAGAGAAGCGAAAGCGGCAATGCAGGAGTTGACGGACGCAGGGAAAGGGATGGCGACGCAGTTCGAGGCGGGGCTTCTCCCGGCGATCTCGGATGTCGCTGACGGATTGCTTGAGGCTCTCGGAGACGATGGAGCGGGAGGCAGTTTCAAGGAACTCGGCGAAGAAGCTGGAACGGTCATCAAGGGGATCGCGTTCGGGCTCCTCTCTTTTGGCGCGACGGCGGGACACTCGGCAGCGGAGATCGAGGAAGTGTTCGACTTCGCATTCAATCACACACGGGAATTCGCGAAGACGACGTTCGCGGCAATCGGCGGCTTCATCAAAGGCGGAACGGCGGGCGCTGCTATCGCGGCGTCACAGCAACTCACGGAGAGCGGCGACAACGCAACGAAGGAATTCGTCGCTAGGCTCGCTGCTATCGACAAGGACGCGGATGCAGCGCAGCAAAAAATCTATAATTCGCTGTTTCCATCGGATGAGGAAGAGGCACGGAGACGGAAGGAACGTCTCGCGAGGCTCCGTCCCGATAAGCAAACGCAGGCTCCCGAACCGACTCCTCCTCCGGCGCCGAACGACGCGGCGGCGAAGGCGAATCTCGCGCTTACCTCGAAGAAAAATCAGGACGAGATCGAACTCCTCCGCGCAAAGGAAGCGCTCGCGTCGGAAATCGACAAAGAGCAGTACGACAAGGGCGAGATCACGCTCGCGGAATATTATTCCCGGCGGCGCGCGATCATCACGGCGTCGGCTCAGCAAGAGGTCGAGATCCTTCAGAAGAGTCTGAAGGCGTCTCAGGACGAACTCGCTCGACTCACGACCGAGGGTAATCAGGGGTTGGAAGGCAAGCAAAAAGATCAAAACGCGGCGGCGCAGCTCGTGGCGCTCGGACAGATCGACGAGCTTCAGACGAAGCTGGCGACGACGCAACTGAAGGCGACGACGGATCAGAAAAAACTCGAAGGCGAGGAGTTCACGGCGAAGCAAGCGAACAGCGCGGCGCTTCTCGAATTCGAGAAGGAGATCGACGCGACAGGCGCGAAGCGGAAGGAAGCGGCGGCGGCGGAGATCGAGCTTGAAAAGCAAAAGCTCTCCGTGATCCTCGCGCAGTCCGGCGCGTCGAAGGAACAGATCGCAACGGAGCTTCAGCGATTCGCGACGGCGAAGTCGAACGAAGCGGCTTTTTCCGATACGCAGGCGGCGGGGCAAGCTCAGCTCAAAGAACTCGCGGACCAAAAGGCGGCGGTCGAACAGAAAATCCAGTCGGGTCAAGTCTTCTCGCTTCAGGGGCAGGAACAGATTCGTCAGATCGAAGCGGCGCGTCTCCCTGTCCTTCGTCAAATCGCAGCGGCGATGCTGGCTGAGGCGAAGGCAACGGGCGATCAGTCAAAGATCGCGGCGGCGGAGGATTTTCAAAAATCCGTAAATCAGAATCAGGTCGCTTCGGATCAGGCGGCGCAAAACATCGCGAAACTGAAAGAGGGCCTGCAGGATTCGCTCGTCAACGGTTTCGTTCAGTTTTTCGACACGGTCGGACGCGGCAACGAGTCCGTCGCTCGCTCGTTCGAAAATCTCGCGGGATCGGTCCTCGGGTCGCTCGCAAAAATGACGGCGCAGATGCTCACGCAGATCGTTGTCGCGAAGTTGCTGAAGGCGGCGCTCGGCGGAACGGGTTTGTCGGGCGGAGGAGCTGCTCCGAGCGGCGGTCCCATCTCTTTTTTCGCGGGCGGCGGACTCATCAAAGGTCCCGGCGGTCCCAAGGACGACAAAGTTCCGGCGATGCTCTCGCACGGCGAGTTCGTCATCAAGGCGGACGCGGTCTCTTCGTTCGGCGTGCACAATCTCGACGCGATCAATCGCGGACTGAAAATCCCCTCTATCTCTCAGCTCGCGCTTCCGAGGTTCGCGGAAGGCGGACTCGTCGGAAACTCCGGCAGCGGGGACTCGAATATCAATCTCGGGATCGAGCTGAGCGAAGGGCTCATCCTCAAGCATCTCTCCTCGAAGCAAGCGGGTCGGATCGTCCTGAATCACATCACGAACAATCCGAAGGCGGCGTCGAAGGCGCTCGGGCGCAGTCAGGGGTGAGCGTGAATTCTCTCTGGAGGAACACATGAAGCTCGGCGATGTCGTAAGAGACAAAATTAGCGGCTTCTCGGGAGTCGCGACGTGTCGGCTGGACTATCTGAACGGCTGCGTTCGATGGCAGGTGTCGCCGCGAATCCTGCACGAAGCGAAACTCGTCGATGCGCAGTACTTCGACGATGAGCAGCTTGAGATTGTTCCGGGTGAAGAGGGCATCCACCTCGTTCATCGCGAAACGGGCGGAGATCGTCCCGCTCCGGCAGGACGGCAGCGTCCGACAAGGTGAGCGTCGGCCTCGAGGACGATTCTGGCGAGGCTCGGGAAGCGCGTGCGGGTTCTCTAAGAGGCGAAAAACGCAACTTCGAAGGGATGCGGGCACCCCATCCCGCAGATCGCGGCCCCTGGCTGGCAGGAATCGCAGGGCCATAGGCTGTAGGCACCTCCCCGAATCTCCGGCGCGTCGGTTTCGAGATGTTCGGCGGGCGGTATGGAACCGAAGTTCCATTGCTGTGAGATCGGGCGTCTGCGAAGCTCTGACTCGAAGAAAAGAAGCGCCCCGCGCCGGTGTTTGAGCACCAACGCGAGGCTGACCAGCAAACACGAGGTGAGTCGTGAAGCCAGCTACGTCGCAGTCTACCCGATTTTCGCGTCCCCCTAGAACGCCGATCGATTCCCGTGTTCCTCTCGCGACGAACTGGATCTACTCGCGTGAGTCGGATCTGAAGGCAGCGATCCATGCGCGAGGACTTGGGCTCGCGTTCGACTTCGATGAAGTTCCCGGATCGGGTTATCTCTGGCAGCGTCCCGCGTCACTGTGTTTCGTCTACGCGTATGACGGCGCGGGCGGGATCCACGTCCCCGGCGCCGACGGCGAGGAAGTGGTCGCGAGTCTCGAAGAGGCGGAGGAGCTGATCCGCAGGTTCGTGCTCGACGAGTTCGGAGAGACGCTGTGAAGCTCAGCACGGTAATCCTCGTGCTGTCCCTTTGCGCGCTGATCTCTTTGCTCCGGGGAATGTGGCGTGTCTTTCACTCCCCGGAATTTCGGCGGGATGTCGAGCGGCCTCGCTGAAGAAAGGACGGGTTGAAAAAATGGCGGGATACATCATTGAAGTGAAACATCGCAACACGGGCGAGGTGAGGTACATCGCCTCCGCTCCGGTGGAGGCCGTGGGCGAAAATCTAACGCTTGAAGCGAAATGGTGCACACGCGAAGAAGCGAGCCGCTATCCGTACGACACGGAAGAAATCGCCGCGCACGTCATCGACACTTTTCCAGAAACAGAAAACCTCATCTGGTCTATCGTGCCTGCAGACAGCGAAATCTCGCAACAGACGGTCAATTAGGCTCGCTTCGTGGGAAGTCCCGTCAGCTCGCGCGCTCGTTCGAGCGCTTCCCCGTCGTCTCCGCGTAGGAGCGCCGCTCTCATGGATTCGAGGATCTTCGTGCGCTCGCGTGCGATCTCGATGACGGCGTCGGCTACGTGGCGATTGTGAATCTCTTCCCCGACAGGACTGGACTTTTCGCGGAACTTGGATAGATTTGTGTCAGCTCGCACGGCGCTCACCTCGCTGTGTAGGGTTGAGAGTTCGGGGATCTGACAGGTCCCCGCGCTCCAATTCTCTTGTGGCACGGTAGAGGAATATGCCGTAGAAGTAAAGGGGGAGACCGATGGCAGACCCGGTCAACAAAATCAAGAGAAACTGGAGATCCAAGTTCGCGCGGTTCGTGCATTCCTACGGAGTGGCGTCTTTGGCGGCTCGGCTCGACATCCAGCACACGGCGGTCACTCACTGGATCCGGGGCTCGACGACTCCACGGCCGGCTCACGCGGAGATGATCCAGCGCATCGCGCGCACCGAGGGAGTCGACCTCAGCTTCGATGACATCTATCGGCACGGGCGCGATGTGCGGGCGAGAAACGGCGAGTCGCTAGGGACTTCCCTGAAATCGCTTGCGACAAACTTCTCGGACGACGGTGATCCGCGAGAATGCAAACGCGCGCGACGGGGAAACGTCCTACCCATGCAATGGAGGTAGTCTTTGCTTTTCCCCGCATCGATGGCCGATCTGCTTCGCGGGGGCTACGTCTTCCTCAAGACGACGAAGTGTGACGCCTGCAGCAAGCTGATTTTTCTCTTCCGAACGCCACGGCCGCGGCGGAGCGTGGCTCCGTTCGTGAAAACTCCGAAAGCGCGTTTCGTCTCACACTTCGCGGTCTGTCGGGCATCTCGGCGGCAGGACGCGAGGATCAGGCACCCGGGTCAGGCGGAATTGTTTCCCGACCACGACATCTCCCCGTTCGGAACGCAAAGCACGGACGAGCGTTCCAGCAACGCGGCATGATTCGCACTCCCCGCTAAGCAGTCACGCCGAAATCATAGTGAGTGCTCGCTCCCGCGCGCGGCGCTTCCCTCCACGCGTCAAACCCGCCCTGCCGTGCTCTATCGCAAAGACGCTCGCGCCGGCGGCGTCACGTACTGCGACGCGTCGATCAGACCCAACCACACGGCGTCCGGCGGCGTGATGTAGTTTTCTTCTTGCTGAAGCGCGCGGCACAGCGCAAGGAAGAACATGCGGAAAGGGAGGAAATGGTCCTCCTCGGGATCCACGTCGAGCGTTTGAGGCGTTGCGGGAGAGGCACACCAGTCGCGGAGCTGTCCGTTCTCGAAGTAGGCGCAGAGAAAATAAAAATCCTCGCTGATTCTGGCAAGTTCCTCGTGCGAGGACAGCTCCCCCGCGCGGCTCTCTTGGTACTCGGTCGCAATGCACGCGTGGAGCATGAGCTTTCGAAGGTGCGTTTCGGTGACGGCGCGTCCCCGCCGCAAACGTTTGCGGAATTCGCGAAACAGGACATCCATCCGCGCATAGGTGCCGACCGCCCGGTCGAGGACCTGTTGGGCGGGCCGGGATATTTTCTCGCGCAGAATTTCAAGAAGACATTGAAAGTCTGCGAGGTTCGGGTCGCCAGCGGCCGCGCGATGCTCGGCGAACAGCTCGCGGAATTCGGAGACGGTGGACAGCAAGCGGTGAATGGAGCTTCGACAGAGGTCCAAAGCGCACGTCGCGTGACGGCTCGGCAACTCCCGCACCAGCTTTTCGCGGTCGCCGAGCACGAGCGAAGCAATCTCCCATCGCGCTCCGTGATACAGAAGATCGCACTCGGGCGCGGCGATGGCGAAGTCCGCAGCGGAGAGAAGAAGCGCCGCGGCGCTCTGAGCGTTAGCCAGTGCAACCGCGATGAGCCTCGAGCGACCCCTTCCGTCCCCATTCCATCTCAGAAGGTTAAGGATCGTTTGGCCGACCTCGCTTTGTCCGCCGTGACTGTTCACAAAGAGAGTGATGGGCTCGCGGCTGCGCGTGACGAGCGCGACGATCTCGGGCGTAACGCGCTTCAGCAACTCTTCGTCGAACCGCCCCTCGATCAAGATCGCGCGATCCGGGTTCGGCGTGAAATCCGCGTCGTTGAGCCCGTCCGTCACCACGTTTTCGTCGTCTGCTTTGCTCTCCAATCGGTCCTCCCGGCGATGAGAAAATGTCGCTAATTCCCCTACATGGGGCGGAATTCACCCCAAAACGGCGGGCAACCAACACCTGATCTTGGCAAAAAATAGTGTTGGTCATAGAGGCGGCGCAACGCTCCGCGTCAGGCAGGCGACTCTTCGGGTTTCGAAGGCACGAGCTGAGGGCCGGGACCGGCGCTCAAGTTCTCAGGAACGCCCTTTCCGGGCTCCGCGCGCAGCAGAGCTTGTCCCAACATTTCCCATGATGGATCTATTTCGCTTCCTTGAACGTAAAGCTTCAGTGCACGGTCCGAGGCGATCCCGGCTCTGTGTCCGACGACCGCTGCGGCAAGACGCTGTCCGATAGTTGGCTTCATTTTTGTCCTCTCACGTTTCATCAAAAACCCCTGCAAATCCGCGATTCGTGGATTGGAGACACAATCCAATCCAAAACGGCTAAAACGCGACTTTTTCGCACTCGCGATCAAGCTGCTCGTCGGCTAAGTGCGAATACCTCAACGTCGTCGAATAGGATTTGTGTCCCGCGAGCTTCTGCACGACGACGAGCGGAACTCCGGCGGCGACGAGCCTCGAGCAAAACGTGTGCCGCAAATCGTGATAGCGAAACTTCGGCCGCAGCTCTGCCTTCTCGACGCATTTTTCGAACCACACTCGGCGGTCGCGGACGGCATCATTTCTTTCAGGCGTGATGTACTCGCCGCGCGCGTGCTTTTTCATGCGCGCGAGACAGCGGCGCGCGGCGCGGTTGATCCGCACTTTGCGCGGCCCGGTCTTGCCCATCACGTTCAGAATTCTGGGCGTTTTCCAGTCTGACCACTTCGCGTTGTACTGCTCGCCGCGGCGCATGCCGGTAAGGATCGCGAGCTCGACTTCGTCCGCTTTCTCCGGACAGTCCCGGCGAATCACAGCGAGCAGACGGCGCTGTTCCTCCGGTTCGAGAAAGCGGTCGTGCTTCTGCGATTCTTTTGACCACGGGATGCTGCCGCCGGCGAGAGGATTCACGTCGATCAGTCCCTGCCGAAGTGCGTGCTGAAAAATCGAAGACATGAGCGAGCGGAAACGATTGACTGTTCCGCCGCTGACGGGCTTGTGCGATGCGTCTCCACGCGCGAGGCTCTCCAGAAAACGCTCAAGTCGTCCGGTCTGCGGCGGCTGAAGCTTCAGATCGCCGATGGACGGGAGGATCCGTCGCAGTCTGGATCGATCAGTACGCAGCGAAGACTCCTCGTTCCCTCGTAGTTTTTTTGCTTCGAGGGCGGATTCGACGACGTCCCGGAAACGCAGCTCGCGCTTGGCGGCTTTAGGCTTGCGATTCGCGCGCGGCGGAGATCCGGCGGCAACGATCTTCGCGTTCCTCTCGAAGCTCTCGCGTGCGGAGCCAGCGTTTTCGCTCATCTCGCTTTTTCCCTCCGTCCGACGAGAACGAATTCGCGGATCTTCAGCTCCCTCAGCCTGCGCGAAAGCTGAAATTCGTCACGGCCAAAAACGGTTTCATCCCGGTGCGGCAGCAACCCTTTGACCCAGCCCCCGCCCATCTTCACGACTACAATTTTGAGGACGGACATTTCGCGGGCCTCTTCGATCTCGATCCTCTGGCTAAGACCGAACAGGAGAATAGCCGTCCTACCCATGCGTAAGCATCACGATTCACGTTTGCGAAACGTGACGCGGACCGTGACGGTCGCACGTTCGCGTGGTGGGGGATGGCTTGCTGGAAGGTTATCGAGCGCGGCGACTGCTGACGGCGTTGGGTTTCCTAGTTCGCGGGACTCTCGCTTTGCGAAGTGTCCGCCGCTTTTTCTTTTTGTTGTCCCGGTAGCGTTGGCTCCTAAGCGCGTCTCCGCATTCGCGGCTGCAATACAGGGTTTTTCCTGTGGACATGGGGAACGTCCGCCCGCAACGACGGCACGCGCGAAACGCTCCGCCAATCCGCTCGGCAAGCTGCCAGTAAATCACTTCGATCAGCGCGTCCCAGCGAAGCTCCAAGCCGAATCGAGGCTCCCCGGACGACATTCCAAAAAATCGTCGCGCGTAGTCGGAAGACACGAACTCGAAGTGGACGCGGCGAATGTATTGGCCGACGATCCAAGACAAAACGACGTAGGCCGTCCCGATGGGGTCCTTCCCCCAACGTGAAGAAAATGTCTTCCGCAGGAGCGAGTAGCTCTCGCTCATCAGCGTTTCCGGTCGTCTCCATTCAACGACAGTAAGGACGGACGGCAGCTCTAGCTTCAGGCGCCGTCCGGTCTTTCCGAGTTCCACGGACAACGTTCGGGGCGGCTCGCGTTGTAGCTTCACGGTCAGGCCCATCTTTTTGAATTCCGCGAACAGCGTTCGCAGCAGGAAGGGAATCGTTCGATCATCGAGTTTCCGCTTGCCGCTCCGGAACTCGTTGATGACATCGACGGCTCCATGGATTCCAGACGCGATTTTCGCGTGCGCGAGCGCCCAATCAAGTGGATCGCCCTGCCACGTTTCGCTGCGGCGAAGCATCTCGGCTTCGTGGAGCGTGCGGTATCCCAGAAGTCCGTAACGATCGTTGAATTTAAGAAGCGCGCGCTCGTTCGTGATTCGCGCGAACTCTTTCGAGAGCGATGGCTCGGAAACGGGCCAGCAGTCGGCGTTCTCGTGGCGCTTCGAGTCAGCGATCACGACTCGAATCTCGTGGCCTCCGAGCAGGAGTTTTTCGACTCGATGCGCTCCGGCGACCGAAACTCCGCGATTCGCTAAGAGGGGGATCGTTTTGCGCGTCACGGTATGCGTCACGGTTCCTAAATCTGATTTGTGATGCGTATTCATGGGTAGCAACGGTATTCTCTGCCCCGATGGAAGTCAACGGGGAGGGTATGTGAAAAAACGCGACAAATCGGGAAAAGCTCCGGCGCTTATATCGCTTCTTGATGCAGCGAAGGAACTCGGAATCTCTGTTTCGACAGCCAGGCGCTACGTGCTGAGCGGTTCGCTTCCTCACGTACGAATCGCTGGTCGCATTCGCATCCAAAACGACGCTGTCGTCAAAGCGAAGCGCTACGGTATAGCCATTAAGCGAGAGCCGGGGTCTTTGATGAAGCGCGAGAGGGCGCAGCCAACCATCGGAGAGCGGATCCTTGCGGCGGTGCTGGGACATCAGTTTGGAATCTCGTCGGATCGTGCGCTAAACGCCTACGTGCGAAGAGGACCGGAACTCGATCCGTCCTGGGAACAGGCCGGCGAAGCGCTTCTTGGGAGAGCGCCAGCACAGTCCGACGTTCCTGCGTCGTCAATTTCGACCAGCGACGCAGATAGCTCACGCTGACGGGGGAGCAGCGGATGAACAAACCTCCGGCATTCCAGTTCTACGTGAAGGACTGGCGCTCAAGCTCCACGGTTCGCTCGATGACGAGGGAACAGCGTGGGGACTTCATCGACATGCTGGCGGCTGCGTGGGATCAGGACGAACCGGGCACTTTGCCCCTTCCTTTCGAGCTCGCTGCGAAGATTTGCGGAATGTCCATCCGAAGTTTCCGGAAGTTTGTCGAAACTTTCCCGGAACTTTGGCAAAACAATGGCGAAACTTTCCCGAAACTTTGGCAAATCGATGGCGGTCGATTGGTGAATCCGAGGCTCCGCGCTCAGTATGAAGAAAATCAGCAACGCCAAAAGGCTCAATCAGATGCGGGTAAGAGAGGTAACGAAAAGCGGTGGGGCAAGGCATCGGGTGGCGATTCGGGTGGTGATCGCTCTGCATCTGCATCTGCATCTGCATCTGCATTAAAACCTACGGCCGCTGCCGCGGCCGAGCTCACTCCATCCTGTGGAAATGTAGAAAAACAGGGGCCCGAACGAGCAATCGCGCGGCTTGCGCAAAGGAAATCTCTGAACCCCGTTCGGAAGACACAAAAGGAGCTCGACGAACGGCGGCGCTTCCTTCAGAGACAGGCAGAGGAACTTCAACGAAAAGGCCAAAGCGCTGGCTAGGGGAAGGCAAAGGCTCGAATCATGCAAAAACAGAATGTTCGCTACGCGCAGATCGGACGGATCGCGGATCGAGCGACAGAGCTTTTGAGAACTGAGCCCAACAAATCCCTCGGCGACCTGGGGGAAGAACTTAAGCAATTTGCAGCGGACAACGGAATTCCGTATTTCGACGCGTGGCCGGGCGCAGCGTCGCCGATCCAGCAGGCCATCACGATCGCCGTCGAAAGGAGAAAAAAATGAAGCGGGACAACGAGATAGAACTCAGGGACGCAGCGGAGGCGGCGGATCTTCCAGAGGAAGTTGTCGGGCGACTGGCCGAAGAGGGGAAGCTGAAATCTCGGCCCGCTGACGGCACGATCTATTTTGTGCGCGAGGAGATTGAGCAGCTCATCGCTCGGCAGATCGAGGAAATTCGTTCGAAGGCGGAATCGGCTTGATGCCGAGAACGAAACGCGTGCGGCTCACGCTGTCCCTGTTCATCGGCGGGGAGCACGTCGAGAAAGGTTCGGTCTTGGATCTCGATCAGGAACTTGCGAACCATCTGGTCGCGCAGCGCTCTGCCGTTCAACTGAACTTTTTCTCCCGATTTTTTTCACGCATCCGGTCGTTCGCCAAGGGCCGGAGCAAAGGAAGAGAGGACTGAACATGAACACAGACCAAGAAGCACGCTTTCTGATCGAGAAGGCTGAGAAGTATGGAGTCAGCTTTGAATACGACAACGGCATCCTCATCGCGAGAGTGGCGAAGTCGGAAAGCGATAAAAACAAGCAAGACGAGATCATCCTCGAAATCCGCAAGAAGTGGTGCTTCAACTTGGTCCGTTCTCGGATGCAGGCGCGCGCTGCGAGCGTTCGCGCACGGGCACTGATTGGAAAGAAACTATTGTCTGAGCACGGCGAGGGCGAGCTCGTCGACCCCGGAAGCGGAGACGGCGAGATGACAATAGCGGTGGTTTTCGAAGGACAAATGAACGGCTCGCGGCTCACGGAAAGAGCGGAGAACCTGCTGTTCATCCTGGATGAAGAGATCTCTGTCAAGAACGAGGCGGAGCCACAGAAAATTCAGAAGGGATTCATCGACCGCGTGCGCGACGGTCTGCGGTAGGAGCGACCGAGGCGGATCCGCTCGGCCCGAGGCTGGCGGCGCGGAGAAGTCGAAAGGACTGGAACTGTTCTAAAGTGGCGACGGAACCAAAACTCGTTCAGGCCCCAAGGATGCAAACGCATCAAGAGAAAACTGAGCGACTGCTCCGGGCCGAAGATGTGGCGGAAATCACTGGCCTTTCCGTCGAGACGTTGGCGCAGTGGCGCAGTCAGCAAAAAGGAATTCCGTTTGTGAAGCTGAGTCGCAACTGCGTGCGCTATCGGCCGGCGGATTTGGACCGATGGCTGAACGAGCGTATAGTGCGCCCCATCCAACGCTAAGAGGAGTGTCCAGCAATGGCGATCTATCGACGCGGCAAAGTCTGGTGGTACAACTTTGAATTTCAAGGAAGGAGAGTGCAGGAATCGTCTGGTTTCACGAACAAAAAAAGAGCGCTCGATGCTGAGGCGGTTCGCAGAACTGAGTTGCTTGAGCGTCGCGCAGGGATCTCTCAGAAAAAGCTGGCTCCGAAGTTCGAGGAGCACGTCGAGAAATTCCTCGCCTGGTCCAAGCAGCAGCACAGACCGAAAACGCGCGAATTGCACGGAACGAACTGCGACACGCTGCTTCGATTCTTCCGGGGAAAATGGCTCGATGAGATCACACCTGGGATGGTCGAGGACTTCAAACTGGCCCGAGCGAACGAAGCGCGTCGAAACGTACACGATGAAAGCCAGATCCGCATTTCCCCGGCGACCGTGAATCGCGCGCTGACAACACTCAAAAAACTCTTCCATCACGCAGACAATGACTATGGCATCCCCAACCCCGTGTCGAAGGTTCAGTTTCTCAGCGAAGGACCGGGCAGAACGCGCGTCGTGCAGTTCGCAGAGGAGATCAAGTATCTCGCGGAAGCAAGTCAGCCGCTGAAAGACATCGCGCAGATCATTCTCGACACAGGTTTGCGGCCGGAAGAGGTCTTTCGAATCCGCGTCGAGAATCTCGACTTCACCGCCCGCACGATTTTCAATCCGTTCGGAAAGACGAAAGCGGCGCGCCGCAAGGTCACAATGACCGCGGACGTGTACCAACTGCTCAAGCATCGCGTGAAAAACGCGAAGGGCGTGTTCGTTTTTCCGGCGAAGGCCGACGTCACGAAGGCGACCTGTGGCGTCAGAAAAGCTCACGACGCTGCGGTCGAGAGAGCAAAAATCGCCGATCATTTCCGGCTCTACGATCTTCGGCACACTTTTGCGACGCGCGCAGTCGCCGCCGGCGTGGACCTCCCGACATTGTCGGCGATCCTCGGACACACGAGCATCACGATGACGATGCGGTACGTTCATCCGGCAGAAGAACAGAAGCGCGTTGCGGTGGGAAAGCTCGAAGGATTCCGTGTTGCCGGAATCGTCGAGGCCATCGAAAAGAGTCGGGGACTCACTACAATTTCCGCTACAGTGCAGTGAGAACGATGAACGCGAACACCCACAACTCGTTGAAAATGTTGGTCGGGGCGTCCGGATTTGAACCGGAGACCTCCTGCGCCCAAGGCAGGCGCGCTACCAGGCTGCGCTACGCCCCGACTACAACTACCGCTTTGATTCTACTGTACCTCGAGCGTGCAATTCTACTGATCATCGGCGGGCGGCGAAAGAACCGCTCCGCACGCCCACATCGCTGACCTGACCGTGAGGAATATCTGGAAACGAAGATCCGCGCGAAAGAGTCCAACTGTCAGACGGAGAAGACATGAGTTCCCTCGAAACCAACCCCGAATCCGATTTCAGGAACAAGGCCAAGAAGAGCGACGTCCCCGTGGCACGCCTGATTGGTTTTGAAGCGAGAGAGTCCTCTGAAGGACGTTCAGTAGTCTCGCTTGCCGCCGGCCCGCAACACGCCAACCCCATGGGCACTCTGCACGGGGGAATCCTGTGCGACATCGCCGATTACGCCATGGGAATCGCCTTTGCCAGCACGCTTGCCCCCGGCGAGTCCTTCACCACGATTGAATTGAAGATCAATTTTTTCCGTCCCGTGTGGAACGCTGTCTTGAATGCCGAAGGCAAAGTGGTGCGCCGAGGCCCTACCGTCGGTTATGTCGAGTGCGAAATCACCGACGAAAAAGGAAAGTTAGTAGCTAAAGCCGCCTCGACCTGCATGGCGTTGAAAGGCGAATTCGCCAAAGGCCGTTAGGCCACAGCGTTTTTCCTATGAATTCTTATTTTGCGTCGCATGCGTAGTGCAGTGAGCCGCAGCATCTGCGCTACACTGTGGCCAGTGTGGCTCAGGCGACTCATCCAAAATGGCCGCCAAATTGAAAATGAACATGCCTTCGATTCGCAGCCTTCAGCTCTTTTCGCGCACCTGGTTGAACTTCCTCAAGATCGCCTGGCTCCTCTGCGCTTTGCTCCTTTCGTTCACCCTGGGGGGTTGCGCACGCTCATCCCCGCAACCCGTTACCGTAACGTTTCTGGATGTCGAGTGGGATACCTCCACTCTAAACCCCAGCTTGGTGCACGATTTGCAGGACTTCACGAAGCAGACGGGAATTGAGGTCAAACGCCTCCCCCGCCCGGATGGCTCTCTCAATCAACTCGCCCTCTGGCGCGCACTCCTCAAAAAAGGCGGCCCCACTCCCGACGTGCTCAGCATTGACGTGATCTGGTCCGGAATCTTGAACCAGTATCTGCTGGATCTAAAGCCCTACTTTGCAAACGAACTTTCCGCACAGGATCCAAGAGTGCTTGCGAGCTATACAGTCGGTGACAAGCTCGTTGCCATCCCGCATCATGCCTACATTAGTCTTCTGTATTACCGCCCGAATCTTCTCAAAGAGTACGGCTATCGCGAGCCACCCAAGACTTGGGATGAGCTCGAAAAAATGGCCGCCAGGATTCAGGCCGGCGAACGCGCCAGGGGCAACAAAGACTTTTGGGGCTACGTCTGGCAAGGCGGCATCAACGAAGATCTAACCTGCACCGGCCTGGAATGGCAAATCAGCGATGGCGGGGGACGCATCGTCGAAGCCAACAAGACCATCAGCGTGAACAATCCGCAGGTAATCCGAGCGTGGCAACGCGCCGCGCGCTGGGTAGGCACCATTTCGCCGCCCGGCGTAACGGCTTACGGATTGTGGGACGCGCAGAACCTCTGGGGGGCCGGCAAGGCGGCCTTCCTTAACGGCTGGCAATCCGACTATAGTGTGCTCACTGGCGGCTGGCCTTTTCCGGCGCCGGGTTCACCAGCTTCCTCGGGCGATGCTACCCAGATTGGCGTAACCAGCGTACCCGGTGGCCCGGCAGGGCGAGCAGACACCTTGGGTGGAAACGGTTTGGCCGTTTCCCGAACGTCGGCGCACCCTCGCGAAGCGCTCGAGCTCATCCGATTTCTTATGCGAAGAGATGCCCAGCTCGTGCGAGCCAACGAACACACGCAACCCCCGCGGGGAGTCGAGTTATACGAACTCCCAGAGGACTTGAATCCGTATCCTCAACTTGCCGAATCAACGCGAAACGGAGGTCGTCTAGTGGCTCGTCCGTCCATCGTCGCCGGCGACAAATACGAAGAGGTAAGCAGAGCTTATATCGGAGCGCTACATTCCGTGCTCACCCGCGAAAAGACCGCGTCGGCTGCTGCCACGGGGTTGGAGCAGGAGCTGGTTCAAATTACCGGATTCAAACCCGGACCGCCCTCCAAGCCCACTACTCCGCCGGCCGAATAAGCTTTCTCAATTTACAGCATGTCTTTTGATACGATTTGGTTTCTGGCCCAGGAGCGGGGCACCCTCGCCTCGCGTAGCCGAGGCGATCGATAGGGAGTCACCAGTGGTCGCGAAACTTGCCGGATGGGCGAAAAAAGCTGGCGAGAGATCCTTTCCTCTTGGCCGATTCAACATCGGCCCTCGCTTGACGCTTTGCTTCGTCCTCATCATCGCGGCGATGTTGCTGGGAAGCGTGGTTTTGCTTTGGCAATTCCAGCAGGCTCAAGATCAAGCCGAGCGTCTGCGCGGCGTCGATCAAGAGTTAATCATTGTCCTGCAGGCGCATACCAATCTCATGTCGTTTTATGACCGGGTGGATGAGCTCGCGCATTCCGAAAACTCTGCCGAGTTCCTGACGGAGGCTGTGCCTCTTCGCAAAGCGCTCATTGAGGACAGCCGGCGCAGCACGAATGCCCTCAGTCGCTTGCCGCCTGAGGTGCAACTGGACCCGACGCTGGTCCCTGCCCTTCAAGCAGTCCAGGATGCGCTTCCGGCGGAGCTCGACGCGATCACAGATTTGGCTAAATTGAACGACTGGCAAGCTGTTCGCTTGCGCCTGGCTAACCAGATCAGGCCGCTGGAATTCAATAGTTCAGCGCTGGTCGGGAATATCGACCACGAGGTCGCTGAAAAACGCACACAAGCCCTCCTCAAAATTCGTCAGGTCCAACGGCGAATCCTGTTCACTGCGGCGATTACAGCCGTGTTGACGCTTCTCTTCGCCGCTTTTCTCGGCATAGCCATAACTCGCAGTATCACCCTGCCGCTCGGCCGATTGATGGAGGGCTCTAAAGCTTTGGCAGGAGGTGATTTCAGCCATCGCGTTCCCGCGACCGGAAAAGACGAAATCGCGCTTCTCGGAAATGTCTTTAACGACATGGTTGCAAGACTCCAGGACCTTTACCGGGAGCTGCAACACCGGGAAGCCTACCTGGCGGAAGCTCAAAAGCTAAGTCACACGGGCAGTTTCGGCTGGTACGTTTCGAGTGGAGAAACCTTCTGGTCCGAAGAAACCTTCCGAATTTTTGAATACGATCCGGCCACGAAACCTACGGTTGAATTGGTCGGGCAGCGCACTCACCCGGAAGACCGGAGACTCGTCCAGCAAACCTTTGAACGGGCCGCGGCAGAGAAGCGTGCCATTGATTTTGAGCACCGCCTGCTTATGCCCGACGGTTCTGTAAAATATCTCCGAGTCGTGGCTCATCCCACGGCCGACGACGAACCAGAAGGTCTGCTTTTCGTCGGGGCGGTCACGGACATCTCCGAGAGCAAGCGCGCGCAAGAAGCGTTGCGCCAAAGCGGCGAACAATTGACGGCACAAAGCGCCCAGCTGGATGAGCTGTTTATGCAGGCGCCGGAGGCCGTAGTCCTTCTCGATGTGCAGGACCGCGTCCTCCGGGTCAATCCGGAGTTCACGCGAATTTTCGGCTACGCTTCCGAAGAAGTTATTGGACGTGCCATCAATGACCTGATCGCCCCGGAAGATCTCCGCAGCGAGGCGGAAACCTACACCCACCGGATAACCCACGGAGAGCCGTTGAGTGCGGAAACCATTCGCCGCAGAAAGGACGGCAGCCGCGTCCACGTTTCGTTGCTGGCCGTTCCCATCTCCGTTCCGGGTGGCCAAATTGGTGAATACGCGATCTATCGCGATATTACCGAACGAAAGCGCGCTGAAGAGGCGTTGCGGCAGAGCGAGAGTTATCTAGCAGAAGCGCAAAGGATCACGCATACCGGGAGTTGGGTCTGGGAAGTATCCCACCGGGATGCCGTGTTTTTGTCTGACGAATGGTACCGGCTGTATGAATTTGATCCAGCGGGAGGCAGGCCGGAATGGGAGAAGCGGCTCGGCCGCGTGCATCCAGCGGATCGAGCTGTCTGGATTGGGGCCATCGAACAAGCGATCAAAGAGAAGGCCGACTACGACGTGGAATTTCGCATCGTTCTGCCGGACGGCCGGGTCAAATTTATCCATACGATCGGCCACCCGGTTTTGAGCGCCGAAGGTGTGGTGGTGCAATTCGTCGGCACTTCGACGGACATCACCGAACGCAAGCAAGCCGAGGAGGCCTTGCGTCGCAGCGAGGGCTATTTGGCGGAAGCGCAAAAGTTGAGCCGAAGTGGAAGCTGGGCCTGGGACGTCCGCACTGGCTCCATCTTCTGGTCAGATGAGAACTATCGCATCTATGGCTACGAAACAGAAAAAACTACGCCCACCTGGGCGCATATTTTCGAAAGGGTTCACCCGGAAGATCGCGCGCTGGTCGAGCACCGAGCGGAAATGGAGTCCACGCAGAAAGATAACGGCGTTTCCGAAGGCGACTATCGAATTGTCCTTCCGGATGGAAGGATAAAGCGTTTGCATTCGATCGCTCACCCCATCGTGAACGATTTCGGCGAAATTACCGAAGTCGTCGGCACCACCATGGATGTGACCGAGCAGCATGAAGCCCGGACGGCCCTGGAGACGGCTTTCGAAGAAATCAAGTCGCTCAAAGACCAGCTGGACAAAGAGAACATCGCTCTGCGGGAAGAAGTCGACAAAGTCTCGATGTTCGAGGAGATCGTCGGCTCTTCAGAGCCGCTTCGACTTGTGCTCTCGCAAGTCGCAAAGGTGGCTGCGACGGATTCGACGGTGCTGATCCTGGGCGAAACCGGGACAGGAAAAGAGATGATCGCCCGTGCCATCCACCGGCGCTCCAAACGCGCAAATCGTGCATTTATCCGCGTGAATTGCGCCGCGATTCCTCCCACGCTCATCGCCTCCGAGTTGTTCGGCCACGAGAAAGGCGCTTTCACCGGAGCAACGCAGCGACGTCTTGGCCGCTTCGAGCTCGCCGATGGAGGAACGATCTTCCTCGATGAAATAGGAGAACTCCCGCCGGAGACGCAGAGCTCTCTTTTGAGGGTGCTTCAAGAGCGGGAGTTTGAACGGGTAGGAGGCACGCAGTCCGTCTCCGTCGACGCGAGAATATTATCTGCGACGAACCGGAATTTGCGCGCAGCCGTCGAGGCTGGCACTTTCCGACAGGATCTCTTTTACAGGCTGAATGTCTTCCCCATTCAGATGCCTTCGCTTCGAGAACGGGCGGATGATATCCCCCTGCTCGTCGAGTATCTGATTGAACGGTACGCCAAGAAGGCTGGGAAGAAGATCCAGAACATCGATAAGAAGACCTTGATGTTATTTCAAGACTACAAATGGCCCGGCAATATCCGTGAATTGCAAAATGTCGTCGAGAGGGCTGTGGTCCTATGCGATGGGGAGACATTTACGGTCGATCCGACCTGGCTCAAGCGCGAACTACCCGGCGAGATGTCGCGACCGGGCATTTTTTCAAAGGGTCTGGGCCGCCTGGATGAGACTCAGGAAAAACAAATGATCGAGGCTGCCCTGGCGGAAACCGGCGGCCGCGTTTCTGGCCCGTCGGGTGCGGCCACCCTTCTAGGAGTTCCTCGGCAAACGCTCGAATCCAAAATCGCTATCCTGGGAATCAATAAACATCGGTTCAAGTCCGTCTAGCCCCAATCTCTCACAGCTTGGCAGCAGTGGGGTGAAGTTTGTTCGAATTGGGAGTTGCGAAATAGTTTCGCGGGGTGCTGTTGTTCGCTAATCCGTTTTTTCGCTTGGCGTGAGAGATTTCCTCTCTCCGAGACTGTTTCGGCGCACACCTTTCCCCCGGTTGACAGAAGCGACGAAAAAGTTGTTCGGGATCTTTCTTTTTCAATACTTTAGCGGCACGGCGCAGAGCTTTTCATAGATTTGCTGGAAGAGTGCGACATAGGGGTACCCACCGGCCAGCGAGACCCACACCTTGCGCACCGTGATGCGGATCAGCGCGCCAATCTTCAGTAACTTGAGCCGAATGGTGGAGCACTGCGCCTGGGCCAACTCCGTTCCCGCCAGTCCCAGTCGCCGCAGCATCTGCAACAACACGTAGGCGATCGAAGAAAAGTACAAGCGCAATTGATTGCTGCGCAGGTAATGCGTGCTGGTGCGATCGCTGAACAGCATCAATTGTTCCTTGATGCGATTCTCCATGTCCCCTCTTCCACAGTAGTGCTCTTCATACAGCGCCTGTGCCGGCCATGCTTCTCCGCTCAGAGAGGTCACTACGAATCGCGGGTTCTCTCCCTTTTCCAGATGCTCGGCCTTGGCCACCACGCGTCGCGCACGACTCCAGCTTTTCAGCGTCTGATAGAAGAACTCTTTGAACAGTCGAGTCGCGCGTCCGGTCTGTTGGTACTGCGCTTTCGCCTCCGCCATCTCCTTGGCGATCTCCGTCTTCAAACGTTCGTTTTTCGCTAGTCCCAGCACGTACTCTACGCGGTTCGCTTCACACCAAGCCATCAGCTCCTCGCGGCAAAATCCCGAATCTCCACGCACCACGATACGCACCTGGGGCCACGCGGAACGAATCTGGGCCACGATGCGCTCCAGTTCCTCAACACTCCCCGACGACGCATCGATGTTCGACGATCGCAACCGCGCACACAGCAGAAACTCTCCGCAGAAGATGTACAACGGCAGGTAGCAGTAGTGTCCATAGTAGCCATGGAAGAAACGTCCTTCCTGCTTCCCGTGCAGCGGATCGTCAGTGGCGTCCAGGTCCAAAATGATTTCTTTCGGCTCCTCCCGGTGGGCTTGCAGAAAGACTTCCACCAGCAGCCGGTCCACGGCTCCATGATCCAGCACGATCTTTTTGTAGCGCTCCTTCTCACGGACCTTCTCCCCGCTCAGTTCCAACCGATTCAAGGTACTTTTTCCGGCTAACACTTGGTTATCGGGACCCTCCTTCTCAACCAGCACCGCCAGCAGGGGATCATTCCGCAACTCCTCGTGATCGTTCAGATCTTCATATCCCAGGGCCAGCCCATAGACTCTCTGGGCCACCAACTGCTTTACCGGATGTTCGATCAGATCGGGATTCCGATAATCGGTGAAGCAGGCGGCAAACTGGTGGAGGATCCCAATGCGCTTCTCGACCTCCCGCAGCAGCAGACCACCGCCATCGCTGGTGATTGCCCCGCCATCGAACTGCGCCCGGATGTCGCGTCGCTTTTGAGGATGAAATCCGAAGACGAACTGGTTACACTCTGCAGTCATAAGGCTGTTGCTCCTTCTTGGCAGAATTTCTTCCTGATAAAAGAGTTATGCCATGAAGCAACAGCCTTTTTCTACTTAATATGAGAAATTGCGGCTAGCGATCCCTGCCCAAATCTGATCTTGCTTAGTTATTCGGATGAACCGGCACGAGCTGGTCCCCTTGCGGTTTGGATTTTTGGTTACTCCAGAAAAGCTCCCCGCGCCGTCGCTGCGTCTTGGCAATTTCAGCAGAAAACGCCTCAGCAATTGCTGAAAATCGGCAATTGCTGAATTTGGGCAGCCATTCCTGAGTGCAAGTCTTTTATTATCAATTGCTTGATGTAGGCCCTCAGTTTGCATCTTCAGTGCTTGGAAGATGCAGAATGACCCTGAGGATCGAAAAGATTTCTGATAGCAGCAGGGTGGTTTTCCGGCTCAGCGGGCGGATTTCCTCTGAGCATCTTGAGGAGCTCGCTATGGAAATTAAGGACTCGGCAGCAGGCACCGCGCTGGACCTCGAGCACGTTACGCTCGTGGACGTCGAGGGTGTTCGATTCCTCGGCGCTTGCCAGGCCAAAGGAATGGAACTTGTGCACTGCTCGCCGTATATCAGGGAATGGATTGCCAGGGAAAAACAAAGTTAAGAGAAAGCTTGGGAGGTGAGGGATGGCGTGTCGGTGCATTGTAGGTTCGATGGAAGAAAATCTGGAGCTCGAGAATCTGGCAGTGAAGGAAGTTTGCGAAAAGCTCGATGAGAGTAGCCTGGTCGCAGCCGCCAAGTATGGCCAAACGGTGGCTTTTGACACTCTGTGCGAACGGCTCTCTCCAAAGATTCTGCGGTCCCTGTATCGAATTACCAGAAATCGCGAAGATGCGGAAGACGCCCTTCAGGATTCCTTCCTGAGGGCTTTCGTTCACCTTGCGGAATTCGACGGCAGGTCTGCCTTTTCGACCTGGCTGACGCGCATCGCGATCAATTCCGCGCTCATGATTCTGAGGAAGAAGCGCGGCTCTCTCGAAATATCCATGGATGGTTCCGAGGATTCCGATACGGAAAAAACGACCTGGGAGCTGCCCGATCAAGCGCCGAACCCAGAGAGGCGCTACGCCCAGAACGAACGGGAAAACATTCTTCATGGCGCAATTAGTACGCTGCGGCCCGCGATTCGCAAAGTAATTGTGTTCCAACAATTGCAGGAACACTCGATGAAAGAAACGGCAGCGAAGATCGGAATCTCCGTATCCGCCGCCAAGGCGCGTCTATTTCACGCCAAAGCTGCGCTCCGGAGAGCGCCAAAGCTCAAATCCATAAGGCCGGGCCGTACGAACCGATCGAATTTGCCATTTATCGTTCGAGCGCCGGGCAGCGCGCGTCGCGCAGCAATGGCAGGGGTTGCGGCTGCTCGCTAACGTGAGTATTTGGTCAGCCCGTCCCGTCCCCAAGGAGCGCGGTTCGGCAGTTGGCGGGATGCGATCTGCATACTTACCCACACCTGTTTGCCGGCCCCGGGCATCCAACTGTCGAGAAGAAGAGGGGAGAAAAGAAGCGATGGCAAAGAATAGTGCAGGTGCAGTCCAGGCGGAGAGCCGAAAAACAGATGCCGCCGAGACTACGAGCGGATTGAGCTGTGAAGCGGTCACGGAGATAACCAGCGAACTTCGGCCGCTGCTTGCCGACGTTTTTGCGCTTTATCTGAAGACCAAGAATTTTCATTGGCACATGACGGGGCGCCATTTTCGCGATTACCACCTTTTGCTGGATGAGCACGCCGAGCAAATCTTCGACATGACGGACGACGTGGCCGAACGCGCACGCAAACTTGGCGGGACCACGCTTCACTCCATCAGCGATATCTCAAAGCACCAGCGGCTGAAAGATAACAACAACGAGAAGAGTAGCCCTGAAGAAATGCTTCGGGAACTTTACTCAGACAGCCGCGAACTTACGCAATTTTTGCGGGCGGCGCATGAAGTTTGCGAAAAACACAATGACGTCGCGACGACCAGCTTGATTGAAAACTGGATCGACCAGACGGAACGGCGAACCTGGTTTCTGTGGGAGATCGTCCGCGACTTTTAAGAGAAAACGGGCAAGCAATCAGTAACCGGCTATCGTGATTCTTGCTTGCGCGTGTTGCCTGGCTCGGACCTGATTATTGAGACTCGAGCCAGCTGTCAGTCCGGTTGAGCAAAAGCAAGCCCGTCCATCGTTTTGCTGCACGGTTGATTCGCGGCGCACCGCACTTTGTTGGGCGAACAATTCTCTATCCCCAAGGAGGTCAGATATGTCCACGACAGCAGCGCCAACACCTGACAATGGGATGGTGCATCTTAGCAGTCCTTACTCGGTTCCAGAAACACTCGAGCGGGTTGAGTCGATATTGCGAGAAAAAGGACTGACGATTTTCTGCCACGTCGATCACAGTGGCGAAGCAGAGAAGGTAGGGCTGAAGATGCATCCGACGCAGCTCATTCTCTTTGGCAGCCCAAAGGGAGGCACGCCCCTGATGGTTGCTTCTCCGACGATTGCCATCGATCTGCCGTTGAAAGCGTTGATTTGGGAGGATGCCGGGGGGAAAGTGTGGGTCTCCTACAACAGCCCGGAGTATCTCCAACATAGGCATGGAGTTGCGGCCGATCTGGTGAAAAACATTAGCGGGGCAGGGCCACTGCTGGAATTGGCCGTAAAATAGCCCGTTTTTCTGACAGAGTCTTGTTGGTCTTGTGTGGTACCCCCCGGTTTTTTGTAAACACTGATTCTAAAGAGGTTAGCTATTCTGTAAGTCAATTAGAATCAACGGTTACAAGCGTTTTTCATAGGTAATTGATTACAAAGAATTTATAAGTAAACATAATTCGCGATCAAAACTTGCTTTTTTCCGGCGCTGACAGGCATCACTAGGGAGTGCACTGCGGGGCTGCCCTAGCTTGAGGGGACTAGCCAGAGCACTCTACGCTATCGATGCAGTCGCTTGGCCGAGCGCGTACAAGTCTGAGCAAAACTAACGGACGCGGGGCGTGGGCACGGGCAAGTATGCGGAGGTTACGATTTCTAAAATAGAAAGGGCGGCAAACCTGCCGCCAAAACAGAAATCACAAAAATGCCTGAATGGATACTAACAAATGGGCGGACAGTGTCAATGGGGAAAAACTCGGGCGGGGAGCTGGTGATGTTTTTGGGGATGAGAAGAGAGAGTTAAAGGAGGAGACATGTCCGAATCAGCTGAGGATCGTTCCTTGGCTCCGAGCTGCATCAACCCCAATCTTGCGCGCGACCATCTAGCCAATGAGCGGACTTTTCTCGCTTGGATACGGACGGGCGTCGCTATTGTTGTCTTTGGTTTCGCGCTGGGGCGTTTTGCGATCGCCATCCGGCAGTGGATGCAGTTGGAAGGGAACGGGCGTGTCTTGCCAGAGTCCAGCGTTTCCGTGTGGTTCGGAACTGTAGCCATTTTCGGAGGGGTGGCCGTTTGTCTTGCGGGGCTGGCGCGGTATCGGCGGACGCGAGAACAGCTTCACTCTGGGAAGTTCGAACCGGCGGGTTTTGTGATCGACCTCGTGGCCATTGTGACGGTTCTTTTTGGATTGGCACTGGCAGCTTATCTAGTTTACTTCGAGTTGCGTTTTTAGGTCCGCGTCTGGCTAGAGTCTGCAAATCAGCAATTCTCGTTCGTAGACCATTTCTTTGGGCAAGTGGTCGTGAAGGCCGATGAAAAGCTCCTCGTGCTCGATCACTTCTTTGCGCCAGGCTTCGCGGTCGAACTTTTGTAACTCGTCGAACCTCTCTTTGGAGAGATCCATGCCTTTCCATTCCATGTCTTCATAGCGGGGCATCCAGCCGATGGGCGTTTCACGAGCCAGGGCGCGGCCTTTGGTGCGGTCGGCGATCCATTTGAGGACTCGCATGTTTTCCGAGAAGCCGGGCCACATGAATTTTCCATCGGCATCCTTGCGGAACCAATTCACGTGAAAGATGCGCGGCGTGAGCGTCAGCGAGCGCTGCATTTTGATCCAGTGGCGGAAGTAGTCGCCCATGTGATAACCGCAGAAGGGAAGCATGGCCATGGGATCGCGGCGAACTTTGCCAACCGTTCCTGCGGCGGCTGCGGTAGTTTCGGAGCCCATGGTGGCTCCGATGTAAACGCCGGAGCTCCAATTGAAAGCCTGGAAAACGAGAGGCATGGTTGCCGCACGCCGACCACCAAAAATAATGGCGCTGAGGGGCACGCCGCTGGGATCTTCCCAAGCGGGATCGATCGTCGGACATTGCGAGGCGGGAGCCGTGAAACGCGCATTGGGATGAGCGGCTTTTGCGCCAGTTTCTTTCGCAATTTCCGGAGTCCACTTCTGGCCTTTCCAGTCGAGGCATTCTTTCGGAGGAGTGTCCGTCATGCCTTCCCACCAGACGCCGCCTTCCGGAGTCAGCGCGACATTGGTAAAGATGGAGTTTGTCGCGAGGGTGGCCATGGCGTTGCGGTTTGTCTTTACGGAAGTGCCGGGTGCCACGCCGAAGAATCCAGCTTCGGGATTGATGGCGCGCAGAAGGCCGTTTTCGTCGGGCTTGATCCACGCAATGTCATCGCCTACCGTCCAAACTTTCCAGCCCTCGAAGCCTTTGGGCGGGATCAGCATCGCGAAATTTGTTTTGCCGCACGCGCTGGGAAACGCCGCGGCTACATAAGTTTTTTCGCCGGCGGGATTTTCCACGCCGAGAATGAGCATGTGCTCGGCCATCCAGCCTTCGTCGCGCGCGATGTTCGAGGCGATGCGCAATCCGAAACATTTTTTGCCAAGGAGCGCGTTGCCGCCGTAGCCGGAGCCGTAGGACCAGATTTCGCGCGTCTCGGGAAAATGCACGATGTACTTTTCTTTGTTGCAAGGCCAGGGGACATCTTTTTGACCTGCTGCTAGCGGCGCGCCGACGGAATGCATGCAGGGGACGACGCGGGGGATGCCGGTATCGATTTGCTGAAAAACCCGTACACCGATGCGGGCCATGATGCGCATGTTGACGACGACATAGGGGGAATCCGTGAGTTGCACGCCGATTTGGGACATCGGCGAGCCGATCGGGCCCATGCTGTAGGGAAGCACGTACATCGTGCGGCCTTGCATCGAGCCTTTGAAAAGGTTTTTCAGCTTTTTGCGCATCTCGTAGGGATTTTCCCAATTGTTGGTGGGACCCGCCGTGTCTTTGGAGAGCGAGCAAATAAAGGTGCGATCCTCGACGCGGGCGACGTCGTTGGCGTCCGAGCGCGCGTAGTAGCAACCTGGCCAAAGCTTTTCGTTCAGCTTGGCGAGCGTGCCGGAGGCGACCATCTGTCGCAGCAGATGGTCATTTTCTTCCTGCGAGCCATCGACCCAGTGGATGGAAGCCGGCTTCGCCAAGTCCGCCATTTTTTCGACCCAACGCAGAAGGTGTTCGTTTTTGCTGAGTGGAACCGCTGGGTTCCGGCCAGGCATTCTTGCGACTTTTTTTGCCAGTGCTTTGTGCATGAAAATAACCAATCTCCTCTATTAACTTTACTAGGAGTGCCGGGCAATGTGAACTGGCTGGGGTGGACCGTGGTGCTCAAGTCGAATGCAGCTTCTAGGCGGCTTCTGCGGGCTTTATTTCTGAACGTGCACCGCGATGCAGAAAGTAATGGATCGCGGGTGTAAATACTAAGGACAGAACCATGGAACTGAGCAAGCCACCGATTACGACGATGGCGAGCGGTTTCAGCATTTCCGAACCGGCGCCGATGCCGAAGGCCAGCGGCAACATGCCCGCGACCGTGGCGATGGCGGTCATGGCGATGGGACGCAAACGGCGGCGGCCTGCTTGAATCATCGCTTCCTCTGGAGAGAATCCCAGATCGCGGAAGCGATGCTCGGCATCGAGCAACAAAATGCCGTTCTTGGCGACAATCCCGATGACCATGATCATGCCCATGCGAGAGGCGACGTTGAAGCTGGTGTTGGTAATAAGCAGGGCGAGAAAACCACCGAAGGTGGAGAGAACGGCGGAGGCGAGGATGGCGGCCGGCGCGGAGAAAGTAGAGAACTCGAAAAGGAGCACGGCAAAAAGGAAGACGAGGGCGAGCAACAAGACGATAAAGAGAGCACGGGAGGATTGTCTGTTTTCCTCGTAGAGTCCGCCATACTCGACGCGGATGGAAGAAGGCAAGTGCAAATCGCTGACGGCTTTTTGTACGGCGGGAATGCCCGTGCCGAGGTCGACACCTTCCAGGCGCGCCGTTACTTCCACCAGGCGCTGCAAATTTTCGCGTCGAATCTCGGTTTCGCCGGCGTCGATGGTGATGGTTGAGAGCGAGCCGAGCGTGGCGGTGCGGCCGGTGGAACTGGTGAGGAGGGTGTTGGTCATGCTATCAAGCGAAGAGCGATTGCGATCGGGAAAGCGAACACGGATCGTATATGCGCGATCGTTTAGAATGACGGGTGTGGTAGCCGGCTCGCCTTCGAGCACAGCGGAGGCGTCGAGAGCTATTTCTTCTGGAGTGAAGCCGGCGCGAGCGGCGACGGCAGGGTTCACCTGGAAGGTGACCGCCGGGCCGCTGACAACGTTTTCGACGCCGTTGAGGACGTCAACCACGCCATGGACTTTTCCAATGGCGTCGGCGACGCGCGGGGCCGTCTCGTTTAGCAGCTTGCCGTCTTGCGAAAAAAGTTTGATGACGATGGGTTCAGGCTGGCTCGTGAGGTCGCCAATCATATCCTGTAACAGCTGAACGAATTCGACGTCCGCCGCCGGCTCGCTCTTGGTGATCTTCGATCTGACGTCGGCAATGACCTCGTCGATGCCGCGTTCGCGGTCCTTTTTCAGTTTTACGGTGAAATCGCCATTGTTTGCTTCGGTGACGGCGGCCAAGCCTAACTGAAGGCCGGTGCGGCGCGAGGTGTTCTCGACTTCCGGAGTGGAACGCAGGATTTTCTCGATGTGCAGAAGGATTCGGTTGGACTCAGCGAGGGAACTGCCCGGGGGAGTGAAGTAATCCAGAATAAATCCGCCTTCATCCATCTCGGGCAGAAAGTCAGTTTGAAGGAAGTTGTAACAAACGAAAGAAAGAATAATGATTACCACCGAACTGGCAGCGAGTGTCCAGGGACGTTTTATGATGACCCGCATTGCGCGGGTATAGAAGTTGACGATACGACCGAAGAAACCGGAAAGGTGGGCTTCTTCCGCAGCGAGCAAAGCAGCCATGTCGGGGCCTTCGGCGGAAGTTGCGGGGGCGGTAGTTTCTTTGCGGCGCACCAGATATTGGCTTAGCGCGGGAGTCCAGGACATCGCAAGACCGAGGGAAGTGATCAGGGAGACGGTCATGGTGATTGCCAATGCGCGGAAAAAGGTTCCGGTGACGCCGGTTGTGGAAATGAGCGGGAGGAATACGACGATTGGCGTGATGGTCGAGCCGATCAGGGGCTTAGTCAATTCTTTGAGCGCGCTTTGAATGGCCTGATAACGGTTTTGGCCGGCGTCGCGGTGGAGGACGATATTTTCAAGGACGACGATGGCGTCGTCAATCACCAGACCCACGGCGGCGGCGAGACCGCCGAGAGTCATGAGGTTGAAACTTTGGTTCGTCACTTTTAGAACGATGAAAGTGATCAGGAGCGTGACAGGAATGACGAGGCCGGCGACCAGCGAAGTTCCCCAGTCGCGTAAAAACAAGACCAAGATGATGGAAGAAAGAATAATTCCGAGCAGCACGGCGTCGCGAACGCTGGCGATGGAGTCGTGCACGATGGTGGATTGGTCGTAAAAGGGCTCTAGATGAACGCCTGGGGGCAGCTTGGGCGCGAGTTCCTGAATGAGCGAGTGCACTTCGTTGGCTACTGCCAGCGTGTTGCTTTCCGGCTGGCGATTCACATTGAGCAGGACGGCGGGTTTGCCGTCGGCGGTAACGATGGTGTACGTGGGAGCAACTGAAGGGCCGATGGATGCGATGTCACCAAGGCGAATCGGAACGCCCGCGGGAGAATTCTTTACAACGATTTGGCCGAGCTGCTCCGGAGTGCTGACCTGGCCGCTGATTAGGCTGAGAGTGAGCTGATGTCCGTTCTCGATCAGGCCGGGAGAGTCAATGAGATTGGTGCGGCGAACGGAATCGAGGATGTCCGAAACGGTGACGCCTGCCGTGAGAAGGCGGACGGGATCGGGCATGATTTGAAATTCTGGAACGCGGCCGCCTTGAATGATGACGTTGGCGACGCCGTCGAGGCGGTTGATGCGCGGTTTGAGGTCGTAGGTGGCGATTTCCCAAAGTTTATTTTGGGGAATGGTGTCCGAGGTCAGGCTATAGCCGATGATGGGAAAAACGGCGAAGGTCAGGCGGTGCGTGTCAATTTTTGCGGTTGGCGGGAGTTCGCTTTGCAAACGCGCGACGAGAGCATCAACGCGCTGAAGCGTGAGGATCATGTCGCTGTTCCAGTCGAAGAAGAGATCGACTTCGGCCGAGCCGCGGCTGGTGATGGATTGGACTTTTTGCAAGCCGGGAATGCTATTGACGGCTTCCTCTAGGGGACGAGTGATGGTCACGAACATTTGGTCGATGGGCATGACACCGTTGTCGACGCCGATGACCACTCGCGGGAAATCCGTACTGGGAAAAACGGAAACGGGAATCGAGAATGCCAGATAGCCGCCCACCAAGGCCAAGCTGACGATTAGGAAAAGAATAGGATGCGATAAACGCTGAAACCAGGGGAGATTTTCCCGGGCGGCTTGCTCAGATTTCTGCGACTCGGACCATGGCTCCATGCGCGGTTAGTCCTTGTCCTTGTCGTCTGGTTTGGCGGAGCCGCCCGCCTTGTCGTCTGCATCTTTCTCTGGCGGGGCAGCGGATTCCATTTTGATTTTGGTTTCGTCCGGCAGAGCGTAACCTCCGGAAGTGATGACTGGATCGCCGGCGCTTATGCCGCTGACGATTTGTGCGTCCTCGCCATTGCGCACACCAATCTGAACGGTCTTCCAGTGAGCCTTTTGGTCTGAGCCCGCCAGTACGACATAATCCGTTCCGGCTTCTGAATTTTTGAAGACGGCGCTTGCGGGAACGACGATGGCATCGTTCAGGGTTTTAGCAGTCATGGAAACTTCCACGGTCATGCCGGGCTTTAGTGCGGAGTTTGATTGGGAAGCTTCGACCCAGACTTCAATGGTGGTGCTGCCAGGATCTAGTGCGGGACTCACAAGGGTGACGTGGCCCTTTACTGGTTCGTCCAAACCCTTCACTTTGAGCTCGGCTGGATTTCCTACTTTCAGCGCGGCGGCTTCTGATTGGGGAATATGGGCCTTGGCGATTAGCCTGCTCAAATTCATCACGGTGAGGAGCGGTTGGTTGGCGGTCGCGAGATCGCCGGGATATAAAGGGCGATCAATGACGACGCCGTCAATCGGGCTGCGAATTTCGGAGTAACTGAGAATGGCTTCTGCGCTGCGCATCTGGCCTTCGGCGGAGAGCCGGGAACCGTGCGCGGATTTCACCGCTTGCTCATTACCCACGCGGTGCAAGTCGGCGAGCTGCTTCTGTGCTACGTCGTTCACACTTCGTGCTTGGGCTAGCGCAACGCCGGCGGCCTCCACTTCGCGCTGCGGAATGGCGCCCTGCTGTAGAAGTTCTTTGCGGCTGTCGTATATTTTTTGCGCGGCGTCAAAGGCGGCCTTTGCCGCCGCGGCGTCGAGCTCGGCTTTTTGCATTTGTTGCGGAATCGTGGCATCGACGGAAGTGACGTAACCGGCTTCGGCCTGCTCAAAATTACCTTTGCTTGCTTCTGCTTGGCCCGCGAGATCCTTATTTTCCAAGACCGCCAGTAATTGGCCTTTTTTTACGTGGCTCCCGCGCTGCACTTTGAATTCGGTGATGGGCGCCGTGATTTTTGGCGAAACGACGGCCTGTTCCAGAGGGAAGACGATAGCTTCCGATGAGATGACTTGGGAAATTGGGCCGCGCTTCGCTGGTGTGACTTGCACGGAGACGAGCGGCTCCTGCTCTTTTTCGGTTTGGCTGCAGCCGACGAAGAGCAGCGCGGCGAAAACGGCATATGTGGCCGTTATCGGACGGAGAGACTTTCGCGGAGAACTCGTTGTTGCCAGTTTCATGGAGTTGTCAGCACCCCTGTCAAGGTTTGCAGATTGGCCAGCGCTACGCGGTAACGCACGGCCCCGTCCTGATAGGCGTTGTTCGCGAGCGCGGCGGTCGTTTGTGCATCAACGACTTCGAGCACAGTGGATTCGCCATTCTTATAGCGCAGAGTCGTTAACCGGAGGCTCTCCGCAGCGAGATCAGCGGAACGGCTCAAGCCTGCCAGCTCGTTCATGGCCGTGTCCGCTTCCGCATAGAGAGATTGGATTTCCGCCAGAAGCTTGCGTTGTGTGAAAGACAGTTCGCGTTTTGACTGAGCGCGGCGAAGTTCGGCCTGTTTGACACGGCTTTGCGTCGCGCCCCAATTCCAAATCGGAATATTAAGCGTCGCGCTGACCGAGGACCCAACATTTGAATATTGCAGGCCGTTGAATCTCGTCGGGAAGTTGACGCCAAAGTTTGGCGCGTCAATTCCATACCAGTAGTCGAGGCCGAGGGCCGGCACGTAACCTGCGCGAGCAGCGGTGACATCGTCTCCGGCCGCGCGGGTGGCTTCTAGAGCGGCGCGGACTTCGGGGTTTTCCTGAGCAGCGCGCTGTTTGACCTCG
Organism: uncultured Acidobacteriota bacterium; assembly: GCA_963843265.1. Taxonomy (GTDB): domain Bacteria; phylum Acidobacteriota; class Terriglobia; order Acidiferrales; family UBA7541; genus Acidiferrum. Next base: position 148,258 of record CAWJJR010000012.1, on the reverse strand, counting down.
TCCAGAGTCGGCAGCGGGATGCTGGCGTGGAGGTCATCGGCGAGTTCGAAATTATCGTTGAAGTCGGGAAAAATCAGAACGGCTAGATCGAGGCGGGCGTTCAGGAAAGCGAGTTGAGTTTCCTGGAACTGTCTGTGGCGATCCTGGGCTTGCAGGTCCGCTTTAATCACGTCGGCGTGCGCAACTTCTCCGCCTTTTTCGAGCTCTTGAGTCAGTTTTAGAAAATCGTCGCCTTCTTGCGCAGCTTTACGCGCGGTTTCCAATTTTTGTTGCGCGGCGGCCAACGTGTAGTAGCTCTGAACGACGGTGACGACCAGCCCGCGCGAGGCGATTTCTGCGCGCGCGCGAGCAAGTGCGGCAGTGGCGGAGGCACGGTGAAAAGCTGCGATCCCTGCAAGGTCGATGGTTTCGTGCACATTGGCTTGGCTGATGTATTCGTGGACCGCGTTATTCGCTATATACAGGACTGGAACTTTGGTCTCCGCAGCCACTGGAGCGGCCGCCGCTTGGGTGTATAGCACCTGGTTGTTGTACGTCACGCTGGGGAGCAGAGCGGCGCCGGCCTGGTAGCGATCCTGGCGCGCTAGGGCTGCGTCGGTTTGCGCGGCTTGGAACTGAGCGCTGTTGATTCGGGCGCGGTCCAAAGCGTTTTGCAGGGTGAGGCGCAACGGGGCACTGGCGGAGGAAGCGCTTGAATTCTGATTCGCAGGCGCGCTTGTTTCCAGAGTACTCGATGCAACTAGCTTTGGGACCGGATTATTGGGTTGCTGGGCTGCTGCCGGACAAGAGCCCGCGACAAGCACGATGAGCGCAGTAACCACCGGTCGTTTACAAAGTAGAAATATTTTCACGGAAGTTCTCTAGAGCGGCCGCAAGCCTTCACGGTCCGCTCCTGTGAATGTAAAGGGCATGAGATAAACAGACGATTAATCGGCGACTTTGGCTGCAACCGCCGGCCGCGGAAGATAAACCGCGAAATGACTGCCCGTCGCATCGGAGTGCACCAATTCCAGCCGCCCGTGATGCGCTTGGGCGATCCAGAGAGCGATGGAAAGTCCGAGGCCGGCGCCCCCTTCGCGCCCCGAACGCGAGCGCGCGGGATCGGCGCGGAAGAAGCGCTCGAAAATGCGGCCCTGCAAATCCTGCGGTATTCCAGGGCCTGTATCCTTGACATGGACCGTGCATTCGGAGTTTGCCGCGACACAGGCAATGTTTACGCGTCCGTCTTCGGCCGTGTACTTGATGGCGTTATCCAGGAGATTCAGAATCATCCTCCGAAGAAGCGCGGAGTCCCCGCGCAAAAGGCATTCGGAGGAAGCCTCGACGGTGAGCTCTATATTTTTTTCGCGCGCGAGAGTTCGGGCAGAATGCGCGCAGTCGGCCACCACTTCTTCGAGATAGAGGTCCTCGGGTGACAAAAGATATTGCCCCGAGTCGGCCCGGGTAAGGGTAAAGAGGTCTTCGACAATTCGAGTAAGCCGGGACGTTTCTTCGTGGAGAATTCGGAGCGACTCGAGATAGTCCTCAGCTGTTCGTCCGGGCTGGGACATTGCCACTTCCGCCTCACCGCGGAGAATTGCCAGCGGCGTTCGCAATTCGTGAGAAGCGTCCGCAATGAAACGCCGCTGCCGCTCGAAAGACTGGTCGAGCCGGTCCAGTAGATCATTGAAGGTCGTGGCCAACTGCCCGAGCTCATCGTTGGCGTTAAGAACGGGAAGCCGCTCGTGCAAATTGGTGGCTCCGATGCGGCGCGCGTGCGCTCCCATTTCGATGACCGGAGCCAAACTCTTTCTGGCCAGGAAATAGCCGCCCGTCCCAGCAAGCAGTAGACCCACAAGAATCATCCACGTAAACGTCAGCCGTATGGTTTCCAGCGTTTCATTTTGCGCGTGCAGGAGGTGAAGAATAACCAGCGAGTACGTGTCGCCGTTGGCCTGAAAGTGGCGTGAGTACGCCCGCAGTCGCGGCCCCTCTCCGCGAATTGTTTGCAGACTGGCTTCCGCGTTGCCGCTCACTCTAGCAAATTGCTGAAATTCACTACTTACCAAAGCGCGAGTTACCCACGCATCGGATTTTGCGCCTGGCGCGGCAACATCATTGGAGGCGGCAAGGATTTTGCCGTTCGGGTCCAGCACGATAAAGAAATCGGTGTCCGTGCGATGCTCAATCATCGCCTGGTGTGCCGCCGACAAAATCGCGGAAGCTTGCGTATTTCCAGCATCTGCTAATTCCGCCTGGAAAGTCGCAAGGAACGAATCGGCCAGCACCGCCAAGTCCGCATCCGTGCGTTGCATGGACGTCCTTCGGACGATGAAGTAAGTGGTTGCGGACACCAGGATGAGCACAACCGCGAGAACTGCCGAATACCAAACCGTCAGCCGGACTCGAACGGAATCAAGCATGTTTCTTGCGGTCCGAAGCATTGGCTTTGCCTTGCGCGCCGCCCGGTTGTGCGCGCCCTCCTGCGTCAGCGTCCTCGGCTGATTTCAAGATGTAGCCTGCGCCTCGACGGGTCTGCAGAAGCCCCGAGTGTCCGTCCGGATCGATTTTCCTTCGGAGCCGGTTGATATAAACTTCGATCAAGTTTGAAAACGGGTCGAAGCTCTCGTCCCAAACATGTTCAGCAATTTCCGCACGATTCACGACTCGCCCCGCGTTGCGGACCAGATACTCGAGCAGAGCATATTCCTTGTGCGTCAGCGAAATCGCATGTCCACCCAACATCGCGTTCTGTGCCGCAGTGTCCAGCTCCAGCTCCCCGACACTGAGCCGGGGTGGATGCAATTCCGTCGAACGGCGCAACAAGGCGCGCAGCCGCGCGAGCAGTTCGCGAAACTCAAAAGGCTTGGTCAGGTAATCGTCGGCACCGCGATCGAGCCCGCTCACTCGATCTTCGACCGCGTCCCGCGCGGTTAACATGAGGATGGGCATCCGTTTGCCGGACTTGCGCAGACCGCGGCAGACTTCAAATCCGTCGGGCGGGGGAATCATGACATCCAGGATAATCAGGTCGTACTCATTGATGTCCGCCTGATACAGCGCATCTTCGCCGGTCGAGGCGGTGTCCACTGCGTAGGCTTGTTCGCGTAGTCCTTTGACGACGAACCTGCGCACGCCCGGATCGTCTTCGACCAGCAAAATCCGCATGGCTGCATAATACTTGAAAGTGCGGGCCGGTGGGCAGTCTCAGCCGCAGCTGCGGTTAGATCGTCTTGTCTTTCGAGTAACAAATCTGCTCAAGATTGCATTCCACGCATTTCGGCTTGCGCGCCTGGCAAACGCGGCGGCCGTGCCAAATGATCTGGTGCGAAAACTTGATCCACTTTTCTTTAGGGATCACCTGCATCAAGTCCAGCTCGATTTTTTTCGGGTCTTCGTTCCGCGTCAAATCCAGACGGTTCGAAATGCGAATCACGTGCGTATCTACGACGATTCCGCTGGCGATGCCGTACGCCGTCCCGAGCACCACGTTCGCCGTTTTGCGCGCGGCGCCCGGCAGAGTCAGCATTTCTTCCATAGTGCGCGGCACTTGCCCTCCGAAATGTTCGAGAATCGCTTTGCTCGCTCCCATGATTGACTTGGTTTTGTTGCGGAAAAATCCCGTGGGCCGTATGTCTTGCTCCAACTCCGAGGGATTTGCGTGCGCGAACGCCTCCGGCGTTGGATACTTTTTGTAGAGCGTTTCCGCCACCTGATTCACACGAACATCGGTACACTGCGCGGAAAGAATCGTCGAGATCAGGAGCTGAAACGCATTCTCATGCTTCAACTCGCAGGTTGCGTCCGGATAGGCTTCGTCCAGCTTTGCGAGAATCGCTGCAACACGCTTAGGGTCGGTTCCCGCGGCAGATTTATTCGCAGGTCCAGCCCGCTTCGCGGATCGCTTGGCCTTTTTCGGAGCCAGCTTCTTGGCTGACTTATTTTTCTTTTTGCGCTTTGCTTTTTTGGTCGCCATGGAGCGCAAGAATATCACACACGACGGGACAGGCATCCTTGGCTGTTGGATTCATCATTTAAGCCGTCCCCATCTTAGTGAAATCGCGCTGGGCGCCGGACCTCGACTAGGAAACGCTAAACGTGCCAAGCAACTTCCGAAATGCCTTCCCGCGATGGCTGTGCTGGTTTTTTTCTTCTCGCGAAAGCTCCGCGAACGTTTTCTGGAGGGCCGGGAAGTAAAACACCGGATCGTAACCAAATCCGCCGCTCCCTCGCGGCACTTCCAAAATTTCTCCATCCGCGCGCGCCGTCACAATCGCGATGGCCCTCCCGCCCTCCGCTAAAGCAATCGCGCACACAAAATAAGCTGCCCGGTCCGGGCCTTTCTTTCCGCGAAGTTCGCCAAGCAATTTCCCAATACGCTCCGCATCCGTGGCGTTAGCCCCCACATAACGCGCCGAACGAACTCCGGGCGCTCCCCCGAGCGCGGGCACGACCAACCCAGAATCGTCCGCAAACACAAATCCTTCCGCGAGGCGCGAATAATGCAGCGCCTTTCCCGCGGCATTTTCCGCAAATGTTGGCGCGTCCTCTTCGAACGAAGGCATAGCGTCGAAGCCCGGCTGCAGCTCGATGTCTGCGCACCTATCGCGCGTGCCGGTGACACCCAGCCCATCTGTCGCCGCCAACGCGCGATATTCCCCGAGTTTTCCCGGATTGGACGACGCCAGATACAACTTACCGCGCGCGCGCACTGAATTTAACCGGCAACACCGCACGCTGCTCATCCGTCAGCCGCCGAATGCCAGCAGCGGCTAATGCCAATAGGTCCTGCATTTCGCTTCCGCTAAACGGCCGGCCCTCTGCCGTCGCCTGAATCTCGACAAAATGTCCGCTGCCCGTCATCACTACATTCATATCCACTTCCGCGCGCGAATCTTCTTCATACGCCAAATCCAGCAGCGCGCGGTCATCGACAATCCCCACGCTGGTTGCAGCCACCGTATCAATCAGCGGAGAACTTTTAAAAATTCCCGCGGCCACCAGTCGTTCGAACGCCAGCGCTAGCGCTAGAAATGCTCCCGTTATCGAAGCCGTTCTTGTCCCGCCGTCCGCCTGAATCACGTCGCAATCGATCCACACCGTGCGCTCGCCCAGCGCCTCCTGATCCGTGACGGCGCGCAGCGACCGCCCAATCAACCGCTGAATCTCCAGCGTGCGCCCGGATTGTTTGCCGCGCGTCGCTTCGCGCGGCGTCCGTTCCTCCGTTGCTCGCGGCAACATTCCGTACTCGCTCGTCACCCAGCCTTTGCCGCTTCCCTTCAAAAATCCCGGCACGCCATCATCCACGGTGGCTGTGCAAATCACGCGTGTGCTTCCGAGCTCGATCAGCACGCTTCCTTCCGCCGTCGAAATAAAATCCGGCGTAAGTTTCAACGGGCGCATCTGGTCCGGGCCGCGTCCATCAGCTCGCACTTTTCCTCCTGTCACAATTGCGTTTCAAAAAGATCTCTCGCGGTTCCGCTTAGGCTGCGTCAGTTTGCCGAGCCAGCCATCGGATGTCAACGTCCCGTGCCTGGCTTCCGTGTGGTCGTGGGTGTCGTCGCGGGCTTGTCAGTCGCAGGCGCCACCGGTTTTGGCGTGCTCGCCGGAGTCGCTGGCGCCGCTGCGGGGGTTGCCGCTGGGGGCGCAACTAGCGCGGCTCTCGTATCCACCAGAAAAGTTCCCGTCAAATCCAAATGCCCAGCGAGCGTTTCCACTTCCTGCCCATGAATCAAAATCTTCAGCCGCTCGATTTTTGGCACATCCGCTTCTAACGTCCGTGCTATCGAATCCACGGCCATTTGCTCGCTCTGAATTCCCGACGGCGTCTCCGTCGCCAGCGCCTCGGAAAAATCCGCAACGGCCGTTCCATCCGGCAACAAATAAAACGCGAGCAACACCGCGTCCGGCGGCAATGTCCTTAAATCCGCATCCACAGGCCCCGCCAGCAGCGTGTTCAGCACTTCCTTCGCTCGCAGCACCGGATCGCTCGAAAGCGGTAACTCCACCGTCGCGGACGCCAGCGTCCCGTCCCCATTTCCCGACGCCCAAAATAATTTCACTCGAACTCGCGGCTCGCCGGGATTAGCCGTAATTGGTTGCGTCAATTGGCGCCGCGCCTGCTCCACACTTTGTTGCTGCAACTTTGCGGTCCGCTCCAAGCGCCGCCGCAGGATCGGAAAGTAAAACACTCCCACGATCACCGCCACGCAAAGCACGCCCACTAGCCACCGAATCCAGCGCGCCGTCACGGCGTTCCTCCGCTCGCCGTCGGCACCACATAAGACGGCCGGAACTCCGCCACTCCAATCGCGATCGCGTCCGCCACGCCCGGGGCCATTTGATCCAGCGCCGCGCGATCTTCCACAACGACGCTCGAAACTTCCACCGCGATCGCTGGCGCCGCCGTCGTTCGCAATTGCCTCACCGCTGCGGTTTCCACAGAGCTCGGTGATCCTTTGAACCGCTGCGCTAGCAACCCCTGCACAAAATCGCCCAATTTCCTGCTCAATCCCTCGAATGGCGCCTGCGCGCGGCCCCATGGAATCAATCCGCCCGCGTCCGCCGACGTCGGCAAATCCGAATAAACGTACACGCGCACCGTGCCCGGCAGTCCCGTCGAACCGACATGCAATGTCACGAACACCGCTCCCGTTTGCGCGTTGGCCATCGCCGAGCGGTCGTCAAACGAAGGATCTTCGTCTCCCTGGCGCGTCTGCAACACTTGAAAGCCCTGCGCTTCAAGCGCTTTCTTGACCTGCACCGCAAAGTCCAGCACGATTTCGCTTTCGCGCATGCCACCTGTTCCACGCGCACCTGGATCTGTGCCTCCGTGCGCCGGATCAAGAACCACAATGTTCAACCCCGCACGCGGCGGTGGCGGTGGAATCGTTTGTAGTAATGGCGTTGTCGATGAAGGCGACGCCGCGGCAGGAGGCGTTTGAGGATTCGGTTGTTGCGCCGCGGGGTTTGCGGGCGGGGCTTGCGCAGGCGCTTGTGAGGAAAAACTCAGTGCCACGGCCCCCAGAAGAACCACCAAAAAAAGCGCGCCCATCCGAAGACTGCCCCGCACACGAGCGCGCCCACTCATTCGAAAGATAATTCCCACGTCGAGCAGCATACCAAATCTATCCGCTTTTCCGCGCCGCTCGAACCGATCCCCATACGAAAAAGGGACGGCCTCTTGAGCCGTCCCTTCATTCCTGGTTATTGCGACCTTGGTTCGGCCGATTGCACCATTGTTCCTATAAATCGGACCGCACCAAAACCCGCGCCCAATCACCCCTGCGGTTGCGCCGCAGGCGGCGGTTGCTGTTGTTCCCGTCGCGCGGCTCGCATCGCCCGCACGTTCGCCCGCATTTGCTGGCGCTGTTCCGGAGTCAACAGCTTCGCCATTTCCACGCGCGCGTTGCGCCGCAGCTGATGAATCTGCGCCGCCTTCTGATCCGCCGTCAGCGATTCGTCTTGCTTCAAAGCTTCCACCTTCGCCTTTGTCGACTCGTGGATTTTATTCATCGCTGTCTGCTGGTCTTCTGTCAGGTTCAGCCCTTGCATGGCGCCATGCCTTTTGGCTGTTTGCTGCGCTGGAGCGGCGGGCGCCGCCTGACTTTGATCCTGCGCCGGCGGCTGGGCGGTGTCCTGTGCGCGGCTGATTCCCGGCGCAAAGGTCAGCGCCACAAATCCGGCGGCAACCATTACTTGCTTCGTAATGCTATTCCTATTCATGGAGAGTCCTCTTCTGGGCTGGCGCCCTTATTCTTACTTTTATATAACCCGCGTCCCGCCCAAATGTCGCGTTCGGGTTTCTCCATGATATTGAACGACTTTGTCCTAGACCTGGCGATATCGCTCGGGTGCACTCCCTAATCAGGAACGGGGCTTTTCCGCTTCCTCCACTTTCAGCGGTTGCAAGTGTTCTTTCTCAAGCAAGGAATTCACCCGCGTTAATTCTTTCGTTTGAATCGCCTGCCATCGCAAGAGCGTTGCCTTCCCCGCTGTTTCCCATTTCTCGCTCGCCGCTGCGGCGTCCGCCGTTGGCGGCACATCCGCGCCTTCGACGATGCCCATTAACGCTCCATAAGCCGCCGAAACTTGCCTGAGCGACGTGGGCTCCGCGCCCGGCACGGAAAATCCAAAAAATCCGTAGCCGCCGCCGGCTCCCGAGCCAGCCACTTCGCTAATTTTCTTCTGCAAGTCCGTCAGTGCTGTGGCAAGCTCCCCGTTTCCCGCCGCTTCTTTACTTCGCGCCGCAATCTGCTTTTGCAAATCGTCGGCCCTCTGCGCCGCCGCCGAGAACTCCCCAACGCCCGCCGCCAGTTTCGATGCCAGCAAGAATTGCCGCTCCAAATCCGCGGTGCTCGTCTTCACGCGTGGATCCATCTTCAGCACGAGCGGTGCAGACATCGTCTTTCCTGCCGCCGTCAACTTCACGGTGTATCGCCCAGGCATTGCCAGCGGTCCGCCGCCTCCTCGCCGAGATCTCCGCCGCGCTCCCGCAAACGCATACCGCAAATCCCACACGAACCGGTGCATCCCGGCCTCCGCGGAAAGAGGCTTCTCCTCAGGAAACCAGTACATGGGAATATCGATCTGGTCGGGGTTGATTTTCTGCACTTCGTCCGTGCTCGAATAGCGCCGCACCAGTTTTCCGGCCGCGTCATAAATTTCGAGTTGCACGGGTTCCGTCTGCTTTTCCTTCAAGGAGTAATCCAGCACCGCGCCAGTCGGCGGATTGTCCGCTTGCGGTTCATCCAGCGGAAACGGCGTTCCTTCATCCGCACCCGGCCGCACACGATACGTCGTCTGCGGCTCGAAAAGCCACGCATCCGCACTCGCCACCTTCGCGCTCCATTGCCGCAGCGGAGTGATATCGTCCAGCACCCAGAACGACCGCCCAAACGTCGCGATCACGAGATCATCGTCATGCACCACCAAATCGCGCACCGAAGTTGATGGCAGGTTGATTTGCAGCGGCGTCCAGTTATCGCCATCGTCATAAGAAATGTAAACGCCCTGCTCTGTGCATGCATAAAGCATCCCGTGAACTTTCGGATCGTCGCGCACGCAATTCAGAAAACTTCCGTCGGGAATCCCGTTCGAAACCATTTGCCACGTTTTCCCAAAGTCTTTCGTTCGGTACAAGTACGGCCGCGAATCATCCAGCCGGTGACGGTCGACCGCCGCATAAGCCTCGCCGTCCACGTAATGCGACGCCACCATGTGCGTCACCTTGCTCCACGGCGTCACTTCCGGCGGCGTCACGTCTTTCCACGTTTTCCCTTCGTCGCGCGTCAGTTGTACCAGCCCGTCATCCGTGCCCACCCAAATCTCGCCCGCGCGTAGAGGCGAGGGCGCAATCGTATAAATCACGCCGCGCCGTTTTGAGGTCGGTGCGTCGGCCGTCGTCGCCGCATCTAAATTTGGCGGCACTCCTGCATCGTCCCGCGTCAGATCGGTGCTGATCTTCTGCCAGGTATTTCCGCCGTCCGCCGTGCGAAACAAAATTTGCGCGCTGAAATACAACACGTGCGGCTCGATTTCCGAAAATACCAAAGGCACGGTCCATGTCTTGCGATATTCCGCGGGATAAAGAAGAGTGGGCGGCACCTGCTGCACTTCCTCGTTGTGAAAATCCTGCCGCGCCACGGTTCCGCCATAGATAATTTCCGGATGGTCCGGATCGGGCGCGGTGTAATCGCTCTCGCCGCCCGCTTCCATCGGCCGCCAGTCCATGAAATTCAGCGCGCGGGAGTAGCCTCGGCTCGCCACCGCCACTGCTCCGCTATCTTGCTGCGCCGCATAAACCCAGTAGGGAAAGCGATTGTCCGTGGCAACGTGATAAAGCTGCGCCGTCGGCTGGTTGTACCACGAGCTCCAGGTCTCCCCGCCGTTCCGCGTTACGATCACGCCTTGATCGCAACCCAGGATCATTCGCTGCGGATCGTCCGAATCGATCCACAGTTGGTGATAATCGTCTCCGCCCGGCGCGCCCTTAATCGCAGTCCACGTTTTTCCGCCATCGCGTGATCGATACATCGAAGTGTTCGGTACATACAGCGTGTCGGGATCTTTCGAATCCACGCTCACTTCGCAAAAGTACCAACCGCGTCCCCAAATTCGCGGATCCTTCGAGACGCGCTCCCAATTTTCTCCGCCGTCATCCGAGCGGTACATCCCGCCTTCTTTCGCATCCGCAATTAAATAAATCCGTTTCGGATTGCTCGGCGCAAACGCAATTCCCATCCGCCCCAGCTCTTCCGAAGGCAATCCGTGTCCCGTCAATTGCTCCCAGTGATCCCCGCCATCGGTCGAGCGGTATAGCCCCGTGCCCGGCCCTTTCGAAGGCGGATAAATGCTCCACGGCGGCCTTCGCGTTTGCAGCAACGCCGCGAACATCACTTTCGGATTTCCCGGCTGCATCGCCAGATCGATCGCGCCCGTATTTTCATCCTTAAAAAGAATCTGCTGCCATGTCTTCCCGCCATCGTTGGAACGAAAAACGCCGCGCTCCTTGTTCGGCCCGTAAGCATGCCCCAGCGCCGCCACATAAACTTTCTCCGGATCGCTCGGGTCCACCAAAATCCGCGCAATGTGCCGCGAATCTTCCAGTCCGATCCGCTCCCAGGTTTTTCCCGCGTCTGCCGACTTGTACATTCCGTTTCCGGAGGAAATGCTCGAGCGCATATCCGCCTCGCCTGACCCCACATAGATCACATTCGCATTCGAAGGAGCCACGGCGATCGCCCCAATCGAGCCCACCGGCTCCGCGTCAAAGATTGGATTCCACGTCCGCCCCGCATCGTTCGTCTTCCAAACTCCTCCGTTCACCGACCCGAAGTAATAAACGTCCGCCTGCCCGCGCACACCCGTCACCGCCAGAGAACGGCCCGCACGAAACGGCCCGATCATCCGCCAATGCATTCCGCCAAAGAATTTTTGATCGAATCGTGGCGCGGCATTCGACGCCTCCTGTGCCAGCGCCGCGCCTTTCGCGTGCAGACACACAACCGCAACAGCCACAAGCAGGAATGGCAAGAACCTTCGCAGGTTTTTCAATTCAGGTCTCCTGATGGAAAAAAGTATCGGATTGAACTGTGGAGTATACCAGCAGCGCGCCCGCCGCGCCGCAGCTTAGTCGCCGTACGCCGCGTTCGGCGTGGCAGCCGGAGCAATCACCGATCGCCGCAAGGGTTTAGTGCTCCAATACAATACGACTCCGCCCGCGATAATAATCCCGCCAAACACCAGCCCGTTCATTCCCAGAATGGTTTCGCTTCCGCTCTTCACCATCGCCAGGCTCATCAGCAGCAGCGGAAATATCCCGCAGGTAATCGCCCCGGCCAACCCTCCGGGTACCTTGAAAGCACGCTTCAGTTCCGGCTCGCGGATCCGCAAAACCACCAGCGTCACGAACTCCAGCATCAAGCTCGCGCCATACAACATGATGTCCAGCGTCACGAGCTTCTCGAATTTCAATCCCAGGCACAGCGCCCAGCATCCTGCGCACACCAGAATCGCCACCCACGGTGACTGCGTCTTCGCGCTCGTCTTCGCAAAAAACTTCGGCAGCATTCCGTCTCGCGCCATCGCCAGAGGCAACCGCGAATAGCTCATCACCAGCGCGTTGAACATCCCGAACGCGCTCATCATCCCGCCAATTACGATCAGGAATCGCAGCCATTCGAATCCGAATATCTTTCCGCCCATCAACCCGGCCACCGTCGCCCACGAGCCGTCCGCCCCAAATGCCGACGGCGGAATCCCGACCAGGTACGTGGCCACGAACGGCAACACGTAAGTCAACGCAACCAGCACCACGGCCGCAATCATCGCTCTCGGATACGTCCGCTGCGGCCTCTCCACTTCTTGCGCGATGGTCGACGCGTTGTCCCAACCCATATAATTCCACATCGCCACAAGCACACCGCCCACCAGCCCCAATCCCGTCGCTTCCGCGGCGCCATGCCCGGTTGCGAATCCTCCCACCTTAAAAGGGGCCATCACTACGATCACCGCAAACGGCGCAGAAAGCAAAAAGAACAGCCACAGCGAAGTGACTCCCACCACGCGAATCCCGGCGATATTCAACAGCGCGCATGTCCCGACGACGAACAGCCCCGCCAGCACTCCATGCCCCCACGTCCCAAACCACGGCGACATCTGCTTCAAATAAAAAACAAACAGCGTCGGATAAATCGCCATATCAAAAATGCTCGCCGCCAGCGATAGCCACGCCTCCTGAAATCCCCAGAAATTTCCCATCCCTCGCCGCACCCATGCGTAGTACCCGCCCTCGGTCGGCAGCGCGCTCGAAAGCTCTCCGATCATGAACGCCGTCGGCAAGCACCACAGCACCGGCAGAAACAGCAAAATCAAAATCCCGTGCCCGTACCCAGCTCCGTGCACAATCTCTTCTGTCCCGTATGTTCCGCCCGACACCATGAAGAACGTCGCCGCCACAAGCGGCCAGAGCGTCAGCTTTGCGACTCTTTTTTTCGCTGTTGAAATTGCAGGGGAGGGAATTGGGGCAGGCAGGGATAAAGAACTCAATTTTTACTCTCGTCCTCCTAAGCGTCCCTCACTCGCGCGCTGGGTAAAGTGAGTTCGCATCCGCAGAATACAAGGTTCGTCCCTCCATGCAACAAAAAAATGCACTACACCGAATATTTTTTCATCAAACGCGCACGCCGCTCCGTGCTTGTGTGCGGACATCCTTCCGAGGATGGCCGCTCGTCCTCTGTGCTAAACTCCGCGTTTTGCTTTGGCACTCATTTCCGTCCCAGGAGTCATCTGCATGAAGCGTCTCTCGCCCATCGCCTATTTCCGACTCTGCGTACTCTGTGTCTCTGCGTTTAGCTCCTGCCTTCCCGCTCTCGCCCAATCATCGACGCCCCGCCCCGTCACCATCGACGACTACTTCCGCGTCCAAGCCGTCCACGACCCCCAACTCAGCCCCGACGCCAAGTGGGTCGCCTACGAGATCGACACCGCCTCTCTTAAGACAGACAAAACCGAAACCAGCATCTGGATGGTCCCCACTTCCGGCGGCGATTCTATCCCCCTTACCGCCGACGGGCTCACCTCCACCCACCCACGCTGGTCCCCCGACAACAAATACGTCGCATTCCTCTCCGCTCGCAATGGCGGCAAGACCCAAGTTTGGCTTCTCAATCGCCTCGGCGGCGATGCCCAGCAACTCACTCACACCGTTCAGGACGTCGACGACTTCGCCTGGTCCCCCGACTCCCGCCGCCTCGTCCTCATCCTGAAGGACCCCACGCCCGACGAGTTCCACGCCCCTAAAGTCAAAACCTCGTCCTCCGCTGACTCTTCCGCCGCCGCCGACACCCCATCCGATGACAAAGAAAAAAAATCCACCAAGCCTTGGGTCATCGACCGCCTCCAATTCAATCTCGACACCGTCGGCTACCTCGACCGCCGCCACACCCACCTTTACATCTTCGACCTCGACAAAAAATCCCTAACCCAAATCACCTCCGGCGATTACGACGACTCCGAACCCGCCTGGTCACCCGACTCTAAACTACTCGCCTTCACCAGCAATCGCTCCACTCCCGACCCCGACGCCACCTACAACTCCGACATCTGGACCGTCGACGCCTCCAACTCCGACAAAGGCGCCCACCTCACCCAAGTCACCACAAACGCCGGCGCCGACACCCAGCCCACCTGGTCCCCCGACGGCAAATCCATCGCCTACGTCACCAATCTCGATCCGAAACTCTTCGATTACGCCACCAAACATCTTGCCATCTCTCCAGCTTCCGGTGGTCTCGCCAAAGTCCTCACTCTCTCCCTCGACCGCAACGTCTCTAGTCCTCACTTCTATGGAAACGGCGAATTCATCTCATTTCTAGCCGATGACGACGGAGCGTTGGTCCTCTATATGGCGGATCCTTTAGGCCGCGGCGCCGGGCGGCTCGACAAACCAGCGTACCTCACGTCGCTTCCTCCGACTGGCCCTCGCCGATCCATCAACGACTACTCCGTCGGCGACGGCTCCGGCCGCCTCGCGATCGTGCAGCTGACCACTACCGAACGCCCCGACGAACTCTTCTCCATCGTCGACGGCAAATACACCCAACTCACCCACGTCAACGATGCCCTTTTCTCCCAACTCAAACTCTCCCCCGGCGAATACGTCCACTTTAAATCCAAAGATGGCACCCAAATCGCCGCCTACCTCTACAAGCCCGTCGATTACGTCCCCGGCCAAAAATATCCGACCCTCCTTATCCCCCACGGCGGCCCGCAGTGGGCCTACTACGCCGAATACTCCCACCTCGCCCAGCTCTATGCCGCCAATGGCTACGCCGTCCTTTTCCCCAACCCTCGCGGTTCCACCGGCTACGGCCAGGACTTCTGCAAAGCCATCTTCGCGGATTGGGGCAATAAGGACTTCCAGGACGACATGGCCATGGTCGACTACGCCATCCAGCATGGCATCGCCGACCCCGACAAGCTCGGCGTGGGCGGCTGGTCCTACGGCGGCATCTCCACCGACTTCATCATCGCGCAAACCACCCGCTTCAAAGCCGCCATCTCCGGCGCCGGCGCCGCCGAATTCATCAGCCTCTATGGTCACGACCAATATCAACGCGATTACGAAACCGAACTAGGCCTCCCCTGGGCCACTCCCGCCGTCTGGGAGCACGTCTCCTGGTTCCGCAACGTCGCCAAAGTCACCACCCCCACCCTTTTCATGGGTGGCAATATCGATGTCAACGTCCCCGTCCTCGGCGGTGAACAAATGTACCAAGCCCTAAAGCGCCTCGGCGTCCCCACCGAACTCATTGTTTATCCCGACGAGTACCACGAATTCACCCTCCCCTCCCACATTAAGGACCGCTTCCAGCGCGACCTCGCCTGGTACGCCCACTACGTCAAAGCCGATCCCGCCCCGGCGACTCCTGCGGGGTCATCCTTTTGAGGATGACCACTCACCTCTCTCGCAGCCGTGGAGATGCATCTTGTTCGCCCCAGGCCTGCCCCGCCCGCGGCATCTCTTCTGTGCTACAAAGTGCGGCTAGAACACACACTATTTGAAGGCTAGGAAAACACTCAGTGCAATACTCCGAACCCGCATCCACCCTCACCGAATTTAATCCCCGCTATTACGGCTGGCGCGTTGTCCTCGCCGCGTGCCTCGGCGTGATGGCAGGCTTCGGCTCGCTCTTCGTTTACACCTTCACCGTTTTTGTGAAGCCTCTCGGCGCGCAATTCGGCTGGAGCCGCGGTGCCGTCTCGCTCGGTTTTGGTCTCGCCGCCATCACCTTGGGCCTAGTCTCCCCGTTGCTCGGCCACCTGCTCGACCGGTTTGGCCCTCGCCGCATCATTCTTCCTTGCATGGCCGTTTTTGGTTGTGCGATCGCTTCGCTTGCCTTCTTGCGCTCGCACTTATGGCAGTTCTACGCCGTATGCATTGTCTTGGGACTGGTCGGAAACGGCGCCGCCCATCTGGCCTATTCGCGTTCCATCTCCACTTGGTTTCAGCAGCGCTTAGGCACCGCGCTGGCTTTCGTTATGTTGGGAGCGGGCTTGGGGGCGATGATCCTACCGGTGGTCGCGCAGGCGGTTCTCAGCCGCTCCGGCTGGCGGGCATCTTACGCCTCCCTCGGGGCAATCGCCCTGCTCCTCGGCCTGCCTCTCAGTTGGCGCTATATCAGGGAGCGTGGACCAGCCCACGAACAATCCGCCCCGGTCGCACATTCTGGAGTGACTTGGCAGCTAGGCCTGCGCTCCTACATTTTCTGGATTATCGTTGCTGTTCTGTTCGTCAGTTCCATCAGCATGAACGGAGCCATCACTCAACTCTCCGCGCTGCTCACGGACCGCGGAATCTCGCCTGGCGACGCCGCACTTTGCGCGTCCATCCTTGGCGGTTCCAGCGTCTTGGCCAGGATCGGTGTGGGCTGGCTTCTCGACCGATTTTTCGCTGCTCGCGTCGCGTTCGTCGTCACTCTCATTACCGCCTCCGGCGTTTTCCTGCTCGCTCGCGCAAATTCTTTTGCTTTTGGCTCTATCGCCTCTGCCCTTATCGGCGTCGGCGCCGGGGGCGAAGCCGCCATCACTCCCTATTTGCTCACTCGCTATTTCGGCCTGCGCTCCTTTTCCACGCTTTACGGCATTACTTGGACTTTCTACGCCGCCGCTGGAGCTGCCGGCCCCGTCATCCTCGGCCGGGCCTTCGACCTTACCGGCTCCTACACTTCCTTGCTCACCATCCTGGCTGCTGCCCTCGCCGCAGCCGCCGCCATGAACCTCTTCCTCCCCAACTATCCATCCTCATTCGCATCCACTCCCCCCAAATCAATCATGTAACGTCGTCCTTCCGAGGATGACCTTTGAGGTCTGAGTCCGGAGCTTGTGAAGTATTTCGCAGCACTGCCGCAGGAGACCGGGCTTCCCTTTGCAAATCCAAAACCCAGAGGGTAGGCACCCCAGTAGGCATCAGCGGTCAACGTCTCCGCCAGCCGCCTTCAGCTGAGGTATAATCCGCTCATGGCGAACGTCAATGCACTCGCCGGCGTCGTTCCGCAAGTCGTCCATCCCGTGAACGACGGCGAAACCACCATCACCGAATATGTCGAGAAAATCGAAGGCGAAGTCGCGCTCGATACTTACGTCAAGGCGCAAGTCTCCGCGCCAGAAGTCGTGAAGCGCATCACCGAATTGGAAAATTCCCTGCAGCGCCTCGCCAGCGCCGTCATGACCACCATCGACGGCAACAAACATCCCGAACTGCGCGCTGCCGCCGAAGAAGCCAAACTCGTTCTCAAGAATCGCCTCGAAATCGACGAAAGCAAACATCGCTTCCACACCGAACTAGGAAAAATTACCGAGTAGGGGCGTCCTGGAGTTCAGCCCGATGGGGCCGGGTAGGACCGCCGCTTCCGCTGTCAACGATCCCACACTTCCGCCAACTTCAACCTAACGTCCTCATCCCACAGAAAGCGGCGGCCCAAGCAGCTCCATTCCATAAGCCCGGTACATCTCCGCCTCATTCGCATACTTCCCGCCGCTCATCTGCTTCGCGTTGTCCCGAAAGAACGCCTCCATCTTGTTGGCGGGTGCGAAAGCAATCAGCAGCTTCCCCGGCGTGTCGCCGACAAACGCCCACACGTGGGGCACTCCTCGCGGCCCAAGTATCGAATCTCCCGGTCCAAGATGGAACCGCTCCGTCCCGGCCTCGAGGATGTAGTCTCCCTCGATCACGTAGAACCACTCATCTTCGTTGTGGTGCAAATGCCGCGGCGGCCCGCCCTTCTTCGTGTGATTGTGGTGTTCGAAAAGAAAAAGTGCTCCGCCGCTATCCTTCGTCGTAACCTTGAAATCCGTCGTGCTCACTCCGATGCTGTGATGCTCACCCTCTCGGTCCTCGCCATGCGGCACAAGCGCAGCCTTCACCGCCGCCCCTTCTTCAGCCGCTCCCGAAACTTTGCCCGTCCGCCCCAGCACCGCCAATGGAAACGCGGCCAACGCCGCCCCAACAAACGCTCGCCGGTCCAAATCTCTCATCCCACCAATCTCCTGAACTTCTTCCGCCCCGCACCCAATCTTCAGGGCTCTCGCCGCGCCGGAGTATACACGGAATAAGCAAATCCACAGCAAACGCCTCTACCCGCCGAGTCGTTTCAGGAGGACTTCTTCAGCCGCACGCGTTGCCGCGCTTGAAAGCAGGGCTCGGGGGGTGGCGTAGAACGCGTGTTGTAAGTACCAACGCGCCGTACTTTCGGTTTGACAAGCACCCTTAAGGGTGATAACTTCACCCTTAAGGGTACGCGCAGGCTTATGGCTATTGAGTTCGAGTTCCGAGGCGAGTGGTACAGGGTGGACACCCCGCAAGAGGTTGTAGAACTCAAAAAATACCTTAGAGCTCATGCGCAAGAGGAAGAAGGTTCATCCTCAGATTTGTAC
Source organism: uncultured Acidobacteriota bacterium (assembly GCA_963843265.1). GTDB lineage: Bacteria > Acidobacteriota > Terriglobia > Acidiferrales > UBA7541 > Acidiferrum. Next base: position 130,342 of record CAWJJR010000012.1, on the reverse strand, counting down.
ATCAGTGTCCCTGCGCATGGGAAATGGACGGGCGACCTCTTCGCTTCGCTGATGGAGAAAATTGGGTACTTCGAGAAAAAATTCCTGGCAGTCCTCCTAAGCGTCTCGCACCCCATAGACGCTAATGCGGTGTCCGGCTTCCTTCCGATTCCGGTTCGCGAAAATAAGCGGCGCAGGAAGGCGGGATGGGAGTCGTTGCTGTTCCTCGCGGGGATTCAGAGCGGGCTCGTACGCCATGTCAGAACCCTTGGGCTGGAGCCTTGCGACGTATACCAGGTCCACATTAGTTGGAAGAATGGTCAGCGCACCAGATATTTCACCGTGGATCCGGGCTTTCGCGTCGCGGCTAAGGACCAGGGATGGCCGCCCCAATTCCTCCGTGAGGCCCTGGGGACATAACAAAACAACTGGCGGAGGAAGGGACCGGTCATGGAACAAGGGCAAGGCATCGTGGGAGATTGGCAAGGAACGATCGGCGAAAAGAAGCGTCGCTTGGTCGTGCGCATTGCTGCGGCAGACGACGGCGGGTGGAAAGCTACCTTTCATCCCGTCGATCAGACCATGCAGCCGATCCCAATCGACTCTGTGGTCCACGAAGGCCACTCCCTCAAGTTAGCTATCAATGCGATTCAAGGCTCTTACGAGGGGACTATCAGTGCCGACGCGAACTCCATCACCGGAACCTTGACGCAGGGGAAATCGCTGCCGCTCGAATTGCGGCGCGCGACGAAGGAATCCGCGTGGCTGGCCGCTCCCACTCCTTATCACGTGCAGTTTATAGAAGTGGAAGCTGGCGTAAAGCTGGAAGTGGTTGACTGGGGCGGCTCCGGACGGCCTCTGGTCCTGTTGGGGGGCCTTGGAGCCAACGCCCACACGTACGACAAGTTTGCTGCCAGGCTTACACCCTCCTATCACGTCTACGGCATCACGCGGCGCGGGTTCGGAGTCTCCAGTGTTCCTCCCTCTGGCTACTCGGCCGACCGGCTCGGTGACGACGTACTCGCAGTTCTTAGGGCATTGAACGTGAATCGCCCGGTGTTGGTTGGGAATTCCATAGCGGGCCAAGAGCTCAGCTCGGTCGGATCCCGCTATCCCGACAAAGTAGCTGGGTTGGTGTACCTGGACGCCGCCTATTCGTACGCGTACTACGACAGGTCCCTTGGCGACCTGAACATCGAAGTGATCGAATCGAGGCGGAAACTCGAAGAGCTGCAATCGAAGTTCCTGCAGGATACACGACCACTGATTCAGGAACTGCTGGAGACGGACCTCCCAAGGTTGGAAAGGGTCTTGCGACAGAGACAGAAAGATCTGCAGGCGACTCCCGCAGCGCTTTTGGCTGCGTATGCGCAAGCGGAAGCCCATCTTCCTCCTGCGATTCCGGCAATCCATGCGGGGCGACAAAAGTACACGCACATTCCAGTTCCAATTCTCGCCATCTACGCGCTTCCGCCCAATTTTGAAGACCTACCGGGCGGTGATCCCGTCGAACGAGCGGCATTCGAAGCCCGGACTGCGGTTACAACCGAGGCACAGGCGAAGGCGTTCCAAGCTGGCGTGCCTTCTGCGCGCGTGGTGCGCCTGCCGCACGCCAGGCACGAAGTGTTCTCCTCGAACGAAGAGGACGTGCTCCGCGAGATGAATGTTTTCATTGGAAGCTTGCCTTAGCGCAACTTCGGGTCGGATGGCAGCCGCTTAGCCCGCTTCAAAATCTCCCGTGGCCTACCGTTTGCGCTTTTCTTTCTGACAAATCGTGGGTCACTATTCTCCTTCCCTCTCGTCTGCGGGCTGAAGGGACGCACGAGAAGAGTGTTACTAACACTAAGCAAAGGAAATTGGGGTTAAGATAGAGCAATGCAGAACTGGCGAGAGCGAATTAGCGTCAATCCGGCGGTTTGTCACGGCCGCGCGTGCGTGCGAGGCACGCGCGTGATGATTTCCGTGGTGATCGATAATGTCGCCGCCGGCGTTTCTCGCGAAGAGATTCTCCGAAGCTATCCGAGCCTGGTGGAGGCGGATATCGACGCGGCCCTGGCCTACGCGGCTGAGCTGGCGCGCGAGGGAACCGTAGACCTACCGCTGGAAACTACCGCTTGAAATTCAAAGTCGACGAAAATCTGCCTGCCGAACATGCCACCATGCTTCGGGATGCCGGTCACGAGGCGGATACGGTTGCCGATCAACAGCTAACCGGAGCGGACGATCTGGCGTTATTCAAACGGTGCCAGACGGACGATAGAATTTTACTGACACTCGACCTGGATTTCGCCAATGTTCAGGCTTACCCCCCGAAACTTCATTCCGGCATAGTTATATTTCGTTCACGAGCTCAAGATAAACTTACGCTTATCGCCTTGCTGAGGCGTCTGCTGCCTGTTCTCGTCAGTCGATCACCTGAACAACAGCTCTGGATTGTCGAACACGACCGCATCCGCTATCGCGAAGACTGACGTCATTGCGTTTTGGTCTTTGAGTTTGTGCCCATTCCAAAGGGCGCCGTTCGCTCCTGCTAATGACCGTTCAACCCTTATTTTCGACCTTTCCCTGTAAATACTTTTACTCCCTAGCTAATCCGTGGTACCATCCCTCGTGTTCATCTTCATCCTGAGTACAGAAGAGAGACGCGAACGGTTCCGTCCGCCGAATCCGCCCAGCACCGCTCCGACGCCTTCTCGTCCCCTCGTTCTCGACTCCCACGCATGTCAGCCCGAGCAACCCGAGGGATCTGCTTTTCCCGGTTCTGATCTACCCCCGAATCACTCATCACTAAGCGCTATCCCCTTTAGAATCCGCACTTTCGAAAAATCGGCCCGTAACCCCTTTAGAATGCGCAGTTTCAAAACGAAGGACTTAAAACCCTTTAGAATGTGCAGTTGCGAAAAAAACCGGGGGGAGGCCCCCTCTCCTCTACCCTACCTCAGCGTGCGCCGTCTTTCCGGACCGAGCTGCGGAGTCTGTCCCCATCTCTTCCGTCCGATGGCACCGTTCTCGTTCTGTCTTCAGTTCTTAAAGTCGTTACCTCTTTACTTCTTTGCGTCGCATCTCGGACCTCTTCACAGCCCCGCCAAATGAAACGCAATTTCTTCCCCTGCCGTCACATCCCATGCAAGCGGTACCCTGTGGCGGCTCCAAACAGAACCAAGCATCGCGAAACGAATTATGGAGGAGAAGAGTGCGTAAGCATGCGAGTGTTGCAATAGTTTTTGCTTTACTCCTGGCGGTAATTCCGCTTCGAGCGCAGGCCCCAGCCATTAGCGAAACTGATCTGGCGGCGATCCATCAAATCCGCGAAGAAGGTTTCGACGCGAAGACCTCAAGGATCATGGAAATTATCAGTTATCTTTCTGATGTCTATGGCCCACGCCTCACCAACTCGCCCGACATGAGGGAGGCCGCCAACTGGACCACCGAACAAATGAAGCAGTGGCAGCTCTCGAATGTACACGTCGAGCCATGGGCGTTCGGTCGCGGCTGGTCCAATGAACGCACTTCGGTGCAAGTTATCGCGCCGCATCCTTTCCCGCTCATTGCCTACGCCAAAGCTTGGACTCCCGGCACCAACGGCCCCGTCACGGCTGACGCCGTCTTTGCCCCCATCACCAAAGACGAAGACTTCGCCAAGTACAAGGGCCAGCTCAAAGGCAAATTTGTTCTAACCGAGGCCATACCCGAAAGCCCCGAGCGCTTCGATCCGCAAGCGCATCGCTATACCGACGCCGAACTCGCCGACCTGGCCACGCAACCCGTGCCCGGCGCGCGCAACGATCTGGAAGAACGCATCGCCCAATTCCGCGCACGCCGCGATTTTCAGCTGAAAGTGCAGAAGTTCCTCGTCGATGAAGGCGTCGCCGTCTGGGTCGAACCTTCCCGCGGCGATGATGGCACCGTCTTCGTCCAGCAGGGCGGAGGCCGCGACAAGGAAAAAGATCCTCCCGCCCCGTGCCGCGTCGCTGTCGCCAGCGAAAACTATGGCCGCATCGTGCGCGTCCTTGAAAAGAAAATTCCCGTCACCATGTATGCCGACATCCAGAACAAGTTCTATGACGACGATCTAAACTCCTTCAACATCATTGGCGAAATTCCCGGCTCCGATAAATCCAAAGCCGATCAGATCGTCATGCTCGGCGGCCACTTCGATTCCTGGCAAGGTGGCACGGGCGCCACTGACAACGGCGCAGGGTCCGCCGTCATGCTCGAAGCCATTCGCATCCTCAAAGCTACCGGCCTGAAAATGCGCCGCACCGTCCGCATCGCTCTCTGGACCGGGGAAGAAGAGGGCCTGCTCGGCTCGCGCGCTTATATCAAACAGCATTTCGGCGATCCCAACGCCGAAGATCCCGCGACCCATCTCATCAAAATCACTCCCGAACACGCCAAGCTCGATGCCTACTACAACATCGATAATGGCACCGGCAAAATCCGCGGTGTCTATCTCCAGGGCAATGAGATGGTCGCTCCAATCTTCAACGCTTGGATGGTCCCGTTCCACGACCTCGGCATGACCACGCTCACCATCCGCAATACCGGCGGCACGGACCATCTTTCTTTCGACGCCGTTGGCCTCCCCGGCTTCCAGTTCATCCAGGATCCGCTCGACTACGAAACCCGCACTCACCACTCCAACATGGACGTCTACGAGCGCATCCAGGAACCCGACATGAAACAAATGGCCGTCATCGTCGCGAGCTTCGTCTACCTAACCGCCAACCGCGACGAAATGATCCCCCGCAAACCTCTGCCGAAACCCGTGCCCGTGCGCAATTTCTGATAAAGCACCACGGTGCCAATCCGTCTTAATTTTTCCCGAACTCCTTGTGGGGCACGATTGATCGTGCCCCTCTTTTCTTTTCCGTTTCCCGCCGCTGGCAAACTTTCGCACGCCACGGAACCTTTGCCGGTTTCATTCGTCTTATCTAGCCATAGGGTGAACCATGACCAATCTCTTGCGCGACCTTCGCCACGCCTTCCGCCTGCTTCGCCTCAGCCCCGGTTTTACTATCGTCGCCATACTTACACTCGCGCTAGGCATCGGCGCCAATACGGCCATTTTCCAGCTCATTGATTCCATTCGTCTCCGCACCATCCCCGTCAAGGATCCGCAAGAACTTGGCACGATTCGCATATCCAACTTTCACTGGGGATCCGGGAGTTTTTCGAGTCAATATTCGCAGCTCACGTTTCCGATTTGGGAGCAAATTCAAAAGCTCCAGCAAGGTTTCGCGCAGATTGCAGTGTGGTCGGATGATCGCTTCAATCTTGCAACCGGAGGCGAAGTCCGCTACGCGAAGGGAATTCGCGTCAGCGGCGATTTCTTCAGCGTGCTTGGAATTCGGCCGATTCTCGGGCGGCTGCTTGGTCCCGAGGACGACCGGCCCGGCTGCGCTCTCGGCGGAGCGAATATCAGCTACGCTTTCTGGCAGCGGAATTTTGGCGGCGACCCGGCGATCGTCGGGAAACGTCTTAGCCTCAACGGAAGCTCCTTTGAAATCGTTGGCGTGACTCCGCCGAATTTCAACGGCATCTCCGTCGGCGACACGTACGACGTAGCTGTTCCGATTTGCGTCGAGCCTATCCTTAACCCGCTCAACAACCGTCTCACCATGCGCCATGGATGGTGGCTCGCGTCGATTGGCCGGCTGAAGCAGGGCTGGACTATCGAGCGGGCCAACGCGCAAATCGCCGCGGTCACGCCGCAGATTCTGCAAGAAACCATTCCAACGGTGTACGACGCAGACGGCATCAAACACTATCTTGAGTACAAGTTCGGAGCGTTTTCGGCGAGCACGGGATTTTCCGAGTTGCGCGAAGATTCTGAAACGTCGCTCTGGCTGCTTCTGGGAATTTCCGGCCTGGTCCTGCTGATTGCCTGTGCGAACCTGGCCAACTTGATGCTGGCCCGCGCCGGGGCGCGCGAACGGCAGATCACCATACGGCGGGCGCTGGGAGCAACACGATGGCGCATGATTCGCGATCTACTTTCGGAAAGCCTGTTGCTCGCCCTCGCCGGATCGTTTTGCGGCCTATTCCTGGCGTACGCAGTGAGCCGCGGACTCATCGCGTTCATCAGCACTCCTCAAAATCAAATTTTGCTCGATCTGGGCATGGATTGGCGGGTGCTTGCCTTCACGACGGCGCTTGCCGTCATCACCACAATCTCCTTCGGACTGGCACCGGCCATTCGCGCCACGCGCGCGGAGCCAGCCACTTTATTGCAGTCCGGCAGCCGCGGCTCATCTGGTGGGCGCGAACGTTTTAGCCTCCGCCGCATCCTGGTTGTCTCTCAAGTGGCCCTCTCGGTCGTCCTCCTGATGGGCGCGCTGCTATTTGTCCGCAGCCTCCGCAACCTCACGACACTAAACGTCGGATTCCAGCAGAATGGGATCTTGATTGCCACGATCGACTTCGAGCATTTAAAACTGCCGGAGGAACGTTATACCGAGTTCAAACGCGACCTCGTGAAACATGTGCGGGCGATTCCCGGGGTGCAGTCCGCCGCGCACGCCATGCTTGTCCCCTTTGGGGGGAGTGCGTGGAATGAGGACATCATTAACGAAGGCTCGGATAAGGATGCGGGTGTTGCTTGGCTCAACTATCTTGGCCCGGGCTACTTCCAAACCATTGGAACGCCGCTGCTCGCCGGCCGCGATTTCAACGATCAGGACACGGCGACATCGGTGAAGGTTGCGATCGTCAATCAAGCGTTCGTGAAGAAAATCCTGAAAGGCGCGGATCCGCTCGGCAAGAGGTTCTGCATTCACGAGGCACCAGGACGGCCCCGGCCCTTTTATCAGATTATCGGAGTGACGGCAGACAATAAATTTCAGAACATGCACGAGGAATATTTGCCGTTTATTTATTTTCCGGCCACGCAGCAAGAAAAACCGCGTCCCGATGACCAGATTTTGATTCGGTCCTCGCTGCCGCTTACGAGCCTGATCGGGTCGCTAAAAGAAACCATTGCCGATGTGAACCCGGGAATCGATCTTGATTTCAAAATCTTCAAGACGCGCATCCACGATTCGCTGCTGCCGGATGAACTGATGGCCACGCTCTCCGGCTTTTTCGGTTTCTTGGCCGCCTTGCTCGCTGCCATCGGGCTCTATGGGGTCATCTCGTACATGGTGGTGCAGCGCACAAAGGAAATTGGCATTCGGATGGCGATTGGAGCGGTTCGCGGGGATGTTCTGGGATTGATTTTGCGCGAAGCCGGCTTGCTGACGCTCATTGGCTTGATCGCGGGCGCAGGGCTGGCGCTGGCCTCGGCGCAAACGGCGAAGTCGCTGTTATACGGGCTGAAGCCGCGCGATCCGTTGACGCTGGTTATCGCCATCGCGGTGCTTTCCGCCGTGGCCGCGTTCGCCAGTTTCTGGCCTGCCTATCGAGCCTCGAAGCTCGACCCGCTCACAGCGCTTCGCTATGAGTAGCCTCTTACGGTGTCCCGCGCAGCATCTGGGCCAGCAGAGGATGCGGCGACTTGGCAAAAGGATTTGCGACCGTGACTCCACGCCACGAAAAACCCTCCTGGAGGTCTTCGGTGAGGAGAAGCCGGCAGCCACCTTCAGCCGCGGCAGCAAGGATTACGCCGTCCCAAAAATTTAGCCTGTGCGTAACGGAGAGTTCGATGGCGCCAACGAGTACGGCTTGGGAAGTATCCACGAGGGGAAAAACGTCCCACCAGCCGAGCACGGCATTACGGGCCACCGCTGGTTTCCAGTTCGTCTTCCGTACCAGGACGCGAAACAACTCTCCAAGGGACTGTAACGACAGAACGCCCACCCCGAGAGCGAGCTTCTTGACCAAAGCAAGAGCTTCGCTTTTACGCAGCGCGCCATTGACGCCTTCGGCGTAGACCAAAATGTTTGTATCGAGGGCGGCTCTCACTTGCCGTCCTCATACAATTCCTCGCGAGTCCACCGTCTTCGCGCTTTGACTCCCCTTGCGGCTGGCTGCGATTCCAAACGTTCCAGCAGAGCCGCGAGTGCTCTGCTTGCTACACCCGTTTCTGTATCGGCAGGCACGATTTTGGCGACAGGCTCGCCGTGGGAGGTCACCAGGTAAGTGCGGCCTCTTTTTACTCCGCGCAACAGTTCAGAAAATTTGCGGTTTGCGTTTGCGGCTGAAACGGTCTTTTCCATGTTCATTTCCAAAAGTAGTGATATTACGTACTATCTCACACGAAAGAGCCCTTCGCAAGCCAAGGCGGCTGGAGAGCGCGCGGAGCGACAGCAGGCTCGATCTAGTCCTGCTGGCTAACGCTAAAATCCACTTCAATCGGGTCGATCAATGGCTTCAGCCAGCTCAACAATTTTTGATGTACCGGATGTGCAGCATAGGCTTCGCAGGCGGCTTTGTCCGCGAATTTCATGACGCCGCCGAATTCGTAGCCGCCGCCGCGCGGCGAATCGTTCATGCCCACCCAGGAATCCAGGATGAGCGGAATCTGGCTCTTCAATTTCGAGACTTCAGTGGTGACTTTTTCTTTCTGCTGCGCCGTTACTCTGGACTTAAATCGAAACGCAAACATGTGGATGTACATGTGATTTTCCTGTTTTTAGCAATCGCGTGATTGTCGCGCCGCCCCGCAGACCTACCTCAGCCAACTACATCTCATCTTTCGTAAACTGTGCTGCGGTGTCCTACGGCCACGACTAAGACCTTCAGATGTGAATCGCGTAATTCGCAAATGATTCGATAGTCGCGAACCCGATAGCGCCAAAGACCGAACTTGCTGTGCCGGAGCGGCTTGCCGAATGTGCGCGGATCCTCGGCCCTTCCGATACGTTTTTCCATGTAATCGAAAATCTCTCGCTGCATTTGGCGATCAAGCTTTTTGAGATCGACGAGCGCTCCTTCGTCATATTCAATCGTCCAGGCCAAGTTCGCTCCGCACCTGCGCGCTGGTATAGGTTTTCCCTCGCTTTTCCAGACGGGCTTCGGCCAGGTAGCGGTCTTCGAGATCCTCGAGATTTTCTTCGATGAGTTTGCTGGCGTAAAAGGTTTTTGTCCGCCCTGTCTCCTTGGCGAGGCGAGACAAGCGTTTTTCAATTCCTGGCTTCAGTCGAATGGACAGCATCTCTAGGTTTTTTCCCTCGTCACACACGCGTGACGCATATGATACGTCATACAAGTGGTGGTGTCAATTCCCGGCCACCTAATCGCGCTAACGTCTAATTCAACATTGCGGCGCTTGGCGGCTTGCCGGTTGTTATTCCAAAACATCCGGAACGTCTTGATTGATCTCTTCGGCCGCGCGATTGATTCGAGCGAATTCACACGATTGCCAAACGGCTATGCTATCTCTTTTTCTAGACATCCGGACACCCCGCCTCTGATACACTTCGCCGGGTTCGGTCCGCATTCCATAGTGAGGAGTTTTTGGCATGAAAATGGTCCGCCGTTTCGTTTTTGTTCTGTTGTGCTTTGGCTTCGCGGTTTCTGCCCGCTTTGCCCTTGCGGCGGCGCCGCAAGCGCGGCCCGGCACTGCGCTTCGCGACATCACGATTGACGATTATTTTCGGATTCGCGATGTAGGGCAGCCTGAGTTAAGCCCGGATGGGCAGTGGGTCGCTTACACTGTGCGGACCAAGATGCTCAAGGAAGACAAGAATGAAACGCGCATCTGGATGGTTTCGACGCACGGCGGCGATGCGCTGCCGATGACCGCGGAGGGCGTCTCTTCCGGACATCCGCGCTGGAGCCCGGACGGAAAATATCTTGCGTTTACTTCTTCGCGGGATGGGGGCAAAACCCAAGTGTGGCTGTTGAACCGGCTAGGCGGCGAAGCGGTTCGGCTCATTGACATTTCTCAAGGTGTTGGGGATTTTGAATGGTCGCCGGATGGTTCCCGACTTGTCTTCGTCATCCAGGATCCCAAGCCGGGCGACGCGGAAAAGGAAAAGGACAAAGAAAAGTCCGAAGGCAAGCCGAAAGCGCAGCCGCCGTGGGTGATTGACCGGCTGCAATTCAAGAGGGACACCATCGGCTATCTGGACAATCGGCGGCATCATCTTTATGTCTTCGATGTGGTGAAGAAGGCGGTTACGCAAATCACGTCCGGCGATTTCGACGACGCGCAACCCGCGTGGTCTCCCGACGGTAAGTCGATCGCGTTCACCAGCAATCGCAGCCAGCCCGATCCCGACGCGACGCGTGACAGCAATATATGGGTGGTTGCAGCAGACAACACCGATAAAGGTGCACATCTGATTCAGATCACCACCAATCCAGCACCTGACGATCAGCCCGCATGGTCTCCCGATGGAAAGTGGATCACTTACGTGACGGAATTGGATCCGCACCTCTTCTATTACTCGACGCAGCATTTGGCGATTATTCCGGCTTCAGGAGGTGAGGCGAAAGTCCTCACGCTCGCATTCGATCGCAGCGTGCGCCAGCCGCGGTTTTCCAGCGACGGCAGCTCGATCTATTTCATTGCGGACGATGATGGCACACAAAATCTTTGCCGAATCGCCGTCAGCGGCGGGGAGATTACCCGGGTGATCGGCGGCCGACTCGCTGTAGGGGCGTTTTCGATTGGCAAGGAGGACGCGATCGCCGCGGAGATCAGCACAAGCGACCGCCCGGCGGAGATTTTTGGTCAGCACGGGGGCGATCTCACACGATTGACGCAGACGAACGATGCGCTGATCTCGCAATTACGCCTGGCCAAAGTGGAATACGTTCATTTTAAGAGCAAAGACGGGACATCGGTGGCCGGCTATCTTTATAAGCCCGTGAATTTCGACGCCGCCAAGAAATATCCGGCACTGCTTCGGCCTCACGGCGGACCGGTAAGCCAATACACCGCTTCCTTCGACCATCTCGCACAGCTTTTCGCGGCGAATGGATACGCGGTGCTTCTGCCCAATCCGCGCGGCTCCTCGGGTTACGGACAAAAATTCTGCGACGCCATTTATGCGGATTGGGGCAATAAGGACTACCAAGACGATGTAGCCATGGTGGATTACGCGCTGGAGCAGGGAATCGCGGATCCCGACAAGCTGGGGGTTGGCGGATGGTCATACGGCGGAATTTCCACGGACTTCATCATCGCGCAAACTACGCGGTTCAAGGCGGCTATTTCCGGAGCGGGCGTCGCGCTGCTGACGAGTTTCTACGGACATGACCATTACCAGAGGGAGTATGAGATCGAACTCGGCTACCCTTGGGACCACCAGGCGCTGTGGGACAAAATCTCGCCGTTCTGGCGGGTGAAAAGCATTACGACGCCGACGCTTTTCATGGGCGGTGATCTCGATGCGAATGTGCCGGTTCTCGGAGGCGAGCAGATGTATGAGGCGATGAAGGCGCTTGGACGAACGACGGAACTCGTTGTGTACCCCGGCGAATATCATGGATTTACCGTGCCGTCGCACATCAAGGATCGGCTGGAGCGGTATCTCGCCTGGTATGCGCACTATGTTAAAGGCGAGTCCACGCCGGCGACGCCTGTTTCACCTACGCCGGCAGCCGTGAAGGCTGGAGGAGAATGATGCGTATCGCGCGAAGTGTACTTGCTTTCATGCTGCTCGCACCACTCCGTGGATTTTCGCTTCACGCGCAAACCCGGTTTACCGTTGGGACGGCTTCTGCCGCGCCTGGGCAAAAGGCGAACGGCTATATCGAGGTTCCGGCTGGTGTCGATGCTGGGACGAACATTCCGGTTGTCGTCGTGAACGGGGCGAAGCCCGGACCGGTGTTGGCGCTGGTTACGGGGGCGCATGGGACGGAATACGTTTCGATCATCGCGGTCGAGAAATTAATTGGCGATCTTGATCCAGCGCAAATTTCCGGCACGGTGGTTCTGGTGCCGCTGGTGAATATCGCTTCTTTCGAGCAGAAAGTGCCGCATGTGAATCCGGTCGACAACAAAAGCATGAACCGTTATTACCCAGGGAAAATGGATGGAACGCAAACGGACCGGGTGTTGTACATGATTACGAAGGACGTGGTGGACCACTGCGATTATTTGATCGACTACCACGGTGGCGATCTGGATGAGAATTTACGGCCCTATGCGTATTGGGGAGCGGTCGGCAAAGAAGAGCAGGACCGTGTTTCGAAACAGATGGTGCTCGCGTTCGGCCTGGATCACATTATCATTTGGAATGATCGTCCGACGGATCCGGCGGCGTCGCGGTATTTAGATAACACGGCTTCGTTGCGGGGGAAGCCGTCGATTGTGGTCGAAGCCGGACATGCCGGGACGGTTGAGACGGATGATGTGGCGTTGCTGGTGAACGGGACGCTGAGCACGATGCGCTATTTGAAGATGATTCCCGGTGAGCCGCAGTTCGTCGAGCATCCGGTCTGGCTCGAGAAAACGGTCGAAGTCGTTTCGGACGGGCCAGGGATTTGGTATCCGAAGGTGCAGCGCGGGACGTATGTTGCGGAGGGAATGAAGATTGGGTACGTCACGGATTATTTTGGGAAGGTGATTGTGGATGCGCGAGCGCCTGCGGCGGGCGTGATTTTGCACATCAATGCGGTGCCTTCGTTGAAAAAAGGGGACAATATTGCGGACATTGGAGTTGTCGCTGCAAAGGCGCCTTGAAAGGTGGAAATGCAATGTCCACGGACTATTTGCTGAAAACCGAACCATCGGAATATTCTTTTGCGGATTTGCAGAAGGATGGCGTCACGGTGTGGGACGGAGTGTCCAACCCGACGGCGGTGAAAAATCTTCGCGAGATGGAGGCGGGAGCGCGGCTGGTGATTTACGAAACCGGAGACCGCAAAAGCGCGGTGGGAACGGCGACTGTTGTTTCCGTCGATGCGGCTGATCCGAAAAAGCCGATGGTGAAGATCAAAACGGGAAAGGCGATCGCGAAGCCGATTTCACTTGAACGGATTAAAGCGAATAAGCTATTCGCTGATTCGCCCTTGGTGCGCATTGGAAGGCTCTCGGTTGTTCCTCTCACGAAAGCGCAATACAAAACTTTAACGGGAAATTAATCTAGCAGTGCGTGCGCCGCCTGGACATTCGGCGACACACATGACTTATTTCTGGCGATGAAAATCCTGATATCAGGAGCGGGGATTGCGGGGCCTACGCTTGCATACTGGCTGCTCCAGTATGGATTCACGCCGACTATTGTCGAAGCGGCGCCCAGACTGCGAACCGGCGGTTACATCATTGATTTTTGGGGCGCTGGGTTCGAGATTGCCGAGCGGATGGGAGTTTTGGCGGAAATCAAAGAAAAGGGATATGCGGTCCGCGAGGTAAGAGTTGTAGACGCTAGTGGGAAGCGCGTTGCGGGTTTTTCTGCCGATGCATTTGACCGCATGACACGCGGACGCTTTACCAGCATTCCCCGCGGAGAACTGGCGGCAGCCATTTTTGGTAAGATCGAGGGCAAAGTCGAAACGATATTTGGCGACAGTGTGAAGGGTATCGGGCAGACGGAGAAAAGCGTTCAGGTTACGTTCGAACGCGGGGGAGTGCAGGAGTTTGATCTGGTTGTGGGAGCGGATGGACTTCACTCGCGGGTGCGCGAGCTAGTCTTTGGCGAGGAGAGCAAATTCGAAAAGGATTTGGGATACAGGGCGGCGGCGTTTGCGGTGGATGGTTACCGGCCGAGAGACGAGTTGGTTTATGTGATGTATACGGAAGTCGGGCAGCAGGTAGCGCGATTTGCGATGCGCGGCGACCGCACGATGTTCTTTTTTTCGTTTGCGGATAGCGAGCAGACGGCAGCCGACGACGTTCAGGCGCAAAAGGCATTGCTGCGGAAACGCTTTGGGAGCAGCGGGTGGGAATGCCCGCAAATTTTGGAGGCGATGGAGTCCAGCGAGGATTTTTATTTCGATCGTGTGAGCCAGATACGAATGGAGGCGGCGCCGGGTTTGTGGTCGCGGGGGCGAGTGACCTTGATTGGCGATGCGGCCTCGTGCGTGTCGCTGCTCGCTGGGCAGGGCACGGCGTTGGCCATGGTCGCGGCGTACATCCTTGCGGGTGAGCTGCACCGCGCTGGCGGCGACTACGCGGTGGCTCTTAAGAAGTACGAAGAATTATTTGGGCCGTTCGTGCTGCGCAAACAAAAGGCGGCACTGCGTTTTGGCAGTTCGTTTGCACCGAAATCGAAGTTCTCATTGTTTCTGCGCAACAAGATATTCCAACTCATGGCGATTCGGTGGATTGCGGACCTGGCTGTTGGCCGCGATCTGGCCGACAGGATAGCGCTTCCCGATTATCCGTGACGCGCCACCTTGGCCGTCTGATGTTGAGAAAATGTAAAGGAAGCCTTTAGCACACACAGGATTGGCGTGGGCAAGGCGAGGCGCGTATGATGCGGGCGCTGAACGAGGAGGTGATCGGTATGAAACGGCTCATTTTTGTTTTGACTCTGATTTTGCCTTTTGCGGCTGGGGCTCTTTTTGCGCAGGAGCCGCCGGAGATTCGATACCACTCTGTGCCCGAGTTTTTAAAATTGCCGCCGGACATTTATTTAGGAGAAGTGGCAGGTGTGGCGGTCAATTCCAAAGGGCACGTGTTTGTTTTTTCGCGCGGCAATAGCACCGGGCAGGCGTACGGGGCGGGTGCAGCACAATTGCTGGAATTTGATGCGGACGGAAAATTCGTCCGCGAGATTGGGCACAATTTGTATGCGTGGTCGTTCGCGCACTCCGTGCGCGTGGATAAGCAGGACAACATCTGGGTGGCCGACAAGGGTTCGGACATGGTTATTAAATTCAACCCCGAAGGCCGCGTCGTGAGGGTGTTTGGGCGCAAGCAGGAGGCGTCTGACGAAGGCACTGGCCCGCTGAAGCATCCGAAGCCGCCACTGCCACCTGTGGACGGAATGTTCCGGCAAGTGACGGACATGGCTTGGGATGCGGCGGGGAACACATTCATCAGCGACGGGTACATCAATTCGCGCGTGGCGAAATACGACAAAGACGGCAATTGGGTGAAATCGTGGGGCGAGCCTGGCGATCAGCCGGGACAATTCCGCACGCCGCACAATATTGGCGTGGACGCTGAAGGAAATGTTTATGTGGCGGACCGCGGCAATAGCCGAATACAGGTGTTTGATGAAGACGGAAGATTTCTGAGGCAGATAAAGATTGATGTGCCGGCGCCTGCGGACGCGCGGCCGGCCATCGGGGGTAGACCAACAGCGACAACAGGCACGATGGCTCCGGGCGCGCCGTGGACCATTTGCATCACGCCGGGACCAAATCAGGTGCTTTACACCTCCGACGCGTTTCCCGGAAGAATTTACAAACTCAGTCTCGATGGGAAAGTGCTGGGAATGTTTGGAAAGTCAGGCAAACAGCTTGGCGAATTCGGATGGATACACGAAATCGCCTGCCCGTCGGAAAACGTATTGTACGTGGCCGAGCTTTTGAATTGGCGCGTGCAAAAGCTAATTCTAGAACCTGGCCATTGATGCCTGATTACACGCGAATTGATGACTCGCGTCAATGAGCCTGAGGCTTGCCAGCCTGGCGCAGATGCAAATCGAAAAAGTCGTCGACGCGATGCCATGCGTCGAGAAGCACATGCTCCCGCGTAAAGTAGTGAAACTCGCCTGGATACATCATAAAGGAGATTAGATCGCCTTTGTGTTTCTTGAGGGCCTCGTCGATGAGCCATACGGATTCGAGAAAGGGAACATTCACGTCGGCGGTGCCATGAACGATGAGGAGCGGCCGTGCAAGACGATCGATGTGCGAAATCGGCGAAGCGTTGGCGTAGACTTGCGGATTTTGTTCGGGCGTGCCGATGCGGCTTGCGGTCCAACCGCCGTGGTAGGGATCGGAATAATACATCGCGTAGTCTACGACGCCCGCGACATCCACGCCGGCGCGGAAAAGCGTGGGCTGATCGGTCATGGCGATCAGAGTAAAAAAGCCGCCGTAGCTCAAGCCCCAGACGCCGATGCGGTCTGCATCGACATAAGGTAGGGTCTTTAGATAGTTGGCGCCCATCCAGGCGTCTTTGGCATCCTTGCCGCCGACGTCCATGTAAACGCCGGTACGCCAATCGCGGCCATAGCCGATGCTTCCGCGATAATCGGGAGCGAAGACGACGTAACCCTTCTGAAGAAAATATTGGTGAATGCTGTAGTAGACGGCATAGTTTCGCTGCACGTGCCAGCCGTCATAGTTTTGATTCACGCCGTCGCCGTGGATCCAGAGGATGGCAGGATGTTTTTTGGTCTTGTCCAGATTTTTGGGAAGGAAGAGCCAGCCGGGAACTGGCTGTCCATCCGGCCCGGGAAAATGCACGAACTGGGGTGCGACAAATTGGGAGTGATCCATTTCCGGAGGCATGGAACTTGTGAGCCGGACTGGTGGAGCGCCTGGATTAGTGCCGATGGTAAATAGATCCGCACTGTTGCGCGGATCGGTGTGCTGATAGACGAGACGTCCGTCGCCTTCGGACCAATGCGGCTCGATATTTGTGCCCGGCTCGGAAGGAATATAGGTGACTTCGGCGTGCGCGGGGTTGTCGCCGATTTTCGCGATGCCCAGGACACGGTCGCCGGGATGATCCTCGAGATTGGCGTCGAAGGCGATACGGGTGCTGTCGTGCGACCACGCCGGGCGCCAAGCTTCGAATTTTCCTTTGGTGATTTGAACGGCGTCACCACCCGATGCGGGCATGACATAAAGATGGTCCCAGCCGTCTTGATCGCTGAGGAAGGCGATCCACTTGCCATCCGGAGAGGGCCAAGGTTGCGCGCCTGCTTCGCCCCAATCGGGGATGCTCCAGAATTTTTCCTCGTGGATTTCGTGAATGGTCTTGGTCGAGCCGGTGGCCGCATCGGCGAGATAGATGAAATAGTTTTTGAAATCGCTGGATTCGCCATCAAAGACCAGATGGGAGGCGTCGACCCAGGCGAGGCCGCCGTATTCGGCGGGCTTGGCGATGGGGATAGGACTTCCGCCTGCGAGCTTGAGAGCGTAGATTTGGCCCGGAACATATTCGGAAATGCGGTAGATAAGTTTTGCGCCGGAATAAGAGGGCGATTCGTCGTGATGAATGACTTTGGCGCCGCCGATATAGGCAATGGATGAGCCATCGGGCGACCAGATAATTTCGTGAATGCTCACGTCGTCGTGCGCGGTAGTCGATTCCGTTCCATCGGAAAGCCAGCGGATGATTAGATCGGCCCCGTTAGACGCGTCTTCGCCAGCGGCGTGATTGCTGCGGACAAAGGCAACTCGCTTGTCGTCCGGTGAGGGGACAAAACCGCTTCCGGGATCAGGTTTGCTCCACACGGGCTTGGGAGGCGCGCCGGAAATGGACGCTTCCCACAGCTCGCCATCGTGTGGAAAGTAGACGAGATCACTGTTTTCGCCCCAGAACGCGCCAGCCACTTGGCCTTGAGAGAAGGAAGTGAGCGGCTTTGGTTCGCCGCTGCCGTCGGCGTTAGCGATGTAGAGATTGGCAATGCCGGCGCGATCCCAGACAAATGCGACAAGCTTGCCGTCGGGCGACCAGATGGGATCGGAGGGATGCTTGATTTCGACGAGTTGCTCGATGGTCAGGCGAGATTTGGAGCTGGAAGTCTGCGCGTGCGCGGCGCCTGCGAAAAGGACTGAAATAATCAAAGCCAGGATTTGAACCGCTTCAGTTCTACTGCGCATGACTCCCCCTATTGAAAACGAAAAATGAAGCAAGCCCTGAAAGCCCGACCGGCGGGTGGAGTGAAGGTATCACTCCACCCGCCCGATTGGGAACGGCGAGATATTCGAAATTTAGGCAACGGCCAGCGGCTCTAGAAATTTAACCGCAAGCCGAAGCGCGCCACGAAGGGGTTGATGGTGCTATAGGGATAAAGGTAGCTGCCGCCGTAGGTGGTTACCTCGCCGATGACCGTCTGCGCGTTGGTCACGTTGAAGAAATCCACATTTGGGGTCAGCCGCCACTTGTCGCCGTGGATTGCAAATTCGCGTGAGAGGCGCAAGTTGAGCATATTCACGCTAGGCAGCCGCAGGACGCCGGCCGGCTGGAGAATGACCGACTCGCTGATGATGTCGGCCGGAGAATTTCCATCCGGAACGCCAAAAGTCTCCGTTGGCTGCAGAGGGAAACCCGTGTAGTGCTGGAAGTTAACGCTAGTGCCAATTTTCCAGGGCAGTTCGTACGTGCTATCCACCTTGAAGACGTAGGTTGCGTCAAGATTCAGGTAGTTGTTGTTGCGGTTGATGTCGTAATTGGGATCCGTAAAATTGTCGCTGGTGGCTTCGTCGGAGAAACCTCGGCCATAGACGCCCTTCTGGCGCTGAATGGTGAAACCGCCAAGAACCTGCCACTTGTGCGACAGACGCTTGACGGCGGTGAATTCGACGCCGTTATAGGAATTGGTATCAAGCTTGGGGATGTTGGTCACAACGTAATTGAAGGCGCCGTATTTTGTGGAATCAGCGGGCTGAAAGCTGTAAAGGGTCAACGGCTGGTTCGTGATGGGATTCACGATCGGATTGCCATTCAAAGTTGTAATCGGCACGTAGTCGGATTCCGATACAGCCGTGTTCTCGATGCCGATGAGGTTTTTCTTGGTGCGGTAGTAGTAGGTGGCGCCGACCCGGAGATCGCCCCAAATCTGCCTCTCATAACCGGCGCTGATCTCTTCCGAGTACGGGCGGCTCATGTTGGGATTGATATGCGTGCTGGAGCCGCCAAACGCGCCGACGGGAATGGTGTTTGCCCCATTGGGCAGCCATTCATTTTGCTGGGGAATGCCATCGCCGTTTGTGTCCGTCCAGGTGTAGTACTTGCCGGAAAGTCCGACGGGATTAGCAGTTTCCGCGAGGCCAGTGCCTTGCATTAGATAATAGATGCCGTAGCCGAAGCGTATGACCGAATTGCCCTTGCCGGTCGGGTCGTAGGCGACGCCGATGCGGGGCGAAACGTTGTTCCAATCAACCAGGTTCCCTGAGGCCGCATACGTAGTGATCGGGAAGAGTTGAGGGAAGGTCTCGTTGGGATTGCTGGTTTGGACGGGATAGTAGGTGCGGAAGTTGTCGTAGCGCAGGCCGATGTTAAGAGTAAGGCGGCGCTTGATGTTCCACGTGTCCTGTAAAAAGAAGCTGGTGTCGCGAAAGTAGTTTTTCTGAGTCGTAGGCGTGTTGTATGCGAGAACTTGATAAGGCGTGCCGTTATTGAGAATAACGTTGATGCCTTGATTCACGTTGTAAATGTAGGAGTTGTAGCTCTTCCCCCACTCGAAACCGAATTGGATGTTGTGCGTGCCGGCCCAATTGGGCTTATACCAGGAGCCGCCTGCAGTCCACTTCAGGACCCAAGCAGGGTTCGCGAATTGATACGGCGCCGCACCCGTTTCGGTGGAGAGGGCAACGTCTTGGACGTTTAGGTCAGAGCTGGTCACGCCGGGCTGGTAGCTTAGCGGGAAAACGATTTTGTTGTAGCCAACGCGAAAATCCAGAATGAGGTTATTGGTGACCTGGCTAGTCCAAAGTCCTTCGAGAATGTAGGCCGGCTCGATCTGAAGCCAGCTGGCTTCCTGGGTGACGAAGGAATACGCGGTATCCCGTCGGAAGAAGCGATTCTGCCCGTTGTAAAGCCAGATAAAGCTGAATTTGTTCTTCGAGTTGACCTGGAAATCGCTTCGCAGATCAGTGTTGGTTTGGTGGTTCACATCGACCACAGGGCTTCCCGCTTGATCGGTGACGGAAAGAATTTCCTGGCGCAGATCGTACCGGCGGTAAGAACCGAAGAGCCACCACTTGTCCTTGATCAGCGCCCCGCCGAGACTTGCGCTTGCGTCCATGGTGCTGTCGAAAGGCGAGCCGGAAGTGACGGGACTGCCGTTGTACATCGGAAAGTTAACGCCAGCCTGAGTGGCTGCTGTTAAGTAATAGACAGCCGCTTGGCCGTGCAATTCATTGGATCCCGATTTCGTGACCATGTTCATGTAGACGCCGCCGATTGGCACCGCAGCGGGTGCGTTGTCGGCAACGACCTGGAATTCATCGAAGGAGTCGTGATTGGTATAGAACTGGGTGTAGCCGCCATTGGAGCCCGGCCAGTTCAGATCAAGACCGTTATAGCTATAGATCTGCTCCGCCTGCGTGCTGCCGTGAACCTGCATGGCCGATTGCTGGTAACTGTTGTCTCCAGCGACATCGAAGGTGCTGGAGGTCACCCCGGGCATCTGTGCGACGGTGGACCATGGATCGCGGCCGCTAGGAGCTTGTCGGAGAGAAGTTCGCGACGAAGTCCAAGGCATCGGGTTTATCGATAAACATGGTGGGATTGTTGGGGTAATGGCTTGGTGAGCCGTATTCGGCCTCTGACAGTCTTACTGCACTGCTGTAGAGTGCAAAGGGAGACCGCGGGTTTGGCACTGTTAAGTGCTCAAAGGCCGCATTTTCCATCCTGACCGGAAGAGCTTCAACAGATTGTGCGTGGCACAAATAAGTCTCCACTCGCTGCGCACATTCCCTAAGCCGCGAAAGCTGAACCGGCGAAATCCTCGTCCCTCTTTGATGTATCCAAAAACAGGTTCGACGATTTGTTTCCGCATCTTGTAGAGGGCTTTACCGGCCTCCGTCTTCAGTTTGTCTCGCATCTGCTGTAAGGCCGAACTTCCTTTCGGCCCTCCCTCCACGGGAACGTCCTGGCTCTCGCCGTGCTGCTGTCGTTCTGTGGCCACATGCAGGTCGATGCCTTGCAAGCTTTCCGCGGTGACGTTGGCCTCGCTCCAGTAACCCGTGTCGGCACTGGCCACTTGTGGTTTGCCATGCACGTTCTCGATCACCTGTTGGAGCATCGGCACCAACTGCTGTTTGTCGTTGGTTTGTTGCGTGATCTCTGCTGCCACGATGATTTGTGCCGCGCTATCCACCGCCGCCTGAGCATTGTAGGCCTGCACGAAACTCCCCTTGTGCGCTCCATCCGGCATAATCCGACTTTCCGGATCGGTGAAATTCCGCTGCGCCGAAGATTCTGGTTTAGCCTCCTCGGGGTTAGGAACCTGAGGAGCCCGCCCTCGCGGCTTTTGCCCGGTCTGTTTCTCTTGCTCCTGCCGTGCGGCGATCTTGGCTTCCGCCTCCGCTTTCTGCTCCTGCGCTTTTTGCTGGGCTTCGGCCTCTAAAGCCTCCTTAGCTTCCCGAATCTTTTTCAGCCGACTCTCCCGCCGCGCCAATTCCGCTGGCAATTCATCGCCTCGCTGGCCTTTCCCGTATTGCCGATCTTCGGCCTCGTCCACTTCCTCCGCATGGCGCAGCAGGGCTTCCACTTCGGCCCGCAGTTTCTGCTCCGCTTCCCCCATCCGCCCGTAGCTCATGGCTTTGTGTTTGCTCGCATTCGCCTGCATCTTGGTGCCATCGATGGCTACGTGCCCCAGCTTTACTAATCCGGCCTTCTGGCACAATTGCAAGGCCTGCACAAACAGTTCTCCCAGCTTGGCCAGATGCTGTTTCCGAAAATTCGCTATGGTGTCGTGATCCGGATGCTGGTCCGCCGCCAGATAGCGGAACGCCACATCCTCATAGGTCTCCCGCTCGATGGCTCGCGAACTAGCCACTCCCACGCAATAGCCATACAGCAGCAAGCGCGTCATCAACAGCGGGTGGTATCCCGCTTGCCCCCGGCCATCCGGACGATCGTAGGTAGAATAGATGGCCGACAGGTCCAGCTGTTCCGTTACGTCGGCGAGGAACCTCGCCAAGTGCCCTTCGGGAAGCCATTGTTGCAAGGAGGGAGCTAAGAGAAGCGGTTGATCCAACGTGCAGGCTCGGAATTGGAAGCTCATGCACGCATACTAACGAAGCCTCTGAAGAAAGGAAATAGTTCACCGCAAAAAATCTCGCTATCCGACCAATTTTAGGAGATTTCTCTCCGACACCCTCCTAGGGATGTTTTGCAGTAGAGATTGATCGAAGGTCGTCGAGGTTTGTGCGGATTGCAAGTCTACGACCGGCTCACCTTCGACCTGGACCGTTTGGGTGACTTCACCTACTTGCAGCTTGGGGCTAACGGTTGCAGTGAATCCCGCGGTGATCACCACACCGGTTTGGGTTTCGGTACGGAATCCATTCCCCGTGATGGTGACGTCGTACGTGCCTGGCGGAAGTAGGTCGAAGAGATACACGCCTTCTCCTGAGGTGGTTGTGTTGCGCGGAGCCATCAAGGCCGTACTCTTGACGGTAACCGTCGCGTTGGGAATCGCAGCCCCGGACGAGTCGGTAACAACCCCCGTGATTTTGCCCGTGATCGCGATCTGTGCGGAAGTAAGCCCTGGAAAAAGCCCTATAAAGACAAGTAGGAATAGAATGCGCTTATTCATCGCCCCTCCTGAATGAAATCGTCCGTGCTTTCAACTAGCCTTAGGCCCCGACACGGAAAGAGACGAGCTTCCCCCCGGATGCACCTGGAAAAGACCACTCAGAAACCAGGAATTGTAAGGGTTATCTCGCGAGGATCCGGAGAGTGTCAAATTCAGAATTCCGATTCACCGAATCACTCCGAGCCCCTTTTCGGGGTTAGACGCCGGCGGATTGAAAACATCTCATGAAGAAGGCGAAATCGTTGGGGATTGGCCCATGGCAATGACGGAGCTCGCGCGGCGGCAAGCCGTTGGGGCCTTCTAAGCGGGTACACAACGGTTGCCTGAGCCAGCCTACTTCAGAGTTTTCTGCAAAAATACGGTCATGCGGGCCCAAGCATCGGCTGTCGCCTCCGGGCGGTAGCCCTCTTTGTTGTTGGGATTTTCGAAGGCGTGGCCGGCGCCTTCATAAACTTTCACGTCGACGGACTTGCCTGCGGCTTTCATGGCGGCATCGAAAGCGTGGACGGAATCCGGCGTAATGCCGCGGTCATCCGCTCCGAAATTTCCGAGTACCGGCGCTTTGATTTTTTCGATGCTGGAGGCTTCCGTCGGCAAGGAGCCGTAATTTACGATGCAGGCCGCGAGCTTCGGTTCGCTCATCGCCAATTTGATGGACCAGCCGCCGCCCATGCACCATCCAACGGAACCGATTTTGTTTGCCTCGACGTCGCGCCGAGCCGCGAGATAGTCGTACGCAGCCTCCAGGTCGCGCATGCCGCGGTCATCGGGAACTCCGCGCATTAACTCGTGCGCTTCTTCAGGAGTAGTCGCCACTTTCCCTCGATAGAGGTCGACGGCGAGAGCCACATATCCCTGCCCGGCGAGCTTTCGTGTTTCGTCCTTGATTTGATCGTTCAGTCCCCACCATTCGTGGATGACAACGATTCCGGGATGCTTTCCAGGCCCCGCGGGAAGCGCGAGAAATCCGCTGACAGTTTCATTGCCGCTTTTGTAGCTGACAGTTTCCGTTTTCAGAGGATTGGCGTGGAGCACCAGGGCGAAAGCCACCGAGAACAGTACGGCCAGTGCCGCGAGGATTTTGCGATTCATGAATAACCTCCGGGAAGCGGGATTTATTTCGAGGGGCTGGCTTGCAATTCCGTGAGCGCAGCCAGGACTTCCTCGCTGTGAACCTGCGGTTTCACGTCGAGAAAAACCTTGCGCACAACGCCGTCGGGATCGATCAGGAAAGTATGGCGCGCGGAGAGCTTGGCAACGCCAAAATTCATCACCGAGTCATACATCGTCGAGACTTCCGTCTTGGTGTCCGCGAGCAGCTTGAAGTTCAGCCCTTCCTTGGTGCAAAACTTCTGATGAGAGTCTTCGTCCTGCACGCTGACGCCGACGATCGCGGCGTTCTTCTGCTCGTATTGTGCGAGGTCACGCTGGAAGTTATGCGCTTCAATAGTGCAGCCGTTCGTGAAATCCTTGGGATAGAAGTACAGCACGACCCATTTGCCTTTGAAATCATGCAGGCTGACGGGCCTGGACTCTTGCGAATTGAGTGTAAAGTCGGGCGCGTGAGTGCCAACGGCCGGCGCTTTGCCGTCCGCGCGCATTCCGCGAAGCCCCAAACCCAATCCGGCGAGCAGCAGCACTCCGATCACAATTCCCGCGATTTTCATGACACCTCCCTCCAAGATGATCCGCGATCTGGCTGGCGATTAGTGCAAAACGAACAATACCACGGTGAACGGCCGCATTCTATCCACACTTGACGATGCCGGTGTTACCGTGCCGCAGCACGACAGGCTAGTGCGGGTGCGTGAACCGGCCGAAGCCCACGCGAAGCTGGAGCGTGTTGATGCCGGGATTGAAGTCGCCAAGGCCGGCGTTGGAAATATGCATGAAGCGAAGCTCGACGTTCCAATTGTACTTGCTTTGCAGAAAATGCAATCCCAGCGCGCCGCTAGTCGTGAAGTTGATGCGTGAAGTGCTGCCGGGCGGCACATTGGTATTTGTAAAGAGCGTGCCGCCGCCGAGTTCGAAGTAGGGAACCACCTTGCGCGGTTTCGTAAAATTCCATTTGAACGCGAAGGGGCTCAAGCCGAACCCGTATGCGTCGCCGCGGCGCTGGACGACCATGAAAACCGGGACGACATCGACCGCATACTCGAATTCACCGCGCAAGAAGCCAGGCCCGTGCGGCGCGGTCAGAATCCAGCCGTAACGCGCGCCAACGTTCCAAACGTCACTGCTGGCAGTGCTCCCGTTCAGTCCATGGCCGCCGCCGGTCCACACTTGCAGGTCGTGCCCGCCCTCCTCGGGGCCCGCCTGGGCCCGCGATGACGGGGTAAAGAAGAATGCTGCAAAAAGCAAACCAGCGAACAGTCGCGTCACTGTGCTGTCTCCTTCCCGCCTTCGATTCGTCCCAGGAAAAAATGGGTGCACGGAAGATACAGAAAAACGGCGGCAAACGCGACAACCATTTACATTACTTTAGATAGGTTCGCACGATGTGAATAACGTCGTCGGCCGCTTCCTCCGAAGATTTGGAATTGCGCGGCATATGGTTGCGGATGTGGTCTTCCATCAACTCGCCCATGAGGCTGTTGATGGCGCCGCGCGCAGCAGACAGGCGCTGCAGGACCTCCGCGCATTGCTCGTCTTCGTTGAGTCCGCGGAGGACACTTTCAAGCTGGCCGATGACTTTCTTGGTGCGAGCGACGAGGTCGAGTTTTTCGCGAGAGGTGTGTGACATTTGGCTTGTATACCCTATGGGGGTATGGTATCAAGTCCCGGGAGACAGAGGCAATGCCTCTTCGTTCTACGGAGCCAAAATATGACCCGGCTTGGGAGCCACGCGCCCGGCGCCGTGTTCATCGTACTGTAATACTCCCCCTTTTACCCTCCCAAGTGCTTATTTCAAAGCATCCATCCAGCGAATCAATTCAATTTTGCGGCGCGAGGTGAGGCCAATCGATGAGACCCAGGGGTAAAGAAATGCTGGCGCTCTGCCTTCTACTAGGTTTGGTTTCAATAGGTTGTGGAGGGGGCTCCAGCGATCCGAATGCGGGGGCGCCGCCGCCGCTGCGGGTGGAAAACGCTCCGGATCCCAACGTATTTCAGGTCGATCACCCTGAAAAATACCCTTTGAAGGTGGCGGTCGAGCACGTCACGACGTCGCAATTGTCTGTGACTGCGACAGTTAACCCGGACGTGTCCCGCACCGTGCCGGTTGTAACACTCGCCACGGGCCGCGTCGTGGAAATCATGGCCCGCTTGGGCGACACGGTTAAAAAGGGGCAAGTCCTGCTGCGCGTGCAAAGCGCCGATATTTCTGGAGCGTATTCCGACTATCAAAAAGCTCTGGCGGATGAGCAACTGGCCCGAACTCAAGCGGAACGCGCGAGGCTCCTCTATGACAAGGGCGCGATCTCCTTGAACGATTTTCAAGTCGCGCAAGACTCGGAAACCAAGGCTCAGGTGGACGTGAAGACGACCGCCGAAAAACTTCGCGTGGTTGGCAATGGCATACTTGACCAGCCGTCCGGCGTTGTAGATATTCACGCTCCCGTCTCAGGGGTCATCACCGATCAGCAAGTTACAAGCGCCGCGGGCGTGCAAGGCCTGAGCTCGCCAAATCCCTTTACGATCTCGGACCTCACGTACGTCTGGATTCTTTGCGACGTGTACGAAAATGACTTCCCCAACGTGCACCTCGGCGAGAAGGCTGATGTTCGCTTGAACGCTTATCCCGACAAAGTCTTTACCGGAGCTATCAGCAATATCGGCCCGATCCTCGACCCCAATCTACGAACTGCGAAAGTGAGGATTGAAGTGCACAACCCTGGCATCATGCGCCCGGGCATGTTTGCGATGGCCACCTTTCACGGCCAAAAGAGAACGGTAGACGCAGCCGTTCCTGCCACGGCGATTCTGCACCTTCACGATCGCGATTGGGTGTATGTCCCGGCGAATGGCAAGAAGTTCCGCCGTCTCGAGATTTCCGCCGGCCAAATGCTTCCGGGCAACATGCAGGAGGTCGTCTCGGGAATCGCGCCCGGTCAGCAAGTCATCGAGAACGCGCTCGAGTTCCAGAATACGGTGGAACAATAGTGATTCGCGCGCTCGTAGCGTTTGCCCTCAACAACCGCTTCATCGTCCTGAGCGTGGCCGCGGCCATTTTTGTCTGGGGGATCATTGCTTTCGAGAGATTGCCGATTGAAGCCTACCCGGATGTCGCAAACACCTGGGTCCAGCTGATTACCCAATGGCCGGGGCGCGCGGCGGAAGAAGTTGAGCAACAAATCACCATCCCGATCGAGATTCAAATGAACGGCATCCCGCACCTTCAGCACGTGCGTTCGGCTTCGTTGGCGGGCCTGTCGGTTGTAAATCTTATATTCGACGATAACTCCGACAATGACTGGGACCGGCAGAAAACATTGGAACGACTGTCGATGGTGACGTTGCCCACCAACGTTTCGCCGCAGATTGGGCCGGACTTCAGTCCCATCGGCTCCGTCTACTGGTACACGGTTCAGAGCACCAATCCCAACTACGACTTGATGGAGCTCAAATCGCTCCAGGATTGGGTCATCAGCAAGTACATCAAAGCCGCGCCAGATGTGGTGGATGACTCGTCCTTCGGGGGGCTGACTCGCGAGTATCAGGTCCGCGTGGACCCGGACAAGTTGGTCGCCTACGGCTTGAGTCTCGCTCAGGTCGAGCAGCAACTAACCAACAGCAATGCCAATGGAGGCGGCAGCTTCATCGAACAGGGCGCGCAGCAGGTCAATGTTCGCGCCGTCGGATTAATCCGAAATGTTTCCGATATCGAGAAAACAGTCCTGAAGACGGAGAGAGGCACGGCGATTCGGATCAAGGATATTGCCGTCGTCACGCAAGGCGCGAAGATTCGCTTGGGCCAAATCGGGAAGGCCATTCATCGCGCGGACGGCGTCGTGGTGGACGATAACGACGTGGTCGAAGGCATCGTCTTCATGCGGAAGGGCGCAGAAACCGCCGCAACCATGGACGGCATCCACTCCGCCGTCCAAAAACTTAACGACCACATATTGCCTCCCGGAGTGAAGATCGTGCCGTATCTGGACCGCGACGACCTGGTCCACTTCACGACCCATACGGTGCTGCACAATCTCGGCGAGGGGATGATCCTCGTCGTGATCGTGCTCTTCCTTTTTCTCGGAGATGTCCGCGGCGCGCTGATTGTTTCCTTGACGATTCCGTTTGCCTTGCTGTTTGCCTCCATCTGTCTTGATCTCCGGCACATTTCCGCCAACTTGCTTTCTTTGGGTGCGCTCGATTTTGGCATGGTCGTCGATGGCGCCGTGGTGATGATCGAAAACATCGTCCGCCATCTGAATCGCCATGAAAGCGAGCAGCGCCCTCCCATGGAGCACATCCGGGACGCCGCCCACGAGGTGCAGCGGCCGGTGTTCTTCGCCATTGCCATCATTGTCACGGCGTATCTGCCGATTTTTACTTTGCAGCAGGTCGAAGGGAAATTGTTCAAGCCGATGGCGTGGACCGTAGCCTTCGCTTTGTTCGGTGCGCTGATTTTTTCCATGCTTATTGCCCCCGCGCTTGCGAGCCTGCTGTTCCGTTCCGGAGTGAAGGAATGGAAGAACCCGGTGATGAGCTTTCTGACGGCTCGTTACAGGAACTCCGTGACTTGGACGATTCGGAACCGCATGCTCACAGTGGGGGCAGGCTTGCTCTTACTTGCATTCGCGGGCTTTCTGGCTTTTGGCGGAGTCATCGGCTCGGAGTTCCTCCCTCATTTGGATGAAGGAGCCATCTGGGTTCGCGGCACGATGGCGCCGAGTACCGGACCTACCGAGAGTGCTCGGATCGCGGAGAGAGCCCGCCAAGTGCTTTGCTCGTTTCCGGAGGTACCCCAGGTCGTGAATCAGATCGGGCGCCCAGATGACGGAACGGATACGACAGGATTTTTCGATGCCGAGTTTTTTGTGGACCTGCTGCCCAAGGAAAAATGGCGTCCCATCTTCCATCAAAACAAAGACCTGCTGATTGACGCGATGGACCGCGAGCTGGAAAAAATCCCTGGAGTATTCTGGGGATTCTCTCAACCGATTTCTGACAATTTGGAGGAGGCAGTGAGCGGCGTAAAAGGCGCGCTCGCGGTGAAAATTTATGGAGATAATCTCAAGATACTTGAAGAGAAGGGAGACCAGGTCGTAAGCGTGATGGGCAAAATTCGCGGCGTCGAGGATCTTGGCATGTTCCGTTTGCTTGGCCAGCCGAATCTTAATTTCGAGGTGGACCGCGATCAGGCCGCACGATTCGGCATCAATGTCTCCGATGTTCAGGATGCGATTCAGACCGCCGTCGGTGGCAACGCGCTTAGCCAGGTGCTGATCGGCGAACAAAGATACGACCTTGTGCTCCGTTACTTGCCAGAGTATCGGGACACGCGGGAGGCAATTGAAAGGATCCGCTTGTTGTCGCCATCGGGTGAGCGCGTTTCGCTGGCGCAATTGACTAAGACCAGCGTCACGGACGGTGGGTCAGAAATTTACCGTGAGGCTAATTCGCGATACGTCGCGATTAAGTTCAGCGTGCGTGGCAGGGACTTGGGAAGCACTGTGGAGGAATCGATAAGGAAGGTGAGCGCCGCCGTTAAATTGCCCGTAGGCTACACGATTGACTGGGCGGGCGAATATGAAAGTCAGAAGCGCTCAGCGCGCCGGCTCATGATTGTGCTCCCCGTCACCATCGTGGCGATCTTTATCCTTTTGTATGCGATGTTTACGTCCCTCAAATGGGCGCTTTTGATTTTGACAAACGTGACCATGGCCCCACTTGGCGGCTTGCTGGCCTTGCTCATGACGCATACGAATCTCAGTGTCTCCTCCGGAGTCGGCTTTCTCGCGCTTTTTGGCGTGTCGGTGCAGACAGGCGTCATCATGGTCGAGTACATCAATCAACTTCGGGCCAGAGGTTACACAATAGAGGAAGGCGCCGCGGAAGGAGCCGTTCTGCGGCTGCGGCCCATCTTGATGACCATGATGGTCGCAATATTGGGGCTGCTTCCTGCGGCTTTCTCGCACGGCATCGGCTCCGATTCGCAGCGCCCCTTTGCCATCGTCATTGTCGGAGGCCTCGTCTCCGACCTGGTATTGAGCATATTTCTTCTGCCGACGCTCTACGTTTGGTTTGCCCGCGATGGTGATAAGCTTCCGCAGCCTGAGGAGGCTGTGTAAAGCACTTGCGTCTTCCAACGAGACGAGCGACTCTGGCAAGAGTGCCGGTGAAAAACCATGCCTGGAAGGTGGCCTACTACCTGCCTTCGTATCAGACCTATGGGCAATCGCGAGGAATCGCGTCATGAATAAGACTGAAGTGTGCGCCCTCATTCGAGAGATTGGCGTCGTTCCCGGGATTCGGGTGATGTCGGCAGAGGACGCGCATTTTGCCGCGGAGTCGGTTTCGCACGGTGGAATCCCGATCGTGGAAATTACGATGACGGTCGCAGGGGCCGTTGACGTGATTTCCCACCTTGTTCGTTACCATCCCAAGATGCTCGTCGGCGCTGGCACGATCATGGACATCGAGATGGCGCGAAAATGCGTCGACGCCGGCGCGGGATTTTTGACCAGTCCCGGACTCGATCCGGCGCTGATCGAATTCGCCGCTAAAAACGATGTCGCGGTTCTGGCCGGCGCCTTGACGCCCACAGAAGTGATTAGCGCGTGGCGGGCAGGATCGGACTTTGTCAAAGTGTTTCCGTGCGCGCAGGTTGGCGGCGATAGCTATATCAAAGCATTGAGGGCGCCCCTGCCACTGGTTCCCTTGATCGCCGCAGGGGGTGTGAATCAACAGACAGCGGCTAACTTTATTTTAGCTGGCGCTACCGCAATCGGAGTGGGTACCGAGCTAATCCCTACGGAAGCGATCGAACGGCGCCAATCCGCTCGAATCAAAGAATTGGCGCACCGCTTTGTCGGTTTTGTGAAGGATGCGCGCGCTAAGTTGGAAGCACGAAAGCCAAAGCACGTTGCTAAAAAAGTCGATGCTATGGAAAAGTGCGAACAGAGATGAATCGGTTGGGAGTGCAACGCAGGTCCAGCTCGCCACGCGAATCGGCCTCGAGAGTTGCCCGGAAATCCGCTCCAGTCTGTTCCGATCGTCCCCGCGCTTGGCTGCGATTCCTTCCATTCCTCGGGCGATCAGAACGCATGCGTGCTCATGAAGCGTCCGCGCTCGCCGCGCATATCGTCGCCGCGTAGCTCGCGCAACGCAAGGGCCACGAATTCTCCGGCCACTTTTTTTCGCCAGCTCATGTCGAAATCCGTGTTGTCCAGCGGCTTGGCGATGCGCGCCGCAAGAACAGCGGCTTCTGCAATCGAGTCTGAATTGAGCTCGCGCGCTACAAGTGATTCTGCTGCATCCGCCGCAACAAGAGGCCGGCACGCCGCCGAGCCAATCACGATTCGTGCTTCTTCGACCACGCCGTTACCAGAAATACGCGCAGCGGCGGCTACCGACAGCACGGGAAAGTCAAACGATCCGCGTCGTCGCAGTTTCCAATAGGTGCTTTTCCATCCGTGCAGGTCATCCAGCAAAACTTGTGCAAGGATTTCGTTGGGCTTCCGCTTGATATAATCTAGGCCGTCATTGTTATAGAGATCCGCGAGCAATACTTCGCGCTCCTGGTTTCGCGAGACCAGGCGCACGCGCGCGCCCAGCGCGATGAGTGCCGGCGCCGTGTCCGTCGAAGAAACTGCCATGCACTTCGAACTTCCCGGCGCGACCCAGCAGGTATCGCCGTCTTTTTTCAGGCAAAAGTTGATCGCCTTTCTCCACTCATAATTCTGATCGTAGTAATTGCACCGCGTATCGAGGCAGAGATTGCCGCCAAGCGTAGCCATGTTTCGAATCGGCGGCGTTGCCACCATCGAAGCCGCTTGCGCAAGCGCCGTCAACCCGTTTCGAAAGCGCGCGTCCATCGCAATTTCCGTAAGCGTGGTACAAGCTCCGAGTCGCGATCCAGAATGCTCCAATCGAATGTCTCGCAAATCTTCGATCGAACGCAAGCTCATCAAAGTCTTCGGAACTTGTTGCCTGCGCTTCATGTTAGGAAGCAAATCCGTTCCGCCGGCGAGCGGCATGGCGTTCGTTCCCTCGCCATCCAGAATGCGCGCCGCTTCCTCGAGCGTCCGCGGAGCGCGAAACTCGAAAAGTGGCAGCCGCATCATGAGCTGAGCACCTTTTCTTTTTCCGTCGAGCGTCTGCTCGTCCGCGGAACATCGTTCACCGCGTTTCCATCGCCGCCCTCCCACGGCGGCGGCACGCGCAGCGCCTCCGGCCACTCGACATGCGGAAAATTCCCAGGCCCATAACGCGGCTCCCGCCCCGCCTTTTTTTCCGCGAGCGCCTTCATAATCTTTTCCGGCGTGATCGGCACTTCATCAATCCGCACGCCCACCGCGTCGTAAACCGCATTCGCAACCGCAGGCATGATCGGCAAAAGTGGTCCTTGCCCAACCTCTTTCGCCCCAAACGGCCCGTGCGGATCGGGTTCCTCAATCAACTCCGTAATAACTTGCGGCATGTCCAGAGAAGTCGGGCTCTTATACTCGAGCATTGACGGAAATTTATGCACCAGCGCGTGCGAAAGTTTATTCGGAAGCCGCCGGAACTCCTGTTCTTCCATCAGCGCCTCGCCCAAACCCATGTAAACGCTGCCTTCGACTTGCCCGCGCACGAGCGTCGGATTCAGCGCCCGTCCGATGTCGTGCGCAATCCATATCTTCGGCACCGTGATCCAGCCAGTCGCGGGATCAACCGCAACTTCGACGACCGCAGCGGTGTACGAATAGGTCGGCGAAGGCCCCACCCCTCCACCTTTGTAAAGCGCCGGAGATTTCGGTGGAGTGTACGATCCCATCGTGCCAATCGTTCCAAAACGCGCCTCCGCAATGCACACTGCCTCCGCAAACGTGACGCTCTTCTCCGGCGCAGCAGAATCAAAAACGCGTTTGTCCGCGAATCGCAATCGTTCTTTTGGAACCGCAAGTTTTTCCGAAACGGCTTCCGCGATGACTTCTCGCCCGCGCTCCGCCGCTTGCAGCGCCGCATTACCCGCCATGATCGTGACTCTGCTCGAATACGAACCCAAATCCACTGGCCCTAAATCCGTATCGCCCGTGTACAAACGAATGTCAAACGTCTCCAGCCCCAAAACTTCCGCGACAATTCCCGCAAGCACATCATCCGATCCCTGTCCAATTTCTGTCGCGCCGCAAAAAACTGCGACTCCTCCCCCGCGGTCAAACTTGATGTGCACTCCCGAGTGCGGCATCTTGTTCCAATAAATCGGCAGGCCTGCTCCCGTCAAATATGCCGAACAAGCCAGCCCCACACCACGCCCCTCCGGCAGTTTGCGAAACTTTTTCTTCCAGTCCGAAATCGTAACGACGCGCCGAATGCACTCCGCCAAATTCACAACACTCAGCCTGAAAAAATTCGCCGTGACCGCATTCGAAGTTTCCGCAATCCGCAGCCGCAAATCCGCCGGATCGATTCTTAATTTCTCCGCGATCTTGTCGAGCTGCACTTCCTGCCCAAAGCGCGGCTGCACCGTCCCATGCCCGCGTTTCGGCCCGCAAGGCGGCTTGTTCGTGAACGCGCGGCATCCCTGAAATTTGTATCGAGGAACGTGGTATGTCGTCGTTTGCAAAGCGCCCGTATAAAACGTGCTCGCGACGCCGTACGATCCATACGCGCCGCCATCAATCAGAGTCTGCAAGTGCATCCCTGTGATCGTGCCGTCTTTCTTCACGCCGGTTTTAAATTTCATCAGTACTGGATGCCGGCCCCGATGGCAATAAAAAACTTCCTCGCGCGTCAAACATATTTTCACCGGTCGGTCCAGCAGCAGCGCCGCTTTAGCCACTACGATTTCATGGTTGAACGGATCGCTCTTCCCGCCAAATCCTCCGCCATTCGGCGTGGCGATCACGCGGATGTGCGCTGGCGGCATTTGTAAGACTTTCGCCAGCGCGCGATGCAAATAGTGCGGCGTCTGTGTGCAGCTCCAGATCGTCAATTTACCGTCCGGGTCTTTTATCGCCACTGAAGCATGCTGTTCGATCGGAAGGTGGGTATTTCCCTGATAGAAAAATATATCCTCAAAAACCTCATCCGCCTCAGCGAAACCCTGCTCGACGTCGCCAAATTCCAGCGATACGCGCTTGTGAATATTTCCTTCTTCTCCGTAGTTGTGAATACGCGGCGTAGGCGTCGCCAGCGCCTCTTCCGGATCGGCAATCGTCGCCAGAATGTCGTACTCGACATCAATCAAGTCCAGCGCCTCGAACGCCGTCAATTCTTCGCGCGCAATCACCGCTGCCACCGGATCGCCGACGTGCCGCACGTGATCCACGCACAGTGCCTGTTCATCTTGGCTGACAGGCAAAATCCCGTATTGGATGGGGAGATCCCTTCCGGTGAGTACTAAATAAACTCCGGCATGCGCCGCTGCACGGGACGTATCGATCTTCAGGATGCGCGCGTGCGGATGCGGCGAACGCAGCAGCTTGCAATAAGCCATTCGCGGAAGAAAAATATCGTCCGCGAAACGCGTTTGCCCCGTCACTTTTGCGCGCGCGTCCACACGCCGCCGCGGCACGCCGATCACCCGCATTTCGCCTCGATCGCTCATCTCGAAGTCTTCTCAAATCCAGCTTGCGCTGTAGGGGAGGGGCTTGCCCCTCCCTCGCTCTTTGTGTTCCCATTCAAAATCCGCACCATCGCTTCTTCCACCGCCTCAAAAATCTGCTGATAGCCGGTGCACCGGCACAGATTTCCGGAGAGCGCCTCTCGGATCTGCTCGCGCGAAGGATGCGGATTCTGATCCAGCAAGGCTTTTGCCGTAACCAAAATGCCTGGCGTGCAGTAACCGCACTGCGCCGCGCCCAAATCGGCAAACGCATCCTGCAAGGGATGTAGCGCGCCATCTGCCGCGAGCCCTTCCACGGTCAAAACATTTTTCGTGTCGCACTCAATAGCCAACAACAAGCAAGAAAGCACTGCCTTGCCTTCGACCAAAACCGCGCAAGCCCCGCATTCTCCCAGCTCGCACCCGTGCTTTGTCCCGGTGTGCCCCAAATCCTCGCGAAGCACTTCGAGCAACGTCTTATACGGCGCGAAGGAAACGTCTGTTTCCTCGCCATTCAGGGTCATGCGAATGTGCGCCGTTTTCTGCGATTCCGTTGGCAGCGTAATCGAAATCACTTCAATTCACCTTTTCCAACAACCCGTCATTTCCGGCCTTCAGCGTGGAAACAGCCGCGCCGCGTTGTCATACAAAATCTTGCGCTTGGCTTCTGCCTTAATCGGAAGCGCGTGAAACCTTTCTATGTTGCCCTTGATTTCCGGCACGCCCGGCCCCGGCCAGTCCGTCCCCCACAAAACTTTGTCTGCGATATCTTCAATCCGCGGAAAGTATTCCATCAATTTCTGCGGCGGAATCCCGGAAATATCCATGTACATATTCTTGTGCCGCCGCACCAGGAAAAATGCCTCGTTCATCCACAGCGGCCTTCCCCCGTGCGCAAGTATCACGACAAGATCCGGGTAGTCGATGCTCACGTCGTCGCAAAGCATCGGTTGCGCGTGAAGATTTCTCGCCCCCGGAAAAATCGAGGTCCCCGTATGAATCATCACCGGCATTCCGTGCGCCTGCGCCCGCTCGTAGATCTTTGCCAACTCCCCGTTTCCGCTCATGTACCCGTTCGGCGACATCGCCTGATGCGAAGGATGCAGTTTGATCGCGCGAATCCCCAGCTTCGCCATGCGATCCACTTCCGTGCCGCAATCCGGAACCGTCCCGGGCAGCACGCCGCCAAACGCAATCAAACGCTCCGGCGCCGCGCTGCAATATTTCGCGCTCCAATCATTCGCCTCGGGAGTGAACCCGATAATCTTCGGCGCGACATAGTTGATCAGCCCTGCGCGCTCGATCTCCAAACTGTCCAGCAGCCCGAGAAACGCTTTTGGATCGTCGCAATACCGCATCACATCCGCGTAATCTTTCCGCCCGCGCTTCATCAACTCCATCGCCGCAGGCTTCATCATGTGATACGGCATGATGTGAATGTGGATATCGATGATTGGCTGCACTCGTCTCCTCGCCGTCGGCTCGAAAACTCCGTTGCAATCCACCCGCTGAAGGGGGAGGGGCTTGCCCCAATAAGCGTTAACTTAACAGAAGGCGTAGCGCGGCCGTTTCCGACTCGGTTCCGCCAATCGCTCTGAAATCTCATCCCAGTCCCTGAAGGTGTCGTTGAGACTGTGCGGCGGCAGAATCGCCATGCAGAGCTCGTGATACATGAATTCAATTTCCCTCCATCGGCTGCGCCTCACGGTCCAGTCGGTATCCCCAGGGGGAAAAAGTTTCCGCCGTCTCCACCATGCGCTCCGCCAGCAAGCTGGCGAAGATTTTGCCATGCAGCCAGGCGCGTGCGCTGGCCGGGTCTTTTTTCGGCAAGTGCCCCAGTCCCATGATCGATTTCATGCGTTTGAAGGCCAGCTCAATCTGCCAGCGCAGCCGGTAGAGTTCCAGAATTACCGACGCCTCGAAAACCTCCGCCAGCGTGGTCCAAAGGTAGAAGTATTGAGCCGCCTCCCAGGACTCCGGGCTGACCTTCTTCTGCTTCTTACTGGCGTTCATCTGCAAGCGGCGCCGCGCCAAGCGGGTGGCTTCAGCACTCCGCTGCAGGGCGATCAGTCTCCCCGGCACCCAGCCACCGTCCGGGTGCTCGACTTGGGCGGCCCATTGTTGGATCTGGCCCACTTTTATTTTTCGAAACAATCGCAGGACGTTCAGTTGATTTTCCTTCACGTCAAACAGGGGAAGCGATTGGCGATTCAAGCGCACCACCAAATCGGCCTGGGCGGCCTTCACATGCGCCACTCCCACCGGCGTGGAGTAGATACGGTCGCCCATCATGATATCGCCCCCGCGGACGGGAATTCGCCGCAGGGTTTCGCCTCCCTGCACATCGGTCACCTCAAAGAAATCGCACTGCAAATTCGCCAAGTTAATAGCGTAGTGGACGCGCCAGTCGGTTCCGGTGCTGCCGGGCTCGGAAACCGTCGTGGCATCTACCGCCCGCACCGGCCGACCTTGGCTCTCGACAGCCAGTTGTTGTCGCCCTCGCTGCTGTTCGGCGAGCCAACGTAGCCATTCCTCGGAAGCCCGGAGACGTTTGAATACCGCCACCGCACTCAACTCCATCCCCAGTTCGCTCGCCCGTGCGGCGGTTTCCGCCAGGGAGTATCCATTGGCCACATGCAGCAGCAATAGCCGCAACAGCGATTCGGCGTCGGGGATATCACGAGCCCGTCGCAGTGCGCCAGTGCTGCGCGCCATCTCCTTCCACCCTCTCGGCAAAAACGTGCAGATAACCGGCCAGTTCTCAGTTGCTAGGCTTTCAACCGTTGTCGCCATGCGTCAAGCATAGGGGCATACCGCAACAGAGTCAATTCTTAAGTTAACGCTTATTGGGCTTGCCCCCTCCCTCTTCTCCGCGAATCTCTGTTAACTCCGTGCCTCTGCGTTATCTTTTCACTTTCTTTCTCTTTTTCTTTTCGCTGTAGGCTGTCAGCTGTGAGCGGTCGGCTCCTCAGTTAAATCTCACATATTCAAAATCCAGCGGCCTGCTGTTGATTCCTCGGAGCGGCGGCGCGATCCAATTCGCGAATTTTCCCGGCTCGACCACCCGCCCGGTCATTAACGATTGCACAAACCTCTCGTCCGCCGGACTCGGCAGCCATTCGTACTTGCGCTTCTCCCAAGCCTCGGCGGTCAAGACATCCCCGTTCACGCTGATGTGATGTCCGGCAAAATTCCCAATCGCGCGATGAAATCCCTTGTGCGGCAAAGTCAGCTTGAAGGGAATCCCCGCTTCGTCGATCACCCGTTGCCAGCGCGCCACGCCATCCGCGATCTCTTCGATGTAATCGTCGCGCAGCCGCTCGTTCAAAGCGGTCAGCGCCGGAACACTCTTCTTCACGATCTTGTCTCCAATCACTTCGTACACCGGATACTCGGCCTCGCTCAGCACATGATCGTCGTCCAGCTTCGTCTCGCGAAAGCGCCCTTTCAGTCCGTTGGTGAAATAACTCGCTGCGTTCGAGGAAACATCCGAGCCGTAGAGGTCGAGCGTCACGCTGTAATGGAAATTCAAGTATCGCTGAATCGTCTGCAGATCGATCACTCCCATCGCCCGCATCTGCGCCGGACCCTCCAGCTTGTTTTCCTTCATCACTTCGCAAGTGCGCTTGATGATGCGCGTTACACCCGTTTCTCCGACGAACATGTGATGCGCTTCCTCGGTCAGCATGAAGCGGCAGGTTCGCGAAAGCGGATCGAAGCCAGACTCCGCCAAAGCGCATAACTGAAATTTCCCGTCGCGGTCCGTAAAAAACGTAAACATATAAAAAGCCAGCCAATCCGGCGTAGGCTCGTTAAATGCCCCAAGAATGCGCGGATTATCTGCATCGCCAGATCGTCGCGCCAGCAGCGATTCCGCCTCTTCCCGCCCATCGCGCCCAAAATAGCGGTGCAGCAAGTACACCATCGCCCACAAATGCCGTCCTTCTTCGACATTCACCTGAAAAATATTCCGCAGATCGTACATCGAAGGGCAGGAAGATCCGAGTAAGCGCTGCTGTTCGACGGATGCCGGCTCCGTGTCTCCTTGCGTTACGATCACGCGCCGCAGCGTCGACCGGTATTCTCCCGGCACTTCTTGCCACGCCGGCTGTCCCTTGTGCGTGCCAAAATTTACCATCCGCTTTTCGTCGCGCGGCTGCAGAAAAATTCCCCACCGGTATTCCGGCATCTTCACGTAGTCAAACTGCGCCCACCCATCCGGCTCGACGCTTACCGCCGTCCGCAGATACACGTCATAGTTGTGGCTCTCGTTCGGCCCCATGTCGTACCACCAGCCCATGTACGCCGGCTGCCAGTGTTCCAGAGCCCGCTGTAATCCGCGGTCTCGCCCCAAATCCACGTTGTTCGGAATTTTTTCCGTGTAATCAATCATGGCCCCTTCTCCTCAGTAGCACAGGCACTCCTGCCTGTGCTGTTCCACTTCCCAGGTGGCACAGACTTCAGTCTGTGCTCTTCCCAAACGCCGCAACTCCTCTTCTTTCCCTACCTCTTTACGTCATTACTTCCTTACTTCCTCTTCTCAAACTCGCTCCCAATTAAATTTCACCGGCGCCCCCGTTCCATAAACTTTCAGCGCCCCATTCGTTCCCACCGCGTTTGGCCGAATAAAAATCCAGTTCTGCCAAGCCGACAATCGCCCGAAAACGCGCGTCTCCAGCGTCTCAATTCCGCCAAACCGAAGATTCGCTTCCAGCCCCGTCAAAGCGTCCGGCGAAAGCGCCGCGCGCGATTCAAGCGCCTGCCGAATTTCGTCAGCCCAATCGAGATCATCCGGCGCTGCGGAAACAAGCCCCGCATCCACTGCCTCACGCGCCGTAAGTTTCTTTCCGACCAATTTCCGCAAGCTCTCAACTTGCTCCGAGTCCTGGTAGAAACGCGCCGCCAAACGCGAAAGATGATTCACCATCGGCAGCGCTCCAAAATTCATCCGCGACAGAAAGACTTTGGCTAGGTTGTCGCCGTCCTGCGCGTCTCGCATATAAATGCGGTCCGCCGCCAGCGCCAATTCAAATAGCGTCCCCGCAAAGCACGAACCCGCCTCGACAATCGCGTACAACGAACGCGAAGAAACATCGATCCGCGCAAACGTCCGCCGCATCATTCCCAGGACTTCGCGTACAAACCAGTTGTCTTGATGATTCAAAAGAAATTCGTCCGCAGCGAGAACGGCATCTGGATTTCCCGCCGTCTTAATGATCCACAAGCCCAAATTCAGCTCGCCCGTGCGTAGCGTCAAAATAGCGTCGTCCAGCTCTCGTGCCATCTGCAGCGGCCACCAGCTCGCGCCCTCAGCTAACGCGCTCTCGATTGTGTAGGCAGGGGTAGACTCCGGCGCGCGAACGGTAAGCGTTACGGACCGCGCCTCGCGATTCAGCTGTGCATCAACATATTCATAATGCAAGCCCGCTTCATCCACCGTTCGCTTCAACGGCGTCAACGCCACTCCCTTCGCGTTCACAGGGCGGTCGCTCTGCTCCGCAAGTTTCAACGCGCGCTGTTTCACCTGCTCCGTAAACTGCTGCGGCTTCACGATCTCATCCACCAGCCGCCAATCCTTCGCTCGTTGTCCGCGTATGCCATCCGGATTTGTGCAGAACATGTCCGCATAATCTCGCCGCACCTTCCGCTTATCCGTCACGCGGGTCAGCCCGCCTGTGCCAGGCAACACTCCTAGCAGCGGCAACTCCGGTAAACTCACCGCCGATGAGCGATCATCCACCAAAATAATTTCGTCGCACGCTAGCGCCAGCTCATAGCCGCCGCCCGCTGTCGTTCCATTGCACGCAGCGATGAATTTTAGGCCGGAGTGAACGCTCGAATCTTCAACCCCATTTCGCGTTTCATTCGTGAATTTGCAGAAGTTGACTTTCCACGCATGCGAGGATAGCCCCAGCATATAAATGTTCGCGCCCGAACAGAAAATCCGGTTCTTCGCGCTGGTGATAATCACGGACCGGATTTCCGGATGTTCAAACCGGATTCGTTGCAGCGCGTCGTGCAATTCGATATCAACGCCAAGGTCGTAGGAATTCAGCTTTAGTTTGTAACCGGGACGGATTCCGCCATCCTCCGCCACGTCCATCGTCAGCGTCGCCACGGGTCCGTCGAAAGTGAGCCGCCAATGTTTATATTGGCTCGGCTCCGTCCGGTAGTCCGGCGGTTCCATTTTTCCTGAGAGCTGTTCTGTCGCAGCAGCGTCCACGGGCGCCTCCTACTTCTCACTCGTTTGCAATGCTGTTTTTAACTCCGCGAGACTTTCGTCCACGGAATGGCCCGACGTATCGAGGTACAAGTCCGCTTTACGGTAAAGTGGCTCGCGCGCATCGAGAATCCTGCGCAAATCTTCCATCGCTTGCCCGCTGCCACCCATTACTCGAAGATCGCCCTGTGCGATCACGCGCGCCATATATTCTTCCGGCCGCGCCTTGATCCAAATGGTGTAGCAATTTGCAAGCAAGTAGTCGTAAGTTTCTTTTTCAGAGACCACGCCGCCGCCCACGGAAATAATGGCGCGTTCGTGCTCGCGAAGGACCCCTTCCAAAAGACGCTTTTCGATTTCACGATACCCCGTCTGCCCGTACAGCGAAAAAATTTCGCCGAGCGGCATCCCTGTGTCTTTTTCAATTTCGTGGTCCAGCTCAATGAAAGGGATGGGCAGCTCCTGACCCATGCGCGATCCCAAAGTTGATTTTCCCGCGCCGCGTATTCCTATCAGTGCCACGCGCATCCGCCGCGCTTTTTCTTCGTCGCCAAAATCGCGCATCAAACGAAACATCGCGTCTTCAACCCGATGCGCCGGCAGCCGTTCAAGAAAGCGCTGAATCAAGACTTTTTCGTGCTGCGTTTCCGCTTCCGCCGTGAACAATTCCGCAAGCGAAACATGAAGCGCTCCCGCAATCCTTCGCAGCAACACGATGGAAACATTTCCTTCGCCTGTCTCGAGTTGTGCCAGATGCCGCTCCGAAACGTCCGCTTCGCGCGCCATCATCTTGCGCGTCATCCCGCGGCGGTTCCGCAATTCCCGCACCCGCTTGCCAAGCGAAAGCAAAAAACGGTCGTTCGAAACGGTTGTAATGGGAGCTGAATGGACGGCTTTCGAATTGGCGCTGGTCTGCATGGCAATTTTCGCGAAACGCCTACATGCAGTATAGCGCAGTGACGCAAGCCACAGCCAAATAATCCGGTCTGATTTCTGTTGGCAGCTGCACCGCGGGTACGAGTATTTCTTAAAGCCCTTCTAAGGCTTGTATGTACAATAGTTTACACAGAAATCGATTGTCTTGTCGCCGAACGGAATAAGACGATTCGGACGGGTGGCATGCAGTATTCTGCCGCCAGACCCATTATGCCTCCTTTTCCAGGCGATCTTGCATCTCGCGGAGTTTGAATCGCTGCAGCTTGCCGGTGGCGGTCTTCGGAATCTCCGCCAAGAATTCGATCCAGCGGGGCCGCTTATAACCGCCGATTCTTTGTGCTACCAGCTCCTGGAGCTCGTGTGTCAACTGCTCGCCAGGAGTGAAGCCCTCATTCAGCACCACGAACGCCGCGGGCTTGGTTAGGCCATCGTGATCTTCGCGGGCGATGACGGCGGCTTCCCGGACGGCAGGATGTGCGATCAGAGCGCTTTCGACTTCGGCGGGGCTCAGCCAGAGGCCGTTGACTTTGAAAAGATCGTTGGCGCGGCCGGCGTACCAGAAATACCCGTCTTCATCCTGAAAATATTTGTCGCCGGTGTGGAACCAGCCGCCGACAAAAGTTTCCTTGGATTTTTCGTGCTTGTTCCAGTAGCCGGAACAGGTGGAATCGCCTTTGATGAGGAGATCGCCGATTTCGTTGAGAGGGACATCGTTGCCGAGCTCGTCGACGAGGCGCGCTTCGTAGCCGGGAATGATTTTGCCACTCGATCCGGGTTTTACATCGCCGGGACGATTGGCGATGACCATTTGCAAAGTTTCGGTCGAGCCGAGCGAATCGAGAATCTCTATGCCGAAGCGCTCTTTGAACCAGTGGAATAGAGGCGCGGGGAGCGCTTCGCCAGCAGAGATAGCGTGACGCACGCTCGAAAGATCGAACTCGCGTCCATCCTCTCGGTGATATGCGAGCAGCGCCGCGTAATTCGTGGGCACAGAGAAGAAAAGCGTCGGGCGGTAGCGCTCGATGTCCGCGTAGATCGTCGCGGGAATGGGGCGCACAGGATCGAGAATCGTGGTGGCGCCGCAGCCGAGAGGGAAGTAGCCCGCGTTTCCGAGGCCGTACGCGAAGAAGAGGCGCGCGACGCTGAAGCAGCGATCGCTCTCGTTCATGTGCAGGATGCCCTTGGCGTAGAGCTCGCAGCAGACGACCATGTCGTGATGCAGATGGACGCAGCCTTTCGATGCGCCAGTGCTGCCAGAGGAATACAGCCAGAAGGCAGGTTCGTCTTTGCTGGTAAGAGCGGCCTGTAATTCCGGCGAAGCGGTCGCCATCAGCGTTTGCAGGGAATGATGCGCGTGCGAAGGCTGAGCTTGCGATGTTTGAATTTGCGCGGCAGGAGCCCGCTTTACTTCGCTCTCTGGTTCGCTGACGACGATCTCCTGCAAATAGCGGAATCTTTCGCGCGGAATCGATTGCAAATGGGGCAGTAATGGCTCGCTGACGATGGCGACGCGCGCGCGGCAGTCGTTGAGGATGTACTCGTAGTCCTGAGGCTTGGCTTGCGTGTTTACGGGAACAGCGACGGCGCCGATTTTGATCGCGCCGAAAAAGCAGTGGAGAAATTCCGGCGTGTCGAGAAGCAGCAGAAGGACGCGCTCTTCGGGGCGGACGCCAAGCGCCAGGAGGACGTTGCCGACGCGATTGGTATTGTCCAGAAGCTGCTGATAACTGACGCGCTTGTCGCCGCACTCGATGGCGATTTTGGCGCCGCGGCCTTCCTGGACGTTGCGGTCCACGAAGTGCGTGGCGACATTGAAGGTATCCGGCAACGTAATCAAGGGCTTGGCTGCCTCCCGCCGTTGCGTCTGGAGAGCCGGGACATTCTCCAGCACTAGCGCAAACGGGCGGGAGTATAGCACGTCGAAATTCGGAGGCTGGAACGCCGCGTCGCGCGGGGCGGGTGCAGTACGCCGAAAGACGCAAAGCAGGCGTGAGTGATGGCCGGTGAAGATTGAGGGGAGAAGAAAGACTGGAGACAGCCAGGACTGGCTGTCCTCCGGTTTCCCAGGTTTCTCCTGGTCTCCCAAAATCATCTCAGCGGTTTAACGGTCGTCCATCTCCCCGGTAGCGAGTTAAGGTCCGGCCCCCCCTCCCATCCGAGAACTAAGGCAAGGCCACCGCCCGATCATGGAATCACGGATCCCCTGTGTCCCAAATTGGACAGAATGAGATCGGTTTCGGTGCAATCATGGGGAGATTTTGTGGTGCAGGTTGCGCAGGATGAGTTCCAAGAAGCCCGCTTGGGCGACGTCAAGAAGGAAGTGGCCGTGCTGCGAATGGCCCCATTCGCTCGGCATGCGATATCCCAGCAGAATCGGAGGCCCGCTTAACCCATGAGGTTCCACAAAGA
The DNA here is from genome assembly GCA_963843265.1 of uncultured Acidobacteriota bacterium. Lineage (GTDB taxonomy): Bacteria > Acidobacteriota > Terriglobia > Acidiferrales > UBA7541 > Acidiferrum. The sequence continues at coordinate 86,820 of CAWJJR010000012.1, read as the reverse complement.
GGCCCCTGCCAAAATTTCATTCGACTTTGGCGAAGTGGCCACACGAAGTGAAAGCTTTGCGACAAGAGGAACTATTTTCTCGCAGGGCGATATCGCCGAGACGCTCATGTACATTCGAACAGGCCGAGTGAAACTATTCGTGACCTCCAAGAGTGGCAAAGAGGCAATTGTCGCCATTCTGGGGCCAGGCGAATTTCTCGGTGAAGTGTGCCTTGGAAGTCAGAATATTCGTACGGGGAACGCCACCGCGATTGCACCCACTACTCTGCAGGTCATTGAAAGAAACGAGATGACGCGGGCCCTTCACGCCGACCATGCGCTCTCTTACTGTTTCTTGTCTTATCTGATTTCGCGTAATATTCGGCTAGAAGAGGATTTGGTCGACCAGGTTTCTCGCTGCAGCGAGAAGCGACTCGCCCGCGCTCTTCTTCAATTCGCACGGAAGAGGACCCAGCGCAGGCTGCATAAATTTGCCGGAATATCGCAAGAAACCCTGGCAGGGATGATTGGCGCAACGCGCGCGCACGTAAATTTGTTTATGAATAAGTTCAGAAAACTCGGCTTGGTCAAGGAGCATGGTCCGCTGGACGCAGGCGGCGGGATACACATTAACAGCTCCCTTTTAGCTAAGGCTCTCCGCAAATAGCTTTCAGCTCGCGCGCCTCGGCGGACTGAAACGCTCGAACGACTTGAATGCTGCTTCGATTGCGCGAACACCAGAATCGCACAACGATTGGTCCGGCTGTGATTTGGCTAACGGGGGTCTTTTGTTGATCTCGGGTGCTCGGCACAGCTATGAGCTGCGAACTCCTTGTCGCGGTCCAGTTCGAACTCCCTCTTCATCTCGTCGATGGTTTTGGAAGCGAGCGGCCATGAGGGGCTGAACACCCAGGCGCATTTGCTGCAAGCCCAGCCCTGAAAATTCGGTCTTTGGACCCAGATCAGTTTGCGCCCTATCGGCTCCATGGCCACCTCGCGACTTGACGCTGTTATTCTTTTTCGAAGGACGGCGTAGCATTGGGTTTCGACGGCACTGCGGCGACAAAACCACTCCTTCCCATGACTTGAGCGAAATCCTGCTTTAGTCACGGCTTTCGAACACAAATCAAAACGGATGTGAATTCAAAAGGTCTAAAGACTACCCATAGAAAAGGACTGCTGTCTGTCGGGCATCCAACACTGGCGGGAACTGCTATCTCAGCCCGAGATCATTCTCAAATTGTTGAATCACGCCGTAGCACTCACAAGCGGTTTTCTCGAGTTTCCTGCGGTTCAAAATCTTCACTGCGCCTCGCACGTATTTTATGATTCCTTTTTTTTGCAACACGGATGCTGCCACGCTCACTGTGGAGCGGTCCGTACCCATCATGGTGGCAATGAAATCGTGGGTGATTGGCAGAAGCCCGGAATCCACTCTATCTTGCGTCATCAGCAGCCACCTGGAGAGGCGCTCCTCGATATCGTGTAGCCGGTTGCACGCCGCGGTCTGGGCCACTTGCATTCCTTGCAGCCCCGTATGCCTGTTCAAGATCACTTGTAACGCCGGGGCCGACCGGAGGATGCGTTCCAGCGCATTCCCCATGATTCGGAATCCATCGCCGGCGATTTGGATAATTTCGCGCACGGAACTCCTGCTCAAGCCGGCTGCCACTCCAGCCCCAACGTAGCCTTCGCGGCCCACTACGCCCACCTCCACGGTTCGGCCGTCTTTGGTCACCACCACCTGGGAGACCATTCCCCGGTTCGGGAAATAGACAAACTCGATCTTTTGAGTCGGTTCATGAAGGCTCAGATGATGCGGTAGATCGATATACGCCAAGTCGGCGCGCATCAACTCGTATTCATTGTCAGGCGCCGCCAGCAGCATTTTGTTGCTTACTTGTTTTCCTTCGGCGTTGGTCCGTTGGTCCGCCGGTATGTCTCGAAAGTTTTTTACACTCATGTCAATTCTCAACAATACGGGCGTGCGTTACCTTCATAAGGCGAGACTTCGTCAGGCTCTGCGCTGCCTCGTCGATTCAACCAAGAAAAGGGTCTGGCAATCTGTGCGAAAGGGGACACCGCTCAGAACCAACGCTGAGTGGGTCATGTGTCAAGTCGGCGCGGGTTGGGATGGACTTGTGGCGGGACAGTCCAAGCGGCCAGACTTAACAGGGGGAGCGTAGAATCGCGCGGGTGTGGCCGGGACGCGGGTGTTGGTCAGGTAGCCGGGCTTTTCGGCGAAGGGAGTAATGAAGGCGGGACAGAACAATTCGATGCGGTTGTTGGGCTGAGCGGCGAACGTGGCGCCGTCGAGGGGCTCGCGCGGAGACAGAGAGACGCGGGAGTGGAAAACCCGAAGGGCTAGGCCTCGATTCGGACGATCTGGCCGGGTTGGATGGATAGGATGCTAGCGAGGCAAGCGGGCAGGAGGGGTAGCAGGTCTTTCAAGCGGTTGGACCTGGCACGGAAAATGACGATGGCGATTCTGCGGGCGGTCAGATATTGCTGATATTCGATGCCTTGATCGACGGTCAGGAAAACGTCGAAGTGGGCTGTTTCCGCAGGGGCAAGAAGGTCGCCGTTTTTCAGTCCGGCGAGTCCGGCGTAGCGGGCGGTTTGACAATCGTGGCCGGGCAGAGAGTTGCGGAAGCGTTCATCAATGCACTCGTCGATGAGGATGCGCATTTAGCGGCGCGCGAGCAGCAGATGTTTTGCTTCTTCGAGTGCGGCGAGCGCGGATTCGCGCGAAACGGTGGGGAACCCCTCGAGAAAGTCTTCCAGCGTTTCGCCGCCCTTGAGGTAGTCGAACAAGGTTTGGATGGGCACACGAGTTCCACGAAAGACGGGAGTTCCGCCGAGAATGTCGGGGTTTTTGATGATGACATTCATGAAAGGATTGTACCACGCGGAATTGCCGAGTGGGTTCGAGAGGAGAAAAGAAGAAGAGGGCACGACGTGTCGTGCCCCTACGATCGATCGTTATTCGGCGTTATTCGGCGCCGCCGCCGAACAGGCGGAGGACTACGCCGGCGGAGATCCAGTAATTGTTGGACTGGGTGGCGCCGGTGAAAGTGGTGCGGTAGTAGTCGACGTCGAAGAGGCGGACATCCCAGTGGCGGGATGGGTGGATATCGATGCCGCCACCGATTTTATAGGACAGAGCGCTGCCGGTGGAGGCAGTGTAGCCGCCGGTGCCGCTGACGGTGGTGCGAAGGCTGGAGCCGCCGACCAGTCCTTCGACGAAGGGAGTGAAGCCCCAGCGGTGGCGCGAGCGATAGAAAAAGCGCGGCCCGAAATGGTTTCCGTAGAGAACATTCTTGGTGCCGCCGACGGTTTGGACGCTGTAGCTGGTGTCGGCGACGACCTGGAGCCAGGACTTGGGGTTCCAGCCGAAGGAGCCGAGTCCGCCAACGAGATTGCTGCCGTTACTGGTGCCGCCCATGCGGGCGAAGGCGAAGCCGCCGTAGAGTTCCATCAAGGGAGCCGTGCGTCCGACTGCGCGAGGCTTCTCCCAGGTTTCCACCTTGTCGGCCGGCCGGATGGGTGCGGGTGCGGGTTCCGGCTGAGCAGCGGCGGGAACGGGCTCGGGCTGCGCCGCGGCGGGCTCAGGTTGTGGAGCGGGAGGAGTTGCGTCCGCGACGGTGGTATTGGCTGTCGGCGGAGCTGAAGTGGAAACGGGCGGCTGAGCAGACGTCGGTTGCGCCGGGTCGGGTTGAGCTGGGGCGGAGGCCGGTGCGGGCGAAGACGGCCTTGCATCGGGCGCGGATGGTTGCGCCGCGGACGATGGAACGGCTTCAGGTTGAGGCTGTGCGGATGCGGGCGCAGGTTCGGGCTGCGCGGAAGCTGGCGGATTTGGCTGAGCGGCTGGCGCGTGCGGTTCCGCGGAGCTTGTTGCGGCCGCAGGTGAAGTGGATGACGCGGAAGTGGATGCCGGCGAAGCGGCTGTCGGCGCTGATTCGGCGGCAGCAGGCGTCGAAGTTACAGTCGGCTGAGCTGGCTCCGGTTGAGCTGCTGTTGGTTGCGCAGGAGCCGCAGCGGGTTGAGGCCGGACGGGTGCCGCTGGAGCAGAGTCAGCCTCGGCCGGAGGTGTGCGCGGGATCTTGGTTTTTTCCGCCGCCATTTGCAGAGAAGGCTGTTGTACGGCTGGTTGGGACGGGCGCTGCGTGGGCTGAGGCGGAACTTGCTGGAGCGAGGTCACGCCGTGATCGAGCGCGATGAGGTTCGAGTAGACGTAGCCGACCTGACCGTCCCTGGTTTGAATGCGGGAGAAGTAGAAGCCGTAGACGAGAACCGTAAAGCGCTCGCCGCACGCCAGGTTGGCCACCGTTTCGTTCGTTTTGCGTGGCTTGCCAAAGACTGGGGTGCCCTCGGAATGGCTGGAGCAGTCGATGAAGCCGATGTCGTCGGCACATGCGGCGGAAGCTGCTAGAAAGCAGACCGCCAGTAAAATAAGGAATCGATTGCGCAACATCTCCCCCTCCTCGGCCCGAGCGCGCCTCGAGCCCTAAGAAAGGGTAGCGAGGATGGAGAAGGGCGCGTCAGTTGGACGGAGGGCCAGTGCGTTCCAAAACGGCACTGGCCCGAAGGGCAGAAGGGCGCGCCGGCGCGGAGAGGAAATGGGGGCCGGGCGGCGTCAGAAATGGACGACGGCACTTACCGAGATACGCGTGCAGTTGGCGGTGCCGCCGGAATTGTGCAGGCCGATATAATCGAATTCGGGGCGGAGGGCTAAGTGAGGCAGAACCCCCAAATCAACGCCGCCGCCAACGCTATAGGCGAAGTTATCCGAGGAGCCGCCGCCGTTGCCTACGCTGATATGCCCGTCGCCAGCGAGGAACTGGACGAAAGGAGTGATATGCGTTGGGTTGTGCATGATGATGCGCGGGCCAAACAGGAACGTGTAGGTGTTAAAGGAAACGCCGCCGGGAGAGGCGTGATAGGCGCCGATGTCGCCGACAATTCCCAAGAAAGGGATGGGCTTGTAGGCGAGAGAGCCGCTGATGCCGTTCTGGCTGAGGTCGGCGCCGCCGCCGAGGTGGAAGTAGGAGTAGCCGACGGAGGCGTCGAAGGAAGACTGGGCGCGCGACGGCAAGGCGAAGATGAGCAGTCCTAAGCTAAGAAGGAGCAGGCGTTTCATCGGAATGATCCTTTCGAGCGTGATTGAGAATGGAAATGCCGGCCGGGAGGGCGCGGTGAGGGCAGGGTGGGAAGCCGTCCCCAACGGCTCAGTGTATTTTGAGGCAGGGACGGGCCAGAAGGTTGGAAATGGGGATGAGGTTTCTTCGGCTGCAATAGTCTGAACGCGGCTGAAAATTTATTGAGCGAGCGCTGGAGCAGGAACCGGCTCGTCGTGCGTTTTCTTCAAATCCAGAATCATGCGGACGACGGCGTCGTCGCCGACGGCGGTATTGATCATGGCGTGATAGACGTCTCGATCGGGCCACTCGACGTGGAAATACCTGCGGATGAAATCGGCGCGCTCTCGATCGACCGAATCCACGCGCTCCTGGGCTTCCTTTTCTGTTTTGCCGCGAGCCAGCAGGCGGCGGACCTTTTCTTCGCGGGGAGCGTAAAGAAAGATACGCAGAGCGTCGGGGCGATTTCGCAGAAAATGCTGCGAGCCTCTGCCGACGATGACGGAGTGGCCGGTTTTCGCCGCGTGCAGGACAACACGCTCGGTAAATTTCAGGATGCTTTCGCTGTCGACGACGTTGAGCTTATGGGCGTTGAGGCTGCCTTCGTAGCTGCCGCGCAAAAAAGATTTGAAGAGGCGGTAGTAGAGAGGATCGGTTTTTTCCTCGCGAACCTCGACGACGGCTTTGGGACAATTCGCGAGCCGCGCGATTTCTTCGGTGAGCAGATCGTCCCAAAGTTTCCAACCGAGTTGCTTCGAAAGCAGCTTGGCGATTTCGCCGCCGCCGCTGCCGTATTCGCGCTCAATGGCAATAATTTTGATCATGGGAGCCCCCGGCGCGCGCCCTACCTTGCGCGTGCATCAACTGAATAGTATTCCACTTCGCTCATTCGGCGACCACTGCGCCACCGCCGCCGGGATCATTTTTCTTCAAGGCAAAGGCCAGGAAGAACATGATCCCCGCCCCAACGGCAAGTACCATGAAAGTGTCGATATAGGCCAAGGTGGCCGACTGCGCTTGCAGTCCTTCATAAATTCTTGCGTACGCGCTCATGCGCGCTTCATGGGCCCCCAAGCCGGAATTCGCAAGTTGTTGCGTCAGGCCGTTCGCTGCATTCTGAAAATTAGGATTGTCTACTCTCGCGTACTCCACCAGCCTGGCCTGATGGAATTGCGAGCGCCGCGCAATCAGCGTAGTGACCAGGGAGGTTCCCACGCTGCTTCCCATATTGCGCATGAAATTCACGATTCCCGCGACCGCATTATTTTTTTCAGGTGCGATTCCGATGTAAGCCACCAGCGTGATCGGCACGAACAGGAATCCCAAGCCGATTACCTGGGCGATGCGCAACAAAGTAGCGGCGCTGAAGCTAATCTGCAAATCAATCCGTTTGGTCGAATAGTACATGGCGATGGAGAGCGCCAGCCAGCCGGTGGCGATCAGATAGCGCGCCTGGAATATGGTCGTCAGCTTGCCCATGATGGGCATTTCAAACAGCAAGACGAGGCCGCCCGCCGATAGAGCAATCCCTGCAAGCTCCGAGGTGTAGCCGAGAAGCGTCTGAAGAAATTGCGGCATCAGGACCAAACTGCTGAATAACAGGATTCCCAGAGTGAACATCATCAAGTTTGCGCTGGCGAAATTGAAGCTCTTGAACATGCGGACGTCGATGATGGGAGACTTTTGGAACCACTCCCAGATAACCAGCGAAATTAAACAAACGGTCGCGACGACGATAAGAGTCGTGATGAAGTGCGACCCGAACCAATCATCCTCTTGCCCTTTATCCAGCAAAATCTGCAACGCGCCGATACCGAGCGCCAACAGCGAAATACCGATATAATCCAGCTTGACCCCAGCTCTTTTCAGGCGGCTTAGATACGGCGGGTCCTCGACAAATCGACGGACAAGAAGCCATGTGGCGATTCCCACCGGTATGTTGATGAAAAAAATCCAGCGCCACGAATAGTTGAACGTGATCCACCCGCCGAGCGTTGGGCCAATCGTGGGCGCCATGATTGCCGTAATGCCATAAAGCGCAAACGCCAAGCCGCGCTGCTGGGGCGGAAAGGTATCTGCAAGAATCGCTTGCGCCATCGGTTGCAAGCCCCCGCCGCCCGCGCCTTGCAGAACGCGGAAAAAAAGAAGCATGCCGAGACTCGGGGCCAGGCCGCAAAGCAAGGAACTGATCGTAAACACGCCCAAGCAGCCCATGAAAAAGCGCTTTCTTCCCAACGTGCCGGCGAGCCAGCCGCTGATCGGCAGAATGATCGCATTCGAGACCAGGTAAGACGTCAATACCCACGTGCTCTGGTCGTTGCTCGCGCCGAGATTTCCGGCCATGTACGGCAACGCGACGTTGGCGATGCTGGTGTCCAGCACCTCCATGAACGCAGCCAAGGCCACAACGACAGCAATCAGCCAAGGGTTGTATCTCGGCCGCCAAATGTCCTGGTCCATCGTGAGCGCAGCGGAACTCATTTGAGGTAGACGTCCGGCACCACGTTCATGCCAGGACGAAGTTGATGTTCGCGATTTTCACCCGGTTCGAGAACGATTTTTACCGGGATTCTTTGCACGATTTTCACGTAGTTGCCGGTGGCGTTTTCCGGAGGAAGCAAGCTGAAGAGCGGCCCGGTCGCACCCGCGATGCTGTCGACGTGGCCTTTGAAGGTCTGGCCTGTCGAGTCCACATGGATTTCCGCCTTTTGTCCAACGCGCATGTACTTGAGTTGTGTTTCCTTGAAATTCGCCGTGATCCACACTTCATCGAGAGGCACGACGGTAAGAAGTTGCTGTCCCGCTTGCACGTTCAGTCCGACAACCACTGTCTTGTTCACTTCGCCCGTGACGGGCGCGACAATCTTGGTGTATTGCAGGTTCAATTGCGCTTGCTCGAGCGCCGCGCGCTTTTCCTCGACGTCGGCAACCGCAGCGCGCGCTCGCGCCCGGCTGGATGACACTTGCTGCGGCCCGGTCTCCGCCGACTGGTGCGTGGCATCGGCCTGCACCAGGCGGCTCTGGGCCTGCTTAACGAATTGTTCCGCGGCCGATTCATTGGCGCGCGCCGCTGCTACGGAAGCCGTGCTGGATTTGGCGGCTGCCAGCGCTTGATCGTAGACCTGCTGCGCGACTTCGCGCTTGTCAACCAGGAGCTTGTAGCGGTGCAGGTCGTCTTGCGCTCGCACATCGTTGGCTTCGGCCTCTTCAAGTTGGGCATGGGCGGCGGTAAGCTGGCGCTGGGCAGCGGTAATTCCAGCGTCGGCGTTCACAATGTCCGACGATGTGGACTTTAGTTGGCTCGCAGTGTTCACGCTAGTTATCGGCACGGTGATATTCAGCGACTGAGCCGTCGCTACGGCGCTGTCCAGATTGGCTTGCGCCTGCGCGACGGCAACATCGTAGTCTTTGGGATCGATCTCGACCAGCACGTCGCCTTTCTGCACCCACTGGTTGTCGCCCACGTTGACCTTTATCACGTAGCCAGAAATTCGCGCGCTCACGGGATAGAGGTGAACATCGACCTGCGCGTCGTCGGTCGATTCATAGCTGCTGAGGTAGCGCCACAAGAACACGCTGGCGACGAGCACCACAACCACGATGGCCACAATCAAAAATGTTTTGCGCTTTTTGGGATTGCGGTACGAAGGAGCCGAATACACCGTGTCCTTCAAGGGCGACGAATCCATCGGCGCCTCTTTTTCTGCCTCAGGTACCGAACGGGGTGGGTTCTCATCGGCCATTTTCATTGTCCTTTGAAAAATTCTTTGACGCCCTCTTCCGCGACGCCAAGAGCGCGAGCCAGGGAAATTTTTGCAAAATTGTAGCTGTACAGACTCGAAATATATTGTTCGTGGGCGCTGGCCACTGCCTCTTGCGATTGCACTACCTCCACCGTGTCGGTGACACCGGCGGTGAAACGGTCGCCCGATTGCCGGAGTGTTTCCTCGGCCAGATCAATGTTGCTGCGGGCTACGGCAACCTGTTTTGCCGAGGACTCTAAATTAAAAAGAGCAGTGCGCACATCCGCGTCAATCTGCGCCTGCAGATTGTCCAGCCGCTCGCGACTCTGCTCGAGCCGGGCATCGGCCTGCAAAACATCGCCGTGCACGCTGCCGCCTTGAAAGATGGGAATAGAAAGAGTTCCGCGCACGTCGAACACTGTCGTGGCCGTCGACGGATGCGCTCCTCCTTCGCCGACGTCCGCGTTGAATGAGAGAGAAGGAAGATAACCGGCAACCGCGGCCTTCCGGGAGAATTCCGCGGCGCGAACATCTGTCATAGCTGCCAGATAATCGGACCGCGAAGCGTATGCCCGTTTCAACGCCTCATCAAGCGTTATGCCCTCGAAGGGATGGTAAGGCGATTTGTCCGTGAGATCGAATTCCTGCCCCGGAGCGAGGCCAATTACACGGGCCACGGTCAACTTTTGAATGGCGTAATTGTTTTTCGCTTGAATGAGCTGCTGCTCGCGGGTTTGCAACTCGACTTTGGCGCGCAAGCCGTCAATCTCCGGCGAAGTTCCCGCGTCCACCTGATCTTTGGCTTGATCGTAAAGCGCCTGCGCCGTATTGACCTGCGCTTCCGCGGTTTCGATGCGTGCCTCGTCGGCGATCGCTTGTAAATACGTGTAGCCGACCGCGAGCACCACGAGATCGCGCGCGTCCTTGAAATTATATTCCGCGGATTTCAGGCTTTGGCTTGCAGCGCGCGCGTTGTTGATCGATTTCCAATCGAATAGCGACTGGCTCACGCTCACACGCGCGTCGAAATAAGAAAATGGTCCCACGGAGGGTGGGAGAGGCACTCCTCCAAAACTCGTGAGACCGAGCTGGCCGAGATTAATCTTCGAATCCACCACTGCGGGCGCCGCATTCACGTGGGGCAGCAGAGCGCTCAACTGCTGCCAGCGCTGGCCACGGGATGCACCGATGTCCGTGTTCGAAATGAGCAGTCCCAAGTTTTGTTTCAAACCACGGTCTATGGCCTCCTGCAAAGAAAGCGGGAGCACTCCCGGAATCAGTTTTGACGGAACGCTTGCTGAGAACGGGCTCACTCCTTGCGTCCCCGGGATGGGCTGGCCAGGCGTGCTCGTACCGGGCGATGACTCGGTTTGCGCAAAACACGTGGCTGCTCCGCAAAATAATATTCCGGCAAGCAAGAACGCGCAGCCGGGTCCGTAACTGAGCTTCAAGAACGCCTCCTTGCCCCGAAATTCTTGCAAAGCGACGGAATCGGCAATGGATTTTGTATTCCGAATGCCAGCCAGTCTGGCCGCTGGCTCTGCCGAGTGCCCTTTGGATGCGTCAGCAAGAATCATAGGCACATCAAATTTTGCGAATCCGCATGGCGCGCATTTTGCGCACCATTGAGATACCACAAATCCACCGTCTATGAACGCGATTTTGTATATCTTTCCGCATCGAAAAGGAACGCTAGCCGTGAGGCGTTATCGCTGCCGGTCACACCGCTGCCTGCGGAGACGCTCCGTGTACTCGGCGCGGACAACCAGCCGCACTAGCCCGCCGCCGCGGGTTATCTGCCATGTCTATCGTTCGCGGATTTTCGAGAACCGGAGAGGGAGGTTGAGCGCCATTTTCCGGTAATCCGATTCAGGAGTTGACCCGTTGAAGGAAAAAAGGGGCCCTGTTCCTGCTTTCGCAGGAGCCCCCAGGCCTCGAAGTTGTATTAATCACAATTGGTACGGCTAGGCAGATAACTATTTTTATACGCGGCCATCTCTGCCACCAGAAGTTGAACTGAAATCCGAATCGCACAATTGAATCTGTGAACGGCCCGGGTCCGTTACAAACTTACGATCGCTCGCAGAAGTTTATCCGCCGGGCGTGATATGGAGAGCCTTCGATGAAACCGGGATTGGAGGCCTTCCCGACCGGCGCGCCGTTGCCGTGAGATCGCTCCGCTTCTACCGTTGACGCTGACCGTCTTTTCGCTCGATCAGCTATTGTCTCGCGTTCTTAAGGTGATCTTCCAGCGAAGATCTACCGGCAGGGAGCAAAATTCGGTGTCGGTTGCAGTCCGTTCCAGGGTTTTGCCGGGCTGAGTGTTTTCACTCACAGCCGTCAACGCGAAGTAGCTGCCTGCCAGAAACCGATAGCGCTACAGAAAACCGACCGCTCGATCCTAGCGATCAGTTCTACTGTTTTTTCTTCGCCGCCGGTTTTGCTCCCGCCATTTTAGGGCTGAGCAGTGTTAAGGCATCTTCCGCGTTGAACGGGAACTGGCGAACGGACTGTTGGCCGGTACTGCTTAGCGTAATGTCCACGCGCCGGTTCTGGGCCAATGTAACAATCCGCAAGTTGCTAAGGATTTTGTTCTTCTCTTCCGGGCTCAGGTTGGGATGTTTTTCCACCAGCTCCTTTACCTGCTCGGTAGTCATATTTTCTTCTTCCCCAAACGCTTTGGTCTGCAGGCTTGCTTCCGGAATGCCGAGTCCAATGAGGAATTGCTTTGTGATTTCCACGCGACGTTCGGAAAGTGCCTGGTTGTATTTCGGCTCGCCGCGGTGATCCGCATGACCCTCAAGGACGAGATGGGCTTCTGGTTTGAGGGCAAGATATTCCTTGAAGTCGCTTGCCAGTGAAGTGAGTGTTTTTTGCTGGCTCTCGACCAATCCCTTAGTCGGCCTGCCTGTTGAAGGCAGCGCAGTCGGGAAGTATATGCTGCGAATGGCCAAGCGGGCTTCTACCGCAGGCGGAGGAACCGCCTCGATGCTGAATTGAGCTTGACAGTCCGCCGCCCCTCCACGTCCGTCGTCGACGCGTCCGGTCACCGTATAGCTTTCCGGTGCCAGACCCGTCGTGTCGACCTGAACGTCGGCTCCAGTTCCTACAATCTGGCCGCCATTCGAGTGCCAAATGAAAGTAAGTGGGTCGTTGTCAGGGTCGCTTGCCGTGGCTGTTACGTGCACATGATCGCCAGGGTGAGCTGTACTTGGATCCACCGAGCAGCTTATAACGGGCGGACGATTCGGCCGAGGCTCCACTTTGATGTCCGCCGTGCAACTCGTCATACCGCCGCGCCCGTCATCCACACGGGCTGTAACTGTATAGCTGCCAAGCGCCAGGCCTGAAGAGTTCCACCGCACCTGCGAACCGCTGCCATCGACGGTGCCTCCCGTAGCGGTCCACGCAAAAGTAAGTGGATCGTTGTCAGGGTCGCTTGCGTCCGCGCGCACCGAGACCTGATCGCCCGAGCCCGCGTAGATTGACGCCGGAGTGGCGGAACAGGAGGCCACTGGAGGCCGATTCGGTGGCGGAGGCGGCGTTCCGCCCCACCGGAAAACGATTCCGCTCTTCAGCCGAAAACTATTCTGATTGTTATTGTTGCTGCAGAGTTCCAGCTGGCAGTTATTGCCGAAGCGGGTGTAGAGATACTCAGCCTGGATAAGCCGAATGGCGACTTTCTTGCTCAAGACGACGTCAAAGCCCCCACCCACGGTCATCGCGAAGGCATTCTTCGAGTATGAGACGCCGCTGCACGTAGTCCCGCTGGCGCAACTTAGACTGAGGCGATTCCCGCCGAAATTGATTTCCGCAAATGGTTGGATCTTGCTTTTGTTACGATAGGTAAACCGCGGCCCAAACATATACGTAAAATCATTCCCGTTAAGCTTCGCACTCAGCGCGGGAATAGTATTACCAACGTACTTGCATCCACCCAGATCAGCGGCGAGGCCGACCACACTGCTAAAATTGTAGGCGATCGTGCCACCCCCGCCAACGCAGTTGAAGGCGGCGCTGAAGCTCGTGCCCGGATCCACCGGGGACGTCAGCGGAACCGTGAAGGAGACAGGGGTGTGGATAAACATGAAAGCCGGCGATGTTTCCACCTTCGGGTAATCCTGCGCAAACGCCGCGGTTCCAAGAAGCAGAACAAGCCCCAAAAAAGCTGCAACTCTGATCTTCATTTCTTCTCTCCCTGTGACTCAACTGGTTGCTTGCCTGAATGCTGGGCCGAAACTCTAGTACTCATCGTTGCCATTGATAATCGTCAAAATAGCTCTTCCATTTGCTCTCCATGGAAGGTTTGTCATAGGAGTACTATTGGGACAAAGCTGCGAGCTTATGTGAACTGTCAAAAATGACAGCCACACAGAAGCCTTCCAGAAACGCGGCTCCCTGCCGCTCAGGCAGAACGCCTTAAGAGGTCTCCGTTTCTTCCAGCCAACCAGGTACTTCGATTGAGGCGGCGTTGACTCGATTTCTAGCGCCGATTTGACCGTAACTGCAGGCCAGTATCTAATGCGCGTGGCAATCCGTCCGAGCCGCCGTAGGACTACCTTCTCTCGTCATGTTTGAAAGGTTTGAGCCAAGTCCAGGTGAGATCGGGCCGATCCGCGCTTGTTCAAATTGGCATTTCTCGTCGGCCCAATGCGGACGGTATCCGAGGACTTCCCGGACGGATTGCGTAACGATGTAGAATGAAATCCATGACCAAGAACGCGCTCTCCCCTGGCGCGGTGCACAGCGTACCAGCGGACTTACGAAAGGTTCTCATTTCTGACCCCGTGGCGCGGGCAAAATGGGAGGATATTACGCCACTCGCGCGCAATGAGTGGATCTGCTGGGTGATCTCCGTCAAGAAACCGGAAACCAGAAGGCAGCACATTGAACGGGTGCGCTCGGAACTCAAGGAAGGAATGCGCCGGCCTTGTTGCTGGCCAGGCTGTCCTCACCGCTGAACCTAAGGCGGCGGAATCCGAAAGTTGCTCTCCCGCCGTGGACCAATCGTCCGGTTTCCCGCCAAACCAGGCACAAAGCTTAGGATTACACGTCCGGCTGCTCGGCGAAGGCACGGACTGTTCGCGGCCAACGAAAGCCATCATCGCCGGGGACGGCCTTTTTCAGTTGGACGCACCTAATCTTTATATTGCAATGACGCGCGGTTCAAAGTTATTGGTTTTGTGTTCGAAGACCATGCCGCTCAACCCGAGGCGAAAATGAGAAACGTAAACTACGCAATCAACATCACCCTGGATGGCTGCTGCGACCACACTAAAATGATTGCCGATGGAGAAATACATGAATATTTTGCGCACCTCATGCGGGACGTTGACCTGCTCGTCTTTGGGCGTAAAACCTATCAATTGATGGTTCCTTTTTGGCCTGATGTGGCAAAAAGCCATTCTATGACAAAAGCAGAGAACGAATTTGCCGACACTTTTGACTCCATCAACAAACTTGTCTTCTCACGATCATTAGACAGCGCTGAAGGAAATACGAGAATTGTGCGTACGAACCTTCGAGACGAAATACTTAAATTGAAACAAGAGCCAGGCAAAAATATTCTGGTCGGTGGTGTGGATATTCCTTCACAACTTATCGAGCTTGGTCTAGTGGATGAATATCGTTTTGTCGTTCAGCCAATCATTGCAGGAGAAGGGAGACGGTTGCTGGAAGGTGTTAGCCTGCAGGAGAAATTGCAATTAAAGCTTGTTGAGTCCAGGATTTTTAAATCAGGTTGTGTTGCGCTTCATTACTTGAAACAGTGACAGGGAAAATTAGCCGAATCTCGCGCCGCTCCGCGTCAACAATCTTCATTTCCTTTTTGCATCCCACTTCCCGATAGTGCCTGGTTCACGCGGTTACCGAAACTGAGCCACTCCTCGAAGGGAGCTGCGGGCAGTTCATAGTTTGGTCTTGCGCCGCGCTGCTCTACGAAGCCGCAGCCGTTCACGTTTTTCTAGGAACCTTCCATCGCGTCGGTGCCCGATGCGCGCTGTTGGGGCGACGACTCTCAGCGCAGCGTCTCGATGCCTTTGTGCTCTCCAGCGGTGCTTTCCCCTGGCCCCCAGGAACGGGCCGCGAGTTGGCGTTGTTCTTTTGAGATGGCCGGCCATGTTTCCGCAGCGATGCTCAGGAAGGCGCTAACGACCTGGGGGTCGAACTCCGCGCCGGAACATCCGCGGATGATCTGTAGGCCGGCCGCGAAGGGGGAGGCCCGGCGATAGGGCCGGTCGGAGGTGATGGCATCGAAAGAATCTGCCACGGCGAAGATTCGGGAGCTGGGAAGAATTTCGTCGCCCTTGAGGCCTCGGGGATAGCCCTCGCCGTTATAGCGCTCGTGATGAGTCAAGACGATTTCGGCCGCATCGGACAGGAAGGCTATGTCTTTTATTAACTCGAAGCCGATTTGCACGTGCCGCTGCATAAGTGTTCGCTCCGCCGCGGTGAGGGGGCCGGGCTTGAGCAGAATGCCGTCCGGGATTCCCAGTTTACCGATGTCGTGCAGATACGCGCCTTTGGCCAGACTTCCCAACTTTCCTTCGGACCAGCCCATGGCG
Source organism: uncultured Acidobacteriota bacterium (assembly GCA_963843265.1). GTDB lineage: Bacteria > Acidobacteriota > Terriglobia > Acidiferrales > UBA7541 > Acidiferrum. Next base: position 71,397 of record CAWJJR010000012.1, on the reverse strand, counting down.
CGGGCAATCTCCAGAGCGTAACGGCACACACGCTGAGAGTGGCCCGCCGTCTCATTGTCGCGGAGATCAATGGCGGCGCCGAGTGCCTGCAGAGTGTCTTCATAGCTGCGCTCGAGCTGCCGAAGCGCTTGACGCAGCTGGCCAGTGCGGTCCCCGACCATTTCTTCGAGTCGCTGTTGGTAGTTTTCTACCTGCTTCTCGAGATGCCGCTTATGAAGGGCGCTTTCCAGGCTGGCAATGACGGCGCTCTCCAGAAGAGGTTTGACGAGATAGTCGTCCGCGCCGCAGCGCATGGCCTCTATTCCTACTTCCACGTCATCGACGCCCGTAGTGACGAGGAATGCCGCGTGCGGATAACGGCGCCGAACCTGGGTAAGAAGCTCCAAGCCGCCAATCCCGGGCATTTGGAGGTCGGAGATGACAGCATCGAAGCGCTCGCGTTGCAAAACTAAGAGAGCTTCTTCGCCGCTGGCGGCGGTGGCGCACAAATATCCTGGCGGGCGCAACATCAGAGCGAGGAGTTTGCACGCGGCCCGTTCATCGTCCACAGCGAGGACGCGGACGGCCGACGGGCCATGAACTGCGAGAGCCCCGGCACTGTGCCCATCCTCTCGAGAAATGGAGCCGTCATCGATGGCCATGGTTGAAATTCACATGAATCCCTAATCCAGCACCCACGGTCCCGTTTTCTCGATAAACCGGAATCCATAGCGGTGTAGCGCGGCGGACTTTGAGTCGGAGTGAATGACTCTAGCCTTGCCGACGTATCGGGTCAGCGGATTGGTGAGATACACCTCCACAATGGAGCCCTCGGTGAGTTCGGCAGTCGCGGCGCACAAGAAACCGCTAAGACTGACGTTCTCGGTGGTGATTTCCTGCTCGGCTTTGTTTCCCGAGCTGTCTGTGTGCTGCAGTTTGAGCGGAACGCGCAAGCGCACGCGGACTTCCGAGCGCGGTGTGAAGCGGCGCGTCTTGGTGAGATGTGCGAGACAAGTCCGGAGCGCATCGAAATCGATGGGTTTTTCAAAATAGGCGAAAGCGCCAAGCTGTTTGCAGTGTTCTTTGATGTGCGCGCCGGCTTCTCCACTGACCACAATGACGGGAATCTTTTGCGTGTGGCTGAAGGCGGTAAACGTTTGAAGCAGCTCGTAGCCCGAATAGTTGGGCATGCGCAGATCCAACAGGATGGCGTCGGGTTTGTGTTCGAGGGCCAGCGCGAGACCTTGTTGCGGCTCGCCAGAATCGATGATTTCGTAGGTATCGCGGAACTCAAGCCGAATCAACCGCCGGATGGCCTCGTCGTCGTCTACAACCAAAAGCTTTTCCATCTTTGGCTTCCTCCTAATGGCCGGACCGGATCGAGCTTCCCGCAAGTTCCGTCACGGAATTTAAGGCGGGAGACGGCTTCTTGCCGCCATCCAGGACCTCGCGGACCTTCTGAAGAAAGACCTCTTCGGTGAAAGGCTTGTGCAGGAGGTGCGTCCCTGGTTCGAGAACACCGTGGCCGGCGATGAAGCTATCCGTGTAGCCGGACATGTACAGGATTTTCATTCCACGGTGGCGGGGAATCAGATGCTCGGCAAGCAGCCGGCCGTTCATTCCGGGCATAACGACATCGGTGAGCAGCAGGTCAAGCGGGCGGCCTATGCCGGTGGAGACTTCCAGGGCGGCTTCGCCACTGTCCGCCGAAAAAACCAGGTATCCGGCGGAATCCAGGAAGGTCTTTACAAGCTTTCGCAGTGGTTCGGAATCCTCGACCAGAAGAATGGTTTCGGAACCGCGCAACTTGTCCGCCGAATAGTGTTCTGGCTCTTCGACTGTGGACGGGCCTGTGTACCGCGGGAGGTAAATACGGAAGGAGGTGCCTTTGCCTGGAGCGGTGTCCACGCCGGTATATCCGTTGCTTTGTTTAACAATGCCGTAAACGGTGGCGAGGCCGAGACCGGTGCCTTTGCCGCGTTCCTTCGTGGTGAAGAAGGGCTCAAAAATATGCGTAAGCGTTGCGGCGTCCATTCCTGTGCCGGTGTCGGTCACGGAGAGCAGCACGTAGCTGCCGACTTTAGACCCGGGGTGTAGTCGAGTGAAGGCTTCGTCTAACTTCACATTTGTCGTTTCGATCTTTAGCTTGCCGCCCATGGGCATCGCGTCGCGGGCGTTGACCGCCAGATTCATAATGACTTGCTCGATTTGGCTTTGGTCCGCCTTCACGTTGCCAAGCTCCGCATCGAGAATCAGGGTCACTTCAACGTCTTCGCCGAGAAGCTGTGGCAGCATCTTCTCCATATCGGTCGCCAGACTATTTAGATTGAGGACCTCGGGCGTCAGCACTTGCTGCCGGCTGAAGGCCAGCAATTGTTTGGTCAGGGAAGCGGCGCGCTGACCCGCTTTTTCGATTTCCAGGGCATGCTCAAAGAGCGCGCTGTCTGCGCCCAGTTCCCGCTTGAGCACTCTGCTGTAGCCGATGATTACACCCAGAAGGTTATTGAAATCGTGCGCGATTCCTCCCGACAGACGGCCGATGGCTTCCATCTTTTGCGCCATGCGCAACTGCTTTTCGAGGACTCGCTTCTCCGTCACGTCTTCTGCAAAGACTTCAAAGTAGGCAGCCGCCCCGTTTTCATCGTTGACCCGGCGGCCGCAGCAACGCACGGTGATGGGCGTGGAGTCCTTGCGATTCCACTCCATTTCGATGTCCTTGATCTCTTCGGTCCGGATGAGGAGTTCAATCAGACGGTCGTACTCGCCGGAGTGGCGGAACACTTCGGTAGGGAGATTCTTCGCGAGGAGCTCCTCCGCTAATTCGTAGCCGAGCATTTTTTGGAGCGCCGGATTCACCTGCAGGAACCGGCCGGCGATGCTGGAGCGATAAATGCCGTAGGGGGCATCCTCGACCACGGACTTGAATCCTGTTTCGGATCGCCGCAGGGCCTCTTCCGCGCTTTTGCGCTTGGAGACATCGCGATTCACAATCACGAGCTTTTCCGGTTCGCCTTTTTCATTGCGGATGACGCTGGAAGTGGATTCCAGTACCAACCAGGTGCCGTTCTTATGGCGCAGACGATACTCAAGCGTTTTCCCGATCCCCGACTGCCGCGCTTCTTCCGCCGCCTTCTTCACGCGCTCCCGGTCATCGGGGTGAATCTGTTCAAATGAGGAAGACGCTTGCAATTCCTCCGGCGAGTAGCCGAGCACCCTTTGGTAAGAATGGCTGTTGTAAATCCGCCTGCCATTCATGTCTACCACGGCGATCATGTCGGCAGCGTTATCGCTGATTAGGTGGAAAAGCTCTTCGCGTTCGAGGAGCTGGCGACGGATGCGATGGATCAGAAGATACTGATAGATCGTATAAAGATCGAAGAGGAAAACGAGGCCGACCAGTCCGCGCAACGCCTGAGACAGCATATTCTGGATGTGGTAGTCCTGCTGAAGCTGTGCGTTCGGAACAAGAAACGAGGCCAGGCCGAGAGTGAGGAGCAAAGTGACGATGGCCGCCGCTGCCCAGAGCCACCACTCGCGCCGTTCAATGCGTCGGAAGTTTGCGCGAGGGTTGCTCGATTTCGAGAGTTTTTGGGGCTTTGCAGTTTTTGGTTGAGACGCTTGCAAGAATCACCGAGCGGAGCCCGTTCCTTCGTGCGGCACCGAATGGGTTGGTGCCTGCGCTTGGCTTGGTTGTCGGGCCGCTGAACCTTCGCAGAGGAACCTGCACGAATCTACCCAAGGATGGACTTCCGTTTTCTTGGCCGTTCCACCTGTAAACCGCTGAAAAATAAAGGGATGCAGCGATCGTAAATGCGGGAGGGTTGGTGGATGTCGGAAAGTCTTGAACCGCCACGACTCAGCCGCGTCGATTTGGAACAGATTGGCAGCGGCGGCCCATTTCAGAATCGGCGATCTAGCGATTCAGAATCTGCGATCGGCCGACGTGGAACTACCGCTTTTGCTCGACGTCGCGGTTTTTTCCAGCGCGGAAAATCATCGCGATCCCGAGGGCCTTGAATCCGGGGGAGGGACCCGAGAGCAGGGAGCCGAGGGACGACCGCGCCTTCTCCGGCGACGCGATCCCGATGGACACCGGACACTAGAAAGATGGTGGAGGCGGGGGGAGTTGAACCCCCGTCCGAAAAGCGCTACGACACGAAGCCTACATGCTTATCTCAATTCGGTGTGCGACCCGGCCCTTGCGGGCTGATCGCGCGTTCGCCGGCGGCGCTTGGAATGAGCAAGATGCGCAACCAACTAGTCCGATGGTTCTCGCCCGAGCCTTGCGGACCGAAAGGCCCAGGCCAGCTCACTGTGTGACGCTTCTTGCCGGGCCCGTGAGCAAAGCCCGGGGAAGCGTGCGCTTAATTAATTAAGCAGCAAGTGCCAAGTTGTTGTTGGCATTTCTAGTTTCCACCAAGTTACGGGCAGGTGGGTCCCGGCATGCCTTCGGGCCGCGACAGCTTCCGTCGAAACCGTGTCGCCCCCTGAAACCATTTTAGCATTTCTAGCAAATTGGGGTAGTCAAGCCTCCTTTCGACGGGAGTCCATGGCTGACGGTCGAAAGTCGAAAGTTGAAGGTTGAAGTCGGAAAATTGCAGACGAACGCCACGTCGAATTAGGTTGGCCGAGCCTGCTTTGGGGTGGGGAAGTCGTGATGTAATGACGCAAAGAGGTAACGACGTAATGATCGGAGACGGCACTCGTCGCGATGCTCCTCGGGGCAGACACGCTTTCCCACCGGGTCGGAACGTTCGGTCCCGACCCGGTCGGGATCTGCGATCGTCGCGTCTGGAGAGAGGTCCTTCCTCGCCACCCTCGTCAGGACAGATTTCCTCGTCGGAAATCTGGTTAACCATAACGGGAGTCCCCCCCCAGTTTTTCGTAAACGCTGATTCCAGGAGACTTTAAGTTGACTGAAATCAATACTTGCGGAAGTGTTGATTCTAAAGGCGGTTGCGAGGGACAGTATAGGAGGCGGGATATTGGGGCGGGAAGTGGGCGGCGGGGATGCGAAGGACGAGAAGTGTGGCGAGCTGAGTATACACTAGAGCAATTCCATAAATCATATAGCGTATCTAGCGCTAAAAAAATAGCCTTGGCAATCGGCGCTGGAAATGGCTTGGAAGGCCGTTTTCGCGGCCAGGAGCAAGGCGCTCTCCGTGCGAGGATCTTGCCCGCGCAGGATTTGCTTGATCTTGCTCCACATGTTTTCGATGGGGTTGAAGTCCGGCGAATAGGGCGGCAGGTAGAGCAGCCGCGCGCCGGCGGCTTCGATGGCCTCGCGGATTCCCCCGATTTTGTGAGTCGCCAAATTGTCCATGATCACCAGGTCCCCCTTTTGCAGGGTGGGGGCCTGCCCTTGCCGGACCCAGGCCAAAAACATCTCGCCGTTCATGGGGCCCTCAAACAGCCAAGGGGCGCAAGAACCCTGCAGGCGCATGCCGGAGATCAGCGTGCTGGTCTGATAGTGTCCGTGCGGGATGCGCGCCAGCAGTCTTCCTCCCGCCAGGGCCCGGCCGCGCAAGCGTGTCATTTTCGTATTGGCCCCGCTTTCATCCACAAAAACCAGCCGACACACCGGCTCCGCAGCCAGATGTTCATGCCATCGAGCCCTTTTTTCGGCCACGTCCGGCCGGTTTTGTTCGGCGGCGAACAGAGTTTTTTTTATATCGCCAACCCAGTTGCCGCAGCCATAAATCGATCGTGGAAGTCGGAAAGGGACGATCCAGGCGAGCGCCCAACTCCGTCAGGGTGGCGTCAGGCTGCTGGGACAGCAGCTTGCGCAGTCGTTCCTTGCGCTCTTCCGTGAGCAATGTTTTGCGTCCACACAAATGCGTCTGGGGCTCGAGCGTGCCGCGCTGCCGGAACCGCTGGCGCACCCGGCGTACCGCCGCCACGCAAAACCCCAAGAATTCAGAGATCTCTCGAGTGCTCTTGCCCTTCTCATAGAGCTGCAGAATGCGCTTGCGCATCGGAACAGGTATGGCTCGCATGAACACACTCTGCCCCCTACCTACCCTTTCGTCAAGCTACATTATTTATGGAAATACTCTAGAGTAGCACGGATTCGCATTACTGTCAATAGCTATTATTGAGTGGATATCATTCGAACGTGAGACGGGGAAGTGGAGTGGATTGAGGTGGTTGGTGGGAATTTGGGAGTTAGCTGAGACGGACGATTGGTGGCGAATAGTTAGAAGAGGAGGGTCCCGTCTGCCCCTCGGCTTGAAAAAGAACTTCAACCCCAAGACCCAGGTTCAAAAAGAAGCTGTGAAAAAACCCTCCGAATTTCTTTCTTGCGAAAAAGGAAGCGTATCGTAAGCTCGCGGCATGAGCCAAGAAAATGCGAGCAACAAACCCCTAATCCACTATGTGAACCGGCAGCAGATGAGCTGGCGCGCTGTGGATGTGGAGAAACTTATCGGCGAAGACCATCCGGCGCGGGCCATTTGGACTTTGGTCGGGCAATTGGATTTGAGTTCGTTTTATCGAGCCATCGAGAGCAGCTCGAAAGAAGGCGGTCGGCCGGCGTTTGATCCGCAACTGCTGATCAGTTTGTGGGTGTACGCCTACAGCCAGGGGATTGGTTCGGCGCGGGAAGTGGCGCGGCGGTGCGAGTACGATCCCGCGTTCCAATGGTTGACGGGGCTGGAGGAAGTGAACTATCACACGCTGGCGGATTTCCGCGTGGAGAAGCAGAAAGAGTTGGACGAGTTGTTCACGCAGGTGTTGGCGGCGCTCAACAAAGAGGGGCTGATCACGCTGGAACAGGTGATGCAGGACGGCACAAAGATCAAGGCATTGGCGAGCACGCGGAGTTATCAGCGGGAAGGAACGATTCAGGGGCATCTAGAGCGGGCGCGGCAACGCGTCAAGGAGATGGGCGATCCGCGGAACGAAGAAGCCAGCCCGAAAGCAAAGCAAGCTCAGGCTCGTGCGCGGCGCGAGCAACAAGAGCGGCTGGAGAGCGCGCTGGAAGAGTTGCAGAAGTTGAAGGAACGCAAGAGCGGAGAGAAAGCCAAGAGCGACGCGCGCGTGAGCACGAGCGATCCGCAAGCGCGAGTGATGCACCACTCCGATGGAGGATTATCGCTGAGCTACAACGCGCAGATTTCCACGGACGCGGCGCACGGGCTGATCGTGGGCGTGGCCGCGACGCAGGAAGCCAACGACAGCGCGCAGCTACTGCCGGCGGTGGAGCGTATCAAAGAACGGCTGGAGAAAGAGCCGCAACAGATGGTGGCGGATGCCGGCTACACCACGCGAGAAACGATTGAAAATATGGCCGAACGGAAAATAAATTTTCTGGGCAGCCTAACCGAAAAGGAGAAGCTCAGCCGGGCCGCCACCATGAATTGTCTGCCATCGAGCGCGTTTGTCTACGACCGCGAACGAGACGTTTATGTCTGTCCCGAAGGCAAGGAGTTACCTTACGACTGCCGGCACACGAAGGGGAGAGGCTTCGCGTACTATCGCTACGAGGCGGAGTGGCGGGATTGCCAAAGCTGCGCACGTAAACCACAGTGTTGTCCGGGGAACCAGAAGCAAGGCCGTTCGGTGGTTCGCAGCGAAGAGAGTGCGGTCATGCTGGCGTTTCGGGAGAAGATGGCCACGGACGAGGCGCGCGCCCAGTATCGCCGCCGCAGCCAGGTGGCAGAGTTCTGCCACGCGTGGATCAAAAACAAACTGGGCCTGCGGCAGTTTCATGTGCGCGGTTTGGTGAAAGTGCAGATGGAGATGCTGTGGGCCTGCCTTACCTACAACCTGCAGCACTGGATCCGCCTGCGAAAGTTGCGACCGGCCCCGGCAATCACCTGAGAGACAAAACATCATAGTCACGCCGAGAGGCCAGCAAGGAAATCCACCGGCCCAGCGAATAATAAACTATACCTTCTGATTCCTTACCCGGAACGACCCGTCCGCACAGCAATCTTCTAACACCCTCCCCGCGGAATGCTCCAACTAAGTTTCTTCACAGCTTCAAAACGAACCTGGGGCACCCTCCGCGGTCTCTCCGGACCGAGCTGAAAATGAACGGAAGCTATTTCCGGGACAGCCGCCGGTCGACGCAGATTTTCGTCGGAGATTCATCGCGGGCTGGTGAGGGGGAGGCCGAGGGCGGCGAAGGCTTGCTGGCCTTGGACCCAGCCTTCGTGGCCATTGATGCGGATGCGGAGCCAGAGGGTTCGGAAAGTGCATTCGACGCGCTGGCCTTGGGATTGCCATTGGACGATGGCCATCATGTCCAGGAATTCGGGGTGCGAGTCGGGGCCTATGCCGACGGTGATGGAATTGCGGACGTTGCCGTCGGGCGCTTCGAAGAGGTTGACGTATACGGGGTCGGCGTCGGGCGGGAGAGGCTGGGGGGCGGCTTCGAGGGGCATGAGGCAGCCTCGTTCGGTGAGCGTGCCAGTATTGGTGGAGTAGCACTCTTGGCCTTCGCCCCATTTGCCGTGGGGCCAGTCGAATCGGACCGGGACCAAGGCGTAGAAATTGCCGGTCCAAACGCGGAAGGCTAAAACCTCGGCGGTGCTGGCCATGGGCATTACCTCTATGCCATTAGTGATCATTACGGCGGCAAGCGTGCCGCTGACGGTGATATCGGTGCCGTGGCCGAGCGGAAGTACCGGGCCGAAGGGAGCGAGGCGGCCGTTGACCAGGCCAAAGACTTGCCAGGATTCTTTCGCCAATGGCGTGGGTGGGGATTTTGTCACCGTAGAGGGGCCGGGGCGTTCGAGAAAGCGGATGACGAGAGCTGTGCCGCCGGTGCCGCGGAGAAGCGACGCGGAGGCGGAGAGAGTCTGAGTGAAATGACCCTGGTCCAGGTTGTAAGGAAAGGTCTCTTGGTAGACGGAATTTGCCTGGTTATCGAGAATTTCGAGACGCAACAACGTGGAGGTGGAGTTGGCGGCGGTCGGGGGACGATGAGAATTGTCGAGAAGCAGTTTGTTGTGCAAGACGACGGTGAATTGCTGATTATCGAGGGGGAAGGGGCCCTCGTGCGAGACACTGTCAACGACGCGCGGTGCGGCTTGCGCGTTGGAGGGGAGAGGGCTCGAGTCTTGAGGCTGCGGAGAAGTGGACGGAAGGCCCTGAGAGGCGGTTGCGGTGGCGAGGGTCGCCGCAGCGACCACTGAGATTAAGAGAAAACAGGGGCCGGCTGCTCTTAAAAGCTTGGCGTTTCGATTGGCGATTCGCGGCACGGGCGGGAAACCTTCCTTGCTTACCTTTCGGGATGGCCGAACATAGACATTAGATGACCAGCGGATCGGTTCGGTCCTCGGGAGAGCCCACGGCACGAGGATAGCACCTCTGAAAATTAGAAGTATTAACGAGTCGCCTGTTGCGGCTTTGTGGCTTTCAGGTGAAAAGGCTGGTGCTGGGGTCGGCAGTGTGCAGCGGGAGGGGCGGTGAGGGGGTCGATTAAGCAACGATTGGGCACATGGGTACTGGCAGGTGGTTGACTACGGGTAGGTTAGCTTCCAAAATCACGAGAAGGGGCATTGCGGACGAAGGTTCGGGAACAGACCCCAGAAAACAGGAATGGCACAAGAGCCAAACGCCGTGGAACAAGCCGTATCGCGCGCCTTGCGTGAGAATCTCGAGCGGATTCAGCGGAACGCCAACGAGCTGCATGAGGCCGTGGGCGATATCGTGTCGGCGTGTGCGAGTTCGAAGCCGACGAATGCATTGCCGTCGATGCTGAGAGCGCAGACTTCGGCGGCGTCGTTGTCGGCGGCGCTGGAAGTATTGTCGCGGTTCGTGGCGATGTCGATGCAGCCCGGGCAGCGGTCGCCGCTGGAAGAGCAAATCACGCATCTAATTAGCACGGCTGGAGCGGAACCCGCGACGCCGCCTGTGCGACCGCAACCTTCCGTGCCCACGCCGATGGCGCATGCGCCTGCACGAGCTACGGTGCAAGCTCCACCGCGGATCGAGCCGACTGCGCCGCATGGTGTGCCGTCCGCTCCGGAACTGGAGCCGGTCATCGAGCTGGATGCCGAGCCGGAAGCGATCGAATTGATCGAGCCCGGGGAGCCGGAGATTGAGGCGGGGCATGGGTTCGAAGACGAGTTCGACGTCAACCAACTTTCGCCCGAGGAACAGGAATTGCACAGGCGCGCAAATCGGGTGGCGAAAGTTTCGATGCAAGATATTAAAATGCTGAGACCGGAGCAGGTGCGGCTAGGCCGCGAAAAGAAGGATCTCTGCATCCGATTGAAAGACGACATTGAAAAAGCTCATCGAGAATACGACCGGCGTTTCAAACCCATCATGGACCACCCAGTGGATTACTTTTATCGCTGGATGGTGGAAATCCTCGCGGAGGGCGATGCACACGCTCTCGGCGAATACCCGTACGCCACGCCTGCGCGGCATCGCTAAGATTGCGGCTGGAAATGCGGGCGCGGCGAGAAGCTGGGCCGCGGCGGCGTTGAGCGTGTGCGCCATGATGCTGGCGTTCGGGCTCGTGGCCAGCGGCAGCGGCACACCAGCGGCGCGACGGGCGCCTTCGCGTACTCACAAGAAAAAGAAAATTAAAAAGCCGGAGCCCGTACCGTGCCGGGCGGGCTGCGTGCCAGAAACGGCGGCTCCGCAACTTGTTGCGGGAGACACGCCAGAAGATCGTGCGCGGCAAAAAGAACTGTCGGAGCTGGCGCGCGATTTGCATTTCGCGGAGCCGGGCGCTTACGGCAAACTTTCCGCGTTTGCTACGAATAATGTTGCGAATGTATGGGGCGCGCGCGCGGCGCTGGCGCTCGGTTCTGACGATTACTCGAAAAAGCGGGGCCTGCAAGCCCTGGCGTGGTTCCACAAGGCCAGCTCAGACTCAGTTCTTCGCGAGTACGTTCTCTACTGGACGGCGCAGGCTGAACATGCGCTTGGGCACTCGAAGGAAGCGCTCGACGATTTGGAGACGGTGCAACACGACTATCCGAACACGGCGATGAAGGAGCAGTTGCTCGCGAGCCTTGCGCCGCTGGCGACGGAACTGGGCCACCCGCAGGACGCCATCGATGCGCTGAACTCTTATCCGGCGACGGATACTCGCCCCGCGATGCTTCTTCTCCGGGCTCAGGCGTATCAGGCAGCGCATCAGCTCGCGCAGGCGGCCCGTGATTACCAGGCAGTTTTCTATAAGTATTCGCAGAGCGATGAAGCGAAGGACGCCGAGAGCCCGCTAAAGAAAATCATGCACGAGATGGGCAAGGAGTATCCCTATCCCGGCGTTGAATTGCAGCAGCAGCGGGCGCAGGCGTTTTATGACGCGCATAAATGGAAAGAAGCGCGAGTGGAATTCGAGAAGCTCCTGGGGATGCTGCAAGATCCTCAGAATCCCAACCGGCAACTGGCGGAACTCCGGGTGGCGGAAGCGCGGGTGCAGCTGAAAGGCTCGCCGAAACTTCTTGTCTCGCTCAAAACTTCGGATTTCGAGGTGGATGCGGAACGGCTTTACGCGCTCTCGCAATTTTATCGTTCCTATCAGAAGACCGACGAAATGTTCGCGGCGCTGAACGAGCTCACGCAGAAATATCCGCTGAGCAAATGGAACGAAGACGGGCTGATGGCGGCGGGGAACTATTATTGGGTGAACCTCGACCGCACCAAAGCCGCCAGCTACTACCAGCGCGTTGTGGATACTTTCCCGAGCGGGAGAAACGCGTTCAATGCGGAATGGCGCGTCGCGTGGGTGTCCTATCTGAATCGGCAGGCTGATACGGAACAAAGGCTCACGGCATTTCTACTGCGGTATCCGGCATCGGCGGACACTCCCGACGCGGTCTATTGGCTGGGGCGGGATGCGGAACGCAATGGAAAAGTGGCCGAAGCGCATGCCTACTATGAGAAGGACGCGGACCGATTTCCGCAAACTTATTTTGGCCATGCTGCCGTGGAGCGCCTAAGTAAGCTTGGCCCCAATGCGGCTGCCGCCGACCCGCCAGCTCCGGAAATTTTGGATAAGATTCCTCCGCCGCCGGCGCTGCGGCCGTTTGATGAGCCGATTCCCCCCGCCGCGGCTGATCGCTGGGCGCGCGCGCAGGCGCTGCGCACGATCGCGTTTGATTCTGCGGCGGAGCTTGAGCTGAAGAACGCGTACTTCGCTACTTCATCGCCGCGCTTTCTGTACGAAGCCGCGCAAGCCGCATTCGATCAGGGCCATTTTGCCGTGGGCATGGCTTACGGGCGCGTCATGGTTCCCAATTTTGATGCACGCAAATTCGGCGACCTGCCTATCGACGTCTGGAAGGTGCTTTACCCGCTTCCGTATGAATCCGTGATCCGGCGCGAGGCTGCCAAGAACAATTTCGATCCCATGCTCGCGGCCGGTTTGATGCGGCAGGAATCCACTTTTCAGGCCGACGCGCTTTCGCCACAAGACGCGATCGGATTGATGCAAGTCATCCCGAAAACGGGACGGCTACTGGCCAAGCAGCTTCGCGTACGTTTTTCGCCGGCCAAGCTTTTCCAGCCCGACTACAACATCCAGCTTGGTATGCTGTACATTTCCGGACTCGTGAAGTTGACGGGAGCGCCCGCTTACGCGCTGGCGGCATTCGACGCCGGGGAAGACCGCATCGCGGCGTGGAAAGCCGAGCGCAATTACGACGAAATACCCGAGCTCGTGGAATCCATTCCCTTCAGCGAAACACGCGATTACGTGCAAATCGTCTTGCGCAATTCCGAAGTCTACCGGATGATTTATGGTCAGCCGGGCGCGTCTGCTACGTCTACGTCTGCGTCGGCAGCAGGGCACCGCCGATAAACCTTCGGCGAGCCATTTTTTCCGCCGCGATTGCGCTGACAATCCAGATCTTCTGGCAGGTTAAATGAACCCCTCTGAAACTGGCATGGCGCAGGCCGCTCGCCGCATGCTCTCGGCAAAAGCTGAAAAATTCACCGAATCCGTGATTCGCGAGATGACGCGTCTGGCGATGAAGCACGGCGCTGTCAATCTCTCGCAAGGCTTTCCCGATTTCGCCGCGCCTGCGGAGATCAAGGAAGCGGCGCGGCAGGCCATCGCCGACGACATCAATCAATATGCGATAACCTGGGGCGCCAAACCGCTGCGTGACGCCATTGTCGAGAAATTTGAGCGGACGCAGGGCATCCGCGTCGATCCTGAACGCGAGATTACGATTTGCTGCGGTTCGACGGAAGCGATGATGTCCACCATGCTGGCCATCATTAATCCTGGCGATGAGATCGTGGTGTTCGAGCCGTTTTACGAAAATTATGGGCCGGATGCGATCTTGAGCGGGGCCACGCCGCGTTTTGTGAAGTTGAGCCCCCCGGATTGGAGTTTCGACGAAAGGGAACTGGCCGCGGCTTTCGGCCCACACACCAAAGCGATCATTCTGAACACGCCGAACAATCCCACCGGAAAGGTTTTCAGCCGCGCTGAGCTCGAATTTATCGGCGACCTTTGCGTCCGCTGGAACGCTTACTGCATCACGGACGAAATTTACGAGCACATTTTGTATGACGGGGCGGAGCATATCTCGATGGCGCGCATCGACGGCATGCGCGGTCGCACGATTGTGATCAACGGCATGTCCAAGACGTACAGTGTTACCGGCTGGCGCGTGGGCTGGGCGATTGCTTCGCCGGAGGCAACCGCGGCTATTCGCAAAGTGCACGATTTTCTTACGGTCGGCGCGGCGGCGCCTTTGCAACAGGCGGGCGCCATCGCACTAAAATCGCCGCAGTCCTACTACGACAAGCTCGCCACGGACTACACTGCGCGCCGCGAGCGATTGCTCAAAATCCTCACCGCTTCCGGCTTCACGGTTTACAAGCCTCGCGGTGCGTACTACATCATGACGGATATCTCGAGGTTCGATTTTCCCGCCCACCAATTCCCGGCGGCCTCGCGGGATGTCTCGTTCGCCAAGTTTTTGGTGGAAAAAATCGGGGTCGCCGTGGTTCCCGGCTCAAGCTTCTACAACGACGCTCAAGACGGCGCAGCGCAGGTCCGCTTTACGTTTTGCAAAAAGGAAACTACGCTCGCTGCCGCCGAGGAAAGGCTATCACGCCTTACCGAAAGGGCAGCAAATTCTTAACGACAAAAACCGTCGCAGCCGATAAAGCGTCTAGCGCCCGGATTCCTCTTAACCCATCCCAGTACTTGAAATTCCGATGCTTCCAGATTTTTAGGGGTAGGAGACTGACGGTCGGTTGCCCTGTGGTGGTTAGCCCCCTACCCCGCGAGTGGTCTTATGTGTATAGACGATGCCAGCTCGAAATTAGTTTCCTGAATGGCCAAAAATATTTTGGACTCGATCAACCTGCCAAATCGACTGTATCCAGGTACCGCGCTACCGCAACCTTCCATTTGAACTGGTCTTGAATCGCGCCCTGCAAGGCTTGGGCGGCTTCCGGTTCCCCATGGGTTAAATAAGTCTGCTTTGGAGGCGCGGGAAGCCCGGTCAGCCAGCGCAGTAACTCGCTCTTCCCAGCATGTGCGGAGAACTGACCCATTTCCAGAATCTCGGCGTGGACAGGCACGGCCTGCCCGAAAAGGTGCAGCACTTTTGCGCCCTCCTGCAACGCGCGCCCGCGTGTTCCCTGGGCCTGGAAACCACCCAAAATGACGGCATTCCGCGCATCCGGCAAACGCTGCGCTAGATGGTGCAGCACACGGCCTCCCGAGGCCATTCCGCTGGCGGAGACGATGATGCAAGGCGTTTTGACATTATTGATGGCCTTCGATTCTTCGACAGAGCGCGTGAGGTGAAATTCGTGCACGTCCAGGGGGTCGCCCTTGCCGTCGCTGCCTTCCTCGCGCGAGTAGTCGAGGTCGTGGTCCTCTTTGTATTTCAAATACAAATCCGTGGCGCTCAAAGCCATGGGACTGTCGACGAACACAGGAAGGCGGGGAATTCGCTGCTGGTCTTCGAGCTGGCGCAGGTAGTACATGAAGGTTTGCGTGCGCCCGATGGCAAACGCCGGAATCACGATGGATCCGCCGCGCTTCGCGACGCGGTTGACGATGTCAGCCAACAACTCGGCCGGGTCACCCGACGCGTGCTCCCGGTCGCCATAAGTAGATTCGCAAAGCAGAACATCCGCTTTCGATAGCGGCGTGGTCGGATCTTTCAAGATTGGCTGGCTGTATCGTCCAACGTCCCCCGAAAACACGACGACGATCCTTTTTCCGTTCTCGGTGATGATGAGTTCCAGGCTCGACGAGCCCAGGATGTGCCCCGCATCGTAGGAGGTCACATGGAACTCGGGGCTGATGTCGAACCCGCCGCTGCGCGGCATGGGTTTCAGCAACCTGAGCGCCGGATCGACATCTTCCTTCGTGTAGAGCGCCTCCGGATTTGCGTGCCGGCTGTATTTGCCTTTTTTGGCATGCAACGTGTCTTCTTCCTGCAGGTGCGCAGAGTCCTTCAAGAGAAGCGTGGTCAAATCAATCGTCGCGGGATTTGCGAAAATCGGACCTTGATATCCATCCTTGACCAGCACGGGAAGCCAGCCCGTGTGATCCAGATGCGCGTGCGTTAAAACGACGTAATTGATCGTCTTCGGATCGACGGAAAGCGGTTTGTAATTTCTATCGCTGAGTT
This sequence comes from uncultured Acidobacteriota bacterium, assembly GCA_963843265.1. Lineage (GTDB taxonomy): Bacteria > Acidobacteriota > Terriglobia > Acidiferrales > UBA7541 > Acidiferrum. The sequence goes on along the minus strand of CAWJJR010000012.1, from coordinate 55,843 downwards.
CCGGCGAGCCTTGAAAGAGGCCACAATCGACGAGCAGACGCTTGCCGGCCGCTGCCACGAGATATTTTGATCCGGTAACGCATCCTGCCGCGCCAAGAAAAGTGAGTTTCGCCATGGGCCTCGCCGTTTCGCTGATCGCAACGCCGCGCTACACCTTACCCCAAACTGGCGCGGCAAAACAAAACTTGCGGGGCTGCCGGTGCGCTAAAACAACAGGGGGCGAACCAATCTGGCTCGCCCCGCGCTGCTTGTATTTTTTCTTTGGCCGTTAATACATCGATACTTAGAGAACCACGAAGGAACAACTCACAGCTGTTCTCAATCCGCGGCGCTGGCCTGCTTCTTGGCGATGATCGCGTCGATGTTCAGGCCCAGCCCTTTGGCAACGCCGCCGCCATAGGCAGGATCGGCTTTGTAGAAGTGTTGAATCTGCAGTTCCTGGATGCGCTGCGGCACGCCGTTGCCGAGGCTCGAAACGATGTTGTCGATCAGCCGCTGCTTGGCGTCCGCAGGCATCAGGCGGAATAGATTTCCCGGTTGAGAATAATAGTCGGCATCGCTGCGGTGATCGTGCCTCGCCACCGTGCCGCTTACCATTTTCGGCCGTTCTGTATATTTTGGATCCTGCGTTGGCCCGCCGAAACTGTTCGGCTCGTAATTCACTGCCGAGCCTTGATTGCCATCGAAACGCATCGCGCCGTCCTTGTTATAAGTGTGGAAAGGACACTGCGGTTTGTTCACGGGCAGGGAATCGTAATTCACGCCCAAACGATAGCGGTGCGCATCTGGATAGGAAATCAGGCGCGCTTGCAGCATCTTGTCCGGCGAAAAGCCCATGCCGGGCACGACGTTTCTCGGTTCGAATGCCGCCTGCTCGACTTCCGCGAAATAATTCTCTGGATTGCGGTTGAGTTCGAGTTCGCCGACTTCATGCAGCGGGTAGTCCTTGTGCGGCCACACCTTGGTAAGATCGAACGGATTGAGATGGTACGTCTCCGCATCCTTTTCCGGCATGATTTGCACGCATACGCGCCACTTCGGAAAATCCTGAGTCTTAATGGCGTTGAAAAGATCGCGCTGCGAATAATCCGGATCTTTGCCCTCCATCGCGCCGGCATCCTCGCGGAAGAAATTCTTGATTCCCTGCTTCGTTTTGAAGTGCCACTTCACGTAGAAGAGTTCGTTCTTTGCATTGATCAAGCTAAACGTGTGGCTGCTGTAGCCGTTCATGTGGCGATAGCCGTCGGGAGTGCCGCGGTCGGAAAAGAGAATCGTCACCTGGTGCAGCGATTCCGGCGAAAGCGACCAGAAATCCCACATCATTGTGGGCGATTTGAGGTTTGTTTCCGGGTCGCGCTTCTGCGTGTGAATGAAATCGCCGAATTTCAGCGGGTCGCGGATGAAAAAGACGGGCGTGTTGTTTCCCGTCATGTCCCAGTTGCCTTCTTCGGTGTAGAACTTCAACGCAAAGCCGCGCGGATCGCGCGCCGTGTCTGCCGAACCCTTTTCGCCGCCCACCGTCGAGAAGCGGATGAACGTCGGCGTCTTTTTACCCACGGTATTGAACAACTTTGCCGTCGAGTACTTGGTGATTTCCGAACTCGTACAGACAAAATGTCCATGCGCGCCCGAGCCTTTCGCGTGCACCACGCGCTCCGGGATGCGTTCCCGGTTGAAGTGCGCCATCTTTTCAAATAACAAAAAATCTTCAAAAACGACTGGCCCGCGCGGCCCCACCGTGAGCGAGTTCTGATTGTCACCCACCGGCCGGCCTGCATCCGTCGTCATAATCTTTTTTTCTTCCGCCATGATTCCTCCTCAGTTTGCCCGCAGCGTCAGCCCATGGGAGCAGAATTCTGCGCGCTTCTCAAAAACTACGCCCTCCCACGCTATACTTCCAATATATAGTTCGGATACGATGGATAGGCCAAGCCTATAGCTTGGTGGGACGCAAATCACATTTTGAGCGCGATTTCTTGCCCGTGCGAGCTGAACTGAGCTGACAGCCCGCGGCGAAAAATGAGAGTGTCTAATGGAGCTTCATCAACTTCGCTACTTCTGCGCCGTAGCGGAGGCCGGCTCCTTCAGCCGCGCCGCCGAGCAGTCTCACGTCTCCCAGCCATCGCTCTCCCAGCAGATTATGAAACTGGAAGACGAGCTTGGCGCGCGCCTATTCGACCGCCTCGGCCGTTCCGTGCGTCTCACCGAACTTGGCCAAACCTTTCTTCCGCGCGCCCGCTCCGTCCTCCGCGAACTCGAGGCTGCCCGTGGCGATGTCGCCGAGCAGAAAGATTCCGTCGGCGGCTCCGTCACCATCGGCGTCATCCCCACCGTCGCTCCCTATTTTCTTCCGCAGCGCCTGACTTGGTTTTCGAGGAAATTCCCTCAGGTGCGGCTCACGGTAATCGAGGAAATCACGCCCATCCTCCTCGATCAAATACGCGGCAGCAAGGTGGATATCGCCATTCTCGCGCTGCCCATCCGCGGCCACGAATTCGAAACCTTTTCCTTGCTCAGCGAACGCTTTTTCGCCGCACTTCCCGCAGGCCACAAATTTTCAAAACGCCGATCGATTTCGCTTAAAGATCTTCGGGCCGAGCCTTTTCTTTTGTTGCGCGACGGCCACTGCTTCCGCGACAACGCCGTCGCCGCCTGCGACCGCGCCCGCCTGCACCCTCAAATTATTTTCGAGAGCGGCCAGTTCAGCAGTCTTCTCAGTATGGTGGGAGCCGGAATGGGCGTTTCCATCGTTCCAGAAATGGCCGTCGAGAAAAAATCGCGCTGCCGTTTCGTGCGCATCGAAGACGCTGCCGCCGCACGCACGATCGGCGCCGTCATTCTCCGCGGGCGTTCTTTGTCCCGCGCGCATCACGCCTTCCTCTCACATCTCCGCGACGCCGTGTAGACGACATCAATCTTCGGATGCTAGTATTGAAAAAGTGACGACCCGGTGGGGCCGTGGCGCAGTTGGGAGCGCGCCTCGATGGCATCGAGGAGGTCGTGGGTTCGAATCCCATCGGCTCCACCAAAAATCTTTGTTCTTTCTTTTCAACTAACTAACTCCCGCTGTTCTTCCTGGGCCTGCCCTCGCGAGGGAACAGGAGGGAACAATAACGCTACAACCTTTGCTCCAACCCGTCGTTTCCATATCAGACTCTCAAGTATGTCCTGAGCGGCTCGTATGGTCGCACCTGACTCACTTAGCAAGTCACATCCGCATGATCCCTCCGCGTCAGCATAGTCAATTGGGGCAGCAAAACCAGCCTCCGTGTGACAGTCATGGGACAATTCTTACGATGCGTAGTTCCGAATATCATCCAAGCTGATTCCCGGTGCCAGCGGCTCTCCTCTTTAGCTGAAGGAGTTTGATATATTCTATGCGCTCGCCGCCGGTGGGCAACCCGCAAACGACGACCTGCGGTGTTGGCATTTTTGATTGCCACCGAGGTGGCCATCATCACAAAAGGCTAAGCGTGCGAGCCAGAACCTGATATTTTTTCGGGCCTGTCGGATCTTCTGCACCTGTCGAGTATTGAGAATACTCAAATGGGTGGGAATCATCGTGCATTGAGATTCAAATAATGGACACACCCAAGGGACTAAACGAGATCGTTCTTCCGCAGAATGTGGTCGGCCCGTTGACCCGCGCGGCGATATTCCTCGTCGTCTGCATTCGCCCAGAGCAGGACAATTATGCGACGTTGCGATCCTTCTGCGCGGACCTCTCAGGGCTCGTGCGCGCTGTAGAGTTTCGGGACGTGGAAGCCGGTCTTACTTGTGTCGTTGGATTCGGCACGGACGCCTGGGACAAACTCTTTGGATCACCTCGCCCCGCCGAGCTCCATCCGTTTCGGGAGATTCGCTCCGGCGACCGCCATGCCGTCTCCACTCCAGGTGACATTCTGTTTCATATTCGAGCCAAACGCGCCGACCTCTGTTTTGAATTGGCCACGCAGATCATGGACAACATTGGTGATGAACTTTCGGTTGCCGACGAGGTTCACGGCTTCCGCTATTTCGATGCTCGCGATGTTATCGGATTCGTCGACGGCACAGAAAATCCGAGAGGCGATGCAGCGCACGAGGCGGCCATTGTCGGTGAGGAGGATCCGGCCTTTGTGGGGGGCAGCTACGTCATCGTGCAGAAGTATCTTCACGACATGAAGGGATGGAATGCTCTTCCGGTTGAAACGCAGGAGCGCATTATTGGCCGCAAGAAACTCTCGGACATCGAATTGAACGACGCCGAGAAGCCGCCGTACGCGCACAATGCGCTCACCGTAATCGAGGAAAACGGAAAAGAGGTCAAGATACTGAGAGACAACATGCCCTTCGGGCGACCTGGCCACGGCGAGTTTGGGACCTACTTCATCGGTTATAGCCGCACTCCGCGCATCACCGAAACGATGCTTCAGAACATGTTCGTCGGACGTCCCCCGGGCACCTACGATCGATTGCTCGATTTCAGCACAGCAGTTACCGGGAGTTTGTTTTTTGTGCCGTCGTCGACGTTTCTCGACAGCGTCAGCGCGGACACGCCGAACTCTCCCGCAATCGAAGCATCGCAGAGATCGGACGCGCCTTCGGCACCGTCCGCGGACGATACGCCACTTGGAACACTCAAAATAGGATCCCTTAAAGGACAGAAAAATGAATAACCTGCATCGGGAGTTAGCTCCCATCTCTGACGCTGCATGGTCGCTGATTGAGGAAGAAACGAATAGGACACTCAAGCGGTATCTAGCCGGACGACGGGCTGTTGATGTGCCTTCGGCAGGAGGAATCGCTGTCCCTGGAGTTGCGACCGGCCATCTGCGGTCGATCTCCGCTCCTGCGGATGGCATCCTCGCAAGACAACGAGAGGTCAAGCCTCTCGTGGAGTTGCGCGTGCCTTTCGAGCTTTCGCGTCAGACCATTGATGACGTCGAACGTGGATCGGATGATTCCGATTGGCAGCCTGCAAAAGACGCCGCGAAGAAACTTGCCTTTGCCGAAGATCGGGCCATCTTCAACGGATACCACGACGCGGGCATCCAAGGCATTCGAGAAGGCACCAGCAATCCCATTGAGACGCTTCCAGCCGATGTTCGCGATTATCCGGACGCGGTGGCACACGCATTGAGCCAACTACGCTTGGTCGGTGTGAACGGCCCCTACTCGGTCCTGCTCGGAGCCCATGAGTATACGGCGCTCGCCGAAACTCGCGATCACGGGTATCCCGTCCTTGAGCACGTTAAGCGTATCGTCGACGGCAATCTGATCTGGGCTCCAGCGATCGAAGGTGCGTTCGTGCTGTCTATGCGCGGCGGCGATTTCGAGCTGAACATCGGGCAGGATGTTTCCATCGGCTATCTCGGCCACACCGATTCCGTGGTAAGGCTGTATCTTCAGGAGACATTTGTTTTTCGCGTGCTCACTAGCGAAGCGTCTGTTGCGTTGTCGCCGTCACAGAAGTCTTCGTAAGCCAACTCCGGACGGCCTGGCTGCGTTGACGAAACATATGGAGCCCCGCAGGGCGCGGAACAGAGCAGAGCGGTATTTCAGGATGGGGTAGGAGTGGCTGGCGATGGGCGGAGAAAGAGCAGAGGGATTTCATCGCAAGAAATACGCGATGGCGAAGAGGTTTCGCGCTGCTCGAAGTGAGGGTTGAGTGGGGCTGAGCGTTTTCAGTAACAGTGAGTGTTTAGGACAAGCATTAGAATTGGCGGGCGGCCAGGCGAGTGAGAACGGGGTCGTGTTCTTGCAAGAGGGAATCTGCAAAACCGCGCCGAGGAGCTCGCAAGAGTAGGAAGAGTTCGCCGGCCCAGAGAAGAATGTCCAGCAGGCGGCCGCGTTGCAAATTATCCATGTCTTCGCAGTGCAAGGCGATGTCCAAGGCTCTCCGCGAGCATTCCTCGATAAAGGACCTCAAGGTCGGCAGATCCAGCGGCACTCGCCCAAACTTCTGGGCACGTGGATCGATTCGTTGCAAGTTTTCGTAGCAAAGTTCTATGAAGTGGTTCAGGCAAAAATCCTGCTGAGCCAGTGAAGCCACAGCGGCCCCTTCACAAAAATCCACTGCGCAGATTTTGTCCTCAAGCATCTCTGATATGGCCCCCAACTCCCGTTTTGCAAGTCCCATGCCGCCGCAACCCCCCTCTTTGTCAAACACTTAGAAAAGTTGGATGTTGCGAAGGCACTTTGCCGTTGCCGCAAGATCGGCGGATTCCGGCGAAAAATCATTTCCAGTGCTACGCAGAGTTCAAATTGTTTCATGTGCTTATAAACGACTTCCCGAATCTTCGAATTTGTCGTCAGGCCACGCAAAGCGATTCCCGTTCGCTCGAACCCGTTTCCAAGGCCCTCCCCGAGCAGGACTCTTCGAACTCCTGCGATGCATCCGGCGTCCTGGGAATATAGGTAGTCAGTGTTTGAACGCGCAGACAATGGTCCAGATACGGCGCCAATAAAGCTCGCAACCAACGCAGATTTTCACTGCAGCGCTGCAGACGGTCTTCGCCGCTCCACAATGTTACGACGGTGACGAGCCGCGCTTCGTGGTTTGCAACCATCACAAAGGTTCCCGCGAAACCGGCTACCTCCCCAAGCGCACCGTTTATGGCTGCAGGCAAGGCTACCTGCACCTTATGGGCTTCGTTGGGCTTTGCAACAAACTCAATGTTCAGAGCCGTGACGCATGAGCCTGCGGCGCGCGCGCCCGCTGTTCGCGAACTTGGAAACAGCCCATTCTCGGCAGCAGGCCACGGCATAAAATGGAAAGCGTTGGGATTTTGCGACGAACGCGACACAGAGCCTCCAGTTTCCTTGACCCTCCCCATGGTGGGGAGGCGCATCCTTGCCGGTCCAGGTCCAACTCAGATGCGCCCTGGTGGGACACGCGCGGGACAGGGGATCAGTCCCTTCGCTGAAGGAGTCTCAAGCTTTCGCTTGGTTCCTACATTCGATTAGTGCGCGAGCTAGGCATTTCGTTTCAAAAGAACGGTTCAAAATGGGAAATCGGGAGCATTGCTCCTAGTAGGTGGCGCGGATATACTCCTCATCACAAATTCGAGGGCTACGTGGAACTCTTCGCGTTCACCAGGGAATACGTGGAGCGCCTCCGCGAGGGAGATCCCTCGACGGAACAGCATTTTGTTGCCTATTTTGAGCAGCTTCTCCGGATCAAGCTGCGAGCGAGGATGCTTGCCTCGGAAACCGTCGAAGACCTTCGCCAGGAGACGTACATCCGTGTGCTTATCAAGGTCCGCAACGGCGAGGTCCGTCAGCCCGAACGTTTTGGCGCTTTCGTTAACTCCACTTGTAACTTCGTCTTACGGGAGTTCTACCGCGCGTCGTCCAAAACCAGTCCTTGGGACGACTCCTACCTGGAGCTGCCCGACCACGCCGTAGATGTCGAAGGCTTCTTGGTTACAAAACAGATGAAGGAGCGGGTTCGTGAGGTTCTGGAAGACCTGCCCAAGAAAGACCGGGAGCTCCTGCACGCCTTTTTCCTGGAGGAAAAAGACAAAGACGAAGTCTGCGAGCAATTTGGCGTGGACCGCGATTATCTCCGGGTTTTACTCCACCGAGCCAAGGATAAGTTCCGTGTTTTGTATGAGAAAGACAAGCAGGAGCGCTCCGGGAGGTTTTCCGCGTGAGATGGTGTGTGAAACGAACTGGCCCCCTCATGCACTACTCATCGGATGACACAAATGGACCATAACGAAGCAGTGCGGCTACACGCCGCCGAGAAGTACCTCCTCGGAGAACTTCCGAAGGAGCAGCACGCAGCCTATGAGGAGCACTATTTCGATTGCTCCACATGCGCCGAAGAACTCAAGGCCACCGCCGCCTTCATGGAAAGCGCGCGACAGGCGGTCCGCCAGGTTGCACCGCAACCTGTTGGTGACAAAGAGCTTGATCGCAAGGATGCCCGGGTCCGCGGTTGGTTCGGCTGGCTGCGGCCTGCCTTCGCAATTCCCGTTCTTGCGGCTTCGCTTCTGGCAGTATTCGCCGGTTACCAAAACTCGGTGACCATCCCGAACTTGAAGCAGGCCCTCTCACAATCCGCATCCGCCAAGATCGTTAACTCCTTCTCTTTCATGGAGGTTGGTGCTCGCGGCGAAGCTGGGCTGAATATCAAAGTTCGCCCCAACGAAGAGTTTGGTCTCGAAGTCGACTTTCCACCGGTTGTTTCTGCGTCCAGTTACGTCGGCCAGATTCAAGACGATGCCGGACACACCAAATTCAGCCTTCCCGTCTCTTTGGAGCAAGCGAAGTCTACCGTTCACATTAGCGTTCCCGCTGGCTCGCTGACGCCTGGCAAGTATAATTTCGTTATTCAGGCCGTTGAGGCTTCCGCTGGCCAAACGGACGCTTCGCAAGAAACCAAGAAGCTTCCGTTTACTGTTGAATTCCTGCAATAAGGGACTAAGATAAACGGGCCCAAAATCCAAGCCGAGGCGTCCCCCCATGGCTCACGATCACCATATTCCATTTCACTATCACGCGGAAGGTCATGCCGTTAGCGGATCCTTTCACCGGCCGATCCCTCATGTGATCGAAGCGCAGGCGTCAGCTTCGCTGCCTTCGATCGGAGGACTCGCGCAGGCGAGAGTTGAGAACTTTCGCGCCATGCATTTGCTGTCCTTCAAGAGCGCTCACACCCATATTTCGGGCAGCAAGCAGGACGATGGCGTTCTTACGACGAGCGCTACGAGCGTCATTGAGGGTCTCGACATTCTGGGAGTCATAAGGGCAGACCGCATCGTATCTCGTGTCACCGCGGAACACGACCCTCGCAAACCGGAGAACAAGGAAGGGCACATTCTGGCTCTAGGCAGCGAGTTTGTGAATCTGCGCATTGCAGGGCAGAAACTCGAAATCAAGCTGCGTCATGATCTATTCCTCAATTGCGAGACTTTCAAGAAACTTCGGGATAAGCTTGAAGCTGATAAGGCTTCAGGACACGAAGCCGACACCTACGGCGAGGTTGCCCTTTGCTCTCTTGTCGAGGATATCGAGACGCAGAACCTCGCAGGCGTCGAAAAAATCGGCCGTCACATCCTCAAGATCAAACATCTGGGTACGATTTCGTTCGGAGAGGTGTTCGCCACGGCGGGCTCTCGAACGGTAACAATGATGCGAATTCATTTGGGCTCTCCGGACGGCGCGCTGCTGATCATAGCTCAGGCATGCACGAACGGTCGCCCATGGCCGCCGCCTCCGTAAGACCAACGCGCTTCTTCTTATTGCTTCTACTTGTGATCGGGGGGCTGCTTCCGTCCGGCTGCCAAAAGCGGCAATCTCCCGATGAGCTCTACGCTCACGTCCGGGGCGAAGCACAACGCGGCGATCTGGACGCCAGCCTCAAAGATGCCAATCAGGCATTTCACGATTACGACGGGAAAGACGTCGGGCGTGCGTGGCAGTTTAGGGTTCTGAAAGCCCACGTTCTGGTCATGCGTGGATCTGCGTCCGAAGCACTTCAACTGCTCCAGGAAGAGCCTCCTGCCTCTCTCTCCGGCTCCGAAATCGCTGTTCGCAGAAAAGTTGTTTCCGGACTCGCCCACGAATCATTGCAGCAGTTCGGCCGAGCGGAAGAGGATTTGACGCAGGCGGAAAACTTAGCGCGGTCCTCTCAGCCCGGCCTGCTCTGTGATGTCGAGCAGTCCAAGGGATTGTTGGAAACTGATCAGAGAAAGTACTCCGAAGCGGATATTGACTTTCATAAAGCCCTTTCCAAAGCTCGCGAACAAAATAAGCCGTTTCTAGAAGTTAACGCTTTGGGGGCTCTTGGAAATTCAGCGATGCAACAAGAGCACTTCGACGCCGCGATCGATTGGTACAAGGACGCGCTCACCCTTGCCAGATCTCTTGGCTCCCGGTCGTCGGTGGCAAGAGCGCTAGGGAGTTTGGGTTGGAGCAGTTACGAACTCGGCGACTTCGTGAATGCCTTGACGTATTACCAGCAGGGCGTAGAGGAGTCCAAGCGAAGCGGGCTCATCGCTGACCAGATCTATTGGCTCACCGGCGTCGCGAATGCACAATTCGCCCTCCGAAATTTCCCTGTGGCCGAGACCGTTCTGACACGGGCGCTGGAGCTAGCAAGGAGCCAGGATGACAAGAGAATCCTCGCGGAATGCCTGAATAGCCTTTCCGCGCTTGAGCTGGAGACGGGACGAGTCGATTTGGCCGAACGACACAATCAAGAAGCGACAAATCTCGAGAATGCAGGGCTGGATCAATCGGCTGTACGCTCTACGATATTGCTTCAAGGTCGAATCCTAGCAGCTCAACACGAATTTCCGCAGGCTGAACACCTTTTTAAGGAACTGATCGATGATCCGAAATTAGCTCAAGAGCTGGTGGCCGAAGCCCACGACCGCTTGGCTAACCTCTACGTGGCAGAAAATCTGCTGCTCAGGGCTGAGCAGGAATACGTGGCCTGCTTGCGAACGCTAGAGGCCGTTCGCACTTCAGTTCGTGAGGAGGAGTCGCGCCTATCCTTCCTGTCAAACGGCATATCCTTTTATGGCGACTACATAGACTTTCTAACATCTCAGGGAAGAGAGCAGGACGCGCTACGGGTGGGGGAGCTGAGTCGCGCGCAGACACTGGAGGAAGGCCTTGCGACCGGCGCTGACGCTGAGAGGACGACATCGCGGAAGGTCCGGCCGGAGCAAATCGCGCGGCATCTCAAGGCGACCCTGCTCTTCTACTGGCTGGGCGAGAAGAAGTCGCATCTTTGGGTCGTTACACCGGAAAGCACGACGCACCTTACTCTGCCAGCTGCGGATCAAATTAACTTGCTGGTGAAATCGTACCGTGAAGCCCTGTTCCGCTCGCGCGATCCCCTCGAAACAGCCGACTCCGACGGGCGGAAACTGTACGCCATTCTAGTCGAGCCGGCGAAAAAGTTAATTCCCAAAAGTACGCGCGTAATTCTACTCCCGGATGGCAGCCTCTATGGCCTCAATTTTGAAACCTTGATTGTGCGCGCTCCCAAGCCGCATTACTGGATCGAAGATGTAACGCTGACAACCGCTAGCTCCCTGACTCTCCTCGCTTCTGGCGCAACAGAATCCGCCCCGAAAGAGAGGAGCCTGTTTATCTTGGGTGACACGCTTCCTCCGAACGCCCAGTTTCCTGCTTTGCAGCAAGCTCCCATCGAAATGCAGGACGTCGAGAAGTATTTTCCGCCGTCGCGCCGCGAGATCCTTTCAGGCAGCGAGGCCACTCCGGCCGCTTATCTGAGTAGCAAGCCAGGACAATTCGCCTTTCTGCATTTTGTCACGCACGGCACGGCTAGCCGCGCCCGACCGCTCGAATCCGCCGTCATACTCAGCCAGGACAAGAACGATGATTCCTACAAGCTGTACGCGCGAGACATCGTAAAGCGCCATCTCTCCGCCTATCTCGTCACCATTTCCGCCTGCAACGGTGCGGGCACACGCGCATACTCCGGCGAAGGCCTCGTAGGCCTGTCGTGGGCGTTTCTCCGCGCCGGCGCTCACAACGTCATCGGCGCTCTCTGGGAAGTCAGTGACGCTTCCACTCCCCAACTCATGGACAAGCTCTACGATGGTCTAAGCCACGGAGAAGATCCTGCTTCTGCCCTTCGCGCCGCCAAGCTTTCGCTCCTTCATTCCGACAGCATCTTCCGCAAGCCCTACTACTGGGCGCCTTTCCAGCTCTACGGCGGTTCCTGACGCGCCTAGATCCAGTTAGGCAAAATTGGAGTCCGCAGCGCGTAGCCTTGGCAACAATCCAAACGGCTCCTCAACGTGAAGCTTCTGAAACGATTTGGCTCTTCCGCTCACTACCCCAAGTCCAGCAATTCTCTTGCAAGGAGTCTTTCGGTGGATCAACTCCAACCCAGTTTTCAGGCAGAACCACAAACCTCCGTCGTGGCCTCGCAAAACCAAAGTATCGCTTCTCCCGTTCCAAGGATCGAACGCGCCGAATTTGAGGGTTTGCTCGAACGCGCCATGGAAATCCTCAGCCCGCGCGCAAAGACCGCTTCCCACGCCTGACCCATAAAGACGCGAGCGGCGCAACAGGTAAGCGCCGCTCGCCGTCTTTTCTCTCAGTTGCTTTTATCGAGTGCGATTCGCTCCTCGCCTCAAGACGAGAGAGCCTGAAGCAGGGTCTGCCCGTTCGGGCTGCCCAATCCCGTGCAGGCATCCCAGCCTTTTCCCGCCTTGTAATCGCCATTGTTCCCCTGGGTGATATCCCGAAAAGTTGCGTCCGCCGGTGCGGTGTAGAGCAGGGGATTGATAAAGCCCGCGGGTTTGTTCAGCCCTTGATTGATCCGCGCAATGAGCCCAGCCCAGAGTGGCGCAACCGCGCTGGTGCCTCCCACCGGTGGAATCCCCTGCGATGAATCCGGAAAACTCGTTCCATCGCAGAGAATGCGATATCCCGATGCAGGTGCGGCATCGCCCGAAACGTCCGGCACACCTCGCATCACCGGCCCCGTAGGATCGGCAGCCGGCGGCACTCCCGCATTCTGCTGATAGCTCGGCAGCGCAAAGAATCGGCTCACTCCGCCGCCCGTGCCGTCATTTTTCCCGTCGTCCCAAACAACTTCTTTGGAAATGGCGCTGCCCGACGCGGTTAAATCAGTGCCGCCACAGGCGAGCACGAAGGGATCGGAAGCGGGGTAGTCCACGTGCGCCTTGCCGTCCCAGTTGGGATCGTTCGAGGCGAAGTCCGCCGAGCCGCTGTCGCCCGCCGCAACACAAACCGTTAGGCCAAGATGCGCGGCTGTCTGCAACAATTGATCGAACGCGTTCTTGAATTGCGTCGTTGCCTCGTCTTCGGGGCCGCCCCAGCTGATCGAAACAATGTTTGGCTTGTTGACCGTGTCGCTGATAATCGCGTTCATCACGCCAAGAAAGCTCTGGTCCGTGGCGTCCGGCGCAAAATACACCACAATTTTTGCTCCCGGCGCAATCGAGCCGCACACTTCGATATCTAGCATCACTTCCACATCGGGATTATTCGGGTCGAGTGCGTTCGTGCCCGGGCTGTTCGTTCCGCCATTCGGATAACTGGCTGCCGTGACGCGAGGCGGTGTGGTAATTCCGAGATTCCGGAAATAGGTCGTCAATTCCTGCGCATGGAATCCGCCGCCCAGTTCGAGAATCGCGATGGTTTGGCCGGTCCCGTCGAGGTTTTTCGGAAAATTGTAGAGCGACGCAAGCTGGGGCGGCGTAAATCCCGTTGGAACCGAAGCTGCCGCTGCCGTGCGGTGAGCGCTCGCGCCTCCCACCGTCGCCGCGTATGCCGTGCCGCGATGAATGCGAAAATGCGGCTTAGCAAAAGGGCGGTTGTCGAGCCCCGTCACGCTGGTCACAATGCCTTGCAAATTTTCAGGGATGAGAATATCGCCCTCTCTGCCGCGATAGGCCACCTCCCCGGACTTGTACATCTTAAGCTCGACTCCGAACGCTTTGCTGTAAGCGGCCGCGGTGCCTGAAAGCGTGACGCTTCGTTGGCTGGCGTCCGTGTTCGTAACGCGCAATCCATTTTCCGTCGCGAACGCCTCCACTTTCGCAATATCGGCTGGATCGGCTCCGTGATTTTTCGCGTGGTCCTCGCGCGTCATGTACGTGCGGTCTTGCGGCTTCCGTTTGCTCTGCTCTTCGAGCGAGGGAAGCTCATTCCGGCGCCGCACGGTGACCGTGACGCGGAACTCCACATCAGGCACTTCTCCCACGACTTCCGCATGCGGCATCCGCTGCTTGGTGCTGCCTTCGAGACGGACCTGTTTCTGACCTGCATTCATGATGGAAATCTCCTCTCTATTTCTCGATTCTGGGTCCTTTCCTCTGCGGATACCTTCTGGAAATGCTGGCATCCGCTGGAAGCCTTCGGTCATTGCACTTTCGGCGGGTTCCCCGAAGAGCGCAAATTGATGAGCTTGTTGAGCATGTCAAACCAGAAGGGTGCGCCCATCACGATGGCGAACGAACTGAGCAGGATCCCCAGCGCCTTGAGCGCGCCATCTCCTAAGTCGTTTGGCCAGGCGCGCGCTTCTCCCTTGACTCGTGACCATCCAATGGGCGGGGCGTCGAAGCTTCGTATTTCCTGAAGGGATTCCACTAGAGCGGCCTTTTGAGCGTCGGAATCGGCTGGGATTGCAGATTGCACCCTTTCTTGTGCCTCCGCAACCGTCGCGCTTCGCAGCGCCTGGTCGCTCCATAATTCCCTCACGATCAGGATCGTGTCCGCGTTCACCGCGATGCACAGCACCAGCCCAGTCACAAAGATGATTTTCTGCGCCGTGCGTTTATACCAGCCGCTCACGCGCGCCATCGTGTCGTCGAACCAGTGCTCCACCTTAAGCCGCGCGACGTCCATGTCGCCGCCTGCCGAATCGATGAAATTCAGCAACGTGGCGCGCAACTTTGTGTCTGGCACGTTGGCGACGCCTGCCCGCAACGATTGCATCGTCCGCGGTTGCGCGCCATCCGCTGGCGCAACGACGTCGAATAACGCCGCAGCGAACATCCGCGAAGAGATGTAAGACGGTTTCTCGCCTTCCGGCGCAGTGCCGGTGATCAACGGATGCGCGAAAAGCTTCGCCGTGTAGTCGTTCGGCCCGTTCTTCAGCATGTTCCGGACAGCCTTTTCAAGAGTCTTCGCGCGCAGAGAAAAAATCCCGGCGATGACCTCCTTGATCCCCGAACACCCGATGCTCAGCGCCAGGTAGATCAAGACCAGCCCGATCACCACTTCCAGGATTTGTGATCCGAACATGCGATCCTCCCCGCGACGCTCCTCGCACCGAACCCTTAGGGCCGACGCGAACACATGGGCACTTAATTCGGAAAAGCACTCTCAGCCCATCTTGTTCGTCCATAGAAAGCTGAGGCCAGTGCTGTTGTGCAGATAGTGTGCTCTCGCCATGAAACGTTTCACCCGGAGGAGTCACTACCCACAAAGGTTCAGCTCACTCGCGCACTAAAACGGGGGCATCTATGTCAGCCGGCCTGGACAACCTGAAACACATCGTCGTCCTAATGATGGAAAACCGCTCCTTCGACCACATGCTCGGCGGGTTGAGCCTAGTAATGGAAAATGGCCAGAAGAAATATCCCAACATCAATGGACTGACAGGAAACGAGTCCAACCCCGACACGCAAGGCGCGATAGTAAAAGTCCAGCCAAATGCGAAATTTCAGGGCCAACTCGACCCCGACCCCGATCATCATTTTCCAGGCGTGGATCTTCAAATCTTCGGCGGCGCGCCGCCCGGACCGGGGCGAATTCCAAACATGCAGGGCTTCGTGAAGGACTATTTCACGCAAACCAATGACGTCAATCGTTCGCACATCATCATGTGCTACTTCACGCCCGACAAATTGCCCGTCCTCTCCACTCTTGCCACACAATTCGCACTTTTCAACGGCTGGTTTTCTTCCATCCCCGGCCCCACGATTTGCAATCGCGCCTTCGCTCAGTACGGCACTTCATTCGGTCAGGTCGGCATGGATCTTTTCTACATCCTGGACACCGCAATCCTCAGCATCTACGAGCGCATGATCCAGGCCGGACACACGTCGAAAATCTATTATTACGACCAGCAAAGCTCCACGATGGAAATCGTAAATCTGCTCAAAAATCAGCCGCAGATTTTTGGCAGCTACCAACAATTCATCGCCGACTGCGCTTCCAACCAACTCCCTGAATATAGCTTCATTGAGCCCTGCTATAACGATCACCAAGGCCCCGGCGGCGGTGAAATCCTGGCCTCGGATCAGCATCCGGATCACAACATCCAAGAGGGTGAACGATTTATCGCCAACACCTATAACGCCATTCGCACAAATCCAGCTCTTTGGAGCAGCACGCTCTTGTTGATCGTTTACGACGAGCACGGCGGAATCTACGACCACGTTCCTCCGCCGGCATGCACTCCCGACGGCTATTTCGCCAAGCCCGCAGATACCGGCACGGGCGAAACTTTCAATTTCGACCGCCTCGGTGTTCGCGTGCCGGCGATCGCTGTCTCGCCGTATATCTCCAAGGGAACAGTCATCTCCGGCCCCGAGAATCCCGCGAACTGCCGCATCTTCGAACACGCCTGCATTCCCGCAACCGTTACGAATTTCTTTCTTAAGGGCGACGCCAAGCAAACGCCACGCGAAAAACAAGCCAACACGTTTCTCGATTTGCTCTCAGACCAATTACGCCCCGATGCCGATATTCCATTTTTCAAACTGGGAGGAAGTTAATGGCCACGCCTGCGAATGCAATTCTCGTGCCTGCAACACAACGGGGCTCTTACAATCCTAATCGGCCCGCCGGTCTGCTGCTGCGCTCTCAGACGCTGCATGTGCGCGAAGCGCTTCTCAAGCACTTGGAGGAGCTGGCAGCCGTCCTCGCCATTGACCCCAAGTCCCTGAAAACCGAAGGCGAAGTCAGCGCCTACATCCACCGGGCCACGGCGATCCTGCACACTCACGCCGCCAAACCCGCAAGAAAATAATGGAGGGCTTGTGAGGCGCATCTTCCTGGTTTTTCTTTTATTCGCAACGAGCGCGGCTCATGCGCAGACTTCCGCGCCGCAAACAACTCCAGCCAGAATCGATTCGCCCAACGAACTCGACAAACTCAAGGAGAGTTGCACCGACTTCGCCAAGTTTCTCGATTGCGCCGAAGAACTCTTTACCGGCCAGCCGCTGCACATCGCCGCAGGCAGCATAGCTCCGCAAAATGGTTTCGGTGCCGGCCTCGCCTACCTCGGCCACAAGACCACGGACAATTGGCGAACCAGCTGGGACGCCGATGCTATCGGCTCGATCAACGGTTCCTGGCGCGCTGGCGTTTATTTGAAACTGGTCCACACCCCCAATAATCCCATCGGCGTCGGGTTTGGAACTCCTCCAGCACTAAACACGAACCTCACAGAACTCCCCGAACATTCCGTCATCAACATCTACGCGCAGGCGATTTCGCTGAACAAACTCACATACTTTGGATTAGGTCCAAATTCGACCGAGGCCGGCCGCTCCTTTTACGGCTTGCGCGAGACAATTGTCGGCGTCAGCGCCGTCAAGCCCGCATACCAGCGCCTGCATGTTTCGCTCTATGGCGAAATGAACGGACGCTTCGTCGACATCCGCCCCAGCCTCAATCAGCCCAGCCCCTCCATCGGCGTTCTCTATACCGAAGCCACGGCTCCCGGCCTCACCAATCAGCCTGCCTTCTTCCAACTCGGCGAAGGCGTTCGCATGCGCCCTGTGTTTTTCGACGATCTCCTGCGCCTAAACTACGACCTCGCCTATCAGCAGTATATTGCTCCGGGTAATTCCAATTTTTCCTTTCAACGCCTCACCGCCGACCTCTCGCATGAATTCGCAATCTACAAAAAAACGACCCGCTGGCTCCTGCCACGCGACGCCAATGGCCCTGACGATTGCTCCCTGGCTCCCGCATCGGGCCATCCCGAGTGTCCGCAGATCACGCGAGACTTGGAAGGCAGCTTCGCCTTCCGCTTCTTTCTGTCCACTTCCATGACTCCGGGCGGAGACGTCGTGCCTTTCTATTTTCAGCCCACGCTTGGCGGCTCTGACATCAACGGCGATCAATCTTTAAGCAGTTACCAGGACTTCCGTTTCCGCGCTCCCAACGTCATGCTCTTCCGCCAAAGCTTCGAACACTCCATCGGGAAATTGCCTTTGGGCTTCACCTTCATGGTCGACGAAGGCAAAGTGGCCCTCGCCCGTGGCGATCTCGGCTCCAATCCCTGGCTGCACAGCTTCTCCACCGGCCTTACTCTCCGCGCCGGCGGCTTCCCGCAAGTCTTCCTCCTCTTTTCTTGGGGCGGCAACGAAGGCACTCACACCATCGCCAACGTGAACAATTCTCTGCTCGGCGGCTCCGCGCGTCCTTCTCTGTTTTGATTTCGCTCGCAGCAAGCGCCGTTGCCGCGTAACTCATCCATCACGCCCAGCGAGCGTTGGTGTCAGTTCTTCTCGCTCAACGACACCCGCTCGATTCTCGTGCCTTCTAACGCCGAATCGCAGCCATCTTTTTCCACGCTTCCGTCTTTCATGCTCTCAATCATCAAAATTTTGAATTCATCAAAATACTCAAAATATCTTGGAAAAATCTTTCCACCGCGCCACTTCCCCAACTCTACTTTTTTCTTGACACTTCTCCTGCCCGGACGCTAGCCTACGGCCACTGGTGCAACTGGGGGAAAGCTTCGCAAGGATTAACAACCGTTCACACTTGCTGCCTGGCGGAAAAATTGTTTCCACGGCATGTGCCACGACCTCGTACCGCATTTCTTCAGCGCGCAAGCGCTTTGGTCCCGCACATCAACCGCGATCAATAGCTCGCCAAGCCTTTTTTGTCACCGCTTCCATGTCGAGTAGAAATTTTGGGCCGGGCGTTTCTGTCACTAGCATCGTAGCGAGGGGTCGTCGAAAGGGGTGTGGCGTATGAAGTTCAGAATGCTTTTTGTATTTTTGGTTTGTGCTCTCGCGTTTTCTCTATCTCCTGCTCTCTACGGCCAAGCGAACGGCAGCTTCTCCGGCACCGTTCTCGATAAATCCGGCTCCGCTATCTCCGGCGCCACCGTCACCGCCACTTCGCAAAGCACCGGCGTCGTTCGCCAGGCGACAACCGACGAGGCCGGCCACTACCTCATCCCTCTGCTTCCCGTCTCCATTTACACTCTGCGCGTCGAATTCAAGGGCTTTCAAACGGTCGAATCCAAGGACCTCCGCCTTCAGGTTGACGAAGCCCGCGAGCTCGATTTCACCCTCGTTCCCAGTTCCGTCTCCACGCAGGTCGAAGTCTCCGCTTCCGCCGTCGCCGTCGAAACCACCAATCCTTCCCTGGGCCAGGTCATCACCGCACAGGAAGTCTCCCAGCTACCTCTCAACGGCCGCGATTTCGTCCAGCTCGCCAGCCTCACTCCCGGCACCACTCAAGAAACCAATCCCGGCAGCTTTTTCACCCAGGGCGCGGACAGCGAAGTCGCCGCCCGCGGCTCCTATTCTCTCTCGGTCGGCGGCTCTCGCCCCAACAGCACGGACTGGCTCCTTGACGGTGTCGACAACAATGAGCTCACCGCCGGCGGCATCGGCATTTTTTCCTCCATCGATGACATTCAGGAATTTAAAGTCTTGACCTACAACTACTCCGCCCAATACGGAACCCGCGCCGGACCCACCGTCCTCGTCACCACCAAATCCGGCTCCAACGAGTTCCACGGCTCGCTCTTCGAGTTCTTCCGTAACACATCTCTAGACGCCAAGAGTTTCTTCGCCTCGACACCGGAAAAATTCAATCTGAACCAGTTCGGCGGCTCCATCGGCGGCCCCATTCGCAAGAACAAAACCTTCTTCTTCGTGGATGGCGAACAAAAGGACCAGCTCCATGGCATCACCTTTACAGGCTTGGTCCCTAGCATGGCCATGCGTCCAAGCGCCACTCAGCCTTACGCCGATTTTTCGGACAATCCCTTCGGCGTACCCGTAAATGGCATGGCGATGTCGGGCGGTAGCCTAGTCCCGGTACCTGCGATCGTCAATCCCAACATGCTCGGAGCATCAACTGACCCCGCCGCTTCTCCAAATATCTATTTCCAGTGTGCCGGCAGTGCCGCGGGCCCTCCCACCGCGGTCAACCCCGACGGTAGCCAGGCACCGGGAGTTCCGTGTGCGAAAATACCCGCCGCCCTGGTCAACAGCATAGGCGGGCCCCTGATTAACCTCTACCCCACGCCAAACGCCAACAATGCCGCTGCGGGCTACAACTTCGTCAGCGAGCCGGTGCGCAGCCTCTACGAAACTAAGCTTGATGCCCGCGTGGACCACACCTTCTCGGCCAGCGACACCGCCTTCGCCCGCTTTAGTTACGACGATGCCGTTTCTTACGTCCCGGGAGGTTTCACCGGCGGATTTGCCGAGGCCAGCGCCTTTGGCAGCAACCAGGGCATCATCAATCACGCGCGTAACGTGGCCCTTGGCGAAACTCACGTCTTTTCACCTACGATGGTGAACCAGGCAACC
Source organism: uncultured Acidobacteriota bacterium (assembly GCA_963843265.1). Taxonomy (GTDB): domain Bacteria; phylum Acidobacteriota; class Terriglobia; order Acidiferrales; family UBA7541; genus Acidiferrum. The sequence continues at coordinate 35,828 of CAWJJR010000012.1, read as the reverse complement.
TTTGGCTACGACCGCATCTTCGATTACATCACCTCGCAAGGTACCGGCAGTTGCGCATCTGCAAAGCTCGGCATCATAGGCGCTAACCTGGGTTGCTCAGGCCTCGGCAGCACCGCCACGTGCGCGAAGGGCGCCTATAGCTGCGGCCTGGTGTCAGTGTTAATGACTGGCGGCTATTGGTCCCTCGGCGATCGCGGCTACACTCCTTTCCAGGGTGGAACCAACATCTTTACGTTTGATGATTCCCTTGACCTGATTCACGGCAAGCACGACTTCAAGGTTGGAATTGACGTTCGCGCAAATCAGATGAATGTCGGCACGGAAGCCTTCCAGGACGGATTCTGGATTCCCGGTGCTATCGGTACTTTTTCCGGCTACTCCGACAGCACCGCAACCGTTCCCGGCAATCCAGAGGCGGATCTGGTGCTGGGTTTAGCGGGCGTGTCACAGCACGATCAAACCTTCAACGGCCCCGTTACCGGCCGTCGCTGGAAAATCTTCCGTCCCTATGTCCAAGACGACTGGAGATTCACCAAAGATCTGACGCTCAATCTAGGTGTTGCATGGGATCTCACTTCACCCATCTCCGAGGCCGCCGGACGTATGGCGGACTACGTCCCTTCGACCGGCGCAGGCCAGCTACTCGTTGCAAATAAAGGTGGCGTGAGTTCTTCAGCAGGCATAAAGCGAAATTGGACCGCCTTCGAGCCTCGCATCGGTTTCGCTTATAAGCTTCTCGGTAGCGACAAAACCGTCGTTCGTGGAGGTTATTCCATTTACCACGACTCCGCCTGGAGCATGGGCGCGCAAGGCCTCTGGCAGAATCCTCCCTTCTTTGCCGAAGGCGATAATCTTGGCTTCGCCCAAAATTCCGGAATACTTTTCGGAACAAGTCAGGTTGGCTGCCCGTTTAGCACGTCTTACTGCGCTACTGCACCGGGCGCACCCCTCGTTACGGGTTATGGCCTTTCGCAGGGTTTTCCAATTTTTACCACCCCGCCGGATGTCGCCAGCTTTACTGGAACGCTTTTCTTTCAACCCACGGACTTCAAGCTCGGCATGGTCCAGCAGTTCAACGTAAACATTGAACGCCAGCTACCCGGCAACGTTGTACTCACCGCAGGCTATGCCGGGTCACGTGGCAGGCACATCCTCGTGGCAGGAAACAACCTCAACACTAACAGCCCCCTCAGCGGCAACGGGATCGGGCCGACTGCTTGCGGCACAGTCAGCGGTTACACGGTTGGGTGTGCAGCGAACGGTGCTGCCTATGTGGCGCCATATGGGGTTGGGAACTCTGTCTTGGAGTTTGGCGATCTCGGCAAGACATCCTACAACTCTCTTCAAATAAAAGCCGAAACCAAGACTCCCAGGTACGGTCTTTATGCTCTCGTTAGCTACACCTACTCCCGCACCTATGATAATGGCCTATCCGATGGTCTCGGCTCCGTCCTCAGTGCCCCCTATTTCCCCCTTCCCAATTGGGAGAAACTCGACTGGGCTCTGTCCCAGATCAACCTCGACAATAATTTCACTGCCAGCGTCATCTACGATTTACCTTTCGGCACTGGCAAACGCTTTGGCAGCGATTGGAACAAGACCACCAACACCTTGCTCGGCGGCTGGCAGGTCACCCTCATAGAAAAGATCACATCCGGTTTTCCGGTCCCTCTGATCAATAGTGCAAACTCCTCCGGAGTCACATTTAACAACGGCGGCAACGGCAACAATTGGAACCGACCCGATCAAGTGGCTGGTTGCAATCCCTCCGCCGCCAATCACAGCCTACTCCTGTGGATTAACACGGCCTGCTTTCCTGCGGCGCCCGGCGGTCAGCTCGGAGACGCGTCACGTGTCCCAGCCATCGGTCCGGATTTCGTCAATACCGACTTCTCCGTGATCAAACAATTTGCACTTCCATGGGAAAACATGGGACTGAATTTCCGAGCGGAATTCTTCAATCTTTTCAACCACACGCAATTTGGTCTGCCGGTCAACGACGTCAACGCCCCCGGCTTCGGCTCGGTCAACTCCACCGTCAACAACCCGCGCCTCATCCAGCTCGGCCTGAAGCTCACTTTCTAGCGCCGTACACGACGCCGTCTAACCCTGTAGGGGAGGGGCTTGCCCCCATAAGCGCTAAGATAAGAGAAGGCGGTTGAGCTGCGGAATCCTCTTGCGGTTGCGCTCGGCCAGCGCCATGGCGATCTCATTCCAGTGCGTTAGGACTTCCTCCAGCCTCAATCGGGGAGCAACGGTTTGCTGGAGTTGGTGCAGGGCAAACTGGAACTCACGCCAGGGGCTGTGCACCGGTGGTTTGCCAGAGATCGTAGCCCCAGGGGGAAATAGCGCAACCGAGGCGCACTAACTTCTGCGTCAGCAGCGCCACCAGGAGTTTCCCGTAGAGCCAGGCCCGAGAACTCTGCTCGTCGTACTTGGGCAAGTGGCCCATGGCTAGAATGGACTTGAGCCGTTTAAACACCAGCTCAATTTGCCACCGGAAACGATAGTATTCCAACACTTCACCCGCACCCATCTCGGACTCGCGCAGGGTGGTGAAGACGATTACATAGTGGGCGTATTCCCGCGTTTCCGGTGTGCTTTGGCGCTGTCTTTTTTGGTCCTTGAGAGCAATACGCCGTTGCGCCAAGGCGATGGCTTGCTTAGTTTTCCGCACCACGCAGAGACGCCCTGCAATACGCCGATTCTGCTCGTGCACCCAGGCCGGCCATTCGCGAACCGTGCCGGCGGCCCGGATCTTCCGCAACTTCGGCAGCAAAGCGAGAGGCTGCCCCGTGGGCCCGAACAACGGCAGAGAGGAAGTGTTCACTCGGACAATGACGTCCGCGTCTTGTCGATACACTGCGGCCACTCCGGGCGGGTTCGAGTATCCGCGATCCGCTAAGATGATATCCCCCGCCGCTACGGGGAACCGCCGCAACTGCTCGCCGTTCCCCTGTCCCTCGGCGGCCGTGATCTGGAAGAAATCACAAGACAACTCCGGCAGCCGCAGGCTGAAGTGCAGACGCCACTGCGAACCGGTTTTGCCCGGTTCTTTGATCACGGTTGCGTCTACGGCGCGGATCGGCCGCCGTGACTGTGGCCCGCGCCATTCCACTCCATTCTCCGCCAGCAATTCCTGGCACAGGCGCTGCAGCCATCCCTCGGCTTGTCGCAAGCGATTTAACAGCGTCACATCCGACACTTCGGCAACGCCAGCTGCCTTCGCTCGCACCGCTGTCTCGCGCAGCGAATAGCCGCAACCGACGTGCACCAACAGAGTGCGCAAGACCTCCTGGACGGACTCGAAACCACGAAGACGCGCGACCGCACCGCTTCGGCGTGCCGCGACTTCCCAGTCCGGCGGGAACAATCCCAGAAGGATTTTCCAGTCTTCGTCAAGGGCATTCATGCCCTCAGGGTACAGAAACTAGAGATCACGGTCAATCCTTATCTTAGCGCTTATGGGGCTTGCCCCTCCCTCTTTCTTTTGACTTTCTCTTTCTTTTGGATCTCTCTTTCTCTTCACTCCCTCTTCCTGCGCCCATCTCCCCTCGTCCATCCCCACTATCGATTCTGCTCCCGTTCTTTTCCTTTACCTCCTCAACCTCCTTTACCTCCGTGCATCGTGTTACCTTCTTCCGCGTCATCATGAAACTCCTCCTCGGCACCGTCACCTCCGGCTATGGCATGGCCACAGCCAATCTCAACCCGGTCATGGCCTTGATTGCAGCTCGCACCGGTCTTGCCGATCTCGTCCCCGGCACACTCAACGTCACTCTTCGGGAAGACTACATCGTCCCTGCCGACGCACTCATCCTCCCCCACGAATATCCCTATAATCAGCATTCCCATCTCGGCGAAACCATCAAGCTTCAACGCAGCTTGGTCTCCGGATACAAAGCCATCATCGTCCGCCCCGATTCCCATGAAATTGGCGCAGGCCAGTTTCACGGCAAAGCCTATCTCGAGCTCATGGGCCAGATTCACTTCCGCTCCGCCCTCGGCCTGCAAGACGGCAGCATCGTCGAAGTCCAAGTCGAAGGTGGCGATCTCTTGTGGCTTTCTGGCAAATAGGTCGCATTCACTTCATCCTGAGCTCCAAGCTCTATCGTGTAGACATGCCCTTCCGAGGGCGTCCGTTCATTCTGTTATCCTCAAAGAGTTTTCCACAGTTCGTTCGAATGACATTATCTTTAATGTAGACATCCGTTAATTTTCGTGCTACCATTCTTTATGATTGTCCCCTCGCAGCTCTCGTTCCCGCCGCCCCAGCCACCGCCCGTCTCACCTCTTCCCTTGGTGAGCGGCCGACACACCTTTCAATCCGCCATCTCTGCTTTCTTTGAGACCTGTCTGTGTATCCTCGGTCAATCATCGGTCGCTAATCGCCGGTCGCTGGGGTTGTCCCCTTGAGTGAGACACGCAGTTAAGAGGTGATTTGCTGTTCGCTGCATTTTGATTGTACTGCCCAAAGCGTTTCCCGCACTATGCGTGATGGCTGGTGAAGGGGAGGCGGGCTCTGCGGGAGCGCAACCCGCCAAGGAATAGCCAGCTGGAAACTCATCGTACCGATGAGGTTGGGGGCGGTCGTGTGCAGGCCGCTCCCGCTTTTGCATCGGGCGATAGATTTCCCCATGCCTCAGAAAACTCATTCCGCTACTCCTGCGATGGCCGCGACGGTCGGCAGCCCGCTGCGCTTGCTCTCCGGGGCCGTCCGCGTATCCTCGAACTCCGCTGGCGGCCGGTAACCCAGCGCCGAGTGCAGCCGCTTTTCGTTGTACACCTGTTCCAGGAACCGCTCGATCGAAGCATAGGCTTCGACCACGTCGCGATACTCTTCGCGGTAGACTTCCTCGTACTTCAGCGTTTTCATGAACGATTCGGCGATGGCGTTGTCATAGGGATTTCCTTTGCGTGACATGCTGATCACCACGCCGTGCGCTTTCAGCAGGGCGGTGTAGTCGTGCGAAGCATACTGCACGCCGCGGTCGGAATGATGCACCAGTCCCGGCGACGGCTGCCGCCGCTCCAGTGCCAGGCGCAGCGCGCGCAAGGTAAGTTCGTCCTCCAACCTCTGCCCCAGCGCCCAGCCGATCACCCGCCTGGAAAAGGCGTCCAGAATCACCGCCAGATAAACGAACTCCGTCAGCAGACGGATATAGGTGATATCCGCCACCCACAGCCGGTCGCGCCCGCTCGGCGTCATGGTGCGCGCCAGATTCGGGTATACCGGCAGCCCGTGCGCCGAGTTGGTGGTCACCACGAATTTCCGCCGCCGCAAGCACAGCAGATTATCCTCGCGCATCAGCCGGTAGACGCGCTTGTGATTCACCGCCCAGCCCCGCCGCTGCAGTTCCACGGTCATGCGCGGCCAGCCGTAGCTCGGGAATTCCAGCGCAATGCGCTGCAACGCGTCGCGCAGTCGCAAGTCTCCAACACCTGCAGGCTGGCGATGCCGCGCACGGTAAAACTCCGCGCGACTCACCTGGCTTAAAACGCACATGCGCTGCACCGTCAGTTCTCCGCCTCGCTGGCTTTCGACCTGCTGGCAGACCGCGGCTTGCCAAGAACCGCCTGCAGCTGCCGCTGTTGCTCGATGCGCTGCAAGCACCCTTTTAAAAAATCGATCTCCAGAGTTTGCTGCCCGATCTTGCGCTCCAGTTGTGCTACGCGATCCGGCTCAGCACGTCCCCGCCCCTTGCCGGGAAAGGCCCTGCCCGGCGAAGCGTGAAACTCTTGCCGCCACCGCTGCAGCAGATTCGGATTAACTTCCACAGCGCGCGCCACGGCCGCCAAGGACTCGCCGCGCTCAATGCGCTCCAACGCCGCCAACTTGAACTCCCGCGTGAACTTCCTTCGAGACAACCCCATGCCTTCCTCCATTCGCTGAGCATTGTCTCTTAACTCGTTGTCTCAAAATTGGGGACAAGTCCACGCTAACTCCTTTAGAATGCGCAGTTCCGAAAAAATCGTGCGTAACCCATTTAGAATGCGCACTTTCACAAACACAGGACTTAAAACCCTTTATAATCTGCAATTACGAAAAAAGGGGGGGGGAGGGGTACAAATTGTTTACTAGAGTCAGGCCGAATCGCCTCGTCAGCAAACGAGACGGTGTCGTCCCGAGCGGAGCGGCCCAAGGTTCCGGCCTTGTGAGAAGGGACCTGCTTTTTCTCTGGCGCTCCTTTGCCACTTTGCTTCTTCTCATCTGTGCCTACCTTGCGCTGCCTGCTCACGCGCAAACCAAACGCAAAGTCATCATCGACCAGGACGCCGCTGGCCCCGGCGGCACGGACATGCAAGCCATCCTGGCCCTCGTCAATTCTCCCGACACCGACGTTCTCGGCATCACCGTCCTCACCGGCGACGCTTGGCGCGACGAAGAAGTCCAGCACACTCTCCGCCTCATGGAAATCATCGGCCGTACGGACATTCCCGTTGTCCCCGGCGCCGTGTTTCCATTTGTCAGCTCTAAGGAGTACATCGCGAAGTGGGAAACTCTGTACGGCAAAATTATTTATCAGGGCGCTTGGAACTTTGCGCGCGGCCGCGCCGTCCACGGCCCCTATGAAATTCCGCCGATGCCCGAGGGCGCTCCCACCACCAAGCCATCGGACGAGGACGCCGCCCACTTCATGATCCGCATGGCCCATAAATATCCGCACGAGGTCACCATCTATGCCGCCGGGCCGATGACCGACCTTGCTCTCGCTATCGCTCTCGATCCTCATTTCCCCGAACTGGTCAAAGAACTCATCGTCATGGGCGGGAGCATCAATCCCACCACTGACGACCCCGAATTCGCGCTCTCTCCGCGCCGCGAATTTAACTTCTGGATGGACCCGGAAGCTTCACACGCTGTTCTTCACGCCCATTGGCCGCGCTTCGTTCTCACCACCGTGGACATCTCCGTCAAAACACGCATGGAAAAAAGCCTGATCGAGCAACTGGCCAAAAGTTCCGCTCCCGCCGCGCAATACGTCGCGAAATACGCGGAGCCCAATATTCTTTGGGACGAATTGGCCGCCGTCTCTTGGCTCGACCCCAGCATCATCACCAAATGGCAGAAGCTTTATATCGACGTGGAGGTCGATCACGGCGCCTCCTACGGTGACACGCTCGCTTGGGCTCCCGGCAACCAACCCGGCATGGGTGAATCGCTCGTCGAAGTCCAAAAAGACCTCGATAAAGACAAATTCTATAAGGAGTACGTCGACCTGCTCACTCGTCCGACGCCTCAGGCTCACGCGCCACTCGCAAAAGAGGCCCCGGCAAAAGGGAACTAAAGAATGAAGAGGCGGCGAAGGTGGGACAGGCATTCCAGTCTGTCTCTTTTCTTCTCCTGGAAGAGGCTCAACCCCTCAAGCGAAGCATGTATGGCAACGCTTCTATCCAACTTGCTTGATTGAGCGTTGCATTTCCTCGACAATTAAAGGTCAATCGTTGCCCTTTTTTCCTATATGACTGTGGGAAGAAAAGCCAGCGGAGAAACGAGAGAGATGTCCACGCACGTGAACTCGGTTAAACGCTTTATCGCCTATTTCTCCATGGAGATTGCGCTCGAGAACGCCATGCCGAGCTACAGCGGCGGCTTGGGCGTACTCGCCGGAGACACCATTCGCGCCGCCGCCGACCTGCGGTTGCCGATGGTGGCTGTTTCGCTGCTCTACCGGCGGGGCTACTTTTCCCAGCATCTTTCCGAAGACGGCTCCCAAACGGAAGAGCCGGTAGTCTGGAACGTCGAGGATTTTCTCAAGGAAGAAACCGCGCGCGTAAGCGTACCGTTGGAAAATCGCCGCGTGGAGCTTCGCGCCTGGCGATACGACGTTAAGGGTGTGCGCGGATTTGAGGTACCGGTTTATTTTCTGGACGCCGATCTTCCTTCCAACGCGGAATGGGACCGCAACCTCACTGGCGGACTTTACGGCGGCGATTCCTATTACCGGTTGTGCCAGGAAGTTTTGCTAGGAATCGGCGGCGTACGGATCCTGCACGCGCTGGGCTATGAAGAGCTCACGCGCTATCACATGAACGAGGGTCACGCCGCGCTGCTCTCCCTCGAATTGCTTGGCGAAGAAGCCATCAAAGCGGGGCGAACCGCCATCAATGGCGAAGACATTGAAAAAGTCCGGGCCAAGTGCATGTTCACAACCCACACGCCGGTGCCCGCCGGGCACGACCGCTTCCCCATTGAATTCCTGACGCGCGTCTTCCCGCAGCAGAGCAAATTTTTCGACCTCAAGGACGCCTCCGTCGCCGAGCTGGTGAAGCGCTCGCTGCAAACCGAGCAGAACTATCCGAATCTGCAGGAAGCCGCTGCCGGCGGCGCTCACTTGAATATGACCTATCTGGCGCTGAGCCTCAGCACTTACGTAAACGGCGTGGCCAAACAGCACGGCGTTACTTCGCGGCAGATGTTTCCGGAAGTTCCCATCGAGGCCATCACCAACGGCGTTCACGCCGTCACCTGGACCTCGCCTGCTTTTCAGCAGCTTTTCGACCGGCAAATCGCGCAATGGCGCGAAGACAACTACAGCTTGAGAAGCGCGCTAGGACTTCTCCCGGAAGAAGTCTGGGCCGCACATCTCATCGCCAAGCACGATCTTCTGGAAGCGGTGCGCGAGAAAACTGGCCTCAATCTGGACGAAGAGATTTTCACGATCGGTTTTGCGCGGCGCGCAACCGGATACAAACGCGCGGACCTAATTCTTTCTGATTTGGACCGCTTGCGGCAAATCGCCAAAAATGCCGGCCATTTTCAGATTATCTACGCAGGCAAAGCGCATCCCAACGACGGCGGTGGGAAGGACATCATTCGCCACATTTTCCATGCGAAGAAGGCGCTGCGGAAAGCCGTGCCGGTTGTTTTTCTCGATGAATACAATCTCGATCTCGGCGGCAAAATGACTTCCGGTGTGGATCTCTGGCTCAACACGCCGCAATTTCCACTGGAAGCTTCCGGCACGAGTGGCATGAAAGCGGCGCTCAACGGAGTCCCTAGTCTGAGCATTCTCGACGGCTGGTGGGTGGAGGGGCACATCGAGGGCGTCACCGGGTGGTCGATTGGCGAACCGCGGCGCTCGATGGATCCGACGGACGCCGCCACGGACAACACCAAAGAGGCCGAATCGCTTTACTGGAAACTGGAAAACGTCATTCTTCCCATGTTTTATAAAGAGCCGCGTTTATTCGTGCAAATCATGCAGCACGCCATCGCCATCAACGGTTCGTTCTTCAATACGCAGCGCATGGTGCAGCAGTACATCACCGACGCTTACCTGCGATAGGGTCTTTCCATGCTAAAGAGTTGGCTGCAAAATCGGCGAGCTGTTCGAGCAAATGTCTACGATCGCTCGCGCTCAAATTATTCCACGGCAGGCTGAGGGATTGTTTTGTCGCCGCGCAGTTCTTTGGCGGTGTCTATGATGTTGCGTCTCGCGAAGTGCTCGAAGAAGTCCCACGCCCCGTACTTATCTTTCAGGCCTGGAAGTACCGTATTCACCAGCGCGTCGCCCATCAGGCCATCCTTCACCGGCTGTGACAACAGGGCGCGCAGGTCCAGGAGGTAGCCGCGAAATTCGAGCACGTCGTCCGCCGTGCCCACGTCCCCGTGGCCGGAGACGAACGCGGCCTTCGGCCATTCAGCGGCGAGCTTCGCATCGCTTTCCGCCCACTTGTCGGTGGTGCCGTCGATCAGATTGGGAAGTGTTTTCTTCCAGAAAAGATCTCCGGTGAAGACAACTTGCGCATCGGGAACGATGACGACGGAATCGCCCCCGGTGTGGCCAGGAAAAGAGCGCACCAGAAGTTTTCGTGATCCCAAATACAAATCGATGGCGGATTCGTAGCCAATGCTCGGCGCGACGAGGCCATCGATCCAGGCTTTTTGCTCGGGCTTGATGCCGGCGCCGAAGAATTTCAGGTTTTCCGTGTGAATCCAGCCACGCACGTTTTTCTGGGCGATGATCACGGCGCCCGCTTTAGCGAAGACGCCGTTGCCGGTGACGTGGTCGAGATGGTAATGCGTGTTGACCACGAATTTCACGGGCAGTTTGGTGAGCTTTTGAATTTCCGCGAGCAGTTGCTCGGCGGCTTTGGCGTCCTCGAAGGTGTCGATGACGGCAACGCCGTCATCGCCGATGACGAAGCCGGCGTTCGAACCGGCGGGGCTTTTTGGCTTGTCGATGGCGGCATAGACATTGTTTCCGAGCGGCTTTAGCGTGAAGAGCGATGAATCGGCGGCGGAATTCTCTTGTGCGTGGATAGCAAAGACGAAGATCGAGAAGAGCAGAGACAGCAGGAGAGTTTTGCGCATGGTTGCGTATGGTATCGCAACTTTGGAAGAGAATCAGGCGGAAATTCCAGCTGACGGATCAAGCTCGAAATGGCGTAGGTTTTTTCTTAACACAGAGGCCGCAGAGATCACAGAGGAAAAAGAAACAGAGTGTGATTACCCGAGGCGGTTTTTGTAGATGGCCATGCCCACGGCGGCTTCCATGCTGAATTTTTCCAGGGCGGAGATTTCGCGGCGGGTTTTAATACCTCCGGCGGCGATGATGGGATGTTTTGTTGCGGCGCGAAGCTTGCGGAACCAGTCAAGATTTGCCCCGGACATGGTGCCTTCGCGGTCGACGTCAGTGCAAAGGAACGCGGAGCAATACGGTTCGAGCTCGGGCATTACATTTTCGGGGCTTAGCGCGAGGCGACGGCGCCATCCGTGAATCGTGATGCGGCCTCCTGCGGTGTCGAGGGCGATGACGATTTTTCCCGGTGGGACTTTTTTTGTTAGGTCGCGCAGAAAACGCAAGTTGATTTTGCCTTTTTGGAACGCGGCGCTGCCGATGATGATTTGGTTGGCGCCCCACTTTGCGATTTCCATGGCGCGCGCGACGGTCCGAATGCCGCCGCCGACGCGGACTTTGAATTTGTAACGCTTCCAGGCCTCGAGGCAGAGCTCGCGAACGAGAGTGTTGTTGTCGCCGGTGCCAATGGCGGCGTCGAGGTCGATTAGATGGAGCCACGAATAGGATTTGAATTTTTCGAGGAGGCCGAAGACGTCGGCGACGGCGAGTTCGCGTTTGCGGCCGTGGACCAGCTGGACGGCTTGGCCGCCTTGAAGATCGATGCAGGGAATCAGCATGGGAGGCGGACCTCGATGTTTTGCGCGGCGAGGAATCGCTTGAGTTCGCGGATGGATTGGGCGTTGTCGTGGAAGATGGAGGCGGCCAGGGCGGCGTCGGCTGCGCCTTCGGAAAAGATTTGGGCGAAATGTTCGGGGAGCTTTGCGCCACCGGAAGCGATGACGGGAACGGTGACGAAGCGCGAGATCGCGGCGGTTAAGGGCGTATCAAAGCCGAGTTGGGTGCCGTCCCGGTCCACGGAAGTAAGGAGAATTTCGCCGGCGCCGAGTTCCACCCCCTGCTTGGCCCACGCGAGCGCATCGCGATTGGCGGAATCGCGGCCGCCACGGACCATCACATCCCAATGATCGTTCACGCGCTTGGCGTCAATGGCGAGAACCACGGCTTGTGCGCCGAATTCACGGGAGAGTTCCGAAATGAGTTCGGGGCGTTGGACGGCGGCGGTGTTGACGGTGACTTTGTCGGCGCCGGCGAGGATTACGGCGCGGGCGTCGTCGAGGGAGCGGATTCCCCCGCCCGCGGTGAGAGGGATGGCAAGCTCGGCGGCGACGCGGCGGATGGTTTCGATAAATGTTGGGCGACGGTCGCGGGACGCGGCGATGTCTAGGACGACGAGTTCGTCGGCGCCTTCGGCGTTGTAGCGGGCGGCGAGAGCGACTGGATCGCCGGCATCGCGGAGGCCGACGAAATTGACGCCTTTTACAACGCGTGCGCCGTCGGTATCAAGGCAGGGAATGATGCGATGCGCGAGGCTCATGGGTTGGCCTTGGGGCCGAAGAAAAAGCAGATTCCTCGCATCGCCCGGAATGACAAATGTTTTTTGTTAGGAGTTTTTTGGATCACTGGCAACCTGCCAGGAAGTTTCGAAGAAGTTGTGCTCCTGCGTCGCCGCTTTTCTCGGGGTGGAATTGGACGGCGAAAATGTTTTCTTTTTCGAGGACCGCGGCGAAATTCGCGCCGTAATTGCAAGAAGCCACGGCTTCGCCATTGGCGTTCGTGGCGGCGAAGGAGTGAGCGAAGTAAAAGTATGCGTCGGGCGAGATACCTTCGAGCAGGCGAGATGGACGAGTGCGTTGCAGTTGATCCCAGCCCATGTGAGGAAGTTTGACGGTGCAGGGAAGGGAATTTACAGAGCCAGGGAGAAGGTTCAAGCCCGCTAGATCGCTGGCTTCTTCGCTGGAAGCGTAAAGGGCCTGAAGGCCGAGGCAGATGCCGAGGAAGGGAACGCCGCGACGGATGGAATCGAGGAGCGGAGCGCGAAGATTTTGTTGATCGAGAGCGCGAATCAAAGCGGAGTAGTGGCCGACGCCGGGAAGAATAATGGCCTCGGCGCTGGCGATGCATTTGGGAGCGTTGGAGCGCTGCGGCTCGGCGCCGAGTTTGCGGAGCGCGCGTTCGACGCTGGTGACATTGCCTGCTCCGTAGTCGACCAGAGTGATTTTCATAGAAGCCCTTTCGTGCTGGGAAGAACGCTGCGGAGGCGTTTGTCGCGTGAAACTGCAAAACGAAGAGCGCGGGCAAAGGCTTTGAACATGGCTTCGACCTGATGATGAGAGGAGCGGCCGTAAAGCACGCGGAGGTGGACGTTGGCGCGGGCGGCTTGCGCGAAGCCCTGAAAAAAATCCTCGGTGAGTTCAGTCTGAAAATCGCCGATGCGTTTGGCAGAGATTTTTGCGTTCACGACGCAAAAGGGGCGGCCGCTGAGGTCGATGGCGGCAGCGGCGAGCGTTTCGTCCATGGGCATGAGGAAATATCCGGCCCGAAGGATGCCGCGCTTTGAGCCGAGAGCCTTTACAACGGCCTCGCCCAGAGCGATGCCGACGTCTTCGACGGTGTGATGTTGGTCGACATCGAGATCGCCTTTCGCTGCAATTTCCAAATCGAAGGCGCCGTGACGGGCGACGAGGTCAAGCATGTGGTCGAAGAAACGAATGCCGGTGGAGACACGGGATTTGCCGCGCCCGTCGAGATTCAGCTTCAGACGGATGTCGGTTTCGTTTGTTTTGCGGCGGATTGTGGCTGTACGCGGCATAAGTGCGGTCCTCAGCGATATCGCTTAATGAGTTTCAGTAAGCGCTCCATTTCTTTCTGTGTGCCGATGCTGACCCGGATGTGGCCGGTGCCGATGTCTTTCGCGCGATCGCGAAGCAGGACGCCCTCTGTTTCTTGCAGCCACGCACACATTTCGGAGCTGCCGGAACCGAAATCGGCCAGAAGAAAATTTCCGGCGCTGGGATAGGTTTGCACGCCAAGATTGTGCAGTTCTTTTTCAAACCACGCGCGAGTGCGGAGGATATTTTTGACGTAGAGTTTCATCGTTTTGGGATCGTCGACAGCAGCTTCCGCGGCAGCTAGTGCGGCTACGTTGACGGGAAAAGGAGCGGTGGCGCGGCGAAGGATCGTGAGCGATTCGACGCAGGCGATGACGGCGCCGAGTCGAAGGCCCGCGAGTCCAGCGGCTTTGGAAAAGGTGCGTGCGACGAAGAGCTGCGGATACTGATTGACCAAAGGGATCACAGTGAGGCGGGAGAACTCGGCGTAAGCTTCGTCGAGGACTACAGCGGTGTGGGTGGCGGCTTGCAATATGGCTTCGATGACGGATTTTTCGAGGAGCGTGCCGGTGGGATTATTGGGATTGCAGACGAAGAGCACGCGAGGCTTAGCGGCGAGTGCGTTGAGGACTCCTTCGAGCGGGAATTCCATGGCGGCGCTGTACCGCTGGACTTCGAGCTTCGCCCCGGCGACTTCGCCCCAGTAGCGGTACATCGGGAAGGTGGGTTCACAGATGACGGCGGTGGTGCCCGCGTCGACGAAGGCGTCGAAGAAAAGCCGGAGAGCGTCGTCACCGCCGTTGGTGAGAAGGAGTTCCTCGGGCGCCACCTTAAAATGACGCGCGAGGCGGCGCGTGCCGCGGTCGTACTCGGGATACATCGAGAGCAGCTTCGGCGTGAGCTTTGCCAAAGCGCGGCGGACAGCGGGCGAGCAGCCGGCGGTGTTTTCGTTGAAGTCGAGGCGGAGCTTATCAGCCCGGGCTTCGCCGGGTGGCTCATAGGTGCGGCGATCGAGAATGGCTTGGCGAGTTGGGAGTTGTACCTTCATCGGCGGATTCTCACAGCGTTGCGGTGCGCGAGCAAGCCTTCGGATTCTGCCAGAGTTTCCGCGGAATCGGCGAGGCGCAGGAAGCCTTTCTTCGAGATGGTTTGGACGCTGATGCATTTCACGAAATCGGCGGCGGAGAGACCGCCCCGCATGCGCGCCCAGCCGCCCGTCGGCAGAACATGATTGCTTCCGCTGATGTAATCGCCGAGAGGCTGTGCGCCCCAAGGGCCGAGAAAAATGGTACCTGCGGCGGAGATCTTTTTTAACAGCTCTGACGGATTTTCGGGAAGGCTGAGGTGTTCCGGCGCGAAGCGGTTGGAAAAAGAGCAAGCAGCTTCGACACTTGGCGCGAGCAAGATTGCACCTGTTTTGCGCATCGATGTGCCAGCAGGATTGTTTGGAGGGAGACTCGCTAACTGCAATTCCACTTCATTCTGGACGGCGCGGGCTAGCTTATCAGTTGGAGTTAGAAGAAAGCTGCCCGCATCGGGAGCGTGTTCGGCTTGGGCGAGAAGATCGGCGGCGATCCATTTCGGATTGCCCTTCGCGGCGAGGACGATGGCTTCGGTAGGGCCTGCGGGAAGATCGATGGCGCAATCGCTCGAGACGAGTTGTTTTGCGGCGGTAACGAAGCGGTTGCCGGGGCCAAAGATTTTGTCGACGCGCGAAATGGATTTTGTGCCGTAGGCCAGGGCAGCGACGGCTTGTGCGCCGCCGACACGGGCGATACGTGTTATGCCGAGTAAATTTGCGGCGACGAGAAGTTCGGGGTTTGGCTTAGCGCAGACGACAGTGATCCGTTGAACGCCAGCGACTTTAGCGGGGACGACAGTCATCAGCAGAGTAGAAACGAGGGCGAAGCGGCCGCCGGGGATGTAGCAGCCGATGGAATCGATGGGGCGGACGAGTTGGGAGACGGTTACGCCACGCTCAATTCTAAGAGACCAGGGAAGCGGCAGCTGTTTTTCGGCGACGCGGCGGATATTTCGTTCCGCATGACGAAGGGAAGACAGAAATTCGGCACTCACTTGTTTGCGCGAGGCGTTAATTTCGTGCTGCGAGATCCACACGCCGCTGCGGCTGAGATCCACGCCGTCAAGTTTTTTGGCACAGGCGAAGAGAGCGGCGTCGCCGCGTTTGCGAACGTCGGCGATGATTTTTGCGGCGATGCACTCGGCTTCGCGGTCGCGCTCGTGGCGAGCGCGGAGGAGATTGTTTTCGACGGCGGGCGTGAGTTTGAGGATGCGCATCAGAGCACGATCTTGTTCAAGGGATATTCGACGATGCCCTGGGCTTTGGCGGCTTTGAGCTTGGGCAGGATTTGGCGGACGACGGCTTCTTCGACGATGGTGTTGATGGCCACCCAATCCGGATCGCTGAGAGCCGAAATCGTTGGCTTTTTTAGCGCGGGCAAGACGCCCAGAACTGCGGCGAGATCGTCGCGGTGAACGTTCAGGAGCAGGCCGACTTTGCTGGCGGCGGCAATCGCGCCTTGCAGCATAAGTATAAGGTTTTCGGCTTTCTCGCGCTTCCACGGATCGGCAGCAGCTGCGCGATTCATAATAAAGACGGTGGCGGATTCAAGCACGGTGTCGACAATGCGAAGGCGGTTGGCGCGCAACGACGAGCCGGTTTCCGTGACTTCGACGATGGCATCGGCAAGCTGAGGGACTTTAACTTCCGTGGCACCCCAGGAAAATTCGACGCGGGCTTTCACACCGTGACGGGCAAGATATTTTTCCGTGATGTGGACGACTTCGGTGGCGATGGTTTTGCCTTCGAGGTCGCGGACCTCGCGCATCGCCGAATCCTCGGGAACGGCGAGAACCCAGCGGACGCGCGAGAGGCGCTGCTTGGCGTAGACGAGCTCGGAAAGTTCGTCGACGGCGGCGCCGGTTTCGACGACCCAATCGTGGCCCGTGATTCCGGCGTCGAGCGCGCCGGTTTCGACGTAACGGGCCATTTCCTGCGCGCGAACCATGAGGCATTCGATTTCGGGATCGTCGATGGTGGGGACGTAGCTGCGCGAGCTGATCGTGATTTTCCAGCCGGCGCGAGCGAACAGCTCGAGCGTTGCGTCCTGCAAGCTGCCTTTGGGAATGCCGAGTTTGAGTTTCGGAGACGTCATGTTTTTTTCTCCGGTTTCACCTGTTTTTCCTGGCCGTAGACGGATTCTGGCGCGAAGGTACGCTCGTCGGTGATTTTGGCGGTGCCGTCGGATTGCAGCACGCGGAAAAAGCAGCTGCGATAGCCTTCATGGCAGACGCCGGGGCCGGCAGGTTCGACGCGGACTAGAAGAGCATCGGCGTCGCAATCGACGCGAAGTTCTCGTACTCTCAGGACGTGGCCGCTGGACTCGCCTTTTTTCCAGAGTTTGTTGCGCGACCGGCTGAAGAAAACCACTTCGCCGGAGCGCTGCGTTTCGGCGAGCGAGGCAGAGTTCATGAAGCCGAGCATGAGCACGTCACCGGAGCGGTGATCTTGAATGATGGCGGGAACGAGGCCGCCTGCTTTGTGGAAATCGATTTTAAGATCCGTGCCGCTCATGGTGCTTGTCTCCCGGGTGCCTGAATTCCGCCGATAAGAAATCGTCCTAGAAACAAAAAACCCGCTGGGGCTTTCTGCGCCAGCGGGCCGATGAGTGCTTTGTGTTGCGAAACTCTATGCACACCTCATCGGGCGCGGCGTGTGGCCGTGATGATGATGGCGATGCGCCCGAGAGTTCATAATATGAAAATAAAGAAAATCGGCGCTGGTGTCAACCGCGCTTTTATTCCACGGCAGATTCCGCATCATGAGTTTTCATGCCTGGGGGACGGAGGAGAGAAGTTAGCTGCCACCGCCGGCGTTTTTTGGCCCAGCGGAATTGAAGTTCATGGTCATCTTGAGATGGACGGCGACGCCTGTCTTGCCGTTTTCCAGCTTTTCGACACGTACCACTTGCGCGACGTACTCGCAGTTCATGGGATCGTGCGGCGAGGAATAGGGAAATGTGACGAAAACCCGCATGCCTGGATAATAGGAGTGGAGGCGGGTCGTGAAATAGATGCCTTCTTTCGAGGCGTTTACGCTGATGGGCAAGTCCTCGAAATGGTCGTCCCGGGGCTCCGACGGGCGCACGCGGACGGGCCGGGCGATTTTCGCTCTCCGGCTTACACGGTTGTCCGTAACAGGTTTTGCGGTCTTTTCTGGCATACCCGTTTCCGTACTAGAATCTTCAGGCTAGAATCTTAGTTTAGCCAAGCGCTTGCCCAATTTGGGCGAATCGTCAACCGGCTGCGGCGAATCTGATAACTAGAGGGTGCAAGCTGTAGGCCAAATCATGAAGCGGAATGAGGGAAGGTGATGGAAGAGAAAATTCGCAAGGACGAAGCGGCCTGGAAGAAGCAGCTCACGTCGAATCAATACTATGTAACCCGCCAGAAGGGCACGGAACCGCCGTTCACGGGGGAATATGAGGACACCGACACGCCCGGAGTGTACAAGTGCGTCTGCTGCGGGCAGCCGTTGTTTCGTTCTGATACCAAATACCACTCAGGCTCCGGGTGGCCGAGCTTTTATGCCCCCGCAAACGAGGAAGCCGTGGAGACGGAAACCGACGCCAGCCATGGGATGACGCGCGTGGAAGCGAAGTGCAGCCGGTGCGATGCGCACCTCGGGCATGTTTTTGACGACGGGCCACGGCCCACCGGAACGCGTTACTGCATCAACTCGGCGGCGTTGGAGTTGGACGAGGACTAAATAGCGCGGATCGATACGCCAAAAAACGGAAGCGCCCCGGCGAACCGGGGCGCTTTTGGCTTTGTTGGCACTCTCAGGAGAAATTCGAGAATTAGGCAGCCGGGCAGGTGCAGGCCACAAGCTCCGCGACAGGGTCGCTTTCGCGTTCCCACACACCCAGCAGCATTACCTTCGTCCCCGAAGGATATTTGAAAACGTAATAAATGCTCGAACGCCCTTCGACTTCAAAGAAGCCGGGCCGCCGCGGATCTGGCCGCGATGGGGCACCGGACTGAAGCAGCATGCGCAATTCAGCAATCTGCTCCTGCGAATGATTTCGCAGGTCTTCCACGAGGGGCGGGTGTTTCGTAATTGTCATGATCATGTTCCATCTCCGCCACATACAGTGTATCGTTCGCCTCATAGGTTAAGACGAAAATGCGCTGGAAAAGTTTCATGGAGAGCAACAACTCTTAAGAAATGTTGCGGGGCAAGAAGTGTCAGCCGCCGTGGAAATCGCGGATTTCCTTGAATTTATGGTTAAAATCCGGCTTTTGGGGTGGTCCAAATTGGCTCCCAGCAAGCTTCCCGCCCGCGCGAGAGACCTCTCGAGGAATATGCGCTCAGAGGCAGGATTGCCCGCAGCGATGGTCTGTTTGCCTCTTTGCCGAGCCTTGTTGTATGAAAGGTGACGTTAGTATTGATGGCAGTACTTGCGCGGGCGGCGCTTCCCTGACATAGTGTTCGTAGTGACCCACCAATTGACATAGGGATGGCCTCTGTGACCAAAAATTCAACCAAAAAATCCCAAACCAAAGAGAAGACGAATTTCAACAAAGATAAGCGGCGCAAGCATCATCACTTTCTCGTTACCGTTTTCTACGCGGATGGCGAGAAGTTCGGCCGCGTCTATACGGACAAAGACAAGGCGGACCGCTTCGCCGACAGGCAGAAGCGCTCGCCCGTGATCAAATCCGCTCGAGTGACCATGGTGTCCTGAGGTTGGGCACTAGTAATTTGATCGCCTGCGAAAAACTGGCTACGGAAGGCTTGTCGCGGCCGTGCGGCCATGCTATAAAAAGAACTGTCGTTGAGCGGCCTTAGTATAGTGGTAGTACGGAACCTTGCCAAGGTTCAGGTGTCGGTTCGATTCCGATAGGCCGCTCCATTAAATCAAGCACTTACAGATTCCGCTTCCTCCGCGTAGGAACACAAAGGAACAGAGCCTGTTTCCGCCGCTGGCCGAATCAATTCAACCACCTTCAGATGCGCTGCACGCTTCGCTGGCGTGAGAGCCTGTGCGTACACGTCAAGCGTCAATCTGCTGTTCGCGTGACGCATCAGTTCCTGAGTGGTCTTAACGTCCTCTCCGCTGCCCTTTAGCAGCGTTGCGAACGTTCTCCGGAAAGAATGCCAGCCGATTTGCTTCGCGATGCCTAGTCGTTTCGCAGCAGGCAGTACAAAGCACTTCAGTGGTGTTTCCGGCCAGTAGGGTTGCTTCCCGTTCATCTTCGGGCTGGCGAACACCCAATCCTCTGGCTGACAGTACGGTGACTGTGTACTCCAATTGCGGAGCGCAGTGGCCAACGCACCATCCATCGGAACTGGTTTCTGCGATGCTTCTGTCTTCATTTCGCCAACGTGCTGATGAACGACAGCACGGCCCAAGTTGATGACTCCAGCATCGAAGTCAACATCAGACCACTTCAGGCCCAGAGCCTCAGATACCCTTAGGCCGGTAGCGGCTGTCAAGAAGACTAGTGCTCGGGCAGGATTCTGAAGCTCAGCCAGAAGCTTCTTCAATTCTTCGGCTTCCAAAACGTCAGGCGTCTTCTTCCGCTTCGCACTCTGCCGCACAAGGCTGATGGGATTCTTTTGCAGCCATTCGTAACGGCAAGCATGGGCAAAGATGACGTGCAAGACATTTCTGACCTTGGCCTTTGTTGCGTTCGCCAGCAAAAGACCATGGAGCCAGCTTTCAACTTCAACCGTTCGGACATCAGAGAGTCTGTGTTCTCCCCATTTGGGAGTGATCCACACATTTAGCGATGTCTCCACAGTTCGCTGAGTCGAGTGAGCTTTGCTGGGCAATTCGTTGTCCGTGTAGTGCTTGACCAACTGCATGACGGTCACTGGCACTGCGGGGTTATCCGCGATGGCGTTGGTGCGAAGTGGTTCAGCAGCCTTGCGTGCTGCCGTTTTGGTTGGGAACTGCTCCACGGTGCCCACTACTACCTTTCGGTTGACCCTGCTATCTGGCGTGTTTTCGCGCCATCTGAAAATCCAGACTGCCGGGCCAGCCTTCCGCTTCTCTTTGGTCAAACTTCCTGATTGATACCGTTGACGGGTGAATTTCACTGGATGTTCTCCTATGTGAGTTCCACGCGGTCAGCGGGTTGGCAATTTGAATTTAATCGAGAACGTAGCCATGAGTCCAGTTCCGATGCACGAAAATACCAGTGACCTCCAATTTGATATCCAGGAACGCGTTGGTGACGAGCGTAGCGCTGAAGAGTTTTGATGTGGATGTTGCCCAGCAGTTTGGCCGCCTCGAGACTCCCGATCAACGGCTCGAAGCCAGGTGTAGCCTGTTGTGAACGTGCGACTGCGACAGCAGGACTCCCGTTTTCACTTTTCTTCTCCTCCCTTGTGGCTACGTGGGGCGACGCGGGATAAGTCTTGCTGTCCGGATCGCCAAACGAATGATTTTGGTCACGCGCCGGTGGCGGTAATGTTGTGGTCCTCTCCTCGATGAGACTTGCATCCGAAAGACTGCTTACTGCCTGGCGTGAGCCATGTCGTCGATTCGACGCTGGGTTCTCACGCATGCCGGATTGGAGGCGGTGGTGCATGGGTTCTTATTTCAATTCCAACTGGAACGACTTTCCTTTCGAGCTTGGTTCGTGATTACTGGTGTGTTGGCCAGAAAGCCAAGACTGAAACTCTTTGTCCTTCTGGTAGACAAGTTTCAGCGCTTCACTTACGACGTACGATGGTGAGCAATCGAGGAACTCTGCGTACTTCGCAAGCTTTGTCTTTGCTTCCTCGTCGAGTCTTAGTTGGACAACTGTGGTTTTGGGTTGTTTGGGTGGTGCTTTCAACACTGCCATCGGCATTTTCTCCTTTCGTTGATTAGGATTGCTTCTTCTCTGCTTTCAGGGTTGATTACAGCTGTGTATGCATGCGGGCAAAACACGGCCCCGAGCTGCTCGGGGCGGGCGGGAGCGACCCCACAGAACTTTGGGCGGCTGAAAGCCGTCAAAAGCGGGGTCGCTCCCGCCCATCCTAGTGTTTTGCCCGCGTGCATCTGTCACCTCTCTGCTTCATCTATCCGTCGTTCTCTGAAGATCTTGAGTTGGCCATGAGGGTGACCTGCGAGGTGAACTTGCCCCATCCAGCCCCCTTATCTGCCAGCCGTCACCCCAACGCTTCGTACTGTCACCGAAAATGCTTTCATGACCCTGCACGGTGAGCGCCCTGAAGAGGATCTTCTGCGCCCTGAACGACTTCGCCGCTAGCTCGGTCTTAATCCCCTTTGGCAGCTGATTTCGTTTCCAGAGGTAGTAGAGCTTGCTCATGCTATCTCCCGTGTATCGCTTCCTAGCCTCGCTCAAAAAGATCACGTCTTGCTCAGTCAAGTGTCCATATTGCTCGTTGTCCCACTTGGTCTGGAGATCGAAATATCGCATCAAATCGCTTAGGCCCTTGCCCTCGACAAAGAGCGAAAAGAGTTCAGTCGCTTCCTTGTGCAGGCCTTCTGCTGTCGAGATATAGAGGAATTGGAAACTCGGGAGCAGCCGGAACAGGGGCCCATAGGTATGCAAGTGCGCGATGTACGTGTGAAGATTGCGGTGTTCGGAATCGATGTAACTGAAGGTGACCACAGGCATAAAGTCGGGGGAAGGATAAGCAACGCAGAGCGGGAATCTGTCGGCGAACGTGATCCCTTTGCCATGTTCTTTGGAGGGGAAAAACAGGCTCTCGGGAGCGTTGAATCGCTGTAGGAAATACTGGCGTTTGGCTTCCGCTGTCTCGAAATAATCGTCCTCGGGGTGAGCAAGGATGTAGTCGAGTGCCAGAAGCCGGGTTTTGATGTAGCCGAGTTCATGGCCCCGACGGTTGCGGAGATCACCTTTGCCAATAGCGTCATAGATTGGGCGAGAATGCAGGTGGTAGACCATGCTCCGGCGGCGATATCTTTGGGCACTGGCATGGCCGAATCCGAATAGCTTCTGGATCAAGCGGGCGTTGCGCTTGCCGCTCCGAGCATGGGCAAAGTCGAGAAACTGGCGCACCGTGAAATAGCCCGAATGCGTTGCCACGAGGTAGAGAAAGCGGGCCTCCACTTCGGTGTAACCAAAGGTGCGGAGGTTCGAGAGTTGGGATTCGTGGATGGTCATTGGTTATAGGCTTAAGATCGCCGCAGTGAGTTCTCGCTCATCTCGAATGCGCCGGAGCCTACCGGTCTCGCCCTTTCTGGCATAAATCTGGAAGCCGGCGCGGGCCTTCTGCGATAGTCCTCGTGGACGGTAATGCTCCGTCGCGAGCTCCAGGTCTCGACGTTGGATTTGGTTGTCGTTCTCGTTCACATATTCGACGCGCAGATCGGGGATTGGAATTCTGCCCGACACGACCTTGAGGTGGTATCTCTCGGCGACTTCTTCGCGAAAGGTTCGCGGGTCTCTGGCCTTGTTTTTAGAAGCGCGGGCGAGGCGTGAGTAAAGCTCCTCCTTCATTTCATAATCGAGCAGCACGCGAACCACCCGACCGCCACGACTTTCAATTTCGTCGCTGACTTTGTGATAAAGCCGGTAAAGTTCCGCGTCATGGGAAGCTTCCTTGCGCTTCTTGAGGCCATGGTAGATAGCCTGGCTGCGGGGGAGAACCCTGCCACGAGAGAGAAGCTTATGACCCTCGTTCGTGAGCGTCACAACCTGGGAGGGGTTGCAGTCGATGTCGGGGATGGCCGTCACCTTTGCGAGACCTTGACGCACTAGATTCTCCACATCGTTTTCCATCCGGGTCCGATTATGGTTGTAAGCAAGCTCGGCTAGGTCGTTCTTGGCGACAACGCGGAATTTGCCAACCTCCGAGAGCGCGTGAATCTCGGAATTTCGAAAGGCGTAACTTCTATTCCTGTCCGAATAGACGGTTCTTGCGCGTTGCTGAAGGATTCCCCGAATGCGCACTTCGCGCGCCAGCGGAGGACGGTCCTTGGCGGAGCGGTCTTGCGCTTCGCGACTGAGATTGTCCGTGCGCTCTTCTTCGCGGTAGATTTTTTGGAGCTCTCTCCATTTGTCCCAGGACGAAGTTGAACTCCCGCTCAAGTCACGCTCTGGATCAGAATCTGAGCCGCGAAAATCGTCAAGTTCGAAACCGTCAAATCCTCGAGACAAGAAATCAACTCCTAGAGAATCAGTTGCAAGGATTCCAACGCGAGTAAGACAGCCGAAGAAGCAGAAAGCGCTGAATGTCGGGCTAACTCAAAGCCGGAAAGATGGAAGAACAAGTTGGTGCCCATCGCCTTGCCTCTGTCAGGATTGGGAACTGCTGGGACTCGCTGGGGTGCCGTCCTGATACAGAAAGACCTCTTCGACGTTTTTGCCGAAGACACGAGCGATCTTAAAGGCGAGAGGGAGACTCGGATCGTAGCGGCCCGTCTCAATGGAGTTGATGCAAGCGCGCGAAACTCCTACACGCACTGCGAGCTCAGCTTGAGACCACTCCACCTCCGCACGAAGGACTCGGAGGCGCGTTTTCATTCTTCATTCCCCTCATTGGCCCTTTGCCAAGCTGCGGCAAACACCAAGCCGAGCGTCCACAAAATAATCATGCTGATGGGAACACCGAAAGTTGGAACAACTGGAACGCGCGCACCCAGACTGCGTAGAAAATCTAGGACGACTGCCAGAGAGAGAGTTCAGGGCTCATCGCGGCCTCCAATGAAGTCTTATTGGAGGTCTTATTGTTTGTATTCGTGATGTTTAGGAGGGGAGCGATGAGGCGATGGGACCGGCTAGTGGATTCCTACATGGAGGAATATCGGGCGAGGGGAGTTAGTCCGCAGACGATAGCGTACACGGAAGCTCGGCTGAATAAGTGGGGGCGGTGGCTCAAGGGCCAACGCCCCAGGATCGCGATCGAGGACATTGATGCGGAGATGCTCACGCAGTACATCGGGAAGCGTGCCAGTTTTCGTGCTAAGGCGACCGTGTACGCGACGTTGAGCACGATGCGGGGCTTCGGTGATTACCTGGTGCGGCAAGGCTTGTGGAAGATCAACCCGTTGCGATGGATGAAAGGTCCCTAAAGTCACACCGTACAGTCGCTTACCGAAGCGGATCGATCACTCGCATATGGAAGCGATGTGGCGAGAAGCAGCGAAGTGCCTGGTAACTACAGTGCGCATTTATGGGTGACGGTGCTAGCGATGCTTTACGGCAGTGGGCTGCGCCGTGGCGAGCTCGAACGACTGAATCTTGGAACACTTTGACCGCGCCGAAGGATCGTTGCGGATCGATGGGCGCAAGACAGGTCAAGAACGTTGTGTGCCATTGCCGGAGATGGTGTTGCGCTGCCTCGAAGCATACCTTCCTCTTCGTCACAACCAGTTGGAAGCAGCAGGAAGTTGTGGTGAGCCCGCCTTGCTGGTGAGTCGTATCGGCCAACGTCTATCGGGCATGTCGATCAGTCATGGGATACACGCGATTGCGCGTCGTGCGCAAGTTCCGATACACAGTCTTCATCAGTTTCGGCATAGCTGCGCTTCCGATCTGCTGGAAGCAGGCGTGCATCTGGCGGAAGTACAACGCATTTTGGGGCATTCCGTTATCCAGACCACGGTGCGTTACACGCATATCGCCGATCCGCAGCGCCGTGCCGCGATGATGCTCCATCCTGTCAACGATTGGCTCTCGGAACGCAGGGGGATCGCATGAAAACAGCGAAGAAAGCCGCCACGATGGACCCGCTGATCGAGGGCTATTTAGGTTATCTCGATAAAGTTGGACGCAAGGTTCCGCGCACGATTGTGGATGTACGTTGCACCTTGCGCCGCGCCATCTCGGGACTCGAAAAAGTGCGCCCAGGCGTAGAGCTGTGGCACCTCAAGCTGGAAGATTATTTGCACTGGCTGGAAGCGGAGCGACAGTCCGGCTGCACCGAGAGCAGCTTGGCGAAGTATCTGAGTCACGTGCGAGGATTGCTCGATTACGCATGGCGCAGCGGCCGCACGGAACGCAACGTTCTCGATGGGTTCAACCTTCAGCATACTGTGCGCCGCGAGGAACCAAGGTCGCTGAGCCTGGAAGAAGCGGAACGACTTGTAAAAGCCACGGAAGCACCCGGGCCTTCAGCACGACGCGATCGCCTGATCGTTTTGCTGCTCTACGGCTGCGGGTTACGCACGCACGAACTGTGTGCGCTTGACGTGGCGCATGTAAATCGTGAGCGCCACGAACTCCTGGTCTTGACAGCGAAGGGCGACCGGCCGCGCGCGGTTCCTATTCCAGAGGCCATCTTCACGGAACTGCTTGCCTATCTGCTGGAGCGCGGAAAACGCGGCCCATTGTTCCGGACGAACATTCGTAAACGGCGACTGCGCGCTAAAGGACGTATGCACGGTTGTCAGCTCCGCTGCAGCACGAGCTGATTTGTCCGCCGACATCACACCCCGAACGCTGCGACACAGCTTCGCTACGCATTTGATGGATCGCGGCGTCGATCTCGCCATCATCGCCTCTTTGATGGGCCATCGCAGTCCACAGGAGACCGGCGTCTATCTCCATGTCTTACCCGGACGGCCACAAGCCGCTGTGCGTACTCTGCCGATAGGAGGTCGCTCATGAAATGGTCATTCTGGATCGAGCTCTACATCCGCACCCATTGCGTCGCGCGAGGTCTACGCCCGCTCACACTGTCGGCATATGAAGATGCCCTGAAGCAGTTCCATGAGTGGGTGCGCGTCCTGCGCGATGATCTTGCTCCGGATCAGATTACCGCTCGGGATGTACTCGCCTATGTACAGCATTTGCGCGAAGTGCGCGGCAACGGCGATTCATCCGTAAATCGCGCCGTGGTTATCCTTCGGCGTTTCTATTGCGCGATGGTAGCCATGGGATACCTCGACCATACGGCCAACCCCTTGGTCGGATTTCCATCGATCAGGGCTGTACCTCGAAAGCTGCCGGTCGCGCTTTCCTCCGAACAGGTCAGTCGACTGTTGACCGAACCTGAGGAAGATACCGTGATCGGCCTGCGGGATCGCGCTTTGTTGGCGTTGCTCTACGGCACCGGCATCCGTGCATCCGAATGTTCTTCACTCTGCAACGGACAAGTCGATCTCAGTCAACTCACCATCAGGGTACGAGGCAAGGGTGGTCATGAACGCGTGATTCCGTTGAACCCGCAACTCGCCGAAGTGCTGCGAAC
This sequence comes from uncultured Acidobacteriota bacterium, assembly GCA_963843265.1. Taxonomy (GTDB): domain Bacteria; phylum Acidobacteriota; class Terriglobia; order Acidiferrales; family UBA7541; genus Acidiferrum. The sequence goes on along the minus strand of CAWJJR010000012.1, from coordinate 9,435 downwards.
CTACGTACAGGCTCGCGGGCCGGCTCTTCCGACCACGCCTTTCTTTCGCTCACGTTTCGGGCGTTCCCTGTGCCGCGGCAGTATCTATGAGCGCGTACGCACCTGGGGACAACGCAGTCGCGTCGGCATCACTCTCTCACCTCATCGCATGAGGCACACCTTTGCCACTCACTTGGTGCGCGCCGGCGTCGGCCTCGTGACCATTCGCGATCTTCTTGGTCATCGGTTGATCACCAGCACCCAGATTTATTTGCATGTCACCGCCGACGATCTCCGCGCCGCAGCCGCTCGTCACCCCATCAGCAAATTGCTCGATACCGTGAAGAACCTGATTGCCGTCGGACCATTGCCGTTTCAAAGGCCGCGGCCGATTTTTGGCGCCGGATAGCTAGCTATCCGTTCTCCTCCTAACCTCCTACAACGGATCGTTTGAAGCACACTGAATCTTCGGTGAAGGATTTCTCTGCCAAGACGAGCCCTTCAACACAGCAAACAACTTTCGTACTTGGCACTCTGGTGATCGAAGAGTAGTATCTGGGCCAATGCTAGCCTTGTGCGGACTACAAAACCGCTCGTCGGAATAGTCGATCCACCGAGGCTGGCACCGTGACTGAGCTCCAGACTCGAAAAACTTACGAATCCAAATGCCAGTGCCCAATAGTTAATGGCTCTGAGCGACTCATCGACCGTGAGGAGAAACCGGGCGAAAGAGGCAACGGCAATTGCTGCAGAGAAAAAAGCCGCGCCGAGCAGCGCGGTGCGAGCAAGGTGCTCGAATCGGTAGCTCAGGCTTAGTGTGAGTGCAGATAAGACGGTAAAGGCGTAGATGGGGATGAGGGGCATTGGTCGAACGGGACCGACAAAGCGGTTGTCTTGTAGATTTGGCATTGCGGCCCTCCCCAGGGCAAGAGTGGAAAAACTGTAGCCTATGAGCGTTCTCATGTCAAGTAAAAATATCTAGTTGATGTGTATAAATAGCATTCCGTGAAAACAGTATTCGCCTGGATTGACGCGAGGGACGATAAGAACCTGAGATGGCTGGAAATCTAGGAAAAATGAATTGCGAATCGGCCTGGGAGAAAGTTTTGGAGAGCGATGGTCGGAATCTTCTTCTGGTGATCTGTCCAATGTTGGGGTCGGGCCTGTAGTGCTGACTGCGACCATGTCGCCGTGAAGATTTTTAACCGCTCGCGGAAGTGGATCTACCGAAGACGAGATAAGAATAACTGCGAGGATCGTGAGGCGTGGGCATCAGAGAGGTCTCGGCGCCCAAGACTGAACTAATTGGCAACTCACCATACTCGTCGCTCTGCCGGAAATATCCGAGATGGTGTTTTTCACAGGTTATTCACAGATTTTTTGTCGGGTTCTATTGACAGACAGTAGAAGGTACTTCAGGAGTGATAACCCCAGCAAGTATTAGCAATTGTGTTGTACTTTTTCTGTTAGGCGACGGTAGGGGTGTGCTTGTACGCCTTTGCGTTTGATTGAAAGTGCATGTTTCGCGGCCCATGGAGGTGAGTCGTGTTCAACAAAATGCTTTTCGTGCTTTGCGTGCTAGCAATCGTGACTCTCGCGGCGAATGAGAACGCTATGGCCCAATCTGGACCCTGCGAGGATTGGGCGGGAGGTGGTTTGAGCAGTATTTATGGCTTCGGCACAAACGGGAACGGCCTCGGAGACGCAGTGTATAACTGTATTAATGAATATAATTGGAACGTCTGGTGCGAGTTTAAGACCGCGAACTGTCCTCCTCCCGCACCGAAGGAACCGTGTCTCGCCTGCGCATTAGCGGCAGCATCAGCACCACTAGCCCCAGCAATAGCAGGTGCACCCATCAATTTGGCCACCGGCAACACGTATATCGAGGAGAAGGACATCAGGGTTCCTGGCCTTGGTGGTGGATTAACCGTAGTCAGAACGTGGAATAGCGCGTGGCCAACAAGTCAGATTGCGTCCTCCATCGGCATGTTCGGGGCCAACTGGCGGTCGACGTACGAGGAGCGCGTGTTCGTCGGCAGCGACCACTACATTAGGTACGCCCGAGGCGACGGCAGCTATTGGGCTTTTGGATATGGAAGCGGTGGATTGGTCACAGTTGCCCCCGCAGATGTCAACGCTACCTTAACTGTGGGCAGCACCTACACGACGCTCGCCTTTCAAAATGGAGAGCAGAGACACTTTGACAACACGAGCGGGAATCTAATCGCCATCATCGACAGGAATGGCAACACGACGCAACTGTCGTACGATTCACTGGGCCGTCTTACCACAGTCACCGATCCGGCATCGCGGCATCTATACTTTGCTTACGCAAACCCTTCCTTCACCCTGTTGGCCACCGGCATTACATCCGATATTGGGATCACTTTGAGCTACTCCTATGACTCTCAAGGGCGGTTGAGCCAAGTCACCCAGCAGGATTCGTCGACTCTGACGTTTGCTTACGATTCTCAGTCGCGGATCACATCCGTAACCGACTCCAACGGCAAAGTCATTGAGTCGCACACATACGACAGCGAATCGCGCGGGTTGACTTCGTCGAGAGCAGCAGGCGTCGAAGCCGTCACTGTTACTTACTCCAACCCCTGATCGCCTTGGATGGTTCTTCGCTTGATTGGCTCGGAATGGTAGTGCCCGGAGGCTGATTTTATGCGCGTCCCTAATTGGAAGCCCATCCTTCTCCTCGCAATTCTCTCTTTGTGTTTGTTCGTTTCAACGCCTCAAGCTACCGGACAAACCATCACGAGTCTCTCACCAACCTCGGCCGCGGTCGGAGCCTCAATGACAATCGCTGGATCGGGCTTTGGCGCAACGCAAGGAACAAGCACGGTGACGTTCAATGGAACGGCGGCGACACCGGCGAGTTGGGGCGCAGATACCATCGAGGTTTTGGTTCCATCAGGAGCGACGACGGGAAACGTCGTGGTCACAGTTTCTGGGACAGCGAGCAATGGCGTCAGCTTCACGGTTGTTCCCGCACCAAGCATCACCAGCCTGTCAGTGACCTCGGGAGTCGTCGGCACTTCGGTGACGATCACAGGAACAAATTTTGGAGCGATTCAAGACACCGGAACAGTGAGCTTCAATGGCACGGACGCGACGCCAACGAGCTGGAGCGCGACGAGCATTGTGGTCACGGTGCCAGAAGAAGCAACGACGGGAAACGTCGCGGTATCGGCATCGGGTGTGGCAAGCAATGGCATCAATTTCACGGTGGTCGAGGGGCTGGGAATCACGAGTGTGTCGCCAACGTCAGGAGTTGTGGGCACTGAGGTTGCGATCGCAGGGATAGGCTTTGGGGCTACGCAAGGTACCAGCACGATTTCACTGAACGGGACCGCCGCAGTCGTCGCGAGCTGGAGCGATACAAGCATCACCGCCTTTGTACCGTCTGGAGCGTCAACAGGTCCGTTTACGGTTACGGTGAATGGCAATCCGACAAGCAGCAGTTCTTTCACGGTCACGCCGCTTCCATCCGGCTGGTCAGACGGAGATATAGGTTCTGTCGGCTTAACGGGAAGCGCGACATACGCAAACGGCGTGTTCACCGTAAAAGGAGCGGGACTAGGTATCAGCAGCGGGACGACGAGTGATGCAATCAATTTCGCCTATCAGTCGCTGTCCGGCAATGGCACGATCATCGCGCGAGTGGTAAGTCTTCAAGGGTCTTCGGCGCAAGCTGGCGTAATGATCCGGGAAACGCTAAACGCCGGGGCAACGGACGGATACACGTTCTTTTGGAATGCCTATTCGTATTTGAGTTTTGATTACCGGACAACCACAAGTGGGAGTACATCAGGGTCGGCCCAAGGCGGTCTTTCTCTGCCTTACTGGGTGGAGTTGATTCGGAGCGGGAACTCGTTCAGTGCCTACCGCTCTGCGGACGGAGTGAACTGGACACAAACTGGCTCAACACAAACGATCTCGATGGCGCAGAGCGTGTACATCGGGCTTGCCGTGTCGAGCCAAAGCACTTCGGCGCTGGCTACGGCAACGTTCGACAACGTTTCAATCAATTCGACTGCCTCCCCTGCGCCGGTCATTACCAGTGTCTCCGCCACGACGGGCTCGATTGGGAGTCAGATTGTGATTACCGGCACCGGATTTGGGACCACCCAAAACGGAAGCGTGGTGCTGCTGAACGACTCACCGATGGCAATCAATTCCTGGAGCGGAACATCCATAACCGTCACGATTCCGACTGGTGCTACTTCAGGATTTCTGGCAGTTTCTGTGGCTCCGAGTATGAACGCGAGCAACGCGGTCGGATTCGCAGTCACTTCACAACCGCTCCCAACTCTGTGGCTAAACCAGGATGTCGGGCAAGTAGGTTTAGCCGGGAGTGGGACGTATGCGAGCGGCGTGTTCACGGTGAAAGGCGCTGGACAAGGAATCTCAAACAACTCCACCAGCGACACGATGCAGTTTGTGTATCAGACGCTTTCGGGGGACGGAACGATTATCGCGCGAGTAGTGAGTTTGCAGGGATCATCGGCACAGGCAGGCGTGATGATCCGCGAGACTCTCACCCCGGGTGCCACCAGCGCATGCACGTATTTCTGGAATGCGTATTCATACGGAATGTTCAGTTATCGGACGACAACGGGGGGAAGCGCTTCGGATGCCGACAAACCAAGTTTGACGCTACCGTACTGGGTGAAGGTAATCCGTAGCGGGAACACTTTCGCCGGATATGTTTCGCCGGACGGAATGAACTGGGTGCAGATTGGCACAACTCAGACAATCACGATGGCGCAGAACGTGTACATGGGTCTGGCGGTCTCCAGCGAGAGCACGACAGCTCTGGCCACTGCAACGTTTGATAACGTGTCCACTTCTTCTGCGGCGGCTCCAGCACCAGTCATCACAGGCATTTCCGGCACGACCGGAGCGGTTGGGAGCCAGGTACTCATCACCGGGACTGGGTTTGGAACCACGCAGAACGGCAGTGTGGTGACGCTAAACGGCGCTCCGGTGACAATCAACTCATGGGCCAGCACGTCAATCCTCATCGCCATTCCGACGGGTGCGACCACGGGCTATCTGGTGGTTTCAGTCGCGCAGAGTATGAACAGCAGCAATCCTTTTTATTTCGCCGTGACTTCGCAGCCGCTCCCAACATATTTGCTAAATGAGGATGTCGGGCAGGTAGGCTTGACTGGGAGTGCCACTTACGCCAGCGGAAGCTACACGGTGAAGGGGGCTGGCACAGGAATTTATAGCGGGCTGGCGAGCGACGCGATGCAGTTCGTATACCAGCCTTGGTCGGGCGATGGAACGATTGTGGCGCGCGTTGCAAGCGTGCAGGGTCCCGGTGGGTGGGAAGCGGCTGGCGTGATGATCCGAGAGACGCTCAGCCCAGGCGCAAAGGATGCATGTGCATGTTTCACGGCCGCAAATACATACGCCATTTTCAGCTACCGCGCGAGCACGGGAGGGTCCACCTCTCTTGCGGCAGGTCAGGCCGGTCACTCGCTACCGTACTGGGTGAAATTGGTGAGGAGCGGGAACACATTCACTGCCTATTGGTCTACGGACGGTTCTGACTATTGGATTCAACTGGGCACAACACAGACAATTACGATGGCGCAAAACGTGTACATCGGCTTGGTGGTGACAAGCGGAAGCACCACGAGTCTTGCCACTGCCACGTTTGACGACGTTTCCATCACCTCAACCGCAGCTCCTGCACCGGCTATTACCAGTCTCTCAGCCACGACGGGGTCGGTCGGAAGTCAGGTTCTCATCACCGGGACAGGATTTGGAGCCACGCAAAATGGCAGCTTCGTCTTCCTCAACGATTCTCCGGTAACTATCAACTCCTGGAGTGCCACGTCGATTGCACTCACGATTCCGACAGGAGCAACGTCGGGATACATGGTGGTTGCGTTAGCGCCGAGCATGAATGACAGCAATCCGATTTTCTTCACAATGACCTCACAACCCCTTGCAACACCGTGGTTGGATCAGGATGTGGGCCAAGTGGGGCTGGCTGGAAGCGCAACCTACGCCAGCGGGGTGTTCACCGTGGAGGGGGCGGGAAATGGGGTGTATACCGGCGCGACAAACGATGGAGTTCATTTCGTCTATCAACCCTTATCGGGTGACGGCACGATTGTAGCGCGTGTGGTGACCTTGCAGGGATCGGTCGCGGAGGCAGGTGCGATGATCCGTGAGACCCTAGACCCGGCAGCCACAGAAGGATACACGTTTTTCTCGAACGCATCCTCTTTGCTCTTCGACTATAGAACAACCACGGGAGGGAGTATTTCGGGCGCTAGCCAGGGCAGCCTGTCACTGCCCTATTGGGTGAAGTTGGTTCGGAGCGGCAGCACGTTTGCCGCCTATAGGTCGCCAGACGGAGCAACTTGGACTCAAACAGGCAGCACCCAAACGATTTCGATGGCGCAAAACGTGTACATCGGGCTGGCGGTGTCCAGCCGGAGTACAACGGCCCTTGCCACGGCCACGTTTGACAACGTGTCTGTCACGATTGGCACCACTCCTTTCGTCACGGGCGTTTCACCAATCCTTGGGCCTGTCGGTACTTCTGTTACGATCACGGGGTCCGACTTCGGCACAACGCAGGGAACCAGCACGGTCACATTCAACGGTGCGACTGCAACGTCGGTTTCAAGCTGGAGTAATACGCAGATTGTGGCTCAAGTGCCCGCCAGCACTCCCCCTGGGGCGGGGCCTGTCGTAGTCACTGTGGGCTCCATATCCAGCCCCTCGATTGTCACGTTCACCGCAATCGAGCCGACCATCTCCAGTCTTTCGCCACCTGCCTCACAGCCCTTAAGTCTCGTAACGCTGAACGGCATCGGATTTGGAGCCAGTGAAGGCACGAGCCAGGTTTCCTTCAATGGTACGGCAGCGTGGGCTCAATCTTGGAGTGACACGAGTGTCACGGTTCAAGTGCCATCGAACGCGACAAACGGCCCGGTCACGGTCACAGTGGATGGCGTGACGAGCAATTCCGTTTCGTTCAGTCTGCTCGAAGCTCTCTCGGTCACGAGCATTTCACAGAACGTTGGGCCGGTCGGCACGACGGTAACCATCTCCGGCACCGGGTTTGGCCCCACACAAAGCAACAGCATCGCGTCTTTCTACGGAGCGGCCGCGACGGTGAGCAGTTGGAGCGACACGCAGATCGTGGCCACTGTGTCTGATGGCTCATCGAGCGGACCAGTTACCGTCACTGTGGGAACTGTTGCGGCTCAAGGCCCGTGGTTTACCCTAAGCTCGTCCGTAACCTTGACGGACTCGCTCGGCAATCCAACGACCTACACCGCCGAGGTGATTGGCGACCGATGGTTGCCCGTAAGCTCGCAGGGGTCGGGATGCTCCAGTTGCACGATGCGCGGCACGATCACGCAAACCTACGATAGCCGTGGCAACGTTCTAACGAAGACCAATGAGCTTGGAGCGAAAACCAGCTATACTTACGATTCCAATAACAACCTGACTTCCGTCTCCGTTCCCATAGCTCCAGACACCTTTGCCACCACCAGCTACACCTACAACAGCTTTGGCGAAGTGCTTACAACCACCGATCCGATGGGGAACGTCACGACGAATAGCTACGATTCCAACGGCGACCTGCTGACGGTCACAACTCCCGCTCCGGGTGGCGGGGTCTCCGCCAGCGTGACGCAGTTTGCTTACAATTCGCTGGGGGAGTTGACGCAGATCACCGACCCGCTTAACAACGCCACCACGCTCACCTACACTTCGGTGGGGTTAATTGCGACCATCACGGATGCACAGAGCCATGTGACGACCTACGGATACGATTCGCACGGAAACCGCACGTCCGTGAAGGATGCAAACAATCAGACAACCACATTTGCCTATGACGCGGGCGACCGGCTGACTACTATCACCTATCCGGACAGCACGACGACCACATTCGCTTACGATATTCGCGGGCGGCGAACTTCGGTGACGGATCAGAACGGCAAGACGACCAACTACGCGTATGACGACGCCGACCGCCTGATCACCGTGACCGACGCGGCAACCAACGTCACGACGTACAACTACGACACGGAAAGCAACCTGACCAGCATCCAAGACGCGAACAGCCACACCACCACGTTCGCGTACGACGCCTTCGGCAGAGTCACACAGACCACGTTCCCGTCAAGCCAGAGCGAATACTATTACTACGACGCGGTGGGCAACCTAATCAATAAGACTGACCGTAAGAACCAGACCATCACCTACACTTACGACCAGTTGAGTCGGCTGACGCAGAAATTGTATCCTGATACCACCACGGTGAATTATACGTACGACAACGACTCGCGCTTGACGCAGGTGACCGATCCCACCGGCACATATCAATTCACGTTTGACAACATGGGGCGGCTCACGCAGGCCGTCGCGCAATACTCCTTCCTGACCGGGCGGAACTTCACGACCGCTTATACTTACGACAAAGCGTCGAATCGGACGGGATTCACGGACCCTGAGAACGGCTCAACGAGCTATGCGTACGACACGCTGAATCGCTTGCAGACGCTGACGCCGCCAACGGCGTTTAGTGGGGGCAGCAGTTTCGGTTTTAGCTACGATACGCTGAGCCGCCGCACCCAGATGACGCGCCCGAACAGCATCACGACCAACTACAGCTACGACAATCTTTCTCGGCTTCTGAGCGTGCTGCACCAGAGCGGCTCGACCACGCTGGACGGCGCAAGCTATACGGTGGACAACGCCGGAAACCGCACCGCGAAGACGGACCAGTACGCGAGCGTAACCTCGAACTACACGTATAACCAGATTTATGAATTGACGCAGGTCACGCAAGCCACGAACACGACGGAAAGCTACACATACGACGCGGTCGGTAACCGGCTAAGCTCTCTCGGCGTTTCGGCGTACAGCGTGAACACCTCAAACGAACTTACCTCGACGCCGAGCACAACCTATACGTACGACGCGAACGGCAACACGGCGACCGAGGTGAATTCCTCTGGCACGACCTCGTTCGCGTGGGACTTCGAGAACCGCCTGTCCAGTGTTACGTTGCCAGGAAGTAGCGGGACGGTGTCGTTTGCTTACGACCCATTTGGGCGGCGCATCAAAAAGGTCTCTAACGCTGGAACAAGCATCTACGCCTACGACGGCGACAATCTCGTTGAGGAAACGAATTCCTCAGGGACAGTCGTCGCGCGCTACTCGCAGGGGCTGAACATCGACGAGCCGCTGGCCATGCTGCGCAGTTCGACGACCAGCTACTACGAAGCAGACGGGCTCGGTTCGATCACCTCGTTGAGCAGCGGTGCCGGAGCACTGGCCCAAACCTACACCTTCGATTCTTTCGGAAAGCAAACCGCCTCATCCGGCTCGTTGACCAACCCATTCCAGTATACGGCCCGCGAATTCGACCCCGAAACTAGCCTCTATTACTATCGCGCCAGATAC
>CAWJJR010000011.1:0-246839 GCA_963843265.1 uncultured Acidobacteriota bacterium | reverse complement strand
GCCTAACTCTGGTAACGGCTCTGCGTGTCTGGATAGGGGCTTGCAACAGTTTCTCGTAAACGCAGTTTCACTCGACTGTGCCCACTCCGGCAGGCTAACAGCTTGCGGGGATCCATCGTCGACAACAAAGATCCTGTTTATCGGAAACGACTGTTTTGCACAGGCTGAAAGAGTTTCCGTCAGGGCCTGTTCTCGTTCGCCGTAGACAGGAATGACCACGTCAACAATACGCTGCGTAAGGCCGTTCGGATCTGTGACTCGCGAAGCCAATCGTTGCTAATCTCCTTGGTGATTATTCAAGGTGCGATGAAGATGGATTCAGTCCTAAGGTCGTCATTCAGCGACCCCGCGAGCGTTCACCTAGCCAGTATAGAGCATGACCCGAACGATGAACATCGGGGCTGGTACACCCTGAGGAAGTTGGTGGGATGGCCCTTTCGGAATGCTTCTGACTCAGCAATAATCAGAACACCCGGCACAAAGCCAAACTATGAGAATTGCTTCAGTTCCATCTTCACGGCAGTTCGGAAGACGCCCCCTGGTTAACTTCGGCCTGCTGGTCGTCGGGGCATTTGCAGCTTACGAACTGGCCCAATATGTCATCCGGGGCGACTTGACCGGCTTGGCTTACGCCGGCATGTGCTTTGTGGGAGGAGTGATTGTCGTTGGAATCCTCAACAACTGGCGTAATGGCGTCTACTTCTTTCTAAGCTGGCTTCTGTTTGAAGATTTTGCCCGAAAATTTCTCGGTAATAATATGGCGATTTACTTCGCGAAGGACTTTCTGGTCCTGATCGTGTACATCTCGTTCTTCGCGGCTTATCGCAGAAAAGAAGTTAAGTTCTTCCGCCCCCCGTTTCTCATGCCATTGCTGATGGTCATCTGGTTTGGTGCGCTCCAGATATTCAATCCGGCTTCCACAAGCGTCTGGTTCGGCCTAATGGGCTTCAAGATATTTTTCTATTACGTCCCTCTAATTTTTATCGGCTATGCGCTTCTGAACTCGGAGGAGGAGCTGCGCCGCTTCTTCACCGTGAATATGATTCTCGTGCTCATCATCGTTTCTTTGGGGATCGCCCAATCCATCCTTGGTGCATCCTTCCTGAACCCGGCGCACCAAGCTGTGGACTTGCGAGAGTTGAGTGGTCTGTACAGAGTTTCGCCCATTTCGGGCGAAATTGCGTACCGTCCGACTTCGGTATTTGTCAGCGCGGGCCGCTATGCGGATTTCATCATGGTAGCGTGGATACTGGTTCTCGGTTTCAGCGGATACCTTCTTTTGCGTCATAAGAAAGGGAGGTTGCTTGCGTTTATCGCCATCCCTGTGACGGCTGCCGGAGCATTCCTGACCGCATCCAGGGGCTCCTTCATGTGGGGCATGATCAACGCGGTGGTAACGAGCGGCGCGTTTATCTGGGGCGCTCCTTGGCGGCAAGGAGAAGTGCTGCGTGTGCTGCGTTCCGTTCAACGCCTTGCAATCGGCATCGGACTGGGAATGGTATTACTCTTCTATGCGTACCCGAATGCCCTCGAGTCCCGGCTTGCCATATACGAAGAGACGCTGTTGCCCAGCAGTGCGACCAACGAACTCACACATCGAGGGTGGACGTATCCTGTTCAGAACTTTTTGGGTGCCTTTAACTCGGACCGCTGGCCGTACGGCTACGGCATCGGAACTACCGCCCTCGGGGGCCAATACGTCGCGCGAATTTTTAATGTGAAGCCAGTTGGCGTCTCCGTCGAAAGCGGCTTTGGAACGCTGGTTCTTGAAATGGGAATCGGAGGGCTGATCCTTTGGATCATCATGAGCGTGGCAATTTTGTTCTCCGCGTGGAGAGTGGTCAAAAAGCTGAAAGGTTCGCCTTGGTTCCCGGTGGGCTTCGTGATTCTCTGGTATGCGTTCTTTTTGCTCGGCCCCGCGACTTTTGGCGGCATGGCGGCGTATGAAGATTTCCTGCTGAATGCCTACTTTTGGCTGCTGCTCGGCATGCTTTTCCGGCTGCCCACCATCGCGCCATCGGAACAGTTCGCGATCAACGCTCCTTCAGCCCGGCCTCCGCGCCGCTGGATTCGCTGACTTGCGGCTCGCTGTCGTTTCTCCGTTTGTCGACCGGCGCCATGGCACCGAGCGCGCGCTTGCGGAATTGCTCGAGCGACTCTCTGGCGAGTATGGTTGCGAGATTCACCTGTACGCGCAGCGCGTCGAAGACCTTCCTCTAGAGGACGCGAGATCGGCGCGCCCTTCGAATTCAGGCTCCATTTTTTGGCACAAAGTTCCGTCCATCCGCGGCCCGCAATTGTTGCAATTCTCCTCGTGGCTATTGCTCAATAAGATGTGGCGATTCTGGGACCGGCGTATCCGCGGAGTTCGTTGCGATCTGTTGTTTTCTCCAGGGATCAACTGCTTGGATGCAAAGGTCATCCTAGTCCATGCGGTGTTTCACCGGCTGGCGGAGATGAGCGAGCCAGCACGAGGCGGAGGGCTGCGCAATCTGCATCGAAGGAGCTATTACCAGTTCTTATGCGCGTTGGAGCAGAGAATCTACTCCAATGACCGGGTCGTCCTGGCTACTGTTTCAAATCATTCGGCGAGACAGCTCCAAGAATATTTTGGCCGCCGGGATGTTCCGATTATTCCGAACGGGGTAGATACCAAAATATTCAACGTGGCCGAGCGCGCGGCGCGGCGTGATGCTGCTCGCCAGCGTTGGAATCTCTCCGCCAACGAGTGCGTTCTCTTGCTCATTGGGAATGACTGGAAAACGAAAGGGCTGCCGGTCCTGCTGGAAGCTGCGGCCGAGTGCCATGAACTTCCGTTACGATTGCTGGTGGTGGGCAAGGAAAATCCAGCAGAATGGACGGACCGTATTTCACGGCTCCAGCTGACCAATCGCGTGAGTTTTTTTGCTTCAGCCTCCAATGTGCTGGATTTTTACGCCGCCGCGGATGTTTACGTCGCTCCCTCGCTGGAAGATTCGTTTAACCTGCCCGCGCTTGAGGCCATGGCGTGCAGTTTGCCTGTGGCCGTCAGCGCATTGGCTGGCATCAGCGAGTGGATTCAAGACGGGGTGAACGGGTTGGTCCTACAAGATCCTCGAAACGCCGCCGAATTAGCTGCTTCGTTGCGCAAACTTGCGTCATCTCCCGAAGCTCGACGCGGGATGGGAGAAAACGCAGCCCGGACCGCCTCAGCGTTTTCTTGGGATCGCCACGCCGAGGCCGTGCACGATCTGCTCGTTCGCTCTCTGGCGCCACAGATTTAATTCCCCTGGCGACCCAGCTTTTGGTTGGGACAAGCAAGCTTGAAAAAGGTACGCTCCCTCGCAAAGAATGGCTTGCGCGTGAATCTCGATTCTAACAAGATCGGCAGCGGGAAGCAGGATCTGACGCTGGCTTTCCAACGGGATAATCAGAGAGTCTATCGATTCGATTAGTCGTTCGGCGCGTTTGCGTCGAGCCGTCCGGAAACACAAAACAGCATTCAATCGATCGCAGACTAGCGATTTTCATTACGCAACACGGCGTTGCGAGTGACCTCCAAAGTAAACGCCAGCGTTTCCTTTGGAATACTCGTGACAAACGGGCCAATCAGCCAGCCAAGCCCAGTAGGAATATCTCGCGTCAACGAAACGACCTCGCTTTGCACATAAACGCCGGCGTCGCCTTCTTCCATTCGCCACCAAGTTTCCATGCGCCACAGAAAGCCGCCGTCATCTCCGGGCGGCTTTTCGCTTTCGTCGCTCTTTCCGGGATTTTCGACTTCCGCGATGCGCACCGCCGAGCTGCGGCTATGCGCGCGCCCCGGCGCATCGTGGTAGTAGCGCACTTCGTGCTCGGTATCGAGCACGACTGTGATGACCTTATGCCGCCGGAAGCGCAGGAACACGCGGAAGTGGTCGCCGTCGCGCGACTCAATCTTCGAGCGCTCCACATCGGGGGCGTAATAAATGGACTGATGGTTATAATCTTCGAGAACGCGGAGCACATCGTCCAGCTTCACGCCGGGGATGAAAATCACGCCCACCCAGTGATGGATCATCCCGCCGGAACACTCGATCGGCTTTCCCCTGTCGAGCGTTGAGAGCTGACGGATCTGCACCTCGCCATGCTTTATGGCCGAGTAGGCCGCCGCACGCTCTGCCTCGGGCAGCGCATCGATCCATAGCAGCGCGCTGCCGCGTTTTAGCTCCATCTCATTGCGTTCGTCCGTGAGCTTCGCATAGCGGTCGAATGCGGCCACCGTTTCGGGACGCAATTTCTCGGGCACAGGATCGGCACTTGAGGCCGATGGCGCGGAAAAGGAGCAGACCGCAAGCAGCACTGCGGGGAGGAAACTCGCGACGATCAGCCTGTCCGCCGATCGCCTCAACTGTCGCCCGAATCGCTCATCCACCGCCGCACGCCCTCCGCAGGTCCATGATGACGCAACCCTTCTCGAATGGAAGCAAGAATCATAAGGATTGGTTTGCACGAAGACTTCCTAAAATCGCGGCAGGAGGGTCCGACAAAAGCGAGGAGTCAGGAGGCAGCTATGCGAGTCTCGACCTTAGGAAAGCCGCCAAAGAAAATGGCGGGTTGGGTGGCTCGCACACGGCCCCTTGCGGAGCCGCTGTCCCCGCGCGGCCCCCAACCCGTTCTTAGAAGCCTACGCGGGGGATGTGCGGCCCTCAATGGGTCCCCAGAGCCACCAGGAGGAGTACCGCAGTCGTGGTACTAGACCTGACTCTGGCCGAAGTAAGCATTTCCTTCTATGTCTTTTGTTTGCTGCTAGTTGCAGCCTAGAAGACGCCAGGTGAGGCTTGCAAAGGTACTACCAAACCTCCGGTTGCCGTGACGAAATCAAGCTTACGGCCCAGAATCAATGTTTTTGCTTGTCCGGATAAGCCTTCGGCATTTCCTTCGCATAAATCAAGTGCAGCTCGACCGAGCGCGTCTGCCCTTTGCGCAGCGGGAGATTCCTCGCCCAGTCCGAGAAAACGCCCTTGGCTGACGCTCGAATGTCGTAGCTGCCCGAATGAAGATGCGAGATCAAAAACCGGCCGTGCGCGTCGGCGTGCGCGACGTGCGGGCCGCTTCCGTCGGAATTTTGATACGAGATGTCCGCGTGCGCGGCAGGTCGATCATCAGGTCCAATGACTACGCCTGAGAGCGCGGACGTCCCTTTCGGTTGCGTGTATTGCGGCGCAGCCAGAACGCCAGAAATCGTCACCAGCGCCGCCGAGCATACCGCGGCGAAAATAAGTGCCCGTTTCATACTCTCCGTCTCCCGCCACGAGCCGGACAATGGCTCGAGCCCATAAGACAACGAATGAGTTGATCTACCTCGTGTTCCTTACAGTCAGTGTAGTCCCGCATGCTTACCCGTTCCGCAGAGTTTCTTCTTTTGTGACGCAGCCGTACCTGCCATTTCAGCCAGGTCAACAGCCCACCTGCTGGTAAATTCGCGCGTGCGCTTCCAGCATCCGTCGGAAGTCACAAAATTCCAAGGCGCGCTGCCGCGCGCTATTGCCGAGACGAGCTGCGAGTGCGGGATCGTCCAGAATTCGAGCGAGCTCGCCCGCCAAAGCTGCCGCATCCCCCGTGCGAAAGGAAAGCCCGCTCTCTCCTAAAACCTCCACGAACGCGCCAAGATCGGATGTGATGACCGGCAGTCCTCGCAGCATGTTTTCCGCGACGACCAGACCGAAAACCTCACCCCCCAGGGAAGGCACGACCACGACGGAGGCTTCTGCAAAAGCCGAGTCGAGCTGAGTTCCATGCAGGCGCCCCGCGAAGCGAACGCGCCCGGCGAGAAGCTCGTCTCGCGACTGGCGCTCAAGAGCCTCGCGTTCCGGCCCGTCGCCGATGACGAGCAGTTCGAACGCGCGATTCTGCACAACCAAAATGCGCGCCGCCTCGAGCAGAGTTCCTACGCCCTTGGTCGTGACAAGCCGGCCCTGAAAGACGATTACCGGCGGATGGGAAGGCCTCGGGGGATGCACCTCCGACGCACCAACAAACTCCAAACCATGGGGGATGGCGACAATTCGCGGAAGTTGTAGCAGACCCCCGAGCCACACGGTCGGAGTAATATTTCTCGAAACGCGTCGACAGAGGAATCGCCGCACGAAGGTTAGCAACCACATCTTGCGAGAGGCAAGCCAGCCTTGCCCGGAATTGCAACGAATGCATTCGCCGTGGCGCTCAGCCATAAAATGCCCAGGGCAAGGAGTTCCTGCTGGCTCGATGAGAAGTTGGCCGTTCGGGCAAATCGCCTGAAAACCGTGGTGCTCGATCGCCACGGGCTTACGCGCAAGAAGACCGAGAATGACGGGCGCTAAAGCCGGGCCTGCGACGTGAACAACGTCCGAAGCGCGGATCAAGTCCCACAAGTGGATGAGATTGGGCCTACGCACAACACGAAAGGGAAGCGAACTATCGTCAAAATTGTCCGCGGGGGTTTGCGTCGCGAGTGTGACCTCGAACTCCTTCGCTCCGCTTGCGTCACTAAGCCCGGCGAGGCCGCGAGCTAGCGACAGCACAAGCGTTTCCACGCCGCCGACGCTCGGCGCAAAAAAGTGAGAATAGATCAGCAGCTTCATGCCGGTAGCGGAACTATCTGTGGTAAAAATAGTTTCCCACTCACAAAACCTTTCGCGTCAGTGTCGTTCCTCATCGCGGTTTCGGAGAATTCTTCGCCCAAGTTTGCTCCACAGTATATCGGTTTTGGTACCGCCGCTCGCGTGATAACCTTGCTCCAGCCGCAAAAAAAGTTTCATTTTCTCTCGGGGCAGGGCACATGATTTCGCTTGAGTGTTCCAGGCGTGGATAGTCGATGCGTTGCCGTGCTTGGCCGAGCCGACACGCCGACCGACGCTGTTGAAGAGTATTGTCGCTACCTGTCTTCCGCTCTGGCCCGACAGGGAATTTCGCTTGAGATAGCAAGAATCCGATGGGCCGAAATTGGTTGGAGCCCCGCACTCCGGGAACTTGCCGATCGATTCCCGGCGCAAGAGAACTCCTGGTTCCTCTTGCAATACACGGCCCTGTCTTGGTCGCGCCGGGGCTTTTCATGGAGGTTCTTCCAGGTACTTCGCCACCTGAGGCACCGCGGAGTCCGCTGCGCGGTTGTCTTTCACGACGCGGAAACCTACTTCGGTAATCGCCTTATCGACCGCGTTCGCCGCGCCGTTCAGCTTTACACCATGCGCAGTGCTTGGAGCTTGGCGGATTTATCCATTTTCACCATTCCTCCGGAGAAGATTCCCTGGCTCTCGGCACCTGCGCACAAAACTGTCTTTATTCCGGTGGGTGCAAATCTCCCATCGGAGAAACTAGCTGGGCAGACGTCGAACGCCAGGAAAGATGCTCCACCGACGGTCGCCATTTATTCTTTGTCTCCAGGACACGTCGGCGCAGAAGAAATCAAGTCGATCGCTGATGCCGCGCTTTTCGCTGCGGAACGCATCGGCCCTCTTCGCCTTCTGGTCCTCGGGCGAAACTCGGAACTCGCACTGCCCCCTCTAAAGGAAAGGTTGGGGAACGCGCCAGTCGAAGTCAGTGTGCGCGGAATTCTACCCGCTGACGAGGTTGTCCGCTCCCTGGGTTCTTGTGACGTCATGCTCTTCGTGCGCGGCGCGATCTCCACACGCCGCGGCAGCGCGATCGCCGGCATCGCCTGTGGTTTGCCCGTGATCGGCTGTCAAGGTTGGGAGACCGCCTCGCCTCTTACGAAAGCAGGTGTTGTATTGGCTCAGCCGCACGAGCCCAATAATTTCGGTTCCGCGCTCGTTCGCGTCCTAAGCGATTCTTCGTTGCGCGCGGAGCTTGCCAAACAGAGCCGTGAGGCTTACTCGTGTTATTTCTCGTGGGACGTCATTGCCGCGCAATTTGTGGAAGCCATGCGGGGCCACGGCGCTAAACCTCATGCCCAGAACAACCATTCCGAGCATGCAACCTCGGCTGGCGCATCTGGTCACCCTGAGCACTAGCGAATTAGCTTCCGGTCACCCGACTTGGCAAACCAAGTCAAAGATAAATTTGCCTTCGCAACGAGCTTGAAAAAGGATTCACATTTTTCCACAGAACTGGCACTTACCCGCGCAGCCTCCTGTTTGTAAAATAAGGCCGATTTTTCTTTTTTGGGAGGAGACCCATGCTGTTCGCAATAGTGGCTCGTGGCAAAAATCGTGGAGCTCGTTTGCTTCCGCATCGATTCAAAGACGACCGATATCACGTTCAGCTCGGAAAACAAGGCCCGTACATTCCGGTCACTGACTCCCGCGATATCCCGTCTTATCTTGCGAACGGCTACTCTCTGCACATGAGCGACAAGGCCGAAAGCCACGCGCCAACTTTGATCCGGCCCGAATCCATCCGCGGCTGGAGCAGGGCTTCTCAAGATCTTTTTTTCATCACGCGTTGAAATGGGAGCGGGTCTTCGCAAACCGTTGCCGCTGGCCTGCGGCCTCCGCTGCCTTCCGGTTCGCGCGTAAATCGCAGGCAGACTTACGGCGTCTTAAACGCAGTGTTTTCGCGCGCCCCGTTGCTGTGCTAAACTGGCTTAGTTCCGCAGGGGTTTGCGGTTTACCCTAAGTCTCCGCACAGATAAGCCCCGCCATGCGGGGTAGAGCAGCCGAATCGTCACGCAGGTGGCGCGCGGCCGCACGAAATTTCACCCAGCGCAGCTCCGGCCCGTCCGGACGCACGCAAAAAAGAGGATGTGTCATGTCCGGGCATTCAAAATGGGCCACCATTAAGCACAAGAAGGCGGCCACCGACGCGAAGCGTGGCCGCGTCTTCACTCGCATCATTCGCGAAATCTCCATTGCCGCAAGAATCGGCGGCGGCGATCCAAACTCTAATCCGCGTTTGCGTACCGCCATCCTCGCCGGCAAAAGCGAGAACATGCCGAACGAAAACATCGAGCGCGCTATCCTGCGCGGCACCGGTCAGCTCGAAGGCGAACAGTATGAAGAAGTGACTTTCGAAGGCTATGGCCCTGGCGGAGTGGGGATTTTGATTCAAGCCGTGACCACAAACCGCAACCGCATCGTCGGCGAATTTCGTCACCTGATGAGCAAGAACGGCGGCAATCTGGCCGAAGCCGGCGCCGTCGGTTGGATGTTCAGCCGCAAGGGCGAAATCGTCGTTTCTAAGGAAGCCGCCAGCGAAGACAAGATGCTGGACATTGTGCTGGAAGCCGGCGCTGAAGATTTGAAAGACGATGGCTCGGGCTGGTACATCGTAACGCCCCCCGAAGCCCTCGAAAAAGTCAAAGAAGCACTGGGCAAGGCAGCGATCACTCCAGAGTCCGCCGAAATCGGCATGGTCCCGCAAAATTACATCAAGCTTACGGGACAGCAAGCTACACAAATGGTCCGCCTGATCGAAGCCCTGGAAGAACACGACGACGTGCAACACGTTTACGCGAACTTCGATATCGATGAGTCCGAAATCCAGGAAGCCGTTGGAGCGAACTAAGAACTAAACGCGGATTGCACGCAATCACCCATCGTCTTTCACGCGAGTTTTGCGGCCGTTCCGTTTCAAGCGAACGGCCGTTTTTCTTTTCGCGAGCAATGCAAAGACAAAACTCTGGCAGGCGCACCGAGAACGCCGTAGACTTAGGTCGATGAAATCGCCAATCGCGGCACAGATTTCGCCCGCAAGGAATGGCCACTTCCGCGTGCTGGGCGTAGACCCAGCCGCGGCCGGCCCCACCGGCTACGGCATCATCGAAAGTGACGGGCGCCGCTGCCGTATGCTGCATTATGGTGCATTGAAAGTTGCCGCCAAGCGGCAAAGAGAATGCCTCGGCGCCGTGCTCCAGGACGTCCACACGCTGCTTTGCGATTTGATGGACGAGTTTTCGCCCGACGCGCTCGCCGTTGAGTCCGTCTTTACCGCGCTGAATATGCGCACCGCATTGCGGCTCGCGGAAGTACGCGGCGTGGTGCTGCTCGCCGCCGCGCAGCGCGGCGTTGCCGTGCACAGCTATTCGCCGCGCGAAGTGAAGGCCTCCATCGCAGGCTACGGCCATGCGGACAAACGGCAAATGCAATTAATGGTCCGAGCGCTTCTCGCCATGACCGAAACGCCCGAGCCTTCCGATGCCGCCGATGCCTTGGCCGTGGCTCTCTGCCATTTGCAGGCGGAAAATGCGCGAAGTCGCTTTGGGCTTCCAGACAAATCCGCGGTTGCAAAGTTGCGTTCGCAACCTCTCGCAGCGAGGGCCACGGTCGCTCCCGAGGGCGCAACGCACAGCGTTCCCCGCGCATCGTAACTGAACATAGAGCGATGAAGACCATTTTCCTTCGTTTTCTTCTGCTGGTTTGCACCACGAGCGTTCTCGTAAGTTTGCCCGCGGAAGCCGTCTCATCTGCGCCCGCACCGACTCCCGCCTATGCCAAGCTCACCTATCGCCGGATTTTCAAATCCAGCTCCCCGGAATTCATAGAAATCGTCGTTCGCGAGGATACCAACGCCGCGACCTTCGAGATTCGCCAGCTCGATGAAGAGCCCGGAGCTTTGCCGTTCGAAGTAGGCGCCCCGCTGCGCCAAAAAATGTTCGAACTTGCCGCGCAGCTAAACCACTTTCAGGGCTTGGACCTGGACGTCCACCGCAGGATCGCCAATCTCGGCGAGAAAACGTTTCGCTGGGAACAGGGAACGGAAATCCACGAAACAAAATTTAATTACACGCTGAATTCAGCCGCTTCCCAGCTGATGCAGATTTTTGAAGGCCTCGCCCGCCAGCAGGAACTGGTCACCATGCTCGAGCGCCGCATGAAATACGACCGCCTCGGCATCAACGACGCTCTTCTTCAATTTGAAACCGACCTCGACCACAAATTACTTCCCGAGCCCCAGCGTGCTCTGCCAACCCTCGATCAAATCGCTGGCGATTCCCGCTTCGTCGAGATTGGCCGCCAGCGCGCCCGCGCCCTCGCCGAGCGCATTCGCCACTCAAGCTAAGCAACCGAAGCTAACTCGCGAGATTCCACTGCCGCGGCTTGCGCGCCGAATCCATTTCCGGCGATTCCGCCAGCAGCTTCAGCGGTAGCAAAGCGGTCCTCCCGTAATGCTCGCCTTCCAAAATCCGCGCCTGGCAGCGCGAATGTTCCTGCTCCACTTCGAGAATCCTCACTGGCGTTTCGCGGGGCAGCATCACCAGCCTCTGTGCCGCAATCATAAGAGATAGCCCCACGTCATCATTCGCTGCATCCAGTTTTTTTCTCTCCGCAGCCGCCGCTTCGTCGATAGCCACCACCGCGAACGGGTGTCCATCCTCGCACACGAGTTTTGCCACGCGCCCCACCCACGAAGTCCCAGCTGCCGCTTTCGTCTTCGACACGCGCACCGCATCCGCCGGAGGCTCGAGCGCCGGTGCCGCCGGTCTCTTCACTGTCCCAAGAAACCGGTACCCGCGCTTAGGCAAAGTCTCCACGTGGCGCGGCTTTTTCTTGTCGTCCCCCAGCGCCTGACGCAACTTCTTGATCGCCGTGTTCAAACTATGATCGAAATCCACGAACGTATCCGCCGGCCAGAGCCTCTTCTGCATCTCCTCGCGCGTAACCACGTCCCCAGGCCTCTCCAGCAGCATCGCCAGCACCTGAAAAGGCTGCTCTTGCAGCTTGATTTTCCGCCCGCCCTTGTACAATTCCCCCGCGCGCAGATCCACTTCAAACGCATCAAACCGCAAAAGATTCGAGGATCGCGCAGGCATCGCCATCGGAAGAAACTCCGTAATCACGAAACTATACCACTCCCCCACAAAATCGCGACGTCGTGTGTCAGCCAACTCGCCTGCTAAATCCTCTCTTTCCCCACACTTGGTTGTTCACCCATAGTCGTCTCGCAGTTCACTCCCAGTGCATTGTCCTCTCCATAGAAATGCGCGAAAGTGCGCACCATGTTGAAGCGTTGAGCGGGCAAACCAACAAGCTGAAAGACGGAGCCATTTGGAAGCCGCCAGCGATGAAGAAGGAGGAAGGTCCCATGAAAAAGCGAACTTTGATTTTGGCTGCGGTAGTGGCACTCACGGTAATGACCTCGGCTCGAGCCGTCCAGGCCCAGGAGGCATTCGTCGTCAATATTCCCTTTGATTTCGTGGCCGGGAATCAATTGCTTCCAGCCGGAGAGTATTCCGTCAAGATTTCGGGCACGCAGCACACGCTGCTTCTGATTGACCGCAAGTACTCTCTTGCGTCGCCCTTCCTGAACACCAACGCGGTTGATGCGAGCGAAATCCAATCACAATCCAAACTCGTTTTCAACCGCTATGGCCATCGCTATTTTCTTTCGCTGATCTGGGGAGCTGGAGACTTTCAAGGACGTCAGCTCCAAAAATCAGCTCGCGAAAAAGAAATTGCACTAACCGCAAAAGTTGAAAACCAGGATCAAGTGATCCTGGTGGCCGGCCTCCCCCGAACCACCCCCTGATTAACCTCCCGCCTTAAACCCTGCAACGCAACGCCCCCCCGGGAATCCGAAACCCCACTCCGGATTCCCGGACCCTTCTTCCACGGCCTCCCGATCCAACTTTGCGGGATTGCCGCCAACACTGGAGCCGGCACAATTCCGGTGGTAAGCTGGCCCCACTATCGGTCTGGTTTGCAAACGCACAGCCACTCAGGAGGGCACATGACAGGTTTTTGCGGCAATTGCGGTGCACCAATCTCAGGCGCTTTCTGCGGGAAATGCGGTAAGCCTGCCGCCTCTTCCGGAACTCCCGCGCCGGCGCAGCCCGCTTCGCCGCCTCCCGCCAAACCTCTCGCACAATCCGCAGCTCCCGCGGTAGCAGCCAAGAAAAGCTCCGGCCTCGGCAAAGTTCTCCTCATCGTCGGCGGCGTGCTTGTGTTTTTGTTTGTGGCCGGTGTTGGCGCGGCGTTTTATGTCGTGCATTTGGCCAAGAAAAAAATCTCCGCCTACACCGAGGCCGCCACCGGCGGCTCCTCCTCGGACGTCATTCAGGTAGCCCAAGGCGCTTCCTGCGCGCTTCTTTCAAAAGAGGATCTTCAGCAAATCCTTGGCGTCACCGTCGAGAAAAGCTCCGAAATCACGGAAAACGACGAACCCGGTTGCGCCTATTACACCAATCCCGCCGCTTTCGCTCAGCTCCAGCAAATGGCCATCGAGCAAGCGCGCAAAGACTCTCAACGCGCCACCGCCGAGCATAAGGGCGAGAAGATAGATAATCCCGTCGAACTTCTCAAAGACACCAAAGATCTCGAAGGCGTTGTAAAAGGTTTTGGCCTCTCACAGCCCGATAAGGACGGCAAGGTCTTTTCCTTCACGATAAAACACAACTACAGCAGCTCCGATTGGAGCGCCATGCGCACCACCATGTCGGTTGTCCCCGGTTTTGAGGAATTGCCCGGCATCGGCGACGCCGCCATGGTCGGCTCCTTCGGCCACGCGCTCTTCGTCCTCAAGGGCGACACCCTGGTCTCTCTCGAATTGATGTACATTCCCGAGTCGCGCACCCGCGGCGCCGATATCGCCCGCAAAATCGTTTCGCATCTGTAAACCCGGCCGCCGTCAGGATACAACCGGCTGCAGCTGCCAATATTTCTGAAAGTCTCCGCGAACTCAGCCTTGAAACCGCATCCAACATGGCGTATTTCTTGAGAGCTACAACGCCACTAGGAATTTGGGAGCGCCATCCATGGGAAACCTCTGGCAGACCCTCCGCTACGCCTTCCGCGTCCTCGCCAAAAATCCCGGCTTCACCAGTGTCGCCATTCTCTCCCTCGCTCTCGGCATCGGCGCCAACACCGCCATCTTCACCCTCATCAACGCCCTCCTCCTCCGCGATCTCCCCTTCCGCCAGCCTGAACAGCTCGTCCAGCTCCTCGTCGTCCGTCCCGATGGCACCGTGCCCTTCTCCTATCCCATGTTCCGCGAACTCGAACGCAACCAGCGCGTCTTCACCGGCCTCATCGCCTGGGGCGGCGGCGGCATGTACAACGTCGAAGTGAACGGTGTCTTTTCCCGCAATCACCTGACGAGCGTCACCGGAAACGGCTTCTCCGAGCTCGGCGTAACTCCGCTCCTCGGTCGATTGCTGGTCCCTGAAGACTCCAATCCTGACAGCAGCACAACATCGCAAGTCGCCGTCATCGGCTACGACTTCTGGCGGCAGCGCTTCGGCGGCGCACTCGATGTTGTCGGCAAGCAAATTCGCGTCGAGGGCCATCCCTTCACCATCGTCGGCGTCACGCGCAAATGGTTTGCGGGCATGACCACCGGCGAGCCGCCCGACATCACCATTCCCATCACTGCCTACCCCATGCTTGTGGAAGGCAACGATTTTAAACTCGACAACCGCTCCCTCCTCTGGCTCTTTGTCATCGCCCGTTTGAAAGGTGGAGTTACTGCCGACCAAGCTCGCTCCCAGATCCAGTCCTTCTGGCCCGATCTTCTCCTCGCCACCGCTTCCACCGAATCCCTTGGCCCGCGCCGACAGCGGTTTCTCTCCATGGGTTTCAAAATCGTCTCGGCCGAAAGAGGTTTTTCCACCGGCCTGCGTTTCCAATTCGTCCGTCCCCTTTATGTGCTAGCAGGCATCGTCGGGCTTATTTTGCTCGTAGCCTGCGTCAACCTCGCAAATCTGATGCTCGCCCGGGCCGCCGTGCGCAGCCACGAAATGAGCGTGCGCGTGGCCATCGGCGCCAGCCGTTGGTCGCTCGCCCGCCAAGTCCTAACCGAAAGCCTGGTGCTTTCTCTGACCGGGGCCCTGCTCGGACTTGCCTTCGCCTATTGGGGAAGCTCCCTGCTGGTGGCCCTCATGACCCAGGGAAACGAGGTCCCGGTTACACTCAATCTGAGCCCCGATCTTCGCATCCTCTCGCTGACTATCGCCGTAGCGCTCCTCACGGGAATCCTCTTCGGCCTCGCCCCCGCCTGGCGCGCCTCCAGCCAAGACCCAGCCGCCGTGCTCCAGCAAAACGCGCGCAGCCTTAGCGGCGGCGCCAGCAGGCTCGGCAAGACGCTCATCATCACTCAAGTTGCACTCTCTTTGATTTTGCTTCTGGGCGCGGGCCTGTTCGTGCGCAGCTTCCAGCTCTTGCGCTCCACGAACCTCGGATTCCAAAAAGAAGGCGTCCTTGAAATCGAGCTCTACTCCAAACCCGGCGGCTATCAAAATCTCGATCTAAACAACTATCACAAGCAGCTCCTCGACCGCATTTCCAGCCTTCCCGGCGTCCGCTCGGTAGGCTTCTCGGATACTTCCATCCCTACCCCGTATATGTGGCACGACACCGTTTCTCCCATGTCCGCTGATCCAAACACAGGCCGTCGCCTCATCGCCCGCGCCGCGGAAGTCTCGCCGGATTTTTTCCGGACTCTCGGAATTCCGTTGCTCCAGGGACGCGAATTTGCCGAAACCGATGACCAGCAGCACCCGCGCGTCGTTGTCGTGAGCAGCGCGCTTGCAGAACGCCTCTTCCCGAATGGCGACGCTATTGGAAAGACCGTCCGCTACGGTGTCATGTCGGACTTCCAAAATCTCGAAATCGTAGGCATCACGGGGAATGCTCGGCTCGTCGATCTCCGCGACGCGGCAACTCCATTCATTTATCTCTCAGCTCTGCAATTCCCGGATCACTGGGGCGATCTTATCGTGCGCACCAGCCAGACTCCCGAAGCGCTTGAAAAACCGATTAGTCAGGCTATCGATTCGCTGGGCCACGAATACGCTCTCAACATAAAATCAATCGCTCAACTCGTCGACAGCGAACTCGTTGAAGAGCGCGTCACCGCCCTGCTCTCCGGTTTCTTCGCCGCCCTCGCTCTCCTCCTCGCTTCCATCGGCCTCTATGGACTTATGTCCTACGCCGTTACGCGCCGCACCCGCGAAATCGGCATCCGTGTCGCCGTAGGCGCTCAACGCCAGAATGTTCTCTGGCTAGTCCTGCGCGAAACTCTAACGCTAGTTCTGCTTGGAATCGCCGTCGGCATCCCCGCAGCCCTAGTCGCCTCTCGCCTGATCGCCAGCATGCTCTTCGGCCTCTCGCCGAGCGATCTACCCACCATCGTCACCGTCTCCTTGGTCCTGCTGGTAGTCGCCCTTTTGGCCGGCTATTTCCCGGCCCGCCGCGCCTC
This sequence comes from uncultured Acidobacteriota bacterium, assembly GCA_963843265.1. Classification (GTDB taxonomy): domain Bacteria; phylum Acidobacteriota; class Terriglobia; order Acidiferrales; family UBA7541; genus Acidiferrum. The sequence goes on along the minus strand of CAWJJR010000011.1, from coordinate 230,750 downwards.
CTCCATTGACCCCATCGCCGCCCTCCGCACCGAGTGAAAAGCGGCTATCCCCAGGGCAGACGGCGCTCGTTGCGGCCCTAGAACAGACCGAACTGACAGACATCAAATGTTGTTCGGGATAAACGAAGACGTTCAACTGCGAAAACAGAGCAAACTCGATTTGCGTCCGCTCAGCTACAGGACTCACGCGATACGGATCCAAATTCAGGCCGGTGCAGTAGCGGATTGGGCTGGCGCCATGGCCCCGCAACCATCAAGCGAAGCGCTATCGAAAATCAGAAGTGGTTGCCAGCAGCGTCGGGCTTTTTGCCTTCACGAAGAGCGGCGACTCAATCTGTGATCGCAATGTATCGTAAAGTGCGAAGAACGCGGCTTCCATGTCGCCGAGCCTTCGCCATCTGGGCTCCGCTCGACGTGGACTCGCTCCCAAGAGCCGAGCCCTGGCTCGTGTATACAAAGCTCTCGCTGGCACTACCTCGTCATTCAATATTTCTGCGCACGGGTCGAGTATACGGCGGCTTCGTGTAGATTCCGCCGTCTGCTTGATTAAAACCAGCAAATCCGGCAAGCGTACGGCTTCCAGAGTGCCGAGAGATGCCGTTGCCATGGGTGGCCTCTTTCCGAAAATAATGCGGCGCTTTGCGCGATTCTAAGCAATCCATGCAAGCGCTCTTATCGACGTCAAGCAGGCCTTAATCCCTGCGCCAGCGGGAATATCCCCAGCCTCCGCCGCCGAGCAAAAACACAACCAGAAGAACGATCAATATAGTTGTCATTTAAATCCTCCCTGAGAAAAAGCCGAATGACCCGTCTGCGGAAGATCAGTCTTTTCTTCCCCCGCGATCACAATAGTAAGAGAAACGGAAGCACACGTCTGTGCACATCGAGACACACTCGCGCTTTATTTGGGCGCGTGGCATTGGAACTGGTTAGGAGCCCGGTCAGAACGGATCCACCCTCCGATCATAACGTCCGAAATGGGGAGGCCTCCAGATCGAGATAATGCGCACCGAAACCCGTTTCCAAGTGTCGCGAACCTGCATGACGGGTGTACTATGGCGCCGCTGACGAAATCAAAAAGGAAGTTCCGCCGCAGCCATGAACAAGCGCACTTTCCTCAAACTTTTCTCCGCCACCATCGCCAGCCCCGCCGTCTCTCGCCTCTCCGCCTGGGCCGCATCCGACAGACTCACAAACTGGTCCGGAAACATCGCCTACAGCACGGAGAGTTTGTACGCCGCCAACTCCCAACAACAAATCCAAGACTTCGTCAAAAAGCACGCCAAACTAAAAGTCCTCGGCTCCCGCCACTGCTTCAACACCATCGCCGACAGCAAGGACGCGTTTCTCTCTCTAAAACCGCTCGACGAACTCGTCTCCCTCGATCCTGAGGCTCGCACCGTAACGGTCAACGCTGGCATCACCTACGGCCAGCTCGCCCCGCTCCTCACCGAAAAAGGCTTCGCGCTCCACAATCTCGCCTCGCTCCCCCACATCTCCGTCGCCGGAGCCTGCAGCACCGCCACGCACGGCTCTGGCGAAAAAAATGGCAATCTCGCTACCGCCGTTGCCGCGCTCGAATTCGTCACCGCCTCCGGCGAAGTCGCAAAGCTCTCCCGTCAACACGACGCCGATCTTTTCAACGGAGCAGTCGTAGGCCTCGGCGCTCTCGGCGTAATCACGAAAATCACGCTCGACGTCCAGCCCACCTACAACATGCGCCAATATGTTTATGAAAATCTGTCGTTCAACGCGATGAAGGATAATTTCGACGCCATCGAAGCCAGCGCCTACAGCGTCAGCCTCTTCACCGATTGGCAAAACCACAATTTCAGCGAAGTCTGGCTAAAGAGCCGCACCGAGAAAGGCCAGGCCTTCAGCAGCGGTCCTGAATTCTTTGGCGCCAAGCTCGCCACCAAAAATCTTCACCCCATCGCCGAACTCTCCGCCGAAAATTGCACCGAGCAAATGGGCGTTCTCGGCCCGTGGTATGAACGCCTCCCGCACTTCCGCATGGGCTTCACGCCAAGCGCCGGCAAAGAACTGCAATCCGAATACTTCGTCCCCCGCCAGCACGCCGTCGAAGCCATCCTTGCCGTCGAGCGCCTCCGCGACCAGGTCAGCCCCCACCTGCTCATCACCGAAATCCGCGCCATCGCCCTCGACGACCTCTGGCTAAGCCCCTGCTATCACCAGCCCTGCGTCACCATTCACTTCACCTGGAAGCCAGACTGGCCCGCCGTCAGCCAGCTCCTCCCCGTAATCGAAAGAGAACTAGCTCCATTTCAAGCTCGCCCCCACTGGGGCAAACTCTTCACCATGCCGCCCGAGAAGCTCCGTTCTCATTACCCCCGCATGCCCGAATTCATCGCCCTGGCCAAAAAATTTGACCCCCAAGGCAAATTCCGCAACGACTTCCTCAAGACCAACATCTTCTCCGCCTGATTTCACCGCGGCATCGCCCCGCGGCGGGGAGGGACGCCTCGCGCTCGGCTTCTAAATCCGCGTCTTAAAGTTTTCCACACATTTCCACAGCCCCTCCCCCATCTCCTCTCCCCGCTAACTCGTTCCGATGGCGCGATTTCCGCGCGCCTAAATCGATCTTGTCTCATCTCGTTCGAATCATCTTCTAAGTAAACACAAATTGCTATTGACAAACAGTAACCCATCCTGCTACCATACACCATGTTTCGCTCGCCACGATCGATTGCCGTCTCCTATTTTTGTAGTGGCGGGTCGTTAGACCCGTGCCTTGCTTTGCCTCGCCCCGCTCCTGTCTCACTCTTTTCAGTCTTTTGCAAAAAGCCCAAGAAATTAAATCCCCTGTTTTCACATTTTTCCGCACTCTTCAAAAAGGCATATTTTGCCAACTCTTTTCCCATCAAGGACTTCCGCACTCTTTTGCAAAACACCGGGGGTGTACCCTCCGCCGCCAATATCCGTCTCCCGCGAGCTCTCGCCACTCATCCCTCGCCTCTCGCCACGATCCTCTCTGTAATCAGCACTTACAAAACTGATACAAAACAAACAACTTTAACTTCCTTTAGAATGAATGTTTACGCAAAATCTAGGGGGTTCCCACGCACACTAGGTGCCTGTCAAACCGAGCTCCCGACCATACCGGAAACGGTTTCCCTATCGAGCAGCTCGGGTGAGTGGAGTTTGGCGTCCTCGGTCAGGAGTCACCAGTCGCGGGTCAGCGGACACGGCAACGCAATTCGCAGACTGCAACGCCCGGAAAGACCCCAGCGCCATTTTAGCGGCAGTTCAGTCTTTGGATTTCGCCTTGGCTTGGGCTTCGGCTTGGGTCGTGCGGTACCAATCAAATGTACGGCTCAGACCTTCTTCAAAAGTGACTTGTGGATCGTAGCCGAGGTATTCGCGCGCTTGGGTGATGTCCGCTTGCGAATCGCGAATGTCACCGTCCCGGGGCGGTTCGTACTTGGCCTCGAGCTTCTTGCCGGAAATCTTTCCGAGAAGTTGAAGCGTCTGATTTAGGGTAAAGCGTGCGCCTGTTCCTACGTTGAACGTCTTGCCGGAAACGTTGGGGGCTTCGCAGGCGAGAAGATTGGCCTGCACGGCGTTTTCGACGTAGGTGAAGTCGCGGGATTGCTCGCCATCGCCAAAGATGGAGGGCTGCGTCTCTTCGAGGAAGGCCAGGCAGAATTTTGCCAAAACGCCGGAATACGGCGAGGCGGGATCCTGCCGGGGGCCGAAAATATTGAAATAGCGAACGGAGACGTTTTCGAGGCCGTAACAGCGGCCAAAGGTTTGCGCGTAGAGTTCGCCGACGAATTTGGTGACGCCGTAAGGCGAAATCGGCGCAGGTTGCATGGTTTCGACCTTTGGGAGCGTCGGTGTTTCGCCATAGGCTGACGAGGAAGCGGCGAAAACGACGCGCTTTACCTTGGCATCGCGCGCGGCGACGAGCACGTTTAGAGTGCCATCGATGTTGATTTTATTTGTCTCGATGGGATCCTTGACGGAGCGAGGAACGGAAGTGCGGGCAGCAAGGTGCAGGACGTACTCGGCCTCATGCATGGCCTTGCGAACGACTTCAATGTCCGTGATGCTACCCTTGATAAGGGTGATTTTGTTGCGGACCTCGGCAAGATTCTCCTCTTTGCCCGAGGAAAGGTCGTCGAGGACAACGACGCTGTGGCCGCGCCGGACGAGTTCGTCTACCGTATTCGAGCCGATGAAACCGGCGCCGCCTGTAACGAGGTAGCGCATTCAGGAATTCCTCCTCGACCGTGGTCCGCGAGCGGCGGAGTGCCGTCTCGGTGATTGACGCGCCGCCGGCAAAGACGCGGGCCTCGCGTTTTGGTAACCTCAGAGTTCGCGTTAGTTTCGGCTGAGTTTGCCGGGCTGCCGCGAGCGAATCTGTATTGTACGACGGAAGACGAAAAGACAAGGGGCTGTTTCCCAAGCGGGTCACACAAAGAGCATGAGCTACCGGCAAGTGATTGGGGTCGCAGGACTTTTGGTATTGGGATGCGCCACAGGAGGTTACTTCTACTTACGCGAACGAAGCGAGGCGTCGGCGCGAGCGTGGGCTGCGAGTCATGAACCTGAACCGGGCGATTCGACGAGCGCCCCCGCCGCGGAGGTTCCCGCGGCCCCATCGAGAACCGCTACGCCGCCCTCACCCGCGAAAAAAGAGAGCGATCCGGGAGTCGATGCGGGGTTGCCTTTGCGGGGCGGGGAAGTGCTGGAATATACGGCGAACGTCGCGAACTTGAGCGACGTGGCCAATCTGAAATTGGTGGTGGGGGCGCACAAAGACTTCTTTGGGAAGAATGCGTGGCACCTACAAGCGTTCGCGCATACGGAAAATCCGCTGCGGATGGTCTTCGAGCTGGACGACCAGTTTGACTCTTACAGCGACGCTTCGACGATGACCAGCCTGCAGTACGAAATGCACTTGAGCGAACGAGGACAGAAGGTGAGCTCCGTGCAGCGCATGACGGCGACGGGAAAAGAACCGGCGCCTCCGAGCGTCACGGAAGCGCGGGTTCTGCCCGGAACGCGCGATCCGCTGGGGATGATGGAATATTTGCGGCATGTGGATTGGACAAAAACGGCGGAGGTGCGATGCCCCGTGTATGACGGGCATAAGCTGTACGACGTAAGAGCGAAGCTTGCAGGCTCGGGCGAGGCCGTCACTGTTCCCGCGGGGAGTTACAAAACGTCGAAGATTGAAATTCACGTTTTTGAAAACGGCGAGGAGATGAAGGACGCGCAATTCACGATGTATATTGCGAACAACGTCGCTCGCACGCCAGTGCTTCTGGAAGCGATCATGCCGTTTGCAACGGCGAGAGTGGAATTGAAGAGCGCGAAATAGGAGTTCGCTCTCGGAAGTTCACAAAGCAAAGCGTTTTTGCCATTAACCGACGAAAAGATTCAGATCCCGACCAAAGCGCGGCAATCTCTAGGCAATCGCCAACTGTTCGATCAAAGCGCAGGCGATATGACCCATGGTGATATGGGCTTCCTGGATTCGCTGAGGATCTTGTGAGGGCACGTTGAGCAGTAGATCGACCTTGTCCGCGAGCGCCCCACCCGTTTCGCCCGTGAAGGCAACGAGATAGGCGCGGCGCGCGCGGCCAGCCTCTACCCCGCGGATTATATTGGCGCTTGCGCCGCTGGTCGAAAGCGCAACAAGAATGTCCTGCGGAGCGACCAGCGATTCGATTTGCCTGGAAAAAACGTGCTCGAAGCCGTAGTCGTTGCCGGCCGCGGTGAGTATCGAGGGATTGGCCGTGAGCGCGAGCGCTGCGAGTCCGCGGCGATCGGTGCGCAGCCGAACGACAAGCTCTGCGGCGAGGTGCAGCGCATCGGCTGCGCTGCCGCCATTTCCGAAGAAAACGATTTTTCCGCCATTGCGCAGCGCGGACGCACTTTTTTCTGCGAATTGCCCGATACGTCCGACAAGCGCTTCCGAAAAGCTCTGCTTCACGCGAGCGCTTTCCTCGAGTTGCCGCCGGATTTCGTCCGCGAGTAGGGCCATCGGCGCCTAGCAGAGAACAATTTTTTCGCGATGGCGCATGACGCGGCGGGTGGCGTTGCGAGTGTCCACAACCAAATGGGCAGCATCCACGATCGCCACGTAGTCGTAACTCGAATGATCGGTAGCGATGACGACAGCGTCATAGCTCGCCAGCGTTTGGGCGTTCAGAGGAACGGACTTCATATTTTCGTAGTTGTAGTGGCGCATTTTGTGGAGCTGGGGGAAATAGGGATCGTTGTATTCGAGGTTCGCGCCGCGCTGCTTGAGGAGCTGCATGATTTTCAGCGTGGGAGATTCACGGAGGTCATCTACGTCCTTCTTGTAGGCCACGCCAAGGATGAGGAGCTTTGAACCTTTGAGGCTCTTTTTGTGCCCGTTGAGAGCCGCGGCAATTGCATCCACAACGTGATAGGGCATGGCCGTGTTGACTTCGCCGGCCAGCTCGATAAACCGGGTGGAGAAGTCAAACTCGCGTGCTTTCCAGGAAAGATAATATGGATCGACGGGGATGCAATGTCCACCGAGGCCCGGGCCTGGATAAAAAGGCATGAAGCCGAAGGGTTTTGTGGCGGCAGCGTCGATCACTTCCCAAATGTCGATGCCCATGCGCAGGCTGAGCATCTTCAGCTCGTTGACCAGCGCGATGTTGACACAGCGAAAAATGTTTTCGAGGAGCTTGGCCATTTCCGCGGCGCGGGTGGAACTGACCGGAACGACGCGGGCAACAACTTGCGCGTAGAGCGCTTGCGCGGCGCGGCCGCTCGGCGGATTCACGCCGCCGACGACTTTGGGAATCTGCGCCAGCCCAAACTGCTTGTTGCCGGGATCTTCGCGCTCGGGAGAAAACGCAAGCAAAAAATCGCACGCGATATTTTCGTTCTCCGGACCAGCAGCAATCGGGCAGCGCAGGCCGCTTTTTTCCAAGATCGGGAGTACGAGTTCCTCTGTGGTGCCGGGATAGGTCGTCGATTCGAGAACGACGAGCTGGCCTCTTTGCAGGTGGGGCTGGATGGAGATGGCAGTCTGTTCGACGTAGGAGAGATCGGGCTCGCGACGCTCATCGAGAGGCGTAGGAACGCAAATGAGGATAGCATCGGCTTCCTTGAGCCGAGCGAAATCCGTGGTGGCGCCAAAGTGCCTGGAGTTGACGAACTGCTGGATTTTGGTTTGCGGGATGTGCTCGATGTAGGACTTGCCGGCATTGAGCATGGAAACTTTGTTCGGATCGGTGTCAAATCCCGTGACTTTGTGGCCTGCTTCGGCAAAACGCAGGGCCAGCGGCAGTCCAACGTAACCGCAGCCGATGATGGCGACCTTCAATTGAGCGCCTTTGAAGAATTCGGGTTTCCTGTCTAGGGGCATGAGTTAGGTCGCTCTCCTCGCTCTTTTGGGGATAATGCAGGCCATTGGGCCGATTGGATAAGGACAGTTCAATATAACAGGTTCTTCGCGAACTCAAAAACGCGGCCTCGTGGCGTGTTACAGCCTATTTAAGAATGGTTGCGGCCTGGTGTGAGACGCGGGAAGATAGGTTGATGCTCCCAGCGATGAGAAAGAACCTCCAGAACGCAGCCGCCATCAATCGATGACTCTAATCGTCCTCCTCCTCGGGCTCGTTGTGGGTGTGCTCGTGGGACTTTTGGGTATCGGTGGCGGCGTGGTGCTTGTGCCAGCGCTGGTTTACCTCCTGCACATGGACCAGCACTTGGCACAGGGAACATCCTTGCTCATCCTGCTCCCGCCCGTGGGCCTTGGCGCCCTGCGGGAATACTGGAAACGGGGACAGGTGGATTTGCGGGCTGGAATCTTGTGCGCGTTAGGAATTCTGGCGGGTGGCTATCTGGGCGGATGGATTGCGGTTCCGCTGCCCTCTCGCCAGCTCAAGGGGCTGTTTGGCTGTTTTCTGATGGTGGCTGCTTTTTTGCTCTGGAGAAAGCCGCACCCGCAAAGCGAAACGGCGGTCACCGCTGGTGAGGGCTCGGCCCGTGCCTGACAGCGCGATGCGAGGCGCCGGCATCTTTGTCGCGGCTTGCGTCTGCGGTGTTGCTTCCGGCCTATTTGGAATCGGAGGCGGCGTTCTCCTGGTTCCGTTTTTGGCTTTGTTTTTTTCGTTCGGGCAACATCGCGCGCAGGGCACGAGCTTAATTGCGCTGATACCGCCTACGGGTTTGCTGGCGTTTCTCGCGTATGCCAAGGCGGACTATGTTTCCTGGAAGAGCGGCTTGCTGCTTATCCCGGGCGTTTTTGCTGGGGGCATTCTCGGGGGTTGGCTGGCCAAGCGGCTTGAGCCTCGACGAATGCGTCAAGTTTTTGCCGGACTGATGTTTGCGCTGGGCATGTGGCAGGCCGTTGGCGCATGGCGGCATTAGGGAGTCACTGATTCCATGGTCGATGTGCATTGCCATATCTTGCCCGGACTCGACGATGGCCCGGACAACATTGAAGTTTCGCTGGCGATGGCGGAATCCGCGATTGCGGATGGAATTACGCATGTGGTAGCGACGCCGCATTCGAGCAACGAATATCATTTCGACTATTCGCGGATACGGGCCCTGCGGGACGAGCTCCAAGGGAAAATTGGCAGCGCCTTGCTGTTGGCCACTGGCTGCGATTTCCATCTGAACCCAGAAAACCTTACTGCTTTGCGCGAGGATTCCTCGCGCTTCTGCATTAACCAGCACGACTACCTGCTCGTGGAATTCAACGAGTTCTCGATTCCCCCTAGCATGGACCAGACGCTCCACGAGATTCAACTCCTGGGGCTAAGGCCGGTGATTACTCATCCCGAGCGCAACGCCATCCTGAGAACTCAGACGGAGCGAATTGCGAAATGGGTTCGGCTCGGTTGCCGTGTACAGGTCACGGCCGGCTCGCTGCTCGGAGTCTTTGGCACAGGGGCAAAAAAAGATGCCTGGCGCTGGCTGGGCGACGGATTGGTGCACATCGTGGCGAGCGATGCTCACAATACTCGCAGCCGCTCCCTTAGGCTCCGGCCCGCGTTCGATCTTGTGCGGGAAGAGTTTGGAGAAGAAAAGGCGCGAGCTCTTTTTGTGGAGAATCCGATGGCGGCGTTTGAAGGGCGCGAGTTGCCTCATGTGCCTGAGCTGTCGGAGGGAATCGAACATCCTCGCCGCAAGAGATTTTTCTTTTTCTGAAATTCTAATGCGCGGGATGCAGGGGCATGCCAGCCCAGGCGTTTAAGATGCCCAGGCATTCGCGAAGGACATCCAGCGCATCGCCAGTAGTGCGCCACCAGTGTCCAGGTTCGAAGGGGTCGTCTGAGGCGGGCCGGATGATCGCTCGTCCACGGCCGGCGGCCAGACGGTTCCAGAGAATTCGCACGCGCCGTGTGTGCACTTTGGACGTTACGATGATTACGGTGCTGTCCTTCTCCGATGCCATCGTGGCGGAAACGGCTGCGATTTCATCCGCGGTATTGACGATGGGAGGCTGGAGCACGCGAATGGCATCCGCGGGCACTCCTTCATGCATCAGGACGAGCGAGTCGTAGTACTCCTCGCCGAAAAACGGGATCCCCATCGCTGCGAGAGTTGCGCCGGGCTCGGTGGAGTGAGTTAGCCACACTCTTGGAGCGTAGCCCTCGCGATAGAGCTTCGCTGCCTCCATGGCCCGCAGGGGCATGCGGCCGCTGAGGACGACGATAGCTTGCGCTTTAGCCAGGGGGTCTTGAACAACGAGCCAGCGGCCGACGAAGAGAAGTAACAATACGGCGCTGAGTAACGTCAGAGCGAGAAATCCGAGTAGGACGCGGCCTGTTCGCCGCTTCTTCACGCCTACGTTCTCGGCATCGTTCCGCGCTAGCATCATCGTGTAATTACGCGTAGCGCATCGTATCCCCTGCGGCAGAAAGTGGTCAATCCGGTGTGCGCACGTTACACTAGCGGGCTGCGAATTAATCGGGGGAAGCATGAAAGCAGTGGTCACCGGAGGAGCTGGGTTTTTGGGGTCGCATCTTTGCGACCGCCTGATTGCAGAAGGATGGGAGGTGCTGGTTCTCGACAATCTCGTCACTGGGGTCGATTCCAACGTAGGGCACCTTCTTAGGCATCCTAATTTTCGAATTGCGCGATGCGACGTCTCGAAATACATCGACGTGCCGGGACCAGTCGATTACGTTCTGCACTTTGCCTCGCCGGCGAGCCCCGTCGACTACCTCAAGCTTCCGATTCAAACGCTCAAGGTTGGAGCGCTAGGCACTCACAACGCGCTGGGGCTGGCGCTTGCGAAGAAGGCAAAGTTTTTTCTGTCTTCTACGAGTGAATGCTATGGTGATCCGGAGATTTCGCCACAACCTGAAGAATATTGGGGCCACGTGAATCCCATCGGGCCGCGCGGGGTTTACGACGAGGCCAAACGCTTTGCGGAAGCGATGACCATGGCGTACCACCGTTACCATGGCGTAGACACGCGTATCGTCCGCATTTTCAATACTTATGGGCCGCGAATGCGACTCAACGACGGGCGCGCGCTCCCCAATTTCGTGCATCAAGCGCTGACTGGAAAACCGATAACGGTATATGGAGATGGAAAACAGACGCGAAGCTTTTGCTATGTCACGGATTTGATCGAAGGAATCTACGGTCTGATGTTGTCGGACGAACACTCGCCCGTGAATATTGGCAATCCGCAAGAGATTACCATCCTCGATTTTGCGGAGCGCATTCGCTCCCACTTCGTAAACGCTCCTGATATTGTCTTCGAACCGCTTCCACAAGACGACCCAAAGCAGCGCTGCCCGGACATTAGCAAAGCAAAGCGCCTCCTGAAATGGGAGCCTAAAGTCGGATTGGAAGAGGGACTGAAATTGACCCTCGATTTTTTCAAAAGAGAATTCAACGCAAAAAAGGACTCTTAAAGGGTGAATTAGAACGAATTGGGAGCCTGGGAAAACTAGGTCGGTTCGCTAGCGAAGGCCTTATTCTTGCGGCCGCTACACTCTGCCGAACGAATAATACTCGAAACCGAGGTCGCGCATCTGATTGGGGGAATAGAGGTTCCTTCCATCCACAACTAGTCCGCGCGCCATCAGCGATTTTGCACGCTTCCAATCCAGTTTGCGGAAGATATCCCACTCCGTGCAAACCAACGCGGCATCCGCGCCGCGCAACGCGTCGTACGGATCTTCGTGATAGGTCACGTTCGGAAAGAGAGCCTTCGTTCTCGTAATAGCCTCTGGATCCGTGGCATGTACGATCGCGCCTTCCTCGAGCAGCCTCTTGACGACTTCAAGTGCAGGCGCAAATCGAATGTCGTCGGTGTTCGCTTTGAAAGCCAAGCCAAGTACTGCAACGTGCTTGCCTTTGACCACCCAAAGCGCCTTGTGAACCTTTTCCAGGAAGCGGTCGATGCGCTGCTTATTGACCCGCTCAGTGGCCTTCAGCAGATCGAAATCGACTCCGACGGAAGCCGCGAGATGGATGAAAGCCTGCACATCCTTCGGAAAACAAAAGCCGCCAAATCCCAGTCCCGCGCTCAGGAATTGCCCGCCAATTCTGGGGTCCAATCCCATCGCATGAGTCACCTCTTGGACGTCGGCGCCGATTCTTTCGCAGAGATCGGCAATGACGTTGGCGTAGCTGATCTTCAGCGCGAGAAACGAATTTGATGCGTGCTTGATGAGCTCGGCGCTGTTGATGGTGGTGACCAGGAATACCGCTTCATGATCCGCCGGGCAAGTACCTTTGTGTATGGGGCAGTGAAAACGCCGCTCCAGGATAGGGCGATAGATTTCCCGTAAGTCGGCAGCGGCGGATTCATCCTCGACGCCGACCACGATTCGGTCCGGATGGAAAAAGTCTCCGACGGCGGTCCCTTCCCGTAAGAATTCGGGATTCGAAGCTACCCGAAAGTTGGATTTGTTCCCGCCACTGTAGGCGGCAAGCGCCCGCTGCAATTCCAGCCCAGTCCGCGCCGGCACGGTGCTCTTTTCAATCACCAGCTTGGGGGACCGGGCTTGCTCGGCAATCTGCCGCGCCACCTGATCGATTGCGGAAAGATCGGCTTCGCCGGATTCTTTTGGTGGCGTGCCCACGCAAATGAAAATGGCATCGCCCGCGCGGATGGCCTCGCCTGCATCCGGAGTGTAGGAAATGCGGCCAGCCTTGCCTGCTGCTGCCAGTATTTCTCCCAAGTGCTGCTCGTAAATGGGCACCTCTCCGGCTTGCAGACGATTGATTCGTTCGGCATCGATATCCGTGCAGGTCACTTCATGTCCTGCCGCGGCCAGGCATGCTCCGGTTACCAGTCCTACGTAGCCACATCCAATCACCGAGAGATGCAAGTCAGGATCTCCTTGGGAGCGTTTCAGCTAACCGCCCAGCGCTTCTCCAAATTCACAGCAAACAGTTTATTCTCGCCGAACCACAGCGCTTAGGAAAGCACATCATCGACAGCCGTTTCGCGGCCTGCATCTTACGGCCAAAGTTTATGGGTGCCGCAAAACGGTCCTTTGTTAGAGCCGAGGAACCAGTTCGATCTTTCATCTTCTCCCCATCAGCAGACCGCGCAAACCGAGCAGCACGAGGCGCGGCTGCCGGCGCACGACGTTCCAAAGCAAGCGCGTCGATTCATCGCGATTTATTTCGCCGAGGGACTCGCGGGTGGAGGCATTGAGGAGATCCACCAGCTGGGAATAGTCCTTCTGCTGGAAATGGTGAAGTACGCGCCGGATTAACCAGTGCGTGCCGAGTTCGCGGCGAAGCGCGGTCAACTCCCTGCGGCCACCCTTGCGCAATATGGCCTGTCCAACTCCGAGCGCGCCGCGCAGTCCGGTGACGATTCCGCCGATGGTCGAGACTTTTACCTGAGCCGCCGCATCGCCAACCAGATAGACTTCGCCATTGCCCATGCGCCGCCGCACGGGCACCCAGCCCCGATAGACCGGTATCCTCGCTCCCTGCCATCCGAGAGGCTCCAACTTCTTTTTCTCGAGAAAACGTTCGAGACATTTTTTTGTGTCGCGCCCGTCTTCGCCGATGATTCCCAACGCGCCGCGCTCAGAGGAATCCGGGATCAACCAGTAGAAATACGGCGTATCGTCTGGAATGAACCAGACGCGCGTCGTGTCCAGAGGATGATCCTTTGGCAATCGGACGATGGCTTGCACCAGCGGAACTGTTTCAATGGGAGGCCACCCGGCGCTCCGAGCGACCCGGCTGGACGCGCCATCGGCTCCGACAACGCTATCCGCATGCAATTCCTCACGATGCCCGGCGGAATCGATTTCCACGCGCAGGCCGCGCGCATTCGGCGCCAGACCAAGAAAGCGTGTGTCAAACGATAGAGTGGCTCCCGCTTGTTGCGCGCTCCGCGCCAAAGCTGGGATTAGGCGCGATCTCTCGATGATGAGGTCTGGCCGTGCCAGCGCAACCTGTGCGGAGCGGCCGTCGGTAAACAATTCGAAGCGTCGGATTTCGTTGACGATGCTCTCGGAGGCCGCCGCGCCAAGCTGGGTGCGGAAATGATCCGTAACGATCAAAGACCTGGCCGCAGGTTCGAAGCCCGGCCTCGATTCCAGCACTCGCACTTGCCGGCCGCCTTCGGCTATCGTGGCCGCCGCAAACAATCCCGCGGCGGAGCCTCCAACGACGATAACCTCTCCGTTCTCTCCACGGGTCCGTGGCTTTTTCTCAGTGCTTGGCACAGGCTCGCTTTCCCAAGTTGCGCATACACCCGGAACGTTTACGTTGCCAGGGATTCGCGTTCAAAGTCTCAAAGATATTGGCAGCTTTCCGCCCAACCCGAAGGGATACGAATCAAGAATCGGCAAGACGGCAACCCAGCAAGTATAGCGAATCCATTAGTGTGGGCAAACTCGCCGCTTGCCCATGCAATTTGAGGCACGTGCTCAATATATTTCGGAAGCAGTTCAGGAGATTGTGGCTGGCTTCTGCACTTGGCGTTCATACGGTGCACGTTCGAGAAGGATCACTCCACTGAGCACGGTTGCACACGCAACCAGAGCGACCACCACTGCAGCGAGCGGCGGCAAATAGCTCACCAGCACGGCAGCTGCGCCGCTCAGAAATCCCAAAAGGTACAAGCTCACCACCGCGCCGCGATGTCCGAGTCCCAGATTAGCCAGCCGATGAGCGGCATGATCCTTTCCCGGGGTGGCAAAAGGCAACAGGCCACGCCGCAAACGGGAAATCGTGACCAGCGTCGTATCGAAAATCGTCACACCCAAAATGAGCAGCGGAGCCAGCCAGGCGGAGATGTGGTTAGCGTGATCGAGCCGAAGCTTGAGCCCTAGCGTGGCCATTAGGAATCCCAGAAACATAGCCCCGCCGTCGCCCATGAAAATCTTGGCGGGCTTGAAATTCCAACGGAGAAAACCTGTAGCCGCCCCGAGGACGGCGGCAGCCAGAGTGGTGACCAGGGTCTGGCCGTTCAAGTAAGCAAGCAGAGCAAAGAAAATAGACGCTGTCGCAGCGACGCCGGCGCAAAGACCGTCCATGTGGTCCAGGATGCTGAAGGAAGCAGTGATCCCTACCACGAAAAAAACCGTGAGAACTGCGTCCAGAACGTAACCTGCTCGCCCGCCAACGAGAACTTCAAAAACCTGTGCATGGATCCCTGTAATTAGCAAAACGCACGCGGCAAGCGGCATGCCCAGGAAGAGTTTGATCTGATGGTGCAGTAAGCCGCGGTCATCCAAAATACCCACGACGGCGACCACGGTCGCGCCCGTTAAAATCCCGACGATCTGGGCGCGAGCTGCTCCGCTAAAGGTAAACAGGACCGCGAGCACCACGGCGCCGTACATCGCCAGCCCGCCTAGAAGCGGGATTGGACGAAGGTGAACTTTGCGAGGACCGGGAAGATCAACCATCCCCACACGCAACGCCAGCGCGCGTACGGGTACCGTCAGCATCAAGGATGCGAAGAGAGCGATCAGAAACGCCAGCAAACCTGCGGGCATATTCCCTCTTTATTTTTAAAGATACCGGCCGGGACGGTGCGGCCGGTGCCTCAATCGTCTTCCGCCGGGTTGGGGGCCCGGCTCCCAATAACAAAATGGCTGCCCCACGCAGCCTTAACACGATACTTTGAAAATTGTTTCGCTTCAATCAGGAAAGTTTGCGGCGTAATCCGGGAGACAGGACGGCCGGCGTGTCGGCTCCTGAAATTCCACAGTATGTGGCAGGCGCTTCGCCGGATCTTCGTCCTTTAGAGCTATCTTTCGGTGAGCATTCGGCCAAACGTGCGCTTCACTTCCTCGCGATTCTTGGTTGCGTAATACCAGTCAATGGTGCGCTTCAGGCCATCGCGAAAAGCTACTTTGGGCTCCCACCCCAGCAGTTTTTTTGCGAGAGAATTGTCGGCAACGCGATTTAGCGGACCTGTCGGCATATCGGGGCGCAGCTTTATGTCCGCTTTGTGGCCGGTAAATTCACAAACCATCTTCACTGCGTCGATTACCTTTATCCGCTCCATCGTCCCCAAATTGATCGCCGTGCCATCATTGATTTTTTCTCCCGCCAAAATTGTCCCTTCGACAATGTCCTCGATGTACGTCCAATTGCGGATTTGTGTTCCGTCGCCCCACACTTCGAACGGATTCTGTCCTAGAAAGGCGCGTGCAATCATGGCGATGACGGCGTGATTTTCGACGCCCCGCGGACCGTAGACAGTGAAATAGCGGCAAGAGGCTGCGCCCATGCCATGTTCCTTCGCGTAAGCACGCAGGGTAAACTCGCCCATCAATTTTGCCCAGCCGTACGTGTTGTCCGCGTCATTCGGGCCGTTGGTGAGATCTTCCGTAAGATAGAGCTCTTTTTTGACGTCCGACTGGAGGAAATTCGGATAGACGCAGCCGGAAGACGCGAACACCACCTTTTTCACTTTTGCGCGCAGGGCTTCCGCGAAAACCAGCCCGTCGAGGAAAAAATTGGAAGCGGGTCCGGCTTGGTGGAGATCGACATAGCCCCGGCCGCCATGATCCGCTGCGAGGTGGAAAACCGTGTCGACACCTTGCATCGCGGAGCGCGTAACGCCCGGCTCGCGCAGATCCGCGTGAACGAATTCGATCTTTCCCTTCGCGACATGTTCCTTGATGTTGTCGCGATGCCCGCTCGTCAAATCATCCACGATGCGGATTTTTGCGCCGCGCGCAAGAAGGTGATCCGTGAGCGTCGACCCGATGAACGACGCGCCTCCTGTCACCAGCGCAAGTTTTCCGCTCCAAAAAGTTTCCGAAGACGTCACGCGTTCGCGGCCTCCTCAATGATTTTCACGAATTTCTGCAATTCTTTGACTCTATCATAATCGGGTGCAACGGCCAGGGCTGCCTGGCCCATGCTTTGCAATTTGGCCTGGTCCTTAACGAGGGAACGTATCGCTGCTGCGACCTTTTCCGGGCTATCTGGATCGGCGGATACCGCGAATCCAAATTTCGCGCCCAGCGAAGCCGCATCAGTCTCTTCCGGCGCGACGGCCAAAATCGGTTTTCCAGCGGCGAGTATTCCATACATTTTGCTGGGCACTACAACTCCCTCCAAGCCGCGTTTCACAGTGATGACATGCGCATCCGGCGCAGCCAGCACGGAGGAAATCTTGCTCGCAGGAAAAAATGATAGAAATCGAACGTTTCTTGTTTCTCTTGCGAGTGCTTCGACGCGGCCCCGCTGCGCACCTTCGCCGACGAAGACTAGACTTACGCCCTCCTCTTCCAGGTTGCGTGCTGCCGTAATTAGGGTCTCCCACGCTCCGTAGAAGCCGAGGTTTCCCGCATGGAGAAGCACAAACCTGGAGTCGCCGCGAATTTGCTGGATGACTTCTTCCTCCAGCACGGGCGCGGCTGCACCGCGCGCAAGAACATCCGTGCCGTCGCGGACGATCTCGACGCGTGCCGGATAAACGCCTTTGGCGATGATTCTTGCGCGCATATCCTCTCCAAGCACGATCACGCGCGTGGCGCGCCGCATGGCCCACCGGTGCATCCTCTCCCAAATGCGCGCAAGAGGACCTGGCGCGACTATGGCGCCCCCCACGGCCATGTCCGGATACATGTCGCGAATGTTGTAGACGTAGGGCTTGCCTTTCAACAGCGCCACGAGCGCCCCGACGATTCCTTCGAACGGAGGGTCGGTCATCGCCAGAACCACATCGCATCGCACGAAAAGCGCGCGTGGAATCGCCAGCGCGGCATAACTCAAATAGTTCAGCACGCGCCGCTTCATCGCAAATCGCGGGTAGTCGGTCGAACCCACGCGCAGAATTTTCGCGCGCCCGGCTGACTCTGTTTGCCAGAGTCTCCAGGGCCGCCGTTCGGATGGATCGTACGACGGCCTGCCGCAAAGAACTGTAACGTCGTGCCGCGCGGAAAGCGCCTCCACCACCGTGGCGGCCATCTTCGCCGTTGCCGAGGTATCCGGCGGATGATAGAGATTCAGAAGCAGGATTCTCATTCGAACGCGACTCGCGGCATGCAATTCACGGCCGGGTGATAAGGAAGTCGCCGAGCACCAGCGCATCCATTTGCGTGCGTTGGAAGCAATCCAGCGCTTCTGCCGGGCTGCAGACGATCGGCTCGTTGTCGTTGAAAGAAGTGTTTAGGACCACCGGCACTCCTGTAATCCGCTCAAACGCCTTGATCAAACTCCAATAGCGCTGGTTAGCCTCGCGCGCCACGGTTTGCAGTCTGCCCGTGCCGTCCACGTGCGTGGGAGCTGGAATTTTATCGCGCTTCTCGGGTCGCACGGAATACGCCAAAGTCATGAACGGCGACGGATGCGACTTCTCGAACCACTCCCCCGTCGACTCGGCAAGAATGGATGGCGCGAACGGCCGGAAGATTTCGCGATGCTTGATGCGCCGGTTCAATATTTCTTTCATCTCCGGGCGCCGCGGATCGGCCACAATGCTTCGATTCCCGAGAGCCCGGGGTCCCCATTCCGCGCGGCCTTGGAACCAGCCGATTATCTTTCCATCTGCCACGATCGTGGCCGTGCGCTGCATTAATGTGTCCTCGCCCAGTTCTTCGACGCGGCATCCGTTCATTGCTAGTCCGTTAACATCGATGGCCGCGCGAATTGCGTCGCGCTCATATCCCGGCCCCCAGTAAGCGTGCTCCATCGCGAATGCCCGAGGCTTTCCGAGAACTTGATGCCACACATAGTACGCCGCGCCGACCGAAAGTCCCGCGTCGCCGGCAGCGGGATGCACATACACCTGCTCGAAACCCGTCTTATCAAATATTTTTCCGTTGGCCACGCAATTAAACGCCACGCCGCCTGCCAGGCAAACTGCTTTCAGTCCCGTGCGCTCGGCAAGCTTCTTCAGCATGCCAAGATAAATTTCCTCAAGCCGCGCCTGCAGCGCGGAGGCAAGATTGCGGTGCCGTTGTTCGAGCGGATCTTCGGGATTGCGCCGAGCGCCTAGCTTCTTTTCCATCGCTTCAGAAAACATTTTGCCGAGCGTGGGTGTTTTGTCCGCCTCCGCCCAGCTCATTTCCGGCCCAGTCCGGTGATGCGTAAAGTAGTCCAGGCCCAGACGGAATCCATTTCCATGGGTGCGAACGATGTCCCGAAAAGCCTCGAGTTGATCCGGCTCGCCATAGGCGGCAAGGCCCATCACTTTGTACTCGTCGCCGAATTTCAGAAAGCCCAGGTATTGCGTGACGGCGCTATAGAAAAGGCCCAGCGAATGAGGGAAAGCAATCGCGCCGTCGATCTCCATGCGGTTGCCGTCGCCGGTGCCCCACATGGTGCTCGCGAAATCACCCAGACCGTCCGCGGAAAGCAGCGCCGCTCGTTCGAAGGGAGACACAAAAAACGCGCTGGCCAGATGAGCCTGGTGGTGTTCCACGCGGTGGAATTTCGCGGCGATTTTCGACGGCTCCGTGTCGAAAGCTTGCGCCAACGCCTCCGGTATTCCCGTGAACTTCGCCAGCACTTTCACTCGCTCGCGGGCGAATGACGGCATGCGCAGCGCGTAGAAGAGTTTCGTGCCCAGCCGCGCATAGGGGTTCCTCGGCACGGCCACGTGATCGATGTCTTTCAGGTCCAGCCCGGCCTCGCGCAAGCAATAACGAATCGCCTGCGCCGGAAACCCCGCGGCGTATTTCACGCGATTGAAGCGTTCTTCCTCGACCGCAGCTATGAGCCGGCCTTCGCAAACAATGGCTGCCGATGCGTTGCCGTGGTAGGCGTTTATCCCAAGAATGTTCATCGCGAGAGAATTCAGTCTACCTCAGGCGCGCGCATCATGCCGCGAGGTGATGCCTGCACCACTCGTTGAGGACGTACAACGCCCATGGACGCGACCACGAAGTCTTGCCCTCAAGAAACGCGGCCCAAACGCTGCGAACGCCGCCCGCGCGGAGGTGCGGCGCAAGCGCCGGCGATATCTCCGCAAGACTGGCCTCGATCTTCGGCCGCAACGGGCCGCGAAGCCATTCTTCCCAAGGGAGCGTGAACGTCCGTTTTTTCTGTCCAAGAATTTCTTCCGGCAGCAGCCCACTCAACGCTTCGACAAGCAACGCCTTCTGCGTGCCCGGGCGCTGGCGTGCCTCATCGGGAAGGGAGCTAACGAATTCCACCAATGGGGTGTCCAGCAAGGGCACGCGCACCTCGAGCGAACGCGCCATGCTCACCGAATCCGTATCGCGCAGCAGCGTGCTGGCCATGTAGCAGCGCATTTCCAGCCACGCAGTCGCAGCCACCGGTTCCAATTTTCTCGCCTCGCTAGCCGTGCGATCGAGCCATCCAAGCCACGTCGGTTCGAGCGTAACGCCGTCGGCGCCAATGCTGCTCGGACGGAAGCGCGGTTCGATCAGCTGCTCGAGCTGGCCCGGCGGAAAAAGCGCGCGCGCATAGAAGTAAGGATGGGGGAGCACGTCTGGATCTCTCCACGTCGCAACGGCCTTGTGTGCGGCGTCGCGCGACATCCGCGCACCCAAAACGCCCGCAATCAGCGGCGCCGTGGCGCGCCGCAGCGGCCACGGCACAAACCATGCCATGCGAGTGAGCCGCTGCAGCAGTGCCGTATTCGCGAAGCTGGCGTAGCCTGCGAAAAGTTCATCTCCTCCCAATCCGGAAAGCGCTACTTTCAGCCCCACTTCGCGCGCGGCCCAGGATACGAAGGAAGTATTGATGCCATCCATTGTCGGCTGGTCAAGGCCTGCCACGGCTTCATCGATGCGTGCCTGCGCAGCGGCGCCATCGAGAGGAATCTCCATGTGTTGCGTACCGCATCGCTCTGCGATTTTTCGTGCCAAGGGGGCTTCGTCATAAGAAGTTCCCGGGAAGGACAGCGTGAAGCTGCGGATTCCCGTCTGTGCGCGTGCCGCGAGGGCAGCGATCGCCCCGGAATCCAGACCGCCCGAGAGGAACAGTCCCACCGGAACATCCGCAATCAGATGTGCCCTCACGGCATCCTCAAGCAGCGGACGCAAGTTCGCAGCGGCTGAAGCCATGTCCTTGGGTTTGCGCGGATCGCGCGCTGCGGGGCTCGACTGCAGATCCCACCATGGACGCGCCCTCGGCACCCGCCGCCTTTCCGGAACGTACAAGAGCATGCGATGGCCCGGCGGAAGAGAAAAAACTCCTTCCACCATCGCCACCGGCTCCGATGTGCTCCCAAAAAGTAGGTAAGAGGTCAGCGCATCCTGCGAAATGTGCTTTGGGACAACGCCGCTCGCCAGGAGAGCGCGCACTTCTGATGCGAACGCAAAGCCCTCTGGCGTTTGCGTGTAATACAGAGGTTTGATTCCCAGCGGATCCCTCGCTAGAAAAAGCAGAGGCGCCGTCGCAAATCGTCCGCGCAAATCGAGCAATGCAAACGCAAACATGCCGCGGAGTTCCGTCAGGCATTCTTCGCCCCACTCTTCCCACGCGTGCACCAGGATTTCCGTGTCAGATTGCGTTGAGAAGCGGTGCCCGTGCAGCGTCAAGCGTTCGCGGAGTTCGCGGTAGTTATACAGCTCGCCGTTGTAAATGACCGCGACGTCTCGCGTTTCGTTCCAGATGGGCTGTTGGCCGCCGGCAAGATCGATGATGCTGAGCCGGCGCATTCCGAGCGCCAGCCCCGGCGCCCGCGGGTCGCCGGTGAGAAAGCCCTCTTCGTCCGGGCCGCGATGGCGCAAAGCCGCAGCCATGGCGCGAACCCGCAACTCTGCATCCTTGCTGCGCGATGCAAACGCGACACCGCAAATACCGCACACGCTATTGTTTGATCTCCGGCGTCGAAAAGAACGCGACCCCCGCGCGCAAGATGTGCTCGCGCAAGTGGAAGCGTGGAATTCTCAAGCGCCTGTCAGCGTACCACGCAAGCGCCGCCCTGAGCAGCAAGAAGAAGAGTGTGAAGCAAACAGAAATAACCAGCACAAGGAAGGATTCTCGCTCGAGCAGCAGATTCCAATCCATGGCCTCATCCCATCGTGGCAATGCCTGGTCGAGAAGTCTGCGCAGGCCAAAGCCGTAAAGAGGCATGCGCGCCAATCGGACGTGAGCAAAATGGTCGTAGTTGCAGTCCATCGGATAATCAGGCAGCGTGCTAATCGCCTGCCTGAACACTGTGGGATTGCGAAGCTCTTCCCGGGTCAGCATTTGCCCCTGGGCATTTCGCAATATAGCCCGGTACCCGGGATCGACGATGATCCATCGGTCGTCGATCAAAACTTCCGCTACCACATGTTTGGTATTCCGCTCGGGAGTCAGCAGGAGCAGCCGCCGCACGTTCAATCCGCCGCTGCGCCCGAGATTCAGAAATGCGTTGGTGGCTGTCCCACAAACAGTTAGAAGCTGCCGGTAGTTCAGCGTGGGTTGCGGGTCGCGCGCCGGAAGCTCGGCAGGATTCGCCGCGACATACCGCGCCGGCCCACTTCGCATCCAGCCTAGGATTGCTTCCACCTTTTGCTCGGGGGAAGCGGTCTCCGGCACGACCGCGTCGGAAAAGCCCTTCAAGTAGTTGCGAACTGAATATTCGCGGAACCCTGCATAGAGCGACGACACCACGACAGCGAGGAGCAATACATTCGCGCCCCACCACACCGCGCGGAAAAGAAGATGCCGGTTTGTCCGCAACCCAGGTCACTCCAGCGCCTGGATTTTGCCTCATATGTGAACTAAAATACAATATGATTATACAGTGCCTCCATCTCACGGACCGGCGCTCCCCACCCGAGCCGCTCAGTCACCACGACGCATCCCGCAGCCAGGCGTGCGCGCAACTCGGCGTCCCCGATCATTGATTTGATCGCTGTAGATAGCGCCTTCGCATCGTGGGGCACAACAAGCCCCGCCACGTCCGCCAAGAGCGGCGCGATGCCGCACCGTTCTGTCATCACAACCGGCGTGCCTGCTGCCACGGATTCCGCCGCGGTATTACCAAAGTTTTCGTTTTGTGAAGGCAACACGAACACATCCGCGTCCCGATACGCCGCCCATTTTGCTTCACCAAAAATCGGTCCACTGAAGTACACCTGAGGCGCCACTCCAAGTTGCGCCGCCAATTGTGTGAGTCGCGCCGTCATTCCGCTTTCGTCCGGCCCTGCAAATACGAGCTTAAGCTTCTGATTTCCGGTCTCCTCCGAGATCGAAGCAAATGCGCGTAATAACAAATCCGGACTCTTCTTTTCTGATAGCCGCCCGAGAAAGAGAACAACATTCGCGTCCTCCGTAATTCCTAGCTCTTTGCGAAAGACGCCCCGCTCCGGCCACGAAGCCGGTGATTCCACGCCGTTCCGTCGCAGCGTGACCTTTTCACGAGCCACGCCTCCGCTCGCCAACTCCTCGGCCTCTTGCTCCGAAGTGGCGATAATCGCGCTCGCTCCCTCAAACATCCGGCGCCCCCACCATGCGTGGTAAATTCTTTTTAGCCGCAGACTTCGCACAATCGGCACAAACATCCCGATCGGTTCAAGCACATAGGGAATATTTCGCTTCACGCAAGCGGCCGCGACCGCCGGCCCAAGGAAGTCATACAGCCCGTAGATATGTACAACGTCAAAATCTTTCAGTCGCTCTCTGCAGAATCCCCGCACCGCCGGATTCCAGGTCAGCGACCGATATCGCAACAAGGTCGGCAAATAGATTGCCGTCACCCCGTTTTCTTTCCTTGTCCAGCCGGAAGGACTCTTTTCCGCGCCGGACGCTTCTTCCAAGCTCAAACGTGCCTCGACCCCCCAATCCGCCGTCAACACAGTCACCTCGTGTCCAAGCCCGGCGAGACCCTGCGCCAGCGCCCGCACTTTCACTGGAGGCCCGCCGAATTCCAGAAACGGCGCGTAGGCTTCCGTGACACTCAGGATTCGCATTGTTCGCGAAGGATTTTCTTCAGAGATTTGGCAAAAACGCTGAACCGAAATTCACGTTCCACGCGTTGCCGCCCCCGCGCGCCCATTTTTTGCGCCAACGCCGGGTCAGAAAGCAGCGTTTCAATGGACGTAGCGAGTTGCGGGGCGTCGCCATGCGGCACCAGATAACCGGTCACCCCATCCCCGATTACTTCCGGTGCTCCGCCGTGCGCCCCGCCAATCACCGGCTTGCCGTGCGCCATCGCTTCCAGGTACACCAGCCCGAACCCCTCGCCCCGGCTCGGCAAAGCGAACATCTCACACGCCTCGTAGCACGCTCGAAGTTCTTCGTTGCTCACTCCACTCAGAAAATGTACGTGACGGTTCACGCCGTTTTGCTCCGCCAGATCCTCCAGCCAGGCGCGGTCATCGCCATCGCCCACCGCCAGCAACTGCAGCTCCGGCCAGCGTGTCAACAGCCGCGGCAGCGCCGTAATCAGCGTGTCCATTCCTTTGTACCTTTCGTTCGCCAGCCACCGGCCCACCGTTAGAATCACGCGCCCTTCCGGATACCCCTGAGGCAACCTTCGCTGTGGCGCGTTCACCTGAATCGTCTCAAATTCCGGGTCGAGCGCCCACGGCAGAACGTGAATCCTCTCCTTCCTAACTTCTTGCTCCGCCACGTGGTTCGCCGTGTCCTTGCTCGGCGCCAGCACCACATTCGCGCGCCGCAAAGCAAGCCGCCGCAACGCCGGCAGAGGCTCCCAGACTTCCACCCCGTGCGTGCAAAGAATCGTCCGGAGCCGCGGCGCCACAATTTTCATCGCCTGAGTAACCGGCCCCAGGTTCGGATGCCCCGCCAGCACCACCTTCGCACGCCGCCTCGCCGCCCGAACCGCCGTCGCCGCAAATCGCGTTTTGCTTCGCTCGCATCCCGTAAACACAAATTCCTTGCCGCCCACCGACATCCGGTGCAGTTCCCTCGTGTCATTCAAGGTCACGATTCGGCACTCCAAATGCCGGCTCTCCGCGAACTCGCTCAGCACCGCAGCCAAGTGCCGGCCCGCTCGCTGCACCCCGCCGCTCCCCGTCAATTCCGTAAACAGTCCTATGAGCACGCGCCGAGTCTGCCTTGTGTCTTAACTTATGGCAAGTGTTCCTGAAGAGCACCGCCAAAACTCGGCGCCATTGCGCTGCCCGGCGTGGTGAACGGTGCGTCCAGGCCTGGATTGTCTCGTGTCCGAATTCTTAGAGCGTCTCAACTATCGGTTGTACAATACTCCGCCATGTCCGGTGTCCGGGTGCGTACAAGTCTTAGCAAGTGGTTTGTCGTAATTCTATTTCTGGCGTCATCCAACAGTGCTCTCGCCGCGAATTCCCTAAAGGGAATCCTGCGCGATGGTGCTGGCCACCCGATCGCGAAAGCCACCGTCTCTCTGCAAACTGTTTCTGGCGCACGCCGTTATTCCGCCGAAACCTCGCCCAATGGAGAGTTCTCCTTCCCCGATATCGTCGCGCAAAGCTATTCGATCTCCGTCCGCCTCCGCGGAAAGACTTGGCAGGCGCCCGCTGCCGTGCCGATCAAGGATGGCGACACGCTCTTTGTGAACCTCGCTTTGTCCCCGAGCGATCAGTCCCTTACGGTCTTGGCTCGGCAAACCGACGCCTCGACTCAGGCCAGCGGCGGCGGCCATCTCTCCGGCGGCGAAGTCTCCAGCCTTCCCCTCAATGAGCGTGATTTTAGCAAGCTTCTCCTTCTGGCGGCCGGCACGATGACGGACACCAACGGTGCCGCCAACTTCACCCAGCAATTCACCGTCAACGGTCTGCGCGGCACCGCCTCCGTCTTTGCCATGGATGGCGCCGACACGAGCGACCCCGAACTCGGCGGCGCCACCTTCCCCAATTTCAACGTCGATGCCATTCAGGAAGTCCAATCCAGCCCCGGCGTAATGCCCGCCGAAATCGGCCACGGCGCTGCCGGTTTCACAAATGTGGTTACTAAATCTGGTACCAATCAAATTCATGGCAGCGCTTTCGAATTCGTCCGCAACGCGGCCTTCGACGCAAAAAATTTCTTCGATCACGCCAGCGAAGTTGACCCGCGGCGCCTGCCCCCGTTTGTCCGAAACGAATTTGGCGCAACGGCCGGTGGGCCCGTGGTTCTGCCCAATCTCTACGACGGCCGCAACAAAACATTCTTCTTCGCCGAATATCAAGGTTTCCGCCAGGTCCTCGGCACCACGCAAGTCTTCGCCGTTCCCACCGCCGCCGAGCGCGAAGGCATCGACACCACCGCTTTTCCTGGTGACACCCTCACCGTGCCAGTGAGTCCCGCGATAGCGCCTCTCCTCGCTCGCTATCCTCTTCCCAACGAACCGCAAGGTCCTTTCGGTGCCCGCACCTACGCTGTTTCCTCCAAGGTCGTCACCAACACCGACCAGTTCTCCATTCGCGTCGATCACCACATTTCAGACAAAGCCACCCTCTTCACCCGCTTCAGCCTGGACCAGATTAATGGTCCCACCACCAATCCCGATCAGACCGCCATCGACCCCGGCTTCGCCGTGAATTTCTTCGATCATCAACGCAACGCCGCGGTGCGCTACACGAGAACAGTTTCTCCTCATCTCAGCTTCGTCACCGCCTTCGGCTACATTCGCAGCACTCCCTTTTTCCCCGCCTCGAATCACACCGATCCCGCCTTGGTCTTCGGCGACGGTCTCTTCGAGGGGTTTAACACTGCGGATGGTTCGATTTATGGCTCCTACGGGAATGTCTACCAGATTAAACAAGACATGACCTATGTGCGTGGCCCGCACACTTTCAAATGGGGCGCGGAAATCCGGCTGAACAAGGACGCCACGATTTTTGGCACCAATCCCAGCGGCGTTTACACTTTCGGCGGCGGCACCGCTTATTCGTCCGTTCTGATCGCTTCCGCGAGCGGCACGCACAATATCCTGCCCGGCGATCCACTCCCCGACGCCCTCACCGGCTTGCTTACAGCGACTCCCTATTCCTATTCGATCACTGCCGCAGCCGCCGTAACTCCCATCGGCGATAAGTTTGACGAAGCCGCCGTTCGCCGCGAAGCTTACAATTTCTATTTTCAAGACTCCTGGAAGGTTTCAGCGCGATGGAGCATCAACTACGGCCTGCGCTACGAGATCAACAGCCGCATCAAGGAAGCCAAACACCGCACTTCCATCGCCGAACCCATCGGCCCAGATGGCCAGCCCACGTCTTATCTCACTCCCGGTGCCTCGCTAATTTATTTGTACAATCCGCAGCCCGTCTATCCCATGGATTGGAACGGTTTCGGCCCTCGTGTCTCCGTCGACTTCGCTCTCACCCCGCGCACCACCATCCACGCCGGCGGCGCGATCACCACCATCCTTCCCAACCTGTGGCAGGACAATTTCGTGACCGGTGGAATCCCGCTTGTCTTTCAACCTTTGATCACCGCTCTTCCCGGCACTCCTGTTCCGTTTAACAACACCGCAGTCCCCTTGGCCCTGCCTCCTGCCTACGCGACAAACGGCCAACTCCTCTTCCCCAATAACGACAGTGCACACGTCCCCCCCAACACGCAGATCGATTTGCAAAGATTTCAGAACGATCTCGCCGCCTTAACTCCCGGGGACGAAGTTCAGTTGTTGACCGCCGCGGCCATCTCGCGCACTTTTCGCAACGGTTACATCGCCACTTCCACGTTCGGCGTTGATCACGATTTCGGCATCGTAAAGCTCAGCGCCTCGTACGTCGGCACCGCTGGAGTCCATCTCTCTAGCGTCTTTTCACCAAACGGATACGCTGGTGCCGATCCGGCTTACGCGCCTTTCACTCAAGTCAACTCTTCCGGGCAGGCCACCGGCGGATTCGGTCCCGTGGCCGTTATGTCCACTGGCTCTCATTCCAGCTATCACGCCCTGCAAACCAGCCTCAGCCAGAACGCCTCTCGTTTCGGCCTGAGCTTTCAGGCCAGCTACACTTTTTCCAAATCGCTCGATGACACCAGCGCCGTCCTTGGCGGCCTTCCCTCCAATGCCGGCGTCATTCTGCAAACCCTGCCGCAGAACCCTCTCAATCCCGAGGCGGACAAAGGTCCTTCCACGTTCGATATCACCCACGTTTCTTCGCTAAGCGTGATTCAGTCGCTTCCGCTCGATCGCGTTTCGTTCCTCAAACCACTGAGCCCGTACGTGACTCGCGGCTGGCAGTTTCTCAACATCACTTCTTTGACTAGCGGCCCGCCCTTCACCGTCTACTCCGGCACTCAGCAAACCGGCGCAGGCGCCGGTGGCACGGATCGCCCCGATCTCGTCTCCCTGCCCGATTTCTCCACCAGCCGCACCGTGCGCGAGGATTATTTCGGCCGCGGCGCAAACAACAGTTCTTTCTTCTTCATTCCCATCAACCTCCCCGGCGGCACAGGACCAAACTCAGGCGACTTCGGCACTCTGGGTCGCGACACCTTCCGCGGCCCCGGCTTCCATCAAATCGACGTGGCCCTCATTAAGAACACGCCCTTTGGCCACCGCGGCAACGGCGAACTCGGCATCCTCGAATTTCGCGCCGAATTTTTCAACGTCTTCAATATCGTCAATTTCGGCCTGCCCTCCAACACCGTCCTCGGCAGCGGCTTCGGCATCATCAGCAAAACCGCCGGCCCCTCCCGTCAAATCCAGTTCTCCTTAAAGCTGGTCTATTGAATCGATGGCCTGGAACATCGAGAGTTTCTTTGTTGTGGCGGCCTGACTCGATTCTTGGTGGCTCAAATTCGATCCACTCGGCAAGTGTTAGCACGAGTAGGAATTTGCCCCGCCGTCCAAAAGAGACGCGAGTTCACTAAAACTGTTCAAATAAATATCCGCCGGGAACGCCCCGCGATCGTGCACTCCAAATCCATAATTCACCGCCGCCGCCAACATGCCCACGTTTCTCGCTGTCTGCACGTCCACTTCGGAATCGCCCACCAGCAGCGCTTCCCGCGCCTCGGCCCGCAATTCCCTAAGAATCGTCTTTGCACCCAGTGGATCAGGCTTCTTCGTTTCAAAACTGTTGCCACCATAAATCGCTCGAAAATATTTCGAGAGCCCCATCGCATCCAGGATCCGCACGCTGATCCGCACCGGCTTGTTCGTCAAAACCGCCATGGGCATATCCCGCAGCTTTTCCAGCGTTTCCGCCACCTCCGGATACGCGCGCGTCGTATCCATTTTGTGCGTTTCGTAATAACGCAGAAAAAACTCCAGCGCCCGCTGCCGTTCTTCTTCCGAACAGCTCTCCCCAAGCGCCCTCGCCACCAGCCGCGGCGCGCCGTGCCCGATGTAACCGGAAATCGTCTCCTCCGCCAGTTCCCGCCGGCCCAATTCACGCAGCATCGCGTTGACGGAATGAATCAAGTCTTTCTTCGAATCGATCAGCGTCCCGTCCAAGTCGAAAATTAGTGCGCGAACGGAGCTCAAGTTAGGCTCACCCATGAATCTTTTATCTTAATATGTTTACCATCTGTTTCAGCGCTTCCCGCGATTTTTAACCCATTATGAATTCTGCATGAAGGATCGCGAAAGCCTTCTATCCCTTCCCAGAATCTCCCGTATTTCGCGTAAACTAGAAGGCTCTTCGCTCGGCACAAAACACTACCGGAGACCGACACCAAATGGCTCAGGTTCATCCGTTCCAGGCGTTTCGCTACAACCCTCAGCGTGTTCCGTTCGACCGCGTCCTCACGCAGCCCTACGACAAAATCGCTCCCGCTGCGCAAGACAAATACTACGCCGCCGATCCGCACAATCTAATCTCCGTCGAAAAAGGACGCACGTTTCCCGACGACACTCCGCAAAACAACGTCTACACCCGCGCCGCCGCCGCCCTGGACAGCTGGATCCGCGAAAATGTTGTCCTGCAAGATCCCGCCCCCTCCTTCTACGCTTACTCCCAGGAGTACACCGTCCCTGGGAGCACCGAGCAACGCACGCGTCGCGGCTTCATCGGCGCTGGCAAACTTGAGGAATATTCCGCCGGCATCGTTTTCCGCCACGAGCACACCCTCTCCGGCCCCAAAGCCGATCGCCTCGAGCTTCTCCGCCACACCCGCACTCACACCGGCCAGCTTTTTATGCTTTACTCCGATCCTCAGCAACGGATCGACACAGTCTTGAAAGAAACCGAATCCGCCGCTCCCGCCGCCGAGATGCGCGATGAATACGGCGTCGTTCACCGCCTCTGGGTTATCGCCGACCCCGACTGCACCGCCGCCATCCAATCCGCGATGGAAGAACAAAAGCTCGTCATTGCCGATGGTCACCACCGCTACGAAACCGCTCTCAACTATCGCAATGAGCGCCGCCTTCACGCCGGCGGCCTTCATCCTTCCGCTCCCTACGCCGTCGCCCCCTACGACTTCGCGATGATGACCTACGTCAACACTTGCGGCGAAGGCCTCACCATCCTCCCCACGCACCGTCTCGCCGCCAACCTGCACGATTTTTCATGGAGCGAAGCCCGCCGCTACCTCGAACCCTGGTTCGAGGCGCAGACATTTGCTTTTGTGGACGACGGGCAGAAAGCCGAAGCCCAAAAAGCCTTTCTCGACCATCTCCATCAATCGCGCGCGCAAAGAGCCATTGGGGTCTACCCCGCCGCCGATCCGGGCAAGCGCGCTTACTACGTCCTAACGCTTCGCCGCGGCGCCGACCTCACGCAGCTCCTCCACTCTGTTTCGCCTCTTCAGCGTGAGTTGGACGTCGTCCTCCTCCACGATGGAATCCTCGAACCCGCTTTCGGCATCACTCCGCAAGCCGTCACCGCCGAGCGCAATCTCACTTACGAGCGCGAAGCCTCCGCCGCGCTCGATGCCGTCGACCGTGGCGCCGCTCAGATCGCTTTTCTCCTCAATCCCGTCGACGTCGATCAGGTCATGCGCATCGCCACCGCCGGCGAAGTCATGCCGCAAAAATCCACCGACTTCTACCCCAAGCTTCTCAGCGGCATCACCATGTACCGCGTGGATGTCTAGCTCAAGATCCAGGCCGCAAGACCAAAAAACAAACGGCGCGATCAAAGTCTT
This sequence comes from uncultured Acidobacteriota bacterium, assembly GCA_963843265.1. Taxonomy (GTDB): domain Bacteria; phylum Acidobacteriota; class Terriglobia; order Acidiferrales; family UBA7541; genus Acidiferrum. The sequence continues at coordinate 200,405 of CAWJJR010000011.1, read as the reverse complement.
AAGAATCGCTCCCGTGCATCCCCCGTCCCAAAGAAAAAGGGCACGCAAACGCGTGCCCTTTCACAAAACTTTCTCATCGTCCTGCGGCCCAACGCCGGCGGGGAAAATCTCCGCCGTTTACTTCGCGAAGCTAGCCACCGCTTCCGCCTCGGTGTTATACACGTCAAACACCGTCAGCAGCTTGGTGATTTGCAGCACTTCCTGGAACTTGCTTCCCAGGTGCGCCAGCTTCAGTGCCGCGCCTTGCGACTTCGCGCTGTGATGCGCCGCCACCAGCGTTCCCAAGCCCGCGCTGTCGATGAACGTGATATTCGCCATGTTCAGCACAACTTTCTTTTTCCCTTCGGCGATCAAGCTCTTCACTTTTTCTCGCAGCGCGTTGCTCTCTTCTCCCAGCACGATGCGCCCGTCCAACGCCACCACGGACACGCCGTCCACTTCCCGGTTGGTCATCTTCAAAGCCACTGTGTTTTCCTCCTCATCGGATAGCAGTTCCGGCGGCAACCCGGGCCGGGACTACAAAGCTTATCAATAATAGTCCGCGCACGACATGTAATATCCGCAGACCGGGCAAACTAACTTGCAGCGCCGTGATTCCAGCCTCTTCGAGCACACTGGACAATAGCGCGAAGCATCCTCCCCCACGACCCCAACGGTCCCTTCAGCTTTCGCGATCGAGGCCTCCTGCGTGGATACCTCAACCGCCTCCCGCTGAACCGGGGCAAGCTCCTGTTTCGCGGCACCTTTCACGGCCCGACTCTTATAGCACATCCCCACGCAACAGTGGTAGCGCCGGGCTTCGGCCCGGCATCCTTCCTCGCGCCCATGCCGATCTCCCGTTGTCCCGCCGGGTAGGGGCACGATACTTCGTGCCCTCCGTTTTTCGCTCCGTCTACTTCTCTGTTATTCTCCTTCTGCACCGATCCCATGCCCGCACTCGAAATCCTCGGCCTCCATCTCGATCCTCAAACCCGCTGCCTCCACTACCAATCCCCGCTCGACATCATCGCCATCAAAATGAAATGCTGCGGCCTCTTCTACGCCTGCAAAGATTGCCATGACGCCCTCGCCAACCATTCCCTCGAACCCTGGCCCCAGTCCGAATGGCAAGAACCCGCCATCCTCTGCGGCGCCTGCCGTGCCATCCTCTCGATCTCCGCTTACCTCCAATGCAACTCCCGCTGCCCCGCGTGCCACGCCCCTTTCAACCCCGCCTGCCGCAACCACTATCATTTCTATTTCGAAGGCCCCATTCCCCTCTCCCCCGAAAATCCTGATTCATCCATGCGTTCCTCGTGACTCCCTCTGTTCCTCTATGCAAACCCCAATCTTCGTCCTGCATCACAAACTCGTGCTCTTAAGGCAAAATAATCATGGTGACGCTGAAGCGAGCTTCTGCGGCTTCGTGCCACGGAACGGAGAAGCAGCATGATAAAAAGTGGAAGTCACTCGCTGCGTCTCTGCTCTCTTCTCCCGCTCATTTTTTTCCTTTCCTTCGCCGCCACTTCACCCGCCCAAACCGCCCCCGCCCCTCCGCAGAACTCCTCCTCCGACGTCGTCATGCTCGCCCTCCAGGCCTTCGACCCTCAAGTCCAGCACAGCCAGCGCGTAAGCGAAGGTCTCCTCGACACCGTCGACCACGACCTCCAAGTCGAGCAGCACCTCCGCGAAATCCAGATGGCCATCGTCCGCACCACCGCCAATTTCGGCCCCGTCCTTCTCCTCGCTCCAGACGACACCACCAAGTCCGCCATCTCCCAACGCTGCCAGGAATTTCAAATCTGCGAACTCCTCAAATCCGATCGCGTCCGCATCAAAGTCGCTCCTCACGATGGCGCCTGGATCCGCGATTTCGGCCCGCAAATCGAAGCCGTCGGCGATTCCGCCCGCGTCGTTCACTGGCGCTACTTCGACATTCGCAAGGAAGAAGCCCGCCGCGTGAAGTTCCAGGAAATCGAGACCGCCCGCCTAAAGCTCCTGGAAACTCGCCAGCAAGAAGAGCAGCAAAGCGCCCTCGCTCCGGACGCCACTCCCGAATCTCGCAAAGCCGTCGTCTCCGCCATCGACGCCAAGCTCTTCACCCTTCAGCAGTACGCGCAAATTCTCCGCGAAGCCTCCGTCCAGCGCTCCAATGACGAAGACTCCGCCTACGACATCGCCGACGCCGTCCTAGCGGCTCCCGATTTCCATTATCAAACTTCCCCAATCGCTCTCGACGGCGGCAATCTCCTCAAACTCGAAGACGGCCGCTGCCTCACCACCCGCGTCCTCCTCACTCGCAACAAGGATCAATCCCTCAATCTCGACTCCGAACTCGAAAAACTCGCCGACTGCAAAAGTGTCACCTACCTCGATCCTCTTCCCGGTCCCGTCACCGAGCATATCGACATGTTCGCTCTCCCCGTCGGCGGCAAACGCATCCTCCTCGCCTCCTACGACCTCGCCAAACCCTTCGCCGCCGAATATTGGCCCCAGCTCAGCCCCGGCGAGCGCGACCTCGCCATGAACGCCGCCCTAGCCATGGAATCCGACGCCGATCAGCTCACCCGCCTTGGCTACGAAGTTCTCCCCGTCCCCTCGCCTTTCCCAAGAATCCCCGCCAACGGCCACGTCTACTATCCCACCGTCCTAAACGCGCTAGTTCGCGAAGCCGCCAGCGGCGCGCGCCAAGTCCTCGTCCCTTCCTACAAAAATTACGAGCCAGACATCCAATCCGCTGCCATGACCGAAATCAAATCCGCCTTCGGCGCCAAAACCGAAATCGACACCATCGAAGCCTCCGAAGCCGCCAAATCCCAGGGCGCCATCCATTGCCTCACCCTGACCGCTCCGTTCCGCCTCTCCATCTTCAGCGATCTAGCCGGCGCCGCCCGCCGCGCCGCCTACCAATCCCGCAAAGACCAGCTCAATCGCACCGCTGCCGCCGAAATCGCCGCCCAAATCCCCGCCACCGGCCTTCAAGGCACCTGGGCCATTCTCCAATCCCCCAACCAACCGGAAGACCAAACCGGTGACCAACGGGAAACCCAGCCCGACGCCCAATCCGATAATTCGTCCCCCGATCTTCACCCCCAGAAATTCTTCTTCACCGCCACCGAATTCCAAAAAGGCGTCCTCCACCACGTCGAATCCCGCGGCACCTACACCATCGACTCCCGCTCCCCCGCCAACTGGTCCCTCCACTTCCATTTCCAGGATCAACACGTAATGCCCGCCCAGGCCCAATGGCTCAGCAAAGATGAACTAATACTCGTCCTCGACAATGGTGAGACCACCCTCCTCCTAAAACGCCTCTCCACCACCATTCATTCCCCCTTCCACCCCTGACCGAATGATTTCTTTTCGCCTTCCTTTGTACGGGCTCGAAAAAGCTCTCCCGGCAAGGTCGGGATGCGGCCGCTGCTGTATGAGAATGCAGCGTCTTGCCTATAATTCCTCAAACATTAATTCCTTGACAAGTAAGCATTCGCGAAAGATGATCGCCTGCGGGTGAACCACCACGCTGGGATCCAGCGCGTGTTGAGATCGCAATTTGCGACCTCAAAAAGGAGATTCATGGCCAGGGTCGCAACACTTGTGCCTAACGAGCGAATCGCATCCCGCATCTTTCTCATCCGCGACTATCGGATCATGCTGGACTCCGATCTCGCCCAGCTCTACGGCATTACCACGAAGCGCCTCAACGAGCAGGTCAAGCGCAATAAACGGCGCTTTCCCGCCGACTTTATGTTTCAGTTGACGCCCGCGGAGGCCTCCCGTTTGAGGTCGCAATTTGCGACCTCAAACGAGACGCGCGGCGGCAGGCGCCATCGCCCTTACGCCTTCACCGAGCACGGCGCCGTAATGCTCGCTAGCGTCTTGAACAGTCCCATTGCGGCCCAGGCCAGCATTCAGGTCGTGCGCGCCTTCGTAAAGCTCCGCGAATTTTTGGGAACGCAGCACAAGCTCGCGCTCAAGTTGCTCGAGCTCGAAAAACGCCTCGGAGATCACGACCAGGAAATCACCGCCCTCTTCGAAGCCATCCGCCAGCTAATGGCGCCGCCCGGCAAGCCCGCCCGCCGCATCGGCTTCCACACCTAGCCCGCACTCTATTCCCGCACTTCCTACGTAGGGGCACGATACATCGTGCCCTCTCTCTTGGCTCTCCCTTTGGCCCTGCGGTGACAACGAACTTGTCCCCGCCTTACCCGGCTCGTGCCCTCTTTCTTTCCCATTTCCCGCCGCATCCAAATCGAATACAATGTAATCGGATGTAATCACAATTGCTCAGGAGCGCCGATGCCCTCCCAAAAAATTCTTACTCTCCGCCTCGATGGCGGACTGACCGGCAAACTGGACAAACTAGCCGCCGCCACCCGCCGCTCCCGCTCATTCCTCGCCGCCGAAGCCATCCGTGATTACCTCGCCCTGAACTCTTGGCAAATCGAGGAGATACACAAAGCCCTGGCCGAAGCAGAACGCGGCGATTTTGCCAGCGACTCCGAAGTAAAGCGAGTGGCCAAGAAGTGGTCCCGTCGTGCGCGTTAGGTGGCTGCGCGCCGCGCTAGCCCATCTCGAAGCGGAAGCGGACTACATTGCCGAGGACAACCCGGCCGCCGCCGATCATGTAGTGCAGCGGATCCTCCGCGCCGTCGCCCTGCTCGCCAAAAATCCCGCCATCGGTCGTGCAGGCCGCGTCCCCGGCACCCGCGAACTCGTCGTCCCCGACACCCCCTACATCCTTCCCTATCGCGTCCGCGCCGACGCCATCGAAATCCTCCGCGTCTTCCACGCCGCCCGAAAGTGGCCCACCCGCTTCTAAACTCGCCACACCCCCAGTTTGTCATTCCGAGCGTAGCGAGGAATCTGCTTTTCTCTTCTCCCGCACTTCGCACTTCCTCGCCGCTCCCGTCACCCCAACACACCGCACCGTCATTTCGTACCGAGCCGGGTGCCCCAGGGGTCGGTTTTACACGTTGGCCTTTTGATTTTGTCTTTCTCCGTTGCGGGTGCCCCATCCTTGCGGGGTTGGTTTTGCAAGGGTGGGTCTTGCTTTTTCTTCTTTGCGTTGTTTTACCTTCAACTTTTAACGGTCGACCGTGAACTTCCTTTCCTCTTCCGACTTTTCCACACATTTCCACAGCTGTAACAAACCCATTACTCCCCTTCCAACACCTTCAAATCCCTCGACTTCCCCTCACCCCATTCGAATCCGCCCCTCTCGTTAGAATCACCACGCAGTACATGGCAAATCGTTATTGACAGTTGTTAATTATAGGGTGGGGCGGCCTTCACACCGCAGATCGATTTTGACTTGGAGCGCCGGGGCGGACAGGAAGTTGTCCTTGGCATTTGAAAACAGATAAACTCTGGACGCTTGACCTAACTACTGATATCCCGTACTATATGACTTTGAAATTCCATGGAACAAGTCCAAGGCAAAGGACAATTACCGCCGCCACGGAGTCAGTTTTGAGCTGGCTAAAGAGGTCTTTAGAGACCCCTTTGCCGTCGAGTTTCTGGACGACCGGCAAGACTATGGCGAAGAACGTTTTGTGATCATAGGTATGGTTGCCACCCACGTTCTTTACGTGGCCTATACCGAACGCAAAGACCTCATCAGAATCATATCCGCCCGGAGGGCGACGAAACATGAGCAGGAAACCTATCTCCAGGAAAACTCATAATCGGCTTCGTCCCATGACGCTAATCGCAATCGAACGCGCTGCGCTTGACGACCCTGATGCGCGCCCTTTGAGCAGCGCCGAATTAAAGCGAATGAAGCGCACGCCACAGGCAAAAATCATTCGCCGCGCTCTGGGTTTGACTCAGGAAGAATTCGCCAGGCGGTTTCATATTCCCCTTGGTACGCTGCGCGATTGGGAACAAGGCCGCGCTACACCCGATCAGCCAACGCAAGCCTATCTCACCGTTATTGCTCGTAGCCCGCAAGGGGTGCAGCGCGTATTGGAAGCTTAACTCTGCCCTGAAAACAGCCCTGTCCCGCCTCAGTCACAGATCCGGCCCACTTCCTCTTGCTGTCGGCTGTGATCTGTCAGGCGGGTAGCCACCCCTAAGTGGTCCGAAGTGATTTTGACATTGTTTTTTCCGGGGATGGCGGGGTGCCCCACGTGTCGGTTTTACACGTGGGTCTGTTGATTTTGTCTTTCTCCGTCGCGGGTGCTCCATCCTCGCGGGTTTGCTTTTCCAAGGGTGGGTCTTTCTTTTTCTTCGCTCCGTCGTTTTACTTTCAACTTTTAACGGTCGACCGTGAACTTCCTTTCCTCTCCCGACTTTTCCACACATTTCCACAGCCGCAACAAATCCATCACTCCCCTTCCAACTCCCTCAAATCTCTCGACTTCCCTTCGTACCATTCGAATCCGCCCCTACTCGTTCGAATGACCACGCAGTACATGACAAATTGCTATTGACAGTTAGTAATTGGCATGCTACCATGTCTTGGGATTCTAAGGCGCTCTCTCTTTCCGACGTCCTCATCGTCTCAGCGTCACTTCTGCGCCCACCCCAAAGCTTGCCGTTCTCTTCCTTCTGTAGGCTGTCAACTGTCAACTGTCGGCTGTCAGCTCTCGTACAAGTCCTTTCCCTGTCACTCTTGGAAGGGCATTAATATACTTGACTCAGTAAGGCGTTTCTGGTAGAGTTTTGAGAGTGAGGAACGCCATGAGCGCCAAACCAAAGACTCTCCAGCAAGCTATGGTCTACTTTGCAGACGTGGACAACGGTCTCAAATTCATGGTTGCGTGCCGCTGGCCCAATGGCGTCGAGTGCCCTGCTTGTGGCCGGGATGATGTGCGCTTTATTTCTACTCGCCGGATGTGGGAATGCAAGAGCCAGCACCCCAAGAAACAGTTCAGCGTCAAGATCGGGACTATCTTTGAAGATTCTGCCCTGCCCTTGGACAAGTGGCTCATCGCTATCTGGATGATTGCTAACTGCAAGAACGGAATAAGTTCCTACGAAGTAGCCCGCGCTCTCGGCGTCACTCAGAAATCCGCATGGTTCATGCTCCATCGCATTCGGCTCGCGATGCAAGCCCGCTCGTTTATGAAGCTCGGTGGTCCCGGTAGCGAAGTCGAAGTAGACGAAACCTTTGTCGGTGGCGCTGCGCGATTCATGCACGCCGATAAACACCGTCGCCGAATTACGGAAACGGGCACCAAGGACAAGACTCCCATCTTCGGTATTCTAGAACGTGGCGGGGAAGTCCGGGCAGCGGTCGTTCCTAACCGGAAAAAGAAAGCCTTGCATGGCGAGATTAACAAGCACGTCGCCGCCGGCAGCGCTATCTATTCCGATGCCCTCCTGTCCTATCAGGACTTGAAGCCCACTTTCGCCCACCAAGTCATTGACCATGCTGAGTCTTACGTTGATGGACAGATTCACACCAACGGACTCGAAAACTTCTGGAGTTTGCTCAAGCGTGGAATCAAGGGAACCTACGTGAGCGTGGAACCTTTCCACTTGTTCCGGTATCTGGATGAACAGGTGTTCCGGTATAACTTTCGGGAACTTGCTCACGATGGACTTCGATTTGAGCAGGTTGCCTCGCACCTCCTCGGAAAGCGCCTGACCTATGCCGAACTGACCGGCAAGGTCGCTGCGATGCCTAGCCTGCCCAACTAGACTACCTGCAGGAAGCGGAGGATTTCCTAGCCTTCTTCCGCTCTTTCGCTTTCTTCTCAGCGTCCAGCTTGGCTTTTACCTGGCCATGCGGAACGGCGACTAATTGCCGCGTCAGATTCTCAAAAGTCTTGTATTCCGTACTCTTTTTGCTTTTCATGACAAGGATATAGCCAGAAACCACATGAAATCACGGACGCGAGCTAGCACCACTTTAGCCCCCGCAGCATTGTAGTGGAACCGCGCGCCTTGAGGGGAGAGGGACCGGTATCGTGGCTCGCTTACTTCACTGAGTCAAGTATATTATTGCCCTTGGAAGAAACACGCGGGGGTCACAACCGTCAAGCCAAGTCTTCTCCTCCCTCAACATGCCCACTCGGCACTCACTGCTCTCTTTCACCATCCCCATCTCCGCAACCACGACGCTCAGGTCACCTCGGCGTCATCCTTTTCTCACTGTGCGTTCTTCACCGATCACGGTTCACGGAACATGGGCTACGCTTCCTCCATCCACTCATCACTCGCCACCCGCCACTATCCCCTTTACAATGCGCACTTTCGCAGAATCCGCCTCTAACCCCTGTAGAATGAGCAATTTCAAAACACAGGACTTAAAATCCTTTAGAATGTGCAGTTCCGGAAAAACCGGGGTGGGGGTCCCCCTCCCAAGCGCAAGCTTCTATCTTCATGTCATCTCTCTGCACGCAGGAATTCCCGCAACTACAATTCCTTCATGGGTTTACTTCGTTACTCGCGGACGCCCCGAGTGGGGAGGCGCTCGCCTGCCACTCCAGTGGGACAGCCACTCCTGGCTATCTGCTCCAACCATTCGCGGGTCAATGGCCACAGGTCACTGGCCACAGGTGACGGGCCAAATTTCCCCGCCCTATCCTTCACCTCGCAGGCTTCGCCATCTTCGCTCGCTCGAACTTCACCGACCGCACAATTCCTTCGCCCTCTTTCACCACGATCATTTGATTGGGCTTCACGTCCTTCAACGTGTCAACCGCGCCGCTCGGCCATCGAATTTCGAGCAACTCGACTTTCGCCGCTTTTCCGATGCCAAAGTGTACGCGCAAATCATTTTGCGAGATGTAGCTGCCGCCGCTGCGCACTTCATCAATCTGCTCGTGCGGCTTGCTTTCGTCCGGCGGGTGCGTCACGCAACGCAAACGCGCGCCGATTCCGCTGCGGTTCGATTTCGTGCCGATGGTTTTTATTTTCAGCCAGTTGTGGCCGAGCCGCGAATCGCAGCGCAGCAGCTGGGGGAAATCGTTGACCGTGTTCACCACCACGTCGATGTCGCCATCGTTGTCGAAATCGCCGAACGCCGCGCCCCGCGATGGCGCGGGAACCATGATGCCCGAGCCGCCTTGCGAAGAAACATCCTCAAAATGGCCGTCGCGCAAATTGCGGTACAAAATCTTCTGCTGCGCATAACCGGCTTCCGTGCGCAACTGCTCGACCTCGGGATAGACATGGCCGTTGCAAATCAAAATGTCCGGCCAGCCGTCATTGTCCATGTCGAAAAACCCGACGCCCCAGCCGAGGTACTGGGTATGCTTGCCGAGGCCGGCGGTAAACGTGGCGTCCTCGAAATTTCCGCCGCCGATGTTGTGGTAGAGAGATGGCGTGTCGCCCGCAAAATTCGTCTTGACGATGTCGAGATTCCCGTCGAGATCGTAATCGCCGGCGGAAACTCCCATGCCGGCCTGGGGTTTGCCGTCCGCGCTAAGCGCGCAACCGGCTTCCATGGCGACATCGGAAAACGTGCCGTTCTTTCTGTTCTCATAAAGCGCGCTGGCCGTCGAATCGTTCGCGACATAAATATCGGGCCAGCCGTCATTGTTGAAATCGGCGGTGAGCACGCCGAGGCCGTAGGTTCCATTGGCTTGGAAAATTCCGGCGCGCTCGGAAACATCGGAAAAGGTGCCGTCGCCGTTGTTGTGAAACAAAATATTTTTTCCGCCGAGCAGCCCCGGTGGGCCGCAGGCGACGAGGATTCCCTTGTATTCGCAGGGGCCGGACTCGGGCACGGGCGCGGTCTTTAGATCCATGTCGATGTAGTTGGCGACAAAAAGATCGAGATGGCCGTCGCGATCGTAGTCGACGAAAGCACATCCCGTGTTCCAGCGCTTGCCGTTTGTGGCGACGCCGGCTTTTCCGGTGACGTCGGTGAAGGTGCCGTTGCCGTTGTTGTGGTACAACACATTTTTTCCGAACGAGGTGATGTAGAGGTCCTCGAAGCCGTCGTTGTCGTAATCGCCGACGCACACGCCTTGGCCCCATCCGGAATGAAGGATGCCGGATTTCGCGGTGACGTCGGTAAAAGTGCCGTCGCGATTATTTTTGAAGAGGTGCGAGATCGGCTCCTGGCCCTTGGGAAAACCTTCCAGACGCCAGCCGTTCACGAGAAAAATGTCTAGCCAGTCGTCGTTGTCGTAATCGTAGAAGGCGACGCCGCACCCCGTCGTTTCGAGCAAGTATTTATTTTTGTGCTCGCCGCCATAGATGGTTTTTGCATTGAGGCCGGACTCGCGCGCGACATTGAGGAAGCTGACGCCGATTTCTTTTGGCGGAGGCGGGTATGAATTTGCATTGTTCTGCAGCGCAGCGGATTGATTCGTTTGGTGCGGGCGCGCGAGCGCGAGGACACTTTCAAACGGCAGGACGAGGGCGAAACGGCTTAGAGATTTAAGAAAAGAGCGGCGTGACGAAGACAAATGGAATCGTACCTTCCCTGGATTGGCTCATGCTAAGCTCTGTTGCTGTTGTTTATTGTAAGGCCAAAGTGATGATTCGAGCTGAGGGGCGCGAGAGAATTCAAGGGATTTCTTGCGCGGCGGACCTTCCTACTGTGATCAACGAAAAAGACAAGATCCGAAAGACGACGGTTTTTCGCGCAGTCCTGATCGGCGTGACGCTGTTTGCCGTTCCAGGCGTCTCGAACGCACAAGCGAGACCAACAGCCAAGACAAAGGCAGCCGCGAAAGCACCAGTATCAGTGGTTGGGCAGACGATCGCACAAGCGCAAGCAGCCTCGATCGCGGAAGTAGCGGGGAAGTCGCTGGAACTTACGCGAGCGGTTCGGCCATGGGAATTTCTTTCTGCCGTAGGAATGCGGGCGGGGCTGCTTGGAAATGAAACGGGACGAATGGAAGCATGGGTTTATCCGCTGAAACTGTTTCGCAATTTTCATTTGGTATTTCATGTGGATGGCAGAGCACTTCCTGCGGAATCGCTGGCGCGGACGCTGATCACGCGGCCGGAATCGAGCACGATCGTTTACACCGGGGATACATTTTCGGTGCGAGAGACATTTCTTGTGCCGGTGCACGAAGCGGGGGCAGTGATTTTTCTGAATGTGGAGACGGAGACGCCGCTGGAAATTGAGGCGGTTTTTCATCGCGATTTTCAATTGGAGTGGCCTGCGGCGCTGGGCGGAACTTACGAAAGTTGGGATGCGAAGCTGCACGCGTTCGCGCTTGGTGAGGAGCAGAGAAAATTCGAGGCGATTGTGGGATCGCCGACGGCGGAAGACGCGCATGAAGAATATCAGACGAACTATTCGGAATCGCAAGAAAGCTCGTTTCGTTTAGGCGTAACGGCGAAGGGCAAGGACGCGAAGCTGGTTGCCATCGCGGGATCGATGACGGGATTGGCTGATGCGCAGAACACGTACCAGCGGCTGGTGGCGAATTACGCGCAATTGCAAAAAGAATCGGCGGACTACTACCGGAATTATCTTAACCAGACCGTGGGCGTGGAGTTGCCCGACGAAAAACTGCAGAAGGCTTACGACTGGACGCGAGTGAGCCTGGTGCAGGGGATGGTGTCGAATCCATTTCTGGGAACGGGGCTGGTGGCGGGATATCGAACGTCGGGAGACAGCCAGCGGCCGGGATTCGCGTGGTATTTCGGGCGTGATTCGTTTTGGAGTTCGCTAGCGCTGAATGCGGAGGGGGATTTTGCGAACACAAAGACAGCGCTTGAATTCATTAGCAAATTTCAGCGCGCAGACGGGAAGATTCCGCACGAGATCTCGCAAGGAGCGAGCTTTGTGAAATGGTTTGCGGATTATCCGTATCCGTACGCATCGGCGGACGCGACGCCGCTTTATATCATCGCGATGAACGATTATGTGACAAGCAGCGGAGATACGGATTTTGCAAAAGAAAAATGGGCCAGCTTGTGGAAGGCGTATCAGTTTTTGAAATCGACGTACGATGCGCGTGGGATGCCCAAGAACTTCGGAATCGGCCACGGGTGGGTGGAAGGCGGACCATTGCTGCCGGTGGAGACGGAATTTTATCAGAGCGGATTAGGCGCGGAGGCATTGCGAGCGCTCTCGAATTTGGCGAGGCTAACGGGACAGACACCTGCAGCGGGGGAACTGGAACAAGAGTTCGAGAAGCAGTGGCCGCTGGTGAACAAGAGTTTCTGGATTCCGGACAAGAAGCGGTTCGCATTCGCGCTGGACAGGAACAATAGGCAAGTGGATGAGCCAAGCGTGCTGGCGACGGTGCCGATGTGGTTTGGCTTGCCGAGCGACGCGACGGCGATTCCGATGATTCAGCAACTGGCGGATGCGGACGTGCAGACGGATTGGGGAATGCGGATTATCTCGAATCGCTCGGCGGTTTACAGCGGCGGCGGGTATCACTACGGATCGGTGTGGCCGCTGTTCACGGGATGGGCTTCGGTCGCGGAATACCGGTATCACCAGGATTTCCCTGCTTACGAGAATTTGCGAGCGAACGCGCTGCTGGCGCTCGACGGGTCGCTGGGACACGTGACGGAAGTGCTCTCCGGAGATTATTACCAGCCGCTTTCGACGAGTTCGCCGCACCAGATCTGGTCGGCGGCGATGGTGATCAGCCCACTGCTTAAAGGAATGTTTGGCCTGGAGAAGGACGCACCGAAGAAGACGCTGACGTTTGTGCCGCATGTCCCGGCGGATTGGACGCATTTCAAGATCACGAACGTGCGAGTGGGCGATAGCGTGATTAACCTGAGTTACGAAAAGAAGCTGGGCGAGATTACGCTTGAGGCAACGCGCAGCGGCGGACAATGTTTTTTGGATTTTGAGCCTGAGGTGTCGAATTCGGTTCTGGCCGTTCGCGTGGACGTGAACGGGCGCGCACAGAGTTTCGACCAACGGCTTTCCTTGGAGCATCATCACCTGAAAATAAGATTCGCATTGAAGGAGGGAAAGAATACCGTGCGCATCCGCGAGCCAAACGATTTTGGCGTGTCGTATGCGTTCCGACTTCCGGAGCTGGGAAGCGCGAGCTCCGATTTACGGATACTTTCCCAAGAAATGGGAGATGCAACATCGCCCATGGAGTTGGTGATGGCTGGGCACGCGGGGGCAACGTACGAATTAGATGTGTGGAACCCGGAGGTGATCGAATCGGTGCGGGGAGCCGAGCTGGTGAAGGACGCGTCGGGCGTGACGAAGCTGCAAGTTCATTTTGAGGAGAAGGCGGGGGAAACCTATCCGCACCAACGAGTCGTATTCTTTTTCCACTTGCCAAAAATATCAAGCAAATTCTTAAAGCAGTGAACGAGCTAGGCCGTTGCGACAGCGCAGAGAGGGAAACGGGATGGGCAAACTGATCAGCAGTAAAAGGCCTGCTCCAGCAATTTTTGCAATGCTGATGGTGACCGCTTTGTCCGCGGCCGCGCCGGGGGCGTGTGCATTCGGCGAGTAAAGAAACCTAAGGCGCGAAAAGGGAGGGTGTGCGAATGGCGAGGCACTTCCATATTTATGGCGTCGGTGGCAAAATATTACTATGAGTAGGCAAGCAGTTCGTACAACCGTGGACATACCCACGCCTCTATACCGCAAGCTGAAAGCGAAGGCTGCTGCGCAGGGACGGTCTGTTCGGGAATTAATCCTATTGGGCGTGCGGGTGACCCTGGCGGAAGGTAAGCGCCCTCGTTCCAGAAGAGTGAAATTCCCCTTGATTGTGTCCGATGGTCCAAAGGTCGACCTTACGAACGAACAGATCTATGAACACCTTGAATTTCCTTGATGCCAATGTCTGGCTGGCGCTTCTCTGGGGCCGGCACATACATTCCGAGAAGGCGAAGGAATGGTTTGAAGGTTCGGCGGAAGAGAGATTCCTTTTCTGCCGAATCACACAAATGACGGTTCTCAGGCTTCTCACGACGCAGGCCGTGATGGGCAAGGATGTGAAGAAGATGAACGAAGCCTGGGACCTGTGGGACCACGTCTGCGCGGACGATCGGATCGAAATCGTTTCTGAGCCCGAAGCAGTCGAAAGGGAGTTTCGTAAATTGTCCCCGCTTAAGAGTTCTTCCCCGAAAGTATGGGTGGACGCCTATCTTCTCGCGTTCGCTTCCGTGGCCGGGCTAAAGCTGGTCACATTTGACCGAGGACTCCGATCTCGAGGCGCGGATGTGCAGATCCTCTAGACGAGTCCAGGTAAGGAATTCAGAACAGGGTGGGGGTGAATGACGTGAAAAGCAAAATCGCGATGGTGATTTTGTTGGCCGCAAGCGCGTGCGTGTTGACGGCACGGGGAAACGCGCAGACGAAGGACGGCGAGGATGCGGCGGGGCACACATGGTGGCAGAACGCGGTGTTTTATGAGATTTATCCGAGGAGTTTTGCGGACAGTAATAATGACGGGATTGGGGATTTGAAAGGGATTACGTCGAAGCTGGATTATTTGAAAGAGCTGGGAATCAACGCGATCTGGATTACGCCGTGCTTTCCGTCGCCGCAGGTGGATTTCGGGTACGACGTTTCGGATTACGAGGCGATCGATCCGATGTACGGAACGATGGCGGATTTCGACCGGCTGGTGGCGGAAGCGAAGCAGCGCGGGATTCGCGTGATTCTGGATTTTGTGGTGAATCACACTTCGGACCAGCACAAGTGGTTTATCGACTCGGAGTCTTCGAAGACATCGGACAAGCGCGACTGGTACATCTGGCGCGACGGGAAAGGGCCTGGCCAGCCGCCGAATAACTGGCTTTCGACGTTCGGGACTCCGGCGTGGACGTTCGATCCGAAGACGAATCAATATTATTACCATTATTTTTATCCGCAGCAACCGGACTTGAACTGGCGGAATCCCGCGGTGGAAAAGGCGATGCTGGATGTGACGCGCTTCTGGTACAAGCATGGAGTCGCGGGGTTCCGGCTGGACGCCGTGGATACGTTGTATGAAGACCCGAAGCTGACGGACAATCCTGTGCTGCCTGGGACGGACAAGTTCGGACGGCCGAACATGGATGAGAAGTACAACAAGAAATTGCCGGAAGTGCATGATGCGATGCGGGCTCTGCGGAGCGTGGCAAACGAATACGGGGCGGTGCTGATCGGAGAGACTTGGACGACGAACGTGGACCAACTGAGGGATTACTACGGAGCGAAGAACGACGAATTGCAGATGCCGATGGATTTGATGATGACGGGATTCAAAGGATTATCGGCGGACGAGTACCGGAAGCACATCGCGGCGGTGAATGCGGCGGGACATTGGCCGACGTACGTGATTTCGAATCACGATATCATGCGGTCTTATACGCGGTATGGCGATGGAGAGCACAACGACGACATCGCGAAGATGATGGCGGCGCTGTATCTGACCTTGCGTGGAACGCCGATTATGTATTACGGCGAAGAGATCGGAATGGAGAACAACGACCCGAAACGGAAAGAGGACGTGCAGGACCCGGAAGGCAAGCTGGGATGGCCGAAGGAAATCGGGCGGGACGGCGAACGGACGCCGATGCAGTGGAACGACAGCGCGAATGCGGGGTTTAGCACGGTGAAGCCGTGGCTGCCGGTGCCGGATAGCGCGCGTACACACAACGTGGCGGACGAGATGAAGGATCCCGATTCCGTTCTTAGTTTTTACAGAACACTTTTGGAGCTGCGGCATTCGGAGGCAGCGCTATTGGACGGGGATTATGTTTCGATAAACGAGGATAACCCGAACGTGCTGACGTATCTTCGGCGAACCAAGGGTGAAGCGATTCTGGTCATTTTAAATATGTCGGCCACCGTACAAAGGGTGCCCTTTGACCTTTCCGAGGCGGGATTTTCAGCGCCGAAGCTGGAAGTCTTGTTGACGAGTTTTCACAAACGGGTGACGGGGATGTTTGCGAAAATGCCGATGGAGCCTTATTCGGTGTTCATTGCGAGGGTTACGAAGTAGGGGAAGGTTTTCTTAACACAGAGGACGCAGAGGGCACGGAGAAGAGAAAAGCGGATTCCTCGCTTCGCTCGGAATGACATTTTGCAGAGGCGCGAAGGTGAAAAATTACGCCCCGAGTTGCGGCTTGGCGTTTTGAGGGACGACGGGTTCGGCGCCGGAGAGAGTTTGCCAGCCGCGGCGCGAGAGACTCCAATAGATGAAGTAGCCGGAGAGAGCGGCGGCGACGAGCAGAACGAAGCCCATCAGCCATTCGTGCAGAGCGAATTCGCCGATGGAAAACATGCAGCAATAGACGAGCGCGCAGCCCGTGATCCAATCGAAAGTGTTGGCAGTGAGATCGCGGACGGGTGTGACTTCCGGAGCGAGGGCGGCGATGTGCTTCCAGCCGTGGATGGTGGGACGGACGCGGCGATAGAACTGGACGAGCTTGGCTTCCGGCTCCGGCTTAGTGATAAGGGTGGTGACGAGCCAGACGATGGTGGTGACGGCGGTGGTGATGAGCGCGGTTTTCGCGAAAACGACGGAGTTGTTGCCGGCGAACTGAACGCGCGTGAGCGACATGGAAACGATGAACGCGGCGATCATGGAAGAAATTTCGCTCCAGGCGTTGATGCGCCACCAATACCAGCGGAGCATGAGGACGGACCCGGTGCCCGCGCCCATGCCGAGAAGAAGCTGCCAGGCGGATTGAATGCTCGTGATGTTCGCGGCGGCGTAACCGCTGAGGATCACGAGCAGGACGATAATCAGCTTGCTGACCAGGACGTAGTGTTTCTCGCTGCCCTTGCGGACCAGGAAGCGGCGGTAGAAATCGTTGATGAGATAGGACGTGCCCCAGTTGAGCTGGGTGCCGACCGTGGACATGAAGGCGGCGAGGAAGGCGGCGATCATCAGGCCGCGCAGTGCGGGCGGAAGAAAATCGCGGAGGACCATGACGTAACCTTTTTCTGGCTCGGCGGCGAACGCGGCGCTGGGATGAAGGCCGCCGTTGGGGGAATAGACGGCAACGGCGACGAGGCCGGTGATGATCCAGGGCCAGGAACGCATGGCGTAGTTGGCGATGTTGAACCAGAGAGTTGCGCCGAGAGAATTTTTTTCGTCCTTGGCGCTGAACATGCGCTGGGCGACGTAGCCGCCGCCACCGGGCTCGGCGCCGGGATACCAACTGGCCCACCACTGGACGGCGAGGTAGAGCGAGAAAGTGATGACGGGGAGAGTCCAGAGAGCGTCGGTGGTCCAGCCGAGATGAAACGAGGGGAAAAAGGAAAGGATGGAGCCGGTGGAGTTGCCCGATTTATGCGCCAGGGCGTCGACGTGCGAAAGCTGGAGTTTGAGCGCGGCCATGCCGCCGATTTTTGCGACGGCGATCCAGGCGAGCACGATGATCATGGACATTTTTAGGGCGAATTGGAAAAGGTCGGTGACAAGGACGCCCCAGAGGCCGCCGATGAAGGTGTAGATTCCGGTGAAAGGGACGAGAAGCAGAACACAGATGAGGAGGGCGGTGTGTTCCGGACTGCCGAGGGTGTAGTGCAAGAGTGCGTGGCCGCCGAGAGTGAGTCGGAGGACGCGGCCTTGGGCGATGGCGTCGCCGAGTAAGACGGTGGTGATGCTGATCATGGCTTTGATGACCCAGCCGAGGATGAGGCAGTTCATGAGCGCGCCGAGATACAAGGCGCGAAAACCGCGGAGGAATGCGGCGGGCTTGCCCTGGTAGCGAAGCTCGACAAATTCGACATCGGTGAGGATTTCGGCGCGGCGCCAGTAACGCGCGAAGAAAAAAACGGTCATCATGCCGCAGAGGCATTGCGACCACCAGAGCCAGTTACCAGCGATGCCGTTTTTGGCAACGAGGCCGGTGACGAGGAGCGGCGTGTCGGCGGCGAAAGTGGTGGCGACCATCGAAGTGCCGGCGAGCCACCAGGAAACGTTGCGGCCGGAGACAAAGAATTCCTCGGTGCTGCCGGAGGAGCGGCGGCGGTAATAGAGACTGATGAGAAGATTGAGGAGCAGGTAAGCGGCGACGACGATCCAATCGATGGCGGTGAGGACCATTTTTCGCTTTACTCCCGGAGACGCACGATTTGCAGGTTCGCGTGGCGGCTCAGTATACTGCTATATAGCTCTAAGGAGCCACGATAAATTGGGCGGGTCATTCTACTCCAAATCCGGGCATTTTCCACGATTTCTGAAACAATCTTTTGGAGAGCGCGGCCGTGATATATATAGCACCGGTTGGGACTGCGGGGAGTTGGCCGACTCCGGCTGAAATGCGGAAAGGGCGCTGCGAGAGGATTCATGCTGTTTGCTATTCTACACGGAGATGACGGAGTAAGCGGAAAAACGGGGCGGAGATGCTGGTCCTACTAAAATCGAGCTATGAGGAGTTGAGCCGTGAGGCGGCGCGCATTGTCGCGAGCGCAGTGAGGAACAAACCGGCACTCACGCTGGGGCTGGCTACCGGGAGCACGACGCAGGGGATGTATAAGGAACTCGTGCGGCTGCACAAAGAAGAAGAGCTGGATTTTTCGAAGGTTGTGACGTTCAACCTGGACGAGTACCTCGGGATTGGGGCGGAACGTCCGCAGAGCTTTCATCGTTTCATGCGGGAACATTTTTTTGATCATGTGAACGCCGACGCGGCGAACATCCATATCCCTGACGGGACGATCGGCGGAGATTATGAAGAGTATTGCCTATCGTATGAGCGCGCGATTCGCGACGCGGGGGGAATCGATCTGCAAATTCTCGGCATCGGGCGGAATGGGCACATTGGATTCAACGAGCCGACTTCGAGCTTTGGTTCGAGGACGCGGCTGAAGGTTTTGACGAACGAGACGCTGGAGGATAACCGGAAATATTTTTCGCCCGAAGAGAAGATGCCGGAGTGCGCGATCACGATGGGGATCGGAACAATTCTTGAAGCGAAGAGAATTATGTTGTTGGCGACGGGCGGCGTGAAAGCGGAGACCGTTGCGGAGGCAATCGAGGGACCGATTACCGCGTCGGTCACGGCGTCATGCCTGCAACTGCATCCCGATGTTACGTTTGTGATCGACGAAGCAGCCGGGACGCAATTGAAACAGCGCGAGTACTACCTGCGAGTGATGGAGTTGACCGCCCGATTCACTCCGAACCGGCTGTCCTAAGATTCCGCGGCGGGGCTGGCTAGATTCGTTTGGGTGCGCATTCAAGCGGTACTGGCAGGTTGATGGCGGCTTGCGTGTCTGGTCGGGTAAACTAACGCGTGTGGAAAGATCTCAACACGACGAGGAGAAATCATGGGAAATCGAGATAAGCGCGGCAGAGAAAAAAAGAAGCCGAAGAAAACGGAAACCAAGGTGACCTACCAGCCGGCGAGGCCCGCGACGGTTTACAAACCGACGCCGTCAGTCCCGGCCCCAGCGCCGCAGCCTAATGAACCGACGAAACCCTAGAGCGAACCATTGCTGTCGACGGGCGGGAGGGGACAAGCCGGTAGATATCAGTCTGTGCGTAAGCTAGGACAGCCGCTGCGAGTCGGAGAATGAGCTCGCGGGAAGGTTGAGTCACTCTACCTGACCACCGGGCAAAACTGGTAATTACCAGATGCGGCAGACTTTTTCGGGCGGATTGACCATCGGTTGGTCGGCCTTGCAGGCAAAGGCTTTCGCGAACTGCGGCATGTTGACGACGACGCCGTTGATTCGGTACTGCGCGGGCGAGTGGGGATCGACCTGCGCGCGCATGCGCATGTCCTCGGGGCGCTCGTTAGCGCAATCCCACTGGGCGAAGCCGATGAAGAAACGCTGCTCGGGAGTCAGGCCATCGACCGGTTGGAGATTCTTGTCCTTAGTGGCGCCTTGCCAGGCGATGTAGGCGAGAATCTCGCCACCCAAGTCGGCAACATCCTCACCCATGGTGAGCCGGCCGTTGATGTGCACATCGTCCACAACCACATATTTTGAATACTGGTCGCTGATGCACTTTGTGCGGGCATCGAATTTCTCGCGATCTTCCTTCGTCCACCAATTCTTGAGATTGCCATGGGCGTCAAACTGACTGCCTTCATCGTCGAAGCCGTGGGTGAGTTCGTGGCCGATCGTCCCGCCGGTGTCGCCATAATTGGGAGCGTCGTCCATCCTGGGATCGTATAGAGGCGGTTGAAGCACGCCCGCGGGGAAGTTGATGTCGTTCATCTGCGGGTCATAGTAAGCGTCGACGGTGGTGGGACTGATTTCCCACTCGCCATGATCCACGGGTTTTCCGATCTTGGCAATTTGCCGGCGATGCTCAAATTCGGTGAGGCGCTGCACATCGCCGAGAAAATCATCGCTCGTAATTTTGACGGAACTGTAGTCGCGCCATTTGTCGGGATAGCCGATCTTGTTGCGGATGCCGTGGAGCTTGACGAGGGCTTGCAGCTTGGTTTCTGGGCTCATCCAATCGAGCGCACGAATGCGCTGTTCCATCGCAGCTTCGATGCGCAGGACCATGTCGAGCGTGCTTTGCTTAAGCTCGGGAGAGAAAACCTTGCGCACATAGGCCTGGCCCAGAGCTTCACCCAAATTATAGTCCGTATATTGCACACAGCGCTTCCAGCGGGGCTGGATTACTTTGGCGCCGCGCAAGTACTTGCGGTAAAAGTTAAAATTTTCCTCGACAAATGGCGAGGACAGGTAGGGAGAGGCGGTATCCGCGACGTGGAATCGAAGATAGTTCTTCCAGTTTACGACGGGCTCAGAGGCCAGCTGCTGGTTCACTTCCTTGAAGAACTCGGGGGACTCGACGTTGAGAATAGTGAACGGCGGATATCCTAGCAGCCGGTAGTAGGTCTTCCAATCAAAGTTTGGAGCCAGTTTGTCCAACGCGGCCAGGTCCATTTTGTTTTTCAGCTTGTAGGGATCGCGCATCTCGACGCGCGTAAGCGAAGCTTTCGCGAGCGATGTTTCCATGCGCATCAAAGTTTCCGCGTTCTTTTTCGCGGTCTCCGCATTATCGCCGAGCAGCTCGAAAATCTTTTGAACGTGCTGCACGTAACGCTCGCGAATTTCTTTCGATTTCGCATCATCCTTGGTGTAGTAGTCGCGATCCGGTAGTCCGAGGCCGCCTTGGCCGAGTTCAGCGATGACCTGTTCGGAATTGTCGGGGTCCTGATTAGAGCCTGCCGCGAAAAGAAGGGACCGGTAGCCGCCGACATAAAGTTGCAGCTTGGCCAGTAAAGGGGCCATCTCGCGCGCGGAATTGAGGCGGGAAATCGTGTCCAGTTGCGGCTGGAGGGCGCTGACACCGCGCCGTTCCGCCTCCGGCTCGTCGATGCAAGCCGAATAAAAATCCCCAATTTCCTGCGTGACGGTGTCGCGCGCCGCGCTACTCCTGGATGCCTGCTCCAAAATCCCACGAAGAAAATTCAGATTGTCTTCGTAGAGTTTGGCGTAAACGCTCCACGAGGTTTGGTCCGAAGGGATGGGATTGTCCTTCTGCCAGCGGCCGCACGCATATTGATAAAAATTCACGCAGGGATCGACAGACTTGTCGATCGAGTTGAGATTCAAGCTCGGCGAGTACGGAAGCGCAGGCTCCGTTTGAGTTTGGGCGGCGGCCGCGGCTACGAAAACCAGCGGCAGGAGCGGCATGCAAATGCCAGTTAGGATTTTCATATAGGCCTCGGAAGGAGCTTCGTGCGAACTACGAGAGCGGAATGATGGTAATGGCTGCGGAGTTTTTTTCCAATCCTAAAGATTTTCCACGCGAGACCGCCTTCTCGGCAATTGAAAGTGGGACCCGATTTTGCAGCTTATTAAAATCGGAATGTCTCGACAGGCCGGCCAAATACGCGGCCATTCCGTAAAGCCTGCTCACGCATTAGACCTCGGAACGTCTATGGCCAATAGGGTGTGAGGCGCGCGCGAATGGATTGCGCCTGCCAATTTGTCTCGTGCTAAGACGAGGGAGGTGCGTGCTCATGCGCAATATTCTCAGATTAGGTGTTGGCATTTTGCTGGGAGCGGCGTGTTTTGCGGGGCGAGCGGATGCGCAGTTCAAGAATGGGAGCCAAGCGACGGAGTTGAATCTGCCGACGTTGAGCCAGCGCGCGACGGTGACGCAGCGGATCGGGCTCACCGATATCACAATTGTGTATCACGAGCCGCTCGTGGGCGGGCGTGAAATCTGGGGAAAGGTCGTTCCCTATGGGCAAGTATGGCGGGCGGGCGCGAACGAAAATACGACGATCTCCTTTTCCGACGATGTGAGTGTGGAAGGAAAGGCGCTGCCTGCGGGCACGTACGGCTTACACACGATTCCAGGCAAAGACGAGTGGACAGTGATTTTTTCGAGAAACTCGACTTCCTGGGGTAGCTTCTCGTACGACGAAAAAGAAGATGCGCTGCGCGTGATGGTGAAACCTCAGCCGGCCGAGTTTCGCGAAGCACTCAGCTATACGTTCGATGACGTTAAGCCGGATTCCGCCGCGGCAACACTTCGCTGGGAAAAACTGGCGATCCCGTTTCACATTTCTGTCGACGTGAACGCGATCGTGTTCCGGAGCATCCACAATCAGCTTCGGAACACGGGTGGATTTACCTGGGCGGGCTACGACGAAGCAGCCAATTGGTGTCTGGACAACAACTACAACCTGGAGGAAGCCTTGAAGTGGGAAAATATATCCATCCAGAATGAGGAAAGATTCGAGAACCTGCTGACCAAATCGCAGATTCTGGGTGCGATGGGAAAAAAGCAAGAGGCGGAGTCGACAGAGGCAAAAGCGTTCGAGAAGGCAAGTGGCATCCAGCTTCACGCGTACGGACGAGGATTGCAAATTCAGAACAAGCCCGACGAGGCGTTCGCCGTCTTTAAGATAAACGTGGAAAAGCGTCCGAACGAGTGGTACACGCACGGAGAACTATCGAGAATGGCTTCGGCGAGAGGCGACTTTGCAACCGCGCTGAAAGAAATGAAACTTGCGCTGGCAGGGGCACCCGAACAGACGAAATCACAGATACAGGGATTGATCGCACGGCTGGAGAAAAATCAGGACATCAATCCAATATAGGGCTTATATAAGTTGCGGGCCGGTTTGGGGATAGCGGCTTCAGGATGTGATTCCACCAAAGCAAAGATATTTAATTTCGACATACTCATCGATTCCGTACTTGGAGCCTTCGCGACCAAGGCCGGATTCCTTTACGCCGCCGAAGGGCGCGACTTCCGTGGAAATGATACCGGTATTGATGCCGACGATGCCGTATTCAAGGGCTTCGGCGACGCGCCAGACGCGAACGATGTCTCGACCATAGAAATAAGCAGCAAGGCCAAACTCCGTGTCGTTCGCGAGAGCGATGGCGTCCGCTTCCGTTTTGAAGCGGAAGAGCGGCGCGACGGGCCCGAAAGTTTCTTCGCGCGCCAAGGCCATTTGCGGCGTGACATCGGCAAGAATCGTCGGCTCGAAAAAACGCCCGCCGAGAGCGTGGCGATGCCCGCCGACGAGAATTCTTGCGCCTTTGGATTGCGCGTCGCGAATATGGCTCTCCACTTTTTCAACGGCGGCATCGTCAATCAAGGGCCCTTGCGTGGCGCCTGTTTCCAAGCCAGGGGCGGGTTTCAACTTGTTTACGGCCACGATCAGTTTTTCCGCGAAAGCATCATAGACCGCGTCCTGCACGAGAAACCGATTCGCGCAGACGCATGTTTGACCCGTGTTGCGATATTTGGAAGCGATCGCACCTTCGACGGCCGCGTCCAGATCCGCGTCTTCAAAAATGATGAACGGCGCATTGCCTCCCAGTTCGAGCGAAAGCTTTTTGATTGTGCCGGCGCATTGGGCCATCAGGAGCTTGCCGACTTCGGTCGAGCCAGTGAACGAAAGCTTGCGAATGATGGGATTGGAAGTCAGTTCAGCGCCGATTTCTTTTGGATCTCCAGTAACGATGTTGAATACGCCTTTCGGAACGCCGGCACGCTCGGCAAGCTCAGCTAACGCAAGCGCGGAAAACGGCGTTTGTTCGGCGGGCTTAACGACCACGGTACAACCTGAAGCGATGGCAGGCCCGACTTTGCGCGTGATCATGGCCAGCGGAAAATTCCAGGGCGTGATGCAGGCGACGACGCCGATGGGCTGCTTGATGACGACAATTCTCTTGTCGGCTTGGTGCTGGGGAATGGTGTCGCCGTAGACGCGCTTCGCTTCTTCCCCAAACCATTCAAGGAACGCTGCGGCGTAAGCAACTTCTCCGCGCGATTCGGCGAGCGGCTTGCCTTGCTCAAGTGTCATCAGGCGCGCCAGATCTTCCTGGTTGGCCATCATTAGATCAAACCAGCGGCGGAGAACGGCGCCGCGTTCTTTTGCTGTTTTTCTGCTCCACGCGGGAAACGCACTGTTTGCGGCTTCGATGGCGCGGCGGGTTTCAGAACCGCTTAGTTTAGGTACTCTGCCAATGATTTCTTTCGTGGCGGGATTGTCCACATCGATTGTCTGGCCCGAGCTTGCCTGAATCCACTGTCCATCGACGTAACACGCTTCGCGGAAAAGCCGCGGGTCTTTCAGCTCGGCGGCAACGCGGGCCGATTTTATGAGTGTGTCTTGCATCTGACGCTCCTGATTATCCCCATACGTTGGATGCAGCTGGCAGTACTCTGGCGTTTGTCCGTCACTGGATCCGCAGCTACGCGTGAGAAAGCGCGGCCTGCTTGCGTTCCGCAACTCCCGCCAGGGCGGCCTCGATTACGTCCAAGCCCTCATTCATTTGCTCGTCGCTAACCACGAGCGGAACGAGAATGCGAATCACGTTATTGAAAGTGCCGGCGGTGATGGTAATGAGGCCGTGCTCGCAGCAATACCTGGCGATCTCTTTTGTTTCCGTGTCGGCCGGCTCGCGCGTTTCGGCATCGCGCACCAGCTCGATGGCACACATGCCGCCAAGGCCGCGAACGTCGCCGACCAAGGGCCACTTTTTCTTCCAGCCGCAAGCGCGTTTTTCAAAAAACTCACCGATAGCCGTCGAGCGCGCGAGCAGCCCCTCTCTTTCGATGGTCTCGATCGCTGCGAGCGCCGCGGCACACGAAAGAGGGTGCCCGCAGAATGTGCCGCCGAGGGATCCGGGCCCAGGCGCATCCATGATTTCAGCGCGGCCCGTGACGGCCGCGATGGGCATTCCGCCGCCGAGCGATTTCGCCATGGTGATCAAATCCGGCTCGATGCCGAAATGCTCGGAAGCGAACCATTTTCCGGTGCGCGCAAAACCAGACTGGATTTCATCGGCAATGAAGAGGATGCCATGCTTGCGGCAAATATTTTGGAGGAGCTTGAAGTAGTCGCGCGGCGGAATGACGAAGCCGCCTTCGCCTAGAACGGGCTCGGCGATGACTGCGGCGACGGATTCTGGCGCGACGGAACGCTTGAAGGCGTCTTCGAGATGATGAGCAAATTCCGCGGACGTTGTGCCGGCGGGGTTGCGATAGGGGTAAGCGAACGGAATGCGATAAATGTCGCTCGCGAACGGCTGAAATCCCGCTTTGTAGGGATGCGTTTTGCTGGTTAGCGACATGGTGAGAAGCGTGCGGCCGTGGAAAGCGTCTTCGAAACAGATGACGGCGGGGCGTTTGGTGTACGCGCGCGCGATTTTGATGGCATTTTCGATGGCCTCGGCGCCGGAATTGAGCAGAATGGTTTTCTTCGCAAAATTACCGGGAGCGAGGGAATTTAGTTTTTCCGCGACGGCGACGTACCCCTCATAAGGCGTGACCGCAAAACACAGATGCAAATGCTTTTCCAGTTGCTCGCGAATCGCGGAGAGGATGCGCGAAGCTCGATGGCCGACATTGAGGCAGCCGATTCCGCCGGCGAAATCGAGATAGCGGTTGCCGTCGACATCTTCGATCGTGGCGCCATCTGCGTTCGCAGCGAAAATAGGCGTGGCGTTGGCGGGTCCGCGCGGGATAGCCGCATCGCGACGCGCCATGAGGGCACGGGAACGCGGCCCCGGAATTTCCGTTCGAAGTTGAATGGTAGCCATTGTTTCTTCCTTCTCGCAGCTCACAGGGACGCCGCCGCTGTGCCACAAATCTAGTACCAGGCGATTGGCGCTTCGTCGAGATTGACGAAGACCTGCTTTGTCTCGAGATATTCTTCAAGGCCCCAAGGGCCAAGCTCGCGGCCGAAGCCGGATTGTTTGTAGCCGCCCCAGGGCGCTTCGACGTAGGTCGGTTGCATGTGATTGACCCAGACGATTCCGGCGCGCAGCGACTTAACGACACGAAACGCCTTATAAATGTCGCGCGTCCAGACTGCCGCGGCGAGACCATAAGGCGTGTCATTCGCGATGCGAATGGCATCGGCCTCACCATCGAACGGAATCACGGAGGCGACGGGGCCAAAAATTTCTTCGCGAGCGATGCGCGCAGTGTTCTCGACATCATAAAAAATAGTTGGCTCGACGAAATAGCCTTTGCCGAATTGCTTTGGGCGACCGCCGCCAATGGCGACTTTGGCTTCCTTTTTACCAAGCTCGAGATAAGACTTGACGCGATCGTATTGCTCTTTGCTGACGAGCGGGCCCATTTTCGTTTCGCGCTCGAGCGGCGCGCCAAGCTTGATGCGCTTGGCTTTTTCAGCCATGGCCTCGACAAATTTCGAATAGATTTTCTTTTCAACGAGGATACGGCTGCCTGCGGAACAGACTTCGCCTTGATTGATAAAGACACCGAAGAGGGCGCCATCGACGGACGCTTCCCAATCGGCGTCGCTAAAGAAGATGTTTGGCGATTTACCGCCAAGCTCGAGCGTGACACGTTTGAGCGTATCGGCGGCGCTTTTTACGATGATTTTGCCGACGGCAGCGCTGCCCGTGAATGCGATTTTGTCGACGCCGGGATGAGCTACGAGCGCGGCGCCCGCGATTTCGCCAAATCCGTTGATGATGTTGACGACGCCGGGCGGGAGACCAACCTCCGCGAAATAGTTGGCAAATTCCAGGGCTGTCAAGGGCGTCTGCTCGGCGGGCTTTAGAACGCACGTACAGCCAGCCGCGAGCGCGGGCGCGAGTTTCCACGCAGCCATCAGCAGTGGATAGTTCCACGGAATGATTTGTCCGGCGACGCCGACGGGCTCGCGCAAAGTTAGACTTAGGGCGTTAGCAGGAACTGGGTTCACGCTACCGAGAACTTTGTTGGCGAGGCCGCCGTAGTATTCGAAGCAAGTGGCGACGTCCGCGATGTCGTATTCGGCTTCGACGATGGGCTTTCCGGTGTTGCGGCATTCGAGCTCGGCGAGCGCGGCGCTGTTCTGGCGGATTTTTTCGGCAAGTTTGAAAAGGATGCGGCCGCGGTCTTGCGCTGTGGTGGTAGCCCAAGAGCCGGAGTCGAAGGCGGCACGCGCCGCACTTACGGCGCGATCGACGTCCGCGGAACCAGCGGAGGCGACCTGCGCGATGACTTCCTCGGTTGAAGGATCATGGACTGGAAATGTTTCGCCGGAAACGCTGGCGGCCCATTCGCCGTTGATGTAATTCTTGTAAGTTCGAACTTCCGCCACCGTACCGCTCGACATCACGGCCTCCCAAAACCACCATCGCGTAGGTGCTCATGCCAAGCCGCACCGCGCTTAAACCGGCGAAATCGCCTCCGCGAGCTTTCTTGCCATTTTGCGCCGCCCGTAAACAAAAAACAAAAATGCAGCCAGGCCAATAAAAATAAATGTGCCGCCAAACATCCAGATTTCATAGGAAAGCACCGAAGTGACCTGCTGCGCCGGAAAAAAGGCTAGCGCGATTCCCAGAATGGTGGTCATCAGCCCGCTGGCGCCGGAAAGAATTAATTTCCTCCTGCCGTAGCAACCTTCGACGAAGGAACGGCTGAAAGCGATTTTCAGCAGCGCGCCAAACATGTAAAGAAACGGGATCAGCTGAAGCACCACCGCGAGCGAGAGCAGTTTCTGGAAAGTTTCCTGCACGCCAGTTTCATTCGCCGAGAGATTGGCAACGACAAGTCCGGAAGCTCGCAGGATGTGCCCCACGAACGACAGCCCAATCATTTTATTCCAGATCCACCAACCGCTGAAGTTCAGCACCACGAGCACCATGGACACCGCGGCATGCACGATCAGCGCGGCATAAGGCGTATGGTATCTCGGGTGCACTTTTCCAAGCCACGATGGCATGTAAGAATCCAGGCCAGCGACGAATGGAATTCGCGCCGAGCCGCCGAGCCAGGCGGACGCAATGCCCGCAATCGACAAGCTCAACATCAGCGCAAACGGTGCGACGACCCATAAGACTCCCACGCGGCCGGCCATATGGCTCACCGCTTGGACAATGCCTTGCAGCACGTTGATGTCGCCTTTGTTGAGCGCAATCAGCAGTGTCAGCGTCGCGCCAATGTAAAGCGCGCCGGAAAGAACCCCTCCCCAGGCGACGGCCCCTGGCAGATTTTTTCGAGGATTCTCTATCTCATCGCCCATGACAGAAGCGAGCTCGAGCCCCACCAATCCAAAGCAAATCACGCCGAAAGAATTTAGGACGAATTTTGGATTGGGTGGAATCCGAAAGTCCGCCCAGCTAACGGTTGTGCCGAAACGCAGCCACACAATGACACCAAGACCGATCAAGACCGCGGCAGCAATGCCCGTGCCGATGGCGCCGAAGTTGTTGATCCACTTGCCGACGCCGAGGCCGACGATATTTAGCACCACGAGAACGATCAGCAGGAGAAGGGAGGCGGTCAGCGCAAAGGTCTTATTGTTTCCAAGCGACTCGTGCCCGGAACCAAGCGCAAATACGGATACTCCGACGAAGTACAGCATAACCGTTGGGACGTACATCATGTTGTTCGTCCAGTAGCACCAGCCGGAAAGAAAACCGTGGAAGTCACCAAAGACTTCCTTGGCCCAAAGATAGACACCGCCTTCGCCGGGATAGCGATGGGCCAGCTCGATCACCGCGATGCCCTGCGGCCAGAAAAATAAAGCCAGGGAAATAATCCAGAGCCAGACGGTCACGCCGCCGTTAGCGGCGATCGAAGGAACAACATTGAGATTGAAAACAGCAACAACGAAAAGTAGAACGAGGTCCAGGCGTCCCAAGACGCGGCGCAGTTGAGGGGCGTCTTGAGCCGCGGGCACCGGGGACGCAATGGCGGCCTCGTTCTGCAAAGTCGCGATCTCCTAAGATCAGTGGCCCGCGGCACCGACGAAAGCCGCGCCGCGCTCTTCTTGCGCTTTGGCAAGTGCGGGTGCGACTTCCCCGAAAACGGCGAGATGCTTGTCGATGTCGGCTTCGGTGTGCTGGACCGAGATGGTCCACTGCTCGTCCCACCAATACGGCTGCGCCAGCACGCCGCGATTAACCATGGCGAACCAGTAGTGGCGCCAAAGATCGATATCGATTTTCGTCCAGTCGCGATAGTTGCGAATTTCCTGCGGATAAAGCATCAGCGCGCCGTTTACACCGGCGCTTGCAACGTAGGCCTGCAAACCAGATTTCCTTACGATGGCGCGATAGCCTTCGGCGAGCTTTTTGCTGAGCGAACCTACGTGGGCGTAGTTCTCGCGCGACAGGACTTCGCGGAAGGTGGCTAGCCCTGCAGCCATCGACACACGGTTCGTGTTGTAGGTGCCTCCGTGAAAAACTTTGTGCTGCGCGATCAAATCCATCACGGCACGGCTCGCGCCAAACGCCGCGAGAGGCAAACCGCCGCCAATGGATTTCGCCAGACAGATCATGTCCGGCTTCACGCCGAAATACTCACTCGCACCACCCCACGCGAGCTTCGCCCCCGTTTTTACTTCATCGAAGATGAGCAACGCGCCATCCTTTGTGGCGATATCGCGCAAGCCCTCTAGAAAACCGGGCTGCGGCATGCACAACCCAACGTTCATGAGGATGGGTTCAAGAATAATCGCGGCAATCTGACCTGGGTTTTCGCGGAACCGGCGCTCGACGCTACCAAGATTGTTGAACGAAGCGACGACAACATTTGCGAGCGATGCCTTGGGCACGCCTCCTCCGCCGGGAACAGAATTTGGCGCGTCGGGATCGCCATACTCTTCGGCCTTGGGCTTGACGCTAACGAGCGCGGTGTCATGCAGTCCATGGTACGCGCCTTCAAACTTCAGAATTTTGTCGCGGGCCGTGGCGGCGCGAGCGATGCGGCAAGCGTGCATCGTCGCTTCCGTGCCGCTGGAGCCGAAACGCACCATCTCCACCGGATAACGTTTGCAGATTTCCTCTGCAAGCTCCCATTCCATATCGTGCGGCATGCCGAACGTCGTTCCTTCATGCAGCTTTTGTTCGACAGCCTTCACCACCGCTGGATGGCAGTGCCCGGCCATCAGCGCGCCGAAACACAAGTTGTGATCGATGTATTCATTTCCATCCACGTCGTGAATTTTGCTTCCCTTGCCGTCCTTCACGAAGAGCGGATAGGGCTCGTAGTGCCGGTAATTGCTGGCCACCCCGAGCGGGATGCGGTACAAGGCGCGCTTATAAGCGTCCGCAGATCTCGGCGTGCGCTTCTCATAAGTGGCGATTTCCTTCTGCAATGCTTCGTGCATTTCCTTCTTCCCTAAGCTGTGTGGCCGCAAGCGGCCCACGCTGGCAGGTCTGTTCCCTGCGGCCAGTTTGTGCTATCAAAGCTCCCAAGAATGAACAGCTTCTCCCTCTTTCTTTGAACGGACGAAGGCGCCCTGGCTAGTCCGGGGCGCCTTCGGAATTGTTCTTACAATCAGCTGCTGCGTCAGAAGCGGAACTTCAGCGAGAATTGCACCAGCCGCGGATCGTGAACGTGCTGCACCTGCCCAAACGTGCTACCGGTGTTCGACACATTTCCATCGACGCTATAGAACTGTGCGTGATTCCATATGTTAAAGATGTCGCCCCGGAACTCCATCTGGAGTCTTTCTCCAAAGTTGGTTTCTTTCATGAAACTCACATCCCAGTTATTGATGCCCGGTCCGCAGCAAATGGTGCGCGGAGCATTTCCGATTGTCCCCGGTGCAACAGTTGCATTGGTAAAAAGATTCGGGTCAAACACAAACCCATTGTTCTGGCGAATGTTCTGTGTGTGAAACGGCGCAGTTAAATTCGGCTCGCCGGGAAATTCGAAAAGGTCAGTGGAGTCCAGCTGTTCCACGTCATCCGCGGACGTGATTCGAATCGGGAAGCCACTCTGGAACGTCAGAATTCCGGACGCTTGCCAGCCATCCAGCAGCTTCCCTTTGAACCCTTCGTACTTTGGAACCGGCAGCTCCCAAACGTAGTTGAAAACAAAACGATTCCGCGCATCGTAATCGGACAACCCATAGGTTGCATTGAAATTCAGAGGGTTGAGCGCACTCTCAAAACTCGAGGCATTGTCCATCGTCTTGCTGAGGGTGTATGCCGCCTGGAATTGCAGCCCGTGCGCAAAATTCTTTTGTAACATGACCTGCAGAGAATTGTAGTTCGACCGCGCCACGGTGTTCTCGCTGAAGATGCCGGAAAAAACCGGCGTGCCGTCGGAAGGGCAACCCGTGCCCGTAAGAGGATTACACAGCGGCGAGGAATAGCCACGGATACCCACAAGCGTGATCGGCGTGCCTCCAGCCGCCCCCGTGATGGTGCAGGCCGCGGGCGCGTTCATGAGCGGACAGGGCAAATCCGAACCGCCAGGCCCACCAGGAATGTACGGCAGATGGAAAACCGATCCTGATGGCAGAACAAATGAATAAGGGCTGTCTTCACCGAAAGGCCCGCAGCCTTGTCCCAATGCCGCCAAGTCGTTACACGTTTGCGGATTCCCTGGATTGACTTCATAGCTTGCTAGCAGCCGATGCCCCTGCGATCCCACGTATCCGACCTGAAAAAGGATCTCCCCCGGTAACTGCCTCTTGATCGTCAAATTGTACTGGTCCGAATACTGCATGCGCAGATTGGGAGGAAATTGCCCGAAGAAAGTCATTGGCCGAAATTGCTCCCAGTCGACGGACGAGCCCCGCGGCGGGTTCAAAATCCCGTTGAAGGGATTCGGGTACGTGCTGCCAGTCTGGTCGACATATGGAGTTTGTAGCAGCGGACTCGTGATGAAGTTACTTCCGCCGAATGGAGGCTCCGCGCTGAACTGTTCAAGCACGAGCTGCTCAATAGGATTATAGAAAATTCCGTAGCCCATGCTCACGCTGGTCTTGGAAGGCCCGCCCGTCAGCTTGCTGAGCCATCCATCTGTCCAACCTGGACTCCAATTGAGGCCAAGCCGGGGCGCAAAGCCCTTGTAATAGGTGTTCGTCAAGGCCTCGGGCACACCTTTATCACCTGGGAAGACCAACCCCACGGGCGTCACGCCAGCTTGATCGCACGTCGTTACGCTTCCCGCCACGTAAAGCGGGCTGGTGGTCGGAAGCGTGCAAGGATAGATAGTCGATACCTGTCCCGGCCGGAAGGTCTGCACTTTCTGTCCGATGTCCGTCAGCGGCGTGTTCATTTCCCAGCGCAAACCATAGTTCAAAGTCACGTTGGGCTTGATCTTCCAGCTGTCCTGCGCGTAGAGGTAGATTGAGGTGCTACGCACGAGCTCGTGCTGTGCGGAGCCCTGAAAAAAGCCGTTGCCCAGTCCCAGCAGATAATTAGGATACGCATCTGAGTAGCCCAGGTCGTTCCCCGTTGGCGATGAGGTGGACGACAGAAAAGACAGATCACCGTTTACGTCGAAGTAGAGCAACTGATTGAACATCTGATACCGCGTGTCGGCTCCAAACTTCAAGCTGTGCCTGCCGATAATCTTGCTGTAGTTGTCGCTGAACTGGTAGGTGTTTCCGGTTTGTGGCAACTGTCCGTTGTAGTTGTTTCCAATCGTGAAACCGCCACCCACATCAATGAACGGGACTCCCTCTTTACTCGCGCCGAGCCCGGAATGAAGCCCGTAATCCGGGTTTGTGCCCAGCAAATTGCCGTTGCTATCCGTTAGCGCGGTATCGGACGTTCCCGTAAAGCAAAATGCAGCTGCTGCTCCGGTTCCGCACGAAGCCTGAATCGCGTTCGTCCGCGTCGGCGAGTCAAATTGCAGCTGCCCCTCGCGGAAATAGCTGAACCGTGCTTCGTTCACAGCCGTCGACCCAATTGTCGATGTATGCGTGATATTCAACTGCTGCGTGCGCGTCGCGTAAACCCCGGGGAAGTTACCGGTCGTGGCGCCGGACGCCTGGAACTTCGCGAACGGATCCAAGGTGTTATCGTCATCGAAGTAATAGTAAAACGCGGTCTTCTGATTGTTCGACCAATTCTGATCGACCCGAATTTGGAACTGGTCGCCGCGATCCGTCCTATTCGGCGTGACCTGCACGCCACCGCTTCCTCCCGCTCCCGGAACGTACTGCAACAGGCTCAGGGCCACCGGGTCAAAACAGCCAGTCGGAATCTGATTGGACGGAAAAATAGAGGTGTATGCCACCGGTGCGCCGCCGCTGGCCACGCTTGCCACCGCCGTTTGTGCCGAGGCCGAAAGCCGTTGGTTGAGAGGCACCGTAGACGGCGCGTTTGCTCCGCAGCGGTTTTGCAGAATATTGGCTACCGTCGGGTCGGTAAGAGATCCCGCAAATGTAGGTCCAGCGGAAAAGTCCCCGTTGTTGAGCTCCGCCGATGTGGGCACACTGATCGGTTGCGACACAATACCCTGAACGATCCGCCGTCCTTCGTACGCGCCAAAGAAAAACGTTTTGTCTTTCTTGACTGGCCCGCCGATCGTGCCTCCGAACTGGTTCTGCCGGAATTCCGGCTTTGGCGCTTGAAAAAACGTAAATGGATGCGCGTTGAGAACGTCGTTTCGAAAGAACTCATAAAAACTACCGTGGATATTGTTCGTACCGGATTTGGTCACCACATTGACCACCGCGCCAGAGTTCCGCCCGTATTCCGCGTCAAACGAATTGCTGATCACGCGGAACTCTTCAATACTGTCCGGTGAAGGCTCGATGGCGGGCAAGTTGGCGAACAGGTCGTTGCCATCGCCGCCGTTCACGGAATAATTGTTCGAGCGCCCGCGCCCCCCGTTCACAGTGACTACTCCGGGCTTGTCCGAACCATAAAACAAATCGTTACCAAGCTGAGACTGCACACCGGGCTGCAGCTGCAGCAACTGATAAACGTCGCGTTGATTCAAGGGCAATTGTGTGGAAGCGCGCTCATTCACAACCGCGCCGAGCTGTGTCGAGCTGGTATCTACGATCGGCGGCGCCCCTGTCACCTCGACACTTTCTGTGGCCGAGCCGATTTGCAGAGTGATATCCACGCTTATGACCTGGTTCAAGTCCAGCACGATTCCCTTGCGCACAAATTTCTTAAACCCCGTCAGCGTCACGTCTATCTCGTACCGGCCGACAGGCACTTCGAGGAAAATATACTCGCCGTTCGCTCCGCTCTGCACCTGGCGCTGAACCCCTGTCGCCTCGTTGACGAGCGCAACGGTGGCCGCCACCACGGAGGCTCCGCTGGGATCGCTAATCGTCCCGCGAATTTCTCCCCCGGTGCTCTGTGCCATAGAAAATGGCGCCACCAGCAGCATGCTCACTGCGAGAAAGCTCAGGAAAACAACGTTGCGGAGGAATCGCCTATAGCTCTGCCCTGGTCCCGCGCCCAATTTCATGAACTCACCCCTTGTTTCGAAGAATTCTCTTGGCAGAGGATTCTTCGAGGTTGCTGTGCCCCTGAAACCTTACTATAATCCAGCAAACTTAGAGAAAGCCGGAACCGGTGTCAAGCGGAAAGAATTTCTCCAAGCCATCAACAAATCGAACCGCGCCCCGCCTGCTGCGCATTAGCGAAGTAGCGCGCCGGGTGGGCATTTCCTCTTCCGCCTTGCGTGCCTGGGAAGCGCTGGGCCTCGTTTCGCCGCAACGTACAAGGAGCCGCTATCGCATGTATTCGGAAACAGATGTTCGTCTCCTGCAACGCGCGGTTTTCTTGCGTCGTGCACGCGGATTGAATCCGCCCGCCATCGTCCATGTTCTAAAACGCCAGGGGATCGTCTCGGCGCCTGCGGAAACCGCTCCTCTCCCGGGTCAACGCTTCCGCCGGCTGCGCACTCGCCGCGGGCTTTCTCTCGCCCAGGTCGCCCGCGCCACGAAAGTTTCCGTCGGTTTTCTCAGCGCCCTCGAACGCGGCCAAATGCGCTCTTCGGTTTCGACGCTGCGCCGCATCGCGCGTTTTTATCGCACGAATATTCTTTCGCTTTTTGAAACGGCCGCCGAAAATCCCCGCCTCGTCCGACCCAGCCAGAGAAAAGTATTGGAGACCACTCCCGGCGTCCGCATGGAGCTCCTCGCCTGGGGCCAAACCGCCATGGAACCGCACCTTTTTCGCATCAAACCCGGCGGTGGAAGCGGCGAATCTTACTCGCACGAAGGCGAAGAGTTTCTCCACATCCTTCGCGGTGACTTCGAAATTTGGCTCAATGGCGAAGAACATTACCGCCTCAGACCCGGCGATAGCCTCTACTTCGAGAGCTCAACGCCGCACCGCTGGAAAAATCCCGGGCGTTCCGAAACCTGGCTGCTTTGGGTCAATACGCCGCCGACTTTCTGAAAGCCAACGATCTTGTGAAGGATGAGCTTAGCCGCATGGAGACGAACATGATTCGGAAGCGAGGCAGAGGATGAATCGGCGCGCAATCGTTCTGGGAATTCTGTCGATTGCGATCTCCTGCGGCGCTTGCAGGCAAAAGGAACCGACGCTCAGCTTGCTCGTCTGGGAAGGTTACGCGGATCCTTCGTTTGTGCGCCCCTTCGAAGAATCGCACCATTGCAAAATCGCCGCGTCCTACATGGGTTCGAGCGACGAACTCGTTGCCAAACTGCGCGGCGGAAGCGCTTCCAACTATGATGTGATCTCGCCCTCGAGCGATGTCGCTACGTCCATCGCCCGCGCTCTCGTGAACCGCCCGGAGCTCTTGCTCCTCGATGAACCGCTCTCCGCGCTCGACGCCAATCTTCGCAAAGAAATGCAAAGTGAGTTGAAAGCCCTTCAACGCGAAATCGGCATCGCTTTCCTCTTCGTCACCCACGATCAGGAAGAAGCTATGGCCCTTTCCGACCGCATCGCCCTGCTCCGCGATGGCGCGCTCGAACAAGTTGCCTCGCCCCGCGAAATCTATGCGCGCCCCGCAACCGCTTACACCGCGCAGTTCATCGGCCAAACTAATTTGTTACGCGGAGAAATCCGCCGCAGCATCGCCACCTGCGGCGTCCTTCGCTGGCCCCTCGAGGACGCCGACGGCCCCGCACTATTTTCCGTCCGCCCGGAAGCCATTCGGATCAGCTCCGATGGCAAACGCCAAACGGACGAAGTGAAATTTCGCGGCTCCGTCCGCCAGCAAATTTACAGCGGCGCCAGCGAACTGCTCGAAGTGGATTGCGGCTCCGGCCAACTTTTGCGCGTCCGCCTCCCTGCGCGTGGTCCGCTCACCGGCGAACACGATTTTGTTTTCTCGATCGCGGACGCAATCCGTGTCGTGGACTGATTTTTCATGTACTCCCGCGCCTATAAAACGCTCGTCTCGATTCCCCCGCTACTCTGGGTAGGGCTATTCCTCTTAATTCCGTACGCCCTAATGTTCGCCCACAGTTTTTGGCTCGTCCAAAATGGCGCCCTCGTCCACCACTGGAACCTGTCCAATTACCAAAAGCTATTCACTAATTCCCTCTACGCCGAAGTCCTCTTCCGCACCATGCGCATCGCCGCTTGCGTTATGCTCTGCTCCCTCCTCCTCGGCTACCCGCTCGCCTATTACCTCTCGTTCCATTCCGGCGCTCGCAAAGAGCTTCTCTATCAGCTCGTGATTGTCCCGCTCTGGGTTAGCTACCTCGTCCGCGGCTACGCCTGGAAAACCATTCTTGGCAGCGGCGGCGTCCTCAACGGCTTCCTGCAATATCTCCACATCACTCACGCGCCCGTCGGCTTCTTCCTTTACAGTCCCTTCGCCGTCGTCCTCGTCCTCACTCACATTTACACCCCGTTTGTCTTTCTCCCCATTTACGCCTCTCTCGAGCACATCCCCCGCCCCCTCGTCGAAGCTTCGCACGATCTCGGCGCTGGTCCCGTCTCCACGTTCTTTCGCGTCATTCTTCCGCTCTCGATGCCCGGCCTTCTCGCGGGAGCCACTTTCGCTTTCGTTCTCTCTCTCGGCGATTTCCTCGCTCCGCTCCTCGTCGGCGGGTCTTCGGGCAGCATGATCGCCAACATCGTGCAAACCCTTTTTGGCGCGTCCTACGATTGGCCTCTCGGCGCGGCCATTTCCGTCTGCATCTTGCTCATCACTATTTCGCTCCTCTTCCTCACCGAGCGCCTCGAAAAGCGCTGGTCCTTCAAATGACACGCCGATCCCCAGCTCGCCGCTCGCCTCTCCTCGCTATTTATTCGCTGCTCGTTTTCGCCTTCATCTACCTGCCCATCGTCGTGCTCATCCTCTACTCCTTCAATCGCGACGGCGTCGGTGGCTTTCCTCCAAGAAATCTGACGCTCGATTGGTATCGCCAGCTTTTCGCGGACAGCTCCATCTGGGATTCCGTCCTCAACAGCCTCATCGTTGCCGCAGGTGCCGTAGCTCTCTCTCTGACCCTTGGCCTCCTCGCCGCCCTAGCTCTCGATCGCGCCAGCTTCCCTGGCAAAACTCTCTTCCGCCGCCTCGTTCTTCTACCGCTCATCCTTCCCGGCATCATCACCGGACTCTCTCTTCTCATGTTCGCCGTGTTCGCTGGCTTGAAGCTCAGCTTGCTCACCGTGTTTCTCGGCCACGGCACCGCCCTCATCTCCGTCGCCACGACCGAACTCTTCGCCGGCCTCCAAAAATCCGATCGCGCTCAGGAAGAAGCCTCGCTCGATCTCGGCGCCACACCTTGGCAAACGTTCTGGCGTATCACTCTCCCCAATCTCAAGCTTTCTCTCGTCGCGGCCGCGCTTCTCATCTTCACTCTCTCGATGGACGAAATCGCCGTAACCTTCTTTCTCATCGGCCGCGACAACACTCTTCCGCTCGAAATCTGGGGCCGCCTCCGCCGCGGCATCACGCCGGAAATTAACGCCGTCTCCACTCTGATTTTCGCCGCCTCCGTCCTGCTCATCATCATCTGGTACCGCATTCGCACACGGAGCATCGGCACGGAAGCTCAGCAGTTGCTCGAACGACCTTAGAAATTCCGGGAGGACGCATGTCGCAATCGCGCCGTGACTTCATCAAGTTTGTGGTGGCGGGTTCCGTCGCGGCAGGCTGTCCCGTCGACGCCGCTCTCCTTCCCGCCCCGGACTCTAATACTTCAGTCTCTGATCCACCGGGCGTCCCGCTCGTCGACGGCGAACATTTCGAGATCTGCCACCAAATCCGAGATGGCCACCACTTCAATTTGCCCGCCGCTACCACCAGCGTGGAAGTTGCCATAGTGGGTGGCGGCGTCGCTGGCCTCTCCGCTGCCTATTTCCTGCGCGGAAAAGACTGGCTCCTCCTCGAAAAGGAACCGCACTTCGGTGGCAACGCCTATGAAGAAGAATTCGACGGCCAGCCCTTCGCCACCGGCGCCGCCTACGCCTACCGCGGCGACGAAGGCGATCATCTAGCCTCCGAGATCGGCCTGAAACTCCCACTCGTCAACATGCCCGACCCCACTCTCGTCAACAAGACCTATGTCCCGGACACATGGAAGACTGGCATCTCTCGGCTCCCCTATCCGAAAGAAGTCCGCGCCAGCTTCCAAAAATTCCGCGACGACGTTCTCAAAATGGAAGTGAGCCGCCGCATGGCCGAGCTGGACGCCCAACCCTTCTCGAACTTCACCTCCGCCTACGCCCCCGAAGTCCAGCAGTGGTGGGACATTTTCGGCCCTTCCAATTGGGGCGCCGCCACGCACGACACTTCCGCCTACGTCGGCCTCTACAACGCCAAGGATCTCTTCACCGGCGGCGACGCCAAACGCGCCATCCTGCCCGGCGGCCTCGGCTGCATCACCCACAAACTCGTCGAAGTCCTCCAGCCGCATTACAAAGACCGCATGCTTGGCGATTCTACCGTCGTCGCCGTCGTCCCCGAAAAAACCCTCGTCAACATCACCTATCTCCGCGAAGGAAAGCTCGCCACCGTCTCCGCCAAAGCCGTCCTTATATGCACTCCAAAGCAAATCACCTCGCGCATCGTCCAGAACTTGCCCGCCGAACAAAAAGCCGCCATGCAACGCACGCGCTATGCCCCCTATCCCGTCGTCAACCTCATTTTCGATAAGCCCGTCTACAATCGCGGCTACGACAACTGGTGCCCGGGCAACTCCTTCACCGACTTCATCGTCGCCGACTGGACCATTCGCAACAATTCCGGCTACAAACAAAAA
Source organism: uncultured Acidobacteriota bacterium (assembly GCA_963843265.1). Classification (GTDB taxonomy): domain Bacteria; phylum Acidobacteriota; class Terriglobia; order Acidiferrales; family UBA7541; genus Acidiferrum. The sequence continues at coordinate 161,276 of CAWJJR010000011.1, read as the reverse complement.
AACAACATCCTCACCTTCTACACTCCGCTCCGCGAAGCCCAGCGCTTCACTCTCCTCGATATAAATGATTGCAGGACGCTTGCCGCACACGTCCTCACCGACTTCCAAAAAGTCCTTCCCGAATTCAACGTCGATCCCATCGAAGTCCGCATCTATCGCCGCGGCCATCCCATGTTCATGGCTGTTCCCGGCCACTACACAAAAACCCGCCCCGTCGCCGCGCATCCCATGGACCGCATCTATTTTGGCGGCAACGATTCCGGCGGCCCTGAATCCCTAACCAGCGAAGCCGTCCGCCTCTCCCACGTCGGCTCCGAATGGGCGAATCTCATCCTGGCAGGTAAGCCCGGCGCAAAAGAACTCGCCGAAAAAGCTCTCGCCGCAACCGCGGACTAATATCCTCGCCCGCTGGGCGCACATTCACGTGCCAGACAAAATTAGTCCATAATAATCCCCTAATTTCCGGAGGATTTATGCCCGACCGCCTCGACGATTTTCAGAAATTCCGCGCCGACCTAAACGAAGAAATCCTCAACTGCGGCCACCTCGGCATCAAACGCTTCTTCGCCCTCGATCATCAAGCCTACGAACCAGGCGCACTCGATACCAAAACGAAAGAACTTCTCGGCCTCGTCGCCTCCGCCGTTCTCCGCTGCGATGACTGCGTCACCTATCATCTCGTTCGCTGCGGCGAAGAAGGCTGGAAGCGCGAAGAAGTCATCGACGCTCTGAACGTCGCCCTTGTCGTCGGCGGCTCCATCACCATTCCCCACGTCCGCCGCGCCTTTGCCCGCATGCGCGAAATCAGTTCTTTGAAACCCTGAACCACCCAGCGTAGTCTTATCTTTAACTGAAGGAAGCAAGATGAGCACGGCCCCAGCCACTGCCGCATCGCATCACGACGGAGCCGCCGCGCGTCTCCGCAATCTTCTAATCGGCTCTCTTTTCGCGCTTGTCCTTCTGCTCCCCAAACTCCTGCACATCCGCCGCAATCCGCAATCCTGGATGGCCCTCCGCGTCTTCCTCGGATTCGCCGGCGCTGCTCTCGTAGTTCTCCCCCTCAGCCTTTGGAATAGCTGGCTCGCCGCTCCCGCCGGTCTAGTCATGTTCCTTGCCGCAATTCTCCTGCCTCCCGCCAAGCCGCACGCGTTCTCCAATGAAAAAGCTCGCGAACTCGGCGCCCTGGTCGTCGTCAACGGCGGAAAATATCAGCGCCCAAACGCCGCTCCAGCGCCCGTTCAGCTTTTCGTCGGCGCTCAGCAAATCTGCGCGCTCGATTCTCATCTCGAGCCGCTCCTCGTCATTCCCGCCGCGGAAATTACCTCGGCGCGCGCGCTCCAAATCAAAAACCGCTGGTTCCTGCAAGTTCGCTGGTCCCAAAATTTCGCCCAGTTTTCCTACGATGGTATTTTTGCCGAGCACCTCGCTCGCGTCGCCGAAAGCACTCTCGCCAGCGTCATGCGCTCCCCGCTCCCCGTTTTGCCAAAAAGTCGCGCCGCCAGCGCCTAATCCGCCCCTCGAACTTTCTCTCTTTTAAGGTCCGCCGTTGCTGCAAAATGTGTCAAAATAGGCTTATGGCGCGAGGATGGGAAAGCAAAGACGTGCAAGCACAGGTGGAATCCGGCCAGGAACCACCGGGGCACTACGGCAATACAGCCAAAAGCGCGGAAGACGTTCGCCGCGATCAAGAACGCAAGGACTTGCAGTTATCCCGCACCCGCATCGCTCACGACCTTGAATCCGCAACGCATCCCAATCATCGCAAGTCTCTCGAGGCCGCTCTCGCCCACCTCGACAAAAAGCTATCCGATTTGAATTAGCCTCGCTTCCGCTCCGATCCCCTCGGCTTCCCTCTGCTAAAATCCATCCGTGCAATCGGGAATGCCAAGCCTCACTGCCTGGGCCGCCGCCGCTCATCGCGCCGCGCATCAAGTTCTCGAAGAAGGCCGCATCTTCTCCGATCCGCTGGCCGTCCGCATTCTTGGCCAGGACTCCCAAGCCGCCGCACAAGATGCCGCCGCGCATCCGTCCCGGCTCGGCATGCGCCTTTTCATAGCCGCACGCACGCGCTTCGCTGAAGACTCCCTAGCCGCAGCCGTCGAACAAGGCGTCCGCCAACTCGTCGTTCTCGGCGCCGGCCTCGACACCTACGCCTACCGCGGCCCCTGCGCCCATCGCCTGCACATTTTCGAAGTCGACCATCCCGCCACGCAAGCCTGGAAACGCGAGCGCCTCGCCGACGCTGCCATCGCGATCCCTCCTACGCTCACCTTCGCCCCCATCGATCTCGAACGTCAGACTCTGCCCGAAGGCCTAGCTGCCGCCGGCTTCGATCCCGCTCAGCAGACTTTCTTCACCTGGCTAGGTGTCGTCCCCTACCTCACCGAAGATGCCATCTGGTCCACTCTCAACTTCATCGCCAGCCTGCCCAATGGCGCCCAGGTCGTCTTCGATTACAGCGATCCTCCGCACACACTCTCCCCCGAACAGCGCGCATACCACGACCGCCGCGCCGCCCGCGTCGAATCCCTTGGCGAATCCTGGGTAACTTATTTTGAAGCAGAGAATCTGCGTGAAAAACTGCTAGCCATTGGTTTCAGCGAAGTTGAAGACTTAGGCCCTCCACGAATAGCCGCTCGCTACATTCCAGACTCGCCAAGCGCGAACCGCGAAAGAGGCGGCCACATCCTCCGCGCCTCAACAATTCAACTCCGACCTGCCTCGATTTGACCTGTCCTGCAGCTATCTTCTCTGCGTCTCCGCGTCTCTGCGCGAGAATCTCTCTTTCTCTTATTCCATCACTTCACAAATTCCCCCGCCAATCCCCAAAAATCGTTCACGTAATAATGCGAAAGCACATTGCCAAACAAGTAGCAAATCCCCTGGCAAGGCGGAATATCTCCATAGATTTCCCACCCCCGCGCGAAAATTCTTTTCAACGATCCATCCCGCAACAAATTCCCCGCCACTTTCCGCAGCGGCTCGCACGGATAAAGCACATCCCCATTCGGATACACCCGCGGAAACATCGTCGGGTAGCACTGAAACTCCCGAAACCGCAGCAAAGTCTCGATCGTCCGCGGAGTCCCATTGATCGGCTGCGTCCCGCTTCTCCTCCGCTCGATAATCTTGTCCACCAGCGCCTGATACTTCGGATTCTGCGCCAGCTTAAGGTTTGGCATTTTTTCGTTCTGCGCCGATTGCGCCGCGAACACGAATCCTTCTTCCCCGCACCAATCCAGCAATTTCTCCACTTCCGCGATATTCCATTCCTCGATCACCGTGCTGATCGTAATCCGCGCCGCGCTTCCCAATATTTCCTTCGCCATCGCCAAATTCTGCAAGACTTTCGGCAGCGCCGCCGGCTTCGATAGCGCATTCGAAGGATCAGCCGCCAACGCATCCAAACTAACCACCAGCCCCGTCACCGAGCTCAAAATCCCCGGCTTGCGGTCCAGCAAAGTCCCATTCGTAATCAGCAGCACCGAACGAAACCTGCAATGGAACCTCGCCATAGCCGTCAGCTCTTCAATATCCGCCCGCAGAGTCGGCTCCCCTCCCGTAAACACGATCGAATCCGTCTCCTTGCGTATCTTCCGCAAAATTCGAATTGTCTCCCCCGTCGACAACTCCTTGCTGAATACGTCCGGCTCCTTCTGCGTGCAATACGAACAATCCAGATTGCACTTGTGCGTCACGTAAAACGTCACCGCATACGGCGCCACCACATTCGTCCGCAAAATATGCCGCCGCCATCCGTTCCGAAAATAAAGCCCAAAATTCTTCGCCACAAACGGCGCCTGCCGCACCAGCCCGCGAATCAGCGCACGCTTTGAAGGCCGCCTCTTATCCAACTCGCTAGCTGGAACAAAATCCGTCCGTCTCGCAGCAGTCTTAGTCATAGGAACAACATTCTAGCGCACCTCGCGCACGAGCTTTCCTTCCGCCAAAAATCGTCAATCCCTCGGGACAAGACCAGAATGACCACTTCAACGTTTTTCCTCTACTCGACTATCCAAGGAGGCTTCGTAATCATCAAATAAGCGCGCTCAGGAAGTGCCGGGCGAAATCTGAGACGAAATACAAAGTGCAAGGCTAAATCCTAATGGATTCGCAAGCTCCGTTCGACCGCAAACTCGCCTACCTGGTCCTCCGCCTCACGCTTGGCCTCAGCATCCTCATGCACGGTCTGGTCCGCCTGCCCCATCTCACCGCATTCGCCGACGCCACCGTGAAGCTTTTCGTAGCCACGCCACTCCCGGCCATCCTCGTCCGCCTCTTCGCGCTAACCCTCGTCTTCCTCGAAACCGCCGTCGGCCTTCTCCTCGTCCTCGGCTTATGGACCCGCACGGCACTGCTCCTCGGCGCCCTCTTGATGGCCTTCCTAATTTTCGGCACTGCCCTCCGCTCCGATTGGAGCACGCTCGCCATCCAATTGTTCTACGCTTTCCTCTACGCCACCCTCCTCGCCACCCGCGAATACAACTCCTATTCCATCGATGCCCTAATCCACCGATAAGCCACCTTGCAAATAAATCAGGAAAATCAACCCAGCGGAGAACTTGCCCTGCGTTTGCCGAGACGTAATCCGTAAATACCACCCCTCACTCCGCTCCGTCGTCACGTCAATCCCACAACCGCCGCGACGGTTTTTCTCGACAGCGTTCCCGAACGCCGGTTCTGGACAACTTCCGTCTAGCGACGATTCACCCAGAATCGGCGTACCCGCTGCGGGGCAACAACCTCTCAGTGCCCCGTTTCAGAACCGCTCTCTTGATTGTTGGTGAGACGTCGCTTCTCGGTGGCGCAACTTAAGCATCGATGCGTTGCGGCGGAAATCTCAGGTTGTATTCCAGTTTATTTTGGCCGAGGGGAATTGCAATCCGATGCAGAATTGTCCGTCCGCGAGAGGCTCGCAGTAGACTACTTTCGCCTGCGCCTCAAGCTCGCCCGAGCTCGAAGCAAGCCGCGGTTCTTCTTCGGGATGCCATCGGCGCCGCGTTACCACGCGAGCCCCATGAGGGCTCACGTTTACCGTCAACGCCTGATCGGCAAAGAGCAGCTTTTTCGCGGTTACAAGGCATACTGGGATAGCCATCGTGACGCGCTTTTCATTTCTTCCATCGAAGCGCATTAGACCAAGTTTTCTCCAAGACCGCCCTTGCCGGTTGCTTTGGGCGGTCAGGATTGCTCACAAATTGTTCTCACACCACTTTCTGAGTCGCCCGTTTCTTCTCGTACATGGCTCGGTCCGCTTGCACCATGAGTTCGCCGAGTGAAATGGCGCACTTCGGATCGAACCGCGCCACTCCCACGCAGAGGGACAATGCGTAGCGCGGTTCCGTTGCACTCGATTTTTTAAGGTTTTTCTCCAAGCGGCGGAGGATGATTTCCCGAGTTTGATTGGAGGTCTCCGAAGCCAGGACGACAAACTCATCGCCACCCAGGCGCGAAAGAATGTCGGAACCACGGAAGGATAGCTCAAGAGCATCTGCCGTCCGAATCAGCGCCAGATCCCCCTCTTGATGGCCGTAGCTGTCATTAATTTTCTTTAGGTTGTCCACGTCGCAGAACAACAAGAGCAGACTCTGGCCGTTGCGCTGGGCGAGCTTCAGTTGCTGGGTGGCAGCAGCAAAAAACCCGCGCCGATTGAAGAGGCAGGTTAGATCATCCGTGAGGGCGAGATAGCGGAGTTCTCTGTCGAGAAGAGCCTGCTTAACGGCGCCCCAGACTGCCGGGTGGGTTGCCACGCGCATCGTCTGCGTGTCGGGGCGGTCTGACTTCAGAAGTTTAGAAATTTCGTCCACTTCCTTCAAGATCTGACCAAACTCGGAATCCGCAGCGCGCAAAGCGGAGGAAAGGTCTTCCGTGAGGCCGCTTTCTGGGGGGCCGTTCTTCCGCCCCATAGCTAGAACTTTGCGATTGGATATCTGCTTCGGCAACTCCGTCGTCAAGCGAGTTGGCTGCGAACCCTTATCAGGATGCAATTCTTGTATGGACATCAACCCTCCTCAAAGCACGTGCGATGAGCGTCCTCGTTCCTGAGCACATGGTTCCATTAATCCGCAAATAGGACAAGCAGGTAAGCTCCGCACAATTGATGCAGGTGATTCCACTAGGACCTCGAATGAGAAACCGTTCGTGAATTACGGGCGGGGAGACCGATCTATCAGCTTTAACAACCACTTAAAACTCAACTAGGGTATTTACCCGAGCCCAATCGCAGGGCTCCACTTGCTTGAGGTAATAGGTAAGCAATGGTATTTATCTCGAATCTGCAGCCAAACCAGCCAGTTCGGCGGTATTGGTCCATGCCGTTCGGGGCAAGGAGAATGGATTCATGGCCAAGCGAGAGGTTATTTCGAAAGACTCGGGGAGTCGGAACCAACCAGGGGGGGAATTAGTGCGCAGTGAAGCGCCCTCAGAGCTGCTTCGAGAACTGGTGGCGCACCTCCGTCAGAACCGCACGCAGTTGCGCGAGGAATGGGTGGTGCGCATCACGGAGACGCGCCTGCTTACTGCGATGACGAAGGAAGAGATCTTCGCGGAAGCAACCTCAGTGTACGACAGCTACGTGGAAGCTCTGGAAACGGAGGCATTCGAGGCGCTGCAAGCGTACGCGCGCAACCTCTCGGAACGCATCATTCCACGAGGCGTCGAGACGCACGAAGTCGTTGGGATCGTTCTCCTGCTCCGAGACGTGCTAGCGCGCTCGCTATTTGCCAAGTACCAGACTGACTTCAAGAAATTGAATCGCATTCTGGATGCCTATGAGCCTGCCGCCAACCGCATCGCGAACACCGTGGCGGTTGGTTTCGTCCAGGAGCGCGAGCGCGTCATCCGCCAGCAACAGGAGGCGATCCGCGAACTCTCCACGCCGGTGTTGCAGGTTCGCGAAAGATTGCTCATTCTGCCGATCATCGGCGTGATCGATCCGCAGCGCGCCCGCCAATTAACGGAGCAGCTTCTTCGCGGAATCCGCACGAATCGCGCAAAAGTCGTGGTAATCGATATCACTGGTGTTGCGGCCATGGACTTGACGGTAGCGAACAACTTGGTGCAAACGGTGGAAGCTTCGCGGCTTCTTGGCGCAACCGTCATTGTCACGGGGCTTTCGCCAGAGATTGCCCAGACCTTGGTGACCATCGGTGTCGACCTTGGGAAGATGAATACCGTGGGCGACCTGCAGGGCGGCATCGAGCAGGCAGAAAGATTGTTGGGATACAAGGTTGAGAAACTAGCGGAGCCACGCTAGGCAAGGCGGAGGAAAGGCCACGTGGAAGTCCCGATTCTCAAGCAGGGAGCGGTCCTGATTGCGACGTTTCAAGCCGCTCTCTCGGATGCGGACCTCAATCACCTGCGCATGGGTTTAGTGCAGCAAGTTGTTAAGTTTCGCTCGCGTGCGGTGATCGTCGATGTTACAGCCATGGATGTGATGGACTCGTTCGCCTCGCGGACGTTGCGCGAGATCGCTCACATGATTCGGCTGCGCGGCGCGGAAACGGTTATCGTAGGAATTCAGCCCGAAGTGGCTTTTGCTATGGTTCAGTTGGGGCTTACTTTGGAAGGTGTTGCCACGGCGCTGGACCTGGAGGAAGGCCTGGCGTATTTGACTCAAAAATTTAAGAACACAGACTGAGAGAGAAACTGTGAGGGCTGGGGAAATCCGGGTGGCCATCAACTCGGACCAAGATATTGTGACAGCCCGGCAGAAAGGCCGAGCTCTCGCCATCGAACTTGGTTTTTCCACCGGAGACGCCACACTCATCGCCACCGCTATTTCCGAACTTGCGCGCAACATTGTCTCGTATGCGCGCAGGGGCGAAATCACTTTGCAAGTAATTCAGGTTTCGAGCCGCCAGGGCATCTCGATCATCGCTTCCGATAACGGCCCTGGAATTCGGGACATTCATCAAGCCATGCGAGATGGATTCTCGACCTCGGGAAGCCTTGGCCTTGGACTTCCGGGAGTACGCCGATTGATGGATGAGTTTGACATTGCCTCGGAACCGGGCCGGGGCACAATCGTGACGGTGAAAAAGTGGAAGCAATAAACGTGCCGCTGGTCGAATATGGCGTGGCGAACTTTGTTCTGCCGGGCCAGGGCGAATCGGGCGATCGCCATCTGATTTGCTGCGCCGGAGATGGAATCCTGATCGCCGCGATGGACGGAATTGGGCATGGTGAAGAAGCTGCCCATGCGGCGGAGACGGCGATTTCCATTCTCAAAACGAATGCGGAAGAACCCGTCATTTCTCTGGTGGAGCGATGCCACCAAGAGCTTCGTTCGACGCGCGGAGTGGTCCTGAGCCTTGCTTCCATTGACCCACAACATGGCATGATGACGTGGCTGGGTGTTGGAAATGTTCAAGGAGTCCTGATGCGCGCCGGCGCCCAGAAAGGAAGCGTGCAGGAAGTGCTGCTCTTGCGTGGCGGAGTCGTCGGTTCGCAATTGCCCGCCCTGCAAGCGGCCGTCCTTCCGATTGCAAAAGGGGACACTCTCGTCTTTGTTACCGATGGAATTCGAAGCGAATTCGTGGAAACTCTTTCCGCCTTGGAATCCGCGCAACGAGCCGCGGACAGGATTCTCATACAGCATGGCAAAGGAAATGATGACGCGCTTGCACTGGTGGTGCGGCTAACCGGGGTTCGTGAATGAAAACGCCGGCCAAACGGCAGAGGAAGTTGCCGCCAGCTTTTGAAGAAGAATATCGTTCAGCGTTTGGTGAATACACCAAAAGTGGAGGCGAGGCTGCATTGGGCCGCGCTTATGAACTCGGACGCCGCGCCATCAACGAAAAGAAGAACCTCATGGAGATCGCTTCCTTCCACCATCAGGCTCTCCAGCGCATGCTCGCCGATACGCGGGAGACAGCGCGCCGTCAGGAATTGTTGGCAGCTGCCGCGGAATTCCTTGCGGAGACCCTCTCTCCTTATGAAATGGCGCACCGTGGAGTTCAGGATGCCATCGCGGCTCTGCGGCGGCTCAATGAAACGCTCGAGGAGGAGATCAAGCGCATCGCTTATGCCGTGCACGACGAGGCCGGACAACTTCTAGTGGCCGTGCATCTTGCGCTGGCAGATGTCGCGCGCGAATTGCCGAAACCTCAAAAAGAACAGGTGGGACGCATTGAAGAATTGCTCAATCAGGTCGAAAAACAGTTGCGGCAGTATTCCCACGAACTCCGGCCAACGGTCTTGGATGACCTTGGCTGGATACCGGCGCTTCGTTTCCTGGCCGAAGGAGTTTCAAAGCGCGCCAAACTCCGCATCCAAATCAAAACGACGGTTGCGGGCAGACTGCCTGGGGCCCTGGAAATAGCCCTCTACCGCATCGTTCAGGAAGCGCTGACCAACGTGGCGAAACATTCGAAAGCAAGCCGGGTATGGATCCGGATCGGCCGAAAAAAGCGCAAGTTTTGCTGTTCGATTGAGGACGACGGAGTGGGCTTTGACGCGCGGGCGGTGCAGTCGGATGGCAAGCGAAGAGGCCTTGGGTTAATTGGCATGCAGGAACGCTTGAACGGGATTGGTGGAACGCTGTCGATCGACTCGGTACACGGGCGGGGAACCAGACTTTTGATCCAGCTTCCTGTGGAGGCGTCGAATGCCGATTCGCATCGTACTAGCTGACGACCATGTCCTTGTGCGCCAGGGTTTGAAGTCCTTGCTCGAGCGGGAAGGATTTCAAGTCGTTGCGGAAGCCTCGGATGGGCAAGAGGCTCTTTGTCATGTGGAGTCGCTCCAGCCGGATATCGCCATAATGGATATCAGCATGCCCACCTTGAATGGGCTGAACGCCGCCCGGCAAATGAATCGTTCTTCTCCAAAGACCAAGACCATTCTGCTCACGCAACACGACGAAAGTCAGTATATCCGCGAGGCCCTGGAAGCGGGTGTGAAGGGCTACGTGCTGAAAAACCAGATCGCCAGCGATTTGCTCCTGGCTATCCGCCAGGTTTCGCGCGGCCAGGTTTACCTGAGCCCTGGTGTGTCCAGCGCAGTCATGGAGGCGTATCGGTCCAAGCCGGAGAAATTCGAAAGTCCTCTGACTCCGCGAGAGCGGCAAGTGCTCCAATTGATCGCCGAAGGGAAATCCACCAAAGACGTTGCCACTTTGCTAGGCATCAGCACGAAAACAGCCGAATCTCATCGCACAAGACTCATGCAAAAGTTGGATATCCACGAAACCGCAAGCCTCGTGCGCTACGCCGTCCGACATGGTATCGTCCAGCCTTGATCCCTTCCACCACGAACCACTCCCCGGAGAAAACGCCCCTTGCCGGAATTGTAGCCAGCCGCGCGGTCTTTGATCCGAACTCGTGAATGGCCTGGGCTGGAGGAGGTTCAGTACACAAAGCCAGTTCTAAGAAGCCGCGAAATTACGGCCTTCTTGGCTGTCGAGTCTCTCGATCCGAGAACTTGGCGGCTATCCAAGATTCAGAATTTTTCAGAATTCCCGCGGGCGCTGCGCCTGAGGATTCGTGGGGATAGATTAACTTCCTCCGCCTAACTCTAATCCGTAAATACCACCCTTCACTCCACTCCGTCGCCACTTCAATCCCACAAGTCCGCCAACGTTTGTCCCCAGGGCACCCCCGCACGCCGTTTCTGGAAAACTTCCGTGCAGCTAACCAACCGGACCGTGGCCAAACCATTCCATTCCTTGCAAGCACGTCATCGCGAGCAATCGGCGAACCCGGAGGCATTACTTCCCGTTTGCCCGTCATCCGCTCAGAGTCGCTATAAGTCAGAAAGAAGCTTCCAATCTCCTCCAACCGGAATGTCAGGGGTGAGTCGTCGCGAACAATGAATGATTTATCGTTTTGCTTGGACGGAAATCGAGGGCCTCAAACCAAGAGCCGGGGTTGCAACGCGCCCCGAACCATCTGACTAAGACTTACAAGACTATATGGTTTACGTAACACCACTGCACCTCTTTCGACCATTGAAACAAGAGCCCTTGCTTTGGGCGTGTAGCCGGTCGTAAAGATCACTGGGACGGCAGGCCGCAACGCGGACATTTCCAAATAGGCTTCCGGACCGCTCAGCGAAGGCATCACGACATCCATAACAATCAAATCGATCTCATCGGCGTTCCGTTTGAACAGCTCAAGAGCCCTCGCACCATCGGACGCTGCGAGAATGCGATAGCCTAGCGCCTGCAACATTTCCTGCGCCGTTTCCCGAAGTCCGTCGTGATCCTCTGCCAAGAGGATTGTTTCGGTGCCCCTCAAAGGCTGATTGTTACACGCTATATCGTCGGGTTGGTGGTGCCCGCTTCCGGCAGGGAGATAAACTTGGAATGAGGACCCTTTTCCGGGTTCACTGCTTGTGAGGATGAATCCACCGTGTTGGCGAACGATGCCGTGTACGGTGGCGAGACCAAGCCCAGTTCCCTTCCCTGTCTCTTTGGTCGTGAAGAAGGGTTCAAACATACTATCCATCGTCGCAGTGTCCATCCCGACGCCGGTGTCAGTTACCGATAGCAGGACGTAACTACCCGGCCGGCTGTGGGCGTGGTCGTGGCAGAACTCCGCTCCAAGGTCGACGTTTTGAGTCTCAATGAGAAGTTGTCCTCCTTCCGCCATGGCGTCCCGCGCGTTAAGACAAAGATTCATTAAGACTTGTTCGATCTGCGTAGGATCGGCAGGCGTAACGCGCAGGTTGGGATCGACACGAACCTGGACCTCGATATCCTCCCCGATAATTCTGCCGAGAAGACTCATTTCTTCTTTGACGAGGATATTTAGATTGATCTTTCGAGCTTGCAGGATTTGCCCTCCTGCAAAGGCGAGGAGTTGAGAAGTCAATTTTCCAGCTCGCAGAGATTGGTCACGAATCCGCTGAAAACGATTGTGTAATCTATTCTCGGGTTGCGTTTCTTCACACCCCATTTCTGACCAGCCGAGGATCGCGCCGATCATATTGTTGAAATCGTGCGCGATTCCGCCGACGAGCCTCCCTATTGCCTCATATTTCTGCAATTGTTGTACGCGCCGCTCCAGCCGCTTTCTCTCCTTGCGTTCTCCCGCATCCCGGAGCTCACGCTGAACAGCCGGAATCAGGCGCTTGAGATTCGTCTTCATCACGTAGTCCTGGGCACCGTTTCTCATGGCCTCCGTGGCCACATCTTCCCCAATGGTGCCAGACACGAAAACGAATGGCACCACAGCATCTCTCGCTCTTACAATTTTCAATGCCTCGGTCCCCGAGAAGTGCGGCATCGAATGGTCCGAGATAATGATGTCCCAGTTTTTATTGAGAGCTTGCGCAAGAGCAACGGCCGAATCCACACGCTCCGAGTTGATTTCGAAACCCGCCTGCCGAAGAAGCAGGAGCAGGAGTGCCGCGTCGTCCTCCGAATCCTCAATGATCAGTAATCGAATGGAGTTTTGCATCTAGACTCTCCTTGGCGGTGGTTCGTTTAGAACGAGCCAATACAAACCGAGTTGCGCGGCCGCGAGGACAAACTGATCGAAGTCCACCGGCTTGCGAACGTAACTATTTGCGCCGAGATCGTAACCGTTAATGCGATCCTGGTCCTCGTTCGAGGACGTGAGAATGACTACCGGGAGAAGTTTTGTTCGATCATCGGCGCGAAGGCGGCGAAGCACTCCCAGCCCATCCAGCTTGGGTAGCTTCAAATCAAGCAGCACCACTTGGGGCGCTTCCGCGGTGTTGCGGCCTGCATGGATGCCTTCGCCAAACAGGTAATCCAGTGCCTCGACGCCATCGTGCGCAACGACGACTTCGTTCACAATCTTGTTCTTTCTCAACGCTCGAACCGTCAGGGCTTCGTCGTCGGGATTATCTTCGACCAGCATAATCACATTGTTTTTCATGGACCCTCCTCTAGGAAGCCGCTCCACCCAGCGTGAAATAAAAAGTCGCTCCATGGTCAACCGCGCTTTTCGCCCAGATACGCCCGCCGTGGCGGTGAACGATCCGTTGCACCGTGGCCAAACCTACACCCGTCCCGGGAAACTCGCTCATCGAGTGAAGCCGCTGGAAGGCACCGAATAGCCGGTCTGCATAGGCCGGATCGAATCCCGCGCCGTCGTCTCTCACGAAATACGCCGGAGCTCCATTTTCGTGCGTGATGCCAAACTCGATATGCGCGGACGCCCGCTTGGACGTGAATTTCCAGGCGTTGCTCAGCAAGTTCTGCAGCACGGCCTGCAACAGTCCCGGGTCCGCGGTTGTCTTCAGGCCTTCTTCAACGCGTAACTCGATTTGCCGTTCAGGCTGACTTCTCTGAAGGTCCCCCGCCACGGAGAACGCCATCGCGCTGATATCGACATTTTGCCTGTGCATCTCGGTACGCGATAGCCGTGAAAGGGTCAACAGGTCGTCAATCAATATGCCCATGCGTTGTGTTGCCGCACGTATCCGATTGAGGTGAATCTTGCCCGTTTCATCGAGTTGGTCGCCGCAGTCTTCCAGCAACGCGTGGCTGAACCCGTCGATGGTCCTAAGCGGAGCTCGCAGGTCATGCGAAACCGAGTAGCTGAATGATTCCAGGTCATTGTTAACGGCCATCAGTCCTGCATTCGACCGCGCGAGTTCCTTTCGCTGGCGTTCCACTTCGTCTTCAGCCTCTCTTTTTTTCGTGATGTCCCGAGTCACCTTGCCGAAGCCGCGCAATCGCCCTGCCTTATCACGCAAAGCGGTCATCACCACGCTGGCCAAAAATGCGGAACCGTCCTTGCGTACACGCCAGCCTTCCTCTTCAAAACGCCCCTGTTCTGTCGCGGTCCTCAGTTCCACGGAAGGCTTGTCCAGCGCCACTGCTTCCGCCGGGTAGAACTTTGAGAAGTGTTCGCCGATAATCTCCTCGGCGCGATAGCCCTTGAGGCGCTCCGCGCCCTCGCTCCAGGTGGTTACTCGGCCCTCCGGGTCCAGCATGAAGATTGCGTAATCCTTCACCCCCATCACCATGAGTCGAAACCTTTCGTCGCTCTGTTGCAATGCCTCTTCCGCCCGTTTACGCTCCGAAATATCTCGAATCGCGCTCGAGACTAGAATGCCGTCCTCGGTTTCCAGTGGACTGAGACTGATCTCCACAGGGAATTCCGTGCCATCTTTGCGAAGCGCGTAAAGCTCCAGGCTCGCACCCATGGATCGAACCTTGGGATCGCCGAAGAATCCACGTCGGTGCACGGAATGCTTTCCGCGGAATCTCTCAGGCAGTAATATTTCAACTCTTTGTCCAAGTAATTCGCTGCGCGCGTGGCCGAACATTTTTTCCGTCTGCGAATTGACGAGAACAATTTTTCCTTCCTGGTTGACGATTACAATCGCGTCAGGGGCCGCCTCCAGAAATTCACGGAATTTCTTCTCTTCCTGTTTTCGCTCTTGAATTTCTTTCTCCAGCTCCCTGTTTGCTTGAATCCATTGACCGGAGCTTGGAATCTCGATTGCTCTAGGCATCAGCCGAACCAACAAGATGGCGGTTGTCACGGAGGCCGCCGCGGTGACTGCCTTGACTGCTCCCGCCAGCCAGTATTGCGCATGCCAAAGATTCCACACTTCCAGGAGGTGCGTTGTGCCGCACGCGATGATGAACACTCCAAAGAGCGTGAACATCCAACTGAAAGGCAGGTCGCGGCGCTTACGGATAATCCAGAGAAGAGTGAAAGGGATAGTGAAATAAGCAAGAGCGATGAGTGCATCCGATACCACATTCAGCCACACCAAGCCCGAGTTCCACTGGTAGCAGTAACCATGAGGTTGAAAACCACCGGACATGAACAATTGTCTGAAGAAATCCATTGCGCTCTCCAGCGCGGGCAAGACGCGTCGCTGAGCCATTGCACCAAATACGCTTCGATGAGAAGGGGAGAGGACCTCTTCTGCTATGCGAATGCCAGCCAGAATCGGCGGCGGAAGAGCAGAGTCACAAATATCTGACTTTCCTGAAGGGAGCTTTATCTTGACCGAATGGAGCGAATTGTCAAGGATGGCAAAGCGATCGATGGTGTTGAAGTTACCCTGTGGCGTCTGGCCCGCAAAGCAAGAACCGCTCTGAACTGCGCTGTGCCAATTCCCCGACACGCGACAGCCAGCCAACAACCATTCTGTCTCTCGGATCCTAATCAACGTAGCTTTGGGAAGCGAAAGCCGACGTTCTGAGCACATCGTCGATTCGGAAGTAATCCAGTTGCCCAGCGTGCGGATACGTACCGGGAAGTCCTAGTGAAGTCGCCTTGTAGGAAACAATCGCGATTGATCTAGCTTGACGGGCGATTCGGAGGCTAACCCCATCAAACAATCCAGATCGGAGGAGCCGCAATATTGAGGGGATTTGGCTATCGACTCTGATGATTGAAAAACCTGCTGACTGTGCAGGCTGCGAAGTTTTTCAGGATTCCTGGTAACTGCAATGCCTAAGGATTCGCAGGCAGAGCTAAGCTTTCTCTCCGGCAAAATCTAATCTGTGAAGACAACTCCGACCGCGCTGTGCCCTTTCTCCGTGCCCGCATCGATGCGCACCACGTAGCCCCTCAAGTGCATCGTCGAATGCAGTCCATCCTCGCCCGGCGTCTCCATAGTCACTTGCAATTCCGATTGCAGTCTGGGCATGTTTTGAAGAGAAATCAGCGCGCCTTGCAGCGAAATATCCCGCACTATTGTTTCTTCGTGAAATTCTTTCCCGCCTTCCGTCACTCCCGTAACTTTCGCGCGGAATTGCGCCTCGCGCCGCAACGTCGCGCGCGCTCCCGGCATATGCGCCTGCACATTATCTCCCGCCGATCCGAGCGTAATCACCATGCCTTCGCTCGCCGCAAACACGGAATCAAACTCTTCCCGTGCGTTGCGCAAAATCGAATCCACCATCCGGTCCGTCGAATCCGGGTCGTGATGAAACAGCACCAGCGTTTTCGCTCCCACTTCCCGCGCCAGATCAACGCCGTGTTTCCAGGTGGAATGTCCCCAACCTTTGCGCGTCGTCGCCAGTTGCTCCGGCGTATATTGCGCGTCATTGATAAAAATGTCCGCGCCCGCCGCGAGTTCCCGCAGATTCTCATCCAATTTTGGATCCCCTGGCTCGTTGTCCGTTGCGTAAACCACCGTTCCCGCCGGCGTCTCGATGCGGAACCCCAGGCAGCCCTGCGGATGATTCAGCCACCGCGCGGTGATTTTGTTCTCCTTGATCGTGAATGTGTCTCCGTCTTCCACTTCCTTGAACTTCCTCTTCGCGGTCATCGCGGACATGTCCACCGGAAAATACGGCAGCGCCATTTGCGCCTCGAACACTTGCTTCAAGCTGTCGCGCCCCAGGAATTTCGAACGAAAACTGTAAAAATGAAATTTGTTATTCTCCGCGAAAAACGGCGCAAAAAAAGGAATCCCCTGGATGTGATCCCAGTGGTAATGCGTCACGAAAATATGCGTTTCCGCGCCGCCGTTGCCGTTCGGCGCTCCCCACTGGCTTCCCAGCCTGCGCAATCCCGTCCCGCAATCCAGAATAAATTGCGTCCCGTCCGGCGCGATCAGTTCGAGGCAGGGCGTGTTTCCGCCGTAACGCCAGGTCGCGGGATCTACCGTCGGCGTCGACCCTCGAACACCCCAGAAACTTAATTTTGCGATGGGAGCCGTCATGTCCCTCGGCGCACACCCTGTGCGTAGGCCATTCCCGCCGCCAGCATGCGGAATGGGAAGCTAGTTCGATGTTGGCAGCCACGGCCAAATGCGTCAATGAATTCGCGCCAAGGACGTGTCAAACTTCCCACTAAGCGGGCAGGTCCGCAGCGCCCCGGCGAATTGCACTTGCAGCACAGGCAATCTTGCCTGTGCCGTGCAAAAGCCTATGCGATGCGCGATGGCCCGCAGGACTGCATTTGCGGCACGGTCGCTCTTGCCCGAACACTTTTGCAATCCTTGCGATGCGCGGCGCGATGCAGACGCGTAAAATGGAGCGAATGGAAGAGCATTCCCACGACTGCGGATCCGCACCAGGCAACGAGCGCGCCGGCGTTTCGGCGCGCGACCAAATGCGCGATTCGAAACGTGGAGACGGTCACGATCTCGAGCACGGCCACCACGACGGGCACGTGCATCATCCGCATTCGCACCATCACCATCACCACGAGCATCCGCCGCTGCGGCCAGCGGTGCTCGGCTGGGCCATGGTGGCAACGCTGGGTTTGGTGGTCGCCGAGATATTTGGCGGCGTCCTCGGCCGATCCGTCGCGCTGTTGAACGACGCGGTGCACAATCTCTCGGATGTGCCGGCGCTTGGAATTTCCTGGCTGGCGATGCGCTGGGCCGAGCGGCCTGCGGACAGCGAAAAAACGTACGGTTATCACCGCGCGGGAATTCTCGCGGCGTTCACAAATGCTCTCTTGCTGGTGCTGCTTTCGCTTTGGCTTGGCTACGAAGCGATCGAGCGATTTCGCTCGCCGGTGCGCGTCGTCGAAAGCTGGATGATCTGGACCTCGATCGCGGCGCTTCTGGTGAACGGCGGAATTACACTTGCTCTTGTGCGCGGGCGCGAGGATTTAAATCTGCGCAGCATTTTGATTCACAATTTCGGCGACGCACTCTCGAATATCGCGATTATAGCCGGCGCAATTGCGATTCGCATGACGGGCGCGCTGTGGATCGATCCGCTTCTCGGCATCGCTATCGGCTTGCTCGTTTTGTGGTCCAGCATCGGCATTCTGCGCGAGTCCTCGCACATCCTTCTCGAAGGCCGGCCGCGCGAAATGCGCGTCGAGGAAGTCGCGCGGGCTATCCTCACGATCGAAGGCGTGCAGGAAGTTCATGACGTGCATATCTGGTCTCTCGGCGGCGGGCACAACGCGCTGAGTTTGCACGCGCGCATTCCGGATATGCATCTCGACAGTTGCGAACGGCTCTTGGCCGCAATTCAGGAGAAAGCCGCAAAAGAATTCAAGATCGACCACACTACGGTGCAGTTGGAGCGCGCTGGACTTCCTGCCGTTTCGGGATACGTGATGCCCGAGCCCGTAAAAAAATAAATTCTCTCGCCCGAAAATTTTCTCGCCGCGAATTTTCCGACCTGAACTGAAAACTACGCCTTCTGAAAGACCGCCTGGAGCGGCCTTTGTGGGCCAATGAAGAGTCGAATTTTCGGCGCGCATCGGAGGTCAGGCGGGGAGGCGGAAATTGAGGCCGCGCTGTTGATTGAATTGTTGCGTGGCGTTCAGGTCGAGCTGGTCGAGAGACAACGTGCGCCGGAGGCCCTCGCGAGTGATGTAGCGGAGCGTGCCGTTTTCCCAGGCGAAGGCGGCGGCAAAAAATAGCGTTCCATCGCGGCGAACGAAAACATACTCATCGGTATCTTGCGGGGCGGCGGGCTTGGCTGGGACGTAGTCATGCGACGGCCTTACAGGAGCCTCGTTTTCGGCTACTTGCTGTGTTTCGGGTTCAGCGGTGTCCACGGGCTGAGCTTCTTCGGCGGGCGGCGCGGAAGCTTGGTCGTCCTCGGTATCGTCCGGAAAGATGGGCCAATAATAATCGCCGCCATAGAACGGGAAATAGGCGCCGACATATCCGCGGTTCCTGTCGTGACCATGGCCGCGGCCGTGAGTTCCTTCGGGATGGACTGCCGCGACATGGGCATAATCAAAGCCAAGTCCGGGCACATCTTCGGAGAGGATTGGGCGGTTGTCGCGAGCGGTCCTCGCAACGCTGGTTTGACGCGCGACGGGACGGAGGACGATGGCTCCGGACCGGGTGCGGACATAATGCATGCCCGGATAGGCGTGGCTGGCGTAATAGTGGGAGCCGACAGATGGGGAGCCGCGCATGGCGAAATGGGGAGCAGCCATTGCAGGGCGGGACATCGCCGGAGCGGACATCGCGGGGCGGGACATGCCGGAACCCATTGCGCGGCCCATGCCGCCTCGGCCTTGAGCGGAAACGATCGCGGGGAAAAACGCGAGAGAAGCTGCAAAGATCAGGAAGCGGCGCATGGTCAGTACCTGGGTTCCCGGGCCGCCGGGCCTTTCTTGCACGTACATGTATAAGGATGCGCCAATTGGAGTAGCGGTTTCAAGAGGCTGTCTGTGGCTAAGAGGAGGGGCACCCCTCCGGGGTTTTTTCGGAACTGCACATTCTAAAGGATTTTAAGTCCTGTGTTTTGAAACTGCGCATTCCAAAGAGGTTACGGGCGTGTTTCGCGAAAGTGCGGATTGTAAAGAGGATAGCGGGTAGCGGCCAGTGAGGAGTGGCGAAACGAGCCGGAGACGGAGCGACGGACGGACGGAGCGTTTGGTTTGAAAGATGCGACCCCCACCCGGGTGTGTGACGGAAGTTGTGCGCAAGCGTATGGTGGGAAAGGGGTTGCGGCAATTCCTGCGTGTCGAGTTGTGCGCGGCGTGCAGAGTTTACTGGACGAGCCAGGTTGGCCCAGGGACCGACGGGGAGAAAAGCAGATCCTTTCCGACAAGGCCGGAATCTTCGGTCCCGAGCCGCTCGGGGTTTTCGATCCCGAATAGTTCGGGATGTTCCATCGTTACGCGCTGAATGATAGTCGTCAGAGTGGAACGAACGGTGGCGTGGAAGGCGGGCGGGTAGCGGGGGCAAGGCGACGACTCCTCTCTCCTCCGCGACGAAAGAATGCTCATCATAGCACGTTCCTGCCTATTGTCAAGTAATAAATATAAGTCGTTTTGGGACAGCCGGTTGCGGATGGTCGATTCGGTGTTGGGATAGAGGGGAAAGGCCAATACCCGCGCCCTGAGAGGATGCAGTGACGCGGCGCCGCACCTGCCACGTGGCTGCCCGTTAGGAGCGCAGTGTTGCGTTTCGTGAGTGGAAAAGCGCGACGGACTCAAAAAGGCGTCGCGCTTTTCAGGGATCGACTGGAGTGCATCTGATACTGGCGAATCCCCCTAGCGTCAGCTACAAGAGCGCGCCGAGAGGTTTCAGGGAGACAAGAAGCACGCACCAGGATTCTCTCGCAGAGTGCTTGTGGAGCGCAGTTCAATACAGCACAGAATCGCCCTGGCTAGCAGCGAATGCAGTGAAATCTTCGGACAATTCATGGTCAGGCGGTACACCTGGCGAGGAAGGACCAAAGGGCCCAGGAGCGAACGGCGGCGCCTGGAGCACCCGGCGGGTGATTCAGCCTTTGAAGCGAAGGAGTGGGTGGGCTCGAAGGCAAGACCTGTAGCCTCGAAAACGGAAAGGGCCTGGCGGCTGGCCTGTCTCCGCCCCACCAACCACAAACCAATTCTGGCTTTCTATACGCTGGTAGCGTATAGTATCTAATGTACGCCACTGGCGTAGGGTGTGCGGGAATGGAATTCATCGAAGCTCCAGCCTTCACGCGTTATCTGCCCGAGTATTTGGACGATGAAGGTTACCGGACGCTGGAGCAAGAGCTGGCGCGCAAGCCGGAAGCGGGTGATCTGATTCCGGGTACCGGCGGATTCCGGAAGGTGCGTTGGGCCGATGTTCAGCGCGGCAAAGGGCGGCGAGGAGGTTTGCGGGTGATCTACTACCACTTTGCCGCAGAGCATCAGATCTGGCTATTGACGTTGTACAGCAAGAACGAGGCGGCGGACCTGACGGCGGGTGAAAAGAAGGCGTTGAAGGCAGCGATTGAACGGGAATGCGGGGCGCGCGCGGCGGGCAGGAGGAAACGGTAATGGCGACTAGAAAGATTCTTGAGGAGTTGATCGAAGGCGTGGAAGCGATGAAGAAGCATCGCGAGGGGAAACTGACGCTGCGGAGTTACAAAGTGGAAGCGGCACCGCTTCCCACGGTGAATTCCAAGTTCATCCGGGAGACACGCAAGAGAATGCGGTGTTCGCGGGCGGTCTTTGCGCGGAAGCTGCGAATCAATGTGAGAACACTGGAGAAGTGGGAACAGGGGCGGGCCAAGCCGAATCCGCAGGCCGCGGCGCTGGTGCTCCTGGTGCGGAATTATCCCGATACTTTGGAGCGATTGGAGAAGGTGGCGGCAGGCTGAAATGAGGGACCATCGGCCGCAAGGTCAAAACCCGCACCCTTGAAAATCGCAAAGGATGCGGCACCCGGTTCTAGTCGTGATGCGCAAGCGGCATATTGAGGGTATGACGACGGCGTGCGTCACCTGTTGGTTTTAAGACGCAACGGCACCCCGTCCATCTTCGCCATGCGCGGTTCAGAACTCGTCTCCAAACAAGCCGGGCCCCTCAGGCTTCCGAAGAGGGAGGCTGAGATCGCGTACGGTTATCGCCTTCAGTCCAGACGCCACTGCAACCTTGCACAACCCCTTATCTTCGGAATAAATTGCCGTGCCGCCGAATACTTTCGTGATGGCAACTATCTGGCGATCGGATTTAACTTTTGCCCAGGTTCCGGTCACCCCTCCTCTTTTGTCACCTTTTGTTTGCGCAGCCTTGGACATCAGCGCACTTCGAGGGCAGCCCTAATTTCAAACGGAGCAATGACAAATTTTGGAGAGTGTGTAAGATCATGGAGAATTTGCTTTGTGGCGTGGCCAGTATTTATTAAGACTTCACTCAGGGCCGGAGTCGGAATGATGATCCTCTCGCCACGTCCGTGCAAATCTGATATTAGAAATTCGATTCGCTCCCTGGCCCTGTCAACGGGGCAGGGCGCGTTTGGCACAAACATAAGGGTCAAGAAGGTGGAATCGAATCCGACCATCTATTCGTCTCCGTGCCGGACCTTGAGGATCTCGGCGATCGGATCTTTCAAAAACATTAGTGGGTTGTCAGGTATGGCGCGAAGGCGAGCTACCAACTCGGGAAGACTCGCAGAGTCCAAATCCTCGAACCGGTCGATATTGAACCATCGCATTTCCCACTGACCTGCGGCGTTTCGATACCACTTTCCCCTGCCATGCACCCTGATTGGCGATCCGTAGAGACGATGGGCTAGTTGCCTGGCAACTTCCTTCGTTGCATTGCAAATGTAGTGAGAGCCCTCGTTGATCAGATGGACCGGAATGGTTTCATCAAGTCCTCCGATCTTAACAAGAATTCCATCCAACGCGCCGTCCTGCCAGAATGGACCGAAAGTTTCCTCTTGTTTATCCGAAGGAAGTGAAAAATCGAGAATGACTTCGCCACTATCGAGCTCAAGCTCCGCAGAGACCTCATCCTTTTGGAGTAGGGCACGCAGCGATTCGTATGCTTTGATAGCTTCTTTCGGTGCGTGTCGCCCAGTCACGCCTTGAACTCGGGCAATGATTGCTGCCTCTTCATCCTCGTCGACTTCCATAGTGCAGGCTGCGCTGCCTTCACCAACTCGGAGAAAGTGGACCCCTTCTTGACTGCCGAGCACCGCGGCGAGTTCTCGCAAATACTCAGCCAACCGCGCCATCGGGAGAATGTGCGGACTCGTGCCGTCGATATTGAAGTTGAGTTCCTTCTTGGCCATGATCCTAATCTAACCGACCGCAGGCTCTGGGAAATGGAAAAAATATTGTTACATGATGCAGCAATTAACCTTACGCGTACCAGGCTCTACCCCCTCCGGATCGGAGGCGAAGAACAGGCGAATTTGATTATACGCCAAAACTGCACCGTACGCAGTTCGGAATGGCTAGGGTGACGCAGAGCGCGCGGCGTCTACGCGGTGGTCCAGAGAATGTCGAGCCTTTTTTCGACGACGGCGAAGTCTTTGTCGCTGGTGGCAAGCGAGGCCTTGTGGTGGGCGGCGAGGGCGGCGGCGAAGCAGTCGGTATAGGGGAGTTTGTGATTGGCGCGGAGATCGGCGGCAGCGCGCGCTAGTTCGAGATCGGCGGCGACGAGTTCGATGGGGAGCTGGGCAATGTCTTCGATGATTTTGCGGGCGACGCCGGGGCCGTGGACACGCCAGGTGGAATAGTAGACTTCGCCCCAGTTGACGACGGACATTAGCAGGTGGCGTTTACCAGCGACTGCGAGATGGATGAGGTCTTCGACTTTATCCGCGCCGGGACGGTTTTCGAAGAAGGTCATGAGGGCGCTGGCACCGAGGACGATTCGTTTCATGGCTTAGGGCGCTTCATCCAGTGAAGCGTTCAGAGCTGGCGCTCGTGTTTGCGGCCGTCGAGCAGGATTTTCAACGCGGATGGTTCGGCCTTGAGAGAGCCGCGGAGGCTGCTGACGAATTTGGGGGTGAGCGGCTGGAGGACCAGGCGGTTCTCTTCCTCGAGGAAGGCAACCTGGGTGCCATCGCGAATGGCGTACTTGCGGCGGAGTTTTGCGGGGATGACCAGCTGGCCTTTGGTGGTGACTGTGGAGACTTCGCTCTTCATGGGTAGTCCTACTGAGAAAGAGTATACCGGCGTTTAGAATGTAAGTCAAGATGTAGTTTGGCTTACTTTGTAATCTGGGCCGGAGTTTATTGCGAAAAGGAGGAACAGGATTTTACACAGAGGGCGCGGAGTCACAGAGGGCACAGAGAAGAAGGGAGTAAAGCAGATGCCTCGCTACGCTCGCTTCGGATTTGCTCCCTTCGAGGCTGAGGGTGAATAGGGCTGGCGGGTTGACAGCGAAGGAACCGATGGCCTTACCGGGCCGCGGCTGGAAGAATTTATGTTGGCGTGGGGCGGGGAGGGGTAGCATCTATGGCGATTGAGGGCGGGGTAGCGACAGGAAGGGGCGTGCGCGGGTGGATCCTGCAACTTCAGAAACGCCGGTAGGAATAGAAGCGGCGGCAGAGCGAAAAGAGAGGGCTGCCGCGGGCACGATCACGATTCGGAGGAAATCGCCGGATGACGCGCAGCAGCGGCAAATCATCGTGAAGCTGGATGGAGAGAAAGTTGGGGAATTGTTTTACGGAGACACGATTTCGGTGCAGGCTTCGGCGGGGCACCATAAGTTGCAGGTGGACAATACGTGGAATTGGAAGACGGTGGAGCTGGATGTGGCGGCGGGAGAGCACTTGAAGTTTCAGGCGGTGAGCAAAGCGGGGCGACTCACTTGGTTTTTGGTGAGTTTGTTTGGGGCGGGGCCGATTTATGTGTCGATCAAGCGGGAAGAATGAGGAGCCCGGCGATTTTGCGATGAAGTTGTACCGAGGTGGTGAGCGGCAAGAGCTGGACAGACGTAAACGCTGAAGGTGGAGGAGAAGAGCATGGCACATATAACCGTGGTGGGCTCGATGATTGCGGCGATGATCGCGATTGGGGGAGTGGCGATCGCGCAGGCACAGACACAGGCACCGATGCCGTATGGAGCGAACGTGAGCCTGGAGAACGCTAAGAAGGTGGCAGCGCCGGCGTTGGCCGAAGCGGAGAAGAATCACTGGAGTATGGCGGTGGCAATCGTCGATACGAGCGGGAATTTGGTTTACTACGAGAAGATGGACAACACGCAGCTGGGCAGCGCAAATGTGGCGATTGATAAAGCGCGGTCGGCGGCGCTTTACAAGAGGCCGACGAAGGCGTTTCAGGATGCGCTGGCCGCTGGAGGCGACGGGTTGCGAGTTTTGAAACTGAGGGATGCGATGCCGGTCGAGGGCGGGATACCGCTGGTGATGGACGGAAAGATTGTGGGGGCAATCGGTGTTTCTGGTGCGGCTAGCGCCCAGGATGCGCAATGCGCCAAGGCGGGTGCGGATGTTTTGAAATGAAGGATGCGGAGCGTGAATTTATTTATTGGATTTTTTGTCGGCCAGGGTGATGGCGGATTCTACTACTTTGTCGATGCGGCGGGCGCGGGCATCGGGCGAGCGATAGTAGAAGATGGCGATTAGCTGGGCGCGGCGCTGGATTGGCGACATGAGGTTCCATCCTTCGAGGGCGCGGGGATCGCGCGTGAAAGCCAACTTCAGAGCGGGCGGAAGTTCGCGCTCGGCTTCCATGGCGGAGAGAAGCTGCTCGGCGAGTTGCTCGGCGCGGCGGGCGCGTGCGGCGGGGCTTTTGGGCTGATTGACGGAATCCGTAAACCACTTGCGATAGGAATAACTCAGAGCGCCATACCAGCGGAGAAGAGGCTTGGTTTGGGCGAGCAGGCGCTGGAGTTCGGACGGCGTCGAGATAATGCGTTCGGCAGTGTCGGGTTCCAGAAGAAAGTCGGCGGTGTTGCCCGCGGAGACGTTTGCGCCAGACTGCATTTTTTTGTTCACCAGAAGAAAATGAATGCCTTTGCGGGTGGGGAAAAGCGATGTGCGAAACGGGAAACCATTGATTTCGCCTTTCACGCGGAAGTTGCCGCGAGAGCCCCAGGTTTTATGGACGTTGAAGGGGATCCAGACGATGACCCAGCCGAGATTGGATCGCATGCGCTCGAGGGCGGCTTTGAAAGATTTTGGAGTGAGTTTGCGATTTTCGGCTGGAGGCGATTTCGGTTTCGGCCTGGTTTTGGCGGGGGATTTCTTCATGGCGTCACCATCAGCGGTTTGGCGTCGGATTTCACTTCGACGCCGGTCCCTTCCTTGATGGTATGGATTTTGTCGACGGCGAGATTATCGAATTTTTCGGTGAGGCCGCTGGGCCAGCGGATTTCGATGGAGTCGAGTTTGGTGACGGAGCCGAGGCCGAAGTGGACGCGCATGTCGCTGCTGGAATCGTAGCTCGAGCCGCTGCGGACTTCGTCGACGAAGAGGCGCCCGCCGGCTTTCATGGTGATGCGAGCGCCGAGGGCGTCGCGAGAGGAGGCAAAGGAGGTAGAGGAAGTTGAGGAGGTAGAGGAAGTAAAGGATGAAGAACTGCGCTGCTGCCTAGTCTGGGTGGCTGGATGAAGGGGTGCCGGTGAATTGGAGCTTTTCGTGGCGGCAGGATACGCGCCGATGAGGTGGAAAGCGATCCAGTGATTGGGGGTGCGGACGTCGTTGACGAGGAGGCTGGGTGGGGCGTTCATATTGCTGATGACGGCGGAGAGTTGGCCGTCGTTCCAGAGATCGCCGATGGCGAGGCCACGCGAAGATTGCGGGGTGGTGATGCCGGGACCGGCGTCGGCGGAGATGTCGGTGAAAGTGGCGTTGCCATTGTTGTGATAGAGGATGCGCGGCTCTTCGAACGTGCTGCCGAGATGCTGGCTATCGACTTCGGGATAGACGTGGCCGTTGACGAGGAGCAGATCGGGCCAGCCGTCGTTATCGAAATCGAAGAACATGGCGCCCCAGCCGAGATATTTGGTGTTGAGGCCGAGGCCGGCGGGGAAAGTAACGTCGTCAAGAGTGCCGTTGCCGTTGTTGCGATAGAGAGTGGAGGTGTCGTCGGAGAAATTGGTTTTGAAGATGTCGAGGGTGCCGTCGCCGTTGTAATCGGCGACGGTTGAGCCCATGCCGGCTTGCGCGCGGCCGTCGTCATTGAAAGCGGCGCCGGCGGTGATGGCGACGTCGGTGAAGGTGCCGTCCCGATTGTTGTGATAGAGAATGCTGGCGGTGCTGTCGCAGGCAACGAAAATGTCGGGCCAGCCGTCGTTGTCGTAGTCGAGTGTGGAGACGCTTAGGGAATAATGGCCGTCGGCCTGATCGATATGGGATTTTTTGGTGACGTCTTCGAAGGTGCCGTCGCCGCGATTGTGATAGAGAATATTTTTCGCGGGAGTTAGGCCGCGGGGGCCGCACATTACGGGAACGCCTTTCCACATACAAGAAGGGCGGTCGCCGGGAGCGGGGGCCGTGGCGAGATCGAAATCGACGTAATTCGCGACCATGAGATCGAGATGGCCGTCGCGGTCGTAGTCGACGAAGGCACAGCCGTTGCCCCAGGATTTTCCGGAGCCCGCGACGCCGGCTTTTTCGCTGACGTCAGTGAAAGTGCCGTCGCCGTTGTTGTGATAGAGGACGTTTTTTCCGTAGTAGGTGACGTAGAGATCTTCCCAGCCGTCGTTGTCGTAGTCGCCGACGCAGACACCCTGGCCCCAGCCGGTGTGAGTCAGGCCAGCTTTTTGCGTGACGTCGGTGAAAGTGCCGTCGTGATTGTTGTGGTAGAGATGGCTGGTCGGAGGTTTAGCCGATGGGGATGGATCGAGAGTGGTGCCGTTGACGATGAAGATGTCGGGCCAGCCGTCGTTGTCGTAGTCGAAAATGGCGACGCCGGTGCCGGTGGTTTCGATGATGTATTTCTTGGTGTTTACGCCGCCGAAGATTTCGTGGACAGAGAGGCCGGCTTTTTGCGCGATGTCGATGAAGTGGGCCAGGGGCTTTGGCGTGGTTTTCGGAAGTTGCGCGGCGCCGACGAGAAGAGAAACAGGCAAGAGCACGGTAAGAAAAGTCCAAGAGCGTTTCAAAGGGAAATGCGAACGATGGGTCGGACCGGAAATCATGAACTCTTGGCATACTAAGGTGCGGGTACAGCAGGGTCAAGGCGAAGCACCAAACGAAGGTTTGACATGGGATCACAAAACCTGCATCGCCGGTTGAAGGCCGGCGTAAGACTAGGCGCGCTTGCCGGGGTGCTTGTGTTTTCTTGCGGCAGCGCGCGGGCGCAGAAGGAAAAGTCAAAGACCAGCGCTGATGTCGCGGCTGCGAATTCGCTTTACGGCCAGGGGATGCAGGCGTTGGAACGGCGGGACTTGGAGGGAGCACGCGCGGCTTTTGAAAAGACTCTCCAATTAGTTCCCGCGAGCCCGGAGCCGCACAATTCGCTGGGATGGGTTTTGCTCGCGCAGGGGAAAACCGACGAAGCGATTGCCGAGTTTAAGACCGCAGTGAAATTGAAACCGGATTTTGCGCAGGCACACATGAATCTGTCCCGCGCCCTGCTGCAAGAAGGCGATTCGAAGGGCGCGATCCTTGCGGCACAGGAAGCGGTTCGGTTGGCTCCAAAAGACTCGGAAACGCACCATATTTTGGCCCGCGCTCTTTCGTATGCGGGCGAAGACGCCGGCGCCATTCAGGAATTAGACGCGGCGATCGCGCTGGAGCCCAACCGGCCAGAACTGCACGATGATCTCGGTTCGATCCTGGTTCAGCAATCGAAGCTGGATGCAGCTGCAGACCAGTTTTCCGAAGCATTGAAAATGCAGCCGGAATTCGCGGCGGCACATTTGCATTTGGGAGTTTTACGGCTACAAGAAAAAGACCTCGAGGGGGCAGAGCCTGAGTTGCGCGCGGCGGCGACGCTGGAGCCCGAGAATCCGCAGGCGCATGACTACTTGGGACAGGCGCTTGAACTGAAAGGAGCCATTGAGGAGGCTCTTCCGCAGTTTCAGGAAGCGGCGAGGCTGGATCCTACAAACGCGGACGCGCAGAGACATTTAGGGATTTTGTTGCAACGCGCGGGGAACGCGGAGGAGGCGGTGGCCGCATTCCGGCAGGCTTTAAAGATTGAGCCAGAAAGCGCGGATGTGCATAACGACCTGGGGCTCGCGCTGCTTCAGACCGGGGACGCGGAAAACAGCATCTTGGAATTTCAGGCGGCGCTGAAATTAAAGCCCAGCGACGCGGGATATGAAGCCAATTTAGGCGATGCTTATTTACAAAGGACGGATTTTGACGCCGCTGTAGCGCATTTTCAGGCAGCGATAAAAATGGAGCAGCAAAACGCGACGTTTCATTACGATTTGGGGCTTGCGTTGAAGATGAAAGATCGATTGCCCGACGCCATCGCGGAGTTTAAGAAGGCTGAGGAGCTGGATCCGAAGCTCGCGGATGCCTACTACACGCTAGGCGTGACCTTATGGCAACAAGGAAACTTTGCGTCGGCAGCGGAACAATTGCGGGCGGCGGTCCAGGCAAAGCCCGACTACGCCGAGGCTTATTACACCCTGGGCTCGGTGCTAAAGCAAAAAGGCGACTTGCAGCCGGCGGCCGATGCTTTGCGGGAAGCGATCCGTTTGCAGCCGGATTTTGCGGGCGCGCATACGAATCTGGGTGCGGTGCTTCGTCAACTGGGAGATGCAGAAGGGGCCGCAGCGGAGAGCCGCAAGGGAATGGAGTTGTTGAAACAAAAATCAAGCGAGCAGGCGGCAGTCTTCGCCACCAACTCCGGACGCAGGCTTCTGAACGCAGGGGATTTGGACGGAGCCATTACGCAATTTCGGACCGCCATCCAATCGATGCCGGGATACGCCGCCGCGCATTACCAGCTTGGCTTGGCGCTGCAACGGAAGGGCGATAAGGAAGAGGCGGCGAAAGAATTTCAGAAGGCGGCCGGACTGGACCCTCGTTTGAAGGCCCCTAGCTAAAGGGTGTTGCAAAACCCCTGATTCTTCAAATTCCGTCGGCTGAGTCAAGTATTTCTTGGGGCAAGGTGGCTCGTTGTTGTTTTGAACTTCGGTCTTTTACCGGCAACCGCCAAATTCCGATCGTCTCCGGGTGGCCCATGGGTTTCTTGCCCGGGTGGGCCAATATTTCCCTTACTCCACGAATCCTCGAGGACCAAAGATGTGAGTGGTCCAGCACGAGCCAGATCGAATTGCGTGCTTTCGACGACCGACGCAGTGGGCGAGCCAGACGCGGGTTCTCTGCATCGATCCAACCATTGGCTTGAACCCGAAACCTGTGACGAGTGGTACAGGCCGGCTTGCTGACTGAGGCCGAGCACCAGACACACCAATGCCCAGCAGACCATGGCTAACCAGAACCTTGGCTTCATCGTGAAGCGGCCTCGCGGGCACTCTGCAAATTCCGTTCCTTATTTAGCTCCGCCAGTTCTCGTAGACATTCCTGTATTTTTTGCCAGGCGGCGACCCCCTCGCGCGTGGCCTCTTGCGCTGCCTTAGGAACATAGTAGCCGGTAGTCTTACCCTTCTCCCCACGGTAGCTCACATTCAGATGCGGACCATGCTTGGGTCCATCTCCTTGGCAGTGGCAGCCCGCTTGTCCGCAGGTGCGGTAAGTTTCCGATAGGGTTCCGAAAATAGCGATCTCTGCTAGACGTGCAATCTCGCCCAGCAGTTTGCGTCGTTGGGCAGTGGAATCAATCGACCTTGCCATTGATCCTCCTGCGCTCTTGATAGCGAGCGATGGAAAACAGATTTTTGGTAATCACACACCAGCCCACGTAGCGCTGAAATCCAGGGTCGGTTTTGTACCTGGCTCGCAACATCGAGAAGGGATGCTTCAAGGTGCTGATAGTAGCTTCACAGCCGGCTCGCCAGCGCAGCGCTCGCCGGAACCAGCGCTGCTTCTGCTGCTTGGCCCGCTTGACCGAGAGACGTCCGGGCGCTGGCAGCACTACTTTCTTTACCCCTAGCTCTTGCGCCTCACGTTCGTTTTTGGCGGAAAAAAAACCTCGATCGGCAGTAGCCATCTGCGGCGCACGCCCGAAGCAAGCTTGATGTTGTTCGAGGGCCGGCATCCAGGCCGTGTGATCGTCCGGATTGCCCTCGAGAACTTGGTAGCCGCTGACGATGCCGTTTTCCACCTCGTCAATCCGCACCAGCCTACCAAACTCGTTGGGTTTGTGTGCTTT
This sequence comes from uncultured Acidobacteriota bacterium, assembly GCA_963843265.1. Classification (GTDB taxonomy): domain Bacteria; phylum Acidobacteriota; class Terriglobia; order Acidiferrales; family UBA7541; genus Acidiferrum. The sequence goes on along the minus strand of CAWJJR010000011.1, from coordinate 130,996 downwards.
CCCTTTGCGAATCACTTCGGTGTGCGGTTCGAACAGACTCAACACTTTACCTTTCACGTGACAGTTTCCACCCCACACTCGTTCCTTGGTTTGCGTGATCACCTTCTCCACCAAGGGTAGAAAGTGCCGCAGCTGGTCGATCTGTGCTTCTACCCGCAGGAACTTGCCCACCACTTTCAGCCGTCCCTTCCTCCATCGTTGCACCACTTCGCTGGCCTGCCGCACCACGCTCCGTGTCAACGCAAAGTAGAAATGTCCGGTTTTCCGCCAGGTAGAAATGTCCGCTTCCATGGTTCTTCTCCAGGGGTGCTCTGCAGGCACATGGTATTTAGGTTTGATTTTGTTTTGGGGTTTCGGTGTTCGTCCCGCAAGTCCTGGAGGCCGTAGGCCGGAAGGACTTGCGGGCGGCCGCGCCGGTGCCGGACAGGAACGCAAGCGCAGATAGCGGCCCCGGTAGCGCAGCCAGTGGCTCCCGTCCAACCGTCGTTCGATCTCTACCGAAGCTCCACGCAGCCCCGCACAAACTTCTTCCCGCACGACTCCCCAGTGATTTCCGTCCCAGCTGACGGTGTGGTCTTGCGCCACCCTGCGCGTTGCGCGCACACTCAAAATTTCCTCCAGGCGATGCTCCTGCCCCAGCCGCCGATGGGCATTGCGCGGGTTACGGGGCGTCACCGTGAAGCGCTGTTCCCACTCGGGAAGAAAGCGCATTTCCAGAAAATGGTTGGCTCCGGCGATGCTGTCGATCCCCGCCAGCCGCATCTCCTTCACCAGACGGTCCTGCAGCGTTTCAAAGAGCCTCTCGATACGCCCTTTGGCCTGCGGACTGTGCGCCGCGATCCATTCGATTCCCAGTTCGTTCAACGCTCGCCCAAACTGCGTGCGCAGCGGATCTCCCCGGAGTTGTTCGGGAAGCGGCGGCGGACCGGCCTTTTGAAAGATGCTGTTTTTATCGGTGTAATGGGCCAAAGGACGTCCATAGCGCCGTAGCCATCCTGCGAGGGTTCGCAGGTTCTCTTCCGTCGTGTCGTGCTCGGTGAACCGCCCCCAGATGCGACTGGTGGCATCGTCGATCAGGGCGATGAGATGGCAAGCTGGACCGCGATCCTCCAGCCAGCGAAACGGTGAGCTGTCCTGCATCACCAACTCTCCGAAACTGGCTCGGCGCTCGCGCCACACATGCACGGCCTTCACACGCTGGCGTCGCGGCCGCCACAAGGCCGCCTTGGTCATCCATTTCCGCAGCGTTTCCCGGCTCACCGCCAAACCTTCCTGAGCCAGGTGTTCGGCGGCCAGCGTGGGGCCGAAATCCGCGTAACGCTGGCGCAGCCGCGCCAGAATCTTCTGCTCGAACCTCGCCGCTCAGCCGGCGGTTCGAGGGTCGGCCGCGCAGTCCATGAACGAGCGCACCATCGCCACGCTGGCGCAGGCCCAGCAGCATCCGCCGCACGTGGCGGTCGGTTACTTTCAGCCGCTGGGCCGCGGCTACTTGCGTCAGATGCTTCTGATTTACTTCGTGCAGCACTTTCAATCGGTCCCGTTCCCGTTGGCTCAACGTGATTCGCTCCGTTTCCATGGGCCCCTCGGCCACCCATGAAACCGGACATTTCTACTTTGCACAAACCGGACATTCTCACTTTGCAGCGACAGCCGCACCACGCTCCGGGTCAGCCCCACTAACTTCTGGTAACTATCCCGCATCCGCTGTTTGTTGGCGTCCGTAAGTGACTTGGCAGCGCGGCTGATCTCCAGCAGGCGATATTTCACCGCGCGCCCGTGATGCACCACGTTCAGGGCTCCGTCCTTACACTCGGCGGCGATCCGTTCGAGACTGCGGCTGAGCACTCGGATACTGTCGCCCAGAAGCGAGCTGTCCGTGGGGTAGTGAACGTTGCTTTCCACGACACTGGTGTCAGTGCGAAGTTTACGTCCGTGTGCTACGCCTTGCTCACGCGCCAGGCTCACCACCCGCTGATTAATTTGTTCGGTGACCTGCGGAGTCAACAACGCGAAGGTTCGGCTGAAGGTAGTGAAATCGGGCGTGACTTCGGCATCGAAGCGGGTGAACCGCCGATACACCAAGTTGCTGCGGAGTTCCCGTTCCAGATCGCGGAAGCTCCAGCCCTTCAGGTGCTTCATGACACAACAGCGCAGCACGCGATCGGGAGGGATGCCGGGTCGCCCGGTGCGCGCTGAGGCGGGGGAACGTGCCGCCAGACATTGCTGGACCAAATCAACCAAAGCGGGATCCTCCAAGAGTTGATCGACGGGATCGAGCAAATCGTCTTTGAGCAGTGCAGCTTGCAGGGCCAAGGGGGAATAGAAGAGCCAGGGTTGGTGGGAGGTAGAGTTGATCACAACGTACTCGATTATATCGAGTAATATATACATTGTCAAGGGAAAAGATGAAATCACCGCACTTTTTCGCAGAAATTTGCTTGCAAAGATAAGCAAACCAGCAGATCTGCCACGCCGTTTCGTCAGCTGCCCGCGTCAATCAAGGGGTTAGGCTCTCTGTTTTGCAACAGCCTTTAGCTAGCAAGTCATAAGTAGGACCCTATTTGCTAGTAACCGGTCTTGCGCAGGGCAACCAGTTCGGTTTCCACGGGAACGCCGCGAGCGACTTTCACACGAATCACAGCTTCAAAAGGTTTGAGTTCGCCATTTTGAGAAACAGAGAGGCGCAAGAGCAATTCCTCGACCGAGCTTTGTGTACAGACGTATTCAACGGCTGCCTGAGTGCCGATCGTGGTATTTCCCGCGAGAATTAGGATGGATTGTCCCTGATTCATTCCTTTGACCAGACCCAAGACCGCGTAATCTTCGGTGAGAGGCTGACCAGAAGGAGTTGCGAAGAATTCCTTGGCCTCGTCCGGTTCAGGGTGCATGTTGATGATGGCATGATCACCTTTGCGAGGACCGGAGGTAATCTGCTCAAAAACGAATTCCTGCGTGCCGGGAATTTCCAAGAGCGAAAGATTCTCCACGGGGGAACCGATAAAAATCAAATTGTTGTTCTTGGCATCGTCAAGGGAGAAGAGGCTGCCACGTTTGACGCGAATATGGCGGTGAAGCAAGGCGAAGACGCCATCGAGATCGTGGACCGCCAGAACCTCGCCGACGCCTGTGTAGTGGTCCAGAATGGGAACTCCCGCGTCTCGCTTAGGATCGCGATAGCGCATTCCGATCTCGGGACGACCAATAAAGGCCGCATTGCTGAAAACGACCCAGGGCTCATCGGGCCCTGAGGTAAATCCTTTCCAGAAGACGCGAAACGCGGCTGGAGCTGGGTCAGCTTGGTTTGCCAAGCTCGCGGGAGGGGCATTGCGCGTTGCGAGCAACCAAACGACTACCGCGATGGCCGCTGCCAAGAAGATAGAAAGTGAGATGACTTCGGCCCCTAAACGGCGTTCCGGGTTCTTCGCGAAGGATTCTGTCCCGGGAGCCTCGTTCCGGTTTGAGGAGGCGGGTTTGGGCGCAGAGGAATTGCGGTTGTGGAAGGAAAGCAAATAAGTGCCCTTGGGGAGTTCGACCACCATAGAGTCGTCTTGCCCGTCCGAGCCGTAATACTCAGCGAGCTTTGAGCGGAGGCGGCCGGCTTGCACCCGGACCATCGAATCGAGCTGCGGGTCGAAGTCCGGAGAGCGGCCGAAAACCTCGGTCGCAATTTGGAACTCTTTAATTGGGGTACCGGGGTGTTCGATGGCATGCTTGGCCAAATAGCGGAGCAGTTTACAGAGAGATTCGGAGCCATGGAGAGGATGGCTGGCGGTGAGACGCTCGATCTGCTCGAGGAGATGGTTCTGCTCGTTCACAACATTCCTTGATACGTTGAAGTAACGGGAGTGTAACAAGTCGCGCAAGTCTCTGCAAGATGGAGAGTTAATGGATGTAACCGTATCAGACGCATTGAGACTTCCAACTCGAAGCCAAAAAACAAATAGTACGCATAAATATAACGGCATTGGCCGTGATGCGCCCGGTGCGACCGAGGATTTTACGGTAAGGGCTGCAAAACGGGAAAGCGTATCGATCGGGTGCGTTTGTGCGAGGCGCATGTCGAGGGCGCCTTAGTGTGCGATGGGGGTGCATTTCACGGTTGAGCTTGGCTAGCTCTATGGCAGTCCAGGCGCAGCCTTCCTAATCACGTTTAACCAATTAGAAAGTGGGCGATGTTCGAGGGCGCGGCAAAGTCAAGTTTGCCCTGCGTCAGTGCAGCGCTCTTTGGCGATTGCTCTGAGAAATTCGATACCAATAGGAATCGGGTTGGCAAGGAGGGGTGGGATGAAGAAGCGACTCGCAGCGGCAGGTCTGGCGGTTCTGTTTGGCCTAATCTTGATGTTGGCGCCGAAAGCTTCCGGTCAGGCGGTGTTTGGAAGCATCATCGGCACCGTGACGGACCCGCAAGGAAATGCGGTGGTCGGAGCCAAGGTAACGGTGACTTCGACGACTAAGAGCTTTACTTACGATACGACGACCAATGAAAGCGGAAATTACTCCGTCACTCACTTAATCCCAGATGCCTACAAGATTCACGTCGAGGCGACCGGCTTCAAAGCCTACGACGTTCCAAGTGTCACGGTATCGGCGGACACCGCAGCGAGCGTCAATGCCGCACTGGAAATCGGCGCAGTGACACAAACGGTGGAAGTCACGGGTGCTGTTCCACAACTCCAGACTGACCGTGCAGACGTAGACATTCAATTTAACCAGCAGTATATCCAAGACTTGCCCGTGCTCAATCGCAACTTCACCAACTTCGAGTTGCTCTCTCCCGGTACCCAAAAACTGGTGGGCTGGAGCCATGCCGCGACCGAAAACCCCCAAGGCGGCGGCCAAATCTTTGTCAACGGACAACACTTTTCCGGCACCAATTTCGAGCTCGATGGGACGGATAATCAAGACGCCATCTTGGGCATTATCGTTGTTAATCCCAACCTCGATGCTATCGCGGAAACGAAGATAGCTCTCCAGGACTATGACGTGGAATCGGGCAACGCGGTCGCTGGCAATGTTGGTGTGTCGATCAAATCTGGCACCAACGAATTCCACGGCACGGGTTTCTATTATTACCGCAATAGCGACCAGCAGGCACGGGATCCTTTTACCAACAAGCCCGGTGTGCCGCTTGCTCCCGCAACCTGGAAACAATTTGGTGGATCCGTCGGTGGACCTATCCTCAAGGACAAGCTCTTTTTCTTTGGAGACTATCAGGGCACGAAACAGATACAGGGGATCACCAACCAGTATACAATTCCGACGGCGGAAGCACTGAGCACTTGCAATCCCGCAACGAATGCCGCGAGCGCAACGCCGGGCTTCTGCGATTTGAGCCAGTATCTCGACGCCTACGGGCCACTTGTAAACGGCGTTCATAGCGGGCAGGTCTACGACCCGACGACTGGAAACTCAACGGATGGCTCCGGCCGCACTCCCTTCCTCAACAACATGATTCCCATCTCCATGATTCCGGCGGGGATGGGCAAGCTTCTTGCCGAGTTTCCGACGCCGACGGTTCCTGTGTCAGGTACGGGTACGGGCATAACGGGAATCAACAACAACTTCGTTTCGACGGGCAACGGCCCTTATAATCAGTATTCCTTTGACACTCGCATCGATTACAACGCTCCCCATAACTATCAAGTTTTCGGACGTTTCAGCCTTGACTATTTCAACTTGTCGGGCCTAGGCGGTTTGGGTGCCCTCGGTGGTGCCGGCTTTGGGCCCGGCGGCTTGAATGGCACCTCCACGAACCACGACTACAGCCTGGCCAGCGGCTTCACAAAAGCGTTCGGCACGAATTGGCTGACCGACTTCCGCGTGGGATGGTTTCAGTACAATCCCGTGACACATTACTCGGACGCATCCGCGAGTCCCATGGACGGATTCGGGTTCCCCGGCCTGAACTCCGGGGCCGGCATCCAGGGTCCGCCAACCACCGGCGGTCTCTCAGGGTTCAATTTCACACAAAATGGCAATGGCGGCGGAAACGGCGGTCTCTCTGCATTCGGAGATGGGCTGAACATCGGACGTTGCAACTGCCCGCTGACGGAGAGAGAGCGTCAAATCCAGTTCGTGAATAACTGGACGCGCGTCCTGGGAAATCACAGCATCAAATTTGGCGCGGACATTCGCTATGCCACGAACCTTCGCATCCCCAGCGACTCCAGCCGCACTGGTATTCTGAACTTCGACCAGTACGGGACAGGCAACGCCGGGAGTTTTGGTCTTGGTCTGGCTACAATGTTACTCGGCGATGTTAACTCGTTCCAGCGCTTCGTAAGCCCACCCAACGTTCAGGCCATCGGCCATCAGTGGCGCCAATTCTTGTATGGGCAGGACACCTGGCGCGTCAGCCCGAAGTTCACCATGACCTATGGCGTGCGCTGGGAAATCTACAATCCAGAAGCGGTCACCGCCAAGGGCAACGCTGGTTTTGGAGACTTGAATAATGGCGAGCTTCTCGTGGCTGGCTACGGCGGCGTTTCAGATAATGGCGGCGTGGCGAATACGTACAAAGCCTTCGCTCCGCGCGTTAGCTTTGCCTATCAATTCGATCCCAAGACAGTTATACGCATCGGGTACGGCCGCGGATTCGATATTGGCGTGTTCGGTTCCAATTTCGGCCACGCCGTCACGCAAAACCTTCCGGTTCTGGCATCACAATCACTTTCAGACTCGAATTTCAATGGCTCCGCGTATACGGATAATCGCAGTGCGGTTTTCAATCTTGTTAACGGCCCGCCAGCATACCCATTTGCAAATCTTATAAACGACTTGAATACAAATGGCTACTTGCCGTTGCTCGGGCCCGACGGTACGGCTGCCACCTATATCCGTCCGCGGGTTCAGAGGCTTCCAACGATTGATGAATGGAATGCCACGGTTCAACGCCAAGTAACTTCTACTCTCAACATTACCGTGAGTTACGTCGGCAACAAAGGAACTCATATGTTTGCCGGGACAGGTCCTTCCTATGGCTTGAACGACGTTGCTATCGGTACCGGTACCGCCCCTGTGACTTGTACGCCGAATTGCTCGGTGTCCTTCGTGCCAAGCGTACCGGCAAACCAGCGCCGCGAGTTTTTCTTGAACGGTGTTTACTCCTTCCCGTATACAGGTACAGGCTACACGCCTTGTTGCTCGGGGGGCGTCGGCAATTATTTTGGCAACGACGCCAACAACAACTACAACGCGCTACAGATAAAGGCGGAAAAACGGACGAGCTACGGGCTGCAGTTCCTTGCTCATTACACTTTCTCTCGAGCCTACGCGTACGATTCGGGATATTACGACGTAAACAAATCGTTCGCATACGGCCCCAACCCAAACAACCGTAATAATGAATTCGTTATTAACTCTATCTATGAGCTGCCCTTTGGCAGGGGCAAACATTTCCTGAGCGATGCTAGCCGGGCGATGGACCTTGCGATTGGCGGCTGGCAAGTGAGTAACACTTTGACCTGGGGTTCCGGTCTGCCATGGACGCCTAGCATCGGGGAATGCGGCGCCATCGCGGATGCTGGACCCTGCCGACCTAACGTGACAAATGGCGAGAAGTTAAGCGTGGGAAAGTCCACGGCGCCGTGCAGCCCTGGGAGCACCACGATGTGCGTCTACTGGTTTACTCCAGTTGCGCCACTTTCCTACGGAGCGGCTATAAATTCGGCCAATCAAGGCCTTAACACATGCACTCTTGCTCGCCCGACATCTGGGCCCTTCACTCTTCCAGCTTGCGGCCAGATCGGTAACGCCGTGTTCGATTCTTATCGCGGCCCGCACGTTTTTTACGATGACATGTCGTTGTCAAAGACGTTTAACATCACGGAGCGCTACAAAGCGCAGTTCCGCTTTGATGCCTACAACGTCTTTAACCATCCAGTTTTGGGCTTCAACGGCAACCAGGGCAATACCTGCGTCGACTGTGGCGGCACGGCCGGCCAGATCACCGACATCCAAGGCGATAATTCTCCGGGTTCTCCGACCGGGATGCGTCAACTGCAGTTTGGCTTTAGATTCATTTTCTAACAAAGAAAACACAACACACCCCAAACCCACGGGGAGCCCTCACCGGCTCCCCGTTTTTTATGCTCTAATCGTTTCCGCCGTTGAATAGGGTCACGTCCATGGTGAAGCTTGTCCGGTATTCCGTCGGGTTCCTGAGCAGCTTGATATTGGCCGCGACATCTGCGCATCCGCAACGGGCCAGTGGGCAGCAAAACCCGTCCTCTCCCGTTGCTCCTCGCCTGTCGCAAAATGCCTCGCAGATTCCTCCCGCCGAGTTCAGCCAAGCGCGAAAGCTCTCGCAGCAAGGCAAGTACGACGAGGCGATCGCTGCCCTCAAGGAAATCGAGACTCAACATCCGGATATGAAGGGACTCGCGCATGAGATGGGAGCCGCTTACTACAAGAAAAGCGATTTCATAAACGCCATCCTCTATTTGAAGAAAGCTCGCGAAGAAGATTCCAATGACGCGGAAGCGGAGCAACTGCTCGGGATTTCCTATTATTTGGCTGGACGGCCTGCCGAGGCGATTCCGGAGCTCGAAAAAGTGCAGACGTGGTATCCGACCGCGAATGTGGATGCGTCGTATATCTTGGGGATTTGCTACATCCAGACGAAGGACTATCCCAACGCGCGCAAAGCGTTCGCGAAAATGTTTGATGTCCCGGCGGATTCGGCGGCCAGCTATCTGTTTACGGCGAGAATGTTGCTGCGGCAGGATTTTAGTCCCGTGGCGGAGGAATACGCTCATAAAGCCGTGGAACTCGATCCGAAACTTCCTTTAGCCCATGAGCTTCTCGGCGAAGTTTACCTATACCATTCGCAAATCAACCAGGCCATCGCGGAGTTCCAAAAAGAGCTGGAGATTAATCCTGGCTATCCTGCGGCGTATTACAAGCTTGCGGATTGCTACTCGCGTGTGCAGAAATTTGACGATGCGGAGCGGCTCTTGCAGCGTTCGATTTGGCTGGATCCCACTTCGACGGGGCCGTATATTCTGCTCGGCAAGGTCCTGGAAAAAAAAGGTGAGACGCAGCTCGCCGTGAGGGCGCTCCAACGCGCCCTGGCGATGGATCCGAATAATCCCATTCCGCACCACCTTTTGGGAGAGGCTTACCGCAACTTGGGAAGAAATGAAGACGCGGACCGCGAGCTAAAAGTGGCCGGTCAGTTGGAAGACAGGCAGAATGCGAAGCCTTGAAACCGGCCGTCATTCGGATTCCGATGAACAATTTCTCTAAGTTGGTTCGCGGACTCTTCGCGGCATCCGTATCTTTGGCCTTTGCGTGCGGAGTGCTTCCGCAAAATATGTACGACGAGCCATGGCGGCCGCAATTTCATTTCACTCCGCCGAAGAACTTCATGAACGATCCCAATGGCCTCGTCTATTACAAAGGTGAGTACCATTTGTTCTACCAGTACAACCCTCAAGGAACAGAATGGGGCCACATGAGCTGGGGCCATGCGGTCAGCGCGGACATGTTGCATTGGAAGAATCTGCCGGTCGCGATTCCGGAAGAGCCGGGGAAATTCATGATCTATTCCGGTAGCGCCGTGGTGGATTGGCATAACTCGAGCGGGCTTTGCAAAGGTGCTGATTCCCAAGATCCCTCGTGCCTGATTGCGATCTATACCGCCGCTGGAAACAATTCGCAGAAGCAAAATCTTGCTTTTAGCAACGACCGAGGCCGTACTTGGACAAACTATTCGGGAAATCCGGTCGCTGATTTGCGGCAGCCGGACTTTCGAGATCCTAAAGTATTCTGGTATGCGCCGGAGAAAAAGTGGGTGATGGTCGCGGTCCTTGCGGACGAGCGAAAAGCAGTGTTCCTTGATTCGCCTGATTTGAAGACTTGGGTGCTTCGGGGCTCGTTTGAAGCCGCGCCTATAGAGAAAGGACAGTGGGAATGTCCCGATCTTTTTGAATTGTCAGTGGACGGCAATCCGAAGAATAAGAAGTGGGTGCTCGTCGTGAATCGCAATCCTGGCGCGCCGGCCGGCGGCACTGGCGTCGAATATTTTGTGGGTTCGTTCGACGGCGTAAAGTTTACGAATGAAACTGCCGCAGACAAAGAGCTGTGGGCCGATTACGGCAAGGACTTTTACGCGACGAACTCGTTTACTGATATTCCTCCCAGGGATGGGCGCAGGATATGGATCGGCTGGATGAGCAATTGGCAGTACGCGAACCGCGAGCCTACTACGATTTGGCGCGGAGCACAGTCCTTGCCGCGCGAGCTAGGCTTGAAGCAGTTTCCTGACGGGATTCGCCTTATCCAAAAACCCATCGTCGAAACGAAACGGCTGCGCCGGCAAGAGTTGTTACGAATGTCAAATGTGACCGTCCCTGAGGCAACCGAAAGGATGCGCGCTGCGAATGTGAGGGGGGACACCTTGGAAATTGAAGCGGAGTTAACTCCAGCAAATGCGCAAGAGATTGGTTTCCGCTTGCGCGTTGGCAAAAACGAAGAAACAGACTTGGGTTTCACTCCTGACAAAAAGGAAGTGTTCATCGACCGGACTCGGTCAGGAGATGTTTCCTTCGCTCCAGAATTTCCGGGACGCCAAACAGCTGCGGTGCAGCAAAACTCCCCAGTGAGGCTCCATGTTTTCTTGGACCGATCGAGTGTGGAAGTCTTCGTCAACGATGGCGAAGTCGTCTTGACGGACCGCATCTATCCTTCACCTGGGAGCGACGGAATTGAGCTGTATTCGGATAGCGGGCGTGGCAAAGTGTTTTCGCTCTCCATCTGGAAACTCGGCTCGATCTGGCGATAACGCTAGGGGCACGCGGCTTCTTCATTATGAAAAAGTTCACGACGGTGGGGCTCGGCGAACTGCTCTGGGATATTTTCCCAGATGGCCGGCAGCTTGGCGGCGCGCCTGCGAATTTCGCTTACATGACAAGTCTATTGGGAGATGAGGGCATCGTTGCCAGCCGCGTCGGCCAGGATGAGCTTGGCGATGAAGCGAAGCGCCACCTCGAACGCCTCGGTCTTAGCACTTCCAATGTACAGGTTGATCCGGAGTATCTGACAGGAACCGTGCAGGTCAAAGTCGATGCGGGCGGACAGCCCACATTTCAAATCGCAGAGCCCGCGGCATGGGACTCCTTTGAATGGACGCCTGCCTGGCAGTCACTGGCGCAAAAGGCCGATGCGGTATGTTTCGGCTCGCTGGCGCAGCGGGCAACGCACTCTCGCCAAACCATCCACTCTTTTTTGAAAACAATTCGAGCGCAAACGACGCGCGTGTTCGACGTAAATCTTCGCCAGACTTACTATACCGCGCTGATCCTGGCCGATTCCGCGAAACAAGCGGATATCATCAAATTGAATCACGACGAACTTCCGATCGTGGCGCGACTGCTTGGTTTTCCGTTCCATGACGAGGACTCCACCGCGCGGTGGCTGCGCCAAACATTTCATTCAAAGCTGGTATGTATCACGCGCGGCGCCCGTGGCAGCTTGCTTGTCAGTGAATATGCCAAACACGAGCACCCCGGGATTCCCGTACGAGTCGCGGACACCGTGGGATCCGGAGACGCGTTCACCGCGGCGCTCGTTTACCATTATTTGCGTCGTGATTCTCTTGCCGCGATGAACGAGGCGGCAAATCGCATGGGGTCGTGGGTCGCGGGCCAGACGGGCGCAACTCCTGCTCGAGATGAATCCCGGCTCGAACTGATTCGCTCGGCGGCGGTCTGAGCGATCCCTGAACAAAACTCTAGTGCACGGCGACAGGCGCCTGAGCCTGTTCCTTTGCCAGCCGTCCGGCGTCGCTCTGCGGAAGTTCGTGCAGCAGGACAAGAAAAACTCCGTTGGTCCATCCAAATCCGACGATGTTCACGTGATACCCGGCGGTCACCTGCGTTTCCGAGGAGCGTTTCACCGCGTCGTACTTTTCTCGAATGGTGCCGTCGCGCTGGAAATTCTCCATGACCATCGAAAGGAACTCGTAGGAGACACGGTCCGCAGCCTCATTGAATCCATAGCGGCGCATGCCTTCGTCGGCCATCAATTGATTTGGCGCCCAAGCATAGGGATAGTCCCACTGCCCTCCCGTTTCGTAAGGACTCATCACCAGCCCGCCCGGCCGCTCGAATACGCTGATGTGTTTTACAACCTCGCGCGCCTGTTCAGGCGTCGCAAGACCCGCCCAGAGCGGATAAAACGTAGTCACATACTCGTACGTCGAGCGTGCTTGCTTGTCAAAATTGTAGTCGAAGAAAAGGCCGCGCTCGCTGTCCCAGAGATATTTTTGGATGTCGGCCTTTCGTTGTTCCGCGCGCTGACGCCACTTCTCCGCATCTTCCTTGAGCCCCAGCGCGGCGCTCATCTGCTCAAGATCCTTCTCCGATTTGTACAGAAGACTGTTGAGACATACCGGAGCAAAATGATGCGTTGCCGCCCCGTAAGGACCGAAGCGGAATGAAATATCGAACCCGGATTCGCGCATTGCGCGATCACCTTTATAGTAGTCGGCGGTTAGCGCGACAGTGCCCGCCGGATCGCAAGCCGGCTGGGCCATGGTTCTTGCAACATCGCAAAGTTGCAGAGCAAACAGGGGACCGGCCGCGATCGGAGAAGGCTTCGTCGTTGTCGATTTCACCAGATAATCCCCGCCGAAATCCTGTTGCGCCAGGAAATAAGCTGCTACCTGCCGGTAGTGGCCCGTTTCGTCCTTCACGCTCTCTGCTGCAGGGCCGTTGCCGAAATCATAGTAACGGGAGAGGCCGGTCGATCCCGCAAGGTGCGGTTCGCTTGTCCAGAGCTCATGATCTTTGACGGCGTAACGGTAAGCCTTCGCCAGCCATTCCGTGTTTTGATTCCCCTTCGCTTTCTCCGCGTCATAGACGGCGAGGATCATGGACGTGAGAAACGGTGGCTGCGAGCGCGTCAGATAGTAGGTGCGATTAGCATTCAGCACTCCGCCATAATGCTCGATCTCAAAAAAGAAATTCTCCACCATGCCTTTCGCGAGATCGATCCGGCCGTCGCGCACCAGTCCTCGAATGATGAAGTAACTGTCCCAGCCGTACATTTCGTTGAATCTTCCGCCCGGCACGACGTAGCGATTTTCAAGGTAAAGCAGTCCCGCCGGATCAATCTTGGATGGATCGAGCTCTCCAATGTGATGAATTACTTCCGGCAAATGCAAAACCTGCACTCTGCATTGTTTTTGAAGTTGCTGTACCGCGGCAGGTTCCGGAAAATCGGCGGGAAGATAAAGAACGGAACCCGTGGCGAGCTTCGTGTCGACTACCGTTTTGCAGTCGGTGAGCGATCGAGTGAGCGAATCCCAGCCCGTCGAAATGTAAGCGCGGATTTGGTCGAGAGCATTTTCTTCAGGTTTGGATTGCGTTCCGGCGAAAGCTGGAGCTGCGTTCAACAAGAGAACGCAAACCAAGCAGGCGCAAATTTGTTTCAATTTTTGCATGAGGTCAACACCCCGCGGAGCGCCCTCGGCAGCGCCCGATGCGGCACTTGCAGCATAGTCGCTTGTCCGTAGATGAGCAACCTTTCTGGAAGCGGAAAAGAGAGGCCGCACCTGCCGGGCAGTGCCGCGGCAGGCTCTTGCTAAGTCCCACGCATGGAATCACTTATGGGCCCTTAGAATCGTAGCACGGGCGTGCAAGAACGTCCGATGCAGACTCCAGTCGACCCGCACCGGTGGCGAAATCTAGAGCCCAATTTCCCAACTCCACGTGCGTTTTTCACGGCACCAACTTTCCCTGGTTCCATCGATCGAAGGCGTTCGACTGCAGACATTCGCTGACAGCCTCTCCGCAAATGCCGGCAAACTTAGTTCTCGTTCTTGTGCGCGCCGATGAAGTTCAAGGGAGCACAGCGCCTTTGGCCTCGCCGTCTCTCGCCAAGATTCTCTCAGGCCAAGTGCTGCGCCGCCCGGCCTTTTCGATGTACCATGTTGAACTGAGGCGGGCCCGTAGCTCAGCGGTTAGAGCAGCGGACTCATAATCCGTTGGTCCCAGGTTCAAATCCTGGCGGGCCCACCAGATCATTTGGTCCGACTTGCGGGCTGAGCGTGCGCAATGTGTTGAAAGGGCTGAGTACGCTGGCGAAGTTAGTGGTGGAGGTGGGGATATTTAGCGATTACCGCGGGGTTTTTTGGAGGATGGCGAAGCCGGCGCTAAAGAAAGGCGTTCTTGAGTTCGTGATCCACGTAAGACTCGTGGCCCACCACAGGATTTCGTTGCGCGCGAAGCAGAGTCGGGATACCAGAACGCTTCGTTCTATTCACCCAAAGTGGAACAGATTTCGTGACGGATGGGCAATGCTTCTATCCAGGCCGACGGCGATACCTCCCACAATAATCTAAGATCAGGCGCTTACGGATTCAGTTTTTCAGGGCGAACTTTTGACTCCATATCCTACTACCGAGGACAGGGGTTCGCGGCGCGCAGGGAGGACTGTGGTTTTGGATGGGATAGGACTGAGCTTGCCTTGATGTAACCGGTATTCGAGGCCGCGCCACACCACCTTTTCCGAGAAGAATCCCGCGAGCCAAACAACAAAGCTAATCGCATCTCGTGCGGGAACGAGCCAAATGAGTTGGAGGACCGGCGATCTCCTAACCCCCATCTTCCAGTCAGCCAAGTTATGGCAATGCGAAGGATGAGGTAGGAGAGCAGAAGAGATGCAGCCAATACCGGCGAACCAATCGACACTCCAACCGCCGCTCCGAGCAATGTCCATGGCAATCCGTGTGTGAAAATGAGCCCACGATAGCCCGATGGGCGAGCGCTCTTCAAGGCGATCGACCAGCGCAGTTCACGATGAAAATATTCTGAAACGGTTTCTCTGGAAAAAACCATGGAGACAGGCTTGGGCATCAAGACCACGCGATGGCCGCAAAGAGCGATACGTTTGCCAAGCTCAAAGTCTTCGGAGTGATGATTGACCATCGCTTCCCAACCGCCAATTTCTGCGAGGTGTTTTTTGGACGTGGCCATGGTCCAGCCAAAAGCGAACCCCAGCCGGCCCTCGATTTTCTTTGCCACAAGGGCCGCCGGAGCGGAGTCCATGTACATGCCCAAGGACTCAAGATTCGATGCCAGAGTCCCAGCGCTCGGCTCCGATAGAATGCGGTAACCGCGCCGACGTATTGATCGGCAAAAGGAGCGGTGACCTGCTTGAGATAATCAGGCTCCATGCGCACGTCGCTCATGACCAGCAGATCGTACTTCGCGTTTTGAGCTAACTGGCAAAGATTATTTACCTTATCGGTGGCGCCCACATGGGGAACATTCGTGATCAAGCGGATGGACGTGGCGGGGAAATCGGCGCGAAGTTTTTCAATCACTGTGATGACAGGGTCGTTTATATCTGAAACTGCGAACAACAATTCGTATTCCGGGTAGTCCAGCCGGCAAAAGCTGGCGAAGTTTTCATACGCTTCATAGTCAAGGCCGCGCCCAGGCTTTACGATGCTGGCGGGGGGCATGAAAGCAGTTTTTTCCTGCGGGGCCTTCCACGCAGTGCGAAAATAATCGACGATGCAATAAAGAGACAACAGGTAGTAAATGAACGGCAGAATCGCCAAAAGCAGTAAAGCATAAGTTACAATCTGCAACACGGCTCCTCGGATTTTGCCTGCCATCTAAATCATGTAGGCGTGCGAGATCTTAATGCCAGTTCCGTCCGATAGTCAGGCACAGGGAATCCTCCTCAACTGATCGCGTAACCGCGGGCGCGAATGGTTTCCACGGCTTCAGTCCGGCTCCCGGCGTCCACCTGTTTCAATATCCTATGAATGTGATTCCGCACCGTAAACTCGGAGAGATTCAGGTGGGAAGCGATTTCTTTGTTGGTGAGACCCTTGGCCACGAGAGTAACCAATTGCTGCTGTCGGCAAGTGAGTTCAGGTTTCGCAGATGAGTCTTGGAGGGGAGTCTCCTTGGGCATCCGAGCGACGAAGCGGAACAGCGTGGAGCAAAGGTGCGGTGGGCACACCGCCTCGCCGCGAACGACCGCTCGCACGGCGTTAACAACGTCCGATGCAGAAGCATCTTTCAATAAATAGCCGCTCACGCCGACGCGCACGGCATCGATAAATTGTTCTTCGTCGGCATCCATCCCGATGACAACGGCCTTGAAATCCGCGCGCGCTCCACCCGGACCAGCCAAACATGGCGGAAGGCGGCTGGGAACAAAAGAATCGATCAACAAGACGTCGCACTCAGTTTTGAAAATGCCCATGGGTGTTACGTCAGTCGCGGACGCTTGCTCCACGACCTCAAAGTCAGACTTTTTGCGAAACAGGCGAACTAGGGCTTCGCGCAAGAGGCGATTATAAATCAGCGGAAATACGCGTATAGGCGAAACGGGGACAAATTCGTTCATCGTTCACCAAATTGTTGAGGCCGAATGGTTCGCAGGTAACGACAAGTAGCCCACAAAACGAAACGGGTATTGTCGACCTGGCTGGCCATGGTAAAGGGATGCTACCTCTAATGTCAACCATGAAGAGTTTAAATGTACTTAATCTATGCCACGAGTAGTGTTGAGTACCTAACTAAAAGCGACTGCCTCTCACAACGGTACGTATATGGTACTGACGATTTCATTTTGCCAGTTATTCGCTCAATGGCCAACATTTCCAGCGACGTGGCGACTTTTTTGCCTTAGGTTCATAACCCAACGAGGACTGCTGGGCATGGGTCGTTGTACCTGCTACCTAGGTAGCTGTACCACGAGTGCCTGTACCATAATTGATTTTCGCGTACTACTCCTACCCTGTAGATATGTTTTGATGCTTACTTCAACTAGCTGAAACAAGGAGACTTCCATGGCACGGAGTGTGCCATGGAAAAATCCATTCGGGTCCTCGTGGCGAACCACCCCCGCCTCATGCGGGAAATTGTCCTCACAACTTTTGCGGATCAACCCGACATAGAGATTGTTGGCGAGGTCGCGGACGAGTCGCAGATCTCCGAGACAGTGAGAAAAACCATGCCACATTTTGTGGTCATTGCCCTCGACCAGCCGGGCCGACGGCCGCTCATCTGCGACGTCTTGCTGCGCGAGCATCCCGACGTACACGTGATCGCCGTCGCACCCGAAAAAAACTACATCGTGTACTACTGGGCCTCTTTGCAGATTCACTCCAACGACATCGAAGCGTCCGAAGAAGGAATACTGAGCGCGATGCGAAACAAGCTGATGGCGAATGGCGCCAATTGAAGCAGTCCGGGCCCAGCACTAAGGTGAAACTATGGTGAGCTTCAAAAAAGTGATGAAAATCTTCACAGGCCTGGCCCTCGCGTTCTCCATCTGCGCGGTGGCCGGTGCGCAGCAGCAGGATGAGCGGACCCGTTCGCCTAGGGAACAGGGAAGAAATGAATATGGGGTTGCACAGACCCCTGACTTGAGCCAGGAAAACCTGGACCGCGTAGCTGCTTCTGCCACAGACATTCGTGGAGTGTTGAGTTTGAATCAAGGACTGATGGTTGAGTTGAAGCGATGGATAGCAAAGGAGGCGACGGACAACGGCCAAGTCGTCGAAGATTCGAAGCTGACGGATCAAGCCATTTTCGAACGCTTGGAGCGGGACATTATATTCCGGTCAGTAGCCACAAGGCTGTTGCAGAGATATGGCTACTTGATCCCCACCCCGAATCCAGATTCGGACTTCGCAAAAGAAAAACAATTAGTGCTTCAGGAACGGGCGCGCCGATTGGTCCAGATTGAGGCGCAGGAAGATGCGGATTCGCTCAAGCCGCAGAGAAGCGATCAAGGCACGGAACGCACCACAACGTGTGATCCTCGTCGAGACGAGAATTGTTCGCAGCAATCGTCAGCGGACCGCCGACAAAATACGCGCACTCCCGGCGGGATGAACTCCCCCGCCACGAACCCGCAGACGTTGCCCGAGCAAGAGCCCTCGCAAAGCCCCTCGAGAATTCTGCGAGCCGATGGAATACCGCAGGATGCAAATCCCCTCAACGGTATGAGCGCTGACAGTGTCTCGTCCGGTCTCCAGTTGACTTCCGGTTCGATTATGCCGAACAGCAGTCCTTTAGCGAACCCGCAAGGTATGGGCCCAGGTGCGCTGGATGGGATGTCGGCGGGACGAAACTTGCCTCCCAATCTCACTGATCTCGGCGGTAACCCAGGAATCGCACCAACCAGACGCGCAATGGCGCCGCGTTCGCCCACAAGGTCTCCCTGGGGGGAAACGAATGCAAATGAAGAGGACTTAACACCGGTGAGGATGGTCCATCGCGCGAATCCCTACGCCGATATCCCCTCACTCTACGATATGTACGTGCAAGCATCCTCTCGACAGCGCCCTATCGAGCGTTTTGGGCTCGACGTTTTTCGTAACACCACAAATGACCCGCAAGCCATCCCCATGGATCTGCCGGTCGGCCCTGACTATGTCCTCGGTCCCGGTGACAGTCTTGAAATTGACCTCTGGGGCGGCGTTTCCCAGCGATTGTTCCGCGTCGTCGATCGCGAGGGGCGCGTTTCGCTGCCTGAAGCCGGGCCTCTTCTCGTGAGCGGGCGAAATCTGGGCGATGTGCAGTCCGCCGTACAGCAGGCCCTGAGGACCGAATATCGGGATGTCTCAGCAGACGTTTCCCTTTCTCGCCTGAGAACGGTTCGTGTCTATGTGGTTGGGGACGTTGCGGCACCCGGCGCTTACGACATCAGCTCACTCTCGACTCCCTTAAACGCACTGTTTGCCGCGGGCGGCGTAACTCCTCGCGGCTCGCTGCGGGCACTCAAACACTATCGTGGCAA
The DNA here is from genome assembly GCA_963843265.1 of uncultured Acidobacteriota bacterium. Lineage (GTDB taxonomy): Bacteria > Acidobacteriota > Terriglobia > Acidiferrales > UBA7541 > Acidiferrum. The sequence goes on along the minus strand of CAWJJR010000011.1, from coordinate 112,225 downwards.
GCAGCTTGTCGAAGAGGTGGATGCTTACGATTTGCTCTTGCACGGCGTGCGTTCCGGCATGGGCCGGCTGGAAAACGGCGACACTCTGCTGGTCCCTTCCGTCGGACCGCAGGTCACGGTGGATGGCATGGTGCGCCGGCCGGCGATTTACGAGTTGCACGGCGAAACATCGCTCGAGGACGTGCTCGAACTGGCAGGTGGGATCCTGCCAGCTGCCACTCTTCGGCACATCGAGGTTCAGCGCGTGGAAGCCCACGAGAAGCGCACCATGCTCGCCCTTGATCTTTCGCCCACCGAGGACGCGGATTCCGCAAAGAAAAAACTCGAGGCATTCAAGATCAACGACGGCGACGAAATTCACATCTTCCCGATAGCTCCTTACAACGAAGACGCAATTTACCTTCAGGGACATGTATTGCGGCCTGGGCGTTATTCTTATAAAGAGGGGATGACGCTTTCCGGTCTGGTCGGCTCTTACAAAGATTTATTGCCTGAACCCGCGCCGCACTACGCAGAGATCGTCCGGTTAAATCCGCCAGACTTTCATCCCAGTGTCGAGAGCTTCGATTTGTCTGCAGCTCTTGCGGATCCAGCTTCGGCGCCGAAACTGGAACCGCTGGATACCGTTCGCATTTTCAGCCGCTACGATTTTCAGCCGGCTCCGGAAATTTGGGTTGGCGGTGAGGTTCGCGAGCCCGGGAAGTATCGCACCTCCGGCGAAGCTCATTTGAGAGACGCGATCTATCTGGCCGGCGGCGTCACACAGGATGCCTCGCTGGACTCTGCACAGCTCTTCCGCACGCAGCCCGACGGCTCGCTGAAAATTCTGAGCGTCGATCTCCGCGAGGCACTCGCGGGCGATCCGATGAACAATATTCTCCTTCAACCACGCGACCGTCTGCTGATCCATCGCAATCCCGCGCGCGTTGACCCGCCGACCGTTTACATCACCGGTGAAGTGGCCAAACCCGGGCGTTATCCACTCACCACCAATATGCATCTCGAAGACTTGGTTCTTGTAGCCGGCGGCTTGAAGCGGAGTGCCTACACCCAAAGCGCGGATCTTACGCGTTTTGATGCGAATGCTTCCCGTACAACTCCTAGCGATCGCCTGGAAGTCAACTTGAGGGCGGCATTGAGCGGAGATGTGAAGGATGACGTTTCGCTTCGCGACGGTGACGTCCTGACCATTCGGCAGCTTCCGCGTTGGAACGATATCGGCGCGTCCATGACCGTGCGCGGCGAAGTCTTGCATCCAGGCACGTACGGGATCGAGCCCGGCGAACGCCTTAGTTCCGTCTTGGCGCGGAGCGGAGGCTTCGGTCCGGAGGCCTATCCCTATGGCGCTGTCCTGGTTCGAAAAGAAGTGCGCGACCTCGAGGCGAAATCACACGTCGAGCTCATCCTGCGGCTGAAGGCTGAACAAAACTATTTACGGAATTTGCCGGAAGCGGATACGGATCAAAAAAACGCGAAGCTATCGGCCATCGCCCAGACGCAAACGACGCTTGACCAGCTTGAAATGGCTGCGCCGATTGGGCGCGTTGTCATTCATGTCCGCGCGGATGTGCACTCGTGGCGGAACACACCCGCGGACATTCCTGTGCGGGATGGCGACGTGCTCATCATTCCCAAGAGTGCGAACTACGTGACCGTTTCAGGCCAGGTGTTCAATCCCACGGCGGTCGCGTTCCTTCCTGGCAGGAGCGCCAGGTGGTACCTCAGCCAGGCCGGTGGCATGTCGCAGCTCGCGGACAAAAAGGCCGTATTTGTGATCCGTGCCGATGGCTCAGTCATCGCCGCAAAAAACAATGGCGATGGTTGGTGGGCTGGCGATCCGATGCGAGCGACTCTGCGAGCGGGAGACACCATCGTTGTGCCCGAAAAGGCGCCGAAGATTGCTGGCCGCAATTGGGCGCCACTCTTGCAAACAGCGCAGGTGGCTTCGTCTGTAGCCCTTGCGGTCGCGTACATACATCCGTGACGAGGGATTTTCATGATGCGGGGGTATCTCATCGTGTTGGTGTTTAGCTGGGGGGCGTCGAGTCTTACGATGACGGCGGGCCGTTCTTTGGCGGCATTGCCTCAGGCGGTGCAACAGGGCGGAGACGAGACGGCGCCGAGCAGTTCGGGGAACAAAATAACGGATGAATCTAAAATGAAGAAGAAGCCAAGCAATCCCCAGCCCGATTCCGCCGCTCCACCACCGCACACCGTTAAGGGGCTAACAAAAGAATTCTTGCTGGACCAAAAGCAGATCTTGACCAGCCCTTCGAAGCTTCAACTCTCGGACGTTCAGTGGTTAGTCCCTCTCAGTGGAATCACCGCGGGGCTCTTCGTGACCGACACGGACTTCAGCAAGAATCTTTCGCACAATCCTTCAACCCTTAGCCACTACAACACGGCTTCTGACGTTGGAATCGGCGCGCTTATCGGGGGAGCGGGCGGAATGTGGCTGCTGGGCCACGTCAAGCACAACGAGCACTGGAGCGAGACTGGGTTTCTTGCCGGCGAGGCTGCTGTTAACAGCCTCGTGGAAGTAGAAGCTCTGAAGTATTCCCTAGCGCGCGAACGTCCATTCCAGGGCAACGGAACCGGTCCGTTCTTTCAAAGCGGGACGTCCTTTCCTTCCGAGCACGCCGCACTCGCGTGGTCTGTTGCGGGAGTGGTCGCACATGAATATCCCGGACCCTTGATGAAAATCTTGGCCTACGGCCTCGCCTCCTTCGTCGACTACTCGCGGATTCACGCTCGCCAGCATTTTCCCTCCGACGTTTTCGTCGGCAGCATGATGGGTAATTTCATCGGCCAGAACATCTATAGCCGAAATCACGATCCCGAATTAGGCGGCGAGGCTTGGAAATCGATCAGCCAAATCTTCCGAAATGATGGAAACCTCACCCCGAGCAATATGGGTTCGCCCTATGTTCCCATGGACAGTTGGATTTATTCCGCGTTCGACCGCCTCGCCGCAATGGGCTATGTGCGGAGCGGAATGCTCGGCATGCGCCCCTGGACTCGCATGGAATGCGCCCGTTTGCTTAACGAAGCTGAAAATCACAATATTGAGGACAGTAACTCCTCGGAAGCCACAAAAATTTATGCGCAGCTCTTCAAGGAATTTGCGGGGGAATTCCGAGAGATGAGCGCCGGCGAGAACATAGGGGCGCGAGTGGAATCCGTCTATACGCGCGTTACCGGAATCTCCGGGCAGCCTCTCACGGATGGGTACAGCTTTGGGCAGACGATCATCAATGATTACGGCAGACCCTACCAAGAAGGATTGAATTCAGCCGATGGGTTCTCCGCCTGGACCACCGAGGGCCATTTGGTAGCTTACGTGCGCGCGGAGTACGAGCACGCCCCATCGGGTCCTGCTTTATCTCAAAGCGCCAGAGCATTCATCTCTTCCAGCAACGATCTTCCTTCTGTAGCTCCGGCCACTCCCTTCCCCAATCTGAATCGCTTTCAATTATTGGACTCCTATGTAGGCCTGAATTTCTCCAATTGGCAAATTACCTTCGGGCCACAAACTTTGTGGTGGGGGCCGAGCCTGGGTGGCCCATTGATGTTCAGTGATAACGCCGCGCCCGTGAATATGTTTCGCGTCAACCGGGTCTCGCCTTTCAAGCTCCCCAGCATCTTGGGTTGGTTGGGACCGTGGCGCATTGAGTCCTTTCTGGGACAGCTTACAGGACATGATTTCGTCCACCAGCCCAATACTGGGCTGGTAGGCCAGTTTGGCCAGCCCCTTGGTCGTCAACCCTTTTTAGATGGATCCAGATTCAGTTTCAAACCCTTACCTAATTTCGAACTAGGCTTTTCACTTACAGTAGTTTTCGCCGGCGGTCCGACTCCCTTGACCGCCCACACTTTTTTCCATAGCTATACCCCGTTTTACAGTAAGCAGGGAGCTACCGCTGGCAGCGCATCTGACCCCGGAGACCGCCGATCGGGACTCGACTTTACTTTCCGAATTCCAGGCGTCAAAGATGGCTTGAGTTTTTACTCGGAGGCGTTCGTTGAGGACGAGTATTCACCCATAGCATATTGGCGGAACGCTGCGACTTGGTCGGGACTTTATCTTGCCCAAGTTCCCAAGCTCAACAAGTTGGATTTTCGGGTCGAGGCCGGCTATACGGATCTTCCCAGTGGCCTCGAGAACGGCACCCCCACCTCGCACTACGGTCCAGGTGTCTTCTACTATAACGCCCGGTACCCCAGCGGTTCCTATACGAATGATGGCAACCTGCTCGGAAGCTGGATAGGCAGGGACAGTCAGGGCGTTCAGGCTTGGAGCAACTACAGATTCAGTCCACGAAATTTTATTCAGGCTAGTTTCAGGCATCAGAAGATTAGTCAGCAATATATGCCAGGGGGAGGCACCTTAACGAATGTCTCGCTGGGCACTAATTTTTGGCTCCGCGACGACTTAAGCGTGTCCGGCACTATTCAGTACGAACGCTGGCTATTTCCAATCATCACTTCAGCATCCCAGACCAATGTTACAACTTCCATGCAGCTGACTTTCTGGCCGCAGTCTTGGAAAAAGTAGACTGATCTCGGGCGCCTATTAGATGGTTCGAATGATTGACGACAGTAGGGGCAGACAGCGAAGGAGAGGGCAAAGCAGAGGGCAAAGCAGAGGAAAAGAATGACGCAGACAGCCGCAAAAACGCAAGTTGAGACCGATATACATCCGGTCAACGGCGAGCTTCTCCTACAGGAAGCCTCGGTCGAAGAGTTGCGCGAGCGCCAGGCGAAACTTCTTCGCCTGCTTTGGGACGCCCGGCGCGATCTTCTCCGAGCCGCCGCAATCGGTTTGGCAGTTTCTACCCTTACTGCTTTCTTGATCCCAAGCTCTTACACCTCGACTGCGCAGCTGATGCCGCCAGACACGCAATCGTCCTCGGGGTTAGCGATGATGGCAGCTATGGCCTCGAAAGTCGCCGGTGGGCTGGGATCCGTGGCTGGCGATTTGCTCGGCATGAAAAGTTCCGGCGCTCTTTTCATCGGCGTCCTCAGAAGCCAGACCGCGCAGGAACGTCTGATTCAGGAGTTTGGGCTACAAAAAGCCTACGCGCTGTATGGAAAAAAATCCATAACGGACGCACGTACCCAACTGGATGAGAATACTTCGATCTCCGAAGACCGCAAGAGTGGCATCATCTCCATAAGCGTCACGGATCACGATCCCAAACGGGCTACCGCTCTCGCTAACGGTTATGTTGACGAATTGAATTCGCTTGTTGCGGAGCTTTCCACTTCCGCGGCGCACCGCGAACGCGTCTTCCTCGAAGATCGCCTCAAGCTCGCCAAGCAGGATCTGGACGAAGCCGGGAATCAGCTCGCTCAGTTTTCCAGCAAGAACAATACGCTGGACATGCAAACGGAAGGGAAAGCCATGCTTGACGCGGCTGGCACTATCGCTGGCCAGATGATCGCTGCGCAATCAGAGCTCGAGGGGCTCCGCCAGATCTACACCGACAATAATCCTCGCGTTCGCGCCTTGAACGCACGCGTCGCGGAGCTTCGCAAACAGCTCGACAAGCTCGGGGGCGTGCCAGAGAACGCAGCGACTGGCGACGTCGCGAATCGCGCCGCTTCAAAAGGTGCCGATCCGCCGCAAGAGCCTGCTGCCGACCTATTGTCTTCGGGCAAGGCCGGTGGCCTGCCTTTTCCCACGATCCGCAATCTGCCTTTGCTGGGCGCGAAATACGCAGATTATTACCGCCGCGCGAAGATTCAGGAAACGGTCTTCGAAATGTTGACCGAGCAATACGAGCTTGCCAAAGTGGAAGAGGCTAAGGAAACCCCCAGCGTCAGGGTCCTGGATCCCGCGCAAGTTCCAGAAAAGAAATCGTACCCACCTCGGTTGCTGATCATGTTCCTCGGAACATTCTTGGTTTTTTCCATGTCCGCGGCCTGGGTGCTGGGAACGGAACAGTGGCGTGGCGTTAACCCGGACGACCCACGCAAGATTCTTGCGAAGGAAGTTGTGGCAGAACTTGCGTTGCGAGCCCACTGGTTTTCTCGAAATGGCACGGGGCCCAAAATGGAGCATGACAAGGATTTGAGCCGTCTCGACGATCTCCAGCCTCCAACCGGAGAGTCTGAGAGGCCTTAGATTCGGCTGTAACATACAGAAATTAAAAGGGTTAGGTCACACATCGCCCTGTAAGTGACGGGGCGAAGCTATAGGTACACACAACGAGGATAGATGCTTACCTCCATCGGAATCTCGAAAAATGTGAGCTCCGTTTCGGCGTCGCCGCCAAATTTTCCGGTGAGCCATGTTGAAGAGCGGTGGTTTGCCGTACACACGTATGCAAATCATGAGAAACGCGTTGCGTCGCAATGCTTGGCACGCGACCTCGAACACCTACTTCCCCTCTATAGTTCCGTGAGGAGGTGGAAAGACCGTTGCGTGCACCTCGATTTGCCTTTGTTTCCGGGCTACATATTTGTTCGAATCGCCCTCGTCGCCCGTCTCCGGGTGTTGGAGGTTCCTGGAGTAGTTCGCCTCATCGGATCTAACGGGCAACCGCAGCCACTTCCGGAACAAGAAATCGAGATGCTTCGCACAAGACTCAAGAACGCATCACGAATCGAGCCGCACGCATACCTCACTGTTGGAACGCGCGTGCGGATTGTTCGCGGCCCTCTCCGAGGCGTGGAAGGCATCCTTATTCGAAAAAAGAACATGCACCGGGTGGTCGTGACGATTGATGTTATTGCCAGGTCAGCGGTCGTAGAGGTTGACGCGCTAGATATCGAGAAAATTTTCTAAAATGAATCGACCCGGCAGCATAGAGGATGTGTCTCGCTCTTTGAGTACTCAGGAGCCAGCAGCGTCGACAGTGCAGGGTAGTCCTCGGGTAACATTTTTGGCGGCCATGAATTCGCTTTCGTGGTTGCGCTTCCGTCAAGCGGGTTTCAGCGTTGCAGACCAGGTGCTCTCGGTTGGCGGGATGTTTCTCGTGAATGTGGCGCTGGCCCGCACTCAGTCCAAGGAAGAGTATGGCATTTTTGCGCTTTCTTACTCTGTCTTTACGTTTCTATCTGGCGTTCACAATGCTGCCATCCTCGAGACTTACACAGTCTATGGCTCTGGACGCTATCAGAAGCATTTCCCGTCGTATGCGAGTTTGCTGTGGCGTATAAATATTTTGTGGGGGCTGGGGCTCACTGTGGCACTCGCGCTTTTCTGGCGCGTCGTGGCCTGGGCTGTTCCCGCCATGGCCTCGATCACTTTTCTCGGCATGGCCATCACCTGCGGCGTCCTATTGACGGCTGCTTTCATCCGGCGGACGTTTTACATCCGGCGTAGGTCCGATCTTGCCGCCAAATTCTCGGCGATCTTCTTTTTTTGTTGCTTTATCCTCTTGTGGACTTCGATTCGAACCGGCATTCTGAACGGCTTTTTTGCTTTCGTGATAGTTTCGCTGGCGTGGATGTTCGCCGCTTCGCTCGTGCAGAAGGAACTGCCGCGAACCGAGTCGGAGCAAAGCTTTGTGGAACTCGAACCAGTGTATTGGTCTGAACATTGGAAATATTCCCGCTGGGTCTTGGTGACCGCCTTTGTGTTTCAACTCACGACGCAAGGGTACTTATGGCTGGCGGCTGCCTTCCTTTCAGTTAAGGAAGTCGGGAATTTGCGCGCTATGTATAACGTCGTGTTGCCCGCGGATCAACTATTCACTGCGATGTCGCTCCTGGTTCTGCCGGTGATGTGCTCGCGGTACACCACGCAGAAAATGACTGGTCTTCTCGGGATTTGGAAGACGTACTGCCTCGGATGGTCCTTGATCAGCCTAAATTTCGCCTTTCTTGTTTATGTTTTTGGCAGACGGTTGATGCACCTATTATATAGCGGCAGGTTTGACGATGTTGCAGGGCTGGTCTGCACGCTGGCTTTCCTTCCGGTCATCATGGGAGTGGGCCACACCATCAACGGCGCCCTGAAGGCCGCTGAGAAGCCGAACCTGGTCTTTTATGCATATGTGTTTAGCGGAGGAACAACGTTCGCGATCGGCATCCCCCTCATCATTCACTTGGGGTTGCGGGGGGCCGTCTACGGGATGCTCATCTCCGGTGCCGCTTACACGGCTGCTCTCGGTGTCGGCCTATACAGCATTTTGGTCAGCGGGAAGCTTCAAGTCGCCCCGGACGCGACTGCACCTTGACGATGGACAGAGCATGAACATGGCATCATCTTCCACTTTACTGCGCCCTAAGCCGGGCATTCCTTGCAAGCTCGCTCCGATTGCTCTGTTCGTTTACAACCGGCCGGAGCACACGCGCAAGACGGTCGATGCCCTGCAACAAAATGGGCTGGCTTCGCAGTCTGACCTTTTTGTGTTCTCCGATGCTGCTAAGAACCAACCCGGGCTAGCCGCTGTTCAGCAAGTCAGAGGTTACGTCCACACCATCCGGGGATTCAAAACGGTGACAATCATCGAGCGCGAACAGAACATGGGGTTGGCTAACTCGGTAATAAGCGGAATAACGGAATTATGTAATGAGTTTGGCCGGGTCATTGCGGTGGAAGATGACCTGCTGACGACGGCCGATTATTTAACCTTCATGAATCAGTCACTCGAGCGATACGAGGCTGAACCTAGGATTTTCTCCGTCAGCGGCTTTAACTTTGGTCTTAGCTTCCCGGAGTATTACTCGTTCGATGCATTTTGCTTTTACCGCAGCAGTTCATGGGGGTGGGGCACTTGGAAAGACCGTTGGGTACAGGCCGACTGGGAAGTGTCAGACTACGATAGCTTTTATGCTGACAAGGAACGTCAGCGGCAGTTTAACCGCGGCGGAGAAGATCTCTCCGACATGCTCTCTTTACAAATGGAAGGCAAGATCGATTCTTGGGCCATCCGCTGGGCCTACACGCATTTCAAGAAAGATGCTCTTGCTCTCCTCTCATTACGCCCGCTCGTTTATCATTTCGGTTTTGACAGCGCTGCCACACATTCTCGGCGGAAGTCTTTCAGGCAATCGCCGCTCACGCGGGAGCACAGATCCATGTTTCGCCATCCGGTCGAAGTGAGGCTCGAGGAAGACTTTGTTCTTGAACTTCAAAGGTCGCTTCGTCCATCTCTCGCCAGAAAAATAGTGCGTCGCATGTTGCACTTGCGAATGGGATCGGTGAGGAACCCTCTAGCTTCCTCGAAGCTTCTTCGGACGAAGCCAGAGCGCTCCACAGCGCCGGAAGCAACTCGGAGATCCATAGTTGATTAAAAAGAGACTGAAGTCGATCTATGCTGGGATAAGAAGGAAAGCTGAACACCACACCGAATCCATATTGCTACTTCAAGGCAAGGAAATGGCCTGGCGAGTCGCGAGCTTGCCGCCAAACACCGATTTTCGAAAAGTTGGCTTCAGGGTCTTTTCGCAGTTTGATGAAGACGGAATTATTCAGTACCTGATCAACGGATTACCAATCAAGAATAAGACGTTTATCGAATTTGGCGTGGAAAACTACGAAGAGAGCAATACCCGGTTTCTGCTCCTCAATGACCACTGGCAAGGCATGGTACTCGACGCCCGCGCCTCGGATATTCGTTACATCCAACAGGACAAGATTTACTGGCAGTATGATTTGCAGGCAAAGTGCACATGGATCACTCGCGAAAATATCAACACTTTGCTCAGCGACGCGGGTTTTGGCAGCGACGTCGGTCTTCTCTCCATCGATATCGATGGAAATGACTATTGGATTTGGGAAGCGATCCAGTCTGTTCGCCCATTGATTGTCATCGTTGAATACAACAGCTTGTTCGGTTTGCAGCCGATTGCCGTCCCTTATAAGGAAGACTTCGATAGAACATCGGCGCACTATTCAAATCTCTATTACGGCGCCTCTCTCGGTGCTCTCCAACACCTTGCCCATAAGAAAGGTTATTTGCCCGTTGGTTCAAACGTCTTGGGTCACAATGCCTTCTTCCTCCGGTCGGATATCGCAGGAGAGTTTCGTGGCTTGGAACTGCGAGAAGCCTACATTGAGAGCAGGTTCCGAGAGTCGCGCGATGAAAACGGCCAATTGAATTATCTGCGGGGAATCGGCCGAATGAAGCCCATTCAGGAATTGCCCGTCGTTGATGTGGTAACCGGGGAAACTGGCAAACTGAAAGATCTCTGGGCAGCCCCATGATTTGCTGAAGCGAAGGAAAGACAAGGAATGAACAAATCTCTCCAGCAGGCCGAACGAGCATTCGTCGTCCAGATTGAACCCTGGATCGATGCATGTGAGCTCCGGGAACTTACTCGCGTCATTGATTCTACCTTTTTGGTGGAACATGAGTTGACTCGGGAATTCGAAAGCCTGACTGCGCAATTGACCGGCGCTAAGCACGCCATGGCGGTTTGCAACGGGACCATGGCCCTCTTCACTTGCCTGCAGGCCATGGGGATCGGGCCGGGCGATGAAGTTATCGTTCCCAATTTCACGTTTATCGCCTCCGCCAACGCCGTGATCCTTGCCGGAGCTGCGCCGGTACTTTGTGAGGTCAGGGAAGATACATTTTGTATCGATGTCGAGAGGGCGGAAGGCCTCATTACAAGCAGAACGAAAGCACTTATGCCCGTACATTTGTACGGACAGAGCGCAGACATGCCCGAGGTCATGGCTTTTGCCCGCCGTCACGGTCTTCAGGTGCTCGAGGACGCTGCCGAGGGTATCGGCGTCCGATATGACGGAAGACACGTGGGCACCTTTGGAGACATGGGTATCCTTTCTTACTATGGGAACAAAACGATTACCTGCGGTGAGGGCGGCATCGTCCTGACAAATGACGACGTCCTTGCGAAGGCGGCTTACCGCACCAAGAATTATGGCCGCGACCGCAAGGGTACCTATATTCACGAAACGATCGGATACAATTTCTCCTTCACTGATTTGCAAGCTGCCATTGGCATCGCGCAGATGAAAAAGCTGTCTGCGATTATTATGAAAAAGCGCGAAATTCACGATCGCTACGTAACGGAGCTTCAGACCGTGGAGCGCTTCCGTCCGGCTTATGTCGATCCCCGGTGCGAGCCGGTGTTTTGGTTCACATCTTTTCTCTGCGATGATCCGGACGCGCTCTCTTCGTATTTGCGAGACCGCAATATTCAAACCCGCCGGTTCTTTTTGCCACTTCACCAGCAGCCCTGCTATGCGGATGGGAAACATATCCGCGTTGATGGCAGCGACTTCAGAATCAGCGAATCGATCTACCGTCGGGGCATCTCTCTGCCATCCTCCTTCAGCTTGACGAATGACGATCAGTCCCATGTAATCGAGCAGATTCGGCGATTCTATGCGGATCGGAATTAACTGTCTCAATCTCGATCCTTCCTTTGTCGGAGGACTGAACACTTTCACGCGTGGCTTGCTGGAGGGGTTCATCAAGACCGCGAATGGCCACCAGTTCCGATTGTATGCCACCAGCAAGAATGAGCATCTTTTCGAATCGCTGCGCAACCAGAAGAGTTTTCAGGTAATCGCTCTGGACGATTTGACTCAGACTCTGCGGAAGGGCCTGTGCCGGGCGTCTTTGCTCTTATTCAGCGAGAAAGTATATGAGTCGACCAGCAACTTGGCTTTCCGCGAGATCCGCAAATTGATGGACCAAGACGCCGACATTCTCTACACGCCGTCAACTGTTCTGCAGTGCTTCAATAGCCGGAAGCCTACCGTGCTTTCCATGCACGATATCCAACATGTGCATTATCCGGAGTTCTTCAGCTGGCCTCGGCGGTTAAGCCGGCGCATCACTTACGGTCTCAGTGCGGGCCATGCCCACTTTTTTCAGGCGAGTAGCGAATTCAGTAAACGAGATCTTCTGCGGCACTTCCAATGCATCTCCGCTGACCAAATTACAGTCATCCCGGAGGGCGTGCGCGTCGAAGAATTCTCGGCACCGGCGAATATAGCCTCCGTTTGCGATAGGTATGCCATCCCCGAACGGTTTCTGCTTTATCCGGCGCAGCTCTGGCTGCACAAGAATCACATAACACTCCTCCGGGCGCTGAAGCGAATCGAGATAAGGCTCGGATTGAAAATCCCGCTGGTGCTCACGGGCGGAAAGTACAGTGGTGCCTCAAGGGTCCTCAGTTACATCGCCGATCAGTCCATGAATTACGTCCATTATCTCGGTAGAGTTCCGTTCGCGGACATTGTTGGCCTCTATCAAAAGGCCGCCCTCCTTGTTATGCCTTCCTTGCACGAATCGAACAGTTTACCTGTGCTCGAAGCTGCTGCTGCGGGCACAGCAGTCATCGCTTCCCGGATTCCGCCGAATGAAGAGCTCTCGCAGGTGTTGCGTTTGAATCTATTCGATCCATTGGATCAAGACGCGCTCGAAGAGCTTCTTGTCCTTCTATGGGAGGACGCATCTGGAGCGGCTGCACAGGCGATCCACAACCGAAAACTTATCAGCCTGTATTCCTGGGAAAGCGCCGCGAAACACTATCTGCAGCTTTTTGAGCGGGCTATTAATGCGTAATAGAGGCAAATCAAAGGTGACGCTTCTGTCCGCGTTAAACCGGATTGTCCTTGCGACCGTCTTCACGCTCTCCTTTCTAGGCTACATGGCGCCAGAACTAACTCTCACCCTCCAGCTAATCCCCCTGGCTCTTTTCGCCGTCCTGGCTTTCTGTACAGTAAGTTTCTCCGACCGACTTATCCTGGCCGTGGGATCTCTGCTAGAACTTGACGGCATATTGCTAATAGTATGCATTCCCTTGTTAACGCTAGAGCAATCAATCGAGTCTTCTTTTCAGAAATCCCTCCCATATTGGGGGGTGTTTGCAGCCTATCTACTCATTTCGCGGTTGTACACGGCAGTGGTGCCCGTCCGAGAGATTTTTGAGTCTTTTTTCTGGTCAGCCATCGTATGTCTGTCGATCTTCCTCTTGGGGAGCTACGCGACCCTCTTAGACTCGGCAACGACGCTAGCTAGATTCGAGCCCTACAATTTCCACCCAAACCTTATCGCGTGGATTATGGCCGGCTACCTCTGCGCAATGGTCTGGAAGATTATGACCGGCTCCTGGAGTATGAAGTTACTTGCAGGATTTGGGAGTGTAATTTGCCTAACAAATATCTTTTTTGCGTCCTCCCGAGGAGCAATCGTGGGGATTATCGTGGGTTGTGGCGTCATCGGAGGAATGGCGGTATTTCGGGGAGTACGAGAAAGACGGAACAAATTCCTCTGGATCGGCCTACCAGCTGGAGCACTGCTACTCGCCTCAGCTATGATGATCGCGGAACGCGAACAAGTAGAAGACGCCTTCTCATTCGTGGATCGGGTGCTAGCGCTTTCCACGCCGGAGCGCGGACTCGATTCGGGATTTACGGGACGCTGGGCCACATGGGAGGCAGTCGTTCACACACTCCGTGATGGGACGTTCTTGTTGGGCCACGGCATGAGAGCGTCGGACGCCATGGAGACAATGATCGACAATAGTTACCTCGTGATTGTTTATGATATGGGACTGCTCCCACTAATCCTGATTTTATTCAGATTCCTTCACATCTTGCTCACGTCTTTCCAAGGCTACTTTCGCGCCCCCGGCGACCAAGAGCGGGGCCTTCGTCTCACGTGCACACTGTTAGTGGTCATGATTCTCGTCACGAATATTGTGGAACGGTCGTTGTTTGCCGTCGGTAACCCCTTTTCACTGTTAGTGTTCCTTCTTTTTGCCACTCCAACTTGGCAGACTAGAAACTTAGGCTTTCATTCCGGAAACGATCCCAGTCTACCGAGGCGCATTGTTGCCCGTTCATTAGCAGATTTCCAGCCGTCAGTCTGATATGTCCCCCTCGGAGCCGTTTTTCTGAAAAACAGAGATTGAAAATCGACTGAATTCTTTACACCATCATCAGAATTTCAAATCAGGTTCCAAGAATGACCCCGAAATCCGCCAGGGCAAACGCTAAGGCTGCCGCACATGGGTGACTCACAATCGCTAAAAATTAGGATCGGCCTTGAAAGGGCTGTGCGCTCCCCGTTGAAACTTATACCGAGAAATTGGAGCCTTCCAATCCTGCAAGGTCCACTACGGGGAACCAGATGGATTGTGGGTTCGCAAAGGCACGCTTTTTGGCTCGGCTTCTACGAGCCTGCCATGCAGCGCCGGATTGCCGGCGGGATATGTCGCGGGGGCGTGTTTTACGACATCGGTGCGAACGTCGGATTTTATTCACTCCTCGCCTCAAACCTCATTGATCCTGGCAAAGTCTTTGCGTTCGAGCCTTTGCCCGTCAATATTTCTTACTTGCGCCGCCATCTTGAACTGAATCGCCGCAGAAATGTCGAGGTTCTGGAAATTGCGATCTCCGACCTGGAAGGTGAAGCCTGTTTTGAGGAGGAAGCAACAGGATCGATGGGGCGTCTCGCTGACCAAGGTAAGCTTTGCGTGCGGACCTCGACGCTCGATGCCCTGCTTCAGGCACAGAAAATTCCGCCTCCCGATTACATCAAAATGGATATTGAAGGAGAGGAGCTTCGCGCGTTGCTTGGAGCGGCGGATTGCTTTCGAAAATACAAGCCCAATCTATATTTGGCGACGCATGGGCGAGAGGTTCATCAAGATTGTTGCAGATTACTGCGCTCCTGGCAGTTTGACATCGAGGCCGTCAGAGAACAGTCGGATGACCGGGCTGAACTCTTCGCAAAGGCGTCTTCAAATATCCGATAAATATAGCTCTCCGAAAGCCGTTTTCTGATCTCAGCCACCACGGCCGCACACGTGCGAATTCTAATCAATTCGATCAATTTTGCTCCCGAGCTGACGAGCACCGGTAAATACACCGGTGAAATGGCCGTGTGGCTTGCGGATCGCGGTCACGACGTCCGTGTTGTGACCACGCCGCCGCACTACCCAAGTTGGCGTATTTCAGAAGGGTATCGCTGGTGGCGTTTCAAAAGGGAGAAGTGGCACGAATCGGCGGATTCCTCCGGGAGAGTGGATGTCTTTCGTTGCCCTGCGTGGATCCCACGGGTTCCTCGGGGGTGGAGACGCCTGCTCTATCTCGCCAGCTTCTCGCTGAGCAGTTGGCCAGTGATGTTAATGCACATCTTTTGGCGGCCAGACGTAGTGATTTTGATTGAACCGACTTTGTTCTGCACTCCTCAGACGCTGATTGTTGCATGGTTTTCCCGCGCGGCCGCGTGGCTCCACGTGCAGGATTTCGAAGTTGATGTCGCCTTCCAGCTTCGAGATTTTTCCTCAAGCCGGTTGCAACCTTCCCTCCGCGTGCTTGAGCGCTTTCTATTGAGCAAATTCGCTCGTGTCTCCGCCATCTCCGATCGAATGGTTGAGCGGCTGTTGGCAAAAGGTGTGGACGCATCCCGTACTGTCCTCTTTCCGAATTGGGTGGATGCGTCCGAAATCTTTCCACTAACTGCCCCCAACCCGTTGCGTCGAGATCTCGGAATTTCTGACCATGCAATCGTAGCTCTTTATTCGGGCAGCATGGGACTGAAGCAGGGACTAAGCTTGTTGATCGATGCGAGCAGGCTGCTTGTCCACCGTCAGGACATTGTATTTGTAATGTGTGGAGAAGGACCCTATCGGCAAGCCCTGATCGAAATGGGCGCAAGAGCCGAAAATCTTGTGTTTCTGCCACTTCAACCTGCTGATCGCTTGAATGAATTGTTAAACCTTGCAGACATTCACTTATTGCCCCAGCTGGCGGGTGCGGCAGACTTGGTCATGCCTTCTAAGCTGACTGGCATGATGGCCAGCGGGAAGGCAGTTCTGGCAACAGCCGGCGAAGAAACACAGTTGGCTAAGGTACTTGTTGGGCGAGGACTATGCACGCGTCCTGGGGACGCGGCCGCGTTTGCCTCCGCAATCGAGTGCTTGGCTGACGACACCGAGTTGAGATTGCAAATGGGAATCGAAGCACAAAAGTATGCAATGATTCATCTTAATCGCGAGCACATCTTATCCAGTTTCGAATCATCCTTGAAAAATACCTGCCGCCACTCGTCTCTAGGAGTTCAACAAGGTCTGCCCGAAGGTCCCGGCCTACGGCGATCGACAATGACTGACATTGCGGTTCAAGGCGGAGACTCCGCCGATTGCAGAACAGAAGGCATGACGATCCCTCATGAGCCTTAGTCTCATTTCATGCGCGCTCTGAACAACACGTTTAAAATCCGCGCACATGAATCATCGGGTCGTCGATCCGAACGGCTTAAGGTTCAAATTGGGTTTCCGGGCTCAGAGGTCGCGTTTTGAGTGTTTGCGGCAGGAAGTAGGTTCCGGCCAGCCGTTTTAGTCAGGACGCTTTTCTATAAGTCGGTTGGTGCTTTTATCTCACACCGAGATCGTTCTCATCGCCGCGGATTTTCACATTCCGAGCCACGTTCTAAACCCTTTCTTCGACCGCTTCGGCGCTTAGCTCCTCGGCGAAGATTAATTACACGCACGAAAAGGGCTGGCTTTCAAGGTTGGCCCATTATTGTCCGCGCGGTCGGCATTACCAAGCGGAGAAAATGCAAAATCACATTCTGGTAACAGGCGGAGCTGGATTCATCGGTGCTAATTTCATTCATCGATGGATTGCCACCGAGGGAACGAGCGTAATTAACCTCGATAGCCTTACTTATGCGGGCAATTTGAGCAGCCTCAATAGACTTCGCCATGATTCCCGGCATTCTTTTGTGCGCGGCGATGTGAAAGACCGAGATTTGGTCGCCGAACTCCTGCAGAAGTATCAGCCGCGGGCAATTGTACATTTTGCCGCAGAGACTCATGTTGATCGCGCGATCGTCCATCCCGAGGAATTTATCCAGACGAACGTTATCGGGACTTTTCACTTGCTTGAGGCGGCTCGACGCTACTGGGAAGGATTGAGGACGGACTCGCAATCGAGATTTGTATTCCTTTACGTTTCAACTGACGAAGTGTATGGATCTCTAGGCCCGCTCGAAAGTCCCTTCCACGAGGCCACACCGTATGCTCCGAGCAGCCCCTACTCTGCTTCCAAGGCGGCCGGCGACCATCTTGTGCATGCCTACTATCAGACTTACGGACTGCCTGCCGTTATCACACATTGCTCGAACAACTACGGGCCCTTCCAATTTCCCGAGAAACTGATCCCCCTAATGATTCTTAATGCGACCCGTGGGCTCCCACTGCCTGTCTACGGCGATGGTCAGCAGGTGCGCGACTGGCTGTATGTGACCGATCACTGTGATGCTATTCGACTGGTCTTAGCTCAAGGGCGGGCTGGTGAGACATATAACATCGGCGGCTGCAACCAAAAAAC
Source organism: uncultured Acidobacteriota bacterium (assembly GCA_963843265.1). Lineage (GTDB taxonomy): Bacteria > Acidobacteriota > Terriglobia > Acidiferrales > UBA7541 > Acidiferrum. The sequence continues at coordinate 94,953 of CAWJJR010000011.1, read as the reverse complement.
GAACCTTGAAGTTGTCAACATGATATGCGGCATCTTGGATGAACTCCGAAAGCGATCTGTTGGTCCTAAATACTCATCTCTCATCACCCACGTTAAAGATCGCCCCGGCCACGACCGACGATATGCCATCGATACAACCAAGATACTGCATGAGCTTGGCTGGAGACCGACGGAGGACTTCGAGTCAGGAATCCGCAAGACCGTAGAATGGTATTTAGAGAATCTGGAGTGGGTGAACGAAGTCGTAACCGGGCAGTATCGCGAGTGGGTGCGCGTGCAGTATGCGAGTACTTCTTGAAGTGCCGGCGCTGCGAAGATCCTGAGATCCGTAATGAACGCGGGAGGAATAAGAATTATGCGCGATGATATTCGGATGCCCTGTTCCGCACGAGGGTCACTTAAGGGCATCATCCTAGCCGGCGGCCTGGGCACTCGGCTCTACCCAGCCACCTATACCGTCTCCAAACAACTATTACCAGTGTACGACAAGCCTATGATCTATTATCCGCTCACTACTCTGATGCTCGCGGGAATTCGGGAGATTTTGGTGATTTCTACGCCGCGGGATACTTGTCGCTTCGAACAATTATTACAAGATGGAAGCCAGTGGGGCATCCACTTGCGCTACGCCGAGCAAGCAACTCCCGACGGTTTGGCGCAGGCAATCATTATCGGCAGAGAATTTATCGGCGAAGACCGGTGCGCCCTAATACTTGGAGATAATTTGTTTTACGGCAATGACCTTTCCACAATATTGCGTAGGGTTGCACAGAAGGAATCGGGAGCTACACTCTTTGTTTACCCCGTGGACGATCCGGGGCGGTACGGCGTCGTCCAGCTAGATGGAAGAGGCAAAGCCCTGTCGATCGAAGAAAAACCAAGAAAACCAAAGTCTCGTTACGCCGCCACTGGACTCTATTTTTACGACAATCAAGTCATTCGCATGGCAGAATCATTAAAGCCTTCTTCGCGCGGTGAACTGGAAATAACCAGTCTTAACCAATGTTACCTTGCGATGGGTCAGCTCGATGTCGAATTGCTGGGCCGCGGGTTTACGTGGCTGGACACGGGTACGCACGATTCACTTCTCGAGGCCTCTCTCTTCATTCAAACCATTGAAAAGCGCCAAGGACTGAAAATTGCTTGTCCCGAAGAGATAGCTTTTCGACTGGGCTATATAGGCGTCGACGAGCTCAGGACACTCGCCAGCCGGACAAACAGCAATGGATATGGCGAATACCTGGAGCAATTAATTTTCGAGCCAGTCTATCCCGCAATTGGCAAGCGCACTGCAGGCTCTGGCACTTAACGAATGGAAACTATTCGATCCCGTGGGCGTACGCGCGTGAAGGTTGCGACCTCTAGGATTTCGCATACGCTTTCGCGGCACTATCTCTGTCAACCTTTGCAATTCGCTGCGGCGCTGTCCACGCTCCACTTATTTCTGTCCACGCGGATGAAAGCATAAGGATCTTCGCAAACAATGAGGGTCTTGATAGTTGGTGGCAATGGCTTCATCGGATCACACGTGGTCGATGAGCTGCTCAAGCAGGACATCAATGTTGTCGTGCTTGATCGGAGCCCCGACCGCTTTCGGCCACCTTTGCCAAAGGTGACTTATGTCGTGGGTGATCTGAATGACGGAGTCTCGTTGGAAAGCGCAACGTCGCGGGCAATTGATAGCGTTGTGCATCTCGCTTCCTCGGCGGCTCCGAAGAAATCCCACGACAATCCAATGTCAGACCTCGAGGAGCTGGCTGGGGCACTCAGGTTGCTTGAAGCCTGCGTTAAAACGAAAATTAAGAAAGTCGTATTCGCATCGTCTGGCGGAACAGTATATGGAATTCCAACTATACTGCCGATTCCAGAAGATCACCCGACAGAGCCCATTTGTTCATATGGGATAACAAAGCTGGTAATCGAAAAATATCTTCATCTCTATAACCATTTAAGTGACATCTCAACTGTAATTCTTAGAATCGCCAACCCCTACGGGATCAGACAATCGCCGGATGCCGACCAAGGGGTCGTACCGGTCTTTATGAAGAAGATGATTCGAGGCGACCGCCTTACAGTTTGGGGAGATGGTTCTGTGGTTAGAGACTTTCTAAACGTGCGCGATTTAGCTAGGCTATTCGTGCTTGCGCTCCAATCCGAGGCGACCGGAATCTTCAACGTAGGTAGCGGTATCGGCACTAGTATCAATGAGCTGCTGGCCCTCATCGCTTTCCATTTGGGTGTCAAGCCTCAAGTTTCTAGGGAACCCTCACGAAAATTCGATGCGCCGACGGTTATTTTGGATTGTAAGAAGGCGAAGACTGTTTATTCTTGGGAGCCAAGTATAACCCTCGCGGAAGGCCTTAACGAGCTTGCCGGCTGGCTGACGTCTACGGAGACTCGATCAGCGACTTGCCATCTCTGAAGGAACCTAAGGAGAAATCGTGAGTATCAAGCCCAATACATTGTATTTGTGTTCAAAGCGAGTATTGGACGTGCTTGTTGGCGGAGTATTGTTTATCTTAAGCTTACCGCTAGTTTTGTTAGCTGCGGTCGCGCTGCGCCTTGAGAGCCGCGGAAATCCTTTCTTTGTGCAAGTCCGAGTCGGCCACCGAGGAGAGCCCTTTAAAATCTTCAAACTGCGCGGCATGTATATGGACGCCAAAGATCGTTTTCCCGAGCTGTACGACTACACGAAACTCGAGAACTTAGATTTTTATTTTCACTATGAGCAGGACCCTCGAATTACGAAAGTTGGTAGGTTCCTCAGGCGGACTAGCATTGACGAATTGCCGAATTTCTTGAATGTCGTGCAGGGCACTATGACCTTGGTGGGTCCACGTCCTGAGATCCCTGAGGTTCTTCGGCTATACGGAGAGTGTGCCCCTGTTTATCTGTCCGTGAAGCCAGGAGTATCCTGCCTATCAAAGATCACGGGCAGAGATCTCCTCACCAAACGGGAATCTATCAGCCTGGATTTGGAGTACATAAATAAAATGTCTTTTTGGCTGGATATGCGGATTCTTTGGAAAACCTTTCGAAATGTGTTGCTCTTCCGATTTGAACTACCGAGACGGCAAGAGGTCCCAAGCGCGAAGTCCCCAGGTCGTCGTTCCCCGGCACCAACCCAAACAAATTAGCCACAGACGCTATGCCAGATAGTCTAGCGCTGCTCCGGCTAAGCACGGCGACATTCTCGATGTAGATATAGGCGAGTCAGTGCGAATTCTCGACTTGGCGCGCAGCCTCATCCGGCTCTCGGGCAAATCGGAACGCGACTTGGAAATCCAGTTCACAGGGCTGCGCGAAGGAGAAAAGCTCAACGAGGAACTTTTTTATCTACACGAAAGTGCCGTCCCGAGTTCGTGCGAAAGGATTAAGCGAACTAAGCCGCGTCGCCGCCTTCGCAAATTACGAATTACGCGAGTACGCAATCGCTTCCTCCGCATTCGAATCCACCACCGAAGCCGGATGCGAACAATCCATCCTCACCCCGCCAATCCACAATGGTCTGCGGCAGAGCTGTCGCTCCCCCATTTAATTTTCCCGTCTCAAGCAGTTCCATCAGAACAAACAGTTTTAAGGCCGAGCCCGGGCTTTCCAATCGCCGCGCCGCCAAAATTTCATTAGAACCTACAGCCGCCGCGACGATCGCACCCGCTCGCCCATCCATGGCGTGATCCGCCGCCCAATGCAACTTCTCGTCTTTCGAATTGGTTTGTGGGCAAACGGAGCTAGCCCACATCTCTCACAGCCTGGCATAAGAGGAATGAAGTGTGCTCGAACAAGGGGTTGCGAGTTTTTTCGCGGGTTGTTGTTGTGTAGCTGATCCGTTTTTCGTTTTGCGTGAGAGGTTTTTACTCTCTGAGCCTGTTTCGGCGCACACCTTACCACCGGTTGACAGGAGCCAGAATAAAAGTGGTCGGAGTCTTTCTGTTTCAATACTTTACGGGCACGGCGCACAGCTTTTCATGGACTTGCCGGAACAACTCGACATGGGGATAGCCCCCAGCCAGCGAAACCCACACCTTGCGCACCGTGATGCGGATCAGCGCGCCAATCTTCAACACCTTGAGCCGAATGGTGGAGCACTGCGCCTGGGCCAACTCCGTTCCCGCCAGTCCCAGTCGCCGTAGCATCTGCAACAACACATAGGCGATCGAAGAAAAGTACAAGCGCAGTTGATTGCTGCGCAGGTAGTGCGTGCTGGTGCGGTCACTGAATAGCATCAGCTGCTCTTTAATCCGATTCTCCATATCCCCTCTGGCGCAGTAGTGCTCTTCATACAGCGCCTGTGCCGGCCATGCTTCTCCGCTCAGAGAGGTCACTACGAATCGCGGGTTCTCTCCCTTTTCCAGATGCTCGGCCTTGGCCACCACGCGTCGCGCACGACTCCAGCTTTTCAGCGTCTGATAGAAGAACTCTTTGAACAGTCGAGTCGCGCGTCCGGTCTGTTGGTACTGCGCTTTCGCCTCCGCCATCTCCTTGGCGATCTCCGTCTTCAAACGTTCGTTTTTCGCTAGTCCCAGCACGTACTCTACGCGGTTCGCTTCACACCAAGCCATCAGCTCCTCGCGGCAAAATCCCGAATCTCCACGCACCACGATACGCACCTGGGGCCACGCGGAACGAATCTGGGCCACGATGCGCTCCAGTTCCTCAACACTCCCCGACGACGCATCGATGTTCGACGATCGCAACCGCGCACACAGCAGAAACTCTCCGCAGAAGATGTACAACGGCAGGTAGCAGTAGTGTCCATAGTAGCCATGGAAGAAACGTCCTTCCTGCTTCCCGTGCAGCGGATCGTCAGTGGCGTCCAGGTCCAAAACGATTTCTTTCGGCTCCTCCCGGTGGGCTTGCAGAAAGACTTCCACCAGCAGCCGGTCCACGGCTCCATGATCCAGCACGATCTTTTTGTAGCGCTCCTTCCGACTGGCCGTCTCTTTGGTCAGTTCCAGCCGATTCAGGGTGCTCTTTCCGGCTAACACTTGGCTGCCGGGATCCGCCTTCTCGACCAGCACCGCCAGCAAGGGATCGTTTCGCAACTCCTCGTGATCGTTCAGATCTTCGTAGCCCAGGGCCAGCCCATAAGCTCGCTGGGCCACCAATTCCTTCACCGTATGTTCGATCAGATCGGGATTCCGATAATCGGTGAAGCAGGCGGCAAACTGGCGCAGGATCCCAATGCGCTTCTCAACCTCCCGCAAGAGCAGACCACCACCATCGCTGGTGATCACTCCGCCATCAAACTGCGCCCGGATCTCGCGTCGCTTTTGGGGATGAAATACGAAGACAAACTGGTTACACTCTGTGCTCATAAGGCTGTTGCTCCTCCTTGGCAGGATTTCTTTCTAGACAAAAGAGTTATGCCATGAAGCAACAGCCTTTTTCAATTTAGAATGAGAAATTCGGGCTAGCCAACACAGCGAAAATTGGGATCGCCGCACAACCGAGAACTTTAGAAAAGTTCCGCATTTTCTTTCAAAAGAGATATAGGAAGAGCGAACTCACACGTCCATTTAAGAGCGTGGCGCGGAAGTTCCAATCATGCGCGATGATTTCAGGCCAGGCCCGCTTTGGAAAGAGGCAATTCGCGGATGCGCTTGCCCGTCGCGGCAAAAATGGCATTGCAGAGCGCCGGCGCAAACGCAGGCAACCCCGGCTCGCCCACTCCCCCAGGAGGCGCATCGCTCGGGACAATATGCACGCGCACTTCACGCGGTGCCGTATTCATGCGCGCCATCGGATACGTATCAAAGTTGGATTGGTCGATCACGCCGTTCGTCGCCGTAATCGCGCCATAAAACGCCACGCTCGTGCCCATCACCGCCGCGCCTTCAAATTGATTCCTCACCATGTCCGGGTTCACGACCGTGCCCGCATCCAGCGCGGTGTCCACGCTGTCGACATGCACGCGTCCAGCATCGTCGATATGCATCTGAACAACGGAGGCGGCGTACGTCAAGAAGCTGCGGTGGAAGGCGAGCCCCATGCCGGCTCCGTTGCCCTGCTTTTTCTTTCCCCAGCCCGCTTTTTCTGCGGCGATTTGCACGACGCGTTTGAATCTCGCCGTGTCGATCGGATATTCGGAATAATCATGGCCGTAATTCGTGTAATCCTTCGGCAGCTCGCTCTTCGGAATAATGCGGTCCGGCCCCAGCAGCGCTAGCGCGTACTCGACAGGATCTTTTCCCGCCGCGTAGGCAAGCTCATCCTCGAATGACTGAATCCCGAACGCATGATAAATGTTCGCCACGGAGCGCAGCCAACCGATTCGCACGTGCGCTGTCGCCGGCCCGTTTTCCGATCGCTGATTCGCTATCGCAAATGGCAAATCGCTAAAACCCAGCCCCAGCTCATCGGCGTCGGAATAAACAGCGCCAGCATTGAACGTTGAGCCGATGGGCGGAAACACCGTTCGTTGCAGCCACGCCGTCGGTTTCCCATCCTCCGCGAGCGCCGCTTTCATAAACATCGCGGAAACCGAATGGTAGGTATCAAATTTGATATCGTCTTCGCGGCTCCAAACGACTTTCACGGGCTTCCCGGTCTTTTTTGAAAGCACAGCTGCTTCCACCGCAAAGTCCGGAAACGATTTCCGCCCAAACGCCCCGCCCAGCAGCGTTACGTGTACCGTCACGTCTTCCTTCTTCGCTCCCACCGCCGCCGCGATCGCATCTCGCGCGCCGACCGGACTCTGCGTCGGCGCCCAGGCTTCCACTTTTCCGTCGCGGTAAACCGCCAGTGCCGCGGGCGGCTCCATCGGCGCATGAGCCAGCAGCGGCGCGTAGTACTCTGCCTCGACAATTTTTCCGCCCTTTGCAAATGCCGCGTCGACGTCGCCAAGCTCGCGCACAACTTTTCCCGGCTTCCGCGCCGTTTCCTGCAATTCCTTTTTGTACGGATCCGAACTGAATACTTCGTGAGAGCTGTTCCCCCACTCGATCTTCAATTGTTTTTTCCCCTGAAACGCCGCCCAAGTGCTGTCCGCAATCACGGCAACTCCACCCAGCGCCTGGAAAAGCACCGGTGGCTTAAACGTCTCGATGGTCGTCGTCTGCTTCACACCAGCCACCTTCAATGCCGCCAAATCGTCTAGCGATTTCACCGTGCTGCCCAGCACCGGTGGGTGCGCGATGCTCGCATACAACATGCCGTCCATTCGCGTGTCCTGTCCGTACTTGGCTTTGCCCGTGCACATCGCCTTCAAATCGTAACCAGCCGCGGACTTTCCGATGTAGCGCCATTCACTTCGCGGCTTCAGCTTCAGCTCTTCTTTCTTCGGCACTTCCAATTTCGAAGCCGCCATCGCCAATTCGCCATACCCAATCTTTTTCCCCGACGCTTTGTGATAGACGTGGTGCAATTCTGTCGAGCATTCTGCTTCCGGCACGCCCCACTTCTGCGCTGCCGCGCGCACTAGCATCAACCGCGCCGTCGCTCCCGCTTCGCGCAACGGCACAAAAAAGCTCACCACGGAGTGCGACCCATCCGTATCCTGGTCGCCGTATTCTTCGCTGCCGATCGCCTGCACCACCTTCACTCGCGCCCAATCCGCATCCAACTCATCCGCAACGATGCGCGGCAGGGAAGTCCGCACTCCGTTCCCCATCTCCGACCGGTGCGCCACGATATACGCCGTCCCATCCGTGTCGATCGCCAAATAAACGCCCGGCCGCAGCGGCGCTTCTGCTGCCGGCGGAAATGGATCGCCCGCGCTGCCGCTAACCCCCGCCGCGAAAAGTCCCTCCGGCATCCCGGAAACGCCGAGCACAAAGGCGCCCGCTCCCAGCACCCCCTTCAAAAATTCGCGCCGGCCGTTTCCGAGTAAATCGCCGTTTTTATGCATATTTTCGATTCGAATCATGATGCCTCCGCCGCGCAAGCCCGCTATCCGTGATGAGCTCGACGCCCAACATCCTACCGCTAATCCCCGCGCGTGCAACCCCGTGCCGCTTACGCCTCCGACCACTCGCCAAGCGAGCGGCGCAGATCCACAAGCTGCCCGAGATGATAGGAGTTGTGATCCGCAAGCAGCAGCGCTTCCCGCAAAATCGTTTGCCCTTGTCCGTGAGGTATTTTCGCGAAAAGATCGTTCCGCGCGCTTTGCACCAGCCTCACCATGTCTTGGAGGTCGCGCTGGAACATGGCCACGCTGTCGTCCCACGCTTTCTCGTTGGGAGGTATCGGCACCTTCGGCCAATATCCGTCCGGAAAATTCGGCGAGACGTGTTTCGGATTTCTGCTGAACTCCAAAATGTCCCACTGCGCGAGCCTCACGTGTTCGAGCAGTTGCCAGCCCGTATGAGGCAGTCCATTTGCGAAAATCCCTCGTTTCCCCGCGGTGAAACCATCCAGCGCGTCCATGAAATGAACGTGCGCGCCACCGCCTTTCAGCAGATACACCACCTGCTCGCGCAAAGCAGCGTCCGAGCTTCGCGCTTTCTTCGACGGCGTTGCCTTGGCCTTCTTCTTTGACAGTTTTTTCTTTTTCATAGTGTTTTCTCGCAGACCATCACCCGCTGCGGCATCCCCACCACTTGATGCAAGCTTGTCTTCGCAAACCCCGCATTTCGAAACATGGTTTCATATTCCGAAAACGTATACGCATCCCCCGCATCGGTTCCCACAAGCATGTTCAGGCTGAACGCCGCTGCTGCCGGCGGCGTCACCCGGTCTTCGTTAGGCACAAACTCCAGCGTAACGGCCTTTCCACCCGTTTTCAGCGCCGCGTGCACACGCCTCATCAATTTCTCGCACGTCGCCCGATCGAAATGGTGAAAAATATTCGTCAGCAGCACAAAATCGTATCCGCTGCCTAGGTCCGCTTCAAACGCACTTCCCGGCCGCGTCGTATACCGCTCGAGAACGCCGGCTTTGTGCGCATTTTCTTCCGCTACCGCCAGCACCGACGGCCAATCCACCGCAACAATCTGCGCCTTCGGATTTTTCTTCGCTATCGTGATTCCGTAGTTTCCATGCCCCGCTGCAATATCGAGCACATTGCACGGCTTTCCTTCCTCCGCGCCGATAAGCCCCGCGATAAAGTTGGCCGCCGGCGTCGTCAAGGGCGCCATCGACCTCGCAAACGCCACCCAAACCTCGTCCTGCGGCTTGGTATTGTCTCCCTGCGGCCCCGCCGTTCCTCCCTTGCGCACCGCCTCTGTCAATGCCTCTACATTTTTCTTATGCCAGCTGCTGGCAAGAAATCCCGTCACCGCGCAAAGACATGCAGGCGATCGCCGGTCCAGAAAAAGTGCGGACTCCTCGGTCAACCCATAGCGCGCATTATCCTTCGTCAAGAAACCCATGATCGTCAAAAAATCGCAAAGAATCCGCACGCCGCGCTCGGCAGCGCCCGTTTTCGCCGCCAGAAGAGCCGCCGTATTCGCTCCGCTGCCAATCGCAGTAAAAACATCCAGCTCAATCCCCGTTTTCAAAGCTTCCGTATGCTGAAACGCATTCATCGTCATGAATATGCGTTCCGGCGTCGGGCGGTTCGTCGTCGTGGGTGTCGCCATCTGGAGAGCCTCCGTCTTCAATTCTCGTTCGCTCAAATATACACCGCCCGCACCCATTGTTCTCCACTTCAATTCCATTGCCGCCGCCCCGCCTGGGCTGGCATACTTTCCCTCCCCGCGCACTCTGCGAGGCCCATCTTATGAAACGCGAATATCACCGCTGGCAGTCTCCCCGCCTGGGGCTCGACCTCGGCGTCATCGTCCACGGCCACTGGGGCCAGCCCATCCTCGGCTTTCCCACCAGCGCCGGCGACGAAACCGAGCTCGAAGGCCAAAGCATGATCGGCGCTCTCGCCGATTTCATCGAAGGCGGCAAAATCAAAGTCTTCAGCATCAATTCCATCAACGGCCTCAGCTTCTACAACAAAGGCGCGCACCCATTTCACCGCAGCTATGTTCAATCCGTCTTCGATTCCTACCTCCGCGAAGAGGTCGTTCCCTTCATCTGGGACAATTGCCAAAGTCCCGGTATCGCTATCTCCACCATGGGAGCTTCTTTCGGCGCCTATCACGCCGCCAACTCCCTCTTCAAACATCCCGACGTCATCAAGCGCTGCTTCGCCATGTCCGGCGTCTACGACGTCCGCAATTTCATGGACGGCATGTACGACGACAATTTCTATTTCAACAATCCCGTCGACTATCTCGCGAACATGAGCGATCCCTGGTTTTACGACCAAATCCGCACTTGCGACATCCATCTCACCACCGGTACCGGCCAGTGGGAGAATAGCGGCCCCACCTATCGCCTCTCCGAAATTCTCTCCCGCAAAGGCATTCATCATTCGCTCGACAATTGGGGCCCCGATGGCGGCCACGACTGGCCCTACTGGAAGCATCAAATGCGTGAATACGTCGCTCGCCTGTTTTGAACTATCCTTTTGTTTGCTTCGGAAGTGTTTTAGGGGGGGTCCCATGGACACAAAGTCCGCAGCCAAAGAACGTTTTCAATCCGCGCGCGACGGCCTGATCGCTCTCAGTCACCGCATTCACGCCCATCCCGAACTAGGATTTGAAGAAGAGAAAAGCTCCTCCTGGCTCTGCGATTCGCTCGCTAACTCCGGCTTCACAGTAGAAAAAGGCATTTGCGATCTACCCACGGCCTTCCGTGCCCGCGTCGGCTCCGGTCCTCTTCATATCGCCATTTGCGCCGAATACGACTCCCTTCCCGGCATCGGCCACGCCTGCGGCCATAACATCATCGCCGCCTCAGCGGTCGGCGCCGCGCTCGCCGCTGCCAAGGTCGCTGACGAAGTCGGTCTCACCATCAGCGTCATCGGCACCCCGGCCGAGGAAGTCGGCAACGCCAGCGGCAAAATCCTCCTCCTCGAACGCGGCGGTTTCGCTGGCATCCACGCCTCCATGATGGTTCACCCCGCGCCCTTCGATATGGTCCAGGCAAAAATCATCGCCGCTTCCATGTTCGAAGTTCATTGCACCGGCAAGGAGTCCCACGCCTCAGCTTTTCCCGAACTCGGCATAAACGCCGCCGACGCCCTCACCATCGCCCAGACCGCGATCGGCCTCCTCCGCCAGCACATCCGTTCGACCGATCGTATCCACGGCATCATTACCAACGGCGGCGCCGCTCCCAACGTCGTCCCCGCCCACACTTCCGCCAAATACATCATTCGCTCCGAAACCCTCGATCAGCTCGCCGAACTCCGCCCCAAAGTCTATCGCTGCTTCGAAGCCGGAGCACTCGCGACCGGCGCTAAACTCTCGATCACCGGCGGCGACAAGCCGTACGCCGAAATGCGCCACAATGCGCCGATGGCCGAGTTCTACCGCAGGAATTCGGAAGCGCTGGGGCGCTCCTATCCCAACATGGGCGAATGGGAGACCCGCCCCACCGGTTCCACCGACATGGGCAACGTCTCTCTCGCCATGCCGTCCATCCATCCCATGATCGGCATCAACTCCTTGCCCGCGGTCAACCACCAGCCCGAATTTACGGCCCACTGCATTACTCCAGACGCCGACAAAGCCATCGAGGACGGCGCCCTAGCCATGGCCTGGACCTGCATCGACTTGGCACTAAGTCGCGACGCGCGCGAAAGTTTGATGACACGCCAATAACGGTGGCTTGCTCCGCACAATCTTATTGCATCATTTTTTCTCGGTCTCGATGCTGGCATGGACGATGTCAGCTACAGAGGCCGCAGGAGTTGGCGCAATGAAGTCAAGGTTGGTCAGAGGTATCTGGGTTCTTGTACTAACGATTGCGCCGGCGCCGTTGCGGGCTCAACAACGCGGAGACGTTCAGCTCTGGCTCACCAATGCCGACAAATCCGCCGTCTTCGAGGAGCAGCAGCCTCTCTTACATTTTTCCAAAGCCAATACGCGACCGTCCGCCGACGAGCAGAAGATCGAAATCGATGACCGCAAGAAATTCCAGAGCATCGACGGCTTTGGATTTGCTCTGACCGGCGGCAGCGCCCAGCACCTCATCCACATGGACTCTGCAAAGCGCGCAGCGCTGCTGCATGAGCTCTTCGGAGTCGACGGCAACGCGATCGGCATCAGCTATCTCAGAATCAGCATCGGCTCGTCCGACCTCAACGATCACGTCTATTCCTACGATGACTTGCCCGCGGGCCAAACCGATCCAGAACTCGCCAAATTCAGCCTCAATCCCGACCGTGCCGAAGTCATTCCCGTCCTGAAAGAAATTCTGGCCATCAACCCGAAAATCGAAATTCTCGGCTCTCCCTGGTCTGCGCCCCCGTGGATGAAAACAAATGACAACGTGAAAGGCGGAAAGCTAGAACCCGAGTATTACGGCGCCTACGCAAACTATTTCGTGAAATACATCGAGGGCATGAGAGCCGCGGGAATCAAAATCGCCGCGATCACCGTTCAGAATGAACCTCTCAATCCTAAAAATACTCCCAGCATGGTGATGCCCGCCGCCGAAGAAGCGGACTTCATCCAAAATAATCTCGGCCCCGCCTTCAAAGCCGCCCATATTCGCACAAAAATTATTCTTTACGATCACAACTGTAACGTTCCCGAGTACCCGCTCTCGATTCTCAACGATCCCCGCGCCAATCGTTATGTGGACGGCTCCGGCTTCCACTTGTACGAAGGGAAGATCGAAGCCATGAGCGAAGTGCACAACGCCTTTCCTCGCAAAAATCTCTATTTCACCGAGTACATGGCCGTCGAGCCCACGGAAAGCGCAAGAATCTCCATTGCGGAACCGGTCGAAGGAACGTTCATCAGCGCACTCCAGAACTGGAGCCGCAACGTTCTTCTCTGGAATCTCGCTGCCAATTCCAAATTTGAACCTCATACCGATAACGGAGGCTGCCCGGTCTGCCAAGGTGCCGTAACCATCGATGGAAATGAAGTCACCCGAAACCTGGCGTACTATGCCATGGCGCACTTCTCAAAATTTGTTCGGCCGGGTTCCGTTCGCGTCGCTTCCACTTCTTCGCCAGCACTTCCAAACGTGGCGTTCAAAGCGCCCGGAGGAAAAGTCGTCCTGATTGTTGTAAATCACGCCAAGGCGGAGCAAACTTTCGATGTTTTGTACCGCGGCAGAATGTTCCAGACAGAGCTGAAATCGGGGTCCGTGGGAACTTATGTCTGGTAACAGAGAAGTTGTTATGCGGTCGAGGAGGCGGCAAGTGAAACGGAAAATGGCTGTTTCGGGTTGTGGCACGGCGATCCTGCTGGCATTCGCGGGGTCGGTGGTTGCTCCGTTTGCCCTCGCCGCGCAAACAGAAATGCCGCTCGAAGCCACGCATCTGAGATGCGAATACAAGATCGATCCGCTGGGGATTGATGTCGCAAAGCCGCGATTCAGCTGGGAATTGAGTACGACCGAAAAAGGAGTCATGCAGACAAGCTACGAAGTGCGCGTAGCGGCATCCGAAGCGGAGCTAACAAAAGGAAAAGTGATTTGGGAGAGCGGGAAACAAGCGTCGGACGCCTCGATCCAAGTGGAATACGGAGGGACAGCGCTTGTAAGCGAGCGAATCTATTACTGGGACGTGCGGGTAGCCGATAATCACGGCCACATATCCGATTGGAGCAAGCCCGCCCACTGGGAAATGGGCCTGCTCGATCCCGCCGATTGGAAAGCCAAATGGATTACCCCGGATCTCGTGGAAGATGAAGCGAAGTCGAACCCTTCGCCGATGTTGCGCAGCGAATTCTCGGTGAAGAAAAAAATCGAGCGGGCTCGTCTCTACGCCACCGCCATGGGCCTCTATGAGTTGTCCCTGAACGGCAAGCGCGTCGGCGACCAATATTTCACGCCCGGCTGGACGGCGTACGATTTCCGCTACCAATATCAGACGTACGACGTGACCAGCATGCTGAAAAGCGGAGAAAACTGCATCGGCGCAAGGCTGGGCGATGGCTGGTTCCGCGGCCGGCTCGCTTGGGGCACCATGAGAAACTCTTACGGCAAGAAATTGGCGCTGCTAGCGCAACTCGTCATCACCTACACGAACGGAACCCAGGAAATTATCGGCACCGATGACAAATGGAAAGCGGCGACCGGCGCTATCCTCGAATCTGACATTTATAACGGCGAAACCTACGACGCCCGCCTCGAGCGAACGGGTTGGAACGAACCAGGCTACAACGATGGCGAGTGGAAAGGTGTGACGGCCATCGAGGCGCCGAAAGCGATGCTCGTGGCGCCAGCCGGGCCTCCGGTAAAAGAAGTCGAAGAAATTAAGCCCGTGAAAGTGTTTCGCACTCCGGCAGGCAATACCGTCCTCGACATGGGACAAAACATGGTCGGCTGGATGAAATTCCGTCTGTCGGCTCCGGCGGGAACAACCGTCACTTTGCGCCATGCGGAAGTGCTCGACAAAGAAGGCAACTTCTACACGGAGAACCTCCGCTCCGCTAAAGAAACCATTCGCTACACCAGCAAAGGCACCGGAGCGGAGACTTTCGAGCCTCACTTCACCTTTCAGGGATTCCGTTACGTCGCCGTCAGCGGATGGCCCGGCGAAGTGAATCCGGATGACTTTACCGGCGTCGTTGTGCATTCCGCCATGGATCGCACGGGCACTTTTGAAACCTCGAATCCCATGCTCAATCAACTCGAGCACAACATTATTTGGGGACAGAAAGGGAATTTCCTGGATGTGCCAACCGATTGCCCGCAGCGCGATGAGCGTCTCGGTTGGACCGGAGACGCCGAAGTCTTCGCCCCGACGGCCTCCTTTAATTTTGACACGGCGGGCTTTTACACCAAGTGGCTCAAAGACGTCGCGCTGGATCAGGAAGACGACGGCGCCGTACCCTTCGTGATTCCGAACGTCCTCTCGCACAAAACGCGGAAAGGCGCAGCAGCGGCAGCGGGCTGGGCCGACGTGTCCGTCGTCGTTCCCTGGACCGTCTATCAAGCTTTCGGCGATAAGCGCATCTTGGAAGTGCAGTACCCCAGCATGAAAGCCTGGGTCGAGTACATGCGGCGCCAGGCTGGGGACCGCTATCTCTGGAACACGGGATTCAGTTTTGGCGATTGGCTGGCCTTCGCCACGACTGATTCGGATTATCCCGGCGCAACAACAGACAAGGATTTGATTCAGACCGCGTATTTCGCTCGTTCGACCGAACTGCTCGCAAAAACGGCGCAAGTACTCGGGAAAAACGACGACGCCGCGGAATATGCGGCGTTGGAAGACAAAATCGCCAGCGCGTTTCAGAAAGAATTCGTAACGCCGAACGGCCGTCTCGCTTCCAACACGCAAACCGCTTATGCCTTGGCGCTCGCTTTCGGGCTGCTCCCGGAATCAGAGCGCGCCGAAGCCGCTGCCCGCCTGGCCGCCGACGTCAGAAAATTCGGCCACTTGACCACGGGATTCTTGGGCACGCCGTTGCTGTGCCAGACGCTTAGCGATTATGGCTATCTGGACGAAGCGTACATGCTCCTGAACCGCAAAGAATATCCCTCCTGGCTCTATCCCGTGACGAAAGGCGCCACGACCATCTGGGAGCGTTGGGACGGCATCAAGCCGGACGGCAGTTTTCAAAGCCCGTCGATGAACTCCTTCAATCACTACGCCTACGGCGCGATTGGCGATTGGATGTATCGCGTGGTCGCAGGCATCGAACTCGATGAGTCCGTTCCGGGCTACAAACACATCTTCTTAGAGCCGCATCCCGGAGGCGGTCTGACCCACGCCAGCGCTTCCGTCGATAGCGTGTACGGGCACGTGTCCTCGGGCTGGGCGATTGCCGGCGGAAAGTTGACCGTCACGATCGAAGTGCCCGCGAACACGACTGCCACAGTGCGCCTGCCCAAAGCGAAGCTGGAAGAAGTAAGTGAGGGAGGAAAGCCGCTCTCGGGCCGGGTGGACATTTCGCATGCGCGGCAAGCAGGTGACGCGGTCGTGCTGGATGTTGGATCGGGAAAGTATATCTTCGAGGGCGCCTATCCGGAAACGAAGTGAAATTACCAGGTGCGCCTCAGAGGAGAGCGAGAAGCTGCGAGACGGCAACTTGCAGAAATGCAAAATATCGCGAATCTAGGCAAGGCCGAGATGTGAGAGCTGATAGTGCCCCTTGGAAATGACTTGATCGTCGTCGATCCACACGTCGCAGTTTCGGGTCAGCACATCGACGTGCGTCTTCGATTTCCAATCCGCATGCGTCTGGCTTCCGTAGGGATCTCCGAAGGCGATGTGCACGCCTGGAAATTTTTCATCCTGCAAAAGGACGCCGATCATCGACGATAGGCCAAGGTTTGTGCCGAACGCGAGTTCGCCCACGCGGTCGCTGTTTTCGTCGGTGTGGCAATATTGCCAGAATTCTTCTTCCAGATCCTTGCGCGCGCAATCGACGCCAGTCAACCGCGCTCCCTCGATTTTCAAGACGAGCGGCGTCGTTTGCAGATCGCCATACTTGCCGTTGAAATGGTCGCCCGCCGTTGCATCGCAAACAAACGTGCCGTCGACCGTTGCCGGCGTCGTGAAAACTTCGCCAGCCGGCAAATTGGACCAGTAGCGCGGACTGATTAGTCCGCTCGTTTTTACCCAGTCGAGCCCGCGATCGAAATGGGCGGCGAAAGAGGTGCCCGCTTCGGTCTTTACCGTGAGCGTTTCGGCGCGCAGCATGCGTTCGCGCAGCTTATCGCTCAAACGGTCCACCATGCGGTAATCCGCGCGCATTCCTTGCTGCATAATTTCCGGCGTCACGCCGACCATGTGCGCGTAGCGAATCTGGCGCCGCTCGACGACGCGCACAATCGCCATGCGCGCGCCAAGTTCACCCGGCTGCGGCGTCATGCACATCACGCCAGCGTCGGCGGTCTCCAGCGCCTGCAGAACAGCAGGCGGGGCCACGGTCATCGGACGAGGTCCAAACTCCTCAAGAAGCAAACCCGTGTATTTCGCGTGCCGATCTTCGATAGCTGCTGCGATGCTTGCGGCGACAGAGCGGCTAGCTTCATCGGCGATTAGCGCGACGTGCTCGCCCGGCCGCACGCTGAGACAAGTTTCCACGGCGTTTCGCGCGCCGGGCATCAACTGTGGGTCTGGAAGGCCAAAGTACATCTATTTATCTTACCAATTCTCGCAGAAGTTTCCAGGTGCTCATCCTATGCGGAACTCCTCGAGAGTAAACCCGGCGTCTTTGAGAATGCGGAGGAATAATCCCTTAGGCAGATCCTTCCCGCGATGCACGGGCACGGCAAGTGTTTTTCTCTCCAGGTGCTTCAGTATCAGATGGGATCCCACCTGTTGCGCTCCCACGTAGCCGTTGGCGCACAAGAAGCGGACTAATTCGCGAGCGTTAGGCATGCGTCATCGGTTGTCATTCGATGGCGACGGAGACAGTTTCGGAGTAGATGGTGCGCGCGGTGGGAATCGGTTTGCCATCTTTTTTGCACTCGAGGATGTAGAGACGGATTCCCTCGAGCATGCTGGTCTTGGCTTCTTCGATGGAGTCGCCAAGGCCATAAACGCCGGGCAAATCTTCGCTGTAGGCGTAGTACTGCCCATCCTCTTTTTCGATCGAGATCGGATAGGTGTAGTGAGTCACTAAGATAAATCCTAACTGGCAAAGAGTCGCGAATCAAGGTATTGCTGTTCGCTCCAGTTACGCGGCGGCATTTCGCGGCGAAACGCGGAAGGCAGGGACTTGGCCGCCCCCGCTCGTCACGTTGGCCAGGCCGGTGGCGCTTAGGCGCGTGAGGAAGCCGGCGACTTTTCCGCGGAAGAGATATGGGGCGAAATCGACAAGCATGTCGCGGTAATCGACTCTGCCGATCTCGGCGATGTAGGGAAAAACTTCGCGGCGTATGGGAATGCGCTCCTGAACAATCCAAACGCCATTTTTTGCAGAGAGGGCACGGCCAATCGCGGCATCCCAATCGGCTTCGCTGGTTTCCCAGCCGAGCGTTACGCCCGAGCCGCCGTATTCGTCGCTGGGTTTGAGGACGAGATTTTCGCGCTCCTTCTCGATGAATGCCAGAAGCTCGATGGTCTGGCCATAGCGGGCGGTTTTCACGTCGGCCACGACGCGCGTCCAGGGAATATGGCGGCGAATGAGTTCACGTTCGTCGTGGGAAAAAAGCGCGCCATTTTGTTCATCTGTAAGGACAGCGAAGAACGCTTTCACGTGGGGAATTTTGCAGCGGAAATTGTTGGCCACGCAGACGGCGTTGGCCGTGTAGGCTTTGACGAGAGCCGCGCACTCCGCGGGCTTTGCCACGATGTCATTGATCAGGATGCGGCGGTAAACGAGGTCGATTTTTTTGCCGTGGGTGAAAAGGCGCTGGCCATCGAAACGGAGTTCGCGCGGGTCGGCGATGACCGTGGGCACGCCCATTTTTTCGAAGCGTGCTTTCAAAATCTCGAACTCGCTCCAGGTGGGAACTTCGTTCCAGTCCACGATGGCAATCTGTGGGGGGCTGGCCGAGCCGCCCCAGTCCACGTAGCTCATGACCAAAGCATCGAGGAGCTTGGCGCTGAGCGGGTAACTGTGAACCGAATAGTGCTGCGCAAATCTTCCCATCACCGGAAGCTCGCGAAAAATGTCCGCGAGAGTTTCCGCATACCCTGCGCCCGCAGGAGATTCTCCGTTGTATTCGGCAAACTTCAGGGATTCCGGCAGCAGGAATGCGTCGAGACGGGAGGCGGTGCTGGCGCGGCCATAGGAGACTGGAAGACGCACCAGTCTTTCTTCTTCCGAGCGCAAATGAAATTGCGCGAAGAGATGTTCGTCTTCAAGAGCCGCACTCACCACACGCTCGCCCAGGTCCGCGATGGTTTCCGCGACGGCGCGCACGCGCTCTTCCTCTTCCGGTGAGAGAAAAAAAGGGCGCAGGAAAGGGCAGTGCACGCGGTCGCCAAACGTGAGGTTTGCCCGGCGCAGTCTTTTGAACAAATCTTCCGGCAGAGTGGGAACGCGCAGAAGCGTGGCCTTCAGGATTTCCGTCCAATCCTCGGCAGGATTGGGAGGAGTAATGGAAGGGCTCGGAGCGCTGGTCATTTCGTTTTGAGTCCCGGCGCTGCTGAAGACGTGGTGGCCGCCGACGATTGACCCGCGGCTATGCTCCTGGGCGCGCCGGTAAATCCACTTGGAGTGCCCATGCCGAGCATCTCTTCCCACTGGGGCCAGGGATTGGAAGCCTCGCCGCTCAGCGCGCGATCGACCACCATGTGGGCCATTTTGTCGACGACGTGTTCAAAATAAAATTCAGTGATGCGGTCGCGCTCGAAATCCGGAGCTGGATTCAGAAAATCGATCGCATAGGGAATGCCGTCCTGGATGGCGAATTCGATGGTATTCATTTCGTACCCGAGAGCTTGATTGATAGTCTGCGCGTCTTTCACTATCCGTGAGCCCAGTTCGGAGGACAAATAGTTGTGATCGACGAGATATTTGCGCTCCTTGGGATCGTAGTGAACGGGCAAGATATCGGATTTTCCGAACGTAAAGCACCGAACGTATTGCGTGAAGTCGATAAATTCCTGGAGGGTCATGCAGTATGGCGACGTCTTGTCGTAAGCGGCGAGCAGTTCTTCCTTATTGTGGACTTTGTAGACATGTTTCCAGCCACCGCCGGAAAAAGGCTTGAGAATCGCGGGACGGCCGACGTAATCGAGAAGCCCATCCCAATCCACCGGATAGGAAAGATTGTGAAGAGATTCCGAAGTGATATCGACGTCGCTCGGATAGCCCTTTTGCGGCAGCAGAATCGTTTTCGGAATGGCGATGCCCAGCTTTGAAGCAACCGCGTAGTTGAAAAATTTGTCGTCGGCGGTCCACCAGAACGGATTGTTGATGACGTACGTTCCCTGGAGAACGGCGTGCTTAAGGTAGCCGCGATAATATTCGACTTCATGCGAGATGCGGTCGACGATAACGCTGTAGCCGGAAAGTTCGCCCATGCGCGTGCCGCCAAGCTTCACGAATTCGGCGGCCACGCCATCTTTTTTGCCAAGTTCGTTGACGCGCACGATAAAGGCCGGAGGAAAGCTGTATTCACGCCCGCAAAGAAGGCCAACTTTTTTCATGACGCCGCTCCTACTGTTGGAACAGAGACCTGGTGCTGAGCCGAAGCCGCTAATTGATTGCGTGGGCCGATGAAGCTCGTTGCTCACCGACCCCGCGAGTTTCCGCGACAATGTGCCGCACGACGGACTTCAGGTCGCCGGTTTGTTGATAGACGCGCAACTGGCGCTCCGCGCTGGTGCCGTCTTTCAGAATGGTGTGGACGTATTCGACGGCGCTGCGGCTGCCGAGATCGTCCACAACGTCGTCCACAAACTCGAGCAGTTCGAGAGCGAGCTCACGCATGGGAACTTCGGCTTGTTTGCCGAAATCGATGAGCTTGCCTTCGATGCCATAGCGCGCGGCGCGCCACTTGTTTTCTTCGATCAAGGCCCGGCGGTAGAGGCGATAGCTCTGATTGCGCTCGTAGAGGCGATGGAGCTTCACGACGATGGCTTGTGTGAGAGCGGCGATGGAGACCGCTTCTTCGACTTTGGTCGTCACGTCGAACATGCGAAACTCGAGAGTGCCGAAGACGGGATGTGGGCGGACGTCCCACCAGATTTTTTTGCCGTTGTCGATGCAATTGAGTTTCATCAGCAAATTCACGAAGTCTTCGTAGGCGCTCCAGGACTCGAACTGTTCGGGAATGCCGGTGCGAGGGAAACGGCGAAAGACGGTGGTGCGGAAAGACTTCAATCCGGTGTTGCGGCCCATCCAGAAGGGAGAGCTGGTCGAAAGCGCGAGCAAGTGCGGCAGAAAATAGCGCACCATGTTCATCATGTCGATGGTCGTCTGCTTGTCGGGCATAGCCACGTGAACGTGCATCCCGAAAATCAAGAGAGAGCGCGCAAGTTGCTGGAGCTCCTCGACGATATGTTCGTAGCGCTCGCCAGGCGAGATGACCTGATCGATCCAACTGGAAAACGGATGAGTGCCTGCTGCAGCGACTTGCAATCCCGCGCGCTCGGCGGCGGCCACAAGCTCGCCACGCGTGCGATGCATTTCTATGCGCAATTCACCGACATTCTCGCAGATGCGCGTCCCGGTCTCGACGATGGATTGGTGCATTTCGTTTTTCACTTGGTCGACGATGTCCGGAGACGCGGCGGAAACAAGCTGCATGACGTGAGAGCGCAGCGCGCAGGTAGCAGGGTCAATAATCTGGAACTCTTCTTCGACACCGATGGTGAAGCGGTGAGCCATGAGGTGGCCCTCCGGATGGACTTGTCGTTACTGGGGACTTCTAAGCGGCTATCATACCCCGCCAAAGCAAGAATTGACACCTTGAGCTAAGGGATTGTTTGCGCGTAGGCGAACGGCGATTTGTGTATAATCGGGCCCACCTGCTCCGGGAATAGGTGGCTCTTGAGTTCCGCGCAAACTCCAAACCTTTGGGTTCCCGTCTGTTGCGAGCGCGTCATGCGCTACAACTTGTTCCGCCAAAGCGACGGTTCCGCGTATGGGGCGCTGGTCTGCGCGGTTTGCAACAAGAACATCACCCTTGAGCTGGAACAGTTCGGCGATCTGAGCGCATACGGGGAAGGCGCCCGTGTTCTCAACCTGCTGGGCACCCCTAAGCCACCCAACCTGGAGCGCCGAAAAGCCGCTGGGGATGGCACCGACAGCGACCAAACGCTTTGACCTGGCTCTCCGCTTCTTGAAGCGCATCTTCACCAATGACCGGGCAGACCATCTCGCACTTCCGCATCCTAGAGAAACTCGGTGCTGGAGGAATGGGTGTGGTCTACAAGGCCGTGGATACGCGGCTTGACCGCGCCGTCGCTCTGAAATTTCTGCCCGACAATATGGCGCAGGACGCGCAGGCTTTGGAACGCTTTCGCCGTGAAGCTCACGCGGCTTCCGCGCTGACGCACCCTGGAATTTGCACCATTTACGATATTGGCGAGCAGGATCATCGCCCATTCATTGCCATGGAGTTCATCGACGGCGAAACTTTGCGCCAGCATATTCGCGGCCAGGCGCTGCCTCTCGCCGAGATACTCGATCTTGGGATTCAACTCGCCGATGCGCTTGATGCCGCCCACGGCGAGGGCATCATTCATCGCGACATCAAACCCTCCAATGTCTTCGTGACGAAGCGCGGACAAGCCAAAATACTCGATTTCGGTTTAGCCAAGCTCGCTCCCAAAGACTTTCTGCAGCTGAATGCCGAAGACTCTCCTTCCAAACCAGTTCAGGAATCCGTTTCTGTCGTCGGAGTCATTAGCGGCACGCCTGCTTATATGTCGCCGGAGCAGGTCCGTGGCGATGACTTGGACCAGCGCACAGACGTATTCGCCTTGGGGCTCCTACTTTATGAGATGGCCACCGGGCGGCAAGCATTCAGCGCGAAAACCGGCGGCGCGCTCATCGAAGCCATACTCACGCGCACTCCCGCGCCTGCGCGGACTTTGAATCCTGAGATTCCGGCGCAGTTGGAAGAAATCATCAACAAGTGCCTCGAGAAGGACAGGAACCTGCGTTATGCGAGCGCAGAAGCGGTGCGTTCGGATTTGCTTCAGCTGAAGCGCGTCTCGGAATCCGGCCTGGTAACTGCGTCTGGCGCTCCGGCTCCTCCTTTCCGCCGCGGGTTGGCGTGGAAACCGGCAGCCGCGGCAATGGCGCTCTTTGCCGCTGTAGTCGTTGTTGTAGCGTGGTTTTACGGCCCGCGCCAGGCCCGCGCGTTAACTCGGAAGGACACCATCGTTCTCGTGGGCTTCACCAACAAGACCGGCGATCCCATTTTTGACGACACCTTGCGTCAGGGACTGACCGTTCAACTCGAGCAGTCCCCTTTCTTGAGCCTGGTCTCTGAACAGCGCATTCAACAGACCTTGCGGCTTATGGGGAAACCAGCGGATAGCAAGCTCTCTCGCGCGATTGCCAGCGATCTCTGCCAACGCACGGGAAGCAAGGCGTATTTGAGCGGTTCGATCGCCAGCTTGGGAGGCCAGTACGTCATCGGAGTCAGCGCGGTGAATTGCCAGACCGGTGATACTCTCGCCGAAGAACAGGTTACAGCGAGTGGCAAGGAGAAGGTGCTGAAGGCGCTGGGCGAACTCTCTACCCAGTTAAGAAAAAGGCTCGGAGAATCGCTCAAGTCCGTGCAAGATCTCGATACTCCGATCGAGCAAGCCACGACGCCCTCTCTGGAAGCGCTCCAAGCTTACAGTTTGGGGCGAAAAACCATGCTGGGAATGGGTGACTATTCAGCCGCGCTGCCGTTGTTCGAACGCTCCGTCCAGCTTGATCCGAATTTCGCCATGGCTTACGCGACGCTGGGAACCGCCTATCACAACCTCGGCGAGAAAATGCTCTCGGCGCAAAATACAAAAAAAGCTTTCGAGCTGCGCTCTCACGTGAGCGAATGGGAGAGGTTCTACATCGAGTCGCATTACCATCACTTCGTCACGGGCGACCTCGAAAAGGCGCGCCAGTCTTATGAGCTCTGGGCGCAAATCTATCCGCGCGAAGAAGTGGCGCCTATCAACCTCGGCGTGGTGTACCAGTCTCTCGGACAATACGACAAATCCCTGGCGGAGTTCCGAGAGGCGATGCGACTCGGTCCTTCCGAGAGTCTCAATTTCGGCAATCTTGTTCTTGCTTACATTCATTTGAATCGCCTTGACGAGGCTGGAGCTACCGCCCGCGAAGCGCTGGCAAAGAATTTCGATTCCGCGGATTTGCGCGTCTATCTCTACCAGCGCGCTTTTTTGAAACACGATCTCCCCGGTATGGCGGAGCAAGTTGCCTGGTCGCAGGGCAAGGCCGGAGAAGAAAATGCCATGCTCAATATGGAGGCGAGCACTTCCGCATATGCGGGAAAGCTGGCTGCCGCTCGCGATTTCTCTCTCCAGGCTGTCGCCTCGGCCGAGCGTGCCAGTGAAAAGGAGATGGCGGCGGGCTGCGAAGCCTCCGCAGCCCTCAGGGAGGCCCTCTATGGAAATGCTTCCGCGGCACGGCAACACGCGTCCAAGACGCTCGCTGAGTCGAATGGCCGCGATGCAGAGTATGTCGCGGCACTTACTTTGGCCTTAATCGGCGATTCGGAGCGCGCTCGATCCCTTGCGGAAGATTTGGAAAAGCGTTTTCCCGAGGATACTGTCGTGCGCTTCAATTATTTGCCGGCGCTCCGCGGACAGCTTGCCCTCAATACTCCAGGTGGCGCGGCAAAAGCTGTTGAGGCGCTCGCCAGCGCCTCACCTTATGAGCTGGGCGTTCCCGGCAGCAGTACCTTCTGGACCAACTTTTATCCGATTTATATTCGAGGACAGGCTTTGCTTGTTGCTCATCGCGGAAGCGAGGCGGCGGCCGAGTTTCAGAAAATCCTGAATTGGCCGGGCGTCGTAGTGAACGAACCGATTGGCGCGCTTGCCGAGCTTGGACTCGCGCGCTCGTTCGCTCTTGCGGGCGATACGACCAAGTCCCGCGCGGCCTACAATGCTTTTTTCACTTTGTGGAAGGATGCCGATCCAAATATCCCCGTTCTGATCGCTGCCCGCGCGGAATACGCGGAGCTGCCATAAGCCACGGTCCTGCGAGATGGCAGAAAAAAAGAGGGACAGACAGAAAAGTCCGTCCCACGGAGCGTGTTGACGCAAGCCGCTAGAGCGAGCGCAGGAAATTCAGAAGATCCTGCTGCTGTTGCGGAGTCAGTTGTTTGAAATTGCTGATGACGGCGTTGGCTTCCGAACCGGAACTAGCGTGTTCCTTGATGGCATCGAGAAGATCCGAGGTGCGGCCATCGTGGAGGAAGAAGATACGCTGACCAAGTCCCCACAGAGGCGAGGTGCGGAACTGGTCCGGGCCGGCTGCCCCTTGCGAGACGCCATCGGCGAGATTGTTGCCCATGTGATGGATCAGCAAATCGGAGAAGAGGTTGGCATTCACCTGGCTAAGACCTGGAGTGAAGGCAGAAGACGCCGTCTGGAGCGTGGGCGTATGGCACATGGCACAGCCAAGCGCGTTGAAGATGTGGCTGCCATTGGTGATCGATTGAGGGCCACCGGGATTCGTAGTGGAAGGCGTCGGGGGAGCGAGCAGGCGCATAAACATGGCGAACTGCACGACGTCGCTGGGAACGGCGGGATACTGTGTCGAGACAAAGTTGGTTGTATCCTCGGGCGTCGGGTTTAGTTTGCAGTTTGCGGGAAGGCCGCCGGCCAAGGCTTCATCGGGACTAGCGCGCTCGTTCTGGAACATCTCGTTGGTGACGCCCATTTCGACGTTGTAGGCTTCTCCGGCAAACATCTCGAGAGACTTGTTCTGAGCTTTCCAGCCAAAGCGGGAAATCATGTTGTCATTCCCATCGCGATTGGGAACTCCGGAAATCCCGAGATCCTGTTTTTGCTCAGCGTTGGACTGCATATTGGCGTAGATAGTTTCTTCGGAGATGTTTTCGATCATGCCGGTGCCGAAGAGAGGTGTGGGAATCCGAAAGATTACGTTGTTCAAAGACAGGTTGTGAGCGAAGTTGGGCTGCGTAATGGCACAGGTGCCAGCGTCAGAGCGGCCGGAAATGACGAAGAGATCGTGAACGCCGCCATCAGGGTTGCTGCTCGGCGAGCCATTGGAATTCAAGAAAAATTTGAAGCGGGCCTCGCGGACGGGCCCCTCTGAAGTGATGAAAGCTGGAAGACTGTTTTGCGCACCATCGAGTGTGTAGACGAGGGTCTGTGGATTGGGGCCGATGTTGGGAAAGACGGTGGTGCTGGGACTGGTCCCGCCGATGGCCGGCTGCGCATGGCAGCTTGAACACTGGTTGCTATTGAAGCGGGGACCGAGCCCGTTGTTCGTTCCGTTCTGAACGGATTCAATCTCCTGGAAACGGAGCAGACCGTTTGCAAAAAAGTCAGTCGCGCCTGGAGTCTGTGAAAGCGAAGGCAACGGTTGGCCTGCGTTGACCGTGCCTCCGCGAACGCCTGGGTCGTGCGGAGAAGATTGGCCAAGTGTGATCGTGGCAAAGGAAATCGCAAGCACAAATGCAATGCAAATAGCGGGCTTGCGAGTAGTGATGAACTTCCATTTCTCAACTAGACGTGAAACTGCGCCGAAAGACATGGTTTCTCTCCTTGAGGCACACCAGTAGCGCGATGTTTTTCCCTGGTTATAGGCCTGGGGCCACCGGAGGAGAGACACCTGGCTGCGTGGTCGTGCCGGATAACAGAACGCTCGGAAGAGACCCGGTTCGAGAAGGGCTGGAAACTGAGGAGCCCAAGCGTAAGGCTGGGATGCTGTGCGCGAGAAGTTATTGTGTTGCGGGGAGCGTGTCACCTGACCCGAGGTACAGATTTGGTACAAGTGCAAGTGCGTTCGCGAATCGTTTGCGAATCCACAGCAGAGAAGAGCGGCTTCGGTAAAGGCTGGAAGTTTTGCATCGCGGAAGAGCGCAGACTAAAAATGGGACAGACACGGCTGTCTGTCCCACCAGGAGTTCGGACCGAAGGGCCTTTTGACTTCGACTTCTAAAGTCTAACTATGCCGCCGCCGCAGTTTAAGCTGCGCCGAGGGCGCGCCGCTGCTGGAAGCATTCACGACAAAAGACCGGGCGTCCCTGGGTTGGACGGAAAGGAACGGTTGTTTCTTTTCCGCACTGCGAACAAGTGGTCTTCGTTTCCGAGCGCATCTGCGAGGCGCCACCACCACCGCCCCCGCCGCCTTCCGCACGCTTGGCCTTGCAACCTTTACATCTTTTGGGTTCGTTCTTGAAACCTTTGTCGGCGAAAAACATTTGTTCGCCGGCAGTAAAAACAAACTCAGCGCCGCATTCCGCACACTTCAGGACCCTGTCGTGATATTCCATGAGCCGTTCTCCCGTTGCCCCGAGGCAGAAAGGGAGATGGGCACATTTCGTACGATGGGCCAAGTGAGTTGGGGAAACCTGTCGTCCGGGGATGCCGGGCTGGGGTCCCTTGGGCCCAAGTATACGAAGCTGCAACAGAAACCCAACGTCTCTAACCAACCGGGGCCTGAATCACGGAAGTGCGGCGCTGAGCTGCCGCGAGAAGGAGTTAGTCCGCTTCCCGCCGCTGCTTTTTGCGCAGTCGCTTCCGCGAAAGCGCTTCCTTGGCCCGGCGTTTCTCTCCGGGCTTCATGTAGAAGCTGTGCTTCTTGATTTCCTTGATGATATCTTCCTGTTGCACCTTGCGCTTGAAACGGCGCAGGGCATTTTCCAGAGACTCACTTTCCTGGATAATGACTTCGGCCACGTTAACATTCACCCCCAATCCGGTTCGGATTGGTAACATGCGGCGCCACTGCCTCGTTCAGACACCGCCCCGGATCATTATCGCATGCCAGCTGGTGCGCGGTCACGCACACGGCTGACGACCTGCCACTTCGAGTTCGCGAAGCGCGCAATGCAAATGCATCTTCTATAAACCACATATTGCTTTGCGCACCATTTAGCCGTTCTGGAGTCACCCTGATGAGGTAGATGGCATCTTCTAATCAATTGCGGGTATGGAAGTCAAGGACTGTTTACAAAAGAAGGAGAAGGAAGCGGGCTTAGTATCCCTGTAGTTATGAAGGTATTTTATAAGTATATAGGAGCTGAGCCCACCGATCTGCAGCTGGCGATAGAGAACTGCCGCAACTCGCTTCCCTTGCACTTCGCCTCGCATCTGCTGGTAGAATGAGCCGCTTCTCGGAAGTGCGCCCGGAGGCCAGCTATGTCTGCGATGCGCGATGCCATCGGAGTGCTCCTTGCCGGAGGACAGGGCGAGCGGTTATGGCCCCTGACCCGCGACCGCGCCAAGCCCGCCGTGCCGTTCGGCGCTCTCTACCGCATCATCGACATTACACTCTCGAATTGCATCAATTCTGATTTGCGCCGAGTGTTCGTTCTCACACAATACAAAGCGCTGAGTCTCAACCGTCATATTCGCGCGGGCTGGTCGCCGCTGGCGGGACTTGGCGATTACATTGAAGTGCTGACGCCGCAGATGCGCGTCTCGAAAGAGTGGTATCAGGGCACCGCCGATGCGGTTTATCAGAACATTTATTCGATCGGCAGCGAGCGCTCGAAATATGTCTTTATCCTCTCCGGCGACCACATTTACAAAATGAATTACGCGAAGATGCTCCAACAGCACGTGGATTCGGCGGCTGACGTAACAGTTGCGACGATACAAATTACCGCGGCGCAGGCCGCCCGGCAGTTCGGCGTGATTGAAGTGGACCGGGACTGGCGCATTATGGGCTTTGAAGAGAAGCCGGCCGAGCCGAAGCAGTCTCCGCATCATCCGGGGAATTGCAACGCCTCGATGGGCATCTATATATTCAATACCCAGCTGATGATTCCCATTCTGCTGGCCGATTCCGAGGATCCGAAATCAAGCCACGATTTCGGCAAGGACGTTCTGCCGCGGATCATTTCCAAGCACCGCGTCTTCGCTTATAACTTCGTGGATGAAAACCAGAAGGATGCGCTCTACTGGCGGGACGTGGGCACGCTGGACGCGTACTACGAAGCCAACATGGACTTGGTCAGCGTTTCGCCGGTTTTCAATCTTTATGACCATCATTGGCCGCTGCGCACCTGGCAGCACCAGTATCCGCCGGCGAAATTCGTGTTCGCCGATCCGGAGCGCATGGGCGTGGCGCTCGATTCTATCGTCGCGGGCGGCTCGGTGATCTCGGGCGGACGGGTGCAACGCTGCGTCATTGGAAACAACGTACGCGTCAACAGCTACAGCGAGGTGACGGATTCCATTATGTACAATCACGTGAACGTCGGACGCCACTCGCGTATCCGCCGCGCGATTATCGACCGGCACGTGAGCCTTCCGGAGCGCACGGAGATTGGCTACGACACAGAAGCCGACCGGCGGCGTTTTCATGTCACAGATTCTGGAATCGTCGTCGTCGTCCGCCAGGAATCTCTCATCGAAGAACCCGAAACTGCATAACGCGCGCCGATCCCAGGGAAATCCCCTGACCGGGACTGATGTCATAGGACTTCCGAAAATAGACCTCACGCTGTCTGATACAATCTCTAGTTCAAATCAACCAGGAGATCGCTCAGACATGTCGATGAACATCACTCGAGTCAACGCCCGCCAGGTGCTCGATTCGCGCGGGAATCCTACTGTCGAGGCCGACGTATATGTTGGAACTGGCGCACGAGGGCGCGCGGCAGTGCCTTCCGGTGCTTCTACCGGAGAGCATGAGGCGCTCGAACTGCGCGACGGCGATAAATCCAAGTATCTCGGCAAGGGCGTGTTGAAGGCCGTGGCCAATGTGAATGGCGAAATCGCGAAGGCCGTTGTCGGGCTGGATGCTGGGGACCAGCGGGCGCTCGATAAGCGCATGATCGAGCTCGACGGCACACCTACGAAATCACGTCTCGGAGCCAACGCCATCCTCGCGGTTTCCATGGCGGCAGCGCGCGGCGCGGCGGCGGCACAAAATCTGCCGCTCTACAAATACCTCGCTCGCTACTCGACGGACACGAGCGCGAATCTCCTGCCGCTTCCGATGATGAACATTCTGAATGGCGGGGCGCACGCCGATAGTTCGGTGGACTTCCAGGAATTCATGGTGATGCCGATTGGCGCGGGGAGTTTTTCGGAGGCGCTGCGCTGGGGCGTGGAAGTATTTCATTCGCTGAAAGCGGCGCTGAAAAAGCATGGCTACTCGACTGCGGTTGGCGATGAAGGCGGCTTCGCACCGAGCTGTAAATCGAATGAAGAAGCGATTCAAATTGTGCTCGAAGCAATTTCCGCTGCTGGATACAAGCCCGGCGAACAAGTGAGCATCGCGCTCGATCCGGCGGCCAGCGAATTTTACGACAAAGCCAGCGGGAAATACGTGTTCAAGAAATCGGATAAATCGACGCACTCGCCGGAAGAGATGGTCGAATACTGGGCGAAGTGGATCGAGAAATATCCCATCGTCTCGCTCGAAGACGGGATGGGGGAAGAAGACTGGCCTGGCTGGCGGAAGCTGACGCAGAAAGCTGGTGAAAAATCTTCCGCAAAACGAATCCAGCTCGTCGGCGACGATATTTTCGTTACCAATACGGAGATTTTTGCACGTGGCATCAAAGAAGGAATTGCTAATGCGATTCTCATCAAACTGAATCAGATTGGAACTGTGACGGAAACGATCGATTGCATCGAGATGGCGCGGAAGGCCGGATATAAATCGGTGATTTCGCACCGCTCCGGCGAGACGGAAGATACTTTCATTGCCGACCTCGCCGTGGCTACTGGCGCTGGCCAAATCAAGACGGGCTCGGCGTCGCGCACGGACCGCATTGCAAAGTACAACCAACTTCTGCGCATCGAGGAAGAGCTTGGGTCAGCAGCGCGATTTAACGGCAAAGCCGTCATCAACTGATCAGAGAAAAGCAGGCTCAGCCGCGGGAAGAATTGCTGCGCTCGATAAAGCCGGCTCAGATTTGTGAATAATCCGTCGGCCGGAGAATCGTGTTCGTGATGTTGGAGACGATGCTCTCGAAGGAAAAGCGCGGCGAGCTTGTGAGTTTCTTCCATTCGGGCAGCGAGCCAAACGTCTTCCACTCCTCGACGCGCTCGGCGAGGCTCGGGAATCCGACCATATAGGTGAGGCAAGGGAGTTTCGTGCCGACGAGCACGTCGCCGAAGAAAACTTGCCAGAAGCCGGCTTTTTCAAATACCTCGAACTCGCCGGAATTGAACATCTCGACTTTGCGGCGATGATCCTGATCGCTCGGACTTTCGTAGGTACGCAGCTCGAACAAACGATCCTTGTGGGCCGTCGTAGCCGCTGGGAGCGTGAGCTTTGGCCATCCCTCGAAAGCGACCATCAGCGAGCTTTCGACACGGACCATGGCCGGCTGATCCGCGGGAGCAGTCAGGAACGGCGCTCCGGTTTTTAGATATTCGGCGTCTTGTCCCAGGCGCAGTTCGGCGGTGGCCAGGACATCCACCGATGCGGCGGGCAGAAGGACATGAAACCGCGGACTTTGATCTCCGACTTCAACGTTGAACACCCCGACGGGGCTGATACCTAGGCGATTGAGAGCGGGCACCAGCGCATCGCGCAAGAAGGAGTCGGTGGTTTTCTGCTGACGGCCGGATTGGACGTGGTATTGGCGGAGCTCGTAGTATTGGCGAGACTTTCCGTCGGCGGCCTCATTCTGCGTTGCGGACAGATTCAGTTTTGAAGCGCCGAGACCGACGGCGCTTGCGGTCAGAAATTTTCGTCTGTTCATGGGGAAGTGCTCCTCCAATGCGGCTACTGGGATTCCGTGAAAGAGTGCCATCATAACCGCACTGGGCGACTGCTTTCCAGACAAACCAGACCAATCGTATGTTTATGCAGGCGCGACATGAACACATCCAAAAGTGAAGGCCCGCTGCGAGTTCGGGTCGCGGTCGCAACCGATGTGACCGAGCTGACGAAGCTGATCAATGCGGCCTTCGTTGTGGAACGACCCTTTCTTGAAGGGGAGCGAGTCGACGAGCGACGTACTCGCGAGTTCTTTGAAAAAGGTGAGTTCCTAGTCCATGAAGATTCCTCTGGGATGCATGGATGCGTTTATTGCGAATTGCGAGGCGACCGCGGCTATCTCGGACTGCTCGCGGTGAATCCTGCGCGGCAAGGCACGGGTCTCGGACGCAAGTTGATGGCCGCCGCAGAAGATTATTTCCGCATGTCAGGCTGCATCGCAGTCGATCTGCGCGTGATTAGCCAACGGACTCCGCTTCCTGCATTTTACCGGCACCTCGGCTATGTGGAGACGGGGACAGCGTCGTTTGCTCCGTCGTTGCCGACAAAAGTGCCGGGCCACTACATCCTCATGTCCAAACATTTGCTCTGAATCGACACGGAGATCTTTGATTGCCACTCAGTTGATTGGCTGGGCTTCCCCATCCGCCTTTCTCGAGCAACTCGGCTACGCGTTGCTCTCCGATTGAGCACATGAGAGGTCCTTTCTCCACCGTCAGGGTGAATTTACGCTAACTTGAAACTGTATAGGGGAGGGCGAACCATGGCAGATCAGCCGATTCTGACTTCCTTGCCTGTGCCCACGCAGGACGAACGCACGATGGCGTTTTTGGCGCATCTGCTGCAGGTGTTCACCGGGTTTATTGCGCCGCTGGTGATTTACTGCGTCAAGCAGGATTCGCGATTTGTGAAATTTCATGCTTTGCAGTGTTTGATCTGGCAGCTTTGTTACATGGCGGTCCTGATTGGCGGGATGATGATTTTCCTTTTTTCCATGTTCGCCACTATTTTTAGCAGCGCTCATGGAGGACACACTGCGAATCAGCCGCCGCCGGCCATCTTCTTTGTCTTTCCTTTCTTTTGGCTTTTCTGGATGCTCGGTTGGGTGGCAAACGTCATTTTGGGCATTATGTATGGCATCAAGGCCAATCGCGGAGAGTGGGCCGCTTACCCGATTATTGGGAAATGGTGTCTTCCTAAACTGGCTCCCGGCGCGGCGGGGACCTCTCCGACCTGGGCGCCGTGATTTTCTCGACTTCCTCTCCGCCATGCCTGCGTTCGCAGGCGGATCGCGCACTTGGGGATCAGGCTAGTCTTGGACTGGGTGCAGGGGCCCCCTGTTTTTTGTAAACATTGGATCTAAAGGATTTAGTTGTTTTGCAACTCATTTAGAATCATGGGTTTGCAGACGGCCTGCAAGTGTTGATTCTAGAGAGGTTGTGTATGTCGCCGGAATCAAGTTTGTGGGCCATTCTGTGAGTGCAGAGCGGAAGGGTTGGGCTGTCAAGCGGTCCGCAAAAAGCAAAAACGCCAATCTGGAGATTGGCGTTCCCGGGTTCGGGGCTCGGTATTACCCACCAGCAAACGTAGGCGGAAGGCATCCTATTGTCAATAGGAAAGGGGGAGCAGGGCTCCCGCACTCCAAATGAGGGCCGTACCCGGTGTGGGGAAGTGCAACCGTTTCTGCGGAGAAAGAAACGGATGATTCGCACACTTAGTGCCCACGATGGGCAAGCTGCCTGGAGAGGGAAGCACGGCAGGTGCATTTCGCTTGGCCTTTCATTGCGAGGGCACTGCCGACGGAGAATTTGGAAGCGTACGAGGTCCGCGTACACGCGCAAGTTGCTACACCCTTGGTGCGGTGCCATAATCCAAACTTGTTCCGCGGTAGGAACGGGGAAGCATGGGCTACTTTGTCGTGAGACGGTTGGGGCGGTCTCTGAGGGGGCTTTATGGCGATACGCGATAGCTGGTTGGAGAAGAGAGAGAAAGACGCGGCGGGTGCGAACGCCAACCGGAACATGTCGCAGATGCATTTTGCGCGGCAGGGCGTGATTACGGAAGAGATGCGGTTTGTGGCGGGGCGGGAAAAGATCGAGCCGGAGCTGGTGCGCAGCGAAATTGCGCGCGGGCGGATGATCATTCCGGCGAACGTGAATCACCGGAACCTGGAGCCGATGGCGATTGGGATTGCGAGCAAGTGCAAGATCAACGCGAACATCGGGAATTCGGCCACGAGCTCGAATATTGACGAAGAGCTGAAGAAGTTGCACCACGCGGTGCACTACGGCGCGGATACGGTGATGGACCTGTCGACCGGTGGGGATATTCCGGTGATTCGGAAGGCGATAATTGAGGCGTCGCCCGTGCCGGTTGGAACGGTGCCGGTGTATGAGGCGATTTCACGGGTGCGGCGGCCGGAGGATTTGACGATTGAGTTGATGCTCGAGGTGATTGAAGAGCAGGCGGAGCAGGGCGTTGATTACATGACGATTCATGCGGGGGTGCTGCGCGAGCATGTGCCGCTGGTGCGGAAGCGGATTACGGGGATTGTGAGCCGCGGCGGATCGTTGATGGCGCACTGGATGGAGCATCACAAGAAGCAGAATTTTCTTTACGAGAACATCGAGAAGATTTGCAAGATTTTTAAGAAGCATGACGTGAGTTTTTCGTTTGGGGATGGATTGCGGCCGGGATGCATTGCGGACGCTAGCGATGAAGCGCAGTTCGCGGAATTGAAGGTGCTCGGCGAGCTGACGGAGAAGGCTTGGGAGCACGATGTGCAGGTGATGATCGAGGGGCCGGGGCACGTGCCGCTGGATAAGATCAAGGAACAAGTGGATAAGGAGATGGAATGGTGCCACGAGGCGCCGTTCTACACGCTGGGGCCGCTGGTGATCGACATTGCGCCGGGATACGACCACATCACGAGCGCGATTGGGGCAGCGATGATCGGGTGGCATGGGGCGTCGATGCTGTGCTACGTGACGCCGAAGGAGCACCTGGGACTGCCGAATCCGGAGGACGTGAAGCAGGGCGTGATTGCGTACAAGATTGCGGCGCATGCGGCGGACGTAGCGCGTCACCGGCCTGGTGCGCGGGACCGCGACGATGCGTTGAGCTATGCGCGGTTTTTGTTTGATTGGAACAAACAATTTGAGCTTTCACTTGACCCGCCGACGGCGAAGGCCATGCATGACGAAAATTTACCGGATGATTTTTACAAAGAGGCGAAGTTCTGCTCGATGTGCGGGCCGAAATTCTGCTCGATGAACATTACGCAGCTTGCAGATGCGGAAGGCGGGCACGACCAGAGCGAGCGGAAGCAGAAATTCGTGGAATTGTTGGCCAAGGTGCAGGGCGCGTAGGATGCGTGCTGGACTGTGCGAGATTTTTCCCACTGGAATTGAGCAATGTCGTTCTTGAGCCAAGGAGTCGCTGTCGTTACGGGCGCTGGGAGCGGGATTGGGCGGGCGCTGGTGCAGCAACTCGCCGCGGCTGGATCGGCGCTGGCGATTGCGGACATTGATGAGAAGGGACTGACGGAGACGGCGGCCTCGTTGACGAACAAACAGGCGGCTGTTTCGACGCACGTGCTCGATGTTTCCAGCGAGGAAGGCGTGCGAGGCTTCGCGGAGGATGTAGCGGCGCGGCATGGGCGCGTGACGCTGCTCATCAACAATGCGGGCGTGGCGTTGATCGGGACTTTTGAAGAAATATCTCTCGACGATTTGCGATGGGTGATGGGGATCAATTTTTGGGGAGTCGTTTACGGAGTGAAGTATTTCCTGCCTGTGCTGAAACAGCAACCGCGCGCGCAGATTGTGAATTTGTCGAGCGTGTTTGGGATTATTGCTCCGATCGGGCAGAGCGCTTATTCTGCGAGCAAATTTGCGGTGCGCGGGTTCACGGAGGCGATTAGACACGAGCTCGAAGGCACTTCGGTTTCTGTATCTTGCGTTCACCCGGGAGGAATTCGTACGCCAATCGCGAAGCGTGCGCGCCTGGGAGCGAATGCGCCAAAAAACAAGCAGGAAGAGGCGGCCGCGCGATTTGAGCGGCTGACTCCGACTACGCCGGAAGCTGCGGCGGCTCGTATTCTTAAGGGAGTCGAGCGGCGCGAGCCGCGCATCCTCATCGGGCGCGATGCGCGGCAGATCGACATCGTGCAGCGGCTCCGCCCCGCCACTTATTGGAAAATGATGGCGAAGCGGGCTTCGTAGCCAGCTCGTGCGAGGAATTGCCTCAGGTAACGGTTTTGACAGCAATTCGAGGCAGCTCTATACAGCGCGGCAGAATTTGGGAAGATGTCCGTTCAATTCATGTTTTAAGGAGCAGGTATGCCATTTGCGCGCGCCGCAAAAGTTGGCGAAGTCTCAGTTGGGACGATTCACCAGTTTCAAGTGGGGGGAACGGCTGTGGCGCTGGCGAATGTGGCTGGCAAATTCTATGCGATCAACGATGTGTGCGTGCATCGAGGGGGGCCGCTCGGTGAAGGCGAGCTGGAGGCGAATGTGGTGACTTGCCCTTGGCACGGGTGGCAGTACGATGTCACGACGGGCAAGGTCACGCAGAACCCCAATATGGGGGTGGCTTGTTATGCCACAGAAGTGCGCGGGGATGAGATTTTTGTGGATGTTCCGTGAGGAGTTTCGCTAACTGACTGTAAATGAGCGAGATAGGGGCAGATTGGCGGTTCCCAAGCACATTGACGCCTCGAAGTCCCCTCCCTTACCCGCGAGCTAACCCTATATTTTTGTTCGCTTTTTGGCCGTCCCCGTGTATATTGCTGCCGACTCGACGCCTCGATGGCAACTCCGACTTCGCAACGACACTACTGGATCTTCAGCGCCGACCCACACCACTACCATTGGGATACGCTCTTCGTTA
The DNA here is from genome assembly GCA_963843265.1 of uncultured Acidobacteriota bacterium. Taxonomy (GTDB): domain Bacteria; phylum Acidobacteriota; class Terriglobia; order Acidiferrales; family UBA7541; genus Acidiferrum. The sequence goes on along the minus strand of CAWJJR010000011.1, from coordinate 58,858 downwards.
AGGGGAAGGAAATGTGGCATGGCGCGGAGTCCAAACCGGACGCGGTGCGTGCGCTGAAACAGGTGCGCAAGGGCGACCGCGTGCTGTGTTACCACTCTGCGCCGGAGAAGGCGCTGTATTCCATCGCCGAGATCACGCGCGACCCCTACCCCGACCCTCATGACCATAAGAAAAAAAACCTCGTGGCGGACTTGAGAGCGTTTGACCGGCTGCCGAGGCAAGTCTCGTTGGCGGAGCTGCGCTCCAATCCGGCGCTGAAGAAAATGAAACTGCTGAAAAATGTGCGGGTGCTGGTTTCGCAGATTACTGAAGCGGAGTATCAAGAAATTCTGCGCATGGCTGGAATCGTGGCGTCGCCGGGGATTCCGCTGCCCTGAAGATAAGTATGACGGGGTGCTGTCGGCGAGACGCGAATGGTGGGCCCCGCTCGCTCAATTGACGCCGAACGAATGCCTTGGTTGGACGTTCGCCTGTGTTGACCAACCGCTTCCAATGCTGGGCTGAGAAAAGCTTAAACATTTGATGTGCTTCGTACGTCTTAAGAAGATAGGGGTTCCGTCTGAGGGTGGCTTCATGAAAGCAATATGGTATCGCTGCACTGTGCTGGTGCTTTTGTGCGCGTTAAGTGCGGCTGGCGCGCCGGCGTGGGCGCAATCGCAGGAGTTTCCTGTTACGACGCACACTCTGAAAAATGGGATGAAAGTGCTGGTGCAGCCGGACCACAGCATTCCGAACGTCGCGCTCTATATTTTTTATCGAATTGGGTCGCGGAACGAACGGCCCGGCACGACCGGGCTGTCGCACTTTTTCGAGCACATGATGTTTAACGGCGCGAAGAAGTATGGCCCGGGTGAACTGGACAAGGCGATGGAAGCGAACGGCGCGTCGAACAACGCCTATACCACGCGAAACGTGACGGTCTATCAGGATTGGTTTCCGCGATCGGCGCTATCGCTGATTTATGACATCGAGGCCGACCGGATTCGCGATTTGACATTTGATCCGAAGAAGATTGCTTCCGAGCGCGAAGTGGTGGCTTCGGAGCGGCGATTGAGTGTGGACAACGATAATTTCGGGTTGCTCGATGAGCAGCTTTGGGCGACGGCGTTTATTGCGCATCCGTATCAATGGCCGGTCGTCGGCTGGATGAGCGACATCGAGCACTGGACGATGGCCGATTTGAAACACCATTTTGAAATGGGGTATTCCCCGAGCAACGCGACGATGGTTGTGGTGGGAGATGTTTCGCCCGAGGAGATTTTTCAGCTCTGTGAGAAATATATCGAGCCGATTCCTTCCCACGCGCCGCCTCCGCCAGTGACGACCATCGAACCTGAACAGCTTGGGGAGCGGCGGCTGGTGGTGCACAAGCCGGCGGAGTTGCCGCTGCTGATGATCGGCTATCACATTCCGCAGACTGACAATCCCGATTTTTATGCGCTGAATATTCTGAGAAGTGTGCTGTTTCAGGGAGAGAGTTCGAGAATGTACCAGAGGCTGGTGGACAAGGATCAGATCGCGCTGGATGTTTCCTCTGAGGTAGAGCCGGCGTTCGATCCTACGTTGGCGATTATCACGGCGCAGCCGCGGCAGGGGATCGATCCGTTGGTCTGCGAAAAAGCGATTTATGAAGAAATTGAGAGAACGAAAGACACGCAGATCAGCGATCAGGAGCTGGAAAAGGCGAAGAACTACCGGCTAATCGAATTTTACCGGGAGATGCGGACCATCAACGGGCGGGCGAATACGATCGGAACTTATGAAGTGTTCATGGGGGACTACCGCAAGCTGTTTGACGCGGCGAAGAGTTATTCGGCGGTGACGAAAGAGGATGTGCAGCGCGTGGCGCAGAAATACTTCGGCGCGAACAACCGCACGGTGGCGACGTTGCTTCCCGAGAGCGAAGGGAAGGCCAAGCCATGAAATGCGAAAGCAAGGTCCTGCGGATTTTCGCACCCGTGGCGTTATTGCTGCTGAGCTGCCCGGCCGTTCCCGCGCAAACCCTGCGTTTGCCTCCGCACGAGAAGATCGTGCTCAAGAATGGGTTGACTGTGCTGCTGATGGAGAAGCGCGGAGTGCCGCTGATTGATGTGTTCGCGCTGGTAAAAACAGGCGCTGCCGCCGATCCGGCGGGAGAAGCTGGGCTGGCGTCGGTTACGGCTGCGCTGCTGCGTAAGGGAACGAAGACGCGCACGGCGCAGCAATTCGCCGCGGACCTGGATTACATCGGCGGTTCCTTCGAGGCGGACGCCGACGCTGATTATAGCTACGTCAGCGCTGAATTCATGACCAAGGATCTCGCGCGGGGATTGGAGATTTTCTCCGATGGCGTTCTGCATCCGACGTTTCCGCAGAACGAAGCAGACAAAATACTGGCGCAGAGCGTGGACGGGGTGAAATCGTCCAAGGACGACCCGCGGTCCGTACTCGGCTTGTATTATCAGGGTTATCTTTATGGCGCGAGAGCGTACGGAAGACCGCCGGGAGGCGATGAGCTTTCGCTCAAGCGCATTCAGCGTAATGACATCGTGAACTTTTATGAAGCGAATTATGCGCCGGGGAATACGGTTCTCGGGATTGCCGGTGAGTTCGATCCCGCGGAAATGCGGAAAGAGATCGAGCGCGAGCTGGGTGCATGGCCTGCGCGCCCTGTTGAGAACGCGCTGGTTCCCGCGACTCCTCCGGAAAAAGGGAAAAGACTTCTGCTGATCGACAAGCCTGATGCGACGCAAACCTATTTTGCGATCGGAAATATTGGAACGGCGGTGAACGATCCCGATCGCTTTGCGATTCGCGTGGTGAACACGATCTTTGGCGGGAGATTCACCTCCGAGCTGAATGAAGCGCTGCGCGTCGAATCGGGGTACACCTACGGAGCCGGATCGTTCTTTGATTCCCATAAATCTCCTGGCCCCTTTGAAATCGATAGCTTCACGAAGAATGAGACCACAATTCCGGCGATCGATCTGGCGTTACAAGTCCTGGATAAACTGCACAAGAACGGCGTGACAACGGAACAACTGGCTTCGGCAAAGAGCTACATCAAGGGACAGTATCCACCGACGATAGAGACTTCGCGGCAGCTTGTGCGCCGGATTGTGTTCAACGAGTTTTATGGGTTGGGCGACGACGAAGTGAACCAGCTAGAAGCTCGGATTGACGCGGTGACGCCGGAGATCGCGAAGCAGGTGATCGAAAAGCATTTTCCGATGGACAATCTCGTGTTTGTGCTGATTGGCAAGGCCTCTGCGATCGGACCTGCCGTGAAAAAGTATGCCGATAAGATTGACGAGCGACCCATCAGCGATGCCGGATTCTGGCCGCCGCCGGCAGGGGCTCAGAAATAGGTTAGCGCTGGCTGCTTATACGGCTTATGGATATTATTCGGAGAACTTCAGGAGGAACGATGCGCTTCAGAATCTCGGCAATATTAGGGGCTTTGCTGTTTGGCTTGTTGTGGACAGCGAGCCAGGCTGGCGCCGCGGATGAAACGCCCTTGCTGGTGCAGTCGCCGACCATGAACAGGACCCAAATCGTCTTCGCCTACGGCGGATACTTGTGGAGCGTGCCGCGAGAAGGCGGCGAGGCGAGGCAGCTTACGACGGGTGGACATGAGAGCGGACCGAAATTTTCTCCTGATGGAAAGTGGATCGCTTTCACCGGACAGTACGACGGGAATATAGACGCGTACGTGATGCCCGCCGATGGCGGCGAGCCGAAGCGCCTGACTTGGCATCCCGATCCTGACATCGTTGATGGGTGGACTCCCGATGGAACGAAGATTCTCTTCCGGTCGGCACGCGAAGCCTACGCGGATTTTGACCGGCTCTATACAGTGCCGGTGGGAGGCGGCGTTCCGGAAGTTCTTCCAATGTGGCGCGGAGAGGCGGCTTCTTATTCTCCCGATGCGGAGCGCATTGCGTATGTGCCGAATCTGAAATGGCAAGTGGCGTGGAAGCGGTATCACGGTGGGCAGACTACGCCCGTGTATCTGCTGCGCTTGAGCGACCTGCAGCTTGAAAAAATTCCGCGAGAAAACTCGAACGACGATGATCCGGTATGGGTGGGCGATACAGTGTATTTTCTATCGGACCGCAAAGGCCCGGTGACGATATTTGCCTACGATACAAAAACAAAGAGTGTGAGGCAGGTGTTGGAAAATTCCGGGCTGGATCTGAAATCGCTCGCGGCCGGGCCGGGCGCGCTGGTCTACGAGCAATTTGGCGGGATTTATACCCTCGATCTAAAGAGCGACAAAGCAAGCAAGGTGGGCATTCATATTGCCGGTGATTTGCCGGCGACACGGCCACACTATGAAAAGGCAGCGGACAAGATTCAGAATGCGGCGATCTCGCCGACGGGGGTTCGCGCAGTCTTTGAAGCGCGGGGTGAGATTCTGACGGTGCCAGCGGAAAAAGGCGACATTCGAAATCTGACGCGTACGACAGCAGTGGCGGAACGCGACCCCGCTTGGTCGCCTGACGGGAAGTCGATCGCATTCTTCTCCGATGAATCCGGCGAATATGCCCTGCATATTGTGGATCAAAGCGGATTGGGGGCGATGAATAAAATAAATCTGGGGAATCCCCCGTCCTATTTCTATAGCCCGATCTGGTCTCCGGACAGCAAGAAAATCGCTTACACGGATAAGCGGCTGAATCTTTGGTACGTCGATGTGGAAAAGGGAACGCCGGTGAAAGTTACCTCGGATCGTTACGAAGACCCGACTTCTACGCTGGGCGAATCGTGGTCCCCCGATAGCAAGTGGCTGACGTACGCGAAGTTTCTCGAAAACCACATGCGCAACGTTTTCGTGTACTCGCTTGAAACGGGGAAGGAATCGCAGATCACGGACGGAATGAGCGACGCCCGCTATCCGGTATTCGATAAAAACGGAAAGTCGCTCTACTTTGCGGATAGTACCGACCTCGGACTCTCGATCGCATGGCTTGATCTTTCCAGCTTTCAACATCCGACACTGAGAAACATTTATGCAGTGGTGTTGAAGAAAGGCGATCCATCGCCCGTGGAGCCGCAAAGCGATGAAGAAAAAGCGGTGAAGGACGAGAAGGGCAAAGACGCTGACAAAGACAAAGCTAAGGAAGCCGGCAAGAGTTCCGGTAAAGGCAAAGAAGGTGAAAAGAATGACGAAGTGAAGGTGACCATCGATCTGGACGGAATCGGCCAGAGAATCGTCGCGATGCCGATCAAAGCGGCGAATTACATCGGGCTCGATGTGGGCAAGACTGGCGTTTTGTTTCTGAGCGAAGTCCCGGATGTGCCGAGATTCGATGGACCGACTTTGATCTCGGTTTCGAAGTTTGAATTGAGCACGCGGAAGACGGAGCCGTTCGTCGGCGGCGCGAGCGCGTTTGTAGTTTCGGCCAACGGTGAAAAGGCGCTATATCGTCAGGGTCCTGGGCGCAGCGCGCCCTGGTTTATCGCGGCGACGGCCGCCGCGCCGAAGCCGGGCGAAGGCATGCTGCACCTTGATGGGATGGAGGTCTATACCGATCCGCGCGCGGAGTGGAATCAGATGTACCACGAAGTGTGGCGGATCGAACGCGATTTTTTCTACGACCCGAACCATCATGGTTTAAATCTTGGTCTTGCGGAGAAAAAGTACGCATTGTATCTGAAGGGCGCAGGCGGCCGTGCGGACGTCAATCATCTCTTTAATGAAATGCTCGGCGAACTTACGATTGGACACATGTTCATTCGTGGAGGAGACATACCGCAGCCGAACCGCGTGAAGGGCGGGCTGCTCGGCGCGGACTATAAGGTGGAAAACGGACGCTACCGTTTTGCGCGCATATTCAACGGGGAAAACTGGAATCCGGAGTTGCACGCGCCGCTGACGCAACCGGGCGTGGACGTCAAAGTGGGAGACTATCTGCTCGAAGTGAACGGACGCGAAGTGCGCCCGCCGACGGACATCTACAGCTATTTCGAAAATACGGCAGGGACGCAAATCAAAATCAAGGTCGGACCGAACGCCGACGGCACGGACTCCCGTGAAGTGACTGTCGTTCCGCTACCCAGCGAATTTGAACTGCGCAATCTGGCTTGGGAAGAGGACAACCGGCGCAAGGTGGATGAGATGAGCGGGGGCAAAGTCGCGTACGTGCATGTGCCCGATACCGCGGTCGGAGGCTACACGAACTTCAACCGGTATTACTTTGCGCAGGTGGGCAAGCAGGCTGCCGTCATCGATGAGCGCTACAACCACGGCGGCGAAATTGCGGACTACATCATCGACATGCTCAAACGGCCGTTGCGCAATTGCGACATCACGCGAGAAGGCGGCGAGTTCTGCTCGCCCCTGGCGCAAATCTACGGCCCAAAGACGATGATCATCAACGAAATGTCCGGTTCGGGCGGCGATGCCTTGCCGTGGATGTTCAAGCAGGACAAAGTCGGGCCGCTGGTCGGGATGCGAACCTGGGGTGGGCTAGTTGGAATTTACAATTACCCGCCGCTGCTGGATGGGGGATCGGTGACCGCGCCGCGGGTGGCGATTTTTGGCCTGCACGGCGAATGGGAAGTGGAAAATCATGGGATTGCGCCGGACATCGAAGTGGAGAACGATCCGGCGTCGGTTGCCGCCGGCCATGATCCTCAGCTTGAACGCGCTGTGCAGGTGACGCTGGAAGCGTTGAAGGCGCATCCGGTGGTGATACCGGAGCATCCGCCTTATCCGAACTATCACCAGAATTGAGTGGCTGAAGCCGCGTGGGATTGCAGGTTTCCCGTGATTTGGCTTACGCGCATGTAGCGCAGCGAAGGGATATGATATTTTGCGGGTGATCCCTTCATGCCAGAACTTCCAGAAGTCGAGACCGTCGCGCGCGGGCTTCGCCGGACAATTGTGGGACGGCGAATTGTATCCGTGAGGCTGGGGAAGACCGACTTCATTGATGACCCTGCGGCGCTTGAGCTGCATCTTCCGGGTAGACAAATCGAAGCGGTCGAACGCTATGGCAAGTTCATGCTGCTGCGGCTCTCACACGTGAGCCAAAGCACGTCCCCTATCGCCAACGGCGATGGCGATCCCGCCGCGCTGCTGGTGCACCTGGGAATGACAGGCCAGATCGCGCCGAGTCCGGCGCCGCAGCCCTGCGAGAAACATACTCATGCGTGCTTCGCGCTCGATGATGGCCGGGAGCTGCGCTACACGGATGCACGGCGATTCGGGCGTCTTGCTTATTTGCAGGCGGCGGCCCTTGAGGAAGAATTGCGGGCTTTCGGGGCCGATCCGCTCCAAATTGACGCCGCGGATTTTGTGGAGCAAACACGATCCCGCCGCGCCAGGATCAAGGCGCTGCTGTTGGATCAAAGCTTCTTGCGAGGCGTGGGAAATATCTATGCGGACGAGAGCCTCTGGCGCGCAAAAATTCATCCGGCACGCCTAGGGGCGTCGTTGAAAAGCGAACAGGCAAAGATGTTGCATCGTGTGTTGCGAGAAATACTTCAAAAGGCGATTGTGATGCGCGGTTCTTCGATTTCCGATTTTCTCGATGCAGATGGCGAGCCCGGTGAATACCAACGGCACCACCGGGCTTATGGGCGCGAGGGCGAGCGCTGTTACCGCTGCGGCGCGATCATCCGGCGTACGATTGTGGCCGGGCGCAGCAGTTATTTCTGCCCGAAGTGCCAGCCTTCGCCGCGAGGTTGTCCGGTTCTCGCATTGCCGCGAAGGCTCACGAAGCCGGTTTCGCAATAAGGAAAGACGAATGCGAGCTGTGGTGCAACGGGTTAGCCGCGCACGAGTCACGGTCGAGGGGCGCGTAACCGGCGAAATCGGCGCAGGGTTGATGATTTTGCTGGGCGTCGGGCGCGAGGATTCCTCCGCGGTAGCTTCATCGATGGCGGAAAAAGTGGCGAATCTGCGCATTTTTGAAGACGCCCAGGGAAAAATGAATCTGTCGCTGCTGGACACAAAGGGCGCGGCCCTCGTCGTATCGCAGTTTACGCTTTATGGTGACGCTCGCGGGCAACGCCGGCCGAGCTTTATTTCGGCCGCGCCGACGGAAAAAGCCAAAGCCCTCTACGAAGAGTTCGTCGCCGCGATGCAGGAGCTCGGGGTAAGCGTTGGGACAGGGATTTTTCAAGCGATGATGTCCGTGGAGTTGGTAAATGAAGGGCCAGTCACGATCCTCCTCGACTCCGACAAGACGTTCTAACTCGCGGGAGGCCTCGAAACGCACTCGCAAGTGGACAAAAGCGGAGGTGCTTCAAGAGCTGCGGAATCTTGCCGATCCAGCGGTGCGCGCGAAAATGTCTTATTTTGGCGCGAACGTTCAGAAAGCTCACGGAATCTCTGCACCTGCGCTGCACTCCTTTGCGCGCCACATTGGGAAAGATCAGCCATTGGCGGAGCAGTTGTGGGCCTCCGGCGTCCACGAGGCAAGAATCCTTGCCACGCTGATCGGAGATCCGGAAAAGATCACCGCTGCACAGATGGAACGCTGGGTGCGTGATTTCGATTCCTGGGACTTGGTTGACACGGCGTGTTGCTATTTATACGCGGCCGCGAAACCCGCGTGGGGCAAGATCTATAAATGGAGCAGCCGGCGCGCCGAATTCGAGAAACGCGCGGCATTCTCGCTGGCAGCGTATTTGAGTTATAAAGACAAGACAGCAGAGGATGCGCGCTTCGAGCGGTTTCTTTCGGTGATCGAGCGGGAAGCGTGGGATGAACGGAATTTCGTGAGAAAAGCCGTCAACTGGGCTTTGCGAAATATCGGGAAGAGAAACCTGCGGCTCAACAGTGCGGCGATTCGTGCTGCCGAACGGATCCGGCGGCAGGATTCGCGCTCTGCGGGGTGGATCGCGGCGGATGCTTTGAGAGAATTGAAGAGCGAAGCAGTGCAGGCGCGGCTGCAAAGAAAAGCAGGTTAGGAGATGGCTCAGAAAGCGAGCACCCAGAGTGTTCTAGTTCGCCGGGCGCGATCCAGCGACGCCTCCCGTCTAGCGGAGCTTAGCGGCGAGCTCGGATACCCGGCGACGCCTGGGGAAATTACACGAAGGCTATGCAAAATGAAGGCCGCCTCACCGAACGCCCTGTTTGTAGCGGAATCCCGTGACGCGCGAGTTGTCGGCTGGGCACATGTCAGTGTTACGCATCTCTTGGAGGCTGGAACACGAGCGGAATTGAATGGGTTGATCGTCGCCGACGGCGAACGGAGCCTCGGGGCCGGTGCGAGACTGCTCGAAGCCGCCGAAGAGTGGGCGCGCAAGCGCGGCTGTCCCAGCATGTCGGTGCGGTCCAACGTGATCCGCGAGCTCGCCCACAAATTCTACGAACGGCAGGGCTACGAGCACTATAAGACGCAAAAAGCCTTCCGGAAGGCCCTGTAAACCCTATCCCCCGGCGGTTAACCCTCAGCAGACAGTCTCATTGCGCCGTTTGGCAAGGTATATCGCATTACGATATACTTACCCAATGCTTCGGGATATTACCCCAGCAGAGTATCGGGCGCTCGCTGAATTGCGCTACCTCATCCGCCATTTTCTGCGGGAGGGGGATGCAAGGGCGCGAGCCATTGGGCTCGAGCCCCAGCAGTACTTGATGCTGCTAACCATTCGCGGGCTGCCTGAAGGCAGTGAGGCGACCATTCAGACCCTTGCGGAAAGGCTCGCGCTGAAACATCACAGCGCCGTGGAGCTTATTGACCGGTTGGAGACGCACGGATATGTGCGCAGAACCCGCAGCCGGGGCGACCGCCGCCGCGTGTTTGTTTCCTTATTGCCCCGCGGCCAGCGTTTTCTCGAGCAAGTGGCGCGAAACCGCATTAGCGAGCTACGCGCGAGCGGAAAGGCGCTCGTGGGCGCCATCGAAGCGCTGCTTGAACGTGGGCAACGCAACGGCCATGAACGGAAAAAGACAGGCAAGAAGGAAGCGCGAGACGGACGTGCCTGACGAGATCGGAAAGACTACTCCTCAAACGCCTGCTTCCAGCCCCTTGATGTCGGCGCACACAACATACGAGGGGAAGGAGCGCACCCCGCGAGTGCGCGAGAATGGAAATTATTTCTGTGCGGAGAACTGCCGATAAAATGACCCAAGTTTCGGAACCGAAGACGAGTTGGTGGAAACATCCTTCGCGGCACTGGAAAGCCCTGCTTACGGATGGGGAGGAGCAAGTCTTTCTGGTGCTGACGTTGTTGATCGGCGCCCTGACAAGCATGATGGCGGTCGCATTCATCCTGCTGACCGAACGGTTTGGCTCGAGACTCTATCCTGCCGGGGGAGCCACGTGGCACCGTATGCTTTTTCCTGTGGCCGGCTCGCTGAGCATGGGCTATCTGCTGTTTCGGTATTTTCCGGAGGCGCGCGGCAGCGGCGTTGTGCAAACGAAGGCGGCTCTCTATGCGCGTGAAGGACGCATCACGGCGCGTAGCATGCTCGGAAAATTTTTCTGCACATCCGCCACCCTAGCGAGCGGAATCCCTTTGGGACCTGAAGGTCCGACGGTCTATGTAGGCGCTGGCATCGCTTCCGTGCTTAGCCGGAACTTGGGGCTGCGCCCGGAAAAAGTGAAAGCGCTCATCCCGGTGGCTGCGGCAGCCGCGATCGCCGCTGCCTTCAACACGCCCTTGGCGGCCGTGCTTTTTGCGCTGGAGGAAGTCGTCGGCGAACTTCACGCGCCTGTGCTCGGCTCCGTGGTGCTCGCCTCCGCCACTTCCTGGGGTATGCTGCGCCTTCTCCTTGGGAACAATCCGCTCTTTAAAGTGCCGCAATACGAACTCGTCAACTATTGGGAATTCCTCATTTACGCCATTCTGGGTGTGGCCGGCGGTTTTCTCTCCGTGGCGTTTTCGAAGCTCTTGCTCGGCATGAAGGAAAAGTGGTTTTTGAAGCTTCCGCGGAAAACGCTGTGGTATCAGCCCGTGGTCGGCGGCATTGTGGTTGGCATCATGGGACTGTTTGTCCCTCAGGTGCTGGGCGTGGGCTACAACCACGTTGGAGCGGTTTTGAACGGAGGCATGGCCTTAAGACTAATGGTCTTGCTTCTCGCTCTTAAACTCGTGGCCGTAACCGTTAGCTACGCCTCGGGAAATGCCGGCGGCATCTTCGCTCCAAGCCTATTCCTGGGCGCTATGCTGGGAGGAGCGATTGGCACCGTGGGGCACCACTTCTTGCCCGGTTACGTCGCGACGCCGGGGGCCTACGCGCTCGTCGGAATGGGCACGGCGTTCGCCGGAATTGTCCGCGCGCCCATGACTTCTGTTGTCATGATTTTCGAAATCACGCGCGATTACGCAGTCATCGTTCCTCTGATGATCTCGAATCTCGTTAGCTTCTTTATCGCTTCGCGCTTCCAGAAGGAAACTATCTTTGAAGCCTTGGCGCGGCAGGATGGCATTCACTTGCCAACGCCAGAGACCCGCCAGCTGGAAGCTCACCGGCAGGTGATTCTCGCCATGCGGCCGGCGACGGAAATTTTGTCGGCCGATATGACGGCGCAAGAGGCCTTCGAGAAGACTCGTTTAAGCGAATCAACGGCCTGGCCTGTGAGCGACGACCGCGGCTTGGTTGGCCTTCTAACCTTTGGTCAGATCCAGCGAGCTACGTCGACCGATGGCCCTCCAAAACTTCTGAAAGATCTCGTGGATGGACCGGAGTTCCCGCATTTGCACGTCGACCATTCGCTGAGCCTGGCCTTGGAGCGCATGGGCGCGTGTCAGATCAACGCGATTCCGGTAGTCAGCCGCGCTGACATCCACAAACTCGAGGGCATGGTAACTCTGAAGGACGTTTTGGCGCATTATGGCGTTGGGTCTCCTGAAAAAGCCTGACCGAGACGCCCGTTGTTCTCAGGCTGCGTGCCGCCCGTGCCGAGCCCGCGCAACGAAATAGCGTGGTCAGCATCCTAAAGGTCGGCGGACCGGATAGTGTTTTCGCGGTTTGAGAGCTGTGAGCGGGCTATGAATCCGAGAGTGTCAGTGCGAGCGCAGCCACCCGCGATTCCGGAGCGTCAACAACATGACTCTGCGTCTTCCGAAATCATAATCGCCTGAAACGCGAAACCCACTCAGGAGAAACGATGGACTACGTCAACCTCGGCAAAACCGGCCTTAAAGTCTCGCGCATTTGTCTCGGCTGCATGACTTATGGAGCGCCCGCCACCGGCAAAATCAAGCCCGGTAGCCATGCGTGGGCGCTGAATGAGGAAGAGAGCCAACCTTTTTTTCAACAGGCGCTCGATCTCGGCATCAATTTCTTTGACACCGCAAACGTCTATTCGAGCGGCGCCAGCGAAGAGGTGCTTGGCCGATTCCTGAAAGCTAACGTCCGCCGGGAAGCGGTTGTCGTCGCGACCAAGGCACATGGAGTCATGCGCGACGAGCCAAATGGGCGCGGCCTCTCCCGCAAAGCCATCTTTTTTGAGCTTGAGCAAAGCCTCCGCCGTCTCGGTACCGACTATCTCGACCTCTACCAAACGCATCGCTGGGACTACGAGACGCCGATCGAAGAAACTCTTGAGGCGCTGCACGACGTCGTGAAATCAGGCAAGGTGCGCTACATCGGCGCTTCCTCGATGTACGCCTGGCAATTCACCAAGGCGCTCTATCTCGCCGAGCTCCACGGCTGGACGCGTTTCGTTTCCATGCAGAATTATTACAACCTTCTCTATCGCGAGGAGGAACGCGAAATGATGCCGCTGTGCCAGTCCGAAGGCGTCGCAGTTATTCCCTGGAGCCCGCTTGCGCGCGGCCGCCTGGGCCGCCCGTGGCAAACGGAAACAACGAAGCGATTCGAGACCGACCAGTTCGGCAAAACTCTATACTCGAAGACCGAGGACGCGGATCACAAGGTGGTTGACCGTCTGGGCGAACTCTCTGAAAAGCGCGGCGCGCCGCGCGCCCAGCTGGCGCTTGCGTGGATGCTTGGCAAGCCGTTTATTACCTCGCCGATCGTCGGCGCCACCAAACCGCATCATCTTACGGATGCCGTCGCTGCGCTCGCGTTACGCCTTACGCCGGAAGAGGTTACGTCGCTCGAGGAGCCGTACACGCCTCATCCAGTGCTTGGCTTCAGTTGATGCCGCCTCTGGGACTCCTGACAAGTGGCTCGGGAGAGATACCGGCTAGTCCTGATAGTTTGGATATTTCAGCCGCAGCTTTTCAAAAGCGGGCGACGAAGAGCCATGCTTCAGATGAAAGTGCAGTACGCGGCGCTCATTTCCGGATGGCTGGGGGTTTTCACTCAGGCTGGATTCTACATCGCGGCGGTTCTGAATTCTGTCGAGATTGAACGAGGCTCTTCTACCCGTTGGTGCCAGTCGAACTACGACATATTCGCTCGCTTGATACGCGGTCCTGGCGTCCGCTGAATAAATAATTTCATTTCCTCGAAAATTTTTATAACGAATCCGCAGCAAATAGTCGTTCGGATCGGCTTTGCCTTTCAAATGCGGGAATACCTCGCTGGCGCTCTTCCCCGTGATCCGGCTCTGCCGGAAAACCTCGGCATATTCAGAATCATATTTCTCGCAGGACGGATTCACGCATTTGACCTTCCAAAGCGATTTCTTTGCGCCCCATGTCCCGCATTTCGGACATTTGACGCCGTCGTCAAACTGAGCCACCTTCCACCTCCTGCAAAACAGTTTCCAGGGAAACGGCTAGAGTAACGTATGCAAATCTTCAGATTTGCATACTTCAATACGGCCCCTCGACAGGTGACGCCTCTCTCCCACGAGTCCCTCTTGCGAGGCTTGGTTCGCCACTGCTTCGGAGCTTGGAGAGAAAGCTGCCGTTCCCGCGGTCTGCGGGCGCAGCCTGGCAGCCGTCTCCCTGGAACTTTTCTGCGTCTGGTAGCTCTTCCAGACAAAAAATGGTGCCGCGATCTGGCCGTGCCGAATTTGGCGCCGCCGGTGAACCAGCGAAGGCAGTCCCATCGCGCGGAGGCTCCGGAAGGGCATCCGCCGGAAATGCGATTTGCGGTGCCCACCCTGGAAAGAAATCGAAAGTACTTCTTCGGCTAGCCAGCGATCGAGAAGCCGAAGCTGGGCTTCGTCGCTAACGTGCTTTAGATAGTAATCGACAATGGCCACGTTGCGCACACTGCGGTCCAGCGCCTGCCGCGCCGTGGCGATAGCAAACTCAGCTCGTTTGCGCGGATCGTGAATGCGCGCGAGCTTGGCTCGTTTCCGCCGGAAGGCAAAACGGAACACGTTGCAGATTTTACGGCATTTATCGCGCGATAGACGGACAGCACCATCTGCGCAGAATTCCAGTCCAAGATGCCGGATGCGCGAAACGGAGGCAAAACCAGCCACGGAGGCTCCCTCGCGAGAAAGAAATACATTTTTCTCGTGGCTCGTTTTGCTTTGCAGTTTCAGGTCACTCAACGTTTCCTGGAACTGAGCGATCGCTGTTTCTATGGTTTCCAGATTGCCCGAAAGCAGAAGCAAATCATCTGCATAGCGGAAGTAGCGCAACCCATGTAGTCCATCGAGCCTGCGGTCCAGCGGGGTGAGATACATGTTGGCAAAGAGGCACGCTATCGGCGTTCCGAACGCGATGCCTTGCTCCGCATGGAGCGTCTGTCCCGCCTCTTCGTAAGGGAAACGCACACGTTCTTCGAGCAGCCGGAACAAATAATCGTCAGGCTCGATAAGCTCCGCCAATTGCGCCAAAAGCGGAGGGTGATCGACCGACGGAAAGTAATTTGCAATGTCGCGTTTCACTACAAAGAGAGGAGTTTCTGTGGTTGCAAGGAGCTTTGCGATTCTTCGCTGGCAGCGGTCCAAACCAAATCCGCGCAATCGATACGCATAACAGTTGGGCGAAAACCAACCATGCAGCCGCGCGCTCAAGATGCGGTAGAGCAGCAAGTCGACCAACCGCTCTTCCCACGGGTAGATGTACAGGTCGCGTCGCTTTCCGCGAAAGTTGCGATGCAAGGCAGCCGCGGGTCGAAACGAAAATGCTTCCTGTGCCAGCGCCCGGTGCATGTTTGCAAGGTTGTGCAGGCCGGAGCGCGCAAAATCGTACAGATCTCGATTGTCCGTCGAAGCAAAGAGCGCCTTGCGCCAGGAGAAGAGAGGCTTGGTATAAATCCGAACCGCAGCTTTGTAAAGTTCAGCCTCGCGATAGAGATCGCGCCAGCGCAATCTTACTCTCTGGCCAGAATAGGCCGCTGAAGGCAATCCTGTTGATCCGTGGGTGTACAAAGTGGCCGGATTCTAGTTTGTGTCCAAGAGTTGCGTCAATCGCGCGCCTGTGGATAACCTCAGCCGCTTCATTGCGGCATCCAAAGCGCCCCGAACTCCGCCGCCCGCACGCGGCTACCGTCCGATCCGCCCGCTTTCCGGGGCCGCGCGATTATCTCCGGTCTATATTACCTGATTGATTTATGCTGCCCTTGGCTTACTGCAGCTACTCTCTGCCATGCTCTTTAAAACACAAAGCGCCTCCGTCTACGGTATCGACGCGTATCTCGTCGAGGTAGAAGTCGACGTGGGTTCCGCGCGCATGCAAGATTTCAACGTCGTCGGGCTGCCGGACAACGCCGTCAAGGAAAGCCGCGAACGCATCAAGTCCGCGCTTCGCAAGCGTGGCTTCGAGTTTCCGCATGGCCAGGGAGTGACCATCAACCTGGCCCCGGCCGATATACGCAAAGAAGGCTCGGCCTTCGATCTCCCCATGGCTTTGGGGCTCGTCGGATGCATGGGCCATTTTTTTGGCAAGCAGCTGAGCCAGTGCATGTTTCTCGGAGAACTATCGCTGGATGGAAGTATTCGGTCAGTGCGAGGCGCGCTTTCTGCAGCACTTGCGGCACGCGAATTTGGCCTGAAATCGCTTGCTGTCCCTGAAGCCAACGCCCGAGAAGCAGCAGTTGTGGAAGGCGTCAACGTCTATGGTCTGAAGACGCTGCCACAAGCCGTCGATCTGGTGAATGCGCCGGAGTCGTTTGAGCCCGTAACTGTCGATGCCAAGCAGATGCTTTCCGAGGCCGCACAATATTCCGTCGACCTGCGCGACGTTCACGGCCAGCAGGCAGCGAAGCGCGCGCTTGAGGTTGCCTGCGCTGGTGGCCACAACATCCCGTTCATCGGCCCTCCCGGCGCAGGCAAAACCATGCTCGCCAAACGCATTCCCACGATTCTTCCACCCATGTCGCTCGAAGAAGCCATCGAAACGACGCGCATTCACAGCGTCGCAGGTGTTCTCGAGGACAGCCGCGGTCTTGTCGGCACCCGTCCCTTCCGCTCTCCGCACCACACTATCAGCGATGCCGGTTTGATCGGTGGCGGTGCCGTCCCGCGCCCCGGCGAAGTTTCTCTAGGCCACAATGGCGTTCTCTTCCTCGACGAACTCCCGGAATTCCAACGTAATGTTTTGGAAGTCATGCGACAGCCGCTCGAAGACGGCGCGGTGACCATCTCACGCGCGGCTGTATCAGTCACTTTTCCTTCGCGATTCATGCTGGCGGCAGCCATGAACCCTTGCCCATGCGGCTATTTCGGCGATCCGACGCGCGAGTGCCATTGCACGCCTCCGATGATCCAGCGCTACGTCTCGAAGATCTCCGGCCCGCTTCTCGACCGCATTGATATTCACATCGAAGTGCCCGCGGTGAAGTACAAGGAATTGCGTGCACCCTCCTCCTCCGAAGACTCCGCGGCCGTTCGCCAACGCGTTATGGCAGCGCGCGAGAGGCAAATGGAGCGCTTCCGTGCAGAAAAGAAAACCTACGCCAACGCCCAGATGATGCCCAAAATGATCCGCAAGCACTGCGCAATTTCACAGGAAGGGGAGAAGTTGCTTGAGAATGCCATCACTCGCCTGGGCCTCTCCGCGCGCGCCCACGACCCCATTCTGAAAGTCGCCAGGACAATCGCCGATCTGGATGCCTGCGAAAACGTTGACCCGCGCCACCTCAGCGAGGCCATCCAGTACCGCACTCTGGACCGCTCCTACTGGTCTTAGCTGCAAAATGCGCAATCCGCGCTGCTGCAGGCATTGTCAGCCGGTCTTTGTGTGAGCATCCTCCCGCCACAAAATCCCAAGTGCTCCATTGACTTAGGTTTAGCCGCTGTGTTACCGATAAGTGCGCTCCCTTGGGTGCATTTTGGGTCCAACGGAGCGGCGCGCATGGGCACAGACCCCAAGCACCTCGAAATTACACTGGAGACGCAAGTCGAAAGCGTAAATCTTGCGGAGGAGATGTGTCTCCGGGTTGCGGAGGCGGCCGGATTCGGCGAGGACGATTGCTACAAGATTGGCATGAGCGTGCGCGAGGGCGTTATCAACGCATTTCACTACGGCAATCAGGAGCGCCCCGAAAAAAAGATTCATCTGGCCGTGGACCTTACTCAGGATAAGATGATCATCCATGTATTGGATGAGGGCGCCGGCTTCACACTCGCCGACGTGCCGGATCCGCTGGCGGAAGAAAATCTCTTGAGCACATCGGGACGGGGAATCTTCCTGATGCGCGCATTTATGGACGAGTTTGACGTAGTGCTCGGCCGCACGGGCGGCGCGGAAATCGTGATGTCAAAGAAACTGCCGTTGCCAGAGAACCCGGGAACCAATGGCCAGGGAAGCCAAGGTGCTTCCCCGCACCAGGGAGCTTAGAAGGAATTATGCCGCTACGCGCAACACATCGAGATGCCAGTCAAGCCACGGTCGTGGATCTCAGCGGGCGGATTACGCTCGGTGAGGGCAGCGCCCTGCTGCGCAAGACGGTCCGCGGTTTGCTGGATGACCAGCGGACCCGCATCGTTCTCAATCTCGCGGACGTGGATTACATCGATAGCTCCGGCATCGGCGAACTCGTCAGCGCTTACACGACTGCGAAGGGCCGCGGCGGCGAGCTGAAGTTGCTACACCTGACGAAGAAAGTCCACGATTTGCTCCAGCTCACAAAGCTGTATACCGTCTTCGACGTTTACACCGACGAGAGCACCGCTTTGAGCAGTTTCCAATAGCCTTCCATTCATTCTGGTGAAGCTCGAGTTTCCCTCTTGCGCAGCGCTCGCATCGAGCCTCGTCCTGGGGCACAATTCTTCCGTAGCTCGTCTCACGCCGCCTTTATGAACAACAATTCCGAAACCGCGTGGATTGTCGAACAGGCAGTCGCCCTGGGGTTTGATCTTTGCGGGGTCGTCCGCGCAGAAAAATTTTCCGAGCTCGACCTCGCAAAAGAATGGCTGGCGCGGGGCTACGCTGGCGAGATGAAATACCTGTCTGACCCGCGCCGTATCGATCCGCAAAGCATCATGCCGGGGCTCCGTAGCGTCATTGTTTGCGCGTTAAACTACAATTCCTCAGCACCGCGATCGGTCGATGCTTTCCAGTTGGACCAGACCGAACCCCACGGCTGGATTTCTCGTTACGCCTGGGGACAGGACTACCACGAAGTTCTTCAGCAGAGACTGCAAAAGTTCGCCGGCATTCTTGTGGAACGTTCTACGCAGCCATTTGAAACTCGTATTTACGCAGACACTGGGCCGCTCAATGAGCGAGTCTTTGCCAGATACGCGGGCCTCGGCTGGCTCGGAAAAAACACGCTCCTGTTAAACTCGAAGCTCGGCTCCTGGTTCTTTCTCGGCGCGATTCTCACGACTCTCGATATTTCGCCCACTCTCGGGCCTGCCGAGTTGCCGCCCCCGGACCTCTGCGGCTCCTGCACAAAATGCATCGACGCCTGCCCAACGGGGGCGCTCGTTGAGCCGTATTTAATGGATGCCCGCCTCTGCATTTCCTATCTGACCATCGAGCTTCGCGGAAGCATCCCCGAAGTGCTCCGCCAACCCATGGGCCGCCACGTCTTCGGCTGCGATATTTGCCAGGACGTTTGCCCTTGGAATCGGCGCGCCCCAGTGACGGAAGCTCCGGAATTTCAGCCGCGAACTTTCCCAAGCGCCGGACGCAACGAGCCGCAAGAGTTCGTTACATCTGGTGCGCAAGCGGACGAAGATGAGTCGCTGTTCTTGCCGCGCCTCGAGTGGCTCGCTGCACTTACGGAAGAACAGTTCCGAGCGGCCTTTCGCGGAAGTGCCATTAAGCGCGCGAAGTGGCAGGGCCTCGTACGAAACACTTGCATAGCCATCGGCAATTCCGCACCTTCGTCGAGATCGAGCCCTCGCGAAAGAATCTGCACCCTCCTAAAACGGCTTTCGGCTTCTTCCGATCCAGTGATCGCGGAATCTGCCCAATGGGCGCTTTCCCGCATCTAATTTATGTGGCGTCTTTTCGGAGCTCAACTCCTCATTTCAGGAGCGGCTCCCAGAAGCCCCCATTGAGGCCCTTCATTGAAGAGCAGTATGATACAGTCGGCTGGTTGGCCAGCCTCCTCGCCGCAGGAGATCCCCATGCATCGCCGGAAATTCCTGGTTTGTTCCGGGATTGTCGGTGCGGGATTGCTTGGAGCGAGCAGCGGTGCTTTTTCGCTCCGGCCCCGCGTTGGATATTGATTCAAATCTCAAACTGGAGGAATAACCCGTGGCATTCACCGTGCCCCCGTTGCCGTACCCATTCGACGAACTCGAACCCTACATCGATGCCAGAACCATGGAAATTCACCACGATAAGCACCATGGCGCCTACGTAACCAACCTGAACAAAGCCCTCGATGGCCACGCCGATCTTCAGTCCAAATCGCTGGAAGATCTTCTGAAGAATCTCGACTCCATCCCGGAGAACATTCGCGCCGCCGTTCGCAACAACGCCGGCGGCCACTGGAACCACACGCTTTTCTGGACGCAGTTGAAGAAAGGCGGAGGTGGTGAACCCACCGGCGATCTCGGCACGGCCATCAAGTCAGCCTTTGGCTCCTTTGCTGAATTTCAGGCGAAATTTACCGCCGCTGGCCTCGGCCGCTTCGGTTCCGGCTGGGCTTGGCTCATCGTCAAGGATGGGAAGCTCGCCATCGACTCGACTCCGAATCAGGACACTCCCTTCATGCTCGGCGGCAAGGCTGTTCTTGGCCTCGACGTTTGGGAACATGCCTATTACTTGAAGTATCAGAATGTCCGCGGTGATTACATCAAGGCGTGGTGGAACGTAGTCAACTGGGATTCCGCTGCGCAGCATTACGCTGCCGCAAAAAAGTGATCAGCCCAACAACGCGTCGGCAATTCATCGACCTACTTTAATGCAGGAAGGCCCGGTCCAATTTGCTTGGACCGGGCCTTCGCTTTCTCACAGCTTTCTGTCTCTGAATCTGGGTTAAGCCATCATTTGCCGTTTTGCCAATGGAACCAGGGTAGCGCTGCGTGATCCCGCGCCATAGTTCTGCGGCACCGGTGCAAACGTCCGCGCTTCTCTCGTCGCGACGGGCATAGGCATTGGCATCGCACCAATCGTGTTGCGCGAAGCTTCGCGTACCAGCTCCATGCGCCCGCGCACGCGAAACTTCGCCAGCAAGGACGACACGTGGAATTTCACGGTGCGCTCGGAAAGATTCAAAGTGGCCGCAATCTCTTTGTTTGCCAGGCTCTTCATCACGCCGCCGAGCACTTCCTCCTCGCGGCGCGTAAGCTTCACCGGACTGCCGACAGAATGCCCGGCTTGCAATAGTTTTTCCGCCTTTTCGGTAAGGCCTTCCAAGAGATCGTTTTCCGCCCTGACCATCACTAGATAGTCGTTTGGCGACTGGCCACGCACCATGCAGTGCATCGCCAGCAAACCGGCGGCCTGGTCAACGGGAAAACATCCATCGGGGCCTGCTTCGACGTGAAAATGTGTCACGCCAGTGTTTTTTTCATAGAAATAATAATGATCGCGGGATATGGCTGGGCGGGAACTGCTCAAAGGATGATGCTGTTCACTTCTGCGGATAAGCTTCACACGCACCCCTCAGTACGCAGCTTCGTAGCGCCACCGAAGCTTTTCTTTAGATTGAACCCCCGTCAGGAGTCAAGTCCACTGCGTAGGCAAGCGGCCAGGTAAGAAGCCGACACACAGGGCTGTTAGCCCGGTGCCTGGACCCTCAGAATGCCTGCACCGAGCCGCGAGAAGGAGCTCCCTGCCAGTTCGCCTGCGTCAAGTGACCGAACCGCCTCACTCGTGCATTTTTTCTACCGATTTCCATAAAACACAACTCGTTCAGAAATGGGGTACTTAGGTCGAGACCTGGTGTGCAAATCGAGAGGTTCGCGGGTAGGAATTGCATGGTACGCGAAAATTTTCCATAACCTGGAAGTGCACCGTAACATTGTGGAAAAAGAGCGTTCATCTGCCTGCTATAAGACATACTCGATTGGCGATGAAGTTTTAGTCACAATGCGAGTTTAGTCTCGATTTGGCACACTCCGTGCCTGGCCCTGTGGAAAACTTCCTGTGGATAAGTCTGTGGAAATCTTTTTGTTTTTCGAAGACGGATTTCTATCCCTGCATTCGCATTCAGTACGAGAGAATCCGTGTTTGCTCGGGAGAAATCACCTCGTACGTCACGCCGCGCCAGCGTATCTTTCGCGTGATCAATGAAGTGAAGAAGTTCGCCACGTAAAGAAAGGGAACGAAAACAGTCAACAACACATAGATCCACGCCTGTCCCGCTATTTGTGATTTGTAGGCGGGCAAGACTTCCGAAACCCCTGCCGCACGCAGCGCACCTCGAATCATCGAGAGCAGAACCGGCAAGAAAGTCAGAGCGGCAAACGGAAACGCGGCAAGCGAAGCGAAAAAAGCGCTCAGAGTCAGCAACGTCCCCAACAAGAGAGTCAGGCAGTAAAGCAGATGCGTGCCGGCGGCGATCGCCCATATTTTTTCCGCATACACGCGGGTGATCAGTACCTGCCTGTTTGTGAATTCCATCAGTCCGGTGAAATCCGTTTCCACGAATGACGGCACAATGCATTCCGGCAAAAAGACGATAGAACGGTTTGCTTGCTCCAGTGCGCGCGTCATCGAATAGTCATCGCTGACCGAATGCTGCCATGCTTCGGCGACTGCCGATTGATCGAATACGCTGCGCCGAATGGCCGTTCCTCCGCCCCAGCAAAAATTCTTTCCTTTCTCGCTCAACATCGTGACAATCGGAGCGTTCCAAGCTGCGAGCAGCGCGGTCGGCAGATTGTTCCGGTTCGGAATCAACCAGCGCATCGTGGTCGTGGCTCCGATCCGCGAATCGGCTAGTGGAGCGACCATCCGATGCAGCCAGTTTCTTCCCGGCCGTCCGTCCGAATCCACAAAGGTGAGCACGTCGAAATCCGGCGGCATTTGCACCAGCCCCAGCCGCAAATTGTTCACTTTCTCTCCGCAACCGTCCGGCTTCTCCGTCAGCACCACATGCGCTTTTGCGCGCGATGAGGAAACCACGCGCTTCACGATGTTGTAAGCCGGATCACTGGCCGAAGCGATCAGAAAGAAAATCTCGTAGTTTTGATAATCAAATTCCGTAAGCGCAACGAGATTTCGCTCCAGTGCCGGTTCGATCCCTTTGCACGGGCAGAGCACCGCTGCTTTCGGAGAGTAAAAGCCTGGATCCGTGTGCAGCCGCCGCCGCGCATACCCCAGCCACTGAACTCCCTGCCCGATCAGGTAGAGGCCCAGAAGGATTTGGGGAATCGCCAGAATATAGAATAGGATTTCCACGCCCTTCGAGAATAGCAGACAGCTTGCGCTCGCGCATGGCCGCGTGTGCGGGTAGAATCGCACCGGTAAACGTCCGTTCCGAGGAGGGGAAAGATGCCCAGTCGTGTGGATTCTGCCATGGTCACCACTGCACTCGAAATACCCGGCTACCGCATCGTTCGCAATTTTGGAATCGTGCGCGGCATCATCGTCAGGTCGCGCAGCGTCATCGGCAACCTCGGCGCGGCCCTGCAAACGATCGTCGGCGGAAACATCACCATCCTCACCAACCTGTGCGAGAAGGCTCGCGAGGACGCCTACGAATTGCTCCTGCAACATGCTGCCGAACACGGAGCAAACGCAGTCATATCCATGCGCTACGACGCCACGGAAGTCATGCAGGGCGTCACCGAAGTGCTGGCCTACGGCACTGCCGTACAGGTTGAGCGCATCTCCTAGATCACAATCGAACTATTTGTTGGCGGCCTCCTTTGGCGTTCGCGGCAAGCGGCCTCCAATGGTAAAATCTCGCCTCCCATGTATTGCTCTTCCTGCGGCGCACAAGTTTCTTCATCGGGGCGATTTTGCTCCTCTTGCGGCGGGGCGCTTGATCTAAACACAGCGGCCACCATCGATTCCGAAGAAGTGAACGGCGCGCAAGAGACCATCGCACCTCGATCGACCCCGCTTCCGCGCAAACCATCCTCCGCGCCGACCCCGGTGCGTCCTCCGCGCACGCCTTCCGGCAGCGGTTCCAGTGGAAAGCTCACCAGTTCCGACCCCATCGGCGGCGGCCGCTTTTCGCCCGGCCAGATGATCGCCGAACGCTATCGCGTCGTAGCCATCGCCGGCCGTGGAGGAATGGGCGAGGTCTATCGCGCCGAAGACATGAAGCTCGGCCAGGTCGTTGCCATCAAGTTTCTTCCCGAAGCGCTCTCGCAAGATGAGGCCGCTCTCGCGCGATTTCACTCCGAAGTTCGCATCGCGCGCCAAGTCTCCCATCCAAACGTGTGCCGTGTCTTCGATATCGGCGACGCGGACGGCGCCCCGTTTCTTTCGATGGAATATGTCGACGGGGAAGATCTCGCTTCCGTCGTTCGCCGCATTGGCAGGCTTTCGCCGGACAAGGCCACCGAAGTCGCCCGCCAAATCTGTGCAGGCCTGGCCGCCGCTCACGAGCGCGGCGTCATTCATCGCGATCTCAAGCCCGCCAATGTCATGCTCGATGGCGCTGGAAAAATCCGCATCACCGATTTTGGCCTCGCAGGAATCGCCGCGAGCATCCAGGGCGCGGATATTCGTGCTGGCACGCCTGCCTACATGGCCCCCGAGCAGCTTGCCGGAAAAGAAGTCACCGTCAAGAGCGACATCTATTCGCTCGGCCTAATCCTCTACGAAATCCTCACCGGAAAGCGCGCCTTCGAAGCATCCACGCTTCCCGAACTCATTAAACTTCGTGAGCAAGGCACAATCACCAACCCGTCGACTCTCGTGCGTGACCTCGATCCTCTGATCGAGCGTGTGATTCTTCGCTGCCTCGAAAGCGAACCCGCAAAGCGCCCTATATCCGCTCTCCAAGTTGCCGCCGCGCTTCCCGGCGGCGATCCTCTCGCAGCGGCACTCGCAGCTGGTGAAACGCCATCGCCAGAGATGGTGGCAGCATCTGGAGCGAAAGAAGGGATGCGGCCGCGAGTTGCGCTGGTGCTGCTGGCGATTGTGGCGCTCGGTCTGGTGGCCTCGCTGCTCATCGCGGAGTCGACGCAATTGGTGAATCGGGTGACGCTCGATAGTCCTCCCGAAGTTTTGGCGACGCGGGCGCGCGAGATCATTGGGCGCCTGGGGCTGCCGCCGGACGCGGCGGCGGATACAGCGTACGGATTTGAGATTAACGGCGGGTATTTGAAATACGTCCAGACGCACGACAAGAGCCGAGTGCGGTGGGAGACGCTGGCGAAGAGCGGCCTGCCGGCGATGACGTTCTGGTACCGGCAGAGTCCGAATCCACTTTTTGCCCAGGAATTTTTTGGGCCGGGGGCGTTGGGCGGAGGGCAGGTATACCCCGGCGATCCCGCGATGGACACGACGGCGATGGCCTTGGTGGTGCTGGATACGACGGGGCGGCTGGTGCGTTTCGAAGTGGTGCCGCCGGAGAAAAGTGCGCCGCCGCAGAACGCAAAGACGCCCGACTGGGCGGGATTTTTTGCGGCCGGCGGATTGAATATCGCGGAGTTTCGCGCGGCCGCGCCCGAGTGGGCCCCGCTGGTGCCGACGGATTCGCGGCTGGCATGGACGGGAACCTTTCCGCAGCGGGCCGACGTACCGATTCGGGTGGAGGCGGCGGCGTTTCACGGCCAGCCGGTGTACTACCGAATGATCTTTCCTTGGACCAAGCCGGGGCGGGACACCGAGACAGACTTGACCCGGCAGCAAAAGATAGCGTCGGTGCTGATCGTGTTGCTGATCCTAACGGTGTTTGTCGGTGGCGTGGCGCTGGCGCATTCGAATATTAAGGCGAATCGCGCAGATATGAAGGGCGCGGCGCGGCTGGGAGCTTTCGTATTCGTGACGTTCCTGGTGCTGTGGATTCTGAGCACGCATCATTTGCCGAATTTTCTGGAAGCGATCAGCTTCCTGACGGCGGTGGCCTCGGCGGCGCTGCGGACCTTTTTCGCGATGGTGCTGTACGTGGCGCTCGAGCCCTTCGTGCGGCGAAGGGAACCGGAAACCCTGATTTCGTGGACGAGGCTGCTGGCGGGAAAGCTGCGTGATCCGCTGGTGGGGCGAGACCTGTTGATCGGATCGGTATACGGCGTGTTGATATTTTTGGTTGAGGCCAGCGACAATTTCCTGCTCCCGCTGTTTGGGAAGTTACCGCCGATTCCGGGAGGAGTTTCGACGGAATCGCTGCTGGGGTTTCGGCACGCGTTGGCGCAAGTGCTTCTGTTCGTTTTGGGCCAGACAATCGATTCGCTGGGGATTTTCTTTATGCTGTTCGTCTTGCAGCGGATTTTGCGGAGGGCATGGATCGCGGCGATTGTAGTGGCTATTGCGGGGACGCTGCTTTCGTTGGGCAACAGCAACGGCGAGTATCCGTGGATCAGCGCCGTGTTCCTGGTGATTTTGTATCTTTCGTTTCTGCTGGTGCTAAAACGGTTTGGACTCCTGACATTGCTGGTCGGGCTGGTGGTCCAGCAGGTGCTCCTGATTTTCCCGGCAACGATTCACTTGTCGCGGTGGTATGCGGCGCCTTCGCTGGTGGGAATGACGGCAATCGCCGCCTTGACGATTTATGGGTTCCGGACAGCGCTGGCGGGCCAGCCGGCATTTTCGATGAAGGCGTTCGAACAGTAGCGTTAGCGGAGGAACCCGTTCGTTAGCGTTAGCGCGCCGCAGGCGCTTTCTCTTTACCGTGCAAAACGGAACCCGTCACATGACCGGCGAGGTTTTCGAGTTCATTTAACGCGCGGCTTGCTGCAACGCGTGCCTTTTCCAAAAACGACGAATCCAGCAGAAACGCGCACCGGTCAACGAAAGGATGATTCGCCGCTTCAAACGGTTTGCGGTTTCTTCGTGTCGCGCTATTGCGCGCCAGCAATTCCTCGTACATCTGCAAGTCCCTCTGAAAATCCAGCGCGTCTCCCGCGCTCCATTTCTCCTGCCTCGTCAGCGCCGCAAGGAGCTTTTTCCGAAATGCCGCTCCGTCCTTCTGCAGCATGGGCCGCGGTTTCCCTCTGCCGCAAGGTAGCGGCTCGGCGTACGTGATTTCCAGCGCCCGCGCCGCCACCGCTAACAACGCCTCCCGCCGCAGTAGTTCGAGCAAATCGCGGTAAAGCGAGGCGTGCACCTGCAACGCATGCCGCCCGTGCTCCACGACGTACGAATCAACAAACCGTGGAATAGTCCTTTCCCGCTGCAGGCTCTCGATGAGCCCTTGTGCCAGTTTTCCCGCCGTGTCCGTCTTGATCTGTTTTTCGCCCGCCATCGCCAGCTCTTATAGGACCACGTTACATCGCGCCCCGTTGTCGTCGAAGACCATGGTAGCAGGAGTTCCATTTTGCCTACCGTGCGCCTCCCTCAAGACAAAAAGCCCAGCGAACCTTCGTTCGCTGGGCTTTTCTTTTTCTGTTTTCCTCGAGGCACGGCTTACCGCGCTCGAGTCCTATCCACAAGTCACTATCCGCTACTCACTTCCCCTTCAATGAATCGCCCGCGGAACCTCCGGCCCCACGCGCTTCGGCTTCGGCTCCGGGTGCGGCACCACCGGCGGCGCCACCGCATCCTTTGAGAGTGCATGCTGCAGCACTTCATCCAGATTCCGCACGTAGGTGATCTTGATGTCGCCGAGAATTTCCGGCGGCAGATCCGCTACGGCGTTTGGCTCGTTATCTGCCGGCAGCAGCACTTCCTTGATCCCCGCGCGTTTCGCGCCGAGGACCTTTTCCTTCACGCCACCGATCGGCAGCACCACGCCCGAGAGCGTCATCTCTCCGGTCATCGCCAGCCTGTCGCGCACGGGCCGTCCCGTGAACAAACTGACCAGCGCCGTCACCATGGCCGCTCCCGCTGACGGACCATCCTTCGGAACGCCGCCTGACGGCACGTGAATGTGGATGTCGCTTTTCTGGAAGAAGTTCGGATCGATGCCGTAGTGCTCCGCGTTCGAGCGCACCCACGTCAGCGCCGCAGTCATCGACTCCTGCATCACGTCGCCCAGTTGTCCAGTCTTCGTGAAGTTCTTCCCTCCGCGCATGCGGCTAGCTTCGATGAAAATAATGTCTCCGCCCACCGGCGTCCACACCAGGCCCACAGCCACGCCAGGCGTCTTGACGCGCTCCTCAACCTCTTTCTCCGCCCGGAATTTCGGCACGCCGAGATATTTGCGAACGATTTCCGGCGTAACCTCCATTTTTTCCATGTGGCCTTCCGCGATCTGCCGCGCTTGTTTACGCGTAATCGTTGCTATCTCCCGTTCGAGGTTTCTCACGCCTGCTTCTCGCGTGAAGCTGTGGATGATTTCCCGCAGCGCCTCGTCCGAGAACTGAATCTGCTCGCCCACCTTCAAGCCGTGTTCCGCGGCCTGCTTGGGGATCAGATACTTGTGCGCAATGTGGATCTTCTCTTCACCCGTATATCCGGGCAGTTCGATAATCTCCATGCGGTCCCGCAGTGGCTCCGGAATGGGATCCATCCAGTTCGCCGTGGCGATGAACAGTACCTTCGAGAGATCGAATGGCACGTCCAGATAATGATCGCGGAACGCGTTGTTCTGCTCCGGATCGAGCACTTCCATCAGCGCCGATGACGGATCGCCGCGGAAGTCGCGGCCCAGTTTGTCGACTTCATCCAGCATCATCACCGGATCGTTCGACTCCGCCCGCTTCAGCCCTTGAATGATTTGCCCCGGCAGCGCGCCGATATATGTCCGGCGGTGCCCTCGGATTTCCGCTTCGTCATGCATGCCGCCCAGGGCGATGCGCACGAATTTGCGCCCCAGCGACCGCGCGATGGACTTGCCCAGCGAAGTCTTTCCCACGCCAGGAGGTCCAACGAAGCACAGGATCGGCCCCTTCATGCCCGGCTGCAGTTTCTTCACCGCCAGGTAGTCGAGAATCCGTTCCTTGACCTTCGCCAGGTCGTAATGGTCTTCGTCAAGGATCTGTTTTCCCTTGGCGATGTCGATCTCACTGACCCCCGAGGATTTTGCCCACGGCAAAGAGGTCATCCACTCCAGGTACGTGCGCGAAACCATGTACTCCGCCGAAGCTGGCGTCATTTTCGCCAGCCGCTTCACTTCGCGGTCGCACTCTTTCTTGGCTTCCGCCGTCATTCCGGCTTCTTCTACTTTTTTCCGGAGCTCGTCGATTTCCTGCGTCGAATCGTCGGATTCGCCCAACTCCTTCTGAATCGCTTTCATCTGTTCGCGCAACAGATACTCGCGTTGGTTTTGCCCAACTTGCTCCTGTACCTGCTCGTGAATCTTCGACCGCAGCTCCAGCACTTCCAACTCTTTCGAGAGCTCGCGGATCAGCATTTCGAGCCGCTTGCGCACGCTCGGAGTCTCAATCAGCTCTTGCCGAAGCAGCGTCGAAAGCGACGGCAGCGTCCCAGCGATAAAATCCGCCAGGCGGCCCGGGTCATCAATGTTCAGTGCCACGGATTGCAAATCGTCCGAAAGTTGCGGCGAGTGGCTCACCACATCGCGAAACAGGTCCTGCGCGTTTCGCTGCAAAGCCTCAAGCTCCGCGTCCACGTCGCCGGTTATTTCGGCTTGCGCTTCTACGCGTGCCCGCAAAAACGGCCGCAATCCAATCAATTCCAGCACATTAACGCGCTGCAAACCCTCCAGGAATATCACCACGTTCCCGTTGGGCATTTTCACGGTCTTATGAACCTTAGCCAGCGTTCCGACTTTGTGCAGGTCCGCGGCAGCAGGGTCCTCGACCCGGGGGTCCAGCTGTGCCACAACCCCCAACAATTTCTCCTCGCCTTCCAGCGAGTTAACCAGCGCCAAAGAACTCTCCCGCCCTACCGTCAGGGGCAACACCGCCCCGGGAAACAGGACCGTGTCCCGTACCGGCAGGATCGCCAGAATCTCAGGCACCGTATACTTTTTCTCAGCCATAAGGAATGTCCCCCAAAATCCAAGCACAGGGAAAAACTTCCTGCGCACAAAAGGTTAGATGCGTGCCACAGCTAAAGGGTGCAGTGAGATACGAATGCCAGTAGCATGAAATCTTAGCGCATCAAACTCACATTCTATCACTCACCCGCTTTTCTGGCAACACTTCATAGTAAGCGTATTGTTATCAATAATTTGAGATTATTGCAGGCCATTCCTTACATCTACCGCCTCATTCCTACATTCAGCCTGCGAGGCATGTCGCGTCAGGCCGTTGTTCCTCGCAAACCAAATCTCTTCCGGACGAATTCCTCTGCTTCCGCCTTCGTTGCGATTTGTCCTTCCAGCTGGGCGTCCTCCACCGCCCTCAGTATTTCGCTAAATAGGGGTCCAGGGATATAGCCCATTTGGCTCAAATCGTTGCCGGTTAGGACACGCTGAGGACGGACCTCCTCTTCCGGTGTCTCCGCCAAAAATCGCTGCACTTCGTCGTAAGAATCCAGCTTGCGATGGCTCGAAAGGCAATCCAGCCGGTGCAGCTCCAGATGCTCCTCAAAATGGGGCAGCCGCACAAATCGCTTCAGCGTCGACTTCCGCATCTGATTCACCGCCGCGAAGCGCATGTGATTGGCAACCAGCGCAATAATTTGCTCCGTTTCTTCGCTCGAGAAGCGGTATCGCCGGCAAATCGCTTCCGCCATGCGCACTCCGACATCCACGTGATGATCGAACCGGATTCTATCGCCAGTCTGCGAAGCCGGCTTGAACGTCGGCGGCTTTCCCACGTCGTGCAGCAGCACGCCCCACGCCAGCGTCGGCGAAGCTCCAGCAGGCAGCCCCTCAATCATCAGCAGGGTGTGAATCCACACATCCCCTTCCGGGTGAAACTGTGGCGGCTGCGGCACGCCTTTCATCGCTGCGATTTCAGGCAATACGATCGAAAGCAGCCACGCCTTTTCGAGTAATTCGAATCCACGCCGCGCCGCCCCTTCCGTCAAAAGCTTAGTGAGCTCCTCGCGAATCCGCTCGGCAGAAACATCCGTGACCGCGCCGGCGTGCTTGCGAATAGACGCAAACGTTTTGCGTTCGATGTCAAAACCAAATCGCGCGGCGAATCGTACCGCGCGCATCATGCGCAGCTTGTCTTCCGCAAATCTTCGATCCGGCTCTCCAATCGCGCGGATCACGCCGGCTCTCAAATCTGCCTGGCCGTCCACAAAATCCAGGATCTCGCCGCTGTCATGCCGCATCAGCAAACCATTGATCGTGAAATCGCGCCGCTGCACATCCTCTTCCGGTGTTCTCGAATACACCACGCGGTCCGGATGCCGTCCATCGGAGTAACCCACATCGGAACGAAACGTCGCGACTTCCACTTTCAACCCGTCGCGCGGTATGAGCACCACACCAAACTGAGCTCCCACGGCGATGCTCTCCGGATACAATTCCATGACGCGCTCAGGCGTAGCATCCGTAGTGACATCGTAATCCGCA
The DNA here is from genome assembly GCA_963843265.1 of uncultured Acidobacteriota bacterium. Taxonomy (GTDB): domain Bacteria; phylum Acidobacteriota; class Terriglobia; order Acidiferrales; family UBA7541; genus Acidiferrum. The sequence continues at coordinate 28,206 of CAWJJR010000011.1, read as the reverse complement.
GGCTCGCGTCCCAGCAACAAATCGCGCACACACCCACCCACCAGCAGCGCCTGATGCCCGTTGCGCAGCAAAGTATCGCAAATCGAATTGGCAAGTTCGCGTGCCGTCACGCTGCGATTATGCGACACTCGAGCCGTCAAAGGGGAGAGATGTCTAAGGTCAGGTTCCCGCCGGAAGTTTTCGTGAGCTAGCGGGCTAGGGCGCTTCAGCTCATTTACTTGGACCGGAAAATAAGGCACGTAATGTCGTCTGACTGTCGCGTAAGACCCACGAAATCATCCACGCGCTTCATCAGAAATTGCAGTGAATCCTGGGCACTCCAATCCGGAAGCGCACGGATCGCATCGAGCCAGCGGTCGTTCCCAAACTCCCGGCCTTTTTCATCGAACGCTTCGACCACACCATCTGTATAAAAAATCAAAGCGTCGCCGGCTTTTAGGTCAGTTGCCCCGGTATCGTAAACGGCGCTGTCATCGATCCCAAACGGCAAGCCCCCAACTTCCAGCTTTTGAATGTCGCCATTTGCATGTCGCAGAAGCGGTGGATTGTGGCCCGCATTCACATAGGTCAGATGTCGCGTCGACGGGTCGTATTCGCCTAGCACTGCCGTCGTGAATCTGCGGCCATCCAGGCTGTGCGCGCTCGCATAATGATTCAGCCGCACCACCAGATCACCCAACGGCACGCCTTCGCCGGCAATCGTCCGCAAACTCGCTTGCAGCGTGGCCATCAGCAACGCAGCCGGAATGCTCTTCCCCGCTACATCCGCAATGACCAACATCAACTTTCCATTTTCCGCGGCGCTCGCCGTCGGATAAAACGCGTCGTAATAATCTCCGGCCACGGAATTTTGCGGCCGCGAAGCAAACGCAATGTCCCCTCCCGCCACTTCCGGTGGTTTGGATGGAACAAGCCAGGTCTGGATTTCCCGCGCAATCTCCAGGTCCCGTTTCATCGTGATTTTGTCGGCCAGCTCCAGCGAAAGCAAAAGAAGGAATATGATGGCGGCCAAAAGCTCGAAATTGAACGAATTATTCGCATCATGCCCGGATGGCTGGTTCATGCCCGACAAGACCAGAAGCACCAACGCGATGATCAGCAATACCCGGCGCGCCGGGGTCAGCTTCATGACCATGGCCCAGAAAAGCGCCTTGGCCATCCTGAACCAGCGCCGAAAGCCTCTATGCTTGTTCCACTCCTCGGAATCGGTCTCCCGGATGTAGAAGCCATAGCTGGCGCGCGCATCGGCGGTGAATTGCGACCACAACTCGTCCAGTTGGCGGCCTTCGCTGATGCGTTGCCAGAAGCCGCGAATTCCGCGGCCAGACCGCGGCGGCGTTGCCGTGCCTGAGGGAGGGGTAGCAGGACTCATGAGAGAAGTATAGGGTATTCAGCCTGTTCCGTTGTGACTGGCATCACGACTCACTCGACTTCTTGAGGTTTGCCCTGGCTAAGGTAGACAATCTCGGTTCGTCGCGCTCGCTCATCGAACCGTCCGCGTGAAGCGAGCCGCCAAATTGCACTTTGCCAAATCCAAAGCGGTCGCGCAGCTTGTCGGTAGCGCGCGTCAATTTTTCAAGACGTTCACGGCGCTCGGCGTCCAGCAGATCGAGCTGCTCACCGCCGTGCGTCAGTCCGCTGAGGCTCACGCCAAGCAAACGGATTTTTCGTTTCCTGTCGCGATGCTCGGAAAACAGCTCTTGGAAGACACGGAAAATATCCGAGTCAAGTTGCGTCGGCTCGGAAAGAGTTTTCGCGCGGGTGTGCGTGTCGAATCCGGCGTATCGGATGGTAAGCGTCAACGTCCGCGTAGCCAATCCGGCTTCTCGCAGCCGTTTGCACGCTTTTTGCGAAAGGTGGCTGAGCAGTGCGTGCAGCGCTTCCGTGTCGTTCGTATCTTCTCCAAAGGTGTGATTGTGCGAAATGGATTTTGGCTCGGCATCAATGACGAATTCGTAGGAATCGCCGCCGCGCGCTTTGCGGTACAACGCGTCGCCCCACTGGCCAAATATTTTCTCCAGCTTTTCTTGGGAAACCGCCGCGAGTTGCTCCACCGTTTCAATTCCCAGCGCCCGCAACGCACGCTCGGTGACTTCACCGATCCCTGGGATTGTTCTCACGGAAAGAGGCGCAAGAAATCGCGCCTCCTGTCCCGGCGCAACCCACACGAGTCCACGCGGTTTCGCCTGATCCGACGCAACTTTAGCGACTAGTCGAGTTGTGGCCAATCCACCGGAGCAGGGAAGTTCCGTCGTGCGCGTGATCGTGCGAAGAAGTTTGTCCGCCGCAGCCAAAGGCGGCCCGTGAAGTCGCTCCGTCCCCGCCAAATCGAGATAAGCCTCATCGATTGAAACCATCTCCACGATCGGCGAAAATTTCGCCAGGATCGTAGCGACGCGGTCGCTCCACTCGCCATATTTTTCATGGTGCCCATCGAGAAAGATTCCGTTCGGGCAAAGCCGCCCCGCGGTTCGGAGCGGCATCGCCGAATGCACTCCAAATTTCCTCGCTTCGTAACTTGCGGAGGTGACGACTCCGCGTTGATTCGGCCCTCCGCCCACAATCACGGGTTTCCCGCGCAACTCCGGCCGCTCGAGCAATTCTACGGAGACAAAAAACGCGTCCATGTCCACATGTAAAATCGACGCGATCGCGTTAGCCGCCTGCTCTTCCAGCGGCCCATGCTTCGCCCGAAATCGCGCCATCTCCGGCATTTCGTTAGCCTACTCCCGCTTCAGCGTCGCTTTCAATTTGAAAGGTTGAGGAATCGTTCAACGGGGGTCTGCCGTGAGCAGCGTCAGGAATTGGCGCGGGGCAACAATACGAATGTCCTGAAATTGGTTTGGGAAAACTCCCAGATTACCAGTTACTATGTAGTCCGCCCTCGCTTCAAGCGCGCATTCCAGGAACTTGTCATCGCTTGTGTCCGCGCATTCGAGAACTTTCCTGGCGGGAGTTACCACCACAGCCGTATCATGCAGGTCGGCGAGGAAATCTGCCGCCCGGCGCGCGGTGATGCCGAGTCTTTTCCTGGCCAGACCACCTCGTACTCTGCAAGAATCGCATGCGAGGTGTACCATTTGAATTGCCGGGAGAATCCCAAATCCATTATCCTGGCCGGTGCCCCAACTGGCCTGAGCAAGCCGGAAATAATGACGTTGGTGTCAAGGACGGCGCTTCTCATCCATTCTTCTTGTTTCTCAGCTCGCGCCTAGCGAGTTTAATCTCACGATTTATTTCTCGCAGAGTAATGCGATCGAGCCCCTTGGCTTTGGCTTCCCTCCGAATCGCCTCGACCGCGGGAATTGGCTTGGCAAACAAACGCAGGTACTCTTCGACGTTCAGGATCACGGCTTGTGACTCACCGCGCCTCTGAACCACAAACTTCTCCTTGTCCTTATGGACCCGCCGCAGGATCTGACCGAACTGTGTTCGCGCCGTCAATGCCGTGACGATTCGCTCAATGGGTCTGGCCGTTTTCATACGTCGTTTTGCCATTTGGTTTCCTCGCGTGTCGCGGCGAACTAATTAATCAGTTCAATCACAAGGCTAGCTCTCGTTTCGAGGTGCTGCAAGTCCTTTCGGCGGCGATGATACGCTCGATTCCTCCCAGATCTTTGGTCACGCCGGCGTTCGTCCAGTTTGGCGAGTCGAGCAGGGGCTGCACGGCAGGCAAACTGTTGTAGCCAAGCTCCAAAACTAGGAGGCCGCCGGGCTTCAATCGCTGAGCGGCCTGTGCGATCAAGTCCGCGTAGAGTTCGTAGCCTTCTTCGCCGCCATAGAGCGCTGCCTCCGGTTCGTGTTCGCGCACTTCGCGCATCAGCGATTCGGATTCGCGGCGGCCGATGTAGGGCGGATTGCTCACGATAAGATCGAACTGACTGGAACGCGGCGCTTCGCCGCCATACAGCTTGCTTTGTAGAGGCGCAGCACGCTGCGCTCCTACTGCCGAGGTTGCAGCATCGGAGATTTCGGGGCCGCTAAGCAGATTGCACTCGACGAAACGGATTCGCCCGCTAAGTCCGTGGCGCGCGGCGTTGCGGCGGGCGACGGCGAGAGCCGCGGCGGAAATATCAGTCGCAATGAATCGGGCGCCCGGCAGTTCTTTCGCGAGAGCGATGGCGATGCATCCCGAGCCGGTGCCGACATCGGCGACTTCGAGTCCTTCGCCGGTGAGCGTTTGTTTGCGGCCGGCGCGAATCTCACGCACAGCCAGCCGATCGAGGGCAACTTCGATGATGTGTTCTGTTTCGGGGCGTGGAATCAGAACATCGGGATTGACTTCAAATTCGAGTCCCCAGAATTCCTGCTTGCCAGTTAGATACTGTGTGGGTTCACCTTCGGCGCGCCGTGCAATCAGGGAAACGAAACGATGAGCATCCAAGGATGAAATGATTTCCTCCGGGTGAGAATAGAGCCAGGCGCGGTCGCGGCCGATCACGTGAAGGAGCAACAACTCCGCGGCAAGCGTGTAGGAAGGAACGTTGGCATCGCGAAGTTCAGCGATGCCACGTTTGAGTGCCGTACGAATATCTAAAGTTCTTTCCATTTGCATCGCGCAAAATGAAAGTGCAAGCCCAGTCAGCGTCGACGAAATTCTATTTCAGCCCACGTCGAAATAATTATTACGCTCCGGCGAGTTCTTGTTCGAGGCGCTCGGCTTCGTAGTGGGAGACGAGGGCGTCGACGAGTGAAGCGAGCTTGCCGTCCATAACTTCGGTCAGCTGGTGGAGTGTGAGGCCGATGCGATGGTCGGTGACGCGGTTCTGCGGGAAATTGTAGGTGCGGATTTTTTCGGAGCGGTCGCCGGTTCCGATTTGGCCGCGCCGCTCCGCGCCGATGGCAGCTTGCTGTTTCTCAAGCTCCTGTTCGTAGAGTCGGGCACGCAGAACGCGCATGGCTTTGGCACGGTTTTTAATTTGCGATTTTTCGTCTTGCTGCGAGACGACTAGGCCACTGGGGATGTGCGTGATGCGGACGGCGGAATAAGTCGTGTTGACGGATTGGCCGCCGGGGCCGGAAGAGCAGAACGTATCGATGCGCAAATCTTTGGCTTCGATCTTGATGTCGATATCGTCCGCTTCGGGAAGGACCGCCACCGTAGCAGCCGAAGTGTGAATGCGGCCCTGCGTTTCCGTGGCAGGGACACGCTGGACGCGATGCACGCCGCTCTCGTATTTAAGCTTGGAATAAACCTTCTGTCCTTGAATCGCGGCGACAATTTCTTTGACGCCGCCGAGAGTCGAGGGCGAACTCTCAAGGACTTCGACTTTCCATCCTTGCGTTTCCGCGTAACGCGAATACATACGGAAGAGTTCGGCGGCAAAGAGAGCAGCTTCATCGCCGCCGGTTCCCGCCCGGATTTCCACGATGACGCTTTTCTCGTCGTTCGGGTCCTTCGGCAGAAGAAGAACTTTCAATTCGCGCTCGACAACTTCCTTGCGCGCGATGAGCTGCTTTTCTTCATCCAAGGCCATCTGCTTCATCTCGGCGTCTTCGTTTTCGACGACCATCTGGTGCGCACCGGCGAGATCTTTTTCGATCTGCTTGAACTCGCGGTGCTTGGCGACGATTTCCTCGAGTTCCGCGTGCTGCTTGGCGATCTTCTGGAAGCGCGCGGAGTCCGATGCGACTTCCGCCGTCGAAAGCTGCTGCGTGAGCTCGTCGTAGCGGGTACCCAGCTGATCCAATTTGTCCGACAATGTCATTACGGCCATGGCGATCCTCGAAGAAATTGAGTAGTGGGTAGTGAATAGTGAGTAGCGAAGAGAAGGCGGGCTCGCGACAAGGGCGAGCGAAGCGAGGTCAGCTAATGGAAAGCGGTGTACACAAACCAAGAATAGCTCTGAAATGAAAGGGGCGCAATTGCTATGGCGCTCGGGTTGAGCTGGCGTTACAATAGTTACAGGAGTGACAATGTCAGGGAGAATCGCATGAAATCGACTCGCTCTACGGTGATCAGCATGAGGCTGCCGGCAGAAAGCGGAGACCGGCTGAAGCGAATGGCGAACCGCCATGGCTGGACCGCCAGCGATGCCAGTGCTCGGCTTGTGGAGGAGGGGCTGCGGCGCTCGGAATTTGCGTTTGTGGATTTCCGCGATTCCGCGGCAGGCCGGCAAGCGTGCCTTCAAGGCAGCTCTCTCGCGGTTTGGGAAGTGATGTTGATTGTTCAAAGCTACAAAGGCAATGTGGCCCCCGCCGCGGCACACTTGAAATGGCCCGAAGCAAAAGTGCATGCGGCCGTGAATTACGCGAAGGCTTTTCCTGAAGAGATCGAATCGGCGCTCTCCGAAAACGAAACAATGGATTTTGAGGCACTGAAGCGCATGCTGCCGCAAGCCGCGGAATCTGCCACAAACAGAAAAACCAAAAGCTGAAATGGTCAAGCTGCTCCTGGACGAGCACATTTCGCCGGCAGTGGCGCATGGGTTGCGGCGCCGCAACCGGTTGCTAGTGGTTGTTTGCATGGCGGACTGGGAGAAGGGTGATTTCCTGGCGCAGCCCGACTCGGTTTGTTTGCAGGAAGCTGCAGTCCAAGGGCTCACGCTGGTTACGTATGATCGAAGAACCATTCCGCCGTTGCTAAAGGTGTGGGCAGAAGAGGGGCGACAGCACGGCGGCGTCATTTTTGTCGATGAGAAGACGATTTCGCCGGCGGATACAGGCAGCCTTGTGCGAGCTTTGAGCGAACTCGCGAGAACAGCCGCGAGATGGGACTGGAGCGATCGAATTTGCTTTTTGCGGCGTTGAAGGACACTTCGGGGCGCAGACTGACCTTGACTTGAATCATCGCGGGTGAACTGCACCGAGTCAGAACTACGCGATTGCCTCACACCGGCGAGATATACTACGCTGCGCCGGAACGATAGCGGAAAGAACGAATGAGCGAAACGGTTCGACCCATCTTGCAAAGTACTTCCCAAGAGAGGGGAACTGCGCCAGAAAATGATGCGGGATTTTTGTGGGATTTTTGGTACCCGGCGATTCGGAGTGCGGAAGTCACCGGGAAGAATCTGGCGACGGCGATGCTGCTCGAGGTGCCTCTGGTATTGGGGCGCACGTCCGACGGGAAAGCGTTTGCGATGCGCGATTCGTGCCCGCACCGGGGGATACCGCTTTCGCACGGGCGGTTCGACGGGAAGACGGTCGAGTGCAGCTATCACGGATGGCGATTCGAGGCTTGCAGCGGGCAGTGTGTTGAGATTCCTTCGCTGACCGGCCAGGACAAATTGAAAGTCGAGCGGATTTTTGCGGGGCATTATCCGTGCGAGGAACGAGACGGGTATTTTTGGGTGTACATGAATGCAGCTGGAGCGCGCCTGCCGGACACGGCTCCTGAAGCGCCAAAACTGTCTACGTTTAGCGAGAAATACAGGATTACGCACCTCGCATGCGAACTGCCTTCGCACGTGGATCAGGGGATTATCGGATTGATGGATCCGGCGCACGGGCCGTTTGTGCATCAATCGTGGTACTGGAGGAGCCGGCATAGCATTCACGAAAAAGAAAAAAAGTTCGAGCCGATTCCGAATGGTTTCCGCATGAGCCCGCACACACCGAGCTCGAACAGTGCGCCCTACCGGATGCTCCAGAAATATACCGGCGAGCCGGTGACGACGACGATCGATTTTGTCCTGCCGAATATCCGGACAGAGGAGATTCGGAGCGGGAAGCTGTGGTTTTCGAGCCGTGCCACCGTTACGCCGGTGCGACGTGATCTTTGCCGGATTGATTTCGTGGCGGCTTGGAATTTGTTTTTGCCAGTGACGATATTCCGGATTTTTGCGAAGAAATTTTTGCGGCAAGACCAGGAGACGATGATTCTGCAAGCCGAAGGATTGAAGCACAACCCCAGATTGATGCTGATCGACGATGCGGACCGTCCGGCGAAGTGGTATTTCGGGCTGAAGGCCAACCTGCTGGAGTCGCGGCGCACTGGCGCGCCTATGGTACATCCGATGAACGTGCCAGTGACCCTACACTGGCGGTCTTGAACGCAGAGTTGAGAGACAGGCACCAAAGGCTCCTGCCCGACCCCTAAACACAAAATCCCCGAGGCTGAAAATTTGGAGGTGGGCAAACCCCTACCCGGTGCGTGACGGAAACTGTGCGGAAGCCCATGAAAGGAAAAGAGTTGCAGGAGTTCGGGTGTGTTGGGTGTGCTGAGTGTGTGCACGGTTTGGAATGGAAGGGAAGCGGGTTGGCGCATTGATTCCGTCAACCTAATTTGGCCCACTTCGATCACCTATCTGGCCACCCCCTGGGTGAATCAACTCCCGCATCCCGGTCGGAGCGAAGCCCTGCGGCGCCCGTAGGGCGGCGCGTTTAGGGCGAAGCGCAGACCTGGGTGCGGGAGAATTTCTAACTTGAGGTGCTCCCCATCCTTCGCCTTCTTAAGATGTATTGCTGCCTGCAATTCATTGTAGATAGATCCTTGTTGTTGGGCCTGTGGGAACTGTGAAAAAGCCGAGCGTTTCTTGCGAGGCTCTTTTCAAGCTGCTGTGGGAATCCGCGCTCTTTGCGGATTTCCATCAGCAGCGCCAGTTTCCACAGGCCCTCTTTTCTTTCTTTTTTGCTACTTTTTTCTTTCTTCGTGCTTCGCTCTAGTTTTTCACAGAGAAATTTCGTGCCAGGATCGCCCAGGAACGACAATCGCCAACTTGGTTGACCCATAGCATCTCCGGTTTTGTCCCCCCTTAAGCGCATTTCCTGTTGCCTCATCCCTTGCCGCCTTTTTTCTTATTAAGCGTTCTGCGGAAACGATACGACTCCGTGCCCGTCTCGATGATGTGGGCCTGGTCGGTCAGGCGGTCCAACATGGCCTTGCACAACCTGGCGTTTGGGAACATGGTGGTCCACTCGGAAAACGGCAGATTCGTTGTGACGATCACCGCCGCTCTCTCAGCGCGTCCAGAGATGATCTGGAACAACAGCTCGGCGGCGGCTTCCGGCATCGCCACATACGCCATTTCGTCGATCACGATCAACTCATAGCGCATCCACCGGTTGGTGACGCGATTTAGTTCGCTCTTGTTCTTGGCCTCCGTCAGTTCGTTCACCAACTGTGCCGCCGTCGTGAACCGTACCCGTTTCCTCTGACGACAGGCCGCTATCGCTAGCCCCGTCGCCATATGGGTCTTACCCGTTCCGGTTTCTCCAAGAAAAATAACCGGCTCGCTTCGACTCAAGTAGCCACCCTCTGCCAGATTCCGGATCTGCGCGGCCGGAAGATGCGGCGCATCGGAGAAGGCAAAGTCCTCCAATGTTTTCACCTTCGGGAAATGGGCATCCGTTATCCGCCGTGCTACCCCATGCTGATAGCGATCTTCCACTTCCGCTCCGAGCAGTGCTTCCAGATAACTCAGATGCCCGTGCTTCTGCTGGACGGCTTCTTCGGCCATCAATACAAACTGTCCACCCACGGTCGCGAGTTTCAGGTCTTTGGCATACTGCCGAATGGTCGCCTGTTGCACTGCCAGCGTTGCGACACTCATTGAAGCACTCCGCTGCCGGAATAGTTCCTCAACAACTGGTCGTAGTTCCTGGTGGTTGGTTGTGGCCGGTCATACACTCGTAAAGCACCAACCTCGATCGCCTCACGCGGTTCTTTCCGGTTTCGTTCCGCATCCAGGAGCAGGCGCACGGCTTCCACATCGAAACAACTCATCTCCAGAGCCTTTTCGATCGACACTTGCAGTTGCGGGTAGCCGTGCTGCCGGCCCAGCAAGAGCACCTCGATCATGGCGCGTGTTCCCGGCTGCTGGCCCCTTCGTTGCTTCAGCATCTCCCAGTAGCGATCGAAACTGGCCGGCCAACGTCCTTGCGCCCGCCACTGCTCGAGCGGTGTCGAACCAGCGAACGCTCCGGGCTTCTTGGTCAGCGCTTCCAGGTAATGCTCCAGGTTGAGTACTTTCTGCTGACGGTTGAAGCAGCGATCGTGTCGCGCCACGCACTCTCCCTGGTGCCAAAGCTCCACGTAGGAAGAATGCACCTTGGCTTGCACTTCCACGCCGACGGGCACAGGAACGGAGTAGAAGTTGGTCAGCACCTTCACGCAACCGCTGGTGTTCACATGTGGAAAGTGAATCGCTGCCAAATCAAAACCTTCTTTCGCCAGTGCCTGCAGGTGTTCTCGCTCCAGACTCATTCCGGCACCAACCGTCTGTGCCCGCTCGCCGATCAAACGCTGCTCATCGTTCCTGGATGCTTCCAGCAAGAAAAGGTTCAGCGCTTCCCAACTGGCAACCTGCGGAACCGGCACCATGTGGTTCCGGCGAAAGTATCCGCCTTCCCCTTCCACTCCACCCTTCTCGTGACCTTCCCCTGGGGTGCAGAACTCCGACTGGAAACCCCAATGCGATCGGAAGGCCATAAATCGCATGGTCTCCTCTCGCTGATGCCCTCGCAAAATCTTCCTCACCGCACTCTTAAGGTTGTCATACCTTAAGACGGCAAATACCCCACCAAAATAGAGAAACGCTTGTTCATGCGCTTCCAGAAACGCTTGCTGGCTGGCGTGCGGGAAGGCGCAATGAAACGCTCCTCCACTGGCCATGCTGCGCATGCAAAATACATAGGCCAGCTCCCGCTCTCCGCAAATATCTGCGTAAGCTTCATACCAGTCCACCTGCGCTTCCGTGCCCCACGAATAAGACTGGGGAATGAACGTCTCGTGCCCGATGAGTTGTAACTGTATCTTCCGCTCGCGCACATAGCGACGAATTGATGACTCCGCGATGCTGACTTCCGGAAGTTCCTTGCAGATCCGGCACCAGATCCGATGTGCGGTGTGTCGCTGCTTTCTTGGTGCCTTCTGATCGGTCTGCAGAATCGCTTCGATGAAAGTCGCCGCTGCTCCCAATTTCGGCTTCGGTCGAGCGTTGATCTTTCGTTCCCTCGGAACCGCGTCAGCCAATGCTTCCCGCACCATGCGCCGGTGAATTCCAAGCTTCCTCGCCACCCCTTGGATAGTCCCCGCACCGTGGTGGTACTCCCGCCGAATCTGCTCAAATAGTTCCACTTTGGCTCTCCTGTTCAACCGGGTCTCCTTGGGGGCTCGCCAGCCCGTAACGAGATCCACGGTATATGGTTTTCAGTAGGTGGGCCAATTTAGATGATCGTTGGTGGGCCGAAATAGAGTATCGAAATCACGCATCGAATTGCTTTGGGTACGCCACCCCGGGTGATTTGCAAAAGAGTGGGCAAGTGATTGAGAATGGGATGTTTACGGGAATACTCTTTTTTGAAGAGTGCGGAAGAGATTGAAAAGAGGGAAGTTAACTTTGTGTTTTTTTGAAGATAGAATGAAAACAGCGCCCGGGAGGAGCGGATCTGTCGCGTCCTGACAGATTTCAGATCGAGACAGGGACGAGGGTTTCTCTTAACACGGAGGACGGAGAAATCATGGAGAATGGCGGGACACGAAGCGGCGTTTCTTCCAGGGAACATCGGAAATTATACCAGGAAGATAGTGCTGATGTCAAGTAAAAACATAGTTACCATTCGAATCGGCGCGTAAGTGGTTGAGAAGATTGGAGTTTAAAGTTGCAGGATCGAAAGGCGTTGCCGATCGAGATCAGCGCAAAGTGGAGAGGTCGAAGGGGACGGTGACGTCCTGGCCATCTGTGGTGATGACTTCGACGGAGGCGTCATCCGAGGCGACATCCTGGGCGTCGAACTCGAGCCAAACAAGCCAGCCAGTCGGGTAGTACCCGCCGTTTCCTGAGCCATAGGCATACGCTGGGCCCGAACCCGAGAGATAGGAGTTCAGACCGAGATCTTCGGGGATGAAAGCGTAGTGCCCAGAATTGAAGGAATCCGTCGATTGCAAGATGATGCGCAGAGGTTCGATCCAGCGGTCGTCATGGTCAGGACCGGAGCGCTGCGAAAGGCCGACGCGAAAGTCGCGGTAGAAGTCGGGTAATGGTGCCTCGCCGGATTGTTGCGCGTCGCCTTTAGCGGAGCGGTAAAGCTCGAGATTGCCGTAGGAGTCGGTGAAGTCGATGCGCACGCGGACAAACAGCTTGTCGTGATGGTGGCGGTAGTCCAGTTCGGCTTGCTGCGCGCTGTAGCCCATGGAGCGGCGGCGAGAGGCTTCCAGGACTTGAAGATAGGGAGTGTAGATTTCGACCTCGGCGATGTAGGGGCCGCTGTCGGGGACAGGCAAAGTGCGGAAGTAGGGGGTGAAGAATGATGCAGTAGTTTCGTCATTGCGCTGGCCGAGGAAGTAGGCGTCGCGGACGGCTTCGGGGGAAAGGGGCGTGTCGAAGGCGAGGGAAGGCGCGGGAAGGAGGAGGACGGTTGCAAGGATGGCTGAAAACGAGTTGAGCTGGGAGCGCATCGCGGCCCTCCTCAATATAAGACGCGATGGCGTCCTGGGAAGTTTCGATAGGGCGAAGACGTCCAGGTCAAAATCCAAATACGGACCGGTACGTTCGACTATTTGATTTCACGAATCTCAGGAGTAGCAAACGCATTTTCAAAACTGATGGAAATGGACGAGCCCTTGCGAACATTGTTGACCAGCGCCGGTCTGAAACACGCGATGCACGTTCCAGCTTTGTGACGCACGCTCGGATAAACGATCCCGGCAGATCCTTGCTCCAGAAGCTCCCTAGCCAAATGTTGCGATGCGGTGTAGCTGTTTGGATTCAAACAATTTCTGAAGCGTCGGTCGTTGCGGATGTCGTGAAACGTGCCTCGAAGATCGGCCAGGAAATCGACGTAAGTAAACGTCTCTCTTTCTTGCCAGTTGATCTCTTGTAGCTCCTTGCCCTTGTGGTACGCCACTTCCAGCTCGGAGGTTCCGCGAGTGAACGCCGCATACCACGCTCCACGCTCCGGTCCATTGAAACGACTGCCGAGGGGCCTCGCGTGCGTGAACGCGGCGTTGACAATATGCGAATAGGAAAGGCCAAAGACCAGTTCGCGCACGGTAATGCCTGGGAGCAGTCCGGCTTCTCCGAGGAGGCGGTCGTTTGTAGCTCCCTCGAGTTCGAAGAGCGCGCTCAAGTCCCCGACATTATCGGTTAATCGCGTAAGAACGCTTTCGTCCTGGCCGCTGTATCGTGAGGGGATTAGGCGATGCGTGCTGTCACAAAGAATGTCGGCAACGTTTGGTAGTAACCTATCGACCGCCACGGCGAGAATCCAGAAGTTGCCGCACACGCATCATTGCAGGCAGCCCGCCTCTGATCATGTAAGTGAGGGGCGTCTCTCCTTCAAACATCGGATTTTCGTTCGGCAATTGAATCCAGCGGTCGGCGAGTTTCTTGCTGTATAGGATATTTAGCGCCTTGAAGATTCCGGTTAAGATGGAGATCCTCGTAAGGCGGTCCTGATCGAGGGTGCCGCGCGCCTTCTTCTTTAACTCGTAGAACGCACCGTTTGATATGCCTCCAAGCATTTGTCGCGCATCTTCATCGCGCAATTCCCAAAGCTCGCGAATTTTCAAGAAGGCCCTCACTGCTGAAGGGCTCAAGCGCTTTAGCACGTCCTTGCTGGAGAGGTCGGCTGGTTTTTCCCAAGCAATGCCTGCGTTCAGTTGATTCAGAGTCGCCATAGCGGCCTTCGTCGAGTCTCCATATATGGAGAATTATACATCCATTATTGGATACGAGCAATTTCTTCTTTGCGTAACTCGAAGGCTATCCTCCTCGGACATGTCGATTTTGCCGGCTGCATCGAAGAGGCGAAATTTGGTCGCGAGACTCAGTCCCAAACGAGGACTACGGCGGCGCTAGCTTGTACGCCCAAGAGTGAGCATGGACGACAACTGATAAATTCACTGCTTGTCTTGGGAAATTGCTAGATGCGGCGGTGGATGTTGGGGAAGTCGAAAATGCGCACGAACTTCTCGCCTGTGCACACCACAGAGCGCGTGCTAAAGTCTCGTTATATCACAGAAGCAGCTAGTGGCAGCGATTGATCGGCGGTTCCGGTCGCTACGTCGCAGAGAGCGAATCGCTAAGATTCGCGAGATCGCGTGTGCTTCAACGGAAGATAAGCTTTTTGTGCGAAGGACTTTCCCCGAGCTTTATCGCGAGGCCTTTCCTGCAAAGGGGCACGCAAAGAACAGAGATTAGGCAACAAGCTGACGCTTGGCCATGGGCGTGTTAGGATTGCGATATGTCGCACGTTGTATATAAAGTGGAAACGGAACGCGAGGTTGACGGACGCTGGATCGCCGAGGTGTTGGATCTTCCGGGCGTGATGGCGTATGGCTCTACAGAGAATGAAGCGGTTGCGTCGGCGCAAGCGCTCGCGCTTCGCGTGCTTGCTGATCGTATCGAAGCCCAGAAAGAACCCACCAAACAAAGCTGATCCTTTTATATCTGTCGCGTTGATCCAAGGAAATTGTCAAACCGCACACCTAAGAAAGCTCGTCGAGATCGGCCGGAGGCTTGAGGCTGCGGAGCTCGGACACAATAATTCTCACGTAATTCACGATCGCGTTGTCCAAGGCTTTGGGAATGCTCACCTGGGAACGTTCTCGCTCCAGTCGCAGCAGGTCAGGGTCAACTTGGTTTGCCAGACGCTTTATCGCCAAACAGGTTGTATGAAATAGATGAAATTGGTCATCGATATTTTGGGGAAGTTGAACCGTCCTGAATTTTCCGGATGAATCCAGCCATCTTTCAGGGGCCTGACTAAAGAAGCGGACGGTATATTGTCGGTCGATGGGTGGAATGAGATCCGGAAACAAATGGTGAAATGCCTTTGAGTTGACAACAATTGTCGCGTCGGATATGGAGAGCTTGAGGGCCGCATAGTGAGTCTTGAGGCGGAGAATGGCAGCAGAATATTCGGATTCCGAGAGCTCAGACATCCTAAGGCCTTTGAACTGCTGAAGCCCCTCAGTTTGACTTACCAGGGAAGTGTGAAATGGCAACCAGTTCGTAAGCCTTGTTTTGGCTTTATTCGAGTCGCCCATCCTATGCATGCCCCACGCCGTAAGGGTTGCATATAGCATCTCGATGTGTCTCAAAGAGAGAAAGTTCTCTGCGCCAGCGGCTAGACACTGTTCATGGAAGTAGACGCATGGCCCACCAAAGGCCAAAAACTGATTGTGAGAGCCGGAGAAATAACGCTGCTGGTCGGCAAGAAATCTATCAACGTTAGTTTGCATGCTCGTGTGATGAACCGGAATTTCGCCTCTATTCCTTGAGGTCTGAATTGTCAGTGGAGTATAAAACGGCCGACGAACTGCGTTCAGTCAATGATGTTTTTGTGCGACTACTTCATTACGGGTCATCGGACTTGGGGATGAATTCGAAGACGATCAGATGCGGCGGGGGATGTTGGGGAAGTCGAGCCAGACTTTAACGCCGCAGAAATGGGAGCCTTCGGTGCAGATGGGTGTGGTGATGTTGGCGCGGAGATGGCACGGGGGGCCGATGTATTTTGCGAGTTGGGGATGGACTTGGCGGAGTTGGGCGACCTCGTCCATGCTGGCGGCGTAGATTTCTTCCTGAGCGTTGAAGCAGGTGCGCATGGTCCATTTGTGGAGGAGATGGAGGAGGGATCCGGACTCGACGAGGCGGATGGATTTGGCGTTGGGGAGGAGATAGAGAGCGATTTCGAGAGGAACGCCGCGATCCAGGAGGTCGTTTTTGGCGGACCATGCGTCGTGCATGGCGCGGTCGTAGAGGTCCTTGGCGCGGGGATTTTGGGCGAGGAGAGCGGGAGTGATGTAGTCGGGGTCGCGGGAGTCGGCGAGAGTGAGGAGCGGGCGAGAGCCGGGGACCATGCGGTGGCGCTGGTCCTGGGAGTCGGCGGTGTGGGAGATTTTTTTGGCGAAGGTGTAATTGGCGTGCTGGAGCGCGCGCATCATAGGGGCATGAACGCCGATGTCGAGGATTTCGAGGCGATAGGGATTGCGGGCGGGATTGAGGAGGCGATCGATGGCCTCGGAGTCGGAGCATTGGGATTCGGTGAGGCCGAGAACAGCGCGGTAGGATTCGGCGATGACGCGGGGAGCGTTGGGGGAGTAGTCGAGGAGCTTGGAAGTTTTGCCAGAGAGCTTGGCGTCGAATTCTCTGGCGAAGGATTCGCCGTGGTCGGCGGCGACGTGATGGACTTCGCCGGTTGAAATTTCCCTAGCGCCGTTGGACGAGATTTCTTGCCACTCGGGACGATCTTCCAGAGGTTCCGTTCCAAAACGATCGAAAAATTGCGGGTCGATTTTTTTTACTTCGTTAACCATGGCGCCGATGACGGCACGGGATTCGGTGGGAGTGTCGGAGGCGGCGCTCATGCGCCAGAGGCGGTGGAGGACGATGCCGGAGACGGTGTGGACCATGGTGGTGAAGGCGGCGACGGGAAGAACGTAGCGCGCGATTTCGATGGCGCGCTTTTCGGCGGCGCGCTCGATTTTTTGGAGGCGCTTGGGATGGGACATGGGGCCGATGTGCCAGATGTCAGAGAGGATGGCGCGAGCGTCGTTGACGAGGAGAGCGGAGAGTTGACGATAATAATCCCAGGCACGAACGATGGCGTCTTCGTAGATGCCCCGAGTGGCTGCGTCGTAGAAAAGAGAATCGGGATCGAACATCGGATAGCGGGAGGGGACGTAGGCTTGCGGGCGGTCGAGGCGGACGTAACGCTGGCTTTGCTGCTCGGAATTGTAGAAGGGATGGGCGTGGAGGAAAGACCAGACGAATTGGCGGCTGACATTTTCTAGGCCGAATTCGAAATGGGCATGCTGGTAGACAGTGTGATGGCCGCTGTAGAAAGTGGCGGCGCCGATGTTGAGGCGCTGCTTGTCGGTGATTTCTTCGGGTGCGATGAGGCGCGGGGCGTAGCAGGTGCGGGCGGCGGCGATGGCGGAGTCGTAGGGATGGGCGAAGGCGTTGCGGAGGGTCACGCGGGGGGCGGCGGTTTCGACGAGTTCGCCGGGACGGCTGGAGTCGAACATGCGGGATTGCGTGGCCACGTTGGGAAGTCATTGTACACGGGTGGGAGAAGCGAAGAAGTTGGAAAGTTGAAGGTTTAGAATTCAAAATTGCAGGGCCATGAGCGGAATCAAGAACGCCGACATTGGCAGAAACATGGTGTACGGGGTCCGTTGCGTCCAAGACACCGTGGGTCCTTACATTAGGTTAAAATGAGCCCATGAAGATCGCTCTTGAATTAAACGAGGAATTGATCAGGAAGGTGCGGCAGATCGCGGACGAGCGCGGCATGACGCTGGACGATTTGGTGCGCGTGCACCTTGAGCTGCTTACTTCTGATGTTGCGAATCAACCTGCGACGCCAGATCAGGTGAAGGCCCTGGAAAGAAGCTTCAAGGAGGTCTCATTCCTGCTGAAGAAGCGAACGTGGACAAGAGCGGACCTACACGAGCGATCGTGAACAGGCACTTTAGTGTCCGCGATCTTCATCGTTTTTCCGTTTAGAAAAAAAACGAAAAATTAACCCCTGATAGCGGGCCAACTACTTTTTTGCGGCGGCGGATTTGGAGGCTTCGACCTTGGCGGCGGCGTCGGCGTATTTCTTGGTGAAGCGTTCGACGCGGCCGGCGGTGTCGATGAGCTTTTGTTTGCCGGTGAAGAAGGGGTGGCAATTGGAGCAGATTTCGACGTTGAGGCGGTCGCCTTTGATAGTCGAGCGCGTTTGAAAATTGTGGCCGCAGGCGCAGTGCACCGTGACGGGATGATAGTCGGGATGAATACCGGGTTTCATGAGGCTCCATTCTGTCGCGTCCGGTCTGCACGGCTGGCCAAATTTCGGGTCAGAAAGCTGCACCCCAGAAGGCGTGTAGCTGCAGCCGCGTCGCTAGGTCGCGAAGCAATCCCTGATTATACGGGAAGCTGGCAGCATTTCCAAATGTGGGCTAAATACGGCGAAACTTTGACGGATAGAATTGCAATCCGCAGGCTATCGGCGCACATGGAATTTAAGGCGGAATTAGGCTATGTTCTCGGCCCAAGAACCTGCGGAAGAACTTTGCAGATCGGCATCGAAAGATAATAGGGGTGAGTCATGAAGTGGACATGTGGGATGGGCATGGCTGTCCTGGCTAGCAGTTTGGCGATGGTTGCGCTTGCGAGAAGCGGAGGCAGTCCAAAAGATGAAATCGAAGCCTTCAACAAGCGGTACATCGAGATTCATCTGAATATGGATACCCAGGCGATATTTGCTACCTGGGCTGAGCAGGGCGTCGACCTTATGCCAGGAATGGAGCCGATGATTGGGAAGAAAGCGATTGTGGCGTGGGTGGAGAAGATTGTTTCGCAAATGCAGGGATACAAAGTGGTGAAGGAAGAAGTGGAGTTTCACGACATTCATATTTCGGGAGATTGGGCATCGGAATGGGCGACGGAACATCAAGTGGTGCAGCCGCCCGGCGCGGAGAAGATGATCGAGTCTCGCGGAAAGATGGCGATAGTGCTACACCGGGAAGCAAATGGAGAGTGGAAGATCGAGCAGGAGATGTGGAACGCCGCGCCGAAGCGGTGAGCGGGCCGGAGTTCGTGCTTGGCACCTCAGATGAGTGGGCCGAGTCTTGTTGAGCACTGCTGAGATGAGCCGCTCAGGATTTTGGGAAACGCCAGCGAGTGACGGATTCGGCGAAATTGGAGGCATGTTCGTCCTGGCCGAAGGCGGTTTGGGGTTCGACGCGGTAGACGTTGCCGCCGGAGGCCAGGAGCATGGGTTCGACGTCGCCGCCATATTTCGTGTTGTAGACAGTTGCGAACCGTTTCCAGAGGGCGCGGTCTGGGACTTCCCGGGGAACGCCTTCGAGGACGACGGCTTCGTCGGCGCGATCGGTGCCGATTGTGCAGAAGGTGTGCACGGCGATGTTTTTTGCTTTGCGCGTGTTTGGGCCGGTGCTGAACCAGAACGCATCTTCCCACCAGACACCCCAGACCAACATGAGATGTGGGCGGCCGTCGGGACGCGTGGTGGCGATCCAATAATTGTGGGATTTTTCGAGGCGTTCAAGAGCCCAGCTCCAAGACTTTAAACCCTGTTCGTGATCCTTGGGCACAGCCGCGTAATCGGGCCAGTAAGGGCGGCTTGGTTTGGGATCATTCATAACAGCCTCCGCAGGTGTCCGTTGGGCGAGGAGATTCTAGCAGGATAGGGAAGTCGGAGGAATCAGGCCTTCAAATTTGTCTAAATCTAAATTCACGGGTAACAAAGCCTGTTCGCCGGGTTGCTCGAGTCGAGTATGGCAATTAGTGAGCGATGCTCGGTGCGCTCTTAAGGATAGGGAGCTTGAGCCAAGCCGCCAAGAAAACGATTGTGATAAAGATTTTACATCTACAATGGCCTATAATAATAATCTCGCACGCTCGATAGCGAATTCGTAGTCTAATATCAAGAGAGTCTCAATACTGAAATTAAAGACAGGCTTCGGTTTGAGGAAGGAATCCTGTGAACGATAAAGCCTTCAGAACCAGAGCGTTTCCGATAGCTATTGGACTACATGGCTTGGTCGAACAGCTAGGACTCAAAATTCCTCTCCCCGCAGTTCGCTCGGAGGTGGTAGCAGGTGCACGAAAAACTAGGGTGGTCGATAACAGGATTTTGGAGCAATATCCCAAGAGATATCTCCCCAGCGGCGTGACGGGAAACCTACGCTTTGCGATGCGCTATGAACCGGTCGATTTAGGAGTCCTCAACGCCGCGTTTAGCGCCATCGACATCAGCGCGATGGAAAGCTGGATTCGTTCCGAGCCGAATGGCATTTTCGCGCGACGTGCTTGGTATCTCTACGAACTCTTGACCGGGAAAACGCTAGATGTGCCAGATGTAGCCCCCTCGGGTTACGTTGATCTGCTCGACGAAGAACTGCATGTGACCGCGAGCGTGGTCCGAGCACGGCGGCAGAGGGTTAACGACAACCTTCTTGGAAACCGCTCTTACTGCCCTCTAGTGCGCCGAACAGAAACTCTGAGAAGCTTCGCGAAGCTCGATCTCGCAAAGGAGGCTCTAAGCGTTGTGCAGGGATGCGATCCCACGATCTCGGCTCGGGCGGTCCACTACCTTTTCACAAAAGAGACGAGGTCGTCGTTCGCAATCGAAGGGGAAGTGCCGAGCAGGGATCGAACGGCCCGATTCGTCGCGGCGCTGGAAAATACCTCAGAGTTCGACGCAAACAGCAGGGAAGCCTTTGTGCGCCTGCAGAATTCCATAGTTGACGCGCGATATGCACAAAAGGATTGGCGAACCAACCAAAATTATGTCTCTCAAACGCTTCCTGACTACACTCAAGATGTGCAATTTGTATGCCCGAGGCCCGAGGACGTTCCAGAATTGATGGATTCTTGGATGAAAATGGAGCGTCGCCTTGCTGAGAGCAGCCAGCTAGATCCTGTGGTAGCAGCAGCCGCTGCTGCGTTCGGATTTGTGTTTGTCCATCCCTTCGAAGATGGCAACGGCCGGATACATCGCTTCCTGGTGCATCACATCTTGGCGAAGTTCGGATTCACTCCCGAAGGCCTGCTATTTCCCGTTTCTGCCGCCATGCTCCGGAACCGCGCACAATACGACCGCGTGCTCGAGCGATACTCTGGGTCGATCCTTCCGTTCATCACCTTTGAGCTGGATTCAGATGGCCGCATGATAATCCGGAACCCCACCGCACATCTCTACCGCTACTTCGACGCCACTCCGCAAGCCGAGTACTTGTATCAGTGCATTGAGGAAACGATCAAACGGGATCTGCGAGAGGAGATCGGATTCCTCGTGGTATTCGATGCAGCCGTTCGGAGAGTGCTCGAAATTGTAGATATGCCGGATCAACGTGCAACTTTGATGGTCCGTCTCATCTTGCAAAACAAAGGAAAGCTGTCCAAAACAAAAAGAGCATTGTTCGTGGAAGTGAGCGAGGACGAACTCCAGGAGATCGAAAAAGTGGTTTGGCGGACACGGGAGGAAGAGCAGGGAAGAGGGAGAGTTGCGTTGAAAGCCTAGGCATGCAGGCCATGGAATCGATTACTAGGGTGCTTCTGATTGGCCGGGACTAACCGTCGCTTGAACTCTTCTATCCAGATCTATCGGAGAAAGGAATTATCTTCGCGACATGATTCGTTGTGGCTGGTGACGGAATAAGCTTTGCGCTTGCGGGGTGGAATCGGTTCGCGTAGCTTCACAGGCATGCGCGTCGAAGTCGTTGAGAAAGTGGCGAGCCGCATCGAGCGGGGTAGACTAAGTGCCGGGGACTTGGCGCCAGCGCTTGCGATCAAGAATTTTCTGGCAGCGATCGAAAGCGATGATTCGTTGTTTTGCGTCGCGCAGCCGTTGGCGGGGCCTTCGGCGGCGGAGTCGACGAGCGGCCATATTTATTCGGGGGAGATAGCTTTGGAGTTTCGAGACGCAAAGCATCGGCTGCACAGAAGCCTGCATTTTGTTTTGTTGGGGAAATTAAGCGAGCTCTTGCAAGATGCGGGATCGCGAGAATCGCTGGGGACGACACTTTGCTTGACATCGGCGAGCATCTCGGCTGGTAATCAGGAGGAAAAGGACAAGGCAATCCAGAATGAATTGGCTTTATGGTTGAGGCTTGAAGCAACTGGAGACTCAGCGGAACAGGCAGTGCTGCGTTGGGGCCTGGGGTTGACGCATATCCAGCAGGCGCTGCTTTTTACCTCAAGGCATCTGCGACTACATCTGGCGAAGAACAACGGATAGTTAAGTGAGCGACGCGCAAGTCTCCGAGGAAGAGCGCCGAGGCCAGAAAATTCAGGAGACGAAGGCGCAGCCGATGCGGTAGGCGCCTTGGGGAGTGCGTTGGAACCAGACGGGCTTCAGATTGACGCGCACTGGCGGAAGAATGGGCACGTGCAAGACCGCGAGGATGCTTTCCGGAACCTCTTCCTGCGATTCGAGTTCGAGCGCGACTCCACCAAAGCCGAGATCCAAAACACGAGCCCGGCGAATGCCCTGCTCGCCGATAACTGCGTAAGCGTTTGTGCCAGTCATAGAGACGCGCTCGGCCTTACGCGGGACGGAGTAGAGGCGGGCGGGAGGCTGGGCGGCCAAAGCCTGGTTGCCGGAGATTTCTGAGACAGTCGTTGAGACTGCATCGGCAAAGGCGCTTTCTGATTTTTCCTCCGTGGGCTTTGATTCAAAGGGAATGGTGCGTGGCGCGGAAGATTGCCGTTCGGTGGCGGAAGGAGCCGAGGGTTCGGTTATGGGGCCCGAGGCTAGTTCCGTACGAGCGCCGGTAGCGGGAGGCTTGCCGTGATTTGCGTGCTTTGACCGATAGAGGCGTTCGTCAGCGACGTGAATTAATTGATCGGCTTGATCCCCGTCCTGGGGAAATGTGGCCACGCCGTGGTCCATGCTGACGCTCACACCCATTTGCAAGTGGGCGATCGATTCCGTAAAAACGCTACCGATACGGCGGCTAAGAGCGAGGGCCTGCGCGGCGTCGGTTTGGGGGAGGAGGAGAGCAAATTCGTCGCCGCCGATGCGGAAGGCGGAATCCGATGTGCGGAGAGCTTTTTTCAACGTTGCCGCGACGACTCGCAAAACTTCGTCGCCACGCGGATGCCCGTGCTTGTCGTTAACTTCTTTGAAGCGGTGGAGATCGAGAATGACTAGGCCGAGAGGCGAGCCGTAGCGGCGGGCGCGGTTCAATTCCTTTTCGAAAGATTCGCCGAACAGGCGCCGGTTGTAGAGGCCCGTGAGAGGATCGGTTACGGCGTTCAACTGGAGTTTCTTGAGTTCGTCATATTCGATGAGAATGGGAACGCGGAAGAGTCCAGCGGAAGTAAGGACGTCCATAAGGGCCGTTTTCAAGGAGATTTGCCGTCCTAGATGCTCGCTGAGTTCACGACGCCGGAGGAGCATCTCATCCCAAAGTTGAACACACTGGGTTTCGCGAAGGTCGAGCTGGGTAACGGTGCGGAAGTAACGCTGGAGAAACTGCCCACGCGCAGGAATCTCCAGACCTTCGAGCGTGTCAGCTAATAGCTCGAGATAAGAATCTTCAATCGGCAAGCGCGGGGGCGCAGGGGCGCCGGGGCTGGGCATATCCCGTATACACCTGACTTTTAGCCTATCCCCGCGGGGTTTGGGGAAAGCACATGTGGCTTTCTCTTTCTGTGAGGAGCAAGCGGGAGACCAATTCGTGAAGCGTCTCGAGCCACTCCGGGGTAAACCTGGGTAACTTCGATTCCTAGCTATCTCCTTGCAAAAATGGAACTTAGAATCACATCTTTGAGAATGCACGTTCCATGGCTGTGGGCAAACGTAACTTTTCTACCCAGAGCACGCCACGCCGATCGTCAAAGAGGCAATACTTTACTCAAGTGGCTTGAGGAATTCCAGTCCAAAGAGACGAACGTCGCCCGTAGAATCCTGGCGGAGAACTCTGGCAGTGATCGGTGGGGTCTCGGTGGGCACGACGCCGGAAGCAGCGGATGAAGGGGCAGGAATGGTGAGGTGCACGATCTGGTCTGGACGCAGAATGTGCGTCGAGGCTACGCAGGCGCCTGTAGAGCTGATATTGAGGGTTTTTGTAAGCTCAATGAACTCGGCCCCGGAAGTGTCCGCCGCGCGCAAGAAAACGGGCATTTGCAAACGAATGCGAGGGGATCGTCGGGAGTTAGAGGGATCCACGCGCTTGCCGCCCTTCAAGAGACCAGTCTGCATAATCGTTTGGTTAGTACCCAAGACCTAGTACGGGAGGGAGCAGATTGAGTGCCACGCTCGGTCGAAAGGGTTAGCTGGTAAACATTTTATTATGAATGAATTAGAATAGATTTCGCGGCGACAATTTTTGCCTCTACAAACTAAGTGCTAGCTGTTGCCACTTGATTTCCGTAAATGTGCAAATGGAACGCATTTGCCATTGACAGTAGGAAATTCCTCTGCGAGCATGAGCATTTGGCAAGGGAAAAGTTTTTCCTACGCTAGTGGAGAATTGAACCCGCAAATGTCTGGGACTATTTCCACACCTCCGCTTAGAGATCTCGCGAAGGCTGCCGCATTACCATTTGGGCTTGTAAGCACGATACTTGAGGCGGTGAAAACACCTATTTGGGTAGCCGAACGGAATGGGTGCGTACTGTTATCGAATAAGACGGCGCGCCAGTATTTTGGGCCGGAACGCGCGGGCGATTTTAGCCCCTTAAATCTGTTTCATGACATTCTGAAAGTTGAGCCGAATCAGATCGGGCGGAAGATCGATGCCGGGGAGAGGGAGGTGGAAGTTGAGCTAACGCGTGGCGAGAAGAAGATTCGCGCGCGAATGCAGTGGATGCCCGAGCCAGGATATTTAATCGTTCAACTCGACAAGGATGCGGATGCCGGGCCCGTCCCCGATGCAGCGACGCAACTAACGGTGCAGGAGTTGCTGCAGGAACGAGAGATTACCTATCGAAATTTGCTTGCGGCGTATTTGAAATTACAGGAAGTAAACCGGCAGAAGACAGTTTTCTTGGCGTCGGCGGCGCATGAACTGAAAACACCACTGGCTGTAATCAAGGGCTACTACGATCTGATGTTGACGGGGTCACTGGGGCGCTTGACGGACAAGCAGCGCGACATCCTGGAAGAGTCGAAAGACAGCTGCGATCGGTTGGTGCGCCTGGTTTCTATGTTCCTGAATTATTCGGCGCTGGAGAGCGGCAAACTGGTATTGCAGCTTCGAGAGAACGATCTTCGCGATTGCCTGGATGAATTGGCAAAAAGATGGTCGGAAGCGTTTCAGCGCAAAGGGGTGAAGCTGGAGGCGAGCTTCGATCCCTCCATACCGACATTTCGATTCGATTATCAAAAGGTGCAGCAGGCGGCGGCAAATCTTTTGGACAACTCGCTCAAGCACACGCCGGCTGGCGGGGCAGTGACGTTCAAGGCCGCGCCACATTTCTGGGAGCGACGCGTGGCGGCAGTCGCACCTGTCGAAGAACGACGGCGATTCCGGCTGCCAAGGCCAAACAGCGTCGAGGTATCCGTGGCGGACTCTGGCGCGGGAATTCCGGCGGAGCATCATCAGGAGATTTTTGAGGATTTTGTGCGCGTTGACCGGAATACTTCAGGTATGGGCCTTGGGCTGGCGATCGCGAAACGCTTGATTCAAGCGCATCGCGGAAAGATCTGGGTGGAAAGCGAACCGAAGTCGGGAAGCAAATTCACATTTTTGTTGCCGATGGATCAAGCTTAAGATTTTGGAATTCGGGACAGGGCAAAGGGAGAACTCGATGGGCGCTAAAGAAAAAATAATGGTGGTGGATGACGAGCCGAGCATCCGAAAGTATTTGCAGACGCTGCTCGAAGTGGACGGATACGAGGTCGAGACGGTTAGTTCCGGACGGGAAGCGATCGCCAAAGTGAACGGGGGAGAACGGCCGGACTTCATCATTTTGGATGTGCTGATGCCGGAGCTGAATGGCATAGAGACTTTGAAGGAGCTGATGCAGGCGGACCGCAGCCTGAACGTGATCATGCTGTCCTGCTCGAATGAAGTGGGTACGGTGGTGGAAGCCATCCGCATCGGCGCGCACGACTACCTGACGAAGCCGTTCGAGAAGACGGAGTTGGACGCGGCCATGCTGAAGTCCCGCCAGAAGAAGCAGCTCACGACGGAAAATCAGGCGCTGCGCGATTACTGTGACCAAGTGACAGAGGATCTGAGTTTTCTCGCGGCTAGCCCGCAAATGGTGCGCATTCGCCAGCAGATATTGCAGATTGCTCCCGTGGACGTGCCGGTTTTTATTTGCGGGGAGAGTGGCGTAGGCAAGGAAGTCGTGGCGCGGATGATTCATTTGCGCTCGAAGCGGCGCAACCAGCCCTTCATCAAGGTGAATTGCGCGGCACTGCCCGGCGAATTGCTGGAGTCTGAACTTTTCGGATTTGAACAGGGCGCGTTCACTGGTGCGATACGGAGCAAGCCGGGCAAATTTGAAATGGCGAATAAAGGGACGATTTTCCTGGATGAAATCGCGGAGATGACGACTCCTTTGCAGGCCAAGCTGCTGCACGTGCTTCAGGATCACCAGTATTCGCGGCTGGGGGGACGGCACCTGATTGACACGGATGTGCGGGTGCTGGCGGCCACGAACGTTGATGTGCAAGAAGCGATGAAGACGGGCCGTTTCCGTGAAGACTTGTACTACCGGCTGAACGTGCTTTCCATTCTTGTGCCGCCCCTGCGAGAGCGTCTGGTCGAGATTCCGCTGCTTTTCCGGCATTTTCTGGAGCAGTACAGCGAAAAGTTTGGGAAGACGCCGGCGGGCCCTTCTAAGCATTTGCTAGATGCGGCGGTGAATTATCCTTGGCCGGGGAACTTGCGGGAGCTTGAGAATTTCGTGAAGAGGTATGTGATTCTCGAGGACGATGAAGGCAGCTTGCGGGAGTTGGTCGAGATGTCGTCAGCGCGGCAGCGGACTTCGCCACGCGAAGAGTCTGCGCCGCCTCGCGAACAGGGATTGAAGGCGCTTGTTCGCGGCTTGAAAGATGAAGCAGAAATGGAAGCCATCGCGGATGCTCTGGAAAAGACTCGGTGGTGCCGCAAGGATGCCGCGAAAATGTTGGGGATCAGCTATAAAGCGCTGCTGTATAAGATGAGGCAATTTAATCTGGATACGCCGCGGACGCGGCGCTCGGCTGCTGCACCAGCCGGCGCGGAAACGCCGACGCCGGTGGGGACGCCGAACGGATAGGATTTGGAATTTCGGGGAGCTTAGAGGCTTTGCTGATCCCGCGCGCTCCAAGACTGGCAAAGTTTGTTCATTTCTAGTAAGTTCACATGCTGACCGCGCGGTTCGAAGCACGTCACCGCCACAAATACTGGAGGTCGGGGGAATGACGGAACGCCGGACGGCACGTCGTTATGATTTGTCCTTGCCAGTCATCATTCGATTACCCACCGAACGCGAAGTGGATTCGTCAGAGGGAAAAACGCGCGACATTTCGACGCGCGGGTTGTACTTCGTCATCGAACAGGATCTCTCGGCGGGGTCGGAGCTCGACATCACGCTGACGCTCCCCTCAGAGATTACTCACGGGACGGAAGTGTTTGTGCGAGCACTCGGAAAAGTCGTACGAGTGGAGCGACGGACGGAAGATGGCACGGTGCGAATGGGCGTCGCCGCTGTGATCGAGAGATACGACATTATTCGTGGGCAAACCGCCACCGCATAAGCAACGCGAGAGAACGACGGTAAAGAGTTCCCTGCGAATCGCCAATCGTATAGCGCGCCGACACAGAGCAAACCAGCCCTTGGTAAGTCCAATGGTAGACAATTTGAGAAATTCGTTAGCAAGGTGAGGGCACATTTTTTCCCACCCCGCCAGATGAGAGCGGGTTTCTGGCGGCAAGTGGTACTACAACCAGAGCGCCTCCTGTTTCCGTAATTCATTGTAAATAAATAAGTTAATCCGAGAGCCGCAAGCTTGCTGTGCGCATGGGACAAATGCACTTGTGGCGTTCCGAGTGCATCTTCCCCCGGTGTAAATCGACGCCCATGCCCCTGCCGAAACCAAGAAAGAGCGCGCGCACGGAACCAATCGACTCACTGCCGCCGGATGACGTCTTATTCGGCAGGTCGATGGCCATGATGGAGGTCCGTTCGCTCGCCGCGAAAGTCTGCAACATAAATGCTCCCGTGCTGCTTTGCGGAGATGGGGGAACAGGCAAAGAGGCGGTGGCGCGATGGATTCACCTGCACTCTCGAAACGCGGGCGGGCAGTTTGTTAAGGTGAATTGCGCGGCAATTCCGGGAGCGCTCCTGGAAAGCGAATTATTCGGTTACGAGAAAGGAGCGTTTACCGGAGCCGTTACTGCAAAGCCAGGCAGGGTCGAACTAGCACAGAACGGGACGCTCTTTCTCGACGAAATCGGTGATCTGGATTCCGGACTTCAGAGCAAGCTCCTGCAATTTCTGCAAGATGGAAGCTTTTCGCGGATCGGCGGCCAAGAGGAAAAATTTGTCGAGACGCGATTGATTTGCGCGACGAATAAGGATTTCCAGGAAGAGATCAATGCTGGAACATTCCGCGCGGATTTATATTACCGCATCAACATGGTGCGAATGAAGTTACCGCGGCTTCGCGACCGAACCGAAGATATCCCTCTGATTGCCCAATATTTTCTCACACAGTTTCAAGAGAGATTCGCAAAACCAGCGGAACCGCTGAACAGGGCGATGCTGCAGTATTTGCAGAATCTGGATTGGCCAGGAAATATCCGCGAGCTCTCGAACGGTATTGCCCGCCATGTCCTCGTCGGCGCGGAGGCAAATATTGGCC
>CAWJJR010000010.1:0-306051 GCA_963843265.1 uncultured Acidobacteriota bacterium | reverse complement strand
ATCGGGTGCGCCGTGAAAGGTGCTGGTCCACAGCGGGAGTACCCCGCCCGGGAACTGGTTCGCTCCACCCGGTAGCAATCAGAGCAGTAGTGGAGGCAACGAAACTGCTGAAGCCTCTGGTGCAGAGGGTCGCTAGGCGACTTGGCGAGCGTGCAGGCCGTAACGTGAGTGAACGCTGAGCAGGCCCCGAAACCGTTAATGCAGGAGCCGACCCGCCCCGATTCGTGGGAAGGCCGAAGCTGATGGAATCGTATGAGCGAATAAATTCCATCAGACCTGCCGGGGTATTGGCGACGGCATGTAAGCAAAGTGGATCAAGCGCAACACGGGAAGTCCCAGCGGTGATCGCGGTGTGGATCAACTGGCAACTCGCGAGAGACAGGCCGGGCCGTTTGGGATGACGGAGAGGCTCGTAGTACTGATGAAGCCGGGTAACTCCGGTAGAGGGAAGGAGCCTCAGTTGAAAGGAAACGCAAGAAGCAACAAAGGACCGAGGGATTGGCGATGAGCCTAACAACTCCACCAAGTGTTCAGAAGTTGCAGACGGCGTTGCACGACAAAGCGAAGGGATCGCCCAAATTTCGCTTCTATGCTGTGTACGACAAGGTGTACCGAGGAGACGTGATGGCCTTCGCCTACGAATGTTGCAAAGCGAATCGCGGAGCAGCAGGCGTGGACGGCCAAACGTTTGAGGACATCGAAGAGTACGGAGTGCAGAAGTGGTTGGACGAACTGACGCAAGAGCTGAAAAGTAGAACGTATCGACCGCAGCCTGTACGGCGGGTGTGGATACCCAAGCCGGACGGGAAACAAAGACCGTTAGGAGTGCCCGCGATCAAAGATCGCATAGCACAGACGGCGGCAGTTTTGGTGCTCGAACCGATATTCGAGGCCGACCTGCAGCCGGAGCAATATGCCTATCGGGCAGACCGCAGTGCGTTGGACGCTGTGAAGCATGTCCATCAGCTACTCAACACCGGCCATGGACAAATTGTAGATGCCGATTTATCCGGCTACTTCGATTCGATTCCACATTCCGACCTTCTAAAGTCGGTCGCTCGAAGGATCGTCGACGGAGCAATGCTCCATCTGATTAAGATGTGGCTGGAAGCTCCGGTGGAAGAGACTGACGAGCGAGGGAACAAGCATCGGAGTACGCGCAATCGGGATGAGGGAAAGGGGACTCCGCAAGGAGCTCCGATCAGCCCGTTGCTAAGCAACTTGTACATGCGTCGATTCGTGCTGGGATGGAAGAAGCTCGGGCACGAGAAGCGTCTTGCTGCATACATCGTTAACTACGCGGATGACTTGGTGATCTGCTGTCGTGGCCGAGCGGAAGAAGCGCTGGCTTGGATGCGGGACATCATGACGAAGCTGAAGCTGACAGTGAATGAAACGAAGACGCGGGTCTGCAAACTGCCGGAAGAAAAGTTCGACTTTCTGGGTTACACGTTTGGTCGGTGCTATTCGCCGAAGACAGGGCGCGCGTACCTCGGTACGGTTCCCTCGAAGAAGAGGGTACTGCGCATCTGCGAGGCGATTAGTGAAATGACCGGACGGGATCAAACTCGGCTGGACCAAGAGATGGTGATAGCGAGGCTCAACCGCACGATGATCGGATGGGCCAACTACTTCTGTCTAGGGCCAGTCAGCAAGGCCTATCAGGCGGTGGAACGTCACGCCTGCAAAAGGCTGTGTCAGTGGTTGCGTGCCAAGCACAACGGGGTGTGGCCGGGGATCAAGAGGTCTCCGGAGACATCGCTGCACGAAGTGCTGGGCCTCGTCTGCCTCACCAAGCGGACGCGCAATTTCCCGTGGGCGACCTCGTGACACTTTCTCCGAGAGCCGGATGCCTGAAATAGGCCTGTCCGGTTCGATGAGCGGGATGTGGAAACGGAAGCAGGGTGAGGCTAGTGAGGCACCGGCCAACGAAAGGGTCGGCAACAGATAGGCCGCACCTACACCACCGCGCCACATCTCGACTCCACAAATGAAATGTTACTTTAAATCTCCGGTAACGGGACTTTTGGCCCACTTCGCAGAACTGCAGCCAAGTGCCGAGAGAGCGCACCCAACTTACAGAATAACTTCAGGGTGAGCCGTCACCTGAAAAGGGTTTCCCCCCCACACAGGAGCGAACAACTCTGCGGCCAACACCAACAATCTGGGAAAGATAAGAAATCGACCCGGACGACCACCTTCTGGTCTCCAAAGTGTCCATGCCCTCTCAAGGAAATTAACGCATTTAGGCCCTCCCTGCCGGGAACCGGGCCTTTTTTGTCACGACTCAAAGTTTTGTCGTGAAGGGAGTTACGCTAAATCCACAATGCTTTGCAACCCCCTCTGGTGTAAAATTAAAGGTGTTCGGTGAGGACTCTCATGCGCGCCACAACAGTCCCTCCTAAGGTTCGGGATGCTTCTTTGCGTGCCAAACGTGAAAAAAGTGTGCGCGAGGTGCTTGCGACACTGCGCTTGGAGGATTTGGCACCTAGCAAAGACGTAGTAGCGCTTGCGAACGAATACATCGAAGGCAGGCTCGAGGCGAAGCAACTGACAGCTGCGGTTAAGCGCCTCTACGGCCGGGATTGAGCCAGGAATCGAACATTCAGGGTGATCCCTATCTATACGAGGATACGTTTGTCCTCCGCAACCTTGCCGACATTCGAGATTCGAACCGTCTGAGCCAATTTGAAAGTGACCATTTCTTCGCAAGACTCCTAGAACTTCACGAAAACCCAATCCGTGGATGTTTTGACTCGGATCATTTGAGGCTTATCCATCATTTTCTGTTTCAGGATGTGTACGCCTGGGCTGGGGAATTCCGCACGGTTCCTATCGCCAAGGGCAACTCCTTTTTCGCTCGACCAGAACATATCGCTGCGGAAATGCGGAGGCTATTAGTTCACCTCGCTAGCGAGCAGTTTCTGCGAGGGAACGACTCTAGGGCGTTCTGCCAACGCGCCGCTCACTACCTTGGGGAGATAAACGCTTTACATCCTTTTCGCGAGGGAAATGGACGAGCGCAGCGTGAGTTCATCCGGGAACTAGCTGTGGAAGCTGGCTACGATATCGCGTGGGATCTCGTAACACAGGACGAAATGTTGACCGCCGCAGTAGCAAGTTTTCACGAAGGAAGTAGTGACGCGCTCGCAAGAATCCTGAACAAGATCATCCATCCCGCTCGTTGAATGCCGGCTGACTACAGTTTGGCCTCCCGATTTAGAGATCGCAAGGAATGCTAGTTCGGAACGAAGGCAGCGTGCCTCGACAGCGGTGCGAACCTTCTCTCGCAATTGGCTCGAAAGGTATCAAATCCTTCCGGAAATGGCGTTTGTGCTCACAAAATATCCCTTTCAAGAGTGGTACCACAGTGGTACCAGAATCTGTTCACAGTGGTACCACTCAAAATGTATGAAAGGTGAGCAGTTAAGATCGGAAAACACCACAAGGTGGTACCACTCCCTTTATGTTCCAATACGCATGTCTTTCGCCGATGATCCGCCCATGTCACTCTCAATGTCGCCAAAAAGTGTTGAACAGTGATTGACAACTGTTGACTCCGGGTGAAGAAGCGTGATTTCCAGTGAACAAATGTTGACTATCGTTGACTTTTGTTCATTCCCGTGAATTTTTCGAGCTTTTGACACTTTACACCTGGTTCTCATGGTGCTATATGTACAGCAGTAGAGAGCTCCATGGCCACGCAGGAACAGTACCGCCGTTGTTTAGAGCAACTCGCCGCCGATCCCCCGAAGACTAGAGCCGCGCTTATTCGCTCTCTTCTTCCAGGAATAGAAAGGGCGCTGACCTCGGGACAGAATCTCAAGGATATTTGGGAAGCGCTCCAAAGCGAGGGTTTGCAGGTGCGCTACCACACGTTCTACATGGTTGTGTGGCGCGCCAAAAGAGAACCAACCGCACCAAGCAGTTGGGGAAAACACCACAGATCTTCTGACCCGGAGGGGCTGCAGGGAGCAAAAATGGATGCAGTTGCAGGACGAGACCCGCTGGCAAACCTAAAGCGATTAGAGGAAAACAGGCCTGGGTTTCATTGGCGGGGTACACAGAGCCTGAAAACGCTTGTGCATGGAACGGATGTCTCATCTGAGAAGAACAATCGATAGGGGAGCTTGAACAACTCCTGTACGGACCGCAGCGTACCTCAAGTTGCGGGAACCCAGTCTAAAGACCGTAGGAATCGTGGCCAAACGGCGAAGCGTTCATTTTGCAGTCTACAATGTCCGGCTCTTAAGTGCCCTCGACAAACTCCTGCGGGATAGACCGCGGTATTTAGGAGAGCTGTCGACTTCGATCAACGATGCGCTTCTAGCGGTCGACCTGGATACCGTTGAGCTTGTCAAATTGCAATCCAGGCAGAAACAAACCGGGAGAGAGACACAAGTCGTTATTTTGCGGCGTCTTCGCAAGCGCATTCATCAAATCGCGCAGAAGCGGAAGTGTTCGATGAATGAACTCGTGAACAGCGCTCTTCTGGCCCATTACTCAAAGGCGGGAAGCCTCAAACCTAAGAAATCAACAAAGCGACACGGCGTTTCTAGGCATTCCTACGACAAAATGTCGGATCTGGAACGTCGTGAACTCCACCAGATGCTCTCGGAGCTGTTAGCCACGCAATCCGTCTCCGCCGTCGCGGAAGAGCCAGATGGAACGCATTACGAATATGATCGCAACCTCAAAGCAACGGTAAGAGTCACGCCAGACGGAGAGAGGCACCCCATTAAGAAGCTTGACACAAACTTTGAACACGCGCCGCAATAGAGCTGGCGCACGAATGAAGGAATGACACCCTGAGCCAGCAAAAGCCAGCACTGTTTATCATCGCGGGGCCATTAGGCGCCGGTAAGACAACTTTTTATGAAGCTTACTTGAAGGAAGCCTTCCCTACGCTGGTTCCGGCCGTAAGGGACCAACAGCAACCGTTTCTCAAAGAGCGGCGTTCTTTTGCCGTCGAAGACATTTGTGTGGACATGCAACTTCTAGACGATGCCAAAGCCGCAGGCTACTTCACGAAGGTGCTTTTTATTTCCACGGAAGACGCGAATTTGAATGTCGGGCGGATCTTGGTGCGCATGAGCAGAGGTGGAAAGCCTGAAACTGCCCAAAGTGTAATTGACTCCTATAGGGAATCTACCAGGAATCTGGCCGAAGTCTGTCAGCATGCGGATGAACTAATCCTGTACGACAACACCGCACACAACCGGGGCTACCGCGTAGCGGCCCACTTCACCGGCGGCAAGTTAAGCAAGGCCGCACAGTCGATCCCGGACTGGGCTGCAAGAGTTTTTGGCAAGGAATTGGAGGCTGCAAAGCAACACGCGAAGCCGGGCCGCGGCCGATAGCCCCATTTCACAAGACGCGCGAGTTGCACCGCATAATTACGCCCGAAGACTCTCCCTTTCCAATAAAGAGGGGAAATGAGAGCGATCCTCGATTCCCAACGCCTCATCCACCCACCGGTCTGGTCGTTATGTCGATGACCTTCCTGCACGACTTCCTTATGTCCTAGCCGACTTTTCCCCTCTACCCAGCTTGGAGAGCGGACGGCTTCGTTCAGAAAATCTTGATTTAAGTAGGAATTTTTCTTACATGGTGCTATATGTATAGTAGCATTAGGCTGTGGCGGTCAGGTATGGATATTTCAGCAGCCGCCCCCAGCATGGACTAGAAAATCGCTGGTCACTTGCCGGATGCTCTTGAGCACGCCAAAGAGCATCGCTCGTGAGTAAGTCAGGAGTAGGGAATCAATGGGAACTACAACCTATCCTCACGGAAACGCGGAAGACAGCCGGGAAGTTGGTAGAGGTTCTCTGCCGTCTGCCTACATTCTTGTAGTTCCCAACAACGAGGGCCCTCTATTTGAAATGCTCCAACAATTCCTTTCCGCCGCGGCCGATCATACTGCAGTTGTCCCTCTCGACTGCAGGAAGGATGCACAGGAGGGGGTCGGTTCCTGGCTAGAACACGCAGCAGCAGCCGAATACCTGGGAGTGGGCCGCAGCACTCTCTATCGTTATGCAGAAGAGGAGCAAATTGAATCTAGAAAGTTCTGTGGAAGACTTGAATACCGCCTGTCGAGCCTCGACGAATTCAAGGCCCGTCATGTGCGTCCCGCGCGCCGCTCCCGACACGAGAGCGGTATAATCCAGTCGGCGCCCCGTTCCGGCAAGTGAGAGGAGCGCCGATGGGACTCTATCAGAGACATGCTTCACGCTTCTGGTGGATGACGTACTCAATGAACGAACAGCGGTACTTTGAATCGACCAAGACGACCAGCAAAGAGCTCGCCAAGAAGATTTGGAAGCGAAGGGAAGGCGAGATCGCGATGGGACTGTTCAAGGTCGGTTGGCCGGGTGAACGAATGAGGTTCGGACAGCTGTGCGAAGAGTTCGAACGTTCACACTTTGCCGGGCTTTCGGAAAATACCGTCAGGGGCCACCGTTCGTCCCTAGCTAAAGGGTGTTGCAAAACCCCTGATTCTTCAAATTCCGTCGGCTGAGTCAAGTATTTCTTGGGGCAAGGTGGCTCGTTGTTGTTTTGAACTTCGGTCTTTTACCGGCAACCGCCAAATTCCGATCGTCTCCGGGTGGCCCATGGGTTTCTTGCCCGGGTGGGCCAATATTTCCCTTACTCCACGAATCCTCGAGGACCAAAGATGTGAGTGGTCCAGCACGAGCCAGATCGAATTGCGTGCTTTCGACGACCGACGCAGTGGGCGAGCCAGACGCGGGTTCTCTGCATCGATCCAACCATTGGCTTGAACCCGAAACCTCTGACGAGTGGTACAGGCCGGCTTGCTGACTGAGGCCGAGCACCAGACACACCAATGCCCAGCAGACCATGGCTAACCAGAACCTTGGCTTCATCGTGAAGCGGCCTCGCGGGCACTCTGCAAATTCCGTTCCTTATTTAGCTCCGCCAGTTCTCGTAGACATTCCTGTATTTTTTGCCAGGCGGCGACCCCCTCGCGCGTGGCCTCTTGCGCTGCCTTAGGAACATAGTAGCCGGTAGTCTTACCCTTCTCCCCACGGTAGCTCACATTCAGATGCGGACCATGCTTGGGTCCATCTCCTTGGCAGTGGCAGCCCGCTTGTCCGCAGGTGCGGTAAGTTTCCGATAGGGTTCCGAAAATAGCGATCTCTGCTAGACGTGCAATCTCGCCCAGCAGTTTGCGTCGTTGGGCAGTGGAATCAATCGACCTTGCCATTGATCCTCCTGCGCTCTTGATAGCGAGCGATGGAAAACAGATTTTTGGTAATCACACACCAGCCCACGTAGCGCTGAAATCCAGGGTCGGTTTTGTACCTGGCTCGCAACATCGAGAAGGGATGCTTCAAGGTGCTGATAGTAGCTTCACAGCCGGCTCGCCAGCGCAGCGCTCGCCGGAACCAGCGCTGCTTCTGCTGCTTGGCCCGCTTGACCGAGAGACGTCCGGGCGCTGGCAGCACTACTTTCTTTACCCCTAGCTCTTGCGCCTCACGTTCGTTTTTGGCGGAAAAAAAACCTCGATCGGCAGTAGCCATCTGCGGCGCACGCCCGAAGCAAGCTTGATGTTGTTCGAGGGCCGGCATCCAGGCCGTGTGATCGTCCGGATTGCCCTCGAGAACTTGGTAGCCGCTGACGATGCCGTTTTCCACCTCGTCAATCCGCACCAGCCTACCAAACTCGTTGGGTTTGTGTGCTTTCCCTTTGCGAATCACTTCGGTGTGCGGTTCGAACAGACTCAACACTTTACCTTTCACGTGACAGTTTCCACCCCACACTCGTTCCTTGGTTTGCGTGATCACCTTCTCCACCAAGGGTAGAAAGTGCCGCAGCTGGTCGATCTGTGCTTCTACCCGCAGGAACTTGCCCACCACTTTCAGCCGTCCCTTCCTCCATCGTTGCACCACTTCGCTGGCCTGCCGCACCACGCTCCGGGTCAGCCCCACTAACTTCTGGTAACTATCCCGCATCCGCTGTTTGTTGGCGTCCGTAAGTGACTTGGCAGCGCGGCTGATCTCCAGCAGGCGATATTTCACCGCGCGCCCGTGATGCACCACGTTCAGGGCTCCGTCCTTACACTCGGCGGCGATCCGTTCGAGACTGCGGCTGAGCACTCGGATACTGTCGCCCAGAAGCGAGCTGTCCGTGGGGTAGTGAACGTTGCTTTCCACGACACTGGTGTCAGTGCGAAGTTTACGTCCGTGTGCTACGCCTTGCTCACGCGCCAGGCTCACCACCCGCTGATTAATTTGTTCGGTGACCTGCGGAGTCAACAACGCGAAGGTTCGGCTGAAGGTAGTGAAATCGGGCGTGACTTCGGCATCGAAGCGGGTGAACCGCCGATACACCAAGTTGCTGCGGAGTTCCCGTTCCAGATCGCGGAAGCTCCAGCCCTTCAGGTGCTTCATGACACAACAGCGCAGCACGCGATCGGGAGGGATGCCGGGTCGCCCGGTGCGCGCTGAGGCGGGGGAACGTGCCGCCAGACATTGCTGGACCAAATCAACCAAAGCGGGATCCTCCAAGAGTTGATCGACGGGATCGAGCAAATCGTCTTTGAGCAGTGCAGCTTGCAGGGCCAAGGGGGAATAGAAGAGCCAGGGTTGGTGGGAGGTAGAGTTGATCACAACGTACTCGATTATATCGAGTAATATATACATTGTCAAGGGAAAAGATGAAATCACCGCACTTTTTCGCAGAAATTTGCTTGCAAAGATAAGCAAACCAGCAGATCTGCCACGCCGTTTCGTCAGCTGCCCGCGTCAATCAAGGGGTTAGGCTCTCTGTTTTGCAACAGCCTTTAGCTAATCTGAAGTTGTTTTTTGGTGACCGGAAGCTGGACAACATCACGGTAGCAATTGTCGAAGCGTATCGCGATGAACGCCGGCAACAGCCATCAAAACGCAAACCCAACCAAACCGTGAAAGGAGCGACGGTCAATCGCGAACTCGAATGTCTGAAGTGCATGCTGGACTTTGCCACGAAGCGGCGATACATCGCAGAAAATCCTGCTTCCGAGGTGAAACACTTCAACGAACTCCGCGAAAGACCGACACGAAGAATGCTCACCCTCGAAGAGGAACGGCGAATTCTTGATGCCGCGCCAGTCTATCTTCGGGTCGCGATCATACTTCTCGCCCAGACCGGAGGAAGAACCTACAGCGAGGGTTTTTCACTACGTTGGTCTCAGGTGGATTTTGAGAGCAGGTTGATCCGCTTGAACAACAACGTGAAGACTCCCGCTTCCGCCGAGCCGATTCCTTTGTCCGAATATGCTTGCGACGTTTTGCGGGCATGGAGGAAGGAAGCAACTTTAACGAGCGAATATGTCTTCCCGAGCCCGGTCCTTCCGAACCGGCCTATCTCAACGGTAAAAACCGCTTGGAAAACAACTTTGAAACGAGCTGGCGTGACAGCGTTTCCGATTTACACTTTACGTCACGTCTTCTGCACTCGTCTCAGTGAAGTTGCGCCGGATGCCGTCGTGCAGCGCGCCATGCGCCACACAAGCCCCGAAACCAAGCGTCACTATCAATTGGGAATGGCCGATCAGGTTCGTAACGCGGTGGATAAAGCGAACAAACGGCTTTACGGAAAGCGAGCAGCGTTACATTTTCGTGACAGTCGGACCCCAAAAAAGGAGGAGGCAAAAATTGCCATCTGTAACTAATTGAGGGAAAAGGAGAAGTTGGCTCCCCGGGCTAGATTCGAACTAGCAACCCTTCGGTTAACAGCCGAATGCTCTACCATTGAGCTACCGGGGAACCGCGCAACGCACTTGTTTTCATTTTATTACAGGAAGCAGATTCGCGCCATGACCTTTCGGAACCACCGCCAAATGCGCTGGCGTTGAGCTACGCGGAAGCATCCCCATTTTGTGATAGTTAGGCGACCTTTTCAAGCGAAGGCGTTGGAACATTGGGGACATGAACTGATACGACCTGGCAACAAGCCAAAGGAGTGTCCGGCTGCGGACCGAAGACATTTTTCAACTAGGCTGCCGATCGCGGGCGGTTGCAACGCCTCCGCGTCACGCAAGCCCCTTCTTGCTCGACGACACCGTTTTTGTGATAACTTCCGAATTGTCGTTCGGGGGTTGACGGGCTTCGGACAATCCTGCGACGTTGCCCTGGGACCTATTCGCCCTGAGTAAGTTGTACCTCACATTAACGTCGCGACTCTATAAGATTGCCGCCGCGATCATGCGCCCATTTGTTGGGCCAAGTCGATTATGCTCTCGGAAACCACGTCGAAATCTCCAGGTTTAACCTTGTCCGGCACGCCAACGGGACCATTGCCGAACTCGTCGGGGCGATAAATGAATCCTGTACGAAGACCATTACAGCGGGCAGCCTGCAAATCGGAGACGTGGGCCGCGCACATCATCATTTCCTCCGGCTTCAGATCGAGATAATAGTATGCGGAGTCGTACACCTCGCGGTCCGGTTTGTAGTGCCGGGCCAATTCGGAGCCCAGAATCGCGTCCGATGGCAATCCGCCGAATTTAGCCAGGTTTGTCATCAAGGCGATATTGCCGTTTGAAAGCGGGGCGATCACGTACCTCCTTTTTATACGCGTGAGTCCCTCAACGGAGTCAGGCCATGGTCTGAGCCGACGCCAGACGTGAGTCCAGGAAACTTTTTCTTCTTCGGTGAGCCCTTCAATTTTGAATTCCTTGAGCAGTTCTTCCAGGATCAGTCGATGCAGATCATCGAGTCTGGTCCACGGGATCTCGCCCTTGCGCACCTGTGCGATACTGCTAGGGGCACCTTGCCCGCCTTCGATTCCGGTGCGCACATCGAACTACGCCTTTCCCCCGGCCTGGTACGGCGTTATTCGCTCACCTCGGACCCCGCCGATTTATCTCATTACACAATCTCCACCTTCCGGCACGGATAATCTCGGTGTTGACAATGTAGCTTCATGAGGCTACATTGTAATTATGAAAAGCGTGGGACTCCGAGAACTGAAGAACCGTTTGAGCGAGTACGTTCGGGAAGTGCGGTCCGGCGAGGGCGTGCTGGTGACAGATCGTGGTGAAGTCGTTGCAGAACTCCTCCCGCCGGGGCAGGGACTCGATGAAAGCGGAGTCCCTTCCGGGCTGATCGCACTGGTAAGGAAAGGGCAGCTGACGCTCGGCGCCTCAAATGAGGCGACGTTGTATCCAAAACTTTCACCTCTCCTGAAGCGACATCGTGCCGCTGTGCTCCTCGATGAGGAGCGCGATACCCGATGAACATCTATGCAGAATCCAGCGCGGTGCTGGCGTGGTTGCTTGGGGAAGCGGCCGGCAGCCGCGTCCGCGAGGTGCTCCGCCATGCAGAGCTCGTGATGGCCTCCGATCTCGTGCTCATCGAGTGTGATCGCGTGCTCATCCGCGTGGTCACGCTCGGAGAAATCGATGAAGCGACGGCCGCCGATCGCCGGGCACACCTGAATGCGGCTGCTGCGCACTGGCACCTGTGCCGACTCAGTTTGGACATCGTTGACCGAGCAAGGCGTCCGTTTCCCTCGGAACCTGTGCGCACCCTTGACGCGATTCACTTGGCATCCGCCTTGGCCGTACGTTCCACCATCCCGAGTGTGGAACTCCTAAGTCTTGACGATCGCATTCGGAGCGCCGGTGAGCAGCTCGGATTCCGACTTCAGCCCAGGTGACCAGGGGCAGGGCCCATGGGGACTTTCTGGGGACAAGAAAAGAGCGTTTGGGGATGGTCCGGAAGCTGTTAACTCTGACAAGCCATGTCAGTTACCAAGCTATGGAAACTGCCCAGCGAGAAGCAAGACTACGGCCGTCCCCAGTCGGCTCAGGCTAGCCCTTTGATTCGAGCAAATTCTGAAAGATTTGCAGTTATCAATGTCAGCTTGTTTCGGATCGCCTGCCCGGCAATAAGAAGGTCGTAAGCGCCAATTGGCTTTCCGATGGACTCTAGACCAGCTCGGATCGCGCCAACGATTTCAGCATCCTGATCCTCAAAAGGCAGTGGATGGAGAGGGCCTGCAAAGAAGGCCTCGAGGCGCTTTTTGTTAAAAAATCGACGCGAACTCTTCGCGACACCGTACCAGAGTTCGAACAAAGCGATGGACGACACAAATACCTGGCCCCCGAGGTCTGTGTCGCGTTCCGAAATTTGGCACGGACCGAGGGCGGATTCCCGTTGATCAGTGCGAGGCAAGCATTAGTATCCAGCAGATAGTTCACTTGAAGATCTCGCGACGAGGGGTGATGGGTTGATTGCGTCTCTTGCCCATGAACTGTTCCTGATTGAACCGGTCCAGCTCCTCAAACCACTTAGCGGCATCGGGAATAAGGGGTTCTAAATATGACGCCATTATCGATTCTCCGAATGCGGACCTCTTTCTTCGCCTGTGCCACACACCGGGCGAGAAGGCAGTGGCAATCGGCAATCCAAGCCAGCGTGCCGCTGGACTTTTCCGCGTAATTCTTAGAATTGAGGGCGAAAGCCTGGTAATACTTGCCGGCCACGCTGGCCTTCTGAAACGCCTTGACATCGGCGAGAAGGTCTTCCTTTCTGGCGCCGCCAGGACAAAGCTCGGCCGGATCAAGATATTGTGCAATCAGCTTGTGGAGCTTGGTTTGGGGCAGGAGTGTGATGGCATCGTCCAACATGTGGAAAACGTACTCGATGCCCATCCTGCGATGGCAGCGCGGGGCTTGTCGCGATCGATAGGTTGGTCGGCCATGGACAACCCTTCTCGCCTGTCTGCTGGCTCTTGGTTTATTATTCTATTCTCAGTCGCCCGAAGGAACCGAGATGGGACATTACTGTAGGATTTGCGGGCGCGAACGTCCGAATGAGCAGTTCTCCGGCAAGGGTCACAAAATCCATGTGTGCAAGCGTTGCCAGGCCAGGCCGAAGAGCGAGCGCCAGGCCATCGAGGACAAGGACCACATCTTCGGATTCCTTGAGCAGTCGCACATCTCTGAAAAGAATGTGACCCGCCTTGAGCACATGGCGAAGTCGGACGATCCGCAAGTTGCCAGCCTCGCCGCAACTGTGTTGCATGTTGCCCGCGTTAAGCCGTTCAAAACCAGAAGACTCAAGTTCCTTGCACACAAACATCCAGAACTGCTGAACAGGTTGCGGGACAGGGGTTTGATTTTTCCCAACAACTACTGAGACAACGGATATGGATTTAACCGACCTGGATGCTGTCCCTAACGAACATTCCGTGGCGCCTCTGGCGGACCTCAGTTGCCGCCTGTTCATTCGTGCTGAGGATTCAAAACGAAAATTGAGAGGTTCCCCGTGATCTTGTGAGATCCACTCTTCACGGATGTATCCCAAACGGGAGCTTTGTGCAGAAGGAAGGATTGCTAAGAGAGGTATCGCGAGAGTTGGGATATTCGAAACTCGGTCACAACATCCGAAGCATCACAAATAGAATGATTGGCGCCGAAGTCCGCGCTGGTCGCCTGGGGATCGACTGGCAAAAAGTATGGAGAACCACAGGACCCGCAAAAGATACTGAGAATGTCCGCGAATCTGTAGGGATGGGTTCATTGCTTTTCAGGCATAGAATAGCCAGCGTAAATGTAATACCTCATTTGACTTCCCGAACCGTCGGGCTGGCCAAATTTGCGCAATAGCCCAGAATTCTGTGAATACTGCGGAGCGAATAGCCCAATCCTGCGGTCGGGAGCCGAAAGGTTGCCAAATCAAATCCATTTCGGGAGCGCAATCCCGTTTTGCAAGAAGTTGAAAGGCAGCCATTCGTATCCTCGTTGGCGCTTAGGCACAGGCAGAACGACAGTCGCGGAGTCGGTGTGTGTTTCGCTGCGGCGGGATAAAATGAGACCGTGAATTGTGAATGGGATCCAGACAA
Source organism: uncultured Acidobacteriota bacterium (assembly GCA_963843265.1). Classification (GTDB taxonomy): domain Bacteria; phylum Acidobacteriota; class Terriglobia; order Acidiferrales; family UBA7541; genus Acidiferrum. Next base: position 292,200 of record CAWJJR010000010.1, on the reverse strand, counting down.
AGCAACGCAGAATCGGCGGAAGCGCAGGGTTTCATTCCACGAGGCCGCTGCAGTTTTTGGTGATCCGTTGGCGGTAACCTATCATGACCCGGATCACCCGATCTCGGAAGAGAGATTCATCACCGTCGGAATGTCTAGGGCTGGCCGGGTTTAAATCGTTTCTCATTCCGACCGTGGAGGAAAAATTAGGGTAATCTGCGCCCGCAAGACGACGCTGCGTGAGCGAAAACATTATGAAGAAAAGAACTGAGAGACGGAAACTGCGTGACGAACTAATCGACTGCTTTGCGGCGAAACAGCGACCACAGTCGCAGCGGCATCGTTTGAATCCAGTGTCTTGGGCGCATCTCTCGGGCGCGACAAAATGGCCGGATGGTGAGCAGGAAAGGACCGACGCCCCTTCGGCTTAAGCCGTTGCTGACATAAAATCACCCGTTCCTTCCGCAAACAAAAACCGCAGATCCTCCAGCGTCAGGCTTTGCGCGAAGCGTTCCTCGCCCAGCACGTCGTCGGCGAGCGCGGCCTTTTGCTTTTGCAGCGCGCGGATTTTTTGCTCGATGCTCTCGCGCATCAGCAGCCGGTAGGCCATCACCTTGTTCGTCTGCCCGATGCGGTGCGTGCGGTCAATGGCCTGGTTTTCCACCGCTGGGTTCCACCACGGATCGAATAGGACAACATACGACGCGGCGGTCAGGTTCAGTCCGAATCCTCCAGCCCTAAGTGAAATCAAAAACACCGCGCCGTCTTTGGCGGATTGAAATTCCCGAACCAGTTCGCCGCGATTTTCCGTCTCGCCCGCCAGATAAAACTGCGGCCAGCCGCGCTCCTTCACTTTTTCGCGCAGCAAATCCAACATCGTGACGAATTGCGAAAACACCAGCGCCTTGTGGCCTTCTTCGATAAGCGGTTCGAGCAAATCTTCCAGCGCCGAAACTTTCGCGCTTTCGGCCTTGCGCAATCTTGCGTCCACGAGCGCCGGGTGACAGCAAATCTGGCGCAGCCGCAGCAGCGACGTGAGAATGTTAAAACGCTCCTCGTTGAGTTGCTCGTTCGTCTGGAGGCCGAGGATGAGTTGGCGGGCACGTTTGAGTTCGGCGCGATAAAGTGTTTTTTGCTCGCCTTCCATATCACAGAGAAAATCTTCCTCAACGCGGTCGGGCAAATCCCTTTCGACCTGTGCCTTGGTGCGGCGCAACAAAAACGGTCGCACGCGCGCGACGAGGCGGCGGCGGGCAAGGGGATCGTCCTTGGCGTCAAAGCGGCGGAGAAAATGCGCTCGACTGCCCAGCGCGCCGGCCATGGCAAAACCGAAGATGCTCCACAAATCCAGCAGGCGATTTTCAATCGGCGTGCCGGTCAGCGCGAGGCGATGTTCGGCCTTCAACGCGCGGGCGGCCTGCGCGGTTTGAGAATTGGGATTTTTAATGTATTGCGCTTCATCCAAAATCGCCGCAAGCCATTGCGCGTTTGCGATGTCAGGCGAAAGTGAGCGCAGTTGCGCGTAGTTGATGACGAGGAGGTCGGAACTTTCGCGCGCGGCGGCAAGTTCCGCGGCCGGTTCGCCGCGCCACAACCTGACGCGCAAGTTTGGATAAAACCGCTCGGCTTCAGCGTGCCAGTTGTCCATGACGGATTTGGGACAGACGACCAGTGACGAGTTGAGAGTTGGGGGTTGAGCGTTGAGCGTTGTTTCCCGCAGCCAGGCCAGCCAGGCCAGCGTTTGCAGCGTTTTGCCCAGGCCCATGTCGTCGGCCAGCACGCCACCGAAACGGTTCGAGGCGAGGTAAGCCAGAAAATGAAAACCTTCGGTTTGATACGGCCGCATTTCGGCGCGGATGGCCGGCGGCAGCGGCGGCGCGACACGCGTTTTCAATTCGCTCGCGCGGCGCTGGATTTCTTCAACGCGCTCCGGTGCGAGAAACTTTTTCGCGGCATCGTCGGCCAGTTGCAGCGCATGGAATCGTTGCGGTTCGGCAGAGAAATCGCGCGCGTCGAGGCCGAGCCGGGCGAGTTGTTCGTCGTCTTCCGGCGTGAGACTGAATTGCAACCGCCGCCAGCCCCTTTTCCCGAGGCGAACGTAGCCGCCGCGCGCGTTGAGCAGCAATTTCAATTCCTCCGGCGTGAGACTGGTGTCGCTGACCTTGAGCGCGACTTTGAGATCGAACCAGTCAATGCCCGTTTCGGCGACGTCGAGCGAGACGTCACCGCTGACCGGCGCGTCACGCAGCGTGGCCAGTTCCTTGTCCAGCAGCACTTCAATTTCCGGCGGGAGCGATTGGAGCCACGCGACGAACAGTTCGGGCGTTTTTTTGGTGAGCCGCAACGTCCACTCGCGGGAGTAATTTTGCCATTTCAATTGCAGTGATTCGATCGCGCGCGGAAAATATTTTTGCGCAGCGAGGTGGTGGACAACGACGATGCCATTGGCCGGCTCAGAATTTGCTCTCGTCCTGTTTTCCCCTTCCACTTCCCAGCCAGTCGGTGTGAATCGTTCCGATTTCATTCCGGGCGCTCTGGCGGCGACGCGCAGGACGATATCCTCGATTTGGCTGCCGGGATAAAGCGGTCTTAACGTACATGAAATCGTCACCCTGACGGGCACGGTGCGGATGCGTTGCGACAGATGTTCCGGTAACGGAATGCCGGCGGCGTGGAGAAACCGCAGGCCGGCGGCGGTTTCGAGCGCGGGCGCGGGAATGTTCTTAGGCAATTCGGCGTCGAGCGCGTCGGCGACCGGGCCGGCGAACAAACCGCGTTCGGTCAAATACAGAGTCGGCTGGCCGGCGAGCGCGCAGAGAATTTTGGGCGCCGGCGAACCGTCGGAGGTGCCGAGCGCCAGTTCGTAACTGCCGTCGCCGTTTTCGGGCGAGCGTAGATTCAGGCGCAGTGGCTCGGCGACGCGCACAAGCGGCTGGCCGTCGCCGGTCACGACGCGGTCGGGCGCTAGCGGCATTCGCAGCATGCGGTTCAGCCCGGGGCGGGCGGTGGCGTTGGCGTATCTGAACAACCACCAACTTTCGTAATGCCACGGTCTGTAAGCAGCGCTCCACAGCGGCAGCGAATCGGGCGCGATGGCCAGCGCGCCTTTCTCGAATTGCTCGGCGATTCTTCTTGCCTGCGTCCGTTTGAGTTCGGCAAACCCGGCGTTCGCGTGGCTGCGCCATTGCAATCGCGCCTCTTGCGCACCGACGGCCAGACGCAATTCGAGCGCGCCGGATTCGGAAACGGGCGCGCGGCCGTCGAATTCGCGGAACCAATTGTTCCACTGCTCGATTGCCTTGTCGCGCTCCCATTGCTTCATCGCCGGTTCAATCAAATGGAAATTCGTGATGCCGGCGATGAATTGTGGATACTCCCAATTGCGCCGGCGCAATTCCCACGCGACGTAAAGCCAGAAATAAAAATCGTCGGGCGGAAAATCGCGCCAGAGATCGAGTTGTTTCCAGCAGTCGTAAGCGTTGCCACGGCCGGCCATCAAGCCCAAGTCGGTTTCCGTCAGCTTGCGGACGCGCGCATTGGCAAAAAACGTTTGCACCTGACGGACGAAGCTGGCTTCGTCGTCCCGAAATTTGCGCCCGATATTTTCAACGAGTTTATCGCACAGCGGCGAGCGCGGCGGCTGCGGGACGTGTGGCGGTCTGTTTGCTGGGGCAAGCATTCCGTTAATTTTCTGCCAGCGCCGTTTTTGGGCTTCGGCAATCCGCGCCCGTGACGCGGCGGACAATTTACTGTTGGCCGACGCGCGCTTTTCCCATCCGAGCATCCAGCATCCACCTAAGCTAGCTAATTCTGCCATCTCCCGAGAGTCATGTCACGGCCTGTTCCCGCACCCCCGCACCCGCCTCACCCGCTACAGCCCTGTTCAATCTTCCGCTCAATCCGAAGCAGATCGTTGCTCGGCGGCTCTGGGGCGGTCTATCTCTTTATCATCGGGTTGGCTGCGCCATTTGCGTCTCCGGCTTTTTCGCAGAGTCTGTCGCTTTCTACTGACTTTGCAGGGAGTGGCAACAGGCGGCCCAATATCCATTGCGAGTTACCTCTCCTCGCCTCGACGGTGAGAGATGCCTTTTCGATTCCCCTAGGCCGGGCAGATCTGTGCCTCGCAAAACTCTAGCGTTGCGTGGCACTGGGCCGGGAGGATTACGTGTTCGGACACGGACCGCGAACGCTCCGCCGCAATCTACAGCCTGATCATTACAAACCTGTGGGGGACATGTAGGGGACACGAATCGGGGTGTTGGGGATGGCCCTGAGGCTGTTAACTGACGCCAGAGAAACGAGTTATTGGATTTCGAGTTCTCTGTTAACCAAACTTCCGCGCTCGTCGGAGCGAACTGATTTGTTTGCAAGGAGTTGCCATTTCATTCCGTCACTATGTCGCGGGTTCATGCCAAGTCTTAACCGGCTTCATGACCTCGGTCGGTATCTGCAGCGTCGAATAGATTTCCCGGTGCATCGGTTCCGGCGTCGTGCCCTTGCGAACCTTCAGCACCTTGCCGTCCTTGGTCGGCAACACCACCGTCACGACCTGGTGCGTGCGGAGTTGTTCGCGCAAGGTCCACCAGGAGGTGTGCACGCCGCGATCCAGGAAGCGCTTCTCGATGGCTACCAGCAGATGGTAGGCCAGGACACAGAGGAAGATATGCGTTTGCGTGCGCTTTTCCAGATGGTGGAAGATAGGCCGTTCCAGCAACGGACTCTTCATCGCCCGGAAGGCGGCCTCCACGCGCGTGAGTAAGATGTACGTGCGCCAGATCTCCTCCGCGGTCAGGTCCTGCCGGTCGGTCTTCAGCACATAGCCGCCGTCCAGCTTTTTAGCGATGTTTTTTTTCTCGCCGTCCTCTTGCCAGGTTAAGGTGTTGCGCTGGGCTTCATAGTCCATGCGGTAGTAGCGCGCCACCCGCGGGTAACGCTCCTTGAGCCGGCCGATCGCTTGGTGAATCTTTTTCTCCTCTTGCAACTGGCCTTTCTCGATGCGTGCCTGCAGTTTCCCCAAGTCTTTCTTCAAGCGCTGCTCGTGGCTCTCGCGAATGGCGCGGTCCTTCTCTTCGCGTCCCTCGCTCAAGCAGAGAAGGTAAACCTCCTCCCCTTGCTGGCGACGCTTGATGCGCACCGACGATTTCTCCTGAGCAGGATTACGCGGCGAGGGCACTCGCAGCACCTCTTCCCAGTCGTCGCTCGGCTCGAACTCTCCGAGCCAGGCATTGCGCTCCGGCTGCCGCCCCGCCACCAGATAGTGAAATCCACGCGCTCGAATCGCAGCCAAGTCTTCTTCATAGGCTATGCCGCGATCTACCACCACGGTGGCGCCCGGTTTCGAGCCGGTGCGCTTCTCCAAACTATCCAACATCTCTCCCACCGTCGTACGATCCTGGCGGTTGCCGTCGAAGACTTCATGCGCTTTGGAAAAACCGTCGCGGTCCAGCACCAGGCCTACCAGCACTTGCTTGCAATCGGGCCGCTTATCCCGCGAGTAGCCGCGCTTGGCTTGCGGGTTGCTCGCGGCTTCGCCCTCGAAGTAAGTCGAGGTCAAATCGTACAGATACAAAGTGTCGTCGAGATGAAACAGCGTCTTCTCCCGCTCGGCCAACTCCGTTTCGATCCGCTCACGGTTCGGATACAGTCGATCCAAGTTGCGGTACAAAGCATCGTCGTGCAGCGAGGAGAAATCCACGCCCAAGATGTCGGCCAGCGCCGTACGCCGCATCCAATCCGGCATGGCATGCTCGGAGAGAGGAAAGATCAGACGGTTCAGAGTCATCGCTTCACTGAGCTGACAGGCTCGCTCGGACAGTCCAGCGTGCTGTAAAATTTCATGCACTCCCAACTGTTGCCACACCTGATGGGCCGCATGGATGGTCCCGGCTTCGCGGGCTTCCTCCATCGTCACGCGCTCCGGATCGACGGCGATGGTGGACGATTCCTCCGCCGGAGCGGGGCGTCCGCGGCGGACCTTTTTGACCAGCGTCTCGAGGGGTACCTCGGCGGGAGGAAAGGAACTCTGTCCCTGCAAGCCGGCCTCGAGCCGGTGAGCCAGATCCAACCAATGCTCCCGGGGAGCTGGGGCCAGAGCGCCGAGCGAGCAGAGGATGCGCTGGCGGGGACCCTTGGGGGTTTGCTGAGACTCGACGAGGAGAAAGTTGGTGTAGGTTTTGCCCTTGTGGGTCTTCGTGGTTTTGCGGATGTACACAGGCCACTACATATATCATATAACGGAGTTGTGTCAATACAAATATTACAAATATTCGTCACTATTTCCGGCTTTCAGCAAGTTTTTATTGAAACGACAGGATTTGTCTGCCTAAAAAGCGAGAAATTGACTTTCGGCCGCGGAAGTCAGGTTAACAGCCGAATGCTCTACCATTGAGCTACCGGGGAACGGTGCGAGTAGGCTTCCAATTTACAACAACTTGGGAACTCGTGCCACTCCCTGACAGCGCTATGATCTTTCTTGCAGTGTTTTGCGCCGAAGGTGATTCACAACCTGTCGGAGACAGCACGCCGCCCCTTCAACTCAATGCCCAGGTCGATGCGGATCAGTCGATTCGGATCTAAGGTTGGAGGAAGCGAGAGGGTACGCAATCATCCCGGTCAAAGTGCAATTCGTCGAAGGAAGCCGCCACTCCGTACCACCCGGGCATTGCCGCCGGCTCGGTGCGGCTCACTCGCGCACGGGTAGCGATGACCACGCTGCCATATCCCATGGGTCGGCTGACCAGCACGATTTCTAGCTCAATCTGCGCCCCCACGGCAATTCCCTTTGGGCAAAGGAAAAACACGCCTGTTGAGCTGATGTCTCGTGTTACGAGCGTCACCGGAAAATCTTCGGCAACCGAATCCACGCTGCGCAGCCGCAAGGGAAGTTTCAACGTCGCCCGCGGATACTCGCGCTGTTCGTGATTTACGCCCACGGCGTGCGTTGGGACTCGTACAAACCGCCGTGGCCGCCCCGGTGCAAGCAGTGGCGTCACCCGCAGAGCCGGCATCCGCGCGGGTTCGCTAGCCGGTCCCGGTAACGGAATCGGCGCCGCCAGCTTGGCACTGCTCGCTTCTTTTTCCCCCGACTGAATGGGTCTTGCGCGGTTTGTCGCGCCCATCTCACCCTCAGAGATGCCACTTCGTCGCTGCCAAAACTGGCCCAACTGCTCTTGCTATGGCACTTGCCCCGGATCCCCGATCTTGCTGAGTGGGTGCATAAAATGCCATCTAAAGCACCCCACGTCAACCTGTGGAAATCTCCCGAAGTGTCCTAAACTGAAACACTTGGTTATAGTACCGCGATTATTCTAACGTCTCTCAATGTGCTGTGAATATCTTCGTCCAAAATGGTGCTCGACACTTTGCTCTTCTCACTCTAATTTGAATTCTTTAGGCTCCCCAGAATGTCCACACCTTTGGCCGGTCAAGCTACAAATGCGGCGGCGCCTGCATCGATGTCGCAGGGCCCAGCTAAACGCGACGCGAAGCTCATCGTCGCTGCCTTCGCTGCCATCTATTTGATTTGGGGCTCGACCTACCTTGCGATCTCCATCGGGATCCAATCTTTGCCTCCACTTGTGCTTTCCGCTATGCGTCACTTAACCGCAGGGCTCATTCTGTTTCCGCTCCTGCGATGGAAAACAGGAATTCGGCCGACACACGCGCAATGGCGCACGGCGGGCATCACGGGTCTTCTGCTTATTCTTATGGGGAACGGAGGAGTTTGCTTGTCCGAGCGCACGGTTCCGACGGGCGTGGCGGCTTTGATCGTGGCCCTGGTGTCCTTTTGGATGGTATTGCTCGAATGGCTTCGGCCGGGTGGATTGCGACCGGTCCCCAGAGTTGTCGCTAGTCTTGTTTTGGGGTTCGCAGGCTTGGCGGTGCTAGTAGGTCCTGCGCATCTGGGAGGCTCGCTGCGCATCGATCTCACAGGGGCGGGAATTCTGGTCGTCTCCTCTTTCTCATGGGCCTGCGGCTCCATCTACTCGAAGCATCACGATCTTCCAAGTTCGCCGATGTTAAGCGTCGCCATGCAAAGCCTTGTCGGCGGGATCGCCCTTTGGATTGTGAGTCTCGCTTCCGGTGAGGTCCGCGATCTGCATTTTACTGCGATTTCCGCGCGTTCCTGGATGGCGCTTGCATATCTCATCGTATTCGGATCGGGTATCGGCTTCACGGCGTACGTCTATCTATTGAAAAACACTTCCGCGGCGCGCGTGGGGACCTACCCGTTCGTCAATCCTGTGGTGGCGCTGTTTCTTGGCTGGCTTTGGGCTGGTGAAAAGATCACATTGCGCACCGGGCTTGCTGCCGCTGTGATTCTTACTGCCGTTCTCTTGGTGATCACCGCGCCGCATAAGACTGCCATTGAGGCCGCCGAAGTTTTGCCCAATCCCGGCGAAGCCTGAGTTATCCGCGCAATCGCGTGGAGCAGGTCCTCTACGCCATCCCCTTTAAATCCACTTTGGCGCACGTTTGCGGATAGATTTGATTGGAAGCGCGCGCTATTTTCTAAGTATGCAAACGATGAACAATTCGCGCGGGGATGCGGCGGGGCAAATTTCGCCGCGAAAAGCCGCGCAATTCTGGCGCGCAACCCTCGCACGCGATGCCCGCGCCGATGGCAAGTTCGTGCTGGCGGTGCGCTCGACTCGCATTTATTGCCGGCCGTCCTGTCCGGCTCGCCGGCCATTACGGGGCAATGTCATTTTTTTCAGGACGGGCGAAGAAGCTGAAAACCGAGGCTTTCGTCCGTGTCTTCGTTGCCGCCCGGACGAGATAGCCGCCTATGCCGCACTCGTGATGCGCGCCGCGAAGATTCTCGGACAATCCACTGAAGAAAGCGTGCGGCTTTCCGCACTAGCAGGGGAGCTGGGCTCAAACGCGACGATTCTTCGCCGGGCTTTCCGGCGAGTCACGGGGCTTGCGCCGCGCGAGCTGGCGGAAGCATTGCGCGTCAAGCGTTTCAAGAAGTTGCTCCGCGCGGGAAAGAACATCACTGACGCACTCTACGAAACAGGATACGGCTCTTCCAGCCGCGTTTATGAACGCAGCAACGCACAACTGGGAATGACGCCGGCAACTTATCAAAAGGGAGGAAAAGGTATGAAGCTCGAATACACGATCGCGCAGTCACCGCTAGGGAACGTTCTTGTCGCCGCCACGGAACGAGGCGTCTCCGCAGTATATTTGGGAGACGCCGAGAAAAAGCTAGTCGCCGAATTGCGAGAGGAATATCCGCACGCGGAAATTTCTCCGGCGACGGGCGGCACTCAGCGTTGGATCCGCGAAATTGTCCAGCGGATCGAGGGCAAGCCCGCTCAAGTAAATCTTCCGCTCGATTTGCAGGCCACGGCATTTCAGCGGCGCGTATGGCAGGAGCTGCAGCGCATTCCGCGTGGGAAGACCCGGACGTATTCGCAGGTGGCGCGGGCCCTGGGTCGTCCAACGGCCGTCCGGGCCGTTGCCCGGGCTTGCGCCACCAACCCAGTATCAATCGTCGTGCCCTGTCACCGCGTAGTCCGCGAGGATGGCAGCCTGGCTGGCTATCGTTGGGGACTTACGCGGAAACAACAGCTACTGGCGACGGAGCGTGCCGCAACGGAATGACTCGAACTCATTCTGTAACCCTTTAGAAGCGACTCAAATTTTTGAAAAGAAGACAATTAGAAAGCTCTCCGCTCCCTCATCGGACGGTTTCGGGAAATCCATCGACAGAATCGACTGATCCGAAGAGCCGAATTCAGTGGTGAGGACGGCTCCGTATTTAAGCTATTGGTTGAATAAGAAGGAACCTCAAAGCCGGGAGGGAAGCCTCTAAATGGGAGCTAAGCTACATGTTTTGAAAGGATTCCAGCAGTCGGGAGTTGCAAGCTAGCCCCAATCTCTCACAGCTTGGCAGCAGTGGGGTGAAGTTTGTTCGAATTGGGAGTTGCGAAATAGTTTCGCGGGGTGCTGTTGTTCGCTAATCCGTTTTTTCGCTTGGCGTGAGAGATTTCCTCTCTCCGAGACTGTTTCGGCGCACACCTTTCCCCCGGTTGACAGAAGCGACGAAAAAGTTGTTCGGGATCTTTCTTTTTCAATACTTTAGCGGCACGGCGCAGAGCTTTTCATAGATTTGCTGGAAGAGTGCGACATAGGGGTACCCACCGGCCAGCGAGACCCACACCTTGCGCACCGTGATGCGGATCAGCGCGCCAATCTTCAGTAACTTGAGCCGAATGGTGGAGCACTGCGCCTGGGCCAACTCCGTTCCCGCCAGTCCCAGTCGCCGCAGCATCTGCAACAACACGTAGGCGATCGAAGAAAAGTACAAGCGCAATTGATTGCTGCGCAGGTAATGCGTGCTGGTGCGATCGCTGAACAGCATCAATTGTTCCTTGATGCGATTCTCCATGTCCCCTCTTCCACAGTAGTGCTCTTCATACAGCGCCTGTGCCGGCCATGCTTCTCCGCTCAGAGAGGTCACTACGAATCGCGGGTTCTCTCCCTTTTCCAGATGCTCGGCCTTGGCCACCACGCGTCGCGCACGACTCCAGCTTTTCAGCGTCTGATAGAAGAACTCTTTGAACAGTCGAGTCGCGCGTCCGGTCTGTTGGTACTGCGCTTTCGCCTCCGCCATCTCCTTGGCGATCTCCGTCTTCAAACGTTCGTTTTTCGCTAGTCCCAGCACGTACTCTACGCGGTTCGCTTCACACCAAGCCATCAGCTCCTCGCGGCAAAATCCCGAATCTCCACGCACCACGATACGCACCTGGGGCCACGCGGAACGAATCTGGGCCACGATGCGCTCCAGTTCCTCAACACTCCCCGACGACGCATCGATGTTCGACGATCGCAACCGCGCACACAGCAGAAACTCTCCGCAGAAGATGTACAACGGCAGGTAGCAGTAGTGTCCATAGTAGCCATGGAAGAAACGTCCTTCCTGCTTCCCGTGCAGCGGATCGTCAGTGGCGTCCAGGTCCAAAATGATTTCTTTCGGCTCCTCCCGGTGGGCTTGCAGAAAGACTTCCACCAGCAGCCGGTCCACGGCTCCATGATCCAGCACGATCTTTTTGTAGCGCTCCTTCTCACGGACCTTCTCCCCGCTCAGTTCCAACCGATTCAAGGTACTTTTTCCGGCTAACACTTGGTTATCGGGACCCTCCTTCTCAACCAGCACCGCCAGCAGGGGATCATTCCGCAACTCCTCGTGATCGTTCAGATCTTCATATCCCAGGGCCAGCCCATAGACTCTCTGGGCCACCAACTGCTTTACCGGATGTTCGATCAGATCGGGATTCCGATAATCGGTGAAGCAGGCGGCAAACTGGTGGAGGATCCCAATGCGCTTCTCGACCTCCCGCAGCAGCAGACCACCGCCATCGCTGGTGATTGCCCCGCCATCGAACTGCGCCCGGATGTCGCGTCGCTTTTGAGGATGAAATCCGAAGACGAACTGGTTACACTCTGCAGTCATAAGGCTGTTGCTCCTTCTTGGCAGAATTTCTTCCTGATAAAAGAGTTATGCCATGAAGCAACAGCCTTTTTCTACTTAATATGAGAAATTGCGGCTAGCAGTCAGCAGGCGAACCTAGGTCACCTAGCGCCGGGACGCACCTAAACGCGGGGCTTTTCGCGAGTGGCGTCTTTCGGCCAGTCTTGCTTGAACTTCGAATCGCTGATTTTGAGATTCTCTATCAGATTCGAGTAGTGGAACAAAATATAGTCGTCCGAACCCGTCTCATAGAATTTTTGTTGAAGAGGCAGCCAGGAAGCCGCGTCGATCCACATCTGGATGCGCGAAATCTGGCTGCGAATGTGATCGGATTTTGGAGTGAATTCGACCACAACGGTTTTCCTGTGATCGAATTCTTCCGCGCCCGTGACGGTCACCAGGTAGCTTTTCTTGATGTCTTCGCTCTTGGTGCCGAAGCCCAGGCGGATGTACTGGTCCACCATCGAGCGATTTTTGCCGAGGTCGTATTCTTCCACTCGATTGATCTTGGGATTGTATATAAAGAGAGAGTCGCCAGCGCGCAGAATCGTTCGTGGCTCTGGTTTCGTAATTTCAATGAGCATTTTCTGGTCGTGGCGGACCCAAATTTGTCCCGTTTCCTTCGACGTATCCTTCACAACGGCCGTGTATTTTATGTTTTCGATATCCGCCGTGAGGCTGCGAAATTCCTTCGCGGACCGATCCATCATTTCAAGCACTTGGGCGGTCGTCCATTGGGTGCTGGTCTGCGCAGAGGTCACCGCGGCCGCGACGATGGCCATGCCCAACCCTAGAATGAACGAGACGAAATGCTTTCTAATCAATGGATGCCCCTGTAGATGCTCGATCCCGCGGCTGGCTATGCTCACTCAAATCCTAGCATATAGAGAGAGATGCGCGCGCCCGAGCCCAAGTTACGCAAGAGAGCGTGCAAGCTGGCGCGCGGTTCGATTCTAGCGGTGGATTTCAACGTGATAGGCGATCACCGTACCCTGGTCGTCGCGGATGGGCTCGATCTTTGAGATCGTAAAACGCTTGTCGCCTAAGTCGGGGAGCGCCTTCTGCAGAGCGTTGTGCAGCTCATTTTCAAGCGCCGGCGTTTGCACGGGAGGAGCGAGGATTCGAGCATCGACCCGGTAGGTCTTGCTCGCGCCTTCGTCGCTTAGCAACAGGACTTGGCCGGGAGCATTGGCGGGTAGGCCCATCTGCGGTTGGTCGTGGAACCAGCCCCGCGGCGTCGCCAATACAAAGATTAGAATCAGGATGACCGCGGCGTCATACTGCCAAGTGCCGCGCTCGTAGGCCCAAAAGAAGGTCCTCGAGAGAATTTGTCCGAGGCTGGCCATCTCAGTCTGCCGGCACTCCATCGACAATCACGCCGTCGCGCATGTGCACGACGCGGTCAAAATACGTTGTGGCTTCGGGATTGTGCGTGATCATGACAATCGTTTGGCCGAGGTCTTTGTTTAGTTGGCGTAGCATCTGAAGCACGGCCTCGGAGTTTTTTGAATCCAGATTGCCGGTGGGTTCGTCGGCTAACAGAATTTTGGGTTCGTTGATAATGGCCCGCGCAATGGCCACGCGCTGCTGTTCGCCGCCCGAAAGTTCCGAGGGCTTATGCTGCAGGCGTCCGGCCAGGCCCAGGAGACTTGTGACGACCTCGAACCGGTGCGGGTCAAAACCGTCTCCATGAATGAATTGGGCGATGGCGATGTTGCCCTTGGCGGTCAGAGTGGGAAGCAAGTTAAAGCGCTGGAAGACAAACCCAATTTTATGACGGCGCAGCTTGGTACGCTCGGCGTCGCTCATCGCTGTCAAGTCGTTGCCATCCACCAGGACACGGCCTTTGGAGGCCTTTGCCAGTCCGCCGATCACATAGAGCAGCGAAGATTTACCGCAACCGGAGGGACCCATGACGGCCACGGATTCCCCCGGCGCCACGTCGAAATTTACGCCACGAAGTGCGGGGACTTCCACCTTCCCGGCGTGGTAGAGCTTCCACAAATTTTCTGTTTTAAGTATCGGCTCCAAGCTCTTTCTTCCTGCGACAATTAGCCCTTCGGCGGGTGTCGGTATTGTAGCTGCGATTCCCATTTGTGCCTAGCCGCAGCGTCCTCCTGCGGGCTATTCTCCCTTCGTGAATTCGTTGGTCGTTTGCGCTTCCGAAGCCACTCCGCCGCCGATTCTCAATCGTAGGAGAGTGCCTCGACGGCATCCTTCCGGCTGGCCAACCATGCCGGATAGCAGGCACCGAGAACCGCCCCTGCCAAGGAGATCGCCCCGGCTCGAAGAATCCAATCGGTTGTTATGTCTATTGGTAGCGTTGGGAATCCGAGGTGAAACGCGGCCCGTCCTAAATAACTCAGCCCGATTCCTGCCAATATGCCCAGCAGACAAAGCCCTGCGGACTCGGTCAGAAGCGCGCGGACGATGAATACCCGACTCGCCCCAAGCGACTTCAGCACTCCAATGTCACGCGTCCGTTCGAGCACGGTTGTATACATCGTCAAAAAAATCATCAGCAAGCCGATGGCGACCGCCAAGCCAATCATGGCGTTGATAAACGTCTGCAGGCCGGGAATGTTAGTCGAAGTCATCAACGACAACAAGGAGCTGACCGGCCGGACCGTGTAGCCCGGCAAAAGGTGGCGAATCTCGTCCATGGCGTCTTCTGTATGTTCTGGCCGCGTGCACTTCAGCCAAAAAATGGACGCTTTATCTGGTGCACCGACCAAATCCTGGAGCGTGGCCAGCGGTACGAACAAGCGACCGCCTTTTCCGTGCTCGATGATGCCGGCGACATGCCAATCGTGGTTGAGCAGTTTATAGGTGTCACCAACTTTGATGTGTTTCGAGGCTGCCGCCAGATCATCTACAAGGAGATCGTCGGGACCCTCCATATCGTGTCCCTGGAGAAATACAAATCCTCCCGACACCGCGCGGAAGCTTTCCGGATCGATCCCGTAAACCACGTCCACGCCGCCCTGCGAGCTGAATTGCAAGAGAGTGGGCGCGACAGCTTGCACATATTTCAATTCCGCCAGCTTTTCGCCAATCTTTATAGGCATGGGAGCGCCGGTTATCCCTATCAAGAAGGAAGCCGCAGGCGGCTGGACCATGATGTCCGCTCCGATGCCCTCAATCCGTTTGGCCGTCTCCGCCAACATTCCCGATGTCAGCCCCACGATCAGGATGATCAATGCGACTTCCACCGCGACGGCAAGAAGCCCAATGAACGTGCGCAATGGACGGTGCAGCAAGTTCCGGACGATTAACTCCGCCATCATGGCTGCTTCTCCGGCGCATCCTCGCCTACACGAACAAGTTCGGAACCCACAGGCTGCTGGAGGTTAAAACGTTCCGCCGGAATGTCTTCGTTCAGCATCAATTTTGTGATTTGCAATTCCAGGCGGTAGTCATCGTGCGGCCTTTCGATTTGGATTAGGCGCGGAAATGCGCTGACGCCGGACGCTGTGATTCCTGCTGGCTGTTCCGCGGGGGAGACGGACTCCCAGTCGGAGTAGCGGACATCGGAGAGCAAAATGCCATTTGGCCCAAAGCCCTCCAAGCGCGCTACCTGCAGGTCGGCGCGGTCAAACCAGATTTTGCGCAAGATTTCCACTTGATAGCCGCCCCGCAAGACGGTGAGGACATAGTACCGCGCTTGTTCACCGTCGAATTCTTCAAACAGCACAGCCTCTTGTTTGCGAATCTCGCTCCAGAGGAGGGCGTTGAGAAGATGTTGCGGCCTGAGGTTTTCGATGGGCTTGCTGCTGGTGCGCTCCAGCGCCACCGGTCCCACGAGGAATTTATTTTTCGAGGGGATCCAGACGTGGAATTTTTCCCCGTCGCTGGTCATGTCGAATACTGTTTTGCCGATCACCGGCGCTTGCCCAATCACGCGTATGTAGGCCGGCCTCTGCGCCAAGAGAAATGCTTTTACGTCGTGATATTCCTCGATAACGCCGCTGTATTTTGAGCCGGCCGTCGGCTTTAGCTGCATGGTAGCGTCCAAGCTCTTCACGCCGTCAGCGATTGCGTTGTACTTGTCGATCAGCTCTTCGCGTGTGGCCACCTGCGCGACAACGATCTGTGTGAGAGGCACAGCCTGCTTGTGGCTGACCGCGCCGCCGCAACTGCAGCAAATCGACGCCACTGTCGCCGTTAGAATGCATATCCGCGCACGCCGCATTCGTGTTTTCGACCCTCTTCAAGCAAATGAAGCAATGTAACAACCACGCCGGAAGGCGTCAATCAAGGGCCGCCAGTTCTTAAGTTGACGGCCTGCTGAGACTATCCATTATGAACGAGTCTGAGTGAAGACTGCGAATCGATGGGCAGTCCATGTCTATTGCGGGCGAGCGATGTAGATGTCGAAGGGTTGGACCGCGGGACGGACCCGCCGGATGACTTCGCTGGCCCAGAGCGTGGCGCTGAGGAGCGTCACCCAGCCGTCTTCCGGCTCGCAGATGGCGCAGAAGGAATAGCGTTCGTAAGCTGGCTGGTAAGCGTCGACGCCGCGCTTGGAAAGATCGCCTTCGAGCGCGCCATCGGGAGTTTCTGCCGCGGTTCCCGCGCGGATTCCAAAGGTTTCGCCCTCGAAGCGTTCGAAGAGTTGGAACAATTGCGCTTGGTGCGGCTGCGGTAGAACCAAGCAACGTCCGGCAGCCTCACGGAACTCAATCTTTCGTGCTTTGCAAAACTCCTGAACGCGGTCGATGTGGCTGAAAAAATCTACCGTGTAGAATTCATCTCCCGCCAGGGCAGGGAGGAGCGCGGACCAAATCTCGGACGCTTGCTTGCCGCGGACGGGCTCGCGATTTTCCGTTTCGACCAGCTCCAGGCCGACCGCTTTCACGCCCGGGCCAAGGTCCAGCGGTTCCACATCCAGGGAATAAGGAGGCAAATCCAGCGCGCCAGGCGGCACGCCCGGGGGAACGCTCATTCGAGGGACTCCGCTTCCGGAAATCTGCTGCGAAAATCGGGCGATTGCTTGCGCACGTCCAGCCAGTCGAAGAAAGCATCTGGTGTTTCCAGCCAGATGCGGAACCAAGCGGCGATCTCTTCTTTTTCAGCGCGCTTATGGGGTTCGACTTTGTGATTATGCGAAATCATTTCCGCGCGGCGCTTGCCGAGACGCGCAATCCCTAGAACACGCTCGACCGCCGCATGTTCGCCGTGCGCCTGGAATTTGCGCATCAGCTCGTCCAGCCGCATGATGCTGACCTCCGCATCCTCGAGCGTTTTGAAGTGCAGCAAGTCTTCAAATTCTTCTTCGTACTGCTCTTCTGCCTCTTCCTGCAGGGTGAGGAGCACTTTCCAGCCTGCCGTTTTCAGAACTTCCCCGATGTATTCCGAGCTGGTCTTTCCGGCTTCGCCGTGCTCCGCCTGGAGCCGCCGGCGCAACTGATCGATTTCCGCGAGCGTCCACCGGGAAGCGCCAATTTCTCGCGCCGTCTCGAGGATCAGGTCTTTCTTTGACTTTTGCGAATCGGTCATCAAGCTCTGCTTCTGCGCGACTTCGCGCGCGATTTCGCGTGCGCCTTCTTTTTGGTGTGCGCGTGCTTCTGCGGCGGGGGAGGCGGAGGATCGGCCGGGAGGCCCGCCAGCAGACGGCGGTACTTTGTCACATTTTTGTTGTGTTCGGCCAGTGTCGATCCAAAAAAATGTCCGCCCTCGGTATTGGCGACAAAATAGAGAAAGTCGGTCTTCGCGGGGTCGAGCGCTGCGCGCAGCGATGCCTCTCCCGGATTGCCGATGGGTCCCGGGGGCAAACCCGTATGCTCATAGGTATTGTAGGGCGAGTGGATGTGCAGGTCGGCTCCTGTCAGCGTGCCATTGTACTGGCCTTCTTGTTGCAAGGCGTAAATTACCGTCGGGTCGCATTGCAACATCATGTCTTTGCGCAGGCGATTTTCGAAGACGCCAGCGACGAGCGGGCGCTCATCTTTCTTCGGCGTCTCGCGCTCGACGAGCGAGGCCATGGTCACGATCGAGCCAATCGGGTAGCCGGAGGCCAGCCGCGTTTTATCGCCGTCGGCCATTGGCGGCGCGATGCGCGTCCACTCGGACTTGAACTTCTTCACCATGAGGGCGGCCAGTTCGTTGGGCATGGGATGACGCGGCAATTCATACGTTGCTGGGAAGAGAAAGCCCTCGAGCGTCAGTGCTTTCGGAAAGATATCGCGGACGAGCGTGGGATCGCTGGCGGCTTTCACGAATTCATCCGCGGAAATGAAATGGCCGGCTTCAAGGTCGTGCGCGATGTCGTAGAGAGTCTCGCCTTCGCGGACGGTGAAGGGAACTTCATAAACTTCGCCCTTGGCGAGTTTCCAGAAAACGTCGCGGCCCGTGTCGGGCTTGTTGAAGAAATATTCGCCGGCTTCGAGCGTGCGCTTGGGATGGCGGCGGGCGTAAATTTCAAACGCAAAGGCGTTACGCACCACGCCATTTTGTTCGAGCAAGCGCGCCACGCCGCGCCGCGAAGCGCCGTGCGGCACGGTCACGAACACGCCTTCCGAGCCGAATCCCCGGTACGGGTGCGTGAGGGTGTACCACATCCAGGCGCCCGCTCCGCCTGCGACGAGCAGCACCAGCACAATGAGTATGAGAACCTTCCTCAAATCAGCCTCGCCATCAGTTTCGTGAGTTCCTCGCGCTCCCTTTTCACTTCGCCTCTTGCTCGGCGTGTCTTCGGTCCAGATATTCGTTCAAGATCAGCGCCGCGGCCATGGCGTCGACGCCTGGTCTTGTGCTTTCTTTCTTGCGTTTCTTGCCCGAAGCGGCATGCATGGTTCTGCCTTGATGTTCTTCGAGCAGACGCTCTGCTTCCCAGCTCGTCAGCCGCTCGTCGACCATCTCCACCGGCAAACCTAGCTGCTTGCGTACGCGTTCGCCAAACCGCGCCGCTTCTTCAGCCATTTCCCCGCGCGTCCCATCAAGGCGCAGCGGCAGCCCCACAACGATCTGGTTCACGCCATGTTCGCGCACCAGTTCGCGCAATCGCCGCATATCTTCATTGCGATTGATACGATCCAGGGTCGCCAGCGGTTGCGCCAGCGCGGCTTCCGCACCGGCAATCGCCAGCCCGATCCGCGCGCGCCCATAATCCAACGCCAGAATGCGCGCCGGCTTCGATTCCTTCAGGTTGAGAGAGGTGCCCCGCACACCTACAGTATACCGGGAAGCAATTCGCAAGACCTGCGGTGCTGCTTAAGAATGGACTACCTTTCAGAGCACCGCGGGTCTCTAGTTTCGGGCCATAAAACGGCGTCAGGGCGTTCTTCCGCGGGCGCCGGACTGCCAGGCGTTCCAGTAACCGAGCGTTTTCATTTGCTGATCGAGGCCGGTTTCTTTGAGGAGGAGCTCGAGTTCGGCGCGCGTCAGGCGCTTGCCGAGCGGCTCGGTGCGGTCCGCGATGCCCCAGGCTGTCAGCGCAGCGATAGCGGTGTTCAGCTTCAGCTCGCGAATATCGACTTTGTCGAAAGTGTCGGACGCCGCGTCATAGTTCGGCAGATAGTTGGCTTCCTCCTGATTCGCCACCAGCGTAGGCACGCCTTCCAGCAGGAAATCGAAATTGTCGGTTCCGAACCAGGCATCGTAGGTGTCGTGGTTCGCGCCCCACGATTCGAGCGGCTTCAGAACTTGCTGGACACCGGGTTCCATGTCGCGCCGCCCGCCCAGCGAATAGCCGGTGACGCGGCCGGTGCCGGCGTCAAAGGCGATCATCGCGCGAATCTTGTCCATCTCGGCGCGGTGTGCCCGCACGTACGCAAGAGAGCCGATCGTGCCTTGTTCTTCGCCGCTGAACAGCACGAAGCGAATTGTTCGCCGCGGCAGCAGTCCGGTGGCTTTAATGGCGCGCGCTGCTTCAATCACCAACGCCGCGTTGCAGCCGTCATCGAGCGCGCCGGTTCCCAGATCCCACGAATCGAGATGCGCGGCGAGAATCACCGCCTCATCCGGCTTCTCGTACCCGCGAATTTCGCCGACGACATTTTCTTGTTCGACGGGCCCGCCAATTTTGTTGGGCATGATGAATCGGACGCGCACTTTCCCTGGATTTGCGGCTATTGCCCGCGCCAAGCGCATAGCGTCTTCGCGGGCGACGATAGCTTGCGGGATTTTGTCGATGGCGCCGGTCAACGAATTCGTATGGCGGTAAAGCAGCAGCCGTTCGCGCGCGCCCATCCAAAGAATCGCGGATGCGCCGCCCCGCAGCGCTCTCTGGATGATCTCCGGGGGCCGCAGATATTCGTCGAAGAGATCGGCCCGTGTCGAGCCGATATCGCTGTGCACCAGAAGAATCGCGCCTTTGATCGACGAGCCAGCGCGAGCAAAATCGTCCTCCGTCCCGTAGCCAACATCCGCCACGTTCGCTTCGATGCCGCCTGATGGCGTTGCGGGCGACCAGCCCTCCGCTACGAGGCGCACGGGAAAATTCGCTGGGCCAAGCAGTTCGAGCCGTGTATTCCCCTCGCTCCAGGTAACTGGGAGCGTGTACTTCTCCGTGTGAACTTCAATGCCTTCCGCCCGAAATGCTGAGAGTGCCCAGTCGATGGCATTGGCCATCTCTGGAGAACCAGTCACGCGACCGCCGATTTCATCGGTCAAACGCCGCAAATTTTCTTCCATCGGGGAAGGGCCTAACACCTGCGGCAGAATTTTTGAGGCCGCTTGCGCGCAGCTCGAAGCGTCCGTTGCGGAGCAAGCAGCAGCGCTCTGGCTGGCCTGCGGGGAGCTGAGAGAATCCGTCACGGGGGGCAGTTGCGCCGACGCAGAGATCGAAGCTAAGAAGTAAAGGAGGAATGAGGCAAGGAAAGCCTTCGTGTAGCGCTTCGATTTACGCTCGGCAGTGATTCGAGAGTCCATTGGGCAGTTCCCTTCCAGCAGCAAGCCCGTGCATCATGGCGGGGATTAGTATAAGCTCGCGCCGTTTCCGCGAGAAATTGAGTGGGATAAGTTATCCAGTCGAGAGAATCTGTGATGAGAAATTCCGTGATGAAGAAATCCGTTTCCGTCATTGTACTGAGCCTGGCGCTCGCTTCCTTGGCGTTGCCACAATCGGCGACGCAGAAGGGTCCTGCGAACCTCGAAGCCCGAGCGAAGGCAAGGCTCGCGCAGATTCGCGGAACGCTCGAGGTACCCGGCCTTCAGCAAAGTGTCCGTGTGCAGCGCGACCGCTGGGGCGTCGCCCACATTTACGCGCAGAACGAGCACGATCTTTTCTTCGCGCAAGGATTTGTCGTCGCGCAAGACCGCCTCTTCCAAATGGAGCTTTGGAAGCGCTCCGGCGAGGGCCGTCTCGCGGAAATTCTCGGGCCCTCTTTCGTAAAGCGCGACACCAGCGCACGCCTGTTGCAATATCGCGGCGACATGGACGCCGAATACAAAAGCTACGCGCCCGATACGAAAGAAATTCTCGAAGCGTTCACCTCCGGTATCAACGCCTACATCGATGAAATTCAAAAGCCCGGCGGGCCAGGTCTTCCGATCGGATTCCAACTTGCCGCCTTCAAACCCGAGCATTGGAAGCCTACGGACTGCCTTAATCGGCTCGCTGCCTATTCCATGACGGGAAACGGCGCCAGCGAACTCCACAACGCACAGCTGGTCGCTCTTCTCGGGCCTGAAAAAGCAGCAGAACTTCTGGAGCTCGATCCTCCAGTGAAACTTGATCCTGCGCCAGGAATTGACTTTTCCGGTCTCTCACCCGCCCTGCTCAAAAATCTCGTCGGCAGCGACGTGCCTCTTCATTTCCCCGAGACGCCCGTTCAGGGCAGCAACAACTGGACCGTGTCCGGTTCGCTGACGGCCACTGGCAAGCCGCTTCTCGCCAACGATCCGCACCGCGTCATCGCGGAACCTTCGTTACGCTACATCGTGCATCTTGTCGCGCCGGGATGGGATGTCATTGGTGCCGGCGAGCCAGGTTTGCCCGGCGTCGCTGTCGGCCACAACGAGAATATCGCCTGGGGGTTCACCATATTCGGCCTCGATCAGCAGGATCTCTATCTCGCGCAGCTGAACCCCGCCGATCCAGACGAATATAAAACCGAGCACGGCTGGGAGCGCATGAGGCTCGAGACGGAAGCCATCAACGTGCGCGGCGGCGCACCGGTCACCGTGAAGATGAAATTTACGCGCCACGGTCCCGTTCTCTGGGAGGACGGAAAGCGCGCCTTGACACTGCGCTGGGTTGGCGCCGAACCTGGCACGGCCGGATACCTCGGCTCACTTTCGGTCGATCGCGCGGAAAACTGGCGGGATTTCAAGCAGGCCATGGCCCGTTGGAAAGTGCCGTCGGAAAATATCGTTTATGCCGACCGCGATGGAAATATTGGCGAGCACTCCACCGGTCTTGCGCCGCTGCGCAAGAACTGGACTGGCCTTCTCCCCGTCCCCGAAGACGGAGGCTTTGAATGGAGCGGTTTTGTCCCCAACGGTGAACTCCCGCACACGTACAATCCATCTTCAGATTTTGTGGCTTCGGCAAATCACAAAATGATCCCGGAAAATTATCCCTACGCTGTCGGGTTTCAGTGGGCTCCGCCCGAACGCTTCCAGCGCATCTCGGAAGTGCTTAGCGGCGCCGCGAAAACCGCGCACAAACTAAACATAGAAGATATGGAAAATCTTCAGAACGATGTTGTTTCGCTGCCAGCGCGCGAATTGCAGAGCCTGCTGAAGCATGGCGCGGGAGACTCGCCGGACAGCTCGGCTAAACTTCTGCTCGATTGGGACTGCGCGATCACCGGAAATTCCAGCGCAGCTTCGCTTTACGAATACTGGGTCGAAGAACTGCGCGAAGCGGTCACGAAAAAAATGGTCCCTGCGGAAGCGCAAGCGGTCGTGGGAAAACTGTCGCTGCAGAAAACCGCCCAAGAACTATCTGACCCCACCGCCAGCGTCTTCGGCGAAAATCCCGGAGCCGCACGCGACGCGCTCCTGCTGCAAACTCTCGAAAGCGCAAAGCAGAAACTCGCGGCGAAATTGGGTCCCAATCCTCAAGAATGGGCCTGGGGACGCTTGCATCGCGTCTCGTTCATTCATCCTCTTGGCTCAATGCCACAAGCCAATTCACTTTTCGACCGCGGCCCGATCCCGCGACCCGGCGATGGCACCACGGTTGACGCCACTTATTTTGGAGGAACTTCTTTCGACCAATTGGCAGGTGCGAGCTATCGCGAAATCTTCGACTTGAGCGATTGGGACAACGCCCTGGGAGTGAACGTCCCCGGCCAAAGTGGCCAGCCCACCAGCCCTCACTACGATGACTTGCTGGCGCTGTGGACCGTCGGCCGCTACTTTCCGTTGACCTACTCCAGACCAGCCGTCGACCGCGAAACGACGGACGTGCTCGAGCTCAAACCTCAATCGAAATAATTCAAGCTACGCTTTGACTCAAGGAGCGCAGCTTGTAGGATTCGCTACGCAATCCGCCACGCGCACAACTTGCGCCATCTCCGCAACGTCATGCACCCGCACGATATGCGCGCCGCCCAAAATGCTCGCAGTGACGGTCGCGGCGGTACCCCAGATTCGTTCTTCCGGCGGCGCAGGTTTCCCGTCGTGCGCCAGCGTCGCTCCAAGAAATCCCTTCCGCGAAGCTCCCACCAGCAGCGGATAGCCCAGAGCAGCGAGCAATTGCAACTTTTGCAGCAACTCGTAATTCTGCGAATGGCTTTTTCCGAAACCAATCCCCGGATCCAAAATGATCTGTGATTTTGCGACACCAGCCTTGCGGGCCTTCGCAACGGATTCTCTCAGTCCGCGCATCACGTCGTGGACAACGTCGCGCGCGAACGGCCCCATCTGCATCGTGGCTGGCTCGCCGCGCATGTGCATCAAAATGACCGGCACGCCATTTTTTGCCGCGACCTCAGCAATACGCGCATCGTTCTTCAATCCTGAAACGTCATTGATAATCTCTGCGCCGGCCCGGATGGCAAGCTCCGCAATCGTGGACCGCCGGGTGTCCACCGAAATTGGAATCTTTAAGCGGCCCCGCAGCCCTTCCAGCACGGGCAGAATGCGATCCAGCTCTTCCGAGGCTGGAATTTCCTCCGAACCGGGCCGCGTGGATTCGCCTCCAACGTCAATCAGGTCCGCGCCATCGTGTTCCATCGCTAGCGCATGTTCAATGGCGATTCCCGGTTCCTCGTGATTGCCGCCATCGGAGAAGCTGTCCGGCGTGACGTTCAGCACGCCCATCACGAGCGTGCGTTCCCCCAATATCAGCGTCCGCGAAGGCAGCTTCAGCCGGAATTTCTTGCGTCGTTTCATGGGAGGGAGAGCCTAACAGTTTAGCTCAGAGGGAGTAGGACAGACACCCTTGTCTGTCCGGTGCTTTATAAAACAAAAAGACAGACACGATTGCCTGTCCCACAAGAGTTCACGCCCGCAATCTAGTCCAAATCAAAATCGCGAAGCGGCTTGCCAGCAGGAGCGTCCTTGGCCTTCTTCATGGCCTCTTCAAATTTCTTGGCGAGGATGTCTTCTTTGTGCGTTTCCTGAAAGAACGAGTCGGCAAACTTATCCTCGCGCTGGCGGCGCTGTTCCGCAAGAATCCCGTGCGCATTTTCGAGGTCCACGTTCGGCCCGGCCTTCACCGGCATTTCGTGCGAGAGCACCGCTCCAAACACCGCATCCACCACCAGTTTCGCCTGGCAGCAGGGACAGGTAACGTTCAGATTGTCCGGTTCTTTCTTTCCCATAAACGCATTCTACGCCATCTTGTCCCCGTCGGTCATCCACGCAACGGATCACCAGTCACGGAGCGGCCGGTGCAAAAAAAAGAGGGGCACGAAGAATCGCGCCCCCCACAGACAAACGATAACTTGCCTTTACGCCTTTGCTGGATTTTCTCCGCGCGTAAATCCGGGCGCCGGCCGCAGTTCTGGACGCACCACCTTCGGATCGGCGCTGGGCGCCGGCGGCGCCTGCGGAGGCGGCGTCCGTGGCTTTTCCGGCAGAGTCTTGCCTTCCATCAGCATCTTCACTTCGTTCGCGTCAATCACTTCGCGTTCGAGCAACGCCTGCGCGATTCGCTCGAGCGTCTCGCGGTTGTTCGAAAGGATTCTCTTGGCGTTGTCGTAGCCGCCGTTGACAATCCGCCGCACTTCCTTGTCGATCTGAATGGCGGTGTCTTCGGAATAGTCGCGATGTTGCGTTATTTCGCGGCCCAGGAAGATGGCTTCGTCCTTCTTGCCAAAGGCCAGCGGCCCCAGGTCGCTCATGCCCCATTCGCAAACCATGTTTCGCGCGATTTCCGTCGCGCGTTCGATGTCGTTGCCGGCTCCCGTCGTTATGTGTCCCAGGAAAATCTCTTCCGCCGAGCGCCCGCCCATCAACACGGCTAGCATCGCTTCCAGATATTCCCGCGTGTAGGTGTGTTTGTCGTCCTCTGGCAATTGCATCGTCAAGCCGAGCGCCATCCCTCGCGGAATGATGGTCACTTTGTGAACCGGATCCGCTCCCGGCGTCATCGCCGCCACCAGCGCGTGTCCCGCCTCGTGATACGCGGTGTTTTTCTTCTCTTCATCCGAGAGAATCATGGACTTCCGCTCGACGCCCATCAACACTTTGTCTTTGGACATCTCGAAGTCGACCTGCATCACGAACTTGCGGTTCTGCCGCGCCGCCCACAACGCCGCTTCGTTCACCAGGTTCGCAAGGTCGGCGCCGGAAAAGCCCGGCGTCCCGCGCGCGATGATCGACAACTCGACGTCATCGGCTAGCGGCACTTTGCGCGTATGCACGCGAAGAATCTCTTCGCGTCCTTTCACGTCTGGCCGTGCAACGACAACGCGCCGGTCGAATCGTCCTGGCCGCAGCAGCGCTGGGTCAAGCACGTCGGGCCGGTTCGTCGCCGCGATCAAGATCACGCCTTCATTCGATTCGAATCCGTCCATCTCGACGAGCAGCGCGTTCAAAGTCTGCTCGCGCTCGTCATGTCCGCCGCCGAGCCCAGCTCCGCGGTGCCGTCCCACGGCATCAATTTCGTCGATGAAAATGATGCAAGGCGCGTTCTTCTTCCCCTGCTCGAATAAATCGCGCACGCGGCTCGCGCCGACGCCCACAAACATCTCCACGAAATCCGAGCCCGAAATCGAAAAGAACGGAACGTTCGCTTCGCCCGCAATCGCCCGAGCAAGCAAAGTCTTGCCCGTTCCAGGAGGCCCAACCAGTAACACGCCCTTGGGAATTCTTCCGCCAAGCTTCTGGAATTTCTGCGGGTCCTTCAAAAACTCGATGATTTCCTGCAGCTCTTCCTTCGCTTCATCCGTTCCCGCAACATCCTTAAACGTCGCTTTTTTCTGCTGCGCCGAAAGCAGCCGCGCCCGCGATTTACCAAAGCTCAGCGCTTTGTTTCCGCCGGCCTGCATCTGCCGCATCAGAAACAAACAAAATCCCACCAGCAAAATCAAAGGCGCCGCGTTCAACAGGATCAGAATCCAATCGCCGCTGCGTACTTCCTTCATCCCCTGGATCATTGCTCCCTTATCCCGCAATTCCTTGATCAGATCGGGAGCCGCTTCCTTGAACACCGTCACCGTAAACTTGGTGTTCGGCGGATTCTTGTATTCACCCTGAATTTCATAACTGTTTGGCGAAAGGTACAGCGTGACTTCCTTGATGTCTCCCTCGTCCACCTTGGCCATGAACTCGCTGTAGCCGGGCGTCTGCTCGTGCGTCTGGCTTCCGTTCGCGGACACCAGCTTCCACAGCATCACGCCGAGAAAGACGATCGAGATCCAAAAAAGAATTGTTTTCGCCGTAGAGCTGGAATTCACTTTGTCCTCACCTTTGTCCTTGGCCTCGCGGAAACTCTTCCCGCGAGGAAGCGACGCGCGAACCTTTCGATCTTACTTCGTACGTCCCTGCCGTCGCTTCACCTGCGCTGCCCCCGTGGAAAGAGCCCGGTAGTTCCGTCCCGTTCCGTTGGCCGCAGCCAGGCCGTAACCGACCCACATATCATTAGATGCCGTCCGGAACCCAAAGTAATCGGGCTCCAGTCCCACGCGCCGCCGCGCGGGCTTGTCCAGCAGCACTGCCAATCGCAGCGACCGCGGCTGGCTTTCTCCCAATCGCCGCAACAAAAATTCTTGCGTCACGCCGCTTTCCAGCACCGCATCGAGCAGCAGCACGTCGCGCCCTTTCAATTCCGGCCGCGCACCGAAATAAACCTCGCGCCGTTCGTTCCCGCCGTCGTTAACGTCCCGTACATCCTCGCGAACGAAATGGCAGACGACGCCGGTGTTGATCTCGCGAATCAAATCGGCCGCGAAAACGAATCCGCGGTCCAGCGTTACAACCACATCCACGCGCCGCCCCTTGTACGCCCGCGTGATTTCGCGCCCCAACTCTGCGATCCTCACGGAAATTCGCGCGGCAGAAAATGCCGCTCGTCCTCGTGCGCTCGACTTGACCGCTGGGCGGTCACGCATCAAGACTTTTCCTCGACGATCAGTATTCCCGTTCTGGTCCCTTCGCTCGCCGCAAACTCCGCCCCAACCGGAAAACCTCGCGCCCATACCAGCACGCCGCCGCTTGTCAGTACCGGCCAGCCGTCCCGCTCCCACCGGCTCACGTGTTTCTCGTTCAACAAGCGTTTCAGCTTGTGCGCTTTCTGATGCCCGGCGGGCTGCAGCTTGTCCCCGAAACGCCAGTTGCGCAGCACCAAAGGCTCACGCAGCCGCTCGCGGTCCAAAACCGTCCCTGATTCTCTAGTTTCCTCTCTCTGCCCGGGCCAGTCAATCACCCTGAAGCGGAAGACGCACCCCGCTTGCGGCACGCGCAATTCCTGTCCCCCATCTCTAAAATCGATTTTGTGCTCGTATTCCGTTGCGCCAGGTTGTTTCGCCACGAATTTTCCGGCAGCTCCGCCGCGCACTCTGCCCGCGCCTCTAAGCTTTCCTTCGCCGCCAAACTTGTCCGCCCCGCGTTCGCCGCCGGCGCCGCTTTTCGATCTCGTGCAAAAAACCAACTCCTCGCGTTCTCTGCGTATTTCCACGCCGCCCGGCAATTGCAGCATCTTCCCGTTCTCTCCATGCCGCGCCAGGTCCATCACCGCCGCAACGTGCCCTGCGCTGATTTGTCCCGTCCCGCGTTTCCTCTCCTCAATTAGACGAAACAGCATCCGCTTTGTCAGTGCAGCGCATTCGTTTTCGTTCTTCTCCGTGTTCTCTGTGCCCTCTGTGTTGAAATCCACCTTCCCCATCGGCGACAACAAATCCCCGATCGCAATCCGCACCGCACCCGCTTCTTTTTTCGCTGACCTGTTGCACCGCTCCACCGCGACCCATTCTAGAAACCGCTCATCCTCCTGCGCGAAGTCCGCAAGCGAGCCAAGATGCTCCACCACGCCGCTCTGAAATTCTTTCTCCAAAAGCGGCAGCAATTTCTTCCGGATCCGCGCCCGCGTTCGCGACATATCTTGATTCGTCGCGTCCTCGCGCCACTTCTGTTTTTTCGCGCGCAAGTAATCTCGTAGTTCCGCTCGTCGAAAGCCGAGCACTGGCCGTACAACACATTCCGTCCGCGGATGAATTCCGCCCAAGCCCGCCAATCCCGTCCCCCGCAAAATGTGCGCCAGCACCGTCTCCGCCTGATCGTCCGCCGTGTGCGCCACGGCCACCCGCTCGACTTTCCCTTCTACCACCAGTCTCGCGAATAACTCGTACCGCGTCCGCCGCGCCGCATCCTCCAGATTCGCTTTTTCCCCCCGCGCTTTCGCCGCCACGTCCACGCTCTCGCTGTAAACCGTCAATCCATGCTTCTCCGCCAGTTTCGCCACAAACTTCTCATCCGCATCCGAAGCCGCGCCGCGCAGCTTGTGATTCATGTGCGCCACGCTCAACACAATTCCAAGCTCGTCGCGCAGTTCCACCAAAAGCAGGAGCAGCGCCACCGAATCCGCCCCGCCGGACACTCCCACGCCAACACGCTCTCCCGCGCGCAACATCCGCGTCCGCCTCAGGCTCGCAAGCAATCGTCGGGCAAGCCCGGAGCTCTCGCAACGCTTCTTTGTTTTTGAAGTAACTCTCTTGGCCATGGCTGCAGCGCCCATGGTAGCAATTGCCCGCCAAACAGGTCGAGTCGCCGAGACGCGCGGACTGTGCGACCCTCAAAAATTCTCAACATTCAGTTCAGTAAAATTCAAGGCGAGCTAACTCTGGCGCACTGCGCTCCGAGGGATATACTATGCGGCGAGTAAAGTGTAAAAGCGTTTCCAATACAAAGGCGGCAACCATGGAAATCGAGCGGCGCGACTTTCTTAAAACGACCGGCAAAGCCATTACCGTGGGCGCGGCAGCGCTCGCGTTGGGCGGCAAAATTCTCGGCGCCAACGATCGCGTCCGCGTCGCCGTCTGCGGAGTCCGCGGCCGCGGCAAGGATCACATCCACGGCTTTTCGCACGTCCCCGGTGTCGAACTCGCCGCTCTCTGTGATGTCGACGAAAACGTCCTCAACGAGCGCCTCGGCGACGTCGAAAAAATGGGCTTGCCCAAGCCCAAGGGTTACTTCGACGTTCGCAAGCTCCTCGAAGACAAGGAAATCGACGCCATCTCCATCGCCACTCCCAATCATTGGCACTCGCTCATCGCCATTTGGGGCTGCCAGGCCGCGAAAGACGTCTACGTCGAAAAGCCCTGCTCGCATAACACCTTCGAAGGCCGCCAGCTCGTCCGCGCCGTAAAAAAATACAATCGCATTTGCCAGCATGGCAGCCAGTCCCGCTCCAATCCCGGCATGCTCGAAGCCATCCACCATGTCGGCGACGGCACCATCGGCGACGTCTATATGTCTCGCGCGATTTGCTACAAGTGGCGCGGCACCATCGGCCACGCCGACCCCTCCCCTATTCCCGCCGGCGTCCATTACGATCTCTGGACCGGCCCCGCTCCCTACAAGCCCTTCACCAAAAATCGCTTTCACTACAACTGGCACTGGATCTGGGACACTGGCAACGGCGAAGCCGGCAATCAAGCCATCCACGAAATCGATATCTCTCGCTGGGGCCTCGGCGTCGGTTTTCCCGTCTCCGTCTCCGCCATGGGCGGCCATTTCATGTTCGAGGACGACCAGCAAACTCCCAACGTTCTGAACGCCATCTATTATTTCAACGATGCAAACGGCAAGCGCAAAATGATGGAGCTCGAAATCCGCCACTGGATCACCAATCACGAAGCGGAAATCGGCACCGGCGCGTACGGAGCCAGCGCCGTCCCTCCCGCCGGACTCACCTCGCCCGCAAAGAAAAAGCCCGCCGACAACCAGCAGGTCCTCGGCCCGCGCGACGCCAAGACCAACACCATCGGCAACATTTTCTACGGCTCAAAAGGCATTCTCGCCATCGACGGCTACGACGCCTACAAAACCTGGCTCACCGATCAACTCGAACCCGGCCCCCACGGCAAAGCCGCCGGCGACCACTACGCCAATTTCGTCGATTGCATCCGCAGCCGCCGCGCCGAGGACATTCATTCCCCCATCGAGGAAGCCCACATTTCCTGCACGCTCGTCCACCTGGCCAACGCTTCCTATCGCCTCGGCCGCACCCTCACCTTCGATCCCGCCACCGAGCAAGTAGTCGGCGACGACGAAGCCAACGTCATGCTTCGCGGCACCTACCGCGCCCCCTACGTCGTCCCCGAAGAAATCTGAGCTACTCTTCCAATCATCCGCGCTCGCGCGCGGTTTTTCCGTGCACTCAACGCCCGTAATCGGTGTGTGGCCAGGCAAAATGCAACTTGGCACTCGACGCGCTGCCGCATTCAGAATGGAACGTCTTTTCAGAAGTGTGATTTACCGACCGCGTGTCTGACTCTAGAATATGTCTTAGCGACGGCCACGAACCCCCAGAGCCTTCCAGTGATTCGACCGACCCGGACCGTAGTCGGCGAGTCTTTGAGGCGAATAGGGGACTTCAACGAAATGCTTGAAAAATCTCCATTCTCATTTTCTCCAGAACTCACGATCGCTGGGCGGCGGGTGGTAAGAGTTCAGCGTTGGTCCCGCAGGAGTTCGGTCCGCGCGAAGCTATTCTTGCTCTTCGTCCTAGTGACGGTACTGGTTCTCTCTTCAACATCAAACGAACTGTTCCTGCTGTGGGAAGCGAGCCTCATTCTCGGTCTTTTGTTTGTCCTCTGGCCATTCATTCAGGGGACCTATCTGCTTTACACGCGTTGCTCGACCCCACTTCGCGCAGATTTCAAATCAGCGGACCCGTCCTTCTTCTACGGACTTCGCGAGTTTCAAGTTTCGCCCCTAGAAAAGATGGGCTTTACGTTTGCCGGTTGTCTCAAGCGGGAAAGGCAGGCGACCGGCGCCACAACAGACATCTCCCTGCTCGTGCATGCCGATGGAGAGGACTCAGCCCAAATCGCTGAAATCCGCACATTTCAAAGAACCGTAGGTCTCCTTGTTTTTGCGACAAAGTTCGATGATGGACTCGTCTTGGAGACCAGCAATTACAGGGGCCCAGGAGTCTTCAAAGCCAAAGCAAAATTCCGCAGCTTCAGATTTCCGCAGATCCGGCACATTGCCGACCTCTACCTCCTTCATAAAAAAATCAAAGCAGAATTTAGTGCCACGCGGAATCCCGTTAAGTTCGCGCCGGCCGAACGAATAAGTACGTTCATTGCGGATGCAGAGGAAGTCCACCGGCTCAATCTCGCCCAGGGTGATTACAAGCTGCATTCTTCGGGCGATCGATACGTCTACACCCTACGTGGAGCGTTCCGTCATACATTCCTTCGGACCTGGCCAGTAGGTTTTATTCGCGCGATGGTTGCAGAGTCTACTTCCATGAAAAAGGCCAGACAGCTCGGCTACGAATTAAACCCGAAGCTTGGCATGGCCACACCGCTCAAAATAACCATCCCTCGCGGGCACTCTGGGCCGGATGCCCGGAGCTGAACAGGCCATCGCCATCGCGCCGAGATAATCCTGCGCGCCACGGTTTCGCCTGCCCCGCCCGCGCCTGCTTCGCCTTCGCCACCTTCTTCCGCACATCGCCGAGCAGCGCCTGCGAATCGAACACCGCCCCGATCACTTCACGTCTTGCGCCAACCGTGCAATCAGAGCGTTCGCCAGCGAAAGTACTGCCTTTCCCCGCGCTTCAGACTCCGCTCGGGCGAGCGTCTCATCGAAATTCAGATCCGAAGGTGTTTTCGTCATATCAATGTTCTCGGTCGCGCGGCCCGTATGCACGACGATTCCCGTGCGCACATCCAAAAGCACCGATTCCGCCACGCATCGCGCATGAACTTCGCCTGCCTTCAAAAAGCGCTCCCTCTGGAACGTTTGGATTCGGGTCGTGTAGACAAACAGCAGGTCTGCTTGGACGCGAGCCGCCGCCTCTCGCAGATACGGCACCGTCCGTTTTTCCGGCACCAACAGAGACGGCAGCAAGCGCGCGTCCGTCAGTTGCGGCGAAGTCTTAAGTACCCTCACGAGGTTGTCAAAGTTCTTTGTCTCTATGTCGGCAAGTTCCTCGGACCACAGATAGCTCGTACTTAAGTTCAAAATCGCCAAGCGGTGTCGATCGGTCAGCGTGAGCTGAGTTCCGAGAATTCTTGCAATATCCTGGTCCGACAGGACCGTTTGGTCGCCCTTGAAAAGCGACTCCTGCAAGCTCCCGGCTTCTTCATCCCCCAAAATCGACTCGGGCGGCGGTGGTGGTGGAGGGGCCGCGGGCATCTTCTTCATGCATCCCCAGGTCATGAGCACTATCGCGACCGCCGCCCATAAGCTCCCAATCTTGCACTTCATAGAAACCTCGATCCTCACTGCTTCATGCATAGTGCGAAAATCGTAAAGCGGTTCAGGCCAGAATTATGTCGTATCTAGTTCCACGTCATTTGCAAGAATTGAGCCGGGTTGGTCAAAAGTATCAATCTCTGCTCGAAGGCCCTAAGAGGATGGTATCGTCGTACTCGGCGGGCAACAGCGCTCCGTCGCGTTAGGGCTTGGGTGCTGCCGGTCGCGCCTGCTTCGCCTTTGCCACCATCTCTCGCACATCGCTGAGCAGCGCCTGCGAATCAAACACCACTCCATCCTTGATCGTGTACTTCACGCACTGCTCGTGCATCTCCATGCGGTCCTGGCTCACTCGCGTCACGCCAATCCCATAAAACACTTTCACGTCCGCCAGCGGATTCTCCGAAAGCACCACCAGGTCCGCCAAATAACCCGGCCGAATCACGCCCAGCTCCGGATTCTTCACCACCTTCGCTCCATTCTCCGTAGCCGCATGAATCGTCTCCAGCGGCGAAAATCCCGCCTCCTCCAGCATCTCCAATTCTCGAATCGTTCCAAATCCCCACAGCGCAAACAAAAATCCCGTGTCCGACCCCACCGCCACCGTCCCGCCCTGATTCTTATAATCGTTCACGAACTCCATCCAGATCCGGTAAGCCCGCGCCCAATCCGCTTCCTTGTCCGAAGTCCAATCATAAAAATACGAAGCGTGATGCGCCGGATTCGGCAAAAACGAATCCATCACCACCGGCAGCGTGTACGTCACGTGCCACGGCAAATTCGCCGCCCGCGTCACATCGCGATTCGCCTCATAAATACTAAACGTCGGCACCATGATGAATCCCGTCTTGTGCATCGTGTCCAGCAGCGAGTGAATCACCTCGCCGTGCAGCTTCGCCACGTCCGCCTGCAGCCACGCCCGCCCCGTCTCCAGAAACCGGTCCGGCTCGCTCGAATAGTTATAGTCCGGCGGCAAATTCTGAATCGTCTGCGTCGTGAATGACGACTCCGGATAACCATAATGATGCTCGATGGTGGAAGCCCCCTCGGCCGCTATCCGCACCGCATTCATCGGGTACACGCCATCCTGCGCGATATGTACAGCCACGCCCATGCCGTTTTTCCGCGCTTCATCTGCAATCGCGTGAAACACATCCGGCCACTCCCCCGGCTTACCCAGCACCTTGATGCCGTCTACACCCTCCGCGTGCCACTCATCCACAATCTGCCGCGCCCCATCGGGATGGAAATAACGTGAATCGTCCCCGCGCCCCCAAAATGGATACACATAGATCCGCGGCGCAATAATCTTGTTCTCCGCGCTCCGTTGCTTTTCCGCCACCATCTCTTTCGGCGAATCATTCCCAATGTTGAAGGTTCGAATCGTCGTCACGCCATGCCCCAGCAGCAATTTATAAATGTATTCCGCCGGCACATCCTTGCTCTCATTGACGTGTATGTGTACGTCAATCAGCCCCGGCGTGACGTACATCCCCTTGCCCTCAATCATCCGGTCCGGCGCCTTCTCTTCCTTCGCCCCCGCCGCCCCGGCATTCCGCGTGCGTGAGATCGCATCCTCCGAAACAATCCGCTCAATCCGATTCCCCTTGATAAAAATATTGACGGGCCCATACGTCGGCGCGCCCGACCCATCAATCACCGTAACCCCGCGAATCTCCAGCGACTCATACGGCCCCGCCTCTTCCGCCGCCCCAGCGTTCTGCGCGTAACCTCGTGTCGCGCAAATCAACGCCGCCGCAAACAAAATTGTCCCCGCACACATCATCATCTTAATTTTCGTCATGTTGTCCGCATCTCTCCGAGTGGCACAGGCATTCAGCCTGTGCGGTTTTGTAATTTGCGCGCGCCCGCTTCCCATTTGCAGCGCCGACACGCCTCATTCTTGCTGTACCCCTATTTACTTTTTTCGTTCCGCAAAGTCCGCAAGGCTAATTTCATTGCCCCAAGAAGTCCAGCACTGATTAGCAGAAGCTCTCTCCTAAGTCGCGCATCGCCGCCTTCGGCGGCCCCTGTGGAGTGCGGCAGCCCTGCTGCCGCTTTTGCAATCGCGCTGTGGCCGCAATTCAAAAAGCGGGAGCCCAGCTCCCGCACTCCAAAAGGCCCTTCAAACCCGCCTGTGGAAGCCTGTGGAAATCATTAATCTCTTGTTGACATTTTCGCCGCCTCGTCGTATTCTCCTTGGGCTGTGGACGTGCCTTTCTGCAAGACAGGGAGGACAAGCTCTTTGACAACCGATACGATGTGCCAGAATCCGTTCGAAACCATTCGTCCTTTTCGAGCACGAATGGTCTGAGTAAATCGAGCGACAATAATTCGCTTGGCAGGCTGGCTCTCTGATGCAAATCAGAGGGCATTTTTTTTCGCCAAGCTACCAGTTTCAAACGAGAGTTTGATCCTGGCTCAGAGCGAACGCTGGCGGCGTGCTTAACACATGCAAGTCGAGTGCGCGCCTGTAGCAATACAGGTGGCGCACGGCGCACGGGTGCGTAACACGTGGGTAATCTGCCCTTCGATGGGGAATAACTCCGGGAAACCGAAGCTAATTCCGCATAACATTCCTTGGACCTCGGTCTGGGGACTCAAAGCCGTAAGGCGTCGGAGGAGGAACCCGCGCACGATTAGTTAGTTGGCAGGGTAACGGCCTACCAAGACTTTGATCGTTAGCTGGTCTGAGAGGATGGCCAGCCACACTGGAACTGAGACACGGTCCAGACTCCTACGGGAGGCAGCAGTGGGGAATCTTGCACAATGGGCGAAAGCCTGATGCAGCGACGCCGCGTGGGGGATGAAGCTTTTCGGAGTGTAAACCCCTTTCGACCCGGACGAATGCCCCGCAAGGGGACTGACGGTACGGGTATAAGAAGCCCCGGCTAACTACGTGCCAGCAGCCGCGGTAAGACGTGGGGGGCCAGCGTTGCTCGGAATTACTGGGTGTAAAGGGTTCGTAGGCGGTGTGGCAAGTCGGGAGTGAAATCTCTGGGCTTAACTCAGAGACTGCTTCCGAAACTGCTGTGCTTGAGTGTGGGAGAGGCGCGTGGAATTGCAGGTGTAGCGGTGAAATGCGTAGATATCTGCAGGAACACCCGTGGCGAAAGCGGCGCGCTGGACCACTACTGACGCTGAGGAACGAAAGCTAGGGGAGCAAACAGGATTAGATACCCTGGTAGTCCTAGCCCTAAACGATCAGGACTTGGGGTGCCGCACGTTCGTGCGTCGTCCCGGAGCTAACGCGTTAAGTCCTGCACCTGGGGAGTACGGTCGCAAGACTGAAACTCAAAGGAATTGACGGGGGCCCGCACAAGCGGTGGAACATGTGGTTCAATTCGACGCTACGCGAGGAACCTTACCTGGGCTCGAAGCGCACTTGACTAGCTATAGAAATATGGCCTTCCCGCAAGGGACAAGTGTGGAGGCGCTGCATGGCTGTCGTCAGCTCGTGCCGTGAGGTGTTGGGTTAAGTCCCGCAACGAGCGCAACCCCTGCACGTAGTTGCCACTCCGCAAGGAGGGAACTCTACGTGGACTGCTCCGGATAACGGAGAGGAAGGTGGGGATGACGTCAAGTCCGCATGGCCTTTATGTCCAGGGCTACACACGTGTTACAATGCAGGGCACAAACCGTTGCCAACCCGCGAGGGGGAGCTAATCGGAGAAAACTCTGCTCAGTTCGGATTGCAGTCTGCAACTCGACTGCATGAAGCCGGAATCGCTAGTAATGGCGTATCAGATCGACGCCGTGAATACGTTCCCGGGCCTTGTACACACCGCCCGTCACATCACGAAAGTGAGTTGTACTAGAAGTCGCCGCGCTGACCGCAAGGAAGCAAGCGCCCAAGGTATGACTCATGATTGGGGTGAAGTCGTAACAAGGTAGCCGTAGGAGAACCTGCGGCTGGATCACCTCCTTTCTAAAGTAGTCGTGGCTCAACCCGCTATGGTGTGCGGATCATGCCACGCAAATGTATCCCGCTCTTCTCACGAATTGCAGGGATACACGTTCGGTTTACAACCTGGTTTAATCCAGGATTCGGGCGGATTCTGTCAGATCGTATCGGTCAAAGAGCAAAACATCTCGTAGGGGTGAGCCTCGGCTCACCCCTTTTTCGTTGGGCCCGCATGCGTTGAGCTTCTGACGGTCTCTTTGTTTCGCCGTTGAGTCTCCAGCACCGGGTCAAAAAGTAAAACAACTTCAGCAGTGCGTCTCAGGGCCGCGCGTCCACTCCGCGGCCCTTTTTGTTTTCTAGTGTATTCGCGAAGATGTCGCCTCACCCCGCCGAGGCCTGTCGACCGCAGGAGTATCCGGACAGAAAACAAGAAGCTCCGCTGCGGGCGAGATTGATTTACAATCGGTTATAGCCGTACAGTTGTACCACCTGGGTTCCACTGCGCGGACCTAGCCCACATCTCTCACAGCCTGGCATAAGAGGAATGAAGTGTGCTCGAACAAGGGGTTGCGAGTTTTTTCGCGGGTTGTTGATGTGTAGCTGATCCGTTTTTCGTTTTGCGTGAGAGGTTTTTACTCTCTGAGCCTGTTTCGGCGCACACCTTACCACCGGTTGACAGGAGCCAGAATAAAAGTGGTCGGAGTCTTTCTGTTTCAATACTTTACGGGCACGGCGCACAGCTTTTCATGGACTTGCCGGAACAACTCGACATGGGGATAGCCCCCAGCCAGCGAAACCCACACCTTGCGCACCGTGATGCGGATCAGCGCGCCAATCTTCAACACCTTGAGCCGAATGGTGGAGCACTGCGCCTGGGCCAACTCCGTTCCCGCCAGTCCCAGTCGCCGTAGCATCTGCAACAACACATAGGCGATCGAAGAAAAGTACAAGCGCAGTTGATTGCTGCGCAGGTAGTGCGTGCTGGTGCGGTCACTGAATAGCATCAGCTGCTCTTTAATCCGATTCTCCATATCCCCTCTGGCGCAGTAGTGCTCTTCATACAGCGCCTGTGCCGGCCATGCTTCTCCGCTCAGAGAGGTCACTACGAATCGCGGGTTCTCTCCCTTTTCCAGATGCTCGGCCTTGGCCACCACGCGTCGCGCACGACTCCAGCTTTTCAGCGTCTGATAGAAGAACTCTTTGAACAGTCGAGTCGCGCGTCCGGTCTGTTGGTACTGCGCTTTCGCCTCCGCCATCTCCTTGGCGATCTCCGTCTTCAAACGTTCGTTTTTCGCTAGTCCCAGCACGTACTCTACGCGGTTCGCTTCACACCAAGCCATCAGCTCCTCGCGGCAAAATCCCGAATCTCCACGCACCACGATACGCACCTGGGGCCACGCGGAACGAATCTGGGCCACGATGCGCTCCAGTTCCTCAACACTCCCCGACGACGCATCGATGTTCGACGATCGCAACCGCGCACACAGCAGAAACTCTCCGCAGAAGATGTACAACGGCAGGTAGCAGTAGTGTCCATAGTAGCCATGGAAGAAACGTCCTTCCTGCTTCCCGTGCAGCGGATCGTCAGTGGCGTCCAGGTCCAAAATGATTTCTTTCGGCTCCTCCCGGTGGGCTTGCAGAAAGACTTCCACCAGCAGCCGGTCCACGGCTCCATGATCCAGCACGATCTTTTTGTAGCGCTCCTTCCGACTGGCCGTCTCTTTGGTCAGTTCCAGCCGATTCAGGGTGCTCTTTCCGGCTAACACTTGGCTGCCGGGATCCGCCTTCTCGACCAGCACCGCCAGCAAGGGATCGTTTCGCAACTCCTCGTGATCGTTCAGATCTTCGTAGCCCAGGGCCAGCCCATAAGCTCGCTGGGCCACCAATTCCTTCACCGTATGTTCGATCAGATCGGGATTCCGATAATCGGTGAAGCAGGCGGCAAACTGGCGCAGGATCCCAATGCGCTTCTCAACCTCCCGCAAGAGCAGACCACCACCATCGCTGGTGATCACTCCGCCATCAAACTGCGCCCGGATCTCGCGTCGCTTTTGGGGATGAAATACGAAGACAAACTGGTTACACTCTGTGCTCATAAGGCTGTTGCTCCTCCTTGGCAGGATTTCTTTCTAGACAAGAGAGTTATGCCAT
Organism: uncultured Acidobacteriota bacterium; assembly: GCA_963843265.1. Taxonomy (GTDB): domain Bacteria; phylum Acidobacteriota; class Terriglobia; order Acidiferrales; family UBA7541; genus Acidiferrum. The sequence continues at coordinate 253,921 of CAWJJR010000010.1, read as the reverse complement.
GAAGCAACAGCCTTTTTCAATTTAGAATGAGAAATTCGGGCTAGTCATCAAAAGAGTTCTTACCGTCATGCCAAGAAAACACAACGTCCGAACGCACGGGGATGTTAGGGACTTCCCGCGATACAGCATTTCGGAAGCCGCGTTTTACGTTCGCGTCCCTCGAACTACGCTTCACGCCTGGACGCAGGGGCAAGATTACGTCACGGCCTCTGGCGTTCATCGCACATTTAAGCCGCTCATTACCTTGGCCGACAAGAAGAACAAGCTATTGTCTTTCTTCAATCTCGTGGAAGCCCACATTCTGCGCTCCACCACCGAGAAGAGGGGCGTTCCCTTCAAAAACGTGCGCAAGGCCCTCGACTACGTTCACGAAACGATTCCCGGCCCGCATCCACTCTTAAGCCACGATTTTGAGACCTCCGGCAAGGAAATATTTGTGAAGCATCTCGGCTCGACGATCAATGCCACCGCCCACGGGCAGCGCGCGATGAGGGAGATCCTCGATAAGTACCTGACATTGATTCCGCGCGACGGACACGGCATGCCGATTAGAGTATTTCCCATCCATTCTCGGCGGCTAGCGATCGACCCGCTATTCTCCTCTGGAAAGCCAATTGTCAAAGATCGCGGGATTTCTGCCTCCGTGCTGTGGGGCCGAAAGAAGTCTGGGGAACTCGAACCGGAAATCGCGAGAGACTACGGACTAGAAGAGATTGAAGTCAAAGAAGCGATCGAAGATTACGAGTGGAGAGCAGCCGCCTGACGAACCGCCGATCTTTTTTCTCGACCGGACTTTCGGGAGAAACGAGTTGGCGAAAATGCTTCGGGATGCCTCGTTTTTGCTTGTCACCATCTATGAAGAATTCGGGGGTGCGGAATCCAGGATTGCTGACCCCGTGCTCATCTACGATTGCGGACTGAAAAATCGTGTTCTGCTGACCGGTGACCAAGATTTGGTTTACACCTGGGCAAAAGAAATAGTCGAAGCAAAAATCGCTGTATTCGTGACCACCGACAATAATGAAGGGCCGAAGCAATGGGGACCGCGAATCATTTCAGCCATGTCCGATATGCTTCACGAACTGAGTCGCCGAAGAAAGCCATCTACCGCGAGAATCTCAAGGGAAGGCTGCGTAACTCAAGTAAGAGAATACCAAGACGGCCAATGGAAAACCTTCGCGATCAAGAAGAAGCGTCCCTCCAACTTCGATCTCAAAAAATAAGTGTCGCCGGGTGCGACAAGTTTTGGTTTTCCCCATTCAGATAAGCATCGGCTGGGTGCCCCAGACGTCGGTTTTACGTCTAGGTCTTTCTTTTGGCTTGTCGCTATTCCCTGATTCTTAACTCAGAAATTTCCGCGGTGGATTATTCCATATCTTCTGTTGCATCTCGGCGGTGTGCCCCTATTTTTCGGACGCGCGATCAGGGAATTGCACGATTCCGTCATCATCAGGTTTGCTCTTCCGGGCCGATGGCGAATCGACTTTGCTCAGCAAACTCGGCGCTACATTCCAGTTTTCGCCGGCGTCCGTGACTACCGTGACCGTTTTCTTGTTATAGCGAGTTAGCGTTCCGAACACTACGGGGCGGCCGTCGGGATGGAATTTCACTCTTTCGCCGATGCGAAAATCCAGCATCGCGGAGTGCGAGCGCATTTGGTGGAGGAACCTGAGTCGAGCTACGACCTTATGATTCAACTCAATGAGTTCTTCTTCGGAAAGCGAGTCAATATCGATGTGGCGCATGGCACGTTCCTGCTCGATGGGATGCCGGTAGTGTAGCGGAAAATCGTCAGCAAAGCGCATGCTGGTGATTGCGTGAATTATGTCTCCTTCGGCTTCCAGGAGATGCGCGCCGTTTTGCCGGGGTACGCTGCTTCGCTCTTTTGCAGCCATTGGAATTCCACCTCGACGGGCACTCGCAGCGTTTTCGCCAAGCGGAAGGTGTTCGACCAGGCGTGCTCCGCGTCCACGTTCTGAATGCAGGCGTTAATTTCGGCCACGTAGCGAAGCCCTCTCTTGGATTGTTCCGAGTTTGCGCGGCCAAGGATCATGTTTGCGCTGCTAATTCGCCGCACCGCTTCTATCGAGCCTAAGCGTCTAACTGCCTCAATATGAGCTACATGGACCAAGCTATTCCAGCCGTCCGCCTTTCGGCCACCGAAGTCGGCGGCAAAAATTCTCGTATGCCGTAGGCTGGGCACTTTGCTGGGCTCAAACTCGCGCTGAGATGCCGGCCTCGTGCCCGTGGCCGACTCGGGATCCAGCGCGATTTGACTAGCCAGCGGCACGTGATCTTCATAGAGGGTGATCAACCGCTCGAGCACCGTAGCCGGCGTATCGACAAGCGGGACAGAGAGCTTTTGCAGTCGAAGATACAGGGAATCGGGGATTTCAATCGATGGCATGTCAGTTCACTCAATCATTCTATGAAACTATGATATAAATGTGTCAAGACGGACACAGTTCAAGCTGGTGTTCGGTTCCCGGGGTCTACCCTACAGATAAGGGCGGGCCAAGCCCGCCCCTACGAGGCTCTGAGGCCGCAACGGTCATCAGGGAATCTCAGAGACAGAATGGCGGAGCGAGCACGCTCAGGCCGTGCTAATCACGTAGGGGCGCATCATTTCATTGTCCTCGTGCTCGAGCATGTGGCAGTGCCAGACGTATTTTCCCGCAAACCCTTCTAACTTCACGATGATCCGTGTAATCGTCATGGGGTCCACGCGAACTGTGTCCTTCCATCCCAGCTCGCCGGGGGCGAGCGGGATTGCGGGGCCGGTCAGGACAATCTTCCTCGTCAACTGGTAGACCTCCAAATCAAACGGCCGGCGGTCCAAGATTTGAAAGCGGACCAGGTGCAAATGGATCGGATGGGAATCGTCCGTAAGATTGATAAACGACCAGATTTCGGTGGAATTCAGAGCCGGTTTTTCTGTCACAGGCTCGTTCCAATGGGTGCCGTTCAGGAGCATGACTTTCGACATTCCCAGGCGGTTCTGGTAATCGGAGAGAGTTAGCTCACGGGTCAGCACGGCGGCCTTTTCCGGGATACGCGGCACAGGCCGCAGGTTCGCCGGCAAAGAGGATGAATCGGGAGTCTTCCCCGACGAGACGCGAAACTGCATGACGATGGCGACGTCCGTTCGCAGATAGATTTCTTTGCCGGCGTGGCCGCTGAAATCAAGAATCATGTCGGCGCGTTCTCCGGGGCCGAGGATCAGCATGTTCATTTCCGCGGGAGATGGAAGGAAACCCTGCTCGCTGCCGATTTGATGAAACGCGAGGCCTTCCGAAGTGAACTTTTCATCCGGAGCAAAAGATAGCCGGTAAAAACTGCCATTTGAGCTGTTCAGTAAGCGGAAGCGGTATTTGCGCGGCTCGACTTCGAGATACGGGAAAATCTTGCCATTCACCAGAATGGCGCTGCCGTAATATTCGGAGACCCACGGCGAGCCGGGCTTGCCGGAAACGGGATAATAAATTTGGCCGTCGGGCCGAAACGACCGGTCGAAAATGACGAGCGGAATTTCATAAGCGTCTTTCGGCAAATTCAAGCCATCTTCAAACTCATCTCGAATCAAATAAAGTCCCGCCAAACCGGCAACGCCGTTCAGGCGAGTGATGCCCATGGCGTGATCGTGATAGAAGAGAGCGGCGGCTTCCTGCTGATTAGGGTAGTAGCAAGTGGCGGATTTTCCAGGCACAAACCAGTCTTCCGGATAGCCATCACTCTCCGGCGGCGTTCTGCCGCCATGAAGATGGACGACCGTGCGCACTTCCGGCTTGGCGGCCTCCGCGCCGTGAAGGGTGTGGTCTACGGGGAAAATATGCTGGCTCGGAAGTTCATTCGCCCACTCGACTAATATCGGTTTCCCGCTTCGCGCCTCAATCGTCAAACCAGGGCACGATCCGCCGTATCCCCAGAACGATGTTGGCGGCACGTCGCGATGGACCTTCGTCTGAAATTGGCGCATGGCAATCCAATAATAAGGGATTTGGAATGAGGGATCTGCGGGACTTGGCCGCAACCCCGCGGGTTTTGCCAGAACCGGCACCGGCAAGGGATCGACAAAGCGAGCCAGCGCGCTCGTATTCATCATCTGTCCGGTGGCAACACCCCCAGCGGCGTTCGCGGCGCTCGCTGCTGGCACAGCCGCGGCGGCGGTCATCCAAGTTAAGTTTTTGAGGAAGCGCCGTCTGGTCGTCTGCATCATGGGTCCTTATTCGTGGATGGCTGGATTTCCTGCGGGCGCTTTTCAGAGAAAAGCGGTCAGCGAGAGGCCGCTGATGAAAAGGAGCCTGCGGCTAGATCGGGCCGTTCCAAGTGTGAAGGGCAGAGATTGCGGGAAGATGAATGACGGCTCGAGATAAAACGGAGTCGTGCTGCTAAAGTGAGGTGACGAGCTACAAATTCCCCTGGACACATTATACACCAATCGGGACAAGGAATAAAAGCCTTGAAATGGTAGGGTCCTAATTTAAGCAGCTGCGTGTTCTCGGCGCGTCGATCAAAAGGCGAGGCCGAATCTCAGGCATGCAGGGTGGGCTGAAAAGCGGAAGTTTTTTCAGCGTCATCATTCGCAAAAGCGGGAGCGTGGCTCCCGCACTCCACATTAGGACACCAACCCTGAAATACGAATATTGAAGCGGCGTTCATTCCGCTTTTACGGATGACGACGTACCTTCGCGGCCAGCTTCGTGGTGCGATGCTGGAACGGATCTCATAGTCTGCACAGCATTCGCCTGCCGAGTCACTCAAATGCAATTAGGAGATCATTATGAAATTGTCCCCAAGTGCGGGCCTCGTATCAGGGCTCTTTGCTCTCGCCGCAGCTTTGTGCATCGCGCTGGCTCCCGCGGCGTCCGCTCAGCAAGTCACTTTCGCCCCGTATATCCAGCTGGGCGATAACGGAACCTTCGGTTTCTCCGACCAGATTGTGGTTGCCTGGCAAACCAACGAAACTACTCCTAACGCTTCGGCTTACAAAGTCACGCTCAGCGGGCCGGGGCGTTTCTCGAGGTTCGGGCGGCCGAGCGGCCGAGTTGTTGATAACTACCTTGCAGCTGATCCAACGCTTCCCACTATTCCTGGAGCTTATGGAGCGCACACGAACTACATTGCCGTGCTCTCCGGCCTGCGATTTGACTCTGTTTACAGCTACACGGTGACGGGGCCGGGTATGCCTAGCGGCGGGTTCACAGCTTCGTTCCGAACCCGAAAGCAAGGGCCGACGTATTCGTTTGTGGTCGTGGGGGATGAAGGCTTCTTTCCGACAGTGCCCAACGCATCCTACGTGGTCGACTATGAAGCGCGGATCGCGCACCTGATCAACAACACCGCCAACATCGCGCTGGCGAACCAGCCGTCGCTGCCGGCGGCGGACTTCATTGTCAACACTGGTGACAACGTATATACGTACGGCTCGGAAGACAGCTACCGAGACTTCTTTTTCCCCGTGTACAACAGCGACACGGACTCGAACGAAACGGGAGCGCCCATTCTGCGCAGCAAATTGTATTTTCACGTGGATGGGAACCACGATCTGGGCAGCACGGGAGTTTCGGCGAATCTTCTGGCCAGCGATTCGGCGCCGCTCTTTGCCGGGAATATCGGCGGAGGCGATGCGTTGTCTTACTTTACTGATTTTTATTTTCCGCAGAACGGACCGCAGGGATTTGACATTTTGTATGACTGGAATGGCGATACGCCCGCGGCTACAGGCATGACATTTTCCTACCTGGAAAAGAACTACACATCGCCTGCCGCGCTCCAGGCGTTTCGCGACTCCACTAAGGTGAACACCGGCAAAGGTGTGTCATCCCAGATCGATCACCAGAGCAACTACTCCTTCGACTATGGGAATGCGCACTTCCTGTATCTCGATGCCAATCCGCATCTCTTCGACGACAATCTTCCCATCACAAACGCGTACAACGCCGCGCCTCCAGTCTTCACGGCGTATCCTTCCGCACTCAAGCAGTGGGTCATCAACGATCTCGATTCCAGCAAGCAACTTTGGAAGTTTGTCGTCTATCACCAACCGGCATTCACATCCGGAGACGCGACGATCGTGAACAACCAGATGCGCGCCGTCGCCAAGGTGCTGGAGGATCACGGCGTCAGCGTCGTGTTTAACGGGCACGACCACAACTACCAGCGCTCGCTACCGATGCGCGCCACAGACCGCACAGCGGGGCCAGTGAGCGCGACGGCCGGAACGCCCGCAGTTTATGTGGATGATCAGTTTAACGGCACCACCGACACGGTGCCGGATGGCGTGCTGTATGTCGTCGAAGGCGCGGGCGGCAACCGCGATTTTGACGGCAACTACGCGCCGCCTCGCGGCAGCGGGGTGGGGCTCGATCAGGATGACTCGGCTACTGGAACGTTCACGGATGAACCGGGGCTGACGGTTCCGCAAGGCCCCGGGTCGTGGCTGGACGTCAATCTGACCAATCCGGAAATGATCAATTTCGTTCCCAATGCCGGCACTGGGGAAAAGATCGATGCCAAGTTCAAAGCCAAAGTCTTTTCCTTCGGGGAAGTTCTTGTGGATCACAACAAGCTGACGCTTTACCAGATCAGCGAGCCGCTGCAATCCACTTCCTCGGCGACTTCCGCCGATCCGGCGCCGTATGGCACGGACGTTAATGGAAAGCCGCTGAACGATCCCATTCCTGATACGCAAGTGGATCCCACGACGGGACAGGTGATTTCGTCGCCTGCGACGGGGACTTCGGCTCTGCTTGACAAGTGGACCGTGACCAAACCGGATGTCGCCTCGTCAATGGAGGCGAAGCTTTCCGCGCCGACGCGTGTTCCACCGGGGGGCACGATCACTTACACGGTGGATATCAGAAACAATTCGCAATATTCCTTGAACGGTACGCAGGTGAAGTTCTTCCTCTCGCCGAAAGTAAGCTTCGCCGGCACTACGAGCGACACCATTACGGTGGAGGGCAATGAAGTGGTGGTCACTCTTGGGCGGCTGGCTTCGGGTGCGGATCAAACCGTATCCATCAACGCTGCTGTTTCCTCGGAGTGCCGAGAGAACGATTCGGTGGTGGCGCGGGCGGTAATCACTTCATCTACTGCGCTGCCGTTCTTCACGAACTCGGTAGAATCCAGAGCTCACCGTCATTAATTAGCTGCTGGTGGCCGGCAACCCGCGGCAGGATGGTTCCATCTTGCCGCGTTTTTTTTGGTGCGCAGCTTCTGCTGAATCCGCCGATGGGCGGTTTCCGTCTGTGAATCGAGCGGTTTTCAGACGCGGTTTAGATGTGTGACTGCTCGGCGCTTCAAAAATCCAAATCCCCTGCATTGCTGGAGCGGCGGATTGCAAACCGCAATTCTTGCGAGTACGCTTTCGCAAGCCTCACGCCGCCGTTCCCACCTCCGCGAGTTGTGAGGCCGGGCCCATCTCTGTGGAGTCCACGCCGGCTCCAGCGATGGAGGACTGCATGTCAACAGAAACAAAGGCTGTGGTTCGCCGCCTCTATGAAGAAGTCTGGAACAAGCGCCGACTTGAAGTTGCAAGCGAAGTGCTCTCTCCCAGCCACGCGCTTCACGACCCGCATCTCTCCGGGTCGGCCGTCGGCCCGGAAGCTTACAAGCGCGTTTGTACGCAGTTCATCGCGGCATTTCCTGATCTGCAGTTCACTGTGGAAGATGGCATCTCCGAGAAAGACAAAGTGGTCGCCTCGTGGATCATTTCCGGCACGCACAAGAGGGAGTTTCGCGGAATAGCCGCGACCAACAAGAAGATCACGGTCGAAGGGATCACCATCCATCACGTCGCCAACGGGAAAATCATGGATTCCTACGTTAGCTTGGATTATCTCGGCATGATGCAGCAGTTGGGCGTGGCGCCAGCTTTCGGCCAGTCCAAGGGTGCCGCCGCCCGCTAGTGGCGCGGCGAGATCTCAAAGCCGCTCGATTCTTTCCCGAATCTTTTGGTTTTGCCATTTTCTCGCTGTTCTAGAGCAGCGCAGATGATTCAGCCGCTCTCCTTGCCCCGGAGGTTATAACTACGAGAACAAACCTGTACTTCAGGCCAAGTTCGCGGGCAAGAATAACTTCTAAAATTGACGTATGACCAAGCCTTCCAAAGGGGCCGCTGTTTTTTTGGCATTTTTCGGGCTGATGTTTTTGGTGCCGGGGCTGCTCGCGCTGTTTACGTTTCTGGCGAATGGGCGCAACACCGCCGCCAGCGGCACGATTGCGGCCGCCGCCATCGCTTTGCTTTTCTCCGCCATCGGTGCAGGGATTCTATTCGCGGCTTTCTATGGTTACGGCCGCTTGAAGAAGCAAGCCGCGGTGGAAGAAGCAAGTCCATCGTCACCCTGGTTATGGAGGGCGGATTGGGCTAGGAGCAGGGCGGAGAGTCTGCACAAGAAAAGTGCAATCACGGCGTGGGTGGTTTGTATTGCCTGCAACATGGTGCTGATCCCCGTGGCGGCCAGCATTCCCCAACTAGTCCGCGCCAATGACCCTCGGGTATTTTTGGTCGGCGGTTCTTGCCTCATTGGCGTGATTCCTTTCGTCTACGCGCTGCGCGCCAGCCTTCGCCATCGGCGATTTGGCGACACGTATTTGCAGCTTGATTCGCTGCCAGTCACTCCCGACGGACAGCTCACGGCAAGAATTCATCTGAAGCTTGATACGGATGCCTCGCATGGCATTGATCTGCGACTAAGCTGCGTTCGCAGAACGATTACCGGTTCTGGCAATGACCGCACCACGGTGCAAACCGTCCTTTGGCAAACCGACAAAAATGTTCCGTCGGGCGCGATAGGGATGGACCCGCTAGGCAGGACAATTCCAGTGGAATTCGCGATTCCGGCGGATGCTTACGTGACCGATCACGACATTCCTTCCGATCAAGTCCTGTGGCTCCTTCATGCTTATGCGGATGTTCCCGGCGTGGATTACAAAGATGATTTCGAATTGCCGGTGTTTCGAACTTCGGCCTCGACAAGCGAGGCGGGTGCAGATTCGTCTTCGCGGAACTCCGGGTTCGCAAGCAGGTTTTCAAGCGACGCGGAAACGTCGCCGATAACCGCGCCAGAGAATCCGAAGGTTATCATCTCGTCGCAAGCGGGAGGCACGGAATTTTACTTCCATGCTTTTCGCAGCCCGGCGCGGGCGCTTTTTCTAGTGGTATTTACGGCTGTGTGGAGCGGCGTCGTCTATTTTCTCTTCCGATCCAGTGCGCCCTGGCTTTTCGCGCTTGTGTTCGGTGCGTTTGACTTGCTGCTGATTTTCGCGGTGTTTCATTCCGTTTTGGGGACCGCGCGAATCCGGGTTGGCAACGGGGAAATAGTTTCCGTCACTCGCGTACTCGGCGTGGGGAGGACAAAACGTTTTCAAGTTTCGGAGATTGACGCCATTGTTCCTGTCACTGGAGGACAGCAAGGAAGCAACCCGTGGAGCACGACGTATGCCATTCGATTGCGGACGAAAGATGGGCGGCGCGTCACGCTGGCGGATGAAATCGACAGCCGCCAGGAGGCGCGCTGGATCGTTTCGCAAATCGAAACGCTCGCCGGCTTAAAAATCGATACGCGCGTCGAGGTTACTGCTCCGCTTGGCGCTCCTTCGGAGCCGCCACAGCCAGGAAGCGGATCCGCTCCATTTGGGGCTGCGCGCACTGGTTGGCCGCAGTCGCGGCAGCAATCAAGCACGTCCACGATTCTTTCGCTCGCCGTGTTTGCGTTGTTCGCCGGAGGTATGTTTGCGTGGCAGGGCTGGCGGTTCGCGAATCTCAAATCGGTGGCGGGCGCGGCGCGCGCTAACCGGGCCCGCACTGCGGCGACGGCTGCCGTTCCGGCACCGCGGCATTTTGCGAAGTTCATGACGAACGCGGACGCCGAGCGCGTGCTGGCGCTGCCGGCGCAGGACCAAGCGGAAGAATTGCTGGAACGCGCCATCGGCCACGATCCGAGGGCGCTCGAGCTGTTCGAACAGCAAGTCGAAAGCTGGGTGGGCCACGTTCGTTTGACGGACCGCATGAAGCAGCTCGAGCGGCGATCGGAATATTCGAGCGACTTGCGCGTGCGTTACGCTATTGCGGATATCAATCTGGCTTTGGACGGCTGGCAGAAAAACGAGCAAGCGGCGGACATGCTGATCGAACGAGCGCGGACGGATCTGAAATACCGCGCGGCGGCGGTGTATTTTCTGGGCATGCTTGCGGGTCGCGGAGTCGCTTACGAAAAAATTCATCCCGTTCTTCTCGAGTATGCGAAGCACGACCCGGACGCTTACGTCCGCCAGTGGGCGGTCGAAGGAATGCGTTACCTGGGGAAGGACGAAGCGCTTGACGAGCTCTTTGAATCTTTCACCCAGGATCCTTCCATGAATGTTCGCAACCGCGCGGGATGCAACCTGTCCGATTGCGGCAATTTCACGCGCGCGCAGAGGATGCGCATGGTTCCGAAATTCCTAGAGCTCGTATCGGATACACACACCGATGCGCAAACGCGCAACTGGTCATTTTTGGCGCTGCACGAAATTACAGATGAGAATTTGCCGGCCAATGCGGAAGCTTGGCGAACGTGGTACGGCCAACACGGCGCGGGAAAACTGGGGGAATTCGAGCGGCTCGATTGGTGGCAAGTCCGCGGAGACGAGTGAAGTGTTCCTTCTAATCGGAACGGTGAAGCTAGAGAGTCCGGTCCGCTTCAGAAGCGGAAAGTTGATTGGCTATTTCTTCTTCGCTAGGATGCCTTCAATCTGCGCAAGGTGATTGAGGTCGTGCCCGGCCATCATCTGCAAGATTCTTTCGAGAGTCTCTTCGCCGCGCTCCGCGTGCATCCCGAAGTGCTTCCATTGTTCCGGGGTTAGGGATTTGTAGAGCGCGAGATTTGCCTCGCGGATGGCGCGAAATTGCTCGAGGCTTTTGCGCGGATCGTGTTTTGCGTAATTGCGCGCGGCGGCCAGGGTGTCCTGGTCATAGGCTTGAATTGGCGTGCCGGGTGCAGCGAGGATGGACCGGAGACGCCAGCCTACGATGATTTCGGCGTCGGCCAGATGAGCGAGGATTTCTCCTACGGACCATTTGCCGGGCGCGGGACGCTTGCGGAGTTTGGATGCGGTTGCGCCCTTTAACAATTTTTCCAAAGTTTTAGGAGTTGCTGTCTGCGTCTTCAGCGGATCTTTTCCCGCGACGTTTCCCAAAATCCGTTTCGTGTACTCTTGCGCTGTCTCCGTCATGTCGTTGATGTCCCCTCGTTGTGATTCCTGATGATTCGATCGGCGTGAGTTGCCTTCAAAAAGTTGTAAAGAGCCTCTTCCAGCGAATTTCGCTTGGATGAAGCACGGCATTGGCGTATGCCAGGAATCGCTCGCGGATTTGACCGGGCTCCCAGGCGTCCGGCGAGGCTTCGAGCGACATGTAAATCATTACGGGCGTTCCGATGATGTTTTTTCGCGGGACGCAGCCCGTGAACCGGCTGTCGTAGGAATTTCCGCGGTTGTCGCCCATCACGAAATAGCAATCGGCGGGAACCTTATAGGGCAGGTGCATATGGTAAGGCTCGGTCGGGCCGGTCGTATAATTCTCGGCGAGTTTTCGTCCATCGATCCACACGGCACCATCATGAATGTCCACGGTTTCACCGGGCAAGCCGATGACACGCTTGATAATGTCTGACGTTTCTTGCGCGACAAACGGAGTGAAAATCACGATTTGCCCACGCTTGGGATTCCGCCAAAGCGACACATGCCAGTGCGTGAAAGGCACGCCAGCGTCGTAGCCGACCCGGCTCATGATGAGGTGGTCGCCGATCAACAGTGTATTTTCCATGGAACCCGAAGGAATTACGCGCGCCTGGCCGATGGTTCCATTGATGAGCAAAAAGAGGAGCACGACCCACATCCAGGCGATGATTTCGCGCTGGATGCGCTTCGCCCGTGAAAGATTGGCCTCGGGCGTCGCGCTTTGTTGTTTGCCGGATTTCATTCCTCACCCCGTCCGGCTATTCTACCTGTTCTCTCCGCCCGCCGAGCGTTAAGACGCGTTGGAGCTCGGGACGTCAGCGGCGGCTTCGCGCCGCGCGATATCCGATATGATTGTCCTTGAGCCCATGTACAAGACGAACGCGAGAGCGATGCAGAGAACCGGGATGATGAGCATGGCTTGTTGGAGGCCAACGGCGCGGAAGGCTTCGGTAATCGAGGCGGAGCCGGCGAGCGCGGCGGCACGGTGAGCGAGCACATCGCTCAATTTCCCGGTCAAGAGCGGTCCAAAGGATGCTCCGCACAGATACATTGCCATGAAATAGATCGCCATAGTCGCTCCGCGCTGATCCGGCGCCACGATGTCCTGGATCGCGGAGTACACAAGGCCGTAATACGTCGTGAGCGCCGCATAGGTCAGCCCCAGGAACAGCATCGCCGTATACAAAGAGCCCGCCGGTTGGAGAATCCCCACGCACGCAAAGGGAATCGCGATGAGTGCCAGGACTGCGGCGCAAAGCATGCGGCCGTCTTTGCGCCGGTAAACGATCCAATCGCCAAGATAGCCGGCGAACACGCCGCCACCGACGCCGCCCGAGAGGTAGACGATGCCGGTGGCGATGCCCGAGTTGGCAAGCGAGAGGCCATGGACACGGCTGAGAAAGGCGGGCAAGAAAGTGGCGAAGGCGTAGGCGTTGAAATTGAGCAGAGCGCCGGAGGCAATGATCCACCACAACGTGGGGATGCGCAGTACGCTCCACATCGAGGCACGTGTGAGAGGCTGCTGATGGATTTCGCTTGCGCCGCGCTCCGGTTCGCGGAGCATCAGCAATGCCGGCACCAAGAGCAACGCAGGGAGCGCCGCAATAACCATGGCCGCCCGCCAGCCGTAAGCTTGTGCCAGCGGTCCGCTGAAAAAATAACCGAGTGCGCCGCCAACCGGCACGCCAAGCATAAAGAGCGCGAGAACGCGCGAGCGTTTTTGAGGGGGGAAAAGATCGCCGAGCCAGCTCGTCGCAGTTGGCGCACAAGCGGCCTCGCCGACGCCAACGCCCACGCGTGAAAAGAGAAGCAAAGCGTAGGTTGTGACGAGCCCAGCGGAAGCGGTCAGCGCGGCCCAAACGACGACTCCCCAAGCGAGAAGTTTCTTGCGGCTCCCTGTGTCTGCGATGCGGCCGAGGGGCACACCGATGATGGCGTAAATCCAGATGAAGGCGCTGCCGAGCAGGCCGATCTGCGTGTCGTCGAGATGGAACTCCTTGCGCATGGGCTCGACGAGGGCGCCGGGGACGTGGCGGTCGTAAAAATTGAGAATATTGATGGCAAAAAGAACGACGACGGAGAACCAGAGGCTCTGCAGCTTGGTTTTTTCTGACAAGGTCCAAGAATCCTAGCATACGGGAAGTGACTGGTGACTCGTGACTGGTACATCATAGAGCTCCTCTCTTTTAAGGGCCGCCCTTCGACCATCCTCGGGGCGGGCAGGAATCAAGAAGAAAGAGGAGAACCGGGCTTGTGCGTGGCTGGACCAGGATGGAACAAATTGGCGCCGTCTACGTCTACTCTACTAACCAGCGCTGAGGGTTATCGTCGAACGGGGGATGGGAGCGCCCACAATGAATTCTCTGCTTTCCGATTTGCGCTATGCGGCGCGGGAGGTGCGCAAGCGGCCCGGATTTACCTTGACGGCGGTGCTGTCGCTGGCGCTGGGAATTGGAGCTACGAGCGCCATGTTCAGCGTGATTTACGCGGTGCTGCTCGATCCCTTCCCATACCCGGATGCGGCCCGCATGATGGAGATTCGCCTTGAAGACAAAACTGGCCACGAGCGGTTCGCGGGCCTGAACGGTCCGGAGATACAAATTCTTCGCAAGACCAAGTCGCTCGAAGACGTGGTGGCGATGGGCGGGTGGAATCTCACGACGACCGATGGCGACCTTCCCGAAGACGTTCGAAGTATGGAAATTTCGCCCGAAGCGGCCAATCATTGGGGCACTCGAGCCTTGATGGGCCGCTGGTTAATGCCCTCTGACGCGCCGTTTGGCCAGGACCCTCAGGCAGTTGTCGTCCTCAGCTATCCGTTCTGGCAACGATATTACGTGGGTGATCCGAACGTCGTGGGCCGCACCATTCAATTAGTTCACAAGCCTTATAAGGTGGTCGGGGTGATGCCGCCTCGTTTTCGGTGGGGAGAAGCGGACCTTTATCTTCCTCTAAAGCTCACCAGCGATCCAAAGCTTTACTACGGCGATTCGGTGAAGCTCCGGCCGGGAGTTACGGTCGCGCAAGCGAACGCCGAGCTCCAGCCGCTGATGGAGCAATTCGCCAAGCAATCACCGGATCGTTATCCGGAAAAGTTCCGCGTGAATCTACGCAACATCATCGACATTTATGCCAGGCCGCTGGGGCCGATTTTGTATCTGCTGTTCGGGGCGGTCGCCGCGCTGTTGCTGATTGGTTGCGCCAACGTGTCGATTTTGTTGCTCGCGCGAGGCACAGAGCGGCAGCATGAATTGGCGGTACGCGCTGCCGTCGGTGCCAGCCGCTGGCAAATGATCCGGCAGTTGCTGACGGAATCGCTATCTATCGCTGTGGCCGGAACGGCTTTGGGTGTCCTGCTGGCGTGGAAGAGCCTTGCGCTTATTACGGCATGGCTGCCCGAGGACACGTTTGCTGCTGAATCGGTAATTAGAATGAACTTGCCGGTTCTGCTGTTCAGCATTGGATTGGCGTTTGCGACGACGATGGTCTTCGGTTTGTGGCCGGCGCTGCAACTTTCCCGCCCAGACCTTGCCCGGCTAATGCAAAGCAGCACGAGGCGCATCAGCGGGAGTTCGCGGGCCCGGCACACGCACAGCGTGATGGTGGGAGCGCAGGTGGCGCTCACGCTGCTGATGTTGGCTGCGGCGAGCGCCGCGGGCAAAGGTTTTCTCAAGCTGCTGAATGCGAACCTTGGCTACGACCCGCACTTTGCAATGTCAGTCCCGATACCCGTGCATGACAACACGCACATGTCCTGGCAGGACCGTGCGGAATATTTCGAGCAACTGCGCGCGCGGCTGGCGGCAATGCCGGAGGTCGAAATGGCAGGCATCTCGAGCAATGCCACGCCGCCTTCAAACGGCAACGACAATCGGATCGAAATCATGGGGCGCGCAGATGCCGAGAAGCCAACCGTGCGCTTGAATTTCGTCAGTCCCGAATACTTTCCGCTGCTGCACATTCCGCTGGCGCAGGGCCGCATTTGGGATCATGCCGAAACGATGCGCGGGGCCCCGCTGGCGGTGATCAACGAAACCATGGCACGCGAGTTTTGGCCGAACGGGAACGCCATCGGACAGGAGTTGCGCACGGACGGACTCAAGGCTGATCTGCCTTATTCGCCAGCTGCCCCCGGAAGCGACGGCTGGCTGCAGATTGTGGGGATTGTCGGGGACGCGCGAGACGACGGCCTGCGCAACGCAATCAAGCCCGCGGTGTATATCCCTTACACGCTGAAGATGTGGATGTTCACGCAGATCCTGGTACGCACGCGGGTCCCGCCGCTGTCGGTGCTGCACGACATTCGTGCCCAGATCGTGAAGGTCGATCCCGACCAGCAAGTGATGGGCGATGCGCGGAATCTGGAGGGTTGGATAAAGGAACTCCCCGAGTATGGCCAGCAGCGGCTGGTTGCGTCGCTCTTCGGGATTTTCTCGGTTCTGGCGCTGGCTCTCGCCGCGGTGGGATTGTATAGCGTCGTCTCCTATGGGGTCGCCACGAGGACCAATGAGTTCGGCATTCGCATGGCGCTCGGCGCGAACGCGGCGGATGTGTCACGGCTGGTGCTTTCGTCGACGGCGGTCAACCTGGCGGGCGGTGTGGCGGCGGGCCTTCTGCTGTGTATCGCCTTCAATAGACTCGCAATGAAGTGGGTGAACGAGAGTTCGCGGGACCCGGTAATTCTCGGCGCTGTAACGCTGCTGCTTGTTGCTACCGCGGCGCTTGCGTGCTTTGTTCCCGCGCGCCGCGCCGCCTCTGTCGATCCGATGGAAGCACTACGCTACGAATGAATCGTGATTTGTCGAAGGACGGCGGTTTAGAAGAAGCCGCCCGCAGACATTGAAATTGCTCGAGCAAAGTCTCTCTCTTCGGAATGCCAGCCGCACATTTTTCCATTCAGGAAGAGCAGCACGGACTCATCCACGCGTGATTAGCCGGGAGTGATACAGCCAACATAGAGCAAGAGCTTGGAACTGGGAGGACGGGTGTTCCGTGAAGCTGAACGGGCAACGCGCGATGGAGAGGTTGGCATCGCAACATGTGACGTAGAGGCAACATAAAACAACGGCGGAATGAAGAGAACCAGCGGACTGGATGCGACGAGACGGGGGCTGGTCTAGAAAGAATCCTGAAACAGAATCGTTGACCAGGAAGAGCCTGAAGAAACAAGTGTTTTTCGGCAGGAAAAAGCAGATGGCAATTGCCGTCTGTTGGCATTAAGGAGAGAGACCGTGAAATGGATGGGAGCGATTCGGGGGCGCGTAATTGGCAAGGCGCTCGGAGCGGCGACGTTCGTGGCGATGCTGTGTGGAATGTGTGCGGCCGCCTTTCCCGCACAGGACCAGTCCGCTGATGGGGGAGGAGTTGGCACGAAGGTTGCGGCCATCAATATGCGTGCCGCGATTGCCAACACGGCGGAAGGCAAGCAGGCTGCGGCGCAACTGGAGGCTGAATTCCTGCCACGGCGGAAGGAGCTCGAGGATCTGGACAAGCAGATTAGCGATATTCAGCAGAAGCTCAGGGCGGGAGCGGATATTGTTAGCGACGAGGAGAAAGAGAAACTGACGCTCGAAGGCCAGAAGCTTACGCGGCAGCTCGAACGCAAACAGAACGATCTTCAGGAAGACTTGAACGACGCGCAGAACGAAGTGATCACTCGCATCGAGCAAAAGCTCATGGAGGTTGTGAAGAAATACGCTCCAAGCAACGGTTACGCCGCGGTGCTGGACGATTCCTCACAGACCACGCCAGTCATGTATGCCTCGACGGACATCACGGAACAAATCGTGCGATTGTACGACCAAACGTATCCCGTGAAGAGCGCATCCGAATCGGGAGATCCAAAACCGGCGGGGAAGGCGAGCGCGCCCCCGGCGGGAAAACCGTCCGCCCATTAGAGCCTGGTGAGCAATCAAACCGCAGTGAGCTGCGCGGTGGAAGCGCGCGAATAATGCTCGGTTTCGAGGGCATGTTTGACGAGGCTGACGACCGCCTCGCGGGAAAAAGGCTTTTGCAGGAAGAAGGCGTCTTCGAGTAGTTCTTCCGCGCCTTCATTCTTTTCAAGATAGCCGGTCATGTAGGCGATTTTGACGCGAGGCAGAAGAGCGCGAAGGCGCTGGCCAAGTTCGACTCCGCGCATCCTGGGCATGATCATGTCCGTCAAAACGAGATGAATGGATTTGCCCATACGTTCCGCAGTGGCAAGAGCCTCGAGTCCGTCCTCGGCGGTAAGCACGCCATAGCCGGCGGCGCTGAGGAATTCCGAAGCCAGCTCGCGCACTTCCTTTTCATCCTCGACAATGAGAATCGTTTTTCGCGGTGATTTGGCCCTGGCCTCGGTGCATGCCCCGCCCGCGCAATTATTTTCGGTCTGCGCTTCGGTGCGCGGGAAGTACAGCTCGAAGCGAGCGCCCTTGCCGGGCTCCGATTCGAGCCAAATGAAGCCGCCGCTTTGCTTGACGACGCCGTAAACGGTAGCGAGGCCGAGGCCCGTGCCTTTGCCAGGATCCTTGGTGGTGAAGAAGGGTTCAAAGACGCGGGCTTTGGTCGCTTCGTCCATGCCGCAGCCTGTGTCGGTCACGCTAACGAGGATGTAGGGGCCAGGCTGGGCGGTTGGAAGCTTGCGCGCGTAGCTCTCATCTACAACGACATTCTGGGTTTCGATGGTGAGCTTGCCGCCAAGGGGCATGGCGTCGCTGGAGTTGACGGAGAGATTCAAAAGAACCTGCTCGAGCTGGCCTGGATCGGCTTTAAAGCGGCCGAGCGAATCGCCGAGGCGGAGGCTGAACTCAATGTCTTCGCGAACGAGGCGGCGCAGGAGCTTGCCCAGATCGGCGATAAGGTCGTTGACGTCGAGCACTTTTGCTTGAAGCACTTGCATTCTGCTGAAGGCCAGGAGCTGGCGGGTGAGGGAAGCTGCGCGATCGGCGGTCTTTAGAATTTGTTGGGAATGGTTGTGTAGAGAGTCGCCGGGCAGAATGCGGTCGAGAAGAAGTTCGCTGTGGCCGCGAATGACGGTGAGGAGGTTGTTGAAGTCGTGGGCCACACCGCCGGCGAGGCGCCCCAGGGCGTCCATTTTTTGCGCCTGGCGAAGCTGCGATTCGAGTTGGTCCTTTTCGGCGGCGTTTGCTTGGAGGGCGCGTCGCATGGCATCGAAAGCAAGGCTCAGCCGCGCCATTTCGTTGTGCCCGCCGGAGTCGAGGGGATAGGCGTAGTCGCCGCGTTCGAGAGCCTGCACGCCGCGGACGAGTGAAGCAAGAGGGCGAGTGACGGTGTCGGAGATGAGGTAGATTAGTCCTGCGCCGAGGAAAATCGTTACGAGAGCGATCTTCAGAAGCAACTGGTCGAGGCGTTGGAGGTAGGCAACGGTTGGCCCATAAGATTTCAGAAAGAGCAGGCTGGCAGAAGGAGGAAGGCCGCCGCTTAAATCAAGGTAACCCACGAAGAAGCGCTCGCCGCCGAGAGTTATCTGGGAAGCATCGGAATGATTGGGGAGCTGACGCTCGAGCTCGATTTCCTGGAGAGGAGCAAGCGTGCTGATGGCGGTCGAGCCTCCAGAACGAAAGACAACATCGCTTGAGGCAACTCTTCCAAGTTCGGCGGCAACGGACTCATCGATCAACCGGCCGACGACGACGAATCCCCGGGTGTCTTTCTTGCCAGACGGGCCATAAAGCGGCTGCAAGACCACCTGATATAAATTTTTTCCGTTGGACCACCAGCCCGAGCCTTCCCCCCTTTTCACGGAGCGCCGTAAGAGTTCTTGTGCCGAGGCCGTGGAAAATTCCGATTCGCTGGAGCGCAACGCGGTAATTATTCCGCTCTTATCGGCAAGGACGAACAGATTGCAGTCATCGGTTTTCCAGGGATCGTCGCTAGCCGCTGTTACCACGGTGGCGTCGCCGTTCCTGATCAAGGCGAGTGTCGCCAGGAGGTCGGCCTTTCGAGACAAAGCCATCAGCTCCTGCCTCTGCATGGCTTGAAAAATCAGGGTTGCGTTTCGAGTGGATCGTTCGATTTCTTGCTGTGCGTGCGCTTGGGCGTTGCTGCGCACAACCACAAGGGTGACGCAGGTGAGCCCTACAGTAAGCAAGACAAAGGACAAAAGGAGTTCCGTGCGAAGTTGGCGGGTGTTCTTCGTCCACCGAATAAGCTTCGCGAGGGTGCGCCGGAACGCGCGGCGAGACCACATCCAGTTGGAATTCACGCGGAGAGTAGAGTAGCGGGAGGGAGGCGAAGCGTGGAATGGACCGAGAGTACCAGAGAGACGGTACGAAGGTGTGAGCCAGTGAACAGAGCTACTTGGATGTGGAGGTGAGGAGTTCGAGTTCGTCGAGGGAGCGGGGCCAGTCTTCGCGAAGGAGGCGGGAAAGGGCGCGGTCGGCTAAGAGTTTGCCGGCGGTTTGGCAGGTCGGGCAATAGTTGGTTTCGTTGGAGGCGTAGCGAATGCGCTGGACCTTTGTGCCGCAGCGCGGGCATGGTTGTTTATAGCGGCCGTGGACAGCCATGCCTTCTCGGAAGGCAGTGACTTTTTCAGGGAACTTGCCGGCAGCTTCGGAGCGGAGGCGGTCAGTCCAGTGGGTGAGGCTGGAACGAATGGCTTCGAAGAGGCGCTTAATTTCGTGGACGGTGAGTTTTTGCGTAAGGGCGAGAGGAGAAAGCTTGGCTTCCCAGAGGATTTCGTCGGAGTAGGCGTTGCCTATGCCGCTGAAAAGGCGCGGGTCGGTGAGAGCGCGTTTGAGAGTGTGGTTGGCGGAGAGGAGTGTGGCGGCGAACTGCTCTGGCGTGGCGCCGAGGACTTCAAGGCCACCGGGATCGAGAAAGCGGAGACCGTCGTCGCCGAGGACGACGTGGAGAGAGGCGCGCTTCTGGGAGCCGGCTTCAGTCCAAAGGAGGGAGCCATTGGGGAAATCGAAGGCGGCGAGACCGCGAGGCGGAGAAACTTTGACGCGGCCGGGCTTAACGCCGAGCGGATGCCAGTGAAGACGGCCAGCGATCATCAGATGGAGGACGAGCCAGAGATCACCTTCGAGGCCGATGCAGATGCGTTTGCCGAGGCGGCGGAGTTGGAGGACTTTTTTGCCGGAGGCGTCGGCGAGGGGCGGGTTGGCGGTCCGAAGGAGGAAAGGGCTCACGATGCGCACCGTTTCGAGAATCTGGCCGAGGATTCGGGATTCGAGCGCTTCGATGTAAATGGTAATGTCTGGGAGTTCGGGCATGTGTTTTCGAATGAGTGCCCCAACCTGGGACAGAGGCTATCGTACAACGTCGAGAGCAGCCTTGTAGCGTCGACGGCACAAAATGACCGATGGCGCGGACGAGAGAGCACAACGGATTGTGGAAGCAGAACGAAATTTGTCATGAACTGTCCCTGCGGACAGGCGAAAATTTCTCGTAAAGTTTTGATAAAAAATCTGCATATACAAAAATAGTTCAAAAATGGTCTTGACACAAAACGGCCAGACGCACGATACTCCTCGGCGCGCCAGTTTTCTGCCTTCCCCAGAGACACGTTCCGGGGTTCCCTCCACTATCCGCAGCCGGACAAAGTCAGCGAGGAGTACCGGTGTCTGTGCAAACAACTGAGAAAGAAACCATGAGTTCGCTCGAAATGGATAGGGAAGTCATTCGCTGTAAGACATGTGGTCTCGTCCAATACCGGACGCGCACGGGGAATTGCCGCCGTTGCGTGCGCGCCTTGCCTCAGCGTCTGGAATTCCTGATTCCTCCACCGGCACCTCCGGAGGAAGCAGCCGCTGAACCCACGTCCGAAAAGTTCGCCAACCAGGAGACGGTCGAGAATATCGGCCAGCGGATTCGCCAATTGCGCGAATCGCGCGCGATGACCCAGAGCCAGCTGCAGTCGCGCTCGAAGGTGTCGCGCTCCTACTTGTCCCGCATCGAGAGCGGCCAGATGACGCCGAGCCTCGGCACGCTGGAGAAGATTTCCGAAGCGCTGAATGTGGGCTTGAACCGCTTCTTTATTCCGGAGTCCGACGGCGAGGCGCTGCTCGAGGATCCGTTCATCCAGGGATTGCGGCCGTTCCTGCGCCAATTGGATTGGGAACAGTGGCAGTCCATACTGAAGAGGCTGCAGGCCATCAGCGATCACGTCCATGCAGCACCGGTTACTCTCCGCCCTATCGGTAATCCGGCGCGGATGCCGCAGCCCGCGCCGGCGAATGGCAACGGCCACAATGGTCACATTGGCGCCGTTCATTCGAATGGGCATGCGCTTACGCATTCCCATGGGCAGCCGCAGGGTTATGTGCTGCGGCGGCCTGGTACGGGGCCGGTGTTTCAACGGCCGGTGGCGCGCTAAGTTCTAGCAACGAAAGTTTTTCGTTTCGAGAGCAGAGCACAGATCAGCGCGGTGTGGCCGCAACGGTCACACCGCGTTTTTTACGGTGAGGTCAACGAATTTACGCGAGCAAATTGCCCGCCCATTTTCCAGCTTTGGAAAGCTGAACCTGCAAGACCTGACAGCTAATCTCGTACGACGGAGACTTTGGCGGTGGGGACTTCGAGGCGCATCAGGCGATGATTTGCATCCAGGTACAGATCGACTTCGAGGTCTGAGGTCGTGACACGAAGACCTTCGTACGATGCGCCATCGATGGTGACGGAGCCGGCGGCTTCGGCGGTGATGGTACCGGGCATCAATTCCTGGGGGATGAAGACCGGGAAAGTTTGCGGGCCGCGTTTGGACCAATCATAGAGGCGGGCGAGAACGCCGTACTGATAATAAAGATTATTGTCGAGCACGGCGATGAGCGGAGTGTTGAAGGTGAAAGTCTGATCGAAGGGATGCGCGCCTTGCATCTGCAAAGTCATTTTGGCGACGCCGTTGTCGAAAACGATGTTTGCGGCGTTGGATTTGTCGGCGTGAGAAGTCCACTGGTAAGTGATCGGAGCGCCATCGGGTTGAAGGGTGAGCGCGCCGGTGACTTTACTGGCGGCGCCTTGTGCCGGCTTGATCTCGGCGTTGCCTTTGGCGAGCCAGCCTCCCCCAGCAGGGGTAATTTGAAATTCTTCGTGGCCAACAGTTTTTCCATCGAGCTTGATGCTGAGTTTGCCCTGATCCTGCGCGAAGACCGAGAGGCTGGGGACAGCGGCGCTCTTCTTTTGATCGGCCACGCCGGCGATGGCGCAAGCGAAAATCAAGAGCGCTCCAAGGCAGATCGATAGTTTGGCTTGAGGGCCGCGCAGTTTTGTTTTCATACAATCCCCCTTCGCAGGCTGCCGCGAAGCACGGCAAAAAAATTTGCGGAGAAAAAGGCTCCGTTGCTTATTCTAGCGAACGTCAATCAAGAATTTGGTTTTTCAACAACAAGGTGTGCTTCACTGCCACCTCCCGCGACAATTCCACGGCGAAGGATTTCGGCGACAACCTGCGTGGGGTCGCCCGAGCTATCCACACGAAAGTCCGCGAGCTGATATGAGGGAAGCCGCTGCCCGTAAAGAGCCCGAAAGCTGGTTTCATCGCGGAAAAGTGGCCGGCCGGTCATTGTCATGCAGCGGGATAACAAAAGCTCGACGGGCGAATCGAGCCAGAGAACAGGGACGCCGGCGTTGCGTAGGAATTCGGGGCAGCCGGGCTGCGCGTATGTGCCGCCGCCAAGAGCCAGCACGGTGGCTTCGCTATGCTCGCCAGCGCGGCCAAGTGCGGCGCGCAATTGATCCGCTTCGATTTGGCGAAAGGCGGACTCCCCGAAGCGCTCGAAAATCTGCGGGATGGCGAGCCCCGCGGATTGCTCGATCCGTTCATCGAGATCGACGAAGCGCCACGCGAGTTGCCTCGCCAAAAGAGTGCCGATGGTTGTTTTGCCCGAACCCATGAAACCGGCAAGACAAACGACCTGAACACGCGCGAAGGCGCCACGCAAAGAAGAAGGTTGAGTCACTGTCTTGTGTAGAGCGCGGCCACAAGCGGCCAGCTAATCCGGAGCACGAAGAATTAATCGCGCTTCATAATGCGGATTGTACCACTGTAGGAGGAGAGTTCGACCTTCGCCAAGCCCATCCCAACGGTGCCAAAGAGCCCGTGCATGAATTTCGACGGCAGATGCTTCACGCCGTGAGAATCGGGTTTCAAGAACGCGGCTGCCTGATTGTCGACAGTGCCCGTGGAAGTCTGCGCCTTCAGATCAAACGAATCGTTACTGGAAAAACGCACCTCGACGAGGCCTTTGCCGCTCTTCATCGAATAAAGCCCGGTGCGGATAAAATCTCCATCAAAGAGAATGTTCCCTGTCGTGGTCATGAGGTTGACGTTATTCAGCCGCGGCTGAAGAATTTGCGCGTTCCCGCCAATCGAGCTGAAATCCAGCTTGCCGGCGCATTGCGTGCAAACCAGCGAACCGCCGGTGGTCTTCACAATGATATAGCCCGAAACTTCCTTCAAATGCACGTCGCCGCCGAAGCTTTCGAGCTTCATATCTCCGGTGACCTGCTCGACGTAAATCAAGCCCGTCTCGGTCTTGAGCTGTAGTTCGGTTTCCTCGGGAACGGTGAGCTGCAAATCGGCCTCAAGCTCCAACGGCTGCGCGGCCGAGTCCAGAACGTTCGCGGAAACGTCGACGCGGTCTCCGACCTGCTCGATATCAAACCCGATTTTGTTGGAAGATTGATTTCCGACGACATCCACTTGCGCATTCTTCCAGGACTTAACTTCGATGCGCCCGTTCGCCACGTTATGAATCACGACCACGGGATGCCCCGTGACGTTGAAAAGTTTTTCGATGTGCTGACCGGCAGCAGCGGCCCGCATGGGCGCCACGCTCGAAAGAAAAAGCCCCGCCGTCAGCACCGGCAAAATGCTTCGCTTCACGTAGGAACCCGGCTGGGCCGGACTCACCCCCATCATTCGAAGGCACATGTCAGTTTATGCTCCTTCCGCGTTCGATCATCGCGGACAGTAATTCGGCTTTTTGCTCGTAAGCTGCGGACAGATATTCACGAGTCAATTCGTCGTCCGGCTGCTCCTTCAGGTGACGCTCGCAGTCGGCTATAAATTCATCCACTTTTTTCAGATTGTCGCGCAAGGAAACGTCCACCGGGGAAGTGCTGGCAAGGATCATTCCGGTAGCCACTGGCTCTTGATCATTCAGCGCCCGCGCAGCGCTGGCAAAAACCGGGGGCGCCTCTGGCTGAGTTTCCGGCTGCGCCGGTGTTTTCTGAACAGGATTTTGAACAGCAGGCGCGGGCACTACCCTGGCAACTTGCACCGGCGGCTCAACAACGATAGCTCTGTCGCGCCGAACCTGGAAAACGACGGCAGCGACAATCACGATGCCAACCGAAGCAGTCACCAGCGCCCGGCTGCGGAAAAATTCGCCAATGGATTGCCAGAAAGAAGCCCGCTCGACGGGAATGACCTCCGCCGGGGTCTTGATAATTCCTTCTTCTTCCAACTGTGCGCGAAGAGAGAGCCAGACCCGGTCAGGTGGAGCAATTTCAGAGGGGAGCTTCTTGGCTGCATCCACGAGGCTGGTGAGATCCGCCACGTAACTGCGGCACTCGCGGCATTCAGCCAGATGCGCGCGCGCTTCTTCAGGAAGAGGCTCGAGCCCTTCCTGTTCCAGAACAAGTTCGATGTCTTTACACTGCATGGCGGTTCACTCCGCGGCTAAAGGACCTGGGTAGCCTTCCCGCTCGACAACTCTTACCTTATATGACGCTTCCCCGGGCCTAGCAGTTGGCTGCATTCTAACTCAATCGCCGAGCCCGGCTTGCGTCTTTGCAGCGTGACGTTCCGCACGAGCCTGATCGCGCAAATCCTCTTGAAGCAGCTCGCGCAGACGCGTCCTCGCTTTATGCAACTGCGACTTCGAATTCCCTACTGAACAGCCCATGATTCCCGCAATCTCGTTGTGCTCGAATCCCTGAACGTCATGCAAGACAAATACGGTCCGGTATCCGGGCGGAAGCTTCTCGATGGAGCGCTCCAAATTGACGCGGTCCACCGCTCCACTGAGCCGCAAATCGGGCGCGCCAATATCTTTTCTTGGGCCGCCTGTCTCTTCATCGGGTTCCGTCGTCTCTTCCAGAGAGGCCGCAGGGAGCGACTTCTTACGCAAACGCATCAGGACCACGTTCACCGTCATGCGGTGCAGCCAGGTCGAAAAAGCCGACTCTCCGCGGAAGGTCCCAATCTTGCGGAAGAGCTGCAGAAACGCTTCCTGCATCAGGTCTTCCGCGTCGGATGGGTTGCCAACCATCCGCAAACACAAGGCGTAAACGCGGCGGCTATGGAGTTGGTAGAGCAACTCAAAAGCTGCCGCATCCCCGGCCTGGGCTAGACGGATAGCTTCCGCTTCAGTCGCCGATTTAGGGGACTGAGCGACATTCACCCTATTTGGCGGCTGTAAAGCAGTCGACACACTGGGCTCGCTTGGTCGGTTCCGGGCCAACGGTCCAATTGCGGCGCATCCAACGTCTCGGATGCACCGTATACCTCCCTGAGTTGTCCTCGCAAAATCGGGCTGTTCTCAATTCGACAAGCGAGGACACCGTTCAATTCCCCTGGCTTTTCAGCTGGGCGGCCAGCCTTCAGGCTGGTTAACTTATTCTCCCCCGATTGGGGCCATACGTCTATGACGGATGAACTTTTGGCTTAAGGTGAGTTTTTTGGGACGGGGAACGCCCATTTGGGTGCGCACGGTTGCCTGAAAGGACTCTAACTGATCGTCGGGAAGCGCCATGAGGAAGGATTTGAACAGGACGATGGCCTCGCGAAGGCAGGTATTCAGGTCGTAGTGAGCGGCATCCATCGCTTGCCATTCGGCGTCGGTATTGCTTGAGTCTCCCCCGGCAATCTCGGAGGCGGCAGCATAAAAATCCTCATTAAGATCTTCCACCATCTCACCGAGCGTGCTGAGTTTATAGAGAAAGTGGGCGCGCTCACTGAGCAGGATGCGGCAGAGTAAGCTGCTGAGCCGAGCTGCCCGCTGGCCCCGTGCACCCTGAAAATTATCCGGGTTGAGAGGCGCGGCATTCGGAACCGTTCCGTAATGTTTGGCATGTTCGACGAGCGATCGGAGCAGTGCCCCCAGGGGGTGGGCGAACCGGCTGCATAGGTCAGGCGTTACGCAGACTGCCTGGCTGGCCTTTTCCCGGAGTCCTCCCTGGCGTAGCGAGAGCGCTTCATCCAGGGAAACGCTCATCATGTTGTAAGAAATCTCAAGCTGCCGGACGTAGGAGCGAAACACTTCGTCTTTCGCTTCCGGCAACCATGCGCGCCAGTCATCTTTGACAGACATTCCGCGAGCTGAGAGGGCGCGCGCATGCTCCTTCACAAGGGTCTCCTGGGGGAACAGGACCGGAAGTATAACAAATTCCAATATGGGAAGAAGGGTTTTCTTAGAGGGGATTCCTTCTCGAACGCTAGGTCTTTGGATGGCCTGAGATCTTCGCGTGCGCCCGGTTGTTGCCCCGATGAGCCGGTGACCGCTATACTCGCCTGCGATTGCGCTGAAAGGATCTCCCTTGCAATTTGAGCCACGCGACCAGTTTGAGCAGCGGCAGAAAAAACTCGAACAAATTCAAGCGTTAGGATATGAGCCATTTCCGCGAGAGTTTCGCTGGACCGAGACTCCCGCAGCTCTTGTGGAAAAGTATGGCGATAAATTAGCCACCGAGCTCGAGGCTGACAAGCACGAAATTCGCACCGCCGGGCGGCTTGTTTCCGTCCGCCTCATGGGTAAGGCGGGCTTTGCGCATTTACAAGGCTCAGGCAAGCGCATTCAAATCTATTTAAAGAAGGATATCGTTGGCGAGCGCGGTTTTGCGCTGTTTCAGCTGCTGGATCTGGGCGATTTGATCGGCGTCCGCGGTCACCTCTTCCGGACCAAGACCAACGAGCTTTCCATTTGGGTGGAAGAGCTCACCTTTCTGGCCAAAGCGTTGCTCCCGCTGCCCGAAAAATGGCATGGGCTGACGGATGTCGAGCTGCGCTATCGCCAGCGTTATCTGGATTTGATTGCCAACGACAAATCGCGGCAGGTGTTTGTTGCACGGGCGCGGCTCATACAGGAACTGCGGCGCTTCTTTGACGCGCGGGGATATATAGAGGTAGAAACGCCGATGATGCATCCCATTCCGGGCGGTGCAGCGGCCCGTCCCTTCATCACCCACCACAATACATTGGATGTCGATCTTTATCTGCGTATCGCGCCTGAGCTCTATTTGAAACGGCTGACGGTCGGCGGATTTGACCGGGTGTACGAGATCAACCGGAATTTCCGGAATGAAGGCATCTCGACGCAACATAACCCGGAATTCACCATGCTGGAATTCTACGAGGCCTACAGCAACTATTGCGACTTGATGGAAATGAACGAAGAACTGTTCGCGCTTCTAGCCATGAGCATCACTGGCTCGACCTTGGTGAAGTACGGTGAGCACGAACTGGACTTTGCCAAGATGCAGCGGCTCACCATGCGGGAAGCGATCATCAAGTATTGGCCCGCCGGCGCGGGTACGGTTCCTTCGGAGGCTGAATTAGCGGCGCCCGGCGGTCCGCGCGCTTGTACAGAACGCTATAACGCGTGGGCAAAATCCGCCGGCGCGCCCTACGCCGCAGCAAAGGGCACATTAAAGGACGGCGAGTGGACAGGCTTGCTCTTCGAAACCATGGCGGAAGACAAGCTCATTCAGCCGACGATCCTCTACGATTTTCCCACCGACATTTCCCCACTCTCGAAACAAAAGCCCGAAGATCCGTCCTTGACGGAGCGCTTCGAGATCTACGTCGCGGGAATGGAAGTCGCCAATGGCTTCTCTGAATTAAATGATCCCGCCGAGCAAGAGCGCCGCTTCCTGGCGCAAATCGCGCAAGGCGGCGACGAAGTTTCTAAGCAGCTCGACGTCGACTACATCCGCGCTCTTTGCCACGCGATGCCCCCGACGGCGGGCGAAGGCATCGGCATCGACCGCCTCACGATGCTGCTCACCGATTCACCGTCTATTCGCGACGTCATATTATTCCCGCTGCTTCGCCCGGAGGCTCGCCAAGACTCCGCTTCCGAAGGACATGGGGCGTAAAGTATCCTTTCACTGATGCGATCCAACAATGCAATTTGAATGGTTCGTCGCGCGGCGGTATTTGCGCTCGCCTTACCGGCCCGCCGTGCTGCGCCTGGTGACGTTGTTTTCGATTCTTGGCGTGGCGGCTGGCGTGGCGACTCTCGTAATTGCCCTGTCCATGAACACGGGATTCCGCGAGACTCTGCAGGATAGATTGCTCGCCGTTACCGCGCATGTCTCGCTCACTCGTCCCGGCTCCGAAATCCACAACTACCAAGCGCTGATCACGAAACTCGCGGGTATTCCTGGAGTGCGCTCCGTTACGCCCGCTGTTTATGAGACGGTGCTGCTTTCGTTTGGAGGAGAAGCTCTCGGCGTCGTTGCCAAAGGCGTCGAACCGGAGCTCGAGCGGCGCAGCGACGAAGCGCTTCAGAGGATTGTTGCTGGCAAGCTGGATTTCACCCCCGATGCGGATGGCATCGATGCCCTGCTTGTTGGTAAACAGTTGGCGGACGACTGGAAGATCGAGCCGGGCGACTACGTGACCCTTACAAGTCCGCAGGGGAGATTGACGCCGTTTGGGCTGATTCCCCGGACACGGCGTTTTCGCGTGGCCGGAATCTTTAATTCCGGCTTTTACGATTACGACAAGAATTGGTGTTTCATGACGCTGCAAGCCGCACAATCGCTGGCTGGCGCAAGCGACATTGTTAACGCCCTGGAATTCCGGCTCTACAATCCGGAGCGTGCGCCAGAAATTGCCCGGAAGGCCGAACAGATTGCGGGCCAGGGCTATTTAACGACTACCTGGATGGAGCAAAACTTCGCGTTATTCCGCGCGCTCCATCTGGAAAAACTGGTCACGGCAATCTTCATAGGACTGATTACATTTGTTGCAGGATTGAACATTCTTGTGGTGCTCTCGATGACCGTAACGGATAAAGCCCGCGACATCGCCGTGCTGATGTCCATGGGAACGCGCCGCGCGCAGATTCGAACCATTTTTTTGTGGCAGGGAATCGCCATCGGTTTTAGCGGGACGTTAATCGGTCTCTGCGTTGGTTATGCCTTCGCGCTGATCGCCGGAACGTATCACTTGATTCCACTGGATCCGGAAATTTATGCGGTTTCCTATGTGCCGTTTCATCCCAGTGTGTCGGACGGCGTGTGGATCACGCTGGCAGCTATGGCCATTTCCATTGGCGCGACCATTCTTCCGGCGCGGGCAGCGGCGAAGCTATTGCCGGTAGAGATTCTGAGGTTCGAGTGATGGGCAAGACGGTTGAGATAGAATCTGGGAGCGTTGCAGAGGGGTTTTGGCGCGTGATTTGCACGTAGAAAGGGGCAGAGGCAAGCGGACAAGATTGGGGTGCCACCCTCAACATCCCAATTAGGTTATGCCCGCTACAAGCTATTGAAATAAAGATGCTTAGGGGCATATTGAACCTGGCATGGATGGCGCTGTTTGGATACAGGCAAGCGCTGGCCGGAAATAGGAAACTCTTGGGCAATTCTGTGGGCCGTCCGGCACGTGCGAGTAAGTACGAGGCTGGCGCGTTTTGCATCTAAGTAAAGAGAAAAGAGTATAGAGACCCCCGCAGCTGAGGATTGAGTTCGATAACCAGATGATTCAGCCGCAAGACAACACGAGACAAGCCGTTCGGACCGGCGATGCAGGTGCGCGAGGCGCGGCTGCTGTTGTCATGGAAGCTCGAAGCCTGAAGAAAATCTACGGCGCGGGCGAAAAAAGCTTGCCTGTTTTGTCCGACGCCAACTTGAGTTTGCGCCAAGGCGAGATGGTCGCCATCGTGGCGCCCTCGGGAGCTGGGAAGAGCACTCTATTGCACTTGCTCGCTGCGCTAGACACGCCAACGAGCGGTACAGTATACTTCGCAAATAAAGCCATTGAAACGATTGATGACGCGGCGCTCGCGGAATTTCGAAACCGCGCGGTGGGTTTTCTCTGGCAACGTCATCAGTTGTTGCCGGATTTTACGGCGGCGGAAAATGTGGCCATGCCGCTGTTGTTACGCGGCGAGAATTTTGCTTCAGCGCTGGAGACGGCGCGGAAGTGGATCGCGGAGGTTGGCCTGGAAAATCGGGCCGATCATCGCGCAGGGGAACTCTCCGGAGGGGAACAGCAGCGCGTTGCGATTGCCCGGGCGCTCGTCACTGGGCCAACCGTGCTGCTGGCAGATGAACCTACCGGGGATTTGGACGAGCAGAATGCTTGGGCCGTGTTTGAGCTACTGGAACGGCTGCACCGCACGCACGGGCTGACGTCGCTGATCGCGACGCATAACCTGGCGCTTGCCGCGCGGTGCGACCGGATACTCGGACTAGAACACGGCGTTCTACAAACTCGCGGAGTTGCGGCTCCAGCGAGCAGGGCCCCAGGGGGAGAAGCGAGCTAACGTGTTCGAACGCTACACAGAAAAAGCGCGTCGCGTCATATTTTTCGCACGATACGAAGCCAGCCAGTACGGCAGCCCGTACATCGAGACGGAGCATTTGCTGCTCGGCTTGATGCGCGAGGACAAGGCGCTGGCCAACCGTTTCCTGCGGCAGCAAGGATCGATTGAATCGATCCGCAAAGAGATCGAGGCGCGCATCACCATTCGCGAGCGCATCTCGACCTCCGTCGAAGTGCCGCTCAGCGCCGAGTGCAAGCGCATCCTTAATATGTCGGCGGAAGAAGCCGAACGGCTCGGGCACAAGCACGTCGGCACCGAGCATCTCTTGCTCGGAATCCTGCGCGAAGAAAAGTGCTTCGGCGCCGAGATCCTAATGGAGCGCGGCCTGCGCCTTTCGACGCTTCGCGAAGAGTTGGCACGCACCTCAGGCGAGAAGACCACTACCGCTCGGCCCAAAGAAACCTCGCTGCTCGCGGAATTCAGCCGCGACCTCACGCAAGCTGCCGGTGAAGGTTCTCTCGATCCGCTTGTTGGCCGCGAAGGCGAAGTCGAGCGCGTCATCCAGATTCTCTGCCGCCGCACAAAAAACAATCCCGTGCTCATCGGTGAGCCTGGCGTCGGCAAAACCGCCATCGTCGAAGGCCTCGCGCAGCGCATTTCCGACGGCGACGTCCCGCCCTTCCTAGCGGACAAGCGCATTCTTTCCCTCGATCTTTCTTTGATCGTCGCCGGAACAAAATACCGCGGCCAATTCGAAGAGCGCCTCAAAACCATCATGAAAGAATTGATGGAGAGCCAGAACTCCATCGTCTTTATCGACGAGCTGCACACCCTGGTCGGCGCCGGTTCCGCCGAGGGTTCACTCGACGCCGCGAATATCCTGAAGCCGGCACTTTCCCGCGGCGAAATTCAATGCATTGGCGCAACGACGCCCGGCGAATACCGCAAATCCGTCGAAAAAGACCGCTCGCTCGAGCGCCGCTTCCAGTCCGTCAAGGTTCCCGCGCCCAACGAAGAAGAAGCCATCCAAGTGATCCAGGGCGTGCGCGAGCGCTACGAAAAATTCCACGCCGTCAGCTACACCGATGAAGCGCTCCGTTATTCCGTCTATCTTTCGAATCGCTATATCCCCGACCGCTTCCTCCCGGACAAAGCCATCGACTTGATCGACGAAGCCGGCGCCCGCGTCAAGCTCCGCCAGGCCACCGTTCCCGAAGAAGTCGGCGAAGTCCAGAAGCGCGTGAAATTCATCACGCACCGCATGGAAACCGCCATCGCCCAGCACGAATTCGAAAAGGCGCGTTTCTACTCCGAGGAAGAGCGCAAAGAAAAAGAAAATCTCCGCAGTCTTCGCGAGCGTTACAAGCTCGATGATGCTTCCACCGGCATCGTCTCCCGCGAAGACATCGAAGAAGTTGTCTCCCGCTGGACCGGCATCGGCGTCACTTCCATTAAAGAAGACGAGCAGCAAAAGCTCCTGCGCATCGAGCCCGAGCTCCACAAGCGCGTCATCAGCCAGGACAAAGCCATCACCGCCCTCGCTCGCGCCATTCGCCGCAGCCGCGCCGGCCTCAAATCGCCGCTGCGTCCCGTGGGCTGCTTCTTCTTCCTCGGGCCAACGGGCGTCGGCAAAACCGAAGTCGCTCGTCGTCTCGCGGAATTCCTGTTTGGTTCGGAGAAGTCGTTGGTACGCTTCGATATGTCGGAGTTCATGGAGAAGCACTCCGTTTCGAAGCTCATCGGCGCGCCTCCAGGGTACGTGGGCTATGAAGAGGGCGGGCAGTTGACGGAGCGGGTCCGCCGGACGCCTTATTCGGTCATCCTGCTGGATGAAATCGAAAAGGCCCATCCGGACGTCTTCAACATTCTTCTCCAGGTGTTTGAAGACGGGCAATTGACGGATGGTCTCGGCAACACCGTGGATTTCCGCAACACCATCATCATCATGACTTCCAATCTTGGCGCGCGCCACTTGCAGAGGCGCACCTCCATCGGCTTCCAGTCCGGCGCCGATGAAGCCAGCCAGAAGTCCATCGAAGAAATGGTGATGAACGAAGTAAAACGCGCGTTCAATCCGGAGTTTCTCAACCGGCTGGACGAAGTGATTATTTTCAACGCGCTCGGCGACGAAGACTTGCTCCGCATCATCGACTTGCTTGTGGGCCAGCTGAACGACACGCTGATCCACCGCCAGGTGCAGATCGTGCTCTCGCCGGAAGCACGCCAGTGGATCCTCGAGAAAACGTGTGCCGACCGCAGCTATGGGGCGCGGCCGCTCCGTCGGGCTCTCCAAAAGTACGTGGAGGACCCGCTCTCGGAGGCGCTCATCCAGGGGGGTATCCAGAGGCCCGCGACGCTGCAAATTTACGTCGCGGGAGAAGCTTTGGCATTCCGCCCCGTGGTTGAGGCAACCCCGGTTATCCACTAGCGAATCTGACACAACGCACGGGAGACCTCGACCAGGTCGGGGTTGGCAATCGACCGGCCCACACCGGGTCCGGCGGGAGAAAAACAACTTGTGCTTCGGGGGCGCGGCCTTGACGGTCTCACAGGCCGCTCATAGGAAAGTCTGTTTGCCATTTGGAGTTTTGGCGTTTCGCTGCGCCTGGATCGCGGCGTTTTTTTTATTGCTTGCGCCTGGTTCGCCGGCAGCGACTCAATCAAATCTCCTCCCGGCCGAGTCTGCGTCCGCGGATTTCGGAGTGGTGTCGCTTTCGTCGGATTCTCGTGGCGACGATTCCTCCCCCGCTATTCAGACTCAAGATTCGCAGCAGCCCGCTCAACCCGCCGCCAACGGCCAGCCCCAGTCCGTCATCGAGCGCATCGAATTTATCGGCAACCGCAGAATCCGCAGCGACACGCTCAAAGCCCGCATTTTCAGCCGCGAAGGCGATCCTTATAACGAGGAAACCCTCCGCCGCGATTTTCAAGCGCTGTGGAACACCCAATTCTTCGAAGACGTAAAGCTGCGCGTCGAGGATTCCCCGGATCGCCCCAACGCCAAGATCATCATTTTCGAAGTCAAAGAGCGGCCCATCATCCGGCGCATCCGTTACGACGGCATCCACTCGGTTTCCGAATCCGACATCCTCGACCGCTTCAAGGACCGCAAAGTCGGCCTCTCCGTCGAAAGTCCTTTCGATCCTACCAAAATCAAAAAGGCCGAAGTGGTCCTCAAGGAGTTGCTCGGCGAGCATGGCCGTCAATTTGCCACCGTGACCCCGGAGTACGAGCGCATCGCTTCGAGTAACGCCGTCATCCTCATCTTCAAAATTGACGAAGGCCCCAAGGTCAAAGTCGGCACCATCAAATTTGTCGGCAATCACGCTTTCAGCGACCGCAAGCTCATCCGTTCCATGAAGAACGATCGCCCCTACGGTATTCCCCTCTATTTCTGGGACATCCCCGTTATGTCCAAGACTTATGATCGCGAAAAACTGAATGAAGATTTGGAAGTAGGCGTCCGCGGCCTGTACCAAAACAATGGCTACTTCCGCGTGGTCGTCGCCCCGAACGGCCCCATTCTCAACAACGTCGATGTTCACCACGGCGGCGTTCCGATCCCCGGCATAAAGCCGCGCACCGGCAAAGCCGTCAACATCACCATCAGGATTGAAGAAGGCGTCCAATACCACATGGGCACGCTCAAGATCGTCAGCTCAGACCCCGACAAAGCCTTGTCACTTAAAGTCGAGCCCCTCAAGGCTCTCTTCCCCTTGAAAGACGGCGACGTCTTTAATGTCGACAAACTCCGCAAAGCCCTCAAGAGTTATACCGATGCCTACGGCCAGTACGGCTTCATCGATTTCACCGCCGAGCCCGATTTCGACATCGACGACGCCGCCAAGAAAATCAATCTCACTCTCCGCTTCGACGAAGAAAAGCAATACTACGTCCGCCGCATCAATTTCAGCGGCAATACCACCACCCGCGACAAAGTCATCCGCCGCGAGCTGCTGATCGACGAGGGCCAGCTCTTCAACAAGCGCTATTGGGACATCAGCATCCTGCGCCTCAACCAGCTGAATTATTTCGACAAGATCGACGCCGATAAAGCCGTCGAGCTCCAGAAGAACACCAAGGAAGGCACCGTCGACATCAATCTCAAGCTGAAGGAAAAGGGCAAGCAGTCCATCGGTTTGCAAGGCGGCGTCAGCGGTCTGGCCGGCGGCTTCATCGGCCTAACCTATCAAACCAACAACTTTTTGGGCTTGGGCGAGACGCTCACCCTCTCCGCGCAACTAGGGGAGTTCCAACGCACCGTACAGTTCGGTTTCACGGAGCCTTACCTTTTCGATCGCCCCATCTCTACCGGTATCACCGTCTTCACCAGCAAGTACAACTTCGACCAGGCCAAGCAGGAAGCCATCCTTCTTAATCAGCAAGTTAGCGTGAACCCGCAGTACGCCCAGAATTACAACCAGAACAGCACTGGCTTCACAGTTTTCGCCAGTTATCCCGCGAAACGCTTCTCCTTCGCCAGATTCGGCCTCTCCTATGGCCTGACTCGCACAAGTATCCAGGCCTTCAATCAGGCCTCCTCCCTGCTCTTCGAGCAGTTGCAATTCCGCAGCATCGCCGGTCCCAGCGCCCTTAACGGCATCGTCTCGAGCTCCATTACCCCCTCCGTTACCTACAACACCATCGATAATCCGATCAACGCCACTAAGGGCAAAAGCTTCTATTACTCCGTCTCCCTCACGGGCGGGCCTTTGGGTGGCAACGTGAATACCCTCACCAATGTCTTCGATATCAAATACTTCCACCCCACCTACCATCATCGAAACGCCATCGGTGTGCACTTCTCCACCTCCTTTATCACCGGCTATGGTGGCGGGGAAGTTCCTCCTTACAGCAGATTTTATATGGGCGGAGAACAGGATATTCGCGGGTTTGATATTCGCTCGATCTCGCCCGTCGTCTTTATTCCGACCGTTACCGCGCAGCCGCTCTACTATAACGATCCCCTTTCCGGGGGAGCCCGAAGATCATTCAATCTGCCTGTTTTGGTCTACACCGCCACGTTGCCCGGGGGCGACTATCAGGTTTACGGCAATGCCGAGTACCGCATTCCTATCGTGGGCAACTATGCAAGCATGTCCTTCTTTGTGGACGCAGGAACGGTTGGAATCGTCAATCAAGGGGCCTTACACCTTGACCCTACGGGCATCGCAAACATAAACACCAACTTTCCGGGCGCCCCGTTGGCTAAGTCGCTGGAAATTTATCCAGGAACAAATTTCCGGCTGAGAGACTCGGCCGGCATCGAGTTTGGCATCAATCTTCCGATCATCCAGGCGCCCTTCCGGATTTATTATGCGTACAATTTGAATAGGCTCTATTCGCAGATTGCCGCGCCGAATCCTTATGTCAATCAGAGCACGCTGAATAATTGGAAGAACACTCTCGATGGTGAGGTCCCGAATCTGTGGGAGTCCCAAATCGTGCCCCAGTTGAATTTCTTGAATAATCCCGGCCGGTTGAACTATTTCGAGCCTAAGACGACTTTTCGGTTCACGGTCGGCAAAACGTTCTAGGTCCGCAGGCGCGGATGAGAAATTGGAATTGTCTTGGAAACGGGAGACCGGCGTGCCCGCGGAATTTGCGGCCCGCTTGAAATTGGGGAGGCGAAGTCAATGAAGTTGTGGAAGAGTTCGAGCTGTCTAGCGCTGGCGGTTCTCGCGCCCTGCTTATTCCTTACCGGATGCGGGAGCGGCAGCAACGGCGCCATTGTTACCTCCGTGTCCGTCATGTCCTCTGTCGGCTCTGTCCTTATTTTGGGTCAGTCGACTACCCTCACCGCCACGGTAGTCGGTCCCACCAACACGGATGCCAATTGGGAGCCTGGGCTGCCTCCAGGTACACCGTGCCAGTACACCACCACCACCACCAATTCTTCCGGTACTTCGACCACCTCTGCCCTGTTGAGCTGTCCCACCGACGGCACTCTCGGTACTCTTTCGAACGAACAGACCACCAGCCCCGCCACCGCGACCTTCCTTGCCCCTTCCGTTATCCCCTCTCCAACTAAATATCCCGGCCTAACCATCGTCATCACCGCGCAGTCCGTTGCCGACTCCAGCAAGCACGGCACCGGAACTCTCAAGCTCTACATCGACTCCGGTATTACCGTTTCTCTTAGCCCAACGACCGCTGCTGTGCCCACCAATGAACAGCAGCCATTTTTTGCCATTCTAACCAATGACTTGAAAAACCAAGGGGTCACTTGGTCCCTTACGCAGTCCACTCAAACTGCCACCACCAGCACCACTCCTAACGTCTATGTCAACCTTCCCACTTGCACCGTCAGCGGTAATGCCTCAGGATGTGGCTCCATCGACCCGAATTCCGGCGTCTATAGCGCCCCCTCAGTTGTGCCGACGAACACCGTTCCTTCCAGCACCAGCACCACCCCGCAAATTGTCACCATCGTTGCGACTTCCGTTGCAGATCCCACTCGGGTTGCCGTGGGCACCATCACCATCACGCAAGGCGGGCCAATCACATTTAAAGGAATCAGTCCCACCATCGCTCCCGAGGGTGCCGCCTATTGGGATATCTATCTCAACGCTCCGAACATCTCTTCGGCTTCTCAGATCACGCTCAAGGATGCGGCCAACCACGTAACGCCGATCAACTCGGCGGCCAGCCAGGTCAAGATTCTGTTTCCGATTCCAACCAGCACAGTCACAAACCCGTCTTCGACGGGTGCTCGCATCCGACTCTTTGCCAGCAATCTGACGCCACCCATTTTTAACCCTATCACTATTACTGTCACGGACCCCGGTCAGCCCGTTACGACGTGCACTGGCACCCCGCTTCCAGCGGGCTGTACCTCGGCCGGAACTTTTTCGTTCAACATACTGCAGGTGCGCCCTACAAGTCTGGCCTTGACTCCGAATGACGTCGTTCAAGGAGCCACATCTTCGGGCAATATCCCTCTGACGATTGACGGAGGCTATTTTGGACAAGGCGGCCAGTCGGCTCAGGCGAGTTTTCTGGGCCAGACTCTCCTTGGCACGACGAACGGTCAGAACCAACTCCTGTCCTCTTCACGCCAACTTCACGTTCAGTTGCCCGTCGGTCCGATTAACTCTGGACTCCCAGGACTCTATTCGCTTTCCGTATCCGGCGGCACGCCGCCACTCCCTTTTGCCGATAATCCTGCTGTAACGGATTTGGCCGTTTTTCCCAGTTATGCCACGGATCCCCCCGTCTTAACCGGTACAGTCACGGGCGTGGGCACGAATCCAAGCGCTGTCGATATTGACCCCACGCTCGGCGAACTTGTCGTTGCTGAAACCGGCTCCAGCGCCGTGCAGTTTTATTCAATCGGGAACGGTACCTTGACTCCACTCGGGGGTCCTATCCACGTCGGTCTCACCGCCAGCAGTGTTCCCACTGGTCTCTCCGTGAATCGCAATAACCATACCGTCGCCGTGGTCAACTATCAGGAACAAAGCGTTACAGTTGTGCCATTTCCCGGAATTACTGGCACCCCCTTCACCGTAGATATTTCGGGTGCTTTGCAAGGCCAAGCTTCGCCGGCTCCGCTGCCCTACGCCATCGGTGTCGACCCCGACACCAACATGGCTCTCGTGGCCTACTCTTCAACTGCGGCTTCCACCGCGGCCAACCTCGGCTTCCTCGTCAATTTGAACGCCGGAGCGAATCCCTACGGCTGTCCCCTGGCAATAGCTCCCCCGCAAAACGGCGCCCCGAACGGGGAATGTCTCTATGCTCAAGTCACCCTGAACACCGGTGCGTATCCGCAGATTGCTATGGCGCCGCACGGCCATCTTGCGCTCGTAACTCCTGGCGGTGCTGGCCTGCTTCAAGGGGTGAACGTAACCAAGGCTTCTAGCTCCGCCACGATTCAGTCGCTTACGCTTGCCGCTGGAATTGTGACCGTCACGACGACGGCCTCGAACGGGTTGGTGCCAGGAAACTCCGGCACCGTCCTGATCACAGGGGTCCCCGGCCCGGGAACTGCAAGCAATAGCACCACGGCGAACTTCAATGGCGTTTACAACGTGGCCGCACTGAGTGACACGAGCTTCAGTTACATCATTAATTCCACTTCGAACGGCACTGTCACAATCCCAAGCGGAACCACTTCTCAAGTCTATTTTAGCTCTCCGAACCTCGTGTTCGGCGGCCTCTCGCCCTTCACACAAGGCATTTCTATCAATCCCGTCACCAACACTGCCGCGCTCGCCGATCCCAATGCGACCGGCTCTAACGGTCCGCAAATCAATCTAATTAATAACCTGGATCAGAGCATCAGCTCGATCTCCTTTTTTGCTAC
The DNA here is from genome assembly GCA_963843265.1 of uncultured Acidobacteriota bacterium. Classification (GTDB taxonomy): domain Bacteria; phylum Acidobacteriota; class Terriglobia; order Acidiferrales; family UBA7541; genus Acidiferrum. The sequence goes on along the minus strand of CAWJJR010000010.1, from coordinate 214,951 downwards.
CTGCACTTACTATACAGTCGCTCTCCCGTGCGCCAGTTCGCCTGAGTTCGGGGGCACCGCCAATATCGCTTGGCAGCCGTATTCGAACGCCATCGTTACTTATAATTCGAACCCCAAAGTAAACCAGGTCTCCATTTCCGATCCCGTGAGCCAGCATCGCTACGCCTTTGCTTGCAATTTGAATTCGCAGCCCACACCCTGCCTCGTCAACCCGCAGAATCAGTCGGACCAAAATACATTTAACGCCCAGACTACCTTGGCGGGCACCGGCACGGCCTCCTTGCCCGTCACAAACGGCACCACGGGACAACTTCAGCTTTTCGGTGGCCTCGCCGTTGATCCCGCAACCAACCAGGCCTTCGTCGTCATGTCCGGTAGCAATCAAATTGACATCATCGATCTTGGACCCTGCAAGGCCTCGAACGCTTGTCCCAATCCCTTCAATTCTCTCAAGCCCGCCCAAATATCCGACATCGTTGTGCCTAGCCCCAATCCGGTATTTGGTGTGGTCGGCGGCATCCCTGGTGCGACCGTCCCACAAGGAACGCTCACCTCCACCACGGACTTGAGCGGCGTGCAAATCTACGGCTCCGGTTTTGATGCCGCAACCCAGGTCCGTTTGGACGGCACGGCTATCCCCGCCGGAAACGTTACATTTGTAAGTAGCAGGCAGCTTACTGTCACCATCCCTGCTACCTCCCTGTCCTTCCCGCATCTCTACGCGCTGGACGTGGTAAACGGAAGCGGCGTGCAATCTAACCCGACCGAATTTTTTGTGATTCAAGCGGTAGACCTCTCCACGGCGTGCGTGAGCGCGGGCGGGACACAGCCGAGCTCCGTCGCCATCGCTGACCAACTCGTTAACGGACCATTCTCGCCGATCGCTGTCGTCACTAACAGCGGCTGCAATAACATCTCCGTTGTCGATATCAACCCCGCGGACGTTTCCTCCGGAACCGGTCCCAACCCCGGCAAATTTGGCACGATCCTTAATTCCATCGCCGTAGGAGCTAATCCGCAAGGCATTGCCGTAAGCCAGCCTTTCGGACTCGCTGTGGTCGCCAATTACGGGGCTGGCACTGCGTCGATCGTCAATCTCCTGACCAATTCGCTCGCCTCCCCTGATGTGACCACCGGGACGAACGCCACTGGCGTCGCCATCAACGACGCAACGGGTGCCGCAATTGTTACCAACCCAGGCTCGAACACCGTCACCGAGATCAATCTCGGTTTGCTGTTTGGAAGCTCTGCCGTAACCACGCTGGTCGGTACTCAGGTGAGCATCGGGGGCTTTCAGCAGCCCACGGCGGTAGCCATCGATCCAGACCGCGGCACCAACAATCAGGGCCTTGCCGTGGTCACTTCACTTCAGCTTGTCAGCGGACAGCCGCCTCAAGGTGCGTTGCAATCCGTCGACATTGGCGCCAGCACTCCTATCCTGAGTCAGACGGAGCAGACCAGCGGCGTGACCGCCCCGGCGACCGGCATCGTGTTTGACCCCACTGTCTCCACGGGCACTACATATCCAGGCGTTTTCTATGCCAGTTCCAGCGGCGGCAACGTCATTACTTCGTTCAACCCTGACTCAGGAAGCACCGTCAACGTAAACGTTGGGATCAATCCGACGGCACTGGCGATAAATCCCGAGACTGGAGCGATCCTGACGACAAATTTGGCAGGGCAGACGACCTCGATCGTGGATACCACCTCGAGCCCGCTGAAGACAGTTCAAACCATCGGACTACCGGGATCCGCACAGTTTGGCGTGGCCATCGATCAATTCACGAACCTTGCAGTTATCGTCGATCAGGCCAACAATCGTCTCCTGATCCTGCAGATGCCCAACTAACCATGATGCGTGGCGAATACGCAGGTACGCCGTTCGGCTGGAGAGGGGAATCGATAGCGAGCTTGGGTGGCAGCGAGGACGAGAAGATGCGAGCGCACAGGGGCCTAGGAAGACCTCTGAACGGCCCGTGGTTTCTGATTGCAGCAAGGTGCGAGCCTCGGCTATACTTCGGGGTTTGCGTGGCGCCCGCAGAGCGCGCAGGGAGTCAGAAGTAGTTTCAGTCGGATTAAAGATTTGGGTTCGGTTGGTTCCGGCAGAGCCGGAAGCACACATAACAAGGAGAATAAAGTGAATTCGAGAATGGTATTGAGATCCGCTGCTTTGGCTGCGGCATGCATCATCGGCACTGGCGTGGCATGGGCCCAGGCCGCACCCGCGGCTGGCGCGGCTACTGGCGGCAAGCTAGTGGGCATCATCAATCTGCGTGGCGCCATCGGGAGCACCGCGGAGGGAAAGCAAGCGTCCGCGGAACTGCAATCGCAGTTTGCGCCGCGGTCTGCCGAGATCGACAATTTGACGAAGCAGATCAACGACCTGCAGCAGAAACTCCAGGCCGGCCAGGGCAAACTGAGCCAGGAGGAAGAAACGCGCCTGACGGCCGAGGGACAGCGCCTCACGCAGCGTCTTGATCGGCGCAGGAGCGACTTTCAGGAAGACGCGAGCGCGGCGCAACAAGACGTCCTCGAGCGCATCGGGCGGAAAATGGTTGACGTTCTGGACCGCTTCGCGCGCGAGAACGGTTACAGCGTGGTGCTCGATACCTCCGGTCAGAACTCGCCAATTCTCTACGCCTCGGACCAAATCGACGTCACACAGCAGATCATTCGCCTCTATGATCAAGCCTATCCCGCTAAGACGGGCGCGGCTCCGGCGGCGGCCAAGCCCGCAGCCAAGCCACCGGCCAAACCGAACGAGTAATAATTCGGCGGACACGTTTTTTCTACAGATTGTTTTCTCCAGACGCCTCCGGGTAAACCGGGGGCGTTTTGTTTTTGCGTGCATCGCTGAGCAGACTGTGACGGGGAAAGAAGTGTCTTTGCGTCGCGCGACTCGAGAGGCTGAGAAAAAGCTGCCGAGATGATCGGCCTGGATTTGGTCCAGAATTTCCTCCGGAATTTCGGCCCGAATTTCAGCCGGAAAATTGGTTGGAATTCGATATAGTAGGCGAAACAGCAGCAGGTTGACGAAACAGGGAGGACATCATGGCCGAAACAAAAACGCGAATGGAACGAATACCAAGGCCGCCAGTCTTCGCGACGGCAGCCGAGGAGCGGCGGCATCGCAAAGAGCGCCTGGCGGGGGCGTTCCGGCTTTTTTCGAAGTGCGGATTCGATGAAGGCGTGGCGGGACACATCACGGCGCGCGATCCGGAGAAACTGGACCATTTTTGGGTAAATCCCTTTGGAATGCATTTCAGCCAGATTCGCGTGTCGGATCTTTTGCTGGTGAACGACCATGGCGAAGTGGTGGAAGGCGGGCGCGAGGTGAATCTGGCGGCGTTTGCGATTCATTCGCGGATTCACAAAGCGCGCCCGGACGTGATTGCGGCGGCGCACGCGCATTCGCTGAACGGCAAGGCGTGGTCTTCGCTGGGGCGGCTGCTCGATCCGCTGACACAGGATGCTTGCGCGTTTTATGAAGATCACGTGGTGTTTTCGGATTACACCGGCGTGGTCTACGAGACAGACGAAGGAGACCGCATCGCCAAGGCGCTGGGCGACAAGAAGGCGGCGATTTTGTGCAATCACGGTTTGCTCACCGTGGGACGGAATGTGGACGAAGCGGCGTGGTGGTTCATCACCATGGACCGCTCGTGCCAGGCGCAAATGCTGGCGGAAGCGGCCGGCGAGCCGCGCAAGATTCCGCACGAAACGGCGAAGCTGACGCATTCGCAGGTGGGGATTCCGCAAGCGGGGTGGTTCCAGTTCCAGCCGCTGTGGGACCGGATTTCGAGGGAGCAGCCGGATTTGTTTGATTGAGGAAGTGAGTAGTGGGTAGTGAGTAGCCGGAGCGGGCAACGAATTCTTGCCACCGATCTCCGGTGGGGGCGACAGGCATTCCCCGTGAGATGTGAAGCGCTTTCGTCCGAAGAGTGCCAGCAGTCACAAAGTGAGGATAGAGATTGTTGGGCGAGGGGCCCGCTACGGCGGGGTAGCGAGAGGACGGCGAAGCAAGGCAAAGAGGGGATTCGGATTGCGGGTGTTGGAGAGCGCACAGACGCGCGGCGAGTCGAGCCGGAAGGGGGATGCCTCGCTGGGCGTGCAGTGACCAATTCGGACGAGGCTGCCAGGGCGTACCCCCATGTGTGACGGAAACCGTGGGGAAGTGCATGAAAGAAATGGGGATGCGGGCGAACGAGCGTGTCCAGTTTGGTGACGCGTGCGTAGTGACGAGTTGCAAAACTTTGGGGTGAAAAGAGGGGCACCCCCCTCCCGGTTTTTTGTAAACGCTCATTCTAGTGGAGATAAATGGAGTGGAATCAACAGTTGTAGAAGTGTTGATTTTGAAGGGGTTGGGAGAGCGCGGTTTTTATGAAGTGGTAATCTGGAAGGGACTGAAGATTTTGCAGTGATTTTAGGGACCGCGCGGCGGAGGCGCATGACTTGCGGGAGAACGGACGGGGTCCGCGTCCCAATCGACACGCGCATCATAACACATTAGTATAAGTTGTCAAGTGCAAAATATAAGTCGTTTGTTTGATGAAAGTTGGTGGAGCGCCGAAGGACGGTACGTGATTTCGTTTTGGGATGCGTTGGTCGTGCAGGCCGCGGGGAGTTGCGGGGCGGAAGTGATTTATTCCGAGGATTTGGGGGATGGGCAGAATTATGGTGAGGTGCGGGTGATTAATCCGTTAAAGTGAGGAAGAACAAAACAAGGGCAGATTCCGTTTGTCTCCTGCACCTGTCCATCGCAGCCATTGACAGGCGCGTGGCTGGCATGTAAGAAATGAAAAGGTGCCGATATGGCGAATGAGAAAGAGTACGCTCACAAATTGATTGACCGGCTGCCGCCCGATCAGTTGTCCGCTGTCGTTGTGGTGCTGGAAGCGATGATCGAGCCCGTGTCGCACGCTATCGCTAATGCACCCGTGGAAGAGGAAGAAATCACCGCGGAGACAGCAGCAGCATTGGAGCGCGCCCGCGCTTCGCTGGCTCGCGGAGAGGGCATCCCACACGATGAGATTCTGCGAGAATTCGGCTTGAGAAAATGACGGACGAGGCTGCGCCGGAACGCACGGCGGTCCTCCCGTGTCTTAAGAGCTTGCCGCCCGCCGGTGAGCCAGCCAAGAGTTGAGGATCTGCGACCCGCCCAACCTGGATACCTTCGTTTTCTATATCAAAATTGATGTATGTGCAGGCGAGCTGTGGTATATTTTAATTGATGTATATCTATTTTGTGATACTCTATGGCTGCAGTTAAACCGGCGCCGAAAAAGTGGTTATGGCGTTTCTTGGGATTCGAGATGCTGGACGGGAGCCGGCCTGTGCAAGACTGGTTCGACGCTCTAGCAGACGAAGCCAGAGACGACCTCACGGATACGTGCGGTAATTTGCAGGTGTTGCCAAATCATTTGTGGCGGCGGCCTAAGTTCGACCAGTTAGAAGATGACATTTCAGAAATAATAGGCTGGACCTCTTCTGAGGAAGTTCGCATCTACGGGTATTTCCCGGGGAAAGAACAGACCTACGCGTTCTTGAACGGGAATAGCAAGAAGGTGGGAAATGATAAACACGGAAAGAGAATCGCGAAAGATCGGCTCAAGCTCATCAGGAGGAATGAAGCAAGAGCCCACGAATTTGAATTCTTTAGAGATTCTTCAAAGGAGACTGAATAGAAGTAGAGAGGCACGGGCGCAGTTTGTTTCATCACAAATCGACAAGGGAGTTGCTTATCAAATTCGCGCCTTGCGTGACAGGCAAGACTTAAGTCAAGAACGACTCTCAGAAATTGTTGGGATGAACCAGAACGCCATTTCTCGCCTTGAATCTTCGGGATACGGGCGGCCTACGATCAGTACTCTTAAAAGATTGGCAGCGGCGTTCGATGTTGGGTTGATCGTTCGTTTTGTTCCATTCAGCCATTTAGTCAACTGGGTTAGTGGCACACCATTCGTTGAAAAAGGGCTTTCCACCGAGAATATGGCCGTGCCAAGTTTTGGGGAAGAAAAACAAAAATACTTTGCCGTTCGAATCAATGAAAGGTTTGCCGATCCAATACGGGTCGCTGGTCAGACTGACGAATTGGAGGCGCGAAAAGAACGCAATGGGAACGTCATTATTGCTTTTGAGGCGCAGCATAAGGCCTTGGCATCCAATGGACAACCTGAATACGAATCGAAATGGAGTGTTCCGAACCGTGAATGCTTCGGGGGGGGATTAGTCAATGCAGCTTGCGGCGGTAATACTCGCTAGGGCCTTATTATTCGTTGAAAGCTTTGACCTGAATCCACGGGGCAAAGCCTATTATCCTGATATCGTCCAAGGATTGGTTGAGAAGTGTGGATTTCAAAAGTTCCCACAGAAACTTGAGGACTTCGACGAAACTAAGGGTGTGGAATTCCTCGGCGGGAAATGGGGGGATGTCACCATCGAGTCGGTAAAAATTTTTAACAATGGGATTATGCTTGATACCAGAGTGTCCACGGCAGAATCGGAGCGAGTTATAAAGGAGACGCTTGGTTGGGCCGCATCACAGTTTGGGCTCGTCTACAGTCCCAAGATGATCACGAGAAGGGGATATGTCAGCAATCTGACCTTCCATTCTGACGTCCCAATACTAGGCAACGACAACTCTCCCGTCGCTAAACTTGTGCAACGGGTGAGAGAAGCGTTCAGTCAGACCACAGGTGACAAGACTCTCTGGGGACCGACTATTCTTACGATGAATTCTGAGCAAATTCCCCGGAAACCCCAACATGCCCCTTTCACAATTCAGCGAAGAACTGAAACGGCTTTTGCAGAAAAGAAATATTTTTCGGAAGCTCCGTTGCCAACAAACGAACATCTCGCATTGCTAGAAGCTTTTGAGGCTGACGTGATCGCATCGGTATTCAACAGCTGATATTGCACTTTCGCAGCGCATCCACCTTTCCGGCAGGGGTGGGGCACCGTTAGGTGGTGCCGCCGTCTGCGCCAGAGACTCACTAGAAATGTGGCTTGCTTGGCCGGCTGTGAGGGGAATCGCGCTCCGTTTCAGGCTGATTTAAGCTCGGCTCCCTTCCCGTGATGTACAAAAATATCCCAAAACGCAAGAAGCCTAAGGCATATACATCGCGGGTGCTCGACATGTACTACATCATGGACACAAATATATGGGTCGAAGTGACACAGGGCAGAATTTCCTGCGACGAATTGGCCGGAAAAGGCGGGGCTCGGGTTGTTGTCGCTCCGTTTATGATCGTCGAGCTCATGAAGGCGACGGTCAAGAGTGGCGGGCGATTTTTTCTCAATGATAAGGCAACGTTTACATGCATGGCCAAGTTCGACATTCTCGAACTAACCAAGGTGTTTATATTTAAAGCCCTCTGGGGTCTGTCGGATGCGGGAGTGTCCAAGGTACGTCCTGAAACTTACAGGGCCCTTTTGCAGATGATTATCGGTTCAAGCTCGTTCGCCGATTTCATTGCTAAAACGGAAGGCCCGGGCAGCGAGTGGAAACGAGTGTGTGATTGGGATTCGATCCATGAAGGCGTGCTGGACAAGGAATTAAGAGCAGTTGGTAAGCTCGCAGATCGGGCCAGCCTGAGGACAATACATGTGCACGTGGCCCGTCTTTATCGGTTGGGTGGTTTGTTGCCTGACCCTGACGTCCTTGAGCAGAAGTTTTCTGCGGCGTTGGAATACTTGCGATCGTCGGTGGTCAAGGTAAGGAAGGGAGCTAACCTTGCGAAGAAGGACCCTGGAATGTATGTGGACTTTCAACTCTTCTTCTATCTGGCAGATCCGGAAGCTGTCGTGGTTTCTTACGAAAAGTTTTCGGGCGAAATAGTGAGGTCTCCACAAAGAAGCCGCATCATCACCTTCGACCAATTTCGTCGGCTCTGACACCACGGACGGGCGGACGGAGAAGCAGGACAGACGGAATATACAATGTGAGCATATTTTCTATGCCCTTCGGGTACTGCATGGAGCGAGTTCGAATTTAAAGGGCGAACATCCCGCTTGTCCCCGATTTCCGATTTCCCGACATTCATGGGCTAGCAGGCCACTTTCGTGCGGCGTGGAAGACGCGGAGGATTTCGAGGGTGTCTGCGCGGACTCGATAGGGGACGATGTAGGGAGTGTTGGGGACGATCAGTTCGCGCGTGCCGGGGACTCGGCCCGGGCGGCCGATGGCGGGATTTTTGCTTAGGAGAGCGACGGCACGAAGAATCCGTTGGACGACGCGGTCTGCGGCGGCGGGGTTGTCCTCGGAGATGTAGTCGGCTTCCGCTTCGAGGTTGGCTAGCGCGACGCGCAGCCACCTAACGCGACCGGCGGGACCACTTCTTGGCCACGCGCTGGACTTCGGTCTCGGTCGCAAACTCTCCGCGATCAGCTTCGGCGAGAGCTTTGTGAATTTCCTCGATTTGCCAACTGTTGAGGGCGACGTAGTCGCGGATGGCTTCGGCGGCCAGGAAGGAGCGGGAGCGGCGTGTGGCCCTGGCAAGTTTGTCGAGCTTGCCAGTGAGCTGGCCATCGAGGCGGAGGGTGAGGATCTTTTGGGATGGCATGGCGGCCTCCTGATTACATCTGATTACATTGTATGCGGTTTGGAGGCGGTAGGGAAGGCAGGCAGGAGAAAAAGCGGATCCCTACGGGATTTCGTTTTGGGATGCGTTGATTGTGCAGGCAGCGGGGAGTTGCGGGGCGGAAGTGATTTATTCGGAGGATTTGGGGGATGGGCAGAGTTATGGCGAGGTGCCTCATACGCCTTTTTGTGCGTATGGCCTTTGATGGTTGGTCGACGCAATGGCGTCGCGCGGTTCGTGGTAAACTTCGGGCGTGGAACTGACGCTGCACATTCCGGATGATGTGGCCCAGCGGCTTTCGGCTGCGGGGAGCGATCTGTCGCGCCGGGCGCTGGAAGCGTTTGCGTTGGAAGAACACAAGGCGGGCCGATTGACTGAGGCGCAGTTGCGGCAGGTTTTGGGGTTCGAGACTCGCGATGAACTGGACGGGTTCCTGAAGGCTCACGAGGTGTGGCTCAACTTCACGCGGGAAGACCTGGAGCGGGAACGCGCGGCGCTGCGGCGATTGGGATTTTTAACGTAAATGCGGGTTGTTGTTGCCGACGCGACTCCGCTTCACTATTTGATTTTGATTGGCGCCATCGAGATTTTGCCCCGCCTTTTTGAAAAAATCCACGTTCCGATTGAAATTCGAGTAGAACTCAGCCGCAACGCTTCTCCGCCGGCGGTGCGGACGTGGATGCAGCAGCCTCCTGAATGGCTCGTTGTCCATCCTGCGCCTGCGGAGGACTCGTCTCTCGCCGCACTGGACGCTGGCGAGCGGTCGGCCATCCTGCTTGCGGAATCCATGCATGCAGATCTCCTGTTGATCGATGAGCGCGCGGGCGCAAACCTGGCACAGCGGAGGGGGTTAACGGTGACGGGAACGCTCGGAGTGCTTGATTTGGCGTCCCGGGCGGGCCTGATTTTTCTGCGGGAGGTGTTTGCACGATTGCAAGGCACCAATTTCCGTTATCCACCGTCACTGCTGGAAATACTTCTCGAAGAGGAGACGAGGCGCACGAGCGGAGACGTGTGAAGTAAGAAATGGCAAGAAAAGCGATTTGCGATGTCAGGCGACCAGGAGGGCTTTGGGGTTTTTCATGGCGATGGCGGGGAGTTGCGGGGCGGGAGTGATTTATTCGGAGGATTTGGGGGATGGGCAGAGTTATGGTGAGGTGCGGGTGGTTAATCCGTTGAAGTGAGGAAAGTGCTGGCCGCGAAGTCAAAGCCTTTGCTAAGGTCAGCGGGGCTACTGGCAGTCATGAAAGAGGAAGACCCACCTTTTCAAAAGCAAAACCCGAAAAGGTGGGGCACCCCAGAAAAAGATAGAGTCAAAATCAAAATCGTATTGCGGCGCTAAGGTTGTGCCACCCGCCCGTTGGCGTGGAATTCGGCAACCAGCACACCTTCGCTATCTCGTGTCAGCTTTAGGTTGTGATAAGCAGTGAAGTAGCTACTTTGAAGTTGCATCGTGTTCTCCTCTCCCAGGGCGATGTGGTGCTCTCAACTGTGAATGAAAATCACCACACCTGAGTCTGTTGGATGCTGAGCGCCTTCCTCGGATGTAGTATTTCTTAGGCTAATCCTGATTAACGCCGTTGCCACCCAAGTGAACTATTACTGTGAACCTGCCGGAACAGAGGTTCGCTTTTCTTCGGAAGTGGTATCGAGAGTTTCATGGAAAGTGGGTGGGGTTGTCCCCTTGAGTGAGACACGCAGTTAAGAGGTGATTTGCTGTTCGCTGCATTTTGATTGTACTGCCCAAAGCGTTTCCCGCACTATGCGTGATGGCTGGTGAAGGGGAGGCGGGCTCTGCGGGAGCGCAACCCGCCAAGGAATAGCCAGCTGGAAACTCATCGTACCGATGAGGTTGGGGGCGGTCGTGTGCAGGCCGCTCCCGCTTTTGCATCGGGCGATAGATTTCCCCATGCCTCAGAAAACTCATTCCGCTACTCCTGCGATGGCCGCGACGGTCGGCAGCCCGCTGCGCTTGCTCTCCGGGGCCGTCCGCGTATCCTCGAACTCCGCTGGCGGCCGGTAACCCAGCGCCGAGTGCAGCCGCTTTTCGTTGTACACCTGTTCCAGGAACCGCTCGATCGAAGCATAGGCTTCGACCACGTCGCGATACTCTTCGCGGTAGACTTCCTCGTACTTCAGCGTTTTCATGAACGATTCGGCGATGGCGTTGTCATAGGGATTTCCTTTGCGTGACATGCTGATCACCACGCCGTGCGCTTTCAGCAGGGCGGTGTAGTCGTGCGAAGCATACTGCACGCCGCGGTCGGAATGATGCACCAGTCCCGGCGACGGCTGCCGCCGCTCCAGTGCCAGGCGCAGCGCGCGCAAGGTAAGTTCGTCCTCCAACCTCTGCCCCAGCGCCCAGCCGATCACCCGCCTGGAAAAGGCGTCCAGAATCACCGCCAGATAAACGAACTCCGTCAGCAGACGGATATAGGTGATATCCGCCACCCACAGCCGGTCGCGCCCGCTCGGCGTCATGGTGTGCGCCAGATTCGGGTATACCGGCAGCCCGTGCGCCGAGTTGGTGGTCACCACGAATTTCCGCCGCCGCAAGCACAGCAGATTATCCTCGCGCATCAGCCGGTAGACGCGCTTGTGATTCACCGCCCAGCCCCGCCGCTGCAGTTCCACGGTCATGCGCGGCCAGCCGTAGCTCGGGAATTCCAGCGCAATGCGCTGCAACGCGTCGCGCAGTCGCAAGTCTCCAACACCTGCAGGCTGGCGATGCCGCGCACGGTAAAACTCCGCGCGACTCACCTGGCTTAAAACGCACATGCGCTGCACCGTCAGTTCTCCGCCTCGCTGGCTTTCGACCTGCTGGCAGACCGCGGCTTGCCAAGAACCGCCTGCAGCTGCCGCTGTTGCTCGATGCGCTGCAAGCACCCTTTTAAAAAATCGATCTCCAGAGTTTGCTGCCCGATCTTGCGCTCCAGTTGTGCTACGCGATCCGGCTCAGCACGTCCCCGCCCCTTGCCGGGAAAGGCCCTGCCCGGCGAAGCGTGAAACTCTTGCCGCCACCGCTGCAGCAGATTCGGATTAACTTCCACAGCGCGCGCCACGGCCGCCAAGGACTCGCCGCGCTCAATGCGCTCCAACGCCGCCAACTTGAACTCCCGCGTGAACTTCCTTCGAGACAACCCCATGCCTTCCTCCATTCGCTGAGCATTGTCTCTTAACTCGTTGTCTCAAAATTGGGGACAAGTCCAGGGCATACACAAATACCACGAGCTGAGTCAATCTGAAGGGTGGCATTCGGTCAGCGTGATTCCGGAGTGGACGATGAACGCGTATCGACGAAATGGAGTTCAAGCATTGTTGAGAATTGGCTACCGCCGCAATTCAAAGGGGGCCTCGTGAGTATTCATCACCGTTCCGTCATGATCGCGCTGCTAAGTCTGTGTCTGGCAGCGCCGGGAGAGTGGGCCGCACAATCGCACCCGGATTCGAGCCACGGGAAGAATCAGACAAACAGTGCAGTCCCCGGTCTTCACGACTTCGACTTCCTGGTTGGTCAGTGGCAGGCCCATCATCGAAAGCTGAAGCAGCGACTCGCCAATAATCACGAGTGGGCTGAATTCGAAGGCACGTTGTCGAATCAACCGCTTATGGGGGGTTACAGCAATGTGGACGATACAGTGCTCAGCGTTCCCGGTGCTCCCTATCGCGGTGTCGCGCTGCGGTCCTTCGACCCGAAGACCCAGCAGTGGTCCATCTGGTGGCTCGACGGCAGGGCAGCGTCCGCACCATTGGATCCGCCGATGATTGGAGGCTTCCACAATGGCGTGGGCACTTTCTATGGGGAGGATATGGTGCAGGGAAAGCGAGTTCGGGCGCGCTTCCTCTGGTCCAACATCACTCCGACAACGTGCCACTGGGAGCAAGCGGATTCTCCAGACGAGGGCAAGACCTGGGAGACAAACTGGGTGCAGGACATCACACGAGTTCGCTGATCGAGGGGATCGACAAATAGGAAAAACGGCATCGTGGACCCATGCCAAAATTAAAACATTCGAGAATGGATGAGATCGGAGTCAAGTTCCACCCGGATGTTGGCCGGTTCTTAGCCGACCCCTCTGCACATAAGTAAACTGTCACCATAAGTGGCGCGCCTACGGCGCTAGCCTTCCATACGCGCTGGCCCTCTTGCGGGCTGCCGCTTGCGAGCGCACGGGTGTAGAATGCCGCTTTGAACCCGTAGATGAGATTTTGTCATCTAACGGTTGAGGGGAGTTGGAAGCGAGGGTAGAGATATGAAGAAAGACATTCTATTCCGAGCAGTGATAGTCCTTGTTGCGGTGATTGCGCTGGGTTGGTTGCCGCAGTCGGCGCTTGCCCAACGCGGGGGCGGAGGTCACGGCGGGGGTGGGGGATTTCATGAAGGTGGGGGAGGGGGGTTCCACGGCGGCGGAGGATTCTACGGGGGAGGCCGCTCTGCGTACGGCGGCGGACGTGCCTACGGCGGGTATCGTGGCGGCGGCTCCTATGGTGCATATCGTGGAGGAAGCTATTACGGAGGGCGCGGATATTACGGAGGGCGGGGCGTTTACGGCTGGGGAGGCCGGGGCTACGGCTGGGGTCGAGGATACGGTTACGGCTACGGCGGATGGGGCTGGGGTTGGGGTTTTGGCTACGGGTGGCCGTACTGGGGTTATGGATGGGGATACCCGTATTACTACGGTTACGGCTCGGGGTATTACGCGCCCTATTCTTATTACTCGTACCCGTATTACGGTCCTTCGGGCTATCCGCAGGACTATCCGGATCCTAACAACGGGAACGACGATCCGCCAACGGCAGATCCCAACGCTCGGCCGCTGCCCAACCAGAACGGACCGGCAAGATCCTGGAGACCTCCGGTACCGGGAGGGGCAACCAATCCGAACTACGCAAACAACAACGTTGCGGCCGGTGCCGCGGGTGGGCAAGTTCTGTCCGTTGACAGGATGAGCGCGACGAGCGGTTATCGAGCCGCGGGTTCAACCCCGGCACATTTTACCGCGCAACGGGCTACCACGGAGCGGGTCAGCTCAGTGCAGGCCGCGGCGCAAGCGAATGCGCCGCTACGACCGGAAGTGCAAAAAGCGTTGCAACGATTGCGCGAGATGCCGCCGTTTGCTCGCGAGCGCGAAATCGAAACCGGCAGCTACCGTCAGTTTTCTCCGGAGGAGAAGCAGATTTTGAGAAACGGCGAGTAAGCGATAACGAAGAGAGAAGAAAGACCCACCCTTTCAACAATCAAGAACGAAAGGGTGGGGAACTCCACAAAAAGAGAAAGTCAAAATCGCAGAGTGGCGCGAAGGCTATCCCACCCGCGGCTGGGAGGAGGTGTTTTGCTCCTTCGAGGGCGGCGCTGGCCGACTTGCGGGAGACGGGCGGGCGAGGAAGTGGGAGCTAAAGTGACCGGGGTAGGAAGCAGGGGCGGGCAAACGGAATGTAGGAGATTTGCCGCGAATCTGGGGCGTATCTTGCATTTGACTTGAGAGCGGAATATACTGTCATTTCGCTCTGAAGCGGGTCGCACGGATGGGTGGGCGCAAGCCCACTTTTTTGTTGGGCCGGTTGGAGTGCAACGATACCGGCATTGCTCGGGGAGTCTCTGGTTGGATTTTGAAAAAATTCGCGGGGCCGCCGAGCGCGTGGCGCGGTCGGAAGGGCTGGAGATTTATGATGTTGAGTGGAAAGTGGGGAAACAGCGGTTCCTGAGAGTGACGATAGATAGGCCGCCGAACGTGGGGGCGGCTGTGACGGATGCGGCGGGAACGGTTTTGGCGGAGGCGAGCGAGGGCGGCGAGCTGGGGATCAGCCACGCGGATTGCCAGCGGGTGAGCCAGCAGTTGAGCGTGATTTTGGATGTGGAAGAGCTGATACCGGGGGCGGCGGGGTACACGTTGGAGGTGAGCTCGCCGGGAATGGACCGGGCGCTGCGGAACGCGGCGGAGTATGAGCGGTTTCGAGGGCGGATGGCGAAGATATCGACGACGGAGCCGGTGGAGGACGCGAAATATTTTGAGGGGCGGCTGGCGGGAATTGTGGACGGGAAAGTGCGGTTGGAGTTGAAGGGGAAAACGGCGAGGTCGGTGGAAGTGCCGCTGGAGAAGATACGGAAGGCGAATTTGATGGTGGAGTTTTAGAAGAGAGTGAGTAGTGGATAGTGAATAGTGAATAGAAAGAACGAAGAGAAAAGATAACGCAGAGATGCGGAGTGCGCAGAGAAAGCGCAGAGAAGGAAAAGCAACAGCGAGGTAACGAGATTTAGGAGTGAGAGAGTTTAGGGAATTTTTAAGTAGAGGAAAACGATCGGGAAAGAGACATGGCGAACCTGCTTTATCAACAAATCGAGATGTTGAGCCGCGAGAAGCACATCGAAACGACGGTGGTGGTGTCTGCAATTGAGGACGCGATGGTGGTGGCGGCGCGGAAACATTACAAGACGGAAGAGGATTTGCGCGCGAAGTTCAATCCGGAGACCGGGCAAGTGGATGTGTTTTCGGTGCATACGGTCGTCGAGGAAGTGACCGACCCGAAGAAGGAAGTGAGCCTGGCGGAAGCGAAGAAGAAGAATCCGACGGCGGAGATTGGAACGGAGATTATCGGGCCGAAGTCGACGGAAGCGTTCGGGAGAATTACGGCGCAGACGTTTAAGCAAGTGATTTTGCAGAAAGTGCGCGAGGCAGAGCGGGACACGATTTATAACGAGTACCACACGCGCGTGGGGGAATTGGTAACGGTGATTGTGAAGCGCGCGGAAGGGCCGGACTTGATTGTGGACATGGGACGGACGGAAGCGCGGCTGCCGAAGAGGGAACAATCGAAGCTGGAAACATACAACATCGGAGAGCGGCTGCGCGTGGTGATCAAGATGGTGGACCGCGCGGCGAAAGGGCCGCAGGTGATTGTGTCGCGCGCGGACGCGAGTTTGGTGCAGAGATTGTTCGAGATGGAAGTGCCGGAAATTTATGACGGCACGGTGCAGATTCGCTTTGCGGCGCGCGAAGCGGGAGAGCGGACGAAAGTGGCGGTGGCTAGCCGGGACAAGGATGTCGATCCGGTGGGCGCGTGCGTGGGAATGAAGGGGATGCGCGTGCAGTCGATCATTCGCGAACTGCGCGGCGAGAAGATCGACATTATTCCGTACAGCGAAGAGACGGTGGCGTTTGCGCAGAAGGCGCTGAGCCCGGCGAAAGTGACGCGGGTGCAGATCACCGATCCGGAGAACAAAAAGCTGGAAGTGATTGTCGAGGATTCGCAATTGTCGCTGGCGATCGGGAAAAAGGGACAGAACGTCCGGCTGGCGAGCAAGCTGATCGGCTGGGACATTGATATTAAGAGCGAGGAAGAGAAGCGGCAAGAAATTGAAGAGCAGATGACGGCTTTGACCGCGCCGGCTACGCCGCTGACGGTGTTGGCGGGCGTGGGGCCGAAGACGATTGAGAAGATCGAGGCGGCGGGAATTACAAACCTTGAGAAACTCGCGGGGATGACGCCGGAGCAGTTGATGGAGATTCCGGGCATCGGCGAGAAGATGGTGGACAAGATTTACCAGGCGGTGAACCGGTTCTATGAAGGCGGCGCGGAGGCGGCAGCGGCTGCGCCAGCTGGAGAGAACACGGACGATATGGCGGCGGAGGGCGAAACAGCCGCTGGCGAAGGCGAAGCTGTGGTAGCGGAAGGCGAAGCGGGAGCTGAGAATGCGGAAGGGGCGGAGCAATCCGCTGAAGCTGCGACTGCGGAGGAGGGTGAAGACTCGGCTGCGGCGACAGCGGCTGGAACGACAGGTACTATGCCAGCGGAAAATGAAGAGCCGGCGGGTGAGCACTCCGAGGGCGGAGCGAAGACAGAGGAAGAGCCACGACCTTAATTAACAATTGGCCACGGCGAAGTTGGGGCCGATGGAGTTTTTGACCGAAGAACGGTCGATAGGACGCATGAGCGAAGCTAATCAAGTTCGAATCAACGAGCTGGCCCGGGAACTCGAGGTGAAGGCAAAGGCGATCATCGACCTTTTGCCCGGGTACGGAGTGACGGAAAAGAAAACGCACTCAAGTTCGATCCCGGAAGATGTCGCGGAGAAGGTTCGCAAGAATATTTTGGGTCAGGCAGAGGCTGAGGCTGCAGCGGAAGCGGCTGCCAAGGCTGACAAAGAAGCGAAGGATGCGGCGGCTAGGGCTGCGAGGATGAGGCCGGCAGCTCCGGCAACACCGGTGGCAGCAGCGCCGAGCGTGGTTGCGAAACCTGTGGAGCCGAGCTCGGTACATGTTGCGCCGGCCGTGTCGCCTGCAGTGCCGCCCGTTGCCAGACCAGTCGCTCCAGCACCGCCAGCCGCTCCGGCGTCAGTCGCGCCGGCAGTTGCTCCTGCCGTTCCGAAGGCGCCAGCGCCTCCTCCTGCGACAACGCCTGCGGTCGCGCCGCCTGCCGCGAAGCAGGTACCGCCTGCAACGCCTTCAACAAGGCCACCAGCGGCCACACCGATTCGTCCTCCAGCAGCTGGAGGGCATCCGACAACGGGAACGACTGCGCCACGACCAGCAACGCCAACCGGAACGCAACCTTCTGTTCGACCTGCAGCTGCGGCACCTGGTGCGGCGGGAGCGCGCCCGAGTGCGCCCGCTCGCCCATTGCCGAGTGGGAATCGCGGCCCGGTGCCGGGAACGACGCCGGGAAGTGGACAACGAACCGGCGGACCGCGGCCCGGACAACCGATGAGACCGATGCAGCCGGGGGGACAAGGGCGGCCATACACACCGCGGCCCGGAGGCCCTGGGGGAACGGGAAGTTCACCATCGAATCGGCCTTTTGAACAGCGACGCGGGCCGATGCCCACGGGGACACGACCGGGACCGCGCATGCCGGGACGTCCAGGAATGCTTCCGCCGCTGCCGGACAAGATGCCGCCGAAGGCGGAGCCGGGGAAGCCGCTCTATACGCGGAAGCCGACGCAGCGGCAGAGGCCGGTTGTTGATAAGCGGGAGATTGAGGGCGAGCGCAAGCTACACCCGACGCGACAGAGGCCGGGAGCAGGTGACCGGCGATCCGGGACAGCGGTGATTGCGCCGCCGGAACCGCGTCCACCGCGAGAAGTTACGATCACGGAAGGAATCACGATTCGCGAGCTGGCGGAAAAGCTGGACGTGCGCGCGAAGGAACTCTTGAAGACGCTGCTTGACCGGGGAGTTTTCGCCAGCATCAATCAGGCGCTGGATGTGCCGACGGCGACGACGCTGGCGGAGGCGTTCAGCGGAGTCGTGAACGTGGTTTCGCTCGAAGAAGAGATGGTTCTGGAAGTTGCGAAGGAAGAGACCAAGGAAAGTTTGAAGACGCGGCCGCCGGTGGTGACCGTGATGGGCCACGTGGACCATGGAAAGACGAGCTTGCTGGATGCGATCCGCGAGGCGGACGTGGCGGCGGGCGAGGCGGGCGGAATTACGCAGCATATCGGCGCTTACAAGGTGCTGGTAAACGACCGCAGCGTGGTCTTTGTGGACACGCCGGGTCATGAGGCGTTTACGCGGATGCGGGCGCGCGGCGCGAAAGTCACGGATATCGTCGTGCTGGTGGTGGCGGCGGACGACGGCGTCATGCCACAAACCAAGGAAGCGATCGATCACGCGAAGGCCGCGAAGGTGCCGATCATTGTGGCCATCAACAAGATTGACAAGCCAGAAGCGCAACCGGAACGCGTGAAACGGCAGCTTTCGGATTTGAACCTGGTGCCCGCGGAGTGGGGCGGGGACACGGAGTTTGTGGAAGTATCGGCGAAGCAGAAGAAAGGCATCGATAAGCTGCTCGAGACGATTTTGCTGGTGGCGGATTTGAGGGAGTTGAAGGCTAACCCGGATGCGCCTGCTAGCGGCACGGTACTGGAATCGCGCGTCGATAAGGGACGCGGACCCGTGGCCACCGTACTGGTGCAAAACGGAACGCTCAACTCGGGGGACTTTTTCATTTGCGGCGCGGTGTTCGGCAAAGTGCGCGCGATGTTCGACGATCGCGGGCGGGCGATCAAGGATGCGCCGCCATCGACGCCGGTGGAAGTGCTGGGATTGCAGGGCGTGCCGGAGGCCGGCGACCATTTCCAGGTTACCGAGGAAGCGAAGGCGCGTCACATCGTGGAATACCGGCAGGGCAAACAGCGCGACGCGCAGATGGCGCGTACAAGCGGGGCGCGCATTACGCTGGATCAGCTCCATGAGCAGCTGAAGGCCGGCGACGTGAAGGAACTGGGGATCGTCATCAAAGCGGACGTGCAAGGCTCGGTGGAAGTGCTGAGCGAAATGCTGCCAAAGCTATCTACGGACCAGGTGAAATTGAAGATAATCGGGTCGGGAGTGGGCGCGGTGACGGAAAACGATGTGCTACTGGCGTCGGCTTCCGGAGCGATTGTTATCGCGTTCGGGATTCGGCCGGACCGCAAGGCGCTGGAGCTTGCGCAGCAGGAACATGTGGACATCCGCTCGCACACGATTATTTACGAAGTGTCGGACGAAATTAAGAAGGCCATGGAAGGCTTGCTCGAGCCGGTTATCCAGGAAACGTATTTGGGCCGGGCGGAAGTGCGGAACACGTTCCGCGTCAAAGGCGCGGGAACCGTGGCGGGTTGCTACGTGGTGGACGGCGTGCTGAAGCGCGACGCGCAGATCCGCGTGGTGCGCGACGGCGCGGTGATTTACACGTCAAAGCTGAGCTCGCTGAAGCGATTCAAGGATGATGCGAGCGAAGTGCGGACTGGATTTGAATGCGGCGCGGGCATTGCGAACTTCAATGACGTGAAAGTCGGCGACATTTTGGAGTGCTTCAGCGTTGTAAAGCTGAGCGCTGCGGAAGCGGCGGGCCAGACCGTCGGGACCGCCGGCCGCAGATAGAATAATTAGTCCCCCGGAGAGCTCATGCCGGTTGGCCTGCTTACCCTTGAGCTGCACATTCCAGACGCGCAATCGCTGAAGGACAAGCGGCAAGTGCTGCGGAGCTTGAAGGATAAGCTACGGAGAGAGTTCAACGTGGCGGTGGCGGAGCTGGACCACCAGGACGTGTGGCAACGCTCGGTGGTTGGTGTGGTAACGCTTTCCAACGAAGAGAAGCATCTGAGAGAAGTGTTGCAGAAAGTCCTGGATGAAGCCGACCGGCTACTCGGCTCGTTTTTGATCAACCAGGCGATCGAAATTATCTAGGAAGTTTCGCGGGGACGGGAATGAGTCCAGCCAATCACCGGCACGAACGGGTGGGCGAAGAGATTGCTCACGAAATCAACGCCATGCTCGCGGGAGAATTAAAGGATCCACGGCTGGAAGGCACGGTGGTGGCGAGCGAAGTGCGCGTGCAGCCAGACATGAAACACGCGCGCGTGTTCATCAACATGCAGGGATCCGCCAAAGAGCAGAAGGACGCCATCAAGGCGCTGGAACATGCGGCGGGATTCATCCGGCGGGAGCTGATCGAGCGGCTGCAGCTGAGGCGCTTGCCGGAACTGCATTTCACGCTGGATCATTCGCAGGAGTACACGGAGCGAATCGATCAACTTTTGAAAGAAATGAAGAAGGATAAGCCGGCAGCGTCCTAAGCGTGCTTCGTTTCTAATTCTAGAGCAATCATCGAACATCCACACTATGCCGCGACAACCTCAGCCAGCTCCGTTTGATGGAGCACTTGTCATCGATAAACCGCGAGGAAAAACCTCCCACGATGTCGTCGATGCCGTGCGCCATCTGGCGGGGTTTCGGCAGATCGGGCATCTGGGCACGCTCGATCCGTTGGCGACCGGTGTGCTGGTGCTCCTGCTGGGACGGGCGACGCGGCTGGTGCAGTTCTACAACGGGCGCAGGAAGCGCTACTCGGCGGGCTTCCGATTCGGATTTGCGACCGACACTTACGATTCAGACGGCGAGGCGCAAGGGCCGGACAATCCACCGCTTCTGGACGCGGCGGTTCTCGAGAAAATGGCGGCCGAGAGCATTGGAAGGTTTGCACAGATGCCGCCGGCATTCTCCGCAAAAAAAGTAAAGGGCCGGCCGGCGTACGAACTGGCGCGCAAAAAGCAGGCGGTGGAACTGAAGGCGGTGGAAGTCGAACTTTTCGAATACAAACTGACGGGAATCGAAGGTAGCGTGGCGCGGTTTGTCATCGAGTGTTCTTCCGGCACGTACATCCGGTCGCTGGCGCACGACATGGGGCAGAAACTGGGTTGCGGGGCGCACCTGGCGGAGATTACGCGGACCGCGGTCGGCGAATTTTCGCTCGAACAAGCGATCAAGCTGGAAGAACTGGCGGAAGCAGCGCGGGCGGGGAAATTTGAGGATTGCTTGATCCGTCTGGAAAATCTGCTGCCGAATTTTCCGCGGGCAAACGTTCTGCCGGTTGTTGAAAGACGGGTGCGGCACGGAACGAAATTCAACGTGCAGATTGCGCAGATTCAGCCCGGCCGAATGGAACTTCCTCCGGGAGCAACACTACAACTCGACGGGGGAGAAGTGAAACCGCCGCGATTGCGCGTCTTCAGCCAGCAGGACAAGCTGGTGGCTATCGCGGAAGCGGTGGTGCCGCGAACTTATCAACCGATCGTCGTTTTCGAACCCCTGCCTTAGGCAAAATAATTCTCAATAAATGAGGGAACGGCACGGATAGCGCTGCGATGCATCACGGCTCGCGGCGGGCAGGAAAAGGTGTGAGACTGCGGCCCGCCGTCGTGTCGCGTCCGGCATAGATCGCGCGTGAGAGGCGGTCGCGAATACGCATTTTGTGCGGAGTAACGAGAATGAGCATCTCGGTATCCTGGGCGGTCGTGCTCCTTTGACCGAAGAGATAGCCAACTCCGCCCGGAAGATTGGCAAAGCCAGGAAGACCGGCGAGAGTGCGGGTCTCTTGATTATCGAGCAATCCGGTGATGATTGTGGGGACATCTTCCTTTACGCGCACGGTTTGAGAAATCGTGCGGTTGGTGAGAATCGGGATGCCATTGATGGAGGTACCGGCGAGGGCGCGAATCTCGAAATCCAATTGCAGAGTCACCTCGTCATTCGGATGAAGGCTGGGCGTAGCTTTGATCTTAACGCCGAGATCTTCGTACTGTGCACCGGGGTAGGGTTGCTGCGCGACTCCCAAGCCAGAGTTAGAAAATAAGCTCGCAGGGCTCAGGATTACGGTGACCTCGCCGGCGGTCCCGGAAGGATCGTCGGTGACAGCGACGTCGGGCGAAGAAGCGCCGCTGAGGTTAGCTGCGAGAATGGCGGTGGGATTTGTGCCGACAGGAAGTTCGAAAGCAGGGGCGAATAATCCGTGTCCAAGACCGAGGTAGACCGAAATGCTATCCGTGAGCGGGTCGGTTACAGCCAAGTCGGGATTGCCATCACCATTGAAATCCGCAATGGTGACCGCGGTTGAATTCTGCCCGGTGGCGAGCGGAGAGTTTGTCGCGGTGGTGAAAGTGCCATCGCCGTTGCCGAGCAAAACACTGAGAGTGCTGTCCGCCTGGTTGACGATCGCGAGGTCCGGGTGTCCATCAACGTTCAGATCTCCGCTGGCGATGGCGACCGGCGATTTGCCAACAGCAAACGGAGAATTGGCGGCCTGGGTGAATGTGCCACTGCCATTCCCGAGAAGAATCGAGAGATTGTTTGTAGTTTGGTTGACGATCGCCAAATCCGTATTGCCATCCGAATTAAAATCGCTTGCCGTCATGGCGATGGGGCCGGTTACGGCGCTCGGCAGAGCGAAGGGCGAGCCTGTTGCTTGTTTGAATGTGCCATCGCCATTGCCGAGAAAGAGAGAGAAGGTGTTATCCGTGAAATTGGTGACGACGAAATCTTGATTGCCATCGCCGTTGAAGTCACCCGTGACAATGGCACTGGGCTGTTGGCCGACGGAAATAGGAGAGCCACCGGCCTCTTTAAACGTGTCGTCGCCGTTGCTAAGAAGGACTTGGACCGTGTTGGCGACCGGATCGGTGACGAGCAAGTCGTGAAAGCCACTGGTAGTGAATGCGGCAGAGACGATGGATGGAGCGATAGCCGGAGCGCTTGCCCGGCTGGCACCGAGGGAAACGGGAGAGCCCGCCTGGAGAAAGGTTCCGGTGCCCTGATTTTGCAAAATCGTTAGGGTGTTATCGAGTTCATTGACGACCGCGAGATCCTGCTCGCCAATATTGCGGAAGTCCGCGGAGGTGAGCGCCACGGGGCCGACGCCGACGTTGTAGGAAGTGCTGGGCAGGATGCTGTTGGTTGCCCCAGCAACGAATGATGTGGGGCCCAGGCTGTTGGAAAGCAGAGACAGGGTAATGGGATAGCGGTCGCCTACAAAAAAGGTGGCGGGCTTTCCATCCTGGGCGCGCAAGAGAACCTGATTTCCGCTATGAACCAGTGTCAGCGCGTCCGAAAACTGCGCAGCGAATGTTGGCAGTGTTAACAGAAATGAGCTCTTGCCGCCTCCCACCAGTGCTACCGGTGGGATAAGGGAACTGAGAGAGGTGCCGGCGCTTGCTGAGCTTCCTGCATTTCCGAAAATGCTTGCCAGGAGCGTGACCAGGGTGCCGATGTCTTGTGCCGCCCTCAATTGCGAGACGAAACCCGGAGTGAGAGAGATCAGGTTAAGGGAAGGAGGCGGCAGAATACCCAGGGCACGTGCCTTATTTCGGTCGACTTCGAGGATTTCTATCTCCAGCAAAACCTCTCCGCGAGCCCTTTCCACTTGGCTGATGAGCTCGCCTGCGAGCGCGAGCCGCTGGGGGGTGTCGCGCATGGTGATCGAATGGCTGCTGGCGTCGAGTGTTATCCGGGTGGCGCCTGTCATATCGCGAAGAACGCGAACCAGTTCCGTCATTTCGTCTGTGCCCACGGCCGCCGGAAGGACGAACGTTTGCTCGGCTTGCACTGCGTACTGGCGGCGCTTTTCGGCGGTGTCCTGCGCGACAAACAAGAGAGTGGAGGTCAACGGGCGGAAGAATGTGGCGGTTTCGGTGCTGAGGACTTTTAGCGCGGTACCGAAATCCACGTCGTCCGCCACGAGACGAACGTTGCGCGCGGGCAAGTCTGGGTCGAACGTGACTTTGATTCCGTACATCTGGCCGAGCTGCTCGTAGACAGTTTTGGTATCGCCGCGAAGGTTGATGTTTTGTTTCCCCGGGCGGGGTTTTAGTTCTGGCAGGCCTTCAACGGTTGAGCCTGTCTTCGGAACGGGGCCATCATTCATGGCCTTCATTTCCTTGATGCGTTCGGCGACGATGGTGTTCCCCGGATCGATGAGCAGGGCCTTGGCGAGTTCTTCAACGGCAACATCGGCGTGGCCGATGAGGGCGTCGCGCTCAGCGGCGTCGACGTGGTCGCGAACGAGTTTCGAGCGCATGGCCGCGATACGCTCGATCAGGGCGGTGTCCTGGGGAGCGTAGCGCGCGGCCTGCTGATAATAATGGAGAGCTTCGTCAAAGTGGCCTTCGGCGAGGGCTTTGTCGGCGACTTCAGAAATTTTCTTCGCGTATTTTGGATTGGGACGCGGAGTCATCTGGAGTTCGGTTTCGTTGGGGACCGTCTGCGGAGGGGAGGGCTGCGAAGGTTGTGAAGATTGCGCGAGGGAGGGAGCGCAAGAAAGAAGAAGGGTCAAGAGAAGAGCGGCAGATTGGCGTAGAAAGAGGGCAATCATAGTTGATTAGACTGGGCTAGCTATTCTACCGTGAGTGCAAGCGAGAAAGCGGACTGGATTGGTCCGGTTGACGGAAATTCATATAAAGAGTACACTTAGAACTCAGTTGCAACTGATTTACAACTGGAGATGGCTTGCTTCCGGCATTTCTCATTGCACTCCGTGAAGGCGTCGAGGCGTCCCTCGTCGTCGGCATAGTCCTCGTTTATCTCACGCGCACGGGCCGGTCGCAACTGGCGCGATTTGCCTGGTATGGCGTCGCTGTGGCGGCTGCGCTCAGCTTGGCGGTGGCGATCCTGCTGGAGCGCTGGAGCATCAGCGAAGACGGATTCGAGGGGGTCATGTACCTCGTCGCGGCCGCGTTCGTCATTACAATGATCCTATGGATGAATCGCGTTGCGCGCCACCTGAAAAAAGAAATTGAGCAGAAAATCGAGGCGTATGTGGGGCGGGCAGGAGCGGCGGCGGGGTGGGGGATTTTCCTTTTTGTGTTTTTGATGGTGCTGCGCGAAGGGGCGGAGCTGGCGATCATTTTGCGGGCGGTGGAACTGTCCACCGAGGGACTGGAAATCTGGATTGGGACGGCTTTGGGAATTGGCGCGGCCGTCGCTGTGGGCGTGTTTTTTTTCAAGGGCACGCTGCGCGTTCCGCTGCACAGATTTTTTGCGGTTACGAGCGCGATCCTGATACTGGTGGCGGTCCAGTTGGGGCTGACCGGCTTGCACGAACTGAGCGAAGCGCAATGGATTCCGTCCAGTAAGGCGGAGATGGCCGTTGTTGGACCGATCGTGCGGAACGAATTGTTTTTCTTCGTCCTGATTTTTGGGGCTGCGGCGTTGCTGATCTTGCGCGAATGGCAAGCGGCATCGCACGCGAAATCGGCCGGCGAAGTTGCCGGTGAGGCGGAGAAGAGATTGATCGAGGCGCAGAACCGGCGCCAGAGGCGCTGGATGATTGCGGCGGCGACGGGATGTTTGTCCGTAGTTCTGCTTCTGACGGGCGATTTTGTTTATACGAGTGCGAATTCGGCGCCGCCCAAGGCACAGGCCATCTTAGCGGTGGGAAATTTGGTGCGCATTCCCGTGAGCGAGGTACAAGATGGCAAGATGCATCTCTTTACGGTTGACGCAGGCGGGCAGTCGGTGCGCTTTATGGTGATTAAGAAGCCGAATGGGTATGGCACGGCGCTCGATGCTTGCCGGATCTGCGGGGCCGAGGGTTATCGACAGGACGGGCAGAATGTAGTGTGCAGGCATTGCGGCTCGGCGATTTATATACCGACGATTGGCGATGCGGGCGGGTGCAATCCGATTGGGGTGCCTTCGCATTTGGAGGGCGCCGACATCGTGCTGGACGTTTCTTCTTTGGTGCAAGCAATGAAGTTGGTACCCCAGTAGAGGCACGAACTATCGCGGCCGTGCAAGAGCGGCTTTGAAATTTATGTTTCTGCGACTAGTTGCTGATTCGTTTACGCGGCGTCCGCGCCGGAAGGTGCTGACGACGGCGGCGTTAGCGCTTGGTATGGCCGTGGTGACCGCGGCGCTGAGCGTGTCGTTGGATGTGGGCGACCGGTTGGCGCGCGAATTTCGCAGCCTCGGCGCGAACCTGGTGGTTACGCCGGCGGCGGATTCGCTGCCGCTTGAGATTGGCGGCGTGGACTACCGGCCCGTCAATGCTGGCGCGTATTTGCCCGAGGCAGACCTGCCGAAGATCAAGACGATTTTCTGGCACAACAACATCATTGCGTTTGCCCCCGTTCTGGAAGTCTCGGCGGTGCTTCCGAGGGTGACGTACGGGGATGGCCAGCGGTCGGTTCCAGAGCTGCAGATCCCGCTGATTGGCACATGGGTTTCGAATCGCGTGCCCTTGCCAGACGGAGGCGTTTTTCTTACCGGGATTGCGAAGACCAACCCATGGTTCCATCTCGAAGGGAAATGGTTCTCAGACGAGAGCCGCCCCGAGCGCGTCGAAATTGCGCCGATGGGACACACCTACGTCGCGGCGGCTCCGGAGTGTGTTGTGGGTGAAAAACTCGCGGGGCTCCGGAATCTACGGATCGGTGACCATGTGGTCGTGAGCATAACGTCGGCTGGCAATTCTCAGAATAGGGAGACGTGCGACGTCACGGGAATTTTGTCCTCGGGCGGCCCTGAAGACGAAGCGCTGCTCATGCCGCTTGCCAGCGTTCAAAAACTTGCGGAGAAACCCGGCCAGTACCGCAAGCTTTATGTGAGTGCCCTAACCAAGCCGGAGGACGATTTTGGGCGGCGCGACCCGAAGACGATGAAGCCGGAGGAGTATGAGCGCTGGATGTGCACGCCGTATATTTCTTCGATCGCTGCTTCGATCAAAGAGGTTTTACCGGGGACCGACGTGCGCGTGATACGGCGCGTAGCGGACGGCGAGGGCATCATTCTTACGCGGGTGCGCGCATTGCTTTGGATGGTGACTTTCGCGGCGTTACTGGCTGCAGCGCTCGCTGTTGGAGCTTCTTCGGCGGCTTCGGTGATTGAGCGGCGAATGGAAATTGGGCTGATGAAGGCATTGGGGGCGGGGTCGGGAAGTGTAGGTTTCCTGTTGGCGGCGGAGCAGCTCTTGCTTGCGTTTGTCGGCGGAGGCATCGGCTATTCGCTCGGCACGATTCTTGCGCTGCTGGTTGGGCAAAAGATCTTCGGAGTTACGCCGGAGCCATCTCTACTTGTGCTCGTTGCCGTGCTTGCGCTCGCCGCGGGAGTCACGCTCCTCGGTAGCGCCATTCCCTTGCGGCGCGCTTCGCGTTACGAACCGGCGCCGATTCTGCGGGGCGAATGATGAAGGCGCTACGCATTGGCAATCGAGCCATGTTCTGGCGCATTATTCGCCGTTTGCTTGGAGCGAATCGTGGGCGCCTGCTTGTAATTTTACTTGCTCTCGGCGCGGGCGCTGCCGTCACCGCAGCCCTCCTAAATCTCCAAATCGATGCCAAGCAGCGCATTACATCTGAGTTCCGCGCGTTTGGGCCGAATGTTATTGTCCTGCCGAAAAACGCTTCGGGGTCATATTCTGAGACGCTGCCAGAAACCATAGCGCTTTCTGTTCCTCGGAAGCTTCCCAGCGGAGGCGTTGCCGTAATATCCGATCTCTATTTAGTCGCCACAATTTCCGCTCCCCAGGCAGGCAAAGTCGTTACTGCAGTTGTCGATGGAACAAATCCATTGGCAGTTCTTAAGGTCGTCGTAGTCCCTGCACAGCCGCGCGCGAGCGCTCCACCAGCGATGCCTCCCTCAAAGGGTCCCCAGTGCGTTGCTGGCACCAATGTTGCCCGCCGGTTGAACGCCAGCCAGGGTGCACAGCTCCGCGTAGCGAGCAGGGATAATTATGAGAACTGCGAACTAGCCAGCTTCCGTGAGACCGGAGGGCCGGAGGACAACCGCATCGAAATTGGGCTTCCGGCCGCGCAGCGATTGGCCAATCTTCCAGGACGAATTAGCTTGCTCAAACTGATTGTTCCTGGCACACCCAGCGAGATACAGAGCTACATCGTTGATCTTCAGCGCATTCTTCCGGACGCCGACGTGCGGCCGGTGCGGCAGTTCACCGACGCGCAAGCAAAAATATACGGGCGCATTTCAGGGATCCTCAATTTTACGGTTGGAATCGTCCTGCTGCTCACCGCGCTCTGCGTGATGGCGGCAATGGCAAATGTCGCTGTGGAGCGCAAGAATGACGTTGCCCTGATGAAGGCGATCGGCGGAGCTAAGCGGCGGGTTCTGCGCCTTTTTCTCACGGAGGCTTCGTTGCTGGGGCTTTTAGGGGGATTGCTTGGCGCCGCAGTGGGGATTTTTCTTTCCATCTGGCTGGGCAAGCAGGTGTTTGGCGTAGCGGCGCAGCCGCGGCTGATTGTGTATCCTATCTCCGTGGCACTCACCACTCTTGTCGCGATTCTCAGCGCGTATCCGCTGCGGCGGCTTGCCAGCGTGCGCCCCGCTTCGGTATTTCGAGGTGAAGCGTGAGCGCTCCCGTCCAAGCTTTGCCCGAACAAAAGACGGCGTCGCCGCAGGTGGCGATCCAGAACCTGGTCAAGAAATACGGCTCGTTGCGCGCGATTGACGACCTTAGTTTCGACGTCCACGCCGCCGAATGGGTCGCCCTTATGGGGCCTTCCGGCTCGGGCAAGACTACCCTCATCAATATTCTCGGCGGGCTCGATACGCTGAATTCCGGACGCGTCGTGGTGGACGGCATCGACCTTTCAAAGCTGCGCGAAAACGAATTGGTCCGCTATCGCGCTGAAAAAGTCGGCTTCGTCTTCCAGCAATTTCATCTCGTACCGTATCTCAATGCGCTCGAAAACGTCATGCTCGCACAATATTTTCACAGCATGACGGATGAAAAACAGGCGGAGGAAGCCCTGCGGCGCGTAGAAATGGGCGAGCGCATGACACACCTCCCAGCGCAACTCTCCGGCGGCGAGCAGCAGCGCGTGGCCATCGCGCGCGCGCTGATTAATCAGCCGAAAATTATCCTGGCCGATGAGCCCACCGGCAATCTCGATGAGGCGAACGAGGAAATCGTCCTTCAAATCTTTCGCGAGCTGCACGAAGCGGGCCACACCATCTTGATGGTCACGCACGACCCGGACATCGCGCGGCAAGCCGACCGCCGCATCGAGCTTGCCCATGGCCGCCTGCACTTTGATACCGCGCAGCATGGTCCCGGCCATCCGCTCGCCTGTCCGCTCGCGGACACGGCCGATTGCTGCACTCCGGTTTCACCCGACGATGAGATTCGATTCGATCACTTTCTTGAACAAATCTGGATTTGCTGCGAAGAAGGCAAGCCCGCGAATATCAAGGCGCTGCAAGCATCTGGACCTGCTGGCAGTCTTCCCGTTCTGCACGACGGGTCCGCGGCGAAAACCTTGGGCCGGATGAGCGAGCGGCATCTGGTCGAACTGCAAAACGGCGAGGCGCAACTTACGCCAGTGGGTAGCCAACGCGCTCGAGGCGTCGTACGCCGGCATCGGCTGGCCGAACGCCTCTTCAAGGACACTTTTTCCGCTGACGACAGCGAGGCCCACACGCAAGCATGCAGGTTCGAACACATCATAAGTCCCGAACTCGATCAGCGCATCTGCACGTTCCTCGGCCATCCGAAGACTTGCCCGCACGGCAATCCCATTCCGCCGGGCGATTGCTGCAACGGGAAACCGAAGAGCTGACAGGCTTCAGACTCCCTCATGCCAATCCCACTCGATCCGCGAAAGAAACCGTCCGACGTGAAGATCCACGTGAAGAGCGGAGCGGGCGTCGACATCATCTGGGCCGACGGGCACGCCAGCCACTACGACTTTGCCTATTTACGCGAGGAATGTCCCTGCGCCACCTGCAACGACGAGCGCGGGAAAAAGGAAGCCTTCGCCTCCGCCGCGCCCGGAGCTGCCTCATTCCCCGCGCTACCGATGTTTAAACCTAAGCCGCGCGCCCAAGCCGCCACCGTTGTCGGCAACTACGCCGTGCAAATCAGCTTCTCGGATGGCCACGCGACGGGCATTTACAGCTACGACCACCTGCGCAGCATCTGCCCTTGCGCCGAATGCGCCAAGACGTTCCGCATGGGCGCTTCGTAAACGGATTTCGTCTCAACAAAATCGTTTCACCCTCAACAAAAAGGGCCGGTTGGCTAGACTTCGCGGCGGAAAAGTGCGAGCATTTTAACCCGCTGATCGAGATCACCCGCACATGAGCAGCTCTTCCAATCCCCCTGCTGCCGCAGGCAGCCGGGGCAACGGCATTCCGCGCGTCATCATTGCCACGACCGCGCTCCTCACCTTCATTTCGTTCTGGCGCGCTGCAGCCATTGTTTTGAACGACCTGGCCTCCTCGGCCTATTACGCGGGCGGCGAGGCGGAAGGCTACATCGGCAAAACCGCGCCGTGGTTCATTCTGGCCATCATGCTGTTCTCGTACGCGGTGCGCGCCGTGTACGTCGAAAGCTGCAGCATGTTCGTGCGCGGCGGCGTGTACCGCGCCGTGAAACAGTCGCTCGGCGGGACTCTCGCAAAATTCAGCGTTTCCGCGCTGATGTTCGACTACATCCTCACCGGGCCCATCAGCGGCGTCGCCGCGGGGCAGTATCTAGCCGGGCTGATTAGCGAGCTTCTGCAATATACGCATCTCGGCAATCCGCTCACGCCATACGAGATCAATTTTATCGCCGCGGCTTTCGCGATTCTCGTTACCGTTTATTTTTGGTGGGAGAACACCAAGGGAATTCCGGAGTCGAGCGACAAAGCGTTGATCATCATGAAGCTGGTGACCGTGATGGTCGTGCTGCTCATCGCTTGGTGTACCTACACGGCGATCCTCCGCCACTCGGCTCTGCCGCCCTGGCCGCATGTGCGTAATCTCAAACTAAACGCCGGGGCGCTTGGCTGGCTTGCAGGAAGCCCTCTTCCGCACATGTTTGGCATCATCGCCATTTTTATTGGGTTGGGGCATTCGGTTCTGGCGATGAGCGGGGAAGAGTCTCTGGCGCAGGTCTACCGGGAGATTGAACATCCCAAGCTGCCGAACCTGAAAAAGGCCGGGCTGGTCATCTTCATCTACAGCCTGGTCTTCACTTCTTTGGTTTCGTTCTTCGCGGTGATGATCATCCCCGACGGCGTGAGGCAGAATTACCTCGAGAACCTTATCGGCGGGCTGGCGATGAGCCTGCACGGGCCGCTGATTGCCCGCCTGATCTTTCACGTTTTCGTCGTGGTGGTGGGCACGCTGATCCTGGCTGGAGCGGTCAATACCGCCATCGTCGGCTCAAACGGTGTGCTCAACCGCGTTTCCGAGGACGGCGTCCTCAGCTCGTGGTTCCGGCAGCCGCATCCGAGATTCGGCACCAGCTACCGCATCATCAACATCATCGTCGGGCTGCAAATTGTGACCATCTTTATCAGCCGCGGCGATGTCACTTTTCTGGCGAACCTTTACGCGTTCGGCGTCATCTGGAGCTTCACGATGAATGGCCTGGCCGTGCTCGTGCTGCGCTACACGCAGCCGGGCCAGCGCGAATTCCAGGTGCCGTTTAATTTTTATATTCGCGGCGTGCAAATTCCCGTTGGTCTCGGCTTGATCACTCTGACGCTCTTTCTAATCGCCGTAACCAATCTCTTCACCAAACCCGTGGCGACCATGGCGGGCGGAGCGTTTTCCATTTTGCTTTTTGTTGTATTTGCGATTTCCGAACACCGCACGCACAAGAACAGCTCTTCTCAGATGGAGATGGATCAGTTCAATCTGGATTTGGAGTCCGAGCTTACTCCGGAGGCCGTGGGCGCGCGCCCCGGAAACATTCTCGTGCCGGTGAGCAACCACTTCAATCTCTATCATTTAGGCAACGTGCTGGACCGCATTAAGCCCGGACGCCGCGATGTGGTCGTGTTGCATGTCCGCTTGCTGCGGCGTTCTGCTTCCGGGGAAAACGAGCTGGACGCCGATCAGCTCTTCGGCAGCATCGAGCAACATCTGTTTTCGCAGGCGCTTTCGATGGCCGAAAAGCGGGGCAAATCGATCCGGCTCGCGGTGGTTGCGTCGAACGATCTTTGGGAAGGCATCCTGCGCGCGGGGGCCTCGTTGCAATCCAGCACGATCGTGATTGGGCGCTCAGCGAAGGACAACACCGAGGAGCAGGCACGGCAGATCGGCGACGCGTGGGAGAAACTTGGCGACATCAAGCCGCAATTCAATCTCGAAATTCATCTGCCGAACGGCGACAAGATATACAAGGTCCTCGGGCCTCACGCGCCGAACCTGACGGCCAACGAAGTCAATCTTTTGCACAGGCTGTGGCTGCGCTTTAGCGATGTCCTGGCGCCGCAGGAGCTGCATCATCACGACGTGGTGCACTTCGCGCTTGAGGAAGTCCAAAAAGAGATCGAGGAAGGGCAGGAAGATTCCGTCGTGAAGCGGCTGCGCGCGCACATCGAAGCAAACCAAACGAAGAAACCGCCATCTTCTTGAAGCGGGCGTCTTCGGGCAGGAAATTCTAAGTCGATGGCTATGATTGGTCCTACGCCAACTGCGCTGTGCAGTGGCCGCAGCGTTTGGCCTGAATGGGGATGCTCATGGCGCACTGCGGACAATCCTTCGTCGTGGGCGCTGCAGGCTTCGTTGTCCAGCGATTCACCGAACGCACGAGAAGAAATACGGCGAACGCGACAATCAGAAAGTTGATCACGTTGTTTATAAACACGCCGTAGTTCAGTGTCGCGACACCAGCCTTTTTCGCTAGCTCAATAGTGTCGTAGTGTGCGGACGAAAGACTGATGAACCGGTTCGAGAAATCGACGGGTCCAACGAGCCTCCCGAGGGGGGGCATCATGACGTCATCGACGAAGGATGTGACGATCTTTCCGAATGCGGCGCCGATGATGATGCCGACGGCCATGTCCAGCACGTTTCCGCGCATGGCAAACTCTTTGAATTCTTTTAGCATATACGTCTCCTTTTATTTGGCCTGGGCCAAACGATCGCCTCTGCGCGAATGCAGAAGCAGAGAGGGCCGTTCGTTGCGCGGATTATATCTGAATCGGCGAGAAAGTTTGGAACGGAAACGTGCGGCGGAGCATCAGCGCGGGCGAAAAACAAGCGCGGCACCGATGATTCCGCGCAGGCACATCAATACGCCGGCGGTGGCCAGTAGGGGCGCGACCCACTCAAACGGCACTCGAGAAATGGCCAGCATCACCGCGCCAAGAAGCGTTAGCGAAAGCCCACGCGTCCAATTTTCCCAGCGCGACCACCATTTCTTGGGTCGGTAGAGTGCACGCAGTCCCCAAAGGATGAGCGCACCGCTGAGGATAAACCAGGATGGCTTGTGGCGCTCGACGGAGATGCGCCCCGAAAGTGCCAGCCAGATGACAAGCGCGCCCAACAGCACGAAGATCACTTCGATCATAAGCCGCAGAACGCGCTCAGGTGTCAGCATCGTCAGCCGGCGCGATTAAGGGACGCGCTCGATGCGCACTTTCTGCATAGTTACCGGCGTCTTTGGCCGGTCGCTCGAGTCACGCGGCAGGTTGGAAATTTTATTGGCCACATCCTGGCCCTCGACCACTTCGCCAAAAATGGTGTGCTTGTTATCGAGCCACGGCGTTGCGGCCACGGTGATAAAAAACTGGCTCCCGTTCGTGCCGGGTCCGGCATTGGCCATGGAAAGCTTCCCTGCTTTCGAATGATTCAACGAAGGATGAAATTCGTCGGCGAACCTGTACCCTGGACCGCCGCGGCCCGTGCCCTGCGGGCAGCCGCCTTGAATCATGAATTGCGGAATCACGCGATGAAAGCCCAACCCGTCGTAAAAATTCTTCTTCAGCTTTTTGCCGGTGCTTTCGTCGGTAAATTCTTTGGTGCCCTCGGCTAAGCCGATGAAATTCTCGACGGTTTTGGGCGCTTCCTTTTCGAGAAGCTTCACTACGATATTCCCCTGCGAAGTTTCAAAAATGGCGTAGGTCCCTGATGGTCGGCTCATGCACTCTCCTCGTGTACTAAATTATCCTACACGAGCCGCAGCACACCGCGCCAGTTGCCGCGCGTCACCAGCCCTTCTGCTTCCGCAGTTCCGTGATGTGCGCCGTGTGATGCTTTCCATGCCATGCGTAGAGAAAGAGCAGCCAGTCCACGGTCCGCTCACCGTGCTCCGGATGCACCAGGATGCGAGAGAAATGCTCCGGATTCAGCGAGCGCCACAGCCGGTCCCAGCGCGCGTGCACGGAATCGAGAAGTGCCTGCGAATCCTCGATGAGCGCTGATTTTGCATCTGCCAGTTCGGCCCAGGCTGCTTCGTTGTACGACTTGATCATCGGCTTGTCTTCCGTGAGGGCCAGCTTCAACCTGACAAACGCATTCAAATGGCTATCGGGGACGTGGTGGATCACCTGGCGCACGGTCCAGCCGCCGTCGCGATACGGCGTATCGAGCTGTGCGTCATTCAGGCCTTTCGCTGCCGTGCGCAATTTGGCTGGCGTAGAGGCGATCTCCTCGATGGCCGCTTGTCGCGTTCCGGGTGTTATTTGCGTGGGCATCGCGAATTTTCCGATCGGATAGCGGGGATCCATTTGCTTATTCTCCTCTAGCGGCTGCTGCCCTCGATTCTGACTATAGCTGGGGCCATTCGCGGCGGTCAACGCGACTCGGAAAGAATACTTCTCCAATTTGGACGCTTCCTGGTCCTTTTCACCGGGGCCGGGATGTTACAATAACGAACTCCGAGTCATGTCATGGCCCTAACTCTCGATCGTATCGGAGCATTGAATCGAAAACGCGCACTGCCGAATCTAATGGTACGGAGAAATCGGAATGCAAAATGTCGTGATTATCGGCAGTGGCTGCGCCGGGCTTACCGCCGCCATATACGCTGCGCGCGCCAATCTGAAGCCATTAGTGATTGACGGCCACGAACAAGGCGGCCAGCTCTCCCTCACCACACACGTCGAGAACTATCCCGGCTTCCCCGATGGCATCATGGGGCCCGAACTCATCGAAAATATGCGCAAGCAGGCCGAGAGATTCGGCGCGGAGTTCAAAGCGGGCGCCGTGAACGAAGTGGATCTCACGCAGCGTCCCTTCAAGATTACCGCGGGCAAAGACACTTACGAAACGAAAGCACTGATCGTCGCGGCCGGGGCTTCGGCACGCTTGCTTGGCCTAAAGGGTGAAAAGGAACTCATCGGTCGCGGTCTCTCAACTTGCGCGACTTGCGACGGCTACTTTTTCCGCGAAAAAGCTATTGCCGTCGTCGGCGGCGGAGATTCCGCGATGGAAGAAGCCAATTTTCTGACGCGTTACGCCAACAAACTTTACCTAATCCATCGCCGCAATGAATTCCGTGCCTCCAAAATCATGATTGACCGCGCCAAGGCGAATCCTAAGGTTGAGTTCCTTACGCCGTTCGTCGTCGAGGAGATTCTCTCGCCGCAAGGCCATGTCGAAGGCGCGCGCCTGCGCAATTTGCAAAACCAGGAGACGCGCGAAATCGCGCTCCATGGCATCTTCGTCGCCATTGGCCACGATCCGAACTCGACTGTCTTCAAGGGCAAGCTGGAAATGGACTCCAACGGCTACCTCATCGCCGAACACGGCAGTCTGACCAATGTTCCCGGCGTGTTTGTCGCTGGCGACGTGCAAGACCACCGTTACCGCCAGGCCGTCACCGCCGCGGGCTCCGGCTGCATGGCTGCACTGGATGCGGAAAAGTTCCTGGAAGAGCACAAGGACTAGCACTCTGGTTTTACACCACGGGAATCACGGGCATAATCATAGTCCATGCTTCGCGCGACGCTTCTCAAGCTTTCCGAGAGTCCCCGCTTCGCCAAATGGGTCACTTCCAACGGCACCACACGCCGCATGGCGCGCCGTTTTGTCGCCGGCGAAACGCTCGACGAAGCCATCGAAGCCGCCCGCGCCTGCAACAACGCCGGAATGCTCGTCAGCCTCGATTACCTCGGCGAAAACTGCACGAATACCTCCGACGCCCAGCGCTCTCGAGACACTTATCTGCAAATCTTCGAACGCATCCACCAGGAAAATCTCCACGCCAACGTCTCCTGCAAGCTGACCCAGCTCGGCCTCGACCTCAACATTGATTTCTGCCAGGGTTTGGTCGTGTCCATCGTCGAGTATGCTGCGCGGTACGACAATTTTCTGCGCGTTGACATGGAAGGGGCGGCATACACGGAACGCACTCTCGAGCTCGTAAAGGGCGTGCGCGCTCGGAATCCCGCGATTGGCACGGTGATCCAGTCCTATCTTTATCGTAGCGAAACGGACATCCAGAGCCTGCTCTCTTATGGCTGTCGCATCCGCCTTTGCAAAGGCGCTTATAAGGAGTTGCCCGACGTCGCCTATCCCCGCAAACGTGACGTCGATTTCAATTATGTCCGTTTGATGAAGATTCTCTTGCCCAGCGGTTTCTACCACGGCATCGCCACCCATGATCCGCGCATGATTGCGGAAACCATTCGCTGGGCCGCCGCCAAGCAGATTACCAAGGATGATTTCGAGTTTCAGATGCTATATGGAGTGCGGACCGACTTGCAGCGTCTCCTCGTAAGGGACGGCTATCGCTTGCGTGTTTATATTCCCTTTGGCAACGACTGGTTCCCGTATTTCATGCGCCGCCTCGCCGAGCGCCCCGCCAATCTGGGCTTCCTGATTCGCAATTTTTTCCGCTCCTGATCCTCATCGGCACTATTGTTTCCGGCAAACCGTCACGCCATCGCGCAGCGGAATCAGCACCGGATAGAGTTCCTTGGACGCATACACCAACCGGTTGAATTCTTGTATTCCTAGCGTATCCGCATCCTCCGGAGCCGCTGGCCGCGTCACTTTCCCCGACCAAAGTGTGTTGTCCGTAATCAGCAACCCTCCGCGTCGAAGCTTCGGCAACGCCGCGCGCAGGGCATCTGGATATTGGTGCTTGTTCACATCATTAAAGATCAGGTCGAACTTGCCCGGTGCTTTCTTCACCAGCCCAAGCGCGTCGCCCACGCTCACTTGAATGCGCTTCGCCACTCCCGCCCGGCGAAAATACTCCCGCGCGCGCTGCGCGTTCGCCGGATCGCCATCGGTGTAATAGACTTTTGCTTTCGGTCCGGCCGCCCTCGCCAGCCAAATCGTCGAGTAGCCGATGGCCGACCCCATCTCGAAAATACGCTTCGCTCCGGAAATTTGAACAAGCAACGCAAGCAATCGCGCCACCGCCGGTCCAATGATCGGCACGCGATGCTCGGCGGCGTAGCTTTCCATCTCGCTGACGACAGCGTCCCGCTCGGGCAAGAGTTCGTACAGATACTGTTCAACGTCATCCTGGATGTAGCCGCTGCGCAAGTTCTCGCTTCGAATCACAGGCTTTCTCCAGGCTGGATGGCATGAATTTCCAGTCCAGCAATGTCCTTCGTTTCTTGCCGGAAGGCGTCCACGGTTCCCGTCAGCATCGGAAAAGTCGCGTAATGCATGGGAATCATGTGCTTCACGCCCAGGAGGCGGGTGGCATACGCCGCCTCGCGCGGACCCATAGTAAACAGATCGCCGATCGGCAGCAGCGCCACATCCGGCTTATAAAGCTCGCCGATCAATCTCATATCTCCAAACAGAGCCGTATCTCCCGCGTGATAAATCGTGAATCCCCCCGGCAGTCGAATCACGAGTCCCGCCGGTTCGCCCGCGTACAGCACCATGCCATTATCTTCAATGGAGTTCGAATGAAATGCATGGGTCATCGTCACTTCGAACTCGCATACTTTTTGCGATCCGCCTTTGCCCATCGGGCATATCTCGCTCTCAAATCCCTTGCTGGCCACCCACAAACAAGTCTCGAAGATGGCCACAATCTTGGGCCTGTGCTGTTTCGCAAGCGCAAGCAAGTCTCCCAAATGGTCCCCGTGAGCATGAGAGAGAAAAACCACGTCCAGTCGCGCCACATTTTTCAGCGCCGCCGGGCATCGCGGATTCGTCGTCACCCACGGATCAATCAGTGCGACTTGCCCGGAAGGTGTCGTCAGCGAAAACGTGCTGTGTCCAAAGTACGTGATTTTGTTGCCCTTCGTATCGAGCATCGCCTCTCCCCAGTCGTTCTTTAACTGTCTTGTCCGAACTATTAGTTTCCTGTTGGCGCTACGCCGCTGCCGCCGGCCAGCAACCCGCGAATTGCTTCTTCGTATTGCGCACGGCCTTTCTCGCCGAGAAAATGAGTGACCTGCCGTCCATCTTTCGCATAAAAGATCGAAACGGGCATCGATCCGGTCCACCCTGGAAGCACGGACTCCCGAAACGCGGCCTCATCCCCAGGTATTTTCCGGTAATTCGGAAAAACCGGTTTGTACCGCGCCAGAAACCGCCGCATCAAAATCAAATCGCCATCATCATCCATGCTCACGCCCACGACCTGCAATCCTTGCGGCCCATATTGCTTCGCCAGTTCGTTCAGCATCGGGTATTCGTCGCGGCAAGGCTCGCACCACGTCGCCCAGAAATTCACCAACAGCGCCTTCCCTCGATACTGCTCAAGAATCTTTTGGAACCCTTGCGCGTCGATCATCTTGGGGTCTTGCGGTTCCCTGGTTTGTGCCGCGGCAAGCACCGCAAACGCTGCCCCAGCAGCAATCAATAACAGCGATCCAATAGCAGTCCGGCCTCTCATCGATCCACCTTCCCTAACCATTCTATCCGCATGCGCTCAGGTTGAGAATCCTCTCCTCGCACAGTACAATCATTTCAGTCGCTTGTTGGCCCCGCCAGCGGCGTGGTATAAGCAATTTTCGCCGGTCACGCTCCCTATCGGGAAGCTCCACCGGCAAGCTGTCTTCTCAAAGGAGATTTGAATGGCGTACGTAATCGCTGAGCCCTGCATCGGCACAAAAGACACCGCCTGCGTGGATGTGTGTCCCGTCGATTGCATCCATCCCCGAAAGGATGAGCCGGATTTTGAGAAGCACACGCAGCTCTATATTAATCCGACGGAGTGCATCGATTGCGGCGCCTGCGTCCCGGTCTGCCCCGTAACAGCCATCTTCGCTCTCGAAGACCTTCCGGAAAAGTGGAGCAGCTTTACGCCGGTCAACGCGGAGTTTTACACTCCCAAATAACGCAACCCCTGTTTTTTTCTTTGGGTGTTTCGAGCCCCGCGGCACGCTTCGGCGTGCCGTCCTATTTGACGCCGCTTTCGAGCCGCGCCGTCTCCGCGCGCCGTGCGCCTCCGCTCAACGTCCGTCTGCGCACTTCTTCAAACGTAGTCGCAAACAAAATCTTCTCCACCGCTCCCTGAACGTCCTTCCAAATTTGCTTCAATCCGCAGCTTTCTCCCTCCACGCACACCCCGCCCATGGCCTCGTTGTGTACGCAGCTGGACTCCGCAAACGCGCCAT
This sequence comes from uncultured Acidobacteriota bacterium, assembly GCA_963843265.1. Classification (GTDB taxonomy): domain Bacteria; phylum Acidobacteriota; class Terriglobia; order Acidiferrales; family UBA7541; genus Acidiferrum. The sequence goes on along the minus strand of CAWJJR010000010.1, from coordinate 175,855 downwards.
CGACCACTCGCAGCACCGCACCCACCGATATTTCCTGGGGCGATCGCGCCAGCGTGTACCCGCCGCGCACGCCACGCCGGCTCTCCAATATCCCGCCTCGCTTCAATTCCAGCAGGATTTGCTCCAGGTATTTCAGGGGAATGTGGTGCCGCTGCGCGATTTCGTGGATGGTCACGACTTCTGGGTATTGCAAGCTCAAATGCAACACCGCTTGTGTCGCGTATTCGCCTTTTGCTGTGACTCGCATCGTGTATTCTATTCCTTGGCTAGCCTTTCATACGCGCGAAACAGTGTCAATCTCCCGCACCCGCTGGGCCGCTTAGTCCGGCTGCACGCATCTCAGCAAAGTGCGCCTTTCGCGTGCGCTTCTCGTCACCTGAATCGCAAATCTTGCGTCACACGGTATGATGTTTGAGAGAAAGATTGTCTCCATGCCAGACCGCTTCCATCTCGTCCTGCTCATCCATGCCCATCAGCCCTGCGGCAATTTCGGTCATGTACTCGAAAAAGCCTATAAGGATTCGTATTTGCCTTTTATCGAGCTCCTCGAAAAGCATCCCGGAATCCACATGGGTCTGCACTATTCGGGCCCACTGCTCACCTGGATCGAAGAACATCGCCCCGAGTATTTCGCCCGGCTTAGAGCGCTCGTCAGCGCTGGCCAAATCGAGCTAGTCGGCGGCGGCTTTTACGAACCGATCCTGGTCTCGATCCCGCCCGAGGATCAGCGCGAACAGATTACACGCCTCGCCGGTTACCTTGAACAACGCTTCGGCCGTCGTCCGACGGGCGCTTGGATCGCCGAGCGCGTTTGGGAACCGCAACTTCCTTCTGCTCTCTCCGCCGCCGGCGTCAGCTACACTCTTGTCGACGACATCCATTTCCTCTCTGCCGGCTTTGAACCGCAGGAACTCTTTGGCGCGTACATCGCCGAAGACCGTGGCCAAAGCGTCTGGCTCTTTCCAGGCCAGAAAGCGCTCCGCTACTTCATCCCGTTTGGCAAAGTCGAGGAGGTCATCACCTACCTGCGCGACGCTTCGGCCCTGCATCCGGCCGGCATGGCCGCGATGGGTGATGATATGGAAAAGTTTGGCGTCTGGCCCGGCACGAACGCCCATTGCTACAAGGACGGCTGGCTGGAGAAGTTCTTCGCCACTCTCGAGGAAAATTCCTCCTGGCTGCGCGTTTCGACGCCTGGTGAATACTTGACCGATCACTTGCCTCTGGGCCGCGCCGATCTTCCCACCGCCTCCTACAGCGAAATGATGGAGTGGGTTCTGCCGACGCGTGTCCGCCAGCGCTACCATGCCGTCCAGCTAGAGTTCGGCGCGCGTCCGGAAGTCCTCTCCTTCCTTCGTGGCGGCTCCTGGCGCGGCTTTTTCAGAAAATATCCGGAATCGAATTTGCTCAACAAAAAAATGTTGCGCGTTTCCGCGCGCATCTCGGCCGTTCCCGCGCGCCATAACAATTCGGCCGCTTCCAGCGAGATGGCCGAGGCGCGCGACCTGCTCTTGCGCGCGCAATGCAACGATGCCTATTGGCACGGCATTTTCGGCGGCCTGTACGCTCCGCATCTTCGCACCGAACTCTGGCGCAATCTTGTCCGCGCCGAAGCCATCGCCGACCGCCAAACTTCTGGCGCGCTCGTTCCGCGCGTCGAACTCCTGGATTACGACGCCGACGGCGCCCACGAACATCTCTTCACCGCTCCCGAGTACCAGGCCTTGCTCAAGCCTACGGATGGCGGAACTCTTGCCGCCTTCGATTTCCGTCCCGCGGCTGCAACGCTGATTAATTCCATCCAGCGCAGGCCGGAGGCCTACCACGCCCGCCTGCGCGAGGCAGCCAAAACCGCCATCCCCGGCAGCGTCGCTTCCATTCACGAACAAACTCTCGTCAAAGAGCCCGGCCTAGAACGTTTTCTCCGCTACGATCGCTGGCCCCGTCACGCCTTCCGCGTCTTGCTCTTCGACCCCGCGCGCACGCAGGCCGAATACGAAACACTCGAGTTGCAAGAAGATCCCGGATTCGCCGGCGGCCCTTTTCACGTCAAGTCTTCTTCCGCTAATGACGCTCAATTGATCCGCGAAGACGAACTGAAGTCCGCAGCGAAAGGTCAAACCGCCGTGCCGACGCTCTCTCTGGCCAAGCGGTTTACTTTTGGGCCCGCCCCGCAAGGCTGTGAAATCGGCTGCGAAATCGGTTTAAAACTCAAGGGTCCTCTCGCAAAACCAATCGCCGTAGGCATCGAATCTATCCTCAATTTTCTCGCCCCCGCCGAGCCCGACCGTTTTTTCGAAACTCCCAAAGGCCGCCAAAATCTTCGCTTCAGCGGAGTACTTCCCGGCCCGCTCCTCCGCATGGAAGACGGATGGCAACGCGTCCGCGTCGCGCTTCACGCTCCCGGCGCGAAAGAATTTTGGATTGCTCCCATCGAAACAGTTTCCGAATCCGAGGAAGGTTTCGAACGCGTTTATCAGGGCTCCCAAATCCTAGCTGTATGGCATCCGCCGCTGGCGGCGCAAGAGCCTTGGTTCGCGCGCCTCGTCTGGCGTATCGAGAGTTTTTAGGAATACGCTCCAGGAGGTGCAAATCCAGCTGTACCTGCTTCGAGATTTCTTGCTGGGGGAAACGTTTCGCTTCTATTCCGCGATCAACAAATTCTGCGCGAACGGCCACTCCTCATCCACCCATCGCGCTTCGCAACGGAACCCCGTCCGCTCTGCCATCTCGGCCGCTTCGCCAAGCCGGTATTTGTGTGAACTTTCTGTCCAGATCGTTTCGTCTTCATCCAGCGAGAGGCGAAGCCCAGACGCCGGAATTTCCACGCGCTGCCGGCAAGTCGAGCGCAAGTGCATCTCGACACGCCTTTCGCTCGCATTCCAGCGTGCCTCGTGGCGGAAGCAGCTGAGATCGAAGTCCGCACCCAGTTCCCGGTTGATTCTCGCCAGCAAATTCAAATTGAACGCCGCCGTCACCCCGGCCGGATCGTCATAAGCCAGCAACTGGTCTTCAACACTCTTCTCCAGATCCGTGCCCAGCAGCAGCGCATCGCCCTTGCGCAGTATCCCGCGCACACTCCCAAGGAACTCTTCCCCCGCGTCGCGGTCGAAATTTCCGATCGTGCTTCCCAGAAAGAGCACCAGCAAATGGTCGCCGTTGGAGCGTCCCTCTGCGACTCTCTCCAGCCCTTCCAGATACGGCTGTTCGTACCCCACGATGCTCACCAGGTCGATCTGCCCCAGTTCCTTCTCGCAAGCCGCCAGCGCCGAAGGTGAGATCTCGATAGGGAAATAATACGTTTTACCGCGCCGCGAGAGCGCCTCCAGAATCCACCGCGTCTTTTTGCCGCTTCCGCTGCCGAGCTCCGCGACATGCACCGGCGATGGCAGCAATCCAACGATCTCGCGCGCATGTTTTTCCAGTAGCCGCGCATCCGCCCGCGTCAGCCCATATTCCGGCAGCACGCTGATCGTTTCAAAGAGCGCCGAGCCCACCTCGTCGTACAAATATTTCGATGGCAATTCCCTTTGCCCGCTCTTTGTCAATCCTTCGCGTACGTCGGCTGCGAATTCGGACACATGTCTCTGCGGAAGGGTTCGCGTCAGCATGTCGTCTCCCAGGGCCTGAATTTGTCTTGCGAGTGCTAGTCTTCCACGCAACGGAATGTAGCGTAGACGTACGGATAGTGCGGCTGAAACCAGTTCCGGAAGGATCGCCGTAACATGCACGCGGCCGTTCGCGGCGACCCTCCCTTCATCACATAGTGTTTGCCATCGAAGAAATTCGCGGAATATCCCGGATAAAAGGGCATTGGCGCAAATCCAGGGAAAGGCGCGAACTGCGTCCGCGTCCACTCCCACCCGTTACCCACCAAATCGTGTACCCCGAATGCGCTTGCCCCAGCTGGAAAAGCCCCCACCGGGCACGGATCCCAATGCCGAAAATCAAAATTGCCATGGCGCGCGTTCGGCCGTTCTTCTCCCCAGGGATAACTCCGTTCGCCGCCCTCGAGCGTCCCAAACGCCGCTCGGTGAAATTGCGCTTCGCTCGGCAGCGCGCGCCCCAGCCATTTCGCATAGGCCGTGGCCTCCGCGTGGCTCACATAAGCCGGCCAGTCCAGCGGCAGGCGAATCTCTCCAAACATCGCGCAGTACATCCAAAGATTCCCGTCCCGTTTCCAGAATGCCGGGTGCTGCACTTCTTCCTTTTCCTTCCAGTCCCAGGCCTCTTTACTCCACAGAGCGCGGTTCTGGTATCCGCCCGCCTGTATAAATCGCAAAAAATCCTGGTTCGTTACGTTCCCGCTCTCAATTGCGAATCTCTCGATCTCCACTTCATGCGGATCCAATTCGTTGTCCCAGCCAAACTCATCGCCGTTTACGTACTTCAGCCCCAGCGTCGCCCTCCCCGCGGGAATTTCTATTAAGCGCGACTTAAACGCCGGCGCGCTGAAGCTTTGTCCGACGGGCCCTCGAATCTTTCTCCGCGCGGGCAGCCGGTGCAGCATATACGCCAGCGTCTCCGCGTGCATCAACCGGTGCTCGATGGCCACCTCCAGCATCGCAACCAGATAAGGATGCCCCTCTTCCGGTCGCCCCAGCGCATGCTCGATGGCCGCATCCAACTCGTTTCTCACCCGCCGGTTGTACTGCTCGACTTCCTCGCGCGTTGGCCAATCGTTCGGCCCATCGTTCGGCAATCCCCCTCCTACGGGGTCGATTCCAAACGCAAACAGGTCATCAAACGATCGCTGCGTCCGCCGCAATCCAAAGGCGCGCTCCGCCAGCAAGTTCCAATCAAACGCTTCCACATGTCCCAGATAAAAAATGATTCGGTGCCGCTCGGGAATAGGCCTGTCGTAGATAGCCTCGTCGCGCACGATGCGGAACAACTCATCCGTCTGCGCGCGGGCGTTCAATAGTCTGGTATGGAGGTCGTGACGAATGCGGACAGCTGCGGCTGTAGCTCCCATGGCGTCTTCCCCCTACTTTGGATGCGCCGCGCGCAATAAGGATGCGTCATAATTCGGCGCCAGGAAGGCTAGGTGCATTAAGATGGTCCCTCGCTGCCCTGGGACTGTCAATCGAAATGAATACGAAAACCGAGGATTCTCCCGAGGTATCCATCGAATTTCGCGATGTCAGCTATCGCATAAACGATATTCCTGCCCGCGCCATCGTCTCTGGCATTTCTCTAACCATCTCGCGTGGCGAAACCCTCGTCCTCCTCGGACGCAGCGGCAGCGGCAAAACCACCCTCCTAAAGCTCATCAATCGCATGCTCCTTCCCTCAGCTGGCCAAGTTCTTGTCGAAGGCCGCGCCACCACCGACGCCGATCCCATCCGTTTGCGCCGTGGCATCGGTTACGTCATTCAAGATGCCGGACTATTTCCGCATTTCACCGTCGCGCAAAACATCGGCCTCGTTCCCAATCTGGAAAAATGGGATTCCGCTCGCATCGCCGCCCGTGTCGAAGAACTTCTGCGCCTTGTCGGTCTCGATCCCGCCGAATATTCAAAACGTCATCCCCGCGAACTCTCCGGCGGCCAGCGCCAGCGCGTCGGCGTCGCCCGCGCGCTCGCCGCCGATCCGCCCATTCTCCTCATGGACGAGCCCTTCGGCGCGCTCGATCCCGTCACCCGCGCCGAACTTCAGCGCGAATTCCGCGCCCTTGCTCGCCGCCTAAATAAAACTATCGTCTTCGTCACCCATGACGTTCGCGAAGCTCTTCTCCTTGGCCGGCGCATCGCTCTCCTTTGCGAGGGGCAACTAGTCGCCGTCTCCTCTCCTCGCGATTTTCTCCGCGACCGCCATCCCGAAGCCAGGGCCTTCTGCGATTGCCTCGATCCATCCGAAGGTGCCTCGCTATGAGCCCATGGCGTTTTTTCTTGGACCATCGCTCCGAAATCCTCAGTGCTACTCTCGATCACATCACTCTCGTCCTCATCGCCATGGTCATCGCCGTCGCTATCGCCGTCCCCCTCGGCATGCTCATCGTGCAGCATCGCCATCTCCGCACGATCGCCCTCGGCATCGCCAGCATCTTTCAAACCATCCCCAGCCTCGCCCTCTTCGGTTTCCTGATCCCCATCCCCTTCATCGGCGGCATCGGCCGACGCACCGCCATCGTCGCTCTCGTTCTCTACGCTCTTCTTCCCATCCTTCGTAATACATACGTCGGCCTCACCGGCATCGACCCCGCCATCCTCGAAGCCGCCGAGGCCATGGGCATGACTACGACGCAAATCCTCCTCCGCGTCCGCCTGCCGCTCGCCCTCAGCGTCATTCTCGCCGGCATCCGCACCGCCACCGTCATCACCATCGGCGTCGCTACCATCGCCGCCGCCATCGGCGCCGGCGGTCTCGGTACGTTCATCTTCCGCGGCGTCGCCATGGTCAGCGACTCCGTAATCCTGGCCGGCGCCATCCCCGCCGCCCTCCTAGCCATCTTCGCCGACCTCCTCTTAGCCCTTCTCGAACGCCGCCTCCGCGTCACCTAAGCATTTTTTGCCGCCACACGCTGCTCTCTCCTCGACATCACTTCTTCTCTGTGCTCTCTGTGACCTCTGTGTTAAATTCCCCTTCCAATGTTTGTCCGGGCCTAACATGCGCCGCCCCCTCCTCCGATTCCTTTACCTCCTCTACTTCCTCAACCTCCTTTACTTCACCACCGCCTGCCGCACGCCTTCGCCTCCTCATCTCGTCATCGGCTCCAAATTTTTCACCGAACAAGTCATTCTTGCCGAACTCCTGGCCCAGCACATCGAAGCTCGCACCGGCATCCCCGTCGACCGCAAAACAAATCTTGGCGGCACGCTCCTCGTCCACAAAGCTCTTCTCGCCGGCGACATCGATCTCTACGTCGAATACACAGGTACCGCCCTCACCGCCGTCCTCAATGAATCTCCTGGCTCTGACTCTTCCGCGCAAATCTACAACCGCGTCAAACAGCAGTACGCCCAGCGTTTCCACCTCGTCCTCACCAAACCTCTCGGCTTCGAGAACACCTTCGCCATGGTCGTCCGCGCCACCGACGCGCAAACTTTCCATCTCCGCACCATGTCCGATCTCGTCCCCATCGCTCCCAAGTGGCATGTCGGCGTCGGCTACGAATTCCTCGAGCGCCCCGACGGCTTCCCCGGCTGGAGCCGGCGTTACAACCTCCACTTCGCCGCCCCGCCCAACGTCATGGACCTCGGCCTCCTCTATCGCGCCCTAATCGACCATCAAGTCGACATCGTCGCCGGCAATTCCACCGACGGCCTCATCGACTCTCTCCACCTCGTCGCTCTCGAAGACAATCTCCACTTTTTCCCACCCTACGACGCCGTCCCCATCGTCCGCCAATCCGCCCTCGAAAAATTCCCCCAGCTCCGCGCCGCGCTCGCCGATCTCGCCGGCAAAATCTCCGCCAATGAAATGCGCCATCTCAACGCCGAAGTCGACGCCGATCAGCGCGACGTCGCCGCCGTCGTCCGCGCCTTCCGCGCTTCAGAAAATCTCTAGCCGCAATTTCTCATATTAAGTAGAAAAAGGCTGTTGCTTCATGGCATAACTCTTTTATCAGGAAGAAATTCTGCCAAGAAGGAGCAACAGCCTTATGACTGCAGAGTGTAACCAGTTCGTCTTCGGATTTCATCCTCAAAAGCGACGCGACATCCGGGCGCAGTTCGATGGCGGGGCAATCACCAGCGATGGCGGTGGTCTGCTGCTGCGGGAGGTCGAGAAGCGCATTGGGATCCTCCACCAGTTTGCCGCCTGCTTCACCGATTATCGGAATCCCGATCTGATCGAACATCCGGTAAAGCAGTTGGTGGCCCAGAGAGTCTATGGGCTGGCCCTGGGATATGAAGATCTGAACGATCACGAGGAGTTGCGGAATGATCCCCTGCTGGCGGTGCTGGTTGAGAAGGAGGGTCCCGATAACCAAGTGTTAGCCGGAAAAAGTACCTTGAATCGGTTGGAACTGAGCGGGGAGAAGGTCCGTGAGAAGGAGCGCTACAAAAAGATCGTGCTGGATCATGGAGCCGTGGACCGGCTGCTGGTGGAAGTCTTTCTGCAAGCCCACCGGGAGGAGCCGAAAGAAATCATTTTGGACCTGGACGCCACTGAGGATCCGCTGCACGGGAAGCAGGAAGGACGTTTCTTCCATGGCTACTATGGACACTACTGCTACCTGCCGTTGTACATCTTCTGCGGAGAGTTTCTGCTGTGTGCGCGGTTGCGATCGTCGAACATCGATGCGTCGTCGGGGAGTGTTGAGGAACTGGAGCGCATCGTGGCCCAGATTCGTTCCGCGTGGCCCCAGGTGCGTATCGTGGTGCGTGGAGATTCGGGATTTTGCCGCGAGGAGCTGATGGCTTGGTGTGAAGCGAACCGCGTAGAGTACGTGCTGGGACTAGCGAAAAACGAACGTTTGAAGACGGAGATCGCCAAGGAGATGGCGGAGGCGAAAGCGCAGTACCAACAGACCGGACGCGCGACTCGACTGTTCAAAGAGTTCTTCTATCAGACGCTGAAAAGCTGGAGTCGTGCGCGACGCGTGGTGGCCAAGGCCGAGCATCTGGAAAAGGGAGAGAACCCGCGATTCGTAGTGACCTCTCTGAGCGGAGAAGCATGGCCGGCACAGGCTCTGTATGAAGAGCACTACTGCGCCAGAGGGGATATGGAGAATCGGATTAAAGAGCAGCTGATGCTATTCAGTGACCGCACCAGCACGCACTACCTGCGCAGCAATCAACTGCGCTTGTACTTTTCTTCGATCGCCTATGTGTTGTTGCAGATGCTGCGGCGACTGGGACTGGCGGGAACGGAGTTGGCCCAGGCGCAGTGCTCCACCATTCGGCTCAAGTTACTGAAGATTGGCGCGCTGATCCGCATCACGGTGCGCAAGGTGTGGGTCTCGCTGGCCGGTGGGTACCCCTATGTCGCACTCTTCCAGCAAATCTATGAAAAGCTCTGCGCCGTGCCGCTAAAGTATTGAAAAAGAAAGATCCCGAACAACTTTTTCGTCGCTTCTGTCAACCGGGGGAAAGGTGTGCGCCGAAACAGTCTCGGAGAGAGGAAATCTCTCACGCCAAGCGAAAAAACGGATTAGCGAACAACAGCACCCCGCGAAACTATTTCGCAACTCCCAATTCGAACAAACTTCACCCCACTGCTGCCAAGCTGTGAGAGATTGGGGCTAGCCGCAAGAATTTGCAACCCGTAACCTTTTGCCCCACACACAGCGTCTAATCATTAGCATTGCAGCAATTCGGCCCGCGTCACCAAGCCAACGGTTTACGAAAGCAACTTTACGAGCGCTCGCGGGTTTTGTAAGTTGTGAGCGTCACCGTTTCGGCCCGAACCAAGCAGCAAATTTCCCAGCTCCAGTAATATGGCAGTACGAAAACATTACGGAGGCTCGCATGAAATCACTTCTCGCAGTTCTTGCATTTTTCTTGATCGCTTCGGCTCCTGCTCTCGCGCAAGAAAAAGGCGGGCAGCAACATCCCTCTGAAAAGCATTCCGCGCCGCAGGCCAAAGACGTCGGTCACGGCTACATTCCGAAGAAAGGCCCTCCTCCAGCTAAGGCTGCTCCGCACGGCCAACCCCAGGGCGAGGCTCATGGTGATTCTCACGGCGCACCGGCGGAAGCCCACAATTATTCTGACAAGCAGGGCCATCCCGATGCCCCTCACGTCCACACCAACGGCAAATGGGTCGGCCACGACACCGGTCGTGATGATCCCCACTATCACCTCGATCATCCTTGGGAGCACGGCCGCTTCACCGGCGGCTTCGGCCGCGGCCACGTCTGGCGCATCGCCGGCGGCGACCGTTCCCGCTTCTGGTTCGGCGGCTTCTATTTCAGCGTCGCTCCTGCTGACTACGGCTTCTGCGACGATTGGGATTGGGCCAACGACCAGATTGTCATCTACGAGGACCCCGACCACGTCGGCTGGTACCTTGCCTATAACGTCCGCCTAGGCACCTACTGCCACGTCGAGTACCTCGGCAACAGCTAGTCTCCATCCGGCTAGCCTCAACTCGGCCAAATATTTCCCCGGGGCACGGTCCACGCCGCGCCCCTTTCTCTTTTCGGAAGCAGCGCACCCGCCCTGCCGCTGACATTCTCAACTCTGGCAGGGGCACGATACATCGTGCCCCTTTTTATCCCTTCGTAGGGACAGTCGCTCCTGATTTTGAATGCCCACGAAACATTTCCATTACACTGTCAAGCCGGACCCTTGTCGTTCTCAACAATCCTTAAAGGTTGTTTTTATAAAAAACAACCAATAAAGGTTGTATCATTCAAAATCAATCTTAAAAGGTTGACTCTGGTACCCGCAAGAGGTAGCATTCTTCGAGAGGGCCTCCCATGGTTACTCCCGACCGTCCCTGTATTGCTCTCATCGCGGACATGGTGAAATCTCGTGAACTCTCTCGCGGCCAGCGCCCTGGAGTGCAAGGACGATTCCAGGAACTGGTTGTCTTCCTCAACAGAAAATATCAAAAACATATCCTCTCCAAATTTGTCATAACTCTCGGAGACGAATTCCAAGGTCTTCTCCGCTCGGCAAGCCCCATTCCCGATTTGCTCTGGGACATCGACTGTCGATTTTCCGATCGCCGCTTGAGGGTAGGCCTTGGTTTCGGCCTTCTGGATACCCCTCTCCAGAAGGAGGCCGTAAACATTGATGGTCCAGCCCTCCACTTTGCACGTGCCGCGATCGAAATAGCCGCTGAAAAGCGATCCTACGGTGGCGTTTTTCTCGGATTCGCCGATATGGACGTCGTCATGAACGGCATTGCGCACATCCTGTCTTTTCATCGCTCCAGACTCACCCCTCAACAGCTCAAAATTGCCGAACTCCTTCGCCACGGCCGCTCTCAATCGGAGGCTGCCGTTGAGTTGCAAATATCCCAGCAAGCCGTATCCAAGCAGGTGCTAGCATTCGGCTGGTGGCCTTATACCGAGGCGGAAACCGCGTGGAAGACGCTTCTTGAGCGATTTGTGAACCCGCAGTTTGAGAAGAATTATGCAAAACGTAGCCGTGCGTGACGGGTTTCTCTTATGGTCCGAATTGACCGTTTTATGGTCGTTTTTCACCTACGCCGTAGCGTCAGACCCGCTGCCGGAAGATCTCCAGGGCCGGAACTTTCACTGGCGTGCGTGGCGCACGAGTCTGATTGTCAGGCTGATGGGTGTGGTTCTTCTCAGCGGCCTGCTGGCCCATTCTATTGTCCTCACGAGTTGGCTCGCAGCTATAACCGCTTTGCATCCTTGGATGCGGCTAAAAAGCCCCCGCAAATGGACCGCTGAGGTCGAAATCGCGGCTATAATTTCAAACCTTATCTTCACGTTTGCATTCGTCAACCGCTTGCACCTGCAATCTCATATTCTTAATCTCAGCTCTCTACATCAAGGGCAAGTAGCCGCGACTTCCGTGGTCACTGCAATTTTGCTATTCACCGTTCGAGGAGGAACCTACATTGTCCGAGGTTGCCTCAGGAAAACGGGCACTCTCCCGCATCTCTCTCCCGGTAAGCCATCCGCATCTCAACAGTCCGTCCATACAAAGGAACCGGCGGCCGCTAAGAGCACATCGAAACCTTCGCATCCGCCGTCTCCTCACCCAGCTGAACCCGGCCCGGAATTCGTCGATATCATCGAATTCAACCGGGGCCGCCTGATCGGAAACCTCGAACGCCTCGTTCTGACCATCGTAGTCGCTGCTGGCAGCTATGCGGCCCTGGCTTTTCTTGTTGCCGCCAAGGGCCTTATCCGCTCCGAAGATCTTCGTGACCGCGACTTCGCCGAATACTTCCTCATCGGCTCCCTGGCCAGCGTCCTGGTAGCGCTCTGCGCCGGCCTGGTCATGCGCTTCGCTCTCTCCGCCCTCTGGCCCGAGCTCCTATCACTGCACATTCAATGACCCTCTCCCATTCCATACCGCAACATGCCTCCTACCCGTTCTGAGGGTCGAGCAGCTAGCTTCTCCACACATTTCCACAGCCGTATCAAGCCACTCACCCCTCACCCAACTCCTTCCAATCCCACAACTTCCGCCCCCATCATTCGAACCAGCACTCTCCGTTCGAATAACTCTAAAGTACATTAAAAAATGTATTGACAATTGGTAACCATCCCTGCTATCATGTCTGGTGAACGTAAGCCGCCGCCCCCTTTCGACGATCCCCTCCTCTCCGCGCCACCACTCTGCCCAAGCTTTACTCCACCCTCGTCGGCACGTTTCAGGCCCTGGCTATCCCCCTGGCGAACCCATAGGGTGTCATCCCGAACGAAGTGAGGGGTCTGCTTTCTCTTCTCCCGAATTTAGATTTTCAATTGTCAGCTGTCGCCTGTCAGCTTCTGCTCCGCCCCCGTTCAACTTTCAACTTTCGCCTTTGAACCGCTCTCTCCCCTCTTCCCACATAAATATCATTCCAAACGCTTTACGTTTCCTTTGTTTTCATACTCTTACGCACTCTTTTGCATCGCCAAAATCGCTATCTCCAATCTTCTCAATGCTTTCCGCACTCTTTCCGCAAGACACCCGGGATGGGGTATCCCGTATCTCAAACAGGAGTCTCTGCGCCCGGCGATCCCCGGGTCGTACTTGCCATGAAATCTCAATCTCTAAAGTCCGCTGCAGTCTCCGCCCGTTGTTCCCATCGCACCGCCGCCGGCCGTCAATGCCGCCAACTTTCCGCCGATGCGCGTTCCGGCCTCTGCGCCCATCACCGTGACCTGCAAAAGCAAAAAGAGACCGATGATCTCTCTCGCGAGCTTCTTGTCAGGTGCCAGAATTTTCAAACTGCCCAGGGCGTCAACTTCGCCCTAGCCAATATCTATCGCCTGCTGGCCACTAACCGCATCTCCCCTCGCCGCGCCTCCGTCCTCGCCTACGTCAACAGCCTTCTCCTCCGCACCCTCCCCGCCATCGACTACGACCACGAAAATGGTCACACCGACCCCACCGCCCCCGAAGAGGACGACCCCGAGGCTGACGAGATCGAAGATGCTGAGATCGAAAACGAAGAGGTCGAAGAAGACTCTTCCGAAATGCTCCACGAAGAAGTCAGTACAACCGCCGCTCCTCCATCAAACACATCTGCAAACGCCACCCCCACTTGGAGTCCGTCCATCCCCGAACCCGACCCCACAAAGAAACCCTCATGACCCAGCGCAAAAATCCGCCCGTAGAGGCACGGCACGCCGTGCCCGTCTTCGCTCATTCTTTTCTCGCATCACGGATCACGGGCCACGGATCGCGGCTCACAATTCCCTCTGCCTTCGACTTTCAACTTTCAACTCGCCTTCCCTTCCTTTGACTCCGCCGCCCCCCGCAACATACAATCGCGCCGGATTCAGGGGACGCATTACATTCCAATTCGACAGGTGGGGGACCATACAATGAAAAAGTCTTTGTGGATTATTGCGGCGGGAATTTTCTTATTCTTTGGCCAGACCTCGCGCGTAGCCGCGCAAGCGCCAGAACGGGGAGAGGGCCACGCTCCGGAAGCCAAGTCACCCGACAAGTGCGACGCCGCTGAGAAAAAAGAAGAAGTTTCCGTAACCGAGCACACCATCCGCCTAGGCGGCCAAAACATTCCATACAAAGCCACCGCCAGCACCACGCTTCTCAAAAATGAAAAGGGCGACGCCACCGGCCTCATGTATTCCGTCGCCTACACCCGCAGCGACGTGAAGGATCTCACCACGCGCCCCATCTCTTTCCTCTATAACGGCGGCCCCGGCTCCGCCACCATGTGGCTGCATATGGGCGCCTTCGGCCCGCGCCGGGTTTGGACTCCCGACGCGGAGTTCACTCCGCCCGCCCCGTACAAACTCGTCGACAATAATGAAAGCCTTCTCGACAAGACCGACCTCGTCTTCATCGACGCCATGGGCACCGGTTACAGCCACGCCGTTTGCAAAGCCGAGAACAAAGACTTCTACGGCATCGACGAAGATATCGAAGCCTTCGGTCAATTCATCGACACCTACTTGAGCCGCAACGACCGCTGGAATTCTCCCAAGTTCCTCATCGGCGAAAGCTACGGCACCTTCCGCTCCGCCGCTCTCGGCGATTACTTGCAGAACCACTACACGATTCACTTGAACGGCATCGTCCTGATCTCCTCCGTCCTCGATCTCACCACCATCACGTTCCCGACCGGCGATGACCGCTCCTACATCTACTATCTCCCGAGCTATGCAGCCGTCGCCTGGTATCACAAAGTCTTGAAACAGCAACCCGCCGATTTGCCCGGCTTCGTCGAAGAGGCCCGCAAGTATGCGCAAGGCGAATACGCCGCCGCGCTCTTCAAGGGCGCTGAACTCCCCGCGGATGAAAAAGCCGCGGTAGCAAAAAAGCTCTCCTATTTCACCGGCTTGAACGAGGACTACTTGATGAAAGCCGATCTGCGCGTCAGCCTGCCGCAATTCATGGCCGAACTCCAGCGCAGCCGCGGCCTCACCACCGGCCGCATTGACGCCCGCTACTCCGGCTATACTTTCGATCTGCTCGAAGAATATTCCCAGGGCGATCCCGAAGGCCCGGCCGTCGGCGGCGCATATACCGCTCTCATCAATGAGTACAACCACAACGAGCTGAAATTTGGAAAGGACGAGGTCTATCACAACACCAGCGGCGGTGGCGGCGGCTGGAACTGGACGCGCAAAAACCGTGGCCCACGCGGCTTTTTCCCCAGTGGTCCGAACGTCGAAGGCGATCTAGCCCAAGCGATGATCACCAATCCCAAACTACTGGTCCAGGTTGAAAACGGCTACTTCGATATGGCCACGCCGTTTTTCGCCACCGAATTTACGATGGAGCATCTCGGCCTGCCCGCCCCGCTCCAGAAAAACATTACGCTCGACTACTACGACGCCGGCCACATGATGTATCTCCACGACGCCGCCCGCGTCAGCCTGCACAACCATATCGCCAGCCTGATCGATCGCGGCACGAAGGAATAGGGCCTTAGGGAAAGGAGACAGCTTCCGGTGATTGAGAGACAGAAAAATCGAGCTATAGAGATACATCATTCGGTGCTCGACACTTTGTTGCTCGACTGCGGAGACGCTGTCTTGCATTTTTCCCATCTCTACATTCACGAGACGGAGAACGTGCCGGGCATCGATGCTGGGACTGGTTGGAGTCAGGCAGGCAAGCTTACGATTAGTGGCGGAATAATAGAAGGTTCGTTCTCAGAGCTGCCGCGAGACTTGTGGGATGGCTGCATCAACATGGACGAGACAGTTTCAGAGAACATGATTCCGATCCCACTCGATTATAAAGGCAAGATTGAGCTTCAGTTGGAAGCTTGGAACCAAGTTAGAGAGATCATTTCTATTTCCGGAAAAGGAGCAAGATTGGAGCTAATCGGCGAGGCTGAATACGTCGAGGAATTTAAGCCCTAGCAAATGAACTCGTATCTAAAAAAGGAGATTCCCCGGGGCCCTACGAAGCCTTGGCTTCAGCGTAAGCAACAAACTCCTCGTACGGCCCCTTGAAGTCTTCGATCTTGCCGTCGTGGAAATGCCAGATGCGCGTGGCCACTTCGTCGATCACATCGTGGTCGTGCGTCACCAGCAAAACGGTTCCGTCATACCGCTGCAAAGCAATATTCAGCGCGTTTATGGATTCCAGGTCGAGGTGGTTCGTCGGCTCGTCGAGCACCAGGAAATTCGGCTTCTGCAACATCAGCCGGCAGAAAATCAGCCGCGCCCTTTCGCCGCCGGAAAGCGCGTTCGTAGGTTTCAGCGCATCTTCGCCGCTGAAAAGCATCTGCCCCATCAGCCCGCGCAGCTCCTGCTGGTTGGCGGATGGATCGAACTGCCAGAGCCACTCGATCGCCGTCGTGCCTTTGGTGATCGATTCGCCGTGGTCCTGCGCGAAGTAGCCCACGGCGACTTCGTGGCCCCATTTCGTTTCGCCGCCGTCGATTTTGAACTGGCGGTCGTCGTCTTCGATGAAGCCGGGCGCGTTGAGCACCAGCGATTTCAGCAGCGTGGTTTTTCCCGCGCCGTTGCGGCCCATCAGCGCGATTTTTTCTCCACGCGTCACGGCAGCGGAAAATCGCGGAATCACTTTCAGGTCGCCGTAGGATTTTTCGACGCTGCGGATTTCCAGCGGATGCTTGCCTGAGTTCCGCTTCATGTCGAATTTGATATACGGCCGCTGGATGTTCGACCGTGCCAGTTCGGTCGTCTGCAGCCGCTCGACCTCTTTTTTGCGAGAGGTGGCTTGCGCGGAACGGGTGCCGGCGGAAAACCGCGCGATGAAATCGTTGAGTTGCGCGATTTTCTTTTCGCGGTTGGCGTTTTCCGATTCGATGCGCGTGCGGACGTGCGTTTTTGCCACGACCATGTCGTCGTAGCCGCCGACGTACATGATGATGGTTTCGTAGTCGATATCCGCGGTGTGCGTGCAGACGCTGTTGAGAAAATGGCGGTCGTGCGAAATCACGATGAGCACGCCTTCGTAATCGCACAGATATCGTTGTAGCCAGTGAACGGAATCGAGATCAAGGTTGTTGGTGGGCTCGTCGAGCAGGAGAGCGGTGGGGTTGCCGAAAAGAGCTTGCGCGAGCAGCACGCGAACTTTTTGGCCGCCTTGCAGTTCGCCCATTTTGCGTTCGTGAAAGGTGCTCTCGATGCCGAGGCCGTCGAGCAGCGTTCCGGCGTCGGATTCGGCGGTGTAGCCGCCCTCTTCGCCGACGATGCCTTCGAGTTCGCCGAGGCGCATGCCGTCCGCGTCGGTCAATTCCTCATGGGGCTTGGCGTAGAGCGCGTCGCGCTCTTCGAGCGCTTTCCAAAGCGCGCCGTTGCCCATGATGACGGTGTCGATCACGCGAAATTCGTCGAAGGCGAACTGATCCTGGCGCAGAACGCCCATTTTTTTCGGGCGCGTGATGGAGCCTTTGGTGGGTTCGAGTTCGCCGGTGAGGATTTTCATGAACGTGGATTTACCGGCGCCATTCGGGCCGGTAACGGCGTAGCGGCGCCCGGCCATGAAGGTGCAGGTGACGTCTTCGAAGAGGACGCGGGGACCGAAACGCATAGAGATATTGTTGACCGTGAGCATAACCCTCTCATTGTAGCGTGAAATTGTTGCACGCGCTTGTCACAGTTTGTTGCAGCCAGTAGATTTGTCGCACTGCAAAAGGATGATTCGAGGGACGGGAAAAAGTGATTTTACGGTGATGAAAAAGGCGATTCAAAAGGCGGCGACTTCGCTTGTTCTGATTGTGATTGTGGCGATAGGAGTGCGCGTGGCGTTTGCGTGGGATCAGGCGCGGAAAATTCCGCCCGGAGTGCTGGGGATTGTGCCGTTTCAGCAGGAGACGGGAAACATCGCGGCGGCATTGGCGCGAGGCGCGGGATTCAGCGATGTGTTTCGAACGGGAACTGGTCAGACGGCTTGGCTGGCGCCGGTCTATCCACTGATTGTTGCGGCGACTTTCAAGATATTCGGGGTTTTTACGGCGCGGGCTTTTTTTGCTTGTGTTGCGCTCAACATACTTTTTTCTGCGGCGGCTTGCGTGCCGATTTTTTACTCGGGGAAAAAAATTGACGGATTAGGAGTGGCGAGCGGTGCGGCTTGGCTCTGGGCGATTTTCCCGAATGCGATTCTGATGCCGTTTGAATGGATTTGGGATACGTCGCTTTCGGCGCTGCTAGCGGCGACGATTTTGTGGGCGACATTGAAGCTGGCGGAATCGGAGCGGGCGCGGGATTGGTGCGGATACGGATTGTTATGGGGCTTGGCGCTGCTTACCAATCCAGCGCTCGGAGTGCTGCTGCCGTTTCTTTTGGGTTGGGCGGCATGGCGTGGGCGGGAAGAGAGCAGGGCGATGTGGAAACGCGCCGGACTGGCTGCTGGGGTGGCGATTTTATGTTGCGTGCCTTGGACGATTCGCAACTACGCGGATTTTCATCGACCGATTCCGCTGCGATCGAATTTGCCGTTTGAATTGTGGCTGGGGAACAACGACATTTTCGATCCTGATGCGCGGGGCGGCAGGATGTCGATTACCAGAACGGAAGAGGCGAGAACGTACACGCGAATGGGTGAGACGGCGTACATGCAGGAGAAATGGAGGCTAGCGACTTCTTTCATGGAGTCGCATCCGGATTTGGAATTGCAGTTGACGGGGAAGAAGTTCGTGGAGTTTTGGATGGGGACGGAATCGCCGGTTAAGAGTTTTCGAGAGACGGATTCGTGGCTAATACGGGGGATTTTGCTGGCGGACCTTTTGACGGCGATGGGCGCTTTGTTGGGCATTGTGACATTGTGGCGGGAAAAGAAAAAGATAACGCCCCGAGCGGCTCGGGGTAAACGCCGACGCGGAGATCGCAGAGACGACGCAGAGGCGGAAAAGAACGGAGCCGAGGAATCGGCGAGGAGCCCTGGCTTTCCGCTGGCTGTGTTCCCTGTGGTTTTTCCGTGTTTGTATTATGTGACGCATGCGGATTTGCGCTATCGGCATCCGATTGACCCGATTGTTTTGTTGTTGACTACGATCGCCGCCGCGGAGGTGTACAGCAAGCTGAAGACGCGTGGGAGGGCCCGCGAGCATTAGTCCATGCAGCTTGCCGGGAGCGTGTTAAATCACCGAAACGTTAAACGCAAAGGCCAGCCTGAGAACGCGGGTCTCACCCCTGGTTGCGATGGGGCTGGCTAATTGCCGGGAATGGAGGTGGATTCAACGGCGAGGAGAGGCGATCAAAATGGGTGAAGGCTTGTCGCCAAAGGCTATCGAGTTCTCGGGAGTTCGAGCTTCTCTACGTTCTCTTGCGCGGCCATCACGCGGGCGATCTCCGCTGCAATGGCTTGGGAGGTGACCGGTTTGGCGATGTAGCCATCCATTCCCGCACTCTGACAACGCTGGCGGTCTTCTTCGAACGCATTCGCGGTCATGGCCACGATCGGCAAGTGCTTCCCCGTTTTTTTCTCGAGGGCACGGATCTTTTCCGTGGTCTCGAGTCCATCCATGATGGGCATTTGCATGTCCATGGCCACCAAATCGAATTCCTGTTCGGACAAGATGCGCAGAGCGATTTGGCCATTGTCCGCAATGGCGACCGCATGCCCCATTTTTTCGAGCAGGCGCGCGGTCAAACGCTGATTGACGAGATTGTCCTCAACCAACAAAATTCGCAAAGGATCGCGCCGTTGGTCCACGCGCTTTACTTCCGCGGGGATTTTGGAGGCCATCACATCACCGTGACAGGCTTGCAACGCGGCGCGCAGCGCGGAGCGGCGAAACGGTTTGAGGATCGTTTGCGCAACGCCTAACTGCTGGCAGCGATCCCGATCCGCCGGATCGAGGGGCCGCGAAAGCGCCAGAATCACAGGGAAATCGCGGGCCGCGGAGGCGCGGACATCGGCGAGCAGGGCAAAGCCGCCGGGACCGGGTAGATCATTTTCCATCAAGATGCTTGAAAATTTCTGACGCGTTCGGCTAGCTTCCGCCAACAGCGCCATGGCTTCTTCAGCGGTCGCCGCGGGCACGGCGGTCATGTTCCAGCGAGGGAGCAAACGCGCGAGCAGTTCCAGATTCACGGGGTTGTGATCGATGAGCAGCACGCGCGGCGCGGCTCGCCGCGAAACAGGCTGCAATATTGCGGTCTCAGCCGGCCGGAGCTTCTCTGGTGCGGACCGATGGAAGACCTGCATGGTGAAATGGAACTCGCTGCCGCGGCCTGTTTGACTTTCGACCCAGATGCGCCCGCCCATCAAGTGCACCAGGCGCTCGCAAATCGAAAGACCGAGTCCCGTGCCGCCGTAGCGGCGCGAGGTGGACATATCGGCCTGAGCGAATGGTTCAAAGATTGCATTTCGTTTTTCTTCCGGGATTCCGATTCCGGTATCGGAGACCGTGAATTCCAGCATCAACCCATCTTTGGTGTTTCCGGCGTGCCGGCCAAAAATGGCGACTTGTCCTTCGGTGGTAAATTTCAGCGCATTACCGGCCAAATTGATTAAAACCTGCCGCAAGCGGGTGGGATCGCCGCGCACCACGCGCGGAATATCCTTGCCGATGCTCCACACGAGAGCGATACCCTTCTGCTGCGCTGATGAGGCGAGGGGTTCGAGAGCGTCCTCAATGCAGTCTTCGACGGACATGTCGGCGATCTCGAGATCCAGCTTGCCGGCTTCGATTTTAGACAAATCCAGAATGCCGTTCAGGAGGGTAAGCAGGGATTCTCCCGAACTCTTCACCATGGTCAGATAGTCGCGCTGCTCGGGGTCGAGGTTGGTTTCCAGAGCGAGAGAGGTCATTCCCAGGATGCCATTCATGGGCGTGCGAATCTCGTGGCTCATGTTGGCGAGAAAATCGCTCTTTGCGCGGTTCGCGGATTCCGCATCTTCTTTCGCTTGACGAAGAGCTTCCTGTACTTTCTTCCTTTCGGTAATGTCCACAAAGGTGACAACCGCGCCGATCATCTTGCCGTCTTGCAGCAACGGGTGACACCATAACTCGCCATCGAAGCTGGTCCCATCGGCCCGCCAGAGCAGTTCGTCAGTTTGGTGGAATCTTATTCCGCCCAGGAAATCCTTTTGCAAGGAGCATTCGTCACGCGGATAGGGCGTGCCGTCCCTCCGTGTATGATGGATGACGTCGTGGATATTTCGGCCCAGCACGTCGGCCTGAGAAGCGAAGCGCAAAAGCCGCAGCATCGCATGATTGCAAAATGTGCATTCGCCGTTGTTGTCCACCCCATAGATCGCTTCCCCGGTGGATTCCAGGAGCAGCCGGATGCGCGCTTCTTCTTCCGACAGACGCAGTTCGCCGGCATCCCGTTCGCTGATCAATGCGCCCAAAACCAGTCCCGCGAGGGAGAGAATCAGCATCAGAAATTGCAGGAGCGTGAGTTCGCTGGGGCTTCGCGGATAAATTCGCAAGGCGATGATCAGGCCAGTATCCAGCGCCAGGATAGCGGCGGTGGCGCCGCGCAATCCTCGCCGCACGGCCACCCAGATGAGAGGAGGAAAGAGCAAGTAAAACATCTCATTGCCACGAACAAACCTGCCGCTGAGAGCGGCCCACAGCACGGCCACCAGGATCGCGGCAAAGAGCACGGATTCGAGCGCCCGGCGGAAACCGCGCAGTTCGTGCATCCCCGGAAGGGGGGCCGCACGATCTGCCGTTGCGCCACTTTCGGAGTAGCCAGTGAATCGCTGCAGCCCCGGCAAAACATAAATGAGACAAAACGGGACGATCGAGCTGATGGCCACGGCATCGCCGACCCACCAGTTCATGGTCGCGCGAAGATATCCCTGCGCGGGAATCAAGTGGTCCGCTGCGAGGAACCACGCGCCAAGAAACGCAGTCACGCAGGCCGCGCAATTGCCAGCCACCAGCAACCACATCACGTCCCTTACCGATCGAAGACGCCAATCGATCTTGATGATGTGCCGCAATACCAGCGCTGCCGCCGTATAGAAAGCTGCGAACTCGATATTCCCCACCAAGAAAATGTACGAGTGTACCGGCTGGTGATAGTTCAGGATCGAGGAGATGAATTCCGCGAGCAGAACCAGGGGCGCGTAGGACGCGCCGAAGCCAATCAACGCGGCAAAGGCAAGGCCCGTGGGCGGATACCAAGCGCTGATCTCCGTCCAGATTTGAAAGGAGATCGTGGAACGGTCGAGCAGCACGTACACTATGACGAAGCATAGGGCGACTAGAAACCGTCGGAGCTTCCATCGCTTTCGTGCAGCCAATCAGCCCTCCGGCCAGATCATGAGGCGAGGCTTCCCGAAGGAGTATCTGGCGTGATCACGTATCGCTGTAGACACTCGAATGCGAACCATGGCGCCTCGGCGTGTTCCGAAATGAGAACGTGGCCTGAAAAGGTCTGCAAATGCTATTCCGTTGCGGAGGCCAGCGTTTAGCGGCAAGGGCGCTAAACCAAGAGGCATCAGTAGTTTTGCGGGCTTTAAGGCATGCCGCAGCACCACAGGACGCCGCCCCCTTGAGTGTTTCTAGCGCTCGGAGTGCCAAATCCGTAGGGCGGCGCGGGGGGAAAGATTAGAATATTCTGATGAGTCACCTTCGGCGCCTGGCGCTTAGCGCTAGGGGCGCGGCTCAAGTTCAATTGCCCGGCTCAGAGTAGCTTTGATAGAGTGGCCGTTCGGTTGGAAAGGAAGAGTTGGAGAAGGAAAGAGAGATGCGTATGGCGATTTCGCAAGAGTTGCTGGAGATTCTGGCTTGTCCGGTTTGCAAAACGCCAGTGAAGTTTACGGCGGAGAACACGGGATTGAAGTGCGGGAATTGCCACAGAGTGTATCCGGTGCGGGATGATATACCGGTGATGCTGGTGGAAGAGGCGAAGATCGAGGACACGAAGTAAAGAAGTAATGAAGTAAAGAGGTAAGGAAACGGAGAAAGACCGCGCATGACGACGACGGACATTGGCGAAGCGATTCCGCGATTGAAGCGGCTGATCCCGAAGATGCGGGGTAAGCGGATGGGTGTGCTTGGGGATTTGATGCTGGACCGGTATTTGTGGGGGACGGCGACGCGGCTTTCGCCGGAAGCGGCGGTGCCGGTGGTGGATTTTGTTTCGCAGAGCGAATGTTTGGGCGGGGCGGGGAATGTGGCGGCGAATTTGGCGGCGCTGGGGGCGCACGTCGAGATGTTCGGGGCGATTGGCACCGATGAGGCGGGAAAGGCGCTGCAGAAATGTTTGCGGTCTAAGGAGATTGGCGACGAAGGGGTGATTGCCAACGCGAAGCGTGTGACGACGATCAAGACTCGAATTATTGCCAAGCATCATCACGTCGTGCGGGTGGATCATGAGAAGCGCGAGCCATTGCGGCCGGAGACTGAGAAGAAGCTGCTCGGGGCGCTGTTCAGGGCGATGAAGGAGATGGACGGACTGGTGCTTTCGGATTACGACAAGGGGTTGATCACGGACGATATTGCGGATCGGGTCTTGAGCGCGGCGCATCAATTGAAGTTGCCTGTATTTGTAAATCCCAAGACATCGAAACTATACGCATACCGAGGAGCACGCGCTGTGGTTTGCAATCTTTCGGAGGCCGAAAAATTTGTCGGACGTCCGCTGCTGGATGAGAGGTCGCTGGAAGAGGCGGGGCGAGCGCTGCTGGCGCATTTCGGATGCAGCGCGGTCGTGATTACGCTGCGCGAGAAGGGGATGAGCATTTTCGAGGAGACCTCGCCGAGACACTTGCAGATTCCCGCGACGAGTTATGAGGTGACGTACGCGCGAGTGGGGAAGAGCGGAGTGGAGCGCGGATCATCCGGCCGGCCGGTTTTCGACGTAACGGGAGCGGGGGACACGGCTTCAAGCGTGCTGGCGCTAGCCGTCTCGGCGGGGGCTACCGTGGCAGTTGCGGCGATTTTGGCGAATACGGCGGCGGGGGTGGTGGTGGGGAAACTCGGGACAGCGAGTGTTAGTCCGCAAGAATTGGAGGGGGCGCTGGAGGATATTCGGCGTTAGGAAAAAGAAAGGTTAAACGCAGAGGCACAGAGTTCGCAGAGAAGAAAAGCGAAACGCAAGAAGGGCACGATGTATCGTGCGCCTACAACCGCAAGAAAAAAGCAGATTCCTCGCTTCGCTCGGAATGACAATTATATTGAGCTGAGACTGCTAGAAAGGTCTATGGCGGGAAGCTGAAGGATTTGTCCTTGGAGTCGATCCAGACGGTTACGATTTTGGTTTTTTGGGACTGTTCGGGGTCGTTGGCGCCGGGCATGGGGCTGAAGGGGCTGATGGCGACGCGGATTTCGACGCTGGTGGTTGAGCCAGTGGGAGACTTGGCTTTTATAATTTCGTAGCTTTTTACGGGACCGTAGTAGCCGGTGGGGCCCCAGTCGGCGACGAAGTCTTGCATGCGGTAGGTGGGGCTGGGCTTCCAGAGTTGATACGCGCGAGCCATGTCGCCCGCGACGACGGCATTGAAAAATTCCGTGGCGGCTTTTTTCTCCGGATAAAAACGAAGCACGAACCAGACGGCGATGATGGCGATAATGAAGGACGCCGTCAGGGTGAAGATCATGGCTCGAGATTTTTTGTGTATATCTGGAGGCGGTTCGAGAAGTGACATGCAGTGGTCTCCTGCCCTGCGAGGCAGATTTGAGAAACGCGAGCGTATATAAGTTATCGTGTTCGGGGCGGGAAGAGAAGTGAGGAGTGGGTAGCGGCGGATTTTCGTGATCCGTGACCAGTGATCCGTGTCCCGTGACCTGGGAGAGTCGAGCGCCTGCGAGTGCGTGCTATAGACATGCAATGCGACCGTTCTTGAGAGACCGGCGGCGGAATCTCCGAGCTTGATGAATTCTCGATAAACGATTCAGCGAAGAGTCAGGGCGCGGAAATGTCCTGAACGGCGTGCTTGCTGTAAGATGGGTGCAATGACGGCGGTTCGCACACTTTTCTCGCGGGCATCCAAAGAGACGTACATCGCGGGGATCACTCTTCTTGCCATTTTGTTGCATCTGGTGATGCGGTTTGCTGCGCATGCTTCTGCGCGAGTTGCGCTCATTCCTCTGATTGTGGCGTTGGTGGTTGGCGGAACGCCGCTGATTTTCGATCTGGCGAAAAAACTGATCAAGCGGGAGTTTGGGTCGGACTTGCTGGCGGGAATCTCGATTCTCACGGGCGTATTGCTGGGACAGTATCTGGTGGCAGCGATTGTGGTGCTGATGCTTTCGGGCGGATCGGCGCTGGAGGAATATGCAACGGCGCGGGCGTCATCGGTGCTGGATGCGCTGGCGCGGCGGATGCCGAGCGTGGCGCACCGTCGAGGCGCGCAGGGAACGGTGGATGTGAAGCTGGAAGAGATTCGAATCGGCGACGAGTTGATTGTGCTGCCGCATGAGACTTGCCCGGTGGACGGTATCGTGATGGAAGGGCGCGGAAGAATGGACGAGGCGTATTTGACGGGCGAGCCCTACGAGATTTCGAAGATGGCGGGATCGCAAGTGATTTCCGGAGCGATCAACGGGGATGCGGCGCTGGTGATTCGCGCGGAAAAGCTGGCGGTGGATTCGCGGTATGCGCGAATCATGAAGGTGATGCAAACGAGCGAGCAGCAGCGGCCGCGATTGCGGCGGCTGGGGGATCAACTGGGCGCGTGGTACACGCCTATCGCGCTGGTTTTGGCGGGAGGGGCGGCGCTGGCAAGCCGAGATTGGGAGCGGTTTCTGGCGGTGGTGGTGGTGGCTACGCCGTGCCCGTTGCTGCTGGCGATTCCCACGGCGATTATCGGAGCGATTTCCGTGGCGGCGCGGCGGTCGATCATCATCAAGAACCCGGCGGTGCTGGAGCAACTCGATTCCTGCCGGACGCTGATTTTCGACAAGACGGGAACGCTGACGTACGGACGGCCGACGTTGACAGAGATTAATTGCGCGGAAGGATTTGAGAAGATTGGAGTGCTGCGATTAGCGGCGAGCCTGGAACAGTATTCGAAACATCCTTTGGCGGGAGCGATTACGAGCGAAGCGGTGAAGCAGGAGACGAAGCTATTGCCGGTAACGGAATTGAGCGAGCCGCCGGGAGAAGGGCTGCGAGGAACGGTCGAAGGACGACGCGTGCGGATCACGGGGCGGAAGCAAGCGGAAGCGGAGGGTGCGGTTTTGCCGGCAATCAGCAGCGGGTTGGAATGCGTGGTGTTTATCGACGAACGGTACGCGGCGACGCTGCGATTCCAGGATGCGCCGCGAGGCGACAGCAAATTGTTTATCCAGCATTTGAAACCGAGGCATGGGGTTCGGCGAGTCATGCTGGTTTCGGGGGATCGAGAGGCGGAAGTGAAGTATTTGGCGGAGAGCGTGGGGATCAGCGAAGTGTTTGCGGGGAAAAGCCCGGAAGAAAAATTGGCGATCGTGAAAGAGGAAACCGCGAAGGGAAAAACACTCTTTGTGGGAGACGGAATCAATGACGCGCCGGCGTTGACGGCAGCGACGGTGGGCGTGGCGTTTGGATCGCAGAGCGACATTATTACGGAGGCGGCGGACGCGGTGATTCTGGAGCCGTCGCTGGGAAAGATCGATGAGTTGATGCACATCGGGCGGAGAATGCGGCGGATCGCGCTGCAGAGCGCGTTGGGAGGGATGCTGGCGAGCATCGTGGGGATGATTGCGGCGGCGACGGGTTATTTGCCGCCGATAGGCGGAGCGATTGCGCAGGAGATCATTGATTTGTTTGCGGTGCTGAACGCGGTGCGCGTGGCGCTGCCGGGGGATGATTTGCAGGATTTCTAGGGGTGGGCGCAACTGCTGGCAATCATGAAGACCATGAGGGCTGCTGCTAAACGAGAATTTGCCCGCGAAATATTTATGAACATCGGCAGGCAGTTCGAGGGGCGACATTCAGAGGCCTTCTGCCCCGCGAGCGTCCGAATCGGAAGCGAAACGAGTTGATAAAGTCCCTGCGTTTTAGTCAGCCCAAAGACTGTCACTAAATTAGAGACGCAAATTAATGGGCTGGAATGCAGGGCGGTCAGGCAGCTTCTGATTCTCGCTTGAATCGTCCAAGTGAAACTGACTTGAGCATCTTAAAGACAGCGAAAAATAGCCCATAGATGGCACTCCGCATGAAGTTCGCCGGGGTATTCCCGAATTAGCATGTCCTGAACCGTTCGAGCCCGTTCGTGCGTCCGTAATAGACCTTTCTCCGAAAGCTCGCCATTGGAGAATGCCTTCGCAAATCCTCCGCAATTCGTCAGGGCACTCGTGCCTGCGTCCTTGTCGACGAGGTCGTAACCGATAAACTCGAACCCTTCTGGAACCTGAGCAGTACTGGGGTGAGCAAATGGATTGCGAAAAACACAAAGTAAGTTTTTTCGAGGGATGCTAGCCGTTTGGCCCCGCAAATAGTCAATGTCAGTGAAAAAGTGAAGCATGAAATCTTCGTTCACAATGTGATCCCAGTACTCTGTTTTAATGTCGGGAAGAACAGTCGGGCAGAGACTAGAATCGAGGGAAATAATCTCGTCAAGCTGCTCAAGGCCAGACCACGCGACGTATTTTGCCCAACCTGGATCGGATTTGTCGAACTTTTCAGTCGCAACGAACCAAGGAATCATCGGTTGAAGTTGTTGTTTCGAGTCGGACATGGCGGAAATATTGTAACGCCCAAGAGCCAAATGCGGGCTACTCGCGTTAGCGGGATCTGACCTCCGCCGAGGTGGGTGTGAGATGGGGTTAGCGAGGCGAGGCCCCTCGCCGGCGGCGATTTAGCCTTCGAGGGCGCCGGAGGAGCCGGAGGGGAGTTCGATGGCGTATTTGGTGCGGGCTTTTTCGGCGTGTTGCTCGAGGGCCAGGGCGATGAGTTTGTCGATGAGTTGAGGGAAGGGGATGCCGCTGGCTTCCCAGAGTTTGGGGTACATGCTGATGGAAGTGAAGCCGGGGATGGTGTTCACTTCGTTGAGATAGACCTTGCCGCTGTCTTTTTCCAGGAAAAAATCGACGCGAGCCATGCCGTTGAGTTCGAGGGCGCGAAAGGCCTGGACGGCGAAGTGTTGAAATTTTTTGATTTGGGCGGGTTTTAACTCGGCGGGGATGAGGAGTTTTGTGCCTTCTTCGAGATATTTTGCGGCGTAATCGTAGAACTCGTGGTGAGGGACGATTTCGCCGGGGACGGAGGCTTGCGGGTCGCGATTGCCGAGAACGGAGACTTCGATTTCGCGGGCGTTGACGGCTTGCTCGACGAGAATTTTCATGGCGAATTCGGCGGCGAGATTCAGGGCGGGTGCGAGCTCGTCGTGGGAATGGACTTTGGTCATGCCGACGCTGGAGCCGAGAGTGGCGGGCTTGACGAAAACGGGATAGGGGAATTCTTTTTCGATTTGCGCGGTGACTTCGGCGGGATTGCGCTCCCATTCGTCGCGGCGGATGGAGAGCCAGGGGACGACGGGAATTTTTGCGGCGCGGAGAAGTTTTTTGGCGACGTCTTTGTCCATGGCGATGGCGGAGCCGAGAACGCCCGCGCCGACGAAGGGAAGGCCGGCGAGATCGAGAAGGCCTTGAATGGTGCCGTCTTCGCCGAAGGTCCCGTGCATGACGGGGAAGACGACGTCGATGCGCTGGCCGCCGCCGCTGCCGTCGAGCTTGACGAGGGCGGCGTCGGTGGGATCGGCGGTCATGGTGACGCGCTGGCCGGTGCGAAGAACTTCGGGGAGCATTTTTTGCGCGCCGGTGCCGATGAGCCAGTGACCCTCTTTGGTGATGCCGATGGGGACGGCTTCGTATTTGTCGGGGTCGAGGCCACGGATCACGGAAGCGGCGGAGGCTAGGGAAACTTCGTGTTCGCCGGAGCGGCCGCCGAAGAGGACACCGATGCGCAAACGTTTTTTGTCAGGGCTCATGGAGGTGGTCGGTTTTGAGTTTGGGTGCCAATTCTTATTTATAGGGGAAAGGCGTGGAGTTGTCGCGGGGGAAGTGGAAGATGGGTGCTGGAGTGACAACGGAGAATTGGCGGACGGGATACGAAGAGGGAGGGGCAAGCCCCTCCCCTACGGCGTTCAGAGAGGGGATTACTTTAGTCCGGGAGACTTGAGATGGACGACGGAACTTTTTTGGGTTTGCATCGTCTACAGAAGCGCGGGTTATGCGCGGGAGGGGCCGTGTCTATGCAGAGTGCTTCACGAACGCCTTCAATAGAGTTAGCTCAAAGCGGGAATCGTCGAACGCCATTTTTCGAGACGCTTAGGAGAGATGTGCGGTACGGGGTACGAACACTTTGGCGGGATCGGGGATTTGCGGCGTTCGCAATATTGATTGTGGGGCTGGGAGTGGGGGCGAGCTGCACGATTTTTAGCGTGGTGAACACGCTGCTGATCCGGCCGCTGCCATTTCGCGATCCGGGGAAGCTTGTGTGGATGGCGAACCATACCGATGCGACGGGAGACATGTCGGCGAAGACGACTCAGGTGGATTATTTGTTGGACTACCGGGCGCACAACCAGTCGTTTGAGGATATGGCGGCGTATTTTGCGTTTTATGGAGTGGGCGATGCGGAGCTAATTGGCGATGGCGAGCCGGAGAGGCTGACGAGCGTGCCGGTGTCGCAGAATTTTTTTCCGCTGCTGGGCGTCGAGCCGGAAATTGGGAGGCAGTTCAGCGCGGAAGAGTGCAAGTGGCATGGGCCGAAAGCAGTGATGCTGAGCCACGGATTGTGGGAGAGGAGGTTCGCGAGCGATCCGAAGATCGTGGGGCGGGCGCTGGAGTTTGATGGCGGCCCGGCGACGGTGGCGGGCGTGCTGCCGGCGTCGTTTGATTTCGGGACGATATTTGCGCCGGGGAGCAGGATCGATATTTTCGAGCCGTTTCCGATTTCGCCGGAGACGAACCGTTGGGGAAACACACTGGCGATGGTGGGGAGGCTTAAGCCGGGAGTGGGGCTGGGGAAAGCACAGGCGGAAGCGACGATTCTGGGAAAGCGGTTTGAGCAGCAGCATCCCAAGGACAATGATTTTGATCCAAAGCTTTCTGGTTTGGCGGAACACGTGAGTGGGCGGCTGCGGCCGGCGCTGGTGGTGCTGGCGTGCGCGGTGGGGGTGGTGATGCTGATCGTGTGCGCGAACCTTTCGAATTTGCTGCTGGCGCGGGGAGCGACGCGGCAGAAGGAAATTGCGATGCGCGTAGCGCTGGGGGCGGGGCGCGGACGATTGATCGGGCAGTTGTTGACGGAGAGCCTGGTGCTGTCGTGCTGTGGTGCGGCGGTGGGATTGCTGTTGGCGTTTGCGGGGACGCGCGTGCTGGCGCATCTGACTGCGGTGAGCATTCCGTTGTTGGGGGAAGTGCGGATTGATGCGAGCGTTTTGGGATTTACTTTGGTCGCGGCACTGGTGACGGGACTGATTTTTGGTTTGGTGCCGGCGCTGCAGGTGCGGGACGTGAAGCTGCACGACACGCTGAAGGATGCGAACCGGGGGTCGAGCCAGGGGCGGGGGCATGCGTGGATTCGCGGGGCGCTGGTGGTGAGCGAGATTGGGCTGGCGTGCGTGCTGGTGGTGGGGGCGGGACTGTTGATACGGAGTTTTTTGCGGGTGCTGGATGTGAATTTGGGGTTTGTGCCGGAACGGGCTGCGGCTTTGCGGATCGATCCAAATTCGTCTTACAAGACGCAGGAGCAGCGCAATGCGTATTTTGATGACGCGCTGCGCCGGGTGAAGGATATTCCGGGGATCGAGGCGGCAGGGCTTTCGGATTTTTTGCCGTTGGGACACAACCGGAGCTGGGGAATTGGGGCGAAGGGAGTGCAGTACACACCGGAGAATTATCCGGAAGGATTTCCGAGGATCATCAGCGACGGATATTTTGGCGCGATGGGGATACCGCTGCGCGAGGGACGGGATTTTACGGAGCGGGACACGAAGCGTGCGCTGCCGGTGATTATCTTGAACCAAAAGTGCGCGCAGACTTTGTGGCCTGGCGAGGATCCGATTGGGAAAATCGTGGCCGAGGACGTGGACCGGACGGTGGTGGGCGTGGTTGGGAATGTGCGGCACATGGCGTTGGAAGAAGGATCGGGGAACGAGTTTTACATTCCGATTCGGCAGACCCAGGATTATGGGACCGTGGATTTGGTCGTGAGGACGTCGATGCCCACGGCGGAGCTTGGGACGAGGATTCGGGAGGCGCTGCGGCCCATCGAGCCGAATCTCCCTACTGCGAATTTGAGGTCTCTGCAGACGCTGGTGGACCGGGCGGTGTCGCCGCGGAGATTTGTGGTGATTTTGCTTGGCGGATTTGCGGGATTTGCGCTGGTGCTGGCTTCGCTGGGAATTTATGCGGTGATTTCGTATTCGGTGAGCCAGCGGACTCAGGAGATTGGCATTCGCATGGCGCTGGGTGCGTCAGCGGAGACACTGCAGAGGAGCATTTTGTTGCAGACCCTGGGGCTCGCAGGGATTGGAATGCTTGTGGGAGTGGTGGCATCGTGGGCGCTGGCGCGGACGCTGAGCGGGCTATTGTTTGGAGTAACGGCGAGCGATCCGGTGACGTTTGTGGGGATGCTGGTGATTCTCACGGCGGTTGCCGCGATGGCCGGATATTTGCCGGCGAGGCGGGCTTCGCGGATCGATCCTATGGCGGCGCTGCGGATGAGTTGAGGACGCTGACGGGGTGACTTTTCTTAAGGCAGTATTTCAACCGGCGTGCCAACCGGAACTAGGGGCCATATCTCTTCAATCTCGGAATTAGTCACGGCGATGCAGCCGTCAGTCCAGTCGACCTCGCGATGCAAACTACCAACCCAACCGAAGTTGGAACCGAGCCCGTGAATTTCGATATTGCCGCCAGGTTTGACGCCTAGCTTACGGGCGCGTTCGCGGTCTGCCGCATTGGGATAGGAAATGTGAAGCGCGAGATGGAACTTGCTGTGGGCGTTTTTTGCGTCAACCACGTACAGACCCTCGGGGACCTTGTGATCACCTTCGCGCTCTTTTGCGCCAATTGGGACTCTGCTTAGTGCGACTTTGAAGGTCTTCAGTACCTCGCCCTCGCGGAATAGAGTCATCGTTCGTTCCGATTTGTGGATCTCAATACGATCCGCTTTTTCTTGCGGCCCCGAGGCGCGGGCTTGTGAGCTTGCGAACAGAAAGAGAATCGCAAGGATTCCAAAAGCAATAGCGCCAACTCGTTGCCGCTTGACGCTGTTTGGCCGAAGAAGCATGGCTACAGGATTTTCTTGCCGAGGGCGGAGAGGACTAGCTCGACGCCGAGGAGGGCGGTGCGGTTGTGTTCGTCGATGATGGGATTGATTTCGACGACTTCGAGGGAGACCATGGCTTCGGAGTCGGCGATCATTTCCATGGCGAGATGGGCTTCGCGATAGGTGACGCCGCCGCGGACGGGTGTGCCGACGCCGGGAGCGTCGCTGGGGTCGACGAAGTCCATGTCGAGGCTGACGGCGATGCCGGCGGTATCGTCCATGGCGTATTTGAGGGCGTCGGACATGACTTCGCGCATGCCGCGCTCGTCAATGTCGCGCATGGTGAAGACGTGGATGCCGGATTTCTTGACGATTTTGCGTTCCTGGGCGTCGAGGTCGCGCGCGCCAACGATGACGATATTGGAGGGTTCGGCTTTGGGCTTGAAACCCATGAGGTCGACTAATTCGGGCGCTCCGTAGCCCATGATGGCGGCGAGAGGCATGCCGTGGATGTTGCCAGAAGGCGAGGAGTCGGGAGTGTTCATGTCGCCGTGGGCATCGAGCCAGAGGTAGCCAATTTGTTTTTTTTCTTTGCGAAAATGCGAGGAGACGCCAGCGGCGACGCCGATGGCGATGGAGTGGTCGCCGCCGAGAACTAGCGGAAGAAAGCCTTCGGCCAGAGACTTTTCAGTGGTCTTGGCGATGTCCTGGCAAGTTTCGGCGATTTCCTGAAGATATTTGGCGCGCTTTTCGCCAAAGTGCATTTCTTCGGGCTGTTTGACTTCGAGATTGCCGATGTCTTCAACGGTGTGGCCGAGCTGCTTAATGCGGGCTTGCAGGCCGGCGCCGCGAAGGGCGGAGGGGCCCATGTCGACGCCGCGGCGGGATTGGCCGAGGTCCATGGGAACGCCGATGATTCTGACTTTTTGCGCCATGTGAGTCTCGTGTTCCGTGATCCGTGGCGCGTGTCCCGTGAAGAGACGGAAAACCACACCACTCGCAGACATGCGCGAGGCACAGATCACTCGAAGGGTTAATCCAAATTACGTGCGAGAGACGCCGATGCGGCGTCAAACTACCCCGGACTAAGGATACACGCGATAAATCATGCGGGGGAAGGGGATGACTTCCCGGATGTGCTCGGTGCCGCAAATCCAGGCGACGGTGCGCTCGAGGCCGAGGCCAAAGCCGGAGTGGGGAACGCTGCCGTAACGGCGCAGATCGAGATACCACTCGAAAGATTCCTGGGGCAAGTTGTGCTCGTGGAGGCGCTTGAGGAGCAAATCGTAGTCGTGGATGCGCTGGCTACCGCCGATGATTTCGCCGTAGCCTTCGGGAGCGATCATGTCGAAGGCGAGGGCAAGTTCAGGACGCTGGGCGTCGGGCTGCATGTAGAAGGCTTTGATGGCTGAGGGATAGTGGTGAATGAGGACGGGGCGGTCGAAATTTTTCGAGATGAGAGTTTCTTCGTCGCCGCCGAAATCGTCGCCGAATTTGGCGGGGTTGCCGTTTTTATTTAGGAGCGCGACCGCATCTTCGTAGCTGATGCGCGGGAACGGCGGCTTGATGTTTTCGAGCTTGGCGACGTCGCGCTTGAGCGTTTCGAGTTCGCGCGATTTGTTTTTGATGACGCCTTGCACGATGGCGCTGACGAGGCCTTCGCCGAGCGACATGATCTCGTCGAACTCGACGTAAGCAGCTTCGGGTTCGAGCATCCAAAATTCGGTGAGATGGCGGCGCGTCTTGGATTTTTCGGCGCGGAACGTCGGGCCGAACGTGTAGACCTTGCCGAGAGCCATGGCGATGGCTTCGGCGTAGAGCTGGCCGCTCTGGGTCAGGTAGGCTTTTTGGTCGTCGATGTAGTTCACTTCGAAGAGCGTGGACGTGCCTTCGCAGGCCGCAGGCGTGAACATGGGAGCGTCGGCGAGCGTGTAGCCTTGGCCGTCCATAAATTCGCGGGCGGCGCGGATGGCCTCGGCGCGGATGCGGAGAATGGCGGCCTGGCGTGGCGTGCGAATCCAGAGGTGGCGCTGATCGAGGAGGAAGTCGACGCCGTGCTCTTTGAGCTGGATGGGGAAGGGCGTGCTTTCGGGGACTTTCTGGACGATTTGGATTTTGCTGACGCCGATTTCGTAACCGCCTGGAGCGCGCTTTTCAGCGCGAATTTTGCCGGTGACGATGACGCTGGATTCCTGTGTGAGACCTTTGAGGGCTTCGAAGGCGTCGGGATTTTCCTTGAGGGCGCAGACGCCTTGGATGATGCCGGTGCCATCGCGAAAAATGGGGAACATCAATTTGCCAGATTCGCGGAGGTTGTAGAGCCAGCCTCGAATGGTGACTTCTTGGGAGTCGTGCTTTCCTGCTTGTTCGATGGTGATGGTGGTCATAGTCCGATGTTCTGGCGAATTTTCAAATATTCAGTCTAGCAGAGTAGAATGCGGATTGGCGCCGCCCAGCAAACCTTAAGCGACTCTTATCGATTAGCCAGAGTGCGAATGTTTCCGAGGCCTAGGAGTCGTTGGTCAGCGGTGACAAGGATCAGGTCAAGAACTTGCGCGGTAGCTGCGAGAAAACGATCGGCAGGATCCTGATGAAGCGACAATTGCATAGCGGCAAGGACGATTTCGTGGGTGAAAGCGGCTTCTTTCGTTCCGGAAACGGCATGCGCAACCCATGCCGCCAAATTTGGCCCCAAAAACATTCTCCCTTTCCGGTGTAACGTTAGAGCTTCCCAGATGCTGATGGGAGAGAGCCAAATCTCGTTATCCGTGTTCTGCAAATCCTTAAGAAGGCCAGCAGCCAATTTAACCCGATTTCCTATCAGCCAAAGCCAAATGTGCGTATCCAGTAGGAACTTCAATCTCGAAGAACCTCCCATTCATCTTCATCGTTTGCAGGGGAGATTATGTCGCCGAGGAACTCCATGGAGCCCTCCAATGAGCCGATCCACTTGGAGCGGTCCACGGAGATGACGGCTGGAACGACTTCCGCGACGGGTTTACCGTGGCGGGTAATGCGGATAGGCAGCTTGGTCTTTTCGACCTGTTCGAGGATGGCCAAGCACTTGGATTTGAATTCGGAGATAGCGATCTCTTGCATTAGCT
This sequence comes from uncultured Acidobacteriota bacterium, assembly GCA_963843265.1. Lineage (GTDB taxonomy): Bacteria > Acidobacteriota > Terriglobia > Acidiferrales > UBA7541 > Acidiferrum. The sequence goes on along the minus strand of CAWJJR010000010.1, from coordinate 141,115 downwards.
CTACCTGACCATATTATAGACCATAGTCAGAATAATGGTCAATTTCGATGATCTAGCTCCATTCGCGCTCGAAGCGGTCGAGGGAGATGCTGGCTGCAGCTAGCTGTTCGGCGGCGCTGGGAGCCTCCGGGCCGGTGCGTTCTTTTAGCTCGAGGGTTAGGGGGAGATTGGTTTCGGGAGAGGACTTCAGAGCTTTGACGGCGGATTCCCAGTCGATGGAGCCGTCGTAGGGCGGTAGATGCTCGTCCTTTTCGCCGTGATTGTCGTGGATGTGGGCGGAAACGGCGAGTTCGCGGAGGGGAGCGAAGCCCTTTTCGATGCGTTCATTTTCAGGGCCATCGGCCAAGAAGGCATGGCCGATATCGAAATTGAACCGGAGGCCGGTGAGGCGCGTTTCGTCGACGAAAGCGCGGAGGTAGGCGGGATCGCCCATCTCGCTGGTGGTGTTCTCGACGGCGATGGTGACACCGGCGTGATGGGCGTGCAATACGAGATGCTCGAGAGAGCTGAAGGCAGCATCGCGCTTGCGCGGGTCGGCTGTTTCGCGCGAACCACCCATGTGGAGTATTAAGCGAGAATAGGGCAAGTCTTCGGCGACGTCGATCACGCGCTTCAATTCGTCCATTGCTTCGATGCGGCGGACGCGTTCGACTTCACAAATGGACAGGGGCGTACCGCCTTCGCGGGTGGCGCTAAGGTCGCGGCTCGTCGGCGCATGGAGCGATGCGAGAGCGAGCCCGTGCTGCGAGAGGGCGCCGGCCATCGCCTGCATTTCTGCCTTGGTGGTGTAATCGAAGTGGCTTCGCGTGGCAAAAATTTCCAGGGCCTCGAAGCCAGCCTCGGCAATTTGCCCGAGAAGTTCGGTGGTCAGACGTCGCGACACAAACAAGTAGGTGGATAGAATTCTTTGCATAGTCCTTGCCCTGCTCGTCTTGAAGAAAAGCTAGAAGTCTTGTTCCGAGCCGCCCACGTCGATACCGCGCAGCAGCATAAAAATCGTTCAGTAACCGACGGCAGCGCCGTGGTCGCGCGGATCAGCCGCGCCGAGGCGTTCGCTGGTTTTTGGATCGATCCCGATGGCATTCACCAAGCCGATGTGCCCGCGCCGCCGCGTTTGATAGCCTTCCGCTTTCAAGCCGACTTCGATGCTTGCGGGAAAATCGTTTTCCATCAGAATTACGTCCGGTAGCCATTGATGATGAAAACGCGGCGCATTGATGGCCGCCTGCGCGTTCATTCCCAGACGCATCCAGTTTAAAACGCTGAGCAGAGTGGCGGAAATAATCGTGGGACCACCGGGCGAACCAGTTACGAAGCTGAGTTTGCCGTCGCGCAAGAGCATGGTCGGCACCATGGAGCTGAGAGGGCGGTGACCTGGGGCGATGGCGTTGGCTTCGGATTGGATAAGGCCGAAGAGCGCGTTGGGAACGCCTGGCTGCGTGGTGAAGTCGTCCATTTCGTCGTTGTATAGGAAGCCGGCGGTGGAAGTTACGTGGGAGCCGTAGCTGTTGTTGAGGGTGTACGTGCTGGCGACCGCGTTGCCGGCAGCATCGACGACGGAAAAGTGGGTTGTGTGCTGACCTTCGTTGAGGCCGGAGACCGTTTGTGGCGTGGGCAAGGCGGCGGAAACACCGCAGACATGCGGAGTGCCGGCCTTGACAGTGTTGCTAGGCGTGGCATGCAAGGGATCGATGGTTGCTTCGAGTTCCTTGGCGTAGCACTCGCTTGTGAGGCCATCGACTGGCACTTTTGCGAAGTCAGGATCTGCCAAGTAAGCGGCGCGGTCAGCAAAGACGCGCCGCATCGTCTCCACTACCATGTGCACGCTTTCCAAATCGTTCCATCCTTTCAGCGGGACCCCCTGCAACATATTCATGGCTTCGATGATGGCGACGCCGCCGGAGCTGGGAGGCGGCGAAGAGATGACCTCCCACTTGTGACCGTCGAATTCGTAATCGGCGTGGAGGGGATGTCGCATTTTCGGCTGGTATTGGGCGAGATCGTCGAGAGTGATGAGGCCGCCCATGCGTTGCATGTCGTCGGCGATCCTGTGGGCAGTTTCGCCGCGGTAAAACTCGGCGGCGCCGTTTTTGGCGATGCGCTTGAGAGTCGCAGCCAGTTCGGGTTGCTTGAAGAGATCGCCGGCTTTAAACATTTTTCCGTCGTTGAGGAAGATATGGCGGCTTTCGGTGAACTCCTGCAAGTAATCGCGCTGGTCTTCCAGCTGCTTGGCTAATTTTTCGCTGATGGGGTAGCCGTCTTCGGCAAGACGAATAGCCGGGGCCATCACTTCGGCCAGCTTCAGCTTGCCGTAGGTCTTCAGGGCCAGCTCCAGGCCTGCGACCGTGCCAGGAACGGCGACGGACTTGTAGCCGATGACGGAGAGATTTTTGACGAGCTTGCCGTCCGGGCCGATGTACATGTCGCGAGTGGCTTTGCCGGGAGCGACTTCGCGATAGTCAAAGAAAGTGCTGCGGCCGTCCGCGAGGCGCACGAGCATAAAGCCGCCGCCGCCGATGTTTCCTGCGGCCGGCTCGACGACGGCAAGGGCGAAGGCCACCGCCACACCGGCATCAACCGCATTTCCACCTCGCTTGAGGATTTCTACGCCGGCCTGCGAGCCTAGTTCTTCGTCGGTAGCGACCATGCCGTGGGCGGCCCGGACGGGTTGCTGGGGCCAAGAGGCATTGGAGTCGTTATAGAGATGATACTCGGCAGCGGCTTGTCCGCAGGAGATGGGCGCGAGCAGGGCGAGCATCACGGTTGCCGTGGAAAGGATACGCGCAGAATTGATCATGTGAGGCTCCCCCGCAGACAAGAGACACTAAGTGATTAGAGGAAAAGCGTCAAGAAGGGCCCAGAGCCTGCGCATGCCTCGAAGCGAGAAACCATGGAGTATGTGAATTGACCGAGAACGGGGAAATCTCAAGTGGATTTCTGCTAGTTGTGCCAGGTTTTTCGATGTCATGGCTCGCTGAGGAACTCAACGTCGGGTGGGCCGGGAAGCAGGCCGGCGGCGGTGCCTCGCTCGATCAGGGCTCTGACGGCTTGTTTGCCGCGCTCGCCATAGCCGAGAGTCCAACGGTTGACGTACATGCCCACGAATTTGTCGGCGATTTCGGTCTCCATGTCGCGGGCAAACTGCATGGCGTAGTTGAGAGCTTCTTCGCGGTGCTCAAGACCATACTCGACACTATCTTTAATGGTCTTAGCGATTTGCAGACCCAGAGCGGGGCCAAGAGCGCGGCGAACGGCATTTCCGCCAAGGGGGAGGGGAAGACCGGTCTGTTCGTGCCACCAGACACCCAAGTCCACGACACGGTGCATGCCTAGTTGAGGGAAAAGGAGTTGGCCCTCGTGAATCAGCAGGCCGGCCTCGACGACTTCGTTCTTTACGGCGTCGAGAATCTTGTCGAAAGGCAGCACCACCGGCTCGAAGTTTGGCTCGAATAACTTCAAGGTTAAATAAGCGGTGGTCTTGAGGCCCGGGACGCCAATCCGTTTTCCTGCTAAATCCTCGTGTTTCATGGAGTTGGAGGCGACGACGATGGGGCCGTAATTCTCTCCGAAGCTGGCGCCGCAATCTAGCAGGACATACTTGTCCCGCAAGCTAGGATAGGCGGCGAAGCTCAGCGCTGTGACGTCATAGGTCTCGGTGAGGGCTGCGTCGTTGAGAGACTGAATGTCGGAGAGCACGTGGGTGTATTTGTAACCGGGCGTGGCGAGCTTGTGGGTGGCCAGCGCATAAAACATAAAAGCGTCATCGGAATCCGGTGAATGCGCGAGCTTGATCTCGATGGTCTCTTTTTCGGGTCTTGAAGCTGCCTGTGTACCGGACATGGGCTTATCCAGTTCTTTCTGACTACCCGGCTCCCAAGGGACCGGGTATCGAGTCGTCCGAGCCGCCTGTTTGGTTTCTCCGGAGAGAATTTTCCCTTTCGGGAGGCTCCGCAGAGGAACGGTAAGGAGAGAACGTAAGCGTCGCTGGGACTTGCGTGGCGCGCAGCCAACCTTAATTCTGCACTGCAAAGCCTAGCACAAGGGCGGTTTCCGAACAAACGCTTCTGCTGAACTACAGGGAGGAGACCATGCGGGCGATGGCGTCGTCGAAAGTAGATTTGCTATCGATATACGGTTGCCAAAAGCGGGTCAGAAGTTCGTAGTAGTCGTTCCAGCCGCGCCGATAGAGGCTCTGTCGAATGAGGTCGGGCTCATAGGTATCTCCCGGAGTTGCGGGAGCGCCCTTGGAAAGGGAATCGGTGGAACTCTGCTTAGCCTGGAGCCCTTTACCGGGTGTAGCGAGTAAAGGTTGGATTACTTCGCCAGTGGTGTAAAGGATGAGCGCGGGCCACAGGTCGCGGGGAATGGCTTTGCCGCGCTGGCGGCATTCGCGAAGGATGGCTTGTTGCACCGGCTCGGCGATCCCGTGCGAAGCTTCGTGAAAGAGCACCTCAAAGGCTGCGTTGCCCTGGTTACGGGGATCGGTACTGGAAATAGTGACGCGCAGAGGATCGAGCGTGGTGTACGCCCCCGACGTATTTGCATAGGCGGAGACGTCGACGCGAATTTTCTCCGTGGGCCATTTGGTTTGATAGATATCAGCAAGGCGCTGGGAAACGCCCACGCCTTGTTCGATGACGAGTGGCGCGACGCGAGCGATCCACCGGCGATTGGCGAGATCCTGGGCGAGCCACAGATGAGCGCGATAGACGGGCGCGGCAGAATCCAGCACGCGAGTGAGGTCGGGAGGCAGGCCGGCGTCGCAAGATTTCTTGTGAGCGCCGGAGAGATCGTCGCAATCTTCAAAATCCTCGAGCTGATTTTTTAGCAGGACCAGGTCGTTATTAAAGAGCAGATCTTTGCCCGCGAAGTTCTCGGCGTAATAGGCCACGGCGGTGCTCCACGCGATTTGCTCGGGTTGAGAGAGAGCCGTGGCGGAATCTTTCATGATCTTCAATTTTAATTGGGCCGCCGAATTGTTTTTTTGGACTACAGCGGGGGGAGCCAGGCGCTGCTTGGCCTCGTAGTAGAGCGTGTGATGAAGATTGACCCAGAAGCCGCTGTGGAACTCGAAAACAGGCAGCGGGCCGTAGGTGGAACTGTACTCTTGAGCCATCGCCGCCGTGGGCCCTAAGAGTATATAGGCCAAGAGCGGCAATAAGATTCGGGCGGACGCTGGGCGCATGACGAATCGCACGATAGTAGCGCCAACTCAAGCGGGGTACAAACCCAGGATTCTTTCTTTCCCCTAAATTGCAATAGCCGATGTAATATGCCCGATCCTTTCAGGAGCGGAGAACCGGATGAGAAAATTTCAAATGACGTGCGGCCTCGCCGCCATATTGCTCGCGCCTTGCGGAATATCCGCGCAGCAGACGCAGGAGCTTCCCGCTCTCAAACAAGAAGCCACTGCGGAAGTGGATAAACTTCAGACGCTTACACAGCAGATGGTGGATGAGATTTTCAGCTATAGCGAGCTGGGCTTCCAGGAGCACGAAACGTCGCGGTACGTGACCAGCATTCTTGCGAAAAACGGATTTCAAGTAGAGAAAGGCATCGCGGGGATTCCCACGGCTTGGGTAGCGACATACGGTAGTGGCAAGCCGGTCATCGCATTTATCACCGATCTTGATTGCATTCCGCGAGCTTCGCAGAAACCGGGAGTCGCGTATCACGACCCGATCATTGAGGGCGCGCCGGGGCATGGCGAGGGCCATAACTCCGGGATGGCGGTGAACGTCACTGCGGCACTGGTTTTGAAAAAGCTGATGGAGGAACACCATATCGCCGGGACGATCAAGGTTATTCCCGGCGTAGCGGAGGAGTTGCTCGGGACGAAGGCGTTTTACGTCCGCGCGGGTGTTTTTAAGGACGTGGATATAGTTTTGGGTGCGCACGTGGAATCCGAATTTTCCACTTCGTACGGGACGGGTAACGGGGAGTGGAGCGGACTCGTCTCCGTGCAGTATTTTTTCCATGGGAAGGCGGCTCATGCGGCAGCGGCGCCGTGGGAAGGCCGCAGCGCGCTGGATGCCGTCGAGTTGATGGACACGGGCTGGGACTTTCGCCGGGAACACCTGCGGCCCGCGCAGCGATCTCATCGCGTCATCATCAACGGAGGGGATCAGCCCAATGTCGTTCCGCCGGAAGCAGCGGTCTGGTATTACTTCCGCGAGCTGGACTACGAACACATCAAAGGACTGTATGACTTGGGGAATACCATCGCGGACGCTGCGGCGAAAATGACCGGAACCACCGTTGATCACAAGCTTGTGGGATCAGCGTGGCCTCCGTTTTTGAATAAGGTGATCGCGGAAACGCAGCAGAAAAATATCGAGGCCGTCGGCATGCCGAAGTGGACCGAGGCAGATCAAACGCTGGCGAAGGCCCTGCAAAAGGAAATTGGCGCCAAGGTAGAGGGGCTGAAGGAGAAAGTCGACCCGCTGACGGAGCCGGTGAAAAATCCCACTGGAGGAGGATCCGACGACATCGGCGATATTTCCTGGAACGTGCCCATGGTGTATCTGATGTATCCGGCGAACATACCGAATCTGCCGGGACATAGCTGGGCAAACGGCGTAGCCATGGCCACGCCCATCGCGCATAAAGGCTCGACTGCGGGCGCCAAAGTGCAAGCGATGACCGCTCTCGACTTCTTGCTTCAGCCGGAACTTGTGCAGCAAGCATGGGATTATTTTCGGGATGTCCAGACGAAGGACGTCCACTACGAATCGTTTCTAGGCCCCGACGATAAGCCGGCGATCGAGATGAACAAGGAAAAAATGGAGAAGTTTGCGCCGCAATTGAAAAAATATTATTACGATCCCACGCACTTTAAAACCTATCTGGAGCAGCTGGCGATCCAGTATCCAACCATTAGAACGCAGCCCTGAGGTTAGAGCGGCTGACTTCAAAGATTGCGGGCCGCTTCACCAAGCCAACGGTCCAGGACGACCAATTGATTTTCTTTTACTTGCTCCAGAAATCTCGCACCCATACCCAGTCCGGGGCTGGCGTAGACCACGCGAGCCTCCGTCTCGAACGCTTCTTCGCCACGGATCAGGCGTAGCCGGATCTGCGCGTCCTTGGGAGTGGGGTTTAGGGTGTCCAAATAGCAGCCGCTTCGGCTGATGTCCGACGTTCGCGCCATCACCTTAACGCCGCTGGCGGGTTCCGTGATTTCAGCGGAGAGCACCAGCGGATAGCGGGGGGCTATGCGACGCTCCTGGGTTACATCCGGCATATACAAGTCTCCTGTGCCTTGAGGGATCTACAGTATGCGAGCGATTTTCGGGGGAAATTCGTCGCGCCAGGAGAGATGACCCTATCTGCAGTGTGAAGTTTAGCGTTGCTTCGAAGCAAGATGACAAGTGGAAGCTCGCACTTATGGGTTAACCGCGCCGGTCCGCACTCAGGAGACAGGGCACGTCGCTATGGCAATTTCGGATCATCCGCGGAACCCACCGCGCCTTTGTGGTCCGCGCCGCGAACCGTTCCACCATCATCGCGGAAAAAGGAGCGGTGGCCAGTGCGGCCATAGATGATCGGCGTGGCTGCGAGAGCATACTTGGCGGGCGCGCCCAAAGTGCTGGCGCCCACAATCACGTAGCGAAACGAATAGCCGTTTTTCATGCCGGTGGACAGGTCAGAATCGACGAGCCCTGCGGATTCCGCGTTGGCGGGGCCGTGCAGCGAAGGCCCCAGGTTCGAGAGAGAATCGGGAAGCCGCAGGTATTTGCGGCGATACGTTTCGATCGCTTCGGCAATGTCTTTCAGCGAATCGATCGCGGCTTGCTCATTTTTGTCGGCTTCGGCGGAGTCCCATTCAAATTCCAAGGAAGGCAAGTCTAGAAGCACCAAGCCCAGCGAAAGAATTTTCCACTGGCCGCTCTCGCGCACCAGGCCCATGTTGACCTGAATAGCGTCGGCGCCAGTGGTATCCGTCGCGTCGCGCAACTTGACGGGGAGAAACGAAACGTTGTCGCGCGTGTCTGCGCCGCCAATCTGGATCTCGGCGACACCCGAGGGCGTTTCGCAGCGCAGGATGGGCCGGCCGGAAGGATTGGTGGTGACCGCGGGCTTGCCGGGCTCGTTGAGCAGCACGAAACGCTTCATGAAGGCGACGCGCGCGGCGGGCGTCATGCGCATGAACGATTCTTTGTTGCGGACGGTGAGAAATTGCTCGAAATTGCTCTGACTCTGCGAGCAAGCCGCCGTAAGAACGTCGCGAAGTGCGGCGGTTGGTCCGTTGAGCGCCAAGGCTTCCGCTGCGGGATTGGAGCTGGACTCCTGCGCTGACAAACTTCCTCCAAGAGTTAGAGACAACACCGTCAGGAGTAGAGCGACTCGACTCAAAACCTTTTTTTGAAATTTCACTTCATTCCTTTGCGGCACTCAGAATGGCGGCCAGGTTTTGCGTAAAGGCGGAGCGCGGCATTACTTCGGAGCAGCCCGCCGCTTGTGCTTGCGCGGCCAGGTCGCGCTGCACGTGAGAGAGAAATCCGACGACACGCAAATCTTTGTGCGCGGCTCGTAGCCGCTCGACGGCCGCAAGCGGCTGGCTTCGAGCGTTCAAGTCCACGATGACGAGGATTGGCGCGGGTTCCAGCAATTCCAGTAGAGCGTCGCCGTTTGTGGCGACTTTCAATTCGAGGCCGAGATGCTTGGCTGTCTCCGCGACCTTCATTTGAAAAAACAAATCGTCCATCAGCGCCACGACTCTCGCCATGCCAGCGTCTCCTCCGCTCGTGTTACTCATTATGCGCTACTTCCACATTTCGTTGCCTTTTCGAGTAAGATTCCTTCATCGCTTGGGAGGTGCCGCATGCAGCAAGGTGTAGCCCGAACTACCGAGCTTGCCAGCACTCGAACGATCCAGCCTGCCCTGTTGCTCCTTGAAAAGACGCCGATTTTGCTAGAAACGATGCTTCGCGATTTGCCGGAAGATCTGCTGCGCTGGAAGCCTGCGCCGGAACGCTGGTCCATTGCGGAAGTTATAGGCCATCTTGCGGATCTGGAAGAGGTGTATGCCGACCGGACGCGGCGCATCGTGACGGAAGACAATCCGATGCTGCAGAAGTACGACGCAACGGGCACGGTGGTTATTGGGGATTACACTCGCGGGTCAGCCCTGGAGAATTTGGCGTCGTTCGCCAGGACGCGGCGTGCCACAATCATTTTGCTTCGGAGCATTCCGGCGGATTCCGGTGAGCGCGAGGCGACTCACTCTGAGCTCGGCATCTTCACGCTGCATCAGATGCTCAGCGAGTGGGCGTCGCATGACTTGGGGCATCTGCGGCAGATCGCGGAGCTTTACTGCGCGCGTGCGTTTCACCCCTACGCAGGGCCGTTCCAAAAATATTCCAATCCGAAACCGTGAAGGAACACGCGGAGGACGCGCGATTAGCCGCCGCCAGTCCGCGCGACGTGACTTTGTATACGCGGCCGGGGTGCCATCTTTGCGAGGAAGCGAAGGCCGCCATTGCGCCGCTGTTGAGCGAATTCGGGGCTTCGCTTTTCGAAGTGAATATCGAAAAGGACGCGGTTCTCGAAGAACGCTACGGTCGGGACATTCCGGTGATTTTCATTGGTGCACGCAAAGTAGCCAAACATCGCGTCGATGTAGAACAATTCCGGCGCCAACTTCGCGAGGGAAAATCTGAATGATAGGAACCTTCAGATTAGACGGCTCGGCTAATGCCCCTCGGCGGGCTCATGCGCTCCGACGGTTTTGTCTGGCACGTCGCCTTTTCGGCCCTTTACGCGGTCGTAGACGCTGATTTGGCTGACGGAGCCGAGCGCTTCGTTGTAGAAAGTCGGGACACCCAGCGCGGTGAGTAATTCCTCGTTGAACCTTCGCAGGTTCTCAAGATGCGTGGCTAGCGCGGGCAACTTCACGCCGTCATCGGTCAGCAAGAATTTCTGGTAGCCGGCGTCCCACAGACGTGTGAATCGCCCTTTCAGCATAATGGTTGGCACGACCGTCATTTGATACATGTCATCGGTGCCTTTGCGGAACTCCGCGCCGCTGCCATATTTTTCCACGCGTACAACGCCGCGCGTGCTGCCGACGGCAAAGCCGAGCGCCGCCAGGCTTTCGATTTGCTTGGGTGTAAACCGTTCTTCGACATTCCACATGGGACCCCTAGCCTAGTAAATGCGAGGCTTTCTGTAAAGCGGTGTGCTGCGAACGAAGTTTGACAGGCGGCGCACCGCGATCAAACGAACAGAGCGGAGTTTCTCCTATGTTTTGTCTTGGGACCAGGAACGCTCCCAGGTGCGCCACAAGGAAACGTCGCCGTGGCCCAGTTGATTCCACCATAGGTCCAGCATTTTTTGATCGAGACGCAGAATGCCTTCACGCGTTACGCCGGCGGGGGGCGGAACGAGCGTTGCCAAGCGCTCGTAAACGCGGCGGCGGTCCGAATCGTCGACGCGAACGAGAAGGTGCCAGACGGTGAACGCGTCGCGCGGACGGGATTCGGCGAGGATCTGGCTGAGTTCGGCGCTCCGCTCCTGCGGAGTCAGGGTGGCAAAATCAAAGCTGGACAACGCTTTGCGAAACGATGCGGAAGAATCTTCAAAATATGGCGTGCCCGGGCCAATTTTGGGCCGCGTTGCGCAAACCGCGCCCGCAGGGATAAAGGCTTCGCGACCGTCGAGCTTAAAACCGACCCAACCGAGCGTGGTGCGCAGAAGACCGGCTCCAGAATCGTCCACATGCAGCGTATACCGGCAGCCCAAGTCCACGGCGATGGCGGAAGGCGTGTCCACGGTAAACTCGCCTGGAGAAGCCCAGATGAATGCGTGAATGGTGCCGCGATCAAGCGAAAGCTGACTGTGTCCGTTTCTGCCGGCCGCCAAACGCAATCGCGTGTTCGGATCTACGTCTACCGTTCCAATATCGGCCACGGAAATGGTGGCTTGCGAATGACTATCTGTCACAAGTGTTTCGCCAACGCCGAGCCTGTTCGCGTCTTTATTCTTCCAGGTTCCGTTCGATTCCACTTCCGGCGTACCTGCGATGCGTTCGACGGCCCATCCGGTCCCGGAGGATGTGCTTGGCTTCTGGCTCCATCGAAGAATCCCGATTGCCCCAATCAACAAGATGATCGCCGTGACGGCTGCGAGGCGGAATCTGAGGGACGAAGGTACAGGCAGAAATCGCCACCACGACCACTGCGCGAGAGCTGGAGAGATCTCAGGAAACTCCGGCGCCTGACCCCTATAGCGGAACGTGGCGAGGATCTTTTCCAATCTTACAACTTCCGGGTCCGGTTCGCCCGAACCGTCCCAGAGATAATCGTCGTTCATGGTTGGTTCCCTTTGCGCAATGCGTTCTTATCCTGTGCCGCTGAAGTTCGGGCGGCGCGGCCACTCTGCTGAATCGAACCACCGGGCGCCGCTTGGTTTAGCTTCTCCCGAAGCTGCTGCATGCCTCGGTGCAAATTCACGCGCACGGACCCGGGAGTCAGGCCGGTGCGGGCCGCAATTTCCGGTCCCGTCATGCCCTCCACTAAACGTAATATCAGCGTTTCGCTATAGGCTTCCGGGAGCTTGCGAACGAACGCCAAGATCACCGCCGCCTCTGCCTCGGGAACACTGCTTGGCGCAGGTAAATCTGGTTCCTCTTCGGATAGGCTGTCGGTCAGTGAAGCCACGGATTTGCACTGCCGATAATGATCATTGGCCCGGTTGCGCGCGATGGCTGCCAGCCACGGCCCGAACCGGGCGACGTCGCGCAGATGACCTAGATTGGGTAGCGCACGCAGAAAAACGTCCTGAACAAGGTCATCCACGTCGTTTGGAGGAACCCGCGCGAGCAAAATGCCGTGAACCATGCGCGCGTACCTTGCGTAGAGCGCACCAAAAGCCGCACGGTCGCCCTCGCGTGCAGCCAGAACGAGCGAAGAATCGTCGGAAGCTTGGGGAGGAGGCGAAGTGCTCACCGCTCGACAGTCCCCGATTGTAAGCCGCGAGTCAACTAAGGTTCCACTCCCTGCGTTTCGGAGTGCGGAGATCATTTCGGAGAGCAAGACGCCAAGAGCTACATGGGTGTTAACGAGGATCGAGGCAAAGCTGCGGATTCTGGAACTGAGGCAGCGAATGGAAACAATAGCGATTCTCGACTCATCTTAGGGTGATTCGTTCTAACTCGTGCTAAAATCAGGCTATACCATCAAACTGGTGGAACGCATCTAATTCGGAGTAAACTGGTCGCATATCGAGACGGCTGTGAGGCAATTTTCAAGCATGGCCACTTTGAACGCAGTTGCTGCTTCAGACCAAACGCCCTCCAACCAGGCAGAAGTGCGGCCGGGAGTTGGGGGGAGGACTTTGTTTGAGTTGGTCGGTAACACACCGCTTTTGCGGCTCTTGCGAGTTGGCCGGGAATTCCCGAATGTGGAATTCTGCGCGAAAGTAGAGTGGTGCAACCCCGGAGGCTCGGTCAAGGACCGCGCTGCGCTGAGCATGATCCAGGCAGGACTCGCCAGCGGTGCACTCCGGCCGGGCAAAACCATCATTGATGCTACCAGCGGGAATACAGGAATTGCGTATGCCATGCTTAGCGCGGCGCTCGGCTATCCTGTGAAGCTTTGCTTGCCAGACAGTGCCTCGCACGAGCGCAAACGTATTCTGGGCGCTTTGGGGGCGGAACTCGTTATGACTTCAGGCGACGAGGGCACGGACGGCGCGATTCGGCGGGTTCAGGAGATCGTTGCAGCCAATCCAGAGAAGTATTTCTATGCAGATCAGTACAGCAATCCCGCCAATTGGCAGGCGCACTACCGCACCACTGCTAACGAAATTTGGGAGCAGACCCAAGGCAACATCACACATTTTGTCGCGGCTCTGGGTACGGGCGGAACGTTTGTCGGGACAGCGCGCCGGTTGAAGGAATTGAATCCATCGATTCGATGCGTCAGCCTTCAGCCAGACGCCGCGTTTCATGGCTTGGAAGGCTGGAAGCACATGGAGACTGCGCTGCGCCCCGCGATTTATGACGACACGCTGGCGGATGAGAATTTTGAAGTCGGCACCGAGGCCGCCTATGGCATGGTGAAGCGGATCGCGCGAGAAGAGGGCTTGCTAGTGAGTCCCAGCGCGGCCGCCGCATTGCTCGGCTCTTTCCAAGTGGCAAAAGGCCTTGCGCCGAATGAACGTGCCGTAATTGTGACCGTTTTTGCCGATTCCGCGTCCAAGTACCTGACCGAACGCTTCTGGGACGAAGAGTGACCATGCCGAGCGACACCGCACTTTGGATCAGCAGCCACCTCGCGGAAAAGATTCGCGAACATGGTGTGGAAACGTACCCTCACGAATGCTGTGGCGCGCTTTTGGGGCGCGATTCGGAAGTTTCAAAAGATGAGACTGACGCTGAAGAGAAGATCGCGGCACCTCGCGAAGTGCTGGGGCTTTTTCCGTTAGCCAATCGCAATGGAGATTCGCCGCGCAATCGATTTATGGTTATGGCAGAGGACGTGCGCACAGCAGAGTTGGCGGCGCAAGAGCAGGGCCTGGAGATCATCGGCTGGTATCATTCGCATCCGGATCATCCGGCGCGCCCCAGTGAATACGATCGTGTCCACGCTTGGCCGTGGTACAGCTACATCATCGTGAGCGTCAATCACGGCGCGGCCGCGGACATGAATTCCTGGCGTCTCAACGACGACCGCCAGGAATTTTCACCCGAAGGGATCGAGATTCGGCAACATGCGGCGATCCAGAGCTAAGTGGGCTTCCGTGCGGCCGTTCTTTGCGCCAGGCTGTGGATTTCAAGGATTCGGAGGAGTTAGAAAATGGCAGTGAAGGTTATGATTCCGACGCCGCTTCGGGTTTACGCAGGGAAGCGCCATTCCGCGGAGTTCAGCGCCGCGACGGTCGGCGAAGCGCTCAGCGGGCTTACCAGCGAATTCGCTGAGTTGCGCAAGCATCTGTTTACCGAAGAAGGCAAGCTGCGCGCATTTGTAAACGTGTATCTCAACGACGAAGACATCCGTTATTTGGCGAAGGAAAACACACCTACAAAAGACGGGGACACCATCAGCATCATTCCGTCTATTGCCGGCGGTTCTCCCGATAAAGCTCAATGATTCTTAGTAGACGGGGAGTTTTTGCAATGGCCACGACACTGCAGCCTCAAACCGGAACGAAGCCGGTCACCAGTCTTTCCAACGAAGAGATACTTCGCTACAGCCGCCACCTGATCATGCCGGAAGTAGGCATGGATGGTCAGCTGAAACTCAAGAACGCCAAAGTTCTGCTCATAGGGACCGGCGGTCTTGGCGCTCCGCTCGGACTCTATCTTGCTGCGGCAGGCGTTGGCCGGCTAGGGCTTGTCGATTTCGATGTCGTGGATTTCACGAACCTTCAGCGGCAAGTCACCTTTGGTTCGAGTGATGTTGGCAAGCCAAAGGCGCAAGCGGCTCAAGCACGGCTTGCCAATCTGAACCCGGACATTCAGATTGATACCTTCGAAACAAAACTCACCAGCGAAAATGCGCTAGAGCTTTTCAAGGATTTCGACGTCATCGTGGATGGCACCGACAATTTCCCGACGCGCTATCTCGTCAATGATGCCTGCATCCTTCTCGGCAAGCCAAACGTATACGGGTCGATCTTTCGCTTTGAGGGACAGGCCACGGTGTTCGGCATGCCGGAAGGGCCGTGCTACCGCTGCCTCTATCCGGAACCGCCGCCGCCGGGACTGGTCCCGTCCTGCGCCGAAGGCGGCGTGCTTGGGGTTTTGCCGGGCATCGTCGGCTCCATACAGGCCATGGAAACAATCAAATTGATTCTTGGCCGCGGCGAGAATTTGGTTGGGCGCTTGCTGCTCTTCGACGCGCTTGGAATGAAATTCCGCGAACTCAGGCTGCGCAAAAATCCCAACTGCCCCATGTGCGGCGAGCATCGCACTATCCACAAACTCATCGACTACTACGAATTCTGCGGCGTACGTGGCGAAGAAGCTCCCGCTCCCGATGTCCAGGTCCCGGAAATTACTCCGCGCGAGCTGAAATCGCGCCTCGACCGTGGAGATGATCTGTATATACTGGACGTTCGCGAACCGCACGAATTTCAGATCTGCAATCTGAACGGCCATTTGATTCCCCTCGGCGAGTTGCCGCGGCGCGTTCACGAACTGGACTCTTCCCGGGAAATCGTGGCGCACTGCCGCAGCGGAAAGCGCTCGGCGGAAGCGGTGGATTTTCTGCGCAGGGCGGGTTTTCGCAAAATTCTCAATCTCAAGGGTGGAATCCTTGCCTGGTCGGATGAGGTTGATCCCAGCGTTCCCAAATATTGAGCCGTTTCCTTGAGTTCGCGTGAAACTCTGCGTAAGCTTGAAAGCGCGTCCGAGGCGAAACGTTAGACGCGCTTTCAACTTTTTCGGAGGCCTGCATGGCTGCTACCAAAATTACCATCAACAACAACGGCTCAATTCGTGTCGAGGGGGATTTTGAAATTGTCGATCCCACGGGTCGGCCCTTTGGTTTGGCTGGACGCACTTCCATCGGCCTCTGCCGCTGTGGCCATTCCGCGAATAAGCCATTTTGCGATGGCTCACACAAGACTTCAGGCTTCAACGACCCCGTCGTTGCTCGCGATCTCCTGCCGCCGGCGCCCAAGGTTTAAGATCCAAAATACGACTGGGGCGAGACATTTTGACAGTTGAGACAGTCTCACAGTGAGACGCCCTACGTTTTGTGGTTGATACAGTACGAATTGCCGGTAACTCTAAGGGAACAAAGACGATAAATCTCCAACGCTTGTATCCCTAAGTCTGCATTCGCGTCTCGCCTGAACAGGCCCCGCTCGTTCTTCTCCCATCAAGTCTGTAACCATTTTAATTTCAGCTGCTTACGGACTGAGATTTTGCCTCCGGAAAGGGCACAAACTTGCAATCTCCCGTCGTTGTAGTTGTTTCTTCGGCATTTGGGGGGTTTCGTGGGTGGTTGGGGCCAAATCGTCGGGTTTCTTCGGAAGGAGCGGTCGCGTGTCCTGATCGCTGCCGCGGTAGCCGCGACGTGGCTTGTCTTCGGTGCCATCTTCTACCTGCGACAGGCGGCCATTTCCGGATCCCCTGAGGCATACCTTTATCTTGAAATCGGCGGCACGCTGGTCAGCTTTTGCTACGCGGCAAACGCGCTCGTAAGGTTTCGCGGCACGCACGACCGCACCGCACTAATTCTAGCGTTCGGCTTTGTCTTATCAGGAATCATTGAGACGGTCGGATACTTCGGCCTAAATGATGTGCTGCAGTCTGGTCCTGCGGCGCTAACAAGAATCCCGATGGGCTGGATGGTCGGAAGGACGATTCTCGCCGTTCTCTTGCTCTCAGCCATCGCCGTTGAGCGCTATATCCCCACTGCGCGGCAACCTAGCAAAGAAACTGCAGGTGCCGTCCTAGTGGTCGTCATCGCCGCGTATCTTACAAGCCTTTCTTTTCTCGCTGCGCCTTCGGCGCCGGTTGCTCACGTCGCCAGTCTTATCTCGCGTCCCTGGGATTTGCTTCCGGGCTCACTCTTCCTTCTTGCTGCCATTTGCTTCGGACAGCGCCTCCGGGATAGTAAGAACAATAAGAACGCGGCGAGTCTTTACGACTACGCTCTCTTCGCCGTGGCCTCCCTTAATGTGGTTTGCCACCTCAGCGCTGCATTTTCTCGCCATCTGTTCGATGGCCCATTCTTCCTCGCGGAGCTGAGCAAGACTGCCAGCTACGTGGTCATGCTTTCCGGCGCGCTGCTGGATCAGGCGCGACTCTTTGATCAAGTTCGTTCGATGGCCGTTACCGATCCGCTGACGGGCCTGGCCAATTATCGCCGTCTCATCAGCGTGCTGGAGGCGGAGCTGGACCGCTCACGCCGCACGCAGCGCCCATTCAGCGTCGTGCTTTTGGACATGGATGGGCTCAAGACCATTAACGATCATTACGGCCATCTCACCGGAAGCCGGGCCATCGTTCGCCTTTCGAAGATTCTTCGCAGCCATTCGCGCGCCATCGACACGGCCGCGCGTTATGGCGGAGACGAATTCGCTCTCGTGCTTCCCGAAGCCGGCCCCGATATTGCCACCCGTGTGGTTTCGCGCATCCGTGAGCGTCTCTCCGCGGAAGCTGAGCCTCCCGCGCTTTCCGTCAGCGCCGGAGTGGCCGGCTTTCCCGAAGATGGCGATACGCCGGAAAAGCTTTTGGGTGCTGCGGACCGTGCGCTCTATGGAATGAAGCGCCGCATTGGCGGCAGCAACGTCAAAAATCTCACGCGGATTGCAGCGTGCTTGTGAGGATGAATGCCGGTCAAATCCAACAGGCATGTTTTTTCTTTTCACCGCGTCGAGCGCCGCATCCCGATGGAGATTCCCGTCGTGCTCGACGGTCATCGGCAACTGCCCGGCACGGAATCAACTTTTACGGAAAATGTGAGTGCGCGCGGCGCGCGGGTGGTGAGCACCCGCCGCTGGGAACAAGGCGAACGCCTGACCTTTGTTTCGCGCACCGGAGAGTTTCGCTCCTCGGCCCGGGTTGCTTACTGCCATCCATTGCAAGGCGACGGCTTTGCGGTTGGCGTGGAGTTTCTCGAGCCAAAAGGGCGATGGGTTGTTTAATCCCCAAGATAGCTTGACGTAAATCGGCAAGCGGATAGGAGGGAACGCCTGGAACAAGAGAAGTCAGAAAACTTGCGCAAAATTAAAAAAAGGTGAAGCGCCGTGCGGAAGGAGAAGGAGCCGCCCGGCGCTTCATCTTTTTGGTGTGCGGCTTATGGTCAGAAAGCGTCCTCTGGGTCGGCTAACTCGCTTACCAGCGCTGGCTGAGAGAAAAGCTATGATCCCGTTTTCGTTCGTAAGGTTTCGCCGTAGACGCGCACCATCTCATCAACCATCTTCCCCGCGGAAAAATTCTGTTCGATTTGTTTGCGTCCATCTCTCCCAAGGCTTGCCGCAAAGTCCCGATCCTTTAGGATTCTTCTCACCGCAGTTGTGATTTCGGGCACGTCCGGTCCGGACACCAGCAGACCGCTCTTTTCATTTTCGATAATTTCTCCAAGCGCGCCGCGCTCGAACGCAATGGAGGGAATCTCATAAGCCATCGCCGCAAGGAGGGAATTGTTCAAGGCTTCAAAAAAGGAGGGCAAGAGAAAAACGTCAAGTGCGGCGTAGACGGTTTCCACTTCTTTTACGAAGCCGGGAAGCAAAACGGCGTCCGCGATCCCTAGTTCTCGCGCGAGTGCCTCGAGTTTCGGTCGGCACGGTCCATCTCCGGCCAGTAGTAGTTTTGCGCTTGGAAATGCCTTGCGCAGCTCGACAAGCGCGCGGATGAGCCACTCCTGGCCCTTGTCCGCCAGCAAGACCCCGACGCAACCGAGCAAGGGCGAATCGTTGGAAATTCTCCAGCGAGAACGAGCGGCGCGTCTCTGTTCTTCGGTAAATCTCGGCGGAATCTCCGCGCCTTCGTAAACTACGGTCAATTTCGCCCGCGGCGCTCCCGAGTTAGCCGCTTGGTCCGCAACCCACTTTGAATTCGCTAGGATGCAGGCCGCTGCTTCATACCGAGCCCGCGAGGCCCGGCTTTTGCCGATGGGATATCCTACGCGGCGCGAAATCAAGAATGGAATGCGCTTGTGAACTCGCGCGAGCCACACAGCGGAAACAGCATGCGCTTCATTTGCATGGACGATTTCAAATCCGCCCCGCCGCACCAATTCGCCGACTTTCCACGCAGCAGGAAATCGAAACATTCCTCGCGATACGAAATGTACACGCACGCCATTCTGCGCGGCGCGCTCTCCCAGCGCGGA
Source organism: uncultured Acidobacteriota bacterium (assembly GCA_963843265.1). Classification (GTDB taxonomy): domain Bacteria; phylum Acidobacteriota; class Terriglobia; order Acidiferrales; family UBA7541; genus Acidiferrum. The sequence goes on along the minus strand of CAWJJR010000010.1, from coordinate 122,324 downwards.
TCCATTTGCGGCTACCAATTCCGCTTCATGACCACGCGCAAGCAGTCCTTTTAGAATTAAGAGAGCTTGATTTTGTCCGCCACGCCAGGCCCTCTCGAGGTCCACGAGCAGCACCTTCACGGGTTTCCCCCGTCGGTGCTCCGTCGTCCTTGTCCAATTAATTTGCCCAGCTTTGCGTATTTCAACCGCACGGAGCGTGCCGCCATTTGGGATATCAGCGCGCCGCGGTATCCGTCCAAAAATCCACTTCGCAAAAAATAATTCTGAAACCAGCTCCACGGTGTCGCTAGCCACATCGCGCTCTTCCAGCTTCGCTTCCCGGCGTCAAACATTTGCTGAGCGGCGAGCGTGGTGTACCGCTCGACCTTCGCCTCGTGATCGGCAAACGACCGCACCGTGTAATGCAGCAAATCGCCCAAGAGACGTCCCGTCTGGCCTTCGAAGCGCAGCGCCTCGTGGATGATTCCTGAAAACTGTGCCGTCTCCCGCCGGTAGAGGCGTCGTTGAAAATCGGGATACCAGCCGGAGTGTTCGACCCACGCTCCCAGATACCACGTTTTTCGGGCCATTTCGTAGACGCTGAATTTGGGCTCGTGCTTCTTCCAATCGAGCAGCGAAGTTTTCAGCGGACTGCTCAGCTCCTCGTCAGCGTCCAGCGACAAAATCCAATCGTTCTGTGCACGCTCCGCCGCGAAATTCTTTTGTTCCGAGTAATTTGTCCATGCGCGCTCAAAGAATGCCGCACCATGCTCGCGAGCGATCGCTTCCGTCCGGTCCGTGCTGCCGGAGTCGACCACAACGATTTCGTCAGCAATTTCGTGCAGCGACGCCAGGGCGCGCGGCAGATTGTGCTCTTCATTTAGCGTGATCAAACAAACGGAGAGGCGATTCATCGAGTGTGTCGGAGCAAAATGCCGGCACGCCTATCTTACACTTAGGACCGAGCAGGCTCAGGTTGTAATTTGCGAGGCTCGGGACGGAGAGCAAGCGTCATTTTTTCTGGAGGCTTACACGAATCCGGCTCTCACCGATGCGAAACTCGGACCCGTCTTGCAGCATGGCCGCCCGCACGCGCTCCTCATCATAGAACGTTCCATTGGTCGAGTTGAGATCCTTCAAGTTAATAAACTTGTCCCGCACTTCCAGCAAGCAGTGGTACCGGGAAATTTCCGGGTCATTCAAAGGGATGTCTGCGCCGGTTCGCCCGATCACAACTCGAGGTTGCGCCAGGCGGAAAACCTCGCCGCTCGCCGGACCCGACGTGATCGCAAGCACGAAGACGCCGTCCTCAGGAAGCTTCAATCCATCATCTGCGGGCGGGAGTTGTAAATTCGAGTGCGAAGCGTCCGCTCGGGCAAAGGAAGGCAGCGGGCTGATCACCACAGTTTGGTCCGGGCGGCGTTTGAGTTCCACAACCGTGGTTTTCCCGCATTTTGAGCACTTAAATTGTACCTGCGGGTGGACGCTCGAGTCGGCATCCTTCAGCTTGTGCTCGGTTCCGCAATGGACGCACGCAGCTTGCATCACTCTAATTTAACACCTGCGCGTGCGATGGAGTTGTGATCTCTTCCGCTCCATGTTGCAACGGTAAGATTGTGGCCTCGCTGCGCATCAGCCGCAAAGCGCGGAGACAGCAGGCCCGTATCTTGTGTTAAGATTAAACATCCCAATCTATTTAGGAGATCGTTTGTGGCGGAACGTCTTTCGCGTAAGGAATTAAAGCAAGACAAGATTCACGATGCGATCGAGCACGGCGCCGAAGCTGTCTTTTCGCATACTACTATTCTCGCCGGAGCCATCCTCGTTGCCGTGATCGTTGCCGTCGGCTATGCCGGCTGGCGTTTCTACACGGACCGCCAGACGGTGCAAGCCTCCGCCGCTCTCGATGTGGCCATGAAAGCCTATTCCGCGCGAATCGGGACGGTCCCCGATCCGTCCGATCCTGGCGAACTTCTTTATCCCACGGAAGAAGCGCGCGCCCAAGACGCAGCGCAGAAATTTTCTGACGTAGCCAAAAAATATCCGAGCACGAATCCTGGCCGGCTGGCCACCTACTACGCCGCGCTCTGCCAAGAGGACCTCGATCACCAAAACCAGGCTCTCGAAGAACTGAATAAGATCAGCTCCAGCAAAGACAAAGAACTAGCGGCCATGGCGCAATACCAGATTGGAGTCATTTACGAGCGCGCTGGAAAACCAGCCGATGCCGCCAAGGTTTTCCGCAACCTGGCCGACCACTCTTCGGTCTTTGTGCCGCGCCCTCTGGCGCTTCTCGAGCTGGCTGAAGTGTTGCGCCAGAGCGATCCCAAGGAAGCGGCGAACGTATATGAGCAGCTCAAAAAAGAATTTCCTAACACGGCGGTATCGGATGAAGCTGACCGGGGCTTGGAAACTCTCGCGCCAAAGTCTTGAACGCTGGCGCTTCCACGATTCAATTTGTGGGCCAGATTCTTGTCATTGAGAAAATCTGAAGCCTATAGGAACGCAGGCGAAGGTTAGAGCCCGTTTCGGGGGCCGTTCATCCATCCACTCCCTAAAAGCGCGCCGTGGGCAATGCGAGTCGAACTCTCACGCGGACGCCGTTATCCGCAATCCCCACATCCCTATCGCAGCGTGTACGCGCGCGACCGCGACCGCGTCATCCACTCGCGCGCTTTCCGCCGCCTCGAGGCAAAGACGCAAGTCTTCACCATTCGCTACTCCGACCATTTTCGCAACCGGCTTACACACACTCTTGAGGTTTCGCAAATCGCCCGCACGGTTGCTGCGGCCCTTGGTCTCAATACGGAGCTCGCCGAAGCTCTCGCGCTCGTTCACGATATCGGTCATCCGCCGTTCGGTCACGCGGGCGAACACAAGCTCGACCAGCTCATGCGTGCCCATGGCGCGAACTTCAATCACAATCTCCAGGCCCTCCGCATTGTCGAACAGTTCGAGAGTCCCTATCTGGATTTTCCCGGCTTGAATCTTACGTTCGAAGTCCGCGAAGGCATTATCAAACATTCGCGCGAGTACACCGCTGAGGATTTCCCCGCTCTGGCCGAGTATCTTCTCGATCTTCGCCCGCCGCTGGAAAGCCAGCTCATCGACTGGGTCGATGAAATCGCGTACAACACGGCAGACCTCGACGACGCCCGCGAAGCCGAACTCCTCGATCTCGATGACCTGCGAAACGAAGTACCGATTTTCGCCCAAGCCTATGCAGAGATTGACGCCTCCCATCCTGCCGTGAGGGAGAAACTAAAATTCAATGCCGCTCTCAAGAGCGTGTTGGATCGCCTCGCCACCGACCTCATCGAATCCACGCAGCGTCGCGTGCTTTGCGCCGGCGCCGTAACGGTGTACGACATTCGTCGCGCTCCGGTCAGGCTAGCCGGCTTCAGCGATGCCTTTGTGCAGCGCAACGCTGAGCTGAAACGCTTCCTCTTCAAGCACATCTACAATCATCCCGCCATTACTGAAGACCGTGACCGCTCCGTCCGCTGCCTCGAGGAGCTGTTTAGGTACTATCTCGATTCGCCCGGTTCCATGCCTTCCTCTCATGAAGAAGCGGCCGACGCAGAGCCGCGCCACATCGTCGTTTGCGATTACATCGCTGGAATGACCGACCAATTTCTGCTTCGAAAGCACCAAGAGCATTTTGGCTCTGCAGCTTCTTCCGCCGGGACCTAGAAATTTCGGCCCATTGAGTCCGCGCGCGATTCCAATTTTCTCACGCTGGAACCCATACATTGAATCAGTCATAGCGCTGTCCCGGACCGCGCCAATGACGCCGCTTCCGGCGTGCAATCTCCGCAAGCGATTGTGATAGCCTTAGCCGTCCTTGAGCAGCAAGCAGGTGAAAAAATGTCGCCGGGCCCGCCGATTTTTCCCGTACTCCGATGGTTCAGCTTGCTCTGGATGGCCGTTTGGCTTCCTGCCTATTTCCGAGTGTGGGGTTGGGCGAATCTTCTGCACTTGTGTGACGTCGCTGTGATTCTGACATTCGTGGGGATTTGGTTGGCGAATCCTTTGCTGCTTTCGAGTCAGGCCGTCAGTTCGTTCGCAGCGGGATTCTTTTGGATCCTGGACGTTGGGTGGCGTCTGGTGACAGGACGTTTTCTAATTGGCGGGACGGACTATATGTGGGATGCGCGATATCCTCTGTGGGTCCGCCTCCTCTCCACTTTTCATATCGGACTCCCGCTAGTTCTTCTTTGGACTCTCCGCCGCGTAGGCTACGACCGGCGCGCCTTGGCCTTGCAAGCCGCGATTGCGGCCGTCCTCCTGATTGCGTCTCGCTTTCTATCCGCTGATCTCAACATGAACTACGCATACAGCGATCCCCTCTTCCATCGTACCTGGGGACCGGCGCCGGCCCACCTTGCGATGATTTTCGGACCTCTCGTGGCGCTGACTTATTGGCCCACGCACTTGCTCTTAAGCTGGTTATTTCCGAACCGCATCATTTCGCCTTGAGCTCTACGAAGTCCGCAGAACGGCTCGATATGAGGAACCCGCCCTGAAGCTCGAAACCGAAACACCAAGGTCTCGAGTTCGCAATTAGGAGAATTCCTTCGCTCTTCAATCCGCCAGCGTTAGCTTCTCAAGATATGCGTTGTAGGCTGCTTTGACCTTGGCTGGCTCAGGCGCCTTGGATTTGTATTCCTTCAACGGGGTGATAAAGTCATCCATCGCTTTGTCGATTTCGTCGAACTGATCGGGGTGTGTTTTCTTCAGCGCCATGTCGCCGCCATAGTCTTCTGCTTTATCCCACACACGTTCCAGGACACGTGCAAGCTCGGCCGCCGCGGCGGTGTCGCCCTTCTGAAACTCTAAATAGGTGTGTTGAGCAAGCGCCCGGTAGGCGCCCATCTTGGTGTTGTCCACTCCGTCGGTTTGCGGAACTTTTCTTTCCTGCGCGCCAGAGGGAGAAACGGCAGCCGTTCCTAGAAACAGGACAAACAGCATCGCAACGATCGAACTGATGGCCTTGCGAGACGAGTACGTCAACGTATCCTCCCAAGAAGTAGTCGAGCTTTCCTGCCGAGGCCCACGAAAACTTATTTTCTCAAGCTCTAACCGCACGAGTCATAAAATTTGCCGGAACGCTGAGCGGTATGTGCACAAAAAAGTAAGTCCGCCCTCCTGACTTTACGCGCGCAACAGACCGGCTCGTTGGCGAGGGCGCGCTTGCACCGGGTCATGATGCGCCCACCACTCGCGCCAGGCGTTGGCATCGTTGCCCAGCGCCGCGCCCGTGATCACCCGAAGCGTTCCATATACCAATTCGCGCGTCGTGGTAGCTAACGAATCGTCATCCGCAAGATTCAGCAAATGTGGAACCGCCGCAAGACGTTCCTCACGCGTCAACAAGCCGGATTGTCCGAGGCTGCTCGCTGCGCGTTCGCGAACTTTCGGCGAAGGGTCGTGTGCCAGCAGGTCGAGCAGAGGATCGATGGTGGCGTCGTTGCCCAGCATCGCTAAACCTTCCACCGCCCAATAGCGCGTGTGTTCGCTCGGATTATGCGCATAATTCAGCAAACTGCTCAGCACAAGCTCCGGTTCAACGCCGCGATTTCCCAGTGAGCCGAGCCGCCACAACGCCATTCCCCGTGTCGCGGGGTCGCGCCGTAGCTGCTGGATTAGCCGGGTGACGCTTTCTGGCGATTTGCTCAGATTATTCGCCGCAAGATCGACATCTACTGCCACCGTCCGCACGCGAAGGTCGCGCGAATTCAGCGCCGCCAGCACCAGGTCAAACAGCTGGTCGGTGTTTTTCAAACGGCCTCGCCAGCCATCCACTTTTTCTTGCAGCAGGTCCAGAGAAGCCGCGTCGTTTTGCATCGCCCGTTTCAACAAGCGCTCCGCTTGCTGTTGTGGCGGGAGCCGGTTCAATTGCGCTTCGGTATTTTTCTCGAGCTTTGGCATGTGAACCGTCGAAAGCGCACGAGAAGCACTCCGCGCCGTGAGGCTGCCATCCAAGTTTTGGTCGGGCAGCGTCTTACGCGCAGCTTCAAAACCCGCCACGAGCGAGAGGCTGCCAAGGAGCGAGAGCAAAGCCGCGTACCGGACACCGCGGCTCACTCCCCCCGTTCGTCCTTCGTTTCGGGGGTCGCGCACTGAGGAAATCTGATGGACCCGCTCGCTCATTCGCAATAGCTCCGCCGCGCACGGGCGCGCAGAGAACGCCCTCGGCTACATGCGAAGCTAATGGCTGAGGCCGGATGAAGCTATGGTACGGCAGTTCAGCGTACCGGCTCCGCCTGTCTAACTCGCGTGCTTTCAAATAGTTCGAGTATTTACTGTTTGGCGCGGAAAATCGAAGCTCCGTCCAATAGGACAGGTGTATTTACGTTTTTATTTCTGGCGTGACAAACGCATCGCCTAAAGCTTAGGGCTCCCAAGCTTCGGCCCATTTCAACGGATCTCAAGGAACAGTCTGCGTCGGCGTGACTTTGGCCCCGCCATGCGTGAACACAAATCGCAAGTTCCATTCGCTCGCCACGCTCTTTCCATTCACTTCCGGCGGGGTGAACACCCATTTCCTCGCCGCCTTCAGGGCTAAGTCTGCGAAAAAGGTGCTCGGCCCCGGCGAATCCAGCTCTGCGTCCGAGACCGCTCCTGCCGGGTCAACATGCAGTTTCACTCCCACACGCACTCTTCCATGGATCGTGGCTAGAGCCTTCTGCGACACGTCAGGCAGAACCTGATCCAGAACATCACCCTTGGCGGAAATATTTCCAGCCTTTCCGGGTTTCACAACTTCTGTATTGCCAGCAGGTGGGCTCGTCGACACTGCGCCAACGGGCTTCTCTTTCTCGCTTGTTGTTTCTAGTGCGTCGGACGAGGAAGCCGGCACGCTGTGGCGGACTTTTGGTTGCGCAGCCGAGGGCAGAGACTTTGCCGCGACCGCTTGGCCAACAGCCTTCTGTGGCGTAACTGCTGGCGTGGACCGAGTTTCCGGCCTATGAGTCAAAAGACGTGGCACCGTAATAATTGCCGCGAAAATCAGAGCGCCCACAACGAGGGGGACAAGAAAGCGCGGCTTCGCACCGGACGCTCTGTATGGGGCGGGACGATGCGGGTTGGTCTGCAGTCTCGCGGCAGCTTGAGGCGGAAGTGACCTCGCTGCCGTTGTCTTGGGTGCTGGCGGAAGTGCTTTTCCAACGTCCGCACTCGTACTCGGCATTGAAACAGAAGCAATCGCAGAACCCGCTGCGGAAGCAGCCGCAGCCGTAGCTGCCCGTGCGTTCAATCGTGCGCCGATTTCTGCAATGCTCGCCCGCCGATCGGGTTCCAAACGTAGACACTCACGCGCGATTTTCTGGAAAGGAGCGGGAAGACTCGCGGGAACCGCCGGTTCGCGATGTGGCTCCGGTGGCCGATCCGGAAAGCGTTGCGTCATCACTTCAACCAGAGTTGTGCCCAACGACCAAATATCGGCGGCCGGCGTCAACTTTCCGCTAATCGCTTCGGGCGCGTCGTACGCCCCCGGCCTCCTGGTGATCCCCTGCGATTCACCGGCTCGGGAAATCGTGTCGCTCGAAAGCTTCAATTGATCCCCGCTGGCCAATATATTTGCCGGCTTCAAATCGCCGTGCACGAACCCCTTCCCGTGAAGGTATTCCAGCGCATCCAGAACCGGGCCAAGCATGTCCCTCGTCTCTTCTGGCGTCAGCGCGCGCTGTGGAAGAATCTGCGCAAGATTTTCTTCGGCGTACTCCATGACTAAATACACCAGCTCATTTCCATCAACCTGGCAGCGCCCTCCGCTGAATAATCGCAGCAAATGGGGATGAGAAAGTTGCGCTGCAGCTTCCCATCTCGCAACCTGCAAATCAGCATTTGCCGGATCCGCTGGAATAAGCTTGATCGCCGCTTTCCTTGGCTCCGCACGACCCTCGGCGTATTCGGTCAGAAACACCGCGCTGTGGTCTGTCCCGCCAAGATACTGCCGCAAAGGAAAAGCCCCTTCGACGATCTGGCCAACCCATTGTTTCGAGGCCTCGGTCATATCGCACCCCCGCCTGACCGTTCCGTTTTCAAGTCAAGGCACTTCTTTAGGCATTACACCCGGGAAATGGATCTGGCTGGATACCTCCATACTACCAATCCTGCCTGACCTTTCAACTGACCCTCAGACCAGTAGTTTTTTGCGATTCCAATCAGATACTCTGAGACCGATCACAGGATTCGATTCCCGCGACTTGGGAGACCAGCCGTGTTCTGCGACCGCTGTGGACTAAACTTCCTGCCTAAGCAATCCGTATGCACCAGGTGTAGGCGCGTTCCCACGCGTTACTGGTTCCAGCTCATGAGCCTGGTCACCTTACTCGTCGCTGTCGCCGCAAACGGCCTTGTCGGTATCTTTTTGCTCCCGCGATTTGTCATGTCGCATAAAGCGCATGTCCTGTTTCGCTCTTGGTGGTGGTTCGACCAAAAAGCGGCGCTCTACGGCTGGGTGCTCTTCGCAGTTGCCTTATTGGCTTGGGATTTTTTCGTCTGGAAAGAGGCCCGGCCTAAAGTCAAAGGCTGGTTCACGCGCAAACTATTGACGCTCTCGCTGGCCACAGGAATCGCGCCCATGATTCCCTGGTGGGTCCCCGCAGGGCAGCCCCCAGGCCAATTTCTCGCTATGATTGGCAAATATCCCGGAGTGCCCGCGATTCTCGCTTGGGGCGTCGTCCTCGTCGTTTCTGTCCTACTGTGCATCGACGCCGAGTCGCGCGACTACCTTCTCGGCCACGGCAGGATTCTCAGTGTTGTCAGCACCGGGATGCTCCTGCTCGTTCTCAGCATGACTGTCGTCGGCTGGTCGCTGACCTACTGAACACCTTCTGTCACTTTTTCTCTTCCCGCTGTCGCCTTACGCATTCGCGCCGTCCGCCGGGACAGCAGTTCTTTCACGGTGTCTGCGAAATCTCGATCCGCTCCGGAGCGTCAATCCGAATTTCCGTTAGGTCGGAAAGTAAATTGGCCGCCCATCGGTAGATGTTATGCTCCCGCACAATCTGGCGCATCCTCTGCATCCGCAGAGACTGTTGGTCTTCTGGCATTTCGATCGCTCGATGAATCGCATCCGCAACCTGCTCAACATCGTAGGGATTGACCAGCAGCGCGTCAGAGAGTTCGTGCGCCGCTCCAGCAAAGGTGCTCAGAATGAGCACGCCGCGTTCGTCATCGCGTGAGGCCACGAACTCCTTGGCCACGAGATTCATTCCGTCGTGGAGCGAAGTCACCAGGCAAACGGAAGCCGCGCGGTAATAACGCGAAATCTCCTCATGCGAGTGGTGTTTCTTCAGAAAAACGATTGGTTTCCAGCGCCCCGCTTGAAATCGAGCGTTGATGCGATCGGCTTCCGCGCTGACCTCGTCCAGGAATTGCCGGTAACGGTCGATGTCGGTCCGGCTTGGCGCACCGATCTGCACGAACGTAAAGCGGCGCATGTAAGCTGGATGCTGCTCGAGAAAAAGCTCGATCCCTCGGAACCGCTCAATGATTCCTTTCGTGTAATCCACGCGGTCCACGCCCACGCCGAGCAAGCTGGCTTCGACGCCAAGCTCCGCAAACAATGCGGCGCGCTCCTTCCCAACATTGCTCCCCTCTGGCAAGGCCGGCGCCGGATTGGAAAAAGCCACGCTGATTGGATACGGCCGCACGCGCGTCACGTGCCCCTGCCGGTTGACGGCAAAACGGTCCCACTCCGTCAGCGCTTCCACACCGCGGTCCACCGTCTCCAGAAAATTATTGCAATGCGATTGCACGTGAAAGCCGATCAGATCGGCACCCAGCAGGCCGTCAAGCAAATCCCGTTGCCATGGGCAAATCCCAAACACCTCGCGATTCGGCCACGGGATGTGCCAAAAGATGGCCACGCGCGCGTCCGGCCGCGCTTCCTTCACCATTCGCGGCAACAGCGCAAAGTGATAATCCTGCGCCAACAGAATCGGAGAATCCGTACCTTCCATTTCTTCCAGCACCGCATCCGCGAACCGCCGATTCACTTGCTGGTAGCGCAGCCAGTCTTCTGGCCGGAACGTCGGCCGCGTGTGTGCGATGTGGCAGAGTGGCCAGAGCCCTTCGTTTGAAAATCCTTCGTAATAACCCTTTTCCTCCTCGTCGCTCAACCACACGCGCCGCAGCGTATAACTTGGGTGATCCGGCGGAACGCGGAGGTGATCGTGTTCATCCACCATTTCTCGGTCGGCGCTCCCCGATCCGTGCGCGATCCACGTTCCGTCGCACGCGATCAGCACCGGTTGTAGCGCCGTGACCAGCCCGCTCGCCGGCACGAGGTAGCCAATCGAATGATCCTTCTCATTGCGAATATGCATGCAAGGCTCGCGGTTAGACACGACGTACAGTGGTTTATCCCTCAGTTTGACGCGCAAGCTGACTCGCAACCGCTCGGCTGTCCATAATGAGGAGTGCGTGTCCCGCAGCCGCGCTTCTTGTTCCGCGGTTGCTCTCGCCGCGTTCAGGTCCTGCGCAAGATGCGTCACTTCCTTGTGCAACTGATCGAAGATCTCCCCCTGCGGAGGCGCCGGGGGAATCGCCTGCGAGCCGGTTCGCAGCGTGCGCAGCCACTTCGCCGTCCGATTCAGAGGCGCCGTCAAATTCCATCGCACCAGCAGCAGCGCGAGCCCCGTAATCAGCACCGTCTGCACCAGCGCGTTCAACAGCGAATCTCGCAACGTATAGGACACGCGCGAATCGATGTAGCTGGTGTCGTAATAAATCGCAATCGTTCCCGCCGCTTTTCCCTCTCGCTCCAGTGGAAGCTCATAGACGTACAGCTGCAAATCGCCTGCGCGAATGGATTCGCTTTTTCCAGCCAGTGTGCTCGCAGTTTTGGAAACAATTTGAGGGCAGGAGTTTAGCAGCGGTGGGAGGCCGTCAGTGATGGCCAGCGCCTTCCCATTCTGGTCATAGACCGCTAGTCCCTTCAAATGTTCGCGTTGCCCATACCGCGCCACGAAGCGCCGCAGCGCCCGGACGGAGTCCTGCTCCAACAGATGTTCCACGGTTTCCTGCATGCTCTCGCCCAGATTCTCCGCTCGGTGGACGAGATCATGCTCGAGATTCCGCTTCTCTGTCCGAACCTGGTATCCAGCGAAGAGCAGCGAAATCGCGGCCACGCTGAGCGCCAGCGGCAGAGCCATTTTTGTCGTCGTACGCATTGGCGGTCCCCCGCAGGACAAGGACTCGGTGAAAGGAGTCGAAAGAGGGCTGGTCTATCGGCAGCGACCCAATTATAGCACCCGTGCAACTCTTCATTAATACCCGAATTCATCTTTTGATGGAGTCTTTCTGCGTGCAATACAACCCATTGCGCGGTCATATCCCCGCAGTTTTTCTGGTGGTATCCTCTCTCTTGCAGCTCCCTCCCGCCTTGAATGCCAAGAATTGAGCTGCGCCGGCGCGCTGCCGGAGATTTGAGAAAAACGCATGTTTGAACGCTACACGGAGAAAGCTCGCCGCGTAATTTTCTTCGCCCGCTATGAAGCCAGCCAGTACGGAAGTCCTTACATTGAGACGGAGCACTTGTTGCTCGGCTTATTTCGCGAAGATCGTCCGCTCTCACGCAAACTTCTTAACAATAAAGGCGGCGCGCAGTCCCTCCGCGATGAAATCGAATCCCAAATCACGCGCAGGGAGCGCATCTCGACTTCCGTGGAAGTTCCTCTCAGCGCGGAGTGCAAAAACATCCTGAATATGGCAGCCGAAGAGTCCCAGCGTCTCGGCGCCAAACACGTTGGCACGGACCATCTGCTCCTTGCCATCATGCGTGAAGAAGGCTGCCTTGCCGCCCGTCTCTTAACCGAACGCGGCTTAACGCTCGCGTGGCTCCGCGAAGATCTCGCGCGCCCTTCCATCGAACCAGAGAAGCAAGTTTCGGAAGAAGTTCTCTCCGTGCGGCAGCTCTCCGATGCATGGGGCAAAGGCCAAGCCTCTGACTTTGCCCGGATGTTCGCTCCCGACGGCCAGTTTGTAGATCCGCAGGGCGGGCTTTGGATTGGTCCCGCCGCCATCCATGAAGCCGCAAAACACATCTTCGCCGCGCAAGGGTGGGCTAAATCTTTCGGGAAAATCGAAGATGTCCAGTTCGTCGGAGGCAAAGCCGTAATGGCCACTCTCGCTTGGGAAGCAAACGAAATTCCTGACAAACCAAATCCCGGCTGTGTTCGAATGACCGTGATCCTCACCCAAAAACCAGATGGCTGGACCATCGCGCGAGCCCAAGCCACCGGCCTCCAGCCACAATCTCGCACCGCCACCGTTTGAAGCATGCTCCAGGTACTAGAGCCACCCCGTGCCATCCTGGGCGCAAATTTCTCACAAAGCAGGCCCGTTCCTTGACTTGCCGCCCCCGCGACGGAATAATGATAAAGCATGAGCGTTAGCGCCGGAGGCGTTCCAGACGTGTTCCTCGATGTAAAAGATCTTGCCGTTCGGAAGTTGCGCATCCGGAAGAGCTACGCCCCGGCCAGCATCGATTTTCATTCGTCCGAAATCAAGCAAGTCGCGCCTTTGGAAGTGACCGCAACGGCCGAGTTGCTCGAGGGCCAGATTCGCATCGAGGGTCAACTCGAAACCAAGATTGAAATGGTCTGTGCCCGTTGCCTCGAACCGGTTATCGAAGATGTGAACCGTTCTTTTGATCTTTTCTACGCGCCTCTGCCCAAGGGCGCTAAGCCGAAAGAAGACCGGCTCAAGGATGACGATACAGAAATCGGCTTCTACGAAGGGGATGGCCTCTTTCTAGCGGACGTGCTCAGAGAACAGGTTCTCCTGGCTTTGCCTCTAAAGGTCATCTGTCAGAGTGACTGCCGGGGCTTGTGCCCGAATTGTGGTGCTAACCTGAATCACGAGGAATGCCGCTGCGAGACCCATTCGACGGATCCGCGGCTCGCTCCCCTCGCGCGCCTGAAGCAGGACTGGCTGAAAAAACAATAGTTTCCAGGGCCAAAAGCCCATACAATCCGCCCACTGAGGCGGCAACGAGGAGTATTGCTATGCCTAACCCAAAAAGACGGCATTCGAAGCGACGCACGAGCACCCGGCGAGCCCATGATTTCCTGGAAAAGCCGGCGCTCGGCGAATGCCCGAATTGCCACGAAACCAAGCAGCCGCACCAAGCCTGTCCGCACTGCGGCTACTATAAAGGCCGAGCTGTGCAAGACAAGTCTGCCTGACGCCGCCCTTTTCCCTTGGGTCCCGTCCAGGAATTGGCGGCCCATCTAGAGCGGTCGGATAAATCCCATGATCACCATCGCCGTTGACGCCATGGGCGGAGACAACGCGCCCCGCCCCGAGGTTGAAGGCAGTGTCCTGGCTGCCCGTGAATTGGGCGTGCGCGTCATGCTGGTCGGTCAGCCGAATGTGGTGCGCGCGGAGTTGGCGAAGCATGCGGCGCCCAGCTTGCCCATCGAGATCGTTCCGGCAAGCGAAGTGATCTCCATGGAAGATCACCCGGCGCAAGCTTTTCGGCGCAAGAAAGATAGCTCGGTCCATGTCGCGGCGCGGCTCGTGCGTGAAGCTAAAGCCGACGGCTTCGTCAGTGCCGGAAACACCGGCGCGGTGATGACCGTCGCAAGATTTTTACTCGGCACTTTGGAATCCGTCGATCGGGTAGCGCTCGCTGCGCCTTTCCCGAACGCTAAAGGCGGCGTTTCCGTGCTTCTCGACGTCGGGGCCAATGTCGATTCCAAGCCCGAGCACTTGGTGCAATTCGCGGTGATGGGCGAAATCTATTACCGCGCCACCTTCGGCAACCGCCGTCCTCGCGTCGGCCTTTTGTCCGTCGGCGAGGAAGAAATCAAAGGCAATGAACTCACGCGAGAGGTCTACACGCGTTTGAAAAAGCTTCCCGTCCACTTCGTTGGCAACGTCGAAGGCGGAGATCTCTTCTCCGGTAATGTCGACGTTATCGTGAGCGATGGTTTCGTCGGTAACATCGCTCTGAAAATCTGCGAAGGCCTCGCTGTCCAGATTTTTGGCTTGCTGAAAAAATCCATCCAAAGCTCGCTCGCTTCGCAGGTTGGCTTTCTTTTTTCGCGCGGCGCCTTGAAGGGCTTAAAGAAAACGATCGACTACACCGAGTACGGTGGCGCGCCCCTTTTGGGTGTTCGTGGCGTTTGCGTCATCGGCCATGGCCGCTCCAACGCCAAAGCCGTCAAAAACGCCATCCGCGTGGCTGCGGGTCTTTCCCGCGCCCGCATCAACGAAAAAATCGAACAGGAGCTCTCGGCCGCGAGCGTTCTCGCATGACGGCTCAAGAGAGGAATTGACGATGGGCAAAGTCGCATTTGTATTTCCAGGTCAAGCGTCGCAGTACCCCGGCATGGGCAAAGAACTCGCCGACAAATATCCGTCCGCCCGCGCCGTCTTCGAAGAAGCCGATAAGGTTCTCGGTTTCTCTATCTCCAAAATCTGCTTCGAGGGCACCGAAGACGAGCTCAAGCTCACCGCCAACACCCAACCAGCCATTCTCACCTGTTCCGTCGCGGTCTACCGCGTCGTCGCCGAAAGAGGCCTCACTCCCGACTTTGTCGCCGGTCACAGTCTCGGCGAATATTCGGCGCTCGTCGCCACCGGCGCATTAAAATTTTCCGACGCCGTCCAGCTCGTCCGCAAGCGCGGCACCTACATGCAGGAAGCCGTGCCTGCAGGCGTTGGCGCCATGGCCGCCATCATGGGCCTCTCGCCCGCAGTCGTAGCCGATGCCTGCAAGCGCGCCGCCGATGGCGAAATCTGCTCCGCCGCCAATCTGAATTCTCCCGAACAAACGGTAATCTCCGGCCACGCCGCGGCCGTCAAACGCGCCGTCGAAATCGCCTCCCAGCTAGGCGCCAAACGCGCCGTAATCCTTCCCGTCTCCGCTCCGTTCCATTCCGCCCTCATGATGCCCGCGCAGGAGCGCCTCGCCGAAGATTTGAAGAAAACGCCATTTTCAAATTTATCCGTTCCTCTGGTCACCAACGTCGACGCTGACACCATCACCAGCGGCGACGAAGCCCGCGAAGGCCTAATCCGCCAAGTGACCATGCCCGTCCGCTGGCAAGAATCCGTCCGCCTCCTGATCGATGAAGGCGTTAACACCTTCGTCGAAGTCGGTCCAGGCCGTGTCCTAACCGGCCTCTTGCGCCAAATCGAGCGCTCCGTAGCCACGCTCAACGTCGAAGACGAAAAAAGTTTAGCCGCCACGCTAGAAAAAATAGCTGGCGCCCGTTCCGATGCGGCCTGAGGTGGCACAGACTTCAGTCTGTGCCCGGTCAAACGAGTTTGCTAGATGTGTCCGATTGGCGTAAGTCGCAACCGTAAGAAGGGTGCCCCACCTTCGTTTTGTGAAGGTGGGTCTTGGGGTTAAATCTTCAATCCGGTAAAAAGTAAGCACAGGAAAAGGTAAGCACAGGGGAAAAGATGTTCAGCCTGAAAGACAAAGTAGCCCTAGTCACCGGCGCCAGCCAAGGCATCGGCCGCGAAACCGCGCTAGCTCTATCCGAAGCCGGAGCCAAAGTCGCCGCCGCCGCCCGCAACGAAGAGAAACTCGCCTCTCTCGTCAACGAAATCGTAAACGCCGGTGGCGAAGCCATCGCCATCAAAATGGACGTCGCCGACCCCGAGCAAATCAAATCCGGCTTCAAGCAAACACTGGAAAAATTCGCCCGCCTCGACATTCTCGTCAACAACGCCGCCATCACTCGCGATGGCCTTGCGCTCCGCATGAAGCAGGACGACTGGGACGCCGTAATTCGCACCAACTTGACCGGCGCCCACCTCTGCATCCAACAGGCTCTCTCGACGATGATGCGCGCCCGCGCCGGCCGCATCATCAACATCTCCAGCGTCGTCGCCGAAATGGGCAACGCAGGCCAGGCCAACTACGTCGCCGCCAAAGCCGGCCTAGTCGGCCTCACCAAAGCCATTGCCATCGAAATCGCCTCGCGCAACATCACCGTCAACGCCGTCGCCCCCGGCTTCATCGCCACTCCCATGACCGACGTTCTTTCCGAGGATGTAAAAGCCTCGCTGAAAACTCGTATCCCGCTAGGCCGCATGGGCTCAGCCCGCGACGTAGCCAGCGCCATCGTTTTCCTGGCGAGCGACGAAGCCGCCTACATCACCGGCCACGTCCTCGACGTCAACGGCGGCCTCTATTTGGCCTAGACCGGCTCACCCTTGCGAGACTACCTTGGCGGATTACAGAGATGCGTGGCAGCGATACAAACGGCGACGGAATCGCTTCATCATCGTCGCTTTCTCAATTTTGCCGGCTTCTTTAATCATTCGGGGGATTTCGAGCTTGGTTCACGAGGATACCGTTCTATCCTGGATGTGGGGAGCAGTACTACTCTGTTGGTTCTTTGCGTCGGTGATTACTTCCTATCAGGCTCAATATTGCCCATGCCCTCGTTGCGGCAAGCAATTTAGCTCCAAGTGGTGGTATCACCAGGGCATGATGTTTGCGCGGAAATGCGCTCACTGCGGACTGCCGAAATTTGCGGCCTCGGACACTCAGCAAAGTTGACCTTGCCGCAAGGCCTGTCTAGAATGGGCAGGTTGCCTGATTGACGATTTTCGAGTCCGTACCACGGCATTGGGGCCGATAAACTGTTAGTGTACGTCGATGCACAAAAAGCGATAGCAAATCGCGGAGGACACCGGAATGGCCAGTGTGGAAGAGCGCGTTAAACAAATTATCGTCGAGCAGCTCGGCGTCGATGAAGCCGAAGTCACGCCGACGGCGTCCTTCGTGGACGACCTCGGGGCGGATTCCCTCGATCAGGTCGAATTGGTGATGGCGTTCGAGGAAGCTTTCGGCATAGAAGTCCCCGACGAAGACGCCGAAAAGATGACCACGGTAAAAGACGCCGTGGACTACATCGATAAGCACGCCAAGGGAAAGTAAGCCACGAAATTATCACCTCAACAGGGAGCATTAAAGCTTTGACTCGCCGGGTAGTCGTTACGGGTGTTGGACTTGTCTGCGCGCTGGGCATCGGCACGGAGGAATCCTGGAAAAATCTCCTCGCTGGCGTGAGTGGTGTCGGCACGATCACGCAGTTCGATACCACTGGTTTTGATTGCACCATCGCCGGCGAAATCAAAAACTTCGATCCCTTCCGCTGGATCGAGAAAAAAGAACTGAAAAAAATGGGCCGCTTCATCCAGGTGGCCCTCGCCGGCGCGGACTTCGCCGTAAAATCCGCCAACTGGAAACCCGAGGATTCCGACCTCGACGAAGTCGGCGTCTACGTCTCCTCCGGCATCGGCGGTTTCGACATCATCGAGCGCGAGCACAGGAAATTAGTCGAAGGCGGCCCCAGCAGAATCTCTCCCTTTTTCATTCCGTCCGCCATCGTCAATCTCGCTTCGGGCCACATCTCGATTCGCTACGGCGCCAAGGGCCCGAATTCCGCCACCGCCACCGCCTGCTCCGCTTCGGCGCACGCCATCGGCGATTCCTTCAAAATCATCGAACGTGGCGCCGCTGATATGATGATCTGCGGCGGCACCGAAGCCACCGTGACTCCGATGGGCATCGGCGGTTTTGCTGCGATGAAAGCTCTCTCCACTCGCAATGACGATCCCGCCCACGCCAGCCGCCCGTTCGACTCTGGCCGCGACGGTTTCGTTGTCGGCGAAGGCGCTGGAATTCTGATCCTCGAATCCCTCGAGCACGCGCAAAAGCGCAACGCCCCCATCCTTGCCGAAATCGTAGGCTACGGCATGTCCGGCGACGCCTACCACATCACGCAGCCCGCCTCCGACGGCGACGGCGCCTACCGCGTCATGCGCGCCGCCATCAAGGACGCCAAGCTCCAGCCCGAAGACATCGGCTACGTCAACGCCCACGGCACCTCCACGCCGCTCGGCGACGTGATCGAAACGCGCGCCCTCAAAAGGGTTTTCGGCGACTACGTGAAAAATGTCCCCATCAGCTCGACAAAATCCATGACCGGCCATCTCCTCGGCGGCGCCGGCGGCCTCGAAGCTGGCATCAGTGTCCTCGCCCTGCGCGACCAGATTTTGCCGCCCACCATCAATCTGGAAGTTCCCGATCCCGAGTGCGACCTCGACTACGTTCCCAACGTAGCTCGCAAAGCCTCCGTCGAATACGCGCTCTCCAACTCTTTCGGTTTCGGCGGTACCAACGCCGCCCTGATTTTCAAGCGATGGTCCGGCCAGTAAGTAGCACAGACTTCAGTCTGTGCAGCCGCACCGCCGCTGCGATCGAATCGCGTTTTGCAACCGTTGTAGTGGCCGATCTTTAGACCGGCCAGTCGTTTACTCATCGTGAGGCTCAGCCAATATCGTTAGTAACTAACAATCGTAAGCAGGTATAATGATTCCACCAAGTTCCCAGAACGCCCGGTAAGGAAAATTCTCGTGAAAATCATCGTCTGCATCAAACAAGTCCCCGCCAAAGACGCCCCGCTCTCCATCGCCGGAAACTGGATCAAGGAATCCGACATCGGCTTCGAAATGAACGAACCCGACAGCTATGCCCTCGAAGAAGCCCTCCGTCTCAAAGAAAAACACGGCGGCGAAGTCATCGCCCTTTCCATGGGTCCCGAGCGCGTCAAGCAAACGATCAAGGAAGCCCTCGCGAAAGGCGCCGACCGCGGCATCCACATCGCCGACGACAATTTCGCACAACTCGATCCCCTGGGTTCCGCAAAATCCCTCTCCGCCGCCATCGCCAAAGAAAATCCCCACCTCGTCCTAACCGGCCTCCAAAGCGACGACCACGGCTTTGGCCAAACCGGCGTCCTCCTCGCCGCGCTTCTCGATCGCCCTCATGCCACCATCATCATGGCCATCGAAGTCGCCGGCGACAAAATGAAGCTCAAGCGCGAACTCGAAGCCGGCTGGTTCCAGCACATCGAGTGCCCGCTCCCCGCCGTTCTTTCCATCCAGTCCGGCATCAACAAAGTCCGCTACGCCACGCTTAAAGGCATCATGGCCGCCAAGAAAAAAGAAATTTCGACCATCACCCGCGAATCCCTCGCCATTCAGCACGAACTAACGCAAAAAATCGAAAAAATCTACATCCCCACAAAAACCAAAAAAACCGAATTTCTGACCGGCACGCCCAAAGAAGTCGCAACAAAGCTAGTCGAAAAATTGAAGTTCGAAGCCCGTGTAATTTAGGCAATCAGATCCCAAATACTGTCATTTCGAGCGGAGCGAGAAATCTCTCTTCGTCTCGCGTCAAGGAAGCGTGAAAAGGAAGGCGCAATGAAAATCCTGGTCGTAACCGAACTCCGCCAATCCAAGTGGAACAACGCCAGCTTCGAAACTCTGGCTGCCGCCCAGCAAATCGCAAAAGACACGTCGAGCACCGTCAGCGTGCTCGTCATCGGCAAAGGCGTCTCTGCATTCGCAAATGAGCTCTCCGCCAAAAACGTCGCCGAAGTCCTACAAGTCGAACACGACCTCCTCGAATCCTACACGCCCGACGCCTTCTGCATCGCGCTCAAGCAAGTCATCGACTCCGCCAAGCTTGACCTAGTCCTCTTCCCCCACACCTACCAAGTCCGCGATTTCGCTCCCAAACTCGCCGCCAGCCTCGGCAAAGGCATGATCGGCGACTGCATCGCCTACCGCCACGAATCCGGCAAACTCATCTTCGTCCGCCAAATGTTCCAGGGCAAAACCGCCGCCGACGTCACCTTCCAGGGCGCCGCCCCGTGGTTCGCTTCCTTCCAATCCGGAGCCTTCCGCGCCGATCTCCTGGCCGCGCATCCCTCGGGCAAAGCTCCCATCAACAATTTCGCCGTCACTCTCGGCGCCGACCAAATCCGCACCAAGCCTCTCGACCTTTTCAAGGAAGCCAAATCCGCCGTCGACCTCACGCAAGCCCCCATCATCGTCTCCATCGGCCGCGGCATCAAAGCCCCCGAAAATATTCCCCAAGCCGAAGCCCTCGCCCGCGCCATCGGCGGAGAAATCGCCGCCTCCCGCCCCATCTGCGACGAAGGCTGGCTCCCCATGGAGCGCCAAATCGGCAGCTCCGGCCAAACCGTCGCTCCCAAACTCTATCTCGCCCTCGGCATCAGCGGCGCCATCCAGCACGTCGTCGGCATGAAAGGCGCACGCACCATCGTCGCCATCAACAAAGACGCCAACGCCCCCATCTTCGAAATCGCCGACTACGGCGTAGTCGCCGACATTTTCGAAATCATGCCCGCCCTAACCGAAGCCCTGGAAAAATCCAAATCCTCCTAACCTCGCCTCGCAGGCTCCCATGAACGAGTATCGAGTCACAAAATACAATCCAGCATTTCGCGACCAGCTGGGACATTACGCGAGGCCGGAATGGATCAGGTTCAAGGACATCGGAAAAACATACTCGGGTGTTCTGTTCACTCGCGAGGAATACGAGCGCGTCGAGGAAGCGTACATACAGGCGGCATTTAGCTTTCTTCGCGAGAGTGGCCTATCCTCGATAAAAGTCGCAGGAATTGAGAATCGTTCAAACCAGCCACTCGACTCTGATAACGACAGTGTGCTGCCATTGGACCGAATTGGAGAAATAATTCGCCGGACCTTGCGGGAGGAGATCTATTGTCGGTTAGAAGGAAGTAATTGCTTCGTCCATTTTGGGTGGGACTACTATATGTATGTCGGCGTGCCGCACCCCTGCCCCATATCTCAAGCACGGGCTGTTGAACTTGGTTTATTTGTTGAGGAATTTGCATCTCCCGTCCGCGAATCTCTTGAGGAATCCAAAGCCGAAGATGAGTCTGAGCCCTGATAAACCTGAAATCCGAAGTTGAAGGTAGTTTCATAGAGACTCATTGATGGATTTTGGGCTCAAGTCGCGAGCCCAGAATGCAACTTCGGCGAAGTTGGGACACCGTAGGATAAGATGTTTTCCAGCAGCGGGATACGTGGTTTGAGGCCACCCCAGGAAGCCGACAAATGCAGCACCAAGCGGTGGCCGGCCCGGCCGAGCAGAGCACCGCAAAGAAAAACTTGCGCGCGCAGCGTGGCCGGCTGGCGATAGGTTTTACAGCCACTAGCGCGCTGGAATTCTCCAAGCAGATTGAACAGTAGCAGGATGCTGCGGAAGGCTGCTTCGGTGGCGAAGAACTCCTGCATACAAAAATCATCGGCGCCCAAATCGTGTTTCAATTCGGCGATGCGATTTTCCATGTCCGCCCGGTGGTTATAGTCGCGCCAGAGCTCTTCCGGCGGGAGCGCGAGATTACTGACGAAGATGCGGAAGGTGTAGCCGGGAACATCGAGCAGTTTTCTTCCCAGCGAGGGGCGCTCGGCACGCAGCCGCTCGCGGATCACCACGAAGCGGCGTGGGCGGTCCCAGCCGAAAAGTTGCAAATGGAATTCACCCGCAGCGTAATTTGCGTCCAGCGCGCGCCACGTGGTGATGCGTGCGGCCTCGCGCTTCAGCCAGAGCGTCAGCCGTGCCACGATGATGTAAGACAACCCACGCTGCTCGAGAAAACCCAGTAATTGCTGGTCAAAAAAGCCGGCGTCGGCGCGCACCACGCGAAGGGCATGTTTTTCCGGCAACAGCGCCAGGGCTTCCTTGAGAAATTCCACTACGCCACGGGCCGTGCCACAGTCCCCGCTCCGCAACCAGCCGTGCAGCAGAAAGTGCGACTCGGCCAGCACCGCCACCAGGGGATGATGCGAGGGCCGCCCATGCTTGCGCGGGTTCGGTCCGCGCAACGCACCCTGCTGCCGCCCGTAGCGCTCGAACACCGTGGAATCCAAATCCAGACTATATCCCGGCGAACATCCCGGAAGCCGCTCCAGCTGCCAACTCCACAAGCCGGAGAAAAAACGCTGGCACTGTCCCTGACCGAAGCGTTTGAAAAGGTTGCGAATGGTGTCATCGACCGGAAAGCGCGAGATCCCCAGCACGGCGTGCAAGGCCACGTCGGCACGCAGCAAACTTGTATGTGCGAAGCGCCGCGCTCCGGCTACCACCGAGAGTAAGAAAGCCGTGAATGTCTCCACCGGATCGATGGCATTGGGGGAAGTAAGACGAAACGGTAGATACTTGCTCACGGCCTCGCGATAGCCAACATGCCGCAGAAACTCCAAGAACACCACCAGCCCACCGAAGGGGGTGACGGCTCGCTGGGTTTCGCGTAATTCCACTTTTTTTCCGCCCCAAAGAGCGGTAATTTGCCAGTGCACTGTTTTGTCCTCCTCGGCGTTTCTTTCAACCAACTGAAACTTAACCGACTTAGGGCAAAACAGTGCAATTCAATTTAGGAATTCAGGATAAAACCGCGCCTTCTGTGTAAAATGCCGTTGAAAGCGAGCAACCATGAAATCGGACTTCCTACGATTCGACGGCGCAGTCCAGCGCGATCCCGCCATCGACACTTGGCTGAAACAACGCAAAGGTGAACCAGGAGCCATCGCGAAAAACTGGTTCGAAGCCATGCGAAACTGCGGCGACGAAGTCCGCGAACTCCTCCATGACGGCTGCCCAACCGCCTGCCTGGGAGACGCCCCCTTCGCCTACGTAAACGTCTTCACCTCCCACGTAAACGTAGGCTTCTTCCAAGGCGCATCCCTCCCCGATCCCGCCCGCCTGCTGCAAGGCACTGGCAAGTTCATGCGCCACGTAAAGCTGAAACCGGGAACGCCCACAAACGCCGTAGCCCTAAACGCGCTAATCGATGCCGCCTACACGGACATAAAAGCCCGCGTAGAAAACGGCTAGCCACCGAAATGTTGCCGCCCATCGTTCCGATTACTCTTCGCCCGTAGCCCTCGAACGGCTTCCCCGGTGCCGAGAGCCTGGCATTTCTGCCAGTGGCACTCAATGACCGCGAGTGATAACCTTTCGCAGGAGAGAATATTGGAAGCGCTGATCACAAAAATCCAAAAGTTCACCGTCCTGGCGCTCGCTGGCATGCTCGCGATCGTCGTCGTTCTCTCCACTGTTCATTTGGGCGTTCTGATCGCCGAGGAGGTTTGGACACCGCCTCGGTTTCTCATTCGCGTGCAAGGTCTGCTCGATGTTTTTGGCTACTTCCTGTTGGTCCTGATCGGTGTGGAACTGCTGGAGACGCTGAAAGCATACCTAAAGAAGGATGTCATTCATGTGCGGGTTGTTCTTGAAGTCGCGTTAATCGCTATGGCGCGTAAGGTCATTATTGAAGAGCCGAACACAGTGCCAAGCTTGACCCTGTTCGGGATCGCAGCCCTGATTCTCGCGTTAGGCATCGCGTTTTACTTCGAGCGGCAGTCGCCAAAACAGGCAGGTCAGCTGCGTGATAACGGGCACAGCTAACACCGCCGCCGCACATAATGGAACCGGATCAAATAAATATTTTCGCCTCGCCCATGTTTCGCGACCTTGAGCAAGTCCAGAACGCCAAGGAATCCCGACTCCCGCGCCAACTCCGGAGTAATATCCGGAAACCCGATCGGTTCAATCGAATCGACTTCAATCTCGCCTTCCTCCATTCGGTATCGCGCACCCACTCGCACGCGGGGACTCATCCATATCCGCACACTGCAAGTAATCTCCCCCCGCCGTATCCTCTCCCGCAGCCGCTTAGTGAACACCATAAAGCGAGTTTACGTCCAACGCCGCAGTGCCCACCACCCCCTCCTCTGGTGCAGTCCTAATTTGGAGTGCGGCAGCCCTGCTCCCGCTTTTCAGAATGACCAGGTCCCAAAAGCTTGTGCTTTTCAGCGCACCAGCGTGCGTGAGACTCAGTTTTGTCCTCTAATCGCCGAGTCGGGAACACCCAGCCCAAATTGGGACACTACCCCCTTGTTTTTTTCTTCTGTAGTTTCTCCTTGACAAAAGGTTAGCTTTGGTATACTCTCCCCCTTGGGTAATACCGCGCATCGGTCTTGGAACGCCAATCTGATGATTGGCGTTTTTGCTTTTCTGGCAAACTTGTACCCTAAGTCCTTTGCTCGTAGCACTTATGAGGTCTGCACAATTTTGGTGCAAATTCGCCATCCTAAGCTCCGTGGAATGAACACTTTCGAAGCTCACACAAAACAAACAGTTTGAATCCCTTTAGAATGAACACTTTTGAAAAAACCCCAGGGGGTGGGCGGTTATGGTTTACCACAATCCAGGCATGGGGATATAGCACAGGACGAATCCCGGAAGCTCTGGTAAGTACGAGCGACCCCTAAGCGAACGCGCAATGTCATTCCGAGTGGAGCGCGGAATCTGCTTTCTGCCGATAATCCGCGCTATGTCGAACCCACCGTTTTTGTCCTATACTATGGGCACACCATGAAATTCGAGGACTACAAGATAGTTCTTTATCGTCAGGATGACCGGTCAGGATGGGTCGCCGAAATCCCTGCCCTTCCTGCTTGCTACGCGCTAATGAAAACGCGCGAAGAGGCTCTCGCAGAACTGGCCAACGTCTTTAGTATGGTCGAGGACGAATACAGAGAAAAAGGCCTGGAACTTCCGGCCGATTCCACTGAGATAGTTCATGCCTAGTGCCACGGCACGCGAGTTTCAGCGCGTCGCCCGCATCTTAGGATTCATTCTCAAACGCCAAAAGGGCAGCCACGGAAGATGGAATCATCCGGACGGGCGAGTCACGACAATACCTGTCCACGGTGGGGAAGAAATCGGACCGCCGTTGTTCAATCAAATCCTAAAGCAGCTCGGCATTACCCTCGATCAATTTCAGAAACTCCGCTAACAGCAAAACAGCTTTGCTAAGATTGCTCAACCCATGGCCGTCCAACGCGAACAACTAGAAGCCGACGTCCTGATCGTCGGCGCAGGCCCCGCCGGCCTCTCCTGCGCCCTGCATCTCGCCAATCTCATTAAGAAACACAACGACTCCGGCGCCAAGCCCCCGCTCTCCGCCGAAAATATCTACGTCCTCGAAAAAGGCCGCGAAATCGGCGCGCACCAACTCTCCGGCGCCATCATGAATCCCAAAGCCCTCGCCGAACTCGTCCCCGACTTCGAAAAATCCGCGCCCCTCGACACGCCCGTCACAGACTCCGCCGCTCTCCTCTTCACCAAAAACTCCTCCTTCCGCTTTTCCATCACTCCGCCGCCCTTCCAAAACAAGGGCAACTACGTAGTCTCCCTGAGCAAAATCACAAAGTGGCTAGGTGGCCT
Source organism: uncultured Acidobacteriota bacterium (assembly GCA_963843265.1). Classification (GTDB taxonomy): domain Bacteria; phylum Acidobacteriota; class Terriglobia; order Acidiferrales; family UBA7541; genus Acidiferrum. Next base: position 97,234 of record CAWJJR010000010.1, on the reverse strand, counting down.
GGTCGAAGCCGCAGGCGTAAACGTCTTCAAGGAATTCGGCGGCGCGCAACTGATCTACGAAGGCGACGATATCGCCGGCGTCATCACCGAAGACAAAGGCCTCGACAAAAACGGCCAGCCCAAGTCCAATTACACTCCCGGCTACGAACTCCGCGCCAAAGTCACCGTGCTCGCCGAAGGCCCGCGCGGCTCCCTCACCAAAGATCTCGTCACCACAAAAAAGCTCGACAATATCAACCCGCAATCCTACGGCATCGGCATTAAGGAACTATGGGATATTCAACCGGATCGCATCCAGCCCGGCTACGTCGCCCACACGCTAGGCTGGCCCGTTCCCACCAGCATGTATGGCGGCGGCTGGATTTACGGCCTCTCTGGCAATCGCCTCTCCATCGGCCTCGTCCTCGCGCTCGAATACGCCGACCCGCAATTCGATCCTCACGCCGCTTTTCAAACCTGGAAGACGCATCCGTTCCTCAAAAAAATTCTCGAAGGCGGCAAACTCGTCCGCTACGGCGCAAAATCTCTCCCCTACGGCGGCTGGTACGCCATGCCCCGCAATTACGTCGACGGCGCCCTCATCATCGGCGACTCCGGCAGCTTCCTCGACTCTCAGCGCCTCAAAGGCATCCACATGGCCATGAAGTCCGGCATGCTGGCCGCCGAAACTATTTTCGAGTCCCTCAAAACCGGCGACGCCACTGCCAAAACCCTCAGCGCCTTCCAACAAAAAATCGAGCAAAGCTACATCAAAAAAGAACTCTGGCAAGTCCGCAATTTTCACCAATCTTTCCAGCACGGCATGTTCGCCGGCTTCATCCACACTGCTTTCCAGCAAGTCACCGGCGGCCGCGGCCTCATCGATCCCATGCACGCCGAAGCCGGTTACAAGCACTACGAAAAAATCAATGGCCGCCCCGCCCCCCAACGCTTCAAAGGCGACGGCAAACTCACTTTCGATCGTCTGACCGACGTCTACCACTCCGGCACGCGCCACGAAGAAGACCAGCCCTGCCATCTCCACGTCGCCGACACCAATATCTGCGCGACAAAATGCGTGGAGGAATACGGCAACCCCTGCCAGTATTTTTGTCCCGCGGCTGTCTACGAAATGGCGAAAGATCCGAGCGGTCTACTAAAACTAAAAATCAACGCCGCCAATTGTGTTCACTGCAAAACCTGCGACATCGCCGACCCCTACCAGATCATCACCTGGGTCGTCCCCGAAGGCGGCGGTGGCCCCAACTACGAAGGTATGTAGACCTTTTCACGAAAGAATTTTCGCATCAAAAGAAACGGGCCCTTCACAAGATTGTGAAAGACCCATTTTCATTCTGTGGAATTCGGGCTCTAGTTTGGCTTCAATCCGTAAACGTCGATCTCGCCCGGAACCGTAGTGCCGCCATTCCCGGCATCGTTTCCTCGCGTGCCGAGATACACCTTCCCGTTGGCGACGGTCGGTACGGTAAACTTCACGGCGTTTCCGGCGGCATCGCCCGCGCTTTGCGAGCTGTTCCACAGTTCCGTCGCCACACTCGTCGCGTCATAAGCGTGCAACACCGTGGGGCCGCACGACGAAGACTGCTGCGTGCAGTACGCATTGTTGTTCATGGCCCAGACAATTCCGTTCGTCGTCCCCAATGCCGACACCGAAGGTGTCGCGCCCGGAAATCCGAACGAGCTCGGCGACTGCGAAGTCTGCGCCGCATTGAATTGTCCCGTCGTCGTATTAAACGCGAACGATTTCAAATGTCCGCCCGTTCCCGCAATGTACAGCGCATTATTAAAAAACGCCGCGGTAGAAAATATCCCGTTGCCCTCCGAGAATTTCTGCACCGCGTTCGAGTCCACCGGATTGAAGTTCGCTCCGTACCCGCCCAAATTGTCGCGGTCCAGCAAAAACAGGTTTCCTTCTTTTCCTCCGCCTATCACCAAATGCTGATGAGGCGCCGTCGCTGGCTGGTCCACCAAAATCGCCGCCCCGCCGGATCCATGATCCGTGTCGCCGCCCTCCAGATTCTGCTGATCTGCCGGCGTAAAATATCCCGCCACGGACAACCCGCCCGAAGTGCTCAGCTTCACGGTACTGTCCCCGTAATCCGACCCGCCGGTATTCACATCAAATGTCCCGTTCCCCGTCAAAAAATACAAATTGCCCGACGAGTCCGCTGCCGGCGCTCCTCCGCTCATCCATATTCCAGAATCGCTTCCATTCGGATTTGCGTTAAATGTCGCGACAAGCGCGAGCGTTGTCTTGTCAAATGCAATCACCCATCCGTGGTACGGCCCATTGTCCCCATGCGAAGCCCACGCCACATACACCATGCCGTTGGCAAGCGCCAAGCCCGGCCGCTGGTTCTCACGCAACGTATTGAAGGCCACATTCCCGCCGGACGATCCATCGCCGGTACCGGGTACGCTGATCGCCGAAGTGATATTCACTGGTCCGCCAAATTTCTCGGTCCCGTTGATCAAACTCAAAGCATGCAGCCGCTGGAAACACGATGTCGCCGGTGTGCAACTCGTCCCACTGGTTTTGCTCTTGCTCACAACATAAATCGTGCTCGATGTTGTGTCGATCACCGGCGTCCCGATAATTCCAATGTCCGGTTGGATATCTCCAGTCCCCACATCCGAACTTGAAACGAATGTCTCGCCGCTTCCCAATAGCGATGTACTCCAATATTTCACGCAAGGATTCGCGTCCGCGTCGAATGCATAAACCGTATCGTGCGTCGTCGCCGCAAAAACCACGTTGTGCGTCCCGCCGCCAATGCTCAAATTGGCCACCCACAGCGGCTGCGCATAGATCGCTCCATCCGTCGGGCAGGAAAACAACTTTCCAAACGTCGCCGTCGCAACATTCGCCGTCGTCAGCGCATACTCTTGCGAATTCACACCGTCGCGCGACAAATCGTTGTGATACGTCGTCATGCCGGTCAAATCCGTCACGCCGATCGTCGCCGAAGCCGATTGCGTAACGTCCGCTTTGCTCGTCGCAGTGATAGTGAAGGTCCCCGCTGCTCCGGACGAATATGTCGCCGTCGTCGTTGTCTGCCCGGAAAGAGTTCCTCCTGTCGTGCTCCACTTTACTCCCGCTGCTCCCACGTCGTTCGTCACCGTCGCCGTGAACTGCGTCGTCTGCGAAAGCGTCAATCCGCCGCGCTTGGGACTGATTGTCACGCTTATGTTCCCCGCCGCCGGAGTCGAAGCAGTCGCCGTATTGGAGTACGCGCTGTTATTTCCCGCGGCGTCGTTCGCCCGGACGCGGTAAGAGTACGAAGTAGACGCCGTCAATCCCGTGTCGCTGAAGGTTGTGGTCGTCGGCGTGGCGATTTGCACAAAATTCGCGCATCCGGCCCCCGAACATCGCTCCACTTTGTATCCTGTGACTCCTACATTGTCCGTAGAAGCTGTCCAAGAGAGATTGATCTGCGTGGTTGAAGCCGCCGTCGCAGTTAAATTTGTGGGCGCTGTCGGCGGCGTGGTGTCCGGTGCAGCCTGTGTTGTCGCACTAGCCGTACTCGAGTAACTGCTGTTATTCCCCGCGGCGTCGCTGGCCCGGACCCGGTAAGAATAAGAAGTCGACGCCGTCAATCCCGTGTCGCTAAACGTGGTGGTCGTCGGCGTCGCGATTTGCGCGAAGTTCGTGCAACCCGCGCCCGAGCATCGCTCCACTTTGTACCCCGTCACTCCCACGTTGTCCGTAGAAGCCATCCACGAAAGATTGATCTGCGTCGCCGAAGTTGCCGCTGCCACAAAGTTGCCCGGCACTGTCGGCGGCGTCGTGTCCGGCACCGGCAAAGAAGATGAGCCGCCTAGGCCGTTGCATCCGCTCAGAAGAGCGCAACACTCCGCGAAGAGAATCAAAACCCAAAACTTGCTGGCCACTCGGCATCCGATTTCCATGTTCCTCACCGACCCAGTCAAGAACCCACCCCACATAGAATTCCTTCGAAGCTCCGCGGAAACGCTAAAGGATGCGATCCTAATCTGGAAACGTATCACGCTTGTCTTAACGCCGGAACATTACGAAAGGACAGACTGGATACTGAACTCAAGGACAGAGAGAGACCTCGCCCGGCAGGACAGCTGCCAAAGTCTCCCGACTCTTCACCCGCTTCGCGACCAAAGCTTTCGGAAGAACGACTTCACACGTTCGACGACCGAGCCATGCGTTTGCGCCTGTTTCGTACTATGTGGCGCGGCCTCGGCCGGCTTAAGCGGTGGCGCCGCTGGCGCCGTCGATGCCGTAACCGGCACATCTTCCACTCGCCCGCGAAATATCAGCGCTGGGCGCACTCGCACCTGCCTGACAACCGCCATCAACCTCGGGTCTGGTTCCGGCTGCACTTTCGCTTTCGCATCGAAGACCAACGGAGGCATATCAACCGTGTAGATCGGTTCCTCTTTCGCCGCTGGTTTTTCGCTCGCCGTTGATGCCGTCCCCAGCACCGCCGCATCGCTGGAATCTTGTGTTGTTTCGCTGTTCGCAGTGTTTTGCTCTGTCGCAGACGTACCATTTCCCGGACGCGCTGCAGTCGGAGCTTTCGCGATCTGCAGTTCGCAATTGCAGTGCCCTGCTCCGTTGCTCATCTTGTCGATTTGCCCGTCCACCAGCAGCACGTTTTCGCCCTGCGGCACGATCACGCTCTGTCCGCTAAACTGTTGCTCAACGCGCAACGCCCCGCGATACGTCCGAATGCACATCAATCCGGGATTCTCGAATCCCACAAGAATTTCTCGCGGGTCATTTCCGATCGCCACGGTCTGCGCCTGAATCTGCGCCGTGTACACCGTCAGCGCCGGCGCCTGCTCGAGCCGCGCATGAATCGCTCCGCTTTCCAGCGCCACCGTCAGCGCTCCGCCCGATTTCAGCACCGAAAAATGCGCCGGCCCGCAAATCGAAATCTGTCCGCCCTCCACAAGGCTGATCCGCGCCTGCCCGGACTTCACCCGTACGTCGCTCCCGCTTCGCAAAATCGTTTTCGTCTGCCCGGCAGCCATATCCATACTCACGGGACCCGTCACGGAAATGTCTTCGCCTTCGATCACTCCGACCGCGTCGCCCGCGGGTTGGTCGGGGGTCCCGGCGGTTACAGATAGAGCAGCCAAACAGAGCAACGCGCAGAGCGCGCCCAACAGCCGCGCGTGTCGCACCGAATCTCGCAAGTAATTCTTAGAAAGCACTCTCAATGGGGCTCCAGCGAGCCGGGCAAGAAACTCTCGCCTATACTATACGTCACGCCGCCTTTGCTTCCTCGCATCCCGAGGCGACTATACAGACAATGGCTAACACCGAGACAACTCGCGCTGCGCTGCCGGTTACCCCGAAGGATTCATCCGAACCGGTCGCAGCAGAAAGTCCTGCCGAATCCATCAGCGTTCATTACGATACGCGTTTGCCCGATCTTCCGTGGTCTCGCCGCATCCAAATCCCGTTCATCGCGGCCGCGGTCTACAGTGTGATTCGCATTCTCGGCCCCACGTTGCGCTTCGAGGTTTACGGCTGGCAAAACGCCGAACGCGTGCACGCGAGCGGCAAACGCTGTATATGGGCTTTTTGGCACCGCGTCATCATTCCTATTGTTTGGTGGCACCGCAATCACGGCGTCGTAGTGATGAACACCACGGCGTTCGATGGCCAGTGGACTCGCAAAGTGATCGAATGGCTGGGTTTCGGCACCGCTCAGGGAAGTTCTTCACGTGGCGGCTTACGCGGCCTTGCGGTGATGGCTCGGCGCCTCGAAGAAGGCGTCGATTGCGCTTTCACGATCGACGGTCCTCGCGGTCCTCGTTACGTCGCCAAGCCCGGCCCTGTCATGCTCGCCCGAAAAACCGGATGCCCCGTCCTCGTCTTCCACATCGGTGTTGACCGCGGCAAAACGTTCGAAAAAACCTGGGATCACTTTCTGCTGCCCGCTCCGTTCGCCCGCGCCGTAATCCTCTTTGCACCGCCCATCTACGTCCCGCCCGACGCCAACGCCGCCGTCCTCGAATCCAAGCACGCCGAAATGCAGCGCGAACTAGAACGCGTCCGGGACATCGCCGAATCCTGGTTCTCTCTCAAGGAATCCGACCGCCAAAATTTCCGCGCCGAATTTTCAAAGTAGTTCGGAAAGACATTCCTGCCTGTCTCTTGCCCTTGCATCGCCCAAACGGCAAATCAGATATTTCGGCCTGCGTCCTGTTTTTTGATAGCCACTCAATTCCCAGACCGCTCCCCCAACTTCACCGGTATATCCAGCTTCTTCCCGCCCCGATACACCGTGACCGTCACCGTATCCCCAGGCCGCTTCCGGTTCAAGACCAAATTCATATCCGATTGATCCGCGATTTTCTGGCCGTCAATCGCCACGATCACGTCGCCGCCGATCGTGATCCGCTGCATTCCCGCCAGCGCTTGCTGATTTCCGCCGTGCAACCCTGCCGCCGCCGCCGGCCCGTCCTGCTTTGCTTCTTCGATCAGCAATCCCTCCTGCACCGGCAGATCGAGCGCTTGCGAAAGCCATCCGCCCACCGACAGCGTCTGCACTCCCAGATACGCTTCGCGGACGCGCCCTTCCGTAATCAAATCGTGCGCAATTCTTTTCGCCGTATTAATGGGAATTGCGAACCCGATTCCTGCTGTCGTTCCGCTAGGCGTATAAATCGCCGAATTGATGCCAATCACATCGCCATGCGAGTCGATCAGCGGGCCGCCCGAATTTCCCCGGTTGATCGCCGCATCCGTCTGAATCGCCTCGTCAATTAATGTTGTTTGGCTGGTCTGAACGTTTCTGCCAAGCGCGCTCACTACTCCGGTCGTCAGCGTGCTCTGAAATCCGAAGGGGTTCCCGATCGCCAAAACTTTTTGTCCTACTTGCAGCTTTGACGAATCGCCTAGCTGCAACACCACCAGTTTCTTGCCCTTCGGATCGATTTTTACCAGCGCCACGTCATTCCGCTGGTCCGCCCCAACAAATTTCGCCGGATACCTCGATTTGTCGCCCAGCACGACCTCAATCGACTGCGCTTCTTGCACCACGTGAAAGTTCGTCAAAATATATCCGCGCGGATCGATTACAAATCCCGAGCCCGCTCCTTCCACCGGCACGGGGTCCATGAAAAAATCATACTCGGTCGCCTTCGTCAGAATGTTTGCCACCGCTGGAGACACTTCCCGGTACACCCGCACGTTGATGGACTCATCGTCTGTTAGTCCCGCGTCGCGCGCGGCAACGTCAGTCGCGCCCTCTGGTTCCGCGGCTATCGGCAGAGCCTCCACTTTCCTCGGCTGCCGCTGTCCCCATCGTCCCCCCGCCCAGTACGCCCCGGAAATCAGCACCACCGCCACTATCGCCAATCGCACCGCGTTCGAAGCTTTTCCCGCGCTCATATTTCTAATCCTTCCCCGACCCCATCTCATCTCAAAGATACCACACGATTTTTTCTGTTCAGGTGCGGGTCTTTAGATCCGCTCTTGTCTACTCTGTTCTTAGACGTGTCCCACCGCTCCCCGCCTCAACTTAGCCGCCAATTCCTCTACCTGTTTCCTTGTCGCCTCTTTCGTCCCTGAACAATCAATCTTCTCCGTCGCGTATTTTAATTTTTCCTCCGCAGGCATTTGCGCCGCAATCCTCCGCCGCGCCTCGACCTCGTTCAAACCCCGCGCCAGCAATCGCTCGACCTGCTGCTCGGGACGACACCACGCCACCACCAATCCATCCAATCTCTTCTGATAATCGGCCTCGACCAGCAGCGCCGCCTCGACAAACGCCGCGTCGCGAACTCCGTCCTTCTCCCACTCCGCGAATTGCCGGTGAATTTCTGTCTCCACCCGCGGGTGCACCATTGCATTCAGCCGCGCCAATTTCTCCGCGTCCGCGAACACCATGGCCCCAAGTTTTGCACGGTCGATCCGCCCGTCCTCTCCAAGCACGCTCGGCCCGAACTCACGCACAATCTCGTCATAAGCCGGCTGCCCGGGCTCGATCAACGTATGCCCCAGCTCATCCGCGTCAATCACATGAAATCCCAGCTCGCGCAAAATCGCCGCGACGGCGCTTTTGCCGCTCGCAATTCCGCCGGTAAGTCCCATTCGCTTCATTCTGTGTTTTATCGCGAGCCCGCGCCGGAGGGTCCGCCAGCCGAAATCGTCCGTGGCGCCGCTTTTGCTCGCCGCATCCGCGCCGCCTTCACCGTGTTGCTCATCAACATCGTAATGGTCATCGGCCCCACGCCTCCGGGCACCGGCGTCAGCGCCCCGGCCACATTCGCCGCGTCAGGATGGACATCGCCCACCAACGCATTCCCCTTCGCCCGGAATTTCTCCAAACGGGCGGGGAAGTTCCTGAACAATCTTTCCGCCTCTGCGGCGTCCGTCACGCGATTCGTGCCCACATCAATCACCGCGGCGCCCGGCTTGACCCAATCCGCCTGCACAAATCCTGCCTTGCCCATCGCCGCCACCACAACGTCCGCGCGCCGCACCACGTCCGGCAAATCCCGTGTCTTCGAATGGCAAATCGTCACGGTAGCGTTTGCATGCATCAAAAGCAGCGCCATGGGCTTGCCCACAATGTCGCTCCGCCCGAGTACCACCGCGTTCGCCCCCTCAATCGCAATCTCGTTGCGCCGCAAAATCTCCATGCAGCCCGCCGGCGTGCACGCCACCAGTCCCGGCCTCCCGCTCACCAATTTCCCCAAATTCACCGGATGAAATCCGTCCACGTCCTTCGCCGGATCGACCGCCTCCAAAATCCTCTTCGTATCCACCTGCGCCGGCAAGGGAAGCTGAATCAAAATCCCGTCCGTATCGTTGTCCCGGTTCAAATCCTCCACAATCGCCAGCAATCCCATCGTCGTAATGCTAGCGTCCGGCGTCAAAAGCCCGCTGCCCATCCCCAACTGCTCGCAAGCCGCAATCTTGCTCTTCACATATAGCTGCGAAGCCGGATTCTCCCCCACCAGCACCGCCGCCAGCCCCGGCCGTATCCCCGCCGACGACAGAATCGCCACCTCATCCTTCAACTCCGCAAAAATCTCATCCCGAATCTTCGTCCCATCCAATATCTTCGCCGTCATTCCACCCTCGCCCTCTTTGTTCTCGCATCTCGTTCAACAAAATTGTCCCCTACTTCACTCCCCCGGGCAAATGCGTCCTTCAGATGTAGCACTGGGCGAGGCGTGCCGAGCGGTGCGGTCGTCGGCTTGCTTTTTTCTCTTTCTCCATGTCCGCGGATCTACTCTCGAGGGATTTTTGTTCGGCTTGCCGCGCGCCAGAAATACCAAATGAACAGAATTGGAATGATGAGGCCGACCAGATCCAGCCTGGGTAAGCGGCCGAAAGCGATTTGCATGATTCCATACGCTAAGAACACAGAATACACCGCAGCTACAAGAATCATCTGCCGACGTCGATATCGCGGGTCACGAGCAGCCCTGTCTGCTGATTGTCCGGCACGAAACATCATCCATCCGAACAATCCCGCCACCGCGAAAACCGTGATGACTGCTGTCGCGAACATCTTCAGTCCAGCCACGACTAAGATCTCCTCTGCTCTACACCGATGAGAGTTTGCAGCACAATTTGCGCAAGTTCATATCTTTATTCTTCCCCCTTCGTCTCCCCGTATAATCTTCCCATGTCCTCCGCGCCCACTCCCGCCGCTCAACCGCATCCCCACCTCAGCATCCAGTGCGTCAACATTTTCGTCCGCAACCATGACCGCAGCATCCGCTTCTTCGTCGACCAACTCGGCTTCCATCTTGCTTACGACGCCAAGCTCCAATCCGGCGACCGCCTGGTCGCCGTCGCGCCTCCCGACGGCTCCACGGTTCTCGCGCTGGTCGTTCCCAAGCCCAATACGCCCGAATCCAAACTCATCGGCCGTTCCACCCATGTCATTTTGATCACAGAAGACGTCTTGACCAAATTTCAGGAATGGTCCAAACGCGGCGTCCGCTTTCATTCGACACCCCGCCTCAAGCGCCTGAAATACGATTTCGAGAAGGGCTCTGGTTCACCTCAGGCCGATTCCCCCCTTCTCGGTGCGGAGACCACCGTTTGGGGCAGCGTCGTCGCCCGCTTCCGCGATGTCGATGGCAACACCTTTACGCTGGTGAGCTTCGACGAGGTCACTCACGCTCTCGAAGCCCAGCGCCGCGCCACCGCCGCCAAACTCGAAGTGGAACGCCGCGCTGCCCAGGAACTCGAAATCGCCAACGAAGTTCAGTGCCGCTTTTTTCCGCAAATCCGTCCGCCAATTCCCGCGCTCGATTACGCCGGCCACTGCTTTCCCGCGCGCGCCGTCGGCGGAGATTATTACGACTTCCTCGACCTCGGCCCCGGCCGGTTCGGCCTCGTTATCGGCGACGTTTCTGGCAAAGGCATCGCCGCCGCGCTGTTGATGGCCAATCTGCAAGCCAATCTCCGCAGCCAGTGCGCCATTTCTCTCGATCAGCCGCAGCGCCTCCTGTGCGCCGTCAATCAACTCTTTTCCCAAAACACGCCCGACGGCGCCTTCGCCACACTCTTATTCGTCGATTACCACGTCTCTAGCGGCCTTCTCCGCTACGTCAATTGCGGACATCCCCCCGCGCTCATCGTCCGCCAAGACGACTCCCTCGACCGTCTGGACCCCACGGCCACCGTCCTCGGCATTTTCAAAAAATGGGATTGCGAAATCGGCGAGCGCACCCTCCGCCCCGGGGACACGCTCGCTCTTTACACGGACGGCATCACCGAAGCCTTCAACGAAGCCCGCGACGAATTCGGCGAAGCCCGCCTAATCGCTTCCCTCCGCCGCCATCGCGCCAAACCCTCCCAATCCCTCCTCGACTCCATCGTCGCCGACGTGCGCCAATTTGCCCCCCACGAACAGCACGACGACCTCACGCTAATCATCGCGAAATCCGACGCGCCGTAGGCTTGGCACGGCTTCGCCACGGTCTGCAAATGCACGGAGACACAAATCCCGCATCAGCCCCAGTCTTCACTTTATAATTTGGGAAATGAGATTTACCGCTCGCGTTCGTGCCGGCTCTACGCCCGCGTCACAATCTCTTCCACGGCTCCGCAGAATCGGTCGATCTCTTCCGTTGAGGTGTAGACATTCGAGCTGACGCGAATCCCGGTGATCCCCGGAGAAACAATCGGCACGACAAATATGTTGTGCTTCGCCAGCAGCGCCTCGCTCAGCTTCCCCGGCTCGATCGTATCGAAATGAATCGTCCCGAATGCGCCGGAAAGGTCCGGCTCTAGCCCGACGAGCACTTTCGCGCCCTTCACGTTCGCCAAGCGGTCCGCCCAGCGGTTCTTCAAATAGCGCAGCCGCGCGAATTTTCGTTCGTCGCCCATCTGCTCGTGAAACTCGAGCGCTTGCAAAATCGCATTATGCATGGCCGCTGGATGCGTCCCGATTTCTTCGTACTTGCGGATATTTTTGTCCATCGAAGGCGGCGCCGCCATCAGCGCCCAGTGCTTTTCGATGCGGTCTTTGCGCACGTACAACATGCCGGTCCCAATCGGCGCCGAAAGCCACTTGTGCAGGCTCGACCCATAAAAATCGCAATCCACATCCGTAAACTTGAACGGCACGTGCGCAAACGCGTGCGCTCCGTCGACAATGCTGATGATTCCGCGTTCCCGCGCCATCGCGCAAATCTCTTTAATCGGAAAAATCTGGCCTGTCAGGAACACCACGTGCGACAAATGAATCACTTTCGTGCGCGGCGTGATCCCCTGTTCGAACAGGTTCACCAAATCGTTCGGGCTCTTCACCGGCACGCCAAAATTCACCTGCTTCAGCACGATCTTTTCCCGCCGCGCTCGCTGCTGCCAGGTCGTGATCATGCGGGGATAATCCTGGCTCGTCGTCAGCACTTCGTCGCCCGGCGCCATGTCAATCCCAAACTGCGCAATTTGCAGGGACTCGCTGGCATTCCGCGTGATCGCAATGCATTCCGGATCGGTGCTCCACAAGGCGGCGAGCTTTTTCCGCACGTCCTCGACCTTTGGCTCAAGATCGTGCCACATGCGGTAAGCCGGCAGCGTGTTGCTGTAGCGGATCGCCTCGATCTCCGCTTCCAGCACGGAAGTCGGCGCCGGCGCCACTCCGCCATTGTTCAAATTCAAAATCTCCGGATCGCGGACGTACGCGTTACGGATTCCCGCCCAGAATTTCTCGTCGCTCGCCACATCGTCCGGCGGCACATGCGCATACGCCCGGTTCAGCATTCCGGCCACCACCAGCGCCTCCGCCCCTAGCAAAAAATTGCGTCGGTTCATTTGGTTTTGCATGAACGTAAACTCCCACCATCTGCCTTGAATTGCAAGCATACTTTGCCTGAAAATTCCCGGCTACCCAAACCGCGCCGATCCGCCGCGCCTCGACCCCCGCGGGACTACTACAGCATGCGCACCTGACCGGAGTTGCAAATGACCGCTACTTCACAACGACGCCGTTCATCCATGTTGCGAGACCCCCAACACATTCCCGTCCGGGTCCTTGAACCACGCGACTTTGCTTCCGCCCGGTGCCGTCCATATCCCCCGCTCCTTGTCCTGAACGAATGGATATTTTTCAGACACGACGCCCCGTTTCGCCAGCCAATCCACAATGGTTTCAATGTCATCCACTTCCCAGCCCAGCACGGTGCTCTGCAGCGGGGTAAACGTGGGAATCTTCACAATCCGAATCGTGTTCTCGCCCGCCCGCACCACCAGGGCATACTGATCCTGGCTCACAAACTCGAATCCCAGTTTCCCCTCGTAAAACGCACGCGCCTTGTCGTAATCCTTGGTAAGCAAGAAACCCACCATCCTCATGGATGCGAGCATTTTTTCTCCGTTCATGCGGACTCTTTGGTTCCTCCCGCAAGCGCTTGCTGCTGCAGAGGCAGGCTGCCGCGGTTAGGCCGCTTTCTGGAATTTAATTTTTGCCGTATAGCCGAGAGCATAGAGCACGCGCAAGAGAAGGTCGGTCGAGATGTCTTTCGTGTTGTGGTTCATAATGGCTGTAACGCGCGTCCGCGAAGTTCGCGCCAGCCGCGCCACTTGCCCATGCGTCAAACCTTTGCGTTGCACCACCTCGACAATTTTCGAGTTCAAGTTGTTGCGCAGCTCGATCTCCGCCCCTGCGGCCGGAGTCAGCCCCAGCACCTTTGCCAACTCGGCCGCCGTGCGCGTCACGATCGCTCTAGATTTCTTCATCGAGTAGCTCCCTTAGCCGCCGTTCCCCCAATTCCATCTCGTGCTTTGGCGTCGTCTTGCTCTTTTTCACAAATGCATGAAACACAAAAATGCCACGCGAAGATCGCGCGTACTACAGAACTCGATAGCTTCCGCTCCGGTCTCGAACTCTTAACTCTGCGGCACCCGGTGCTATCGAATTCATTGAGCGCGCGAGAGGCATCGTCAAGGTTTCTCCTCTCTGCAAGTCGAAGATTGCCTTGCCCAACTCCTTCCGCACATCCTCCGGGAACAGCCGAATCGCAGCCCTCGCGGAGGGATGAAAAATCGCCGCCCTCACATATCCAATGTCTCATATCTGGGACATGCGGTCAACGTTCAAAGCCTTCTCCGAAAAAGACCTGTTCGGAGCGAAACTTTAATGGAATCCGCGGGGGCCTGCGAGCATCAAATCGCCCAGGAGAATTAAATGTCTCTATTCGGTGACTTGGGAACGCGCAAGGAGCTGGAAAACAAAGCGAAGGCCGAAGGCCGGCTGCCGCCCGGGCAGTCGCTCACGCTGAAGTGGCCGGTGCTGCATTACGGGAGCATTCCGCATTTCGATCCGGCCAGGTGGGATTTTCAGATTTCCGGAGAAGTCGAAGAGCCTAAGCGGCTGACCTGGAACGAATTTCGCGCGTTGCCACAAACCGAAACCATGTCGGATTTCCACTGCGTCACGCGCTGGAGCCGCCTCGATAATCGTTGGAAGGGCGTGCTTTTCACGGAAGTGATGAAACTCGTCAAGCCCAAGGCCGGCGCGATGTTTGCTTCCATCCTCGCCGAAGAAGGCTACACCGCGAACGTGCCGCTAGAGGACCTGCTCAAGCCAAACGTGCTCTTCGCCTTCGAGCATGATGGCAAGCCGCTTACTGCCGAACACGGAGGCCCGCTACGCCTCATCGTTCCGCATCTCTACGCCTGGAAAAGCGTCAAGTGGGTGCGTGGGTTCGTGCTACTCGATCACGACCGCCTCGGCTTCTGGGAACGCAACGGCTATCACGCCTACGGCGACCCGTGGAAAGAGCAGCGCTACTCGGGCGGTTGAATTGGAAAAGTGCAAGTTCCATGCCGGGCGTTGGGCAAAGCCGAGAGGCTGCCGGCTGAAATGGAAACGAGAATTCGCCCTATCGCCAGCGAAAAAGCTTCAATGCCAGCACGAAGCAAACAAGCAGCCACGCGGCGAGGACCGCCATCTGCGGCGCCACGTGCGCCAGGTTCGCTCCCTGCAACATGTTCGCGCGCAACGCATCAATCGCCGCAGTCAGTGGAAGCGCTTTGATGAGCGGCTGCACGATATCCGGAAATCGCTGGGCGGAGAAAAACACGCCGGAAGCGATCCACATCGGCAGCATGACCGCGTTCATCAACCCGGAAGCGGCTTCAATCGTTTTCGCGCGCGAGGCCAGCAGCAATCCGATCGCGCTGAAGGACAGCGAACCGAGCAGGCATACGACCCCCAAGTCAAACAACGAACCGCGCATCGGAACATGGAAAATCCACACGCCGAAACCCAGCACGATGCCTACTTCAAGCACCAGCATCAAAATGCGCGAGAACAAATACGCGAGCAAAAAGTATTGCTTGGGCATGGGAGTCGCGATTAAGCGCTTCAGCAGCTTCTTGCGCCGCGCGTCGACGACGGTGAAGCCCATGCCCCAAATCGCGCTGCCCATCAGATTCATTCCGATCAGGCCGGGAATAAGGAAATCGATGTACCGCGAGCCGGGTTCGCGCAAAAAGTCATCGCTCGTGGTAATGGGGTCGACGCGTCCCGCCGCTTCTTGTACGGCGCGATTCGCCAGCATGCGCGCGGTGCGGCCCTCGGGATTGGTGTCGTCGTAACGATAGACGACGGAGCCGTTGGCATTCGGGACGGCCAGCAGCGCGACCTTACCGGTGCGCAAGGCATCTTCGGCGGACTGCATGTCGAGCTGCTGCACAGAAAGGAGCTTCTCGCGTTCGAGAGATTGCGCCAGCACCGGATTGGTGGTGGCGATCTTCAAAACTTCCGCGGGGCGGTTGCGAAACGCGATGCCCAGGCCCGCAGCGAGGAGGATGGGAAACGCGAAGATCCAAAAAAGCGCTTCCGGTTCGCGCATCGTTTCGAGGAAGCGGACGAGCGTCAATTGCACGAGCGCGTGTTCCCCGAACGATTTTCCGCGAGGCGCTTTGCTCTCCGCTATGCGCTCTCGAATGTCCGGAATGGTTGTCGTTTCGCTCATGTTCGTGGGTCGAGGCAATTACTCATCGCGGAGATGCCGTCCCGTCAGCGAGACGAATACATCCTCCAAAGTCGCCGAATGCGTGCTGAGCTCGGTGAGCGGAATATTTTGCCGCGTCAATTCCGCGAGCAAAGCCGGCACCGCTAGATGGAGCTCCGTGACTTGCATTTCCACCGTGCCGTTTTCGGTGCGCACGTCGCGGACGCCTTCGATGCGGCGCAGCGCGGGGAGATCAAGCGCATGCGAGTTGCCACCGGCGGAAAACGCGACCAAATGTTCCGCGCAGATGGACGCGATCAGTTCGCGCGGCGTGCCGAGAGCAATTTGTTTGCCGTTATCCATGATGGCGACGCGTTCGCAGAGCCGTTCGGCCTCGTCCATGTAATGCGTGGTAAGGAGAATGGTGCGGCCGGAAGATTTGAACTTCTCGATCAAATCCCAAAGCTGGCGGCGGGCTTGCGGGTCAAGGCCAGTCGTGGGCTCATCGAGAAAAAGAAAATCCGGATCGCCCACGAGCGCGCAGGCGAGAGCCAAGCGCTGCTTCTGGCCGCCGGAAAGATTGCCTACGCGCGAATTCTTTTTTTCTTCTAGCTGCACGAGGGCGATAGCTTCGTCGGCTCCTGGACCTTGTTCGAAGAAACTGCGGAACAATCGCAGAGTCTCGAAGACTGTGAGTTTTTCGGAGAGCTGCGTATCCTGCAATTGGATGCCAAGCCGCTGGCGCAGCAGTTCCGCATCGGAGTTCCAATGCATGCCGAGAAGCTCCACCTCACCGGAGTCGGGGGCGGTCAATCCTTCGCAGATTTCAACGGTCGTTGTTTTGCCCGCGCCATTCGGCCCAAGCAGGCCGAAACATTCGCCAGCGCGCACTTCTAGGTCGAGGCCGTTGACGGCCACAACGTCCTGATAGGCCTTGCGCAGGCCAGTGACGCGCAGGGCTGGTTTGGAAGCGACTGCGAGCATGAAACCAGTATCGCGTCAGGGGGCCAGCATATTCAAGGTTCGAATTTGCTACGCTCGAGAAAACGCTCCGTGTCCGGCGCCTCGGTAAGTTAGGCTGTGAACTTATTCCATTGCGGATGCGTATTGAAGGGCAGGTGGCGGTGTGGGTCGAGTTAAGATGACCATGGACTCGGCAGCGAGAGAGGCAAATCATGGATACATTCTTATTTGACTTGAAATACTCGGTGCGGAGCCTTTGGCGATCGAGAGGGTTTGCGCTGACGGTGTTGATTACGTTTGCAGTGTGCATCGCGGCGAATACGGCGCTGTTTGCGATTGTGGATTCGGTGGTGCTCAAGCCGTTGCCGGTGCCGGAAGCGAACTCGATTGTGTTCATGGCAAATGAGTATCCGAAAGCTGGGGTGAATAACCTGAAGAGCAGCAGCTCGGGAGATTATTTCGACGGGTTGCGGGAATTGACGGTTTTCGAGAGCCAAGCGGTATTCCGAGAGCGCGATCAGACCGTCGAGCTGAACGGAATTCCGCAGCGGATTCATGGGATGGTGGTGACGCCGTCGTGGTTTACGCTGCTGCGCGTGACACCGGCATTTGGGCGGCCTTTCACTGAGGAAGAGGGCGAAATTGGGCGCGAGAAGGAACTCATTCTGAGCCACGGCCTTTGGGAGCAATTGTTCGCGGGAGACAAATCGGCGATTGGGCGGGAGCTGCGAATCAGCGGGCAGCCGTTCACGATTGTGGGAGTGATGCCGGCGGGATTTGATTTTATCGATCCGGATGCGCGCTTGTGGATGCCGCTGGCCTTCACGCCGGAAGAGAAGACGCAGCACCATAGCAATAATTGGGAGTACATCGGGCGATTGAAGCCGGGCGCGACGATCGCGCAGGCTCAGGCGCAAGTCGACGCTTTGAACAATCGAAATTTCGAGCGATTCCCGGCGTTCAAGCAAATTTTGATCAACGCGGGATTTCACACGGTGGTCAGCCCGCTGCAGGACATGGTGACGGCGGGAGTGAAGAAGACGCTTTATTTGCTGTGGGGCGGGGCGCTGCTGGTGCTGCTGATTGGCGGACTGAACATCGCGAACCTGGCGCTGACGCGGCTTTCGCTGCGGCGGAAGGAAATGGCGACACGGGTCGCGTTGGGCGCGGGAAGAATGCAGTTGATGCGGCAACTGATGCTGGAGAATCTGGGACTGGCGATTGCGGGGGGCGCGGCGGGGATCGGGCTCGGCGCGGGAATGCTGCGACTGATGGGAGCTATCGGTTTGGAGCATATGCCGCGGGCGGGGGAAGTCCGTATGAGCTTCACCGTGATTGTGGTCTCGCTGGGGCTGGCGGCTGTCGCGGGTTTGTTTGTCGGCTTGTTTCCACTGGCGAGCATTTCCAAGATCAGCGTGAACGATGCGTTGCATGAGGATAGCCGGACGGGGACGACGGGAAAGAAAACGAGAAGCGTGCGGCAGCTTTTGGTGGCGGCGCAGATTGGATTTGCGTTCGCGCTATTAGTGGGAGCGGCGCTGTTTCTGGCGAGTTTTCGACAACTGCTGGAAGTTGATCCGGGATTCAAGGCGGATGGCGTCGTGACGGCATCTGTGGTTTTGCCCCGTTCCAACTATCCTAAGAAAGAAGACTGGCGGAATTTTTTGAACCGCGCGTTACCCGCTGTGCGGGCGATTCCGGGAGTTGCGGTAGCGGGAGCTACCGACGTGATTCCGCTGGGAGGGAATCACAATGATTCAGTTGTTTTGGCGGAGGGGCATCAGATGAAGCCCGGCGAGTCCGTGGTTTCTCCGTTGTATATGGCCGTGTCGCCAGATTATTTCAAAGCGATGGGCATTCCTATGGTGCGAGGAAGAAGCTTCGATGAGCGCGACAATGAGACCATGCCTCGCGTTGTGATTGTGGACGAGCGGCTGGCGGAACATTTTTGGCCAAACAGCGACCCGATTGGACGGCGGATGTATTTTCCCGACGACATGAACAATTTGTTGAAAACGGACGAGCACACCACATGGCTGACGGTTGTGGGGGTCACGCGCACGCTGCGGTACGAAAATATGGATGGCTCGGGCGCGCCGGTCGGGGCGTACTACTGCCCGCTTGCGCAGGATCCGGACAACACCGTGACTTTTGCGGCGAAGACCGCGGGGAACCCGGACGCGATCGTGCGTTCGCTGCGAGGGGAGATACTGCGGCTGGATCCGGACCTGGCGGTGTTCGACGTGCATTCGATGGCGGAGCGAATCGATCTTTCGTTGGCGCCGCGAAGGACCTCGATGCTGCTGGCGAATGCGTTTGGCGGAGTGGCGTTATTCTTGGCGACGCTGGGAATTTATGGCGTGCTGGCGTACCTTGTGGCGCAGCGAACGCGCGAGATCGGGATTCGCGTGGCGCTGGGCAGCACGCGGGCGAAGATACTGAAGATGGTTTTGCGGGAGGGATTGCAGCTGGTGATTATCGGGCTGGTCTTGGGAATTATTGGGGCCATTTTGCTGCAAAAAGCGATTGCGAGCGAGATTTATGGAGTGCGGCCGCTCGATCCGCTGGTGCTGGGAAGCGTGATGGCGGTGCTGGCGATTGTTACGCTTGCGGCGTGCGCGGTGCCTGCGCGGCGCGCGATGCGGGTGGATCCAATCATTGCATTACGAAGCGAATAGACCACCCGTTCTCCGAGGACGAGTCAGAGCGAATCGACGCAGCGCATGTTAACGATGAATTCTTTCCATTGGACTGATTGAAGGAGATTTTGGAAAATGTGGGTGTAGAGTTCGGGCGGTTGCCATGCCGCAAAAGTCCGATAAGAACCTTGCAGTTCAACTGCAAGCCCCGTCCAGCCTTTCGGTAACACCAGTACTTCTCTGACCTCGTGGTCCGAGGCGGTTACGAAAAACAAAGCAGTTGACGCACGGGGCGAAGCCTCGGCGTCTATCTCAAAATACAGGAAAAGGTGGAGGAACAATGGCAACTCTTACAAGTAAATCGATTTACCTATGGCAAAAAGCGGGTGTGGCCCTGCTGGGACTAGCGGCGCTTTGCGGCGCAGCAAGCCCGGTTTTTGGGCAGGGCATGGTGGCCGGGAAGTTCACACTGACGGAAACCACGCACTTCGGGAACAAAATGCTTCCGGCGGGGACGTACAGATTCTCGGTGGAGGCGGCCGGTTCGATTCAAACGGTCAATTCGATTTCTGGCGCGGGGCAGCCCGTGCTGGTGATCATGCGGCCGGAAACGAACGCGGGACCGGTTACCAGCATTTTTGCGATGGCCTCGCGAAGCGAACACGCGCTCGATTCGAGCAAGATTGTGCTCGAGCAAGTGAGCGACGGAATGGTGATGCACGCGATGTACCTTGAACGGCAAGGGCTGGAGCTAAACTTCGATTTGTTGAGCGCGAAGGTGAAGGCTCCCACACTTACCGCGGCGGCGCGTGCAATGGCAGCGCCGACGTCCAAGGCGACCGATTGAGAAGAAGTTCCTTAGCCGCGAGACGGGCCGTTGCGGAGGTCCGCCTCGCGGTACCTGTTTTTCTTTCGATGCAGCGGGCGCAAATATTCAATTGGACCGCGCCGGGGCGGGCCAGTAAGTTATAGCCTATGAATTACGATAGGGGAGAAGTATCGGTTAAGCACGACGAACTGGACATGCTGCACGAGATCGGGAACCGCATCGCGACAGCCGATCCGTTGCCAGAGGTTCTAGGACGCGCGGTGGAAGTGATTTCGGCGGTGGTGGAGTGCGATTCGTGTTTTGTGTACGTGCTTGAGGGAGACGAGCTTGTGTTGCGGGCATCGAAGAACCCACATGCGGAAGTTGTGGACCGGCTGAAGCTGCGAGTTGGACAAGGTATTACGGGGTGGGTGGCGGAGCACAAAACACCGGTGGCGGTGGCGCGCGATGCTTCGCAAGATCCGCGGTTCCGAGCATTCAACGAGCTGCCTGAGGATTCCTTCCAGGCGTTTCTTTCCGTGCCAGTTCGATCGCGAGACAAGCTGGTGGGAGTCATCAATTTGCAGCACCGGCAGCCGCACCAGCACAGCCAGAGCGAAATACATCTGATCTCGACGATTGGATTCTTGGTGGGCGCGGAAATAGAGATGGCGCGGCTTGAAGTGGAGAACTCCGAGCTTTCTGAGCAGTTGGAGACGCGAAAATTGATTGAGCGCGCTAAAGGAATCCTGCAGAGGGATATGCAATTGAGCGAGCAGGAAGCTTATGTGACGCTGCAACGGCAAAGCCGCCAGCGGCGCAAGTCGATGAAAGAGATTGCGGAAGCGATTGTGCTGAGCGACGACGTCAAGAGAGCGCCGAGCAAGCCAAGACCGAGCTGAACTCACTTCAACAGTAAAATGACCGGACTGGAAGTCGACAGGGCATCTTTTGCGCGCGCTCGCATAAAGACACGAGCGAGTCGTGGCGCGATGACAATGAAATACCCAAAATGCTCTAGCCGGCGGTGGCGGTTTGGGCTTTGGCCGGGTCGATTTCGATGCGGCCCTTGAAATGGGCACCGTCCTCGATGCTGATGCGCGCGGTGGAAATATCGCCGACGACAGAGCCGTCGGTTTTGATGTCCACGCGGCCGCGGGCATGGACATTGCCGACGACTTTGCCGAAGACGATGACGGCGCCGGCACTGACTTCAGAATTAAGGATGGCGGTGGGGCCGACGGTGAGTTGATGGCCGTTGAGCGAGATGGGGCCGTCAACCTTGCCGTCGATGTGCAAGTCTTCCGTGCCGGTGAGCTGACCCGTGATATGCAGGCTAGAGCCGAGGAGAGCCGAACTGCGCGAGGGAGAGGCGGCTGCCCGCGGGTTCGAAGGCGCGGCGAAAGCGACGACGGCGGGTGCAGATGCGGGCGACTGCGGCGGCGGAGCGGCGGGGGCCTCAGGCTGCGTTTGCTGCTTATTCCACATAGTTCCTCCCTATGACGGTGCATGAATGCAGATTTGGCTCCGGGTGGGAGGGAGCGATGTCGAATGTACTTTAGTCGGGCGCAGGGGAGGGAAGCAACTTAAAACTGAGCTTGCTTGCGCGCTCACAAACCTGACCGCAGGGACAGTGCCATTGGGTGATGCTTAGGCAAGATTGACCGCTCGATTCAGGAAGGCGACTACGTATTTCCACGCGAGGTAGTAGATGATCAGGGCGAGCGGCGCGATGATGGGAAAATAGTGAGTGGCAAAACCTGGGATAGAAAAATGCAAGAGGCTGGTGAGAAGAATGCCGAGAGGGCCTAGTATAAAGGGAAGAATGGCGCCGTGGATGCCGATGGAAAGATGCGTGCGGGAATGCGAGGCGAGGAAGAGCATGTTCCAGAGGCCCCAGAGATTGGGAACCACCGCCATGGGGAAGATCATCAGGCGCTCGAGAGGAGCGGGAAAATCGTAGACGTAGCGCCCGATGCAAAAGGCTGTTACGCCGAGGAGAAGCACAATCGTGGGGACGACGATGCCTGCCATGTAGGCGCGGAGATATTTGTGCTGGTTCATAGAGCCTCCTGTTTCACAAGTGATAGAAGAGCGCCGGGATGATGCCGGGGAAAAATATGAGAGCAGCGCCGGCCAGCACGGCTAGGGCCCAATCGAACCACGGGACATTCCGCGCGGGAGCAGGGTGCTCGTTGAGTTTGCTGAGCATTTGGGGCCAGAGGTCGCGGCGGAGTTCGGGGTGCTTGACCGGCGTGACGGCCTGCTTGAGAAGTTCTTCCATTTCTTTTTTGGTTTCCTGATTGTTCATTGTGAGTTGACCTTTACACCAAGGGGGCTGAGTTTTTTGCGCAGGAGACGGACTGCGCGGAAGACTCGGACTTTTACGAGCGATTCGGAGATGCCTGCGGCTTGGGCGATGTCGCTGTAGGATTCGTCTTCGACCAGAGCCAGAGTAGCAACGAGGCGGTATTTTGCGGGCAGCTCGTGGAACGCTTTTCTGATGCGGTCGCGCGTTTCGAGGCGGACGGCGGAATCCCCGGCGGGCGCCGCTGGGAGATTTTCGGGAAGCTCGGTTTCGTGGCGCGCGTGGCGAAGATGGTCGAGAGCCGCGTTGGTGGCGATTCTGCGTGCCCACGCTTGGAAATTGCCATCGGGATGAAAACGGGAGCGATTTTTGTAAATGCGCCAGAAAGTTTCCACAGTTAGATCCTCGGCGATGCCGAAGTCGCGGACGATGCGGACGATCCAGGCGTAGACGGCCTTCTGGTGCTGACGGAATAGCACCTCGAAGGCATCCAGGTCGCCTGCCGCAAACCGCTCCAGCAGTTCCATTCGCCACTCTCTATCACTACTTACTGGTTGAGAAGAGAGAAGGTTACAACAAACTGAGCGTCAGATTATCCCGATGAAATTGGGCTTGAACGCCGGGGTGTCAGAAAAGGAAGGTCCAGTGCAGCGGGATTTTATCGGTCAGGAATCTCGACTTCGCAGTAGGTTCCAGGCTTTGCAGCGTTTACCGCAGCCAGGACCCGATCCACATATCGTCGCACGACGGGCCATCGCGGATTGCCCAAGACCAAAATGGCAATAGCACGATTCGAGAGATTCTGCTGAAAGCGTATGTTTTTGTCTGTTGTAAGAAGCAGGCCAAAGCCAGCGTCCTCGGCTGCTTTCAG
Source organism: uncultured Acidobacteriota bacterium (assembly GCA_963843265.1). Lineage (GTDB taxonomy): Bacteria > Acidobacteriota > Terriglobia > Acidiferrales > UBA7541 > Acidiferrum. The sequence continues at coordinate 74,228 of CAWJJR010000010.1, read as the reverse complement.
GAGTGCACCATTGGTCAGGGTATCCCAACCAAGATCCATTGCCTTCCGAACGGTGTGGCCCTTGAGGAAGAGACGCAGGGGCGAAGGCGTGCCATGGTCGAGTAAAATGAGCATCTAGCGAGGAGCGGAAACCTCGAGGCTGCGTGCCGCAAAATCGAGAACCGCCGTGATTTGCTCCCGGGTCAGATCGAACCACTCCATGATCTCTTCAACCGTGGCTCCAGCTTCGAGATTCTGGAAGACAATGGCAACGGGCATACGGGTTCCGCGGAAGAGCCAGGCACCGCTTACTTTACCCGGGATTCTTTCGACGGCAGAGCATTGTGACCAATCCAGCGCTGGCATGAAACAAACTCTCCTTGCAAACATCGTACACCCGATTGCGGAGAGTTAACCAGCGCGCCAGATTCCAATGCTGCAAGGGGTGACGTGCAGGCGTACCGTGCGCGCAGCAGCGGAGGGGCCGTCCGCAGCACAAGGTGAACCAGCCCTTGCCTCCAGCATTAGAGCATTTCTAATTTAAGTACATACATATCCGGAGGAGGCAAAATAGTTTGCGCATTCGCTCGGTGTGACGGTGTTGAGGACTTCGCCGATTTCCTTCCCTAGCTCTTCGGTGGATCGTTTGGCGGCTTTGCGGAGCAGCGTCTTGAGTTTTGAGAAGAGCTTTTCGATGGGATTCAGATCGGGCGAATAGGGCGGCAAATAGTGCGTCTTGGCGCCGACCGCGATAATGGCTTGTTGGACCCCGTCCACTTTGTGGCTGCTGAGGTTATCGAGGATGACGAGGTCTCCTGTTTGGAGTGTGGGACACAGGAACTGTTCCAGCCAGGCCAGGAACAGCTCACCGTCCATGGGCCCGTCGACGACCATCGGAGCGGTCACTCGATGGTGGCGCAGGCCAGCGACAAAGGTCGTCGTTTGCCAACCGCCCAGAGGCGCCGAACCCAGGCATCGGCAACCCTTGGGAGCGCGCCCATAGCTCCGTGTCATGTTGGTCGCGGCCCAGGTTTCATCGATAAATACCAGCTTTTCGACGTCCATCGCCGGCTGCGCTTCACTCCATGCGCGCCGCGCTGCTTGCACGTCCTCGCGCTCTTGCTCGCTGGCGTGCAGCGTTTTTTTTGAACGTCAGATTCCACTTGTTCAACTGATGCCAAAGTGCGCCGATTTTGATCACCACACCCTGCGACGCCAACCGCTCTTGCAACTCGGCAAGAGTCAGTCCCGGCGCAGCGGCGATCCAGCCGCGCAAAGCGGACTCCGCTTCCTCCAACCGAGACCGGCGATGGCCGCCGATCGGAAAACTGTTGCGTACTCCGGTTTCTTGCTCGCGGTCGCGCACTTGGTAGACATAGAAGCGGCTGACCTCAAAGCGGCGCGCGATCGCCGAAGGGCCCTCTCCCCGGGACAAAGCTCGCAGCACACGATCACGCAAATCCTGTGAATACGATTGCATCCACACCTCCCTCGAACCCACAGGAGGATTATCGCACAAAATGTAGATATTTAAATTAGAAATGCTCTAGTAGATGTCGTATTGCTCCCAGTGGAGGGTGGCGTCGGACTGGATGATGATGTGTTTGTGCGAGGTCTGCTCCAGTTCATCCATGAGCATGGACTCGCGGGTCTTGAGAGCCTTCGCGATTTCGGGGTGAACACGAAGCGTGAGATTCGGGCCTTCGTGATCGGCGGCAGCCATTTTTCTTGCTTCGGCCTGGATTTCATAGCAAAGAGTCGGAATGGATTTGACCATGCCGGAGCCGGTGCAATAGGGGCAGGGCTGGCAGAGAACGCGCTCGAGAGCTTGCTTGGTGCGTTTGCGGGTGATGCAGACCAGGCCAAACTCGTTGAAGGACAAGGCTTTTGAGGGGGCTTTGTCTTGTTCGAGGGCCTGCTGCAGCGCGGACAAGACTTTCTCGCGGTTGCGGCGTTCTTCCATGTCGATAAAGTCGACGACGATGATGCCGCCGAGGTCACGGAGGCGGATCTGACGGACGATTTCCTTTACGGCTTCGAGGTTGGTTTTGACGATGGTGTCCTCGAGGCGCGTGGAGCCTTTGCCGACAAATTTGCCGGTGTTGACGTCGATGGCGACGAGAGCTTCGGTATGGTTGATGACGATGTACCCGCCGGATTTGAGCCAGACTTTGGCACGCAAGGCTTTGTCGAGCTCGTGCTGGATGCCGAACTCTTCGAAGATGGGCGTTTCCTTGGTGTAAAGCTTGACCTTGTTGACGAGCTTGGGCTGGAAGCGGCTGACAAATTCGACGATCTTGCCGTATTCCTCTTCGTTGTCGATCCAGATGCCGGTGAAATCGTCGGAGACGTAATCGCGGAGGATGCGCTCGACGAGGTTCAGGTCACGATGGAGTAGCGAGGGAGATTTACGCTGCTCGCTGCGCTCCTTGATTTCGTTCCAGCTCTTGCCGAGGAACTCGATGTCGGTGCGGATTTCGTCGTCGGTGGCGCCGCCAGCGGCGGTTCGAACGATGAAGCCGCCGGGATAGATATGGCCGGCTTCGCTGACGAGGCGACGGAGGCGCGAGCGGTTTTCGGCGGAAATAATTTTGCGCGAGACTCCGGTGTGATGGACTGTCGGCATGTACACCAGGAAGCGGCCCGGAAGAGCGACGTGGCTGGTGATGCGCGCGCCCTTTTTGCCGAGGGGTTCCTTGGCGATCTGGACGACGACGTCCTGGCCGGCTTTCAGCATTTCGGAAATTAATTGTGGACGGCGCGGCGGACCGGAATGGCGGTGACCACGATCATGGCGCGGGCCGCCGGGACCGCTGGGACGGCGTTCGAATCGAGGGCCACTCGGACGTCCGCGGTCTGGACCGCGGTCGCCACCGCGATCAGGACGGCCACCACGACTATCCGGGCGTCCACCGCGACCACGATCGCGATCTCGTCCGCCACGCTGCGGGCGCTGGAAACGGGAGCGGGGATTGCCGCTGCCGATACGGGCGGAATCGCGTGGAAAATCTTCCCGAGGAACTGGTGCGCCAGAGATACGCGGGGCGCGGGTTTCTCCGGGGAGCAGAATGACGTCGTCTTCGATGATTGCAGCTTCGCTGACAGGTTCGCCAGCGGGGGCTTCGACGACTTCTGCTTCGGTGTGTTCGAGCACGATGTGTTCGGAGTCACCGAGGGCTACGACATGCTCGGCGCTCTCGTGTGCGGCGTTGGCTTCGAATTCGGCGCGATCGGCGGCACGGCGCGCTTCAACTTCGGCGGATTCTTCTTCGGTGAGTTCGGACTCGGCAGCGGCTTGATCTTCCGCGGCGTCGAGTTTGGCCTCCTCTTGCCGCTCTTCTTCTTCGGCTTCTTCTTCCTCTTCCTCGGAGAGTTCGGCTTCGCCGGAGGCGCGAATTTCCTCGGGCTCGTCTTCGTCGAATTCGGCGCCACCTGCGAGAGCATCGGCTTCCGCGTGATCGGAGGTTTCCTCGTGTTTTGCCTCGGCAAGTTCGGAAGAGAGAGACACGGACTGTTCTTCGCTCAACTCGACTTCGGGGCGGAGTGGTTCAGCGGGAGTTGAAGAGGCCGGCGCGGCTTCAGTCGTTTCTAATGGGGCTGCGAGGGAAGATGCGGATTCGCTTTGGGCGCGGTCCGATTCGGGAGCGGATTCTGATTCCGAGCCGGTTTCGGCGAGAAGCCAACGCGGAAGACCGCCAGAGAAACGGCGGGGGACATTGCCTCCGACTGGTCCAGGTCCTGTCGCGGGGACGGGAGAGATCAACCCAGAGGATGGGCGCGAAACCGTTTCTTCGATTTCAGGTTGTGGCTCCAGATTTTCCTGCTCGATGACGGGCGGCAGAGGAGCGGCGACGGGCTTGCCACGATATTTGGCAAGAGATTCGCCGGGGAGAAGAATGGGCTCTTCCGCGACAGAGCTGGATGCGGAGGAACCGGCAGATTCCGGCGGGCGATGGTCGAAGCCGCGTTGTGCGGGGCCACGTGGTTCGAAGCCGCGCGGTTGGCCGCCTCGATTTTCGCTGCCGCGCTGGTCGCGGCCGCGATTTTCATAGCCACGCGAATCGTTGCCGCGAGATTCGCCGCCCTGCGGAGAGGCATATTTTGAGGGAGGCAGATTGCGCCCGCCTACACTCGGGCCTTGCGGGCGTCCACCACGATGGCGTCCGCCACGACGGCCCCAACGGCCACCACGGCCACGATCACTTCCGCGATCGGCGCCACGATCTCCGCCGCGGCCGAAATTTTGGCCGCCGCGATCGCCGCCACTCGAGGAGCGTGGTGCGTAATTCTGCGTCGGGTTGTAGTGGGGAGAGAAATTCTGTGGCGCGGAGGCGTTGGACTCCGGCTGGCGCTCATCGGCGGCGTGGTGCGCATCGTCGTGGCTTTCGTCGTGAACTTCGGCGATGTGAGCGTCGGCGATTTCGCCTTCGGTAACGGGCTCCTCGACGACGCCAGGTTGCGCGTCGTGCGAGAAAGAATCGTGAGGAGAGGATTCTTCGTGGAATGATTCGTGTGAAGCTTCTTCGCCGTGAAATTCTTGCGCTGGAACTTCCTCATGCCCATGCGCGGACGTTGCGTGCGCGAGCGTTTCGCCGGGAAGCAGCTCGACGACGTTGGATGGCGCGGGTGAAAATGCGGGCGCAGCGGCGGGCTGATCGGTGTGCGAGTGGCCGTGATCGTAATCTTCGAGATTTTCGAATACATCGCTGACGTAGAGGAAAGCATCGCCGTCGAGGCCGATGTCCACGAAAGCGGACTGCATGCCGGGGAGAACGCGGGTGACTTTGCCTTTATAGATACTGCCAACGAGGGCGAACTCTTTTTCGCGCTCGATGTAAATCTCGACTAGCTGACCTTCTTCCAAAATCGCGACCCGCCGTTCGTGGGAGGCCGCGGAGATAACCAATTCTTTTGACATGAAAACTCCTGACTGTTGGTGACGCCGGCTGAGCCGGAAGTCACGTTTCTGTGCGGCCACAAAGGGCCGACAGGACGCATCGCCGCAGGGTTTTGGGCGTCGGAGGTCCGAGAAAACGGGGCCGGCCCGGTTTGCACCGGGACACACGCAGGCCACACGACTATCGAGATGGCTTTACGTTCGAAGCCTGAGGGGAAATTCCTCTTGCTTGCGAGGCTGGTCCGTTGCCGGAGTGTCTCCTGGCCAACGGCGGACGATGCTGTCCTCACTCTAAAGATCCTTGTTCCTATGGCCCAAGCTTGCAGGGCCATCATTTCCGACCCGGGGGAATCTGCCGAAGCAAACGCCTCGCGCGGGACTGGCGGCGGGCTCAGTTAACGAAGCGGCGAAGCCGAACATTCATAACCAGACCAATCGCCAGGAATACAAACAACGTAGCGGAACCCCCGTAACTCATGAGAGGAAGCGGGATTCCAGTCACGGGCATAGCGCCGATGACCATCGCCACGTTTACCAAAACATGAAAGCCAAGCGCTGCTGCGACGCCCATTACAAGAAACATTCCGGCGCGGTCTTTCGCGCGCTGAGCATTCTGTACTAAGCGTAACAGAAGAGCCATGTACAGCCCAAGTGCAAGTAGCACGCCTTTGAAGCCCTGCTCTTCCGCCCAAGCCGACATGATGAAGTCGGAATAACGAACGGGAATATAGCCGAGCTGGTTTTGCGTGCCATTGCCAAAACCCTTGCCCCAAAAGCCGCCAGAACCGACGGCGATCTTCGATTGAAGCACTTGATAGCCGGAACCCTTGGCATCCTCTTCAGGGTGCATGAACGACGTCACTCTTTCCCTTTGGTAGGGCTTCATCACCTTCCAAGCGACGGGAAGCATCAAGAGCCCGATGAGCGTAATCGCAGCGGCATGTTTCCACTGCAAACCGGCAAGAAAAGCGCCCACGACCAACAAGGGCATCAGAACGAGCGCCGTGCCCAAATCGGGTTGCTTCAAGATTAAAGCTAGAGGCACCCCAACGATGAGCGTCGCCTTAATCAAATCCTGAAGAGAGAGCTCATCGGTGCGCACCTCCGCAAAGAAGCGCGCCAACACGATGATTATAATCAATTTGACCAATTCCGACACCTGGAGAAATTCACCAAGGATGGGGATCCAGCGCTTGGCGCCGAAGCGTGTGTGGCCGAAGGCGAGTACGGCTATGAGCGCGGCAATGCCGATGAGATAGAGGACGGGGGCCTGGTCGAGGATCAGGTGGTAGTCCAAGCGGGAGAGCGCGAACATTAAGATGAAGCCGACGAGTAGCCAGCGAAGCTGCTTGTTCTGCATCCCGGCCAGGGAGCTGCCGTGCGTGGCGGAATATATCTCAATCACGCCGAGGGCGCAGATGGCAGCAAGGATGGCCAGCAGCCACCAATCGTAGTCGCGCGTTCCGGGTGCGTCTTTCATCGGAAGTTGAAAGTCGAAAGTTGAAAGTCAAAAGTCAGAGCGAACATTTCAAGTCCTAGTCTTCCTCAGCGTATCGATATTCCCGCTTCAAATTCACATGCAGCCCAAATCCTAATTCACCGCTGCGGTGGATCGCTCACGGTGCGAGCAGTTTCGGGTACGGACGCGCCGACCGGTTTGACGACTGGCCGTGTTTCAAGAACTGCCGCAGCAGCGGCGCCATGATCTGAATCATAACCTTTGCCGCTGGCAGTGAGCTGGCCTTGTGTTTTCTTGGCCTTCTTATCGTAATAGGCCTTGATGACGTCGCGCACGACCGGGCCGGCGGCTTCGCTGCCGTGGCCGCCGCCTTGGACGAGCACGGCGACGACGATTTCGGGGTCGCGGCGCGGGGCATAGCCGACGAACCAGGAATTGTCTTTGAACTCTTTGGTTTTTCCGAGGCGGCTGCGCAGGTCGTAATTGATAATTTGCGCGGTTCCGCTCTTGCCGGAAAATTCAATTCCGGTGAGTTTGAGGGCGCCAGCGGTGCCCCCGCCTTCGTTGACGACGCCGTACATGCCATCAGTTACTTTCTCGACCGTCGAGTCGGTAAGAGGGAATACTACTTCGCCGACGTTTGGAGCGTCCTTGATGAGATGAGGCTGTTTGAAAATTCCGCCCATGGCGATGCCGCCGATGGAGCGGGCAAGCTGAAGTGGAGTTGCAGTGACGGCACCCTGGCCGATCGAGACGGAGATCGTTTCGCCGGCATACCACTTGCGGTGAAAAACGCGTTCGACCCACTCCTCGGAAGGAACGAGGCCAGGTTCCTCGGACGGGAGGTCGATGCCCGTACGGTGTCCGAGACCCAAATGCGTCGCGTAATAGGCGATACGATCGATGCCGAGCCTCATGCCGACGTTATAGAAAAAGATGTCGCAGGATTGCGTGATGGCTTTATGCAAATCCACTATACCGTGCGGCTTTTTGCCGTATTGCCAGCACTTGAACTCGCGGCCGTAAAAGGTGGCATATCCGGGGCAGAAGGCGGTGAAGTTTTCAGGCGGCACGTGATCTTGGAGCATGGCTGCGGCCATGATGATTTTGAAGACGGAGCCGGGAGCAAGCTGGGCCTGAATCGCGCGGTTCAATAGAGGGTGCATTGGGTCGTCGTTCAGCTTTTTCCATTCTTCCGGGGAAATGCGGACAGCGAAATCATTGGGATCGGGAGTGGGGCGGCTGACCATCGCGAGGACTTCGCCGCTACGCGGATCAAGAGCGACGACGGCGCCGGGACGCTCTCCGAGCGATTGTTCGGCAACCTGCTGCAAATCGTAGTCGATAGTGAGTTGAATTTGTTTGCCGGGGATGGGCTCCTGCTCAGTCAACTGGCCTAAGTCTTTCACTTCTTTGCCGACGCTATTGACGATGACGCGGCGCATGCCGTCCGTGCCGGTCAGGATGCTGTTGTACTGGCGTTCGAGGCCGGACTTTCCGGCAAGGTCGCCGGGGCGTAGCTTGCCATTGCTGGCTTCGATTTCCTGCTCGCTGACTTCGCCGACGTATCCGCTGGCGTGGGCCATGAAACCGTTGGGGAGATAGCGGCGCCGCTGGACCATGAGCATTTCGAGCAAAGGAATATCGGAGCGATGCGATTCGATAAAGGCAACGTCGGCGTTGGTCGCTTCCGGCTTGATGACGATCGGCTGGAATTTCGGAAGATTCTTGGTACTTTCGAGCTGGTCCTTTAGATCGTTGAGGGGGATGCCCAGGCCATCGGAGATGGCGGGGAGATTTTTGTCGATGAGAGCAGGATCATCGCGGAGGAGAAGCACGCTGAAGGATGGATAGTTGTCGACAAGAACGCGGCCGTCGCGATCTAACATGCGGCCGCGCGGGGCGATGATGGGAATGGCGCGAACACGATTGCGCTCGGCCATTTGTGAGTATTTATCGGAATCGACGACCTGGAGTTTCCAGAAGCCGACAAGCAACAAGCCGACCATGCCCACGATGACGTAGGAGGCGATGGCCAAACGGGCCTGCGGCAAACGATTGTCGTTGCGAAACCAGTACGACACGAAAACCCCGCGCGCGAGTCTTTTTTGTTGTGGCCGTCAAACGGACGGCGTGGTCCTCAGGGCTGTTCTTCGCCCATCCCGCGAGAGACCGGGACATGCTCGCGTCACGAAAAAATCTTCAGCGTGGGTTCCGAAATGTCCGTCGAAAACTTTTCTCGAAAAGAAATCGAAAAATTTTCCGGGAGCTCCCGAATCACTGCCGGACTCTTGCTGCATCGAGTGCTGGAGCAAGGCAGCAAGGTCAATTTAAAGCTAGCACCTGGGAGTAAGGGCCGCAAGCCGTCCGGAAGGACAGTTGCTTAGGCAATACCTGTTGGGCACCTACGAGGGAGCCGCGGCGTACACGGACGGCGGACGAAAATCCAGCGGGGCGGGCGAGACCGGACCCAACGATTATTCATAGCGCAGGGCGACCATGGGATCGACGCGCGAGGCGCGGCGCGCGGGAATGTAGCACGCGACCAGGGCGACGGAGGCCAGCAGGATGGACACTGCCGTGAACGTCGCGGGATCTGTCGGCGTGACTTCAAAGAGCAAGCTAGCCATGAGGCGAGTGAGGACGAGGGCGGCGGCGACCCCGATGGCGATGCCAAGGAGCGCGAGTTTTACACCGTCGCCGACGATGAGTCCGAGCACATCCCGCTGCTGCGCGCCGACGGCGACGCGCACGCCGATTTCGTGAGTGCGCTGGCTGACAGCGTAGGCCATCAAGCCATAGATTCCCACGGCAGCCAGCACTAGCGCGAGCGCGGAGAATAGGCCGAGGAGCAACATGTTGAAACGCTGCTGCGCGAGCGAGACGCCGATCAGATCGGACATGGACTCGATGTGGCTGAGCGGAATTTGATCGTCCACGCTCCATACCGCTTTCTTTGCTTCATCAACAATTCCACTCGATCGGCCGGAGGTTCGGATGGCGAGGGTCATCCAGCGGCGCCAGGATTCGTCGGACTGAGAGAACGGAGAATAGACGGTAGGTTCGAAGGGCTGGCTGAGCGCTCCGTATTTGACATCCTGGACAACGCCGACGATGGTCATCCACTTGCGCGGCGGAGTCGAGAGCGCCCAATCAATCCGCGCGCCTAGAGGATTTTCGTGAGGGAAAAAAATCTTCACGAATTCCTGGTTGACGACGGCAACGAGGGGCTGGCCTTCGCGATCCATATTCGAGAAGCCGCGGCCGTCATGAACGGGAATCTGCATGACATGGAAGTAATCGCCCATTACGGAAAGGGTTTGCACTACGGGTTCCGTCCCGACGGGGACAGGCGGCCGGCCATCGATGACGAGCTTGTGGTCCAGGTATTCATCGCCAAATGGAATGTCCGAGATCATGGCGGCCTCGACGCCGGGAAGGGAATGCAGACGATCGAGCACCTGGCGGCGGAACTGTGTTTGGCGAGGAATTTCGGCGTAGCGCGCGGCGGGCAGCTGCAGATGCATGGTCATTATATTTTGAGGATTGAATCCGGGATTCACGGCGCGCAAGCGAGAGAAGCCCTTGATGAGCAGTCCAGCACCTACAAGGAGAACGAGCGCTAATGCAATTTCGACGGTGACGAGGAGTTTTCGCAGAGAATGGCCAGAAGGGCCGGCGGTCGCGCCGCGGCCGCCCTCCTTGAGCGATTCGGCGAAATCAGCGCGCGAGGCGGACCACGCTGGGGCGATTCCGAAGATGACACCGGTCAATACCGAGACGCCCAAGGAGAAAAAAAGCACGCGGGCATCGATGTGAATGCCCGTGAAGCGATCGAGAGCGGCGGGCTTGAGAGAGAGGAGAAGGCTGGTGGCGGCGTTGGCAAGAAGAAGGCCAGCAAGGCCGCCGAGAAGCGCCAAGAGCACGCTCTCGACCAGCGCCTGACGAATGAGCCGCGACTTGGCTGCCCCGAGAGCGGCGCGAATCACAAGCTCCTGGCGGCGTGCGACATTGCGGGCCACGAGAAGGCCGGCAAAATTGGCACAGGCAATGAGGAGAACGAAACCGACGGCCCCGAAGAGAACGAGCAGGGCCGTTTGGGTATCGCCCACCAAATATTGGTGGAGAGGAACAAGAATAGTATTCCGAGTCTTTTCGTGGTCGGGATAATGTTCCGCGAGGTAACGATCAATGGCGGAGATGTCCTGCTGAGCCTGCGCAAGCGTGACACCGGGTTTCAAACGCCAGTAGGTATGCATGAAATGAACGCCGCGGTAGATCGCGGCTTCGGGATAACCAGCCCAGAGGGAGACGAAAACTGCGGGGTGCTCGCGCGGAGGCGCGAAATTGGCCGGCATCACGCCGATGACGGTGTAATCGTTATTGCTGAGCGTGATGGTTTTGCCGAGAGCTTGCGGATCACTGTTGAGAAAGTCCTGCCAAAATTGATAGCTGACAACGATGACGCGAGGACCGCCTTTGACGTCCTCTTCGGGCGAGATAAGGCGGCCGAGGAAAGGGGGGACGCCGAGAATCTCAAGAAAGCCGGAGTTAACGTAAGCGACGTCCACCTGGATCGGTTCCGCGCCGCTGATGTAGTCCATTTGATCGAGACTGATGGCGCCGATTTGTGAGAAGGCACGCATGTGGCGCTGGATGTCGAGGATGTTTAGAAGGGAATCGTTCTGTTGTGCCGTGACGAGTTGCTGGGGATCCTTGTAAGGGAGAGGAGCGAGAAGGACGCCGTCGATGACACTGAAGATGGCCGTATTCGCGCCAATGCCGAGAGCGAGCGTGAGAACAGCGACCGTGGTAAATGCGGGATACTTGCGGAGCATGCGAACGGAATAGCGGAGGTCTTGCCAGAACGATTCGAGCGACACAAAGGTCCAAATTTCGCGGGTCCTTTCTTTCAAGTTTGTTGTATTTCCGAATTGGCGATGGGCGCCGTAGCGGGCTTCTTCGGCGCCGGCACCGGCAAGGCGGTTTTTTTCTTCGCGCATGGCAAGATGGAACTGGATTTCATCATTGAGATCGCGATCAAGTTGCGCGCCTTTCCAAATCGCCTTTACGCGGCCCCAGAATGTCTTTCGCCACTCGGAAAACATGGTGCCCTCCTGTGTGGGCTAGGCCGTTTGGAGTATTCGCGCGACGGCGCCGGACATGCGCCGCCAGAATTCGGTCTCTTGCGCTAATTGTTTTTGACCGGAGGCGGTGAGGGAGTAAAACTTGGCGCGGCGATTGTTGTCCGAAGCACCCCATTCGGAAGAGAGCAAACCGCGCAGCTCGAGGCGGTGCAGTGCGGGGTAAAGAGCGCCTTCTTCGACCTTGAGTACGTCATCAGAGGTCTGGTGAATCCACTCGGCGACGCCGTAGCCGTGCATGGCTCCGCGGGCTAAAGCCTTCAAAATCAGCAAGTCCAAGGTTCCCTGGAGCAAATCTCCCGGATCTTCTCTTTTTTCTTTCATGACGAGGGATCCCCCACTTATCCATAAGACGTTTAGGGGAGCGAAATGTTCCAAAAAATCTTGCGGCCCGCGAGAAAAATTCCATCGGGAGGACGAACCGAGCCCTCGGACCTTTTTGGTGGCTTACTGGCGATCCAACCGGATGGCCGCAGCCTGGAAGTCGCCGCGCAGCTCGAGCTGGATTCCGTGGTTCATCCACCACGCGCCTGAGGCAGTTTCCGGAGTCGACGGGCCCGCTTTACCTTCGATCCAACCGAGCTTGTATTCGGCGGCTGGATCGAGGCCTTCGAGTTCCAGCAAGGGAAAACCGCGGCCTTCCTGCGTGGCGTTCGCGAAGGCAAATACGACCGCCTGACTCTTATCGCCTGAGACCGTCTCGGTGGAGGAAAATTCGCTGCCGTCGCGCGGGCTGATGAGCCGATATAGATCGCCTTGCACAATGGTGCGCTGCACGGCGTGATACGCGGCGATCAGGCGCTTGGCGGTGGAAAAATCCTCCGGGGTCCAATGATTCAGATTGGCGCCGATGCCCAGCGAGCCCTGCATGGAGCTGAGCATGCGGTAAGCGAGAGAGGTGGTGCGCTTATTGTTGAGCCAGTGCGGCGAGTCCGTGACCCAAGCCATCATGATTTGCGGCGTGTAGGCATAGGTGAAGCCGTCCTGCATGGAAAGCCGGTCAAACGGATCGGTGTTGTCCGAGGGCCACACCTCGTCGGCGTAGCGCAAAATGCCGAGATCGACGCGCCCGCCTCCGCCCGAACAGCTTTCGATTTCGATTTTGGGATGCTTCTGGCGCAGCTCGGCGAGAATTGAATAGAGATTGCGGATGAATGCGACGTAGACGCGTTTCTGCTCATCGACGGGCACCTGATCCCAGCCCGGCTCCGACCAGTTACGGTTATAATCCCACTTCAGAAACGCGATGTCGTTTTCGGTGAGCAGCTTATCCAGAAATCCCTCGACATAGTCGCGGACATCGGGGCGAGCCAGATTGAGCACAAGCTGGTTGCGCGATTCCGAGCGAGGACGGCCGGGGAAATTCAAGACCCAGTCAGGATGCTTGCGATAGAGGTCCGAATCAGGATTAACCATTTCCGGCTCGACCCACAAGCCAAAATCCATGCCGAGGGAATGTACTTTGTCGATGAGGGGCTTCAGACCGTTAGGAAACTTCTCTTTATTGACGTACCAGTCGCCCAGCCCGGCGTGATCGTCCTTGCGCTGGCCGAACCAGCCATCGTCCATAACAAAGCGGTCCACGCCAATCGACGCGGCCTTTTCGGCGAGCGCCATTTGTCCGGCTTCGTTGACGTTGAACTCAGTGGCTTCCCACGAATTATAAATCACGGGACGCGGCTTGGGATCGGGCGCGTGCGGCAGGATTTTCGCAATTTCAAAGCGATGCAGCAGGCGCGAGGCGCCGCCGAGGCCGTGATCGGAATAGCCACCGTAGAAAACCGGCGTCTCGAGATGTTCTCCGGGTTTAAGCAGATAGCCAAAGTCAAAAGGATTGAAGCCGCCCGTCACACGCACGGCATCGAGTTGCGTGTGTTCCACCGTAATGCGCCAGGAGCCGGACCACGCCAGCGCGCCAAACCAAACTTCGCCGTGCTCTTCGCCAGCGGCAAACGGTCCCACGGATGCGTGGCTATCGTCGCGGGAAATCGCAAACCACGGATTGGCTTGATGCCCGGTGGTTCCGCGGCGGCTTTCGATGACGCGGGCGCCGCCGAGAATCGGCTCCTGGTTCAGCGTCCATTCGCCGGCCCAGCGGCCTGTCAGATAGCTGAGTGTGTAGCGCGCGGGGGGCAGGGTCCATTGCGCGGCGGCAGCCTGCTCGATGACCACCGGCTGCTTCTCACGATTTTCGATCTCGGCGGAGCGGGCCAGAATGCCGGTGTCCGCGTCCATCGAGAAGTGAAGGGTCACATAAATCTCGCGCGAAATATCCTTTAGGAGTACATCGATTGCTTGCGGAGTTTTCGGGGTAGCAGTGACAAAATGAAGCGCGAGATCTCGATTGCCGTCGGCGAAAGTTACTTTGAGGGCAGGCTCGGTATACAGCCCCGCGCCCCAACTGGCATACTCCTGCGGCGTCGTGGTATAGGGCGAATCGAAAGAGGCCCATTCCCGGAGAGAATGTGCCGTAGGAATACTGTCGTGCGCGCCCACGCGCCCACCCCAATAGAGCGGCTGCAACTCGCCGCGCTCGTTCACGCCGAACGCATACGTGGTGTTGCCGCCATCGAGACGGAAGACCGGCTGAGTTTGTGCGAGAGCTACTCCCGCGACGAGGAAAGCTAAAACGCTTAACCTCAGGAAAACAGATCCACAAAGGCGCTGATTCATTGAGATTTTCATTTCGTCGTATCGTAACACTTGCTGGACGGCACTTGCTACAACAGCTTGTTTTGCTGCTTGATGACGTCAGTCTCGCGGCTTGCTCCGTGGCTGCGGCACGCGTTATCGTATTTGGACTGCTCTCATGCAAAGCGAACCCTCCTTGCCACTGCGTTTGGCTCTTGTCGGGATGTCTGGCGCTGGAAAATCCTTTTGGGCAAAGAAATTAGCGGCCGAGGGTTGGACCGCTATTTCCTGCGACGACCGCATCGAGGAAAAACTGGCGTCGCGGCTGGCAGCGGGCGGTTATTCGGGAATCAACGGTGTGGCGGCATGGATGGGCTGGCCGGACAATGAGAAATATGCGGAGCGCGAGGCGCAGTATCTTGAAGAAGAAATCCACACCTTGGGCGAGGTGCTCACGGGACGGGAGCGTGAGCCGGATAAACCACTTGTCTTGGACACTACGGGAAGCGTGATCTACACCGGGAATAATTTGCTTCTGCGGATGCGGCGGCAGATGACCATCGTTTATCTCGCGGCGTCTGCGGAAGAGCAGCAACTCATGATCGAGCGCTACTTGAGTGATCCAAAGCCGGTTTTGTGGCGCGGCGCTTTCCAGCCGAAGAAGGGCGAAACAGCGCGAGAGACGGTGGCGCGGTGCTATCCCGCCCTGATCGCCGCGCGGCGACAAAGCTACGAAGCACTGGCGCATTGCACGCTGCAAGTCGCGGAACTGCATGACCCAGTATTCGATACGCAAGCATTTCTCGCGAAAATTCTTCGCCCGCTCGAGCGTGGGCGGTGAGATACCGGAGCACCAGCCGCAAAGCGCCGCTGACTTCTCTGCGCGGAGCAGTTCTGCGCGGTCTGGCGCCTGACGGCGGGCTGTACATGCCGGCCGAAATCGCGCGGCGTTCGCCGCAGGAGCTCGAAGAGTTTCGCAGGCTGCCATTCACGGAAGTTTGCTTTCGCGTGGTGCGCCCTTTCGCCACCCCGGATGTGCCGGAAGAAGTGCTTTGGCAAATCGTTGCAGAGGCCATCAATTTTCCGGTGAAGCTGGTTTCGCTCTCGCCGGGCCTGCACATTCTCGAGTTATTCCACGGCCCCACGCTGGCGTTCAAGGATTTTGGCGCGCGATTCATGGCGCGCCTGATGGGCTACTTCGTGCGTGGAGAAACGCGGCCGTTGACCGTTCTCGTGGCGACCTCCGGCGACACGGGAAGCGCCGTAGCACACGGATTCCTTGGCGTGCCGGGGATTCGCGTAGTGATTCTGTATCCTTCGAAGCGCATCAGTGAAGCCCAGGAAAAACAGTTCACGACGCTGGGAGAAAATATCACCGCGCTCGAAATCGCGGGCAGTTTCGACGATTGCCAGCGTCTCGTGAAGCAGGCGTTTTCTGACGTCGAGCTGAACAAGCGCGCGTTTCTCACGTCGGCGAATTCGATCAATATCGGGCGGCTCCTTCCGCAAATGTTTTATCACGTGGCCGCGTACCGGCAGTTGCCTGTTGCGTCCGTGCCGCTGATTGTGTCCGTCCCGAGCGGCAATTTTGGGAATTTGACGGCGGGAATTTTCGCCAAGCGCATCGGCTTGCCGGTGGCGATGTTTGTTGCATCCACTAACGCGAACGACGCCGTGCCCGAGTATTTGCGGTCTGGAGAATTTCATCCACGCCCGGCGACGCAAACCTTTTCGAACGCCATGGACGTCGGCAATCCGAATAATTTCCCCCGCCTGCTGGATTTGTGCCGTGGGCGGCTCGAGTACGTACGGCGCGAAATCTGGGGCCATTCCGCAACGGACGACGAGACGCTCCAGGAGATGAAATCCATCCACGACCGCTTTGGCTATATTGCCGATCCGCACACGGCCGTTGGCATTCTGGGCTGGGAGGCCTACAAGCGCGAGCATTCCGAGCCCGCACAGGGATTGGTGCTGGCTACGGCACACCCTGCAAAATTCGCCGACGTCGTGCAGCGTGCGATAGGCGCAGCGCCGCCGCTCCCCGATCGCCTCGCTGCCTATTTGAAGCGTGACAAGCTGTCGTTGCCAATGTCCAGTGTCTACGACGACTTCAAAGAATTTCTGTTGGGTGCGTGAAGTCTAAGAGGGTTTGCGCAGGCGGTCGAGAAGCATGAAAAGGAACACGGCGACAACGGCGTTGATGAGCGCGGCAGTGCCAAGATGCCAGTTAAACCAGCGTTCTGACTGCGAAAGGAGCAGCCGCTGCGTCAAAGCAACGATTCCTTGATGAACGACGAAAAAGGCGGTGGTCAAGGCAAAGCGCGCCGCGGGATGTTCGGTATCCAGCCTCGCGCCAATCGAGGACGCCAAATATCCGATCACTGTTTTCGCGATGCCATAGAGGCCGAGGGGAACAGTAGGGCCGCTCAGACTGTCTTGCAGGATGCCGATAACCATTCCGAGAAGCAATCCCGTGGAAGGATTTCTGCGGCTCAATCCAAAATAAATGGTGATGAGCAGTGGCAGGTCCAGTATGCCGGCCTTCGGGAAATAAATGGGAAGAAATGCCTGCAATACGAGCGCAAAGGCCGCAGCCAAAACGATGGCCCCGGCGCGGAACTTGTGGACTTCAATGTGCAATTCGCTGCCGCGAATGTCGAATGTGTCGTTCATGGCTTCTCGGGCAAACCCGGTTTGGCTGTTGAAGCGGAAGGAGCTGCCGCGGGTGCATCCGCATTCGGAGCACCTGAGTCTTGCTTGTTTTCCAGCGGCCTCATCGTCATGAGGACGAACACTTCTTCGAGCCGCTGCAGATTCGCTGCCGGCCGCACATGGATCTGCTTGAAGGGATTCCCTGGCTTGATGTCCGCGATGGTGCCGACAGGCAAGTCGGGCGGAAAGATGCGATCCATGCCGCTCGTCACGACGCGCTCGCCCGAATTCACACTGTCATCGTTGGGAATATATTTCATGACCAGCAGCGGATCGCCCGTGCCGCCGACGGGGCTCTGAATTCGCGAGTCAACCAGCATCGCGCCAACGCCGCTGTCTTTGTCGGTCAGGAGGAGCACCTGCGCGGTGTCCTTATAGGATTCGATCACTTTGCCCACGACGCCATCCGGCGTGATCACGCCCATGTTGCGCTTGATGCCATCTCGCGCGCCGCGGTCCAGATAGATAGTCTGGCTGGCAGAGTCCGCGCCTCCGCCAATCACCCGGGCGCTGACCATCGGTACGTCCACATTCGTCTGGCGGAATTTCAACAGGGCGGCAAGACGGTCTGCTTCAGAAGCTTTGCCCTGGAGTTGCGTGATTTGTAGTTTCAGCGCGTCATTTTCGCGCTTCAATTCTTCGTTTTCCCGCGAAGTGTTTTGCAATGCGAAATAATGGTTCCAAACCTCGCGAATGCTACTGATACCGTGCGCGCCCGCTCGTTCGAAGGGCGACACTGCGCCGACCGTCCACACCCGGATCAGCCGGCCCTGCGAGTCGCGCTTGATCTGCACGGCCAGCAGAAGCACCTGCAGAAGCACAACGCCTCCAAGCAGGAATAGCGATCTATGACGGGAGGGGATGGCGACCATGGAATCCAGTTGCACAGACCTTGCTCTGTGCGATTGAAAATTTCTGCAACAGCATCAAATCCGGAAAGCTCGTTAGTCGATGCAAACCTGGCGTAACAGCCGGAAATCGCTCAACATTTTGCCGGTGCCCAGCACCACGGAGGCCAGCGGGTCGTCGGCAATGGATACTGGAAGGCCAGTTTCCTCGCGGATGCGCTTGTCCAGATTCTTCAGCAGCGCGCCGCCGCCGGTCAGCACGATGCCGCGGTCGCTGATATCGGCGGAGAGCTCCGGAGGTGTCCGTTCCAAAGCCACTCGTACGGCATTCAAAATAGTCGCGACGCATTCGCTGAGTGCCTCGCGAATTTCGCTGTCGTCGATCGTGACAGTCCGCGGCACGCCTTCAATCAAGTTGCGGCCCTTCACTTCCATCGTCAGCGGCTTTTCCAACGGATACGCCGAGCCGATTTCCATCTTGATTTGTTCCGCGGTGCGCTCGCCAACCAGCAAGTTGTATTTGCGCTTCAAGTACTGCATCACCGCTTCGTCCATCTCATTCCCGGCGACGCGCACGGAGCGCGAGTAAACGATGCCGCTCATGGAGATGACCGCAATGTCCGTCGTCCCGCCGCCGATGTCGACGACCATGTTGCCGGAAGGCTCTTCGATCGGCAGGCCCGCTCCAATGGCCGCCGCCATGGCTTGCTCCACCAGATAAACTTCGCTGGCACGCGCGCGATACGCGGAGTCCTGCACCGCACGCTTTTCCACCGGCGTAATTTCGCTCGGCACTCCGATGACGATGCGCGGATGCACCAGTACGCGCCGATTGTGCGCCTTCTGAATAAAATACGTCAGCATTTTCTCGGTGACCTTGAAGTCCGCGATGACCCCGTCCTTCATCGGCTTGATGGCAACCACGTTGCCCGGCGTGCGGCCGAGCATCTCTTTGGCTTCGCGGCCGACAGCCACCACTTCGCCGCTGGATTTATTGATCGCCACGATCGAGGGCTCATTCACCACGATGCCCTTGCCGGCCGAGAACACCAGCGTGTTGGCCGTTCCCAGATCGATGGCCAGGTCGGAAGAAAACAAACTGAACACCGACCTCAGGTTGTAACCGTTCTTATTCATTCCCCCCGCCCCCAAAGAGAAAACCTCTACGCCATCCAGCCGGCTACGAACTGCAAAACAATTTGACGGTTCGTTCTACCGCCGCGCGGCCAACCAGACCATTGTCTCCGGACTTGCCGCCGGGCGCAAAGTCGCGCCTGCCTCTTTTTTCTTCCGAGATCAAAAGCGATCTTCGCTCGAAACTTTTATTTGGGAACAACGATCGTCACCGACTGATGTCCCGTGCCTCCCCGGCGATTTTCGCCGATGATGACGATAGTATGCTGGCCGGGCTCCAGTGGCTCGGTAAAGTGCCGGAAGGTTCCATCCGGCGCAATAATGGGAACCGGTTGCCCGTTCACCAGCAGCGCAGCGCCTGGTTCCGTCTTGCCGATAATTTCCACGACGCGTCCGTGAATCTGCGTTCCCGTAATCTCCAGCAACATTTCCTGGGTTTTCCCCTGGGCCACGAGCGTGAAACGGAACGATTCGCTGCCCCCGCTCGTCTCTTTTTTTGCGTCGGACGCGGTGACTGTCCAGAAATAATCGCCGGCATCCAGGCCGGAGACTTCCGCGGTCGTCCCCGTGATCCCGGGAATTTCCTTCACCGTTTTTGTGAACATGGCTGTCGCGCTGACTCGCAGTGTGTAGGAAACTGCCTGAGGCACGGCCTTCCACTCGAAATGAACGGACGCCGTTTTCGGATTCTCAACGATCAGCGGCTCGAAGTTGCGCGGCAAAACCAAATCCGGAGGCGCAAGCACATCGGACTTCGTAATTGGGCCGGCCGTGGAAAAAACTGCCTTCTGGTACTGCCCAATCTCCACCTTTTCCTCGCCGCGCTGCACTTCCGCACTTCCGCTTGTGACCACGATCTGGTCTTCCTTATGTTCCGGGTCGGCGGTCACGTCCGCATGGCTGTTCGAGTGCACCTGGGCTGTCGTGTCCTCGACGCTAACCGCAGCTTTCGAATCCGGCGAGGACCAATTTGGCGTACGCAGATCCACCTGGCCGGTGCTGATGCGCACTCCCGAACTGGATGGTTTTTCCCGCCCCATCGAGTTTTCTTCCACCGTGATAAAGGTCCCCGACTTTACGGTGTACGTCGTGCCGTCGGCGAAGGTGATGCGCGCCGCTCCGTCCGACGAAGTCTGGATTTGATCGCCCTTGTCCAGCGTGGTGTGAAAATCCGCATCCACCCAATTCACCGAATTTACTTTCTTCACCTGCACTTTTCCGTCGAGGTTGACGAATCTGGCCTGCGTCTGCGTGATCGCCGGCGCATCGCTGTCGCTCGTGATGGATTTGGCAAACCGGTCATACGCTTCTGTATAGATATTTGGGTTGAGGAGATAGAGCGCCGCGACGAGAATCACCGCTATTAAAACGACGTATAAGGCGACGGTCTTGTACGTCACCGTATGCCAATACACTTCCACGCGCTTTATCTTCGGATGGTTCGGATCGTATTGTGTCTGTGGGCTCACGGGTTTTTTCGCGCCATTCTCGCCAATCTCAAAATCTAGCACAGTAATTAGAACGCGGAAGGCCGCCGCTCCTTGCGGTGGTTAAACAGCAAATAGCGGTTGCGCATATCCGCCTTTGGGGCAGGTAGGATTGCCCGAATGGACAGCCGGCGCGTTTCTGTTCCGGCCGACTCCTTTTTGCGTACTTTCAGGATTCCGCTTAAGCCGATTGCGCCTTGAGGAACGCCAGCGTCAGCGGCCACGCCAGCAGTGCCGCCGATGGGCTGTAGCTGGCGCGGGCGTCGCAGAAGAAGGCGTGGTCGGCATTCGAAATTTCCACGTTTACGAAGTTTTTCCCCGTGGCGCGCAACGCATCCGTCACCGCGCGCACCTGTTCTGGCGGGATGTGCTTGTCCCGTCCGCCCCAGAAAAACAACAGTCGCGATTGGATTCCGCTGGCACGGCCGAGCAATCCTGGATTGGTCGCATTTGGCGCGATCCCGCCGCCATAGTAGGAAATCGCGGCCGCTAGCGGCAGTGTGACGGCCGCAAGAAATGCCGCGCGCCCTCCCATGCAATAGCCGATCGCCGAAATTGGCAGCTGCGGGCCTATCGCTCCTCGCAGCCAGTCGAACGCAGCGCGGTGGTCCGCCGCCATCGATGCATCGTTCAGCGCCTTCATGTGTGGCATAACGCTGGGGAAATCATCGTAGCGCCCATCAAATCCGGCCCCGGTGCGATGGAACAACTCGGGCGCCACGGCTACAAATCCTTCCCGCGCAAAGCGCCCTGCGACATCTCGAATATGCGCGTTCACGCCGAAGGCTTCCTGGAAGACCAGCAATCCAGGGTGCGCGCCTTCCTGCTTGGGCCGCGCCACCCACGCGCGCATCGTCGTGCCATCGTTCACACTCAATTCCACGTATTCGCTGCGGATTTCCATGTTTGCTCCTGCTTTTCCAGAACCTCCGGCGATCGCGTCTCAATGCCGGATAAAATAGCTTTTCTTGTCCATGCCCGCTGCCACCGCTACGTCAAAAAAGCCCACCATCATTTCGTCGTACGTCTGCTCTCCCCAGCGCACCGCGGCGTCAGGGTCCGGGTTGTGCGGATTGTCGCGCGAATTGTCGAACCAGGCGACAGCCTGCAGTTCCGTCCCCGCCTTCAGCAATCGCGGCTTCGCCAGCCGATAGCTCATCTGCCAGTGAAAATGATAATGGACATCCAGCAGCGGTTCAATTTCCTGGTCCGGCCTTTCGTTTGGACCGGTCGGTTTGTGAATGATGTTGTACCGAAATTCTTTTCCGCGCAGGTGCATGTGCGGAAAGAAACTAAGCAGTAGCGCATCGTTCGGCAACGTCCCGTCCGCCTCCACGCGATAATCCGGCACTCCCGGCGGAATCACAAAGTGATCGTTCGTCAGTTGCAGCGTCAGCACGCGCTGCGCCGGAGTATGCTTCGAGAAAATCAGTCCCACGCTCGTCCGGTCGTCGCCTGCGTGCCCGTTAGTTGTGTAGTGCATTTGAAAAACCAGGTAGGATCCGGCCGGAATGAATTTCGCCATTGTTTCCGGCCAATCATCCGGCGAACTCCCCGGCGCATATACAAGCAGAACATCGCTGTCCGTCCAATTCGCCCCACGACGATCGTCAGGATCTGTCAGCGTAGACGCCGTGAAGGGAACTCCGATCGGCGCGTGCTGCATCCATTTCGAATCCGGTGGCCGCACATATACGACCGCGTGATGCACGTTCGCGCGCATCAAGGGAAGAATCTCCACGGACCGAATCCATCTATCCGTCTTGAATTCCGTCGGCACAATCTCGTACGTGTATTCAACATCGCCGGTCGCGGGAATCGGCACCGCCTTAGGCATCTTCAAAATCAAGTCCGGCTGCGGGATGCTCCAACTCTCCGCCCAATGTCGCGGCGGCGGCGCATCGTCCGGGTTCCCTGCAGGCGCTCCAGCCGCGGCCCAAGCTGCAAGCGCAGCGATTTGTTCCGTCGTAAGAGAAGGATCATTCGAAAAGTGTCCGATGCGCGGATCGGCAAACCACGGCGGCATCGACCTGTCTTTCGCTGCCGCCGCTATTGCCGCCGCATACGGCCGCGTCTGCTCATAGGTTTCTAAGCGCATCGGCGCAATGCCTTCGGCACGATGGCATAGCTGACAACGCCCCTGCAAAATCGGCTGCACATCGCGATAGAATGTTGGCGCCCCCGCCGCGGGCGTTTGCGCTGTGGCGTTTGCCGCAGGCGCCAGCGGACTCCCGGGCTCAAGAGCGCCCGCCAGCACAAAAGCCATCGCCAGAAAAAACACAGAGCTCCGCTTTCGAGGTGCGTTAAGTTTGATCATCCCTAGGGTTCGATGATACGCGCATCGCCGCGGTTTCCCGCGGGCTCGCCCCTGCGGAGCGCGCCAGCTACCGCACGGCCGGCGCTATGTACGGAAAGCGTTAAGAGCGACCGCCAAGAACCAAAGGCGCGGTTTTCTGGATGACGCAGTGATTTTTTCTGTGAAAAGCGCGCAGGGGAAGCCTCGTAATCGGTCTGCCAGGGCGGCAGAATCGTGGGCAAAACACTTCAGACGTGCATATTACTCAAAAAGCGAACTCACTACCGGGTCTTTGCTCGTAGTTTGTCGGGAAGGATTGACCGCATCGCTGACTGCTCCTGGTCGAGGCGCCTTCCTCAATTCTTCAAGCTGGATCTGAACTTTCGCCCACACTTTTGGTTTGCGCTTGATCGTGTAAGGCGCATTCGGATCGGCGAAGAATCCCAGGAGTTCGGCCCGAACCCCCGGCGAGGCGCCGCTAAAGTTCTGCTTTGCCAGTGCGTCGAGCAGCTCTGCTTGCGTCTCATCGTTGAGCCAATACGTTCCGGGACCCGCTGCTTCGCCGATGTCAAAATTGTCATTGGGAAGTTTCAGTTGGCCGGAGCTTTGCTCCTCGAGCAGCTTCTCGTAGCGCTGCAAGCTCGCATCGAAGCTGGCTTCAAAAAGCCGCTCCGCCTCGGGCGTAGGCGTCCGCAGTTCCAGCACTTTGAGCGGACCTACCTTCGGCAGAATCCTCGTAAGAAAGGCGAGAAACCTTTCCCAAAAAGTGGGCCGCTCATATACGTTCCCCCAGTTCTTTTGGTAGCTCGCACGCGAAAGATTGTAGAGGAACTTTCTTTTCGTCATCCCGGGCTCGTCCTTGAGGATCTGGTCTTTCTTCAGGCTCCAGGCAATGCGCGTTGCCTTGGGGAGAAGCTGGCTCACATCATATCGGTAAGAACCAAGCACTTTATCTTCGTTCGTGAGCACGCTTTTGAGATCCAAGCCATAGGTTTCCTGAAACGCTTGTTGCAGGAGAGGCACGGCAACTCCAAAGCCGATGAAGTCGTGATAACTCGTGGGCGCGTAGCGTCCCTGCGCTACTTCCAGAACGTCGAATCCAAATTCCGTCTTCACGTGCGCCAGTGGATTTTCTTCATACGTAATCACGTCGCCGTACTTCTTTTTCAAACGGGGGTATAGCAGGGGAACCGAGCGATTCACGGCAATCTGGTGGCCGTCGTTGTCCGCGGCATAGTGAGAGAGCGCCCCGAGGGCAAAAGCATAGCCGTCGAGATCCTTGGAATCTCGAAGCAGCGCCACGATAAAATCTCCGCTCCGTACGTAGTGCGTCAAGTTGCTGAAGAACTTATTTCCGTGTGGGTAATAACCCATGTCCTGGATGATGGCGCCGCCATACGCATACCCGTGCGCCTCCTTCATTTCTTCCTTCGTAGCCTGGGGAAACCGCTTCAAGAGCAGCGGCCGTATGCTGGTGTCCCATGCGCTGTCGACGATCGCCTCATGCGCCAGCACGGCATAAGCGGCGGTCTGCGCGGGCCAGCCAAGCGACAATGTCACCAGCAGCGCTAGCGCGCAAACTCTCGCCAGCCATATTTTGACTCCGCCGCGCCGCATTTGACCCATCGTTGCCGCCCCCTTGGCCTCCGTCCAATTATCGATTCTGAATATTATGCTACACCATCGGTTCTTGATTAGACCGTCTTGCCGGACGTCTGGGAAAGCGCTCACGATCGAGACTCCGCCGCCGCTTGGGCGAAACGGGAGTACCATTATTCCCGCAACGGCAACCTCTGAATTGGGGAGAACGATGCTGCTACACGATCTGGCATTCGCAGGCCGGGCACTTCGCAAGAGCCCCGTTTTCGCTCTCACCGCCGCGCTCACCATCGCTCTGGGCGTCGGCGCCAGCACCGCCATCTTCAGCGTCACCAACGCTGTGCTCCTGCGCCCGCTGCCTTACAAGAATCCCGATCAGCTCGTCATCCTCCCCAGCGACATGCGCAATCGCGGCGTCAAAGACTTTCCTTTTTCCAACGCTGACTTTATCGACCTGCGCGAAGGGACGAAGGACGATTTCCAGGGCCTCGCCGGCGTCTTCACTTTCCCCATCACCTTGACCGGCGACGACGGCACGCCCGAGCAAGTCCACTTCGGTATAGTCACCACGAACTATTTCCGCCTCGTCGGTGCCAGAATCCTCTTCGGCCGCGATTTCTCCGACGAAGACGGCCAGCCCCAACCGCCTCCCCCCGCGACGGGAACCCAGTCGGCGCCGACCACTCCCCCGTTGCCCATCATGGCCATCATCAGTTACGAATATTTCCAGCGCCGCTTCGGCTCGAATCCCGCCGCCATCGGTCAAACCTTAAACAAGGGCAAGCCTTTTAGTCCGCGCGTCGTCGGCGTCCTCGCCCCCCATTTTCAAATCTACTTCCCGCCCTCCGCCGATCTCGAAGCCGCGCCCGAAGTCTGGATCGCTAATCGTCTCGGCTACGATGCCGCGAACCGCAATGGCGTCTCGATGCGCGTAATCGGCCGGCTGAAACCAGGCGTCACGATCGGGCGCGCGCAAGCCGCCGTCGATCAAGTCGCTGCCGAAACGCGGAAAAATTTCTCGATTGAAAACACCGCCGGCTACGCCATCCGCGTCGAGCCCATGCGCAAGCATCTCGTTTCCCAAGTCCGCCCCGCCATTCTCGCGCTCATGGGCTCGGTTATTTTTCTTCTGCTCATTGCCTGCGCCAACGTCGCCAATCTTTTATTGGTACGTGCATCCTTGCGCCAGCGCGAACTCGCCATTCGCACCGCTCTCGGCGCCAGCCGCTGGGATCTCGCTCGCCAAATCCTCGCCGAAGCTGTGCTTCTCGCGGCCATCGGCGCGCTGGGCGGCCTCGGCCTTGCCTGGTTCGGAATTCACGAGCTCCTCGCCATCGCTCCCGCGCATCTTCCGCGCCTCGAAACAATTCGCATCGATTCCACCGTTCTAATTTTCACGATCCTCTCGAGCCTCCTGGCCGCCGCAATCTTCGGCCTCGCTCCGGCCTGGCGCGCCGCTCGTCCAGACGTCATGATCGTCCTCCGCGGCGCCAGCCGTAGCGAAGGCCTCGCCGGCGGCGGTCTCGCGCGCAAAATCGTTGTCGGTCTCGAAGTCGCTCTCGCTTACGTCCTGCTCATCGGCTGTGGCCTCATGGTCCGCAGTTTTCTAGATTTGCAGCACATCGATCCCGGCTACAATCCTCACGGCCTCCTCACCTTTCAAGTTCAGTCCGATCGGTTTCTCCAGAAGCCCGAAGAGCGCGCCGTCGCCACGCGCCAGCTCGAAGATCGCCTCCGCGCCATCCCCGGCGTCCACAGCGTCACCGCCTCCGATCCATTTCCGCTCACTGGCGGCTACAGCCCCATTCGCTGGGGCACCGAAGAAGCGCTCTCCGACGCCAGCAAATACAAAGCCGTCGATCCAATCATCGTGCTTCCCGGCTATTTCGAAACCATGCACACCCCTCTTCTCGAAGGCCGCGCCTTCACCGACGACGACAACCAGCCCGGCCGCACCTACGCCATCGTCGATAAAACTCTGGCGGGTCTCGCTTATCCCGGCCAATCCATCGTCGGCAAGCGCATTCTGATCCGCATTCAAACTCCCGAACCCGTCTGGGTCGAAATCATTGGCGTCGTTGCCCACCAGCGCGGCGTATCCCTAACCGACCCCGGCCGCGAGCAAGTTTATTTTCCCGACGCCTACCTCGGTTCCGGCGACACCGACCGCTGGGCCCTCCGCACCGATGGCGATCCCTCCAACTACGCCAACGACGTTCGCGCCTCCCTCAAAACTTTCGATCCGCATCTCTTGATCACCGACCTCCAGCCCATGGATGCCCTGATTGACAAAGCCCAAGCCGGCACGCGCTTCTCCTTGCTCCTCATCGGAACGTTCGCGGTCATCGCCGCGCTCCTCGCCGGCGTCGGGCTTTACGGCGTCCTCGCCACCGTCGTCCGCCAGCGCACCGCCGAAATCGGCATTCGCATGGCCCTCGGCGCTCAACCCACCAACATCTTCCAACTCGTCGTCGGTCAGGGACTTCGCCTCACCATCATCGGCGTCGCTGCCGGTCTTTTTGCCGCTTACGCCGTCACCCGCGAAATGGCTTCCATGCTCGTCGGCATTAAAGCCACCGACCCCGCCACCTTCATCGCCATGGCCGTCCTTTTCGTCATCATCGCAACCGTCGCAGCCTGGCTGCCCGCCCGCCGCGCCGCTGGCCTCGATCCCGTCGTCGCCCTCCGCGACGAATGACCCACCGGCACGAATACCGCTCCAGCGTTTGCCAAAGCGGCATCCGCCGAAACAGGCAGCCCGCACTGTCTTCGAGAGTCGTTCGTTTTCAGGGAGTAACTTCAGGAACGCAGACTGTCATTTCGCGCGGTGAAATTCCACATACTCTCGGCCGTGGTAAAGCCGGTAAGTCCCATCCACTGGCCCTGCCCTAAACTGCAGCGGCACCGGCCGCCGTATCTCCGTATCTCTCGTGGAGCCGGCCTGCAAAACGTCGTGCGCCCCGATGTCCATCGCCACAAACTTATTGCCTTCGAGGAAGCCGATGCCATACGCCCCGGGCTTCAGCGTTTCCCCGCCGATTTCGATCGGCACTTCGTTGATCAGATACGCCTGATATTTTTCCTTTATGCCAGTCGCGTAACCGGAGCTATCCACAAGCCCCGCGAGCACCAGAAACCCATCCGCATAGCGAACGCCGCCTGTGTTGCGATCCTGCACCGACGCCACCTGCCCGCGAAAGAACACGTTCTCAGGCAGCAGCTTTTTGCCCACCTCATCGGCCGTCAAAATAGACTCTTTCCGCGAAGCGGAATTTGCGCCCGTTTGCGGACGAGCAAACGAGACTCCCACGACAGCCAAAAACAAGGCTGCCAGCATCGAACTGCACGCGCGAAACTTCATAGCACTCTCCTTAAGCGGCTCAACAGATTAACAACCGGAATGCTCACGAGAGCGTAGCCATCTTTCCCGCTGAGGCCAGCCCTCTTCAAATCGATGTTGCATTGCAAAGCGCAGAATTGTCCAATTTATCGCGGAATCGCCGCAGTGACTCAGATCACCGCCGCACCTGGCCTAAATTACGCGAGAGACTTGTGCCGGCTGTCGTCCCGACCGTGCCGGCTCATCGCCGTAACGGGACCTGGGACTCAAAGGAGGGTTCTGTCGGATTGCGCGAGCAACAAGCGCTGCTGCGGTGGTTGGCCTGGAACGGACCGCCTGTTCCTGCGGCGCGACGGCGAAGCGGCTCGCCGGGTTTTGCGACTGGTGGGTTGTTCGCTCAGCGCTTCAGCCGCATGAGCCGCCACATTGGTCAGAACTAGATCGGCGGCTGCGCTAGCCGGGAACACTCGGGCTGCAATCTTGTCGACAGGCGCGTCACAGACTTGATCGAGTGCGGAAAGAAGTTCAGCCACACTGCTGAAATGATGTTCTCGTAAGTCGAGAATGTCAGCCGCGATGCCCATAATTCTTACCTCGGATTGGGCACAGCATATCATTCCAATTGGATCTTGCACCTGTACGAAAGGACAGGTGCTTCAAAGCGGCATCATTTCGAGATAGTCAGTGCTCTTCAGCTTCTCAGTTGAGCTGGCTCAAGTCCAGCCCAGTGCAGATACGGGTGAATGCCTTTTGCGTGCTGAACTCCCAAAATCAAGGAAACGCTTCTCCTGACATCTCCCTAATCCCGCGCTATACTCAGCCTACTCGACACTCTTGTCGACATCGGCGTCTTCGCCGAGAAGGAGGTGATCCAGTGAGGTACGGTTTACGTTGACGTAGTAAAGGAGGCGCTTGTGAACTTCCCGAGCGCCTCCCCTTTTGTCTCCCGTCTCCGAATTCCCATGATTCGACGAATTTCTCCAGCGTGTCCTCCTACAATTCCATTTGAGGCGCAAGCCCCCTATCTTCTAGAAAGTTGAGTTTGCTCCCAGACTTGAGGGTTTCAGCGGATCGCTGGCAGCTCAGACAATAAGCAAAAGCTTCTTTCTCGCATCTTGCTCGGCGTGGTCGTTCTAGCTTTGTCTGGCGGCATGCTGCTCTATCCCGTTCCCACTGGCCCGGGAGAGAGCACTGGCGCATCCGCCGACGTAATCGCCAAGGTCGGCGATCAGACCTTCACCCTCGCCGGCATCCCCAGCTGCTCGGTCAGATCAGGAGGTCCACTAATTAATTTCTGGAATGCCCACAATCCTGCCAGTCCTCCATCAATGGCCACAAGAGCTTCTGTGGGAAGCAGTTTTGCTAACTCCGAGCATTACTACCGGTTTTGCCGTGACTCGGGACCAACGCCGATAGGCCCAGTCCCTTTTCTAAGCGGACTGTCAATTTTGCCAGTTATTCGGTCGGCTCTATATTCATAGACTCTTGATCGTTATCAATGTGTCTGAGTGTCTGGCCGGAGATATTGTCCGCGGATCCCACATGACGACATCACGATTGGACGAAATGAGCACAATACTGCGATTCCGAATCAAGCTTGGGGCTGCTTTCCTTGCTTGCATGTTTCTGGTAGGCGCCTCATCCGCGTTAGCGCAACAGAAGGGGCAATGGGTGCCGGGACAGTTTGGCCTCAACGCCGGAGTGATTCCTGATCCTGGCATCACTTACGCCAATCTGGCGCTCAATTACTCTGCGAGTCAATTGAATGGCCCCAACGGGAACAACATCCCAGGAATTAACGGGACATATTCGTTCTGGGTGGATGAGAACGTTCTCTACTACGTCCCGAAGCATAAGTTCCTGGGCGGATATTTCATGCCCTACATCGCACTGAACTACGCCAACGGCGAGTTAGTAGCTAACATAACGGGAACGAATCTCACCACCGGCGGAGGAGGATCGGGTTTCGCCGATACGTATGTCCAGCCGATTAACATCGGTTGGCACTTCGGCAAGCGAGTGGACTTCAACGCCGGATACGCTTTCGTCGCTCCGACGGGCCGATTCACTGCGGGCGCCAGCAACAATGTGGGTTCCGGTTATTGGGGTAACGATATAACGAGTGGCACCACGCTTTACATCACCAAAAACCACGGAACCACTGCAAACCTCGCCACCGCCTGGGAAATCCACGGCCAAAAGAGTGGCACCAACATAACGCCGGGACAGACCTTCACCGACGAGTGGGGAATTGGGCAGGTTCTTCCCCTGAAGAAAAACATGAGCATGCTCGCCCAACTCGGTTTGGTTGGATACGACCAGTGGCAGGTTTCGAAAAGCAGCGGAACGTTGACCGTTGCTGGTATCCCTATCCCTGAGGGTAGCATTCCGTTCTATTCAGTACATGCAATCGGTGTTCAGGCCAATTTCATTCTCCCGGCGAAGAATGTGGTCGGCTTCTTCAAATACTACGATGAGTACCATGCCTTGGCTCGACCGCAGGGCCGCACCATCGTATTTGGCTTTTCGTGGACGTTGCGGATTCCAAAGCCGCAGGCTACAAAGCCGTAAGGGCGGATCAGGCATCGACCGACGACAGGAATCTCCTCTCGTTGGACGTGTGGTTGGGTTAAAGGTCATCTGAAATCGTGGATCGCCATCTGTGTGTCATTGTATGTTTTGACAGTTATCTCACTGAGGCGGAAGTGCGAGGCTTGTTCGCTTAAACACGGCTTGGTGTTCAGGCGAAGTCAACGTCGCCTGGTAGGACTTTCAACTCGAATCTCATGCCGGAAGGACACGCGCATGTCCAACGAAAAGAAGCCACAGCAGGACACGACAACACCAAGATCACCCAAGGCCAAAGCCAGCATTGGCGGTGGTAATCAGCCGCCCCCTGCGACTAATCCGAAGGCGGATCTGCCGGGTACGCCGGCGGTGCTGCCTCGTCCGGACTTCCGCTTCCCGGGCAACGTCGGTCGCACCTACCTCGACTCGGATAAGCCGCAATTCCCCCAGCCCGTGCAGGCTCCGAAGCGTGCACCGAACGTTGTGCTTATCCTGCTCGATGACGCCGGGTTCGGGCAGTTCAGCACATTCGGCGGCGGAATCCCATCGCCAACGATGGACAAGCTCGCCGCTGAGGGCCTCCGATACAACTGTTTTCACACGACTGCCCTGTGCAGCCCGACTCGGGCCGCCTTAATCACTGGCCGCAACCACCATAACGTGGCCTCCGGCGTTATCGGCGAGATCGCTAGCGGGTTTGACGGCTACACCGCCGTGTTACCCAAGAGTGGCGGCAGTGTCGGTGAAGTGCTGCGGCAGAATGGCTACATGACCGCCTGGATCGGCAAGAACCACAACACACCGGCCTGGGAGTCGAGCGCCGCAGGTCCGTTCGACCGCTGGGCCAACGGCCTCGGCTTCGACTACTTCTACGGCTTCAATGGTGGCGACATGAACCACTGGAACCCAATTCTGTTCGAGAATCGCAACCTTGTCCCCGCCTCGACTGACCCGAACTACTACCTGACCACCGACTTTGCCGACAAGGCCATTGGCTGGGTACGGAAAGTGAAAAGTATATCCCCGGATCGGCCGTTCTTTCTTTACGTCGCGCCCGGCGCCACGCACGCCCCTCACCATGCGCCGAAGGAGTGGATTGAGAAGTTCAAAGGCAAGTTCGACATGGGCTGGGATGCATATCGCGAGGAGACGTTTGCGCGGCAGCTGAAGCTCGGAGTCATCCCGCCGAACACGAAGCTGACCGAGCGCTCCAACGGGCTTCCCGCATGGGACTCATTGAACGCCGATCAGAAGCGACTCTACGCCCGCATGATGGAGGTATTTGCCGGCTACGGAGCGTGCGTGGATTA
The DNA here is from genome assembly GCA_963843265.1 of uncultured Acidobacteriota bacterium. Classification (GTDB taxonomy): domain Bacteria; phylum Acidobacteriota; class Terriglobia; order Acidiferrales; family UBA7541; genus Acidiferrum. The sequence continues at coordinate 42,821 of CAWJJR010000010.1, read as the reverse complement.
CGAAATGGGTCGCATCATTGACGCGGTTAAGCAACTGCCCGAGGCTGACAACACGGTGTTTATCTACATTGCTGGCGACAATGGCTCCAGTGCCGAGGGTGGCCTGGAAGGAACGCTCAACGAAAATCTTTACTTCAACGGCATCGCGGATCATTGGCAGGAGGAACTGAAGTTCATCGATGAAATCGGTGGGCCGAAGCACTTCAACCACTTCCCGGCCTCGTGGGCACACGCGATGGACACTCCGCTCCAGTGGACCAAGCAGGTGGCAAGCCACTTCGGCGGCACCCGCAATCCGATGATCGTGTCCTGGCCCGCACGAATCAAAGACAAGGGCGGGCTGCGAAACCAGTTCCTCCACATTATCGATGTGGTGCCTACCCTTTACGAATTGATCGGCATCACCCCGCCGACCGAACTCAACGGTATCGAACAAAAGCCGCTCGACGGCATTAGCTTCGGGTTCACCTTCGACGACGCGAACGCTAAGAGCAAGCGGGTCACGCAGTACTTCGAGATGGGCTGCAACCGGGGAATTTATCACGACGGCTGGATGGCTTCCGCCCTGTCGTTCCCTCCCTGGCAGGCAAATCGCGGAAGTTTCGACCCAGACAAGCAGCGCTGGGAGCTGTACAACATCGACGAGGACTTCTCCCAAGCCAACGACGTCGCTCAAGCGAACCCGGAAAAGCTGCGGCAGCTGCAGGATTTATGGTGGGTGGAGGCGGCGAAGTTCCAGGTGCTTCCGCTCGATTGGCGTGGCGTCGAACGGTTTAACAGCGAGCTCATGGGCCGGCCCAGCCTGATTGCCGGGCGGAAGAAGCTGGAGTATTACCCCGGCATGGTAGCGCTGCCTGACGGCAGCTCACCACCGATGCTCAACAAGTCATGGACGATCACGGCGGACATCGAAGTGCCCGACGATGGTGGCAATGGCATGATCGTTACCCACGGAGGTGTGGAGGGCGGCTACGGCCTCTATTTACGCGATGGGAAACCGACGTTCGTCTATAACTTCCTGGGCGTGGCGCGCCCCACGTTCGCGGCGAAAGACCCCCTGCCAAAAGGCAAAGCGAGACTTGTGGTCGATTTCGCCTACGACGGCGGCGGCATGGCGAAAGGAGGAACCATCACAATGACCGCCAATGGAACCAAGGTAGCTGGAGGGCGGCTCGAAATGACCATCCCCATGCAGTTTACGCTTGGCGAAGGACTCGACATCGGCATGGATGTGGGTTCTCCGGTGGACTTCACCTACAAACTGCCGTTCAAGTTTACCGGCACGATTGAGAAGGTGACCGTCGAACTTATTTCTCAGACCTCTGAGGAGGAAAATCTCGTCAAACAAAAAGCTCAGAAGACCGTAAGCGCGAGGTAGTAGATCCAGCGCCGCGCTTTGCTAGGCGTCATGATTGACGTGAGTGAGCACAGCTTTGAGGGTCTCGCCGTCGAAGTGAAAAATGAAGATCGCCACGGCGAATCGATAAGCACACTCAGTGACTGGCTGTGCGGTCGCGTTGCCGACCAGTGGTGGTAACGAACCGGAACAATGAGTTCAAGAAAAAGGAGAAAGTAGGATGGCACTCAACACAGAGAAACCGACCAATGAGGCGGACCGTGATCGCTCAAAGCTCCCGCTGCCAGAATTGCCTTTTCGGGGCAAGATCGGCAAGACCTATCTGGAGTCCGAGATGGACTGGCCCAGGGTTCCAGCGCCACCCGCCGGAGCACCGAACGTCGTCGTCATACTGCTGGACGATGTGGGCTTCGGGCAGGTCAGCACCTTTGGCGGTCCGGTGCCGACACCCGCGCTGGACAAGCTCGCCGCGGGTGGGTTGCGCTATAACCGCTTCCACACCACCTCGATCTGTGGCCCGTCGCGCGCAGCGATGCTCACCGGGCGCAATCATCACAATTGCGGATCGGGCTTTCTGGTCGAGTGGGCCACGGGCTTCCCGAGCTACAACTGCATGATTCCGAAGACCACCGCGACCATCGGCGAGATGTTGAAAGGCAACGGCTACAGCACTTCTTGGTTCGGCAAGAACCATAACACGCCGGACTGGGAGACCAGCGTCGCAGGTCCGTTCGACCGCTGGCCGACAGGATTGGGATTCGACTACTTCTACGGTTTTATCGCTGGCGAGACGAATCAATACTATCCGGTGATATTCGAGAACACGGTCGCTGTAGAGCCGGACAAAACGCCCGAAGAGGGCTATCACTTCATGACGGACATGACCGACAAGGCGATTCACTGGTTGGGCTTCAACAAGTCGGTCGCGCCGCAGAAGCCTTTCTTCATGTACTTCGCCCCAGGAGCAGCCCACGCCCCGCACCATTCGCCTCGCGCTTGGCGCGAGAAATTCAAGGGCATGTTCGATGTCGGCTGGGACGCCGTGCGCGAGGCGACCTATAAGCGGCAGCTCGATTTGGGAATTATCCCGCCCGATACAGTTCTGACGCCGCGTCCAGAGTGGGTCAAGCCGTGGGACTCGCTGTCCGACGATGAACGAAGGTTGTTTGCGGCGTTTATGGAAAACTTCGCAGGCTATCTAGCCTTTGCTGATAACGAGTGCGGTCGACTGCTCGACGCTGTTCGGCAACTGCCGGACGCCGACAACACGCTGATCTTCTTCATCGTGGGCGACAACGGTGCGAGTTCCGAGGGAGGATTTTCGGGGACGGCTAACGAGGTGATGAACCTCAACGGCATCCCATCGTCTTTGGCGGACAACCTGAAGATCCTCGACGACATCGGCGGGCCTCATACCGAGCCGCACTACCCGGTCGGCTGGGCGTGGGCTGGAAACGCTCCCTTCCAGTGGGTCAAGCAGGTGGCCTCTCACTTGGGCGGGACACGGAACCCGATGGTGGTCTCATGGCCCGCGAAGATCAAGGACGCAGGGGGAGTACGCGACCAATTCACGCACTTGATCGACATCGCGTCTACGATCTTAGACGTCGCTCACATCCAAGCGCCCAATATAGTCAACGGCGTCGATCAAAAACCGATGGACGGCGTATCCATCGCTTCGACCTTCGGCGACGCCAAGGCTCTGCCTGTGCGCGAGCGCCAATACTTTGAGATATTTACCAATCGGGCCATCTATGACAAGGGTTGGATCGCTTGCGCGCAGCATACGCTGCCTTGGCGGCAGGATCTAGCCCCAGGCCATTGGGAGAAAGACAAATGGGAGCTATACAACCTCGACGAGGATTTCAGCGAAGGCAACGACTTGGCGGCTAAATTTCCGGAGAAGCTGGCCGAGCTAAGGGCACTGTTCGATAAGGAGTGCGAGAAGAACCACGTCTACCCCCTTGATGACCGTGGCATTGGGCGAGCTTTTGTGCCGAAACCGTCGCCCGGCGGCTCAGACCCTAAGCGCTCCAAATTCACGTATTACGCTGGGGTTTCCCGGCTGGCTGAGACTGCGGCACCGAACACTAAGAACGTTTCGCACAGGATCACAGCTCAAATCGACCTGCCCGTCGGGGGTGAAGGGGTGATTTTGGCGGAAGGGGGCATGTCGGCTGGCTTTGCGCTTTACGTTCAGGACGGAAAGCTCGTCTACCATTACAACTGGTTCGAGCGCGAGCGCACGAACCTCATCTCGAACATTCCCGTTCCCGTCGGCAAGTCTACCGTCACGATGGAGTTCGCATACGACGGCGGCGGATTGGGAAAAGGCGGCGAGGCAGTTATCGGAATCAATCGGAAGGAGGTAGGCCGGGTGCGTATTCCTCATACGGTCCCCGGTCGCTTTGGAATCGACACGTTCGGCGTGGGATCGGACACAGGTTCGCCCGTCAGCAACACCTATCCGCCGCCGTTTCCGTTCACGGGAACAATTGAGCGAGTCGACATCGAATTGGGGCCTCGAAATCTAAGCGTAGAGGATGAGAACAAGCTCAACGCAATGCACACGGCGTTCGCTGGGACACACGACTAGCTCCAGAGTCACGGACTTCAGGAGCTGGGCAGCTTCGTGGGAAAGGACGGGACTTCGTCCGATCTCTGCGGCCGAGGTAAAAATCCTCGAATTGAACCATCTTTCCTATGGTGCTGGCTGAGCCCTCGTGAGGATCATGCCGCCTCGGCAACGGTGAAAACCCGCCATCACGAAGTGCAACTGAGAATGGTTCAGAGGAGCAGGAGCAGATTCAATCCACGCCCTCAGACCACTGTCACGCCTCATTGTGACCCTTGTCACATTTGACAGTGGACGTCGTTGAGGCCACTGCTCAAAATGCACCCAACAAGCTAGGAGCCCGTCCGAAAATTGACTTTTTGAAGACTATTCCTTCGCGCGAAGCGCCCATATAGGGCTATCCGATACGGTGCGCGTCCGCTAACGATGGGACCGCTCCTATGATTGGCTTACTCGGGAGCATCGTTTTCCGACTTCCCATCTTCTTTGGCTCTTTCTTCTCGCTTTATCCGTAACATATCTTGTGAAACTTCAGAAGATTGTGGGTCATACAGATCAGAGCCCACTCGCCTCGTACTTTTTCCAGTCCCCGCAAAAGAAACTGCCGGAATCCGCGGGCCTGCTTGATCTGCCCGAATACCGGCTCAACCATACATTTTCGTCTCGCGTAAACGGCCGCTCCCACCTTCGTCTTCAGCTTACGATCCATGCGCTCTACGCGACTGGCATCTTTCGGTAAGGGTCCCCGTTTGCAGGGCTCGCTCCGCTCACCGTGTTTCTGCTTTTCCGTCGCTACGAACCCTGCCATCCTTCTCTTCGCCAGGTACTTCAGATTTTCCTCCGAGCAATACCCGCTGTCCGTCAAAACTTCTTCCGGTCTCTGTCCCGATTGTTCTTGGATCGCCTCGATCAGCGGTACCACCTGTTGTTTATCGTTGGCGGCTTGGGTCACGGTCTGCCCCACAACCAATTGGAAAAGCGGCTCCACCGCGACCTGGGTGTTGTACCCTTGCACGAATCCATCCGACCCTTTCATGATGCGGGACTCCGGATCGGTAAAGTTGTATTGGGCCTTCGCCTCGGGCTTGGCTTCCTTGCGATCTTTACCCTCGCTCTCGGCCTTCTCGCGCGCTCGCTCTTCCAATGCCTTCTTGGCTTCCTGAATCCGCGCTATCCGCGTTTCCCGTCGCTGTAACTCTTCCGGCAGTTCGTCCCCACGGCGATCCCGACCATAACGTTTATCCTCTTCTTCATCTGCGGCCCCCGCTCGCTTCAACAACTCTTGCACTTCCTTCCGCAGCCGCTTCTCGGCCTCCTCCATCCGTCCATAACTCATGGCCTTGTGCTTGCTCGCGTTGGCTTTTACTTTGCTCCCATCCAAAGCTACACGTCCCAACTTCAGCGCTCCCATCTCTAACACCAGGCGCAACACCTGCTGGAACAGTCCTTCCAGCGCTTTCAAATGAAGATTCCGAAAATCCGATATGGTCCGAAAATCCGGCTGATTGCCGGCTGCCAATACTCGGAAAGCCACGTCTTCCGCCAGACGCTTCTGAATCCGGCGAGAGGAAAACACTCCCACGCAATAGCCGTACACCAGAATCTTGGTCATCATGCGCGGGTGATACGGTGGTTGACCGCGATCTTCCTCTTCATAGACCGACTCGATCGCCGAAAGGTCCAACTGGTCCACCACATCCGACACACAGTAAACCAAGTGATCGTCCGGCAACCACTCACGAAGGCTTGGCGGTAACAGCAAATCTTGTTCAGGAAGGTAGATTTTGTAAGTCTTGGCCATGACTCACAAACTTGCACACACTTCTTTTGGTTTCAAGTGAATTCAACAAAACTTGAGATGAATTCTCGGACGGGCTCCTAGTAAGCGACTGACGGAATGCGGACTTTGCCCGCATAGACAGAACTGTGCACATCTAGGAGGAAAGGGTATGTATTACACAGACAATTCGATTCTTCCCGAGTATATGGAGCCGCTGATCATTACGGCAGCTCCCTACGGGCCGCAGTGGTTACCGAAAGACGCCGACATCCCCGTTAGCTGGGACGAGCAGGTCCAGGCGGCGGTGGATTGCTACGAAGCCGGCGCCACGGTCCTGCACTTCCATGTACGCAATCCCGCAACCGGAAAAGGTTCCGTGGACTTCGAGCAGTACTGCTACTTGCTCGAACGTGTAAAAAAGGCCGTGCCGGATATGATCATCCAGGTGGGCGGCTCGATTTCATTCTCCCCGAAAACCGACGAGTCGAAAGCCAAGTGGCTGGATTACGACACGCGGCACATGCTCACCGAACTAACCCCAAAGCCAGAGTCTATAACCGTTACCATCGGTACCTCTCTGTGGGACATCATTTCGATGATGAGCCAGGACGACGTGAAAGGGACTCATCTCGAGGATCCCAGGGTGCAGGCCGCCTGGGCTGGCATGGTGGTGGACTCGACCCCCGCCTTCTATCTCGAGCATCTTAAGCGGCTCAAAGCACACGGCATCCAGCCATACTTCCCACTGGCCCACGTGCATCAGTACGAGATTGTCGAGCGGTTGATCCGCTCGGGTGTCTATATGGGGCCATTGAATGTGGCCTTGGCAGCCTATGGCGGCGGCACGCTCGGGCGTAACCCCTTTGACGTCATGCATTTCCTGGAACGGATCCCACAGGGCGCGGTTCCGACCATCTGGTCCAGCATGCGGGGAAACCACACGCTGCAAGCTTTGGGCGTCATTCTTGGCCTTCACGTACGAGTGGGCAACGAGGACAACATCTGGGGCGCGAACCGGGAGCGCTCGACTTCGCTCCAGCAAGTCAAAGGGGCGGTCAGTGTATGCAAGCAGTTCGGCCGCAGAGTAGCCACGGCGGCGCAAGCGCGCAAGATCATGAAGATCGGCGTCACGTACAACAGCGTCGAAGAGACGCTCCAGGCTCTCGGGATGCCACCCAACCCGGTTGACTACCACGTCGGCCTCCAACTCTGGGAGACGGACGGAAAGCTAAAGACCGGAGTGGTCGGAAGCGACTCGCATCCAGTTGCCGCCTGCTTGGTGCCCCCAACGGGGGCGGTGGCCGCCGCGGCAGCACTTAGAAAATAGTAAGCGCCGTGGGCAATCCACAGGGCCCCGCCTTCCCTCGAGGCGGGGCCCCCGTGGATCTAAAGTCCTGCAATCTCCGCATAACTGAGAGAGAACAATGACCTCTTCGGTGACGCACTTTGAAATTTACGGTGACAATCTCGCCAAGTTGTCGGAGTTCTACCGCGAGCTGTTTGGATGGGGGATCGAAAAAATGCCGGGCATCGACTACTTCCATATCCAGACCGGAGCGCCCGAAGCCCAAGGCATCCGCGGCGGACTAATGAACCGTCCGATTCCGGGTCCGCGAAGTTGGGTCCATTACGTTTCGGTGGACTCCATCGACCAAACGATCGACCGCGTTCAACGAATGGGCGGCAAAGTCGTGCGCGAAAAGGCGGCCGTGCCTAAAGCAGCCTGGTACGCAATCGTGGAGGACCCCGAAGGAAACATCTTCGCCATCTACCAGAACGATCCCACGGCTTTCCCAACTCCGGAACCTGACTGATAGCCAGCGAAAAATCAGTTGGCCGAAGAATTCACAAATTTAAAACGGAAAAAGAATATGGCGACAGCAACTGAAGAAAAACCCTTCTTGCACATTCCAGAAACCGTTTCCAAAGAGGCGCAGGAATTTCTGAGCAGTCTGAAGGACCCGGCCCTCGCGCCTGCGTTTCCCGATCCTGGCGACCTTGCCGGCTGGAAGAAGTTGCAAGCATCCGTCGAAAAAGGCGCACTGGCCCAATCCGAGGAAATGGTCAGACGCTATGCTCCCACGGTTGCGGAGCGCAGTCTCGGAGGCGTCCAGGTCCTGGATGTCCGTCCCAAAGGTTGGAAAGAAAACCGCAAAGTTGCGGTCTATGTGCACGGTGGCGCTCACACACTTTACAGCGCCAAATCCACATTAGGCAGAGCCGCTATCTTCGCCGATGACACCGGGCACCGCGTGATTTCCGTGGACTACACACTGGCGCCCGAGGCCAAGTTCAACCAGATGAGTGATCAGGTGATTGCAGTGATCGAGGTTCTCCTGACGGAAGGCCATGCGCTCAACGATATCCTCATTTATGGCGACTCTTCGGGTGGCGGACTAGCAGCCGCAGCTGTTCTGAAGATGCGTGGCCGGAGGCTGGGCATGCCAATGGCCGCCGTATTGGTATCTCCCTGGGTGGATGTGACTCGGACCGGAGATACGGAGTTCACTCTTGCGCACGCTGAGCCGAACTACCTGTACGAGAAGCACTCGATCAAGGCGGCTGGTGCTTACGCGGATCCCAAGGATCAGAAACATCCCTATGCTTCGCCGGTGTACGGCGACTTCTCCAAAGGCTTTCCGCCAACGCTGATTCAGGGGGGCACAAAGGAAATCCTTCTGAGCGGTTTCATTCGGCTGTATCAAGCCCTTGACACTGCTGGTGTTGCGGTGAAGTTGGATATTTACGAAGGCATGCCGCACAACTTTGCATCGAGAATTCCAGACGCGCCAGAGTCGAAAGTGGCGCGAAAGAAGATCCAAGACTTTGTTCGTACGCATTTGGGAGAACAGCGGCGCGCAGCGATCAAGGCGGCGGTGTGGTCCGCCACTGCGTCATCTCTATTTCGTATAGACGTAGCAAGATTCGAATCTGCGAAGAGGAGAAGAGAAAATGTCGAAACAAGTTGGAGCAACAAAAGCCTCAGCGACGGACCAATCAGCAAACCCGTGGGGATCGACTCTGGACAAACTAAAGGAATGGGATCCCAAAGGTGCGGCGCTGCTGTTGCGCGTGGGCACAAACCCATGGACCAGCGGCGTTCTACCGCGTAAAGAGGTCGAGCTAATCTACCTCGCTCTGAATTGCTCTTGCACAAACCTGGACGAAGCAGGTACGCGCCGCCAGATTCGTGCTGCTCTCGACGCCGGCGCGACGCGCGACGAGGTTCTCCTCGTGCTGAAGTGTGGCGTCGGACTCGCGGTACATTCGTGTAGCCTCGGTGCTCCCATCCTCCTTGAGGAGATGAAGGCGGCGAACGTAAAGCCGGCAGGAGGCACGAAGCCGGAGACCCCGGCCTGCGATGCGATGCGCGCGATCGGCCAGTGGAACACCGCGTGGGATCCGTTCTACGATCTTTCGCCTGCCTGGACCGATCAATTCTTTGCCTTCGGGGCCAGCGTTTACAAGAGCGGACTCTTCTCCCCGAAGTTCCTGGAGCTGATCAGCATCGCCTTCGACGCCTCTATCACGCACATGTATGCGCCTGGGACTCGCCGTCATATCCAAGGGGCGCTCAAGGCGGGAGCGACCCCCGAAGAAATCATGACAGTTCTGCAGATTTGCGTTTCGCTGGGCGTTCAAGCCTGCTCCAAGGGTGTACCAATCCTGGCCGAAGAGTTGGAACGCGATACAACGAGCCAGAAGGCGACGGCGTAAATTATGGAGAACTTTGTTGAGGTCCTGCGTCTGGAGCAAGTCCCTCCGGGGAAAGGCACGACGGCGACCGTGGAGGGCAAAGAAGTGGCTGTCTTCAACGTCGATGGGACGATCTACGCGATCGATGATTCCTGCCTGCACCACGGCGTATCTCTGGGAACTTCCACCCTTGAAGGTAAGGTGGTTACATGTCGCGGGCATGGTTGGAAGTATGACGTCACAACGGGGAACACCATGCATGTTCCTGATTACGGAGTTGCCAGCTACAAGGTGAAGGTCGTTGACGGAAAGATCTTCGTGGACGTGCCATCAGCAACAGAACCGGGCCATCTTAGCGAAGGCAACTCCGCGTGATATACGCAATAGGGCCACGATGGGAGAAATACTAAAACAGATCTGGCTGGATTTAATCGGCCGGCTGCACGGTCCCTTTACGTTTCGGCTGATTTTACAGCCATTGTCAGCGGCTATACTCGCGATCCGTGGTGGCCTGAGAGATGCGAAGACAGGACGCTCGCCATACGGCTGGGCCGTTGTGTTCAACTCCAAGGACCGACATGACTTGCTTCGCGAAGGCTGGAGAGAGCTTGCCAAAGTCTTCATCGTGGCAATTCTTATCGACTTAGTTTACGAAGTCATCGTCTTCCACAGAATCTATCCAGGCCAATCTTTGATTGTGGCGTCCGTCTTGGCCTTATTGCCGTATCCACTGATCCGCGGTTCTTTCAATCGAATCATGCAATTCCGGCAGAGAATCCGGGAACGACACCGAGTTGCGACGCCGAGCGAAGAGGTTGCCACGCGTGGTCCCCAGACAAAGGGAGCCTCCTAAGTGATAGCCCAAGCGGAAACCACCAAGAAATCTCCTGACGCCTCGACGACACTAGCGGTGGATCGCACGCGCTTGGCCTACGAGCGAACGTTGATGGCCTGGATCAGGACCGCGACTTCGCTCATCACGTTTGGGTTCACCATTTACAAATTTTTTCAGATAGAAGTAGCGCGAGAGGACCAAGAACTAATCGCCTGATAGAGCCGAGACAGTTTGCGCTCTTGATGATCGTGATCGGACTTGTGTCGCTTCTGATGGCCACCTTGGAGCATCGGCGGGATTTGAAGGCGCTGGACGCGGAGTACCCCGGAGGGCGCCGCTCTCTCGCGAGGGTGCTTGCTGCGTTGATTTCGATCCTCGGACTCTTGGCGTTATTCGCAGTCCTCTTTCGACAATAACGCGAGCAAAAGCTAGGGAAACCGGAGGGGACCGGGGACATGTCTAACAAAGTCGGAAACCGAGGACAGACGGAACGTTTTCCTAACGTCCGATGACCGCTGCTCGAACTCAGCCACAGTTTCAGGCAAATTGACTCGGAACCCCCCCGTCCGGAACGTGTGAAGAAATTGTCTTTTGGGTGTCGGAGTGAAGCGCTTTGGTGTTGTGGCAAGTTTGCTCCGCGATTCGCCGCCGCTTTTGTTTTGCTTTTCTATGGTCCTATCACGGTACAAGTCTCACATTGAAGCCGCTGTGGGGTGCAACCCGCGCCGTAGAGCGAACCATCGCGTTAAGTTATAGCTCAAGCAGGCCCACATCGCTTCCATCGTTGCTTTCAGCCGTCCGCGGCAGCGGAACTGCCGCAAGCCACAGCGTTCCTTGATCCAGGCATGCACGAACTCCGCGACTCGCGAACGTTGCGCGTAAATCTGCTGTGCTTCTTCCGTTTTCATCTTGGCCTTGAAGGCCGCCGTCCCTCCGGGCTCTTCGATGCGCGTTACCGACCGGCGCCACTCGGGTTTCGCTCCGGGTGGTGCGCAGTCATCCCGCAGCGGACAAGCGCTGCAGACTCCCTTCGGTGCCCGATAGACATGCGTACGCACGCCGTGCCCGCGGTTGAGCACGGCGCGATGCTGTAGCTTCTCTCCCGCAGGACAGACGAAGCAGTCCTGCGCGGCATCGTACGGGAAAGCTGTGCTCACGAAGGCCGCCTTGCGTCCCAGCGCATCCTGCTCGTTGGCCTTCCAACTGTTCTGCCAAGAGCCGTAGAAGTCCACGCCGCGTTCTGCGGCGCTCTGGACCGAAGCGTGATTCGTGTAGTCCCCGTCGGCGACGATCTGCTGTGGCAGTTGGCCGATCTTCTCCTCGCAGCGTTCCAGCGCTGCGTCAAGCTGGCGATAATCAATCGCGTCGGTCGTCGCTTCGACGTTCACGACCAGGCCGTGCTTTGTGTCGGTGACCACCTGCACGTTGTAACTCGGCACTATGCCACCCTCGCCGTTCCTCATCATGTGAGCTTCCGGGTCCGTCGTGCTGGCGCGCGCGACGAACTCCTTGCGATCGTGCTGCTTTTTCTGCTGCAATCGCTCGACCTCGCGCCACGCCGCTTCCAGCCGGCTCGCTCGTTGCCGCACGGCACGCCGCCGTGCTGCGGCGCGGCGTGACGCCAGTCGTTCTTCGTTCTCGGCTTCCTCGTTCAGCAGCCGCACCTGTTCGCGTGCTGCCTCCAGATGCGCGGCGATCTTCTCCCGGCCGCGGAAAGTGTTGCCGCCGGCGTTCGCTTTAATCTTGGTTCCGTCTAGCGTCACCCGTTCTAAGGTGATCAGGCCTTCCGCACTCAGCATGCCCAGCACTTGCGCGAACAGGTCATCGAGTCCGGCCTTGTTCTCCGACCGGAAGCCCGACAATGTTCGATGACTTACCGGTTGCAATCCACATAACCACTGGCAGCCCGGCTCATACTCGCACTGCCGCGCCAGTTCCCGCGCCGAACTGATGCCCCGGCTGTAGGCATACAGCCACAAGCTGATCAGCAGTCACGGGTCGGTATGCTTGCGCCCGGCGATTCCTTCGACAGCGGCAATCTGCTCATGGTAGCGGCGCAGGTCCAGGCGCCCCACCAGTTCCCAGATCGCCCGGACGCAGTGGTCATCGTCCACCAGCTTCTCGACATCCATGCTTCGCAAAACAAGTTGTTGGCGATTAATCGAAACCAGGCGAGGAACTGCGGCAGGCTCGTTCGTCATGTGCGCAGTCTACACACTACTCCTCCTCCGCGCTTGTCAATTTCTTCACACGTTCCTGTCCCCAGGTTTCCTATTTAAGTGAGTAGCGACCCCTGTTTCGAACCTACCGTCAATCGTGGGCGGATGATGGCTACCCCAGACATAATTGCATGCCCTTGCACACGATTCTATTTGAGGCGCGAGCCCCCTGTCTTATAAGGTTAAGTTTGCTCCCAGACTTGAGGGCCTCAGCGGATGGCTGGCAGCTCAGACAATAAGCAAAAGCTTCTTTCTCGCATCTTGCTCGGCGTGGTAGTTCTGGCCTTGTCTGGCGGCATGCTGCTCTATCTCGTTCCCACAGGTCCGGGAGGCACCACCGGCGCATCCGCCGATGTGGTCGCCAAGGTTGGCGATCAGACCGTCACCCTCACCGACATCCGCCAGCAGCTCTACCAGATCAGACAGCCTCACTAAATTACGGATTGCTGATGATCCAAGCGCCGTGCGGTCTGAAAGCCTAGGGACGCAGACTGGCCCCCAACTTCAGCCGAGACATCGCCAGCGCTGCGAACTGCACCAACTTGTGGGAATGTTTGGAACGTAAAGCGAGCCGTGGCCCTGGCTGCACACGAGTTCGGCACCGTACGAGCCAAGAACGAGCTGGGCTGCGTTTCCGACAGGAGTGGAATTGGAAAGCAAATAAAGACAGACCGGGCAGCGCTGTCGCTGATCCGCCAGGACCCAGCGGAATCCGAAGACCCAGCCAAAAAATACTATGCAAGGTGCGGGCGGAAATATCGGCAAAAGGGCGATACACAGGAACAGGGGAATCGGCACGAGCAGGAGGATTTTGAAAGCTAGAAAGAGCCAGCGACGTATTCTGATTGCGAAAGACCGCGCAGAACGATTTTCTGCATACTCGCCAAGCGTCAGCGGGTTGAGGGTCAACAGAACCAGCAAAGATTCGACGTATAACCAAAAGCCTCCGAGGGCGAAATCCGCTATCGCTGAAGGCGAGCATAAAAATATGAAGAGTCTTCGAGAAGGCAGCCCGAAGGCGAACAGGGAGCTTAGGAGCGCAAGGGTTGCCAGGAGAAGCGTGCAACGCAGAGGCGACTCGGCACTAAACGCGCGGCGTGCGCTTAGGCTGTTGCACCTTAGCCAGAGCGCGTCACGAAAAGAGCCAATGCAAAACGTTGTCGCGCCTCGTTCAACGTACCAGAGTTCCGCTTTCCATTCGGCGAACCACTCCGCGCGCTCTGCAGCGGGTACGACAAGGGCCGCGTTGCGAAGGATGGCGATATGCAGCGCGCGTGGAATCATGCCTTTCCCTCGGCTCGGACCGGAAACAATCGAACCAGCAGCGGATAGCGCTTCTGCGAAGCCTCTAGTGTAAGTTTGCCGGGACGTGTGATTTTGTAGTATTTCCGAGCAGGCCGCTGGTCGGCCTCCGCAACCGTCTGTGATTCCCACTGCGAACGGATCAGCCCCCTGCGCTCTAGCCGCCGAAGAGTTGGGTACACGGTCCCGCTGGGTAGGCCCGTTTCTTCCATCACACTGAAGCCATACACGCGCCCCGCGTCAATGGCCTGCAAGATGATCGCAGCAGTGTGAGAAAGCTTTGCCTCGGATGCCACGAGCGGAATTGTATCTATGTAGCATACTACTTGACAAGCGCCTAGATAGATTGCTACATAGGGTGGCGCAAGGAGCGTGCATGCTCGAATTGCGCCACGTTTGCAAGCGATTCAAACGGAGTCCCGCCGTGGACGACGTCAGCTTTTCGGCACGGCCAGGCGAAATCACTGGCTACCTTGGGCTGAATGGGTCCGGCAAATCCACGACAATGAAAATGATCACCGGCCTGATGGAAACCACTTCGGGCAAGATTTATTTTCAGGGAAAGCCGATTGACCACGACTTGATCGCCTACAAGCAACGCATTGGGTACGTGCCCGAAGAACCGCACCTTTATTCGCATCTGAGCGGCCTCGAGTATCTGACGATGATCGGTCAGTTGCGCGGCTTGCCGACGAAAGCGACGGCCTCCTGCACCTTTTTTCTCTGCATGGGAATAGGCACTCGGCAATCGCGGCGTATTCCAAAGGCATGCGGCAGAAAATACTGCTCTCCGCCGCATTGTTGCACAATCCGGATTTGCTTTTGCTCGACGAGCCTTTTTCCGGCCTTGACGTCAGTACAGGACTCATCCTGCGCAGCTTGATTCAGGAGCTCGCCTCGCGCGGAAAAGTCGTGCTCTTCAGTTCTCATGAACTGGAAACTGTGGAGCGAGTCTGTTCGCACGTGGTAATTCTGAACCGCGGCAAAATCGTCGCCGACGATTCGATCGAACGCCTGCGTACGCTCATGGCCCTGCCGACTCTCGAGGGCATTTTCTCGCAGCTCGCGGTGGAAGTGGACACCGGCGCCATTTCGCGCCAGATTGCAGATTTGATCCAGGCATGAGCGACAGCACCAATACGGAATCGCAGTTTCGCGTTCTGTACCGGCAGTTTCTTTTCCGCGTCGTCGACCTGGAAATTCTGTCCGCTTCCGCGCAAGGTGACTCAAACAAGCTGCTCGGCCAATTCGCGGCCCTGCTCATCTCCGCAAGCGTGTTTTTGGGTCTGGCCCCGCTGTTCATAGATAGGAATATAGCCCCCAATGCGTTCTTGGATATTAGACTGCGCACGGAGCACCAACTGATCGCCATGACGATGCTGGCGGTGGGCCTATTCGCGGTCCTCAGCTGGGATTCGATCTTTCCGAACCGCCGTGATGTCATGGTTCTGGCGCCTTTGCCAGTGCGCGTGCACACGATGTTTTTGGTAAAGGTGGCCGCCACGGCAACAGCGCTGGGTCTCGTCGTGGTCTTGCTACACTGCGTGACCGGCATCACGTGGCCATTAACGTTCGCATTATTGCCGCCGACCGGCCGCGGACTTTTCGGAGCTGTGCGGTGGTTTCTAGCGTACTGGTTCACGATGTTTGCTGTCGGCGCGTTCATTTACTGTGGTGTTCTGGCCGTCCAAGGTTTGAGCGCTCAGTTCCTTCCTCGCCGGCTGTTCCTACGAGTCTCCGCCCTACTGCAAATTGTTGCGTTTGGAGTGTTTGCATCGATGTACCTTCTGGAGAGACCCATCGCTTGGTTTCAGGCTCTCCTTGGTCAGCTCGCGGGCTCGATGGATTCAGCACCGGGTCCGCTCGCGCAGCGGGCTTGGATAGGTCTCGGAGTGACCGCACTTGCAGCGCTCGCAGCTTACGCTCTCTCCTATGTGCGAACCGTCCGTCAAATTGTCGAGGAGCCGGATATCACGCCTGCCTCACACAGGTTCCGGTGGCTGCCGCCGTTCGGTAATTCTGTGGAGACGGCGATCGGTCAATTCACCGTCCGCACACTCGCGCGCAGCCGACAGCATCGCTTGATTCTCGCTTTCTACTTGGGCATCGGTGCGGCACTCACCGTTCCCCTCCTGTCACTTCTCGCGTCATCGCAGGTTTCCGGCGGTCCGTTCATCGAAATTTCGCACCAGGCGAATGGGCCCATGCTCGCGGCAAGCGTCATGATGCTGGCGCTAATGGTAATTGGATTGCGCGTGGCATTCGCGTTGCCGTTGGAACTCCGAGCGAACTGGGTATTCCGCTCAGTCGGGTTGATTGATGCAAGGCAAACCTTGACCGCAGCACGGCGCGCTCTCGTCTTACTTTCCGTGGCGCTGGTTTGTCTGGGTTCGGCAGCCATATGTTTCTGGCTCTGGCCGTGGCGCCAAGCCGCGGGTCACCTCGCGGTTCTTGGCTTGCTAGGAATGATTCTCGTCGACCTCACGCTATATAGTTTTCGCAAGATTCCTTTTACTTGCTCGTATCTACCGGGCAAATCGCAAGTGCATTTGGTCGTTTGTGCCGCCGCTGTTCTCATCTTGCTCGTGGGGCAGAGCGTCGTTTGGGAGCAGGAAGCCCTTCAGAAACCGGGAATGATGGCCGCGATGCTAACGCTGCTCGGCGTTGCGGCGGTCACCGCCAGGTGGCGCACGACGGCATTAGCAAGATGCGACGAAGAAGGACTGCAATTTGAGGAGGAGGGCACGCCCGCCATCCTGGAGCTAGGACTGTACCGCGATGGAGCGGTGCTTGGAAGCCGCCCGTCCGACCCGCCCTCGATGTGACACCTAGCCCGAATTTCTCATTCTAAATTGAAAAAGGCTGTTGCTTCATGGCATAACTCTTTTGTCTAGAAAGAAATCCTGCCAAGGAGGAGCAACAGCCTTATGAGCACAGAGTGTAACCAGTTTGTCTTCGTATTTCATCCCCAAAAGCGACGCGAGATCCGGGCGCAGTTTGATGGCGGAGTGATCACCAGCGATGGTGGTGGTCTGCTCTTGCGGGAGGTTGAGAAGCGCATTGGGATCCTGCGCCAGTTTGCCGCCTGCTTCACCGATTATCGGAATCCCGATCTGATCGAACATACGGTGAAGGAATTGGTGGCCCAGCGAGCTTATGGGCTGGCCCTGGGCTACGAAGATCTGAACGATCACGAGGAGTTGCGAAACGATCCCTTGCTGGCGGTGCTGGTCGAGAAGGCGGATCCCGGCAGCCAAGTGTTAGCCGGAAAGAGCACCCTGAATCGGCTGGAACTGACCAAAGAGACGGCCAGTCGGAAGGAGCGCTACAAAAAGATCGTGCTGGATCATGGAGCCGTGGACCGGCTGCTGGTGGAAGTCTTTCTGCAAGCCCACCGGGAGGAGCCGAAAGAAATCATTTTGGACCTGGACGCCACTGACGATCCGCTGCACGGGAAGCAGGAAGGACGTTTCTTCCATGGCTACTATGGACACTACTGCTACCTGCCGTTGTACATCTTCTGCGGAGAGTTTCTGCTGTGTGCGCGGTTGCGATCGTCGAACATCGATGCGTCGTCGGGGAGTGTTGAGGAACTGGAGCGCATCGTGGCCCAGATTCGTTCCGCGTGGCCCCAGGTGCGTATCGTGGTGCGTGGAGATTCGGGATTTTGCCGCGAGGAGCTGATGGCTTGGTGTGAAGCGAACCGCGTAGAGTACGTGCTGGGACTAGCGAAAAACGAACGTTTGAAGACGGAGATCGCCAAGGAGATGGCGGAGGCGAAAGCGCAGTACCAACAGACCGGACGCGCGACTCGACTGTTCAAAGAGTTCTTCTATCAGACGCTGAAAAGCTGGAGTCGTGCGCGACGCGTGGTGGCCAAGGCCGAGCATCTGGAAAAGGGAGAGAACCCGCGATTCGTAGTGACCTCTCTGAGCGGAGAAGCATGGCCGGCACAGGCGCTGTATGAAGAGCACTACTGCGCCAGAGGGGATATGGAGAATCGGATTAAAGAGCAGCTGATGCTATTCAGTGACCGCACCAGCACGCACTACCTGCGCAGCAATCAACTGCGCTTGTACTTTTCTTCGATCGCCTATGTGTTGTTGCAGATGCTACGGCGACTGGGACTGGCGGGAACGGAGTTGGCCCAGGCGCAGTGCTCCACCATTCGGCTCAAGGTGTTGAAGATTGGCGCGCTGATCCGCATCACGGTGCGCAAGGTGTGGGTTTCGCTGGCTGGGGGCTATCCCCATGTCGAGTTGTTCCGGCAAGTCCATGAAAAGCTGTGCGCCGTGCCCGTAAAGTATTGAAACAGAAAGACTCCGACCACTTTTATTCTGGCTCCTGTCAACCGGTGGTAAGGTGTGCGCCGAAACAGGCTCAGAGAGTAAAAACCTCTCACGCAAAACGAAAAACGGATCAGCTACACAACAACAACCCGCGAAAAAACTCGCAACCCCTTGTTCGAGCACACTTCATTCCTCTTATGCCAGGCTGTGAGAGATGTGGGCTAGGGCTCTTCAGCGCCGAGTAACAAGCCACGCCGATCTGAAATAATAGCGCTCCCTCCCCCACGATTCTATTTGAGGCGCAAGCCCCCTATCTTCTATAATCTAAAGTTTGTTCGGAGACTTGGGGGATTCAGCGGATGGCTGGCAGCTCAGACAATAAGCAAAAACTTCTTTCCCGCATCTTGCTCGGCGTCGTTGTTCTGGCTTTGTCGGGCGGCATGCTGCTCTATCTCGTTCCCACAGGTCCGGGAGGCACCACCGGCGCATCCGCCGATGTGGTCGCCAAGGTTGGCGATCAGACCGTCACTCTCACCGACATCCGCCAGCAGCTCGATCAGATCAAGCAACGCAATCAAGTCCCGCCCATGCTCGTCCCATACTACACCCAGCAGATTCTCCATCAACTCCTCCTCCAAAAAGAAATGCAGTACGAAGGCACCCGCCTCGGCATCCACGTCTCGAATGATGAAATTGCCGACCGCATTCGCCTGATTCTTCCCGCCGCTTTCAATCAGGGCGTCCCCATCGCTCCCGATCAGTATGCTTCGCTCGTCCAATCGCGCACCCAGATGACTGTGCCGCAGTTCGAAGACATGGTTCGCCTTGGCCTGCTCCAGGAAAGATTTCAAAGGCTTGTGACGGACGGCATCAGCGCCAGCCCGGCCGAGCTCCAGGATGAGTTCAATTACCGCAATCAAAAAGTGAAGCTGGACTACGCCTTCATCAAGCCCGAAGACCTGCAAGCCAAGGTCACCGTCGATGACGCAGAAATCAAAGCCGCCTACGAGAAAAATAAAGCCCGGTATCAAGTCCCCGAAAAACGAGTCGTCCGTTACGCCATCGTCGACGTCAATCAGATTCGTCAGGGCATCCAGATTTCCGACGCTCAGCTCGAGGCCATCTACAAGCAGAATATCCAGCAATATGAAGTTCCCAACCGCGTCCACGTCCAGCACATCTTGTTCTTGACTGTGGACAAGCCGGACGCCGAAGTCCAGGAAATCAAGAAGCGCGCCGAAGACGTTCTGAAGCAGGCCAAAAGTGGCGCGAACTTTGAAGATTTAGCAAGAAAGTACTCCGAAGATCCTGGCACCAAGGATAAAGGTGGCGATCTCGGATGGATCGTGCAGGGCCAGACCGTCCCCGAATTCGAAAAAGTCGCTTTTTCGCTCCCCAAAGGCAGCATTTCGGACCTGGTAAAGACGCAGTACGGCTTCCACATCATTAAAATCATCGACAAAGAGACCGCCCACACCAAATCCTTCGATGAAGTAAAGGATTCCATTCGCGCCCAGCTGCTCCCCAATGAAGCCGAGAAGCAGGCCAGCGACATCGCCGACAAGCTCTCCCAAGCCATCCGCCAATCCAATAAAATCTCTCTCGATGACCTCGCCAAGCAGTATCACCTCAGCGTGGGGCAAACGCCCCCCGTCTCCGCCACCGATCCCACTGATCGAATTGGGCAATTCTCCCGACGTCAAGCTCAGCGACACCATCTTCCGTCTCCGCCAGGGTGAGTTGAGCCTCCCGGTCCACACCGATCGCGGTTACCTCGTTCTCGACGTGAGCCAGATTCTTCCCGCCCACCAGGGCACTCTGGAAGAGGTTCGCGACAAGGTCGTTGCCGATTTGAAACAACAAAAAGCATCTACGGAAGCCAGCGCCAAGGCTCAAGAGCTGATCAAACGGGTTAAAGCGGGAGAAAAGTTCGACGCTGCCGCCAAAGCCCTCGGTCTGGATGCCAAAACCAGCGACGATTTCGCTCGCGGAGGTTCCATCTCCAACGTCGCCAGTGGAAAGCAACTCTCCGCCGCCTTCCAACTGAAGACCGGAGGGGTCGGCGCGCCCCTGCAACTCGGCGCAAACTGGCTAGTCTACGAAGTTGTGGACAAAGTCGAGCCCAACCCCGCCGATTTCGACAAACAAAAGAAGGAAATCACCGACGCCGTGCTCCAACAGAAGCGCTCCGTCGCCTTTGAGGCCTTCCAAACAGCCCTCGAAGAGCGCCTGAAAAAAGAGGGCAAGCTCCAATTGATGCCCGATAAACTGCGCAGCTTAACCGATCTAGGCTAATCTAAATAACTGATAATAGGACACTTAAAATCAGTTTGCGGGGCACTTGTGTTTGTGCTCGCACCTCGGTAGCCTATAGGTGCTCTCAGGGGGTCGGTTTCTGCGAGGGCCCGCGCTTTGCCGTTCGAAGCGCGAACCGGAATCAGCCGAAGCCGCAATCCAAACTGCCATGGCTCCCCATCGCCAGAACATCAGGACTTTATGAATACCAAGAAGATGCCGTCTCGCCCGCCGGCCGGCCGCAACGACTATCGCTGCAGCATGGAACGCAATCAGGCCGGCAAATACTGCGTCCGAATCCAGGTTTTCTACCCTCGGCACGCCTGGAATCTGGGCGTTTTCTTCCTCGCCTCCTCCTTTGACCGCGCCATGAAGAAGCTCGAAGAGTCTCTGGACTTCCTCCAGCGCCACGAAGAGAAACTCTGGTTTTGGGGCGTCGACCGCGCCGAAGACATGGGCTTTTCCGCCGAGTTCTTGCGCGAGGCCGGCCTTAAACTGGATCACCGCACCGAGTTTCCTCGCCGGGCCACCAATCTTTCCCTTGCTCCGGAACGCCAAGTGCCTGCGTTCGTCCTTGGTCCTGTCCGCCGAGGATTGGCCGAATCGGTCGAAACTCCCCGCTCCGCCTCCGCCGCGGACTAGTTGGCTGCGGCTCGCACTTCGGAGACTTGCACGGGAGCCAGCGGCTGACTCAAGCCTGACCGTCTGGCCAGCGGGCTTAAGCTTGGTCAAACTGCCCCTCTTCGATATTGACTTGACCTTCTTTCTTCGCCATCATGCCCTCAATCCGGCGAGCCCGCATTCTGCAGCCGCCTGTTTCCATGAGACGCAAAGCGATAAACCACAGCGCGAGTAGTCCGGTCTGCGCTCTGCTCATTTTCTCCGCGCTTCTGACCGCCGCGCTCGTCGTCTGCGCCTCCACGCTTTGCGCCCAATCCGCGCAATCCAGCGCCTCGGACAATTCTCAGCCAGCTGCAGCTGCGAAGACGGCGAGTTCGCCCTCGGCAACGAAACCAGCGAAGCCTGCGGAAAGCGGCGCGGGAATGGTGTGGGTGAACACGGCAACTGGCGTGTACCACAAGAAGGGCTCGCGCTGGTACGGCAAGACGAAGAAGGGCAAATACATGTTGGAGGAAGATGCCATCAAAGCAGGCTACAAGCCCGCGAAATGAGTTCCGTGAGAATCGGAAATAGCTGCTGAAACAAACTGAAGCAGGACGTTGACTCGATTTAAAAAATAAGGAGGAATGAGAATGAGGAAGCATCTGAGGGCAATCTTGTTTGTGGGAGTGATGGTGATTTTGGGAGCGGGTGTTGCGTACTCACATGCGGCCGCCTCGATTGCGCCGCTGGCCGATTCCGCAGCATTGGCCGCATGGAACGCTGCGCCTACCAATTCCGCCTTGCCGCCAGCGGATGCGCTGGTGGACATCAACTCCGCGACGAAAGAGCAGTTGAAGGCGCTGCCCGGGATCGGCGACGCGTATTCGCAGAAAATCATCGACGGGCGGCCGTACAAAACGAAGACCGATCTGCTCAACAAAAAGATCGTGCCTTCGGCGACGTACGCAAAAATCAAGGACCTGATCATCGCCAAGCAGCCGAAAAAGTAGGCGCGGCGGCTCCGCAGCGTTATTTTTCGCGGAGGATGACTTCGCCTTGGCCGACGAGTTGATCGTTGAGCCAGAGGCGGTACTTGTAGGTCGCTGCCTTGAGGCCGGGGCGGGGCGGGCCGCTGAAGAGGCGCATACCGGCCGGGGCCTGGAAGATGTTGGAAGAAAAGGGGCAGCGGTTAACGTCGAATTCGACGCGAAGATTGCCGGCATCCGAGAGCCAAGAGATTTGGTCGCCGGGGTCGAGCACGACGACCTGCGGTACAAGTCCAACCAGTACGGGACGCTCTGCCATATTTGCTCTGCTCCTCGCGGGATGACGGGATGGGTGCGGCTGCGCGACGCCGCGAATATCTTTCGCAATCGGACGATAGCACATTTGAGCTGAGAGTTCGCTGTGGCGCGCTCTCGCTGGGACGGGAAAATGTTGACAGTCGAAAGGTGAAAGTTCAAGGCAGAGGAGAAGCGGGGATCGAGGAAGCCCACAGCTGACAGCCGACAGGAAGCAGAAGACGGCGAGGAGGAACCTTTAGGCGCGGGAGAGACTCCCCCACCCCGGTTTTTTCGGAACTGCACATTCTAAAGGGTTTTAAGTGCTGTGTTTTGAAACTGCACATTCTACAGGAGTTACGAGCGGGTTTTGCGGAACTGCGCATTCTAAAGGACATAGCTGGTAGTCGCGAGCGTCGAGTGGATTCTAACGCCTCGACCGGGTCGGGGCAGGCGCCGCGCACAGAGGCCACAGAGAATGGCGGGAGACCTCCACCCTCGCGATGTCCGCTAGCTATGAAGTAAGCGCGTGAGGGGAAAGGGTTTGCGGCGTTTCCTACGTGTACGCGGGTAGGGGTAATGGAGCGGTGGGTGGTAAATCGAGACTGGAAGGAAGGCAGGGGCTTGGAGCGGCACCGAATCATAAGGCATGGTAGCATGCCAGTTACTAACTGTCAATAGCAAATTGCCATGTACTTCATGGTTATTCGAACGGGCGGGGCGGATTCGAATGCGGTGAAAGGAAGTCGAGGGATTTGAGGGAGTTGGAAGGGGAGTAATGGGTTTGTTACGGCTGTGGAAATGTGTGGAAAAGTGGGGAGTGGGAATGAAGTTCACGGTCTATGGTTAAAAGTTGAAAGTAAAACGACCCACCGAAGAATAAAGAAAGACCCACCCTTGCAAAACAAAGCCCCGCAAGGATGGGGCACCCGTTTCCTGTGATCGCCACCCGCCATCTTTCCTCGCTCTCTTAGCTTACATCATCCGGCAAACAGGTCGACAGTTGGGGAATCCGGCCGCGCGGCGGATTGCGAGCCGTTCGATTCAGTGATATTGTCAAGGTAGGAAGTGAGAATGGTTATGCGTCAGAAGCGCCAGAAGAAGCTATCGTTAGATGAAGCGGCAGAGAAGTTGACGACGATCGCGGAGAGACATCTCGCGACGCTGCCTGTGGAAGAACAGGACGCGCGGGTGGCTGCCTTTGCGCGCGTTACGTTCGAAACTTCCCGCGGAACTCGCGCCAAATCCTCATCGAAGACTCGTACTCGGCCGTCCCGGGCAATTGCCCGAGTTCGTTCCTAATCGCCTCGCGAAACGTATTCTCATCCTTGCTTTGCAACGCTTCCCGGAATTTTCGCAATAGTGTCTGCTTGCGCTTTTGCGCGGCGACATCGATCGGTCTCCTGCCGCGGCGTTCCTCTTGATTTCTGACTTGTCGAATGTCGTCATCGTCCAACGGCATTGGCGGTGGCTCCCGTGCGGGAAGGTTATGCCACAGGTTGGCGGAGTTAGCCAGTGCGTATCTTAATTTAAAAGGGATTAAAATCGGCGATCGGGATGCAGCCAGCAGCGAAGGGGCGGCGAGTAGTGAATGGGGAGCGGTCCGTTGCGACTAGAAGCTCTGGACGGAGGCGTGACCCGCCGTTTGCAGGAGACAAAACCGCAAACGGTAGGCCACCCCGGAATAAAGGATTGCCACCCGCCTGTGCGATGTAAAGGCTGCCCCGCCCTACCGATTCCCCGATTCCAAATCAAAACACCCACGTGCAAAAGCGACACGTGGGGCACCCGCTGACCTACATGTTGCGGCGCATGCTAGGGTTGGATTCCAGTGGCTAACGATTTGCAGAGATTGGCGTCAGAGGGGGCAGCAGAAGCGGAGCAGGCCTCGGGGTCGTTCCTCACGTATTGAAGCGCGGTGGCGGTTACGAAGAAATTTGGGCTGGGATTTTTCGTTGGGATTTTGACGGTTCCGGCGGGGGAGTGAAAATCGAGTGAGAGGGAAGAGAGGTCCCTCCACTCCGTGCCGGCAAAAGGCGCCGGCACTTCGGTCGGGATGACGGAGTTGGGATCGGGGATGACGGAGTTGGGTCGGGATGACGGAGTTGGGGCCGGGGTGACGGAGGGCCTAGGGTCTTGAAGATATGCGCACTCGACCGAGTTCCACGACGGTGAAGGCGTTTTGCAGCCGCGAACCGAGCACGGTAATTGCCTCAAGTAAAGTCGCGGGTTTGGCTTGACGAGCAATGTTGGGGAACCTGAGCAGAATAACGCCAGCGGACCGGCGCCCTCGGGCGTAGACCAAATTGCCAAAATCGCGATCTTCGGTGATGAGTACGCGCCTTTCAGCAAGAGCGCGATCGAGCACTTGGTCATCGGTGGCGCCGGCCGCAGTTTCGGCGATTGCCACGACGTCATGACCCGCTTGCCGGAGTGCGCGGATCACCGGCCCGGGGCAACTTTCATCGGCCAGAAAGTCCATGCGTTAGGAATTGGATTGGGGCGGCGCGCCGGGGAGGAGGACGACTTCTTCATGGGCGACGCTGGCGGCGCCATACGCGACGGCGGCGCGGATATCTTCTGTTGTGAGGTGGGGATAGTCCTGGAGGAGGTCGGCCTCGGAAGCGCCTTGGGCGAGTTTGCGCAGGAGCAGCTCGACCGTGATGCGTGTGCCACGAATCACCGGCTTGCCCATCATGACGGCCGGGTTGATGTCGATGCGCTCCGTGGTCATGCTGACTCCCTTGGGTGATGATAGCGCGCTTCTTTGGGGAGAACAATTGATTCTCACTGTGGGCAAGATGACGAGCGCGGGCTTGCCAGGAAAAACGGGGAAAGATTTCATCGCGGGAGATGCAAGCGATGGGCAGCGGTTCTTGGGGTTGAAGGGCCAGCAAAAGAAGAGGGATTTCTCGCGCGAAGGAGGTTACTCGGACTGAGAGGATGGAGTGAATGGAAGAAGCAACGAAATAACGAAGAGACGAAGAAACGAAGCAAAGAGGTTAAAGAAGAAAAAGCGCAAAGGATCGGAAACGGGAGGAGACCGTGCAGCTAGCGCCGGAGAGGCTTGAAGCCGGAGTAGGTGAGGTAGGCGCCGAGAACGAGGGTAAAAGAAGCGTAGAAGTAAAAATATTGGGCGTAGTGGAGGGTGACGAGGTAGAAGCCGACAGCGGCTGCGGGCGGGAGGAACAGGAAGAAGAGGCCTTTGAGGAGAGCGAGCCAGCCGAGGATAGTTATGGTGATGGGAAGTGCACCGCCGGACCAGATGTTGTGGGCGAGAACGATGGCGAGACCGGCGGCCACGATGACGATGCCCATGAAGAAGAGCAACGGGGCGTTGTGGACCAGAGCGACGACCATGTCGATGGTGACTTGTTTGTGGGTGACCATGGACAGTGCGATGAGGAGAAAATACAAGCCGAGCAGTCGGCTAAGAAATAAAGTGCGTGTGGACATAATGTCCTCCAACGAAATTCAATTTGCTATTGGAGTTGGATGCGTCGTGGACCAAGGGAGTGGATTGGACAACCTCACTGCGCGAATTGCGGACTTCATATTTTCCGGGCCAGTGGACGTTGAGATCTTGAGCGAGCTGGGCGGCTTGCTCGAGCTCGTCGCGGGAAGCTACGCGGATGAATTCGCCATTTTCGAGTTGTTTGAAGAGGCTATACATGGTGGCAATACCTCACTTCTGCCGGGTCGAGTTCCGACTTAGAGAAGAGTATGACTTCCTCCTGAGTTCCGCTGTGTTGCACGTCACAGGGAACTGTGCGCGAAGATAGGGGATGCGCGCGTTTCAGGATGCGGTGCGGAAGGATTCAAGACTGGGATGGGGCGGGAGGTGGAGGAGGTGGGTTTGGAGGTTCGGAGGGGGAGAGGCCGAGGGCGTCGTTTATGGACTTGAGCAAGAGGGGCATGTCGAGGGGCTTGTGAATATAGGCGACGGCTCCGGCTTTGAGAGCGGCGTCGCGATTGCCGATGGGTGTGCGAGAGCTGAGGACGATGATGGGAATGGTGCCGGTGTTGATGAGCATCTGAAGGCGCTGCATGACGACGAAACCATCGCCAGCGGGAATGCCAAGATCGAGAACGATGAGGTCGGGCTGCTCCTTGCGGGCGGTGCTGATGGCGGTGAGACCGTCGCGGGCGGCGACGACTTCAAAACCGGCGGACTTGAGGCCGCGAGCGAGAGTGGTGAGCTGGACGTTTTCATCCTCGACGATTAGGATTTTCTTTCCAGCCATTGCAACGAGTAGCCTCTATCCGCTTGAAGAACCCCTTTGATAGCGCGGGAGCGGGGAAGTGTGCGCTTCCTCCCTGAGTATGCGAGTGTCTCGGGGATATTACCAGAGAGATAGCCGAGCGGGGAAAGGAGAAGGGCCAAGAAAGTAACTGCGCCAAGTTGGAACGGAGGGTGCGGGATTCGTGAGGGAGCGAGATATGGGCGGAGGAGAGAGGGTCGAATACCAAAGTGGGAGGAGGCGTTGTACAATCCGGCGCGGCAGCGGTGTGTCCGGAAGGATTTGCGGGGAAAGGATGGTGAATGAAAACGGGGAGATGGCTGACGTGGATTGGGAGCGTGATTTTGTTTTTGACGGGGATCGGGCATGCGACGCGGATTGTGCAAGTGCAGAAGTTGATCGTTGAGGGCGGGGTGAAGGCGCCGGTGGACGTGTTCCTGAAGGCAAACTGGCTGGCGTTTGGGGGTGAGATGGTGGCGCTGGCGGTGATTGCGATGGTGGCGAGCGCGATGGCGGGCGGAGGGCGGATCGTTTTGATTTGTGGGGCGACGATGTTGGTGAATGCCGGGATCGTTTTTCACTTCGCGGGATTAGTTGTACCCCTTTATGTGTCCTTGGTGGTGGCGGTATTGTTGCTGGCGGGCGGATGGATGCAGGCGAAAGCGGGTGCGTGAAGTTGATGGGGAGCAGAGGCTGCGGCCAAATTGTCGGTTGCGGTGGCTTGGTGCGTTGGAGGAAAATTGTGAGTCCCGCCGCGATGCTTCATGCCCACACAAGAATGGATGACTGCGCGGTGCTGGGAAAGAGTTGCAGCATTAGTGCGAGATAGAGAAGGACAAAGAAAATGACGCAACATGTTGGGGAATTGAATCCGCCGTCGCGATTGATGCTGACGCCGGGGCCGTCGTCGATCGATTCGAGGGTGTACCGGGCGCTGGCGGCGCCGTTGGTGGGGCATCTGGATCCGTGGTTCAAGACGTGCATGGACGAGACGCAGATTTTGTTGCGGCAGATATTTCAGACGGAGAACCGGTTGACGATGCCGCTGTCGGCATCGGGGTCGGGCGGGATTGAAGCGTCAGTGCTGAACGCGTTGGAAGAAGGCGACGAAGCGATTGTGGCGGTGAATGGAGTTTTTTCGGAGCGCATGTTTGAGATTGCGTCGCGGGCGACTTCGAAAGTGACGAAAGTGGAAGCGCCATACGGGCTGCCCGTGGACGCCGAAGATGTGCGTAAGGCGGGCAAAGGCAAGAAGATCAAGATGATTGGGCTGGCGCAGGGGGAGACTTCGTCGGGAGTGCTGACGAAGCTGGACGCGTACCGGAAAGTGGCGGATGAGTTCGGAGCGCTGCTGGTGGTGGATACGGTCGCGTCGCTGGCGGCGGTGCCGCTGCACGTGGACCGCGAGAGGATCGATATTTGTTTTAGCGGGTCGCAGAAGGCGATTAGCGCGCCGCCGGGGATGTCGCCGATTACGGTGAGCGCGGCGGCGGAGGAAGTTTTCCGGAAGAGAAAGACCAAGGTGCAGAGCTGGTATTTCGATTTGACGACGGCGATGAATTATTGGGGGAAGGAGCGGCTGTATCATCACACGCCGCCGATATCCTTAATATATGCGCTGCGCGAGGCGATGAGGATAGTGGTCGAGGAAGGGCTGGAAGCGCGATGGGAGCGGCATCGGGTGAACCAGCTGGCGCTGATCGCGGGGGTTGAAGCGATGGGGATGGGGTTGCTGGTGAAAAATGCGGCGGACCGGCTGCCGACCGTGACGGCGGTGATGATCCCGAACGGGATTGAGGATGTGAAAGTGCGGAATCAATTGCTGGATGAATTTAATATCGAGATTGCGGGCGGATTTGGGCCGGTGAAAGGCAAGATCTGGCGAGTGGGGTTGATGGGGCATTGCAGCCAGAAGCCGAACGTGCTGTTGTTTTTGGCGGCGCTGGAAAAAGTGCTGGGAGAGCAGGGATTTCGCGCGCCGGCTGGGGCGGGAGTGGCGGCGGCGATTGCGAGCTATTCGCACGCGGAGACGGCGGCGGCGGTCAGCAGATAAGACAAATCGAAGTAAAGAAGTAATGACGTAAAGACGTAAAGAGAAGAGCGAAAAGAGAGGGATTGTGACTTCGACACGGCCGGTGCTGGCGAATAGCGGGGCGATGAGCTTGTTTGTGGGGCCCTTTGAAGTGACATCGAAATTGAGCGGGCAGGTGTATCAATGCCGGTTTTCGCACATGTGGAATGGAGTGGCGACGCGTCACAGCGACACGATCGATACGAAATTTTATGTGGACGGAGCGGCGCGGGTGGTGGGATTGGCGCACACGGCGTTCGTGAAATTTCGTGAGCGGAGAGGGCGCGACCTTACAGACCGTGAGGCGAGCTTTGTGGCGGCGGAATATTTGCGGGAGAGGCTCGAAGAAGAAGATGAGCGGCCGCTCTACGATGTGACGGAAGCGGACGTGCTGAGGCTCATCGAGCAGATCGGAATCAAGTAGGGATCGGATGTGACCGGGAGAGACGCGAAGGCGGGCAGGGCTAATCGCAGGGTTCGACGTGGAAGGCGGCGAGGCGAGGATGGTGGAGGCCGTCGCGGCGGACGAAATAGATGACGAGGAACATCAAGAGAGAGCCGGCAACCATCACGGCAACGGCAACCTGAAGACCAAGTTGAAGGTCGCTGGCGTCAGAGATTTTCCCCACAAGTTGCGGCCCTAAAGCTCCCAAAAGCTGAGTGACGAACATGTAGACGCCGATGGCCGTGGCGTGCGCGCGCTGCGGGGTCAAATCGCACAAGACCGCGGTTACCGGGCCGTGGTACCAAGACATAAAAAATCCCCCGATGAAGAGGGCTGCAAGAAAAATCCACTTGGCATCTGATTGGATGGCCAGGAGCAGAAAGGGAGCGGCAAACAAGAAGGCGGCCGCGATAACGATGATCCTGCCGTAAGGATATTTTTTCTGGATGCGGTCGGCGAGATAGCCGCCCGTCAGGACACCCAGCAGGAGAGAGAGGAGGGCAACGAAGGCGAGTGAGAGAGCCGCCTCACGAAGACTGAATTCCTTGTAGTTGACCGCAAAATCGGTGCCCCAGGTGAGGAGCGAGACGCTGGCGAAAGTGATCAAAGTGCCGGCGACAATCATGGCGAGGAATGCAGGGACGCGCAGCAAGCTGGACAATGGCACGACTTCGGAGCGGGGCCTTCGCGGAGGTTCGGGTAGTTTGAGGACAAAAAGACCGGGAATGAAGCAAACCAGCCCGACAATGATAAATGTATATCTCCAACCATGGACTGCTCCCATGAGGCCGCCAAAAGCGAGGCCGGCGGCTCCGCCGAGGAGCATGCCGGAAGCAAAAATGGATTGAGACATGGCGCGTAGTTTGTAGGGGAAGGAATCAGAAATCATGGCCTGAGCGGCGGGAGCGTAGGCAGCTTCGCCGACGCCGATTGCGGCGCGGGCGACGAGCAGGAGCAGAAAAGAAGAGGCGAAGCCACATGCGACGGTGGCCAGGCTCCAAAAAGCGATACCGGCGGTGATGATCTGCGTGCGGCTGAAGCGGTCGGCCAAAAACCCGCACGGGATGCTGGCGACGGCGAGAACGACGAGCAGCCAGGTTTGCAGGGAACCGAGTTGTGCGTCGGTTAAGTTCATCTGCTGGCGGAGGATGGGAAGAAGCGGGACGACGACCTGGCGGTCGGCAAAGTTGACAAAATTGATCAAAGCAAGTACAGCAAGGAGTCGAATTTGATAGGAAGATAGAGGTATGGAGTTCGACGCCATAGTTGGTTTGCCCGGTGGTCCCCGAGCGACCTGGTTCGCAAGGGTCTGAGAGATTATATACCGCGCATGAAATCCATCACGCCAACGAACACTACGACGAGTAGCCAGTTGACTACCGTACTGTCGTACGGGGCGATACTGCTTTTAGGGTATTTCGTGTTTCTGATCGCGGAGCCGTTCCTGGTGCCGCTGGCATGGTCGGCGGTGCTGGCGATTTTCTTTTACCCGCTGCACGAGAAATTGTTGAAAGATATGAAGCCGACTGGGGCGGCGTTGACGAGCACGCTGGGGGTGACATTACTGCTGATTGTGCCGGCGCTGGTGGTGCTGGTCTTCACGGCCCGGGAAGCGCTCGACGCCACGGCCCAGCTGCAGAACGCGCTGGCGGTGCATGGCCAGGGCCCGAGCGAAGGGCTCACAGTGAGAGCCGAAGAATGGATTCGCACGAGGCTGCCCGCCTCCTGGCAAACATTGGATGTGTCGGCTCCCTTACAGCAAGCCGCGGAAAAAATTGCGGCCTTTCTGGGATCAAGGTTCACGGCGCTGCTGAAAAACCTGGTGAGCTTCTTCGTGGATTTGTTCATCATGATTTTTGCGCTGTTCTTTATGTTCCGGGATGGCGAAGCGATCGTGCATGCCGTGCGGCATCTTCTGCCGTTTGATGAAGACATCCAGACGGACATGGTGGAAGAATCGAAGGAATTGATCTTCGCGAGCGTGGCGGTCGGCTTGCTTGTTGCCGTGATTCAGGGGGTGCTGGGAGGAGTGTCGTTTGCGCTTGTGGGGATTTCGACACCGGTCTTTTGGGGTGTGCTGATCGCATTTTTTTCGCTGGTGCCGGTGGTGGGCTCGGCGTTGATTTGGGGACCCGCTGCGCTGTGGCTTGGAGTCACTGGACATTGGGGAAAGGCATTGCTGGTGTTGGCGATTTGCGGAGGCGTGTCCACAGTCGCGGACAATATCGTGCGGCCCATGCTGCTGCGAAACCGTACGCGGCTCAATGAGCTCCTGTTGTTTATTGGAGTGCTGGGAGGATTGGAGGCGTTTGGTTTGCTGGGGTTGGTAGCTGGGCCGACGATCGTGGCGGCGGCGATGGGCGTGTTCCGAGTGTACATGGAGCATCGCGACGAATTGGCGGCGAATAGCGGGTGAGAGCCGCGGCAGGTCGCCATCCAAACTGAGAAGGAAATGTGCGGCGAGCAAGGCCGTCGGGCCATTCCAGGAGCAAGGATTTCATGTTGGGAAACGGTGACGGGGAAACTACAGTCGTCGCGGCATGGGTGTGCTAGAGTACCCGGCTCGGATGAGTTCTAATAGCTTAAAAACCGCTGCAACTCCTGTGGAGCTGGCGCCGACGAAGCTGCGGTGGCGGTGCGAGCTTCCACGCATACCGTTTGAAACGACGGCGCAGGCGGAATTGCGCGAAGGGTTCATCGGACAAGAACGTGCGCTGCGGGCGTTGAAGATGGGCGTGGAATTGTCGGCGCCGGGGTACAACGTTTTCGTGTGCGGGCTGGCGGGAACGAGCCGCGGCGGGACCATCGCCAAGATGATCGAGGACTTGCACCCGGCGACAAAACCCTCGCTGGATCGTTGCTACGTCAACAATTTCAAGATTACCGACCGGCCGCGGCTGCTTTCACTGCCTCGCGGGCAGGCCAACTCCTTCAAAAAGGATATGCAAGCGGGAATTGATTTTCTGCGACGGAGAATTCCGCAGGTATTTGAAGGCGAGCCATTCCAGAGACAAAAGGGACGGATCGTTGAGCGGTTCACGGTGCGTGAAAAGGAGTTGATGGACGATTTCACGCGGCGGATTGCGCGGGAGCAGTTTGCGCTGGGGCACATGCAAGTGGGGGCGGTGGCGTTGCCGGAGATTTTTCCCGTGCTCGAAGGGCAGATGGTGCCCATCGAAGACATTTCGAAGATGGTGCACGAGGGGAAGCTCGAATCGCCCTTGGCGGAAGATATTGAGAGGAAGTACGAGCAGTTCCGGCAGGAATTTACGGTGGTCTACCGGAAGACGCTGACTTTGTCGCGTGAGCTAGCCAGCGAGCTGAGTTATCTGGAACAGGAAGCGGCGTCGGTGCTCGTGGATGGAGTGATTGAAGAGCTGAAGGAAAAATATCCAGGAGCGAATGTCGCGGAGTATCTCGAGGAGGTGCGGCATCACCTGCTGGATAACCTCGATCCTTTCAAGGAGCGCGAAGGCGAGGGCGAGGCGGAGGGAGATACTCCCGATGGGCTGCCGAAAATGCCAGGACCGGGCGGGCCGGAGCGCGATCCATTCCGTTTTTATGGCGTGAATGTGATATTGGCGCACAGCGATGAAGAAGCTTCGCCGGTGATTTTTGAGACGACGCCTACGTACGCGAATCTGTTCGGCACGATTCAACGGGCCTATGACACGCGGGGCGGGTGGACGAGCGACTTCATGGATTTGCGCGGCGGTTCTTTGCTGCGAGCAGACGGCGGCTTTTTGATTATGTACTCGCTCGAGGCGCTTTCGGAGGTGGGAGTTTGGAGGGCGCTGAAGCGGACGCTGAATCACAACCGGCTGGAAATTCAGCCGCTCGAAATGTTTTATCCGTTTGGCGGAAGCGCGCTGAAGCCGGAAGCGGTGGAGATCAATGTAAAGGTGATTTTGATCGGGGACCGGCAGCTTTACGAAATGCTGTATGAATACGAAGAGGATTTTCAGAAAATTTTCAAAGTGCGCGTGGAGTTTGACGAAGAGATGCCGATGAGCGATGGCGTGATCGCCGAGTACGCGGGGCGGTTGCGCACGCTGTCGGAGAAGGAAGGGCTTTACCCGTTTGACCGCGGAGCATTTGCGGCGATGCTCGAATATGGGGTTCGCAAGGCGGGGCGGCGGAATAAGGTGACGGCGCGGTTTGTGGATATCGCGGATCTGGCGCGCGAGGCGCACTACGCGGCGGCGGCGGCGGGCGAGAGAGTGGTGCGCGCGGCGCACGTGCGGGACGCGCTGGCTTCGAAGATGGAGCGGCACAACCTGATCGAGACGCGCATTCGCGAGATGATCGAAGAGGGGACGCTGCTCGTGGACGTGACCGGGGAGCGAGTGGGGCAAGTGAACGGGCTGAGCGTGCTGGAGATTGGCGGGTATTCGTTTGGGAAGCCGGTGAGGATCACGGCATCGGCGGCGCTGGGAAAAGCGGGAATTATCAATATCGAACGCGAAGCGAATTTGAGCGGGCGATTTCACGACAAGGGAGTGCACATCATTTCGGGTTATTTGCGCAGCTTGTTTGCGCAGGACAAGCCGCTCTCGCTGGCGGCGAGCATCTGCTTCGAACAATCGTATTCGGGAGTGGATGGAGACAGCGCGAGTTCGACGGAAATTTATGCGCTGGCTTCGGCGCTTTCCGGTATTCCGTTGCGGCAGGATATTGCCGTGACGGGTTCGATGAACCAGCAAGGAGACATTCAAGCGATTGGCGGAATCAATGAAAAGATCGAGGGATTTTTTGATGTGTGCCGGATTAAAGGGTTGACGGGAACGCAAGGGGTTCTGATGCCGGAATCGAACGTCGAGGACCTGATGCTTCGCGAGGATGTGATGGATGCGGTGGCGGCGGGGAAGTTTCACATCTGGCCAGTGAAGAGAGTGGAGCAGGGCATTGAGATTTTGACGAAGTCCGCGGCAGGGCGGCGGAACGGCGACGGGACATTTGAGGCGGGCACGGTGTTTGGTTTGATGAATGAGAAGTTGGCGGAAATGGCGAAGACGTTGAAAGAATTCGAGTGATATTTCTTCTGGATCTCTAAACCGCAGAGCGTTCCACAAAAAAAACTTACGAATTCGTTTGCTACGGGTGGTCTGCCGGCGGGGCGATGTAGGCTTGCCGATGGTCGATCCTATACGCCGTAGCGGGCGAAGAGCTTGCAGGCCCGCTTGCAGAGTTCGGGGCTGAGGATTCCGTGAGCCGGACGTCGATTGCGTGGATTTTTCCGTCATGCACGGGGGGAACGAACGCCAGATTGTACTCGTGGCGGACGAAGTGAGCGATTTGCGTGAAGACTTCGCCGAAATCCTTGGTGGTTACTGGGAAAAAGGCGCGGCCTCCGTTGGCTTGCGCGATGGCTTTTAGTTCGTCATCGGCTTGCACGAGAGCGTCGTTGATAGCCTGCGCTTTATCGGGAGCCGGCGGGGCTTTCTTGGAACGTTTTTTCTCGGCTGGCTGTGGGACGCGCAGCTCGCCGCCCAGCGAGACGGCCAGGACACGCACGTCGGTGGATTTTAGACGAGCCAGGAGATTTTGGATGGCGGCCGGAGGAGAAGTATCGATTCCCGTAGAGAGTAGCACGAGCGATTTTTTACCGGGTACGCTCGCGAGCCAATTCACAGCGGTATCGAGGCTGGAGGCGAGATTCAGCTGGCCGAAACCGAGATTGAAATGCAACTGGTCGAGAGCGCTGGCGGCGACGGGTTTGTCCGGCGTGAAACTGAGGATGGGCTCGGCGGTTTCGTTGTAGCGAGCGATGGCGACGCGATCGCTCGCAGCGAGACCGTCGAGGAGCGCGTGAACAGCTTGAAGATGTCCGCCCTGAAGAAGATAGACAGCAGGGCCGGCTTCGATCAGGAGAAGAACCTGGGCGGGTTCGTCAACGCTGAGAAAATCGGAGATGGGCTGCTCGACGCCGTCGTCGAAAACGTGGAAATCTTCGCGGCGAAGGCCTCCGATGAATTGCCCCTGAGAATCGGTGACGAGGACGCCGACGTTGACGCGGTCAACGCTGACGCGGATGTCGGGAGCGGACTGAGCAGGCTGCTGCGAAAAAGCGTGCGGAGCCAGGATGGCGGCGCAGACGCAAACAATAGCGGCGCAGTGTTTGAGGGCGCGAGGCATGAGGGGAATTTGAATGGTAGTCCGGCGGCGAAAAACACAGAAGCCCCGTCCCGCGCGAGGTTTCCAGAACGCGGAACAGGACTTGCGAAGTTTTAGCGAGATGTTCCGTACGAGTGAACTTGCCGCTATGGTTTGGTAGGAGCCGCTGCCGGAGCGGCTGCAGCGGGAGCGGCACTCGGCCCCGCTTCTTTGGGAGTGGAAAGATAGCCGGTTGCCGCGTTCTTGCTGACGTCGAAAACGACGATTTCGTAAGGCGACATTCGCGAGGCGCCTTTTACGTAAAATTGGACGGGCTCACCGGCAGTCTTGTCCTTTTTCTCGATGCTGCGGTCGTCGACCAACACCATCATGGTGTACCTGGATTTCTTGGGGTCCGTCTTTGTGAGAGTGAGCTGAATCGGTCCAACCTTTTGGCTGTGCTTCGATTTCGTGAGGTTGAATTCGTAGTAGTTGCGGTCGCCGCGGCGCCTCAACTCCTCAAGGTCGTCGTGGTTGCGCGCAATGAGGCCGCTCATGACGCCTTCGTCGCCAGTAACACGCTCGAGCTTGCCCTTGGTGACTTCAAGATCGCTCTTGGTGGCTTCCAGGTCTTTTTTGGCGCCGCCCACTTCGGTAGCGACCTCGCCAATCTGTTCCTGGCTTTCCTTCTTTACCTGCGACAATTGCGCGGTGAGCTTCTGGTCGGAGGCTACTTGTTCCTTGCGTATGGCCTCCGCGCGGCTCTTGGCTTCCGCAAGCTCGGCGACGGTCATCCCCATTTTTTGTTCGGTGACTTCGATGTGGCCTTTCAGATCGGCGAGCCGCGCATTTGCTTGCTCGAGCTGCGCGGTCAAGACTTTGTTATTGTCCTGCTCTTTGGCAAGATTTTGGTCGAGCCGCGACAAACTGGAATAGCCCACATAGCCGAGAGCTGCTACGGCCACAAAGAGCACGACGAAAAGCACTGCGATCCAGCGCGGCGTCCCTGTGGATTCGTAACGATAGGATTCCTCTGGACTCGGCACATTTGGAGAAATGCTCATTCCCCCTCCTCGGTCATGGCTCCAGCCTGGGTACCGGATGCCGTTGAAATTATCTACTGCAACCGCCGCCGTGTCTATGGCGTGGTCAGCGGGAAGACCTTCGCCGCGCGGGGGCTTTGCTGCCGCCTTTGCGGCCAGAAGGGAGCCGCGGCCAGCGGGCGAATATCGAAGTGGTCAAACCGCCGCGGGGTGTAAACTCGCCGCGGACCACGCACCACTCCGGACGAACGGCTTCGACAATGTCATGGAGAATCTTGTTCACGGCGTTTTCGTAGAAGATGCCGAGGTCGCGATACGCGAGAAGATACATTTTGAGCGCTTTCAACTCGAGGCAGTCTTTGCGTGGCATATATTGGATGGTGATGGTGCCGTAGTCTGGCAGGCCGGTTTTTGGGCAGACGGAAGTGTATTCGGGAAAGCGCGTAGTGATGACATAACCGGGGAATTGGTTTGGCCAGGTATCCAGTTTCGGCAAGTTGGTTTGAATCCCCGCGCGTGCGTGGTCCGCTGTATAGTCCGCCATGATGGCTCCCATTCTAGGTTAACTTCGAAGTGACTGCCTATTGCCGAAACACGGGTCTTCCCCTATGCTCTGCGCAGGGGAACCTCGGAATCTTTCGATGAACTGCCCAGCGTGTCAAGCGGCAGACTGCCGGCGATCGAGGCGGCGGTCTGCCTACGACTACTTGTTCAGCGCCGTCGGTGTCATCCCGTGGCGTTGCAACGCCTGTGAGACGCGCTTTCACGCGCGAGTCATCTCGCTTCGGCATCTTGCTTATGCGCGCTGCGGGCTTTGCGGCAACCTCGAGCTGCACCGCATCTCCCCCGACAAAGTCCCAGGAATAACGTCGTTGCTGGGGCGCATGCTGGGGCTGCCGGCGGTGCGATGCTCTCCGTGCCGGAATAAATTTTTTTCGTTGCGGCCGCTGTTACCCGCGGAACAGATGGAACGAATCGCGTCGGGAGACAGCGCCGCGAAATACTAATTTCGTACCCTTCCCGTCTCACTCCATGTTTGCCTGGCTCCGCTCTCCTCCAGCAGAACGCAATGACGATGGCTTGCTCGTGCCTGTGGACCATGCGAAAATGACGAGACTACTTGTGGCGTGTATAGCTCATCGGACTTCACCCACATTTCTCTGGCGCTATCGTCTAGGGGTCTAGGACATCGCCCTCTCAAGGCAAACCATCCCACCTAGAATCAACAATTTCCAAGCGTTTTCAACGGTTTACGGTCTTAAATGGTAGGCTGCGGTAGGCTAGGAAACGATGCAGTCAATGCATTTTACAATGCATCTACCTTGTTCGGCGCGTCTGCCAGTTCCGCCAGCCCGGCACAGAGCATCAGAGTACCACGAACTGCTTCGTGCTAACATTTCTTCAGCGAGGAAAACGTGCCGCTTCCCGTCGAGAAGACATTCGAGGACTTCATTGTCCAGCAGGGCGGTGAGCTGGTTAGCAAACTCATCTCGAATAACAATCCTCCCAAGAACGCAGACTATTTGTTCCGCAACCCACCGGTGATAGCCGAGTTGAAGGTTGTGGAACGCGATGGTTTCACGGCGCAAGACAAACTGAAACTAGACAAGCTGGCCCAAGGATGGGTGCGGCGGCGCCTAATCGGTCCTATCTTCGGAACGAGGGAGCTTGAGATCAGAAAACTACCGCCGCTCTGTCAACAGGAGTGGATGAACTTGCACATGGTTCCCTGGAAGAGAAAATTGGAGGATGCGAACAAGCAAATCAAAGCGACAAAGTCGTTTCTAAACCTTCCTGACGCCTGCGGAATTGCGTTCATTGTTGATGATGCAGCGCATTCGCTACCCCCGGAAGACGCGTTAAATTTTATTTCCCGTGTGTTGCGAGCCACAAAACCAGGCGGTGGCCAAATTTATTCCCATCTCGACCGCATCGTTTATTTCTCCGTGAACCCTAGAGCCGTCACGGAAGACGGAAAGGGTCTGAATTTTTGGATGGCTTCTTACCGCAATTCAAACGAGAAGGTTATCTCCGAGTTTCTGGACAATCTGGGACGTGCTTGGTTTGAGCATCACGCAAGTCTGTTTGGTGCGAAACCCGTTCAGATGAACTTCAAGGACCAACCATTCAAGGGGACCTGGACGGAAGGTTTGCGAGGTTTGCGGGTGCGCGGCTAAGATTGTAAGACTTTGGAGGACCGATGAACCGGGAAAAGGTCGCCACGATGCAGTACAAGAAAGTTAGAGTTCGTCCGATAGCCAGGAGAATTGAGCCGAACGGTCACGAACTGCCGCCGATAGACGACTGGTGGCAAATTGAGAGCACCTCAAAGGAAAAACTCAAACTGGTTAACCCGCGCACCAGCCACTTCGCGATGATTGGAGCCGACCACATTCGCGAGTACATGACCGATTATGATGGAGGGTCAGACGGGTTCCTTATACTGAAGAGCCAAATCATCCTTAAAGGTGCGAGTGTTCATGTCGAGCCTCTAATCCCAACAGATGTGGCAGAGAGATATTTGTCGCCGCGGCAGCAAAAGACCTCGGCGATTCGACCGGCAAAGAGCTGAAAGTCGTAGAGAAGCGCGTGCTGCCTTGAGACATTCTTCCTGATATAATCTCTACTGACTAAGTCGAAGAGGGGCGGCTCTGGGGCCGTCCCTTTTTTAGTTGTATGGAGCAAACAGGTGTCGTTCGACCCTCGGTCAGTCAAAATCTACATCGACGGATCGTGCCGGGAGAATCCGGGGGGAAGCGGCGGCTTTGCGGCGCGAATAGAGTTCCCGTTCTATTGGGGCAAACCTGACGAACTGCTCGACTATCGCGGATACTTCGAGACAACAAACAACCGGATGGAACTGGAAGCCTGCATCTTTGCGCACGAGTGGGTGTTCAAAGATGGAGTCGGCTTGAATCGAATCATTTTCAGATCATCACAGACTCAAAGTATGTTTGCGAAAACTACAGCCGGTCAATTGGATGGAGCAAAAACGGATGGACCAGCTTTTATGGCAGACCGTTGGAGAACACCGATCAATGGAAAGACGTGCTACGGTTGCGACGGAAAATTGGGAATCGCGTAAGGGTCGAAGTGAAGTTGATCGCAGGAAAATCTACGCCAATTACGAAAGCAGTGGACCGAGACGCAAAGATGGCGGGTGACTTGCCTACTGAAACTGATCGCGGATTTCGCTCGGGAAAATTGGGCGCTCGAAGAACAATGCCGGCACGGCTGCCAAGATGTTTCCTGCATCCGGCGAGGAGCTTCTGATTCGCGTTTACCAGTCAATGTGTGCGGGTCGTAACATGCAAAAGATCTAAGTTCCAAATCGTATCGGAATCAAGCAAGGATTTCTTTGACAGGGGCTTTGGTACGCTCAGCCAGCAATCGGAAACGAGTTACACAGGCAGCACGTTTATCGCGTGCGTATGAACCACGTTCCGCAGTATCCGAGGATCGAGGAAATCCTTCAGGGATTGGTTGAAGCTGGTCTTCTCGCTTCGAAGGTCGGTCCTTAGCCTTGAGTACCTCACCTCTATGACGGCAAAACCAGAACCGCAACCCTGCCGCCTCTGCAAGCACGTGAACGTGACGCCCGCGCTTTTGAAGCGTAAACGTCCGAGGAAACAAAAAGCGCCAAGAAAGTAGCCTATATCGGACCCGATGGGTGTTTTCCCCTTATCCATCGGCCATACCCACAGGGCGGTTGGTGGGGAATGGCTGGAGCCGGGAAGAATCACCCCTCGACCCGGCCCCGCAATTGCAGTTCCTCTCTCTTTCGGCTTGAGTCGCCTCAACCTTTTCGCGACAGACTTTAGGTCAATTCTTGACGGTCATCGTTTCTGAATCCACGGCTTTCTTCCCGGTAACGCCCTCCAACCCGGCAAGCACTCCACGATATTCATTCTTGTCGCATTGGATGGCGAATCCGCCTTTCGTGTCGCCCGTCGCCCAGGTCAAGCCGACGTAATGTTTCTTTGACTTCGTGAGCGCCATCCACGCACCGACCCCAAAAGATACGAGCGCGAGGCCGATTGCTGCGCCGATACGTCGATGAACGTCTTGGCCATAGCTGATCTCTGGCACCGTGGAAGGCACGATGGTCATCACAACTGTTTTGCCATCCACGATCCTGATTTCGTTGGACTCGATATACAACTTTAACTTGGCTCCGGTTTTGAGACCGGACAGCGACCCGCCGTCGTACATCACCTTGTAACCGCCATCATCTTTTGCGGACGCCAGTGGAATCTCCATGATGGCGAAGCACAGGATTAGGGCAATGACTTTCGCGCGCATGTTTTCCTCTCTTCGATAAGGTTGTCTCGGGGCCTGTCGCCACATTGGGGCACGGCTTCGCTCGGCGTCCATAGCCCACGCGGGTACTTTGTGCTTAACAGTTACCCAAAGTTTGAATGTGTGAAAAATTGAATGCGAGGAGGGCATTCAGCCACGACTTGCCATTTTCCGTGGGCCTATATTCAGCGCGAGTTCTTCGATCCGCTCAACCGGAGCCGCAGGAAGATTTTCACAGCCGCACGCCACGAACACCAATTTCCCCACGGGCAGATCGAGCGACGAAAACGGATGCTGGCAGCCGGGGCATTTCAGGTACAGAGTCTTTTTCTCCGGGTAGGTTAAGAGTGTGACGGGCCACAGCAACCGGAATTCGAGGCTGCACGCAGGACAATAAACCAGTGTGAAGTACATCTCACCTCGTTTGTTTTTCCACAACTTTGCGCGATACGGTTCAACCGATAGTGGGGCGGTCATCGAAATCTCCAAGGTAGGACGGGAAGTGTCGTGGAAGAACGGGGAACAGATTTTACCGCTTTTCCCATAGTGTTTGGAAGAGGCTAGTTGCTCATATACGTGGTAGCAAGCTCGTTGAACTCATCATTCGGTTGAGCAAAGGAAAATTTCTAAGGGGCCTTCCAAATAACATTCTTGCCTTTGTCGAAGAGTACCAGCGATGCTGCCGAGGTTCTATGAGTCTCACCGGTTGCACCTGTGATGAGGCTGACGGAGCCGATGGACGCTGAGAACCCTCGGTCGTCGCCTATCGACACGGCGGGTCCGTCCTTATCACTGGTCAATGAAACTGCATTGCGCCCAAAACTAACAAACAATGAGGGTGCAATCGCGTCTCCTGCCGATATCCCAACGGTCTCTTTTTCATTCGTGCCGGACACTTGGATTGAGGCTTCGTTGAACATGGGAGAATACTCAAGTTCGACCCGGTCGTGACCTTTGCGGTCACAAAGTCGAATAAACGACGCCTGTGACAGCTTTCCGTCCTTGCCGAGCGTTAAGTTCGTACCGATAGCGGCAAGCGGTTTTTCTGTCGGCCCGGTTCCAAACCAAAGTTGAGAACCAGATTCATCTGATACTAAGGTCGCAACCTGCTTTGAGTCCTGATCGAACAACACTATGCTAGGTTCTCCAGCATAGATACCGACACTGAGACGAAGCGTCCCCCTCTCCGTCCAGAAAATTAAGTTCGGGTCCAGCGTCGCTCGATGATAGTTCTGCTCTAGTCTTTCCATTGGCGTCTTTGATTACGAATTTGTCCGCTTCAATCGTCCGGTTCGGAGCGGCGACGCCGGCAACAATGAGCACGCCAAGCAAAAGAAACAAAACGGTTCCAACACGTTTTAATCTTTTGTTTTGTGTCTCCAGATTTTCGAGCCTCGTCATAACTGTCTGCTTTTCAATTGCCATGTTCGCCTCGCGAAATAAGTCTTTTCGGAATCTTGCGTTTTTGTGAGCGCAAGCTATTGCTTCGGTGTTGCGTTTTTCTTTTTCAAAATGTCGGCACATTGGATGGCAACCTGTGCGCCGTACTTAGCTAGCTGTTCTTCGCTCTTGACGAATCGCGTGTAAAGCGCACCAGCGTTCTCGCTAACCGTATAGAGGAGCGTAGACGCATTCATACATCCTTGCCCTAGCTGAAGGTCCGAATCTGCTTTTTCTTTATCCCCTGAAAGTATGCTCTGCGCAAGGTCGTTCGAAGCGCCGTTTGCGCAAGCTAGGGCATTTCGACTCGCGTCATCTAACCACTCGAAGAAAGCAAATCCGAGTGACCCGTTAAAAGCTTGTGGTTGTTTCCCAAACGCGGCGATGGCCGTTTCAAGGGCTTTGACGACTTCTCGGTCTTTTTGAGCGGCGGCTTTGCCATTTTCTCCTAGCGTCTTCTGTTCCAAATCGAGAAATGGCTTGTAGCCGTCAACGGCTCGGCCAGCCTGAGTCAGAACGAGTTTAATTTCCTCATTGGTCGGAAAATTAGTCTCAGGCTTTTGGGCGTTCGCTGAGTTGCCGAACATGGTAGTCAGAAATATCAATACGACGAAGAAACGGAGTGAGGGCAAAGGTTCTCCTATCTAAGCCGATCATTGGCCAAATTCTAGCACGTTGGTTGGAGCGCATTCGATGGGCTGGCGCCCGCTCCCGCACTACTCCCGCGTCACTTGTCTTTGGGCCTACGTCTGGTGCAAGCCTCTCCGCATGAGATAGATTTCTTGCGGAGGATTCATGGACATTCTGGCAGCGATCAAGCGCGAAGAAAGAAAGCTCGAAAAGCAGTTAGGCAAGCTACAGCACAAATTGAACGGAGTCCGAGCGGCTGCAAAAGCTTTGGGCGATTCGACGGGCAAAGAACTCAAAGTCGTAAAGAAGCGCGTGCTGTCTGCCTCTG
>CAWJJR010000009.1:0-26614 GCA_963843265.1 uncultured Acidobacteriota bacterium | reverse complement strand
GTGGGCTCAAAGATATCTTCGTCAGTGAGCTTGATGATTTTTCCAGCCGGTGTTTCTTTTGCTCTTGCGGCCTTCTTGCTTCCTTTTTTTGCTTTCGACTTTTTCTTCTTTTTTCCGTTGCCTTCTTCCTCGCCGGGCAAACGAATACCGATGGTCTTCTTGGGCAGGTCCATCACGTGGCCAATGGAGGCCTTGACGAGGAAATTCCGCCCCAAATACTTATTAATGGTCTTCGCCTTTGCAGGCGACTCAACGA
This sequence comes from uncultured Acidobacteriota bacterium, assembly GCA_963843265.1. Taxonomy (GTDB): domain Bacteria; phylum Acidobacteriota; class Terriglobia; order Acidiferrales; family UBA7541; genus Acidiferrum. Next base: position 26,358 of record CAWJJR010000009.1, on the reverse strand, counting down.
TCACAAGCGAACGGGCCATCTTCTTGTCCTTTGTAACCCCGTAATGTTCTGCTGGAAGGGCTGACAGCGCGGCGTGTGTCCTTCTCGCGGTCTACACCTAGATGCCGCCGGCAGCCTCTGGGATACCTTCAGACCTTAGATGCGGGAGCAGGGGCAGGAGATTCGCGCCGTATCTGCCGTTAAAACAGCACCTTACTGAATTGCTTCCCTGGCGTTTGCCGAACGATGCCTTTCATTTCCAGATCAAAAAGCGTAGCCAGTACCTCGGAAGAGTTCAAGCTCGAACGTTCGACCATGCGGTCAATGTGCCTGGAATCGTCGGCGCTGAGGAGTTCGTAGATCTTTTTCTCAGAGGGATTCAGGGATGCTGTGAGGAGTAAATTTCTTTGCTCTGCTTCGGGCTGTTCGGTTTCACGAGAGCGGCGCGGACGGGAGTGGGCAGCTCTTCGATTACGTCGTCCGCGTTGGTGACGAGTTTTGCGCCTTGTTTGATCAGCTGGTTCGGGGCGAAACTGACCGGCGGGTGACGTTTCCAGGGACGCCGAAAACCTCGCGGCCAAACTCCATGGCTAAGCGCGCGGTGATGAGAGAGCCGCTGTATTGTGCACCCTCGACAATAATCACACCGAGCGGCATTCCTGCCACGATGCGATTGCGAATCGGGAAATTCTCTGGGGCGGGATGCGTGTGCAACGGAAATTCGCTGATGATGGCGCCGCGCTCCAAAACCTTTTTGTAGAGTTTCTTCTTTTCTTTCGGGTAGCAGACGTCAATGCCCGTCCCGAGGGCGCCGATGGCTCTGCCGCTGACTGCCATCGCGCCTTGATGGCCAATGGCATCGATGCCGCGGGCCATGCCGCCCACAATCACAAGGCCTGGCGCGGCGCGAGGTCGCGCCCAAGGCGCTCCGCCATTTGCGTGCCGTAGAGACTTGGCTTGCGAGTGCCGACGATGCTGAGAGACGGAAGATTCAAGACTTCCGTGTCACCGCGAACGTAGAGCAAAACCGGTGGATCGTAGATTTGCAGCAGCGTTTGCGGATACTCGGGCTTGTTCCAGTTGAGCAGGCGGCAGCGGTCGATGTTGCCGGCGGCTTTCAATTCTTTTTCCGCGCGCTTAAAGGCTTCTTTTTTATAGACGGATTGCGCGACCGGTGCAGGGAGTCGACAGCCTTCGAGGTCGGAGAGCGGCGCGCGAAAACTGCGTCTGGCGAACCGAATCGCTTTAGGAGGCGCGCAGAGAGACGAGAAGCGAGGCCGGGCGTGAGAGCCAGCGCGAGCCAGGAGAGGGATGTATCTAGCTCCATCGTGTGAAGAGCGTATGTGTGAGATAACCGTAATGTCAAGTATAGTAAATTATAAATCGAAAAAGGGCAGCCGGATGGCACGAAGGTGGGGACCATCTGGGTCTGCCACGGGCGCGCCTTTACGGCGCTTAAACACAGCATGGGACAGACGGCGCGATTTGGAGTTTGCGAACACCCGTAAATGACTTAAAATGGATGGAAGTAACCGCTGTGGGCGTGTAGCTAGCTGGGAGAGCACCTGCTTTGCAAGGCGCAGGGCAAATCACACAAGTGCCGCATCTGGTGTCGCTTACGCGGAAAACGCACGGTGAAACGAATCCCTTAAATTGGACTGTAAGCGGACTGAACGCCAACGGAAATTCCAACTACTGGCCTTCTGGGGACTTCTGCTCGACGATCTTTCTCAACCTGTAGGAAGTGCTTCTCCCCCCGGCCTCTTCTTGTTCAATGATTCCTGAGGCGATCAGGTCTTCAATGTCTCGAAGGGCCGTGCGAGAGGAGGCTTTCGTCAGTTTCATCCATTTATCTCTGGTCAGCTTTCCTTCGAATCCGCTGAACAGCTTGTTCAGGACCTTTGTCTGCCGATCATTCAGTGAGACCTTCCTCTGTTTTAGGCCCTTCCAGAACAGTTCCTTCTCCAGAGCGCTGCTTGTGATCTGATTCGATTGCTCAATGGCTCTACCCAGGCATTCAAGAAACCACGTCAGCCATTCCGTGATATCCAGCGATCCAGCCTGAGTCTTTTCCAGAACCTCGTAATAGCCCTTCCGTTCTTCGAGAATTTGCGAGGACATGCTGTAAAAGCGCTGAGCGCTCCCGTCAGATCTGGCTAAGCACATTTCAGCGATTGCTCTTCCGATTCTGCCGTTGCCATCCTCAAAGGGATGAATCGTAACGAACCACAAATGCGCGAGTGCGGCCTTCAAGAGCGGGTCTTGCTGTCCGTTGCCATCGAACCATGCGAGAAACTTTCCCATCTCGCTCTCGACGCGATCAGCAGTAGGCGCTTCGTAATGAACCTTGTGACGACCGACCGGCCCAGACACGACTTGCATTGGCCCCTGGCTATCATCACGCCATGCGCCAACTCGGAATTTATCGCGCGTCGTGCGGACGCCCGGAAAGAGATGCGCGTGCCACTCGAACAACCGTTCCTTTGTTAGCGGCTTGCTGAATTGTTGTGTCGCGTCCAACATCATTTCAACTACGCCATCCACGGTGCGATCCTTGTGCGCTGTGAGCCCACCGACCTCCAGCCCCAGCCGACGAGCGAGGGAAGAGCGCACGTTTTCTGGATCAAGCTTCACGCCTTCGATTGCGCTGGACTTGATCGTTTCTTCGGTAAGGACTTTTAAGGTCGCGGTCCATCGGGAAGCAAGGCCATAGCCACGCATCTTCCCGATCAACAATCCCTGACGCAACCGGACTTCGGAAAGCAAAGGGGCAAGCCCCTTTGAATCCCATGTAAATCCGGGCCAACCACGCAGTTCGTGGATATATTTCTTCGCCATATTCTCGCCTCTAATCTCGCCACAATTCTATCATATTCTCGCCACTATCTCGCCATGAAATGACCCTAGCTTCGAAAGATGCTTGCGACAGTCAGCGGAGCTGTCACCCGCGGACAAGAATGCCACCTCGACGAGCAATAGCAAGAGATATTCGCGCGCCGAGCGATTAGAATGGACTTTCGCTTTTTCCGGGGAAGGTGGTTATCTAAGAGTTTTGTTTTGGGATTCCCGAAGCTATGAGTGATGAAAGTCTAGCAATCTTTGCATCAGGTGTAACGGTTGAAGAGCAGGCCTTGGCCCTTGGGCGGTTGGTCGCCAATCGACAACTAAACCGCGTCGCAAAAGAACCTTCCTTCGAAGAAGGCATGTTGAGACTTGCCCGAACTGTGGGTAATCCTGAACTTCAGGCAGACCGTTTAATAGCCCTTGCAGCATTGTCACGTATCGCTAGCACGGTGAAGAGTTTGCGAAGCCGGGTGTCCGAACTTCTATCGACGGCTCTCTTAGAACCACTTCCATCACTTCGAACAGTATCTGATCCCGACAGCCGACTTTACATCGTTTCGGCCTGGCGCTATTCGCGGCAATCCTGGTAGAGATCATATCTATCGACTACTGCTATCGAAGAAGACTCAACGGAACGAGTCCGTCAGAAATGCCTCGAAGGATTGGTCTCACTTTCCACCGATCTGGGTGCCGCAATCGGCGAATTGCGCCGACCGATACCCTCGCTACGATTTCGTACGGAAAAGCCGGGTGATAGTTTGGGTCGGCGTTTGTGTCGAATCCTCACAGCGTTGCGGACAAGTTTTGCGAAGTCCGACGCCGAGCCCAGTTCAGAGGCTGGTGTCGAGTTGGCGGAAATGCTGAAGAATTGCTTCCGCATTTCTGGAACCCTACGGAACCAAGAATCGTGAATGAACTCGCCGAAGAAGTAGGCAAATTGTTTCACGAACTGGTTCGAGCGCGATTTTCTCTGGCGACTTCACCTTCGACGTATTCTGCAATCCAAGAGGCCCAAACTTGGTTCAAGCCCTACGAATGGGAACGATTCACGGAGGAATCGAAGTCTTACTCCCTTGTGGCGAGGGACATACGCGAGGCTTTGAGTCTATTAGTACGCGCTGGCATCTCCGACGACGAACTCTTTCAAAGGCTTGCTCTCGCAGTCGGCTCTATGGACAGAGCACGTGCAGTCGGACGTGAACTTGTTGACCACCTAAAGGGTCTTCCCGAGCATCTTCGAGATTGGCTATTAGGAAAGCCTACCCGCACCAAAAGTTCGCTTGCCACGGAGAGCCAGGAGCGGGCTCTCGATGAAGTGATCGCAGAGCTTCTGATAGAGACATCTCGGCTTTCGCAACTAGCCGGGCCACTCCGGCAAAATACAGTTGTCGAAATCGCCGGTCGAACATCTTGCGCCGCTCTCTCCATCCGATATTAACCAGCCTCGAACAGCCGAAAACTGGATGTCACGCATTTCGTCGTTTCCGTATCACTTGGCTTCGCAGGAATTTAGTTCCCGATGAACTCATCAGGTTCTGGCATGGCCACGCGGGAAGGACGATGACCGACAGTTATTCCAAGTTCAAATACGATGTGGAGTTTCGCAAGCAAGTAGTCGAGAAAGTGGGCTTGGGTTTCGAACTTCCGTCTGCAAATACCGGTGTTGGACCGAATGGACCGAAACTCGAAGTTGGACCCGTTGCAGAACTCGCTGTAAACTATTGAGAGTAATATTGGTTGCACCGTGTGGGCGTGTAGCTCAGCTGGGAGAGCACCTGCTTTGCAAGCAGGGGGTCGCCGGTTCGATCCCGGCCACGTCCACCAACCGCTGTCCTTTCAATAAAACAGCGTCCGCGTTCTCCCGCGATACCACCTGCTATTCACACAGGGGGTCGGGAGTTCGAATGTCCTCACGCCCACGAACTCAACTCCTGCTCTTATATAGATGTAAGCTGCTGTTTCCTCGCCACTTTTTTGGTGCAAACTCGGGACAATCGGTACAACAGAAGCAAGAATGAGCGCCAACACGACGCAAGGGTTGATGCAAGGATATCTGTGCTACACTGATCGACTCGCGAGTTTCGCCCACACCCTATCTCATAAATCGGTCCGGCAGGTTGCTCGCCCTGGACATAACTTCCGGATTGCCCGTTGTACGTCCGCGACCAGGACGCTGCAATACCTTTCCTGTCCCACCGATAGCTAACTAGACTAACATCAACTCAAGAGGACCTGCCATGAGACTGTCAGTCTTTGGGCGCACGTCAGCAGGGTGGCGCTTTCGAGAAAAGGCGTGATTTCCTCTTGTTCCTGCAGTAGTATATACTGCAGGAGAACCAAGCATGGATAATCTCATACCTGCAGTCCCTTCGCGCATTACACAATTAGCAGCAGCCTTCTCGCATCCGGAACCGATGCGACGAGGTTCGCTCTGTGAACGCCGGATGAAGTGCGGACAAGGAGCCTGCGCCTGTCAACACGATCCTAAGGCAGCCCATGGTCCTTACTTCCTCCTCACGCAGAAGGTCGAGGGCAAGACCCGTTCCCGCTATGTCTCTCCCGAACAGGCGCCGGTGGTCCGGCGGCAGATCGCATCGGGACGGCAATTTCGAGAACGCGTCGAAGCCTATTGGGAGGCCTGCGAGCGATGGGCCGATGAACAACTCGAAGCGACCCCGGTCTCCGCCGAGGAGGCCGAAAAGGGGGCTCTCCGCGGACCTGGAAAGCGAAATCGCCCAGGAAATCGAAACACTCTTAGGCCCTCAGGCGCTGGCCGAACTGGATTTTGAAGCTGTGGAGACGTTCGCACGGCGGCAGGTGTTGCGTCTGGCCGCTCGGGCCCTGGAACAACGGCTCAACGCGGACACCAGCGATTATGTGGGACCGGAATTACCTTGCCCCTGCGGCGGTGTGGCCCGCTATCACGGCCGTCACGGGAAGACTTTCGAAAGCGTGTTGGGACCTTTGCATTTGAAGCGGGCTTACTACGACTGTGGCCGATGCCACCATGGATTCTGCCCGCGGGACCGAGCGCTGAAACTGGAATCGTTTTCCCTGACGCCTGGAGTTATGCGCATGACTGCCAGCGCGGCAGCGCTGGTGAGCTTCGAGGAGAGCGGTGCGCTGTTGCACGAATTGGCGGGCGTGGAAGTCAGTGTCAAGCAGGTGGAACGGGCCGCCGAAGCGCTGGGGGCGGAGGTCGCCGTGGATGAACGCCAGGACGTTGAAAGCATGCGCGAAGTGGCGCCCACCATGTATCTGGGCCTAGATGGCACCGGGGTGCCCATGCGCCCGCAAGAAGTCGCAGACCGCGCGGGCAAGCAAGCTGACGGCACGGCCAAAACCCGCGAAGCCAAGCTGGTCATTGTCTGGACGGCGGAATCGCGAGATAGGGAAGGCAAACCCGTGCGCGATCCAGGATCGATCAGCTATTCGAGTGCGATTGAAAGCGCCGCCACTCCGGATACCAGCCCCCACCTGTCGGATTTTGCCGCGCGCGTACAGCGCGAGGCCAGCCGCCGCGGTTTCACCGAAGCCCTGCGTCAGGTAGTGTTGGGCGATGGCGCGACCTGGATTTGGAACACGGCTACCGAACTGTTCCCGCAAGCCACTCAGATTCTCGATCGCTTTCATGCCAAAGAACATCTCGGCGAAGTGGGAAAGGTCATTTATGGAGACAGCCCCGAGGGCAAGGCATGGATCGAGGCACGTTGTGAGGAGCTTGACGAAGGTCACTTGAAATCCTTGGTGCACGCGCTGCGCAGCCACATCGGTCAACACAAAGAGGCGCGAGAATGTATTCAATACATCTGGAGAAATCGACGGCGCATGCGGTATCCCCAGTTCGAAAAACAAGGCTTCTGTACTTCGACCGGCGTCGTGGAATCTGGTTGCAAAATCGTAGTTGGGACGCGGCTCAAGCGGGCAGGCATGCACTGGACTGTCCAGGGCGCCAACGCCATCATCGCCCTGCGCTGCAGCAAGCTCAGCGGACGCTTCCAGGATTTCTGGGAACGCCGCTCAGAGCGAAAGCAGGTGGCTGCATGACTTCCCTAAATCTGATGTGCGCCCCATAGTTACCATTCGAATCGGCGCGTAAGTGATTGAGAAGATTGGACATTAAAGTTGCGAGTTCGAGAGGCGTTGCTGATCGAGATCAGCGCAAAGTGGAGAGATCGAAGGGCACGGTGACGTCCTGGCCATCTGTGGTGATGACTTCGACGGAGGCGTCATCCGAGGCGACATCCTGGGCGTCGAACTCGAGCCAAACAAGCCAGCCAGTCGGGTAGTACCCGCCGTTTCCTGAGCCATAGGCATACGCTGGGCCCGAACCCGAGAGATAGGAGTTCAGACCGAGATCTTCGGGGATGAAAGCGTAGTGCCCAGAATTGAAGGAATCCGTCGATTGCAAGATGATGCGCAGAGGTTCGATCCAGCGGTCGTCATGGTCAGGATCGGAGCGCTGCGAAAGGCCGACGCGAAAGTCGCGGTAGAAGTCGGGTAATGGAGCCTCGCCGGATTGTTGCGCGTCGCCTTCAGCGGAGCGGTAAAGCTCGAGATTGCCGTAGGAGTCGGTGAAGTCGATGCGCACGCGGACAAACAGCTTGTCGTGATGGTGGCGGTAGTCCAGTTCGGCTTGCTGCGCGCTGTAGCCCATGGAGCGGCGGCGAGAGGCTTCCAGGACTTGAAGATAGGGAGTGTAGATTTCGACCTCGGCGATGTAGGGGCCGCTGTCGGGGACAGGCAAAGTGCGGAAGTAGGGGGTGAAGAATGATGCAGTAGTTTCGTCATTGCGCTGGCCGAGGAAGTAGGCGTCGCGGACGGCTTCGGGGGAAAGGGGCGTGTCGAAGGCGAGGGAAGGCGCGGGAAGGAGGAGGACGGTTGCAAGGATGGCTGAAAACGAGTTGAGCTGGGAGCGCATCGCGGCCCTCCTCAATATAAGACGCGATGGCGTCCTGGGAAGTTTCGATAGGGCGAAGACGTCCAGGTCAAAATCCAAATACGGACCGGTACGTTCGACTATTTGATTTCACGAATCTCAGGAGTAGCAAACGCATTTTCAAAACTGATGGAAATGGACGAGCCCTTGCGAACATTGTTGACCAGCGCCGGTCTGAAACACGCGATGCACGTTCCAGCTTTGTGACGCACGCTCGGATAAACGATCCCGGCAGATCCTTGCTCCAGAAGCTCCCTAGCCAAATGTAAGGATGCGGTGTAACTGTTTGGATTCAAACAATTTCTGAAGCGTCGGTCGTTGCGGATGTCGTGAAACGTGCCTCGAAGATCGGCCAGGAAATCGACGTAAGTAAACGTCTCTCTTTCTTGCCAGTTGATCTCTTGTAGCTCCTTGCCCTTGTGGTACGCCACTTCCAGCTCGGAGGTTCCGCGAGTGAACGCCGCATACCACGCTCCACGCTCCGGTCCATTGAAACGACTGCCGAGGGGCCTCGCGTGCGTGAACGCGGCGTTGACAATGTGCGAATAGGAAAGGCCAAAGACCAGTTCGCGCACGGTAATGCCGGGGAGCAGTCCGGCTTCTCCGAGGAGGCGGTCGTTTGTTGCTCCCTCGAGTTCGAAGAGCGCGTGCAAGTCCTCGATATCATCCGTTAGCCGGGTAAGTACGCTGTCGGCCTGGCCGCTGTATCGCGAGGGGATCAGGCGATGCGTGCCGTCATAAAGAATGTCAGCAACGTTAGGCAGCAACCTATCGACCGCCACGGCGAGAATCCAGAAGTTGGCGCACACGCAACATGGCAGGCAGTCCGCCCCTAATCATGTAAGTGAGGGGCGTCTCGCCTTCAAACATGGGATTTTCATTCGGCAATTGAATCCAGCGGTCGGCGAGTTTCTTGCTGTATAGGATATTTAGCGCCTTGAAGATTCCGGTTAAGATGGAGATCCTCGTAAGGCGGTCCTGATCGAGGGTGCCGCGCGCCTTCTTCTTTAACTCGTAGAACGCACCGTTTGATATGCCTCCAAGCATTTGTCGCGCATCTTCATCGCGCAATTCCCAAAGCTCGCGAATTTTGAAGAAGGCCCTCACTGCTGAAGGGCTCAAGCGCTTTAGCACGTCCTTGCTGGAGAGGTCGGCTGGTTTTTCCCAAGCAATGCCTGCGTTCAGTTGATTCAGAGTCGCCATAGCGGCCTTCGTCGAGTCTCCATATATGGAGAATTATACATCCATTATTGGATACGAGCAATATTTCACTGCGGCGTATCGAGACGATTTGCAATGTCCCGCAGCCACCAGCCGGCTAGCGCGAGAACCAGAACGGTCACCAGGGGTGAGAATCCGAGGCGAATCAAATGGGGCAGGCGCCAATAGGCATACTGGAAGACGACCGGAACTAGAACAATGAGCGGGAAAACTGGATGAAGCCTGCCCGAGAGTATCCAGAGCGCCGAGGCGAATCCCAGGAAGCTCAAGCCAAAGTAGGTGAGAAAACCCCAGTGAGGAAAGAGAATGAAGAATGCGAGAGGAATGTGAAGAACGTAGTAGGCGACGATGGCCAACGGCCAACGTTTGCGCGTCCATTGGGGCATGGCGGTTCCGAGCGCGAGCCATAGGCCGAGGGCGACGGCGGCGAGATAAAGAGCGGGGCCGAGCAGATTGGCGGCGTACATTCGAGGAAGCGTTACGGCGACAGAGGGCTGGAGGACGCCTCCAACTTTTTCATGGGGCACCAGGAGATGAGAAACAAGATGTTGAACACCAATCAGAATGATTCCGGCCACGGCGAAGATGGGGATGAAATACTTTCTTCGGTTCATGCGTGGCTCCCTAAGGGGGCAGAAGATGACGGGGAATTTGTTGCAGTCTAACAGGACTTTAGCGCAGGAGAAGCGGCAGCGCGCTAGAATGCTGCTATGTCAAATATTACATATAAGGTGGAGACGGAGCTTGAAGATGACGGACGTTGGATCGCCGAAGTTGTGGATTTGCCCGGGGTGATGGCGTATGGCGCGACGGAAGAAGAGGCTGTCGCTTCAGCGCAAGCTCTTGGGCTCGGGAAATCGCTTACCAGCGGTCTGCCGCGGTAAGGTGCAATGGCGGGAGACAAGATAGCGATTGCGATTGAACCAGCGATAGCCTTGCCCAAGAATCCAACGAAAACCTGGCAGGCTGAAGAGTGCGTGGAATGGCCACGCCCACCAGATTTGGCGGGCGACGAACAAATAGGCGTCGGCGCCGCGTTCCAAGTTTTTCTGCGGAGTGAGAATCAGGACGTCGTCGAGTAGACTCTCGGGAGGGATTTTCAGCATCCCTTGGGCACGAGCGGACTGTAAGTCCTTGAGGAAAAAGCCGCGCGATTCGACCGTCTTCTTCCAGAAGTGGACCCAGCGAGAACAGAAACCGCACTCGCCGTCGTAGAATATCCACCCTTTTCGGGGCGCAATTGATTCAGGCTGCTGGACGGGCCGGCTCATTCGATCCTTTCTCCTGCGAACACCTTCACTGGCGAGCCGTCTGCGATGAACGCCGAGTCGGGGCGGCGTTGAAGGACCGCGCCGAGTTCGTTGCCATAAATACTGCTGGCATCTCCTTCGAACCCGGCAGATCTGGTCTTCGAAACATTCCACGGGACATGCGAAACCAGATACTCGAGGGAATCTCCGCCTCGTTGTTTGGAATAACCCCAATAGTGCTCGGTAATGAACTGCTCAAGGCTGCCTTCCTCTGCGAGCGCGGGAGGGGGCGAAGCGTGCGCGTGGAGTTTGCACCAAGCACCGTTGAGCCTCCATTCGTACTCCAGTGCTTTACCCGTGCCACTGGTGTCGATGCGGTGCTTCATCGGAAGGCGGACATAATTCTCGCCATACGCAAGTCGAGCGAACTTCGCGACAGCCCATTTGGGAACAATCTCGGCGACAAACACGACCCCTCTTCGTCCCTCATCGCCCTGTTTGCGGCGGACGTAAAATCTGAGGTTCACCTCGTCAAAATCTGAATGGAAGGGAATAGGCAGAGAGCCGAATAGCTTTGTGTGGAGAAAACGGAAGCCAACCAGACTGACGTACGTCCTTTCTTTGTAGGAATCCAGAAGAGTCCCAGGCGGAACGTACTCGCTTAAGAGCTTGGCGTCCACTTCGTAATTCAACATCACCAGATCTCGCCACTCAGCTGAGAGGAAGACATGTTTTTCGCGGGGCATGTATTTATCCAGCATCACAACGCTGGTTGAATCAATTTATCAAGCGTCAGCGTGGAGGCGGAAAAATTCACCCCTGGTGTTGCGAAGGGTAAGCCGAGTCCAACAGAAATCAGGCTCGTACTTTAGCGCAGGGACAATTCTCGAAGTACGAAGCTAGATGCGGCGGGGGGTGTTGGGGAAGTCGAGCCAGACTTTTATGCCGCAGAAGTGGGAGCCTTCGGTGCAGATGGGGGTGGTGATGTTGGCGCGGAGATGGCAGGGAGGGCCGATATATTTTGCGAGTTGGGGATGGACTTGGCGAAGTTGGGCGACTTCGTCCATGCTGGCGGCGTAGATTTCTTCCTGGGCGTTGAAGCAGGTCCGCATGGTCCATTTGTGGAGGAGATGGAGGAGGGAGCCGGATTCGACGAGGCGGATGGATTTGGCATTGGGGAGGAGATAGAGAGCGATTTCGAGAGGGACGCCGCGGTCGATGAGAGCGTTTTTGGCGGACCAGGCGTCGTGCATGGCGTGGTCGTAGAGTTCCTTGGCGCGGGGATTTTGCATGAGGAGAGCGGGAGTGATGTAGTCAGGGTCGCGAGTGTCGGCGAGAGTGAGGAGCGGGCGCGAGCCGGGGACCATGCGATGGCGCTGGTCCTGGGAGTCGGCGGTGTGGGAGATTTTTTTGGCGAAGGTGTAGTTGGCGTGCTGGAGAGCGCGCATCATGGGGGCGTGGACGCCGATGTCGAGGATTTCGAGGCGGTAGGGATTGCGGGCTGGGTTGAGGAGGCGGTCGATGGCTTCGGAGTCGGAGCATTGGGAGGCGGTTAGACCGAGGACGGCGCGGTAGGACTCGGCGATGACGCCGGGTGTGTTGGGGGAATAGTCGAGGAGCTTGGAGGTTTTGCCGGCGAGTTTGGCGTCGAATTCTCTGGCGAAAGATTCGCCGTGATCGGCAGCGACGTGATGGACTTCGCCGGTTGAAATTTCGCCTGGGCCATTGCGCGAGATTTCTTGCCACTCGGGACGATCTTCCAGAGGTTCCGTTCCAAAACGATCGAAAAATTGCGGGTCGATTTTTTTTACTTCGTTAACCATGGCGCCGATGACGGCACGGGATTCGCTGGGCGTGTCGGAGGCGGCGCTCATGCGCCAGAGACGATGGAGGACGATGCCGGAGACGGTGTGAACCATGGTGGTGAAGGCGGCGACGGGGAGTACATAACGAGCGATTTCGATAGCGCGCTTTTCGGCGGCGCGCTCGATTTTTTGTAGGCGCTTGGGGTGGGACATGGGGCCGATGTGCCAGATGTCGGAGAGGATGGCGCGGGCGTCGTTGACGAGGAGAGCGGAAAGTTGACGGTAATAATCCCAGGCACGGACAATGGCGTCTTCGTAGATGCCCCGAGTGGCTGCGTCGTAGAAAAGAGATTCGGGATCGAACATCGGATGCTGGGAGGGGACGTAGGCTTGTGGGCGGTCGAGCCGGACGTAACGCTGGCTTTGCTGCTCGGAATTGTAGAAGGGATGGGCGTGGAGGAAAGACCAGACGAATTGGCGGCTGACATTTTCGAGGCCGAATTCGAAATGGGCATGCTGGTAGACGGTGTGATGGCCGCTGTAGAACGTTGCGGCGCCGATGTTTAGGCGCTGCTTATCGGTGATTTCTTCGGGAACGATGAGGCGCTGGGCGTAGCAGGTGCGCGCGGCGGCGATAGCGGAATCGTAGGGATGTGCGAAGGCGTTGCGGAGGGTGACGCGGGGGGCGGCGGTTTCGACTAGCTCACCGGGACGGCCGGACTCGAACATGCGGGATTGCGTGGCCACGTTGGGAAGCAATTGTACATGGGCGGGAGGATGGAGAGAGTTGAAAGTCGAAAGTTAAAAGTTGAAGGAAGAGCAGAGCTGAGCCCAGGATTTGACGGGGGGATTTGGGGCGGTTGTAAAAGGAAGAGCAACGCCGAAGGGGTGTGGAAAGAGAGGGCAGAAGAGGAGCGCGGGTCCGGAAAAGAATTGCGGGAAGCAAAGTGTTCCCTTATTATGGGTGAAGCTTCCCTTATTATGGGTGAGACATGAATATAACGCTGACGCTGGACGATAAGCTGGTGAAGGAAGTACGAAAGATCGCGGCGGATCGGGATACGACGCTCACGGGATTGGTGCGAGAGCACCTTGAGCAACTTGCAGAAGAGAACGCCAAATCAGGGCGGAAGAAAAGGGAGTTGGAGGCTCTGGAGAGGAGCTTCGAGCTTGTTAAGGTGACGATGGGGAAGAAGAATTGGAGGCGAGAAGACTTGTATGACCGGTCCTGACTTTTTGGACACGAACATTTTGGTTTATGCGTACTCGCCTGGCGATGCGCGAAAACAAAAGATCGCGCAAGGGATCGTGGGAAAAGCGCTGAGCGGGGAAGGCGTTGCCTCCAGTCAGGTCATGGCGGAATTCGCGGCCACACTTCTGCACAAAGTGGCGCGGCCCCTGCGCCCGGAGCAGGTGCTGATCGCTCTGGATGCGCTCGGGGCGCTGAGGCTAGTTCATCCGGACCATGGAATGGTGCGGAGGGCCGTCGAGGCGCGAGCGGCCTACGGGATTCACTTGTATGACGGAATGATTGTGGCTGCGGCCGAGCGCGGTGGATGCAGTCGGATCCTCTCAGAAGACCTAAATGCAGGACAAAAGTACTTCCAGATCTCGGTGGAAAATCCCTTCGTTTGAGGACCCAGAAAGATAGAAGGAAAAATGGAGACAGACAGGAATGTCTGTCCCACCTTAGTCACGCTAGAGTCGGCGGCGCGTTACTTCTTGGCTGCGGCGGTTTTAGAGGCTTCGACTTTCGCGGCGGCGTCGGCGTACTTTTTGGTGAAGCGTTCGACGCGGCCGGCGGTGTCGATGAGCTTTTGTTTGCCGGTGAAGAAGGGGTGGCAATTGGAGCAGATTTCGACGTTGAGGCGGTCGCCTTTGATGGTCGAGCGCGTTTGAAAATTATGGCCGCAGGCGCAGTGCACCGTAACGGGGTGATAGTCGGGGTGAATACCGGGTTTCATGAGGCTCCATTCTGTCGCGTCCGGTCTGCACGGCTGGCCAAATTGCGGGTCAGAAAGCTGCACCCCTGAAGGCGTGTAGCTGCAGCCGCGTCGCTAGGTCGCGAGGCAATCTCTGATTATACGGGAAGCTGGCAGCATTTCCAAATGTGGGCTAAATGCGGGCGCAAATTTGAAGGATGGAAGTGTAAACCGCAGGCAATCGCCGCACATGGAATGTGGGGCGGAATTAGGCTATGTTCTCGTCCCCAGAAGCTGCGGAAGACCTTTGCAATTCGGGATCGAAAGAAATCGGGGTGAGACATGAGATGGAGACGCGGGATGTGCGTGGGCCTTGTGATTGGCGGGTTGGCGGCAGCTGCGTTTGCGGGGCGCGCGGCCAGTGCGAAGGACGAAATCGAGGCGTTCAACAAACGGTACATCGAGATGCATCTGAACATGGATACGGCGGGAATATTCGATACCTGGGCTGACGACGGGGTAGACCTGATGCCCGGAATAGAGCCGCTGATTGGGAAGAAGACGATTGTGGCTTGGGTGGAGAAGATTGTTTCGCAAATGCAGGGCTACAAGGTGGTGAAAGAAGAGGTGGAGTTTCACGACATCCATATTTCGGGAGATTGGGCATCGGAATGGGCGACGGAACATCAGGTGGTGCAGGCGCCCGGCGCGGAGAAGATGATCGAGTCGCGCGGGAAGATGGCGATAGTGCTACACCGGGAAGCAAACGGAGAGTGGAAGGTCGAGCAGGAGATGTGGAACGCCGCGCCGAAGCGGTGAGTTGGCCGGAGTTCGTGCAAGACGCTTCAGACGAATGCGCCCAGTCTTGTTGAGCACAGGTGAGATGAGCCGCTCAGGATTTTGAGAAGGTCCAGCGAGTGACGGATTCAGCGAAGTTGGGAGCGTGTTCGTCCTGGCCAAACGCGGTTTGGGGTTCGACGCGGTAGACGTTGCCGCCGGAGGTCAGGAGCATAGGTTCGACGTCGCCGCCGTACTTTGCGTTGTAGACAGCCGCGAACCGTTTCCAGAGGGCGCGGTCTGGGACTTCCCGGGGAACGCCTTCGAGGACGACGGCTTCGTCGGCGCGATCGGTGCCGATTGTGCAGAAGGTGTGCACGGCGATGTTTTTTGCTTTGCGCGTGTTTGGGCCGGTGCTGAACCAGAATGCGCCCTCCCACCAGACACCCCAGACCAACATGAGATGTGGGCGGCCGTCGGGACGCGTGGTGGCGATCCAATAATTGTGGGATTTTTCGAGGCGTTCAAGAGCCCAGCTCCAAGACTTTAAACCCTGTTCGTGATCCTTGGGCACAGCCGCGTAATCGGGCCAGTAAGGGCGGCTTGGTTTGGGATCATTCATAACAGCCTCCGCAGGTGTCCGTTGGGCGAGGAGATTCTAGCAGGATAGGGAAGTCGGAGGAATCAGGCCTTCAAATTTGTCTAAATCTAAATTCACGGGTAACAAAGCCTGTTCGCCGGGTTGATCGAGTCGAGTATGGCAATTAGTGAGCGATGCTCGGTGCACTCTGGAGGATAGGGAGCTTGAGCCAAGCCGCCAAGAAAATGATTGTGATAAAGATTTTACATCTGCAATGGCCTATAATAATAATTTCGCACGCTCGATAGCGAATTCGTAGTCTAATATCAAGAGAGTCTCAATACTGAAATTAAAGACACGCTTCGGTTTGAGGAAGGAATCCTGTGAACGATAAAGCCTTCAGAACCAGAGCGTTTCCGATAGCTATTGGATTACATGGCTTGGTCGAACAGCTAGGACTCAAAATTCCTCTCCCCGCAGTTCGCTCGGAGGTGGTAGCAGGTGCACGAAAAACTAGGGTGGTCGATAACAGGATTTTGGAGCAATATCCCAAGAGCTATCTCCCCAGCGGCGTGACGGGAAACTTACGCTTTGCGATGCGCTATGAACCGGTCGATTTAGGAGTCCTCAACGCCGCGTTTAGCGCCATCGACATCAGCGCGATGGAAAGCTGGATTCGTTCCGAGCCGAATGGCATTTTCGCGCGACGTGCTTGGTATCTCTACGAACTCTTGACCGAGAAAACGCTAGATGTGCCAGATGTAGCCCCCTCGGGTTACGTTGATCTGCTCGACGAAGAACTGCATCTGACCGCGAGCGTGGTCCGAGCACGGCGGCAGAGGGTTAACGACAACCTTCTTGGAAACCGCTCTTACTGCCCTCTAGCTGCAATTTCTCATATTAAGTAGAAAAAGGCTGTTGCTTCATGGCATAACTCTTTTATCAGGAAGAAATTCTGCCAAGAAGGAGCAACAGCCTTATGACTGCAGAGTGTAACCAGTTCGTCTTCGGATTTCATCCTCAAAAGCGACGCGACATCCGGGCGCAGTTCGATGGCGGGGCAATCACCAGCGATGGCGGTGGTCTGCTGCTGCGGGAGGTCGAGAAGCGCATTGGGATCCTCCACCAGTTTGCCGCCTGCTTCACCGATTATCGGAATCCCGATCTGATCGAACATCCGGTAAAGCAGTTGGTGGCCCAGAGAGTCTATGGGCTGGCCCTGGGATATGAAGATCTGAACGATCACGAGGAGTTGCGGAATGATCCCCTGCTGGCGGTGCTGGTTGAGAAGGAGGGTCCCGATAACCAAGTGTTAGCCGGAAAAAGTACCTTGAATCGGTTGGAACTGAGCGGGGAGAAGGTCCGTGAGAAGGAGCGCTACAAAAAGATCGTGCTGGATCATGGAGCCGTGGACCGGCTGCTGGTGGAAGTCTTTCTGCAAGCCCACCGGGAGGAGCCGAAAGAAATCATTTTGGACCTGGACGCCACTGAGGATCCGCTGCACGGGAAGCAGGAAGGACGTTTCTTCCATGGCTACTATGGACACTACTGCTACCTGCCGTTGTACATCTTCTGCGGAGAGTTTCTGCTGTGTGCGCGGTTGCGATCGTCGAACATCGATGCGTCGTCGGGGAGTGTTGAGGAACTGGAGCGCATCGTGGCCCAGATTCGTTCCGCGTGGCCCCAGGTGCGTATCGTGGTGCGTGGAGATTCGGGATTTTGCCGCGAGGAGCTGATGGCTTGGTGTGAAGCGAACCGCGTAGAGTACGTGCTGGGACTAGCGAAAAACGAACGTTTGAAGACGGAGATCGCCAAGGAGATGGCGGAGGCGAAAGCGCAGTACCAACAGACCGGACGCGCGACTCGACTGTTCAAAGAGTTCTTCTATCAGACGCTGAAAAGCTGGAGTCGTGCGCGACGCGTGGTGGCCAAGGCCGAGCATCTGGAAAAGGGAGAGAACCCGCGATTCGTAGTGACCTCTCTGAGCGGAGAAGCATGGCCGGCACAGGCGCTGTATGAAGAGCACTACTGTGGAAGAGGGGACATGGAGAATCGCATCAAGGAACAATTGATGCTGTTCAGCGATCGCACCAGCACGCATTACCTGCGCAGCAATCAATTGCGCTTGTACTTTTCTTCGATCGCCTACGTGTTGTTGCAGATGCTGCGGCGACTGGGACTGGCGGGAACGGAGTTGGCCCAGGCGCAGTGCTCCACCATTCGGCTCAAGTTACTGAAGATTGGCGCGCTGATCCGCATCACGGTGCGCAAGGTGTGGGTCTCGCTGGCCGGTGGGTACCCCTATGTCGCACTCTTCCAGCAAATCTATGAAAAGCTCTGCGCCGTGCCGCTAAAGTATTGAAAAAGAAAGATCCCGAACAACTTTTTCGTCGCTTCTGTCAACCGGGGGAAAGGTGTGCGCCGAAACAGTCTCGGAGAGAGGAAATCTCTCACGCCAAGCGAAAAAACGGATTAGCGAACAACAGCACCCCGCGAAACTATTTCGCAACTCCCAATTCGAACAAACTTCACCCCACTGCTGCCAAGCTGTGAGAGATTGGGGCTAGTGCGCCGAACAGAAACTCTGAGAAGCTTCGCGAAGCTCGATCTCGCAAAGGAGGCTCTAAGCGTTGTGCAGGGATGCGATCCCACGATCTCGGCTCGGGCGGTCCACTACCTTTTCACAAAAGAGACGAGGTCGTCGTTCGCAATCGAAGGGGAAGTGCCGAGCAGGGATCGAACGGCCCGATTCGTCGCGGCGCTGGAAAATACCTCAAAGTTTGACGCAAACAGCAGGGAAGCCTTTGTGCGCCTGCAGAATTCCATAGTTGACGCGCGATATGCACAAAAAGATTGGCGAACCAACCAAAATTATGTCTCTCAAACGCTTCCTGACTACACTCAAGATGTGCAATTTGTATGCCCGAGGCCCGAGGACGTTCCAGAATTGATGGATTCTTGGATGAAAATGGAGCGTCGCCTTGCTGAGAGCAGCCAGCTAGATCCTGTGGTAGCAGCAGCCGCTGCTGCGTTCGGATTTGTGTTTGTCCATCCCTTCGAAGATGGCAACGGCCGGATACATCGCTTCCTGGTGCATCACATCTTGGCGAAGTTCGGATTCACTCCCGAAGGCCTGCTATTTCCCGTTTCTGCCGCCATGCTCCGGAATCGCGCACAATACGACCGCGTGCTCGAGCGATACTCTGGGTCGATCCTTCCGTTCATCACCTTTGAGCTGGATTCAGATGGCCGCATGATAATCCGGAACCCCACCGCACATCTCTACCGCTACTTCGACGCCACTCCGCAAGCCGAGTACTTGTATCAGTGCATTGAGGAAACGATCAAACGGGATCTGCGAGAGGAGATCGGATTCCTGGTGGTATTCGATGCAGCCGTTCGGAGAGTGCTCGAAATTGTAGATATGCCGGATCAACGTGCAACTTTGATGGTCCGTCTCATCTTGCAAAACAAAGGAAAGCTGTCCAAAACAAAAAGAGCATTGTTCGTGGAAGTGAGCGAGGACGAACTCCAGGAGATCGAAAAAGTGGTTTGGCGGACACGGGAGGAAGAGCAGGGAAGAGGGAGAGTTGCGTTGAAAGCCTAGGCATGCAGGCCATGGAATCGATTACTAGGGTGCTTCTGATTGGCCGGGACTAACCGTCGCTTGAACTCTTCTATCCAGATCTATCGGAGAAAGGAATTATCTTCGCGACATGATTCGTTGTGGCTGGTGACGGAATAAGCTTTGCGCTTGCGGGGTGGAATCGGTTCGCGTAGCTTCACAGGCATGCGCGTCGAAGTCGTTGAGAAAGTGGCGAGCCGCATCGAGCGGGGTAGACTAAGTGCCGGGGACTTGGCGCCAGCGCTTGCGATCAAGAATTTTCTGGCAGCGATCGAAAGCGATGATTCGTTGTTTTGCGTCGCGCAGCCGTTGGCGGGGCCTTCGGCGGCGGAGTCGACGAGCGGCCATATTTATTCGGGGGAGATAGCTTTGGAGTTTCGAGACGCAAAGCATCGGCTGCACAGAAGCCTGCATTTTGTTTTGTTGGGGAAATTAAGCGAGCTCTTGAAAGATGCGGGGTCGCGAGAATCGCTGGGGACGACACTTTGCTTGACATCGGCCAGCATCTCGGCTGGTAATCAGGAGGAAAAGGACAAAGCAATTCAGAATGAATTGGCTTTATGGTTGAGGCTTGAAGCAACTGGAGACTCAGCGGAACAGGCAGTGCTGCGTTGGGGCCTGGGGTTGACGCATATCCAGCAGGCGCTGCTTTTTACCTCAAGGCATCTGCGACTACATCTGGCGAAGAACAACGGATAGTTAAGTGAGCGACGCGCAAGTCTCCGAGGAAGAGCGCCGAGGCCAGAAAATTCAGGAGACGAAGGCGCAGCCGATGCGGTAGGCGCCTTGGGGAGTGCGTTGGAACCAGACGGGCTTCAGATTGACGCGCACTGGCGGAAGAATGGGCACATGCAAGACGGCGAGGATGCTTTCCGGAACCTCTTCCTGCGATTCGAGTTCGAGGGCGACTCCACCAAAGCCGAGATCCAGAACACGAGCGCGGCGAAATCCTTGCTCACCGATAACTGCGTAAGCGTTTGTGCCAGTCATAGAGACGCGCTCGGCCTTACGCGGGACGGAGTAGAGGCGGGCGGGAGGCTGGGCGGCCAAAGCCTGGTTGCCGGAGATTTCTGAGACAGTCGTTGAGACTGCATCGGCAAAGGCGCTTTCTGATTTTTCCTCCGTGGGCTTTGATTCAAAGGGAATGGTGCGTGGAGCGGAAGATTGCCGTTCGGTGGCGGAAGGAGCCGAGGGTTCGGTTGTGGGGCCCGCCGAGGCTAGTTCCGTACGAGCGCCGGTAGCGGGAGGCTTGCCGTGATTTGCGTGCTTTGACCGATAGAGGCGTTCGTCAGCGACGTGAATTAATTGATCGGCTTGATCCCCGTCCTGGGGAAATGTGGCCACGCCGTGGTCCATGCTGACGCTCACACCCATTTGCAAGTGGGCGATCGATTCGGTAAAAACGCTACCGATACGGCGGCTAAGAGCGAGGGCCTGCGCGGCGTCGGTTTGGGGGAGGAGGAGAGCAAATTCGTCGCCGCCGATGCGGAAGGCGGAGTCCGATGTGCGGAGAGCTTTTTTCAGCGTTGCCGCGACGACTCGCAAAACTTCGTCGCCACGCGGATGCCCGTGCTTGTCGTTAACTTCTTTGAAGCGGTGGAGATCGAGAATGACGAGGCCGAGAGGCGAGCCGTAGCGGCGGGCGCGGTTCAATTCCTTTTCGAAAGATTCGCCGAACAGGCGCCGGTTGTAAAGGCCCGTGAGAGGATCGGTTACGGCGTTCAACTGGAGTTTCTTGAGCTCGTCATATTCGATGAGAATGGGAACGCGGAAGAGTCCAGCGGAAGTAAGAACGTCCATAAGGGCCGTTTTCAAGGAGATTTGCCGTCCTAGATGCTCGCTGAGTTCACGACGCCGGAGGAGCATCTCATCCCAAAGTTGAACACACTGGGTTTCCGGAAGGTCGAGCTGGGTAACGGTGCGGAAGTAACGCTGGAGAAACTGCCCACGCGCAGGAATCTCCAGACCTTCGAGCGTGTCAGCTAATAGCTCGAGATAAGAATCTTCAATCGGCAAGCGCGGGGGCGCAGGGGCGCCGGGGCTGGGCATATCCGGTATACACCTGACTTTTAGCCTATCCCCGCGGGGTTTGGGGAAAGCACATGTGGCTTTCTCTTTCTGTGAGGAGCAAGCGGGAGACCAATTCGTGAAGCGTCTCGAGCCACTCCGGGGTAAACCTGGGTAACTTCGATTCCTAGCTATCTCCTTGCAAAAATAGAACTTAAAATCACATCTTTGAGAATGCACGTTCCATGGCTGTGGGCAAACGTAACTTTTCTACCCAGAGCACGCCGCGCCGGTCGTCAAAGAGGCAATACTTTACTCAAGTGGCTTGAGGAATTCCAGTCCAAAGAGACGAACGTCGCCCGTGGAATCCTGGCGGAGAACTCTGGCAGTGATGGGTGGAGTCTCGGTAGGAACAACTCCTGAAGCAGCGGATGAAGGGGCAGGAATGGTGAGGTGCACGATCTGGTCTGGACGCAGAATGTGCGTCGAGGCTACGCAGGCGCCTGTAGAGCTGATATTGAGGGTTTTTGTAAGCTCAATGAACTCGGCCCCGGAAGTGTCCGCCGCGCGCAAGAAAACGGGCATTTGCAAACGAATGCGAGGGGATCGTCGGGAGTTAGAGGGATCCACGCGCTTGCCGTCCTTCAAGAGACCAGTCTGCATAATAGTCAGGTTAGTACCCAAGACCTAGTACGGGAGGGAGCAGATTGAGTGCCACGTTCGGTCGAAAGGGTGAGCTGGTAAACCTTGTATTATGAATGAATTAGAATAGATTTCGTGGCGACAATTTTTGCCTTTACAAACTAAATGCTAGCTGTTGCCAGTTGATTTCCGTAAATGTGCAAATGGAACGCATTTGCCATTGACAGTAGGAAACTCCTCTGCGAGCATGAGCATTTGGCAAGGGAAAAGTTTTTCCTACGCTAGTGGAGAATTGAACCCGCAAATGTCTGGGACTATTTCCACACCTCCGCTTAGAGATCTCGCGAAGGCTGCCGCATTACCATTTGGGCTTGTAAGCACGATACTTGAGGCGGTGAAAACACCTATTTGGGTAGCCGAACGGAATGGGTGCGTACTGTTATCGAATAAGACGGCGCGCCAGTATTTTGGGCCGGAACGCGCGGGCGATTTTAGCCCCTTAAATCTGTTTCATGACATTCTGAAAGTTGAGCCGAATCAGATCGGGCGGAAGATCGATGCCGGGGAGAGGGAGGTGGAAGTTGAGATAACGCGTGGCGAGAAGAAGATTCGCGCGCGAATGCAGTGGATGCCCGAGCCAGGATATTTAATCGTTCAACTCGACAAGGATGCGGATGCCGGGCCCGTCCCCGATGCAGCGACGCAACTAACGGTGCAGGAGTTGCTGCAGGAACGAGAGATTACCTATCGAAATTTGCTTGCGGCGTATTTGAAATTACAGGAAGTAAACCGGCAGAAGACAGTTTTCTTGGCGTCGGCGGCGCATGAACTGAAAACACCACTGGCTGTAATCAAGGGCTACTACGATCTGATGTTGACGGGGTCACTGGGGCGCTTGACGGACAAGCAGCGCGACATCCTGGAAGAGTCGAAAGACAGCTGCGATCGGTTGGTGCGCCTGGTTTCTATGTTCCTGAATTATTCGGCGCTGGAGAGCGGCAAACTGGTATTGCAGCTTCGAGAGAACGATCTTCGCGATTGCCTGGATGAATTGGCAAAAAGATGGTCGGAAGCGTTTCAGCGCAAAGGGGTGAAGCTGGAGGCGAGCTTCGATCCCTCCATACCGACATTTCGATTCGATTATCAAAAGGTGCAGCAGGCGGCGGCAAATCTTTTGGACAACTCGCTCAAGCACACGCCGGCTGGCGGGGCAGTGACGTTCAAGGCCGCGCCACATTTCTGGGAGCGACGCGTGGCGGCAGTCGCACCTGTCGAAGAACGACGGCGATTCCGGCTGCCAAGGCCAAACAGCGTCGAGGTATCCGTGGCGGACTCTGGCGCGGGAATTCCGGCGGAGCATCATCAGGAGATTTTTGAGGATTTTGTGCGCGTTGACCGGAATACTTCAGGTATGGGCCTTGGGCTGGCGATCGCGAAACGCTTGATTCAAGCGCATCGCGGAAAGATCTGGGTGGAAAGCGAACCGAAGTCGGGAAGCAAATTCACATTTTTGTTGCCGATGGATCAAGCTTAAGATTTTGGAATTCGGGACAGGGCAAAGGGAGAACTCGATGGGCGCTAAAGAAAAAATAATGGTGGTGGATGACGAGCCGAGCATCCGAAAGTATTTGCAGACGCTGCTCGAAGTGGACGGATACGAGGTCGAGACGGTTAGTTCCGGACGGGAAGCGATCGCCAAAGTGAACGGGGGAGAACGGCCGGACTTCATCATTTTGGATGTGCTGATGCCGGAGCTGAATGGCATAGAGACTTTGAAGGAGCTGATGCAGGCGGACCGCAGCCTGAACGTGATCATGCTGTCCTGCTCGAATGAAGTGGGTACGGTGGTGGAAGCCATCCGCATCGGCGCGCACGACTACCTGACGAAGCCGTTCGAGAAGACGGAGTTGGACGCGGCCATGCTGAAGTCCCGCCAGAAGAAGCAGCTCACGACGGAAAATCAGGCGCTGCGCGATTACTGTGACCAAGTGACAGAGGATCTGAGTTTTCTCGCGGCTAGCCCGCAAATGGTGCGCATTCGCCAGCAGATATTGCAGATTGCTCCCGTGGACGTGCCGGTTTTTATTTGCGGGGAGAGTGGCGTAGGCAAGGAAGTCGTGGCGCGGATGATTCATTTGCGCTCGAAGCGGCGCAACCAGCCCTTCATCAAGGTGAATTGCGCGGCACTGCCCGGCGAATTGCTGGAGTCTGAACTTTTCGGATTTGAACAGGGCGCGTTCACTGGTGCGATACGGAGCAAGCCGGGCAAATTTGAAATGGCGAATAAAGGGACGATTTTCCTGGATGAAATCGCGGAGATGACGACTCCTTTGCAGGCCAAGCTGCTGCACGTGCTGCAGGATCACCAGTATTCGCGCCTAGGTGGACGGCATCTGATTGACACGGATGTGCGGGTGCTGGCGGCCACGAACGTTGACGTGCAAGAAGCGATGAAGACGGGCCGTTTCCGTGAAGACTTGTACTACCGGCTGAACGTGCTTTCCATTCTTGTGCCGCCCCTGCGAGAGCGTCTGGTCGAGATTCCGCTGCTTTTCCGGCATTTTCTGGAGCAGTACAGCGAAAAGTTTGGGAAGACGCCGGCGGGCCCTTCTAAGCATTTGCTAGATGCGGCGGTGAATTATCCTTGGCCGGGGAACTTGCGGGAGCTTGAGAATTTCGTGAAGAGGTATGTGATTCTCGAGGACGATGAAGGCAGCTTGCGGGAGTTGGTCGAGATGTCGTCAGCGCGGCAGCGGACTTCGCCACGCGAAGAGTCTGCGCCGCCTCGCGAACAGGGATTGAAGGCGCTTGTTCGCGGCTTGAAAGATGAAGCAGAAATGGAAGCCATCGCGGATGCTCTGGAAAAGACTCGGTGGTGCCGCAAGGATGCCGCGAAAATGTTGGGGATCAGCTATAAAGCGCTGCTGTATAAGATGAGGCAATTTAATCTGGATACGCCGCGGACGCGGCGCTCGGCTGCTGCACCAGCCGGCGCGGAAACGCCGACGCCGGTGGGGACGCCGAACGGATAGGATTTGGAATTTCGGGGAGCTTAGAGGCTTTGCTGATCCCGCGCGCTCCAAGACTGGCAAAGTTTGTTCATTTCTAGTAAGTTCACATGCTGACCGCGCGGTTCGAAGCACGTCACCGCCACAAATACTGGAGGTCGGGGGAATGACGGAACGCCGGACGGCACGTCGTTATGATTTGTCCTTGCCAGTCATCATTCGATTACCCACCGAACGCGAAGTGGATTCGTCAGAGGGAAAAACGCGCGACATTTCGACGCGCGGGTTGTACTTCGTCATCGAACAGGATCTCTCGGCGGGGTCGGAGCTCGACATCACGCTGACGCTCCCCTCAGAGATTACTCACGGGACGGAAGTGTTTGTGCGAGCACTCGGAAAAGTCGTACGAGTGGAGCGACGGACGGAAGATGGCACGGTGCGAATGGGCGTCGCCGCTGTGATCGAGAGATACGACATTATTCGTGGGCAAACCGCCACCGCATAAGCAACGCGAGAGAACGACGGTAAAGAGTTCCCTGCGAATCGCCAATCGTATAGCGCGCCGACACAGAGCAAACCAGCCCTTGGTAAGTCCAATGGTAGACAATTTGAGAAATTCGTTAGCAAGGTGAGGGCACATTTTTTCCCACCCCGCCAGATGAGAGCGGGTTTCTGGCGGCAAGTGGTACTACAACCAGAGCGCCTCCTGTTTCCGTAATTCATTGTAAATAAATAAGTTAATCCGAGAGCCGCAAGCTTGCTGTGCGCATGGGACAAATGCACTTGTGGCGTTCCGAGTGCATCTTCCCCCGGTGTAAATCGACGCCCATGCCCCTGCCGAAACCAAGAAAGAGCGCGCGCACGGAACCAATCGACTCACTGCCGCCGGATGACGTCTTATTCGGCAGGTCGATGGCCATGATGGAGGTCCGTTCGCTCGCCGCGAAAGTCTGCAACATAAATGCTCCCGTGCTGCTTTGCGGAGATGGGGGAACAGGCAAAGAGGCGGTGGCGCGATGGATTCACCTGCACTCTCGAAACGCGGGCGGGCAGTTTGTTAAGGTGAATTGCGCGGCAATTCCGGGAGCGCTCCTGGAAAGCGAATTATTCGGTTACGAGAAAGGAGCGTTTACCGGAGCCGTTACTGCAAAGCCAGGCAGGGTCGAACTAGCACAGAACGGGACGCTGTTTCTCGACGAAATCGGTGATCTGGATTCCGGACTTCAAAGCAAGCTCCTGCAATTTCTGCAAGATGGAAGTTTTTCGCGAATCGGCGGTGAGCAAGAAAAATTGGTCGAGACGCGATTGATTTGCGCGACGAATAAGGACTTGCAGGAAGAGATCAATGCTGGAACATTCCGAGCGGATTTATATTACCGCATCAACGTGGTGCGAATGAAGTTACCGCGGCTTCGCGACCGAACTGAAGATATCCCTCTGATTGCCCAATATTTTCTCACACAGTTTCAAGAGAGATTCGCAAAACCAGCGGAACCGCTGAACAGGGCGATGCTGCAGTATTTGCAGAATCTGGATTGGCCAGGAAATATCCGCGAGCTCTCGAACGGTATTGCCCGCCATGTCCTCGTCGGCGCGGAGGCAAATATTGGCCCGGAGATAGCCGCCAAGCCGCGTAGCAGCGAATCAGGGAACGGGAAGAACGCGGAAAATGTTTCCCTGAAGGAGTTCTCCAAGGAAGCTGTTCGCGCCCGGGAAAAAGCATTTATCCTCGAAGCGCTGCAAGCGAATCAGTGGAATC
>CAWJJR010000008.1:0-1207106 GCA_963843265.1 uncultured Acidobacteriota bacterium | reverse complement strand
TTCGCAGCTGGGGACGATTTTCGGTATTTGTGCCATCATGTTCGCAGTTAACTCGTGTGTTTCCATCGCCGCGCTCTGAAAAAACCGTAGAGTGAAGACCAAGTGTCTTCCCTTTGCCCCTGGATTTCTGGCACGCTTCCGCCAGCATGTTTCTGCGCAGCATCCATCGAAAAAAAGACGGTAAAGATCATCGCTACATCAGCATCGTAGAAAACCATCGCCTCGCTTCCGACAAAACGGTGCAGCGAACCGTTCTCTATCTCGGCGAGATCAACGATCAACAACAAGTAGCATGGCGCAAGACGTTGTCCGTGTTTGATGAACAGCAGCAAGAGTATGCAAACTTGAGTCTGTTTCCCGACGACCGCGAGATTCCCGCCGATGCCATCGATATTCTGCAAGTGAAACTGAGCGGTCTCGAACTGCGACGTCCTCGCCTATTCGGTAGCTGCTGGTTGGCGTGCGAATTGTGGCAGCAACTGGGTTTGCATGAGTTTTGGGACGCTCGCCTTACGGGAACACGGGAAGAGGTTCCTTGGGAAAAAGTGTTGCAGCTCCTGGTGGTGAGCCAGCTGCTGGATCCGACGAGCGAGTTTCGTGTCCATCGCCAGTGGTACCTGACCACCGCCATGGATGCGCTGTTGGGAACGGACTTCGCCGTGGCCGAAAAGGATCGCTTGTATCGTTGCCTGGACCGCGTGCTCGAACATAAACAGGAACTCTTTCTGTGGCTGCGCCAGAAGTGGGCCGATCTGTTTAAGGCGGAATTCGAAGTGCTGTTCTACGACCTGACCAGCACGTACTTTGAAGGCGCCATGGAAGAGAACCCCAAGGCCAAGTACGGTCACAGTCCAGATAAACGGACGGACTGTTTGCAGCTGGTGATTGCACTGGTGATTACCACCGATGGTTTTCCGTTGGCCTACGAAGTGATGGATGGCAATACCAGCGGTCGCACCACCCTGCGCGGTTTTCTCGACAAGATCGAGAAGACCTACGGGAAAGCAAAACGCATGTGGGTGATGGATCGCGGCATTCCGACCGAAGAGATTTTGCAGGAGATGCGAGACCCGGCACGCGAGATTTTCTATCTGGTGGGTACACCGAAAGGCAAGATCCAACAGTATGAGAAGAAGTGGCTGGATCTGCCCTGGCAGAAGGTTCGAGATTCGGTGGACGTAAAACTGTTTGAGCAGGACGGCGAACTCTATGTGTTGGCCAAGAGTGAAGGAAGAAAAGCCAAAGAGACCGCCATGCGGCGCAAACGTTTGGCTCGCTTGCTCAAAAAACTTCGTGGCATGCGCCGAAACCTTCCTTCTCGCGACCAGTTGTTGATGCGTGTGGGCGCCGCCAAAGCAACCGCGGGCCGCGCATTCCACTTCGTGCACCTCGAAGTGCCAGAGAAAGACCAGCAGGTGACGCGGGAGACCTTCCAGTTCCGTGTGGAGAAGAAAAAGCTCCAGGAGGCGGAATGGCGCGACGGACACTACTTGCTGCGCTCCAACCTTACCGCCGGAGATCCCCGCGTGCTGTGGACGCGCTACGTGCAGTTGACCCACATCGAAGCGGTATTTAAATCGCTCAAAAGCGAACTCTGCATACGTCCGATCCGTCACCAATTGGAGCATCGCGCCGACGCGCACATTCTGATCGCCTTTCTCGCTTACTGCTTGCAGATAACCCTGAAGCAGCGCCTGTTGCTGCACGCCCCGGGGTTGACACCCACGGCGGTGCTGGAGAAGTTGGCGGAAATCAAAATGATCGATGTGTGGATTCCCACGGTCGATGAACGTTGGCTGATTCTGCCGCGCTACACACAGCCTTCTCTCGACACCAAGGTGCTGATCGAGAAATTGAAACTATCGCTGCCGAGCCAACCGTCACCGCGCCTGGTGGCGCAAAAAGAAAGCTACAAAATCGAGAGACAACCCGTCCGGTAGGAGCCAATTTGTGGTGAAGACCTCTCCCTAACCTCGACTGATTCCAAAGCACTTAACCGGCCCAGATGTGCTCAGCTGCGAAAGTTCGGCTAACACCAATACTGTTCACTTAAGGAATTATAGAGTATTCTGTCTGGCAGGAGGACAGAATATCGCTATGGCTCGGACTCTTGCCACTTTGCCCACGGGAAGCCGCATCACGGATTACATCAGCCTTGGGGTGGTTAGCCGAGCCATCCCTCGAGAGAAAATTGATTCGATTTTGGCCGAGACGAATAAGGCCAGTATCCGGCAAAGAGAACTGCCAGCGCATCTGGTGGTGTACTACGTGATCGCACTGGCGCTCTACATGCAGTCTTCCTATCGGGAAGTACTGCGCTGTTTGCTCGAAGGCATCCAGTGGCTGACCAAGCCAGAGGAAACCGTCCGGGCCACCGGCAAGAGCGGCATTTCGCAAGCTCGCTCACGTCTGGGCGCGGAACCTTTGCGTCGGCTATATGAACAGGTCGTTGTACCGATCGCTTCGGAGAAGACCCGCGGGGCGCGCTATCGAACGTGGCGACTCATTAGCCTGGACGGCAGCACGTTGGATGTGGCCGACACCGAGGAGAATGAATACGAGTTTGGGCGTCCCGCCGCCAGCCGCGGATCGAGTGCTTATCCGCAGTTGCGCTTCGTGGCGCTTTTGGAGAATGGCACGCATGTGTTGCTGGGTGGCCGGATGGGAAGCTACGCTACTGGCGAGATCACTCTGGCTAAGGAGGTGGTCCCCCAACTGAAGCCCGGGATGCTGTGTTTGGCGGATCGCTTTTTCTTCGGTTTTCAGCTGTGGACCAAAGCCCAGGCAAGCGGTTGCGAATTGCTCTGGCGAGTGCGCAAGCACCTGCGACTTGAGGTACGCGAACGATTGAGCGATGGTTCTTATATCAGTGCCATCTACCCTTCCGAAAAGGATGCGCGGCACAAAACCAAAGGCGCACGAGTTCGAGTCATTGACTATCAGTTGGAAGGCCTGCCCGACGTCGAACCGATCTACCGGCTGGTCACTACCATCCTGGATCCGCTGCAGGCGCCGGCCGAAGAACTGGCCGCGCTTTATCACGAAAGGTGGGAGATCGAAAACACGTTTGATGAATTGAAGACCCATCTCCGGGGGCGTCAGATTGTCCTGCGCAGCAAAACCCCGGAACTGGTACGCCAGGAGTTCTATGGCTTCTTGCTGGCACACTTCGCCGTTCGCCAGCTGATGCACGAAGCGGCTTTGTCGGTTGCGGAAGATCCGGACCGACTCTCTTTTCTCCACGCGGTACGCGTAGTTCGCCGTAAGTTGTCGGTCTGGGACGCTATTCCCCCCTCCGGCGAGAAAAAATCTTCATCACACGATTCTTGACGAAATACTCGAAGAACGCGTTGTCTCCAGCCGCAAACGATGGAATCCGCGGGGCGTAAAGCGCAAGATGAGCAAATACCCATTGCGGCCGAGGCACCAAGTGGCAAGCAAATGCCTCAGAATCGCAAAATGCATCCGCATCCTTAAGTGAACAGTATTGCGGCTAACACCCTCCCCGCGGAATGCTCCAACTAAGTTTCTTCACAGCTTCTTTTTCTACCTGGGCGTCGGCCTTATGGCCGCGGAATTTCGAGTTGTTTGCAGATGGCCCGAACCGTCCCTTCTTTGATTTCTCGATGGCGCGGGACGCTAGCGATTTTGTGCAAGGTAGGGTTGAGCCAAATGCTATGGGCGCCACCTTCGCGATACAAAACGCAACCTTGGTGGCGCAGATGGCGTTCCAATTCCGCGAGTTTCATACTTCTGCTATTTCGAAAACCTCGCGCACCGCGTGTGGGGAAAGGCCTTTTTCCGCAAGCTCGTGCTGGCACTGCAGCGCCAGTTTGAACGCGTCCCCAAGATTCGCTTTAGCCTCTTCGATGGTTTCGCCTTGCGAAATCGCTGCGGGAAACTCTTCGACAAAACAGGTGTAGCCGCCCTCTTTGGCCGGTTCAAAAACGGGTGTCAATTTCATGCCGGTAGATTATCAGTGCTGGCCACCAAAGTCTTTCCTGAACGCCAATACCTGTTTCGGCAGCACGCCGCCGAGGCCGCTAGCTCCGCCGAGGCGCCCTCCTACAATGGAATTAGGCCACTCCGGATGCGCTGCCTCAAATGCCAATTCGATCACCCACTGCAGACCACCGAGTGTCTGAAGTGCGGAATCGTCTTCTCGCGCTACCAGCCGCCGCTGCAAAGCCCCGCGAACCAGCCGAATCTTGACGCCCCGATGGCCCTGTCAACGATGGCCGTGCCCGCTCCTCCCGCACTGGCCGAGCCTGCCACTGCTGCCAACGACACCCATCGCGGAAGCGATGGCCTGAGCGATGTCCGCGCCGATGCCCGGACCGAGTTGCTCTACCGCATGCTCGCGCTTCCCGCAGCCCTGCTACTGGCGCGCCTCGTCGCGGCCACTGGTCTACGCATGGCCTCGGCCATGCTCGCCATGGTGCTGCATGAAAGCGGCCACGCCATCACCGCCTGGCTCACCGGCCGCTGGGCTGTGCCCCTGCCCTGGGTCACTCCGCACGGTGACCAACGCTCTTGGACAATCGTTCTGCTGGTAACGGCCGTCATTGGCTTCGCCGGATTTCTAGCGTGGAAGATGGAGCGGTGGGGATGGGTTTTTGCCGCCGGCGCGGTGCTCCTCCTCCAACTGATTGTCCTGACTTTGCCGCCATCGATACCGCCGGGAGCCCTGATCGTCTTCTTCGGCGATGGCGGCGCTCTGATACTGGCCACCCTGCTGATGGCCACGTTTTACGCGCCGCGCGAAAGCCGCCTATACAAAAGCTGGGGTCTGCGTTGGGGATTGTTAGCCATAGGTGCCCTCAGCTTCATGCATGTTTTCCTGATGTGGCGAGGGCCGATCGAAGATCTTCCGTTCGGCGAGATTGAAGGCGTCAACCTTTCCGATCCCAGCCTGCTCACCGTAATGTACGGCTGGACGCCCCTGCAAATGGTCGATCGCTACGTCCGTCTCGGCACCTTCTGCCTGCTGGCTATGCTCGCGCTCTACATTTGGGGACTGGTTTCCGCCTATCTAGAATTGCGACGCAGCCCGGCTCCCTATTGAGGCGAAGAGCCCAGACGGGATGTTCCCGAGTATTCCTAACGAGCCGCCCAGATCTCCCGCCTTCGACGCCCTGCTCGGTACGTTTGACAAGCGACAATTATCACTATACAGTTAGTCCCGGTGATTCGCAGCTTCAAGCATCGAGGTCTAAAGCGCTTCTATGAGCGCGCCGACCGCAGCGGGATTCGCACCGACCTCTTGGACACCGTCGAACGAATCCTCACGGTTCTCGACGCGGCTTCCACGCCCCAAGCGCTCGATCTGCCCCGCTATCGCCTGCACCCGCTCAAAGGCGATCTAAAGGGCTTCTGGTCCGTGACCGTCCGGGCCAACTGGCGCATCGTCTTTCGTTTCGAGGGCGAGGATGCCCTTGATGTCGAATTGATGGACTATCACTAAGAAGGAAGGAACTTTCATGCCCATGAAGAACCCCGTTCATCCCGGCCGAGTCGTCCGCCACGATTGCCTCGAGCCCCTGGGCTTGACCGTCACCGCAGCCGCCAAGGCTCTCGGCGTTACGCGCCAGGCCCTCAATAACGTCGTGAACGGCAAGTCCGGTATTAGCCCCGAGATGGCCATCCGCCTTTCAAAGGCCTTCGGCAGCACCCCGGAAACGTGGCTTCGCATGCAGCTTGCCTATGACCTCGCCACCGCTCTCAAGAGCGAAAATCACATCAAAGTCCGCCGCCAACACGTCCAAGAGCTCCGAGTTTGACGGCCATGTGCCCGGCGACCGTCGAGACGACCCCATTCTCTCGCCGCCCGCGTCTAATCTCTTCTCCTGCAACCACTTATAATCTTCTTGACAATATAACTAAGTAGTGCCATACTGTTGTGTGAATTTTAGACGCCACCCCGTCACGCTTTCCCATTCTGGAACTCGACGACCCCTCAATCCCCGCCTCCGCTCCTGGCCCCGACGCCATCGCCCCGCGACCGCCTCAATTCCTACAAAACCTTCCGGTCCAACCCTATTGCCATCGTGCAAAAACCCTCGAAATTTAACCCATTCAGACTCAACACTTCCACAAGTGTTGATTTTGCTCGACTTGATCTCTTTTAGAATGAGCGTTTACGAAAAAACCGGGGGGAGGGCCCGGTTATTGTTAACCAGCGGTGCGATGAGGCATCGCACGTCGCAGTCCCGAGCAAGCATCGCTACGAGCGCCGTTTCCGACCCTGCCGAAAGGGATCTTCCTTCATCCACTTTCGACTTTCAAATTTCTACCTGCTATTTCCTAGACTCTGACGGGAAAAGCCTTCACGCGGGGAGTCGGGACGAGCGAAAGGAGCGCAGTCGATCGAAGAATGTTCTGGCCGAGGCGATATCCCCGGCGATTTGCGCGCGCAGCTCTTCGGGACCGGTGAATTTCTTCTCCTCCCGTAGTCTCTTCCAGAAATGGACTTCGATGCGCGCGGGGCTAATCTCAGGGATGGGCTCGAGGATATGGGTTTCGACGCTCAGCGTCGAGCCGTTGAACGTAGGTCGCACGCCAACATTCGTTACCGAGCGCCGCGTCCGCGATTCGCCCTCGATCAGCGTCCGCGTGACATACACGCCGCGAGCGGGCAGCAACTCTTGCTCCGCAGCGAGATTCAAGGTCGGAAACGTGAAGCGGCGCCCCGTGCCGGTCCCCGAGACGACCTTTCCGGTCAGCACGAACGGCCGCCCAAGGAGCCGTGCCGCATGAGCGACATCGCCGGCTGCAATCTCACGCCGAATAATCGTGCTGGAAACGACTTCGCCTTTATAGATGACCGGCGGAAGAATGATGACCTCGAATCCGCTCTCAGCCCCGAGTTGAGACAGAAGTTGGGCGTTGCCCGATTGCTTATGCCCGAAACGGAAATTTTCACCGACGAAGACGGCGCGCACATGAAGATCGCGAACGAGGATCTGCTCGACAAATTCCTGAGGCGTCAATTTCGCCAGCTCGTGAGAGAAGGGAAGTACGACGGCCGCATCGACTCCCAGAGCGCCAAAACAACGCAGCCGCTGCTCGGTAGTAGAAATGCGCAGAGGAGCCGATTGCGGACGCAGAATTTTTTGGGGCGTCGGATCAAAAGTCAAAACTGTCGCGACCGCCTTGGTATCGGCTGCGCGAGAGACTACCTCGCGGAGAATGGCCTGGTGGCCGAGATGAATGCCATCAAAGTTGCCGATGGCCAGCGTGCTCCCGCGATCTGAGCCCGCATACCGGGCCGCCCAAGCCTGGGAGGTGGAAAAAAGTTCGAGCGCAGCTGGGCGTGCCGCACTGGATTTTGGAGTTGCATGTGACGCCGCTGGCGCGTCCGTTTCTTCGACGCTCACTTCAATCTCGAGCCCGTCGTAGGCAAGCTGCACGTTGGAATAGCCGAGCTTGCGAAGTCGCTCATTCGTTTCCGCGTGCGGCAAATCGTGGGCGATGTGCGTAAACCACGCGCGGCGCGGCTGCAACTGCTTGATGAGCGCGAGCGCCTGATCGACAGTCTGGTGCATGGGATGAGGAATGTCGCGCAGCGCATCGAGGATGAGCTCATCGAGGTCATCCAAGAGCGCAAGAGAGGAATCCGGGATCGTGCTGAAGTCGGTCAAGTAAGCGGCGCGCCCAAAGCGAAATCCCAAAACTTCCATATCGCCGTGCAAGAGCGGAATCGGAGTAAACGTGGTGCCCAGAAGCTCAAACGGTGCCTTCACTTCGTGGAGCGTGACACTCGGAATCGAACTGAGCTTGGGCTTGCCGTCAAAGATGTAAGCGAACGCGCGCCGGATGACGCGGAAGGTTTCCTCGTTGGAGTAAACCGGAAGCGCCGCCTGCTGCCGAATGTTATAAGGCCGAATGTCGTCGAAGCCCATGATGTGATCGGCGTGGCCATGAGTAAGAAGCACGGCGTCGAGCCGGTCCACGCAAGCGCGCAGCGCCTGCTGCCGAAAGTCGGGCGTCGTATCGATGACCACATTCTGCCCGTTGCGCGAAAGCAGCAGAGAAGGACGCAGCCGATTGTCATGCGGATCCGACGATGAGCACACGCGGCAATGGCACGAGAGCGTGGGCACGCCCATCGAGGTGCCGGAGCCGAGCACAGTTATTTTTAGCGGAACGTTGGCCATGGAAACGAAGGACATGGAAACTGGGGCACGCTCGGGACCGCGGATTCTGTTGTCAGCGCCGGGCTTGCTTGCGTTCTCGGTGAGCAGGCTCTCTAAGGCCGCGCTTTCGCTTTTGCCTGCGTGGCCGCCTCCGCCGCAACCGCCTGGTTCACTTCCAAGTACGTCATCTTCAATTTGCCTAGAAGATCGAGCAAGAGGCTGTCTTCTTCCGGAGCAAGATTGCCTTTGGTTTTCTCGTGCAACGCGTCCAGCATGTCGATCAATTCGTGCGCGGCTTCGGGATCGAGCATCGGCTGGCCAGTGCGCGGATCCGCATAAGCGCCGAGAACCATTGCAGCATTGCTGCCCAGCATGCGGACAAGATTCTCAAAGGGTTGTGAACGCTTGGGAACATCCGCGGGAGGCTGCGGAGCGACGGGCTTTGGAGCTTCGGCAACTGCCTGCAACTTCTCTTCACGCTTCTCCTCGCGCTTCTGCTCGCGGTCCCGCTCTTCGACAGCTTCCTTGCGCAGTTCGCCCTCGGCGGTGAAGGGCCGGCGGTCGATAACGCGAAATGTTTCTTCGTTTTTGTGCTCAGTCAAGGGAACAAACCTCGGAAATGATGATCCACATAAGTCTAGCACGGGTTCGAGACTTCGGCAGAGCGCTGGCTGGGAGGAGTACCAGTGAGTTCTCGGTCGCGGGTTATTCGAGGTTCGACCCTCGGGTTCCCTAGTGCCAAATTCGATAGCGGCGCAGCACTTTTGGACCATCCGGAAACAGCGGAACTAAATAGGAAAATCTGGGTTAAATAAAATGAGATACGATTTATAGATGTGCGGCATTCAAATTCGTTGAAAAGGGGAATCGAATGCGACAACCAAATCTTACTGCAAAAATCATGGCTGCTTTTCTAGCCGCCGCATTTCTTCTGACGTGGCTGCCCAGTGCGGCCCTGGGGCAGGACCCAGTTCAGTCGCAGGACCGCGTTCCGCCACCCGAGCAGGAACAGGCGCCTCCGCCGAGTTTTTCGCCGGATCAATTGGATCAGATGGTCGAGCGAATCGCGCTTTATCCAGACTCTTTGCTGGCGCAAATCCTGGCGGCCGCGACTTATCCAGACCAAATTCCTGACGCGGCGAAGTGGGCGGATGAACACCATTATTTGCGAGGAGAAGAACTCGCCAATGCGATAAATGCGGACCAGTTGCCGTGGGATCCAAGCGTGCAAGCACTGCTGCCGTTTCCTTCGGTGCTGGGGACGATGGCGTCGGATATGAATTGGACGACGGACCTGGGGAACGCGTTTTTGGCGCAGCGCCAGGATGTGATGGACGCCGTGCAAAGGATGCGGCAGAAGGCGCGGGATTATGGCTATCTGCGGAGCAATGCGCAAGTCATCGTGAGCGGCGGGCCGTACATTGAGATCACGCCGGTGAATCCCGAATTCGTCTGCGTGCCTTATTACAATCCCGTCGTCGTTTTCGCTGCGCCGCGTCCAGGATTTTTTATCGGTGGAGCGATAAGCTTTGGATACGGAATAACGCTAGGCGCCTGGTTTCGGCCGTGGGGCTGGGGATACAACCGGTTTGACTGGGGCCACCATGCGATTTTCATAAACAACCGGCCGTGGGGGCGCGTTTGGGCGAACCGGCGCGTGTATGTACATCCCTATCCGGAAGTGCACCGATGGGCGGGCGCGCGCCCTGCGGAAGGACACGCATTGATACCGCGAGACGCGCGCGAACGGCAGTCGGCGCACGAAGGGCATCCGCGAGTGGAAGACCACCACAATCCGCATGATCATCATCGCTAATCGCGGCCAAAGACGCGACAGTCGAGGCGAGAATAGCAGAGTCGGGTGGGCGAGAGACTGCCCCACCCGACTTGTGCATTTAGAGCAGATCAGGTCTTGCCAGGCTAGCCGCGGAGGGGCGCACATCAGATTTAGGGAAGTCATGCAGCCACCTGCTTTCGCTCTGAGCGGCGTTCCCAGAAATCCTGGAAGCGTCCGCTGAGCTTGCTGCAGCGCAGGGCGATGATGGCGTTGGCGCCCTGGACAGTCCAGTGCATGCCTGCCCGCTTGAGCCGCGTCCCAACTACGATTTTGCAACCAGATTCCACGACGCCGGTCGAAGTACAGAAGCCTTGTTTTTCGAACTGGGGATACCGCATGCGCCGTCGATTTCTCCAGATGTATTGAATACATTCTCGCGCCTCTTTGTGTTGACCGATGTGGCTGCGCAGCGCGTGCACCAAGGATTTCAAGTGACCTTCGTCAAGCTCCTCACAACGTGCCTCGATCCATGCCTTGCCCTCGGGGCTGTCTCCATAAATGACCTTTCCCACTTCGCCGAGATGTTCTTTGGCATGAAAGCGATCGAGAATCTGAGTGGCTTGCGGGAACAGTTCGGTAGCCGTGTTCCAAATCCAGGTCGCGCCATCGCCCAACACTACCTGACGCAGGGCTTCGGTGAAACCGCGGCGGCTGGCCTCGCGCTGTACGCGCGCGGCAAAATCCGACAGGTGGGGGCTGGTATCCGGAGTGGCGGCGCTTTCAATCGCACTCGAATAGCTGATCGATCCTGGATCGCGCACGGGTTTGCCTTCCCTATCTCGCGATTCCGCCGTCCAGACAATGACCAGCTTGGCTTCGCGGGTTTTGGCCGTGCCGTCAGCTTGCTTGCCCGCGCGGTCTGCGACTTCTTGCGGGCGCATGGGCACCCCGGTGCCATCTAGGCCCAGATACATGGTGGGCGCCACTTCGCGCATGCTTTCAACGTCCTGGCGTTCATCCACGGCGACCTCCGCCCCCAGCGCTTCGGCGGCCCGTTCCACCTGCTTGACACTGACTTCCACGCCCGCCAATTCGTGCAACAGCGCACCGCTCTCCTCGAAGCTCACCAGCGCTGCCGCGCTGGCAGTCATGCGCATAACTCCAGGCGTCAGGGAAAACGATTCCAGTTTCAGCGCTCGGTCCCGCGGGCAGAATCCATGGTGGCATCGGCCACAGTCGTAGTAAGCCCGCTTCAAATGCAAAGGTCCCAACACGCTTTCGAAAGTCTTCCCGTGACGGCCGTGATAGCGGGCCACACCGCCGCAGGGGCAAGGTAATTCCGGTCCCACATAATCGCTGGTGTCCGCGTTGAGCCGTTGTTCCAGGGCCCGAGCGGCCAGACGCAACACCTGCCGCCGTGCGAACGTCTCCACAGCTTCAAAATCCAGTTCGGCCAGCGCCTGAGGGCCTAAGAGTGTTTCGATTTCCTGGGCGATTTCGCTTTCCAGGTCCGCGGAGAGCCCCCTTTTTCGGCCTCCTCGGCGGAGACCGGGGTCGCTTCGAGTTGTTCATCGGCCCATCGCTCGCAGGCCTCCCAATAGGCTTCGACGCGTTCTCGAAATTGCCGTCCCGATGCGATCTGCCGCCGGACCACCGGCGCCTGTTCGGGAGAGACATAGCGGGAACGGGTCTTGCCCTCGACCTTCTGCGTGAGGAGGAAGTAAGGACCATGGGCTGCCTTAGGATCGTGTTGACAGGCGCAGGCTCCTTGTCCGCACTTCATCCGGCGTTCACAGAGCGAACCTCGTCGCATCGGTTCCGGATGCGAGAAGGCTGCTGCTAATTGTGTAATGCGCGAAGGGACTGCAGGTATGAGATTATCCATGCTTGGTTCTCCTGCAGTATATACTACTGCAGGAACAAGAGGAAATCACGCCTTTTCTCGAAAGCGCCACCCTGCTGACGTGCGCCCGCCGCGGAGACGCGATTTGACCCTCGTTGCGCCGGACTGTAGAATTTAGCTTCCGCGCCATGATGCCCCGTGTTGAATCCAGCAGACAAAATGCGACTTACACATTGGCATAGTAGGACAGACAAGGCGTGAAGGAGGAAGTATGGCTACGGCAGCAGCGCCTCGAGTTTTCAAGAACTTTATTAATGGGGAGTGGGTGGAATCGCGCAGCGGCAAAGCCTACGAAAACCTCAACCCCGCGAACACGGATGAATTAGTGGGGATGTTCGTGTCTTCGACGTCGGTGGATGTCGATGCAGCTGTCGATGCGGCCAAGGAAGCGTACAAGAAATGGCGTTTGGTTCCGGCACCGAAGCGAGCCGAGATTCTTTTTCGAGCGGCCGAGATTCTCGTGCAGCGCAAGGAGGAATACTCGAAGGATATGACCCGCGAGATGGGCAAGGTACTGGCGGAAACGCGCGGCGACGTCCAGGAAGCCATCGACATGACGTACTACATGGCGGGCGAGGGGCGGCGGCTGTTTGGGCAGACCACGCCTTCGGAACTGCCGAATAAATTTGCGATGAGCGTGAGGCAATCGATTGGCGTGTGCGGAATGATCACGCCCTGGAATTTTCCGATGGCGATTCCGTCGTGGAAGATGATGCCGGCGCTGATCAGCGGCAACACGGTTGTGTTGAAGCCTGCGGAGGATACGCCGCTATCGTCCTATCACCTGGTTCAGGTGCTTACCGAAGCTGGCGTGCCAGCCGGCGTTGTGAACCTGGTCAGCGGCGATGGCCCAGGCGCAGGCGCGCCGTTGGCCGCGAACGATAATGTGCCGGTGGTTAGTTTTACCGGATCAACCGCGGTGGGACGGCTCATTGCAGAGGCTTGCGCGCCTACCTTTAAGCATTGCAGCCTCGAGATGGGCGGCAAGAACATCATCGTCGTGATGGACGACGCGAATCTCGATCTAGCCGTGGATGGCGCGGTGTGGGGCGGCTTTGGAACGACAGGCCAGCGTTGCACGGCAGCCAGCCGCGTGGCAGTACACAAAAGTATTTACCATGAATTTGTGTCGCGATTTGTGGACCGCGTGAAAGCGCTGCGCGTCGGAAACGGCCTCGATTCAATGTGGACATGGGTCCATGCATCAACGAGCAGCAACTGAAGACGGTGATGAGCTATGTGGAAATCGGGAAGACTGAAGGCGCCAAGCTCTTGACCGGAGGGAATCGTTTGGAGGGTGGCGCGTACGCGAAGGGCTGGTTCCATGAGCCGACGGTGTTCGGCGATTGCTCACCGCAAATGCGCATCGCCCAGGAAGAAATTTTTGGGCCCGTGGTTTCGGTGATTCCCATCGACAGTTTCGAGCAGGGAATTGAAGTGGCCAACAACGTTCCGTATGGTCTTTCAGCCTCGATTTACACGCGCAATGTAAACCAAGCGTTTCAGGCGACGCGCGACCTGTACACCGGAATCGTCTACGTGAATGCTCCGACGATCGGCGCGGAAACGCACCTGCCCTTCGGCGGCACGAAGCAAACCGGCAACGGTCATCGCGAAGCGGCGATTGCTGCGATCGATTTCTTCTCCGAATGGAAGACCATTTACATCGATTATTCCGACAAGCTTCAGCGCGCCCAAATCGATAACAATTAGATTGTTATAATTGTACGGTTGCGCTATCTTCCTGCGCCAGAAATGGCCACGCGAGTACAATTGCGGGAGCTGGCGCTGCTTAGGCTCCAGGAAGCAGAGGCACTCTTCGCGGCAAACTTCTTCGACGGCAGCGCATATCTTTGTGGGTATGTTGTCGAACTGGCGTTGAAGGCGCGTATTTGTGCCCTAATCGGCGTGGATGACTACCCGGACAATTTTGGTGACCGCCTGAAGCCTGCTTTCCGAACCCATGATCTGAACGAACTGAAATTATTGGCTGGGATGAACGAGGAAATTACGCCGCGAAACAGGCCAATCAACCAAGCGCTCTATAGCAATTGGTCGGTTGCATCCAGATGGACTACTGCGA
Organism: uncultured Acidobacteriota bacterium; assembly: GCA_963843265.1. Classification (GTDB taxonomy): domain Bacteria; phylum Acidobacteriota; class Terriglobia; order Acidiferrales; family UBA7541; genus Acidiferrum. The sequence goes on along the minus strand of CAWJJR010000008.1, from coordinate 1,193,208 downwards.
GAAGATATGAACCGAAGGGAACTTATGACAGTATTTCCGCGCGGGAAATGCTGGAGGCTGTAAGGGCCAACCCGGACGGAGTCCTTGGATGTATCTCTCAACGCTGGTGATCGACGCTGTACAAAAGGCGGTTGAAGACCTGCGGACCGCTCACGGGGAGTTCAATCTTGCTATGTTGCACAGCGAGACAGAAAATGTTGAGTTCGGGTGGAATCTGATTGTCTCCGCGGCGTGGACAGACAAACTCGGTTTAGCAAATGCTACCAGAACCGTAGTTCGGGCGCTCAGCCAGAGGATCGAGGTGGAGCAGCAGCCCGCCGTTGCAAGAGTCACCGTCTTAAAGACGTCCGATCCATTTGTTCGTGATTCGACAGCTTTTCTGCAACTTTCCACGCCGGGCTCCCGACAGGAAATCCGGGGAGTGGCCTTCGATGGAATTCCCGTTGGCCGGGGAATCCTTTTCTATTCTCAACCGCTATATCCGGTCAACGTGCCGGCTTCGCACTGGACTCCCTGACACGCGTTGACGGTGCTTGACACGCTTTCTACAATATAGGTAGCGCTCTTTAGCACTTAGCGTAGAGTGCTGCTATGAGGAATCCAGCTCTCCAGGAACGGCGTAACAGGCAAATACTCGCGGATCTCGTGCGCGCGTACATTGAAACGGGCGAGCCGGTATCCTCGCGCGCGATTTCGAAGCGCTACGAAGAGATATTGAGCACGGCGACGATTCGAAACGTGATGGCCGATCTCGAGGACGGTGGTTTTCTCTATCAGCCGCATACTTCGGCGGGGCGCGTGCCGACCTCGGCGGCATACCGGTTTTTTGCGCAGGAAATCGCCTCGCGGGCTACGTTGACTTTGGACGATCGCAATTGGATCCAGCGCGAAATGGGCGGCGCGAAGACAGCTTCCGAGATTACTGAACGCGCCGGCCATGTCCTGGCGGAAGTATCGAACGGGCTGGGCATCATTGTTTCGCCGCCGCTCGGGAGAACGGTGCTTGAACATGCGCGGATGTGGCTGCTTCCCGATGGCCGGGTTGTGGTTGTACTGATTTCTCCCGGCGGAAACACGCGCGACAAGATTCTTCGCCCCGTGCGGCCTTTTGCGCAGAGCGAACTGGACGCCACCGCGGACTTCTTGAACCGTCATTATTCCGGATGGACGCTCGAAGCCATTCGCGGTGACCTGCTGCAGAAGCTCGCGACCGATCGCGAGCAATACGAAGGAATCATTGGAAACGCATTAACGCTGTGGGATCCAGCAATGCTCGGCGAAAGCCAAGCGAGCCAGGTACACGTCGAGGGCACGGCGCAAATCGTGGGCACACCCGAATTCACCAATCAAGCGCAATTGCGGGAATTGCTTGCGGCCATCGAAGAAAAACATCGGCTCGTAACCGTTCTCAACGCGTGCATCGAAACACCGGAGCCGGTTCACGTACAAATCGGCGTGAAGGAAATTTCGGAGGCGGGAGACAATCTTGCGATCATCAGCGCACCTTACACGCGTAACGATTTTGTGCAAGGCTCACTGGGCGTGCTGGGACCGACGCGCATGCATTACGAGCGGGCGATGACCGCTGTCGCATACGTCGCGCAGCTATTCAGCGAAGCATTGAGCAAAATTTGAAAGACTTTTTCCAGAGGAGAGGCAGCAAAGTGTCCGACAAGGATCGCGTCATCAATATGGAAGACCACACGAAAAATTTAGGGGCGGATCAGCCCGACGAGGCAAAGCTTGCCGCGGACGCAGCGACAGCCGATGCGGAAGTCGCGAAGCTTGCCAGCGACTTGAACGAATTGCGTCAAACGTTGATGCGCCGTCAGGCCGATTTCGACAACTACCGCAAGCGCATCGAAAAAGAGCGCGCGGATGACGCCAAGCGCCACACCGCCCGCGTCATCGAGGGGCTAATCCCCATCATCGATGGATTCGAGCACGCGCTCGCGGCTCATCGCGAAGCCGAATACGAAAATTATCGCAAAGGCTTCGAGCTGATCTACAAACAACTCGTGGACAATGTCGCCCGCCTGGGAATCGAGCGCCTTGATCCGCTGGGCAAGCAGTTCGATCCACATCTTCACCAAGCCATGGACCGCACAGAAACGGTGCAGCACGAGGACGGCACGATTCTGCAAGTGTTTCAACCCGGCTACCTCTTTCACGGGCGCGTTCTGCGCCCGGCCATGGTCCGCGTAGCCGTTCACCCGGGCGGCGCATCGAAAGAAGCAGCGAATTAGGGCGATTCACCACGAACCCACACCAACCGAGAGGATTGCATGCCAAGAGGGAACCAAAAGGATTTTTACGAAGCGCTCGGAGTATCGCGCACCGCTTCGGTCGAGGAAATCAAATCCTCCTATCGCAAAGCCGCGTTGAAGTGGCATCCGGACCGCAATCCGGAAAACAAAGAAGAGGCGGAAATAAAATTTCGCGAATGCACGGAAGCCTACAGCATCCTGAGCGATCCGCAAAAGCGTGAAGTTTACGATACGTACGGACACGCGGGGCTCTCCGGGGCGGGCGGCGGAGTGGACTTCAACAGCACCGTCTTCCGCGATTTCCACGACATTCTCGGAGACTTCTTCGGCTTCGAAGATCTATTTTCCAGCGGCGGAGGCCGTGGCCGCCGTCGTCAGCAGCGCGGTTCCGATCTTCGCTATGACATGACGCTCACGTTTGAAGAAGCCGCCACCGGCGTGACGACAAAAATTAAGCTGCCTCGCCAGGAGTACTGCGAAGCCTGCAACGGCACCGGCGCCAAAAAGGGAACCGGTGTCATCGCATGCCAGACGTGCGGCGGCCGCGGCCAACTCGCTTACCAACAGGGTTTCTTCACCATTTCGCGCACTTGCCCCGCATGCCAGGGCGCCGGACAAATTGTCCGCGAGCGCTGCCCCGATTGCCGCGGCCAAGGCCGCATCGAGCGCGAAAAAACGATCGAGCTTCGCATTCCCCCCGGTGTCGATTCTGGCACGCGCATGCGGGTCACCGGCGAAGGCGAGCCCGCGCCCAATGGCGGCGCGCCCGGCGATCTCTACGTCGTCCTCGACGTGAAGGAACATCCTTTTTTCGAGCGGCGCGGTGCCGATCTTTATTGCACGATTCCGCTCAGCGTCACGCAAGCCGCTCTCGGCACGGAATTGCAAGTCCCCGGTCTGAACGGCGGGGAAAAGCTAAAAATTCCCGAAGCCACGCAAAGCGGCGCCGTCTTTCGCATCAAGGGCAAAGGTCTTGCCGACCCGCGCGGCGGCGGCAAAGGCGATCTCTACTACCACGTCCGCGTTCTCACGCCGACAAAACTTACGCGCGAGCAGCGCAAACTTCTCGAACAGCTCGATGCCACGCTCAAAGTGGAAAACAAGCCGGCTGACCGCAACTCGACGATCTTCGATAAAGTGAAAGACATCTTCGGCTAGGGCGGCGCGCGGCTTATACGATAGAATTCTCGCGTGCGCCGCAGATTCTTCGTCGACAAATTTAATACCGGCTCCGCCGCAGTGATGGAAGGCGATGCCGCGCATCACCTCGGCCATGTCCTTCGCGCGCAAACCGGGCAGCTCTATGAATTGAGCGACGGCTCGGCGGCGTGGCTTGCGCGTATTGAGTCAGTGGCTCGCAACCGCATCGAATTTGCTCTGATCGAGCAACTTCCCGCGCCTCAACCCGTTGTCGATGTTACTTTGCTACTGTCCATCGTCAAATTCGACGCCTTCGAATGGGCCATCGAGAAAGCCACTGAACTCGGTGTCGCGAAAATTGTTCCTCTGGCCGCAGCTCGCAGCGAAAAGGGCCTCCTCGCCGCAGCGGCCAAACGTTCGCAACGTTGGCAAAAAATTCTCCTGGAATCCTCCCAGCAATCCCGCCGGCTCCGCGTTCCGCAACTCGTCGAACTTGCCAAGCCAGCGCAAGCCTTCGCCGCGCAGAATGCCGGCTTCCGCCTGATGCTCTCCGAGCGGAGCGACGCGCCATCGATGCGCAGTTCCCTCGCTTCTGCGAATCGCACAAAATCTCCCGCAACGGCCGCGCTGGCCATCGGCCCCGAAGGCGGATGGACCGACGACGAACTCTCCGCCGCCCGCGCCGCCGGTTTCCAGGAAGCTTCTCTTGGCCAGCTTATTCTCCGCACCGAAACCGCCGTCATCGCCGCCCTCGCCACTTTGAATTTCGCTCTCGCCCCGACTGATCTGGCTTCGGGCAACGCCTTCAGGTGACGCGTGAATCTAATCTCACGGCTCGGCGAAATCGCCCGTCCAGCAACGCGGCGCGCAAATTGAAACTAAGCGTCCGCAATCCCCGTCTTAAGTAAAATATGTTATAAATAGAAGGCACCAGAAAAATGCAAAGCACGGACCAGAACCAACCTCCGACCCCATCGGTTCCGGAAACTCCAGCGCCGGCGCCCGCGGCGTCCCATTCCTTGCGCAACGAAGTCCGCATCTGGACGCGCGATCTTCTGATCGCGATCGGACTCGCGCTCGTCATCATCGTTTTTCTCTACCAGCCGGTGAAGGTGGAAGGCACCAGCATGGCGCCGCTTCTTTCCGATCAGGAGCGCATCTTCATCAATAAATTTGTCTACCGCTTCGAGCCCATCGAGCGCGGCGACGTTGTCGTGTTCTGGTATCCGCTGGACCGCTCGAAATCTTTCATCAAGCGCGTCGTCGGTTTGCCTGGAGAGAAAGTCGAGATTCGCCAGGGCGTCGTCTATGTCAACGGCCGCGCCATTCAAGAGCCTTACGTCCCGCCGCAGTACGAGGATATCAGCGACTTCGGACCCATTCGCGTCCCGCGCGGCAGCTATTTTGTGATGGGCGACCATCGCATCAGTTCGAACGATTCGCGTGTCTTCGGACCCGTCGCCAGCAAATATATTTATGGGCGCGCCGTTTTTGCTTATTGGCCGGTCGACCATTTCGGCTCGCTGTATACGACGGAAGCCAGTACAAAAAAATGACGGCAGACCGCATTCACGGCATACTTTGATGACCACGCAGGGAGGACAATCTGACCGAAGTTCCGCACCGGCCCGCCACGCTCGCACTCGAAGACGGGCGCGTCTTTAACGGCCGCGCTGCCGGCGCGATCACGCGCCGCGGCGGCGAAGTCGTTTTCAATACCAGCCTCACCGGTTATCAGGAAGTTTTCACGGACCCCAGTTACGCGGGACAGATTGTTTGTCTAACTTATCCGCACATCGGCAATGTCGGCGCCAATCTCGACGATGAAGAAGCAACGCGCCCGCACATCGAATCGCTCATCGTGCGCGAATTTTCGCAAATTTCATCCAACTGGCGCTCCGCGGAAACCGCTCAGCTCTATTTGAATCGCCACAAAATTCCCGCCATCTGGGATATCGACACGCGCGCGCTCGTTCGCCACATTCGCAATGTCGGCGCGCTGCGCGGCGTTGTCGCCACGGACGGTACGCCCGCCGATCAACTCATTCACGAAGCCAAACAATTGCCTGCCATGGCCGGACAGGAGCTTGCCAGCCGCGTCTCCTGCCAGCGCGCCTACGGCTGGGAAAAAAGCTCCATCGAGCTGACCATTCCGCCGTGGTCGGAGTCCATGGGCGAGTCGGGCAGAACTTCGGATACGCCCAAATTTCGCGTTGCGGCCTACGATTTCGGCATCAAGCAGAATATTCTTCGCTTGCTGGTCGATCATCATTGCGGTGTTTGGGTCGTCCCCGCGCAAACGAGCGCGAAGGACGTTCTCGAACTCAAGCCAGACGGCGTGTTTCTTTCGAACGGCCCCGGCGATCCGGAGCCAGTGGGCTACGCCGTCGAAAATATTCAAAAGCTGCTTGGCCGCGTCCCCATCTTCGGCATCTGCCTCGGCCATCAACTCTGCGGCCTGGCTCTCGGCGGCAAAACCTTCAAACTAAAATTCGGCCATCATGGTTCGAATCATCCCGTGCAGAACTTGCTTAACAAAAAAGTCGAAATCACGGCGCAAAATCACGGCTTCTGCGTCGATCCCGAATCGCTCCCCTCGAGCGACGTCGAAATCACTCACGTCAATCTCAACGACCACACCAACGAAGGCATGCGCCACAAAAAGCTGCCGCTATTCAGCGTCCAGTACCACCCCGAAGCCTCGCCTGGGCCGCACGATTCCCACTACCTCTTCACGCAATTCACTGACATGATGAAGGATTTCGCTCACACTGGGAGTTCCGGCAGATGAAGTTCCTCGCTGCGGCTGCATTTTGCCTATCTTGCGCTGTCGCCGTAGTGTCGGCGCAAGTCGTAGTAGAAGAACCTCACCCGTCGTCTCAAAATCCCCGGATTACGATACTGAGCAATGGCAAGCCGCAGCCCGGAGCGAACCTGTTGGTCTTCAGCGCGGAGGGAGAGCGCAAGCTGGTGCTGAAGGCGGATTCCCATGGCCGGGCCGCCCTTCCGGTACTCCCGCCTGGAAGGTATCGCTTGGTCGCCTCCACTTCTCCGGCCTTTGGCGCCGAATTGTGGTTGCAGATCGCGAACGGACATTTGTCGAAGGCTAGCGCTTTTTCAATGGTGCTCACTATCCAGCCCCCGCCGCCACCGACGTTGGAAGAAATAGTGGCGGCGGCTGAAAAGGCGCCCATTGATCTGCTTACCAGTATTTTCTCGGGTACAGTCCGAGATCCTTCTGGAGCCGTTGTGCCCCGGGCTTCTGTCGCTGTCTATCGACAGCGAGCCAGCGATACCGCTCACCCGTTGAAGACGTCCACGGACGAGCAAGGCCGGTTTTCGGCTGTTTTGACGCCCGGGAAGTACACTGCCATCATCATCAGCCCCGGCTTCCGGATGAAACTTGTTACGGTTGAAATCTCGCCAGATGCGGCCCAGAAAGAGCTTAACGTGAAGTTGAACATGGGAATGATCACAGAATCTGTCGCCATCGCCGGAGAGAATTCCAATCATTAAGTTGGAGCTGACCGCGATACGCTAACCGACAATGCCAAAACGCACTGATATCAAGAAAATCCTGATCATCGGCTCTGGCCCGATCGTCATCGGCCAAGCCTGCGAATTTGACTATTCGGGTGCGCAAGCCTGCAAAGCACTTCGCGCTGAGGGCTACGAAGTCGTACTCGTCAATTCCAATCCCGCCACGATCATGACCGACCCGGAATTGGCCCATCGTACCTACATCGAGCCGCTCACCAAGGAATATCTCGAGGAGATTCTCAAACGCGAAAAACCGGACGCGCTCTTGCCGACTGTTGGCGGCCAAACTGCACTCAATCTCGCCGTCGAGCTGGCCGAAAGCGGCATTCTCGAAAAGTACAAAGTCGAAATGATTGGCGCATCGCTCCGCGCCATCAAAGTCGCCGAAGACCGCCTCTGGTTCAAAGACGCTTGCCGCAAAATCGGCCTCGAAGTTCCCGCCTCCGCGCTCGTCAATAATGCGCAAGACGCTCTGCGCTTATGCGACCAGCTTGGCTTCCCGTTAGTCATCCGGCCCTCTTTTACGCTCGGCGGCACAGGCGGCTCCATCGCCTACAACAAGGAAGAATTTGGCGAAGCGATCGCCCACGCTCTCGATATGAGCCCCGTTCACGAAGCGCTCGTGGAGGAGTCCGTCCTCGGCTGGAAAGAATATGAACTCGAAGTCATGCGCGATCATCGCGACAACTTCGTGGTCATCTGCACGATCGAGAATTTCGACCCAATGGGCGTTCACACCGGCGATTCCATCACCGTGGCTCCCGCGCAAACTTTGACGGACAAGGAATACCAGCGCATGCGCGATGCGGCCGCGGCGATCATCCGCGAAGTCGGCGTCGAAACCGGCGGTTCAAACGTTCAATTCGCCATTAATCCGGAAAACGGGCGCATGACCGTCATCGAAATGAACCCGCGCGTCTCGCGCAGCTCGGCTCTCGCCAGTAAAGCCACAGGTTTCCCCATCGCGAAAATCGCCGCGCGCCTTGCCGTGGGCATGACCTTGGATGAAATTCCCAACGACATCACCAAAAAGACACCGGCTTGTTTCGAGCCGACTATTGATTACGTGGTCGTGAAAATTCCCAAATGGCAGTTCGAAAAATTCCCCGGCGCGGACAGCACTCTTGGAACGCAGATGAAGTCGGTCGGCGAAGTCATGGCCATCGGGCGTACCTTCAAAGAAGCCCTGCAGAAGGGAATTCGCTCGTTAGAGCCGCATGCTCCCTGGCGCGCCCCTGCTGAAACTCCGGACTCTCTCTTGCGCGAAAAGCTGGCCACTCCGCGGCCCGACCGCATTCATTGGCTGCTGACCGCCGTGGACAAAGGCTTGCCCGCGGAAGAAATTTGCGAACTGACCAAGATCGATCCGTGGTTCATTCATCAAATTGAAGAGCTCGTGGCGATGAACCGCCGCGCCGCCAGTGTGACGGTCGAGACCGCTTCGAAGGATCTTTTACGCGAAGTGAAGCGTCACGGCACTAGCGACGAGCAGCTTGCGCAAATCTGGAAAAGCACGCCTGCGTCCGTTCGTCTCCAGCGCGCACGGTACGGTGTCGCCCCGGTTTTCAAACGTGTAGACACTTGCGCCGCCGAATTCGAATCATATACGCCGTATCTCTATTCCACGTATGAGGACGAAGACGAATCCGACGTCCAGCCGCGCCCGAAAATTATGATTCTCGGCAGCGGCCCCAACCGCATCGGGCAGGGAATCGAGTTCGACTATTGCTGCTGCCACGCGGCGTATGCCCTTCGCGAAGATGGTTTCGAAACCATCATGGTGAATTGCAACCCCGAAACCGTCTCGACAGACTATGACACTTCCGATCGGCTTTATTTCGAACCGCTCACACTGGAAGACGTTCTTGCGATCGTCGAGCGCGAAAAGCCGCAAGGCGTTATCGTCCAGTTCGGCGGGCAAACGCCGCTCAATCTCGCGCAGGAACTGAAGCGCAATGGCGTACCCATCATCGGCACGGCTCCCGAATCGATTGATTTGGCCGAAGACCGCCGCCGTTTTGGCGGGTTGCTCGAAAAATTGAAAATTCCTCAGCCGCGCAACGGCACCGCGCTCATTCCGGAAGAGGCAGCACGCGTCGCCGCCGAAATCGGTATGCCCGTTCTGGTGCGTCCAAGTTATGTGCTTGGTGGCCGCGCCATGGTCATCGCCTACGACGTGAACACCGTGCAAGATTATGTCGCGCAAGCCGCACTGATGGGTCCCGCGCGCCCGGTTCTAATCGATCAGTTTCTCGAGGAGGCCACGGAAGTTGATGTCGATGCTCTCGCTGACGGAACCGACGTTGTGATCGGCGGCATCATGGAGCACATCGAGGAGGCCGGCGTACACTCCGGCGACTCCTCCTGCGTGCTGCCGCCGGTCAGTTTGTCGCCCGAAGTTCTGGCGCACATTCGCGAGTACACCAAGCGGCTGGCGCTGGCGCTCAAGGTAATTGGGCTGATGAACGTGCAGTACGCCATACAGCGCGAAACCGTCTATGTGCTCGAAGTAAATCCACGTGCCTCGCGCACCGTTCCTTACGTTAGCAAGGCCACGGGCGTTCCCCTCGCAAAAGTCGCCGCGCGCTTGATGGCTGGAAAAAAACTCGCCGATATGGATCTTCCGCTCGTGCAGCACAATGGCGTCGCGGAAATTGCCGTCCACGAGTTTTATTCCGTGAAATCGCCGGTCTTCCCGTTCAACAAATTTCGCGGCGTCGACACGATTCTTGGCCCGGAGATGCGCTCGACCGGCGAAGTCATGGGCATCTCCACTTCTTACGGCTTGGCCTTCGCGAAAGCACAATTAGCCGCCGGCCAGCGCCTTCCTCGCAAGGGCACGATTTTTCTGAGCGTAAACGACCGCGACAAGCGCCACCTCGCCGCCCTTGGAAAAGAACTTCATGAACTTGGCTTCCGTTTGCTGGCAACACGCGGCACCGCCGCGGCGCTCGAAGCCGCGGGCATTCCTGCCGAATCCGTATTCAAAGTAAATGAAGGCCGCCCCAATATCGTCGACCTCGTGAAAACAGGAAAAATCGACCTGGTCATCAACACGCCATTGGGCCGCGAATCCTTCTACGACGAAAAGTCCATCCGACGCGCCGCGATTCGCTACAATATTCCCTGTATCACGACGCTTGCGGCTGCGCACGCCGCCGCGCGTGGAATTCGCGCGTTGCTCAATCAGGGCACCGAAGTCGCCGCGCTTCAGGATTTGCATCGTGGCAGTGTTGCCGCTTCCGGCAGCACCGCCTCGGGAGACTAGCCCGATAAGAACTTTGGAGATCGGCCCGGTAAGGGCTTTGGAGAATGATCATGAACGTATCCGGTGTTTTTCCCGCGCTCACCACGCCCTATGCCGCTGACGGCTCCGTCTCGGTCGAAGACATCAAACATAACATTCGCAAGTACAACGCTACTGGTGTCGCGGGTTTCGTAGCCATCGGCTCGACGGGCGAATCTGTTCTGCTTTTGCGCAAGGAAGTCGAGACCGTCTTCGTTGCAGTGAAGGAATCTGCCGCGCCGGGGAAATTGCTGATCGCAGGGACCGGCGCCGAATCCACCGCCGAAACCATCGAGCGCACGAAGCGCGCCGCCGAACTTGGCTATCAAATCGCGCTCGTCAAGACGCCCTATTACTACAAGCCAGTCTACAAGCCAGAGGTTTATATCGCGCATTATCGCCGCGTCGCCGATGCTTCTCCTATTCCCGTGATGCTCTACTCCGTACCGCAATTTACCGGAGTCACTCTCGAAGCTCCCGAGATCGCCGTGCTCGCTCAGCATCCGAACATCATCGGTATCAAAGAAAGCTCCGGAAACGTGCAGCGGGCCGCGGAAATTCTTGCGGCCGTTCCAGCCTCCTTCAAGCTTTTGGTAGGCTCGGCGAGCATGATGTTCCCGTCGCAGATCCTCGGCGCGGTCGGCGCCATCCTCGCTCTGGCCAGCGCTCTACCAGAGCTCAGCGTGGCCCTTTTTGAAGCCGTTCGCTCCGGCGATCTTGAAAAAGCCCGCGAGCTGCAATCCGCGATTCTGCCCGCTTCAAAATTGATCGTCGGGCAGTGTGGAATCCCCGGCGTGAAGTACGCCATGGACCAGGCCGGCTACCGCGGCGGCGACCCGCGTCTTCCTCTGCTGCCGCTACACGAGGACCAGAAACTCGCGATCCGAACGCTCATGGCCAAAATGCAGGGCCACACTCCTGTAGCGGAATCCGCTCGCCTTTCCGGCGCCGTTTCCGTCTGAGCAGAAGACGATTCGCGCCCATTCACCGGCGGCTTGGGCCTTCGGCGCGGGGTTTCGCGGAGTGCCGGATTTGTTGTGACGAAAGGCTGTCGGTATCATCTAATTCCCGATGGAATGTAGAAGCCTGCCGTTTCGACAGCTCCCGCATCAGTCCAAGCTCTTTCTCCAATTCCTCGATAACTTTTCTTCCGTCAAGCAGTTCTACGGGCATCCGCCAACGATCGTAGCGGCAAAGAAAGCTGCGCGCGCGCTCGAGTATCCGCCGGAGCGCAGAGCAGAACTTGCGGAGATTCTGGCGGAGCAAAACGCGGCGTTCGGAGCCGGCGAGGCGACGCGCGAGAATTTGGCGCGGTTTGCCAAGGGCGCCGCGGCCGTTGTTAGCGGGCAGCAAGTTGGATTGTTCAGCGGGCCGGCGTATGCCATTTACAAAGCGGTGAGCGCGATTCAGATCGCGCAGGAGTTGACGAAAGCGGGAGTAGATGCGGTGCCGATATTTTGGATGGCCGGCGAAGATCATGACCTGGATGAAGTGCGGTCTTCGACTTGGTTTCACAATGGCAAGCTGAAGCGCTTCGAGCTGCCGGGGAATGGCGATGCGGGTCTGCCAGTGGGACGCATCGCGCTGGGCGCGCAAGTGCGGGAAATGGTGGACGAAGCCGCGGGAATTTTGACGGCGGCGGGCGGGGAATTTGTCGCGGCGATTTTCCGCGAAAGCTATGGAGCGCAGGAAACATACGGAAGCGCCTTCGGAAAATTATTTGCGCGATTGTTCGCGGAGCAGGGACTGATTCTGCTCGATCCGCTGGACGCGCGGCTGCATCGCGCGGCGCGTGAAGTTTTGTCGAAGGCGGTGCGCGAGCGCGATGCGATGAGCGAAGGGCTACTGGCGCGCGGCAAGGAACTGGACAAAGCAGGATTTGCGGCGCAAGTGAAAGTCACGGCACGGAGCACGCTGCTTTTCCGCATGGGACACGGTGCGCGAGGACACTCGCCGGATGAACCCTCGTCGGGAGCGCTTGAAGGCGCGGAAAAAGGCGTGCGGCTGCCAATCACTTTTAACGCGGGGAAATTCGTTTGTGGCGAGCAGAGCTGGACCAAGGAGGAATTGGCGCGCGCCGTGGAAGCCGAGCCTGAGAATTTCAGTCCCAATGCGCTTCTCCGTCCGGTGCTGCAGGATTATCTTTTGCCGACGGCGGCGTATGTCGCGGGGCCGGCGGAGATTGCGTATTTTGCGCAGGCGGAAGTGATTTACAAAAAATTGCTGGGGCGCATGCCGGTGATTTTGCCGCGCGCGGCGTACACGATTCTGGACGCGAAAGCGGAGAAGCTGCTGCGGCGATACGGATTGAAGGTCGAGGATGTTTGGCGGGGTTCGCAGGAGCTTCGCAGCAAAATGGAAACGTCGAGCGTGCCGCCGACGCTGGGAAAGAATTTCGATAAGACCGTGAAAGAAAGCGCGCGCGCGCTGGCTCAACTGAAGAAACAGATTGTGCGGCTTGATCCGACGCTGGGCGGGGCGGTCGAGACGGCGCAGAAGAAAATCGCGTTTCAGCTGGAAAAACTGAGGCGCAAAGCGGGGAAGGCGCAATCGCTGAAAGGCGGATTGATCGCCGCGCATCAAGAGTTTCTCGAATCTCTTCTGTACCCTCATAAAGTGCTGCAATCGCGCGAGTTGTGCTTCCTGCCGTTCCTGGCGAGCTGGGGCATGGGCGGGCTGAAAGAGCTGCAGAAGCTTTCGGGGAGCTCGAAATCGAATGAGCACAAGATTCTGCGGATTCCGTGAGCGGGAGTCGCAATGGAAAACAAACGACCGCTTGCGGTGACGATTGTCGCGTGGGTGTATATCGCGGTGGGGGTGGGCGGGTTTGTTTTTTATTTCACGCAGCTGCATGGGGCGAGTGCGTTTCAGCCTGATGGGTTGTTGGTGGAACTTGTGCGGTTCCTGGCGATCGTTTGTGGCGTGTTTATGCTGCGAGGGAAGAATTGGGCGCGGTGGCTGGCGATTGCCTGGATCGTGTTTCATGTCGGCTTGAGCGCGTTTCACGCCTTCCGGGAGTTGGCCATCCACAGTCTGTTTTTTGTCTTGATTGGTTGGTGTCTTTTTCATTCCGGAGCCAGGCGTTATTTTCGCGGGGCGCGAGTCGAACCAACATGACGCATCGTTTATGCAGTCGACCCAGTTCTCCGACCACCAGTGTTCCGGGCTTCAGGATCAGGGTTGGTCACTTGGGGAATAGGGCGGAGAGACTGGCTACACGTCAACCCCGAGCAGGTAAGGGCGCCGAATGTCCCAAAAACCAATTGTCCGGCAAGCCGACCGCCCAGGCATGTGGAATCGGTTCATCGCACTGGGAGCAGTTGGCACCCAACAATCCTGCGAGTAACACCCTGCCCTGAAGGATTACTGTCCCTCGGGGCGTGAACCGCGATCGGCTCCGAGCGCCAATAACCTGCTCTTTCTTGGGAGGTCGGCGCCACCAGGTCCGGCTCAGCGGTGGAACGGGAATTCTGAAATCCAGTGGAAGCCTCGGCTGAGGAGAGGAAAGTGGTTCCGGTCTACAAGCTTGAGTTGGAGATGAGTCTTGCGGCCATCCATGTTGCCATCGAGTGTCAGTTGATCCGGAACTACACGTTGGAAGGAAAAGTCAGCTTTCCAGTTCTTGTCGGTATCGCTGGTAAGAGCGATGGTTTTGTCTTTAACGTTGATCGAGGCGGCATAGCCAGCGAACGAGTCGTCGATGCGTTGAAAGGCCATGCGATTCGGGATGTCAAAGATGGCGCGGCGCCAGCGGCCCGAGTCGGTGAGGAGAGGTGATCGAACTTGACCGTCAATCAACTGCTGGTCCACCTCCCAGATGCCGTAGAGAAGCGACTTGGGCCGTCCCCCGCCATAATCGAACCAGCCTACCCAACTGCCGTAGCCATTCATTCCCAAGAGCCATACACCAAAGACGATCTGCGCAGCGAACGCGAAGCGGTTGGCGCGACGGGTGGCGAAGAGCGCGGGCTGTGTGGAAGGCTCGGTGGCACGGTTCAACAAGAAAAAGTTGACGAGACGCTTAAGATCGGGTGCAACCAAGAATAACGCCAACAGGAGTAGCTGAAACGAAAGCAATTTTACGGGCACGTCATACGTCATATTGAGCATGAAGACCTGAATCATGTCGGCGGCACAAACCAGAGCGCCAAGCGCAGTCGTACGCGGGAAGATGAGCAAGATGCCGCCCAGCAATTCCGCGCAGCCCGCGAAGATCTCATACCCGGGGGAAGAGCCGATAGAAGCCCACAGAACTCCCATCGGAGAAAAGTTTCCATAAGGAGTGAGCAATCGGGTGAGATACGGGAAAGGCATCTGCAGGGGAACAGCTTTGGCGAGGCCGTAGGCCATCATTTGCCCGGCGAGGAATAAACGGATGGCCAGCCGAAACCACTTGTGCAGAGTAATGTAGTTCTGGCGCTTGCGGTCGAGAACGGACCAGATGGCAACTGCGAGCACGGCGAAGAAAAGGAGGCAAAACACCAGCACCCAATCAAACATTCTGTCTCCGCTACCCGTATCTGCGTACGCCGGCGCCGTGGAGAGTCGGAAAATATGGATGGCGGTCCATAAAACGATGGGGCGCATGGGCCAAAACGTAGACAGATCTGGAATCTCCACTTTAGGGAGTGGTAAGAGAGCAGTGAGGATTTGCGTGGAAAGACAGTAGAGCCCGAAATAGACAAAGCAGAACCGAAAGGCGACTCGAGAAGCAAAGCTCCACTGGGGAAATTGGAGTTGGTGTTGAGGTTGATCGGGCTGGATCGCAGTTTCCACTGGTGCCTCCATCAAAGAAGCTGGAGAGAATCGTGTTCGGTAGACTGGCTGGCGTCGTTGCCTTTCCCCAGGTTGATACGATGACGGGAGCTGCGGCCTTCAGCATAAAGTTTGCCGATAGTAGCAGGATTCAAGGAAACTGGCCATGTTGAGAACCAAGAAGAAGTGCAGGTGCGAGCTATGCGGTGGCACTGACGAGCCGATGATTGCAAGCCGTCGCTCAGGTGAGGTGGAGGATGTCCAAAGCCTGCATCGCGGCATGATACCCACACATTCCGTGTACGCCAGCACCGGGAGGCGTGGACGCAGAGCAGAGAAACAGGCCGTAAATGGGAGTTTCGTAGAGCCGGGATGTGGGGCGCAAGAAGAGTTGAAGCAAAGAGTTTGCGCCTCCCGTGATATTGCCTCCGACAAGATTGGAATTTTCGGCCTCGAGTTGGGCCGGTGATTTTGTCGAGCGAGCAGATATCAAGTCCCTGAAGCCCGGCGCGAAGCGTTCCACCTGAGCTTCGATGAAGCTGGTCATGTCGAGTGCGCTGCCGCCGGGAACGTGGCAGTAGGCCCAGGCAGTATGACAACCTTCGGGAGCGCGGGAAGGGTCGATGAGGCTAGGTTGCGCGAGAAGAACAAATGGATGTTCGGAATGCCCAGTGCTACAGGAATCGCGCTCGGAGCGGGCAATTTCCGAGAGAGTCCCGCCAAGATGGACTGTGCCAGCCCTCGCGCATTGTCGGGCTGTCCAAGGAATCGGACCGCGTAGCGCCCAATCGACTTTGAAGACACCGGGGCCGTATCGGTATCGTTCCAGAGCGCGGCGATCGCTGGCCGGAAACCTTTCGCCCGCAATTTGCAAGAGTCCACGCGGCGAAAGATCGCAAAGGACGACCCTGGAAGGCGGGAGCTCCTTTAGGGAGCGCACACGTACGCCTGCAACAATTTCTCCGCCTAAGGAACGTAGATAGGCTGCTAAGGCGTCTGCAATCCGTTGCGAACCCCCTCGCGCAATCGGCCACCCGCCAACGTGCGCTAGAGCACCTAAAACGAGACCTACTGCGGAGGTGCCCCAAGATTCCAGCGGCATAAGAGCATGCGCAGCGAGACCAGCGAAAAGAGCGCGAGCCGGTTCGGATTTGAAACTGGATTTGGCGAGACGGCTCGCAGGTTGTATTGCATGCATGCCGAACCCAGCCATGACAAGGGGATGGCGCGGAAGGCCAATCGGTCCCAGGACGTACTGCTCCAAGATGGGCCAATTGGCAACGAGCGGTCCCACCAAACGTTTATAGCTGTTCTCATCTACGCCGAGAGATTGGCAGGTCTTCTCAAGAGAGTGCTCCAAGACTGCGGCGGAGCCATCGTCAAAGGGATGGGCGAGGGCATATTGCGGATATACCCATTCGAGACCATGGTCATGGAGCGGAAGTGTGCGGAAGAAAGGCGACGCAACCGCCATGGGATGTACGGCAGAACATACATCGTGCGTAAAACCTGGGAGCGTCAGCTCATCCGAGCGTGTACCGCCGCCGATTTGTTCCAGCGCCTCGATCACGAGAACGGATAGCCCGGCGCGAGCGAGAACAATTGCGGCAGCCAAACCGTTGGGCCCGGAACCGACGATAACGCCATCGTATTCGCTTCTGTGAGTCAAGCCGTGTCACCATCTTATGCCAGAAGCTTGCGTGAGCGAGAACAGATGATTGGGAACGAGCGGCCAACTATCCTGCCGATGCGTTACCAGACAACTGAAAACGGTCCAAACCCACATGTCCTGTAAGCCGACAAACCAGGAGTTGGGCCGGCCCGAATCAAAGAACATTTTTCTACGTCAAGACCGATCCTCGGAGAAAAAGAGGCGTGATTCTTTTCCTCCCGCGGCGGGGCTATAATCCCGGGCGAGGGCTTTGCAGCTGATCCGCGAGGGGGACTCCATGAAAATTCGCAGCTCGATTGCTCTTGGGTTGATGCTCGTTCTCCTGCCGTTGCTGGGGTCGGCCGAGTCGGCGAATCGGGTCACGATCCTGTACGACGCGTTCAGCAAATCGCCGGAGGTGATGAAGGACTGGGGATATTCCGCGCTGGTGGAGTACGGCGGCAAGCGAATTCTGTTCGATACCGGCAACAATGCCCAAATCTTTGAGCACAATGTAAAAGCTCTGGGCGCCGACCTGCGAAAGCTGGACTTTGTGGTGATTTCTCACCGGCACGCGGACCACACGAGCGGCCTCACTTATTTGCTAAGTGTGAATCCGACGGTGAAGATTTACACCCCGGACGAGGCCTTCGGGTTGTTCGGAAAGGGAGTGCCGAACACGTTTTACCGCAAGGATGAATCGCTGGCCGCCAGCATGCGGTATTTTGATGGGAACCCGCCCTCTTCCCTTCCGGCGGGCAGCCCCTGGCCTCAAGCAAATTTTCTGTCGGTGAGTTCCACGATGGAGGTGGCACCGGGAATCTATTTAATCCCGACGATCTCGCAGACGCCCGGCACGTTGGAACTCCGCGAAATCTCGCTGGCCATTCGCGGACCGGACGGGCTGATCGTGGTGGACGGGTGCTCTCACGCAGGCGTCGAAAAGATTCTCGATGCCGTGACCAAGATCGATCCGCATGTACATATTCTGTTTGGAGGGCTGCATCAGGTGCAGGCTCCCGATTCAGAAGTTGCACGCCTATCGAGCGCGTTGAAAGAACAGTGGAAACTCGACTACGTCGCCATCGGACATTGCACGGGAGAGCCGATGTTTGCGGCGCTGCAAAAAACTTTCGGCGAAAGGTATCTCTACGCCGGAGTGGGCACCGTGGTGAACATTCCCTAAGCGGAGGAGCGATTCCACACCAGCGTAAGTGGCTGGCAGCGGTAACCGGAGAAGTAGATTAAGACGGCAGTCGTGGGTACGTTCACTAGGCCGTCGCGCGGTTTGCCAGGTGTCGGGCGGCAAGACCAAACATGAGCCGGGACATGCCGGTCATGAGGAGGTTTACACCTACAAGTATCCCGATGGCCCAGACCGAACTCGACGGCCAATGGAACCAGATTAGCCCGCCAAGGAGCAGCGTGATCAGGGCATTCACTAGTAGCCAACCGGAACCACCTTCGCCGCGCATCCGGAAATAGGCGATGACTTCAAATATTCCTTCCACGAGGATAATCGCCGCCAGGAGCAGAGTGAGCGTCCCGAGCGCCAGCAACGGATGCGTCAAAAAGTAAACTCCGCCCAAGAGATACACAAATCCGATCAGCACCTGCCAAATTACACGCCCCGCTCCGCCTCCGGCGAACGCCGCGAACAAATGTGCGACGCCGCCAAATATCAACAGCCAGCCAACCAGAATCGTTATCGCCAAGCCCGCTACTCCCGGCTCAATAATCGCCATCATCCCTAAAAGGATGAATACAATCGCCAAGCCAATAAACCAGCCACTTGCTTTCTTGAAGACCGTGCCCGCTCCGTGCAATCCCCCAGTTGGATTCGTCGTCGCCATCAGACACCTCCCATCACGCATTTCTATCGGAATTTGCCGCTCGCCAGACGGAACACTACTGAATGCGGGGCCTTGGCCAGAAACGCGCTCATTCTACTCCCAAAATTTGCTGGCCCACCACACAATCGTTTTTAAATAAGCAGCTCAATTCGCGCCCGGAGGAGTTGGCAATTGTCAGTGCCTAATAGACGCGGTAACCTGACAAATGCAAAACCCCTTCTTTCTCAAATGGCAGTGAAAGAACTAGGATCGCAAGCAGAGCCGTCAAACCTTGACCTGCCTATGGATGCGCAGTGCTAGGACGTTCTTTGCCGGCCGATGCCGGTGAGGACGCGAAGTTCGCCGAGAAGCAATAGGTCGACGTTTACAGGCTGATCGTTGCGGGTGAGATGTGCGTCGCGAGCAGAGCCTGTCCAATAGCCCTCGATGTGAAGGATGACATCTTTTTCGTGTTTGAGGCGGCCGGCATTTTTCAGCGTGACCAAGAGTTTCCTGGAATCGTAATGGACGGTCATCTGCTTGGATCTGGCGGGGCACCAGATGCGAAGGTCGCCCAGCGGAGTCTCCTTGCAGGTTAGAGTTTCTTCCTGGGTCACTACATTCCATTCCTGGCACTGCGCAAAAATGGCGTCGCGAAAGCGCTTCCAAACCTGAAGAGAGAGCGTGGCGGCTGCTTCTTTGTTCAGTTTTTCCTCGTTTTTTCGGTCTTCCTCAGCGAGTTTCTCGGCCAAGAATTCCTGCGCCGCCTGTCTGGTGGTTTCGTCCCGCATGAGCCCGGCTCCTGTAAAAGATTCGTACAGTAGTTCAAATAACAACGTTTTCGGGGTTTTGCAAGCGGGACTAATAGCTGGAATTGCGTATCCGCAACCTGTCCCTAAGCAGGTGCGGAGAGGAAAAGGGAAGAGGAGGCACTCAGGCGGGGCAGTGATTCCGCAACGAAGTTTTCTGAGCAATCCAAGTATTTGATTCTCCTACCGTTGGCCCCTTTTGAGGTGCTGAGCAAATTCGCATTGCATTTTGTGTGTGGACATCCAAGCTAATCTGAGATAGTATATAAGTCGCAGATGAAAAAACCAGTTGATTCTGCTTTTCATCGCTCTAGCCTCTCGCCTTCCGAACGCAAATTTCGCTCTCGCGTCGCGCAGCTGGCTTCCAGCCAGTGGTTTCTTCGCGGTACCCTCTCCGAACGCTTTCGCAAGTGTGGTAAGTCGAACTGTCACTGTGCACAAGGCGATCCACACAAGTCCCTGTACTTAGTTCAGAGTCACGCCGGGAAACCACGCCAGATCTGTATCCCCAAGGTATGGGAACAACGGGTTCGCCAAGCCGTAAGCAGTTATCAGCAAATGCAGCAGTTCATCGAAGAAGTTTCCGAGTTGGAATGGAAACGTCTTCGGGAAAGGAAGCGATAAACGTTCTCCGCCGCCTGATTGCCTACTCGGAAAAAATCTTCTCTCTCTCTCCGCAGATATCCTCACGCAAGTTTCTGATCGGAGATTAGAACCACGCATCCCCGCGGCGGCGGTCGTGAAATCGGCTTTAGTGTTGTTCTGGGCCCGCATGGGCAGCATCAACGCCTGGGCCCAGATCGGTGGCCGGGCCCACTTTTGGCAGAGTTGGCTGGGTGAGCCCGCCTGCAGCGCAGACACTCTAGGGCGGGTCCATGCACTACTGGACGCCGACGGGCTGCGGCAGGGGATACACCAGGTTTATGAACGTCTGAAACGCAACAAGGCGCTACCCGATCTTTACGGGCTGGGCGTCGTGGTTCTGGACGGCCACGAAAACCACGCGAGTTACTTGCGCCACTGTTCCGGCTGCTTAGAGCGCACCATTCATGGAGAGAAAGGCGATCGCATTCAGTTTTATCACCGGCAAGTCACATTGCTGTTGCTGCCCGGTGCACCACCGGGACGTGAGGCGGTTCGTTTGCTCCTGGATCAGGAGCCGCAACGACCTGGAGAAGATGAAGTGCAAACGGCGCTGCGTTTATTGACGCGCGTGATCCCTGCCTATCCGCGCGCCTTTACTTTGGTGCTGGCCGACGCACTCTACGCCCAAGCGCCTTTTTTCAATTTTCTCCTGGCTCATGGCAAACACGCACTGGCCGTTCTCAAGGATGAACGACGCGATCTGTATCAGGATGTCGCGGGATTGTTCCAGCACGTAGCGCCGCAACCCGGTCGCTACCGATCTCGCCAGTGCTGCTGGTGGGATTTTCCGGACCTGCTCTCTTGGCCGCAGGTGCAAACCCCGGTGCGCGTCGTTCGTTCTCTGGAAACCTACTCGGTACGCCGGCAACTCGACAAGCGGGACGATCCGCAAAGCAGTGACTGGATCTGGGTGACGACGCGATCGCCTACCGAGGTTCCCGTCGAGCAGGTCGTCCGTTTGGGACACCAGCGATGGGATATCGAGAATTATGGCTTCAACGAGCTGGCCAACGAATGGCACTCCGATCATGTCTACATGCACGAACCCGGCGCCATCGAGTGCTTCTTGCTCGTAGCCTTCCTCGCTTATAACGTCTTTCATGCTTTTCTGGCCTTGAATGTGAAGCCTGCCGCACGAAAGGGCAAAACTCAAATCTTCTGGGCTCGACTCATCGCCGCCGAGCTTTATAGCGAACTGACTCCCGTCGGCATGTCGCCCTGAGATTATTTCGCGTTTCCTCCAGAACCTCTGCTCATCCTGGGGACCTGCAAGGAGGTCCTTCTGCCCGTGGCTGTTCCCGTGGCGCTGCCGGCCCCTTTTCTCCTCGCTAAACGCAGTGCGAATTTCATGGCTTCCGGTCCCCGCATCTAAAAACGCGTTATCCTGCCCCTAACCTACCTATTTCCCTCGCCACCCGTTGCTCGTTACGGAATCGTTGCAGGCGTGGTGAAATGCTTGAAAACAAAGGGAAAATGTGATATAATTAACAAAGGGAGTTTGTTGCGTGTCGACAATATTCGCGGCAGTGGGGCGCGGGTTATCTTTGCATAAGGAGGACGGGATGGGGACTGGCGTGGTTTACGCGAAGACGGAGGACGGGCTTGAGCTTCCGGTCATTGATGTGACGAATCCTGCGTTTGCGGTGAGCGCGACTGAAGAAGAGATTGCGGCGATGCTCGAGCAGTTTGTTCGGGAATCGGCGCAGCGGGCTGAGATCCCGGCGGCGCTGCAGCAGGCTTTGCAAACGTCGGTGTTCGGGCGGGCGCTGATGGCGGCTTCAGGAACGTTTCTGGATGGGATGAGCACCTACCGATTGAAGCTGGGACCGGAAAATTTGGGGATGGAGGCGACGCCCATCGACCGGCGGATTGCCGGGTCGTTTCCGGCGTTCACTTCGAGGATTCGGATGCAGGATATGTCGCGACTGTTGGTGGAGGGGCTGACGGCTGCGCTTGCTGGCGGGCCGCGGCGGGATCTTTGTATGGTGAACATCGGTGGCGGCGCGGTGGCAGACAGTTGGAACGCGCTGATTTATTTGCGGAACGAGCACGTCGGCCTGCTCGCAAAGCGGAAGAGTCTGATCACTACGCTGGACGTGGATTCGCGCGGGGCAACCTTCGGCTTGCGGGCTCTGGAAGCGTTGCGCAGGCCTGGGGCGCCCTTGACTGGTTTGGACACCGGCTTTCAGTATCTCAGCTATGAATGGTCGGAGACGGGGCGGTTGCGCTCGGCGCTTGAGGAGCTTGGCGCGGAACATTCGGTCTGCGGAGTATCTTCGGAAGGGGCGCTCTTTGAGTATGGGTCGGACGAAGACATTATGGCGAACCTAAGGACACTGCGTGAAGGCACGGCGGCGGATGCGATTGTGGTGGGGTCGGTGACACGCGACGGAGAGGCGGTGCGGGCTTCGGCGAGAGCGAATGGTGTGGCGACCAAGCCGCGGACGCTTGATGGATTTCGCGGGCTGGCCGAGCGCGGAGGATGGGCATTGGAAGCTGTCGTTGAGCGGCCGTTTAGTTACAACGTGCGAATGATAAAGGCGTGAGGATTGCGCCCGAGTTACTCTTGCTCCACGGGGCGGATCGGCGGAGGCGAAAATTGAGCAGGATGCGAACGCAGCCTTGCCAACACGGCTTTCAGGCGCTGGCGGTCTTCTTCGGCCAACGCGACGAATTTCAGGCCGATTCCCGCGCCGCGTTTTACGTGGCGAACGACGGCCTCGGCTCTGATGCGCCCTTCCTGAACGAGAAAATCGAGCTTGGCGGGCATTCCGTCTTGGATCTTGAGATGCGGGGTCTGGATAAAAAGGCCGTCGCTGCTGATGTCCAGGACGCGGGAGATATCATCGCGGCCATTGCAGCGCCAGCAGACCCAGATGTCTTCCGTTGCTGGAAGCCGCGTTAAAGCGCGGCGGGAGTAGGATGGTTTCCGGTGCAAGAGGGGCCCCCAAGCGGCGGCACGATGTTGGGAACGAGAGACCATGGATGCTGCCCCAACTATGGTGTCTGTGCGCTACTGGTTTTCACCGCGACGAATGTCTCACCTTGTTCTGGTCCGATTGGCTGATGCTCAATTCCAGTGCAAATTCAAAAAGACAAATCCTTAGCTAGTAGTGCAAAAACGCGCGTAAACGTTTCATCCAAAGTCAGGCTGCGTTCTCGGTCCCGCGGGTGACAGCGGCGATGCTTCCCACCGGTGACAGGTTGCGAGTTGAAGTCAGGTTCTCCGCCGGATGGCGGGAAGCGGAGAAGCGGGCGAGGGCGAGCTCGCCGCATTTTACGAGCATGTAGAGGCTAACGGCTACGCAGGCGACTGCCGCAAAGGCGATGGTAAAGATGGCGAAGGCCGCCAGGAGTTCGCGGAAGAAATAGAGTTGCGAAGCGGCGACGACGGCGAGGAAGCACCACAGCCAGGTGCGGCGGCGATCGCTCGCAGCCACTGGCGTCGAGCCGCATTGCGGCAGAGCGCAGCCGGGATGTGGTGCTGCGACGCCTCGCGCTACAGTTTCCGCCAGTGCTGGGAAGTTCGCTGCTGTAAGGCTGGTTGCCACCTCGGCCTCCTGATTTTCTGAATGGCGGCCCCGGTTTAGGATGAAAACCGGGGCCTCCGTTCTGCTTCCTTGGTGGACGACCAAGTCAGCGTGTCTTGGATGACGATGCGCACTTTCTCTCAGATAGGGGAATGCGACAATGCACCGGGGGTGAACTGTGGATGGACTGGAGGTGAACTGGTGGGAAATGCGAGGCGCCTTCGACTGGCCGGAGAGCGTGCGGCAATGGCGGTGGTAGAATCTGCAAGCGTTTGGGAGAGACACGATGGAGATTTTGCGGGTGAAGACGGCGCGGCGGACACAGTTGGTGGATGTCACGAACGAAGTGGAGCGGGCAGTGGAGAAGGCGGGTGCGTCGTCGGGCGTGTGCTACGTCTACGTGCCGCATACGACGGCGGGTGTGATGATTAATGAGCACTTCGACCCCGATGTAGCAACGGATTTGGAGGGCGTGTTCGAGCGGCTGGTGCCGCGCGTGGGGCCGTACCGTCACGCGGAAGGGAATTCGGATTCACATGCCAAGGCCGCGTTGACGGGAACGAGCGCGATGATTTTCGTGGAGGCAGGGAAGCTGGTCTTGGGGCAGTGGCAGGGCGTGTTCTTTTGCGAGTTTGATGGGCCCAGAGAGAGGAAGTTGTGGGTAAAAATTCTGAAGTAGGTAAACAGGGAAGCAGAAAAAGCCAATGAGGGAATTGAAGAGCTCGCTCTGGATCATCATGAAAGGGCTTTTGTTTCTGGCGCTGGGATTGCTCTGCGGGGTGTTGTTGGTTGTGGAGTATCGTTCTTTGCGCGGCGCCGCCTTACTAGTGTACTGTAACAACTGAAACGGTAGCATGATGGTGTTCATGGAGAACACCATCGTGCTGACGGATTCGGAACGTCTGGAACTCAACCAGCGAGCGGCGAGCCGTAGTGGGCGTGCCGATGACGCGCGGCGGGCGCGGCTGATGTTGTTGCTGGAGGCAAACCATACCTGGGCCGCGATTCGCGACAAACTGGACTGCAATGATGCGTTTATCAATCGCTGGAGCAAGCGATTTCGGGAAGAGCGGCTGGCCGGGCTGTTCAGCAGGCACGCTGGCCAAGAGGCCACCACGCTGACTCCTGCCCTGGAGGCGCGCATTTTGCAATGGACGCTCAAGCGTACGCCGCCGGACGGGACGACTCAGTGGAGCACGCGCAGGCTGGGAACGCAGCTCAAGGTCAGTCACATGATGGTGGCGCGGGTGTGGGCCAAGCACGGACTCAAGCCCCAGCGACTGGACCGCTACATGGCCACCAACGATCCGGACTTTGAGCAGAAGGCCGCCGACATCATTGGGCTGTATCTGAACCCGCCAGCGCATGCGGCGGTGTTCTGTGTGGATGAAAAGACGGCGATTCAGGCACTCGACCGCAAGGATCCGGTGTTGCCACTCTCGCCGGGACGCGCCGAGCGGCATGGCTTTGAGTACTTCCGGCACGGCAGGCTGTCCCTGTACGCGGCGTTCGACACCAAGACCGGCGAGGTGCTCGGCAAAACGGCCGTGCGTCACACTTCTGCGGAGTTCGTCGCCTTCCTGGCGGACATCGTCGTCAACCAGCCGCGCGGCAAAGAGATCCACGTGATTGCCGACAACCTCTCCGCCCATAAGACGGGGCAAGTCGACGACTTTCTGGTTCGACATCCGAAGGTTCACCTGCATTTCACTCCGACCTATTCCTCCTGGCTCAACCAGATCGAACTCTGGTTTTCCAAGATCGAGCGCGACGTCATTGCGCGCGGTGTATTCACGTCGGTGCCCGACTTGCGGAGAAAGCTCATGAAGTACATCCGGCACTACAACAACGCGCCCAAGACTGTGAAGTGGCGCTACTTTGACCCTACACGTCGCATAACTCCCCGTTCAGCTGTTACAGTCCACTAGTGGTGGCGATTTGGTCTTTTTGCCGGTTTTATTATTTCGCGTTCTATGTGATCGAGCGCTACGTGGACCCAAGCTATCGATTTTCGGGATTGCTCTCGTTTGCGCGGTACGTTTTCCAGAGACGACGATAGGCCTGTGGTAGAGTTTTTATGATGAAGATGGCCACGAACAAGCTCGGAATCTACGTGCAGGTGCCGTTTTGCCAGACGAAATGCACGTATTGCAATTTCCATACGGGAGTGGTGTCTTCGGGGAGATTTGCGCCGTATGTCGACGCGGTTTGCCGGGAGATTCGCGGGCATCGCGAGTTGTATCACGGCGCTGGCGTGGAATTGCCAGCGGGGTTTGAGAATGCAGCGGTCGATACCGTTTATTTTGGTGGTGGAACGCCTAGCTTGTTGGAACCCGACTTGTTGCAACGAATGATGGAAGCGATTCGGCAGACCTTTGCGGCAGAATTGAAGGAAGTAACGCTGGAGGCTGATCCAGAGACGGTTGAAGCGGGGAAGGCGGCGGCGTGGGTGCGCGCGGGGATCAATCGGGTTAGCTTTGGCGTGCAGTCGTTTTCGGACAAGGAATTGGTAGCGTCCGGGCGGATGCACCGGCGGGCGGATATTCGCGGAGCGGTGCCGATATTGAAGGACGCAGGGATTCGGAATATTAGTTTCGACTTGATCGCGGGGCTGCCCTTTCAGACTGAGGAGACCTGGAGCGAGTCGCTGCAGGAGCTGAAAAAATTAGAGCCGGAACACGTCTCGGTTTATTTATTGGAAGTGGATGAGGGGAGCCGGCTGGGAAAGGAATTGTTGGCGGGCGGGAAGCGTTATTCAGCTGGCGCGGTGCCCGGCGACGACGACATGGCGGATTTCTACGAGACCGCGTGCGATGTTTTGGAAGCGGCAGGTTATCACCATTATGAGATTTCGAATTGGGCGAAGCCGGGATTTGAGTCGAAGCACAATTTGAAGTATTGGCGGCGCGAGGCGTATTTGGGATTTGGGGCTGGGGCGCATTCGTTTTCTGGAGCCGAGCGATGGGCAAATGCGCATGATGCGGCGGCGTACGTCGGCGCGATCATGGGAGAGCGATTGCCCGCGGAGCAGCTCGAACCAGTGACGCGCGCGAGCGCATTGGAAGAAGAATTGTTCTTGGGATTGCGGCAGTTGGATGGGATTGATTTGGGGCGCATCGAGAGGGAATACGGAGTCGCGCTGGGGATGCGATTTAGTTCGCTGGAATCGGCTGGGCTTGTGGAGAGAGCGGGGGATGTGGTGCGGTTGGCGCCGGCTAGGCTGAGTATTTCGAACGAAGTGTTTGTGGAATTGATGAAGTGAAGGCGGTCAACGGATCGACCACGGCGGAGATTGCAGGTTTTTTTAACACAGAGGGCACAGAGGACTCGGAGAAGAGGGGGAATTGACATCGTGAGCGGGACGATAGCCAAGAGCGGGATGCGGAGTGATCCGGACAGTGTGACGCCGCTGGACAATCTTGTGGATTTGCGGAGCGACACCGTAACGCGGCCCACTGCGGAAATGCGCGCGGCGATGGCGGAGGCGGTGGTCGGGGACGACGTATATGGAGAGGACCCGACGGTGAATCGATTGGAGAAGCGGGCGGCGGAGATTTTCGGCAAAGAGGCGGCGCTGTTTGTCCCGACCGGCTGCATGGGAAATTTGATCGCGATTAAAGTTTGGACGCATCACGGCGACGAAGTGATTTGCGATGAGCGGGGCCACGTCAATCTCTACGAGTTGGCGTCCATGTCGGCGATCGCGGGATGCATGCCTCGAGTCGCACGCGGCGAAGACGGCATTCTCACGTGGAAGCAGATTGCGGAAGTGATTCGGCCGAAGATTTATTATGACTCGCAGACGGCGCTAATTTGCATCGAAAACACGCACAACATGGCGGGCGGGACGGTGTATCCGACGGCGCAGGTGGACGAGATCTGCGACGGCGCACACGACAAGGGGTTGAAAGTGCACATGGACGGAGCGCGAATTTTTAATGCCGCGGTGGCTTTGAACGATAATGTCGCCAACATGACAAAGAAAGTCGATTCCGTCATGTTTTGTTTGTCTAAGAGTTTGGGCGCTCCGGTGGGGTCGATGGTCGTTGGCTCGGCGGCTTTTATCGAAAAGGCCCGCATGTACCGGAAAATGTTTGGCGGCGGAATGCGCCAGGCGGGCGTGTTGGCAGCTGCTGGCTTGATCGCCCTCGAAAAATCACCGGCGCGGCTACACATCGATCACCAGAATGCGCGTCTGCTGGCGGAGGGAATGGTGCGAATTCCGGGGCTGAAGATCGATCCTTCGAAAGTGGTTAGCAATATCGTGATTTTTGATTGCGAAGGAACGGGGAGGACGGCCGTCGAGCTATGCGATTTGTTGCGCGATAAGGATATCTGGGCGTTGGATACGGCGAACTATTCGGTGCGGTTTGTGACGCATTGCGATGTCGATCGGGAGGGCTGCGAGCGGGCGCTGATGGCCCTTAGAGATATTGTAGCGAAGCCGCAAACGGCCAGGGCATGAAGAGAGGATTCAGCGGAGTGAACAAGCAACCCAGTGCCGACCATTCATTATTGGGGGAGTTGAGACGTGACCGGCTCAATCGGTGCGCTGATCTTCTGTTTGTCGTCGGTGGAAAAGAGCAAGAACTTGCTGAAGGTGTGACGGCGGTGAAAGCGCCGACCGGAAAGCGAGCAGTACCAGTCGGCGCTCTTGGGAAGCCACAGTTGTAGAGGTTTGTTGTGGAAGCTCACGGGACCGTATTCGATCAGTTGATGATCGCGCAAGAGCCGGATCTCGGGGGCCGGATGCATCAAGTCCGACTCCATGGCAAGGATCTGTGATGTGCCAACATCGATCCAGGCGCGCCCTTTAAGTCCGACGGCAACGAAGCGGTCCCCCACGTGGTAGGTAAGCATGGTACTGGGATGGTCGGCGCGTTGATGAAAATGCACGACCCACGCGGAGCGGCCCTGCCAGGAGCCTCGACCTTCGCATTGAAATTCGTATCTGGCCTGCAAGTACGGGTGAAAAATTAGCGCCAGCGTGGGGAGACCGAGCGTGGCGATGTGGTCGGGAAAGTCTTCTGCGGCGGCGGGACCATTGCGGTATTCGCGTACGTCCAGATCGCTCGTGCCAACCTTGCGAATTTCGACGAGATAATTGAATTTGCGCGTCTCGCGGGAGGTTTGCAGTCCCATGGGGCTGACGTTGTAGTGCTCGATCTCTTCGGTGGCTGTGAAACGATCGACATTCTGGACGAGTTCTTTGGCCCGACTGCCGACGGAGTGGAGAACTTGATCGAGTTGGCAGGTGGCAGCGGGGTCGAAGTCGACTTTCTCGGCGTCCACGTCGGGAGGCGCCCAATTTGCTTCGGTGATCGGCGTAAGGTCGGGAAGGGGCGGAGGGTCGGAATCCACGGTCGCGGCGGCGCTGCTCACCTCGCGGCTCCCAGCGGACGAAGTGTCCAGAGTTTCCGCAGCAGTCGCAGCATCGCCGGCCGTCTTCGGCAGGGGCAGTTTGCGCATGGCATCGACATATTTTTGCGCGGCGGGAGCTTGCGGACTGTTCGGCTGATCGTGAAGAAATTTCTCAAGCGATGCGGTTGCGCGGGAATAATCGTGGTCGAGATACTGGGCTTCGCCAAGAGCGAGCAGAGCGGCTGTGTGGTCCGGGGAAAGGGTCAGGGCCTTTTGCAGGTAGGCCGCGGCTTTGGAGATCTCCTTCTGGCGCAGCAGAAGTAAGCCCATCAGATAATTCCCGTCGGCGAAGGTCGGATCCAACGCAAGGGCGCGCGAGAGGTGCTGCTGCGCTTCGTCGAGCCGGTTCCGTTGCAGAGCGTGGAGCCCTTTTTCGGATTCCTTAATGGCTTTGGGGGAAGCAGAGACGGAGCCGACCTTGACTTTACCGCCTGTGACCGTGGGAACCAGAGAAACCACGATGTTTTGGTCCGCTCGTGTGCCGGAGATGAGAACTTGTTCCTGGACGGTGCGGTAGCCGGGTGCGGCAATTTCTACGACGTACTGTCCGACGGGCAGGGCCGTGAAACGGACGAGGCCATTCTGATCGGAAGTTGTGGACAGTTTCGTTTCGATTTGCGAGGTCAGGAGGGTGACGGCGGCGCCTTCGAAAAATGGCGCACCCGCCGTGTCCTGGATTTGCAAGGTCAGCTGGCCAGTCGAGGCGTAATCCGTGAGCCCCCGAGTGTTGGGAGCTGATGGATCGGAGACGGACTGCGCAGTGGAAGATTGCGGAAGAAGGAGCAGTGCGAAGGCACCGAGCAACACCCACAACACCTGGATTAAAGAGAAACCCGCCAGCCGTCGCATAAACCCACCGCTGGGTGAAATCATATCCCATCCTTGATGCTGAGGATAGCGAGTGCCAAGAAGAACAGCGATCTCGGAACTATGGAGTGCACCAGGAATGAACGGGTCCCGGGGCGGCAATTTTCAGCGCACTTACGGAGCGGGCGGAACGGACCCTATTTTCAGACAGATTTTTTCCTTCGAGGTTTGTCGCCTCGCGTATGGCTTGCTGGTGGCGGGCGGTCGGATGCGGGGAAAGAGAATATTCAGTTTGTTTTCTGCTGGGCGTCAGCTACTGTCGGCTGCATAAGGACGGGAAAGACTGAGCCACAGGTGGAGGAGCAATTGGGCACTGCTCTGCACCCGATGTTTGCCACGGTGGAGATAGCGGAGGCGGTAGAGTCGTTCGATGGTCAAGGCCAGCATGGTGAGGAGCCAGCCGATCAGCAGACTGTTGGCGTGATGATGACAGATATGCTCGAGGCCGTGACGACTCTTGGCGTCGTTGAAGCCCTGGTTTTCGATCTCCCAGCGGCTTTTGGCCATGCGGAATAGCGATTGCGAACCCACGGTAGAGGAAGGGAAATTCGTCAGCCAGTAGGCTTGCACTACCTTGCCGTCCGGTTTGTGCTGACGATAGAAGAGCACGCGCACGGTTTCCCAGTCGAGCGTGTCCCAGGGATCGAAGTCCTCTGCGTCCCAGAGCTCCACGCGATCCGCGCCATGCTGGAAAACCGTTGTGGGAGGCCCGCAGGGAAAACGATGCTGGGCGGCGGCCAGTAACTCCGGCAAATTGTCTTTCAGCCGTGCCACCACTCGGAGACCTAGTTCACCTGCCGTATGCAGGAACGGTGCGGTGGCGAATGCTCCATCGACAACCACATATTGCGCAAAGCGCTTTCCCACGCCCGCAAGCACCCGTCGCAATAAGCGCTGCCCGGCGGCGTACTCGCTATCGCCCGACCCGTAGGGTTCCCCATCGCAGGGCAGAGAAAGGCCGGTTCCCACCACGCTGATCATCACCAAAGAATGTTGATAGCCCAGGAGCTGTTTCGCAGCGTTGTGCTTCGGCCGACAGAGGGTGCAACCCTGGCGGGTTCGCCAACCCGCGCCGGTGCCGTCGAGGGCCAGGCCGATCCAGCGGCAATCATCAAAGGCCTTGTTGCGCTTGGCGCCGCGGAGGAGGGAGAGCAGGGCTTGCCGTGTTGGACTGGGATCGAGCCGCTCGGTGAAATAACCCAAGGTATCGTCACAGAACGGAGTCGCAATGGAGAGAGTGCGTCGTGCCGAAGATCGCACCAGTGCCTCGACGGCATGAAAACTCGATTGCCGGAGGATTTGGCCGATCAGCAGGGCCCAGAGCAGGGCCTGCGCCGGAATCTGCGGTTGTTGCCGACCGTCTCCAGGATCCTGGAGATACCGTCGGAGGCGAAGACGCCGTGTCACATAGTGGAGCAGATGACCTGGCGTCGAACGGTTCATTTTTTCTTTTTCTTAGGTTTCTTGCGTTCCAGCACGAGCAGTTGTGCGTTGGCCGCCAACACTTCGCGGACGGCGTCTTGAAACTCCCGTCCCGCCTTGACGCGGCGCCGCACTTCCTCGACCCACTCCTTGGAGATGTGCTGGACACGTTTTTTTCCCTGCACCATAAAGGTCAGCGACCAGACCGGATGGCCACGGTCCTCGGCACAATGACAGGTGGGCTTGCCGCAACGGAGATGGGTGAGGGCGAGGGAGCCCGGGAGGGCATCCTCGGGGATAGAGAAACGGCGCAGCAGCTGAAACTTGCGCTGACGGAGTCGAGAAGCGAGCGGTCCATTTCCCTTATGGATCATCTTAATGTATATATACAATAAGACGAAATACAAATCAAGCCGTATCGACGAATGCGAAAATAGGAGTCTACTGCGGAAGGGTCGTGAAGAGGGATAAAACAGCGATCATGCGGGGTGGACTGGGCTAGTCCCTGTCATTCTTCCGAAACGGCTGCAAGAAGAATGAACGGAGCGGAGTCAAAATTTGGCTCGACCTTTCTGGAAAAATGGGGAGTCACCGTAGTCACGGCAGACGCCGTGCGGGAAGGTGCATTGTCACGCGTGAATCGGGTGGGGATTAGAGGAAACAGCGGGCGGAGATGGGCCCGGCGCGACACGCGATGGTGTAAAATAAATTATAAGTGTACGTTTGGCTGGACATAGCCAGCGCAAATAGCCGCGCCGGAGACAACGTGGACTTCACTCTTACTGACGAACAGCAGCAGTTGCGCCGGAGCGTGCGGGAGTTTGCAGAGGGCGAGATTGCGCCGCACGTGATGGAGTGGGACGAGGCATCCCACTTTCCGATGGAGATAATTCCGAAGCTGGGCGAGATGGGGCTGCTCGGCGTGATTTTTCCGGAGGAATACGGCGGCGCGGGGCTTGGTTACATCGAGTATGCGATTGCCATCGAAGAGCTGGCGCGCGTGGATGGCTCGGTGGGATTAATCGTCGCAGCGCACAATTCGCTGTGCACCAATCACATTTACAAATTTGGGACGGAGGCGCAGAAGAAGAAGTATTTGGCGCTCCTGGCGCCGGGGAAAAAGATTGGGGCATGGTCGTTGACGGAGCCGGAAGCCGGCTCGGATGCGGGCGGAACGCGCACGACGGCCCGCCGCGACGGCAACTTTTGGGTGTTGAATGGGGCGAAGACGTTTACGACGAATGGCCGCTACGCGGATTTTTGCGTCGCTATGGCGGTCACCGATAAAGAAAAAGGTTCGCACGGAATTAGCGCGTTCATCCTGGAAAAGGGCATGCCTGGATTCAAGCCCGGCAAAAAAGAAAACAAGCTCGGCATGCGGGCGAGCGATACGTCGGAAGTAATTTTTTCGGATTGCCGCGTGCCGCTTGAGAATTTGCTCGGGCCGGAGGGCGAAGGGTTTACGGGGAGCTTGAAGATTCTGGATGGCGGACGAATTTCGATTGCCGCGCTGGCCCTGGGAATGGCGCAGGGCGCGCTCGAAGCTGCAGTCAGCTATGCGAAGCAGCGCAAGCAGTTTGGACAGGCCATCAGCGAGTTTCAGGCGATTCAGTTTAAGCTGGCGGATATGGCGACGGAAGTGGAAGCGGCGCGTCTTTTGGTGTATCAGGCAGCCTGGCTTGCCGATCGAAAGGACGTCCGCTTTACACGCGAATCGAGCATGGCAAAATTGTTCGCCAGCGAAGTAGCCGTGCGCGTGGCCAACGAATGCGTGCAAGTCCACGGCGGCTATGGATTTATTAAGGATTATCCGGCGGAGAAATTTTATCGAGATGTAAAACTGTGCACGATTGGCGAGGGCACTAGCGAAATTCAGAAATTGGTGATTGCTAGGCAGCTGTTGGGCAAGAAATGAGTCATGAATAATGAGTCGAAGACTGCCCAGAGTATAGGGAAGTGTTGGTGTTGAATAACATAGAGACCGCAAAATACTGTCCTGCCTCAGCTGGAACTGGAGAAGGCGTTCTTCCGTTAAGATAACGGAGAGGACGCATGAGAAAAGAGCGAAAACACTACACCGGAGAAGAGAAGGTTGCCATCCTGAGGCGGCACTTGTTGGATAAAGTGCCGGTTTCCGATCTGTGTGATGAACTGGGACTGCAGCCAACGGTATTCTACCGTTGGCAAAAAGAGTTCTTCGAGAATGGCGCTGCGGCCTTCTCTGGCAAGAGCCGCCCGGACCACCAAGCCGAACAACAACGGATCGAGTTCCTGGAGAAGAAGATCCAGACCAAAGACGAGGTGTTGGCCGAATTGATGGCCGAGCACATCGCCTTAAAAAAAAGTCTTGGGGAGCTCTGACCCAAGTGTGGGTGCCGCACGATGTGCGGGACCTGGTGGTGGATTTCGTCCGGCGCTGGTTAGAAAAAACAGAGATCGGCACCGGACGATTCCTCCACTGGCTGGGCCTGCGAGCCAGCAAGTTCTACGACTGGCGAGAACGCTACGGACGGGTCAATGAACACAACGGTTGGATTCCCCGTGATTTCTGGCTACAACCGTGGGAGAAGCAAGCCATCATCGGCTTCCACCGGGAACATCCTCTGGAAGGCTATCGGCGATTGACGTTCATGATGCTGGACGCTGACGTGGTAGCCGTCAGCCCCTCCAGTGTTTGGCGCGTACTCGGGCAGGCCGGGTTACTCTCTCGATGGAAGGGTAAGCCGTCGCGCAAGGGAACCGGCTTCGAACAGCCACCACAGCCGCACCAGCATTGGCATATCGATGTTTCCTACATCAACGTGAGCGGCACGTTCTACTACCTGTGCAGCATTCTGGATGGCTACAGCCGCGCGATCGTTCATTGGGATCTGCGGGAATCGATGACCGAAGCGGAGATCGAAATCATTCTGCAACGAGCACGAGAGCAATATCCGGAAGCAAAACCGCGCATCATCTCCGACAATGGACCGCAGTTCATCGCCCGAGACTTCAAGGAGTTCATCCGCATCGCCGGGATGACGCATGTGCGAACGTCTCCTTACTATCCGCAATCGAACGGCAAGCTGGAGCGCTGGCACAAATCCCTAAAGTCAGAGTGCATCCGGCCCGGCACACCGTTGACGAGGGAAGATGCGCTGCGTCTGATTCAAACCTACGTGGAGCATTACAACACCGTACGTTTGCACAGTGCCATCGGCTATGTGACGCCGCAGGACATGCTCGCCGGACGACAGGCCGAGATCCACGCGGCACGCGATCGCAAGCTCGAGGAAGCACGTCACCAGCGGCGGCTCCGACGGGAGGCCGTATCGCCGCTTGCACATTCTTCGAACGCGACTACAATGACTTCGCCAGGTGAAACAGAGGCGGGCTCTGCAGGGATGCAACCATGCTGAGGGATAACCTGGTAGGACTCATCGAGCCGATGCGAATCAGCGCGGGAGCTGATCCTCTCGCGCTGAACATCCAGAAACAGGCATCGGACGATAGATCCTCATGCCTTGAAAATCCCCGCCCCGCAGGGGCGGAATCTTCACTAACGGAAAACGTCACATCTCCATTTCAGGCTGAGCCAGCACAATACGTCCGTGACTTGCTTCTCGAAATCAGCGGAAAATTGAATGAGTTTATCGAGGGGGTGCAAGACACTTGCTCGCCGGAGGCCTTCCTGAACTACCGACGTCAAGAGGGGAAAGCGAGGACAGGAAAGCCGACAGAGCGCGCGGCATCGGCTAGCGGTAGTTTACTGCCGGCGGAGTCGATAGATTTCTAAGAGTTCCTTTTTGTGCAGTTTATAGTGTGGGTTTGGTATTACCCACGGTGGGTAATCTGCAGCTCGTCCAGCTTCAGTGCCTTGGCCAACGCCTGCTGCGCCAAAGTTTGTTTCGAGAGCACATAGGCAGCGCGAGGGAAACCTTTCTCGCCTTGCCGTGGGTAGAGCAGAACGAACTGCTGTATCCGTTGCAACTCTTCAATGAGTTGCTCCATCGAAAGATCACTCCAAGCGGCTTTGGCCTGGCGATGCACATACTGCAACAGGGAGATGCCCAGCATGCAGTAAAACGCATGGATGCGGATCTTGCGGTCGGTCCAGTGATGCATTGGTCCCCAAGCGAGCCACTCTCCGTCTTTCAGGCCGCGGAAGACGCGCTCGACTTGTTGCTGGCCGTCATAACCGGTTACAACTTGTTCCGCCGTCCAGTCCATGCGGTTGGTGAGCAGCACCGTGCGGCCTAAGCGACGACCGAGCAGGCGCTCAAACGCGGCCTGATCGAAATCAAACTGAAGCCGCCAATAGCCGTCGCGAGATTCCAATTGATAGCGAATTAAGTCCGCCAGGAATTGACCGGAAAGCCACGTCTGAATCTTGCGCGTGATACCTTCCTCGGTCCAACGCGAACGAGGTTTATTCAATTCTTTCGAGAAACGTCGCAGGGACTGCAGCGTGCGGCTGATGCTGGTGGTCACGCTGTGCAGTTGCTCGGCGGCAAAAGGCGCCGAATACTTCACCACCGCGAGATATTCCTGGCCGTGCACCAGCAGCTTCTCGGCCACAGCTCGCACACCGGGCTGTTCGGGGCTGCACGGCGGCAGCTCTTCAGTGGCGCGCTCGCGTAACTCCGGCGGCGCTTGATTCCAGGGCAGGGCGGAAATCCATCCCACCCCCGCCTCTTGCAGTTGCACGGTGTTGTCCAGGGCGGCCGTGCCCTTGTCAAAGACCAGCGTGACTGTGTCGCGGGTCAGCTGATTTTGATCCAGCAGTCGCAGGATGCGTGCCAACGCGACGGAGAACTCTTCGACATCGGCTACGTTGCCCGGGTACACGTGGTGGCATAGGCTCAACCCGCTCTCTCCGTCCAGAACATAACTTAGGCCTATTTGGCGCAAGTTGTGGCGACCTTGTTTGTTGTGTCCGCGCTGCGCCAGGTGGTTCCGCGTGTTGGTGCTAGCAATGTAGGTGTAGAAGTTGGTGGTATCGTAGGCCAGTAGTCGACGGCCGACCAGGTGCTTCTCTTTCCACAGACCAAGTAAACGCAACTGCGCTTGATCGAGGGGATCCTCCGCATGAGTCAGAGTCTCACTGGACTCCGGAAGAATCTGTTCGAAGGCATCCCAGAAGGCTTGTGAGGTAAAGCGCTCGGAAGGGAAACCCCACTCGGAAGCAAGGAGGGTCCGCTCGTACCAGCTACTGACTTCGGTTTTCGGACCGGGATCACAGATGCGGTGAATGGCCGCGAGCAGGAGATAGTGACCGGGAGCGGGTCCGGAACGCGGAGCAGGCCACAGGGATTCGAGCAGCGGCCACACGCCGGACTGTTTGGCAGCCAGCCACAAGGCGCCGGGGAGGCCGAAGTCTCGCAACGTGGCGGAGAGGGGAACCGGGGCGGACTTTTGCTCGATGAGTTCGGCGACTTTTTCGGCGGTGCCGAGATAGGCCTGATGAACGATGCGGGGTTTGCCGTCGACGCGAGCGCTTTCGACGAGGTAGTAGTAGAGGCGGTTGCCCTTTTTCTTTTTGATGAGGCTCGCCATCAAGGGTAATACATAAACAAGCTAGCAATCATTGTCAAGCATAAAATGCGACACATATCAGAAGTGTAAGCCTGAAAATAGGGGGTAATACATAATCCAAGAGGAGAAAACCCGTTTAAGTTCTACGGAGGGAATGATTTAGTGAAAATGCGCAAGGCTTCGGGAGGGCACTCGCAGTAAACTCCCGCTAGGCGGTGATCTGCGGTGACAAAGGTTCGCCGAGTAGCACGCTGTTTGCACCAGGCGAGGGCGGCTGCGAGTTGCAGGGCGTCGGCGGCGCTCAAGAAGTGTTTGTCGAGTATCTCGACAGCCAAGTCGCGTAGCTGGTCGTCAGGAATAACCTCTCTCCAGCCGCTACATATCAGGCCCAGGCGGGTAGCGGCTCCCTGTCGGTCCCGATCTGTGATCTGTTGATTGCGGTACAAACGGGAGATCGCACTGCGTATCTCCACCATAGCGGACCACCAGACAACCACCGAAAATCTCCGGTAGCATACCTTCGCCTGGGGGCTCGTACCTTGATTGACGCAGAGCGGAACTAGCGCGCTGGAGTCCCAGAACGCAGGTGTCTTTTTCACCGCTCGTCTCTGTCCGCCAGCAAAGCCTCCACGGCTTTGTTGCCCGAGACCGTGCCGGTGCGAATTTTGAGAATCTGACTCAGACTAACCTTGGTTTGAGGGAGGCGCATTTTCCCGGCGGCTACTAACTCCAATTCTTCTTCGCTCGCGTCATCGGCCGTAAATGGAACCAGTTTTGCGATAGGGAGGTTGCGGTCGCGGATCACTACTTCTTCGCCGCTCTTGGCGAATCTGAGGTATTTGCTGAGCTGGTTTTTTAGCTCGGCGACGTTTACACTGCGCATCGAAGAGTTCCTCGCTCATGGCTATTATAGCCATAAGTGGCGATCCAAGGAAGGGCCTGTCCTTTCGTAAATTCCTCGACCGCGCCGACAAACGGGTTGTACTTTGGATTTTTGAGATGTGGTTCGCGGGAAATGGGGAAAATCAGGATAATAGGCGCATGCGGTGGACGCCCATCGACAACTTCAAGACAATCCAGGGAAGAAATGACTCTGCCGATTGACGCGTGGGCGGAATCGGTGCGTGCGGGCGATGTACGCGCGATTTCGCGTGCGATAACCGCTATTGAAAATCATCAGCCGGAAGCGGAAGAGCTGCTGCAGCGCCTCTTTGCGCAAACGGGGCGCGCTTATCTCACGGGTGTTACCGGCGCGCCGGGTACGGGCAAAAGCACGTTAGTCGATCGGCTCGCCGCTTATTTCCGAAAACACGAAGAGCAAGTGGGCGTGATTGCCGTCGATCCCACAAGCCCATACACCGGAGGCGCGATTCTCGGAGACCGCATCCGCATGCAGAGCCATGCAAGCGATGCGGGGATGTTCATTCGCTCGATGGCCACGCGCGGATTCATGGGCGGACTGGCGCGTGCCACGGCCGAAGTGGCGCTTCTGCTGGATGCCGCTGGCAAGCAAGAAGTGTTGATTGAAACTGTGGGCGTCGGCCAAGACGAAATTGATATCGTGCGGCTGGCGGATTGCGTTTTGGTCGTGCTCGTTCCCGGCATGGGCGACGACATCCAGAACATGAAAGCTGGCCTAATGGAAATCGGTGACATTTTTGTCTTGAATAAGGCGGACCGCGAAGGCGCGGATCGATTGGAGCAACAACTACTAGCGATGCTGTCGCTAGTGATGCCGCGAGATGGCTGGCACCCGCCGGTCGTGCGCACACTGGCGAGCGAAAGCAAAGGGATTGAAACGTTGGCGGACACGATAGCAAAATTCCGGAAGCATTTTGAATCGAGCGGCGAGCGCGAGCGCAAACATATTGCACATTGGAAACGCAGGCTGCTGGGATTGATCGAATCGCGACTCGTAGAGCGTGTTTTGGGAGGCGCCGACGGGGAGGCGCGGCTTGCGGCGGTGGCGAAAGACGTGGCATCCAGAAAGAAGGACCCATTCACAGCAGTGAATGAGCTGCTTGCAAAAAGCGGCGTTGGAGTGTGAGGGCGGGAGAAGAATGCATTTTGGCGAAATCGAAGTAAGCCCAATCCACGCCGGAACCTTCTGGCTCGACGGCGGGTCGATGTTCGGCGTTGTTCCGAAAACGATGTGGGAAAAGAAGATGGTTCCCGACGAGAAGAACCGTCTCGCTTTCGCTACGAATTCGCTGCTGGTGCGCGCGGGTGGGAAAACTGTGCTGATCGAAACGGGAAGCGGCACGAAGTGGGACGCAAAACTGAGAAATATTTATCGTTTTTCGGACAGCGATCCCTTGACGGAATCTCTCGCGAAAGCGGGAGTGAAACCCGAAGAGATCGACCTGGTGATCAATACGCACTTGCATTTCGATCACGCAGGAGGCAATACGCGGTTGGCGGATGGCCGTGCAGTCCCGGCGTTTCCTAACGCCAGATATGTCGTGCAGAAAGCAGAGCTGGACCACGCGATACTGCCCACGGAACGCGACCGCGCGAGCTACTATCCGCATGACTTTGTTCCAATCACAGAGGCGGGCCAATGGCAGTTCGTAGACGGAGACACGGAACTATTGCCCGGAATTTCAGTCGTGAAGATTCCTGGACACAACCTCAACATTCAGGGCGTTCAGATTAAAGGTGGCGGGAAGAAGCTGATGTACGTGTCCGACCTGATCCCCACGCGCCACCATTTGCCGTTGCCATGGATCATTGCGTACGATCTATACCCGCTGACGACACTCGAAACGAAGCGCAAGTGGATCAGTGAATTTGTGAAGGACGGGTGGATTGTGGTTTTTGGACACGATCCGGATTTTCCCGCGGGGACCTTGTACGAGCGGGACGGAAAGGTCGTTTTCGAACCGCTAGACCTGAATCGATAATTTCACGGAGAAAAGAGAATGGCAGGAGTGAAAGGGCAGAAGTCGAAGCGCGGGAACACGCAAGCCGAGATTGGAATTATCGGCGGAAGCGGCCTCTATTCGATGAACGGCCTAACGAAGGCGCGCGAAGTTCGCGTGAAGACGCCGTTTGGAGAACCGTCCGACGCAATCGTGCTCGGTATGCTCGAAGGCAAGCGCGTGGCGTTCCTCGCGCGGCACGGCCGTGGCCATCGCATTTTACCGGGCGAGATCAATTTTCGCGCAAACGTCTATGCCATGAAGCTGCTCGGCGTGGAAAGAATTATTTCCGTCAGCGCGGTGGGGTCGCTGATGGAGGAACTGCGGCCGGGAGAGTTCTTGGTGCCGGACCAGTTCGTGGATCGCACGAAAAACCGCATTTCGACTTTCTTCGGCGAAGGCCTCGTGGGGCACGTGGGCTTCGATAAACCAACGTGCGGGCAGGTGTCCACCGTGCTTTCTGACGCGAGCGTGCATTGCGGCGTCATGGTGCATCGCAAGGGAACCTACGTCTGTATCGAAGGGCCGCAGTTTTCGACGCTCGCGGAAGCGCACATGCATCGGCAATTGCACTTTGAAGTGATCGGCATGACCAATGTGACAGAGGCCAAGCTGGCCCGCGAAGCCGAGATCTGCTACGCGACAATCGCCATGATCACGGATTTTGACTGTTGGCATCCGGAGCACGAATCGGTGACGGCGGCGCAGATTATTGCCACGCTGGTGCAGAATGCAGAGAACGCACAGCGCGTGATGCGCGAGGCTGTGCGCGCCATGCCGGAAGAGCGCAATTGCAAATGTGGCGCGGCCCTGAAGCACGCGCTGGTGACGGACATGAAGCTGGTTCCCAAGGCCACGAAAAAGAAGCTCGCAGCAATCATTGGCAAATATATCTCCTAGGAGAAGCCTGTGTCCTTACTGGTGGTCGGATCAGTGGCGTTTGATGCGCTCGAAAGTCCGTATGGAAAGGTCGACTGGACGTTAGGCGGCGCCGCAACTTACTTTGCGGTTTCGGCCAGTTTTTTTGCGCCAGTGAGTCTCGTAGCCATTGTGGGCGAGGATTTTACGGAAAAAGACGCAGCTGTCTTTCGTGGCCGCCACATCGATACAGACGGGCTGGAGCGCGCCAAGGGGAAAACCTTCTTCTGGGCGGGAAAGTATTCCGAAAATCTCAACGAACGAGTGACGCTTGCGACGGACCTGAATGTTTTCGCCGAGTTCAAGCCGCGCCTTCCGGAAAAGTACAAAAGTTCAAAATACGTTTTTCTCGCGAATATCGCGCCGGACTTGCAGCGCGACGTCCTAAAACAAGTCAAGGGAAAGCCGCGGCTCGCCGCGCTCGACACCATGAACTATTGGATTGAGCGCACGCCGAGCGAATTGCGGGAGACGTTGCGCCATGTGGATATTTTAATGATCAACGATTCGGAAACGCGGCAGCTTTCGAACGAACACAATCTGATGCGCGCGGCAAAACACATTTTCAAAATGGGCCCCAAGACGCTGGTCGTGAAGCGCGGCGAATATGGAGCCATGATGGTGGATAAGCGGGGCGTTTTCTGCGTCCCCGCATTTCCCCTCGAAGAGCCCCATGATCCGACTGGCGCAGGCGATAGTTTCGCCGGCGGATTCATGGGCTATCTGGCGGGTGCGAAGGATTTGAGCGACGCGACGCTTCGGCGCGCGATGGTATATGGCTCGGTCCTGGGCAGTTTTACCGTCGAAAAATTCGGCTTGGACCGGCTCCGCGTCTTGAAGCGCAGCGAGATACACGCCAGGGCACGCCACTTCGCGAAATTGACGCAATTCAAACTGTAGTGTGTAGAATCCTGCCGTAGCCTCGGAACGCAGGAGAATATGCTGCCTCTCGGCACTATCGTCGCGCGCCTCGCGTGGGCCGCTCTACTCGGCTCCATCATCGGTCTCGAACGCAGTATTCGCAGACGTCCCTCGGGGATGCGGACGGGCTTTTGCGTTTCCCTGGGCGCCGCGCTTTTCACGATTGTTTCCGTGGAAATTGCCAGACGAACAGGCGACGCCAGCACGACACGAATCGCATCGAATATCGTGCAGGGAATCGGATTTTTGGGGGCTGGCGTGATCTTGCGAGAGCGCGGCAGCGTCACCGGGCTGACGACCGCCGCAACGATTTTTGCGATTGCCGCGATGGGCATGGCGGCGGGCGGCGGCTTGTATGCGGTTTCGGGGATTGCCTGCGCGTTGGTGTTATGCGCCCTGGTTTTCCTCTTCTATCTCGAGGATTGGCTCAACCTGAAGCCGCGCTACATGCTGTTCCGCATTTTTGTGGACCGCGCGGAAAATATGGTGACGGATGTGCACCGGATATTTGCGGATTTAAAGGTTGGCATCGACAATTTTCAGGTATCGCTGGCCGGCGACAAGAACTTGATCCAGTTCGATGCAGAAGTGAGCACGCGCCAGCAAGAGAAAATTCTGGAAGCGCTTTGCAAGCCAGGCGTCAACTGCGAAATGGTTCCCGTGGAGCGGCAAACCGGATGAGCAGCCAGGCCAGTGCATTCCCGTCGCCGGGGGAAGCAATGAAAATACGGAAACCGCGCGCCCTGACTTCGCGCAGCGTGCTGATGCCGTTTGCGCCGGCGTCTCCCGCGGACTTTGGAAAAGTTGTCACCGGCGCGGAAGAATTGCGGCATTTGGGATTTCAGGTTGCGGATTCCACGCCGCTATCGCCGGAGGGCTACTTTGCGGGCTCCGAGTCGGGCCGGCGAAATGAGCTCTTGAGCGAGCTGGACCGCGACGATGTAAATGCTCTGGTGGCTGTTCGCGGCGGCTACGGTTCGAACTACTTGCTCGACAACCTCGAGGTGCGGCGGCCCGAAGCGCCGAAAATCATTCTGGGTTACAGCGATCTGACTTCGCTGCAAGCTTATTTGTGGAAGCGCTACGCGTGGGTCGGATTTTATGGGCCCATGCTGGCCGCGGGATTGGATGGCGGCGCTGGCGCTCTCAAGGGCTATGACAAAGAGTCGCTGCGAGCTGCACTGGGAAAAACGGACGGCGGTTGGACGCTGAAATTGCAGAGCGAGGCGTTGGTTGGAGGAGAAGCGGTCGGGCAAATCGTGGGTGGATGCATGACACTCGTGGAAACAACTCTGGGCACGCCCTGGGAAGTCGATACGCGTGGATCGATTCTCTTGCTTGAGGATCGCGGCATGAAGCCGTGGCAAGTCGATCGTTCGCTCATGCATTTGAAACAGGCTGGTAAATTTGATGGCGTCCAAGGGATCGTGCTCGGCGAATTTCCGGAATGCGATGCGCCTGGGGCTGGCAGCGCGACGGTGCGCGATGTGTGCGTGCGCATTCTCGGCGCGTTGCACGTGCCGATGGCGTTTGGCGCGGCCGTGGGGCACACGATGCGGCCGATGTTGACAGTGCCGCTGGGTGTGAGGGCGCGTTTACGGGCCAGCGGAGAAGGGCAGCTCGAGATTCTTGAGCCGGCGGTCGTGCCATGAGCGATGCAAAGCACGTCCATGTAATTGGGATTGGCGGCTCGGCGATGGCGCCGCTGGCGGGGATGTTGCGCGAGCATGGATATAGAGTGACGGGGTCGGATTCGGGCGTCTATCCGCCAGCTTCTACGTTGCTCGAAAAACTTCGCATTTCGTTCTTTCATACATTTGATGCGGCGAACTTGAATCCCGCGCCGGATTTGGTGGTGGTTGGAAATATCATCGCGCGCGGAAACCCTGAGCTGGAAGAAGTGCTCGACCGCAAAATTCCGTATCGCTCGATGCCGGAGATTTTGGAAGAAGTGTTTTTGCCGGGCCGCCACTCGATTGTCGTGAGCGGCACGCACGGGAAAACGACTACGACCGCGATGCTCGCTTGGATTTTTCATACCGCCGGGAAGCAGCCGAACTTTCTGGTTGGCGGC
Source organism: uncultured Acidobacteriota bacterium (assembly GCA_963843265.1). Taxonomy (GTDB): domain Bacteria; phylum Acidobacteriota; class Terriglobia; order Acidiferrales; family UBA7541; genus Acidiferrum. The sequence continues at coordinate 1,149,695 of CAWJJR010000008.1, read as the reverse complement.
GTGGCCGAGAATTTTGGGAAGAGCTATGGCCTTGGTGGTGGCGAAGATTTCATTTTGGAAGGCGATGAGTACGAAACCTCGTTTTGGGACCGCGGGCCGAAATTTTTTCATTACCATCCCGATGATTTGATTATCACCTCGCTGGAGTACGACCACGCGGACATTTATCGCGACTTTGAAACGTACGAGCTGGCGTTTAAGCGATTGGTGAATCTTGTGCCGCGGCGCGGGCGAGTTGTAATTTGGGGCGATACCGAGCAATCGGGGCCTGCTTTGCGGCGAGCTGCGGAAAAGGCGTTTTGCCCGGTGGAGACGTATGGCTTTTCTGCGGAGAATGATTGGGTCGCCAGCGAGCTGGCCGTTGATGGCGGCGGGATGCGGTTTCGTGTTTTGCACGACGGCGATCCGTTTGGTGATTTTGTGCTTGCAGCGAGCGGACGGCACAACGTGTTGAACGCTCTAGCTGCGATGGCCGTGGCACAGGGGCGGGGAATTGGCGCGGATGATTTGAAGAAAGCGCTAGCGACGTTTAAGAGGGTAAAGCGGCGCATGGACGTGAAAGGAGAAGTGCGCGGCGTGCTCGTGGTCGATGATTTTGCGCACCACCCGACGGCGGTGCGCGCGACGATTGAGGCGGCTCGGGCGCGTTGGCCGGGACGGCGTTTGTGGGCCATCCTTGAGCCGCGCTCGAACTCGATGCGGCGCAAAGTATTCCAGGAAACGCTGCCACAAGCTTTGGCGCTCGCGGATCGCGTGGTTTTGGGCGGCGTGTTTCGCGCACAGCAGCTTGGCGACGAGAATCGGCTCGAGCCGGAGGCTGTCGCGGAGAGCGTCCGCGAGCTTGGAAAGAACGCGCGAGTGTTTCCTAGCGCGGACGCCATCGCGGAACAGCTAGCGTTAGAAGCGGAGCCGGGCGATTTGCTTCTAGTGATGTCCAACGGAAGCTTTGATGGACTTTGTGAAAAGCTCCTGAAGAAACTGGCGCCAGCAAGTCCGCAACCAGCAGAGGCCTTTCGCTCGTGAAGGAGCGCCTCGTTCTGGCCCGCTGCGCGGTGCTGCTCCTTTTTCTTTCTGGCTGCGTTCCATTCGCTGCTGGCCGAGGCAATGCCGGCGACGCGCCTATCCTCTATGAAATTTCTCTTGAACATCCCGAACAGCACTTGTTTCACATCATTATGAAGGTGCCCGATGTGAGCGGGGAAGTGACGGTGCAGATGCCGGCGTGGAATGCGCTTTACCAGGTACGGGATTTCAGCAGTCACGTGCAGCACGTGGAGGCGCACGTTGGGGCAGAAGCGGTTCCCATTGAAAAGATCGACAAACAGACCTGGAAAATACGAACGAGCGGCATTGTGCGGATCGATTACGCGACGTATTGGGACGAAGCCGGTCCGTTCGCGTCGCAATTGAACGGCGAACATGCGTTCATCAACCCGGCGATGATTCTGATGTATGTTCCGGGACGGACAGATGACAAAGCGGTGCTTTCGATTGGAGATTTTCCGGAGGATTGGCACGCGGCCAGCGCTTTGAAGTTGGAGTGCCAGCCTGTTCTGGGGAAGCCATATTGCACATCCGAGAAAACGAGTTATACCGCGATTGTGGATGCGCCAGTGGAGCTCGGAAAGATTAAGGAGTTCAGCGTGCCGAACGTTCCGGCAGACATTCGAGTCGTGGTGCATGGAGATAACTGGAGCCAGAAGGAGATCGAGGGCGAACTGAGTCGGATTTGCAATTACGAAATCAAGCTGATGGATGGGGCGCCATTCGATCATTACGTTTTCATTCTGCACATCGGAAAGAATGCTGGCGGCGGAGGAATGGAGCACGCCAATTCGACGGCGATTGGGATTCCGTCGGATGAGTATTTGGCGGGAGTGGCGGCGCATGAATTTTTTCATCTGTGGAACGTGAAGCGGATACGGCCCGCCACGCTGTGGCCCGTGGACTTCACCAAGGAGCAGTACACGCGGGCGCTGTGGTTCGCGGAAGGCGTTACGAGCACTTACGGTGCGTATACGCTGGTGCGCACGGGGCTGTGGAACAAAGAACGATTTTATGACGACCTCGGAGCGCAGATTAGCGACCTGGAATCGCGGCCGGCGAGTAAATGGCAGAGTGCGCAGCAATCCAGCCTGGATGCGTGGCTCGAGAAATATCCGATGTACAACGGGCCGGACTACAGCGTTTCGTACTATACGAAGGGGCAGGTGCTGGGCGAACTGCTGGATATTTTGATTCGCGACCGCACGAACAATGAGAAAAGCCTCGACGACGTGCTACGCGGAATGAACACCGATTTCGCGGAGCAGGGTAAGACCTACCGCGACAGTTTGGATATTCGGTTGGAGGCAGAGAAGGTGGCCGGCGGTTCGTTCGAGGAGTTTTTTCAGAACTACGTTGCGGGCGCGGAACCGCTGCCTTACCAGAAAATACTCGCTCTTGCGGGGCTGGATTTGCAAACAACCGAGGCGGACAGGGCGACGCTGGGACTTGCAGCCGAGCGTAGTCCCGGCGGTGGGATAACTGTGCGTTCGGTCGATCCGGGAAGTCCCGCGGAGTCGGCGGGGTTGCAGGTCGGCGACACTGTTGTGAGCTGGAACGGCGGGGACGTGCCGCGCGTCTTGAGGCGGTGGGTGAATGGACGACAGCCGGGCGAGACAGTGAAGTTGCGCATCCGCAGAGACGATAAAGAGCAGAACCTGGAATTCAAATTGGCCGAAGAGAAGACGGTCTTCTATCAAGTTGCCGAAGACCCCCACGCGGGAGAGAAAGCGCGGGAGATACGAAACGGACTGCTTCATGGAACGACACAAACCATGCCAGTGCACTGACCGCCCAACCGAACTTACCAAATTAGGCACAATAGTGCTCCTAGGGGGCAACTAAGAGACGGCAGCGCTCATCTCTATAGGTGAGCATGTATGGGTGCGATAGAGCCGCGCACCCCCTCGCGCGGCGGCTGTTGAAAAACATGCTACGAAGAGTCGCAGTAATCCCAGCGCAATCAGGAGAGAGAAGCGTTCGGCCGACCAGGAGTTCGGAATTCCTGGAATCGATCGATCGTGCCGAGGTGGGTGGTGCAACAGCCTGGCGGCTGGAAAGAGGCATGCTTTGAAGGCAACGATCCTATGCGGGATACTCGCAATACTTGCAGTTCCGTTTCCGGCGGCAGCTTCGCTGGGCGGCGACGTGGCATCGGTGCAGGCCGACGTGGCGAAGATGCAAGCCTCCCTGCAGACCAGCAGCAGCGATTCGTACACCATTCATGAAATCCAGGCGCCGACAGGCGTAGCCGTGAAGGAGTATGTGTCTTCCGCCGGGAAGGTCTTCGCGGTCACTTGGCAAGGTTCGGTTCACCCGGACTTACAGCAGCTTTTGGGCACCTATTATGACCAGTATGTGCAGGCGGTTCAGGTGCAGCGCGCGCACCGGCGGGGACGCGGTCCGCTGCTGATCCAGGAGCCAGGACTGGTGATTCAGATAGCTGGACACATGAGGTCCTTCCTGGGGAAGGCTTATGTTCCGCAGATGTTTCCCGCGGGAGTCCGCGTGGAGGACCTACGATGAGTCGCGCGCGGCTGCACGGATTCCTTTTCATGAGCTTGACGACTGCGCTGGTAGCCACAACCGGGTGCGGCGGAGGCAGCAGCGGTAGCAGCATCACAAGCAGCGGCGGGGGTGGCTCAAGTTCGCCGACCGCGAATGTGCAAGGGATCACGGTGAACACGGGACCGACCGCAGGGCCACCGTATAACTCTCCGTATGTAGATGGCGTATTCACCAGCGTAACGATTTGCGTTCCGGGAAGCACAACAAGCTGCCAGACGATTGACGGCATCCTGGTGGACACCGGGTCCTCCGGACTGCGGATCATGGCTTCACAACTTACGATTTCGCTTCCCCAACAGACCGGGGCAGGGGGTGCGCCGGTTGTGGAGTGCCTTCCGTTTGTCGATGGAGTCACCTGGGGACCCGTGCAAACGGTGGACTTGACGATCGCAGGTGAGGTGGCAAAGTCGCTGCCCATCCAGGTAGTAGGCAGCTCCAGTTTTTCCACCGTACCGAACAGTTGTTCAAGTATGGGCGTGCCTGAGGACACCGTGGGGAGTTTCGGTGCCAACGGAGTATTGGGAGTGGGTAACTTTGCGCAAGACTGCGGCGGTGGTTGCGCGCACAGCGGCGCTAATAACCCCGGGCTGTATTACACATGCCCCTCGCAAGGTTGCGCAATTACAACGGAGAGCCTCACCAGCCAAGTGCAGAATCCAGTCGCACTGTTTCCGACCGACAATAACGGCGCCTTGATTGACCTGCCGGCGGTTACCGGAGCTGAGACGAGTGTTAGCGGCTCGCTCATCTTCGGGATAGGAACGCAGTCAGATAATGCTCTGGGAAGCGCGACGGTATATGCGCTCGATCCCTCCTTCGGAAACTTCAACACGACGTTTAACAACGTCAGCTATGCAGACGAAGCCTTTCTGGATACCGGGTCTAATGGCCTCTATTTTCCAGCGTCGAACGTGGCCGCACTCGTTCCTTGTCCCGATAACACCTTCTGGTATTGTCCGACAACGACACAGAATCTCTCGGCAACCAACCAGGCTTTCAGCGGCGGGGCGACGGGGTCGATCAACTTCGTTGTGGGGAATGCCGATACACTGACCGCCAATGGGAATAATGCGGCCGTCAATGGACTGGCGGGGCCTAATACTGGCGCTTTCGATTGGGGGCTGCCGTTCTTCTTCGGCCGCAAGGTGTTTACTGCCATCGAAGGAGCGAATACCCCGGCGGGTGCCGGTCCCTACGTCGCTTATTGAGATCTTTGACTATTCGTCGTGAGAATACCGGGCACATGCGTAGGAGGTGGAGTCAACCCCGTTGGCGAGTCGTTGTACCCCGTCCCCTGTTTTTTGTAAACACTGATTCTAAAAGACTTAGGTTTTCGCTAACTCCTTTAGAATGAGTGTTTGCAGTGCTTTCTGCAAGTATTGATGGCTCTGTTGACATCCTCGGCACAGGTTGTGTTTCGAGGAGTCGACAAGTAGGGTCCAGAGGTGTTTTCTGATGGGGCAGGAGGGACGATGGCCGAAGTTGGACTCCTGCCCATTGCTCGCGTGGCGCTGCAAGTAGCCACGCAGGTTTTGCCGCCCTACCGCACGCGCTTCAGCAAACACCAGTTCACCCAGCCGCAGTTGTTGGCGGTGCTGTGTCGGATGCGCTTCGAAGACTGGACCTTTCGCGAGGCCGAGACGCGCTTGCGCGAGCACCAAGAATTGCGCAGCGCACTGAAATTGCAGGCCGTGCCGGACTACACCACGCTGTACCGTTTTCTGCGGCGACTGGACGACGACACCTTGGAGCGCGGACTGAGCGAAACGGTGCGTCGCTTGCGTGCACGCCGGCGTCGGCCCGTTTCTGCCGCCATCGATGGCACCGGACTGTCCTACAATTCCGTCAGCACCTTCTTTGTACGGCGCATGGAACAGCACGCAGAGCACAGTTCGCGGCATCGCCGTTGGTTGAAGTGGGTGATTGTGGTGGATGTGCAGCAACAAATTTTGCTGGCGCAACGGGCGCATCAAGGACCCGGATCTGACGTGCGCGCCCTGCCAGGATTGCTGGACGTGGCAGCTCGAGGCGCGCCCATTGGCCTGGTGCTGGCGGATGCGGAGTTCGACTCGGAACCCAACCACGAATACATTCGGCAGCGCCTGGGAGCTCGGAGCATCATTCCTGCCAAGCGCCGGGGTATTCCCCAAGGCACCATTCGGAATCAGATGTTCCGCGCCTTCCCGAAAAAACCCTACCGGCAACGCGCCAAGATCGAAACCATCTTCTCGGTCATTAAACGCAAGCTCTCCTCACGTGCACCCGGGCGCAGCTTGGCCATCCAGATCCGTCAGGCCCTGTTGCTCGGTCTTACCTACAACCTCTACCGCCTCAGGCATTTGCTCCCTCCGCAGGATGTCAACAGAGCCAGTATTGATTCTAAATAGTTTAGCGGCCCAAGCGTAAACCCAGTCCAGAACTTTTCTTCCTGGCTTGCGGGTTATGAGCCTGGCGCCAAATAACAGCCGCAAAATGCAAAAACGCCAATCTGGAGATTGGCGTTCCGGTGCAAAAGGCGCAACATTACCTACAAAAGACCATAAGCGAGGCGTAATCGGTTGTCAAGGCAAAAGGCGGAGCAGGTTCTTGGACAAACGCCGATAGAACGGTTGTGGCTCGAGTTTTTTTCGGTGTTGCGGGGAACCAAAACATCTCTAGCCCACATCTCTCACAGCCTGGCATAAGAGGAATGAAGTGTGCTCGAACAAGGGGTTGCGAGTTTTTTCGCGGGTTGTTGTTGTGTAGCTGATCCGTTTTTCGTTTTGCGTGAGAGGTTTTTACTCTCTGAGCCTGTTTCGGCGCACACCTTACCACCGGTTGACAGGAGCCAGAATAAAAGTGGTCGGAGTCTTTCTGTTTCAATACTTTACGGGCACGGCGCACAGCTTTTCATGGACTTGCCGGAACAACTCGACATGGGGATAGCCCCAATAAGCGTTAACTTAAGAATTGACTCTGTTGCGGTATGCCCCTATGCTTGACGCATGGCGACAACGGTTGAAAGCCTAGCAACTGAGAACTGGCCGGTTATCTGCACGTTTTTGCCGAGAGGGTGGAAGGAGATGGCGCGCAGCACTGGCGCACTGCGACGGGCTCGTGATATCCCCGACGCCGAATCGCTGTTGCGGCTATTGCTGCTGCATGTGGCCAATGGATACTCCCTGGCGGAAACCGCCGCACGGGCGAGCGAACTGGGGATGGAGTTGAGTGCGGTGGCGGTATTCAAACGTCTCCGGGCTTCCGAGGAATGGCTACGTTGGCTCGCCGAACAGCAGCGAGGGCGACAACAACTGGCTGTCGAGAGCCAAGGTCGGCCGGTGCGGGCGGTAGATGCCACGACGGTTTCCGAGCCCGGCAGCACCGGAACCGACTGGCGCGTCCACTACGCTATTAACTTGGCGAATTTGCAGTGCGATTTCTTTGAGGTGACCGATGTGCAGGGAGGCGAAACCCTGCGGCGAATTCCCGTCCGCGGGGGCGATATCATGATGGGCGACCGTATCTACTCCACGCCGGTGGGAGTGGCGCATGTGAAGGCCGCCCAGGCCGATTTGGTGGTGCGCTTGAATCGCCAATCGCTTCCCCTGTTTGACGTGAAGGAAAATCAACTGAACGTCCTGCGATTGTTTCGAAAAATAAAAGTGGGCCAGATCCAACAATGGGCCGCCCAAGTCGAGCACCCGGACGGTGGCTGGGTGCCGGGGAGACTGATCGCCCTGCAGCGGAGTGCTGAAGCCACCCGCTTGGCGCGGCGCCGCTTGCAGATGAACGCCAGTAAGAAGCAGAAGAAGGTCAGCCCGGAGTCCTGGGAGGCGGCTCAATACTTCTACCTTTGGACCACGCTGGCGGAGGTTTTCGAGGCGTCGGTAATTCTGGAACTCTACCGGCTGCGCTGGCAGATTGAGCTGGCCTTCAAACGCATGAAATCGATCATGGGACTGGGGCACTTGCCGAAAAAAGACCCGGCCAGCGCACGCGCCTGGCTGCATGGCAAAATCTTCGCCAGCTTGCTGGCGGAGCGCATGGTGGAGACGGCGGAAACTTTTTCCCCCTGGGGATACCGACTGGACCGTGAGGCGCAGCCGATGGAGGGAAATTGAATTCATGTATCACGAGCTCTGCATGGCGATTCTGCCGCCGCACAGTCTCAACGACACCTTCAGGGACTGGGATGAGATTTCAGAGCGATTGGCGGAACCGAGTCGGAAACGGCCGCGCTACGCCTTCTGTTAAGTTAACGCTTATTGGGATAGCCCCCAGCCAGCGAAACCCACACCTTGCGCACCGTGATGCGGATCAGCGCGCCAATCTTCAACACCTTGAGCCGAATGGTGGAGCACTGCGCCTGGGCCAACTCCGTTCCCGCCAGTCCCAGTCGCCGTAGCATCTGCAACAACACATAGGCGATCGAAGAAAAGTACAAGCGCAGTTGATTGCTGCGCAGGTAGTGCGTGCTGGTGCGGTCACTGAATAGCATCAGCTGCTCTTTAATCCGATTCTCCATATCCCCTCTGGCGCAGTAGTGCTCTTCATACAGCGCCTGTGCCGGCCATGCTTCTCCGCTCAGAGAGGTCACTACGAATCGCGGGTTCTCTCCCTTTTCCAGATGCTCGGCCTTGGCCACCACGCGTCGCGCACGACTCCAGCTTTTCAGCGTCTGATAGAAGAACTCTTTGAACAGTCGAGTCGCGCGTCCGGTCTGTTGGTACTGCGCTTTCGCCTCCGCCATCTCCTTGGCGATCTCCGTCTTCAAACGTTCGTTTTTCGCTAGTCCCAGCACGTACTCTACGCGGTTCGCTTCACACCAAGCCATCAGCTCCTCGTGTCCTGCCTCAGCTGGAACTGGAGAAGGCGTTCTTCCGTTAAGATAACGGAGAGGACGCATGAGAAAAGAGCGAAAACACTACACCGGAGAAGAGAAGGTTGCCATCCTGAGGCGGCACTTGTTGGATAAAGTGCCGGTTTCCGATCTGTGTGATGAACTGGGACTGCAGCCAACGGTATTCTACCGTTGGCAAAAAGAGTTCTTCGAGAATGGCGCTGCGGCCTTCTCTGGCAAGAGCCGCCCGGACCACCAAGCCGAACAACAACGGATCGAGTTCCTGGAGAAGAAGATCCAGACCAAAGACGAGGTGTTGGCCGAATTGATGGCCGAGCACATCGCCTTAAAAAAAAGTCTTGGGGAGCTCTGACCCAAGTGTGGGTGCCGCACGATGTGCGGGACCTGGTGGTGGATTTCGTCCGGCGCTGGTTAGAAAAAACAGAGATCGGCACCGGACGATTCCTCCACTGGCTGGGCCTGCGAGCCAGCAAGTTCTACGACTGGCGAGAACGCTACGGACGGGTCAATGAACACAACGGTTGGATTCCCCGTGATTTCTGGCTACAACCGTGGGAGAAGCAAGCCATCATCGGCTTCCACCGGGAACATCCTCTGGAAGGCTATCGGCGATTGACGTTCATGATGCTGGACGCTGACGTGGTAGCCGTCAGCCCCTCCAGTGTTTGGCGCGTACTCGGGCAGGCCGGGTTACTCTCTCGATGGAAGGGTAAGCCGTCGCGCAAGGGAACCGGCTTCGAACAGCCACCACAGCCGCACCAGCATTGGCATATCGATGTTTCCTACATCAACGTGAGCGGCACGTTCTACTACCTGTGCAGCATTCTGGATGGCTACAGCCGCGCGATCGTTCATTGGGATCTGCGGGAATCGATGACCGAAGCGGAGATCGAAATCATTCTGCAACGAGCACGAGAGCAATATCCGGAAGCAAAACCGCGCATCATCTCCGACAATGGACCGCAGTTCATCGCCCGAGACTTCAAGGAGTTCATCCGCATCGCCGGGATGACGCATGTGCGAACGTCTCCTTACTATCCGCAATCGAACGGCAAGCTGGAGCGCTGGCACAAATCCCTAAAGTCAGAGTGCATCCGGCCCGGCACACCGTTGACGAGGGAAGATGCGCTGCGTCTGATTCAAACCTACGTGGAGCATTACAACACCGTACGTTTGCACAGTGCCATCGGCTATGTGACGCCGCAGGACATGCTCGCCGGACGACAGGCCGAGATCCACGCGGCACGCGATCGCAAGCTCGAGGAAGCACGTCACCAGCGGCGGCTCCGACGGGAGGCCGTATCGCCGCTTGCACATTCTTCGAACGCGACTACAATGACTTCGCCAGGTGAAACAGAGGCGGGCTCTGCAGGGATGCAACCATGCTGAGGGATAACCTGGTAGGACTCATCGAGCCGATGCGAATCAGCGCGGGAGCTGATCCTCTCGCGCTGAACATCCAGAAACAGGCATCGGACGATAGATCCTCATGCCTTGAAAATCCCCGCCCCGCAGGGGCGGAATCTTCACTAACGGAAAACGTCACATCTCCATTTCAGGCTGAGCCAGCACACTCGCGGCAAAATCCCGAATCTCCACGCACCACGATACGCACCTGGGGCCACGCGGAACGAATCTGGGCCACGATGCGCTCCAGTTCCTCAACACTCCCCGACGACGCATCGATGTTCGACGATCGCAACCGCGCACACAGCAGAAACTCTCCGCAGAAGATGTACAACGGCAGGTAGCAGTAGTGTCCATAGTAGCCATGGAAGAAACGTCCTTCCTGCTTCCCGTGCAGCGGATCGTCAGTGGCGTCCAGGTCCAAAATGATTTCTTTCGGCTCCTCCCGGTGGGCTTGCAGAAAGACTTCCACCAGCAGCCGGTCCACGGCTCCATGATCCAGCACGATCTTTTTGTAGCGCTCCTTCCGACTGGCCGTCTCTTTGGTCAGTTCCAGCCGATTCAGGGTGCTCTTTCCGGCTAACACTTGGCTGCCGGGATCCGCCTTCTCGACCAGCACCGCCAGCAAGGGATCGTTTCGCAACTCCTCGTGATCGTTCAGATCTTCGTAGCCCAGGGCCAGCCCATAAGCTCGCTGGGCCACCAATTCCTTCACCGTATGTTCGATCAGATCGGGATTCCGATAATCGGTGAAGCAGGCGGCAAACTGGCGCAGGATCCCAATGCGCTTCTCAACCTCCCGCAAGAGCAGACCACCACCATCGCTGGTGATCACTCCGCCATCAAACTGCGCCCGGATCTCGCGTCGCTTTTGGGGATGAAATACGAAGACAAACTGGTTACACTCTGTGCTCATAAGGCTGTTGCTCCTCCTTGGCAGGATTTCTTTCTAGACAAAAGAGTTATGCCATGAAGCAACAGCCTTTTTCAATTTAGAATGAGAAATTCGGGCTAGTTAGGGTCGAGGCAAGGCTTTCGCGGAACGTCTCAGGCGGGGCTTGACCGGCGGGGCGGGATTCGAGAGAGTTCTGCTTACGGCATGCTCCGCACGCTTTTCATCGCGGTTTTTCTTTCGCTTTACATCCTGATACTTGGGCCGCCGCTGCTGCTCTACACGCTCGTGACGCGGCATGTTGATCCGCTCTATTGGGCGGGGGTCAGGGGCGTGATGTTTTTTGTGAGGACGGTGGGGGTGAAGGTGCGGGTGGAGGGAAGAGCTAATATTCCTGCGGGAGTTTGCCTTTTTGTGGCGAATCACACTAGTTCGGCGGATGCGCCGGCGGTTGTAGGAGCGATTCCGCGGCGGATCGCGGTATTGTTGAAAGAAGCGTTGTTCAAGTGGCCGATTGTGGGGCAGGCGTTTACCTTGGCGCATTTTATTCCGGTCAATCGGGGCGACCGGGAGTCTGCGATTGCCAGCGTGGAAAGGGCGGCGGAGGCCATGAAAGCGGGGCAATCGTTTTTGATTTATCCGGAGGGGACGCGGAGTCCGGATGGGCGGCTACAGGAGTTTAAAAAGGGGGCGGTGGCGCTAGCGATTAAAGCGGGCGTGCCGATTGTTCCGGTGCTTTGCTCGGGAGCACAAAAGATAATGGCTAAGCGGTCCCTGGTGATTCGCCCTGGAGAGATTCTTGTTGAGTTTTTGGCGCCCATCGATGCTTCTAAGTATGCGTGGGACCAGCGCGACGCTTTGCGGCAGCATGTGCATGACGTGATGGCTGCGGGATTGCCGGCGGATCAGCGGCCGATCGGATTTCCCGGAGCGGGATAGGGGCTAGCGATAGCTGGAAGTGCGCGGACGGCCTCCGAGGCGCTCGAGTTCGGCTTCCAGCTCCCGGACGCGTTTTTGGAGCTCCGGCAAGCGGTTGAGGGCAGCGACGGTTTTGAGCCACTGGCGATTGTCTACGGCGGGATAGCCGGAATACATGGAGTGGGGAGGGACGTCGCTGGGGATGCCGCTTTTAGCGGTGATGACGCTGCCGTCGCCGATCGAAAGATGGCCGGCAGTGCCGACTTGGCCGGCGAGAATGCAGCCGTCGCCGACTTTTGTGGATCCGGCGAGGCCCACCTGGCCGCAGAGCATGGTGTTGACGCCAACGCGGGAGGCGTGGCCGACGATGACCAGGTCGTCGAGCTTGGCACCGCGGCCCACGCGGGTTTCTCCTACGGTTGCGCGGTCGACGCAGGCGTTGGCTTGGATTTCGACGTCGTCTTCCAGGACTGCCGGGCCGGATTGCTGCATTTTGTACCAGGTGCCGTCGCTTTGCTTAGCGAAGCCGAGGCCGTCGCCGCCGATGATGACTCCATTTTGAAGGATGACGCGGTTGCCGATTTGGCAGAACTCGCGGACGACGGCGTGGGAATGGGCGAAGAAGTCGTCGCCGATGCGCGCGCCCTGGTAAATCGTGACATGGCTGTGCAGAACGGCGTTGCGGCCGATGTGGGCGTCTTTTTCTACGACGCAGTAGGGGCCGATATGCGCGCCTGCACCGATTTTGGCAGATTTGGCGATAAGGGCGGTGGGATGGAAGCCGGGATCGTAGCGTGGGGCTTGATAAAAGAGTTCGATGGCGTGGGCGAAGGCGAGGTAGGGGTTGGAGGTGCGCAGCGCGGCGAGCTGGGGCATCGCGGCGTCGCGCTCTATGTTGATGCCATCTTGAACGAGGACGGCAGTGGCTCGCGTGGTTTTGAGAAGAGGGAAGTAGCGGCGGTTGGCGAGAAATGTGATTTGGCCGGGCTCGGCATATTCGATGCCGGAAACGCCATGGATGGGAGTTTCGCCGGTGCCGTCGAGGCGGCAGCCGAGTTTTTGGGCGATGTCGGCGAGTTTGATGGACATAAAGAACGCTCCTGAGCTTAGGGCTGAGAGCGAGTCTCGCACACCGAGAAGCGTGAAGTACAGCCGTGCGGGACTACGGTAGTGGGGGGTGGATTTGAGCGTGCGGGCACACTAAGATGGTCCTGCTTGCGTCAAGGCTGAAGGAACGGCCATGAAACTCAATTTGGCGACCCTGGCGTTTGCGATCATCGACTTATCGCTCATTGGCATGGCTGCGTATGCCGCGCATCTGCCATGGACTGCCTGGCGCATTGCGGGAATTGCCATTGCGGCGCCGGCATTTCTTTTGTTTGTGGCGGCGCGCATTGAGCTGGGACGCGCCTTCAGCGTGCGGGCTAAGGCGACCACGCTGGTAACGACGGGCGTCTATTCGCGCATCCGCAATCCGATTTACCTTTTTGGCTCGATTTTCGCCCTAGGACTCTTCGTTTGGTTGGGACGGCCGTGGCTGCTGCTGATTTTTGTGGTCATCATCCCGCTGCAGGTGGTGCGCAGCCGGAAAGAGGAGCAGGTGCTGACAGAAAAGTTCGGCGCCGCGTATCTGGATTACAAGCAAAGGACCTGGTTCTGATGCGGGTTTTTCGGTAGTTGGTCAGTTTGCTTGGACTCATTCCTCAGGATTGGAATGCTTACAGCACGACTAAAGTCGCGCCGTTTCAAAACCGACTCACATTGACCGAGCACCGGGACTACTCGTTGAAAAGCCGCGGTTGAGATGCAGCGGCCGCGGCGGCGGGTTTGCGGCGGGCGATGCCGACGACGCCGAGGACGGTCAATTCGGTGAGGGCGGTGCGGGGGATGAAGATGCGGTCGGTGGTGGAATTGAGATCGGGCGGAGTGATTTGGATGCCGTTGTCGAGAACGGAGAGCAGGTCGTTGGGAACTACACCTTCGAGGGTTTCGCCGTCGAGATAGCGGAGGCGAAGCCAAAGGCCGTCGAGTTTGGGGCGGCTGAGGAAGGCTTTGCGCTCGGGCTCGAAGTCATCGGAGAAGTCGCGGACAAAATAGATGGAGCGAACTCTGTCGAGAGGGACTTCCTGGTGCTCGCCGTCGGGCGTAAGGAGATCGATGGGATCGGATTGTCCGAGGCGAGTGGGGTTCAGATAACCGCGAAGAGGCTTTTTGTCGGCGAGGACAATGACGACCTTCTTGTGAGTAGAGGCTGGGGCGCGGTTTTTCAAAGAGATCAGTCGGCTAATTAAAGGATTGGGTGAAATTTGCGAATAATCAAGATGTATGTTATGTTAAGCGCGTTTTTCCTGTCAACCTATTGTTTTCATTAGGGTTAGGCCCCGGAGCGTCGGCCGTTGACCGATAAAAAGCATATCCTAAAATCGGCCTCGATCATCTCCATGGTAACCGTAGTGAGTCGTGTTCTCGGTTACCTGCGCGACCAGCGCATTACCCTCCTTCTTGGAACAACGCCTCTGGCGGATGCTTATGTTCTTGCGTACCGCATTCCCAACCTTTTTCGGAGATTGGTGGCGGAAGGCTCGATGACGGCGTCGTTCATTCCCGTGTTTACCACATACATGAAGGAAAAGTCGAAGGAAGAGGTGTGGGAATTCGCGAACAAGCTGTTCTGGACGCTGGCGCTGGTGGTGGCGGTGATTACGGTGCTGGGGATGATTTTTTCGCCTGCGGTGGTGCATTTGTTTGCGGGGAGCAATGTTGCCGGAATAAGGGCGATTGAATTGAACCGGATCGTATTCCCTTATTTATTTTTTATTTCGCTGGCGGCGCTGGCGATGGGGATTTTGAATTGCTTTCACTTGTTTGGACTGCCGGCGGCGACGCCCGTGGTGCTGAATATTGCGACGATATTGTTTACGTTTGCAGTGTTTCGGAAGCACTTTCAGGACCCGGCGACGGCGATTGTCGTGGGAATTCTGGTGGGCGGAGTGCTGCAATTGCTGATCCTGGTGCCGAAGCTGGTGCAGAAGGGGATGAAATTTGATTTTGGGATTTCATTTTCGCATCCGGGGATCAGGAACGTGGCGCGTTTGATGCTGCCGCGGCTGTTTGGGATCGGCATCGGGCAGATTAATTTGTTTATTGATACGCGGTTTGCGACGGCGAGTTTGATGCCGGAGGGGAGCCTGGCGTCGCTGTACGTGGCGGACCGCGTGATGGAGCTTGTTTTGGGAGGGTATGCGATTGCGGTGGCGACGGCGATTTTGCCGATGATGTCGCATCAGGCGGCGGCGAAGGATTTCGAATCGCTGAAAAAGACGCTGGCGTTTTCCGTGCGGATTGTGGCGTTCATCACGGTGCCGGCGGCATTGGGTTTGATGATTTTGCGCGAGCCGATTATCAGGGTCCTGTTCCAGCACGGAGAGTTCGTGGCGCAATCGACGAGATTGACGGCCCGGGCGCTGCTGTATTACGCAATCGGGTTGCCGGCGCTGGCGACAGTGAAGCTGGTGGTTCCGGCGTTTTACTCGACAGGGGATACGAAGACGCCGGTGATTGTGGCATCGATTTCACTAATTCTGAACATCGTTCTGAATATCGTGTTTCTGGAGTTTTTCTTCCGGCGCGTGCAGAACGGAGGCCCGGCGTTAGCGACGGCAATTGCGAGCTTTTTTGATTTTTTCGCGCTATTTATTATTTTCCGATTGCGGCACGGGGCGATGGGTACCTGGGAGGTTCTGACTTCGTTCAGCAAGATTGCGTTGTGCGCGAGCTTGATGGGAGTGGCGTGCTGGTTTGCGAATTACTACACGGCGTTTACGGTGCACTCGCGATTTTTGGTGCAACTGCTCGTTTTTGCGGGAATGATTGCGGGAGCGACGGCGCTTTATTTGGGCCTGGCGTGGCTTTTCCGCTGCCATGAAATCCATGAAGTTTATGGCATCGCCACGCGACAGACAGCTGGCGCGGGTAACGGGTACGCGGAGCCTTGATGGAAATGACAGTGGCCATATCGCAGTTTCTAACGCACGTGAAGGTCGAGAAAGGACTTTCCGCCAATACGGTCTCGGCATATCAGCGCGACCTGGTGAAGTTCAACGCTTTTGCGCAGAAGCGCAAGCTCGCGCTGGAGGCGGTGACCCGCGACGATCTGGTCGATTTCCTTGCGGGACTTTACCGGGGGAAGCTGGAGAGCCGGACGGTGGCGAGGAATCTGGTTACGCTGCGGAATTTTTTTAGGTTCGCGCAGATACAAGAGTTGATCACGGTGGACCCGTCACTGAATCTTGAGTCGCCGAAAATCCGGCGGACACTGCCAGGCTATTTGAGGCTCGAGGAAGTGGAACGATTGCTGCAGCAACCGGATGCCAATACGCCGCTCGGATTGCGGGATCGGGCCATGCTGGAGGTGCTCTATTCGACGGGCTTGCGTGTATCGGAGCTGATTGGGCTGCGCGTGACGGATGTGGACGCGAAGGTGGGCTGCATTCGGTGCATCGGAAAAGGGGACAAGGAGCGGATTGTTCCGGCCGGCCGAAAGGCTTTGGGCATGGTGGAAAAATATCTTCGCGATACCCGGCCAAAACTTTTGCCGAAGGGTGTGTCGAGCGCGGCGCTGTTTGTAAACCGGCGTGGCGTGGCGCTCAGCCGGGTGGGCGTGTGGAAGATTCTATCGGCGTACGGGAGGCAAGCGGGTTTACGCGTTGCCTTGACGCCGCACATGTTGCGGCACAGTTTTGCGACGCACTTGCTGGAGCGCGGCGCGGATCTGCGGTCGGTGCAGCTGATGCTGGGCCACGCAGATATTTCCACGACCCAGATCTATACGCATGTGGTGGAAGAGCGGTTGAAGCAGATTTACAAGGCGCATCACCCGCGCGCGTGACGCGCGGCGGACCCGGGCCCAAATTGCGGTTGCCTCCGCGGCAGTCAGCGCGGGCATCCAGAACGCGAAGGAGTGCGATGCCAGATTATATGTTTTTGCTGGAAAGCCGGCTGTCACCAGAACAGCGGGCAGTAATGATGCGTGTGCAGGAACTATCGGCGGCGATGGGATTTAACGTCTACCTGACCGGCGGGACGGTGCGCGACCTGGTGACGGGCGCTTCGCTGCGCGATCTGGATTTCACGGTGGAAGGGAATCCTTCGAAGATCGCGCGGGAGCTCGAGAAGGGCGGCGCGAAAATTCTCTCCGAGGACGAAAAGCTGCGGCAGGTGGAAATACTGTTTGCCGGGGACTGCGACGGCAGCATCTCGGCGGCGCGCGACGACCACTATGTGCGGCCGGGGACGCGGCCGGAGATACGCTGGTCGACGATCATGGAGGATTTGCGGCGGCGCGATTTTTCGCTGAACGCGATTGCCATTTCGCTGAATCCTGCTTCGCGCGGATTGCTTTTGGATCCCACCAACGGGCTCTCGGACATCGAGCGCGCCGAGGTCCGCGCGTTGACCATTCACAGCTTTACGAACCAGCCTGCGCGGCTGCTGCGGGTTCTGCGGTTTGCGGCGAGGATGGGATTTAAGATCGAAGCGCGGACGCAGGAATGGTTTGACCTGGCCATCGAACGCGAATTGCAGCACACCATTGCGCCCGAGGACGCGGGAACAGAGTTGCGGGCGGTAGCGCGCGAGGAGCGGCCCGCGGTGGTTTTGAAGGAATGGGAAGAGCACGATCTGCTCGAAGCGATCAGCCCGGCGCTGGCAAAACGGCATCCTGATTATGAAGCGATTGCGCGGCTGATGAAGGTTCGCGAGGATTTGTTTACGGCGGGATTTCGGCCGAAGCTGGCGACGCCGATGATGCTGGCCGTTCTGGGGCGGCTGAAGGACAGGGAACAGGGCAGCGTTCTTTCCAAAGCGGGATTCCGCGCGGCGGAAGCGGACTTGATTCTGAATTTCGAGAAGGAAGTGCTGGCAGATCAGAAGGAACTGACGGGGAAGAAGCTGAACGCGCCGGTGGATGCGTACAAATTCCTGGAAAGGATCTCCGTAGATCGAATTGCATACATGCTCGCGGAATCCAATAATTCAGGGGCACTCTCGAAGATTCGGGCGTATTTGCACAAATGGCGTCCGATCCGGGCGACGTTGCCGATGGTGGCGAACGAATTGGAGGCACTGGGCTATGCGCGCGGGGCAAAGTTCGACGCGATCGTCGAGCAGGTGTTCGGGATGCAGCTCACGGGGCGCGGGAAGACGCCGGAAGAACGGGTGAAGATACTGCGCAAGTTGTCTGGGATTAAGGAACAGCCGAAAAAGAAAGAGAAGGAAAAGAAGCCCGCGAAAGGCGGGGAAAAGCAGCCTTCCGCTGCGGCGAGCCATGGGGCAGCGGAGAAGGGTGCGGGGGCCAAGGCTGCGCAGGGACACGCGCACAAGGATCATCCGGTGATGTTGAAGCAAGCCGCGAAACACAAAGCTGCCAGCGACGAGGCGAAACGCGCGAGAGCGGGCAAGAAGAGCCACGGACGGAAATAACCGGCGAGGTTCGAAGACCGGGCCGGAAAAATAGTTGAGAAAGCGGTTCGCAATTCTCGCCGCAGAGTTCTAGAATCGAGATCCATGGGTCAACCGCAGTTTGTTCATCTCCACGTTCATACGGATTACAGTCTGCTCGACGGGGCGTGCGAAACCTCGGAGCTGCTCGACGAGGCGTCGCGGCAGAAAATGCCAGCGGTGGCCATCACCGACCACGGGAACCTCTTTGCCGCGGCCAATTTTTTCAACGAAGCCAGCAAGCGGGACGTCAAGCCGATTATTGGGTGCGAAGTCTACGTGGCGAAGGGCAGCCGGCACGAGCGCGGCGAAAAAACAAATGGCGCGAATGGAGCGGAACGCGGCGAATCAGAACCGGGCATGCGCGGGAGCAACCATCTGGTGCTGCTCTGCGAATCGCTTGAGGGTTATCACAATTTAATCAAGTTGGTGTCATCCGGTTTTCTGGAAGGTTTCTACTATAAGCCCAGGATTGATTACGACCTCCTGGCAAAGCACAACAAGGGGTTGATCGCGCTGTCGGCGTGCCTGCGCGGAGCGGTGACGGAAGCGGTCGTCGATGAAAAATACGACCAGGCGCGCGAAAACGCCTACCGCCTGCGCGACATTTTCGGCAAAGGGAATTTCTTTCTGGAGATTCAGGATCAGGGGCTGGAGATCGAGCAGGGGGTGAATCGGCATCTGGTGCGGCTCGCCAAGGAGACGGGGATCCCACTGGTGGCGACGAACGATTGCCATTATTTGCGGCACAGCGACGCGCACGCGCAGGAAGTTTTACTCTGCATTCAAACGGGAAAGACGATGAGCGATGCTCATCGCATGAAGTTTGCCACCGACCAGTTTTACTTCAAGACGGCGGCGGAGATGGCGCAGGTATTCGGCGAGCTGCCGGATGCGTTGAGCCGGACGGTGGATATTGCGGCGCGGTGCAACGTCAAAATCGAGCGGATACCGAATCCGTTTCCAGAGTTTACGATTCCCGAGGGGCATACGGCGGGAAGCTATTTTGAGAAGGTAGTGCGCGAAGGGTTCGCTGTGCGCGTGCCTTATTTGGAACGGCTGGCGCAGCAAGGAACGCTGCACACTCCGCTGGCGGAATACGAACGGCGGCTGACATCCGAAATCGAAATGATCAAGAAGATGCGGTATGAAGGCTACTTCTTGATTGTCTGGGATTTCATTCACTATGCGCGGGCGCAGGAGGTGCCGGTTGGACCGGGAAGAGGTTCCGCGGCAGGCAGCCTGGTTAGCTACGCGCTGCGCATTACCGACGTGGATCCGCTGCAGTACAACCTGCTGTTCGAGCGATTTCTGAATCCGGAGCGGGTTTCTTTGCCGGATATCGACATTGATTTTTGCATGCGGCGGCGCGGAGAAGTGATCGAGTACGTCACGCAGAAATATGGCCGTGAAAATGTGGCACAGATCATCACGTTCGGAACCATGGCGGCCAAGGCGGCGGTCAAGGACGTGGGCCGGGCGATGGATATCCCCTACGGGGAAGTGGACCGGCTGGCGAAACTGATCCCAACGACGCTTGGCATCGATTTGGAAACGGCGCTTGCGGAGGCGCCGCAGCTTAAAGCCGCGATCAACAGCGACGAAAAACTCAAGGATCTGATGAGCGTGGCATTGAGGCTCGAGGGACTGGCACGGCACGCCTCGACACACGCGGCGGGCGTGGTTATTTCGCCGCGGCCGCTGACGGAAGTGGTTCCGGTTTACAAGACGAACCGGGATGAAATCACGACGCAATATGACATGAACGCGCTCGAACGCGTCGGCCTGTTGAAGATGGACTTCCTCGGGCTGACCACGCTGACGGTCTTGCAAGACACCGTGCACATGATCGAGAAGAATCGCGGCGTAAAGGTGGACATCGACAATCTCACGTTGGATGACGCGGAAACTTATAAGCTTTTTGCGCGCGGCGATACGACGGCTATATTTCAGTTTGAATCGCACGGCATGCGCGACATTTTGCGGCGCTACCAGCCCACACGGATTGAAGACCTCACGGCGCTGAACGCGCTGTACCGCCCGGGGCCGATTCAGGGCGGAATGATCGACGATTTCATCAACCGGAAGACCGGGAAGACAAAAGTCAGCTACGAACTTCCGCAGCTCAAAGGCATTCTCGAGGAAACGTATGGCGTCATTCTCTACCAGGAACAGGTGATGCAAATCGCCAACCTGCTGGCCAGTTTTTCGCTGGGGGAAGCCGATATCTTGCGCCGTGCCATGGGCAAGAAAAAGAAAGAAGAGATGGCGGCGCAGCGGGCAAAATTTATGGCCGGGTGCCTGGGGAACAAGGTTCCGGAAAAGAAAGCCGAGAAGATTTTCGATCTGATGGAGGAATTTGCAGGATACGGATTCAACAAATCGCATTCCTGCGCGTATGCGCTGCTGGCCTATCAAACCGCGTATTTGAAGACGCACTACCCGGTGGAGTTTATGGCCGCGCTGCTTACCTCGGAAACGGGCAACGCGGAAAAAGCGGTGAAGTACATCAACGAAGCGCGGGGGATGAGCATTTCGATTTTGCCGCCCGATGTGAATGAGAGCGATTTGTATTTCACGCCTATTGGGGAAGCCATTCGATTTGGAATGGCCGCGATCAAGAACGTCGGCGAAAATACTGCCAAGGCTATACGCGATTCGCGGTTGAGTGCGGGCGAATTCACGTCGTTGTACGACTTGTGCGAACGCATCGAGGCGCGGTTTTTGAACAAGCGCGTGTTTGAGAGCCTAATCAAGTCGGGGGCGCTGGATTCGCTGGGGCCGCGGGAATCCATGTTGGCGTCCGTGGACGATGCGCTGGCCACCGTGCAGCGCGCGACGCGGACACGCGAATCGGGGCAGCATGGATTATTCGGGACCGCTACTGCCCCTGCGCCCATGCCTTTTGTATTGCACGATGCTGAGCCGTGGGGCGAGGCGGAACGTTTGGCCAGCGAATACGCGATGCTTGGTTTCTATGTGTCCGGGCACCCGCTCGCGAAGTACGCATCGAAGCTACAGGAATTGAAGTGCGTTTCGCTCGATCAGATCGAGGGGCAGCGCAACGGCAAGGAGATCGCGGTCGCGTCGTTGATTGTTGGTACGAGGCCGATGCGCTCGAAGAAGGGCGCCCGCTGGGCTATCTATACGATTCAAGATATGACCGGAGTTCAGGAATTGCTGGCGTTTCCAGAGAGTTTCGCGCGTCTTGAACAAATTCTGAAGGCCGGAACGCCGCTTCTGCTTAAGGTTCGCGTGCAGGTCGAAGAAGCGGGTACGCGGCTTTCTTTACAGGAAGCGGCCCGGCTGGGTGATCTTGCCGAGCGTCCGGCTTCGGGGTTGCGCATTCGCTTGAAGCTTGAAGAGTTGAATGAGGAATTGCTCGATCGGCTCGAAGAGATATTTTCTTCTTATCGAGGATCGAGCCTGGTCTCGCTCGATCTCGTTGCCTCCCAGGGCGCGATGGCAACGGTTCAGGTTGAGCAACGCGTCCGCGCATGTCCGGAACTTGTCGCCGCAGTGCGGGAATGTATGGGCGACCAATCGATCGACTTGGTCATGTGATGAAAACAAAAGACAAGTCCAAGAGAACCCCAACGCAGACCGATCGTCAAAGCGAGATCGATCACCTGGAGAAGGACGTCGAAGAATTGCGCCAACTTGCAGGCGACGAAGAGGCGGACGCGGAGCTGGAACGCATTCGCCAGCAAGTGGCGGAGCTGCGCAAGGAGTTTTACAGTCATCTGGGGCCATGGCAACGCGCCCAAATTGCAAGACACACCGCGCGACCTTATCCGCTGGATTACATTGGAGCGCTTTTCACGGATTTTGTGGAACTGCACGGTGACCGGAACTTTGGCGATGATAAGGCCCTTATTGCGGGACTGGCAAAGTTTCAAGGACGGCCCATCGCCGTGATCGGCCACCAAAAAGGGCGCGACACGAAACAACGGCTATTGCGGAATTTTGGCCAGCCCAAGCCGGAGGGTTACCGCAAAGCCCTACGCGTCATGCTGCTGGCGGCGAAATATGGGCGGCCAATTTTCACGTTTATCGATACTCCGGGCGCGTATCCGGGAATCGACGCCGAGGAGCGCGGCCAAGCCGAAGCGATTGCGCGAAACTTGCGAGAAATGGCGCGTCTTCCTGTTCCTATTATCGCGACCGTGACGGGTGAAGGGGGCTCCGGGGGCGCGCTGGCGATTGCCGTGGGAGACCGAGTCAACATTCTGGAGAACAGTTTTTATTCGGTGATTTCGCCGGAGGGCTGTGCGGCGATCATGTGGCGGGATGCCACGAAAGCGGAAACCGCCGCTGCCGCGTTGAAAATAACTGCAAACGACCTGAAGGAACTGGGGATCGTCGATGAAATTGTGTGCGAACCCGAAGGTGGTGCGCACGTCGATCCGGAGGCCGCGGCGCAACTGCTCGGGGAAGTGCTGGACCGGCAGTTGGTTGCGTTGGGGCAACAGTCGACAAAGGAATTGCTGGAAGGCCGCTATGAGAAGTTCCGCAAGATGGGACAGTTTTTTGACTTTGGCATCTAACACAACTTTTTGATAGCCCGCTGAGTGCCTGCCCCCCACCCCTTAGCACATTCGCAACGGGCTCTAGACGAATCGTTGTTGGCTCCGTGGACGGGGGCTACTCTGGGAGAGCACTCATTAGAGGAATCCGGCTCGGGGAAATTTCTGCTCTCACACGGCGGCCCGTCCACGGAGGACAGGACTGAATTATGTCGGAACCGTTTCGCCCTTACGAAAAACTCGTGGAAATCACCGTAATGGGCAAGAAGTTCCAAGTGCCGGAACGCAACTCGCTGTTGCGCTGCTTTCAGTTCATCAGCCCGGAAACGATTCCTTATGGGAGATTTTGCTGGAATCAAGAGTGCCAGTATTGCCGGGTTTCCTGCCAGTTGCCGGACGACGACGAGGCCCGCGAAATGCTCAGTTGCAAGTTTATCGTGATGCCGGGAATGGAAATTACGGAGTTGAGCCAAGAGCTGAAGTGGTGCTTGAGGTCTAAACTGCCAGAGGACGCCGCAGTTTCTTCCTGATTATCCCTCAATTTGGTTGGGCAAAAAAACAGCCGCATGCAACTATTACGCACGACGTGTGTTTGTGAACGAAGAACCATGTAGCATCGCGCGACGGCGGTTGTGCGACGCCAAAACCCAATTCACCATCCCCGGCGCACAGCTGCCGTCGTCGATTTGCGAAAGTTTGCGTTCCGGCGGTCTGAATGCTCGCGACTGCCCAAGAAGCATTCTCTCCGATTTGCACTCCTCTCTCCGCTGGACTACGATTTTCGCTTGCAAACCATGCCACCAGGCAACTTAGACTGCGACGGCTGCGGACAATCCGCATCGTCTGAGCACATTGCGCGGCGGCTTCAGCGACTGGAA
This sequence comes from uncultured Acidobacteriota bacterium, assembly GCA_963843265.1. Lineage (GTDB taxonomy): Bacteria > Acidobacteriota > Terriglobia > Acidiferrales > UBA7541 > Acidiferrum. The sequence goes on along the minus strand of CAWJJR010000008.1, from coordinate 1,126,124 downwards.
TGGACTACACGGTACCGGCCCGTTCACATCGGCACACTTTTGCTTGGCGGAATTTCCCCCGTCGATGACGAGGAATTTTTGTATGCGGGAAAGTTTGCGGGCGAAGCGGGCCGCGTGCTTGAGGCCGCTGGGGTCTCCGCGGCAGGGAAGCTGCCTGAGACTGTGCTAAGCGAATTTCAGCGCGGCGGATTTTTTCTTGTGCACATGCTTGAATGTCCGCTGGAACTCGCAACGAACGGTCGACCTTCTCGCGAAGAATTGCTTGTGCAACGCGTCTCCGTGGTAGCAGCGCGCGTCCGGCGATCGTTGAAACCCAAGCGCATTGTTTTGATTTCGGAGATGCTCGCGCCGCCGACCTTCAAACTGACGATGTCCGAATTGGGGTGTACAGTCATCCAAGATGAGGGCAAGCCGTTCGGTCTGGACTCGGCCGACGTTTCTGGGGCGACTCAGCGCTTACGCGAAGTCCTCGCGGCCTTTGCCCATGGGAAGTGACTTACGTCACAGCGTTCGCTATCCCTTTAGGACAGGCTTAAAAGTGCACTTATGCCAGCTTGCGGTTCTTGGCGCTGTGATAGAATCTAGGGCGCTGAACAGCGCGTGGGCGGAGTAGGAGTCAAGGCGTGAAGAAACAAGCAAAGTTTGGCATCGGCATCGGCATCATCGTAGTCTCCATGGCTTTCCTGGCCTGGCTTGGGTATGGGGAAAGCAAGACGTATTACCACACCATCGCGGAACTCCAGACACTGCATGGCTCAGAACTGAATCGTCGAATCCGCGTTGGCGGAGTCGTGGAGCCGGGCAGCATTCACCATTTGAACGGGCGCGTGGATTTCGTTCTGCAGGGGGAAGGGAAGTCGCTTCCCGTGAGCTACATTGGCAGCGACCCACTTCCGGATACTTTCATAGACAAGTCGCAAGCATTGGTGGAGGGGCGGCCTGGGCCGGATGGGCGCTTTGTAGCAGAGGTCGTCCAGGCAAAGTGCGCGTCCAAATACGCGGCAGCTCCGGGGGGAACTGTTGCTGATACTTCCTCTGCACCACCGAAAAGCAACATGTAAAGGGCCCGGCTTGGCCGGGGGATAGGCGGGAACCCCGTGGATGTATTCGGTTCGTTCGCTTTAGTCCTGGCATTCATTTGCGCGGTGTATGCATTTGGGGGCGGGATTGCGGCGATCATCACGCGCCATCCGCTGCTCGTCAAGAGCACCAGACAGGCCGGCATCGCGACGTGCTGCCTGATTTTCATCGCTACCTTCAGCCTCGAATATCTCTTCTTCACCGACAATTTCTCCGTCGCGTACGTCGTCGAACACAGCAATCGCGCGCTTTCGACGTTCTATAAAGTGGCCGCCCTCTGGTCTGGCCAGGAAGGCTCGCTGCTCTTCTGGAGTTTCCTGCTTTCGATTTACGTTTTCTCGGTCTTAATCGCTTACCGGAACAAGAACGGCGAGTTGATGCCGTACGTGGGAGTGATTCTCGCCGGCGTGCAAATTTTCTTTCTTACACTGAACAATTTTATCGCCAGCCCGTTCAAGATGTTGGGCATCCCGGCGGCGAATGGCGCGCTGCAGATGGTGACACGTGGCGATGGCAATGGTTTGACGCCATTGCTGCAGTATCCGGAGATGGTGATCCATCCGCCAAATCTTTATTCGGGCTACACGGGATTCACGATTCCGTTCGCGTTTGCCCTTGCGGCCTTGTTGGCACGGTATCCAGGCGAAAAATGGATTCATCTCACGCGCAAGTGGACGATGATCGCGTGGGGCTTTCAATCCGCGGGCATCCTTCTTGGCGCGCATTGGGCTTATGCGGTGCTCGGCTGGGGTGGATATTGGGGATGGGACCCGGTCGAAAATGCTTCTCTTCTCCCGTGGCTGACCGGGACGGCGTTTCTGCATTCCGTGATGATGCAGGAAAAGCGCGGAATGATGAAAGTGTGGAACGTCTGGCTGGTCTTCTCGACGTTCCTGTTGTGTATTCTCGGGACGTTCTTGACGCGCAGCGGCGTTGTGAGCTCGGTCCACGCCTTTGCGCAGTCCAGCATCGGGAATTGGTTCGTGGGCTTTCTCGTGATCATTATCACGGTTTGCCTGGTGGCTTATTTCAAGAACCGCGACTATTTGAAGAGCGAAAACCAGCTCGACGCCATCGTATCTCGCGAGTCCAGCTTCCTGTTTAATAACTTGGTTCTGTTGGTTGCATGCATCGCGGTGCTCTCCGGGACGCTTTTTCCCGTTCTGTCGGAAGCGTTTACCGGCTCCAAAATAAGCGTGGGCGCGCCCTTCTTTAACAAGGTCAACATTCCGCTCGGGCTGCTCTTGCTGTTCTTGACCGGCGTTGGGCCGCTTCTTGCTTGGCGAAAGACTTCGCTGGAGAGCCTGAAAAGGAATTTTACCTCGCCCCTGATCGTCGGTCTAATTGCAGGTGTCGTGATTTTTGCGCTGGGATACCGCGAGCCTTACTCGCTAGTCTGTTTCAGTCTGTGCTTCTTTGTTGCCGCAACGATCGTGATGGAGTTCTACCGCGGCGCGAGAGTCATCCGGACCCGTTCGGGCGCATCCTATCTGACTTCCGCAATCGAGCTGACCATGCGCAATACGCGGCGCTATGGCGGCTACATCGTCCACATGGGGATGGTCCTGGTTTTTATCGGGCTGGCAGGCCAGGCCTTTAACCAGAACGTCCAGAAGGACATGCGCCCGGGCTCATCGATGCAAATCGGCAAGTACACGCTGATGTTGCAGAATGAGGACACCACGCCGGAAGCGAATTTCACCGGGCATCGCCTGATTGTGGAGGTCCTCGTCGCAGGCAAGCCGCTGATGATGTTGTACCCGGAACGCCGCGTGTTCCAGACCAACGGGGAAACCGGGACAATGGTGGCCATTTATTCGACGCTTCGAGCAGACTTGTATGTCGTTTATGCGGGTCAGAGCCCGGACACCAATTTGCCGGTGATTCACGCCTACTTGAACCCGCTGGTCAAATGGATTTGGTTTGGCGGGGTCATCGTGGTGTTTGGTACGCTTGTTGCGCTGATGCCGAACCGGCGCGCTGTGCTGGTTTTGTCTGGCGTGAAGCAGTCGGCGACCGAACCTTCGACGCATGGACTGGCGCCGTCGGTGAGTCTGCGGGAAGGGCACGATTAATATGCCAAAGATTAGAAAGCCGCTGTTGCTTGCCTTGCCAGTATTGCTCTGCCTCGCCGGGGCGCTGCCGCTACTTTCTGCATTCGGGGACGCGCAGCCTCCCGATCACGCGCATCGACTGGGCATGAAAGTGAGATGCATGTGCGGGGGCTGCAACGATTCCGCCGGCGGCTGCTATCACGTGGGCGGCGCGTTCTCGGGACCTTGCGATACCGCCTTGGGAATGCTGAAAGAGATTAACGAGCGGATTGCCAAAGGCGAATCCGACGACCTCATCGTCCAGTCGTTTGTGCAGGAGTACGGACAGGCCGTGCTCACCGAACCGCCGCACAGCGGGTTTGGGCTCGTCGCTTGGTGGATACCGGCATTAGCCTTAGTCGGGGGATTCGCGCTGGTCTTGGGTGTAATTTCAAGATGGCGGAAGCGTTTATCTCCTGAACCGGTGCTGGCAGGTGCAGGCAGCGTAGCTTCGGTTCCGAATGAGTTGCTGGAGCGCGCGCGTGCGCAGGCCGCGCGCGATACTGAGGATTGATTTTGACGTTGGCCACCTCCATAACTATTTTCTTCATTGCGTCTGCCGATTGGGCCGTTCTTGGCGCGTGCCTGGCTTTGGCGGCTGCCGCCGGGCTTTTCATCTTTTTTATTCAGGTGGATGCTTCCGACCTCGCGCCGCACCGCTCGAAGCTCGATCAGTTGCTCGAGCGGCGCGACACGATTTACGATAACCTGCGGGACCTGCGGTTCGAGTTTCGATCTGGGAAATATGCGGAGAACGACTACGAAGCGATGAAACTTTCCCTTGAAAACGAAGCAGCGCTGGTGCTGGCGGAAATAGACGAGATCACGGAATCGCAGGTGCGGCGGCCTCGCGGTGCGCGGCCCGCGGCCTCGAGTCGAGGGGCGCAATGAAGTCGCCATGGCTTTTGCGCTTAACGCTCGGCGCTTGCCTGCTGGCTCCGTTTTCTCCTGTTTACGGCGCGGTAGCTCACGGCACCGTGAAGAATGGCACGACGGGCAAACCCGCCGCGGATATCGAGGTAATTCTCATTCAATTGCAGGGCGGGATGCAGCCGGTCCTCAACACCAAGACCGATGCCCAGGGTCAGTTCAGCTTCGATTTTCCTGCGATTGGCACGCAGCCCATGTTGATCCGCGCGGTCTACAAGGGCGTCATGTTTCACGAGCCCTTGCCTCCCGGCCAGAACGAAGTACAAGTCGAGGTTTTTGAGCCTTCCCGCGACCCAAAGACCATCACCGTGGGAACTCATTTCGTTATTTTTCAGCCAAATGGCGCGAACCTGCAAATGGGCGAAGAATACGCCATCAAGAATAATTCGCAGCCGCCGCAGGCTTATTTTCGCGAGGATGGCGATTTCGATTTTGCGCTTCCCGAAGGCGCAATCCTGAAACAAACCGCAGCGCAAGGGCCATCGGGCATGCCCGTGGTGGTGGCGCCCATCGATAAGGGCAAAAACCGATACAGCGTCGCGTATGCCTTCCGCCCCGGCGATAACGGAGTGCGATTCTCGTATGATTTGCCGTACACGGGAAATGCGGCCACGGTGAAGTTGCCGACTGTCTACCCCGGCGCGCGGCTCGTGGTGGTTGCTCCGCCGTCCCTTCAAGTCACGGGCGATGGCCTGCAGCCTGGCGGGCAAGAGCAAGGCATGAGCGTTTACAGCCGGGACAATCTCGCTGCGAATTCGGCGCTGACCGTCAGCGTCTCCGGAACTGCTCCTCCACCCAGCGACAATGCTTCGGGCGCCGATGCGTCCACCCAAGGGCGCGACGCGCAGCAGGGAGACAACGGCTCTTCCGGAGTAGCGATCCAGGTCGCTCCAGGCCGCTTGGATGCTCTGAAGTGGCCGATCGTCGGCGGCTTTCTCGGCGTGTTCGTTTTGTTGGCGATTTTCCTGACGCGCAGGCCGGTGGTAGCTATTGAGGGCGGTCCCTCGACTGGCTCCATGGCGGCACCTGCGCCATGGGCAAAAAAAGCGGGAGCGCCAAAGCCCGCGGTTGCGGCCGGGCCAGCGCACAGCGGAAAGCTGTCCGAAGTCGATGCAGCAATGGGCACAAGTCTCGATGCACTGAAGGACACCCTCTTCCGGCTCGAGCTGCGCCACCAGGCTGGCACAATCTCCGAGGAAGAGTACAACAAGGAACGCGCGCGCGCGGAAAAGGTCTTGCGTGATCTTGTGCGAGGTTGAAGCGTGAGGCCGCGCCGCGTTCCGTGCCCTCGCGAGGTTCGTCCGTGATGCCCCCGGGATTCTCTCCCGTTGGTCTTCGTTTTGAAAACATTGATAAGCGGTATGGCGGGCTGCTCGCTTTGCGCCGTGTGTCGCTCGTCATCGCTCCGGGCGAGTGCGTGGTCGTGGCAGGGCGCAACGGCTCCGGCAAAACCACCCTTCTGCGCATCGCGGCCCAGCTTGTGCGGCCCTCGAGCGGAACGTTGGACTTTGGGAACGCGTCTGGCCAGTGCGACCCGGGCGCGGTTCGCCTGGGATTCATTGCTCACGCCACAATGGTCTACGACGAACTCACGGCCGAGGAAAATTTGTCGCTCTTTGCGAGGCTCATCAGGGTGCCACGGGCGCACGAACGCGTTGAGATTTTGTTGCACGACGTCGGGCTGTGGGACCGCCGCGCCTCGCTGGTACGGACGTTTTCCCGCGGGATGCGCCAGCGCGTGGCCATTGCGCGTGCCCTGTTGCATGAGCCTGCCGTGCTTTTGCTCGACGAGCCAGCGACGGGGCTCGATCCCCAGGGCGTGGCGTGGCTAGCGCAGGCGATTCGTCAGCTGCGCGATTCAGGCCGGACCATTCTGATGAGTCTTCATGGCGAATCGGAAATCTCTTCGCTGGGTACCCGGGCCATTCGACTGGATGCCGGCTCGATTGCCGCGGATACGCGCAGCGGCGCGACCTTTCGCTCGATTCTGACGTTCGCCGACGCCTGAATGAGGCTCCTCGCAAATACGCGGGCTCTGCTCGGCAAAGAACTTCGCACGGAGTTCCGCTCGCGCGAATTGCTGACCACCACTGTCGTTTTCATCCTGATTGTGATCGTGCTTTTCAGCTTCACGTTTGATCCCACCTCGGATGAATCGCGGAGGTTTGCTCCCGGATTGCTCTGGCTGGCGTTTCTCTTTGCGGCCTCGCTGATGCTGCAACCTTGCTTTTTGCGCGAGCAGCACAACGATACCCTGAGCGCCTTAAGACTGTCGGTGAGCGATCCCTTCGCGATTTTCTTGGCCAAGCTTCTGGCGAACACACTTTTTCTTCTGCTTACCGAACTTTTCTTGCTCCCTTTTTTCTCGATCATGTACAACGTACCGGTCATGCCGGTGTTGCACTGGCTCGTGCTGGTATTTTTTCTGGCGAGTCTGGGCATTTCCATCGCAGGCACGGCGCTTTCCGCCATTTCCGCGCAGGCTCGCATGCGCGAGCTTTTGCTGCCATTGCTCATGCTGCCGCTCTTGACGCCGGTTCTCGTGGCCAGCACGGAAGTTACGAAGAGCCTCTTTGACCGCTCTCCCTATGTCCAGTGGAAGGGTGTGGGCTTTCTCGCGGTATTCGATCTTGTCTTTTTGACGGCGCTATGGCTTTTCGGCGAATATCTTCTGGAGGAATAGGGCTCATGGTGAAGAATGCTTTGGCTGCGGTGGCGACGTTCGCCCTTCTCGGCGCAGCCGCCTACGCTTCGTTTTTTATTGCGCCCACGGACGCCAAGCAAGGCCTGATCTATCGCATCCTCTTTCTGCATGTCTCTAGCGCGTGGACCGGACTAACTGCGTTCTTCATAAGCTTCATCGCGAACCTGCTGTATGTGTGGCGCCGTCAGCCACGCTGGGACTGGCTCGGCGTTTCCGCCGCTGAAGTTGGCCTTGCATTTACGAGCGTAGTGCTCGTCACCGGCCCAATTTGGGCGCATCCGGTTTGGGGCATCTGGTGGACCTGGTCGCCGCGGCTCACTTCCACTTTTGTTTTGTGGCTGCTGTATGTGGTGTATTTGGTTCTGCGCACGCTCGTCGAGGAGCCGGATCGGCGGGCGCTGCTCAGCGCGCTCTTCGGCATCTTCGCATTCATTGATGTGCCGCTGGTGTTTGGTTCGATCCGCTGGTGGCGCGATCAGCATCCGCAGCCGGTCGTCATGGGAGAGCCAGGGTCTGGGCTTGATCCGATTATGTACAGAGTTCTTTTTTTCTCATGGTTCGCCATGCTGGCTTTGATGACGCTGCTGCTTCGACAGCGTTACAGGCTGGAAGCCATGAGAAGCGAGCTTGATTCCGTGCAACGCGAAATGGAGGCCGCATGAAAAATCTCGAGAGTGTGTTCGCCGCTTATATGGCTGCGTGGGCCATTTTTTTCGTTTACTATCTCACGGTCGCGCATCGTGCCACGGCGCTTCGCCGGGACATCGACCGCATTAAAAATTCGGCATGCCAGGGAAAATAGTTGGCGGCGAAGAAGAAGGTCGGGATTGTGCTGTTCCAGCTCGGCGGGCCGGACTCGCTCGAGGCCGTCGAGCCGTTTCTCCTGAATTTGTTTCGCGACCCGGACATCATTCCCATGGGGCCGTTGGGCTTCCTGCGCGGCCCGCTGGCCAGGCTCATCTCTTCCCGGCGTTCTGTTCCGGTGCGCGGCAAGTATGCGGAGATTGGCGGGCGCTCTCCGATTGGGACACTGACGGAACGGCAGCGCGGCGCGCTGGTCGAAGCGCTGGCCACCGAAATCGATCCCGTAGCAGTCGTCGCTATGCGTTACTGGCATCCGCTCACCGAGGAAGCGGTGGCCTCGCTGCGAAAGGTTGGTCCGCTGGATGAAATCGTGCTGCTGCCGCTCTATCCGCATTTTTCTTATGCCACCACGCTAAGCAGCCTGAAAGAATGGCGGCGAGTTTACGGCGAGCCCGGCGGCCCGCCGCAAAAAACGGTCAGCCAGTTTTACGACCACCCTCTTTATATTCAGTCGCTCGCGCACCGAATCGGATCCGTGTTGCGGCAATTCGCGGATAGTTCACGCGTTCATCTCGTTTTCAGCGCCCATGGATTGCCGATGAGTTTGGTCGAGAAAGGCGATCCGTATCCGGGACAGGTCGAAGCTACAGTCCGTCTGGTTTGCGAAGAGGGAAGAAAGCAGTATCCGGGCTGGCCGAAAACGCATCTATTGTGCTATCAGAGCCGTGTCGGGCCGGCGAAGTGGCTTCAGCCGCCGTTGACAGGCACAATCGAGCGGCTTGGCACCGAAGGCGTCAAGGAGATGCTCGTCGTGCCGATTTCGTTTGTGACCGAGCACATCGAAACGCTGCACGAGATCAATATCGAGGCTCGCGAGGAAGCAAAGAAATTCGGCATCGAAGTATTTCGCATGATGCCCGCGGTGGGAGATTCGCCACTTTTTATCGCGGCGTTGAAAGATCTGGTGCTTCGGGCTGTCGGCCTGGCGAGCGAACCCCAGACAGTGAAAGCCTCTTCCGCCGCGCCGCAATGAGCATTGGGGCAGGGAATCGAACAGCCTGGGCTTCCACGATTTTCGGCGTAGGCGATTAATTTCAGGGGAACAAAGAGCGAAAAATCTCTCGTTGCGTTATAATCTCGCCTTCAAAACTAGGCCATGAAAACTACCTATCACACGGTCATTCATCGTTTGGCTGTATTCACCGTTATCTGGACCATTCTTCTCTTGATCGCCGGAGCGCTGGTCACCTCCAACGCCGCGGCACTTTCCGTGCTGGACTGGCCAAAATCTCATGGCGCGTGGATTCCGTCGCCGCTGACAGGCGGCGACATCTACGAATATTCGCACCGGGTCATTGCCGGCGTGCTTGGAGTTCTCACGCTGGTCCTCACTGTCCTCATTTGGATCAAAGAGGAGCGGAGCTGGCTGCGCTGGTTCACGGTAATCGCCCTGGGCGGTATCGTCGCGCAGGCGATTCTCGGCGGAGAAGTCGTGATTCAACTGCTGCATTACTGGCTGCCGGTAATGCACGCTTGCTTTGCGCAAATCATGTTCGGGGCGCTTCTGAGCATCGCGGTGTTCACCAGCAAATGGTGGATCGAAGACCATCCGGCGCTGGAAGATCGTGGCGGCATGTCGATCCATTCGCTCGCGCTTTTGAACGCGGGCGTGATTTTCTTTCAGGTTTTTCTTGGCGCCGGATTCCGGCATAACGACATGCCGATCTGGCCTCATGCCGCCGGAGCGCTGGCCGTTCTCGGAATGGTCGTGTGGACGGCCGTGGTTCTGCGCAAGCGCTTCGAGAAGTCGCGAGAGCTTACGGCGATGCGCATCCTGCTTCACACCTTCTTTGGAGTGCAGTTTCTCCTGGGAATTGGAACCTATTGGGACCGCCTCGTGACCGCGGAAGCGCCGCGGCCGCCGCAATTGCTGGTCGCTTTGACGGTGACGCATACTGTGGTGGGCGCGCTTTTGTTCGCCGTCTCGATTTTGACGATTCTCGTGTGCTATCGGTTAGTTCCGCGCACGGGCGCAGTGACCGTATCGTCTTCCGAGCAGGTGGCTACTCGATGAGCACGGCACGAACCGCGGAATTAACGCTGGCTACGCGCGCCAACGCCTACATCGCGTTGACCAAGCCGGATGTTTCGTTCCTGGTTTTGATGACCACCGCCGCGGGATACTACATGGGCGCGCGCGGCGCGGTGGATTGGCTGCACTTGAGCCAAACTGTTTTTGCGACGTTGCTGATCGCCGCGGGCACGGCGACTCTGAACCATTACATCGAGCGCGACTCCGACCGCTATATGCGGCGCACGGCTTCGCGTCCGCTTCCCAGCGGCCAATTGCAGCCTCGCGAAGCATTGTGGTTTGGCGTGACACTCTGCGTTGTGGGCGCCCTTGCTTTGTATTTTACCGCTGGGATTCTCGCTTCCGCGCTTGGCGTTCTTACTTGTCTCAGCTATCTGCTCGCTTACACGCCGCTCAAGAAGCGTACCGTTTGGGCGACTTTTGTTGGGGCATTTCCCGGCGCGATTCCGCCGATGATTGGCTGGGCGGCCGCCACCGGCCATTTGGACAGAGGCGCTTGGCTGCTCTTCGCCATTCTGTTTGTTTGGCAGTTTCCGCATTTCCACGCGATCGCCTGGATGTACCGGGAAGATTACGCGCGCGCCGGAATTTTAATGCTGCCGGTGGTGGACCGCGAAGGGACGCGCACGTTTCGGCAGATTATTTTTACTTCCATTGCGCTCGTAGGCGTCAGCCTCTTGCCCGCGGTGATGGGATTGGCCGGTGCGCGATATTTTTTTGGCGCACTGGTTGTCAGCACGGCGCTCGTGCAAGTTTCTTTGTGGGCCGCCAGCGCGAAGACGAATATGCGCGCAAAATGGTTGATGCACGCCACCGTGCTGCACATTCCCGTTTTGCTTGGCTTGATGGTCTACGACAAAATTCCGCGCTAAGCCCGTTTCCGCAGTGATCGTCTACCTTCTCGTCTATCAGATCTACGCCCCGCGCCGGAGCTGGACGCAAGCCCCTAGAAAGGCAACCGTCGAAAGCGATGGGAAAGTTCGATGGCGAGTTCAGCTCCCGGTTTACAGGAACTCACTGCGCTCGAGGTGGAAGGTCTGGCCTTCTATCGGGTGCGACAAGCGACCCGGTCTGAGACGAGCGTATCGCCTGCCGCGTCCCAGCCTTTGGAAAAACCACGTGCCAGAAATCGTTCTTAGGGTTCGCGAAGCCAACCCCGATGAATCGGCGTTCTTGTTTTTCACGGACCGAGGTAACAAAACAATCCGCGGTTTCCGAAGTCATCTCGTTGATGATGCGGACCATCTGGCCCGGCAACAGGGGAGCATCCATCACGATGAGGGCCCCATTCGCGCTTACGAATTGCGTAACGGCCTTCAAATCGATAGCTTCGCCCTCCGGCATTTGGCAACGAACTTTCAATGGTATCTGGAGAGTGATTCGGACTGTGCGACGACGCTCAGGGTATCTCGACCGATGCATGAACCCGCCTTGGAAGGGACCTTCGAGTGAAAGCTTGCCATGCCTGAGCGAGAATAACAAGCCATGCGGCCGAGTTCCGCATCAAAATCCGCAGGGCGAGAATGCGGATCGTTTTTTGGATGTCGACCGCGTTGCGCGACCTGCGCATCAGCATTCTTTGCATTCGCTGTCCGTCCCAGATTTTTCCGGAATCTGCCTTTGGGACCAACCGAAAAATGGTAAAAAGTTAGCATGAAATTTGGAGACAGGCCGCGACTGCTCTTGGATTCCCTCCTCCTCGGCGTCATCGGGGCCCTGGCCGCGCAGCTCTTCATGTGGCTGCTGCGGCTCTCGCAGCATTTCTTTCTGTTCTGGCTAGCCGGTTACCGCCCTCCGGGACTCCCACAGGAAGGAGGAGTTTTGCGAGAGATCGTCGGCCCGCATGGACTGTGGCTCATCCCTCTCGTCACGACTTTGGGCGGACTGATTTCTGGAGCCCTGGTTTACGGGCTGGCGCCGGAAACCGAGGGGCACGGCACAGACACCGTCGTGAAGGCTGTCCACTGGACTGGGTCGGTGCTCCGGGCTCGTGTGGCGCCGGTGAAGATGCTGGCCTCCGCAATCACGATTGGGTCGGGAGGATCCGCGGGACGAGAAGGCCCGACGGCTTTGATTGCGGCAGGGTTCGGGTCGGTGTATGCATCGATCTTGAAGCGGCCCGAGCGCGAGAGGCGATTGCTTGTTTTGATGGGCATGGCAGCGGGGCTCTCCGCTATCTTCCGTTCGCCGATTGGGACGGCCATCTTCGCTGTCGAAGTCTTGTATGGCGGAATGGACTTCGAGTCCGACGCGCTCATTTACTGCATGCTTTCCGCGATCGTCGCATACGCGGTGAACGGTTGGTTCGTCGGATGGCAACCACTCTTTCAAGTTCCGCCTGACCTGCACGCCGCGGGGTTCTCTGATTATGCCTGGTACGCGGTGCTGGGTGCCGCGAGCGGTATCGTCGGGACCATTCTGCCGGAGTTGTTTTATCGCGTGCGCGATGTGTTTGCCTCCTTGCGGATTCCCCCGTGGACGAAGCCGGCCATCGGCGGATTAGGCCTCGGCTTGATCGCGCTGCGCTTGCCGCAGGTACTTGGCGGAGGTTATGGCTGGATCCAGGAGGCGATAAATGGCCAGTTGGCGTTGCACTTATTGCTTTTCCTTCTTGTCGCCAAGATGGTCGCGCTCTCTCTTACCGTTTCCTCTGGCGGATCGGGCGGCGTGTTTGCTCCAAGTCTGTTCGTCGGCGGGATGCTTGGGGGAGTCCTTGCAGGACTGTTTCATCAACCTCCGGCTGGCTTTGTGATTGTGGGAATGGCAGCGGTATTCGGCGCGGCAGGGCGGGTGCCGATTGCAACGATGTTAATGGTTGCCGAGATGACCGGCGGCTACCAGCTTCTGGTTCCCGCGGGGCTGGCGGTGATGTTGAGTTTTCTAATTCAGATCAATCTCTCATCATTTTTCAAATACGGCAGCCTCTATGAAGCGCAGGTTGCGGGGCGGGCGGATTCCCCGGCGCATCGATCCGAGCTTGTGCAAGTCGCGCTTCGGGTGATTGATATGGGCAAGGTCTCTTTGCCGGCGGAGATCACGCATCTTCATCTTGCGGCGCTCTTGCAGTCCGGTCTCGGCGTTGACCTTCCAGATGGCTCTCAGTTGGTTGTCGGGGCAATACGGCCAGAGAGTCCCTGGGTCGGAAAACAGGCTGCATCGCTTGCTCTGGCTGGCGCTCTTGGAAAGATTGAGATAGTCGCCGTTTTGCGCGGGACCTCGGTCATGCTGACTCAAGCCAAAGCAGTCTTGCTGCCGGGAGATAGGCTGCTGGTCATCGCTCGACCTGACGCTCTGCCGGAATTGGGAAAGCATCTTGCGCTTTCCGACTCTTCGACGACGCAGCAACTAGAAACGAGCCCATCCTAAGCAGCCGACGCGACTCCATCGCACAAGATTTTTCTGATGCTCGAAAAGGACGTCCTATTCCAGGCGAAAGGGAACTATTCGGGCGGAAGTGAGGAGATGACGGCTTCCGTAAATTCCTCGGTGCCCGCCTTGCCCCCAAGGTCTTTTGTGACGTGCTTGCCTTGCTTGTAGACCCTGTCCAAGGCGGCTTCGATTCGGTCAGCGGCTGACCTTTCGCCGAGATGGTGCAGCATCATGATCCCGCTCAGAAGCAACGCTGTAGGATTGGCCAGGCCCTTTCCGGCGATGTCGGGTGCGGTGCCGTGGACAGCCTCAAACATGGCGGCTTCTTCGCCAATGTTGGCGCTGCCGACGACGCCGAGTCCGCCAACAAGGCCAGCAGCCAGATCGCTCATCACGTCGCCGTATAGATTGGGGAGCAAGAGCATGTCAAATTGCTGGGGATTTAAGACCATTTGCATGCAGGCGTTATCCACGATCATCTCTTTGTATTCGATTTCAGGATATTCTGACGCGACGTTACGGATTGACTTCAGAAAGAGCCCGTCCGAAAGCTTCATGATATTCGCTTTGTGAATGGCGTGAATCTTCTTGCGCCCTTCGCGCCTCGCGAATTTGAAGGCGAAGTGAGCGATCTGCGTGGAGGCTTTTTCGGTAATGATCTTCAGGCTTTCGACTACGCCGGGAACCACTTCATGCTCCAAGCCGGAGTAAAGATCTTCCGTGTTTTCGCGGATCAGAACGACGTCCACATTTTCAAAGCGCGATTTAACTCCTGGAAGATTTTTGACGGGCCGGACATTCGCGTAAAGATTAAGAGTCTTTCTGAGAGCGACGTTGATGCTCGGCGCGCCTCCGGCGATGGCGGTGCCCATCGGTCCTTTGAGCGCCACGCGATTGCGGCGCACGGATTCGACGGCCTCTTGCGTGACAAACTGGCCTGTTGCCGAAGCTATCTCGGAGCGCGCTTCGACTTCTTCCCACTCGAATTGAACGCCGGCCGCCTCTAGGATGGCGCGGGTGGCGCCGGCGACTTCCGGGCCGATGCCTTCGCCCGGGATCAATGTGACGGTATATCTCATGGCGCATCCTATTCTATGCGAAGGACATAGGGTTGTCGAAAGACGCTGATTCCGCATGTTTCCAGGCAAGAAAATTGGCTCGGAACCACGAGATGCAGTTGTGGAGAAGGTTTGCTATACTTGAGTGGAAAGATGCATCGCGGGCGTGCCTGCGAGCGGAGGCCAATAGAAATTATGATTAGTCTGACCCCTACTGCCAGCACCAAGGTCAAGGAAATCATGGGCATGCAGAATCCTGTCCCGGTGGCGTTGCGCGTTGCCGTCGTCGGCGGAGGCTGCTCCGGTTTCCAGTACCACATGGCGTTTGAAAACCAGACCAACGAGACCGATGAGGTGGTGGATTTTAACGGGCTCAAGGTCGCGGTCGACCAGATGAGCTCGATGTATCTGGATGGCGTCGAGATCGATTACATCGAAACCATTGAAGGCGCCGGGTTTAAGTTCAATAACCCGAACGTGAAGAGCACCTGCGGCTGCGGCAGTTCGTTCAGCGTTTAATTTGCCGCGTCAAATTTGCCACATTTATATCATTCATTCATAGAATGATTGAATGATATGAGAAGGACGGGGCTTTACCGCCCGCTTCTGAAAAGAGTTGCAGGCCCTTGAACTCATCCTTCGAGGGCCTTTTTTTATGCCTGCTAACGTAGCCGAATGGGATGCTCGATACCGCGAGGCAGCACAAAATGCTGCTTCGGAGCCTGCTGGCATTGTATCCGAGTGGCTGCCGATGCTTCCCAGGGGATCCGCTTTGGACATCGCGTGCGGAACTGGGCGGCATGCGCTGCTGCTGGCAGGGCGAGGCGAAGCGGTGACGGCGGTCGATTGGTCGGCAACAGGTCTCGAGGTGCTTGAGAGGCGGGCCCGAAACGCGAAGTTTGCTGTGCGCCGAGCGGACGCAGCTGCGCTGGCGGAGCGTGACAAGCCTCGGGCGGGCGAACTATTGCTGATCCAGGCGAATCTAGAAGAGATACAGCTTCCCATTGCTTCCTTTTCCGTGATTCTGTGCGTGCAGTACTTGCAGCGTTCTCTATTCACTCAAATGAGCCGCGCGCTGAGTCCCGGCGGCTTGCTGCTTTTTGAAACTTTCACGCGCGCGCAGCTCGACTATTCGAATGGACCTCGCAATCCTGCATATCTTCTTGAACCTGGAGAGCTGCGCGCGGCGTTCCCCGAATTACACGTTTTGTTTTATAGAGAATTGAATGCCGGGCAGGGAATTGCGAGTTTAGTTGCGCAGAAGCCCCTACGCGATTGATTATCAGCTTCGACGATGAAACGGACACAAACCGTGACGCAGAAGTTTGCAATCCCCCGTACTCATCCGTATTCTAAAGTGCCAGCATGAAGATAGCGCTTGCGCAGTTCAATCCCACGGTAGGCGATTTTGCAGGGAATTCGGCTCGCATCCTGAGCCTGGCGGAAAAGGCCAGGCAGCAGGGGGCCGACCTGGCCGTTTTTTCCGAGCTTTGCCTTTGCGGCTACCTTCCTCAGGACCTCCTCGAACGGCCTTCCTTCATCGATCGCAATCATATCGAGTTGAAGCAACTTGCGGCCAAGCTGCCACTTCCGGCCATCGTCGGTTATGCGGGGCGGGTGAAAAATGACACGGGAAAATCCATTGCCAATAAAGCGGCGCTGATTTGCAGCGGGCGGGTGGTGTTCGAGCAGAGCAAGATGCTGCTGCCGACGTACGATGTTTTCGATGAGTCGCGATATTTTCAGCCTGCGGGCAAACAGTCCGCGTATGGATTCGGAAAAGAGCAGCTGGGCATCACGATTTGCGAAGACGTTTGGAACGACAAAATGTTTTGGGCCGAGTGCCGGTACGACCGCGATCCCGTAACGGAACTTGTTGGGCAGGGAATTACGGTGTTGCTAAATATCTCGGCTTCCCCTTATACGATTGACAAGCGCGCGTTGCGAGTTGAGATGCTTCAGTCGATTGCCAAGAATCAGGGCCGGCCCGTCATTTATGTGAACCAGGTGGGCGGGGACGACAGCTTGATTTTTGACGGTGCGAGCATGGCTTTGACAGCGGAAGGTAAAGTGGCGGCGCAGGCCAAGGCTTTTGAAGAGGATCTGGTTTTGTTCGATACGGTGACGGGTGAAGGAGAGATTCACGCGCAGCCGCATGAAGAGATTGCCTATGCGTATCGGGCGCTGGTCACCGGGACGCAGGATTACGTGCGCAAATGCGGATTCCAGAAAGTGCTCATCGGCCTTAGCGGGGGAATTGACTCTTCCGTTGTGGCGACTATAGCTGTCGACGCTCTGGGCGCGGAAAATGTGTTAGGCGTCTCGATGCCGGGACCGTATTCCTCCGAGGGGAGCAAGGCGGACGCCAACGCGCTGGCGAAGAACCTGGGCATAGAATTCGTCACGCTGCCTATTGGGGAGGTATTCGAGTCTTATCGTAAGATGCTCGCGCCGGCGTTTGGTGACCGAGCGATGGACGTGACCGAAGAAAATATTCAGGCGCGGATTCGCGGAAACTACTTGATGGCGCTTTCCAATAAATTCGGGTCGATGGTATTGAGCACGGGCAACAAGTCCGAGATGGCTGTGGGCTATTGCACGCTTTACGGCGACATGGCCGGCGGGCTCGCGGTGATTTCGGATGTGCCGAAGCTCATGGTGTATGAGCTGGCCAGTTGGATCAACCGGGACAGGGAACTCATCCCTGTTTCGAGTATCGAGAAGGTGCCTTCCGCGGAGCTGCGGCCGAATCAAAAAGATGAGGATAGCCTGCCACCCTACGATGTGCTAGACCGCATCTTAAAGGCATATATTGAGGATCTCCATAGCCCGGAAGAAATCGCCGATCACTATGGGTTTGATCTGAAACTTGTACGAGACATCGCTTTGCTGGTGGACCGAAATGAATACAAGCGCAAGCAAGCGCCGCCGGGACTCAAGATCACTTCGCGGGCTTTTGGATTTGGAAGGCCGTTCCCGATCGCGCAGAAGTTTATTCCATAAGAGATGAGGTTTAGCGTGAAGACAGCACTCACACTGACAGCCATTTTTTCCATGTGCTTGACGGCCGCGACAATTGACGCGCAGGAGCGTAGCGGAACTTCAGCTTCGCGCTCCGGCGCGGCGCAATCTCCCATTCGGAAGACTGTGGAGATGTACCTGCGCAATCTGTACGCGTTCGGGTCTGACACTACCGTTCAGGTGGAGCCTCCGAAGGACATTGGCGTCGAAGGGCTGCAGGAGCTCGATATCTTGGTGAAGATGGGAGACAACCAGCAGACCGGCAAGGTTTATGTCACCAAAGATGGCAAATATATGCTCCGAGGGGAGTTATCGGAGCTTTCCAAGGATCCCAATGCAGAGGCTCGCGCGCAGCTGCAGACGAAGGATAGCCCTTCCGTGGGGCCGGCTGATGCTTCCGTGACGGTGGTGGAGTTTTCGGACTTCGAGTGCCCTGTCTGCCGGGCGCTGCACGATGCGGTCCGCGGCCTCTTGCCGAACTACCCACAGGTCCGCCTGGTCTTCAAGGATTTTCCGCTCGACCAGATTCACCCCTGGGCACGCACAGCAGCTCTGGCCGGGCGGTGTGCCTACCAGCAGGACCCTAAGGCGTTCTGGAAGATGTATGACTTCATTTATGACAATCAGGACGTCATTTCCGCCGAGAACGCCTGGGGCCAAATGACGGACTTTGCCAGTCGGGCTGGATTGAACCTCGATACGTTCAAGGCCTGCATGGCGAGCCCGGAAGCTGGGGCTGCAATCGATGCCAGCCGGGCGAACGGTTTGCTGCTTGAGGTCAACAGTACGCCGACGATCTTCGTGAATGGGCGACGGCTCGTTGGAGCCGATCCGCATCTTCTGCAGCAGTACATCGATTACGAACTGGATCAGCACAAAGCGCAAAAGGCTGCCAAGAACAATTAGGGGACTGGACCGCCGAGAGGGGAGAGGCGGAACTGGGAACGGATGAAGGCCGGGGACAGGGGCAGAAATCGTCCCCATTTTCTAGTTAACATAATATTACTTATCAGACGCAATGTCAAGAGAAATCTTTAACTATTTTGGGGTTTTCCACGATTACCGGGGGCTGATTTTCTTTTCGCGCAATGCTCTGTTCGAGAGGAGGACCGGCTGGCGCGGGGGGTGCGCCAGCCGGAGTGCTGCGCGGCGGTGGTGCGGTTGGTGTAGCGGATTGAAAGCGAATCACTTAGAAGCGTTGCACCGCGTGGGTTAGTCGGTCCAGCTAAACCTTTTGGGGTGCTTTCGGTTAGATAGCCGACTTTCCGCTCAGCGGGTGGCTTTGGCTGCGACGGCTCCGGCGGCGGCGCCTATCGCGAACCACTCGGCGGCTCGGAGGATGCGGTGCAGGACGGTTCCACGTTTTGCGGCGGTTACGGCGGCGTCTCGTTCTTTGGTCAGTGCGGCGGTCTTGGTCTTTTCGTCGGTTAGGTCGCTCTGGGCGGCGGTTAGTTTTGCCAGGCAGGCTTTGCAGTCGAGGGCGAAGTCGTAGAGGGGCTTTAGGTCGGCTGCGGGAAGAATTGCGTCGGCGGGCTGGCCGGGCTTAGGAATGGGGTTGGTTGGGGTGAAGTCTGTGGGTGCGGCGGCTCCGGACTTTTTTGACGACGGTCCGGAGCCGGGTTTGGCGGCCGCATTGGGAGGAACGGAGGTAGAGGATTGCGTTTGGAGAGTGATGGGCGCGGGGAGAGAGAGCGCCTTGGGGAGATCTTTGAGGAGTTGGGCTGTGGTTACGGCGGCTTGTTTTTGCGCGGCTAGCTGGGCGAGGGTTTGGTTGAGGAGGGTGTCGCGGTCGTGCTGGCTGGTGGCGGCATCGGTGATGGTTTTCTGGGCGGCGGCGAGTTGCGTGGCGAGTTGGGCGCGGTCGCGGCGGTCGGCTTGCCAGGAGACGTAGATGGTGATGGCCAGGATTACGGGGACTAGGATTTCTGCGAGCTTTAACCAAATTCGCGAAAGCATGGATGACTCCGGGGTTATGTCGTAGTAGGCTTTGCGCGAGGCGTTCTCTCGCGTGGGTATTCGTGAATATTTCCTGGAGAACTTCGCTGGCGACCTGGAATGCGATCCGCGGCGCGCCACGATTTATTTGTTTCTTGCCACGGCAGCAGCGTGTTTCTGGATATTCTCGCCAGCAGACAGCAAGTTCACACTAATTCCGCTTGTTTTTGGCCTTGGCAGCTTGACGCTACTCGGCAAAGGAGTCTTTTTGCTCCGGCCCCCCTCAGAGGGAATTGGCCTTTCAGATGCACAACTAAGTACTTCTCTCAATAAATACGATAACGTATTATGTGGCGCTTGTCGCCCACTCGGTTATACTGTTGCCGGGAGGGCATCAATTTGCCACGGAAAAGTCCGTACAGGATCGTGCTCACCAAGCAGGAACGAGAAGAGCTGGAGCGACGCGCCAATAAATATACGTTGCCGTATTTTATGGTTGCTCGCGCCAAGATGATTCTCCTCGCCCAGCAGGGCCTCTCCAATGATCAGATCGCCGACCGGCTCAGCACCCGACACGAAATCGTCAGCCGCTGGCGAAAACGGTTCTTCGAAAAACGACTGGCCGGGCTGGAAGACTTCGAACGCCCGGGCCGGCCCCGGGTTTTTCCCCCCAGAGCTGGTCGTGCAGGTTAAAGCGATCGCCTGCGAGTTTCCCAGCCGGGTGGGCGCGCCTCTTTCGCGCTGGAGCGTGGCTGAACTCGGTGCCCATGTTCGCGCCTGCGGATTGACGGCCTCCCTCAGTGACACTACCCTCTGGCGATGGCTCAACGAGGACGCCATCCGTCCTTGGCAGCACCGCTGCTGGATCTTTCCGCGAGACCCGGATTTCGAGGCCAAGGCCGGACGCATCCTGGATTTGTACCAACGTCTCTGGAAGGGCCGTAAACTCGGCCGGGACGAGTTCGTCCTGTCGGCCGACGAGAAGACCAGTGTGCAGGCGCGGCACCGAAAAGCAAAATCTTTGCCCCCACAACCCGGTCGGCCGATGAAAATCGAGCACGAACACGAGCGGCTGGGAGCCTGGGCCTATCTGGCTGCCCTGGATGTCCACCGGGCCAAACTCTTCGGTCGCTGCGAAGCCAAAACCGGAATCGCGCCCTTTGACCGCCTCGTCGATCAAGTCATGAAACAGCATCCGTATCGCCGGGCACGAAGGGTTTTCTGGATCGTGGACAACGGTTCTTCGCATCGAGGTCCCCGCGCAGTTCAAAGACTCCAGGACAAGTATCCCAACCTGGTGCTCGTTCAAGGACCCGTCCATGCCAGCTGGCTCAATCAAATCGAGATTTACTTCTCCATCCTGCAACGCAAGGCCCTGACGCCGAACGATTTCTCCTCCTTGCGGGAGTTAGCAGAACGCTTGCTCGCGTTCGAGAGGCATTACGAAAGTATCGCCAAACCTTTCGAGTGGCGCTTCGCCCGACAGGATCTCAATCGAATGCTGCACAAGCTCGACCTTCCTGCAGACAAAGCAGCTTAAGAAATACGTGACCGAACATATGAAACGGCCTACTTAGGGACCTCGCAACATCCAGGAAACTTAAGAACCTTCCGTCGAGCCCGGCGCAAGCGGCTCAGGTAATGCAGGACTTCGGCACTGGCGGGCTTCTGCTCTGGCCACTTCTAAATCTCGGTAGAGACTTCGATCAGAGTTGGAACAATCCTCCGCGTTGGCCTGTATTTCTTGTCGGTGCATTCCTTTTCGGTCTTGGCTTGGGCATTCGGCGCTTCACACAGAGACAAAATTCTCCCGGATAGGCAATTACAGATCATGGGATCGGCGAGCTAGGACTTGGCCGGGGTAGGCGGGATTTGCGCCGCCGTTCCAGGCCATGAGGCCGCGGGTGACGTCGCCGTCCACGGCGTCTAGTTTTTTTCGCAAGAGCTTGCAGCCGACAGCCAAGTTTTGCTCGGGGTCGCAGAGCGTGGAGAGAAATGTGGCGTCGAAACCCATTTCTCTTGCGACTTGACCCATCACTTGCATCAGGCCCCAGGAAAAGCCGCGGGCGCAGGCTTCGGAGGCGGTGATCTTGTTATTCGTATAGAGACCGGCAACATATTTGGCGAAGAAAGCCGATTCGTAACGCATGGCCCAGGTGTTCCAGGAAGATTCTTGTTCGATGACCGCGCAGACGAAGGCGGGATCGAGCGATTGTGTAGCGGCAGCTTTGCGCGCGAGGGCTACGAGTTGAGACGGGGAATTCATCGGAGGTTCTGTGTGATCGAGCTGCGTGAACGGCGAGCATGCCTCAGTCGCTTCGACGGTGACCCTGGAATTCAACGAAGCGCACGAGGGGCGGCTCTTGGGGGTCAATTCCCTGCTTGCGCGCAATGGCATGGAGCGCGGAATAAATGTGCGGGAGATGATTTGTGGCGATGTCGCGCACAAACGCGCGCACAATTTCGTCGTTACGCATGCGGCCGTGCAGCCAGCGGAGAAAGAGAACGAACTGCACGGCTATGGGCACGAGCGCGGTTAAAATGACGTACCAGGGAATGGGCATGGTGGAACCTCGGGAGGTTGAGGAAGTAAGTGAAGTAAAGGAGGTAAAGGACAAGAGGCCCACTGAGGACGTGCCCAAAATTTGGCATGAATTGTCCTCGAGTTCTGCAGTGTCCTGATTTCAGTGCGTGTGCTCGGCTCGTTGATCGAGAGACGAGGCTGAATCTCGAGCGGGCATGGTGCGCTGAAAGGCGGAGGATTTTTCGGGGTCATAAATCGCAAAAGCGGGAGCAGGGCTCCCGCACTCCACGTTTGGACACCGCCTGAAGTTCCGAATCCTTTACATCTTCCACGGTCCTGTACTTCCTTAACCTCCTCAACTTCATCAACCTGAGCACGACGACGGCGAAACCAGTTCGACTAGAACAGTGCGCTGGGCAGAGCGCCTAGCGTCGAGCCGAGGCCGGAGCCTAGCGAGGTGAAGAAACCGGCGCTGGGGCGCGAGGCGTTGGCGCTGACGTTCAGCAACTGAGCGGGAATGCCTAGAGTGCGGCCGAGAAGGTTGGAGTCCACGCCATAGAGGCCGGAGAGGCCTTGCAGGGAGGACATTTGCTGTCGATAGGCCGTGTTGGCGAAAGAGAGATGGTTTTGCTGGGCCTGATTCCCTTCCGCGATGGCTTTCTGGCGCGCGAGGTCGTCGGTTAGTTCGCTGAAGCCGGCGGAGTTGTTGGTCGCCGCGACGCGATTGGCCGCGGACTGCTGCAGAGAGTCGAAGGCGCTGGCGATGGAGCCCTGTGATTGCGCGGTGACCGCGGCTTTCTGCGCGGGGCTAAGGCCGGGATTGTTCAGGATGCTTTGGTACTGCGAGCTGATGTTGCTGCCGAGTTGCTGCTGCTGATTCAGGAACTGCTGGTTCTGCGCGTTGATGTTGGCGAGCTGCTGATCGGTCAACTCGCTCGGGACGTCATGGGAAAGCACGGCGATGAAGGACAGGCCGAATCCTTGATAAAAATTCGTGACGAACTGGTAGCGCGGCATGTCCTCGAGTTCGCGGTCATTGCTGGAGCGATTCTCGTGGGGAAGGTGCCAATTCATATCCGTGGGATTCCACCAGGCGTATTGCAACCCCCGCCAGAAGAGGCGCGCCTGTCGAATGCGGCGAATTTCGTTTCGGCGCGCGACGATTCCTTCCTGGCGATATTGGCGCACCAGTTCGCGCAGAGCGTTGACTAGCTCAGGCTTGACGTCCTCGAGACGCTCGTTGTTTGGGCCTAGATCGACCAGCGCGGCTGGGACGGGCACGGCGTGCCGCGCCCCTACAGACGGAGCGTTGCTTTCACGGCGATTCTCTTCGGCTGCGTCCACCATTCCGTTCAGGCCCATCGTTCCGAAAGAATCGGAATCGTCCGTGGCGACAACGTTCTGCGGCGAGCCTGGCGCGTAGTTTCAGTCGGCGGGTGCGATTACGCCGCGGGGGGCAGCGAAAAGTTCAGTTGTGGGGTACAGGTCCATTCGTCCTCGCATCATTTCTGCCGCCAAAATCTACCGAGGCGTCGCGCGCTGCGCCGTTTTCGCGCCAGGCTTGGAGCTGGTGCCACGAGCGCTTCCTCAATCGTGGAAGCGTCTGCGGCTTCGGCGCTTCGGGAAATTCCACCGGGGGAAATCCTGCCGTCCCCAGCAGCGAGTTCATTAGCGCGCGATTCTCCGCGCGGAGCCGCGCCACATCGGCCTCAAGCAGGCCAACGTATTTCAACTGCAGTATCTTGCGGAGCCAATTGAGCATTGAGCACCAGTGGCACAGGCTTGCAGCCTGTGGGTTTTGGCTTTGCCGCAGCCAACAGTGCACAGACTGAAGTCTGTGCCACGCACTACTTGCGGCAGCGCGGGAATTTCTTGGGCCGGAACTGTTTGCGCGCTTCGGCTTCCAGGCGTTGCGAATGAATGGCGCGAGAAGTCGGATCCGTCGCGGTGATTTGACGGCTGATTTGTTCGGCGAGCGGCATGCCGGTAACGAAACGCGGCGAGCTCGTGCCGTGTAGGGGCGCAGCAGACCCTCTCTCAGGAGGCCACTGCGCCCCTACGTCCCTCACCCCCAAATGTGGCGACCCGTAAGTCGCCCCGGGCCGCAAGAAGCCTGCCCCAACACCGGCGATTCTTCCGCCGGAGACCAATCCATAGCGCGCAGAATCGGCGGGATCATCGCCGTCCATTTTGCGAATGTCTTCGTGGCGCGTGTTGTCGCGCACCAGAGTCGGCATGCACTCGATCAGCTTGGTGCAATTTTCGGTGATGACCCAGGCGTTCGATTCGAGAAGCTGATACATGAACTGCCAGCCACCGATGCGGTCATCATCGGCTGGTGTGGGCCGCGGCAAACCATTGGCGATAAAAACATCGCCGAGCTGCTCGGCGATCGATGCTTCCGCGGTGCGATGCGCAAAGGCGTCTGGCGAGAGAATCACTTCGCTGATATTTTCGCGGCCGCTGCGTTCGGCGATGCCTTGCGCGAGCACGCGCGGCGAAAGACCGTTCTGAACGAATTCGCGATAGGTGACGATTCGCGAGTTAAAAGTTGAAGGTTGAAAGTCGAAGGAAGAGGATACTTCCGAAGGGTTCGATTCCCTTTCAACTTTTAACTTTAGACTTTCGACCGGGATGGCGCAGTGCCAGTACACGGCGCTGGGATGCTGAAAGCCCCAGTCGATGGAAACCCAACGTGGCCACCAGGGTTCGAGCCGAATTTCTTCGGGGCGGGCGGTGTGGCGGCCGTTATCGAAGATATCGAAATACTGGCCGGCGAAAACGTTCCAGTCGCCGTCGAGAAACGCTTTTCGCAGGTGCTCGGGCAGCGTTTCGAGCGCGCGCCGGTAATCCGCGTCATTCGCGTAGATCGGGTTGTCGCTTAGCCACGCGCGAATGAATTCGCAATCGTTCGCGTCGTAATAATCTGTTTGGTCGAAGCTTGCGGGCGGCTTGTGATCGACCCACAGCGATTTCACCCAGGCGTGGCCGATATTGCCAGGGTTTGTTGCCCCGGCCATGCTGCAAACGCTTCCCGGGACGGGACAACGGTTGCGCGAAGTAAGAAACTGCCACTGCTTGAAGGTGAAGTGCGTCAGCTCATCGAGGCCGATGAATAGAAACTCGGCGCCTTGATACTGATAGACGTCGTTCTCGCTGCGGCAGTAGCCGAAGCGCGTCGTTGAGCCATTCCGCCAGGTAACGACGTGCTTCGATTCGTTGTATTTCTTGTAGAAATCCCGCGGGACGTCGCGGCGAAAGTACGCGAGCAGCGACGATTCCAGCTCGGGATACGTGCGCCGAAGCAGAAGCGTGTCTGCGCCGGGCCACACGTTGGCCTGCATGATCGCTTCCCAGAGCAGCGCCTTGGTCTTGCCTGGTCCCGCGGCCCCGTCGAAGAGCCGATACTTTGCAGGACTGTCGTGGAACTGTTGTTGGCGCGCGAAAGGCCGGTAGTAGGCGCTGAAATCCACTTAGCGATAAATCTTCGAGAATCGGCTGCCCACGATCCAGGCAGCAACAGAACTGAGCATGCCGGCTTTTACGCCCAGGCCGAGCGTGTGCCAGGACGCGAGGAACGCGCAGACGAATCCGGCGACGCCCAGGACCTTCAGCACATAATCAAGATGGATCGCGTTGGTGAGTTTTCCGAGAAAAGACTGCTGAGGAACGGTAGCTACTGTCATTGTTTGTCTCCCATTGCTGCGCGCCTGGCAACCGCGCTGTCAATATCAATCACAATTTCCGACGATTCTTCTGCAGTTGCAGAGGGCCCCTTGCCGTATTTCATTTCCAACAAGCGCTCGGCCATGCGCTGAGCGATCTTTTCGTCCTTCGATTTGACGAGTCTTGCGCACGCGATGTAGAGGTCCACGTGTTCGTGCATGGTGTCCACAAAACCGGCGCCCGTATCGGGCAGGCGCTCGGAACCACGGGGAATGTTCACCATGTTTTGCTTCTCTTTGGTTTTCTTATTGCCCTTCTCGGTTTTTTCGACGACTTCGCTTAGGACGCGCGACGTTCCGGAGCCGGCGTGATTTCTGCGCGTTCCACGCTGGCGCTTGGCTTTCCCTTCGGGAGGCGGAGCCACCTCAGCGCACGCATCGCGTTCCTTTCCGGCAGGGGCGGAAGCCGCGCCGGCCGCAGCGGGAAAATCGCGTGCATCGTCAGACGCAGCCCTGCCCATGTCCAGCGGCGCTTCCATTTCCTGCGCCGTGCGGGAAGGGGGAGCCGGACCATGACCGTTCACTTTTCCTGCGCTCGGATCATGGCCGTTGCTTTTCATGTTCGGAGTTTCCCTCCGATTTGCCGGAGTTGTGTCGCGCGCCCGGCGAATCTGTCCCCGCGAACCGGGGTCGAGCATCGCGGGGACGCGCTTTCCGCCCTCCCGCGATTTTTGAATTATCGGTGATGAGTTCATGACGTTTTCGCATTGCTCGCTGCGGGCCTCTCGCAGGAGTTGCGTGCGCCCATGCGCTCCGGGAAGCCTCGCACGCAAAGTCCCAAGAAGACGCCACAAATGGCTTTGAGATGGCTGCGGCAAAAGACGGAGCTCTTTTCAGCACGGCCTTTGCACGGATTCCAGGCGTTGATGCAATTCCTGGAAGCGCGATAGGCAATGCAACGCATTCTGCGTTCCCCGCGATTGAAGAGGATTGGATGAATCGACTAAACCAGAAGCTTAGCCGTGAGGCCGCTGCCGCCGGTCGAGGACGTAAACTTGATGCGCAGAAATCGCGCTTGCACGCCGGTAACGGTGCGCGCTTCGCCCGCAGTGTTAGTTGTGGTGTCGAGCGTTTGATACTCGGCATCGACGTCGGCCATGGCGCCTTGAAGGGCCATACTTACGGCGGTCGGCGCTGTTCCGAAAATGGTTTGCCAGCGCACCGCTGTGCCCGTATCCGGCTGGCCTGCGTAGCTGGGGATGGCAAACTGGCTGCCGGCCTGGGCGTTGCCGGGAAAAGTCTCGTTGTTAAAGCTAAAGCCCACGTCACCGGGCATCAGAGAGCTCGGTGGGAAGGCGTTTTGGTAGCTCGGCATCTTGGCTCCTTTGGGTGCGCGACTTTTTCGCGCGGTACCGCGTTGGAAAGTGCTCAGAGCTCTTGGAGAACTCGTTAGCGCACAGACACTTCGGCGACTGCGTCCGGAACGACGCGGAGGCGTTTGTGTCTAATCGAGATAGGACTTCGGATTGGGCTAAAGCGCTCGGAGGGAGCGCCGAATTCCGCCCTAAAAAGCAAAACGCCCCGATTGAATCGGGGCGGACTTTTCTACGAGGAAAAGTGTACCACATTTCTATTTTTTGTCAAGAGAAATCTTTAAATATTTTTACTTTTTCTTGACTCCCTTTGTTTTCAAGAGCATAGTCGCTCTATTCCCTCGGTATTTCGCCCACCGGAACGTCAAGGAGGTCCAACATGCCGCATTATTGCCATCAAGTCAGCTATACGAAGGAAGCCTGGGCCCGTTTAATGGCCGATCCTCAGGATCGTTTGGATATCGTCCGTATCCCCATCGAAAAGCTGGGCGGAAAACTGCACTCGGCGTTCTTCGCTTTTGGCCCTTTCGACGTCATCGCCATCACCGAGATGCCCGATAACATTTCGGCCGCGGCGATCGCCATTGCCTTCGCCGCCGGCGGCGCGGTGGCCAACATACAGACCACGCCGCTGATGACCGCCGCGCAGGCCATCGAGGCCATGCGCAAAGCCGGAACTTGCGGATACAGGTCCGTCATTGCCCGGACTGGATCGGCAGCGAACGCCTGATCGCCTGGCGGCAGCGGCCAGCAACAAGCCCAACGCCCTCGCGGGACTTCGATTCCCTGGCACGGGTTTAGACCCGAACAGGGACCTTCGTCGAGGTGCGCTACGTAATCTTCTCGACTTTCATCTATTTGATAGTTTAGACTCCAGTCATTCCGCTTTGCAGATGCCACGTAGGAATAAAAAGCGGAGCCGTTCTTATAAGGAGCACGCCATGAACATCGGGGAACGCTTGCGCGTCCTGCGCGAAGAAAAGAATCTGTCCCAAGGCGACATCGAGAAACGCACGGGCCTGCTGCGCTGCTATCTCTCCCGCGTGGAAAATGGCCATACCGTGCCGGCTATCGAAACTCTCGAGAAACTGGCTCGAGCGCTGGATATGCCGCTTTACCTGCTTCTCTATGATGGCGACCAGCCGCCCAAACAGGATGTTCCCGCCGCGTGGAAGCAATCCCGACGGAATGACTGGGGCAGCTCCGGCAAGGACTTGCGCTTCCTGCGCAAGCTGCGGCACTTGCTGAGCAAGATGGAGCCGCAGGATCGCTCTCTGCTGTTGTTCACGGTTCAACAGATGGTCAAGCGAAATAAAGCGCAGGCGGCTCCCGCGGCGGAAAGTGCTGATTCTGTGACAGCGGCGGCGAACTCTGAGCAGGCGGCAGCAGCCACCGCTGCGACCTCCGGGAGCTGACGTTGCGGCTTTCGCCCTCAGCAGCCTGCTAAACTCTGATGGTGGACTCACAGAGAACAGCCCCGCGCCTGGCCAATATTCGACTGCACCCGATTAAAGCGCTCGACCCGGTTTCGGTGAGCGAGGCTCGCATCGGACCTGCCGGTGGCCTCGAACTTGACCGCGTCTGGGCGCTCTATTCCGCGGATGGCCGCTGGGTGAATGGGAAACGCACTGCCGCGATGCACCTCATTCGAGCCGCGTATTCAGCGGACATCAGCTCCGTTACGCTCACTGTTCCCGGCGATCGCCGCGAGATTCCTGCGATGACCTTCGCGTTCCCGGGCGACGCGGAGGGCGCGGCCGAGTGGTTCAGCATGTATTTCGAGCAAGCCATCCAGGTGCGCTACACGCCCGAAGGTTTTCCTGACGATGGACTCGCCCCCGGCCCAACCATCGTTTCCACGTCATCTCTGGAGGCGGTTTGCGAATGGTTTCCTGGCATGACGCTTGATGAGGCCCGGCGGCGATTCCGCACCACGCTCGAAATCGATGCCCCGCTTTCCGCAGCTGGGCACAATGGCGCGGGCGATGACGCGGCGCGCGCCTCGGAAAAATTGCCGGCGTTCTGGGAGGATCAACTCTTCGCCGAGAGCGAAAGCAGCGTCGTGCGCTTTAAGATTGGCGATGTCGCTTTGGAGGGTAGCAATCCCTGCGCGCGCTGCCCAGTCCCTTCTCGCGACTCGCGCACCGGCGCTGTGAGCGACGGCTTCCAGAAACGCTTCAGCGAACTCCGCCGCGCACAGCTGCCCTCGTGGGCTCCCTCCGAGCGCTTCGACCATTTCTATCGCCTCGCCACGAACACCCGCGTCCCCAGCACCGAAATTGGGAAGATTCTGCGCGTTGGTGATCCTCTTATTCTCTGAGGTCGGCCCCCAAATTAGCTCTGAGCGCACGGACCTGAGATCAGTTCCCGCCCGCAAAATACTTCCTCGGGGGAAACATACCGCGGCGCAGGAGCTCTTTGCCGCATCGATTCCGCACTTCTTCCGTCCAGTTGACCCAGCTGCGTTCGCTCAGACCCAGAAAATGCCGCGCATTTTCGTAGGGAGCGAGACCGAGATAATACAGGCGAAAGAGCACCATGCGCGAAGCCCAGTCCGGGCCATCGAACGCCTTCTGCCCGGCCAGTGCGAAATCCGCAACCCACTCGTTGAGCCGCGGGCGGATGTCCGGCCGCCACAGATACTTGCCAGTTTCCTTCCAGTTTAGGGCACCCACACCACGCTTCGACTCCAGCACTTCGCGTGCACCGCGATAGACTTCCCAGCAGACATCAAACGCCAACTCCGGCTTTACGCCCATGGCTCCTCCGCCGCGGCGCATACGTGCTGCGCCCTGTTCACCGAGTCCCCTCAGCCGATGACAATCACTGAGCCTCCCAGCCGCTTCTGCGCTCAAAAGCTCGCCATAGCCAGCGCTTTGTATTCCCCGCGACGCCGATCAATCTTCTTTCTCCGAGCCGGTTTCATTCTCGGAGTCAGCTTCTTTTTCCGGACCGGCGCGCGTCGTTCCTGCAGCACCGAGTATTCCCACACCGCGCCAAAGCCTTCCGCTCGCATCGTTTTGTCCACGGCTCTGCAGCGCTTCACTACGGTGTACGCTCCGAACCGCGGCTTCCTTGGACTGAACCCCTATTTTGAGACAGACGGAAATGGCACACTTTGCAGGGAAAGGAACTGCAAAGTGGCGAGGAAACGAAAGGGACGGTATCCGAACGAGTTTCGTCGAATGGCGGTCGAGCGACTGAAGCGTTGCGAGAACATCGTAGCGCTGTCGGAGGAGCTTGGCGTTCATCGGCGGCTGTTGTACAAATGGCGCGATCAACTGGACCCTGTTGATATCGGCGACGAACCGCCGCCAGAGAATCCGCGCGAATCCACGCTCCGCAAAGAGGTCAGCCAGCTAAAGCGACTGCTGGCCGAGAAAACCTTGGAGGTGGATTTTTTCAAAGGTGCCTTGCAAAAAGTCGAGGCTCGACGCCAGAAGCACGGTATCACTGGCGAGAAGGCATCTACGACCAAATCCGGGGAGTGATGTCGATGCAAGGCAGCTTGAGTATCGAGCGAATGTGTCAGCTAGCTGGGGTTAGCCGGGCAGGCTTCTATCGGTCGTTGCAGGAGGAGATGCCGGCGGAAGAAGACATGGAAGTGCGGTCAGCGATTCAGCAGATTGCCGTCGAGCATCGCCGCCGATACGGGTATCGACGGATCAGCGCCGAGTTACGGCGGCGGGGGATGCTTGTTAATCACAAGCGTGTGTTGCGGATCATACGCGAAGATAACCTGCTGGCCGTGCAGCCGCGGGCGTTCGTAGTGACCACGGATTCCGATCACGAGTTCGAGGTCTATCTGAATCTTCGCCAGTCGCATGAAACTGACGGGAATGAATCAGCTCTGGGTAGCGGATATTACCTATATCCGTTTGAAGAAGGAGTTTGTCTACCTGGCCGTCATTCTCGACGCGTTTTCGCGGAAAGTAGTGGGCTGGGCGTTGGACCGGACACTCGCGAGCCGATTGCCGATCGCGGCGCTGGAACAGGCCATTGCCCAGCGACAGCCCCCGCCAGGTTTGGTGCATCATTCCGACCGAGGCGTGCAGTACGCTTCCGGAGACTACGTGAGAGTTTTGCGAAAGCAACAGATGATCCCGAGCATGAGTCGGCCGGCGAACCCCTATGACAACGCCAGTTGCGAAAGTTTTCTGAAGACACTCAAACGGGAGGAGATTTATGCGAACGACTGCCGGGACTTAGACCACTTGCTTGGTAACATCGAGGCCTTCATCGAACAGTACTACAATCGGTGCCGTTTACATTCGGCGCTGGGCTATCGATCGCCGGAAGAGTTCGAGCGAGAGGCGAATACAGCAGTGAATTCTGCTGGAGCAACCATGAGTTTTTTCAGGCATGGGGAGATCTATCAGTCCGATGCGGGAAGAAACAATAGCGGGGAGCGACCCAAAGATCGCCCCCCGGCTCATCGTTCCGATGAGTCTCCAGCTGGCTATTCCTCGGCGAGTTGCTCTCCAGCAGAGCTCGCCTCCGCTTCACCAGCCGAGCGTCATCCTGAAGGAGAAGAGGAAGTTTGAGAAGGAAAAATCATTGAACTGCATGTGTGCCAATTCCAAACTGTCTCAACAGAGGGGTTCACCCCATCCTCATGTGCCGCAACTGTGCCGAAATGCTGGCTGGCGGGTAGTGCGTGAGCTTTGTCAGCTCGTCGAGCGTCAACCACGTCGCGCACTGCCCCGCGCTGAGCATCACGTCGCGAATCACCTCCCGTTGCCTCCGCAGCTGCACCGGCTTGGCCTCTTCTTGCTTCGTCCTCCGCATCGTCATCGCCTCCTTCCCTGCTCTTCATTTTTCTCGTGCAGGAAAATCGTCATCGGGTTCGTCGTGTTCTTCAGCTCTTTGCAGAGCGTCATCGTGTAGTAGTTCCTCGATGTCCTCCGAATCCGGCGTCCAAGCTGTCCGGTCAGGATCTTCGTAATCGCCCGCGCACGCGCTGCATGCGCGCAGCGCTCGTGAAGCGGCACCTGGCTCTTCCGATCTGGTAAACTGTCCCGGCCCGCCGTGCGCGGGGGGGGAGGCCACGGCGCCAGAAAAGTTTTCCACAGATTTCCACAGGTCATTACCTCTCAGTATTCTTTACATGTCTTACTCTTTTTATAATATTCACAGCGTTCCATTCACGGAGGCCCTATGACCACCCGTTCGACCCAGCCGCCCTGGGAGTTCCTTCTCTCCGCTTCGCGGAACTCCCTGCAGAGTTTTGAGTTGTCGCGTCTCGCGCATGCCGCCAATCTCCGAAAGGAAATCAGCGCGTTGATCGATCAGTGGATGGAGGAAAACGCAGCCGCATTGCTGGCACGCTGGCTCATGGAGCAGCGCGAACGTTCCGCCCGCGTGCCGGATATGCTTGCGGCCGCCGAATCCGGAAAGAACGGAGCCCATTCCGTGTCCGATAATTTTCTTGCGGATCGAGCCGCCCTGCAGCCCGTAAATGGCGGCCCATCCTGAAGTTTTGCAGGCTTTTTGAAGCTGGTTCGTAGCCCTGGCCCTGAATTCGTCCCCGATTCTCTGCCTCGCCTCGCTGCCAGAAGGTGTGCTCGTTGGAGCACGGGCAAACGCCACGTCCGCTCTCGCCGAACTCCGCCGCGCCGGCGCCTCCCACCATTTCGTCCACCCGCCCATTGAATTCTTCATCGCGCCACCCCGCCCGCTAATCCAAAAGCGGACTTACGTCATGGCTGCGTTATATATATATATTAGAGGACACTTATGCGGGAGGGTATACAGTCAGGTTGAAAACACGCGCGCGGATACAGGCGAGGCACCAGCATTGAACTACTGAAGATAAAAGCGAGGACGACGAGTTGGACTTAACGCGCAGGAGTTGCGGAGGCCGGCTCTTTTTCGAGGAGTTGTTCTTTCCGATAAACTAGCGAATTGATGTCGTAGGTGGCCAGCTCAAAACCGTGCCCATGGGTGATCGCATCTGTCGGGCAGGCTTCCACACAATAGCCGCAGAAAATGCAGCGGGAATAATCAATGTTGTAAACGCTGGCGTAGCGCTCCCCGGCGGAGATTCGGTTAGCATCCGTGTTTTCAGCCGCTTCGATGTAAATGCAATTTGCCGGACAGGCTGCGGCGCACAGGAAGCATCCGACGCATTTCTCGAGCCCGGATTCGTCGCGGTGCAAGACGTGGATGCCGCGGTACCGAGGCTGAAAGTGCACCGGCTCGAAGGGATAATTCTCGGTGACTGTTTTCCGAAACATATTACGGAATGTGACGCTGAATCCCTGGACCAGGGTGGTGAAGGTCTCGCCGACTTCTCGTAGGATGGATGCCATAAGCTAGGAGTCTAACAAAGGGCTGATGCGCGGGCAAATATCTATCCGCGGCGGAAAGAACGAATCGTTTACGCTTTCAAAGATTCGATAATTTGCTTGCCGTGGAAACGACCGTTTTCGATGAATATTTCTCCCGTGTGCCGGCCACCAATGACTACACCCGCGAGATGGATCCCCGGCACGTTGCTTTCCAGGGTATTGGGGTCAAGCGCTGGCTTCCGTGTTTCCGGATCCAGTTGCACGCCGAGGCTCTCGATAAACTCAAAATCAGGGTGGTATCCTGTCAAGGCGAACACCTGTTTCGCCGGCAAGCGCTTCTCCCCCGCGCCATTTTGCACCACGACTTCCTGACTGCTGATCTGTTTCACCCGTGTCTCGAAAAGGGCCTTCACCTGCCCCGCCTTAATCCGGTTCTCGATGTCAGGCCGCACCCAATATTTAATTCCTTGACCCAGTTCCGCGTTCCGATGCACGAGCGTGACACGCGCGCCATTGCGATAGAGATCCAAAGCAGCTTCGGCAGCGGAATTCTTGCCTCCGATGACTACGACGTCCTGATCCCAGAATTCGAAAGGTTCGGAGTAATAATGCGAGACATGTGGCAATTCCTCACCGGGGATGCCCATGATATTTGGAAGATCGTAGTAGCCCGTCGCGACGCTGATCTTTTTTGACGTGTATCGCTCTTCGGTTCCTTTTTCGTTCTCGGTGACCACCGTAAAGTTGCCGTCGTGCCCATCCACTCGTAGCACCCGCTCGAACAGGCGTAACTCCAATTCAAAGTGTTCGGCGGCCTTGCGATAATATTTCAATGCCTCGACGCGAACCGGCTTCTCTGCCGCGCTTACGAGAGGCAAATCGCCGATTTCGAGCAGCTCCGGCGTGGTGAAAAACACCATGTTGACCGGGTAGTGGTAAATCGAGTTGCACAAGCAGCCCTTATCGATCACCAGGGGTTTCATGCCTGCGCGCTTCGCTTCGATGGCGCACGCCAGCCCGGTAGGCCCTGCACCAATGCAAATAATGTCGTAGGTCGCCATGAGAATTTCAGTTTGCCGGGAGACTGGGAAAATTGCAAATCGGTCGTGATTACTGCGCTTGCGGCATTTCCAGAGATTCCGTGAGTTCTCGCCTGAAAGATTCCAGCTCTTGCAGGCGTTCCGGTGTGGCGGCGAGCTCAGTTTTCTTCCACA
The DNA here is from genome assembly GCA_963843265.1 of uncultured Acidobacteriota bacterium. Taxonomy (GTDB): domain Bacteria; phylum Acidobacteriota; class Terriglobia; order Acidiferrales; family UBA7541; genus Acidiferrum. The sequence goes on along the minus strand of CAWJJR010000008.1, from coordinate 1,091,972 downwards.
CGAAGACGTCGCCGGAACTGCGCTTCAGCTTGACACTCAAATTTCCATCGATCAGGTAGGACGGCGACGCGAGCAGCTTCAGTCCGCCGTTAGGGATCGGCGATAAAACCGCCGCGCACTCGCCACGCCGCACGCACAAAGCGCTCTCGTAGGGAGGAATCGCTATCGGACGAAACCCCGCCTCAAACAAGCGTTCCAATGTCTGCATCTGCACTGGAGTAAGTTCAACCATGCGTTTGGTGGGACAGACTTCAGTCTGTCAGCCGTGAAGTTATGTCAAGAAACGATCAAGCTGCCGTAGAATCCGCTGCCGACGAAGGCCCCTCAAGCTGCGAAAGAATCTCCCGCAACGTCACGATTAGTTCGTCCCGCGAAACATGGCTCTTCTTGAACTGAATGCGAAATTTGAAGCTCTCATTTTCCGGCTCGAAATGGAAGATGAATGGCTGCGGCCTCTGAGGCCCGCCCTGCTCATCGCGGCGTTCGCGACGCGCTTCGTCCCTTGTCAACCCACCTTGCAGGATGCGGTGAAGCATTTCGATCATTCTTTTTTCGGTCGGCTGACGAGCGATCTGGAGCAGCAGCGATTTCGAGATGATCCCGTGCTCGACGCACTTCTTCCGCAACGATTCTGGAATATTTCGCAGCGAAAGCGTTTCTGTCACTGAAGAACGAGCGCGCCCAATCTTCTTGGCGACGTCTTCGTGCGTGTACTCAAACTGCGTCGCCAAACGATGCAAGCCATCCGCTTCCTCAAACGGCGTCAAGTCCTTCCGCTGAATATTCTCAATCAACGCGATTTCCAGCGTCTCCGCATCGTCCGCCATTTTTTCAATGCAGGGGACTTCGCGCAGTCCCGCTGCACGCGAAGCGTGATAGCGTCGCTCGCCGGAAATGATGTAATAGCAGTCCTCGCGCGGAACAAATCGCACCAGCAGTGGTTCAAGCACTCCCTTTTCCCGGATCGATTCCGACAGTTCGCGCAAATCTCCCAGCGCCTTGCGCGGCTGGTCCGGATTGGGCCGGATCTGATCGACGGGGATCATTCGTCCCACCGCGGCACCGCTGTAGCTTGTCAGCGATTCGACGTAGTGCGCGTCATGCCGCATCTTCAGCGTGATGGGTAGCCCGATTCTCTTCGACACGTTGGATCACCTCCGCAGCCAGTTTCTTGTACTCGATGGCGCCGGGCGATTTCGGCGCAAACGTTAAGATCGTCTCTTTGTAAGCCGGGCTCTCTTCGAGCCGCACGTTCTTGCTGATTTTCGTCTTGAAGAGCACTTCGCCGAAGACTGTACGAATCTGCCCATGCGTATCGCGCGAAATATTTGTCCGCTTGTCGAACAGCGTGATCACCACGCCTAGAACCTTCAGCCCAGGATTTGGACGAGCGCGAATCCTCTCGTACGTTTCGAGAAGATCGTCCGTTCCTTCGATGGCAAAGTAGGCCGCCTGGATCGGCACCAGCAAATGCGTGGAAGCCACCAACGCATTCACCGTCAGGATTCCCAGCGACGGAGGCGTATCCAGCACAACATAATCGTAATCTTTCAAGACCGGCGCCAGTGCGTCCTTCAACCGGTACGGCGCGTCAAACTGGCCCGCCAGCACTTGCTCGAGTTTCGCCAGCGCCAGCCTCCCCGGCCCCAAAAAAAGCATCGGATCCTTGGTGGTCTTGATCACCGCCGCCATCGCGGTGCGGCTTTCGCTCAACACCTCAAACATCGATGAGGCGATCTCGCCGGAATTGTAAAATGCAATCGTCGAGTTCGCCTGCGGATCCAAATCAATCAAAAGCGTGCGCTTGCCGCGGTGCGCCAGCGCCGCGGACAAATTGATCGCCGTGGTCGTTTTCCCGACGCCGCCTTTTTGATTCGCAACCGTGATGATGGCAGTCATTTTCCTCTGCCTCCGCCTATGCGCATGACAATTTGCGCCGACGCAATCCAGCAACCAGGTCCCTATATGTGGGTGCAGCTTGCAGAAAGCCCCCTAGGCCTAGGCCCAACTCTACGTTCGCAACCCATTCCAGCGCAAGGGAAAAGTGGAAATTTGAGACAACATCGGTGGAAAACTCAGAAGTTCCATTCTGGAGCAACAGCCAGCGGATGTTCGGCGGCCATCTAGACGCACGGTTCAGGAAGAAAAAAAGTGGAAGGATTGAAGGTACCAGTGCGTTCGAGCTTCGCGCGGTCTAAAACTCCACGCCCCAAAATTCCATCGAAGCCTCTTGAAGCTCTAGCCCGAGCTCCCATCCTGTCCGGCTTTCGTGGCCGCGCCAAATCAGGACTGCTTCGCAAGCGTTCTTATTGAGGAGATTCACCAGCAGCAGCCGCTGCCCCACCGGAAAGCAGTGCGGAATTACTGCAAGACATCCCTTCGTGCTGGTATCAACCGTGTAGCCCTCGGCGCGCATCGCGCGGCCCGACTCCGCCCATTCCACAGCCACAGGCACGCGTGAATTTACGCGTATCCCTGCCCGGGCATTTTCGATTCCTGCTTCAAACCTGGAAATGTTCCCTATGGCCACGGTTTTCTCCTGCATTTGCCAGTAGGCAAATGCCCAGCAATGAGGCTCTTCTAGTTTTGGATGAACCCAAACCAATGCGCCGGCAGCAACGCGCACGAAATTAACGCTGTTCGCAGGCTACGGGCCCACTTTGGTCCGGTCAATGGAACTTAGGGCCTAGAACGGCGACGGAGTTACTACCCTGATTCGGCTCCATCGCCCCAGCTTTACGGCGGCGTTTACGAGTCCTCCGACTCACCAGAAGTTTGCTCCAATCCCCGGCTCCGCTTACACTCTTTCCAATCTTTTTCCATTCATGATTCATATCAAAACACTCCGCGCCGAGCTCGGCCCAACTCTGCGGCTCGCGTTACCCCTTGTCCTCGCCGAGCTTGGCTGGATGAGCATGGCCATCGTGGACACCATGATGGTCGGCCGTCTCCCCAACAGCGCCACGGCCATCGGCGCGATTAGCCTAGGCGGCATTTTGGTGAACGTGCTCTCTTTTTTCGGTGGCGGGCTGCTCGTTGGTCTCGACACGCTCGTTTCGCAAGCGTTTGGCGCGGGCGAGCGCGAAGATTGCCATCGCTCTCTTCTGCACGGCATTTACATCAGCTTAGCTCTGACTCCGCTTCTGATGGCCCCCGTCTGGTTTTTCGGCCCCATTCTTCGAGCCGCAGACATTTCGCCCGACGTCATCGCCCTCGCAGTTCCCTATTCCAAAGCCCTGGCTTGGGGAATGTTGCCGCTGCTGCTCTATTTCGCGGTTCGCCGTTGCATGCAAGCCATGAACATGGTGCGGCCCATCGCCTTCGCTCTCATAACAGCAAATCTAATCAATGCCGCCGGCAACTGGATTCTCATCTACGGCAAGTTTGGCGCACCGGCCATGGGCACGGTTGGCTCCGGCTGGTCCACGGCGTGGGCCCGCATTTACCTCTCAGCTGTCCTCGTCGGATTTCTCCTCTGGTACGATCACCGCCACCGCACCAGGCTGCTTCACACTCCCATCGAACCCGATCTACGCCGCATCCGCCGCCTTCTTGCCCTGGGTTTGCCCACAGCCATGCAAATCACACTCGAAATCGGCGTTTTCGCCCTTGTGACCGCGCTGATTGGCCGCCTCGGCGCCGTCCCGCTCGCCAGCCATCAAATCGCTCTCAACACCGTCGCTTTCACGTACATGGTTCCGCTTGGAATCTCCGCCGCTGCCGCCGTAAGGGTTGGCCAGGCCATCGGGCGAAGGGATGCGCAAGCTGCCGGGGACGCCGGCGATACCGCCATCTTTCTCGGTGCCGCCTTCATGACCTGCATGAGCGTCGTCCTGCTCGTCGTCCCGCGATGGATCGCCCGCGCCTATACACCAGATGAAGCCATCATCCATAGCACGGTTATTCTGCTAGCCGCCGGCGCCGCATTTCAGCTTTTCGATGGCCTGCAAACCGTCGCCACCGGCGCCCTGCGCGGCCTCGGGGACACGCGCACCCCGATGTTCTGCCACTTCACCGCCTACTGGATCATCGGTTTGCCACTCGGCGCGTGGCTCTGTTTCCGCCGAGGCTGGGGAGCCTTCGGCCTTTGGTCCGGCCTGAGCCTGGCGCTCATCCTGATCGGAATTGTCCTACTGATAGTCTGGCGATACCGGGTTCGCCATTTGGAGATGCCTATCACGTCAAACTGATTTCGAGTCGCTTTTTTCGATGGGGCCAGATTTTTCGTGGCGAAGCGCCAGCGCCGGGGAGCACGCGAACCTACATCTTGTAGCGGCCGAGGTCGTCGTCAGAGAGGCCTTCGAGATAATTGCGCAGCTGCTGCTCGTTGGTGCTGCGTTCCGTAATGGCGCTGGAGACCTTCGAATTCTTCAGAACTTCTTCATCCACAAAAATGGGGCAATCCACGCGCAGCGCCAGCGCCAGCGCATCGCTCGGCCGGGAATCAATCGTCATCATCTGCCCGTCGCGCTCGACCCAGATCAGCGCATAAAACGTGTCGTCCTTCAAATCGTTCACCACAATCTTATGAACCTGCACGTCGAGCCCGAGCAGAACATTCTTTAAAAGGTCATGTGTCATCGGCCGTGGCGTCTGCACTTTTTCGATCTCCAGCGCAATCGCGTTGGCCTCATACACTCCAACCCATATAGGAAGAATCGCCTGCCCCTGCACGTCCTTCAACACCACGATCGGCATGTTGGTCACGGGATCCATCATCAGGCCGCGGATTTTCATCTCCACTTCCATGTGACCTCCCGATGTGGCACAGACTTTAGTCTGTGCTCTTTGAATCTTCTAAGGCCGCAAATCACGCCGCAAACTCAGCGACTTAAACAGCCGCGACATTCAGCGGTACACCGCCTGCTCGCCCACCAAACTGTTCGGCGTCGCGCCCGTCACACGAACCTGCACGTACTTTCCCAGAAGCGCCGTCTCTTGGGAAGCAAAATTTATCACTCGATGGCACGAAGTATGCCCCGACCACTGATTTTCCCGCCGCGATTTCCCGCTGACCAGCACTTCAAGCGCTTCACCCATCATCTCCGCATGCTTTTTCGTCTGAATCTCGCGCTGCTTCTCCTGCAAAATCCCCAGCCTCCGGCTCTTTTCCTCTTCCGGAATCGGGTCGCTCATCGCCAGCGAAGGTGTATGTGGCCTCGGCGAATATTTGAACGAAAACATTCCGTCATACTTCACCTCATCCAGCAAACTCAGCGTCTCGCCGAAGTCTTCCTCCGTCTCGCCAGGAAAGCCCACGATGATGTCCGTCGTAATGCTAATCGGCCGCTTCGCGCCGCGGATGAGCGCAATCCTCTCGAGATACTCATCGCGCGAATACGTTCTCGCCATCGCCCGCAAAACTCGCGTCGAACCCGACTGCACCGGCAAATGCACGTGATTGCACAATTTAGTCTGCGCGTCGATTGCTTCCACGATGTCCTGCGTAAAGTCGCTCGGATGCGATGTCGTGAACCGTACCCGGCGAATCCACGGCTCCTCGGCAACCGCCAGCATCAACTCCGAAAATCGCATCTTCCGCGCCGCCGGATCCTTATACGAATTCACCGTCTGCCCCAGCAGTTGCACCTCGGAATACCCCAACTCCGCCAACTGCCGCACCTCACGCAAAATCGAATCGCTAGCCCGGCTGCGCTCCGGTCCTCTCGTATAAGGCACCACGCAGTACGAACACGCCTTGTCGCAGCCCTCAATGATCGTCAAATACGCCCGCCAGGGATTGTCCCGCCGCGTCAGCTCCGTCTCGAACGTCTCATCCGTATCCGTGTCGAGCCCGGTCACGCGCTGGTTCCCTGCCTCCACCCGCGCCAGCAACTCCGGCAATTTGCTGTAGCTCGCGGAGCCGCATACCAGACTCACCCACGGCGCGCGCGCAAAAATTCCTTCCCCTTCTTGTTGCGCCACACAACCCAGCACTCCGATAATCCGGCCGTCGTTCTGCTTTGCGCCGAACTCCCCAAGCCGCGAAAACACTTTCTGCGCCGCTTTTTCCCGGATGCTGCACGTGTTGTAAAGGATTAGCGAGGCCGATTCCGGCGACTCCACTTGCCGGTAGCCCCGCGAGAGCAGCACTCCCGCCACTTTCTCCGAATCGTGGTCGTTCATCTGGCATCCAAACGTCTCCAGAAAAAACGTCCCACGCGCCGTGCCACCGGTCCTAATGGATTCAGGCGCTGCATTTACACCCGCGTTTTCCGCGCTCAGTGAGCCGTCGAAAGAGATTCCCGGCCCGCCCGTCAACCTCTCCAACCCGATGTCAAACGTTTTGCCCATGCCTAATTCGCAGTTTAACACACCTCTCCACTGCCAATCCCAAGCTCGATCCCCGGCACTTTTGGCAGCCAAAGCTCCGTCCGACCTTCTCCCGTGTATCCAAAAAGGCAGCATATTTTTTACATTCTGCATCTCATTTGTTTGACCACCCTGTAGGCGTGTGCTACGTTCCAGAAGTCGGCAAATTCTATCTCTAACTGAGGGGTTGCAACATTCTCCTGCTCTCAACGTTTCTCGTCGCTGATTTAGGCAGCATCCTTGGAGAAACCGGCTGGGTTGCCCGCGGCATTTTGATCCTGCTCGGCGTTTTTTCCATCATCTCCTGGGCCATGATTTTCCAAAAACTCGGCCTCTTCGGCCGCATTCGCCGTCAAAGCGATCAATTCATCCGCATCTTTCGCGCCACAAAAGGCGTTGCCAATCCGCAGGCGATTGCCACCGCAGGCTCTCCCTTCGCATCCGTTTATGCCGCTGGCTATCGCGAACTCTTAAGCCAGGTAGGCACCGGCAATCCTCAGCCCACAGGAAAACTGAAAAGCCTCCAGGCTGTCACCGTCAGTATGCAGCTCGCTTCCGCGGAAGAAGTTCGCCGCGTCGAAAAGGGCATGTCCTGGCTGGCCACCACCGGCTCCGTAACCCCGTTCATCGGCCTGTTCGGCACGGTTTGGGGTATCATCGACGCTTTTTCCGGCCTGGGAAACGCCGGCGCCGCCAGCCTTCGCGCTGTGGCTCCGGGAATCGCCGAAGCCCTCATCACCACCGCCGCGGGCCTTTTCGTCGCCATCCCAGCCGTTATCTTCTACAATCAATTTGTGCAGAATATTCGCGAACTCGCGCAGCGTCTTGACTCTTTTGCCATGGAAGTCGGGGCCCAGATCGAAAAAACTTTCACATAGGGCGGCTCTTTATCCAGCGCCATGAACCTAATATCCAAGCTGGGCGACATAATCCTCATCAGAGAGACCACCCCGGCTTGCTGTCGTAACTGGCCGGCGTCATGTCTGGTTTTAGAACTTTCAACTTTCAACTTTCGACTTTCGACTTCCTAAACGCATGCCGCAACTCTCCAAACAAACGCAGAGCACGCTCTCCGAGATCAATATGGTCCCGTTCATCGACGTTGTTCTCGTCCTGCTCATCATTTTCATGATTACCGCCCCTATCCTGCAATCCGGCATCGAAGTCGATGTCCCCAAGACGCAAACGATCAAGGAAATCGACGAGGTCCGCCTCGTCGTCACCATCGACAAGAACCAGCTCATCTATATTGGCGACACTCCCGTCAACATCCATCGCCTCGGTGACCAGGTGAAAGCCAAGCTTAAGAAGCCCCAGGACTCCGTCTTTCTCCGCGCCGATGAAACCATTCCCTTCGGTACTTTCGCCAAAGTCGTTGACACTTTGCGCGTCGCCGGCATCAATAACATAAGCATTGTCACGCAACCTTTAACGGAGCGCGCCCGGACCCGCTGATCATGTCCACTGCCGCCAATCCGGTCAACCGCCTTCCTTTTCATCAAGCGGACCCCGGCCTCCGCAAATTCCTCATCTATTCCCTGATTCTTCACGGCTGCCTCGTCCTCTCCATCGTGGCCTCGATTTATCTCAACTTCCCGGGCCCACAGTGGAGCGGCGTTGGCGGAACCGAAGGCAGCGTCAACGTAAAGCTGATCGGCCCGGCTGCCGGAATCCCGATGCCCACGGAGCGCTCAGTAACGGACAGCCATGCGTTCGACGTGACCAAAGGCTTGTGGAAAGAAGAACCCCAGCCCGTGGTCAAGCCCACGCCGCCGACACCGCCGCCCCTAAAAGCACCTGCCGAGATAATCCCGACTTTTAAGCACGAACATCCGCTACCACCGTCCCGCCCCTCCAAAATTGAAAAGCCGAAGGTTCCCACCCCGGATAACGCGGTTGATTACGGAAAAGGCGGTGCACCCAGACTCCCCACCAGCTATGCCCAAGAACCCGGGGGTGGTTCCGGCCCCGTTAGCGTGAACGGTCAAGGCGGCGGTGAATTTGCTGCCCGATACGCTTGGTATGTCGAATCCGTCCGCCGCCGAATCAGCCAGAACTGGCTGCAATCAACGATCGATCCCGCAGTTCGTGCCGCCAGACAGGCCCACTGCGAGATGACTTTCAGAATCTTCCGCGACGGCACCGTGAAAAACATGCAGATGACACAAAGCAGCGGCAATCTCTCCATGGACAATTCAGCCCAGCGCGCCCTGCTCAGTTCCAATCCCATGCCGCCCTTGCCCAGCGACTACTCGGGTTCGTATGTGGATGTCACGTTCGATTTTGATTTGTCTTTAAACCAATAAAACTGTTGCCTCGTCCGTGCCGGTTCGGACGAAAACAGGAGGTCAAGGTGCTACTGAAGTCCAAACGCTGCTTTTCGCTGCTCGTCTTGGCTCTACTTGTCTTTGCAGTTCGTCCCGCACATGCTCAACAAAATCGCGAAGCCTGGTTCAAAGTCAGCACCGGCCTCGGCGTCGAAAAAATCCGCCTCGCGGTCGCCGACTTCGGACCGCGCGCGGACAATGCCAAAACTCACGCCGGACAATTCACCCAAATCGTACGCGACGACCTGCAATTTAGCGGCATCCTCGACCTCGTTAGCCCGAGCTTCTATCCGACGCAGCTCACCACCATGCCTTCCGAACTCCAGTATTCCGCCTGGACCGATCCCCAGGTCAACGCCCACTACGTCGCCTTCGGCAATCTTTCCGAAACCACTTCCGAAGTCGCCATTCAAGCCTGGCTCTACGACGTCACAAATCCTTCTTCCCCCGCCGTTATCGCCAAAGTTTATCGAGGCGCTCCCACCGACGCTCAAGTCCGCATCTTCGCCCACCAGTTTGCCGATGCCATCGTCGGTCTTCTCTCAGGAGGCGTGCCCGGTGTCGCCTCCACGCAAATCGCTTTCGTTAGTTCCCGCTCCGGTTTCAAGGAACTCTGGGTCATGGATTACGACGGCGCCAACCAGCACCAACTCACGCACCTCAAAACGATTTCCCTGATGCCCCGCTGGTCTCCGGATGCCTCTCGCATCGCCTTCACCTGCTATGAGCCTTACAACGGCCTCGTGAGCGCCCAAATCTGTATGTACTCCATGGACCTCGGCAAAACGATTGCATTCCCACGGTTCCGCGGCACAAACAGCGCCCCGGCGTGGTCCCCCGACGGAAAGCAGCTCATGTTCTCCTCTTCCATGCAGGGCACTCCTGACCTCTATGTAGCCGATGCCAACGGCAACAGGCCCAAACGCCTCACTTTTTCTGGAAACGGCGGCGCCACTTCCCCCGCCTGGAACCCAAAGACCGGGCAAACCGTCGCCTTCGTCAGTGACCGCGGAGGCATACCCAAGCTCTACATGATGAACGCCGATGGCACTAACGTCACCAACGTCGATCTCCCTGACAAGGGTTATCTCATTGATCCTGCTTGGTCTCCCAACGGCCAGTTGCTCGCTTTTAGTTGGCGGAAACCCGACGGCAACTACGATATCTACATCATGGAACCCGGCTCCCAACAAATCATCGACCTCACGCCGGACTCCGGCTCCCGCAACGAGCGTCCGAGTTGGGCGCCCGACGGCCGCCACATTGTCTTCGAGTCCACTCGCAATGGCCCGCGTGAAATCTGGACCATGCTGGCCGACGGTTCCCAGGCTCGTCAGCTTACCCTCACCGGCCATAACGAGTCGCCCAATTGGTCTCCCAAGTGACGCGGATCACTCTCCGAAAACTTTTAGAAACCTCCGGCCCTCGCCGTGCATCTCAAGCTTTGGTTGCGGTCTTCCCTTAAAACTTGAAAAGCGGTGTTGCTTCTTGAGAATTTTTTCTAGTATTTGTCCGTGTACGATGTATATTATATCGTGGTACGATGTATTTGCTTTTACCCAGCCCGCTAGTGACACGGTTACCTCTCTGGTGGGACTTACAAGGAATTCTTTATTCTGAGGAGGATTCGAATGATTCGGGTTTCTAGATTTGTGTACCGAGGAGCCTTTTTCGCCGCTATTCTGTCGCTTGCTTTCGTCGCGGGTTGCAAAAAGAAAACGCCAACACCACCGCCGCCACCGCAACAAGCTGCGCCGCCGCCAGCGAAGCCGACCGTTTCGCTCTCGGCCAACCCGACCACCATCGACAAAGGTGCGTCCTCGACCCTGAGCTGGACCTCGACTGACGCAACCACGCTCACCATTTCGCCGGAAGTCGGCGCCGTGTCCGCACAGGGCTCGACCAGCGTCACGCCGTCCGATTCCACCACCTACACGATCACCGCCAGCGGTCCAGGCGGCTCGGCAGATGCGAGCGCTCGCGTCACCGTTACCGCGCCTCCTCCGCCACCGGTTGCGACAGGCCCAACGCTCGAAGAGATGTTCCTTCGCGACGTCAAGGACGCCTACTTCGACTTCAACAAAGCCGATATACGCGATGATGCCCGCACCGCTCTCGGCCAGACCGCTGACTTCTTGCGCAATCATCCGGAAGTCAAAGTCACCATCGAGGGCCACTGCGACGACCGCGGCTCGACCGAATACAACCTCGTGCTCGGTGATCGCCGGGCCGCCGCCGTCAAGGCCTATCTCGTTTCCCTCGGCATTTCCGCCGACCGCATGAACACCGTCAGCTACGGCAAGGAAAAGCCGTTCTGCACCGAGGACAATGAGGAATGCTGGCAGTCTAACCGCCGTGGCCACTTCGTCATGGCGCACTAAGCTGACCACGGCCTCGTAACTGTTTCGATGACCGTCAGAGCCGCGTGACCGAGCATTCACTTGCTCGCGCGCGGCTCTGCCGTTAAAGTGAGTAAAGAGCTGCCCGGTTCCAGACGTCCGTGCCGCTTAGCCATCTCGAATAGAAGTGCTCTTCCCTGGCCTGAAGACTCATCTATGGAGTAGAGGCAACTTAGGAGGTTTTTCCATGCGTATCCGCAACATCGTTATTTTTGCCGCCGCTGTTTTTGCCGGCGCCCTCGGCGGCAGCATCATCGGCCCGCGCCCCGCCGAAGCCGTCGCCCGCGAAATCATCGACATGCAGCGCGACATCACTTCTCTGCTTCAAGGTCAGCGCGACATGACCACGCAGATAACCACCGACCACACCGTGCTCAAAACTCTTCTCCAGCAAGCCAGCGATAATGTCGACAAGCTCAACTCGTCCATGGGCTCTGTCCAAAAATCCGTTCAAGACGTTCAGGCCAATTCCGGCGCCCGCCTCGACACCATGTCCACACAGGTCCAGGGCCTTTCCGACAATCTCGAGGAAATCAAATCCCGCCTAGGAAAGCTAAATCAGCAAATCGTCGATCTCCAAAGCGCCGTGCAAAGCATCGACGCCAAAATCTCGGGCACAGCGCCCGCCACCACCACTCCGGGCAACGCGGCTCCGCCTTCCAACGGAACCGGCGGCGTGCCCATCGCTTCCGCTCAGCCCAATGCTGGCGCAGCTGCCGGACCCGCTCCCTCCGCCGATATGCTTTATTCGAATGGCCTGCGTGACATCACCAGCGGCAAGTACAATCTCGCCCGCCAGGAATTTCAGGACTACATCAAGTATTACAACGACACCGACCTCGCCTCCAACGCCCAGTTTTATCTCGGCGAAATCGCCTATTCTCAGAAGGACTATCAAGACGCCGTCAACGAATACGACAAAGTTCTCACTGTCTACCCAAAAAGTTTCAAGCTGGCTCCCGCGCTCCTCAAAAAAGGCATGGCCCTCATCGAACTCGGCCAAAAACCCTCCGGTGTCCGCGATCTTCGCGAAGTCGTCCGCCGCTACCCCGGCACTGAAGAGGAACGCCGCGCCCGCGCCAAGCTCAAGGAATTGGGAATCGCCACCACCGCCGCCAACTAACCCTCATCACCTCGCCGGCTCTAGCTCACTCCCACCACTAGCCGGTCAATCCTTTTACTCACATCCCTCAAATAAGCCTCATCCCCTCCATCCAATTCCGCAATCGCGCTCCCCGCATACCCAATCTCCGCAAACGCCGCCCGCACCGCTCCCCAATCCACATCTCCATCGCCCAAATTCACCCACGCATACCCGTCCGGCTTCCGTTTGAAATCTTTCAAATGCACATTCGAAATACTCTTCCCCAAGGTACGAATCCAATCCTGCGGATACCCATACAGCACCACGTTCCCCACATCAAACCACGCCCGAATCCACGGGCTCTCAAACTCCGCAATATATTTCTTCATCTCCAGCGGGCTTAGCAAAAACTTGTTCCACACCTCTTCAATCGAAATCACCACCTTCAATTCTGCCGCCATCGGAATCAATTTCCGAATCTCTCTCTGCGACCTTGTCCAAGCATCCAGATAAGTCGTCTCCGGATTCACCACCCCCGGCACCAGCAAAACCGCGTCCGATCCCCACAACTTCGCATTCCGCAAAGACGTTCTCATCCCTTCCAAACTCTTCTCCACCACCGCCCCATCCCCCGACGACAGCGGATACTTCCAATGATCCATATTCATCACCGAATCAATCCGAATCCCCGCTCCCTCTGCCGCCTTCTTGATCTCTTCCGCCTCGTGCAAGTCCGGCGTCGTGTTCGCCTGCACCACATCAAATCCCACATCCCGCGCCATCTTGAACCGCTCCGCATAACTCAACCCGCGCGGCAGCATGTCAATCACCAGCCCCTTTTTAATCGCCAACCGCCCCGCCGCGGCAACCGCCGCCGCAGCCGCCGCACTCACGCTGGTCCGTGTGCTCGCGGTGTTCGCCGACTCATTCTCGCCGGCAATCCCCGCTCTAGCTAACGCGCCGCCGCCAATCCCCAATCCCAAGGCCCCCGCAACTCCCGCCCGCACAAACTCCCGCCTGGTTGTCCGCCGCATCCTGACTCCTCTTCCCTCTGCTCTGTGCCCTCTGTGAACTCTGTGTTAAGACCAACTTTCCATTTCAACCTCGGTCCCCACCGCCGCGAGTTCTACTTACTATTCACTACCCACCACTCACTTCCTTACTTCAGCTTCTCCAAATCAATCCCCGACTCCCACTTCTCCTCCGACCCCATCTGTTCCTCCCACGTCACTTCCTTCCCCGTATACGTCGCCGTCCGCGCCATCATGCAAGACACCGCCGACTCCACTCCCTTCGCCGCCTGATTATGAAATTGCCCGCTCGTAATACTCTCCACAAAAAGCCTCTTCTTCTCCGGATCCGCCTGCTCCAGATTCGACGTAAACTTCCCCGTCGCTGAAAATCCCTGCGCATCTTTCACCGGAATCAGTGGCGCCTGCCAAGCCTCGTCTCCCCAAATCCCCAGCGGCCCCGTGTACGGCGATTGCGACGTCCCCTTCGTCCCGAAAAATCGCTCCGTCACGTCCCACCAGCCCTTCGCAAATTGCGTCGAGCTGAACGTCACGTCCACTCCTCTCGGATACGTAAACACCACGTTGTAATTCCCATAGACGTCTCCATCTTTCGGCCGCCCCAGCCGCCCGCCCGTCCCGGACACCGTCAGCGGATGCCCCTGCAGTATCCAGTTGCAAATATCGATCACGTGGATGTTCTGCTCCACGATGATGTCCCCCGATAGCACGCGGTCATACACCCAATTCCTCAGCCGCCATTCCGTCGGCGAAGCTCCCGGCCAAGCCGGCCGGTCCAGATACCCCGACAAATAATGCGCCTCTCCGCAAACAATATTCCCCAGCGCCCCGCCATGAATCCGCTTCACCATCTCCACAAACGGGGGACAATCGCGTATCTGGAATCCCACGTCCAGGCTCAGCTTCCCTTCCGCCCGCTTCCCAATCTCCAGCACCTTCTTCGCCCCCGGCACGTCCACCGCCACCGGCTTCTCGCAATACACGTGCTTCCCCGCCGCCACCACCGTCTCCAAATGCTGCGGATGAAAATAAGGCGGCGTAGCAATCACAATCGCGTCCACTTCCTTCGAGTGCGCAATCTTCTCAAACGCGTGCGGCCCCACAAAAAGCTGCCCCGCATCAATCGCCGCATACCCCTTCGCCGCCTGCATCTTGTCAAACACCCCGCGCGCCGTATCCAGCTGGTCCTGAAACATATCCGCCAGCGCCACCACCCGCGCGCCCCCAGTATCCACAAGGTTCGTAGCGTCCTCCGTCCCCCGCCCTCCGCATCCCAGCAACCCCACCCGCACTTGCGAATTCGCCTCCGTCCCCCACACCCGTGCCGCCGGTATAAACATCACCCCTCCCACCGCCGCCGCCCCACCAATAAACTCCCTCCGCCCCACGCCCTCACTCGTCATCTCACGCCTCCTGAACAATTCACTCCGCACTCGCTGTATCACACCCACCGCACGCCGCGCAACCCGCGCTCTCGCGCAAACGCCTTCTACAGCTTCGTTTGGCGCGCATCGAGGATTAGCACCACGAGAAATGTTCTTGCTAATGAAACAGAACAACGGAAAGGCCGGGCACTTGCCGGAAGTGGCGGACGTTTGTGGTGAGCACGGAGAACCCCAACGACAGAGCTGTCGCACCGATGAGCAGGTCCGGGTAAGGAATAACCACGCCGCCGCTTCTCTCCTCAGCATCCAGTTTCCCTGCGAGCAACGCGGTCTCTTTGGTGTAGGGATAAACCGTCAGATCAGCAAGGAGTTCATCGAGAAACGATTGACGACGCCGACGCAGCTCTGGAGTATTGGCGCGGTGAAGCCCATGGACCAATTCAGTCAGTCCAACCGCAGAGAGCGCCGACTCCTGATCTCCCGAGACGTTCACGACGCGCTCAATCAACCGCACTACGGTTTCGCCGCGTCGTTCGGCGCCAATCACGACGCTGGAATCGAGGATCAGTCCCATGCGGGCGGATCTAGAGGTTCTCGATGAGCCTGGATGGCCGCCTCGACGTCTTTGCCAAAGTCTCCATCGAGTGTAGCCGTCGAATTCCGCTCGCGCGCCAAGCGGAGCGACTCGGAGAGCAAGCGCAGCACCGGCTCTGGCGGCTTAACCACCGCCACCGGCAGCGCGTCCTTCTCAATGACGACTTCCGCTCCCGCACGCACCTTGCTCATCACCGACGCAAAGTCCTTCGCAGCTTCCGCCTCAGACACGTGGATAACGTTCTTGCCCATACAATGATTATACCCCCGAATTACTCGCCGTCCCCCGAACCAATCCCGCCAGCATAAATATCACTTCACCCATTGCCGTCGCCCCACATTCAGTCTTTGTTAAATGCCGTCATACCTAAAATCCGAGCGCGTGTTTGATCGAAGCCCAATGCTCAATTAGTCCGGTCGAAGCGATGTTGGCCGCAATGCTCGTAACTAACGCTTTCATGACTGCGACGATCCGCGACCCTTTGTCCTGCCTCAGCTGGAACTGGAGAAGGCGTTCTTCCGTTAAGATAACGGAGAGGACGCATGAGAAAAGAGCGAAAACACTACACCGGAGAAGAGAAGGTTGCCATCCTGAGGCGGCACTTGTTGGATAAAGTGCCGGTTTCCGATCTGTGTGATGAACTGGGACTGCAGCCAACGGTATTCTACCGTTGGCAAAAAGAGTTCTTCGAGAATGGCGCTGCGGCCTTCTCTGGCAAGAGCCGCCCGGACCACCAAGCCGAACAACAACGGATCGAGTTCCTGGAGAAGAAGATCCAGACCAAAGACGAGGTGTTGGCCGAATTGATGGCCGAGCACATCGCCTTAAAAAAAAGTCTTGGGGAGCTCTGACCCAAGTGTGGGTGCCGCACGATGTGCGGGACCTGGTGGTGGATTTCGTGCGGCGCTGGTTAGAAAAAACAGAGATCGGCACCGGACGATTCCTCCACTGGCTGGGCCTGCGAGCCAGCAAGTTCTACGACTGGCGAGAACGCTACGGACGGGTCAATGAACACAACGGTTGGATTCCCCGTGATTTCTGGCTACAACCGTGGGAGAAGCAAGCCATCATCGGCTTCCACCGGGAACATCCTCTGGAAGGCTATCGGCGATTGACGTTCATGATGCTGGACGCTGACGTGGTAGCCGTCAGCCCCTCCAGTGTTTGGCGCGTACTCGGGCAGGCCGGGTTACTCTCTCGATGGAAGGGTAAGCCGTCGCGCAAGGGAACCGGCTTCGAACAGCCACCACAGCCGCACCAGCATTGGCATATCGATGTTTCCTACATCAACGTGAGCGGCACGTTCTACTACCTGTGCAGCATTCTGGATGGCTACAGCCGCGCGATCGTTCATTGGGATCTGCGGGAATCGATGACCGAAGCGGAGATCGAAATCATTCTGCAACGAGCACGAGAGCAATATCCGGAAGCAAAACCGCGCATCATCTCCGACAATGGACCGCAGTTCATCGCCCGAGACTTCAAGGAGTTCATCCGCATCGCCGGGATGACGCATGTGCGAACGTCTCCTTACTATCCGCAATCGAACGGCAAGCTGGAGCGCTGGCACAAATCCCTAAAGTCAGAGTGCATCCGGCCCGGCACACCGTTGACGAGGGAAGATGCGCTGCGTCTGATTCAAACCTACGTGGAGCATTACAACACCGTACGTTTGCACAGTGCCATCGGCTATGTGACGCCGCAGGACATGCTCGCCGGACGACAGGCCGAGATCCACGCGGCACGCGATCGCAAGCTCGAGGAAGCACGTCACCAGCGGCGGCTCCGACGGGAGGCCGTATCGCCGCTTGCACATTCTTCGAACGCGACTACAATGACTTCGCCAGGTGAAACAGAGGCGGGCTCTGCAGGGATGCAACCATGCTGAGGGATAACCTGGTAGGACTCATCGAGCCGATGCGAATCAGCGCGGGAGCTGATCCTCTCGCGCTGAACATCCAGAAACAGGCATCGGACGATAGATCCTCATGCCTTGAAAATCCCCGCCCCGCAGGGGCGGAATCTTCACTAACGGAAAACGTCACATCTCCATTTCAGGCTGAGCCAGCACACCTTCAGGCATGGCAACTTGCGCGGCAAGCACTGAGAGCTGTTCCACGATGTCATTCTTGGCCTGAACGGAGAGGCTCGCTTCTCGCAGAACGGCCTCAGTGAAATTTTTTAATTCTTGCTCAAGTTTAGGGTTTTGATTTTTGGCGTGGATATTGTTAAGAGCAACTTCCATTTTCTTCACATTCCCAGTGTTAATTGCTCCCACAACACTTCTGTCCACGTTGATGCTGTGAAAACTGACCGGGCCTTGGTGTATCACAGGAGCTTGGATTTTGTATCGCCCCATTACACCCGTCAATCCGGTCACCGCGTCTGCTTGGTCTAGCAAGAAATTTATTTGTTGCTTAATCGCATTATCGCGAATCTGAAATGCCTGCTGAATCTTAAGATTGCAATCAACACAGATCGGATGTCCGTCAACGTTATAAATGGCCGGTTTTCCGCACTGATCACAGGCTGTCACAGTTCCTTTCCTTTCTGGCCGCCTAACTTTTGACCACAACCGCCGCGCTGTTCCACAACGACTCATAGATACTGTAAACGGTTGGAAGCAGCCCAGAACTTAACTCCACTAAATAGGTCGGCTTTTTTCTTGCGGCGTCTTTAATCGACTGGCCAACAATCCAGCCGCGCTGATCCACAAAAATATGACGGTCATGAACGTCCGGACTACTTCTTAGCTCAAGCGTGTGACTATTGGCAAATTTCTGTGCCACAGCCCCCAGCGTCCCTCTCACTTGGTCTGTCATGATTCGGAGCGTAACCCCGGCCTTCACAATTGAAACATAGAGCTCAAAAAACTCCGTGTTCAGGTAATTGTCCACGATGAAAATTCCTGTTCTTGCTTCGGTCATTATGTCCTTGAGGTCTTTGTAAAACGCGTATTCGTCACCAGCGTCATAGGCCCCGCGCACCTCGGCTTCCGGTATCGAAAACTCCAATTCTGCGATTGAACTCAGAAGCGTCGCTTCAAACTTTTCGATTCTTTCGTCATAATTCAGTTGCCTTTGATATTCCGAAACTCCCATCATGTTGTGAACCCCAGCGGAACGCGCGCTAAAGTAGTGACTAAGATTGGGGCTGCCCTCACCGAACCCATTTGTGATGGCCGCTTCGGTAAGCTGCCTCCAGATAGTCTCTTCTTTTTCTGCCTCAGCGCGCCGGCGGCCTTTTAGCGCCTGTAAGGTTTCCAACTGCCTACGAAGTGCCCTCAAAGTCTGCTCAGGCGTCCAACTTGGGCCTTTTGGTTGCACCTTCCCACTACGTGCCACACCCCACCTGCCTTTCCTTAGTTGAACGTAGCACAGGGAGAACAAAAAGGGAAACCTGAAGCAGCTGGGCGCCCGAGGTTCGATTCCGGCACCTGGGCCTTGCAGTTGACTTTTGTCAGGCGAACCTCTTTGAGCCCCGCTGATCTCGTTCGCGCCTGCTCTCGCGGGGGTAGTGTCCTAGTTTGACGCGTGGGCGGTCTTGTTGCATAAAGGAGAGCAAAGGAGGGCTCTGTGGGCGCAAAAGAGAAACTGACATCGATTGGCCCGCCAACGCCGGAATTGCCGGTCGCTGATGTCGAACGCGCACAACAGCATTACCGAGACGCCCTCGGCTTTGAGATTGGATGGCTTTACCCCGGCAAAGGGATCGGGAGCGTGTCGCGCGATAAGGCAGTAATATTCTTTCGGCAGAGGACGCCGCCCTTCGAACCTGCCATCCACTGGGTGTTCGCCGAAGATATCGACGCGACGTACCAGGAACTGCAGTCGTCAGGCGCGAACATCGTGGATCCTCTGCAAAAAAAGCCCTGGGGATTACGCCAGTTCACCGTCCAGGATCTCGACGGCAACCTCTTCTATTTCCACCACGACTAAGCAACGGTGGCACAGACTTCAGTCTGTGCTCCTATCGTTTCAATTCGCAGCCCGCACCGGTCATTTCGAACGGAGCGGGCCGACGCTCTTTCTTCCACGCTCGCTTCCTGCGAACGTGTCGGCCTGCGCAGAGAGAAATCTCTCTTAAGGTTTTTCCTCTCCGAAATCTCATCATTTCCTGCGCCATTTATCCGCCGGCGCCTTCAGCCTCTTCCGTGCCGATTTCAAATCCCGCCGCCAAGCCTTCGCATTATCGTCCGACAAACTGGCCTTGGCCAGCAGCTCCGCCAACTGCTTCCCGGTGAACTTCTTCCGCACCTCTTCGGCAGAAAACACACGCCCAGCCTTGGCGTCCGCAATCCCTTCATCAATCGCAGCCAGCGTAGCGTCGTCTTCCTCGTCCTCAGCCGGCACAGGTTTCTCGATGTAGGACTCTTTGGTCTTGCCCATGACCTCATCCTGATTCTCGCCACCGATTCATACAACACAATGGAAGAACACGGCGATGGCGAAGTCTACTCAGACTTATCCGTCATTGCCTTTATACTTGCTTTCACCAGTTTCTTCACCAATGTCATAGGCATTGGTTTACCCATCGGGAAGCTCACAATGGCTTTCGTTGTAGCAGAACCTGCAAGTTCCTTCCTATGTTCTTGTATTACGGAAGGGGGTACATGCAGGCGTATGTGTGGTTTCTTGAAGCTGAACCAAGCAAACATCCCGTCGTAATAATCAATTCCTGGATCGGAATTCCCGGGCATCTGGAAGTAATCGGTGCGTTCAGTGGCTCCGGGCGCTACCGCCCGTATGGCCGCTCTGATCTTTGCCAAACCGCCTTGCGCCTCTTTAGGGCATCTTGCTATGTATTCATCTACCTCACTACGGTTGTGTTTTGCCACGGTTGCGTTCTCCCCTGTTCGTAGTGTTTTTTCATTCTAATCGACTTTGATTTCATCGGCCGGGTGTGGGTGCCTCCGGTTCGGCTTCGGAACCCGGGTCTTGGGTTCAACCTCATCTTCTTCTCTGCGTTCTCTGCGACCTCTGTGTTAAGAAAACCTTCCACTTCAACCCCGCTCCCGCCAATCGCCACGGTCACTCTTCTTCACGGATCACGGGCCACGGAACAAGGACCACGGTCCTTCGCGCCCCTGACCTCTTCATCCCAAACCATTTATAATTCTCTTGACAATTCCACCATTGTGTACTATCATTATTTATGGCTTTGGGTCGCCAGCCCGCATCCCGTTCCCGTTTTGGTACTCGCCTCCCCCTTGCCCACCGCAGCCTCTCCCCAAGAGTCCGCATCAATATCATTCCCCGACACTTACGCTTCCTTTGTTTTCATACTCTTACGCACTCTTTTGCACTGCCGATTTCTCTATCCCCATTCTTTTCAGGCGATTCCACACTCCTTGCAGAAAACACCCCGGGGGGTGGGCTTCCATGGTGGTACGGACCGGGGGGATGGTTGACAGAATCGACCGGCAGCACCTGGTGCACTGTGAATGAATGGCCGGCGAAAGGAGCAAAGTGCCTGACCTACCTGCCTGAGAAGATCCTAGAATCGCGGACGCCGCGTCGGCGCCAACACGTCCGTCCGCAGCAAGTCGTCTTGCGTCTCCCGCCGCCGTATAAGCTTTGTGCGGGTCCCATCAATCAACACCTCGCTTGGCCGCGTCCGCGCATTGTAATTGGAAGCCTGCGCCATGCCGTAAGCCCCTGCGGCCCAGATAGCAAGCAGGTCGCCCGGGTTTACTTCGCCGAGCGGCCAATCGTGCAACAAACAATCTCCCGTCTCGCAGACCGGGCCGACTATGTCCACGCGATGGGCGGGAATTTTTCTCTCCCCCGCCTCTCGCGCAATCCGCGTGATCGGATGAACCGCGCCATAAAGCGCCGGCCGCAGCAAATCGTTCATCGCCGCATCGACAACAACAAACGTTTTCCCGCGGTTCCGCTTTGTATAAATTACTCGCGTCAGCAAAATCCCGGCGCTGGCAATAATCGAGCGTCCCGGCTCAAGCAGGAGGTGCAAACCAAGCGGCCGAACCAATCCCGCAACCATGCGGGCGTAATCCAATCGCGAAGACGTCTTCTCGCTCGTGTACCTCACGCCGAGTCCGCCCCCGAGATCCAGATATTTGAGCTCGATCCCCGCTCGCCGCAATTCCTCGACGTATCCCGCGATCCGCCGAAACGCGCGGCGAAACGGATCGAGCGAAACGATTTGCGACCCGATGTGCGCGCTGATTCCCCTCCAATGCAAATGCTTGGAATCTTTGTGCGCCAGATACAGCCGCCGCGCTTCCGGCCAATCGAGCCCAAATTTGTGCGTGTGTTTTCCAGTCGAGATATGCGGATGTCCGCCCGCCGCCACATCTGGATTGACGCGAATCGCTACATTTGGAACCTTTCCGCCGCGTCCTGCATGGCGTTCCGATTCTTCCAGCAGAACCTCCAGTTCCGCTTCGGATTCAACATTGAAAAGGAGAATCCCGCCGCCGCGACGCGCCGAACGTCCGCCGCGCAAAGAGGGCGCATATCGCAACGCATCGCGAATCTCGTGCCGCGTCTTGCCTACGCCGGAAAATACAATCCGGTCGCCGCGCACTCCCAGATGCCCCAAATGTTCCAGCTCGCCGCCCGAAACGATGTCAAACCCGCTCCCCAATTTCGCGAGTTGATTCAAAATCGAAAGATTCCCGTTGGATTTCACGGCAAAACATATCGTATGCGGCGTTTTGCCAAGTGCACGCTCCAACTCCGTGTAAGCATTCGTAATCGCAGCGGAGCTGTAAAGATAAGTTGGTGTCCCGAACGACGCAGCCGCCGCCACGAGGTCGACGCCCTCACAAAACACATGCTCCACGCCCTTCTGCCGGGGCGAATGTTTCCAGGCAAACTGCGGCGTGAATTCCGCGGGATCGACGAATGTCAACTTCTTGTGGGAACTACTGGCCTGCGAGCTCATCGCACCTTCAACACCACCAGAGTCCTGTCGTCCGCCAGCGGCGCGCTCTGCGCAAACCAATCCACCTCACGGAAAATCAAATCCGCAAGCTCGCTTGCGCCAAGAGCATTTTGCTGCTCGATGATCGCACGAATTTTCTCCGTCCCGAAGAATTGCCCTTCGCTGTTGCTCGTCTCCGAAATTCCGTCGGAGTGAAAAACGAGAATATCTCCAGGCGCGAGCGTCACGCCCCATTCGTCGTAGCTCACCTCTTCAAAAATTCCGAGCGGAAATCCCGTTAACGCGATTTTGTCGCAGCGCCCGTCCTTATAAAGCAGCGGCTGCGATTGCCCCGCATTCGCGACCCGCAACTTGCTCCGCCCCCTCTGCCATGTCGCGAAGCACGCGGTCATGAAGCGCCCCTCGATCCGCCGCTCGCCGACAATCTGGTTCATCTGCTTGAGCATCTCCGCCGGCTGAAGCTTTTGCGGAGCCAAACTTCTCATAATCCCGATGGCCACCGCGCCATAAAGCGCCGCCGCTGTTCCCTTCCCGCTCACATCGCCAAGCGCGATCCCAAGCTGCTGCGGTCCATATCGCAAAAAATCGTACAAATCGCCGCCAACTTCTCTCGCGGAAAGATACCGCGCCGCCAAATCCAATCCGAAATCTTCGCCCGGCACTGACCGCAGCAGCGCCCCCTGGATGCGTTTCGCCGCCTGCAAATCGCGCTCCAGACGCGCCTCATCGCGCGCCACTTGTTCGTATAAACGCGCGTTTTCTAGGGACACGGCAAGATTCGCCGCCAGAATCGAAAGTGTCTGAACGTGGTCCTCGGTAAAATAGTTCAGCTGCGGGCTTTCGAGATCGAGCACTCCAATCACTTTCCCCTTGTGCATCATGGGAATGGCCAGCTCCGATCGCGTCTCGGGATTCACCATCAAATATCGCGGATCGACCGTCACGTCCGAAACGACCACCGCCTCTTTCAGCGACGCGGCCGCACCGACGATCCCCTCGCTCGCCGCCACTCGCATTTTCCCTTGAACGCGCTGCCCGTGCTTCACGTCCAAACGATGGCGAAACACTTTCTGATCCTCGTCATACAACATGAGGCTCAATATCTGGTAATCGATCACGCGCTTGATCTGCTCGGCCGCGCGCCGCAGCAATTCCTCAACGTCGAGAATCGAGCTGGTCTCGCGCCCCACTTCATTCAGCAGCAGCAGCGTCTCCGCCTGCGCCCTCACTCGCTGGAACAAACGCGCATTCTCGATAGCCACAGCAAGACGGCTCGCGAGAAGCGTCAGTATGCTTTGCTGCTCGCGCGTAAAGTAGTTCAGTTGCCCGCTTTGGATATCGAGCACACCCACACATTTCCCCTGCAACATCAGCGGCACGGCCAGTTCCGAGCGCACGCTTTCAATCGCGTTGATGTATCGGGCGTCTTTGGAAGTATCGCCCACGCGGACCGGGTGGCCAGTCGCCGCCGCTGTCCCGGTGATCCCTTGACCGATCGGCACATGCAAATTGTTGGCGAGTTCCCGCGGATAGCCGATGGAAAATCTGTGTTTGAGGTACGCGCCGTTGCCCTCAACCATCAGCACCCCGAAAATTTCGTAGTCGATGTGCTTTTTGATCAATGCGGCGCTACGCGCGAGCACCTCGTCCAGATCGAGGGATGAATTGACCTCTTCACCGATTTCGGCCAGCGTGGTCAGAACTTCGGCGGAAACTTCCTTCGGTTCGGTAGCCGCCGTTTGCGTGGCAGTTGCGTCAGTCGATTCGTTGGTGGGATTCATGAACTCATATCATTATAGCAGGCAGGCGAGGCGCGATTAGAGTTCGTCCGGCTGTGTGGCAACACAGACATGGCTGCGCCGGCCGCCTCGAACTCTGCGTCCTCGTAGCGCAGTGCAATCAATCGCCTGCTTTTTTGGCTTTCTCGGGCGGCTTGAGAGTCAGCACTCCGACTCCCTCAAGATTGCGGTACCGCTCGGCATAATCGAGTCCAAACCCAACGACGAATTCGTTGGGGATGCTGAATCCGACGTATTCTGCTTGCACAGAAGCGATGCGCCTCTCCGGTTTGTCCAGAAGCACCGCGACGCGCAACCGCTTCGGCTTGCGCTGTTCAAGAATCCGCAAGAGATATTGCAGCGTCATGCCGGTATCCAAAATATCTTCGACCACGATCACCGTTTTCCCTTCGATACTCGCGTCCAAGTCCTTAGTCAGCCTCACTTGGCCTGACGAGCGCGTATCCTTTCCATAGCTGGACACGGCAATGAAATCGAGCGACACCTCGCCAGGAATTCCGCGCGCCAAATCGGAGAGAAAAAACACCGCGCCTTTCAGAACGCCTACCAGAAGCAATGGCTCGTCCGGAAAATCGTCGCGAATTTGCTTTGCAATTTCCAGGATTCGCCGGTGGATGCGGGCTCGCGGTATGAAGATCCTGACCTTTTCTCCGGGAGCGCCTTGCCCGCCTCCGATGCCCTTTTTCTTTATCGCCATTGTCCTCCCCAAACTGGAACCGCGACTCTAGCGCACGTCGCCACTCGGGGCAAGCAGCAGTCGCCTGCATCCGTGGAACGTTGTTCGTCAAGTTGGCGCAGCTTGCGCTCCAGCCGCGTTCCGTCCATTCTGACCGGTGCGGGCCACGATTAGGACGGGAAAAGGCGCCTCGGCTATACTTCAGACTCTGGAGAATGCCCTTGCTGGAAGCCGCAAAAAGCACACTCTTAATCCTCAGCGCGCTCTTCCCCATCGTGAACCCGCTGGGCGGCAGCCCGATTTTTCTGACGCTGACGAAAGACTACTCCGCGCCGGACCGCCGCGCGCTTTCCTGGCGGGTGGCTGTGAATAGCTTCTTTCTCTTGGTGTGTTCTTGCCTGATCGGCACGCACATCCTCAGTTTTTTCGGGATCTCTTTGCCAGTGGTTCAAGTCGGCGGAGGACTCGTCGTCGTTTCCACCGGCTGGGCGATGTTGAATCGCACGGATGATGATGACGACCGGGAGCAGAACGTTCGCAAAAAAGTAGCGCGCCGGGACGAATTCAAGAACGCCTTTTATCCGCTGACGTTGCCTTTGACCGTCGGGCCCGGCTCGATCTCCGTGGCGATCACCCTGGGCGCGAACATCCCCCGCAACCATGGCGTAAATTATCTAGAGCTTCTCGCTGTAATTGTCGGCTCCTTGATCATCGCCGTGAGCGTCTATGTCTGTTACGGTTTCTCGGATCACCTGGCGCGCGTACTAGGTGACACGGGGATGACTGTCATCATGCGCCTCTCGTCGTTTCTGCTGGTGTGCATCGGCGTACAGATTCTCTGGAATGGCGCCAAAGCCTTGATTGCCACGCTTCCCGCTTTCGGACATTAAAACGAAGGCTGCGGAAAGGCATTCCGCCCCACGCGAACTTCTTAGAGCCGGCGATCCGCTTCGGCGCGCTCAGTAGTTCAAATGGAAATTCAGCAAGTGCCAGTGGTAAATAAACCAGAAAAACCCAACGCATCCGAAGGCCAGAAACGTATTCCAGAGTTTGTTCCAGAACCATTGCTGACCATCGCCCCAGGACTTCACGGCATTGTAGATGGCTATCAGCGATCCCAGTCCAGCAATTAGACCGATGACCTGCAGCAGGTGCAGCCATCCATCCGTGCGCTCGGATAATCCGGAAGGATTGCTGAGCTTGCTAACAAAGATAAGCAGCCCCACCACGAAAATCACCACGCCAAAGCAAACCAGCCGCACGACCATGCGGAGCCGCTTCGCGCCGTCATCCAAAGTGAGCGGCTTTCCGTAATGCTTGCGAATCATCGCCGCTATCGGCCACAACAGCAGAGTGAGCATAATCACGGACAAGCTGAAACCGATGATGAAGTAGTTCACGCCCTGCTTGTCGAACATGTTGTTCACTTGTTGGAATACCATGAACGGATAATCGATGTACGCCACGCGCCGGCCTGCCGCGTCCTTAACGAAAGCAACCTTTGCTTTTCCATCCACGTCACGGAAAACCATCGGCGCAATTTCACGGTAATGTATCGGCTGCTGATTTAGCCCCTTCATCCCCGCCATGGAGATGGTGCTGTCTTTCGGGTTGAAGGTAACCTTGGTCTCGCCGATCACGGTGGTCACTGCCAGAACATTTGTTTCAAATCGCCGGCTGACTTCGTAGTCGCCCACAACGCTCTGCGCATCCTGAGTGGCGCTGGCCAGAACCGGTTCATTCGGTGGAGGCGCCGGAAAATAGCGGTCCATGAATTTGTCGTAAAGAAGGCCGCGCGCGTCGATTTCGCCGCGCCCAGCGCTGTTGTAAGACACGAAGATCCCAGCGTTGGCGTCGAGAATCAAGAACAAGTCACTGTGGAAATAAACCGTGTCTCCGCCATGCGAGATGACGCGATGGCCGTTTTCCAATTGCTCATAAAAACCCAGGCACATGGCGTTCATCGCCGGCGGCCAGCCTGCTTGCCGCGCGTGCATCTCGATCGCTGTTTCCGGCTTCAGAATTTGCACGTCCCCGTAACGCCCGTTTTGCAGATGCATGATCATGAAGTGCGTCATATCCACCGCAGAGGCCGCGAGCGAGCCGGCCGGAGCCACCTGCACATACTCGAACGGCTTCGCCTCGCCGGACCCGAGCTGGTAGCCGTTGGACATGAACGGCTTGAGCGCTTCCGGCAACGGCTGGCGATACGTGGCATGCGCCATATTCAGCGGCTTGAAGAAGTGCTGTTCGACGTAATCATTAAAGTCCTGCCCGGAAACGCGCTCGACGATGTAGGCCGCCAATGTCGTTGCATAATTTGAATAGGCTGGCGTCGTTCCCGGGGGGAAAATCCTCGCGGGCATGTGCGCTTGCAAATATTGTGGGAGCGGGCGCAAGTCTTCCGCAGATCCAACGAACAAATCTTTCGCCGTCTCCTCGAAGCCCGTCCGGTGCGTCATGATGTCCCGCAGCGTGATAGGCTTTCCGAACGCGGGCGGAATCTTGAAATCGAGATAATCGTTGACGTCGCGGTCGAGGTCCAGTTTGCCCTGCTCGACTTGTTGCATCACCGCGGTCCAGGTGAACAACTTGGAAATTGAGCCGGGACGGAAGAGCGTGGTTTCCGGCGAAATTGGGGTTTTCTTGGCCACGTCCGCGTAACCGTAGCCCTTCGCCAAAACGAGTTGGCCGTCTTTCACCACCGCGATGACCGCCCCTGCAATGTCCGCGTGTTCGATCTCCTGCGGCATGAAGCCGTCAAGAAATGCTCCGAGGTCGTCCGCCGTCAGCTCCGGAGTCTTGGCGGGGGCTTCCGCGGCAGTAACGGCTTTTCCTTCAACCGCTCGCGCCATCGAATCCTTGGGCCTCGGTGCTTGCGCATAGATCGCAGCGCAACCGAGAATCGCCGCACAAACCATCCATCCCACTCTCGCCTGCATTGATTTTTTCACCGGAACAGCCTCCCCTTCAACCAACGCCGCGCGGGACTGACAGGCAGCGCTTGCGAGACGCTTTGACGGAGCGCGGACGAATGAAACATTTGTTGCATTCTTGTGTGAGGGAGACTAAGTAGGACGGGCTCGATTGTCAAGCGTTTTGCTGCGGACGGCCCGGCACGCCCGAATGAGCGATGGCACAGGGCGAGCGACGTGCTCCGTGCACACGGTGCCCCGCTATCAGTGGCTCGCGTCTACTTCGCGGTTGCCGGCGAATGTTTCAAATATTCCGAGAGGTTGGACTGCTGGAGCGAGCGGAATTCGATGCATGCATTCACGCGGTCTTTGGCATTTTGCAGGATGCGCTCCGATCCAGGAAGATTCTGGGCGGCGAAAAACTCTTGCGCGTCATCCCGCAATTTTCCATCACAGAAGACGCCCGCAACCTCCGCGATGCCTTCGCCCAGAGAAGCATCTCCTTTCGCAGTGATGGCCTTGAAGCTAGTTTTGAATAATTCCCAGGCAGCGGCTTGCGTATTCACGTTCTGTAAAGGAGCTACAACCAGATCGAGATCCTGATTTTTCACATCGGGCCCGAGGGCAAATTCAATGGTGCGCTTCGCTAAATCTGCGCTTGGAAACTGGCCGAGCGCATGAAAGTAGTTGTAATACTCCTCCGGCGTCTTCGCCGATTTCAGCTGCGCCAGATACCGGTCGTACAGGTCCGTGTTGCCCACGAGGGCCGCGACCGATAGCGCATTCCCCGCAATCGCCCCATCCACGGAAGCTGGATCCTTCATGTACTGCTCCACGATGGCGCGGGATCTCTCGATAAGTTGCGGATCGCGCCCGTAGGTTGCGAGAGTTGCGAAAACGTCGGAGCGCAAACCTCGCTTGTCATCGGAGTCGCCTGAGGCGGGCGTTTCTCCCAAATCCGCCGCCATCGGTTTTAGAAGATTCCGAACCCACTGCTCGAAAGCCGCGCGGTCGGCATCGCTGACGATGTAATCGTGAATGCCTGCGAAGTGTTCGGTCATCGCGGCCACAGTGGCACGCGTGCGTTCACCCTTCATTTTTTCGAGCGTCCCAAGAAAATCCGCGATATTGAGCCGGCCTATTCGGACCATCGCCCATTCGTCAGCGAGGAATTGAATGCGCTCCTCGGGCGAAAAAGTAGTCTCGAGTTCATCGCTGATTTTTGCAAAAACGGCTGGATCGTAACCGCTGCGGTAGTAGCCCCGCGCGCCCGCATTGGCGTACACCCACGGCGAGCATCCGGGCAGTTCAAAAGATTGTTGCCGCTGCGTCAGCAGAAAATACGTGCCATCCTTTTCTCCATCGGCGCGAAGATCCACGGGAACTTGCCAGATTTCCTGCGAGCCGGCCGCCATTCTTTCCGCATCGCCGAAATAGCGTTCCTGCGAGAGCGTTACTTTCGTGGTTTCTTTCGCCTTCTTTTTGTGGAAGCGTCCGCCGGTGCTGCCTCCGCCGGCACATTCCGATTTGACAGTGATCAGAGGCGCGCCGGATTGCTCCGTAAAACTCGCCATGATTTTATCCACTGGTTTTTCGGAGGTGGCCGCCACTTGATCCCAAAAATCTTCCGCGGCGGCATTTCCGTAGGCGTGCCTTGCGAGATAGGCGTTCGCGCCTTTACGGAAAACGTCCGGGCCAACGTAGGCTTCCACCATTCGCAGAACGGACGCGGCCTTCGCATAGGCGATTCCATCGAAAAGCGTTTGTATCTCGGCTGTCGTATCTGCTTTCCCTCGGACTGGTCGCACTGAGGCAATCGAATCCGTGGAGAGAGCGTCCTGGGTCTGCTGAATTTCTTCGCGCTCGGCGTGCCGCGCCGGATCCCACGATTCGACAGGTTTGAAGGCCATCCACGTGGCGAAGCCTTCGTTGAGCCAGATGTCGTTCCACCACTTCATTGTCACCAGATCGCCGAACCACATGTGCGCCATTTCGTGTGCGAGAACGTCGGCAACGGCGCGATGGACGTCGACGGAGGCGGTTTTGTCATCAATAGTGAGCAGCGTTTCCCGGTACGTGATAGCCGCCGTGTTTTCCATAGCGCCCGCGGAAAAATCTGGAAACGCGATGATGTCCAGCTTTTGGAACGGATACTTCGTCTGGAAATAGGTGTCGTAAAACTTCAGATTGTTTTCGGCGGCGCGCAACGCGTAGGAAAGCAGGTCCTTCTTTTCGGGCACCGCGCACACGCGGATGGGAATACCGTCCGCGCCGCCGCTGATACATGCGAAGTCTCCGACCATCATGGCCACAAGATAGGAAGACATCTTGGGCGAATCTGAAAATTGCAAGGTGTGTTTGCCGGTCTCGGGGCCCGGCGTGTCGGAAACGATTGTACCGTTCGAAATGGCTGTGTCGCCTTTGTCGACGACGAGCGCGATTCGGAACACGGCCTTGTACGCGGGCTCATCAAATGAGGGAAAAGCGCGGCGCGCGTCCGTCGCTTCAAATTGCGTGACCGCATAACGGCGGCGGGCCGTTTGGCTCAAGTAAAAGCCACGAAGCTTGTCGTTCAGAATTCCGGTAAAGCGAATGTGGATTTCGGCGGGTCCGGCCGGCACTGCGGCTGGCACGGTGAACGTCGCCATCTCGTTCTTGTCGTTGGTGGTTACCGCGGCGGCTTGTTTGAAATCCGCTGAGCCGATCCACACCTCCTTATATTCGATTTCAGCGGAATTCAGGACGATCGATGTCGCTGGTTTTTGAAGGTGAATATGAATCGTTTCGTCGCCCGTGAATGTCGCGCTGCTGAGATCCGGTTCGAACTTCAAGTCGTAAGAGTCAGGGACGACGTTGTCCGGCAGCCGTTGCGCCAGGATTCCCGAACTCGAGAATACTGTCCACATCGCCACTACGATCAGACGTTTCATCGCCTTTGCCTTCCTCTCGGCACAAAATCTGTGCTGTTTGACTATCGCGCGCCGTAAGAGGATAGCAGGCAATTCGGCTGATGGGCATTGGTGATTTGCTGTTTGTAGAGGTGCGGTTCGCGTTCTGAAACTTAAGCGGCGGTCCGCTTGCTTCCCCAATGGTTTGTGCGCACGGTGAGTTTTTCGATGCGGTCGCGCCTTACTGTGTATCCGATTCCGGGTGACCTTGGAACGCGGATGGTTCCCTTTGGTGTGACTTCGACTTCGGGCTCGATAATGTCCTCGGCCCAGTACCGTTTACTCGCGGACACGTCGCCGGGAAGCGTGAAGCCCGCGAGCGTCGACATAGCGATGTTGTGCGCACGGCCGATTCCGGTCTCGAGCATTCCGCCGCACCACACTGGGATGGAATGTGTGCGGCAGACTTCTTCAACGCGCTGGGCTTCGCTGTGCCCGCCGACGCGGCCGAGCTTGATATTAATGATGCGGCAGGCTTTCAGTTCGATGGCGGCCAGTGCGTGCCGGGCATTGTTGATGCATTCGTCGAGGCAGATGGCCGTTTGAATCTGGGACTGCAATTTCGAATGCGCGTAAATGTCGTCCCAATGGAGCGGCTGCTCGATCATGAGCAGCTTAAATTCATCGAGCTTTCGGAGATGGGCGGCGTCTTCGAGGCGGTAAGCGGAATTCGCGTCTACAGAAAGGAGGATTTCGGGAAATTGTTTGCGGACTGCATCAACGTATTCCAAATCTTTTCCCGGTTTAATCTTCAACTTGATGCGCTGGTATCCGCTGCGGAGCTCTTCTTCTACTTTTTTCACCAGGGCTTGCGGATTTTCGCGAATGCCGAGAGACACTCCGCTTGTAATTTCTTCCAGCGCACCGCCGAGCAACTTCGACAGCGGAACGTTTTTGAGCTGCGCCTCGGCGTCCCAAAGAGCATTTTCTACTCCGCTCTTGGCCATCTGATGTCCACGGATCGCGGCTAGCAAGGGAAGACACTCCGCGGCGTGGGAGATCGTTCTACCGATTAGCGCGGGAGCGACAAAATCCGAGATGACATGCCAGGCGGTGTCGGTGGTCTCGGAGTTGTAGCCCGGCGTTTCGCTCGCTGTGATTTCGCCCCAGCCGCTCACTCCGTCCGCAACGACTTCGGCGAGAATAATTCTGCGCTGGTGGGAAACACCGAAACTCGTCTCGAAGGGCGCCTTGAGGAGCATTTGAATTTCGTGCAAAGTGATGGATTCAATCTTCATAAAGCTCCCGGTGGCAGGTTCCTTGCGCTACTTCTAACTCAAACTGCGTGGATGCATCACAATCCGGCAGATACCCGGCGAATTCCGGACGTTTCCGGCTCGAAAGGCTCGGCTTCAACGGAACGACATCACGTCCGCGGCAACGCCATTCCAACGAGTGTTGCGTTCTGTCAAGCCGATCCCGTGTTCTTCTCGCTCCGCGAAGTTCCGTTTTGCTTCAACTTCCGCTCCTGCAACATCTGTTGCGCAATTCGATTCGTTGTGTGCTGATTGCCTGCCCCGTTCGAGGGCGCACCGCCGCAAGTGCGTCCCCGCTCATCGGCCGGCTGTCGGATTATACTGTAACATTCGTTGCAGAACGATGAATATCGGGGATCTGAGGAAGCAATGATTTCCTTGGGGTGTCTGGCGGTGCGGTTGCCTCTCCCCGGGCGTAGTATTTGGGCGACGAAGGCGCTTTATGATTAGGAGAAAAGCGAACGCATGCCCGATACGTCACTAATCTCCCCGCGGCTCGATTATGAGTGATGCAAGGAAAGACGTTCCTGGCGACCGAGCGATAGGGATGGATGCTTCCATCACGCGGCGGGATTTTTTGGGTTCGACGCTGCTGGCTTCCGGAGCTGGATTGCTCGGCGGCTTGAATCCCGCTGAGCTTCTGGCGCTGTCCAGAACTTCCGCGCCGGGCGCTGCGCAAGACGATTGGACGGGGTATGGCGGCGTGGGCGAGTACAGCCGCTCGAACGGAAATACGTACGCGGTGATGGATTCCGGGCACAAAATGCGCGACGGCGCGTATGACCCCTTGCCCGCGGACACGATCGAGACTGGCGAGACGTACGACTGCGTTGTCGTCGGCGGCGGAATCAGCGGACTGGCTGCGGCGCTTTTCTTTCTTCGACAAACCGAACAACGTCGGACAGGAGCAGCGAAAACGTGTTTGATTCTCGAGAATCATCCGATTTTTGGGGGCGAAGCGAAACAAAATGAATTTGAGGTGGATGGAAAGCGGCTGATCGCGCATCAGGGTTCGGCGATTTATTTGGTTCCCTATCCTTACAGTTTCATTGCGCGTTTTTACGATTCGATTGGAGTGAAAGCGCCGAAGTTGACGTATCAAAAGTGGGGCGGCTCCGGGCCGGCGATGACGCTGGGACGCACGCCGTACGATTCGGCGGGGTTGAGCGACGGGCAGTACGGCTTCTGGTTTGGAGAAAAATTCGGGCAGAAGACGGGGATGTGGCTGATTGATCCGGTCGGCAAAAAGATGGAGGGCGCGCCGGTTTCTTCGGATGCACGGCACGAATTGCTGCGATGGTTTTCTGGAGCGGCGGCTGACGAATCGAAATTTTATCCGCCGAAATACGAAGGCGATGAAATTTCGCGCAAGCTTGATTCCGTAACGCTTGAAGAGCACATGATGGAACGGTATGGACTGAGCCGCGAAACAATTCGGACGTATCTCTCGCCAGTCGAAGGGGGCGGCTCCGGTTTGGGGCCGGATGCACTGTCCGCGTTTTGCGATTATGCGGCGGATTTGCTGCATCCGTGGGACGACGGGTCGGGCGAAACGGTGCAAATGTTTCCCGGTGGGAATACGACGATTGCGCGGCTCATGGCCAAGGCGCTGTTGCCGGCTTCCATCGATAGTCCAGCAACGGTGGATGGAGTTACGCGCGGGACGGTGAATTTTGCAGCGCTGGATGCGGCTGGATCGAATGTGCGGCTGCGGCTTTCCGCGACGGCGGTTTCTGTGCGGCACGATGGCGATCCGGCGAAAGCGAATTCCCTTTCGATTGCTTACGCGAAGGATGGAAAGGTGTTTCGCGTGAAGGCGCGGTCGGCGGTGATGGCGGGAGGAAGCTGGACGGCGAAGCGCATCATCAAGGATTTGGGTGAGCCGCAGCGAAATGCATACGCGCAATTCTACCGCTCGCCTTGCATGATGGCGAATGTCGCGGTGCGCAACTGGCGGTTTTTGCAAAAAATGGGGATTACGGGATGCAGGTGGTTTGAGGGCGTTGGGAATTATTTTGATGTGGTACGACAGGCGGTGTGCGGCGACGTGGCGCCAACGATCAGCCCGGATGACCCAGTCGTGCTTTCGGTGAAAGTTCTCTACTCGTATCCAGGCGAGTCGACGGAAAA
Source organism: uncultured Acidobacteriota bacterium (assembly GCA_963843265.1). Lineage (GTDB taxonomy): Bacteria > Acidobacteriota > Terriglobia > Acidiferrales > UBA7541 > Acidiferrum. Next base: position 1,058,206 of record CAWJJR010000008.1, on the reverse strand, counting down.
CCAGGGGCATCGCGGGCGCGGCGAGATGATCACTACTTCGTTCCGCGAATACGAGCTGCGAATCCGGCAGCAGCTTACGGAGATGTTTGCGGGCGCGGGATTTGATGCGGAGCGCGACATCGCAGGAATTGTGTTGAATCGCTGGGGCCATGCGTACTTGAATCCGCAGCCGGGATTTTTCCTTGGGAAGGACGGCAAGCCGGCGCCGCGTGATGTGCTGCGAGGCGAACCGTTTGGACGGATTGCTTTCGCGAATACGGATTTGGCGGGAGCGATGGATCATCGGTATTCGATCCTGGAGGCGCGTCGGGCTGTGGGGCAGTTGCTTGAACAAGTGCTGACGTGAAAGCAGGGGAGGCGGCCAAACCGCAGGAGCGGAAGGGGGCTATTTGAAACGAATGTCGCCGCGCGGGCCGACACGCGGTTCGGGAAAGCGGTGGGCAATATGGACTGGAGAAGGATGATTCACTTTGGAGGGGCGACCATCGGATTGCAGGCGAGAGTGGGCTTCGGTCCAGGAGGGTAAGGTGGAGGATTCCTGCGACCAGTGGGCGAGGGCAGCTTCATCGCACCAATGAAGGAGCTTGCGCATGGCACGACCGTGCGTGCCTGAAATCATGAATTTCTTCATGGCCGCCTCGGAAGACCAGAGAGTGACGGTCCAAAAGGTGCGATTGCGATCGTTCAAGAGCTTAACGGCTAGATAGCCTTCAGCGCGGCCCGCCTGATGCGCGGAACGGAGCCCGTAGAGAAAAAATGAAGGCAGGAACCGCCATGAGCGGACACGAAGGCGAGTCACGGAAACGAGCGGCATGGTTTAGAACCCCGAACGAACGATGAACTCAAAGCGCCGGCTCATCGGAGCAAGACGACACCAGTATTTACGGAACAGAGCTCAGAAAGCTAGAGGGCAGGGATTCGAGGCACGGTGGATTGCGGGGGCGCGGCGTGATTCAGGGTGCGCGACGGACGATTCCCGGCTTATGGCTGAGGCGTCACCCGCGTTCTCCTCGAGGGCCCACTTGCTGCAGAGTTTGAAGGTAATTGACGATGTCGCTTCGCGAAAGCATGCCGACAAGATTGTTTGCCTGCATAACAGGCATCTGATTGATGCCGTCCACGCCCATCCTTTCCAGAGCTGTCCACAATTCCGCGTTGGGATCGGTGGTGCTTAGCTTTTCAAGTGGGATCATCGCCTCTACCGCGGTGGTCGTTGTCCAGGAAGTTCGAGGGATCTCTTTTATGTTGTGCAACGTCAGCAATCCTACGGGGCGATCGCCGCGGTACACCAAAAAGCAGCGACGGCCGTGCGTCAGGACTTCCTGATCGACTAGCTCTTGCAATGTAGTCTCGCCTGGGACATGCATGCACGCATCTCCCATCGCCTCGGATACTCTGTGGCCGAGCAATAGCCCTTGCACCATTTGCTGCTGAACTTGGGATGCGGCCGCGCTTTCCAAAAACCAACCGATAAAAGCAATCCACAAACCGTTGGCGACATTCCCCTTCAGCGCCTGCCATACTCCCCAAACGATGAAGAGGAAGCCGAAGAAACGGCCCGTGCTTGCGGCGATTAGGGTGGCGCGGCGGAAGTTCTTGTTTATCCCCCAGACGATGGCGCGAAATACGCGTCCTCCGTCCAAAGGGAATCCTGGAATGAGGTTGAACAAACCGAGGATGGCGTTGATGAGGGCCAGATATTTGGCAATCTCTAGGGCCGGCACGATATTCACTAGCAGCGGTTCTGCAAGGTAGAAGAGCGCGGCGAGAGCAAAGCTGGTAAGCGGGCCGACAACGGCAATGAGGAATTCGGCGCTGGCGCTGGGCGGTTCGCCGGCGATCTGCGAGACACCGCCAAAAATGAAGAGCGTGATTCTGTTTACGGGTACTTTGTAGCGAAGGGCGATCCACGAATGGGCGAGCTCATGAACAACGATGCTGACGAAAAATAATACGGCCGTCACGGCCCCCATCAGCCAGTATTCCATGGTCGTGCCGCCCTTGAATTCAACGGGATAGTAACTGACGGCAAGCATCCAGGTGATTAGGGCGGCGATCAAGAACCAGGAGTAGTCGAGTTCGATGGGTATTCCAAAGACGCGGCCAATCGGGATTGTGTGGCGAAACAAGAGCGACCTACCTTTCGCGAGAGAGGAGAGGCGGGGGCGGAATATTAGGATGGACTTGCGCGCAACTCTCTCGCAATCGGAGAGTATAGCATTCGGGATGTCGCCTGACAGGGACCGGCGCCGCGCCGATCGAGGAAATAGGTTAAGGGACTCGCAGAAAGAGCTGGGAGGACGAAGAAAAGCGGCGAGGGCGGAAACGAAAAAGACGGAAAAACGCGAAGGACTAGCGTTCGCGGCGGAGGTGGTCCAGCCAGCGAGTGAGGACCGCGACGGAGGCGGGTTCGAGGTCGATGAATTCGAGGCCCATGCCGATTTTGGGCTTGACGATGCGGACGGTGGCGAGGGCTTCGACGTTTTCATCCTTGCGCTTTAAGGTGACACGGGTGCGGGATTTCACGGGAAGCGGTTTGCTGGTGCAGATGAAACAGCCGCCGAGGGAAAGATCGGAAGTGACGCCATCGGAACGGGCGCCGGATTCTAGGTCGAGGACCTCGGCGTCGGCAGCAAAGGGATAGCGGATGGCGTAACGGCGGTCGCGTACGCTGGCTTTGCGTGGCAATCCGTCAGAGATTCGGTCGTCCATGGAAATAACGTTGCCCATTATGCATTAAGCCGGGGAAGGATGAAACAGGATGAGCCGGACAGGCGTTCCCCTCTGTTCCATAAGGGTGCCAGAGAAGAGGAAAAATAGGGGGTTTGCGAGCGCGAGGAGGGCGAAAGAGGCAACAGGGGGAGGCGGTGAGGCGCGGGAGAGATGAGAACAGACTATTAGTTGGTACGACAAAGCGAAGCGATGCGAAAGAGGGCGCAGGATTGGGAGTGCTATCCTAAATTGGATGAGTTCCCTGATGCCAAACGAAACTATGCGAAGCGATGGGCTGCGGCAGAGCGACCGCGTGAGCTTCCGCATGCCCGTGGAAGCCTCGTGGACGACGAGCGACGGCGGGACGGCGAAGCACACCGCGGAAACGCTGCTGGTGAGCCGCAATGGCGGCGTGCTGCGGTTGGAGGAGAGGTTGACAGCGGGGCAGGAGATTACACTGCGGCGTGCGGAAGGCGATGTGGTGAAGACGGCGCGGGCGCGCGTGATGGCGGAGATTGATCATGAGCCGGCCGGGTTTCTGTACGCGATTCATCTTTCTGACCCGCGGGCGGATTTTTGGGACATTGACTTCCCTTCTCCGCGCAAAGCGGAAGAGGCGCTGGCAAGACTACTGATGGAATGCGGCTTTTGCCAGAGGCGCGAAGTGGTTTATTTGAACGAATTGGAGCTGAAATCATTTGAAGTGCGGAAGTGCGTGGCGCGGCTTTGCAAGCACTGCGACACGCCTTCGATCTGGATCGAGGCGCAGTCCGAGATTAAGACGCCGGAGCAGGGCGCGGCGCATCCACAATCGATCGAGGAGCGCGTGATTCCGCGGCGAAACCGGACGCGAGTGAAGGCGCGAGTCTTGGCGTGCATCCGAAGGCGGGGATTTCAGGAAGAAGTTGCGGTTTGCGAGGATTTGTCGAAGGGCGGGCTAAGTTTTCGGAGCAGGAATAAATACGGAGAGGGATCGCGGGTCGAGGTGGCGGTGCCGTTCACTCCGGGGAGCGGGGCGATTTTTGTGCCGATACGGATTGTTTTTTCGCAGGCGATTCCGTCGGCGGGATTGTACAGGCACGGAGCGGCTTATATTCGGCCGCCGCTGGATTCAGCGGATTGAAGTGGTTTCTTGCCGAGCAGGAAGGGCTGCTCGGAAAATTCCCCTAAAAATCAGTCCATGACGGATGCGATGTCGCGCTCGTGGCGGCGGCGATGCAGATAGTGCATCGAGATGTTGAGATAGGCGAGGCCGCAGGGCGTTTCGACGGCGATGACCATGGCTTCGGTGTCGGCGCTGCCTCTGAGGCCTTCTTCATTCATGTGAATTTCGGGCGGAAACACCTTGAAGCGGAAGCCCTGGTCGTTGAGCAGCGTGACAGAATTGCCGATAACCATGTTGGCGAGCTCGCAAACGGTTTCGCGAACGACTTGCTCGCTATCGGGAACATCGGAGCCCGCGAGATGGCTGGCGACTTTCATGGCGACTTCTGGCGAGAGGTCGAGAATGACGCGGCCTTCGATGTCACCTTTGATGGCGATGAGGGCGGCGACACCCTTGCGGCGATAGGTGTCCTCGTCCATCGTGAGATCGAGAATTTTAGTCGGCGCCTGAACCAGTTCGGCGAAGACGGCGTCGGCAGCGTTGATAAAGGGCTGGATGAGTTCCATTCTCATGCGCGTGTTTCTCCTGCGAAGGCGACGGGCGCGCCAGCGGCGTTGGGATCGTCACTGAGAACGTAACGGAGAATTTCGTAAAGGACTTCGGGCTTGACGGGTTTCTGCACGAAGTGCTTCGCCCCTTTCTGGAGCGCGGCCAGAATATTTTCCTGGTAGCCCACCGAAGAGACCATGACGATGCGCGCGTCGCCATGCTGGCGAACGATGCGCTCGACGGCCTCGATGCCTTCCATCTGCGGCATGGTGATATCCATGAGCACGATGTCGGGCTTGGTGCGGTTGAACTCCGCGATGGCGGTGAGGCCGTCGCCGGCTTCACCGGCGACTTCTCCGCCGAACATCTCAATCATCTTGATGATGTTCTTGCGAGCGAAGACGGAGTCGTCCACCACCAGGTAGCGAACGGGTTGATTGTCTTTCCGTAACAGAGCGGCAAATTGTTGCATGGCCTTCTCCTTCTTCCGGCACGGTGTTAAGTGCGATGGGAAGAAACGGGTGTCCTTTCCGATTTTTCGTTCTTATCGTTTTTGTCGTTTTTGTCGTTTTTCTCGTTCTTGTCGAATTTCTCTGCGCTGGAGCGATCGCTGCCGTAATTTTGCACCAGGAAGCCCGGCAGATTGTCCAGGGGAATCACTTTGCTGGCGTAGCCTTTGGAGATGGCGGCGCGGGGCATGCCGCTGACGACGCAAGTGTCCTCGCTCTGCGCGATAGTCATGCCGCCGGAATTCTTGATTGCGCCGAGACCTTCGGCGCCGTCTTCGCCCATGCCGGTCATCAACAGGCCGATGGAGGTGAGGCCGAACTGCTGAGCGACGGAATGAAAGAGGACGTCCGCGGAGGGGCGGTGACCATTGACGGGAGGGCCGTCTGACAGAACGGCCATGTCACCCCGGGGCATGCGACGAACCATAATGTGACGATTGCCGGGACAGATGAGGACGCGGCCGGCGATGAGAAGGTCGCCGGAGCGAGCTTCCTGGACTTCGAGAGCGCAGCACTCATCAAGGCGCTTTGCGAACATTTCCGTGAAACCCTCGGGCATGTGCTGAACGACGATGATGCTGGCGGGAAATTCCGCTGGAATCTGAGAGAGAACGTACTGGAGGGCGTTTGGTCCGCCAGTGGAAATGCCGATGGCGACGATGCGATTCGGGGGGATCGCGGCATGAGCCGGCTTTTTTTTGCGTTGCGGCGGATCGTCGGAAACGACGGCGGCGGGCAATTTGCGCCCGGCGGCGCGCTTGGCGACCTTAATTTTTTCGATCAAAAGCTCGGCGATGGAATCGAGATGGCCAGCGGCAGCGTCTTGAGGCTTGGGGACAAAATCGATGGCGCCGAGAGCGAGGGCTTTGAGAGTGGCGTAAGCGCCCTCTTTCGAGTGAGTGCTGAATAGGACGACGGGCATGGGAGCGCGGCGCATGATGAGGCGGAGAGTTTCCATGCCGTCCATGCGAGGCATCTCGAGATCAAGAGTGACGACGTCGGGACGTAGCTCTTCGATTTTTTTCAGAGCGAAAGCCCCGTCCATAGCCGTACCGACAACTTCGATGTCAGGGTCGCGGGCAAGGATCGATGGAATCAGTTTCCGCATGAGGGCGGAATCATCGACGACGAGAACTTTGATGCGCGCGCTCATGCGATGGCTCCCAAGGGCGCGGAGCGAGAGAGCCGCGAGAGAACGGCAGGCACGTTAAGGATGAGGACGACAGTGCCATCGCCAAGGATGGAAGCGCCGCTTACGAGATCACTCGCGACGATATCGCTGGGGAGAGCTTTGATGACCAGCTCTTCTTCGCCAACCATGCTGTCTACGACGAGGCCGAAACGCTTTTCAGCCGAGCCGATAACAATGACAAAGTGTTTCTTTTTCTGGGGCTCGGAGTCGATCGCACGCAAGCGGCTCAGATGCTCGAGGCGGACGAGTGTGAGAATTTGATCGCGCAGGCGCAGAACTTCGCGCTGGTCGATGCGATGGATTTCCTGCTCGTTGATGCGCGAGATTTCGACGACGGAAGAGAGCGGCACTGCATAGAGGCGGCCACCCACACGGAACAGAAGGGTCTGAATGCTGGCGAGAGTCAACGGGGCGCGGAGTTGAAAAGTGGTGCCACGCGATTTTTGCGTGGAAATGTGAACGGTTCCCTTGAGCTTATCGAGGACGCTGCGGACAACGTCCATGCCGACACCGCGACCGGACACTTCCGTGATTTCCGAGGCGGTGCTGAAACCGGGTTCGAAGATCAGATTGAGGGCTTCCTGATCCGTGAGGCGCGCAGCTTCTTCGAGCTTCACGATGCCCTGCTTGACGGCCTGCTGGCGAACCTGGGCGGGATCGATGCCGCGGCCATCGTCGCGCACTTCGATGACAACCTGCGTTCCTTGATGATAGGCGTTGAGAGAAACGGTGCCGCGCGCGGGCTTGCCGGCGGTGAGCCGTTCATCGGCAGGCTCGATGCCGTGGTCGACGGCGTTGCGGACGAGATGCATGAGCGGTTCGCCGAGCGAGTCGAGAATCCCCTTGTCAAGATCGGTATGCTGCCCCGAAATGTCCAGCGCAACATCCTTGCCGCATTGCTTGGCGACATCGCGCACGACGCGCGGGAAGCGGCGGAACAACTGTTCGACGGGCACCATGCGGATTTTGAGGACGCACTTGTGGAGTTCGTCAAGAACGCGGGTTTGAAAGCCAAGAGCATCGGCGAGTTTGGCGCGGACAGGATCGCGCGCGTGGCGCTGATCAAATTCAGTGAGCGCACGATGCAGCATGGACTTGCCGATGATGAGCTCGCCGACGAGGTTCATGACGGCGTCGATGCGGCTGGCATCGACGCGGAGAGAGCTTTCAGCCATGGTGGCGACTGCCGAAGCGGCTTGTCCGGGCTTCGCGGCTTCGCTGGCGTCGACGTGCTCTGCCGCGCTTGCCACAACCTTGGACGCCTGAGCGTCGAGAAGGTCGCCGAGCAATTCATGTTCGGGAGTTTCAGCGACGCTGGTGCGCACGACGCGAACATCGGAAACAATACTCGGAATGCGGCAGCGCTTTTTAATGGCGTCTTCTGCCTGACCACTGGCAATGGCGGCCTCTACAATTTCGACGCTCGCGGCGGCCAGATTGTCTTCCGGGCGAAGAGCGATGAGCGTGCCGCAGCCGTGGAGGACGTTGCGAATCAGCTGGAAGGCGGCGGCGCGCATGAGGCTGTCCGGATCGATGCGCAGCGCGACGTTATAGACGGATTCGCCGCGGTGAACCGCTTCGGAGATCATGAGCTGCTCGTATTCCGTCCAGGCGAAGCTTGCGGGGACGCTCTCGGCCGATTTCGGAGTTTCGGCGGCGGGAGATTTTTCAACGAGCAAGCCGCGAATCAAAGCGTGCAAGGTCTCAAGCGAGGGAAGTTTCTTGCTGCGCTGATAGGCGGCCAGCATGGCTTCGAAAGAATCGGCAGCCGCGAGAACCACTTCGGCGAATCGCGCTCCATGTTTCTGGGCAACCTGGGGCGTGAGAACATCTTCGAGTTCGTGAGCAAGCTGGCTTAATTTGGGAAAGCCAACGGCAGCCGAATCGCCCTTGAGCGTATGCACGGCGCGGCGCACGCGGCGAATAACTTCTTCGTCCGTCGGACGCGACTCGAGCTCGAGCCCCGCTTCATTGAGCGATTGCAGCAGCTCGTTCGCGCTCTCGAAAAAGATAGCGCGAAGCTCCGGGTTGCGATCTTCGGGAGCCTTGCTCAAGAATTCGCCTCCACTTTCTGATAAGCGGTGCCGTTATTCTCGTGCACCATGCGGAATTTCTGCGTGAGCCCGAAAAGGCTTTCCGCATGGCCGACGAAAAGGTAGCCGCCGGGATTCAAGCAGTGCCAGAATTTTTCAATCAGGCGCTTCTGTTCCGCTTCGTCGAAATAGATCATGACGTTGCGGCAGAGAATGATGTCATTGCGGCGCGGGAGGAATTCGGTTTTGAGATTGTGGAAGTCGAACTGGACCAGCTGCTTTAGCTGCGGCTTGATGGCGTATTTATCGCCGGACTTTTCAAAATAGCGCAGGCGGCAGGTGTAATCGACCGGCTCCATTTGCTGCTCGGTGTAGACGCCTTCCTGGCCGACGCGGAGGCTGGCATAGCTGATGTCTGAAGCGACGATTTCCAGCTTCCAAGGCGGAGGGATCAGCGGCTTGGGAGACGGCATGTCGAACGGGAGCGGATTGCGCAGATAGTAGTAAGCGAGGGCATCGCAAATCAGGATGGCGACGGAGTACGGCTCCTGGCCGGCCGAGCACCCTGCGCTCCAGACGCGAAGGTTCCAGTCGCGGCGCTCTTGCTTCCTGCGGAGCAAATCTTCCAACACGTGTTTCTGCAAGAGATCGAGCTGCGGTTTGTTGCGGAAAAAACTTGTTTCGTTGACGGTAAGATTTTCAAGCAGTAGGGCGAGTTCGGCGCGGCCTTCCCGGCTGGTGAGCAAGCGGTAGTAGCTGTAAAAGGAATCGAGCTGGCAAACCTTGAGCCTGCGCTGCAAACGGTCCTTCAGGAAATGAGAGCGGCGCTCATCAAAAAACATGCCGCATTCCTGGTAGACGAGGGTCTGCAAAAGCTTGAGTTCAGCTTCCGTAAGCTGGATCTGAGCGGTTAGCGTTCCCATGAAATGAGCGGCAACCCGGCATTTCGGCTGTCCCCGATGAAATTGGGGAGAGCGTTACTTTGCGGTAGAGACGGTTTCCGCGGCCTCCTCGAGTCGTTTGAGTTCCGGCCGATGCAAAAGCTTGGAAATATCGAGCAAGATGATCAAGCGGCCGTTGAGTTTGCCAACACCGGTAACGTAGCCGGACTCTCCATCGGCGAAAACGGAGCCCGGAGCCGCAATTTCCGAAGGAGGTATCTTCAAGACTTCGGAAGCGGAATTGACGATCAGGCCGAGTAGCTTGTTTTCGAGCTCGACCACCAAAATGCGGTTTTTCTTGTCTGGCTTGATTTCCGTGTGGCCGAACCGTTTGCGAAGATCCATCACGGGAATAATCTTTCCTCGTAGATTGATGACGCCTTCGACCGTGTCCGGAGCGCTGGGAACGGAGGTGATTTCCGGAACACGGACTATTTCGCGGACGGCAGCGATGCGCACGCCGTACGTTTCATTTCCGATGCGGAAACCGACAATTTGTAATTCCTTTTCCATCAAGCGATCTCCGCCTCCTCAGGAACGTGCAAGCTCGGCGTATTCGAGTTCTCGTTCGCGTTGTGAGCTCTGATGTCCGCGGCGTGGAGCGGTCTGCTCTGCTTGACGGCCACGGCCTTGCGCGGAGCGATCCAGGACAAAGCGGTCCATGCTGTCGAGCAAGTTGCGAGAAAGTTTGAGCATTTGCTCGGCGGCGGCGGAAAGCTCGGTGGAGCTGGAAGCCGACTGCTGTACGAGCTCGCGCATTTTGTCCATGGCGCGGACGACGGCTTGGGCGCCGGAAGCCTGCTCTTCAACGGCGGAATTGATTTCCTGGGTGATTTCGGTGAGGCGGCTGGTAGCCTTCGCGATTTGCGAAGAGCCGACGGACTGTTCGTTGGTGGCCGCGCCGATTTCCTGAGAGAACTTGTAGACTTCGGTAACCACGTTGGAGATTTTGTGTAAGGCGGTGCCGAGCTCGTTTCCGAGGCTCAAGCCTTCTTCGACGATGCGCGTGCTGCGCTCCATGTTTTCGACGGCCTGGCGAGCTTCGCGCTGGATGCTTTGAATCAGGTCGGCGATTTCTTTTGTGGATTGCGTGGATTTTTCGGCTAGTTTGCGAACTTCGTCGGCGACGACGGCGAAACCCAAGCCGTGCTCACCCGCGCGGGCCGCTTCGATGGCCGCGTTCAATGCGAGAAGGTTAGTTTGCTCGGCAAGATCGTCGATGACTTCAATGATTTTGCCGATGTCGTCGGCGCGATGGCCGAGAATATTGATAATTTCCGCCGAGGATTGAATGGCCTTGTTAGTGCGGTTTAATCCGTCGGTGGCTTTTTCCATGGTCTGGATGCCGGTGACGACTTCTTCGCGGGAACGATTCGCGATATCGAGCAGGACTTTGGCGGTATCCGCGACGCGTTGAATGGAAGTGACCATCTGGTCGATGGAGGCGGAGGTTTCCGCAACGCTGGAAGCCTGGACTTGCGTGTTTTTCACGACGTTTTGCACGTTGATGCTCATTTCGTGCATCGTGCTGGTGACTTCTTCGATCGCGGAGGAAGCTTGAACGCTGACTTTGGCGGATTCGTCCGCGGCGCCGGCAACTTGATTGGAGCCCGCAGAGACCTGGCCGGCGGAATCGCGCGTCGTGCGGACAAGTTCCTGGAGGCCGTGGGACATGCGAAGGAAAGCGTTGCCGAGAGTGTCGCGCTTCGAGCGAGGTACAACTTCCACCGTCAAGTCGCCTTCGGCGACCGACATGGACACGTTGGCCATCTCCTTCAAGTACGCGACCATATTATTGAACGTAGTCGCTAACGCTCCGATTTCGTCGTTGCGATGAATGTCGATGTTTTGGTCAAGGTCGCCGGAGTCGCCGATTTCACGGGCGACGGTGATGAGGTGAGTCAATGGCTCGGAGATTGACTTGGCCGTCTTCATGGCCGCGAAAATACCGATGCCGAGCGCAAGCAAAGTACCAATGGTCGTCACACCCTGGCTAATGTAGCTGGCCCGAGCTGCCGAGTTGGTCGTCTCGTCCAGCGATTTGGTGATGTCCGCGTTGGTCTGATCCAGAATCACGGAGGATTTTGTGAGCCAGGAAGCCGGATCTTTTTGCAGATAGAAAATTTGCAAGTCGGAGACGGTGGCATCGCCAGAATCAACTTGATGACGTTTGGCGAGAAGAGGCTTCGCGAAATTGTCGGCCCAGCTCGCTTCCGTGCTTTCCACCTGGATGAGAGCGGTCTTGACACTATCGCTGCTGGTCTGTGATTCGCCACGTTTCACCAGGTCATTGATGTCAGAAAAGCCTTTGTTGACCTTTTCTTCGTCGCGAGGGTCGCCGCTCAAGAGGAAGGTATCCATGTTGTGGCGGTTCAACATGATCTGATAGCGCACGGCCTCAATGGTGCGAACGTTCTCGAGCGCGGAAGTGGCATCCTTGCGAGCAGACTGTTCTCTGAATCCCGCGCCAAAGTTGACGATGAACAGCACCGCCAGAATGCCCAGAATCACACCAAAACCTAGATAAAGTCTCTTCCCGATCGTCATTGCAAAATGCCTCCACTCCCCCGGTGGCGCGGCTTAGTCCAAGCCACTCCTGCCGTTTTCTGCGATTCCCTTAGTTGTTCGTCCCGCTAAAATCAAATTCAACGATCTGCGTGCTCTCCTGCGGCGCCGACGCGAATTTCCATTCCTTGACCGCGTCCTGGCAAGACTGCACAAGCAATGGATGACCACCGATCACTCGAGTGCTCTTAACGCGACCATCGGGTGTAATGACCACCTCGATTTTCACCTTGCCGGTCACGCCCATGCGTTTGGCGAGTTCGGGATATTCAGGAGCGACCCTGGTTTTAACTTTGCGCTTCCCTTCGTCCGTTGTTCCCGATTGCCCAAAGCTGGAAGCCACCAAACCGAGGCCGACGAGAGCGACTGCGATTACGCGGATTATCCGACTCCATCCGGATCTCATGGACACCACCCCTCCTAAGAATGGGAAAACCCCATGGGAGGAAAGGCACGTCGTGGGCCATGCCGGCGACGGCTACCAGGGCACGTGTGCCAAGCGCTCGAAAGTGGGCAAGTGGCTTAGAATGAAGAGATAGAGAGTTTGTCGGACGGAGAGAGAAATTATTTTTGGAACCAAGCGCGTCTCAGGCGGAGCGGTCTTCTTACGGCGAGGTCTCAGGCTGAGACGAGGGTGACGGAGAACGTGAACGGTGAGTGGACGATTCGGCAACCTCGTTGAGAACGGCGGTTGACTCAGAATGAGATAGCTCGCTAGGGTGGTATTGAACGATTGAACTCAAATTGAGACGCGCGTCCACCCCCAACCCTTGATGCGGAACACGAAAACCAACCGGACTTCCCATTTAACCCCTCCGTTAAATAAGCCCGACCTTGCGCCACGCTCGTCAAAACAAGCGGAAGAATTGATGGAGTTGGCGGTTGATGCCGCGCAGTCGCGGCACCTGCCGGAGTTTTTGGAGCGGTTTGCTGGACGGGCGGCACGGATGCTCAGCGCAGCGTGGGGCGGAGTAGCTGTCTTTCGCGGGCGGGAAACGGAACTGTATTCGGCGGGCGGGAACGAAACAGGGATAAGCGCGGGGCTCAAGATCTGGATTATTTCTTCGGCGCGAGAGAGCCGAGCTGCCGCCGCTATCCGAGCATTGCCGCCTGAGGAGGACGCGTCACCCAGTGGGTGGACGGCACCGATGAACGCAGTATTTGTGCCCATCGGCGCCAGCGATGGGGAGCGGCTGGGGATGGTGTGCCTGCTGCGGGTGCGTAAGAGTTTGGACGCTAAAGAAAAGAAGCTGCTACATGCTTTGGCGAGCCACGCGGCGCTGTCGCTGGAAAATTTTCGGCGGTTCTCGCAGCTGGAAAAATCCAAGCGGCAGTGGGTCGAAGATATTGATGCGATCAGCGATTACATCGTGGTGCATGATCGCGCGTGGAAGATCGTGCGCACGAACCGCTCGCTGGCGTCGCATCTCGGAGTGCCACCGGTTGCGCTGGTGGGCGAGGCGATGAGCGGACTGCGGCAAATCGCGGAAACTGGGAGCGATCTTCCCTGCCCATTTTGCCGCGATACGCAGCGGGCGCGCGAGGAGTACGTGGCGGCTTCGGCGGAGCGCATTTTTCTGGTGTCAACCTCGCGAGCGCCGGGAGCGGCGGAAGACGATACGCGGACGATCCACGTTCTGAAGGACATTACAGACCGGCGCGAAGCGGAGCGGAAGTATCGAGAGCTGTTTGACAGTATCCAGGAAGGGCTTTTTTTCGCTACGCCGGACGGGCGATTCCTGGATGTGAACGACGCGATGGTGCGCATGCTGGGCTACGCATCGCGGGAAGAAATGCTGCGGGCGGACGTGAGCCCGCACCTTTATCCAGCACCTTCGGCGCGAGAAAGGTTCCTGCAGGCGCTGGCCGAGCGGGGCGTATTGCGCAACTACGAAGAGACGCTCAGGCGAAAAGATGGGGCGCTGCTCCACACGCTGCAAAATATTACGGCGGTACGGGACGCGCAAGGTCGCATCGCGCAAATTCGAGGGTTGATGCTGGACGTGACGGAGCAGAAGTCGTTTCAATCGCAATTGCAGCGGGAACGGGACTTCAACCAGAAGATTCTGAATACCACGCAGAGCATGATTCTGGTGCTGGATACGGCGGGGCTGATCAGCTATGCGAACCGAAGGTGCTATGAGGCGGGCTATCGCGAGGACGAACTCATCGGGCACCGGCTTGTCGACTGGGTCGAGCCGTCGCACCGGAACGACTTTGAGGCGGCGCTGGAGACGACCGCCAACGGACAGCAAGTGGAGAATCTGGAGTTGCAGGTGAGGAGAAGCGACGGATCCATGGGGCACTTTTCGATAAGCCTGAGCCCGATGCGCGACGAGCAGAGCGCAGTGAACAGCGTGGTCGTGGTGATGACGGATATTACGGATGCAGTGCTGCTGCAAGCCAAGCTAGCGCACTCGGAAAGGATGGCGACGATCGGGCGATTGGTTTCCGGAGTGGCGCACGAGGTGAATAATCCGCTCGCCGCTATTTTGGGTTTTACGGACCTGCTGCTGGAGAATCCGGAAGTGCCGGTTTCGGCGCGGGAAGATTTGCAGATTATTTTGCAAGAAACGCAGAGAACGAAGGACATTGTGCAGGACTTGCTGAGCTTCGCCCGGCAGCGGCCCGTACAACGCGAGGCTGTGCAGGTGAACACCGTTCTGCGGCAGACGATCAAGCTGCGCAGCTATGATTTTGCGAGCCATGGCGTTGAAGTGACAGAGGAATTTGACGAGTCGCTTGCGCCGGCCCTTGGAGACGCGCAACAGCTTCAGCAGGTGTTCTTGAATATTTTGAACAATGCGTACGACGCGGTGCAGGAGACGGGGCGACGTGGGCGGATTGCGATTCGCACGGAGCGGGGCGGGAATAGCGTGCAGGTAGTGGTTACGGATAACGGCACCGGCATTGCTGATCCGCAGCATATTTTCGACCCGTTTTACACGACGAAGCAGCCGGGCAAAGGCACGGGGTTGGGGCTGAGTATCTGCTACGGGATTGTGCGAGCGCATGGCGGCGAGATTTTATGCTGGAACAACGCGGAAAGCGGTGGGAGCACGTTCGTCGTGCGGATTCCCATCGCGGCGGAACTGCCTGCCATGGCGGCGAAAGAAGCGGGACGATGAAATTGCCTGCGGCCATTGGACTGGCGGCTCCCATATTGTTGATTGAGGATGAGCCATCCGTAATTGCGTTTCTTAAAGCGGCGCTTGAGCGCAAGGGATACGCGGTGGTAAACGCATCTTCGGGCGCGGAAGGACTGAAGCATCTCTCCGGCGGGCAGTATGGCGGAGTGATCTCTGACATTCGAATGCCCGGAGAAATAAACGGCGCGGAAGTGCACGCCTGGATCCAAAAAAACCGGCCAGAGCTAGGGGCAAAAATCATTTTGATCAGCGGTGACACTGCCAATAGCGAGACACAGGCTTTGTTGGCAAGGAGCGGAACGCCTTGCATCGAAAAGCCGTTCCGTGTACACCAATTAATGTCCATTGTGGAGAAAACATTCGGGAAACCATGAGTGACGACTTAAAAATACGATTGCTGGTCGTGGATGACGAGCAGAGCATACGTAAACTTTGCATGACCATCGGAAATACCTTGGGATATGCCTGTACCGAAGCGGAAAGCGCGGAAGCGGCGCTGGCGAAATTGGATGCTGACGCTCCCGATCTCATTCTGACCGATTTGAAGCTTCCGACGCTCTCTGGAGTCGGCCTATTGAAGCAGGCGAAGCTGGTGCTGCCGCGGGCGGAAATCGCGATTATGACCGGGCACGGCTCGATTGAATCGGCGGTCGATGCGATGAAATTGGGCGCATACGACTACATCGAGAAACCGTTTCGCGTGGAAAAAATGCGGCTGCTGCTGC
This sequence comes from uncultured Acidobacteriota bacterium, assembly GCA_963843265.1. Classification (GTDB taxonomy): domain Bacteria; phylum Acidobacteriota; class Terriglobia; order Acidiferrales; family UBA7541; genus Acidiferrum. Next base: position 1,042,726 of record CAWJJR010000008.1, on the reverse strand, counting down.
AACGCATGGCCGAAAAAGTCAGACTGGTGACGGAAAACGAGTTTTTGCGCGAGCGCGTGAGCACGGAAGACAATCTGGATGGAATCATCGGCACTTCGGCGAACATTCAGGACGTCCTGCGGATGGTTTCCAGGCTGAAAGATACGCGGACGCCGGTCTTAATTTCTGGCGAAAGCGGTACGGGCAAGGAACTCGTGGCGCGCGCGATTCACTTCCGGGGCGCGCTGGCGCAGACCCCATTTGTCGCGGTGGATTGCGGGTCGCTGGTGCCAACGCTGATGGAAAGCGAACTCTTCGGCTACGAGAAGGGCGCGTTTACGGGGGCCATTAAAACGAAAGCAGGCCTATTCCAGGCGGCCAACGGCGGAACTATTTTTCTGGACGAAATCGGCGAACTCCCGCTCGAAATGCAGGCCAAACTCTTGAGAGTATTACAGGAGAAAGAAGTCCGGCCCGTCGGTAGCAATGAAAAAGTGAACGTGGATGTGCGCGTGATTGCAGCGACGAATCGCGATCTGGAAGCGGCCTATCGCGAGGGAACATTTCGGAAAGACCTCTATTTCCGGCTGAATGTGGTGACGGTGCATCTGCCGCCGTTGCGCGATCGACGGTCGGACATTCCAATGCTCGTCCATCACTTCCTGGACCGCTATGCGCCGGATTCGCATCTGCAGGTGACGCCCGCGGCGATGAAGAGTTTGCTGAACTATGAATGGCCGGGAAATATCCGCGAGCTGGAGAACTGCATCGCGCGCGCAATTACTCTGGGCGACCGGCAAGTCATCGACGTGATCGATCTTCCGCCCTCTATCCGCAGCGACCAATCGGAGGGTTCCGGCGGCACGATTCAGGATGCAGCGTCGTTATCGACGACAGCCCTCGCGGAAATGGAGAAGATGACCATTCTGCGCGTGTTCGAGCAGGCAAACGGCGACAAAGCGCTTGCGGGACGTATGTTGGGGATCAGCCGCGCGACTCTCTACCGGAAATTGAAGCGGTACAGCATCCCGCTGAGATCCGGCCCCGGCGAAGCAGAAGATACCCCAGAAGAAACAGCTCACCAGGTGGAATAACGTCTCAGGCCCGACGGCGAGACGGGAAAGTACTATGGAGCTGAGACGAGGGCGTTTCAGCGTGAGACGCGTGAGCCAATGGAGACGAACGGGAAAATTTTAAGTCTTTCTCTTTCTTCGCTTTCTGAGCCTTAACCATTTCCACCCCTTTGGCGTGCAGCGTGCTTCTCTAGTGCGGGGACGTTGTGTCCCTTTGCGGGGGCCAGTGTGCCAGGGCACGATGGGCGCGCGATTCTCGCACGGCGGCTGGAGAGGCGACGTGAGCGTACCAAACGAAGCGACCGTTACCGCGAACGAGCAGAGTTGCGCGGAGCGGTTAGCCCGTTTTTTTCCTCGCGCCACTCCTGTTCGCGTTCCCGTGCAGATTACTGCGCTCCGATCCGGGAGTACACGTCTGCGAGAAGCGACGGTGGTGGAATATGGCGGCTCGGAGCATGCCATCTTTCTTTCGAGCTTGCCGCTTGAATTTGATGACAAGGTACGCATAGAACGCGATCGGAAAGGATGTACGGCGGAGGCGACAGTCATCGCCGTGCAATATCACGAAGGAAACAAAGCGGTGGCCGTCCGGTTCCTAGAGGGGCCCTGCGCGTGGGTGACACAGCCGTGAACAAGACGACTACAACACTCAACACTCCGACGCCTGCGAAGCCCGCAAACTCGCGGCAGGCAAAGTGGGCCGAGGATCGCTCCGTTTTTCCTATTTACTTAGCGCTGGCGAAGCAGCTCGAACTTGAAATTCCCGTTCCGGCGGAAAAAAGGAATCTCCCCGAGAAGCCGGACCTCGAGCTGTTTGACGAAGTCGAAAGCTGGCTGGACGAAATGGACCAGCGGGTCGCCGTCCATGAATTGCGCAAGCTGCTCCAGACGACGACACTGAACGCCAACGAGAACAGTTTATGCGCGCTGATTCATCGCCAACTCAAGAAACCTTCGAAAACAAACGTTGACCGCGATAAGATCGACTTTCTCCTGGTGCAATACTTCGCACTTTGCGCGCCTCCAAAGATTTACCACAAGCAGATTGAGCCGATGGATGTCGCACAGGTCATGAAACCGGTCCTGGGCGATGTGCCTGCTACACACCTAGAATGGTGCGAGCCGCTGGAAAACATGATTGACACGTTGGGAACTTTCCGCAGCCTGCGGGAAATTCTCAAAACCAATTTCATCGAGCAGGGCCGCAAAGTGAAAGAGACAGCAGGCGGAATGTTTTATGACCCCGCGGCGTTGCTATCATTCGTTCGGTTTAATTTTTTGCTGCGGCGAACGTTTATTGAGCTGATGCACGCCGATCTGATCGCGATCCGCTCGGGACTGGCTCAACTCGAAACCGTGGGGGTAAAAACCATCGATTGCCAGCACTTCGGCCTCTCTGGCGCGGAGCCCCTTGCGAAGATCAGAGATTTCGCCGACGAGTGGAAACAGCCCTTTCAGAAGGAATACACCGAACGTTCGGTGAATCAGACATTTGAAAAGCTGCTCGGACTGCGCTCGGATGTGGAACGCGCATTGGCAAAGATTGCGCCCAAAGCGCCTGAAAAACTGGCTCCCGCGGCGAAAGCCGCGAGCCCTCGCGCTGCTGAACGGCCGGGCGATTTGGGGAGCGGCGCCGGAAAAATTGAGGCAGGGGCACAAAGCACGCAGAAACCTGCCGCGTCGGTTGCGAGCAAGTCGGCCGCTTCCCCGTCCGTCGATTTTGAATCATGCCTCGAGAAAATTTGGGAACAGTTGATTGCCACGCCGCCTACGCGCGGCCGTTCCATGACCACCGTGAAAATCGGCGCGGCGCGCATTTTGATGTCTTCGTGGGAAGTAGCCGCGTTCGTGAGCGAAGACGGACCGTCCGCGGAGGATCTGCGGCGTGCGGTTGTCGCGCGAGCGATGGTGACCGCTGCCGTGGAATCCGCCAAGGAAACGGGAAATGCGACTTCGATGGATAAAGCACTCTCCATTGCGCGGATAGAAGTCTCCCGCCTCCAAGAACGTGTGGACATCGCCAAGCAAGCGAAGGACACGGAAGCGGCGGTGAACTTGGGCATCAGCACGAAACGGTTACTCTCGGCGCTGGACGAAGCCGAAAAAATTTAGAAATTTAGACTCGAGCCGGCTCGTGCCGGATGAGCCACCCGGGAGCAGGTTTTCTGTGAGAAATGCAAGCGTCCTGATCCTTACCGATGAACCGGAATTCGCCCGGCTGCTCACCGCTTGTTGGCAAGCGGAACGGCAGGCCCCCGGGATTACCGTCCTCAGCAGCGAGCTCTGGAAAAATCATGAAGCGGCGCCATACGATCTCGTGGTGGTGGGTCCAGTCCTCGAGGGAAAATTGCCTGGCGTCTTGCGCTCCTTTGAACCAGCGGCGGCGGTTATTTTGTGCGTGCCCGCCGATTCCCAAGAGCTAGGACAATTACGCTCACGGTATCCGCGGCTGGTTCACATTCCTTTGCGGGAAGATTGGGCGCAAACGCTGCTGCTCGTCGCCGGCGAATCGCTGCGGCGCGCCGAAGCGCTCCGAGTCTCGAAGCAGGCCGAGCGACGCGCGGCAAAGAACGAAAATCACGCGACGCTGGGCCGCTACATGATGGACATGAAGCACAGCGTGAACAATGCACTGACCTCCATGCTCGGCAACGCCGAGCTGCTTCTTTTGGAGCCAGGCCAGCTCTCATCCCAGTCTCTCGCGCAGATTAAGACGATTCACAGCATGGCGATGCGCATCAACGAGATCATGCAAAGATTCTCATCGCTGGCGAGCGAGATGAGGGAGGCTGAGAATGCTTCTCAAGGTGAGACGGAAGTAGAGCCCGCGTCTCCCCTAACGCGCCACTAGGCGGACCCAGACGCCTTGCAACCCGCTAATAAATAAGCCCTTATACAATTTAGGCAACGGGTCTCGCGGAATCGATGGCCTGGCTGCTGACGTGCACCTTTGGTCTGCGGAGAATTACGGGGAGATGTCGGTGCTGCAGAAAAAAGTACTCATCGTCGATGACTCGCCCTCGCAAGTGAAGCTGATCGAGGGCTATCTGGAGCATGAAGGCTATCGTCTGGTGGGATTGAACGATCCGGAACGAGTGGAAGAGGCGATCGCGTTTGAGCGGCCAAGCGTGATTTTGCTGGACGTGGTGATGCCGAAGCGGAATGGGTTTCAGGTTTGCCGGGAGTTGAAGAATAGCTCGGATTACAACGCGATACCGGTGATTTTGGTGACGTCGAAGAACACCGAGAGCGACAGATTTTGGGGCCAACAACAGGGCGCGGATGGATATGTGACCAAGCCTTTTACGCGGGAAGAGTTGTTGCGGGCTGTGCGGCGATTTGCTTAGAGGAATTTTGAGGACGATTTGGCGATGAACGAAGACTTTCATCTGGTGCCGTTGCCAGCGGATGCGGACGACCTGCTTGAAGCTCTTGGGCCGATGGAAGAGCGGCTGCCGGAGTCGCAGTACTGCGTTTTTCGGAGCGGCCGTGAACGATTTTGTTTGCCGGTGCTGGACGTCGAGGAAGTTTTGGACTGGCCGCTGCTGACGAAGCTGCCGCTTGGTCCGGCGTACCTGGCGGGGATTTTCAATTTGCGAGGGGCGATTGTGCCGCTGATAGATATCGCCATTACGGAAGGACGGCGACCTGGGCTGCTGCCAAAACACGTGGTGGTGGCGTCGCTGCGCGGCGAGGGTGCGCATGACGACTTGCGGATTGGAATTGCCGCCGATGAAGTGATCGGAACGTATTCGGTGAATGCCGAGGATTTGCTGGAACAGGCGCCAGAGAATGTGCCGCACTGCACCGGAATGCTCCGGCACGACGACCGGCTGGCGCTGATCATAGATTTGCGGAGAATGCTCGAGGTTTTTCCGGGGCCCAGCATCTGAGCTTGCACTCTTGAGTTTGCGCGGACCCAGCCGCAAGCGGATGGGGGCGCTGCAGTAGAGATTTGGAGGAAGGCATGAAATCGCGACTGAGTTCGACAATCTGGACGCTGGTGCTGATGAATGGCGTCATTCTTTTCGCCGTGCTGGGCCTGGCTTACAGCGCTGGGCGGCAATCTGGCGGAGCGTCTTTGTTTGATTTCGGCGCGTTGCCGAGCGGGGCGAGCGGCTCCGTCATGCTGGCTTTCCTGCTGGCGCTCGGCATGGCCATCTTCCTGGCATGGCGGCTGGGAAGCAAGCTCTTGACGCCGGTGCAGGAACTTGCGCAGTTTTCCGAACGCATCGCCGCGGGTGACCCTCGTGCACGCGTGGAAGTCAACACGGGCGATGAACTTGGGTACATTGCCGAGAATTTGAATCGCGCGGTGGCGAAAGTGTCCAAGGCAACGAGCAACCAGGATGCGAACGATGCGTTACAGCGGAGCATCACCGAATTGCTGACGGTCATTAACCAGGTGGCTCGCGGTGACTTGACGCTGCGCGGAAAAGTCACCAACGACGCGTTGGGAAACGTGGCGGACTCCATCAACTACATGCTCGACAACTTCACCAAAGTTCTCGAGCGAGTGCGCAAAGCGGCCATGGAAGTTACGGCCTGCTCAAACAATATTCTTGTGGCAGCCGACCAGATGCAAGCCGGCGCGACGCAGCAGGATCAGGAAATCACGAACACGTCGAGCGCGGTGGAAGAGCTGACGGTTTCGATGAAACAGGTGTCCAACAACGCGGAAGCAAGCGCGGAAGCAGCGCGCCGTGCGCTGGACGCCGCCGAACAGGGCAACCGCGCCGTGCGCGACACGCTGGAAGGCATGCAGCGCATTCGCGCATCTGTGCAAGCGACGGCGAAGAAAATCAAATCGCTGGGCGACCGCTCTCTGGAAATTTCGGAAATCATCAACGTTATTAACGACATCACGGAACAGACGAACTTGCTCGCGTTGAACGCGGCCATTGAGGCGGCTCGCGCTGGCGAAGCGGGGCGCGGTTTCGCGGTTGTCGCCGACGAGGTCCGCAAGCTGGCGGAACACAGCCGCAGCGCGACGAAGGACATTGCAGCGCTCATTAAAGCCATTCAGGCGGAGACGAACGAAGCCGTGGTGGTCATGGAAGAAGGCACGAAGGAAGTGGAAGGCGGGGCAACGCTGGCCGATCAGGCCGGACGCGCGCTGGACGCCATTTCGAACGTCGTGCGCCAATCGGCGGAACTTGTTCAGGAAATTTCACTGGCCTCGAAACAGCAGGTGCGCGGAACAGAAGGCGTAGCACACGCGATGCAAATCATTTCGAGCATCACGCGCCAAACGTCCCAAGGAACACGCGGAACCGTCGCGACGGTGAGCCAGCTCGTGAAACTCTCTGACCAATTGAACGAAGCTTTGGCGCAGTTCCGTGCAAACTCGAAGTCCGGCAATACATTGGAAGATACCGAGCGGCCCGTCCCAGCCGGCGCTCTGCGATAAGCGGTGACTTTCTGCTCGGGCAAGCGGCCAGAGCCAAAGCGGGACTGGAATGAGCGAACGGCAAGGACCGGCGCAAGGTCTTAGTGAACACGAATTGGGCGAGATCCGCATGCTGATCGAAGAGCGGACGGGCATTTGCTTCGATGAATCGCGCGAACGGTTTTTCTCGACGCGCGTGAAGGAACATTTGCGCGCCAAAGGCTTGGAGCGCGGCACGGACTTGTTGCGGGCGATGCGCAAATCGAATGTCGAATACGAAGCTCTGCTTGAAGGGCTGCTTACACAGGAGACCAGCTTCTTCCGGTATCCAAGCGTGTACGAGGCCTTCGAAAAGCGCGTGCTGCCGGAATTGCACGTCAAGAAATTTTGGAAGAATCCGCGCACGCTGCGCATTTGGAGCGCGGGCTGCTCGACTGGCGAAGAGCCTTACTCCATCGCGATCACCATCGCTGATTCGCTTACCTTCTCCGATTCCTGGAATGTGGAAATTCTCGCTACGGACGTAGGGAGGCTTGCTCTGAAGCGGGCGGAACGCGGTGTTTATGCAGGACGAAGTCTCGCGAGCGTCAGCGCGCAACAGTTGGAAACGCATTTCACCCAGGCGCACGGCGGGCACCAGGTGAAGCCCAGGCTGCGGAAGCTCGTAACTTTCGCGCAGATAAATCTGGCATCGGCTGTTTATGTCGGGCGAATGGACATGATTTTCTGCATGAACGTGCTGATCTATTTTTCCGAGGACCGCCGGCGGGCGCTCGTGCAGCGCTTTTACGACACGCTTGAGCCGGGCGGCTACCTCTTTCTCGGCCATTCGGAGTCCATCTCGAAAATGCCAGTCAAGTTTCAAGCGATAGTACTGAACGACTGCATCCTGTATCGCAAGCCCACGGCCGAAGAATTGCAAAAGCCGGAACTCGTAACGGAGGGACGCGCGTGAGCATGCCGGACCGCGAAGCCGTCGAGATGTTCCTTCAGGAAGCTTCCGAGCACCTGCAGTATTTGCGGGAGTACGTAAGCGTATTGCAGGAGATATCGCCGCGCCGGGAAGATCTCGAGCGGCTCTATATTTCGGCGCATACCCTGAGCGGAACTTCGGCGAGCTACGGATTTCCGCGCTTCTCCGAAATCGCAGCAAAACTGGCACACGTTTTCCAGTATGCAATGAACGCGACACTGGGCGACGATTTGCACGGTCCGCTGACGGAATTCTTGTCGGACGGCATTTCCCTGCTGGAAACGGATCTCTTGGAGATCAGCGATACGGGGAAGGAAAGCCTGGACGACATTGCGGCCTTCAAGGAGCGCTATCGTTTTGCGTTCCCGACGGAGCCACCGCCGCTGAACTATCCTCAGTCTCAGCCCTACGCGGAGACGGCCAGGCCCTCTGCTCACGAAGCTGTCGTAGCGGCCGCGACGGGCTCCTATTTTGACGCGCTCCCCTCAGACGAAGAAGTGCCTGACGAAATATTGGAATTCTTCCAGCCGGAAGCCGAAGAGCATTTGCAAGTGGTTAGCGATTGCCTGATTTCGCTCGAAGGCAACAACAATCCCGAAGAAATCCATAAGCTCTTTCGCGCGATCCATACCGTGAAGGGATCAGCGGCCCAGGTTGGGCTAAGCAGGCTTGGAGCGATCGCCCACCGCGTGGAAGACCTGATCGGGCGTTTGCGCGACGGCGAGCTCGAGCCTTCACCAGCCGTCGTTGACATTTGCCTCGAATCTGTTGACGTTCTGAAAAAAACTTTGCACCGCCAGTGGGCCGACGAAAAAGCAATGCGTACGGGAGTTGATTCGCTGCTCGGACGAATTGCCGAATTTGCGCCGATCGAGGTGGAGGATTCGGATGCGGTCACCCTGCCAACTGGCAGCGAAGGCGCACCCGCCGAGGTATCGGAAGAAGCCGCTCCCGTTGCTGCGCCAGCCAAGAAGCCCGTCAAGCTCCCAGGCACAGCCGCGGCGGCGGCGAAGTCGGTTCGCATCGCGTTGTCGCGGCTCGACCGAATGATGAACACGGTCGGCGAACTGGTGATCAACCGTACGCGTATGGTTGGTCGCGTTGCAGAACTCGAAAAGCTGGTCGACACACTGAGCTTCTCGAAGGAACGGCTGCAAGGAAAAGTCGGAGAGTTCCAGGAAAAGTACGAGTTCAACCGCATCAGCTCCACGCGGCAGACCGGTCCGTGGAGCCCATCTACTGCGCGGCAGACGCTTACTAGCGCGGCCTCGGGCGATACCTCGTTCTGGTCGGATTTTAGCGAACTGGAGATGGACCGGTACGATGATTTCAATATTTTGTCACGGTCCATGGCGGAAATCTCCGCGGACGTGAACGAAGTCCTTTCGCAGCTTGAGGGCTTCATCGGACGCGTCGAAGGCGACATCGACGAATTCACAAAACTCGCACACCACCTCCAGGACGAAATCACCGCCGCCCGCATGGTGCCGATCGGAACGTTGTATTCACGGCTTTCCCGCGCGGTGCGCGATGCCGCGAAATCGGCGGCCAAACTGGTCGATCTTGATCTTTCCGGCAGCGAGACGGAACTCGACAACAACATCATTCAACAGATTTCCGATCCTCTCGTTCATCTGGTTCGCAATTCGGTGGCGCATGGCATCGAGCGGCCTGAGGATCGCATTGCAGCTGGCAAGCCGGAATTGGGCAAAGTCTCTCTGCGCGCTTATCACCGCGGCAATCATATTTATATCGAAGTGGAAGACGACGGCCGCGGCATCGATTACAAGCGCGTGAAGCTGAGCGCGATCGAACGCGGGCTCGTTTCACCGGAAACTGCGGACCGCCTCACCGAGCGCGATCTTCGCGAAATGCTCTTCCATCCCGGCTTTACTACCGCCCCCGTCAAGACAGAGCTTGCCGGACGCGGCGTTGGCCTTGACGTGGTCCGCGCAAACCTGAACGCGTTGAATGGTGAAATCGACATACAGAGCGTATCTGGGCAAGGCACGAAATTTACGCTGAAAGTGCCCCTAACTTTAATCATCTCTCCGGCGCTCTTTGTGCGCTGCGGAGCGACAAACTTCGCGCTGCCGCTCGCGGTCGTCGAAGAAATTCGCCGCTTGCGTGCAGATGAAATCGAGGACGTTGGTGGAAAACTTCTTACCAAGGTTCGCGACGTCGTGACCGAAGTCGTGCGACTCGACACGTATTTGGGCCTGCCCCCGCTCGAACCGGTGAACGGATATTTCCGCATGGTTGTTGCGAATGCGGGCAACCGCCAGATTGGCCTTGTCGTGGAAGAAGTTCTCGGTAAAGACGAAATCGTTATCAAGAATCTCGGCGAATATCTGCGGCGCGTGAAACTCTTCCCTGGCACGACGATTGCGCCCGACGGCAGCCTCATTCTGCTGATCGACTTGAACCGTATGGTGGCCAACGAGCCGACAGACCGCCGTCCGCTTCAAGCCAGCGCAAGCGCCGCGCGTATTTTTGCCCCGGGTTCCGCAGCCGTTGCACGCGGCACGATTCCCGCCGAAGCAATCGACCGCGTCGAGCAAGAGCGTCTCATCGTTGTCGCGGACGACTCCATCAGCGTGCGCAAGTTCGTCGGGCGCATGCTCGAAAAGAATGGTTACCGCGTGAAGCTTGCCGCCGATGGCATGGAAGCCGCGGAGCTCGTCACGCAGCACGGTTGCCACCTGGTAATCACCGACCTCGAAATGCCGCGTATGACGGGCTACGAACTCATGGTGCAACTGCGGCAGAGCCCGACCACGCGCCGCATCCCCGTGATGGTAGTGACGTCTCGCGCAGGAGCAAAGCATCGCGATCGCGCCATGAAAGAAGGCGCATCCGCCTTCCTAACAAAACCCGTTCAGGAAGATCAGTTGATCGCCGCCGTGGAACAACTTATGGGAACGGAGGCGCGACCAAACGTACCGGTTGCGTAGACCGCCATGGCCACCAGCGCACAAAAAAAATTCCGCGTGCTCATCGTGGACGACTCCGCCTTCATGCGAAAGGTGCTCGAAACGATTTTCAACGCCGACGATCAATTACAGGTTGCCGGCCACGCGAAGGATGGCCGCGAGGCCGTGGCCCTCGCTGAATCGCTCAAGCCCGACGTCATCACCATGGACATCAACATGCCGCATGTCGATGGCTTGCAGGCGACAGCGGAAATCATGACTACGAATCCCCGGCCGATCGTGATTGTAAGTTCCGAATCCAAGGAAGGCGCTGCAAGCACGCTAAAAGCGCTTGAGCTCGGAGCGATTGAATTTGTTGCCAAGCCTTCGAGCGGCATCGACCTTGACATGCAAAGCGTCAAAGAGGATTTGTTGCGCAAGGTACGCATGGCGGCAAAAGTCCGCGTCGTGCGCACGGCTTCACGGCTCGCTTCTACCCTCCAAAAATCCAATGGTGACGGCGCTCCGAAAACGGCACCAGCCCCGGCGGCGCCCCGCCCTGTTTCCAGCTCGGGACTCGATCAACGTTTTCCCGTCGTTGTATTGGCCGCCTCGACGGGAGGACCAGCGACGGTTATGCGGCTCGCTCCAGGCTTCACGCGCGAGTTCCCCGCTGCGGTCATTTTGGTGCAGCACATGCCGGCCTCCTTCACAACGCAGTACGCAACACAGCTCGCGGAGTTCACTGGCATTCGCGTGAAGGAAGCGGAGCCCAACGAGTCCCTGCAACCTGGCACCTTTTATATTTGTCCCGGTGGCCAGCATCTGCGCGTGACTCCATCGGGCCGCATCCAGCTCGATGGCTCCAGCGGCCGCATCAACGGCTACCTGCCAAACATCGACGCAACGATGGAATCCGTCGCGGCCTATGCGGGCGCGATGAGCATCGGCGCGATTCTTACGGGTATGGGGAACGACGGAGCGAACGGCGCGAAAGCTATCAAAGCCGCTGGCGGACTGGTGCTCGCTCAAGATGAGGCGACTTGCGTCATCTTTGGAATGCCTGCGGAAGCCATCAAGGCTAAAGCGGTGGATCAAGTGCTTGGGATCGATGACATTTATCCCGCCATCGAGAAGCGAGTGATCGGGATTTGCCGTTCCACTCCCGTGGGAGTTCGCTGATGCGCCTGGCCACGCCTCCCGGCAAGCAGCAAGCAGGGCGCACGGAGCAGATCATCCTGTTTCGCGTATCCGGCCAACTTCTCGCCGTGTCATCCGCTTCGGTACAAGAAGTCCGCAGCGTGGACAGTCTTTCGGGCGCTGCGATGGAAATCAATCAGCCAACAATTCGCAAAGTGCGCCATGTGTTGCGGCGCGGCGACAAGGCGCTCTATGTCATCAACGCAGCTGCTCATTTTGGGTTGCCCGCATCTTCCGCTGGCCTTGTTTTTGTGTTGAGAAAAACACGAACCGCATTGCTGGTCGATGGCATGGACAAGATGGCCACGATGACGCGATTGCAGGCCCTGCCCTTGGCCTTCTGCAACGAAGAGCGGCAGTGGTACCGCGGATTGACGGCTCTCGATCAAAACGTGATTCCCGTGGTGAACCCGGAAGGATTTTTGACCGCCGAAGAGTTCGCATTACTCGATGCTTCGTTGCCTCCTCTTGAGCCGGCCGAAGAAACACTGACGGGTAGCCCGGAGTTGCCGCAATGACCCAGGGCACCGAGCTCGCGGCACAATCGTTCGTCTTGCTGCGCCTAGGGGAGCGCCGTTTCGCCGTGGCTGCCACGCAAATTTCGGAGCTCGTGGCGCCTAGCCGCATCTTTCGGTTTCCGCACCGCACACCGAAACTCGAAGGCGTGATTCTGCGCCGCGGCCGAATCGTACCGGTATGCGATCTCGCGGAGAAGCTGCTTGGCAAGGGTCTCACGTCGCGCCGTTTCTATTTGATTGCTGTGCGCCACTACGGAGATAAATCCGAGTGGGTGGCTCTTCCTGTAACGGGCGACTGCGAACTGATTACTGCGGAGATGATCGGTTCGGCGGAAGCGGACGCTCCACACGTCGCCGGCTGGATATCACACAACGGCGAAGTGATTGAAGTTTTGAACTTGGATGCACTCACGCCGGGCGGCGAGGCATTGTCTGCCCCTAAGCCGGCTGCCGTTGTTCTGGAGGCCAGGCCGTGATGCCTCCGGGACGCGGACCGAAAATTCTGCTGATCGACAGCAACGTGTATTTCGCGAAGCGGCTTGGCGACGCCCTGAAACGCGAAGGTTTTGAAGTTGTATCGAGCACGCAAGCCGCTTATGCGCTGACAACCCTGGAGTACGACGCTCCTTCCGCGATTCTTTGCTCAACGAATATGCGTGAGATGGGGGCCTTGGAAATCGCGAAAATTATTCACGCGGATCCGAAGAATGCCGCGCTCCAAATCATCGCGCTCGGCGACGGCAGCCAGCGCGCCCTCATGGAAGCGTTTCAAGCGGGTTGCGACGACTACATCGATCGGCAAAGCGCCCCGGCGGTCATCGCCTCGCATATTAAAAGCATCATCGTCAGTAAATCGGAAGGTTTTCAGCCGACGCAAATGCTTACGCAGTCGGACACCAGCCTCAGCGGCAGCTTGACGCACCACGATCTTACCGGTGTCATGCAAATGCTCGGACACGCGCACCAAACTGGCGCGCTGCACGTCAATGCCGGCGAAACTGACGCAGTGCTCTTTTTTGACGCGGGAGAGATCGCTCACGCGGAATGCGGCAGCCTTTTCGGTGACGAAGCGGTGATTCACATTCTCAAAAGCTGCGTGCACGGCGCCTCCGGCGTCTACAAGTTTGCTTATGGGACCACTTCGCCTCAACGCACTGTTTTGAGGTCGGCGACGGATCTAATGCTCGATGCCATGCGCGAGTACGACGAAGGAGAGCGCGACATGGCGGACAAGGAAGCGCTATGAGCGAGGCGATGACTTTTCCACCGCTGGAAGAAACGGAAGCGAAGCGAATACCGACAGTTTATTTCATCGATGACAGTGCGACGATGCGCGAGGTCATCAAGATCGCATTCCGTCGCGAGAGCATCAATGTGATTACCTGCGCCGACGCGGCATCGGCTCTGGCCCAGTTTGAACAAAACAAGCCTGACGTCGTCATTACAGACGTCATCATGCCGGATCAGGACGGCTATTCCGTTTGCAGCCAAATCAAGCAGCATCCCGAGTACGGCGCAACTCCTGTGGTGCTGATGTCCGGCGTCGTCAATAAGACGGTGGCCGACAAAGCTGTCGCGGTGAAGGCCGACGAACTCATTCGCAAACCGTTCCAGCCGCAAGAGCTGATTGGACGAGTAAAGAGCTTGCTCGAGCCAAAACGGGCATCAGACGCGCCAGCCGCCGAGCGGCCTGCCACCTCGAATGCTCTCAACAACCTCTTCGCGCCGCCTCCGGTTGCGCCTCGCCCACTCGCTCCGCAGCCTCCCGCCGCGGATCAACGGGATGCGGAGTCCATCTGGCCGCGCGCGCTGGCCGAAGCTTTTGTTGCGCCTCGTCCGAGCGACGCCTCATTCTCCCAGCAAAATTTGCAACAGCCCGGGGCTCCCGCAGCTCGCCCTGCCACAGCTTCAGATATTCAAAAACTGCGTGCGGAAATCGCTCGCCTCGATTTGCTCGTAAAGAAATTGCAGACCGAAATGCAGATCGAACGGCAGTACACGCAGGCGCTTGAACTTCAGATACAGACGCTTACGCGGCTGGACTGAGCGACGGCTGCGGAGTTACTTTTGCGTTCGTCGTGATCGTCCACAAAGTTGACGGTGACTTGCCAGTTCTGTAGTTTCGCCAAAGGCGCTTCGAGCACACATCTCAGGCCGGGGGACTACCATGGATCAGAAGAGTGGATCTTCAATCTCGCGGCGTGAGTTTGCCCGTCGCGCAGCGATCGTTTCTGCCGCCTCTCTTGTGCCGCCAAGTGCAACGACGACGTACTCCATCATCCGACCGTCCTCTACGCAGCAATCTTCCGAAACGCCGCCTCTGCCGCCGGAGAGCCAGGCAGAATCAGAAGCTCGCTTTCAAGCAATCCTTTCGGTTTATGGCTCCCGATTTTCCGATTCGCAAAAGGCCGAGCTGCGGCGGCTAAGTTTCCTGGCGCAGCCCCCGCTAGACCGCTTGCGCGCATACAAAATCGAAAATGGCGATGGCCCTGCGCTCTACTTAAAACCGCTCGTCGAAAGGGAAAAGAATCCCGAGCCAACGACGATTTCCCACAAAACCGCTGAGCCCGCGAGGAAACCCTAGGGGAACGAACGATGCCCTCCGAAGAAATCTTCTATCTAGCGCTCAGCGAACTCGCTAAGCGAATCGAAACAAAGAAGCTTTCTCCCGTCGAGCTGACACAAATGTACCTCGACCGGAGCACGAAGCTCGGCCCTCGCCTAAATGCCTACGCTCGTTTGACGCCCGAAATCGCCATGGATCAGGCGAAAGAAGCGGAAAAAGAAATCCAGCACGGCCACTACCGCGGGCCACTACACGGAATTCCCTACGCAGCAAAAGATTTATTGGCCGTCAAAGACATCCCGACAACCTGGGGAGCAAAACCCTACGCGAATCAAATCTTCCCCTACAATGCAACAGTCATTGAACATTTGAATCGCGTTGGAGCCATTCTCATCGGAAAAGCCGCCATGATCGAGTTGGCTGGCGGAATGGGCTACCGGTTTGCGTCTGCTTCGCTGCAAGGCGCTGCGAAAAATCCCTGGAACACGAACTGCTGGACATGCGGCTCTTCCACCGGCTCTGCAGCGATCGTCGCCGCCGGTCTCGCGGCATTCGCCATCGGCAGCGAAACGTGGGGGTCGATCATCTGCCCCTCCGCCTTCTGCGGCGTCAGCGGCCTGCGGCCCACGTACGGGCGCGTAAGCCGTTACGGCGCGATGGCGCTTGCGCCTTCGATGGACAAGATCGGTCCTCTCGCGCGAACCGCCGAAGATTGCGCGCGTGTTTTTGCTGCGATTGCCGGCCACGACCCCAAAGACCGCAGCACCCTGCCGATTGACAAGGCTGCCTTCACATACTCTCCGTCCTTGGATCTAAAGGCGCGTCCAATCAGAGTCGGTTGGCTGAAGAATGCTTGGAAACAATTGGATTCAGGAGTCGCAAAGGCCCTTCTGGGCGCTGAAAGAGTCGTCCGCAAATATTTTGCGAGCACGAAAGCAGCAGTTCTCCCCGAAGGTCCTTTCGAAGACGCGGGCAACGTTATCGTGGCAGCCGAGTCCGCCGCTTCGTTTCGTACGTTGATTCGTTCCGGAAAAGTCAGCGAGTTAGCAGATCCCTTGGGGCAACTCGCGGGCTACGTCAACGAACAATATTCGGCCGCTGATTATCTGCGAGCGCTGAGCATCCGTGAGATTTTGCAGAAACAAATGGGAGCACTTTTTGATTCTTATGATGTCCTGGTGACTGCCGCCCAACCCGTTCCCGCTTCGCCGCTCGAGACCAACCTGGAGACCGACCTCTCTTTTCCGGATCCTCTCGGCGGCATCGGCAATCTCTGCGGTCTTCCCGCCCTTTCCGTGCCCTGCGGGTTCACGGAAACAAATCTTCCCGTTGGGTTGCAGTTCGTGGGGCGTGCCGGAGACGACTTTGCGGTAATCAAGGCTGCGCACACCTTCCAGCTTCACACCGAATGGCACCACAAACATCCAAGAATTGCCTGATTACATTTAAATGAATTGGAAGTAACGCGGACGTTAGACGCGGGCGGATTCGTTGAGAGCTTCCCGCACTGCGCGAAGAATACTTCCGCGACTGAAAGGCTTCGTGAGCAGCCTCATATCCGCATCGGCCTTTGCCGTTTCGGCGGCCGTCTGTTCGGTGTAGCCAGACATGTAAATCACTCCAACGCCAGAATGCTGGTGCTGTAATCGTCGCGCGAGCTCTCGGCCGGTCATGCCCGGCATGACCATATCGGTCACCAGCAGGTCGATCGCGGCTTTGTGCTCCGTCGCGAGGCGCAACGCCTCCGCGCCATTGAACGCTTCAATGACCGTGTATCCTCCCGATTCGAGAAATTCTCGTGCCACTTCGCGCACGTCCTGCTCGTCTTCCGCAAGCAAGATCGTCTCCGTCCCGCGTGGCGCCTCCGCAAGGGCTGCTGGTATGCTGGCTTTGTCTTCGGGCTGGTCCACGCGCGGCAGATAAATCTTGAACGATGTCCCCTTGCCCACCTCGCTATACACCCAAATAAAGCCGCCGCTCTGCTTCACAACGCCATACACAGTCGCGAGGCCGAGTCCCGTTCCTCTGCCGGGTTCTTTGGTCGTAAAAAACGGCTCGAAAATGTGCACCTGCGTTTCCGCGTCCATCCCCGTCCCGGTGTCGGACACAGCGAGCAATACGTACCTTCCAGGTTGCACAATCGGATGCATCGTGCTGTAAGTGCGATCCAGCTCCGCATTCGAAGTCTCGATAAGCAGCCGCCCGCCGGTGGGCATGGCGTCTCGCGCGTTCACCGCCAAATTCATAATGATTTGTTCCATCTGGCTGGCGTCCGCGCGAATAGCGCCCAGGTCCGGCGCCATGCGAATCCCAAGCTCGACGTCCTCGCCGATCAGCCGCGGCAGAAGCTTCCCCATATCTTCAACGACGCCGTTCAAATTCATCACACGAGGTTGCAGCACCTGCATGCGGCTGAACGCCAGCAACTGTTTCGTCAACGCCGCCGCGCGGTCCGCCGCCCGATCGATCTGCGCAATTTTTCGCGACATCCGGTCCGCCGGCGGCAGCGCATTCATCAGCAGCTCGGTATGCCCCTTGATAACCATCAATAGATTATTGAAATCGTGGGCCACCCCACCGGCCAAACGTCCGACAGCCTCCATCTTTTGCGCCTGCCGTAACTGCTGCTCGAGGATATGCCGCTCGCTGATGTCTTGCGCCACGACCAGCCGCACTTTCCATCCCGCGTAGTCCAGCTGATGCGAAATCACCTCGGCTTCAAATTGCGTTCCATCTTTCTTGCGATGCTTGCAAACGCCCTGAAAACGGCCCGCGCCACCATTTTCCTCCACCTCTTCCTTGCCCACGGCGCGTGGACTTTCGGGGCGAATGTCTTGCAAGGTCATCCGGCTGAATTCTTCCGCTCCAAAACCATACTGCCGAATCGCGGCATCGTTCACCTGGATAAACTGAAGTGTTTCATCGTCCATCACCCAAGTGGGCAGCGGGTTGTGCGAAAAAAGCAGCCGAAACACAGCTTCGCTCTTGCGCAACGCTTCCTCGGAACGCCGCCGTTCAATTGCCAGGGCAATGTGGCCTCCCACGGAATCCAAGAACTCGAGATCACGCATGTCGTAAGCGCTCTCATTCTGATAGTGCTGCACAACGAGAACCCCAATGGTCTCGGTCGGAGTTTTCAACGGCACTCCCAGCCAAGCCGGCGACGGCGAACCCACTAGTTCGACCTCGTCTTCCTCAACGAGGCGGTCGAACTCGGATTGCGGAATGAGCATCCCGCTTCCGGTGCGAAATACAAAAGCCGTACAGCTGCGCCCGACCTTCTGCGGCGGTGGCGCGGTATCGAACTGGTCCACAAAAAACGGAAAGGAAAACGTATCTTCCTTCGGGTTGTGGAGTGCCACGAAGCAATTCTCCGCGTACAAAACTTTCTTTAGCGCCTGGTGGATGCCCTCGAGCAGCTCATCGAGGTTGGCTGTCTGATTTAAGGCGTGCACTACTTCCGAGATAACCTGCCGCTCCGCCTCCATGCGGTGTAACGCAGTCACATCAAGAAAACTCGCGGCCAATCCGTCGAAACCGGAACTGTTCCGAAAATGAGTGATCGTGGCTTCGTACCATCGCCACTCACCAGACTTGCTTCGCAGCCGGCAGCGTCCTTTCCGCGAACCATGCCGTGCACTAGCAACTCCCTGCAGACACTCCTGCATATCCTCCGCATCGTCCGGATGGATAAAGCCCGACACCGCCCGTCCAGCCAGATCCTCCGGCCGCAAGCCTTGGATGTTCGCGGCTCCCCCGTTCGCCTGGAGCACAATTCCGTCTGTGCTGAGAATGACTAGAAGCTCGCGCGCGTAATCCAGCAACGCGAGAAGCTGCTCTGGACTGACCGTCGGATTTCGAGCGAGAGAAGGGCGTTGTGACATAGGGTCGCAGCTAGCGTAAACGTTTTCGTACCCCAAAGGACTGCGGAGGATGCGAACTCCTCCGCCTTACGATCGCGTTCTAGAACGACCTAACGGGCAGTAGTTTTGCGAAACGATTTAATCATACCGGATTGGCAATATCTGACCAGATGATCAGTTCCGCGGTGTTGCGAAAACATGACTGTCCGGAAGTACAGGTAAAGCGGTTCAATCCGGCTCCGTTCTAATCCTTCCGTTCTTTCCACCCTGCGGTCAGCGTGTTAACCTCCCTTTCGTTTCCGCTCAAATCGGGCTCCTCGAGTCTTCACAATTCTGCTGCGTGCTAGGAGGCAACGTGCCATCGCATGACATTTGGAAAGATATGTTCGTCCTCGGCCTTCCTCTGCTGGAGAAAATTCTCCGCCCCATCATCGTTTACGCGTTCCTGGTGGTGAGCCTCAGGCTCTCCGGAAAACGCGAATTGGTTCAGCTCAACCCCTTCGACCTCGTCGTCTTGCTCACTCTCTCCAATACCGTGCAAAACGCGATCATCGGCGACGACAACAGTGTCTCTGGCGGTCTCATCGGTGCCACTTCCCTTCTTGCTATCAACTACCTTGTGGTTCGTTTTCTCTACGGGCACAGCAAACTCGAGGAAATAGTGGAAGGTCAAGCGGATGTCTTGATCGAGGCTGGGAAAGTAAACAAGGCCCGTTTGAAGAAGGAGCTGATCACCACCACTCAGCTCGAAGCCGCCGCCAGAAAACAGGGATTCGACTCCCTTCATGACGTCGACAGGTGCATCTTGGAACCCGGGGGCACGCTCTCCTTCGTCGGCAAAAGGCCCGCTTCCGAAGAGGTCCGCCACCAGGAATTGCTCGACCGTTTGGAAAAACTAATGAAAGAAGTGACTCGATTGAGAGCTTCTCAACCGCCGGCGAGTGCCTAGTCGCTCCGTTCCTAGAAGCTGCACTGCTAGCGCACCAGATAAGCAGTCAGCGCAAACAAAACGCCACCAGCCCCAATCAGCACGCCCGCGATCCAATATCCTCGCCGCTTGGTGAGCAGCGTCATCGAGCAAATCACCAGTCCGACCTCCAGCAAACCCTCTCCTCCATCAAAACGATCCGCCCGTCGGCTCACAAAATCCCGCTCGTTCTCCAAATCCTTGGCTTTCTCGCTGATGTCGTCCTTGTCGCTGCTGTATCGCTCCACTTCTTTCGCGTACTTCTCCTCCATGGCGGCGGCTTTCTCTTTATCTGCGGGAGCGAGCGTCGCGAATATATCGGTCACGAACTGCATCTCATGCAGACGAATATTTTTCGCCTGATAGTACGCCCATTGATCCGTTGCTTGCGCTTGCAGCAGCAACTCCTCGGTGTGCGCGCGATGCCCCAGCAACGTCACTCCCGCCACCAGCACGGCGAGAATGGAAATGGTCACCGATACGGGAACGAGCAAGGGATTGCCTTCATCTTCGTGCTCGTGATGCGCCTCTGGCAGCTCGAAACCTTCAGCCATGGTGTGGTCTCTCCTTTAGCAATCAACCAGTAGCCCTCAACCAGCCGGTTCCGCCGCAATGGCCTGCAAGGAGTCTCGCGCGGCCGCGATCGTCCTCGTTATGTCTCCGCCAGTGTGCGCTGCGGAAACAAACGCAGCTTCAAACTGCGAAGGAGCAAGAAATACACCGCGATCCAGCATCTCGCGAAAAAATCTGGCATAACGTTTTGTATCGGACCGTTTTGCATCGTCGTAATTGCGCACGGGCCCCGGCGAGAAAAAGAGAGTCGCCAATGATCCAACGGCGTTCACCCGCCCCACAATTCCGCTCTCCGCTAGCGCTTGACACAGCCCTGTCGTCAAGCGATGAGCTTGTTCGTTTATTCGCTCGTACACTTCCGCGTGCATCAGTTGCTTCAGCGTGGCAATCCCGGCGCGCATCGCCAATGGATTCCCCGCTAGCGTCCCCGCCTGATAGACCGGCCCAAGCGGCGCCACCTGATTCATGATTTCCGCCATGCCGCCGTATGCAGCAACCGGCAAGCCGCCACCAATAATCTTTCCCAGTGTAGTCAGGTCAGCCTGCACTCCTGCAAGTTGCTGCGCCGCGCCGTAATGCATCCGGAATCCGGTAATCACTTCATCGACGATGAGCAGCGCGCCATTGCGCCAGGTAATTTCTCGCAACCCGGCGAGAAATCCCGGCTCCGGCTCAACAACTCCCATGTTCGCCGCAATCGGCTCAAGAATCACCGCCGCGATCTTCTCTTTATGTTGCGCAAACAAACGCTCGACTGCCTCCAAATCGTTGTAAGGCGCGTTCAACGTCAGTTCGGCAAGCGCCTGCGGAACGCCCGGACATTCCGCGATTCCCAAGGTCGCCAGGCCCGACCCCGCCTGCGAAAGAAAACTATCGGCGTGCCCGTGGTAACAACCTTCGAATTTCAGAATGAAATCGCGCTTGGTAAACCCGCGCGCCAGCCTCACCGCGCTCATGGTGGCTTCTGTTCCGCTCGAAACAAACCGAATCTTCTCAATCGACGGAATTGCCGTGGTAATGATGCCCGCCAGCTCGACTTCAAGTTCCGTCGTCGCGCCGTAACTCGTCCCTCGTTGCGCCTGCTCCGTAATCGCCTGCGTCACCGCGGGATGCGCATGCCCCAGCAGCATGGCCCCCCACGAGCACACGTAATCCAGCAGCTGGTTGCCGTCCGCATCGTAAAGACATTGTCCGCATCCGCGCTCGATGATCAGCGGTTCGCCGCCGACGGAGCGAAACGCCCGCACCGGGCTGTTCACGCCGCCGACCAATACCTTTTCCGCGCGTTCGAATATCTCTCGCGAACGCCGCCGCTCAATTTTCATTTTTGTCGGTGATGCGCTCATGGAATCTAATCCAACTCCGTCAGGCTTTCAGCCACCGCGCCGCATCCTTCGCGTGATACGTCAATATAATGTCCGCGCCCGCTCGTTGAATTCCCGTCAGAATTTCCAGCACCACGCGCTTCTCGTCCGCCCAGCCCTTTTGTGCCGCCGCTTTTACCATCGCGTACTCCCCGCTCACGTTATACGCTCCCACCGGAACGTCAAACGCATCGCGCACCCGCCGAATCACGTCTAGATACGGCAGCGCCGGCTTCACCATCACCATATCCGCGCCCTCTTCGATATCCAGCGCAACTTCCTTCAGCGCCTCGCGCACGTTCCCGGGATCCATCTGGTAGCTGCGCCGGTCTCCGAACTGCGGCGCCGAATCCGCAGCCTCACGAAATGGCCCATAAAATCCCGAACAGTATTTTGCGGCGTACGCCAGGATGGCAATATCCTGAAACTTGTGCTGATCGAGCGTTTCGCGAATCGCAGCCACTCGCCCATCCATCATATCGGAAGGCGCAACAATATCCGCGCCCGCCCGCGCGTGAGACAACGCCTGCGCAGCGAGAATCGGCAGCGTCGCGTCGTTCGCCACTTCCTCATTCTCAATCACGCCGCAGTGCCCGTGATCCGTGTACTCGCATAAACAAACGTCCGTGATCACTAGCAGTTTCAGATTCGCCTTCCGAATCGCCTCAATTGCCCGCTGAACCACGCCCTCTGCCGACGTCGAACTGCTTCCGCGCGCATCCTTCGACTCCGGCAAGCCAAACAGAATCACGCCGGGAATCCCCAGCGCCTCAACTTCTTTACACTCTTCGACAATCTGGTCGACGGATTGTTGATGCACACCCGGCATCGACCCGACTTCCTTCCGAGCCTTCGTACCCGGACACACAAACATGGGGTAGATGAATCCAGCCGTCGTAAGCCGCGTCTCTCGAACCAATCCGCGCAGCGCTTCGTTTCGCCGTAAACGCCGCGGACGTTGAGTAGGAAAGCTCATCCTTCGATTGCCCCGCGAGTACCGCGCTTCCGGCTCCGCGCTAAATGTCCCTCGAGCGCTTCGATCACCGCACCCGGCGTCGTATCCGCCGCCCACGCGATTCTCTGCGCCCCGGCCGCGCTCAATGCTCTCGCCGTCGTCGGCCCTATCGCCACCATTACTGCCCGCCCTTGCAACGCCGTCAAGCGCTCTCGTCCAACTAATTCCACGAAGCCATGCACCGCGCTCGGGCTGAAAAACAAGATGCCATCCACTCCATCTTTCAAACTCTCCTTCATCTGCCCGCGAACGTCATCACTTGGCGGCAGCGTCCTATAGGCAATCACTTCCGTCACCAGAGCGCCATTCCGCCGCAGCGCCTCCGGCAAATCAGAGTTCGCACGATCGCTGCGCGGCAAAAGTACGCTTTGCCCCTTCAATTCCTCTTCCAATTCCTTGGCAAGCCCCGCGCCGCTATGGTTTGTCGCCACATAGTCTACCGAAAACCCGGCGTGCTCCGCTTCGTCAGCCGTGGCTGGTCCCACCGCAGCCGCGCGCGGCAAGCTCTCCGTCGAAGCCGGATCACCCACTAGCTGCCGTCTGCGCCGATCTACTGCATGGACCGCATTCGCGCTCGTAAAAAGAATCCAATCAAAAGAGCTGATCCGCGCCAATGCGTCATCGAGTTCCGCAAAATCTTCCGGCGGCGCGAACGAGATTAGCGGCACAACTTTGACTTTGACATTGCGCGCGGTCAGTTCATCAACCAGTTTTCCACTCTGCTCAGCCGCGCGTGTGACGATCACCGTTTTTCCGGCCAGCGGAGAAGCCATTTCGCTACCCACGCTGTCGGCTCACTTCTTCCAAGATTTCCTGTGCGCCTGCTTCCACCAGCAAGTTGGCCATCTGCCCGCCCAACTCCGCCGCTTGCTCCGGCGCGGATGTCGCCCTCTGTTTCACGTACTGCGATCCATCGACGGAACACACGCACGCTTCCATGACCAATTCCCCGCGCTCAATCCGCGCCCAAGCGCCCAGCGGCGCTTGGCATCCGCCATGAAGCGCGGCAAGCAGCGACCGCTCCGCAATAATGGCGGTCCGCGTTTCAGCGTCGTCCAACCCCGCCACCATTTCCGCCGCTTCCGTATCTCTCAGCCGGCACTCCACGGCTACGGCTCCCTGCCCCACGGCTGGTAAGAAAGTCTCCGGAGCCATAATCTCCGTAATCCGCGCACTCCATCCCAACCTATCGAGCCCCGCTTTCGCCAGCATGACCGCCTCATACTCGCCGCTCTCCACTTTGCGCAGCCGCGTATCCACATTCCCGCGCAAATCGCGCACATCTAAATCCGGCCGGACATGCCGCAGTTGCGCCTGCCGCCGCAAGCTGCCCGTCCCAATTCGCGCACCCTGCCGCAGCGTCGCAAGCGTCGCTCCATTTGCCCCAACCAAACAATCTCGCACGTCTTCCCTCCGGCACACTGCCGGGAACATCAATCTCGATGGCGTGTCCGTGGGCACGTCCTTGACGCTGTGCACCGCCAGATCGATCTTTTCCTCAAGCAGCGCCTCTTCCAGCTCCTTGATGAAGATTCCCTTCCCGCCGATTTGCGATAGCGGCGACATCTGCAGCTTATCGCCCTGCGTTTTGATAATCACAATCTCCGCTTCCACTCCCGCGCCAGCAAAAAGCTGCTTCCGCACAAACTCCGCCTGCCATTTCGCTAGCAAGCTGCCTCGCGTCCCTATGCGCAAGTGCCTCACGGCTTCTCCCGATGCGACAAGAAAAGGTCACGCAGCGCTTCCACGTTCTGAATTTTGCGCCGAAGCTCCTTCTCTCCCCGCAGACGCTGCGCCGGTTCCACCAGCAGTTTCTCTAGCAATTCGTCCATCATCGATTCCATGCGTTCGCGCTCCGCCGCGCCCAGGTGATTCATGGAATCCATCCGTGCATGAATGAAGGCCGCTCGCTCCTCGCGCAATCGCGCGCGCAAGGCATCCACCAACCCAACCAACTCCACGCTCGCCTGCCACGAGAGAAATTTTCCCACATGCTCGTCCACGATCGATTCCGCACCCGGCACTTCGTTTTCTCTCGCGTGCCGATTCTGCTCCACAATTTCCGTCAGGTCATCGATGTTGTAAACATAGACGTTATAGAGCTCCGTAGCGGCGGCTTCAATGTTCCTCGGCACTCCCAAATCCATCAAAAAAAGCGCGCGGTTGCCCCGTGAGGCCATCGCCGCCTGCAGCATCTCCCGCCGCAACACAGGCTCTTCCGAAGCCACCGAGGAAACCACCACATCCGGAAGCTTGAACGCCGTTTCCCATTCGCCCCACTCGACGACTTTCCCGCCAAAGCGCCCCGCCAGCTCATCGGCCCGCTCGCGCGAACGGTTCATAATAAACAGCCGCGCAATCCCCCGATCTCTCAGTTGATTCACCACTTGCTCGCTGATCGTCCCCGCGCCCAGCACCAGCGCGCTCCGCTCATTCATCTTCCCAAAAATCCGCTCCGCCAATTTCACGCCCGCTGACGCCACCGACATCGGCCGCGTTCCCAATTCCGTCTCCGACCGCACGCGTTTCCCGACTTCCAGCGCCCCCTGAAACAATCGGTTCAGCACCGGCCCGGTCGCCCCGTTTTCGTGCGCATACCGATACGCCTCTCGCACCTGGCCCAAAATTTCTGCCTCGCCCAGCAACATCGAGTCCAGCCCAGCGGCCACGCGAAAGAGATGTCTCACCGCGTGCCGGTCATAATGATGGTAAAGCGACACCCCAAGCACATCCGCCCTCACCGCATGAAATTCGCTCAGAAAAGAAGACAGCCCCGGCGCGCATTCGTGAGACGATTCCGGCGGCACACCATAAATCTCGCTCCGATTGCATGTCGAAAGCACCAGTGTTTCTTGCAAAATCCCCCGCGCCCGCAGTTCTTCCGCCGCCTTCCGCGACTGTTCCGCCGTAAAAGACACCCGCTCCCGCACCTCGACTGGCGCCGTCCGGTGATTCAATCCAACGAGGACAATTTCCATCCTTACTCCGCAACTTCCTCTGCGGCCAAACCTGCACTCTCCAGGCGCTTGTGTCCAGGGCGCGCAGCGCCGCTTCTATTCACTAACCACTACTCACTATTCACTTTCTTCTCAAAAATACCGGTGACTCTGCGACAAATACAGATTCACCACCGTAAAGCTCATCACCACCACAAAAAAATTAAAAATGCACAGTTTCGATGCCCGCGCCCCGCGCCACGCCGCCGTCCGCGCCAACTGGAAATAAACCACGTAAAGGAGCAGCACCACCAGCGTGATCACATATTTCGGATCGTAGTACCAAATCTCTCCGTGGATCCTGTCCACCCAAACGAATCCCAACACCGTCCCAATCGCAATCGACACCAACCCAATCAGCACGCTCGACCGGCTCATCCGTTCAAGCAGCTCCAGCGGCGGAAGCCGCCAGACCACGCCGCCAATCTTGTGGCTTCGCAGATGCCGCTCCTCCCCCAAAAAAATCACGCTGAACACAAACGAAAGCGCGAACGCCGCATACGCCAGAATGCTCAATGTCACATGAAACGCAAACGCCGCGCCGTGAGCCGGCGTTGGTGACAACCGGTCCGCCGGTGCCAAATGTGCCGTCACAAAAAACACCAAAATAAAAGGCAAAACAAACGCCCCCACCGAGCGTTGCCGGTGAAATAGCTCCAGGCCCAAATACGTCAGCGCCAGCAGCCACCCAAACAGCGACATCGATCCATAAAGATCGTGATAAGGCACGGTATGCAATCCGCGCGAACGCTCCAATAGCGCAAAATAATGCGCAATCAGCCCCAGCCCGAGGAACACCGACCCAATCCGTCCGGAAATCTCTTTGCCCGACGTCAGAAAATAGAGATATCCGCCCAGGCTTACCGCATAAGCGACTATCGTCAAAATAAAGAACAAATGTTCCATCGTCCCTGCGAACCTATCGCCCTCGCGTCTACGCGCCCGTCAACCAAACCAACTCCAATGTTGACTTCAGTTTCTTCAGCGGCACTCAGAGTATAGCCCACCCTCAAATCTCCGGCGAACCGCATCCCTCTATCTGCAATCACCACCAGGATTTGCTATTCTCTTCATCAGGCGCAAGATGACCACAATTTCCGCTCCTCTCAATCGCAAGGATTTATTACTCCGCGCATGCCGCGGCGAATCCGTTTCGCGCCTTCCCGTTTGGATGATGCGCCAAGCCGGCCGCTACCTCCCCGAATACCGCGCCATCCGCGCAAACCACGCCTTCCTCGAAGTTTGCAAGACTCCCGATCTCGCCGTCGAAGTCTCCCTCCAGCCTTTCCGCCTTCTCGGCGTCGATGCCGTCATCGTCTTCTCCGACATCCTCATCCCCGCCGAGGCCATGGGTCTAAAGCTCGAACTTGGCGACGCCGGCCCCAACTTGCCAAATCCTGTCCGCTCCAAGCGCGATGTCGATAATCTAAAACTATTCGATCCCGAAATCGAAACCGCTTTTCTCCCCGAAGCAATCCGTCGCATCGCCCGAGAACTCGGCCCCACCGTTCCCGTCCTGGGTTTCGCCGCCGCTCCCTGGACTCTCGCCTGCTACATGGTCGAAGGCCGCACCGGCGAAGGTTTCGCCACCGTCAAGACTTTCCTCCTCCGCGAACCAACCACCTTCCGCGAACTCCTGCACCGCATCGCGCAAGCCACAATTCCCTATCTGAACGCTCAGATTGCCGCAGGGGCCACCGCCGTCCAACTCTTCGACACTTGGTGCGGCGAGTTGTCTCTGCGCGACTACCAAGAGTTTGCCCTCCCTGCCACACAAGAGATCATTTCCGCCCTAGCGTCCGAAGCTTCACAAACTCCTGTCATCTACTACACCAAAGCCTCTCATCATCTCCTGCCCGCCATCGCCCGCTCCGGCGCAAACGTCCTTAGCGTCGACTGGCGCATCGACATGCGTGCCCTCCGCGAACAACTCGGCCCCCGCATCGCCATTCAAGGCAATGTCGATCCCGCCGTTCTCCTCGGCCCGCCCGAAGCCATTCGCGCCGCCACACAAGATGCCATCGCCTCTCTCGCCGGCACAGGCCACATCCTCAATCTCGGCCACGGCATCCTCCAACAAACTCCCGTGGAGAATGCCAAGTTTTTCATCGAAACCGGCCAGCAACCCATCGCGGTAGGGGTGGGGCTTGCCCCACCCTCGGCCGCAGCCGAACCTGCGGCTGCCGCCGCGCGCCTCGACGTCGCCCCACCCTCTCCCATCGGAACCCGATCATGACGCTTGCGAATCCCACTCTCCAAACCATGCACGACGAACTTCGCGTCAGCGAAGAATTTCTAGCCCGCTACAATCGCCCCGGCCCCCGCTACACCAGCTACCCTACCGCCCCCGTCTGGAACGACTCCTTCGGCCCCGCCGACCTCCAAAAAGTCCACGAGCAAGCCGATGCCGCCAAATCCCCCGTCTCCCTCTACATGCACATCCCTTTCTGCGAAAGCCTCTGCCTCTTTTGCGCCTGTAACGTCATCATCCAAAAAGACAAAGCCGTCTCGCTTCCCTACCTCGAAATCCTTAAGCGCGAAATCACCAGCGTCAGCCGCAACGTCTCCCGCGCACGACCCGTCACCCAATTCCACTGGGGCGGCGGCACTCCCACCTATCTCACTCCCCCACAAATCCAAGATCTCTTCGGCTTCACCCGCGATCATTTCACTTTCGCCCCCGACGCCGAAGTCGGCATCGAAGTCGACCCTCGCGTCACAAGTCGCGATCATCTCGAAACTCTCCGCAAACTTGGCTTCAATCGCCTCAGCATGGGCATCCAGGATTTCCATCCCCTAGTCCAAAAAACCATCAATCGCGTCCAACCCTACGAACTCACCCGCGACCTTATCCAATCCGCCCGCGACCTCGGCTTCGACTCCGTCAACGTCGACTTAATCTACGGTCTCCCCTACCAAACCGCCGAAACCTTCGCCCATACCGTCGACCAAATCCTCACCCTCACACCCGACCGCATCGCCCTCTTCAGCTACGCCCACGTCCCCTGGCTGAAAAAGCAGCAAGGTTCCTTCGCCGGCCATCTCCCCGAGGGCATAACCAAATTCGAAATCTTCCGCACCGGCCTCCTCAAATTTCTCGAAGCCGGCTATCTCTATATCGGCATGGACCATTTCGCCAAGCCCGGCGACGAGCTTGCCGTCTCCCAGCAAAATCGCACCCTCCATCGCAATTTTCAGGGCTACACGACCAAAGCCGGCGCCGACCTCTACGGCATGGGCATCACCGCCATCAGCGGCATCCAAAACGCCTACGCACAAAATCATCGCGACATCCCCACCTGGGAAAGAGCCGTCAACGACCGCGGCATCGCCACCATGCGCGGCTACCATCTCTCCGAAGACGACCGCCTCCGCCGTACGGTCATCAGCCGCCTCCTCTGCCACACGATTGTCTTAAAGGACGAAATCTCCCAGGAATTCTCCATCGACTTCGACTCCTACTTCGCCGATGAACTAGCACGCCTCCAACCTTTCCGCGAAGACGGCCTGGTCCTCCTCATCCCCAACGAAATCCGCACCACCCAACTAGGCCGCATCTTCATCCGCAACCTGGCCATGATCTTCGACCCCTACCTGGAAAAACAGCACCTCGACGCCAAGCCCCTCTTCTCCAAAACCCTCTAACCCTCACCGGAACCACAGCGCTCAACGCCCAAGGCTGCCCAGTCAGTCTCCCTTCACCGCGTTTGTCAGACAGTGGATAGTGAGGAATTTCCCAAGAAGGTCCAAGTCCCCCGATTAGCCCGCCTCCCAAGATGGAACCATCTTCTTAAGGTTCATCCGATTGTGCTCTTTTGGACAGTTTTGCGCTCAGCACTGTGCCAAGGTTTACTTCCGTCAATTGGGTGACGTTGCCTGCCATACCCTTCTCAGGCGCACGAAGGAGAAGGTATGGCCCCGCACGATCATCGAATCACCCCGCGTTTCAAACTACACACTCCTCTCTCCTTTCATCGTCTGGAGACGCCTTCCGAAGGCGAGCACCAGGCCAAAGCTATTAATATCTCCACGAGAGGCGTTTACTTCGCTACGAATGTCATCCTGTGTGTTGGTGAAGCCGTGGAAGTTCTGCTAAAAATGCCCAAGCGTGTCACCGGAGTGAAAGCAGGCATTCGCCGTTTCGCTGGCCGCGTCACCCACATCGAACCAGAGAATATGCCTCCGGGACTTTCAGGAATTGGCGTCCAGTTGCTCTACTATGAACGCGATTTGGTCAAGGTAGCCGCAGATCCCCTGCTCGAGTGACGATGTTCTGCCTTTTCGCTTCCGTAGGGCACGATACATCGTGCCCTTTCTTCCGTTCCTGACTTCGGCTTCTGTCTTCGGCCCTTCTCTTCCGCCCCTCACATCACCTCGATTCGGACTTCCATCACACGACGCATGCCAACGCGCCCAGCGTACAATCGAAGCACTGCTCCCAAGAATTGACCTTTAGACTCGTGTATTTTATCGTAGGTACTATGCGCGGTTAACCAGGAGACTTGCTAAGAGCTTCACCATCGAACCGGGCATCAACGACTACGTCGACGAAACCAAAGGCGACCGCTCCGCCAGCGACCGCATCAACGAACTGCTCCGCCGCGCCATCCTCCAGGAACAGTACGACAGGCTGGAGGCGGAAGCCGAAGCCTTCTTTGTCGGCGCAAAAGCAGACCGCTCGGAAACCAAGGCTCTGAAGAGGGCAGCTCTCCGCACGTTTGGCAGGGACTAATGGCCGCCACCCCTTCAAGCTGGTATCCCAAAAGAGGCGACGTTTATATCGTGCAGCCCGATAAGCCGCACCCTGCCGTCGTGCTCTCCGTTGACGCCATCAACAAATATGCCCTCGATGTTTGCGTAGTCGGCATGACCACGGTCGAACGCAAAGCCTTTAGCATGCGCGTCGCAATCAAAAAGGGCGAAGCCAACCTGGCTTCCGATTGCTGGGCCAAGTGCGACCAGGTCACCACCATCGAAAAGTCCTTGCTGAGATACCCACCAGTGGGCACCCTCCCCCAATCCTCATTTGCAAGGATCGAGGAGCAAGCCAGAATTTGCTTGGGATTCATTTGAGCGGTCACCTGTAAGACCTTACGCAAACTTCAATTTTGCGCACCAAATTTCCGCGTATCCCCAGTCCTCCCATCAACTTACGCCCCCAACGCATGCCATTCGAATCATTACTACAGAAGAAAATACTTGACAAATAATCACAACCTGCGGTAACATCGTACGTGAACTTCGGCACCCAGCCCCGCCTCACACGATGTCATCCTGAGCGTAGCGAAGGATCCTGGCTTGTTGGCCCCCCAACGCCAACCGTTCCGGCAGTGCACACCTATGTCGTCATCTTTTGCGTGCGCCTGTCAGGTGCCAACTGCCCCTCGCCGACCCCGTTCCCTGCCGTTCTGATCAGCCCTTCGCAAATCGCTGAAAACGCAGCCACATTAAGCCCTGCATTTGTCACCCTTACGAACCGCCTCAAACACAAGTCTTTTGCCTGCCTCTCTTACAGAAAACACCCGGAGTGGGGTATCTCGTCTTGCTCCGTGAACTCTCTGAACTCTGTGTTAAG
Organism: uncultured Acidobacteriota bacterium; assembly: GCA_963843265.1. Classification (GTDB taxonomy): domain Bacteria; phylum Acidobacteriota; class Terriglobia; order Acidiferrales; family UBA7541; genus Acidiferrum. The sequence goes on along the minus strand of CAWJJR010000008.1, from coordinate 1,011,763 downwards.
AGCAGCCCGAGCCTGTTCCCCCATTGATCCGTTCCGCGCCCTACGGCCGGTCGCAGCATCCCCTTTAGAATCAACACTTGCGGGCCATCCCGCAAACGCTCATTCTAAAAGACTTACACGATCTGTAACTCCTTTATATCCAATGTTTACAAAAAACCCGGGGGGAGGGCCTCAGCCGACCAAGCCTATTTCCCCCGGATGTGTACTCCGAGGTGTATCTCAAGAAGGAATCGTTCCAAGATCTCTGACCATGAGCAGCTGCGGTTTGAACCAGCATTCTGCCAAGCGCCGGTGGAAAGCGTCGCCTGTCCGTGATCCGCGCTACTTCCCCGCCCGGCGAAGCAGTTTGGGCGGCGCCAGCCAAAGTAACTGTCCGCTTGGAGGTGAAACCCGTTTCAATTCCAGCAAAGCGACTCCGGCCTTCTTGAGGGACGTAATGTGATGTTTCGAGCCCAGCGCCGTCGCAATCACATCGTCCAGTTGAGGCGCGTGCCCAAAAATAAAGAGCGTCGAACTTTGCTTATCCTTCACCAGCTCGCGGAAAAAGACCGTCGGCTCCGCGCCCGGCAGCAGCAAATCCGTTCGACGGATCTTCTGCTTGGGATAGTCGAGCGCCGCGGCGAAAATCTCCGCCGTCTGCATCGCCCGCACGTAGGGGCTCGAGAGCAGCAAGTCTGGCGCCGCGCTCAGCGCCGCAACGCCTGCAGCCACTCGCTTCGTTTTCTCGATGCCCTCCTCGGTCAAGTATCTTTCCGGATCGGGCGGACATTTAGGATCTTCCCGGTCGATCGCGATGCCATGGCGCACGATATATATATCCATCAGCGTGTTCTCCCTTTCGCGAATCTAAACCATGTCGCAGCCGCTCGCGGGCGAAACTCGCGGCCGCGTTTCCTACGAAGCAGCTTGCCGGAAATAAAGCCGCACGTGAAATTCCTTTTCAAACAGTTCCGCGCTGCGGTTCGCGTCCAGCAAATCTTCCGCCGCGTCGCCCCGCGCCTTGATTTGCAAGCCCACCGCTCCGCCTTGAAACGTTGCGTGTACTTGCATCACTCGCTGCCGGTGCGAATGGTCCAGCGCTTCGGCGATCCGCAGAATCGCCGCAAGCCGTCGCGCGATCCTCTTGTCGTTGTTGTTCAGCGAAGAATACGCCGCATGATGGCTCGCCGGCTCCGATTTCCGGTTGTGATAACGCGCCAGCGCCGCAACGATCGCGCGGTCCCGGCCTTCGAGACCGGGGATATCGCCATTCATCACCAGGTATTCGCCATGCTTGTGATGCCCATGATGGCTGATGATGTGCCCCGTGTCATGCAGCAGTGCCCCAGCCTCCAGCAAGACTCGAGCTTGCGCCGGCAGGTGGTGTACCGGCTGAAGCTGGTCGAAAAGCAGAATGCTAAGCTCGCGTACGTGCTCGGCGTGCGTCTGATCCTTCTGCAACCGGCGCGCGTAACTGCGTGTTCCAACAAGCAATTGCCGCGCGGCCGCGTCGTACCGGTGCGGCTCCGTCCGCGAAAATGCCTCGCGCGCAATCTCCTGGATCACTCCCTCCCGCAGACCCACTCCGGGGATAGAAAAATTCCGAATGTTCAAGTAACGCCCCAGCGTGACAAACGTAATCGCCGCTATCCCAATCACGTCCGCGCGGTCTCGCCGGATGGCGTAGCTTTTCATCCGCTCGCGAACATCGCGTTCCAATAGATCGGGGAGCCTCTCGCGCAACAACGAAAGCTCCAACGTCTGCAATCCATGCAGTCGCGGGCCGGGCGCGATGTTCGCCAAAGTTTCCGCATTCCCTCCGAGCGCCACCGCGATTTCTTCGCCAAGATTTGGCCGCGATGGTATCCGCGATTCCAGCAACGCGCGCACGTATCTCCGCACCTGCTCCGCTTGTGCCGGCCGGATCACGCCTGGAATATTGAGGGTGCTCATCAACCGCACCGTGCCCACGGGCAACTGCGCGCCGAGCTCCACGCTGTGATCGCGAAGGATGCTGAGTTCCAGGCTTCCGCCGCCCAAATCGGCGATGCACCGCGGCGGCGATTCCGGTCCGAGCGCCGCGAGCACCGCGACCCGCCCAAGCCGCGATTCCTCCGCGGAGCTGATGACTTGGAGCGCGATTCCCGTTTTCTGTTTAATCTGCCGCACGAATGCATCGCGGTTGCGCGCCTCGCGCGAAGCGCTCGTCGCCACCGCGCGGTAGCGCGTGACTCCAAACTCCTCCATGATTTCGTGGAAGTGGCGGAACGCCTTGACGCCTCTTTTGAAGAGCTCTTCGCTGAAGCGGTGCCGCAGAAATACGCTTTCGCCGAGCCGCAGCGAATATCGCTCGTTAACCAGCGGCTCGATATCCAGCGCCGAATAGGCCCGCGCCACAGCGAGGCGCAGCGCATTCGAGCCCGCGTCGATGGCGGCAATGTGGACCGGATCGGACATTTCGGAAGTTACCGCCAGAGATGCGCAAGCGCGGCGGAGGGCGTGTACTTCGTCGCGCGAATCCCCAACTGTTCACCGATCCGCAGGCGCAACTGCTTGTTAACGGCGGAAACGCTCGCCTCGCCATCCAGCTCGATGAAGGAGTGCCGCTTGGCCATCACCTCAAATTCCCGCTTGATCATCGTCTGGTATCGAATGAACGACCAATACAGATCGTGCGAAAGCGACATGTCGCGCCCCGCTTCCCAATAGCTGATGGCCTGCGCCTTCTTGAATTCACGAGCGAACGCCGTCTCGGGACGCACGTTCAGCCAGAAAGTTAAATGCGGCCGCAACGCCATGGCGTACAGGCCGTTCAAATAATCCCGGTTGATTCCGCGGACCACGCCGCGCGCCACCAGCGTAAAAATAAAACGATCCGCAAGCACGACCGTTCCCGAACGCAGTGCCGGCAAAATCCGATGCTCGACTTGGTCAAAAAAATCCGTCGCGTACATCAGCGCCAGCGTCAGCCGCGTGACTGCGTTTTTCGCCAGCAGCTCGTCGATATCGCGCCCCACGAGATTCGATCGCCGCAATCCGCTTGTTTGCACGGCGAACCCTTCGGATTCCAGCCATTCCTGAAGCAGCGCGATCTGCGTCGAGCGCCCCGAGCCATCCATTCCTTCGATAACGATCAGGTTCCCGGTGATCTCGCTCGGATCAAATCCGACCAGCGCTTCGCCGTAAAAAAACTGCGCCGCGTCATCTTCGCCAGGCACAGGCGCTTTGGCCGGCGGCAAAACGGGCGGCGCGGCGCCAGGCGCCGGCGGCGCGTCCACGGAAAGAACCGGCGCGCTCGGCTTCTCTTTATCTTTTTCCTGATCGGGCATGCTCACTCCGGGACCGAAACCCGTGGCGCAAAGCGTTTCAAATCGATTTTGGAAGCCACAATATCTCTCATCTGCTTCTGCAGCTTGTTCACCGGTAGCGTTCCATCCAGCACGACAAAATTATCCGAGTCCACCATCTTGTCGTACTCTTCGAGGATGCGCGCTTGGAAAAGCCGGAAACTCTCCGCGCGGTCGTAGGACAGCGCCATATCCATTCCGGCTTCGTAGTATTTCAATTTCGGGCGCCCGCTCAAGATGCGGTGCACCGCGACATCCAAAGGCGCGCGAAAATAAAACGTGATGTCCGGCACCGGCGCAAACCGGTAAAGATTTCTCAGCCATCGCCCCGGGCACCCGCGAGCCGCGTCGCGCGCGAACGCCGTGTAAATATACCTGTCGGCAAGCACCAGATAATCGCCTTGCAGCAACGGCATGATCTGCCGCTCGCAGCGATCCGCAAAATCCGCCGCGTGCAACAGCGAAAACGTGGTCGGGGTCAGCAGGCGCCGCTGTTTTCCCCGCCGCGTCGCGGACTTCACCAGCGGCGATGAATTCCACTCCGTAAAGTGCAGCCGGTAGCCGCCAATTTCGAGCCAGCGCTTCAACAAATAAAGCTGCGTGCTCTTCCCCGAGCCGTCCGTTCCTTCCACGACGATGAGCGCGCCGGGATAGGCGCGGCTTGGCACCGGCTTTCCCGGCTGCGGAAGTGTGGATTTGCCCGCTTCCGGACGAGGCAACTTTTGAGCAATGTCCTGATTTTCCATGAAGTTCTTAGCGAGAAGCGGTCTGGCAACTCAGCGTAGACCCGCATTGTTACAAACTCATTACAGCACACCTCGCGACGCGCCGCAAAGCACGCCGAAGCTCGGCTCAGAAAACGGAAAGTTTAATTCGCAGGAATTTCTTCGGGTTCTGCCGGAAATCTCCGATGAGCAATCGCAAGTCTCCCGTCAACCCGGTCACGCTGTCGTAGAGTTTCGGGTCGGAGAACAGTTTTCCGACCGTCGTCGTATTGTCGTTCAGTTTCGCGGTAGCGTTCGCCACGTTGTCGGTGGTTTCACGCAGCTTGGTGTACAGCGAATCGTCGGTCACTAATTTGCCAAGCGTGCCTTTGCCTGCGCGCACGTCTCCTATCACCGCGTTGCCATTGGCGATCGCTTGCTTCGCTTCATCATAGAGCGACGGATCGTACAGCAGCTTGCCGATGGTTCCTTTCTGCGAGCGTACGTCCGTCAAAATCACGTTTGCGCTATCCACTCCTTTATCTACTTTGTTGTAGAGCTCGTCCGAACTCATCAGCTTGCCGACAGTTCCCTTGCCCTCTCGAACGTCCGCCATCATCGCGTCGCCCTTTGTGAGAATCCCGTTCAAGTGGTTATAAGCCTGATCGTCGGTCAGCATTTTGCCCAGCGAACCTTTTCCTTCCTTTACGCCGTTGATCAAATCCTGGACCTCATCCGACAGCGCCTGGAGATTCCCGAGCAAGTCCGCGCTTCGCTCGACGACCTGCGTCAACGCCTTTTCTTCGTGTCCCGGCACTTCTTGGCCATCCTTTAGCGGCACACCCGTGATTCCGCGGGTGATGTTGACATAGCGGTTCCCCAGCAACCCCTCGGTGACCAGACTGGCCGCGGAGTCCGTCAAAATATATTTCTGATAATTTTCACCCACGCGCATCACGACCTCGATGTTTCGGTTCTTATCAACGGGCTTTCCCGGAGTAACAGGAGCGATCCGGATGGCTTCGACATTTCCCACCTCTACCCCATCCAGGCGGACCGGAGCTCCGGCCGACAACAGCGACGCTTCCGGCAAATAGGTCACGAGCCGGTATTTCGGCCCAATCGTGCCCGCCCCCGTCACATAGAAAATGCCGGCGGCCAGCACCGACAGCCCCACCAGCACGAAAAGTCCCACGCGCAGTTCCGTCCACGTCAATTGTTTGCGCTGCGCCATTTTCCTTCCCTCCCTTTCGTTCTCCCGAAGAACTACCTAGCATTCACACCAAAAACCGTTTCAGATAATCATCTTTCGTCCGAGAAAGCTCTTCCTGTCCGCCCTCGAAATAAACCGCGCCATCCCGCAAGACCAGGAACCGCGTCGCCGCCATCTTCGCTCCCGCGGCCGCATTTCCGTTCGAGACATTGTGCACTACCTTCTTCGTCGCCGGATCAAATCGAAAGTTCGCCAGCGCAAAACCATCCTGCAACCGCTGCGTGGCGAGCAGCGCCGTCACGCCGTACGCGTCGCGCAGCCTCAAGATCAGCGTGATGATCGTTTGCGAAGTAACGGGATCAAGGCCCGCTGTCGGCGAATCATACAGCACGATGGGCGGCTGATTGATCAACGCCCGCGCGATGGAAACACGGCGCCGCATCCCTCCGGAAAGCTCGGACGGAAACAGGTCCACCGTGTGTTCGAGTTCCACGAATCGCAGCACCTCGAGCACGCGGGACTCCAGCTCATCGCCTTTCACGCCGTCTTCCATCAGCCGGTAGGCCACATTGTCCCCGACGGTCATGGAATCGAACAGCGCTCCTTCCTGAAAAACAAAACCGATGTGCCGTCGGAATTCGAGCAGTTCCCGCTCCCGCATGGTGGAAATTTCCTTGCCCAGCACTTCAATTGCGCCTTCGGATGGCCGGAGCAGTCCCGCCGCCAGTTTGAGCGACAGAGTTTTCCCCGTGCCAGTTTCGCCCAGCAGCACGAGCGTCTCTCGCTCCTGGACCTGAAAGGACACTCCGCGCAAGATGTCGCCTTCTTCGAAGCCGATGCGTACCTTCTCGAATGTGATAGCCGGATGGGAGCCTGAACTCGATGTGACGGCGTTAGGCATCGGGTGTGCCCGCCATTATAGCGGCAATCGAGCGCTCCCGCCGAACACGAACAAATCCGCCGTGTCGATCGACGAGGCGAGCCTCGGCCAGAGTATGGCAAGGATTAGAAAAGCTTGCCCGCGAGGTACAGCGCGACTTTGGTAAGAAAAGCGTCGGCCACGATGATCATCACGGAAGAGAGCACGGCTGCTTGCGTCGTGGCCCGGCCAACGCCCTGCGTGCCTCCGCGGACCGACAGTCCTTTGTAACAGCCAATGGTCGCGAGAATGAACGCGAAAAAGAACGGCTTGGTGAATCCCTGCATCAAGTCGGCGAAATCCAGCGCGTCAATCGCGCGGCGCCAGAACTCGATGGCGGTAAGCTGGAGCGAGAAAACCGAGGCTACGCAGCCGCCGATCAATCCCGTGAAATCCGTCATGGCCGTCAACAGCGGAAGCATCAAAATCGTGGCAATGGCCCTCGGCGCCACCAGTTTGCGGATCGGATCGGTTCCCATCGCGCGCATGGCGTCCACTTGTTCGGTCACCAACATAGAGCCAAGCTCGGACGCGATCCCCGTGGCGCAGCGGCCAGTCACGAGCAGGCCCGTCATCGAAGGCCCTAACTCCCGGACGAGCGCGATGGCCACCACGTCGCCGGTCAGCGAACTTTGGCCAAAGCGGGTAAATTGCGATCCGGTCTGCAGCACCATCACCGCACCGATAAAAAATCCGGAAAGCAGGATAATCGGAAGCGATCCGGCGCCGATATTGTCCATCTGCTGCAAAATATCCTGGAGGTAGTAAGGCGGGGTAAAGATGCAGTACAGCGTGCGGCCGCAGAGTATGGCGTAGTTCTGTACGTCCGCCACGGCGTTTTTCGCCGCGTTGACAATCGCTCCCGTGACGGTGAACCGCTCTTCCGCCTTGGCATCCGAACCTGAGACCTGGAGTGGTGTGTCTGCCACGAGTACCCGTTCCGTCCGCGCCCCGCCGAATTCCGCGGTAAAATTTCTGGAAGGAAAGCCTAACCGCGCGGCATAGGCACGTCAAGTAAACTGTCATGCTAATCCGCGGGTAGCATGAAGTCTTGCTTGTCGAAAGTTCCATAGTGTGGCCAGAAATCGACGGATATCGCAATTCTCCCAGTCCAGAATTATCCTGTAGCCGGAGCCGCCTTACGTGAAGATGAAGGCCCTAATCTGTCGTATCGACCACATCCAAATTGCCGCGCCAATAGGCTGCGAACCTGAGGCGCGCGAATTTTACGGCTCATGGCTCGGCTTACGGGAAATCGAAAAGCCGGCTTCCCTGCACGGCCGCGGCGGGTGCTGGTTCCAGTGCGGTGATCAGCAACTGCACATCGGCGTCGAACCTGATTTTCGTCCAGCTAAGAAGGCGCATCCGGCCTTCGCCGTCTCCGACCTCGCCCGGCTCCGCGCATTACTGGAAGGACTAAGCGTGAAAATCACTGACGACGACTCCCTGCCCGGCACTCGCCGATTCTACGCGGAAGATCCCTGGGGTAACCGCCTCGAATTCCTCGAAGGGGACTAAGCACATCCGGCTAGATGTCCGGCACCGTAACTTATCAGCCCCTAGGATGTCTTCGTGGAGGGTCCGTCTGTCTTTCTTTCTGTAGTATAAATCGCAGAAGGCTAAAACTTGCTCTTCTTGATGCTATTCGGACTATTCGTTTGGCTAGCCCCATTCGTCCTTGTGGTCTTGGCTTGGGCATGGTTCCGAAACAATTCAAGGTCGCTGGTGGAATGGCGGCGGTTCTGCCTGTCTTTGGCGATCATCCTGTGTGCAATCAATAGCTCTTTGGTTGTGGCTCTCTTTCTTCTCACTCTAGTCAACCATGGGGAATCTGGTTCTGGAATGATCGAAGCGACGGGAATCTTGTTGTCAGCCCTTGTTTTCATACTCGGTCTTTTCGGCGCCGGGAGAGCGAGAGTTTACGTACTACTCGCGACCCTCTGCACGCTCTTTCTGTGGCACCACAATCTATAAGACACAATGGCTGATGCGAATAGGCTGTAGGCGCGGTAATTGGACGCCGAATCACTTGTGGATTCCTTGCTCGCTGGACGTTGCGGGCAGCGGCGGCTACACTGCTTGTTTCCAATGCCCCAAGTTTCCCAAGTGAGTGAGGGCGTTTGCGCAGATGCTGAAGTTCTATACCGCGGGTGAATCGCACGGGCAGGCGCTGCTGGCGTTTGTTTCTGGCTTGCCGGCTTCGCTGCCTGTCGATCTGAAATTCATTAATCACGAACTGCACCGGCGGCAGCTTGGGTACGGGCGCGGCGGGCGACAGAAAATCGAAAAGGATCGGGCGGATATTTTCGCGGGCGTGCGGCATGGGCAGACGATTGGGGCGCCTATCGCGCTGAGGATTGAAAACCGGGATTGGGCGAATTGGGAAAAAATCCTGCCCGTTGAAGCGACGGCAGAGTCCCCGGCGAACGAGCGGAAACTGCTTGCACCTCGACCGGGACACGCCGATCTGGCAGGTTCGCAGAAATTTAATTTTCACGACGCGCGCTACGTGCTCGAGCGCGCCTCCGCCCGCGAAACGGCAGCTCGCGTCGCGGCCGGGGCGTTTGCGAAATTGCTGCTGCGCGAATTCGGCACGGAAATCGCGAGCCATACGATTCAAGTTGGCCACGTTCGACTGGAACGCGCTGCAAGCTGGAAGGAAATTCAAGAGGTCACGGCCGATCTGGATTCGCCGCTGCGTTGCGTCGACGGCGCGACACAAGAAAAAATGAAAGCTGAAGTCGACGCCGCCCTCAAAGCGGGCAACACCGTCGGCGGGATTTTTGAAATTGTTGCGCACAATGTTCCCGTCGGACTCGGCAGCCACGCGCAGTGGGACGAAAAGCTGGATGGACGGCTGGCGCAGGCGCTGATGAGCGTGCAAGCCGTCAAAGCGGTCGAAATTGGCGCGGGCGTCACGGCGGCCGGCTCCTATGGGAGCGAAGTGCAGGATGAAATTTCGTATGACAAAGCGGCGCGGCGCTTCCGTCGTTCGAGCAATCGCGCGGGCGGGCTCGAAGGGGGCATCACCAACGGCGAAGACGTGGTGATTCGCGGCTACTTGAAACCTATTTCGACGCTGCGGCAGGCGCTGCACACCGCGGATATGGTCACCAAGGAGCCCGTTTCGGCGGCCTACGAGCGCTCGGACTGGTGCGTCGTACCTGCTGGCGCGGTTGCCGGCGAAGCTATGGTTGCACTTGTGTTAGCGGATGCTTTTCTGCAAAAATTTGGAGGAGATTCCCTTTCCGAGATGCGGCGGAATTTTGACAATTATGTCAGACAAATCGAAGAGTTCTAAAGCCGTGGTAACTCCGGCTCCAGTGGAAGCACCGGCGCAGGCCCCGACGGACGCGGTAGCCGCCGCGCCCGCGCGCAAGATTTATCCGATCGTCAAGTACGGCGATCCGATTCTCGAAAAGCCGACCCCGCCGGTGACAAAGTTTGGCGCCGAACTCGAGCAGCTCACCGAAGACATGTTCGCTTCCATGTACGCCGCGCAAGGCGTCGGGCTGGCCGCTCCGCAAATCGGCTTGAGCCTGCGTCTCACGGTCGTCGACGTGACGACGGGGAAAAACCCCGAAGCAAAAATCGTGCTCGCCAATCCAGAAATTATTCATGCGGAGGGCGAAGTTCGCGAGGAAGAGGGCTGCCTCTCCGTGCCCGGTTTTCGCGGCTACGTGATCCGCCCGCAGTTCGTCACCGTGCGCGCGCAAAACGTCAAAGGCGAGCCCTTCGAGATTCGCGGCGAAAATCTACTGGCGCGCGCTTTCTGCCACGAAATCGATCACCTCAACGGCATCCTATTCCTGCAACATCTCAGCATGCTGAAGCGAGACCTCATCCGCCGAAAAATCAAAAAGCTCAAGAAGCAAGGCGAGTGGTAATGTGGAGTGCGGCAGCCCCGCTGCCGCTTTTCCCCCATGCGCATAATCTTCTGCGGCACTCCTCAATTCTCCGTACCCACGCTCAAACATCTCCTCGCTCAGCCTGATTTTGAGATCGCTGCAGTGATCACCCAGCCGGACCGCCCGCGCGGCCGTGGACACGAAGTCTTTTCTTCGCCTGTTAAGGAAGCCGCATCGGCGGCGGGCATCCCCGTGCACCAACCGGAGAAAATCCGCCCGCCGGAAGTGCAAGAGCTTTTGCAAAAACTCGCCCCCGACGTGATCGTCATCATCGCCTACGGACAAATCATCCCCGCCCGCCTGCTCCCCATCCCTAAATTGGGATGGATCAATCTGCACGCCTCGCTGCTGCCCAAATATCGCGGCGCCGCTCCCATCAACTGGGCCATCGTGAACGGCGAAACAAAAACTGGGGTCACGTCTATGCGCATCGACGCAGGCATGGACACCGGCGAAATATTGCTGCAACAGGAAATGGAGATTGGCCCTGCGGAAACCGCCCCCGAACTTGCCGCTCGCATGTCCGAGCTAGGCGCACCGCTCATGGTTGAAACGCTGCGCGGATTGGCCGCAGGCTCGATCGTTCCGCGCCCCCAAAATCATGAGCAAGCATCCTTAGCCCCCCTGCTCAAGAAACAGGACGGCCTCATTGACTGGTCTCGCACCGCCCAGGAAATCTTCCATCGGATTCGCGGCTTCGCCCCCTGGCCCGGCGCTTACAGCACTTTCCGCGGCCAGAACTGCCACATTTGGGGCGAACCGGCGTCTAATGGCTTGGGCGATAGAAGCTCGCACGCCGTTTCGAGCGCTGTCCCCGGCTCTTTGCTGGCTCAAGGCAGCGAATTGCTCATTCTTTGCGGCGGCACAACCTATTTGCGCCTCCATGCCGTCAAACTGGAAGGGCGCAAACGAGTCACGGCATCGGAGTTTCTCAATGGCGCCCACTTGCTTCCTGGTGAACACTTCGGCAAGAGCTAGTTTGCGCGCAACGCATCGCTCAGGCATACTCGCAAATTGACCCACGAATGAAAGCGATATCCGCCTCAGGAGTTCATGCTACATGAAGAATTTGGAATCAATCCGCACGCGCGGAAGCTTGCAAATTTGCCCCAGACAATTCTCGCGCTTCGCCGCTTGCTGGGTTCTCGCCGTGCAACTCGTCTCGTTGCCCATCGCCTCCGCAGCGGGCAACACATCTTCGCCCGAGGCCGCCGCAAAGCCTGCACCAAAAATTGTGAGCGACCCCGTCATGAAAGTGATGCAAGCCGAACTCGCTCGCGCATCCACGGACCTCGGCAAAGCGGATTCCCCGCCTTATTACATGAGCTACACGGTCTATGATCAGAATCTCACCGTGCTCGTCGGCGCGTACGGCAGCCTTCTCACCGATGCTTCTCTCGATCGCCGTCAGGCCGACGTGACCATGCGCGTCGGCAGCCCCGCTCTGGACAATACGCACGGCCAGAGCCGGTTTAGTGGAATGACTTCTGGCTCGCTACCCCTCGGAGACGACCAGGATGCCATCGCCCGCGTCCTCTGGGAATTGACCGATCGCGAATACAAGCGCGCGGCGCCGGCCTTCCTCAACGTGAAAACCAATACCGCCGTTCGCGCCGAAGAAGAAGATAAGTCTCCGGACTTCTCGAAGGAAACGCCTGAAGTTCATGTCGACAACCCCGCGCCGCCGCCGCGCTTCGATCGCGCCGCGTGGAGCGATGAAATTCGCCGTCTATCCGCCAATTTCCGCCAATATCCCGACGTCTATTTCGCGACCGTCGTTCTGCAGGTTACGGACTCCAACTCCCGCATGGTCTCCAGCGAGGGCAGCGCCATCGAAACTTCCAGCTCGAGCTCGCGGCTCGTCATGGAGGCGCAAACTCGCGCCGATGACGGGATGGAGTTACTTCGTGTCGAAACATTTCAGGCGCCGTCCGCCAGTGGCTTACCGAGCGAAGCCGATCTCTCCGCCAAAATCGTCAAGATGGCCGACGACTTGAAAGCTTTGAAGGCTGCTCCGGTCGCGGAACCTTACGATGGCCCCGCCCTCTTGAGCGGCCGCGCCGCCGCCGTCTTTTTTCATGAAGTGCTCGGCCATCGCCTTGAAGGCCACCGCCAGCGTGATGAAGACGAAGGACAAACCTTCACGAAAAAAGTGGGAGAAGAAGTTCTGCCGAAATTTCTTAGCGTTTCAGATGATCCCACCATTCACGAATTGGATGGAGTGAAACTCGCCGGTTCTTACCAATTCGACGATGAAGGCGTTCCCGCACAGCGCGTCGACGTCATCCAGAACGGCATTCTGAAAAATTTCCTGCTGTCCCGTATGCCCATCAAGGATTTCAGCAAGTCCAACGGCCATGGCCGCGATCAGCCCGGCCTGATGCCGACGGGGCGCCAGGGCAATTTGATCGTCACTTCCACGCAGACCGTTCCGGAATCCGAGCTGCGGCAAAAGCTCATCGACGAAATCAAAAAACAAAATAAGCCTTACGGCCTGTATTTCGACGACATTCAGGGAGGTTTCACGCTTACCACACGTTCTCTCCCGCAAGCATTCCAGGTTCTTCCCGTGATCGTCTACAAAGTCTACGCGGACGGACGGCCAGATGAGCTCGTTCGCGGCGTCGACATTGTCGGCACTCCCCTCGCCTCTCTCACGCGCATCCTCTTGACCGGCGACAAAGAACACGTCTTCAACGGGGTTTGCGGTGCGGAAAGCGGCCAGGTGCCCGTCTCCGCGGTCGCGCCCGCGATGCTCTTTTCGGAAATGGAAGTCCAGAAGCGCCAGCATTCGCACGATCGGCCGCCTATCTTACCTCCGCCAGGTTTCGAAGATATCGCTCCAACCAAAACGGCCCAGGCAAGTCCGGCGGTGAAGCCATGAAAATCCACCGCGCATACACGGCGTCTCTCCTCGCCGCGGCATTGCTCCTCGGCGCCGCGCAGCTTCACGCAGCTACCCATCGTTCCGCGTTGAAGAACGCGTCCGGGAAGTTCGATGCCTCCGCTGCTTCGGTGCCGCATCCCGCCGCCGGCGGCGATGCGCTGCTCGATGCCCTGCTCACCGAACTGGACCGCTCCAAAGCCCATCTGAAGATGGACCAGGTCCCCGCTCCTTACTACATCGAATATCGCGTGAACGATGTGGATGATTACGACGCCGAAGCGGCATTCGGCGCGCTTCGCGAAAGCCAGCGCGTCCGTCTCCGCATCCTCCGCGTGGTCGTCCGCGTCGGCGATTATTCGCAAGACAGCTATTACGGCCAGGGCATGGGCGAAACCAACATTCTTCCGCTCGATAACGATCCCATCGCTCTTCGCCACCAAATCTGGCTCACCACCGACGAAGCCTACAAAGCCGCCGGCGAAGCCCTCGCCGATAAACAGGCCGATCTGAAGCGCTTCAACCCCGACCCGAATCCTGTCGCCGATTTTTCCAAAGAGCCTGTCGTCAATTCGCTCCAGCCCATCGTCTCTTTGAAAGTCGATGAAGCCGCGTGGGGCAAAACGCTCGAGGATGTCACCAATCTTTACCGCCAGTATCCCGACATTCAATCCGTCAGCGCTTCCGCGCGCTTTACCGCGGTGAATGAATACTTTGTGGATTCCGAAGGCACCGTCACGCGCAGCGGCCAAACGACTTATAACTTACAATTGAACGGCTCCGCGCAAGCCGACGATGGCATGCGCCTCAGCCGCAATCCTTATTGGACGGTTGGCCGCGCCGAGGAACTTCCCACCCGCGATAAATTGCTCGCCGAAGCGCAGCAAACACTCGAAACAGTCGTCGCGCTCCGCAAAGCCCCCATTGTCGAGGAAGAGTATCGCGGCCCCGTTCTGTTTGCTCCCGATGCGGCCACGGACGTGGTCGCCTCGCTCGTCGGCTCCAACATCGTTGGCCGCAAGCCGCAACTTGGCAAGCTCAACCGCACCGTCGGGGCCTTCGCAACCAGTTACAAAATGCGCGTGCTTCCCAGCTTTCTTTCCATCGTCGACGACCCCACTCTAAAAGACTTTGAAGGCCACAGCCTCGTCGGCAGCTACGACATCGACAACGAAGGCGTGAAAGCCCAAAGCGTCAACATCATTGAAAACGGAATGCTCGACAATTATTTGCTCGGCCGCGAGCCGGTTCGCGATTTTCCTTTTTCCAATGGCCATGGCCGCGCCGCTCCAGGCTCCTTCCCTTCTCCGAGCCTCGGCGTCCTGCTCCTGAAGAGCTCCGAAGCGCAAACTCCGGACGCGCTAAGGAAAAAGTTAGTAGAAATGGTCACCGCGCAAGGAATGCCTTACGCGTACCGCGTGGAAACGCTCGGTCCGGGCAATTCGCCGCGCCTTCTCTATCGCGTCTACGCCGATGGCCATGAGCAACTCGTCCGCGGCGCGGTCTTCAATGAGCTGGATGTTCGCGCTCTGCGCAGCGATCTCGTCGCCGTCGGGAACGACCCGCTCGTCAGCAATCGCACCGGCGGCGTGCCCACAACCGTCATTTCCCCATCGCTGCTCTTCGACGAGCTCGAAGTTAAGCGCGCCGACACCAGCAAAGACAAGTTGCCGGACTATCCTCCTCCGTCACTAAAAAACTAAATAGTCTTTCCGCCAGGCCGCTCTCGGTTTTACACTTGAAGCTGCAACCCGAGAACGGTCCCCTCTTATGACGCTCCGCGAACGACTCGAATGGGTGACCCGGATGGCGCTGCTCGTCTTCATCCTGGCCTCCGCCGCATTCCTCAGCGCCATCACGGCCATGCGCATCGCCATTCACGGCCGCGAAGTGACCATGCCCAATCTCGTCGGGAAGAACGTATCGGAAGCCAACGGCATGCTGCGCTCGCATGGACTGGTCTTACGCGTTGCCGATCGCATCTATAGCGAGCTCCCCATCAACGTTGTCGTGCGCCAAAGCCCGCCGCCCGGCATGCTCATGAAAGTTTCGCAGCAAGCCAACGTCATCCTCAGTCTCGGCCAGCGCCAGTTGCAAATCCCTCTTCTCGAAGGAAATTCACTGCGCGCCTCGCGCATTGAATTGCTGCGCGCCGGACTGCAGGTCGGCGAGGTTTCCGGTCTGACCATGCCCAACGATCCCGTGGACACCGTCATTCTGCAAACACCTCTTCCCGGCGCAGGCGCTGCCAGCCCGCGCGTAGACGTCCTCGTCTCCGACGGCCCGCGCGAGCCCGCTTTCGTCATGCCACATCTCGTCGGTCTGAATGACGCCGACGCCCAGCGCCGCATCGATTCCGGCGGCCTCTACTGCAAAATCAACCGCGTCTCCGCGCCTCAGTGGCCGCACTCCGCCGTCATCGACCAAACTCCCCTCGCCGGCCAGCGCATCACTCCTTCGACGATCGTCGAACTCACCGTCTCCGAATAATCCGCCTGGCGCCACTCAGTGCGCTACCAAGAAAAAGTCTGGTATCGCCTGATTTAGAGCGTTCCCGGTATAATTGCGCGCCTCGCCGATAAGGCCGAATCAGCGGCATAGAAAGGCAGTCAGGATGAAGGAAAACCCGAGCCCAGAAGCCCGCCTAACTCCCGCGGAGCAGTCGCTTACCGACCTGTGGGAGAAGCACCTCGGCGAAGAATTCACGACACGGGACACCGATGCCACGATTGACACCATGGTGCCCGATGCCTACGTGAACCACATCCCCGTGCTGACCGGCGGTGTCGGCCATGACCAATTACGCGAATTTTATTCGCGGCACTTCATCCCCAAAATGCCTCCCGATACGCAGATCGTTCCCATCTCCCGGACCATCGGCTCGAAGCGGCTGGTGGACGAAATGATTTTTAAATTTACCCACACCATCGAAATGGACTGGATGCTTCCTGGCATTGCTCCCACGGGCAAGCGCGTCGAATGCCCGCTGGTCGTCATCGTCCACTTCCGCGATGGCAAGCTTTCCAACGAACATATCTACTGGGATCAAGCTTCGGTGCTCGTGCAGATCGGGCTTCTCGATTCATCCACCCTGCCCGTCGCCGGTTCAGACACCGCGAAAAAGCTGGCCAACCCCCGCTTGCCTTCCAACCATTTAATTGAGCGAGCCAAGCTCGCGCGCAGGTCGTAAGCATTGCCCATATTCCGTCAAGCTGCTCGTCGACTTACATGTTGCTGGTGATCCATCGCGCCACCGCCTTCAAACCGGCCGAGACCAGGTCGCCCGAGCGCGCGTCCTCCCACCACTCGGTATCATCCTCCTTGAACAGCGCTGATGTTTGCTCCGTGGCCAACGCCAACTTGAGCGGCAATGTCGCATCAACCGGCCGAGGCTCGGCAGCCTCCTTAAGTTGCGCCAGCATCTGTTGCTGCTGCTTCATATCCAGCATCGAGATCGGCGAATGGCAGTAAGGACAAACCGAGTTTGTTTGCAGGTCGATGGCCGCCCCGCAATTGCAGCAATTCACGCTCTGCACATTCTGTTCCAGTTGCTGGATCTCTTGCGGCGAGAGTGCATGAATGAAGCTCTTCTCCTTCAAGAAGTCAAAAAATCCGATGAATCGCCCGCGATCCTTTTCACATCCCCAATAGATGAACTTCATGTTTCGAACCATATCGTGCATCTGCGACAGGCCGCCTCCGCATCGCGGGCACCGGAGCGCGTCCGACAACGTTGCCTTGACCGTGGACGAGTGTTCGCCGATAAACTTCATCAGCCTGAGAGTCGCTCCGGGCGAGAGTTGCAGACTCTCGTGCTCGTCAAACCAGAAAGCTTGGCATTCTGTGCACACATCGACGGCGACGTGTGTGCCCAAGCGCCCGCCCAGCGTCCAGTCGCTCATCTCCTTCCCGCAATTGGGGCATGTCATGGACAGTGATTCTAGGCGATTGCTCGAATGAATGCCAAACGCGCGAGAAATATCGGAAACGGTCTTGCCGTTCCAGATGGCCGGTTTCGGTCTATACGTCCAAGCGAAGATGTTCAGGCAAAGCAGGCTGCCTCCAAGCACTCAGTTTGATGACTAGATTTGAATAGTCCTGCAGGTCGCCGTTGACTTTGTCGGCCAATCCGTCACAATTAGAGTCCCTTCCGAAATTGTCCACTGGCGGTCGGCTGCCCCTCTCAGTGAATAACCAAGCGTGGTCAGGAAACGAATCCGTTCGAGAGAGCAGATGTCCACAGAAATCGTTTTCGCAGCAAACCATTGTCGCGCCGTACGTTTGACGAAGGATGTCCTGCTCGGCGCCAATGTTCCCGTACCTTTGCATGTGGCTTCCGACGGCGCAGAGCCGATGGCCTTTCTGAACCGCGAGGCAGACTCCGTCCCTGTTCCTCGTCCAGCCCTTTATCTTGCCGGACCCAATCATTCCCAAAGGGGGTGCAGGCTGTCCTGTAAGACCTGAGAAGAGCGAGGAGTCGTGCGGAGACCCGTACAAATCTGGATGAGTAAGTGTTCGAAACGATAGGAAAGGAATCTAAACGATGAGAATGATTATGAAAGTGACGGGGATAGTCCAAGCAAGCGACAGTCATCTATCGGTTGAACTTCATGGCAGATACGGAAAGGCGCAGCTCAACCTGCCGAACGATCAGCGCGTGGGTCTTAACGTTGGCAGCGAGTTTACCCTGTCGCTGAACGGCCTGGGATTCATGGGGGCCATCGACGAATCCGTGACGAGCACCGAGCCGTTGGGCGAAATCGCTCCTCCGGTTGTAATCTAGGTAAAAAGGAAGTCCAGATGGAATCTGAAAAGACCTGTCCGAAGTGTGCGAGTTTTCCAAGAATGGACAAAGTCGATGGCATGCATGCGCGGATACCGGCGGTCATGGGCAATCAATACCTGTCAAAAATAAGCGAAACGATAGGCCTCGCCGTGGAAGTTTATAAGTGCCCGCGATGTCATTTCGTTGAACTCTACGAAGTAATCAGCGAATAGCGGCGGCGCATGGAAATTTTGAAAGCTCTTTAGGAAGTTCCTGCGAGGCAAAGGGCCTGACGAAGACGAATCAACCGACGAGGTTTTGCTTGCCCTTGCCAACTTCATCTAGCCAGCGATCGAGAACGGGCTGGTATTCGGCTTCGACGGCGAGGAAAGCCACGCCCGCTCCCATGTTGGTCTGGGCATAGACGATTTTCGCCCTGGCTTGGAAATAGGCGTCGCCGGCGGAAATCTTGACGAGCACCAGCGTTCCTACCGGGAACGGATTCATCATATCCAGATAACAGCCGTGAAGGCTCAACTCGCTCACGCGCGTGGCAATGCGCACATCCGAAGCTTCCTCGATCAGTTCGGCGCTGGCGATGAAGGTATATCTTGGCACGCGACGGCGTTCAGATCCCAATGAGTCCCTCCGGAAGGATGCTCTTCTTATGATGGTACGACAGATGGAGTAAATGTTGTTCGCCGTTCGCCCAAGTCATAACTACTAAAACTGCGGTTCGATGCCGCCGCGTGATCGCGCCATGGATTGAGCGTTTGGCGAATTTCACTAGCTTGCTCAAGAAAGCCAAGTGCTAGGATAAGGTGTTATCGGGCGCGTCAGAGCGATATAAAGGGGAGTAATGCCAGGAGACCGAACAAGAGCCAAGGAGCTGGCAACGGAATTCATCCGGAAGGGTGATCCGACAGGGTGGTTTGAGCACCTATACCGCGAGGGAGAAGAAGGGAGAAGCGTTATTCCCTGGGCGGACCGCGGCGCGAATTCGAGTCTGCTCGAATTCTGGAGCGCGCATCCCCAAACGACGGCGGGAAAGAAAGCGCTCGTGATCGCGTGCGGGTTGGGAGACGACGCGGAGCAGTTGGCGGCGTGGGGATTTGCGACGACGGGCTTCGACATTTCTGAAACAGCGATTCGCATGGCTCGTAAGCGATTTCCGAAGAGCGCGGTGGAATATGCTGTCGCGAACTTGTTCCAACCGCCGGCGCAATGGAAACTGAATTTCGATTTTGTCTTTGAAGCAAATACTGTCCAAGCACTGCCGGTCAGCCTTCGTTCCGAAGCGATTCGCAACATCGCTTCGTTCGTGCGGCTCGGAGGCAAATTGCTGGCCATCGTCAGGGGCCGGGAGCCGCATGAGCCGGAAGGACAACTTCCCTGGCCGCTGACGCGCGAAGAGCTGGCGGAGTTTGTGCGTGCGGGACTCATCGAGCTGAGCTTCGAAGAATATCTCGACAACGAAGAGCCGCCCGCTCGCCGATATCGCGTGCTGTATTCGCGTCCGAGTTGAGGAACGAAACTTAACTTCGAGCCGCGAGATGTAATATCCCGCAGCTCGAAGCTGGCGCAAGTGAGCGCTACAGACATTTATTTTGACGCGTCCTTTTTGTGGAGGTCGGTGCAGACGGAGACGGCGGTGTTGGGGTTGACGGCGCTGTCGCCTTCTTCGATGTGGCGGATGATGCCTTCTTTATCGATGACGATGTTTGCGCGCTGCGCCCATTGATAGGTGTCCTTCTGCATGGGGTAGTTTTTCAAGATGCCATAGGCGGTCAGCATCTTCTTGTTCATGTCGCTAAGCAAAGGGAAGTTGACGTTGATTTGCTTGGCAAAAGCAGCATTTGCCGGAGGAGAATCCATGCTAATGCCGAAAACTGCCGTATCCGAAGTGTCGATCTTGCCTGAGGCGATTCCAGCCTGGACCGCCTGAAGTTGTTTCGTTCAACCACCTGTGAAAGCGAGGACGTAGACGGCAAGAAAGACGTTCTGCTTGCCGCGAAAGTCGCTCAACGTAACGCTCTTTCCTTGGTCGCTCGGAAGCGTGAAATCCGGAGCAGTGTCACCTACTTTCAGCGAAATTTTTGCCAGTTCCGGTTTCTGAGCTTCTTGTGCGAGCGGCGGAGCCATGGGAATAAAAGCCAGCGCAGCCAGCAGAGCCAAAGCACGTTTCATGCGCACTCTCCTTGAGGATGGGTTGCAGACTTCGACGACGCATACAACGTACCATCATGTGATGCGGTAAAGAACTTGAAATTATTCCTAAGACCCTCCCCCCCCCCGGGTTTTGCAAAAGTGTTCATTCTAAAGATAGTTAAAGTTGTTTGTTTTGTATCAGTTTTGTAAATGTTCATTTTGAAGGGGATAGCGGCGAGTCGTAGGTGGCGAGCACTGCGCGGGGCGACGAAGGGAAGATCGGGTGGGAGGGTACACCTCCCTGTGTGACGAAAGTTGTGCGCAAGCTTTTGATGGGAAAGGGATTGCGGCAATTCCTGCGTGTCGAGGTGCGCACACTGGGTTGTGGACGCCGGACTGCGGGGATTCTGTCGGGCCCGGGGAGGGAGGAAAGCGGGTCGCCTGCCTGCTAAGGTTGGCTTGAAGCCTGGGCGAGCCCTTCTGTAGCAAGAAGGAGCGGAGGCGGCAAGGCTGGGACGTGGGCGAAACATGGGGAATACTACCACGATTTCAGATTACTGTCCAGGTATAGTACTGCATTGTGTGCCCCCAGTTTTGTGGAGCGACATTCATGATTTTAAGTGCCACCCCTCTCTTTGTGAGTTACCTGGTTTTGTAGGCAGTGCGAATGGCTGCTTTTTTATCCGCGGAGGAAGGATTTCCCGGCAGCGTTTGCAGTGGCGCTGATCAAGGTGATTTCAGGCGGCGCGATGATACGCGGGCATTGGCGGAGCCCGTCGAAGCAGGGAGCGACCTGCGGCCACCCAACCAATTAGGAATTGGAGTTGCCCATAGGCCCGCTCTTTCCAGCGCGGATGCGACAGCATGGCCAGCGCCACGTAGAGCACACTCAACGTCCGACAACTTCCGTGGCGCGGGCGCCGACGAGGAATCTCCAAATCGCGCCGCGCTTTTTCCGCTTCCCGCGAAACCCCCAGCAGCAGTGCCAAGCAGTAAGCCATGGTAAAGGCCAGGAGCAGGCGGCCGGTACGTTCAGCGATGTTCACTTTCAGTCGCAGGCCTCGCAGCCCCAAGTGGGTTTTAAAGTCGCGGAAACTCTGCTCGACGTGCATGCGCTCTCGGTACAAAGCCACTACCGTGCGAACCGGCAGCAGTGCGCTGCTCTGACTGGGAACCAATAGCCACCAGGGTTCCTGGAATTCCGGATCGTGGTACACCACCACATCGACGGGGACGCGCTCTCGCGCTTGATAAAGCACTCCGCGATAACGGATGGCGCGGCGCTCCTCACCCTGCAACTCGGCTAACTTACAACTCTGGCCCTGGTATTCGACGCGCGTACCCGCGCGTCCACGAATGATGTAGAGACGGCCTTGACGATTCGACTGCCGGAGCAGCGCCGCCCGCGCGTAGCCCCGATCCCCAATGAACACCGGTCGCACACGAGTGGGCAAGGCCGTCTCGATATCCGCGAGAAACACTTCTTCCAGCTGATTCTGGCTGCGCGCCGCCTTTTCCTGCCACGGATATTGGAAAGTGTAAACCGCCAGCGGCAAGGCCCGGCCTTGAAAAGGGACTCCCGCGAACAAAGCTTGTGTAGCACCCGCTTTGGTTTGGTCGAAGAGAATCGGCCAAAGTCCCCGACCCCGGGAACCAAAAACGAGCCGAGCCAATCCGTCGGTGACGCTACGCGGGTCCAGACGAGGATTGCGCAGGAAGCGGTGCAAACGCTTCTCGCGCGCATGCGGGGTACCGGACGTCGGCAGTACCCGAAACAGAGCCGCCAAGGAGAGTTGGCCGTGCCCGCTGCGTACCGCTCCGAGCACGCGCAGAAAGGCCACCGTCAAAACGGCCAGGTTCTTTTGCACCGGACGGCACAGCGCAGAGAAAGCCTGGCCTACCGCCGCATCCAGCAGCGCCAGTAGCGGACCCTCGGAGGGCTCAACGCTTGCTGGTCTTCGACTGTTTGAGAGCAAGGAGGTAACGATGCCCGGCCTCATAGAGGAGTTCTTGAAGTCGTCGGCCGTTCTCTAAAGCCTTGCGAACTTCCGGCGCCAAGCGATCCGGAACATAGCGGGCAAAGCGACGGCCCTGGCGGCGACCATAGAGGACGTAACTGACATGTTGCTCTCCGGTCCGGCAAGCGTGGCAGTGGGGTCGTATGCAGGGGCTCCGCCGCAGGCTGAGAGAACCCAGAGCCACCGGCCATAAGGGAGAGAGCTGCTCGCGAAACCACCGCTGCGCTTCGCTCACTCGATCGGTTTTAGCTTTCATATCGTATGTGTGCCATATAACACACATGCATTGCAAGGATTATCTTCAAGAACGGTGCCGGTTTAGCCCCAACACAAAGCGGCAGGCTACATCCACTCAGCGGCAACTAAAAACTGGGGGTGGGCAAGATAGTACTGCCGGTCCACAGATTCGAACGTGAGACGGGAAAGTGGAATGGATAGAAGGAGTTGGCGAGAAATTGGGAGTTTGGTGAGACGGATTTGGGGAGTGACTGGTGGCTCGTGAAAATCTGGCTGGGGCACGCGATTGTCACGAATGACTTTGGGGTGCATACTTACTCGAGTCTATTTATTTTCGCCGTCACGAAAAGCGCAGAATGAAAACAGAGAGCAAGCTCGCGAGGCAGAAAAAAGCGGCCAGAGAGGTCGCGGAGATTCTGTATGCCTCGTTGCAACAGTTCTCCGAAGAAGAGCAGAAGCAAAGGATAAAGGAAATTCACAAGATTGCGATGAAAGCGGGCTCTAAGCCGAATAGAAGGACTTCCAGGCGTTCTTCCACTCAAGGGAATTCTCGCGTATCCCGGCCTGCCTCAGGACTTCGGTAAATGCACGCGCATCTTTAGCTCTAATTGCCCTCAGGCCATCTGCTGCCAATTTCCGTTTTTTTGCGTTCTTCAGCGCTATTCTTTGGGCCGCGGCGACTTCCCTTGCGTTTTTCCTCTTGGATTACGTCGAGGATCTCACGATCGACACTGGTGCCTTCTTCTTTCTCGCCCTCGATTTCCTTTTTTGGTTCTTCGGGGATGGCACGGTGTGCCGATACGATAGCTTGACTTGGTTATTGAGTAAAGCTACATGCCGAACATGGAGTTGACGCCGGCGCGCGGTGGTTGTTGCCCGGAAGGTTGGGCCGGGGCGGCGGGCTGCTGAGCGGCAGACTGGCCGGGGGCGGGAGTTGACGCGGCGGCAGCGGGAGCCGCGGCGGCTTGGGCTTGGGGAGTTGCGGCGCTTGGGGCGGGGGTGATTGGTTGGGTGGGGAGCTGCTGGAGGTAGATTAGGTCGCGGGGCTCTTCGGTGCCGGGTTGGACGGGAGTGGATGGCAAACTCAGTTGATGCTCGAGGGCGGTGGCGATGCGGTGCAATTGCCAGATGAGCTTTTCGAGGTCTTTCGAGCGGGTAAGTTTCAGGTTGCGGTCCCAGAGAAAGCGGATGGCCAGCACGAAGAGAATGGGCAGGCCGATGGCCAGTGTCGCGGGTACGATGCTTTGGAAGATCGAGTCGAGAGACGGCAGGGATGGGTCCATTAGGGGCCTCCAGTTGCGGGGTGCAGAGGGAAGGATACCGCAGGGCGGGGGTGGTGACAAACGGAGGAGGTGTGGGACGGTAGGGTGCGGCTGGCCTCCCATCATCTGTTCAAAGGGGAGGAAGGCCCAAGGAGCGCAGCCGTCGATCCAACAGTCGCTGATCAATATAAAAATCGTGCGTGAGCAGTTGCCGAAATGCGCTTCGTAGATCGATCAAGTAGCGCCGAATGTAAAAGGTTTCGAGTAGACCGACGCTGCCGAGAACTTCGAGGGCTTCTGTCTTCGCTAACTTGCGTGCCCTATAATCATCTAGCAGCACTGGATTCGCATCGAGCTCCTTTGCAAGAAGGATTGTGCTCATCTCGCCCGGACCTAGCCCGTATTTTCGTTGCGCTGAAATCAGAGCGGCTGCATTCTGAAGTGCTTTCACTTCAATCCATTCCGCTTTGGACACCTCGGCTGCTCCGGGCAGGCCAGCACCCGCGATGACAACTTCGTAGTGGACTTCGCGGGAGATATAGACGCGTGGAAAAAGCCGATTGAGAAAGTCAAAACAGCCAAGCTTTGTGAGAATAACAAGCGGGGATGAATCTGCGACCACAGTCACGCTTTTAGGCGTTCGGCAGTCCGGCGTTCTTCTTCCAGATCCTCAAAGCTATAGCGAAGCGGTGGGACGCCGTGTTTCGCCGCAAAATCCATGAAAGTCGCCAGCGGCGTCTGGCAGAGCTCCGCCGCGCGCCCAAGCGACAGCTTATCCTCGCGATAAAGCTCGAGGGCCAGCAATCGAGCGGCTTCCTGGGAAAGGCTGCTTCCGCCGAGATTTGCGACCTTGAGGAGTTCGGAAGGCAGCTTTACGTCTACGGTTTCCATAGTTCAAAATTAGCGCACGCGGAGCAATTTGTCATGCTCTATGATTTGGCTGGAGCGAGAAATCGGAACGGTTGTCCGCCAAGGTTCAGGTTGCGGTCCCAGAGAAAGCGGATGGCCAGCGTGGCGAGGACGATGCTTTGGAAGATTGAATCGAGAGACGGCAGGGATTGGGTCATTGGGGGCCTCCTGTTGCGGGTTGCAGTGGGTAGGATAGCGCAGGGCGGGGGTGGTGACAAATGATGCGGGAAGTGGATAGTGGGTGGCGAATAGTGAGTGGGGGAATCAGGAGACGTGGAGGGCGGCGAGGGCGTGGCGGGAGCGATGAGGCTCGATTAGGATTTTGACGTCTTGACCGAGGGCGACCAGGAAGCGGAGAAGGCGCTCGACGGAGAATTGGCGGAACTCGCCGCGGAGCATTTTGGAGACGTCGGGCTGCTTGATGCCGAGCAGAGCGGCGGCTTGAGACTGTTTCAGGAGACGGCTTTTCAGGATTGTATTGACCTTGTAGACGAGTTGCGCCTTGATCAGGTGCTCTTCAGCATTGGGGATGCCGAGATCCTTGAATACGTTTCCGCTTCCGACTTCATACCGATGCTTTTTCACGTTTCCCTGTTGACTGTCTGTAGGTCGTTTTCTTGTATAGCGATATCACTATATTCCGTCAATAGGCAAGCCAGAGAAAGAGCCCACGCTTTGAAAACCAAAACCGTGGGCCACCCTAGGGATGCGACGCTGCCACCGCCCATACGCCGTGGCCGTCCACGCTACCTAGGGGGTCTTGTATGGTGGGGATTAGAGTTCGATGCGCGCGGTTCGCGAGCAAAGAGTGAGAATGCGCGCAGGAAGAATGGCATGGCGGCAAAGATCGAACTCCCCGAAGATATCGAGCGTTACCTGGGGGACCGCTGGGGCGATTTGCCGAGGCATGCGCTGGAGGCTTTGGCATTGAGGGTTATAGCGCGCGGATACTCAGCCGTTCGCAGGTGAGACGAATGCTGGGCTTCGAGACGGGCGCCGAGGTCGATCAGTTTATGAAGCGTGCGGGCGTGCCATTTGACTACACGGTGGAAGACTTCGAGAGTGATGCGGGGACCAGCCAGTACTTAACGGAAGCGAGAAATAAGGAACTACAGGGGCGATGATTGTCATCGCTGACAGCAGTCCCCATCTCTATTTCATCCTGCTAGAACAAGCTAAAGGCCTGAGAAAACTCTAGGGGCGCGTGATCATTCCTGAGGCCGCTATATTTGAAGCGGAAGCCGGGAGAATTCTGCAAAAAACCGCACCCTGAAAACCGCAGGGTGCGGCACCCCCACACTCACCTCTGCTCCACCCGCCCTTCGCATGCTTAGGTTCAGCTTGCGCCGCACGTTCGAGATCTATCCACTGTTCGAGCGAAGAAGCGGAAGTCGCGGTTCCCGTCAGAGCCGAGTCCCCACCGCGGGCGATTAGAGAACGAGCGGTGCTGGCGATGCGTAAGTTCGAGCGAGCGTCTCGACGCCGTATATCTTCTGGTGTATAGGCATTTGGGGAGGTGAGGGATGGCTACGGCGCGGGTGTTTACGTCGGGGAACAGCCAGGCGGTGCGGTTGCCGAAGCAATTTCGGGTGAGCTGCAAGGAGCTGGAAATCAGCCGGCGCGAGGAGTTTTTGATGCACGGAGAAGTCGGAGAGTAGATCGAGAAGATGTTTCGGGATTAGATGAAGTGCGGGTGATTGGCCGCCGTTGTTGACGAGTTCTCCCAATTGCAGTGTCGGAAGAAAGGCAAAGACGAAGAGAGATTTCTCTCTGCGCAAGCCGACACGTTTGCAGGAGCAAACGTGGAAGAAAAGGCGTCGGCTTGCTCCGTTCGAAATGACGGTGCGCGGGGGCGAGGCTGCGAGCGATTCCGGCGAGCGCGGCTGGCTAAAGCGGTGGCGGGATCCTTCACTTCGTTCAGGATGACAACGTCAAGAAAGTGGCGAGTGATGGGTGGCGAGATAAAAAAGGAAAAAGCGGATTCCTCGCTTCGCTCGGAATGACACTTCTCGGGAAGCGGCGCTACGTATTATCCTAAGCGGTTGGGATATGATAAGCTGGGCTTGTGCCCACAGTCCTCAGGTTTGCGGGGCTGCGCGTGGTGATCTATTTCAACGATCACCGCCCCGCGCATGTTCATGTCATTGGGCGAGGCTGCGAGGCGGTATTTGATTTGCGCTGTCCGGCTGGATCGCCGAAGGTGCGTGAGAATTACGGGTTTTCGCGGCGCGACACAGCGACGATCGAATCCAACCTGGCGGCATCGCGGAGCCTGCTTTGCCAGGCTTGGGAGGAAATGCATGGGATCGAATGATTTATTCGAAGTGGCGAACGGACGTGGGAAAGCGATGCGGGAATCCACTCCTCGAGCGATATCGGCGCGATACGACCGGCGAAGCGGGCGAATTGTGATTCGACTGAGTTCCAATCTGGAGGTGAGCTTTTCGCCGAGCGACGCGCAAGGTTTGGAACACGCTACGCCGGCAAAACTTCAGGACATTGAGGTGACTCCTTCGGGGTTCGGCATTCACTTTCCGAAGCTGGATGCGGATCTTTATGTGCCAGCCATTCTGGAAGGATTTCTGGGATCGAGGAAATGGATGGCGGCGCGGCTAGGGCAGCGCGGTGGGCGGTCGAGGAGCGCGGCTAAGCGGGCGGCTTCCAAGAGGAATGGGGTTCTGGGCGGAAGACCGCGAAAAGGGCGAAGCGCGGCGAAGGATGGCGATGGTCCGCCTCGGAAGGCGGACCCTACAGGGGTGGGCGCACGGTGAGAGATTTGCGGGTTTCCGGTTAAGGGAAGAGAAGGAGATGGAGGGCCGAGGCTTGAGCGAAGAAGCGGAAGTCGCGGTCGCGGGTGATTAGGGAAAGGTGGGCGTCGAGGCAGAGTTGGGCGATTAGGGAGTCGGCCAGGCGGGCGCGGCGGCGTTTGGCGAGGACTTTGGAGCGGAGGGCGGCGGCGCGTTGCCAGAAGCCGGGTTCGAGATCGATGAGAGGTAGAGCGGTGAGACTGGCGGCAACATCGGGCGGGAGATGGGGGTCGCTGAGGAGTTCGGTCAGGACGACGGGGAGCGTTACCAACTGATGGTCTTGAAGGGCCTTTTTTAAAAGCAGAACGTCGTCACCGGATGCGCCGCCGAGGAAGGCGACCCAGGTGCTGGTGTCGGCGGTGATCATCGATCATCTTTTAGAGCTTGCCAGGAACGGGAGAAGCGGACCTTGCCTTG
This sequence comes from uncultured Acidobacteriota bacterium, assembly GCA_963843265.1. Taxonomy (GTDB): domain Bacteria; phylum Acidobacteriota; class Terriglobia; order Acidiferrales; family UBA7541; genus Acidiferrum. The sequence continues at coordinate 984,246 of CAWJJR010000008.1, read as the reverse complement.
GGATTGCAGGAGGCGGTCGTAGGCTTGCGAGGCGGCCAGGAGTTGGAGGCCGGTGCGGACGGTTTGCGTGATGCCTTTGCCGCTGGCGCGCTGGGCCTTTTTTAGGAGGTCGGGGGGATTTCGACTGTGATTTTGCGGGCGGTGGCCATGCGGAGATTTTACCATAGTGGAGGCTGGTGGTGGCTATGGTATTTTCTTGGGAGAACGAGAAGAAAAGAGACGAGTCTAAAGTTCAAAGTTTAAAGCCGAAGTTGGAAGCGAAGAAAAGGAGCTAAACGCAGAGGCACAGAGGACGCAGAGAGGAGAGGAAAAAGCAGATTCCTCGCTGCGCTCGGAATGACAGGATTGGGGAAACTGTGCAAGAGGCAAAGAGCACAGACTGAAGTCTGTGCCACTTAACGCAAATAGCCCCAGTTGTGGAGTTTGTCGGAGTCTTCGACCCAGCGGTCGCCGATGTCGGTGCGGTAGTACATGTTGGCGATCATGATGTTTTTGATGCGGGAGTAGGCTTGGGCTTTGGCCTGAAGCATGGTTTGGCCGGTGCCGCAGACGATGAGGACTACGCCGCTGGTGCCGGCGATTAGCCATTGGCCTTTGACTTCTTTTACGTCTTCGATGTGGACGCCGTCGTAGTTGGGCTTTTTGAAGACGATGGCGCCGTTTTTGGAGAAGGATTCGAAGGTGGGCTCATCGTCGAAGGGGAAGGGCGGGACGACGATGCGGACGCCGAGTTGGAAGCCGCTGCGGGTGCGCCATTTTGGGTCGGCGCCGGTGGCTAGTTCCCAGAAGAGGTCGCTCATGGGAGTGAGCATGCCCTCCTGCTGGATGCTTATGGTGGGATAGCCGAAACGGCTGGTGAATTCGAGCGGATAGATGCCGTTGTTGTTGACGATGCAGTTGAGGTCGATGTAGCCGACGTAGCCTTCTTCGGCGAGCTTGGGCTCCATTTTGAGGAGCGTTTGGTTGAAGAGGCGGTTGGGCTCGGCCCAGAACATGGACGTGCCCATTTCGCCGGTGGGCGGGCCGATGTTGCCGGGGAAAAGCTTTTTGTGTTCGAAATTGATGTTGACGGGGGAGATGAATTTTTTGCCGTTGAAGAAGGCGCCTACGGCGACTTCGACGCCCGTCACGCGGCGCTGGAGCTGGAAGACCTTGATTTCGTCAGAGAAGGCGCGTTTGTAAGCTTCCAACATGCGGATAACATCGTCGCCGTCTTCTTCCTCGCCGACGAAGAGGCGGCGCTTGACGTTTTGGGCTTCGCCGCTGGGCTTGATGACGTAGCGGTCGGGATTCTTCATGACAAATTCGATCGCGGGATCGAAGGATTCGAAATCCTGGTAGGGGATGATGTTGACGCCGGCTTTTTTCAGCTCTTCCTGGCCGAACGAGCGATCGTCTTCGAGGCGATCGGTGTACTCGGAGCCGCCGATGACGGGCTTGCCCGCGTCGCGAAGGGCTTTGGCTCTGGCGCCCTGGCCGAGAGTGTCGTCGAAGACGACGATGTCGGCCCACTTGGTGTCGCGCTCCCAGTCTTTGGATTTGGGGACGAAGCCGTCGGCGATGTCGCGCTCTTTTTCGGCTTCGATGTAGTAGCGGACGTCGTGGCCTTCCTTGAGGACTTGCCAGGCAATGTCGCCGATGAGGCCGGAAAGAGAGACGAAGAGAAATTTGCGTTTGTCCATTTAGATGAGTGGGCGGCGGGCCGCGGCTCCTCGGGAGCGTGAAGGTATAGTAGCCATGGAGGGCTGGGACATTGTTACATTTCGTTGAAAAATAATGAAGGGCGGGAGGGCGGACGGGCAACCCGGACGAGCGAGAGGGCGCATCACAGGGGGATGAGGATGGCGCAGCCGGGTGTGACGGGGACCTGTCCGAAGGGGCAAAGTTCTTGCTGCTCCTGGCCTTTGGTTCAGGTTATACTTGGGCGTTCTCGCCGGTCGACGGGCTGGGACGTTTTGGTGTGAAACGGGCCAGTGGCTAGCGGGTGTGTACGGAAATTGCGGCGAGGAACCAGAAATTCGCGAGAGAGGTGACGTTTGGGCCGAACTGTGAGAAGTGCGACCTCAAGATCTAATGCGAAACTGAGCGGAGTGGCGTGCTGCGCGCTGGGCGCGGCCTTTTTGCTAGGAGCCGCGACTTGCAACGCCCAATTGATCTTCCACAAAAAGAAGAAGCTCGATAAATCGACGAGCGCGGACAACAACGCGCAGCCGGACAAGATTTTGTACGACCGGGCGGTCGACGATATCAAGCACGGCCGGCACGAGATCGGGCGTCTGAACATGCAGACGCTGATCAATACGTACCCGGATAGCGAGTATCTGGCGAAGGCGAAGCTGGCGATCGCGGATTCGTATTACAAAGAGGGCGGGACTTCGAATCTGACGCTGGCGGTTTCTGGATATAAAGATTTCATCGTGTTCTTCCCTTTCCTACCCGAGGCCACGTACGCGCAGATGCAGGTGGCGATGGCGCACTTCCGGCAGATGGAAAAGCCGGACCGCGACAGGACGCAAGCGCTGGATGCGGAGGAAGAGTTCCAGACGTTTTTGGAGAAATATCCAAATGATCCGCTGGCGCCGCAAGCGAAGCAGGACCTGAGAGAAGTGCAGGAAGTGCTGGCGGAGGGCGACTACCGGATTGGCTACTACTACTACATCAAGGGAGACAAGAGGGCCGCGGCGGGACGTTTGATGACGGTGACGACGCGGTATCCGCTGTATAGCAAGTCGGACAGCGCGCTGTGGATGATGGGAGATATTTTCGAGAAGAGCGAGCACAAAGATGTCGCGGCGAGGTACTACACGAGGATCGTGAGGGATTATCCGTTGTCGGACCTGGTGCCGGACGCGAAGCTGAAACTGAAGGAACTTGGAGCGCCGATACCGCAGCCTGATCCGACGGCTTTGGCGTGGATGAAAGCAGATGAAAATGCGCCCAGGCCGCATGCAAGCCTGGTCAAAAAGCCGCTGGCATTGGTGAAGAGTGGGCCGGGAACCGAGTTGACCGCAGCGGCGAGGGTCGGGAATCCGAACCTTGAGCCGGAATCGAATACGTTTAGCCCGGGGGAGTTGCTGACGCCGGGAGGTGGAATCAAGCTTGGCGAAGGGGGTCCAGGATCGACAGCGCTTGTGACGACAGTAACGCCTGGAGGGACTTCGGGGACGGCTGAGAGCACGGGCGGTTCAGAGACGGTGGCGCCGAGTGCGAACGAGGGCGGAGCAGATGTGGGTTCGGTAGGCGGACCTCCTGTGGCAGTGAGTGACCCAGCGAAAGATGCAATGTCTGCGCCTGCAACGACCCCTGCACCCGCAGCGGCAAGCCCAGCGGCCAGCGATCCCGCAAAGGATGCACCAGCGGGGGCTAGCGCCACGGAAACGCCAGCGAAGAGCGATCCAGCGACGACTGGAGCGGAATCAAAGAGCGATACGGCTCCCACGTCGGATGCGGCAAAGAGCGGGGATGCGCAGAGCAGCGGCGATTCAAAGGACTCGAAGGATAAGAAGAAGGAGTCCAGCAGCAAGAAGAAGGGGTTGCACAAGCTGATTCCCTGGTAGGCCAGGCAGACCGGTTTAAGACGAAACTAAGATTGGAAGTACGAAGGGGTGCGGCGAGGGCTGCACCCCTTTTTTTGGCTGGAAAAGGTTTTCCAAGGGGCGGAAAGGGCATATTTACTTCCGACACACAGACACCGCGATAAGATTGACGCGACCTGCGCTGAATGCTCCAATACTGAAGAGTCATAAAGAAGAAGCGACCGTCGGCCGATCGCAGGTGGATGCGGCGAGTAGAGGCGGAAGAGCGGGATACGGGTGAATTACATCCGGAGGGCGTTTGGTGGCCAAGATTCTCGTTGCCGACGATAACAGCAACATACAGAAGATGGTGGGGCTTGCCCTGAAAGATCAGGGCATCGACGTTGTTGCCGTGGGCAATGGCGAAGCAGCGGTGCGAAAGATTTCCGATATACGACCGGACCTGGTGCTTGCCGATGTGTTCATGCCGGTACGGAACGGATACGAAGTTTGCCAATACGTGAAGTCCGACCCTTCGCTTGCGCACATTCCAGTGATATTGCTGGTGGGTGCGTTCGATCCACTGGACGAACAAGAGGCGCAGAGGGTTGGAGCGGACGGAGTTTTGAAGAAGCCGTTCGTGCCGCCAGATCCGCTGATCTCGATGGTGAAATCCGCGCTGGCGAGGGCGGGCGTGCAGATTGGCGCCGCAGCGCCGGCACCGCGAGTTCAGGAAGAGCCCCCACGCGTGGCCGAAATGATTGCGCAACGGCCAGTTTCGGCTGCCAGCGGGCATTCGAGCATGAGCTCGCCTGCAACTTTGCCGGAGATTCCTTCGGTGGAGGGCGAGCCGATGCAGGAAGGGATGCGCGGAGGACCAGAGCCAGTCAGAATTGCGGCGGGTTCGCAGCCGCTGGCGTTTGGAAACCTTTTGGACACGAGCGAAACCGAGCAAGAGGAAGAGCTTGGTTATGCTACGACGGCGCGCCCAGAGCTGGAGCGGGATTGGAAGTCCGGAGAAGAAGAAGAGGACGAGGTAGCCGAGGAAGAAGAGGATAAGCAAAGTGCGTCGTGGCGGCGGGATGCAGGCGACGAGGCCTTGGAAGCCGAGGAAGAAGCGACGGGGCCGGTGAAGGATTGGCGCGAGACGGCGTTTGCGGAAGCGCCGGCGCGAAGAATGAAGAATGAATCGTGGGCGCCGCAAAAAGAGATTTCGAGATTTGAAGAAGCCGCAGAGGCAGAACAAAGCGTGGGCGCGATGGTGAAGGAAGCGCCTGCGGCGGAAACGAAACTGGCGCCGGCGGCGGTGACTTCGTTCACACAGGACGCGTGGGCGGCTGCGCTGAATCCGAAGAAGGGGGTTGAGGCGGCTACGATGGAAGCGCCCACGCCTTCGGAACCAGTGCCGGCAGCAGATGAACGAGTGCCGACGGCGGTTGAGGCAGAGGCTGCGGTCAACATCCCGACGAATGTCGAGCAAGCTCCGGAACCGCAAAAACCGGCGGCGGGGAATTCCTGGTTTTCCGTGGCGTCCAGCCCGTGGGACGCGGAAGCGCAGAAAGCAAACCGGTTGGCATCGACGTGGGATGATCCGGTGAAAAGCGAGCCTGAAGTGAGTGCGGTGCCCGAGCCGGAGGAACCACTGGCTCCGAGCGGAGCGTATGCCGGGGTGGAAGAAGAAGTGGTGCGAGAAGTGTCGTTACCGGAAGATTCCGAAGCGACCGTCGACGCATTGGCGCCGAGCTTGAGCGAAGCGGTGAAAGCAAAGGTGGAAGAGGCATCTTTGCCGGCGGCGACTGTGGAAGCGATTCGCGAAGAGGCGCAGCACGTTACGGAAACGGCAGTGCAGGCTACGCCAGCCGTGGAAGCAGATGCAAAGGCGCCGGAGACCAGTATGGAAGACATGGTGGCGAAGGTGCTCTCGAAAATGAGCCCGGAAATGCTGCAGGCGGTTACACGCGAGATTCTGAAGCCTGTTGTGGAAGCGATGGTTCGCGACGAATTGAAAACGAAGAAGTAGCAGTTCCCTGCCCTACAAGACATCCCTGGAAATCGTTGCTGCGAGCTGAGGCACGGCGGTGCTGTGCGTGTGCGTTCGCAGGATGCGGCTGCGAGAAAATCTGATGGATTGGCGTTGAATTGACGGAGCTGGTTTTCTCCCCGTATAGTCGAAGATTACTCTGGACGACTTGGAATTGCAGTGCGGACGGAGGGCGGGGCAAGCCCCGCCCCTGCAGCAATGGAGCACGTGCAACAGTAGAGCCCGATAAGAATGGAGATGCATCCTTAATGGCTCGAGAGATCGCCAAAGCATACGAACCGCAGCAGATCGAGCCGCGCTGGGCGGAATACTGGGTCAAAGAGGAATTGTTCAAGGCGGATCCTGATGCTCCTGGACCGGTGTTTTCGATTGTGATTCCGCCGCCGAATGTGACTGGATCGCTGCATATCGGACACATGCTGGAGCATACGGAGATCGACATCCTGACTCGGTGGCACCGGATGCGGGGGTACAACACGTTGTATCTGCCCGGGACGGACCACGCGGGGATTTCGACGCAACGCGTGGTCGTGAAGCAGTTGATGGATCAGGGGATCGATTACCACAAACTGGGGCGAGAGGAGTTTGAAAAGCGGGTTTGGGCTTGGAAAGCGGAGGCGGGCGGCCAGATTACTGCGCAGATGAAGGGGATCGGGGAGAGCTGCGACTGGTCAAGGGAAAGATTTACGCTGTCGCCGGAAATGTCGCGTGTGGTGCGCAAGGTTTTCGGGCAGCTTTACAACGAAGGATTTATTTACCGCGAGACGCGGCTGGTGAACTGGTGCCCGGTGTGCTTAACGGTGTTGAGCGATCTGGAAGTGAATCATGAGGAGCGAGCGGGGCACTTATGGCACATCCGGTATCCCGTGGCGGGTGGGCAAGAATTTTTGACGGTGGCCACGACGAGGCCGGAAACGATGCTGGGGGACACGGCGGTAGCCGTGCATCCCGAGGATGAGCGATATAAGCATCTTGTGGGAAAGAAAGTGTTGCTGCCCTTGATGAACCGTGAGATTCCGATCATCGCGGATGACATGGTGGAGCGGGAGTTCGGGACGGGCGCGGTCAAGATTACGCCGGCGCACGATCTGAACGATTTTGAAGTGGGCAAGCGGCATGGGTTGGCAGAAATTGATGTGATGACCGATAACGGGCACATGAGCGCCGCGGCTGGGGCTTATGCGGGATTGGACAGGTTCGAGGCGCGGAAGAAGATTGCGGAGGATCTGAAGATACAGGGATTGCTGGAGAAGGTGACGGACCACGCTCATGCGATTGGGATTTGCGAACGCAGCAAGACGATCGTCGAGCCACGGATCTCGACACAGTGGTTCTGCAGGATGAAGGAACTGGCGGCACCGGCGCTGCTGGCCGTGCGGGAGTGGGAGCCGGGAAAAGAAAATACGATTCAGATTGTCCCGGATAATCGGCGGCAGGAGTTCTTGAACTGGCTGGACAATATTCGGGACTGGACGATTTCGCGGCAATTGTGGTGGGGGCACCGGATTCCCGCGTGGTATTGCGGGGATTGCGAGCACGTGATTGTGGCGGAAGAGGCGCCGACTGCGTGCACGAAATGCGGATCGGGAAAACTGACTCAGGATCCGGACGTGCTGGATACCTGGTTCAGCTCTGGGCTCTGGCCGTTTTCGACGCTGGGTTGGCCAGAGAAGACGGCGGATTTTGAGAAATACTATCCGACAACACTGCTGATCACGGGTTACGACATTTTGTTTTTCTGGGTGGCGCGGATGGCGATGTTGGGAATCCACTTCACGGGAAAAGTGCCGTTTCGGACGGTGTATTTGCATTCGCTGGTGCGGACGGGCAGCGGCGAGAAGATGTCCAAGTCGAAGGGCACGGGGCTCGATCCGGTGGTGTTGAATCAGCAGTATGGGACGGATGCAATGCGGTTTTGCCTGGCTTCGATGGCGGCGCCGGGGACGGATATTATTTTGTCGGATGACCGGTTAGCTGGGGCGCGGAACTTTGCGAATAAGATTTGGAACGCGGCGCGGTTTTTGTTCGTGAATATGGAGAAATTCCAGCAAGGTGGGACGGGGATGGAGGAGTTAGCTTCGCCTGAAGTGCGGGCGGAGGCGCCGTATACATTTAACGGGAAAGTGCCGCTGGCAGATGCTTGGTTGTTTTCGCGGCTGGCGGGCATCACGGCACAGGTGAATGAAGCGCTGGCGAATTACAGGTTTCATGAGGCGGCGCAGAGCGTGTACCAGTTTTTCCGGGGAGATTTTTGCGACTGGTATATCGAGTGGGTGAAGCCGGAATTGCAGAACGCGGACCGCGAGCGGGCGCTGGTGGCATGGAGGAATTTGTTTGCGGGATTTGACGCGGCGCTGCGGCTGTTGCACCCGTTTATGCCGTTTTTGACGGAGGAGTTGTGGCACCAGTTGCCGCAGGCGGGGGGGGCGAAGTCGATTGCGCTGGATAAATTTCCCGAAGCGAAGTTCGGTAGGATTAATGGCGATGCCGAGAAGAACTTTTCGCTATTGCAACGCATTGTCATTTCAGTGCGCGTAGCGCGCGTCGACAACAAGATCGACCCCAAGAAAAAGATTCCAGCCGACTTTTCAAGCCGAGATGCGGCATGCAGAGTACTCGTCACTGAACATCTGGACGCGCTCCAGCGGATCGCAGTTTTGTCAAGCTTGAGCGTGAACTCTGAACGGCCTAGTGGCGGCGGCTACACTCACAGCTTGGGGGAGGACGGCGACGTCCATATTCCTCCTTCAGCGTTCGACAACCCACAGACTGATCCACGCGCCGAAATAGCGCGCTTAACCAAAGAAATCGAAGGGCTGCAGAAGGCTATTTCGTCGAAAGAAGGGCAGTTGGGGAACGAGACTTTCCGCAGCCGAGCACCGGAGAGAATCATTAGGGGGCTAGAGGAAACACTGGCGACGCAGCGGATTGAGTTGAAGAAACTGGAAGAGCGGCTTGCGCAGCTGTAGGAATTCGGCACGGCATGATTGAACTTGGGTGGTCCGCCTCAGAAGGCGGACCCTACATGAACCTAGTTTTAGGCAGCAGTTGCGAGCATTTTAGGTTAAGTTGGGTTTGCACACACTGAAGTCTATGCAACTGTTTTCACAGGCAGGAGTGCCTGTGCTACTGGGATGGCTCAAGAGACACTTCCGGGAATAACGGACAAACGGCTCGCGGCGTTGCTGACGCTGCTGGCGGAAAACGCTACGATTGTGATTAGTGGGGCGCGGATTGCGCGGGAAATTGGCGTATCGCGATCGATGGTGTGGCAGTGGGTGAAGCAACTGCGCGGGCTGGGCGTGCGCGTGAAGGGCAAAGGCGGCGCGGGATATTTTCTGGAACGCGTGCCGGATATTTTGACGCCGGACATGCTGAGGCAGCGATTGAAGGGGAGCCTTTTCGGGAAACACATTTATCATTTTTTTAGAACGGATTCGACGAATCGAGTGGCGCTGGAATTGGGACACGCGGGGGAGCCGGAAGGCGCGGTGGTGCTGGCGGAGGAACAAACGGCGGGGCGAGGACGCGCGGGGCGGACATGGCAATCGGATCGCGCGGCGGGGATTTACGTGACGCTGCTGTTGCGCCCGCGGCTGGCGCCGGTGCAGGCGCCGCTCCTGACGATGATGGCAGGGCTTTCGGCGCGCGCAGCGATTGAAGCGCAGACGGGACTGACGGCGGACTTGAAATGGCCGAACGACTTGCTTTTGCGCGGGAAGAAAACGGGCGGGATTTTGACGGAAATGCACGCGGAGCCGTCGCTGGTACGATTTGTGATTTTAGGTATCGGATTGAATGTGAATCAGGAAAAGTTTCCGGGCGAGTTGGGCGCGACGGCAACCTCGTTGCGGATCGAAACTGGCAAGCAGGCGTCGCGGCTGGAATTGCTGGTGCGGTTGCTGCGCGAATTCGAGAACGATTACAATCGATTTTTGCGCGAGGGGCCGGCGGGAGTGACGCGAAGATTCGAAGCGGTTTCGAGCTATGCGCAGGGGAAACGCGTGCGGGTGACGAACGGCACAGAAAGTTTTGCGGGGACGACGGCGGGGCTTGGGCCGGAGGGATTGCTGCAAGTGAAACGAGATGACGGGCAACTGGTAACGGTGATTTCGGGGGACGTGACGGAGGCGCGGTAGATGCTGCTGACGATCGATGTCGGAAACACGAATACGGTGCTGGGCGTTTTCCGCGGCGAAGAATTGATTGCGAACTGGCGGCTGACGACGGCGAGGCAGCAGACGATTGATGAGTATGGCGTGTTGACGAGAAATTTGTTTACGATCGCCGAGCTCGATCGCGACGGGATCAACGGCGTGATTATCAGTTCGGTGGTGCCACCGGTGAATTGGACGCTGGCGGAAATGTCGCGGATTTATTTTGGGCAGAAAGCGCTGTTCGTGGAAGCGGGCGTGAAAACGGGGATGGCGGTGCTAGTAGATAATCCGCTGGAAGTGGGCGCGGACCGGATTGTGAACGGCGTGGCGGCGTTTCACAAATATGGTGGGCCGTGCATTGTGGTGGATTTCGGGACGGCGATTACGTTCGATGCGATTTCGGCGCGAGGGGAGTATCTGGGAGGAGTAATTGCGCCGGGGCTAGGAATTGCATCGGAGGCGCTGTTTGCGCGGGCGGCGAGATTGCCGCGCGTGGAGATTAAGGATCCGGGAAAAGTGATCGGGACGAATACTGTAACGCACATGCAGGCGGGGCTTTATTATGGCGCGGTGGACATGGTGGACGGGATGCTGACGCGAATGAAAGTGGAACTTGGCGGCGAAGTGAAAGTGGTGGCCACGGGCGGGCAGGCGCAATTGGTGGCGGCGGGGTCGAACCAGATTCGAGAGACGGATGAGTTTTTGACGTTAACGGGGCTGCGGCTGATTTGGGAGAAAAATCAGCCTGCGGACATGGGTAAGGGCGCGGCGGCAAATCGGGGAGCGCGGACTGCGGCGCCGGCAGCGATTCCCGCAAAGAAAGCTCAGAGATAGCAAGGCGCTCCGGCGGGCCGCACCCGCGGAAAGCGCGCCGCCTTGATGCTTCGCTTCGCAATGGCAGATCACATGGACAGCTGGAATTATTTCAACTATTTCACGGAAATCGAAAACTATTTCTGGAAGAAACGCGGGGCGAATCTGCTGGTGTCGCCGCTGGACTGGGCGATCATGGAGGCCTGGCAGAAGGCGGGAGTGCCGCTGGAAGCGGTGTTGAAGGGGATCGATCATGCGTTTGAGAGTTATCAGCGATCGCGCCGGGGCGCGGGGAAACCGCTGAAGAGTCTGGCGTACTGCACGGACGCTGTGCTGGAGGCGGCGGAAGAACAGTTGGAGGCTGCGGCGGGGAGCGCACCGAAGAATGGAAACGCGAGGGCGAAGGAGCCGTTCTCGCGGGACGAATTACGCATCTATTTTGCTAAGAATGCTGAGCAGATAGGGAGGGTGGCGACTGGGCAGGGACAGGCAGCCGCGGCGTTGACAGAGCGTTTGCGGGAGATTGCGCAATCGCTCAGCGGCATGACTACGTTGCTGGACACGCCTGGCGCGCTGGACTTGGAAGATGTGGAGAGGCGGCTGACGATCTTGGACGATAAGCTGCACGGCGTATTGATGAGCCACGCCAGGGAAGAAATGATGCTGAAGGTCCGGCGGGAGATGGACGGGCAGCTTGCGGCGTACCGGCGGAAGATGAAGGCGGAGCAGATTGCGCTGGTGGAAAAACAATATGTGCAGAAGCGGCTGCTCGAGGAGTTTGGGTTGCCGCGGCTGAGCTTGTACTACTTTTCCTGAAGTTGGCTTTCCGAAAGCAAATACCTTTTCTTTCCACGCGAAAAATCGCAGAATGGGGCCTGAAGATATGTCTGACGAGTTATGCTTATCGATTGAGAAGCTTGTGTACGGCGGGGATGGGCTGGGGCACGCCGAGGGAAACACGATTTTTGTGCCCTACGTGCTGCCGGGGGAGGAAGTGCGGGCAGCGGAAAAGTCCAAAAAGAAAAAAGTGATTTGGGCGAAATTGCTGGAAGTGGCGTCTGCATCGAAGGAACGGATCAAAGCGCCATGCCCACACTTTCAGACATGCGGCGGATGCCACTATCAACACATAACGGCTGCCGAGCAAGTTCGCCTAAAGAAAGAGATTTTGCGCGAGACGCTTTCCCGGCTGGGAGGAATTTCCTGGGAAGGCGAGATTCAGGAGCATACAGCGGAGCCATACGGCTACCGGAATCGAGCGCAGTGGGCGGTAAAAAGCGGGATGCCGCGGGCGCTGGGATATTTCTTGCCTGAGAGCTCTTTCATCGTGCCGATTGACGAATGTCCAGTGCTATCGCCGCAATTGGCGAAAACATTTGGACAATTGCAGGAAATGGCGAGGTCCGGAAGGTTGCCCGAGGGGATTCTGGAGATTGAAGCGTTTGCGGATTCGGCGGACGAAAAGATTGCCTTGAATGTGGCGTTCGAACGATTCCCGAAACCGGCGGCGGAACTGGCTGCGATATTGAGAGAGGCGATGCCGCAAGTGGAAAACTTGCTGCTGCTGGATCAGAAGAAGGACAAGTTCGAGTTGACGGGGCCTGGCTATTTGTTACATGAAGCGGGCGGGTTCAAGTTTCGCGTGAGCCATTTGTCGTTCTTTCAGGTGAACCGGTTTTTGATCGAGGATTTGCTGAAGACGGTGACGACGGGCGCTAAGGGTAAGCTGGCGCTGGATATGTATGCGGGCGTGGGATTCTTTACTCTACCGCTCGCTCGGGCGTTCGAAAAAGTGGTTAGCGTGGACGCAAATTTGGCGGCTACGCGCGATCTCTATGCGAATGCTGAAGCCGCGGGAGTTTCGGTTACCTCGCACAACGAGCACGCGGAAGATTTTCTTAGCAAAACGAACGAGCGTCCGGAGTTTGTGGTGCTCGATCCTCCACGAGCGGGATTGGGTGGGGGGACGGCGGCAAAGCTGGCAATGCTGGGAGCCGCGCAAATTACATATTTGTCGTGCGATCCGTCGACTTTGGCTCGGGATCTGACTGTGCTGACAAACTCGCCGCGAAAACCGAAAGAAATTGAGGCGCCCAGCGTGCGCTATGAAATAAGCGAGATGCATTTGTTCGATCTGTTTCCACAGACGTACCACATCGAGACACTGGTGAGGTTGCGAAGAGTTTCATGAAACTGCCGGCCGTTGCGCTCGCCGTGTTATTTGCTTGCGGCGTTGTGCTCGGCCAGGCGCCGTGGTTTTCGCAACGAGTTTCCGCACATCTTTACATCGTGATTGGTTTCGCCTGCGCGTCCCTGCTGATCGGCGCCGGCATCTTTCTTGTAAAGCTGGGCCGCCTCTTCCCTGCTGCCTCTGCTTCCCTACTGAGTTGGTTCCTGCTGGGTGCGCTGGGCGCAGGCATCGCAGATCAGCCGCGGCCCGTGGACTACGTGCTGTCGCTCGCGGATGCGGGACGCGTGAGTTTGAGGACGCCTTTGCGATGGCACGGGCGTTTGCGGGACGAACCAGCCCGATTGCCCTGGGGGTATGGGTACGAGATCGAATTGACAGGAGTGGAGTACGAGGGCTCGTTCGTGCCGGCGCATGGAGGACTGCGCGTAAGTTTTACTGAGAATCCAGAAGAGACCCACACGCCGCCGGACGTTCATGAGGGAGACGAAGTTGTGGTGGTGGCCCAGGCGAGGCTACCTCAGGTCTATCGAGATGATAGAGCGTTCGATCGGCGGGCGTACTTGGAGCAGCAGAACATTGATTTGACGGCTTCGTTGCGCGCGCCGGAATTGATGGAACGGACGGCTGCGGCGCATCTGACGGCGGCGACACTCTTGGCGCACGCTCGGCGAAGATTGCGGGACGAAGTGGACAAGCTGTTTGCGGGCAGACCACAAGTTGATGGCGTGTTGCGCGCGATGCTCTTGGGCGACCGGAGTTTCGTCGACCGGACAGAATCAACGGACTTTCAGAAGACGGGCGTGTTTCACGTGCTTGTTGTCACCGGATTGCACGTGGGAGCGCTGGCAGTGTTTTTGTTTTGGATCGGGCGAGCGCTGAGATTCACACCTGTGTGGACAGCGCTGACAACTCTTATCGTGTTGCTTGCGTACGTCGCGGTGGTGGAACAGAGGCCGCCAGTGCTGCGGGCGGCGTTGATGACAGGCGTTGTGGTGTTGGGCGGATTATTTTTTCGGCGGCTGGATTTACTTAATTCCGCGGGTATCGCGGCGCTGATCTTGTTGGTCGCAAAGCCCTTGGCTGTTCGCGATTCAAGTTTTCAGCTCACATTTTTGGCGATTGGATGCATCGCGGGACTGGCTGCGCCATGGCTCGCGAAAAAGGTGCAACCTTATGTAAACGCATTGCGCGCCTGGCGTGATGTTACGCGCGATGGATCTCATGAGCCTCGGGCGGCGCAGTTTCGGATCGATTTACGGGGGATGGCGCGTTGGATTGACTTGCGTTTGCCCAGGCGATCGGGAAACACGGTGGGAGACGCGCTGGCACGGGGATTCGGCCTCTCCCTTCGCGTGTGGGAATTGCTGGTGATCACGCTGGCGTTGCAGATTGGCATGTTGCCGTTGATGGCGAGCGATTTTCACCGCGTGACGCTGAGCGCACCCCTGGTGAATTTAGCGGCGGTGCCGATCACAGGCATCGTTGTGCCGTTGGGATTTCTAACCCTCGGAAGCGGGTTAGCTTTTCCTGCACTGGGAAAGCTGCTGGCCGCACCGCTGGCGTGGGTCACGCTGTTGCTGCTGCATATCGTGCAGTGGTTTGCGCAATTTCCGCGATGGAGCTATCGAACCCCTGGGCCGCCTGCGTGGTTAGTCCTGCTGTTTCTCGGGGCGGCAGTGTTTCTGACCGCAACGGCGCGGAGAAGCAACTTTTGGAGCGGATGGGGGTCGCGGAGCGCGATTGGAATTCTTGCACTGAGCGCGCTCGAGATGGCGATCTATCCTTTTGCGCCGCGCTGGTCGAAGGGAAAGCTGGAGTTGACGGTTCTGGATGTGGGACAAGGCGACTCTTTGCTTGTCATTTCGCCACATGGAAGAACGCTCTTGATTGATGGCGGAGGAGCATTCGGCGGATTTCCAGGGCGCGAACAGCATAACGGCATTGATCCTGGGGAAGAAGCGGTTTCGCCATACTTGTGGTCGCGCGGCTTTCAGAAATTGGATGTCGTGGCGCTTACGCACGCGCATCAGGACCACATCGGCGGATTGACGGCGATCCTGGAGAATTTTCGAGTCGGCACACTCTGGATTGGGCGCGAAGTGAAATCGCAGGCGCTGGCGAATCTGGAAAAGCTGGCTCGCGAAGAGAACATTCCGATTGTGCACGAGATGCATGGAAAGCCATTTTCTTGGGATGGCGTTCAAGCTGAAGTACTGTGGCCAGAAATTCCGCCGCAGGAAGTCGGACCTTCGCCGCAAAACAACGATTCGCTGGTGCTCCGAATGCAGTACGGAACGCGAGCGATGATGCTGCCGGGAGATGCGGAAAAGCAGGTCGAGAGTTCGATCCTGGGGGACAACGGCGAACCAGCGCTGCGCGCGGATATATTGAAGGTTGGGCATCACGGCAGCACGAACTCGACCACGCCGGCATTTCTGGCGGCGATGCACCCGAGCGTGGCAGTGATCAGCGCGGGAGAAGACAATCCCTATGGGCATCCCAACCAGGAGTTGCTCGAGCGGCTGGAAAATGAAGGAGTGCGGATACTGCGGACGGACCGGGACGGGGCGGTGCACGTGTTGACGGACGGTGAAGATATTGAGGTGAGCTGTTTCGTGGCGTGTCCGGAGAAAAGCGGGAGTGCGGCTTCAGCGCAAGCGCAGCCACCAGATCGCGAGAAGCACGGCGAGCAGTAGAACAAAGCCGACGGCCGCTTGGTATTCGTGGTTTTTTTTGTACTGGGCGAAAGAGAAGGCACCGGCAGCGGCAAAAGATAGTTTCGCAGGCACAAACCTAGGGAAAAATAACGGAACGGCGCGAGCATACTCATCAAACGCGGTGCCATGTTGCCGGCGGAGCTCGACTTCTTCACGGCGCATCACGAACGAGTAAACCACCGCAAAGTATCCGCACACGAGGACGGCGGATATCCAGGAGCGCGCGGCGACTGCGGCAGCCAGAGTGAGCACAGCGCTGCCGAGATAGAGCGGATTACGCGTGTAGCCATAGGGGCCCGTGACGGTGAGAACTTCCTGTTTGTGAAGATAGCCTGCGGCGCGCGCGCGAATCAACAGGCCGAGCAAACCAATTGGAATAGCCAACAGAATGCAGCGGGGAGTTGGACGGGCAAACCACAGAACTAGAATGGCTAGAGGGTAGCTCAAGCGCACGCGCCAGCGAGCAAAGAAATCGGCGACGGAACTCAAGCAGAAACTCCGAGGCGGCGTCGAACGGCGTCGAAGACGTCGTTCACTTGAATTTGCAACATTGAAGGGTGAACCTGGTCGACACGGCTGTGTGTGCGAACGGCGCCGGGAGCGCGTAAGACGATATCCTCGGTTCGATATGGGCCGTTGCGCGCGGGATCCGTGGGCCCGAAAAGGGCGACAGCGGGGGTGCCGAGAGCAATGGCCAGATGGAGCGGGCCGGTGTCGCCGCCGACGATGCACGCGGCACTGCGCAAGAGGGCCATCAAGGGCCCAAGATCTCCATTGTAAGGCACGGGATCGGCGTCACCGCTGCAATCGCGGATGGCAAGCGCAAGATCATCCTCACCGGGGCCGTGATTCACAACGCAGCGGAGGCCTAGGGAGTCTCGAATCATTTTACTGAGTTCCGCGAAGCGTTCGGGAGGCCAACATTTTGAACGCCAGCCGCCGCCTGGACTCAAGACGATGTAGCGGTCGAGGCCGTGCTTGTGCAGACAATCCTGAAGTTCTCTTTCGGCTTCCTGCGAAATTTGCAGAGTAAAGGGAGCCACCGGATTGCTCGCCCCGGCGCGCAGAGACAGCTCACCGTTTTGATCGGCGATGTGCGTCGTGACGCAGCGCACCCGATCTGTGTAGAGGATGGGAACGCCAAATTCGCGAATCGTTTCGGAGGAGAAACCGATTCGACGTTTGATGCCGCCGAAACAGGCCAGGCCGGCTGATTTCCAGAGGCCTTGATAGTCGATCGCGGCGTCCCAGCGGGAGCTTCTGAGATCGTCGATGACTTTGCGCAGCGAATGGATGGAGCGCGTTTCCGTGGCCCAGACTTGCGAGGCCAGTCCGCTGCTCTCGACCAGGAGCTTCCAGCGAGGATGTGTGAGCCAGATGATTTCCGCGTTTGGAAAGCATTCGCGCAGAGCGGAAACGGCGGGAAATGTATGCACGATGTCGCCGAGCGAACCAAGGCGCAGGACCAGGAAGCGCGGCTCAGACATGCGGAGCCTTGCGGACGGATTCGAGAAGTTCGCGCGTGGAATGGTTTTTGGGGTCACCGACGATGGCGACACGGATGCCAAGACGAGCGGCGGTGGCGCGCTCGGGCACCGTCTCCGTCGAGTAATCCGTTCCTTTTGCGTGAACGTCGGGTCGGAGATACTCAAGGAGAGATTCGACGCTCGGCTCACTAAAGAGGACGACGTAGTCGACGGAGCGAAGCGCGGCGACGAGAAGAGCACGTCCATTTTCATCAAGGATGGGACGGCCGGGGCCTTTCAGCGCGCAAACGCTCAAATCTGCGTTCACTCCCACGACGAGAATGTCCCCTTCGTGACGGGCGCCTTCGAGATAGCGGATGTGGCCGACGTGAAGCGTATCGAAGCAGCCGTTGGCGAAAACGATTTGATCGCCATGCTTTTTATGCTCCGCTAATTTGTTGCGGAGCCACTCGCGCTGGACGATTTTGGATGCGGCGTTGCGCATGTTTTAGGAGGCAGAGCCGCCGGCTTGGTGGCGAATGGCAGCGAGGAGTTCATTGCGCGTGACGGTGGCCGTGCCGCGTTTCATCACGACAAGGCCGCCTGCGATATTGGCGATATGCGCCGCTTCGAGAGGAGAAGCGCCGCAGGCCAAGGCGACCGTATAAGTGGCGAGGACCGTATCGCCGGCGCCGGTGACGTCGACGGCTTGATCGCTTCCATAGACGGATATTTGTGTGAGGCGGCCACCGGGCTCGAAAAGCGCCATGCCATCCCGACCGCGCGTGACGAGGAGAGCACGGAGTTTCATTTCGGCGAGCGTTGCGCCGCCGACGCGCGTCAGTTCGGCGAGATTCTGACCGATGGATACGTGATGAACGGCCTCGAGCTCCGCTTCGTTGGGTGTTGCCGATGTGATGCCAGCTTTCGCGTAGGCGTGAAGATTGTGGCGCGCGTCGAGCGTTACGGGCGGCGCGCTTTTTTGCCGCGAAATGGCCTGGCGCACCAGCGCTGGAGCGGCGATGCCGAAGCCATAATCGGAAATGGCTAGCGCATGCGCGGAACGAAGCTTGGATTGCAACTTTGCCTGGAGCTTTTTGTGCAATGCCTCAGGGATCGGCGATTGCGGTTCGCGATCGACGCGCAAGACTTGCTGGCCGACAGTGTGGGCCCAGCCCGCAAGAATGCGTGACTTTGTGGGAGTCGTCCGGCCTTTGACGCGGAGAATGCCAGAGACGTCGACTCGCTTACTTTTGAAGTAGGCGACGAGTGCGTCGCCAGCGGGATCATCGCCAACTGCGCTGATGGGAAACACTCGTGTCCCGAGGGCGGCAAAATTGTTGGCGGCATTAGCGCCGCCGCCGGGAGCAAAGTGAGTTTCGCGATGGCGGAGGATGAGCACGGGGGCTTCGCGTGAAACGCGGGAAATATCGCCGTATTGATACTCGTCAGCGACGAAATCACCGAAGAGAATCACCGTTTTCGAAGAGAACTGCTCGACATAGTCTGCGAGCGCGAGGAGGTCGACGGAAGCCGAGTGCCTGGAATTTTTCGGTGAGCGCTTCATTTCGTTGGCCTCAGAATCCAATGAACGGCATCGGCAAGGTCGGCGGCAACAAAGTCAGGCTGAACCGGCCACTTAGCCGCGTTCCAGAGATACTCGCCTTCGCCGTAACCGGTGCGCACAAGGATGCTGCGCGCGCCGGCGCGATAGGCGAGCGCGATGTCGCCGTGACGATCCCCGACGACGATGGAGTGACGCAGGTCAATGGCGTGCTCCCGGGCTGCGCGCTCGAGCATTCCAGTGTTCGGCTTGCGGCAATCGCAGCCTTCGTCCGTAGAGTGCGGACAATAGTAAATAGCATCTAGATGCGCACCTGAGGCGGCGAGTTGCCGGGTCATGAGCTCGTGGACAGATTGTACAAGCGATTCGGGAAAGTAGCCGCGGCCGATGCCCGACTGGTTTGTGACGACAACCACAGGAAAGCCGGCTTCCTTCAGACGGCGGATGGATTCCGCGACGCGGGGCATGATTCGGAATCGGCTGACGTGATTCAAATAGCCAACTTCTTCGCAAATGGTGCCGTCGCGATCGAGAAAAACGGCGGGGCGCAGCGGGCGGGTTTCAAGCAGGACGCACCTCCAGTGAGGAAATCCAATGGCGCGCGGCGGATTCGACGGCGGCAGGCGTGATGCGGGTCATGCAGCGATGGTCGGTCGGGCAGCGGCGCAGAAAACAGGGGCTGCAGTACGATTTTTCCTGGACGATGGTGCAACGCGGAGTGACGGGCGCGGTGCCGAAGGGATCGGTCGGTCCGAAAACAGCGACGACGGGGAGACCAACGGCTGCGGCGACGTGCATCGCACCGGAATCGTTGCCGATGAAGAGATGGCACTGCGAGAGCAGCGCGGGCAAATCGGCGACGGACGTTTTTCCAGTGAGATCGATTGGTGGGCGACGCATGCCGGCGGCGATTGCGGACGAAACGGCAGCTTCTGTGGATGTCCCGAAGAGAATAACGTCAACGCCCTGCTGCGCTTGGAGGCGATTCGCGAGTTCTGCAAAGCGATCCGGCGGCCAACATTTTGCGGAGCCGTAGGATGCGCCTGCGCCGATGGCAACCCAAAGATTGTTGGCCTTCGTGCCAGCAGAATAAAGAAATTCAGCGGCACGCTGGTGAGCTTCTTCTGGAACATCGAGTCTGATGAAAGTCTCATTCGGCAAAGTGTCGATCCAGCCCGCGCGGCGGAGCAATTCAAGATAGTAGAACTGCTCATGAGCTGGGATTTCGCCGGCCTTGGGAACGGGCACGGCTTTGGTCAAGAGAAGACTGCGGCCATCGCGTGCGTAACCAATGCGTTCGGGAATTCCGGCGCGCCAGACAAGCCAAGCCGCTTGAAAGGCATTTTGCAGCAGCAAGGCCGCATCGAATTTCCGGGCGCGGAGTTCGTTCAGCATATCTATTTTGTCATCCACAAACATCAGGTCGTCGCAGATTTGTTGGTATTTATAGATGGCGGCAACATAGGGACGCGCGAGGATGGTGATTTGCGCTTCCGGAAAGCGCGAACGCAGGGCGCGAAGAGCGGGCAGAGCCATGATGGCGTCGCCTACCCAGTTCGTGGCGCGAATGAGAATTTTCATGCAGGAGCCCCTGATTCTAACTGCAGGAAGCTGTCGATGGCGGCCCGAAATTCGCCTTCTGGCTCGATTTTCAGGTCGATTGCGACAACATACAGGGGTAATACCTTGAACTTTATAGCCGGCAAATTGTGCACATCTTTTTCGGTGGTGACGAACGCCTTCGCCGCAACCGATTGAGCGGCCTCTTCGAGGGATTTCACATCGGAGGCGGTGTAGCGGTGGTGGTCTGCAAAATACATTTTTCCAGCTAAAGGCACGTTCCAACTTTGAAGATCACGAAGAAAAGCATCCGGGTTTCCGATCGCGCAAAACGCAAAAAACGGTCCTGCTCTCATTTCGTCGACTTGCAGAAGCGCGGCGTCTCCTTGCAGGCGAAACCCTATGAGGCTCGTCACCGCTGCAAAAACCGGATAGTCGTTTAGTTTTTCAATCGCCTTCAGAGTACCTGCCTGAGCTGACACTCGTGTAAAAACCAAAAGGTCGGCGCGGCTCATGGCAGAAACTGGTTCGCGGAGAGACCCTGCGGGTAAGACCGAAGCTCGATGGACTGGGCGTGACGCATCCATCAACAGAATATCCAAATCGCGCGCGAGAGGAAGATGCTGGAAGCCGTCATCGAGCAGAAAAATGTCGATGAGCTGTTCCTGTTCGATGTGATGGCCTTCCGCATAGCGGTCTTTGCCAACACCAAATATCACCTTCTTTTGGAGACGATGCTTCATCAGTTCGATCTCGTCGCTCGTGCCGCCGGAACCGTGATAGCCGCGGCTGAGAATCGCAACGCGCTTCCCTTCCGCGAGAAATTTCTCCGCAAGCCATATAACCATTGGCGTTTTGCCGGTGCCGCCGACGGTCAAATTGCCAACGCTGATCACTTTTCCACGGAGTCGCTCCTGCTTTAGCCAGCCCTTTGCATAGAGCCAGGCGCGAAGCCGAACGTAACCGCCATACACGACAGACAGCGGCCACAGCAGAAGTCGCACGAGCGGTGGAAGATTCATCCGTTCTCTCGTGCAGCCGCATTAAGATGCCGGCCTATTTCCGCGATGGCTCGATCCGTTGCGCCGCGGCTGCTTTCGACGAGGTTGCGAGCGGCTTCGCCCATCCGCGCCGCCCGTTCGGGGTCGCGCAAAAATTCGATCCAAGCGACGCCGGCGTCCTCGGGACTCTCGACTTGCACGGCCGCGCCGGCTGCGGTGAAACGCTCCGCGATTTCCGCAAAGTTTTCCATCGAAGGGCCAAACACGGGAATTTTGCCGAATGTGGCGGGTTCGAGGATGTTGTGCCCTCCGCTCGGAACGAGCGAACCCCCGACGAACGCACCGTCGGCAACGCGATAGAGCGAAGCGAGCTCGCCGATCGAGTCGAGCAGAATGACGGTCACATCGTCGGGAATTGAAAACTCCCCATGCGGCGCGCCATTTGCCGAAGGTGCTGGAATGGGAAGTTGCGAGCGTCGAATGAATTTGCGGTGAGATTCGTCGATGAACTGTGCCGCCGACTCAAAACATTCCGGTTTGCGTGGTGCCAGGACGAGAAGCGCTTTGGGATGCTCGCCTTGGAGTGTGCCAAAGGCGATGAGCGCTAGCGGCTCCTCAGTGGCAACGACGCTGCCAGCAACAATGATCGGTGCGCGTCCGCCCCGCTGAGCTGCCGTGGCAAGCCAATGGGAAATTGGTGTCGGAGCGGGTAGTTCCAGGTCATATTTTAGATTGCCACTGACGTGCACACGATCGGCCGGGGCTCCCAACGAGCGAATTCGCTCTGCGTCTCGTTCGCTCTGCATGAGAAAAGCCGCGGCATTCGCAAGCGCACTCCGCAAAAATGGCCGAAGGAAAAATCCAAAAACACCCAGGTAGCGTTGATAGCGGGCGAAAGAGCGATCCGAAATGCGCCCGCTGACAAACAAAACCGGAACGTCGCGGCGTCGCGCTTCGCACAGAAAATTAGGCCAGATTTCCGTCTCCAGCACGATGACGATGGATGGCCGAACCACACGCAAAGCGCGGCGAACACAAAAAGCCCAATCCAAGGGGAAATAAAAAATCGCGTCGGCGAAGGGCATACGCTCGCGAGCCAAAGCCTGGCCAGTGAGAGTAGTCGTTGAAACCACGAGCGGGCGATCGGGGTATGCTTGCTTCAAGCGTTTGGCAAGCGTGACGCCCGAAAGCGCCTCGCCAACAGAAACAGCATGAATCCAAATCGCACCCAGACGATTTTCAGAAAGTTTGACGAGCGAGGGGAACGAAAAGCCGAGCCGCTGCCCAAGGTTTGAAAAATATTTGCCGTGGCGAATTCCTTGCCACAGCCAGTAGGGCGTGAGCAGAAGGGCGGCGAGGCCCAGCGATAGGCTATAAACAAAGTACACTAAGCGTGGCTCCGGTCTTTCTTCCGCACCGCCGCGAACAGGCGGTGCGCGGTGCGGGCAACCTTGCACTTCCCCCAGGAATCGAAGGCGTCGAGATAAGAAAGGACTATTATAACCCGATGCGAAACCTAGCCATCATAGTTCCCTTTCTTGCGGCCGCACTTTTTTCGGGCGGGCCCGCGGCTCAAGCTCCACAAGCCACGATGAAGGCGGCAGCCGTCGAGTCCCATGAGGGCGTCACCATCTCCGCACAGCCTTGGACGGACGCCGCCAGCTACAAAGCGAAATTTCCCAAGAAGTCTCCACTTACGGCGGGCATTGTGGCGATCGATACGATTATCCGAAATGATACGGACGACAGCATGAAAATCGACTTGGAGCAGATTCGGCTGAACATCACGCTCGACGAAGACAACCGCCAAGCGTTGCACTCGCTCACGCCCGATGATGTGGCTGATGTGGTGATGGCCGCGAATGGGAAGGACCCCACGAGGAGTCTCAGGACGCCGTTCCCGATTCCATCCAGCGGGCCGAAAGTTGGACGCGACAAGCATTGGGTGCAAATGCAAAAAGCGGCAGCCGACGCGGGGATTCCAGGAAGTGTAGTGGCTCCGCATCATTCGATGGAGGGACTGCTTTACTTTGATATGCAGGGCCAATTCGATTTGCTGAACACCGCGCATCTCTACATTCCTGATGTGCGCGAACTGGAGAAGGATCATCCCTTGTTGTACTTTGAGATTGACCTGAGCCGTTGAAGCGAATGCGGCGCGCGCACAGTGTGTCCTCGCTGAGCATCCCTTATCGATTGAAGGGGGAAAGTCCGGCAATTTGCGCACGCACGAACAGTCGGCTACCATCACAAGGCATCGCATCTTCGACCACTGCAGGTAAATGTTGAATCTCCTCGATGAACTGAACCCGGAACAGCGGTTGGCGGCGGAAACAACGGAAGGCCCGGTGCTGATTCTTGCTGGTGCTGGAACGGGCAAGACGCGCGCGATTACCTTCCGGATGGCCAACCTGATCTCCAAGGGCGTGCCTGCCGAATCGATCCTAGCGGTCACCTTTACCAATAAGGCCGCCGAGGAGATGCGCACGCGCGTGTCTGATCTGTTGCTGCGTGCTGGCGTGCCGCCCTCGCAACCCTGGCTTTCCACGTTTCATTCTCTTTGCGCGCGGTTCTTGCGGCGAGAAGCGCCGAGCGCGGGATTGCCGCGAGATTTTGCGATTTACGATGACGACGACCAACTGGCAGCCGTCAAGCTGGCCATGAGCAAGCTGGCGATTGATGACGACAGCCTTACACCCCGGAATATCCTGAGCCGCATCAGTTATGCGAAAAATCACGCACAAACCTCGGAAATGCTGCGGGGTGAGGCGATTGGGCAGGACGGACGCCGCGCCGCGGATGTTTTTGCGGCTTACGAAAAACTTTTGCATCAAAGCAATGCGCTTGATTTTGACGATCTGTTGCTGCGCTCGGTCCGTCTGCTTCGCGAAGTGCCTGCGGTGCGGGATAAATGGCAAGCGCGATTTCGGTACATCCACGTTGATGAATATCAGGACACCAACCGCGTGCAGTACGACTTGCTACGACTGCTGACGGGCCCGCAAAAGAATCTGTGCGTTGTAGGCGATGAGGACCAATCCATCTATCGCTGGCGCGGAGCGGATGTTTCGATTCTGCTGAGCTTTTCGCGTGATTTTCCCGCCGCGAGGATTGTGAAGTTGGAGCGGAACTACCGGTCTACGCAAAACATTTTGGATGCTGCGGGCGCGGTCGTCGCGAACAATCCCGAACGGTTGGGAAAGTCGCTGAGCGCGACCAAGGGAACGGGTGCGAATCTGCGTTATTTCGAGGCGCGCGATGCGCAGGCGGAGGCGGAGTTTGTTGCGGGAGAGTTGGAACGAATTCTAAACGAGGATTCGGCGCAAACATGCGCCGTCGAATACCGGACGAATTTTCAATCGCGCGCGTTTGAAGAGGTTTTCCGCCGCCAGGGATTACGCTACAAACTGGTCGGAGGTTTCAGCTTTTACAATCGGGCCGAGGTGAAAGATGCGCTGGCCTACGTTCGGCTGGCGATGCATCCGGAAGACGACATCTCGCTGCTGCGCGTCCTGAATGTGCCTCCGCGCGGCATCGGCAAGACCACCGTCGACTCTTTGCGTGAGACGGCTCGCGTGGAAGGCACTCCCCTTTGGGCGGCGATTGAGAAATTCGTCTCGGGAGCGGCGAGTGGACGCGCGGTGACACCGCTGCGCTCGTTTCAAGAGCTCATCGGAAAATTACAGGAGTCGCTGGCCACGAAAGAACCGGCGGAGTTTCTGCGTAGCGTGCTAGCAGAGAGCGGCTACATGGACATGTTGAAAGACCGCAACACTCCGGAAGATGTCGCGCGGCTGGAGAATCTGGAAGAACTGACACGCGCGGTTGCGGAGAGTATGGAGACCGGCGAGACGTTCACAGATTTCCTGGACGCGGCGGCGCTGGTCAGCGACGCGGATTCCTTCGAAGGCAAGCCAGGCGTCACCCTAATCACACTCCACAGCACGAAAGGGCTCGAATTTGATCACGTTTTCCTGACGGGGATGGAAGAAGGGATTTGCCCGCATGGGCGTTCCTTGAACGAAGAAAAAGGGATTGAAGAGGAACGACGCCTCGTTTATGTGGGTATGACGCGGGCGCGCACGTCTCTGACCCTGACGCGGGCCGTTTACCGGCGTATTTTTGGCAACGAGCAACAGTTGCGCGCTTCCCTTCCCTCGCGCTTTTTGGCGGAGATACCGGGTGAGTTGGTGCAAACGGTCCGCGGCTCGATGGCCGAGATCGGCGAAACGCGGCGTTACGAGCCCGATCCGGAGTATTCCTATTCAGCTGACGAATTTTTGCGGCGAGTGCGCGGCAAGCCAGAGCCCGCGGCGCCGAAGCTAAAGCCCGCTCGAACCGTGAGCACCGTTGGCAGACCGGCCTCGCGCCGCGGCGCCGAAGCGGATCCCATGCTTGGGCGCAAGGTGCGCCATCCCAGCTACGGAGTAGGCACCATCGTTGGCGTGGAAGGCGACGAGGAAGACCGACGTGTCTCCGTGAGCTTTCCGGGCCGCGGCACGAAAAAGTTTATCGAGCGCTACGCGCAGCTTGAGCCCGCGTAAGCTTGTATAAACATGATCCCTAAGCGCCCTTGAGACTTGGTTGCGAAACCTGGCCTGTCAGGGTAAATTGAGCCAGTCAATCTTTCCTGAATGGCGTTTCCGGTAATTCCAGGCGTCCGGCTTGCCCTGACGCGATCGGAGAGCATGGGTGGGATCACAGCTCCTGCGTTGCAAGAGTATCGACCAACTGATCTCCGATTCGGAACGTCCGGAACATCGCTTGAAAAAAACTCTTGGCTGGGTGAGCCTTACGGCCCTCGGCATCGGGGCCATCATCGGCTCCGGTATTTTCGTTCTGACGGGGACCGCAGCTGCGGGTGAATTTTTCCAGGCCCCCTCTCTCCTGCATGCCCAAGTCCTCGACATCATCGTGAATTTTCTGCGCACTGGAAACACGGCAAACGTGCTTATGCACGGCCGGCCCGCGGCGGGACCCTCCATCGCCATCTCGTTCTTTCTAGTGGCCGTTGCCTGCGGTTTCGCTGGACTTTGCTACGCCGAACTGGCCTCCATGATTCCTATTGCCGGAAGCGCCTACACCTATTCCTATGCGACGCTCGGCGAAATTTTCGCGTGGATCATTGGTTGGGACTTGATTTTGGAATATGTGGTGAGCAACGTCGTTGTAGCCATCGGCTTCAGCGCTTACACCAAGGCGCAGTTGGCTTCCTTTGGAATCCCTCTTCCCGACCGATGGTCGACCCCCGTATGGGAGTCCGGCCATTGGACAGGGTCATATTTCAATGTTCCGGCGTTCTTGATCATTTTCATCCTCACCGTGCTGCTCGTTCGCGGAATCCGTGAGTCCGCCGAGGCCAATAACGTAATGGTCGCCATCAAGATTGGCGCCATATTGCTCTTCTTCGTGGTTGGAGGCATGTTGGTCAATCCCTCCAACTGGAAGCCATTCGCCCCCTCCGGATTTAGTGGAATCGTCACCGGGGGAGCCATCGTTTTCTTCACCTACATCGGCTTCGACTCCGTCTCAACCGCAGCGGAGGAATCCAAAAATCCCCAGCGCGATATGCCCATTGGAATCATCCTCTCGCTGATCGTCTGCACCATACTTTATGTTGGCGTGTCGATCGTGCTGCTCGGAATGATGAAGTACACCAACTTTGTTTCCGGCGCCGGCGCCGAAGCTCCCGTCGCTTACGCCCTTCAGGTCCTGGGTGCCAACCGTTTTTCGCGATCCATCATCGTTGTGGGCGCTCTGATGGGAATGATTTCATCCCTACTCGTCTTCCAATATGGCCAGGCACGCATCTGGTATGCGATGGCTCGCGACAGGCTTTTTCCGAAAATCTTCTCCGCAGTGCATCCGCGCTTTAAGACTCCCTATTGGTCTACCTGGATCGCAGGCTTCGCGGTGGGAATTCCTGCGGGAATCTTCGCGATCAGCGATGCCGCGGATCTCTCGAACATCGGCACTCTTTTTGCCTTTGTGCTTGTGTCTCTGGGGGTAATTATCTTGCGTCGAAAACAACCCGACCGGCCTCGTGGATTCCGCGTCCCCTTGGTGCCGTGGTTCCCGCTGATTTCGATCCTTCTCTGCGGGGGATTGATGACCGGTCTGACCGTGATCACCTGGCTTCGCTTCGTCATCTGGTTAGCCATCGGCTTGGCAATTTATTTTCTCTATAGCCGCAATCGAAGCACGCTTCGGTCGGTTGATTCGGCGTAAATTAGGAAGTGGCTATGCGGGGCGGAATAACGAGCAAATTGCACAAGTCGGCGAAAGTGCTGGCGCTGACGTTGGTCCTTGTGTGTTTTCCACAGCCGGCCGCCTCGTGGGGACGCAACGCGAACAAACTGATTGTCAATCAGGCGATTGACACGCTTCCGCCCGATGTTCGCGCTTTCTTCGATGCGAGCCGCGCTACTCTTCTTCAACACGTCACCGACCCCCTGGATGAGCTGGCAAAAACTCCTGCCGAGAAGCGCAACAATCATCTTTATCTCGATAAGTACGGCCGCTTTCCTTTCGATATCCTTCCGCGCGACTACAAAGCCGCATTGGATAAATACGGGAAATCAAAGCTGCAAGCGAATGGCGTGCTTCCCTGGCAGATTGGCGTCTACAGTCAAAAGCTGACGGAAGATATGAAATTGGGCCATTGGGACGAGGCCAGACTGGACGCCGCGATTCTCGCCAATTATGTCGCCGACGCTCACGATCCCTTCAGCACCACGGAGAATTTTGACGGAAAATTGACCGAGCAGCGCGGCGTCAATGAACGATTTGGAACCGCCCTGGTCGATCGTTACTCTTCGTTTTTCCCCATGCGGCCAAGCGACGCCACATTTATCAGTGATCCCACGGATCACGCCTTTGAGGATTGTCTAAGTTCGCACAGCTGGCTCGAACCGATTCTTTTGGCGGATCGCAACGCTTATCTCGCTGGAAAGTCGTATTCCTACAACGACGAATACTACGATCGCTTTTACAACCAGTCTGCGGCCATTTTAATTCGGCAGCTCTCCGAAGCGTCCAGCGACGTCGGCTCGTATTGGCTGACGGCCTGGATCAACGCCGGCCGACCGGCGCTGCCTCACTGACGCCTTCGGATGAATCCGTCTCTCCTGCCGACCCGCATTGCTTCCCTTCCCAAGGCTGAGCTCCATCTGCATCTTGAAGGCTCGATTCAGCCGGCGACTGTTTCCGCTCTCACTGCCCGCTACAACATTCTCTTTACGGAAGAAGAGGTGCGGCATCGTTATACGTATTCCGATTTCTCCGGTTTCATCGATGCGTTCAAATGGGTCACTTCTTTCTTGCGGGAGCCGCGCGATTACGGGCTAATCGCGCGAGACTTGTGCGAGCATCTGCTCACACAGGGAGTGGTCTACGCAGAGATCACTCTCTCGGTAGGAGTGATGCTACTTCGCAGGCAGCGGCCGGAAGCTAATTTCGAAGCCATACTGCAGGCTACCGGACCGTTCGAGAGTCGTGGCCTGCGCCTAAACTGGATTTTCGACGCCGCACGACAGTTTGGACCTGAAGCGGCCATGGAGGTTGTGTCCGCAGCAAAACGGTGTGGCTCGAAATCGATCGTGGCCTTCGGAATTGGTGGAGACGAAATGAGCGTCGCCACGGAGGATTTTCGCCGCGTCTATGAGCAAGCGGGAAACGATGGCCTTCATCTCCTGATGCATGCAGGAGAAGTCGGTGGGCCGGATAAAGTTCGCGAGGCCATCGAGTTGCTCCATGTCGAGCGCATCGGCCACGGCATTGCCGCCGCACAGGATCCCGCGCTCATGGATTTGCTGGTCGACCGGCGCATCCCGCTTGAAATTTGCCCCCAAAGCAACATTCGCACTGGCGCCCTGGCGAAACAGCTACGCATGCCCGATGCGAGTCTGGCCCAGCATCCCCTCCCTAAGCTTTGGAGGCATGGCATCCCCGTCGTCCTGTCCACCGATGATCCCGCTATGTTTCACACCACCCTGCTCGCAGAATATGAAAATGCCGCGGCCATGGGCATGAATGAGTCCGAACTCGCGCAGCTTGCGGATATGAGCTTCGAGCATGCCTTCCTTCCCGCGGACGAGAAGTCCGCCCTAAGGAAAACACACTAATCCTAGTGGGCCGAGGACACCTGCCCCCATTCTCGCCGGAACGGCTGCCAACCCTGCTTCCAATGGATAGCGTCCTAATCTCAGACAGCCAAGCGGTTACACCGGAATTTTGTGGGATTCACCCCCCCCTGGGGTTTTGCAAAACTGTTCATTCTAAAGGGGGATAAAGTGCTTTATTTTGTGTCAGTTTTAAAAGTGTTCATTCTAAATAAGTTGCCAGCGGAAATGTGCACTAACATTGTGCAAGTTCCGAGGCGACACGAAATAATGTGCACAAGTGGATTAGTTTCCAAGACTGTCTCGCTGAAAACAAAAACGCCAGCACGGATGCTGGCGCAACAGAACTAACGGCAGTATTACTCAGGGAGTAGAATAAGCGAGAGGTACCTTGTTGTCAAACGAAAAGAGCACAAGAGATGGGAGCACTTATGACCGCTCACGTACTGGCGGGGATGCGGAGTGACCAACACAGCTCCATTTAGGACAACACCTTCCAATGTTATACTTGGCTCATGAAAGCACACGTTTGGGTGATGCCGAAACGCACGGTACTCGATCCCCAGGGGCAGACGATCCAGCATGCGCTCTCTGGGCTGGGTTATGCCTCGGTCAAGGACGTGCGTCAGGGCAAGTTTTTCGTACTGAACGTCGAGGGCCTGACGCGCGACGAAGCCCTAAAGCAGCTCGAGCACATCACTAACGAGGTGCTCACCAACCCGGTGATTGAAGAATCCCGCTTTGAACTTGTGGAGTAAACGCCTCGCGAAATGATGGGTCGTCGCAACCACGCGTGGCTGCCGGCAAGTCTTCCGAGGCATCTGTTTTTGATGCTACTCGCGGCTCTACTCACGATTTCAGCGGCTGGATGCAAGAGCAAGGGTCACACTTCTGACCCGCGCCTGAAAAAGATCGACGCGATGCTCAGCGCGCAGCTTCCGAAAGGCACAGAGAGAGGACGCGTCGAGTTCTTCCTCAAATCGCGAGGCTATCTCATCGAGGATTCCCCCGACAAAACCGCTGTCGTCGCCGTCGTGCGTCATATCGATACCGAAACCCTGCAGCCTGCCACCGCGCGCGTCACGTTCCATTTCGATTCGAACAGCAAGCTGGTTTCCTACGAGTTGCAGCCTGCTCCCGACACTCCGCCGCAGTTTTGAAGCAATTCGCCATAATCGCCGCAGGAACCCGCCGGGCTGCCACAAGTCCGTGCTAGTCTAAGAAAATAGCAATTTCAGGAGATCGCTCGCATGTGCGGAATTGTCGGGTATATCGGGCCGAAGAAGGTAGTGCCCGTCATCATCGAGGGCCTGCGAAAGCTGGAGTACCGCGGCTACGATTCCGCGGGCATCGCGGTCGTCAATCCTGCCGGGAAACTTGAGATTCGCCGGGCACCGGGCAAGCTCCGCAACCTCGAAGAAGTCATTCAGAAATCGCCCATCGAGGGCACGTATGGGATCGGCCACACCCGCTGGGCTACTCACGGCCGCCCCACGGAAGAAAATGCCCACCCGCATCGCGACTGCAGCGGCGAAATCGTCGTCGTTCACAATGGCATCATCGAAAACTATCTCGAGCTGAAGGAACAGCTCCAGCGCGAGGGCCACAAGTTCGTCACCGAAACCGATACGGAAGTTGTGGCGCACCTTGTCGAAAAGAATTCGCAAGGCGGCGTGCCGCTGGAAGAAGCTGTCCGCAAATCCCTGAAGGAGCTCCGCGGTATCTATTCCCTGGTTTTTCTATCTTCCCGCGACCCGCAAAAAATCGTCGCAGCGCGCATCGGGCCGCCCTCCGTGATTGGCCTTGGCAATGGCGAATACTTTGTCGCCAGCGATATTCCCGCGCTCCTCGAGCACACCCGGCAAATCTTCTTTCTTGCGGACGGCGATATCGCCGTCCTTACCCAAAATGGCGTGCGCGTCATGGATCACGAAGGCCGCCCAGTCGATCGCCCCGCCCACCACGTCGCCTGGGACCCCATCATGGCCGAAAAGGGCGGCTACAAGCATTTCATGCAAAAAGAAATTTTCGAGCAGCCGCGCGCCGTGCGCGACACTCTGCTCGGCCGTATTTCGCAGGATTCAGGAAAGATTTTCCTCGACGAAATGCAAATCTCCGAGCAGCAGTTCCGCGATTTCCAACAGGTGCGCATCGTCGCTTGCGGAACGAGCTGGCACGCCGCCCTGGCCGGGAAATTCATGATCGAGCGGCTGGCGCGCTTGCAAGTCGAGGTCGACTACGGCAGCGAATTCCGCTATCGCGATCCCCTCGTGGATTCGAAAACCTTGACCGTTTGCATCAGCCAATCCGGCGAAACCGCGGACACTCTGGCGGCGCAACGCGAAGCAAAGCTGAAAGGTTCGCCCACACTCGCCATCTGCAATGTCATGGGCTCGATGATCACGCGCGAAGCGGCGGGAACCCTCATAACCCATGCCGGACCCGAAATCGGCGTGGCCTCCACGAAGGCCTTCACCGCGCAACTGGCCGCTCTCCTGCTTCTCGCTTCCTATCTCGGACAGGTTCGGGGCAAGCTGGCTCCGGCCAACGCGGTCAAACTCATGCAGGAATTCACTCGTATCCCCCACAAAATGGAGACGATTTTGCAAGCCGACGTGTCCGGATTCTACGAAAATCTCGCCAGGCAGTTTTTCCGTTTTACCGATTTTCTCTATCTTGGCCGCGGCATTCACTATCCGATTGCCCTAGAAGGCGCCTTAAAACTCAAAGAAATTTCCTACATCCATGCCGAAGGCTATCCCGCCGGCGAAATGAAGCACGGACCGAACGCGCTCATCGATGAAAATCTTCCGGTCGTCGTTCTGGCCACGCGCGACGACACCGACCCAGAATCCGTCACGCGCTACGAAAAAAGCGTCTCGAATATCAAGGAAGTGAAAGCCCGCGACGGCATCGTCATTGCAATCGCCACCGAAAACGACCATCTCGCGCGCGAGGCATCCGACCACATCATCGAGCTTCCTCCGGCGCCGGAAATTCTCGCCCCGCTTTTGGAAATTATTCCCTTGCAGCTTCTGGCCTACCACATCGCAGTGCGCCGTGGCTGCGATGTCGACCAGCCGCGCAATTTGGCAAAATCGGTGACGGTCGAATAGGCCGCTGGCGCCCGCGCCGAGATTTCACCACAATTCCTTGGTGCAGCGCTGCCAATGCATAGTCCAGAATCCCATTTTCCGTTAAGATAAAAACATGGCCCGCGTTCTCCGCACGTGCTTGCAACTCTCTTTTTTTCTCGCCCTGCTTTATTCGCTTCCCGCTTACGGGCAAACCCCGGCCGCTCCAACCGCGCTTCTCAACGAGATTCACATCGAAGGGCTGAAGACGCTTCCGGAAGCCTCGGTTATCGCACTTTCCGGCCTCCAAAAAGGCTCTCAAGTTGGAAAGGCAGAACTTCAAGCCGCCGCGGACCGCCTGCTGCAAACCGGCCTATTCGCCAAAGTGAATTACAAGTTCTCGACACGCGCGGAAGAGCTCACAGTGATATTTCAGCTCGAAGAGGCTTCGCGCGTACCCGTTTACTACGACAATCTCCCGTGGTTTGCGGACTCCGAGCTCAACGACGCCATCCGTGCGAAGCTTCCCCTCTTCGACGGCACTCTCCCCGAAGCTGGGGCCGCCCTCGATCAAGCAGCCGCAGCCGTCAACGACTTGCTTGCCTCTCGCAAATTGAAACAAACCGTGGAGCACGAACTGATCGCCAATCCCCTGGGAGATGGCAACGTGCAGGAATTTCACGTCCAGGATGTTTCCTTCTACATCGCCAGCGTCGAATTCGGCGATCCTTCCTTGACCGCGTCCCATGTCGTGGAGCAAGCGCTCTCCGCTGTGCGGGGGAAGCCTTATTCTCGGACGACCATCGATCTTTTCCTCTCGGAACAGGTTCGCCCCCTCTATCTTCAACGCGGCTATCTGCGCGTGAAGCTCGGCCCTCCACAAATTCGATTGACTGGTAATCCCAGCCAAAAACTCCCCGAGCAACTTCCCGTCTTCGTCCCCGTGACGACTGGCGGTATTTATCATTGGAAGGAACCGCAATGGTCCGGCAACTCCTTGTTGTCCTCGATTACGCTTTCCAATGAACTCGGCCTAAAGCCAGGCGACGTCGCCAACGGCATGCAAATCGAAGCCGGCTGGGACCGCGCGCGCGAAGAGTACGGCCACCGCGGCTACCTCGATGCAAAGATCGATCCCGTTGTTACCTACGACGACCAGGCGCACACCGTTTCCTACGCAGTCTCAGTTGTCGAGGGCGTGCAATATCACTACAACACCTTGGTTTTGACGGGGTTGTCTCTCGATGCCGAGCACCTTCTCCTGCAGAAGTGGCCGACGGAAACGGGCGCCATTTTCGACAAAGCGCTCTTCGAACAATTTCTGATCAAGCTGGAATTTCACCCCTCAGAAATTTTCGGCGATTTGCCTCTGCATTACGACACCGTAGGCCATTGGCTGCGCACGGACCCGGCCAAAAATTCCGTTGACGTCTTGCTGGACTTCAAATGAGCCCGCGGTTGAGCACAGCCAACGAAATTACCGATGCGGTGGGGTATACTCTCGATGGAAATGAATACTCTTGTGCGCATCCATCCGGCGGAGCAAGCGGAACTCCCCGCTGCCGAAAAAGAGTTGCTCCTGCTAAAGCAATTGGCCGAGTTCCCTGCCGTAGTCGTCGCGCTCTCCGGTGGCGCCGATTCCGCGTACCTGGCCTGGGCCGCGCATTGCGCGCTCGGCCAACACGCGCTATCTGTCACCGCGCTTTCGCCGAGCTATTCCGCGCATGACCGCGCCGTGGTTGAGGAATTTGTCCGCAAGCTCGGCCTGCGCCATGAATTTATCGAAACGCACGAAATGGAAAATCCCAGGTACCGCGCAAACGCCGCCGATCGCTGCTATTTCTGCAAAGATGAATTGTTCAGCGTTCTCGATGTCATGGCGCAAGAGCGTGGCTTCGCGGCTGTAGCGTACGGCGTCAATGCCGATGACACACTGGATTTTCGTCCTGGCCACCGCGCTGCAACCGAGCACCGCGTGCTCGCGCCGCTTCTCGATGCCGGATTGCGCAAATCAGAAATTCGCGAGCTCTCCCAACGCGCCGGCCTTCCCACCTGGGACCGTCCCGCCTCTGCCTGCCTTGCTTCTCGCCTTCCCTATGGCACAGAAGTGACGCCTGAGCGCCTCGCTTTAGTCGAGCGCGGCGAAGCCGCCCTTCGCGAACTTGGTTTCCGGCAGTTCCGCGTCCGTTTGCATGACAAGCTGGCGCGCGTCGAAATCGCGCCTGAAGAGATGCCCCGCGCAATGTTCCCGGAAATGGCGGCCTCCATCTCGGCTCGTTTGAAGGCGGCTGGCTTCGCGTACGTCGCGCTGGATTTGGAAGGCTACCGGCAAGGTTCCTTGAACGAGGCTCTTACGCGCTAGGCTACTTTCCGGCGTTGCGCGGCCGGAACATATTTCCCCGTTTTTGCGTATCTTCTGTCAGGGAAGTTCGAAGGCGCGCCGTACCCGGCGTCTGAGGAAGCTGGAGGAAGAATGACGCGACACCACAGACTGGCCGCATCCATCGGGCTGCTCGCTCTCAGCGCGGCTCTCGCAGGTTGCCAGATGGGCCCTTCCGTCTCCGGCAGCTTTGACCGTTCGCTGGACGTTTCCGGACCCATCCGCCTCGAGCTGGCCAACGTCTCTGGAGACGTTTCCATAGTCGGCAGCGCCGACGGCAAAG
Organism: uncultured Acidobacteriota bacterium; assembly: GCA_963843265.1. Lineage (GTDB taxonomy): Bacteria > Acidobacteriota > Terriglobia > Acidiferrales > UBA7541 > Acidiferrum. Next base: position 949,364 of record CAWJJR010000008.1, on the reverse strand, counting down.
TCCACGTTCACGGCGACGTGCGCGTTTCCGGATTTGGTTTTGGCAGCCCGGAAAAACGTCTGGCCGACATTGTCGCCAACCCGCCCGTGGAACTCAAAGGCGACACCCTCCGTGTAGGCACTGAAATCTCGCGACTGCACAATGTCTCGATTTCGTATGACGTTCAAGTGCCCCGGCAAACCGAAGTCAGCGCCTCGAGCGTGTCCGGTTCCGAAACCATTCGAGATGTCGCCGGCCCCGTCCGCGCAGAATCCGTGTCCGGATCGGTGCGTGTGCAAAAAATCGGCCACGAAGTCAGGCTTTCTTCCACAAGCGGAACCGTCGAAGTCGAAAATTGCGGCGATGACGTCCATGCCACGAGCGTCTCCGGGACCGTCACCGTCTCGAACGCCAAAGGGGACGTCGTGGCCCATTCGGTTTCAGGAGATGTGCAGGTGAACAACCCCGGCGGCCGCGTGGATACCGGTTCTTCGAGCGGTTCGATTGACGTTCGCGGTGCCAACGCCGACGTCAAGGCCAACGCCAGCTCGGGACGCCTGACCGTCCAAGGCAATCCCAGCGGCAACAGCTATTGGGAGTTGCGGACCGTCTCTGGCCGCGTGCAGATCGCCGTGCCCTCAAACGCGAACTTTCACTTCTCCGCTGGCGCCGTCTCCGGCCAAATCCGCGCGCAAATTCCCATCATGATTGAAGAGCAAGGCAAGCATTCCTTGCGAGCCCACATGGGTGAAGGCGGCGGTCGCGTCGAGATTCACACCGTCTCCGGGGACATCGATGTTCAAGGTGTGCAACAGGCAGCTCTCCATCCCGAGTCCTAGCGGACGCCTGCAAACCTCAATGCCGTCGGCAATTTCTCTGGAAACAGTCTAGAATTCTCCCTGTGAACCGTGTGTTCCAACGCTTGGCCTTTGCTCTCACCTACGCCGCGATTCTCTCCACGTATTTGGCTGCCTGTCCGGCCCACGCCCAGCAGAGCCAAAACCAGAAGCCCCTGTCGCCAACGTCAAAATCAGCGCCTTCCAAAAGGTCTTCCGATGCGCCAGCGCCATCCGAAGCTGAGGATTTGCAGCAAGCCATCGATAATTCTGGCAATGACCGCGCAGCGCTGGTCCGTAATCTCGAGAATTTCCTGCAAAAATATCCGGGGTCACAGCAACGCCCTCAAATCTATCGCGCTCTCGTCGAAGCAAGTTTGCAGTTGCGCGATTCCGCCCGCGCCACCGATTATGCCGAGCGCCTCGTCGCCCTTGCGCCAAACGACATCTCCATGACCGTTCTCGCCATTCAGCTCCTGGAGCGCAACGGCGATGAGGCCGGCCTTCGCCGCGCCGTGAATTATTCCACACGCGTCTTGAGCTATATCCAACGCAACACAGTCGAAGACAAATCGCCCAAAGTCTCGAAAGAGGAGTGGGAGGCCGAACAAAAGCGGGACGAGGAAAACATCTTCATCCTTCGCGGAAGGCTGGAGCTCAAACTGCACGATAACGCTGCTGCCGAAAAAGATTTCCGCGCCAGCATGGCGCTCTCGCCGAGCGCTTCCGCCGGAGAGAAACTCGGCGAAATTGCGGAATTAAACAAGGACTTGCCCGGCGCAATCCACGAATATGCCAGAGCCTTCGCTCTCGCGAACGGCACTAGCGCCGCAACACGTCGCGAAATTCGTCAGAAGCTCGGCAATGTCTGGCGGCTCGCTCACGGCTCCGATGCAGGTCTTGGCGATTATCTGTTGCGCACCTACGATGAGGTCACGGCTGTTTCCGACGCGCCGAAGCTGGCAAGAAACGCGGACGCCAAGGAGCCCTACGATTTCAAATTGCGCAACGCGCAAGACGGTTCGCCCTATGCGCTGGCCGATGAGAAGGGGAAAATCGTCGTCCTAAGTTTCTGGGCCACATGGTGCGGCCCGTGCCGCGCGATGGAGCCCCACTTCGAACGCGTCGCCGCGCAATTCCAGGGCATCCCCGACGTCGTTTTCCTTGCCGCCGATTGTGATGAGGATGAATCCCTGGTCCCGCAATATCTCGAAGAAGTAAAGCCCCACACGACGGTCGTCTTCGCCGATGGCCTGGACCGCCTGCTTGCCGTCAATGCCTTCCCTACTCTCGTCATTCTCGACCGCAAGGGAAACATCGCTTATCGCGCGGAAGGCTTCGATCCTGACGGCGTGGAAGCAGAATTGAGCGATGCGGTCCGCCGTGTGCTCTCCGGTCAAAAGGAGAGCGCTGCCAAGCCCTCTCAGGGCGTTAAATCGCCGTTATAGTTCGAGATAAATTCTTCGAAGTCGTCCACTTCATCCATATCCTTGCCCACAAATCGTATCGTATGCGAGTCCACGCGCTGCACGATCCGCAGATAACTCAGCACTTCCGCCGGCATGTAATTTTTAAATGTAATTTCCAGCGTCACCGGTGTTGTAATAACGTAGGGTTTGAATTCCTGGAGCCGGTTGAGTGCCGATTTTACGCCCGTGAATATTTTGTCGCACGACGCCGCTGGTGTAAGCGTCTCCGCCGAATGAAAACTCAGCGCCGTCTTGGTTTCCACGGCTTCGATGTTTCCAAGTCTCGATCTCAGCTCCTCGACCGCGGCGTCATCGCCCGGCGCAAAAACCACCGGCACGCCCTTCGCTCCTGCGTACGCCGCGTTGTACTCGCCTTCAGTCACGGCATTCCCATTCAGGGTCACACGCGCGTAATGTGCGCTGGAAAACGTATGCGCTCGGACCCCATTAGGATTTGTCGTGGAAGCGTGATAGCCGATGAAAATAGCAGCATTGAAACTCGAATCCAGCCCGGCCATCATTCCGCCGTGCCGCGGCCAGCCACGCACGATCCGCACATCCTTCGGAAACTCCTCCACCAGCAAGTTCACGCCGTTTCCGTGTGAGTCGCTGACGACAATCTCGCCAACGCCCGATTCTTTCGCCGCCCGCACGGCCGCGAGCGTCTCGTCAGTCATGAAATGCCGAAAGCGCTCGTATTCAAATCCACCTGGAATAAGCTGATCCGCAGTCACCACGCCGGCCACGCCTTCCATGTCCACCGAAATATACACTTTCAACTTCTTCGCTGAATCCGTTCCAGTCTGCGCCGACATGCTGCATGGGCCTATGAAACCCAGCATGAATACAGTTGCAAGGAAAAATAAGCCCAGTTTGAGCCGCAACTTGAAACGCGTCATGAAAACCTCACATTTCCCTGAATAACTTTGGACTTCAACTCGAGCGCAAGTTTATTTCTGACCTGCCGCCGAAACCGAAGGGAAGGCCATCGCGACATCGCGCGCCGCAACAATGGTGTTCACGTGAATGCGAATCGTATCTTCGACCCGCCGCGCGTATCCGCCGGCAAGTGCCGTCGCGACAGGGATCCCACGCCGGCGCGCCTCTTCAAATACCCTCCGGTCGCGCTCCTGCAATCCCTTTTTCGTAAGCGACAATCCGCCAAGCTGGTCCTCGCAAAACGGATCCGCCCCGCCAATATAAAAGAGGATCTCCGGCTGAAAATCGTCCAGCGCACTCTGAACAGCCGGAATCAATTCGCCAAGATATTCATCATCATCCGCTCGATCCGCCATTTCCAGGTCCACATCCGACGGCGGCTTGTAAGCCGGATAATTATTCTCCTGGTGGATCGAAAGCGTGAACACAGATTCGTCCTTCGCAAAAATCGCCGCCGTTCCATTCCCCTGGTGCACGTCCGTATCAACAACCATCGCCTTCCGAATCGCGCCATCATGTTGCAGCCTTCTAATGGCCACCGCAACATCATGAATTGCGCAAAACCCCTCGCCGTGCCCCGGATAGGCATGGTGAAAACCGCCACCCAAATTGCACCCGAATCCATCGCGCAACGCGCACTGCCCAGCCAGAATCGATCCCCCCGCCGCCAACCAACAAGCTTCTACCGCTTCCCGCGAATACGGAATCTCCAATTTCATAATCTCGCTGGCCGTCAGCGTTCCTGTTTTCAGTTTTCGCACCCACTCTGCCGTATGCACGCGCAGAATGTCCTCGTCAGAAGCAGCCCCCGGCGTAATAAAATCTTCCGCGGACGCGATTCCCTCTCGCACCAGCGTTTCCGCAATCAAATGAAATTTCTGTGAAGGAAAAACGTGCTCGCCCAGGTTTAAGTCGTAGCCCTTGTGGTAGACCAGTTTGAAAGGCAGCATTTCCGTAGGGGCACGGCACGCCGTGCCCGTCTTCGCTATTCCAACCCGCTAATTCTCGCGCTCCAAAATAAAATCCGGCAACGTCAGCAACGCCCGCGCATACTCCGAATCCCCGCGCCCTTCAAGACAAGCCTTCGCCCGCCGCGCATATTCATGCGCCAAACTGCGCGCCCGCTCCAGCGCTCCCGAATCGTGCACCAGCGAAACAATCGTCTCCGCCCGCACCGAATTAAATTCCTTCTCCTCGAGCACCCGCGCCACCAGCCCCCGCGCCTCGCGATGCCCATTATCCATCGCATAAATCAGTGGCAGCGTAACCTTCCCCTCTTTCAAATCGCTCAAAACCGGCTTGCCCAGCTGCTCCGCCGAAGCCGTAAAATCCAAAAGATCATCCACCAACTGAAACGCCAGCCCCGCGTAGCGCCCGTAATCCGCCAGCGCCTCTTCCTCCGCGCCTTCCAATCCGCCGAGCACGGCGCCCAATCGCGCGCATCCGCTAAACAAACACGCCGTCTTATATGTCGCGAGCCGCAACGCATCCTCTTCCGTCACATCTATGCGCCCAATCTTCGCCAGTTGAATCAGCTCGCCTTCCACCATCTTCTGCGTCAGGTCGATCAGAATATCTAAAATTCGAAAATTTCTTTCCTCGAGCGCCATCTGAAACGACTGCATATATAGCCAATCCCCTGCCAGCACGCTGCGATGATTCCCCCAACGCGAATTCGCCGAAGTCCGCCCCCTTCGCGTGTTCGCGCTGTCGATCACGTCGTCGTGAATCAACGTCGCGCTGTGCAGCAACTCCACAACCGCCGCGAGCCGAATCGCGCCCTGGCTGCGTCGCCCCGTATACGAATTGCAAAGCAGGAGCAACGCTGGCCTCAGCCGCTTCCCTCCCCCGCCGAGAAGGTAGCTCGTAATTTCCGCAACCGGTTCGAACGCAACCGCGCTCTGCCGCGCGAGCTCTTCCTCCACCAAAACCAAATCGTCTCGCACGAGGTCAAAAATCTCTTTGGCGGTAAGTAGCGCGATAGTCTTTCTCCCTTGGCCTGCAATCATCTTTGGGACTCCGCAGCCGCGCTCATCGTCGGCTGGGCGAGGTCGAAAAATCGCCGAAAATTCCCTGCTGTCCGAGCGGCGAATTCTTCCGCGGGTAAGTCTCTCACACTCGCGAGCGTGCGCGCTACTTCCGCAACGTACGCCGGTTCGTTCCGTTTCCCCCGGTATGGCTGCGGTGCAAGATACGGCGAGTCCGTCTCAATCAAAATGTTCTCCAGCGGCAAAACTTTCGCCACGTCCCTCAAATTCTGCGCCTTCGGATACGTCGAATTCCCCGCAAACGAAATCATAAATCCCATCTCGATTCCGCGCCGCGCGTCTTCCAGCGTGCTCGTAAAACAATGCAAAATTCCTCCCAACCCAGTAGGCCGCCAAACTTCGTCAATCACGCGCAAACAATCCGCCCAGGCGTCTCGGCAATGAATGATAATCGGCAGCTTCGCCGCTGCGGCCAGCGCCATCTGATCGCGAAACACGCGTTCCTGCACATCCCGCGGCGAATGATCGTAAAAATAATCCAGCCCAATCTCACCCCAGGCAATCACTTTCGGATGCTTCGCCAGCCTCTCCAATTCAGCCAAATGCGCCTGCGTAACGTCCTTCGCCTCATGCGGATGAATCCCCACCGTCGTGTAAATCCATTCATGCGCCTCCGCAAACGGCATAGCCGCTTCCAACTTCTCCGGTCCCGGCCCGGTTCCGATGGCCAGCAGCGTGGTTACGCCCGCCGCCCGCGCCCGCCCAAACATCGCTTCGCGGTCCTCATCAAACCGCGAGTCATCCACATGTGCATGCGAATCAATCAACTCCATCACCCTCACAATTCCGCCACCGACTTTGTAGTGGCGCTGCTTGCAGCGCCAGCTTTCTCTTGATCTCTCGATTCTCGTCGCTTTGCAACTTCTTACCCGTCCATCGAATTGGATTCTCCGCAATGTACCGAGCCGCGTTCGAGAACTCTCGTCCATCCCGAATCACACGATCAAAATAGTTCTGCTGCCAGATTGCTCCATTCCAACCCAACTCAAGTCCTGCGCGTCGCGTTACGTCCGCCTGGAAAGATCGCAGTACAACCGACAAAAGCGGCACCCGAACAGCGGCATGCGCTTCTCTTTGTAGTGGCGCTGCTTGCAGCGCCTGGCCTCCAGAAAGAATCTCGATGATTCCGTGCACGTGGTTTGGCATCACCATGTACTCGTGCAAGCGAATGTCGGCATGGCCGCTTGGCAACGCTATCCAAGCCTCCTCGACAATCCGACCCAAAGGCGAAAACACTACCCTCTGCTGCTCTACTCTTCCAAAAGTGCATCGTTTGAAGTCGGAGCAAATCGTCACGAAATACAGTCCGGGTGCAGAATAATCCCTGCATTTTAAGCGCCTGCTACCTGATGCGGTTGCTCGTGATTCGGTTTGCATAATCCACACAGTGGCGCTGCAAGCAGCGCCACTACAAAGCAGCCCCTACTTCAATCGCGCTCCAATTTCCACGTCTTCATCCGGGAAACCAGCGAGCACCGGTCGCCCTTCGGGGCCCACCGACGCGGCAACGATCATGCCGTTAGACTCGACGCCGCGAAGTTTCCGTGGCGCTAGATTTACGACGACGGCCACTTTGCGCCCTATGAGCTTTTCCGGCTCATAAAACTGCGCGATCCCCGCGCAAATCTGTCGAATCTCCGTCCCAATATCCACGGTGAGTTTCAACAATTTATCCGCGCCAACTATCCTCTCCGCCGTCTTGATCTGCCCCACGCGCATCTCGACTTTCGCAAAATCCTCGATTCCGATTTTCTCCCCCGCCGCAGGGGCGGTAGCCGCGGCAGCGGCTGCTCCCGTCGCAGCAGGCGCCGCCGCTGGCGTTGTCGCCGCAGCGGGTGAAGGTGCCTTCTGTTCTTCTTTTTCCATGGTTTCCATCCTCTCGATCGCTTCTGCTTTTTCGATTCGCGGAAATAGCGCTTGCGATTTCCCAAGCGCGCGTCCAGGCGCGAGCTGTCCCCAACGCAATCCGTCGATGGCGAATGCCCCGAGCCCATCGGATTGCCCCAACTGCGCCCAAACCCTTGTCGTGCTCTCGGGCAATACCGGATGGGTCAGCACCGTGACAATCCGCAGAACCTCAGCAGTCGTCCATAGCACGGTTGCGCGCCGCTCCTGATCGCCAGCCGACTCTCCCAACGACCACGGTTTCTCCACCGTCAAATATTTGTCCGCCGCGGAAATCAAGGCCCAAATCGCTTCCAGCGCCCGCGAAAACTCCAGATTGTTGTAATGCTCCATCACATCGCCGATGGTCGCCTGGGCGATTTTTGCCAGCTCGTCATCTTCCGGCAACCGCTCGCTCGGCTTCGGAATCTTCCCGCCGCAATTTTTCTCGATCATCGCGGCCGTGCGGCTAGCCAGATTCCCCAGCCCATTCGCCAAATCGCTGTTGTACCGCGTCACCAGCGCGTCATAACTAAAATTCCCGTCCTGCCCAAACACCGTCTCGCGCAGCAAATAATAACGAAGAGCGTCCATTCCCAAAACATGCACGATCGGCCGCGGCCGCATCACATTCCCCAGCGACTTGCTCATCTTCGCGCTGTCCATCAAAAGCCAGCCGTGCGCCCAAATTTGCTTCGGCAAAGGCAATCCCGCTGCCATCAAAAACGCCGGCCAATACACCGCGTGGAACCGTATGATTTCTTTGCCCACCAAGTGCAAATTCGCTGGCCAATACCCACTCTTCTCATACTGCGGCCCGCCCACCGCGCTCAAATACGCCGTCAGCGCATCGAACCACACGTAAAACACATGCGGCTCTTCGCCAGGCACCGGAATTCCCCAGCGAATTGTAGTCCGCGTGATGCTCAAATCCCGCAGTCCGCCCTCCACAAAACTCAACACCTCATTCCGCCGCGTCTCCGGCTGAATAAAGTTCGGATTCTTCGCGTAAAAATCCAGAAGCGGCTTCTGAAACGCCGACAATTTAAAAAAGTAGTTCGGCTCCGTCACCGTCTCGGTCGGCCGCCCGCAATCCGGACAATTCTCCCCTGGCTTCACGTCTACATACGCGTTGTCGTAAATGCAGTATTGGCCTGTGTAATGCCCGGGATAAACGTACCCGTTCTCGCGGCACAATTTAAAAAGCCACTGCACCGTACGCGCATGTTTCAAATCCGTCGTGCGAATGAACTCGTCGCCCTGCACCCCCAACTCATCCCAAAGCCCCTTCCACTGCGCCGCCATCTTCGCCACAAACTCCGACTCCGGAATCCCCGCCTTCTTCGCCGAGCGCTCCACATTCACGCCGTGCTCGTCTGTCCCCGTCGTCATCACCACGTCGTACCCGCGCATCCGCTTGTAACGCCGGATCGTGTCGCACACAATCGTCGAATACGTATGCCCGATATGCGGCAACCCGTTCGTGTAATAAATCGGCGTCGTCAAATAATATTTTGGTTTCTCAGCCATTTTCCCCTGTGCAATCTCTCTCCATCTAGCCACCCAGCTCAACTCTCAAAATGTCGCGCATTTTCTTTACTTCATTACGTCATTACCTCTTTACTTCCCCTTCTCTGCGAACTCTGTGTCTCTGCGCTCCTCTGCGATAATCTTTTTCCTTCTTATTTCCTTTCGTAACTCCGCATCGCCGACGCAATCACCCGCTGCAAAGGCACATCCTTCTCCGCCGCCAATTTGCGACAATCCTCATACTCCGGCGCCACATGCAGAATCCGTCCATTCACCCGCGACACTTTGATCCGCACCTCTCCAAACTCCGTCCCCACGTTCACCCATTCCCGAGGCAACACGCGTCGCTGCGCACGATACGTCCGCACTCCAAACGTAGTCGTCTCCGCAAAAATCAACTCCATCAACGCACTCGTATCCTGCGGCTTGCACAAAATCGTCAACAACGTCCCCGGACGGTTCTTCTTCATCTGCACCGGCGTCGTATAAACATCCAAAGCCCCCGCTCCGAGCGCCTTCTCCAAAAAATATCCATAAATCTGCGGATTCATATCATCCAAATTCGCTTCAACCACTGCAATCTCTTCATCAAATCCTTGTGGCGCAGCCAATCCAGGCTGTCCTGAGGTGGCACAGACTTCAGTCTGTGCTCTTTCTTTTTCCTTCCCCGCCCCAACCTCCTCCCCCACCATAATCCTCAAAACATTCGGCTGCCCCTCCAAATCCGCCGTCCCCGCCCCATACCCAATCGCCGACACGCTCATCCCCGGCTGCGGCCCAAACGCCTCGCAAAGCGTAGCCACAATCGCCGCCCCAGTAGGTGTCACCAACTCCTTCTGCACCCCATTGGAATAAGTCGGCTTCCCCGTCAGCAATCGAGCCGTAGCCGGCGCTGGCACCGGCAAAACTCCATGCGCCATCTTCGCCGTCCCCCCTCCCACATTCAGCGGCGAGCAAGCAAACTTCTCAATTCCCAACGCCTCGAACCCAATGCACGCCCCCACGATATCCAGAATCGCATCGACCGCCCCAACTTCATGAAAATGAATCTTTTCCACCGGCACGTCGTGAACTGCAGCCTCTGCTTCCCCCAACTTCCGAAAAATCGCCGAAGCCCGTTCGCGAACCCCCGCCGCAAGCTGTGACTTCTCCAGTATTTCTAAAATGGCGCTCAACGACCGGTGCTTCGACTGATCCTCCGTCTTCACCCTCACATAAGTCGCCGCCATCCCATTCTTCCAAACCTTCTCCGCTGTCAACTCCCAACCCGGAACCTGCAATCCATTCAGCCCTGCTCGCAGTTCTTCCACGCCGCAGCCCGCATCCACCAGCGCACCGAGCGTCATGTCCCCGCTAATCCCCGAAAAGCAATCAAAATAAACCAGTTTCATGGAATGCCGCCGCCGCAGGAACTCCCTGTTTTCGCGTGTTCCGCCGGAGTCCTCCGATACTATCGGCGCACAGCAAGCCTGTCAAACAAACCGCGCTCTTGGTCATTCCAAATGTGGAGTGCGGGAGCCCTGCTCCCGCTCTTGCGCCTCAGGTTACGACGAAAGGCATCCCGGATTTGGCCGATCCCCGTTTCCTCGCGGTCGTCTCTCTTCGCCGACCCTGCCTAACCCCTTTACTTTCTGTTATATATAAAGTAATACTTGACATTTATTTATCTTCGTGGTACTATTCGGTATGTCTCGCGTGGCCGGTCGCTCGAAAAATCGCCGCGCAATCTCCTGCTCACGACACCGTTCGGCACGACACGCAGCATCTCCTTTCCTTGTTATCACTTACAGACCCAAGCCCACACACGAATCACACCTAACCATCCTGTTTTCAAATGCTTCTGGACAATTTTCTGTAGGCCGGGGGGTAGGGGGGAATGCCTTTCCTACTCAATCCACACCGTCACCTTTTGACCCAACTCCTTCGCCGCGCTTATACTCACCCATCCGTTCCATCGAGGCCTCGTGTACCTGACACTCACAAACCGCCTGCGCGAAGCTCTCGCTCGCCACATCCAGCAGGCATACGCCATCACGCTGGAAATCATCATCGACCGTCCGCCCAAGATCGAGATGGGTGAAGCCGCCTCCCCGGTCTGCTTCGAGCTAGCCAAGCGCCTCAAAAAAGCCCCCCGCGTGATCGCCCAGGAAATCGCCAATGCTCTTCCCAAAATTGAGGGCGTTGCCCGCATCGAAGTCGCCGGCGCCGGCTACTTGAACGCCTATTTCGATCGCGCCGCTTTCTGGTCCGATCTCTCGCCACTCGCCACTAGCCACTCGCCACTTCTTTCGCAAAAAAAATCCGGAAAAGTCATCGTCGAACATACCAGCATCAATCCGAACAAAGCCGCCCACATCGGTCACGTCCGCAACGCCGTTCTCGGCGACACCATGGCCCGCATCCTTCGCCACGCCGGCCACCCGGTCCAAATTCAAAACTACATCGACAACACCGGCGTGCAAGTCGCCGACGTCGTCATCGGCTTCCTCGACATGGAGCGCCGCACGCCCGTCAGCGTGAAAATGTTCGCCATGGAGCCGCGCTTCGACTATTACTGCTGGGATTTGTACGCCAAAGCCACCCATTTCTTTGAAGAAGACAAAGCGCGTGCCGCCGAATTACGCGGTCGCACATTAAAAGCCATCGAAGAAGACCGCGGCGAAGAAGCCGAGGTGGCCCAAGTCGTAGCGGATGCCATTGTCACCCTGCACTTGCGCACCATGGCGCGGCTTGGAATTTCGTACGAACTGCTCGCGCGCGAAAGTGAAATTCTCCACCTGAAATTTTGGGATGCCGCGTTCGAGAAGTTGAAGTCCGCCGGCGTCATTCAGCTTACGACCACCGGAAAAATGGCCGGATGCTGGATCATCCCGTGGAACGAAGAATCGCAGGACTCCGGGAAACCCGCTGAAGCAAAACCGGGCGTTGCGGACGACGAAGAAAACATCCAGGACAAGATCATCGTACGCTCCAACGGCACCGTCACCTACGTCGGAAAAGACATCGCCTATCAGCTCTGGAAATTTGGCCTTCTCGGCAAGGATTTCAACTATCGCAAATGGCCAGGCGCTCCCGAAGGCGAAACCGTATGGGCCACCACCACCTTCAAAAGCGATCCCAGCGCCCCGCATTTCGCCGAACCCGCCTCGGCGGTTTACAACGTCATCGACACGCGCCAGTCTTACGTGCAAGATGTGGTCGCGGAAGCCTTGCGCCGCCTCGGCCACGCCGAAGCCGCCGAGAACTCCATCCATCTGTCCTACGCCTTCGTCGTGCTCACGCCTCGCTGCGCCGCCGAACTGGGCTACGAACTCACTCCCGAAGAAGCCAAGCTGCCGTTCATCCAAGTCAGCGGGCGCAAAGGCTTCGGCGTCAAAGCCGACGACCTGATCGACAAACTCGAAGCCGCCACGCTAGCCGAAGTCCAACAGCGCCACGCGGAAATGAGCGAAGCGGAACAAAAGCAAACCGCCCACGCCATCGCCGTAGGCGCGCTCCGTTTCCTCCTGCTGAAATTCACGCGCAACGCCATCATCGCCTTTGACTTCAAAGACGCCCTCAGCTTTGAAGGCGAAACCGGTCCCTATTGCCAGTACGCCGTTGTCCGCATCCGCGGCATCCGCCGCAAAGGCGCAGAGGCCGGCGCGACAAACTTCCCAGTCACTCAGGAAACGGCCGCCGGGCTAATTGCCGGAACGGACGGAAACGGCCTTTGGGAATTGCTCTTGAGCGCCGGATCGCTGGACCTCGCAGTGGACGCCGCCATCGGCGCGCAAGAGCCCGCCTTCGTGGCAAAATATGCCTTCCAATTGGCCCAAGAATTCAACAATTTCTACCACAAGCACCACATCCTGACCGAGCCCGACGAACAAAAACGCGCGTTCCTGTTGCGCTTAACGGAACTCGTGGAAGCAAGGTTGGTTGAAACGCTTGAAATGCTGGGGATCGAAACCCCCGAAAAAATGTAGAAATGAAAACCCAAGAAGTTTTGGCGTTTGTAGGGACACGATTCATCGTGCCGTTTGTAGGGGCGCAGCACGCTGCGCCCCGGATCACGCAAAATTATCGTGCGAAAGTGTTTGAATTATTTCGTATCTCGCAGCAGGACAATATCCGCGGAGCGCGTCCCGCGAGTCACATAAAGCATTTTGCCGTCAGGAGACCAGCGGAAACTGCTCATCACTGGCGTCGTGAATTTCGTGATTTGCTGGTACGGCCCACCGGCCATCGGCTGTCTCCAAACGTTCGCCGCGCCCTTGCGCAGCAGCGCGTAGTCCATCGCTTTGCCGTCGGGCGCCCAATCCGCCCACGTCGCGGCAGAAGGAACATTCTCGAAAAGGTAGTTCGGCTTGCCGCCATGAAGCGGACCGGTGATGAACGCCATCCTTTCCGGCGGGCCAGCAACAAAATCGATGGCGCCGAGCGTTTGGCCATCGGGCGAAACACGGACGCGCCCATATTTCGATTCCATATTGACCTTGGTGGCCGGCGCTTTCCCTTCGATGTCCTCGAGGAACAGGTCCGGCGGTTGCCAGGAGATGAACGACTTGCCGTCCGGTGTACACGCGGAGAGCGTCGCGCGTTTCGAGTGAGTTAACCGAACTGGGTTGCTGCCGTCGGCATCCGCTTTCCACACGTTGACGGCGCCATCGCGCTGTTCGGTAAAGAAAAGCGTGCCGGCTGGCCCGCATTCGAGCAGGTTGCCGATGGACTGCCCGGAAAGCAGCTCGGTCGGTTGGGAACCATCGGGACGCAAAGCAAAAATTTGCCCGCGGCGATCCTGAATAATAAGGCGGTCTGGAGTGGCCGCGTCGATGCGGCCGGGCTCGCCATTGAAGGGAATTTGCGTGGCACGGCTGGAGTCGCCGCCCGGAGCGGCCCAAAGTTCAAGATTGACTGACGTCTGGACGACGGCGATTGTTTTGGCGTCCTGGGTGAGGCCGATGGATGCGAGGTCGTAGTTGGTTAAATCATTTGTCAGGCGGCGGACTTCGCCGCCGGGATAGGAGATGTACCAGAGCTGGCCGGGAGTATTCGCGCTGGGCTCGGCCATCACGAAAAGGAGGCCAGAACCGTCGGGAAGCCAAACGGAGCGGCCTATAAAGTTGGGAGTCTTGTAAAGCTGCTGCGAGGATCCATCCGTGGGCGAGACGGCGTAGAGAAATCGTTCTCCAGAACTTTTCCAATCCGCGACCACAAGCGTCTTCCCATCCGGAGACCAGGCAGGAGCAGACAGGCTGACAGCATTCGAAACCGCAGGAAAGGAAGTAAGAATCTTTTCCCCGCTGCCATCGATATCGGTGAGCACAACGTGCATCTCGAATTTCGCCGGGTCGCCGCGCAAAAAGGCAATGTGCTTGGCGTCAGGAGAAATAGCGGGCGCAGTGTCCGAGTCGTGTGCGACGGGCTGAGGCTGGCCGCCGAGGACGGGCATTTTGTAAATGTCGCTGTAGCCCGCGATTTGCTTGCTCAAACGGCTGAAGTAGACGTAGTTGCCGTCGGAAGAGAAAGTCAGGCTGTTGTAATTCGTTTCGTCCGGGGCAAGAACTTGTACGTCGCTTCCGGTAGCTACCTGACGAACATTGAGGCTTTGTTTGCCGCTCTCCGCGAGGACGTACACGACGTACTGGCCATTCGGCGAAATCGTTACAGAAGTCGCTTTGCCGGATTGCGTCAACGGAGAAATCTGCATGCTTTGGATGTCGAGCATGATTTTTCGCGGAGAAAATTTGTAGGCGGTAAAAATAATCGCGGCGACGACAACCAACGCGCCGAGCAGACCCGGAATGAGCCAACGGTTTCCCGGCGCGGCGATCGGAGTGCCGGTGGAGGGCGTGCCGGAGTGAGGAACGGCAGGAACGCCACCTGAGCTGCTGGCAGGTTGTGCGGGCGAGGCTGCGGCGGCATTGGCGGCTTGCTGGGCGCTGGACGCGGCCTGGACGCGGCTGGAGCTGGTGTCCCGCTGGAGACGCTTGAGGTCGGCGCGAAGTTCGGCGGCGCTTTGATAGCGAAGAGTGCGATCTTTCTCGAGCGATTTGTTGACGATGCGCTCGAGTTCGACGGGCAGCTCGGGGTTCAGGCGAACGGGAGCTATGGGCGAGCGATTTAAGATGGCGTCGAAAATGGCGGCCGAAGTGGACCCAGAAAACGCGGGCCGGCCTGTGCTCATTTCATAGAGAACGACTCCGAAGGAAAAAAGATCCGTGCGCGCATCAAGATCTTTGCCGAGCGTTTGCTCGGGAGACATATAGGCCACGGTGCCGAGCGCCACGCCAGGGCTGGTGAGATTCGCTTCATCGATGGTGGCGGTGCCGTGAGTGCCGCCATCGCTGCCGGTAAGAAGAACTTTGGCGAGGCCGAAATCGAGAATTTTGGCCTGGCCGCGATCGGTGACAAAAATATTCGCCGGCTTGATGTCGCGATGGACGATGTTTTCGGAGTGCGCGGCGTCGAGCGCGTCGGCGGATTGAATGCCAAGCTCGACGAGAGAGTCGAGCGGCAGAGGGCCGCCGGCAATCCGGTGCTTCAAGGTTTGGCCCTTGAGAAGCTCCATGACGATGAAGCGGCGGCCGTCCTCATATTCGCCGATTTCGTGAATGGTGCAAATATTCGGATGGTTGAGGGCAGCAGCGGCGCGCGCTTCGCGAAGGAAACGATCCAGCGCGGCTTTGTCGCGGGAGAGTTCCTCGGGGAGAAACTTGAGAGCGACCATGCGGCCGAGCGTAGTGTCTTCGGCTTTGTAGACGACGCCCATCCCGCCGCCGCCGAGCTGTTCAAGAATGCGATAGTGAGAAAAAGTTTGGCCGAGGATAGATTGAGGTTCGGTCACAGGCGCGCAGGCATATTAGGGTACGCCAAGAACGAAGTCAACGAACGCAGCCTGCAAACGGCGCGGAAGTGGCAAACGACTTAGCGCTAGAAAAGTGGGCGAACTAAATTCGCCGACCGATCGGGATTAAGAATCTACGGGCGCGAAGAAAAATCAGTAGGACATGGCGAGGTGGACCAGGGTGCGAAGGGCGACGCCGGTGGGGCCTTTGGCGAGCCAGGTTTTGGCGTCGTCGTTCCAGGCGGTTCCGGCGATGTCGAGGTGGACCCAGGGCGTATCGCC
The DNA here is from genome assembly GCA_963843265.1 of uncultured Acidobacteriota bacterium. Lineage (GTDB taxonomy): Bacteria > Acidobacteriota > Terriglobia > Acidiferrales > UBA7541 > Acidiferrum. The sequence continues at coordinate 933,568 of CAWJJR010000008.1, read as the reverse complement.
CGCAAATTCGCGAATGAACCACGCGCCGGTGATCGAACCGCCGCCTTTGCCGCTCCCGATGTTCTGAATGTCGGCGACGGTGCCCTTGATGAATTCGCGGTATTCGTCGTCCATGGGCATTTGCCACATTTTTTCGCCGGCCGCTTTCGCGGAAGCAAGCACTTTGTCCGTCCAAGCCTGGTCTGTGCCGCCAAACACACCGACGTTGATGCTCGCAAGGGCCACGACAATCGCGCCCGTGAGCGTCGCGGCATCCACAAGATGCGTCGCGCCGAGCTGCTTGGCGTAGTGCACACCGTCGGCCAGAATCAGCCGTCCCTCGGCGTCCGTGTTCAGCACCTCAATCGTCTTGCCGGACATGGCGGTTTGAATGTCACCGGGCTTCTGGGCTTTGCCGCCAGGCATGTTTTCCGTGGATGGCACGACGCAGATCACTTTTACGTTCGGCTTCAGCGCCGCGAGCGCGCGCATCACGCCGATCATCGTGGCCCCGCCGGCCATGTCGTACTTCATTTTTTCCATGCCTTCAGAAGGCTTGATGGAAATGCCGCCGGTATCAAACGTCACCGCTTTTCCGACGAGGCCAATCACCGGCGCACCTGGCTTGAGGTTCGCCGGAGTGTACGTAATGACGATCATGCGGGGCGGCTCGGGCCCTCCTTGCGCGACGCTGAGTAGCGCGCCCATGTTCAGGTCTGCGATTTTCTTCTCGTCGAGAATCTCCACGGCCAGACCCGCTTGCTTGGCCATGGCTTCCGCTTTTTCAGCGAGTATTTTCGGCGTCAGCTTGTTGGATGGCTCGTTAATCAGGTCGCGAGCAAAATTCTGCGATTCCGCGATGATTCGCCCGCGCGCCAATCCCTTCTCTCCGGCGGCGCGCTCGGCCTCGGAATAGCCGGCCAGCAGAACCGTCTCGATGGACTTGTCGTTTTTCTTGTCGGTCTTGTATTTGTCCGATTCAAAGTCCGCAGCGATCGCGCCCTCGACGACTGCCTGCGCCGCATCTTCGGTAGCGTTGGCCTCGCGAACCGCAAACGCGAAATTATGCACGCCGCGCGATTTCAGATAGCGCAGCGCCGAGCCAGAAATCTTGCGCAACACTGCGGAATCAAATTTCTCGCGCTTCCCTGCTCCAACGAGCAGCAATCGAGAAGCCTTGAGGCCCGCGGGTGCGTGAATCAGGGTCATCTCGAGCGTCTTGCCGGTCAGTTCTCCTCCTTTTGCGAGCTTCCGGAGCAAGCCGTTGGCCGTCTGATCGATTTCCGCGATGCGGCCTTGCACGGGATCGGCCTCCTCAAAAACATAAGTGACCAGCGCTTCGGTCTCCAGCGCTGCGAACGGTTTTACGTCGAGTGTGATTCGCATTGTTCCTTATCGCCTCCGGTTGTTGTACATCGCTTTTTCAGTTTCCCTGCGAGCTTCTTTGTCACGCTCGTCCTGGCGGCGATCCCACGATTTCTTGCCTTGCGCCAGGGCAATTTCGACCTTTGCGAGGCCGTTGCGAAAGTAAATTTTCGTCGGAATTACCGTCAATCCTTTCGCCTGCGTTTTCCCCGCGAGCTTGTAGATTTCGTTTTTGTGGAGAAGAAGTTTGCGGGAGCCGAGGGGCTCGTGGTTCCAGGGACCGCCGGGCATGTACTGTGCAATGTGCGCGTTGACAAGCCAGGCGCCGGTGGGTTTGAAGTCAACATAAGCATCGCGGATATTCGCTTTTCCTTCGCGCAGGGCCTTCACTTCCGTGCCGTGCAGCACGAGACCAGCCTCAAATCTCTCGAGCAGATGAAAATTATACGAGGCGGCGCGATTCTGAGCCACAATTTGGTCGCCGGTCTTGGCGCTCTTCTCGGATTTTTTGGCAGTCTTCGGCACAATCCATCATAACTGGAGTGTTAAATTCTGGCTACCCGGTTGAAAAACGAGCCGTCCAACCAGCATAGTTATCGGAAGAAGGACAGCCAACCTTCCGCGTCTTGCCCGTGTTCTAAACCGGGTGTTAGACTGCAAAGGCTTCGTGTCGAGGCCCCGGAGAGTCCATGCGACGGTGTAGTGTTGTCATTTTGTGTTTAGGGATGGGTCTGTTCGCAGTGGGCTGCCCAAAGGGCCAAACGGATTACAGCAAAGGGCGGAAGGCAGAGACGCTGCAAGACTACGACGCGGCGCTCGAGTTCTACCAGAAAGCACTGAAAGCCGAGCCGAATAATGCGGCGTTCAAAATCCGGCTGAATCAGACGCGCTTTGAAGCCGGGGAAATGCACATTCAACTGGGCCAGAAGCAGAGGGAAAATGGAGATCTGCAAGGGGCCGCAGCGCAGTTCCAACGCGCCCAAATCGATGATCCTTCCAGCGCTATCGCGGCCGACGAACTAAAGAAAACACTGGCCATGATCGCGGAGCAAACGCACGCGTCGGATGGAACACCGCCGACTGCGGCGGACGACAGCGAGCAGTACATATCGGGGCCGCCCCAGTTGAAGCCCATTTCGAATGTGGCGATCACTTATAAAGCGACCGGGGATGCAAAAATTCTATTCGACACAATCGGGAAGCTGGCGGGAATCACGATGATTTACGATCCCGACTTCCCGGCGCGACGAATTTCGGTGGATTTGAATAATTTGACGCTGGAGCAGGCGCTGGAAGTGGTTTGCCTGGAAAGCAAAGCCTTCTGGAAACCGGTTACGCAAAACATCATCTTGATTGCGCCGGATCAGCCGCAGAAAAGGCGCGATTACGAAGAAGAATCGATGAAGACGTTTTATCTTGCGAATACAGTGACGCCGCAGGATTTGACGGAAATTGTGACGGGATTGCGGTCGTTGCTCGAAGTGAAGCGCATCCAGCAACTCAATTCGCAGAATGCGATTATCGTTCGCGCCAGTCCGGATGTCCTGACTCTCGTGGGCAAGATCATCGATGACGTTGATAAGGCGAAGCCCGAAGTGATGGTTCAGGTGGAAGTGCTGGAGGCGCGCACGGACCGCTTGCGCAATTTGGGAGTGACGCCTGGGCAGACTGCGTCGATCGCGATCAACCCAAATGCCACCACAAGCACCTCGTCAACGACAACGACAACGAACAACATAACCCTGAACACGCTCAACCATCTGAACAGCAGCGATTACACGGTGACGTTGCCGAATTTCACGGCCAACGCGGTCCTTACCGATACATACACGAAGATCATCCAGGACCCGGAGTTGCGGTCCGTGGAGGGGCAGGAAGCGACACTGAAAATCGGCGACCGGATTCCGATCGCGACGGGAAGCTTTCAGGCCGGAGTCGGGGTAGGCGCGGTGGGCTCAGCAGGATTGGTGAACCCGCTGGTCAATACGCAATTTCAATATCAGGACGTTGGCGTGAATATTCACATGACACCGCGAGTCCACCCGGACCACGAGGTCAGCCTGAAAATGAAGATCGAAGTGTCTTCGGTCACGGGCACATCGACGATCGGCGGAATTAGCCAGCCGATCATCAGCCAGCGCGTTGTGGAGCATGACATCCGATTGGGGGATGGGCAGGCCTATATTCTCGGCGGCCTTATCCAGAGAACTGACACAAGGACGCTAAACGGGTGGCCGGGTTTGGCAAAGATTCCGATTATTCGTTACCTGTTCTCGAGCGACAATGTGGAGCACCAGGAAGACGAAGTCTTAATCATGCTGATTCCGCACATCGTGCGTTTGCCGCAATGGACAAAGGAGAATCTCCGAGCGATCTATACGGGGTCGGATCAGGACATCGAAGTGAGGCGTGAGAGTGAGGTGCGCACGCCGGTCCAAGAAAAGCCTAAACCCGCGGCACCGCCGCCAGCAGGCCTCATACCCGGAGGCTCTGCGTTGGCGGGCGGTACGAGCGCCGCTGCGAGCGCGCCGGGAATGAATCCGCCGCAAGGACAACCGGGCAAGCTGAGATTCGAGCCTGCGGGGATTACGCTGAAAGTGGGAGAAACAAAAACGATTGGCGTGGTTGTGGACAACGTGAACGATCTGTTTTCGATCCCCATGCTGCTGCAATACAACCCGGCGGTGATCAGCATTGAAGAGGTGCAACATGCCGTGGGCGAAGGGCAACACGGAGGATTTCTTTCCGGCGGCACACAGGAAATCGCGATCGTTTCCAATGTGAACAAGGAGAAGGGCCAGGCGATCATTTCCGCAACGCGGCAGCCGAATACGGCGGGGGTGAGCGGCAGCGGAACATTGCTGGGAATTGTGATCAAAGGGATCGCGGCGGGATCTACTAATTTGTCGATCGTGCAGCAGAACGCGAAGGATTCGCAGCAAAGACCGATTCCCCTGGTCACTAGCGAAGCAACCGTGCAAGTTCAGCCGTAGTCCAAATCAAGAGGAAGGCAAAGATGTCGAGGCGCGCGCTCAGAGTGAAGGAAAGTCATCGTCGGCGGCGGCTTGCCTCGGCAGCCGGAATGACCCTCCTCGAATTGATCATTGCGTGTTCGATTCTTCTGGTTCTGTCCTCGATGGCGCTGCCGGTGTTTCGTTATACGGTGATGCGGCAAAAAGAGTCGGACCTCAACTATGATCTGCGGACCATGCGGGACGCCATCGACCGGTACAAAGATCTGGCCGATCAGCACAAGTTCCGGACAGAGGTGGGCAGCGAGAATTATCCTCCGGACTTGGACACGCTGGTGAAAGGCGTTCAATTGGGAGCGGGGGACGATAAGAAGCTTCGTTTCCTGCGTAAAATTCCCGTAGACCCGATGACGGGTCGGGCGGACTGGGGATTGCGGTGCGTGTCGGACGATCCAGATTCGACGAGCTGGTGCGGAAACAATGTGTTCGATGTGTACACGAAGTCCATGGGCACGGCGCTGAACGGAACAAAGTATAGCGACTGGTAGTAGATGTTGAGGTCACGAAATGAAAGGATTCGAGCAACAAATGAGTGGCGAAGTTCTACGGAGAAAACGCCGGCGGGATTCCTCGAACGGTGGATTCACACTCATCGAGTTGATGATCGTCATTACGATCATCCTCATCCTCATCGGCATGGCGGCGCAACGATACGGATTGACGATCGAGCACTCGCGCGAAGCGGTGTTGAAGCATGACTTGCAAGTCATGCGGGAAGCGATCGACAATTACACACTGGACAAGCAGGCGGCGCCGCAATCTCTGGACGACCTGCAGCAGTCGGGATATCTGCGGGATATTCCTGTCGATCCGATCACGCGGGCCAAAGACTGGGTGCCGCAATTCGATAACGTGGTGATGAGCCCCGACCAAGTGACCACGGGGATTGTGGATGTGCATTCGAGCTCCGGGCGCACTTCGCCGTTCGATGGGACCCCGTACAATACCTGGTAGAAGTTTTTCGGGGCGTCGCGACGCGACCGGCGCCCGCGACGGAGTTTGTCCAGGTCGGGTCTGGGGACGACTTGGGCAAGATGATTCATTTGAGCGGCTCGCTCTGTTTGTGTAGATAGCCCCTAAAAAAAAGCAAGACGTCGCGCAGGACGGAATGTAGGCCGGGAAAGTTTCAGGGATTTGCGGGAGAACTGTTGGGTCAGTAGCTCTTCGGCGCCGCGCCGCGCGTTCGGACAAATTCAAACAACTCATGCAGGCTCGGAGTTCAACGCCGCCACAGGCAGCTACTCATTTGCAGAACGCGCATTTGCAGAACAGCGACAAGTCGCGTAGTATGAATGACGCGGGGTGGAGCAGCCTGGTAGCTCGTCGGGCTCATAACCCGAAGGTCGTCAGTTCAAATCTGACCCCCGCAACCATTTTTTAGTTTAGATACAACGGCTTAGAGGTTGCTCCCTCTGAGCCGTTTCGCTTTTTACGTCCAATTGCGTCCAAAACGTCCCAAACTGCGTTGCCAAGTTGTGCCGCGATTCGCTTTCCTTCTTCGCTAATCACGTGCGTATGAATTGTTTCATAACCCGAAGGTCGTCAGTTCATATGACGGGGGCGGACCTTAAAGAAAATGGCGGAAGAGGGTCATGGCGGGGATCGCGAACCGGAAATCCAATTCCGAAATCGGGTTAGTTTGTCTCTGGTGTCTCTGCCATGATTCGCCTCCCGAGCTATTCGATCCCGTAGTAGGTCGGAGTTGGGGCTGTGCTATTTCTTCCGTGCAATCGAGGCATCTTTCATACTGGCCTGCTTGTTCCAGCCGTGGAAACGCGAGAAGTCGTCAGCATTCCATTCCTCGCGGAGTCCAGGAGTACTGAGATCCCAGTCTGGGCGGGTTTCACTCGTTACCGCGCGCAGATCATGCCAGAGGTCTGCGACCGACGGGCGGCCCCAAAACCAGTAGCCATTATAGATGCTGTAAATCACGAGGCCCGGCTTGAGCACGAGCGTATGCGGAATCATCGGATTGTTGTCGGGGTCGGTGTACTCCTGGATGTCGAGATCTTTTTGAACCTTGCGCTCAGGGTCGGAGAGGAAGGGCCACTGGGCGCCGACCGACGCACGAAACTCCTGGATCGTGTGGTGGTCGTCGGTGGAGACCGTGGCGATTTGGGTGTATGCCACTGCGATCTTCGGGTACAAGGCGGCGAGTTCCAAATGCTGCTGGTGCTCCTTCGGGCAGTAGTGGCCACGCGCGAGGGTGAGGATCAGTGGGTCGTCGCCCTGGATTTCGCTGAGTTTGCGCAGTGTGCCTGTGTGATCGGGCAGTTCGTAGTCGGGGAAGACACGTCCGGGCGCGATGTCAGAGCGCATGGTTGGACTCCTTTTTTGGGGACGGGACCACCTTAGTGTCTTTCTAAAGTTCCCGTTGGATCAAATCGCCAAGCGACTGTCATGACGCAGCAGCACTTTCTCGGCTCATGAAGCCCCGAACGAGCTGGGCAATTTCATCCGGCGCGGTATCGAGCGCAAAATGGCCCCCGTCGACGATGTGCACTTCAGCCTTTGGCACATCCCGCCGATAGGCTTCCGGCTCGGAGGGATCGAATGAACTCTCATATTTGCCCCAGATCACGAGTAGGTGCGGCTGATTCTCGCGCATCCACGCCTGCCACTTGGGGTAGGCGTCGACGTTGGTTCGGTAGTCGTAGAAGAGATCGCTTTGAATATCGGCCTGGCCTGGCTGGTTGAGAAAATAAAATTCATCTGTCCAGAGATCCGGGTCGTGGCGTTCCACGTTGGGATCGTTGCCCGCATGGCGCGCTTTGGTGGTTTCAAGCGACAGGAGATTTCCGTGAAGGGCGCTTTCATAGGCCGCGCGATCGGCCCAAAAAGCGCGCCGCGTTTTCCAATTCTCGCCGAGGCCTGTGTTATGCGCGACGGCGTCCTGGACGATCAGAGCCCGCGCCCGTTCTGGATGTGCCAATATCATGCGAAACCCCACCGGACCGCCGTAGTCCTGCATATAAAGCGCGTAGTGCGAGAGCCCGAGCGCTTCGGTGAAGTGGTCCATGATCTCGGCGATGTGATCGAAGGTATACGCAAATTTTTTCGGGTCCGGCCAGCCGCTGTGTCCGAAGCCAGGGTAATCGGGCGCAACAAGATGAAAGCTATCGGAGAGCCGGACGAAAAGAGACTCGAACATCCGCGAGGAAGAGGGGAGTCCGTGCAAAAGTAGAAGGGTTGGAGCGTCTTTCGGGCCTGCCTCTCTGTAAAAGATGGAGAGCCCATCAATCTGCATCGTGCGATACAAAGTCGGGTGTTCCATTCGGCGGTCCTTTCTTTGGGTTTGAGTCGGCAGCGGAATCGGGGTCGCACCTGCCAGGTCGTCCTTGGAGGGTCGCGCGTCCCCTGGACCAATGATGCCCAGGTCGGCAGCCGCGAAAGTTATGGCCGAGCCGGCAAAGAAGGAACTGAGAAGAAAGCGGCGAGCATGGTTGACCTCTTCGGGCATTCTATTTCGCTCCAATCGAATTCACACGCGATCCGAAGAATGCCGGACGCTTTCAAGAGACCGGCATCGATTTGCTTCCGTCGACCGATCACAGTAACTTGCCGGCGAGCCAGTAATCGACACTGAACTTTCCCGGACCAGAACAGATCAGCCAGATAAAGAAGAGCACGTACAGGACTTCCGGAAGGTAGAGGAAATCGTCGAGCCAGTTAAGCGGCGAAAGTCCTTTAGGCAAAGTGGAAATCGCGTTGGTCAGCGTGGCGACAATCATATCGATCATTAAAGCCAGGCAGGCCGGGCTCGAAAGAATCCCCAGGGTCACTAAGGATCCGCCAACGAACTCGACACCCGCCACGAAATAAGCCGTTTGGCGAGGAAAGGGGACTTTGGCCTTAACGAGCGTATCGTAAACTGGTTTCGTGCCGCCGGCGACAAACAATTTGTTTGCGCCGGAGATGGCGAAGAACAGCCCGATCGAAACGCGCACCAGCAGAATGGCATACTGTTGCAAATCACTGCTACCCAACAACGCAAACTGGATCAACCGTTTCCAATCCATCTGTTGTCCCTCCGCCTCGAAATTACGCGTCCATCCGTTCGACCCATTGGGCGCGCGATGCGGGAGCCACGAATGGATCCGCAAAGCACTGTGTTTCCCGCCAAACCTTGTCGCCCCTGAACTCCATGATGATCACGGTCTGCAGGTATTCAAGCACGGCGTCCTCGTGGTAGATGAGGTGCTCCGTTTCAGAATCGTTGGCATCGGACTCCGACCAATGCTGAGCGAGTGCGGCGCGGATCTGTTTATTTCGCACTCCAGAAGACCCCTCCTTGTTTTGTTGATCATTCATCTCGTACTCCAAACTCAAGATTTGAAATCTCGTTTGTGGGAGCCTACAAAAAGTTGTTCGGACTCCTCCTACGAGTTGTTGTTTCGCGGATCGTCTTTCGCGCTGAGGTATTCCAGTCCAAGCGGCCCCATCGCGGTTATTTGCGTTACGTACTCGCCGGATTTCGCCCAGTGGAAATGGTGCATGTTGCCGGGGAGAACGATGACTGCGCCGGGCGGATAAGCTTCCAGCTTACTCGCGTCGAATTCATCACCCAGCCCGATATAAAAGACGCCCGAAATCACGGTATAGACTCGATCCTCCGGGTGCTTGTGAGGCATCAACTTCGCGCCGTGGGGTGACTTGACCCTGATTGTGTAAGGGCCGGGCTCCGAGGGCTGACCCACAACGACGGCAAGCCGAACGGAAGCTGGGAACGCCGGGAACGGTTTCCAATCGACATCTTCGGGCAATATCGCTTTGAAAACATCCTGCCCGAGTTGGTGAGGTTGGACTTCGCCTTGCTGAGTACGCTTTACGGCGCTGGCTTTCTGAGACATACAATCCTCCATCGTGCGCGAGGAAACATTCGAATCGGTGGTTGACGCAGATTATGGCTGCGTTAGTAGCGAAGACTCGATCCAACTTAGGCTGCGCCAGCCGCCTCACTTCTTCTCCCGTTGAGTGCCGGTAGAAGCAGTTTGAGAAGTGCTTCGTCCGAGAACGGGTTTTGACCTGAGATCAACTCGCGATCTTGAAGGACGTAGCTCTTCCATGGAGCGAGCACACTTACGTCACCGCCCGCCGTACGCAAGGCGAAGTCCGGATAGAAGAGAACCTTACCACCGATCTCAAGCGGCTCCCGCTGCTGCTCTTCCGCCGTCGAAAAGATGGTCATCTTATATCCAGAATAAATCCATCCTTGAGCCTTTGCCCGCGCTCCAGCGGCATCGCCCGCTGCCAGCGCTCCCACCACCTCCGTTGAATTCGGAAGAGCTGAGAGAAGTGAAATCGGGCCATGGCAGAGCACCGCCGTAGGCTTAGATGTTTCATGAAAGTGTCTCATCACCGTGCCAGCGTCGGGATCATCGAGAAGATCTATCATCGGGCCATGGCCGCCGGGGACGAAAACAGCGTCATATTGATCCAGGCCTGATGCGATGACATCCCCGATGCGGGTTGGATCTCTGAGCCCAGTCAGGCCGTCGCGGAATATCATATAGTCCTGAAGCTTGGCCGCGTCCCCGCCGAAGAAATCGGCGACCTCTGAGTGCACATCCACTTGGGGCGCGTTGCCTTTGGGGTTGGCGAAAGTGATTTCGTAGCCCTCCTTCATCAGGGCGTGAACCGGAACCGTAAGTTCGTTGAGATAGTAACCAGCGCCGGTATAAACCTTGCCATCTTTCAAGGGCAGGCCACGACCGCTCGAGACTAGCACTAAGACTTTTCCTTTAGTTGTCATTGTTCTTCTCCTTTTTGAAATCGAATTCTGTTCTCCTGAACATGAGCTTGGTCATCGTCCGCGGCTTCCTCCAACGTGCGCGAGGAAGGGCCACCGCGGTTGATGTGAGTTATGTCCCGGGGAATCCGAACATCAACCACGACTGATTGGCTACCCAATGCGGGTACAGCTCCGTCATCTGATCGAACAGCTCCCGTTCCGATGTCGCGGTTTTCCGTAGTCGATCGAAGTCCTGCAGGTAGCGCTTGGTGTCTTGGATCGTCGAGGGAGAGTCGGGCGCCCCTGTCTTCTTGTGACCGGCCACAACCATCGCCGGGTTCAGCGCCGCTAACCGGTCGAGCGCCGCGATCCAATTCTTTCGGCTCTCAGGGGTGGTGTCGCCGACGTACATGCGGCATTGGTTGTACACAACATCGCCAGCGACAATCAGGTTGATCGATGGAACGTGTAGAGACGTCGAATCGGGACTGTCGGTGCGGCCCTGCTCGATAATGCGCAATTCGTGGCCCTCAAGAGTGAACGTGTCGTGCTCATAGGGCTCAGGTGGAACCAACTTGGTGGGGACTTGCCCAGGAAACATCCGACGGGCCAGCCGCTCCACTGCGGGAGAGAAAGACATCTGCATGGCGTTCAGCGCCTTGGGCGTGGCGATCGCCCGAGCGCCGGGGAAACGGTCGAGCAGAATGCTCAAACCGTAGAAGTGGTCGAAATGCGCGTGCGTTATATAGATGGTCTCCAAGTTGCGGTTGTGCAGAGCGACCCAATCCGCGAGAGCCTCGGCCTCAGCCACCGTCCCCATTGCGTCCACCAGCACCGCGTCGTACTCGCCGAAGATTAAAGTCGATGTGATGGGGTCAAAGCCGAGCGGTTCGCCGAAGGGCTTTGGCCGCTCGCCGACCATAGTCTTTCCCGGGGCGGTAAAAACGTTCACACTAAGCGTGTTCGCCCCGACAGGCGCGGCCACGCGTGTCGTCTCTTTTCCATTAGTGCGGTCCATTTGGTACCCCTTTCAATGTCGGAGCTGGTGACTGTTCAAGGATGGATTAGGCCAGGACAAAATGGGCCACGCAATTGGACGTTGGTATTGGGCGGTTGGCGGACCTTCAGCGGCTCTTGTGTACATCATTCCCACTGAGGCCGATCTGCAGTACGATCTTGCCAGGCTTGTGTGGTGCGCCCGCAAGCATGCGTTGCGCCTGGCGCGCCTCCGAAAGCGGCAGGATTGACCCTACACGCGCTGTGATTTTGCCCGCGTCAAATAATGTTGTGACTGTCTGCAGGCGCGCGGTGGTCACCTCAGCGTAGAAGAAAATGGCCTCTGTTGGGAGCGGCTGCGCCGAGACCGAGGTGACGAGTTTGCCTCCGGGTTTCAATGCAGCGACGCAGCGTTGAAGCGTACTCCCCCCGACCGTGTCGAGGACAGCATCCACCTGTGGGAGGTCCCGCTCGAATGCGGGCTTACTCGAGTCGATGATGGATTTCACGCCCAATGATCGGAGCAGGTCCTCGTCGTCGAGGTGGGCGATGGCGTCGACGTGGATTCCGGCGTCTACGGCCATTTGCACGGCGTAGGCCCCGACGTTCCCCGCGGCTCCGACGACCATTACCGTTTGTCCGCGCATCGCCTGTGCATACTGGAACAGCATTTGCCAGGCGGTTACGGCGATGACGGGAGCCGATGCTGCTTCTACGTGGTTCAGCGATTGCGGTTTGCGGGCGACCATCCCGGACGTGGCCGCGGCGAACTCGGCCTGGGCGCCACAGAACTGTGGATTGGTGACGCCATAGACTTCGTCGGCCGGCGCGAAACCCGTAACGCCGGGGCCGACCTCCTCGATGACACCGGAGAAGTCCGAACCGAGGGTGAGCGGAGGTTGCGGGCTAACCTTGCTGTTGCCCTCACGGATGATGGCGTCCCAGGGAGCGACGCCCGCGGCCATCACGCGAACCAGAACTTCGTTTGGGCCCGGCGACGGCATCGGCACATCCTCGACCACCACGACGTCGGGCGGCCCGAAGGTATGAATCCTTGCTGCTTTCACGGCCAATTCCTCCCTGGGCCAAGCGTTATCCGTACGTGAGGGTGGTGCTCTGTCCAACCTCGATGATGTAACCGTCAGGGTCGCGGATGTAGCAGCGAATCTCGCCGTACTTGGGAATCGGCGGCGTGAGGAATTCGGCTCCCCGGCTTTTCCACAATTCGTAGCAAGCTTGAATATCCGCAACGCGGAAATTCATAAAGCTGTTGATGTGATTCGGGTCCGGGACGCTGAGCGTTACCGTCGGCTTATCCGGGGTCGGTCCGCCCCCGACGTTCAGAATCATCCAGATATTCGCAAGCTGAAGGTACGGAGGTGCATTGCCGTCGCCCATGGTCAAGATGCGAGCACCGAAGACCTTTTCGTAGTAGCGAGCCGATCGCTCGACGTCGGCAACGGTAAGAAAATGCGCGACGGTGATCCCCTCTCGTGGGGGCATCTCATAGCTCTTCTGTTCGATTTGTACGGCGTCCATTCATAACTCCTTTCGATATACTGCTGACTACATATACGGCGTCCAGAAGCGCGATCACGATTCTATTTCATCAAATGCCTCGATCTGCATCAAAGTATTGGTCGGACATCGCGGTCAGGAGCCGCATCCCTATCGCGCACTCCAGAATACTGCGCGATCCTCTCGTGGTCGTTCACCTTGATCAGCCGCCTACGAGTTGTTGTTTCGCGGATCGTCTTTCGCGCTGAGGTATTCCAGTCCAAGCGGCCCCATCGCGGTTATCTGCGTGACATACTCGCCGGATTTTGCCCAGTGGAAATGGTGCGTGTTGCCAGGGAGAATTATGACGGCGCCGGGCGGATAGGCTTCCAACTTACTCGCTTCGAATTCGTCGCCCAGTCCGATATAAAAGACGCCGGAAATCACGGTATAGACTCGATCCTCTGGATGCTTGTGAGGCATCAGCTTCACGCCGTGGGGCGCTTTGACCCTGATCGTATAAGGGCCGGGCTCCGAGGGTTGACCCACGACGACCGCTAGCCGAACGAAAGGTGGGAACGCCGGGAACGGCTTCCAATCGATATCTTCGGACAAGATAGTATTGAAAACCTCCTGCCCAGGTTGGTGGGGCCGAACTTCGCTTTGTTGAGCAGACTTTACGGCGCTGGCTTTCTGAGACATACAATCCTCCTTCTTGCAGAAAATGTAAAACATCGCCACGGGCTTTCGAAATGTGTCCACCAACATTGGCCTCGAACGCCTCACATCCCCAGCGTCCGGGACCTGGGAATCGCGTCGGGCGCAGGCCTAGCGCCCGATTTGGCTCAGGTAGTATCCGAGCCGATTTTCGACGGCCCCCGGCTTGTGGAAGCCGCGCGCCATCAGTGCCTTGATCCCCTCCTGGGCGGCAGGTCGCCCGAGCGAAGCGATGCGAGCATCCCACCCGGCGCCGAGCTCGACGTCCGGCGGCAGGCTGGTGTTCACGAGGCGTTTGGTCTGGGCAATCGCCCATTTGTCGAACCTGGCGATCCGCATCGCGAGCGCCTCCACGAACGCATCCAGATCGGCGTCGGGCAGTGCGCGATTAATATGGCCGTAGGCTTCGGCCTGGTCTGCTCTGATGTCTTCCGAGCTTAGAAGCACCTCGAGGGCGCGGTTTCGGCCGATCAGATGGGGAAGCCGAGCCATGGGGCCGCCGCCGGCGAGCATCCCCACGCCCACCTCCCATTGCGAAATGATCGTTTTCTCGCGGCTGGCAAAACTCATGTCGCAGGCCAGCGTGATCTTGCTGCCGTTGCCCGTCGCCCGGCCGCGGATGAGTGCGATGGAGGCGACCGGCAATCGCGTCAGACGCGCGAGAAAGTCCGGCCAAGGCGGCAAGCCTGTGGGACCCGCGGGCATTGAGGTCAGGGCCTCGAGCTTTGCCAGGAAATCGGAGTGATTTAGAAAGCAGTCGTCAACCGCGCTGTCGAAGACCACGACCCGGACATGCTCATCGGCCTCGAGAGCATTGATGACTTCCTGGAACTCCCGGACCATTTCTGGGCCCATCACGTTGATCGGCGGGTTGTCGATCGTGACACGCCAATAGCCGGGCGACCGTCGGGTGACGCGAATCTGTGCGGGCTTCGTAAGTGCGCTTGCAGTTGTCATTGGATTCTCCTCTGTATCGTTAGTCTCGGAAACCGTTTGACCGCCCGAACACTTCCTCGCTATCTGGATTATTTGTTCGTCGCCTGGAGTTCGTTAATTACCGCCGCCCCTGCTTTACTGACGATCTCGTCCTGAGAATCCGTGCCTCCGGAAACACCGATTGCGCCAATGATCGAGCCTTTCTCGATCAGTGGGATGCCGCCTCGAGAGGCAATGACTCCATCGAATGCGAGCAGATAGTTGAGATGCATCAGGTTGATACCGTCCTCGAAGACTTTGGTTTCGCGCCGGAACGTAGCGGCTGCTCGTGCCTTGTGCTCGGCAATCTGAATGGAAGCAAGCATCGCGCCGTCCATTCGTTGGAAGGCCACGAGGTTGCCGCCGGAATCGACCACTGCTACGTTCATCTTCCAATTCCGCTTCTTCGCCTCTGTCAACGTCGCGTGAATAACCGCCTGGGCTCGCTCTAGTGATATCGGTGGGCCATACGGAGTGTCGAAAGGAATTTTGTCGGGCACAAAATCGAGAGGATTTGTTTCTGTAGTCTGCAGCACGCGAGTCGCGCTGGCGGCGGTTCCTGTTTTCTCATTGGACATACATGCTCCATTAGTGCCGACTGCTATTCCGTCGTTACTTGGATAACTCTAAACAATTAAGAGATGCACTTTTTTGGTGACCGCAGCGGACGCATGATAGATCGTTCGATCGTCTATGGTTCGCAACTTGCTGCTGCCACGTTATACACGTCATATTCCGCCTTCACGTCCCCAAGTTTGACCGTGTTGGCGAGAGGCTGTTGCGCCGCCGCGTCCTTCTTGAACCGAGCCATCGCCGATGTTTGATTTTCGGGCACATCGCTCTTCGGATCGAGGGGTGGCTGCTCACCTTTTGGTGAGGCGAAAGTCAGCTGGACCCCGGCATCGCGGAGAACAAAGTAGGGAGCTGCGAATTCTTCAAGCCAGCAGCCGGTTTTAAGCCCAGTGTCGCCGAGCGTGTCTTGCGATGTGAGCACCATTGCGATTTTCATATTCCATCTCCGCTCCCCTTTGTTATGAACGTCCGATTGCATCGGACGACACAGCGCGATAAGAACAGAAGTTTCGGAGGCGAGCAATTGGACGAAGGTATCGCCGATACTTTAGCATCGGTCCGCATTGCTGGCCGACTGGCTGATAGCGACCAGATCTCGAACAGTCATCGAGTTGTCGATCGCGGTTTGTAACTGGCCGCGGTGTGGATCGTGGTTGATAGCAGCGACGGCCGTGCCGCGATCAGTCAATGTTATTTGGTACGGCCAGCGACCGTTGCCCAGCTCTTCAAGGTGTAATACCAAGGTATAGCCAATACCATCGTCCAATTGCCTCGTTTTGACGCCTCTGTTTTTATGCGTTCGGCACTTACGAAGCAATCCGGTATGGGCGAGCAGAAAAACTCCTCAGGAGGACACTGTGGTTCAAACCAGTGCTACCGCAACGCGAGACCAAGGGGAGAGCTTGCAAGGTGTTCGCTCCAGAGTTGGAAGCGACATACCGGACTCCGCCATCCGATCCCAATACAAAGCTGTGCGGTTGGCGACCAGCGCTCTTGCCGCGAATATCTCGGCTGAAGACCAGATGGTCCAGTCATGTCCGCAAGCCAGCCCGATGAAATGGCACCAGGCTCATATCAGATGGTTTTTTGAGACGTTCGTGTTGCGTCCCTTCCTGAGGGACGCACCCGCAGGGAAACCTACTCGAAACAGGAAACTCCATCCCACAGCAGCGCGAGGTGAGGATGTCGAGCAACTTTTCGGCGATTGCTGGGAATGGACGGTTAGCGCCTACACCGGTTATTCAGGATACAAGCCTCTTCCCGGTGCCCTCGGCGAGTACAACGGCAAGTTCATGTCCAGCCAAATGATTCTGCGCGGAGGATCGTGTGTTACCCCTGCAAGTCATATTCGCGCTACGTATCGGAATTTCTTTTCACCGGCAACGCGATGGCACTTCGCCGGGATTCGCCCGGCGAACTGAAAGGACACGTATACATGGCAACCTACCCTCGCGTACTTGACATCGAACGCGCCGCAACCGTTGACACGCGCCAAGCGCTAACGGACGAGGTTCGGTGCGGCTTGATTCGACGCCCACGCACGCTCTCACCGTGGATGTTCTACGATGCAGAGGGGTCGCGTCTTTTCGAGTGCATCACGACTCTTCCCGAGTACTACCCTACCCGTACGGAGAGAGACATCCTGGCGAGACACGCGGATGCGATCGTTGCCGCAGCCCACGGCGACCGAACCCTGCCGCTGCGCCTGGTTGAGTTGGGTGCTGGCACAGCCGCAAAGACCGCCATTTTGCTGGAGGCTGCTTTGCGCACTTCGGACGATGTTTCTTACATGCCAGTGGATGTCTCCTCCGACGCTCTCGAGTTGGCGTGCCAAAATATCGCCTGTGAGTTACCGGCGGTGCGCCTACAGCCTGTCGTCCGGAACTATAAAGCCGACCCGCTAGAACTCGAGCCCTTCGATGGCACCACACTCGCGCTCTACATCGGCACAAGCATCGGCAACTTTTCGCCGGAAGAAGCGCGGATGATCCTGCAGAATCTGGGTTCTCGGCTGCAAATCGGAGATGCGCTCTTGCTGGGTACGGATATGGTGAAAGACGAACCCACGCTGCTGGCTGCATATGATGACAGCGAAGGAATCACCGCGGCGTTCAATCTGAATGTCCTCCATCGGCTGAATCGGGAACTGGGGGCCACCTTTGACGCCAGTTGCTTCCGCCATCGCGCGCTTTGGAATTCCACGGAGTCTCGGATCGAAATGCACCTCGAGAGTACGCAAGAGCAGGATGTAAGTATCCAGCACGCGGAGCTTGATCTTCACTTCAAGCGATGCGAAACGATTCACACCGAGAACAGTTATAAGTTCACGGACCTGGGCATTCGAAGCCTTCTAGAAGGCGCCGGTCTTGAGGTCGGACGATCCTGGAAGGATAGTCGCGAGTGGTACACGGTCACGCTTGCGTGCCTGTGAGAACGATTGTGGTGCGTCGGCAATCCCCGCGAGTGAAGCCGTGAGGCCTTCGACTTTAGTCCTGGGATTTGGTCCAGCGCCCACCCCACTCTTTATAGAGACTCGTAAGAAACGCATTCCACGCGGCCGCGGGTCGGGAACTCGGGTACGGTTCGGGGCGAATCGGTCTTTCTGAACTCCAGACGATCTCGAATTGTCCACCTTCGACGATCTTTCCGAGTCGTACCGTCTTCCAAGTATGTTGATTCTCGGAATCTATTCGGACTGGCCCGCCGGGAGCATCGAATTTCTGCTTCCTTAGCGCTTGCCGGATGGCCGGCGCGTTCGTCGTGCCCGCTTCCTCCACCGCCTGAGCCCAAAGATGGACTCCCAAATACCCGGCTTCCATCGGATCGGCTGTCACGCGCTGGCGCCCGTACCGGAGACGAAATTTTTCGACAAAAATTCGGTTCTCCGGACGGTCGACACTCTGAAAGTAGTTCCAGGCGGCATAATCGCCGAGAGTTTCTTTCGTGGCCAGGCTCAACAACTCAATCTCTCCAATGCTGAAATAGACAGTGGGAACTTTCTCAGGCGTAATTCCGGCCGCGCGGAGAAGGCGTGTGTAAAACAAGTTCGTGTCGCCGACCAGGGAATTGAAGATCACGTCTGGCTTACTCTTCGCGATGGTGCGAACAACCCGGGTTACCTCCGTGCTGTCGGGCAGCACGTACTCTTCACCGACAATTTCTCCTCCCAACCCCTCGACCTCGTCCCGAATAATCGCGTTTGCGGCTCGCGAATATACGGAATTCCACCCTACCAAAAAGAACCGCTTCTTTCGCAGGAAACCATATGCCCATTGAACCGCGGGGACAATTTGTTGATTGGGCGCCGCGCCCGTGTAAAAGATGTTGGGACACCGCTCCATTCCTTCGTATTGAGTCGGATACACCAACAGGTGGTCTTTTTTCTCCACGATCGGAAGCACTGACTTGCGGCTCGCCGACGTCCAGCACCCGAAGATCGTGCAGACGTCTTCCGCACCGATCAATTTTTCGGCATGGCGGGCGAAAATGGCTTCGTCCGACTGACCATCCACCACCACGGGCAGAACCTCGCGTCCTAAAACTCCCCCTCGCCCATTGATCTCTTCGAGTGCCAGAAGAGTGGCGTCAACGACGGGGGCCTCGGTCCAGGCCATGGTCCCGGTCAGGGAATGAAGAATCCCCACTCGCAACTCGCCATGGGCTTTTCCTGGCTTCGCAGCTGGCTGTGGGCCACCGGTACGAGTACTGGTCGGCGGGGAAGGCGTCTCGGGTTCAACGCGAAGCAAAAAGCGATAGCCGCGCGCCGGAACCGTCTCGATGTACCGCGGCGTTTTTGCGTCATCCCCCAATGTTTCGCGCAGTTCCCGGATATAGCCTCGGAGCAACTCATCACTGACGGTTGTATCCGTCCAGATATTATCGAGCAGCTCTTGCTTGGTCACCAGGCGTTGAGCGTTCCGCGCAAGGTAGAGTAAAACCTCGAAGGTCTTTGGCCGCAGGGGGAGCAACGTGGATTTCCGCCACAGCTGCTCGTTGGCGACGTCGAGCCGAAACGGCGGGAATACAAGTGTGGCGTTTGAGGTCACTTAGCACCAAATCGAAAGTCAAGGCCGGCCCTTATTCTACGGAAGTTCTACGAAACTTCCACGCTCCTTCTATGGCCTAAGCGGCGCCATGGTCGTACCGTCAGGCCGTGACGGAGTATAAAAAGCAGCAGAAGGCCAAAAGAGAGCGAAAGGAGACACATCCGTCGCCGGAAGCTGCACCCCAACCTTTGGAGCGTGCGTTCGTCGTTCAGTTTCGCCAGTCCACGGAGTCGGAGCCCGATTGGTTCAGCGGACGAGTGGAGCACATGATGTCTGGGCAATTCGCGAGCTTTGAAAGCCCTCGAGAACTGAAGGCGTTCTTTCGGAGGGTCCTAAATCAAAAGCTTGCCGCCTCGCAAGGGAAAGCCGGTAGTCGTGACGTCGGAACCTAGGGAGTTCTAGTACAAGCAACTCCCTACCGCCAAATGTGCCCGTCGTTTGCGCTTTCAAATGGTCTTCTTATTTGCTATTTGCAACACGGGAAGCAAAGAGCGGAACGGCATACCTGTGATCGCGGCGGCACGCCTGATTGAGGTGGCACACCTGATTGTGTCCCATTTGCGGCGAGCGTAGAATTAGAGCTCCTTCCGAGGTAATCGGCATGCACCAACAGTCCGCGGGGACAATCGCAGAACTTTGGCGGTATCCAGTCAAGTCCATGCTCGGAGAGCAGCGAACCCAGCTCGCAATCACCCCGCGAGGCAGCCTCGGTGATCGTGCCAAGGCATTACGCGACCTCAACACCGGGAGAATCGCGAGCGCAAAAAAGTTCCCCCGGCTCCTCGACTTTCACGCGCGGTACGAAGTTGAGCCGACGTGCGATGCTCCGGGGCTAATCGAAATCACAACACCAGCGGGTCGGACCGTCTGCGCTGACGATCCGGAAGCATCCACGATTATTTCCGATGAGCTTGGGCACCCCGTGCGATTGCAGACCGAGCCAGGCAGCCAAGAAATAACGGAAATCATTCGCGAGACCGTATTCGGTGACGTGCCGGTCAACAAGTTCAAGCCGGACTGGACGCCCGAGACAATGCCCGATCATTTCAAGCTGATGAAGGAATCTTTTTTTGAAATAGGCGCGATCTTTGTGGTCACTAGCGGGTCTGTGGATTATTTGCGCAAGCTGCAGGGCGAACCATCGAAGATTGATCGGCGCCGGTTTCGTCCGAATATTTACATCGAGTCTGGGCCGGCATGGAGTGGTTTCGTCGAGGACTCCTGGATCGGTGGCTCGCTGGAAATAGGCGGAACCGTGACAATACAGGAGTTTCAGCCAACGATTTGGTGCGTCACCTCAACGCTCGCGCAGGAAGACCTGCCTCGCGATTTAAGCATTCTTCGCACAATCGCCAATCATCATAAGGGCTGCTTCGGCGCCTACGCGACTGTTTCCAAACCAGGATTGGTGCATGTCGAAGATCCTGTCATCCTTCTTACCGAAGAATTGTCTGCAGCCGCCAGCGCATAGTCGCCGCCGATCAAGTCGTCGGCCCGGCAATTCTGTATCGCTCAAAGGATCGAACGTGGCTGCCCGCCGCTCCTTCCGTTTTTAGGCTCCGGATCAATCGGGACAATTCCACGGAAATTCCACGGGAGTTCCACGTTCCTTCTATAGCTTGCCGAAGGGCGCCTTTGTATTCTCAGCTCAATCGACGGAATGTAAGCCGGGTCAGCACGGCGACACGTGCTAAAGAGTACGGAACAAGGAGTGAGATATGAATTCGGCCGTCATTTCGCAGGGACCTAGGATGAGTTCAACGCACTTGTTTAGCCCCGCTTTAGGGGCATCCGTTATGGCGGATATCACACCAATCGTGTTTGTTGCCGATGACGACGTTTCGGTGCGCCAATCGCTGCAACGGATGATCCGCTGCGAAGGCTGGCAACCGCGAGCATTCGCGTCTGCACAAGAATTCTTCGCGTGGCCGCGAGCTCTCGTTCCGTCTTGCCTGATCCTTGACGTCTCCCTTGCGGGCCTCGATGGGCTCGACGTGCAGAAGCGCGTTTCTATCGAACGCCCTGAAATGCCAATCATCTTTATCACGGGCCACGGCGACGTGCGCACCACGGTCCAAGCCATGAAGGCAGGGGCGTTCGAATTCCTCACGAAGCCCTTCCGAGACGACGTGATGTTGAGCGCCATCCGAGAGGCCCTCGAATGCAGTCACGTTGCCTTGGGGCACGAGGCGGAGATGAGCGTGCTCCGGGACTGCTACGCGTCGCTCTCGCCCCGCGAACGACAGGTCATGAGGCTGGTGGTATCCGGTTTATTAAACAAACAGGTAGGCGGAGAACTTGGTATCAGTGAAATCACCGTGAAAGCGCACCGGGGTCAGGTGATGCAGAAAATGAAGGCCGACTCCCTCGCGGACCTGGTAAGAAAGGCTGGGAGGCTCGGGCTCGCTCCGGTCCAGAAATCCTGACATTCGGTATTTAGTTGTTTTCAACCCACAGCGGCGGCGAGAGGAGCCTGAGATCATGGCAGATAACCAGCCTCGCATCAGCGAAGTGCCAACTGGACTGGTCGTTGCTGTTGGGAGATTAGACGAGACAGTTACAACGGAAGCGTCTGATTTCGTCACATCGCATGCCGCAGGTGAGTGGGGCATGGGACCACACACCGGCGGTCGACAGGCCCCTACCCACGACGAGATTGCCCAACTCGCGTTCAATCTATACGAGTCACGTGGCCGGCAAGATGGCCACGACGTCGAAGATTGGCTGCGTGCCGAGGAGGAACTCGGGCGTTACGCGTAACTGCGAAGTGCCGAGGAATATAGGGCCCCGCACTGGGACTTCCTTTGGACGGAGTATTTAACGCCGGGCAGGCGCAGCTCAACGCTTCTGGTACGGGTGAAAGATGTAGTCCTTCGCCTTAACGGGCGTATGGCACGCGTATCCGCAGTCTGAGTGGCTATTAGCATCGGCCGTGTACTTGTTCGATGGGGCATCGTAGTTGAGCACTGCGAATCCCCATCCGCCGCTTTTCGGAAATCTCTTACTGTCCTTTTCCATGAAGAAAGCCTGCCTGAAGACATCTGGCACTTCCACGACGAAGGGAGCCTCCGTGCTCTTCTTTTGTTTCCACTGGAGCTTCGCGATCATGGAGCCCTCCGGGAAAGGCTGGCCGTTGCCCGGAATGCCGGCCTTGTACGCCTTGATCATGATCGGATTGGCGACGATCACCTTGAGCACTTCGTCGGTCCGGGCGGAAGAGACCACCGACCAGTCCTCGTATCCCCGGAAGTCGGAGAACGCGATCCCGCTCGGGGCTTTCAGCGAGTACTTGTTCTGCGCGTCCCGCGCGTGAACGGCCGATGCGACTAGGACGGCGAGCATTACCGTGGTTATCGCGGCGATGGTAAAGCCGGCGATACGTTTCAGGGCGGTGCGTGTTTCGATCTTCTGTTCTTGTTGTTCTTGCGCCGCAGATTTCGTCACGAGTTCAGACATGGTGCGTTCTCCTTCACAAAACGCTTTCTTAGCCCGATCAACGTGCATCTCGAACAATTGCGATTAAGCCAGACTTGAGGGGAGCAAAACAATTGAACCTTGGTATCGAGGATACCTTCGTATCGAGTGGGGGAAGTTTCCTTCTCTTTGATCGATTTTCACAACTAGTTGGATGGAGAAAGCCGTATGCCTCAGGCATAAAACAGTTGAAGGCGATTTCAGTTAACGGGTAGTTAGTGTAGGAGCGATTCCCAGTTGGCCGGCACCCTTCCTGCGGGTCCAGGTGCAGGCTGATTTGTTGGATGCGAATGCGGCGGAAGCAACTCCACACCCTTGATCATCCCCTGCTTCTCGTAATCGTAGACCCAATCCTCATCCGGCTCGAAGCTGGCAATGATCGGATGTCCTGTTACCGCTGCATGTTTCGATGCATGCTGACTCGGAGAACTGTCGCAGCATCCGATGTGCCCGCACTCCGCGCACCGTCGTAGATGAAACCACCAACCTTTCGGTGACGCCAGGCATTCCACACACCCATCGCCACTCGGCTTGGAAGCGGGGTTAATTCCGCGCGGACCCTTTTTCACTTACGATGTTCCCCTCGCGTCGTCTGCTCGCAAAATAGGTCAAGCCACCAGCAAGATCTTCCCGGTACCACCCTTTTCTGCCGTTGCTTGCGCCTCGGCCGCTTCACTAAGTGGCAGTGCCTGGCTAATCGGAATTATTAGCTTGCCGTCTCGCACCGCTTCAGCCATGAACTCGAGGGTTTTCCTATCGAATTTCGAGAATACTGGCACTACCCTCACAGATGGGTACTTCGCGGCGTTCTGAGGTGCTCCGAGAACGGTAGCAAACACTCCTCCCGGCTTGACCTTGGCGATCAGCTTCTCTGCGGTTCTTCCCCCGACCGTATCCGCCACCGCATCGAGAGGCGGAAGATTCGCAATCGCGGTGTCGTCGTCGGTTGCGACCACTTCATCCGCGCCGACAGTCTTCGCCTCTTCCATCTGCCTCTTCAAAACTCCCGCGATTACAGCCGCCCCGCGTTCTCTCGCAGTGAATACCGCGGAACGCCCCACATTTCCTACGGCGCCTACGACCATAACGGTCTGGCCCGCTTTGATTCCTGTGGCGGAACTGAGCTGGTTGCCAGTCGTCGTCACCAGCGGCAGCGCAGCCGCCCGGATCAAATCGAGCCCCTTGGGGATCTTCGCCAAGACCGCTGCATTTACGACGCAGAGTTCGGCGTAAGTATTGTCCGCCATGGCGAACACCTGGTCGCCGTCAGAAAAGCCTTCCACTGCCGGCCCAATCTTGACCACAGTTCCCGCGATATCGACTCCTATGAGGCCAGGAAAGTGGATGGGATAGAAGTCTTTCGTCAACCCGCCACGCCGCTTATAGTCTATCGGATTCACGCTCGTGGCGGCGACCCGCACGAGTACTTCGCCTGGACCCGCCACCGGATCAGGATATTCCTCGAACTTGAGTACTTCAGGACCGCCATATTGGTGGACAACAATTGCTTTCATAATTCATCTCCTTGCGCGGTGCGCAAGCAGTCACCAACAGACTCTATGAACAGTGGGTTCTTAGCTCCGGGCTCGGCGCTTGCGCGTCACAGCTCCTTTGGCGGCAGCCTCTTTTCTGTTCTTTTGAGGATGAACGCCCAGGTCATGCCATGACGTTTCCGCGAGATTGACGTCGTAGTAATTTGCAGCTTTCTCGATGTTGGCGAACGCCAGAGCACGGTCGGCACCGGAGACGTCGATGACTTGATCGAACCGCGCGACCGCGTTACGCACATGTTGTGCGTCGGTCAGCGGTTCTTTGCGCTGCTTCGGAAACGCGTAGACGCTGTCGGGCAAGTCGCTCTGCTTCGTCAGCCGTCCGCGTTTCTCGTGGGGTTTCCAGGTCGCTTCCGACATGTCTTTGCCATCCTTTCTTCAAATATTCTGTTTGTCGTTCTCTCATAGCCATTGGGATTCCACTTCGACTCTTCCCAGGCGGAATGTCGTGAACCCGCTAAGGTGGGAATCCGTCCGCCATCCATTTAGCGAATAGGTCAATCTGAGATTGCGGCCAAGGACCTTCTCCTCTTGGCGGTGGGGGCGGCATTACCGCGCCGCCGATCCCCCGGATGCGATCGTAGATGGCAGCAGCGTGCTTCTTGACGTCATCGTAACTTCCCAGGTTGAACGCCTTGCTCATGCCCCGAATGTCTCGCTCCGTAAAGAGCGGGCGAATGTCGGTTTGAAAGCTCGTCGTTTTCATCATTGCGCCTCACAGCCACTGGATTATACGTACGCCGCGGTCTTCTTCGTGAATCTAAAACTTCTTCTCTCTTGAGGTCAAGGTCTAGGCTTTTCGTTAGTAGTTTTAAACGACCAACTCCAGGTAACGTTGATCTCTCCAAGGTCGAACTCAAATCCCGCAAGCCCAGATTCTTTCAGGCAGCAGTCTGCCGCGCCATTGGTTGCACTTCCCGCAGGAGACCGGTCTCCACGTCGAAAATAAAGCCGCGCACGGGGACATCTTTCGCGATCCAAGGATGCGACCTGACTTTCCGGATCTGCTCGCGGGTATTTTCTTCGGGGTCTTTAAAGGAGAAGAATTGCATTGGAGCCGGCGACGCATCACCGGTGGAAGCGCTTAGCTTCGCGTTCATTTCATCATCCGTAAATGTCGTGAACCCGCAGCCGGTGTGGTTGAGAAGCAGTATCTCTGTGGTTCCGAGTACACGGTTGGAAACAATGAGTTCCCCGAGAACATCTTCGGTTACCGCGGGTCCGCCAGTTCGGATAACGTCGATATCGGCTTGCGGGAGACCCAGGATTCCAGGGAGGTCTGAGAGACGAGGGTCCATGCAGGTTACAACTACGATTTTGGGGGCCGGATGCTTCCCCAGCGTTGGGTCGTAGTTTTTTGCATAGTTGCGGTTTGCTTCTAGCGCCTTATCGATAATACTCATCGTATTCCTCCTGACGGGCGAACGTTTCGGGCAAGCCTGTTTTTTACAGTGCCGCAGGTCCGACCGAATCGGCCGCGATGAAGCGATTACACCCGAGGTGCTCCTGCGAATCAATTGGACGATGGTATTGGCCAGGAACTTCGCATGGCGCATTTCAGTGGCGTTTAAAAGGTTGTCAGGACGGCACAAGAGCATGGGAAGGGGTGTTGGGCAGATTCGCACTGCGTTTTTCGTGCCATGAGCAGCATACCCCAGGGTCGGAGCGGGTCAACGAGGCGGCGAAAGGGAATACGCGGCCGGACTCAGTGGATGAGTGAAAGAAAGAGAAAGATGGAGAGGGGTGGCCGGGAAGCGACCCTCCACTAAGGTGCACGGGTTGGCGGCTGCTGCCAGACCGAGCGGTACAACTGCCGGGCGACCTCGCGCAAGGAAAGATGATAGCGACGAACCAATTTGGAATGGAGCAGGCAAAAGGCCGAACAAACGGTAAACGCCAACAGCAGAACTAGCGTGACGGCGGCCAACCCTCGGTTGGGGACCACCTTCGGAGGGCCATCCGCGGTAGGCTGTTTGGGGCGGTGTTTGCAGGCGTGCAGGAAGCCATGCTTCCAGGCCCAATTCTGAGTTAGATCGTTCCAGCCATTATTCTCCTGCTTCCAGCGACTATGCCCGAGTCGCCACACGACTCGGGGAGAAAATACTTGGGGATTCAGTGTGTCGGTCCACACCCATTTGTGGAGTGTGGTTTCTGTCTGGAGTTGGCCCCGGCGGTAATGGTTTTCGGTGACCGCTTCTTGGGAGTGGACCACACGGACGGGCTTCGGGCACTCCTTGGTAAAAGGAAGGTTAGCCTCGCTCCAAAGCTGCACCTCCCGTCTCTGACTTGGGTTCTGTTCGGTGAAACGATCATCGGCTTCTCGGGTCGAGAAGAGTCCGAAGGCATCCTGGTATAGGTCGCGGTTTTCTTGTTTCAGCGTGATGACCAAACCCCAACCAACTTCCTGGGCCAGATTCAGGACCGGGGCCTGGGCATAGAGGGAATCCAGCAACAAGATGTCGAAGAAGCGGCTGCCGTAGAGATCCGGCAGGCGTGCCAGCAGACGGAGCGCGGCTTTGTCTTCGCCTTCTCCGGGCGCGACCCACTCCAGGCCTAGAAAGGCTTTGACCGGACTGCTGACCATCTGGCAGCCGACCGCACGATGATAATACTGGATGCGCTCGACCGGCTGGCCATCGGCGGCGGTGCAGTTGACCCGCCGTTGCAAACAATCGGAACAGCAACGGCTGAAACTGGAAAGGACCTCGATGCCATCTAGGGCGGCGACGAGATGGCCTTGCACCCGGCCGGGATCCAAGGCCTTATTGCGCTTCAGCTGGCGATTGACGGTCACCAGCATCTGTTCGAGCGGCTCGGTAGCAAAACTAGCCAGGCTGTAGCGCAAGGTGTCGTCGCGAAAGGGGCGCGAGGCCCCGAGGTGTTGTTGGAGCTGGGGCTGGGCCAGATCGGCCTCGAGTTCTTTGAAGCTGCGCAAGCGGAAGACGAAGCCGTAGAACAACGCCCGGAACACAGCGGCGGGAGGGATGTCGGGATGCTGGCGGGCATCGCGGAGTGAGGAGAGGGCCTCCCGAAGATGGAAGACTTTGTCGACGTATGCGTCGAAAGATGGCAACGTGTGGCTTGGTCTATCTTGCATTCTAATGACTGTAAGAAATGCAATCCACCAAAACAACCCTTCCTGATCGGCCCCCGTTTACTTTTTGCGTTTCTTCTTCCGCTCGCGGCGCAGCAATTCGCGGTTGATTTCCGAAATCTTCTCCAGATCGCCTTTAACCTTCCGGTAGTTCTCAATCCAGCGGCGTACCCGTTCCAGAAGTTCGGGCGGCACCACCGCGCCAGTCGTCCGGCCCGGACCCAAGGTGATCGTCAGATACCACACCGGACCATGCCGCTCGCCGCGAGCGCACTTGCAAGATGGATTTCCGCAGGTAAGATAGCGCTCGATCAACGACCCTCGCAGCGTCTCCTCGGCCGGTGGTAACATCTTGGCGAGTCCACGCCGGCGCTGTTGCAACGCCAGGTCCGATAGCTTGGTCAACGACCTACTTGCTTTCATATGACTGTAAGATAATGGCACGGACACACCTAAAGCGCAAGTCCGAAAGTCCTCCGTGCGAATTTCCCTGGCAAGGCTTTGCCAATGAGTGGGTTACGATTTACGTGCGAAGACTCTGTGGTATTGGCGATACCCTTGTATCGGACCTCGTGGAATAAAGTACGGGGCTACAAACTGCTTCCCCCATTGAGTCGGGGGCTATTTCTATTCGTCCTTAATCTTTCCTGCCACAAGAAGAAGCCTAGAAACGTTTCCGGCCCAGGCGAGAGCGCAACGGGTCCCTAGACCGTTGAAGTCGATGGGGGAGCTTGGGATAGACCTCCCCAGCGTCCAACTGGCGTCCAAAACTCGGTCATTTTTGGTTGATTTCGGGGGTCTAACTCGTGTAAAGGCAATTGAATCATCAAGACTTAGGGTTTGCTCGTCAAACTCATAACCCGAAGGTCGTCAGTTCAAATCTGACCCCCGCAACCATGGGCGCTTAAGAGGAAAATCCTCGAAGCGCCCTTCTTATTTGCATTTAAGAGTTGAGCCGCAGTAAGTACTCTGCCCTTCCCTGGCCTGGCCCCGCCGCCTGGCTCCTATCCGGGAGATTCGGAACAACCCGGAACAAATCACCATGGATTGCTCATTCCCAAAGAAAAAACGGCAAAGGAGCCCTGCTAAAAATAGATCTGTTCGTGAGAACGCTCCATGCGATTGGGGAACCACCCAAACGCAAAAGCTGCGATGCACTTGCTTTTCCATGCGAAGATTCCATAATTGGCGGGGTCCCGCGATAGGACGTGCAGTCGATGGTTTGTCCGCAGTGCAGTTTCGAAAATCCGGATACATCCGTGCAGTGCGCAAAGTGCACGACACCGTTGCCCCTTAGCGACCAGACGCTGGCCACTGCGGGGCAGGGATGGTCCGTGCCGGACGCCGCGGGCGTCGTTTCTTCCGCTGCGGTAGTTCAATTGGGTCCCGGCAGCGAGATTGGCAGCCGTTATGAGATTGTGCGCCTCCTGGGACAAGGCGGCATGGGCGCGGTCTATCAGGCGCATGACCGAGAACTCGACCGCCAAGTGGCCATCAAAGTGATTCGGGCCGACATGGCGGCGAACCCTGAAATCTTGAGGCGCTTCAAGCAAGAGCTCATCCTCGCCCGACAAATTACTCATAAAAACGTGATTCGGATTTTTGATCTCGGTCAGGCCGACGGGGTCAAGTTCATCACCATGGAGTACATCGAGGGCGAGAACCTGCAAGGCGTCCTTCGACGGAAGAAAAAACTTGAGCCCGCGGAAGCGGCGAACATTATGGCCCAGGTTTGCCGTGCGCTCGAGGCGGCGCATGCGGAAGGCGTGATCCATCGCGACCTGAAACCGCAAAACATCATGCTGGATAAGACCGGCCGGGCCTACGTGATGGACTTCGGAATCGCCCGCTCGATGCTTGCTGCTGGCATGACGCAGACCGGCGCGCTGATCGGCACGCCGGATTACATGTCGCCCGAGCAAGCCAAGGGCCTGGCGCTGGATGCGCGTTCGGACCTCTTCAGCCTGGGAATCATTTTTTACGAGATGCTCAGCAGCGCGGTGCCCTTTGATGCGGACACCACGATGGGCAAGTTATGGAAGCGCACCAACGAACCCGCCCGCCCTCTTGCGGAACTGGACAAAACGATTCCGCAACCGCTCTGCGACATCGTGCGGAAATGTCTCGAAATCGATCCGCAGAAGCGGTTCGCCAGCGCCGCGGAATTGCTGGGTCAAATCGAAACATGGCGAGGCCCATCGGCCGGCACAAGAGTCTCGCAGCCGGCAGCCACTGCTTTTCCCACGTACGCAAAATGGGTCGCCGCTGGACTTGGTGTCGCCGTACTTGCAGGCGGAATCTGGCTTCGCGAGAGAATGATTTCCCGCCCCGCGGCTCCTCATGCGCCGGTGAGCTTGCTGATCTCCGATTTCGAAAATAAAACCGGTGATCCGGTGTTTGACGGCACCCTCGAGCCGATGCTGGGCATCGCTCTCGAAGGCGCGCCATTTATTTCTTCCTTCAGCCGCGGGCAAGCGCGGAAGGACGCCGCTCAGCTTCAACCCGCGGCCACACACATGGACGCGGCCCTGGCTCAACTCGTGGCCGTGCGGGAAGGCGTCAACGTCGTTGTCAGCGGATCGATTGCACCGGATGGCAGCGGCTACAAAGTTTCTGTGGCCGCTTTGGACCCGGCAACAGGCAAAACGATTGTTAAGGACGAGCGGGAAGCTTCGAATAAGCAAGACGTCCTGGCCGCCGCGGGAAAACTCGCCGAGGGCATCCGCAAGGGCCTGGGCGACACCACGCCGGAATCCGCCCAACAGGCCGCAGCGGAAACCTTCAGCGCAGGTTCGCTGGAAGCGGCGCATGCCTATGCCCAGGGCCAGGATTTTCAACAGGCCGCCAAATGGGACGATGCACTGAAAGCCTATGCGAAAGCCGAAGAGCTCGATCCAAACCTCGGTCGTGCGTACGCGGGCACCGCTGTGATCGACGCCAATCTCGGGAAACGCGAGGAAGCGAGAAAATACTACGATCTGGCTATGTCGCATATCGACCGCATGACCGACCGCGAGAAATATCGCACGCGTGGCAGTTATTACCTGTTCATGCGCGACCAACCGAAAGCCATGGAAGAATATTCCGCGCTGGTGAGCCAGTATCCCGCGGACACGGCGGGGCACTCGAACCTGGCGCTCGCCTACTTCTACGGAAGAAACATGTCCAAAGCCCTGGAAGAGCAGAAACGCGCTCTCGCCATCACTCCGAATAGCGTGCTGCAACGGATCAACTATGCAATGTATGCGCTGTATGACGGGGATTTCGATACCGCGCTCAAAGAAGCACAATCGATTTTGCAGGAAAATCCCAAGTTTGATCAGGCTCTACGCACGTCCGCTCTGGCGGAATTAGGTCTGGGCCACACGGCGGAAGCGGAAGCGCAGTACGTTAAACTTCAGGCCGTGAGTGCCTATGGTGCGTCCATCGCGGCCACCGGACTCGCCGACTTGAATTTGTACGAGGGCAAGCTCGCAGACGCCTCAGCGATTTTGGAGAAAGCCATCGAGAGCGATCTTGCTGCGAAAGATCCGGAATCCGCCGCGGTCAACACGGCAACGCTGGCCGCAATACAAGCGACGCTGGGAAAAACGCAAGAGTCCTTGGCTTCCGCGGGCAAAGCCGCTGAGGAAAGCAAATATCAAGGCGTACTGTATCGCGCTGCGCAGGTTCACATAGCGGCAGGTCAGGAACAGAAGGCCCTGCAATTGGTCGCGCCGCTTTCGCAGAAGCTTGAAGCCGAACCGCAGGTTTACGCGAAACTAATCGCCGGCGAAGCGCAACTTCATAAAGGCAACGCGCGCGACGCTCTAAATTCCTTTCAGGAAGCGCAGAAGCTCGCCGACACTTGGCTCGGCCACTTTGATATGGGCCGAGCTTATCTGGATGCCGGCGCGTTTACGGAAGCGTCTTCGGAATTCGATCTTTGTCTGAAGCGTCGCGGCGAAGCCACTTCCGTGTTTCTCGACGATGTACCGAGCTATCATCTGCTGCCGCCGGTTTATTACTATCAGGGCCGCGCGCGCGAAGGCTTAAACAGCCCCGGCGCCGCCGAATCCTACAAAACGTTCCTCGCCATCAAAGAAAACGGCGCCGGCGACCCGCTCGTCGCCGACGCCCAGCGTCGTCTTTCCTCTCACTAGTTTCTTCGGTTGCCCCGTCGCTTCAACAGATTGCGATTAAGGTATGACCACGGAAACTTCGTTTGAATACCCGCTTTGCACGTTTCCGCTGGCCACCGCGGTGACCACGTAGTAGTACACCGTGAAGCTCGCGGCGCTCGCGTCTATAAACGTCGTCGGCGCCGCGCCAACCGATCCCACCATCGTATAGGGCCCTCCAGACGTCAATGACCTGTATATGTCGTAACCCGTGACCCCTCCCGAAATGCTGGCGTTCCACGAGACTTGTATTTGGCTCGCTGTATTCACAAACCCCGTGAGGCCTGTAGGCGGCTGCGGAGCAATGCTCAATGTCACAGCCTCGGTATACTGTTGGGCTGGAGCAGAACTGTCCGTGGCTTGAATCTCGAACGAGAAGCTTCCTCCACTCGTTGGTGTCCCGCTCAGCACGGCGGTGGCCGCACCCGTCGATGAGACGGAAAGCCCCGGCGGAGCGGAGATGGCCTGGTAAGTAAGCGGTGGTGTGCCGCCAACGGACGACAAGTTCTGCGAGTACGCGACACCTGCGATTCCCGCAGGTAACGTGTTCGGTGTCTGCCCCGCCATAAGCACAACCACCGTCAACGTGAAAGCCTGTGGCGTAGCCGCTGAGGACGGCGGCCCGGCGCTCACGGCCTCGATGGTGAAGTTGTATGGTCCTGCCGGATCGGTAACCGAACTCGAAGTTAGCGCCCCGGTGGCCGGATTGAGCGTGATGCTCGGAGGCAGCGCACCAGCCGTCACTGAGAAGGTTAAAGCTCCCCCCGTCCCGCCAGCCGTCTGAATCTGCGCGGAGTACGGAGTAGGAGGTGAAGTACCAGGGAAGCCATTCACCGTCACTGCGTTCGGCAACGTCGTCGGCGTAATCGTTAGCGCTCCACCCACTGGCAGCGTGAACGTTACGGCCGCCGATTGCGGTGGCGTGCTGCTGTCACTCACTATAACGGGTATGGCTAGCGGTCCAGTCACAGACGGAACAGTGCCCGTCAAAATACCGCTTGGGGTCAGCGAGAAACCCGCCGGCAAATTGCCTGACGCCCATGTAAGTTGACCAACCCCTCCGTGCTCCAGCAGAACCTGAGTGTAGGTTTGGTTCGCGAAACCGGCTGGCAACGTAGTGGGAGTCGTGATCACAATGCCGGGAGCGATGGTCGGCGCATAGAACAGCTCCGAATTCGGCACGGTCACCGCTGGCACCGCGTTGTTAACACCGCTCGCCAGTAGCACGGTACCATCCGGAGTTACCGCTTCGCGCATCCCCGCTTGCACTGCCGTGAAATTCCCCGTGGGGTTAAATGTCTGCGTTGCTGGGTTGTAGATATCCGCGTTTGTGCCTGCGGGCAGCGTTGCTCCGCCGGAAATAAACACAGTTCCATCGCCCAGCACGATCCCCGCGTAATGCCCACGTGCTATGGTCATGTTTCCTGTCGGAGTAAACGTCCCACTGGCGGGGTTGTAAAGTTCCGCCGTCGGAGTCAGCACCAGCGCGTTGCCAGGACCCGTCAGTCCTCCCGCAACCAGGACTTGCCCGGTATACAGCAGCGCGGAGGAATGATTCCCGCGAGCGGTGGTCATGCTGCCGGTGGGCGTAAACGTATCCGCCACCGGATCGTAAATTTCCGCGGACGCGAGCGCATTGTTGTTGGTGTCCAGTCCGCCGCTGATCAGCACCTGCCCGTTCGGAAGCAGGTCCGCGTGATGCGCCTGCCGGGCGCTGTTCATCAGATGGCTAGTAGCCGTAAACGTGTTCGCGACGGGATCGTATATCTCCGCGCTCGCCAGCGAATTGCCGCTGCTGTCGTTTCCACCGGTAATCAGCACTTTCCCGTTCGCCAGCAGCGTCGCCGCGTGCTCTGCACGCGGTGTCGTCATCAGTGCCGTCACCTGGGTAAATGTAAGGGTTGCCGGGTCGAAGAGATCGGCGCTGGATTGCGCTATGGCCGTGTCGGTAAAGCCGCCGGTCACAAGCACATTTCCATTGAGTAGCAACGTCACTGTATGATCCGCTCGCGGCGCGCTCATCGGACCGGCCGTCGTGCTGAAGGTGTGTGCCACTGGATCGAACAGTTCTGCGGACGCCAGCACTCCGCTGGCGTTGGCATTTGCCGCTCCTCCGGTGATTAGAATCCTGCCGTCCGCAAGTCTCAAAACCATATGATTGCGCCGCGCCGTGTTCATGTTTCCCGTATCGCAGTACCCGCTGACGTTGAACGCGTTGGAAGTCGCCGAGAAGGAACTTACCGTCGCGTTCAGCGTGTATCCCACTCCGCCGCGATTGATGGTCATGAATGTGAAGAATGCGTCGCCCGTGGCGCTCGTTGTCTGTGTCAGCGTCTCCGCGTTGTCGCTCAAAGCGGCCGCCGCGCAAGGCGGCGTGCCATTGAACGACATCGTCACGCTGGCTCCGGCAATGGCTGCTCCCGTGTTGTCTTGCACATGGATGTGCACGGGGGAATTCGGATTCGGCTGCCCTTGCACGTAATTGGGCGGCTGCGTGACGTATAGAATATTGATTGCCGGAGTCCCGCCAAACGTGATCGTGTAACTCGCCGTCTGGACCTGATAGCCAGGTGTGGACCCCGAATTCGACTGGTCATGGACCAAAACGCTGAAACTGATGGTTGGCGACTGTGGGTTGGCGATCGTGAGCGCACCCGAGCTGCCGAGCGAAACACCGGTCGCGGGTGTTGAGAGACTAAACACGTATGAGCCGCCGGTGCCAGGAATGCCGCCGCTGGCACTGAGATTGGCCGAATAAGGAACGCCAATGGTGCCACTGGGCAGCGTGGCCGGCGTGATTTGAATTACCGCGCCGACGCGAATGGTTACCGATGCTGAGAGCGCGACCGGTGGCGACGCTGAATCTGTAGCTGTTAACTGAACCACAGAGCCCGTTGGGTTTGCGCCCGTTGGGACGCCGATGACCTGGGTAAACTGGCCCGTGGTCGAGCTGAGGGACAATCCCGCGGGCAGGCCGGTTGCAGTCCACGTGATTGGCGAAGTTCCGCCGGTCGTCGTGAACGAGGAACCGACGTAAGATTGGCCTACCACACCGTCATTAAACCTGCTCGGGACATTCGACGCAAATACGTTGTTGACAGGAATGGAAAGGGTCTTCAAAGCCGTGTTCGGAGGCGTGGCGCTGTCCGCAACCTGCACCGTTATGGAGTTGGGGCCCAGGGGCAAACCTGGCGCGGTAAGCAAACCGGAAGAACTTACGTTGATACCTTGCACAGAACTGGAAACGAGCGACCATGTATCTGTTCCTGGCTTGCCCCCCGAGGACTGCAATTGGAAGGAGTAACCCGGATCGTTCTGATCGGTTGGGGGCAAAGTAGCCGTGAGAACACTGACCGGAGGATAAGCAGGCGGCGCCGTCAAATTTGGATTTCCTGGATTCGCTAGCACTGTCGTTGTATTCACCGCTTGCGGCACAGTCACGGGCACAATCACGCTCAGCGGATTAAACGGCGTCGCCGTCGGCGTCGGGTTGACGACGCGGATCGTTATATATGCCGTCTCGCCAGGCGCCAGCGTCACCGATGCCTCGTTCGGCGTGGAATTCGTGATGTCCGGATTCGTAATATTCGGATTCGACGCGGTAAATAGCATCGGATTCGTGATGTTTGCAACGGTGATCCAGTGCGTCTGCACACCAAGCACGCAATTCTGCGCGACCGGCGTCTGATACAGCTTATTGATCAGCAACTGCAACACGATGTCCCCTGGCACGGTCCCATTCGTCGCCGTCTTTACCGTATAAGAAGACGTGGTGTTCCCGGTGTTGGTGATGGGATACGTCACGTCCTGGATCGAACCGTTCGTAATGTCCGGGTTCGTAATATTCGGATTCGTGATGTTGGGGTTCGTGATGTTCGGATTCGTGATGTTCGGATTCGTGATGTTGGGATTGGTGATGTTCGGGTTCGTCGCGCTCACGTTGTCGACGTTCAGATTGGTGATGTTCGGGTTTGTGATGTTCGGATTCAGGTAAGAATTGTTTGTGATGTCCGGATTCGTAATATTTGGATTGGTTATATTAGGATTGGTAATATTAGGATTGGTAATATTTGGATTCGTGACTTCATCATTCGTGATGTTGGGGTTGGTGATGTTGGGATTCGTGATGTTGGGATTCGTGATGTTCGGGTTGGTGATGTCCGGATTGAGAACGGCGGTCGATGTAAGCCCGTTCGTCACCACCGACCCGCCAATCGCCGTAATCTGCGTCACATTCACCGTGATACTGGCCTCGGTATTGGTCGAAGTAGCAAAGACGCTGCGCGAAACGGACGAGTACGGAGGAATGGTCACGTCCAAGCTAGTTAAAGTCGAGAACTGCAAAAAGGAAGCCACGCCTCCTGTCGGCTGATTAGCGATCGTGAATCGCACATTCAGAGGCTGGCTTGTCGAATTCTGCGCTTCCACGGGAAATGCGCGCTGAAACGGAACGGTCTTGCCATTATACGTGGTCGTCCCCATCGGCTTGGCGTTCCCCGGCGCTCCTGCGACAAGCCCGCCAGTGATTTGGGAAGTATAAATATTCTGATTGCGCATGCCTTCCTGGCCGGGCACGCAAGCCGGCAGCGGCTGTCCGTTCTCGACGCTTATCGCTCCCGCAACAACAGGCGCGGTGTAATTTTCCCAGCTGCCTCCCGGTGGCGGCGGCAC
Organism: uncultured Acidobacteriota bacterium; assembly: GCA_963843265.1. Taxonomy (GTDB): domain Bacteria; phylum Acidobacteriota; class Terriglobia; order Acidiferrales; family UBA7541; genus Acidiferrum. The sequence goes on along the minus strand of CAWJJR010000008.1, from coordinate 897,708 downwards.
CACGTCGCGGTTGTCCGTCCACGCCGCGTGGAAAAGCGGGTTCACGCTCGGCATGAAGTTGTATTTCCACGAACTCCCGCTGGGCACAAACGCCGGCGAAGGCACGATATCGATGTAATCCCCCAAAAAAGCTTCCTGACCGGAATCGAAGAGCGGCAGGTTCGGCACGTTGAATTTGTACTGTTCGATGTCCGGCGATTCCGGATTGACGCAGCAGCCATAGGCGTACTGCGATACGAGCACCGACGGCCCCAACGTGATCGTCGGGAAAATACCGAGCTCCAGAACGCGCAAATCGAGTGTGTGCCGGCGAAGTGTGAGAGTCGAATCATCAATATATGGTGTGAACACCCCGCTCATCTCGGCAGGCGTCGAACCCGGGGCTAGTTCACCCTCCGGCTGCAGCATCGCCGAATAGTTACCAAGGCTCGCGGGGTTTGGCGTGTAGATGTCCGCATAATGGTCGAGCCGAAGGTCGTAGTACAGGAGCGTCAATCTTCCGTTAGCGAACGTCATCGCCGGCATAATCTGGTGCCCGCGTCCCGATGGATTCGACGCACTCTGCGGCGGATTGTCCACCATGATTGCCGGAGTCCAGTGCGTGCCATCCAGCGAACCTGCCGCAACGATGCGTGCATCGCCGCTTTTCGAAACTCCGCGCGCCGAAAACGCTACATACACAAATCCGAACATGTCCGAAGTAAGGGCCGGATAGGCGTTCGTGCGGAACGAAGTTAGCGTCGTCCCCTGGTCGAACGGCTGAAACGTGGAAATCTGAACGGGCTTGCCGAAACTCTTTCCAGCATTCGTCGACTGCACAATCATGATCGCGTCGGATACGCCCGTGGACGCAAATTGCCTCCACGCCACGTACACCGCTCCCGTTACCGGATTGACGGCGATCGCGCTCCCCTGGCTGGTCGTCGTTCCTGTGTTGATCTGAACAGGCGTGCTCCACGTCACCCCGCAGTTCGCCGAGTACGTGAACATCAAGTGTGTCGGAGTGCTGTTCGCTTTGGTCGCCGTCAGGAAATCGGTGTAGGCCAGATATACATTTCCGGCCGCAAAGGATTGTTTTACCGCCAGCGTTCCGCCATTCGGCCCCACGCCTGGCTCCTGCGCTGTAAACGAGCAAGTCCCCGCCCCTGAGCGCGGAATGTCCACGGCCATTGACGGTTTGTCCAGGAACTGCGAGCTATTGCCTGACGCTACGATATGCGTATCAATGTACGTGATGGGATCAAGTTGCTCGTTGTTGTTCAAATCGTTGTAGCGCGCGACGAATATCGTGCTCACCGAACTCGCCGTGGACGAGCTTGTAGCGCGATCGAACGCCAATCCCGCATAGAAAAACATTCCGTTTGTGCCGGCTCGCACCACCGGATCTGCCGCAGCCTGATAGGCTCCCTTGAGGGCTCCACTGTCCGTGCACTGCGAGATGGCATACGGGCACCCGGGCAACAGATTGCTCTGCCACGTAAATCCGCCATCGAATGACTTGAACAGCCCCAACCATGCGTCGCCCGTTTCCGCTCCGCCGCTGAGCACTTGCTCGAGGTCCACCGACCGGTAGTCGTTCGCGCCCGCTAAGATGTGCAATGGATTGCGCGTCGAAACCGCTATGGAGGGTTCGTTCTGCCGCTGCAAGAATGGATCGCCCGTAGGCCATTTGGTTCCCGACACCATGTTGACGTTCTGACCGGCCACCTGCGCCACCGCCGCCGGCGACGTTAGGAGCCCTGCAAAACACGCCAACCCAAAAACTAGACACACTGCACGAACGGACAATCTCATCGTAACGCTCCTAGCGACTGCAATATCCCGAAGCATTGTTGCGACCCAGTACGAAAAGGCACCATTGCGGGATTAGCAAAAACAGATCAGAAGAAGGTCAGCGTTAAGAAAGACGCGGGGGACACGCCACACAACGACCAACCAACCGATGCGAGATTTTCGCCTTCACTCCCCGTAAAGTCAAGAAAATATTGCCTCCGGCAACGCCGGGTACCTTCCCTTGGTATGACCTTTCAAAAATCTTCCCTCAGAACCGCTCAAGGGCTGAAGTGACGCAATGGATGCTGCGATCTGGTTGGATGCGGGCGCCCCCAGCTTTTCTCTTTTAGGTTTCTTCTTGTCTTTTGATTCGAGCCGCGCTGTCGCCGCGCATTTGGCATTGAGTCTTGCGAACATGCTGCTTTAGAATCGCTTTCCTTCAATGCGTTGGCAGTTTGGCGGCAGGTGGTCGTTTCGAAACGCAGGACGTCCATCGAACTGCTTGCACCTCACCGGAAGTGGACGGCCCAGCGCGAGCGCCGTTTTCTCAATATCAGTCCGGAAACTATTCGCTTCCAAGAAACGCGTAGCGCAAGAGGAACAAAGCGCTAAGAACCCAGATCAGCGGACCGATTTCGCGATACTTTCCCGTGCCCACTTTTATGAATGTGAACGAAAGCAGCCCCAGGCTAAGGCCGGTGGCAATGCTGAACGTCAGCGGCGTGGCAACCAGCGTGAGAAATGCCGGAAACGCTTCGCTGAAATCGTTCCATTGAACCCGCGCGACGGCGCCGCACATGAGCGCGCCCACGAGCACCAGCGCCGGCGCCGTTGCATAAACGGGAATCGCTGCGATTAAGGGCGCGCAAAACATCGCCAACAGAAAAAGTCCTGCGATCACCAAATTGCCCAGACCGGTCCGCGCCCCGGCAGCCACTCCGGCTGCGCTCTCGATGTAGCTGGTCACGGTGGATGTTCCGGTCAGCGCGCCAAAAATCGTCCCGAACGCATCCGCCAGCAGTGCCCGGCTCGCCCGCGGCAATTTCCCATCGCGCAGAAATCCACCCTCTTCGCAAACGCCCACCAGCGTTCCCACGTTGTCGAACAGGTCGACAAAAAAGAAAACGAACACCAGTTCGCCAAGTCCGAGCTTCGTAGCCGAGCGCAGATCCAGCTTCAGAAACGTGCCTGACGGATGCGGCAGCGAAAAAAGATGCGCAGGCCAGTGCGCCAGCCCCAACGGAATCCCCGCCACGGTGATCGCCAAAATCCCCAGCAGAATCGCACTGCCAATCTTGCGCGCCATCATGACCGCAATGAGGACCAATCCCGCGCAAGCCAGCAAAACCTGCGGATCGGAGATTTTCCCGAAGCCCACAAACGTAGCCGGATTCGCCACGATGACTTTCGAATTCCGCAATCCGATGAACGCGATAAAGAGCCCGATCCCCCCAGCCGTGCCATACTTCAAGCAATCCGGAATGCCATTGACGATTTGCTCGCGAACCTTCGTCAGCGTGAGCAACAAAAACAACAGCCCAGAAAGAAAAACCACGCCCAACGCCGTCTGCCATGGCACTCCACGCCCCAACACGATCGAATACGTGAAATAGGCGTTCAGCGACATGCCCGGCGCCAGGGCGATCGGATAGTTCGCCCAAATACCCATGATCAGCGTCGCTGCGGCCGCGGAAATACACGTCGCAAAAAGCACTCCGTCCACCGGCATCCCCGCTTCCGACAGAATCCGCGGGTTCACCACCACCACATACGCCATGGTCATGAACGTGGTCAGCCCCGCCAGCAGCTCGCGCCGCACCGTGGTCTGGTTTTCGTCGAGATGAAAAACGCTCTGTAGCAACTTCCCTTCTCCCATCGCAAAGGTGCGCCACTATAGGCCGCGAGCCACACGAGGTCAACGCAGGAAATACGGCAGGTCAAAATTCAAAAAGCAATTACATGCTTCTCTGCCACCGAACTAGGAAGTCAGTGCACGCTCGGAATCGCCTTTTCGTCTTGCGCCCAATGCGCAATCAATTCTCGAACCACTTTGTCGCCCACAATTTCCGCCGCCTCCAGCGCCGGGAAATACGCCGAGTAATTTCCGCTGACAAGAGTCTTCAGGCTATCCGTCGCGGAGGTGCCCGCAGGCTCGCGGTCATAGTTGCTTACCGTCCGCAAAACCAGCACCCGATTCAAATCCACGCGCCCCGCTTGCGCCAGGAAAGTGAGCGCCTGCAGCGTGCCCGTGTCTTCCATCGCGGAAATCATGTAGTTCCCTTTTCCGCCCGTGTAATACCGCGTCCACGCGTTCGCCCACTCATCCATTTTCGATCCATGCCAGAACGTGCTCGAAGACATCTGATCCCCTTTCGTGACAAACGGCGACTTCAGCGCATTAGGAAAGCCCACAAATCGCGCCCGCGAATTCCGTAAGGAATCAGAATCGGGGAGCACAACATCACGCGTAAGCTGCAGCGCCCACGCTACCAATGTCGGATTCAGCGCATAGACTTGCCCAAAATCATTGTTGGCGGGTTCTTCGTAAGGTGTGCCCTTGCGCAGCGGAACATATCCCGTCGTCCAATTCTCTGGAATTTGCCGCGCGTCAATTTCGTAAGCCAGGTCACCATCGACAACGTGCTCCGCCCAAACCGCCGAACCCAAAGAGACATCCGCGGGATCGCCTCCGCCAATCCCCGCCACAATCCAATACGCTTTCGAAAAATCAAACCGGGCGTCCAGCCCGACCGCCATCACGGAAGCCGCCGCCTTCGCCGTTCCCACTCCTGTCAACATGCCCAGCACGCCATCCTTATTCATGCGCACGTGGTGGTACGCTGCCGGCTCATCAATAATCTGATCCAAATTTTCCCGCTCCACCCAAAGCTGATATTCCCCTGGCGTGTCGCCTGTGTCCTCGCCGCGCTCAAACATGGTGACCACGACGACTTTAATCAGAATTGGCTTGGCGGCTGGCGCACCTTGCGCACATAGCACGCTGGAACACACCCCATGAACGACCAGACCCAGAAAGACAGGAACTTCGCATGGCGCATTTCAGTGGCGTTTAAAAGGTTGTCAGGACGGCACAAGAGCATGGGAAGGGGTGTTGGGCAGATTCGCACTGCGTTTTTCGTGCCATGAGCAGCATACCCCAGGGTCGGAGCGGGTCAACGAGGCGGCGAAAGGGAATACGCGGCCGGACTCAGTGGATGAGTGAAAGAAAGAGAAAGATGGAGAGGGGTGGCCGGGAAGCGACCCTCCACTAAGGTGCACGGGTTGGCGGCTGCTGCCAGACCGAGCGGTACAACTGCCGGGCGACCTCGCGCAAGGAAAGATGATAGCGACGAACCAATTTGGAATGGAGCAGGCAAAAGGCCGAACAAACGGTAAACGCCAACAGCAGAACTAGCGTGACGGCGGCCAACCCTCGGTTGGGGACCACCTTCGGAGGGCCATCCGCGGTAGGCTGTTTGGGGCGGTGTTTGCAGGCGTGCAGGAAGCCATGCTTCCAGGCCCAATTCTGAGTTAGATCGTTCCAGCCATTATTCTCCTGCTTCCAGCGACTATGCCCGAGTCGCCACACGACTCGGGGAGAAAATACTTGGGGATTCAGTGTGTCGGTCCACACCCATTTGTGGAGTGTGGTTTCTGTCTGGAGTTGGCCCCGGCGGTAATGGTTTTCGGTGACCGCTTCTTGGGAGTGGACCACACGGACGGGCTTCGGGCACTCCTTGGTAAAAGGAAGGTTAGCCTCGCTCCAAAGCTGCACCTCCCGTCTCTGACTTGGGTTCTGTTCGGTGAAACGATCATCGGCTTCTCGGGTCGAGAAGAGTCCGAAGGCATCCTGGTATAGGTCGCGGTTTTCTTGTTTCAGCGTGATGACCAAACCCCAACCAACTTCCTGGGCCAGATTCAGGACCGGGGCCTGGGCATAGAGGGAATCCAGCAACAAGATGTCGAAGAAGCGGCTGCCGTAGAGATCCGGCAGGCGTGCCAGCAGACGGAGCGCGGCTTTGTCTTCGCCTTCTCCGGGCGCGACCCACTCCAGGCCTAGAAAGGCTTTGACCGGACTGCTGACCATCTGGCAGCCGACCGCACGATGATAATACTGGATGCGCTCGACCGGCTGGCCATCGGCGGCGGTGCAGTTGACCCGCCGTTGCAAACAATCGGAACAGCAACGGCTGAAACTGGAAAGGACCTCGATGCCATCTAGGGCGGCGACGAGATGGCCTTGCACCCGGCCGGGATCCAAGGCCTTATTGCGCTTCAGCTGGCGATTGACGGTCACCAGCATCTGTTCGAGCGGCTCGGTAGCAAAACTAGCCAGGCTGTAGCGCAAGGTGTCGTCGCGAAAGGGGCGCGAGGCCCCGAGGTGTTGTTGGAGCTGGGGCTGGGCCAGATCGGCCTCGAGTTCTTTGAAGCTGCGCAAGCGGAAGACGAAGCCGTAGAACAACGCCCGGAACACAGCGGCGGGAGGGATGTCGGGATGCTGGCGGGCATCGCGGAGTGAGGAGAGGGCCTCCCGAAGATGGAAGACTTTGTCGACGTATGCGTCGAAAGATGGCAACGTGTGGCTTGGTCTATCTTGCATTCTAATGACTGTAAGAAATGCAATCCACCAAAACAACCCTTCCTGATCGGCCCCCGTTTACTTTTTGCGTTTCTTCTTCCGCTCGCGGCGCAGCAATTCGCGGTTGATTTCCGAAATCTTCTCCAGATCGCCTTTAACCTTCCGGTAGTTCTCAATCCAGCGGCGTACCCGTTCCAGAAGTTCGGGCGGCACCACCGCGCCAGTCGTCCGGCCCGGACCCAAGGTGATCGTCAGATACCACACCGGACCATGCCGCTCGCCGCGAGCGCACTTGCAAGATGGATTTCCGCAGGTAAGATAGCGCTCGATCAACGACCCTCGCAGCGTCTCCTCGGCCGGTGGTAACATCTTGGCGAGTCCACGCCGGCGCTGTTGCAACGCCAGGTCCGATAGCTTGGTCAACGACCTACTTGCTTTCATATGACTGTAAGATAATGGCACGGACACACCTAAAGCGCAAGTCCGAAAGTCCTCCGTGCGAATTTCCCTGGCAAGGCTTTGCCAATGAGTGGGTTACGATTTACGTGCGAAGACTCTGCCCAGAAAGAAGCACCTGAGAAATCTGCTCATCGATTCCCCCAACTTATTCTCTCAACTCTTGATCTGCTTGATCGGCCTGCTATGCTGTGCATCGCGAGTGAGACTCTATATCACACCATTCGGCGCTGTTATTCGTCTGCCCTGCGCGGCATCGAGTTTCGCTGCGCCGCACGTGAAAACGCTATGAAAAATTCAAACCGGAAGTATTTGCGGAATTCTCAGCTTCTCCTTCTCTCCTCCATTCTGTTTTTCCCTCTTCTGACCGCCACAGCGCAGACCACACCCTCGGCTCGCGCAGCCGTTCAGACCGCCGGCGAGCGCCGCGCCGAACTGAGTCTCAAAGCCGCCCGTCAAAACCCTCTTCAGCTTCGCCACTTTCTCCTCGGCATGCCCAAGGGCGGCGATTTGCACAATCACTTGAGCGGCGCCATTTACGCGGAGTCCTGGATTCGCGCCGCCGCCGAAGATCATCTCTGCGTCAATCCCGAAAAACTAGCCTTCGCTAAACCTCAAGCCTCTTCATCCGGTGAGTCATACCAAACTGATTGCGGAGCAGGCAGAGTCCCCGCGTCCGCCGTTTACAGGGACCAGAGCCTCTACGACTCGCTCGTCGATTCTTTCTCCATGCGCGGTTTCGTGCCCTCGCCAGGAATCACCGCGCACGATCATTTCTTTGACGCCTTCGCAAAATTCGGCGGCACCAGCCATCGCCATCTCGGTGAATGGATCGATGAAGTCGCCGCGCGCGCCGCCGCGCAAAACGAACAGTACCTCGAATTAATGCACACCCCCGAATACAATCACGCGAAGGGAATCTCCAAAGAAATCGGCTGGAGCGACGACTTCAGCAAATTGCGCGATGATTTGTTAGCTCGCGGCCTGCGCGACGAAGTGGCCCTCGCCAATGAAAGCCTTGACCAAGCCGAAGCCCTCCGCGCGAAACTCGAACGCTGCGATGGCCCCGATCCCGCTCCCGCTTGCCACGTCCAGGTCCGCTTCCTCTGCCAAATCCTCCGGGGCTTCCCGAAGGAGCAAGTCTTCGCGCAATCCTTGCTCTGCTTTGAAACTGCCATGGCCGATCCGCGATTTGTCGGCATCAACCTCGTCATGCCCGAAGACGGCTACACCTCTATGACCGATTACGCGCTGCAGATGCGCATGATCGGCTTTCTTCACTCGGTCTATCCCAAAGTCCATATCAGCCTGCACGCCGGAGAGCTTGCCCCTGGACTTGTCCCCTACGAAGGACTCTGCTGCCACGTCCGCCTGGCCGTCGAAGTCGCGCACGCCGAGCGCATCGGCCACGGCGTCGACATCATGTACGAATACCGTCCCCACGCTCTCATGAAAGAGATGGCCGCAAAACATGTCATGGTGGAAATCAGCCTCACCAGCAACGATGTGATCCTCGGCATCCGCGGCCTTGATCATCCTTTTCCTCTCTATCGAATGTTCGGCGTCCCCGTCGCTCTTGCCACCGACGACGAAGGCGTCTCTCGCATCGATCTGACTCACGAGTACGTCCGCGCCGTCCAGACCTACGATCTTCGCTACGCCGACCTCAAACGCATGGTGCGCACGAGCCTCGAACATAGTTTCTTACCCGGCCCGAGTTTGTGGAACGCGCCGGACGAGTTCACACGCTCCGCTGCGCGCTGCTCTCAGGATTCGCTGGGCTCGAATTCCCCCTCCGCGCGATGCGCCGCGTTTCTGAAAACAAGCGCGAAAGCTCAGCAGCAATGGGAATTGGAGAAACGTTTTCGCACGTTCGAATCAAATCTTTAACGCGATAATTCTTCCTCAACTCTTCATAAATCGTTGCACCGGCAAAGCCGAAGCTGTATCGTAACCGCATTTTCTACCCCGCGAGTGAAGGCAGTTAACAAGAGACCTCGATCCGGATATGGCGCAAGCTCAACCCGAATCAGGCGGCTACGGATTGCGGCGGGAAGTTCTTTCCCCGCTCGAGACGCTCGCCCAATCCGTTTCCACCATCGCTCCTACCACCACTCCGGTCGCCACAATTCCTCTCGTTTGCGCTCTAGCCGGTAACGGCACTTGGCTCGCGTATGTTTTGGCCACGGCCGCAATTTTCCTGGTAGCTCTCTGCATAGGAAAATTCGCCCGCTTTTCCGCCTCTCCCGGCTCTCTCTATTCCTACGCCTCCATGATTCTTCCTCCGTCGCTCGGCGCCACAGCTGCTTGGAGCCTTCTCCTAGCCTACATCGCCACCGGCGCGAGCGTCATCGGCGGTTTCTACCACTTCGCTAATCTTCTGCTTCGCGACGCCACGGGCCACGCGATCTCCGCCGCATTCCTTGCCATCTTTGTCACTGCCATCTCGATCTGGATCGCCTGGCGCGACGTAAAAATCTCCGCCCGCCTCATGCTCTGGATCGAAGCGGTCTCTGTCTCCCTCATTTTGATTGTGATCGTTCTCGTTTTATTCCGAAATGGCTTCCACCTCGATTGGGAACAATTTCGTCTTCGTGGCATGAGCGGCAGCGGCCTCCGCTTGGGCCTGGTTTTGGCGCTCTTCAGTTTTGTCGGCTTCGAAAGCGCCACCACTCTCGGCGCCGAAGCCCGCAATCCCCTAAAAACAATTCCCCGCGCCGTAATCCAAAGCGCCCTTCTCGCTGGAGCCATCTTCATTGTCTGCGCCTACACCGAAGTGCTCGGCCTCCGCCTGGCCGGCCAGGATTTGGGCACCAGCCAAGCTCCTTTGCGCGTTCTCGCCAGAATCGGCGGCCTTCCCATCTTCGGCCTGCTCATCGACATCGGTGCGCTCATCAGCATGTTCGCAGGCACGCTCGCATGCATCACCGCCGCCGCCCGCGTTCTTCTTCTGATGTCGCACAACGGCCTCGCACACGCCTCGCTCCGGAAAACTCATGCTCGCAACGAAACACCCGGCATCGCTATCGCTGTCACTGGCACGGCCGCGGTTCTCCCTGTTGCCATCCTCGCCGCGCGTGGCGCCAGCGGCCTGGACGTGTATGGCTGGATGGGATCGCTCGCTACCTACGGCTTCATCGTCACTTACGCTCTCGTCTGTGTTGCCCTCCCACGTTATCTGCGCGCCCACAACGCCTACCGCCCCGGCGCGCAAATCATTCCCTGGCTCGCGTCTGCCGCCATGCTTCTCGCCCTGGCCGGAAATCTATACCCAGTTCCCGAAGGCCCCTACGGCAAGCTCCCCTATATTTATCTCGCCTATCTCCTCGCCGGACTCCTCTGGTTCTTCCTCCGCGCACGCAACCGCAAACCAGCTCTCGCCGCAAACTAGCGCGCTGATGCCTTTGTAGTGGCGCAGCATGCTGCACTCCGTTTCCCGCTCCTTCTGAGAAAGTTCGACAAAGCCAGCCTCCGCCTGAAATTGAAAAATGAATTTAAGTAAGCGAAAGTTTGCGTTTCGTTCCTGCGCTGATTTCGAATAGTTTCCACGAAACTCATTGTCAGACGGGCGTGGCCAAGCGGGGGTGTACCAAATTTATTTCCAAAATTTTGCTTGGTCGGTCCTATTAAGACTGCCGCACCAACATCTGCACCACGAATGTGGGGGGCTTTGCGGAATGACCAAGTCATCCGGTAAATTCTTTTTCTTCGTCTCGCTATTTCTCGGCTGCGGCCTGGCCTTCTGCTTCCCGCCCGACGCCTTTCCTCAGCAAACTCTCGGCGGCATCACCGGCGTGGTCACCGATCCCTCCGGCGGCGCCATCGCTGACACCACCGTCATCGCCATCTCCGACGCCACGACTCTCACCCGCACACAAAAAACCAACAGCGTCGGCAGCTACGATTTTGTAAATCTCCCTATCGGCTCCTACACCCTCACCTTCTCGCACGACGGCTTCGATACCCAAAAAGTCCCCGCCATCGTCGTCCAAGCCGATCGCACCGCTACCCTCAACGTCGCTCTCACAGTCGGCCAAATCGGCACCACCGTCACCGTCGATGCCACTCCTCTCTTAAACGCCGTCGACACCACCAACGGCTACATCCTTGAAAAAGCCCAACTCGAGTCCATTCCCCTTCCCACCGGCAGTTTCACCGGCCTTGCCATTCTCTCTCCCGGAGTGAATGCCGAACTCTCCAGCGGCACCGGCGTCAACAGCGGCCTCGGCAATCTTCCCATCTGGGCCAACGGCCAGCGCGACACCAGTAACACCTTCCTCATGAACGGCGTCGACGCCAGCAATCTCTTCAATGGCAAAAGCACCAGCCAAGTTTCCTCCGCCCGCATCGTCAACAACACCGGCATCGGCGGCGCGGCCAGTATTTCCAGCACCACCGCCGAGCCTCTCCAAAGTACCGCCTCGCCCTATCTAGCCATCGGCCAAGCTCTCCCCACTCCCGCTCCCGAAACCATCGAAGAATTTCGCGTCAATACTTCCATGTACGACGCCCAGCAAGGTTCCACCAGCGGCGCGCACATCGATATGAGCACCGCCTCCGGCACCAACAATTACCACGGCAGCGCCTACATCCATCGCGGTACCGACGCCCTCAACGCCGCTCCCTTCTTCTACAACGCCGATCCCAACATCCCCGCCAGCGAAAAAGTCCCCAGCCTCCATCGTTACACCGCAGGCGGCACGCTCGGCGGTCCGATCATCAAAGACAAGCTCTTTGCCTTCATCTCCTATCAGCACATTCACGATTCCGATCAGGAAATCGGGAGCTCCCGCATCGCTGTCCCTCCCGGCCTCACGGATGATCGCAGCGCCGCCGCGCTAGCCGCGCTCGTCAACGGCACCACCTCCACAGATTGTCCCGCTTTCCCCTGCAATTTCCCCGCATCCTCCCAAGTCAACGCCGCAGTCGGCACCGCTCCTGGCGACATCAACCCCATCGCATTCGGCCTCCTTAACTACAAGCTCCCCAACGGCCAATTCCTAATCCCTTCCGCGAATAGTTTCGTACCGACAGTCAACTTCCCCGAAAACACCTTCACTGTCGGCACCGCTTATTTCCTCGCCAATCAAGCCGTCTCCGACCTCGATTGGATCGTCAATCTCAAAGACACGCTCGCCCTCAAGTATTACTATCAGCATGATCCCAGCATTGCTCCCTACGCCTACTCCGGCTCTCCCGGCTTCACCCAGCATCTCGACGCCGGCAGCCAAGTCGCGAGCATCACCAACACGCAACTCATCAAGTCCAATCTCAGCGTCGTCGAGGTTTTCGGCTTCATCCGCGAAAAGGTCTACAGCACCCTCGACCAGCCCTTCACTCCCGAGCAGTTCGGCACATACGTTCAGGGCCTCACCGGCGCTTCTATCGCCGACTCCACCATCAACACGTTCGGCTCCTCGACCTTCCCCGGCATTTCCATCGTCGACGACTACGGCAATCCCCCCGCTCCCTACAACGAGAACTACGTCTTCAACGCCGCCACCAATATCGGCAGCGGTGCCGCCTCTCAGGGCGCTTTCACCGGCGTCTTCCAAAATCGCTTCATGCCCAGCGCCAACGCCATCTGGACCCACGGCAAGCACACCATCACCTTCGGCGGCAGCTTCGCCTACACCCAGCTCGACACCCGCGATCAACGCACCGACAAAGGCACCATCGGCTTCGCCGATTTCTCCCAATTCCTCCAGGGCTTGGTAGTTCCTTACAGCTCCAACGGTTTCATCACTACGGCTTATCTACAGGGCGACGCCAACCGCTACTATCGGTCCAAGGAATCCGGCCTCTATCTCCAGGACAAATATCAGATTTTCTCCAACCTCAGCCTCACCGCCGGTCTCCGCTTCGACGATCATGGCGGCCTCACCGAAAAATATGGCCGCCTCTACAATTTCGATCCCTCCGAATACGACTACGACGACGCCACCGACACCATCGTCAACACCGGCTTCCTCATCGCCGGTAATAACAAAGATTTCCCCAGCAAAGGCGTTAGCGATTCCACTCTAACCGGCAGGCAGTGGGGCCTCGCCCCTCGCCTCGGCGTCGCCTGGAGCCCAAAAAAATTCAACAACAAAATCGTCGTCCGCGCTGGCTGGGGCATGTACTACGATCGCGGCGAACTCTTCACTTATCTCTCGCCCGGTTTCGCGGCTGGCGTGATAGCCGGTGGGCCGTTCGGTGTGAATCAGGCTCCCCCGTTCGTCAATTCTCAGGTTTGCAGCGCTACCGGAAATCCCTACGAGGGTTTCATCCCTACCTGCGATCCTACCCAACCCAACGGTGGCTCGTTCTCCAATCCGTGGGGCGCCACGCTGCAAGCCCCTCCCTCCGGCAATCCGGCCACTATCGTCCTCCCCAATGCCGCTGCCATCGAAAGCGGCGCCCAGCTTTTCTCCTTCGCCGACTATAATCGCGCCAACAAACTTCCCTACACTCTCAACCAGACTCTCGACATCCAGTGGCAGCCCCGCCGCGACCTCGCCATCACCATCGGCTACGTCGGCAATCTCGGCCGCCATGAAATCGTTCCCATCCCCTTCAACCAAGCCGGCATCGCCTCGCCGAGCCATCCAATCCACGGCCAGAATTACACCTACGGCTATACCGTTCTCGCTCCTAACGGCTGCAATCCCACTTTAAATCCGGCCGCCTGCGCCTACACCTCTACGTGCGGTCCCACCGACGCCTTGGGCTGCGCCCCCATGGGACTCCCCGACGGCACCTCCATGATGTCGAATTACGAGGGCGGCAACATCGACCTCCGCGTCCCCTATATTGGCTATTCCTCAGAATCCGAGTCCTACACCGCCGCCGGCATCTCCGCCTACAACGCCCTCCAGGCTCACGTCGAAAAACGCATCAGTCACGGCCTCCAGGTCGGCTTCTCCTACACCTTCTCTCATGCCACCGACGAACAAAGCGCCATGGGCCTCTTCTACAACGGCAATAACGCCACCAATCTGCGCAGCGGCTACGGCCTCTCCGACTTTGATCGCAAGCATGTCATCAACTTCACCTATCTCTATGAACTCCCCAAATTCTTTCAAACCACCTCGTTCCGTGGCCGCATCGCCGACGGCTGGGCCGTCTCCGGCCTCGCGATCATCCAAAGCGGCCAGCCTTATAGCATCATCGACTACTCCGGGGCCGTCGGCAGCGTCTACTACGGCACTAGCGACGGCATCACCAATCCTATCGTGCCGCTCGCTCCCGGCTGCACGCCTTCCAACGCTCTCACCGGCGCAAGCGGCACCGATCCCGGCTCCCCCGCTCTTAACGCCAACTGCTTCACCCTCCCGCTGCTCAACCCCGGCGATCTCGGCGGAGCCATTCCCGCCGGCGATACCTACGAAACCACCTACACCACCGGCCAGCGCAACATTTTCCGCCAACCCTGGCAGCGCCGCACCGACCTCTCTATCATCAAGACCACCCAAATCACCGAGCGCGTTGGCATGAAGTTCTCCTTCGACGTCTTCAACCTCACCAACACTCCCAGCTTCGATATCCCCGTCGATAACGTCGACCAAAATCTCAGCTTCAACGATTTCCCGCTCTATGGCCAGCCTCTCTACTCTTCGCCAACGCTGAGCGGCCTCGGCATCGTCAACAAAACCATCGGCAGCCCCCGCCAAATCCAAATGTCTCTCAAACTCACGTTCTAACCGCGCAGTATCATTTCGTTGTGTGAGATGCACGTTTACCCTGCTTGCCCTAAGGAACGAAGGCAGTCTCAAAGAGTCTTGTCAGTTCCTTGTGCCCATTCCCTGTGTCACAAGTCCCGATTTATCCAAGGTTCATCTCACACCCATTAGAATTTCCGCCGGGCAGAATCACCTGATGCCATGATTGAGCCTTCATGAGATACCCTTATCCGCAAAGGCAAGCGTCCACAAGCTCCGCGGAGGCATCTTGAACTATTCGGCTCTCTTTAGATCCGCTCTGGTTGCGCTGCTTCGCAACAAAATGCGCAGTGTTCTGACGGTGTTGGGTATCACCATCGGCATCGCAGCGGTAATTTGCGTCGTGGCCATCGGCAAAGCAGGACAGGCTCGCGTCCAGCAGCAGCTCAACAATTTGGGTGATAATTTCGTCTGGATTGAAGCGGGAGGTCGCGCCGTCAACGGCGTGCGCACCGGAACGCACGATACGACAACGCTGGTGTACGCGGATGCCGTCGCGATCAAGAACCAGGTTTCGCTCATCAAGAGCGTTTCGCCGAATGTGGACGATCCGATTCAGGTGATTTATGGCAATCAGAATTGGCACACCTCGTACCATGGAGTTTCGCCCGAATACTTCGACATAAAGCGCTGGTACGTCGATCAGGGCGCGATATTTTCGCAGGACGATGTGGATCGGGCGGCGGATGTCTGCGTCATCGGACGTACCGTTCGCGATCAACTCTTCGGCGTGGAAGATCCCGTCGGGAAAGTGATGCGCGTGGGTAACCTGCCCTGCAAAATCGTGGGCACGCTTCAGCCAAAGGGCCTTTCGCTTTCCGGCCAGGATCAGGACGACACCATCATCCTGCCTTACACCACCGGTCAGAAAAAACTCAAGGGGATTACCTGGCTCGATGACATCCTGTGCTCGGCAGTTTCGCAAGACTCCGTCAAGACCGCCGGACAGGAAGCGGCCGCGGTGCTGCGCGACCGCCATCATCTGCTTCCCGAAGAAGAAGATGACTTTAACATTCGCAACCCGGAAGACATCATCCAGGCTCAGCTCGATGCCAGCAAGACACTCACCATTTTGCTCATTGCGATTGCTTCGGTTTCGCTGATCGTCGGCGGAATCGGCATCATGAACGTGATGCTGGTTTCCGTAACGGAACGCACGCGCGAAATCGGAGTGCGCGTGGCAGTCGGAGCCACGGAAGAAGCCATACAGCTTCAATTCTTAGGAGAATCCGTGATGCTCAGCCTTGTTGGTGGCGCGGCGGGAGTGCTCTTCGGGATCTTCGGATCTTATTTGGTCGGACAAACGCTGAGTTGGCCGATGCAAATGTCACTGGAATCAATTGTGGTCGCGGCGGTCTTTTCGGTGGCGGTGGGCGTTTTTTTTGGGTATTACCCGGCGCGGAAGGCCTCATTGCTCGATCCTATTGAAGCGCTGCGGTATGAATGATACATCTTTCAAATTTTAATTCTAGGGACAGTAGATGAAGACAAAAGGCCGATGGTTGATTTTTGCTGGCGCTGCGGTGGCGGCTGGAATATTCGCCGCGTTTGCGCTGAACCACAGCGCGCAAGTGCAAAACTTTACCGCCAAGGTCGAGCGGGGAGAAATCGATGATGTAGTGGAAGCAACGGGAACGATCAACGCCGTGATTACCGTGCAGGTAGGCTCGCAGGTTTCGGGAACGATCGCGAAGTTGAATGCGGACTTCAATTCGCGAGTCCACAAGGGCGATGTGATCGCCCTGATTGACCCCGCCTTGTTCAATGGGGCCGTGCTGCAGGCCGCGGCGGATTTAGAAAATTCCAGAGCCAACCTCGTGGCGGCCCGTGCCAATCTCGAAAAAGCCCAGGCAGGTTTGGTGCAGACGAAAGCAGATTACGATCGTGCGGTTGGGCTTACAAAGGATGGCGTGATGAGCCAGCAGCAGTTGGATCTCGCCAAATCAAATTATGACGCAGCCAACGCGACTGTGAGCGGGGCGCAAGCGAATATCACGCAAGCGCAAGCGCAGGTAAGTCTGAAGCAGGCTGCGGTCGAGGTGGCCCAGACGAATCTGGACTACACCGTGATTAAATCGCCGATCGACGGAACAGTTGTCGCCCGCAACGTGGATGTAGGCCAGACGGTGGCCGCCTCATTGCAAGCGCCCACGATTTTCACCATCGCTCAGGATCTCAAGAAAATGTGGGTTTACGCGAAGACGGACGAGTCGGACGTCGGCAACATCAAAATCGGGAAGCCCGTAACTTTCAAAGTCGACGCTTTTCCGAAGGACACCTTTCACGGTGTTGTTAGCCAGGTGCGCATGAACGCGACGACCGTACAAAGCGTGGTGACCTACGACACGATCATCGAATTCGCAAATCCGGAGCTGAAACTGTTTCCCGGAATGACGGCCTACGTGACTATCCCCGTCGACTCAGTGAAAAATGCATTGAAGCTGCCGAATACTGCGCTGCGATACAAGCCGCCGATGCCTGCCGAGGAGATTCTGGCGATTTATAAACAATACGGAATCGACGAGAGCGAACAAAAACAGGCTGCTGGGGACCCGGTGGGTGGAGTGGAAACTGGCAACGCGGAGCAAGCCGCGGCAGCGACACAGAATCTGCCTCGCGCTCCGAAAAAAGACAGTGCCGTTGTCTGGAAATTGCAGCCGGACAACACGGTGGAACCGGTGAAAGTATCACTGGGAATCACGGATCATGCCTATACGGAAGTGAGTAGTGTTCTGAAGGGTTCGCTAAAAGAGGGCGACGACGTTGTGATTCGGTCCGTGGCTCCAAAATCGCAGGGGCTGGCCGGAATTCGGCGATAAAAGTAAGGCGTACGGGAAAATTCCAAGGTATCGATGGCAGCGGTCAACCAAGTCCAGCAGACTCTCAACGACGCGCCGGCTCACGCTGTCCTACGCGTCGAAGAATTGCACAAATACTACGAATTGGGGGAATCGCGCGTTCACGCACTCCGCGGCGTCAGTGTCGAAATCCAGCGCGGCGAATTCGTGGCCATCATGGGCGCAAGCGGCAGTGGCAAGTCCACGTTCATGAATATTCTCGGATGCCTGGATAGGCCGAGTTCCGGCCGCTACTTGCTGGAAAACACGGACGTTTCGCAGCACGATAAGAGAGCCTTGGCGCTGATTCGAAACCACAAGATCGGATTTGTATTCCAGGGATTTAATTTGCTGGCGCGGACCACGGCGCTTGAAAATACCGAACTGCCGACCCTGTACACGAAAATCGGCAAGGCCGAGCGCGAAAAGCGCGCCTCCGAAGCCTTGGCGTTAGTCGGCCTGGCTGAACGCGCGCAGCACTATCCGTCTCAGATGTCCGGAGGGCAGCAACAGCGCGTCGCCATCGCGCGTGCTCTCGTCAACCGTCCCTCCATCTTGTTGGCCGACGAGCCCACCGGCAATCTCGACAGCCGCACCTCAGTCGAGATCATGCAGATCCTCCAGGACCTGAACGACAAGGGACTGACCATTGTTTTGGTTACCCACGAACACGACATCGCGCAATTTGCCAAACGCGTCCTCGTTTTTCGTGACGGTAAAATCCGCAAAGACGACCCCGTCCCAAATCGCCCAAAAGCTTCACAAGTCCTGCAAACTTTGCCCACGCTGGAAGACTAATCACCTTCAAGCAGTGTTCCAGGCCAAAATCTAAGGCATTTATCTGTCACATGTACACCTGATCTTCTACTCGCACTCCGCTGCCCACCACTACCCTTCCCGATCCACTTTTCCACGCATTTCCACAGCCTCGCCAAAACGGTCTCAATCCGGCCAACTCATTCAAACTCCTCGACTTCTGCCGCTCTCACTCGATTCCGCACTTCCCCGTTCGAATCACCTACTGAGTAAACTCATAGAGTAGTAGACATCCAGCCCATTTTCTGCTAACATTCCTTATGATTCGCTCGCGCCATCCCCTATCATACGCCGCCCCTCTTAGACCGCCTCGATCACTGTCACCCTGCTGTTCACGCAGGAATCGCCGCAAGTCTTTTTCTCTCATGCGCATACGCACACTTTCCGTCACGCATAGGGGGTACCCCATCCACGGCCTTCCACCCAATCCCTTCCCACTTTATCCACAGTCTTGCTTCTTGTGGCCCATCACTCACCGCTCGCCAATATCTTCCCTACCATCAATACTTACAAAACTGCATCAAAACAAACGACTTTATGTGCCTTTAGAATGAATGTTTATACAAAACCTAGGGGGGATGTCCCGTTATTGTTAACTAAAAAGTGGGACAGCCAATCTTGGCTGTCTCCGTACACATCCGCCGATTACGCCCAGCATGCCATCCCACGCTGGTTTGGCCCAAAGGTGCCTGATAGCATCTTTCCGAACGCCGCAAACCGACAAAGCCCGAGGCATCCATGAAGCTTGATCGCGAACTCTTGCAAAATCTCCCCAAAGTTCTGCTGCACGAACACCTGGACGGCGTCCTCCGCCCCGAAACCGTCATCGATCTTGCCAAAGCCGAACACTACGCTGGTCTTCCTACCGAAGAGCCGCAAGACCTGGCCCACTGGTTCCACCAGGGAGCAAACCAAGGCAGCCTCGCCAAATATCTCGAAGGCTTTGTCCACACCATAGCCGTAATGCAAACCGAAGAAGCCCTCGAACGAGTCGCCTATGAACAAGCCGAAGACCTGAGCAATGACGGCGTCGTCTACTTCGAGACGCGCTTCGCCCCGATTTTTCACACGCGAAATGGTCTAAGCCATCAACAGGTTGTCTCCGCCGTGCTAAAAGGCCTCGAACGCGGCCGGAAGGACTTCGGCATTTCGAGCGGGCTGATTATCTGCGCCATGCGCAATATGGACGTCTCGCTCGAAATGGCCGAGCTCGCCGTGGACTTCCGCGAGCGCGGTGTCGTCGGCTTCGATCTGGCAGGCGAAGAAGGCGGCTACCCACCCAAAAAACACGTCGACGCGTTCCACTACATTCAGCGCCAGAATTTCAACATCACCATTCATGCGGGCGAAGGTTTCGGCAAAGAATCCATCTGGCAAGCCATCCAATATTGCGGCGCTCACCGCATCGGCCACGGCACGCGCCTGATCGAAGACATCGCCGTCGCCGAAGACGGCAAAGTCGTAAAACTAGGTGACCTCGCGCAATACGTTCTCGATAAAAGAATTCCCCTCGAAATTTGCCTCATCAGCAACGTCCAAACAGGCGCCGCCCGCAGCCTCGCCGAGCATCCCTTCAAGATTTTCTACCAGGAAAAATTCCGCGTAACGCTAAACACCGACAACCGCCTGATGAGCAACACCAGCATGACCAGAGAATTCCAGGCCGCTACGGACACGTTTGGTCTCGGCCTGGACGACTTCGAAAAAATCACCATCAACGCAATGAAAAGCGCTTTTCTGCCCTACGACCAGCGCCTGAAATTCATCTACAACGCCATCAAGCCCGGCTACGCCCGCCACCGCAGTTTTCTGGAGTCAAAGTGAATCGCGCCCCGCGAATCACGACCCACTCTCTCGTAGGGGCACGGCACGCCGTGCCCGCCTTGCAAATCAGTACACTAAGTGCGCGGCTCACCATTCCTCAAGCTGCAAGACTTGCCATCGTTTCCGCCAGCACCAAAACTCCGCGCTCAATGTCTTCCGGCGAAGCATATTCATCCGGCCGATGGCTATACCCATTCCGGCAAGGAATAAACAGCATCCCCACGGGAGCGATACGCGACATAAAAAGCGAATCATGATAAGCGCGGCTCACCATTGGCATCGAAGCAAACTGATACTTGGCGCAAGCCAGCGAAAGCGTCTCGATAATTTCTGGAGCGCACTCCGCGGGAGCATCCGCATTCACCAGCTCTTCGCGAATGATAACTCCGCGCTTCGCTGCAATCGTTTGCCGCGCCGCTTCAATCGCACGCATCGCGGCATCCCGCCGATCCGGGCTCGTATCGCGAACATCCAATGTCAAATCCACGCGGCTCGGAATCGAGTTCACCGCTCCAGGAAACACGTTGCAAATCCCCACAGTCGCAACGGTGTCAATCGCGCCGCTCGATTTTGCCGCGCTTTCAATCGCCAAAATCAATTCCGCAGCGGCGCACAGCGCATCTCGCCGATCGGGCATCAGCATTCCGCCCGCGTGTCCGCCCGCACCTTCCACGGAAAATTTGTAACTTGCAGGCGCCGCGATGCTGGTCACAATTCCCAGCGGAATCTTCTTCTGCTCGAGCAGCGGTCCTTGCTCGATGTGCAGCTCGACAAATGCTTTGTAGTAGTCGCCATCCAGCTCTACATCTTCGAGCGGCTCGACAAACCCAGCCTTGCCCCGAACTTCTTCGAGCGACGCGCCATCTTTGTCCACAAGCTTTCGCGCCAACTCCGGAGACATTGTGCCCGAAAGCAGCCGGCTGCCAAGACAGCCAATTCCAAACCGCGTCGGCTCCTCGGAGGTGAACAGCAACAACTCGATCGAATGCTTCGGCTGAAAGCCGCTGCGCTGCAGCGCTCGAATCGCTTCGAGCCCGCCGAGGACACCCACGACGCCGTCATATTCTCCGGCGTTCGGAATCGCGTCGATGTGCGACCCCGTGCCTACAACCGGCGCATCCGGCTCCGTGCCGCTCCATCGCGCAAACATATTTCCAACCGCATCTCTGTCCACTTCCAACCCTGCTTCCCAGCAGCGTTGGATGAACCATTCCCGCGCGCGCACATCCGTCTCCGAAAAAACGACCCGCGTCACCGCTGGCGGCTCCGCATCGGAAATCTTCGCCAACTCCTCGATTTCCGCTTGCAAGCGTTCACTATCGATTTCGATACTCATCGCGCGATACCCGATTCTGGCGCTGGAGACAGCGGATGACGATTCGAGTCTTTGTAAATGAGATATTTCGCGGCGACTTTGCCGATCGCTCCGAACCACTGCGGGCACCACGGCGCCATATAAATAAAATCGCCGGCGGTGACGGGATACCAGGAATCGCCCAGGCGGTAGATGCCGCCGCCTTCGAGCATCAAGAGGCCATGCTCCATGATGTGCATTTCGACCATGCTGAGCGCGGCTCCCG
This sequence comes from uncultured Acidobacteriota bacterium, assembly GCA_963843265.1. Classification (GTDB taxonomy): domain Bacteria; phylum Acidobacteriota; class Terriglobia; order Acidiferrales; family UBA7541; genus Acidiferrum. Next base: position 876,140 of record CAWJJR010000008.1, on the reverse strand, counting down.
GCTGGTAGACCATGGTGTTCACCGCGAAATCGAATGGCATCGCGTCAGGAAGGAGGCATTTTACTGCGAGACTCGCGTCGTCGTTGAGCGGTTTCGCGATGACAGAATCTTCGCTAGAAATAATCGCGCGCGGCGGTTCAACGGAAGCGAGCTCGGAAGACGCGAAAGTGCCAGGCGAATCAGGCCAACCGAGGGGCTGATAAAATTTCTCAATGACGGCGGCGCGGCTCGCGCTTGTTGCCATTATCCGATGAGCAGTGCCTTCCGGAAAATAGGCATAACCGTGCGGGCCAAGTTCACTTTTTCGACCATCAACTTCCACGGTGAGATGGCCTTCGAGAACGTAGAGAAAGCGTTGCGCGTGAATATCGCCGAGTTCGCCGGCGGGCTCGAACTCTGCGGTGTACTGCATGAATTTCGCGCCGCAGCCTGGCCCGGCGTGGACAATGGCCGCACAGGATTTCATACCCGGCAGCGTGGTTCGGACGAACGTGTCCGGCGTAATGAGCATGTGATTGCTTTTTTGGGCGCTTCGCGTTTGACCGAGATTATGCACGGCACATCCTTTTTAGGAATTCGGAGGATTTTGCGAGCTGATCGAGCAAATGCATGCCGCATTCGAGGGCTTTGGCGACGTCATCGATTTCGACGGATTCGGCAGGGTCATGGCTAATGCCGTCAGGCGAGCGCAAGAAAATCATCGCCGACGGAATTTTTTCGGCGAGTATCATGGCGTCATGGCCTGCGCCGCTGGCCATGCTATGCGGCTGGCAGCCTACAGCGCGGATGGCCTGCTCGATTTGATCGACGAGAAACGGATCCATGGCCACTGCTTTCTGGTTGAGCAACGCTTTGCGCCTCAGCGACAACCCGCGGCGCTCGGCGATTTCTTCTGCGAGATGAACGAGGTTCTCCGCTGCGCCGGTGGCTACGGCGTCGGACGGATGACGCACATCGAGAGAGAGACGAGCCTCGCCGGGGATAACGTTGATGGCGCCGGGTTTTGCTTCGATTTGGCCAACGGTGGCGATGAGGCCGGGCTCAGCGAGGGCCGTGCGCTCGACCGCAACGATCCATTCCGCGGCGGCGGCAACGGCATCGCGGCGAAGATGCATTGGCGTGGTGCCTGCGTGATTGGCGCGGCCCATAAATGTAAATTCGATGCGCGTTTGCGCGGCAATCGCTTCGACAGCGGCGAGAGGAAGTCCGTGCGATTCGAGGACCGGTCCTTGTTCAATATGAAATTCCAAGTAGGCGAGTGCGTCTTCGCTGACGGCGGCGTGCGGAATTTCGGCAGGATTCAGGCCAAAGTTTTCGATAGCAGAGCGAACGGAAATTCCGTTTGCATCGCGGCGGCTCAGGAGATCGGCATCGAGACTGCCGACCAATGCCCGGCTTCCAATGAAGGGCAAACCGAAACGGACTCCTTCCTCTTCGGAGAATCCGAGAACCTCAATGGCGAAGGGAAGGCGGCGGTGATCGAGAGATTCGAGCAGAGCGACAGCGAGCACAACTCCGAGAACACCATCGTAGGCGCCAGCGTTTGGGACGGTATCGAGATGAGAGCCGATGAGCAGACGCGGCGCTCCCGATTGCGCGGCAGGATAGAAGCCGCGCAGATTTCCGGCGGCGTCGATGGTGACTTCGGCTCCGGCGGTGCGCAACCATTTTGTGATTTCGCGATGGCAATCGCGCATAGGCGCGGAGAGAAACGTGCGGCGTGTGCTGCCCGCATCTTCGGAGAAAGTGGCGAGAAGCTTGCAGCGGGCCAGGACCTCTTCGGCGCGATTTTTTGCATTTTTAGACATGGGCACGAAGCCTTACCCCCGGCGGCAGAGGCGTGCTTCTATAGTGCCGTGCGGCTCGTCGATAGGCACGAAAATTTCGTTGGGATTGTCCTGGCCGAAACGAGAGAGGTCAACGAGAAGACAGTGCACGTTGGGCATCGTCAGCGTGATGTCTTCGATTTCTGGGACACTGGCGAGCGCGGCTTCGCCCATGGCGTACAGAGTGTGTTGAACGGATTTGCTAGCGTGCGAAGCGAATACGCTTAGAAGGACCTCGCGGATTTTGGTTCGCAGCGAAGAGAAAGGAACATCGGGGGACGAATATTTCCACTGCGCACGAACCGAAGTGCCGAGCAAGCGGTCGGTGGTTTCCGGAAGAGTGGTGAGCGAGTCCTTGATGAATCCCACAAATTCCGAGTTGGCTGTTTTCATGATGATCAGATTATCGAGGCCGGAACTCACGGAGAGCGCAGCATTTTTCGCGGCGGATATTTCCGTTGTTTGGCGCTCGTCGCTAGATTGCACGAAGGTCGTGGGATGGGGCTTTCCGCCTACGTTCAGATGCTCCCACTTTTTTTCCGAAAGGATGACACGCGCGGCGGAGACTTGAGGGTTGTGGGCGAGAAAAAAAGAGATCAGTTCTTTGCCGAATTCCTCGATGCATTCGGCGGAGGAATTTCGCGCGAGCGAATAGACCGTGTTTTTCATCGTGTCGGTGGGAAGAATCTTGCTGTTGTCTCCGGAGGTAAAGCAGGACTCGAAATCACCCTTGAGCCGAATCTCGATGGTCCACTCACGGAAATCGTGATGAGTGGGATGCCGCTTCACTTTTACGAGGCGAACGCGCGATTTGCCGTAATTGTTTTCGGCGAGTTCGATCATGAGATCAGCTTCCCCGGTACGTCGTGTAACCGTGCGGGCTGAGAAGCAACGGAATATGAAAATGGGATTCGCCGCCGCGGACCTGAAACGTAATTTCGACGACTGGATAAAGTCCCTCGAGGTTATGCGCGTGATGATAGGTTGCGGCGTCGAACGTGAGACGGTAAATCCCGGCGCGGAGAGATTCGCCCTCGGGCAGCAGCTGTTCGCAGCGGCCCTCGGCGTCAGTTTGGGAAGAGGAAAGCATGCGCCATTCGCCGGCGAGCTCTCGTCTTTCGAGGCGCACCGGAACTTCCTCAGCGGGCGTTCCCTGTGCGGTATCCAGAACGTGCGTTGAAATGCGGGTCATGAGTTGAGCCATTTCTTGAGCCGAAGATGGGCTATTAGGCGCTGCTCCTCGGCTGCTTCGTGAAGTTCCGTGGTCTCGTCATTTTGCAGGCGGCGCCGGAGAATTGCCAGGATTTCCGTTGGCGATTTTCCGGTGGCGCAGACGATGAAGATGCGGCCACATTTATGCTCGTAGGCGCGATTCCCTTCGGCGAGGGCAGCTCTAACTTCGTCGGCAGCAGAGCCAACATTACGTTGCTCATCGCTGGACCACGCTGCGGACTGCGCGGTGCTCTCGGCCGACGAACGAGATTCGCCGATTCGAGGATGGCTGCGGAACGCTTCGAGCCAATCGGAATCGGAGAGAGCGTCGCAGGCTTGATCGCAGGAGGCCAGCAGAGACGCTTCGTCGAGGATCGGCCTGCGAGCGGCCATGGCGCGTGCCCAGGTTTTTGAGCCGCAGCAAGGCAGGATACTTCCCGCGGCCGCCTCCGATGGCATGGCGTTCCATCGAGTGAGCACAGCTTTGCTTTTTTGTTCCGAGAGGTGGTGCGCGTCTAGCTTTTCTAGAAATTCCGCGACGAGATTTCCGGCGACGGCGGCGCGATAGCGTGCTGAGGAGCGAATGTCGTCGATCGGTTGAATCCCCGCTGAGGCTGCAGTGCGGGCGGATTCGATGAGCTGGAGGTCGATTGGGTTTCCCTTGATGAGGCGTTCGGTTTCGGCGAGGCGAAGAGGAACAGGAGCTACGCTTCCCATGGCCAGGTGAATATCTTCGGCGACACCGTTTGTAATACGGCCTAAAGCAGCGAGGCACACTTTTGAAATGGCTTGTGCGTTGCGCGCTCCCACTTTTCGCGTATATGCATAGTAGCCCGAAAAGCGTTGCTTCAGGCAGATGGCGCGAATGAGTTCATCGGGCGCAAGCTGAGTCTTGCGATAGGCGAGATGAAAGTTGGCGTAAGGAATGCGGCGTTCGCCGCGAACGGAAGCGAGGAGCAGTTCGGCGTCATAGGCGAGAAGCGCAGGGAGCGAATCCGCGGCGGGAGAAGCGTTGACGATATTGCCGCCGAAGGTGCCGCGGTTTTGGTTGGCGATTCCGCCAGTCCAGCTTGCGGCGCGGGCGAGCAAAGAAAATTCGCAATTAATGATTTCGTTTTGCCGCAAGTCGGTGTACGTGCAGCCTGCGCCGATTTGCACTTCATCTGGAAAAACTTCGATGCGGCGCAATTCAGGAAGATTCCAAATGCTGACGAGCTTTCGCGCGGGCAGTTTTCCGGCGGAATACTGGACCATGAGATCAGTGCCGCCGGCGATGGGAAGCCACGCGCCAGGATCTTGCGCAAGGAGAGACAGCACAGCGGGCAAGGTTGACGGAGCAACGAGTTCAAATTCGGCTGGGTTGGCCCTCATGCGGCGGCCTCACGGCGCGCGGCTTCGGCGACGGCTTCGATGATTTGCGTGTAGCCGGTGCAGCGGCAGAGATTGCCGGATAGGCCTTCGCGAATTTCATCGAGGGTAGGCTGAGGTTTTTTGGTGAGGAGATGATGGGCGGCTAGGATCATACCGGGAGTGCAGATGCCACACTGCGCGCCGCCGCAATCGAGAAAGGCTTGCTGTAACTTTTGCAAGTGGCCATCTGGCGCGAGGCCTTCAATGGTGACGATATTCGCGCCGCTCGCCTGAAGGACGGGAATCAGGCAGCTATTTACGAGCGTGCCACCGATCAGGACGGAGCAAGAGCCGCATTCGCCTTCGCCACAGCCTTCTTTCGCGCCGGTGAGGCCGAGTTCGTTGCGGAGAACGTCGAGGAGGCGCTCCATCGGAAACGCCTGCAGGGTTTCGAGCTTCCCGTTTACGGTGAGAACAATCTCTACTTTCGCGCAAGACGTCAAGGCTTCGGTCATCGACGATTGCCTTGTGTGGAGGGCAGCGCGGTTTCGAGAGGCGTGGATTCAGAGAGCGCACTGAAGATATCTTCTGGAAGCAGCGGGATCGCAGTGAAATGAACGTGGAGAGCATCTTCGACGGCATTGACGATGGCTGGTGCGGGACCGTCCATGGGGAGTTCGCCGATTCCTTTTGCGCCGTACGCGCCGTGGACGTTGCCTAGTTCTTCGAAATAAACGCGAATGGGGGGAAGATCGGCGGAAGTGGGCATGATGTAGTTGGTCATCTGGCCATTTTGCATGCGGCCTTGCTCCCAAATCACTTTTTCATAGAGAGCGAAACCGATGGCTTGCGCGACGCCACCGATGATTTGGCCTTTGGCGAGCACCGGATGAAGGACTTTTCCGACTTCCTGCAGAGCGACGAAATCTTCGGCGGAGACGCTGTAGGTGGTTAGATCGACGGCGACTTCGGCGACGTAAACGGCCCAGGCGAAGGCGGCGTAGGCGGAGCCGCGATATTTTTCCTCGTCCCAGACGATTTCGCCGGGCTGCTCGTATTGCGCGAGGCTGCGGAATTTACCGTGCTTTGCGAAGTAGGCGCGCGCGGCGGCGCGGAATTCTTCAGGCGCATAGGGATCGGAAAGGAGGCCGGAAGCGGTCAGAGTTTTCTTGATGCCTGCGGCAGCGGATTGGACGAGTTTTCCTACGACCATCACTGTGCGAGAGGCAACAGTGGGGCCGCTGTTCGGAACTTCGTGCGTATCGGGCTGGGCGATGGAGACGTCTTCATAACGGACGCCGAGCGCTTCGGCGGCAATTTGGCAGAGGACGGTGTTGGTGCCCTGGCCAAACTCAGTGCTGGAGACGAGGATGCGCACGTGGCCATCGGGGCAGATTTCGAGGCCGACGGTGGAACCGAGATAACGCTCGCCGGAACCGGTGAAACCGGCGCCGTGAAGGAAGGCGGCGATGCCAATTCCCTTCTTGATGTTTTGTTGCGGATTTTCTTTTGCGAACTTTTCTTTTTTTGAGTGATAGGCGGAGAGTTCGAGAGCGCGATCGAGGAGTTTGGGGAGATCGATGGGTTCATTAATCGTTTGCCCTGTGATGGTGGTTTGGCCGGGTTGAAGAAAATTGCGGTGGCGAATTTCGGCGGGGGTGAGGCCAACGACTTGGGCGATGCGGTCCATGTGGCGCTCGAGGGCGAAGAGGGACTGCGGCGCGCCGAAGCCGCGGAAGGCGCCGTGAGGCGGGACGTTGGTGGCGACGGCTCTTGCGCGAATGCGAACGCTGGGCCAGTAGTATGCGCCGCCGGCATGAATGGCGCCGCGCGAAAGGACGACCGGCGAGAGGGTTTTGTAAGCGCCGCCATCGAGGGTGAAATCGATTTCACCGGCGAGAATTTTGCCTCCTTTACTGACGGCGGTGCGATGGCGCGTGCGGGAAGGATGACGCTTCGTGGTGGCGGCCATATCTTCGAGTCGGTCATAAATAATTTTTACGGGCTTGCCGGATTTCATCGCTAAGAGCGCGGCGTGGGCAGCGATCATCGACGGATACTCTTCCTTGCCACCGAACGCGCCGCCGGTTTCCATTTGCACGACACGGACGCGATCGGCGGGGAGAGCAAAAAGTTTCATGAGGGCTTTGTGGACGTAGTACGGGCATTGGAGAGAGCCCCAGACGGTGAGGCCATGCTCGGGATCGAAGGCGGCGATCATGCCGTTGTTTTCGATGTAGAGCTGCTCTTGCGCGCCGGTGGTGTATTCCGCTTCGACGATGAAGTCAGCGTTTTGAAAGGCGGCGTCGAGGTCGCCTTTTTCGATTAGATAAGTTTTGAAGACGTTGTCTTGCCCCCAGATAATTTCGGAGCGTCGCTCACTTTCTTCGATGGTGAAGATGGCGGGGAGGGGATCGTATTCGATGGAGACGGATTCGACGGCTTTGGGAAGAAGATGGCGATCGGGATGAGCGAGGAGAAGAATGGGCTCTTCGGGATGATTGATGACGCCATCGGCCAGGCAGGGCTGATCGTCTTCGATGAGAGCGATGCAATTTGTGCCGGGAATATCTTTCGCGGTGACGATGATAAATTCGTTCCAGTTGATGCCGGGGCCGAAGGCAATGGATTTTATTTTGCCGCGAGGGATGCGGCTGCGGCCGGTGGCGCCGTAGAGCATGCCGGGCAAAGTCATGTCATCGACGTAGCAGGCTTCGCCGGTGACTTTTCCGCGGCCTTCCCTGCGGGGGACGGAGACGCCGACGATGGAATTGGTTTTCATGCGGATAGCAGAAGAGCCCAAACTCTGGCAGCGGTTCGCGCGCTTCCAATAGTGTATGACAAACACTGCGAAGCACGGATGTGGGGCGTTTGCGGGAGCGGCTCGGCCGGAAATTTGGATAGACACGGCAGGGCGGGGCAAGCCCCCATAAGCGCTAAGATAAGAGAAGGCGGTTGAGCTGCGGAATCCTCTTGCGGTTGCGCTCGGCCAGCGCCATGGCGATCTCATTCCAGTGCGTTAGGACTTCCTCCAGCCTCAATCGGGGAGCAACGGTTTGCTGGAGTTGGTGCAGGGCAAACTGGAACTCACGCCAGGGGCTGTGCACCGGTGGTTTGCCAGAGATCGTAGCCCCAGGGGGAAATAGCGCAACCGAGGCGCACTAACTTCTGCGTCAGCAGCGCCACCAGGAGTTTCCCGTAGAGCCAGGCCCGAGAACTCTGCTCGTCGTACTTGGGCAAGTGGCCCATGGCTAGAATGGACTTGAGCCGTTTAAACACCAGCTCAATTTGCCACCGGAAACGATAGTATTCCAACACTTCACCCGCACCCATCTCGGACTCGCGCAGGGTGGTGAAGACGATTACATAGTGGGCGTATTCCCGCGTTTCCGGTGTGCTTTGGCGCTGTCTTTTTTGGTCCTTGAGAGCAATACGCCGTTGCGCCAAGGCGATGGCTTGCTTAGTTTTCCGCACCACGCAGAGACGCCCTGCAATACGCCGATTCTGCTCGTGCACCCAGGCCGGCCATTCGCGAACCGTGCCGGCGGCCCGGATCTTCCGCAACTTCGGCAGCAAAGCGAGAGGCTGCCCCGTGGGCCCGAACAACGGCAGAGAGGAAGTGTTCACTCGGACAATGACGTCCGCGTCTTGTCGATACACTGCGGCCACTCCGGGCGGGTTCGAGTATCCGCGATCCGCTAAGATGATATCCCCCGCCGCTACGGGGAACCGCCGCAACTGCTCGCCGTTCCCCTGTCCCTCGGCGGCCGTGATCTGGAAGAAATCACAAGACAACTCCGGCAGCCGCAGGCTGAAGTGCAGACGCCACTGCGAACCGGTTTTGCCCGGTTCTTTGATCACGGTTGCGTCTACGGCGCGGATCGGCCGCCGTGACTGTGGCCCGCGCCATTCCACTCCATTCTCCGCCAGCAATTCCTGGCACAGGCGCTGCAGCCATCCCTCGGCTTGTCGCAAGCGATTTAACAGCGTCACATCCGACACTTCGGCAACGCCAGCTGCCTTCGCTCGCACCGCTGTCTCGCGCAGCGAATAGCCGCAACCGACGTGCACCAACAGAGTGCGCAAGACCTCCTGGACGGACTCGAAACCACGAAGACGCGCGACCGCACCGCTTCGGCGTGCCGCGACTTCCCAGTCCGGCGGGAACAATCCCAGAAGGATTTTCCAGTCTTCGTCAAGGGCATTCATGCCCTCAGGGTACAGAAACTAGAGATCACGGTCAATCCTTATCTTAGCGCTTATGGGGCAAGCCCCGCCCCTACGAGGCCGGAAGCCGATTGGAAAGTCTCCAAAGGAAAACATCATAGAAGACATTCCTTGCCGATGGGAGTTGCTGGAAATTCACCTTCGCTGAATATTTTTTGGCCCCGAAGGAAGGTGGCTTTAACCTCGCCGCGCAGTGTTTCGCCGAGATACGGGGAAACTGGATGACGGTAGTGCAGGCGGCTTTCCGTAACTAGGAATTCCCTTTCGGGGTCGAATACTACGAAATCGGCGTCGTAGCCCGGGGCCAAACGGCCTTTGCGATTTGCACAGCCGGCGAGGTTGGCGGGGGCTTCGGACATCCAGCGGGCGATTTCATTGAGCGCAAAGCCACGTTGGAGAGCTTCGGTGTGCATCACTGGCAGCGCAATGGAGAGACTAGGGATGCCGCCCCAGGCGGTTTGGAAATTGCCTTCGGCGAGGCGTTTCATCTCTGGCGGGCAGGGGGAATGATCTGTGACGACGAGGTCGATGATTTTTTCGCGGAGGGCTTGCCACAGTTGTTCGCGATTTTCGCGGCTGCGGATGGGCGGGGCGCATTTGAAAAGAGTTGCCTTGTTGGGGATCTTTTCGGAAGTGAAATGGAGATAGTGGGGGCAGGTCTCAACGGTTAGGGACAAACCTTCGTCGCGCGCGGCGCGCAATTCGGGGAGGGCGCTCGCGGCGGAGAGATGGACGATGTGGAGGCGAAATTTGAATTCGCGGCAGAGAGAAAGGAGGAGGCGGATTGCGGAGAGTTCGGCTTCTTCGGGACGAGATTGGAGATAGGTTTGATAGACGGACCAATCGGCATCGACAAGATTTTTTGTGGCGGAATCGATGGGTGCAGGGAGTTCAGCGTGGACGAGAAGCGGGAGTTTGGTGCGGGCGACATGAGGTAGGGCGGCGCGGAGCTGGGGTTCGGTGACCATAGTGAAGCCATCGATGCCGGGATGGACCAGAAAACATTTGAAGCCGGGGACGCCTGCGTCGGCGAGGGGCTCGATGTCGAGCGGGTTGTCGGCGACAACGCCGCCCCAGGAGAGCCAATCGATGCGGGAGCGGCCTTGCGCGGCGGCGCGCTTTGCTTCGAGGGCGGGGATGTTGGTGGTGGCGGGAATGCAATTCAGAGGCATGTCGACGAGGAGAGTGTGGCCACCGGCGGCGGCGGCGCCCGTGGCGGTTTCGAAGCCTTCCCAATCGGCGCGGCCGGGGTCGTTGATGTGGACGTGAGAATCCACCAGGCCAGGAAGAATGGCAGCGTCGCCAAAATCGTGGGATTGCGCGTGGGGCGGGACTTGATTGGGAGGGACTACGTCGAGGATTTTGTCACCATCGACGAGGAGTGCGGCGGGGCGAACACCGTCGGGCGTCACTACACGGCGGGAAAAGAAGGCGCGGAGACTCATAAGCGATAGCTGGTTCGTGGAAAATCGCGTGAGCGTTAGGTTCGAGCGTAGACTGATAGCTGCATGTTTTCAAGTCAGCAAAATCGATAATTCAAGACGAAAAAAGTGCTGGGTGGAAGTTTTCCGGGGATATACTTGCGGCGATTAGCGGCGAAATTGAGGTGCGGTGGCGATCACAGATGAGCAATCCATTCATGGCGCGGGCGGTTCAGCTCTCGATTGAGGGGGTTCAAAGCGGGCAAGGCGGACCGTTTGGCGCGGTGATTGTGCGAGAGGGAAAGATCATCGCGGAGGGCATGAATCGAGTGACCTCCACGAATGATCCGACGGCGCATGCGGAAATGCTTGCGATCCGGCAGGCTTGCGAGAAGCTTCGAGCGTTTGAATTGAAGGACTGCGAGCTGTATACATCGTGCGAGCCTTGCCCGATGTGCCTGGGGGCGATTTATTGGGCGCGGCTATCGCGGATTTATTTTGCGAATACGGCTGAAGATGCGGCGAAAATTGGTTTTGATGATTCGTTTATTTACGAAGAATTGAAACATCCGGACGCGCGGCGGCGGATTCCGGCGATTCAGATGATGCGGGAAGAGGCGCAGGCGGGATTTGCAGCCTGGACCGCGAAGACAGACAAGATTACGTATTGATAGAAGAAATATTCCACGCAACAACTTTAACTGAAGGCAACGCGAAAGCTCTCCAATTTCATCAAGAAGAATGGTGTCGCCCTCGGCCATTTCGATGCAGCCAGGCTTTCTGCGGATCGCGCCAATGATCAGAAGCAGAATAACCGGCGTCGTGATGTCCAGGGCCGGCACATTCGCAGATGCCAAGCTTCGGGGTGCGTGCGCAGGTGCAGCCGAGTGCTCGGCTCTCACGCGGAGTCCAGCGAGGACGCCATGGCGTGCGTTCCCAAGCTAATCTTGTTTTTTCCGAACGGCCGGGACGGGGCCGCGCTTCGGCGATTGCGGAAATCCAGGCTAGGCAGCCCTTGCTTTCGCGTGAGGCCTGCGATCGCAGCAAACAGCGTAAGGGAGCCCGCCAACCAGTTTGACGGTCAGCGTCAACCTGCATGACGGGCAAGTCGACGACCAGTCGCCACCGCAGGTTGGACATTTCTTTAAGATGAGTTGCGCGCCGTCCAACGATTTACCGTTTATACGACGGTCGAGGACAAAGTGGCATTTGGGATTCTCACAAATAGAATAGCGCTCCATAGGGGAAACCTCCTTGAGGGCCCGGCAGATATACTCGTGCTGTAATAAAGCGTCAATACAGTAGATATACCTACATAACTCTGGCCGCCACGGGAGCTACTCGGAGCGCTAGTTGACCAAGCGGGCATAGAAGTGGACGATTTGCCCAGCGGCGGCGGCTTGATGAAAGCCGCATTTGCCGGGTAGCATCTGCCGCGGCTCGGTATCGAATGCTGCAGAGGCCACTATTTGTGTAAAATGACTCGCCGCCGGGACTGGAATGGAAGTGAGTCGCCGCATCAACTCTATTAGCCTAAGATTCCGGCGCCACGAGGGACTTATCATGCAATCCGATTTCCGCCGCAAAACGTCTGTGATGCAACTGCGCTTCGCGATGCTCGCTTTTCTATCGCTGGCGATCGGCGCACAAGGCAAGGCCCAGGCACCTTCTCTCGCCGCCACTCCGCCGATGGGATGGAATAGCTGGAATCATTTCGCCGGCAAAATCGATGACGCCACCGTAAGGGCACAGGCCGATGCGATGGTGTCGAGCGGGATGCGAGACGCAGGATACGTGTACATCAACATCGATGACACCTGGCAGGGTAACCGGGACGCCCAAGGCGTCGTTCACGCGAACAGCAAATTTCCGGACATGAAAGCGCTGGCGGACTACGTTCATGCGCAAGGGCTGAAACTTGGAATCTATTCTTCGCCTGGCCCGAAAACCTGCGCCGGATTTGAAGGGAGCTACGGGCACGAGGCGCAGGACGCGCAGACATACGCGGCGTGGGGCATCGATTATTTGAAGTACGACCTTTGCAGCTTCGACGACATGATGAAGCAGGCAGGTTCGCCGGATGCAGCGCACAAGATGATGCTCGACGCGTACGTGAAAATGCACAAGGCTTTGCTCAAGACCGGCCGTCCGATCGTTTTCAGCCTCTGCCAATACGGCGCCGATGCTGTGTGGCGCTGGGGCGCTTCTGTGGGCGGAAACTCCTGGCGGACGACGGGAGACATCTCCGACAATTATGCGCGGATGACGGAGATTGGATTCGAACAGGCGGGGCTTGCTAGATTTTCCGGACCTGGTCACTGGAATGATCCGGACATGCTGGAAGTCGGAAACGGTGGAATGAATCCGGAGGAGTACCGCACGCATATGGCCCTGTGGGCATTGTTAGCAGCGCCGCTTCTGGCAGGCAACGATTTAAGCACGATGAAACCGGAGACCATTGCTCTGCTGACAAACAAAGAGGTCATCGCCATCGATCAGGACCGTCTGGGCAAGCAAGCGGACCGCGTCTATGCCGAAGGGACAGAGGAGATTTGGGCGCGGCCGCTTGCCGATGGTTCAAAAGCCGTGGGGATTTTCAACCGGTTCGCCTGGCCGCAAACCATCGAAATCAGTTTTGGCAGATTGGGCTACAAGGGCGGCGTGAAAGCACGCGATATTTGGGCGGCCAAGGATCTCGGCACTTTGCCGAACCATTACAAAATGCGCGTGCCCGGCCATGGGGTGGTGCTGCTGCGCGTCTCTGAATAGCCCTCGCCGACTGGGGCATGGACGGCACATAGTTAAACGCCGCCGCGCGGCCTTTCTCGGCGAACGAACATGGTGTCTTGTGTCGGCTCCGATTCACATTCGATGGCAAGCGTGGTAACCGGCTGATCCGGGGCTTCACTCGGCAAGCCGAGGAATCTCACGCGGAAGCGATCCTGCTCGAACTTTACCTCGTGGCCGGAAGCAAACAGCCGCGCGGATTTTACTTTCGTCATCAATCCGCCTATCGCAACGTACTCACCCGGCCAGAAATGAACATGCATATACAGAGTGTTTCCCTGGCGCGTAAAGCCCGCATAGTTCGATCGATGCACCTGGCACCTATCCGTGGTGTGAATGGTCTCTCCATTGCGCGATATCCACTGGCCAACTTCCGTTAGGACGCGCACCGATTCCTCAGGAATCGAGCCGTCGGGCTTCGGGCCGATGTTCAAAAGATAGTTGCCGCCGTCGCGCGAACAGGAGACCAGATTGCGGATCACCGTTTTCGGGCTCTTCCAGTCGTCATCGGCCCGTTGGTAGCCCCAACTGTCGTTCAGCGTCATGCAGCTTTCCCACGACCGGCTTCCTTTCTCCGCCACGATTTCCTGCTCCGGGGTCGAGAAATCGCCCGGCAAACCGTTGCGGTTGTCCACGATGATATCCGGCTGCAACTCAAAAACCATTTTGTTCATGCGCTCGGACTCCCACCCGGCGGCGTCCAGCGGCCAGTCCACGTCGTACCAGAGCACATCAATTTTTCCGTAGTTGGTCATCAGCTCGCGGATGAGGCCGTGGGTGTATTCAACGAAACGTTTGCGCGCTTCGGGGTCTGTCGCGCAGCGCGCTCCATCCGGATGGTGCCAGTCCATCAGCGAATAATAGAAGCCGACGTGCATGCCTTCGGCTCGAGCGGCTTCCACATATTCGCGTACAAGATCACGACCCGGACCCTGTTTGGGAGCGCAGTAATTCGTGAGCTTCGTATCGAAATTGCAGAAGCCTTCGTGATGCTTTGTGGTCATCACCATGTATTTCTGGCCAGCAGCTTTAGCCAATTTTGCCCATGCGCGCGCGGCGTTTGGCTTGGGCTTGAACTGCTTGGCAAGAAGCTCGTATTCGGCCACGGGAATGCCTTCATTTTCCATCACCCATTCGTGGCGGCCCAGCACGCTATAGAGTCCCCAGTGAATGAACATCCCGAAACGCGCCTCGTGCCACCACTTCATGCGGCGAATGCGGTCAGCGTCCTCGGCATCGGAAACAGTTTGTGGCTGTGCGGCCGGCGACCCAGGCTGCCGGAACGCAGCGGCAGTCTTAGAAGCAGCCGCAAGCGTCACGAATGACGCGCTCGTGCCTAACAGCCAATCGCGGCGCGGAATACGATTTGGTCCCATGGCAGCAGCCTCCTGCTCAAAAACACTTCGATTGAGAATCCCGTTTGCGAACGAGCCGAGGAATGATCCGCCCCTGGCGCCTACTTTTCAAGCTTGAATATTCTTTCCATGAGCAGCCACTTCTCGCCGGGCTTGGCATCGGGAAGCGGCCTCTGAAATCTCCACATTAGCTCTTCCCATTCCCGTACTTTTGGATTTTCGCGGTCGGCCATCGATTTCGCTTCAAAGGAAAAATGTTCGTTCACTTCCATCACCATAAACATGCGCGTGCCTAGCAGGTAGATCTCCATGTCTTCGATCCCGGCATCTTTGATGCTTTTCGTAATTGCCGGCCAGATTTTCTGGTGGTGACGCTTATATTCGGCGATCAGACTTGCATCGTCCTTCAGATCCAGCGTCAAACAATAGCGTCGGTTCATTTTGCCTCGGCGATAGCGGGACTGTCGGAAACTGCGGCAAGGTGGCTTGGCTTGTACCCGCTCACCGCGAAATAAATCACGTAGACATAACAAAACAGAGGGACCCCGAAGGCTCTCTGAATATTGCTCAAGTCTGAGATTTTTCCCATCGCGGCGGGAATCAGCGCTCCGCCGATAATCGACATAACGAGAAGCGACGACCCTCGCTTTGTCAAATCTCCAAGATTCTTTATGCTGAGCGCGAAAATCGTCGGGAACATAATGGAATTGAAGAAACCCACCAACACGATGGCGAGGACCGCCGCCAGGCCGGAAGCGCCAATCCCGATCAGGACGCTTACCAGCGCGCCGATCGCGAATATCGAAAGCAGCTTCGCAGCCGGAATCCGTTTCATCATCCAAGAGCCGGAAAATCTGCCGATCATGAAACCTGTTTGATGCGCCACAAGAAAGATCGCGGCCATTTTCTCCGGACTATCCGGGATGAGATGCGTCACAAAGCTCGCCCTTTCGCCCTGGTGGCCAGCAAGAAATTGCGAGCCCCACGCGGACATATTCTCGAGCGTTTGCGGCATAGCGTGCTTCGCGAAGCGGATGACGAAGCTCCCTATTCCCACCTGCGCCCCCACGTAGAAGAATTGTGCGAGCACGCCCTTAATCAAATGAGGATGCGCCAAAACCTGCGTCAGACCCTTGCTTTTGTCTTGCTCAGCGCCATCTTTCTGGCGCGCAGCAACCTCCGGGAGATGCGCAAAATAAATGAGCGCCGCCACAAAAAGAAAAATCGCGGTGATCACGATGTACGGCACTTTCACCAGGTTTGCTTCCGACGCGATGTAGGCTTGCACTTGTTGCGGGCTCATGGCTGCTCTTTCCGCGGGCGTGTGCTCGACACCGGAAAGAATAAATGCAGAGCCCATTGTCAAGACGCACACAGCGCCTACAGAGTTGAAGGATTGCGCGAAATTAAGCCGCCGCTCCGCACTTTTGGGCGGACCGAGAATGGTCACATAAGGATTCGCGCCCACCTCCAGAAAAGATTGCCCGCAGGACATTACAAACAGGGCGAGCAAAAAGAATGCGTACTGCCTCGAACTCGCCGCCGGCAGAAACAACAGCGTCCCCGTGGAACAGATCAGCAGGCCAACCAGGATCCCTTTCCTGTATCCGATCCTCTCCATCAGCCGTCCGGCGGGAAACGCCGCAAGAAAATAGCCGCCAAAGAAAGCCACTTGAATAAACGACGATTGGAAGTCCGTCAGGGCAAAAGCTTTTTTCAAATGCGGCACGAGAACGTCGTTTAGGTTCACTCCAATCGACCAAAGGAAAAACAGGCTGGTGACTAAAACAAATGGGAGAAGATATTTCCTTTCTGTGAGTGGCGCGGATGCCTGGCTCATGCGGCTCCCTTAGGTCAATGCTCGATCGAGATGAGTATACCCGCCGTCGACGAAAACGTGCTGGCCGGTGATATGCGAAGCTTGCGACGAGATCAGAAACAAAACCATGGCGGCGATCTCGCTGGGCTGTGTCATCCGCTTGCCCAACGGTATTTTTGATACGATGTGCGCAAGTTTTTGCTCGGGATTAGGAAATGTGCCGACCCACTGCTTGTAAAGCGGCGTGATCACCTCGGCGGGAACCACAGCGTTCACGCGAATTCCGAAGGGAAGCAGTTCCGCAGCCCAGTCCCGCGTAAGAGACAGAATCGCTCCCTTTGCAGAAGCATATCCGGAAGTGCCGCCCTGCCCCGTAACCGCGACTTTCGAAGCAATATTCAGTATGCAGCCCTGCGATTTCTTCAGCGACGGCAACGCGAAGTGCGCCATATTGTAGTAGTGATAAAGATTGAGCCGCAGAGAGCTCACAAATTTTTCGGGGCTCCCGTTCTCAAGCCCCACATTGTCGTTCGCACCCACATTATTAACGAGCGCATCCAGCCGCCCGTACTCCTTCAACGTCTGCTCGACGGCGGCGCGGCAGCTTTCCACGGATAAAACGTCCGCACAAATCAGGCTGCAAGTTGCGCCGGCAATGACCATCTCCGTCTGAAGCTTCTTCCCTGCTTCGACATCCTTGTCCACAAACACGGGGATCGCCCCTTCGCGCGCGCACCCGCGCGTAATCGCCTCGCCAATTCCCTTCGCGCCGCCGGTTATCAGAACAACTTTGTCTTTAAGCTGCAAGTCCACAAGGTGCCGCCTTCAACCCATAAAATCGAGTTGCATTGCCGCCAAAAACATTTTCCTGATCCGCCGCCGGAAGACTTTGTATGTAATTCTCGACGAGTTGCTTTACGCGCGTATAGCTAGCCGCCAGCAGGCACACCGGCCAATCGGAACCGAACATCACACGTTCCGGTCCGAACACCTCAAACACCACATCCAGGTACGGGTGCATATCCTCCGGCTTCCACCCCAGCCAGTCCGCTTCCGTCACCATCCCCGATACTTTGCAAAATACGTTTCGATTCTGCGCGATGGCCCGCATGTGCCCGGCCCAAGGCTCGCGGCTGCCCGCTTTGATCAGTGGCTTCGCAAGATGATCCACAACGAATCGCTGCTCCGGAAAGCGCGAAACCAGCTCGATGGCGGCAGGCAATTGCTGGGGATAAATCAGGATGTCATAAGTAAAGCCAAACTCGCGCAACCGGCCGATTCCGCGCAGAAAATCGCTCCTCACCAAAAAACGTTCGTCAGGCTCGGCCTGGGCGATGTGCCGAAATCCGCGCAGTTTTTTGAACCGCGAGAAAAACTGCAACCTTTCCGCGATCTGGGGTGAGCATAGATCAGCCCACCCCACGACACCCGCGATGCGGCTGTTGCTCTCCGCCAGGTCCAGCAGAAACAGCGTCTCGCTCTCAGACTGATCTACCTGAACGGCGACGGAGCCATCTATGCCGTTTCTAGCGCACTCTCCCTCGTATTCTTCCGGCAAAAAATCGCGTCTCAATAATGCCATTTCGTCGGTAATCCAGCCGCCTCGCGCTTCCGTGTATTTCCAAAAGTGCTGGTGCGAATCAATCGTCATTATCGATCCTGATGCGCTCATGGCTGGTTCACTGGGCATCGAGGTAGTGCGTTTCGGCCAGATTTCTTAATCTGGCAGCAGCGCCTTCGGGCGTGATATCGCGCTGCGGCCCGGCCAACAGTTCGTATCCCACCATGAATTTCTGCACCGTGGCGGATCGCAACAGCGGCGGAAAATAGTGTGCGTGAAAATGAAACTCCGGGTGGCTTTCCTCATCCGTCGGCTCTTGATGAAAACCCATCGAATACGGAAAGGGCGTCTCGAATAAATTGTCGTAGCGAATCGTCAATCTTTTTAGGATGTCCGCGAGATCCCTCGGCTCCGTGTCTTCCAAAGCGGCAATGCTCGCCACATGACGCCGGCTCAAAATCATCGTCTCGAACGGCCATACCGCCCAGTAAGGTACCAGCACCACAAAACTGTCATTCTCGCAAACAATCCTTTCGCCGTCCTCAATTTCCAACCGCAAGTATTCGCACAGCATGCACTTTTGATTGTCTTCGAGGAAACCGCGCATCGCTGCGAGTTCCTTCGTGGGTATATTCGGCACCTCTTCGTTGGCCCAGATCTGGCAATGCGGATGCGGATTGCTCGCGCCCATCAACGCCCCGCGATTTTCGAAAATCTGGACGTGCTTCACCGACGGGACTTCGCCCAACTCCTGATATTGTTCTGTCCATACTTGAACAACGCGCCGCACGTCTTCCAGTTCCATCCGAGGAATAGTCAGATCGTGCCGCGGTGAAAAACACACCACCCGGCAAATTCCTCTCTCTACGCGCGCAACGATCAATCCGTCCTGATCCATCTCGTTGGAAGAAACGTTCGGCAACATGGCGGGATAATCGTTGTCGAACACAAACGTCTCGGCATACGCAGGGTTGCGCAGCCCTTGCGCCCGCAAATTTCCAGGGCACAAATAGCACTCCGGGTCGTATTGAACGAGCGGGGCCGCCGCAATCTTGTCCACCTTTCCAAGCCACGGCCGCTGCGTGCGATGCGGCGAAACCAGCACCCATTCCCGCAAAAGGGGATTCCAGCGCCGATGTGGCGTCGTCCGGAAATCCGTCTGATTCATAGGTGGCTCAGCTTATCGTGCCATTTCGGGAGACTCAACTAAGCTTGCGCCGTCTGCCGGCCTGCAGGTATAAACCACTGCGGTGATACCCGTTTCCTTCTGATAACCCTTCGCAACGCTTTCCGCGAATGAGGCAGCGTGGCGCGCTTCGACAAGATTGATCGTCGCTCCTCCGAAACCGCCTCCCGTCATTCGCGCTCCGTAAACGCCTGGCTCCCGATTGGCCAGATCAACCATTAAATCGAGTTCAGCGCAGCTTACTTCAAATAAATCGCGCAGGCTCACGTGTGATTCAGCCATGTACACGCCAAATTGATCGAGATCACCTTCACGCAGCGCCTCCACACTATTCAACACCCGCTCATTTTCCGTCACGATATGCTTCGCGCGCTTGTAAAAGACCTCCGAAAGAAGCTCGCGATGCTCCTCAAGTTGCTCCAGGCTCACGTCCCGAAGCGCACGAATTTCGGGCAGCGCTTTTTGCAACGCGCGCACCGCTTCTTCGCATTCCTGGCGCCGAAGGTTGTATTCCCCTCCTGCAAGCGTGTGCTTCACACCGGTATTGCAAATCACCAGCTTCACCGATTCAGGAATCGGCACAAGTTCAAAATCCAGCGATCGGCAATCGAGCATCAGGGCGTGATTCGCCCGCCCGTGCAGTGAAATAAACTGGTCCATGATCCCGCAGCGCATGCCGACGAAGTCATTTTCCGCCTGCTGGCAAATGCGCGCAAGATGCGGCCGGTCAATCGAGAGCCCGGATTCTTCCGAGAGCGCGAGCGCGGTAGCAACCTCAATCGACGCCGAAGAGCTGAGTCCCGCGCCCATCGGCACTTCTCCGTGCACCAGTAAATTCGCCCCGCTCAACCGATACCCCGCCTTTTGAAGTTGCTCAGCGACTCCGACCGAATAATCGCTCCACGTGTGCGAAGGCCGCAGCGGTCCGGAAGACAACTCCACTTCCGCTTGCTCCGGAAACTCCTCCGAGGAAACAATCAGCTTGTGATCTTGCCGCAGGCTCGCCCCCACCCAGCAGTAAAATCCCAGCGCCGCGGGCATCACGAATCCGTCGTTATAATCGGTGTGCTCGCCGATCAGGTTCACGCGTCCAGGCGCGCGATAGACGTGCGGATTCACTCCAAACTTCGCGCGAAACTTTTCCGCGATCATTTTCTCGCCGGTCATATTCAGCTTAGTGAATGTCCTTCAATTTGGCCCTGAGGAGTGCAAAAAAGAGGAAATGGCGCGCCCGGGGGGACTCGAACTCCCGACCTTCTGGTTCGTAGCCAGACGCTCTATCCAACTGAGCTACGGGCGCGCAACTTTCAAATATTAACATAGGGTGCGCCGCTCATCCACCCGCGCCGCTCCTCATTCAGAAAGGGGAGCGCGCGCCGCTCGTCCCGGAAACACGCCTTCCACAAGCTGCCCGTCCTTCAATACCGGAACTCCATTCACGAGCACGAACTGTATTCCTTCCGAATACTGCAGCGGATTCTCATAGGTCGCCTTGTCGATGATGCGTTCCGGATCGAACACGGTTATATCAGCATCCGCCCCAACGCGAATCCGACCTTTGTCGTAAAACACCGGGGCCCGCTTTTCCAGCCGTTCCGCAGGCATCAGTGTCATTTTCCTAAGCGCTGTCATCAAATCGAGCGCTTTCTCTTCCCTCACGTAGTGTCCCAGCACTCTTGAAAACGTCCCTTGTCCTCGCGGATGCACTTTCGAGCCCGTGATAGGCATTCCGTCGCTGGCAATCATCACGATGGGGTTGGCCACGGCCGCTCGCGCCGCTTCTTCTGGAATCGAATGGATCACCACGATTCCCCCAATTTTCCGGTACTTCTCAAACGTTTCCGCTGTCAGCCTCTCGCCGGTCTCCGTCCACTGCACGTCCTTATAGGTAATCCCCATGCTTTCTTGCCAGCCAGGATCGAAAATCGCCGATTGCAAAGCCGTGCTTCCCGCCGTGTACGGGTAGCATTCCGTCGTCACATCCATCCCGTGCCTTTGTGCCCCTTCCACCATGGAAATCAACTCCGGCGTGAGTTTCAAGCCCATGCTCGTGATATGTACCACATGCAACGGCGCGCCCGTCGCCGCTGCGGCGGCCAGCACCTCTTCAAGCCCCGCAAGCCCCGTCGCAGGTTCTTTGATCCCGGCGTACCGCAGATGCACATGGACCGATGCGTGATACTTCGCCGCAATCCGGAACATCTCCACAATTTCCCAACGCGTCGCGGCCGCCGTGTAATTTACTCCCATCCCCTCTGCCAGCGCGCCTTCGCGAAAACCCTTGTCCATATCCGCTTCAATTTCCGCGAGCTCTTGGGGAGTCGCCTCGCGATGTGCCGCGTCGCCGGTCGGCAGAAACGTGCCCGGATCGTGCATCACTTTCATGCGCACCGGAATATGCCCAATGCTGACTCCATAATTGATCAGCGACCTTCCTTCCCGGTCCGCATACCAGTCCGCTACCTCGGCCGTACCTGCTTCCAGCTCAAGCGAGGTGGTTACTCCGTCATGCGCTTGAAATTGATAATTCCTCGGCTCTTGCCCATGTTCGTGCATATCGATGAATCCCGGCGCAACGACCAGTCCCTTCGCATCCAGGGTCACCTTTCCTTGTAACGAGCTCGAGGAAATCGCGCGAATCTTTCCCCCGAGAGTTCCCACGTTGCGCACGGCGTCCAGCCCCGATTCTGGATCCATCACCCGGCCGTTGGCTATCACTACATCATATTTTTCGCCATCTTCCTGCGTGCCTCCAGCGACCGTATAGCCCAGCGAAGCGGCTATAAGAGCAATCGCGATGGCCGCTGTCCAAGCATTTCCAGACGACCTAAGTCGCATTCTCTGATACCCCCGGTGACGTTGCGGCGCTAAGTCTCTTTCCCAATGCGTCCGCTGTCAAAGGAAATTTTAACCGCTTAACCAATCATCCTAAAGCCACAATATCGTGTCTCGCGAAAGTTTAGACCTCATCCATTCTATGTTCTCAAAAAAAGGCCCCGGGTCGCTGGGGGGAGCGACCCGGGGTGGGGGTTACTGCTGAGGGGGGCCGGAGGAAAATCGATAATTTCTTAATTCACCTGATGCACGGTCAACATGCAAATCTTTCTCAGCTCTTCATACGTGAAAAATGTCTCTTCCTGATCCCCTGCGCACTCCTTGTGGCCCAATCCAGATTCACGAGAAAGGTTGGAAAGCTCGTCCTCGGAAATTCCCAGCAGCAGCGCCGCTCTTCCTTGCGTCACATACTTTGGCACTTGGCTGTTCATCGTTCCTCCTCACGCCGGAAGCAACGCCATCGCATCTTGCTCAACCGCCAGGATCATCGTCTTATAGATGTCCACATCCCAGCCATCCCCAATTCTCATCCGAACCGTTTCGCTGCTGTCCTTCAGTAGTGTTCCCCGGAGCGGCACCTTATTATCGCCTAGCGCCACTTGCAGTACGACGGACTGCCCAACCCACATTCCGTATGCGCTGTCCATTCCCCCTCCTGCAGATGCTCGGAAGCCTCGCTGACGGGAGCAGAATCGCTGAGCGCTTCGCATCGGGCAATGGTACACAGAGGGTACTAGCCTAGTAAGATGGTACTGTTTGTTGCCGCAAGAAGAATTTGTGTTCATTCGGCACACAAGTACGCTCGTACCTTTTTTTAAGGACGCGCGGTCCATTGGACGCCAATCATGCGCGTGGCATCCTGCCTCCATGATTGGTGCCGATCACTCTCCTCTGAACCCCAGGACGGTGCACTCGTCCGAAAGAACAGGTCTGGGCTTGGCTTTAGGCGGTGGATTTTCGCGCGGATTCGCTCATCTAGGCGTTCTTCAGGTTCTCGAACAAAATCACATACCGGTCTCACATATTGCAGGCACGAGCGTCGGCAGCATTCTCGGTGCGGCCTACGCTAGCGGCGCGCCACTCGCACGCATCATCGCCACCTGCCGCACAATTCGTTTTCGTGACATCGCTCGCTGGCGCGTTTCCCGGCTCGGACTGGCCAGCAATCACCGCTTGGGCGACCTAATCGAGCAAGTCTTCGAGTCCCGGCGCTTCGAGGATCTCCGAATTCCAATGGCCGTTGTTGCGACGGATCTGGCAAACGGCGAGCCCGTCGTCTTTACCCACGGCAATCTCTGTGAAGCCATTCGTGCGAGTTGCGCCTTTCCTGGCTTGTTCGAACCCGTTGAAATTGGCACGCGCTGCCTCGCCGATGGCGGCTTGGTCGCACCGGTTCCCACGCGCGCTGCTCGCGATCTGGGCGCTTCGCGCGTCATTGGTATTTCTGTAGGTGTCGAGGACGGCGGCCGCGGCGCTCCTTCCAATATCTTTCAAGTCGTGTGCCGCGCCGTCAACGCCGCGCAGAAACATCAGCTCGAGATGTGGGAACGTCACGCGGATTTGGTGCTCCGCCCCGACGTACAATCTTTCGCCTGGGATGATTTCGACCGCGCCGACGAGGCCATCGAGGCTGGCGCCGCTGCCGCTCGCCGCGCTCTCCCGCGCATTCAAAAGCTGCTCAACCCTGTTCGAGAATCTCACGAAGAATTTGAAGCCCGGCTCGAGGCTGAAGCCCAGAGTTATCTTTGGCTAGCGGAGGCATCCCGATGATTCGCCTTGCTGCTTTATTCGCCGCCATTATCACATCAACGATCCTTTGGTATGAATGCCGGGAAGACATCGGCGTTTTCTGTTACCGTATTGGTTTGGGTGCTTTTACGACGCTCCGCTCGCGCGTGCTCGTCCCGGTGCCTGCTTCTCAATTAAACCGATCGAGGAATCGTTCCGCTTGCTCCATTCCATCCTCCAATTTCTCCACTCGCTCTACACACCCGAGGGACTTCGAGAGCTGATCCGCTCCGGAGGCGCTCCTCTCGTTTGCACCATCGTTTTTGTTGAAACGGGCTTCTTTGTAGGTTTTTTTCTCCCGGGCGACTCGCTCTTGATCACCGCTGGCATCTTTTCTTACGCTGGCGTCATTCCCCTTAAGTGGCTTTTGCTGCCGGTCATGCTTTGCGCCATTGCTGGCGACCAGATGGGCTATTGGATTGGCCGGTCGGCTGGGACTGCTCTCTACCGCCGCGAAGATTCCCTCTTTTTCCGCCGCAGCCATCTCCAGCGCGCCCATGATTTTTACGAAAAGTACGGCGGTCGCGCGGTCATTCTTGCGCGCTTCGTACCCATCATCCGGACGTTTTGCCCGCCTGTCGCCGGTGCCGCGAAGATGCCCTATTCGCGCTATCTGCTTTTCGATACCTTTGGCGGAGTCCTCTGGATTGGCGCAACGATTCTTGGCGGCTATTCGCTTGGCCATTTCATCCCCAACATCGGCCAGTACATCCACTATGTGATCGGCGTGGTTGTCTTTCTGTCCCTACTTCCCCCCATTATCGGCTTGCTTCGTTCCAGAAAGAATCCCGGAGTTCGCGCCACTCTCCCTGCCGATGGCTCCCCTACTGCCCCGGCAAGAACGGCCGTATTTGACCATAAGGTTAAATAAGCCCATGCCTCCTCAAAAGCTCCGCGCCATTATCTTCGACATCGGTCGCGTCCTCGTCCGCGTAGACGTTGCCCGCGCCATGCAAGGATTGGCCTCCGGCACCTCGCTGTCCCCTGCAGAGCTTTGGTCTGCCATCGAGAAGGATCCGCGCTGGCCCGACTGGCAGGAAGGCCGCATCTCGCCAAGCGACTGGTATCTCCACTTGAATGAGCGTCTTGGGGCGAGGCTTACCTCTGAGCAGTTCACCGAAGTCTGGAATCGCGCCCTCGACCCAGTCCCCATCCAACAGGATTCTTTTATCGAGGGCCTTTCCAAACGCTACCGTCTTGCCCTCCTGTCCAATACCGACCCCATCCATGTCCGCCATATGGAAGGCAACTATAGCTTTTTCAATTTCTTCCCCCTTCGCATCTATTCCTGTGCCGTCCGCGCCAGCAAGCCAAATCCCTTCATATACCAAGAGGCTCTGCGCGCCCTCAAAGTTCGCGCCAACGAAGCCCTTTATATTGATGACATTGCAGCCTATGTCGAAGCCGCACAGCGCCTTGGATTGAGCGGCATCCAATTCAAGTCTCCAGCTCAACTTGCCTCCGATCTCAAATCGTTCGGCGTCGAGTTGCCGTAAGGCGGCTTGAAGAGTAAGAAACACCGTAAAGCGCAATCGCAGCGTAAAGATTGCAAGGACTAGTACCGGCCCCCAGCCAGCCGCTTCCTCCGCCTGTTTTGCCAACTCGCACTTATTCATCGGCTTACGGCGATCTTCGCTCCTTGTTCCCCCGTGCCCATTTGGTTCATTACTTGCACCTTCTCTGTTACGGGCCGGTTACAAATTCAAAAAGTTCGCCCAGATTAGGGTGAGGAGAAAAGAATTTCTATGTCAGAGGAACACATCATCGAAACGAGAAGTGGTGCATCTTGGCAATTGCCAGCGATCATCGTGCTTGGCTTGGTCGCGCTTGGTGGCTTGGGATTTGGCTGGAATGCTTCATCAAAGCTTGATTCCACGCAACAGGCCGTTACCACGCAAGTCAAGACCGTGCAACAGTCTGTAGAGCAAGACGTGTCTTCGTTGAAAGATCGCGTCGCGCAGGATGAAAAGGCCAATGCCGATCTTCAGGGAGACCTGAAGGTGGTCACCGATAAGCTCAAGATTACCCAGGGCCAGCTCAGAAAGGCGCGCAAAGAAGCGGCCGACCTGAATGACCAAGCGACGCAAAAGATCAGCGCTCTCGATACTTCCGTCCACACGGAGCTCGCCACCAAGGCCGGCACCGATGACGTCAAGAACGTGGACACCAAGGTCACCGCGGTCAGCACTGACCTCAATTCCACCAAAGAAGACCTGAAGATGGCCAAGAGCGAGATGGGTACGCTCATTGCCCGCAATCACGATCAAATCGACCAGCTCCGCCGCCTCGGCGAGCGCGACTACGTTGAGTTCACAATTGACGGCAAGAACAAGCCCCAGAAGGTTGGCAACATCACCGTAGAACTCAAAGGCGTAAACGAGAAGAAGAACCAGGTCAATATCGCCATGATCGTTGAGGACAAGCACTTCATGAAAAAGAATCGTGCCCTCAACGAGCCCATCTTCTTCTACACTTCTGGAACTCGCATGCCGGAAGAAATCGTCATCAACAAGGCTGGGAAGAATACGATTAGCGGCTACGTCAGCATTCCCAAAGCGAATGCTCAGCCGGCAACCACAACCACCTCTTCTGGAATGTAAACCTAACAAGGCAACCCTCGGCCATTTCGGCCAAAGCAATGCAAAGCGGGCAGGGATTCCTGCCCGCTTTGTATTTGACATCATCCGTTCTCTTAAAAGCCCGCTCGTTTTTTAGGCATTCTCCAGTTGGGCCGGAATCTCCGCTAAGATGGAAGCTCGTGTCGCGGAGAATAGCTTGCACCACACTTCCTATGTTCTGTACATCGCCGTTGACGACCTGATTCCCGCTGGGGGAGGCATCGCGGCGGGTCTCGACGAATTCGCCGCCGCCCTCGACCACAAGGGCATCCCCGCTGTCTGGCTCACGAGCCGTACCCGACTCCAAATGGATGAACCCCGCCGCAAACTCGCTCATACCCACCCATTTATCGCCGAAGACGGTTGCGGCGTCTTCCTGCCCGAAGGCTATTTTCACCTGCGGCCGCAAGCCACTACGGCGCGGCCTCGCGGGTTAACAACCGTACGCCTCGGCCGCTTCACTTGCCTGCCTGTCGCCGAGCAACAACCCGCCGCCTCGGAAGCCTTGGAGGCTCTTTCTGGTGAGACAGGCGTCTCCGTCGTCCCGCTGCGCGCGCTTCCTCCTCGAGAATTAGCCCAGAACTTGAACTTGCCCCCTCGTGAAGCCGAACTGGCTCGTCAGCGCGACTTTGATGAACTTTTCTTCTTCGCGGGAGCTTCCCAGCAGGACATTGAGGACTTCCAGGCTGCGGGCAACCGTGAGAAGCTTCATTTCCGCCAGCGCGGCGTCTTGTGGTCGCTAGCTATCGGAGCGAACGTTCGGCGGTGTGTAAGCGAGCTATCTAAACTCTATGATCGGGCGCTGCGGTCACATGCTCGCAGTGTCGCCATCGCCACTCCGGGCCAAGAGAAAACTCTGTTTGCGGCCTGTGATCGGGCGATTCTGTTGACAGACAGGTCGAAGAATCTTCCGGAGTCCTCTCAGCCGCAACTACACGCCCAAGCTGATCGAGTAATGGAACTACCAGCCAACTCCCCGGACGTTTGGGAACAAATTCTTGCCACTCTCTCCGCACGGCGATGAGCGGGAAGCAAACCCAGGATTGGTGCTTGGAAGGAATCTGTCCGTTATGCCCCATGACTTGCACAATTCTTACCTCGCGCAGATAGATTCATTTTTCGAGAAGGCTCCCAAATCTATTGTTTTCGCGCTAATATCGGTTGGCGGCATGTGCCACTTCATGGCCCTTCGATTGCCTTTTGTATGATGGACTGAAGGTAGGCGCAGAGCTATTCGCCTTCTGGGTGTTACGGCAAGATTGGGAATTCTGAGAGACCGAGTACTAGGAGAACCCTAACCATGACATGGCTCGTTCGCAAACTTCACATACCGGCCTCTGAATCCACAATGGGAATCGTTCTGACCGTCTGCGTGATCAGCATGGGGCTGATGTCTGTCGCACTTGTGTGGCAAGCTCAAATCATCGCCAGTCAGCGTGATGCCATTCGATGGCTTGAAACAGTTAAGTTTGGTGGGTAGTTTCCTTCATCAGCTCGCTAGCGCCAGGCATGCGTCCCTCCGCGTGCCTGGCCCCCTCCTGCCGCGGCACGGCCGCAGCATTATTCATAAGCAATTTCAAAGGATTCGCCGCGACTTCTTCGCATTCCTGTGATCCAACGTCTCCACAGGGGACTCAGGCTAGTCCGGAGACATATAGTGAAGCGCATTTTGAGTCTTATCGTGCTGGCGAGCCTTCCGGTTCTGTTTGCCCCTGGGTCGTTATTTGCTCTTCCATTACAGTCGTCGCCGCCCTCAACACCGAGTAGCAGCCAGACGCGCTCATCTAGCCCGGATTCTCTGTATCACCGGCACAATCGCAGGCACCGCAAGCGTCACCGTCATCCACAACATACCGTGCCGCAGCAATAGCCCTGTAAATGGGGAGTCCAATGAAAGAGGGGGAACCAGGCGGTTCCCCCTCTTTGCCTAATTTGCTGCGTCGTCTGCGAAGCGCGCTAGTTGCACGTATGTTTCGCGAGCGACTCGCACCGCGAGAGCGGTGTGTTCAGCTTTGGTTCAGCTCCAAGCCCGGTGGAGTCATGTCCCCTCCGGAGCTCCTTGAGCTCTCATCTCCGATGTACTCCCTCTGATGGTCAATTGCAAGAGAAGAATCAACGAGGACACAATTTCCACAGAAGGGATTTTCGACGTGCTAGTGTGCCTTACTTGATGAAAAGAGTTTCTCGAAGCTGATCTCTGCTCACGAAGGACTTCATCGTGCGGAAACGGCTGAACAGATCCTGAATTTCGCGGTTCTGATAGACCTTCTGCGCCGGGCAGAGCACGCTCGAAGAAATAATCTGCAGGGAGTTGGAATCCGCGATGCGATAGCGCTGGAAGCCCTCTGGCTTTTTGCTGTGGAATAACGCGAACACCACTCCGCCAGGACGGAGCAGTTCTGTCAAATTCGCGATGGTCTGCTTCGCCAGGGCCGGCTCCATATAATCAATCAAGTCCCAGGCCAAAACGGCGTCGAACGATGCGCGCGGATACTGCAGATTCGATTCGAGAAATCGCGTGGCCCGGCCGATCGGAGTCATGTCTACACTTTCAGAAACCACGCGCGCGTCATTCAGGCGCACTTCCTCTTCTTTCAAAAACTCCTTCCACTCCCGGAGAATATCTTCCGACGAAACACGAAAACCTCGCTCAATGAAAAAACTCAGGGTCGTCTGCCACGCAGGCCCCATATCGAGCAGCGTCCCGCGTCCGAGACCGTCAAGGTTCCACAAGAGTTCTTTTAAACCGTTCGAAATGCGTGTTGAGCTAGGCGTTTCCGGAGGGCGCGTTGAACCAACCGCGGGGGCAGGGACAATATTGCGCACCCTGGCATTCCCATTTTGAGGTATCGGCCGCGAGACCTGGCGGGCAGTTCCACTTCCAACGCCTATCCCAAGTTTGTGTAGGAAACTCATCGACTAATCCGCCGCCGTTCCAGAGCTGATTGAGGTCGACTTCCCTGCCAAAGGCAAGGCACCCGCCGCCGCGGCGTGCGCCTCCCCGCCCCTGGCGGACTTCTTGCCAGCTTCGACCCTGCCGCGAAGCAGCGCCCCATCTTCGATGGCCAGCCGGTCTGTTTGGACTTCCCCGATCACCTGACCGGTGCTCCAGAGCTGCACTTTGTCGAACGCAGAAACTTTGCCTTCCACGATTCCTCGAACGATCACTTCTCTCGCAGTGACATCCGCTTTGACGTGTCCGTTCGGCCCAATCGTCAAGCTTCCATTCGTCAGGTTCAACTTTCCATCCACTTGCCCGTCGACGAAAAGATCCTCGCTTCCGGTGACCTCGCCTTTTATTTTAATTCCCTGGCTAATGCAGGCAGCGGCGTTCGCAGAGACTGGTACCGACTTCGGTATCTCGCGGATTGGGGACGAATTTGAACTCGGAGTACTAGAAACGGTCGCAGGCGTTGTGGAAATCTCAGGTACTGCTTGGGGCTTACCGTCTTCTTTTTTCCACATCTGACACCTCGACACCGAAAATTGGATTTTCGAAGCCGCCGATCGAGTGCTGGGGGGAACCGCGACTCAGAAGCGTGAACATAGTACAGGACTTAGAGGCTGTAAACAAGTATGCGGGGTAGCAAATCTAGCGTGTTTCCTAAAGCGCTATACCATACTTTGTGGTTTGCGTGCGGCAATGTCCACTACAGATTGCGATCGTTTGTGAGGTGCGCCAACTGCACGATGTCTCGAATTCCCTCACTAATTGGCGTGATTTTACAAGATAACTGTAGCTTGTATTAGTCTACTCATTAACTTTCGCCAGAGTTGCCGAGCGACTGACGTGACACGCGGCTGTCGGCATTTCTTCCGCCAAAATTTGCAGAAGAGAATAAGACGCGCAGTCGGCTCTTCTGGATCCTGCGAAAATTAGCGGGGCTAAACTGTGCTTGGTGCGTTTTCTTCAAAAGCGTGCGGTTATGAATCCGGATCTAGCGACCGCAAGTGAGCGGCCGCCTGCTCCGGCAGCTCCGCATTGAAGTAAACCTCTTTTATGCTGTAGGACTTGCTGCGCTTTTCAACGATCGGCAGAATTTCGATGTGCCAGTGATAGTCGTCCGCCAGCGTTTTCCAGTAGCCCGCTAATTCGCCTTTCTTGCTTTTGGTGTTGGGGGCGGTGTGCACGACCAAATGATACGCTGGCGCGACTTTGTCCAACCGGCGCAAGACGCGGCCGAGCAGGGCCGCCAATTGCTTACGGTTCGAGCCCGGCCGGGGCTGCTCGAATAGCTGATTGTGTTTCCGGTGCATCACCCAAACTTCGTAGGGAACACGGGAGGCATAGGGGCAAAGCGCGTAGTAGTCTCCTTGCACATCCACGATCCGCTTTCCCTGCTTCTCCTCTTGCCGAACCACATCGCAGAAAATGCAGCGTTCCTTGTCTTTGAACCAGTCATGCGAGGCATGCAGCTCATACTTGATTCGCCGCGGAACAAATATGGTTGCGGTCACTTCTGAATGCGCGTGAGGCCATTCTTCTCCCGCCGCCACGCCGTGATTCTTGAACACACTCACATATTTGAATCGCGAATCCTTCTTTAAGTCGGCAATTCGCGCACCCCAAACCCACAGCACCCGCTCAATCTCCTCATCGCTGAAGTGCGTCATACGTTTTTCGTGGCTCGGTGTTTCGACCACAACTTCATGAGCGCCGAGGGGCCCCATTTTGTCGTACATGCCCTCGGCCAGGCGCCCAGGATCGCCTTCCACGCGATATAAGGGGTCAGGATGAGGGACAACGCGGACCTGCCACTGACCTTCGGCGGGCCAGCTCAGTATGGGCTTCAATTTCTCAATTTTTCCGGGCTCGAAAGGACATTCGGAAATGGATTCACCGCCGACTTCCCGGTGACCCAAGATAATCCAGCTTTGTGTGATGGGATCTTTTCGGAGTTCCATTCAGGTTTCTTCAGGAGACCTCGCAGCCGCTCTCTCGCTGCTCGTATTTCCAAGAGCAACTCACAAGAAAATCGATTCTCTGGGCCCGCACGAAGCGCTCCCGCATCAGCGTAGTTTGTTTGTCCCCCTCAAAATTGTCAAGCAAGCGGCGATGTAAAATTCACCCGTTTGTTTCCGTCCGGAGGGCCTGCGGGAAGTCATGAACAGGCCGCCCGGTAGTTCTGAAGCTTTTTCTTCTCCGTCAAACGCCAAACTCCTAGAAGCTCTCGGGTTGCTTGGCGGTCTGGTATTCTTGCGTGTTATCCTCACGCGAAGCCCTCTCTGAACATGGACGCAGACAGCACATTTATGCAACTTGCCCTCGAGGAAGCCAGCGCCACAGCTAGTGCCGGCGAAGTGCCCATAGGCGCTCTGATCGTGCACGATGGCAAAATCCTGGCTCGCTCTGGCAACCGCACGATTCGCGACTGTGATCCCAGTGCCCACGCTGAAATGGTCGTGATCCGCGAAGCGGCCCGCATCCTCAAGAACTATCGCCTGGCAGGCACGACGCTCTATGTCACGCTCGAGCCATGCAGCATGTGCGCCGGCGCGATCATCCAGGCGCGTATCCCTCGCCTGGTTTACGGCGCGGATGATCCCAAAGGCGGCGCTGTGCGATCTTGTTTCGAAATGCTGACCAACGCCGCCCTCAATCACCAAGTCGAGATTGCTTCCGGAGTGCTCGCCTCGGAGTGCGCTTCCCTTCTGCAATCTTTTTTCGCCACGCGCCGCTAATCGGTTACATTTTGGCCACTTGCGGAATCGCCTCGATACCCGCGATGAGCATCCGTTGAAGTGTCTGGCACCGAATTGCGAGGCCGCAAAATCCTTGCAGCTCAATCCTGCGCGCGCAGGATTGGTTAACTCGGATTGCCCAGAAACAGATCCCTTGCTACGATTGAACTTACAATAACCGCGGAGAGGTGACTGAGCGGTTGAAAGTACTCGCCTCGAAAGCGAGCGTACGGGAAACCGTACCGTGGGTTCGAATCCCACCCTCTCCGCCACTCCTTAACAGCTCTGACGCGCGGGCGGGATTGCAGCATTAGCTAGCCTTCCGCTGAAAGCCGAAAGCGCTCCGTCTTGCTCAACCCACCCTGGATTGTTTGGTGCCCTGTTGTCACGAGAATGTCGCGCAGATGAGAAGTTTTCCGCTGGCGAACTCAGCAGGGCAAGCTTCCAATTTCGCCCAGGAAATATCGCGCGGCGTTGCACGCTGCAACTCCCTCGCGCGGGATGGAATGCCGTGCTGATTATTGTCGCACCTCAACTGTATAGTCGTGGTTTTCCCAGGAGTTGCTCTGAAGCCAGAAAAACGTGAATCGAATCGGTGCTTGTTGCGCTGCGTTGATCGGAATATCGACAAACTCAATTCCGAAAGTGGTTGCCGCAGACGGGGTATCGTTGACTGTATGCCACTCGTCGGCAGTCCAATGGAGACGGAATGGAGCTGGAACCTGGACGCGCAGTGTGTAACCTCTCTGCACAGCCCTGACCTTCCGATTTGGCTTCCAGATCTCGAATAATTGACACGACTTCCGGTCCCCGAGGTAGCGCTTTGCCACTTCGGGAATCAGATCGAAAACGTGACCATCGGATACGGACCTCAATAGTTTGATGTACTCCGCGTGAGCCCACATGAGAGGCATAGCTGAGCCTGTAGGCCGACCACGAAACATGTAAATGTCCGAGCGGTCTTGCTCATCCCATACTTGCTCTGGCAAAAGACCTGTCGCCGAAGCGAACTTTTCTATTGCGCGGATGAACGGTTTTACGTCTCTTCCCGCGGAGAGTTCAAAGTGCGCCCGTTCTCCAGCGAGAAGAGGCCAAGCGCGGCCCTTGCCCCATCTGGCGTAAGGGCCTCCATCCTCACGCTGGCCGTAGCCATCGTGATTGTAACGATGCCAAACCGGCCCCATCGGTGTATCTACTTTCAGTACTGCGTCGATCACCTTCAACGAATCTGTAATCAATGGATCGTCCGGTTTTCTTATCCCGTAACGAACGAGTTCAAGAAATCCGGCATCGACGATTTCCTTTGCCGGAAATGAATTGTTGGTGCCTGGCGCAAGGTTTGCGATTTGCAGGATTCCCGAGTTGGGATCTTCCGCCGGGTCAGGATTGTTCACATCGTCCGGCAGAATCCGCATATAGTGGCGCCGAATGTTTGGGACCAGGGTCCCCTGCGTCGTGACAGTCCACGCTTCGACATGCGATTCCAGAAAGTCGGCGTACTGCTCGAGAAACTCGGCGGCGGACTTATCTTGCCGCTTCCTGCAAAAACAGGCTGCGGCGATGAGGGCTGCGATATTCGAAGCGAGCGTGGATGGAGAGTAGCCGCTTGCTTCCTCCCAGCGTTCCTGTTGGGTTACCGGACCATGCCGAAGCAAATAACTCGCGGCCTTTAGGGCCATGGGATACGGGTCAAAATCTTTAAGGGCATTCTGTTGGCTAAGGCGCAGCGCCAACAATATAGGAAACGCGACTTCGTCTAATTGGATTCCCCGCCAGTAAGGATTCCCATTCACCCAGAAGTTCTGTGCAAAGCCGCCATCTTCCTGCTGAGACACCGCAAGATAAATGAGCGCCCGCAGTGGTGTGGCAGTCTCACCGGCAGCCAGCAAGGCCGACGCGCTGCTAACCATGTCCCGGACCCAAACCAGGTGATATCCGCCTTGGTCTTTGTCACCCCTTGCTTCTCCCCAAGGAATGGAGAGCGAGGCAATCAACGCGCCGGGATAGGACTTATCTTCATGAGCGAGCAGCAAACTAAAACTGCTGTGGTACAGGTTGCCGTTGTCGCTGGACACCTTTGCCAGGGGGCGCATGTGCGCCACAGGCCGCTCCCATTGCTCCGTGAAGCGCTTGTGATGCTCATCGAACGGAGTGCTCAGCGCTTGAAATAAGGTTGCGATGGCGTGGTGTTGGGTGTCTCCAAAAGCTAGTCCAAGGGTAAAGTCGCGGTGATTGCTTAGATCCAGCTCCCCCATGAGCGCAATATTGCCATCTGTGGCGTGGTCAAACTCCCAATCCATTTGGAAGTTGTCGGCTAGATCGGTCCAGCCGTCGCTGCGGCCCGCGTAGCCGCACGAAGCGCGAGAAAAGGGCGCGGTGGCGGCCATTGCCAGCCAAGTTCCTTCTTTCTGGGCCATGAGGATTTTGCGGCCATTCAGTTCGGCAATGTAACCGTTGTTTCCCCAACCTCCGACTTCCAGGTGAGGAGCGCAAAGTGCATACAACTGAAGTTTCGAAACAAACGATTCCTCACCCGTCAACTTTGTGCGCTGCAAAACGCAGTCGAGATGAGGATCGGTGATAACTTCTTTAACGATGGCATATCGCCCGTCAGGATCGGAATTCGTGCAGCGGTATCCCAGCGTGTGATCGGATAATCGCTCGAGTTTGGATTTGAGGTTACGCTTCTCCTCGTGGAAGAAACTCTTGCCGTCGGTAATCAAGTATTGAAGATCCCGGAGTTGCGGCCGGTCTACCGTTGGATGATAGACCTCAGTAATCGCGCCATTCCAGAGCGTAAACCAGATCCGGCTAGAATCTGCGTACGCGGTTCCCACTCCGTCCTTATTGCCGTGCGTCCATTTCGGGGCGATGCCAGGATGTCCGAAAGCTGCGCCGCTAGCTTTTGGCTTCAACACGCGCTCGGTTTCGGAAGCCGGCTTCTTAGACTCACCAATCGGATGCTCGTCCGCCGCGGACGTACGATCGTCCTTGATCTTGGCTGCAACTGTGCTCGCGGTTTTCATTTTTTCGAATCTTCAACTCAGAAAACGCCGGTTCGAAATCAGCGTGCAAGCTGCCCCGCCACACCGGACTCAATCCCGGCTCGCAGCGTCATATGGCGGAGGCAACTTACAGGTTCGCCGCTTGGGGTTTTATCGGTTTGCCCTGGCTTGCTGCACGTACACGTGAAGTTCGTGCAACAAAGGTCGCGCCGATTCCGGAACCTCAACCTTGCCGCTAAGAATTTCGTGGCGGTCCACGTCGTCGCCATACATCGCTTTGTCTCCGCTTATGTCGGCTTGTACCACGGCACCTTCCAGGCTCACTCCAGCGAAGACGCCTTTGGCACGCGAGTAAGTCAGAATTTCCGCATTCAACTTAAGGTCGGTGTCGGCAGCAGCGGTACGGCCCACGGGGCCGGCGGCTACGGAAGCATCGGCTCCGAGCTTGAATTTGTCGCCAAGAAGGCTGTGCAAAGCGTGATCGTTCATAAATAGCATCACGATGTCGGTGGAAGATCCGCCGATTTGATAACCCACGCTCCCGCCATTGATCGCAATAAACATCGGGGCGCTCCAGCCGTGCTCGGTCCGGCAGGTTGCCAATCCCCTGCCGTAGTTGCCCCCGAAGATGAAAGCGAACTTGACGTCTCCTGGAATAATGGCGATACATTTCGCCGATTCCAGAAGATTCTGCGGAATGCCCTGATCCGGAGCGTTCATGATTGCCTTGAAGACCTGGGCAGCTTTTTGCGTGCGATTCACATCATCCTCGCGGTCCGAGGCTGCAGCGGTCAGCGTTACAAACATAGCTAGCATTGTGAAAGCCAAAAGACGTTTCAACATTTGTTTGTCTCCCTCCTAATTTTGATTCTCCAAAGTGCGGTACCAGTTGCTTGATTCCAGAACTCGCACCATTGCGCTGGCGTATAGAGCGTCAGCGCAGACCCAATCGTGGACGACGCAGGCTGAAGGCTCTTAACCTCTCTCGCGCTCACGAACTACTCCGCGAATTTCTTGTTCGAACGTTCGGCCTTACAGTTGGCGTATTCCAAAGCAGCATTTTAGGAAGCTTGGACAGCGATAGGCTGTTCAATAGGGGACATATTCAAATATTGGTCATCCAGGGTTCCGCACAGAGCTCGTGGCTGGCACGATGGCTTCAATGAAGAAACCAAGCAAGATCGATCCCGCGCAGAGTGACGGAGGGCACTGACAAAGATCGGCGAGACGAAATTAGATGAATTATTCGCTTGAGCATGCATCACGAACCAATCCTCTCGGCCTGCCCAATACTGCACAGTTTTTTCTTTTGCGCGGTGCGAGAGTCCGGAGGAGGGCATTGCCTGCGGATCTTTCACCGTAAGCACGCCCCGTGGGCGGCCAACCTACCGTTCGGATCGCGAAGCAGTTCATTGCCTAGGGGAGGATTTATGAGTCGAGTCTTGGCGGATGTTTTGAGCAGCCACCTGCGGCCACTTTGCTCGCGCGACAACCACGTAATGAAGTACGAATCTGGCGACTCCAGTGCAAATTCCGGGTACCAGGCGTCGTATCACTGCTCTTCCGGAGGATGCAGCGTTCGGTATGACTCAACCGAGGGGTATTACATGCTGATGGCGATGCCTGGCCAAACGTATGCCGTCGACGAGCCGGGCGTAAACACCGCGAGGTGTCCTCGACACAACCACTGGCTGTACCGCCGGGAGAGTATCGATGCTGAAGCGGGAGTGCATTGGTGTTGTGGCGTCGAAGGCTGCGACTATGTTTTCCTTACCAAGACAAAAGGTGATTGGCTCAAGGCTTAGAGATAACTCTCTTCAACTCGATGTGAACTTCTGTGCATCGCGCGCTCCACGGACGCCGGCGCCAACTGCCGTCAAAAGATAGAGAAGCTCCTTGAGCTTTTGCAAGTAAGGAACGAGAACAAGTGAAATCGCGAAGCTATAGAGACAACGCAGCAGCTCCTCAAAGAGAGACGTGCCTGCTGGCGATAGAGGAAAGTAGCGAGCTAGAGCGCCGCCGTGAATTACATCTATATCCACTGCAATTCGAACCCATCTTCGAGTACCGTCTCTGGGGAGGCCGGCGATTGGCCGACCTGCTCTCCGCTCCGCTGCCGGCAGAAGGTCCGATCGGCGAAGCGTGGATACTCAGCGATCGCGATGACCATCCAAGTCTCGTTGTCAGCGGACCTCTCAAGGGGCAAACGATTGCTCAATTGCTGGAACACTTTCGGGAAGAAATGCTGGGAAGGCTGGCCAAACGCTTCCGCCGATTTTCGCTGCTGCTGAAATTTCTCGATGTACGAGAAATGCTTTCCGTCCAGGTACATCCCTCGGATTCACAAACCGACCTGCTACCAGCCGGTGAAACCGGGAAGACAGAGGCATGGGTCGTGCTCGATGCGGAGGCCAAAAGCCGCATCTATGCAGGCCTAAAACCAGGTACGAATGCAGACGATCTGCGCCAGGCGCTCAAGAAGAAAAGGGTCACGGACGACCTTTTATTCTTCACACCGAAGCCCGGCGACGGCGTTTTCATACAGGCCGGGACAGTTCACTCACTCGGCGACGGTGTCGTGGTACTCGAGGTTCAAGAGAACAGTGACGTAACATTTCGCCTTTACGACTGGGATCATATTGACGCGAAAACGGGCCGCCCGAGGCCATTGCAAGTCGATCACGCGCTCGTCAGCATTAATTTCGCGGAGAGTTCATCCGGTCTGGTGACGCCCGTGGTGGAGGCGACGACCCCAGTAGAACGAGCGAGACTCTTTCATTGTGAACATTTCTGGCTTTGGCGTTCGCGCGGGCACGCACCATTTACCGTGGGCGCCGCTGGTGTTCCATGTGTGCTCGTTTGCACGGAAGGTTTCGGACAGATCGATTACGGCGGTGCAACGTATGTCGTCGGAAAAGGCAGCGTATGGCTGTTGCCGGCAGTGCTGGGAGCTTGTGTTTTTCGGCCGAGCGGCGAGGTGAATTTGCTAGAGATTGGCATACCGGAATAGTTTGCGGCCGGATAGCAGCGGCATGGTTGGCAACACGGGAAGCGTTTCTCCAGCGCACGTATCCAGAGGTGGAAGGTTCGTGAAAAGGCTGATTGTTTTTGATCTGGACGGCACGCTTGCTGAAAGCAAATCGTCTCTCGATTCCGAAATGACGGCACTGCTGCATGATCTCCTCGGCGTCGTCAAAGTGGCCATAATTTCCGGAGGCGACTGGCCGCAATTTGAAATGCAACTGCTCTCCAATCTTCCCCACGACGAACGTTTAGCAAATCTATCGCTCCTGCCTACGTGTGGAACAAAGTTTTTCAAATACACCGGAGATTGGAAAAAACTCTATTCGGAAGATTTCACCGCTGTTGAAAAAGAGAAAATCATCAGCTCGCTGAAGAAAGCGGTGGCTGAAGCAGGCTTTAAAGTCGAAAAGGTTTGGGGAGCAGCAATTGAAGACCGCGGAAGCCAGATAACATTTTCGGCGTTAGGTCAGCAGGCCCCCTTAAACGAAAAGGACAAATGGGATCCCGACTACGCCAAGCGCAAAAAGATCAAAGCGATCCTCGACCCTTTGATTCCACGATTTTCTGTCCGAATGGGTGGCGCGACATCCATCGACGTCACAAAACCAGGGATCGATAAAGCTTATGGAATCGGAAAGCTGCGCGACCTTTTGGGCATTTCCTTGGAAGAAATGATTTTCATCGGCGATGCCTTGTTCCCCGGAGGGAACGACTATCCGGCGGAAGAAGCCGGCGTTGTCTCCATCCCAGTCCGTGGTCCGAGCGAGACTAAGCCGGTGACCAAAGCAATCATCGCTTGTCTAGAAAGCAATTCATGAGCGCGACCTCGCGAGTAAATGTGGTGAGTGGATTTAAGCTTCAACGGCTGGGCGTCTTGATGGAACCCGAGCCGGGTAATCCTCAGGAGGTCGAAGGTGTTCTGAATCCGGCTGTCGCGCGCGGCCCGGATGGGGCGCTCTATCTGTTTCCGCGGGTGGTCGCGAAGGGAAACTATTCGCGCATCGGCATTGCGCGTGTGCAATTCAATGAAGCCGGCGATCCTATAGGCGTCGAGCGCCTCGGCATCGCGCTGGAGCCGGAAGCCGATTATGAACGGCGGCCAGATGGCGGCGGTGGTTGTGAAGATCCTCGCATCACGTTCGTAGAGCCGCTCCAGCGCTACATCATGACGTACGCCGCATTTTCTTCTCAAGGGCCACGCATCGCTTTGGCCTTATCCGCGGACCTCTTCCATTGGAAGCGTTTGGGGCTCGCCACTTTTGCTCCGTATCAGAGCATCGAACTTGGCGACGTGGATGACAAAGACGCCAGTCTCTTCCCCATCGTCATTCCAAATCCGTCCGGACACCCCGAAATGGCCATTCTCCACCGGCCTCTTTTCCCCGGAACTCGTCCGGAAGAAACCGCACGCCATCCTGCGTCCCGCGAAGTGGATCTAGATCGGGAAAGCATTTGGATTTCTTACTGCCGGATGGTCATCGAAAGTTGTGGACCAAATCGCCTCGGCCAGTTTACGTCTCATCACCGCCTCGCGACTCCGGTGTCGCCATGGGAGCGGCTCAAAATTGGTGGCGGCACTCCTCCTGTCCTAACGCGACACGGTTGGCTGATCATCTATCACGGCGTGAAGGAAATGGCGAACCCGAGCAACGACCTTCATCCGTTGTGCTACTCGGCCGGGGTAATGCTGCTCTCTAAAGAACACCCCCAGAAGATTCGCTATCGTTCCTCGGAGCCCGTGTTAACTCCGGAGTTACCCAAAGAACGCAATGGAATCGTCGCCAACGTGGTGTTTCCCACGGGCATCGACCGGCGCGACGATCTCGGCGCTCCGGACCGCTTCGAGGTCTACCACGGCATGGCCGACGACCGAATCGGTGTCGCACGCCTCGACTTACCGGATGTATTGCCGCCAGGAGGAGTCGCGGACTCGCCAGCAGCAAAAGTGTAAGCCATTCGATTTTAGGATTTCAAAATCGTGAATGAAACTTTTTCGAAAACGGCAGACCAACGATTTCCCAAGACCCGCGGAGCGACATTCGTTGGCGGGAGAGAGCGCAGAGAGGACACTCGGTATGAAAGCCGTTGACGAAAAAACCAAAGCTTCCGAATCGAGGCCGGAATCGAAGCCGAACGGTCCCGAATCGAAGCCGGGGTCCGACCCCAATCCCATAAACGATCTAAAAACCCTGCCCATGGCGGAGCTCGAGAAGAAATTGGGGTCATCGCCGAAAGGCCTCAGCCAAGCCGAGGCGCAGAAACGGCTGGCACAATATGGTCCGAACGAGATCGCGGAAAAGAAAACCAACGTATTGCTGAAATTCCTCAGCTATTTCTGGGGTCCCATTCCTTGGATGATCGAAGGGGCGGTGATTCTGTCGGGGGTCGTCCGTCACTGGCTCGATTTCTTCATCATACTCTTTCTGCTTCTCTCCAATGCAGTGGTGGCGTTTTGGGAGGAACATCAGGCGGGCAATGAAATTGCCGCGTTGCGGGCCAAACTGGCGGTCACGGCCAGGGCGCTGCGAGATGGAAAATGGGGCGCCCCAAAGGTCGCGGAACTCGTGCCAGGCGACGTCATCCGTCTGCGGCTGGGAGACATCGTTCCGGCCGATGCGCGCTTGTTGGCAGGCGATCCCATCCAAGTCGATCAGTCCGCATTGACCGGAGAATCTTTGCCTGCGACGCGCAAACCGGGCGAGGCCGTCTTCTCTGGCTCGATTATCAAGCGGGGCGAAGTCGACGCGATGGTCTACGCCACCGGTGAAAAAACTTACTTCGGCAAGACAGCGCAGTTGGTGCAGGGAGCTCATACCGTAAGCCATTTCCAGCGTGCCGTGCTCAAAATTGGCGATTACCTGATCGTTCTCGCGGTGGCCTTGGTGGCGGTGATCGTTACCGTGGCGCTCTTCCGTCACGATCCAATTCTGAGCACGTTGGAGTTCGCCCTGGTGCTTCTGGTGGCCGCGATCCCCGTGGCCATGCCCACGGTGCTGTCTGTAACGATGGCCGTCGGCGCACGTCTGCTGGCAAAAAAACAAGCCATCGTGACCAAGCTGTCCGCCATCGAGGAACTGGCTGGCGTGGATGTCTTGTGCTCGGACAAGACCGGCACGCTCACCCAAAACAAGTTGACGCTAGGCGATCCTTTTTGCCTCAACAATATCCCCGTTGACCAGGTCATTCTATGGGCCGCATTGGGTTCGCGTGCGGAAGATAAGGACACCATTGACCTGGCCGTGATCGGTGGCGTAAAGGACGATAAGGCGCTAAAGGCTTATCAGGTACTCCATTTCCAACCCTTCGACCCGGTGCATAAGCGCACGGAAGCGACTGTCAAAGCTTCGGACGGAAAACAGTTTTTTGTGGCCAAAGGTGCGCCGCAGGTAATTCTGCAAATGTCCAGCAACGTCGGCGAAGTAAAACCCGCCGTCGAGAAAGCCGTAAACGAGTTTGCGTGCCGCGGCTTTCGTTCCTTGGGTGTAGCCCGGGCGGATCAGGAAAATAAGTGGCAGTTTGTCGGCGTGCTGCCAATGTTCGACCCGCC
Source organism: uncultured Acidobacteriota bacterium (assembly GCA_963843265.1). Classification (GTDB taxonomy): domain Bacteria; phylum Acidobacteriota; class Terriglobia; order Acidiferrales; family UBA7541; genus Acidiferrum. The sequence goes on along the minus strand of CAWJJR010000008.1, from coordinate 834,897 downwards.
GCGCGAACAGGCCAAAGCAACCATCGCGAGCGCCGGGCAGATGGGTGTGAAAGTCAAGATGGTCACCGGCGACCAATTGGCCATCGCCCAGGAAACAGCCCGCCAACTAGGGATGGGTACGAACATCCTCGATGCCGCAGGGTTGCGCGATTCGAAGAATCAGCAGTCGGCGCAGTTGGTGGAGTCCATCGAAAAAGCGGACGGCTTCGCTCAGGTGTTCCCCGAAGACAAATACAACATTGTCGAGGTCTTGCAAAAGCGCGGCCACATCGTCGGCATGACCGGCGATGGAGTGAACGACGCCCCCGCCCTGAAGAAAGCGGACTGCGGCATAGCGGTTTCCGGAGCGACCGACGCCGCTCGGGCGGCGGCATCCATCGTGCTCCTCGCCTCCGGCCTATCCGTAATCATCGACGCGATCAAAGAGAGCCGCCGCATCTTCCAGCGGATGAACAGCTACGCCATCTACCGCATCGCCGAAACGCTACGCGTGCTCTTCTTCATGACTCTGGCGATCCTGGTCTTTAATTTCTACCCAGTGACCGCAGTCATGATCGTGATGCTCGCGGTGCTGAACGACGGAGCCATCCTGTCCATCGCCTATGACAACGTTCATTACAAGGATAAGCCGGAGGCCTGGAACATGCGCCTGGTCCTGGGCATCTCCACTGTGCTCGGTGTCATGGGGGTCGTGGCTGCGTTTGGTCTGTTTTATCTTGGCGAGCGCGTATTTCACCTCGACCACGCCCACGTCCAAACGCTGATGTACCTGAAGCTGTCCGTTGCCGGACATCTTACGATTTTCCTGACGCGCACGCGCGGACCGTTCTGGTCCATACGCCCGGCCCGGATTTTGTGGATTGCAGTGCTCGGCACGCAAGCTGTGGCGACCTTGATTGCCGTTTACGGTTTGTTTATGACGCCCCTCGGCTGGGGCTGGGCCGGGTTCGTTTGGGGCTACGCCCTCATTTGGGCCCTCCTGAATGACCGCGTAAAATTGGTCGCCTATCGGATTTTTGACCGCACGAAAGCTCCCTCGTTGGCCGAGAAAACGCCCGATCTTACGCCCCGGATAGCCGCGCGAGCCTATGAACTCTACCAGCAGCGAGTCCGGGGCGAGAGCCAGGCCGATCAAGACTGGCAGGAGGCGGAGCGCGAAATTCGGAAAGACCCGGCAGCAAAGACGAAGGCTGGATGAACGCCGTCCAGAGCCGTGTGAGTGGGGACCGTAGCCTGCGCAGTTTGTGACACCCAGAGGATGAAGATGAAAATCAATTCAAAGGATTTTCGCGTGCGGGGAGAAAAGATCAATCTTAAGAAATGGCCCACGATCATCAAGCCCTTTTGCAAGTCCAAGAAACGGTATAAAGAACTCCTGGAAGAACACGTTGAAAAGCTAAGCGGGCTGCAGCAACTTCATTACGCCTCGAACCGCTATGCCTTGCTGCTGATTTTTCAGGCCTTGGACGCTGCCGGCAAGGACGGCTCCATTCGGCACGTCATGTCCGGAGTCAATCCGGAAGGCTGCGATGTTTTCAGTTTCAAGCAACCGAGTGCCGAAGAACTGGAACACGACTTTCTCTGGCGTACTACATGCCGCCTTCCCGAACGCGGGCGGATCGGAATCTTCAATCGTTCTTATTACGAAGAAGTGCTCGTCGTTCGCGTGCATCCGGAGATTCTTCGCAACCAGGGCCTCTCGGAAGAGTTGCGCGACGAGAAGACTATTTGGAAGGAGCGCTATCGTTCCATTGTGGATTTGGAAAATCATCTGTATCGTAACGGGACTCACATCGTCAAAATCTTCCTCCACTTATCGAAGAACGAACAACGAAAGCGCTTCCTCGAACGCCTTGATGAGCCGGCCAAGAATTGGAAATTCAGCCTCGCGGACATTCACGAGAGGAAATACTGGAAGGAATACGTGAAGGCTTATGAGGAGTGCCTGCACGCCACAAGCACCCATCACGCACCCTGGTACATCGTGCCCGCGGATGATAAGGAGAACGCCCGCCTGATCGTTTCCCGAATTGTTATCGATGGGCTCAAAAATCTGAACATGGCCTATCCCAAGACCGGCGCAAAACGCCGCCGAGAATTAAAATTGATCGGGAAGCAGCTCGCAAAGTGATTGTTGAATTAGGTGCCAATAGTTGACGAATGCCTCAAGAAAGAGTGGATGTCTAATGACAACTTCCCATTCGGATGCTCTGGTGCTCTTCGGTGTGACGGGCGATCTCGTCCATAAGATGACCTTCCCGGCCCTTTATGCGATGGCGAAACGAGGTCTCCTCAAGGTCCCGGTTATCGGCGTCGCCTTTCCGAAATGGAGTCTGGCTCGTCTTCGCAATCGCGTGACTGATAGCATAAAGCGATCCGGTGGGATCGATGATAGGCGCGCCTTCCGCCAGCTTTTGTCGCAGTTCAGCTACGTGAGTGGGGATTATGAAGACCCCGCCACGTTCGCAGCATTAAAAAAAGCACTTGGTAACGCTCGCCGCCCAGCTCACTATCTGGCCATTCCGCCCTCGCTTTTCGAGACCGTTATCAAAAACCTCGGTGCCACGAAATTGGCCGAGCATGCGCGCGTCATTGTCGAGAAACCGTTCGGCCGCGATCTGGCCTCCGCGCGGGAGCTCAACCGCGCGGCACGCGCTGTGTTCCCGGAAGATTCGATCTTCCGCATCGACCACTTCCTCGGTAAGGAAGCGATCATGAATATCATCTATTTCCGCTTCGCCAATTCCTTTCTCGAACCGATCTGGAATCGCAACTACGTGGCCAGCGTTCAGATAACCATGTCCGAAAATTTCGGTGTGAAAGGCCGCGGTGCCTTTTACGAAACCGCAGGCTGTTTGCGCGACGTGGTCGAGAACCATCTCTTCCAAATCGTCGCGCTCCTCGCCATGGAGCCGCCGTCCGACAGGGACTTCGGAGCCGTGCATGACGAGAAAGCCAAAGTCTTTCAAGCCATGCGCCCCCTGAAGTCCGATGACTTGGTGCGCGGCCAGTATGCTGACTACCGGGAGGAGCCACACGTCGCCAGGAATTCCGACGTCGAAACTTTTTGCGCACTACGTCTCTTCATCGACTCGTGGCGCTGGGAGGGCGTGCCGTGGTACATACGCGCTGGCAAATACCTGCCCGAAAATGCGACCGAAGTTCTGGTCGAACTCAAATCGCCCCCACAGAAACTTTTCGCGGACTCAGCCCCGACGACGGGCTGTGCCAACCATCTGCGTTTCCGGCTGTCCCCTAATACCGCGGTTGCGCTCGCTGCTCGCGTAAAGCTTCCAGGAAAAGAGTTCGTCGGCGACCAGCGAGAGCTTTACTTGTCCGAAGAACAGCCGGGAGAAGAACCGCCCTACGAACGGCTTTTGAGCGACGCCATGGCCGGTGACGGAGCGCTCTTCACGCGCGAAAACGCGGTCGAAGCCGCCTGGGCAGTGGTAGATCCAGTCATCAAAAATCACCATCGGGTTCGTCCTTACAAGCGTGGCAGCTGGGGCCCAAAACAGGCTGACGCGCTCATCGCTTCAGACGGCGGTTGGCACAACCCCGAAACCTAGCCTTTTGAGTCATAAATAGATTGCATAAGTAGAGCAGAGGGCGTGATGGTGGATCATGTCGAATCCACGAGGACGCCCCCCGAAGCGAGAGCTCGTTTTCAGTCCAAAACAGAAGATAACTTTGCGGCGACTGCCGCAGCAACCACGGGGTTCCCGATCGCTGGCCACGCATCGCACAAACAATAAGTCAGAAATCAGTGATTCAGGAGGCTAGCCTGAGCAAGGTGGTTCCGCACTCTGGTTCAGGCGCTCGCATTCCGCAGAGCGAGAACAGCTCTCCCCGCGGCGGTCTACCGGAAGGAATCGATCGCTTGGCTTAGTTCTTCGCACGTGCTGAAAAGGTTCAGAAGACCCACCATTTTTAGGGTCTGCACGGTGAACTTGGTTGGTTTGAGCAACAGGATGGCGCCGCCGCTTTGCTTGGCGGTCGTGAGATGGCGCATTAGCATCCCAATTCCGCTCGAATCAACAGCGGGCATGTCCTCGAGGTCCAGAATGATCTTGTTATGGCCTTGGCCCAGCAATTCGATCAGCGTGGCATTGAATTGATCGAGAGGAGCGCCCATGCAAAGCCGGCCCTTCAATTTCACAACTTTGATGCCGTCCTGAGTTCTTACCTCAATCTCCAAGTTTAGGCCTCTCGCAACGGGCGAACTGCCCGGACTGCCTGTAGTGCGTTGACACCCATAGTTGGCTTTGTTAGAGTGCGCGCACAAGTTAGTTAATCGGCCGTCAAAAAGCAAGAAACTAAGTTCACCACTGGCTTATCCGGCGATGAGGCGGCGGCCGGAAAGCGGACCGTTGCCCAGCCCTGAGGCAGATTCGATACTCGATATTTCTTCTCTCTGTTCAAGCTTATTGGCGGAGCAGGAAGTGGGGCCGCGGGCCCTTGCCTTGGCGAGATTCGTTGCCGGGCTGGTGGCAGAATCTGCCGTCAATGTGTACACGTTGGCGGCGGCTGGTGAGGAGACTTTCTGGATTCCGAAAGCCACGATTGGGGAAGCCACCATTCACGAACAGTCGATCTCCGCAGGGGCGGGGATTCTTGGGGCACTCTTGGAAGAGTCGGCTCCGGTACTGCGGAGTGCCGGGGAAATCAAACGCGAAGATTATCCACACATTGATATTCGCAAGACGCTGCTCTCGCTCTGCTACATTCCGCTGGTTCACGAGGAAAGCCTGTTAGGAGCATTGGAAATCCTATCATTCGAAGAGAAGCTTACGGATGAGGCGATTTCCGCGTTGCTGCCCGCTGCGGACGTGGCCGCGACATCCATTGCTTCGGCGCAAACCTATGAGAGCGAACGCAACGCCACGCTGACTTCGATCACTCGGCTAACGCAGCTTTATGATCTGGAAAAAGTATTTTCTTCCACGCTCGAAATGGATGAGCTGCTGCCGCTGATTACTTCGAAGTTCGCGGAGATTCTCGGATGCGAGGCCGTGAACCTTTGGATGTTGCTGCCCGATGAGTCGATCGAGCTGATGCACCAGTTCGGCGAGGACAGCACTGTCTTCAAAGGCCAGATTCTGAAACCGGGTGAAGGCGTCGCCGGAGTGCTGTCCGATAACGGCGAAAGCGTCTGCATTTCCGATCCGGCGGACGCGCGGCTGGTTCAACGAAATTTGCGGGCTGGCAAAGAGCTGGTGCACACGCTGATCGGCGCACCGCTCATGGACGGCTCAGCTCTCGTTGGCGTCGTCGAGGCCATCAACAAACGGGATGGAACTCCGTTCGATGACGACGACCTTTTCACGCTGACGAGTCTAAATGGCACGGCTTCCACAGCGCTTCACAACGCGAGCCTGCTGATGGCGGAGCGGAAAGTCGAAATCCTCGAAACACTGAATACTGTTAGCCACGAAATTACCTCCACGCTAAATCTCGAGCGCATGCTGCAGACTATTGTGAACGCGCCGCAGGCCGTGATTCCGTACGAGCGCGCAGCCATCGCTCTCGAGCAACGAGGCAGATTCAAACTAAGCGCGGTCACGGGTCTTACTCAGGTTAATGTTGACGCGCCGGAAGTCGCTCCGCTCAATGAAATTCTGCAGTGGGCGGCTCTTTCGGGAGATGTTATTCACGTCCGGCAGCATGGCGAAGAGATTGACAGCGATCGCGAGGAAACACGCGCCAAGTTCAAGAAGTACTTCGCCGAGTCGGGCATGCGCGGGTTTTACGCCAAGCCGCTCAACGACGATACCGGCCGCGTGGGCATCCTGAGTATGGAGAGCGGCGACCCCGATTTTCTGGGGGCGGCGCATATCGAAATTCTGGAAGTTCTTGCGGGCCAGGCCACTGTCGCGCTCCGCAACGCGCAGATGTACAAAGAGGTGCCGTTTATCTCGATCATCGAGCCGGTGCTCGTGCGCAAGCGGAAGTTCATGGCCATGGAGAAGCGGCGGCGCGCGCTGTTCCTGGCGCTGGGAGCTGCGGCTTTATTTTTCTTGATTATTTGCCCGCTTCCGTTGCGCGTGGACGGTGACGCCGTGGTTGCGCCAGTTCATCGAGCGCTGGTCCAACCCGAAATCGGAGGCGTAGTGAGCAAGGTGCTTGTGCACGAAGGGGAGCCGGTGGCGCGCGGTCAAGTGCTGGCGGAGATGGAGGCCTGGGACCAGCGCTCGGCGCTCGCGGAAGCTCAAGCCAAGTACGGCTCCGCCATGCTGCAAATGAATCGCGCATTGGCGGCGAACGATGGAACGGCGGCTGGTGTCCAACGCGTCCAGGCAGATTATTGGAAGGCAGAGGTGGAACGCGCCGGGCAATTCCTGGAAAAGGCGCAGTTGCGCTCGCCGATTGATGGCGTGGTGGCCACCCCGCATGTGGAAAATTTCACGGGCCGCAAACTGGAGCAAGGCGATTCCTTTGCCGAAATTGTGGACACCTCGCAGGCCATGGTCGACGTGGCCATAGAGGACACCGAGGCAGGTTTGCTGAAAGACGGGCAAAAAGCCGTTCTCAAGCTCAACAGCTTTCCGACGCGCACCTTTCATGGCGATGTTCTGATCGTTAGCCCCAGGGCTGCCCTGGTCAACGAAACGACCGTTTTTTACGCCCGGGTGGGCGTCCCCAACGCCGACGGAGCAATTCGCGCGGGCATGGAAGGTCGAGGCAAAGTTCGCATCGGATGGTACCCGGCGGCGTATGTGTTTTTCCGGGGGCCAGCTTTGTGGATTTATTCCAAAGTGTGGAACTGGTTTGGGTGGTAGGGCTCTTCGGAGGGGAGTATGCGAAGACGAATACTGCAAATCGCGGTGAGTGCGGCCCTCCTTGTGGCGGGTTGCGGGGATAGTTCGAGCGGAGTGCCGGCTGTTACGAATGCCGCGCCGCCTCCGACCCCGGCGACGGCAGCGCCGAAGCCCGCTCAGCCGCCGGAAACAAGCGATGCTGAGCTCCTCGTTACGGGACCGCTGATCGTTGAACACCAGGTGGACGTGATGGCGCAACGCGACGGCGTGCTCGCGAAAATCTTCTATGATGCGCCCGACCGAATTAAGGCAGGAACTGTCATCGCCCGAATGGATGACCAGCAGATCGCCGCGAACCTCGAGGCCGCGCGGGCGAAGTCCCGCAGCATCGCGGCGGATCTGAAAAATTGGGAAGCGGAAGCGCAAGTGTTAAAAGCGGATTATGGTCGCGCGCAAAAACTATGGGCTGCGGGATTGATTTCGGAAGAGCAATTGGAGCATGCCAAGTACAAAGCGGAGTCGGACCAGTGGGATATCAAGCGGGTCACGGAAACGCTGAACACGGCGCACGAGGAGGAACGCTCGCTGGAGCTGGAGCTGGCCAAAACGGAAATCACCGCGCCATTTGACGGGTTGATCGCCCGGCGCTATGTCCGGGAGGGCCAGTCGGTCTCCAAGGGCGAACGGTTGTTCTGGGTGACTGCGGAGGCACCGCTGCTGATGCGGTTCACGTTGCCGGAGAAGTACTTTGGCCGAGTGCGCGCCGCACAGCAATTCGAAATTACTTCTCCGGACGTTCCCGGAGAACGACATACCGCGCAAGTTAAGGAAATCAGCCCGGTTGTTGATCCGGCGAGTGGCACGTTTGAAGTGCTGGTTGAATTGACCGGCCGCCGCGGCTCGTTGCGTCCCGGGATGACAGCGAGCTTACCAATCGAGAATCCACGCTGAGGAAAGTATGAATCTTACTCGCGTCCTCAACGTTGCCTTGCCAGAGATTCCGGCGCGAATCGTCGCGCAGGCCCCCCCGCGCGTGCCGCCGGGCGCGGTTCATAAAGAGCACATTGAGGACGGAGAGCCCATTGTTCTCGTGGTCGTTCCTGATAAAAGCCTCCTTTATCGGTTCCCGCCCGCGAATTGGGAGCTGATTCAACTCTTCAATGGCCAGCGGTCCTTTGAAGAGATTGCCAAGCTCTACTCCAATCAGACCGGCGCGGAATACAGTGCCGACGATGTCCGCGAATTTGCCGCTTCTGTCGAAGAACTAGGCTTCTGGTACAAGACACCGCAGGAGAAAAACATCCAGCTCATGCGCTTGGGTGCCGACGAACGCCGCAAAGCGCTGAAGGCCAAGAAAAGCAAGTACGGCGACCTCTCCGAGATCACCTTTCCAGCAGTGAATCCCGATAAATTCATCGCCTGGCTGTACAGCTACACGAGCTGGATTTACACCTGGTGGTTCACTCTGCTAACTCTGGCCTTCTTCGCCGTCGCGGCGGCCATCTCGGTGGCGCATTGGTCGGAAATTGGCCGGGATACCGTGGAGTTCTACAATTTCACCGATAAATCCTGGGGCGATTTCGCCATTTTCTATTTTCTGGCCGTCGCCGTCCTCTGCATTCACGAGCTGGCTCACGGCCATGCCACGAAGCATTACGGCGCGAACGTGCCCGCCATGGGTTTCCTGCTGATCTATCTGACTCCCGCGTTTTATACCGACACCACCGAGGGCTACGTGCGTGCCACGAAATACCAGCGCATCGTCATCGTCGTGGCTGGCGTGTGGTCCGAACTCATGATTTGTGCTGTCGCTACACCCATCTGGTGGCTCACGGTTCCAAACACCGCGGTTCACAACGCTGCGTACGTCGTCATGCTCATGACGGGAATCGCCGGGATCCTCCTCAACTGGAATCCGTTGATGAAGCTCGACGGCTATCAGATTCTGATCGAACTCATCGAAGTTGCCGAGCTAAAGGAGGATTCCACTGCCTACGTGTCGGCTTGGGTTAAGCGGCACATCTGGCGCCTGCCGGTGGAAGTTCCGTATGTCCCCAAGAAGAGGCGTCCCGGTTTTGCTGTGTACGCCTTGCTTTCCGGCGCCTACAGCTACACCGTTCTCTACATTCTGGCAAGCTTTGTCGGCAATATTTTCCGCAATTTTAACCCCGAGTGGTCTTTCATTCCGGAAATCGCCACCGCGGCCCTAATTTTCCGCTCCCGAATCCGAAATTTGGTGAACTTTATGAAATTAGTCTATCTGGATAAGAAAGACCGCATTCACGTCTGGTTCACGCTTCGTAACTCGCTCGCCATCTGCGCCGCGTTCCTCGTTTTTCTCTTGCTTCCCCTCTGGCACGAAACAGTTCTCGGAAGGTTCAATCTCGAACCGGTCCAGCGCGCCGTGATCCATGCAATTGTTCCGGGAACTGTCACCGACGTGTACGCGACCGAAGGCATGTCCGTCGCGCCGGGCAGTCCCCTCTTGCGTCTCCGCAATCTCCCTCTGCAATCCAAAATAGACGAAAGCCGAAGCGCTTATGAGGCCGCGTCCTCGCGCGCAAAAGCAGCTTCCTTCCAATACTCGAATCTTGGCACCGCCCTTCGGGAGCGCGAGAGCGCCGACAAGCAGCGCGGCGAATGGGCATCCCAGGGAACCTATCTGGAAGTTTCGAGCCCCTTGGCAGGGGTGGTGTTAACGCCGCGCTTGCAAGACCGCCTCGGCGCCTATCTTCCGGAGGGGGCCGAAGTTGCCGAGGTAGCCGACCTGGGGGTCATGCGTGCCCGCGTGAACGTCTCCGAACACGATATTTCCAAAATTCGTACTGGCTTCCCTGCCAAGCTAGAGGTGGACGGATTTGCCGCAATATACCAATCGCGAGCCGGCCTCATCTCCCCTGTTTCCTCGGAAAGCGACCCGAGGGTGGCGGAGCATAAGCAGTACTCTGGCCTGAACCCTCCCATGTTTTACATCGTCGATCTCACCATCTCGAATTCCCAGACCGTTCTTAGACCAGGAATGGTGGGAACGGCTCGCATCTACGGCCAACGCAAGAGCCTTGCCGGTCTTCTCTGGGAAGGGCTTCAGGAGTTCATAGGACGAAAACTCTGGTAAAAACAGAAAGGCTGCCCGAAGGCAGCCTTTCCAGAACTACGCGATTTTTAAATCGTCAGGCAAACCGCTGAGCCAGCCTGTTACTTTCTGCCAGCGATTGTCTTCCCTGCAATCGTTTTGCCGGCAATCGTCTTGCCCGCAACGGTCTTCCCGGCAACGGTTCTGCCCGCAACGGTCCGGCCAGCCACCGTGCGGCCCGCAACCGTCCTTCCGGCGACCGTCCTGCCAGCGATGGTGCGGCCAGCAAAGACCCGTGCCGGGCTCTTCACGCCCGAGCTCATCGATCCGGGCTGTACAAATTCTTCCTTCGCGATATTCGCTTTCTTGGTGGTCTTCAATGCGCTGATAAGGCTCTTCTTTTCGATGGCCATGGATTTCACTCGCTCCTTAATTTAAATTTTGTCTCCGCCAACGTTCTTCTCTAATGCAGTCGCGATGCCAAAGTTGCCGCGAAACCATTGGAAACGGTCTGCGGTGAAAACAAACCACTTAGTACGAAAGTACTACCGCCCTCGGCGGTCTTGACTTGTGAACATTCGACCGCCGATTAAAAATTAACCCAACGATGGTCAATTTTTAACCGTTTCGCGGTGTGGCGGCCTAGCCTTCGCCGTGGTCGACGCGGTGCTTCCGGCACAAGTACTTCATCCTCTGGGAGTCGAGCCTTAATAAAGCGGCCGCCGCACTCTTTTTACCACCTGTCCGCCTCAATGCGGCGTTGAGGTACGCGATCTCGATCCGTTTCAGCTCCTGATCAAAATCCACTCCCTCTTCCGGGACCAGGAGCGATTCCTGTCTCGTCGCGCTGGAGTGCAGCAGTTGCTGCGGCAGGTGCTCCAAAGTGATCACCGGGCTGTTGACCATCACCACGAGCCGCTGGGTTACGTTCTCCAGTTCCCTCACATTGCCCGGCCACTTGTAGTCCTCGAAGATCTCCAAAACGTCCGGCTTAACCGCCTTGAGCGGCTTTTTGGAAGAAGCGCAATAGATCCTCAGAAAGTGGTCTACCAGGAGGCTGATATCCCCCTTGCGCTCTCGCAGCGGCGGAACGATGATCGGAACGACGTTGATGCGGAAATACAGATCCTCGCGAAAACGGCCCTTGCGTACGCAATCCTCCAGGTCTTCGTTTGTCGCTGCAATCAGGCGGAAGTCGATCTTGCGAGCGGTCCGCCCGCCGAGCCTTTGCACGGACCGTTCCTGCAGGGCGCGCAACAATTTGCTCTGGAGGCTTGGATGCAGCGTTGTAATTTCATCCAGGAAGAGCGTTCCTCCGTGCGCCGACTCAATCAAGCCAGGTTTGGCCTCGTCCGCTCCGGTAAACGCGCCTTTTTCGTAGCCGAAAAGTTCAGATTCCATCAAACTTTCGGGTAGCGCCGAACAATTCAGGCAGATATACGGCTTGTCCGCGCGATTCCCGCACTGCACGATGGCACTGGCTACCAACTCCTTTCCGACGCCGCTCTCCCCGCGCAGCACGACGGAGGCGTTCGTGCCCGCCAACGCTTCGACGGACTGATACACTTTCTGCATCGCGGTACTGGCACCCACCAAGCCAAAGAATGCGGTTTTGTTCTCCGCCTGCAGGATGACCCGGCGTCCTTCCAACTCCAGCGAGCGTTTTTCGATGGCACGTGTAAGAACGATCTTCAATTCTTCGTAATTGAGAGGGAAGAGAAAGAATTCATCCGCGCCGGCCTGGCTGGCCTTCAGAGGTATCGTCCGCTGCACGGAGCGCGTGAACACGGCGAACACCACGTCATCTCGAATCCTGCGCATCTCTTCGAGAACTTCCAGCCCGTCTCCCGCGCCGTCTCCGATGCAATCCAGATTAAACAGGATGGCATGTAGCTCCGGCTGTTCCAGAATTTTCTTGATTTCTTCTTCGGTGCTCGAGAGGGTAGTCCGGAACTCTGTGCCCAGGTGCCTGCGCACTTCAGGGTAGAATTCGCTGTCATCCGTAATCACCGCAAGCGCGTAGCGCTCCGGACTGCTAGAAGTGTCGGGCAATGGGCTACTCCGCCGATGTTGCCGGGATTATAGGAGACATACGGCGGCTGAGGAAGCACGATCTCACTTTCAAAAAGCTTCTACCTGAGTTCTGTGTAAGCGTCCGGTTCTGCTTTCGATTACCCACAAGTAGGACAGTCGTTGTGTAGTGCCAGTACTTGCTGTTGCTGGTTTTGGTCCACGGTGGGAGTTGTAGGGCTCTAAATAAGGCGAGCGTTTGATGAACAGCCGCTAGGACGAAGCGGCAGGAGTTGCCACACTTACGTAAGGTTGATCACGCCACGGCTTCCCAAACCTAGACCTGGATCGATCGCAAACTCCCGGGCAGCGAGTATAGAAAGCCTCAGATTCCTCGTACCTCGTTCAACTCGCTCGCCGGGGCGGCTATCTTGCCCGAGCAGGTGATTCCCCCGCCAGACAACAAGGCCATCGGGAAAGGCCTATCCCGTCTCACCGATAGCGATTTCGGCTTCCAAAGGGGGGCGAAACTTGTGGGTAATGGAAAGCAGCTCCGGACGCTTACGTTAGTCCAGTCTAAGACCTACTTGCAATGACTTGCAATGCCGTCCGAGCTCCTGCAAGTGCCTGCAAATACTTATGAATCGCTCGCCGCCACGATAGCCCGCTTCGCCGATACTGAAAAGCATCTCCCGAGCCGCTGCCACTGCGCGTCGAGATCATGGGATGCAGCTGCCGTCCGTGCCGCCGCTTGAATGGGCACAAGAGCCGCATCCAAAATCTATTATTGCTGCCCTTTTGCTTCCTCGCTTTTTCGTAGCACCCGTCACGTCAAAAGGATATGGCGGAAGCGTGTGGGAGTCGAAAACATTACCGATCGGAATCTGAAGGACTTAAAAAAAATGCCGGAGAACACTAAGTCATTGAAAAGGAAAGATGGGAACTGCAAAGACATTCTTATTGTTCCCTCAAAGTTCCCTCGTTTTTTGCTTCGACGTCAAAGATTCCGCTTTTGTAAATTCCGCCTACACCCGAGATCGTGCGGTCGGCTTTAGGCCCAAATTTCGCGGCGCGGATGGCATGCCGACCACCGAACCTTCACCAATAACGAGTAACGAGCGTCAATCTGGATGACTGGAGCTTTTTAGCACTCTAATTTGTTAGTCCGATAATTCAGTCTTGAACTGATGAGCTAAAGCCTTGAGCCAGCAACGGCGAGCGCATGGTCAAGGTGAAAGAAGTAGCTCGAGACCCAGCGCAGAACGGGAGAGTGGGCAATCTGCAAATGGAGGCTCGGCCGGGCCATCGCTCGCCTCGCTTGGAGCCGTTAGAACTGACTTCCGTAAACGGGTTTTCCAAGGGAAACATCATACTGCAGCAGCGTCAACTCAACGCGGGTCCGGAGGATTCGCTGGACGCCAATTCGTCTCTTATAGTTCCTTATCCAAGTTCGCCGGTTAAGAATTGAGGTTCGCCGTTTCCAAAACTCCAGTCTGCGGCTGAATTCTCGATAATTGCTACCATAACGTCGCTAGGGGCGATCGAGACTGAGCTTGCCAGTTGATCCGTTAATTCCTTGTAAAATCTGCGCTTCAGAATTTCGTCGCGCTTCTTGCTTACCACCGTGATGATCAGGGCTTTGTCGGTCCGAGGAATGTTAAGGCCGGTATCTTGAATGACCAAAAACCCTTTGGGATGGGCTCGGTAGACCTGATAACGGTCTCGCACTGGGACATGAAACGCGTGCACGACGGCCCTGTGGATCGCGTCGAGGAGAGTCGTCACTTCGGATTGGGTTCTTCCTTCAACGGCATCGATGGTGATCAGTGGCATGGCGCGATTCTCCTTTTCTGCATTCCACCACGGACTCGGTTTTTGGGCTCCCCGCGAGTGTCCCGCCGCGGGGGGCAGTCAATTACTTTTTTCCTCAGGTCCACACAAACAAGAAAAGACTTCCGAAGCTACTACTTCAAAACAGAATCGGTCAGCGTGGGATCCGTTTCCCGATCAAAACCGCTTGTAATTTCCATATTTGCAAATTCAACATAATTCGCAGCTTTATATATGCTAGGCAGCGGCGATGTTTCTTGCTGGCGGCGCCATGAATTCGGGACCGATGGGATTCGCGATTGTCTGCTTCAGAATCTGATCGATCGCCGCGAGCGCGTCGGCATCGAGTTTCCAGTCGAGGGTGCCCGGCACAGCTTCCAGCTCTTCAGGATGGCGCGCGCCCCACAGCGCCGCAGTAATTCCGGGCTGGTCCAGCACCCAACGCACGGCAAGATCCATCACGTGTTTTCCGTATCTTTTTTGCGCCAGATTATCCAGTTGCTGAACCGCCTTGAGATATTGAGCGAAGCGCGGCGGCTGGAATTTCGGATCGGACTGGCGGAGATCGTCGCCGGTGAACTTCGTATCCGGCCGCATTGTCCCGGTCAAGAGCCCGCGGCAGAGTGGCCCATAAGCGAAGGCGCTGAGGTTCCTGTCGCGCACGTAGGGCAGCACGTCGCGCTCAATTTCCGGCTCGAAGAGGTTATACGGAGGCTGGACGGTGTGCAATTCAGACACCGACATGAATCGGTTCATCTGCTCCAGCGAATAATTGCTCACGCCGATCGCACGGATCAGGCCCTCCTTTTCTAGGGCCTGCATGGTCCGGGCGGTTTCTTCGATCGGGACGGCCAAATCCGGCCAATGGACCTGATAAATGTCGATGTAGTCGGTGCGAAGGCGACGGAGGGAATCCTGGACCTCCTGGCGGATGCGAACGGGAGAGGAATTGCGCGTAACCGAGCCGTCGTGCCACTCGAGTCCAACTTTGGTCGCGACGAACACCTTTTCCCGATGTCCCCACTCCTCAATTGCCTTTCCGACGATTTCTTCAGAGACGCCGAAACCGTATACCGGCGCCGTATCGATCAGATTAATCCCTTTGTCGAGGGCGGCGTGAATCGTTCGAATCGATTCTCTCTCATCCGTGCCTCCCCACATCCAACCACCGATAGCCCAAGTGCCTTGCGCAATTCGCGAAACATTCATTTCCGTGCCCGAGATTTGTCTGTATTCCATCTGCCTCATCCTTATCCTATGAAATGAGATCCGCCAATATCCAGTTCACCTTCGTGGTCGAGAGCTGCTTCTATGCCAGCAAGCTCGTTGACCCACCTTTTCCATCGTTAGTAACCGTCGCCAAAGGCGGCGACGCGCACGCGTTCGAAAAACTGATGTCGCGCCATAGCGCGTGATCCGAATCTTTTTCCACATCAGCCGCGAGAGACGTTTCCATGATTCCGTTTCTCATGGGCATGTGCCCTAGCAACAACCAATCCTGTAAGGAGCAATAGCGGAGCCAAATCCTGTACATCACGAACACCGCGCTCAAGTGACTGACAGGATGGGGGATGCGTAAAGCTGGGGCACCTTTGCGATCGGGGTCCCGGCGAGTATCTGTCGGAATGATGGCACGATGTCCAGTGGGTTGAACTGGACAATCGCCGTCATCTTCGTGAGAACAAAAGCGGAAAGGGTAAGCGACAGGAAGACGAGCGAAAGTCTCGGATCTAAATGACGATGAGGTCTCCCGAGTAGTCACCTAACTCGTCTCCGTAATCTGAGCACCGCTTGAATTGCGCAGTATCAGTACGATCAAAAGCAGCGCGGCTCCGAGCATCCCAAGCGCTTTAAAATGAAGGATCATTGCGGCTCCCGTTCCAGCACCCAAGACAAAAGCAACCCAACTTCCGCAGAGAAGACGCATTTTGAGGTCGGGAGCTCTCATCGGCGGAGGCGCCTCGACGCCGATTGGCTGCGCCGTCCCAACAGCATCGCTCAACTATCCCAACGAACTGAAATGAGTGTCTGCGTCAACCACAATTCTCCCGCCGCAGCACCGTAATACTCCATTATGAACTTTCCGATCTTGCGGCTCGGCTGCTCCAAGTTGTCGCATCGGTTTGCTTAAATCGCCTAACCGAATTTTCGCAGCTGGGGACGATTTTCGGTATTTGTGCCATCATGTTCGCAGTTAACTCGTGTGTTTCCATCGCCGCGCTCTGAAAAAACCGTAGAGTGAAGACCAAGTGTCTTCCCTTTGCCCCTGGATTTCTGGCACGCTTCCGTCAGCATGTTTCTGCGCAGCATCCATCGAAAAAAAGACGGTAAAGATCATCGCTACTTCAGCATCGTAGAAAACCATCGCCTCGCTTCCGACAAAACGGTGCAGCGAACCGTTCTCTATCTCGGCGAGATCAACGATCAACAACAAGTAGCATGGCGCAAGACGTTGTCCGTGTTTGATGAACAGCAGCAAGAGTATGCAAACTTGAGTCTGTTTCCCGACGACCGCGAGATTCCCGCCGATGCCATCGATATTCTGCAAGTGAAACTGAGCGGTCTCGAACTGCGACGTCCTCGCCTATTCGGTAGCTGCTGGTTGGCGTGCGAATTGTGGCAGCAACTGGGTTTGCATGAGTTTTGGGACGCTCGCCTTACGGGAACACGGGAAGAGGTTCCTTGGGAAAAAGTGTTGCAGCTCCTGGTGGTGAGCCAGCTGCTGGATCCGACGAGCGAGTTTCGTGTCCATCGCCAGTGGTACCTGACCACCGCCATGGATGCGCTGTTGGGAACGGACTTCGCCGTGGCCGAAAAGGATCGCTTGTATCGTTGCCTGGACCGCGTGCTCGAACATAAACAGGAACTCTTTCTGTGGCTGCGCCAGAAGTGGGCCGATCTGTTTAAGGCGGAATTCGAAGTGCTGCTCTACGACCTGACCAGCACGTACTTTGAAGGCGCCATGGAAGAGAACCCCAAGGCCAAGTACGGTCACAGTCCAGATAAACGGACGGACTGTTTGCAGCTGGTGATTGCACTGGTGATTACCACCGATGGTTTTCCGTTGGCCTACGAAGTGATGGATGGCAATACCAGCGGTCGCACCACCCTGCGCGGTTTTCTCGACAAGATCGAGAAGACCTACGGGAAAGCAAAACGCATGTGGGTGATGGATCGCGGCATTCCGACCGAAGAGATTTTGCAGGAGATGCGAGACCCGGCACGCGAGATTTTCTATCTGGTGGGTACACCGAAAGGCAAGATCCAACAGTATGAGAAGAAGTGGCTGGATCTGCCCTGGCAGAAGGTTCGAGATTCGGTGGACGTAAAACTGTTTGAGCAGGACGGCGAACTCTATGTGTTGGCCAAGAGTGAAGGAAGAAAAGCCAAAGAGACCGCCATGCGGCGCAAACGTTTGGCTCGCTTGCTCAAAAAACTTCGTGGCATGCGCCGAAACCTTCCTTCTCGCGACCAGTTGTTGATGCGTGTGGGCGCCGCCAAAGCAACCGCGGGCCGCGCATTCCACTTCGTGCACCTCGAAGTGCCAGAGAAAGACCAGCAGGTGACGCGGGAGACCTTCCAGTTCCGTGTGGAGAAGAAAAAGCTCCAGGAGGCGGAATGGCGCGACGGACACTACTTGCTGCGCTCCAACCTTACCGCCGGAGATCCCCGCGTGCTGTGGACGCGCTACGTGCAGTTGACCCACATCGAAGCGGTATTTAAATCGCTCAAAAGCGAACTCTGCATACGTCCGATCCGTCACCAATTGGAGCATCGCGCCGACGCGCACATTCTGATCGCCTTTCTCGCTTACTGCTTGCAGATAACCCTGAAGCAGCGCCTGTTGCTGCACGCCCCGGGGTTGACACCCACGGCGGTGCTGGAGAAGTTGGCGGAAATCAAAATGATCGATGTGTGGATTCCCACGGTCGATGAACGTTGGCTGATTCTGCCGCGCTACACACAGCCTTCTCTCGACACCAAGGTGCTGATCGAGAAATTGAAACTATCGCTGCCGAGCCAACCGTCACCGCGCCTGGTGGCGCAAAAAGAAAGCTACAAAATCGAGAGACAACCCGTCCGGTAGGAGCCAATTTGTGGTGAAGACCTCTCCCTAACCTCGACTGATTCCAAAGCACTTAACCGGCCCAGATGTGCTCAGCTGCGAAAGTTCGGCTAAGTTTCCTCAGCCTCGGCGAATGCAATCAGTTGCGAGTGCATCCCAATTTCCAACAGACTGACAGTGTCCAAGTGATTCGACAGACGACAAGCGCCAACTGAAAATCAATTCCTTGTGTTCAGACCTCGTATTCCCCTTGCTGCCAACATCTTGCGTAGAAACTTGGCGCCCTTCGCGAAACGGCACAATGCGTGCTTTCCAAGGGTATGGGAGTTGGAATTGAAACCGAAGTCGCAAGTCAGAAGAAGGGCAATTCATCATGAAAACAATCACACAAGAGAACGACAGGCTCGGATTTGTCGGGATTGGGTATATGGGGCGGCCGATCGCGCGGAGGTTGCTTGAAGCTGGCTTCAAGCTGACTGCTTACGACCGGGACCACAGCAAGGCGCAAGAGCTAGTCCACTATGGCGCCACCGTCGCAAAGAGCGTTTCGGAACTTTCCGCCAGTTGCAATGTTGTGTTGTCGTGTTTGCCGAGCGACGAAGCTGTCCTGGACACTTATAAGGGACCTGACGGTGTTCTCGCCCATGCCCATGCGGGCACAGTCGTCATCGACCTGAGCACAGTCTATCCGGAAACCTCGCAGGAACTTTCGCGACTGGGGGCGGAGCGTGGAGTTGACGTCCTAGATGTGACTGTCTCGGGGAGCACTCCGGTCGCGGAAAATGGGTTGCTGACCCTGTTTGGAGGCGGAAACGAAGAGCGCTTTGACTCTGCCGAGTCGATCTTTCGCGTTATTGCCAAAGGGTATTTCTACATCGGGCCCAACGGTTCCGGAGCGACGATGAAGCTTGTTGTGAACGCGTTGTTGGGAATCGGAATGCAGGCGATTGCCGAAGCTGTTGCACTAGGTGAGAAGGCTGGTCTGGATCGCAATCGGCTGCTGGACGTGCTGTCGCAGACTGCCGTGGTTGCTCCAGCGCATGCGGGCAAACTGGAAAGAGCGAAGAAGAACGATTACAGCCCACAATTTCCGATTCGGCTGATGAACAAGGATTTCGGGTTGATCTTCAATCTTGCCGCTGCGGTGGGCGCGCGAATGCCGGCCGCGGGAGCTGCCTTTGAAATCAATGCGAGGCAGTCGGAAGAAGGCGCGGAGCAAGATTATTCCGCCGTGATTCTGCAGATGGAAAGGCGAGCTCATCTGGATGCCAGTGACAAAGGGCGGATTCGAGCTGGCGCCGCTACGGGGAAAAAGTAGTTGGACTGGGACGAAATTCATCGCTTGCGCATTCGTCGCGAAAGATCGCTTCAGCAGAGGGTTGCCGGAATTGAACAGCGGCTTGGCCGCGAGGCATAGCGAGGAAGACCAAAAATAAGGATTCTCGAAAATCGGAGAGTAGAGCCATGAACAAAATCACTCGCGTCAGTTGTGTATTGGTATTGATTGGGATTGCCGGCTTGATGGGGTATTCGCAGGAGAAGGGAAGCGAATACGTCTCGCCGTCGGAAGCCATTCCGAGGGGCAAAGCGCCCAAGATGCAAGTTCAATTGTTGAACCCTGGAGAACCGACGAAACAATACGCGGTCATTTTCTATCAGGGTGACGAGGCTTTTTCCGGCCTGCTAGAGTTCGCTGAGAAATATCATGTTACGAGCGCGCATTTCACCGCTATTGGTGCCCTGAATGGAGCAACTTTGGGGTGGTTCGATCCCCAGCGCAAAATGTACAAGAAGATTCACATCAACGGACAGCATGAAGTGATCGGGATGAGCGGCGACATCGCGCTGTATGAAAGAAAGCCCGTCGTCCATACTCACATGATAGTGGGAAATCCAGACGGAACGACGGAAGGCGGTCATGTTCTCGATGCGCATGTTTCACCGACGCTGGAAGTAATGGTTACAGTCGATCCAGTAACGACGCAGAAGCGGTTTGATCCGGCAACGGATCTGACGTTGATTGATCCGTCTTTAAAGTAGTATCGCAGTGCGCCGCGATAGGACAGCAACTATGGGCCGAGGAGGCGGAGGATCATGGCTGAAGTACGTGTAATCGCAAGATCCGTGGCGCGCAGAGGAAGCGAAAACCAACTCAGAGAACTCCTGCAGGGCATGCTGGCTCCCACGCGCGCCGAAACGGGATGTATATTGTATGACCTCTATGAGTCAAATGAGAACGGACGCTTCTATTTCTACGAGATATGGGAAAGTCAAGCTGCGCTCGATCAACATGCAGCCAGCCCTCACTTTAAGCATTTGCAGCAATCGGTCGGGGAATTAATACAGGAGCCCTTCGAGGTAAATATCTTGGAGAGGATTCTGCTTGGCGCCGCAGTAGCGTAAAATTTGCAGTTTGCGAACTGAGTTGGAGGCGAGAAATAGCCACGAGGAGGAGATACGTCATGCATGACGAGAACGATCCACATAGTCAAGAGGATTTACGTCTATCGAATCTCTCGCCGGCTGCCAGATCTCTCGAGCTTGCGGACGGCAGCATTTCCCGGCGTGGATTCCTCGGATTTGCGGCGGCGTCCATTCTCCTGACGCACGCTGAGCGGCAGCCGCCGCAGTCGGAACCCAGGAACGGTATTCCTTATCGAACGTTGGGCCGAACCGGGGAGAAAGTCTCGCTCATTGGGCTGGGTGGCTATCATCTTGGCAGTCAGAAGGATCCCCAAGAAAGTATTCGCATCATCCGCGCGGGACTCGATGAGGGCGTCAATTTTCTCGACAACTGCTGGGACTACAATGGCGGCGAAAGTGAAATCCGCATGGGCAATGCTCTGCGCGACGGGTATCGCCAGAAGGCTTTTCTCATGTCCAAGATCGACGGACGCACCAAAGCTGCCGCGACAAGCCAGATCGACGAATCTCTGCGCCGTCTTCAAACAGACCGGATCGATCTGCTCCAATTCCACGAAGTAATTCGAGACACCGACCCGGATCGCATTTTTGCCGAAGGCGGAGGGATGGAGGCTGTATTGGATGCGCAAAAGGCGGGCAAAATTCGCTACATCGGCTTCACAGGCCACAAGAGTCCGGATATTCATCTCAAAATGCTGGCCACCGCTTCAAAACATAGCTTTACGTTCGACACCGTTCAGATGCCCCTCAACGTGATGGACGCGCACTTCGATAGTTTTGAAGAGAAAGTCTTGCCCATCTTGCTGAAGGACGACATCGGCGTGCTCGGTATGAAGCCGATGGGCGACCATATTATTCTGGAGAGCAAAACCGCCAGTCCAGTGGAGTGCCTTCACTACGCTATGAATCTTCCGACCAGTGTCGTCATCACCGGCTGCGATTCGCTTTCGATTCTTCAGCAGGCGCTGCAAGCTGCGCGCAGTTTTCAACCGATGAATTCCGCCCAAGTTGCCGAGCTTCTTGGGAAAACAGCAAAGGCTGCGGAAGCGGGGCAGTTCGAGCTCTATAAAACAAGCCACCGATTCGACGGTACGTACGCCAACCCGCAGTGGCTCGGTTAGCCGCACCGCTCTATTTGGTTGAACGCGGAGAGAAGAAGGCAGTGATTGCAGGTATTCGGGAATTGGTGAAGGAAAAAATACAGGAGGACGATCATGAACGAGAAAGAACTTTCTGCAAGTGTGGCGGGAGATATTTTGCTTGGCGGGGAAATTTCCGTGCATCGCCTCGGTTTCGGCGCAATGCGTCTTACAGGCGAGGGCATCTGGGGCCCGCCAAAGGATCGCAAAGGGGCGTTGGCAGTTCTTCGCCGGGCCGTCGAGCTGGATGTTAATTTCATCGATACCGCGGATTCTTACGGCCCAAATGTTAGCGAAGAGCTGATTGCGGAGGCGTTGTTTCCTTATCCGGCTGGTCTTGTCATCGCCACCAAGGGAGGCTGGAATCGTCCCGGTCCGAATCAGTGGACCCACGATGCCACTCCCTCGCACCTTCGCGCAGCCGTTGAGGGCAGCCTCAAGAGATTGCGCATGAACCGCATCGACGTTTATCAGCTACATATTCCGGACCCTGTCGTCTCATTTGAGGCCTCGATGGAAACGCTCGCGCAGCTGCGAAACGAGGGCAAGATTCGGCTGGTAGCGTTGTCCAACGTCACGCAAGAACACATCGAGCGAGCACGCAAAATCGTTCCCATTGTTTCCGTGCAGAACCGCTATAGCTTTGCCGACCGCGAATGGGACTATGTAGTGGACTATTGTGAGCGGAATGGAATTGCTTTTATACCTTGGTACCCACTGGGAGCCGGCAAAGTTGCCGGCCAAGTGCTTGACCGAATCGCGAAGGCGCACCGCGCGAGCCCAACACAGATAGCGCTGGCCTGGCTGTTGCGGCGATCTCCAATGATGCTGCCCATCCCAGGAACTTCCTCGATTACTCATCTCGAGGAGAACATTGCGGCGGATTCACTGCGTTTGTCCCAAGAAGATTACGAAGATCTCGCTCGAGTTCCCGCGCTTGTAGCATCACGGGGATAGGATTTGCCCTGCGGGAATTTGCTCGTATCTGGATAATGAGAGACTTTTCGATGTCTAAAGCTGAACGCCAGTGACAACTCGGCGGGATGTAAACGCGATCAGCGAATGAGATGGTGAGGGATTTCTCGTTGCAAGGGGTCCTCGATCCGTTCGATTCGGATGATTCCCTCGCGATCCGCTCATATGAATGAGTCAGTGGCAGAGTTCGGGGCATGCTGACTGTGAGCTTAACTTCCCTTTTTTCAAACATAAATCATTTAATTACAAAACTTATTCCTTACTTCACTTACTACAAACCATTAACACCCAAAATAACTATTAATAAAACAACTACAGTAAATTTAGCTTGTTCATAATGACATTCAAGTCTTTGAGTACTTGAGCGACCATCGTTTTGAAGAGCTTGCCATGCACTTGCAATTGCCCCAGCCGGATGACTTGTAGCTGACGCAGCAGATTGTGGATCTCGATGGTCTGGTCCTTCTGCCGCCATTGCCGTTCCAGTTTGGCGCTCAACCAGTAAGCCAGGAAACAAATGCGCACATAGTTGCGAACTCGATCCGGTCGCCAATGAAACACCGGCCGCACTCGTAAATAGTCTTTGAGATGGCAAAAAGCATCCTCCACCTCCAGGAGATTCTTGTAGTGGCTCAAGACTCCGGTGCTGGGAATCTGCTCCGGAGTAGCGTTGGTTCCCAGCAGATAGAGGCCGTCGCGGATCTTCTCAGCTTGGATCACCTCGGTCCGGCGGCTCCATTGCAATTGACCGTTGAGGTTCACGGCATACTCAAAGTATTTATGGGCTTTGAGCCGTTGCAGCGCGCGTCCCACCTGGCTAGCCAATTTCTGAGGGTTCACCTTTTTGCGCTGGACCGCCGCCAGTCGTTTGAGTTCGTTCTCCGCTTTGCTCAGTCGCGCCTGCCGCCGTTGTTGATCTCGCTGCTGACGCCAGGAACCGCCGGCAATCACGTAGCGCTGGCCCTCGCGCACGATTTCCATCACCTGCGTGCGATCCCACAGCTCGAGCGACTGTTCGGCGAGCAAACTCGCTAGCAACTCTTCCAGCGTGCTGGCGCCCAACCGCGTCACATACTTGAGCTTCAGCTCGTCCATGGCCTGCAGATTGACCTTGCTGCTCATGCCGCCATCAAACACGAAGACCGCCTCGCGGATCCCTTTTCCCCCCCCCCCCCCCCCCCCCCCCCCCCCCCCCCCCCCCCCCCCCCCCCCCCCCCCCCCCCCCCCCCCCCCCCCCCCCCCCCCCCTTTTTTTTTTTTTTTTTTTTTTTTTTTTTTTTTTTTTTTTTTTTTTTTTTTTTTTTTTTTTTTTTTTTTTTTTTTTTTTTTTTTTTTTTTTTTTTTTTTTTTTTTTTTTTTTTTTTTTTTTTTTTTTTTTTTTTTTTTTTTTTTTTTTTTTTTTTTTTTTTTTTTTTTTTTTTTTTTTTTTTTTTTTTTTTTTTTTTTTTTTTTTTTTTTTTTTTTTTTTTTTTTTTTTTTTTTTTTTTTTTTTTTTTTTTTTTTTTTTTTTTTTTTTTTTTTTTTTTTTTTTTTTTTTTTTTTTTTTTTTTTTTTTTTTTTTTTTTTTTTTTTTTTTTTTTTTTTTTTTTTTTTTTTTTTTTTTTTTTTTTTTTTTTTTTTTTTTTTTTTTTTTTTTTTTTTTTTTTTTTTTTTTTTTTTTTTTTTTTTTTTTTTTTTTTTTTTTTTTTTTTTTTTTTTTTTTTTTTTTTTTTTTTTTTTTTTTTTTTTTTTTTTTTTTTTTTTTTTTTTTTTTTTTTTTTTTTTTTTTTTTTTTTTTTTTTTTTTTTTTTTTTTTTTTTTTTTTTTTTTTTTTTTTTTTTTTCCCCCCCCCCCCCCCCCCCCCCCCCCCCCCCCCCCCCCCCCCCCCCCCCCCCCCCCCCCCCCCCCCCCCCATGGATATATTCCTATCAAGCCAAATTCCGTAAGGCCGGGCCTGCCGATCGCTTCGCGAATCATCGATCGAGAGTTCAACAGTGCTGTGTCTCCGGTTGAGCGGCCGTGCAGATGCCATGCAGAAATCCAGGATTCAGAGATCTGCGCAATTTCCTGCGTCCTTGGAAAAGACGTGCCTTCACGGCGGTAATGGAGGTGCCCAGAATGCGAGCCGTTTCTTCAACAGTTCTTTCCTCCATGTGGCGGAGCAAGATCGTGGTTCGAACCTTTGGCCCCAGGCGGTCGATCGCTTCGGTCAAATGGTCCGTACGCTCGCGTCGCCAGCAAGATTCTTCGGGACTGGGATTTTTGTCAACGAACGCCTCCGAGTTGGTCTTCATTTCATCGTCAGGGCTCCCGGGCAAGACTTCGAAAACTCCCCGCCTTCGACGCAGCAATGCGAAGGCTTCATTTAGGACGATGCGCGTCAGCCAAGTAGAGAAGCGCGATTTTTCCTCAAAGTCGTCGAGATGAAGGAAGGCCTTCTGAAAACTTTCCTGTGCCACATCCTCGGCGTCCTCCCGGTTTCTCGTTATCCGTTGGGCTACCGCGAGAACTTTCTGCCTGTGGCGAAGCACCAATTCGTCGAAAGCCTGCGTCTTTCCGCGCTTTGCGGCAGCGACCAACGCGCCGTCCGAGTTTTCGCTTGTGCTTACTGCACGAACCGCTTTCATGATGGAAACCTCCTCACCCTCTGCTCACCAGGCAAGACTAAACAAAGCAATGAAGTTGCCAGAAGTCGGCCGCAACGAAAGAGCCCGGAAGTGATTGACATAAAGAGGGATGCGCCGATTCCGGCGTGCCAAAGCAAAATCAATCCTTCCGCGAACTGTCAGCGTATTGGCATTGCGTCTATCGAACCAGATGGTCCCAGGGCGGCCCATGCGTTGGTGCAGGAAAGCTTAGCGTGCGAACCTCGGTCATAAGAAATCTGGTTGTAAAAGTAGAATTGGAAGATAGGGTTATGAAACTGAGTGAAGCGCTGGCGCGAACAACTCTATTGCAAAATGTCTCCGCAACGGGCCAAGATTGTCACGATTCGTCCTGTTAATCTCATGGCCTCACAACCTACATTCGGGAGCCAAAACATGTCCCGGTTCAACCCTTCTTTGTGGCGCAAGCCACGCGCTATTTGGAGTTATGGGATTGCTGTTTTATCGGTCCTCGCCGTGATGGCCATATCATTTTGGCCGCCGGTTCACTTGCAAGGCGCTCCCGCGTCCTTGTTCCTGTGCGCGATCCTTGTTAGTGCATGGTTTGGCGGAAACGGACCTGGGTTACTTGCCACGGCCCTCGCCGTGCTGGCGTTCGACTATTATTTCGTGCTGCCGATCCATTCTCTGATCGTTAAAGGCGAGGAAATTCCTCGCCTAGCGATGTTCATAGTGACCGCTATATTTGTCGAATTGGTGAGTGCCGCGCAAAGGAGCGCCACGGAATCGCTCGGGCACGCGCGCGATGACCTGAAAATGAGGATTCGAGAAATCCAGAAAGCCAATGAGGCATTGCAAGCCGAGAGCCGCGAACGGCAGCAAATCGAGAATCGATTGCGGCGGAGTGAGGCATATTTAGCCGAGGCGCAAAGACTGACCCATGTCGGCAGCTTTGGATGGAGTGTACAGAGCGGAGAACTCCGCTGGTCCGACGAAACATTTCGAATCTTTGAATGCGACCCAAAGACGAAACCCACGCTGGAAGTCATATTGCAAAGGACTCATCCGGACGATGTCGCCTTTGTGAAACAGACCGTCGAGCGCGTCTCAGAGGAAGAGAAGGATTTTGATTTTGAGCATCGATTGCTTATGCAGGACGGCTCCATCAAATATGTAAGAGTCGTAGCTCACGCAATAAAGGACAAAGCGGGCGAGACCGAATTTGTGGGAGCGCTGATGGACATAACGGCCGCAAAGGAGACGGAAGACCGGACTCGCTTGATTATCGATACCGTGCCGGCGCAAATTTGGACGGAGACCCCGGAGGGCGTTGTTGATTTTGTGAATCGCCGCTGGATTGATTACACGGGAATGACGCTCGAACAAGCGGTTGGATCGGGCTGGAATCGCATGGTGCATCCCGATGATATTGAGCGAGTACTGAGCAAGTGGCGAAAACTTATCGCGGAGGGAAAGCCGCGCGAGATCGAGTCACGCCTCAGAAGGTCCGATGGGGAGTACCGTTGGTTCCTCAGCCGTTGCTCCCTTTGGTGGACCGCTCGGGATATATCCTGGGATGGTACGGCTGATACGGATATCCATGACCTGAAAGAGACGGAAGAAACGCTGCGGCGCAGCGAGGGTTATTTGGCGGAGGCGCAGAGGCTCAGCCACACGGGCAGTTGGGCGTGGGATGCTGCCACCGGCGAAATCAGGTACTCGTCCGAAGAATTCTACCGCGTGCTGGGTTTTGATCCGCACGATGGACAGCCGCGATTCGAAACGTTCTTTAGCGCATTCATCCGGATGATCAAGCCAACGTCAGAAAAACAGTCGAGAAGGCAAGCGCGAAGGCGGAGTACGAGCTGGATTACCGAATCGTTTATCCCGGCGGCGAGATCAGAGATATCCACGTGTGGGCCATCCGGTTCTCAGCCCATCCGGCGAACTCGTCGAATTCGTGGGTACCGTGATGGACATAACCGAACGCAAGCGGGGAGAGCGGCGCTCCGTAGGCGGGCTGCCGTTGTGGAATCGTCGCACGAGCGATAGTGAGCACAGGTCGGATGGCATAATACCAGTTGGAATAAGAGCGCAGAACGACTGTTTGGCTTTGATCCGGAGGAGGCGGTCGGTCAGAATATCTTGCGATTATTCCCCCGTCGTGAAGAAGAACGAGCGTCTATTGAGCGGCTGACCCGAGGCGAGCAGGTGACAACTTTGATCGGTATTTCGCATCGCAAGGACGGACGCTCGACGTTGTCTAACAATTTGCCGATTCTAAATGCCTCCGGTCGCTTTGTTGAATCTTCGGCACTGACGGACATAACCGAACGCAAGCGGGCGGAGGAAGAGCGCGAGAGATTGCGCCAGGCGCAAGCGGATCTCGCGCGCGTCAACCGCGTGACCACCATGGGAGAGCTCACCGCTTCCCTGGCACACGAAGTGAATCAACCGATTGCCGCCGCCGTCACCAATGCGAATACTTGCGTGCGCTGGCTCGCGGGCGAGCCACCAAATCTCGAAGAGGCGCGCGCGGCTGCGATGAGAGTCGTCACCGACGGAAAGCGTGCGGCGGAAATCATCAGCCGGATGCGCCAGCTCTTCAAGAAGGGTACGCCGGAACGGGAGTTGGTCAATATAAACGAAGTCATTCGGGAAATGATCGTCCTCCTGCGAGGCGAGGCCACGCAAAACATAGTTTTCATGCGATGGACTTGGCTGAAACTTCCGCGATTCATGGGAGATCGCGTGCAATTGCAACAGGTGATGATGAACCTGATTATGAACAGCATTGATGCGATGAAGAATGTGGATGGGTCAGGGAACTCGCCATCAGTTCGCGCTCGGAAAACGAGGACATTCTGGTGTCCGTCAGCGATACCGGCGTGGGCCTGCCCCGGCAACAGGCGGATCAGATTTTCAATGCGTTCTTCACCACCAAGCTTCATGGCACCGGTATGGGACTTCGATCAGCGGAACCATTGTGGAATCGCATGGCGGCCGTTTGTGGGCGCGAACAACTCTCCGCGCGGCGCAAGTTTTCACTTTTGCTTACCCCAAATCAGGAGCCACAGGAATGACGCCCGCGGCCGCTCCCACCGTGTTCGTCGTTGATGACGATGCCGGTGTGCGGGCATCCATCCAAGGACTGCTGAAATCCGCGGATTGCGTTCCGAGTCCTTCGGGACCGCGGAAGAGTTCCTACGCAGTAAGCGTCGGACGGGCCAAGTTGCCTGGTTCTGGATGTGAGGCTTCCGGAATCAACGGTCTCGACTTTCAACGCCAGTTGGCCGAGGCGGGCATCCAGATTCCCATCATTTTCGTTACCGGTCATGGCGACATTCCGATGACGGTGAAGGCCATGAAATCCGGGGCGGTGGAATTTTTGACCAAGCCTTTCGACGACCAGGACTTGCTGAACGCGATCCATCAGGCCTTGGATCGCGACCGTGAGAGGCGCGGCAGCAGAGTGAGCTTGCCGAGCTGCGAAAATGCTACGAGACGCTGACGCGCGCGAGCGCGAGGTCATGGGCCTGGTGGTTTCGGGCATGCTGAATAAGCAAATTGCCGCTGAACTGGGACCAGCGAAATCACCGTGAAAATCCATCGCGGCCACGCGATGCGCAAGATGAAAGCTGACTCGCTCGCGGAGCTGGTCAGAATGGCGGCGAAGCTTGAGCTTGCGCCCGGCAAAAATAACTTACGGCGCCCGGCCAAGCCTAGTCGAATTTTTCCCCCTAGGGGTACCGGCTCTGCGCCCGCCCGTGTAACGCCAAATCTGCCCTCGTCCCCTCCTCGGAGCCACATTCGATACTCATACCAACGTATGATTGCGCCGTTTTGGCGATGTTGCTAATTTTCTGCCATGATCACTCAGGGAAAAACCAAACTGGTTGCGATGGTCGATGACGATGATTTGATGCGCAGCGCGTTGGGGGGCCTCCTGAAAGCGGTTGGGCTGCCGGCCCGAGATTTGCCTCCGCGGAGGAATTCTTGAATTCCGGCCAACAGCATGAGCTGGCTGCCTTATCGCGGACATCCGCATGCCGGGAATCTCCGGTCTCGAACTGCAGGCGAAACTGAACGCTGAACGCTGCAGGATTCCGATCATCTTCATCACCGCGCATGGCGACGAAAAAATGCGGCTGCAAGCGTGGGGAGAAGGCGCGGTGGAGTTTCTGGCAAAGCCCTTCGACGACGAAGCCCTGCTCGTGAGTGTTCGAGCCGCTCTGGAGAGTTAATCCCGAAAGGAGTGCGCACGGTGGCCAGGAGGTCTTCTGTGGGAGCTGTCGGAAGATTCGGATCCGGCGACCAGGATACCAATCAGCGCAGATTCGAGCAGCTCATAGGCAATAGTCCCGCTCTGGAATCGGTGCTCGAACAAGTCGAACGCGTCGCGCCAACGGATTCCACCGTTCTTCTCCAGGGAGAACCGGGACCGGCAAGGAATTGATCGCCCGCGCGATTCACGATCTCAGCTCGCGTGCGAACGCCCTTCATCAAGTTGAATTGCGCCGCAATTCCCACCGGCCTTCTGGAAAGTGAAATGTTCGGCCATGAGCGCGGCGCGTTCACCGGCGCCGTCGCGCAGCGGATCGGCCGCTTTGAGCTGGCCGGCCGCGGCACCGTCTTCCTCGATGAGATCGGGGAAATTCCGCTGGAGTTGCAGCCCAAACTGCTGCGCGTCCTGCAGGAACGCGAGTTCGAGCGCCTGGGCAGTTCGCGAACCCAAAAAGCGATGCACGTTTGATTGCCGCCACCAATCGCGACCTTTCGGAAATGGTCGCCGATCATGAGTTTCGCGCCGATCTTTTTATCGCCTGAATGTTTTCCCCATTCAGTTGCCGCCCTTGCGCGAACGCCGTGAAGATATTCCGATACTGGTGCGGCATTTTGTCCAACAGTTCGCACGGCGGATGAACCGGGCCATCGACACCATTCCGTCGCAAACGATGAATGTTCTGGTGGCCTACCACTGGCCCGGCAACATTCGCGAGCTTCAGAATCTGATGGAGCGCAGCGGTGATCCTTACGACGGGAACGTCCTGCGTCCTCCGCTTGCGAGCTAAAGAATTCGGCCGAGCTGAATCCCCGGGCTACTACCCTGGAAGAAGCGGAACGAGACCACATCCGCAAGACGCTCGAGCAAACCCGCTGGGTTGTCCCGGTCCCAATGGCGCCGCTGCCCGCTTGGGAATCAAGCGATCCACGCTCTATTTCCGCATGCAAAAGCTCGGGATCTCACGCTCCAACAAGGATTCCTCTCCGGCTAGCAGCTTTTCAATTATGTATTGATCGTCCTTTAAGCCGATCGACGATGTTCGAACTTCAGGCGTTATACGCGCGCCCGCCGCCGCAGCTCAAGCTGCCTGCAGTCCAATTACATTGAAGCCGTAATCTCCATAACCCTATCGTTGGACTGTCAGCGTGGGGACATGGTGTCCAACGGCTCGTCATCTCCCATCATGACATCTCATTAGACGGTCTGTGCTTTCTGTTACTTACGTCCGCCCCGGTTTGGCATTCACCTTGCATTTTCCAGTTGTGCAGGAGAGGCTGCTGCTCTTTTTGGCTAAAAAGCGTGCAGGAATTTCGCGGGGCACGGTGCGCGGCAACTGAGCTCGCTGAGGTCTGCGACTGGGCACAAAGATACTCGAAAACAGTACTGAGAATTTGTTAGTGGAGAATCTGCGATGAAAATCTATTCGATCAAACAGGTCTTAGCAATACTTCTCGGCTGTTTGCTTTTGCAATTTAATGCACAGGCCGAGTCGAGGTCCGACTGGCCAAAGTAACGCACCATTGCCAGCCCCTTCTGCGCAACTATCGCCTCAAGAGCTACAGCAACTGGCAGCACCCATCGCCTTGTACCCCGACGCCCTCGTCGCGCAAGTTCTTGCGGCCTCTACTTATCCTGCCGAGATTGTTGAAGCGGATCGCTGGATGCAAAGTCATTCCAACCTCAAGGGTAAAGAGCTGGCAAAAGAAGTAAACAAACAACCCTGGGATCCGAGCGTCAAGGCCCTCACCCAATTCCCTTCGGTGCTCGAAAATATGGACAAAAACCTCGCTTGGACTTCATCGCTTGGAGACGCTTATGCGAACCAACCGCAGGATGTGAGCAATGCTGTCCAAACATTGCGTCAACAGGCTCGAAACGCTGGCCATCTTGGTAGCAACGACCAGGAGAAGGTTACGACTCAAGGCAGCACGATCGTCATCGAGCCTTCCGATCCGGACATTGTCTACGCGCCCGCTTATGATCCTTGGCTCGTCTACGGTGGGCCTATCGTCGCCTACCCAGGCTGGTATCCCGTTCCCGGAATCTTTTTTGACGGTCCCGCAATCTCCTTCGGGTTTGGCTTCGGAATCGGGTTCTTCGGAGGATTTGGGTGGGGGTGGGGTCACTGGGGCTATGACTGGCACGGCCGGTCAGTGACTTATAACCACAACGTCTATGTCTCTCACAGCCGAACCATCACTAATCGGAACAATTTCGCCCGCAACAATTTCAATCGCGCCAATTTCAACCATGGCAACTCCTTCCACGGAGCTGGACACTCGTCCTTTCACGCTCAGCCAGGCATGCGCTCTAGCGCCTTCAGCGGCTTTGACCGCGGTGGCAATGTCAGAGGCTTTTCCTTCCGCGGGCAGTCCAGTTTTGGTGGCGGTTTCCATGGTGGCGGTTTCCATGGCGGTGGCGGTGGACGCCATCGGTGATCACATGTACCTGCCGGTAGAGCTTATCGGAATTTCAAAAATGGAGACAAATATCATGCTGCACAGAATTTCAGTTTTTGTTCAACCTCAAAGCAAGAAATCTATTCGAGTTGTCATGTCTGTTCTATTCGCACTCGCCTCGGTGCGCTGGTCGTCACCAGCGCTCGCCCAACAGCCGGAACAGCACACCTTTGCTTCCGCCGAAAACGCCGGTCGCGCTCTCTTTGACGCAACGAAGGCAGAGGACGAACAAGCTCTCTTAGGGATCCTCGGATCGGCCGGAAAGGATGTCCTTTCGTCAGGCGACCCCCACGAAGATTCGAATGCTCGCGTCAGCTTCGTGGTCAAATACCAGGAGATGCATCGATTTGTTACCGAAGCAAACGGAACTGTAACGCTAATCGTTGGCGCCGAAAAATCGCCATTCCCGATTCCCTCGTGAATAATCACGGTGCCTGGTACTTCGATACGCCAATAGGCAAACAGGAGATCCTTTTCCGGCGCATCGGCAAAAACGAACTTTCCGCGATGGATGCACTCCGAGACCTGGTCGATGCGGAAAAGCAATATTTTGCTGACCCCCCGGCCGATGTCTCCGAGCAGTTTGCCCGGAAACTGGTCAGTCATGAGGGTCAGCACAACGGGCTCTACTGGTTCGGCGCAAGCGATGAGTTCGATAGCCCTCTCAATCCCCTCATCGCCTACGCGCGCCAGAATCGTCCGCAGGACCGCGTTGGCGAACATGTTCCGTATAACGGCTATATGTTCCGGATTCTCACCAGCCAAGGCCCTCACGCTCCAGGCGAAGCCAAAAGCTACATCGTAGACGGGATGACTGCGGGTTTCGCCGCTGTCGCTTACCCTGTGGACTATCGCTCCTCCGGAATAATGACTTTTATTATCGACCAAACGGGAACCGTTTTCCAAAAGGACCTTGGGCCCAACAGCACGAGCCTTGCAAGAGCGATGACTGTCTATGACCCGGATTCTACTTGGCGCAAGGCGGACTGAGCGTCCGTGAAAGGATTGACAAGCCTGTGGGAAATCGAACTCATTATGTTGGTCTTCGGCCTACTCGCATCTGGCTCGCTTTTGATTGCTGCGGCGAGTAGACCGCAAGGTTCTGCTTCAGTTTCCGCGGAAACAAGGTTTCCGAACGACCTCGGCGGACAAATGCCCCCCTCGTTCGAGCAGGACGTGGCT
Source organism: uncultured Acidobacteriota bacterium (assembly GCA_963843265.1). Classification (GTDB taxonomy): domain Bacteria; phylum Acidobacteriota; class Terriglobia; order Acidiferrales; family UBA7541; genus Acidiferrum. The sequence goes on along the minus strand of CAWJJR010000008.1, from coordinate 802,112 downwards.
AGGGTCGTCGCCGAAGTCGATCGGATTGAGGCCGACACGCTGTGCCAGATGCAACACACCACGCTCGATCGGCAAGGGCAGATGCACACACTGGGCAAGCTGATGCTTTTCGACAAACATCTCTCGGTCCATCAGAACGAGGCTTGCAGTTTTTGCCACATGCCAGAAACGGGATTCACCGGGCCGATTCAGTCTTTGAATGAGACAACCGTGTCATATCCAGGATCCGTCAGAACGCGCTTCAGCAATCGAAAGCCGCAAAGCTATATGTATGCGCCCTTCGCACCAGTACTTCATTACAACGCGCTGCAAGGAGACTTTGTCGGCGGCAATTTCTGGGATATGCGAGCGAGCGGCTACCGCCTGCAGAATCCCAGCGCCGAGCAAGCGCAGGGACCTCCACGAATCCCGTCGAAATGGGCTTGCCGGATTCGGCTTGTGTTGCGTACCGCCTGTCGCAAGTCCCTACCGCAAGCTTTTTGAGACCGTGTGGGGAGCCGATTCGTTCAACATTCACTGGCCTGCCGACTCAGGAAAATTCTGCACGACCCCAGGTCCGCCGGTAGCAACTGATCAGTTCCCGGTGCACTTGAGTGAAGCGGACCGAGCTCGCGCCGATCATGTTTACGACAATTCGGCCTGGCGATTTCCGCATACGAGTTCTCGCCCGAAGTAAGTCCTTTCACGTCAAAGTATGATTATGTGCAAGCAGGAAAAGTGGAATTCACGCAGCAGGAAAAATTGGGCTATGAGCTGTTCGCGGAAAAGCCCGATGCAACGAATGTCATCGCGATGGCGGACCCGGCGAAGAGCCGCTCTTTACGGACTTTACTGCCAGACTCGGCGTGCCCAGAAATCCAGGATTGCAATTTTATTATGAGGGCCAGCCCGACCAATTCGGCTACACCCCCAACGTCGCGCTCAACAAATCTGGAGAGGCGTACGTCGATATGGGGGTCGGTTCCTTCCTCCGCACGCTTCAGAGCGATAGCGGTCAACTGAATCCCGATTCCGAGTGGATCAAACTCGCGCGGAAGTTCGAAGCGAAATTCCAGGTCCCCACCTTACGCAATGTGGACATGCGCCCCACGCCGAGCTTCGTGAAGGCCTACATGCACAACGGCTACTTCAAAAGCCTCAAAGAAGTCGTGCACTTTTACAACACGCGCGACGTCCTGCGCAGGTGCCAGCCCGGTGATCCCGGCGAAAAGGTCACCTGCTGGCCGGCGCCCGAGGATTCGACCAATCTCAACAAACGGCAACTCGGCAACCTTGGGCTAACAGACCAAGAGGAAGACGCAATGGTCGCTTTTCTCAAGACCCTTACCGACGGTTACAAAGTGCCGGCCGCGCACACAGCAAAGTAGGGGCGATGTCTGAACTCTTTATCGTATGCACCAGTTCTTTCAACACGGATCTGAAATGACAACGACGACTCAGCCCCTTATACAGTCCAAGTTGCGCGATGTTCACGAAAGCATTCTGTTGCGGCCGCTTCTGCGAAAAGCCGTGGCTTCCCATCGACCGGCGTGGCTGCCACTCATACTGGTCCTCGCGGCGATGACCGTGGTTGCGTACGCCAACCATCTCGTCGTTGTGCCCTCGCTTATTTCCCTGTACATCTTGCCTCTCACCATCGGCGCGATTCTTTTGCGCAAGGAAATCACCTACGGCCTTATCGTGGCGTGCATCTTATTCCAGCACTTTGACTCACCGCGTCAGATCCCTTTGGGACTCCGCATCTTTCACGCGCTCTCGCCCTGCTCTGTTTCACTTTCGTTGTTTATGTGATCCAGCGTTATAGCAAGCAGCAGGAAACGCTTTTCAAAACCGTTGAGCAGCAGCGCGATGGCCTTTTTAAGGATGTAGAGCTCGCCGCACAAGTTCAGCGCCTATTTCTTCCCACTGGCAAAGCAACGATCCCGGGGCTCGAGATAGCCGGGTTGATGCACCCCGCGCAGGGCGTCGGTGGCGATTACTTCGACTATTTCCCCATCGACGCACACACTACTCAGATTGTCATTGCCGACGTATCCGGAAAAGGTGTTCCCGCTGCCCTTTTGATGTCCGCGACGGCCGCCGCCCTGCGGCTTGAAGCAAATCGCGATCGAAATATGTTGGCGCAACTAAAAACGTTGAACACCGAACTCAGCAGCCTATCCGATCCCGAGCGGTACGTCACCCTGCTGGCTGCGAAAATCGATACCCGCAAACGCATAGTTCAGTACGTCAACTGTGGCCACAATCCCGCGCTTTTGTTTCGCGCCTCCACGGGCACACTCACCCACCTGACTCGTCTTGCCCACCCATCGGAATGTCGCCAGATGAGATCTGTGAACTGGCCTCCGAAGAGCTTCTGCCTGGCTGTAACGTCTTGGTTTTCTATACCGATGGCGTCACGGAAGCAGAAAACCCGCTTGGCGAGGAATTCGGCATGGAGCGACTTTCCGCGACAGTGCTCCGCGGTTCTTACCGTGCTCTTGGCTGAAGGGCTCACCAACAACATCTATAACTCTGCGGCCGATTTTTGCGGCGACGCCTTCGGTGATGATGTAACCATTCTGGTGGTCAAATGCCAGTTCGACCGCTCCTCAACCCCGACTTCGTGAGTCTTTCCACGACGGAAGCGCTTTCTGTTCTGCTTTCCCGCAGTCGTAGCCACGCCCCATCCAGATTCGTACTCAATCTTTCCGGAAATCGATCTCCGTCGCGAAAATCACACTGTCGGTGTGTTGGCAGCCGTCCAATCCGCTGGACCCCTTGCTCATCATCCTAGGCTCCTTGTTTTATAGAACTCTCCCTAAAACGCCCCTGTTTTCAATGACTTGCTGAAACTCCGGTTCGAACCATACAAGCGGTATCCCGTTCGCATTCTCCTGAATCTGAGAAAAGAAAAACCGCCCAAAGGGTTTGACTTGCGAAAGTCGATGACCGAAGCAGAAAGCCGAGGCACGGCTCGTAGGGCCAATCTTGTTTATGCATCAAGGCAAAGACATGTGCAGAGTTTGGAGCTGTAAATCATGTGGATCGTTCAACTCGCGTTGCGACGACCTTATACGTTCGTGGTCATGTCCATGCTCATCGTGATCATGGGTGGTCTTGCGATTTTTCGGACGCCAACCGACATCTTCCCGAACATCAATATTCCCGTTGTCAGTATTATCTGGAACTACAACGGCCTGATCCCTGAAGACATGAGCGATCGCATCGTGAGCGTCACGGAGCGTGCGCTGACTACTACTGTCGACAACATCGAACACGTCGAATCGCAATCGCTCTATGGAGTTGCCGTTGTCAAGGTCTTTCCCCAGCCGAATGCGAACGTTCAACAAGGTATTGCGCAAATTACAGCTATTTCTCAAACTCAGCTCAGGCAGTTGCCCGCGGGAACGACACCGCCTCTCATTCTTGCCTACAGCGCATCAAGCGTACAGTCCTTCAGTTGGCGCTCTCGGGGCAGAATTTATCGGAGCAGGAACTCAACGACTATGGACTGAATTTCATTCGGACGCAGCTTATCACTGTTCCGGGTGCTTCTGTCCCTTACCCCTATGGCGGAAAACAACGCCAGGTAGCAGGTAGACTTGAATACCACAGCGCTGCAGTCGAAGGGTCTATCTGCGCTGGATGTAGTCAATGCAATCAACGTTCAAAACCTCATCTTGCCTACGGGGACGTCAAAAATTGGGTCTAAGGAATACGATGTTTCCATTCCCAACGCATCCCCCCAGACCATTGCCGAGCTAAACCGGATCCCGGTCAAGACGATCGATGGTACGACCATCTACATCCAAGACGTTGCTTGGGTGCGCGATGGCTTTCCCCCGCAAACCAATATCGTGCGCGTCAACGGACAGCGCTCCGTTCTGCTGACCATTCAAAAAGCGGGCAACGCGTCAACACTGAACGTAATTTCAGGTATTAAATCTCTTCTGCCTCAAATCAAGACGACCGTTCCCGCCGCAGCTACAGATAGAACCCCTGGCCGATCAATCCATTTTTGTTCGTGGCGCGATCAGCGGCGTCGTCAGAGAAACACTGATCGCCGCATGCCTGACCGCTTTCATGATTCTCACCTTTCTCGGCAGTTGGCGAAGCACTTTGATCATCGCAACCTCGATCCCTCTGGCAATTCTGACCTCTATCATCGTGTTCAGTGCGCTCGGCGAGACCATCAATATCATGACCCTGGGTGGACTCGCTCTGGCTGTGGGCATCCTTGTGGACGATGCGACAGTCGAGGTCGAAAACATCAATCGAAATCGCGAGGCGGAACCGGATAAGGCAATGGACGAAGTAGTTCTCGATAGCGCCGCGCAAATAGCAACACCTGCTTTTGTATCCACGCTATCGATTTGCATTGTATTTGCCCCGATGTTCTTGCTCTCCGGCGTGGCCCGGTATCTCTTTGTGCCGCTCGCGGAAGCCGTTGTTTTCGCCATGCTGGCCTCCTACCTGCTTTCCCGAACCATCGTTCCAATGATGGCCAAATACTTATTACGAGGGGATAAACAAGGAGAGTCAGGCGTGCCAGTCGTAATCCTTTGGTACGCCTTCAGAAGCGTTTTGAAAAGGGCTTTGAAACATTCGTCGGGGCCATCGCGGCCTTCTCGAGGTTGTCTTCGTCACCGGGGTGCTTTCCTGATTGCCTTTCTTTGCGGTCTGCCTCGGATCTCTGGCAATTCTGATTCCTTGGCTGGGCCAGGACTTCTTTCCCAGTGTTGATAGCGGCTCTTTCAAACTTCATATGCGTGCGCCCACCGGAATGCGCATTGAGGAAACCGCCAATCTTTGCGATGAGGTTGAGCAGTCTATTCGCCGGCAGATTCCCCAAGCGAAATCCACAACGTCATTGACAACATAGGTCTGCCCTATAGCGGCATCAATCTTTCCTACAGCAACTCGGCTCCCGTCGGCACATCTGATGCCGACATTCTGGTGACGCTTTCCGCCAACACCATCCACCGACGACTATATTCACGAGCTTCGTCTGACGCTCCCAGAGCAATTCCCGGGAGTGACCTTTGCCTTCTTGCCCGCCGACATGGTCAGCCAAATCCTGAATTTTGGCCTGCCGGCTCCGATCGACGTCCAGATTGTCGGAAATGACCTGGAGGGTAATCGAGCTATATGCGAATGCGCTGCTCGACAAAATGCGACACGTTTCAGGAACGGCCGATCTGCGGATCCAGCAACCGTTCGACGAGCCCTATCTGCATATGAGGGTCGAACGCACGAAAGCAGAAGAACTTGGATTTACGGCTCACGATATTGCGCAGAATCTGCTGGTATCGTTGAGCGGCAGCTTTCAGACTTCGCCCACTTTCTGGGTTGACCCAAAGAATCGTGTTAGCTATCAAATCGCTACTCAGACGCCGCAATATCGCAACGACACTTTACAGGACCTGGAGAACATTCCAGTCACGGGCACGGATGCGTCCGCTCCTCCCTCGCTCATGGCCAGTCTGGTTTCGCTGCAGCGAGGATCGGGGATGGCAGTTGTTTCTCATTACGACGTGGCGCCAGTGATCGATATTTTTGGCGCAGCACGGGCGCGACCTGGGTGGAGTGGCAGGCGACATCAACAAGATCATCGAGGCCACGCGCCAGCAATTGCCGCGCGGCTCCGAGTCGTCGTCCGCGGGCAGGTTCAGACCATGAGCGCTTCTTACATGGGCCTGCTGAGCGGACTGGCGTTCTCAATCGTACTCGTCTACCTGCTGATCGTCGTCAACTTTCAGTCGTGGCTGGATCCTTTCATTATGATTTCGGCGCTGCCAGCTGCGCTCGCCGGGATCGCCTGGTTCCTGTTCATAACCCATACGACTCTGAGCGTGCCGGCGCTGATGGGAGCCATTATGTGCATGGGCGTCGCAACCTCCAACAGCATCCTGGTGGTGAGTTTTGCCACCGAAAAAATGACGGAAGGAAGGGATTCATTAGCGCCGCGCTGGAGGCAGGATTTACGCGTTTTCGCCCCGTGCTGATGACCGCGCTGGCCATGATTATCGGCATGGTGCCCATGGCTCTTGGCTGGGCGACGGCGGCGAACAAAATGCGCCCCTTGGCCGGGCAGTTATTGGTGGACTGCTTTTCGCGACCGTTTCGACGCTGTTCTTTGTTCCGGCGTTTTTCAGCGTTCTGCAGGGCTCCCGCCGCACCAGCCGAACCGAAACAGAATAGCGCAAAACTTTGTGGAGTTCCTATGCTCCTCAAACTGAAGATCGCAAACCGGCGAGCAAACTCCCCTTGAGAACGAGGTGGAAGGGGAAGCGCCCGAAATACTGGCTGGCCTGGGGTCGTCCTTGTCCGTGGTCGCCGCGCTCTTGATATCGGGCATCTGGTCCCGTGTGAGGGCCCGCACCGCCCTGGATGCGGAAACGGCGCAAGTGGCGTTCCCGCGGTTTCGGTTGTTTCCCCGGAACGAACCGCGCCCGCCGAGGAGATCATCCTGCCGGGAAACGTACAACCCTTCATCACTTCACCGATCTATTCCCGCACGAATGGCTATCTGAAGAAGTGGTACTTCGATATCGGCGCGCACGTGAAGAAAGGGCAACTCCTTGCTGTCATCGAAACGCCGGAAGTCGATCAGCAACTGGAGCAAGCCCGAAGTAACCTGTTAACTGCGGAGGCAAATCTGGAGCTCGCTTCCATTACCAAAAAGCGCTATCAGGGGCTCTTGAAAAGCAACGCTGTATCCCAGCAGGACGTGGACAATGCGGTCGGCACTTACAACGCCAACAAGGCTATCGTTGAAGCCGACCAGGCGGCCGTCAGCAGTACTCCGCGCTGGTCTCTTTCGAAAAAGTCTACGCGCCTTTTGATGGCGTGATCACCGCGCGCAACACCGATATCGGCGATCTGATTAATTCCGGCAGTACTGCAATGTGAAGACCGACCTCTTTCATATCGCTCAACCCGGGAAATTACGTGTTTACGTAAATGTCCCGGAGGAATATTCGCGAGGGATCAAAGCCGGCATGACAGCGGATCTCAGTCTCGCGGAATTTCCGGACCGCAAGTTTCAGGGCAAGTGGTGCGCACCGCCGATGCCATCAATGTGACCACTCGAACTCTGCTGGTCGAAATCGATGTGGACAATCCTACAGGTACGCTGCTTACGGGTTCTTATGCAGAAGTCCATTTGGCAGTACCGACGCGTCCTCCACATTCTTACTTCCGGTCAACACTCTGCTGTTCCGCACCGAAGGTCTGCGTGTCGGCGTCGTCAAAGACGGCAAGGTAGCCCTGACAGCAGTCACTCCCGGGCACGACTTCGGCGAGGAAATGGAGATCGTTTCAGGTCTCAAAGGGGATGATCAGGTGATCATCAATCCATCCGACTCGATTGTTGCCGGCCAGGAAGTCCGAGTGTTCAGTCGACATTGCCGGGAAATCCCAAATGAAGCGACCTCGCAAAACCATTCAAGAAGACCACCGAGATGTGGCTATGAGGTTTTGGTCGCTTGCGGTGCTTCGGTTGACCGGATGTGTGGTTGGCCCAAAGTATCATTCGCCCGCGGTGCAGGCTCCGACCGCCTATAAAGAGGTTGGAGACTGGAAGCCGGCCCAACCGAATGAGCAGAATCTTGGCGGGGAATGGTGGAAGATCTTTCAGGATCCCCAACTCGATGCTCTGGAACAGCAGGTCAATGTATCGAATCAGAACTTGAAGGCGGCGGAGGCGCAATATCGCCAGGCACGAGCGGTTCTGCGCTATTATCGGGCAGACTACTACCCCACTGTGACGGCCGGGCCATCAGCCGCTCGAGACGCGATGCCTCCGCCAACCGTCCGCCTGCAGTGCGGCCCTCGTGGCACCACATACAACGATTTTGTGCTGCCGTTCGACTTTTCGTACCAGGCCGACGTCTGGGGAAGGTCCGAAAAAACGTGGAGTCTTATCGAGAACAAGCACAAGCAAGTGCTGCGGACTTGGCGACGGTCAATCTGAGCATGCACGCTGATCTTGCTATTGACTACTTTCAGGCCCGCAGCCTGGATGCCGAGGAACAGCTCCTGAACTCTACGGTGAAGCAGTACGAGCAGGCGCTGGAACTGAATGAGAGTCGTTTTCAGGGAGGGATTGCTTCGGAAGTCGATGTCGAGCAGGCCAAGACCCAACTGGAGACGACCCGCGCGCAGGCCATTGATGTGGGCGTGGCGCGTGCGCAATACGAACACGCGGTCGCAATTCTTATCGGGAAGCCTCCAGCAGATTTCAGCCTCCCTCCCCTGCCGCTCACCGCACCGCCTCCGCATGTTCCTGTCTCCATGCCTTCAGAATTACTTGAAAGACGTCCGGACATTGCGGCCGCAGAGAGGACGCGTGGCGGCGGCCAATGCTCAGATCGGAGTCGCGAAGTCAGCCTACTACCCGTGGTGAATGGCGCCTCGGGAGGATTTGAAAGTTCCGCCATCACGACGCTCAAGGCCCGGCGGCTTATGGTCTGTTGGAATGTCTGCTGTGGAGACCGTCTTCGATGTGGGACGACGCCGGGCCCTTAGACCAGGCGCTCGCGGCGTACGATCAAAGTCGCTGCCTATCGGGAGAACGTGCTGACAGGATTTCAACAGGTCGAAGACAATCTGGCCGCTGTCAGAATTCTGGAAAACGAGGCAAAGGTTCAGGATATGCAGCCGTGGCCGCCCAGCGGTCGTTGAACCTCGCCTCATTCGCTACAAGGGAGGAGTTACCAGTTATCTCGAGGTGATCACGGCGCAAAGTGCTGCGCTTGCGGACGAACTAACGGCAGTCAACATTTTGGGACGCCGTATGGCGAATACTGTGTTGCTGATTGAAGCCCTCGGCGGCGGATGGGACCGGTCGAGTTTGCCAGACGACCAGAATGTTGCGGTAAGTTGACCGGAAACTAAGATAATGCTGGGGCGGGAACGAATAAGCGTCCCGTGGGACGCCGCGAACGCCTCCTAGCCAAAAGAAACGGTGGTTACCGGAAAACTCGAAGCGCTCGTGAAACTCGGAATCGCCAATACCCGCATGAAGGATTTCTACGATCTGGAGATCCGTACCTGTCCGGTGGACACATGGGTACGAGGCGACGGCCGCCATGGCAGGTTAGGACTGCGTGGGTGATTGTGCGGCCTGCCAGCGATCGGGAAGCAGCTCATCGAGTCGGTGGTGAGGATGGGAGCTGATGCGCGCGAATAGATCCCGAAGATAACCAAAGGGCTCGACGCGCAAACGTTTGCAACTTGCGATCAGACTACTCAATACGGCTCCGGTTCGTCCGCCTTTGTCGCTCCCATAAAAAAGCCAGTTATTGCGACCAACCACGATGGGTCGGAGACTTCTCTCGGCGCCGTTGTTATCGATCTCCAGTTCGCCATCTTCCGTGTAGCGCAGCAGTGCCTCCCAGTTGGACAGGGTGTAATCGATAGCATCGCCGATCGGGCTTTTCGGTAGTACCTTCGGCTTTTCCGTCTGCAGGTAATTCTTGATGTCCTCCAGAATGGGACGCGATTTCGTTTGGCGTAACTCCCGACGCTGCTCGGGATTCAGGTTGCCCTGGCGAGCTTCGCGCTCGATTTCGTACAACAGCTGAATGTAGGCCAGCATCACCGTAGCTCGACACAGGCCGGAAGTCAGCGCCTCAAAAAAATATCGCCGCGAATGCGCCTTATCTTGAGCACCAGATAAGTCCCACGTGCGCAGAAAGTTTTACGATCTGGTAGCGGCCCACAAATCGCCGGTCGCGACGGAAGCGCTAGAACGCATCGGCGCACTGTATGCCATCGAAAAAGAAATCCGAGGCCGCTCGCCCGAAGAGCGGCGCGAGGTCCGCAACGAGCGAGCACGGCCGTTGCTGGAATCGCTGAAACAATGGCTGGAAGCCACGCTAGGAAAACTATCGAGAAAATCAGACACGGCGCTGGCGGTTCGTTACGCGCTGGGCCGCTGGGAAGCGTTGCTGCGCTATGTCGACGACGGCCGCATCGAGATCGGTCGAGTCGAGAACAGGCGCAGTGGCTTTAGTCTTCCGGTGGGTCTTGGCGGCGCTTTCGCTTCGCCCCCTCAGTCCGGCTTGGCATAGCTCTGTTTCCTGTTCCCGCTCAGCAAACCGGACGTGCAGATTTCCCGCATCCGGCTTTCTCCCGTTCCATCAGACCTTCGCTCTCGACAAGTCGGCGCGTCGATTCGGAACAGCATAGAGGCCAAGCGTCTCGTAGAGATACTTGTCCGGGATTTGGGCGAAACCCGCGCCTCGTTGCCCCGTTCGGCGCGTCAACCAGCGCCGGACTCTCCGCTCTGTGTATCGGCGGACGAAGTCGTAAGTCTTAACGACCGGGCCTTGATTGAAGTAGCCACACCAACCTCGCAGCAAGCTGCTGATGCGGGTCACTGTGCTCAAGGGATCGTCCGCGTACCACTGAGCGGAGGTCCGTTCGTGAATCCGCTTGAGCAGACTCTTCACAGCTTTCCGCGAAGGTCGGGTGCCGATGGAACGGCGACCGCCCTTGCCGTAAAAGCCGCCGACCGTGTATCCCAAGAAGTTAAAAGATTCCTCGGGCAGTCGGGCGATTCGTGTCTTGGTCGTGTTCACCTCTAGACCCAAACGCGTCATTAGCCGTTGCATGCGAACCATTGCCGTTCCGGCATTGCCGGGTCGACAACAGATCACGAAGTCATCGGCATAATTGACGACGTAGGCGTCGAGTTGCTCCTGGTGGCCGTGGCGTTGCCAGGCCAGCAGGAAACGCCGAAAGTAGCAGTTTGCCAACAAGCGGCGAGATCACTCCACCTTGCGGCGTTCCTCGTTTGGTCCTGCGTGCTTCGGCAGTCTGAACCGGTCGGCCGTCGATGCGTTCCACGACCGGCGCTGTCAACCAGCGCTTGATCGTGCGCAGCAAACGCCCGTCGGCAATTCGCCGGGCCAGACTCCGCATCAAGGGAGCATGCGGAATCGAAGTGAAGTAGTCGCGTAAATCCGCGTCCACCACCTCCCGCCTCCCGTGCTGCGTCACGTGCCAATACACTCTTCGGAGAGCCATCTTTGCGTCCACCCCGGGACGAAACCCGTACTGTTGAGGTAACAGGTCCGCCTCGAAGATGGGGCTCAGAATCAGCACTGCCGCCATCTGAACCACACGATCCCGGATGGTCGGAATGCCCAGAGGCCGTTGGCCTCCGTTGCTCTTGGGTATCCACACTCGCAGGAGGGGCTTGGGGGCATACTTGCCAGCCACCAACTCCTCCCGCAGCGTTTCCAGCCAGTGTTTCTGATCCTGCATTTCGATCCGCTCGAATGTCTCGCCATCCACTCCTGCTGCTCCCGCATTCTTGCGGCATCGGGAGTAAGCTTCCAGCAAAACATCTTCTCCGGCAGACCTTGTCCCACAGGGTGTAGAAACGGAAGGCCGGTTCTGTCTTAGCTTTCGTCTGTAGCGAAGTCTGAAGCTTCTCAACCGTTTTAGTCGGTGTTGTTAGACTCATCGTCAATCACCAGGCTTTCTGCTCTTTCTTTGCTGGATCGGGTCAGGGCTCCTTCCCTCCACCGGTATTACCCGGTTTCTCCGGTACTACGAACCCATCCGTCATCTGCGTCCGCCGTCGCTGGCCCTCGCGGGTTCGTCGTTGGTTCCAAGCTGTCGCTCGGCGCCACGGTCGCAGACTTCCCTTGTTGCGCACTGTTCTTATCCCGTGCGTGCTGCCACCACTACCCCGGTGGAATCTCCGGTTGCGTTTCTCGTTCGCTTCACCGGTGACTTCGGCCTTCCCCGTTATTATGGCGGGTCGGCTTCCACATTGGCTGTTTCGAGGCCTGCTCGGTGTTCACTTACGTTGCAGCCCGCACGGTCCGCTGACCCCCTACGGGGCCTTTTCCTGAAGTGCTTCAGACCATTCGTCGCCTCCTGATCCGCTTCAGGTGTTTCCGGCTGGAACGAGAGTTAGCCGGCCCGGATTTGCACCGGGTAGAACTGTGCACCTTTATCAAGGCACACACAACAACGCCGCCGAACGCGCCTTGCGCGCGGTCGCCCTGGGCCGCAAGAACTACTTGTTCGCAGGCTCCGATGCCGGCGGCGAACGCGCCGCCGCGATCTACAGCCTGATCGGCACCGCCAAGCTGAATGGCATCGACCCCGAAGCCTACCTGCGCGACGTGCTCACCCGCATCGCCGACCACCCGATCAACCGCATCGACGAACTCCTGCCCTGGAACACCACCCCCGCCACAGAAACTGCTTCGTTAACGTAATCCACCGTCAAGACGGCCAGCTTCGGACGCTTACGGCTTACGATCAGTTGAATCCACAGCCGGCGCCAGGTTCCATCTCTTGAAATCGCGTATTTTGCTACGATCGGGCCGAGCGCCAGCCGCAACCGCTCGAACCTCTCGCTATGGGAAAGCGCTATTTTGTCACCGTCAAGGTCAGGGGCACGTTTGCGCTGAAGGCTCCTGCCGAAATCTTTACGTTTATCGTGTACATGCCCGGTGGAGTTCCACTGATGCCAGTGGTGCTTGTGCCGCTCGATCCGCAGCCAGTAAGGTTGCCGACCATCAGCGCCAGTGCAATCGCGAGGCCTGCGCTATATGCGAGCTGCAAACGCGCTCGTTTCCGAGGCGCGAAATGAAACCCCAGCAGTACTGCGACGAGCAGGCCTAACGCAAAGAACATCAGCGGAGCCGGCCCCGAAAACGGTCGGAAATCCTGCGAACAGTGCCGCCCGAGCCAACAGTGATCGTGACAACTACCTTGTACACGCCGGTCTGACCCTGAACTGCCGTTACCGTTGCGTCGCATGTGGCGCCTTGCGGGCATCCGCTGCTCACCAAAGCCGTAACCGCGGCATTGACATCGCCCGCGAGGCAGACTGTGAACGTGTAGGTCGCTATTGTACCCTGGGCCGCTGATTGAACCGAGGAGGAGTGCCGCAGTTCACGATTTGCACGAGATTCTCCGTGAATAGTGGTTGGACCGTAGCGCTGCCGAGAAGTCCAGCCGAACTCGACGCTGTGTCAGGAGTGTACTGCGCCGACAGTGGCGTGCTGCCGTTTCCCAACCCAATGAAGGTCAATTGGCACGAGCCTAAACCCTTGTTGGCCGAGGTGAGCGTCCCCACCGGGTTGCAATACTGGTGGAAGCCGTCCTCTACAATGACGGTACCAGTTGGGATGAGCGTGCCAGATACTGGTTGAACCGAGAAGTTCACTGTAACCGGAGTGCCAACCAGCGCATAACCCGCCGGCAAAGCGAGACCCATGTAGCTGGAACTCGTCGAATTGATCGTTGTCGTTGTAGCGGTTGTAGCGATTGATGTGACACCGGTGCCAGAGAGTGCCACATCCTGCTGAAACGAGGTCCCGTTACTGCTCGTGTTGGTCAGATTGTTTTCTCCCGCGGCCGCGTTATCCAACAATCCCAGTGCTCCCCCCAACGGTCCCAAAGTAATGGGATCGAACTGCACGGTGAAGATGCAGGAGGTCCCTGCGCTTATGGTGAACGGAGACGGCAGGGGCACAGGCTCTGTGACGGAGTTACACACGACTTGCGAATAGGAAAAGCCTTGTCCCGGAGCGACTCTTGCGGTCTGAATTACCAGCGGCCCGTCGCCGGTATTTGACACCGTGACGGTTTGCGTGGCTGTCGTATTTTCGACGACGTTGCCAAACGTGACCTGCGTTGGCGAACCCGAGGTCGAGTTGGTGAAATTCGCATACGGTTCGACTCCGTCTCCGACCAGCAGGAGGGCCTGGCCGGTGCCTCCCGGCCCTGCTGACGCGTTGCTACTTGTAGCAGTCGTCGCGAGGACTAAATCCTCTGCATAGCCGTTCTCATTGACCGTGGGAAGAAACTGCAAGGTGACTGTGCACGTTTGGCCCACCGCCAGAGTTACGGAAATAGAAGTATACGGAGCGCTAACCGCGTTGCCGTTGCACACGACACTCGTAATCGAAACGCCGAGCTCGTGCCTTGCAGGGTAATGCCATTGAGCATGAACGAGGAACCGCCCGAGTTCGTCAGCGTAAGCTGTTGGGAGCCAGTGGTATTCACTTGGACTGCCCCGAAATTAATTGGTCCGATTGTCGAGTACTGCGCGAAGGCTCCCGGACTTGGTGTGTACTCCGACACAGTCCCGCACCCGCTTGGGCAGGCCCCGCCCGAGGGAGTGGAGTAGCCCCCGTTTGTCGTGACACCGTAAAGGTTGTCGGAAGAGTCAACGATTAGCGCTGCATTGGGGATTAGCCCGTCTGCACTGAAGGTCGGGAAGCTATAAAGCACGTTTTCTGTATAACTTCCGGAGGTGGAGGGGGGAGAAGATGGGGAGTAAACCAGTTCGAATACAGTCCCGCAACCGTAGACGCAGGTGTTCGACGAACCGCCGCCGACTTCCGTGGCGCCGAAGAGGTTGCCCTTTGAGTCCACTACCAAACCCAGGGGCGTTCCACCATCGCCGTCTGTCAGACCCGTGAAAGTATGCAGCAACATCTCTGTATAGTTCGCCGAAGTGGCGGGCGGAGAGGGGGGCGAGTAGACCAACTCGAATACGGTTCCGCAACCGAGTTTGGTTCCGCACGCCTTCGAAGTACCCCCAAATTGGGTAGTCCCGAAAATGTTTCCCGATGAGTCAACAATCACTCCGGCTATCGGGGCTTGCCCATCGCCGTTGAGCTTGAAGCTGTACAGCGTGTTGTATGTATAGTTTCCGGAGGAGTTGGCTAGTTCGAATACTGTACCTTGGTTGGAAACGCCGCCGAGTGACGCCGTGCCGAACAACTTCCCCGCTCCGTCCATCACCAATCCCGCGTACGGCAGTCCACCATCGTTGCTGCCGGCCGCGAAGGTGTGCAGCAAGCTATAGGTCCCGGAGGAGCTGATCTCGAACACGGTCCCAAAACCCGAACTGCCGCCTAATAAAGTTGTACCGTAAAGGTTCCCCGACGAGTCCATGACCAAGCCCGCGTCGGGTTGGTAACCATCGAGGTTTAGATTGCCCCCGAAGTTGTGCAATATCTCCGGAAGGTAACCCTGTCCGGGTGAGGCGGGGGAGTGCAGCTCGACACGGTTCCGCACCCTCCAAGTTAGTGCAACCCCATCCCACGCCCCCGATTGCCGTAGTTCCGTACAGGTTGCCGCTTGCGTCCATAATCAATCCTGCCATGGGGTCGGCACCGTCCTGCGTTGACGGCTCCGTCGTGGTGATGCCCTTGAACTGTACAGCACCTGCTCTTGATACTTCCCGGGGGAGATGTACACCAGCTCGAACACCGTTCCATCGCCCGATTCGCCACCAGCTTCGGTGGTGCCGTAGAGATTGCCATTCTTATCCCTAAGCAAAGGCGCGCCAGGATTCGCTCCGTCGGGGCCGTTGGTAACTGCTCCGGTGAAGGCATAGAGCACCTGCTCGGTCTGCGCCTGAAGCGGAAGCACGGAAACGAGTAGCACCGCCGTGGCGGCGATCACCAGCCGAGATGCTCCTGCGAAAGCGATTCCAAGCCCGCCCGCCACTTGGAGCCGCGTTACTTTCCAATTCGCTTCGCTAATCACGGCCATTTTCTTCTCCCCCGCTTCGAGCTTCATACCCAATTACGCTGCCTCCGCCGCTAGTTACCGTATCGCCCGACTCTGAACATTTGCGCAACTGCGCCAACTGCTCTGCCAAAGCAGCCGAGAGCAATTCCTCTAATTCCATTTCGGTGTTCTCTACGCTTTCTTTCCCGATCAAATTCATTGGAGCTCGGCTCCTCTCGAACATTGCAGGGCACGATGCGGGAAAGGGCGGGGAGGATCAATGGACGGGGTCCGAACTGACGCTGAACTCTTCCCGGACGGCTAACATGCTGGTTAGGGAGGAGTTACGTGTTCGCTCAACGCAGTCCGTCCCAAACTTGCGCCGGGCTGGACCGGGTGCTAGCATTCGCTTCGCGTCCCCGGCCATTGGTTTGAGCGATTCCATGGATTCCCCGATAGGGTCTCAGCCCTCATTCGCCTTCGGTCCCTACGAAGCTGACCTCCCTTCCGGACAACTCCGCAAAACGGCTCCCGCATCAAGGTTCAGGACCTGCCCTTGCGGCTGCTGAGTGTGCTTGCCGAAAATGCCGGACAAGTCGTCACTCGCGAAGAACTGCAGAAGCGGCTCTGGCCGGAAGACACGTTTGTGGATTTCGAAGATGGACTGAACACGGCGGTCAAAAAGCTGCGGGATGCTTTGGGGGACGACGCCGAACAGCCCAGCTACATCGAAACGGTTCCGCGCCGGGGCTATCGCTTTCTGGCAGAAGTAAAGCAGATTCCGCCGCCGGCGCGGGCGGCGGTTACTTCGGCCGAGCCCGCTCCTTCAGGGGCATTCATGAACCGGCGGAGGAAATTCGTGTCGCGCGGGGCCGGTTGCAAAGATGGATGATTGGGGTCGTTGCAGTTTTGGCACTGTTGAGCGGTTTGGGCTTCTGGCTACTCTACGGGAGACGCGCTTTTTCATTCAGTCCGCACGATTCCGTGCTCGTCACCGATTTCGAGAATCAGACAGGTGATCCTCGATTTGAAAACGCTACGGACAGCGTTCACCGTCAGCCTTGAGCAGTCCCGCCGCGCCAATATCTTTCCGAGTATCCGTATTGGTTCGATCCTTCAACTGATGGGAGAGCCCGCCGCGGAACGTGTCACGCCCGAAGTGGGACGCGAGATTTGCCAGCGAGAAAATATTCGCGGGCTGATCACCGGCAGCATCACTCGGACTGGCAAGGAGTATTCGCTTTCTGCGGAATTGATCGACCCGCAAACCGGCGCTACAGTGCACTCCTACACGGAACGCTCTTACGGAGAGGACCACATTTTAGATGCCCTCGACGTCATCGCTGCGGATATTCGGCGCGATCTGGGTGAATCGTTATATCAGATTCACCGCGCGGACCGCCCGCTCCCTGAAGTGACTACAAGTTCGTTGACGGCTCTCAAGCAGTACGCAGACGGCACCGCGCTCTGGCATCAGGGCAAGTTCGGGGATGCTGTAACTCTGCTTCGCGCTGCGGTCCAGACCGACCCGGACTTTGCCATGGCTCATGAAGCCCTCGGCAGTGACTATTTAAGTTACATCTCCAACGCACCCGTTCAGGGAAAAGCGGAGTACGAAAAGGCTCTCGCCCTCGCGCCGCGTACCACCGAACGCGAGCGTATGATTATTCAAGTCAACTATGCAGATGACCTCGAGCACGTCAGCGACGCGGACTCCCTCTATCGGGCGTATTTGAGCCGGTATCCCGACGATTGGACCATGCTCTCCAATTATGCGCGCCTGTTGCGCAGGCACGGCCGCGCTCTCGAGGCCATCGCGCAGTACAAGGAAATTATCAGGGTCGCCCCAGACGACGCCAGAACTTATATCGAGATGGCCACTACCTACCGGACCCTAAATCAATTGCCGGAAGCGATCGACGCCTATGCCGAAGCCTTCCGGTTGGATCCCCACTGGCTGGCGGCGGGAGAAGTCGGCCGGGAATACGGGTTTGCACTCGTCCAAAATGGGGAGGGACAAAAGGCGCAGCAAATTTTCATAAGCATGATCGAAAAAACTGAAACCCGCGAAAATGGCATGCGTTCTTTGGCTATGCTGGACTTGTACTATGGCCGCTACGCAAGCGCACGAAAGCTCCTCGACGAGTGTCTGAGCATCATGCAGAATCAAAACGCTCCTCTAAGCACTGCCCGAGTCCATCTCTGGCTTGCTATTCTAGCGGATGGCCAAGGGGATAGCCGCACGGAGGTGCGGGAACTCGACACCGCCTTCAGCAATTTCGCGGCGATCGGACCCAAGGTCATCTTTGGCACCCGGCTCGGCCGGCAATACGTAAGCGCCGGGGCTCTAGACAAAGCAGAAAAGCTGGAGAGTCTCGCCGCCCCGCTCACCGACTCCAAGAATGCTGAGCAGAGTGGCTATTTGCATCTGTTGCAAGGTGAGATTGCACTCGCCCAGAAAAAGGAAGACAAGGCGATCGAACTGTTCACCCTTTCAAACACTGAAAACAGCACGCCCTTTAGCGTTGAAGCCCTGGCAAGCGCCTATCAACAAGCCGGAAAGTGGACGAGGCCATCACCTGGTACGAAAAGCTCATTGGTCTCCAGAACAGGGCAATCGGGTGGGAGACTCAGCAGTTGTGGCTGGCGGCTCACGCCACGCTCGCGGCCGATTATCTCGCCAAAGGAGACCGCGAGAAAGCCAAGCACACCCTCAGCCGCCTCCTCGACTTGTGGAAGGACGCCGACCCGAACCTCCCCTCCTAAAGCAATCTAAAGCCGAATATGCGAAGCTGCAATAATTTGGTGGCTCGTTTCCGAGCCACCTGGTCATGGACTGGCGCGCGAAGTCCGATTAAGTAGGCGCACCGCAGTTTCTTGCCCACCCTCGAAAACTGTCTCATCTAAGGGGTGCGCCCGGAAAACGTGGGTACGATCAGGGTCCAATAAATCGTGGCGAAGGGTCCCCTAGAATCCCGATGACGGGCTGTCAGCACCGTTAAGTTTCTTTGAGTCCCACCAACAGCCACTCTGTCACGATACAGTTCTCTGCCCATCTATGCCCAGCGTGTCGATATACGCCGGCTCTGAACGTCGAGATCGAGGATGCGGCCACCGTCCGTGCCGCCGTTCGAATTGGCACAGAACGCACCCAAAATCTCTTATTGCTGCCTTTTGCTGCCTCGTTTCTTTGCAACTTCCGACAGACCAGAGAGATATGGCGGAAGCGTGTGGGAGTCGAACCCACCATTCGACCCGCGAAGGACCGAATCGCCGGCTTTGAAGGCCGGGAAGATCACCGGACCCCTTTCGCTTCCATTGTTACAATACCATCAAAACAAAACGCTTAGTTGACGTAGCTCTCCGGCTGAGTCTCGCGAATTGGCTCCGGTGCTACTGTGGTGCTATTCACAATTCTGGAAACGGCATCGTGCAAGTTGGAGATCGACAGGTGCGCGTACCTTTTCGTCATGGCGAGCCCTTTGTGCCCGAGCAGCTCTGCGATGTTTCCCAGAGGCACACCGGCCTGTCGCAGCTTCGATGCAAAACAATGTCGAGTGTCATGCCAGCGAAACGGCGCGATCTTCGCCGCGCGCACCGCGTCGGGAAACCAGTGGGCCGTCACGTTCAAAGTCTCACCGCGCGGGTTGCGCACGACTCGACCCGTACCATTTCCCCGCGCACGGAAAATTTGGAGCGCGCGCATTGCGTCTGCGTTCAGCGGCAGTGTGATAGGGTCTCCATTCTTCGTTCGTGGGATTGTCAGCGTGCGAGCAGCAAGGTCAACGTTCTCCCACGTCAAATAGAGATACATCGAGCTGCGCCGCAGACCTGTGCTGAGCGCGAGGTCGAACTCCGGCTCATGCTCTGCCCATTCCGGCTTTGATCGGATAGCTTCACGAAGTTTCTTTTCTTCGTCGGAAGTTAGATACCTGACGCGGGAATTGTTCTCTGTTTCGCGTGGCACAGCACGCGCCGGATTGATCTCGACCTTTTCATTCTCAATGCCGAGCCGGTAGGCCAAGCTAACAAGGTTGTGATGGTGGTTGCGCGAGCTGGGACTCCATCGTTTCTCGGCTGTCAATGTTTTGAGCGTGCTCCTTATCAACTTTGGGGTGGTAGAATCGGCGCGGCCCGTGAAATACTTTTTCAGCAATTCGAGGCGGGCAACGTCATCGGCCGGGCGAGCGTACTCTTCTTTGACGTAGGCAATAGCATCGTCGGCGAGATCACTGAAAGGGACCGAGCGCTTGCGAGTCGGAGGTAGTTTCACCCCTTCATCGGCCTGAACTTTGCGCTTGCGGTACAGCTTCACTGCCGCGCTGTGGCTCCCGATTTTTTCCCGCCGATACTTCCCTTCCGAATCGACGAAGCGAATCCACCAAACATCCGAGCCGTGATGCTTTTCAAAAATACCGCGCACTTTCTTTTGTTCCTTCATCGTCGTCCCTTTCCTTGTTTTGCCTTCTTAGCCCGAGTCTTTTGTTTCAGCCTCAACCTGTAGGCTTTTTGTCGGAAATTCTGGCCACACGCTTCGCTGCAATAGTCCCCACCCCGCTCCGGGTTTTGAGCGAACAGTCCGCGGCAAGCTGCGCAAACGGCAACGCCTTTGTAGGCAGCAAATACGAAGGCCGCCATTCGCAGATCGCCGCACAGGATGGCAGGGGCGAATCCGCCTCTCGCTCGCGCCATCACAAGCCGCGCGTTTTTCATTCCATCGTTCAGTAGGGAGCGATACTGCCACGCTGCACCCTCTCTCCTCCCCACAGGTGGGATCGCCCATTCAGGAGGGCGCCAGTCGAACAGGAGACTGGCAGCGTCCGCGAGGTCCCTAGCCGCTGGTGACTTCATAGAGTGCGCCCGTCGCAGCAACGCGACTGCGGAGAGAATCGCGCGGTCTTTGTCACTCGTTGCAGCCTCAAATTGTTTGTACTGTGGGGTGCCGGGTGTCATGTACGCTGAAGTGAACTCTTTTAATTTGCGCGGCAGCTCCGCGCGAAACACTCCTCGAAACATCCGAGCGTGCTCGGAATCTTCTTTGGCGCGCTCACCAAGAATCAAGATTCTGGCATTTGTGGTGATGGTCACGTTATGTTTGTCCGTAACGCCCATCTTGTGCATGACGGCAGTGTGCATTATTATGCGCTTGGTTGCAAGGAGAAAATATGGAACAGAAAACTGGTTTTCAATCGCACCGACGCGAGGTCGCTGCGCAACGGCTGGGCGTGAGTCTTCGCACGCTCGACGAGTTGATTGCCACGAAACAGATCGTTTCCGTTAAGGTGACGAACGGCGCGAGGAAAGGGTGCCGCCGAATTAGCGAGCGCGCCATCGAACAATTTATCAACCGTGCCGAAAAAGCTGCGCGCTAGTTATTGCGCACGTGTTTTGCAAGCACCCGGTCGGCTTGCTTGCAGGTTACTTTGAGGAGTTTGGATTGCGCACTCAATTAGACCGGAACATTCGCAGCACCCCACGACCTCGCAGACCGTTGCCGGACCTCACTCTCGGAAATCCGCTGCCGAACAATCTCGACGCTGAAAAGTGCGTCCTCGGCGCGATCTTGCTGGACAACAGTTCACTGAGCACTGCCGTCGAACATTTGCGAGCGGAGGATTTTTTCTTCGACTCGCACCAACGTATTTTTTCCCAGATGTTGCGCATGAAAGAAGTTCGGCTCGCGATTGACCTTCCTCTACTCACCGAGGAGCTTCACGGTCGGGGTGAACTGGACAAAGCAGGCGGCGCACCCTATCTAGCTTCCCTCGCTGACGGAATGCCGAAAGTCTCTAACATTGCTCATTACGCTCAGATCGTCAGGGAAAAAAGCATTCGCCGACACGGTATCCGCGCAGCGGCAGACTGCAGCTGAGCGCGCCTTCGACCTGTCGGAACCTGTAACAGAAATTCTTTCCTCAACCTCGACGCACTTCACCGAAATTTCCGCGAGCGGCGGCGGACAAAAAGCCTGCCTGAATTTCCGCACCGGCAAAGGATTCGCTGAGGGTGCGGCGAAGAAAAAATGGGTGCTGCATGGATATTTCGCGGCTAGCTCCATCGCGGAGATGAGCGCGAAAGTAAAAATAAAAATTGGAAAAACCAGCCTTCTTCTTTCGGCGTGCGCTGCCATTCTCGACGGTGTTCCCTTTCTTGGCCTTCCTACTCACAAGACAAAAGTTTTGTATTTGACGGAGCAGCCGGACACTTCTTTTCGCGAGGCGATGGAGCGGGCTGGACTTCTAGGCCGCGAAGATTTTCACGTGCTCTCGTTCAGCGATACACGCGGCCTCGCATGGCCCGATGTTGTTCGCGCCGCTGTAATCCAAGCGAAGCGCGTTGGAGCTGGATTGCTCGTTGTCGATACGCTCAGCCAATGGGCCGGGTTGAGTGGCGATTCTGAAAACGACAGCGGAACGGCCATCGAAGCCATGAATCCGTTACAGTTTGCGGCCGCGCAAGGTTTGGCCGTGATCGTCGTGCGGCATGGAGCCAACGCGGCGGTGAAATTTCCGATGCGGGCCGTGGCAGTTCCGCGTTCGGCGGAA
This sequence comes from uncultured Acidobacteriota bacterium, assembly GCA_963843265.1. Taxonomy (GTDB): domain Bacteria; phylum Acidobacteriota; class Terriglobia; order Acidiferrales; family UBA7541; genus Acidiferrum. The sequence goes on along the minus strand of CAWJJR010000008.1, from coordinate 780,087 downwards.
CCGTGGACGTGATTCTGTCCCTGCGCCGCTGTGACGGTGGCACGTCAAACAGGCGCATCTTGCAGGCAGTTTCCCGATTCAGCGAGACGCCGTCTCAACCGTGATCGAACTCGTCGAGAACGATTTTATTGCAGTAGGCACACCCGGCGAGACCGCTGCGAACGACATGGAGCGCCTGGTCCAAGCGGTCCAGTCAAATCCGCACGCCAGTCGCCGCGAATTGGAGCGGGCAGTCGGTTTCAGTAGATTCCGGCGTGCTTTGGTAATTCCTCGAAACGTCCGGTTTCGTTTTCGGCCCGGAAGGATGGGTGAAAAAGTGACGGTTTCGGTGCTGGCTTGGGTGGTTGGTTGGACCTCCTCTGGAGATTGGAGGTCCAACCACCCAGTTTTCACCTGGTTGGTAAGTCCGTGGCACTTACCAGTCGCTTGCCAACCACCTGCCGGGACAGGACCAGCGGACACCCGATGGAACGGCATCGAGGAGAGTCACCGAGTGATGAGCGAAGGTCAAAAGGCCCGCCGCTCCCGCAGGTGCTTCCGAGAATCAGTGAATGGCACCTCTATAGCTTTTTCGGGGGAAAGCGGCTGCAAGTATTTTGTTTTCAATCCAGCTTCTCGGCTGCGAGAGCCGATGCGTAGGACGAATGATGGCCGGTAAGCCTACACGACACGGTTTGAACGCGGTGATGGTCCGGGTGAAGTTGCGCGGAATGGATGCCATTGACCAACGGACAGTGGCAGCTCGTGCGCTTTTGCAGTGGCGTGAGCAGGTGATCTCCGATTGTGGCGGTCTTGAGTCGCTGAGCGCGGCAAAGCTCGCCCTAATCGACAGCGCGTCGCGCACAAAGGCCATCGTAGACGCTGTCGACGCATTTCTCTTGTCGCAGTCCAGCATCGTCAGCAAAAAGCGCCGCGCGTTGCTTCCAATCGTGATGCAGCGACAAACGCTGTGCGATTCCCTGGCAAGGCTTTTGAATCAGCTCGGCTTAAACCGTATCCCACGCAAGGTCAAACCGCTGAGCGAACGCTTGGAAGAACTCGCGTTGCGAGAGGAGGGTGCGAGCGATGTTCAATCGCAAAAGGCTTAGCTTCGCTGCGTTCTGCCGTGACGTCTCGGCGAGCCGATTTCTCCCGCGTGGATCGTCGCCTACAAGCGTTCGACGGCGAATCACTCACCGGCGACGAGACGGAAACCTGGCGCATGTTTACCGGCCGAGACAGTCACGAACCAAACGTAGCGCGCGAGTTGGTGGCCGTGAAAGGGCGACGCGCACAAGGGACAAAGACAGCCTGCAAGTACCTGGCCTACGCGATCCATACAGCGGACTTTCGATCAATCGCAGCGAAGAGTCACTGGCTGCACGTTCCCATCATTGCGCAGAGCCGCGACGTTGCTGGCGACATCATGTCTTACCTGACGGCGTTCTATCAGGAAACCGAGTTGCGCAGCGAAGTCGAGGAGATTCTGAAAGCATCGATTCGCCTTCGCAACGGATTCGTGATCTCGACACAGACATGCAGCTATCGCGCGCCGCGAGGCATAACGGCACCGCTTGCTCTGCTCGACGAAGTAGGTGTGTGGAGGATTGAGGGAAGCGACATCGACAAGGAAGTTCTTCGCTCGCTCACGCCCGCGATGGTCCAGTTTCCGAATCGCAAGCTCATCGTGTTGGGCTCGCCGTGGGTGAAAGCGGGTGTTTTGTTCGACGCGGGCAACGCCGAGAGAAAATCACCGCCAAGCGTCTCGTAATCCACGCGCCGACTCATGTGATGAATCCCCGCATTCCCGCTGAGGAGCTTGCGAGCGAGCAGGCAGCCGATCCGCTGAATTTTCGGCGCGAGTTCCTTGCTGAGTTCGTCGATGATGTCGGTCAATTCCTGAGCGTCGAGCTATTCGAGTCGGCGGTGGTGCGATAGCGCACTGCCTGCCCTTTGTGAAAGGAACAGAATACCGAGTGTTCTGCGACCCAAGCGGAGGACGAAGCGACAGCATGTGCCTGGGAATCGGGCACGCCGAGGGCGACCGCGCGATTCTGGATTTGCTTGAGGAGGTCAAGCCGCCTTTCGCGCCGCAAGATGCTGTGAAGCAATTCTGCGTGATCTTGGAAAGCTATCACTGCTCCGAAGTTGTCGGCGATGCGTACAGCGGCGAATGGGTGCGCCAGGAATTTTCGAAGTACGGAGTCACGTACAGGCTTTCAGAACGCACGAAAAGCGAAATTTATCTAAGCATGTTGCCGCTGCTTACCGGCGGATGCTGCGAACTGCTCGACGACAAAAAACTTGTCAGTCAACTCGCGGGATTAGAAAGAACGACTGGACGCGGCGGCCGCGATTCGGTTGACCACATGAAGGGCACTGGTCACGACGATTCGGCGAACGCTGCAAGCGGAGTTCTCACGTTGCTGTGCACAGCTAGCCGCGTGTTGGGTTGGATCGAATACCTGAAGTCCTATGCCGCTGGACTTTTCCGAGAGCCCGAGCCGACACCGGCGCCGCAAACGGTCTCGAAGGTCGAAGAAAAACTTCTCACGGTCCTGCATCCGCAGGATAGTTTGAAGGAAGAGATGCCTGCTTGCGAGAAATGCGGCGCGACATGTGTAACAGCGGTCTCTGGACAATACAGATGCAATCAGTGTGGAACGCAGTGGTGGATGGCAAACGCGCTGCGTCCCGAGAAGCCGATTACACGCGGCGACATACTTTCCGGTCGATACACTGCATCGAGAAGCAGACATTTTTGGTAAAAGGAGAAAAAAAGATGTTAACGATTTTGGAAATTCCGAAACAAGATCCACCGCTTGCAGCTCCACCGTCCGGCATCTCGCCGGAAAAACTTACGGCGGTCAGAGACGCGGAGAAAGCGCTGGCCGAAGCTGGATACCGCGGCGCTTCACCGCAAGAAATGACTCGCTTGCTCGAAAAATTTTGGGCCGCACAGAAAGCCGCTGCTCCAGCGCCGGAGCCCGCTCCGCTCGATAGCTGTCCGAGTTGTGGGAAACCAAGCGAGCGCATTGCAGGTGCTCCGCCAGAACGTCGGCGGTGTACAAGTTGCGGTGCTCATTTCAGCTCAACACGGACGGCGGTCAAATGCTGCCCAACCTGCCAGAGTCCGTTGACGGCGCGAACTGGCCGGAAACCAGGCGCACTGTAATTGTTGCGGCTTGAATTTTTTTGTTTAGCTTTTGGCCCGGTCAAAGAGAGGAACACCACCATGAACACGCAATTTAATTTTCCCGATGATCCCACACGGTTGACCGAGCACGAGTTTTTCCGCGTCGGCGGCCCGAAGGAAACATGGGAAGACGCACTGAACCGAGGCAGCCAGGGACCACAGCTCGATACGCTTGAAAAACTGGCGCACAGTTTTGCATCTCCGCTCCAGCATGTCCGGCCTTCCGCTGTCGAGAAGTCGATTCTCGATGCGGGTCAAACTAACACGCTCGATCTGCGGACCGAAATCTCCAGCGAGCGGCGCAGCGAAAATGTTCCGGTTTTGGAGTTTTTGAAAGTCTTCATCGCATCCGAGCCCGGCTCGGCCAGCGCGTTGCACAAATCAGCCAATCCCGGCGTCGCCCGAGTCGAAAAAGATGTGCTTGCAAACGGCGAAATCTCGGTCAGCGAGTACGACGCTTCCGGCAAACTCGTTCGCGGCTACATCACCCGCGACGGAAAATTGCCCGAGCAGATGGCGAAGACCATCATCCCTGACAACATTTTCGGCGCGCACGGTCCAGCTCCAGAACGTGTTCCGCTTGCAGCAATTTTCGAGCGGAGAGCGGTTGCCTAATCACACTCGCTTCATGCGAGCGTGAATTTTTGCAGCGAAGAGAGGAACGATGAGATTAGGAATATCGATCGGAGAACCAGCCGGACCCGGTAAACCGGCATTGTGCTTGCTGTATGGCGCGGGCGCACCGTCTACCCAAGTCGTGGACCCGACAGTTATGAACGTCCAGTCTTGCGCGTTGGGTTCGCTTTATGTTGATTTTGCCGGGCCAGGGTTCTACCAGAAAACCGCCTTGCCCAACACCTGGACGCAGATCAGCTAGTCGAGTTCGGCGGCCTCGTGAACCGCCGGGAGCGGCGCGGCACTCCCCGCGCACTTGAATGGGGGCGGCGCGGTTTATCGTTTTCCCGCGCCGCTTTGCTCCGCGCCAAAGAAAGGAAAGATTGAGATGGCTCACAAGCGAAGGCCAAACAGCTACGCACTCTTCTTACCGTTGGACGCCAGCACCGTTGAAACTTATCAAAGGCAGCGTGAGCGGTTGGAGGTTTTGATGGGGCCGGACCTGGCCAGATACTTCGTGTGGGTCGATCCGAACCCCGGCCAGCTTCCCGACGCGGTGGAACACTTGAATCCGGTCCACGAGGCGAGAGAGCTTTACAACTTCATGCAGCGCAACCAGCTTACTCTTAATGAAATGAGAAATTGGATTTTGACGACGCAGGAAGAGGAGCGGGTCATCGAAATTTGGTGCAGCGGGGATTCCTCGTTGCTCAATCTTGCGAGCACCATGCTCGATCTTCGGCGACAAACTTGGGGAGAGTTTTTGCTGTTACTCGAAAAGAAAGGACACCAAAAACATGCAAGCAGGCAGCTTCACAATGACGGGCAGCAATGTGAGCATCACAGCGCCGTGCGGGGCGGAGGCCTTCCGGCTGTACTCTAGCGCGACGTTTACTCTGCAGTGGGTGACACGCGCAAACGAAGTGGACCCCAAAAGCGGAGTCGCAGCGGGCCAGGCAGTCGGAGCAGCCATCACTGCGGAAGAAATCTCCACCACCGATTACGCGGTCGAGATCGTCGCGCCGCGCGGCAATCCATTTTTGCCAGGCGAAGCCATCGCGGTCGCAGTCGGCGGCAGCAACACAGTGTACGTGCGTCCGATCCGGCCAGGGGGTTTGTAGCGCGTGCCGAGGATAATGACACACCTGCCATTGTCTCGGATTGTTAACACGTGTAGAATGCGGCTTCTTGAGGAGGAAGCCGTATGCCGCCGTACACCGCGCCTCGCTATCAAATTAATGGCTTCAACTGTCCCATGTGCACCGCCTTTGCAAAGCAAAACTGGCAGCAGATGCTGCGGACGCTACCCAACGTTGGGATACAGCCCGTTCCGGCGCTAGTGTTAGCAGCTTGCGACCACTGCGGGCATTTCTCTATATGGTTAAGCGAACAGATGGTGTATCCGACCGTCAGCGTTGCACCGTATCCCAACCCGGACCTCCCACCAGAAGTTAAATCCGATTTTGAGGAAGCGCGAAGCATCCTGGCTAAATCACCGAGAGGAGCTGCCGCCCTGCTAAGACTCGCCGTCCAAAAGTTTTGCAAGAACCTCGACGAGAAAGGTGACAACATAAATCAAGACATCGCAGAACTCGTTAAGAAGGGTCTTCCGCTTGGTGTGCAGCAGTCACTCGATGCTGTCCGGGTAATCGGAAACAATGCTGTGCATCCAGGGCAGATAGATATCACCGACGATCAGGAGACCGCTGCAAGCCTCTTCGAGTTGGTGAACATCGTTTGCGACTACATGGTGACACAGCCAAAACGGATAGCAGGAATCTACGACAAAATACCGCCCGAGTTAAAGGACGCGATCAAGAAACGGGACGGCGCATGAAAAGTGCCACCTGGGTCGCTCAGGGTTCGAGACCGCTGCTTGAGAGGCTCGTTAACAAATTCGGAAAGATTCGGCCTTAGAGCATGATGAAAGCCATACAGTCCCTGCTGCAACTCGCCCACATCGGTCGGGCGAGATCCTCCGTGATCAATCCACTACAATGGACACTTGTCCTTCTAGTCTTCGGGCTCCTGACAGTTCTCGTGGCTCGCGGTCCCGCCTGGATACTCGAATTCTTTGTCGTTCTGATTGGTCTAATTATTCTCCTGCTCATCGTAGCCTACACCTACTTCATGATTAAGAATCCCGACGCACTTCGTTCAGAGACTTTTTCGTTAGCAAAGACAGCTCTGGAGAAGCAGGTGGTTGGAGATAGCCTGTCGGGCCTCCGTCAAGTGGTAGATATAATGGACGCCTCGGAAGCGAGATTGCTCGGACCGGGCAATCATGAAGAGCCGAACCCATGAGCAAGTTCGTTCTCGTTATACCCACTTGCCTTCCGGCAACCCAAGAGATTGTAACCAACCACTTCTCGGGACACACCTACTGGTGGCATTGGTCGCCAGATGTATGGTTGCTTCGCTTCAACGGGGAGAGGACAGCAGCAGACCTCAGAGATGAAATGCGCGAGCTTTTGCCGGATGTGTATCTGCTGGTGATGAAATTCAACAGCGACCACTCGGAATGGGCTGGATTTGGTCCCCGGGACTGGACTGAATGGTTTAGTACGGGATGGGAAGGCCGGACCTAGCATCTTCAGCGCGCCGAACTCAGATTGCACTTTCTGGTGCTACGGTGGTGCTATTCGATTTGCAGAATGCCACAGTTATGCACAGTATAGCGCAGTGGCAGGAAAAACTATCGGGCTGAAAAATCAACGATTTACAAAGTGTCGCAGAATTGCGCAGTCATGCGCAGAGTGCTCAGGTCGGCTTTGAAGGCCGGGAAGATCACCGGACCCCTTTCGCTTCCATTGAGAGTATAGAGGTCAGGCGCGGACGGTTTCAATCGTCGAGGCTGCGGCCTTGGTGCGAATGAGCGCCGCAACCAGATCGTACAGCTTGGGACTGGTGCACACTTCGTAGTAGGGATGCGTGGACGCCGCCCCGATTTTTCCGGCAGGGAGCAGTTCACGCGCAAGGCTCTTGCGCAGAACGAGCAACTCGACCGACTCTCCCATTGGCACTTCGCCGTAGTGCAGTGTGACGTTCTCTTTGCCCCAAGGCATTTCCAATTTCGTCTCAACCGAATCGAGCGAAATTTCTTCAGCCAATTTTTGGAAGCCTTCTTCATTCAGCTCGATGCCGTTCATATTGAACCGCACTAGGAACTCGTCCAGTTCCTCGGCGGAAGCCCCTTCCATCGCCGTCAGGAATTGGTACACGCAAAAATGCGTCTTCTGCCCGGAAAGCATGCGCTTCGCGAGTTTTGCGCAGCCCGAGAGGCGGTCCGACAAATTCAGCGCCTTGGAAATCATGATTTTCGAGTCTCCGTCCGTCCAATACGTGGGCGCGGAGCCCTGAAACGCAACGCCCACTCCAAGTTCGAGTGCCGGCAGGTCACTCGCGGCGGCCCGGTCGTTATAGGAATTGCATACAGCGAGAATCTGGCGCGACAGAATGCAAGCCTTTGCAACAGCCCGAGCGTAGGCGCGCGTCGATTCCGTCTCGAAGATCGCCAGGATCACTGCGTCGCCCTCGATGAACACTTTCTTGGCGCCAAACCTGTCCAACAATTTCTTAACCGGTTCGTGCAGGTTCAAGCTGAAGTGCGAAGCCGGGCTTAATCCGCGTGAAAGCAGATCCTGTGTCATTTTTGTCGAGCCGCGTACATCGGCCTTGATAATCACGTGCGAAACGACTTGATCCTCTTCAAGCCTGGCCTCTTCCTGCAGCACGCACTCGTAAAGGCGGTTGTTCAACCGGGATAGCTCTCGTGCTTTTTCCGTCGTCACCAGATGCACGCGTTCCATGCAAGTCGTGAGGTGCTCCGCATCGCGAAGGTCCCTGCGCAATCTTAGAAAATCGGTCGCGAAGCGCAGCACAAACCCTTGCATCTCTTCTCGCGAGTAACGCCGGATTTTTCGGGAGAGCTCGTCGATGGTCTTCAGTGAAAGCTGTTTGGCCGGCACGTGCTTCAACACCTGCTCGACCTGCTTCATCTCATCCTTCGAGACCAGCGCCTTCCGGAGCTGTTGCAAGTGCACCGGCGGGCAATAGTCTTTGGCAATCGGCCGAATTTCGTAGCTCGCCAACACGTGATAGAGCACGTCTTGCTGTTCCAAGCGGTCGACTAGCTGTCCCAACAATCGCGCCTGCTCTCCTCCCTCAGCGTCCGGGCCCGACGCGTCAAAAAGCCGCTTGGCATTTTCGGGATCATTCAAATAATCCCCAAGGCGTCCGCGGTAGTCCTTGTTATAAAAATCCAATTTCTGCTTCGCGGCGTCGATCTGTGGTCCCAACTCTTCGAGTTTCACCTCCTGGTGCTTTAGACGCATCTCGATGTCGTTGAGCGACGCTTTCAAATTCGATGGGTCCGTGGAACCGCGAAATTTGTTGAAAAAGCTTTCGCCACGCTCCATCTTTCTGCGGGTATTCTCCCGTTGCTCTTCCAGGCTGGCGATTTCCGCGCGCATTCCCGCCGCTTGTTCGAGCAGGGCATTGTGTGCTTGGTTCGCTTCGGTGAATGCGGGATCCTGCCCAATCGCGAGTCCCGCTTCGCACAAAAATTCCTGGAACAGCACATCCATCGCCTCGAAGCGGTCTGGGTCACGCGCGTAATTCCCAAGCAAGACGTAATGCTCCAGAAAGAAAACGTCGTCTTTCCCGCCGTCGAGAAAAATCAGCCGATTTTTCAGCATTTCATACAGCGGAGCAAAGTCGTCCCCGAAGAGCGCCTTCCGCGTTTTCGCAATTACGTTCTCCTCGATGTCCACAAGCATCTGCGCGACTTGTTGTCCCACGCCGCGGACCACCTTCCGCCTCGCCGATTGCAGCTCCGAAAGCCGCGCTTTGATCACGTGCGCCTGTTGGCTGCGTTCAAACAGTTCTCCTCGGTGCCTTATCCACTCCTTCCCTTCCAGAATGAGGTTGGCGAATTGATTGCCCAATTCTTGCGTCAGAAATTTCAGCAGGCCTAGCCGGAAAACCAGATCGATCTCGATATTTTTGTGGTACTTAGCTTGTGTCAGGGCGCTCTGCAGCAGTTCGGTCAGCAGCTTGCGAAACGCGGCGTTGTCCAGGCTCTTGACGGTCCGCAGCTCGATGCCGGAAAAATACGTCGCGCTGGTGCTCTGGCGAATCAGGTCAAACAAATAATCGCGCGCCGCCTGGACAAACTTCGGGCTAAGGAACACATCGTGGTGGATGTTATCCACTCCGATGGACAACGATCCCATGGGGATCGTCACGTTATAGCTCTTCAGTTCAATCCGGGCCGCTTCTGCCACGCCAAGTGTGAGAATCTCGTCGGCCATGCACTCCACCAGAAGGGGCTCTAACCAACTTAGCAGCGCCTGCCGGAAGCCGCAACAAGACAGCCAATTTCGGTAACGAGATAGTAAGGACCAGCCCGCAATCTTCGAGAAACAGTAGACTTACAGCCCAATCCTAGAGCAGTGAAATACGCCGGGCGTCTCCCCCAAGGTGTTCGAGTCGAATGCGCACCTGAGGCCACGGCGACGGCAGTGGAAATCGCTCCGACCATTCCAGGATCACCACCGCCGGCTTGGCAAACACGTCCTCCAATCCCAGCGTCTCAAAATCATGAAAGCTCTCGATACGATACAAATCCGCGTGATAAACCTTTGCCGAATTTCCGTAAACATGCACAAGCGTAAAAGTAGGGCTCGTGACTTCCTCTTCGCGCGCGGCTCCCAAGCCTGCGACGATACCTTTCGTCAGAGTTGTCTTGCCGCTTCCTAGTTCGCCCGTCAGCAAAACAAGAACCGGCGCCGTCAACTTCTTCGCAAATTCCCGTCCCCAGTTCGTAGTCTCTTCGGAGGAATGGGTGATGATCTCTTCAGCCACCGTACTGCATCTCCCGCAGCAGCTGTTCGCGAGCTTCGGGGATCCTCTCGGCCACTTCGTGCGCGAGGATCCCGGACGGTTCCTGTTCTTGCGACAATATATTCGCCGCCTTCCCATGCAGGAATACACCGAGCGCGAGCACTCGAATCCAATCCTTCGTGCCGAATTGCGCCGTCAGAGCTGCCAACACACCCGTAAGTACGTCTCCCGATCCTCCTTTGGCAAGTCCCGGCCCTCCGGAAGTGTTGACCCATGTGCTGCCGTCCGGCGCCGCGATGATCGTGTGAAAACCTTTCAACACGACATGCGCATTCCAGCGCCGCGCAGCGTCCTTGGCCAATTCCAGACGGTCTAGCTGCACCTTCGCGGAAGAGCTTCCAAGTAGACGCGCCATCTCACCTGGATGCGGCGTAATGCACAAAAACTTCGTTTTCCGTTTGCGAAGGAGTGTTCCCGCATCTGCAAACGCGTTCAACCCGTCCGCGTCTAACACCACCGGCAATTCCGTCTGCGCCACAACGGTTCGGATGAACTCCTGCGTTTGCCGATGCGTACCCAACCCCGGCCCGATCGCCAGGACATTCTTTCCCTCTTCAAGTTCGCCAAAGGTACCGTCCACCAAGCCGCGCAACGCCAGCGCCCCCGACTTCGTCGCTTTCATTGGCTCCGTCATCAATTCAGGCGCTCCCCCAGCGACGATGGGTTGCACTGTCTCTGGAATCGCAACGGTCACAAGCCCGGCACCGGCCCGTAAAGCCGCGCGCCCAGAAAGTATGGCGGCACCGCTCTTGCCTAACGAACCCGCGAGCAGCAGCGCATGTCCAAAAGTGCCCTTATAGGAGTCTGCCGCTCGCACCAGTGGAATCTCTCGGAACTCATCCGGGCCGGCCCAGCGCAGAGTGCCTTTTCCGGTTTCTTCGATTAGCTCAGCAGGAGACCCGATATCCACCACGTCCAATGCACCGCACGCCGCAGCCCCGGCAGTGATCAGCTGGCCGACCTTGGGAGCAGTGAATGTTACCGTCAGATGTGCAAAAAGGACTAAGCCGGCTGGAGGTTCATCATCGGCCGGCAGTCCGGAAGGCGTATCCACCGCGAGGATCAACGCGGGCCAAGTGGCCGTGGCTCCTCGCGAGCGGGAATTTATCGCGCCAATGGCTTGCTTGATTGTTCCTGCAGCCCCACCACGCACACCGGTTCCCAGCATCGCATCTACAATCACGTTTGCCGCGCAAACTCCTGGCCAGACGCGTTCCCAGTCGCCCTCCCCTTCGACAACTTCGAGTTCGCCCCCGCTCTCCACCCACCGTGCCAAGTTCGTCCCCGCATCTCCGTGCACGTCTGCCCGGCTGCCAAACAAAATCGCTCGGGTCGGCAGCTTGGCTTCTTTCAAATAGCGTGCAACGACAAACCCGTCTCCACCGTTGTTTCCTTTTCCGCAGAGGACACACACGCGGACTTGCTCCCTCCCCGCAACGACGCGACACACTGCATCCGCCGCCTGTTTACCGGCAGATTCCATCAATTGAAGGCTAGGTATGCCATAGCGCTCGGTCGTCAGACGGTCGACCTCGCGCATCTCGGCTGCAGTAAGGGCTTTCATTTGAAAAAAATCACGCGGCGTTCAGAGCATCCACCCGCCGCTGACGTTTATGACTTGACCGGTCACGTACTCCGCTTCGTCCGAAACAAAAAACGCCACCGCCGCCGCAACATCTTCGACCGTCGGCGGCCGCCCAATCGGAAATCGCGCATCGCGAATGCGCCGCGCCTCGCTCAGCGTCAGCTCCTTCTCATCGATGCTCGATGGATTCACCACATTCACGGTAATCCCATTCTTCGCTTCCTCCAGCGCCAGCGAACGCGATAACGCCACTACTGCCGCCTTCGCCGCCGCATAAGCCGAAATCTTGGCCTGTCCAAACGCTCGCTCCGCGCCCACCGCGCCCAGATTCACCATGCGCCCCCAGCGCCCCCGCCGCATCAGCGGCAGCGCCGCGCGGCTCACGTACACCACGCTCGACAAATTCGAAGAAAAAATCCCCTGCCATTCCTCCAGCGACGATTCCGTCAGCGTTCCCCAGCGAAACCCTCCCACATTGTTCACCAAAATATCCAGCCGCCCATACCGGTCGGCCACCGCTTGCACGAGTTGCTCCGCCCCGGCCGGATCCGTAACATCCGTTTCCACCGCAACGCAATCCGCCCCGCTCGCTTGCAGTTGCCTCAGCGCCTGCTGCGCTGCCATTTTGTTGGACCGATAGGAGATCGCGATACGCGCGCCCTCTTGCGCCAGCCGTACAGCGATCCCTCGCCCGATCCCCCGGCTTCCTCCGGTAATCAGCGCCACGCGATTAACTAGCGGCATCATTCTCCTTGGCCAACTCCACGCAAAGCCTGTCAGTATAGCCCACTCGCGAAACACGCACTACCGCGGCACCAATCCGCCGCGTCAAACGCCGCGCCCAACACAATCCCTCACCCATCTCTCAACGGCGCTCGCTAACGAAGCCTCGCCACAATCACCGTCATGTCGTCCGCCTGCTCCGGCGTCCCCGCCCATTCCTCCGCCGCCATCATCAGCGACTGCCCCACTGCCGCCGGCGCAGCGCTCTGCATGCGAACCGCCGCCTCTTGCAGTCTTCGAATCCCGAACTCTTCTCCATACACATTCTCCGGCTCAACCAATCCGTCGCTGTATTGCACCAGCAGAGCGTTCGGAGGAACCACCACGGATCCCTCTTCATACACATAGTCTTCCACCACGCCCAGCACCATTCCTCCTTTTTCCAAATGCTTCGACGTCCCATTCGAAATCAAGAATCCCGGCAGATGCCCAGCGTTGGTGTAGCGAAGCGTCCGCGTCGCGCTGTCATATACCGCAACAAAAAAAGTAGCGAACCGGTCGTCCGCCGTGTTTCGCACCATGTGCGTGTTCAAAATCGCCACCAGGTCCGCGGTGCTCATCCTCTCGCTGCCCACAGCCAGCAGTTGACTCCGCAACGCCGCCTGCAAGCTGGCCATCAGCAGCGCCGCCGAAATTCCCTTCCCCGAAATATCCGCCAGCGCAATCGCCAGGTGAGTTGGGCTAAGCTGAATAAAGTCGTAATAATCCCCGCTGACCGTCCGCGCCGCCTTGCAAATCGCTTCCATCTCGACACCCGCAACCGACGGCACCTTCTGCGGAAACAGCTGGTTCTGCACTTCGCTGGCGATAGAAAGTTCATTTTCCAGACGCTGCCGCTTCTTCGACTCCTCCAGCAGACCGCTGATGGAACCGGTCATGTCATTGAACGATTCTCCCAGCACTCCCAACTGGTCGCGCCGCTCAATCCGAACGCGGTGCGTCCAATCGCCGGCCTTCACATATTGCGTGGCCTCATACAAATCGCTCACCGCTTTAGTGATCCGCCGCGTCATAACCACGCCGGTGATCAGCGCCGCAATCTCAATCAACAGAAAAAATCCGCTCACCACGATAAATCCAACCGCATAGAAATCGCTTAGCTCGCCCAGCGACGAAAAAATCCTCGCATTCAACCGCGAAGGCCGCGCATTAAACGTGGCCAGCACCGGCCGCCGCGCCTCGACGACTCCCTTGGGCCCGACATAAACCGCGTCCAGCCGCGACAACCCCGTTATCGTCGGATCGATCCAATAGTCCGCCGGATAGAGCGTCCTGTTGCGCGCCTGAATCCTCCCCGTGGTTTCGTATTGAAAATTGTCCGAATTATAGAGAATCCCCTGGTGACTCCCCCCCTCGAATCGCCTCGTAAGATTCAGTTGTATCGCCCCAAGATCAGGCGCAATCGTCGCCAGAAATCCCGGTGTCACCGGCACGCGCAGCGTGACCACCCGCACTCCGGTCTGCTCTGGCATCGCGCGGATGCTCATCAGGTAAAGCGCGTCCTGCTCCTCAACTAATCCTGCAAAAGAGCTGCTTGTCGGCCCCGCCACCTTGTGCAGGAAGGTTGGATCGTTCGCGAACTCGATATTCAAGCCCCGAAGTTCCTGATCGTGAACCATGTGCGACTGTGCGGAGAGGATTCCCTCGGACGCTTCCTCCGAAACTCCGTTCGGCAGCGTCCGGTGCGCGGCAGCTATGTGCTCGGTGATGTCCGCCATCAAAGCCACCCGGCGCTGAATGTCGCCGTAAAGCAGGTACGCGCCGAGCTGCGAATACAGGATCTGCCCCGCCAGAACCACAAGCGTGACAATCAACAGAATGGGGACCACAGCGATGAATAGGTAAGCAACGATCAACCGGTTGCGGAGGCTCCAAAGCAGCCGCGTCCTCCACCACCCCGCCAGACGGACCAACACGTAAACCGTCGCAAGAATGCCAAAGAACTTCAGGAAACTGGCCGGCCCGCCCGTCAGGCCAAGAATCGCGGAAATCGTCCCGCCGACCATAAGCAGGATGGCAAAGAGGTCGACTCGCGAGAGGCGTCGCCATGCTTGTCGAAGTTTCGCTGACAGTGCTGTCATCGGGCCATCAAGAGAAATACTACTTTACCTGAAGAGCCCCTTCGGACCGAAAGGAAGAGTAGCCAGCGTCCCATTTTGGGATTATCCGCCGCAGAAACACTGCACCTTACCCACTGGATTTTCAGAATACCCTGTTTCGAGTAATTTTGCTCTTGACAGTTAAATACCGCTAGGGTATATCACGCACTGGGTAAACGTGTGGTCGTCACCCGGGAACGCCAATCTCCTGATTGGCGTTTTTTTGTTGGGACCGCCCGTGTCGCAGCAAATCCATTAAAATGAACACTTACAAAAAAGTGCCCCATTTTGCAGCAATTTCGCGCCCTAAGCACCTGTAGAATGAACATTTTTAAAACTGCATCAAAAGAAAGCACTTGAACTGTCTTTAGAATGAACAGTTTTGCAAAAACCGGGGGGGAGGGGGCCCTCGTAAAGCAATCCTGCCTCACTTTTTTCCCCCAGCCTGCGCCTACTTCACTGCCATGCGCACCTTGCTGTGCTTCACGCTATACGTAAAATAGACCACCAGCCCGATGATCAGCCAGACGACCAGCCGTATCCAGGTAACCTCTTTGAGCCCCGCCATCAAACCGAGCGACACAATCATGCCCAGAATCGGCACAAGCGGCACCAACGGAGTTTTGAACGGTCGCACAAGTTCCGGCCGCCGTACGCGCAACAACCACACCCCCGCGCAAACAATCACGAACGCGAGCAACGTTCCGATGCTCACCAGCTGGCCAAGGTCGCCGATCGGTACCAGTGCGCCCACGAACGCCACGCATATTCCAACAATCGCGGTGGACTTCCATGGTGTCCGAAAACGAGGATGGATATCCCCCGCCCACTTCCAAAGCAGGCCATCATTCGCCATCGAATAAAACACGCGTGACTGTCCTAACATCATTACCAGCATCACCGTACTCAACCCCGCCAGCGCTCCCGCGTTCACCACATAGCTTCCCCACTTCACGCCGGTTTCGCGGATGCCGAGCGATACGGGAGCGCCGATATTCAATCGGGAGTAGTGCACCGTCGCCGTCAATAGGCCGGAAACCAGCAAATACAAGATCGTACAGATCACTAAGGAACCCAGAATGCCGATAGGCATGTCGCGCTGAGGATTTTTTGCCTCTTGCGCGGCGGTCGAAACCGCGTCAAAACCGATGTACGCGAAGAAGACCACGCCCGCGCCTCGCAAAATGCCTGACCAGCCGAACGAACCGAAGCTGCCAGTATTAGGAGGGATAAAGACTTTCCAATTGGCGTGAGCGATCGCAGGATGCTTCAGGACGAAGGCCCCGGCGACCGCGATGAACACCAGCACGGCCGTCAGCTTGACGAAAACTACTCCGGTATTGAAGTTCGCCGATTCTTTAATTCCGATGATGAGCAGCGTTGTCACCGCAATAATCGCCAGGAATGCGATCAGGTTAAATACTGCCGTCCTCGTCGGAAGCCCCGCAAGCTGATTGGCGGGTAGCACCAACGTGTTAATCGGCGTCCACCGCCCGTCATACAACACCCACTTCGCTCCGGGCACATCGCAGATCTGCGGCGGCAGGCTGATCCCATAATCCTGCAGGAATGCCACCAGCGTGCTGCTCCATCCGCTTGCCACTGTTGCCGCCCCAAAGGCGTACTCCAAAATGAGATCCCAGCCGATGATCCACGCAACGAGTTCTCCCAAAGTCGCGTACCCATACGTATAGGCCGAACCGGCGATCGGAATCATGGACGCGAACTCTGCGTAGCAAAGCCCGGCGAACAAGCACCCGACTCCCGCGAGCACGTAGGAAAGCATGATCGACGGCCCCGCATAGAGCGCTGCCGCCGATCCCGTAATCACAAAGATGCCGGCGCCGATGATGGCGCCGATTCCCAGCGTGATGAGGTTAACGGGCCCGAGCGCGCGCTTCAGGCTGTGCTCGCCAGTCGAGCCGGCCTCCTGCATCAGCGTGGTCATCGACTTCGTCGCGAACAAGGGGTTGCCCATGCAACTCCTCCTTTACGGGTTCTGCGCCCGAGTTCCTGTAACGCCAGTCTCCGGCCAATTTGGCCTTGCACATTGTAGGGGCGCAGCATGCTGCGCCCCTACAAGAAAATTTGCAATATTTATTCGTTCGCCTGCTTGGCCGCTTCCGTCCCGCGCGAGCGTCTCGACCACAGCCAATAGACGGGCAAACCCAGCAGCACGATGACTAATCCCCCGCCGGCCGTCTGCGTTTGATAGAGCAGCAGCACGATCATGATGACCGTAGCGGCAACAATGTAAAGCAAAGGCACGAAAGGATACCCGAACGCCTTGTAAGGCCGTTCGGCATTAGGCCGTTTCCGCCGCAACACAAAAATTCCAATGATGGTAAGCACGTAAAACAGCAGGACAGCGAAAACCACGTAGTTCAGCAGATCGTTGTAAAGATTCCCGTAGCTTATGGCGCCCTTTTCATCCACATGCCGCGTCCTCAGCAAGATCAGCAGGACGATCCAAGCGCCCTGGAAGACGAGCGCGCTTTGCGGAACGCCCAGCTTGTTCAACCGGCCGGTCGAGCGGAAAAAGAGGCCATCCCGCGCCATGGCATAAGAAACTCGCGCCCCCGCCAGAATCAACCCGTTGTTGCAGCCGAACGTCGAGATGATAATCGCTACAGCCATGATCGCTGCCCCAGGCGCCCCAAATATTCCGTTCAGCGCCAGTGTGGCCACACGGTCGTCCGGCGCACTCTGAATTTGTGAAAGCGGCAATACGAACAGATAAGCGAGGTTCGCGAGGCAATACAGCGTAATCACGATGCACGTTCCAAACGCCATCGAAAGCGCCACGTCCCGCTTCGGATTTTTCACTTCAGCGGCGGTAAACCCGATGTTGTTCCACGCGTCCGCAGAAAAAAGAGACCCAACCTGGGCCACGCCAAACGCCACAATCAAACCGAAGAAACCGCTGGCCGCTGTGACCGTTGGAACGATTCCCCGCAGAAAATTCGCCCCGGGCTCGATCGTTTCTGGATTGTGCACCGCCCACAAATGGGAGAAATTGGCGGAAATCGCGCCTGCGTTTCGCCCCACAAAAATGCCCAACAAAATCAAGCCAACCAGCGATAAAGCTTTTGCGCTGGTAAAAATGTTCTGAATCAGTTTGCCGAGCCGCACACCGAGCGTATTCAAAAACGTGATCAGCACAACCATCAAGATCCCGACGAACTGTTGAATCGAGAGGCTGATGGCGAACTTGGACCCAATGGAAATCGGGGGAATGATCCAGACCGTCGGCGAAATGGCGGGAAACAAGACCCCAACGAATCGTGCAAAGCCCACGGCCACCGCTGCGATCGTTCCCGTCTGGATGACAAGAAACAAAGTCCAGCCGTAGAGAAATCCCCAAAGCGGAGAGTAAGCCTCGCGTAAATAAACGTATTGCCCGCCCGCGTGAGGGAATAACGCCGCAAGCTCGCCATAGGAAAGCGCGGCGGCGATGGTCAACAATCCTGTTAACACCCAGGTCAGCAGCAAACCGCCCACCGACGCCGTTTGCCGAGAAATTTCCGCCGCGACTATGAAAATACCGGACCCGATCATCGAGCCGACGACGATCATCGTCCCGTCAAAGAGACCAATCGCCCGGACAAAACCGGGCTCATTTTTCGTACTGTCGTGTGGAGCGTCTAGGGGGATGGGAAGTTTGGCGTCGGCCATTCGGGATGTGCCTCAGACAGCCGCCGCGTGCTTCGCGGCGTCAAGTGTGTTCAAGTATTGCTTGGCACGCTCTCCCGGATCGGGCGCGTTCAAGATTCCGCTAATCACGGCAACCGAATCGGCTCCCGCTTCAATTCCGGCTGCGGCTCGATCCAGAGTGATTCCGCCAATGGCCACAATCGGCTTATCGGTCAACGCTCGAACTCTGCGCAAAAAGTCCAAACCAACCACCGGGTCCGGATTGGCCTTTGAAGACGTGCTGAACACAGGGCCGACAGCCACGTAGTCCGCGGAACTCTTGGCCGCTCGCTCAAACTGCTCCAAATTGTGAGTTGATACGCCAACGAGTTTGTCGTCGCCGAGCACCCGTCGCGCCTGCTCGATGTCGAGATCATCCTGGCCGACGTGGACACCGTTCGCGCCCGCCAAAAACGCCACATCGGGGCGATCGTTCACAATAAACGAGACACCATGCAGCCGGAGTGTCTCGGCCAATTCGCGGGAGTTCTCCAGATACTGTCGCGACAGAGCGGACTTGTTCCGGTACTGGAGGAGGCGAACTCCAGCCTCGGCGAGGCCCAGGGCACAATCTCGTTCGGAGGAAGTAATCAACGAAGCGTCTAGTATCACATACAGCCTGGGGAGGACAAGGCGCATAGAAGCTTATTTTCCGTTGGTTCCCAGCAATCTTTCAATGAAGTGCGTATCGAACCGCCCTTCAGCAAAGTCCGCATCCGCCAGTATCCGCCGGTGCAGCGGAATCGAGGTCTTAATTCCCTCGATGACGAACATCTCCAGCGCCCGCTTCATTCGCCCAATGGCTTCCGCACGGTCGCGCCCCTTCACGATCAATTTCGCAATCATCGAGTCGTAGTAAGGAGGAATCACGGCATTTGCATAGGCGGCCGAGTCCACACGAACTCCCGTACCACCCGGCGCCTGAAAGGTAGTGATGCGCCCCGCCGACGGGACAAAGGTTTCCGGATCCTCGGCATTGATGCGGCATTCTATGGCGTGCCCCGAAAAATTCATTTCTCCGACGGCGTCATCCAGGTTTTCGCCTGCTGCGATTCGGATTTGCGCCTTAATCAGGTCCACGCCGGTCACCAGCTCCGTCACCGGATGCTCAACCTGAATCCGCGCGTTCATCTCAATAAAAAAGATCGAGCCGTCTTCATCCATCAGAAACTCGACGGTGCCCGCATTCGTGTAGCCGACTTTCTCGAGCGCCCGCACTACCTTCGCACCCAATTCTTTCCGCTTCTTGGCATCCATCACCGGCGACGGCGATTCCTCGATCAGCTTCTGGTGCCGCCGCTGGATGCTGCACTCCCGCTCGCCCAGATGGATGACTTTGCCGTGCTGGTCCCCGAGCACCTGAAACTCAATATGCCGCGGATGCTCCAGAAACTTCTCCGCATAGACATCCGGCGTCCCAAAAGCCTGTTGCGCCTCGCTGCGTGCCGTCTCGTAGGCCGCCAGCAGTTCTTCCTGCTTGTGCACGACGCGCATCCCGCGTCCGCCGCCGCCCGCTGAGGCCTTAATAATCAGCGGAAAACCAATCCTCTTGGCTTCTTTGGCGAGCTGCTCCTCGCCCTCTACCACGCCCTCGCTGCCGGGGACCGTGGCCACCCCCAGGGCCTTCATTTCCCGCCGCGCCCGGTCCTTTTCTCCCATCATTTCAATCACTTCGGGAGTCGGCCCGATAAACGTGATTTCGGATGCTTCGCACACCTTGGCAAAGTTGGCGTTTTCGGAAAGGAAGCCGTAACCCGGATGGATGGCATCCACATTGGTGATTTCCGCCGCGCTAATCACCTGCGGAATATTCAGGTAGCTTTCCGAGCTTCGCGGCGGTCCGATGCAGACGGCCTCGTCCGCGAAGCGCACGTGCAGCGAATTGCGGTCCGCCTCGGAATACACCGCGACCGTGGAAATGCCAAGTTCTTTGCAGGCACAGATGACCCGCAGCGCGATTTCCCCGCGATTGGCTACTAGGATTTTCTGGAACATGGCCGAAGGCGCCGGCTACCTCTTCCGGCTCGGACGTATGCCGTAGAGCGGCTGCCCATACTCCACGGGCTGCCCGTTCTCGACAAAGATGCGAATCAGTTCCCCGCTCTCGTCCGACTCGATTTCGTTCATCAATTTCATCGCTTCCACAATGCAAAGGGTTTGTCCGGACTCGACATGCGCCCCAATCTTGACAAAGGCCTCAGCCCCTGGGCTGGGAGCCTCGTAATACGTTCCCACGATGGGAGATTTGACCAGATGCAGGTCCTCCGTCGCCCGCGCCTCAGGCTGCGCAGCCGGAGCGCTCTGCGGAGCGGTCGCCTGCCTCTCCGTCGCGCCAGGAACGATAATTTCCGGCACGCCCATGGACCTCTGAAACACAGGCACACTTGCCGAAGGCTTCTTCAGCCTTATCCGTAAATCCCCCCTCGAGTACTCAAACTCCTCCAGGTTGTGCTCGGTCATAAAACGGAGGAGTTGCTCGATTTGCTGGATTTCGGGACTGGCGATGGAAGAACTTTCGCTTGTTTTCGAGGGCTGTTTGCGTTTCATGCCTTTGTCAAAGCTCGATGAGATCCCGCGGTATGCGGGTCAGTACTTCCGTTTTATCGGGATGCACGGCAACGTCATCTTCAATGCGAATTCCCCCTACACCCGCCATGTACACCCCAGGTTCAATGGTGATGACGTATCCCGATTCTAACCGAGTGGTTTGCCCCCGCGCCACTCGAGGATCCTCATGCACTTCTAATCCAAGACCGTGCCCCGTGCTGTGCGTGAAATACTGGTCCAGCTTGCAACCCGCCAGCACTTGTCGCGCGGCAGCATCCACGTCGCCGCTGCTGGCTCCAGCCTTCACCGCGCTAATTGCTGCCCCCTGCGCGTCCAGGACTGCTTTATACCACCGTTTTACCCGTGCGGGAGCCCGGCCTACGAAAACCGTTCGCGTTATGTCGCTGCAATAGTGCGCGAGTATAACACCCAGGTCTAGTACCACCAACTCATTTTTCCTCAATCGCTTGGCGGTCGGCCGAGCGTGCGGCAACGCCGAGCGCTCCCCAAAGGCCACAATCGTTTCAAACGCCGGCCCCGAGGCGCCGCCCATCCTCATCTGATATTCAATCTCTGCGGCAATCTCGTTCTCCTTAACCCCGGGCTTCAGCAATTTCAACGCTCCGGTAAGGACATCGCCTGCCAGGATCGCCGCTCGCCGCATTACGGCGAGTTCTCCCGGCTCTTTCTTGATGCGGAGAGACTCGACCAATCCTGGAGCCGAGATCCATTGCGCGAGCGCTCCTGCCGCCCTTCGCAGCGACCTCAAATGCGCGACGGAGACTTGGGCTGGATCAAAGCCTACACGCCGGAGCGATTTGCCCTTTATGAACCGCCCAGTTGACTCCGCCAGAGAGCCCTTCTGCTCAATGTATCGAACGTAGGCGGCTTCCTCTGCCGCCTGGGTAGTGAACCGCCCGTCGGAAATCAGCGTCGCTCCTCCCCGGTCCGCGATTACCGCGCCAGATTCTCCCGTGAATCCGGTGAGGTAATACCAATTGGTCGGGTGAGTGATTAGCAAGGCATCCAACTTGGCCTTGGAAACCAGGTGCAGTAAGCGCTTCAGGCGGCTTTTGAAGGGTGAAGTCATAAATGAAACGAGGAGACCGTGGTCTCCTCGTTTCCGTCCTAATTCTAGGATGTTTTGGCCCCAATTACCCCGGGAGAATTCGGGGCGTCAGGAAGAACAACAACTCCTGCGACTGGATGGATATGGTGGTCCGCTTAAAGAGATTTCCGATCAGCGGCAGGCTGCCCACGATGGGAACCTCTTGAATGTTTGTGTTCTGGGTGTTGACGATAATTCCGCCAATCACCACCGTCCCGCCGTCTGGCACCAGCACTTTGGTCTGAGCGGATTGCGTGTCCAACGCCGGAATGCCCTGCACACGCGGAATACCTTGGTCGATCTGGGTATTTTCCACGAGCACATCCATGAAGATCGTGCCTTCCGCCGTAATCTGCGGCGTGACTTCCAGTTGCAGCACGGCGTCGATGAACTGCACGGAAATGGTGTTGTTAATGGTCGTCTGAATCGGCAGCTTCACACCTTGCTTGATGACCGCCTTTTCGTTGTTCTGGGTCACCACGCGGGGTTTCGAAAGCAATTTGCCGACGCCCTTGGCTTCCGCAGCGGTGATAAAGAAGTCGAGAGCGAAGTTGGCCGACCTAAATGAGTAGCCGAAGCCGCTCGTCGGAACGCCCGCGCCAAAGCTGGTCGCCAGCGGAATACCGCTCTGCGGGCCGCCGCCGGAAGAACTCGTCGGAACAGATATGAGCGGTGGAACTGGGGTCGTGTTTACCGGCCCCGGGCTAACGCCGACTTGTGGCGCGCCGCCGAACAAGTTTTGGTTATGTAAGGTGGTGCTCGCGCCCGAAAAACCGAGTTCGGTTCCGAGATCCGAAGCAAACGACCTGGAAGCCGATATGACGCGCGCTTCGATTTCCACCTGTTGCGACTTGCGGTCGAGTTGCCGGATAAGGTTATCGATCGTCGGGAAGACCGAGGGAATGTCCCGAATAATCAGCTGATTCGAACGATCATCCGCGATGATATCTCCACGGGGGCTGAGGAACTTTTTCAGCGTCGTCGCCAGAGTGGACGCCTTGGCGTAGCTCAACACGCGGGTCGTGGTCGTCGGACTGATGGCCTCCGACTGCGCCTTCAAAAGGTCGCGTTCCGTCTCCGCTTCCTTTCGCAGGGTTTCATGCGTGGCGATGCGGAGCACGTTGCCGTTGAGCTGCTTGTCGAGTCCGTTGTTCTGCAGAACGATGTCCAGGGCCTGATCCCACGGCACTTCATCGAGAACAATCGTCAGAGTTCCCTTTACAGCGGGATCTAGAACCACGTTCAATCCGCTAATCTCGTGGATCAACCGGAAAAAGTCCCGCAAATCCACGTCCTTCAAGTTTACGGAGATCGGCTCACCCGTATATTTTCCGGGCGCTGCCGATGCAGATACCGCCTGAGTCTGCGGTTCCTGGGCCGCGGACGCCGCGAGCGTATTCGCCGCCGCGGTCGACTGCTGAGCTGCTTGCTGAGCGGCAGCCTGCTCTCGGGCATCTCTCGCCGGTTCCGTCAACCCGCCGAACGATGCCAAGGAGACTGAGGGCTGGGTCAGTTCGCCGGGCAAAGCAAAGCGAGGAGCTGGAATCTGCAAGTTCGATGTGTGCCGCGCCTTGTTTCGCGGAATCGAGGCGCTGTACTCGAACGCCGGGTGGTTCTTCGCATCCGGCTGCGAAACCGTAGTCTGCGGCTCGGACTGCGCTGAAAGAGGCGCTTGCGGCTGCTCGTCAAACAAGACCACTACCGCACCGCCATCGCGCGAAATCTGGTAAGGGGCCACGCTGGTCAAATCCACGACAACGCGCGCCACATTGGGACGGTATTGCCCCATGCGCACGTCCCGCACGGGCTCCGAGCTTCCCGGAATCACGGTCTTTTCGACGGCCAGCCGCGCGCCCGAAAAATCGAGGACCAATCGCTCCGGATTCTCCATGCGCAAGGCATGGACGTCGAGCTGCCCCTGGCCTTCCACACGCACGCTGGGGCGCTGGGGTGCGCGGGTTATCGCCACGTTCGAGATCACCGCGGAAGTCGCAGTCGCGCCGGCCGGCTCCTGAGTCTGAGCGAGCAGTGGGCTTGCACCCAAAACCGCGCTCGAGAGGATCAGGCAGCCACACCGAAAGGCGGGCCAATTCGTCTTCATTGCTGTTCTCCTGCACTGGAGTAAATTCTCTTGTTCACTTGGCGCTCCACCGGCTTGCCGAACGCATCCTTACCGATTTCATGGAACGAAACGCCGTCCATCGCTATCTTCTCCACCCGGCCGTCATACAGCTGATCCCCTTCACGGAGAAAATAGGTCCTATCTTGAGGATTCGTCACCACGGCAATCATCCCGTTGGGCGCTTTCACAATCCCGCTCAGCTTCAATGTGCTGACCTGCAATCCTGCGATTCCTGGTGGCAGGTTTTTCCCCGCGTTCTTCTCGGCTTGCTGCCGTGCCACAAGCGACTCGAACGGGTCGCGCCGCGCCACTTTCTCGCCGGGTCCCGCCGCTGCGTCGGGGTTCATGGCCGTCTCGACAGGAGTAGCAGGCGTGGGAGCCTTTGGTGTCCTTCTAATTGCGGGCTTTGCTTCGCGCTTCGCCGCCGAATGTCCAGCGGCTCTTCGAGCATGCGGCGCAGCTTTGCCGGCCGCCTGTGGCGCCATCTTCGCGCCGGCAGGTGGCGCCGGTTTGGCTTGCGCGCGCAGGCCGGGTACGGCCATCGCGAGCAAAATCCCGATTACGAGAGTTAGTGCTGAACGCATAGATCGCTCATTCCCGCTCAGGGTTTCCTAGCCGGCTTCGCCGCGGACTTCGCTCCCGGTGTGGGGCTTGGCCCTGCGTCGGCTGGCTTGGTAAAGAAAGTCGTTGCCGTAAATACCGCCGAAACTGTCGTTCCAGGTCTTAGTGGGTACTTCGTGCCTTTGGCCTTTGACGGATCGTCGAACTCCAGATCGCCCACATTGATAATCCGCGACAGGCGGCCCAATCGTCCGAAGAAATCCATCAAATTAAAGTAGGGCCCGTCCGCTTGCACTTCAAACGGCATGTCATAGTGAAAATCCCGTGGCACGATCGCTTCCGCCGTCAAACTGCGAAGCTGGACGTTGGAAGCGCTGGCCGCGCCTTGCAGCAGGCGGATAAACTCATCGGTCTCTTTTTCTTCCGGCACGATCGTCTTCAGCGTGTCCAATTGCTTGGAGAGCGCGTCCATCTGTTGTTTCAGTTCGCCATAGCGCTGCCTATAAACCTGAAGTTGCGTGACTTCCTGATTCAGCCGCGTGCGATCTTGCACCGCTTTATCCACCGCATCCCGCTCCTGCGCCACGGGGGAGAGCGGAATGTAAACTCCCAACAGAAGCACTACGACCGCGATGGCCACAGCCACCAGGCCCTGCATGAATACCGACATGTCGCGAAACGGATTGGCCATGATGGTCCCTTACCCTTTCTTCACCGGTGCGCCAGGCCGCGCGGAATTCGGCGCAATGTTCGCAGGTTTCGCTTGCGTCGGCGCGCTCGGCTCCGGCTGGGGCGGAGAGATATCAGCAGACAACTGGAAGTTGAAGGTCTCCACTCCCGTGGCCTTGTCGTCCTGCTTCGTATCCTTGATTTCCACCTTCTGGAAGTAGCCGGAACGCTTCAAAGCGGTAATAAAATTTGCTACCGCGTTTATAGAGGCGGAGGATCCCTCGATTGAAAGGTTGTTCCCCTTCCTGACCATGCTTGTCAGCCAAAGATTCTCTGTACGCGAAACCGTGTTCGCCACCATATCGAGCAAGTCTTGTCCGCCCGTCCGGTCGCGCTGCAATTGTTCAATCGTCGAAACTCTCTGTTGGAGAACTTCTTTTTCCTTGTCGAACGCTTCGACCTGTAGCTTGATGTTTTCCAAGTCCGTCTTCTGCGCCTGCAGCACCTTAATCCGGCTGTTTTCCGCGTTCAGTTGACGCTGCCATGAATAGTAAAGAAAACCCAGAACCAGAACGCCCAAGACCAGCCCCGCTCCGATAAACAGCGCGGGAAGCGCCGCACCTGTATCCACTGGCCGGCGGGAGGCCTTCGGCCGAATTTGTCCGAGAAGGTTTATGCGGATCATGGTTAGTCAAAGCTCCTGAGTGCCAAACCCACCGCAATGGCCAGCCGCGGCGACATCTCGCGGATTTGGTCATCGCTATGCCGGCTGGGGTTGACGAGCACTTTCCGGAAGGGATTCAATTCTTCCACGGGCATCGCGAACTCTTCCCGAAGCAGGTCCACCAGCCCCGGAACCCGGGCCGTTCCCCCCGCCACGACGATGCGCTGGATGTTTTCTCCGCTTGCCGTCGCCCGGAAGAAGTCAAAGGTCTTCTGGATTTCCAGGGTCAGGATGTCGGACACGCTGCGCAAAATTTGCTGCTTCTGCTCGTCCGTCACGCTGGGAAGGGAGTCACCCTTTTTCAGGCGCTCGGCGTCTTCAAAGCTCAAGTCCAATTCTTTCTGTAGCGCGTCCGTATATTGGTTGCCGCCAACGCTCACGTCGCGCGTAAACAGCGGCACGCCGCCGCGCACGATATTAATGTTCATAACGCTCGCGCCGATGTTCAGCAGCGCCACCGTTTGCCCAGCATCCGGTTCGTAATTCACTTCAAAGCAGTTCTGCAAACCAAAGGCATCAATGTCCACGATCACTGGCGTCTTGCCGGCCTGCGCCAGCACGTTGGTGTGGTTTAGAATCTTGTCCTTCTTTACTGCCACCAGGAGGACGTCCATTTGCGCGTCCATCGATTCCAGCAACTGGTAGCTCAGATTCACGTCGGCGATATCGAACGGGATGTGCTGGCTGGCTTCCGAGGGAATCCGGTCGTACAGCTCTTCTTCCGTCATCAAGGGCAGCGGCACTCTCTTCACGATCACCGAGTGCCCGGAAACCGAGGTGGCCACGTTTTTTGTCTTCACGCGTTGTTCATCGAATATCTTGCTGATCGCGTTGGCCACTTGCGGCGCGTCCATGATCGCGCCATCCACCACCGTATCCTGCGCAAGCGATTCCATCCCAAAGCTCACGAGCTCGTAGCCGGCCTTCGTAGCCTTGAGCTCGACTGCTTTGATCGAGCTCGAGCCGATGTCCAGCCCTACAAGCTGCCTAGATTTTTTGCCCATTCCCAACATGTCTCGGCCTCTTTCGCCTCTACACCCGGCAAACTACCGGCGCCTCGCATGCGCCTGGCTCATCTTGCGTTCCATCCAGCGGTCCAGAATCGTCTTACGCAGTTTCCAACGATTACCGAGTTTGAACGCGGGAATTTCGCCTTCCGTGATGTAACGGTACAGGGTATCCGGGGAGATGCCCAGATACTGCGACGCCTGCCTGACATTCATCACTTCACGAGATTCATTCACGAGAAACATCACCCCAGCGCCCGAACTCACGCCTTACCCAACCACTGTCCACTGCACCCCTCTTGATGTTGCGGATTTCTCGAGGTGCGGCCCGTGCAAGGTTTATCCCATTGAAAAGCTCAGAGCGTCAAGGGATTCTCTCCCGGAGTTGCCTTAAAACTACCCCTATTCGTAGGCAGTTCGGGGGTATTCGGGGAGGTTTACGCTGGATATTGCGTCCAGTGGATAATAGGACCACAATTAGTTGTGTTTTTCTGCCTCTTCGGCCTGTCCCCAGGGACGGTTATCCTTTGTGGTCAAGCGTCCCCTTCTCGCTACCAGAAATCTGATTAGCTCTTGCGCGATCCCATGGAACTGAAGCGCGAGATGAGCCGCGTCACGATTTTCCAGCTTGGTATCTGCTTACTCGAACTTTTCTGTGAGCGTGAGGTCCTCAGTGTGTGGGGTATGGATAACGATGCACATCTTGGATTTTAGTTTCGAGACGCGGTGCCACCGAAGGCGCAGCTGACCCAAGAAACAGCGCCCGCGAACTGCAAGCGCTAGGACGAGACAAGAGGACGGCTTCCCTTCACCGCGGCCGCGTTGTTAGGCCGGCTTGTTTCCACAGCTTGTCCCACTGCCAGATATTCGGCTCGGGGACGCGGTAGCCCAGCTGATGCGCCAGCAACAATATCTGACCGCGATGGTGGGCTTCGTGCGAGAACATGTACGCGAACATCGTTCCACCGGCGGGCCACTTCGGCACATAACCGTCGCGAACGAACTTTACGACGCGACGATTCGGCTCGGACGAGAGCGCATCTGACAACATGCGCAGGCATTGCGCGCCGCTTCTCTTGTGTGCGGCGGGAACCTGCTTCATGGTGCAATGGCGGGGATCGAGCGGCGCCGGGCGCTTCAGATGCGGAGCGGAAAGTCTCAGCCACACAAGACGGCTGTTGTGCAGATGGGCGAAGATGGACGCGATGGTCCGGCCGCTGCCTTTCTCGCCGGGCGGCTGGGCACGCCACGCGCGAGGATCAAGATGCGAAAGGATGATCTGGTTCATCGCGTCGTTGCTCGCGTAGGTCTCGAGCAGGGTGTCGCGAATTTCCGCAAGCGCCGCGTAGGATTCGAGGGCCATAAATGCTCAGCCGATTCCTTATTGTGCTGGATTCCAGTTGGAGACATTCATTTTTGCAGCGTTTTCCAAATCGCCGCGACTCGCGCTTTCGTTCCTTCATCCATTACGATCTCATCGGGCCAGGGCCGCGTGAATCCTTCCGTCACCCACTTCCGCGTCGCATCGATTCCCATTTTTGATCCGTAGTCTTGCATTCGTTGCGCGTGATCCAGCGTATCCACTGGTCCTAGCGAAAACTGGACATCTCGTTCCGGATCGAGGGCACACAATACTTTCCAGACAACTTCGTTGTAGTTGTGCACGTTCACGTCGTGATCCACCACCACAATCACTTTCGTGAACATCGCTTGCCCCAGCGACCAAATCGCGTTCATGATTTTCCGCGCGTGCCCCGGATACGACTTGCGAATCGCCACAATCATCAAATTGTGAAAAATCCCTTCCGCCGGCATTGCTACATCGGCAATCTCTGGATACTGCATCTTCATCACGGGCAGAAAAACGCGTTCCACCGCGTATCCCATGTAATAGTCTTCCTGCGGCGGCGGACCCACGACGGTCGTCAGATAGATTGGCTCCTTCTTGTGCGTCACGCACTCCACATGAAAAACCGGGTACTCCCCTTCCAGTGAATAAAAACCCGTGTGGTCCCCGAACGGCCCTTCCGTGCGCATCTCGTTCAAATTTACATATCCTTCCAGCACTATCTCCGCATTTGCCGGGACTTCAAGATCGTTCGTCTCGCACGCCACCATCTCCACCGGTTCGCGCCGCAAAAATCCCGCGAACATCATTTCATCCAAATCCGGCGGAATCGGCAGCATCCCGGACAGCGCCGTTGCTGGATCCGCGCCAATCGCCACGCTGACCGGAATCCGTCCTTCCGGACTTTTCGCCCTCGCCCGGCGGAAATGCTCCGCGCCATGCTTTTGCGTCTGCCAATGCATGCCCGTCGTGCGCTCGTCATAAATCTGCATCCGGTACATCCCGACATTCCGCTTGCCCGTCTCCGGATTTTTCGTGAACACCAGCGGAAACGTGATAAATCTTCCGCCGTCCTGCGGCCAGCACTTCAAAATCGGAAAATCCAGCAGGTTCACGTCTTTCCCGTGGTGCATCACTTCTTTGCAAGCGCCCGTCTTCACGCTCTTCGGAAAAACAGTCCCAAGCTCGGCCAACTTCGGCAACATTTTCATCTTGTCGAAAAGCCCCTGCGGGGTCTCCATCTTCAAAAATCCCTGTATCCGCGCCGCTACATCCTCCAGCGCGGTCACTTCAAACGCCAGCGCCATCCGCCGCACGCTTCCAAACGTGTTCACCAACAGCGGCACGCGCGAACCTTTCGGCTTTTCAAACAAAAGGGCAGGTCCCACGCTGTCAGGCAAACGTTCTTTGTCGCGCGCGACGCGCTGCGTGACTTCTGTAATCTCCAGAACGGGATCGACCTCGGCGCGAATTCGCCGCAGCTCTCCTTCTTTCTCCAGTTTCTGGACAAACTCTCGCAAATCCCGATACGCCACGTCTTCCTCCCTGCTTTGCAGTCAATGAGCGGCGGGCAACCTCGAAACTCTAACACGAACACTGTGCGAGGACTGTTTCGCCGTCCCCGAGGCACATGATCGCTGTACTAGCCGTTCCACATCGCGATTCCCGCTGACTCTATTCCGATTTCAAACTGCCTGTAATCTGGCATTAACGCACTCACGTTAGCATCCCGCCCCGCATGCCATTTTCCTCTCGCGCTATTCATAATTCCCTAAGGCTAAATCCAATCTCAATTCGGACAGGAGAAAATTATCTATGATTCGTTGGTTTCGTGCGCTGCTCCTCAGCGTGAGCATTCTGACTCTGGCATTTCCCCAATCGGCCTTCCCTGCGCCAGGCGGCGATGACGACTTTCGTCAAAATATCAAGCACGTTTTCGTCATCGTCCTCGAAAATGAAGGCTTCAATACCACTTTCGGCCCCAATTCCAAGGCTCCCTACCTTTCGCAAACGCTCACCAAACAAGGGGTCTTGCTGAACCAGTATTACGGCACGGGCCACGCCAGCCTCGACAATTACATCGCCATGATCAGCGGCCAAGCCGCTACTCCCCAAACGCGCAACGACTGCCAAATCTACCAAGACTTCGTCCTTACAGGCGTCACCTCCGACGGCCAAGCGATCGGCTCCCAGTGCATCTATCCCGCTTCCATCCAGACCCTTCCCGATCAGCTGAATAAAGTTGGAAAGACTTGGCGCGCCTATATGGGAGACATGGGCAACGATCCCGCTCGCGAATCTGCCACCTGCGGCCATCCTCCCCTCAACTCGACCGACTTCACCCAGACCGCTGAGGCTGCTTCCACTTCGGTCCCTCTCGGCGATCAGTATGCTACACGGCACGATCCTTTCATGTATTTCCACTCCATCATCGACTCGCCCGACTGTAATACCAACGTCGTGAACCTCAATCAACTCACAAACGATCTAAAATCCGAATCGTCTACACCCGATTTCGTCTTCATCACCCCGAATCTTTGCGACGACGGCCACGATAGCCCCTGCGTGACTGGCCAGCCCGGCGGCTTGGTTTCCGCGGACGCTTTCCTCCAAAAGTGGATCCCCATTATTCAGAGTTCGCGCGCTTATCAACGCGACGGATTGATTGTCATCAATTTTGACGAGGGTGGGTATACGCTCGCTGTCGGATCCGGCGGGGCTGTCACCATCACGTTTCAAGGTCAATACTGCTGTAACGAGCAGCCGGGCCCGAATCTCGCCCCCTTCCCACAATCCACCACCATCGGTCCCTATACACTTGTTACCGGTGACTATGGCGGTGACCGCACCGGCGCGGTCCTGCTCTCCCCGTTCCTCGAGCCTGGCACCATCTCTAATACGTACTTCAACCACTATTCCCTGCTGAAAACTCTCGAGAACATCTACCACACGGACGGCTATCTCGGTTATGCGGCCCAACCCGACTTGCTTCCCTTGTTTGGCTGCGTAACTTCTGATGTCCAAACCAGAGGATTCCCGCATGAAAATGCCTGCGACCTGCACTAACCCCAGCGCGAAGTAAGTCCGGACCGCGAAACAGAACTGGCCTTCGGCGATTGGTTTCCGAAGGCCAGTTCTTTGTTCATTCCACGAAACACATCATTCCGCCTAGCGGAATGAACATCTTTGGTCCAGTGTCGCACCTCCGCGGCCTCTCGAAACTTCACGGAACTTTCCGGCGCCTTCTTCGTCTCTATAACAGAAGGCTCCGCCGCCCATTTCCCTGTCTTCAGCCCGGAGCCCACCTGAGGCCGCGCAAATGAGAACTTTTCTGCTCCACTTGAAGCAAGTCTTCCGCCGTCTCGGCCGGGCCCCGCTTTTCACCATCATCACTCTCGTCACGCTCGCCGCAGGCGTTGGCGGCAACACCATCGTCTTCAGCGTCCTCGAAAGCGTCCTTCTAAAGCCGCTTCCCTATCCCCGCCCCGATGAACTAATCGGCGTCTGGCTCACCGCTCCTGGCGTCAACATCCAGAATCTCAACTTGGCGCCCTCGAATTACTTCATCTATCGGGAACAGAATCGCTCTTTTCAAGACATTGGCATCTACAATGGGGATTCCGTCAGCGTCACCGGCCGCGCCGAGCCTGAACAAGTCGATGCCCTCGACGTCACCGAGGGCACGCTGCCTCTGCTCGGCGTTTCTCCCGTCCTTGGCCGCTTGTTCACCCATCAAGACGATTCTCCCGGCTCCTCCGACACGGTCATTCTCAGCTACGGCTACTGGCAGAAAAGATTCGGCGGCTCGGCTTCGGTCCTGGGCCAATCTCTCAATGTCGACGGGAAACCTCGCGAAATCATCGGCGTCCTCCCTGCGCGCTTCCATTTTCTCGATTGGCGCGAATCCTCTCTCTTTCTTCCCCTCAAGTGGGATCGCAATAAAACGTTTTTGGGCAACTTCAGCTACGAAGGTCTCGCCCGCCTCAAACCCGGCGTCACTATCGAGCAGGCCAGTTCCGATATAGCTCGCATGACGCCCATCGTTGCTCGCTCCTTTTCTGCGCCTCCCGGCTTCAGCGCAAAAATCTTCGAAGATGCTCATATCGCGCCTAACCTCCGCCCCCTCAAGCAGGATGTCGTCGGGGATGTCGGCAGCACGCTCTGGGTTCTCATGGCTTCCATCGGCATGGTCCTGCTCATTGCCTGCGCCAACGTCGCCAACCTTCTTCTCGTTCGCATCGAAGGCCGCAGCCAGGAACTCGCCGTGCGCTCCGCTCTTGGCGCCAGCCCTCATCGCATCGCTGGTGAACTTTTCCTCGAAAGCTTCACCCTCGGCTTGCTCGGCAGCGCCATCGGTTTGGGATTGGCCTTCGCCGCCTTGCGCGCTCTCGTCGCCATGGCTCCGTCAGGCATCCCGCGCATCAACGAAATCGGCATCGACGGCCCCGTTCTCCTCTTCACTTTCGCCATCGCCATTCTCGCCAGCATCCTTTTCGGCTCCATCCCCATTTTCAAGTACGCCGGCGTTCGTCTCAGCACCGGCATCCGCCAGGGCGGCCGCGCGAACAGCCAGAGTCGGGAACAGCACCGCGCTCGCAGCGTTCTCGTCGTCGTTCAAGTTGCGCTTGCCCTCGTTCTCTTAATCTGCTCCGGCCTCATGATTCGCACTTTCCGCGCCATCACCCACGTCGATCCCGGCTTCCAGCAGCCCGATCAAGTCCAAACCTTCCATATTATGGTCCCGGAGTCGCAGGTGAAGGGCGATGAACAAGTCGTCCGTATGTATCAGGAAATGCTCCGCAAAATCTCCGCCCTTCCCGGTGTCTCCTCCGCGAGCATCACTACAGCCGTTCCCATGGGCGGAAATTCCAGCAGCGATCTTCTCTACGCCCAGGATCACACGTACCATGAGGGCGAGATCCCGCCGATTCGCCGCTTTTCTGACGTCACGCCCGGCTCTTTTTCCACGCTCGGCACATCCTTCATCGCCGGCCGCGACATCACCTGGACCGATATCTACGAGTACATTCCCGTCGCCGTGATTTCCGAAAATTTCGCCCGCGAATACTGGAACTCTCCTGAAAACGCCCTCGGCAAGCGCATCCGCGTGGCCTCCACCGACGACTGGCGCGAAATCGTCGGCGTTGTCGCCAACACCTATAACGATGGTGTCACTCAAAAACCTCCAACAGTTGTCTATTGGCCGATCGAAAGAATAAATTTTGAAGGAAGCAAAGCGGACGTAAACCGCTATGTCGGTTTCGTCGTTCGCAGTCCGCTCGCCGGCTCGGAAGCATTTCTAAAAGAAATTCGGGAGACTGTCTGGTCCGTGAATCCGAACTTGCCGCTCGCTGATGTCCACACCCTTGGCTTTTTCTACACCCACTCCATGGCCCGCACTTCCTTCACCCTAATCATGCTCGCGGTCGCCGGTGGCATGGCCCTCCTCCTCGGCGTCGTCGGCATCTACGGCGTCATCGCCTGCTCCGTCTCTCAACGCGTCCGAGAAATCGGCATCCGCATGGCTCTCGGCGCGCAAACGCAATCTCTTACCAACATGTTCGTTCGCCACGGCCTTATTCTCACCGGCATCGGCGCAGCGTTCGGCCTAATCGTCGCCGTTATCGCCATGCGGCTGATGTCCTCCCTCCTCTTCCATGTCAACCCCGTCGACCCCATCACCTACGTCGCCGTCACGCTCGGCCTAATCGCCACCGCGTTCCTCGCCAGCTATCTGCCCTCGCGGCGCGCCGCCAACGTCGACCCCGTCGAGGCTCTCCGGGCCGAATGACCAGATTTTCGGCTTACCTCATGCGCATAAATCTCTAAGAGTGGAGCGAGCTAACGCGGCTCGCTCCACAGGCTCAGCAACTCGCAACCCGTTGCCTCAAAATCCTTTACATTGCGTGTTACGAGCACCAATCCCCACTCAAGAGCGCTCGCCGCTAGAAATCCGTCCATAACATTCATCCTCGCCCCGCGCGCCTCGCTCATCGCCATCACTCTGCCCCAGGCATTCGCAACGGTTTCTTTGACGGGCAATATTCTCTCTTCGAACCGGTCCATTAGTTTTTCGTTGATCCAGCGTTCCAGCCGCTCTCGACGCGCGCCCGCCGCAAGCCGTTCCACTCCATGTCGCAATTCCGCAATCGTAATCACGCTCAGGAACAGCCGGTCTTCATCCTGCTCCGACAGCCATCGAACAACCCCAGAATCTGGCTGCGGCTTTGCCCATTCCGAAACCACATTCGTGTCCAGCAGAAAGTTCACAGATCAATCTCGCGCGGCCCATCCTTCAGCCGCTCCACATCCAACCCCGACCCGCGCAACGGCGATTCCGCGAAAAATTCCGCCAAGCTGCCCTTCCGTTTCGTTTTGCGCCTCCATTCTTCGGCTGAAACCAAGACCGCAGCGTCTTTTCCATGACGTGTGATCCGTTGCGGCCCCGAACTCTGTGCCCGCTCAATCACTTCGCTCAATTTCGCTTTTGCCTCAGCCACTGTCCATTCCGTTTTGGCCACTATTCACCTCCTGCCAACATTTATAGTTACATGGGTCATTATAGTCTAAAGCGGCCTGTCGTCCACGTTATTTCTGCGTTCGGGTCCGATGGAGCGCTCTGGACCGCATAACTGTCTTGAATTTCTCAACTCTGTGGATCCCGCTTACTCCCCCACCCGCAACCAACCATCAACACGACAGGCGCCCTCAGGCGGGCGCCCATCCGCGAGACTCTTCGTGCTCCTTGCGTAATTCGACCCTGATTCTGTCGACGTAAGCTCAGCTTGCAGCATGCTGCAACGGCCTTACCGCTTGCCGAGAGACTTGCGCGCTCGGATTCCATTTGCGTGCTTGCGCGATGCAAATCACGTGCAACATGAGAAACAAGGGAACAAGGAAAGTAGGAATAAGGCTCAATGGCAGCACTGTCATCGCCACCATCGAGGCGCCGTGCGGATCAAGCAACCCCGCCGTCGTGCCTAAACTCACCGCGGTAATGAGATCCAATATCCCGAGCGCCTGCCAAAAAATAAAACTCCCGCGGTGCGCTGGCTCGGCAAGTTTCCATGCCGCAAACCCCGCAGTCACTCCGATGAACATGTCTCCGTAACCCGCTGGAAAAGCAAAGATACCCGGCAGCACATTTCGCGCCTGCAGCAAAACGAAGGTGAACCCCACAATTCTCCACACCTGTACCGAAGTTAGAACTTTCGGATTTAAAGAAAGCGCAAACTTCCGAAACTCCTCCGACGCCGCAAACCACACCGAGAACACAATCAGCGGCACCGAAGCTGCGACTGCCACGCCGGCCCCGAAACGCCCCGCGCCATTCTCGAACAGATGAAAAGCCGAAGCGCTCAGAACCGTCACGAACCAAACCGCGACAAGCCCAGTGATGATCTTTCCATACTTGCTCATAGCGAGTCTCCTTCCCTCCGAACTAAATCTGTGACCTGATGTGTCAGTTGCATAAGGCTCTTCCAGGATTGCTCTCCTAATTTCCGTCGTAGCCGGGATTGCACTCCCTCCCAAGCCGTCAGCGCACCCTGAAGCTTCTTCTCTCCTGCGCCAGATAGCTTCAGCCGCCGCTCTCGCCGATCAGCGCCGGGATGCGCTGCAATCCAACCCTGCCGCCGCATGATCGCCAGCGTGCGGGTCAGGCTCGTGCTATCCATCGCCAGCATCTCGCCCAACCGCCCCTGCGACACTTCTCCCGCAAGCGACAGCGCTTGCAGAATCGTGAACTGCGTGCCGCGCAGTCCCAACGGGCGCAGCGCCTCCTCATAAAATTGAGTCAGCGCGCGCGCCGTCCGGCGAAAATTCGCGCACATGCACGGCAACTCCGGAATCGATAGTCGGCTCATGTCCATATTGATGTATATACATCTACTTTGGTTACACGGATTCTTTGTAGCTGGCGAGCTCGATCCTGTCTGCTGAGGGCGCCAGCTCAATCGCCTAAAAGCGGTGCTGCTTTATGGCAGTAGAATCGACATTTCTGGTTTCGGTTGCATTTACCAGAACCTCGGCGATTACCTCTCGTTTGCCATCCACGCACGAAGCGGCCTGGCCCAGCACAGTGAGCGCAATGGCGACTTGTCGCCAAGCGTTGGCAGCCCAGCTAGAATATCCCCGTGACTAGAGAACGCTGGGCCCAGATGGGAATCACGGTTCAACTCCTGATCGTGGTAAGGACACTAGGTGAGTTCTTCAGGCTCAGGCACGTCCTTGGCACGAACTTCTCGGTCGCAATCGCTGCGCCGTATGTTGGTGGCGCCTTAATAGCTGCTTGCTTCTGTTGGGCAGGCGTGACTTTATACTTCTTCCGACGCTACACACTTTCCGCATTTATCGCGCTGGCTGCCGTAGTCATTCTGCTCGTGTACAAAATTGCTGTAATTGGTTGGTGATGGTGGCTCGCTCTAACACTTGAGTTAGACGGCGGGCAAACTATGCCGCCTCAAGAGTTGCTATTGCTGTAGTGCTGGTCGCCGCCCCACCACATCGTGAGTCCAATTAGAATCCGCTTAGAATCCGCACTCATAGAAAAACCGGGGCGGGGGTTCCCTCGATTCCCGCTTCTCCGGCCTCCACCTTTGCCGGTCGTAGTATGCTGAGACAGAGTCCATGAACCACGTCTACCTCGATTACAACGCCACGACGCCCGTCGACCCCGAGGTCCTCGACGCCATGCTCCCCTATTTCTCCGCCGACTTCGCCAACGCCTCCTCTATCCACACGCCCGGCCAGCGCGCGCGCGCCGCCGTCGAAACCGCACGCGAACAAGTCGCCGCTCTTATCGGCGCCAAGCCTCAGGAAATCATCTTCACCAGCGGCGGCACCGAATCCGACAATCACGCCATCTTCGGCGTCCTCAGCTCTCTTGTGGCACGGCCAATCCTGGCTGTGCACTCCTCCTCGACGCAACCCTCCCCGCACTTAATAAGCACAACGATCGAACATGAAGCTGTTCTGAACGCCTGCCAGGCCATGGAAAAGCAAGCCGTAAGCGTCACCTATCTCCCCGCCACGCGCGAAGGGCTTGTCGATCGGGAATCCCTCGAGCGCGCCATCCGCCCGGAAACCGTTCTCATCACTGTGATGCACGCCAACAACGAGCTCGGCACCGTTCAGCCGCTGGAAGAAATCGGCCGCATCGCCAAACAACACAAGATTTATTTCCACACGGACGCTGTCCAGTCGGCCGGCAAAATTCCTATCGACGTAAACACGCTGAATGTCGATCTCCTTTCTATCTCCGGCCACAAACTCTACGCCCCAAAGGGCGTCGGCGCTCTTTACATTCGCAGCGGCACGCGTGTCCGCCAGCTTCTCTACGGCGGCCACCATCAGCGCGGAATCCGCCCAGGTACGGAAAACGTAGCCGGAATCGTCGGTCTCGGCAAAGCGGCCGAAATCGCGCACAATTCCTTGGAGAATGACGCGCAGAGAGTTTCGGCATTGTGCGACAAACTCGAACAAGGCTTGCTCGAGCGCGTCGCGCAAGTCCGCGTCAACGGTGCTGGAGCGCCGCGGACGCCCAACACCACGAACATCATGTTCTCCGGTATCGAAGGCGAAGCTCTTGTCATCGCACTGGACCTCAAGAGCCTCGCCTGTTCCGTGGGCGCAGCTTGTTCCTCCGGTGCGGTCGAGCCGTCGCATGTCCTCACCGCCATCGGCCTCACACAAGAAGAAGCCAAGTCCAGCCTGCGTTTCAGCCTCGGGCGTCATACTACCGAGTCCGAAATTAATTTCGCGCTGGAAGTTATCCCCGCCGCCGTCGCCCAACTCCGCGCCCTCTCGCCGACCTATCGCAAAGAGGCCGCCTCCCATGTCTAATACGAGATTCTTCATGTGTCTTCTCTGCGAGCCCTCTGTGCGCTCCGCGTCTCTGCGTTATCCTTTCTCTTTGATCTCACTCCCCCTTCGCAAGCGCCGCGACGCCGAACACGTTAAACTGAGATAGTCACCATGAACGCCGCCCCCGAATTCGACACGCTCCCTACGCGCGAGGAAACCCAGCGTGGCCTGATCGCCATCGCCATGTCTGGCGGCGTCGACTCCTCGACCGTTGCCGCCGTTCTCCAGGAACAAGGCCACCCCATCGTTGGCTTAACGATGCAGCTGTGGAATCAGCGCCGCCTCCCGGAACTGCAAGGCGACGGCCCCAAGCAGCATCGCTGCTGCTCACTCGATGATGTCTATGACGCCAAGCGCGTCGCGCAGCACCTGAACTTTCCGCATTACGTTGTGAATTTCGAGGAGCAGTTCGAGCAGCGCGTCGTGCGCCCGTTCGTCGATCAATATCTCTCCGGCCGCACGCCCATCGCCTGCACCAATTGCAACACGGACGTGAAATTCGAGCCGCTCCTGCGCATGGCGCGCCAGATTGGCGCGGAGCGCTTGGCGACCGGCCACTACGCCCGCATCTGCAAGAACGAGCAATCTGGCCGCTGGGAACTTTTGCGCGCGCGCGACGACAGCAAAGACCAATCCTATTTTCTTTGGGGCCTTTCGCAGGAGCAGCTTTCGCGCAGCGAATTTCCGCTCGGCGAATTGACGAAAGAAGAGGTACGCGGCCTCGCGCGCCGCACCAATCTTCCCGTGGCGGAAAAACCCGAGAGCATGGAACTTTGCTTCGTCCCGACCGGCAATTACGTGCAGTTCATTCAGGCTTATTCAAAAGACGCGGGAATTTCCTTGTCGCAAGCCGAAGGCGAAATCGTCACCGAAGATGGCGCGGTCATCGGCCGCCACAACGGCGTTCACAATTTCACCATCGGCCAGCGCAAAGGCCTGGGCTTTGCCACTGGCAAGCCACTGTACGTGCTTTCCATCGATCCGGAAACAAATCGTGTAATCGTCGGCGATGACGACGCACTGCGTACAACGTTATTTGAAGTCGAAGACGTAAATTGGGTCTCGATCGAGCGTCCCACACAGCCCATTCGCGCCGCGGTGAAAATCCGCCACAAGCACGAGCCGGCCCCCGCGCTGGTCGAAGCTATCGGCGACTCACGCGCGCGAATTATTTTCGACGCACCACAACGCGCTATCACGCCAGGCCAAGGCGCCGTATTTTACGACGGCGACCGAGTCCTCGGAGGAGCATGGATCCGCTAAAGCAATATAAGGGAGCGGTATAGAGAGAACAGAGAGTAGAGAACAACTGGAAAGCTTGAGAAAGAGTCTCGAACGAGAACGCTCAAATAAAAAGCTCTTCCTCTCGTTCGAGGGGTTCGTCAGGACGGCGGCGTTCGCGGCGCGAGCGCAAAAGATCGATCCCAACCTTAATTCCCTGCACCAGCGCGGAAGCTTTCTGCATTGGCCGCCAGACGGTGCTCCGGAATTGCGAGCCGGCATCTTCCACCGCTTCAAGGGCGCCGGTTAAAATTCTATCCGCGTGATTGAGCTGCCCGCGCAGGCGGTCCGTGGCGTCGGTGATCACGCGGTCCATTTTTTGCGCTTGGCCCCGCGTCAAATAAACGATGTGCGCCGCATCGGCCACCATGTTTGAAATTCTCGGCTGCGTATCGTCGAGAAGAATCTGCGCCCGCGTCAAAATCGGCCCAATGCGCGCGTGCAAATCGGTGACGAGCCCGTTGACTTTTTTATTGGTCTGGCGCAGTTCAAAAAAAAGACCGATCAACATTGCGCCCTGAACGACCAGCGCGATCGCCGCGACAATGCTGAAAATCATGAGCCAGGTTTGCATACGCGCCCCACACGTCCTCTGCCGAGGACGAAATCGTTCCGTGCCGGACCCTGCGCCTTCAAATCTTTGCTGTTCCGCAACCGTGCCGATTCACGAATTCGCCGCCATAATTCGCAGCCGCCTCAGAGACTCAGCAATCCCACACTCCGGTAGGTTAGGATTTCGAAGCTTCGCGGCGATACGCTTCGCGCGCGCCTTCGACCGCTGCGGAGATGGAATCCTTGCCCTTCACGGCAACGTCCCTGCTGCGCTCGATCAAATCGTCCGCGCGCTCGCGAAGTTCTTTTGCTTTGCGCTGCGCAAAATCGCGGCCCTCGTCGGCCTTCTTGGAAAGAAACTCACGCGTGTCTTCACCGGATTTCGGCGCAAACAAAATACCAACCAGAGCACCGACACCGAGTCCCACGAGGAAATATGTGACCTTGGAACCTACATTGTCCGCCATGAGAACCTCCATAAAAACCGTAACATAGCGGCAGTGCAGGCGCAATAAGGGCTAACCCCTGTGGGCTAGGTATTCTGGTTATCGGGCTGATTGCGGGTATTGGAGTGGCCATCCCGCTGAACGTCGGAGGAGCGCCTGTTTCCGAGCAGTTCGAAAAGTTTTTCAGCGGTTTTGCGCGGGATGATTTCGCTTAGCTTTTCGAGAGTGGCACGGCGGATACTGGAAACGCTGCCGAATTCGCGCAGGAGTTTTTGCGCGGTGCGTGGGCCGATGCCGGGGATGCCATCGAGGGCGGATTTGGTCTGGCGCGCGGCGCGGCGCTGGCGATGGAAGGTGACGGCGAAGCGATGCGTCTCGTCACGGATTTGCTGGATGAGATGTAGGACCGGCGAATGGTGTTCGAGGACGATGGGCTCGTCTTCCTGGCCGAGAACGTAAAGAATTTCCTCCTTTTTGGCGATGCTGGCCATGGGCTGGTTTATGATTTGCAGCGAATCGAGCGCTTGCGCGGCGGCGTGAAGCTGGCCGATGCCGCCGTCAATTAAAATTAAATTTGGCATCGGCTTTTTTTCTTCTTGCAGCCGGCGATAGCGCCGCGTGACGGCTTCGCGCATGCTTGCGAAGTCGTCGTTCTTCGAGATTGGGAAAGAAGAGATAGACGATGGCATGATTGGCAATACAGAGGCAGGCGACGCACTGCTTGAATCTTTGCTGCGCGCTTCTTCGAGGCGCCCTTCGTCGCCGCGGATGATGAATTTTCGGTAGTCGGATTTTTTCATGCGGCCGTTTTCCCAGACGACCATCGACGCGACCGTGTCGGTGCCTTGAATGTGGGAAATGTCGAAGCTCTCGATGCGTTTTGGTTCTTCCGCAAGATTCAGCGCGTTTTGCAGGGCTTCGCCGATGGCTTTCGAGGTGGGCTTCAGAACGCGGAAGCGCTGCTCGAAGGAATGCTTAGCATTGCTTTCGACGAGATCAAGAAAAGAGCGTTTGCTGCCGCGTTGCGGAGTGAAGATTTCGACTTTGTGTCCGGCGCGCTCCGCAAGCATCTTCTCAAGGAGTTCGCGGTCTTCGAAATCGATGGGGACATGGATGGCTTTGGGGAGATATTCCGCTTCGAGATAGAGCTGCTTCAGCAAGGATGGAACAAATTCGTGGGGGTCGAATTCGTCGAGATCTTCCCAATAGAATTCGCGGCGGTCGACGACGCGGCCGCCGCGCAGGTGGAAAAGATTCGCGGCGACCAGCGGCGGCTCGGCGTAATAGGCGAGGACGTCGGTGTCGTCGCCTTGGGCGGCGGCGATGCGCTGGCGCTCTTCGATATCTTCGAGCGTGCGGAGGAGGTCGCGATAGGCAGCGGCTTGCTCGAATTGCTCCTTTTCCGACGCGGCCATCATGCGCGCTTCAAGGCTTTTGATGAGGTCGTGGCGGCGGCCTTCGAGAAATAAGCGAACATCACGAGCGGCTTCGGCGTAACGCTCATCAGTCGTCAGACCTGTAACACAAGGGCCGAGACAACGATGAATGTAATACTGCAAACACGGGCGCGGGTGGCTGCGCGTCAAATCGACGGTGCAACTCGGAACGAGAAAGCGTTTGTGAACAAAATGGAGAATGCGGCGGGCGAGGCCCGCGGGGAAATAGGGACCGAAGTAGAGCGAGCCATCTTTTTTGATGCGGCGGGTGAAATAGACGCGGGGATATTTTTCGGCGGCGGTAAATTTGATGTACGGGTAGGTCTTGTCGTCGCGCAGTACGACATTGAATTTGGGGCGATATTGCTTGATGAGGTTGTGTTCGAGGGCGAGCGCTTCGTGTTCGTTGTCGACGACGATTGTTTCGAGGTCAGCGATTTCGCGGGCAAGCGATCCGGTTTTGGCGTTGACCCAGCTGGATTCGAGGAAATACGAACGCACGCGGCTGCGAAGCGATGCGGCTTTGCCGATGTAGAGCACAGCGCCTGCGGCGTCTTTGAAGATGTAGACGCCGGGACTTTCGGGAAGAAGCGCGGCGATTTCTCGGGGTTCCATGGGAAGTGGCGCGGAATCTTTGGTTAAACGCCAACTTCCATCATACTAGAATTGTAAGGCGGGGCCGTTGAGGCGTGATCCGTGGCCCGTGATCCGTGGCCCGTGAGGAATTTGCATCGGTGGCTGGACGAAGGGAGTTTGCAACATGCGGAGTGAAAGGGAGCATCCAAAGCACGGTATGAAGAGAGGCTTGCGAGTTGCGCTCCGCGTCGCGTTGGTCGGGTTCGTGTTAGCCGCCCTCCCGGCACATAATCCCGCGCAGAATCCTCCGCCGCCGAGTCCGACGGACCCGTCTTCGGCGCCGGCAAATAAGCAGGATGCCAAGCCAGCTAAACCGGATACGAATGGTTCGGCGCAGAGTGCTGCGGACCAGCCGACGTGGGATCCGTTGCGCGCGGAAAAAGACATGCAAGTTGGGACGTACTACATGCACAAGGGCGACCTGGATGCAGCCATCGACCGCTTCCAGGACGCCACGACCGCGAAACCGGGGTACGCGCTTCCCTTCCTTCGCTTGGGCGAGGCGCAGGAGAAAAAGGGGTTAAAGCGGCAGGCCATCAAATCGTATCAACGCTACCTGGATTTATATCCGCACGCGGAAGACAAAGAGAAAATTCAGAAGAAGATTGACAAGTTGTACAAGGAAGTGGAGAAAGAGAAGAAGTCAATGTAGATACGCGGCGATTCCCTATCCGCGATGAGCGGTCCGCCCCAGAAGGCGGACCCTACGATGGCGGGTACGGGTCAGCGGGCGAGGTGGTCGAGGATACGACGCGCGCGGGCGAAATCGGCAAAGAGTTTTTCTTCGGCGCGGAATTCGGGGGAATGGGAGAGGAGGCTGCAGCCGGAGCGGCGAGTGGGATGCTTGACGTGGAGCATTTCGTGGTAGAGGACATATTCGACGGCAACTTGCGGGACGGCGGGATGATCCATGCGGCGATTCAATAAAATTTGGTTGGGGCCGGGGTCGTAGCAGCCGAATTGACGGCGCCAACTGTGGGCGCTCCAGCCGATGTGGGGGCGACGCAAAGTGCCGAAAAAATATTTCTGGTTCAGGGCTTCGAACATCTTTTCGAGGTCGAAATGGCGGCCTTGCGGGCCCGATGAGGCGAGGCGAACTCGGCCGCGGCGCATTTGGCTGATGCGGTTGCGTGTGCGATGCGAGCGCGCATAATTCAAATATGGTTCGACCAATGCGCGGGGCGCCTTGCGGCGATAGACGCGCGAGAGGAGTAACGCAGCGGCGCCTTCGAGGACGGCTAGCGGGGCGCGGCGGAGCAGATCCGAGAAGCGGACGAAGACGACGTCTTCACGGCGGCGGATGGTTAGGACGAGACTGGCGTAAGGATAAAACTCGACGCGAAAGCGCGGCGGGGGGCCGTCGCAGCCGAGCCGGGTGAAGACGCGCTGGAAAAGGGGAG
This sequence comes from uncultured Acidobacteriota bacterium, assembly GCA_963843265.1. Lineage (GTDB taxonomy): Bacteria > Acidobacteriota > Terriglobia > Acidiferrales > UBA7541 > Acidiferrum. Next base: position 736,532 of record CAWJJR010000008.1, on the reverse strand, counting down.
CGCCTCCGGGGATGAGAGAGCTTGCGTGGCGCTTCTGCGTTGCTTGCTTTACGCGCTTCTTCCTTGGCGGAGATGTCGCCGCACGCGTGAGTTCGATCGGTGGCGCGAGATCCATCGTCAGACTCAACTGTTCCGCAGGAGCTGAATGGCGCCCCGAGGACATCAGTGGCTGTGCCGAGGTTTGTTTCACCGGGTTCATTTCTTTCAGGATTTGACTTCCTTCGCTGATCATTTCTTTCGCCGGACGGGCGGCGGAGCTACGTTTTTCAACGCGGCTACAGCTTCCCTGGAAGCGTCCTGCGTGCCTTCGATGGCGTCATCGAGATTGTCTTTATACATGTCGGAGTCGGGCGTGTTCGTGGGGATTTTTTGCAGGACGACGATGTACTCCTTCGTCTTCGAGGCCATCAAGTTGATCGCTTTGCGAATATTTTGCTGTTTTTCGATACCGAGCTGGATGAGGTCGGCGGCGTCATCGACGCAACCGACGTATGCGTTCAGAAGAGAGTTGATCATCTCGTCGTGGTTGGCTTGCGAAGGGTGGTCCAATTCGTATTGCAGCTTTTTGAGGCGGTCGTCCGCGAAAGTTAGAAAGAGAGTGATACGTTCGTTGGGAGTTTCGGCATCACGGATTTTATCGGCTTCGATGGCGGAAAGATAATCTTTCTGCGGCGGCGTTGCCGCGCGGGCGGCGAACGCGCCGCAAAGGCCACTCGCTGCAAGAAATACAATGCAAAAACGAAGTTTCATGGACGCACCTTACGCACTTTTGAATCGAGAAGAGCGGCCGTGGGCGGCTTGGGAGCCGGCGCCCGCGGCTTCAGTGTCGGGTGCTCGGGGAAGAGACAGCGGAGCAACTTGTCGTCCATAGTCAGCAGATCCTGGCGGACGAGCTGAAGCGGAGGTTTGTATGGATCCGGCGCTTCGAGAAGGAATTCATCCATTTGGCGCAGGCCTTTCTGCAAATGCATTTCGAGCTGCTTGTAACCATTGGGATGGTGCTCACCATCGGGATTGGCCCTGAGCAGCGCGTCCGAAGCGGCGCGGACATTGTCGCGGTATTTTTCGAGGAGCAGGCCCATTTTACTGTAATCGCCGGATTCCTCGGCGCGGCCGGCTTCGTCAAATTCGGCGTCGCCGAGCTTCTGCATCATTTTGGCTTTGTGCACGGGATTCGTTTCGTTGTCGAATTTTGTTTGAAGTTCGGCCAAGGTTTCTGAGGCTCTGGCCGCGCCGCATAAAGCGAGCGCCAGAATCGGAATAGCGAGGCGTCGCGTCACCCGGGAGCCCATGGTTCACCTATCCTGACCCAGCATGTGGCGCAGGACCTTGCTGCGCTGCTGCGCCTGCCAGACCTGGTCGGGATTCTTGTTCTGATCGAGCTCGAGAAATTTCTGGTACGCCTCGAGCGCAGGCTTGGGCTGGTTCAGTTTATCGTAGCAGAGAGCGCGGATAAACCATTCGCCGGGACCGGGAGTTTCCGATTTGGCGATCAAATCAAGCGTGCTGATGGCCGCGGACCAGTTGCCTGCCAAATAGTAGGTCGAACTCAAGTCCTTCCAATAGGAAAGATTGGTGCGATCGATTTGCAGTGCGGTTTTGATTTCTTTTTCCGCGCCGGGAAAATCGCGTTTCTGCATGTAGACGCGGCCGAGGCCAGCGTGAAGCGTGGCGTCGCCCGGCGCGAGTGCGATGGCTTTTTGAAGCGTGATGATGGAATCGTCCCATTTTTTCTGGGCGATTTGAATGTCGGCGCGCGCGCGCAGCGAATCGAGGGTGGGAGCTTTTCCTCCGGCGTCGGCGCGATCGAGCTCGGCAAGAGCTTCGTCATACTGCTTTTGCTCGAGGAGCATGCGCATTAGGCGAGTGCGCACTCGGGAATCGTTCGGATTGACGGCGAGATAGTCGCGATAGGCAGCGGCGGCTTCGGGCTTTTTTTGCGCGTCGAGAGATTGCGCCAGCCCGAGCAGAGCTTGCGCGGATTTCGGCTGAGATTCGAGAACGGAGCGGTATTTGGCTTCGGCTTCGGGATATTTTTTCAGGCCGTAATAGAGATTGCCAAGGTGGGCGACGGTTTCGGTATCGCGCGGATCGAGGTGGAGAGCGGCTTCATAGGATCCCGTTGCGCCGGGAATATCGCCGGAACGTTCGAGCGCGTAGCCGAGGAGAAAGCGCGGGCGGCTTTGCGCGGGGAGAAGATCGACGGCTTTGCGCAGGGGGGCGACGGCGGCGGCAGGATCTTTTTCCGTGAGAAGAATGCCGAGATTCAAGTAGGCTTCGGACATTTTGGGATCGAGCGCAGTGGCACGTTCGTATTCGGCGCGGGCTTCGTCGGTGCGCTTTAGAGCGGTGTAGGCGTAGGCGAGTTGGAAGTGGGCCCAGGCGATGTCGGGTTTTTCGGCAAGGAGTTTTTGCAGAGGAGCGATGGCGGCTTCGAATTGATTGTTGTCGATGTCGTGCTGGGCTTCCTTAAGGAGATCGTTTAGGGGATTGGAAAGCGTTTGTGTGCGGGATTGGGCGGATTGTTTTGGAGAAGGATTTGGGGACGGTGGTAGGGCGTACATCGAAGAGGGCACGATATATCGTGCCCCTACAATTGCGAGGAAGAGCGTGGCGGATCTGGAAAAACTGGAGAGGTTCATTGTTCGGGCGGAGGATTGCCTGCGCCATTGGCGATTGTAACTGAAGGCATGGAGGACTTGGATGCGCCATTCGCGGAGCGCTTTGCCTGACCGTTGGCGGCAAGAACGCGGGAGAGGAAGCGGCCGGTGTGGGATTGCTGATTGCGGGCGACTTGTTCGGGCGTGCCGGTGGCGATGATCTTGCCGCCTTGATCGCCGCCTTCGGGGCCGAGATCGATCAGCCAGTCGGCGGACTTGATGACGTCGAGATTGTGCTCGATGACGAGAAGCGAGGCGCCGGATTCGAGGAGTTTGCGAAAGGCTGAGAGCAGTTTTGCGATATCGTCGAAATGGAGGCCGGTAGTGGGCTCGTCGAGAATATAGAGGATTCCTTGATTTTCGGTGCGCGCGAGATGCGCGGCGAGTTTGAGCCGCTGGGCTTCGCCGCCGGAAAGCGTGGTGGCGGATTGGCCGAGGCGGAGATAACCGAGGCCGATTTCGTTGAGAATGCGAAGCTTCGAGACGACTTTGGGAACGCCGGCGAAAAAGGCGAGAGCTTCGCGGGCAGTGAGATCGAGAACTTCGTGAACATTTTTTCCGCGATAGCGAACTTCGAGGACGCTGGTTTTGAAGCGGGTGCCGCGGCATTCTTCGCAAACGAGCTCGACGTCGGCGAGAAATTGCATTTCTACCGTGACGGTGCCATCGCCCTGGCAAGTTTCGCAGCGGCCGCCGGGAACGTTGAAGGAAAAGTGTCCGGCGATGAAGCCGCGGCGCTTGGCGTCGGGAGTTGCGGCAAACACTTCGCGGATGGCGTCGAAGGCTTTGAGATAGGTGGCGGGATTCGAACGCGGCGTGCGGCCGATGGGCGATTGATCGACGATGACGACTTCGCGAATGTTGGCGTCGCCTTCGAGGCGGTCGCAGAATTCCTTGACGCTGCCGCCGGTGCGTTTGGCGGCGAGGGCGCGGTAGAGAACGTCATGAACAAGCGTGGATTTGCCGGAGCCGCTGACGCCCGTGACGACGGTGAGAGTGCCAAGGGGAATCATGAGGTCGATATTTTGCAGATTATGGAGCGTCGCGCCGTAGAGGCGGAGAAATTTGCCGTTGGGTTTGTGGCGATTGTTAGGGACGGGAATGTTTAATTCGCTGCTGAGGTAGCGGCCGGTCAGAGATTTGTGTTCGGCGAGCATGGCGTCGTAATTGCCGGCGAAAAGGAGCTTGCCGCCGAGTTCGCCGGCGCCGGGGCCAAGATCGATGACGTGGTCGGCGGCGCGAATCGTGTCGGGATCGTGCTCGACAACGAGGACGGTGTTGCCGAGATCGCGCAGGGATTTGAGGATGTCGATGAGGCGTTGGGTGTCGCGCGGATGGAGGCCGATGGAGGGCTCGTCGAGAACGTAGAGAGCGCCGACGAGATGCGACCCGAGCGAGGTGGCAAGTTGGATGCGCTGCGATTCGCCGCCGGAGAGAGTCGAGGTGAGGCGGTCGAGAGTTAAGTAGTCGAGACCGACTTCATCGAGAAACTGCAGGCGGGTGCGAATTTCTTCCAGGATTTTCTCGGCGACTTTGGCCTGCGCGGCGGAAAGAGATAGCGTGGAGAAGAAAGCGCGGGCTTCTTTCACTGTGAGCTTGGTGATTTCGGTAATCGAGCGGCCAGCGACGCGCACGGCGCGCGCTTCGGGACGCAGACGCGTTCCACCGCAATCGGGGCAAGTTGCGTAGCCGCGGTAGCGGCTGAGGAAAACGCGGACGTGAAGTTTGTATTTCTTGCGTTCGAGCCAGTTGAAGAAGCCTTTGACGCCTTCGAAATCGTTTTCGGGATCGCCTTCGAGGACCAGGCGGCGCTGCTCCGCAGTGAGCTGGCGCCACGGGACGTTGAGTGGAATGCCGCGGTTGCGCGCCCATTTTTTCACGTCCTGCAGGAGAGCGCGGTAGCGAGGCTTGGTCCACGGCTCGATGGCGCCTTCATCGAGCGATTTGCTGGAATCTGGGACGACGAGATTGAGATCGAAGTCGATGGTGTTTCCGAACCCCTGGCAACGCGGGCAAGCGCCGTAGGGATTGTTGAATGAAAAAAGGCGCGGCTCGGGCTCTTGATAAAGCGTGCCGTCGTTCTTGCATTCGAAGCGCTCATTGAACGTGAGGCGCTCGGCGGGATTGCCGGCCGAATCGGCGATGAATTCGAGAATGGCTTCGCCGTGGCCTTCGCGATAGCAAATCTCGATGGAGTCCGTGAGTCGCGAGCGCGATTCGGGGCTGACGGAGAGGCGATCGACGAGCACATAGACGGGCTGCGAGAAATCCACGTCGAGAAGAGTTTCCGGCGAAGAAAATTCGTGGACGCGGCCATCCTGATAGAGGCGATTGAAGCCCCGCTTTTGGATGTCGCCGAGGGCTTGTTTGAGCGCCTCTTGAGGGGGCGCCGGCGCCTTTTTCTTTGGAACGCGGCGCGCGCCGCCTGTAGCTTGCGGCTCGGTCGCGATGCGCAGCAGATACATGATGTAAAAGCGCCGCCCCGGGGCAAGCAAAAGGATGCGAGTCGCGATTTCGTCGGGGCTGTCGCGGCGAACCTCCACGCCGCACTTGATGCAAAAGGTTTGGCCGCATCGCGCGAAGAGCAACCGCAAATAATCGTAAATTTCCGTCGAAGTGGCGACCGTCGAGCGCGGGTTGCGCGTGGAATTTTTCTGACGAATGGCAACCGCCGGAGCGATGCCGGAAATCTCGTCGACATCTGGCTTTTCCATACGTTCTAGGAACTGGCGTGCATAGGCGGAAAGAGATTCGACGTAGCGGCGCTGGCCTTCGGCGTAAACCGTGTCAAAGGCGAGCGAGGACTTGCCGGAGCCGCTGACGCCAGTGACAACCGTGATGGCGTTGTGCGGAATTTCGACCGTGATGTTGCGCAGATTGTGAACGCGGGCGCCGCGGACGCGGATAGCCTCTTGTTCGCTGAGCACGGTCGTGAGTTCTTTAGTGGCCAAAGGGAAGCCCAGACAGCGCGCTCCGAGCGCGGTGTCTAAACCTTAAATTATACGGCTACGGGAAAATGAGAGCAAACGACGGATTTCGCGAATTCTTTGCCAAAGTCTTCGCAGGGCCTTTGCGGCAGGTCTGCGCGAACTAAGGCTCCTGAATGAGTCTGATCGTGCCGACGCCGCCTTCAACCTTCAGGTGGATGGTGGTCGGCGACTTTCCATAGGCGGCGTTGGTGTACCTGTCGCCATCGTGATCCAGGCCGGGCGCTTCGATCGTGCCGATTCCGCCGGAGGCGTTGATGATCACGCCGATGTTTTTGGGCAGACGAATGTTGGCCTCGCCGACGCCGCCTTCCATATCCGCCGTGAGATCGGACTTGCGGTCGCCGGTGAGATCGACGTCGGCCTGCCCGGCTCCCATGTCTAGATTGAATCGTGTTACGTCGATATCTCGGAGCCGCAGATTGTCGTGGCCGGCGCCCATGTCGATCTTGATTTCCATTGGGATGTCGTTGGCAAGATGAAGAGTCCAGTGGTTGCCGCCGCAATCGTTGAAGTGATGCTCCGAATTGTCCTGGGAAATGTTCAGCTCGCCTGTGCCTCCGGAGACCGAGTAGTCCACTCTGGGAGCATTCCGAGAATTGCAGTACTCAAAATCGGACTCAAGCAGATGGCTCGATCCGCCGCTCAAATCGAGATCGCCTGCGCCCATGTCTAGAGTCACGCGCACGGACTTCGCATTCTGCCGTTCGACGGTATGCGATACATGCTGCATGGAGTAATCGGCAGAGCTGCCGTGCCAGCGGCGGTAGTTCCTGCCGTGCCCGAGGAGAAGAATCAAAATGATGATGAAGGCGACCGCGCCAAGGCTCGCGCCCGCCGAAGAACCGGCTGGCGCATTGGGATTTTGCCGCCGGCGCCAGTGGTCCCAGATCGTTCCCAGACCGATAAAGATCAGAATGAGCGGCCAGTACGTCCAGAGAATGGGCCAGGGATCAAAGAACGGATGCCAGTTGGCGTAAAGAAAGATCGCACCTAGCGCGATAAGAAGGATTGGAAAAACAAGCGAAGTGCGCCGTGGACCGAAGTCTTGAGCCATCCCACACCTCTTCACTTTGTACTACGCACAAACAGCCAAAAAAGTTCAGGAAATCAGACCCAAATGGATCTCTGTCGAGATTACTGGCCACTCGGAGGTTGGGCAACCATTCCAGACCACACGGAAGGAATTCAACGTTTGTGTTAGAGTGCGGCAAAGGATACGACTTCTAACACGGGCGCGGTCGAGGTTCGGCGATGCAGCGATATGAAAGAGTGATCTGGATCGTGTTGGACAGCGTGGGGATCGGAGCGCTGCCCGACGCCGCGGACTACGGAGACGTGGGGCGCAGCACTCTTGGGCACATTGCGGAGTCGCGGCCACTGGCATTGCCGAATCTTCTGCGGCTTGGCCTGGCAAATATTGCGCCGCTCGCGCATTTGAATGCAACAGCATCGCCGATAGCCGCGTATGGCAAGGGCGTAACACATTCGCCGGGAAAGGATACGACCACCGGGCATTGGGAAATGGCTGGAGTGTGGTTAGACCAGGCGTTCCCAGTTTATCCACATGGTTTTCCCGCGGAATTAATCGCCGAATTTGAAAAACAAATTGGGCGCGGAACGCTTGGCAACAAACCGGCCTCAGGCACGGAAATTATCAAGGAGCTCGGGGAAGAGCACGTCCGCACGGGAAGACCGATTGTCTACACTTCCGGCGACAGCGTCTTTCAGATTGCCGCGCATGAAGACGTGATCCCCATCGCGGAGCTTTATCGCATGTGCGAGATCGCGCGCAAATTGCTCGATGGGCCGAACCGCGTCGGGCGCGTGATTGCGCGGCCTTTCGCGGGCCCAGCCGGAAATTTCAAGCGCACGACTCGGCGGCATGATTATGCCGTCGACCCGCCAAAACCAATGCTGCTCGACGTTCTTGCGGAACGCGGCGTTCCTGTTTTTGGGATTGGAAAAATTCACGACATTTACAACGGCCGCGGCGTCGAGAAGTACGTCACCACCACCGGCAACGCCGACGGCATGGCTAAAATGGCCGAAGCTTTGCAAGAGAGAAAAAGCGGGCTGATTTTTTGCAATTTGGTCGATTTCGACATGCTCTTTGGGCATCGGAAAGATGTTGAAGGCTTTGCGGAATCGCTGGAAGAGTTTGATCGCATGCTTGGTCCTTTCTTGGGGCTCTTGCGTGCCGCCGATTTGTTGATAATTACCGCAGACCACGGTTGCGATCCGGACCCGCGCTGGCCAACGACAGATCATTCGCGCGAGTACGTACCGATCCTGGCGTATTCGCCGGCGAGTGGCGCGGGCGTGAATCTCGGCGTCCGGCAGACGCTGGCGGACATGGGCCAGACCGTTGCGGACAATTTTGGCGGTCAAATCCCGCACGGAACCAGTTTTCTGAGTGAAATAAGGAATTAGAATGAGCGGTCACGCTTCGCCTCGCCGGACGACAGAACATCTGCGAAGCAAATTGCATTCGCGCAACTAAGGGAAAACCGTGAAAACAGAAGAAAAAGTGGCCGGACATTACACGCGCGGGAAACTGGAAGAGGCGATTCTGGCCGCAGCGAAAGCTGCGGGCAAGGAGACGGCCCATCTGACGGCAAGCGATCTCACTGCAGTCGATGAATTCCACGTGGGAGGGTTCGAGGCCACGCAAATGCTCGCGCGCGGAATGGGCTTGCGCGCGGATATGGCGTTGCTGGACGTCGGCTGCGGGATCGGCGGACCAGCCCGATATTTCGCCGGGGAACAAAATTGTCGCGTGACCGGGATCGACTTGACGGAAGAGTTTGTCAAAACTGCTGAGAGTCTGACGAGGCTGGTGAAACTGGACGCGCGGGCGAACTTTCGTCTTGCGAGCGCGCTGGCTATGCCGTTTGCAGCAGAGACGTTCGAGGGCGCCTATATGATTCACGTGGGAATGAATCTGGCGGATAAGGAAGGCGTGTTTCGTGAAGTAGGGCGCGTGCTAAAGAGCGGTGCGCGATTTACGATTTTCGATCTGATGCGTGGACGCGAGGGAACGCTGCGATTTCCTCTGCCGTGGGCAACGAGCGAAGAGACGAGTTTTGTGGTAGATGCGGCGCAATATCGCAAAGCGCTTGAAGCGGCGGGCTTCGTAGTAGAAAAAGAGCAGAGTCATCGTGCTTTTGCCATTGAGTTTACGCAGCGCACGGCCTCGCGGCTTGCAGCGAGCGGCCCCCCAGCATTGGGGCTGCACGTTTTGATGGGCGAGAAAACGCCCATGATGCTGAAAAACGTGCTGGAGGGAATGGTGGAGGGCCTCTTTGACGTAATAGAAATGACGGGGAGGAAAAAGTGACGGCGAGTGGAGCGAATTTCGCCAATCGCAAGCGGATGCACTGGCTGGGAGCCGCGGCAGCGCTTGCAGCATTGGTTGCCATTCGGCTCAGCGCGCAGGCTCCACCGCCGGTGCATCTGACGGCGGAACAAGATCACCAGCGGTTGATGGACTTATTGCACATCACTTCCCTCCGCCGCGGCGCCGATGGCGATCCGAAATCGCCTTACGCGGCCAATTATGACGAGGCAAAAGCAACTCTGTCATCCGAACTGCCCGATCCTCTGAAGTTGAACGATGAAAAAGAAGTGAAGACGGCCAAAGTGTGGTGGCAGAAGCGGCGGCCCGAAATCGTCGAAGATTTTGATCGTGAGATTTATGGCCGCGTCCCGAAAGAAACGCCGAAAGTCGTTTGGGAAGTGACGAGCACCGCGCACGAAATAAACGGCGATGTGCCGGTGATCACGAAAAAGCTCGTGGGGCACGTGGACAATTCGGCGTATCCGGCGATCGCAGTGAATATCGATTTGATGCTCACGACTCCGGCAAACGCGCTCGGGCCGGTGCCGGTGATCATGGAGCTGAGCTTCAGCCCGGAATTTATGGCCGCTATCGCCAAGCGCATTCCGGAAATGACCGCTGCGATGCAGAAAGGGCCAACATGGCAGCAGCAAGTCCTCGCGAAAGGCTGGGGCTATGCGGTACTGATTCCCACGAGCTGGCAGGCGGATAACGGCGACGGGTTGACCGAGGGAATCATCGGGCTGGTGAACAAAGGGCAGCCGCGCGGGCTAGAAGATTGGGGAACGATTCGCGCCTGGGCGTGGGGCGCGAGCCGCGCGTTGGATTACCTGGAGACGGACAAGGCAGTGGACGCGCGGCAAGTCGGCATCATGGGGCATTCGCGCTTTGGAAAGACGGCGCTGGTTACGATGGCTTACGATTCGCGCTTTGCCGTGGCGTATATCAGCTCATCGGGCGCTGGCGGTGCAGCACTCTACCGTCGAAATTTTGGCGAGCAGATCGGCAACGTCGCGGGGACGCGCGAATATCACTGGATGGCGGGAAATTTTTTGAAGTATGCGGGGCCACTGACACCGAACGACTTGCCCATCGATTCGCACGAACTGATCGCGCTCTGCGCTCCGCGACCGGTCTTTATCGGCGCAGGCGGCGTGAAAGGCGACGGATGGCAGGATCCTCACGGAATGTTTATGGCAGCGCTGGCCGCAGGGCCGGTCTATCGGCTGCTCGGAAAAAAAGATTTAGGGACAACAGAGTTTCCGCCGATGGAAACCGCGCTAATCTCCGGAGATATCGGCTACCGCCAACACAGCGACGGACACACTCCTGGCCCGAATTGGCCGACGTTTCTGACGTTTGCGGGCAAGTATCTGAAAGGGCCGGAAGTTTCACCGGCGACCGCCCAGCCGCGCACCAATCCCTAATCCCGGCGCTCCATCTTAGAGTAAAAAGGATTTCAGCTAGTTCCCTGCCGCTGCAGAAGACGGACCGCCCGGCGCGTAGTACCCATTGCGTGTGCGCGCCACCAGCTTGCCGCGGCCGCGCGGCGGAATCACCTGCACGGTAACCGCGCGAAACGTTCCGTCTTTCCTGGTGTTGGAAGGATAGTAGGCGATGGTGTACTGATTGCGAATATCGTGGGCCACCTGCTCGCAGATCGCGTGCACATCATCGACGTTTTCTGGAAAGAAGGCTATTCCGCCGGAAGCTTCAGCAATATGCTTCAGCGCCCTCATCGCGGTATTCTTTTCTTTTCTTTTTTCATCGCCGAGCAAGCCAATCGTGTAAATCACAGTGTCGGTCTTCTGGATTTCGCGGATGGTCTTTTCGAGCGAATAGTGGCTGGAATTATCCTCGCCGTCGGTCACTACCAGCAAAACTTTTTTATCCTTGGAGCCTTTCTTGAGGTGATCCAGCGAGCCAATGATGGCGTCATAGAGCGCCGTGCTGCCGCGTGAATCGATCCGCTCCAGCGCCTCTTTCAATTCGGGAATACTGCTGGTGAAATCCTTGTCGAGGTCCAGATAGAAATCGTCGTTGAAGTTGACGACGAAGGCCTCGTCCTGCGGGTTGCTTGACTCGACGAGCGTCAGCGCCGCTTCATTTACGCGCGGCCGCTTGTCGCGCATGCTGCCGCTATTGTCGATCACCAACCCCATGCTGACGGGAACGTCCTCGCGCTTGAACGTCGCGATCTTCTGCTCGACCTTATCTTCGTAAACCCGAAAATTGTCCGCTTTCAACCCGTCCGCGAACTTCCCGCGATCGTCCAGCACCGTCGTATGCAGCACCACAAGCCCGACGTCGACCTTGATCGTCGATCCCTGCTTATCGGTGTTGGAATCCTGCCCCGGAGGCAGCGGCTGCGCATTCTGAATCGGAATCTGCGCAAAGCAAGGCGCAGCAAACAAGGCCATCCCGCACAAAGTCAAAAATAGAGCGGACACCCGGCGAATGTTCGAGAAGGCGCGCTCAGTGGCTGGGCGCGTAATATCCGGTCTTTGCGTAAACATTGAGCGGCGGCAAGCCTCTCGGCGCGCGCAGCTTGATTTTAATTTTTCGCCAACGTGCATCGTGGGCCTTGTTGCTTGGTCTGTATCCCAGGACATATTGATTTCGCAGCTCCATGCTTATTTTGGTGGCGATGTCCGGCAGGTCTTCAAGTCTTTCAACGGCAAAAACCCGGCCTCCCGTCATCTCCGTTATTTCAGAAAGCAGAGACGGGCCGTTCAACTCTTCCGGCGTCCGGTCGCGATAGCCAAGCGGGTCAAAAATGCCGATCGCATAGAGCTGGGTGTCCGCTTCCCGCACCAGCCGCTTGATATCGCTTTCGCTGTACCGGCTATGATTATCTCCTCCATCAGATAGGATGAGCAAGGCGCGCTTGCCGTTGTGTGCACCCCTCATTTCGCTCAGGCCAAGATAAATCGCGTCCAGCAGTGCGGTGCGTCCCTTCGCAGACGTTAGCATCAGGCTGCTCTGCAAATCCTCCACGCTGTTCGTAAAGGCGCTCGTCAGCTCCGCGCGCTCGTTGAAGCTCACCAGAAAAAATTCGTCCTGCGGATTTGCCGTCTTGAAAAATTGCATCGCCGCTTCGCGCGCCTTCCCCACTTTGTTGGACATGCTGCCGCTGAAATCAAAAATCACGCCGATCGAGATCGGCACGTCTTCGGAAGAAAACGACACGATTTCCTGCTCGACGTTGTCTTCAAATACCCGAAAGTTTTCCTTGTCCAGCCCGGTTACCAGCCGGTTGTAAGGATCCGTGACTGTCACGTTGACCAGCGCCACGTCTACGTCCATCTTCAACGACCGGCCCGGCCTGATGATTTGCCCCGGCGTGTCCTTCGTTACGTCGTCCTTCGGCTTTTTTGTTTTTCGCTGGTTTTCATCCGCGGGCGATTGCCCCGCGGCGGGAATTGCGAAGCGGGATACGACGAGGCAGGCAAATAACAGGACTACAGCGGCAAAACAAAAAACGCGAAAACACTGTCTATCGCGTTTCAAGGCACCCCCATCGTTCCGGCAACCCGGAACGGCCGCGCGGCTCGGACTATGCGCGATTCTACCACCCACGCTGGCGAAGACAAGGCAAATCCTGAACCGCAAGCCGCATGGTTACGGGGCTCCTTTCCGAGCAGCACCCATACTTGCAGTAGCTTAGCGCCGCAGCATTACGAGGATACTGCGTAAATTAACAGGTTCCACTCTCTCGGAAAATCATGAGAAAGTGCTCAAATATTCGCGGATATGGGAGACTCAACCTCATGGGAGCCTCAAAGATATGAGTTCCGACAATCCGGATGTAATCATCGTCATTCCCGCGCGATATGGCTCAACGCGTCTGCCCGGCAAGCCACTTGTTTCGCTGGCCGGCAAGCCCATGATCCAGCACGTCTATGAACGCGCCAAACTGGCTGCGCGCGCCGGCAGAGTCATTGTCGCCACCGACGATGAACGCATCATGAAAGCTGTGGAAAGCTTCGGCGGCCAAGCTCGCATGACACGGCCCGACCACCGCACCGGAACGGAACGCGTTGCCGAAGTCGCGTTTCACGAAAAGGGCGACGTCTTCGTGAATATCCAGGGCGATGAGCCGCTTCTTGATCCCGTAGCTGTCGATACTGCCATCAATTCCCTACTCCAGGAGCCTGCCGCGCAAATCGCCACCGTAGCCACTGCCATCAAAACGCCCGCCGACATCATGGACCCCAACGTGGTAAAAGTTGTCCTCGATTTCGAAGACAACGGCCTCTATTTTTCGCGCGCCCCCATTCCCTGGGTCCGCGATACCGCCGCCAAAATCCAGGTGCGCCACCTGAAACACCTCGGCCTCTACGTCTTCCAGCGCGACGCTCTCCTCGAATATCCCACGCTGCCTCAAGGCGAACTTGAGCGCATCGAACAGCTCGAACAACTCCGCTGGCTCGAAAATGGCTGGAAGATCCGCGTGGCCGAAGTCGAACACGATGCCGTAAGCGTCGACGTCCCCCAAGACGTCGCCCGCGCCGAAAAACTCCTCCAAAAATAAATCCGCCCGGCCAACATCAGCCGGGCGGCATCAATTGAGGGTCGATCAAATTACGGAGTTTGTGCCGTTAGCACTCCGGCGATCACGCGCGCTCCATTATTTTGGGTCCCCATGATCAAAATAGTGCTGGGGTTGGCGATGTACGCGAAATAATTGATCGTGACAGCTGGAGTGCCGCTAAGTCCCGCCACGAAGGTACTGTGCTGGCCTGTGCTGCTTGTACCATCTCCGCCGATGGTGAATACACCGTTGAAGGGCGTATTAAGGAAGAGTTTGCCGACGCCAAACTCGTTGTAGTCCACGAGTCCGTTCGGGGCCGTGTTGGCTGGCGCGAAGCTCCCGACAAAGTCTTCTTCGCCGTTGCCGTTTGCGCCGCTCCAATCGAAGGAGTATGCCGTTGCCAGACCGCCCGAAGTAAACGGCGCCCCTGTTTGTGCCAACAGCGTGCCGTCCATCACATCCACTGCCGTGGCAACTCCGCCCACCTGGACCGTAGTCACATCCTGAATCACGCCCTGGGTCGCCGAGCTCAAATAGAAAACGAACCTATACGTCCCCGTATTATTCACTGTGTCCGTAAAGGTCAGGGTCCCGCGCCCGGAGTTGTCACCATCAAGCGTAATCGCTCCCCCGCTCAGTACGCCGCTCTTCGGTACAGACTGTGAGCTTCCGGCGTCGTTTTCATCAAGAAGTATGCTTGCCACGCTTCCGCCTGTAGCCGTGAAGCGCCCACCGCGTGTGAATGGACTAAAGCTGGAATCGGAGCCACCCATCACAAACACGAAGCTGCTGCTATTGAACGCACTGGTGTTGTTGGGCGTGCCGATCTGTTGCGCTACGGCTTCGCCGGCGTTGGTCCCCGCAATCACTTGATCTGGGTCTGTCTCCATGAATTGAGCGTGCTGGCCATCAATCACGTAGTAGACGTAGTTCAAGCCGTTGATGATCGCCGTGCCTCTTCCCGTCCCAGGACTGCTGTTATCCGGCTGGTAGCTTCCTGTTATATCGGCCTTAGTCGTGAAATTACCGCCGTCATTCACGTCCTCGAAACTGCCGCTCGAGAAGGTACCCATGCCCGCAGCACTGGGGATGAAGTCGCCAATCCTCGAAATGGCGTTACCCGATATGGGAGAAATCCCTGAGAAATCGAAGGTATAGGTGCCTGTGGCAAGGCTTGTCGCCGTTTGCAGCGCAAAGCTCCCGCTTGCTGTCTCAGTATTTGTAAGAGTGCCGCCGCTGGAACACGATGTAACCGTGCCCATGTCTGCCATATAGCCGCTGCTGGACGCGACTAAGCTGATGCTGTATTGCACCATCCCGCCGGAGGTCTCAATGCACAAACTTCCACGGCCGTCGGAAGTGATGCTGTAGCTCCCGCCCGTAATCCCGAAGATGTTTTGCGCGCCGAACATATGCACGTCTTCCAGTCCGCCGGTGGTCAGAATGTCGCCTTTTCCGTCGGCCGAAAAAACTCCGACACGCGAGAAAGCGCTCGTCCCAGAGGTATTGTCGAGCGTCGTGCCGCTCAGTGAGAAAACATAAGCGCCGGTCAGGCTGGCGTTATTAAACCCGCTCTGTGGTGGCGTGACAGGGCCGCTGGAACCGCCCCCGCTGCAACCGGTCGCCCACCCGAGCGCACATGCCGCGAAAATAAGTAGCAGTCGTTTCATCGCACACCTCTCACGACATGCATGGGTGACATCAAGATGAGCCGGCCTTTCGTATCCCGCACCGTGACAGACTTCTCTCCGTCCTCGACAATGCGCGCCGCAAACGTGCTGCTTTGCCCGAACGAGATCACTTCCCCCGTCACGCTAACGGAGTCCCCAACATTCAAGGTGAATCCTTTTTGCTCAAGAAGCTTCGCGCTTCCCAGATGCACGTCCACCGGTCCATAGACAGTCTGAACGCTCATGTGCGCCCCGATCGGCGGCACGCTGGACGCAGCCGTGTACGAGAGAACCTTGCCGGTAAGGGTAGTCTCGCGGCTCACATCGTAAGTCATGTAGGTTTGTGCGGCCGGCGTTTGGTTTTGCTGTGCGCCGGAAAAAGAAGCGAAGAGTAGAGCGCCTGCGATTGCAGCACTGCCCAGGTACAGCCGGTTTTCCAAGTTCATTACCCCTTCCCCACGTTCGAGAGACCCTTGAAGAATCCCTCAGGATAGCGCCACCCGCGTTTGGGCTGCGGGCCTACGCCGATGTTCTACTGCTTTGATGAGTGCATCAATCCAAACGCTTCCTGCGTACGATACATTTTGCTCAATGAAGCAACTCTCGCGCACTCCGTAAAAAAGACAGGCCCCTCCCCTTGCAGTCAAACCCGCTCGCGCCGGAGAAGTTTCGCCGCCTCCTCAATTTCCCGCTTCTTATCTCTGCTTCGCTCTTCTTTTCAAGTTCCCAGATCCGATAGTCCAAGTTCCCAAAATCAATTGTCCCGAATCAATTCTTCGATTTGACACCCGTCCGCATTCCGATGATAATTGTTCGTACGTCATTCTTTGGAAGGGCTGATAAGCCCGGCGCGCTGGGAAATCCCGGACGCGGGCTGCATGGATGGCGCCAAAATATATTTTTGTTACCGGCGGTGTTGTTTCCTCACTCGGAAAGGGCGTTGCAGCTTCTTCCATCGGTTGTCTCCTCGAAAGTCGCGGTTTCAAAGTCACTCTTCAGAAATGCGATCCGTACCTGAACGTCGATCCCGGTACGATGAGCCCGTTCCAGCACGGTGAAGTCTTCGTCACCGAAGACGGGGCCGAAACGGACCTCGACCTCGGCCACTACGAGCGCTTCACCCACGCCAAGCTCCGCCGCGACAATAACTGGACCACCGGCCGCATCTACGAAACCATCCTCACCAAAGAGCGCCGCGGCGATTACCTCGGCAAGACCGTCCAGGTCATCCCCCACGTCACCGACGAAATCAAAGCCACCATCAAAAAAGTTTCAGACGACGTGGACGTCGTCATCGTCGAAATCGGCGGCACCGTCGGCGACATCGAATCGCTTCCCTTCCTCGAAGCCATTCGCCAGATGCGTCTCGAACTTGGCTCGGAAAACACTCTCTTCGTCCATGTGACCCTGGTGCCTTATATCGCCGCTGCCGGCGAGCTGAAAACCAAGCCCACCCAGCACAGCGTCAAGGAAATGCTCGGCATCGGAATCCAGCCCGACATTTTGCTTTGCCGCAGCGACCGCCACATTCCCGCCGAACTCAAGAAAAAAATCGCCCTCTTCTGCAACGTCGCCGAAGCCTGCGTCATTTCCATGGAAGACGTGGACACGATTTACGCCGTCCCCGTCGAACTCAGCCGCGAGGGCCTCGACGCGCAGATCCTACGGCATCTGAAATTGGAAGACCGGCCCTCGGACATGAGCCCGTGGCTTGATCTCGTTTATCGCATCCACAATCCCGCAGGCGAAGTCCGCATCGCGGTCGTAGGAAAATATGTTCAGCTCGAAGACGCCTACAAAAGCCTGCGCGAAGCTCTGCTCCATGGCGGCCTCGCTCACAACCATAAAACCATTCTCGAATGGATTGAAGCTGAGGACATCGACTCCGTAGCCACCGCTGCCGCCCGCTTGCACGGCTACGACGGCATCCTGGTTCCCGGAGGCTTTGGCAAGCGCGGCTTGCAAGGCATGATTTACACGATTGAGTACGCCCGCGAAAACAAGGTGCCCTATTTCGGCATCTGCTTGGGCATGCAATGTGCCACCGTCGAGTACGCCCGCGATGTCGCCGGCCTGAAACAAGCCGACACCACCGAATCCAATCCGCAGTCCCCTCATCGCGTCATCTATAAATTGCGCGAACTTCTCGGCGTAGACGAAATGGGCGGCACCATGCGCTTAGGCGCGTGGCCCTGCAAACTCGAACCCGGCTCCTTCGCCGCCAAAGCCTACGGCAAACTCGAAATCAGCGAGCGCCATCGCCATCGCTACGAATTCAATCGCGACTACGAAAAAACCCTAACCAATGCAGGCCTCCGCATCACCGGCCGCACCCCCGACGAAAATTACGTCGAAATCATCGAAGCCCCCGAGCACCCCTGGTTCCTCGGTTGCCAGTTCCATCCCGAATTCAAGTCCAAACCCCTCGAGCCCCATCCCCTCTTCGCCGCCTTCATAGGCGCTGCCCTCGAACACAAAAAATCCAAGTCCCGCCCCGCCTCTGAACCGCAACGCGTCCAAGCCCTCCGCGTCGCTCCCCACGCCAACGCGTAATCTTTGTCCCTTGTACTTGCTCAGCGTAGGTTGCTGCCGGATGCAGGCGCGGATGCGAGTCCGAGCGCAATGCTCGATATGGAAAAGATGAAGTGGTTAGCGCGCACCACCCCCACGTAGGCAGCCGATGCGTCCTGTCCGATGTCGTCCGTTCTTGTCTAATTGGATTCTTGGGTCCTCCTCGAATCTGTCAGCCGCAAGTAACCTAGAAGCACCCACTTGTTCGGGCGACCAGCCCTTGGATGCCCTGCGAGCGGCCTCAAACGCAACTCAACCTCTCTATAGGACGCCCTAAACAGTACGGATTCTTGGGAGGGGCGTCTGGAGTTCCGCTCCTCCATGACTCTGTGAAACGTGTCACATCCAACTGTGCCTAATGATACATACCCGTTCTTGGAGCAGGGCTAACGTAGTCTCAGTTCGGGCGAAAAGGAGATGCAAAGTGCCAAACACGAAAACCATGAAAGCAGCCGTTGTTGAAAAATTTGGTGCCCCGTTGGTCGTGCGCGAAGTCCCCATCCCAACACCAGGACCCGGGCAGGCTCTCGTGCAAGTATTTGCGACTGGAGTGTGTCACACCGATCTGCATGCAGTGGACGGCGACTGGCCAGTCAAGCCCATGATGCCGCTTATCCCAGGCCACGAAGGAGCAGGAATCGTCGCCGCTCTGGGCTCGGGTGTTACTCACCTGAAAGAAGGCGACCGAGTGGGAATCGCCTGGCTGCACAGCGCGTGCGGGCATTGCGATTACTGTCTCGCCGGCTGGGAAACGCTTTGCCCGCAACAGCAGAACTCCGGATATTCGGTGAACGGAAGTTTCGCACAGTACGCTTTGGGGCAGGCGGATTACCTGGGACGAATTCCCAAGAAACTCTCGTTCGTGGATGCGGCGCCCATCCTGTGCGCTGGTGTCACCACTTATAAAGGACTGAAAATGACGGAAGCGCGTCCCGGTGAGTGGGTTGTCATCTCGGGAGTGGGCGGCCTGGGCCATATAGCGATCCAGTATGCAAAGGCGATGGGGCTGCACGTCGCGGCGGTTGACTTGGGACCAGAAAAGATGGCTCTGGCAAAGAAGCTCGGCGCGGAAATCACCATCGATGCGAAGGCTCAGGACCCTGCGAAAGAAGTCCAAAAGCAAATCGGCGGGGCGCATGGCGCGCTGGTGACGGCGGTTTCACCGATCGCCTTTAAACAAGCCATCGGCATGCTTCGTCGCGGCGGGACCTGCGTGCTGAATGGTCTGCCGCCTGGCGAATTTCCTGTTTCGATTTTCGACGTGGTTCTGAACGGCTACACGATTCGAGGCTCCATCGTCGGCACTCGTCTCGATCTGGAAGAGTCGCTGACATTCGCCGGGAACGGCAAGGTGAAGGCCACGATTGAGGTGTTGCCGCTGGAATCCATCAACGATGTGTTCAGCCGGCTCAAGAAGGGCCAGGTCAACGGGCGCGTTGTGCTCGGCCTCAAAGACGAAGCATTTGTGAAGCCGGCCTTGGCGCGGCTCGCGAGCTAATCCTAGCTCCGACGGAAGTCACTGCATGCTGGGAACGTGCGAAGGAAGTTCCTCAGGAGCCCATACATTCGTCTGCGCTCTCAGGAGGGCCGTTACGTTTCGCGGCCCAACTGCGATCATCGGAATTCGTGGTCCTCGCACACCTATTGCTGCCAAGCGTTCATCGCAATTCTATTCTTGCACTCACATGGAGCTCTTCGACTTAAAAAATGCCGCCGTCTTTCCCGCTTCATTTTCAGTTGCCTGATAACCGGGAACTCCCCGCCACAGCAACCGAGCAATTCTCCAAATCAAACCCCCGTCTATGCTATCTTCGTTAACTTCGATGATCCCCGCTCACGACATTTCTCTCGGCTCTCTGCGCCTGGGATCCGGCAAACCGCTCTTTCTCATCGCCGGCCCCTGCGTGATCGAAAGCGAAGCCCACGCCCGAAAAATGGCCGAAATCGTCGCCAAAGTCGCCTCCGACGCCGGCGTCCCCTACATCTTCAAAGCCTCCTACGACAAAGCCAATCGCTCTTCCGTCAAAGCCTTCCGTGGCCCCGGCCTCAAAGAAGGCTTGCGCATCCTCGCAAAAATAAAAGCCGACCTGAACCTGCCGGTCCTCACCGACATCCATGAATCCTCCCAAGCCCAACCCGCCGCCGAAGTCTGCGACATCCTGCAAATCCCCGCCTTCCTGGCCCGTCAAACCGATCTCCTCCTCGCCGCTGCCAAAACCGGCCGCATCGTCAACGTCAAAAAACCCCAATTCGTCTCTCCTTGGGACATGGCCAACGTCGTCGAAAAAATCGCCAGCACCGGCAACACCAACATCATCCTCACCGAACGCGGCGCGACCTTCGGCTACCAAAACCTGGTCGTCGACATGCGCTCCTTCCCCATTCTCCAGAAACTAGGCTATCCCGTCGTCTTCGACGTAACCCACTCCGTCCAACTCCCTGGCGGCCAAGGCCAGGCCAGCGGAGGCCAACCCGAATTCATCGAACCACTCGCCCGCGCAGGCGTAGCCGCAGGCGTCGACGGCATCTTCCTTGAAACGCACGACAATCCCGCCGCCGCCCTCTCCGATGGCCCCAACGCCCTCCCGCTCTCCCAACTTCCCGCCCTCCTAAAACGTCTAAAGGGACTCTCAACTCTGGTCCGCAGCTGGAGCACCCCATGACAACCCACCGCCCCGCCGCTCACTCCGCAGGGGCACGGCACGCCGTGCCCGTCTTCTCCCCCATCCCCACCCCCACAGTGAACTTAACCCCTTTAAATGCAACACTTACGAAAACGCCCGTAAACGCTGGAAATAAAGGACTTACGAAAACACTAAATCCTTTAGATACAACGTTTACAAAATACCGGGGGGCCCCTCTTGAGTCTTGACACCGCCCGCCGCGTCCTGAAAATCGAAGCCCAAGCTATCAGCGAAGCCTTGGCGCGCCTTGACGCCACCTTCGAGAAGGCCGTGGACCTGCTCTTTCAGTGCAAAGGCCGCGTCGCCGTAACCGGTATGGGCAAGTCCGGCATCGTCGGCCGCAAAATCTCTGCGACTCTCTCCAGCACCGGCACCCCCTCCTTTTTCCTCCACCCCGCCGACGCCCTCCACGGCGACTTGGGCATGATCGCGCGCGGCGACGTGATCCTGGCGGTCTCCTATGGCGGCGAGACGCGGGAAATCATCTCCCTGCTCGACGCCCTGAAACGGCTTGAAATTCCCCTCTTAACTCTGACGGGAAATGCGAAGTCCACGATTGCGCAGGCAAGTGAAGTCGTGCTCGATGTTAGCGTCAGCGAAGAAGCTTGCCCGTTGAATCTTGCTCCCACAGCCAGCACGACTGTGGCAATGGCTGTGGGCGACGCGCTAGCGGTGTCGCTGCTCGAGCGGCGCGATTTTCGCCACGATGATTTTGCGGCGCTTCATCCGGCCGGCAGCCTGGGCAAGCGTCTGCTCCGCTTGGAAAAAATCATGCACGTCGGCGACGCTCTGCCGAAGGTTTCGCTCGACACTCCGATGCCCGCGGTGTTTCACGAAATGTCGGCGAAGAAGCTCGGCATGACCACGGTGGCCAACGGAGATGGCACACTGGCCGGAATCATTACCGATGGCGACTTGCGCCGCTTGATGGAAAAACATGGGGGCGCGACGCTGACCATGACAGCGGACCAATGCATGAATACGAAGCCGCAAGTGGTCCGGCCTCAGGTGCTGGCGAGTGAAGCGTTGACGCTTATGGAGAAGCGGAAAATCACGTCGGTCGTCGTAGTTGACGAATCAAATAAACTCCTGGGCGTCGTTCACCTCCACGACCTCTGGACCTTGGAGCTAATCTAATGGAGACAGCCTGCCCGCGATATCCGGGGTTGTAGTGGCGGATCTTTAGATCCGCGCTTTTTTATCCTTCTATCAGGAGCAAACCGTGTCAAAAGGCATGATCAAAATCCCGGTAAGCCTGAAAAAGCGCGCGGCGCAAATCCAAGTCCTTTTGATGGATGTGGACGGCACGCTGACGGACGGCTCCGTCACGCTGCTTTCCCAGCCCGATGGCACGGCCCTCGAAATCAAATCGTTCGATGCGCACGACGGCCAGGGCCTGACCCTTGCGCATACCGCCGGCCTCCGCACCGGCGTCATCACGGGACGTGAAAGCCCCGCGCTCCTGCGCCGCGCCAACGAAATGAAGATGGAATTCATCTACCAGAAGCAGCCGATGAAAATTCCCGCGTTGGAAGAAATCTTGAAGAAAACGGGCGTTCCGGAATCCGCGGTCGCTTACGTCGGCGATGATCTTCCAGACTTGCCCATCATGCGCCGCATCGGCCTGGCCGTCGCGGTTGGCGACGCGGTCCTCGAAGTGAAGCTCGCCGCGCACTACGTCACCAAAGCGAACGCTGGAAGAGGCGCGATCCGCGAAGCCGTCGAGCTCATCCTTAAATCCAAAGGCATCTGGTTCGAGATGATTGAGAAAGCAAGAGCTTAGCCCCGCATCGCGCTTGTATCGCAACTCCTCCCGTTGTATGGTCCTGCTCCGTGTCGGAGGGATCCATGGCGCAGCCCAAGAGTTCGCGCATTCAGGTAGTCATGTATCTGATCATCGTTCTTTCGTTCAGTTCGTTTTTCTATTTCCTCATTCTTCATTCCGGCAGCCTGGGCTACGGCCGCGGCATGTACGTTTTCGGTCTCATGTGGTGCCCGGCCCTGGCGGGCATGCTTACGCTTCGCCTGAATGCCCGCAGCATCGCCGATCTTGGCTGGAAATGGGGCGAAACGAAATATCAGCTCCACAGTTGGTATATTCCCCTTCTCTACGCTTCGATAGCCTACGCGATTGTCTGGATTTTTCGCCTCGGTGCGTTTGGGAATCCGGAGTTTTACGACTCGCTTGTGAAGTCGATGCATCTCGGCGGGCCGCATTGGATTTCCATCGTCCTTGGGATTTTCCTCATCGGCACGTTTGGCATCGTTCGCAGCATCTCGAGCGCGCTCGGCGAAGAAATTGGCTGGCGCGGCTTTCTCGTCCCCGAGCTTTCCAAGACCACCTCTTTCACTACGACTTCGCTCATCAGCGGCATCGTCTGGTCGCTCTGGCACTATCCCATCCTGATTTATGGCGACTACAACGCCGGCACTCCAACCTGGTATGGCCTCACCTGCTTTACAGTGATGGTGATCTCCATCAGTTTTGTGTTTGCCTGGATGCGCCTCAAATCAGGCAGCCTCTGGACCGGCGCGATCCTCCACGGCAGCCACAACCTTTATATACAGGGTATTTTCACGCCGCTCACGCGGGACACGGGAAAGACGAAGTGGTTCATCGACGAGTTTGGCTGCGTGATCCCCATCGTCGTCATTTTCTTCGCCATCTATTTCTGGAGCGAGCGCCGCGAACTCCCCGCGGCCTAATCTTGGGTTCGGCGGTGGTTTGCTTTCGGCGTTCCGGCAGCAAAATTATTTTGGATTCTTGTTTAGCAGCTCGAGCGTGTGCTTTAGCTGCTCGAGTTTCTGACCGGCTTCGCCGAGTTTCCCTTCGGCGGTCAAGCGCTGGTAGTCGGAGAGGTCTTTGGCGGCTTGTGCGATCAGGGCCTGGAGACTCGCGGCGGGCCCAGGGGCGGCGGCAGAGACCGACGCAGAACTGTTTTGGGCTGGCGCTGCCGATTCGGCGGCGGCGCTTGTCGAAGATGGCGCTCCGCCAAAGAGGGCGGCCATCGCAGACTCGAACGTTGGCCCGTACGCCAGGCGGTCTTGTACCGCGAGGACGACAAGTCGCAACTCGGGCATGGGGCTGCGTTCCGCCTGCAGGTAGATAGGCTCCGCATAAAGCAGCGTGCGTCCAATCGGAATCACTAGCATATTTCCGCGACGCACGTGCGAGCCTTGCTGGCTCCAAAGAGTCAACTGGCCGGAGAGCTGAGCGTTCTGATCAATGCGAGCCTCGACCTGAAGGGGTCCGTCAACAAGCTTGGTTTTGGGGAAATCGTAGACGATCGAGTTGCCGTACTGCGCGCCGTCGCTGCGACCGGCAATCCAGCCAATCAGATTGTTGCGGTTGGCGGGAGTGAACGGCAGAATTTCCACGAACTCGGCGTCGGTCTCTCCGGGCAGCTTCATGAGCACAAAGTTCGGCTGCATCGTCAGCGTCGTTTGCTGGCCGTCGTCGCCCAGGCCGACTTCGGTGGCCACAGTCCAAAGATCCTCACGATTGTAGAAAACCTCGGGATCGGTCATGTGATAGAGGCCGTAGGCAGCGGCTTGGACGTTGAGCAACATTTCGGGGTAGCGGACGTGCTTGCGCAGATCGGCAGGCATGGCGGCGGCGTCCTTGAATAATGACGGAAAAACGCGGCGGTAAGCGGCGAGGATGGGGTCCTCGGAGTCGAAAACGTAGAAGGTGGTGGTTCCGTTATAGGCGTCGACCACCGCTTTCACGCTGTTCCGCATGTAATTGACGGGATTGCCGTCGAGGAAGTAATGACTGGAGTAGGGATAGCCGTCCGAGGAGGTGAACGCGTCCATTATCCAGTACAGGCGGCCGTCCCCGGCGACGACGATATAAGGATCCGGATCAAAAGTGAGAAAGGGCGCGAGGGTAGACACGCGCGCGCGCAAGTTGCGGCGCATGAGCAGGCGGCTGTCCTGGGTCACATCATCGCTGAAGGGAAGCTTGGTGAGATCGCCCAGGTCCGCGGCGATGAGGATGCGGCGGAGAAATCCGCCGAGGACGATGCCACCGCTGCCCTGGTAAGAGGTGAAGCTGTTGGTCTGGCCCTGGGGGTAGTTGAATTCCTGCTGCTTGGTCTTGACGTACACGTCGGTGTTGGTGAGCTGGCCGAAGTAGATTTCGGGGCGCGTGACGGTAAGGCCGGGCACCGTGCTTTCGACAGGCATGTTGCTCAGAAGAAGCGTGGGAAGGCCTTCGGGCGTGAAGCCGTTCACGGTGTTCATGGTGATGCCGTAACCGTGGGTGTAGATCAGCTTCTCGTTGATCCAATTGCGGCTGCTATCCGGAAGCTTGTCAACGTTTAGCTCGCGAGCGGCGAGCATGACCTCGCGAAGGTGGCCCTCGATTTCGTAGCGGTCGATGTCGATATCGGGGAAATCGTAGTAGGTACGGATTTCCTGAATCTGGCGCAGGGTGTCCTGAAGGGCGCGCCAGTCCCAAAGACGGATGTTTTGGAGCGTAGCCTGATTGTTCGCGGGGTCGGCCGCTTCGACGCTGGTTTCTGCGGGGAACTTGCGCTGGGTCATGCGGTCCAAGCCGTAAGCCAGACGAGTCATCTTGATGTTGTAGGCGATGTAGGGCTTCTCGCGAACGAGCTGATTGGGTTTAACGATGAAATTGGTGACGTACCAACCGACGATCTGAAGGAGCAAATAACAAGCCGCGCCGGGAATGATTGCCGCGAACAGCCAGCGGCCGCGCTGCACCGAGGCGGCATTAACGGCGGCGATCACTGCGCCAAGGACGAGAGCGGCGCAAACGAGCAGCAAACCCGGGAGCATGATGTGCACGTCGGCGTAGGTGGCTCCGCCGAAGATGGTGTGGTCCTGGAACAAGAGAGTGAACCGGCCGATGTACACCTGTATCGCAATGGCCAGCAACAGGAAGGCTACGGAAATGGACAAGCCGCGCCATGGCAGGGCGTTGTAGCCGCTGCGGATTCCCTCAAGGGCGCGGGCGCTGTTGGCAAGCACGAACAAGGAGGCGGCAACCACACAGGTCACTACGGCGAGCATCATCAGCCAGCCAGAGAACACTTGCCAAGCAGGAAGTTTCAGGAGGTAGAAGTTGATCGACTTGCCGAAGATGGGATCCGCAACGCCGCCGGCAGCGTGCGGCGCATACCAAAACAA
Organism: uncultured Acidobacteriota bacterium; assembly: GCA_963843265.1. Lineage (GTDB taxonomy): Bacteria > Acidobacteriota > Terriglobia > Acidiferrales > UBA7541 > Acidiferrum. The sequence goes on along the minus strand of CAWJJR010000008.1, from coordinate 710,932 downwards.
AGCGAGGGTCGGCCACTCCGCCATCAGGAAAGTGCCGGTGGCGAGGGCGATCAGGACCGAGCCTCCGAAGGCGACGAAACGCAGGATGGACTCGACTGGCAGCCTCAGAGGCTGGCCGCCTATGAAGATTGTTTGGCCGCTCGGCAAATCGTTGCGGTGCATTCGCTTGAGAGCGAGAATCATCCCGTACAGAATGAGAAACGTGGCCACGGCAAACGCCGCGAAAACCGTCCACTCGAGGCTCAGCATTTTTGTGAAGACTTCCCGGAAGTCGAGCGATGCAAACCAGAGGTCGTCGACGAAATAGGAAAGCAACGTCTGGCCGCCGAAGACGGCCATGGCTATGATGGCGAGAACGAGGATCAACAGGCCGCGGAAACGCCGCGCCGGAGGGGACGGCGCTCGATCCCATGGCTGGATGCGCCCTCTATCGATAGGCTGGGACATCATTCACACCCTTTCCTTACCAGCATATCGTCTTTAGAGATCCAATTCAGCGTGTTTCGAAGCGCTGGAAACTTCCGACCACGGTCGCTCCGAATTGCTAAATGCCACTGGCTGCGGCTCTTTTGAAAGCGGCTTCCGTGGTGTATGCGCGCGCAATGCGGCCTGCTGGTCTTGGCTGAAACTAGAACAATTGCTATGACTGGGTTTTGGACCTCAAGCAGTTTCCGAGAGATAATGGACTGCAACAATCCGCAGTGTCCGAAACGGCCAGTAAGAAGGATGTGCTCCCATGTTCCATCCCTGGCATGACGTTTCACCAGGAAAAGAACTGCCTCGCGATTTTCAGGCGGTGATCGAAATCCCGCTTGGCTCGAACGTGAAGTATGAGCTGGATAAGCCGAGCGGGCTGCTAAAGGTGGACCGCATCATTCATTCAGCGGTTTTTTATCCGGCGAACTACGGTTTCATTCCCCAGACCTACGCCGAGGACAATGATCCTCTCGATGTACTGGTGCTGTGCCAGGAACCGGTGCAGCCGCTCGCGCTGATCAAGGCGCGCGCCATCGGATTGATGTCCATGATCGATTCCGGCGCTAGCGACGATAAAATCATCTCCGTTGCCACTGGCGATCCGGAATTCAGCAGCTATCTCGAGGCGCGCGATCTTCCTCCGCACCGCTTGCTGGTTCTCCGGCGTTTCTTCCAGGATTACAAGCAGCTCGAAGGCAAAAAGGTCGAAGTCGAGGAAATCCGCCCCGCCTACGCGGCACTAACGGTGATCGAAAAGGCTTTGGCGCGCTACAAGGACGAGCGCGAACACCTGCTCGCCAAGGATGCGCAGAAATAACTGCGGACTGGCATGGCTAATGCAAAAATACTATTCAATCTTTTCCCGGGTGGTGTTATGGTTCGACACCGTGTCAGGTGATTCTTTTGCGGGATAAACGTTGAATTTCTTGCTTGGTGCCAGCTTCTGATGAACGCAGACTTTAGGAGGTCAGCTCACTGACGATGCCTCTTTTCTGGAAATGGACAATTGGGATTGTCCTGGTCCTGCTGCTGATCGGCTTTGGAGTTCTCTCCAAGATGGCGGGCAGCCCGCGCGACGCTTACTTCATGGTGCGTTATGCCCTGCCCCACATGCACCGCGGCAACCTGAAAGTCGGCGATACCGCGCCGGATGCACGCCTGCTCGCGCTCGACGGCTCGACTCATTTTCATCTTCGCGAACGGACCGGCGCCCGCCCGCTCGTCGTTATTTTTGGCAGCTATACTTGACCGCCGTTCCGACGCCACGTCGGCGACGTGGTGCAGATTTACAACGACTATAAAGATCACGCGGACTTTCTCACTGTGTATGTGCGCGAAGCTCATCCCACCGATGAGTGGGAAATGAAATCCAATATCAAGGATGATGTTTGTTATGCGCAACCGAAAACGCTGGCGCAGCGCGTGGCCATCGCCAATGATTTCATCAAGCGCTTCCACTATCCTATCGACTTCGGCATCGATGATATGAGCAACGCCGCGAACGACGCATACGCCGCGTGGCCGGAGCGTTTCTACATCATCGATGAATCCGGGCGCATCGCCTATCGCGGCGGGATGGGGCCGTTCCACTACGAACCCAATGAAGTGCGCGCCTGGCTCGCCGCTCGCTACGGCGCGGTGAAACACGATGCGCCGGCACCTTCAGCTTCTACCATCGCGACTCCTTCGCCCACACCGGCGTCAGGCCCTTCCAGTACGGGCTCAAACTAGACAGGTTTCACTCCGTCGGTTTTTTGCTGGGTTTGAACGGAAGGGGCATATCGATGAAGCTATAGCTTCCCGGTTTCGCTGAGTCCACTTTATCTGCGATGGAATCGGTGTAATCGCGCACGACGGGCCAGATATTCGACCCAAACACAACCAAAGCGAGTTTTCTGCTCGTCAGGTTCTGCTGAAACGTGATGTTTTGATCGCAGGTGACCAGAACGTCGAACGCTTCTGCCTCCGCTGCCCTAAGGAGCTCCCCTTTCTGAAGTTTTGGAGGCCAGTTCAATTCCGCGACTGTCCGCACTTCGTGTTTTGGCAAGTAGTGGCGAACGCCAACCGGAACGTTTTTGTCAAACAGGATGCGCAACGCGATGACTCTTTGCGTAGGTCAGAATAGCCTGGATGCTCTCGACGGGCACTTCAAACTGCTCCGAGATTTCGGCTACACTCATCCCGTAGTCAAAGTTGCCCACAATCGCGTTCGCTGGCATACGAGTGCCGCGTAGCACGGGAACTCCACTGAGCACGAGCGGGTCAACCTCCACCAATGAACAATTCGACCAGTCAATCTTTTCTTGTTCGGCCATGGCAAACTCCTAGCTGCAATCATTCCATAGACTCGCCCGTCTCGCCAAGAGTATCGGCTCACTCGCAAGGCCATCTGCACTTGAGGCCCTTGGGCGAGATTATTCCTCCCACGGAGTTCTAACACAATGCCAGGTCTAGCACGCATTCTGTCCAAGCTCGGTTACTGCTCGCGGGCGCGGGCCGCGGAGCTTATTCTGGCGGGAAGAGTACGCGTGGATGGCGCGCTTCGGCGCGATCCGGAAACGCCATGCAGACTTGGCAAAGACCGCATCGAAGTTGACGGGAAGAGCGTCGCTGCATCCAGGAAAATCTATGTGATGCTTAACAAGCCGCGGGGCATTGTCACGACCGCCTCTGACGAAAAGGGCCGCGATACCGTTTACAAATTTCTTGGCGCGGAACTTCCGTGGGTTGCTCCTGTTGGACGGCTCGACAAAGCCAGCGAAGGATTGCTCCTTCTTACCAACGATTCGGAATGGGCGGCGCGAATTACGGCACCGGAAACGCGCGTGGATAAGACATATCACGTGCAAATTGGACAAATTGCCGATGGCGCGCTGCTCGAAGCGCTGAAGCATGGGGTTCGAACGACCGACGGGGACGTGCTGCGCGTGAAGCAAGCCTCAGTGCTTCGCCAAGGGGAACGGAATTGCTGGCTGGAAATTATTCTTGACGAGGGCAAGAACCGGCACATTCGTCGAATGCTGGAAGCGTTGGGTGTCGAAGTTCTGCGCCTGATTCGCGTTGCGATTGGGCCGCTCGCTCTTGGCGAGCTGCCGAAATCAACGGTGCGGGCGCTGACCGCCGAGGAAAAGCTCTCGCTCGACCGCGTAATGCGTAAGAGCGGAAAGAAGTCCTAGCGGGAGTTTACTGCGAGTGCCCTCCCGAAGCCTTGCGCATTTTCACTAAATCATTCCCTCCGTAGAACTTAAACGGGTTTTCTCCTCTTGGATTATGTATTACCCCCTATTTTCAGGCTTACACTTCTGATATTTGTCGCATTTTATGCTTGACAATGATTGCTAGCTTGTTTATGTATTACCCTTGATGGCGAGCCTCATCAAAAAGAAAAAGGGCAACCGCCTCTACTACTACCTCGTCGAAAGCGCTCGCGTCGACGGCAAACCCCGCATCGTTCATCAGGCCTATCTCGGCACCGCCGAAAAAGTCGCCGAACTCATCGAGCAAAAGTCCGCCCCGGTTCCCCTCTCCGCCACGTTGCGAGACTTCGGCCTCCCCGGCGCCTTGTGGCTGGCTGCCAAACAGTCCGGCGTGTGGCCGCTGCTCGAATCCCTGTGGCCTGCTCCGCGTTCCGGACCCGCTCCCGGTCACTATCTCCTGCTCGCGGCCATTCACCGCATCTGTGATCCCGGTCCGAAAACCGAAGTCAGTAGCTGGTACGAGCGGACCCTCCTTGCTTCCGAGTGGGGTTTCCCTTCCGAGCGCTTTACCTCACAAGCCTTCTGGGATGCCTTCGAACAGATTCTTCCGGAGTCCAGTGAGACTCTGACTCATGCGGAGGATCCCCTCGATCAAGCGCAGTTGCGTTTACTTGGTCTGTGGAAAGAGAAGCACCTGGTCGGCCGTCGACTACTGGCCTACGATACCACCAACTTCTACACCTACATTGCTAGCACCAACACGCGGAACCACCTGGCGCAGCGCGGACACAACAAACAAGGTCGCCACAACTTGCGCCAAATAGGCCTAAGTTATGTTCTGGACGGAGAGAGCGGGTTGAGCCTATGCCACCACGTGTACCCGGGCAACGTAGCCGATGTCGAAGAGTTCTCCGTCGCGTTGGCACGCATCCTGCGACTGCTGGATCAAAATCAGCTGACCCGCGACACAGTCACGCTGGTCTTTGACAAGGGCACGGCCGCCCTGGACAACACCGTGCAACTGCAAGAGGCGGGGGTGGGATGGATTTCCGCCCTGCCCTGGAATCAAGCGCCGCCGGAGTTACGCGAGCGCGCCACTGAAGAGCTGCCGCCGTGCAGCGCCGAACAGCCCGGTGTGCGAGCTGTGGCCGAGAAGCTGCTGGTGCACGGCCAGGAATATCTCGCGGTGGTGAAGTATTCGGCGCCTTTTGCCGCCGAGCAACTGCACAGCGTGACCACCAGCATCAGCCGCACGCTGCAGTCCCTGCGACGTTTCTCGAAAGAATTGAATAAACCTCGTTCGCGTTGGACCGAGGAAGGTATCACGCGCAAGATTCAGACGTGGCTTTCCGGTCAATTCCTGGCGGACTTAATTCGCTATCAATTGGAATCTCGCGACGGCTATTGGCGGCTTCAGTTTGATTTCGATCAGGCCGCGTTTGAGCGCCTGCTCGGTCGTCGCTTAGGCCGCACGGTGCTGCTCACCAACCGCATGGACTGGACGGCGGAACAAGTTGTAACCGGTTATGACGGCCAGCAACAAGTCGAGCGCGTCTTCCGCGGCCTGAAAGACGGAGAGTGGCTCGCTTGGGGACCAATGCATCACTGGACCGACCGCAAGATCCGCATCCATGCGTTTTACTGCATGCTGGGCATCTCCCTGTTGCAGTATGTGCATCGCCAGGCCAAAGCCGCTTGGAGTGATCTTTCGATGGAGCAACTCATTGAAGAGTTGCAACGGATACAGCAGTTCGTTCTGCTCTACCCACGGCAAGGCGAGAAAGGTTTCCCTCGCGCTGCCTATGTGCTCTCGAAACAAACTTTGGCGCAGCAGGCGTTGGCCAAGGCACTGAAGCTGGACGAGCTGCAGATTACCCACCGTGGGTAATACCAAACCCACACTATAAACTGCACAAAAAGGAACTCTTAGAAATCTATCGACTCCGCCGGCAGTAAACTACCGCTAGGTGGCCGATCGCTTATTTCTTTTTGGCAGGAGGCGCCGGCTTTGGCTCGGGCGCCGGCTTCAGATCTGCGGCAGCTTTCTCAATATCTTTCACGCTGCTCGGATCTATCGAATATAACGCTGGCTCGCTTTCTCGCTTCGCGATGTAGTCATCGCCGTTTTTTGAGATCAAGACTTTCTCGACGTTTTTTCCGTTGTTCGAAATCGCCGTCAATTCGATCTCCGGCGTGGTGAATCCCGTATCCACGAATTTATTCGCGGCCAGGTCGCGCACTCGCATTTCAAAGGTCTCCGCGCTGATGGCGTCCGCTTTCTTGCCGTCGGGCAGCCACCAGTCCGAGCTGCCTTTGCCTTTGGTCAAGTAATACGAATTCGAGCCTTCGTGCATTTCGATTTTGTCGGGATCGGTGAAGCCGAGATCAAAGAGCTTCTTGGTCCGGAAATCATCCAGGCCCTTGCTGAGCGACAATCCCAAATCGCTGGGAACCTTATAGACGCCTTCGACGGCGCTTGATTTTGCGTAATAACCGTTTTTGTCATTTCGCACTTGCAGCTCTTCCGTGCCGGAAGCATCAGTAACTTTCGCGGTCGCGATCGGCGTTCCCGCGGCAAACGCGGCGGCGAGTTTCTTTTGGTCTTCGACGGGTGCGCTCAAGTCCATCTTTGCGTCTGCGAGTTTGCGAATCAGGTCCTGCACGTTCGAGTCGTCCGCGCGATAAGGTTTGGGCTTCAAAATCTGCCATTGATCCTTGTTGCGGCCAAATTCGATGTCCTGTTTTTTCGCTTGGAGCTCGACACGGCTCAGTTTGTCCTGGTCGAAAATCAGGAGCCGTTTGTCCCGCAAATCGTTCTCGCTCTTATCGAGGCTGTTCTTGTTGTAGTTTTCGAGCGTGAAAACGCGGGGATCGCCGCCGAGCGCGACATAGGCCGCGTTTCCCGTCGGCGTGCTGTCGCCGATCAGCAACTTCTGGGTCTTATTATTTTTTTCGGTGATGTCGACTTCGACGGCGGGCTGCGCGAGGCCGTATTCGCCGAGGTCGCTCGCCTTCGCATCGATCAGCCGCTCGGAGCTCAGCGACGATACCGTCGAAAGGACGCTGGAAACCGCGTTCTGGTCCGCGCGCAGCACTTGTGGCGCAGTAATCTGCCACTTGCCGGCGTCATCTTTTGCGAGCGCGACTTCATCGCCGTCTTTCTTTTTAATTTCGACTTTGGTGATGTCGGCTTGCGGAATTGTCAGAATATTCGGAGGCATGTCCGCGGAGACTTTTACGTCGCTCGCAGACGTCTTCTTGTGATTCGACCAGTACAACACTCCAGACAGCGTCGCCAAGACGATAGCAGCCACCAGCAAACTATTTATTTTCATTGGAATTGCCCCGGCATTTTCTGAACTGCCCTTTGCGGGTCCGGAAGCGTTTTATCTTCTCCGCCACCAGACCGATAATCCGACGAACACGACGGCAAGCGGAAACAGGAATTGGCTGGTGATAGTCACCAATCTCTTTTGCGCCTGCGTCATCGTAATGCGGCGGTCCTCCGGCTCTTTGGGCCGGATGGAAATCAAATCTTCATCCGACGCCAGCCAATCCATTGCGTTCAACGCCAGATCGCGATTCCCGTTGAAATTGATGAAGGAGTTTTCCGCCCACGAGGAACTGCCGACGACGACAAACCGGCCCTCCGAATTTTCCTTGCCCGTTTTGTACGTTCCCGCCGCGGCAATGGTGAGCGGGCCCTTTTTGTTTGCCGGGTCGTTTGGATTGATGCTGGGTGAATCAAGTTTGGTCGTCGCGAGGCTGCTGGCCGAGGAATCAAACAGTTTGTCCACGGTGGTCTTGTCGGCGTTCTTCGTCGTCAGGGAACGCGACAATGGAAATCCAGTCGCCGTGCCCTTCATATCATTCACGATTGGTTGCGAATCGTAGCTCGTCACAAGCGCTACTTGCGGTCCCAATCCGGCAAGCTGGCCAATCGGGTTCATATCCAAGATTAGGTCTTTATTCGGCGTCACTCCCCAGCTCGATAGCAGGCTCGTCAGCGCATCGTTATCCGCAATGTCTTCTCGCCCCATTTTCAGCGGCGGATCGAGAAGGACCAGCGCGCGCCCGCCGTTCTCTACATATTTTTTTAGGGCGTCCACTTCCGGCTGCTGGTAATCGCTGGTCGGCCCTCCGACTACAACCGCCGTGCAATCGTCCGGAACTTCGGCCTTTTCCAGGAGGCTGATCGACTTTGTCTGATAATCATCTTTAGCGAGCACGTCTTTAAATCGAGAGTACCCGCTCCGATCGGAATTATCGATCTGATGTTCTCCGTTGCCGGTCACAAAACAAACGGCCCGCGTTGTGTGCTTCAAATCGCGGATGAAAGCGCCCGTAATATCTTCTTCACTGGTGCTTTTCGCTTCGTTTTTTCTCGCGCCGATTTGGACGATCGTCGTGCCGTAGCTCTTGATCCCCGCTTCTCGGGCCAACTCCGGTTTCTTGTCCGGATCCACGTAGTCGACATGAACTTTCGGCGAAAGGTCAGCATATAAATCCAGTTTGTCTTTTGCGGGCTGGAAGCGCGTGGCCTGGTCGTAGTAGGTGATGGTGGCGTCCTGCTTCAGGCCCTTCACGATTTTCACGGTTTGCGGAGACAGGCTATAGCGCTTGTTGGAAGTCGCGTCGTAAGACTTGTCATAGCGGTCGGCTAGCACGTTGGCGACCGTCACCACTGCCAGCGTCACGACGATATAGAGCGTCGCGTATGCCACGTATTTCGTTTGTCTGGCCTTCAACAGCTCGGTATTCACTTACGACCTCCAGCGCAGAGATTCCAGCGAGCGCGCCGTGAAAAAAATGCCCAGGAAAATCAGCGTCACGTAATAGACGGCGTCCTTCATATCCAGCAGGCCTTTTGAGAATGAATCGATGTGCGTGACGACGGACATATACGAGAGGACGCTGGCCCAAGTCGCGGTCTCGTAGCCGCCCACCCAACCCAGAACCCAGAGCAGCAGGCAAACTCCGAAAGTCGCTGCGCCCGCGATGATCTGATTTTTTGTCAGCGTGGAGATGAACATCCCGATCGCGAGGAGCGCACCGGCCTGCAGCAGCAATCCCAGATATCCAATCGCCAGCGGCTTCCAGTCGGGATTGCCGTATCTGAAAAGGAATATAAAGTTCAAAGCCGTAAGCGCGAGAAGGCCGGCGTAAAGAGTGAGCGCCGCGAGCCATTTGCCAAGAATGATCTCGCCGTCCCGGATTGGGGATGTGACGAGAAGTTCGATTGTGCCGCTGCGCTTTTCTTCGGCGAACAAGCGCATGGTGATCATGGGAATGAAGAACAGACCGATTACACCGACGTTTGAGAGCAACGGGCGAATGACCTGTTCGTTCACGTTCATGGGGTACATCTCACCGCGCATCTGCGATTCCATACTGGTGAATACGAAGTAATTCAAAATGTTCCAGAAGAAAAAGCCGAAGATGACTGCAAACATAGCCAGCAACAGGTAGGCAACCGGAGAGACAAAGTAGCTGCGCAATTCTTTGCGCCAGATTGTGAACACGTTTCTCACTTGCCCGCCCCATGTGCCACGAGTTGGACTTCGGGCGCCGAGTCCGGCTGGCCGGTAAGCTGCAAGAAGACTTCCTCAAGGCTCATGGCCGAGGGACGCAATTCATTTAGGTCCCAGCCCGATTCGACTACGGCCCGCGCCAGATCGCCGCGGACCAGCCGCCCTTTTCCAGCCTCGACCTCGAAGACGCTCCGGGATCCCCGCTTCTCTTTAAAGATCACTTTGTTTACGCCGGAAACCTTTTCCAATCGCTTCTGAATCGCCGCGAAGTCGAGATCGCCATCGCGGCTGCCGACCTCGAGAAGGACGGATTCGGCCCCGCGCGCACGGCTTTGCAAATTGTTGACGGAATCCGTTGCGATCACCTTGCCTTTGTTGATGATGATGACCTGCTCGCAAGTCTGTTCGACTTCCGGCAAGATATGCGTGCTCAAAATAATCGTGTGATCGCCCGCGAGGCTCTTGATCAAATCGCGCGTTTCGTTGATTTGTTTGGGATCAAGGCCCGCGGTCGGTTCGTCCAGAATAAGGACGTCCGGATTATGAATGATAGCTTGGGCCAGGCCGACTCGTTGACGATACCCTTTGGAGAGTTTGCTGATCAGCTTGTCGCGGACATCGGCGACGGCGCAGCGCTCGCAAACGTAATCCACGCGCTTGGCGAGCTCCGGTTTGCGCAGCCCTTTTAACCTGCCGACGAACTCGAGATATTCGCCCGTCCGCATTTCGGGATAGAGTGGCGGCGTTTCCGGCAAATAGCCGATGCGCTTCTTCACTTCCATCGGCTCTTCGAGCACGTCAAAGCCGGCGACGGTCGCCGTGCCCGAACTGGGCGGCATAAAACACGTCAGCATACGCATGGTCGTGGTTTTGCCGGCGCCATTGGGCCCCAAAAAGCCGACGATCTGGCCTTTTTGGATTTCAAAGGAGATGTGGTCGACAGCCGTGTTGCGCGCGTACCTCTTCGTAAGCTCTTTTACGGTGATCATAAGAATTTATTTTTTACTGCAAGATGCACGACGTTTGAACCGCCCAAAGCAGAATCAAGAACTCAACGGTGAAGCAACATGTTATGAACTGGCAGGGGCGCGTGTCAATACTTCATTCAAAATAAATTGAAATAATTAGCGGTTTCTTTGCGCGCACACCAATCCTCTTCATTCAAATTGCTTGCGGAACTCTGCGAGTTGGCGCTTTAAATCGGCAACCTCTTGCTGCAAATCCGCGACTTCCGTTTCTAGCCGCGCCACTCGCTCGGCGTCCACAAGTCTATTGGATACCACGAGCTCCTTTTCGGGTTGTATCGGTTCTGCTTGCTGGAATTGCGGTTGTCCGGAGAGCAAATGCGCGTAGCGCGCTTCTTTTGTGCCGGGTTGGCGCGGCAGAAGCATCACGAGCGGAGGTTCGCGCTCCATCAGATGCTTCAACGTCGAATGCACCACGCTTAAGTCTTCGAAGGGATGCATGCGCTCCGCGCGGCTGCGCAATTCGCCTGGAGTCTGCGGGCCACGCAAGAGAAGTTCGCAGAGGACGGCGGTCTCCGGCCGCGTGAAGTTGAAGACTTCCGAGAGCCGGTGTTCGTATTTCGGGACGCGGCTGTCTCCTCCGGCGGACCTGGCGAGAGTTTCTTCACCGAGCGTGCGCAGAGCACGGCGCACCGCGTCCTCATCAAGGTTCATGAGCGGGTCGCGGTTGGATTTCTGGTTGCACGCGTGAACGAGGGCGTTCAAGGAAAGCGGATAGTATTCGGGCGTGGTGATTTCCTTTTCGATGAGACAGCCCAGCACTCGCGCTTCGACTTCAGTCAGAACGATATTCACGGGACAAAATCATACCGAAAGGCGCACAACTTCCCAAACCGCCCCGCATATGTGCCCCGCGAGTGGCGAAACGGATTTGCGTTTTATGACGACGTTGATTGGCATTCGTTCGACCGGCGTCGCCCTTACACGCGAGATGCGATCTTGCTAGGCAATCAGCAAGCCCATCTTGTAGAAAGTTCGTAGGTTCTGATCGACTAGCTCCAGGACCGTCTCACGTGAGACATTCGGCGAGTTTGTGCGGAGGGATTCGACTAGCGCGTGGCGGTCGCGCGTTCCGTCCAATAATTGGAGAAATTCCCTTCCCTGCTCATCTTCGATGTTTACATGCGTGTGGAAGAGCGTCGTCACGATGCTGCCTTGCCTCGCCATGAGCCGCGCCAAATCGCTGGCCTTCGGTTTTTCGGCGACCCCGCCCGCAAATGGTGGATTGCAGGTGCGAAGGTCGGCAAGCGCGCTCGCGGCAAGTTGCAGCATAGCCTGCGCGAGCCCCCTTTCTGCTTCTGATCGCTGCGTTTCCGGAACCGTGGAAGGAATCGCTCTCGCCGCGTCACCAAATCTCTCCGCTCTCGGCCAAATTTCTTCCAGCCTTCGAAGCGTAGCGATAACGGCTGGATTGTTGGTCGTCAACGTGCCAGCGCCACGTGAGTTCACGAAATCCACTGAGCCATCGTCATGCTCGGCCGACATTTTCATCGGCGAAGCCACGAGTAATTGATTTACCCGGTCCACTACTCCCTCACGGACCAACGGAATTCCCGCATGGCACAAGAGTGTCTGCCGGAATCTTCGATGTTTCGCGAAGTCGAGGTATTGCTGAAAAGCAATTACATCGCCTTGTGCGAGCTGGCTCAGCAGCTCCAGCGATTCGGGAGGCAAATCCGGCTCGAGGGTGTCTTTGAGTAGTGCTTCGCTCAAGAACTGCAACCCGCAATGCGCGGCTCTCGAGGCAAAATCACCGAAGGAAGCCGGTGAGAAACACTCGGCCAAATCGTCGTGATACACCACTCGGTCATCGCGATGGAACGCCAGCTTCGATTCCTCCGCAAAGAGCGGTTTCCACGGAGAGCGATCGTCGGTGGCCTTCAGAATCGAGGCGAGAAAATCCCTCGCGGGCTTGACCCGGTCTGTAGAAACGGCGGTTCGGCGTTCGTGGAATTGCACCATCTCGCGCAGCATTTGGCGGATGTGCCCTGCAGGGTTTGTGTTGTAGCTGACGAAGGCCACGCCATTTGAGGCGAGATTGGCGTCGCAAATCGCAAGAATCCTTTCCTGTACCTTTGCCGGGACCCATGCGTAAACACCGTGCGCAATGATGTAGTCGAATTGGCCAAAGGCTGGGTCGAGCTCCATCAAATCCAGATTTTCGATGCGAATATTTTTCAGGCCGAGCTGCCGTATTTTTTGCTGTGCGCGCTCGATCGGTTTTGCCGCCAGGTCCACGCCCACAAATTCGCTGCCGGGAAGACCGTAGGCCATAGGAATAAGATTGCTGCCATCGCTGCAAGCGAGTTCCAGCACTCGGCAGCGTTCAACGGCGGGAGGATTCATGCCGAACAGCGTGGCCATGACGGCGAGCCGATCCGGATGCGTTTGCAGGAACGCCAAACTGGGATAGGGGATGGTGTCGTAGGCGTTGAGATTCGAGCTCGAGGACATGCGGGGTACGTTATCTCTTTTCAGGCGTGCAGTGAACCACGAACTGCCGGCGGACAAACTTTTGGTGCCATACCGCGACCGGGCTTGCCAAACCGACCTTCGCGGTGACGATTTGAGGTACCATCCTTCCCGGCAAATGGCTCGTCTTTCCATTCAGTGGGGTGACAAGGAGAAAGTTTAATGAAGATTTGGAGGCAACGTATTTTTGTCCTGGCATCTCTGTTCGCGTTCGTCGGAATTATTTCTGCCGCGCTTAATGCGCAGGACGACGGCGACGCCTGGGCAAAGAAGAAGTCCTCCTGGCTTTTGCTGACGCCGGCGCAGCACGCACAGGTGCAAGAGTTTGCCGAGGATTACAAAGGTTATCTGGATGTCGCCAGAACTGCGCTGCTCTCGACGCGCGAGGTAATTCGGCGAGCGCGCACCGCTGGCTTTGTTGAATTTACGAACCCCGACCAGGTGAAGCCGGGAGCGCGTTTGATCGTTCCCAATCGCGAGCGCAGCGTGATCCTCGCCGTGATCGGCTCCGACCCCATCGTCGACGGCTCGCACGTCGTCGGGACACATCAGGATAGCCCGCACATAGAACTGAAACCTCGCCCGATTTATCCGGCGGGCGGTTTTGCGCTTTTCAAAACGAAATATTATGGCGGCATCAAAAAATATCAGTGGGCCAACATCCCACTCGCTTTGGTGGGGCGAATTGACACGGAGGACGGCCGCACCATCAACGTCTCCGTCGGGCTAAATCCCGGCGATCCTGTTTTTGTGATTCCCGATGCCGCCCCGCACTCCGATTCCGAATTGCGCACGCGCACCTACACCAACGTCCTTCAAGGCGAGGAGCTTGAGCCCGTGATCGGCAGCATTCCTGGCGAAAAAGATTCCGTCGCCGTGGCCGTCACCCAACTGCTCACCTCCACGTACAAAATTAAGGAAGAGGATTTGGTCAGCGCGGAGCTCGCGCTCGTTCCTGCCGCGCATCCCGCCGACGTAGGTTTTGACCGTGGCCTTGTCGGCGCCTATGGCCAAGACGACCGCGTTTCCACTTATTGCGCCACCCGCGCGATCATCGACCTCAAAGGCACGCCAAAATTCACCGCCCTCGCTTACGTTTCCAACTTCGAAGAAGTCGGCTCCGTCAACAACACCGGCGCAGGCTCGCAATTCCTCAGTTCGACCTTTGCGCGCCTCATCGGAGCGCAGCGCGGCTCGGCCTACAACGATCTCGACCTGCGACGCGCCCTCCACAATTCTCAAGTCATTTCCGCCGACGCCACCGACAGCATCAATCCGATTTTCCCTTCCACCTCCGAACCCACCAACTCCGCCCGCGTCGGCTACGGTGTAGCCATCAAGCTTTACGGCGAAGGCTTCAATCCGCCTTCCGAATTTATCGCCAAAATTCGCGCCCTGCTCGACCGCAACGCCATTCCCTGGCAAACGCACATGTACAAAGTGGACGTCGGCGGCGGCGGCACGATCGGCGGCTTCATGTCGCGCGAAGACATGGAAGTGATCGACTTCGGCGTCGGCCTGCTCTCGATGCATTCGCCTTTCGAGCTCTCCTCGAAGGTCGATGACTGGAATTTTTATCGCGCCATGAGCGTTTTCTACGCGCAGTGACGCACCAAGGTCTCTCAGGGAAACGCGAATGAGCTCTCATTCAAAGGGCGCGCGCCAATGAACGCCAATCTCGCCAAAGCCACTGCTGTCGGCGCGCTCGGCGGTTTGCTGTTCGGTTTCGACACCGCGGTGATCGCCGGCACAACGCACCAACTCACTCTCGTCTTCAACCTCACGCCGTCCACCCTCGGCCTCACGGTTTCCATCGCGCTGTGGGGCACTGTCATCGGCGCCATGACCGCCGGCGTTGTCGGCCAAAAATACGGCAGCCGCGAAACGTTGCGTGTTCTCGCCGTCTTTTACGTTCTCTCCGCCCTCGGCTGCGCGCTCGCCTTCAGTTGGCCCGTCCTAGTCGCGTCGCGATTTCTCGGCGGCCTCGGCATCGGCGGCTCGTCCGTGCTCGGCCCCGTCTACATCGCCGAAATCGCGCCCGGCAAATGGCGCGGCCGCCTCGTCGGTCTCTTTCAAATCCACATCGTGGTCGGCATTCTCCTGGCGTACTTCTCGAACTACCGCATCGCGCTGCTCGGCCTCGGCGCGAACGACTGGCGCTGGATGTTCGGCGTTTCCGCCATACCCGCGGCGCTCTTTCTCATCATGCTTTTTGGCATTCCGCGCAGCCCGCGCTGGCTGGCCACGCAGAACCGCCTCGACGAATCGCTTTCCGTGCTGAGCATGATGGGCTCCGCGAATCCCGAAGCCGAGTTCCACGAAATCGTCGAATCCATCCATCTCGAGCGCGCGCAAAAGTCCGAGCCTCTCTTCTCCCACAAATACCGCTTGCCGATTTTCCTCGCCATCACCATCGGCTTGTTCAACCAGCTCGCCGGCATCAACGCCATCCTCTACTATCTGAACGACATTTTTGCCGCTGCCGGCTTCACCAAAGTGTCCGGCGAGCTCGGCCCCGTCGCCGTAGGCGCCATGAATCTCTGCGCCACGCTCCTCGCCATGACCGTCATCGACAAGCTCGGCCGCAAAACGCTCCTCCTGATCGGCTCGGTTGGCCTGGTCGGCTGCCTCTCGGGACTCGCTGCAATTTTCCTCACGCACACCCACCAAAACTTGTTGCTCTGGCTACTGATCGCCTACATCGCATTTTTCGCCATTTCGCAAGGCGCGGTGATTTGGGTCTACATCGGCGAAGTTTTCCCCAATCGCGTGCGCTCCAAGGGCCAAAGCGTCGGCAGCTCCTCCCACTGGATCATGAACGCCATCGTGTCCTGGATTTTCCCCGTGCTTTTCGCGCGCTCGCACGGAATTCCTTTCGTCTTCTTCGCCCTAATGATGGTGGTCCAATTCTTCGTGGTGCTTTTCTTTTATCCGGAAACCAAGGGATACACTCTTGAAGAAATGCAGCACCGCCTCGGCATCGAGTGATCGCTCAGCGATTGCCTCGCTCACCGCGATTGCAGGAACTCTTCGATGAGCGCGGCTCGAACACTCTCTCTCGGCGTAGACATCGGCGGCACAAAAGTAGCCGCAGGCCTGGTGGACGCCGATGGCTCGATTCTTTTTCAAACCCGTGTGCCCATGCCCGCGCGCGGAAGCGCCGCCGAAGGGTTCGCCGCCGTGAATTCCGCGATGGAAGCCATTTTCGCAGCGCATCCCGAAGCACGCTCCAAACTCACCAGCATCGGAATTTGCGCCCCAGGCCCTCTCGATCCCGCCAGCGGAGTCATCCTCAATCCTCCGAACGTGCCCTGCTGGCGCAATTTTCCCCTCGCCGCCGAAGTCCAGCGTGTCTTCGGCCTTTCCGCGCGCGTGGATAACGATGGCAACGCCGCCGCGCTCGCCGAAGCCTTATGGGGCGCCGGCGTTGGCTACCGCAACGTCTTCTACGCCACGCTAGGCACCGGCATCGGCACCGGCATCGTTTTCGACCGCAAGATTTATCACGGCCGCACCGGCAGCGCCGCCGAAGGCGGCCACGTCACCATCGATTACCATGGCCCGAAATGCGGCTGCGGAAAACGCGGCTGCATCGAAGCCCTGTGCTCCGGCCCAGCCATCGCGCGCCGCGCCAAAGAACGGCTCCTGAACTCCCCGCCCTCCAAATCGCCCCGCTCTGAATCACAAAGTCCCGAATCACAACGCTCCGAATCACAAAGCACCGAATCGCAAGCCGCGAAATCACTCCGCGCCGAGCCGGGCGAGCCCGGAGGTAAAATCCTCGCTCTGGCCGGCGGCAATCCAGACGCCGTAACCGCGGAAATTGTGGCCGAAGCCTATCGCCAGGGCGACCCGCTAGCCGCCGAAGTCCTCCGCGAAACCGCCGATTTGCTGGCCGTGTGGGCCGGAAACATCATCGACTTGCTCGAACCAGACGTCTTCATCTTTGGCGGTGGCCTGTCGCAACTCATGAGCGGCTTCTTCCCCCGCATCCGCGAACAGTTGCCAAATTGGTGCGTCAACCAGCGCTCCGCCGAAATTCCCCTGCTCCTTGCAAAATACGGCTCAGACGCAGGAATCGCCGGCGCCGCCGCCCTCTGCCGCGGTTGAAGAAACTCCACGCGAAGCCTTTCACCCTGCGCGAGCCTTATGCCTAAAACCCACGTCAGCTCGCGAATACATTTTCTCGATGGCAAGCGGCGAGGGTTGGCGGCCCGCGTCTCACTTTGGCCCAATCACAGAAGTGGTAAGCTCTCCCGGTTCCCGACTGTCAAGGAAGAACTCGGTTCGACTATGATTCACTCGGCGAGATTTGAGCACGCCCTATCCCTCGTACGAGCTGGCGAATTCGAACTCGCCCTCCAGGCGTTTCGCAAGCTCGTCGACGAAGCCCGAGACGGGGACCCAAAGACAGACTACCTCTACGGAGAGCTAATCGCATTGACGCGACTGGAGCGCGTCGCCGAAGCGAGAAGGCTTCTCGATGTCTTCCGTCGTTCTGTGGGGGACGTAGATGAGTCGCGCGCGAGAGCGGACCTTGTTGAGGTCCAAATCGACGTCCTGGAAGAAAAGTGGCAGCAAGCTCTGAGTCTCTCGCAGAAAATCGTAGAGAGATATGGGGAAATGCTGCTTCATCCTCACCTGCGCGACGTTTACGAAGAGGTCCAATGGAGGCGCGGCGTGTTGCTTGCAGCATTCGGAAAATTTAACGAAGCTCTCCCCCTTCTACAGGAGTCCCTGTGTTTTGAATCCCTTGTGACAGGCGAATTGTACTTCCAGTTGGGCCGATGCTATCTGGATGCAGCAGATTATGAGCATGCAAGGGAATCCTTCACAAAGGCGCTTGAGATTGGCCTGGACGATGCCTCAGCAGGCACCTCTCACTTCTGTCTCGGAACAATCCTTATGAGGAAGGAAGCCTACGCAAGAGCCGTGGAAGAACTCACCATTGCCGAAAGTTGCTCCAGTCGAGCAGCTGTACCCAACCCACACATCTATAAAGCTCTGGCAGTTTCTTACGCAAAGCTCGGCATGCGCAAAGAAGCCAGGCGCTATGCGCAACTCGCGGGGGTATCGCTACCGGGCTGATTGAATGGCAGCTGGAAACCCGGAGCCACAGAAACCTCGTGACAGACGGGACGTTTTCCAATGATCATCGAAATCGGGGAATAGACGTTACGTTCCTCCAACAATTCGTCACCACGCCGCCCCACCAAATTACAAGAATCGCAAACTTGACAAGTGTTAGGTTACAGGCTACACTCCGCTTAGCGTAAAAATGCGGAACATCGTCCATAAGGGCCTGAAACGGCTCTACGCGGAGGACGACGCTAAAGGCGTACCGCCCGATACCGTGGACAAGCTCCGCAAGATGCTGGCGTTTCTCGACGACATGCAAGAGCCCGAGGAACTGCGCGCCCTGCTCTCTTGGAAAGTACACACGCTGGCAGGAGACCGCAAAGGAACCTGGAGCCTCAGCGTTACTCGCAACCGGCGCCTCACCTTTCGCATCGACCCCACAGAGCGGGAAATCTGCGATTTGAATTTGGAAGACTACCACTGAAACAACAGGAGAAAACCATGCCGATGAAGAACCCACCGCATCCCGGCGATTTTATTCGCTCGGAGATCATCGAGCCTGCCGGCTTTTCCGTGACCGCGGCTGCTGCCGCGCTTAACGTTTCCCGGCCCGCCCTATCCAGCTTGCTGAATGCGAAGGCCGATCTTTCGGGGAATATGGCCCTCCGCATCGAAAAAGCGTTTGGCGTGAAGATGGACACGCTCGTGCGCATGCAAGCTTCTTACGATATCGCCCAAGCTCGGAAACGCGAGAAGCACATTCACGTCAAGCGCGTCACCCAGCTCGTCCACGCCTGACCGGCTAGGTCGAAACCTGGGAAACCTTGGAAACCTCGGGACGTTTTCTAATAACCTGGAACGTTGTACGCACTTTGAGTCGCGATCAAACTGGTGGCCCGCAGATAGTTTGCGTCCATTTTCAGCTCGGACCGGAGAGCGCGGAGGGTGCCCCAGGTTCGCTTTGAAGCTGTGAAGAAACTTAGTTGGAGCATTCCGCGGGGAGGGTGTTAGAAGATTGCTGTGCGGACGGGTCGTTCCGGGTAAGGAATCAGAAGGTATAGTTTATTATTCGCTGGGCCGGTGGATTTCCTTGCTGGCCTCTCGGCGTGACTATGATGTTTTGTCTCTCAGGTGATTGCCGGGGCCGGTCGCAACTTTCGCAGGCGGATCCAGTGCTGCAGGTTGTAGGTAAGGCAGGCCCACAGCATCTCCATCTGCACTTTCACCAAACCGCGCACATGAAACTGCCGCAGGCCCAGTTTGTTTTTGATCCACGCGTGGCAGAACTCTGCCACCTGGCTGCGGCGGCGATACTGGGCGCGCGCCTCGTCCGTGGCCATCTTCTCCCGAAACGCCAGCATGACCGCACTCTCTTCGCTGCGAACCACCGAACGGCCTTGCTTCTGGTTCCCCGGACAACACTGTGGTTTACGTGCGCAGCTTTGGCAATCCCGCCACTCCGCCTCGTAGCGATAGTACGCGAAGCCTCTCCCCTTCGTGTGCCGGCAATCGTAAGGTAACTCCTTGCCTTCGGGACAGACATAAACGTCTCGTTCGCGGTCGTAGACAAACGCGCTCGATGGCAGACAATTCATGGTGGCGGCCCGGCTGAGCTTCTCCTTTTCGGTTAGGCTGCCCAGAAAATTTATTTTCCGTTCGGCCATATTTTCAATCGTTTCTCGCGTGGTGTAGCCGGCATCCGCCACCATCTGTTGCGGCTCTTTCTCCAGCCGTTCTTTGATACGCTCCACCGCCGGCAGTAGCTGCGCGCTGTCGTTGGCTTCCTGCGTCGCGGCCACGCCCACGATCAGCCCGTGCGCCGCGTCCGTGGAAATCTGCGCGTTGTAGCTCAGCGATAATCCTCCATCGGAGTGGTGCATCACTCGCGCTTGCGGATCGCTCGTGCTCACGCGCGCGTCGCTCTTGGCTTTCTCTCCGCTCTTGCGTTCCTTCAACTTCTGCAACTCTTCCAGCGCGCTCTCCAGCCGCTCTTGTTGCTCGCGCCGCGCACGAGCCTGAGCTTGCTTTGCTTTCGGGCTGGCTTCTTCGTTCCGCGGATCGCCCATCTCCTTGACGCGTTGCCGCGCCCGCTCTAGATGCCCCTGAATCGTTCCTTCCCGCTGATAACTCCGCGTGCTCGCCAATGCCTTGATCTTTGTGCCGTCCTGCATCACCTGTTCCAGCGTGATCAGCCCCTCTTTGTTGAGCGCCGCCAACACCTGCGTGAACAACTCGTCCAACTCTTTCTGCTTCTCCACGCGGAAATCCGCCAGCGTGTGATAGTTCACTTCCTCCAGCCCCGTCAACCATTGGAACGCGGGATCGTACTCGCACCGCCGCGCCACTTCCCGCGCCGAACCAATCCCCTGGCTGTAGGCGTACACCCACAAACTGATCAGCAGTTGCGGATCAAACGCCGGCCGACCGCCTTCTTTCGAGCTGCTCTCGATGGCTCGATAAAACGAACTCAAATCCAATTGCCCGACCAAAGTCCAAATGGCCCGCGCCGGATGGTCTTCGCCGATAAGTTTCTCCACATCCACAGCGCGCCAGCTCATCTGCTGCCGGTTCACATAGTGGATTAGGGGTTTGTTGCTCGCATTTTCTTGGCTCATGCCGCGAGCTTACGATACGCTTCCTTTTTTGCAAGAAAGAAATTCGGAGGGTTTTTTCACAGCTTCTTTTTGAACCTGGGTCTTGGGGTTGCTTCTCCTCTTCATGAGGTTGGCCGGCGGCAAGCATGCGGATCGCCTAGGCGAATTGAAGCCGCTTGAGTTTGAGGTGCGACGTGCGGAGATGCGCCAAGTCGTAGTGCGCCTGCTGCGTGAGCCAGGATTCTGCGCTCCCGCCAAAAACTTTCGAGAGGCGCACGGCCATTTCGGGCGAGATGCCACGCTTGCCGTTGACAAGCTCGGAGAGCGTCGTCCGAGTGACGCCGAGAGCCGCGGCAGCCTGCGTGATCGTCAACCCCAACGGCTCAATGCACTGGCGTAAAACAAACCCGCCGGGATGCGGTGGATTCTTCATCGCCATGGTTAGTCCTCCCTCTCC
This sequence comes from uncultured Acidobacteriota bacterium, assembly GCA_963843265.1. Lineage (GTDB taxonomy): Bacteria > Acidobacteriota > Terriglobia > Acidiferrales > UBA7541 > Acidiferrum. The sequence continues at coordinate 690,100 of CAWJJR010000008.1, read as the reverse complement.
TTCGCCGGTGATCCCTCCCGTACGAATCCTCAGTGATAGTCGAGATAGTCGACATCGAAGGCATCGCCTTCCGCAAAGCGAAAAATCATCCGCCAGTTAGCACGCACCGTCACTGCCCAAAAGCCCTTGAATTCGCCCTTGAGCGGATGGAGCCGGAGGCCCGGCAGGTCCATATCCCCTGCCTCTGCCGAAGCATCGAGTCGCACCAAAATATCGCGCAGTTTTTCGGCGTGCTCGCTCACGACGCCGCGATGGTCGTCATCTTCATAAAGGCGTTTGAGGCCTTTGTGGCGGATCGACCGGATCACGCCTCAGCGTAACGCGTCACGTAACGCATGTCAACCGCAATCACAGGAAAGCTTGGGGAATGCTGAGGGAAGACAGGACGTTTTGTACTACTCCGAGATATTGTATGCACTTCGAGTCGCGACCAGCATCTTCCAAGAATGCGGAAACGTTCCGTCCCGTCCCCGAATTTCCCAGCGATCAGAGGAGGTAAGGCACCAGGGCAGCAGTCTGACGAGCATACGTGGCGTACGCCTCGCCAAACTGCGAACGCATCCACTGTTCCTCCATGCGCAGCTTGAGCCACAACGCGAGGAAGATGAGAACGAAAGCGATGACCCCGCGCACTTGGGAGATGGCAATCGCCATGCCAAGGAAACCGGCCAGAATGCCGGTGTATATGGGGTGACGGACCACGGCGTATGGACCGGTGTTGATCAGCTCGTGGCCCTCCTTAATGGTCACGGAGCGGCTCCAGTTGCGGCCGAGGTGCTCGCGCGCCCAGACGGCGAACAGCAGGCCGGCAATGGTGACGCCAGCTCCCAACCAGAAGGGCAACAAGCCACCCGGCCAGAGCTGCAGATAAAGCCAGTGCAGCGGGATGCGAGGTATCGAGATCAGGACGATCGCGATCAGGAAAATGAAGACGCGCAGGATGCGGGAGGCAGCCGGCTCGAGGCGTTGGGTGGTTTTGGTATTGGCAGCCTTGATCTGCCAATAGAGCATGAAGGCGATCCAGAGCACAGGAAAGAACGCTTCGTAGAAGAGCATGTGGACCTCCGGGTGCTAACAATACCACGCAGGTGAGCAAAGGGAAGTTTCAGGGCACGCACGACCTGTAAGGGGCTTTGTCGCTGTACTCTTAGTATATCGACCTAAGAGGCCGTGTGCAGGCTCAGCAATGAATTGAGGTAGCATGCATCGGCAGCATCAAATGAACCAAGATGCCCAGAATGTTCCTCGCCATGTTCGACGTCTCTACGAGGCACTATTCTCGATTTCCGTTGCTTCTCTTTACGTATATATAAAAGCGTCGCGACCGTTTGCTTGGCCGACGCGATATCTTTACTTTTGGCATCCCCACAGCGTTAGCATACACCGAATTGACTTTGTACTGTTTTACTCGGTAATTTTCCTGGCGACTGCTGCTGGACTATTCCTTTGCATCAAATTGATAGAATATATTTTCCTTGCCTTCAGGCCACACTAAATAGGACCGAAGCGCTCTCCGCACTCGCTGGCAGGTGGCGCCCACATAATGTGGGGTGCCGTAATCTTTGCCGTGTTTGGCGGGCGGCCAGCAGTCGCAACCCACCTATATCAACTCTTCATAACTCTTATGATCGCCAATCCAGAACCACAAAAATCCATTAGCCCTTCGCAGCGCCAGCGTCCGATAGTTCAGCGTAACTCGTGCCGACCACACTTCCAGCCCACGCGATTCTCCAACTTTCTTGAACTGTAGCGAAGGATGCTTCGGATTACTCTTCAAGAGCGCAAACTGTTTGTCTGTGCGATTTCGTATCTCAAAAGGCAGCGCTTGATAGGCTCGCAAAACCCTTCCGTGGCGCGGTATTCCATTCACTTAAAGTGGACGGACTCTGCCATGCTTTTCATCGTCTAGCGCGTTTTGCACGGCCCCGTCCAGCCGCCCTGCGGCCAGGTCCGCCTCGATCCGGCGATCGAGCGGTCTCGGTCCTGCATATTCATCGAGCCACACCCGCAGCTCTTCCAACTCTTCCTGCGTGAGCGTTCCAATCACCCGCTCGATTTCCTCAACTCTTATTCCGCTCATGTCCGGCGCCTGCTCGCAATTTTTGTCCGTAAAACGAACAGCATATCACTTTCGTCCCCGCCCCCCTTCGTCCTCCCGCCTTCTCTACGAAACCTCAGCGCAGTCCGTGTCTCTTCGCGGGCCACCTTATCTGCGGTCCTGTTCTTCGCGGGTGCGGGTGCCCCACCTCGTTTCTGGAGAGCGGGTGTTCGGTTCTCGCGTCTCAGCCCATCCCACAATTCTCCGCCCTCGCACCAACCGCCGCCCACTCCCAATCACCTCAATTCTCTACCGACTATTCACTACCCACTTCCTAATTCGTCTCACCAAACTCCCAATTTCCCGCCAACCACCTCAATCCACTCCACTTCCTCGTCTCACGTTCGAACGTTACGCAAAGCGTACTGTACCTTGACAGTAATGGAAATCCATGCTATCCTTGCACGTGTTCAGCTCGCGACAGCCCTCCCTGGCCGCACCCCGAGCTTCCCCCCCTCCCTATCCCAAAATTCCGCATCCCATCACACCCGCTGCAACCCCCTTAGAATCAGCGCTTATGCAAGTGTTGATTCCACGAAACTTGGAGTCTTTTGGAATGAGCGTTTACGAAAAAACCAGGGGGGGAGGCAGGATATGGTTAACTAGACGCGCCAGGAAGCGCGTCTATCCCGAGCGGCCATCGGGAGCGAAGGACCTCTCTTCACACGCCACGACCGAAGGTTCCGACCCCGTCGGAAAGCGTGTCTATCCTGAGCGGCCATCGGGAGCGAGGGACCTCTCTTCACACGCGACGACCGAAGGCTCCGACCCCGTCGGAAAGCGTGTCTATCCGGAGCGGCCATCAGCGAGTAGCACTCATACGCCCCTGAGCGCCGCCCGCGCATCCAACTCTCCGAGTCAGGCAGCAGCGCAAAAATGACAAGGAGCGCGACGATGAAACCGAAGGCGACAATATCGAGGGCCAAAGAAAAATCGGCCAAAGAACTCCCTGCGGCAAAAAGCGGAGAATTCCGCATTGGCGGGGATTTGCCCGTCTGGCGGCTCGGATTCGGCGCCATGCGCATTACCGGCAAGGGCGTCTGGGGCCCGCCGAAAGATCGCGCCGAAGCGATTCGCGTGCTTCGCCGTGCCGTTGAATTGGGAATCAATTTTATCGACACTGCGGATTCGTATGGGCCGCATGTCAGCGAAGAGCTAATTGCCGAAGCGTTGCATCCTTATCCGAAAGGATTGGTGATCGCCACGAAGGCAGGATTTGACCGTTCCGGCCTGGATCAGTGGACCATGAACGGCCGCCCCGAACATTTGCGCGAAGCCTGCGACGGCAGCCTCAAGCGTCTGAAGCTCGAGCGCATCGACTTGTATCAATTGCACCGCATCGATCCCAAATTCCCGGCGGAAGACCAGCTCGGCACTCTCAAGGATTTGCAAGCGCAGGGAAAAATCAGGCACATCGGCCTTTCCGAAGTTTCCGTAGCGCAGATCGAACATGCGCGAAAGATCGTGCCCATCGTTTCGGTGCAAAACCGCTACAGCCTCACCGACCGCGCCGCAGAGGACGTTCTGGAGTATTGCGAAAGCGAGAGTATCGGCTTTATTCCTTGGTTTCCGCTGGCCGCCGGCGAATTGTCCGCGCCGGGTGGCAAACTCGCGCGGACTGCGGCCGAAATGAAGGTCACCACTTCTCAGTTGGCCCTTGCGTGGCTCTTATGGCGCTCGCCAGTCATGCTTCCGATTCCCGGTACGTCAAAAGTGAGTCACCTCGAAGAAAATGTGGCCACGGCAGCGGTGAAAGCAGACGGCGACAAGATGCGGCAGTTAGGCCAGCTCGCAAAATCCGCATGAGCACGAGTTGAGACTCCGGGAGCGTTATTGCGAATCATCGCCGGTGCGCACTTCGGTAAATCGTTTGTGGGTAAGCAAGTAGTTCCATGACGTGATGTGGAGTCCAACGGATTGTCCCAGGATGTCCACGCAGACTTGCTGGTTGCCGCCCGGAGCGACGGCGCACCATTCCGTGATTTTGGCTCCCGTGAGTCGGTCGTACTGATCTTCTTTGCGCGAGGCCCACTCCGCGGGAGTTAGCACCTGGAGCCGCGAGACCAGATTTTGAAATTGCGTGTTCGCCGCAGAACTGGAATTTTCTGGCCAGTAACAAGCGTACTGCATTCCAAGCTTCGTGGACTGGGGCTTTGCGACGGAATCTACGCCGCAGTCCCCCGCTCCTTCGAGTTTCAGCGTAACTCCCGAAGTCCCGTTGCCGTTCGTTTTGGCGGCGCTGATTTCTGTGAAGTCGCTCAGGCGAGCTGCAAACGCCTCCTTCAGTCCCAGGCACAAGTCGTCGCAGCTCGCGGAAATGCTCGGAGGATCAGCACGGGAAGGGGCCGTTGGCGGCGCATTTTCGAGATAGGGCGATGAAAGCGAACTCATCCAAAGATACACCTTGGCCATCCCGTTGCCTTGCCTCGTGATTTGAAAGTGCAGCGGGCACTGGCCGATGTACGGCCCTTCGGTCGCGGGAACCAGGCAGTCGGGCGGGCCTGCGTCAACAAACTGGTCCGCATTCGGCGAGTTGATTTGGAATTGCCACGATGGCTGAAGAGTGCGCGCGGACGCGAGCGTATTGATATACCACCTTTCCGCCTCGCTATAGGGAACTTCGCCCGAGCAAATATACATAGCGACGGCGTTGGCCCACTCTGTCACTCGGCAAGGAATCCTCGCTCCGACGATCGAGACGTCGGGGGCGGCCACAAGGTTCATGCGATAGCCTCTAAAATCGGTTACCGCATTGTAGAGAATACTGTTCAGATTCTGACAAAGCTGGTCCCTGCACTGCGCGCGAGCAGAGGTGGAACAAAAGCTGACGCAGAAAAGGGAAAGTGCTAAGAGCCTTTTTATACTCATGGGAACCCCCAGCGAAGAAATCAAGGTAAGCCGAGACAGGCAAGGGCGGGGCGGGTTCGTCCTGACAAACAATCGTGTCTCACGCACATAAGAATGCCAATACGCCTCGTTGGTTGTCCGGGAACAAACCGGATTTCGACCGGACCGAGGCAGTTTGGGGCGCCAAGCACAAGGCAGGCGCCACGCGCGTGAGACGAAGGGCACGTGCCGGGAAGCAAAACGCGTGGGACCGGACTTTGCACAACGAAAACGTAGTGTAGAATCCGAGGCGCGATGGCGGAGAAAGCGCAAATTCTGGTGGGGACGTCCGCGTTCACGGCGACAGGATGGGAAGGCAGCTTCTATCCGGCGGGAATGCGCCCTGCAGAATATTTGAGCTACTACGCGACGAAGTTCGACACGGTCGAGGTGGACAGCACATTCTATCGCACGCCAGCGCTATCCACGGTGCAAGGATGGTACGCGAGAACGCCGCCGGGATTCGTGTTCGCGGCAAAAGTGCCGCAGGTGATCACGCACGAGAAAGTGTTAGTGGATTGCGAAGAAGAGCTGGCGACATTTTTGAAAACGATGGACGCTTTGCGCGAAAAGCTTGGACCATTGCTTTTTCAGTTTGGATACTTCAACAAGACGGCGTTCAAGAGCGGAAAGGAATTCGTGGCGCGTCTGGCGCCGTTTTTGAAGAAGCTTCCCAAGGATCATAAGTTCGCGGTCGAGATTCGGAACAAGTACTGGCTGGATGCGAGGTTCGCGGACTTGCTGCGTGAAAACGGCGTGGCGCTGGCGCTGATTGATCAATCGTGGGTGCCGCGGCCGTGGGAGATGAAAACGAAGTTCGATCTGGTTACCGCGGACTTTACGTACATACGGTGGCTGGGAGACCGCAAAGGAATCGAGGAGCAAACGAAAACGTGGAAGAAGACCATCGTCGACCGCCGCCCCGAGATGGAACGCTGGGTGGAATTGTTTAGAGAATTTGTGACGCGTAACATCAAGATATTTGCATACGCCAACAACCACTACGCGGGGCACGGACCGGCGACGGTGAAGCTTTTTTGGGAAGTGTGGGACAAGAAAAAGTAGAAATTGTGTGCGAAGGCGAACGTGCCCGACTCGGAATTGCGCGGCCAGGAGCGGGCCGACACGCGAATTTCAACGAAGCGAATTTTCACTGCTCGGGGAAAACCGGAGCCAACAAATGGTTGATCGCGCCCGGCGCATCGCGCAACTTAACGTAAAGGAGTGTGCCGTTCGGGCGCGGGACGGAGATTGAGGCGCCGGCAAAGCCTTCCGACACCACCGCCGGCGCGGTGAACTTCTCGTCAGACGAAAGCGCGTCGATCAGAAAAAGATCGGAACCTTCGAGTCGGCAGGGTTTGGCGACATCTTCTGGACAGACAATCCGCGTGATTTTCGGGAGCCGGACCAGGCGCGTCAGCGGCTGCCAATCGCTCTTGCCACCGTCGCTATCGATAACACGGAAGCGAAGCTCTCCGAAGACGGAGGGGCCGAAGCTTTTTGCGGGGTTCAGTTCGGCGCGGGCCGTGGTGTCATCCTGCAGAATTAGACCGCCGTCGGCGAAACCCAGTTGCACGCTCGCGCTTTCGTCCGCGGTGGCTATCTCGAGTTTCATGGAACGGTGAAATTTCGTGGCGGTTTTAACGAAGAAAGTGAGCGTGCCGTTGATGGGAAGGTCGTTGGGGTCGCCCAGCCGCAGAAATGCTAAAGGATCGCCAGAGGGTGCGGTCACGACGTCTTTGTCGAGCAGGGTGATGTGCGGCCGGGGAGGCTCGATTTCCCCATTCAAATCCAGAGTCCGGCCATCGCGCAGAGACACCTTTGCCGTCTGCTCACCGGCCGGCTTCAGCGCTGAAGGGTCGCCCTGCGCCTTGAGCGTCAGCTCGCCACCGGAATCCGCAGCATCGCCGGGCACAAAGCGAACGCCTTCCAGTTTTAGTGACGAGAGCTGCTCCAGATGGGCGCCGGTGACGCTTAGCGTGGTGTCGCCGGCGTAGTAGCTGAAGTTTTTTAGCTTTACGTCGTTTGAATACGCGCGCAGAGAGACAGGCTCGGCTTTAGGTACACCGAATTGTTTGATCTCCAGCGACAGCTCGCCCGGCTTCACATTTTCGAGCGGAAGCTGCAGCTCAATCTCTCCGGTTTTGTCTGTCTTCCAGGTAAGAGCTTTGGCGGGATCGCTGGCCAGCGTAATTTTCTCGCTGCATCCAGCCTCTCGCGAGAGCAGATGCACCGTCTCGGCTTTGCCAACGAGCAGTTCACTGGCATCCTCTGGCCGCACCTTCCAGCCGCCAGGTTCCGAGGCGCTTAACAATTGAAACGAAGGCCCGTCGAAACTGTCGAAACCCCACAAGCCCTTTAGCTTTGCCTTGCCGTCAATTCCGGGAGGAAGGTTTTTTGCTCCGCTGAGTACCAGGCCGCCGCGTTCCGCATCACCTGTGACTGGCAGTTCAACCGCTTTGCCGGTGGCGTCCTTAATGTGCAACTTCAAATTGCGTCCATAATCCGTCGAAAACAGGAGCGGAGCTCCATCGACTGGCAACACGAAGGAAGAGTCTTGCAGACAATGCAACTTTTCAGTCTGGGAAGCGATGAGCACCGGGGGATGGGATGGACCGATCTGCGGGAGGCCAATGACGATGACGGACTTCGGATCGTGGAAGGAGGGCGGATTATTCAGCTTGGTTCCAATGCGTTCATCGTTGACGACGGAAATCGCCGGAATGTATTGATATTTCGCCGTGTGCAAATTGCTGAAAATTTTCACCATGTCCACGACCGCACCTACATAAGGGCTGTAGGCACCGCCGCCGGCCATGCGCGACGAGCTGATCTGCCCGATCAAGTCGGTGTTCGCTTCCGCGGTGAGCTCGGCGACCATGGACTGCGTGCTGGCGTCATCCAGCACGAGACTATTGGAGTTCTGCGTCAGGCACTCGGCTTGCTGGTCTGGCGGTTTTTCAAAGCAGTCGTCGTCAAGCTTGATCTTGAGGCTCTTCGCAAGAAGCGGAGCGTCTTTGTGCAAATCGTTGGGATCGTTTGCGGCGATCTTCTGAATCGCCGCAAGGTACTTGTCCAAGCGGGTGCGTTGCAGGCTGGCCTGTTGCAAGTCCTGCACCGCGCGAACGAAAGTTCCGGGCCTGCCGCGAACCGCACCGCGCAGCGTCGTAAAGTCGCCACCCGTCACTGGAGCCAGCATCAATAAAGCTTGCTCGGCGCCCTGCGGAACCGTGACGGTAATGCCCTTTCCGCGCGCAGGATCGTTCCACGTTTCGGCCTTCATGAACCACTCGACCGGCGGCGGATTGGTCGCTCCGCGCAGGAAACTCACGATCAGCAGATAGTGCACCGTTTGGCCTGCGGGAAAAGCCGGCTGAATCCACAGCTTGTCGCCGTTTAGAAGGTTTGGAACCTGTCCGATATCGAGGGTCTGTTTGCCCCGTGTCACGCGCACGCGGAGCGCCGGGCCATCCAGATCAAAATTCGCGCCGTCGGCAAAAACGAAAAGAGGGAAAAGCAACAAGGCCGCCAACGCAGCCACAGGAAAATATCGCCGTTTAGCCATAGAGAGTATTGTAGGCGCTCTGCCCACGTAAGAAAAAGACGCTTTCCAGATATGAGATAGTTGTCTGACTAAAATAAATGCCAGGACACTCGAGGGCGAAGTGGCGTCCGAACGCAAAATCACGGATCGACAACTGTGGGCCTAACGGAGGTCAAAGGGATCGAGCTTATTCCAACACTCGTGGCAAGCATAGGGAATAGGCTTCGAATTCGAGAATCTTTGCCGGTTAGGGGCGCCATCCGCCAACTCAACTGACTCACCGTGAAATCGTAAAGTAAATTTTCTAGCCGGAGAGATTGCAGAACCTTCTCCTACTATCCGTGGTTGCGATAAGTGTGGCTTGCATTATTTTATTTTTGTGATGGGTTCGCTGCCATGGCACTACGCTCTGGCGTTTATATCGTTCCGACCGGGCAGTGGTACATCGAACGGACCGTTTGGCTGATCGCCGGAATCGTTCTGCTGGCGAGCACGGCGATGGCGTTGCTGGTGAACCGGCTGTGGATCTTCGGGGTTATTGCGACGGGGCTCGTTTCCATCAATGTTGCGTTTACTGGCTTTTGTCCGGTTGGCAATGTACTGCGGTTGTTCGGTTTCACGCCGATGCTGGGGGCAGAAAAATCGCCTCGCTGGAAGCTGTATTTCATGCAGACGGACAGATGGTATCTCGAGCGCCGCATCTATCTTTTTGTTGGAATTAATATCACCGTAGCGTCCGTGCTCGTGCTGGTGTACAGCCCTTGGGTGACTTTATTTGCAGGGTTCGTTGGGGGAGCTATGGTGTGGTTCGCGGCGACTGGGTTTTGCGTAATGGCAAATGGGCTTTACTGGCTGGGCGCAGAACCCCGGTTGACACCGGATGCGCTGCCTTCCGCTCGGTGCACGGAATGCACAAAATCGGAAGAATGTCTCGGCGGGCGTCCGATCCTAGCCCCGCGAGAAGGCCCTCGTTTTGTTGATTCGGCGGCGCTGACCTCGATCGAGCCTTCTTTTCAAAAACGAGCCCTTCGCTAATCGAGCCTACCCGCTTGCGTTCTGAGGCGCTCCACCTCAGCGAAGCAAATGCATGTTTTCTCTTCCTGAGAGGACTTACCCTTCCCGCCGAGGGGAGCCAGCATTTTGCGACGCTCCGGCAGCAAAAACGAGCGAAGCCAAGTAAACAAGTATTCCGAGGCCGATTAAAGACACGCCCACGAATGCAAACAGGGCGAACATAAGCGGATGAACGCGCAAGAGACTGACTATTTCCACGATCAAGCCGAGGATGGTCAGCACGCCTGCAACTCTCAAAAACTTATTTATTCCAATATCACCGAGTTTCATTGTGCGGGCCTCCACATTTTCAAGTTGTTTACTTCGGATGCGTTATGAACGGTATCGTGGCAGCCGCTGGAAATGCAGGACATCTGATTCGAAGTGAGCGTGTCCATGAGGGCTTGATGAACGGGATTGGCTTCGAAGTCTCGAGCGCCGCCGTGGCAGCGCAAGCACTGGTGATTGTTGAAGCCGCCCGGAATGGTGATATGCGCCGGCGGGGTACTTATGTATTGCATGTAGATGCGCGTAACGCCAGCCAGCTTGTCTTTTAGAGGACCGTAGATTGTGTAGTCGGCATGGCACGCATAACAGGCGGTATCGGCCGGCACGCGGTGGTTTTGAAAGTGTTGGGCGGGCAGGTACTTTGGGTCGTCGATATACAGGCTTTTCCCGTAGTTTTCCATGGCGTGACAGGAAATGCAGAACTTTGTTTGTTCAGAACGCTGCATGTGCGTGAACATTCCCGCTCCGATGCAAAGGGCCGGAAGGGCGCACAGGGCGATAAATGCCAAAATCTTTCCGCCAGTTCCAGCAGTAACGGAAGGACGCACGAGAAATACGGCGACCAAGACAATCGTCAGAATAATCAACGCGATAAGAATTCCAATTGGACCGAACATGCAACCTCCCTCAATCAAAGCCTAATTGAACCGCACATCCATGTTTCCCACGCTGGGATTCGCGCCAGCACCTATTTTTTCTTGCTGAGTTCGCGGATATAGGCAACCAGATTTTTGATCTCCGCTTCTTTCAAGCTTTTCTCGTAGCCGGGCATTTTATTTTTGCCTTTGGCAGTGATTTCCACGAGTTGCTCATCTGTTTCCTTTCGTACTTCGGGTGAGGCAAAATCGCGCACGCCGAGGTTCTTGCCAGCAGGTGCATTGCCGCTCCCGTCTGCGGCATGGCAGGCCGCGCACTTCGTTTTATAGAGGCTCGCAGCATCGCTTTGGGCCCGGTCCGGCGCGGCAAGAAAGCACGATAATGCGAGCAAAGCGAGCGGAGCAGAATTTGCCCGGTGCCGCCAGAAGTTCATTTCGGACCTCCGCGAGGAATACCACCAGGAACACGAAATGGTCAACTTTTTACAACAGATGGAGGGGTCTGACTGTGACCGGTGTCACAGCTAAACGGACCGGATGATATAAAGTCAGCGCCCGCCGACTGCCGCCTTGCGGCCCTCGGCCAGCGGTTTTCCCCGCCCGGCTCTTGCGATTTTCTCCAAAGCTGGCAAATCCTGAATGACTAGCGCGGAATGCGTCCAGTACAGGATATTGCCCTCCTTGAGCCGGGAAAGCATGCGGCTGGCCGTTTCGCGAGAAATTCCGATTATGCGCGCAAGGTCCTCTTGGCTTGCTCCCGGCAGCCGTATGAACGCCCTATTCACCCTTTGAGTGAAACTGAGACCTAGAAGCTCGTTTTGCTCTTTAATGCCGCCTTTTGCCGCCGCGACCAATCGCTAAGCTATTAGAGGGAAACAAGGTAACTGGAGCGGGCGATGGGAATCGAACCCACGTCCGAAGCTTGGGAAGCTTCTATACTGCCATTGTACGACGCCCGCTCGATGTTCTAGCCTGATAATTATACATAACTCAGGGAGAAGTTGAAGCGGCACTAGCGAGTAGCGAGGTATTTGAGCGACGGATGGATGAGACACATAACGGACGAGCGCGATCCGCGCGAGTCATGTTCAACCAAACATATTTCCGCGTCTTGATTCTCAACGAGGAACATGAAGCATCCCCACGGGACTGACGAGAAGAGTTCTGAGAAACGCAGGCAGAATCCCGGAAAGTGAGAGCCAGTTACAGATGATGCTTACTAACTTCCGGCCATTATATATAATCCGGCTTAGCGTGCTAAGTCTGCGGACTGTCTATCAATTCGCCGGCAGAACGGCTGCCTATGCACTGAGCCGGACCGAGAAATTGAATGCATGTCTAGCAATCATGAAGCGCAACACCATGGTGCGAACTTTGCGTTTTGAAGAAAAAAGCATCCCAACATTGACCGTCAGATTAGAGGCCTCCTGTGGATTTTAATTTCAGCGACAAAGTGAAGGAGCTGCAGCGCCGGTTGCAGGCCTTCATGGATGAGCACATTTATCCGAATGAGCAGCGCTTCCACGACGAGATCGAGCGAAATCGATGGCAGCCGACGAGGATCATCGGAGACCTAAAGCCGAAAGCCCGCGCCGCTGGTCTATGGAACTTGTTTCTACCCGATAGTGAGCGGGGCGCGGGGCTGACAAATTTAGAGTATGCGCCCCTTTGCGAAATTATGGGCCGAAGCGCGATGGCGTCCGAGGTCTTCAATTGTTCCGCGCCTGACACGGGCAACATGGAAGTGCTCGCGCGTTACGGCACGCCCGAACAGAAGGAGCGCTGGTTGACGCCCTTGCTTGCGGGCGAGATCAGATCATGTTTCGCGATGACGGAACCCGCGGTCGCTTCCTCCGATGCCACGAACGTCGAAGCGAGAATTGTGCGGGAGGGTGATGAGTACATGATTCAGGGCCGAAAATGGTGGATTTCCGGGTCAGGCGATCCGCGCTGCAAGATCGCCATCTTTATGGGAAAGACCGATCCATCGGCCCCTGCGCATAAACAGCAGTCGATGATTCTCGTGCCGATGGACGCGCCGGGAGTGAAGATCGAGCGAATGTTGACTGTATATGGGTATGACCATGCTCCGCATGGGCATGGCGAAATCACATTTGAAAATGTTCGTGTTCCGGTTTCAAACATCTTGCTTGGCGAAGGGCGAGGGTTCGAGATTGCGCAGGGGAGGCTGGGGCCGGGGCGCATCCACCACTGCATGCGGTGTATCGGAGTGGCAGAGCGAGCATTGGAAACGATGTGCAATCGTGTAGTAGCGCGTGTAGCCTTCGGAAAAGCACTGGCGGAACAAGGGACGATTCGCGCGGACATCGCCGCTTCGCGGATGGAGATCGAACAGGCGCGGCTGCTGACGCTGAAAGCCGCGTACATGATGGACACGGTGGGAAACAAAGCGGCGCGTACTGAAATCGCGATGATCAAAGTCGTGGCGCCGAACGTGGCTTTGCGCGTGCTGGATCGGGCGATTCAGGCGCACGGGGGCGCGGGAGTGTCTCAGGACACGTTTCTGGCAAGCGCGTGGGCGGCAACCCGGACTCTGCGATTGGCCGATGGACCGGACGAAGTGCATGTTGAATCGATTGCGAAGTGGGAACTTGCCAAAGGCAAGAAAGCCGCAGGATCGTCAGGTTCGCACTGATGATTGGGACACAGGCGCGACAAAATCACGCGACTGGCAAAGGACGAATTTAATGTCGCCGTTGATCATCAAAGATCTGCAATCGCTGAGAGAATTTGTGGGGCAGGAAATTGGCGTAACGGAGTGGTTTTTGATCAGGCAAGAGCGAATTGAACAGTTCGCGGAGGCCACGGAAGACCGCCAATGGATACACGTGGATCGCGAGCGAGCCGGGAAAGAATCTCCCTATGGCAGCACAATTACTCATGGGTTTCTTACGCTGTCCTTGATCAGCCACTTCGTGGGAGAGCTGATTCAGATCCCGGGCAGTGTTCGGCTGGCGGTAAATTACGGGTTGAATCGCGTGCGCTTCCCTGCTGCCGTGCCTGCCGGTTCGAGAATTCGCGCGCGGGTTTCGATGCTGGATTTGAAAGAGCTCCCAGACTCGCTTGATGCGACGTACTCGGTCACGATCGAAATCGAGCAGTCGGAGAAACCGGCCTGCGTCGCGGAGTGGATCGTTCGTTACTACGCCTGATTCGTTGATCGTTGCGCAGCCGCGGCGTTGGAATGTCCAAATCTGAAGGTCGAGAAAAACGCTAGATTCTTCCAGTTTGCGCGCATTGCAAAGAAGCGCGGAGCAGGATTTTGATTCTTCCCGGCATGGATGCGAATCGTTCGTCATGAGTCAAACCCTGGTGATAGCGAAAGTAAATTTGCTGGACGATGACGGCAAGTTTGAAACGTGAGAAAACAAGATAGAAAGTGATCTGGGAAGCGTCGCAGCCTGTCTTCTGCGCGTAGTAACGGACAAATTCCTCTCTTGTGAAGCTGCCTGGGAAGGTTGTGGGACCCCAGCGATTTTGCTGAAGTTCGACGGTATCCGTGGCATCGACCCAATAAGCTAACGCGGTGCCCAAATCAGTAAGAGGATCGCCGATGGTGCACATCTCCCAGTCGAGGACGCCCACAATTTTGGTGATGTCCGTCGCATCGAGCACTACATTGTCGTACTTGTAGTCGTTGTGGACGAGCGAAATGGCGTTCGTGGCGGGCATGTGCTGCTGCATCCAAGCGCAGATTTTCTCTACCTCCGGATAATCGTGCGTTTTGGAACCATAGTAGCGTTCGGTCCAGCCGCTGACTTGCCGTTCCAGATATCCTTGCGGTTTGCCAAGATCTGAAAGTCCCGCGGCTAGGTAATCCACTCGGTGCAGGCACACCAGATTTTCAACAAAAGACCCGCTAAGCCGCCGGGCTGTTTCCGATGAAAAATCCAAACCGGGCGGCGGATCTCTTCGGAGGATCACGCCGTGAATCGGTTGCATCAAGTAGAATGGCGCACCGATAACAGAAGGGTCATCGCAGTAGTGGAGGACTTCGGGAGCCGGGTCGTAGACGGCGTGCAGCTTTGAGAGCACGCGAAATTCGCGGCTCATATCGTGGGCGGACTTGACCTTGCTCCCGAAAGGCGGCCGACGAAGTACGAACTCCTTCGCGCCGAATCGCAGCGAGTATGTCAAATTGGAGTGGCCGCTGGGGTATTGGCGGACATCGAGCATGCCAGGTACATTCGGAAACTGGAGGCGCAAGTAGGGTTCAAGCTTGGCTAAGTCAAGCTCTTCGCCAGGTCGGACGGCGGCCGGAAGGTCCAGCAAATCGCTCATCAAAAAGTCTCCCTAGCGATACGTGAGCATTGCGGGATCTGCGATGTGCGCGTGAGAATTAAAACTGCTGAGTGTAAAGCGTTCCGCATTGTAAAGAAATTCGCTCCAAGAAGAGTTTCGCGACATCCAGCTCACCTGGAGGGCGCTTTCCGCGGAGAGTTGCAAAGCGCCCTGCATGGCAACGGCGATGGGACCACCGGAAGTAAAAATCGCGATTCGTTTACCGCGTCCGCCGCTGGAGAGAATCTTGAACAATCCGGAATTCACTCGCGAACAAAACTGCAGCCATGTCTCAACACCTTGCCGACGGATTTCACCGGCCACCCACTTACCAATGATCACCTCGAATAGTTTCTGAAACGCCTTATGACGCCCGGCTAGGTCCGCCGAGGTTTGGAACGCAGCATAGTGGTCGCGGACGCGCTGATCTTTTTTAAGCAATTCGGGCAAACTGCTTTTGAGCACCGCCTCTCCTTGATACTCATCGAATTCCGAGAGCGTTTGCGATTCGGGAAATTTGAGGCCGGCGTTCGAGTACGCGTCCGTCACGAGCTTGAGAGTATCTTTCTGACGCAAACATGGGCCAGTACAGACACGGTCGAAAACGAAATTGTGTCGCGCCCAATATTCGCCAAGCAAACGTGCCTGCACCTCTCCAAGCTTCGATAGCTTGTCGTAGTCCGGATCGAGAAACGAAGCTTGCGCGTGGCGGACGAGAAAGAGAGTACCCATTTATGGTAATGCCCTTTCAGCATTCGTTATAACGCAAGACGCGATGCGAAGAATAGGTTTAAGCGCTCTTCGAGCAAACACTGTCTGAGTCGATCACTGCGGAAGCGATGCGCTCGCGGTGAAACGTGGCGTCACCAAATGCCGTTTCTGATGCCTTCGCCCGGCGGTAGTACAAGTGGAGATCGTTTTCCCACGTGAAGCCCATGCCGCCATGGATTTGGATGCCCCGGTTGCCAACCGTGCGAGCGGCATCGCTGGCGTACATCTTTGCGATGGAGACGGCCGTGGCCGCATCGGGCGAATTCTCTTCCAGCGCCCAGCCGGCGTAGTAGACGGCCGAGCGTGCGCTCTCGGTTTCCAAGTACATGTCCGCGCACTGGTGCTGCACGGCTTGGAACATTCCGATGGGCTTGCCAAACTGTTTCCGCGTTTTGGCGTACTCAACCGTGAGATCGAGAGTTCGCTGCATTCCGCCGACCAATTCCGCGGCAAGCGCGGCAGTGGCAATGTCCAACGCTCGTGGCAGATCCGCGGTGGAGCCGAGCTTCTCGGCAGGCGTGTCGTTGAATTCGACGACGTAAAGCTTCCGCGTCAGGTCCATCCCGGACATCGGAGAGATCTTCAGTCCCCGCGCATTCGAATCCACAACCAAAACTCCGTTGCGCGCAACGACGAGGATAAAATCGGCGATAGCCGCGTCTGAGACAAAGAGTTTTTCGCCGGTTAGTTTCCCGCTGGCTGCGCTCAGTTGGATATCCCGAAGATTCCAGGTTGCGCTTGATTCCATAATAGCAACCGTCGCGCGTAGCTCTCCCCTGCAGATAGGCGCAAGATATTTTTCCTTGTGCTCTGGCATGCCGACAGCATCCAAAATGGAACCGGCAAGCACGACCGTCGAGAAAAAAGGACCGGGCAAGAGTGCCCGCCCCGCTTCTTCCATCAGCAGCATGAGTTCGACTTTGCCGAGGCCGACTCCGCCGTACGCCTCCGGAAAAATAATGCCCGTATAACCTTGATCGGCCAGCTTTGCCCAGAGCGCGGCGTCGTAAGCGGTGTCCGTTTCCATCAGCCGCCGCATTTCGACGCTCGGACATTCGCCCGCAAAAAACTTCCGCGCGCTGTCTTTCAGGAATTCCTGGCTTTCGCTCAAACCAAATTGCATAACGTATCCTCTTTGCCGTTTCCGGGTCAGTAGCTTCTGGGCAAACCCAGAACGAAATGCCCAATGATGTTGCGCTGGACTTCGGAGGTGCCAGCTTCGATGGTATTCCCGCGTGAACGAAGATAGGCATAGGACCAGAGGCCTTTGTCGATAGCGTGCGGATCGCCGGCCATAAGTTGGCCGTAGGAACCCAGGATCTCTTGCGCGACTTGCTGCAGGCGTTGGTTGAGCTCGCTCCAAAAAATCTTCTGGATCGAGCCTTCCGGGCCCGGCACGCCTGTCGCGGTGATGCGGCTGAAGGCGCGCATCTGGTTGAAGCGCATGATTTCGATCTCCGCGGTGCACTGCGCTAGCTTCTGACGAATGAGGGGATCTTCGGCGGCGGGGCGGCCATTGCGGAGAATGGTGCGAGAGAGTTCGATCAGGCGAGTAATGTAGCGTTTAAAGATGAGATGGAGCCGAGCGCCATAAGAACCTCGCTCGTACATCAGGGTGCTCACCGCCACGTTCCAGCCATCGTTCACTTTGCCGAGGACATTAACAACGGGCACGCGAACATCGCGAAAGAAAAGCTCGTTGAATTCGGATTCTCCGGTCATTTGACGCAAAGGACGGACTTCTATTCCCGGAGATTTCATGTCCACCAGCAGAACGGTAAGTCCTTTGTGTTTGGGGGCTATAGGGTCGGTGCGCACAACGAGTTCACACCAATCGCCAACCCAGCCGTAACTGGTCCAGACCTTCTGGCCGTTCACGATGTAGTGATCACTTTCGAGGAGGGCTTCCGTTTGCAGACCAGCAAGGTCGGAGCCGGCGTTCGGCTCGGAAAAGCCCTGGCACCAAATTTCTTCCGCATTTAGAATTTTGGGGATGTACCGCTTTTTTTGTGCTTCCGTTCCATACGCAATGATCGTGGGTCCTATGAGGCCCAAGCCGAGCGAATTGGCCATGGGCGGCGCTTCGACGCGCGCCATCTCTTCCCAAAAAAGTGCCTGCTGCATCAAAGTTGCGCTGCGGCCGCCGTATTCCTTGGGCCACGAAACAGCGGCCCAGCGGCCCTCCTGGAGCTTTCGCTGCCATGCGCGCAGATAAGGGAAGGATTCTTCGATGGGTTTTTCGCGCCACTGATCCCAATCCTTTGGGACGTTCGCGGCGAGCCAAGCGCGGAGTTCGTCGCGGAATGCCGACTCTTCGACGGTTAAATTCAAATCCATGAACAAGACTCCTTCACTTTGCCCGGCACGAACTCCGACATGATTCCATTTCGCAAGGGCAATTCGTTTGAAACCTCACTCGCCGGCTCAAACACCTGTCTTCTGCGCGGGAAACTCCGGGCGCATGGTGTCTTTGCCCTGCCAGTATTTTCTTCGCAGGTCTTTTTTCAGAATTTTGCCAGTGCCGGTCTTCGGCAAATTAGCAACGAATTCGATGGAACGCGGGCATTTGTAATGCGACAAGCGCGAGCGGCAGAACTCGATCAGCTCCAGTCCCGTGATGGCTGCGGTCTCCGGCTTTAAGACCACTAGAGCTTTAGGTACTTCGCCCCATTTTTCGTCGGGCACGGGAATCACGCAGGCCTCGAGCACTGCGGAGTGCGCAAGAATGGCTTTTTCAAGCTCGAGCGAAGAAATATTTTCGCCGCCGCTGACGATGATGTCTTTTTTCCGGTCGACGATGAGCAAATAGCCTTCTTGGTTGATGGTGGCCATGTCGCCCGTGTGGAACCAGCCGCCACGCAGGACATCGGCAGAAGCTTCGGGCTGATGCCAGTAACCCTCCATCACGCCATCGCCGCGTGCAACAATTTCGCCAATGGCTTGCCCGTCGGCCGGCACGTCATTATCGTTGGCGTCTACTACGCGTAACTCGGTTCCAGGGAACGCATAGCCCGTCATAGCTTGGCCCACGTATTTCTGTTCGCCGGTCCAACCGAGCCCTGATTTCATAGGAGAAATCGAAAGCGAGGGCGACGTTTCCGTCAAGCCATAACCGGAAAAACACTCGCAGCCGAGTTTTTCTTCGACCTCGCGAACAAGAGTAGGCGAAGAGGCGGCGCCGCCGATAACAATGCGGCGCAGGCTGCTCAAGTTGTACTTCGTGCGCTCCGGACAGTTCACTAGAGCAGTGGCCATGATGGGAACGAGGCTGCAAGAATGGACGCCTTCCTTCTCGATGAGGCGGAAAACTTCCTTGGGATCGAAGCGGTGGACCATTACGTGCTTTCCTCCGAGCAAGGTGAGGAAATGAGCGACGCCCCAGCCGTTGGCATGAAAGAGAGGAATGGTGTGCAGCTCAACGGAGCCATTTTCTGTATTGAATCCCAGGCAGACGTTTTGTGCGTGAAGATAAATATTTCTGTGCGTGAGCATCACGCCTTTTGGATTCGCGCTCGTGCCGCTGGTATAGAAAAGCTCGGCGAGCGAATTCTCATCGATGGATGCGATGTCTGCCCGAAAGAGCGTGGCCGCGGTCAGCAGCGCATCGTAATTCTGAGTAGGAAGCCAGGAAGCCTCTGGAGTTCCATCAAGCTGGCAGAACATTTTTACGGTGGGAATGTCTTCACGAAAGGACTCGACCAAACCGAGGAATTGCTCTTCGAGAAAGAGAACATTGGCACCGGAATCGTTCAGGACGTAGCTCAGTTCGCTGGGAGCAAGGCGGATGTTCAGCGGCAGCAAAACCGCGCCGGCTTCGAGCACACCGTAGTAGGCTTCGAGCAAACGATGGCAGTTTGTGCTGAGGAAAGCCACGCGATCACCGGGCTGCACGCCTGCCTGGCGTAAAGCGCCTGCCAGACGGCCGGCTCGCTCGGCAAACTCTGCGTATGTAAAGTTTTGGTCGTTACAGACCACCGCAGTTCTGCGCGGATATTGCTTCTCCGCGTACCGCAGAAAACGCAAGGGTGTAAGGGGGATGTTCATGGCTTGCTTGGCTCGCCCACATCAGGCGGATTGGCCTCCATCAACAACAAGTGTATGCCCAGTGACAAAATCCGAAGCATCGGAGGCGAGAAAAATGGCGGCTCCCTTCAGATCCTGCGGCCCACCAAAGCGGCCTAAGGGTATGCCAGCCAAGAGCCGATCCTTATTCCGCTCGATTACTTTCTCTGACATATCGGTGGGGAACCAGCCAGGCGCAATCGCATTCACTTGGATGTTATGCATGCCCCACTTGCAGGCCAGGTCTCTCGTAAAGGCAATCACGCCGCCTTTGCTGGCGCTATAACCGATAGCTGAAAATTGCGGAGAAGAGCCCCGCAGCCCGGCGACGGAAGCGATATTGATAATTTTTCCGTGACGCTGGGCAATCATTCCCTTCCCTACTGCCTGCGAGAAGAGAAACGTCCCGGTCAGATTGGTTTCGACGACTTTGTTCCACTGATCCAGCGTCATTGCTTCGACAGGCGCGCCCCAGGAAGTGCCGGCATTGTTAATTAAAATATCGATGCGCCCAAAATGTTTAACGGCGGCATCAACGACCGCCTGAATGCTGGTGAGCTGCTTCACGTCGCATTCGAGTGCAAGAACCTGCACGCCAAGCTTCTCCAACTCGCCGGCCGTCTGCGCACAGCGCTCTTTCTTCCGTGCGCAGAGAACCAGATTCGCTCCCATCTCTGCTAAGCCTTCGGCCATCTGCCGGCCAAGGCCCACAGATCCGCCGGTCACGATAGCGACGCGACCGCTTAGCTCGAAAATGTGTCCAGACTTCATCATCTCCGATTACGAGAATCGGTTCGCTTTCTCCACCATTTGCGGTGTGCCGTTTGCGGCACCGGCCTGTTGCCGTGCGTCGACCTTAGGGCGACTAGAATGCTACGCGGACACCGAGTTGGATTTCGCGCTTAGGGAAATCCGAAGTGAAACCCAGCGGCTGGCTGGGAGAGAGGGCAGCGCTGCCGTGCACGTTGAATGTGGCATTCCCCAGCCCGGGGGGACAAGCAGGGCACGCCGTATTGTTGGCAGGGTTTGTGGGCAGACCAAATAGTGGGCTGACTTCATTGTTCACGCTGGCATAGTTGGTATGGTTGGCGATGTTGAAGCTCTCGGCCGTAAGTATCAAATTGGCCTTCTCGCCTAACTTGTGCTGCCAAGTGAGGCGCATATCGAGATTGACGAAATTCGGGCCGATTCCCGTGTCACGACCCGCGCCGATGGGGCGTTCATTGGTGGTGTGATTGTTACCGTTCACCTCGCCACCAGCCAACAGGTTGAAGGGGTGACCGCTGTTATACGTAAAAATGGGTGCCAACTGAAATCCGGCAAGAATGGGATTTTTCCACGGGCTATCGAAAACGCCCGCAACTACGACCTTGTTCCGCTGGTCAAATTCGGAAAGCGCTCGATCGGCACCCAGGTTCGTCGGATCTTGGGGCCCGTAATCGCTGTTAAAATCTGTGGTCGTGTCGAAACCTTTGCTATAAGTGTAGTTGCCAAACATCATGAAATGATCGCTGAAACGTTTCTGGACTTCTAGGATTCCAGCCTGGTAAACGGCGGAACCGGCGGAAGTGTACTGATTGTTTTGGACGATAAACGGATTCACAAAGCACGCGAAGCCCTGGCTGGCATCGCAGGGCAAACCTTCCGCGCCACCGAGCGGATCGGCCCCACCAGCGGTCGTATTCCAGTTGCGGTAGGAAACGTTCTTGCCATTGGCCAATGTCACGGTGCTCATGGGAGCAGGAAGCAAATTGGTGTCGATAGCCACGGGCAGGCCTATAGTATGGGAGTAAATGTAGCTGGCGGAGATCGAGAACCCAGGAAGAATTTCGCGAGCAATTCCGAATTCAGCCTGCTGAGAATAGGGGGATCTAAAGTTGCGCTGATCGGTGAAAATCACCTGAAGCGGGGAAAGTGGACCGCCATTGGTCACATTGAGCCCGAACTGAGAGAGGCCGCCGGCCCCGCCCGTCCCGCCGTTCGGGGTAATACAAGCATAGCTTCCTGGAGGCGGCGTCGTACAGCTGATGGCGCCTTGAGCGAAAAGCGTCTGGAAAACTGTCGGGGCATTCAGGGCCGGGTTGCCGCCAGGCACTCCGGTGATAGGAATGATATAGATCGAGATTTCCCGGTAGCAGGGACTGGATCCGTTACCTGGGTACAAGCCGAAAGCGCCGGACATTCCACAAATGGCGTCCAGATTATTCACCTGACCAGCCGACGTCGAGTTCGCTACCGAGCTTTTATTCGCGTTTAAGACTCCTAACGAGTAATCAACATCCGGAATCTGGGCGTAGACTGGGGCGTAGTAGATCCCATATCCGCCTCGAATCACCGTCTTGTGATCTTTGAAAGGATCCCAGGCGAAGGATACCCGGGGACCGAAATCTTTTTTGTAGGTACTCAAAGGAGCAAACTGGGAGTCAAGTTCGTAGCGAAGACCATAGTTCAGCGTGAAATTAGACATGATCTTCCAAGAGTCCTGCCAGTATGCCGCCGTGAACGGCCTTGTCCAGTAGGGATACGTAGGATTGCCGAAGCCTTGTTGGAAGACTTGTGGCAGGCCAAAGGATGCTGCTTGCAACGGATCGATGGCGGGGAGCAGAGGCGTTATAAGATCGCCTGGGAGCGAGCCGAAGATGAATCGGCCGGGGAAGAAAGTATGCGATTCGGTATGATTGCCGCGCAGCAGCTCGGAGCCGCCCATTTTCATGGTGTGGTGGCCGCGGATCAGAGTGAAATTGTCGCCAAATTCATATCTGCGAGTGATCGTGAAGTTGGGTATAAAGATGCTTGTTCCCAGATTATTCACAACGCCGGGAATTTGGAGTCCGACTTGACCAGGTTCGTTTGGAATGACGTTGAAGCTAGTGTAGTCGAATTGAACTAGCGCTTCGTTCTGAGCCGTGGCGCTGAACTGGTGGTACCAAGCTGCTAGAGCATTGTTGTCATAATCGTGAATCGAACTGCCAGCCGAAAAGCCGGTGAGCGATTGCACGTCAGGATTTTCCTCTAGATCATGCCCATACCGGTAGGAGACCATCATCTGGTCCGAGTCGCTGAAACGGTGATCGAACCGGCCTGAACCCAAATACTCTCGGGTGGAGTAGTCGAAGAGCCCTCCGTTTGTCTCCAACTCATTCAACAGGAAGGCCTGTAAGGGACTCGATGCCGGGTTTAGAGTCAAAGCGCCATTCAGGACGGCCGCGCAGGTGCTCGCAGGCAAGTTCGTCGTCGGGTTCGGGGCCGGCAGGCCCAGCTGGGCAGCCACAGCGGCGCCCACGGGTCCGCTCAGGCACGGCACAATCCCCGTGCCCGTTAGTCCATTGATAATCGTCTGTTGAAAGGGATTGGGTCGCAGGACATTCGTGTTCGTCAGAATTGGGACAGCGTTTTGAGAGTCTTGCTGCAATCCCTCGAAAGATAGGAACAGGAACGATTTGTCCTTCTTGATCGGGAATCCCACCGCGCCACCGTACTGGTAGCGCGTCAAAGAATTTTTGGTCGGGTGGCCCATGCTATCGGGCTGGGTTGGATCGAAGGTCTGTCCTGGCTGCAACGCCTGAGTGATGGCAAACGGATCGGCGGCATCCATCGCACTATTGCGGAAATAACTGAATAGACTGCCATGTAGCTCGTTCGTGCCGGATTTGGAGACGATATTAATCGTGGCCCCACTCGCGCCCCCGAGTTCAGCGGAATAATTGCTTCGGTTGACTTGAAACTCCTGCACGGCGTCCTGGCTCAGAGTGAGACGCACTCCGCCCGAATCGTCGTTGGCTTCTCCACCATCCACAGTGACGCTGTTGCCCCGCCCGTTGCTGCCGTAGAAAGAAAGACCGCTCTGCGGTGTCTGCTTGACTCGATAGTCCTGGTCGGAGGCCAGCCGCGTGGAATTCGAGACGCCCGGAGCAAGTAGCGTGAACGTTAGGTAGTCGCGCCGGTCGATGGGTAGGTTGGCGATATCCGCCTGCGTGAGTGTATCCGCCTGACTCCCTCTCTCTGTATCCACCACCGGCAATTCCCCGGTCACTTCCACGTGCGCCGTCGTGGACGCGACCTGCAAATGAAAGTCCAGTACCACGATCTGTCCGATGTTGACGACGACATCCTTACGAATCTCCGTTTGAAAGCCGGAAATTGCAACTGTCACTCCATAGGTCGCTGGGGGCAGCCCCGTCACACGGTACTCGCCATCAGATTCCGTCACGGCGGTCCGCCGGATTCCTTTGTCGGAATCCTCGACCGTAATGGCGGCCTTCGGAACGGTCGCCCCCATCGGGTCCGTTACTGTTCCTCGGATTTCTCCCGAGGTGCCAGTACCCTGAGCGTGCGCAAAGTTATTCGCCGGAAGAAAGAAAACCAAGGATAGGAATGCGCCAGCAAGTAAAGTTGCCTTCATAAGTCCTCCTCGCTCAACGAAGACGTCAACGAACTTTCGCTGAATTGGCCCGTGCACACCTTTCCTCGACCACGACTCTCGGCTCCGCCCGGGGCTCACCGAATATACTCGGCCGTTTCCCAGCATTGGCCGGACTCTCCTGTCCTCATGGGGCCATTGCGCTCAACCCCTTTTAGCACCCAGGAATTTCAGGACTCCACCCCTCGACATCACATTCAAAATTATGATTGTCCGTATCACATTATATTGACTAACGTCAAGACGAATCGTGTTGCTCTGGGGATGGGCGCATGACTCTGTGCCATGGGTGGGGGTCTTCAGGGATATCTTGGCTGTTTCTGTCAATCCGAAACTCTGTCTGACTCTTCGCGGTCCTCCCGCGGAAACCACTCCATCGGCAGTCTTGCGGTCAGCGCGGCACAAGTACTATCCGGCCAGAGACTTGCCCAGTTCGAAGCTGTTCGAGGACTTCGTTGACTTGCGAGAGAGGCCGCGTCGAGGTCTGGCACCTGATTTGTCCAGCAGCGGCCAGTGCCAAGACTTCCCGCAGGTCTTCCCGCGTTCCGACCGAAGACGCCTGGATGCGGATCTCAGTCGCAGCCATCAGGATGGGCGGAAAGCACAAGGACTCGGAAGGCAGGCCGACGACGAGGAGTATGCCGGTTGGCCGGACGCAGGGAAAGGCTGTGTCGTAGGCCTGTCTGGCTGCGGAAGTAACCATCGCGACGTGAACTCCCCCCGAACGCCGCAATTCTTTCACAGCATTCAGCTTCGCCGAGTTCAACGTGGCCGATGCGCCCAGGCTTTTGGCGCCCGCAAGTTTTTCGTCAGACACATCTATGGCTGTGACGGTCGCGCCTAGACCCAGCCCTATTTGTACAGCCAAATGGCCCAACCCGCCGACTCCGAACACCGCCAAACGCTGCCCTGGCTGTAATTTCGCATGCTTCATAGCGCGGTACACGGTCACGCCCGCGCAGAAAAGTGGCGCCGCCTCCACAGAGGAGAGCCCATCCGGAATCCTCGTGGCATGACTGGCGGAGACCTTCACGAATTCCGCGTATCCGCCGTCTTCTGTTACTCCGGTGATCTTTTGTGCTCTACAGAGATTCTCGTTGCCTTCAAGACAGAACTCGCACTTTCCGCAAGTCCAGTAAACCCATGGAACGCCAACACGGTCGCCAACTTGTAAGTCATGGACGGATGCGCCTCTTTCCACGACTCGACCCGCTATTTCGTGCCCGAGAATCAAGGGCTTCTTGGTGATAGAAACAATCTGCGGCCAGTCGCCATCGGCGACGTGCAAATCAGAATGGCAGACCCCACACGCTTCCACCTCGATCAACACGTCGTGGTCGCCGGGTTGAGGCTGATCCACGTCTTCGATGCTCAGTGGCTGTTTGAACTCTCGCAGTACGGCGGCTCTCATATCATCTCTGGTAACAAATCTGCAACGCTCGACTTATATCGTTCCGGAGAGTTGATAGCGCGTGTATGTCCGTCAATAGCAGAACTGCTCGCCCTACGGTTTGGCACCGCGCAAAAAAAACTCGACCGCATTTCGTACCCGTTCGGTGAGTTTATGCGGCCCGGTAAGATCCAC
Organism: uncultured Acidobacteriota bacterium; assembly: GCA_963843265.1. Classification (GTDB taxonomy): domain Bacteria; phylum Acidobacteriota; class Terriglobia; order Acidiferrales; family UBA7541; genus Acidiferrum. The sequence goes on along the minus strand of CAWJJR010000008.1, from coordinate 664,495 downwards.
GGCCCACTGCCTGACCACAGTATTGAAAAGCCCTTCCATAAACTCAGCCAAATGCACGACCGGAAAATCACGCGTGATCTCGTCGCTCCTCTGCCCTTCAGCAATGATCTCGCGCAGCAAGCTGACTGTAGCTGCCTCCGCCCCTCGCAGCTCCGGCGACCGCACGGGGTCCATCGCGCCGGCCAGAATGACAGCTTGCCAGAGCGGCCGCCCCACCTCCGTCACATTTCCTAGAGTTTCGTAAAATCGGCGCAAACGTTGCTCCGTCGTAGCTTTGCTGGAAAGCTCTGACCTAAGACTCTCGGCCTGCCGGGCAAACGCGCGCCGCCCCACTTCGCGCAATACCGCGCCTTTGCTTGGGAAGTAACGAAAAAACGTGGGCTGACTGATCTCCAAGGTATGCACGATGTCGTCGATGCGCGTGTTCTCGTAGCCGCGCTGTCGAAACAGGTGCAGAGCCGTTTCGACGATCTGCTGGCGAAGCCGCGCTTTTTTGCGTTCGCGAAGTCCCCCCACCTTCCCTTTCTCCGAACTCAAGCGGATGTGCTTGGCCCCAAACGCTTCTCCGTTGCTGACGTCTCCTTGTGCTCTTGGGGGGGATCGTCTCATCGCAATCTTGGGTCGGCGCATAATGCTGTTCCTCCTCGCTTGTGCGCCGCTTTGAATGGGCGGCATCTTTTCCGATAGTCGCCCCAACATTATAGTGACTAACGCAAAGTTGCAAGCTCAGCTTCAATTTCGGCAAGAACTCAGTGTTTGCTTTAGTGAGGTGGCCATCCTATTTCTGCCGCGCCCTTCTGATCAAAGCCAGCGTCTTCCTGCACCTACTTCAGTGTCGATAGGTCCTGTTCCGCTGGCCCGCGACACGACGCCACCCCGTCATTCGCACCCCGCTCGCCGCCTCGCTCATCTGCGCCCTGGTCATCGAGTCAGTCCCCTGGCCTGCCTGCCCTCTCACCCTGCATGGCAGTTGGCCCGAAGCTCGCGCCAAGCTCTAACCTGCCCGGGTCTCCGCGGCCATCCTCTCGGTCTATCTCTGGCGCTATCGTCGCCGCACACCCCACGGCAAGTGGTGACGGATAGTCCCGAGAACGACAATCTCTGGATTGGTTGCGTGAGTGACGCCATTTTCCCGTCGTGCTTCGCTCAATTCTTATCACCGCTCAATCCAATGGCTTCAGCAAAACTGGTTTAGACTTGGGTGTCGATTTTGCGGAGGAGCCCATCATGAAAGATCTGCACGCGACCGAAAAGCGCGCCGTTGCGGAAGCTGCCCTGCGCTGGGTGCGCAGCGGTATGCGCCTCGGGCTAGGCAGCGGTTCCACCTCTCATTGTTTCATCGAGGCTCTGGGTGAGCGCGTCCGCCGTGGTGAGTTGAACGTGGAGGGCATCGCTACGTCTCGCGACAGTGAGGAACTTGCTCGTCAGTCGGGCATTCCTCTTATACCCCCGAGCCACGGCCTGGTCCTCGATTTGGACGTAGATGGTGCGGACGAAATCGCTCCCGACCTGAGTTTGATTAAGGGAGGGGGCGGTGCTTTGTTCCGCGAAAAAGTCGTAGCTCACGCCTCTCGATATTTCTTGGTGCTTGCCGACGCTTCCAAATTGGTCCAGAAATTGGGAGCTTTTCCATTGCCTGTCGAGGTCGTTCCTTTTACGCTGCCATGGGTGATGGATGCGCTCAGCAAACTTGGCGGCACTCCGGTACTCAGAAAATTACCAGACTCGCCCGCGCAACCATACCTAACCGATCAGCAGAACTACATCTTGGATTGCAAATTTGGAGTCATCGAATTTCCATCGGATCTGGCGGACAAGCTGGAAAAAATTCCAGGCATCCTGGAACACGGGCTCTTTCTCGGCTTTGCAACTGCCGCTCTGGTCGCCCGCGGCCCTGATTTGTTGGTTGTCCGCCCCAATGTTGCTCCAGAACCGAGCGCAAACTTTCAAGCTCTCCCCTAGTACGCTCTAGGAGAGCGCACATTGCTTTCCCAGAGCCCGTTCCGCCGCGGCGGAGCGGAAAGTAGGAGAAGAAGGCACCTCGAATGTGTCAAGCATGTGGATCTTTCCGCTGACCGTTCAAATGGATCAGTCCAAGGGCTTGTCCTGATTCCGTATGATGTGCGAGACTACGCACCGAACCCACCAATGCCGCGTTCGAAGACCACGCATCCCTCTAAGGTTCAAAGACTTGCCAAAGATACCGTCAGTCTGCGAGTTCTCGCAGAACATCTGGGATTGTCGAAGACTGCCGTTTCCCTGGTACTCAACAAAGTCCCCGCGGCCAGCTCCATTCCTCTGCGCACCCAGGAATTAATTCGCGCGGCGGCTCGAGAACTCAATTACCGTCCGAACCATCTCGCCAGATCTCTCCGCCAGCAGCGAAGCCTCACGATCGGCGTGCTCGTGCCGGAGATCAGCGAAGGCTACGCATCGCTGGTATTGTCCGGAATTGAAGATCATCTGCTCCAGGAGGGTTATTTCTATTTTGTCGTCAGCCACCGGCATCGAAATGAGCTCATCGAAGAATATCCTCTTCTGCTGCAGCAACGCGCCGTCGAAGGCCTGATTGTGGTGGATACCGCTCTCTCTGAAAGCGTGCAGGTCCCCGCCGTGGCGGTCTCCGGTCATCGCGATATCCCCGGGATAACAAACATCGTCCTTAATCACGCGCGCGCAGCATCCCTTGCGCTGGAACATCTTGTCCAGTTCGGGCACCGCCAGATCGCCTTCATCAAAGGGCAGGAATTCAGTTCCGACACAGCCGTTCGCTGGGATTCCGTACGCAAGGCCGCCGCAAAACTAGGCATCCAAATCAAGAATCGTTTGGTAGGACAGCTCGAAGGTGAATCCTCTTCTCCCGAACTCGGCTATCTGGTCACTCAAAAACTCCTCGCCTCTGGCGAACCGTTCAGCGCGTTATTTGCCTTCAACGATGTCTCGGCGATCGGTGCAACTCAAGCTCTGCGCGAAGCAGGCCGGCGCACCCCGGAGGACACTTCTGTCGTCGGTTTCGACGACATTCAGAGCGCTGCCTTTCAGAACCCCGGCCTTACAACCGTTAAACAGCCTCTCCGTCGGATGGGCGTGCTCGCCGCCGAGACTGTTTTGCAGCGCCTCAACGCTCCGCCAAAGCAGCCCTATCCCAAAGAAATCATCATCGAACCCGACTTCATTATCAGGGGCAGCACGGGGCCCGCACGGCGCAGCGCTAAAAAAAGCTAATGCGGTTTAGGCTTGCGGAGACGGGTACCACCAAAGCGTTACGGCCGCAAAGCCGTTTGCGGGTACGGTGATAACCTCGCCGTTGGCGATTGCACAGCAGGCGACGCGCGATTTCTTGACGAGTGCGCGAGGCTCCGATAGCGTCAAAGAGTACGGAGTGCCTCCCCACTTCGCGGCACGCCGTGCGCGCCGAATACCCAAGGCTGGAGAACCTCGTGGCCAACGCCATCATCACACTGACAACAGACTTTGGCACCGACGACCACTTGGTCGGGACGCTGAAGGGAGTCATCCTCAAAATTAATCCCGAAGTGACCCTCGTGGACATCACGCATCACGTCACGCCCTTCGATTTACTCGATGGTGCGCTATCGATCGGCGCGGCCTATTCCTACTTTCCCCCGAAGACAATTCACATGGTGATCGTAGATCCAGGTGTGGGAACGGAGCGGCGGCCGCTGCTCGTGAGCGCTCAGAACCAGTATTTCATTGCGCCGGACAACGGAGTGCTCTCCGTAATCTATGAACGCGAGCAAAACAATATGGTCGTCCGGCATGCGAACGCGGAACATTACTACCTGCAGCCGGTGAGTAAGACCTTCCACGGGCGCGACATTTTTGCTCCGGTGGCGGCATGGCTCTCGAAGGGCTGGCAAACGCCCAGCATGGGTGACGAAATTACGGACTACAAGCGGTTTGCGCTGCCTAAGCCAAAAAGTGTGGACGGGGGCGCCAAGGGAGTCGTTCTGCGAATCGACCCTTTCGGCAATCTCGTGACGAATTTTCGCGCCGAGGATTTACCCAGCGAAGCACAAAACGGCAGCGGATTGAAATTGCAGGTCGGCACCCACGCGGTAAACCGGCTTGTAGAAACATTCGCTCACGGCAAAACGGGCGAGCCCATTGCGTATATCGGGTCCAGCGGCTATCTAGAGATTGCACTCAACAAGGGCAATGCCTCCAAGACATTGAGCGTTGGCCGCGGCGCGGCGGTGGTTCTCGCTAAGAAGTAATTCCCTTCTGCCAAATCGCGAGCCAATCTCAGAAGCAGATCGAAAAACATCAGAAACGGTCCGTTCTAGTTATTTCAGCGGCTGTGCTCAAGAGCCGCCACCTGCGAACGCGTTCGCGGATCGAGCCAGCCGCGCCACTCATCTCCTAAGTGAATGAAGGCCAGCACGGCTGTCATGACTGCCCACGAGGGAAAAATAACGAGATGTGGAGCGTCAAAAAGATGGCTGCGCGCACCGACTGGACAGCGGCCGCGCACCGATGAAGAGTCCTTAGGTAGAGGCTGGCGTCGGTTGCTTTCGCCTTTGCCAGTAACCTAATGCCGCAAACAGAAGGACGGCAGGCAAGCCGGTCAGTCCGCAAGCGATAAAGAAAATGCCATAACCGTGAATCAGGCCGTGCGTGGCGCTCAGGCTTTCGACCGCGGCGCCGGAGAAGCCCTTCAAGATTTTTCCCAGCCACGCATACGTCGAACTCAGAAGCGCATACTGCGTGGCGGTGTATCCCAGACTGGTAAGACTCGACATGTAAGCGACCAGCGCAACGCCGGCGAAGCTGAAGCTGAAATTGTCACCTGCCATGACGCACGCGAAGAGACGAATACTCAAGCCTGCGTAAGCGAGAGTCGCAAAGGAAGCAGTCGCAGCTGCCTGCAAAATGCCCCCGATGATAAGGGCGCGCATGTAGCCAAGCTTCAGCGAGCAGTATCCGCCGGCTGCAATGCCGGCAAAAGTACCGATGAGCCCGATGGAACCGCGCACCGCTCCGACCGTCTGCTTCGTCAGGCCCAGGTCGTGGTAGTAAGGATTCGCCATCGGCCCCATCACGAAGTCCGGCAAGCGGTAGAGGCTGATGGCCGCCAACATTACAAATGCAAGCCAGCCATGCGCTCGGAAAAAAGCGATGAACGGTCCAACAATGGCGTCGAAGAAGCCGCGCGGCGTCCAGAGTTGCCCTGCGTGTTCTCTTTCACTCATCACCGCATTCGCGCGCTCGGGTTCTTTCGCATACCATACGGCCATAATTCCGATGGCCATGCCAGCGCCGTAGATAGCGTAGGAAACTCGCCAGCCGACGGCCGCCGCCACAATCAGGATGAGGGAATCCGTAGCCAGGAGAGCCAGTCGGTAACTGAACTGATAGGCAGACGCGAGGAGCCCTTGTTCTTCTCCGTCGTCTGCCGATTCGATTCGCCACGCATCAACCACAATGTCTTGTGTCGCTGACGCAAAAGCTACGATGAGCGCAAATGCACCGAGACGGCCGAGCCCGGCTCTCGTGCCGATTCCGCCCATGGAAACGAGCGCTAGCCCAACCACGATCTGCGAGAACATCATCCATCCGCGCCGGTGTCCAAGCCGCTTAAACAGCGGCAAGTCGACGCGATCCATCAATGGCGCCCAGAGAAATTTCAGCGAATAGGCTATGCCCACCCAAGAAAGAAAGCCGATTGCAGTCAGGGAGGTGTGTTCATCACGCAGCCAGTAGCCAAACGTATTGCCAACCAAATAGAAGGGAAGGCCTGAAGAAAACCCGAGCAACAACATGGAAAGCGTTTTGGGCTGCAGGTAATCGGCTATTCGGTGCTTGTGCGGATTCACGCGTTCATTTTCTACGGGACTCTCACGAACCTCAATGCTCATGCGTGAAATCTTGTCCATCCTGACACTCTACCGAGTGTCAGCCATCGTGCCGATAGCAACGCTCCTAAGCCGGGAACATCCCGGAAGGAATGGTAACGGCGGCGAAGACCATCAGCGTCCAAAAATGCCAGAGGCAGCGTCGGAGGATCAGGACGTGCTGGGAAAAATGGCGCGCCATGATTCGTTGCTCTAGGAATCCGCTGCGGCGGCCTTCGTAGTCTTCGCCGCATTCTCCGTATTGGCGCTAGATTCCGTCGCTTGGTCCACTTCAGGGGCGGGCCGGACTCGCTGAATCTTTACGCGCGCGACGCGGCGTCCGTCCATTTCCACAACTGTGAAACGAAATTGTCCATATTCAAAACTTTCGCCGCCGCGCGGTATAAAACCCAGCTGGTCCAGAACAAATCCCCCGACCGTGGCATACGCCGGATCTTCCGGCAGGGTGATGTTGTACTGTGCATCTAAATCACGAACATTCAGCGCCGCGTCAAAAATCACCGCGCCGTCGGCAAGAGTAAGAGGCCGCTCGACGACGTCAAACTCGTCATGGATTTCGCCGACGACCTGCTCCAGGATGTCTTCCAGCGTCGCCAGACCGAGTATGCTACCGAATTCATCGACAACCATAGCCATACCGATGTGCCGCGAACGAAGTTCCTGCAACAGCTCGCTCGCGGGTTTCGTTTCCGGCACGATTAACACCTCGCGCAGCACGCGCCTCAGGTCGAAGGGGGGCGGTGGCAGATTCTCTTCCATCCGCCGCTCCCGGTCGAGCAGAATCCAAAGCATGTCCTTGATGTGCACGAACCCGAGAATATGGTCGCCCGACCCGCGATACACCGGTATTCGCGAGCGCTGCGAAGTAGCGAACACGCGCATCACTTCGTCCAGGCTTGCTTCGACGGGGAGCGTGTGCATATCCGGCCGAGGCACCATGATTTCGCGCACCTGAACCTGCCCCAGCTCGATCGCGCTGACGATGAATTTCTCTTCGCCCGGAGCGAGCAGCCCGCGTTCGCGCGCCTGCTGAATCTGAATCTGCAATTCTTCCGTCGAGTGGGCCGTGCCGTAACCCTGCGGCGAGGAAACGCCCATAGCCTTCACGATGACGCCGGACATCCCGTCCAGCAAATCGATGGCCCAGCGGAACGTGTGCAGAAACCACTCGAAAGGCATCGCTATAAGAAGCGCTACGCGCTCTGCCTTGGCCAGACTCACTGTCTTTGGTACCAACTCACCAAGCACAACGTGCATCGCGCTTAGCAAAGCGAAAGCCAAACCCAATGCGAGAGTGTGCGCGAAAAAGATTGTGCTCGTGCTGCCGCTGCCATGCCAGATTTGTTGCAAGGCGCTCGCCAGGGTGGTTTCACCAAGTGCCCCTATGGCCAAGCTTGTCAGCGTCATTCCGACCTGCACGCCCGATACGACGCGGTGCAAATCGCCAAGCAAACGCTCGACCACACGAGCTCGGAGGTCTCCTTTGATTACAAGCTGGCGTACACGGGAAAGCCGCACAGCGACGAGCGAATACTCCGCAGCCGCGAAAAAACCGTTGAGCGCGATGAGCGCCAACACACCGATCAGGCGCACTGCAAACATGGTTTCTCAGGAATCCTCTAGCGGCATTGTAGCAGTATGCGCATGGCTCGCGCGGCGCGGGTGTCCTCTCTACACACGTGCGATGGTGACGAAGATGTCTTCGCCGCTGAGCGCCAGCTTAATTCCACCGTTCGGCGTCGGGCTGAGTTCCAGCCGCTCCGCTAACAATTCGCTTCGCAGAAACGCTTCATGCGCAGTGACCGCCTCCGCGATGCGCGGCGAGGCAAAATAACTCACTACAATCCGGTCCGAAATGTCGAGGTTCAACGCCTTACGCTGATCCTGCAGCATGCGGTTGAAGTCTCGCGCCAGGCCTTCTTGCAGCAGCTCCGGCGTCAATTTCGTATCCAGCGCCAGGAATGTATTTTGTTCGAGGCTGCACTTGAGATTCTCCGGCCCCTCGAAAGAAATCACGATCTCTTCCGGAGCAAGCTCAAACACTTGATCCGCTACCGTAAGCGAATATGGCCCGCCTTTGAGAACCTGCGCCGGACCGGCATTTTCCAAAGCCTCACCAATCGCCTTTAAATATCGGCCAGCGCGAGCACCAATCTTCTTCGCGTCTGGCTTGAGACGAATCTTCACGAGCGTCTTCTCGTCCTCGATCAAAACAAGACGCTTCAAATTGGTTTCTTCCAGAATCTGCGCCACGTAATCGGGATTCTCAAGGACGCGCCGGTCCGCCGCATCTTTTGGCCGCACATAAAGTGTGCTCAACGGCTGCCGAATCTTCACTTTACTCTGCGTGCGAAGACTGAGTGCCAGATTCTTGACCCGGATCACCGCCTCAATACTGTGTTCGAGCGCTTCGTCGATCAGCGAAGCATTCACTTGCGGATACGGCGTCAAATGTACCGATTCCGGCGCCGAGGCATTCACCGAACACACAAGGTTCTGGTAGATGTCTTCGGTCAAGAACGGAAGCGCAGGCGACATCACGCGGGTAACAGTTGTCAGCACTTCATAAAGAGTTTGATACGCGTCCGCTTCACTTTTCCAAAAGCGCCGCCGCGATCGCCGCAAATACCAATTTGAAAACTCTTCATCAAATGTTTGGAACGCTTCGATCAGCTTATAGTGCTCATAATTCTGAAACGCGCTGTTCGCCTCTGCCACAAGCCGCTGCAGTTTGCTCAAAACCCAGCGATCCAACTCGTTCGCCACCGCAACAGGAGCGCCGCCTGGTCTCCAATCGTCCGCGCCTGCATACATCACAAAAAAACTGTAGCAATTCCAGAAAGTCAGCAGTTTACGCCGCGCGTCTCCATCGATTGTTTGGCCCGCACCTGCAGCGGGATGCAAATCTGGGAAATTTAGATTTTGCGCTGTCTTCTGCTCCGTATAAATGTAGCGCATCACTTCCGCGCCCAGCGCCTCTGCCGCTTCGTCGAATGCGATCGAGTTGCCCTTGGACTTATGCATCTCCTCGCCTCGCGCATCGCGAACCAGCGCGTGACCCAAAAGGGCCTTGAAGGGAGCGCGGCCGTCGATCATCGCGCTCATGGCCAGCATCGAATAGAACCAATTACGAAACTGACCCGGAAAACTCTCTAGCACCAAGTCCGCCGGAAACCACTTCTCCCAATACGCTTTGTCCGTGGAGTAGCGCATGGTACTGAACGGCACGATCCCCGCGTCCAGCCACGGGTTCCCCACGTCCTCGATGCGCGTCGCAAGCCCGCCGCATTTTTCGCAGGGTATCTTCACCGCATCGATGTAGGGCCGGTGTGGCGAGTTTCCCTCAAACACGTCCCAACCTTCGACCGACTTTTCCTGCAGCTCTTCCCTGCTCCCAATCACCACGAAATGGCTGCAATCACCACACACCCAAATCGGCAGCGCCAATCCCCAGAAGCGTTTCTTCGAGATCATCCAGTCGCTCATGTTGCGCAGCCAGTCTTGCTCGCGCGCTTCGCCCTCTGGCGGAATCCACTTGATCCCCGGCACCACTCGCTGGATGCGGTCTCGCCAATCCATTCGAATGAACCATTCGTCGACGGGCCGGAACACCAGCTCTTCTTTGCAGCGCCAGCAATGCGGGTATACGTGCGGATATTTCTCCCGTGCAACCAGGAAGCCAGAACTCTTCAGCGCCGCGATGATGTCATCCGCCACTTCGTTCGCGCTGCGCCCTGTGAACTGTTCGAATCCGTCAAGGAAAATCGAGCTATCATCCAGCGGCGCGATAAACGGAATCCCATTCTCTTTGCCAAGCTGTTGGTCTTCTGCGCCGCACCCTGGTGCGATGTGCACCAGCCCGGTTCCTTCCGCCTCGCTGATCTCCTTCCACGCAATCACGCGATGCGCTTCGGCCGCGCTCTTTCCTCCCCCTGTTTCACCATAAGGAAAAACGCCACCCGGTGTTTTCTGTGCCGGCAACTCGTCGAACGGCCCTTGATACATGAGCCCGATCAAATCCTTGCCAGAGAGTTCCTCCACGACCTCAACGCCCCCGCTGCCCTTCAAAATCGTTCGAATCGACGGCAACTTGTGCGTCTCATGCTTCCCTTCCACTTGCAAATCCTGCACGCGATCGTGCTCGAAGTTTCCTTTCGCAACGTAATAAAACCAGTCTCCGTGCTTGACCTTGAGATAAGTCAGCTCCGGATTCACGGCCACGGCGACGTTCGAAGTCAGCGTCCAAGGAGTCGTCGTCCAAATCAACAGCGCCGTTTGCTGCGCGCCTCTAATCGGAAACCGCACAAATACGGACGTGTGCGTCGTGATTCGCCGCCCCTCCGCCACTTCCATCTGCGAAAGGCCCGTCCCACAGCGCCCGCACCACGGCATCACGTCGTGCCCGCGATAAATGAATCCTTCCGTGTGACACTTCTTCAAAAACGACCAAATCGTGTAATTGTTCTCGTCCGAAAAGGTAAAATAGCTCCCGCCGTATTCCGCCGAACCGAGCTTCCGCACAATCTCGCTCGCCCGCGCAGTCTGTGTAAGCCCGCTAGGCAACTTCACAGTCACCACGCGGTCTCCATCCGCCAAAGCGTCGCGCAAAGCAATCAGCACTTTCGGATCGTCCCAATCGCACCAATACCCCAGCCGAATCGATTGCTCCGTCTGTCGCGCCGCGTAAGTCAGCACGCGTTCCTTGCACGCCCGCACAAAATTCTCAATTCCGAAATCCCGAATCTCGCGCTTCGTCTTCAGTCCCAAACTTTTCTCGACTTCCACTTCCACCCACAATCCCTGGCAATCGAATCCGTTCTGGTAGCGCAGCGCGCAACCACGCATCGCGTTATATCGCTGGTACATGTCCTTCAGCGATCGCCCCCACGCGTGATGTACGCCCATCGGATTATTCGCCGTGATCGGCCCATCGAGAAACGACCAGCGCGGCCCGTCAGCCGTCTGTTGGCGCAGCTTCTGAAAAATCCGTTTCTCCTCCCAGAAGCGCAAAATCTCGCGTTCCATCGCAGGAAAATCCGGCACTCGGGGCACTGGTTTATAAATGCTCATAGTCGTATCCGGTTAGATTATCACAGCCGCCAAGCCCATCCGCCCGGTTGCGCCCCGCAAGCGTGTCCACTAAACTCAAATTTCGATTCCGGCGGCCGGGAGACTTCTTGCGGACCATCCTTCGCGTTCTCATCTGGATCTTCACGGTAGTCCTCATCGTCGTCTGCACGGCCGCCTGGTGGCTCGTCTACCGCCCGCTTCCGCAGCTCGACGGTACAATTTCTCTTCCCGGCCTGCACAAAGAAGTCACCGTCGACCGCGATAATTGGGGCGTCCCATACGTCCGCGCCGCCTCGCTTGAAGATGCCGTCGAAGCGCAGGGCTACGTCACGGCTCAGGACCGCCTGTGGCAGCTCGATTTGATGCGCCGCGCCTCGCGGGGCCAGCTCTCGGAAATCGTCGGCCCTCTCGCGCTGAAGTCCGACCGCCAATTTCGCACCTTCGGCTTTTCCCGCGCCGCCGAACGCGACTTTGCCTGCATGGACCAGGATCCCCGCATGCTATTGGAGGCCTACGCCCGCGGCGTCAACCGCTTTATCGACCAACACCAAAAAAGCCTGCCTCTCGAATTTTCGCTCCTCAATTACAAACCCCAACCCTGGCAGCCCACCGATTCCCTCGTCATCGCCGGCTACATGTACCAGACGCTGACCGACACGTGGGAGCGCAAGCTCGACCGCGCAAAAGTCGAAGCCCGCGTCGGCCCCGAGCGTTCCAAAGATCTTTTCGCCGAGGATTCCCCTATGGATCATTTCGTCATCGGCGACCCGCACGTCCCCAACGACGGCTCGAAGGCTTCCCGCATCCGCTCCCGCCGCCCCGAGGACGACGACGATTCGGACGACCCAGTGCTGAAAGCAACTGTGAGCACTGGCATCGACAACGTTGTAACGTCAGAAACTTACGCCGATCTCAGCTCCGCGCTCTGGCCTTCCATTAAAGGCTACCTCGAACAAACGCAATCCGAAATTCGCCAAGGCCTGGGCAGCAACAACTGGGTCGTCAGCGGTGATCACACCGCCACCGGCAAGCCTTTACTCGCCAACGACCCCCATCTCGAACTCTCTATCCCTCCCATCTGGTATGAAGTTCATCTCAGCGCTCCAGGCTACAACGCCGAAGGCGTCACTCTCCCCGGCGCTCCGCTCATCGTCATCGGCCACAACGATCGCATCGCCTGGGGCTTTACGAATAACGGCGCCGATGTCCAAGATCTTTACATCGAAACCTTCGATCCCGCCGCGCCCGACGAATACCGCGTCAACGGCGCCTGGGTCAGAGCCCAAACTTTCGACGAAGTCATTCACGTCAAGGGTCGGCCCGACGACCACCTAAAAGTAGTCGTCACTCGCCACGGTCCTGTCGTCCGCCGCGAAGGCGACAAAGTCTACGCCCTCCGCTGGACCGCCCTCGAACCCGGCGGCCTCGCGAACACGTACAACTGGCTTTCCCGGGCTCAAAATTGGGATGAATTCCGCGCTGTCATGAAAAACGTCTGGGGCCCCGGCCAAAATACCGTCTACGCCGACGTCGAAGGCAACATCGGCTACATCATGGCCGCCCGCGTCCCCATCCGAAAGAAAGGCCGCGGCGAAGTCCCTGTCCCCGGCGACACCGATGACTACGAGTGGGCCGGATACATTCCCTTCGATCAGCTCCCTCAGGCGCTCAATCCTGATAGCGGCCTAATCGTCACCGCCAACGCCCGCGTCGTTGGCCCCAGTTACAAGCCCTACTTAACCGACCGCTGGGAAGAACCCTATCGCACCGCCCGCATCTACGACCTCCTCCACAACAAAAACGGCCTCCGCCCCATCGACATGCTAAAAGTCGAAACCGACACATACAGCTATCCTCATGTTTTCTTAGCAGACCAACTCCTGGCCGCGTCAAAGACGGTGCAACCAAAGAATCCCCGCGCCCAAAAGCTCATAGAAAGCCTGAAAGACTGGAACGGGATCGCCGACGCCGATTCCCCGCTTGTCTCTTTCCTCGAAATGGCCCGTCGCGCTTCGCTCCATCTGCTCCTCGAACCATATCTCGGCGACGGCACAAATCTCTACGAATGGCGCAGCACAACTTTCCTCCAAAAAATCCTGACTAACCGCCCGTCAAACTGGATCCCTCCCGCCTACAAAAGCTACGACGAACTGCTAGCCGCCGCCGCCGACCGCGCCGTCTCTATGCTCGCCGAGCAATTCAAAAGCAACCGCATCCAGGACTGGGAGTGGAAAGAATTTGATTCGCTCGACATGCTCCATCCCCTCGGTCGCCAAGGCTTTCTCAAAACGCTCTTGAGCATCACCGGAAAACCACAATCCGGCACGCTCTTCAGCGTTCGCGCCGCCACCACTCACCACGGCCCCTCCATGCGCTTCATCGCCAATCTCGCCAATTGGGATGATTCCGTCCTCCTGATCCCTGCCGGCGAATCCGGCCAACTAGGCAGCGGCCACTACACCGATCAATTTTCTTACTGGTACGAGGGCAAGCCCATCTTCATGCCCTTCACCGATCCAGCGGAAGCCAAAACGCGAAGGCATTCTCTAATTCTGAAACCATCTCTGTAATTCGAAGCGATCACCACCTAACATGCCCGAACTCCCCGAAGTAGAAGCCGTCGCACAAACCCTGCGCCCTCTGGTCGAGCGCCAGCTGATCCGCTGCGTCCACGTCCTGCACTCGATCGCCACAAAACCGCAAAACCCCTCCCACCTCGCACGAACTGCCGAAGGCCAGCGAATCCTCGCAGTAAAAAGACGCGGAAAATATCTCTCCCTCCAACTCCCAAATGCAATCATCACCCTGCATTTCAAACTCGACGGCCAGCTTCTCTGGTTTTCCAATGCAAAAAAAATGCTTGCCATCGCCAATCAACGACCCGCCGGCATCCACGTCGACGTCGCTTTCGAACTCACCAACGGCGTTCTCGGTTTCGCAGACGCCCGTCATTTTGGCCGCGTTCAAATTTGGGAATCCGAGCAAGCCTGCCCCGCGCTCGCCGGCTTGGGCGTAGACGCGATTTCGCCCGATTTCACGACCGCCCTATTGGCAAAATTTCTCGCCACCTCGAAACGCCCCTTGAAAGATTTTCTCCTCGATCAATCTCGCGTAGCGGGCATCGGCAATATCTATTCCTGCGAATCCCTCTGGCACGCCAAACTCAATCCGCGCCGCCGCGCCAACTCCCTGACCACCGCCGAATCCCGCGGCCTCCACAAAGCGATTGTTTCCGTTCTCGCGCGTGCCTTAGAATGCTGTCTACGTCCACCGCCTGATTTTCGCGACCCGGATTGGTGGTTCCAAGGCCTGGAAAAAATCCTTCGCGTCTATGACCGCGAGGGAAAGCCGTGCCGCCGGTGCGGAAACGAAATCAAGCGCGTCGCTCAAGGCGGACGTTCCACTTACTTTTGTGCGTACTGCCAAAAATAGAAGCTGAGGTCAAAAGCCCATCGCGTGATTCAACCCGCACCCAAAAAGCCTGAACCGCCTAAGAAGCCCGATTTCGAGCGCTCACTAGCTCGACTCGAAGAGGTCGTCCGCCGCCTCGAAAGCCCGCAACTCTCTCTCGACGACGCCATGAAGCTCTTCGAAGAAGGCGTCGCTCTGTCCCGCGAATGCCAGAAACAACTCGAAGAAGCCGAAGGCCGCGTCGAAATCCTACTCAAAAAAGCCGACGGCAAACTCGCTGCCGAACCCTTCGACCCTGAAAGCGAGTCCGAATCGTGACCACGTCACGCCTCCCGGGAACGCCCATCTCCCGATTGGCGTCCGTGTCCACCCTACTCCTCGAGTTCCTGCTCCCTCCACAATGAATGTCCCCACCTTCTTCGAAGAGGACCGCATAGCGGTCGACACTTCGCTCGACCGCCTCATGCCCGCCGAATCGGCCCAGCCGCCGTCCATCCACCAAGCCATGCGCTACAGCGTCTTCGCCGGCGGCAAACGCATCCGCCCAATCCTCTGCCTCGAAACCGCCCGCATTTTCGAATCGAATGTCGCACCCGCCCACTATCCCGCCTGCGCCATCGAATTCATTCACACCTATTCTCTAATCCACGACGATCTCCCCGCACTCGACAACGACGATCTCCGCCGCGGCAAACCCACCAGCCACAAGAAATTCGGAGAAGCCGCCGCCATCCTCAGCCGGCGACGCTCTTCTCACACTAGCCTTCGAGACGATCGCCGCCGCTCCCGTCGACGCCACCCGCCGCGTCTCCATGCTCACCGAAATCTCCGCCGCCGCCGGAACCATCAACGGCATGGTCGGAGGCCAGGTCGCCGACCTCGAAGCCGAAGGCAAGCACATCAACCCCGAAATGCTCGAATACATCCATCGCTCCAAAACCGCCGCGCTAATCCGCGCGTCCATCTCCTCCGGCGCCATCTGCGCAGGCGCGTCCCCCGAGGATGTCGCGCGCCTAAAAAATTTCGGCGAATCTCTCGGCCTCCTCTTCCAAGTCACCGACGACATCCTCGACGTAGAAGAATCCTCCGCCGCTCTCGGCAAAACTGCGGGAAAAGACGTGGCCCAACAGAAAGCCACCTATCCTGCCGTCCACGGCCTCGAGCGCTCCCACCAAATCGCCAACGACCTGGCCGCGAAAGCCATCGCCGAACTCGCCCCCTACGCGTACCGCGCCTCGCGCCTCCGCGAAATCGCCGGATACCTCGTCCACCGCCGCGCATAGACTCATCCCTAAGAGGATGACCTTGCTCCCCCATCTGCGCCCAAGCCTCGACTAGTCGAAGCCGTCTCCTGTACGGTGTCGGCTTTCAGTTCCCTCAAGGGAAACGGAACACGAATTCAAGATGATAGGATGTTGTCGCATCCCATGCCCACTCGCGTCCCAGCCCTCGTCGTCGGCGCCGGAATCTCCGGCCTGGCGTGCGCTTACTACCTGCGCAAATCCGGCATCGATGCCCAAGTCGTCGAAGCCTCCCCCCGCCCAGGCGGCATGATCCGCTCCGAACGCCGCGACGGCTATCTGCTGGAGCTTGGACCGCAAAGTTTCAGCAGCACTGTTCAACTTAACCAAATCTGCCACGACCTCGGCATTGCCAACGAGCTCGTAACCGCCCCGCCGCGCGCCCCCCGCTTCCTGCTTCTAGCAGGCCAACTCAGACCAGCTCCCCTAAGCCCACCCGCTTTCTTCAGCTCTTCCCTCTTCAGCATCCGCACAAAAGGTAGCGTCCTCCGCGATCTCTTCCGCCGCAGCGCTCCTCCCGACGCCGACGAGTCCGTCGCCGCCTTCATCCGCCGCAAATTCTCCCCCGAACTCCTCGACAAGCTCGTCGGCCCTTTCGTCTCGGGCATCTACGCCGGAGACCCCGAAAAACTCAGCCTCCGCGCCTCCTTTCCCCAACTCTACGAAGCCGAGCGCAACGCGGGCAGCATAATCCGTGGCATGCTCCGCGCCGCAAAATCCAAGCCCAAGCCGCGCCACACGCCCACCCTTCAAAGCTTCCGCGAAGGCAACGAAACCCTTGTCCGCGCGCTCGCCGACAATCTCGGCCCCGCCATTCGCACCGAAGTCTCCGCAGCTGAAATTCAGCTCACCCGTGCGGGGGAATCCTTTAAATATGACGTCGCGCTGGCCGCGCATGGATCGACCGAGCAGATCACCGCCGACAATCTCGTTCTCGCCATGCCAACGGATGTCGCGGCAAAGCTGCTCCACTCCATTCACTCAGAATCCGCCGCCGCTCTCGCCTCGATCGAGTACGCGCCGCTCGCTGTCGTCTCTCTCGGCTATCCAATGTCCGCCATAGGTCGCTCGCTCGATGGTTTTGGCTTCCTGATTCCGCGTTCCGAAAAACTCCGCACCCTCGGCTCCGTTTGGAACTCTTGCCTCTTTCCCAACCGTGCTCCGGAAGGCCACGCCATGCTGACCAGCTTCATCGGTGGCGCCACCGATCCGCAAGCCGTAACTCTCGCCTCAGACGAGCTAGTCTCCCTCGTCCATGAGGAAATTGCCCCGCTCCTCCAAATTCGCCAACTTCCAGCATTCTCAAACGTCACGGTTTACCCGCGCGCTCTCCCTCAATACAATTTGGGGCACTCGGAGCGGGTAGTTGCTATTGAAAAATTGATTGCGCGGCTCCCGAATCTCTGGTTCGCCGGAAATTATTTGCATGGCCCGGCCATCGGCGCGTGCGTTGAACAAGCTCAATCCGTCGCGCAAGAAATTTGCAGTCGTTCGGCGAAGGGAGTCATCAAAATTGATGGAAATGCATCCAATTGAGCAGCTCAGCCGTATAGTCTCTTAGGAGAGGAAGAAGCCGACTCTCGTGTTCCTGGCGGCTTTCACATCCAGCGGTCCCCGCGAAGTGTCGCCAGATGCGACGCTGTTGTTGCGCCTTCTTCAAAAAGACGTGAGCGCCTTTGAACAGCTCTACGACCGCCACTCACGCCTCGTCTACGGCTTGGTCTTGCGCATCCTCCAGCACGCTTCGACCTCCGAAGAAGTCGTGCAGGATGTCTTCCTCCAGCTCTGGCGCAATGCCGGCCAGTACGACGCCGCCCGCGGACCTTTTGTCCCCTGGCTTTGCACCATGGCGCGCAATCGTGCCCTCGATCATCTGCGCTTGAAAAGCGAGCGCCAGCGCCGCCGGGAAGATCTAGCGGACGACTTGCCGTCCGTCGCGATCGCGCCAGACTACGAAAAGCTCCTCGACGAAAAGCGCCGTGCCGAACGTGTTCGCGCCTTGATGGCTTCACTCACTCCGCAGCAGAAAAAAGCCATCGAGCTCGCCTATTTTGAAGGCTTAAGCCATTCGGAAATTGCGGCAAAGCTAAGAGAACCGCTCGGCACGGTAAAAAGCTGGATTCGTAACGGTTTGCTTCGCTTGAAGGAAGGATTGCAAGCAACGACGTGAAGAACTGCGATCAATTCGGCGAAATGCTCGAAGCGTACGCGCTCGGGGCGCTAGATCCCGAAGAGCGTGCCGCGCTCGAAGCGCACCTCGCGACCGGCTGCGCGGACTGCGCAAAGGCCGTCGAAGAAGCGCGCTGGCTTGTCAGCCAACTCGCCTACGCCGCTCCCGAAGCCGCTCCGTCGGACATGCTCAAAGGCCGTCTCATGCAAACCGTTCGCTCCGAGGCGCAAACTCATGCGCAAACAAAGCCGCACACGCTGCCGGCCAAGAGCACGATTCCCTTCTGGCTCTGGGCAGCGGTAGCTGCGCTCTTCGTTTTTTCGATCTACTCCTCTTGGACTATGCGCCGCTTGCAAACCGAAATCCGCGAATCCAACGATCGCGCCGCCACGCTAATTGCAGATCGTGCGAAAGTCGAGAAGCAACTCGCCGCCGCGAAGCGCGAAGCCATGATTCTGATGGATCCTAGCTCCGTGAAAATTGTTCCGGCTGGCAAGAGCGCCCTGGGAATGGAGCTTGAGGCAAAGTGGAATCCCAAGCTGGGCGTCGTCGTGATGGGAGAGAACATTCCGATGCCTTCTCCTCACCACGTTCTGCAACTGTGGTTTATTCCCAAAGCGCCGGGCGCGAAGCCCATGCCCTCGATGATGATGATGCCCGATGCCAACGGAAAGTTCATGGTCCTGGTTGCGAATCCGCCGGAATCCATGGACGCAACCAAGGCTATCGCCATCACTGAAGAACCCGAAGGCGGCAGCCCCTGGCCGACAGAAACTCCCCGCTGGGTCGGCGGCGTCAGCTAACATGAAGAAAGAAATTCAGCTAACCAGCAGCGAGAATTATTTGGCGCCGTGTCCCTTGCCATAGCGTAAAGCGAGCCGCACCTCACGCCGTTTCGCCGCTTCTCGAAAGCGGCGTCGCTCTTCCCCAGTCTTAACAATCAGCGGCACGACCGGCTTCGGCAATCCGGTGTACTCATCAATCGCCACGAAGGTCACGTATGCGGTAGTCGTATGTTTCCGTTCTCCCGTCATCGCATTTTCAGAGAACACTTCGACGCCCACTTCCATCGACGTCCGGAACACTCGATTCACTTGCGATTTCAGATTGACGATCTCACCCAGGTTTATAGGATTGCGAAAATCGATGTAGTCCACCGACGCCGTCACCACATAGCTATTCGAGTGCCTGTGCGCTGCCATCGCCGCTACCATATCCACCAAATGCATCACCTGCCCGCCCAGCAATTTCCCCAGTGGATTGGTCTGCGCCGGCAAAACAATCTCCGTCATCTCCGACCGCGACGCGCTCACCGGCTTACCTTTCAGCGCCGATTCCCTGCTTATCTCGCTCTTCACATGTTGCTCTCGCTTCATTCGCTCCCCGTTCCCCGGCTGCTTTGGGACGCAGTCTCAATCCCCGTATAATACGGGAGCCAACCATGACAGACCAAAAGAAAACCCGGCGCCAGATGCTTGAAGAGTTCGTCGCAAAAAAACCCGAAGACGCTTTCTCGCGCTACGGCCTTGCGATGGAGTGCATGAACAGCGGCGATGCAGCCGCTGCCGACGCGCATTTTCGCGGGCTTCTCGAACGCAATCCCGGTTACATTCCGGCTTACCTGATGTACGGCCAGCTGCTTGCCCGCGAATCGCGAAACGACGAAGCACGCAAAATTCTTTCAAGTGGCATCGCCGCCGCCGCACAAAAAGGCGACGAACACGCCCGTTCTGAAATGGAGACGCTGCTCAGCGAACTCGGCTAACTAAGGGGAAGCCAAGAATTCCTGACTTTTGTCCTGACTTGAATTCCTGTCATTGGAAGAAATTATCATGCGTCGTGAGAGGGAGCCGCCCGGCACTTCAGTGAAGAGGCTGCTTCAGCGCTTCTTCGATTCCGGTTCGCGCGAGCGGGGCCATGACTGCGTATCCGGCCGCGTTGGGATGCACGCCGTCGGGACTTAACTCTGCCTTGAGGCCGCCTTTGTCGTTCACCATCGCCGAGTAGTAATCGACATAAACGATGTCATTTTTTGCGGCGTACATTTTAAGCCAGTCGTTCAATACTTTAATCTTAGGGGCTGGTTCCAATCCCTTGTGCCACCAAAATTCGGTCGACGGCAATATGGAGCACAGGACTGGACGAATGCCACTCGCCTTAGCAAGCAGAATCATAGACTCGATATTTCCTTCAGTCTCCTCGGGTGTCATCTTGCCCGTGTTCTCGGCGACGTCATTCGTGCCCGCAAGGATCACGACTACTTTGGGTTTTACGTCGATGACGTCCTGGCGAAAACGCAGCAGCATCTGCGGCGTGGTTTGCCCCGAGATTCCGCGGTTGAGATACGGCTTGCCCGGAAAAAACACTCCGCGGGCCGGCGACGTTGCCGTCGCTTTCATGCCCCAGCCTTCGGTAATCGAGTCGCCCATGAACACGACGCGCACCTCGTCGGGAGCGGGTGCCGCCAGCGCTTTATCCGCATCGCGAAATTTCGCAAGGTAGGCCCAATCGTTGTACATGCGCTCGACCTGGGATTTTTGGTAAGGCGTCAAGCTTTCCCAGTAGGCCTCCACAGGATCCGCCTTTTTCGTGTCCTGCGCCGGCGCAGCCTGCGCGAACCCGGCTCCGGCGCAGAGCTGCATCGCGAAAATCAAGCAGCCGCTGCACACAGCTCGCAGCAATTTCAGCTCTCTATTCAAGGAATGACCTCCCTCCATCATTTGTTTGCCAAAACTTCGCCAGCTTAACACTTTAGTCCACTCAGCCAACGCATGAAAACGCGGCAATGCGGTGTGTGCCGGATCGTTCTTCCGCCGGTCTTTGGGGACCATGCAGCGCGCATCGCACAGAAGTGGCCCTGGTCTGGTATCATTTGATTTGGAACAATGCGGCCTGATCGCATTCCGCTCTTTCCACTGAACGTCGTTCTTCTCCCCGGCGCCGACCTTCCCCTGCACATCTTCGAGCCGCGTTATTTGGAAATGGTCGGACGCTGCCTGAAAGAGAAATCGGAATTCGGCGTTCTCTTGGCGCTTCCCAAAGGTGTCGTGCGGGTGGGATGTACTGCGGAGATCATCGAGGTCGTCAACCGCAATCCCGACGGCAGCTTAGACATTCTGACGATGGGGCGAGAGCCGTTTCGCGTCATTGAATTTTTCGATGAGAATCCGCTTGCCGAGGGCTATGTGGATTACCTCGAAGATCGCGATGCTCCGCTTAATCCAACCATTGGGAAGGAACTCGTCGAACTGTACGAAACTTGCCACACACTCATCTTTGAGGACTATCCTAAGAATACGGATCCCGAACCGTCCGCCCGATTTTCATTCGTCGTCGCCGGGACTTTGCCGATGGATCTGCTCTGGAAGCAGCAGATTCTAGAATTGCGGACGGAAGCTGACCGTCAAGAACGACTCGTCGGGTATCTTCGTGCGTGGGCGCCGCATCTACAGAAGACGGGGGTTCTGCGCCAGCGAGCGGGCGGCAATGGACACGGCTTGAATTAAAGCGACTACATTTGGAGCATGGAACGAGCATGAAATGCGTGCCCTTATCCGGGGACGCGAATCGAGGCCTCATGACGGCAAGCACATCACTGCATTCTTCAGCGCATCCGAGGGCGCGCACGCTCGGCGAACTCAAACGCATCCCGGATTTCGACGCTCGCACTGTGTCGCGCTCCGTGAAAAGCGAGATGCGCCAGAATCTTTTGCGCATGATCGAAAAAGACGAGCCGCTCTTTCCGGGCGTGCATGGTTACGAAGACACGGTCATCCCGCAAATCATTAACGCATTGCTCTCGCGCCACAATTTCATTCTTCTGGGGCTTCGCGGCCAAGCGAAGAGCCGCATCCTGCGCGGCCTTGCGCAGTTTCTCGACGCGGAAATTCCCGTTGTCGCCGGCTGCGAAATCAATGACGACCCGCTGCGACCGATCTGCCGCGCCTGCCGCGAGAAAATCGCCGCCGAAGGCGATAACACGCCCATCGCCTGGATGCCCCGCGACCATCGCTACGTCGAAAAGCTCGCGACTCCTGATGTGACTATGGCTGACATCATCGGCGACGTCGATCCCATTCGCGCCGCGCGCGGAGGGCGCGATCTTTCCGACGAACTGACGATTCACTACGGCTTGCTTCCGCGCGCCAATCGCGGCATCTTCGCAATTAATGAGCTTCCCGACCTCGCCGGCAAAATTCAGGTTGGACTCTTCAACATCATGCAAGAAGGCGACATTCAAATTAAGGGATATCCGCTGCGGTTGCCGCTCGACGTGCTGCTCGTTTTCACAGCAAATCCCGAAGACTACACCGCACGCGGAAAAATCATCACGCCTCTAAAGGATCGTATCGGCGCCGAAATTCGCACGCACTATCCTTCCACGCTCGAAGAAGGCATGGCTATCACGGCGCAGGAGGCTTGGGTCGCTCGCGACGCTGGACGCAAGGTGGAAGTGCCAGCGTACCTTCGCCACGTCGTGGAGGAAATTGCTTTTCAGGCGCGCGAGGATAAACGTGTTGACCGCCGTTCCGGTGTGAGCCAACGGCTGCCGATCACTGCGCTCGAAAGCCTGGTCAGCAGCGCGGAGCAGCGCACGGCTCGCACCGGAGAAAAGGCCACGGTCGCCCGCATCGCGGATGTTTACTCGTCGCTGCCCGCAATTACCGGAAAGATGGAACTCGAATACGAAGGCGAGCTGAAAGGCGCCGACACGATCGCCCGCGAGCTGATTCGCACGGCTGTGGGCCGCGTCTTCAGCAAACATTTCGCGGAAGTCAGCTTTCAGCCCGTGATTCAGTGGTTTGAAATCGGCGGCGAATTGAAGCTTCCTGAACTCGCTACAGCGGCCGAGCGTTATCAGCAGCTCTCGAAAATTCAAGGGTTGATGGAGCATATCGGCCGTCTTGGCGTCCAAGACCGAAAGGACGCCGCGAATGCCGCATCGGCCGCGGAAATGATACTGGAAGGCCTTTGGGCGCATCGCCGCATCGGGCGAAGCGAGGAACGCGGCTTTTACGCGGACAAGCCGAAGCAGCCCGAACCGCGCGAACGTGAAACTCCTGGCCGGCCGCCGCGCCGGCAGTTCAATTAATACGGTTTTTTGTCTTATGAAGCACGGGGAACGCAATTTATGAAATTTATCCGCTACGGGAAATACACCGGCGAACCCGCCGATGCAATCGACCTCGAAGAGTTGGTAAAACGCATGGGCGATTTTTTCCTACAAAGCGGCTTCGAATCGCAATTCTACGGCGTTCCCCAGATGGATACCGAGCGTTCGATGGAAGCTCTTCGCGAGGCCATCCTTCGCGCATTGCAAGAGGGCGATCTGCTTCCCGAAGATGCCATGAGCGAACAGCTGCGCGAGATGTTGCAGAATCCCGAGGCACAAAGCAATCAAGCCGTAAAAGATCTAATCGAAAAGTTGATGGAGCGTCTGGCCCAGGAAGGTTTTATCAATCCGCAGCAGCCCCCGCAAGTCACGCCAGCTCCGCAAACCTCTGCCCGCGGCCAGCTTGGGCAGCCGCACGAACGGCAGCCCGAAGCGCGCTTTGAAATAACGGACAAGACCATCGACTTTCTCGGGTTCAAAACTCTTCAGGATCTTCTCGGCTCGCTCGGCCGCAGCAGCTTCGGTCGCCACGACACGCGCGACTTATCTACCGGCGTTGAATCCGGCGGCATCTCTCGCCCCTACGAATTTGGCGACACGATGAATCTCGACATCAGCGAAACTCTTTTCAACGCCGTTCGACGCCAGGGCGCAAAAGTTCCCATCGACATGACGTATTCGGACTTGATGGTTCATCAGTGCGAATATCACAGTTCGTGCGCCACGGTAGTTCTTCTGGATTGCAGCCATAGCATGATCCTTTACGGCGAGGACCGCTTCACTCCCGCGAAACGCGTCGCCATGGCGCTCTCTCATCTCATTCGTACCCAGTATCCGGGCGACACGCTCAGCCTCGTACTTTTTCATGACAGCGCCGAAGAAGTGCCCTTGGGCGAACTCGCCCGCGTGCAAGTTGGTCCTTATTACACCAATACGCGCGAAGGACTTCGGCTCGCCCAGCGCATCTTGCTCCGCCAGAAAAAAGACATGCGCCAGATCATCATGATCACCGACGGTAAACCTTCCGCCCTAACCCTCGAAGATGGCCGCATCTATAAAAACGCGTTCGGCCTCGATCCCTTCGTCGTGGGACAGACGCTCGAAGAGGTCAACAAGTGCAAGCGCGCTGGCATCATGATCAACACGTTCATGCTTGCGAGCGATTACAGCCTCGTCCACTTCGTCCAGAAAATCACGGAGATGTGCCGCGGCAAAGCTTATTTCACGACGCCTTACACCCTTGGCCAGTACTTGTTGATGGATTACATGCAGCGCAAAACCAGGCAAATTCACTGAGGTCGGCTTGGTATCCGTCTCTGCTGGAACAGGACCCGAGCTAAGTTTGTTTCATTCGCACGCTGAAAAGCATCGCGAACCTGCTTCTGTTGGGTCATTGCGCTAAGATAATTCGATGGAAATCTTTCGGCGGCTCAAACGCTGGATAGGCTCGGAAGGAAAAATGACGAACATTGTCGTCGGAAATACCGCACCAGGTTTTTCTCTAAAGGCCCTCGATGGAAAGGAAGTTTCGCTGGCCGGGTTGCTCGAGCATGGCCCCGTGGTCGCCGCATTTTTCAAAATTTCCTGTCCGGTCTGCCAGTTCACGTTTCCCTATCTCGAACGGCTTTACAAGCGCTATGGCGGCGATAGTGCGACCTTTCTCGGCATCTCCCAGGATGACGCCCAGGACACGATGAACTTTGCCAAGGAGTTCAGCGTGACTTTTCCGATGATGCTCGACGAAAAAAAGAAAGGCTACCCAGCTTCGATCGCCTATGGCCTGACCAACGTTCCCACGATTCTCCTGATCGCGCCGGACGGCACAGTAATCGTTAGCTGTATGGGATTTGATAAAAAGGGCCTGGAATCGACCGGTGCTTTTTTAGCCGAGCGCAAGAAAATCGCGCCCGCGGCGCTTTTCCGCTCAGACGAGTCTGTTCCCGATCACAAACCGGGGTGAGGCTCAAAAAACTAGGCCCGGTCTGGGCCTGCTCAGAAAGAAAATGCAACGCCGAAGAGTTGACGTTTTATTCCGCTTCCTTTTCCAACCATTTTTTCATGTGCTTCGCAGGGCGCTTGCGCTTATCGGCAATCACCCGCGTGGCCGAAGGCGCAATCCCGGAATTACGAGCGGCGCGGCGCGCCTCTACGCCCACATCCAGAACTTTTTTCTTGCGCCGCTTGGCCATAATCGTTCGGGCAAGGGGCCATCTGCCCGCGCACGAATTGTAAGCTAATCCCGGCTAGAACGTGAACCGCACCTGCAAGTCAATCCGGCGATTCGCTGTCGAAGAAGCATAGGGCTGCCCGGCCGATGAGTTTGCTTCGCCAAAAAGCGGGGAGCTCAGATTCCCGATGTACGGCCCGTAGTTCACGCTGTTGAGTAAATTCCGGGCGCTCACACTAAAAGTCAGGTTGTAACGATATTTCGAGGAACCGCCGCCAAACATCCCTCCCGGGCCTCCGTCGTGATGGCCACCGCCACCGGGACCGCGCCCGAACCCTCCGCCGCCACCGGGTCCGCCCGCGCCGCCTGCATTCGCTTCCTTTTTCTCCTTGAAGCCGAATGTTTTACTGAGCCGAAGGTTGAGCGTGAATCGCCCCGGAGCCATTGCATAGTTGATCGGAATCGGCGATTCATTCGCCACTGGAAGCAGGTTGAAACAGCCATAAGCGGTTTGCACCACGCCGGTCTGCGCACCGGAGCCGCATGCGGCAAAGGACGGCCGCGTGTTGAACTGCGCATCGCCGTAGACGTCCTGGCCTGTCGTAATGTTGAACGGAATCCCGGAGCTCGCGATCAGAAATGGGCTCAGGTTGAACCCGTAAGGGACGTCCATCGTTCCGCCGAAGAATACGCGTTGCCGGATGTCGAAGGAGGCGCGTCCATAATCCGCACTGATATCTCCCGGAATGGAGGGGACATAACCTGCGCCAGCGGTATCGCTGTTCGCATAGTTCAGAACGTAGAAGCCAAAGAGTGAAAGGCTCTTCAGAAAACCGTGCGCCGTTGGAATACGGACCATGCTGTGGACGATCAACTGATTCTGCTTGAAGATGCCCTCGGACGAGTACTGATAAGCGATGTCTCCGGGATTGAAACCCGCGGGCAGCGGCGCCCCCGGCGTATTGGGAGGAAACACGTTTGTATAGAACTGGTGATCGCCGCGCGAATTCAAATAGGTCACGGACACGTTTGCAAAGTTCGTAAGCTGTCTTTCGAGCGTCACGCCTGTTTGCATGACGTAGGGCGATCGAAGATTAGGGTTTTTCACATAAACCGTCTGGGGCGATGCGACCATGCTGGGAAAGCCGGACGGCGGCGTCGTCTGGTTGGGATCGAAAAACGCGGGGTTTGGAATCAGATACTGCTGCTGGATCAATCCGTTTTGGAGTTGCTGTTGCAAAACTAAATTTTCCCCAAAGCGGTCGTAAAAAATGCCGTAACCCAGACGAAGAATGGTTTTGGGCGATTTGCTTTTCCCGTTGCCGTCGAGTCCCCACGCGAGCCCCAGGCGCGGCGCGAAATCGGCGTGATCGCCAAGATTGTTCTGCGTTTCATAGCGCAGCCCGTAACTCAATGTCACATTAGGCCGCCATTTGTAATCGTCTTGCGCAAACAGTGCAGCGTCAAACCAGCTCACGCTGGTGGCGGCTGTTCCGATCGGGTTGTAGTTCAAGGAATAGTAGCTTGCTCCGCCGCCCGCGGCCTGAATCGCCGGAATGCTTTCATTATTGGCCTGACCCATCAGAGTGATTTGATAGGCTTGCAGAGGCGTGATGACACAGTTGTCCGTCGAGGTCGGCACGCACCCAGGCAGCTGTCTCGATCCAAAAGAATACGAACCGTTGAAGCTCGCATTCGACGCCGTACTGTCCGTCGTTTCTCGAACTCTCCCGCCGATTTTCCAGGCGTGTTTTCCCTTATTCAGGTAGGTGATGTTTTGCAGCTCGTAACGGTTCTGCGTGTCTATGTTGATTCCGCTTGTTGCGCCTCCTCCGGTGAACCCGGCTTGGACATTGATTTCCGGCAAGGTGTTGAAGGGCGTTCCGTTCGTCGAATCACGGATGTATTGGAATCGCGTCTCGTTGATTGTGGTCGGGCTGACGGTCTGTGTGTCGGTGGCTTGCAGCGTGTTTTCCGTCTCCAGCAAATTGTTCGCCTGCGAAGCCAGATTGAACGAGCCGACGTTGTCATTTGTTTCGTTGTTCCGCCAGTATTGATAGCGCACCGTCAGCGTATTGCCCGGAGTTACCTGGTAGTCGATTCGCGGACCGATATTCAGCCGCGTCCTGGGATTAGGCACCGCGCTACTGTATGGCTCGATCTGGAAAGTCGTCGGATTCACGATTTGCGCGCTGATTACTGATAGATCGGTGATGTCTCGCCGCTCAATGTTGAAGAAAAACGAGGCCTTCTTGCTCAGCGGCCCGCCAACGTTGGCGCTAAATTGCGTGGTGTAGTATCCCGGCTGTTGCGTGCCCGCCGGCAAGTCTTCAAAAGGGTTGCGCGAGTTGAATCCCGCGGTGTTTCCCGTCATGAAAAATTGGCCGTGAAACTGGTCCGTGCCGGGTTTTGTAAAGACTTCGATCCGGCCGTAACCCAGCTTGTCGTACTCCGACGAGAAGGGGTTCTGATTGATGCGAATTTCGCGAATCGAGGCTTTCGGGGGCAGTTCGCCCGCGGTAAAACCGTCAATATAGATCTGCCCGCCGTTAGGTCCCGCCGATGGCCCGGCCAGCGCTTGCAGTTCGGACTCCAGTTCGTCCGGATCATCGGATAGCGCTTCCAGATCCTTGCCCTGAATGACGACTGCGCCTGCGTTGTTCGCGGGATTCACGTCCACCTTGGTCGTCGTGTCTGTGACTTCCACCTTTTCCTGCTGCACCTCAATGCTCAACTGAACATTCAATTTCTGCGTTTGTCCCGCGGCTATTTCGATCTCCGGCTTCTCGAACGGTGCAAATCCCGTGGCGATTACCTTCACGCCGCATTTTCCTGGAACCAATCCCTTCACCTCATAAATGCCTTCGCGGTTTGTCGTCGCCGTCGTCGCCGCCCCGCTCGGCGTAGTCACAAGCACGGTCGCCTCAGCCACCGCGGCGCCCGAAGGATCCGTTACTTGCCCGCGTAGCGTTCCCGTAGTCTCCTGTGCGTGCGCCGCGCTTCCGGCCATTCCGGCAAACGCAAGTACTGCTACGAATACAATTCTCCGATAGACGTTCCTCAAGTTCATTCCTGCTCCTGATCTTAGTTAAACATTTTCTAATCGGCGTTCTTTATGGGTTCGTATCACCCGCGGGCGCCTCGCTCATCGTCCACGGCGTGAGGATGCTGGAGGCTCCGCCTTTCGGCGAAGCTTCGAGGATGGGTTCCACTCCGGCGAGCAGCGTGATCACCGTCCCTCCGCTGGCCTCCGTACCTTCTGTGGTCACGATCATGACCGCATCGCCCTTCTGCAAATCCGCGAGCGTCGCCGCGGGCATTCGGCTGAGGACTTGTTGCAAGTCGCCTCCCCTGCCGGCACCCGCTCGTCCCGTCCCTCCGGGTCCCGCACCTTGACCGCTGGACTGGCCAGGAGCGTGATTGACAGCCGCCGCTTCCGCGGGCTTAGGTGCCGACCCAGCGGATGCATTTCCTCCCGCTGCCCCATTCGCCGCGCTGCCTTTTAGCCGCATGGCAATGCCCTGCGCGATCATGAGCGGCAGCTTGCGAATCTGTGTGTCCGCCCCGATTTTTACGGTGACACTCTTTTTGGCCGCCAGGTCCATTACTGTTAGAGTTCCGGCGGCTGTGTCGACGGCCTCGATCGTCCCCGCGATGTTGCGGAATGTTCCCGAGACAATTTCGTCTGCAGCTAGTTCCGCGCCATCCGCGCTGCGAGTTCCCCGCGCGCGCAACTGATCGCCCACCTTGATCTGTTCGATCGGCGCCGGCTTCGCATCATCGAACTTTACGGAGTTCGGCGCATATCGCCGGAGAATCGTCTGCTTCGTAACCTGGACTGTCACTTCCTTCGCCGTGCCCGTCGCGTTTGTCGAGATCTTGATCGTGCCGGTCGCTGGGTCCACCGCGCTCACCAACCCGCCAACTCCATGTCGCTGCCATTCTTCGCGCTCGTGCGCTTGTTTCGCCGCGATGTCCTCATGTTTCATCGCGATCACGGAGATGGCCGCCAGCGTTTTGCCGTCCCCCGCCATCATCCCGCGGACCAAGATTCGATCGCCGGGCTGCAATTCCGACAATTGAAGCGCCACCGCATTCTTGAGATCTTTTGCACCTGGTTCGATGCGAATCAGCCGGGCATCATCCGCCACCTGAATCGTGCTTTCGGCCCCCGTATCCGTGGTCAAGACGATCGTTTTTCCCGTGATGGTCTTAATAGTGCCTACCGCCCGGGCAGCTGCGGTTTGCGCCGGCGGTGGTGCGGGTTCGGCGGCGGATGCGTTCGCGACGCAAGCCGTTCCAAGGCCGATGCACGCGAATACAACAATCAATCTCACGCGCCTCGCGCGCCCCTTTTCCAGCAATTCCATCGATCACTCCTGCTATCTAACGCGAATTGCACACCCGCGTGTGTTTGCCAGGGAGGGTATATCGGCAGACGCGCCATTCCCTTTCCGTCACTGTTTAGACGTGTCCGGCACCCCGAAATGTTTCAAAAAATTCTATCGGCGCACACTATCGATTGACTTGGCAAGAAACTGTGGTTAATCCCCCAGGTCTCCTCATCTGGGGTTTCCCAGGTCTGGGCGGAACCCGCAGGTTTTCCGGTACGTGTCGAGCCCCGCGCGCGCCGCCTTCCGAAGCGAGAGTGCTTAGCCAAATTCGAGGGCGCCCCCCGGTCAGCATTCCGCGCACCGGGACTTCGAACCATGACGGACGCTCGGGTGCCCAGCTGGCTCCCCTCGCAACCCACCTTGGCCGTCCTCCTCGTGGAGAAATTGCGTTAATCTGAACGAAATGAAATTTTAATCTTCCATTCGCCTTCGGGTCATGGTGACCGCGTATTACTCGGTCATCCACGAGCCATGCGCCCCCGGTGGCCTGCGGTCGCACAAATGATTCTGGAGGAATCGTCGATGCACACAGAAAAGCTCTTTCGTCGCGCTCTTAGGTCCGCCCTCGGCTGTGGGCTGCTGGCAGCCGCGCTCGCGGTTTCGGCTCATGCCCAGTGCCAACTGAACTCCCCTTCGGGCAATATCAAGCACGTCGTATATATCGAATTTGACAACGTGCACTTCACGCGCGACAACCCCAATGTCCCTTCCGACCTCGAACAAATGCCCAATTTGCTGAATTTTATCGAGCAGCACGGCACACTCGACGCCGGTGACCACACAGTTCTGATTTCCCACACCGCCAACGACATCCTCACCACGCAGACCGGCCTCTACTCCGACGATACCGGCATCTTCGTCGCCAACAGCTTTGGAGTCTTCTCGCCAACATCGACCGGCGAAAACGGCTTGTTTCCTTCTTCGTTCTTCTACTGGACCGACAAAGTCTCGGATATTAACGCTAGTACCGACGACAGCACTTTCGCACTGACGACCCCGCAGGGCACTAACGTGCCCGCGCCGTGGGTGCCTTTCACTCGCGCGGGATGCACGGTTGGCGCCTTCTCGACTGCCAACATCGTGCTGGAGCGCGCGCCATTCGACGTATACAAAGTCTTCGGCGGCCCGACCTCTCCTCAGGGGATGGAAAGCAGTACCAATCAAAACAATGACTTTATCGGTGCGTCGATCCACTGCGCACTCAACGATCCCATTTGCCAGTCGAACCCAACGCTGGGTGTGGTGGGAGTGGACGACACATTGACTGAGGAACCCGGCGGCTACTCTGGCTATCAGGCTCTGTTTGGCCTGAAGTACATCAACCCTGCGCTCACCGGCAGCGCGACCGGCAGCATCGTCGATTACCATGGCGTCCCGCTGACTGGTTTCAATCAATTGAACTTTGACCCGGTGCCGGCTCAGACGCTCGCAGTTGTTGAGGCCATGCTGAAAAAGGGCATACCAGTGGTTTACGCCTACATCGCCGACGCCCACGACAATCAAGAAGAGAAAGCTATCACTAGCGAAGGCACCTTCGGCCCTGGTGAGGCTCCCTACGTGGCTCAGCTAGCTGACTACAACAGTGCCTTTGGCACATTTTTCTTGCACCTGAAGGAAGCCGGCATCGATCAGAGCAACACGCTCTTCATCTTCACCCCCGACGAGGGCGACCATTTCGTCGGTGGCGCACCGAGCCCTGCGAATTGCGATGGCGCCAAAATTAAGAAAAATGGCGAGGTCGTGCCAGATATCCCCTGCACCTACGGATCGAACGGCGTCGGCGAGCTGGACATCAATCTGGGCGGCCTCACGGCGGCCGCCGGCGACCCGACGGCGTACTCCATCCATTTCGACGACGCCGCTACCACCTACGTGAATGGTCAGCCGCTTCCAAGCAGCGACCAGGTTCGTATGTTGGAGAAAACCATGGCCGGCCTGAGCGCGGTCAACCCGCATACTGGGTTAAGCGAGAGCTTGCTCGGCACAGGTTTGGGACCTGACCTCCAGGGCGCGATTGTTGATCCTGCCGCAATGCAGCTCCTGCACATGAACACCGTCGCCGATCCCAACCGCGAGCCGACCTTTACTTTCTTCGGCAATCCCAATTTCTACTTCGAGACGATTGGCAGCACGACTCCAGTGGTCGGCACTGGCTTCGCCTGGAATCATGGCGACATCCAGCCGGAGATCGCGCGCACCTTCATCGGTATTGTGGGTCCCGGTGTTAAGAACTTGGGTGTGACCGAGCCGCACGATTTCTTCACTGACCACGTTGACCTGCGGCCGACGATGCTGACGCTTCTCGGCCTCACCGACGACTATAAGCACGATGGCCGCACGATCACTGAACTGCTCGATGGCAATGTTCTGCCTTGGAGCCTGCGCGCGCATTCGGACACGCTGCAAGACCTTGGACAAATCTACAAGCAGATCAACGCCCCGTTCGGAGAGCTCTCGAGGAGCACCCTGGCGGTCTCGACTTACGCGATTACCAGTACCTCCACCGGCGATGCGGTTTACAACAGCCTCGAAAACCAAATCTCGCAGTGGACCCTTGAACGCGACGGCTTGGCAGGACAGATTAAAGCCATGCTCGAGGGAGCCGAGTTCAACGGTCTGCCCATTGACGAGAAAGTTGCTAAGGACATCATTGCCGAGGGACAGGCGCTTCTCGACCAGGCGAAGCACTGTGCCTCTCATCCGAACAAATGCTCTAACTAGGGGCACTCGAGTGGCGCGGGCGCCTTGGCTGCATGGGCTTGGGCGCCTGCGCAACATCCTGTTTCGGCATCGACCCCCTGCGCATTCCTCCTTTCTTTCTACTCCCCTCTCCGCGAAACGGCCAAGCGGGTGTACAATGCCGCCTGTTGGATTATCTCGGCAGGCGCTCTGTAGTAGTTTGTTGCCGGGCAACTCCTGAATCACCGTAATGCTGTGCAAGCCAACCAAGGGATGGCTCCTTTCGAGTGATTCTTTTCATCCCCGATAGTAAAGTACAGATTTCGTGGCACGGGGCGGCGCAGACAGCCAATCCGCATGGTCGTTGTTTGACCCGCTTGCTCTTCAAGATAGACGCGAGCAAATTTGGCGACACAGCATAGAGTTGGAGGATGACCCGCATGGCTCTCCCGACGGATAAACACTTCACGGCGCGCATTATCGAGCGAAAGGATTTGTCGGAAGATTTGTGGCTCATCCGCGTCGATCCCGGCGGCCCATTTTCTTTTAAAGCCGGACAGTACGCCACCCTCGGCGTCGATCACGAAGAGAAGCGCATCGAGCGCGCCTATTCCATCGTCTCCTCGCCCTACGAAGAAAGCCTCGAGTTTTTCATTGAGCTCGTCCCCCAGGGCGCACTCACTCCGCATCTTTACAAACTCAAGGTCGGCGACACCATGCTCTGCCGCAAAATTTCCAAAGGCCGGTTTACTCTCGATTTGAAAAGCGGCCGCACCAATCATCTCCTCCTCGCCACCGTCACCGGCATCGCTCCTTTTGTGAGTTACGTCCGCACGCTCTACCGAGACTGGAAAGCCGGCAACAGTCCTATGCCCGGCGAACACAAGCTCTATTGCTTACAAGGCGGAAGCCGCTCTTGGGAATTCGGTTATCGCGAGGAACTCGAGCGCATCGCCGCGGAAGTTCCGTGGTTCAAATACGTCGCCACCATCAGTCGACCCTGGGAAGACGCCGCGTGGAAAGGCCAAACCGGCCGCGTCGACGACCTCGTTCGCATGTACGTCGACGAGTGGGACTTGCATCCGGCGGCCACCACCGGATATCTCTGCGGCCATCCCAGCATGTGCGAGAACGGCATGGGTATTTTGAGCCGCGCCGGCTGGCAAAAAGGAACGCTGTTCGAAGAAGTCTATTTCATCCCGGGCAAAGAGGCCGGAGCCGAATAGATCGCCGCGAGTTTGCCTATAGTCTGTTGGCGAACGTCCCTTTGCGAATCGGGTGTAGAATGCCGCGCGGCCGGGCAAACACTGGCACCGTGATTGAATCTAGAGTACCGGAGGAAGTTTCATGATCGTCGGAGTACCACGAGAGAGCTTTCCCGGCGAACGCCGTGTGGCCATGGTGCCCGCCGTAGTCCCGAGCCTTACAAAAGCCGGCCTCGAAGTCGTCATCGAAGCCGGCGCAGGCACGCAAGGCGGCTATCTCGACGCTGATTTTGCCGCCAAGGGCGCAAAAATTCTCCCCACCCGCACCGACGTTTTCGCCGCCGCCGACATCATCGTTCAAGTCCTCTCCTACGGCGCAAATGATAAAACCGGCAAAGCCGACCTTCCTCTATTCCGCCCGAATCAAGCGCTGATCGGGTTCTTGCGCCCCCTCAGTTCGCTCGAAGCAATACAGGAAATCGCCTCGAAAGGCGTCACCGCTTTTTCCATCGAGTTGATGCCGCGCACCACCCGCGCTCAAAGCATGGACGCGCTTTCTTCGATGGCCACCATCAGCGGCTACAAAGCCGTAGTCGTCGCCGCCGACACTCTCCCTCGACTCTTCCCCATGATGACGACCGCTGCCGGCACTATCACGCCCGCGCGCGTTTTTATCATCGGGTGCGGCGTCGCCGGCCTCCAAGCCATCGCCACCGCTCGCAGACTCGGCGCGGTCGTCTCCGCCTACGACCTCCGCCCCGCCGTCAAAGAACAAGTCCAGAGCCTCGGCGGCCGCTTCGTTGAGCTCCCCATCGAAGCCAAAGACGCGCAAGACGCCCGCGGCTACGCCACCGCCCAAGGCGAAGACTTCTACAAAAAACAGCGCGAACTCCTGGGCAAAGTCGTCGCCGAAAGCGACGTGGTCATCACCGCCGCCGTCATCCCCGGCAAGAAGTCGCCCATTCTGGTCACCAAAGAAATGGTTACGGCCATGGCGCCGGGCTCCGTGATCGTCGATCTCGCCGCCGAGCGTGGCGGCAATTGCGAACTCACTCGCGCCGAAGAGCAAATCGTCGAGCGTGGCGTCACCATCATGGGCTTCATCAACCTGGCCGGCACGGTTCCTTACCACGCCAGCCAGATGTACGCAAAAAATGTCGCCACATTTCTCCTTCATCTCGTCAAAGACGGCAAACTGCAGCTGAATCCCGACGACGAAATCGTGCGCGACACTTTGCTGACGCAAGGCGGCGAAATCGTAAACGCCAGGCTGCGCGAAATTTTCAAGTTCCCGGCTTTAGCTGCAAAATCTTAAGGAGGCATGGATGCCCGCGGATTTTATCTCCAGTCTGTTTGTGTTCATCCTTTCGGCCTTTCTAGGCATCGAGCTCATTAAGCGCGTTTCGCCGCTCCTGCACACGCCGCTGATGTCTCTCACCAACGCTCTCGACGCCATCGTCCTCGTCGCCGCCATCATCATCGCCGGCCGCCACGAGACGCGCCTCTCGACCATCCTCGGTCTCATCGCCGTCGCCGCTTCCTTCAGCAACATGGTCGGCGGCTTCGTCATCACCGACCGCATGTTGGGCATGTTCAAGACCGGCAAGGCGGCGAAAAAATCATGAACCCCGCCGACCTCCAGCAGCTCATCGACGTCACCTACATCGCTGCCGCCATCGGCTTCATTCTGGCCATCAAATGGCTCAGCTCTCCGGTCACCGCCATGCGCGGCGTCCTCATCGGAGAAATCGCTTCCGCCATCGCCGTCACCGCGACGCTCTTCAATCCGGAAGTTACCCACTACAAGTGGATTATCATCACGCTCATCATTGGTGCAGGCGTTGGCGTTCCTCTCGGCCTCGTGAAAATGACCGCGGTTCCTCAGCGAACCGCCCTCAGCCACGCGTTCGGCGCGCTTTCCGCCGCGCTCATCGGCATCGCCGAGTATTACGTCGCCGCTCCCAACGTTCCGAAATTCGAAATGGCCGAAATCGGCCTCGAAGTCATCATCGGTTCGCTCACCTTCACCGGCAGCATCATCGCCGCTGGCAAGCTGCAAGAGTGGCTCCCACAGCGCCCCATCACTTACAAAGGCCAGAACTACGTCAGCCTCACCGTCCTCGCCACGGCGCTAATCCTCATGATCGCCCTCGTCATTCATCCAGACATGACGTTTCTCTTTCCCATCATGATCGCAGTGGCTCTAATCTTCGGCATCATGCTTGTCACGCCCATCGGCGGCGCGGACATGCCCACCGTCATTTCGCTTTTGAACTCCTACGCAGGCTTCTCCGCCGCGCTCCTCGGCTTCGTCCTCAGCAACAAAGTCTTGATCGTCGCTGGCGCGCTTGATGGCGCATCGGGCTTCATCCTCTCGGTCATCATGTGCAAAGCGATGAACCGCTCTTTCACCAACGTCCTTTTCGGCGCCTTCGGCCAAGTTCAGCCCAAATCCGCCGGCACAAAAGAGGAGCGCGTCGTCAAAAGCGCCAGCCCCGAAGACGCCGCCGCGATCCTCGCCGCCGCCAACAAAGTCGTCATTGTTCCCGGCTACGGCATGGCCGTCGCGCAAGCCCAGCACAAAGTTCGCGAACTTTACGATATCCTCACCAAAAAAGGCATCGACGTTCGCTTCGGCATTCATCCCGTCGCCGGACGCATGCCCGGCCACATGAACGTTCTCCTCGCCGAAGCCGACATCCCCTACGACCGACTCATGGAAATGGACGATATCAACGGCGACCTCCCGCAAACCGATGTCGCCCTCGTCATCGGCGCCAACGACGTCACCAATCCCGCCGCTCGCTCCGATCAATCCAGCCCCATCTTCGGCATGCCCATCATCGACGTCGATAAAGCACGCACCGTCATGGTCATCAAGCGCAGCATGGCCGCCGGTTTCGCCGGCATCGACAATCCCTTGTATTACCTTGGCAACACCTTAATGCTCTTCGGCGACGCCAAAAAATTCGTCAGCGAAATCGTTCAACAGCTCTCCGGCTCCGGCCACTAACCTGTAGTGGCCGATCTTCAGATCGGCGATTTGTTCTTTGTCTCCTTTAGGGGCACGATTCATCGTGGCCTCTTTCTGTCTCTGCCGCCGGCGATTGATCGTCGCTGCCCCCTGTTCTTTGTGCTAGAATGTGTTTATGGCGAACACACGAAGCGCAACGCTCAGCACTCGGCTCAAACCGCAAATTAAGAAGCGCCTTGCGAAATTGGCGAAGGCCTCCGGCCGCAGCTCCAATTTCTTGATTTCCGACGCCGTCGAAGCTTACGTCGCCGACCAGGAGCGACTCCTCGCCGAAACGCAGCGGGGCGAGCGCCAGGTAAAGTCTGGCCATTACGTCAAACACGAGGATATGAAGGCTTGGCTGCTTTCCTGGGGTACCAAGCACGAACTACCTCCCCCCAAATGCATCTGCGGCAAAACTCACGATGACGAGTCGCTGTGACGGTTGAGGTCGTCTGGTCTCCGCTGGCTCTGGCACGTCTTCGCGAGATTCGTGCCTATGTCGCACTCGATAAGCCCGACGCCGCCGAACGCCTGGCCACTCGCATCGTTGCGATCGTTGAATCGCTGAGGACGCACCCATATCTCGGCCGCGCTGGTGCCGAATCCGGCATTCGCGAACTGGTAATCGGCGGCACTCCTTACACGATTCTCTACCGTGTCCGCGGGGACCGCGTCATAATTACTACAATTTGGCATGCGGCTCAAGAGCGGTGACGAGATCAACCGTATTACGAAAGCCATCCGCAGGATCTAGTCACAGGAATCGGTTTGGAACAAGGAAGCATGTAACATTGCGCGCATGAAAAAAGCGATATCCACGAAACGTACTTCAAAGACAAAGCGCGGCGGCCATCCCAACACCGTCGGCGAATATATTGCCCGCATCCCGCAACCCGGCCGCGCGCTCTTGAGCAAAATGCGCGCCGCGATTCGCTCGGTCGTTCCGCGCGAAGCTACCGAAGTCCTCAGTTACCGCATCCCCGCCTTCAGATCCAACAAGGGTGTGTTGGTCTGGTACGCCGCCTTTTCCGATCACCTCAGCCTCTTCCCCACCGCTTCTGTGATCGTGGCCTTTAAAAAGGAATTGAAAGCCTTCTCCACTTCCAAAGGCACCATCCACTTCCCCGCGGAAAAACCCCTCCCGATCACCCTAATCAAGAAAATTGTAAAGGCGCGCGTCGCACAGCTCGAAAGCAAGAAATAATAGAGGGCAGGGCATCGTTAACATCTCGAAGCGTTTTTTGAATTATTTCCTAGGGGTGTGCCGCATACCTGGCAGTCGCTGGTGCAAGGTCGCGGGTTTTGACAATCCGCACTTTCCCGCGGCCTCACAACTCCATCTCAATCCTCCCAAAGGAGGACACTTTTAGCATCAGGGGCAAGGAACTCGTTGGTTCCTCTCCCCCGTCGCATTAATTGGGCTTGGATTCCTGTTTGCCTTTACCCTCGTGCCCTCGTCCGTCCCGCTCTTCGTTTCCTTTGAAGTGGGCGCTGTCGACACGCTTTGATGGCTCGGCTTTCTCGCCGCGGTTTGGCTTCGGGCCTTTATAACCGTGCTGTGGGTCGTAACGATTATCTACGTTGCCGCGGAAATCGTTGCCGCCATGAAACCATGGGCCCGCGCCGACGAAAACGTTCCCGCTAAACCATTCTGGGCCGTAGTAGCCGGACGGAGCGCAATCATAAGGAGCTACGTCGTAGTATCCATAGGGACACTCCGGAGCCACACCGATTTCGACGCTCACCTGGGCCTCTGCCTTCGGTACGGTTACCATGAGGCAACTTCCCGCAACAGCAGCTGCCAAAAGAAATGTAAGTCCTCGCATAAGTTCACCTCGTTAACTCAGTCTTGGATTCCTCGAACATGTCATCCTATGGCGCTTGGCAGTTCCGCGTCTGTTCCATATAGGGCACTTT
The DNA here is from genome assembly GCA_963843265.1 of uncultured Acidobacteriota bacterium. Taxonomy (GTDB): domain Bacteria; phylum Acidobacteriota; class Terriglobia; order Acidiferrales; family UBA7541; genus Acidiferrum. The sequence continues at coordinate 626,176 of CAWJJR010000008.1, read as the reverse complement.
CAAAGATCACGGCGGTGCAGCCGCGCATTCTTCCAGCGCCCAGATGCCGCAGCGTTAGCATTTAGACTTTCATCCGCTATGTTTTGGCTGTTCCAAGGCCTACTAGAATCTCTTCAAAGCGTCTGAACTCCGCGTGTGGGACACATCTCACGCGAGCGGACGCGCGCGTCGACGTGTAAATTAACATTCACACCCGTTTCTGTACCCTGGTACGCATTCAATTAGCCCTCCCATCACGCCCTCGCTGCATCAGGAATGGATTCCGTCCCCGAAATCGAGGCAAGATAGTCGAGCAGTCGACGTCCCAAAGGTGTACAATTCCCATGTCAAGTCTCACACCTTCCGCCGCGCTCCCCAGGGCGACGGTTCCTGTGCCGCAAGACATGCATCCGCTTGAAGAGTTGCAACGGTACAAGTGTCCCCAATTCATGTGAAGTCTTACCGGCCAGGCGAAAGGACTCCGATGACTGAGAACGTAATTGTCCAGTACGTGGGTTTCAAAGCGAGAGCGCTAGTGCGTGAGTATAGCTTTGTCGTGCGGCGGCCTCTAAACGAAACCAGCGAGTTTACCCTCACCATCGGGAACGAGGCATTTGGTTCCCGCCGTGTGCGCTTTCAAGACGCTCCCGAGATCTGTTCGCTCCGGCTCCGGCAGGAGCTCGCTGCCTTCGGAAACCATCCTCCCGAGGCACACTATCAAATCAGCGAGACGGACCTGGACGAATACCGCACTGCGCATGCGCCAAGAGTATCCGGCTACCCGTATAATCCAAAACTTTCGAAAGACGTCTAGCGTGTCTGGAGGCGTTTGTCTGGCATTCGGTTCTCTCGTCCGGTGGCGGAGGACGACGCGACCGCAGGCTACTTTGTTCGCTCTTCTGCTTCATGAAAACTTTTTAACGAAATAATTTCTCTAACAACAACCTTTTTGCGTCTCAGTGGGTCTAGACTGGAAGCATCATGAATAGACTTCAAGCATTTCGAGACGCGGCTTTAAAAGGCGGGTTCGTTCCTGTCGAAGAATCGTTGGAAGAGAGTGTCCTGTGGCTCAAGAGAGCAACGGCGGATGCCGAAGATCGCATTTGTCTCGACAGCGTGACGAACAGTGCGACCGTGTACTGGGCGACTATACCGTGGAAGATAAACTCCAAGACGTTTCGTGAGGCCTCCGCCTTGCAAGCGTGGATCCTGTCAAGGCCCGGCGTTTTGGCGATATAACGGGCCGCAAGGCTCTCTTCAAGCTCTCTCGGGACAAACCCAAACTCCCTCCAGTCGTCCCGCTTCCTGCCTGCCGCACCTCGACCACCTTTGCGCACTCGCCAGTCCGCCTGAACGTCCGCCCTTGGACTTTTCCACAGCTTTCCACAGCCTCTTCAGAACTTTCTCGATCCGCCTAACCGATTCCATTCTCTCGTCTTCCGCCTGTTCTCATCGTATCCGCCCGCTTCGATTCGAATGACATACAAGTAATTTAAAATAATGATAGACAGTGAGCCAATATTCTGCTACCATTCATCATGTTTCGCTCGCGCCATTCTCTTCCACCCTAGTGTCATGCCGAACGTAGTGAGGGATCTGCTTTCCTCTGCCCTGCTTGGGTCGATTCTGCGTCCAGCCCCTGCTCTCCCCATCATCTGACACAAGCTCATTCCGTCATACAACCGCTGCAATGTCTTGTCGCCCGCCGACGCCAATTCAACTTTCCCATGCCGCTAAGTCCTTTACAATGCGCACTTTCGAAAAACTCGCCCGTAACTTCTTTAGACTCCGCAGTTTTGAAAAATCAGGACTTAAAAGGCGATTATGCATTGGACACAGAAGGGTGGTAAGGAGTAGAAATCGCAGCGGATTTCGGAATCCTTCTGGACCCGCCAACCCTGTTATCATGCGTGTGAGATGAAAGTGGGAAAGCGAAAATTCGACGATGCCTTGACCAAGATGCTGAGGGCCAAGCCGGAGCCTCGCAAGAAGATAAAGACTCAGGGCCGGCGCGGCCCTAAGACTCCGGTACTAGCGAAACCGTGAGCTTCTTGTAAGGCAGGGCTTTTTCCTTCAGGATGCTCTTGAGCGTGGCATCGAACATCTGCAATTGCTCCCCGCGGCGATTAAATCTAAAGGAAAACTCGTTGCAATAGCGACCCAGGTGCTTTATCGAAACCTTGTGGAAGGTGCCGTAGACGCCGCGCTTGAGCAAGCTAAAAGCGTTCTCAATCGTATTCGTGTGCGTGCCACCCATGCCGTAGGTCCGGCTGTGGTTGATGGTCTTGTGCTCGGCATCGAAGTGCCGCTGGAGATAGATCGCATAGGCAGCGGACTCATCGGTGTAGATGGTGTGCGCATCGGGGCTAATGTGCTCTTCGAGCACGGGGCCGAGTATCTCCATTTTGGCCTCTTTCACCGGAACCAGGCGTAGTTTGCCGCCCCGCTCGATCAGGCCCAAGACCACATCTTTCTTATCCTTCTTGACGTGGGGGCGGCCCTTACGGGGCTTGCGTGCTCCGAGATAGGTTTCATCGGCCTCCACTTCGCCCGAGAGCAGCCCGCTGTCTTGCATGGCCGCCCTGATTCTGTGGCACAGATACCAAGCAGTACGGTAATTCACCCCCAGGTGCCGCTCTATCTGTTTCGCAGAGATGCCCTTCTTGGCTTCGCAGATCAGCGCCAGAGCCATAAACCATTTGGTGAGGGGCAGGTGCGTATCGTTGAAGATCGTGCCGCTCGTCGCGCTGCATTGTTTTCCGCAGGCTAGGCACTGGTAGATCCGTGTGCGCTTGTTCTTGCCCTGCGCTTCGCGGGTAATTTTGGAGATGCGACCAACTTCGCCACAATGCGCACAGCCAGCTTCGCCATTCGGCCAGCGCATGGATTCGATATAGTCCAAGCAATCATCGTCTGTTTTGAATTGGCGGGTTACGTCTATCAGCTTCATGGCTTACGCTTCTTTCGGAGGTAGAGAATCACCACAATCGCCGCTGCGACTATTGCGATTGCGTAGATAGGATTGGGAAACATAGGAAACATGAGCAAACCCTACCAGAAGCGGAAATCTGTGTCACGTACATAATCGCCCTTAAAACTCTTTAGAATGAACAGTTCCGAAAAACCCCGGTGGGAGGGTACAGGGGTCTTATTCCTAACCGAGCCTCAGAGCAAGGTACGCCCGAAGCGCCACGCCCTCCCCATCTGCCTCGATCCGAGACGACGGGCTCTCCTGCTTGCTAAGTGTTCCAGATCTTGGGTGACCATCGGCGACAGGCCACCAGCCACCAAACACTTGCTGGAGGGTTCTCTTGTCCGCCCGGTTGGACTACAATGGCGCACGATTTCCTGTGGAGGATCTATGCGTGCCGATCGAGTGGAACTTTCCTGGGATGGCGCGAAATCGGATTGGCTGGTTCGCATCGAAAGCGGCGAAGAGGTCATCCGCCGCCATTGCAAAGCGCCGAAGGACGCGGACGAAAAAATCCTCCGCGCCAAAGCCGAGGAAACCGTGAAAGAGGAAGGCTACGAAGCCGACGCCGCGGCGGTAAGCATTCGCCGTTAGTAGCACAGGCACTCTTGCCTGTGCAGTTTTTCGAGCCGTCGCTGTACAGTGCGCAACAAACGGCATTCGCACTGTCGGCGAGAAGTGTCATCGACGCGACGCCCGCGATTGGACATCTGTTTCTGGAGTGTTAAAATCCAGAGTGCAACCACATGCCACCCAAAACACTCTACGAAAAAATCTGGGATTCCCACGTTGTCTACGAAGAGCCGGGAAAGCCCGCGCTCATCTATATTGACCGCCACCTTGTCCACGAGGGCACTTCGCCGCAAGCCTTCGCCGGACTGAAAGCGGAAGGCCGCAAAGTTCGCCGCCCCGACCTCACCTTTGCTGTGATGGACCACTCCGTCCCGACCACCACGGGAGACCGCTTACTGCCCATCGTCGATACCGACGCGCGCCTGCAATTTGAAGCGCTCGAGAAAAACTGCCGCGAATCCGGTGTGCGCCTCTTCGACATGAACAGCCGCAATCAAGGCATCGTGCACATTATCGGTCCTGAGCTCGGCGTAACGCAGCCGGGACAAACCATCGTCTGCGGCGATAGTCACACCTCGACGCACGGCGCTTTCGGCACGCTGGCGTTTGGCATCGGCACCAGCGAAGTCGAGCACGTCCTAGCGACGCAATGTCTGGTGCAATCGCGCAGCAAGACGCTGCATATTTTGGTTCATGGCAAGCGCCCGCGTGGCGTCACGGCGAAGGACATCATTCTCGCCATCATCGGAAAAATCGGAATCAGCGGCGGCACAGGCCACGTCGCCGAATACGGCGGCGAAGCCATTCGCGATTTGAGCATGGACGGACGCATGACGGTCTGCAACATGACCATCGAGGGCGGCGCGCGCGCAGGAATGATCGCGCCGGATGAAACAACATTCGCCTACATAGAAGGGCGGCCGTTTGTGCCGCAAGGCAAGGCGTTTGAAAAAGCAGTTGCAATATGGAAGAAGCTTAAGAGCGATGAAGGCGCAAAGTTTGACATGACCGTCGAGCTGCAAGCGCAGGATCTCGCGCCGCAAGTCACCTGGGGCACGAATCCCGGCATGGTCACGAGCGTGACCGGCCGCGTGCCCGAGCCAGGCTCGTTCCACGATCCCAACGATCAAAAAGCCACGGAGAGCGCGCTGAAATATATGGGGCTGAAAGCCGGCACGCCGATCATGGACATTCCGGTGGACCGCGTGTTCATCGGTTCCTGCACGAATTCGCGGCTCGATGATTTGCGCGCCGCTGCCCATCTCGTTGCCGGCAAACACGTTGCGCACAGCATCAAGCAGGCGCTCATCGTGCCCGGCTCGCGCGGCATCAAAGCTCAAGCCGAAAAAGAGGGCCTTGACAAGATTTTCCGCGAAGCCGGCTTCGAGTGGCGCGACGCAGGCTGCAGCATGTGCATCGGCATGAACGCCGACGTGTTGCCGCCGCACGAGCGTAGCGCCAGCACCAGCAACCGCAATTTCGAGGGCCGCCAGGGCAAAGACAGTCGCACGCACCTCGTCAGCCCCGTCATGGCCGCGGCCGCCGCCATCGCCGGGCATTTTGTGGATGTGCGTTCACTCGACGTCGCGAGCGTCGAATAGCAGCCATGCAGCCATATATGCACGAGCGAGTGCGCAACTGGAAGTGGTGGGCTGGAGTGTCTGGACTTGCGCTTGGAGGTCTAGCGGGGTTTCTGAGACTAATATATGGCGGGACATCGGCTTCGCTCATACTGTTATTGCTCGGCTTGGCGCTTGTGATCTTCTCGATGACGGATCGGTTCGGCAAATCAATGTCTGCCAACTACAAATTACTTGCAAAATAAACGATTGAGGAAAACAACTTCGGAGTCGGTACATGGAACCGTTTGATACGCACACAGGCATGGTCATGCCGCTGGATAGGGTGAATGTCGATACCGACCAGATGGTACCCAAACAATTTTTGAAGGCGCTGACGCGGCAGGGATTTGGGCGGATTTTGTTTTATGATTGGCGCTATTTGCCGGGCGAAAAACCGAATCCGGAATTCGTGCTGAATTTTCCGCGCTATGAAGGAGCGTCGATTCTGCTGGCGCGCCACAATTTCGGCTGCGGCTCAAGCCGCGAGCACGCGCCTTGGGGCGTGAAAGATTACGGTTTCCGGGTGATCATCGCGCCGAGCTACGCCGACATTTTCTACAACAATTGCTTCAAGAACGGCATCTTGCCCGCTTCCCTTTCGGAGGATCAGATCGAAGAACTCTTCCAGCGCACGGAAAAAGAAGAAGGTTACATGCTGACGGTGAACCTGCCCAATCAAACCATCGCCGACAGGCACGGCCTGATGTTCAGCTTCGACATCGCCCCGTCGCGCAAGGAAGTCCTTCTCAAAGGCCTCGACGACATTGGCACATCGCTCCAGCACGAAGCCGACATCACCGCCTACGAAAAAGCCCACGCCGCCACAGCCACCATGTACGAGCCCGTCGACATAAAAAATTACGCAAACGCCCAATAACGATTTTCATTCGTGGGGGCGCGAAAGCTCACGCTGGTTCGGCAGTCGGCTCGGGCGATTCGGGAGCGGCTGGAGGCCCAAGCAATTCGGCGATGAGGATACCTGCCAGGACGAACGCCGCGCCGAGCAAGGCACGGTGGCTGAGCCTCTCGTGCAATAAAATGTACGAAGTAACCGAAGCGAAAACCGGCTCGAGCGTGAAGAGAATCGCCGCGTGGCTCGAACTGGTGAACTGCTGCGCCCACAGCTGAATCGAGAACGCCAGCGCGGTCGCCAGCACGGCGCAAATCGCGATTCCCACCAGCGATTCCCACTGCCCGCCAAAGCGCGCAGGCTCCCAACCTGACGCGGAGGCTGCGCCGGTGGCGAGCCACGCCAAAGCCGCGCAGGCGGCAACCTGGAGCACGCTGAGAGCCGCAACCGAGTGCCGCCGAGTGTAGTCCCCAACCAGAATAATGTGCATGGCGTAGAGCCCCGCAGCGGCGAATGTGAGCAGATCGCCGCGATTAAGATGCGAGACGCCTTCTGCAGGAACGGTGAGGAAATAGAGGCCGAACACAGCGGCCAAGACGCCAGCGTAGACCCAAAGCGTGAGGCGGCGACCCCAGAAGAGCCCAAGAAGCAATGGGACCAGGACGACGCTGGAGCCGGTGACGAAGCCGGACTTCGCGGGAGTGGTGTATTGCAGGCCGGCGGTTTGGAAGGCGTAGCCGCCGAACATGAAAAAGCCGAGGGCGGCGCCGGCGAGCAGCTCCCCTTTTTTGAGTGTTCGAAAGACGTGAGGACGGAATGCCGCCATGAGGAGCGCTGCCAGTGTGAACCGCGCGGCGAGAAAAACGAAGACGGAGGAATATCCCAGAGAATTTTTAACGACGACAAAGGTGGCGCCCCAGAGCAAACTGCAGAAGGCAAGTGACAGATCGGCGCGGAAGCGTTTCGTCATGCTTTCGAGATACCTTAACAAAATGGGTGGAGAATCACGAAAATTTGTACATCGGGAGATGAAAAATCAAGCAGGCTGAAAGCGGAAGAGTGCAAGAGATCCAGCCATGGCTTGCGAGCAGAAGTGGAAGCCCTCGGGAAGCTCGAAAAATATACGCGGTGGGCAACAACCCGCGGCGACGGCGCGGTTTGAATGACGCACTGCGTGCAGGATCAAAATCACGCGTGGCACGGGAAAAGAGCATATGAAAAGCAAAACGGGGAAGGCCGCGAAAGCCTTCCCCGTTTTGTGCGGCGAGATTATCTTGCCGGAAGATATTAGAACTGGAAGCGCAAGCCGAACTGCATCTGGCGCGGGGTATTGCCTTGGCTCGTTATGGAACCGAAGGCAGATGGGGTCGTGGGATCAACGCCAAGACCGGTTTGCGCGTCGCCAACGGCTGGATCGGCAAAGACCGGGTGGTTAAAGACGTTGGTGACAACATATTCAAACTGGAGGCTGTAGCGCTCCTTGATCTTAAAGTCTTTGACGACTCTCATGTCAAGGTTCCAGTAGGGCAGGCCCCGGAACACGCCAACGCCGCCGGTGTTGTTGTCGAGACCCAAAATCGCAGGGCGCAGACTGGCCAGCACGCCGACAGGGTCAGCAAACATGTTGTATTGACCTGACGTGGGGCCACCAGTGGGGCTAACCGCGTGGAGCGAGGAATTGCCCCCGCCGTATCCCTTGGTCAATATGCAGTTTTCAGTGGTGAAAAAGCTGGCACCATCCGCGGCGCCGAAGGACTGCGCATCCGTGTAGGTGCCGCAGCCAAGAGGCTGGCCGCTGCCGATAGCAAGAATCGGAGCCAATGACCAACCGCCGAGGACGCGACCGATTAGACCCTGCTGGCCCTTATACCAGGGCTCAGTAATCATGGCGTAGGTATTGAATACGAACTTGCGATCGAAGCTCTGGAGACCGTATCCATTGTTGAGGTTGAACGGATCATTCACGGTGTACTCGCTCGTAGCTTGGACCAAAGCACCAGTGCCCAGGGCTTTGCTGTAGGTGAAATTTTCCTGGAGTGTTATGTTGTGCCAGTCGTTCATCCTCAAGGAAACGAAGCCCCCATTGTAATTGCCGTGACCGAGACTGGCGTTAACACCCACGCCAGAGGTCAGCTGGCCGCTTCCGCCCATAGCTTGCCCAGGAATGGGTGTGTTCATCATGCTCCGCGGAAAGGTGAACTTACCATTGTCGAGATCGCTCCACAGGCTCCAGACGCTTTGAGTGAGCAAGTTGCCCGTGCCAAAGCCTTCGTTGTAAACGACGGCAGCGGTGCAACTCGAGAAGCCGGCGCAATAGGCAGAACTAGTACCACCCAACGCGGATTCGAAAAAGGGCTGGGCTGTGAACGTATTAGCATACGCTTTGGCGGCGGCGGCTGTGCTGGGAATTGCGGCACCGCACATCGCAAAGGACGTGGCGCAGCCGAGACCTTGCTCGACGGCTGCATAGGCTTTGGCGAATTGCTGCCCACCGAGTGTCATCATGTAGGGCACGGAATTAATGTTAAGGGGCTGATATTCATGCGTGATTCGGCGTCCAATGTAGCCCATCTCAAGAAGAAGCTTCGGAGTGAGTTGGCGCTGAATGGTCAAGTCGAAAGAATCCACAACGTTGGGGCGGAAATTGGGGTCGAGGGCCTCTCCGGCACCCGATGCGACAGCGTTATACCCCGGGAAGATCGGCTGGGGAAGCGTTGGGGCGGCGGCCGGGATCGGAGCGTTGTTTCCGTCGGTTCCGACGCGGAATGCGTTTGCGAGGGTCGGATTGGTTGGACCGCAAGCGGGTGCCGCACCCGGGCTAGCGGGCATGAAATTCTGGCGGCAAGTGACGGCTTGGATCAGTCCGGTGCCGAGGAGCGGCACGAGAACAAGATCGACGCCGTTCAGACGACCGTAGATGCGGTTATAGCCACCCCGGATAACAGTTTTGCTGCCACCAAAAATGGAGCCCAAGATCCCATCCGTGTAATTGGGATTCCAAGCTACCGCGACACGGGGACTGAAGGAGCCATAGAATGGGTTATATGGATACTTCTGACCGGGACCTGTATTCCCGACCAGCGCGAAACCAACTTCAGGATTGAAGACTTGCCCATTCAGAGCTGCGGCCTCGCGCTGCTTGATGTAGGAATCGACGGCCAATTGCTGGCCGCTAGAGTCAACAAGCTCAACCTGCCTGCCTTGGGCCTCGGTTGGCGGCATTTCAAGCGTCCAACCCAAGCCGTAAGTCACAGTCAACGACGGTTTGATGTGCCAGGAATCGCTGAAATAGACGTTGTAATACGGGATGGTGCTTTGATCTTGGGCATGGGTAAGCGGGGGATTGATTGCCAGGTTAGTGCCCGCGCGGGTGTAGGCGATTTGCGAATCGGTGACGATACCGAGGATTGCCGCAGCATCGCGCCCCCAGGTTTTAGAATTCACGCCAGCCGGGACGAGACTGTTACCCATCGCGTCAGTAAGGGCTACGAGGCCAGCGCCGCCGCTGGACTCGCCAAGCTGGTAGGTCGCTTGGTAATTGATGCCGCCGCCGTTGTCGGAGCGTTCATGCCAATCCCAGTTGCGTTGGTAGGCACCGCCGAAGGTAAGGAGGTGATTGCCTTTCAGCATGGTCCAGTCGTCACGGAGGAAATTATCGTGGCCGTCCCAAAAGCGCGTGCGGACGCTCTGTGTGGCTACGTCGTAGGGCCCGAGCATTAAGTTTTGGCTTTCGCCGAAGGGCTCAAGGGCAGCGCCACCCACGTTGGAGCCAAGCTGGGAGAATTGAGGAATACCGCCCGGATCCGACCAAGACCAGTAGTTACGAAGGAAGCTGTAATGTAGATCGTTGGTGGTGTTAGAGGTGACGTTGGTGGTCAAGCCAGCTACGAGAAACCACGGCACTTGTGGGCGGTTGGAAAGGGATGCAGCACTACCAAGCGTATCGCCGGGGAAGAACCCACCGACATCCACCTGGTTTGTAGTGGCACGGAGAAGTTTGTAGTAACGGTAGCTAGCGTTGAAGTGCCACTTGGAACCAAAGTCGTGGTCCAGACGAGCCACACCGAAATTGGAGGTTTGGGGAACAGAAACGTTGGATTTATAGCCGATTTCGTTGACGCCGTCGCACCTTGAGCCAAGCCCAAGGATGCTGCAGGTTGGGTCGTTCCCAATGGGCTCGTATTTGTTCCACAGTTGAGAGATCAACGGGTTGATTCCGAGGCCACGGGGATCACATGCGGCATTTGCGTTCGGGCCGCAGTTGGTCCCGTTATTCAGATTAAACACGGTCGGAACGGGCGCGGGAGCGCCGGTCCCACCAGCCGCGCAGGCAGCATTGCACACGTCCAAGGTGAGGATGCCTTGGCGCATGTTGGCGCTCGGGACGGCCACCTCGTAAGTTGAGGAGTTATTCCAGCGGAAGCCTTCGTAGTTGGCGAAGAAATAGGTCTTACCACCAAGAATGTTCTTTGAAATGACTGGGCCACCGCCGGAGGCGCCAAAGCGGTTGTAGTGATAAGACGGCTTGGGGAAGGGGGTATATACTCCGTTTGTGACGGTTCCCAAGTTATTGTCCCAAGTATTAGCGTTCAGCCCGTTGTCGAAATAATATTCATAGGCAGTGCCATGCCACGTATTGGTGCCGCGTTTGGTGACCACCTGGACTTCGGCGCCTGCGGAGCTGTTGAAGTCAGCGGTTTGGTTGGCGGTGTTCACTTTGTACTCTTCGACGCTGTCGAGAGGAGTCGGCATAACACCAGTGGGGCCTCCACCAACCATTCCGCCGGTCGGGTCGCCAGCGAAGCTAGGCGTGTAGACATTCATACTGCCGTCCATATCATTTGTGTTCTGGCCGCCATCTAGCAAGAACGTGCTCTGGTCAACGACCGCCCCAGCGACGCTGCCGTCCGGAGAAACGCCAGGCTGCAGGGTGACGAAAGTAGCCGCGTCGCGCTGAATGGTAGGCAGGTTCTTGAGAGTATCGCCGCCGATGGTATTGCCGACAGTGGCATTCATGGTCTGAAGTTCGGCACCCGCGGTGACGGTGACCTCGACGGTTTCAGCGACTGAGCCAAGCTCCATTACGATGTTCAGCGTAAGAGCGGCGCCAACCACCACAGTCTGCCCGCTAAGCTTAGAGACGCGAAATCCGGTTTTGCTGACGGATAGGTTGTAATTACCTGGAACGACGCTCGCAAAGAAGTACCTTCCAGCCTCGTTCGTCGTATCCGCGCGTGAGATATTCGTCGCCGTGTCAGTTAATGTGACCGTGGCGCCGACAACAGCGCCGCCGGACGGGTCCGTAACCGTTCCAGCTACCGTCCCGGTATTCGCGTTCTGCGCAAACAGAACCGATGGAGCGACGGCAAACAAACAGAACAACGCAGCTAGGAGCAGAGCCACTCGCTTACTTGACATTCAACTACCTCCTGGATGGGCTCGAAGAGCCCTAAACATCATCGAGCAAGTGAAGCCAAACAATCAGAGCCAACTACTCTCGTAAACCTGAACCATGGCAACTCGAAATTTTCTCGAATCGGACAACCACCACAAAAAAACTATGATGAAGGCGACTGCAAGCCAGCTTCCAATGCAAACGAAAAAGCTAAACCGAGCACTTTCTATGAATTATCTAAAGCCAGTCTCAATTCGACGAGGAGAGCTCTACAGCACGTCATATTTCGCTACGTACTTTCATAGGCGACCGAGTAGCCTTCTCGAGCGAAAGAATCAGCAAAAGACACCCCAACGTAGCCGCGGAACTGACCCGCCGCGATTCACTACGAAAGATACTCAGAAGCAACGACCACAGCACAGGGAAATACGGGGCTTATATATTGCCGGAACAAGACTTTGTCAACAAGAATCTGACTCAAGAGCCATGTAAAATTTAGATTTATCGGATTGATCGAGCTAAATTGGAAAAAGAAAGGGATTTATGAGTTCCAGTACTCGATACGGCGGATGAGAGGCGGAGATGCCAGTGCAGGGTTGGCGAAAAAAGCAAGAAGCCTTCTTACGTTTTGGGGAAGGTTGGAGACGATGTTGAGGACATCAGGAAGCCAGAGAGCAGGCGTATATAAAGGAAGAAAATTAATTAAGGAAGTGTACCGTCGTCTTTGGAATAGACTGTGCGGCCACCGACGACGGTGCGAAGAACGGTTACCTTGGTGTATTCCTTCGGCGGAATCTTGGTGAGGTCGTCGGAGAGGACGATCAAATCGGCGTACTCGCCGACCTTTAGCTCGCCTTTCTTCCCTTCTTCAAACTGGGCGTAGGCGGAGCCGGTGGTATAGGCGCGAATGCAATCTTGTAGAGAGATTTTCTCTTGGGGCTCCCAGCCGCCGGCGGGACCGCCATCGGGAAGTTCGCGGGAGACGCAGGCGTAGAGGCCGCGCATGGGATTGATGGGCTCGACGTCGTAATCGGTGCCGAAAGCGAGATGTGCGCCGCTCTTTAATAAAGAAGCCCAAGCGTAAGCGCCTTTGGAGCGGTCGGGACCGAGGCGTTGCTCGGCCCAGCGCATGTCAGTGGTTTCGTGAGACGGCTGCATGGAGGCGATGACGTTGAGCTTGGCGAAACGAGGGAGATCTTCGGGGGCGAGGACTTGCGCATGTTCGACGCGGTCGCGGCGGTCGCGTGGGCCGTTGGCCTTGAGGACGGCTTCGAAGATGTCGAGGGCTTCGCGATTGGCTTTGTCGCCGATGGCGTGAAAATTAATTTGGAAGCCGGCTTTGTCGCGCTCGATGGCCATGGCACGGAATTTATCGGGGTCGTTGGTGAGGATGCCGCTGGTAGAGGGATCGTCGGAATAGGGAGCGAGCATGGCGGCGGTACGTGAGCCGAGCGCGCCATCTAGAAAACCTTTCACGGCGCCGGTGCGGAGCCATGGGTCAGTGGTGCCGCCTTGGGCGCGCTTGTCCTGTAAATCGTCCATCGAATCGATGAACGGGAGCCATTCCGTGATCCGCAGGGTGAGCTTCCCTTCCTGCTTCAACTGCACATAAACGAGGAAATCGGCCCAATCGGAAAAATCCTGGGCAGAGGTGACGCCGTTTTTGGCGGCATCGGCTAACACCATGAGAATGCCGCGGCGGCGCTGATCGATTTTCAGGTCGGGAATTCTGTCGGAGACCAGGCTCATGGCGGAATCTTCTTCGAGCATGCCGGTGGTATCGCCGTTGGCGTCGCGCTCGATTACGCCGCCGGGAGGATTGGGAGTGTCTTTCGTGATTTCGCCGTGCTTGAGTGCGAGCGAATTGGCGACGGCTACGTGGCCGGAAACGTGGACGAGAAAAACGGGATTGTTCGGCGCGACGGCGTCGAGTTCCTGCTTGGTGGGAAATTTCTTGTCGGGCCAGAGAGTGTGATCCCAGCCGCTACCGGTGATCCAATCACCGGGCTGGTGATGCGTGACCGCGTCGGCGACGCGCTTCTGCAATTCCTGGATACTGGTGACGCCATTTAATTGCACCGAGAGCATGTCCGCGCCGGCGTGACCGAGATGAACGTGAGCATCGTTGAAACCCGGCATGACGAACTTGCCGTGAAGATGGATCGTTTCGGCGTCGGGATCCGTACCGCCGCATTGGAGAAGGACGTAATCGATTTTGCCGACGCAGCGGATTTTGCCTTCGCGGATGGCCATGGCTTCGGCCCAAGGATTGGCGGGGTCGTTGGTGTAAATACGGCCGTGGAGATAGACGGTGGTGTGCGGCGCGGGCTGGGAATTTTGCGGGGTTTGCGATTTTGCGCGCAGGGCAATGGCGCCGGCGCAGAAACTGAAAACAATGATTGCGATTAAGGCAAGGAAACTAGTTGCGCGAATCCTCATTCAGGCTTCTCCGGGGCAACGCCTGCTACTCCGAGCAGGGTGAGCAGGGCGCGCTGCAAACCGAATTCGCGGCCTGCTGGGTCATACCATTCCAGGAGCGAATGCGCACCACCGCCGTTGCCTCCGGCGCCAATCGAAATCGCGTCGATGCCCAGGGAGAGCGGAATGTTGGCATCGGTGGAAGAACGCTCGATCCGTGAATCGTTTTCCACAATAACATCGGCGGCGCGAAGCGAAGCGAGAAGTGGAGACGTTGCCGCCAATTCGCCACCGGGTCGGCTGCCGATGACACTCACCTTCCATTCGAGCCTTCCGCGGGAACGATCGCGGGAAGATTCCATTTCGTCGCGAACGCCGGCGGCCATGCATTCGCGGAAAGCGGATTCGAGTTTGGTGAGTTCGTCTTCGTTCTCGGAGCGCACGTCGACTTTGAGGTGGGCTTCGTAGGGGATGGAGTTGACGGACGTGCCGCCTTCGATTTGGCCGAGATTGAAAGTGGTGCGAGGGGAGGCCGGAACTTTTGTGTTGATGAAGCGGACGGAGCCGCGAATGAGGGCGTTGATCGGATTGGGCATGCCGAAGTCGGACCAACTGTGTCCGCCGGGGCCGGTGATTTCGACTTCGAGGCGGCGCGAAGCGAGGGCGATGGTCGTGACGTAATCGGTGCCAGCGCCGTCGAGAACGATCATGTCTTTGAGTTTGGTGCGGTAGGCATCGACTAGGGCGCGAACGCCGCGGAGATTGCCTTCGCCTTCTTCGCCGACGTCGGCTACAAAAAGAATTGTGCGCTGGGGCTTGATGTGGGCTTCTTGAATGGCGCGGGCGATGGCTACGAGCGCGGCGAGGCCGGTGCCGTTGTCAGAGATGCCAGGAGCCAGGAGGTGTGTGCCGTCGTGGCGGACTTTTACGTCGGTGCCGGCGGGGAAAACGGTGTCCAGATGCGCGGAGAGCGTGACGATTTCATTTTCGTTTGTGCCGCGTAGTTCGCCGATCACATTGCCAGTGGCGTCGATGTGGACGTTCAGGCCGGCGGCGGAGAGAAGATCTTTGAGCGCGGCGGCGCGCGGGGCTTCTCCAAAAGGTGGCGCGGGGATTTCGGTGAGACGGATTTGCTGGTCGTTAATCCAAGGCAGGTTGGGGACGAACCAGGCCATTGCTTTGCGGACTTGCGGATTTTCGCCGAGCTGGGGCCTGGCCGCGGAACGCGGGGTTTGGCGTGCGAGGGAATAGCGAACCGGCATAGCGAAGAGGATAACCCAAACGAGGATGTGTTTCACTGCCCAGGCCCGCGAAGTTGCGATGTTCAATGGCGTGCAGCCTCGGAGCAGAGGGCGGAAATCTCGGCGTCGGTGAGCACGCGGGCGGATTGTTTGGCGGCGTCGAAAATGCGATTGACGACGGAATCGTCGGCGGGAATTTTGTGGAGCTCGAGCCAGAAAAGGATGTTGGATTTGCCGCTCATGGGGCCGATTTCGATGACCTGGTCGAGTCCAAAGAGGTGCGCGGGCACACCACTATAGACGGAATCAGCGAGGGACTGGTTGCCTTTGTGGAAGGCCTTGATGAT
This sequence comes from uncultured Acidobacteriota bacterium, assembly GCA_963843265.1. Classification (GTDB taxonomy): domain Bacteria; phylum Acidobacteriota; class Terriglobia; order Acidiferrales; family UBA7541; genus Acidiferrum. Next base: position 610,780 of record CAWJJR010000008.1, on the reverse strand, counting down.
GGCGGCGGCGTGGACGCCGGTGGCGGTGCGGAAAGCGTCGCGGCCGATGACGGGATAGTTGGGCGGGATTTTGGTGTGCGTGTACTGAGCGACTTTCTCGCAGTATTCCTTGAGGCGGGAGAGATTCTGGTCGATGACGCCCATGAGGCGGAGATTGACGAGCATTAATTCCATCGGCGTATTGCCGACGCGTTCGCCAAGGGAATTGGCGGCGGCGTGGACGGAATTGGCGCCAGCGGCGACGGCGGCGAGAGAATTGGCGACGGCCAGGCCGCGATCGTTGTGGCCGTGCCAATCGACGCGGATTTTTTCGCCGCTGGGCTTGACGACTTCTTCGATGACGAATTTCACGAGGCTGTAGGCGCCGTTGGGAATGGCGTGGCCGACGGTATCGCAGAGGACGATAGCGCGGGCGCCGCTGCGGATTGCGGTCGAGTAAAGGCGCTTGACGGTGTCTGGGTCGGTTCGGATCGTATCTTCCGTCACATACATGCAGGGAAGATCGTGTTCGATTGCAAACTTCACGGCTTTTTCCGTAGTGCGTTCGAGATGATCGACGGTCCAGTCTTCGACGAGGCGGCGGATGGGACTGGAACCGAGGAAAGTTGCCGCTTCGATGGCAATGCCGACGCGTTGGGAAATTTCGGCGATGGGGCGGATGTCGGCTTCGATGGTGCGCGCGGCGCAGTTGGGTTTGATCTTCATGCGCTTGGAGACAATTTCGCGGGCTAGGGCTTCGGTGTGCTCGACAGCGCGAGGGCCGGCACCGGGCAGGCCGATGTTGAGCGAATCGATGCTGAGCGATTCCATGAGGTGCAGGAGTTCGATTTTTTGAGCGATGGTGGGATCGTGGACGCTGGGGTTTTGCAAGCCGTCGCGAAGAGTCTCATCGTTGAGAAGGACGCGCGTGCCAGGCGAGATGAGCGGCGCCGCGGCGGCGTTCCAGTCGTAGATCCATTCGTTTTGCTGCATGGGCTCGCCTTCCCTGCTCTTGAGAGCTTCGGACCAACTGCATTTATTCAAGCGCTACAGAACTAAAAGCCGTGGTCGCGGAACATTGTCTTTAGCGCGCCGCGGGCATTCCTCAACTTTGCGGCGAGGCCTCCGCCGAATTCAAACTGGAGAAACGCGTCGGAAGAGCGCTCGAGATCGGCGCCGTAACGATACCACCAGGGTTTCTCGACGCCGGGCAGACCGTCCACATCGATATATTTTGGTTGCACCATTTCGAGCAAGCCCGCTTTGCCGTGCGTGCGGCCCCATCCGCTGGAGCCGCACCCTCCGTGGGGAGCTTCCGCGATGCCGAAGTAACTGATGGCGTCGTTGACCATCACCGCTCCGGCGCGCAAGCGGGCGGCAATCGCACGGCCACGCTCCGGGTTGCTGGTCCAAACGCTAGCCGCTAATGCAAACGTGGAATCGTTAGCACAAGAGACCGCCGCTTCGGCGTCTTTCACAGATTGAACCGCGAGGATGGGCCCAAACGTCTCTTCCTTGAAAAGCCGCATCGACGAATTCACGTCCGCGAGGACGGTAGGCTCGAAGAAATTCGGGCCAAGAGCGGGGCGAGGGTTGCCACCGCATAGCAAGCGAGCGCCGCGCGCGACGGCATCATTGATCAAGTCGGCCATGCGCTGCACATGTTGAGGACGAATCAGAGGACCGACGTCGGTTGCCGGATCGCTCCCGGGACCGAGGCGAAGTTTCCTGGTCTTTTCAACACAGAGCGAAAGAAATTTTTCTTCTGCGGGTTTCTCGAGGAAGAGCCGCTCGACGGAGAGGCAGACTTGGCCGCAATTCGTATAGCTGCCCCACACGGCGGCGCTTGACGCGACATCAAGATTCGCATCCGCGAGAACGATCATCGCGTCCTTGCCGCCCAGCTCAAGAACGCTGGGGATTAGTTTCTTGGCACACGCTTCGGCGACGCGGCGGCCCGTGGCCACGCTGCCAGTGAAAAGGATTTTGTCGGGCGCCGCGTCGATGAGCGCTTGCCCAACATCTCCGCCGCCTTGAATAACGGTGACGAGATGCTTAGGAAAGCCGGAGTCGGTGAAAAGCTTTGTGATGAGCGCACCGCAATGTGGCGTGAAATCACTCGTCTTGCAGATCACCGCGTTCCCGGCGGCGACCGCAGGTATGATTTGGCTCATGGGAATAGCCAGCGGATAGTTCCAGGAACAGATGATGCCAATCACGCCCATGGGCTCGTAAATGAGTTGGCCGGACTTCAATTTAGCGGCGGTGCTGTGGTGCGAAACGTTTTCCGGCCACAACAGGCTCGGCCCATTTTTGGCAAAGTATTCAGCCGTATCGAGCGAGACAAACAAATCCGCGAAAAGTGCTTCGACGCGGGGCTTGCCGGATTCCGCGACGACGGTATCTGCCAAGGCGTCGCGCGTGGCCATCATCCGCTCGCGAAGTTTTCGCAATTTCGCACAGCGCGTGCCGACAGGCACGACACGCCAAGCCAATTGAGCCGCACGGGCCACTGACACAATTTCTGGCAGCGCTGCGGACGGCGTCTTCTCAAATTGAGCGAGGATATGTCCCGTAGCCGGGTCAATCGAAGGAATCATATCGACGGGGATGGCCGTAGCCGCCATGCACAGATTCTAGCCGAATTTCATGGCAAAGAGTTCGATGCGGCGGCCAAAGCGGATGCGCTCGGTGAAACCCTTGAGCCATCTCACCAAATGCACTGGACCGCGTATTTGCGGAACCACCGATCTAGGGAGACTATCGCCACATTTTCCACTTGGGACTGCGCGATTAGGACTCGATCGAACGGATCTTTGTGAGTTACTGGAAGAGAGCCAGCCTTCACGGCATGTTCAATCGAGATAGGGAGTTCGGCGAAACCTTCGGCGCGCAGTCTGCCTGGAAAATCCTTGAGCAGGTCCGGCACTCGAAACTTACCGGAATGCTGCTTGATCGCAATTTCCCAAGCTGAGGCGGCTGAAACTAAGACGGTAGCGTTTGGACTCGAGATGGCCCGACGAGCCTCTCGAGATAAGCGAACTCCCCCTTCCAGCCACCATATCAGAGCATGCGTGTCCAGCAGAATCCTGGTCACTCAATGCCCCATTCGGCCAGTTCTTCCTTCGTCAGAGGATCAAATGCATCGGGCGCATACCAAATTTTCCCCTTCATACTGCCGGGAACGCGCTTCTTCTTTCGGTCGGCAAAAGGGATAATCTTGGCTATAGGTTCCTTGCCACGCGCGATGATCACCTCTTCTCCGTCTTCGACCTTGCGGAGCAGCTTTGAGAGATTTGTCTTGGCTTGGTGCACGGTGTACATGGTTAGCTAAGTATATTAGCTAAGTACCGGAGATTCAAGCGTGTCTTGCTTCGCACCCTCGCCTGGACATTATTGTCCGGGCTTTGGAACGAACAAGGACAAGTTCTCAGCCTTCCAACGCATGGCGGCCAGGATGCGATTCCGGCCGCTCGGATGGTCGAAGAAAATCCATTCCTCGACGGGACCGGGGCTCATCTTGCGATACTCGCCGAGATGAATCGCTGCCCGCGCGAAACCATCGGGCTGGCGGCTGGCGTTCAGCCCGTACATGTCCGCTTCATATTCGGTTGTACGGATGTGAGTGTTGGCAAACGGAGTATACAAAAAGCCGAAGACCGAACCCAAGAGCAAGACTAGAGGCAACACCGCGGTGTCGCCAATGCCGTGGATTTGCCAGCGCTCGCCCCAGCGGGCCAACGCTTTTTCGAGAGACCAACGCAGGAACGCGAAGAAGATAACGATGACGACGGAAAAATAGAGCAAGTCTTTCGCGATGTGATGGAGGACGTAGTGGCCCATTTCGTGACCCATGACAGCCTGGATCTCTTCCGACGAGCCGCGGCGCAGCAGATTGTCGTTGAGCGTAATGCGCATGGTGCTGCCGAAGCCGCTTACATTGGCGCTCATGCGCGTGGTTTGGCGCGAAGCATCCACTTCGTAGACCTTGTCGGCGGGAATCCCATTGGCGTGCGCGAGGCTGAGAATGGGCTTGGTGATACGCGGGTCGTCGAGAACGGTGTATTTGTTGAAAATTGGGAACACGAAAACAGGAGCAATCATTACAAAGAAGACCAGGAACACCATGGAAGCAATGGCTCCCCAGATCCACCACGTGCGAGGGAGGCGGCGAACGATGCCGAAAAGCGCCATTATGACGAGGCCTCCCAATACCACATTTACGAGGAGCGCTTTGAACTGGTCGCCCATCCAGGGACCGAAAGTTTGAGTGGCGAGGCCGTACTGTCGCTCGCGTGTAAAGCCTTCGTAAATCCCCAGAGGAGCGCCGAGAATCGTGGTAACGATGAGAAACTCGACCCAGTAAATCAGCGTCTGCAGCGGCTTGAAGCGCGTGACGCGCTCGGCGAGATCGCGCATCTTCGCGGACCAGCGGAAATAAAGCAGCAGAAGATAGATGACTGCACCGTAGAGGAAATCCCAGAGGATAAGCCAGTAGCCGCCTTCGAAATAGGCGTCGGACTTGGCTCGCGCGCTGGCGAGAATTTCGGCGAGGTATGCGTCCGTGGCGGCTTCGACATTGAAATGGTCCGAAGGTTGCGCGGCCAGTGGGATTGGAATCTCGTCGGGCATGGCGGTTGCCGGCTTTGCGCCGGGACCAGGCGTTTGCTGAGCGCTCAAGGGGCTCGTCAGCGGAAACAATGCGAACGCGAGGCAGGTCGAGAGCAGGATTTTTCGGCAGTTCACTGTTGCTCCTTCCAATTGCGGTTTTTTCATCGAGCCCGAATGCAATACGGGGACATGGCGTGGAAAGTTCCCGAGTGTATATGAATTCAAGCGAGACGATGAGCAATTTTCCGCGTTCGCGCGCTTAAGGTTCGCCGATGCGCCAGGCTTCATCGTGCATGACTTGGACCATGCAGAGGCCTTGGGGAGGGACGGTTGGGCCGGACTTGGCGCGGTCTCGAAGTTGGTAGAGGCCGAGGATGTCGTCAGGGACGAGCTTGCCGCGGCCAACATCCAGAAGAGTACCTACCATTTTGCGAACCATAAAGCGCATGAACGAACGTCCCCGCACGGTGTATACAAGTTCTTCGCCATCGTCGCTGCGGGCCAACTCGCTGCCGTAGATTTCGCGCACCGTGGAACGCTCTTTGTCGTCGTCCTCGGATCCCGTGGATGCAGCGAACGCGGCGAAATCATGCGGGCCGACGAAGCGCGAAGCGGCGATGCGCATGGCGTCTTCATCAAGCGGAAACGGATAGTGCAGGACGTAGCGCCAGAGCGTGGGCGGAACGACTTTGCCGCGATACAAACGATAGCGATAAATCTTTCCGACGGCGGACCAGCGCGCGTGAAAATCCGGGCCCACCTCTTCTGATCCGACGATGCGAATGGCAGGAGGCAGGAGCGCGTTCAAAGCACGCTGGAATTCGCCGGCTGACAAGCCCGATTTTGTATGGAAGCTGGCCACCTGGCCGAGGGCGTGAACGCCCGCATCGGTGCGTCCCGCGCCATGCACTTGCACGTTCTCCTGCGTGAGCCGGCGCAACACGCCGGAAATTTCGCCTTGAATCGTGGGCTTGTCAGAGGACTGAATCTGCCAGCCGTGAAAGTCGGTGCCGTCATAAGCGATAGTGAGTTTGAAATGGCGCATGAGAAGCGAGCGTTCTGTTTTCAGCGATTATTTTTCAGGAGACGAGCGATGTTTGGCAAGGTCTTCTAACGTGTTACGGAGCGGAACGCACGAAGCGGCTGCCCGGCTTGACGGCGGCCCCGCCTTCGCGGCACAGCGGGCAATCTTCGGGTTCGTAGCTGGCGATGGGCAAGTCCAGCAAAGCCTGAGACTCAACCGGGAACTCGATTTTGCCGCCGCTGCGGTCGATGAGAGCGCCAGCGGCAACCACGCGCCCGCCCGCTTCTTCCACGACCTGGATGGTTTCCTGCGTCGAGCCGCCCGTCGTCCAAACATCTTCTATTACAAGAACGTGCTGATCCGGTTGAAGGGAAAAACCGCGACGCAAGGTCAGCGTGCCGCTGGCATCGCGTTCGACAAAAATAGCCGGCACACCGCCCCCGGAAGATCCCTTGGGCTCCGGAAGAGCGCGCGCCACCTCCTGTCCGATTACAACTCCGCCCAACGCGGGCGAAACAACGGCCGAAATGACGGCATCGGAAAAGAGCGCCGCGAGAGCTTGGCCAAGTTTTTCTGCAAAGCGCGGATACTGAAGAACGAGCGCACACTGAACATAGGTCCCGCTGTGCAGGCCACTGGACAGCTCAAAGTGGCCGTGACGGATAGCCCCCGCCGATTCAAAGATGCGCAGCAGTTCTTCTCTAGAAAGCATCGTATTCAGCTAACTTCAGCTAACCGCAAATTCCCTCTAAACATCGAATTGTGAGCAGCCTAGCCGTGGTGTGCCGCGTTGTCAAGGAAGCCGGGCCGCTGCTAGACTGCAAGGCAAGTTTCCGGACTAGAGCAAGCATTCTTGGCTGTTTTGCGGGTCAAAGTGTGAGGAATGTCTCTGAATAGCCTTATCTCCAGGCCGGGCTCCCGGAATATACCCGCCGCATGGCAAGAAACCGTCCAACGAAGTGTAACAACAGCCGTTCAGGGCACGTTCCACACTGTCAGTTGCAGATAAATGCGTCCCAAGGGACAGAATCTTGAGGGGAAAAATTATCATGACGACGCTATATGAGGCCGCAAAATTCCTGGCCAGTTTGACGAAGGCGAAGCGGTCCATTTTATTTTCAGCGGAGAAGCAGGACGGTCCCTCGATAGCCCGATCCTTGCTCGCGCTCTTGCTGACGGCGTTGCTTGCCGTTGGTCCGCTGTCGCCCGTTTTCGCGCAGACGCCCGCGCAAAATCCGCCGTCGGACCCTGTGCCGGCAGCCGCGGCTCAAGCGCAGGGTCCGTCTATCGCGCCGGTCAGTTCGCTGGGACTTGCGAAATACGATTTCTCGAACGGCCCGAAGATGTTCCCGAATTTTCTGGATAAATACCGTCCGATTCAGGTTGGGGAGCCTGAGGTCACAAACTCGCCGAGGCTCGATCAATTGATCCACGACAACAAGCTGGAACTAAGCTTGCAAGACGCCGTCGAACTCGCTCTCGAAAACAGCATGGACATCACGGTAGAGCGTTACGCTCCTTGGCTGGCCGATACTTCGATTCTGAAGGCCAAATCCGGCGGCGCGGGGGCGCCGACGACAGGTGGCTTGTTGGGATCTTCGACAGCCAACCTGCCTTTTTTCTCCTTTGACCCTCTATTTACAGGCTCGGCGAGCGTCGACGATAAGACGACGCCGATCAACAACCCTTTCATCTCCGGCACCGGCACCACCGGGGCGTCTTCCCCGAATCACCTGAGCACACACACGACGGTGTTCGACACAGGGTTTACCCAGGGCTTTCAGACAGGCACGAACCTGAGCGTCGTGTGGAACAACACGAGGAGCAGCTCGTCATCAGCCGCGAACTTCTTCAATCCGGTTGTGCAATCCACGTTTTCGATCGGGTTTACGCAGCAATTGCTTAGCGGGTTCGGACTCTCGGTGAACCGCCGGAATATTATGATCGCGAAGAACAACCGGAAGATTGCTGATTGGGCGTTCGCGCAGCAGGCCATCACGACCGTCACTAACACCATCACCGCCTACTGGGAGCTGGTATACGCGCGGGCAAACGTCAAAGTTGAAGAACAGGCCGTCACCGTTTCCAGCAAGCTTTACAGTGACAACCAAAAACAACTCGGAGCAGGCACCATGTCGCCTCTCGACGTGATTACGGCCCAATCAGAACTCGCCACCGATCGCCAGAACCTGATCGTGGCGCAGACGGTGCAGCTGCAAGACGAACAAATTCTGAAGAACGAAATCACCAAGGATCCCATGGCGACGAATATGGTGAATGTGGAAATCATTCCGACGGATCTCCCGACGCAGCCCGCGGCGATTGAAGCAGCTTCCTTTGAAGATTCCATCAAAGAGGCCTTCGCAAAGCGGCCGGAACTTCAGCAGCAAGTCTACAATTTGAAGAACGCCGATATCGACATGATGGCTACCCGCAACGCCCTTAAGCCGGAGCTTACGCTCAGCGCACAGTACAGCTCCGTCGGGCTGGCGGGCAATTCTCCCATCGGCACTTCCGCGCTTTCGCCCAATCTTCTGCTGCCCATCCTGGATGTGAACGGCAACCCGGTGACCGTCGGCGGAGTGCCCATTTATCAGCCGGAATCGATGACGACAGTCACGGGCACGAATCAGCAGGGCTTCACGACCTCGCAGAATCAGGTCTTTCATAACCGCTTTCCCGACTACACGGCTCAATTGAGTCTCAGCCTACCGCTGCGCAACCGTTCCGCACAAGCCGACAGCGCCCGCTCCATCCTGACCGAGCGGGAAGAGCAGGCCACAATCCGGCAACTGAAGAACGCGGCGATTTTGGACGTCCGAAACACCTACATTGCTCTCACCCAAGGCCGCGCGCAGGTTGAGGCCGCAAGCAAGGCTCGAGAATTGGAACAACTGGCCTTCGAAGACGAACAGAAGAAATACCGGCTGGGCGCGTCAACCGTTTACAACGTGATTTTGATGCAGCGCGACCTGATTACCGCGCAAGGCACGGAGCTGCGCGCGCTGGCCAATCTTCAGGAGGCCAAAGCCAACTATGAGCGCGCGTTGGGACGCACACTGGACGTGAATCATGTCACGATCGCGGACGGCAAATCGGGAGCGGTGGAGCGCGCCACGTTAATCCCGGGAACGCTGCACGGGAAGGTCGTAGGCACGGAAGACCTTTTCGGGGACGGCGGCCAGCGCTAACGTCGAGGCGAGCCCGCGCCTAAAAGGATTTGTGCGCGGGCTTGCCTGCTTCTGGAACCCCTCACTTCTCACTGCCCTTGCCACACGAAACGCCCGAATCTCCCATCTCATTACCATCTTGCGAATTTGCCGGCGGTGAGCGCCGTCAAATCCTTGTGTTGGCTTTCCGGCTCCATTATCCTCGTTAGGCCTGTTGCGGTCGTGTTTCTGGTTCACGGCACAGGGTTTATTGCTCCGCGTGACCCCAAATCCAGCCCGCAAATGAAACAAAAGCCATAGTTCGAGCGTTTTACAGAGTTAGGTCAAATCAAAAACGTCCCGCAGGGACAGAATCTCGAGGGGTAAAGATGATTACGAAGACGCTGAGGAGGACCCGGAAGCGGTCCATTTTAGGAGCGAAGGGCATGCGGACAGCTTCACTGTGGGCTCGGTCCGTCGTTGCGATCGTTCTGGCCAGCTTGCTCGCCGGAGGGCCGTTTTCCCCGGTTTTCGCACAGAGCCCGGCTCAGAATCCGCCGGCGAACCCGGCGCCTGCGGCACAGCCAGCGCCGGATGGCGCATCGATTGCGCCGGTTGCGTCGCTTGGGCTTTCAAAACATGATTTTTCGCATGGCCCGAGTGAATTCCCGAATATATTGAAGCCCTACGAGTCCATCCACATCGAGAGGCCGGTGCTTACGAATTCGCCGCGGCTCGATCAGCTCATCCAGAACGGCAAGCTGGAGATCAGCCTTCAAGACGCGGTCGAGCTTGCACTCGAAAACAGTCTGGACATCGCCGTGCAACGCTACTACCCGTGGATTGCCGACGCGGGCATATTGAATGCCAATTCCGGAAGTTCTGGGTTCGGGACACCGGGAGCGACCTACTCTGGCTCTTCAGCGTTGATCAATCCCTTCACATTCACCATTTTAACTTTCGACCCTATCATTTCGAGCACTCTGTCCGTCGCGGATGTGTCAACGCCGATCAACAACCCGTTTTCATCGGGAGCCGGCACGTCAACCGCGGCGATCGCTTCTCACTCCTTTCAATCGAATAACCAATATTCGCAAACATTCGAGACCGGAACGAACATCACGGCGAGCTGGAACAACTCGCGAGACAGCTCTTCCGCCTCGGCGAACTTTCTAAACCCATATGTTCAATCGGCACTTTCGGTCACTCTCACCCAGCCTTTGCTGAACGGTTATGGCCTCGCGATGGGCACTCGCAATATTCGCATCGCCAAAAACGACCGGAAGATCGCGGACTGGGCTTTCGCACAGCAGGCCATCACAACCGTTACGAACACCATCACGGCTTATTGGGAACTGGTCTATGCGCGGGAAAACGTCAAGGTGAATCAACAAGCCGTCGACGTTGCCCAAAAGCTCTACGAGGACAACAAAAAGCAATTGCAAATCGGCAGCATTGCACCCCTCGATGTGACCCGCTCCGAATCCGAAGTGGCCACCGACACTGGGACCCTTGTTGTCGCGCAAACAGTCCAGCTCCAAGACGAGCAAACTCTGAAAAACTACATCTCCAAAGACCCCTTGGCGCCAAACATGATCAACGTGGAAATCATTCCCACAGATGAGCCAAAACAGCCGGCCATGATTGAAACTGCTTCGTTTGAGGACTCCGTCAAAGAGGCGTTTGCGAAGAGGCCAGACCTGCAAGAGCAGGTGTACAACGTGAAGAACGCCGAGATTGACGTCCAAGCGACACGCAATGCCTTGCTTCCCTCGCTTTCTGCCAGTGCCTATTATAGTTCGATCGGCTTGGCCGGTAATTCGTCCATTCTTGGCGCGCCCACGCTAGTTAGCACAGGTATTCCAATCGTGGATGGAACCGGAACACCGGTTCTCCTCAACGGCACCACCCCCATTTACCAATCGACCACAACCGCTGCCGTTACCGGCACGATCCAGCAAGGTTTTACTACCGCGCAGAGCCAAATCTTTCACAATCAATTTCCGACGTATGCCGGCCAATTGACCCTGACCCTGCCCTTGCGCAACCGCTCGGCGCAGGCCGTTCATGCACGTGCGCTCCTCCAACAGCGCCAGTTGGAAACGGAGGTTCAGGTCATGAGAAATGCCGCGCTTTTGGACGTCCGCAATTCGTACATTCAGCTTACGCAAGACCGTGCGCAAGTCGCCTCGGCAATAAAAGCCCGCCAATTGCAGCAGGAAACGTTTGACGCCGAACAAAAGAAGTACCAATTGGGCGCATCCACCACTTACCTGGTGATTCAGACGCAGCGCGACTTGATCGCTGCCCAGGGCACCGAGCTTCGCGCCCTCGCCAACCTCGAGGAAGCCAAGGCCAATTACGAGCGCGCCGTGGGCCGCACGCTCGAGGTGAATCACGTCACCATTGCTGACGCTGAGTCGGGCGAGGTCGAGCACGCTACGCTGATCCCTGGGACGCTCCACGGGAAAGTGGTCGGCGTCGAAGACCTCTTCAAGGATCTTCCGGATCGCAGCGAGCGGTAATCTCTCGCGCGAAGCGAAAGAGCATTCTGGCCGCTTACTCGCGGAATACGCTAGAATCAAAGGCGGAGGAGTGGGTGAGCGGTTGAAACCGGCGGTCTTGAAAACCGTTAGGCCCGAAAGGGTCTCGGGGGTTCGAATCCCTCCTCCTCCGCCAGAATCGACCAGCGCAAAGGCTGTGAGCGCCTAACCCGCGTTCTTGAGCAGAGCGCATCGGAACGCGGATAAATGGAGTGCGTCAGAGCATGAGCGAAGACGTCAAAAGTTCGGTTACGACCTTACCTCCTGCCGATGTTCCGACCGCGACGCGCAAGCCTTCGGCCAAAGAACGCGCGTGGGAAGAAAACACGCTCCGCCCCACTCTTGAAAAAAGCCCCGAGCGCCAAACCGAATTCACCACCATTTCCGGATTTCCGATCCGGCGTCTTTACACCCCCGCTGATCTCTCAGGATGGGATCCGAGCCGCGACTTGGGTTTCCCCGGCGAGCCTCCCTACACGCGCGGGATTCATTCCACGATGCATCGCGGGCGGCTTTGGACGATGCGCCAGTTTGCGGGCTTCGGCACGGCGGAAGATACCAACCAGCGTTTTCGCTATCTACTCGCGCAGGGCCAAACCGGCCTGTCTACCGCGTTCGATCTCCCGACTTTGATGGGTTATGACTCCGACCACCCGCTTGCCGAAGGCGAAGTCGGAAAATGCGGCGTCGCTATCAGTTCCCTCGCCGATATGGAAGTGCTTTTCGATAAAATTCCGCTCGCTGATGTCACGACTTCGATGACCATCAACTCGCCCGCGGCGGTGATCTGGGCGATGTATCTAGCCGTAGCGGAAAAGCAGGGCGCGGACTGGAAGAAAATTTCGGGCACGCTTCAGAACGACATCCTTAAGGAATACATCGCGCAAAAGGAGTACATCTATCCGCCGGAGCCATCGATGAGGCTCGTGATTGACACGTTCGAATTCGGAATGAAGAACACGCCGAAATTCAACACGATTTCGATCAGCGGCTACCATATCCGCGAAGCCGGCTCGACGGCCATTCAAGAATTAGCGTTCACTCTGCGCGACGGCATGGAATATGTCGAATATGGTATGCGCCGCGGCCTGGCCGTGGATGAATTCGTTCCCCAGCTTTCTTTCTTTTTCAACGCGCACAATGATTTTTTCGAAGAAATCGCCAAGTACCGCGCGGCCCGCCGCATCTGGCACAAAGCGATGGTCGAGCGCTATGGCGCGCAAAACCCGCGTACATGGGCTTTACGCTTTCACACACAGACCGCCGGCTGTTCGCTCACCGCGCAGCAGCCCTACAACAACGTAGTGCGCACCGCCATCCAGGCGCTCGCCGCCGTTCTCGGCGGAACACAGTCTTTGCACACCAATTCACTGGACGAAGCTTGGGCGCTGCCAACCGAGTTCGCGGCCACCATCGCCCTGCGCACGCAGCAAATCATCGCGCACGAAACCGGCGTGACCAACACGGTCGACCCCCTCGGCGGCTCCTATTTTGTCGAAACGCTCACGAACGAAGTCGAGCGCGGCGCGTGGGACTACATCCACAAAATCGACGCAATGGGCGGAATGGTCCCAGCCATTGAACGCAGCTATCCGCAGCGTGAAATCGCGGAAGCTTCGTACCGCTACCAGGTAGCCGTAGACAAAAAAGAAAAAATCATCGTTGGCGTCAACGATTACGTCGCGCAAGAAAAGCCGCTGGACATCCTGCAAATCGACGAGACAGTCGCCGAACGCCAGGCCGAGCGCCTCTCAAAGCTGCGCGCCGACCGCTCCAAAGCCGAAGTCGATCGACGCCTCGCCGCCCTCCGCAAAGCCGCCGAAGGCAAAGACAATCTAATGCCCTTTTTGTTCGACGCCGTCAAAGCCTACGCGACCGTCGGAGAAATCTGCGACACCCTCCGCGATGTCTTCGGCACCTACGAAGAAGTCGCCATCACCTAGCTCTTCTCTGTGCTTCCTATGTCTTCCTTAAATTTGGTGTACTTCATGTTAAAATAACTCTTAATGAATAATACTGAATTGACCGAGCACATCACCGGCCCGCTGATCCAAGCCAAGAACTCTACCGTCCAGGATTACTGGAACTATCTATTTTCGCTCTGCACTCTGCGTACTCTGTGTCTCTGCGTTTAATTTTCTTATGACCGACCTTCAACTCACACACGCAATTATCGGAGCAGCAATCGCCGTCCACCGTGAACTTGGTCCCGGGCTTCTGGAAGCCGTTTACGAGGAATGCCTTTGTCACGAACTCACGATGGGTAACATCCCATTTGAACGACAAAAGCCCATCCCGGTAGTCTATAAGGGAGCAAAGCTGGACTGCGGATACCGTGCAGACATTGTTGCTCTGAGCCGAGTCATTATCGAAAGCGAGGCGATTACATCCGTAGCTCCGATTCACGACGCTGTGATGCTAACTTATCTCCGTCTCTCAGGATGTAAGATAGGCTTTCTGATCAACTTCCATTCTGCTGTCTTGAAAGACGGCGTCAAACGGTATGTGTGGAAATATGCCCAAGCGGACGCGGAAAAGGAAAACTAAACGCAGAGACGCAGAGGACACAGAGAAGAATGCCTGAACAGAAAATACGAGTGCTGATTGCCAAACCCGGCTTGGATGGCCACGACCGCGGCGCCAAAATTATCGCCCGCGCCCTGCGCGACGCGGGGATGGAAGTGATCTATACCGGTTTACGCCAGACGCCTGAGATGATCGCCTCCGCCGCCGTCCAGGAAGACGTCGACGTCATCGGCCTCTCGATCTTGTCTGGCGCGCACAACACCATCTGCCCCCAGCTCATGCACCTGCTTCGCGAAAAAGGCATGACCGACGTTACCGTGCTCGTCGGCGGCATCATTCCGGAAGCGGACATCCCCGCCATGAAAGCCTCCGGCATCGCCGAAATCTTCTTGCCCGGGACCTCGACGCAGGACATCGTCGAATTCATCCACAAACGCGTAGGGAGATAAAACCGTAAGCCAGCGAGGGACCTCACGTGAAAGCTTTTTCGAACTTTACGCGCGTGTAAAGCACGCGGAACCCCTGCCGCGCGATATTGCGCTGCGAAATACTGCCAGGTTGCGCGATGCTGACCGCGAGATCGCTCCCCGCCTGAGAGGCTCGCGCGAGCCGTCTTTGCAACAGCGCCGTCTGCACGCCGCGTTTCCGCGCTACGGGCAGCGTGCTGGCGCCAAACAATCCCGCAACACCGTCGTGCAGCGCGAGCGTTCCGCCCCCAGCGATCTTCCCGTCAACCCGCGCCAAATAACACTCCGTCTTCGGCCCGAACGCAAACAGTTTCATCACTTCGAGGAGCTCCTGCGAAACCGGGAATTTTTCCGCGAATCCCTGCGCAACCGTCAGCGTCCATACATCGATCTGGTCTTTCCCCACCTTCTCAATCGAGATCCCCTCGGGCGGTTCTGGGCACGCCTCTTCGGGACTCACGCGCCTGGCCATGACATTCGAAAATTCCGTCACGTGATATGCACGCTGGCCGAACTGCTCGATAAAGGACGCGTCCGCCAAAGGAGATGTTTCGACGCGCACAGGCTCGCCGCGCCCCCGGTAAAACTCTTCCAACAAGTCGAACTCTTCCTTACTCACAGGCCCGTCGAGTCCCATCCCCACAGCTTGTGTAATGGGCGAACCCTTGCCGCAATAAACGGCAAATCCGCCTGCGAGGCGCCTGACCGCGGCTTCACTTCCCGGCCGGAACCGCCCGAGAGCTTCCGCGCATTCGACCGCCGCTTGCGCTTCGGCAAGTTCCACCCGTCGAGCCAATTCCAAGTTCAGCAGCAAGTCCGGCATGTTTGTTTTTATCGTTTACCCTTGTCCCGATTTTGATACTTATCCTTCACTTGACGCACTATAACTTTAACACGTTTCCTTTCGGCGTGGCGAGCTTCGGGGCTAATTTTTCGCAGGAGGAAATCGTGTTCGCGTTGGAGTTTGCGCCAGCCTTCCAATCGCCCCGTGTCAATTATGCCTGAGGCTAGCGCCGCTTGCACGGCGCAGCCCGGTTCATTCTCGTGGCGGCAATCCCCAAATCTGCATTGCGCGGCAAGTTCGTCGATGTCCGCGAAAGTTTGCGGCAAACCATCGGCAGCATTCCATAATTCAAGTTCGCGCAACCCTGGCGTATCGATGATCATCACGCCACTCGGAAGCATAAACAGCTGCCGCGATGTCGTCGTGTGACGCCCGCGGCCGTCGCTTTCACGCACCGCGTGCGTTGCCTGACGTTCTTCTTGCAGCAAGCGATTCACCAAAGTGGACTTCCCCACTCCAGACGATCCGAGAAGCACAATCGTTTGCCCTTTCTTGAAGTTCGCTTCCAGAGCGTCCAGGCCTTCCCCGGTCTTTGCGCTGACCAGAAAAACCGGAACGCCCATGGCGATTCGGTCCATTTCCCCGACGCTCTGCCGAGAATCCGCGCACGCATCAGCCTTGTTCAAGATAATCGCCGGGCGCGCTCCGGATTCCCAGCACTGCGCCAAATATCGCTCGATGCGGCGCACATGGAAATCGCCGTCCAATCCGGCCACGATCACGGCGGTGTCAATATTCGCCGCAATCACTTGTTCGGCGACCTGTTTGCCCGCAACTTTGCGAACAAATCGGCTGCGTCGCGGCAAAACCCACTGAATCTCTGCCTTCGTTTGCCCGGCGCGAATTTCTGCCCCGACCCAATCGCCGACAGCCGGCCAATCCCCGCCTTCCTCGGATGCTTTGCGGAGTTTCCCGGAAGCCTCTGCCCAACATTCTTCGAAGTCCCCAGCCACGCGCCACAAACCGCGTTGCTGCGAAACAACACGCCCCGGAACGCAGTTATCAGTCTCCGCCGAATTCCAGAGCGCCTCAAAATACGCGTCCCAACCTAAATCCTCGATAAACACCGGAAATTCCTCCCGCTACCCGAAGGCAGCTTTAGACGCGCAGTTCGCGCAAGATTCGCCCGCGCGACGCGGCTTTGCGTTCTCAAGCGGCCCTCTAGACCATTCAAGAAAGCAGTGATTCAGTTTGGGGAGAAGCAGTGAGCGGGAAGATCTCGCGGAGAAATCGTTCGCCTAGAACGTGCCTTCGCCGGAGACACACCCGCCCTGAACGATTTCGATTGAGGTAGTCACAGGCGCCTCCCACGAAGAATTTAGTGCCTTGCGGCACTCTTAAAACGGATTGTAGCGATTAGGCTTGACATCGTCAAGACACGCGTCGCGCAGCGTACTCGCGGAATTCTTCGGCGGACCTTATACTGTTTGTCTCGGCGCGACGGAGCTGCGGCGCGCCCGCGTCAATTCCTGGTCGAGGTCCGCGAGTGGCTGCGTCCGTCTTGAAAACCAATGTGAACTCGAAGTCTCCCAACTTCGAAAAAAACCACCGTTTATTTATCGATCTCCTCACAGAAATCAAGAACGAAGAAGAGCAAATTCGCCAGGGCGGCGGCGCGAAAGCCATCGAATCACAGCACAAGAAAGGCCGGCTGACGGCGCGCGAACGAATCGCCAAGCTGATCGACCCTGGCACGCAGCTTTTCGAGCTGGGCATCTACGCCGCTTACGAAATGTACAAAGAATGGGGCGGCGCGCCCTCTGCCGGAACCGTCACCGGCCTCGCAAAAGTTTGTGGCCGCACGTTCATGCTCATTGCCAACGACGCAACCGTGAAAGCAGGCGCTTTTTTCCCGATGACCGCGAAAAAGGTTATCCGCGCGCAAAATATCGCCATCGAAAATCATATTCCCACGATTTACCTGGTCGATTCCGCCGGCGTTTTCTTGCCACTGCAGGAGGATGTTTTTCCTGACACGGACGACTTCGGCCGCGTTTTTCGCAACAACGCAGTCATGAGCGCGATGGGCATTCCGCAGCTCGCCGCCATCATGGGCATGTGCGTGGCCGGCGGCGCGTACCTGCCACTCATGTGCGATCACATCTTGATGACGGAGGGCTCCGGATTATTCCTTGCCGGTCCCGCGCTGGTGCAGGCGGCGATTGGCCAAGTCACTTCCGCGGAAGATTTGGGTGGCGCGAAAATGCATTCGCAGATTAGCGGCACGGTCGACTTTCGCGAGCCCGACGACGACGCATGCGTCGCGCGGATTCGCGCGCTCGTGGACAAAATGGGCGCAGCAAATCCTTCTCCCTTCAGCCACGTTGCGTCCCGCGAGCCGCTGTATCCGGGCGAAGAAATCTACGGCATCTTCTCAAGCGATCCCGCCAAGCAATACGACATGCGCGAAATCATCGCGCGCATTGCGGACGCCAGCGAATTTGAAGAATACCGCTCCGAATATGGCGAAACGGTCCTTTGCGGCTACGCGCGCATCGGTGGCTGGGCCGCCGGCATCGTCGCCAACCAGAAAAAGCACGTCCAGACCCACGCCCGCGGCTCGGACCAGAAGCGCATCGAATTTGGCGGCGTGATTTACACGGAATCTGCCGAAAAGGCTGCGCGCTTCATTCTCGATTGTAACCAGAACCGCATCCCGCTGATTTTTCTGCATGACGTAAACGGATTCATGGTCGGCAAAGACGCCGAATGGAGCGGCATCATCCGCGCCGGCGCAAAAATGGTGAATGCGGTGGCTAACAGCGTCGTGCCAAAAATCACGGTGATCTGCGGCGGTAGCTTCGGCGCCGGGAACTACGCCATGTGCGGCAAAGCCTACGATCCGCGCTTCATGTTCGCCTGGCCCACCGCAAAATTCGCGGTGATGAGCGGCGACGCCGCAGCCAACACACTCGCCGAAATAAAACTCAAGCAACTCGAACGCGAAGGCAGAAAAGTCGACGAAAAAGCTCGCAAAGAAATGCTCGAATCCGTCAAAGCCACCTACGAGCAGCAAACCGACCCGCGCTACGCCGCTGCCCGCCTCTGGGTCGACGCCATCATCGACCCTGCCCATACCCGCGACGCCCTGATCACCGCCCTCGAAGCCGCCTCCCTAAATCCCGAAATCCGCGAATTCAAGACCGGTGTTTTGCAAACATGATCAGTGTACGGTCTAAATGGCTGATTGGAGGATTTGCAATCGCGCCAATCTCGTTTGCCGTCCTAATGTTTTTTTCTTTCCGAATGCTTCATCAGGTTCAGGCGGAACAGGTTAAGTCCGGCACGTTGCCGCCGCCTGAAGTTCTTGTGCATAGCGCACCCCTACAACTAGTCCCCTTACTTTTTTTCGGGATGGTTGCTGGCTGCGTTTTTGCCCTACTGGCAATTGTTTCCCTCATCTTTGATTACCGAAAAAGAAGGCTGGAACTCGATGGCCGCGCTCATCGGGAGAGTATGCTGTAAGAAGGTTGATCGCTTCTACTCGGAGACTCATGGAGAACGTCAAGTTAATCGAATGCCCACGCGATGCGTGGCAGGGCTTGCCCGAACTTATCCCCTCCGAGTACAAAGCACAGTATTTGAAGCAACTTGTGCTTGCGGGCTTCAAACACATTGATGCCGTAAGCTTTGTCTCTCCGAAACATGTCAAGCAGATGGCCGATAGCGAAGATGTAATGGCGAAGCTAAACGCTTCCCTTCCCGATGACGTTGAGCGCCCGGAAATTATCGGCATCGTCGTGAACGAAAAAGGCCTCGAGCGGGCGCTCGCGACTCCCGGAGTCACAACAATCGGCTACCCCTACTCCATCTCGGCATATTTTCGCCGCGCCAACGCCAACATGACGCGCGACGAATCCCGCCTGCTCGTCGAAAAACTCCGCAAAGAAACTCTCGCCGCAAAAAAAGATTTAGTCGTCTACATTTCAATGGCCTTCGGCAATCCCTACGACGAACCCTGGGGCCCCGAAATCGTCGCCGACGCGCTCGAATGGCTCAAAGGCGTCCGCGTGCGCACCGTCTCGCTAGCCGATACAGTCGGCACCGCCTCGCCAGAACTTGTCGGCGATCTCTATCGCCAGGTGAAAGACGAAGTCGCCGGCGTCGACCTTGGCGTCCATCTCCACAGCCGTCCGGAATCCGCCGAGGCAAAAATTCTCGCCGCCTACGAAGCCGGCTGCCGCCGTTTCGACAGCGCGCTCACCGGCCTCGGCGGCTGTCCATTCGCTGGAGACAATCTCGTAGGCAACATCGCCACCGAAGACGTTCTGGCCGCGCTAAAAAAAGCCGGCGCCGATCCGGGCATCGACTCCGCGAAGCTCGGCACCGTTCTCAACATGACCAACGAGATTCGCGCAAAGTACGCACACGCGCCGCTTGTGAATTAGAATCCCTCAAGAGGTTGAGCAAGGAACGAAGGAGGGGCATACTCCTAGCAGACAATGTCCATACCGACGGCCGGGAACGTCCATGAAATCCGTGAACAGCACTGAATCCAGGAATTTTCTCCGGCGCTTTCAGAAGTCAGGAGTTTCGCACACATGTTTGAAACACTAACTTTGGAATCTTCCGGCCAACTGGCCACGCTCACATTCAACCGTCCCGAAAAGCGCAACGCCATCTCCGAGCGCATGGTCAGCGAAATTCAGTCCGCCCTCGACACCATCGAAACTAGCCACGCGCGAGTAGCCATCATCACCGGTGCCGGCAAATCGTTCTGCGCGGGGATGGATCTGGAAACGCTCGCTATCATCGCCAACCAGTCCTCCGCCGAAAACATGGAGAATTCGCGCCGCATGGCGAAAATGTTCCGCCGCATCTGGAGTTTCTCAAAGCCGCTGATCGCCGCCGTAAATGGCGCGGCGCTGGCAGGAGGCTGCGGCATCGCCACACTCTGCGACTTCACCATCGCGGTCCCCGAAGCAAAATTCGGCTACACCGAAGTGAAGATCGGCTTTCTGCCCGCCATCGTCTCCGTTTTTCTGACGCGCCAAATCGGCGACAAACACGCTCGCGACCTGCTCCTCACTGGCCGCCTCATCGACGCCACCGAAGCAAAAGCCCTCGGCCTCATCACGGAAATCGTCCCGCACGATCATTTGATGCAACGCGCGCACGAGTTAGCTGAAGTTCTGATCTCTGCCAGCCCCGTGAGCTTGTCCCGCGCAAAACGATTGTTGACTTCCGCTGCCGCCGCAAGTGTTGACGCCGACCTCGAGCGCGCTATTCTGGAAAACGCGCGCATCCGCTGCACCGCCGATTTCAGAGAGGGCCTCGCCTCCTTTCTTGAAAAACGCAAACCCGTTTGGAGCACGGACGTGGAATAATCCTTTTTTCCGTCCGCTCCGGCTCACAGGATTCACAGGACATGAGAATGATCGAATACCACGACGCGACAGTACGGGTGCGCTACGCCGAAACCGACCAAATGGGTGTGGTCTATCACGCGAATTATTTTGTCTGGTTCGAGGTCGGCCGCGTCGAGCTGATCCGCGCTCTCGGCATCGAATACAAGCGCATGGAAAAAGAAGACGATTGCCACATCGTCGTAGCCGATGCCCATTGCCGATATCTCTCATCGGCAAAATACGATGAGGTGTTGCGAATCCGCACGCGCATCGCGGAATCCCGCAACCGCACCGTAAAATTCTCCTACGAAGTGATTCGCGATGCGGATCGCAAACTGCTCGCAACGGGCGAAACGACGCACATCATCTGTGGGAGCAATGGCCGGCCGAAAATGCTGCCGCCAAGATATCAAAGCACATTCAAAACCGTCGTGGTGCCGCAGCCCGACCGGAGCGAGCCATGAGCATTTCCTCAAGCGTCGTATTGACAGGCAACGATCTGACCTTTGAGCAGCTCTACGCTGTTTCTGTGCGCGGCGAAACAGTAAGCGTTTCGCCTGTTACGGTCGAACGAATGATCGCCTCGCGCGCCGTCGTCGATCGCCTCGTCGCTTCGGGAAATGTCGCCTACGGCATCAACACCGGTTTCGGCAAGCTCGCTTCCGTGCGCATTTCTGCCGAGCAAGTCCGCACGCTCCAAGTGAATCTCGTCCGCTCGCATTGTTGCGGTGTTGGCGCTCCCTTAAGCGAATCAGAAACGCGCGCCATGATGGTTTTGCGCGCGAACGCTCTCGCCAAAGGCCTGAGCGGCGTGCGCCCGCTGGTTGTCGAAACGCTCTGCGCGATGTTGAACGCCGGAGTCCATCCCGTGATTCCCTCGCAAGGTTCCGTCGGCGCTTCCGGCGATCTCGCGCCGCTTGCGCATCTTGCAGCGGTCGTCATCGGCGAAGGCCGCGCCAGCCACAAAAGCGAAATTCTCGACGGCGGCCAAGCACTGCGCCGCGCAGAAATTAATCCCGTCTCGCTCGAAGCCAAAGAAGGTCTTTCGCTCCTGAATGGCACGCAAGGCATGTTGGCCCTTCTGAGCCTCGCGCTGCATGACGCGGAAATTCTCATCGATAGTGCGGATATCGCCGCCGCCCTTTCGCTCGACGCTCTGCGTGGCAGCCCCGGCGCCTTTGACGCGCGCATCATGCATGCAAGGGCATACGCCGGCGCAGCAACGACCGCGCGAAATCTGGCGCACCTAAACGAAGGCAGCCAAATCCGCGAATCCCATCGCTCGGCGGAAAAAGACCCTCGCGTTCAGGATCCCTACAGCGTGCGCTGCACTCCCCAAGTTCACGGAGCGGTTCGCGATGCGTTGACACAAGCGCGTGAAATCGCCGCCGTTGAATTGAACAGCGCAACGGACAATCCCCTCGTTTTTGTAAAAGAAAACGGCGCCGGCGACATCATCAGCGGCGGCAATTTTCACGGCCAACCGCTGGCCATGGCCGCCGACCAGGTAGCCGTAGCGCTTGCCACGCTCGGCGGCATTTCCGAGCGGCGCATCGAGCAAATGACCAATCCGCTGACAAGCATGTTGCCAGCGTTTCTAACGCCCGAACCAGGCCTGAATTCCGGCTTTATGATCGCCCAAGTCACAGCAGCCGCGTTGACCAGCGAGAACAAAGCTCTAGCGACGCCGCACTCCGTCGACTCCATCTCCACTTCCGGCAATCAAGAAGACTACGTCTCCATGGGTATGAGCGGCGCGCGCCGCCTTGGACGAATGTTAGAAAATCTGCGCACCACGATTGCCATCGAACTGCTCTGCGCCTGCCAAGGCATCGACCTGCTCGCCCCTCTGAAAACCGGCACGCTAGCCGCCAAGGCCTATGCCTCTGTCCGCGAGAAGTCGGCGAAGCTAACCCAGGACCGCCCTCTAGCCGCAGAGATCGAATCGATTTCCGCGCTCCTTGCCGAAGGAAAAATCGCGCAGGTCCTGCATTAAGATCCGAGGTTCAGTGCGCGCGGTGACGTCGAGTATGCGCCCGCCGAGCGCCTAAACCGTTCAGGCTGTCCGCCCCGAAACAGATAGCTCTCACTCCTCGACTTCCGCCTCAACCGCATGGAAGACTCGCGGCCAAGCGAGAAATTCCTCCAGCGAGCCAGCGACCTGTTCATTGGCCACAGGATCCGCATGCGCGAAAAACACCGGACCGTCCGCCTGTCGCACGTCGCTAGCGGGAACCCAGTAGAAATTCCCTTCGCCATCTGTAGCGAAGCAGAATCCTTTTCCCCAAACCTGCGCCCTCAAGTCGATCGCAAATTTCTGGCTCTCCAGATCAAGCGGCAAAAAAGCTTCGATCCATTCCGCTGGATTCTTAGGTTCTGTGAAATTATTCGGATCAGGGTCCGGCCGGCGAATCTCAAGTCGCTCTGTCAAAATCGTTTGATGATCCTCATAAAGCGTAACAAGGCTCTGCGGAAGAAACGCGCCGATTCCCTGCTCGACTTCCGCAGCATGAGGATGCACCAGCCGGTTTCGAAACGAATCGCGCGCCGCCTCGTGCTGCTCCGGAGTCATCCGGCTGCGAAACTGATGGAGCAGTCGCCGCGTGCCGAAAACCGCGACAAAAATAGCGAAGGCCACGACGAGGGGGCCAAAAGCCTCGGCGAGCAAAGTCTGCATGATCGGATGATACTAGAAGAGAGAGTATTGAGTGATGGGTGTTGAATGGCGGGCTACCCGGTAAGACCGTTTTTGCTCTCGGAGTTCTCTGTCAGGACCAATATCATTATCACTTCTCGATCCTATTCGTCCCTTTCTGTGTCTCGCGGCGGACTAATCCAGCGGCCTTTTCCGCCCGGAGAGATTCCAGGCGATCGCGCAGGGCCTGAGTGACAGCAGCGGTGATTGTTTCGCCCGTCTCTTTGGCTAGGCTCCGAGCGAGCTCGCATGTTTTCGGATTTTTAATGTTGAGTCTCAAGTTTTTTCCAACTGAACATCACATTCTAACTGATTCCAAGGGACGGCGCGGGCTGAACGCTTTGGGAAGGCTGCATGTCCATGTGGTGTTGGTGCGAAGGCCCAATCCACCGGCCACCTTGCTCCGGCTATTTCCAATCCACAATCAAGTCAAAACTCAGACGGTCGCCCTGATCAGCCGGCTCCTGGACCGCGAATGGCTTGACGGCGTGGGTCTTCAAGTTGGCTATCATCCAGTCAGGCTGCAACGTTTCCGAATACCGAGTGAAATTGGCGAACAGCACTCTTTGGCCATCCGGCGAAAAGACGGGGCTTCTCGAAAGCGTTTGCTGAGATAACTTGAACGCTGTCTTGAGATCGGGAGATACAACGTAGATATCTCCTCTGTCGCCGGGAAAATCGCACTGTTGACGTCCAGAGTCAAAAACCAGGAGGTTGTCCTTTGGGGACCAGGAAAATACATCGATATCTGGATCGCCGAAGCGCTTGAGGCCAACCTTGGCGGGAATGCCGGAGTGAGCCGGCAGTATCCAGAGAGACACACCTGGAGGGGAACAGTCGGGTTCATCGCTACTTGAGTCCGGCTCTTTGTCGACGAGTAGGAAGGCGATCTCGGAGTTGTCCGCGGAATACGAAACTTTCTCAATCAAAGTCTCAGAGGAAAACAGAGTCTCCGTCTTGCCGCTCTGCACCGCAGTCTTTTCCAATGCTCCTCGTCCGCCTGTGGCACTTGCATGGAGTATGAAATTCCCGTCTTGCGAGAAACTCATACCTCCATAAGTTGGCCCGATTACGCGAGGCGGGCCGGACGGAGGATAACTGACGATGTGAAGGAATTCTCCCTTGTCAGAAATGGTCTTCGAATATGCAATGAATGCGTCTGAGGGAGACCATGTTATGTCACGCACGTCCTGGGAAGGAAGTCCAACCAACGTTGACGTTTTGGAGCTGTTGAGATCGAAAACCTTCATCCCACGTGAGTCCCCAAAAGCGACCAATGTGCCGTCGTGAGATAATGCCGCGGCGATCACGTTATCTGCGACCTTTCGACGATTCGTACCGCTGGCCTCCATCACGTAGAGCGTGCTGCCACGTATGACGAGCATGTGCTCGACCCGTGAGGCGGCCTCTTGCCCGTGCAGTGCGCAACTTAGACCGAGGGCCCATATAAAAAGCGCAGAAGCGCGTCCCAGGACCTCCGTCATTCTAGTACCTCATCTGTGGCTACAGAAAATTATAACCTTCGCTCAGACGAGGCACTAACGTGCTGCGTTAATCGGTGCCTATAAATCACCTCTGTGCGGTTCGAACTTAGTAGGCCGTTTCATATGTTCGGTCACGTATTTCTTAAGCTGCTTTGTCTGCAGGAAGGTCGAGCTTGTGCAGCATTCGATTGAGATCCTGTCGGGCGAAGCGCCACTCGAAAGGTTTGGCGATACTTTCGTAATGCCTCTCGAACGCGAGCAAGCGTTCTGCTAACTCCCGCAAGGAGGAGAAATCGTTCGGCGTCAGGGCCTTGCGTTGCAGGATGGAGAAGTAAATCTCGATTTGATTGAGCCAGCTGGCATGGACGGGTCCTTGAACGAGCACCAGGTTGGGATACTTGTCCTGGAGTCTTTGAACTGCGCGGGGACCTCGATGCGAAGAACCGTTGTCCACGATCCAGAAAACCCTTCGTGCCCGGCGATACGGATGCTGTTTCATGACTTGATCGACGAGGCGGTCAAAGGGCGCGATTCCGGTTTTGGCTTCGCAGCGACCGAAGAGTTTGGCCCGGTGGACATCCAGGGCAGCCAGATAGGCCCAGGCTCCCAGCCGCTCGTGTTCGTGCTCGATTTTCATCGGCCGACCGGGTTGTGGGGGCAAAGATTTTGCTTTTCGGTGCCGCGCCTGCACACTGGTCTTCTCGTCGGCCGACAGGACGAACTCGTCCCGGCCGAGTTTACGGCCCTTCCAGAGACGTTGGTACAAATCCAGGATGCGTCCGGCCTTGGCCTCGAAATCCGGGTCTCGCGGAAAGATCCAGCAGCGGTGCTGCCAAGGACGGATGGCGTCCTCGTTGAGCCATCGCCAGAGGGTAGTGTCACTGAGGGAGGCCGTCAATCCGCAGGCGCGAACATGGGCACCGAGTTCAGCCACACTCCAGCGCGAAAGAGGCGCGCCCACCCGGCTGGGAAACTCGCAGGCGATCGCTTTAACCTGCACGACCAGCTCTGGGGGGAAAAACCCGGGGCCGGCCCGGGCGTTCGAAGTCTTCCAGCCCGGCCAGTCGTTTTTCGAAGAACCGTTTTCGCCAGCGGCTGACGATTTCGCGTCGGGTGCTGAGCCGGTCGGCGATCTGATCATTGGAGAGGCCCTGCTGGGCGAGGAGAATCATCTTGGCGCGAGCAACCATAAAATACGGCAACGTATATTTATTGGCGCGTCGCTCCAGCTCTTCTCGTTCCTGCTTGGTGAGCACGATCCTGTACGGACTTTTCCGTGGCAAATTGATGCCCTCCCGGCAACAGTATAACCGAGTGGGCGACAAGCGCCACATAATACGTTATCGTATTTATGGAGAGAAGTACTTAGCCTCTGGCGAGAGCGGACCGCAGAAAAGCCAAGACGCGGTAACCGGCGATGTAGCTGAACGGAGCTAGCTCGAGCGAATAGTGCCCACAGTGAAGCTCGAGGCTACGCGGCTTGGCGCCGTGGCGCCGAAGCGAATCGAGCATTTGCCTGCTCAGCTCGGGCAGCATGGTAGGGTCGTATTTCCCGTACACCAGAAAGGATTTGCGGTCCGCGCCCATGCCGCGTTCAACGTATGGCATCGGGCTGATCGGAGCCCAATAGTCTCGCAATCCATCAACGGTGACGTGCTCGCGCAAACCTTCCCACACATGGTTGGTCGTCATGCCCTGGCTAACCACATCTGCAAAATAGGTGGAAAAGTGGAGAAATCCCCCAGCTTTGATGGCCGAATCGTGCATGAGGGTGATGTATCCGACGGAAGAGCCGAGGCTGGTGCCGAGGATGCCCAGCCGCGTATAGCCCTGCTGCTCAAGCCAGCGGAGGCAGCGACGCGCATCATGAACCGCCTGGCGATTGGCCTGGATCGTCAAACCGATATTGGGACCGCAGATTTGATCCGCGCGCTCGTGACCTTTGGCCATGCGGCGGTTATGGTACGGCATGCTCATCTTCAGGGCGGTGATTCCAAACCGTGCGACCCATTCGCAAAGCCCATCCTGTCCGTGCCATTTGGCGTTCCAGTTGGGCAGGACAAGAACAGCGCATCCCTCTGGGGCCTTGATTGGCAGCTTGTGGTCGTGCCGAGCGGGCCAGAGACGTGCATAAACAGTGTTGTTTTCCGGCCAAGGCGATTCTATCGAACTCGTAAACGTCAGCACGTTTTCGCCGTCGAGGTGAAAGTCGGTCGCCGGGGCCGTGGTGAACCAGTTTGCGCTTTGCTCGATGGCTTGCTCGGCGTATTGGCGGACGAATTCCGCAGGATTTGGATCTCGCGGATCGCCCCCAATGTGCTCGAGCCCCCATTCAAAGGGTTGCACACGCCGGTTGTCGTCCGTAGTCCAGCGCCGGTGCTCGTACCGCCGAATTTTGCGTTCAAACCAGTGCATAGCAGAAATTGCCCACTCTCAGTTTACAGTCGACAGCCAGAGAAACAAACAACCGGAAGAGCGGTATGGAGTGCGGCAGCCCCGCTGCCGCTTTTCTCACTCACGAGCACCGCCCGACCACAGAGCAAGTCTCAAAGCGCCTCTCCGCCCCCGGCATCGCTCTCCAGGTGTTAGGAATGGGGCACGTAGTTGCCCGGGTTTGTTGAGGCACTGCAACAGGTATGGGAGAGTAGTAAGCACGGCCGAAAAATGGCCGAACAAACCGTGCTCATCGTCTTCTTCTTTCTATTTGGAATTGTGATCGGAAGCTTCTTGAATGTGTGCATCACACGCATTCCGGAGGAGCTTTCCATTGTTTCGCCTGGATCGCGATGCCCGCGCTGCAAGACGCCGATCAAGCCTTACGACAATGTGCCCGTCTTTGCGTGGCTGTGGCTGAGGGGAAAGTGCCGCTCCTGCGGTCTTCCAATTTCTCCGATGTATCCGCTCGTCGAACTCGCGACAGGCCTGCTCTTCGTGGGCTGCTTCCTGGAATTTGGGATTACGCAGGCCACTGTGAAATGGCTGTTCTTCATCTGCTTGATCATCATTTTAACCGTGACGGATCTGCGAGTTCGGCTTTTGCCCGACGTAATCACCTGGCCGGGCTTCGCCGCAGGCCTCGTCTTTTCCGCGGTTGTGCCCCCAAACGACGGCTTTGTTCCTCTCCTTTGCCTCCGGTTTTTCCACCAGTTGCCGCCGGAGCGATTCCTCGGTGTGATCGAGGCATTCGCCGGTGCGGCGTTTGGCAGCCTGATGCTCTGGGGAGCGGCTACGCTGTACAAGCTTGTGCGCGGGCGCGAGGGCATGGGCATGGGCGACGTAAAAATGATGCTGATGGTGGGCGCCTTCCTCGGAGTGCGAAATGCGTTCCTCACGATTCTTCTGGGGACGCTGCTCGGAAGCGTGCTGGGTATAGCAGTCATCGCCACGATGTATGCGGGCGGCGCGGGGCGGCGGCTGGCGGAACGAGCGAGCCGGCGCGGGCTGGGTTCGGCAAACCAAATTCGCTGGTTCATCGCGAGCAAATACCATCTCCCGTTGGGAACCTTTTTGGGGATTGCGGCGCTCATCGTATTGTTCGTTTTTCCCTCGCTCCCGGTTGATTTGGGGCCCGGATTGCGCTGAGATTTATTCCGATGCGAGGCCCGTTCAGCTTATGACGTTCGCAGCATTCCAAGCCGGGGGCCCACAGCACGTTTGGGAAATTGCCATTGGCATGGCCGCGGGAATTCTGGCCCTCGTGGGAATCATCTTTTTTCTGCTGCGAAAATTTTTTCAAAGTACACAAGAATCGCACCGGGAGAACATTTCAACGGCCGTTCCGAGGACGGAAAACCCTTCCGCTTTCATGACGGCGTCCATGGAAGGCGTCATCCGGCAACTGCGCGACCAGGAAAAAGAGCTCGAGCGCCTGCACAAGATCGAACGCGAGCGCGCCGAGCACACGGAGCGGCTCAGCGAAGAAGTGACTCGCAACATGCCTGCGGGCCTCGTGGTAGTGAACTCGACCGGCATTATTTCCAGCGCGAATCCGGCGGCGGAACAGGTGCTCGGCATTCATACACTGGGCTTTCGGCGGTACAGCGAGGTCCTCGGCGAAAAATCGGACCTGACGCGCCTGGTTGGCGAATGCCTGACGAAAGGAAGCATTTTCCGCCGGGAGCAAGTGGAACACCACGCGCCAGATGGCGAATCGCGGCTGCTGGGCGTGACCATTTCCCCGATTCGCCGCGGCACGGAAAAAATCAACGGCGCGATTTGCCTGATCACGGATTTGACGGAGTTGGCCGCGTTGCAGCAGCAGATCCAGTTGAAGGAAAGTCTTGCTGCGGTAGGTGAACTTTCCGCGGGCATTGCGCACGAATTCAAGAACGCATTGGCGACGATTTCGGGCTACGCGCAAATGATCAGCGCGGAAGCCGTCACCGGAGAAGTGGCGGATTCGGCGGAAAGAATTCTCGAACAAACCCGCAACATAACGCATGTTGTGACTGAATTTTTGAAGTACGCGCGGCCATTGGACATTACCAGCGAGCCCGTGGCGCTTGAGGGCGTCGTGGAGCGCGTCGTTTCCGAAGTGGCCGAGGCCATGCCGCAGGTGCGGATTCGTTTTGAAGGACCGTTGGGCAGCGTGGCAGGAGATGAAGGGTTGCTCCGGCAAGCGTTGTTGAATTTGGCGAGGAACGCAGCGGAGGCGTGCGTTGGCGCGGCGAACGGCGGCCGCGTCATTCTGCGGGGAGAAGTCCTGAGGCACGATGAGAGTGGGCTTCAAAAGATCACCGTATTCGACAACGGGCCGGGGATCCCACCGGCTACCTTGCCGAAACTTTTCCGGCCATTTTTCACAACGAAAGCAAAGGGCACGGGATTGGGATTGGCGGTGGTGCAAAAAATCATCGTGCAGCATGGCGGCACCGTGGAGGCGCGGAACCGGCCCGAGGGCGGCGCGGCCTTTATCGTTACGCTACCGGCGTGCCGGAGCGTCCCGGAAGCGGTAGAATTGAAGAAGGACAGCATCTAAGTAAAGGCTGGGCAGTCCAGCCCGCCCCGAGAGAGGTGGCGTACTATGCGTGTCACGAACTGGATGAAAGCTTCGATGTTCCTGGCGGGAATCTGTCTGGCTGGCCTTCCGGTCTTTGCGCAACAGCAGCAAGAACAAAGCGGTGGGCAACAGCAGGCGCCCGATCCCTTGGCCGAGGCCGCGCGAAAAGCACGCGAACAACAGAAGACCGCGCCAAAACCGAAGAAGGTTTATACCGACGACGACATAGCGCCGCGGAAGGATTCGAGCAGCGCGAACGCGGCAGCGGCACAGGGCAACGGCTCGGCGGCATCCGCCGATGGCAGCAAGAGCGACGCCGCGAGTGGGGCTGACAAAGGAAGCCAGGACCCGGAGACGATTTGGCGGAAGCGCTTCGCGGACCAGCGCGATAAGATTTCTACCGCGGAAAAAGAACTCGACGTTCTGCAGCGCGAAGGAGATAAGGCGCAGGTCCAATACTACAGCGATCCGCAGAAAGCGCTCATGGAACAAAACACGCGCAAAGAAATCAACGATAAGGACGCGCAGATCGCGCAGAAGAAACAGCAAATCGCAGACCTGAAGCAACAGCTCTCGGACATGGAAGATGAGCTGCGGAAATCCGGCGGCGATCCCGGCTGGGCGCGCGAGTAAACTCGAAAAGCGCGCATCGAAATCCAAGTCACGAAAATCGAAATACGGAAATGAACTTCGTATTTCGATTTTCGTTTTTCCGGAGTCGTGCCATCCGGTTACTTCCCTTCTCTACACATCGGCCTCGCGTTCCCGCAGGGGTACCGCCCGATTCGTGGTAGAAACGAGAGAGATGGAACCTCTTCTCCTTGTTGAAGATAAGAACGAGCTGCGCGCGATGCTGCGGAAGGCATTGGAGCGCGCCGGCTATGCCGTCGACGAAGCGCCTGACGGGACGACGGCGATTCAGAAGGTGCGCGCGCGGCGTTACCTGATGGTGATTACCGATTTGAAGATGCCCGGTGCCTCCGGATTGGACGTGCTGCGCGAATCGAAGGCGGCGGACGCGACGATTCCGGTGCTGCTCCTGACGGCGTTTGGATCGGTCGAAGAAGCGGTTTCGGCGATGAAAGAAGGCGCGTTCGATTTTCTGCAAAAGCCGGTGGACCTGGACCACTTGAAATTGCTGGTGCAGCGGGCGACGCGGCAGCAAGAGATGCAGCGGGAAAATTTGCTGCTTCGCGAAGAGTACACAGCGCGGTATGGATTTCCACGCATTGTGGGCGAGCACGCGGCGATCCGCGAGATCAGCACGCAGATTCAACGTGTGGCGGCAACGGATTCGACCGTTTTGCTCCTGGGTGAGAGCGGGACGGGCAAGGAACTGTTTGCGCGAGCGGTACATCATTTGTCTCCGCGGCGAGAGCAGCCATTCGTGGCGCTGAATTGCGCGGCGATTCCCGAAGGGCTGGTGGAGAACGAGCTGTTTGGGCACGAGCGCGGGGCCTTCACGGGAGCGGGCGCGCGCAAGGTGGGCAAGCTGGATTTGGCGCATCGCGGGACGCTGTTTCTCGACGAGATTGGCGAGCTGCCGCTGGCGATCCAGGCGAAATTGTTGCGAGTACTGGAGGAGAAAAAGTTTGACCGCGTAGGCGGGACGCAATTGGTGGAAGTGGACGTACGCATTGTGGTGGCGACAAACCGGAATTTGCAGAAGCTGGTGGAGGAAAAGCTGTTTCGCGAGGATTTGTATTTCCGGATTTCGGCTGTGCCTATGACGATTCCAGCGCTGCGCGAGCGCGGGAACGATGTGTTGCTGCTGGCGGAATATTTCTTGGAGAAGTTCTTGCGGGAATTCAAAAAGCCGGGACTGGAGCTTTCCGAGGAGGCGCGCGAACGGTTGCTGGCGTATCGCTGGCCAGGGAATGTGCGCGAGTTGCAGAACACCCTGGAGCGCGCGGTGATTTTGACGGACGGCCTGAGCATCACCGCCGAGGGCCTGCAGCTTCCCGCCACGAAGCCGGACCCCAGCCAATTGCCGGCAGGGATGTTGCCGGAGCAATTTAGCTGGGAAGGCAGCCTGGAAGAAGTGACCGGGCGGGCCGTCGGCCACATCGAGCGTGTATTGCTGGAAAGCACCTTGCGCGAGTGCAAATGGAACAAGACCCGGGCTTCGGAGAAGCTGGGCGTTTCGCCGAAGACGCTGCTGGCCAAGTTGCGGAGCGCGGGGCTGGAAGAATAAGGAAAGCGGTGACAGTCGAAAGTCGAAAGTGGAAGAAGGAAGATCCCCTTCGGTAAGGTCGGAACCCGCGGTCGGAGCGATGCTTGCTCGGGACTGCGATGGCGCGTCGGATCCCTGGTTAGTTCCTGGCCCCCTCCCCGGTTTTTTCGGAACTGCAGATTCTAAAAGACTTTAAGTCCTGCGTTTTGAAACTGTGCATTCCAAAGGGGTTACGGGAGTGTTTTGGGGAACTGCGCATTCTAAAGGGGATAGTGCGCAGTGGTGAGAGATTAGTGGATAGATGGGAGTATGAGGAAGCTGGTCCTTCCGCAGGGATGAAGTAAGGATGTAACGAGATAACGATGTAAAGACAGAAGGAGGAGGGCGGCAGGGTCCCTGACATTGTGAGGGTTTTTCTTAACACAGAGGGCGCAGAGTACGCGGAGGGTAACGGGGGAAGAGGCGATGGGAGGCGTGCGGGTGGGTTTGGCGTTGTAGCCATGGGAAATAGTAGCACGGAATTTGATTACTGTTAATTCATAGTACTTGATATAGCTCATTCGAACGTGAGACGCGGAAGTGGAATGGATGGAAGAGGTTGGCAGGAATTTGGGAGTTTGGTGAGACGGATTGTGCGGGGAGCGTTTACAGGTTCGGAGGTTTGGAGGTTGGAAGGTTCACCGAGAGGGGCTCGCGCGTACCAGAGTGGGACGAACTTCAAAACCCGCACCCTTAACCGCGAAGGGATGCGGCACCCCTCTGCGCCACCCGCCATCGAGAACCACGGCATTTACTATTTTGTTGGCCCCCCGTTCGCGCGATGTGAGAATGAGAGGGAAAGAAGATTCATGGCCGACACCAAAGAGCACGCCTACGAACTGATTGACCGGCTTCCCCCGGCACAGCTTTCCGCCGTCGTCGGCCTGCTCGAAGCTATCCTCGATCCCGTCTCCCGCAGCCTCGCCAACGCTCCGCTGGACGATGAACCGGTGTCTGAGGACGAGGCCCGTGAGATCGCTGCTGCTCGCGACTCCCTCGACCGTGGCAAGGGCATTCCTCACGAGCAAGAGCTGGCCGAGTTCGGCCTCACCCTCGAAGACTTCAAGCGCATGGGCCGCACCCCGCTCAACCCGCACGAAGCGAATCGCTGACCTGCCAAAACTCAAAACCCGCACCCTTAACTGCGAAGAGATGCGGCACCCCACTTCCCCACCCGCCAAAAACCGCACAGGATGGGCCACCCCGGAAAAAGACAGAGTCAAAATCGTCTCGGCGCCCTAAGGCTCGCTCACCCGGCAACTCAATTTCTTCTAGAATAATTTCACTTAATAATATAAATATTAGCTTCTCATGTTCATCCGCTCGTTTTCGCCAGAAAAACAGCTCTTGCCCGGTTATCCCACTTTTGGGATAATACGATGACGCGATTGGTTCGTGCGCCCGGAGAGAAGCCACTTTTCTGGGTCGCTTCCAGCTGGGCGGATCTTCAGCAATTCCCTGACGCCGTGCAGGACGGCCTTGGCGTCGCGCTTAGCGTGGCGCAATTCGGCGGCAAGCATCCCGCCG
Organism: uncultured Acidobacteriota bacterium; assembly: GCA_963843265.1. Classification (GTDB taxonomy): domain Bacteria; phylum Acidobacteriota; class Terriglobia; order Acidiferrales; family UBA7541; genus Acidiferrum. The sequence continues at coordinate 577,372 of CAWJJR010000008.1, read as the reverse complement.
CAAAACCGTGGAAGGATGAAGGGCCGGGCGTTCTGGAGGTTGTGGAGGACTATCGCGGTGACACATACCGGGCGGTCTATACAGTCAGGTTTGCGGAGGCCATTTATGTGCTGCACGTCTTCCAGAAGAAATCGCCCAGCGGCATACGCACGTCTCAAAGGGATATCCGGCTAATTTCGCAAAGGATGCAAGCAGCCCGCGCGGATTATGAGGCCCACTATGGCAAAGAGAAAAAATAAGATTCTGGTCTTTAAAGGCTCGGGCAACGTTTTCGCCGATCTGGGCCTTGCAAACCCCGAGGAGAAACAGACTAAGGTGCGGCTCGCGGTGGCCATCAACCACATCCTTGCGGAGCGCCATCTTTCCCAAGCGCGCGCGGCGCGCGAACTCGGGATCAGTCAGCCCAAAATATCGGCGCTTTCGCGCTATCGGCTGGATGGCTTCTCCGTCGAGCGACTCATGAACTTCCTTGGCCGCCTGGGTTGCGAAATCGAAATCGTGATCCGTCTTCGTGCTAACTCGAGTTCCAGGAGACCTGCTCGCATCCTCGTCTCCGCGGCGTAGGGACTCGTCAGCGGTGCCCACCCTTTGCAGAAACCGCAAAGGATGGGCCACCCCGGAAAAAATCAAGGTCAAAATCGTCTTGGCGCGCTAAGGGTCGCCCACCCGCCCGTCCCTTAGATTCTGACTCCCTTTCCGCCACGAGTAACAGGGTCGAAGACGGTCGTAAACCTGTAATTCCAGCCGTCCATTCCTAGCGAGTCGATCTGCGCGCCCATCGCAGCGTCCACTTCTGCCTCAGTCTTAAACGGCTCGCTCAAAATCGGCACATCAAAATACGTCATTTTGTTTGTCTCATCCCACCAGCCGTGGCGCTGGCAAAGAATCCATTCGCAAGTTGCAGGATTTTGCCCTGTCCAAATTTCATGCCATTCGGCAAAAGGCGTCGTTGCTGGGTCACTCTTATACACAGTGACCGGCATAGCCCCCCTTGGAAATTTTCGGTGATCCATACAGCTATCTTACCGTACTACGTTGTGCATCGGCCTGATTTCGCGAGCGCACAATAGCCATTCTCTTCCGGTAGCATAAGAATGGAGGAGCTTTAACATGAAATTCGCAATCGCGCTGGCGTTACTGGCTTTAATCCTCGGAGCATCGTCAACTAGTAGTGTGGCGAGTGGTCCCTTGACGGCAGGTGAGCTGCTCATAAACTGCAAAGTTTCCGAAACAGGCGTCGACAATATGAGAGCGGGTCTCTGCTTAGGCTTCCTAGAAGGATGGCTGCAAGTAACCATTGGTTCTACTTTCGTATTGAATGAGGCTCCTGCGCCGATCCAGGTGTTTAGAGTGAGCGCCGCCGCTCCTATCTCTGTCGGTCAATTGTCTAGAGTTTTCATCCTTTACATGAGCAAACATCCGGAAAAAGAAGGGCAAGAGGCGGCGACTGCGCTTAAGGATGCCTCATGGGATGCCAAACTATTCAGACTCGTTCTCCAATAGATCGACAGTGGGTTCCGCGCCCTCAAAACCCGAGGACGGGCCACCCGGCGTGCGAGGAAAGTTTTTGAGCATGACCGCAGGATAGAGGAAGATGGTATTGGTGGGAAAGTGACTGCTAAGATACAACAGGAGGAAATGGGAGATTATGATAACAATTCAAACCGAGCCCGCGATGTTCAATCGGTCGCTCCCGGTTTATACGGTGACTGGCATAGACAGAACTGCTGGCATTGTTAACTTGCGCGGGTCGGACGGCTCTATGCAGCAAGTATCGCTGGATTCTTGGGGAACGCTTAGAGATGCTCAACCCGCAGTAGGCAGTAAAATTCAGTTGCTACCCTGAAGCTACTAGCTTTTTACATTTGATTGCTCCTACGAGCTGTTAGAATGCGGTCAAAATGTGCATCTTAGATTGGCTCACTAAGTACGAGTCCGTTGCTGTCTGGCTTGAGGGCATTGCCTTGGTTGCGATCTTTATCTGGGACCGCCTGGATGCCAATCGGGACCACCAAGAAACCTTGGCGCAGTTGAAAGTTGCTCAGGATCAAATCAAGCTATCGCAAAACGCAGAACGAGCCTGGGTGATGACGGAACTTGTTTGGCCGCAGAACGAGTTGAGAGTAGTGATGGGATCATCACGAGAAGGCAACGAGCCGCAAGTGCACTCCACCACCGTCATGTTGAAGCTCATATGTAAGAACGAGGGCCGCTCGCCTGCTTGGGTAGACAAAATTGTGGGATACGCTGAAAGGGTGGAAACCCGGCTCAAGATTTAGCGTCTCCGACCGGGCATCAAGCTGAGAAATTTCATTCATTTGGTCCAATCGGGCCGGGCGGTGAGAAGTCGCGGCTTCTCCGTCTGGAAGCTCCTGGCCAACTACAAAAGGACCAACTGATCTCCATCTTCGTGGCCGTAGAGTATCGCGACATCTTTGAGCAGACACGGGTCACGACTTGCGGATATACAGTGAGCGGCACTTATCTTGACCGACAGGAACAGTTTCCAGAACGGAACATAAACAAATAGCGATAGGACGGGTGGCCCGGACTCTTAGTTATGCGGAGGGTGCCCCGTCCTCGGTTTCTGAGGGCGGGTCTTGGGTTTGGGTTCTCTCTAGTCGATCAGCAAATTCATGGGAAGCAAGTGCGTAGTGAGTAGTGAATAGTGGGCGGTGAGTAGATAGGACAGAACCGGAGAAGAGCGAGCCCCCCCAGGAATAAAGGCGCTCCTACCCGCCCTGAGAAGATGGCCACGTCGGAGATTACATTCCTATTTTTGACGACTCAGGGAAGACAGAAAACTGCATATCGTTGGCCCTCAGGGGTCACCCAAATCCGGCCATGCAGGGTCACCTCAAAACCGGCCATGAGTGAAGCCCGGGACATTGACTCCGACAGGAGCCCTTATAGGCTCGGTCGGCATGAGCAATGTCTTGAGCGAAGAAAAGAAACAACAAGTCATCGCACTGGGGAAGCTCGGATGGCCGTTACGGCGCATCGAGCAAGCTACTGGTGTCCGTAGAGAAACAGCAAGTGCTTACCTAAAGTCAGCCGGGGTCGTGGTGTGCCTGCCCGGGTGGGGACGCCGAGCGCCGGCAAAACCGGCCATAGGGGTGACCACCGACCGCGATCCGGCAAAACCAGCCAACGAGGTGATCACCGACCCCTCTGAGGCAAAACCGGCCATAGGGGTGACCACCGACTTTGGCCAGCCGATTTCACCTCCGAGTGGCAACCAAGATCGGGCCACCAGCGCCTGCGAGCCGTACCGCGCACTGATCGAGCAGGGACTCGGTCGTGGCCGGAATGCTATGGCCATCTGGCAGGACTTGGTTTCCGATCACGGCTTTGCTGGCGGCTATCAAACGGTGAAGCGCTTTGTTCGCAAGCAGCGCGGATCGGAGTCGCCCCAAGCCGTGGGGATCATCCTCACCGCCGCCGGAGAAGAGGCCCAGGTGGATTACGGAACCGGTCCGATGGTGCGTGATTCGCAGAGTGGCAAGTACCGGCGGACGCGACTGTTCGTGCTGACGCTCGGCTACAGCCGCAAATCGGTACGCTTGCTGGTGTTCCGTTCGAGTTCACAAGCTTGGGCGGAGTTGCACGAGAAGGCCTTTCGCCGACTCGGCGGGTGTCCCCGCGTGGCCGTCCTGGACAATCTGAAAGAGGGAGTGCTGGTTCCCGATATCTACGATCCCGCGCTGAATCCTCTCTACCGGGACGTGCTGGCGCACTACGGCGTGGTGGCCATGCCTTGCCGGATAAAAGATCCCGATCGAAAAGGAAAAGTAGAAGCCGGCGTCGGACACGCGCAGAAGACTCCGCTGAAAGGTCTGCGCTTCGAGAGTCTGGAGGAAGCGCAGGCCCATCTGGATCGCTGGGAAGAACGCTGGGCCGATACGCGCATTCATGGCACCACGAAACGGCAAGTGGCCACCATGTTCGCCGAAGAAAAGCCGTCGTTGCTTCCTCTGCCGCTGGAACCCTTTCGCTATTACCAGTACGGAGAGCGCATCGTGCATCTGGATGGTTGCGTGGAAGTCGAGGCGGCCTATTACGGTCTGCCACCAGGGTGGATCGGACGAAGTGTCAAAGTGCAATGGGATGCGCTGCACGTGCGTATCCTGCATCCCAGCACCAACCAACTTCTTCGCGAGCACCTGCGCCAGAAACGCGGCGGATATCGCATCCAGGAAGAAGACCACCCCAAGAAAATGCCGCTGAGCACGGCGCAACTCTTGCGGCGCGCCGAACACGCGGGAACCCAGATCGGCAAGTTTTGCCAGTTGATCCATCAGCAGAAAGGAGAGACCGGCATCCGCGGCATCCTGGGAATGTTTTCCCTGATCAAAAAATACGGGACGGCGGCGGTGGAAGACGCCTGCGCCACCGCTCTCGACATCGGCGTGCGGGAATATCGCTTCGTGCGCCGTTATCTGGAGCGCCGCCCGCACCCGCAAATGTTTCTACGCCAGATCGATCCCCTGATTCGCGAGCTCACCGAGTATCGCGATTTCATCAATCTCAAAATCAAGGAGCAACCAGAATGAATCTGATTGAATTAAATCGTTCCTTACGGCAACTGCGTCTCGGCGGCATCGCTGCAGTGCTGGAGACGCGCCTGCAGCAAGCCCAAGCGGAACCGATGGCCCCCATCGACTTCCTTTCCTGTCTGGTATCCGATGAACTGACTCGTCGCGGCGACCGACTGCTGGAACGGCGCCGCAAACAAGCGCAATTTCGCGATCCGCAGGCGACGCTCGACAACTTCGATTTCAACTTCAACAAGAAGATGAATCGGAGCCTGGTCTTCGATCTGGCCACGGCCACGTTCATCGGTCGCCGCGAAGATGCACTTTTTCTAGGTCCACCCGGCACCGGCAAAAGCCACCTGGCCCAGGCCATCGGGCAGGCGGTCATCGGCCAAGGCTATCGGGTGATTTACCGTGAGGCGCACATCCTGCTCGAGGAAATCGCCGAAGCGGCCCTCGACGGAAAACGCAAAGAGCACATGGAACTGCTGGCCACCGTGCCTCTGCTGATCATCGATGACTTGGGGATGCGTAAGTTAGGGCCCACAGCGGGAGAGGAGTTGCTGGAGATCGTCATGCGTCGTTACGAACGCGCCAGCACGCTGGTGACTTCCAACAGACCTGTCGACGACTGGGGAAAGCTGCTCGGCGACAGCGCGGCCGTCACCGCCATGCTCGACCGCCTCCTCCATCACGGCCATATCCTCAAATGCGGGCCGCGGAGCTGGAGGACCAAGTTGCCGGCGGAAAATGAGCACCGCGCCGAAAACTAACCGGAAAGCCACGACCTGAACTATGGGAGAGCTCGAGAAAATGCAACCATGGCCATCTAAACGAGATTTTTTTCGGGCTTCGAGGAGAAAATGGCCCTCCACCTCGAAATCTCGGAGATTAGACTTGCCCGGAAAGCGAACGGCAGAGTACAACATCTAAGTCCCGGGCCACATGCTATGGCCGGTTTTCAAGTGACCACACATGGCCGGTTTTGACCTGACCACTGAGGATCGTTGGCAAGACGGTCCCTTAGCCCGGCAATGCGGTTTTGACGAGTTCCACAGCAGCTTTCGGATCAGCGACCTCGACGATCAGCTCACTGTATCGCTCGTCCTTCAACTGGATCACTACCGTGTTATCCGGATTGTGAACATCCCAGAAAACCCTTTGGCCGTCTTGATAAAAAGTACCGGCGGTGAGGACTCCGGGAATGTTAGTCCCTGGCATTCTTAGCCCGTGCCACCATCCGTGCGCTACCGATGGATCTGCTTTGATTTCCACTAAGTGTGCCAGTGGGATTTCGAGCGAACTCTTGAGCGTCCACAGCTTGTCGATTCCCTGCACGTGCAACACGAGATTGCCATTGGAAATGGATACGTCTACCATGCTGGTGCTCCTGTGGCATTATGAGCCCATTTCGCCTGCTCGCAACCTTTGGACAGGTGGACCCGACTCTTAGTTATGCGGAGGGTGCGCCGTCCTCGGGTTTGGAAACTTGGGGACAGGAGGAGCGTTCCCTGCAGTTCTTGAATCGTGCGAAGAGAAACATGAGGAAACTTCCCGTCTGTCCCCTATTTGAGAAGATCAGGCCATTGAGTAACCAGCCGCCTTCCACGCTGCCACACCGCCCTCTAGCACCTTGACGTTGGTAAAACCCAGCTTTCGATATTTCGCCGCCTGACCGACAGCGCTGGCTTCGCCGGGTCAACCTCAATAGAAAATGATTTCCTGCGTCTTCGGCAGCGAGGCCGCGCGGGACTGCAAGCTGGTGAAGGATATGGACCCGTCCAGATTCAGCATCCGGCATTTGGCCTCGTCCTCGTAGGCGCAGACGAGCAGGGCTTGGTTTGACTTGGTTTTTGTATGCGCTTGTTGAGCGCTGACTCGTTCGATGTCTGCCATGTGACCTCCTTATGTAGAGCGTACCACGTGCGGTTCAGCGAGTGGCGGTGTGGTGAGTAGATGGGGCAGAACCGGAGAAGAGTGACCCGCGCAGGAATAAAGGCGCGGGTGCAGCATGCTTCGATTTTTGAAGGATGCGGGATTTGACTCTTTCTATGAACATCACTTGGCGGTGTATAATGAGAGTATGGCGAAAGATGTGATCCACATCTCGGAAGCGGAAGCCGCCACGACCAACGTGGCAACGCTGCTGGCCCACGTGCGCGCGGGCGCGGAAGTCGTGATCGAAAATGAAGCGCGACCCGTGGCGGTGCTGCGCTCCGCGGAGCCGCATCCGGGCCGTCTGCTCTCGGAATCTATCGCGCTGGCGGAAGCCCACGGCTCTACCGTGACGCTCGACGGAGACTTCACCCGCGATCTCGAGGAGATCATCAACAGCCATCGTGAACCGCTCAACCCGCCCGCATGGGACTAATCCTGGACTCCAGTGTGGTCATCGCCGCGGAACGCCGGGGCGATAACGTAACGCAGATGCTCAAGCAAATCGTTGCCGCAACCGGCGACCAGCGGACGGTGCTCTCTTCGGTTGGTCTGACCGAGCTTGTGCATGGCATCTACCGCGCACAAACGGCAGAGGCGCGCAACCGCCGAGACTCCTTCATCCGTGAGCTGCTAAACGACGTGGAAGTCTACCCCTACACCAAAGAGACGGCGCTGCTGGCAGGCAAGATCGACGGCGAGCAACAGAGCCGAGGGACTGTTATCCCTTTCGGGGATCTGTTGATCGGAGCAACGGCGCTGGAGGTTGGCTATTCGCTACTGACGGCCAACGTGCGGCACTTCCGGCTGATTCCCGGCCTCACTGTCGTGCAACTCTGAGTGCTCGACGGAAGCAGTTAAAGAAAAAACTCTCTCCATGAAGATAGCGACAGGTGGCCCGGACTCTCCGTTATGCGGAGGATGCCCCGTCGTCGGTTTTTGAGGGCGGAAACTCCAAAATTCACACTTGACATCGCCGGATAATCCACTACCATATGGTTGTGGATAAGTTAGATACAACCTTTGCGGCTCTGTCTGATCCAACCCGCCGGGCGATGATCGAACGACTCTCCCATGGGCCTGCCTCGGTGCATGGATTGACGGAACCGTTTGCCCTCTCGCAGCAGATGATTTCAAAACATATTGCCTACCTGGTGCGGGCGCGGATTGTGATCAAGACGAAGCGTGGAAGAGAGAGCGTGTGCAGGCTTAGGCCAGAGGCGATCAAGACCGTCAGCGACTGGGCGATCAACTATCGCCGATTCTGGGAAGAGCGTTTCGACAAGTTGGATGTGGTTGTGAAACAAATGAAAAAAGAGGAGGTCAGAAATGACAAAAAACACGGTTAACGAGACAGAGCGGATGGTGGTCACTCGAGTGTTTGATGCCCCACGCGCATTGGTTTGGAAGGCGTGGACAGACCCGAAATATATTATGCAGTGGTGGGGGCCGAAGGGTTTTACTGCGCCTTCTTGCAAGATGGATTTTCGCGTAGGAGGAAAATTTCTCTGCTGCATGAGATCGCCGGATGGGCAGGAGTTCTGGAATTGTGCGGATTACCACGAGATTGTTCTGCACGAGAAGATTGTTTACTCCATGTACTTTTCCGACTCGAAGGGAAACAAGGTTGATCCTGCGGAGCTTGGAATCGAACATGAGGCCATAGACGGTGCGAACGACGTGGTTATTTTTGAGGATCTTGGAAACGGCCAGACGAAAGTCACCTTGATTGGAAATGAAACCATGGAGCACGCGAAAAACAGCGGGCAACTCGAGGGCTGGGTTGAGATACTCGATAAATTTGCCGAAGTTGTTGCGGGGCTAGAGCAGGCGAAATAAGAAGTTGAAGTTTTGATCGTCGTCATGCGCGGACAGACGGAACGTTTCCTGCAATGCTTGATTCGTGCGAACGGAAACACGAGGAAACTTCCCGTCTGTCCCCATATTTCGTCCCCATACTAAACCCTACTCTATTGGCGTATAGATGGGCAAAGTCGACTGATTGGCCGTGAGGAGAGTTCCGACATCTGGGTAGTGGCCGGGGCTGGAGCTCAAGGGAGAGAGGGGCGTTGAAGTGGAAGGTTTCTTTAACACAGAGGGCACAGAGGACGCAGAGAGGAGAAAGTTCATTTTGCGAGGCAGGGACTCGTCGAGCAACAGCCTCATTGCAACGCTGCCGCGAGGCTGACCCTGGCCTCCTCAAGCGCGGCTATGGCGTCCTCGCGAGTCACGCCGGGAAAGTCTTCGAGAAATTCCGTCAGGCTGCGCTCGTGCTCGAGGTAGTCGGTGAGGCACTTGAAGGGCACCCGAGTTCCGCGAAAAACGGGCTCTCCGCTGAGAATTCCGGAATTGCGAATGATCACGCTCGATGACATCGCGTTGACCCTCCGTCGTAAAGTTTAGCCCATTTTTAGTTTTCTCGTGTACCAGGGTGAGGCGAATTACGAGGGCATTTTGGCGAGGCAGTCTTCGCAGTAGCCGCCGACTTCGGTGCGGGAGACGGTGACTTTCATTTTGAAGTCGCGGGCGATTTGCTGCTTGAGCTGCTCGTAGAGGCGGCTTTCGAATTCGCGGACTTTTCCGCAGCGGAGGCAGGCGACGTGGATATGGTCGCGTGGGCCGTGGCTTTCGTAGTAGTGGCGATCGCCGCGGAGATGGAGAAGGTCGAGCTCGTCGATGAGACCTTCTTTCTTGAGGAGGTCGATGGTGCGGTAGACGGTGACGAGATGGACGCCGGGGTCGATTTTCTGGGCGCGTTCGAGGATTTGGTCGACGTCGAGATGCTGCTCGGCGGCGTCCATGACTTCGAGGATGACGCGGCGCTGGCGCGTGAGGCGAATCTTGCGTTCACGGATGGCTTGCTGGAGTTTACCGGTGGTTTCGGCAGTATTGATGCGCTCGCCAGTGGAAACGCGGTGGCTCGGCGATGCAGACATCAGTCGCCCTCCGGATGCGCGGCGCGGCGGCTAGGAATGGCTGGAAATCCGCCGCAGGATGTCATTGTACATAACGATGGCGAAGATGACCAAGAGGAAGACGAGTCCGACTTGGACGAAGCGCTCCTTGAAGCTGAGGCTGAGGTCGCGGCGCATGATGCCTTCGATGGCGAGCAGAAGGATATTGCCGCCGTCGAGGATGGGAATGGGCAAGAGATTCAGGATGCCCAGGTTGATGCTAATGAGCACCATTAGGGAGATGACGTCGAGCGGGCCACGGCGCACGGCTTGGCCAGCCATGTGGGAAATGCCGACGGGGCCCTGGAGCTGCTTGATGGAAACGCGGCCGCTGAAGAGTTTGCCGACGACGTCGACCGTTCGTCCAATGGTGTCGTAGGTCTCGGAGCTGGCAAACTTCACGCTCTCCCCAAAGGATACGTGCTTGTAGGCGACTTCGTCGCGGCGGGCCACGCCAATTTGATAGACATTTGTGTCGTCGTCCGCGGCGCCTTTCTTTGGCGTCACAACCAGTTGGACAGATTGGCCTTTGCGGTTCACGTCCAGCGTCATGGGCTGGCCATTTGAAGACTGTGTGGCCTGCATAAACTGTTCCCAGTATTCGATTTTCTTGCCGTTGACTGCCGTAATGATGTCGCCCTCGCGCAGTCCGGCGCGATCCGCCGGCGTGGCTGGAGCAACTTGGTCGATGATCGGGCGGATGGGGGCATAGCCGAGGATTTGGCTGGTGTCCGATAAATTTTTTGCAGGGACCTCAATCGTTTTGCGCGTGCCGGCATCTTCCACTTCCAACTTGAGCATGGCCGGGGGCGCAGCTTGTTTCAGCGCGATGAGAGCCTGTTCCCAACTGGGCGTGGGAATGCCGTCGATGGAGAGGACCGTGTCGCCCACTTTAAGGGGACTTTGTTGTCCAGTGAATTGTGGAGGAAGACCCGTTACCCGCACTGGCGCATTCAAATACGCGGAATACGGCACTCCCGCGATCGCAAAGAGGCCGGTGAGCATGAAGATCGGAAAAATCAGGTTGACAGCGGGGCCGGCGAAGGAAATTAGCGCGCGCTTCCAGCGCGATTTGCTCATCAGCTCGTCGGGTGCGCCGGTTGGCGGCTTGTCGTTCGAATCGATTTCGGAAAGATCTTGGCCAGCCATGCGGACGTAGCCGCCGAGAGGCAGCGCGCTCACGCGATAGTCCGTCGGGCCTTTTTTCCAGCCGAAGAGGCGCGGGCCGAAGCCGATGGAAAAAACGTCGACGCGGACGCCACACATGCGCGCCACGATGAAATGTCCCCACTCGTGGATAAGGACCATTACGCCGAGCACTAGGACGACGCCAACGATAAGGTAAACAGCTGCCATGTCTCCGTCTTTCCCTTCTTATGACGCTTAGGAAACCGCTACTGCTTTGGCCGAAAAACGGGTCACTTCTTCGTGCGCCGTACGACGCGCTTCGGCATCGGCGGCGAGCACGTCGTCCATCTTTTCAAAGCGGACGCGCGGCGTGCGTGCCAGGACGCGCTCGATGACTTCCGCGATGCCGCAAAACGGAAGGCGCCGATCGAGAAACGCGGCTACGGCGACTTCGTCGGCGGCGTTGAGCGCGCACGGCATGGCCCCGCCCTTCTTCATGGCCTCGCGGGCCAAACGAAGGCAGGGGAAACGCCGGGTGGAAACTTTCTGGAAATCCAACCGCCGGAGCTTGCGCCAATCCAGGGCTACCTCATTAGACGCGACTCGCTCCGGATAGGTTAACGCATATTGGATGGGCATGCGCATGTCGGTTGGGCCGAGTTGCGCCAAAATTGAACCATCGACATATTCGACCATGGAGTGAACCGTGGATTGCGGATGAATGACGACGTCGATCTGGTCGGGGCGCATGCCGAAGAGCCAGCGGGCCTCGATGACTTCGAAACCCTTGTTCATCATGGTGGCGGAGTCAATGGTGATGCGATTGCCCATCTTCCAATTTGGATGCGCGAGGGCTTGCTCGGGAGACACATGCTCGAGTTCGGCGAGCGGAGTTTTGCGAAACGGGCCGCCACTGGCGGTCAGGACAATGCGTTTGACTTCGCCGTGCGTGCCGCCGCGGAGACATTGGTGGACAGCGTTGTGTTCGCTATCGACGGGGAGGAGTTCGCGACCGGCTTTTTTGGCGGCGGCCATCACCAGTTCGCCCGCGGCCACGAGAACTTCTTTGTTCGAGAGCGCGACGGTTTTGCCTAGCTTGACGGCTTCGTAGGTGGCTTCCAGGCCAACGACACCGACTGCAGCGGAAACAACGATGTCCGTATTGGAATCGGTTCCGACTGCCAACATACCTTCCCGGCCGTGATGAATCGCGGGTCGTGGAGAAACTCCCCTAACGCGAAGCATGGATGCCAGCTCATCGGCTTTTATTTCGTCTCCTACCGAAACCAATTCCGGTTTGTGGCGAGCAATTTGGCTGCTTAATTCTTCCAGGTTGCCGCCGGCGGCAAGCGCGGAGATAGAGAATCGCTCCGGCAAGGCTTCCACGACGGAAAGACACTGCCGACCAATTGAACCTGTTGAACCTAAGATGGATAGCTGCTTCAAGGACGAAACTTTTCTCCGCTTAACCCAAACTGGCGGGACAGACTTTCAGTCTGTCGCTCGCCGCTGACCTGGTGAGCCAGAAGTTCTCGTCTGTCTCACGCCCCAAGAATGGAAGGACCTGTGCACCTACCGGTTGGGATGGTAAATCCAAATCCAATAGTACCAGACAACCGGGATTGCCAATATCAACGCGTCGATCCGGTCAAGAACACCGCCATGGCCGGGCAGAAGCGAGCCGGAATCTTTCACTCCAGCGCTGCGTTTGTAGGCGGATTCAAGCAAATCGCCGGCCTGACCGGCAACATTGCCGACGGCAGCCATCCCGAGAAGGTGCGGCAGCGGCACGCTGAGAAACCTGGAAAACACAATGGCGACGAGAAGCGCTCCAAGAATGCTGGCGAGTGTCCCCGCCCAGGTTTTCTTGGGACTTAAGACTGGCGCCATGGGGCGCTTTCCGATTGCGCGGCCAACAAAATAAGCCGCACTGTCTCCGACCCAGGTTATGACGAGAGCGAACATCAGCAGCCTAGGTCCGTCCGGACCCAGTCCATGCAGCCGAATCGCAAAGCTGAGCGGAAATGCCACCAGGATTAGGCCGCTGGAGCTGATTCCCGCGGCGGGCAGCGCTTCCACGATTGGGCGCTTCGTCCGAAGCGTGAGGGCGGCGACGCCGAGGACGAAAATAAAAAAAACGTCCTGCACCGATGGAATGACCCCCAAAATTGTTCCGATCTCGCGATGAAAGGTCAGGCCCCCCACAAGTTCGTAGGATGGAGCGATGGCCGCCAGCCATTGAACGTAGACAATGCCAAGGGCGCAGGTCGCCGTCCAGAAGCGGTAGGCGCGGTGGCCAATGGCATTGCCTAGGGCGAAGTATTCAAACAGCGCGAGAAGAATGACGAGCGCGGTGCCGATGGCGAGCAAGGCGGTCGAGCCCCACAAGACGAGACCAACCGTGCAAGGAATCAGAACTGCGGCTGTCGCGACGCGTATCCAGGTCATTGAAAAGGGATCCCCCGACGAATTACTCGCTCTATCTCATCATATCGTGGGAAATAAATCACGGGGGAGTAGAGGGATTCTGAGAGCGAGCGGTGGGTTTTGGCGAATGCGCGGGGAAGCAAAGAGAGATTTCTCGCTACGCCCGAAATGACGCTCATCCAGAGCTATTCGCCGACCACGCGGGCTGTTTTTTGGGTCTCGGGCTGACCTTCGCGGATGCCGCCGTAGCGGCGCTCGCGTTTTTGAAATTCCACGAGGGCTTCGAGAAGCCGCGCGCGGTTGAAATCAGGCCACAGCGTTTCCGTCACAAAGATCTCGGCATAGGCGATTTGCCAAAGCAGGAAATTGCTGACGCGCATCTCGCCGCTGGTGCGAATCAGCAGATCGGGATCCGGCAAACCGCTCGTGTACATGTGGCGCGCGAGCGTTTCTTCCGTAATGGGGTCGTGGCTGGAGTGGCCGTTGCGCTCGGCGAGGATTGCGTTCATGGCGTCCACGATCTCGGCACGGCCTCCGTAGTTCAACGCCACGCAGAGGACCATGCCCTGGTTGCCGGCCGTTCGGTCGATGGCGTCGCGGACGTCGTCCTGCACGCCTTTGGGAAGTTCGTCCGTGCGGCCCAAAAAACGCATGCGGATATTGTTCTTTTGCAGAAGCGGCATTTCCCGGCGCAGATACTCGCGCAACAATTGCATTAGGAAGTCGATTTCGGTTTTCGGACGCCGCCAGTTTTCCACTGAAAACGCGTAGAGGGTGAGCGCCTCGATTTTGAGGCGAGCGCAGGTCTCAATGGTGGAACGTGCCGTTGCGGTGCCAGAGCGGTGGCCCGCGATGCGCGGCAGGTGCCGCTGCTGCGCCCAGCGTCCGTTGCCATCCATGATGACGGCCACATGCCGCGGCAGGCGCTCCAGATCGAGCTTTTCGAAGAGCAGGGCTTCCTCGGGCGTCAAGGGGCCGAGAGCGCCGGAGGGGGAAACTTGCAGTGTCGTGTGTGATTTAGTGAGCGGCACGGTGTTCAAGCGGGCTTCTTCTTTACGCCGTAAAGTTAACATACGATTTGGCACCCGCGCAATGCCAGGTTGCCTTGTCGTACATCAGCGAGAGGTGCGCTGTTCTGGAAGGAGTCAGCCCCCCGGCGGCGCGGCTTGGAAGATCGAGGTGTAAACCAACACGAGCGTGAGGACAATCATGGCAATCGCCGTCACCCACGCGACGATATTGAACGTGAGCGTATTCACGTGGTCACCCATCAGATCCCTGCGGTTCACGAGGAGCAGGATGAAAATGATCACGATCGGCAGCCAGATACCGTTTCCTACTTGCGAAAAAATGAAGATCTTCCAGATCGGAACGTGCGGAATGAGGATGATCCCCGCGCCCACGGCAATTAAAACGGTGTACAAGCCATAGAATATTTTCGCGTCCTTGAATTTATGGTCGATACCGGCCTCAAATCCCAGTCCTTCGCAAATGACATGCGCCGTCGAGAGAGGCAAAATCGAGGCCGCAAAAAGCGAAGCGTTCAACAGGCCGAAAGCAAAGGTAAATCCGGCCCACTTCCCTGCCAGGGGAATCAATGCTTTGGCCGCCTGAACCGCATCGGTGATGTTGCGCTGCCCGGAGACATACAATGTCGCAGCCGTAGCCACGATGATGAAAAACACGATCACCATGCAGCTGATGCTGCCCACCAAGACGTCCGCGCGCGCTTGGGGATATTGCCTTGGCCCAACTTTCTTTTCGACAAATCCCGCCTGCAAATAGAAGAACTGCCACGGCGCAATGGTTGTGCCGACCAGCGCGGTCAACGTGAGCAAATAACCCGCATTGAAATTCAGGTTCGGGACAACGACGCCATGAAGCGCGACGAGCCAATTGGGTTTCGCCAGGATCGCCGAAATGATGTAGGTCACGTAGAAACCGCACGCAATCAGAAATATCACTTCGACCTGGCGGTACGTCCCCCGCATCACCAGAATCCAGACCAGGATGGCGGCAATGGGAACGGCGATATACCTGGTAACGTGAAACATCTCCATGGACGCGGCTATGCCTGCAAATTCCGCCACGACGTTCGCCAAGTCCACAAAGAAGCCGGTGATCATCACAAAAAACGTGGGGCGGAAACCGAACTCTTCGCGAATCAGGTCGGATAATCCTTTGCCGGTGATGACACCCATGCGCGCGCACATCTCTTCGGTTACGTACAGCGCGATGGTCATGGGAATCAAAGCCCACAGCAGAGCGTATCCATACTGAGCGCCTGCCTGCGAATACACGGCGATGCCGCCGGCGTCGTTGTCGACGTTCGAAGTGATCAGCCCTGGCCCGACCACGGCAAGCAGCAGCGTCAGCCTACGGCGGAGGTCGCGAAACTTGTGCTGCAAGTCTTCACCCCGCGTTTGCAGGCCTTCAAAGCTCGATTTGAGGCTTTCCCAATTCATTCGCTGCTACCGATTCCCTCTTTATTTCTGGACTAGCCGTGAGACCACGTCATCGACGGTGACGGTGCCAATGGGGCGCTTTTCGTCATCCACCACGGTGAGCATCCGCAGATTGTATTTGTCGAATAACTCGAAGACTTCTTTTTCATCCGCATCGCCGCCGATGCTCAAAAGCGGCTCGCTGCGCAGTTCCTTCATGGTCTGCTCGGGAGCAGCGAGGAGCAAACGCGCGATGGAAACCGTGCCGGAATATTGCGCTTCGGGATCCAGAAGGACAATGGTGTCGAGTTGGTCGAGGTTCAATTCCTGGCTGCGAACCCATGCGAGCACTTCTTCACGGTGAGAACCTTCGCCCACGAAGATGAATTGCGTGTTCATCATGCCGCCCGCCGTCGAGGGATCAAAGGCCAGCAACTCGCGCACTTCATCGGCTTCCTGTCCGGGCATTTCCTCTAATAATTCCTCGGACGTTTCTCTCGGCAGGTCGGCGAGGAGGTCGGCGGCGGCGTCGGGGGCCATTTCCTCGAGGATGTCGGCGGCTTTTTCGGGGTCCATTTTCTCGACGATTTGGGTGGTGAGGCGTTCGTCCAGTTCAGCGAGAACGGCGGCAGCGGTTTCTTCGTCGAGAGAGGCGATGATTCCCTGCCGCTCGGCCGCGGACAGATCTTCCACGATTTCCGCGAGATCGGCGGGGTGCAAGTCTTCGAGTTTTTCGTGAGTAATGCGCAGTTTGACGCGGCGCATGGGGTCCGACTCAATCAAATTCACGAATTCCCAGCGAATGGCTTTTTGAGGGAGCTTCTTTTGCAGCTTGCGAATCATGCCGGGGGACACCACGCCCTGAAGAAGCCTGCGGACAGCGCCGGGCAGACCCACGTCCACTTGCGTCACCCGGAGCTCCACATTTCCATTGCTGCGCTGTTCGGTCAGGTCTACGTCGTTAACACGAACGACTTTTCGGCCGCGCGTGTCGATAATTTGCTGGTCGAGCAAATCCTTGCGCACCGCGAGCAGCGACTCGTTTGGTTCGTAAAGTTGCAGTGCCCGTTCGCTAACGCTTAGACGGATCGTCCCAGGAGCAAAGGTGGCCACCTGATCGTAACGAGCGAGAAGCGGCTGAAAACGGCCGCGCGAGAGCAGAAAATGGGAAAGGCGGTTCGTGGCTTGCGCGGGCTCGATGAAAAATTCGCGCACGCGTCCCACGAAGTTGCCGTGGGAGTCGTAGGCTTCCGCGCCCATTAGTTCCGTAGCGTAAATTTCCATACTCTCGCCTCCCTACTGCCGCCGTGCGGGTTCTGGTGTGTTACGGGGCCGGAGCTCACTTCAAAACCGGGACCCGGCGCCAACAAAAAAACCCGCGTACCGAAAATAGCCTCGGCCGCGGGCAAGTGCCTGATATAAATAGGCTTACCGTTAGCGAGGCGCGAACCCTCCCCGTCCTGCCGCTTGCGGAAAGCCTTTCGGCTCGCACGGCGTTGCCCAGTCGTCCGTGCCTACGCTTAGCCCTCTCGACCGGTCTTTGCCGGTGCAACTAGGGCCAGGTTCGAGTTCGTTGGACGTACTCATCGGAAGCGAGTTCACCCTAAAGCAAAGCGCGGCGTTGATGCGGGCCACGCATCGAGCCGCGACGTATGGGAGCAATTTCGATACCGTTCCCGAATCGCTGTTGCAGTGTCAAGCCGAGTGCGTTTCCGTGTCAAGAAAAGAATGGGGTTGCGAGCAATTTTTTCGCATTTTTTGCGGAGGCTGGCTATTTCTTCGCCGCAAAGACCATGTCTCCGGGTTCCTTGCCCTGCCGACGGCAATCTTCGACGTAGAGGGCGAGATAATTCATTACGATGTAGTCGTCTGCGGAAAAGCCCAGCTTACGCGCGGCCTGGTCTATGGCGGCGGGAGGACCTTCCAGCTCGACGAAGGTTCCGATGGGAGTTTCGTCCAGCTCGATGAGCAAACCTGCAGCCCATCGCGCAGAGGCCGGCAGGCGAAACGTGGTGCGGTATTTTTCGTAGCGGAACCAGCCTCGCATCCCGAGACCTTCAAATATTTTTGTGAGGATGGCGGCGTCGGCTACTTCGAGTTCCAGCTCCTCCCGCACTTTGTGACGATAGTTTTCTCGCGAGCCCACGGAAACTGAACCAGGCGTTCCGTCGCCGAGCGGCCGCTTAAAGGTAAGCAGTATGCGCCGTGCCGACGGCGCTTTGTGCTTTTTGGATTTTGCCTCGGGCGTTTCTGTCCGGATGCGGAGCAATTGTCCGCGCTTGGCAAGGCTGCCATCGGGCGCATCGAAGATGACGTTGCCTTCGTGGACGCAGCCGGTTCCCTTGCTGACGAGACGCGCGCCTAAGCGCTTGAGCGTACGCTTGAAGGCCTTTGTGTCGCTAACCTTGAGCTTGATCTCAATTTCCTGCGGCATGTTACTCCCAGCCACTGCGTGCTGCGGCTTTCTCCAGCAGAGGAGTTCCGCTAGTATAGCGGACGAACGTATTTCGCTATTGTTAAGCGTGAACCCGGCTGAACCTATCGCTGCACTGGGCGACCGCTCGCCGAGCGCACCCGATCAATCGACGCATGAACCCAAACGCCAAAGCACCAGCACCGGCTTTTTCGGATGTGGGAGCCGGGACTCCATCGCTGTCGCCGCCGCTCGCGCGACGCGAGCCGGTCGAAACGATCGTGCATGACGACCGCCGGGTCGACCATTACGCCTGGCTGCGGCAAAAGGAAAACCCCGAGGTCATCGCATATCTAGAAGCGGAAAACGCGTATACGGACGCGATTCTGAAACCCACGGAGAAGTTTCAGGATGCGCTTTATCAGGAAATGCTTGGACGAATTCTGCAGACGGATTTGTCGGCGCCGTATCGCTTGCGTGGCTACCAATACTTTACGTGCACGGAGCAGGGCAAACAGTATCCGATTCATTGCCGCCGCATCGATGCGAGCGGGTCGCTGGACGAAGTGCTTTTGGATTTGAATCGGCTGGCGGAGGGGCATTCGTTTTTGGGGCTGGGGGCTTTTGACGTGAGCAGCGACAACCTGCTGCTTGCCTATGCGCTCGATACTACCGGATTCCGGCAATATACATTGCACATCAAGAACTTGTGGAGCGGGGAGATTTTTTCGGAAGCGATGGAGCGCGTTACGAGCGCGGTTTGGGCGGCCGATAGCCGGACGCTCTTCTATACCGTCGAAGACGCGACGACGAAGCGCTCTCACCGGCTTTATCGCCACGTTGTTGGCTCGACGGGGACCGATGCATTGATTTATGAAGAGACCGACGAGCGCTTTCGCATTGAAATTGAGCGCACTCGCAGCGGCGCGTTTCTCTTGCTGGTGATTGCCAGCCACACCACGAGCGAGGTGCGTTTCCTGCCCGCGCTTCAGCCGAATGGCGAGTTTCGCGTAATCGCTCCGCGCGAGGCGGACCATGAATATTACGTGGATCACCACCCGAATCCTCTGACGCGCGAGGAGCGGGGCGCGAACCCGTATGATGTTGGCGGATCCTTTCTTGTCCGCAGCAACTCGGGCGGGCGGACGTTTCGGCTGATGTGCGCGCGGATCGCCGATCCGCAACGGGCGAAATGGAAGGAAATTATTCCTAATCGGCCGGACGTTATGCTTGCCGGAGTGGATGCTTTTCGATCACATTTTGTTCTGTTTGAGCGAGAGGGCGGGCTTCCCTACCTGCGCGTCGTGGACCTCAGCATCGAAGCGCCCGATGCGCTTTCCGCTTCGCACCGGATTGAGTTTGCGGAGCCGGCCTACAACGCGTCGATTGGAGCTAATCCGGAATTTGATACTTCGTTTGTGCGGTTTCAGTACGAATCTTTTGTAACGCCGCGATCCGTCTTCGATTATGACGTAAGAACGCGGGAACGCGTGTTGCGGAAAGAGCAGCCCGTCCTTGGCGGCTACGATGCCGCGCAGTATGTCAGCGAGCGATTGCACGCTGTGGCCGCGGACGGCACGCTCGTTCCGATTTCGCTCGTCGCACGAAGAAACACGCCGCGCGACGGTTCGGCGCCGCTGCTGCTTTATGGTTATGGCAGCTATGGGCACTCGGTTTCGGTGACGTTTAGCTCGAATCGTGTGAGCCTGCTGGATCGCGGAGTGATTTATGCGGTCGCTCATGTGCGCGGCGGCGGCGAACTTGGAAAGCCGTGGCACGACGCGGGCCGCCTGCGCCACAAGCGCAATACCTTTACGGATTTCATCGCGGCCGCGGAGCACTTGATCGGGGGACGTTACACGGCGGCGCAAAAGCTGGCCATTGAGGGCGGCAGCGCAGGCGGGCTGTTGATGGGCGCGGTGGCGAACATGCGGCCCGACTTATTTCGCATGGTCATCAGCCATGTGCCGTTCGTTGACGTGCTGAATACCATGCTCGATGCTTCGCTGCCGCTCACCGTCGGCGAATATGAAGAATGGGGCAATCCGCGCATCGCGGAAGATTATTTTTATATGAAGAGCTATTGTCCGTACACGAATCTCGAAGCCAAATCGTACCCCGCGATGCTGGTAAAAACGGGATTGAACGACAGCCAGGTCATGTATTGGGAGCCGGCGAAATATGTGGCCAAGCTGCGCACGCTGAAAACGGATGCCAGCCCGCTGCTCTTGAAGACGAATATGGGCGCGGGGCACGGCGGCGCGTCGGGACGATACGACTATTTGCGTGAGATAGCGCTGGACTACGCTTTTCTTTTGAGCGAACTGGGAATTCGGGGATGAAGGGCGAACTAAACTCCTTGTGGAAAGCGTTGTTCAACCGGCTGATGGCTAAGCAATGAGCGAACCAACCTCGCCGCTGATGCAGCAGTATCACGCGATCAAGACGCGCTATCCGCACGCGCTGCTGCTCTTCCGCCTCGGCGATTTTTACGAACTTTTCTATGAAGACGCGATTTTGGCTTCGCGCGAACTTCAAATCACGCTGACGTCACGCAACCGGGAAAAGGGACAGCCGATTCCGATGTGCGGCGTGCCCTATCACGCGGCGGACGGGTACATCGCTCGGCTGATTCGCGGCGGATTCAAGGTTGCGATTTGCGATCAGATGGAATTGCCGGGGCCGGGCAAGAAGCTGGTGCGGCGCGAAGTAGTCCGCGTGATCACGCCAGGCACGGCGACCGACGTTTCGGTGCTGGAAGCGCGCGAGAATAATTATTTGGCGGCCGTCGCGAAGCACGCTTCCGGTTCTCCTGTTGGCTTGGCGTTCGTGGACCTTTCGACCGGCGAATTTCAATCCACGGAATTTTCCGGGCCCGATGCCGATGAGGCCCTGCGCGACGAACTGCAGCTTCTTCATCCTCGCGAAACGCTGCTTCCACGTCCTCAACAGCTTTTTGAAACTGCGAAGACCTCTTTGCTCGAGGGTGCGGGAGGCGTGGAAAGCCGGCTCGAAGAATGGATTTTCCAGCGCGATTACGCTGAACGAATCTTACGCGAGCAGTTTGGCGTCGCGGAGCTGACTGGTTTGGGGCTTGACGAGCATCCGCAAGCGCTCGCGGCCGCCGGCGCCATCGTTCACTACTTGCGGGAAAACGCAGCTCGCGGCGCGGATTCTGCAAGCGCGGATTCTCATAGTGCTCAGCCTACAAGCGTCGAAGCGCTGCAGCATCTGGATCGCGTGCGGTTTTACGAGCAGCACGACACGATGGTGCTCGACCCCGTCTCTGTGCGCAACCTCGAACTTCTTACGCCCATCTTCACGGAAGAGTCTTCGCGCAGCGGACCCGTGACGCTTGTCGCCGCTCTTGATGTGACCGTCACAGGCATGGGAGCGCGTCTGTTGCGATCGTGGATTCTTCGGCCGCTGCTGGATCGCGACGCTATCGAGCAAAGACTCGAGGCCGTCGCGCATCTCGTGCAACAAACCGTGGTTCGTGGCGAGATTCGCAAGGAGTTGCGTGGCATTCAGGACCTCGAGCGGTTGACGAGCCGAATCACACTTGGACTGGCGTCTCCGCGCGAGCTTGTGGCGCTCCGCAAATCGCTGGCTCAGCTCCCAGTGCTGAGAAATTTTGTGACGCCGCCTCCGGTGGGCGGCAGCGTGCTTTTGCGGCAATTGCACGGCGAGATCGACGAACTAACGGACGTGCGCGAGCGCCTCGAACGCGCCATCGCCGACGAGCCCCCGGCGCTAGCCACCGATCCAGGAATGATTCGCAGCGGTTACGATGGCGAGCTCGACGAACTACGCAACCTCAGCCAGCACAGCAAACAGATTATCGCCGCGATGGAAGAGCGCGAACGAAAGCGTACCGGCATCGCCTCGCTGAAAATCCGCTTCAATTCCATCTTCGGCTATTACATGGAGATTTCGAAGCCGAATCTTCATTTGGCGCCGGCCGGTTACGAGCGCAAGCAGACGCTGGTCAACGCGGAGCGCTTCACTTCTCCCGAATTGAAAGAGTACGAGCGCAAAATTCTGGCAGCGGACGAGCGCATCCTCGAAATCGAGCGTCAGCTTTTTATTGAGATTCGTTCGAGCATCGCCGCGCAGGCAGCACGCCTACGCCGCACAGCGGCTGCCGTCGCGCAACTTGACGTATTAACTTCTTTGGCGAAATTGGCCGCCGACCGCGGCTATACGCGGCCGGAATTCAATTCGTCCGGCGAATTACTTATCGTCGGAGGACGGCATCCGGTCATCGAAGAGCTTTTGCGTCAACGCGGAGAGCGCTTCGTTCCGAACGACCTCTGCTTCGATCCTGCCCGTCAGCAGCTCTTGCTCATCACCGGACCGAACATGGGCGGCAAGTCCACCTATCTTCGACAAGCCGCATTGATCGTGCTGATGGCGCAAATGGGCTCGTTCGTTCCAGCGCGCCAAGCCAAGCTGCCGATTACCGACCGCATCTTCACGCGCATCGGCGCGAGCGATAACCTCGCGCGCGGCCGCTCGACGTTTCTCGTCGAGATGAGCGAAGTCGCCGCCATCCTGCATCACGCCACGCCCTCGAGCCTCGTGCTCCTCGATGAAGTCGGCCGGGGAACCGCGACGTTTGACGGTCTCTCGATCGCCTGGGCCGTCGTCGAGCACTTGCATAAACACACGCGTGCCCGCGCGCTCTTCGCCACTCACTATCACGAGCTCACCGAACTCGCCGATCTCCTGAGCGGCGTGCAAAACGTTCATGTTTCGGTCAAAGAGACGCCCAGCGAAATTATTTTCTTACGCCGCGTCGAGCCCGGCAGCGCCGATAAGAGCTATGGCATCGAAGTCGCCCGTCTCGCAGGTTTGCCGCGCAGCGTCATCGAGCGAGCCCGCGAAGTTCTGAAAAAACACGAGCAGAGCGAGCACGAACTCAGCGAAACGCTTTCGCCCGGCGCGCTGGAGGATCCATCAGGAAGGACGGCCGACGGTGCAGCCGCTGCGTCGACGGGCGTTGCGGCCAATTCCCCGCACCGCCGCAATGGCCACCAGGAAGTCTTATTTACGGCTCTCGACCGCGCCGTCCTCGACAAGCTTCGCGGCGCCGACCTCGACCAGCTCAAGCCCATCGACGCACTGAATCTTCTCGCTGAGCTAAAGAAACAAATCACATGACCTTCTTCTTCCCTGCGGCCTCTGCGTCCTCTGTGTTAAAACGTTAGTCAGGCCAATGAAGCAACGCCCCATGCTCGTTCTCGGACTCATGTCCGGCACTTCCGCCGACGGCATCGACGTCGCCCTCGCTCGTATTTCCGGCGCGCCGCCGCATCTCGACGCAAAGCTGCTTGCCCACACTTCGAGCAAGTTCCCTCCGGCCCTTCGCAAGGAGATTCTTCGCGTCGCCGAACAACATCCCATCACCGCCGGTGAACTCAGCCAGTTAAATTTTCGTCTTGGAGAGATTTTCGCCGAAGCCGCACTCGCCGCGTGCCAGAGATTCCGCGTTTCACCAAGACGAATCGCGCTCATCGGCAGCCACGGCCAAACCATCTTTCATCAAGGCTCGCCCGCGCCCTATTTTGGCAGCGCCACGGCTTCGACTCTACAAATCGGCGAGCCCTCCGTTATCGCCGCTCGCACCGGCATCATCACCGTCGGCGATTTTCGTCCCGCCGACATCGCTCGCGGCGGACAAGGTGCCCCGCTTGTCCCTTACGCCGACTATCTTCTTTATCGTCACGAAAAACTCGGCCGCGTCTCGCTAAATCTCGGCGGCATCGCGAACGTCACCGTCATCCCCGCCGCCGCAAAGCCTGAACACATACTCGCCTTCGACACCGGCCCTGCCAATATGCTGATCGACGCGCTCGTCGCGCATTTCACTCACGGCCGCCAGCGCTTCGACAAAGACGCTCGTATCGCGCAAACTGGCCGCGCCATCCCCGCGCTTCTCGATGAACTGATGCGCGATCCCTATCTAAAGCTAGCTCCTCCCAAATCTACGGGCCGCGAATATTACGGCTATGCGTACCTGAAAAAAGTCCTCGCCCTCGGCAAAAAACATCGCGCCAAGCCCGCTGATCTCATTCGCGCCACCACAATTTTCACCGCGCTTTCCGTCGTCGACGCGCTCAATCGCTTCATCCTTCCCAGAACAAAAATCCATCAACTGATCGTCTCCGGCGGCGGCGCCCGCAATCCTCTTCTTGTCGCGCAGCTTTCCGCGGCCCTCCGCAACATCGAGCTGGTTCCCTCTTCGCAGTTAGGCATTCCGGAAGACGCGAAAGAAGCCTTCGCTTTCGCCCTGCTTGCCTACGAGACTTTCCATCGCCGCCCTGGAAACCTTCCCTCCGCCACCGGCGCTCACGCCCCCGCCATTCTCGGTAAAATCTCCTACGCCCCGCCGCGCTAGCTCTGCAAACTCTCCGCGAACTCTGCGTCTCCTCTGTGCCCTCTGCGTTAAATCTTTTCTCCTTGTTTTCCCTTTGGCAGGTTACGGCCACCGCAACACAAACGATCCCGATGTCTTTGAATTTGGTTTTTCCTCGAAGCGCTTTCCGCCCGACGGCGCCAACCGCGGACACTAAAGCAATCCGCGCGTCGACGCGCTAGTCGATCAAATTCGCCCCGAAATGGATCGCGAAAAAAGGAAGGCTCTCTGCAGCGAAGTCCAAAAAATTCTTGCGGTCGATCTGCCCTACTTGCCCCTGTGGTTCACCGACGTGGTCTCCGTCCATCGCCGCTCTCTCGGCGATCTGTCACTCTCTCCCACCGGCGACTACGACTTCCTTGCAAACAAGCGATACACGACACAGTAGAAATAACTTCAGAGTCAGACCTGGAAAGTGGAGACTTGCGAAGCGAACACTACAAACTCCGATAAACCTTCGGTCGATTCGATCGCATCGGGTTTGACGGTACTAACACGAACCAATTCTCTCGCCCGTGCGTCCTTCCAACGTGCCAATGTTTCGCAACGAACAACGCCCATCTGCGGATATGCGCTGTTTTCGTCAAGCATCATGTCCGTGAATGCCGGCACCTTGTCGAGCAGCGTGTGGCGGCGCCCGTCCGCGTCTTCGAATTCACACTGCACCCAGCCAGGAAATCCTTCATCCACGAAGCGCACGATCAGCACTGCAAGCTGGTCCAACGGCACTACCCCAACAAATTCGGATTGAGGTTAACGGGGAAAAACCCGTTTGCTACTTCAGCGCCTTCTGAATCTCCGCCACGGGAATCGCGCCTTCCCGAATAATTTTCCATGCGCCGCCATGCACATCGACAATCGTCGATCCGATCGTCCCACCGGTTTCTCCGCTATCCAACACCAACGGGACTCGCGCGCCGAGCTGTTTCATCACCTGCTCTGCGCTCGAGCACGATGGAAACCCTGAAATGTTCGCGCTGGTTCCCGTGATCGGCCCGTCAAATTCCTCGATCAGCCGCCGAGCCACGTCGCTTTTCGGCCAGCGCAGCGCCACTTTTCCCGTGTTCGCCGTCACCTTCAGCGGCAAACGGTTCGCCGCGTCCACCACCAGCGTCAGCGCTCCGGGCCAAAACTCCTGCGCCAGTTTCAAAAAATTCTGCGGCACTTCGCGCGCCAGCTGCATGGCCTGCTCCAGCGAACGCACCAAAATCGGCAAAGCCCGCGTCTCTGGCCGCCCCTTGATCTTGTAAATTTCATCCACCGCGGAAAGATTAAACGGGTCGGCCGCCAGCCCGTAAAACGTATCGGTAGGAATCGCGACGACACTTCCGCGCGCAAGAAAGTCGGAGGCGTAGCGCAGCACTTCTGCTTCCGGGTTTTGCGCATTCACGCGCAATAGTTCTGCCGGCAATTGTTTGGCCCTTGGCGAAGCCATTTAGTCCTACTTTGGCTCTTCGCCCGCGTTTCGATTCAGTTTTGCGACGCTACCATACCCCTTGCCCCCTTGCAATGCCCGCCCATATTTTGACACCCCGCAAACCACTGGCACCAGGGCCTTTCCAGCCAACCACCTCGCGAATTCGCGGCCGCAACTTTGCCGCAGACCGGGGCATCAAAGAGCTGTGATTCCTTTTTCCATTCTAGATCTCTCGCCGATTCCAGAAGATGCCACCGCAGCTGTGGCCCTGCGCAACTCGCTCGACCTCGCGCAACACGCCGAAGCCTGGGGGTACCACCGCTTCTGGCTGGCGGAGCATCACGGTATGCCCGGCATCGCCAGCGCCGCCACGTCGGTCGTGATTGGCTATGTCGCTGGCGGCACGAAAACCATTCGCGTCGGCTCCGGCGGCATCATGCTGCCAAATCATGCTCCGCTCGTCATCGTCGAGCAATTCGGAACACTCGCCTCGCTGTATCCCGATCGCATCGATCTTGGCCTCGGCCGCGCCCCTGGCACTGACATACTCACCGCGCACGCTCTGCGCCGAAACATGTCCTCGACCTCTGACAATTTTCCGCAAGACGTTGAAGAACTGCAATCCTATTTCGAGCCAGCAGCACGAAACCAGAAAGTTTGCGCTGTTCCTGGAGCGGGCTTGCGTGTGCCGATATGGCTGCTCGGTTCGAGCCTCTTCAGCGCGCAGCTTGCGGCAAAAATGGGTCTGCCGTTTGCGTTCGCATCGCATTTCGCGCCTGCCGACATGATGCAAGCGCTCGAACTCTATCGCACCCGCTTCCAGCCTTCGCGCCAACTCGCTCGCCCCTACGCCATGCTCGGCGTGAATGTCCTCGTCGCCGAAACGGACGCCGAGGCCCAGTTTCTTTTCACATCCGTCCAGCAATCGTTCACCAATCTTCGCCGTGGAATGCCCGGGCAGATTCCTCCGCCCATTCACGACATCGATTCCTTCTGGTCGCCCGCGGAAAAGGCTTCCGCCAGCATGACCCTGATGTGCTCTGTCGTCGGCTCGCCGGAAACAGCTCAGCGCCGCTTGCTCAAGTTCCTCGAACTCACACAGCCCGACGAGATCATCGCCACCGCGCACATGTACGATCATTCAGCGCGCCTCCGCTCCTTCGAGTTGCTCGCGGGCATCCGCGCCCGTCTTGTCGTCGCAGATGAGTCTCAAGACGAAGCCCCGCTCGCAGCCTCCGCAAAATCCATGTAGGGCCAGCCTTCCGAAGCTGGCCGCTGAGGGTTCTCCCCGAAGATGGCCGCTCCGGCCCTCTTGTGGCCTGGCCCCTTTGCCTATCTCGATGGTTAGCCTCCCACACCCAAAATTTGTTACGCTCCCCGTAATGGCCACTCCAGGCAAACCCGCCCGTAACCCTGCCAGCGCGGCAGCAAGTGCTCCCGGAGTTCTCACCAGCCGCGACAACCGCTGGCTCAAGGAATTCCGCCTGGCCCTGCGCGGAGGCTTGCCCACCGAGTCCGGCTCCGCCGGCGTCGAAGGCGTCCGGCTAGTCGAAGAAGCGCTTCGCTCCGGATGCGCCATCGAAGCCGTCCTCTTCAGCGAATCCGGCGAGCGCCATCGCGAACGCCTCGCCCCCTTTATCAGCGGCGCAGAAATGGCGTTTCCCGCGTTGCGCACAACTGATCGCCTCTTTGAGGGCCTGGCCGACACGGAGCATCCGCAGGGCGTCGCCGCTCTCGTTCATCCGCGCACATCCACGCTCGATGATTTGCTTCGCGCGTCCGCTTCCGCCTGCGCGCCGCTTCTCGTGGTTCTCGCCGGAGTGCAAGACCCCGGCAATGTCGGCACGATCCTGCGCACCGCCGCAGCTTTCGGCGCGACCGGCGCGGTCACCGCCGCTTCCGGCCAATCCGGCACCGCCAGCCCCTTTTCTCCAAAAGCTCTGCGCGCCTCCGCCGGCGCCGCTCTCCATCTACCGATTCTTCCCGGTATGTCTCTGCCGATTCTCCTCACTCAACTGAAAATCGCCAACGTTCGCACTCTCGCATCCAGCGTCCACGAACCTCACGACGGCGACTCTCGCATCCTCTCGCCCTGGGAAGTCGATTGGTGCGAACCCGTCGCGTTGCTCGTCGGCAACGAAGGCGCCGGCCTTCCCGAAGAAGTCGAACGCAGCGCCGATGCTCGCATTCGCATCCCAATGGCCAGCGGCGTCGAATCCCTCAACGCCGCCGCCGCGGCCGCAGTTCTCTTTTACGAAGCCGCCCGCCAGCGCCATCCCCGCCCGTAGGGGCACGGCACGCCGTGCCCGTCTTCGATGCTAAACTCGTATCGCACATGAGTCTTTTTTCCAAGCTGCCACAGCCAGTGACGGAAGACGCCGCGCACCAGCCGCTCGCCGAGCGCATGCGCCCGCGCACGCTCGATGAATTCATCGGCCAGGAAAAACTCCTTGGCCCCGGCAAACCGCTGCGCCAGCAAATCGAAAACGACGAAATCACCTCCACGCTGCTGTGGGGTCCACCGGGCTGCGGCAAAACCACGCTCGCTCGACTGATCGCGCGCCTAACGCGCTCCGAATTCGTCGCTTTCAGCGCCGTCCTCGCAGGCATCAAGGAAATCAAGGAAGTGATGGCCGCCTCCGAACATAAATCCCACGCCGGCCAGCGCACCATAGTCTTCGTCGACGAAGTCCATCGCTTCAACAAAGCTCAGCAGGACGCTTTTCTTCCCTACGTCGAAGCCGGCCACATCACCTTCATCGGCGCCACTACAGAAAATCCCTCCTTCGAAGTCATCTCGCCGCTTCTTTCGCGCACCAAAGTCTACGTCCTGGATCCGCTCACGACGCCGCAAATCGTCGAGCTGCTTCGCCGAGCGATTGCCGACAAAGAACGCGGCCTTGGCGACGAAAACGTCGAAGCCAGCGACGACGTTCTCTTCCGCATCGCTTCCTTCGCCAATGGTGACGCCCGCTCCGCCTACAACACGCTCGAACTTGCCGCTCGCAGCGCCAAACCCGCACCATCCGGCAAGGGCGGCGCGCGCACCATCACTCGCGAACTTCTCGAAGACGTTCTTCAGCGCAAACTGCTCCGTTACGACAAAGCCGGCGAAGAGCATTTCAATCTCATCTCCGCGCTCCACAAATCCGTCCGCAACTCCGATGCCGACGCCACACTCTATTGGCTAGCCCGCATGATCGAATCCGGCGAAGACGCGCTCTATCTCGCCCGCCGCATGGTCCGCATGGCCAGCGAAGACATCGGCCTCGCCGAGCCCGGCGCGCTCGCTATCACTCTCGCCGCGAAAGACGCTTTCGATTTTCTCGGCGCTCCCGAGGGTCATCTCGCGCTCGCGCAGGCCGCCGTCTATCTCGCGCTCGCGCCAAAATCAAATGCCGTTTACACTGCCTACGGCGAGGTCCTCAAAGACGTGCAAAAAACCGAAGCCGATCCTGTTCCCCTGCATCTCCGCAACGCCGTCACCGGTCTCATGAAAAATGTCGGCTATGGCGAAGGGTACAAATACGCTCACAATTTCGAGGACAAAGTTACCGATATGGCTTGCCTTCCGGAAAATCTGGCGGGCCGCACCTGGTACAAGCCCACCGATCAAGGCTTCGAACAGCGCCTTCGCGCTCGCATGGAAGAAATTCGCAAGCTAAAATCGCGGTCGGCATCTAACCCGTAAGCCAGAGGTCTACGAATGAAAAAAGCTGCGCTGATTCTCGCAAGTCTGCTTCTCTGCTTTCCTGCCCTGGCAAAGCGCAAGCCGCCAAAGCGCCCGCACCTCCTTGCCATCGCTGGCGTCTCGATTTATGTCTCGGATGTCCCCGAAGCGCGCAAGTTTTATTTGAAGCTCATCGATCCGCAGCACGACTGCGAATATTGCGAAAGGGCCTACTCCCAATATCTATTTCTGCCCAGCGGCCAGCGCATCCAGTTCGTAAAAATGCCCAACCCAGCGCCCGCGGATCTTTTGTCAGACATCTCTTTTCTTACCGACGATCTCGAGGGCTTCAAAAGATTCCTCAATTACAAAAAAATCGACTTCAACGAAGTAAAGAAAAAACACACTGGCGACCTTGTCCGTCTTTTGCTCACAGATCCTGAAGGCCATCACATTTCAATCACCGATTCTTATAACCTGGCCAACGCGGAGGACCTGAATGCCGGCCTGCCGCCTACACCTCCCTC
The DNA here is from genome assembly GCA_963843265.1 of uncultured Acidobacteriota bacterium. Classification (GTDB taxonomy): domain Bacteria; phylum Acidobacteriota; class Terriglobia; order Acidiferrales; family UBA7541; genus Acidiferrum. The sequence continues at coordinate 547,504 of CAWJJR010000008.1, read as the reverse complement.
CAGTCCTGTCCGCATCATTCACGCTGGCTTTGTCGTCAACGATCGCGACGCCACCGATCGTTTCTACAAAGATCTTCTCGGCTTTCGCCCCTACTGGCACGGCGGGATGAAAGATGACCAGACCGATTGGGTCGCCATGCAAGTCCCTGACGGCACCGACTGGGTCGAATACATGCTTCGCATCGCGCCCAACGCCGATAAACATACGCTCGGGGTCATGAACCATATCTCTCTCGGAGTTCCCGATATCCACGCCATCCAGAAGCAAATCATCAAGGCAGGTGTGAAGCCCGGCGAAGAACCCAAAATCGGCCGCGACGGTAAATGGCAACTCAATCTATACGACGCCGACGATACACGCATCGAATTTATGGAGTTTAAGCCTGTCGAAAAACCATGCTGCTCCGATTTCACCGGCTCGCATCCCGCGCCGCCATCGCCCCCGGGGTCCGTCAACCAGAAATGATGCAACTTCGTTTTCCAGGCCCAAGCTTTTTTTTGTTGCGAAGTCTTGCAGCGCTGTTTTTTCTGTTATGCGGCTTTTCTGCGCAACGCGCTCGGGCGCAGGATCTCGATAAGCCTCTCCAAAATATCGACGACGAAATCACCGCCTTCCGCTTCGCTCCCGACGGCCGCGTCGTCTATTCCGTCCGACGCACTCTCAAGACCAAGAAATACGATCTACAGCACGATGACATCTGGCTGATGGAAGCCAACGGCAAACGCCGCCGCCTGCTCCAAGGCGACAAGTTCAAAGTCGGCAGCGAACCGTTTTCCTATACGGTCGACGCTTTCCACTGGTCTCCCAACGGCCGCGAAATTCTCGCTCAGCTTTTCACCACCCGCGTCGTTGACGAATCCGGCCGCACGCAGGACGCCATCATGACCCTCGCCGTGGAAGACAGCGGCAAGGAAATTCACTTTGGCAAAGGCGAAAACACCATCGAGGACTGCTTCAACGCCACCTGGCTTCAGGACAACTCGACAATCATTTACCTCACCGAAGCTCTCAAGCCGCGCATCCTTTTCTCTTTCCGCTACTTCAATATCGCGACTGGTCCCGCCGGTCCCGCCTTTGAGGGCCGTACTTTTCTCGACTCCGATCGCATCCCCGGCACGAACGCCGCCATCGCCGTCGAACGCGATCGCGCCATGAGCGGCCCTCCGCGCCTCCAGCGCCTCGAACTTCTCGCGCAGGATGCCACCGAAGTCGCCACGCTCGACGGCTATAATGGCGGACTTTCCGTCTCACCCAGCGGCACAAAAGTTGCCTACTTCATTGACCGCGAGATTCTCGAAGTACGCGACATCGCCGCCCCCGATCATTTCGTCCGACTTCGCGTGGGTCTCGGTGTTTTCCATTGGGCTCCCGACGAACAGCGCATCCTGCTGAAGCGCGCCATCGAACGAAAATCCGCGGACATCGTCTGGATCGCTATTCCTCCGCTTCCCGAGCAGCAGCCCGGCAAGGAAGTTCCCATCATCGAGCCGACTCCGCAGCCCATTCTTCATGGCATAACTTTTCGCGAGTTCGCCATTTCTCCCGATGGCCGCTTCCTCGGCGTCGTTCTTCCCGGCAAACGCAATCTCGAGATATTTCCTCTACCTCGCTGACTTCGTTCCTCTCAATTGCCCGGCCCTCTTCCGATGCTCCACAAAAATGCACGCATCCTCCACCACAATCAAACCCGCCGCCCGCGCGCGTTCTGCAGCGGCCGCATTCTCAATTCCCAATTGCATCCACACCACTTTCGCTCCAACTTGTATCGCGCTTTCCACCACCGGCGGAACATCTTCCGCTCGCCGAAACACATCCACAATCTCAATCTTCTCCGGCACATCTTCCAGCCGCGCGTAACTCTTCTCTCCCAGCACTTCCTTTTCGTTCGGATTCACCGGAATAATCTTGTATCCAACTCGCTGCATGTATTCCGTCACTTCAAAGCTCGGTCGCGCAGGATTGGAAGACAGTCCTACAACGGCAATCGTTTTATATTTTTTCAGGATTTCGAGAATTGGGTCCGCCGCCGCGCTCGCGCCGTCGGGCAACAGCACTCTCATCGCGCCGCCAACTGCCCTTTGCCCGCGCGCTTCATCAAAACTTGCCCCATCGCCGCGAGGCACTTCTCATTTTCTTCCGCCGTTCCCACGGAAACGCGGATCGCATCCGGGAAGCCCATCCATCCAAGCGGCCTCACGATCACTCCCAAATGCAAAAGCTCGTCGCAAAGCTCTTTCGCCTCCGGCCCCACTTCCATAAAAATAAAATTCGTTTCGCTCGGCACGGGCCGCAATCCGAGCTCACTCAATCCTTCGCTCAATCGTTTCCGCTCGCTTGCGTTCGTCGCGATGCACCGGTCTACGTGCTCACGGTCATCCAATGCGGCCAGCGCCGCCGCCTGCGCAATTCCCGAAGTGTTAAACGGCGTACGCAACTTGTTCATCGCCGCGAGCATTCCTGGTTGCCCAATCGCGAATCCGATGCGCATCCCCGCCAGCCCGTACACCTTTGAAAATGTGCGCAAAATCAGCAGATTCTTTCGCTCGCGATAAATGTCTTCGGACTTTCTCCGGTCCAAACTCGGCGCGTAGTGGATGTACGCTTCGTCCAGCACCACCAACACTTCCTCCGGCACGCTCGCAAGAAAATTCTCCAGCTCCTCTGCGCTAAACGCTGTCCCTGTCGGATTGTTCGGATTTGCCAGGTAAATGACGCGGGTCCGCGGCGTGACGGCTTTCGTAATCGCGTTGAGGTCAAACGCGAAATTGCGCTGAGGCACAAGCACCAGCTCCGCTCCGCTGGCGCGAATCGCCACGGAAAACGGCGCGTAGCTGCCGTAAGACGTCATCCCCTTCAATCCCGCTCGCAGCAAGACGCGAGACGCCAAATCGATAATCTCGCTCGACCCCAATCCCACAAATATCTCTTCCGTCGAAACGCCCGTTCGCGCTGCCAGCGCCTCGCGCAGCAAGTGCGTTCCACCATCCGGATAACGGTGGGCATCGCTCAGCGCTTTTTTCGCTGCTTCCACCGCGCGCGGGGAAGGCCCCAGCGGATTCTCATTCGACGCCAGCTTGACCGCATGAATCTTCAGCTCGCGCTCGACTTCCTCGATCGGCCGCCCGGGCACATACACCGGCAGCCCTCGAATGTAATCCGGTATCAGCTCTTCAATCGCCCGCGTCATCGAATTTCTTTTATCCTCTGCATTCTAAAAAAACTTCTTAAAGTTCATCCGGCCTTGGCGCTCTCACGTATTCCAGTACTCGCCGCTCGCATGCTCCGAACGCTCGATAGTTTCTGCGTGCCGCCGTCAAACTTAAGTCGCTGTTCGGTCCGCCTCTCACTTTGTCAGCATCTTCATCTGTTTGCCCGTCGTCTTCCCAGTAGCACACCGGACAATTCAAGAAAGCACCCAACTCTTTCAGAGTGCAGCATCCACAGCAAGGACAAGGATGCGAGCGCTCTGAAGTCATTGTCGCACCTTCGAAAAATTCATGCCGAAAGCCGGACGATGCGACGTGTCGTAGCTCCCAATATCCAACTGGGCCATCTTCATCCCTTACTTCCTCTACTTCCTATGCCTCCTCCACTTCCTTCTCCCGTCGCCGCTTTCTTCAACTGCTCAATTTCTTTTCCGGTCAGTGGACGAAACCTCCCCGGCTCCAAGTCCAACGTCAAAGGCCCCAGCCTCACCCGGCGAATCTTTTCCACCAAATGCCCCACCCGTTCAAACATTCTTCGTATCTGCCTGTTTCGCCCCTCGATCAAAACCACTTCATACCACGGATTTTCCCCGTCTTCGAACAACCGGATTTTCGCCGGAGAAGTTTTCACTCGCCGCCCATCCTCCAGTTCAATCACAATCCCGGCCCGCAACCGCGCAATCCTCTTCTCATCCGGCTTTCCGCTCACCTTCACCAAGTACGTCTTCGGCATGTGCGACCCGGCCTTCATCATTCGTTCCGCCAGCGCGCCATCATTCGTCAACAGCAGCAGCCCCTCGCTCGCGTAATCCAGCCGCCCAACGGGATAAACCCGCCCGACGCTTTTGCCCAGAATATCGACCACGGTCGGCCGGCCTTCCGGATCGCTAACGGTCGTCACATAATTCTTCGGCTTGTTCAGCATGAAATACAGCAACTTGTCTGGCCGAACGATCGCCTTCCCGTCAACGCAAATCACATCTTTTTCCAGATCCGCTTTTGTTCCCAATTCGCGCAAAATAGTTCCATTCACCGTCACGCGCCCCGCCAAAATAATCTCTTCCGCCTTGCGTCGCGAAGCAACCCCGCAAGCCGCCATAATTTTCTGCAATCGTTCCTGCATGTCAGTGATTGCGATTTTTTATGGGGCGATCTTCGCTGCGTAGTCTCAGCGAACGGCGTTCCCCGCGACCAGATCGAGGCGCCTCTGCCTTATGCTCCGCTTTTCCCATAGATTTGAAGCTGGCGCGAAGGGATGCGACCTCTTTCTCCGGCAGCAAGCGATATCGCCCGCGCGGCAATCCCTCGATCGTCAGTGAGCCCAACCCAATCCGCATCAATTTTTCGACCGGATGCATTTCCTTCAAAAGCGCGCGTCGCAATTCTTCTTTCTTGGAATCGCGCATGCGCACTTCATACCAAAAATTCGCAGCGCGTCCGCGCGTGGCATCCGGTTGCCGCACCGTCTTCATCTTTAGCCCAACTTCTTTTCCGATCCTGTCCAAATCCGCCAAAGTCAACATCCCTTTTATTTTGACGTGATACACCTGCTCGATCTGCGCCCAGTTCTTCAACATTTCAGCGGCCAGATCGCCGTCATTGGTCAGAAACACAAGCCCTGACGCGCCATATTCCAAATTGCCAACCGGGAAAACGCGTTCTGGCAATCCTCGCAGAAGATTGCGCAAAGTTTTTCGGCCTTCGGGATCGGCCATCGCCGAAACCACTTCCGGCGGCTTGTGCAGCGCCAGGTAAACATGCCTCTGCGCGGACGTTCCAACCGTGCGGCCTGCCGCTTCAATCTTGTCCGTCGCGGGATCGGCCTTCGTCCCCAGCTCCCGCACGACTACGCCGTTCACGCGCACTTGTCCGCTTAGGATCAATTGCTCCGCGTGCCTCCGCGAAGCAATTCCCGCTCGACCAATAATCTTCTGCAATCTCTCTTGCATTTCGTTTTGTCTCGCCTCGGCGTGTGCGCCGGTGATGTGGCACTAGGGGCAAGATATATCGTGCCCCTGCTCGGAAGATCATTTTATTTCTGTGTATTGAGAACGGTCCCCTTCTGACGCTCTCCCCTACTCTCCCGCGGCGGTGGATTTGACGACCGGCGGCGGCGGATCTTCATCTAGTTCGCCGGAGGGCATGCCTTCGTCGGTGGCGAGAGCTTCGTGCTCGCGGAAGGCTTCGGCTTCGGCGAGTTCTTCCTGTACGTGCGCGACGGCCTCACTCACGTTGTCGTACGCGTGCTCTTCTGCGGCTGTAGATTCGGGAACGGCATTTTCCGCCATTGCGAGTTCGCCTTCGCGATAGTCTTCACTGGAAGGCGCAACGCCCTCATCGCTCCCCAGCGCTTCGCGCGCCAGGGCCTCGAACTCTTTCAAGCTCGGCAACTCTTCCAAATCGCTTAGGCCGAAACGCATCAGGAATTCCTTCGATGTTTTATAAAGGATTGGGCGGCCGATCACTTCTTTTCGGCCAGCTGTCGTAATGAGGCGTTTGTCGAGAAGCGTGCTGATTACGCCGGAAGTATTCACGCCGCGAATCTCGGAGATTTCGGGAGAAGTGACAGGCTGTTTATAGGCAATGACAGCGAGCGTTTCGAGCGCGGGCATCGTCAAGCGCAGCGGCGGCCGCAAGCTCTTGATGAACCGCCGCACAACATCGTGCTGCTGCGGCTTGGTATAGAGCTTGTACCCACCGGCTACAGCGCGGATCTCGATGCCGCGTTCTTCGCTAGCATAGCTGGCCACCAACTCATCGAGCGACGATAGGACGATGAGCTTCTCTTCGCCGAGCGCTTTCGCAAGCTGCTCGATCGTCGCCGGCTCATCCGCCGCGTAAATGATCGCTTCCAGTGCCGCTTTTCGTTCTTCGTTGGTCATGCTGCTCACTCTCTTCTCTGTGCCCTCTGTGTTAAGAAAACCCGTTGCTACATTCCACTCGACACTTTCTACCGATACTCCTCATCGATCTGCTTAATGCCGCCCGCCTCATCAAAAATCACGTCGAAAGACTTGCCTTTTTTTACGACAATTTCTCCAAACTGCTTTTCCTGCGCCAAGCCTACGGCTTGCAGCTTCACCATCTCGAGAACCGCGAGGAACGCAACGATCATGGCGTGGCGCGAAGGGCAGGCTTCGAAAAACTGGATCAGATTTACGGTGTTGTCCGTGCTAGCCAGAATCTGGGCGCGTAAGGCCGCGATCATCTGTGCCACGCTAAACTGCTCATGCTGCAGCTCGATACGCGAGACTTCCTTGCGCCGCTCGAGGACTTGCTGGAAGACTTTCACCAAATCGACGAGCGAGACGACGAGTTCGCCTTCCGTGCCTTCGTCGTTGTAGAGCGACTTATCCGGCTTGGACCAGACGTTCTCTTCAATCTGCTGCTTTTGATACAAAAGCTGCGCCGCATTCTTGAATTTCTCGTGTTCGACAAGGCGCTGGACCAGTTCCGCGCGTGGATCGCCTTCCGCGCCTTCTTCCGCCGCGAGTGGATCCGGCGGCAAGAGCATTTTCGATTTGATGTAGATCAGCGTCGCGGCCATATAAATAAAATCGGCCGAAACGTCGACGTTCAGCTCTTCCAGTTTGTGCAGGTAGTCGAGGTATTGCGCGGTGATCAGCGAAATCTGAATGTCGTGAATATTCATCTCCTGCTTCTTGATCAGATCAAGCAGCAGGTCGAGCGGCCCTTCATACAAAGGGATGTGGACGTTGTAGCCCGCGTTTCCGGTCATCTTGTTACTCGGCGTCGCCATTTAAACCTTCTGCTCTTCCGTGGCACAGCCAATCCTGGCTGTGCTCTTCACTCTTCGTCTCCGTGCCCTCTGTGACCTCTGTGTTAAGACCGCCTCCCACCTTATACAGGCCCTGCCGCATCAGCGCCAATTTCGCGCCCTTTATCCTTCCAATGAAAAACAGCTTCCCGGACACGCTCCATGGTTTTCTTGGCTTCGACGCGCGCTTTTTTCGAGCCTTCGTAAATCATGTCGACTACGCCCTTCGGGTCGTTTTCCCATTTCACGCGGCGTTCGCGAACCGGAGTGATCCACTTGATCAAATTTTCGGCCATGGCCGCTTTGCACTCGATGCAGCCGATGCCGGCCGTTGTGCAGCCCTGGCGTACCCAATCCAGGCGGCCTGGCTCGTTTGCTGAGAACAGTTTATGCCAGTCGTAGACGGGACACACGTCCGGATTTCCGGGATCGGTGCGCCGCTTGCGAGCGGGGTCGGTCACCATCACCTTCGTTTTCTTACGTATGTCCTCGTCGCTCTCGCTCAACGTAATCGCATTGCCATAGCTCTTCGACATCTTACGCCCGTCGAGTCCGGGTATTCTCGGGGTCTTGGTCAGCATTGAGTCGGGCGGAACCAAAAGGTCTGGTGAAGGAAAGTATTCTGGGTGCTCGCGCAATATGTTGAGAAACTTCTCAAGGCCCAATTCGCTGCGGGCTTTCGATAACAAAATGACAGGTGGGCTGCTCGTCGAACTCTCATAATGTCCCGGTGGCAAATGCGCCGCAACCAGATCCATTGCCTGGTTAGACTGCGGCTGCGTGAGGTCGCCTCGCAGTCTGTTTGCAAAGAAAAAGTCAAAACGACGAACAATTTCGCGGCTTAGCTCGACGTGGGAGACTTGATCCTCGCCTACTGGCACGAACAGGGGCACACCTTCTTCGCTGTAGATAACGATGTCGGCGGTTTGGAGGCACGGGTAGCCCAGAAAGCCGTAATTGTGCAGGTCCTTGTCCTTCACCTGCTCGAGGGCTTCTTTGTAGGTGGGGACGCGCTCGAGCCAGCTTAGGGGGGTGACCATGGAGAGGAGGAGGTGTAGCTCGGCGTGTTCGGGGACTAGGGACTGTTGAAAGATGACGGACTTGGCGGGGTCGAGGCCTGCCGCCAGGTAGTCGGTCATGATTTCGATGGTGTTTTGGGCTACGGCGGAAGTGTCGGCGTAGTCGCTGGTTAGGGCGTGCCAGTCGGCGATGAAGTAGAAGCAGTCATAGGCGGGGTCATTTTGTAACCGCACCCAGTTTTCGAGGGCCCCAAAGTAATGGCCGATGTGCAGCTTTCCGGTCGGCCGCATCCCGCTCACCACTCTTTTCTTGCCGCTAGCTCCTGTCGCCAAGCTCTGCTCCCCTTTCTTATTTCTCTCTGCACGGCGCTTCCCTGATCAGCTCAAATCTTATCCCATTCGCACCGTGCAAATTCTTCCCCAGCGTTCGTATAAGGCCAGTTCATCCTTGACATCTGTTAACTTATATGCTATAGTCCACCTTTGTTTAGATTTGGTACTCAACACTTGCGTCTTTCAAGCCTCGCGGCAAGTTCCAGCCCACGGCACGAGTTTCATTCTCGCCTAACCCCGGACCAGGCTAACTCCTTTAGCAGCAACACTTACAAGTCTCCCGCAAACACTCATTCTAAAGGACTTGCGCATGCGCTAAGTCCTTTAGATACAGCGTTTACAAAAAAACCGGGGGAGGGGTGTCCGCCTCCTCTGCCCCCTCTACTTCAAGAGCTCCCGGGCGATGATGGTTCGCTGGATTTCGCTGGTGCCCTCGTAAATGGTGATAACGCGGGCGTCGCGGTACATGCGCTCGACGTCGGTTTCGCGGGAATAGCCGACGCTGCCATGGATTTGGACGGCTTTGGCAACCACTCGGTTGACCATTTCGCTGGCATAGAGCTTGGCTTTGGAGGCGGCGGCGCCGAGCTTCTCCGGGTGCGTATCCTTAAGCCAGGCAGCATGATAGACCAAACCGCGGGCGGCTTCGATCTCGGTTTGCATGTCGGCGAGCATCCATTGAATGGCCTGGAACTCGCTGATGGTTTTGCTGAAGGCGCGGCGGGCTTTGGCGTGCTTCACGGAGTCTTCGAGAGCGCCTTCTGCCAGGCCCAGAGCTTGGGCAGCAATGCCGATGCGGCCGCCGTCGAGGGCGCTGAGGGCGATTTTCAGGCCCTGGCCTTCTTCGCCAAGTCTATTCTCCTGCGGGACTTCGCAGTCGTTGAGGAGGATTTCGACGGCGGGGGAGCTGCGCTGGCCCATTTTGTCTTCGTGCCGACCGACTTTGAAGCCGGGGAAGGTTGGCTCGACAAGAAAGGCAGTGATGCCTTTGCCGCCAGCTTCGGGATTCGTTTTGGCGAAAACGATGAAAAGGCCGGCGACGCTGCCGTTGGAGACCCAGGTCTTGGTGCCGTTGAGACGATAGACATCGCCGCTCGGAGTGCCTAGAGGTGCTCCGCCCCAGGCTGCGGCTGCTGCGGGAGCCAAAGTCGGTGGCGCGGACGACCTTGTGCCTAGACCGGAGCCGACTTGTTGCATGGCGACAGCGCGGGCTTGGATGCCGGCGGCGTCGGAGCCAGCGGCCGGTTCCGTGAGGGAAAACGCGCCGAGGATTTCTCCTGTAGCGAGGCGGCGGAGGTACTTTTCTTTTTGAGCTTGGTTGCCGTATTTGAGGAGAGGAATTTGGACGGCGGAGTTGGTGACACCGAGGGAAGTGGCCATGCCGGCATCGACGCGGGCGACCTCTTCGAGCATTAGAACGTAGGAAAGCGTGTCGAGACCCGGGCCGCCCCATTCCTCGGGGGTCATCATGCCGCAGCAGCCGAGTTCGGAGAGCTTTTTGATTTCGGCGGCGGGAAAGCGCGCTTCGCGGTCGCGCTGCTTGACGGTGGGGCGGACTTCCGCTTCCATGAATTGGCGGACCGTGTCGCGGATCAGTTTTTGGTGGTCGTTAAGCGAAAAATCCATCGTGTCGTTGTACGCAGTGTACGCACGATGCTAACACAGCTTCCATCGCACTCGCACTGGCACGGCATGCCGTGCCCGACGCGGAGGAATTACAGCTTGAACAGTTCGCGGAGGCGGCGGGCGTGGACGCGGCTTACGGGGACTTCGGTGGTTTTCTTGTCGTTCATTTTTAGGATGAAAGTGGAATTGAACCAGGGGACGACTTCTTTGATGTGCTGGGTGTTGATGAGGAAGGAGCGGTGGGGGCGGAGGAAAGATTCGGAGTCGAGAGCGGAGTTCAGCTCCTCGAGAGTGCGGTAATTGGTGGCGCCTTCAAGATCGCGGGTGACGACCACGATGGAACTGCCTTCGGTGGTGGCGAAGATGATGTCGTCGCCGTTGACGAGCAAGAGGCGTTGCTGGGAGTTGACCAGGATTTTTATTTTTTGCGGCGAGCTTTTTGCCGCCCCGATCTGGGTGACGAGCTGCTCGAGTTGCACGAGGCGCTCAGCGGTCGTCGTTTGGGTGTCCAGCATTTTGCGGGCGCGCTGAATAGCTTTAGCGATTCGGGCTTTGTCGAAGGGCTTCAGGACGTAGTCGACGGCGTTTACCTCGAAGGCCTGAACGGCGTATTGGTCGAAGGCGGTGGCGAAGACGACGTGGGGCATTTTCATTTTGCGTTCGACGAGCTTTTTGAGGACGCCGAAGCCGTCGAGGCCGGGCATCTGGACGTCAAGAAAAACGAGATCGGGGGAGTGCTCTTTGATGAGGGCGACGGCTTCAACGCCGTTCTTGCCTTGGCCGATCAGGCTGACTTCGGGGAAGGCTTTTAGGAGGAAAGCGAGCTCTTCCCTTGCGGGTTTTTCGTCGTCGACGATGATGGTGTTGATGGGCATGCTCGAGCCATCTCTGCACTGCCGGGCTAAAGGCCGATGCTACGTTGCGATGCCGGTCTAAAGACCGGCCACTACAGTGTATGATAACGGCGGAGAAAACGTACAAGCTATGGCGTCTAAACCTGCCAGCCGGACTACCGCTAAAATTTTACGGAGCAAAATCATCTACAAGGGGCCCGTGTTCGGGATTCGGCGCGATGAGATTATCGAGCCAAGCGGACTGCGCGTTACGCGCGAATTGATCACCCATCCTGGGTCGGTCGTGGTGCTGCCCGTTTTTCCGGACGGGCGGATTTTGATGATCCGGCAGTACCGGCACGCGACGCGGCAGTTTCTTTGGGAGTTGGTTGCGGGACGGATCGATGAGGGAGAAAATCCCCGAAAGGCCGCGGCGCGCGAATTGATCGAAGAAACTGGATACCGCGCGAAGCGGTTTCACGTCTTCCTGGACATTTTCCCCACCCCGGGATTTCTTGAGGAGCGCATGTACATTCTTCTGGCGGAGGATTTGACGGCGGGGGTGGCCGAGCCAGAGGAAGATGAGCGGATTACGGCGCAGGCCTTCACGCACGGGGAAATTGAGCAGATGATCCGGCGGAATAAGATTCGCGACGCCAAGTCAGTGGCGGGAATTTTGTATTATTTGCGGTTTCTGGTTCGGTCCTGATTCGTCGCGATCGTTTTTGTAACCTCCCACTTGCCTCCGAGGCATCGCCCCTCCAGGGGGCCCGGCGCGAGAAACAAATGATTCAAACCGTGAAACGAAATCGGCAAGCCCTGCATTCACTTGGAGTTGCGGGGCAGTTCATGCCGGGGCGTGCTGCAAAAAGGGGCGTCCGGTTCATTGAATCGTTTTTATAGACGGAAAACGGTGCATTTTTCAAGACGCGGAAAACGATTGCTCTCTTGACTGGATACTTTATTCTGTTACACTCCGCGCAATTTGTGCCGTTGGCGGCTGTAGGTTCCCGATTTAGCCGACCACGAGAAACATCCAGGTCTCCATCAGGAGGATAGGATACGTGCAAGGAACCGTAAAATGGTTTAATAACTCGAAAGGGTACGGCTTCATCGGGCGCGAAGATGGTCCAGACGTTTTTGTTCATTATTCCGCAATCGTAGGGGATGGCTACCGCACCTTACAGGAAGGAGATCCGGTAGAGTTCGAGATTGTCCAGGGACCGAAAGGCCCCCAGGCGGCGAACGTGGCAAAGCCAGCTTAGTTAAACCAGGAATCATTCGGCCGGCAGAGAGCGCCCCTCTGCCGGTCTTTTTTATTGGAGGACAGTGCTCTGTCGAGAGTGGGTAGTGAATGGAAGAGGGCGCTGGCGCGAGATGGTGAATGAGGTAAAGGAAGCAAAGGAGATAAGAGAAGTAAAGGAACGGCGGGGAGGATCGCGCTGCGCGCTGGGGGCGGCATGTATGCTCTTGCTGTGTCCCACGCGTTTTCAGCCGGACTTCTTGTGAGCTCATCGGATACTGTCATCATTTGAAGACTCGATAGGATGAACCTTTGGCGGGGGATGATTCTGTGCTCGGCGGATGGATACACAGGGACACTCGAGAAAGAAGGTTTCAGAGTTGGTGTTGCACGCGTGGGCATCTTCTGGGACATTGCTTTGGGTACGGATTCCACGCATCTGCGCCGGACGGGCTTGCAAGCCTCACGATGAACGGGTTGGATGCGAGCATGAAGCTCACGACAGCTGCCTACGAGATGCGACAATGGAGACACTGATGCAAACCCGTGCAGTAAAGCTGGTTCATCCATATAGATTGCTTTCCATCGCGGCGGCGATGGCGGCGATGACTTTTTCCGCGCTTGCGCAGGAACCATCAACCGCGCCTGGCGCGACGCAGCCGACGATTCTTTATGGCGCGGCTTATTACAACGAGTACATGCCCGCCGATTTGCAGCCCGGGCGGCTGGACAAAGATGTCGCGCTGATGAGGGAGGCGGGCATCACCGTGGTGCGCATGGGGGAGTCGACATGGAGTTTGTGGGAGCCGAGCGACGGGCATTTTGAATACGCGTGGATGGATCGCGTCGTGGACGCCATGGGCAAGGCGGGGATCAAGGTCATCATGGGCACGCCGACGTACTCGATACCGACGTGGATGGCGCACGCGCATCCGGAAATTCTGGCGCGGCCACTGGACGACGGATATGTCGGGTATGGGATGCGGCAGAACATGGATTTCGATAATCCCGAGTACCGCTTCTACGCCGAGCGCGTCATCACGAATCTCGTGAGCCACTACAAAAATAATCCCACGGTGATCGGCTGGCAGATCGACAACGAAACGAGCGGCTACGGCGCGTCGAATCCCGACGTTTTCGCCGGATTCGTCGAGCATCTGAAGAAAAAGTTTGGAACCACTGACGCGCTCAACAAAGCTTGGTTCCTGAATTATTGGGGCCAGGACGTGAACGACTGGGCGGACATGCCCACGCGCGACAATGCTACCAGCACCAGTTACAAACTCGAATGGAGCCGCTGGCAGGAAATGCGCGTGGCAAATTTCCTTGGCTGGCAAGCCGCACTGGTCCGGAAGTATCGCCGGCCAGATCAATTCGTCACGCACGATTTCGGCGGAATGATGGGCGGCGGAACGGATGAGTCGACGGTCGCCGCGGTGCTCGACGTTGTCTCCAACAATCCCTATCACGGCACGCAGGACCACATGGATGGCGCGTGGCAGGCGCTGCAGGGCGATTTCGCGCGCTCGCTGAAGCATCGCAATTTTTTGGTTACGGAGACGAACGCGCAAACGCTCGGTTGGGACTCGGCGGGCCAGTTCCCTCCTTACGACGGGCAATTGCGGCTCGATGTTTACACGCACGTTTCGAGCGGGGCGAATATGGTCGAGTACTGGCATTGGCACTCGATTCACGCGGGGCAGGAAACCTATTGGAAAGGCGTGCTGAGCCACGACCTCCAGCCGAATCGCGCTTATGCGGAGGTCACGCGCGTCGCGCACGAGCTGCAAAAGATTGGCCCCAAGCTGGCCAACATAAAAATCCACAACGACGTCGCCATTCTTTACAGCGTCGATTCCTCGCACGCCATCAGCTTCATGCCCTTTAAACACACGCCGGACGTTGGCTGGACGCCGGGAAGAGCCGCGGGGGAATACAACGCGATTCTCACGCAGCTTCACAACGCTCTGTATTTTGCGAATGTGGGCAGCGATATTGTTTTTCCCGGCGTGACGGCGGCGGAACTCGCGAAATACAAATTATTAATAGTTCCCTGCCTGTACGTCGCGGACGACGCTTTGCTGAACAAAATCTCTGATTACGTTCAGAACGGCGGGCACGTTTTGATGACCTTCAAGAGTGGCTTTACGAACGAGAACTCCGCAGTGCGATGGGAGTTGGCGCCGGGTCCGCTGCGAAAGGCGGCCGGCTTCACTTACCAGGAGTTTTCCAATCTCGAACATCCGCTCGCTTTGAAGGACGATCCGTTTCACGTCGGCGAGGAAAACAAAGTCAACACGTGGGCCGAGTTTCTACAGTTGGAAACGGCCAAGCCGCTCGCTTATTACGACCATCCATTTTTTGGGCGCTGGCCAGCCATTACGGAAAATCAGTACGGCTCGGGAACGCTTCTTTATGAAGGAACCGCCGTCTCCGACAAATTGCAGGCGGCCATCGTGCTGGATGCGCTGAAGGAAGCTGGCCTCACCAGCGCCGACCAGCAGCTCCCGCCCAGCGTTCGAGTGAAACATGGCATCGGCCAAGACGGCCGCAAGTTAGACTATTTTCTCAATTACTCCAGCTCGCCCGCTACGATTACGTATTCCTACGCCGCGGGGAGCGATCTGCTCACGGGCCAATCGCTCGCGCCCGGCCAGCAGATCACCATCGGGCCGTGGGACCTTATCATCGCGAAAGAGTAGGAGCAAAGGGCGTGGTCAGAACAAACCGCGCACGCCTACGCAATCTTGCGAACCATTAAAAAAAAGCAGATTCCTCGCTTCGCTCGGAATGACAGTTCTGGGCAGCGGTTCACGCCAGTGTTAGAGCGCGAGGAGAGCGCGCGCGAGCTTGCGCTTCTGCGCTCGGGTGCGCATGACTGTTGGGAGGACGGCGACTTTCATGCCGAGGGCGCGGATGGTGTCGGCTTGCGCGGCGTCGCGGCGATCGATGACAAACGTACCAGTGAAATCAGCATAGAGCTTTGCAACCGCGGAAGCGGACGAGCCTGCGCCCGTTTGAATCAGCATTTTGTCGCTTGGGCCTTTCAGCGATTTGCCTCCGACAATCGGACACACAGCGAAAACGCTTTCTTTACGCGCTCGTAGCTGTTCGCGCACGCGCGGAATCGCCAGAATTGGACCGATGCTGATCAGCGGGTTGCTCGGACAAATGATGACGCGGTCCGCGTCGCAAATGGCTTCGAGTACGCCGGGTGCGGGATGAGCGTGCTTTACGCCCTCGAAATGGATCGCGCGCACGCCCGGCTCGGTGCGGTGCTTGATCAAATACTCCTGAAAATGCATGTGGCCATCGCGCGTTTCGATGATGGTTGGAACCGGCTGGTCGGACATCGGAAGGATGCGCGATTTCACGCCGAGAGCCAGGCGGATGGAATCGGCGGCCTGGGTCAGCGTTTTTCCATGTGCGAGCAAATTTGTGCGATGAACGTGGGTGGCAAGATCGCGGTCGCCGAGATTAAACCACGTTTCGCGCCCGTAGGCGCCGAGGCGCTTCAGAAAATGAAACGTTTCGCCGCGCATGCCCCATCCCTTTGTGGGATTGACGACTCCGGCGAGCGTGTAGGTGACAATATCGAGGTCGGGAGATATTTTAAGGCCGTGGAGGACGATATCGTCGCCGGTGTTGACGATGATGGTGAGCGCGTGCGGATCCATCGCATGGTAAAGGCCAAGCAGAAGCTTCGATGCGCCGATGCCACCGGCTAGAGCAGTGACCGTAATTTTTTTAGCTGGAGACATGCCAAAACAAGGATGCCGGGCATGGCCGAACGCCGCAAGGGGAAACCTGCGGCGCGAGGCAGAAGATTAAACTGGACCGAAGGCCGGGCAATCAACGAAAGAGATCCTCTTTGGCGGGACGGATGATGCGTGCGGCGGGAGCTTGTACTGGGCGATAGCGGTAGCCCCGAACCACGACGACGGGCGTTCCAGCGGATTTTCCCATTAGCAGACCGGCGGCGGCGGCGAGCTCATCGGCGACGGCAAGAACCGTGGCGCGAAGAAGCTTGCCATGGCGATCGCGCATGCCGCGAAGATCGATGAGCGCGGGGACACCGGATGCGCCGATGGCTATATTCGTAAGGCCCAGACGCCACGGTCGGCCGAAAGTGTCGCTGATAATGACCGCGAGGCGTTTACCGCTTTCCCTCCGCAAAGCTGCGGCGAGCCGGCGCGCCGAGCGATCAGGGTTTTTCGGGAGGAGCGTGACGATATCGCGCCCTGTGACATTGGAGTGATCGACTCCCGCGTTGGCGCAGACGAAACCGTGATGCGTTTCGACGATGAGGACGCGCTCGGACCGGACGATGCGGCGCGATTCGCCGAGAATAACTTCAATCAATCGCGGATCGTTGGAAAGCTTTTTTGCCAAGGCCCTCGCTTCTTGCGAGGGCCGGATTTTGGACAGGCGCACGACGCGGCCTTCCGCCTTGGAAACAATCTTTTGCGCGACGACGAGAATGTCTCCTTCGGCCAAGCCGATTTTCTCGCGTCGAGCCGCATGCGCGATTAGCTTGGCCAAGTTTTGGCCCGCCCTAATTTCCGGTAGCCCGGGAATTACAAAAAGCGAGATAGGCGAAGGACGGCGAACATCTCGTTCGCTCGAAGGTCGATGCGAAGACTGTGGTGTCATACTCGGGCGAAAGAATCTTACGCGAGATGCCCCGAAGAATTCATATCGAAGCGAAATACGCGGCGCGCCAATCAAAGCGGGCGCTGCGCACATCCATGGGAGCACGCTGCGCCCGGCACGTGGCCGTAGCCATCGCAGCTATTTGTTGTTCTTCTGAGGCTTGCCCTCTTTTGGAGGGTTCGGAGGTTTCTGATCCTTCTTTTTCTCTGCTTGTTGTTGCTGCTTGAGCTGTTGTTGCTCCGCGTCATGCTTTTTTTCGAGCTGCTCAAGCTGCTGCTGGTGCTGCTGATTCAGCCTTTGTTGTGCCTTTTCATCGGCCGCTTTCTGGGCGAGAGCGACGCGATCCTTCTGTTGTTGCTGCTCGATCCTCTGGCGCTCCTGGTCCTGTTGCGCACGAAGATTCTGCAGCTGCTTCTGATGCTGCTGTTCGAGCTCCGGATTCACATACGGTCGATTGGGCGCATTGTTCGGGTTGACGGCCACTTTGGGCTGAGACATCGCCGGACGATCCGCGAAATTCCTCGGACTGTTGTTGGAAGCAGGAGGATTGCCAGCTGGATGGACAGCGGTGTTAGCCCCAACGGGCCGGGACGGGTCGGCCTGAACACCGCCGCGGGACGGAATGGTTCGCGGAGTAGCCGCGGGAGCAACTTTGATGTTGGCACGAGCCTGAACCGCCGGCAGCTGAATCTGGTGCATCTGGGAAATCGCCAGAGGTCTGCCGCCGTTAGCCTGAATCGCCTCCTGCTGCTTCGCAAAAGAAGGGGGTGGTGGAGGAGGAGCCGTCTTTGCCACGACCGCACGAGCCTGCAGTGCTGCAGGCGGCCTGACTCGGGCTGCCGTCCCTGCGCCGAGAACGGCCTGCCTCGAAGGCGCCACCGCGGGCGCGCCGATCGCAACCTGAGCGGAAGCGACTTCCCTCACATTGACGGCGACGACATTTCTCGCAACGGGTTGCGCTGACACAAACGCCGCGGAAGTGGTGGCGGTAACTGCGCCGGGAACTCGCTGATTGACATAGGTGACGTTCGTAACCGTCCTGTGGTTGATGACCGTGGTGTTGTAGTAGTTGTTCACAACCGTTGTTTCCACCCGCGTGTTAGAGACGTTGATGTTAGTGACGTAAGCGCGGCTGACGTGATAGGAGGGTACGTATACCTCGCGCGGACCCAGCGGGAACCACCCGACGTTGACCTCGCCGCCAACTGCACCGCCGACGCCATAACGCGGTCCGCCCACCCAAGCGACGAGAGCGGGCGCGTAAACCGGCCGTACATACACCGCGCCAACCATAACGGACCGCGGCGGAGCAGGAACCCAGCCCCACACGCCGCCAACAACAACCCAGCGGCCGTAGTGAAAGGGAGCAAAGCCCCACGGCGCATCATCGACCCAGGTGTAGCCCCAGGGCGCGATGTAAACCCAGTGCCCGTAGTGATAAGGGGCCCAGCCGACAATAGTTACGTGCGGAAACCAGACGTTGCCGTACTCTGGCGTCGGCCTCCAGCCACCATATTCATCGAGGTCTTCGTAACCGATGACGTCGTCGGAAACATAGCGTGAGGAGATGGAGTGATCGACGCGGCTCTCGCGCTCGGAGCACCAGTTGTCGAAGTCGTCGCTGGATTCGTCCCAACCCTGGACATCGGCATCAATTTGGTCCGTCCCCGTGAAGGTGGCGACTTCCCGAGGGTGGACGACATACGCCGAGCCGCTGCCGGTGACTTCGCCCTGGCCACTGCGAACAAGAACGACCGTGGCATCGCCAGACTCGTTGACGTTGATTTTATAGCTGCCGGGACGGAGGAGCGTGAGCGCCAGGTTGGGAGTGTCCACTTCAAATGTTTCATCGTCAGCGAGACGCCGGACGCGAACATTCACCGTGCCTTCCGTCAGGCTGATCTGCGTCATGTCGTCGGTCAAATTCAAGAAAGTGAGCCCAGTGTTGCCTCCCAAGCGGATGGCGGCGCTGCCAAGATGCAGCTCGGAAAACGAGTCGCTGTCGTTCCAGAGCTTATCGCCAGTGGTCAGAGGGCGGTTGACGACGGCCGAAACCCAATCATCCGTGCCGGCAGGCTCAAAGGAAACATTTCCCTGCACATAGCCCAGACGCGCGACTCGGCTCGGCGGATCGTCATCATCGGCTGAAACACGTTGCGGCATGAGAAAAGCGGTAGCCAGTCCGAGGCTAAGCAAACTCGATAAGTAGATCGCGTGTCTTTTCATTTGTGATTGCCTCTCTCCGGAAATACCAGGCTGGGATTGACCCTTAACTGCCTGCACTTGCTCCTTATCCAAGAATTGGTCCGACGTGTGATGGTACCCTTGGTCCTGTTGTCGCGGTGTAATTCAAACACTAGCATTGCCCGATGGCCCAGCCAGAATTTCATCAACACGTTTTGTCGAAGTAAGAACTACCACGGCTGGAACTACCTATCTAACACCCATAACTGACAAGAGTTGTGGGATAGGCAATTGTGTTTGGCTAGAACGGTTACATGGAGCAGGCCCACTTCCTTTCAGAGCAGTGGGCCATTTTTGCATCGTAACCCGATTTCGATTGCGTTTTACCTGTGTGGGCGACCACCGCCGCCACCGTGAGGCGCTGCACCCCCGCCACCGTGGGGAGCCCCACCTCCGCCGGCATGAGAGCTTCCGCCGCCGTAGCTGCGGCTAGGAGCAGAGTACGTGCGGCTGGGCGCGGAATAGGTGCGGTTAGGCGCAGCCGAATACGAGCGAGAAGGCGCCGTGTAGCCCCGGTTGGTGGAAGGCGCGCTCCTCTGAGACGAGTTGTATGCGCCGCCGCCCCGAGAATAGGTTTCGCGGCTGGCGTTTCCCGTGGCGCGAGAAGCACCATTATTCGCGGATGCACCAGCACCGGCCCACGGCGGACGATCCGTGCGGTTCGTGCGCGCGCTCATGGCTTCACTGGAGCCTCTGCTGGAACTGCCAAAGCCCTCCGGCGCGCGGCCGCGATCCGTGGTATTGCCTTGAGCGGACCAGGAGCGGCTGTTATTGGCCGTTCGCAGTCCATTGCTATCCGCGGCGCGGACCGACATGTGCGACGCTCCGGCGGCTGGAGCAGTACGTGCCATTACGGAGCGATTCTGCACGGACGATGGCGGTCGTGCTACATTTCCCCTCGCGTTAGCAGCGCCAAACGAGCTTTGATGCGTGGGAGAAAAGCCCACATGGTTCGTTATCTGAGCCCCTCGCAAGGAAGCTTCGGTGACGTGATAAGTGCCGCGATTGATTCGTTCACCGCCAGTGAAGGCGCCGCGCGAAGTTGCCGTCACTGCATGCACGTTATGCGCGTAGGCATACTTGTAATTGCCCCCGCGAATTACATTTACGTTGCGAATGTAAGTGTTGTGAACGTTGATCCGATTCCAGTAACCGAATCCGGCGTGGTACCACGGGTGGTAAGGCTCGCCCCAGCCCAGAGGAAACCAGCCGACACCGAATCCGAAGCCGCCACCAAGGAAGCCTACAAAGGCGGGACCGTAAACTGCGAAGCCAACTCGCGGGCCTGGGCACCAACCCCATCGGCCGCCGTAATAACCCCATCGGCCATAATGATAGGGCGCAAAGCCCCAAGGCTCGTAGCCAACCCACGTCCAACCCCAGGGACCGATGTAGCTCCAATTTCCGGCGCTATAAGGCGCCCAGTCCGGTCCTACATCGTTCGGATACCAGACCGGACCGACGTCCGGCTGCTCGCTCCAATCTCCATTGTTGTCAAGGTCAGCAGTCCCGGGCATGTCCGGAGGAACGTATTGCGCAGAAACGGAATCCTGTTCGCGGAGATCGCGATCGTTGGCCCATTGGTCGAGTCCATCTGGAGGAGGCGCTTGCGCAACCGTGGATTGGACCTCATTGGTGCCATCGAATACGCCACGCTGGCCAGGTTGGAGATCCGTCGTCTTGCCGCCGGCAACGACTTGTCCTTCGCCGCGAATAACTGAAATGGCTGTGGAATCGCCATTTTCGTTGACGTCAATCCGGAAAGCGCCGGCTTTGGTCACGGTGAACGTTGCATTCGGCGTATCCACTTCGTACACGTCGCCCTCGCGGATTTCCTTCACGCGAAAGTTGATCGAGCCTTCGGCGATGCGCATCTGCGTGATGGCTTGATTGAGATTCAGAAAAGAGAGTGCGGTCATGCTGCCAAGATGCATGGAGACGACGCCCGTCTGCAATTCAGCGCGGGAATCTTTGTCGGTCCAGAGTTTGTCGCCGATGGTCATCGGGCGATTGAGAGCAGCGGCGCCCCAGTCGCCTACGCCTCCAGGTTGAATCGAAACTGAGCCATCGAGGTAGCTAATGCGGGCAACGCGGGTGGGAGGGTCGTTCGCATCGTTTGGCGCGATTTGATCTTGCGGGGCTTGATCTTGATCGGGTGCAGCCTGATCTGGCGGTGCTTGATCGGGCGCGCCTTGGCCAGCGCGCGCATTGGGAGCTATGAAGCAGAGAAGACCCGTAAGACACAAAAGCAAGCCCAGCCTGCGCTTGCCGTTAGAGTTGGTCTTCAGCATGATCATCCCCTTATCCTCAGTCCGGACCTTGTAAGGTTCCAGCCGACAGGAGTGTAATTATCATATTTAACTCCCGGGGGATAGAACCCCCAAGTGGAAAAGAAGTTGCATAGCAGCAAGAGTCAAGGCCAATCCCGGAAATCCTCTCCACCGACGGTTCCGAATCATACTTAAATGCTTCATAATCAACGTCTTGAAAGCTGCTCATGCTCACAGCCTGGTATGCCGCGCGCCGGAAGCGCGCGGACTTCCCTTCTAGTGGGTTAGATTCCTGTAAACAGGTCAGCA
This sequence comes from uncultured Acidobacteriota bacterium, assembly GCA_963843265.1. Classification (GTDB taxonomy): domain Bacteria; phylum Acidobacteriota; class Terriglobia; order Acidiferrales; family UBA7541; genus Acidiferrum. Next base: position 525,989 of record CAWJJR010000008.1, on the reverse strand, counting down.
GGTACAGCCGTTCCGAGGGCTCTAAGGGTGAGCGCCGTTGCCACCGATTTGGTAGCCGACGCCTCTGACAGTGCGGATGAGAGGCGGGTCAAAGCCGGAATCTACCTTTCGGCGGAGATAGTTGATGTAAACGTCCACGACATTGGTCATGGTATCGAAATTGATCTTCCAGACCTGCTCGACAATGGCGGTCCGAGTGACTGCTTCGCCTTCATGGCGCATAAGGAATTCCAGCAGTGCATATTCCTTGGGACTGAGGTCAATCGCACGGCCTCCGCGTTGTACAACGTGAGCGACGCGGTCTACTTCCAGGTCAGCAATTTTGAGCACGGCGCGGCCGGGGCGGCTGCCCCGACGAAGCACAGCGCGGATACGGGCGGCCAGCTCCGCGAACGCGAAAGGCTTCGCGAGGGAGTCGTCCGCCCCAGCATCGAGCAAACGGACGCGTTCATCCGCTTGGCTCGCGCCGGTAACCATGAGGACCGGCAGATCAGGCTTTTTCGCGCGGATCTTGCGCAGGACGTCCAACCCGCCTTCGGGCCGCGAATTCAGATCAAGAACCACGAAATCGTAGGGTTGGTCCGAAGCGAGACGCTGGGCTTCCCCACCGTCCGAGACCATCTGCACGCAAAACTGCTCCTGCTGCAACCGTTGATGGAGAAACTCCGCCAGCGGTGCGTCATCTTCAGCGACAAGAATGCGCATCGGCACACACCAAACATTAAATTTGGAAGGGGTAAGAGGATAGTGAAGGTGATCGAGAGAGCTGTCAACGAAGTATCGAGGGCTGGTGGCGCAAACGCTACCCCGGATATACTCCCGCGTGTTCTGCAGGGGAGCCAGGTAAGGAGATTAATTGTTTAGCGGGCGAGCAAAAAAAGAAAGCTCTCCGATTGGCCAGGCTTGTGCTCGTTTCCCAATAGGCACAGGCTTAAGATCCTGCAATCGGCGACGGAACGGCGGGTTGGGTCACCAGGCATCTCCAGACTGCTTTGTATCGGGATGAACTTTTCGTTTCAGGCGAGCGCGCAGGCCGATGAGGGCTGCGGTGCGGATTTGGGAGACACGCGATTCGCCGATATTCATGATCAGCCCGACTTTCTTCATCGTAAGTTCCTCGCGATAGTAGAGAGCGAGGACCTGACGCTCCTGACGCTCCAACTTATCGATGGCTCGGGATAAAAGAGTGCGCATTTCAGCGCGGAGGGTGACAGCGAATGGATCTTCCTCGAGCCGAACCGCGACACCGAAGAATTGCTCATCACCGGCGCCTTCAAGGGAACGGGCGTGCAGGCTGCCGAGATCGAGGCCGCGCAACTCGCCGAGCAAGTGTTGGAACTCGTCCAGTTCGAGTCCCAGGTGCGTGGCAAGCTCGGGCTCGGAAGGCGCGTAGCCCAGAACAGCGGCAAGTTCGCGATGGGCCTCTTCGATGCGCCTGCCCTGACGTCGGAGGTTGCGCGGGCTCCAATCCAACTGGCGCAGGCTGTCGAGAATCGCGCCGCGAATGCGGAAGCGGGCGTAGGACTTCAGTTGAGCATTCTTGGCGGGATCGAATTTATCAACGGCATCGATCAGGCCAAGAATGCCAGCATGAACCAGATCCTCGAATTGCAGGTGGGACGGAAGGCGAGCGTGAATGCGGCGCGCGACGTAGCGCACCCCGGGGAGATTCGCGATGAGGAGGCGCTCGCGTTCGGCAACCTCGCCGGAATCCAGATCGGGCAACTTGCGATCCAGCAGAACGCTTTCGCGGGAGAAGCGCGCGAGCTTGGCCACCGCATGCGCGGCTTCGACTGCTTCTTCGCTAAGCGGCTGCACGTAGGCAGGGCTTTCAATCAAGCGTCTAGGAAAGGACGAATCGGCGCTGGCAACCAGAATGCGGCTAGATGAACGAATAAATGATGCGGCGGCGGCAGAGGCCAAAGCACATCCTCCAATGGCTCGTTCGGTCCGCGTTTACGCTGGTCGTTTCTGCGGGCTGTGCCCGGAAAACTTTCCGGGCCGCGAGCGGAAATGGTCAATGCGATTGGATAGCCAAAGCGAGGGATGCAGCCAGACTGAAAAGATAGACTTTAGGCGAGGGCACAGAGAGACGCCCTGCTCCGGCCTGGAACGACGTTCCATACAGGCGCACAAATTCTCCGCGCAAATAATGCCGGATTGCTTGTCGTTTCTTGATCGCGGCGAATGACCGTTCGCGAAATCTGCTCCGGCGCTTTTCTCTCCTCTTTCATCGGCACACCGCGGGACAACTTTAGCGATCCGGCAATTTCGTGTACTAAGCGTTAGACAGATTTCGATCCGGCCGGACTTCGCGCGATGCTCCTTAATTTCTCCCCATCAATGGGCTTCGGCGTTCTCGCCGATCTTGGTCGCCTGCCACGCTACTGCTTGCCATCGTCCATTCCGTCTTAGAAAGGTCCCGGTATTCCGGTAATAAGATGTCTCCACTTTTCCGTCGCGATCTTCGGTGCGGCCTACCAGCCGAAATGCCACCACCACCGTGTCGCCATACTCGTGAACCGTGATGTCCTCTGCCGAATAGGTGTACTTTCCCTCCGATGCAGGCGTCGGTTTCCCAAGCCTGCTCATAATGTCGGCCTTACCTATGACCACGCCCGTCGCTCGCGTATAAATCACGTCGTCGGCAAAGAACTTGTCGAACACTGCTCGGTCGCCTCGGCCTGCAGCCTCCATGAACTCATGCAACAACGCGGTCACTTCCAGTGTCGCGCTGTTTTGCGCCGGTGTCCGCATCGCGCCAGCAGAAAATAGCGCTATCACAATCAGGATTATTCTCGCGAATTTCATTTGTATCTCCTTACGTTTGTCCGCATATCTTGATTTTCGTCGGCCGTATTCTTCCTGTTAGGATAGAACGATTCAGGAGCTTTAAGAAACTCAATGGAAGCTGCGTACATCTGTGACGCCATTCGAACACCCATTGGCCGCTACGGCGGATCGCTCTCCTCGATTCGCGCGGATGACCTGGCGGCCATTCCCATCAAAGCCCTCATCGAGCGCAATCCCAAAGCAGACTGGAACGCCCTCGACGATGTCGTCTACGGCTGCGCGAATCAGGCTGGCGAGGACAACCGCAACGTGGGACGGATGGCCTTGCTGCTTGCGGGGCTTGCCAAAGAAGTTCCCGGCGTCACGGTAAATCGTCTCTGCGGCTCTAGCATGGATGCCGTGGCGACCGCCGCGCGCGCCATCAAATGCGGCGAAGGCGAGCTGATCCTTGCAGGGGGTGTCGAAAGCATGTCGCGCGCCCCCTTCGTCGTGGGCAAAGCAGACGCGGCCTTTTCCCGTGCGATGAAACTCGAAGACACCACGATTGGATGGCGCTTCATCAATCCCGTTATGAAAGCAAAATACGGCGTCGATTCCATGCCGGAAACAGCTGAAATTGTTGCCGAGGAATTCCACATTTCACGCGAAGATCAAGATGCCTTCGCGCTGAGGAGCCAGCAGCGCGCCGCAGCCGCAATTCGCAATGGATTTCTCGCTGAGGAAATAGCGCCGGTCTCCATTCCACAGAAAAAAGGGGACCCCATTCTGGTTAGCGCAGATGAACACCCACGGAGCGACACATCTTTGGCCGCGCTTGCGAAGTTGCCGGGAATCGTAAAACCTGGCGGCACGGTGACGGCGGGAAATGCGTCTGGCGTAAACGACGGCGCCTGCGCCCTTCTTCTCGCTTCAGAATCGGCAGCCAAGCGCCACGGATTAACTCCCAAAGCGCGCATTATCACCGCCGCGGCAACAGGTGTCGCGCCACGAATCATGGGGATGGGCCCTGCCCCCGCCTCTCGCAAAGCTCTTGCGCGGGCGAATTTGAACATCGGCCAGATGGACGTCATCGAGCTGAACGAAGCCTTCGCGTCGCAGGCGTTAGCAGTATTGCGCGAACTTGGCGTCGCCGATGAGGCTTCTCATGTGAATCCCAATGGAGGCGCAATCGCTCTCGGCCATCCGCTTGGGGCCAGCGGCGCGCGACTCATCACGACGGCAATGTATCAATTGCTGCGCAACGGCGGAAGATACGCCCTTTGCACCATGTGCATCGGTGTCGGTCAGGGCATCGCTATCATCCTTGAGCGAGTTTAGCTGGCGAGCGCAGCCGTTGAGCACAACTGCAGATTATATTGTCAACCGGCAACCGTTTATCGGACGTACAAATCAGCGAGGAAACCGTTTTCTTTCCCCACGAGGAGTGATTACACTCAGCGCATGAATCTGCTCGACCCATTGTTCCGCTCCCAAGCCGTCGAGAAGGTCTTCTCGAATCGTGCCACGCTGCAAGGTATGCTCGATTTCGAAGCGGCCCTCGCACGAGCCGAAGCGCGCGCTGGGTTCATTCCTGCCACGGCTCCTCCAGCCATTGAAGCGAAATGCCGCGCCGAACTCTACGATATGACCGCGTTGGCCCGAGCCGCAGGAAGCGCTGGCAATCTGGCGATCCCGCTCGTGAAACAGCTCACCTTGCTGGTGGCCCAAAAAGAGAAAGAGGCCTCCCGTTACGTCCACTGGGGCGCGACAAGTCAGGACGTCATCGATACGGGCCGTGTGCTTCAGTTGCGACAAGCCATTACTCTAATCTCCGCCGAACTTGACCTCTTGGCCGTGATGCTCGGCGAAATAGTGCACAAGCATCGCGCGACCCTTCTCGCCGCCCGAACCTGGATGCAGCAGGCATTGCCCACGACGTTCGGTCTCGAAGTGGCTGGCTGGCTTGATGCGATTGATCGTCATCGTGCGCGCTTATCGGAATCTCAAGCCCGTTGTCTCGTCCTGCAGTTTGGCGGGGCTGTTGGAACGATGGCGGCTCTCGGTACCCGCGGCTTGGAAGTCGCTTCCGCTTTCGCGAAGGAATTGCAGCTTCCCTTGCCTGAGCTCCCGTGGCACAGCCATCGCGACCGCATGGTGGAAATCGCCGTCACACTCGGCTTGTGCATGGGAACGCTTGGCAAAATCGCGCGCGACATCTCCCTGCACATGCAAACCGAAGTCGCCGAAATCTTCGAACCTTCCGCCGACGGGCGCGGCGGCTCCTCGACGATGCCCCACAAGCGCAATCCTGTCGCGTGTGCTGTCGTGCTCTCCGCGGCTTTGCGCGTACCTCCTCTTGTGGGCACCATGCTCGCGGCACAGGTTCAGGAGCAGGAACGCGGTTTGGGCGGCTGGCATGCCGAATGGGAGACTTTGCCCGACATTGTCCGCCTGACAGCTGGCGCAGTGCATCATCTCACTACCGCGGTCTCCGAGTTGGAAATTGACGCCGAACGCATGCGCCAAAATCTCGACGTTACCCACGGATTGATCTTTGCCGAAGCCGTCGCCATGGCCCTCGCAGAAAAAATACCTCGCATGGAAGCGCACGAACTGGTGCGAATGGCGTGCAGACGCGCTCAGAGCTCGCGGCGGGACCTTCGCTCCGTTCTAGTGCAAGACGCGATTGTCAAAGCGAATCTGTCCGACGCTGAACTTGACCGTCTCTTTGCGCCCGGCAACTATCTAGGCGTCGCTGATCAGTTGATCGACCGCGTGCTCGCCTCGCGCGCTTTGCCGCGTGAGCAGAAAAATCCCCGGAAAAAGTGAGAGCCATGTCCTTCGCTCAACTGGAAGACGTTCGCATTCATTACGACCTCGCAGGCTCCGCAAGCGCACCTGTATTGGTTTTCTCCAATTCCCTCGGCGAGAATTTCTCCATGTGGGATCCTCAGCTAGCGGAATTTCAGCAGCAATTCCGCGTTCTGCGCTACGACACGCGTGGCCACGGCCAGTCTTCCGTGAGTCCTGGCCCATACACCATCGAGCAACTCGCGCGTGACGTCTTAGGGCTTCTCGACAAATTAGGATTTGACCGGGTTCATTTTTGCGGTCTCTCCATGGGTGGCCAAACGGGGATGTGGCTCGCTCTGAACGCACCCGCCCGGCTTCAAAAGCTCATCTTGTGCAATACCGCCGCGAAAATCGGCACTCCTGAAATGTGGAATACCCGTGTAGAAACCGTTCGCAATGGCGGAATGAAATCCATCTCCACAGCGGTCATCGAACGCTGGTTTTCGGCGGACTTCCGCGCCAAGTCTCCAGCGATTGTCGCTTCAACCAAACTCATGCTTGAAAGCGCGAACCCGGAAGGTTACGTCGCAAATTGCGCCGCCATTAGCGATTTCGACGTTCGCGAAGTTATTCGGGAAATCCATGTGCCAACACTTGTGATCGCCGGAACAAACGACGCCGCGACAACTCCCGCCGATGGTCGCTACCTCGCCGACCACATCCCCGGCGCCCGCTATGTCGAACTCAACGCTGCCCATCTTTCAAACATCGAGGACTCCGGCCGCTTCAATCGCGAACTCAGTTCCTTCTTGCTTTCTTAGCCGCGGATACCGCCGGCCGGAGTCGTCGTCTGATTCTCGACGGAACGCCTCGGCTTTAACCATCGAAGCTCGGAAACAATTTTTGACTTTTCTGGCGCGTCAATCCTCTTTCACCCGATTCTCCAGTCCTGGAGTCAAATTAGATTTTGCGTAACCGTTCTCCGCGCATGAAAGCGCGCCTGTCTACGGAAGATCCTTGCTCAGTCTCTCGACAGTGGCTTTTGATTCCGTGACTGGAGGATTGTTCAAGTACTTCCCAAAGAACACCAGGTATCTCTGCCACCGATCCTGAATGTGCCGCGGCTCAACAAACCCGTGATTCTCCCGCGGATAAGTCACATACTCCACCGGCACATGTTTCTCATAAAGCGCTCGATAAAACTCCTCCGCCTGGGGAATGGGCACCCGCGTATCTGCCTGCCCGTGCAAAATCATCGTCGGCGTCTTTACGTTGGTAACGAACTTCATAGGCGAATGGTCCCAATACTCTTGAAAATTGTCCCACGGCGCCTTCATGCCCAAAAACATTGTCAAGTACCGGTGAATATCCGTTTGCGAATACATAGAATAAAGATCCGGCAAGCCAGCTCCAGGCGAAATGGCTTTAAATCGATCCGTTTGCGTGTCGATCCACATCGTCATGAATCCGCCATACGACCATCCAAATGCGCCAAGCCGCTCCGGATCCGCCCATCCTTTGTCCACCATCGCCTGCACGCCGCTCATGTCATCCTTATAATCGCCGTCTCCCCAATCGTTCTGGTTCGCGGTCGCAAATTTTTCTCCGCGTCCCGTCGAACCGCGAAAGTTCGGCTGCAACACCATGTATCCATTGGCAGCCATAATCTGCTCCGTTGTATTGAACGAAAGTAAAGAGGCTCCGGTAGGTCCACCATGCGGATTCAGCAGGAATGGAACTTTATGCCCCCCATCAAAATCCACCGGCTTCGTCACAATCCCGTCGATCTCCATCCCGTCTTTGCTGCTCTTCCAACGCACCACCTCGCTCGCTCCCAGTGCATACTCCGAGAGCCACGCGTTCTGATTCGTGATGCGTTCCAGCGACCCAAAACTCAAATCACTTCGGAACACGTCATCCGGATGCGTCGGATCGCCGAGCGTCCCCACCGCTGTCTTCCCCGCGGCGCTAATGTCCGCAACACTGGCCACTCCCGTTGTCCCCGTAAGCGCCTTGATTGTTCCCGTCGCCACGTCCGCCGAAAACACGCGCAACGCCTCGTGGTCGTCGCTGCTGAAATAAATCTCCTTCCCATCGGGCGACCAAATCGGTTCGCCGGCATTCAGATCAAATGATCCGCTCAACTTCTTCGGCGCTCCTCCGCTGGCCCCAACAACAAACAGATTCTCTTTGTAAATCAGCAGCCCTGGACTGCTCAGGTAGGCGATCCACTTTCCGTCCGGCGACCACCGCGCCGTATGCGTCGGGTCGGCAGAATCCACCAGCTTGCGCTCCGTGCCGCTCGCCACATCCAAAATCCGCACCGTCTGCAAGGCAATGTCGTCAAGTCGCGGCGTTGGATTCGTCGTGAACGTGATGTGCGACCCATCCGGCGACCAACGCGCGTCGCTTACCGTGAAATCTCCTTTGCTGATCTGCTTCTCCTCGCCCGTAGCGATGTTCCACGTCCAAAGTTGCGCCATCTTGAAATCATGGTCTACAACGACCGCATCATCTTTTTCCTTCACGCGTTTTTCCTCCGCGTCGCTCACCGGCGCCGTGGCCATCAGCAGCAGCGTTTTCCCATCGGGGGAAAATTCAAATCCGCGCACACCGGATTTATGTTTCGTCACTTGCCGCGGCTCGCCGCCGTCCGCATACATGAACCATACCTGCGGTTTGGCCTCCTTCTCTTCCCCCGCCTCCATCGTGAACGCCAGCAACTTTCCATCCGGCGACCACGCAACATTCGATACGCTCTTTTCACCCCGCGTGAATTGCCGCGCCGCGCTCGCTGGCCCCGCCGCCGGCACCACCCAGAGATGCGTCACAAATTTCCATGCCTGCTCTTTCTCCGTATCGTTCTCCGCCACCAGGTAAGCGACTCGCGATCCGTCCGGCGAAATTCGTGGAGAACTCACACGCGCCACGCGCAATGCTTCCGCTGAGCCGAACAGTTTCTTACCATCCTTGCTCCGGGCGCTCGCGGTTTCCTTCCCCGAATCATTTTGGCGAGCCGCGGCCCCGAGCGGCGCAAGGATAGCCGCTGCGATCAGAACTACGCGCGCCAGTTTCATCGTCGTAAGCTCCATCACTGTAAATCCTCCTCGCCCTTGTAACATTCGTTTCAGCATTCCGTAACGCCGCGAAGTATATTGGCAACCTCTCGCACGCGCAACTCGCTCGCGGCATTCACGCGCTCCATCGGCCATCTATGCCTTAAACAGTTAAGAATTTTCCTGGGCACTCTTCGATCCGCGATTCCTCATTTGAGTTCTTCCTGCAAGGCACGGAGCTCACCGACTGCAAGCAAGAACTCCGTCAACCTGGAAAATTCTACACACCTTGCGTTCATCATTCCTCTTCACGCTGCTTCCGAATATTCCTCTATGTGCCTGAAAGCTATGAGGGTTATGAAATTGTGTTCTGCTCTGGCCGCAAAGTTGCCTCTTCAATCGCGGGACCAAAAATAACTCCGAGACAATCCGCCCTCTCGAGAAGTTCGAAGCTCGAAAAAACAAATCACGTATCGCGCAAGGAGGCGCAAAAATGAAATTCGCAAACAATCGCGTGCTTTTCGCCGCGAGCCTGCTCGCTTTCGGATCAGTTCTTTTCGCAAAAGATCCCGCCGTCAGCACCAAGGACGAACAAGCTCGTCTTCAGAACTCCGGAGAGGTGATGCACGAAATCCTCAACGTTCCGGACGACATTCCGCAAGACCTCATCGACAAAGCCCGCTGCGTCGTCGTGATGCCTTCCGTGCTGAAGGCCGCGTTTGTCGTTGGCGGAAGTTACGGCCGCGGCACGATGGTCTGCCGCACGGGTAAGGACTTCACCGGGCCGTGGGGCGCTCCCGCCATGTACGCCCTCGAAGGCGCAAGTGTGGGCTTGCAAATTGGCGGCGAAGCCACGGACTTCGTCTTCCTGATCATGAATGATCGCGGCGCCAGCAGCCTCTTGCACAGTAAGGTGAAACTCGGCGCCGACGTCTCTGCCGCTGCCGGTCCAAAAGGACGATCCGCCGAAGCCGATTCGGACGCTTACATGCGCTCCGAAATTCTCAGCTACTCTCGCGCCCGCGGCGTTTTCGCCGGCGTCTCTCTGGAAGGTTCCACGTTGCGTCCTGATGACGACGCCAATCGCAAACTCTACGGCAGTTCGGCCAAAGCCGCCAGAATCGTCTCCGAACCTCGCAGAGACGCGCCTTCTTCGGCTCACGAGCTCATCGCTGCTCTGCAATCTGCCTCTCCACAACTCAAGCGTTAGCATCCCTCATCGGGGGAGGCCGGTGCATTGCCGGCCTCTCTCTGATGCACGGGCCGTCGAATCCGGCCTGGATTTCCCAAATCCCAGGCCGCTCACATTTAATTGTGCCCTTCCAGCCCTTCCCGCTTTCCACAGGTAACGCTGAACTGTTCGTCGTCATTCTTTATTGGGGGAAAAATGTTAAGTCCGAACACAGCAGCGCGAGGAGAATTCACGCAGCCCAGCGGAGTCTCGGAACACGATTTGCTGGATGCGAAAATGAAGTTAGAAGATGAGACCATTCCGCGCGCGCAGCAAGGTGACGCTTCCGCATTCGAGCTCATTTACCGCCAGCATAGTCCGCGCGTTTACGCGTTATGCCTTCGTATGGTCGGAAATACCGCCGAAGCCGAGGATCTCACCCAGGAAGCCTTTCTCATGGTCCTCCGCAAAATCCGCACCTTCCGAGGCGAATCCGCTTTCTCCACCTGGCTGCATCGCATCACCGTCAACATCGTCCTCATGCGCCTCCGCAGAAAAACCTGGACCGAAACTTCCATCGAGGAAACCTCAGAGTTAAACTCCAACTGCTCCGACACGAGAGAAGAACTCTCCAACGCCGATCCTGTCTTAGCGGGCTCCCTCGATCGCCTTAACCTCGAAAACGCTCTGGCGCAGCTTCGCCCTTTTCAAAAGCTCGTCGTCATCCTCCACGATATCCGAGGGTACAAACACACGGAAATCGCAAAAATAATGGATTGGTCAGTCGGAAACTCAAAGTCTCGCCTGCACCGGGCCCGTGCGCGGCTGCGTCTACTGTTGCGGGAAAGCCTCCGCTCACCATGCGCGCCGACGCTGTCGGTCTCCCATAATGCATCTGGCGCATGACGCCGGTTTTTTTTCCTTCATCGGTGCCGCACGCTTACAGCCTCGCCGTTGGCAACGTGCTCTTTCGCGCCTGCATCTTACGGGTTAGGAGCCGAAGCAAGGTTCTACCGCGGTGGCATCTCCAGCCAGACCCTCCCGGCCAATTTCACGTGGAGGTAAATTGCATGAAAATCGTTAAGGCACTTCTACTTTGCGCATGCGCCGCGTTGCTATGCGGCCTCTTTCCTTCCCACGCCAGCGCGAACGATTGGAATCAGAAAACTGTAGTCACCTTTAACGTCCCAGTGGAAATTCCCGGAAAGGCGCTGCCTGCGGGCACTTACATCTTCGTGCTGGCGGACAGTCAGGCCGATCGGCACATCGTCCAAATCTGGAATGCGGACCAAACTCATCTGCTCGCTACCCTGATGGCCATACCCGATTACCGCTTTAATCCTCCCTCGAAGACCATCATGCAGTTCGATGAGCGCCCCAGCAACACACCCATGGCCCTAGCCGATTGGTTTTATCCCGGTGATAACATCGGTCAGGAATTCGTCTACCCGAACTGGGGTTAGTCTCGCCACCGGTGCCAGCGCCGCCCTTATTCTTGCCGTAGTGCGATCACCGGGTCCACACGGCTAGCTCGCCGCGCTGGCACAAGACTTGCCAGCAGCGCGGCTGCTACCAAGACGGGAATTGTCATCGCGAAAGTCGAAAGCCCTGTGGGCTGCATACCCTCGATTAGTCTCTGCAACACGCGCCCTGCCGCTAGCGCAGCCGCCGTGCCCAATGCAGCTCCGACGAGGATCATCTCCAGGCTTTCTCGAAGCACCAGCCACAACACGCTGTTCGACTGCGCTCCAAGCGCTATGCGTATCCCCATTTCCTGCACGCGTTGTCCCGTCAGGTACGCCAGCACTCCATAGATCCCGATGCAGGCTAAAATCAAAGCTAATCCTGCGAATATTCCGAACAAAAGCAAAAGGAATCTCTGCAGCGCCAGCGAATCGCTCGCGAGTTGCTCCATCGTGCGCACTTCGTAAAGAACTTGGTCGCCCGCCACTCCCTTCAGTTCATTGCGCAACGAGCCCAGCAAGCTCAATGGCGAAACATCGGACCGCACCGCAATCGACATTAGTTGCGACCAGCGGTGCATAAAACTATCCGGAAGCTGCGAAAACGGATAATAAATCTGTGCCCGAATTTTTGCCCCGCCATCGCCCGCGAGCCCCCAATGCCGCACGTGTCCGACCACGCCCACAATATCAAACACGTTCCCGCCGTAGCCCATCTCCGGAATCCATAGCCGCTTCCCGATTGGATCTTGTGGCCCGAAAGCGTTTTGTGCCAGCACCTCATCAATCACGATCACCGGCGTCGTGTTGAGCGTATCGTGATCATCGAAAAATCGTCCCCGCCGCAGCGATATCCCCATGACCTTCAGATAATCCGGCGACACGCTGGTCAGCAACGCATACGGCAACTGGTTTGGGGGCGGCATGTCTGCGCTGGTCCAATACCCCTGCTCGTTGTCGCCCTCGCGCATCGGAAACGTATCGACCGTCGCAACGTACTGCACTCCTGGCACGCGGCGCGCCCGCTGCAGGACGTCCCTCCACGCCGCGCGCGTTTTCCCCGGATCGGCCAGCGTCGCCGGCGAAAGCGCCATGCGCGTCACCAGGACGTTCCGTATATCGATTCCAGGGTCAAGCGAAGACAGGTGCAGAAGTGTGCGCCCCAACATTCCGGCCGACACTAGCAGCACCACGGCCAATGCGAGTTCGCAAACCACAAAACTGCTGTGCAGACGCCGCGAACTTCCGGCAACGCCCCTCCCTCCCCCTCGCAGCACTTGTTCCAATCTTCGCACTGGCGCGCGCAACGCTGGCGCAAGCCCAAATAGAAATCCACTTAGCAAAGACACGCCGACAGCAAACAACAGCACGCGCCAATCGAGCTGAACCTCCTCCGCTCGCGGCAGCGTCCCCGGCCAGAGCGCCACAAACGGCTGGAACCCCAGCGCCGCAAGTCCCACCCCGAGCACTCCGCCCGCGAATCCCAGCACCGCGCTCTCTGTCAGGCATTGACGCACCAACCTGCCGCGCCCCGCCCCCAGCGCCACGCGCATTGCCAATTCACGCTCGCGCGAAACTGCCCTCGCTAGCAACAAACTCGCGATATTCGTGCACGCAATCAGCAGCACAAGTCCAACCGCTCCAAGCAACAACCATAATGTCGATCCAACATTACCAACGTCCGGCCGGAGCGGCTGTACGAGAAAGCTCCGCCCCGCGTTCGTGTCCTTGAACTCTTCTGCCAAATGCTGCCCGACTAAATTCAGCTCCGCCTGCGCTTCCCCGAGCGTCGCGCCGGGTTGCAGCCGCGCCACAACAGCAATTGGGTGCGGTCCACGGCTCTGCAGAAAGGGTGCCGTATCCTGGCCCAGCGGCGTCATCACGTCCGGTTCGCTTCCGCGCAGGCGGAATCCGGCCGGCGCGATCCCGACAACCGTATAAAGTTTGTCGTCGAGACTCACAGCTGCTCCAACCGTCTCCGCCCTTCCCCCAAAATGTCTCTTCCAGAAGCTGTAGCCCAATATCATCACCGGAGCCGCCCCCCTCCGGTCCTCTTCGAGCGAAAATGCCCGCCCCTGCGCGAGATTCATTTGCAGCACAGAAAATAAATCCGCAGAGATCTCTCGCAGGTCGACGTACTCAGGGTCTCCCGTTCCGCTTACCGTTCCTCCATCAAATAAAGAGCCCGCCAGCGTCAGGGAACGGCTGGCGCGCTGGCAATCCAGAAAATCCGGATACGCAACACTCTGCTGTCCAAACAACTTCGCATTCCAATCGTCGCTGTACCCGTGCACCGCCACCAGCCTGTTTGGCTGCGGATAAGGCAGCGGCCTCAACAGCACTCCGTTCACGACCGTAAACATCACCGTCGAAGCTCCAATGCCCAGTGCCAGGGTCACGATCGCCACCGCCGCAAAGCCGGGTCGATGCCGCAGCGTACGAATCGCATACCGAAAATCCTGCCAAAAATCTTCCACCCACCGCGTCCCACGCGCATCGCGGCACTCTTCCTTCATCTTTTCCGCCCCGCCGAGCGCCAGCCGCGCCCGCCTCCGCGCTTCCGCGGCATCAACTCCGGCAGCCATCAACTCGTTCGCGTGTTGCTCCAGATGAAATCCCAATTCCCTCTCGAGCTGCTCTTCCATCTTCTTGCGCCGCAACAACCTCCCCAACCAATTCATTGCGCACCTCCAGCCGAGAGCTTCATAATGAGCGCAATAGCCTCCGTCAAACGCTCCCAACTCGCCGCTTCCGTTTCAAGTTGCGCCTTCCCCTTTGCAGTCAACCGGTAAAATTTCGCCTCCCGCCCCGTTTCCGTCTCCTTCCAATCCGCCGCCAACAGCCCCCGGTTCTCCAACCGGTGCAACGCCGGATACAGCGAGCCTTGCGGCACCTGCACAACATGCTTCGACACCTGTTCCAGCCTCTGCGCGATGGCGTAGCCATGCACGGGTCCCAGCGCCACCACTTTCAGTATTAATAGGTCCAAGGTGCCCTGCGGCAAGTCTGATTTCGGCTGCACTCCCTATACCTCCAGCTTCTGCATATATATCCTAGACGTGTAGAAGGTCAAGGTGTTTCACCCTCTCGCGAAATATTTCCTCAGCCTTCCGGACACCGGTATGTTCCAGCGCGACAATTGGGTAGCCCTTCCCCTCCCATTTTTCCGATTCATCAAATGCGATTTTTTGGTGAGCCCTCTACCTCCGGGGTTGCTATTGTGTGCCCATGACGGCGGCACCTATGTGTATCTCCGACCCAGGACTATTCTCGGGTTACACCGCTGGCCCCTTTTACGACGAAATGTTCGCGTCGCAGGGCCAAGCCCGCTCCCACTACGCCCGCCTCTTTGAAACTCTCGGCGGCATGGCGCCCTCTCAATTCGAGGAGCGCCGCAAACACGCCGACCTATCTTTCCTCCTCCAGGGCATCACCTTCACCGTCTACAGCGACGGCCGCGGCACCGAACGCCTCTTCCCCTTCGACCTAATCCCCCGCATTCTTCCGCATTCCGAATGGACGCGCATTGAAGCCGGCCTCAGCCAGCGAGTCGTCGCCCTGAATCTTTTTCTGCAAGATGTCTACGGAAAGCAGTTAATCCTGAAAGACCGCAAAATCCCCGCCCCACTCGTTTATTCCTGCCGCCATTTCCGCCGCGAGATGGTCGGCCTCGAAGTCCCGCACGGCATCTACACGCACGTCTGCGGCATCGATCTTGTGCGCGATTCCACCACCGGCGAATTCCTCGTCCTCGAAGACAATGTCCGCACACCGAGCGGCGTATCCTACGTCCTCGAAAATCGCCTGGTCATGACCCGCACTTTCCCCCAGGCTTTTCAGGAGCACGAAGTGCTCCCCGTAAATCACTATCCCGCCGAACTCTCCCGCATTCTCCGCACTCTATCTCCGCGCGCGGAGCCCGACGCCCAAATCGTCCTGCTGACTCCCGGCATCCACAACAGCGCCTATTTTGAGCACAGCTTCCTCGCCCAACAAATGGGCATCGAGCTCGTCGAAGGCCGCGACCTGATCGTCGACGGCGTCGTCGTTTACACGAAGACGATCTACGGCCTCAAGCGCGTCGACGTAATTTATCGCCGCGTCGATGACGATTTCCTGGATCCCCTCTGTTTCCGTTCCGACTCCATGCTCGGCGTGCCCGGCTTAATGGGCGCCTATCGCGCCGGCAACGTCGCTCTCGCAAACACTCCCGGGAATGGTGTAGCCGACGACAAAGCCATCTACGCCCACGTCCCCACAATGATTAAGTATTATTTGGATGAAGATCCGATCCTGCGCTCTGTGGAAACCTATCTCTGCGATCGCTCAGACCATCTCTCGCACGTCCTCTCTCGTCTTCCCGAGATGGTCGTGAAAAGTGTCGGCGAATCCGGCGGCTACGGCATGTTGATGGGCCCCTGCGCCGCTCGCGCCGAGATCGAATCCTTCCGCGAGAAAATCCTCGCCGAGCCGCGCAACTTTATCGCGCAGCCGATCGTTCCGCTATCTGTCGTCCCTTCTTACGACGCGGCCTCTCAATGCATGGCCGGACGCCACGTCGATCTCCGACCCTACTGCCTCTACGACGGCCAAAAAGTCACCATCGTCCCCGGCGGCCTGACGCGCGTCGCCCTTCAACCCGGCTCTCTCGTCGTCAATTCTTCGCAAGGCGGCGGCAGCAAAGACACGTGGGTTCTGCGGGGAGAGTGCTGACATGCTCTCCCGCATCGCCGATTCCCTTTTCTGGCTCGCTCGCTACATCGGCCGCGCCGAAGACACCGCCCGCATCCTCGACGTCACATTTCACACCCTTCTCGAGCAGGTCCAGCAACCGCACGGCGTCCGCTGGGATCCCATCCTCTCCATGGCCGGCGAAGAAACGCTCTTCCGTCAGCTCTACAACGAGCCGGATGCCCACAACGTCTTCGAATTTCTTGCCTTCAACGCGAACAACCCGAGTTCCATCATGCAGTGCATCACCAAAGCCCGCGAAAATGCCCGCACTATTCGGGACCGCATCTCCCGCGAAATGTGGGAAGACTTGAACAGCCTCTACCTGACTCTCGGCCGCTTCGATCCTCAAGAAGAAACCGCCGCCGGCCCTCACCGCTTCTGCGGACGCGTCATTTTCGGAAGCCATCGTTTTCACGGCGTCACCGACGCCACGCTTCCCCACGACGAAGGCTGGGATTTCCTACGCATCGGCTGGGCCCTCGAACGCGCCGAAATGACCGCCCGCCTCGTCGATGTGCAGTATCGCAATCTCCTCGCGCTCTCTCCCGAGGACAACACTCCCGACAGCCACCAGTGGATGGCCGTCCTAAAATCTGTCGGCGCCTACGAGGCCTATCACCGCCAATATCATTCCCCGATCGAACCGGCCCGCGTCGCCGAAATGCTCATTCTGAATTCCCAGCATCCCCGCTCTATCCGTTTCTGCGTCACGGAAATGCAGTCCGGCCTCCGCGCCATCAGCAACACCGGTCCCGGCAATTACGCCAACGAAGCCGAGCGCCTCACCGGCAAAGTACTCGAGCGCCTTCGCTATAGCCGTATCGACGAAATCCTCGGCGACGGCCTTCACCCCTACCTCACCGACCTCATTCACATGTTCAACACGATTGGCGCAGTCATCGCCCGCACCTACTTCTACTACGCGGGGGTTGCATGAACCGCTTTCATCTCCATCACGCCACCGAATTCATTTACGACGGCCCCGTCTACGAAAGTTACAACGAAGTCCGCCTCCGCCCCATTCACGACGACCGCCAAAGCTGCGTTTCCTTCCGCCTGGTCACTCTTCCCGCCTCTCGCGGCTCTTCCTACAAGGATGGTTACGGCAACTGGATTCACGTCTCGAGCGTCCTTCCCCATCATCGCCGTCTCCGCTTCGAAGCCGAATCCGTCGTCCTCGTTCACGAAGCCCCTTCTCTTGAACCGAACACCATGCCGCTCCCTGAACTCGACGCCATTCGCGCCGATCTTTTCGAAGACAATTTCGATTGGCTCGCTCCCAGCGCCTACGTTCCCTATCTTCCCGAGCTAGCCGAAATCTCCCAAGCCGCCGAAGCCGCTTGCGACGGCACCGTCGCGGGCTTCGCGCAATCCGCCTCAGACTTTATCCACAATAATTTTGTCTATCAGAAGGGCGCTACGCACGTGAACTCCTCCGTGCGCGATTCACTCGCCTTGCGTGCCGGCGTCTGCCAGGATTTTGCACATCTTTTATTAGGAGTGGTCCGCATGCGCGGCCTGCCCGCGCGCTATGTCTCTGGCTATATCGTCTCCGGCAGCTCTGAACAGGGCAACAAACAAGAAGAAGTTATCGGCGGCCAAGCCTCTCACGCGTGGGCCGAAGTTTTCTTGCCCGGCAACGGCTGGGTAGGTTTTGATCCCACTCTTGGCAAGCCCATCGAGCTTCGCCACATCCGCGTGGCTTACGGCCGCGACTACGGCGACGTCCCGCCCGTTCGCGGCGTATATAAAGGTAAGGCCGGCCAGAGCCTCTCCGTCGACGTTCGCTTCCGCCCCGCACTCGATGACTCCGGTAACGAGCAAATCGCTGAACCTTCTTCCGACTCCGGCCAGGAAGAGGAATCAACCCAGGAGCGTCCCCAGCAACACAGCCAGCAATAATCGCGGACGGCCCGCCTCACTTCTCCTGCAAAGAAGCAAGATATTCGCAGAGATTTCTGATGCGTTTTCGTATGGCCATTTCGTCGAAATCAACCATATTGAAGATCGGTCCCCAAATGGGCATGTCAGAAGATCCATGAGCGGAGATCGGCTTCCCGAATCGCACCACTCCGCCCACGTATTCATACGGAAATTTGCCGCCATTCTGTTTCGAGAGCTGAGTCAGGTCTGCTGGCGGCGTTTTGAGTGCCGTTGCCATCGGGCCTCCGCCCTTCGCATTTTCGCCGTGGCACGTAGCGCAGTACTCGCGATACGTCTGTCGGCCCGAAGGCCCATCTGTCGGCTGAGTGCTCGCATTCCTCACCACCGGCTTGTCCTGCCCAGCCGCCCCGCAAGCCATCAAAAGCAATGCGCTGCAAAGTATGGTAAATCGCATTTTAAGACCTCACAGTCAACACAGGGCACGGCGCTCCGAGAACAACTCTATACGCAACCGTGCGCGGGACGTGTCCAGCCGCGAGCCCTTTTCCTCGCTTTGCTCCGATCACGATCAGATCCGCCTTCATCTCCCGCGCCACTTCCAGAATTTCTTCCACGGGATCGCCAAGCCTCATCCGGAGCTCCGGCTTGCACCACATTTCCGCGCCGACTGGCACGAGCTCTGCGAGTTCCCGAACGATGGCTTCTCTCTTCAGCGCCAATCCCACCTCCGAGTAATCCTCCGCATGCCGCACCACATGCAGCATCGTCAGATTCGCCTGGTGTTCCTGCGCAAAAGAGAACGCGTAGGACGCCTCGCGCTCCGCTCCCAGTCCAAATTCTGTCGCGAACAGAATATTCTTGAATTCCACCTCTCGCGCCGTTACGCCCCTCACCACGGGGCCCACCGTCAGAACCGGGCATTTCGCCTGCCGGAAGATTTCCTCGGTGCTTGAACCAAGGAGGAATTTCTCCACGCCCCCGATTCCTCGTGTTCCGACGACCACCAGATCAATGTGATGTTTCGCGATCAATGCTTCTACAGTTGGCCACAGTGCCCCATGTTCAATCACCGTTTCGTGGGGCACGCCGTGCAACCGCCCGGAAATAACGATCTCCTCCATCTCATCTTGCGCCGCGCGAGCTTCCTTTTCGTACGTCACGGAGATCAATTCCGGCGCCAGCATCGCGTTGGCTTCGCTCGTGATAACGTGAACCAGAAACGCTTTAGCCTCGTAGCGCCTCGCAACAGACAGCGCATATTCCAGCGCGCGTGCCGACGCTGGAGAAAAATCCGTCCCCACCAAAATGTTTGTCAACCGAACCAGCTTGCTTTCCAGTGGCAGCCTGCTCTCAATAACCACCTTTTGTGTCTTTTCGATTGTCTTTACCATGGCCATCACCTCCAAATCCCGCTGCGGTTCTCCCAACATTCACCGCTCTAACTCTTTTTTGCTCCCTAACGCGTTCTAATGCAGTGCGTTAGATCATCCGAGGGTGTGACCGCCGTCACAGCCCGCCGATTTCGCCACGGAAGCTCGAGTGCTTTCCTAAATTAGACCGCGCTGCCGGTTCAGCACTCCCCCAAGTACGTCAGCGTCATAAGGTGTACCGTTCGTTGCCGCACTTTGCGATTGACAAAGAGTTACTTCTGCCTTATATTTCGTTCTGGGTAAGAATGCGCTTGCAGCCCGGGAACGCCAATCTCCTGATTGGCGTTTTTTTTGCCTTGCTGGGCACCTAACTTTTGCTCCAACCCGTTCATTATCAGTGCTTACAGAACCCACTGCATCATGCACAATTTCAGTGCAGATTGACGCAAGCAAGTCATTCAGAATCAACACTTATAAAGGCAATAATATACTTGACTCAGTGAAGTAAGCGAGCCACGATACCGGTCCCTCTCCCCTCAAGGCGCGCGGTTCCACTACAATGCTGCGGGGGCTAAAGTGGTGCTAGCTCGCGTCCGTGATTTCATGCGGTTTCTGGCTATATCCTTGTCATGAAAAGCAAAAAGAGTACGGAATACAAGACTTTTGAGAATCTGACGCGGCAATTAGTCGCCGTTCCGCATGGCCAGGTAAAAGCCAAGCTGGACGCTGAGAAGAAAGCGAAAGAGCGGAAGAAGGCTAGGAAATCCTCCGCTTCCTGCAGGTAGTCTAGTTGGGCAGGCTAGGCATCGCAGCGACCTTGCCGGTCAGTTCGGCATAGGTCAGGCGCTTTCCGAGGAGGTGCGAGGCAACCTGCTCAAATCGAAGTCCATCGTGAGCAAGTTCCCGAAAGTTATACCGGAACACCTGTTCATCCAGATACCGGAACAAGTGGAAAGGTTCCACGCTCACGTAGGTTCCCTTGATTCCACGCTTGAGCAAACTCCAGAAGTTTTCGAGTCCGTTGGTGTGAATCTGTCCATCAACGTAAGACTCAGCATGGTCAATGACTTGGTGGGCGAAAGTGGGCTTCAAGTCTGATAGGACAGGAGGGCATCGGAATAGATAGCGCTGCCGGCGGCGACGTGCTTGTTAATCTCGCCATGCAAGGCTTTCTTTTTCCGGTTAGGAACGACCGCTGCCCGGACTTCCCCGCCACGTTCTAGAATACCGAAGATGGGAGTCCGTTTCCGTAATTCGGCGACGGTGTTTATCGGCGTGCATGAATCGCGCAGCGCCACCGACAAAGGTTTCGTCTACTTCGACTTCGCTACCGGGACCACCGAGCTTCATAAACGAGCGGGCTTGCATCGCGAGCCGAATGCGATGGAGCATGAACCATGCGGATTTCTGAGTGACGCCGAGAGCGCGGGCTACTTCGTAGGAACTTATTCCGTTCTTGCAGTTAGCAATCATCCAGATAGCGATGAGCCACTTGTCCAAGGGCAGGGCAGAATCTTCAAAGATAGTCCCGATCTTGACGCTGAACTGTTTCTTGGGGTGCTGGCTCTTGCATTCCCACATCCGGCGAGTAGAAATAAAGCGCACATCATCCCGGCCACAAGCAGGGCACTCGACGCCATTGGGCCAGCGGCACGCAACCATGAATTTGAGACCGTTGTCCACGTCTGCAAAGTAGACCATAGCTTGCTGGAGAGTCTTTGGTTTGGCGCTCATGGCGTTCCTCACTCTCAAAACTCTACCAGAAACGCCTTACTGAGTCAAGTATATTAATGCCCTTATAAAACTGATACAAAACAAACAACTTTAACCTCCTTTAGAATGAGCGTTTATGCAAAACCTGGGAGGAGGGGGCTGGCAACGTCCGGAGTCCCACGATCCTCATCTGACTACCAGCCAGCCTGAAACGAGAGCCCTAGCGAAGCTCTTCACAATTTGACGAACTCGCCCTAACCTGCCAAATTACTGTCGGTCCAATCCTTCGCTCCGGAAAGGTCCGTAAAAGCTATGATTTCTGGACGCTCCGTTTTCCTGAGTCTATTTCTTTTCCTGTGCGCCACCGGTGCGTTGCTCTACGCCGCTGAAACTCAATCCCCTGCCCTGCTCGTCCTTTCCAAAGGCGATCACGCCCTCTACATCGTGAATCCCGGCACATTGACCATCGACGGTATGGTTCCCTCCGGGCCCGACCCCCACGAAGTCATCGCCGACAACGACGGCAAAATCGCTTACATCTCCAACTACGGCTTCGGCGCCTACAACACCATCACTCCCGTCGATCTCGTCAATCAAACCGCCCTCCCGGTCATCGACCTCGGCCCTCTCCGCGGCCCTCACGGCTTGGACTTCGTCGGCGGCAAACTCTGGTTCACCGCCGAAGGCGCTAAAGTTATTGGCAGCTACGATCCGGGCACAAAAAAGGTTGACTGGGTCATGGGCACCGGCCAGGACCGAACCCACATGATTTACGTCTTCCCAGACCTCAAGCACATCATCACCTCGAACGTCAGTTCCGCAACCATGACCTTCCTCGATCAAGTCCAGCGCCCCGCGGGTGGCCCCGGCCCTGGAGGCCCGCCACCAGGTGCGGGAATGCCGAATGGCCCCGGAGCACCGAATATGGGGCCCCCGCCGGGCCCGCCGCAAACCAATTGGTCCGAGACCGTCGTCCCGGTGGGCCGGGGCGCCGAGGGCTTCGACGTTTCTCCTGACGGCAAGGAACTCTGGGCCGCAAACGCGCAAGACGGTACGATCTCCATCGTCGATATCGCTACCAGAAAAGTGATTCAGACTCTCGACGCCAACGTCGGCAGCGCCAACCGTCTGAAATTCACTCCCGACGGAAAACTCGCTTTCGTCTCGATGCTGGGAGGGCCGGATCTGGCCATCTTCGACGTCGCCACTCGCAAAGAAGCCAAGCGCATCAAAATCGGCCACGGTGCCGCAGGCATCCTGATGCAGCCCGACGGCTCGCGCGCCTACGTCTCCTGCACGCCTGACAATTACGTCGCCGCGATCGACATCAAGTCATTGGACATGGTTGCGAAAATCGCTGCCGGCAAAGGGCCGGACGGGCTGGCCTGGGCCGTCCGGAAGTAAGGCATCTTCTCGACATCGCTGACACGGACTGACCTGCCCGCCGCAAATCGGTTCGCTTTTCTTCAAATGAGCTGTCGCATGATTTAGCCCTGCGCTGGAAGGACGCGCGAGAGAATGGAACAACGGTGAGCTTTGTGCTGAAAAGTACTTGACAACGTTAAGCAGCAGACTATTCTTATCCTATCGCTTCTTGCTGATGAAGGAGTGCTCTCATGGACGTCGCTCATCCAACGCAATCACAGAACTTCCCCAATTCCCCCGCTCCCCACTTTCGCGCGCTTCTGGCCGGCTCCTTCCGTTTCTGGGAGCTCCGTCGGCTCTTCTACAATCTCCTCCTCGCCGCCGTCGTCATTACTTGGATCACTGCCAGTTGGCCCCATTTCCGCCCGGTGTTCAACCTCCACTCCCTGCTGCTCCTCGCCATCCTCGCCTTAATTGCCAACGCCTGCTACTGCGCCGCCTATCTCGCCGACATTCCCATGGTGTCTTCCCCGCTCGCCGACACTTGGATCCGCCATCGCTGGATCCTATGGCTCCTGGGCACCCTTTTCGCGATTCTTCTCGCGAATTATTGGATCGCCGACGAAATCTATCCGTTCGTCAACTGACCCCGCCGAGCTCGCAATCGATCTAGCGCTATTTCCCCACAACCAATATCTTGAACGTATCCGGGATCATTTCGCCTCGGCGCCGGCGTTCCCCGGGCGCCGGCTCTGGCGCGGGCTTGAAATCCGCAGCGATCAGCAAAATGTGTCCAGTCTTTCTGTCTAAAGTTAGTGTCTTCGCGCTTGGTGTCGTCTGCACAGTCTGCTCAACGACAAAATCCGTCGGGCTATTCTCTTTAATCACCGTCAACGTTCCGTCCCACTGCGAGCTGAACGCTTCCATCGTGTCCGGATTGAACGTCGCGCCATCCACGCCGTTTCCAATCGGCAAGCTCGTAATAATCTTTCCGTCGACCGAGCTCAAAATCACCATCACGTGCGGTTCATGGCACGCCGCAAACAACACATGATTCTTCTCATCAAACGCCAGCCCGCCCGGCCCGCCGCACTTCCCGGCCAAATCATAATGCGCCGTCACTGTCATTGTCTTCGCGTCCACCACCGCGATGCTGGCCTTATCCTCGATATCCACATACAGATGGCCATTCCCGTCCGTAACCGCCTGCTCCGGCGCGCCGCCCAAATCAATCGTTCCGGCAATCGACCCGTCCGCCGCGTTGATCACCGTGGCATTGGGCGCCCGGTGGCTGAACACATAAACGCGCTCGTTAAACGGGTCAAACAAAATCCCGTCCGGCCCGCCTTCCACGTCAATCGTCTTGATCGTCGCCAGCGTTTTCGTATCCCACATCACCACCGGCTTGCTGCTCGCAAATCCGTGCCCGGACTTCGGATCCACCGCCGCGCCCCGCGCATTGGCATTCGCAATTTCTCCCATCGGCGCCAGCGTGTCCAAATCAAACACCGTGACGCGCGCTCCTTCGCCCGTGCGCGGAATGTACAACCTTCGTCCGGCGGCGTCCGCATACACATAATCAAACCCGCCCACCCCTCCAACTTTCTCCGTCCGCAAAACTTTGTACGGCCCCGAAGCCGAAGTATCCTGCGCCAAACCGGCGTTGGCACAAAAAATCAGTATTGCTATCGCAGTTGCGAGTATCAAAGAAAGTCTTCGCATCAATTCCTCCGTCACTTTTCAAATCGCATCTCAACAAGTCGCCGCCGCGCAGTATACACCTCCCGTCTCCTCCTCGCCTTAGGCTCAACGTGTGGCACAGACTTCAGTCTGTGCTTTTTCTCCCCAACTACCTCCAGCGCCTGCCTTTCCGCCGCGTCCATGATCCACGGGACTCCATTCACACTCTTTGTTTCTTTGAAACTGAGGCCGCGCCGGAGCGTTGCGGACCGGCAACGTTCCGTGTACGGTATCGAAGACCGAAAAAGAATCTGCGCTCGGCCAAACCAACGAGGATGGTAAAGATGCCCGGGGAACTAGAAAAAGAGCACTGGACGCGCCGCAGTTTTTTGGGAGTAAGCTCCGCAGCAATAGCAGCGGCGAGCGTGCTTGGGCCGGATCGCGTCGCGGCGGAGGAGCAAAACTCCGGGCAATATGCGAGCACGGACAGAAGCGGGAGCGATCCAGGCCCGACGAACGCCGCTCTCGATGCCGCCAACCCATCCTCTAGCCATCCCGTCCCAACAGACGCCGGAGGCGTGCAAACTTTCAAGTACCCCTTTTCCTTTGCGCACAAACGATTTCAAGAAGGCGGCTGGTCGCGCGAAGTCACCATTCGCGAACTCGCCATCGCCAAAACGCTTGCAGGCGTGGACATGCGGCTCACCGCAGGCGGTGTCCGCGAACTCCACTGGCACACGGCCGCCGAATGGGCTTACATGCTTTATGGCAGCGCGCGAATCACCTGCATCGATGCCGATGGCAAAAGTTTTGTCACCGATGTAAAAGAAGGCGACCTCTGGTACTTCCCCACCGGAATTCCGCACTCGATTCAAGGCTTGGCGCCGGACGGCGCGGAATTCTTGCTGGTCTTCGACGACGGAAATTTTTCCGAGTATGAAACGGTCCTGTTGACCGACTGGATGGCTCACACCCCGCCGGATGTGCTTGCCAAAAACTTTGGAGTGACGCAGTCCGCGCTAGCAAAAATGCCCACAAAAGAGCGCTTTATTTTTCAATCCGAAGTTCCGGGTTCTCTAGCCGAAGATCAGCGCATCGCGGCCGGTTCACTGGGCGTTTCGCCCATTGATTTTGCTTTTCGCACGACGCAGCCCGCGCCCGCAAAGCACTTGAAGAACGGTGATGTGCGCATCGTCGATTCCAGTAGCTTCAAAGTAGCAACGACCATCGCTGCTGCCGTCGTCACGGTAAAACCCGGCGGCATGCGCGAACTCCACTGGCATCCTAACGCCGACGAGTGGCAGTTCTACTTCGGCGGAAAGAGCCGCATGACCGTCTTCGCCACCGGCGGCCGCGCGCGCACCATGGATTTCGAGACTGGAGACGTCGGCTACATCCAAAAAACGCTGCCGCATTACATCGAAAACACCGGCACCACCGACCTGAAATTTCTCGAAATGTTCAAGAGCAGCTACTACCAGGATCTCGCGCTCTCCGAATGGCTCACGCACACGCCGCCGGAATTGGTTGCCGCTCATTTGAACATCGATCAGGCAACGCTCGACGCCATGCCAAAAAACAAAGCCATTATCGTCCCCTAGATTCGGCCTTGACGGAAATCCATCGTCGCTTGCCGCGGTCGCCCATCCGGCAAGCTCCAACCAGCAACCAAGAGGTTGCGTATTTCCTCCCGCTGAGTTAATATGCAACTCAGAGGTTGCTTAAGATGAGTGACCGCATCGAGAAGCGCATCGAACTCAACGCCCCCATTTCCCGCGTCTGGCGTGCGCTGACCGACTACCGCGAATTCGGCGAATGGTTCCGCGTCAAACTCGATGGCCCCTTCCTAGTGGGCCAAGTCTCGCGCGGCTACATGACCTATCCCGGCTACGAGCACGTCCAGTGGGAAGCCGTCATCCAAAAAATGGAGCATGAGCGCCTCTTTTCCTTTACCTGGCCCCACGCCAAATGCCTCGACAAGGAGAACTACTCGCCGGACTACTCCAAAGAGCCGCGTACGCTTGTGGAATTCCGCCTTGAGAAAACTCCCACTGGCACGCTGCTAGTGCTCACCGAGTCCGGCTTCGAAAATCTCCCTGGCGACCGGCGCATGGAAGCCTTCCGCCAAAACGACGGCGGCTGGACCGAGCAAATGAAGAACATCGAAACATATGTCGCCCAAACGCAGTAGCCGCCGGTTCGCAAAGCGTCGACATCCCTCTCTGATTTTTGCCGCTCTCGGCGACGAAACGCGTCTTAAGCTCGTGGCCAGGCTCAGCGGCGGCCAGCCACACTCGATCTCTCAACTAACGCGCGGCTCGAAACTCACCCGCCAGGCCATCACCAAGCATCTTCGCGTCCTCGAAACTGCCGGAATCGTTCATAGCCTCCGCGCCGGCCGCGAAAGCCAATTCCAATTCGATCCCCAGCCGCTGCAAGAAATGAAGGACTACCTCGATTTCGTCTCCAGACAGTGGGATCAAGCGCTTTCCCGGCTAAAAGCTTTCGTGGAAGGCTGAATGCCTCTGTCGCTCATCCGAACCGCACGCGACCAAGACCGGCTCGGCAACCCTTCAAATCCCTTGCTTTTTCCGAAGCTTGTTCTCCGCCAACTTTATTGCTGTCTCCAGCGCGTCCGGTGCGTTCACCTTCACGTCCGGCTCCACTCCTGTCTCTTCCCAGTCCGCAACTGCAAAAGGATTAATCGTCTTCGTTTCTGGAATCCCCATACCGAAGTGATCATCGATCCGATGCCAGACGCCCGCGTGCGCGCTGCCAGCCGTTCTCTCACCGACAATCGTGGCACGCCTTAACATCTTCAAGTCGTAGCAGAATTGCTCCGCCCCCGAAATCGTGCGGCCCGAGGTCAAAATGTAGGCCGGCTTATCCGCCAGCCTATTTCCCGGAACCGGCGACACCGTCCACGATCTGTCCGTCGGAGCTTCCCGGGGGCTGTACATGTACTCGGGGTGGTCGAAGAGGTAGCTGGAAATCAGCGTGACCATGTTTTCAAAACCGCCCCCGTTATCCCGCAAATCAAAGATGACCGCATCCGCGCCGTTCAAAGCAGCCATCGCGGCCGTTGCCGTTGACAGGCACACCGAAGTATCCGGGAAGAAATTAAGCTTCAGGTACCCGATGTTGTGCGACAGGATCGTGACTTTCTCGAACATGCAGTTCTGCTGCTCCATGGCCTTGCGGTACCGCGCAAGGCCTTCTGACGTTGGCCCCACCGGCTGCTCAGGGAGAGTTGTTCGGCTGTAGTCCAATTCCAAATGCAGGTCGTGGCTCGCATCTCGCATTTGCTTGGTCAACATTCCAGCGAAGGCCGCTCCATCTGCCGCGGCCTCGTCATCGCCATTCTTCGCGTGCGCCTCCAACGCGTTCGCCATTTTCTCCGCGACGGTACGATCCATGTAATACTTCTTCAAATTTGCGATAGCCCCTGCAATCACACGTTTCCGCTCAGCGGCGTTCGGCGTCCCGGCGCCCACCTCCGTAGCGTTGAGCGACCCGGCCGCGTCCATTGGTTGGGGCGCTTGCGGACGGGAAGCAGCAGGGCTTGCTGCTGGCATGGCTGCGCCGGAGGTCAAATTTTCCGGCCGGGCTTCGTCCGTTCCGAAACTGGCTGCGGCCCCCATTGTCTGCGGAGATGCGCCCATTTGCGGCTGACTCGATCCCAACGTACTCTCTTCCGTCCCGTCCGATAAAGGCAACCCTGCATTTCCGATTGCAGAAGGCCGCGCTTCAGTTCCGCGCTGGCTTTGGTGCGCCAAGGCACGTCGCGCCCGGAAGTTTCCGCCGTGCGTCAGCAATATCGAAACGGCGACGACAGCACCCAGCGACAACAAGCCTCCCAGGAGCAGCGCTCCAGGCCGCGGCGTTTCATCTCCTAGAACATAAAAAGTTGGCGTTCCCTTCGCGTACGGATCAGCGGCCGCCTCGGCCAGTTCCGGTTGCGCATGAAAGTATTCGCGCGGCACCGAGATTGCTAGATCAGCCATTAGATCGAGCCACAGCCGCGGACGGCCGAATAGTCCTTTTTCATCTCGCGCGCGGTCGCGGAACAACTGCAAGGCGTCATCACGGTAGGCATCGCGAAAACGAGAGGGAAACAGCCGCAGCAGCAAGGCGTATATCTTCTCAGACATAGTCCCCCCTTAGAATTTTCTTGGCCCGCGCCACGCGCAGAAGATCGGCAAGTCTATCGGCTTCGGCTCTGGCCAATTTTCGCCCAGCCGACGTCAATCGGTAATAGCGCCGCCGCTCGTGGCCGAGTTCGGTGTCCTCGCGCGGATCGAGCTCTTCGATCAGTTTCGCTTCGAGTAGAGTCTGGATCGAGCTGTAGAGCGTACCGGGGCCAAGCCGTATGCGGCCGTCGGTCTGCTCCTCGACTTGGCGCATAATGCCGTAACCATGCAGATCTTCACCTGCAAGCGAGAGCAAAATCTGAAAGGCAGCCGAAGGCAAGGGATCGAGTTTTCGTTTTGGCATAGTTGCTCGATAGTCGATATATCGATAATCGACTATACTCCGGCGAGGCCGCGTTTGCAAGGATCATGTTTCGCGTGAATCAGGAAGATCGTTCGATCGCGCCGCCGCTGATTGGGTTCGTTCCGCGCTCACTCGTAACGCAGAGCCACCAAGGGGTCGACGCGCGCGGCGCGCTGCGCCGGAACCCAACACGCGACCAGCCCGGTGATCAGCAGAAGTATCGGAACAACAATTAAGGTGGCCGGATCGTATGGCGAAACGCCCCAAAGCTGTGTCGCGATCACTCGCGCGACACCGAGGCTCACCGCGAGGCCGATCGCGACTCCCAAAATCACGAGGCGCAAGCCCATGTTGATCACCAGTCGCAACACGTCGCCGCTCTCTGCTCCCAGCGCCATGCGAATACCAATCTCATGCGTCCGACGCGCCGCCGTGTACGCAAGCACGCTGTAGACGCCGATGGTCACGAGCACCAATCCGATCGTCGCGAAAATTCCGAGCAGGAAAAATCCAAATCGCGGGCCTGCGTAGGAAAACTGGCTAATGTAGCCCTCCAGTGTGCCCGTAAAAGTCAGCGCCACGCTACGATCCGTCCCCCAAATCTCCTGCCGCACCGCGTTCAACATCGCCAGCGGCTCGTTCGCTGTCCGCACCAGGATGCCTCGCTCAAACGCTCCTGTCACTGTGTAGGGAACCCAGGCTTCCGGTATCACGGGATCCTGCAGCCCTTGGTTTTTCACGTCGGCGACAACACCAACAATCTCGAACCATGCATCGTGCACCGGGTCGCGCGCCGTCTCGAGTTCCAGCAGGTGAATCCGCTGGCCGATGGGATTGTCCGCGCCGAAATATTTGTGGGCGAAAGTTTGGTTGATGACCGCCAGCTTTCTCGCTCCGTTCACCTCGGCCTCGGTGAACGGCCGGCCCTCCACAAATTGAATCTTCAAGACAGGGAAATAGCCTTCGCTGCAAAGTTGGAAGAGCGAAGTCCATTTTTCCGAGTGGGTCTTGCCCGGGATTTCGATGTCCGATCGGATGCCGCCGTATGGAGGCAGAGTGCTGGTTTCCGTCGCGTCAACAATTCCGGGCAAAGCTTTCAATCGCAGCAAGAGCGGGCGAAAGAAACCTGCTATTTCATCGGCCGTCTTATAGCGCTCTTTGGGAAGCGGAAGTCTGGCGACGAGCACGTGATCTGGTTGCAGCCCCAGATGAACCTCGTGCAATGCCACAAAGCTCCGCATCAGAAGGCCCGCGCCGACCAGAAGCGCCAGCGAAAGCGCAACTTCCAACACCACAACCGCATCTCGCAGTCGCCCGTGACGAAAACCGCCGGAGATGCCCTTGCCGCTATCGCGCAAGGGATCATTCAAGTCGCGCCGCGCGGCCTGCATGGCGGGGACGAGTCCAAAAACCAGGGCCGTTGCAACCGAAACAACGAGCGTGAAGAGGAGCACCGAGCCATTCAGCCGGATGCTCGCTTCAGCAGGAATGATTTCCTGCGGAGTGATAGCGATGAGGGATTTAAGTCCGCCCCAGGCCAGCAATGCTCCGAGCCCCGCGCCACCGCTGGCGAGGATCAGGCTTTCTACAAGAAGCTGCCGCACCAGCCGCCACCGGCCCGCTCCCAGCGCGGCGCGAATCGCGAATTCCTTCTCGCGCGTCGTGGCGCGCGCCAGGAGCAAATTGGCGACGTTCCCGCAGCCGATTAATAGAAGAAGCCCGACCGCGGCGAGCACGATATATAGAGTAGTGCGAAAGCGCCCAACAACCAGGTCGGCCAGCGATTGAATCTGCACTGTGAAATGCTTCGGATAATCCTTCGGATACACTTTGGACAAGCGCTGCGCAACGACGGTGAGATCGGCCTGCGCTTCGCGTTCCGTGACGCCCGGTTTAAGATGCCCTAGCAAGAACCAGTAGCGGTTGAATCCGAGCGTCGGCGTAGTGTCCCCATGGCTGGGTTTTTCGGGTATCCAGAGGTCGGAGTCGCCCCAGCCAAAACGCGGCGGCATGATGCCGATCAATGTCCGCGATATGCCGTTCAATACAAAATTTTTGTTCAGGATGGCGGGGTCGGCGTTGAAGTGATTGACCCAGGTCTTGTACCGCAGTACGAACACCGGAGGAGCACCGGGCTCATAATCGGCCGGCTGCATCACGCGCCCAAGGAGCGCAGGCATGCCCAGGAACTCGAAAGTCCCCGGCGTTACGTACCCTCCGTCGAAACGATCAGTGCCCTCTCCGTTGGTGTAAAGCACGTCCCCGCCGTCATTGGCAATGACCCGGTCAAATACATGATTTTGTGCCACGTAATCCAAATACTCGGGGCCGCTGTAGCCGCCACGCCCGCCCGGCTCGTTTCTTTCCGTGTCATGGATTTGCACGGAAACGAAGTGCTTCGCGTCCGGATAGGGAAAGGGCTCCATCAGCACGTTTTCGATGACGCTGAAGATGGCCGTCGAAGCGCCGATGCCGAGGGCCAGCGTGACCATCGCCACCACAGCGAAGCCCGGGCTCTTCCGTAGGTTGCGTCCCGCGTAGCGAAAATCCTGCCAAAGTGAACCCATGTCTGCACCCCCGGGGTCGCTCAAGCGCTCTTAATAGGTAGACGACGCTCATCCGAATAAGTTCCCTTTCCAACCAATTTTCACCGAAAAATCTGTCGCATGCGCGTGCCCGCAAGACCTTCTGGATTCCTGGCTCGTATGGCCTCCTCTAGCCTCGGCCCGCGCGACAGAAATTGAGCTAAATTGCCTCTCAATCGACAGTCTCAATCGATAGTTTGGCACGGGAATCTGTTTCGGCTAGGATGTGCTTGCGCACAAACTGCCGTGCGGTGCTGGGGAGCCGTTAAAGTGCGGTGACCGGCGTTTTATAGCCCGCACAAGATGGAGATTCACATGAAAAAGCTCGGCGCGTTTGTCCTGTTGGCGATGGGGATAGCGTTTGCTCCGGATGTACGGGCGGCGGGTCAGCCTTGCGAAAAGTTGGCGCAACTCGCGCTGCCTAACACGCAGATCACCTCGGCGAAGACCGTCGCCGCGGGAGCGTTTTCGCCACCGGCCAATCTGGCTCCTTGGCTGGGTGGCGACCCCTCCCTTTATAGACATCTGCCGTCATTTTGCCGAGTCACGGCGGTGGCCAAGCCCAGCTCCGATTCGGACATCAAGATCGAGGTGTGGATGCCCGTCGCAGGCTGGAATGGCAAGTTTCGGGGCCAAGGCAACGGCGGATTTGCCGGCGAGATTGATTATGGCTCGCTCGCGGGTGCACTTGGCCAGGGCTATGCCACCGCCGCGACGGACACCGGTCATGAGGCGGACAGCACGGATGCAAAGTGGGCGCTGGGACATCCGGAAAAAATCATCGACTTTGCCTATCGCGCGATTCACGAGATGACCGTCGTTGGCGAGGAAGCCGTGAAGTCCTTTTATGGTGATAAGCCGCAGCACAATTACTTTTCGAGCTGTTCGAACGGCGGCCGCCAGGCGCTGATGGAATCGCAGCGCTATCCAGAGGATTACGACGGCATCCTCGCCGGCGCACCCGCGAACTACTGGACGCACCTGCTCTCCGGCGCCCTATGGGACGCGCAAGCCACGACGGAAGATCCCGCCAGCTACATTCCCTCCAGCAAAATCCCGACAATCGCGAAAGCCGTGAACGACTCCTGCGACGCGATAGATGGCGTAACCGACGGCGTCCTGAATGACCCGCGCAAATGCCATTTTGATCCGGCAAGTTTGCTCTGCAAGGCGAACGACTCGGATTCCTGCCTTACCGAGCCGCAAGTCACGGCGTTGAAAAAGCTTTACGAAGGCGCTCACGATTCGAAGGGCCATGAAATTTTCCCCGGGTTCGTGCCCGGCGGCGAAAACGGCGGAAATGGCTGGTCACTTTGGATCACCGGCAGCGTTCCCGGCAAGAGTCTCCTCTTCGCCTTCGGCGACGGATATTTTGCGGACATGGTTTACGACAAGCCCGACTGGGACTATAAAAAGGCAAACTTGGTTGACGCCGTCGCCGCATCGGATAAGAAATTTGCAGACGTCCTGAACGCGATGAATTCCAACTTGAAGCCGTTCGAATCGCGCGGCGGAAAGCTGATTATTTATCACGGCTGGAACGACGCCGCGATTTCCCCGCTCAACACCATCAATTACTTCGAGCGCGTTGAAACCACGTTGGGCAAGCCAGTGACGGACTCATTCTTGCGGCTGTACATGGTGCCGGGAATGCAGCATTGCGGCGGCGGACCAGGCCCTGATGTTTTTGGGCAATACGGTTCGAGCCCGCAGAACGATCCGCAGCACAACATGTACATGGCACTCGAGCAATGGGTCGAAAAAGGCGTGGCGCCATCAGAGATCATCGCCGCGAAATTGGGGCCTGGAGCGGCTGAACCAGTGGTGAAAGAAACGCGGCCGCTGTGCGCGTATCCGCAAGCCGCGAAATACAAAGGCACCGGCGACACTAACGACGCCGGAAATTTTGTCTGTGCCTCAGAAAAATAGGGACACAAGCAACTGGCTAAGCGAGAGCCCTCCTTGCATCGGCGGGCAATTTTTCCAAAGATAATTTAGAGCGCTACGGCTGCGCGTTAAGCGGCGGATTCGGAGCGGAACACGCGCTGGAAGCGGGGGCCGGTGAACTGGACGCCGACGAGACGTTCGCCTGGACCGCTAGCATCCACGACGTGGACGACGCGGCCGGAGGTGGAGAAATCCGCCTCGGTGCGGCGCGAGGCGTAATGCGAGAACGGAATGCGGATTTCGAGGTCACTGCCAATAGCAACATCGAAGCGCGTCAAAAACGCGGCCCCGCTGCGGCACAAATTTTCGCTGGACGTTTCTTCTTCGAAGATTACGCCGCGGCTGTCGCGTCCTCGCACTCTGAGCGGGAGACGAACGGCGATTCTACGCTCCGAGCGTTGCCTCGTAGCGGTCTGCGTCAATGGGACCATGGGCCGGGTCCTCTTTTCTGGCGTCCGCTGTGCAGCCCGGGTCTTCGGCCACAGAGCGGTTACAACTTTCAGCGGCGGCTAAGCCATCAGCGCTTTGGGCGGCCGCAAAGCGGCTGACATTTTGCTCAGCCGAAAAACGGTGGCCCATCGCAGCGGTTCGGCTCTCGAAGAAGGATTCCACCTTCTCGACAACCTCACTGGGCGTTCGCGCCGCATGAACGATTCGTCGAAGCTCGCTGCCGTTCCCCACGCCATGAGTGAACCAGCAAGCGAACTGCTTCATTTTGCCTATACCATCGGGCAGGTTGGCAGCACAAATTTGCCTATAGTAGCCGGAGAGTAAACGGTGCCGGTCGTCCTCGGTGGGCGTGTCGTAGGCGCCACTCGAGGCATATTGCTGCATTTGCCGAAAAATCCAGGGATTGGTGGCGGCGGCGCGGCCGATCATGACGGCATCGCAACCGGTTTCGCGGAACATGCGCTCGGCGTCTTCGGGAGTGTTGATGTCACCGTTGCCGATCACGGGAATTTTCACGGCTTGTTTCACGGCGGCGATGATGCTCCAGTCGGCTGCGCCGGCGTAACCCTGCGTTCGCGTGCGTGGATGCACGGCGACGCCTTCAACGCCAATGTCTTCGGCCATTTTCGCGACCTCGACAGCCACGATGGTATTTTCATCCCAGCCGGCACGGATTTTGATGGTGAGCGGGATTTTGACGGCGGCGCGAACAGTTCGGAAAATCTCACCGAGAAGCGGAAGATCGCGCAGCAAACCCGATCCGCCGCACTTGACGACCTTCTTGGCGGGGCAGCCAAGATTGATGTCCACGGCGTCGTAGCCGAGATCTTCGACCATGCGGGCCGCTTCGGCCATGACTTGCGGATTCGCGCCGAAGAGCTGCGCGGTGATGGGATGCTCATCTTCCTGAAAGTAAAGGTAACGGAGCGTTTTGGCAGCGCTGCGAGTGATCCCTTCGGAGCTGGTGAACTCCGTCATGAGCAAGCCACAGGCGCCGAGGCCGCGAATGACGCGACGAAAAAGCGTGTCCGTCACGCCGGCCATAGGGGCGAGAACCGCCGCAGGCGTGATGGTCAAATCGCGAATTTTGAGCGAAGCGGGAAACATGCAAATCCTCGCTATTCTCGGCTCGTTTTCTATCCCTTGCACAGAACGCCGGATGCGACCGTCTTTTTCAGTCTAGGCTGACAACGGAGCTTGTGGCAAGCCAAACTCCGCTATTGCAGCGGCGCCCAGGCACGGCATTCCGATACGCTGAGAGGCGCGATCACCGGCGGGCCTAATTTAAAACGAATGATCGCGTCGGAGGTGGAACAGAAACTTCTTGTTCCGGTGTTGGGGTCGACGGGTGTGGCGACCGCAACATATTCTTTCCGAGGTTGGAGCTTTCCGAAAGCTGTAACCCGGAATTGATATCCGGACTTGGTGCACCACGCCTCACCGATGCAACTCGCGTTGGCAAGAGATTCATCGAGCAAGCCAGCGTGCTCGGCCGAAGTGGCCGTAGCAGCATGGGGATCCGAGCCGAAGGTCGCGAGAGTGGGAGCGAAGCCTCGCTGGGGATACGTGGCCGCGTAAGTAACCTGCGCCGTATTCACGCTGCGAAGGCTGCCGACGGCGCTGGCTTCGTTGGCTGCGATTCTCGATCGGAGGAGATTGGGAATGGCGATTGCGGCCACTACCAGCGGCATACTGAAATCGAGCGTACTGCTGTTGCTCGTTTCACGAATTGCGGACTCCTCGCCGTAAACGCGAGTGACCGACGGGACGGCATCTTTCGAGAACTGTGCGAGAGAGTCCGCCAACTGAGGAAATAACTGACGTGCTTGCAGCACCCCCATGGCGATCGGGTCCTGGTAGAACAATGCCGAAGCTTCGGGAGAGCGTCCCGGCGGTAACGACGCCAGGAATTTCTTGGACTTGGCGAGCGATTCGCCGGAGCCGTGCAGCCGCATGGCCTCGAACAGATCCTGTGGGCTCGAGGCTACGATCAGATATCCATCCAAGAATGTATACGCCATCTCGGTGGGATTCTTTTGGGAGGGAACACGGACGGTGTAGTAGGTGACTCCGGCCTGTTCTGCATGTTCGGTGGGAAGCTGGCCCACAGCCAGCAAGGTAGTCAGGGTCTTCTGCAGATGATCCACATCATTCACTTTGAGAATGGCCTTCCATACGGGCTGGGGGCTGACGCTGTCCAGCTCCGCAGTAATCTCGCCGGAGAGCTGGCTGAGCAGGTCGTCCTTAAGGCTGAGATTTAGACCTTTTTCGCCTCCAGCGATCATCGCAAATGTGCCGGCCTTCGATGGGCCTGTAATCTCTTTGATGTCGTCAAACATCTGCGGCAAGCTAGTGAGAACGACGGTCATTGCATAAAAAGCGCGCGGGGACACAAAGTCCAGACTGCCAAGAGGCGCGGGCTTGGCGAGCCAGGCAGCAGCGCCATGGCGCGGGGCGCTGAAGCTGAGTTCTCCCTGGCTGACGGATTGGCCTGCATCCGTAGTGCGCTTCCAAACCGCATACTTCATGTCAGCAAAACCGCTGCGATGAAAGGTTTCTTGACTGTCCTTCGTGCCGATCGCGGCTTGGCCCGTCGCGACTTGCTTAAGAATATTGCGCAGGTCCGCGGCTGCCAAAACTGTGGCGCCGCCTTGATATTCTTGCGCGATCTTCTGACCGAATGGAGTCGCAGCGAACTGGCCTGCGGCGCCGGGCTTGAGGCTTGCGTTGAAGCTGCGAAGCATGGCCAAGTCAGTCGTTGCGATGACGAAGTCCGATCTGACCAGCACGAGGAGATCCTTGGAGAGGATTGCGAGGACTTTGTCGAGTCCCTGCTGGTCGAAAACCTGTACGCCGGCTTTCGATGCGCCGCCGGCTTCCGCTATCTCTTGCTCGATAAACTTGTCGAGGCCGAGCTTGCGAATTTCGGCAAAGGCCACGAAGGTGCCCGGCTTGTGCTTGGCGTCCATCGAACCGGAGAAGACGATTTCGTTGCCGAGGAACTGATGGAGCTGGCCGAATTTTTCCATGGCCTCCTCGATCTTGGGTCCGGAAGTGGCGAGGTCGCCATGGGTCCACCAATCGTGGAGCACCGGGCTCTCCTTCAGCTCCTGTCGGAAAATCGCGAGAGCCTGCTGCGCGGAATCGCCATAGTTGGGGAGCGCGGCATAGTACACGGTCGATTCGGGTAGCAAAGGAAGTAAGCGGCTTTCGCTTCGCGAAGCGGGAAGCTGAACGTTTTGCTGCAGCTTTCCGATCAATTTCTCCAGCTCGGGGAGCAAGCCGGGATATTTTTCTAATTCCCTCGACCACTGCGATTCGGCCTGGGTGGCAACCTGCGACTGAGCGAACGAGGGCGAAGCACCCAGCATGACTACAATGGCGTAGAGCGCGTAATGGAGGAAATAACGGAGCAGGTGTTGCATAGAATTTAAGCGTCGCATGTGCTGTGTCTCCCGTCAGGAAAAGGCTAGGAATTGGTCATCTTGCCTTGCCACCACCCTAACATTCTCCCGGATTCTGGCGGGCGCGTTCGGGGATGTCCTTCGTACAGGTGTAGCGAAATTAACACGCTGGCAACGGGGCTGAGGTGGAGATCGCGTGTCAGCCATGGGCTTACCCCTCCCCCCGGTTTTTTTGTAAACACTGTATCTAAAGGACTTAAGATTCCTGTAAGTGCTTTAGAATCAATACTTGCAGACGGTTCGCAAACTCTGATGGCTCTGTTGACATCCTGCGGAGGGAGCAAATGCCTGAGGCGGTAGAGGTTGTAGGTAAGACCGAGCAACAGGGCCTGACGGATCTGGATGGCCAAGCTGCGCCCGGGTGCACGTGAGGAGAGCTTGCGTTTAATGACCGAGAAGATGGTTTCGATCTTGGCGCGTTGCCGGTAGGGTTTTTTCGGGAAGGCGCGGAACATCTGATTCCGAATGGTGCCTTGGGGAATACCCCGGCGCTTGGCAGGAATGATGCTCCGAGCTCCCAGGCGCTGGCGAATGTATTCGTGGTTGGGTTCCGAGTCGAACTCCGCATCCGCCAGCACCAGGCCAATGGGCGCGCCTCGAGCTGCCACGTCCAGCAATCCTGGCAGGGCGCGCACGTCAGATCCGGGTCCTTGATGCGCCCGTTGCGCCAGCAAAATTTGTTGCTGCACATCCACCACAATCACCCACTTCAACCAACGGCGATGCCGCGAACTGTGCTCTGCGTGCTGTTCCATGCGCCGTACAAAGAAGGTGCTGACGGAATTGTAGGACAGTCCGGTGCCATCGATGGCGGCAGAAACGGGCCGACGCCGGCGTGCACGCAAGCGACGCACCGTTTCGCTCAGTCCGCGCTCCAAGGTGTCGTCGTCCAGTCGCCGCAGAAAACGGTACAGCGTGGTGTAGTCCGGCACGGCCTGCAATTTCAGTGCGCTGCGCAATTCTTGGTGCTCGCGCAAGCGCGTCTCGGCCTCGCGAAAGGTCCAGTCTTCGAAGCGCATCCGACACAGCACCGCCAACAACTGCGGCTGGGTGAACTGGTGTTTGCTGAAGCGCGTGCGGTAGGGCGGCAAAACCTGCGTGGCTACTTGCAGCGCCACGCGAGCAATGGGCAGGAGTCCAACTTCGGCCATCGTCCCTCCTGCCCCATCAGAAAACACCTCTGGACCCTACTTGTCGACTCCTCGAAACACAACCTGTGCCGAGGATGTCAACAGAGCCAACTCTGATTCTAAAGGAGTTATGTATGCCGGCATAGACCGCGTGCTCCCGGGGACTGGCGCAGACCTGGACAGTGGAGACCTGGGGTGACACAAGTTTAGAGTGGGACGGAGTATGAAAATCAAAAGATAACGCAGAGGCGCGGAGACAACGGAGGTATCGCAGAGAAGAGGGGGAGGCGTGGTCGGATTCGGTGGCGACAATCATGCGGGATGTTAGCATGGACGTTAACGCGATGTCAACAGATTACTTTAATGTTATTCGAATCAACTGTGGAAAAGCAGGGGGAAGATGGTGCGTGGTGGGTGGTGGGTCGAGAGTAGAACCAGACGGAAAACCTCTCCTTATATGGATTCAGTACGCACGGTTCGGCCTCCCGCGATGCCAAGGGTGGTCGAGAACTCTGTGCCCGGAATCGCGAAGGCGCGGAAGATTTCAAATCGGCATCGCTGCCCCCAGCCAACTTGTTAAAATGGAGATACCAGCCAGAAAGCCGAGGTATGTATGCGACTTGCGAAGCGTCGCGCCGTTCTGCTTATCGTGTTTGCGCTGGTGCTGTTTGCACTTCAGGCGGGAGTCTGGAAGCGGTCGATGGCGCACGACCATTCGGAAACCGCCAAGCAAAATTCTGAGAGCCAGCATCCGCCTACCGAGATACCGGGCGTTGCCGGGGTCTGCTTGCTGCTGGCGGCGGGCGCGATCGTCGTAATGGGCCCACCGTTTAGGGACTGAGCCGCAGCCGAACCGAACGGCCCACCCGCTGGGTACGGAATGTAGTCATGTGCGAACACCGCGTATGGGCGAGTCGCCGTGCGAGGACGCAAATGTTCGATGGGCTCTACTTCGTTGAAGTGGGGATATAGCGGGCCGCATTCAGCGGGAAGCCCAGTGTGCCGGCGTTGCCCGAACCAAGATCATAAATTCCGGTGCGTAGATAGATGTCGCCTGGTGGGACATCGATCTCGAGATACAGCGGAAGGCCTTTCGATTCGAGCTCGGCGTACGCGGCAGGCTTCAAGGCGAATCTGCTAGCGCGCTTCGAAATGTTGACGATTTTTCCTTCCCGATCATAAGCAACGAGCATCGCCTCAAGGCGGCCATGCCGCACACCATCCGAGGTCGTTTGGAGCGCGAAATTCTCCAGGGAAACCGCAATGTCCACGCCGTAGCGCGTGAAAGGCCCTTTCAATTCGGCGTTGAGGCCGGCGCGGCGCGCCTTGGGCGTAGGCTGCGGCTGAACAGGGCTGGCTTGAATCTGATAGGTAATCTGATCGAAGTTGGGCATTCCAAATCCCACCAGCGGGATGAGCGGATCGTTGGCGGCGTCTTCAACGGCTTGGGGCGCCTCAAGCTTATCGGCATAGTAGCCGCGGCGATAGGAGAGTTTGTAGCTCGCGTTTGGAACTTTGACTGAGATGCGACGGTATTTGCCGTCGTTTTTGGGGTTGCTGGGGGAGTAGGCCAGGGTGTAGTAGTGCGAGCCTTCATCGACCGCCTTAGCCATGGCTGTATCGAGGCCGTTGGTGTTGTAGAAGGCGCGGCCGCCGGTTTCCTGGGCAATCGTTTCCATGGCGATCTGGGTGGTAGCTAGCTCATCAAGTATTTTTTCTCCTGGGGCAAGGGGTACTACGTCGGAGCCACCTTCACCGATAAGGCCACGGGCAGAGACCGGGTAAATGGCGACCTGCGCGGCGGTGAGCATGTCCGAGGTTTGTTGAACGTACTCCTGATGTCTGGGAGTGTGGACCTTGTCTTCGGGAACAAAGCTGATCGGGAAAGTATCCGCGAGCCAAATCACGTTTTTGCGCGCGGGGATGCCGGAAAGATAGCGCGCGAGATGCTGAAAGGCTTGCAGTGTGAGGTCACCACGGGCACCCATATGGAAAGCGGCCTCGTCTCCTAGATATTGGCTTACGGCATCGACCGCGATTGGTGCGGCCTGCATCTTGATCATGGCGGAGAGGCCCGCCATTTCGGCTGCCTGCCGTGAAGGGGTTGGGTTGAGCCACGATGACTCAGGAATGACGCCGGATTTCTTATCGTCCAATGCTGCGGAAAGTCCGGAGAAATCGGTGGTGAAGCCGCGAACGAGACGCAGCTGCTGCGTGTTGAGGGTAAAGATGGCAAGGCGCGTGCCGCGCGGAATCGTTCTCAGGTATTTGATGGCTTGGTTGCAGATGTCTTTCTGGAACCACGGCTGGGTATTCAGTAGGTCGATCAGAAGGACGTTGACGGAATCGCTGGGCTTGATCGGCTGAAAGTTCGTATAGACATTTGGGGGCAACTCGGGAGGGGTGACCGGCAGGGAGGTTTCGCGTTTGTGTTCCTCGAAAGCAGAGATGGCTTGGGGCTTGCCGTCCTCGGTGACCTGGAAGTCCTCCCGGCGTAAATTTGGGATTGTTTCGCCTTTGTGATCTGTAACCACGACATCCAAGAGAACGACGCGCGTTTCGACCTTGATCGCCGGTATTGCGGTCTGGGGCGGTCTGCTCGGGTTGTTAGAGGGAGGAGTCTGCGCCTTAAGCGGAGAAACCACGAAGGCCGCGAGGAAGAACCCGAGCAAATAGCGCTTCCTTGGTCGGGGCATCTGAGCTCCTTTGTGTGGAAGGGACTCAACATGCCCGAGCAAACGTCCCATCCCTATTATTCAATACTTACTTCCTTAATTGCTACGACGTGCGCGACTTGGATTCGGGGTACGAGGCGAGGCCGATGAATTCCTGCGCGACACACTGCGAGCGACCGCCAGGTAGCTGATGCGATCCTCTGGTTCCGGGAGACACGGTCTTGCTCGGCGAGGCGCTGGGCGACATTTTTTGCAGATTTGGGCAACTTCAACGGATGACTATCCCTGCTCAAGACTCACTTTTCTAGATGATCGCGCAAACGAACGGGACGAACCAATGGGAAATGGGGTTAAGATAGCGGAATGCAGAATTGGCGAGAGCGAATCAGCGTGAATCCGGCGGTTTGTCACGGGCGAGCTTGCGTTCGGGGAACACGCGTGATGGTTTCCGCCGTAATCGATAACGTTGCCGCCGGCATTGCTCGCGAGGAGATTCTGCGGAGCTACCCTGGGCTGGTGGAGGCGGATATTGACGCGGCACTAGCGTATGCGGCAGAGCTAGCGCGCGAAGGGACCGTAGACTTGCCGCTGGAAACGACAGCTTGAAATTCAAGGTTGACGAAAATTTGCCGGCGGAACACGCCGCGATACTCCGAGATCAGGGTCACGAGGCGGATACAGTCGCCGATCAACAGCTGACAGGAGCGGCCGATTCAGCAGTATTTGAACGGTGCCAGGCGGAAGACAGAATCCTTCTGACGCTGGATCTGGATTTCGGCAACATGCAGACGTATCCACCAAAGTTTCATTCCGGCGTAGTTGTATTTCGTTCCCGCGCTCAAGACAAGTTGACGCTAATCGCCCTGCTGAAACGGCTGCTGCCTCTCCTCACAAGTCGATCACCTAAAAAACAGCTCTGGATTGCGGAACACGACCGTGTCCGGTATCGCGAAGACTGAGGTCATTGCGGTTCGATCGGCTTGATACTCGTCCCGGATGGCAGTGAAGGACGGCAGGTGGCACATAGTGGGCCGGCCGTGCGGGTTGGTTTTTGCCTTGACGGTTGCTCTAAACTGGGCTCCGCGGAGGCGCCGAAGTTGTCGGAGCGGGAGGCGGGGACTCGTGAACCAACCAAGACAAATTGCTGATGCATATTACGCAGCGACGGTGAAGGGGGCGTGGTACGGGCCGACGCTGAGCGAGCTGCTAGGGCGGGTTACACCAGAGCTGGCAACTATCCGGCCTGTCACAACAGGCCATTCCATTTCCGAGCTGCTGCAGCATTTGCTGCTCTGGAATGAAAGAACCCGGAATACTTCCGACACTTGTCCGATGCCGCGTTGGGAAGCTGACAAGGAGTGGGCGGAGCCTCAGATTCCGTGGGACGAACTCGTGGCGCGGTGGAAGAGGAGCCGTGATTTGCTGGAGGAGAAGATTCGGAATTTTCCCGTGGAGGATTTGGCGAAGCAGGTTCCGGGGCGCGACTATCCGTACGAGACGCTGCTCACTGGGACGGTGCAGCACACGATTTATCATTCGGGGCAGATCGCGATGGTGTTGGGCATGGTGAAATCGCAATCTCCGCGGTCAGCCGCAGAAGGGTGACACTACCACGGCGAGATTAGGACTTGAGGAAGGCGTCGAGCTTTAGGAATTTGCGCCCGAGGGCGGGGCTGAAGGTGGACCATTCTTCTTCGCCGGAGTCGGCGGCGAGGGCGGCGCGGACGGCGGCCATCTTGGAGTCCATGTCGTCGAGGTAATGAAAGACGAGGGCTTCG
This sequence comes from uncultured Acidobacteriota bacterium, assembly GCA_963843265.1. Classification (GTDB taxonomy): domain Bacteria; phylum Acidobacteriota; class Terriglobia; order Acidiferrales; family UBA7541; genus Acidiferrum. Next base: position 483,465 of record CAWJJR010000008.1, on the reverse strand, counting down.
CGAATCATGGGGAGTTTCGGCGAACCGAACTCGTACTGGCCGTGATGGCTGATGAGGAGATGCTGGACGACGGCTTTCAAATGCGGAGGAAAACCTTCGATGGCGTCCATGGCTTTCGAAACCGTTTCGAGTTCCATGACGATGTGGCCGAGGAGCTGGCCTTCGGTGGTGTAGCTGATGGCGCGGTCGTAGCAGAGCTCTTCGAGCTTGCCGACGTCGTGGAGGATGGCGACGGTCATTAAAAGGTCGGCGTTGAGCTCGGGATAGTGGGCGGCGATTTGCTTGGCGAGGCCGCAGAGGCCGACGACGTGCTCGAGAAGGCCGCCGAGATAAGCGTGGTGCATGACTTTGGCGGCGGGGGCGCGCTTGTAACGCGCGGCGATGGCGGGATCGGCGAGGATGGAGTTGACTAATTTTTTGAGCCAGGGATTTTGGATGGAGTTCGCGTAGTCAAGGAGCTGGGACCAAAGTTTGCCGAGGTCTTCTTTTGTGTGCGGGAGAAAATCGGCGAGATCGACTTCTTCCGGTTTGGCGAGGCGGAGTTGCTGCAGGGTGAGCTGAAGCTTGTTGCGGTAGCTCTCGACGCGGGCATTGACTTTGACCACGTCGCCGCGGCCAATGTCTTTCGCGGTGGCTTCCGCTTGATCCCACATGACGGCTTCGATGGCGCCCGTGCGGTCTCCGAGTTCGAGACGGAGATAAGACTTGCCCGCGCGCGTGTTGCGAATTTCTTTTTCGTTGACCAGAAAAAAAGTAAGGATGGTTTGTTCCGCGGCAAGATCGCTAATGAACGGCGACTTCATCAGTCGCCCGAATCCCCGGGGCGCTTGCCGAAAAGAAGGTATTTCTTGTGGCCCTTTTTGGTCTTGGTGACCTCGGGGGTGGCGCTGACTTCCTGAATCTCTGAGTTGCCGCCGCCAGCGGAGTCCTGGTAGCCGGGCTTGACGATGACGTAGCTTTGCTCGCGAAGGGTTTTCAGATAATCGCGCAGGGCGGGCTGCATCTTTTCCTCGTAAAGCTTGTTGCTGATTTCGTTTTCGACTTTATCGAGCGGCTGCTGGCCTTCGTCGTAATGCTCCATGACCTGCATGATGAGGAAGCCCTGCTTGGTTTCGAGCACATCGGTGAGGTCGTTTTTCTTCAATTTAAAAACTACATCTTCAAGTTGCGGCGACAGTTCTCCCCGTTTGTAAGCACCCAAGTATCCGCCCTGTTTGGCGGTGGCGCCGTCGGAATAGCGCTTGGCGATTTCGCCGAAGTCTTCGCCGTCCTTAACCCGCTTGAGAGCCGTGTCCGCTTTTTTCTTCAGTTCGGCGACTTCGGCGGCATCTTTGCCGGCGGTGTTCACCTCGATCGAGCGAAGGACAACTTGCTCGGGCCGGATGTAGTCGCTCTTATGATCGTCGTAGTATTTCTGGATTTCGTCCTTGCCGATGTTGACGTGCGAGCCTACTTCTTCACTGATGACTTTTTTGGTGAGGATTCCGTTGCTGATGTTGTTTTTGAAATCATCCCAATTGAGGCCCTGGGCGGTGACGGCTTGCTCGAGAGCTTCCATGCTGGTGAGCTTGTTTTCGATGCGAATCTCGTCGAGCTGCTTGATGGTTTCGGCTTCGACGTTCAGTCCCATATCCTTGCCACGCTGGACAAGGAGGGATTGGTCGATGAGGTCGCTGAGGGCATTTTTCTCGTGGTCCGCGACGATCGATTTCAGTTGCTCCGGAGTGCAGCGGTTCTGGCACTCCTGCTTGGCGTCATCCGCGGCGCTCGCCCTCGAGTGGTCGAGTTCAGAGCGGGTGATGATCTCGTTGTTGACGCGGGCGACGATCTCTTCGACGACTTTGCCTTCGTTGTCAGAGGCTACCGGCATTTTGGGTGGCAACGGTTTCTTGGGCTTTGTTGCGGCAGGCGTGTCGGGGGGAGCCTCGTCCGGCTTTTCCAGGGTGGGCTGAGCCGGTTTCTGTGGCTGCGGAGTCGGATTGACGGGCTGCTGCGCCGCGAGCGGCAGGGCGATAAAAAGAGCCGCGATGACTGCAAGATTACGCATGTAGTTCCTCGTTCCTAGAGTTTAGCTCTGCCCTTGGAGGCCGAGCAATACGTTTCTGAGAGCGCCGGGGACCGATTCCCCACGGGTGGTTTCGAGCCAGAGGACGCCGCTGGGATCGAGTTTTATGCCCTTGCGCGAGCGCACGACCTTGACCAGCGTGGCGGGGTCGAGCGGCGTTTCGGCGTGGAAGCGGATAGCGACGCGGTTGCCCTGACGCTCAACCGCCGAGATGCGCAAGCGTTCACACATGGATTTGAGGACAGCGTACTCCAAAAGGTTTTCCACCGTGGCGGGCGGTGCGCCGAAGCGGTCGGCTAGTTCGCGGCGCACATCCTGCTTCTCTTCCTCGGTGGCGATCGAGGAGATGCGCTTGTAGGTGCGCAGGCGGAGGTTTTCGCTGGGGATGTAGTTTTCGGGAATGCGGACGTCGAGGCCGAGGCTGAGCGTGGTGCGGAGTTCGGGGACAGATTCCTCGCCTTTCAGTTTGGAGACGGCGCGCTCAAGCATTTGGCAATACATATCGAAGCCGATGGCTTCGATATGGCCGTGCTGCTGGCGGCCGAGCATGTTGCCGGCGCCTCGAAGTTCGAGATCGAGAGCGGCGATGCGAAATCCTGCGCCGAGTTCGCTGAACTCTTTCATGGCGGAGAGGCGTTTGCGCGCGATCTCGGAAAGAGATGTGTCCGGCGGGACGAGGAGATAGGCGTAGGCGCGTTGATGCGAGCGGCCAACGCGGCCGCGAAGTTGATAGAGTTCGGCGAGGCCGAGGCGGTCGGCGCGGTTGATGAGGATGGTGTTGGCTTTGGGGATGTCGAGGCCGTTTTCGACGATGGTTGTGGCGACGATGACGTCGGCTTCGTCACGGATAAATTTCAACATGACGCTTTCGAGTTCTTTTTCGCCCATTTGGCCGTGGCCTACTACAACGCGGGCCTTTGGCACGAGCTTCTGGACGAGAGTCGCGAGCGAGTAGATGGATTCGACGCGGTTGTGGATGAAGTAGACCTGGCCGTCGCGGGCCATTTCGTTTTCGATGGCGCGGCGGACCAAGTCTTCCTGGAACGAAGCGACGACAGTTTGTATGGCTAGACGATCGCGCGGCGGAGTCTCGATGACGGACATATCCCGCAAGCCGACGAGCGACATGTGCAAGGTGCGAGGGATTGGCGTGGCAGAAAGGGCGAGAGCATCGACGTTTTGGCGCATTTCCTTGAGGCGCTCTTTGTGAGCCACGCCGAAGCGCTGTTCTTCGTCCACGACGAGCAGGCCAAGATCCTGAAACTTGACGTCCTTCGAGAGGAGGCGGTGTGTGCCGATGATGATGTCCACTTTGGCGGCTTCGACATCGGCGAGAATTTTCTTTTGTTCCGCGGCCGAGCGAAAGCGGCTGAGCATTTCGATGCGCACGGGAAAGGCCGCGAAACGCTGCTTGAACGTTTCGAAATGCTGGAAGGCGAGAACGGTGGTGGGCGCGAGGACGGCCACTTGTTTGCTGTCGGCGACGGCTTTGAAGGCTGCGCGCATGGCGACTTCGGTCTTGCCGTAGCCCACGTCGCCGCAGAGGAGGCGGTCCATCGGTGTGGGGCGCTCCATATCGCGCTTGATGTCGGCGATGGCGGTGTTTTGGTCGACGGTTTCCTCGAATTCAAAGGCGTCTTCGAATTCGCGTTGGAAATTACCGTCCGCGGAAAACGCAAAACCTTGCGCGGTCTTGCGGGCCGCATAGAGTTGCAGAAGCTGCTCCGCCATATCTTCGAGGGATTTGCGGACGCGGGTTTTGCGGGTGCTCCAACCGGTGCCGCCGAGCTTGTCGAGCGTCGGGTGTGAGCCCTCGACGACGCGGTAGCTTTGGACGAGGTCCATGCGTTCGAGAGGGACGTAGAGGCGCGCATCGTCGGCGTAGCGCAGCAGCATGAATTCGCCGCGATGGCCGTCCGATTCGATTTGGCGCAGGCCTTCAAACTGGCCGATGCCGTGATCGACGTGGACGATAAAATCGCCGGGCTTTAGCTCCGCGAAATCGGTGAAAAACCCGGAAGTGCGAATCTTGTGGCTGGGGCGCTCAACCGTCGGAGCGACGTCGAAAAGATCGGCGTGGCCAAAGATTGTGAGCTTGGCCTCGGGAAACGTGACGCCCTCCGAGAACGGCGCGCGGATCAGGAGAAGGCCAGCGGTTTCGAGCGCGCCTTCGGCGGTGAAACCGGCGGCGGCGTTTTCCGTTTCGCCGAGAACGTAAGGAACGTCGTATTCGCGGGAGATGTCCGCGAGGCGCTCGAGTTCGCCGGTGCTGGCAGCGGTGAGGAAAACTTTTCCGCCTGAAGCGAGCTTCGATTTCACGTCGCTCATGCAGGCAACGACGTCGCCGTGAAAGCGGGCGCTGGGACGCGAAGAGAGCTCGAATTGCGGTGCCGAGCCGATATTGACGGCGAGCTGTTCGAGATGCGCTTGCGAAGTTTTTTCGAGCGCGGCGGCGAACTCCGCTTCGTCCAGGAAGAAATGGGATGCTGATGGAGCGCTGGCACTGCCCTGCCGCTCGTAAACTTCCGTGGCGTGCGCGAGATGCTTTTCGGCAGCATCGCGCAGACTCTGCGGCTCGTCCAGGAATACGACAGGTTTGAGCGAGCTTTCCGCCAGCTCGAAAAGCGAGCTTTGCCCACGCAGCTCCGCGGGACCGAAGAAGGAAGTTGCTTCCCAGGGCGGGGCTGCCGTGGCCGATGCGGCTCGCGACGCGCTCACCAGAGCGGCAATGTTCCATTCCGTGAGCGGCAAGAGCGTGGTGCGATTCACGGGCGCGATCGAGCGCTGCGTGCGCGGATCGAATTCGCGCACCGATTCGACGGTGTCACCAAGCAACTCGATTCGGACGGGGCGAGGCGCTTCCGCGGAAAAGACGTCGATGATGCCGCCGCGTATCGCGAACTGTCCTGGCAGTTCGACCATTTCGGTGCGCGTGTAGCCCACGCCCGCGAGATGCGCCACGAATTCTTCGAGCGGGACTTCCGCGTCCTTCGAAAGCGTGCGCGCCAGCGACAAATAGAGCGTGGCATCTTGAAAGCGCCAAAGAGCGGCCTGGACCGGCGCGATGACTAAAGAAACTTGGCCGTCCGTCAGCCGAAAAAGCGTTGCGGCGCGGCGCTCCAGAATGTCCGGATGCGGGCTTTGCGATTCCCAGGGCAGAGTGTCAAAAGCTGGAAGAGTGGCCACCCCGCCCGTAGCACCAGGAAAAACATTCGAAAAAAACCGCACGGTTTCCGCGAGAGATTCGGCGCGGCGATTTGAATCCGTGATGAAGAAGGCGGGCCGGCGAAGTTCGTGCGTGAGATACGCAGCGGCCAGAGCCTTGGCCACATCGTGCAAACCCGAAAGCGAAATGTGCCGCGCGCCATCGCGCAATGCTCCGAGCGCGCCTTCCACCGCGGGGTGGCGAAGCACAGCTTCCAATCGTTCGCGAACGGCAGGCAGGATCATGCGGGGACGTCAGGCTTCCACGCGAGAGGCTTGCGCGCCTTCGCGGATCTTCTTGACGAGGGCCGTGGTCGAATAGCCCTGCAGGATCGGAACCCTCTGAACTATCCCGCCTGCACGTTCGACTTCTTCACGGCCAACGATTTGATCTAGGGCCCAGTCGTCTCCCTTAACAAGCACATCGGGAAGCAGTTTTGCGATAATCTCGCGGGGCGTGAGTTCATTGAAGATCACGACAGCGTCGACGCATTCAAGGGCGGCAAGAATCTCAGCCCGTTTGCGCTCGGGCCAAATGGGCCGGCCGTCCCCCTTCAATTGATAAACGCTATCGTCGCTGTTCAGGCCAACGACAAGAACATCTCCAAGGCCGCGCGCCTGCTCCAAAATTCTGAGATGGCCGGGATGCAGCAATTCGAAACAACCGTTGGTGAAGACGACGCGGCGGCCGTTGCGTTTCTCGCGGCCAAACCGCAAAATCGCTTCTTCGATAGTCAAAATCCCTGGGTGCAAAGGAACTCCATGAAGGCCCGCGCAAAGACCGCCCTGGTGTTAAGTGAAAGGCTAGTTTACCACGCACGGGACGCGCAACGCTTTGGGGCCGGGCGTCTGCGATGAAGTCCCACAAAATGATTCGCGCGGCCCTTGGCGCAGGACTCTGCGGCGCGGGATTGTGGCTGGCGCTGACAGTTCCCTATCACCCGCATACTTTTCGCATTGACGCGGGAGGCTGCCGCCTGGTGACGGACATCGTGGAACCAGCCGGCGGTGTGCCAGATGGAGGAACGCCGCAGGGATATGTCGTCCTGCTGCACGGGCTTTCCGCAAACAAGCGGATCATGTCTTACCTCGCAGCGGGATTCGCTTCGCAGGGCTTGCGTGTGTTTGTGCCGGACTTGCCGGGGCATGGGAGAACGGACGGCCCGTTTTCGTATGAGCGCTCGGAAGAATGCAGCGAAAACCTGGTACGCGAACTGATCGCGCGCGGTCTGCTCGATCCAGAAAAGACGATCCTGGCGGGCCATTCCCTCGGCGGGGCTGATGCATTGCAGGTTGCTTCGCACGTTCCCGTTGCCGGCGTGATTGCGATTTCTCCTGCGCCCATGAGGCCGATCGCGGGGATTCCTCCCGAAACGATTCCTTTCCATGGATTCGGCGCGCTGCCGTCGCATTCGCTGGTGATGAGCGCGGCTTGGGAGCCGGAGCGAATCCGAGATGCAGCGAAAGAATTGGTGCCGATTCCCGGCGACGGGACGAGCCAGTACGTCGTGATTCCCCGCTCGTCTCACGTGAGCATTTTGTTCAGCGCGATGGCCATGTCCGTCGCGGAAAAGTGGGCGGCTCTGGTTCTGCATTTGAATGAGCGGCCAGCTTTGCCTTCGCACCGAGGATTGCTCGGCTTTTTCGCAGGTTTCGTCGGGATACTTTTATTGGCGGGGCCATTTCTCCGCGAAACTCTGCAGAGCAAAAACGACGTTTCGCCGCGAACAGAAAATTGCCCCGCCATAGCCAAAGGCCGTTCGTTCGTTGAGTGTGGGATCATCGCTTTGGGCGCAGTCGGGCTTCTCACTTATTGGATCCCGTTGCGTGCGCTGCACCTCTTCGAAGGCGCCTATTTCGCAAGTCTTCTGCTGATCCTCGGCGTGGTTCTACTGGCCTTGCATTGGAATTTGTTGCGCGAAGTGTTTGCGCCGGACGCAAACAGCGCCTCAGCCGCCAGACCTATTTACCTCACTCTGCTTATCGCCGCCTTCGCCGCTTTGCTGCTGCAATTCCTCGTCACGAACTGGATTGATTTGACGTTCAGCGAAGCATGGCTGACGGCGGCGCGATGGGAGCGCTTCGCTCCGCTGTTCCTCGCTGTTCTTCCCTATCACGCAGCGGAAGAGTTGCTGCTCGGTCCCGCGTCGCCCGGCAAGGGCCCGTGGCGATTGTTCACCGCGCTCTTTCTTCGCCTGATTGCTTGCGGCGCCATCGTTGCAGGCATCTTCTTCTTGCACAGCGGCCAAATCCTCGTGGTGCTCCTGGCGCCCTATTTTGGGCTCTTTTGTCTTCTCCAAAGGTGGGGGATGAACGTTGTCCGGGAAGTTACCGCCTCCGCCACAGCGGCGGCAGTTTTCGGTGCTATACTCCTCGCAGGGTTCTGCCTGGTGGTTTTCCCCACCACTTGAAAGGAACCGTCGCCCAAGAGTTTGGTTGTCAAACCCGCCCGCCGCCTGTAGGTTCCTCGTTAAGCGACGGAGTTCGAAACCAACAGCGAGACAGGATTATGGCTGAGATAGCAATCGTCGGCGGCGGACCCTCCGGCGCAATGTGCGGTGAACAGCTCGCGCGCGCGGGCCATCAGGTTCACATTTTTGATGAGCGGCTCGCATGGGAGAAACCTTGCGGCGGAGGTTTGACTCATAAGGCCGTCGAGTGCTTTCCTTTTCTGCTGGACAATCCCTATCCCAAAAAATTGGTGCGAAACGTCGAGCTGATCAGCAGCAACGATCATCGTGCCAACCTGGAAATGTCGCACCCCATCGTGATTTATTCGCGCCGCGTACTGAATGGCATGTTGTTGGATCGCGCCAGAGAAGCCGGCTGCAACGTGCGGCAAGCAAGGGTGCTCTCTGTGGACGCAAGCGCGCCCAAGCCGCGCTACTCCGTGGACGGCGAATGGCGTACCGCCGATTTTCTCGTCCTGGCGGCCGGCGCTCGCAATCAGATCGTGCCGGAAACGCGGGCGTTGCAACGCGACGAACTGGAAATGACCCAGGGCTATTTTATTCCGCAGACCGCCGAGTCGATTACCGTAAAGTTCCTGCCGCACTTCGAGGGCTATATCTGGTCGTTTCCGCGCTGCGACCATCTTTCCCTCGGAATTTGCGGAAGCATGGCCGCTCATACGAGCACGGAACTGAAGACGCATCTGAACGCGTTCGTCGAGAAGCATGGTATCCCCATGGAAGGCGCCAAGTTTTACAGTCACGTGCTGCCCTCGCCGAGAGAACGCACGCTTTCCGACCGCGCGGTCCTGGGCAAAAATTGGGCACTGGTGGGCGATGCGGCGGCGTGGGTTGATCCGCTGACGGGCGAAGGACTTTTCTATGCGATGCGTTCCGGCGAATTGCTGGGGCGATCGATTGCGGAAGGCTGCCCGGAGAAATACACGGCCTGGGTGAAGGCGGCGTTCTCTTCCGAGTTGGAATTGGCGGCGCGCATCGTGCGGCGTTTCTATAGCGGATCGTTTCTCGGCGCTGCCGTTACCACGCGCATGGTGCAGTTCATGAACCGCAGCGCGGTCTTTCGGCAATTGGTGGGCGACCTCTTCAGCGGCACGCAGGATTACAGCAGCCTGAAACGCCGCCTTTGGGGCCACCTGGGAATCACGGTGAGCGATTTCATCGCCAGCGTGCTGAACCTGGAGCGGCCTGCCGCGGCGCAGGTTCCGCGCGGCGGCGCTGCCGCGGGCGACTGACAGCGAGCGAGCCGCCCCAATTGAAGCTCTGCTGCCGAGTGTTCCGCGTTCCTTTGCAAGCCGGCATGGGCAGCCGCCTGTAGATTTCCATCCCGCTCCGGCATCCAATTGTCTGAGATAATCGTTCCCAATCATGGCCCCTGAAAAAGAGCCCTCGAAGGAATCCAAGAGCGAGAAGCGCAAGAACGCCTGGAAATCGTTGCCGGACGTCTGGGCGCTGATCAAGCCGCGGCGTGGGCTGCTTGCGCTGGGCTTCGTATTGATGGCCATCAACCGCGTTTGCGGATTGGTCTTGCCTGCTTCCACAAAATACTTCGTGGATAACGTGGCGATTCACCATCAGACGTATCTCCTCACGCCGATTGTGCTGGGCGTTTTGTTGGCAACTGTGGTTCAGGGCCTGACTTCGTTCACGCTGACGCAGCTGCTCTCCAAGTCCGCGCAAAAAATGATTACCGAGCTGCGCCGCCAGGTGCAGGCGCACATCGGGCGATTGCCGATCGCTTTTTACGACACGAACAAAACGGGTGTGCTCGTTTCCCGAATCATGAGCGATGTCGAAGGCGTGCGCAATCTAGTGGGCACGGGTCTTGTTGAATTTGTCGGCGGATTGATGACCGCGGTTTTTGCGCTCGTTTATCTGATTCACACCAGCGTTTTGCTGACTTCGGTGGCGTTCTCGATTCTGCTGGTATTTGGCTTTGGGATCAGCAAGGCCTTCTCGACAATCCGGCCGATTTTCCGCGCGCGTCCCAAGATTACGGCGGAAGTGACCGGACGGCTTACCGAATCGCTCGGAGGCGTGCGCGTCGTAAAGGGCTATCACGCGGAAGAGCGTGAAGAAGGAATCTTCGCGACGGGCGTGCAGCGGTTGTTGGACAATGTTTTGAAAACGCTCACGGCCACTTCCCTGATGAGCCTTTCGGGCGCTACTTTACTGGGGGTTGTCAGCGCCCTCATGCTCGAACTTGGCGGGCACAAAATTCTGAGCGGCAGCATGACGCTGGGAGACTGGTTCGCGTTCAATCTTTTCCTCGGCTTCCTGATCGCTCCCGTTTTTCAGATCGTCGCGATTGGCACGCAGATCACGGAGGCTATCACCGGCCTCGAACGGACGCGCGAAATCCTGAACGAGAAGAAAGAAGACGACGATCCGCGCCGCACCGTGACGATGGAACGCATCATTGGCGAAGTCGCGATGGAAAAGGTGAGTTTCTCGTACGAATCCGGCAAGGAAGTCTTGCATGAAGTGAGTTTTGAATCGCGGCCAGGCACAGTGACGGCATTGGTGGGGCCATCGGGCGCAGGCAAATCGACGATTATCGGCTTGGTTTCGGCGTTCTATGTGCCGTCGAACGGCCGCGTTCTCGTTGACGGGATTGATCTTGCAACCGTGAAGCTGAACTCTTATCGCACACAGCTCGGGGTCGTCTTGCAGGAAACATTTCTCTTCGACGGGACGATTCGCGAAAATGTTGCCTTTGCGCGTCCGGCCGCCAGCGAAGAGGAGATTCTCGCCGCGTGCCACATCGCGCGCGTCGACGAGTTTGCCGAAGCCTTAGAGAAAAAATACGACACCGTCGTCGGCGAACGCGGCGTCAAACTTTCCGGCGGGCAAAAGCAGCGCGTCTCGATCGCGCGCGCGATCCTCGCCGATCCGCGCATCCTGATTCTCGACGAAGCCACATCGAGCCTCGACTCCGAATCCGAGGCGCTCATCCAGGAAGGCCTTCGTTACCTGATGCGCGGACGGACCACGTTCGTCATCGCCCATCGCCTTTCCACGATTCGCCGCGCCGAACAGATTCTGGTCGTCGAAGGCGGCAAAATCATCGAACGCGGCACGCATGCCTCGCTCTACGCCGCCGGCGGACGCTACTACGACCTGTACACAAAACAACACGACGTCGAGAGCAATCTTTTCCTCGCGCCCGGCGAAGGCTCCGGCGAACCGGAAGATGGCGACGGCGCGCGCCTCCCGTCCTTCGGGCGTGCAGGAGCAGCTCTGCCCGATGCGATTCGCCTAATCCGCGGCCAAAACAACTGAATCGGCAAAATTAGATTGGAATTGAGTATTAGACCGCAGTGCGGCGGATGACCAATTTCTTCGTCGCCGGCGGCGGAATCAGCGTCGCCATCTTGCGGATCATCGCCAACACGAGCCGCTTATCTCCGTCGGAAAGCGTGGTGCTGAAGCGCTTGATCTCCGCGAGAAAGCGGATTTCGTCCTGGGAAAGTTCGCCAAGCATCTTTTGCGTTTCGCGGTCGCGCGGCGTTTCGGTGCCCGGGAAGAAATCCGCGAGCGAAATGTCCATAGCTTCCGCAATCTTGGCCAGCGTTTCGAGCGATGGCACGGTGTGGCCGTTCTCGACGCGCGATAGATAGCAGCGCAGCAGGCCGGTTCGGCGCTCGATGTCGCCTTGCGACAATCCTCGCTGGCTGCGGTAGGATTTGATGACTTCCCCGATGTTTACCCGTGGTTTTTCTTTTGGCACGATAGCTCTCCAAGCTGAGGGGGGTATCTTAGTCACTAACAGTAGGAAGAGCAAGACGGAATTTGCAGGCCATGGTTCCAATCAGACAATGCCCCGTCCCGTCCTGTGGAAATCTCGGCCAGCCCCAGTCCTGGCCCCACAACTTCGACGCGCATCGGCCCCAGCCGTCCGCTTGAGGGAATCGTTACTTCAGCTTTGTGTCGGCGTAACCACCGCCGGCTGCTGCAACCGAAATTCCAGCAAAGTTTCGCTCGGCACGCGCACCTGTTGCCCCTTCGTGAGCACTTGTACAGTCGCTCCCGCGGCAGAGCCAACGCCGGCCCCAATCGCCGCGCCTTTGCCGCCGCCCGCGATGGCACCGATAATCGCGCCGAAAATAGCTCCACCGCCGACTTTTTTAGCGGTGTCCGCGCCGCGACTCTGCCCTTTCACGGTGTAATCGCTGCTCACCAGCGGATAGTCGTGCCCATCAATCACGATGCGAATCAGTTCCAGCTGCAATTCCGAGCTCCCCGACAGATGTCCTGCTTCATTCGCGTTAGCCAACCGGCCATAAACGCCGGTCCCCTTGCGCGCCACAAGAGTCCCTCGAACGTATAAATCCGTCTCGAGGCTCGCGCGGAAGACATCGCCAACCTGGTTTCTCGAGGAATCCACGCCGTCAATCATCCGGACCAGCAAGGCTTGCCCCGCGGGAATCGTGACCTCACCATATTGCGCCGCGGGATCTTGCGGCGCAGAGGCTGGAGGCGGAGCTGGAGCGGCAGTTGAAGCTGGTGCCGATTCCGCCGCCCTCGCAGCCGGAGGAGGAACGTCCTGAGATAAAACGGGCCGCGGCACCGGCTCAGACGCCGGAGCCTCTTGAGTTTCGGGAGGTGTCGCCGGAGCAGAAGGTGTAGCGGCCGCGGGTGCTGGCGCAGGCGCCGCAGCGCCCGCCGCGTTAGGGTCGCCCGTGAATGTCAGCGCCACCGTTTCCGACACATAAAAAGTCTGCACCTGGCCGTCAATCTCAAAACGCAGCACCGCCTGTGTCCCACCCAGGTAGCGGCCATGCAGAATCCGCCCATCCTTCAGTTCCAGCGTATCCGCGCTGGCGGCGCCGGCCAAAAATAATCCAAGAACAACTGCGGCAATGATCCTTCCGGGACTCTTCATGGTCTTGCCTCTCTCCTCCGGCGCCGCTTTTCTATGCTCGCATCGCGCCGGTGCCTGACCGTACTTGTCCCCACATCTTATCCTAACAATTAGGATGAGGAGGTGCGTCCCAGGGTTGCGCAATTTTGCTGGCCTACTGCGTGGCCTGATAAAGTTCACGCGTGATGTCGGCCATCAGCGCCGCGCTGATTTTCATGTCGGCGATTCCGCGTACGAGAATCACCAACACAAACGGTCTCGGCGCAAAAACGATCGCGGCGTCGTGATGAATCTTGGTAATCTCGCCGGTTTTGTGGGCCACGCGGATACCCGCAGGCAGTCCGGCGGGAATGCCCTCGTTGAACTTTTGCCGCTCCAGAATTTCGATCATCTGCCGCGAAGAATCCCGATCGACCGCTTTCCCTTGCGCAATAGCTTCCAGCAGCTGCAAAAGCCCCCTCGCCGTCGTCGTGTTGTTCAGGCCCTTCTCGAACGCCTTCTCATCCTCCACGCCCCGCAACACATTCATCCCGTCCGCGTCTAGCGCATGCACCATAGCCCGAATGTTCTCCACACCCAGCTTTTCGATCAGCAAATTCGCCGCAAAATTGCTGCTCGTCGTAATCATCAGCTCACAAAGCTGCCGCAGCGTCCGCGTCTGCCCCACCGCCTTGTACAACTCCGCGTCCGAATCGTCGGCAGCACTCAGCGTGTAAATCGAGCCGTCCACCAAACTATGAAACTCATTCTTGATGGGCAGCGGATCGTCCAGCTTCAGCTTCCCCTCGCGCACCTGATGAAAAAGCTCGATCATTACCGGAATCTTCATCGTGCTGGCGGCGTGGAAAGTCTCATCGGGATTGAAAAACCATTCCGTCTTCCCGTCCAGCGTGCGAAACGCAATGGCCACGTCGGCCCCGCTCTTTCGAATGAGGCCTTCGACTTGTTGCTGCGCCGCGGTAAGTTTTGCATCCTGCCCCCGAACAGGCACGCCGGCAAGAGAGGCGAGCAAAGCGAATAGCAACGCACTCCGGATTTTCAACGGTGTTCCGCCAGCGAGACGGTCCGAATCCTCACGAACAGCCGCGCAAGAATACTCTCACGAGCTGGCAAAATGCCAATCCGCTCTTCTAATTCCGCTGCGCCATTTTTCCTGGGGAAAAGACAACTCCATCTTCTTCTCTGGCCACTAGGAGGGCGAGTCTATGCGAATGGTCCCGGAGGAGGGGGTCGAACCCACACGGCCTTGCGGCCACCGGATTTTGAGTCCGGCGCGTCTGCCAGTTCCGCCACTCCGGGGTGACACTTGAAAATAGCATGGCGAGGGCGCGCACTCAAGACGGATTGGGGTACGGTAGTGGGCCGGATTCGATTCACGGTTCCGAATGGACGATGCGTCGAGTACGTTGGTTTATGAAGATAAAGAGGAATTGCATTCTTGTCTCTGAGCAGTCCGTAGGGAATCGATTTTCGGACTCTTAAGAGTCCATAATCGGTTCCGTTTTTTTAGGCTATTGATGCAAGCGCGGGCTTTGGCTCGGGGGCAAACTTCCTCTTGTAGTACGCCGTGGTGGCAATGATCGCGGGTACGCCAATCGACACTGGCACTAACCACAGCCAGAGTTGCGATTTCCCACGCACCAGGGGACCAATCGCGACAAGGCAGAACGCGGTCCAAGCGGCTATATAGCTGCCGATCATTCCTTGCAGGTGGGCGTACCACCAAAACATCTTTTCCGCCGGCGGGTGCGTGAAACGCCATAGGGTTCTGCCAGAAATGCGCATGCCGATGGCTCCGAAAACGAGTGCGGGAATGCGCAGGTTCTGGACAATCTCTGGCCGGATGGCACCAAACAGCGCCAGTGCCGCGCTAGCTGCGAAACACAGGATGGCAGCAGCCCAGTCCAGGCCACGCACAACTGATTTACCTTGCCAGGCCGCTTTCTGCCCGAGCACCCGGTATGCTGCGAAAGCCGCATAGAAGCTGAAGATAGCCACCAGCGCGAGAAAGAGGATTGGCCGATAGGCAGCCATGACCAGCGCGGTGGACGCAACCGTGGCCATGCACCAGAAGTAAATTTTGCCCCACAGGCGATGCGCTTTGCCACCCTTTGCGGTGACGAGAGCCAGCGGAGCCAGTAGGAATGCTCCACTGCCGGCGGTAATGTGAACCGCCAGAAAAATGTGCAGCCAACCCGGATCGCGCACGTGTCACCTCACCAACAGTCGACGTTCTTGAAGCGGGACATAACATTCCTAACGAAGTTCACAGTGAAATGGTTCCATTAAAATCCCGTGCCGGGAGTGAGATCTGCAATGCACCTCGCTTGTTCGAGCAATTCAAAAGGCGGGATTCCGGTCAGAAGACGCGGCGCTCCCAGGGTGGCGGAACTTTGACGGAGGCCATTCCGGCTGCGGTGGCTGCTTGAATGCCCATTTCGGTGTCTTCAAAGACCAGGCAGTCCTTCGGCGGCACGTTGAGTTTGGATGCGGCAAGGAGGAAGGCTTCGGGGTCGGGCTTGCTCATTTTGTATTCGCCGGCGCAGACCAGGGTGTCGAATCGGTCGAGAAGTTTTAGCACGTCGAGAGAGGCGGTCACCGAATCCCTGGCGCTCCCCGAGACCACCGCAAACGGAATCCGCCCATGTTGCGCCTCGATATGCTCCAAAACTTCCGGGACAGCCCTGAGCTGCGGCAGCAGTTCGAAATAAAGCTCTTCCTTCCGCCCCGCCACGCTCTCCACCGGCATATTCAGCCTGTGATTTTGATTCAGCGTAGCAACGATCTCCGTCGTGGGCCTCCCGCCCCAGGCATAGAATAGTCCCTCTTCAAACGGACAATCCCATTCACCTAAAGCCTTCTTCCACGCCACGTAGTGCAACGGCATCGAATCGACAATGGTTCCGTCGCAATCAAACAAATACGCTCCAAATGTGCCCTGCGGCAATTTCAATTTCATGCGCTATTCCTATCTCCTCTCCACCATTCTAAGCGACCGCGCCGGTACGTGCTAATCCAGAGCGACGCGACAATTTCGCCCGGTGTGCCGAACAACAAAGCACAATCCGAGCAGTTTTCTTGCTCAACGAACACTGCGCCACTTGTCCCTCGCACGCCAAGCCGATAAACTCCGCCCTTCCATGCCTCCGCTCACCGCCAGCGAATCCCTCGCCCAGTCTGCATCGCCCAAGCGTGGCCTCGCCGGCTTCTGGGCGCTCATCGCCGTGCAGTTCCAAGGCGCTTTCAGCGACAACGCTCTCAAATGGCTCGTCAGCTTTCTTGTCCTTGACTCCGCCCTCTCGAAAGAAACCCGCGATCTCTGGTTCGTCCTGGTTGTCCCACTGCTATTCGCCGTTCCCTTCTTGCTGTTCTCCATCCCCGGCGGCTATCTCGCCGATAAGTACAGCAAGCGCAGCGTCACCCTCTGGACAAAACTTTTCGAGCTCGCCGTCATGGGCCTGGCAACCTATGCGCTCGCCACCGATCAACTCGCCATCGCCGGCGCCGCTCTCTTCCTCGCCTGCACCCAGGGCGCAATCTTCGGCCCCACCAAATACGGCCTGCTCCCCGAACTGCTTCCCCTCTCCAAATTAAGCTGGGGCAACGGCATCATCGAACTCGGCACGCTCCTTGCCGCCATCATCGCCGCCCTGGCCGGCGGTTTTCTCGCGCAACACTTCCACGGCCGCCAAATCTGGTCCGGCCTAATCTTTTTGGCCCTCACCGTCCTCGGCCTCCTCACCAGCCTCGGCATCACCAAAGTCCCCGCCGCCGACCCTACGCGCCGCTTCGATTGGAACGTCCCCGCCGAATTTTTCCACGAAATTCGCCACATGAAATCCGACAGAACTCTCTGGACCGCCGTCGTCGCCAACACCTTCTTCTGGTTTCTCGGTTCTCTGCTCCTGCTGAACATCGTCCTCTACGCCACCGACATTTTCCATGTCGACGACCCTCACAGCAGTTACCTCCTCGCCGCTCTCAGCCTCGGCATCGGAATCGGCAGCTTCGTTGCCGGCCTCGCCTCGGGCAAAAAAATCGAGCCCGGGATGGTCCTCCCCGGCTTGGTCGCCATTCTTCTAATGTGTGTTCTCCTTTCGCGTCCGGGCATCAGCTATCTTGCCGTGTTAGTCCAATTAGCATTTCTAGGCATCGGCGGGGGCTTCTTCGTCGTCCCCGTCAACGCGCTCATCCAACAGCGTCCGAAGCCCGAAGAAAAGGGCCGCGCCATCGCCGTCGTGAACCTCCTTTCCTTCGTCGGCGTCGCCTTGCAACCCCTCGCGCAGTACGCCATGCTCCGCCTCGGCCATCCCGATCCCGCCCGCGTTTTTCTGATCGCCGCGGGCATGACCCTGCTCATGGGCCTCCTCCTCCTCCGTATGTTGCCCGACCTCTGGCCCCGGACCCTCGACTGGACGCGCCTGCGCCCAAGAGCTACTCTATAGCCCCTCCGTTCGTCAGGGGCTCCTGGCCCGCCGGGAGCAAACGAACGGTTTCAGAGGTATTCGATGGATACGGCGTCGACCGCTTCGCGGTCGCTTCACTCTTTGGCCGCTTCGCGGTCGCCCCTTTCATTAACCGGTGCCCGGTCACCGTTGGCAGTGGCGTCCCTCGCTGGCGCAAAGCTTGAACACCGTGGGCTCTCTTACTGGATGAATCGCGTTCTCGAAGAGCTTGCGGCCCTGCTCACCTCGCCCGACCCTGACACCGTCCACGATCTCCGCGTCGCCATCCGCCGCTGCCGCTCCCTGGCAACCGCAATGCAAGAAATCGACCCCGATCCCTCCTGGCACAAAATGCGCAAAGTCGCCCGCAAGCTCTTCCGCTCCCTCGGCTCCCTACGCGACGCCCACGTGATCGAGGACTGGATCAAGAAACTCGCTCCCGAAAATGATCCACTCCGCGCCCAGCTTCTCACCTCTCTCGAAGCCGACGAGAAGCAGTTTTCCGAATCCGCCCTGCGCGTAGCCGCTAAATTTGACAAGAAGGAATGGTCTCGCCTCGAACGGCAGCTGCGCCAGCGGGCACGGCTCGTGCCGATAGGAGGCCTCGCCGCCGAATGTCTGGCGCTCGAACGCTTCGAGGAAGCCAAAGAACTCCACAACCGCGCGTTGCGCTCAGAAAAGCCCAAGGTGTGGCATGCCCTGCGTATCGGCCTAAAAAGGTTCCGCTACACAGTCGAAGGCTTCTTGCCGGATCACTATTCCGCCTGGAGCGAAAACCTGAAGCGCCTTCAGGACTTGCTTGGCGACGTCCACGATCTGGATGTCCTTTCCCAAATGCTCAAGGACGCGAAAGCCTCCGAGCCGCAACAAGACTCCAATGCTTCCGTCACGTGGCATGAAAAAATCGCGCTGGAACGTCACCAGCGCATTGAAACCTACCGCCAGCTCACCCTCGGAAAGACCAGCCTCTGGCACGACTGGCGCCACGATCTTCCGCACGGCCAGCGTTTAGAAGCCTCATCTACGGCTCGGCTCCGCGCCACGGCCCGTGCCGCCGATGCTCACTCCCCCCGCACCGCCCAGGTTTCGCGCCTCGCCATTCGCCTGTTTGACCTGCTTCGCCGCGCGAACGCCGCCCCAGTCTTTCGCGAGGCAAACACGCGCCGCATGATGGGAGCCGCCGCAAAACTCCACGGTATCGAAGCCGCCGGCAACCGCCGCCTGTCTCCAAAAGCGCTTCGCAAATATCTGCTCTCGTTGACTGTTCCGCCCAATTGGTCCACGGAAGAATGGGATTTGATGGCCTGGGCCACCCGTTTTCACCGCGGCCCGGAACCCAAGCAAAAAAACGGCTTCGCAAAACTTTCCGAAGAACACCAAACCATTGTTCGCGCGCTGGCCGGCGTCCTGCGCCTCGCACGCGGCCTCCGTAAAAGCGGCGTTGAGCGGACTACGGGTCTTCGTTCCGAGAAATCGCCTGATGCCCTCGTCCTTACCGTACCAGAATTAATCGACACCGAAGAATCCGCCGCCCGCCTAGCCGCCGCCAAGCACCTCCTGGAATCCGTCCTGGAAAAACCCGTCATCCTCAAACCCGTTCCAAAGCCCGATCCATCCGCCGCTACCTCCGAACCCAAATCCCAGCCGCCGCTAGTCGTTGCCGCCTACGGCTAGCCTCACCCACGCCATTTCGAAAGTTGTGTCGCCTCGTCCTCCATCTACAAGCAAAATCTCAACTTCGTTGGATACGATATCCGCAAGCCCATCATGAAACCTAAATCCGATCGCAAACGCCTCGATACGCTCCTCCTCGAGCGCGGCCTAGCCGAGTCCCAGCAAAAAGCCCAGGCCATCATCCTTGCCGGTGAAGTCCTCGTAAACGGCGTCCCCGTTCAGAAAGCCGGAACCCCGGTCGCCATCGACGCCCTGCTCGAAATAAAAAGCCGCCATCTGAAATACGCCAGCCGCGGAGGCCTAAAGCTGGAAGGCGCCCTGGAAGCCTTCGTAATCAACCCCTTGGCACTCGTTTGTCTCGATGTCGGCGCTTCCAACGGCGGCTTCACCGATTGCCTTCTGCAACGCGGCGCCGCCCGGGTCTACGCCATCGACGTGACCATCTCCCAGCTCGACTGGAAGCTCCAAAAAGATCCTCGCGTTACCGCCATCGAACGTAACGCCCGCGAATTGGCTGCCGCAGATCTCCCCGAACAAGTCGATCTTGTGGTCGCCGACGTCTCCTTCATTTCCGTTTGCAAAATCCTGAAGCCTGCATCGCTCTGCGCCAAGCCCGGCGCGACTTTTCTAATTCTCATCAAACCTCAATTCGAGCTCCGCCGCGATGACATCGCCCCAGGTGGAATCGTCACAGACCCTCGCCTCCACGAAAAAGCCATCGCCAAGGTGCAAAAAGCCGCCGAAGCCGAAGG
The DNA here is from genome assembly GCA_963843265.1 of uncultured Acidobacteriota bacterium. Lineage (GTDB taxonomy): Bacteria > Acidobacteriota > Terriglobia > Acidiferrales > UBA7541 > Acidiferrum. The sequence continues at coordinate 463,993 of CAWJJR010000008.1, read as the reverse complement.
CCTCTCCTGCATAAAAATCCATCCGAGCCGCCTAACTGGCGCCGAAGGCAATCAAGAGTTTTTTCTCCACGCCCGCAAACCTTCCTGAAGTAGAATCGCTCAACGCTATGCCAACCGCTCTCAATTTCAAAACCATCGGCGTCATCTCGCGCCCGCGCCGCGCAAATCTTTCCACGGTCGTCCCTCCTCTCATTCAATGGCTCGAATCCCGCGGCCTCGCCGTGCTCTACGACGAGGAGACCGCTTCCGCGCTCCCCAATCCCTCGAACGCCGAAACCCGTGAGCACATCGCCGACCAAGCCGACATTCTCCTCGTCCTCGGCGGCGACGGGACACTCCTCGCCGCCGCCCGCGTGGCCGCCGCGCGCTGCATTCCCATTCTCCCCATCAACCTGGGCAGCCTGGGTTTCCTCACCAGCTTCACCGTCGAAGAGCTTTATCCGGCTCTCGAAGAAACTCTCGCCGGCCGCTCCTCCATGGACCAGCGCGTCATGCTTCAGGTCGAGCTCGTCCGCGCCGAAGCCGTCGTCGATCTTCAGCACGTCCTCAACGACGCCGTCGTCAACAAAAGCGCCCTCGCCCGCATGATCGAGCTCGAACTCTTCATCGACGACGATTTTGTCTGCCGCTACCGCGCCGACGGTCTCGTCGTCGCCACTCCTACCGGCTCAACCGCTTATTCCCTTTCCGCCGGCGGCCCCATCGTCCACCCGTCCGTCGAAGCCTTCATCATCACGCCCATCTGCCCGCATACACTCACCGATCGCCCCGTCGTCGTCCGCGATTCCTCCTGCATCGAAGTAAAACTCGCCGGAAACTCCGAGTCCGTCTTCCTCACCCTCGACGGCCAAAAAGGCATCCCCATGGAGTCCGAAGACCGCATCCGCATCACGCGCTCTCCGCATTGCCTCAAGCTCATCCAGCCCCCCAAGAAGCCCTACTTCGAAATCCTCCGCAGTAAACTAAAATGGGGCGAAGCCTAGTCCCTTGTGACGAAGCCTAGTCTCTTCCTCCGTGGGCGTCTGTCTACCCACCCTCCCATAACTTTGCGAAAGAGCGATGTGGAGTGCGGCAGCTCCCCTGCCGCTTTTCTCAGCAAGTCGCACGCCGACACATTTGGCGAGATTCAATAATCTAGATTTTTCGCAATTCAAAACGCCGAGCAATGCATCAGTAACTTCAATTTCCCGATAGGTGTGTTTGTTAGAGGTTACAACGTGTTCGCAGATAACAACTTCACTACAATGCTGTCAAACGGCTGAGCGCGACGAAAACTTGCCGCCACGGAGCTACGCCAGCGCCAAATTCAAATTCTCAATCGCCTCGTCAATCTCCCCAGTATTCTTATACCCCACCGTCACGCAATCCACTCCCGCATTCCGGAACGCGAATCTCATCGCCGCCCTGCGGTCCTCGCGATTAAACGTCCCCTCGCCCGCCAGCTTCATGCTGATCACGCCCAGTCCCGCTCTCCGCGCCTCTTTCACGTGCGTAACAACTTCCGGCACGTTCCCTAGCCCGTCCGTGTTGTAATCCTCCGCGTCCATTCGCGTCCCTTTGTGATTCATCCGGATCATCGCGATGTCCAGCCACTTGTTCTCCGGAACCCGCCGCAACGCCGGAAGCCCATGCACCGACGCTCCGTGGCTCACAATCATCTTCTTCTGCTCCGCTTCCAAAATTCCATCCTGCCACCTTCTCGTATCCGCAGGCCAGGTCGCCGTGTGCTGCCAGTGCAACAGCATAATGTCGAAGTATTCCGTATTCCCCAACTTGCGCAGTTCGTCGAATTTCTCCAGCGGATCCCCGCCGTCCCAGGTCGTCACCTTCGACATAATCCGGTAGCTATCGCGCGGAATGCCCTTCAACGCCACTCCCAGCATCCGCTGCGTCTCGCCATAAGACTCCGCCGTCTCGAAAAACCGAATCCCGTTGTCGTACGCGTAGCGCACCAGCCTCGTAAACCCCTCCTGCCCCAACTCGCGCTGCACCTGCCCGCCAAAGCTCCCCGTCCCAAACGCCAGCCGCGTCACCTTCACTCCCGATTTTCCCAGCGTCACCCAATCCGTAGCGCGCTCTCGCGCCACGCCCGTCCTCGCCGCGGTCAACGGAAGTCCCGCGGTCGCAGCGACAGCCCCTCCAGCAAGTCCAGTTTTCAGGAATTCACGTCGAGTGTAGTGGGGCACAGCAGCACCTCGATTCCGGCGAAGGAAGACGCAAGTATGATGAAGCGCAGTTACCGCTTCGGCTGGGCGCCACTACCCGTCCTCCCGCCCTGACCATAACCATTCCATCTTAATCCCAATGTCAATTCCCCGGTATAGCTCACCCATTGACCACTGCCCGGGCATTTCTCCGATCATCCCCGCGGGCGGCTAGCCTCGCGGTCCCTCTCGTGCTTTAATTCAAGCCACTTTGTCAGCAACGATTGCCACTTGCGCTAATTGCTCGCGCTCGTTCGATGGCGACAAATGCCCATACTGCGGTTCCGTTCCGCAGCTCGTCCTGCATGATTCTCCTGTGCCGGACACGAGTCCTTGGTGGGCTCGACCGACGGATTTCGTGGGCTGGAAATATCGAATCGGGCTCTTCCTGTTCTTTTGCTGGGCGATCGCCTGGACCGTAGGAAAGCTCGGCAGGACACTCTCAATTCTCGTGGGAGTCCTCGCCCTCGGCGTTGCTGTGTTCGTGATTTGGCTAAGGTACCGCGACGACGAGCTTTAATGAGACAGCTGCCGGGCGTATGGGCATAACTTCTACGCTTCTACTGAACTTGTCTGATAACCGCCTACTCGGAGGAGCTCCTTCCCGCACCCACTTTTCCATTCACGCTTACCGGTACGAATCTCCCAAGGTTCTCAACCACGTGACATGCGATTACCAACCCATCTGCCGCATCCGCTCCAGAATAAGTTCGCTATAGTGATTCATGCGCTCGGGCCGTCGCTTCAGAGGCAAGGGCAGAATTGCGGCGAGACGTGCCGCCTGTTCACGATCGATATTCCGCGCCGAGATTCGGTAGTAGTATCGGCACGCCGACTCCGCACCATAAACACCCGGCCCCCATTCGACCTCGTTCATATAAAGTTCCAAAATGCGCTTTTTCCCTAGCACCAACTCCGCCACCGGCACAAGTGTGAACTCCGCCCCCTTCCGCAGAATCGAGCGCCCGGTTCCGAATAACAGGTTTTTTACCAGTTGCTGCGTAAGCGTGGACCCGCCGCGTATGCGCCCGCCTTCCATATCATTCTCAGCAGCGATTTCCATCGCGCCCCAATCGAATCCATGATGCTGGTAGAAGCGCGCGTCTTCCGCCGCGATGACGGCATGCTGGAAATCGGGTGAGATTTGGCTCAGCGGAACGAATTCGTATCGTTCGTGATACGGCCTGTGGTGAGTCCATGCCTCCATGCGGCGCTCCATGCGCACCGCGGTAGTCGGTGGGTCGATCCACCGGGCAGCCACAAGCATCAGCACAGCGAGCGACCAAAGAAGCGCTGCTCCGATGAGAAACCATCGGACGAAGGATCGGAGAAATCCTTTCCGATGCGGCGTCTTCGGCGGTGTCTCTGGAGTTTCAGTCACACTTCAGCATAATCGCTTGGGCTCTTTTCACATAACGCCCGATGTGTCGTGCCTTACCGTACAAATGGCGGCCGCCAGCCAGGGACCTGGTCCGGGAAAGCCACATTAAAACCTCCGCGCCACTCTGACGAAGCGCGCCAGGCCCGAAAATCAACCCAAAAAAAATACTTGACAAGGGTATAGCCTTGGTGGTACTCTTTATCTTGGAGATTCAGACCCAATCGACCCTTGCTGCCGCCTTTCCGGGCGGCTAATTTTTTGCCCGCTCGTATCCCGGCGCTCGACGGTCAGGCCTGATCTCCCCCCGGCTCTGACCTTAATTCCAATCTTGCAGTTCGAGTTTCGCATTTCCAGTTTCGAGTTTCCAATTTCGCATCTCGCTCTAACCAAAATCCACTCTTACGAGGTTCTCATGACGAACGCGAATTCCGGCGCTGGCATCGCCGCCCGCTGCCAGTTCCACTTCTCCGACGGCCGCTGCTGCCGTATGTTGCGCAGCCCGGCCCATCCTTCCTTCTGCACCTTCCATGCCCGGCAAGAGTTCCAACGCCTCGAATCCCAGCGCCTCGGCGACGAAATCTCCGCCTCCCTAAACGGCGATTTCCTCACCGCCACCGACATCAACCACGTCCTCGGCAAACTCTTTATCGCCGCAGCCCAGGGCCGTGTTCCCCTTCGCAAAGCCGCTATCCTCACCTACACGGGCCAGGTCATGCTCTCTTCTCTCCCCTACGTCAAGAAGGAGTTTCCGTTCAGGCACAAATCCGAGCACTGGATCAAAGTCCTGAACAATGCCGCCCCACTCTCTACTCCTCCCGCCCTCACCGATTCCAATTCCTCTTCCGAATGCCTCCACGACCTCCCGATCCAGGCTCTCACGAAGAAAAATGATCGTTGATCGTCAGTGGGTTCCAAACAGGGATTCCACCTTGCCAAGACCACACGTTAGAAGAGTTAGTTGTGGCGTGTCCGGCTGCGGCGTGTATCAAGCCTATGGTTTATTTCCTGGCAGCGGACGAGGTTTTGTGCCGTCAGCGATGATAGACATCAAATGACTGACGCGTTTCGCTTATCGAATGTTGAATGATCGCTGGCTCTGGATCAAACCTGGCGCAACGGTGCAGACAGGGCTTCGGTTGGGGAACTACCGTGCTCTACATCCCAGCTCGGGCGACTTTGCCCAGAGGCACATGGGCGTGGATCGTCGTGCCACACTTGAGTTGCGATTCGATGGAAATCGTTCCGTTCAGCAGTTTCAGCCGCTCCGTCATGCTGATGAGGCCAAGCCCCGGGCTTCTTCTTGCCGTATCGAGCTCAAACCCTGCGCCAGAATCGCTAACCCTGAGATAAATCTCATCCGATGCGTAGCGCAGTTCCACATCGAAGCGCCCCACGCCACTGTGCTTTAGCGCATTTTGCAAACTTTCCTGCAAGACGCGAAAGAGACAAAGTGAAGTCTCTTGGGGAAGCGTGCCCGGTACTTCGTCATGAGAGAAGCCAATTTCGACACAGTGTTGGCCGGAGAACTCTTGGCAGAATGCACTCATGGCAGTCGCAATGCCCAGATACTCCAGCTTTGATGAATGCAACTCGTGCGACAAAGATTGCACATCGCTCGCTATGCCAGAGCTGTGGCTTCTTAGCTCGCTAATACGGTGAAGTAGTTCGGCAGGCATACCGGAACACTGTTGCCTGAGCTGTTCCAATTCGATGGACAGCATCGCGAGACGTTGGCCGATGTCATCATGAAGCTCCCTGGCGATCCGGGTGCGTTCCTGTTCCTGTGCCTCAATCAACCTGCGGCTGACGCTTGATAGGGCTTCTTCGGCCCGCTTCCTGTCGGTAATATCGGTCACCATGCCGATGATACGCAGCATCCGGCCTTGGCCGTCGAAGAAGGCATGCCCATTCTCCTCCAGCCAAACTACACCGCCATCAGGACGCAACATTCTATACGTGGCTTGATATGCAGGATCATCGGGAGTAGGCCCGGTCTCCGTAGCGACATACGCCTCGCGGTCGTCGGGGTGCACTCTGCTGACAAATTGCCGGCCCGTGTCGGGCGTCGGCGGTTCTATCCAATGGAGAATCTCAGCGGACTGTTCGGATCGCAGTATCACGTCGGTTTCCGCATCCCACTCGAATGCATACATCCTTCCGGCTTTTATTGCCAGACGCAACCGTTCTTCGCTCTCGCGTAGCCGTTCCTCCCCCTGCTTGCGCTCGCTGATGTCCGCGGTCATTCCAACCAGCCCGATCATTTTTCCGGATTCGTCAAACTTCGCGCGGCCGCTTTCTTCCAGCCACAGCAAGGCGCCGTCCGGCCGGAACCTCCGATACTCTGTTCGATAGGTCGGCACTTCCGGCGTCAGTGAAGTTGACAGAGTCCAAAGCTTGGCCCGATCATCGGGGTGGATTAAAGTGAAATAATCTTTCGCAGAACCTTGTTCGCCTGCGCCCAAACCCAGAATGCCCGCGCATTCTGCGGACCGGCGTATTAAGTCTCTGGTGGCGTCCCACTCCCAGGCATACATCCTGCCGACCTCGGCAGCGATTCGTAGCCGCTCTTCCCCTGCGCGCAAGGCCTTCTGAGCCTGAAAAATGTCGGTGAGATCGTGCGCGATCCCGCGGACAACGGGAACCTCTACTCCCTCGGTTCGTACAGAATTGGTGTACTTCCAAATCCGCGTCTCTCCGCTTTTGGTCCGCAGCCTCATGAATCCACTTGAGGCGCCTTTCTTTCTTAACTCAGCGAGATACGCATCCACTTCGTCGCGAACCTCGGGGCTCAGGAGTTCACGCAGGTTCCTGTTTACAAGCTCGCCAGGCTCATAACCCAGAGTCCGTGCGGCGGCGAGATTGACGGTCAACAGGACACCATTCAAGTCATGGGTACACATCAAATCGAGGCTATTCTCAACCAGGTCGCGGTAATGTTTCTGGTTCTCGCGCAACGTTAGCACACAGCTTTCTTTGTCCGTGAACCGGCGAACTCGCTGCCCTTGTTAGCGCGCGCTTTCTGGGTCGAGGCGGCAAAAGGCAACGCGGTCACCACTCTCTTCTCTTTTGGCCTGACGGCAAGTCTACTACTCTGCTCGGAACCGCACATTACTTGAACAAGAGTTTTGCTGAGGGTATCCCAGACATCGCTATTAAGCGTCGGGCTTTTGCTTGTCAAGAGGTGCGAGCCCGGTCCGGAGTCCGCGCTCGGACTCTAACCCCTTTGGAATCCGCAGTTCTAGAAAACACGCCTGTAACCCCTTTGGAATGAACGCTTCCAAAACACTGGACTTAAAACCCTTTAGAATGAACATTTACGAAAAAACCGGGGTGGGGGCACCTGCGCCGGGTGGTACAGAGCGGGAGGATGGTTGACAAAATAGACAGGGAGCATCCCAGACGCTCGCCGTCGCGAGCAATACCGCTCCACTTCAGGAATCGCGCTCGTTCGCCTTTGCCGCAACGCGGATCAACGTCGGAAGAACCTCTCCGAACTTTGTGTCGTGCGGCTGGCCAAAGTCGAAATATAGCTTCCTATAGATTGCGTAAAGATCCTTATAGATGTTCTGCGCCGCCTGTTCCGGCGTGAAGACCGTATGCGCGGGGCAAATCTTGTCCTGCGCTTCTTCCACTGTCTTGAACGTGCCCGCTGCCAGATAAGCGAAAATCGCCGAACCCAGACTTGTAACGCTCTTGCCCGGCACCAGCACCGGCCTACCAATCACGTTTGCGTAAACTTGGTTGAGCACGTTATTTTTCTGCGGAATGCCGCCCGCGTTGATTACGCGCTTGATCTCCACTCCGTGTTCCGCCATGCGGTCCAGAATAATCCGCGTATGGAACGCCGTTCCTTCAATCGCGGCAAACAGTTCGTCCTGCGCCGTGCTCTGCAGGTTCCAGCCGAGCGTCATGCCGCGCAGATTCGGGTTCACCAGCACCGTGCGGTCCCCGTTGTCCCAGGTCATCCGCAGAAGTCCCGTCTGCCCTGCGCGGTATCTCTCCAGTCCCTGGCTTAGCGTCGCGACATCCGTTCCAGCGCGGCTGGCGATGGCGTTGAAAATGTCCCCCACCGCCGAAAGCCCTGCTTCAATCCCGGTTCGCTGCGGATGCACGCTTCCCTGCACCACTCCGCAGACTCCCGGAACCAGATTGACCGATGGCGTGATTCCAATGATGCAGGTCGAAGTCCCGACCACATTCACCATGTCGTCGGTCCGGCAGCCCGCCCCGATCGCGTCCCAGTGCGCGTCGAAAGCTCCCACAGGTATGGGAATGCCCGCCTTCAATCCCAGTTTTTCGGCCCAAGTGGCGGAAAGATTTCCGGCAATTTGGTCTGAGGTCGCGTATTCGCCTTGCAGCTTTGCCCTCACACCCGCAAACAAGGGATCCACTTTGACGAGAAATTCCTCCGGCGGCAGCCCGCCCAAATCCGCATTCCACATCCATTTATGCCCCATCCCGCAAATGCTGCGCTTCACTTTGCGCGGATCGCTGATGCCGCAAAGCGTCGCCGCCGCCATGTCGCAATGCTCGAAGGCAGAAACGAATTGGCCTCTTTTTTCAGGATTGTGCCTCAGCCAGTGCAACAGCTTCGAGAAGCCCCATTCGGAGGAATACACTCCGCCGCACCACTCGATGGCTTGCAGCCCCTCACGATGCGCCGCTTCCGTAATTTCCGCGGCCTCAGCTTTTGCCCGGTGGTCGCACCACAGATAATATTCGTCGAGCGGCTCCAGATTTTTTCCAACGGGAATTACCGAGGAGCCGGTCGTATCCATCGCCAGCGCCAGCACCTGATCCCCGGAAATGTTCGCCTTTTTTACCGCCTCGCGGGTAGCGCTCGCCAGCGCACGCATCTGATCGTCGTGCGACTGCGTGGCGTATTCGGGGTCTTCACGTTTTCGGTGCAGCGGGTATTCCGCAAGCGCCGTTGCGAGCAATCCGCGTTCGCTGTCCACGATCGAAACGCGGACACTCAACGTCCCAAAATCCACTCCAGCTACAATACCCATGGTTTCAGCATTCGCTCCGGACCAATAAAATGTCGCCCGTAAAATGTTACCCCGCGTGGGCGTACATGTCCCAGCCAAGGTAACGCGATGCGGCTTCGTGCACCGCCGGAGCCACCGACGAAAAATTTGCGGCCACGTGATGCTCGAATCCGTTTTCGCAGATATAGTGCAGCAGCTTTTGCAATCCGGCAATTTCCACCACGCCCGCTCCGCCAAAGGTCTCCAGCGGATCGTCCGTGAATCTCCCGCTTCCGGTGTAACCTCGCATTTTTCCCGCAGTGTCGTCGGTGGAGAAGCGCGCGAAACACATCGCTCCGGACTTCACTTTTCCCACGCAGGTTCCAAACGTGTTTTCCTTCCCCACGGTGCCCGCGATGATCGCCTGGTAATCCATTTTGACTTCGTTGAAGAAATGCTTCGGCAAATTGCTGCAATGGAAGCATACGGCCTTGTTGGGATCGTTTCCGTAGTTGTTATTCCAATCGAGCAGCGCGCTGGGCGTTTCCGAGGCGAGTTGCAGAGCATGCATTCCTAGCACACCGCAAACGTCCACTTCGCAGGCGCTCGAAAGCAACGACTCGCTCATCATGCTCATCACCGTGCAGGGCACCACGCCGAGGTTCTCTTCCAGTGAAGTCCAGCATTGCACCGCGCTGATCTGCAAGTCAGTTGCCTTCATCCACTGATCGATCACCGCTCCGAGCTTGGCCATCTTCAACAGCGCGGCGTGTGGAATATCGGTGGTCGTCACATATTTCTGGATGGATTGCAGCTTCTGCACCGCCGCTTCATCCGTGTCCTTCATCCGGCCGATGCGCCCAAGAACCTCGGACAGATCCAGCGTTTCGACCGAAATCCCGCTGGCTTCCAGCAATTTCTCACTATACCGTACAGTATTAAACGCCGCCGGCCGCGCGCCTAGCGCGCCGATCCGCAGATTGCGCAACCCTTTCACAACCCGGCAAACACCCGCGAACCATTCGAGATCCTTCGCAAACTCCGGCGAGCTAGGCGCCTCGGTATGCAAAGTGGTCAGGGAATACGGAATGCCGTACTGCGTAAGATTGTTGCAGGCGGATATCTTGCCGCAAAAACTGTCGCGCCGGTCCGAGATGGTCATCTTGGACTGCGTATCCGGCGTTGCCTGCACCAGAACGGGCACTCCGAGATGCGCCAGCCGCAGCGTATCCGCAATGGCGCGTTCGTCTCCGAAATTCGGCAGGGTCACAATCACGCCGTCAATCGCATCGGCTCTGGACTTAAACAGCTCAGCGCAACGCTTCGCTTCATCGTAAGTTTCTACCGCACCGTGCTTGCTTTGTTCTGGTCCAAGCACAACCACCTCGATGCCCGCATTCTGCAGGATCCGGGTCATCTCCTCCCGCCCGGTTTTCGCCAGATGGTCCGGAAAAAACCCCCGGTTCCCCACGATCAATCCCATTGTCATTTTTCGTTTGTTCGCCATGGTCGGTTACTTCGCTTTCTCCTTCGGATGCGGCTTGCTCCGTGTTGAAAACCGGAAAACTGGGGAAAATCTGGTCACGAATAGTCCCCTCGACGAAAATGAATGCACCACCAAGCACAGCAGCCGATTTAAGTAAACGTTTACCACGCAATCTCGCACATTGCAAGTAGCTCCCGTAGAACAGATTCCGTGTCTGGACCTGCGCTCTCGCTGGCAAGGCCCCGGCGGAAGAGCCCGAATTCGAGGCGCCCGGGACAGTTGGTAAGAAGGTACCTGTCCGGTGGACACATGGGTACGAGGCGACGGCCGCCATGGCAGGTTAGGACTGCGTGGGTGATTGTGCGGCCTGCCAGCGATCGGGAAGCAGCTCATCGAGTCGGTGGTGAGGATGGGAGCTGATGCGCGCGAATAGATCCCGAAGATAACCAAAGGGCTCGACGCGCAAACGTTTGCAACTTGCGATCAGACTACTCAATACGGCTCCGGTTCGTCCGCCTTTGTCGCTCCCATAAAAAAGCCAGTTATTGCGACCAACCACGATGGGTCGGAGACTTCTCTCGGCGCCGTTGTTATCGATCTCCAGTTCGCCATCTTCCGTGTAGCGCAGCAGTGCCTCCCAGTTGGACAGGGTGTAATCGATAGCATCGCCGATCGGGCTTTTCGGTAGTACCTTCGGCTTTTCCGTCTGCAGGTAATTCTTGATGTCCTCCAGAATGGGACGCGATTTCGTTTGGCGTAACTCCCGACGCTGCTCGGGATTCAGGTTGCCCTGGCGAGCTTCGCGCTCGATTTCGTACAACAGCTGAATGTAGGCCAGCATCACCGTAGCTCGACACAGGCCGGAAGTCAGCGCCTCAAAAAAATATCGCCGCGAATGCGCCCAACAGCCAACCTCCGTCAAGTTCTGCTTGCGATTCTTGAACATCGCGTCATAGCCGCGATAGGCGTCCGCCTGCAAGTAACCGTTATAGCCTTTCAAGAACTCTTCCGGTCCCTCCCGACTATGATTGCCCGTGTAGTCGTAAACGATGTAAGGACGATTGCGATCCCCCACATACGTCCAGATCCGGCCGGTGCGCGTGCGGGTTCGCTCTCGATCCAGCACTGGCACTGGCGTATCGTCGGTCTGGACGGCCCTCGAAGTCAGCACCACCTCTTTCATGCGTTCCCACACCGGACTGACTAACTCCGCACAAGCGGCCATCCAGTCGCACATGGTCTTCCGCGACAGCTCCACCCCGTGGCGCTGGAAAATCGACTCCATGCGGTTCAGCGGAAGATGATCTCCATATTTGCTGACCGCCACGTACGCCAGCAGGCCTGGCCCTGGCAGCCCCTTCTCAATCGGCGCCGCCGGTTTCTGTGCCGCCACCACACCACACCCTTTCGCACAGGCGTACTTGGGGCGAACTTCTTCAATGACCTGCAAGGAAGCGGGAATAAACTCCAGTCGCTCGCTGACATCTTCCCCGATCTTGCGCATGGGCGTTTGGCACTGCCCGCATTGGCGTTGCGATTCTTCCAAGTCAAACACCACCCGGCGACGCTCCAGTGATTCGGGCAACGCTTTGCGGCCGTGCCCGCGGCGCTCTGGTTTTTCTTTCTTTTCTTCACCGTCAACACGGGAAGAGGAATCTGCCGCCGGCTCTTCGCTTGAAGATGCAGCGCTCGTCCGCTGACTGGCAGCAATGATCTGCGCGGCAAACAGGAATAACTGGTTTTCGTCGATACGCTCCCGTTTCTGCCCGTAGCGATAGCGCAGCAGTTGTGCCAGTTGGTGTTGTACGCGCGCCAGGAGCTGGTCCTTGTCCTCCACTGCCTGCAGCAACTGCAAGACGATCTGCTGCAGAAGATTCACTTCCGACGGCAGATGGTGAGGATCGATTTCCATCTATCGGTTGCGCTCCCTCTCCTGCTGCTCCAGTTCCACCACCAGGTCCACCCACTCGTCGGTCAGTTCCCGAAAACGTTTGTAATTGGCAAGCTTCTCTCGCATCTCCGCCAGCCGCTCGGCGCGCACGAAGAGTGTTCGGCTCTTGCCCCGCCAGGTGAAACTGAGGTGGTAATAAGGCCCGTGCTTCTGGGGATTCTTGGGATCTTTACAACGACAGTCCGGCTTGCCGCATACGTTGTACTGCTCGCTCAGGCTGCCCGGATGCATAGGCCCGAGCCCGACGAGCCGCTGCTTCAGGCGCTCGATCTTGCGTTCGATGGGGGCATTCTTCATATCCGATATCATTATAGTGATATCGGATATTGTCAAGCACTTTCTTGCAAAATCCCGAACTTTCTTGATTTTTTTCCTCAGCCCCGGCGATGGCCACCTTGCCGCCGCTGCCACTGGCGATATAATTCCGCCATGCCCATGACTCCGTTTGTGAAAAAGTTTCCAGAACTGGGAGCTCGTGAGACCCGCTCGGTGACCGTCCCAGACAAAGAGGATCTACCAAGCGGGGAGTACGGTTTTATCGAACTCTATTGCAATGAGCCGCAGTGTGACTGCCGGCGCGTGGTGGTTGTCGTGCTCCGGCCCGAGACCGGCTGGAAGTTTTGGGCGGTCATCAACTACGGCTGGGAAAGTGTGAAGTTCTACAAGAAATGGGCCGGAGCTCCCGCCTCGGATCGCTCCGAATGGCAGGGGCCGGAGCTTGATCCCCTGAGTGAGCAGACTCCCTACGCACCGGCGCTTCTGAATCTGTTCAGGTGGGTCCTGCAGTCTCCTGGTTACGTGGAACGCCTCAAAAAGCACTACCAGCTCTTTCGGACCGCGGTAGATGAGGAATATGCAAAGAGGAACCCGACGCTGAAATTTCCGGAAGTTCAGCGTAGGGCTAGGTAAGGGGTGGGAAGTTCTCAGGAACGCTTCTGCGCGACATCCATCGGTTGATTTTCCTGAAGCGTCGTTGTCTCTGGCAGGCTGTAGCGTTTCCTTCGTTGGCCTTTGCTCAAATCGATCCCTTCCAGGAGCAGACCCAATTCCCAGGCAGCGATTTCCTTTCGTCCCGTCTCTGAAAACGGAAATTGAAAAGTGCCGGCCTCGAGTCGTTTGTACCAGATCGCCCAGCCATCGCGATCCCAGTACAAAATCTTCAAGCGGTCGGTGCGACGATTACAGAAAACCAGCAGGTGCCCCGAAAAGGGGTTGCAACGAATTACATGTTCGGCCATCATCGACAACCCATCGAAGGAACGGCGCATGTCACACGGCACCGTGCACAGGTAGACCTTAATCGCCGCAGGAAAACTCAGCATCCTTATTTATTCCCCGACTCCATGGCCGCGAGAACCGCTCGCAAAGTCTCTTCCTGAACTCCTTGGCTGATGCGCAGCCGACGACCGTCCTGGAGCACCAGCTCCAATCCGGCCGGCATGTCCATACCGTCTTCACTGACGAGGGCGAAACTGGCTGCTCTGTCCTGAACACTCGGCTTGTTCCGCTCCTGACGGCCGGCTTTCAGTTTGCGTTGCCACCAATAGAACTGGCTTTCCTTCACGCGACGCTGCCGGCAAAATTCCCGAATCGACATCCCGCTCCGGGCTGCATCCCCAATCGTCCTCTGCCAATACCGCTGCTTCTCGACATCGTGATTCTTCCTGTTCATCCCACACCTCCGCCTTTCCGCGACACATTGAGCCGCGCCGGACATTATTGTTGTTTACGATTTAAGGGCGGAAGATGGATTGGCCGGACGCGTACGTAAGAAGGGCTGCACAACAACGGTTGGTCGCCCATTATGAGATATCGTATACTGTGCGCGAACCACTTCGCTGAGGGCAAAAGAGGTCTCGTGGACATCCGCGATGTCGCCAGACGGGCCAGAGTATCCACAGCAACGGTGTCGCGCACGGTCAATCAAGTCGCCACCGTCGATGCGCAACTGGCTAAACGTGTATGGAAGGCCGTTGCCGAACTCGGGTACTACCCCAACCGGCAAGCACGTGCCCTGGTCTCCGGGCGAAGCCGGGTTTTCGGATTGATCGTTTCCGAAATCACAAACCCATTCTTCCCCGAAATCGTACAAACCTTCGAGACTCTCGCCGTCGAGCAAAACTACGAAATTCTTCTGACTTCCACAATTCACGACCCCAAGCGCATGGAACTCGCCGTTCGCCGCATGATTGAGGGACGTGTCGACGGAGTGGCGATCCTTACTTTCGGGATGGAGGACGAACTCCTCGATCATCTCCGTTTCCGGAATCTGCCGCTCGTATTTGTGGACGTTGGACCGAAGGCGCCGCGTATCAGCAACATTCGCGTCGATTATGCGCACGGTATTCGCCAAGCCGTGCAGCACCTGGCGGCGATGAGGCATGAGCGCATCGGATTCGTGACCGGGCCGCTCCTGCTGAGATCTGCGGTGGTGAGAAGAGATGCGTTCGAGGAGTCCATGCGCGAGATCGGCCTGCCGGTCAATCCCGAATTCATCGTCGAAGGCGACCACCGGCTGGAGGGCGGAAAGCGCGCTCTCCAAAAGCTTTCCAAGCTCCGGGAACAGCCCACGGCTTTGATGTGCTCGAATGATATGACCGCCATCGGCGTGATGAGGCAGGCCTTCGAGCTGGGCATCGCGGTGCCGCAAGAATTATCGGTCATCGGATTTGACGACACGCGCCTGGCGGACTTCATGATTCCGCCTCTGACCACAATCCAAATGTCGCAGACGGAATTGGGGACGCTCGCGTTTAACGCGCTTCTGAAGGAAGTGAAACGCGAAGTTCCCGCGCCAAACGGAACCGAATTTGTGCTCAAAACTCAGTTGATTCTTCGCAATTCGACGACCTTTCCATCAGGCAGCAACCAGAGCCAGCCCAAATCGCACTCGAACTCGAAGCGTCCCTCGCCCACCGCGCCGGACGGCAAGCAGTGAGACGCAAGACGTCTGTTACGCCAGATGTCAGGCTGATGATCTGGCGCCCGGGTACGAGTATCAGCCCGGTCCAGACTTCACGCGGCCCGTCAGCGAGCCTTGTGCTTTGTGCCATTCAGTAACCCGGTTACACGTACTGGACAGTCTGGATCAATACCGATCACCAGCGTTCTGTGCAGAAGGAATCACCTGCGAACGCTGCCACGGCCCGGTCGAAAATCGCCTTGCCGCTCCACGCGCGGGCACTTTCACCAATCCGGCGAATCTCGAACGAGCGGCGCGCGACAAGAGACCCAGGCCCTCTCAGTGTCTCCGGCAACGCAGTTCGAGTGAGCAAGCCGTTCCAGGCGCTAAGTAGCGATGGTGAAGACGGCTCAGAGCCAGTTGGATTGGCCTTCGACGATTCTGATGTAGCGATTGATGGGCAGATCGGTGAAGCGTTGGACGAGGCCGCTGGGTTGTGGCCATTTAATTTCGAGCCAGTCAAGTTTTTCGTGTTTGCCTAGGCCGAGGACGACGCGCGGATCGTGAGAGGAAAGATAGCTGCCGCCGCCGACCTTGAAACGTGACTGCTTGAGATCGCCGGCCTGATAGGAAATGCGCGCGCCGATCGCATCGGGGTTGGATTTTTTGCCGATAAGGTGCAAGCCGAGCCAACGATTTTGGCGCGCGGCATCATTCTGGATCAAAACTGGCGCGCCGTCGTTGAGCGAAATGAGGACATCGACTGCGCCGTCGTTATTGAAGTCGCCGAGTGCCAGGCCGCGTGCGGAAAGCTGACGGGAAAAGAGCGGGCCGCATTCCGCGCTTATATCCTTCAAGCCTGCAACGCTGTTTTGAAACAGAAGAAGCGGCTCGCTGTAAGTGACCGCGGGATTTATTTTGTTGATCAAATCGTCGGGATGGCCGTTGGCGACGAAGAGGTCGAGGAGGCCGTCGTTGTCGAAGTCGAAGAATTTGGCGCCCCATCCGCTCATTAATTGCGTGGCGCGGGCGACGCCGGATGGACCGCTGATGTCGTCGAAAGATTCGTCGTGCTTGTTTTTGTAGAGGCCGTAGAATTCGTGGTCCAGGTTCGTGACGAAGAGATCCATCCAGCCGTCCTGGTTGAAATCGGCGGAATCGACGCCCATTCCAGAACGAGCTTTGCCCCCAGGCGCGTACGCAACGCCAGCAGTGAAGCCGATTTCTTCGAACTTTTTCCCTTTGCGATTGGCGAATAGAAAATTAGCGGTTGTGTCGTTGGAGACAAAGAGATCGAGGAAGCCGTCGTTGTTGATGTCGGTGGCGACGACGCCCCAGGACTTTCCGGGATTGTCGGCGATGCCGACGTCCTGGCTGACATCGGTGAACGTGCCATCACCGTTGTTGTGGAAGAGCCAGCTGGGCATGGGATTGAAAATGCGGGGATAGCAGTACTCGTTGAGGCCCGCGAGCGCCGGAATGTTGGCGGCGCTGCAAGCGTGATAGGTGAGCTTGGTGAAATCAACGAAGCGGCAAACGAAAAGATCGAGGCGGCCGTCGTTGTCGTAATCGAACCACACAGCGCTGGAGGCCCAGCCGGGGGCGGCGACGCCGGCCTTTTCGGTGACATCAGTGAAGGTTCCATCGCCGTTGTTGTGATAGAGAATGCTGCGGCCGTATTGGGTGACGTAGAGATCGGGAAAACCGTCCGCGTCGTAATCGCCGACCGCTGCGCCCATGCCGTAGCCGCCGCCGTGGACGCCCGCTTTCAGTGTGACGTCGGTGAAGGTTCCGTCGCGATTATTGCGATAGAGCGCGTTGCGAAGAGGAGCGGGCGGCGTCCAAAAATCGCACGGGCCGCTATTGACAAGGTAAACGTCCATCCAGCCGTCGTTGTCGTAGTCGAAAAAGGCGCAGCCGGCGCCTGTGGATTCGGGGAGATATTTTTGAGGGGACTTGCCGCTGGCATGGATGAAATTGATGCCCGACTTGGCCGGGAGAATTTCCGAGAACGGAAACTGCGGGCCCGCTTTGCCAGCGGCGCTGAGGAGTGGCGGAAGGCTTGCCGCAGCCGCCGAGCCGGCGAGGAAGCGGAGAAAATCGCGGCGGAGATGGAGATCAGAGCGCATGAATCATTCAGGGTACGAGGAGTTTGGAGTCGCGATGCGAATCCAGTGATCGGTGAAGGCGGAGTGCAACGTGGGCGGCGAGACTTTGGGCATGTGGCAGGTTACGCAATTCTTCGTGGCGACGGGGCATGCGGCACCCGGTCGATTAGATGTTCTCTTGTCGGTGGAGGAGGCCACATGGCACTGGAGGCAGTTCGCGTCATAGGAGCCGACATCATGCGAAAGAGGTTTGTGGGGATCGTGGCAGGAAGTGCAGGTGAGGCGTGCATCGCCTTCCGTCCAACATCGGCTGTTTTCGAGACGATACGGGGCGAAGCGCACGTTGAAGACGCCGGCGTCGACCATCGGACCGGAGACGACATCTTGCCAGGTGCGATGACATGCGCCACAAAAATCGACGGATTCGACACGGGAAAGCTGATCGGGATTGAAAATCAGGCCGGAGCCGCGTTTGTCTGTTTTGGCGGCGGCAGCCGCCACATGCTGAGCGCCGGGGCCATGGCAGGCCTCGCAGGTCACGCCTAGAAATGAGGAGCTGGGATCAAACTTGTCGTTCGTGGTGGATGCGGTGGTGTGACAGCCGAAGCATAAACGAGCTTCATCTGGCGGAATAGCGCGGCCGGCGGCAGCTTCGAGACTTGTGGGAACAGAATGAGACTGGCCAGGCGTGATGTCGAGCGCCTGAAGAGCGGTGTAAAAGCTGACGTGACCTTCGAAGAGTTTTCCGTTTTGCTGGTTGACATAAGTTTGGCCCATGTGACCGGAGCCCAGCGCCCAGCGGAGATCGACGGAAAGGGACGAGGATGCATCGGCGACAGTGACAGTGCTTTTCTTGGCGGTTGTATTGAGTTGATAGGTGTAAGGACCGGTTTGAAATGTTAGATGGTCATGCGCGCGAAGGTCTTTTGAATCCACCGCTAGAGTAGCCGCGTGGAGCATGGCGGTGTCCTGCTGGGTTTCGGACTTATCTTCATGACAATCCATGCAGGCATCGGGACCAGTGTACTCCGGGCGCGAAGGCTGACCTTTCGTGGGCCACCAGCCGGGGGACCGGACGCGGAGAGAGGTGGGCAATGAGATGCTGCTCGATTGCGGAGACTGAGCCCACGCGGTGAAGGACGAGGCGACGGCGAGCAGGGCTGAAACTCCGAAGCAAAGCGCGGCGCCGGAGCAGGACACGAGGAGCGCGCTTTTCACTGCGGGGGCTTCTGATGCTCGAGGCCTTCCGCGACGCGGCGTTTGAGCTGTTCCAGGGATTTGGCGGTGTCGCGCTGCAGCGCGGCCTCACGGTTCGCATCTTCTTTTCGGCCTACTCCGTTGTAAGCGAGAGCCAGTTGATAGTGTCCCGTCGGGCTGTCCGGCGCCATCTTTTCATAGGTCTCGAGCGGAGGGATCGCGTCGGCGTACTGTTTGCGCGTGACGAGCGCGGTGCCGAGGCCGAGGTACGCTTCCATGAAGCCGGCGTCGATTTTTGTGGCGCGCGTGAAGTGGGCAACGGCGGCGGATAGATCGCCGTCGCGGCTGGCGAGGTCGCCGAGGACGTATTCCGCGGTGGCGTTGTTGGGATCGATTTCGAGTTCATCCTCGAACGCTTTCTTTGCTTTCGCGACATCGTCAGCCGAGGGCTGCGGAGCGGAGAGCAGAGCACGGCCGAGGCGGGCGTGAATGCCGCGCAGGGTGGGATCCATGTCGATGATTTTTTGATATTCGGCGGCGGCTTCCTGCCATCTGCCCTGGGTTTCCAGTGCTTCGGCATTGAGTTCGTGAACCTGATATGAAAATGGAGCGTCGCGAACAAGATCTTTGGAAGCGCGAAGGGAGAGATCGGAGTAGGCGTGCGCCGCGGCGTAAAGCACATCCGGATCGCCTGGAAATTCATGATGAAGTACGGCCAGGAAATCTAGCGCCTCATAGGGCTCATTGTGGGTCATGGCGCAGTTGATGCCGAGTAGGCCGATGCGCTTCTTGAGGTCGTGGTCGGAAACTTGATGGATGGAGCGCTTTAACAGTGGAAGTGCTTCGGCGCAGTGGCCGGACTCCGCAAGAGCGATGGCGTGCCTGGTGCCGGATTCCTGTGAAGCAGCACCTGAGGCAGTCCTGGACGGTGATTGAGCCGATGCGAGCGATGAAAGCAGAAGTAAGGCGCTGAGGCCGGTGCAAAAATAAAACGCGCGAATCATGTTTCGATTGTACATCGAACCGTCATCCCGAAGAGTGGCCCAGAAAAGGAACGGCAGGCGCCGAAGCGCCTGCCATCCCATGGGGTGTTGAGGTGGAAAGTTAGAATATGAACTTCAGAGCGATCTGCAATTGCCGCGCCCCCTGCGAGCCGGTAATTTGTCCGAGCGCTGCGCTGCCTGAATCGAATGACCCTCCTGCGGGGCCGCCGCTGAAGGTCCAGATGGGTGTGTTGAACGCGTTTAAGGCATCCAGTCGCAGTTGCAGAGTTCTCTTTTCGCCAATGTTGACTTCCTTCTGCAAGCTGGCGTCAAGCACCTTCGTCCACGGACCGCGGATGTTCCCAACAGAACAAGTTCCGAAAGAACCGCCGCCTGTGGCGATGGGGCTGGTCGCTGCGCCCGCAATGGGATTAGCAACGGTGCCAGTGTTGGTGTAGGTGGTTAGCACGTTCGCGTTCGGCACAGTCGTAATGTTGCTGGTAGCGAACCACTGGATGTGCGCGGGCACTCCGCCGCTGAACGGTACGAATTTATCAACGATGTTGATGGGGCCGTTGCAGTTCGGAAGATTGGAAAGCGTATACGGGCCCACGGAGTTGGTGCCGGAGTGATCGCCGTACGCGCTCCATCCACCGAAGTCGTTCAGCGTCAGAGCGTTGCCGCTGTGGAGAGTCAAGATGCCGCTGATCTGCCAGTTGTTAATCAACGCGTTGACTACAGGGTTGGCATCATGGCCGAACTGTTTGCCACGACCGAAGGGAAGCTGGTAACTGAAATAGCCCGAGATGATGTGGGTTTGGTCGTAGTAGCATGGGCCCCAGTTAGCATTCGGGTCGTAGATGTTTTGCCATCCGGGCTGTCCGCCAGAGCTTTGCGCGTTCGTACTGCCCCAGCCTGTGCCGAAGTAGCCGGGCGAGTTGCTGAGGCACTTCGAATAGGTGTAGGCAAGCTGGCCATCAAGGCCATGGGAGCCGCGTTCCTTCAGGACAGCTTGGAGCCCGTCGTAACGCTGGTTGGAGTTAGACATGTTTGCTCCCGCCAGTGCACCAAAGGCGTTGTAGCCGTTGCCGCCTGAGTCGGCGTTATAGAGAGAGCCGGCGGTTCCGCAGTTCCAAGTTCCAGCATAAGTAACGCTGGCAGCGTTCGGAGTTCCAAAAACGCCTCCGCCCTTGGGATTAAATGTACACGGACCGCCAAGACCACCGAGGAAAGGACCGGCGGCTTCGCTGACGATTTGCTGTCCAGGCAGAGCGAGGGTTCCGGCAGCGTTCAGACCTTCACGTTGTGCCACGTCCTCGAAGTTCAGCAGGTGCGTTCCCTTCTGGCCGACATAGCCGATCTGGAAGGTAAGCTGGTTGCTGATTTGTTGCTCAATCGTGAAATTCCACTGCTGAATTAAAGCAGGACGGAAGTTTTGATCGAAGATGCGGATTCTGCTGCCCGCGTAACAGCTGAATTGAGGCGAAGGACATGGCGGGGAGCTTTGCCAAGGCTGCCCCAGCGCGCCGATGCCTGCCGGATACATGGATTCAAAGTTTCCGTATGGAAGGTTTAACGAAAGCTCCTCGTTGCTGCCGCCTCCTTCCACATAGGAAGAGGTTCCATAGGCAGCGCGGAAGACCGTCTTGCCGTTGAGGAAACGAGGAGACCAGGCAACACCCAAGCGGGGATTCCAATCGCCAAGGCCGGTATAGTTGTTGTATAGAGCTCTGTCACTGTAGCCGCTCGATCCGGGCACTACAGTTTCAATGGCGCCCGATTGCAGGCCGAAGTTGACAACGCGATTGTTCACTTCATATTGAGGCGTGTGGTCTTCAAAACGCACCCCAAGATTCAGCGTCACCGTCGGTTTGATCTTCCAATCGTCCTGGACATAACCAGAGAGGATGTTGCCGCGAAGCTGTTCGAGAGTGGCCGACCCGCTATCACGCTGGCCGCCGCTGGCGGTAATTCCGGCCCAGAAGTCCGCGACGCCGGTTTCGCACCCGCCCCCGCAAGCCGTCGTGGCGCCAGGCAGAATGACATTGCCAGCCAACACGCCGGTGGATGAGTTGATGGCGATGTTGCCTAGAACGCCTTCGTTGCCCGGATAGACGTAATTGTTACGCTCGCGGATAAATTGGAAACCGGTCTTAAACGTGTGACGGCCGTGAGAAATAATAACGTTGTCTTCCGCCTGGATTTCCGTATCGCGGAAGATTTGCCATAGGTTGATCAGCCCGAGGTTGCCATTTCCACCCGTCCCGGTAGGAATAGTGATTTGGACCAATCCCGGGGCCTGCTCGTTGGCTCCAGCAATGCCCAATTGCTCGCTGATGTTTCCGAGGCCTGTCGTGGGTGTCTGATCCTGGTTAAACCGGAAGACGTTCACGCCTACTCGAGCATCGTTGAGAATATTTGCGGTGAGAGTGTGCGTCCAGTCGAGCGAGCCGCTCCAGCCGGGCTCGTCCGTACCCTCTGCGGCGCCGGCATTGGCGAAGGGGAGGCCGGTGAAAACACCCTGGCTGGTATCGAATTTGGAAAAACGACCGAAAACGCTATCCATATCGGAAGGCTTGTAGTCGATTCTCAAATCGCCTTGGTCGCTGTTGAAGTTGTTGCCAGCCTTAAAGGAATAGTTGGATCCGTAGGCGGTGTCGGTGGTGGGCAACGGATAGTATTTTGTGTCCGCAAAAAGAGCGGTGGCGAAAGCACTCTCCGTCAAGGTCGAGTTAGACATTTTGTTGGACGGAATCATGGCGCCGCCGTTATGGGGGTCCACCAACTGCCCGGCGGGATTGCTGCAAATGCCGCTGGCGTTGAACGCACCCGGACCACCCTCCGCTGCCGGCAGTTGGGTACACAGCTGGCCAAAATCTCCGCCGCGTTCGCTCTGGGTCAGTAGTTGCGCGTTCTCGGGAGAGCTTGACGGTATGCGCATGCCCTGGTAGTCGCCGAAGAAAAACAATTTGTCTTTGATGATTGGGCCGCCGGCCGTGCCTCCAAACATGTTGTAACGGAGAGTCGGCTTAGGCTGGACTTCACCTGTGGCCCAAGAAGAGGTCTTGGAGTTGGAATTCATGAAATCATTGCGAAGAAACTCAAAGGCATCGCCGTGGAAAGCGTTCGTCCCGGACTTGATGCTGACGCTGATCACGCCTCCAGCATAATTCCCGAAATCGGCGCTGGGATTCTGCGTGACGATATTGAACTCCTGAATGGCGTCAACGTTAGGCGTGTAGGCGACTTCGTCGTTTTTGGCCTCCTGGTTGACGATGCCGTCGAGCAGGAAACCTACCGCCTGCTCCCGGTTGCCGTTGATGTCCGGCCGGCCCGCGCCGGTCATCAATTGCGGCTGCGAAAGGCTGCTGGGGTTAACGGTCGTGGCGCCCGGCGAGAGCAGAGACAACTGCACGTAGTTGCGCGCGGCGAGGGGCAGCGCGGTGATTGTCTGTGCATCGACGATGCTGCTGACCGCCGTGGTTTCCGTTTGCAGCACCGGTGGCGCACCGCTGACTTCCACCGTCGAGCTAAGCTCACCAACTTTCATCTGCACGTCGATGCGAGCTGTTTGGTTGAGCACCAAGGTGAATGCTTGATGGACGGCGGTCTCAAAGCCTTTGGCCTCTACTTTGAGATCGTAATTGCCGATGGGAACACGAATGATGTTGTAAATGCCATCCGTGTTCGTAACGGATGACCAGCTCGTTCCGCGAGCCGTGTCGTGGGCGGTAACGGTAGCGCCGGCAATAGGCGCCCCGCTTGGATCGGTGATCGTTCCAGTAATTGTAGCGGTGACATCCTGGGCCCACGCCGCATTCGCGCCGCACAGAAGCGCCAGCAGCGTCACGCACAAAAGACTCAACCCCACAAACTGCAGTTTCTTCATATTAAGTCCTCCGAGGGAGGCATCGGCCATCGAACAGCCTCTCCTCTTCTCTGACAAACGTTCGCACGGCAACCAGCACCCCCGACGCGCTATATGGCCGAATGCCGGATAGCTATATAGCACGATTTTAAGCTTGTCAAGCGAAAAGTAATGATTTATAAGGAAAGTGGATGTGGGCATGTATAGCGGTCGGTCGAGGTGATGTATAGCAGTCGTACTGCGTGCTCTATATCACTGCTGGCGTTCCTGTGGGCTCCTGCGCGATTCGTGGAGCCGTACCCGGCCGGCTCCCGGCGCCTGCCGGCGGGACTGGCGCGTTGCCGCATGCCGCGCAACTGGAATGCTGAAACTCAGCCAGGCACAAAGTTTGCGATTTTTTTCACATTCTTGAGGCTGCGAAATCATGCGAATTCGTTATAGGCTGTTGGACAATCACGGGAGCGAGAATGCCTCCTAAAAGTCGAAGTAACGGGTTGCCCGCCTACCAGAGAATTCAGGGCAGTCTCCGCAAGCGCATCGATTCCGGCGATTTACGCACGGGAGACGCGGTGCCGTCCGAGCGCGACCTGGCGAAGATCCATCAAGTGAGCTTGATGACCGCGCGTCATGCGCTCGCCTCGCTCGAACGCGAAGGGGTCGTCGAACGCCGCCGGGGAATCGGCACGTTTGTCTCGGCGCCGAAGATTCATTTCAACAAGCTGATGAGTTACACGGAACAAATGGCCAGCCGTAGCATGACGGCCGTTTCCAAAGTGCTCTTCGCAAAGATTATCGACGATGAACAAGAAGCTAACGCGCGGCTTTCACTTTCTCCGAAAAGCGGTGTCATCAAGCTTGAACGCCTGCGTCACGCCGCTGGAGAGCCCTTTGCGCTGGAGACTTGTTATCTCTCCGCAGCGCAATTCTCCGGATTGCTTTCCGCTCCGCTCCAGAGAGAATCGTTGTTCGGTATTCTCGAACGGGACTACAAAATTGAAATCGGATATTCCGATGAAGAGGTGGACGCAACGGCAGCCGATCCTCGCACGGCGGATCTGCTGGATGTGCCACGGCGTGAACCGCTTCTTCGAATCCGGCAGGTGATCTTTTCGACGAACGGCAAAGCGGTCCTGTACGTTCTGGGCTTCTACCGGTCCGATCGTCACAATCTAGTGATACGGCGGTTCCGTTGAAACAAAATTTCGATGGATGCGGGAAACGGGCGGCATGTTAATCTGCCCTTGCTTAAACGAAAGCGAAGGGATTATTACCGCGCGTGCAATTCTGAGCCTCGTTAAAAACCCGCAAGTTGCCGAAAGGACGACATGATCCTCGCTGGAGACATTGGCGGCACCAAATGCAATCTCGCCGTGTTTGAAATGCGTGGGCCGTCTCTCCATCTTGCTTTTAAGCGCCGCTACGCGACCCGCGAATTTGCCAGCCTCCAGGAACTTATCGAACGGTTCTTCCACGAATCGCAAGCGGAAACGGGCGTAACTCTAAAAAGCGAGATTTCAGCGGCGGGATTTGGAGTTGCGGGAGCGGTGGTGGATGGCCGCCTGGTGGCGAACAATATTCCCTGGGAGCTCACTGCTTCCGCACTGGCCTCAAGTCTGAACCTCGAACAAGACCAATTGAGCCTGCTCAACGACCTGGTCGCGACGGCTTATGGCTTGCCGCGTCTGCAGCCGCAAGATTTCCTCGTTTTGAACGCGGGCTTTCCGCAATTTAACGGGAACCAGGCTCTGATTGCGGCTGGAACAGGGCTCGGCGAGGCCATGATCTTCTGGGATGGCCACAAACACCGCGCCTCGCCATCCGAAGGCGGCGCCGCCGATTTTGCGCCAAGGACGGAACGCGAGATCGACCTCCTGAAATATCTAAAGGGACGCATGGAACGCGTATCTTGCGAAGAAATATTTTCCGGACGCGGGTTCCGAAAGCTTCACGAGTTTCTGAATCCGGCGGTGTTACATTCCACGTTTGAAGAACCGGAGTCCGAGTCTGCCAGCGAAATCACGCACAATGCATTGGCGGGCACTTGTCCGGTGTGCGTGGAAACCCTCGATTGGTGGATCGATGCGTTTGGAGCGGAGGCCGGGAACCTTGCGCTGCGAGTTCTGGCCTACGGCGGCGTCTACTTTGCCGGTGGCATCGTTCTCAAAATTCTCTCCAAATTGCAGCAAAGCAATTTTTGCCGGTCGTTCGCGGATAAAGGCCGGCTGAGTATTGTGCTTTCCAACATCCCGATCTCCATTGTTCTAAATGAAGACGCGCCGCTTTTGGGTGCTGCTTATCAAGCTCTAGATGGCGTTTCTTCCGCGCGGCCTGAACAGCCCGAGATATTGTTCGAGTTGCATGCCGAACGCCACGGCCTGGCCCGGTAACACAATTCGCACCGAACAGAAGCGAATTTCGTAGCGCTCAAAGCGGAGCTTTTTACGAGCGCAGTGTATGACGTGGCCGCAAAATTCTGACTGCAAACGCGCGTGCGACTGGCGAGTTATTTCCTCATTCGCAACCCGCATTTGGCCGGTCGATTCCCTCCACAACGTGAAATCTCCGTGTAGCGCATGCGTTACCTCACGGAAACGCGCAATTCACTTGTGTGAAACAGTTCTGTAATGTGACTCGTCGGAAACTTAAAACATGCCATCGCAGACGGTCCTGGAGCACAGTTGCGAGAATCCGCTCGCCTCGACCAGCCAGTTTCGTGCCGGTATGGCACAAACGCTGGAAGATCTGATCGATTGCCAGCGCCTGCGCTATCTGGTCTTCAATTGCGAACTTGGCGAAGGACTGGACAGCTCTGTGAAGACTGGTCTCGATCGCGACCGCTACGACTTCATTTGCGATCATTTGATGGTGCGCGATACCCAGTCTGGCAGACTCGTCGGGACGTACCGCATGCAGAGCGGCTATCGCGCGAAAGGAAATCTGGGGTATTACAGCGAGCAATTTTTCGATTTCGCGCCGTTTGAAAGCATTCGCGCGGAAGTGCTCGAGCTGGGAAGAGCGTGCGTGCACACGGAATACCGCAATACCGTCGTGCTGCACATGCTGTGGAAAGGGATTGTGCGATACGCCCGGAGTTGTGGCGCGCGCTACTTGTTCGGATGCAGCTCACTGACCTCGCGAGACGAGACTGCGGGAATGGCGCTATACGAAGATCTGCGCGAAAAATATCTAATCGAACCGGGGCTTCGCACAATGCCCAAGCCCGAGTTTCAATGCCGCGCGAGCAATGATGCGGTACCGACGCCCACTATACCCCGGTTGTTCCGCGCTTACTTGGACGTTTCCGCGCGGCTATGCGGTCCGCCTGCGATCGATCGCGATTTCAAGACCATTGATTTTCTAACGCTGATTGATTTGCAGCGCATTCCGGACCGCGTTCGCACCCGGCTTTTCTAGCCGTTCCGCTCCAACTCGTCAGACCGCCGGTTTGTCGCCGATCAGGAGTGCTTTCGCAAGCGCCAGTGCTTCCTCAGCCCGCGCCGGATTTTCCAAACGTCCTCGGGCGAAATCGCGCGTGCCGCCGCCTTTGCCACCAACCTTTGCCAATACTTCTTTCAGCAGCGCATTCATGTCTTTCCCTGCGGCAGGATGTTGGGCGAAGAACACGTGGCCGCAAGCGAGCCTCGCAACGAGCGCGATGGATTTCTCCGCCTTTGCAATTTCGGTGGCGAAAAAGCCGAGGAACTCCGGTTCGATTTCCCCGAATACTCGTTGAACGATGCGAAGGTCGCTTGGCGTGGCGGACGCCTCGCGCACAGCTTGTCCCGCCTCGATTTCCGCGAGTCGCTGAAGAAGCGCGCGTACTCGCTTGAAATTCGTCTCCCTCTCGGCAAGCGCGCGCTCCGCGGTCGCAACCAGCTCTTCCGGAGCACAACTCAACTTCTGCGAAGCGGCGCGGAGAAGCAGAAAATCCCCGCGCGCCGCGCGCTCAGCCCGCGCGCCGCAAACAAATTCCACGCGCCAATCCTGCCGCATTTTCGTGCAGCGCCGCACCAGAAGCGTTCCGATCTGGCCAGTGCTCTTAACGTGAGTTCCTCCGCAAGGCTGAAGATCAGCTCCCTCAATCTCAATCGCCCGCAAAATTCCCTTCCGGTCCACCTCTTTGCGAACGCCAAGCTCTGCCAAGTCTTCCGCGGTGCCATAGCGCACCGTCACGGGCCGGTCTTCAAAAATAATCGCGTTAGCGGCGCGTTCCCCGCCTTCGAGAATTTCATCCGAGGGCTCCGGCCCGCGCAAATCGATCGTGCTTATGTCCGTCCCGAGATGAAACGAAACCGTCGGCCGTCCAAATCGTTCCTGAAACATCGCCGAAAGCAGATGCTGCCCCGTGTGCTGCTGCATATGATCGAAGCGCCGAGGCCAGTTGATGCAGCCGAGCACGTCCGGACTGCTCGGCCGGCGGTCGACGACATGAACGATTTCGTCGCCTTCGTCGCGCACATCCAGCACATTCGCGTCGCCGATTTTGCCCAGGTCGTTCGGCTGGCCTCCGGACGTTGGATAAAAAGCGGTGCGGTCCAGCAGCAACCTCAGCGCCGGTGCCGTAATTCCCGAGTTCACATCGGGCGGCATCGGTTCGCAATAGACGACCCGCGCCTCGAATTCGCGCGCAAAAGAATCATCGTAATAGAGCCGCCGCGTCGTCATAATCTTCAGGCCCGCAGCGCCCGTTGCCACGCTTCCAAATACTTGTAGCCCGTGCCCGTATTAAAAAGCACGACAGTCTCGTGCGGCTTAATCCAGCCGGACGCCGCCAGCTTACGCGCGGCGCTCACTGTCGCAGCTCCTTCCGGCGCAGCAAAAATCCCTTCCTTCGACGCCAGCTCCTTCCCCGCCTGCAACATCTCTTCATCAGTCACCGTCAACGCCGTTCCGCGCGTCTGCCGCAGCATCCGCAAAATCAAAAAATCTCCCAGCGGCCCCGGCACGCGCAGCCCCGACGCCACGGTCGCCGCATTCGGAAAAAATTCCGACGTCTCCCGCCCCGCTTCCCACGCCTTCACAATCGGCGCGCATCCCTCCGCCTGCACCGCCACCATCCTCGGCCGCGCCGCGCCGATCCAGCCCATCTCCTGCATCTCGTCAAACGCCTTGCACATCCCGACCAGTCCCACGCCGCCGCCCGTCGGATAAAAAATCACGTCCGGCAATTTCCCGCCGAACTCCTCCCACAACTCGTATCCCATCGTCTTCTTCCCCTCGATGCGATACGGCTCCTTCAGCGTCGATACGTCGTACCACCCTTCGCGCTCTTTCCGCTCCGCCACGTACTTCCCGCAATCCGAAATCAGCCCGTCGAGCTTCACCACCTTCGCGCCAAATGCTTCGCACTCCATCACGTTCGCCGACGGCGTGTCCGCTGGCATCACAATCACTGCCGGCAATCCCGCTGCCGCTGCGTACGCCGCCAACGCGCCCCCCGCATTCCCCGCCGTCGGCGTCGCAAACGCTTTCGCTCCCAGCTGCTTCGCTCGCGTCACCGCCGCCGTCATCCCGCGCGCTTTGAACGAGCCCGTCGGGTTCAGCCCCTCGTCCTTCACAAAAAGCCGCTCGAGCCCCAGCGCCGCTCCCAGCCTCCGCGCCTCCACCAGCGGCGTCGTTCCCTCCCCCAGCGTCACCGGCGGATCGTCCGGCAACACCTCCGCATAGCGCCACAAACTCCGTACCCGCGATTTCAAATTTTCCAGCGTAAGCGTCGCCGCCGCCCGCTTCAGGTCATACCTCGCAAAGAGCGGCTTCCCGCAAGTACACAAATGCCGTTCCCGCTCCGCATCAAACTTCTTCCCGCACGCCGAACATTCCAGCCCAACCACATTTTTTCGCGCGACACTCGCTTTAGTTGCATTCATTGGCTTCGTCATGGCTCCCAAATTCTAGCACACGCCTTTTTTTCTCCCCGTCTCTCATCCTGAGCATAGTGGTGCTCCACGCAAAGTTCAAAGCTCAGGTGAGCGATGAAGTCAGCGGTGGGCTAGGAAATCGACCGGCGTAAACACTTTGGCCTTGAGCCTATCTTGAGGAAAGTCCTTCACATTGAGCGTTACGATGGCATCGGCTTTGCCCTGTTCTGCACACACGCAGAAGGCATCGTCATCGGGATCAGGAGAAACCTGAGTCGGGTGACGAACCTTAACCTCTTCAGCCCGTTCTCGAATCAGATTAATATTTTTCCCGATCAGTGCGGGACGTACATTTCGCCGTTTAAGAACTTCCTTGTACTCCTCCAGGATCTCTTCTGTCGTCAGCCAAGTGAAGTCGTCGCGGTCGGCCCATCGGAAGAGCACATCGGCGCTCGGATTCTTGCCTGAAACGTACCTTCCCTTAAAACCCGAGATGCCAGCCACCAATACATTGGTATCAAGAACGACGCGGCTCTTAGTGTTCTTTTTTCTAGGCTTCGGCGGCAACCGTGATCTCCGGCGTACGCCTTTCTTTACGATAAGTCCGGACCGTACGCAAAATTTCTTCTTCCGAGATGTCCCCGATGTCCTTTGCGGCTTCCCTTAGTGCTCCCAGAAACTCTTTCTTCCATCCCCGGCGTTTGCGGCCCCGAGGCAAGTCCCTATATAGGCCCGCACGTCCCAATCGCTCCTCAATCTGCTCGCTCAACGACCGGAAGGGCACTCCCAATTTCAGTGGCTCTTGTTCCGCAAATAGCCAAAACTTGAAAACCACATAACTCGGGTTCTCTGATTTGAGTTCTTCTTCGGACGCCGAAAAAGCATCCATCAGCTTGGAAAGCACACTGCTACGGGTGCCAAGAGATTCTTTCAGGTAAAAGGCCACCTTTGCGGTCAGCAAAGCGCTGGCGTCGAAAACGTACGTACCCTCGGAACGCTTCGGTTTTACAACACCGAATTGAACTAGATTCTGCAGTTCCTTGGGTCGGACCTGCAACACCGCACTAGCCTGCTTCAGCTTTAGGCTCTCGCTCTTCATAAGCATTCCAATTAGCATCTAAACATTAGATTGTTTTAGGTCTTACGTCAAGAGCTGGCCGACCCAGGCCCCGCCCAACGACCAACTCCCCACCCTCTCCCCCGCCTTCCGCCTCCCTAACTTGCCTTCTCGCGGAGATCCCTAAGCATCGCCTCGCGCAGCACCGCGTTCGCTCTCGTCTGATACCCCTTCCCCTGCCTGCGCAGCCACGCCACCACATCCGCATCAATCCGCAGCGTAACCTGCTTCTTGATCGGCCTGTAAAACGGATTCCGCACCGCATTCTTCCAAAACTTTTCCGTCAGTTCCGGAATGTCCGAAAAATCAATCTCCGAGTCCGGCAATTGCTCCAGCTTCGCGAACCGCCGCTTCCGCGCAGCCGTCATCGGCCTAGTTGGAAAATTCCTTCGCACGATTTTCGTCATACCGTTTTCGCTCCTTCCTCGTAGCCTTTCGGGCCGAAATAATTCGAATGATTTCGTCCTCACCCTCATTTCGCACCGTGTGTGCCACCATCAAAAGCAAGTTTCCGCCCGGCCAACCAAGCGTCTGCCAACGGACTTCCCTGCCTACAACACGGTCCTGTTCCATCACGGCGAAAGCATCCCCAAATACCAGCATGGCGTCGTCAAACCGCACTCCATGCTTGCGCCGATTGCTCGCCGCCTTCGCCTCGTCCCACTCAAACCGCACCATACTGCCAATAGTATACCATCGAAAATGTAACTACAATAATGTTGGTTGGGTAGTGCTAAACTCTTGGCCGTCGCGGGTGGATCGCTCTCAGTTCGCCGAGACGATTTACAATCTGGTTTTCTGGTCGGGGTGCCGCATCCCTCGGTTCTAAGAGTGCGGCTGTTGACTGTCTCTCTTGGTTACTCCTACTGGGAATTCACCGCGCGCGGCGCAAAGACCCCTTCGCCGCATCAATCAAGCCCCGCAGAGCCTTGTTGACCGATTGCTCGTCGGGGAAGTACCTTGCGACATCTGGCGAAAGCAGCACCAGATTCGTTCCTGCTCGATAACGCTCGGCATACTTGCCGCGAACGCCGCCTCTCAATTTGGCAAGGTCGTATTCTCGCCGTAACTCGTTGCCCCGCTCTCGCTTCTCAACCTTTTTCTTCATATTGTTCTCGTTCGCGCTGCGTCGTCTTTCGCGCGCTTATAATTCTCACGCTCTCACCGCGATCGGCATGCGCGATCATCAAAACCCGCCCCGCGCTCGACATCCCGACCGTGATGAATCGCTGCTCCGACGCGGAATGATCGGGGTTAGGATATGTCTCCGACAATGGATCGCCAAAAGCGGTCGCTACTTCCTCGAATGAAACCCGGTGCTTCCGGCGATTCCTCCGAGCTTTGCCCGGATCCCATTCAAAATTCACAAGTTCATCTTACAGCGCGGCGGCCCAACGGAGCAATCCGTCTCCAGGCTACCTCCGGCGGGTGGGGCAGCCTTCACGCCGTTGGTGGCCCAGGTGCAAAAGGGCTGCAACGAACATGGGTGCCCCGCACGCCCGTCCTGCGTGTTGGAGTTTTGCCCCTTCTCCCCCAGGAGTTCCGGCCCAAGCCTGTAAC
The DNA here is from genome assembly GCA_963843265.1 of uncultured Acidobacteriota bacterium. Classification (GTDB taxonomy): domain Bacteria; phylum Acidobacteriota; class Terriglobia; order Acidiferrales; family UBA7541; genus Acidiferrum. The sequence continues at coordinate 432,408 of CAWJJR010000008.1, read as the reverse complement.
ACCCCATAGCTATTGAAGATCCTGCCGCGGAGCCTTGCGCAAATTCCCTCACCGGAAGAATTGTGTTGACAGAAGATAGTCTGTGTGTTATAGGACACTCAGATGAATTGGTACGACGCTAAAGGCGATCCCGCCGCGCGCTTGCGCCAAGGCAAGCACGCCTTGCTTCGTAGTCTCCGAATCCCTCCCGACGCTCTGCCGGGCTCACTCGCCCTCACGCACCGGCGCTGCGGGAAACCCAACTGTCGGTGCGCCGATGGAGAAGGACATCCCGTTTGGTCTTTGACCTTCCGAGACGATGGCCGGAAGCGCGTCGAGCGTATTCCCGATGAATGGGTGGAGCAGATCCGGCCGCTGGTGGAGCAGGGACGCGAGTTCAAAGACGCTATTGCCGAGGTCTTCGCCGCCAATGCCAAGCTGCTGGCGCTGTGGCGTCGACAGTCCCTGAAGAAGAAGCCCAAGAAGAAATGAGCGGCCCGCGACTCAGCCTGCGCATGGGACTTTTTGGCTGACCATGGGTCTCACCCTGAGAGCGGAAACGTCGAACAGGGTGAGTGAGGTCATCCTCCCGCCGCGCGCGGGCCGCAACGAGGTGTGCCACTGTGGTAGCGGCATCAAATACAAACGGTGCTGTTGGGAACGGGACGAAGCCCTTCGCCGGCAGCTGCGCGGGGCCGGGGTGCCCGCCTGGATCGAGGATTCCCGCGGCAAACTCCATCAATTTGAAAAATACGTTTGTAATGTCTTTGGCCTACCCGATTTATTAGCCAGCTTCGTCGATGCCAGGCGAGCACCGAAAATTCCGACCTTCGACATCGTCAACAGCTTGTTTCACACAGCGGTGCTGCGCATTCCGAGTATCAACGCCTTGGAAGGGGATCTGCAGGAAAGCAATTTTCAGAAGCTCATTGGCCGTGAGCCCACTCCGGATGTGAAGGCCTTCAGTGCCGACGTGGTGGCCAATGTTCTCGACAAACTCGAACTGCACGGCATCCGCAAAGCGAACGATGAAGTGATCAGCAAAGCCGAGCGAAACAAGGCCTTTCGCGACGGCTCTTACGGTGCGTTGCGCTGTGTGGCCATCGACGGCTGGGAACCGTTTTCCTCCTACAATCGGCATTGCCCGAACTGTTTAGTGCGCAGGGTCAAAATGAAGCGACGCACGGGAGAGTTCGAAGAAGTGGAACAGTATTACCACCACTATGTGGTGGCCCTGTTGCTCGGGCCGGTCCTCGATGTGGTGCTGGGGATCGAACCGGTGCTCAACGAGGAAGCTCGCCGCGATAGCAACCCTGAACATGTCGGTCATGAAGGCGAACTGACTGCTGCGCGGCGGCTCATCGATTCCTTGCACGATACCTATGGAGGGTTCATCGACGCCTTGGTGCTCGACGCTCTCTACGCCAATGGGCCAGTGATGACCCAGCTCACCGATTACGGCTACGGCGGCTTCCTGGTGCTCAAGAAGGAAAAGAACGAGCCGCTCAAAGACGCACTCACCCTCTGGATGATGGAGGGACGGTGCGAGAGCTACGAGGATCCGGAGCGGAAAGAGCACATGGAATTTTGGGACGTGGATGATATTGAGACACTCACCACCTACCAAGGAAAAATTCGCGCGATCCGCGCCGTGGTCACCAAGCCGGGCGAAGATCCGTCGACCTGGTGCTTCGCCGTCATCGGGCAGCGAGCGCGCCAGCTCGGTCGCCGCACGGCGCTACAGATCATCCGTTCTCGTTGGCATATCGAAAACACCGCCTTCCACCAATGGATCCGCTACTGGAACCTCGGGCACGTGTTCCGGCACGGACAGAATGCTCTATTGGCCATCCTGCTTCTCTGGATGTTGGCCTTCAATCTCCTTCAGCTGTTCATCTATCGGCGGCTTGGTCGTTGCCGCAGGCCCAAGGACCCTACTGATACCATCCGGCATATCGTCGAGGTCATGCTTCGCGAAGTGGCCACTCTCCCCGAGCCCATTCCTTGGGCGGCTCTTCTCTTCAATAGCAGCTGACGCTGCGCCGGAGCCGCGCTAACTGGGCGGCGCGGACGCACCGGCCTCTAACCAGCCCGCAGCTGCGATGTGGCAGAGGAGGTTCACTCAACAAAACTAAACCCGCTGTTGCGCTGGCGGCCCCGTGCGCTCCGTGCACTTTCTCTTGAGCTCGCTAGCCCATCCGAGTGACGCCGCTGCGGCTTGAAGCGGAACTCCTGCCTTCTCCCCAGCGGCCCTTGACAGTTATATAAGTTCTTATATAGGATTGGCCGTGACTAGCCCAGGCTCGCCAACCCGCATTCGTTGGCTCGGGGATTCGCAAAAAGTCATCCGTGATTTCCCGAAAGAGGCGCGCCAGAACCTTGGGAATGATTTACAGCGTCTCGACGAAGGCGAGGAGCCCTTGGATTTCGCTTCTATGGGCGCGGTCTTGCCGGGCGTCTTTGAGTTGCGGGACCGTGACTCAGAGCGCTGGTTCAGAGTCCTCGACATTCCGCTGGAGGACTTGATTTATGTGTTGCTCTGCTTTACCAAGAAGACCAACCAAACGCCGCAAAAGGAAATTGAAACCGCCGCAAAGCGGCTTCAGGCTGTGAGACAGGACGTCGCGAAACGGAAGAAAGAAGGCAAGCGTGAGAAATAACGTTTTCGAGCAAATCGGGTTCTCCCCCGAAGAGGCAGCCTCACTGAAGATGAAGTCGGAGCTGCATTCGCAGATCATCAAGACCATCAAGAAGCGGGGATACACACAAGCGGACCTGCAAAAACGTTTGGATGAGTCACAACCAAGGATTAGCGATTTAATGACCGGAAAGATTTCGAAGTTCAGCTTGGAAACACTCATTACGTATGCCGAGGCGCTGGGCTTGCACCCGCAAATTCTCGTCGAAGCACGTTAAGAAACGAACAGGTGGGTGGCCGCGCCTTAACTCTGGGGTGGCCCGTCGTTTGCCGTTTTGGTTCTTGCGCACGGTGGGTCCCTCTTTCTCCCAATCTTGATCCGGTCTTTGGCCCCTCCCTGCTCCTACCCTCAAACCCGCCGCCTCTAACTCGCGCCTTCCAAACAACTTATAATCTTCTTGACAATATTACTCTTTCGTCCTATAAGTTTACATGGTTTTCAGTCGTCAGCCCCGTCGTCCTTCCCATTTTGGTACTCGGCCCTTGGCCCCTCGCGCTCTCCCCCAACCTCGCACAGATTTTACAGTTTCCAGCTGCGACTCTCGGCTCCCGGCAACTGCTAGCTGTAAGCCCTCCGCTGTCATCAGCTCATCCGCGCTGAAAATACCAGGCTCCCGTGGGACCTCTCGCCCATCTCTCCCATCTCGCCCCTCTTGCTGTGAGCTGTCAGCTGTGAACTGCAAGCCCCTTTTTATCCGCTCTTCCGTTTCCGCCTTCAACTTTGCACCTTCAGCTTTGAACGGGTTTCTCCTAACTCCTTCAAATGCAACACTTGCAAGATTCCCCGTAAACGCTGATTCTAAACGACTTACCAAAACACTAAGTCCTTTAGATCCAGCGTTTACAAAAAACCGGGGAGGGGGTATCGGACCTGAAATTCCAACCCAGCTCCCCTGCTCACCACGGTACAATAGTCGGATGAGCGTCCGCCTGATCGCACTGGACATTGACGGCACGCTGCTGGACAGCCGCTGGCAGCTTCCGGAGGCCAACCGGGCCGCCATCGCTGCGGCTACGCGCCGAGGCATTGAAGTCGCCCTGGTCACCGGCCGGCGCTATGATTTTGCCCTGCCGATTGCCCAGCAGATCGATGCGCCTCTCACCATGATTGTCAGCAACGGCGCAGTGATTCGGACCAACGACGGCGAGACGCATTTGCGGCACTTGCTAGCGCGCGAAACTGCCGCACGGGTTCTCGAGCTGACTCGGCCTTGGCGGGATTGCGTGGGAGTTGTTTTCGACCGCAGCCGCGAAAACCAGATCGTGGTCGAAACCTTGAATTCCGATGATCCAATCCGCACGGCTTATTACACGCGTAATCGCGAATTTCTGGGATTGGTTAACCCGCTGGAAAGCTGCCTGACGGAAGATCCCCTTCAAGTAATGCTGAGCGGCGGCGTGGCGCGCATGCGGGAAGCCGAAGCGGCGCTGCGCGGCGCAGCGTTTGCGCAGGAATTTGCGCTGGCGGCCACCGTCTACGAAACCCGGAATTTCTCGATGATCGATGTCATCAATCCGGTTTGTTCCAAAGGCGCTGCGCTGGCGGAATGGGCCGCGTTGCGCGTCGTGGCGCGCGAAGAAGTGCTGGCCATCGGCGACAACCACAACGATTTGGAAATGCTCTCCTTCGCGGGCATTCCTGTCGTGATGGGAAACGGCGTTGCTGAATTGAAAGGCTTTGGATGGCACGAAACGGCGAGCAATGACGAAGGCGGCGTCGCTGCCGCCATCGAGCATTTCGCTTTGCGAGAGGCGGCCCCGTGCGCCTGACGCGGATTCTGCTCGCCTGCGCGTTCGTGTCCGCGGCGGCGCCTCATTCTTTGCGCGCGGAGTACATCAATTTGCGCAGCGGCCAGCAGCTTCACGTAACCAGCTATCAGCTTGTCGGCGAGAAATACCGTTTGCAAGTTGGCGCCGGGGTCGTGGAAGTTCCAGCCGCGGATGTCGTCTCGATCGATCCCGAGGACCAGTTCGTTGCCGTGCCCGCGCCAGCCGTTGCGACCGCGCCGTATCTTGAGATCGTAAAAACCGCAGCGGCGCGATACAGCGTGGATGCGGATTTGATCTCCAGCGTGATTGCAGCGGAATCGAACTTCGATGCCAAAGCCATTTCCAAGCGGAATGCGCGCGGACTGATGCAACTGCTGCCGCAAACGGCGGCGCGCTTCGGCGTGCAAAATATTTTCGATCCGCAAGAAAACATCGATGCGGGCACGCACTATTTGCGCGACTTGCTGCAGCGCTACAACAATGATTTAGCGTTGGCCCTGGCGGCCTACAATGCGGGACCGCAACGGGTCCAACAATTTGGACGCGTGCCGCCTTATGCCGAAACGGTTTCCTATATCCGCCGGGTGAAGCGAGCTTACGACAAATGCAAATCCGGCGTTCCTATTGAGCCTGCGCCAAAAACTTCGCCAAAGAAAGAGGCGTCAGCCTCAGTGCAAACGCATCGCCCAGGCAAAGTGGATTCCCAGCTAAACGCCTTGAATTGAATGAAATGGTCCGATACAAAAGAATGCAGGATTCAAATCTAAGGTTGCTGAGGATTTGGATTAGGCGTCGGAGGATTCGATAGCGGAGGCATTGGGTTGGGCTGCGAACCCGTCGGATTCTGTCCAAACCCAGGAGCGCCGGCCGGTGTTCCGATCGGCGTGGCCGGCGAGCTGATGATCCCCATTTCCTGGGAAGGATTCCAGATGAACTCGAACAAGTGATAGTTATGGGCCTTCTCAAAAACCATCACGGAGGTTTGATTCACTTTGCTTCCTACGCCGATGATGCTGCCCCCTATGATCGTCGGCGTGTCGTCCGTCGGGGCACTCTGACAATCAGTTCCTGTAGTTGTTCCGGTGTCGCTACCAGCGGCTCCTGGAGTTCCTGAGGCTCCTGGCGTGGGACAGCCTGTGGCGGTTGTGTCGGTGCCCGTGGCGCCTGCGCCTGTCGCGGATGCGGATGTTCCCGTTGCACCCGGGCTCGTCGCAGGAGAGCCTATGCCAGTCGCGCTTCCCGCGCCCAAAAAGCCCCCTCCAGAAGCGCCGGGTGGAGAGCCAAAACCGCCCGGTGAAGCGCCCGCCACGGCGGGCTGCCCAGCTCCGCCAGGCATCTGTACATTGCTCACCGCCGGGTTCAGGCTGCCAATGAGTTGCCCGGCGGGACCGACGTAAATCAGGCGCCAGGAGCCGTCGTCCTTGTTCATGGGGTCTTTGTAAGCTTGACGCATGAAACGGATATTGCCATTGGACGGCTTAGTCAGATCGTCCAAGGAGGTGGGGAAGCGCCCAAATTTTTGATAGTAGAGTTTGATGCCGCGCGTATATTGTTTGCCGCGCCAGATCATTTCATGCTCTTTTTCGCGCCGGCCCTCCGTGAGGATGCGCAATCCGATGGTCATCGTGCCTACAACGACGAGCGTGGTGAGAAACACTACGATTAACAAGGCGTAGCCGCCTTGCTGCTTATTACTCTTCGCGCGCGGCGGTCGGTTTCTTATCACGACGGTGCACCGACTTGCTCTTCGAGCGGCGTCGTCCCATGGAGCCCGCTCGAAATTTCCTGAAACTCGAGATTGGCATTGCCGACTTTGATGATGCGATAGCGGCCCAGCAGCGTGCCCCCTTCCGTTACGACATAAACGTCATCGCCGTCCGTAAAGAAAGCCAGTCGCGCAGTTCCTGCCGGGACAGTCCCATAGCCAAAATATTTGAGATTTGGAGGTAATTTCGCTTCTGTCGGCGGGGGCGGAGGAAGTGGAGGCGCCGCATTTTTGATTTGCGTTTCCTGCTTAAGCTTGTCAGCGATTTCCTTCGGTGTCGGCGGAGCGATGGGGCTAAAGGGGTTTCGGCCGTTGCTCTTGTATTCCGTCTTCTGCGCGCGACCCAACTCGGCCCAGTGGATCTGCGGATTCTCGACGACCAGGACCTTAAAATCTTGAATGGACTTGGCCGTTTGCATGGCGGGCGTGTGCTTGGTCCATTCGAAACTCCAAACCACCAGCGCGATTGCCACGAGCGCCACTAGAAGTGCAATCTGTTGATTGCGTTTCATGCCGAATTCCGGAAATAAGTTCGGAGGGTGAGGCCCACACGAATAGCGCCGCCGGGTGAGTGACTTTGCGAATCTGTGGCGAGCGCCAGACTGTCCACAATGTAGAATCTCTCGGAACGCTGCAGACCGTTCACGAAGCGCACCACGCTGCCGTAGTCGCCATCGACGGTGGCATCCACGCTCACCTCAGTCATGCCGCGATTCGGAACATCCTTCTGTTTGAAGGTGCTGGTTGCGATTTGGAGGCCTGCTTTTTTCGCAATGTCATCGAGTTCGGCGGTCATAAGGGAGTAGCCGGTAGCCTGAGACGGAAGCGACTTTTCGAATTTCTCGCAGTCTTCCCGCGTCTTGGGCATATCGTCTTTGATGTATTGCGCCGACTTGATTTCGCCGCGCAAGACTTTGAGCTGCAAATTCTGAGCCTCGAATTCCGCCTGTGACGTTTGGGGAGCGGAAGCTAACTGCCAGCTATAAAGGGCAAGGCCGCCGTCGGCTGCAAGGAACAGCCCAAGGACGATCAGAATCGCGCGCTTTTGCAGTGTGAAATCCCGTTGCATCAAGTCCTCGAATACTCCGCTATAAGCTTCACGATGACCTGGTCTCCGCCATTGCGCTGCGAAGGCTGGCGCTCATCTATCAATTGGATGTCCGAGAACGTCTTCGAGTCCTCGAGGGCTTTCAAGAAATTCAGCTTAGCCTCATCGCTGGTAGCACCGACGGTGAAATTCACTTCCACGCGGCCCTTGTCCTGAACAGGAATGATGCTGACCACGTGAACACCGGCAGGCAAAACCTTCTCGAGATCCATGAACATCAGGGTCCAGTTGAAACTGCGAGCATCGATCAAGTTGTTGATGAACGCAGCGCGGTCGCTCAGGTTGTGATTCTGGGGCAGGTTGAAGAACCGATCCAGCGAGGCACTTTGCTCTTGCATCTGAGCCACCTGGGCGAGGATTTGCGCGGTTTTCGCCCGCATCTCCGCATTAGACTTGCGCGCAAGATAGACGTGCCAGCCTAAACCGAAGAAGGCAAGAGCCGCGAGAACGCCAAGAATGCCTGAACCGGCCAGAAATTTCCGATGGGCCTCAAGAGGCTTGGTCGCCAGATTGAGATGAATTCTCATCCTTCTCCTGCTCCTGAAATTCTATAGTCCCGCGACAAATCCATTCTAACCCCGGTGCAACATCCAGCCGACCAGACCTTCCAGTTCACGGTCGGCGAGCGGGCGCGCGTCCGCGGGGATGCGCCCGTCAGAAACCGCGCCATGAAGCAACGAATGCGCTTCGCAGTGAAACTCTTCTTCCAGCGGCCGTACGAATTCCGGCAAACGCGCGCCCAAACCAGCCACGCGCACGGATTGAATGCCTTCCTGCCAGGTGTCCTGATAATAGGCAGCCACCGGGTAAATGTCTTCGAGCAGCATGTGCGGCGTCAGATCGAAGCCCTGCGCCGGCAATTCGGTGCAGCGGTAGCCGCACAACACACCCTCGCGCACAATCGCCGTCGTCAAAGAAGTGCCCGAAACACGCGCCAGGAGCACGGCCCGATGTTCTTCCACCAGAGCGATGGCCGCAAGGGAGGAACTGAGCACGACTCCTGGATGCAAACCAGCCTCTTCCGCCAGGGATTCGTATTCGCGAATGATGCGCAAGCGGGCCAAGGCGGTGACGACGTCCACGCCAGACTCGCGGGGCGCTTGCCGCATGTAGGAAATGAGCGTCTCATCGACTTCAAACGGCACGCTCTTTTTCAGCTTCCAGCGGAGCATGGGGTCGGCTTCTTCTTTCGAGCGCGGAAACTCGTCGAAATGCTGAATAAAGACGCGGATGACCGGATCCGGCAAGATCAGCGCGACACTCTCGTCCTTGGCGCGCAGGGCGGAGCACACGGCCGCGATCGCCGACTTGAGAGCCGCAGGATTGACGATGTTGGTTTCGACCGCGGACGGCACCAGGGCGCCAGGCGGAAGAGCCTGGACGCTGTAGCCATCGAGGCCGCCTGTTCTCGTCCAGCGCGCGCCGGCGACCCGGTCGAGGCCGATTTCGATGGCCAGCGGCGGATGCGGTGTGGCTTCCAGCCAGCGAGCAACGCGCCGCACGAGTTCGCTCTTGTAAACTCCCTGGTGAAATGTGGCCGCGCTACTCAACGAAAGTCACCTTATTAATCTCTTTGACGGTCGTAAGCCCCGCCCGGATTTTGGCCAACCCGCTTTCTCGCAGGGTGATCATGCCTTCTTCGCGAGCCATGCGCTTGATCTCTGAAGTCGGGCGGCGATCCACAATCATTTCCCGGATGCGGTCCGTCAAATCCAGCAGTTCGCAGATGGCGGTGCGGCCATGATAGCCAGTGCCAGAACATTCGAGGCAGCCAGCGCCTTCGGAGAACGCAAAGGAGGACCAAGTCGCGGGATCGAGACCGGCTTCTTTTAACTCGGCTTGCGTAAAGTTCTTCTGTCTCTTGCAATTCGGGCAGATCACGCGAACAAGACGCTGCGCCATGATGCAGTTGAGGGCGGACACGAAATTGTAAGGCTCGACACCCATATTGATGAAGCGTCCGATGACGTCAGTCACGTTGTTGGCGTGAACGGTGGTAAAGACTAAGTGTCCGGTAAGGGCGGACTGAATAGCAATTTGCGCGGTTTCCTGGTCACGAATTTCGCCGACCATGATCTTGTCCGGATCGTGGCGCAGGATGGAACGCAAGCCGCGAGCGAACGTGAGACCCTTTTTCTCATTCACGGGGATTTGCGTGATTCCCTTAAGCTGGTACTCGACTGGGTCCTCGATGGTGACGATTTTGTCCTCGTCCGTCTTGATTTCGTTGATCGCCGCATACAGTGTAGTGGTCTTGCCCGAACCCGTGGGGCCAGTGACCAACACCATGCCATACGGCTCTTGAATGTAGCGCCGGAAGCGCTTGACCTCCAGGTCCGAGAATCCCACTACATCCAAGCTTAGACTCTGGAACTTCTCAGAAAGCGTTTCTTTATCCAGCACGCGAAGGACGGCGTCTTCGCCGTGGCTCGCGGGCATGATCGAAACGCGCAAGTCGATAAAGCGGCCTTTGTATTTAACGCGGAAGCGGCCGTCTTGGGGGACGCGGCGTTCCGCAATGTCCAAATCGCTGAGCACCTTGATGCGCGAGAGAACCGTCGAATGCCATTCTTTGGCGATCGGCTGCATGGCGTGCTGCAGAACGCCATCGATGCGGTACTTGACGGCCACTTCGGCGTCGCGGGCTTCGATGTGTATGTCACTCGCCCGCCGTTCCAAAGCAGTGAAGATGATCGTTTCCACCAGCCGCACGACCGGGCTCACGGAGGTGTCGCCGCGCGTCAGCCGGTCTCCGGATATGGTCTCTTCGCTTTCTTCTTCTTCCTTAGAGACCTGGAGCGTGAATGCTTCCGTGGCTTGCTCGAGGACGCGCTGGGACTGCTCGGTACGCTTGAGCAGGTCGCCAATCTGCCGCGCCGTGGCCACTTTGATGGCCAGCTTCTTGCCAAGCAGCAAAGGCAGTTCGTCGCTAAGCAGAACCAGGCTCGGATCGGCAACGGCAATGGAAAGCAAACTGTTCTGCACTTCGAGAGGGACGAAGTTATAGCGGAACATCAAGTCCGCAGGAATGGTTCGGAAGAGTTCCGGATCAATGCGCTGCTCGCTTAGATCGATAAAGGCGCAGCGGTATCTTTGCGCAAGCTTGCGCGCGAACTCGCGCTCATTAAGAGCGTCGGAGCCGTCGGTTTGGGTCAAATTATGTTCTTGTGTAGCCACAGTTTCCCTTTGCCTACTTTGGCGTCGTCCCCGTAAGGGAGAACGAAAAGATCGGCAGATAGAGTGAAATCAAGATAAAGGCTACCAGGATGCCCATGAACACGAGAATAACGGGTTCAATGATGGCCACCAGAGCCGCAAGCCTGACACTTACTTCTTCTTCGTAGAACTCAGCCACGCTCGTGAGCATGGGCGCCAGCGCGCCGCTGGATTCGCCGACTTCGATCATGTCCAGGGCAAGCGCGGGGAAAGTCCCTTTCATCGCCAGGGCATTGTGAAGCGACTCGCCCTCGCGAACCATCTGGGTGGCCTGGGTGACCGTGGAGCGAACCAGCTTGCTGCTGATGGCGTCGGAGGCCGTCTGCAAGCCCGCCACCAAGGGAGTGCCGCCCGTAAGCAGAGTGGCCAGGGTGCGCGAAAATTGGGCGACCTGGAATTTCAGCAGAGTGTCGCCGATGACGGGGATGCGGAACTTTAACTTGTCAAACGCTTCGCCGCCTTCCGCGGTCCTGGACCAAAGAAAGACGCCAAACGCCCCAAGAAATAGAGACACGATAATGCCGATGACGAGGAAACGGTAGTCCACAGTTATGGCGATCAGAATTTGTGTAGGCTTGGGCAGCTCCACATTCAGGTCGCGATAGAGCAGCGCGAACTTGGGGATGACGAAGGTCACGAGATACGTCACGATGATGGAAGCAACAGTGATCAGTAGTATGGGATAGACCAACGTGGCGAGAATTTTCTTTTTAACTCCGGTGCTCACGCGCTGATAGGCGATGTAATAGTCCAAAACGCCGGAGAGGTTTCCGCTCTTCTCGCCGGCGAGAATGGCGGTCGAGTAGACTTTGGAAAAGACGCCAGCCTCAGCAATGGCCTCCGAGAGAGACTTCCCTTCTCGAACGCGGTCGCGGACTTTTGAGAGGATTGGACGAAGCTTCGGCGAGGTGGCGCGATCCGCCAAGAGGTCTAACGCACGGAGAATCGGCAAACCGGCCTTAATCAGGGTATTGAACTGCTGGTTCAAGATCAGAAAGTCCGAGCCGCCGACCTGGCGATCGCTGCTCTTCTTGATAAAGGCGCTAAGAAAGCTGCTGCGCGTTTGAACGGAATAGACGAACAGGCCCCTCTCGGCCAGCTTCTGGCGCGCCTCGGCTAATGAACCCGCAGCCTCGACGTGCGAGAAGACCCGTCCGTTAGCATCCGCGACGCGGCAGACAAATTCCCCCATAGCCTTCAGTTTACCCCATCTGGTTGGTATGCGGCGAAGCCCCTGATGGTTGGACGTTCCCCGGAAGAAACTGCCGCGAGTTTCATGTGATTTTAACTTTAAGGACTTGATTCGGCGGCTGATTCGCCGTTGACGATGGCTACGCCGCGAGGGACGTCGAACCGGAAAAAAGAATCGGGGACGGAAGGATCGAAGCGCCAATCCGCGAACTTGAACTCGACGGTAACACCGCCCTTCTCACGCACAAGCACGCGGGTCAAATCGCCGTTGTTCGGAGCGACCTCCAGATAAACAGCTTCCTCCGGGCCGTCATTTTGGGTTCCCGAAGCACCGGCTGAGCCGGAGCGTGCTTTGCCTTGGTCGCCACGCAGGGTGCAGTACAGAACGACGTCGCCTGGCGTGGTTGGTTGCTCGGCGGTCGTCTCCTCGACTCGCGCGCAGACCCGCGACAATTTCATCTCGCCAGCAAGAAGAGCCAGCGGCGTACGCCAGTCCGTGCTCTGCTTGGCAGGGGTGCGGGTTACGGTGTGATCCGCGGGCACGTAAAACCAAGCCGTCTTGCCGTCCACCAGGAAGAGGTTTTTTTCTGGTGATTCGTATTCCCAGCGCATCTTCCCGGGCCGCCTAAAATAGGCCACCCCGGCTTCAGAGCGGACCACCTGGCCATTCTCGGAATAGCGCTCCAAGAAAGTTGCCTGGAGGGTCTGTTGGCCTCGGTAACGCGCTTCCAGGATTCTGACAAGCTGGTGGGCGTCCGGCGCGCTCGCCCCTAGCGAAAAGAAAGCAAGAAAGGAGGCCAAGAGGAAAGCCATGGCGTTAGTTTAGCAGGTCTTCCTTGCGGGAATGGAATGCGATGTGTCGCCGCGAATGTTGATGGAGAGCCTAATTCTGGGCTGGTTGGAATAGAACCTGCCTTCGCGCGTTAAGGGGGGCACACCTGTATGACTTTTTGCTATCCATTTCAGTTCTCAGCACTATTTCTCCGAACTCTTGGGAGGACAAAAGTCAATTCCAGATGAGCCGCAACCTTAGTGTGCCGGAGGAACCGTGAGGAGTTCATCGTTTGCTTCTTCGGCAAATTGATACGTTGTCCGATGACCTTTCATCAAGGGAGATTCAAAATACTTCCAGGAGAATTGGGCAATGGTGAGCGTCACGATGAGGGCGGTCACAGCTGTTAGAAACGTCCAACCGTCCGTTATGGCAGGCTCTCCGTGCCAAATGATACCGAAGAACATCCCTTGGACCATCTCGTGGATGAGATATGTGCCATAGGCAATTCCCCCGAGCCAGCCCAACCACTTGATTCGCAACGCGCGGCTCAGTGTGCTTGTCGGACTCGTTACCGCATAGAGGAGTACGCTCGCGTAAAACAGGGCGAGCCAGGTGTAGCCGACAGTCTGCGTTACAGGATAATAAACTTCAGGCGCCCAGATGGAGAGGGCCAGAACACCGAGAAACAATATTGCGAGCAGCGCCACGAAGAAAGAATGATTGCGTTGCATTCGTTCTCTCCATTGAGAATCACGGATAAGCATCGCGGCCAGGACGCCCAGCAGGAGAGAATCGGCACGGCAGGGCGCCAAGGCGAACAGAGCAATCCAGTTGTGAGGGAAGAGAAGACCGAGGACTAGGCGAAGTAGCGGGGCCATGTAGATACCTCTACGCACGCACTTCATGAGTTGAGGGGCGGTGAGTTTCCGAATAAGGATGGGAAGCGTGAGATAGAACTGCTCTTCAACGGCCAAAGACCAGGTAACAGCCAGCGTCATCGCGCCAAATCGCTCACCGTGCGCCATCCAGAAGTTTTGTGTGAAGGTCAAGTAGGAATACCAGGGCAACGGCTTGCCGGCTATGAGCCAGGAGAAATCGCCAAGATTTGCCCGTTGAGCCAGGTGGGCAAGCGCTGGAAAAAGAATCAGAATGGCGGCATACAATGGAACAATTCGAAAGAAGCGTCGGCGGTAAAAAACCTGGAAAAAATTTGTCGACGCTTTTGCATCGAGCAGAATCCCTCCGATTAGAAATCCGGATAAAACAAAGAAGAGGTCGACACCGGACCAGCCGAGACCCAAGGCGCTTTGAATGTGCGCGGCAATTGAACCCGGGCGGGCCACTAAGGTCTGTTGAAAGTAGTGGTACAGCAGCACCATGGCGATGGCGATTCCACGAAGGCCGTCTAGTTCGGGGATTCGACCGGAAATCTTCATGGCGTGCGCATTTGGCAGATCTGATGGCAGGATATGAAAAGCCCCCAACGAAGGAGTGGGCAACCACAGTTCAATGCTACGCTAATCGACGCGTGGATCCGCCCCTGGTGCTTCTGTCAGACCCAGCCTCACGACTTAGCCCTAGCTTATTCCTGGCCCTGCATCTCCGACAGGCTGAGAGTAGGCAATGTTCACGGCCAAACTGGCTAAAACACTCGGTACAGATGGAAAAGAGCACGGGAGGGTGTCCCGTGCTCTCTTCGATTCGCTGGCGGATCAGGTGTTGACACTCTGACCCGTCGAGTCTGTGATCACTCCAATTACTGGAGAGGATTCAGACCGGAAGTGCCGCAGGCGGCTGGTGCAGCAGCGCCCGTGGGATCCCGACGGATCACGCCGGAGTCGTCGGAGCAGAAGGTGCTCTGTCCGCTCGTACCCGGAGCAACCGGATTGGCCGTAGAGTTGAAGTTGGTATAAGGGCTGGCGGCTGTTCCCGCACCACCTGAAGGGACAGACGTGAAATCATAACCACTCTTGGTTCCGCCGCCCAAATTGCTATCGATCAGGCAAGCAGCGGTCACAAGCGCACCGGGGCAGCCGGCAGCAGGGGTGCTGAGGGCAGCCAAGGTTCCGTAACCAACGCCATAGGTCGAGCTGAACGTGACCTGTGCCGTGTTAATGGTACGGAGAGAACCAACCGCCGACGCTTCGTTCGCAGCCATACGCGAACGGAGCAAGTTCGGGATTGCGATGGCCGCGATGATCAGAATGATCGCCACGACGATCAATAGTTCGATAAGAGAGAAGCCTTTCTGTTTCTTCATGCTATCTCCTTGAGAGTTTTATGAAAGTGCCAGAGCACACCCCCTTGTGGGGCAAGAAACGTGCCATTCTGGAACAATCTGACGGAGCACGTTTCTTCGCATTTAAGGCATTATTTATCTGTTAGTTGCAAGAACTCTGCTTGATTGGCACCGATTCATAGCCGGCCTTTCAACCCCGGTGAGGAGCCATTTTTGACGCTTTTTGTCGCTGCGAAAAAGCCAAAAAAGGGCAGTCAACCCACCGTCTCGGGCTGAGCCTGCTCCCGGCTGAATTCTCGCGAGCCTACTTCACCCGGATATTGCCAATTAGCCGAAATTATACGGCTACAGCTGGCGTTGGGTGCCACGAAACGCCTGAACCTAAGGCCGTTCCCGGAGTCCGTCACGCCTCGGTGATTGCAGTCCCCGCCACGCATGGAATTGGAGCGCAAAAGAAAAGAGCACGGGACGGAGTCCCGTGCTCTTTTAGTTCGATGGCGGTTCGGATTTATGCAATCTGAGCCGTCGGGTCGGTACCTATCCGAGTTACTGGAGAGGAGCCAGACCAGAAGTGCCGCAGGTGGCAGGTGCAGCGGCGCCCGTGGGATCCCGGCGGATCACACCGGAGTCGTCGGAGCAAAAGGTGCTCTGTCCGCTCGTACCTGGCGCAACCGGATTGGCCGTTGAGTTGAAGTTGGTGTAGGGGCTAGCGGTCGTACCTGCGCCACCAGACGCCACTGAAGTGAATTTGTAGCCGCTCTTCGTTCCGCCGCCCAAATTGCTATCGATCAGGCAAGCAGCGGTCACAAGCGCACCGGGGCAGCCGGCAGCAGGGGTGCTGAGGGCAGCCAAGGTTCCGTAACCAACGCCATAGGTCGAGCTGAACGTGACCTGTGCCGTGTTAATGGTACGGAGAGAACCAACCGCCGACGCTTCGTTCGCAGCCATACGCGAACGGAGCAAGTTCGGGATTGCGATGGCCGCGATGATCAAAATGATCGCCACGACGATCAAAAGCTCGATTAGAGAGAAACCCTTTTGCTTCTTCATGCATTCTCCTTGAAAGTCTACACACTGTGCCTTAGCACACGCGGAAGAGGTGCATGGGAGTGGCCACTATAGAGAGGCGCTTGATTAGAATTTCCTATTTGAATAACTCTTGCAGATTGTTGAGCTTAGGGATATATGAATATTCGGAAGAGAGGCAGACAGAGCCGAGGTTGTGTCACGCAGTCTCCCGCCCCCGCGAAATGACTATTTATGGCTGCCTTGCAAAGCGGAATATGGCATGTCGGAACCGCCAAACTCGAGCATATACAATAGCCAACAGTCAGGTCGGCAGATTGGGGCATGCTCAAGACTCGCATTTGAGGTGGGAATAGGTGCACGTCGAGTGCGGCTATTTTCATCCGCTGGGGGGCGCTGTTACTCGCCGTTAATTAGTGACTGACTGGCTCTTATCCTGACTTCCGCGGCCGAAAGTCAATTTCTCGCTTTTTAGGCAGACAAATCCTGTCGTTTCAATAAAAACTTGCTGAAAGCCGGAAATAGTGACGAATATTTGTAATATTTGTATTGACACAACTCCGTTATATGATATATGTAGTGGCCTGTGTACATCCGCAAAACCACGAAGACCCACAAGGGCAAAACCTACACCAACTTTCTCCTCGTCGAGTCTCAGCAAACCCCCAAGGGTCCCCGCCAGCGCATCCTCTGCTCGCTCGGCGCTCTGGCCCCAGCTCCCCGGGAGCATTGGTTGGATCTGGCTCACCGGCTCGAGGCCGGCTTGCAGGGACAGAGTTCCTTTCCTCCCGCCGAGGTACCCCTCGAGACGCTGGTCAAAAAGGTCCGCCGCGGACGCCCCGCTCCGGCGGAGGAATCGTCCACCATCGCCGTCGATCCGGAGCGCGTGACGATGGAGGAAGCCCGCGAAGCCGGGACCATCCATGCGGCCCATCAGGTGTGGCAACAGTTGGGAGTGCATGAAATTTTACAGCACGCTGGACTGTCCGAGCGAGCCTGTCAGCTCAGTGAAGCGATGACTCTGAACCGTCTGATCTTTCCTCTCTCCGAGCATGCCATGCCGGATTGGATGCGGCGTACGGCGCTGGCCGACATCTTGGGCGTGGATCTCTCCTCGCTGCACGACGATGCTTTGTACCGCAACTTGGATCGACTGTATCCGAACCGTGAGCGGATCGAAACGGAGTTGGCCGAGCGGGAGAAGACGCTGTTTCATCTCGACGACACTTTGTATCTGTACGATTTGACCTCGACTTACTTCGAGGGCGAAGCCGCGAGCAACCCGCAAGCCAAGCGCGGCTACTCGCGGGATAAGCGGCCCGATTGCAAGCAAGTGCTGGTAGGCCTGGTGCTGGACCGCGACGGTTTTCCCAAAGCGCATGAAGTCTTCGACGGCAACCGCCAGGATCGTACGACGGTGGGAGAGATGTTGGATAGTTTGGAGAAGCGCACCGGCTCGAAACCGGGCGCCACCGTGGTGGTAGATCGCGGCATGGCCTATGAAGAAGACTTGGCTGCGATTCGAGCGCGTGGATTTCACTATCTGGTGGCGGGGCGGCAGCCGGAGCGCAATGCCTGGCTCGGAGAGTTCGAGCCGAGCGACGACTGGGAAGAGGTGCTGCGAGTGCCCTCGCCGCGTAATCCTGCTCAGGAGAAATCGTCGGTGCGCATCAAGCGTCGCCAGCAAGGGGAGGAGGTTTACCTTCTCTGCTTGAGCGAGGGACGCGAAGAGAAGGACCGCGCCATTCGCGAGAGCCACGAGCAGCGCTTGAAGAAAGACTTGGGGAAACTGCAGGCACGCATCGAGAAAGGCCAGTTGCAAGAGGAGAAAAAGATTCACCAAGCGATCGGCCGGCTCAAGGAGCGTTACCCGCGGGTGGCGCGCTACTACCGCATGGACTATGAAGCCCAGCGCAACACCTTAACCTGGCAAGAGGACGGCGAGAAAAAAAACATCGCTAAAAAGCTGGACGGCGGCTATGTGCTGAAGACCGACCGGCAGGACCTGACCGCGGAGGAGATCTGGCGCACGTACATCTTACTCACGCGCGTGGAGGCCGCCTTCCGGGCGATGAAGAGTCCGTTGCTGGAACGGCCTATCTTCCACCATCTGGAAAAGCGCACGCAAACGCATATCTTCCTCTGTGTCCTGGCCTACCATCTGCTGGTAGCCATCGAGAAGCGCTTCCTGGATCGCGGCGTGCACACCTCCTGGTGGACCTTGCGCGAACAACTCCGCACGCACCAGGTCGTGACGGTGGTGTTGCCGACCAAGGACGGCAAGGTGCTGAAGGTTCGCAAGGGCACGACGCCGGAACCGATGCACCGGGAAATCTATTCGACGCTGCAGATACCGACCGAGGTCATGAAGCCGGTTAAGACTTGGCATGAACCCGCGACATAGTGACGGAATGAAATGGCAACTCCTTGCAAACAAATCAGTTCGCTCCGACGAGCGCGGAAGTTTGGTTATTACCCTGTCCCTCAGATTTTGAGTCATGGGCAAAACAGAAGAGCACGGGATGGCTATCCCGTGCTCTTACGGATTCCGGTTCCATGCATTGAGCGGGTAACGCGGTCAGATGCTTAAAGACAGAACAATCTCCCTACTAAATAGGATTCAGACCGGAAGTATTGCACGGAGTCACTGCACCCGCCGTACCTGTTGGATCTCGGCGGAGCACACCCGAGGCGTCCGAGCAGAAATCGCTCTGCCCGCTGTGGCCGGGATTCACCGGAACTGCGGTGGAGTTAAAATCCACAAAAGGGCTCGCGGACGTGCCTGCCCCGTTGGAGGGGACCGACGTGAAGGTGTAGCCAGCCTTCGTTCCAGTGCCTAAATTGATGTCAAGCAGGCAAGCCGCAGCCGCGGTGGCTGTGGGGCAACCGACAGCCGGCGTACTTAAGGCGGCAAGCGTGCCATAGCCGATTCCGAAGGTCGAGTTGTAGGTCACTTCAGCCGTGTCAATGGTGCGCATGGAGCTCACCGCCGAAGCTTCATTCGCCGACATGCGAGAGCGGAGGAGGTTCGGGATCGCGATGGCGGCAATTATCAGAATGATCGCCACAACGATCAGCAACTCGATCAAAGAAAACCCCTTTTGGTTTTTCATACCATGCCCTTTAAAAGATTTCGAGTTACGCGAATTTCACGTAGTGTACGTGGGCACGTCAGTTGCCAAGACGCATCGAAAAATCTGCCTTGCAATTATTCGCGTAAGTAACACATTCTTAATGTTTTATATTCGTCCCGGAAAAGGCCATGTAGTGCCATCCCGGTCCTCCCTAAATTTGGTTGCAGTCTTGCCGCGCGCTTTTTGTCCATTAGAATGACGCATTTCGTCACATGGAATGCCACTTGTCGAGAGCCGATAATTGACAATTATCATGCTCCAGATGCGCCACTTCCTAGACGTTGTGCTTTTTCGCGTAGTGACGAAATGAACGGTAGGTGATCTTAAGAAGATCAGCAGCCCGAGTGCGGACTCCCTCACCCTTTTCAAGTGCTCCCAACAGATAGCGGCGCTCGGCCTCGGCGATTTCTTTCTCGAAGTCGATTCCCTCTGCTGGAAAAGCCGGCCCGCTTGCAGATCCGGCCCCAGAGCTCGCTAATGAGGAGTATCCCGCGATACGGTCTGGAAGAACGCGAAGGGAAATCTCCCCTCCGGTTTCGAGCGCTACCGCTCGTTCCATGGTGTTCTCCAATTCACGGACGTTGCCCGGCCAGTCGTACGATTCGAGGCGGCGAACTGCTTCCGGCGAGAGGCTCTCAATCGGCTTCTCCATCGACTTCCGGAATCGCTCGAGGAAGTGCCGCGCCAGCAAAGGAATGTCTTCGCGGCGTTCGCGCAACGCAGGAAGCTGGATAGGAATGACGCTCAAGCGGTAATACAAATCCTCCCGGAACCGGCCTTCCGCAATTTCTTTTTCAAACTCCTTGTTCGTGGCAGCGATGATGCGGACATCTACGTCCGTCTCCTCGGTGCTCCCGATAGGCCTGACCTTTCCCTCTTGCAACACGCGGTAGAGCTTCACCTGCATGGTGAGGCTCATGTTGCCAATCTCGTCCATGAAGAGCGTGCCGCCATGCGCGGCCTCGAAGAGCCCCTTGCGATTTTCGTTCGCGCCGGTGAACGCGCCCTTCATGTAGCCAAACAGTTCGGATTCGAGCAGGGTCTCTGGAAATGCGCCGCAGTTTATGGTGATAAAGGGAGCCTGAGCGCGAAGGCTATTTTCGTGAATAGCGCGCGCGACAAGTTCTTTCCCCGTGCCGCTCTCCCCGGTGATCAGGACGCGGCTGGTCTGCGGCGCAATGGTTTGAATCAAATCGAAAATGGCGCGCATTTTGGGACTCTGCCCGATAATATTGTCGAGCCCGGTCAGACGCCGCAGTTCACGGCGAAGGTATCCAGCCTCTTTTTTCCACTTCAAACTTTCGGCCACTTCCTTGACGGCGCGGCGCAACTGGTCCACCAGCTCGTGGTCCTTGATGACGTAGCGGTCCGCGCCGGAGTTGATGGCTGCGATAGCCGTCTCGACCGTGGGCACGCCGGTGATCAGCAAGAAGAAGGAGTTTGGCGAAATTTCCTTAGTGAATTTCAGAAGGTCCACGCCGGTTGCCCCAGGCATGCGCACATCCGAGATGATAATGTCGAAAATCTGCGATTCGAGCTTGCGCTTGGCCGCCTCGACGCTATGAGCTACCTCGACGCGGTGGCCCTCCTTGCGAAAGGTAATCTCCAGAAGCTCGCAAATAGAGCGCTCGTCGTCGACGACGAGGATGTGAATCAGCTCGCTCTGGGCTTCTTTTACGGCTGCTTTTGTTCCCTGCATACGACGTCACACCGTTCGCGGCAACTCCACAATAAACTCCGCGCCGCGATCTTTCTCTGAGATCACACTAATCCTGCCGCTATGCGCCTGCACGATTTGGTACACGATGGAAAGCCCCAATCCCGTTCCACCCTCAAATCCGGACTGGAGAGGTTCAAATATTTTGGCCCGCTGCCTGGCGTCCAGGCCGACTCCGGTGTCCCGAAAAGCGATGCGCAGCCAGAAGGGCAACCGCTCGATGTCCACGCTCAGCGTTCCCCCGCCGGGCATGGCTCGCAGAGCGTTGTCGCAAAGATTCCAGAAAACCTGCTTAATCTTATTCGGGTCTACACGCGCGCGTACTTCGGCCCCGTTAAATGTACGGACAATCTGGTATTTGTTCTCGACCTCGGGTTTCTTCTCCACCAGCGTCAACGTTTCATCCAGCAATCCGCGCACATCCGCTTCCTGGAACTCGTAGGTCTTCTCGCGCGAGTAGTTCAGAAAGTCCGTAATGATGTGGTTCAGGCGCTCCGATTCGCGGCTGACGATATTCACGAGGTGCTTCTCATCGTCCTCAAGCGGAACAAGCCGCGCCAACTCCTTCACTGCGCCCGCCATGGCCGTCAGCGGCTGCCGAATTTCGTGGGCGATGGCAGCAGAGAGCCTGCCCAGCGCGGCCATGCGCTCTTTCGTCGCCACTTCCTGCTCGAGTCTTCGCAGTTCCGTCAGGTCCTGAAAGTTAAAGACGTATCCGCTTCGTGTGGAATTCCTGGTGCGAAGAGGGGAGACGGAAATGCCCAAATATCTAAGCTGGCCGTCGGGCGTGCGAAAGTCGATCTCTTTTCGAACCAAGGGACGCTCATCGTGGGCCCGGCCGCCAGGAAGCCAGAAATTTTCGTCGATCTCGGGAAGCTTCCGCCCGCGCAGATCCACAAATCGACACCCGAGAATCTCTTCTCCTGTGCGATTCAGCAGCAAAATCCTCCCATCCAGGTCGGTCGTCAGAAGGCCGCCACGCATCGAGTGGATAATGTCCTCGGTAAAATCCTGCAGTTCGAGCAGCTCTTCGCGTTTCTCCTCAAGTTCAATTCCTTTACGCCGGAGCGATTGCGCAAGAAAGCTAGCCAGGTAAGCAACCGCGAAGAATCCGAGAAGATTGCTGAGAAACCAAACTCGGAGGCCTTCCGGCGTTGGAATGATTAAGAAGGTGGGCGGGATTTTCCCCGTATAAGCTAACGCAGTCAGAGTGCCGAGGATGGAGAGACACACTGCGGTCGTGACAAATGCTGCCCTGCGCGAGAACAGGATGCTGGCCACTATGATGACCAGCAAATAGAGAGAGATAAAATAACTCTCTTGGAGTCCGGTGGTATATACCAGCGCCGAAATGATGATTACGTCGGCGGCGACCTGCAATCCGCCCTGCCAGGCAAAGGCGCGCATCCACCGCACCAAAGCAACGTACAGGACACTCAAGGATACCCAGACAATCAGGAGGGGCAGAAAAGCATGGTTCGTGCTGGAAGCCGGGACGTACTGCGGCCAGATGAGGTCAACGACCAGGATCAAAAGAATTGCGAGCAGGCGGACGCGGGTCAGCCAGCCCAGCCACTCCCTTGTTGTCGTACTTTGATCCATGGATCGCCCGCGCCCTGACCCCAGTTTCCCCCGGGCATTCTCTAGTTTAAGCAAAAATGGCGAAGGGCCGGGAGTTCCTTCCCTGCCCTCCGCCGATTGGATACTGCTCGAAACGCAACGCTGCGGCTAGTGGACTTCGCTCAACTTGCCGATCAAGGAGAACAGCGGCATGTACATGGAAATGACCACGCCGCCGACCACCACGCCGAGGACCACGATCATAATCGGTTCCAAAGCGGTCAGGAGGTCCTTCACGGCGGCGTCGACTTCTTCTTCGTAGAAGTCCGCGATTTTCTGCAACATCGCGTCCATTGCGCCCGTTTGTTCGCCGACGCTGATCATCTGCGTGACCATGCCCGGAAATACGTTCGACTCCTTCAGGGGATCGGTCAGCGATTTACCTTCTTCGAGCGACTTTCGAACTTTCTGCAGGGCTTTTTCCACCACGGCGTTTCCGGCAGTCTTGGCCGTAATATCCAGCCCTTCCAAGATCGGCACGCCGCTGGCGATCAGGGTTCCCAAAGTGCGGGTAAAGCGAGCCACAGCAATCTTCCGCATCAGGATGCCCATTACCGGCAAGCGCAGGATGGTAGCGTCAATTGCATAGCGCCCCTGTGGAGTGCCGTACCACACTTTTAGTCCAAATAATCCGGCGACTATGGCTACCAGGATCAGTAAACCAAATATACTGCCGATGAGATTGCTTAGCCCGATGACAATTTTGGTCGGCAAAGGCAAATCAACACCGAGACCGGCGAACAACGTGGCGAAAATCGGCACGACTTTCCACAACAGCAAAACGATAACGCCGCCGGCTACCGACAGAACGCCGATGGGATAAACCATCGCGGACTTAACGGCGCGCTGCAGCTTCACGCTCTTTTCGATGTAGGACGAGAGTCGCTGAAGAATGGTGTCCAAAATACCACCGGTTTCGCCCGCCTCCACCATGTTGACATAGAGGGAGTCGAAGACCTTCGGGTACTGGCGCATCGCCGTCGAAAGCGTGGCGCCGCCTTCCACCGAACCACGCGTCCCCGTCAGCACCTTTTGAAATGTCTTGTTTTCCTGCTGGCTGGCAAGAATTTCCAGGCACTGAACCAGCGGCAAGCCCGCGTCGATCATCACCGAGAACTGTCGCGTGAAAATCGCCAGTTCCTTGGCGTTGACGCCCGATCCAAAGGTCGGCAGGTTGAACTCTTTGCCTTTCTGCGACATCTTCGTCGGCGTGATCTGCTGGCGCCGCAGGATATTCTGAAGCTCCGCCTTGCTAGTCGCGGTGACCTCTCCGCTGACGTTTCCGCCGGAACGATTGGTTCCTCGATATGTAAAGACCGGCATACTCTTTCCTCCTCAATCCATCAAAAATTCATCGGCGAGCTGCTATTCGGCTCCGAAAATCCTCTACCGCTTGTTACCCACCGGCGTTTTTGAACCTCCGCCGGAGGGTGATGACGACACGCCACGGTTAATCATGTCTTGCAGCTCATCGGCGTTCGAGGAACGAGAGAGCGCCAAATCCAGGGTGATGAGCTTGTTAAAATAGGCGTTTGCAAGGCCCTGATTGAACGTTTGCATGCCAGTCTGTCCAGTACCCGTCTGCATCGCGGAATAAATTTGGTGAATCTTGTCTTCGCGGACGAGGTTGCGGATCGCTGGCGTGGGGATGAGCACTTCCATGATCATCACGCGGCCGCGGCTGTCCGCCCGGGGGAGAAGCGCCTGACAAAGTATCCCTTCCATCACCATCGAAAGCTGCGCGCGAATTTGCGGCTGCTGGTGCGAGGGAAACACGTCGATAATGCGGTTGATCGTGGAGGCCGCGGAATTGGTGTGCAGTGTGGCGAACGTCAAGTGGCCCGTTTCCGCGATGCGCAGCGCCGATTCGATGGTTTCAAGGTCGCGCATCTCGCCGATCAGCACCACGTCGGGGTCTTCGCGCAACGCGGCGCGGAGCGAATTCGCAAACGAGTGAGTATCGGCGTGCACTTCGCGCTGGTTCACCAGGCATTTCTTGTGATTGTGCAGAAACTCGATGGGGTCCTCGATGGTGATCATGTGCTCTTCACGCTCGGAGTTGATCTTGTCGAGCATGGCGGCGAGCGTTGTCGATTTTCCCGAACCGGTTGGCCCCGTAACGAGCACAAGCCCGCGCGGTTTGTCGCAAAGCCCTCTGACGACCGTCGGCAAACCCAGGGCGTCGAAGTTCTTGATTTCCCAAGGGATGGTACGAAAAACGGCGGCGACGGCGCCGCGTTGATTGAACACGTTGCCGCGGAACCGTGCCAGGTTCTTAAGACCGAACGAAAAGTCCAGTTCCAGATTTTCTTCGAAGCGATGCTTTTGCGCGTCGGTCAGGACGCTGTAGGCCAACGATTTCGTATCAGCAGCGGTCAGCGGCGGCATATCCAAAGCCCGCAGGTGCCCGTGAACGCGAACGCGAGGCGCGCTGTTCGTGGTGATATGAAGGTCGCTGCCTCCCATCTCGATCATCTTTTTGAGCAGTTCGCTCAGCGTAATCCCGGCCATCGCTTCACCTTTTTCCTATAACACCGTTTCGCGCAAAACTTCTTCCAATGTCGTCTGTCCTAAAGCCACTTTGATCAACCCGCTCCGGCGCAACGTGATCATTCCCTGTTCGATCGCTTTCTTTTTCAGCTCTAGAGCGGAGGCGCCGACAAGAATCAACTCTCTAAGCTCGTCGTTGATTTCCATCACTTCATACAATCCGGTTCGGCCTTTGTAGCCGCCTTTGTTGCAAATGTTACATCCCTTGCCGTGGTAGATTTTAGTCGTCTTGACTTCGTCAGGGGTATACCCCGCGTCGATGAGAGCCTGCTCGGGCAGTTCCAGCTCTTCCTTGCAATTCGTGCAAACGCGCCGCACCAAGCGTTGCGCGCAAATAAGATTCACAGACGTCGCGACCAGGAAGGGTTCAATACCCATGTTCATCAGGCGGCTGATCGTCGAAGGCGCATCATTGGTGTGCAGCGTCGAGAGCACCAAGTGGCCCGTAAGCGCCGCTTTGACCGCGATTTCAGCCGTTTCAAAGTCGCGGATCTCGCCGACCAGAATGATGTTGGGGTCTTGCCGCAGGAAAGCACGAAGAGCCGCGGCGAAGTTCAGGCCGATCTGTTCCTTCATCTGAACCTGGTTGATTCCTGACAGCTGGAATTCGACCGGATCCTCGGCCGTCATGATGTTGGTATCCACGGTATTCAGGCGCGCGACCGAGGAATAAAGCGTGTTGGTCTTGCCCGACCCCGTTGGCCCGGTAACGAGCACCATGCCGTAAGGCCTCAATATATTGCGCTCGAATTTCTTCAGCGATTCCTGCTCGAACCCGAGCTTGGTCATGTCCAAGCGCAGGTTCTCTTTGTCCAGCAACCGCAGCACAATCTTTTCGCCGTAAAGCGTCGGCACGGTAGAAACGCGGAAATCGAGTTCTTTCTTTTTGCCGTCGGCCTTGTACTTGATCATGATGCGGCCGTCTTGCGGCAAGCGCTTTTCCGCGATGTCCAGCTTGGCCATGATTTTCATGCGGCTCGTGATGGCGTCCTTTAGACGCAACGGCGGAGTCATGACCGTCTGCAATTGGCCGTCAACGCGGAATCGCACGCGCATTTCGAGTTCGTAGGGCTCGACGTGAATATCGCTCGCGCCCCGTTTCACCGAGTCGGTCAAAATCAGGTTCACCAACTTAATGATGGGCGCCTCTTCGGCGGCTTTTTCCAGCGACGCGGTATCCAGCTCGGCTTCGTCGGCGGCGAGCTCCAGCTCCTGGTCTTCGTCGACCAGGTCTTTCATCATTTTGCTCAGTTCTTCCGTGTTCGAGTCCCCGCCGCCATAGAACCGCGAAATGGCTTCACCGATGGCCGACTCCGACGCCACCACCGGTTCCACGTTGAATCCGGTCATGAACTTGATGTCGTCCATCGCGAAGACGTTCGTGGGATCGGTCATCGCGATGGTCAGAACGGAACCCACTCGCGACAGCGGGATCACCTGATAGCGCAGCGCCGTGTCTTGGGGAATCAGCTTGATGACGTTGGGATCGATTTCGTAATACTTCAAATTGATCGAGGGAACCCCGTACTGGCGGGACAGCACACCGGTGATATCATCGTCGGTGATGAAGCCCATCTTCGTCAGGCAGCTCCCCAGCTTGCCGCCATTGGCGCGCTGAAATTCGAGCGCCTTCTGGAGCTGGTCCTGAGTGATCAGGCTTTCTTTAATAAGTATTTCGCCCAAACGGACGGACATCCGCAGCACTCCCTGCCGGTTTGCACCCACGGTCAACATAGCAAATGGCGGCGGTGAAGGTACGCGGAAATTAGAAGAAAGTTCTGAAATGGCTAATACCTGCCCACACGGGCAGGTTTTCTCGAACAAGGTACAGGTGCCGTTCTTGACTTGCTTCGAAGCGCTGGCTATCGTGCAAAAGAGCAGTTTTCGCAGCGATTTGAGCGGCCATCAGTTCCCGGCCCGGCTGCGCTGACAAAAAATGACCGCGACTTCAGCCGACCCTCGAGACCAACACCCTGCCCCTTGTCGCAACGATTATAATGATCTCCTTGTGGTTTTCGCCCGCTCACGTTGGCAGTCGAGCAGGCGCAAAGCGTTTCTCCAGACGAGTTTCTTCCCTGAAATGGCGGTAGCGACGGCATGAGTCATCTCAATTCCAAACAGCGCTGGAGCCTGGCCATCGGCGGCCTCCTGCTCACTTTGCTTCTCGCTGCCGTTTTTACCTTTGGCTCGCTGGACGTCCCGTTTGAGCCGAAGAGCTGGCGCGCGCTCATGCCGCTCTTCGCCGTCAACAGTTTCATCACTGCCGCTCTCTTGATCTTTGGCCTAATTCTGGTGCGGACCATTGTCCGCCTGTGGGTCGAGAGCAGCCGCGACCAACTCGGCGCGCGCTTCAAGACAAAGATGGTCGTCGGCGCCATGGCCATTTCCCTGCTCCCCATCATTTTCATGTTTATCGTCAGCTATTCGCTCATTAACCGCACTCTTATGCGTTGGTTTCCGCGTCCGCTGGAAATCGCCTCCGAGATAACGCAGGAGCTCATGGGAGATATCGGCCGTTCGCAGATACCACGTCTTCGCCGGCTCGCCGCGGAAGTCCAACAGGATTCCTCCCTCTCCACCGCCGATCTGCTGCAACATGCTTTCGCCAAGGGTGCCGACGCCGTGTGGATTCTCGACAAACATGGCAACCCCACCCGGGGCGGAGTCACCTGTGAAAACCAACCTCAAGACCTCCCGGCCACATTCTGTTCCGAAATCGGAGTGCTCGGCAAACCCGTGCGCGTCCTTAGCAGCGGAATCGAGGTGTGGGAAGCGGATGGCAGAAATTATTTTGCAGTGCGGGTTCCGATTCTACAGGAGGGCCAAACTACCGGTTATACGGCCGTTGCCTACCGCACCAGCCCCAATTTGCTATCTCGCATCTCGGAAATTCA
Source organism: uncultured Acidobacteriota bacterium (assembly GCA_963843265.1). Taxonomy (GTDB): domain Bacteria; phylum Acidobacteriota; class Terriglobia; order Acidiferrales; family UBA7541; genus Acidiferrum. The sequence continues at coordinate 404,726 of CAWJJR010000008.1, read as the reverse complement.
GTCCCAAACGCACGAATATTATCAGGAGAAGCAGGATCTGCGGGCCCTCAAGCACCAAATGCTGCTCATTCTTCTTTTATTCACCGTGCTTCTGCTTTCCGCGGTCATGTGGGTCGCGCTTTTTCTTGCGAAACAGGTCACTGTCCCCATTCAAGCCCTGGCAGAGGGCACGCGCGAGGTATCCGCCGGAAACTTCGATTATCAAGTCCCCGAACAAGCTCAGGACGAACTTGGCATCCTGGTGCGCTCCTTTAACACCATGACCTTGCAACTGCGGGACAACCGCTCGCAAATTGATCAGTTCACAAAAAATCTCCAGCAGGCTGTTCAGGAACTCGAACGCCGCCGCCAACTGATGGAAACCGTTCTCGAAAACATTCCGACGGCAGTCATCTCGCTCGACGCCAAAGGAGCCATCCTCCGCGCCAACACCGCTGTGACGCGCATGTTTGGCAGTGACGCTCCCAACGCGCAATCCCTCGACGAACTTCTCGGCCCGGATGCCTCCCGCGTCCTGCAGCTTCTGATGCGCCGCTCGCTCCGCATGGGTGTCGTCTCTCGCGAAATCGAAACAGTCGTCTCCGGCCGCCTCTTGCATCTGGCCGTCACTGCCAGCTCGCTGGGCCCGCGCCGCGCCAATTCCGGCTACGTTTTGGTTCTGGACGACCTCACCGAATTGTTGCGCGCCCAAAAATCCGCAGCCTGGCAAGAAGTCGCCCGCCGCATCGCCCACGAAATCAAGAACCCGCTTACTCCCATTCAGCTTTCCTCGCAGCGGCTGTCCCGTTTCCTCGAACGCCGCGAGGCCGCGGATTCGAAAGCTCCGCGCGATCTCGAGCTAACTAAGCTCGTCCACGAGTGCTCCCGGTTGATCGAGCGCGAAGTCTCCACGCTCGCCGCCCTCGTCAATGAATTCTCCCAATTCGTCCGCTTCCCCACCGCCAAGCTCGCGCCCACCAACGCCAATATCGTCGTGAATGAAGCCGTTGAAGTCTTTTCCGGCCGTCTCGATGGCATCTCTCTCAAAACCACGCTAGGTGAAAATCTGCCTTCCGTCCGCGCCGATGGCGGCCTCCTCCGCAGCGTCGTCGTCAATCTTATCGACAACGCCGCCGAAGCCCTCGAAAACTCATCCTTCCGCGAAATCCTAATCTCCACTTGTTCCCACCCCGACGCCGAAACCGTCGAAATCTGCGTCTCCGACACCGGCCACGGCATCTCTCCGCAAGACAAAGACAAACTTTTCCTCCCCCACTTCTCGACCAAGAACCGCGGCACCGGCCTCGGCCTGGCTATCGCAGCTCGCATCGTCGCCGAACATGGGGGCAGCATCCACGTCGAAGATAATCTCCCCGTCGGCTCGCGGTTCTTCGTCGAGCTTCCTGCTGCCGACCTCACTCCCGCGGGCGTCGCCGACCACAACGGCACGGAATCCTCTCGATGACTCCTAAGCCGCACCTCCTTGTCGTCGATGATGAAGCCGGCATCCGCGAATCCCTCTCTCTCATCCTCAAAGACGAGGGCTACCACGTCGAAGCGGTAGCCTCCGCCGAAGAGGCGCTTCAGCGCGCCGCTTCCGGCGATCTCGAAGTCATCCTCCTCGATGTTTGGCTGCCCGGCATGGACGGCCTGGACGCTCTCAGCCGCCTTCAAGCGATTCCCCGAGCCCCTGCTGTGATTATGATCTCCGGCCACGGCACGATCGAAACTGCCGTGCGCGCCACAAAACTAGGCGCCTTCGATTTCATCGAGAAACCGCTCTCGCTCGAAAAAATCATCGTCCTCGTGCGCAACGCCGTCCAGCAGCGCCGCCTGCAGGAAGAAAATCAAACTCTGCGCAGCGAACTCGGTCATCGCTATCAAGTCATCGGCGACAGCGTCCCCATGAAAGCCCTGCGCCAACAGATTGCCGTCACAGCTCCCACCAACGGCCGCGTGCTCATCTACGGCGAAAGCGGCACCGGCAAAGAACTCGTCTCGCACGCCCTCCACGCCGCCAGCCTGCGCAGCAAGGGCCCGTTCGTCGAAGTAAATTGCGCCGCTATCCCCGAGGAACTGATCGAATCGGAGCTTTTCGGCCACATCAAAGGCAGCTTCACCGGCGCTTCCGAAGACAAAGTCGGAAAATTTCAAAAAGCCGATGGCGGCACGCTTTTTCTGGACGAAATCGGCGATATGAGTCTCCGAACGCAATCCAAGGTTCTGCGCGTCTTGGAAGAACAGCGGTTCGAGCCAGTCGGGTCCAGCCAAACGATAACCGTTGACGCCCGCGTAATCGCCGCTACAAATAAAAATCTCGAACTGGAAATTAGCCGCGGCGCATTTCGCCAGGATCTTTTCTATCGCCTGAACGTAATTCCCTTCTTCGTCCCGCCTCTTCGCGAGCGCAAAGAAGACATCCCCACACTAGCGCGCTATTTCTTGGATGAATTCAGCTCGGCCTACGGCAAAAAGACTCGCGAATTGAGCGCCACGGCCATGGACATTCTTGTCCGCTATCCCTGGCCCGGAAATGTCCGCGAACTCCGCAATTTAGTTGAACGTCTCGTCATCGTCTGCCCGCAGGCTCGCATCGAGCCTCACCACTTGCCACCCGAGCTTTTCCGTGGAGTCTCCGAAAGCCCCCAACAACCCTACTCGACATTGCACGAAGCGCGCAGCGCCTACGAGCGCGAATTTATTCTCAGGAAGTTACAGGAGCACCGCTGGAACATGACGCAGACGGCAACCGCCCTGGGCCTCGAACGTAGCCACCTCTACCGCAAAATGAAATCGCTCGGCATTGCCGCGCCGGACTGAGCGGCTATGGACGCACCGTTAGTATGGAAAAGACGGTGCGAAAAGCCATCGAAAGATCCCTCTCTTTTTGGGCTCGGGTTTTGACGGTGTGGCCGTCGCAGGCGGGGCCGACTCGGCAGCTGGAGGTGTTGCCGCGGAAGCGGCCGAGGTTCCTCCAAGGTTGCTCACGTAGGCAACCAGAGATTTCATATCCGCGGCGCTCAAGGTGAGACCGACCATGCCGGCAGCTTTCATCTGAGCAGTGGGCACTTGGAGAACAGCTGTCAATTTAGCGGGAGGATACTGAGTAGAAATGTGAGTCAGAGCGGGTCCAGAGGCCCCGATTCCGGCCGCGCCGTGGCATTCGTTGCAGCCGTGAGAATCGAATATGGCTTTCCCTGCAGCTGTGCTAGCCACAGCCGCCGAACCTCCTGCGGGTGCCGTTGCTGAAGAAGCAGCTTTCGACGGGGCGGCCGCTTCAGCTGGTGCGGCTGTAGCAGTCGCCGGCGAAGCTGCCCCCGTGGCGGGCGGTGCTGCCGCAGCGCCGGGTGCTGCTCCCCCTAGGCCGCTCACATAGGAAACCAGAGCTTTCATATCCGCCGCACTCAAGGTGAGTGGGACCATGCCGGCAGCTTTCATCGGAGCCGTGGGCGCTTCCAAGACGGCTGTCAATTTAGCGGGAGGATACTGACTGGAAGTATGCGTCAGGGCTGGGCCCGAGCCACCGGCTCCCGCCGCTCCATGACATCCGCTGCAGCCGTGAGAATCAAAAATGGCCTTTCCCGCTGCAGTGGCGGCTAGAGCTGCCGAACCTACAGTGGGTGCTTTCGACGGTCCGGCTGTCCCAGCTGGTTCCGCCTTAGCAGGCGCAGGTGGCGCCGATCCGGCAGCAGGCGGCGTTGCCGCGGGGCCGGCTTTCGGCGTTGCGCTGGCGGCAGTTGGTTTCGATTTAGCTGACGCAGGTGGCGCCGCTTTCGACACGGCCGATGTTCCTCCAAGGCTGCTCACGTAGGAAACCAGAGCTTTCATATCCGCCGCACTCAAAGTGAGTGGGACCATGCCGGCTGCTTTCATTGGGGCCGTGGGCGTTTTCAAAACGGCTGTCAATTGGGCGGGAGGATATTGAGCGGATGTATGTGTGAGCGCGGGCCCGGAGGCGCCGGCTCCGGCTGCCCCGTGGCATGCGCTGCAGCCGTGAGAATCGAAAATGGCCTTTCCCCCGGCGGCCGCGGCCACTGAGGTCGAACCTCCAGCTGGCGCTTTGGACGGCGCGGCTGCGGAAGTTGGCTCCGCCTTAGCCAGCGAAGCTTCGGCAGCGGCGGGGGCTGGCGCATCGCCGTCAACCCACATTTTCAAGTGGTCTACTTCGGAAGCGTTATGAATCATATTGTGGCAAGAAATGCACGACACCCGATTCGTCTTGAGCGAGCCCATAATCGCGGTGTGCGTCGGATTTTCGTCAAAGGTGCGCATGCCCGTGTGGCAGTGCAGGCACTGCAGGTTGCTGTACGTCCCGTCCAAATGAATGGTCTTGGGTGGTGTACTCACGTACTCCATGTAGAGGTACTTTAGACCTTTGAGCTTGTCCGTCAGTGGGCCGTACATGGTGTAATTCGTGTGGCAGGTATAACAGGCCTTGTTCGGCGGCACGAGGTGGTTCTGAAAATGTTGGGCGGGGATATACTTCGTATTCAGCACGTCCAGACTTTGTCCGTGGGTTTCCATGCTATGGCACGAAATGCAGTACGCCGTCTGTTGGGAACGCTGCAAGTGAAACGACATGCCGCTGGCGATGCAAAGCGTCGGAAGAACGCACAGGCCTATAAAAGCGAGAATTTTGCCCGTGGGACCCGCAGTGATCGAGGGACGCACGAGAAACACTCCAGCCAGCACGATCGTCACCGCGATCAATGCGATGAGGACTCCGGTAAGTCCCGACACAGCTTCTCCTTGCCAAGCACTCGCCGGAATCAGCAACTGAGATACGGCGTGCGTGAGGCCAAGTCCCTACTGCTTAGGCCCAGTTCACAAATGCAGGGGGCGAGATCGTTGCTAAGCGATTCCTGAACTCTCTTCTCCTGGTAGGACATCGCGTCCTTGCCGTTCGCCCTAATCTCGATCAGGCCCTCAACGTTTTCTTTCCGCTCCTCGCGCCAAGCGAAATCGGGAGGTCCAAATTTCTAGCCCGCAGACTCGGGGCCATGAAAGTAATCCGGCTTTGGCTCCCGAGCGACTCGGCTCCCAACGCGGGCACCGGCGACTCTTGAAGGCAGTTCTCCGTCCTCGCTCTTCAAGGTCGATTCTCGGCGGACGGGAGAAACAGCGAACACCAGCGAAGCGAGATAGACCAGGGTTCCGAGTCCTATCAGAATCACGCCAACGAAAACATAGAGCACAAACGAGAGCGGATGAAACCACAGCAGGCTCACAATTTCCACGAGCAGCCCCAGAATAATCAAGCCACTCGAGATTTGCAGAAACCGCCGGACTCCGATCTCACGCAATTTCATCTATCGGTCCTCCGCATTTCCAGCTGACTCACTTCGATGCGTCGTGAACGGTATCGTGGCAACTGCTCGAAATGCTTGACAGCTGATTCGTAAAACGCATCAATTCTCACCAGGAATAAGATGGAATGCTGTTCCGAAGTGCACACTTGGAAGAATCGGGCTGCCTTGAGGTGAATTTCTCGACTCTACGGGAAATTAATTAGAAGTCTGGCTTCAGAAGTCGCCCGGTTCTGAATCTTCGCTCGGCTCGTCGTTGTTTGCCATTGCTTCCAGTTGGGCGTGCCAATCCAGGTCACGTACTGCATGAGGATTTTCGCGCCAGTCGGGAACCACTTTCACGAACAGTCCGAGATAAATCTTCTTATCAAATAATGTTTCGAGTTCCTTGCGCGCCTGCGTGCCGATTTTCTTGAGCATCTCGCCCTTGTGCCCAATCAGAATCTTTTTCTGCGAGTCGCGCTCCACGTTCATCGTCGCTTCGATCCGCAGCAATTTTGGCAGCTCTTCGAACTTTTCCACCTTCACCGCCAGCGCGTACGGCACTTCGTGATACATCGCCTGAATCGCCTTCTCTCGCACGATTTCCGCCGCCAGAAACCGCTCCGGCTGATCCGTCACCTGATCCTCGGGAAAGTAAGGTTCGCCTTCCGGCAGCAACCGCAGAATCTCATCGAGCAACCCTTGGCAGCCGTCGCCCTTCAGCGCCGAAATCGGCACGATGGCAGCGAATTCGAACGCCTGATGAAATGCCTCGATGAGGGGCAACAATTTTTCCTTGGGAAGTCCGTCGACTTTGTTCAACGCGAGAATCGTTTTCCCGCGAAACCGCTTGGCGCGTTCCAATAGCAAATCGTCCGCATGAGGCAAAGTCCGGCTGGCGTCTACCATAAGCAGCAGCACGTCGATGCCTTCGAGCGCCGCCGCCACTTCATGCATCATCTGCCGGCCCAGCGCCGAATCGGGAGAGTGCAACCCCGGCGTATCGATGAAAACAATCTGTCCTTCGGGCCGCGTGACAATCCCCTGAATCCGGTTCCGCGTCGTCTGCGGCTTTGAAGTGACAATCGCGACTTTCTGCCCGACGAGCCGGTTGAGCAGCGTCGACTTCCCCGCGTTCGGCCGCCCCACAATCGCCACAAATCCCGACCGAAACGCTTCTTTCTTCTTGCCAGCAGCTTTTGTCACACTCTCACTCTTCTCCGTGCCCTCAGCGACCGCTGTGTAAGTGTCTTTCCCGCTTCAAAATCGCCTACCTCACGATCGGCAACACCAACGCGCTCTCGTGCTCCGCATCAAGGACCAACGTAACATGCGCCGTCCGAGCATCCTTCGCCGTTTCCAGCGCCACCACTCCACCGCTGTTGTAATTCTTCTCCGTCCCTGGAGTATTCGGGCAATGTACAAAAAGCCGCAACCGGCTCCCTTTCGCAATTCGTCTCGAGAAAAATGTAAAATTATCGAACACGTAGTTGTCTATTTTTCCCGGCGTCAAAAGTTTTTCCTCTCGCAACGACTCCCGGTATCTCGCCCGCATCGCCGCTCCCGTCAAGAAAACGGAATCCCCGCCAGGCAAAATCTCATAAACGTCCGCCTCCAAATCCGTATCTGGCACATCCATGGCCAGCCAAACGTTCAACTTCAAAAATCCGCTAATCTCGGTCGCCTCGCCAAAAGGTTCGCTGTGATAGATCGCTCCGTTTCCATCAGTGTTCATCACCGCATGTTGCGAGACGATGTACCCCGCGTCATCCTCCGATTCCGCGTCTCCCGGTCGCGTATCCAGCGGATCGTACGTCCACTTATCTGAAGCCGTGCCCGATCCAGGCTTATCCGCGAGCGCCCCAGACTCAAAAACGCTCCCCGCCTTTCCGTTCGATCCCAAATAGAGCGTGCGCGTCTCGTTCGAAATCCCTTCCAATGTGTCCGCGTACTTCCAATTCTCCGCCCCCGCCCCTACAACGTAATACGCCACCCGCTTCTTCAAGAACTCCGGCTTCTTCCCGCCCTTCATCGTCCAGTCGTACCACTCCGTATGCAGCTTATTCAGATCCAAGACACTCGCCTCGCCAAATTTCAACCCGCCCACATCCCTCTTGGGCGTTCTCGTCCCCGCGTGGTCCCACGGCCCAATAATCAAAAAGTGTTTCTCCTTCGCCTCCGCCGTTCCGTACTTCATGTGCGCCTTGTAATAGGTGAACGCACCGGGCTGATCGCCGTCGTAATCGCCCGTAATGGTCAAAATCGGAATCTGAATGCGTTTGTACTGCCCCGAACTCGGCACCATCAGATCGTAATAAGTGTCCGGCACGGGATTCTGCATCCATTTCTGAAACACCGCAGAAGGATTTCCCACGAGGCGGTCGTATTCTTGAAAAGCTAGATGCTTATCGTAGTATTCGCGCGATTTCGCTCCCCAAAACGCGCCATCTCCAAACAGCTTCTCGTTCCCCGTCACTCCGCTCGTAAACGTCAGCCACTGCATGTCGTACGGCCCAAAAATGTTGTACTGGAACGGAAAGTCCACTCCCGGATGCGCCGCAGCCGCCGGAACAATCGTAGCCAAATGCGGCGGAAACTCCTTAAGCGTCGTCCATTGATCAAATCCCGCGTAAGACCCGCCCCACATCGTCACTTTCCCATCGCAATACGATTGCTTCGCGAACCATTCGACGACGTCGTAGCCATCCCGTCCTTCATTCGCAAACGGCTCGAACGCGCCTCCCGAATTTCCCCGCCCCCGCACATCCACCAGCGCATAGACATACCCATGCTCCGCAAAATACATCGCGCGGTCCGTGTAGCTGTCGCCGATGTACGGGGTGAACGTGAAAATCACCGGCAGCGGCTCTTTCTGTCCGTGCGGCTGAAACACCGTCGCGTTCAGCAACACGCCATCGCGCATGGGGATCTTCACCGCCCACTGCATGTCGGGAATCACGGTGGCTGGCGCGCTGCTTTCCTGCGCCAAGCATTGTGCTGCCAATCCAACCATGCACAACGCCCCGAGCAAAATCATCCGTCGCACAGTCCTAATTCGTGTCATTCGCCTGCCTCCGCGCTGACCATCATCCACTTCGAGCACACGCATCGTATCGCGTCAGTGAAAGAATTCCTACAAGACGCAACAAATGCTTCTCCGAAGACTGCTTGTGATCTAGGAACTTGTTTTTACCGGTGCGGCTGTCCGCTTTCGTATCCTGAGCCGCAGCACTTTTCGTTGGTTCGCTTCCATCACTTCGAACCTGTACCCCTCCAAATCCACTTTGTCACCCGGCGCCGGCACCTTACCCGAAACATGGCTCAGCAATCCCGCGATCGTCGTAACGGTCTCATCCGCCTTTGCGCCAAAGTTCACGCCCAACAATTCCTCAACGTCGCCAATCGCCATGCTTCCTCGCATGATCAAACCTCCATCCGCCTCGCGCACCACATCCGGCGCCGGCGGCTTCCCCCCATTCCATCTTTCCCCAACAATCTCTTCCACCAAATCTTCCACCGTCGCAATTCCCGCCACCGATCCATGCTCGTCGATGATCACCGCCAGCGGCTGCCCTTTCTGCCGCATCTCCCGCAACAACTCCGATCCCGCCTTCGTCTCCGGCATAAATAGCACGGGCCGCACCAACTCCCGCACCTTGCGCTTCGGCAAATCCTGATCGGCGATGTGCAGCAAATCCTGTGCGTGCACCACTCCAAAAATATCGTCCAGCGTTTTTTCGTACACCGGCATCTTCGAAAATTTCTTCTCCACAAATTTCGCGTGTAACTCTTCCAGCGTCGCGTCCGCCGCAATCGCCACAATGTCCGGCCGCGGCGTCATCACCTCGCGCACGCGCTTGTCGCTGAACTCCACCACCTGCTCGATCAGGTCCGCTTGATCCGCCGCGATAATCCCTTCTTCCTCCGCCGCCTCCACCAGCGCCTCAATCCGTTCTTCCGTTCGCTGCTCTTGCGTCATCTCCGGCTCGTGCTCCGAAATACGCGCCAGCGATTCCGCGCCCTCCAGGAAAACGCGCACCGGCCAAACCAGCCACATCGCCGCCCGGATCAGCGGCAACAAAGGCAGCAGCCAGCGCCCCGTCGTGCGATACAGCAGCATGTCCGGGATAAAATGCATCGCGATCACAACTTCCAGCGTCAGAAACACCACAAATTCCAGCGCCGATTCCCATGTCCCCGAGACGAAATACACCACTCCCCGCGTCGTCTCGAGCACAAGAAACGCCAGCCAAAAGTGGCCCAGAATGCGGAACGTCCGCCCCCCGCTGCGCCGTCTGATGTGCAGCTTCGGCTCGATCTCCGCCTCGAAAATTTCCAGATGCTCGTGAACGCGCCCGGTATTCATGCGCCCGAGCTCGCGATAAATCAGCGTGAGGTAGGAAAAAATGGGCAACCCAAAGGCGAGCAAAATGACGCCCACGGCGTAAACCCATGTATACGTGTTCATGCCAGTCCGAATCTTCGCCGCATCTTCAGCTCGATGCGGTTCATCTCGCCCCGGTCGGTTTCGTGGTCGTAACCCATCAAATGCAGCACGCCATGCAAAATCAGCACGCGCAATTCATCGCTCAAATGTCGCCCATTCTTTTTCGCGTAACGCCGCGCCGTCTCAGGCGCAATCGCAATATCCCCCAAATAATTTTCCGCCGCCCGCGATCCGCGCCTTCGCCGAGTCTTCTCCGTTCCCTCTGTGTTCTCCGCGCCCTCTGTGTAAATTCTTTTTCTTCTCTTGGTTCGCCCGTGTCCGACATTCACCGCCGGAAACGAAAGCACATCGGTCGGCCCCGACTTCTTCCGAAACCGCTCATTCATCCCCGCGATTTCCCCATCGCTCACAAAGCAGACGGTCACTCCGAGATCTGCAACCCCCAGCTCCTTCTGTACCCGCCGCAAAAACGCTTCCAATGCCGTCCGCGCAATCCGCACGCCTCGCTGCCGGTTCACGATCATGCTTGCTGTTTTTCGTTAATCTGTTCGTTACTCTGTTCTTTACTCTGATCTTTCCCGCTTCGCTCAGCCGCCGTTCCCGCGCCCGACTTGCCGTTCCCCGCTCCGCCCGCCGCATTCACGCCGCGCTGCGGATGCGCCACATCATAATCCTCATAAGCGCGAATAATCTGCTGCACCAAATTGTGCCGCACCACATCTTTCTCCCCGAACTGCACTACTCCAATCCCTTCAATCTTCCCGCACACTTCCAGCGCCTCGATCAACCCCGACTTTTTCCCCTGCGGCAAATCGATCTGCGTCGTATCTCCCGTAATCACCGCCTTCGAATTAAATCCCAGCCGCGTCAAAAACATTTTCATCTGTTCGCTCGTCGTGTTCTGCGCTTCGTCCAAAATCACGAACGAATCGTTCAGCGTCCGCCCGCGCATGAACGCCAGTGGCGCCACTTCAATAATTCCCTTCTCCAAAAATTTCTCCAGCCGGTCCGCGTCCAGCATGTCATAAAGCGCATCGTAAAGCGGCCGCATGTACGGATCGATCTTCTGCTGCAAGGTCCCCGGCAAAAATCCCAGCCGCTCGCCCGCTTCCACCGCCGGCCGCGCCAAAATAATCCTATTTACCTGCTTCGTCAGCAGCGCGCTCACCGCCATCGCCACCGCGATATAAGTCTTCCCCGTTCCTCCCGGCCCAATCCCGAACATCATGTCGTGCTTCTCAATCTCTTCCATGTACCGCTTCTGGCTCGCATTCTTCGGCGTGACCTGCTTCTTCCCAAACGACCGCGTCCGCGCCGGCTCAAACATCCCCCGCGGCGATTCGTGCGGCTCTTCCGTCGCCACGCGCATCAGCGATTTCACTTCCGTGCTCGAAAGCGAGCGCCCGTGCCGCGTCAAGTGGTTGTATTCCTCGACGATTTTCACCGCCTGGTCCACGCTCTCTTGCTCGCCTTCAATCGTCAACCGCGTGTCGTGCAAATGCGTCCGCACGCGCAAAGAGTCCTCCAGCAAACGCACATTCTCATCAAGCGTGCCGAAGAACGGTTCAATTTTTCCGGATATGTGTACGGTACGTCTCATCCAAGTGGAAGGTCTGCCTGCTGCTAAGGAAGCCGGATGGCCGATGGGATTCCTCCTCGCGTTCCATGACCGCCCCGCGGTCAACTCAGGAAGAAACTTCTTCCACCCTAACGCACCCCCGCCTCATAATCAAGTTACGCTCTCGTTACAATTTTGATTCTGTGATGCACCCCGGCAGCTAGCCCCTGCATCTAAACTTTTGCCATTCATATGTTTCGAGCGTGCCTGCCAGCTTCCCGACTGTAACCTGTCCTCTGGTACGAAAGCGCTATAGACCGGTCCTTCCGGCAACGCGAAGATGTGTCTCGACACGGAAACAGCTGAATAGCCGCAATTTCTCATCGCTGAGGGGTGAGTAAGAGCATGAGCAGCAAACTTTGGTTGGTAGCCGCGTTCGCGGGCTTGGCAGCAACTCTGCCTTCCGCGGCCGCAGCGCATGACGGTTCCACCGTCACCTTGGTTCCGGCCTTCGTGCGCAGCACCGTCGTCTGCCGCGGCGTCCAAAATGTCCCCGTCACCGCCGACGCCGAGCAAGCTCTCCCGCTTCACCTCGTCGCTCGCCTAAGCTGCGGCGACCAAGTCGCCGCCGTTTCCGATTCCCAAGGCTACACCGTGCAAGTCAGCACTCTGGACGGCAAGACCGGCTACGTCGCGCGCATGTATCTCTCCGCATCTCCCGCAAAACCTGTCGCGCCTCCTCAACCCGTCGAAGCCGCCGCCAATCCCAGCGGCATCGTCCGCTGGCAATTGGGCGCTCCCGGCACCGACCATTTCTATAACGGTCCCGCCATGGTCGAATCGCTCACCGCCAACGGCATCACCGTTCAAGTTTCTCTGCAAGACACGGGCTGGAAACTCCGCGCCAACGTCGCCATCGCCAACGCCAGCAACTCGCAAGCCCACTTCGATCCTTCGACCTTCACGCTCGACGAACTCACTCCTCGCCTGCGTCCTCTCCGCTACCAAAATCCCGAGAATCTCTCCAAATCCCCCACTCATCTCGTCTATGCGACGAAGTCCAGCGCCATCGCCCCAGCCTCCGCCGTCTACGTCAGCGCCACCCCTCAAACGCGCCGCGTCATCATCGCCGCTCCCAATTTCCTAGCCGACCAATCTCAACTCGACCAAGCCTCTGCGCTAGTCGCAACCACTCTTTCCACAGGTGAAAAATCGGCCGGCTCCGTCTGGTTCGAGCGCGCCAAGAATTCCCATCAACTCAACCTCCGCATCTTCGTCGACAACCAAATCTTCGAATTCCCCCTCTCCTTCCCTCAACACGACTAAACACGCACCTGCAATCGCATCTGGCGCCCGGCGTCCATCCCCACAACCTCCTGAACTCCCCTAGAGCGGCCGTTCAGGTTGCAAATACCATATATCCTTCCCGGCCAGTCAAATATCCAAACCTTATCGGAACGGGTATGAAAAACTGCTGCTTGATCTCGGCGTAGCAAGGAGATTTGGTGGCTGGAGCCAGGCGGCTCCAGGAGTGCCTGCGCCAGTGTCTAAATCGGCCTCGCCACATCCAAGCAAGGGGAGGACAATCACATGCATTCGCTGCGCGATCTTTTAAAAAAGTCTCAAGAAGCGGGAGTGGCCATCGGCCATTTTAATATTTCTGACTTGGTCCTGTTAAAAGCGGTGTTCACGGCCGCCCGCGAACTGAACCTGCCTGTTCTGGTCGGCTTGTCGGAAGGCGAGCGCCAGTTTGTGGGAACTCGTCCAATTGCGGCTTTCGTGCAAAGTTTGCGGGAGGAATTCGACTTCCCCATTTTTCTAAACGCCGATCATACACACTCCCTGGCCAAGGGCATCGAGGCCGCAAAAGCAGGTTTCGACTCTATTGTCTTTGACCTCTCCGCCCTGCCCTTTGAAGAGAACGTCCGCCAAACCAAGCAGGCTGTCGAAGCGCTGAAAGCGATCAATCCTACTATGCTTGTTGAGGGCGAAATCGGAGACATCGGCACCGGCTCGGAAATTCACGAATCATCTCCCGACCTGTCGAAAGGACTCTCCACCTCGGAACAAGCAAAGCGGTTCGTCGAGAGCACCGGCGTGGACGTCCTCGCTCCCGCCGTCGGCAATATGCACGGCATGCTCAGGAGCATGGTCGATGGAGAAACCAAGAAGCATTTGGACATTCCGAGGATAGCGGCCATCAAGCAAGCAGCCCAGGTCTTCCTGACCCTGCACGGCGGCTCCGGCACCGATGACGACGACTTCCGCAAAGCCATCGCGGCGGGAATCAACATCGTCCATATCAATACGGAACTGCGCGTCGCCTGGCGGCGCGGTTTGGAACAGGGCTTGGCCTCCCACCCAGACGAAGTCGTGCCCTACAAAATTCTGCCGGCCGCCGTGGATTCCGTGAAGCAGGTAGTCGCATCGCGCTTGCAGCTATTCAACAGCAGGCGGATGGCTCAGAGCGCTTAGCAGCAGACCAATCGTGAGCAGTCGCCCTCGTCGTGGTTCGATAGTCTGACGATTCGAGGTGAAGAAACCTCGGGAAAGTCCGGGCGTGTTCCAGCCCCTCGGAGTTTGTATGTACATCGAGTCGCGCTGAGAATCCCCCCATAAATCGGAAATGTCTCGTCCGTCCCCAACATGCCGAGCGCCAACCCAGACAGCGATCCCCTGCGCTAGTTCCCGCGCTTCCTGAATGAACAAACGACTCGTGCGCATCTGACAAGCTTCGCCTGAGCGGCAAATTCCCCCCCTCCAAAAAAAAGAAGAGCGGCAAGCTCCCTCTGCAGCTTGCCGCTCTTCTTCTCCAGGAACCTCGGGGTGTGAAGGTTTTGGACTCTTTCTTCTGCTCTTGCACCGTCCTTCCCGGATTCTTCACTCCATCCGCGTTGCTGTTGCCGTTGCGCACGCCGACCGGTATATCGTTCCCGAAATGTCCGCAAAGGTGACATTCGCATTCGCCATCCACTGATCCGGCCCATGATTGAAGTCGATCGTCTGCGTAACCGTCTGTGTCCCCTGCGTGAATCCAGGCGGCGGTGGCGGCGTGGTCGTAAAATTGATGAACGCGACTTGCTTCGCATAATAGGAATGGTGTCCCCGGAACTCCCAAATTCCGTGCCCCGATCCTCTCTGGCCCACCGCAAACGACGGATTCAGGGTGTCTTCTGTATAGGTCTGCCCGTCGGCAAACGTCAACAACGATGGAAACGTGCTCCCGAGATTGTTTCCGTTGCAGTCGTTCAGCTGTACCGTTACGTTCCATGTTCCGACAAGTTCATCGTCGCCGCGCGGTACCCAGGCCGTGGCGCTCCACGCCGCCGCCAGCACCACCGTTGCGACAATCACTAGCGAATAAATAATCCTTCTGATTCCCGAGTTCATCGATTGTTCCTCCTGATAGTTGGCAATGTCTTGGACAAGGCACACATGTCCCCTTGCGCGCCGCGGCTTTTTCGAACTTCCCGCCGCATCCGTGCTTCGAGGTTGTGCTCTTGCCTCGACCGCTTTTGCGGTTGCGCCGAGAATTATTCCGGCGCCTTCAAACGTCAATGGTTGGCCTCTGACACGCAGCTGAAATCTGTCTGACTTGCCGCAAGTGACTCTTTTTCAAACGCTTGCACGGAACATCCCGATAATTGCACCCGGCCGAAAAGGTGCTACAATCCCCCCAGTTCGCCGCTCACTGGAGCTTTGCTTTGCCCTCTGAGGCCACTCCCAGCTACCGTTTCGGTGTCTTTGAGCTCGACCCGCGCACTGCCGAGCTCCTCAGTAACGGCACTAAGCTGCGTCTTCAGGACCAGCCCTATCAGATCCTCCTGAAACTCCTCGAGCATCGCGGCGAGCTTGTCACCCGCGACGAACTCCGTTCCGCCCTCTGGCCCGCGGACACCTTTGTGGACTTCGAAACCGGCCTCAATACCGCCGTCAAACGCCTCCGCCAGGCACTCGGCGATGACGCCGAACACCCTACCTTTATCGAAACCATTCCTCGCCGCGGCTACCGCTTCATCGCTCCCGTCCGCGCGCTTCCGGCCCGCCTCGAACTGCCGGCTCTCCCCGCCCAAACACATCCACGTCTCCCGGGAAGAACTCTCTTCAATCGCCTCGCCATCCCTGCCGTATTAGTTGTGATCGCGCTTCTCTCCATCGCGATACTCTTCGTGTCCTTTCCGCCCCGTCCCCCCTCCGCCGCCAACGTTCTCCAGATCACCAACGACGGCAAGTCCAAGATCCCCACGAACCCCTTCGTCACGGACGGCCTCCATCTCTACTTCATCGAAGGCACTCCGTGGACCTCCGGATCCGCCATTGCGCAACTCTCTGAAATGGGCGGCGAAACGACTTGGATTAACACTTCTCTTCCGGAAGTCCTGGCCATATACAGCATCTCTCCCGACCGCTCCAGATTGATGGTCGCCGCTGGGACCGCCGCAGGTCCAGACATGGCGGGCGCTGTCTGGATCCAGCCTCTCCCCGCGGGTTCGCCGCACCGCGTCGGTAGCCTCATCGCTTCCTCCGCCTGCTGGACCCCCGATGGCAATCACATCCTCTACGGATATGAACACGCCCTTTACATCGCCGACGCCGACGGCAGCTCTCCGCATCTCTTCGCAAAGATTCCCGGGGTCCTCCGCAGCCCGCGCTACTCTCCCGACGGCCGCCGTATCCGGTTTTCCCTTCTCCAGTCGCCCGGCATGGACGACAGCACCATCTGGGAAATCGACGCCGACGGCAAAGGTCTTCATCCTCTGTTTTCGCCTGGACAGATCGATCCCTATCAGTGTTGCGGCAACTGGTCGCCCGACGGCAAATTCTTTTACTTCCAGGCAGGGCGCGGCCCCAGGCAAGCCATCTGGGTCTTTCCCCAACGCCGGTCGTTCTTCCCGGGAGCCACCGCTCCTTCGCAACTTCTCTCTGGCCCTCTCCGCTACAGCGTTCCCGTTCCCAGCGGTGATGGAAAAAAACTCTTCGTTATTGGCGACGAACCTCGTGTCGAGCTCGTCCGCTACGACATTCACGCTCAAAAGTTTGCTCCCTACTTGCCTTCCTTCTCCGCCGGCCCCGTGAATTTCTCCGCGGACGGAAAATGGATGGCCTACACTTCTTACCCCGACATGACCTTGTGGCGCAGTCACCCAGATGGCTCCGAAAAAATTCAGCTCACTTTTCCTCCAGTTCGTGCCTATGGTGCCCGCTGGTCACCCGACGGTTCCTCGCTCGCTTTCATGGACGTCCAATTCTCCCATCCTTGGCGAATTCGCCTGATCTCTTCCTCCGGTGGCGTTCCCGAGCTCCTCGATACACGCTCCGGCGAAGTCGCCGAGGCCGACCCCACTTGGATGCCGGACGGCCGGTCCATCGTCTTCGCAAACTCCGGTGGCGTCGCCTCGGAGTATTCGATTAGCCATATGGATCTGAAAACCAGGCAAATCACTCCTATTCCGGGCTCGATCGGACTTTTTTCGCCGCGTCTTTCTCCCAATGGCCGCTATATTTCCGCTCTCAACAGCGGCCAGACCAAACTCATCCTCTTTGATTTCGCCGCCAGTCAGTGGTCAACTTTGGCCCAGGGCGAAGAAGTAGCCGACAACGAATGGTCCCACGATGAAAAGTATGTCTATTTTCGCCACAACAACTCAGGCGCCGCCGAAATCTCCCGCGTCCGCATTTCTGACCGTTCCATCGAATCCGTCCTCAGTCTCAAGGATTTTCCCCAAATCACCGATATGTTCGCTGCCTGGTTCGGTCTCACTCCCGATGACACACCACTTCTCATGCGCGACCGCAGCATCCAGGAACTCTACGCCCTCGATCTCCACTTCCAGTGATCCTGGCATATACGTCGAACAAGACGCTTGTACACAAAAATTGGGGAGGCCGGGGCACAGACGGGATATTCCCTTAACTATTCGTCACCACGCCGTCTCAGCAAACTCCCCGACTCTCGCCAATGACCTCAATCCATTCCACTTCCCCGTCTCACGTTCGAATGATATTTAATAAATAATAGACATTTACATTAATGTGAATCCACGCTATCCTTTTTTTATGTTTAGGTCGCCACACCTCTCGTCGTTTGCACCCCTCCACCCGTTTCACACCACTCAATTCCGCGTTCGAAAACACTCCTCGCAACCGCCTTTAGAATCAACACTTCCGCAAGTGCTCATTCCACTAAACCTAACGTCTCTTGGAATCAGCGTTTACGAAAAACCGGAGGGATGGGTCCTCTTATTGTTAACCAGATTTCCGACGAGGAAATCTGTCCTGACGAGCGTAGCGCGGTAGGACCTCTCTTCACGCGCGACGACCGAAGGTTCCGACCCCGTCGGAAAGCCTGTCCATCTTCACGAATACCGCGCCGTCCCTCTCTCCCACCAGTCACAACCCACAGGTCACGGTGCCGTTTGACAAAGCCCCATGCCTCGTTTAACGTTAAATGTTTGAGCGATACCCAAAAGGAGCAATAGATGGCCCAGGGACAGGCTACCAAGATCAAGAAGAAGAAAAAGTCGGTTTTAAAGCGCGCGGCGCAATCCCATCAACGCGCCGAGGTGAACCGCGCCAACCGCACCCGGGTCCGCACATTGATGCGCCGTTTGCGCACCGCGATCACCGCCGGTGACGCCACCGCCGCGGGCAATCTGCTTCATCCAACGATGTCCGCGATCGACCAGGCCATCACCAAAGGCGTCCTGCACGAAAACACGGGCAACCGTTACAAGTCGCGCCTCACGCTCGCCTTCAATGGCCTCAAAGCCAAAGCCGCGCACTGAGCAAGCTGCGCAATAAAGTAAAAGTAACTTGTTTGGAAATCCGTATAGCAGCGGGCAGAGGCATCTTAGCGCCCTGCGGATTTTGTCTTGTGGAGTTCGCCGGTCAATTCTGTCACTAAGAACTCCAGCACAGCGCGGGCATCTTCTCCGCCGCGTTTGAGGCGGTCATCGGCTTTTTGCAGAGCGGCGAGTCCCGCGAGTAATTGCCCCTTGGGAATTTTGCGCGAGGCTTGTAACGCAAGCTCGGCTTGCTCGGGACGCATGCTGAGTGCTCTCGCTGCTTGCCAGCCATTGGAAACGCCCTTGAGTTCGCTGGCTTCGATCAGTTTGCGATACATCCACGTAATCGCGCCCAGCATTGGCAACGGTTCCTCGCCGTCGCGCAGCAAGCGGTCGAGAAACTCGAGAGCTTTTGCGGATTTCCGCGCGACAAGCAGGTCGGCTAGTTCCCAAACGGTCGTCGTTTTCTCGGAAATCACCATCGCGCTGACATCATTTCTGGCGATGAATTTCTTCTCGGCCGCATAGGTCGCTAGCTTGGTGATTTCCGTTTTCAGCCGCAGCAAATCGGCAGCCACAAATTCCGCCAAGTCTTCGGCGGCGCCTTTCTCAAACTCGACGCCTTCTTCCTTGGCAATCGCTTTCGCCAAGGCCACGGCAGCGGTTTGGCGCTGTTCTGCGTTTTCGCCGAGGCCGCAAGACACCACCAGCGTTTTTTCCGACAGGAGTTTTCCGAGCTTCATGCGCTGGTCGAGGCCGGTTGCTTCGAGGACCAGCATGGTGAACGGTGCAGGATCATTGAGGTACGCGGTGAGCTGCGTCACGGCTTCGTCGCGTTTTTTTTCGCCGAGCTTTTCGATGGCTTCGGCATCCTCGAGGAAAACTACTTGCAGGGGAGAAAGCATGGCCATCGTTTGGGCTTGGTCGAGCGCTGCTTGCGTTTCGCCGCGGTGGGCGGAATAGCGCGAGACGGCCCACGTGCGCGCGGCTTCGGGCACGAATCTTTCGATCAGGTGAGCGCGACAGGCATCGCGGAGATACGGCTCTTCGCCGAGGAGGAGCACGGCCGGAATGGTTTTGCCTTTTTCCAGACGAGCCAGCAATTCTTCGGGTGAAACCTGGGCCATGCGCAAAAGTCTCCTAATAATTCTCGATGACAGCGGCTACCAAACGTTGGGCAAAATCCTGTGCCATGCGGTCGAGCGCCGGGCCTTGCTCGTTAAAAAAGTTCCTGAGGTCGGTCGTGTCCGCAGTGTCGGCGGAGATTTCATATTGATTGCGGAACACGAAATTATCCGAGTGATAGAGCACTTTCTGCGTCTCACGCTCCGTGAACGTGACTTCGCACTTTACGGTTACCAGCATGGTCGTCGCGGCACCCGTCGTCGTGTCGAAGAGTAGCGGCACGGCTTCCAAACTCAGGATCTTGCCTCGGAGAACCGCATCGCCATCCTCGGGGTTCGAGACGACTTTGTATGGCGTTTTAGCTAAAAACTCGTGAATGGTTGCTGCGGTGAGCTTTTGTTCGAGGCGGTAGGTGGTCGTTTTGTTTTCAAGCGCCGGAACGGCGATTACGTGAATGGTTTTCGGCATCGCCGAGCTTCGCCCGGCGACGTGATAGCCGCAACTGGAAATCGGCAGCACGGCCAACATTACCAGAGCTAAGAATCGTGGCCGGGTCATGGAAGCATTTCCGCCAGTTTTACAGCGTTCGCGGCGGGCAACCGAATGTTATCTGCTGCGCCCCAGAACCACCAGGCTCCGGCGCGCGCAGGATCTTCTTCCGGCTTGGCCAGGTGCGCGACTTTTTCGCCTGCGACACTTACATTGCTCGGGCCTGCTTCGTCCTCGGCGGGAATCACGAAGCCTGCATTCTCACAAGCCGCGACGATTTGCTCGAGCGTCGTGCTGGGGGCTAGCTCGGCGCAGGCGCTAAACGCCGTGCCATAAAAGACTGGCGCGTGAATTAGTTGCAAGGCGGGCATGACCGATTTTTTGCCCAAGCAGGCTTTTGTCTCGGCGCGCAGGCGTTCGCGCACAGAGTTCAGTTTGTGTTTGCTGGCAGGGCCGAAGCGGTCTAGGAGATTGAAGGCGACTTGCGTGTCGAACACGGGCTGGCCCATTCCTTGAAAAGATAATAGTTGGCCCGTTTGGGCCTCGAGCTCTTCGATGCCTGCGCGGCCTGCCTCGGAAACGGATTGAAATGAGATGACGATCATGCGTGCTGCGCCGATTTTGAGCAGGCCTAACGCCAAGGAGGCAGTGGCCGTCGCTGCCGCGGAGGGAATGGCGTAAACGCTGGCGTCCTTTGGAAAATCTCTTGCGTGCAGGGAATCTAGTTTCGGAAACCAGCTCACGGTTTCCGATTCAGCTGCGATGGCGCCCGATAAATCGATGACTTTCGCCTTTGCGGCCCGCGCCGCAGCGAGATTTGCACGAGTGAAGTCCGCGGAGCCGGTGAAAAATACTTTCGCGGCGCGATCGAAAGTGCCTTCCTCGACGGGCTGAATGATGGCGGGCTCACCGCCGGCTTCGGTCAAGACGCCCGCGGCGATTTCTTCATCCACGAGGCGAAATTCCGCTCCGGCAAAGCGGCTCTCCTCGAGCAAGGAGCGGAGTTCCGCGCCAAGCAAGGACGAAGCACCGGCGATGACGATTCGGTTTGAGCCCTTCTCGAGCGATGGCATGAATCACACGGTCCGGGAAACCAGGCGATGGCGGAAGAAGCGTACGATGTGCAGGACCACGCCCGCGACCGCATACGTGCAAGCGATAATCACCAAAGCGTATTCAGAAAATCTCCAGATCACGGCTAACAAGATGAGGATCGCGACAAGCGTGAGCGAAGGCTGCTTCCGCGTCCACGGAATATCCTTGAAACTGTAGTAGCGAACGGTGCTGGTCATGAGGGCGCCGAGGCATCCTGCGAGCGTGAACCACGCCAGAGACCAGCGCCAATCCTGCAAAGGAAATTTAAATCCGTGGACGAGGGCGGCAAGGACTCCCGCAGCGGCGGGGGTGGGCATGCCTACAAAATTTTTCGAGCCGCCGGGCGCCATGCCTTGGACGTTAAAGCGAGCGAGACGCCAAGCGCAACATATGAGGAAAGCCAGACAGAAGACCCAGCCCATTTGGGTGATGAGTTCGACGCGCTGGGAATGCTGCTCGGGCAGGCTGCGCAAGCCCCAAGCGAAAGCCATCACGGCCGGCGCAATGCCGAAACTGACGACGTCGGCGAGGGAGTCGAACTGAACACCAAATTCCGTATTCGTGCCAGTCATGCGGGCGACTCGGCCGTCCAGCGAATCGAAGAGGATGGCGAAGCCGATGGCTTTCGCGGCGTGATCGAAATCCTCCCAGCCGCCGGCGAGAGAGGCCACGACGGCGTAATAGCCGCACAGAAGGTTGGCGCCGGTGAACAGGCTGGGGAGAAGGAAAATGCCGCGACGCAGACGCGGGTTCCGTAGGCGCCTTTCCTTGAAGGGAATTTCGTGTTGTTCGATTGCGCCCATGAGTTAGGTTTGCTTTCCCACTGCGGACACACTGGTCTCCGCGTCTGAAGCTTGTTCGTGATCCACGTGCAGGATCAACGGCTTTGCGGGCCAGCGCGCGAGAACGCTGGAGCCGCCCTTCACGTGCTCGCCCAGTTTAACCAAAATTTCGGCGTCCTGGGGCATCCATACGTCGGCTCTGGAGCCGAAACGTACCAAGCCGATTCTTTCGCCTCTGGCGACGCGCTCGCCGGACTGTTTCCAGCTTACGACGCGGCGCGCGATCAAGCCGGCGATTTGTTTGAAAACGATTTCGCCGGCATCGGTGGAGAGCGTGAAGATATTTTGTTCGTTTTCGAGGGAGGCTTCTTTGCGCATGGCGGCGAGGAATTTTCCGGGCTTATATTCCAGGTTGGTGATGACTCCTCCCGCGGGAGCGCGGTTTACGTGCACGTTCCAGATTGCCAGGAAGATGCTGATGCGCTTGCCGGGACGGCCGGCGTTTTCTTCATCGGTGACGACCACGACGCGGCCATCCGCGGGAGACACGACAGCGCCAGGCTCGCTGGGGATGACTCGCTCTGGATCGCGGAAAAAGGAGAAAACAAAGAGTGCCAGGCAAACGCAAACGACCGCGGCTAGTGCCCACTCGAGCAAATAGGCCGCAACTCCCAGAACGAGGAGCGGCAATCCGAAGTAGTAGCCCTCTTTGACCATGCTTCTGCGAATATACTCCACCGGGCTCGTCCGGTTCATTAACGCGGCGAGCGGGCACGGCCATTCTACGACATATTTTTCGAGGTCGCGGGCTTATTGCGAATACTGTGCCCGCGCACGTTGGATACGCAGGGCAATCCGCTCCATCTCATCTTTGCAGTAGAGCTTCATCTTCTTTAGCTTGATTTCGTCGAGGAGGTCTTCTGAACTGAGGTAGGGAGCTACGGAGATTCGCCGGAGTTCTGCTTCGTATTTCGAGTGCTGCTCGGCCAGACGCTGATACTCGGCGTCTGAATCGAGGAGTATGTCCCGAGGTGCCCGCTGCGCTGTTGCCATGCGTCCTCCTCACGACTGCGCGGATTGCATTGTGAACACTACATGAACGAAAGATAACACTCTGGGGGGCGGCGTCAAGAGGCAAAGATTAGTATTTTGGTTCTAGACTGTGAGTTTCTTGACTAGGATGAGGGCGGGCTCGTCGGGATTGCGGTAATGGCCTTTGCGCAGGCCGGATTTGGAGAAGCCGTGTGCTTTGTAGAAGGCGATTGCGGCGGTATTTGATTGACGGACTTCGAGATAGACGCTTTGCGCACCTCCCAAGGCGAACTCGGCATGGGCGGCTGCCAGTAACGCGTGGCCGTTTCCCCGGCGCCGTTGATTTGCGGATACGGCTAAATTCAGGATTTCGGCTTGGTCTCCGGTCAGTCTGCCGATTAAGAAGCCACTTAGGTTTCCATCCGTCTCGGCGACCAGAGCCAGTGAGCCGATTTCCTGCGTGAACTTTACGTAGCTCTCTTTTGACCAATTCGCAGCTTCGGGTGAGTGCTCAGAAATTGCGCTGATAGCTTCGGCGTCTTCGGGGCGAAACTTCCTTACGCTCGCAGCGCCTGGTTTGCCGGTGCTTTTATCTTCCACGGCTTGCCGGGCCTTTCCAGGAAACCTCCGCGTCGGAGCGGCGCACGTACTCCGCGTCCAGAGCGAGGGCATCGGTGAGTCGGCCTTCGAGGGCACGCCGGCGCCCGAGTCTTCCGATTGCGGGTGCAAGCAAGCTCGTGCTGGTCTGGATTGTTTCGCCTTTTTTCGCGTGTTCTGGCCAAATCTTTAACGCGCTGATTCTTTCTGGGTCTAGTGAAACCCAAGATACTGGCTCGCCTGCGGCAAGTTCCTCTACCAAGTTCACGAAGTCTTCAGGGCCGATCACCATCTCTTGTTCCACCAAACTGAGCCGTTCACCTTGCTTTCGGTACAAGCCGCCGAACAGTTGGTCGCGGTGGGCATCGACAAAGGCGGCGATACAACCGTTGCTGGTATGCGATTCGGAAGCCATGGCCTCGAGCCTGGAGATATTTGCGATGGGCTTGCCGTAGGCCTCGCTCCAGGCTTTCACCGTGGTCAGGCCGATCCGCACGCCGGTGAACGAGCCGGGTCCGGTGGCAACGGCGAACACATCGACATCCGTGTTGCCGAGACCGGAGGCCGTCAAGGCTTGGTGCGCGATTGGGAGCACCCAGGACGAATAGTCCGACGTGCCTTCGTGCGCGACCGCCTTAAGGAGCTCATCGTCCTTCAAAACTGCCAGGCTTCCGCGGGAATCACAGGTGTCGAGAGCTAGAAGGATCACGGAAGAATTCTAGCGCATAGGCAAGCGGCTGTCAGAGGTTGCGCGTTCCGGAGTTGGAAAAGGCGTGCTTGCAACAATTGTTTCAGGGCTGGAATTGCTGTCAGTTTTCGAAAATGAAGGCCATTGCGCGAAATCCAAGGGGATTGCTCGGGACCCTTAGCAATCCGGATGCCAAATCCGCAGCTAATTTTCGCTAACCTCATGATTCCAGAGGATATATCTTGACTCTTGGAACACATACATTTAAACTCTGTAAGTATCTCAGGGGGCATCTCGATCCATGGACTACAAAATCGGTGACAAGGTCGTATATCCGAACCACGGCGTCGGACTTGTAGAACAGATTAGTTACGGTGTCTTGAATGGTAGAACCGAACGTTACTTCATGATTCGCATCGTTTCCAGCGGCCTGCGCGTCATGGTTCCGCAATCAAACGCAGAAACCGTTGGCCTTCGCTCCGTGATTCGTTCCACGGAATCCACCAAAGTCCTTGGCTTCCTCGAAAAGGGTAAGCTCAATTCGCATCACGACTGGAAACACCGCTTCAAAGAGAATTCGGAGCGCATGCGCACCGGGTCCCTCCTCGAAGTCGCCGTCGTCCTCAAGAGTCTCGTTTCCCTCAGCCGTAGCAAGCCCCTCTCCTTCCGCGAAAAGAAAATGCTGGAACGCGCGAAGTATCTTTTGGTCAGTGAAATGGCCACCTCTCGAAACACGACCGCGGAAAGCGCCGAAGCCATCGTGGTAAAGTCTCTCGCGAAAGCTAAGCTGCAGTTCCCGGTAATGACCGAAAAATTTGAATAGCAAAGTCTGAATTCTTTTTTCACTTTGGAATAAACGGGCGCGCATGTTACGTTGCGCGCCTTTTTATTTTCGTGTGGGCTATCTCCGAACCAGCCCAGTGAGAGTGATGCCTGCTTCGCGCAGCGTGCGCGCCACTGCCGCGGCGATGTTCGTTGAGCCAGGCGTGTCGCCATGAATGCAGATTGTCTGCGCGGCCACTGGGACCTCGCTGCCGTCGCCGGCAGTTACGACTCCTCGTTCGACCATTCCCAAGGCTTGACGGGCCGCCTCATCGGGATTGCGTATCAGCGCATCGTCAAATTTTCTGGATCGCAGGGTGCCATCGGGTTCATAGCGCCGGTCGGCAAAGGCCTCCGCGGCCACGGGAAATCCCGCTTGGCGGAACACATCCAGCATGGGCGAACCGGCCAGGCCTACGAGCACAACGTCGCGGCTCCATCGCGCGATACCAGCGGCAATTGCTTGCGCGAGCTCGCGACTACGGACTGCTTGATTGTAAAGAGCGCCATGCGGCTTGACGTGCAGCACTTGTGCGCCGCAACTCTGCGCGACTTCCGCTAACGCTTGCACCTGCTCGAAAACCGATTCGGCGACTTGCGCTGCGGGCATTTTCAACTCGAGCCTTCCAAAATTCTCGCGGTCCGCGTAGCCAGGGTGAGCGCCGATCGAGACGCCTGCGCGCAAGGCTTGTTCAATCGTCGCGCGCATTGTTTGGGCATCGCCGGCATGTCCGCCGCAGGCTACGTTCGCCGAGGTGATCGAATGCATCAGCGCTTCTTGCGTGCCGTCGGCGATTGCTTCGGCGATTTCGCCCATGTCGCAGTTTAGATCGATCTTCAAATGGCTGCGGCTCATTCTTGAATCAACTCCTTAGAGGCCAGCAATTTCTCCTGCTCCAGCAAGAGTGCGCGCGCCGTTTCCATATCCACACTCTCGAATCGAATTTCATCGCGGGGACGAAGCTGGCCGAGACTGCTGAAGTCCGCGGAAATGACATTCGCAATTTTAGGATAGCCGCCGGTCGTCTGTTGCTCGACGAACAAAATGATTGGAAGTCCGGAAGCGGTGATTTGCACCGCTCCGAGCGAGACTCCTTCGGAAATCATCTCACCGCCGAATGGAGTCCGGATCGCCGCGCCTTCGAGGCGCAGGCCCATGCGGTTCGATTCTTCCGCCACGCGATAACTTGCCGCGTAAAAGCTTTCCTGTGCCTCTGGCGAAAACCAATCGCTCTGCGGGCCGGGCGTGACGCGCAGGACTTTTCGCGGAGAAAGCTTTTCCAGCGCCCTGTGCAGGACCTGCCTTTTGCGAAACGTGCGGAAACTTTCGGCCGCCGGTGCGATCTTCAAGATGTCTCCCTTGCGCAGAGCACGGCCTTCAAAACCGCCGAGGCCGCTGAGGAGGTGCGTCGACGCGCTGTCCAAGAACAGTTTCACGTCAATCCCGCCCCGGACGCACACATAGCACCGCGCTCCGCCGCGTGTCGCGCCCAAACGGAGGGTCTGCCCAGGCCGCACCTCGAAGGAACTCCACATTTCGATGCGCGCACCGTCCAAGCTCGCTCCAAAGTCTGATCCCGCGAGAGCAACCACTGCCCCGTCCGGAAATGTCAACGTCCCGCCCATGAGCGTCATTTCCAGCGCCGCCGCACCGTCGGCATTCCCTACCAAACGGTTTCCAACGCGGAGGGCAATAGGATCCGCTGCGCCCGATGCCGAAACGCCCATTGGCCCGAAGCCCTCGCGACCCAGATCCTGGACCGTTGTCAGCAGGCCCGGAGAGCGCACCTCGATCCACTTCATGCGTTCTCCAATTTTGCGAATTGCTCGCGTGAAATGGGCACAAAACGAACGCAGTCACCGATCGAGAGAAGGCTCATCTCGGCGCGTTCCGGTTGAAACATTTTCGCAGGCGTGCGGCCCAGCAATCTCCAGCCTCCGGGAGTGGAAATCGGATATACGCCGGTCTGGCTGCCCGCAATGCCTACGCTGCCTGCGGGAACGCTTCGGCGCGGGGTTGGCAAGCGAGGCGTTGCAAGCTCGGGTGGCAACTGGCCGAGATAGGCGAAGCCTGGCACGAATCCCAGGAAGTAGACGACATACCTGGCGGAAGCGTGAAGATCAATCACGCGCTCTGGCGTTAGCCGGTGCAATTCAGCAATGTCGTTTAGATCCGGACCGAACTCGCCGCCATAACAGACGGGTATTTTCACCCTGCGGGGCTCCGGCAACTTTACTTTCTCCATGCGATCGAGAAAACCGCGCAAAATATCCTCGAGGTCTTCGTGCCGCAGCTTGAGCGGATCAAACTTGATCAGGAGAGAAGAATAGGCGGGATGAAGGTTGCGAACGCCCGCGACGGGCTCCAGTTCGATCATTCGCAGAAGTTTGCGAACCTGCTCATGGCCTTCGATTGTGATTTGATTTTTTGTCGGCGGAGTGGAAGCTATCGCCACGGTGTCGAGGGCACTTTGCTTCCCTTGCGACCCGAAATAAAGCAGGAGCGATTGGTCGCTGGCAGGTTGAAATTGCACGTTGTGACTGGCGGAACTCCCCATCGCGGCAAGAGTATATCGCACGGGCTTCGAGGCCGCATTTCGCGAAGGCCCTTAGAATGCACCCTTCCGAGGGTCCGCCTAGCCGCGCAGCAGCGAATGTGTCACAGAAACTTGATCAGAGCTTCGGTTGTCTCCTTGGGTTTTTCTTCCATGACCCAATGGCCGCAGTCTTTGAGAACTAGCACTTTGGGATTTGTGGCTACCAGCTTCATTTGCTCGCCCAGCACGGCGCCGTTGGCTTTCTCGCCGCCGATGGCGAGGACTGGCATCGTTAACTTGGTCTTGGAGAGTTCGGCGAAATCCGTTGCGGCTTGCTGGAACGAAACGAAATAGGCCCAGCCTGAGCGCATTCGTCCTGGACGAGCATAGGCGGCGGTGTAGGCCGCGCGATCCGGATCGGGTAGCGAGTGATTCTTGTCGGCCGCGAAATCATTCCAAAAATAGTCGAAATAAATGCGTTCGCGTCCGCGCACCAACGCTTCGGGCGTCGGTCCGTTGAATCGGAAGTGCCAGATATTCGGATCGTTGTAGACAGCTTCCCAGCCCGGGACGCCTGGGAGAAACGCGTCCAGGACCACGAGCTTTTCTGTCTCCGAGGGAAACTGGGCCGCGTAAGCATAGGCGACCATCAAGCCGATGTCGTGTCCGACGACTCGCGCTTTTTCGACTCCGAGCGACTTCACAAGCGCGTGAACACGAATCGCGGCCGTCTTCATATCCAAGCCATCTTTGGGAATTTCCGAATCGCCAATCCCGGCCAGGTCAGGCGCAATCACCGTAAATTTTTCGGCGAGCAGGGGAATGATTGGGCGCCACATCCGCGAGGTCTGCGTATAGCCGTGGAGCAGAATCACTGCCGGTCCGTGGCCTGCGGTCAAATAGTGGAGCTTGAGGCCATCCACCTCGGCATAACGCGAAGCGATGGCTTCTGCGGCGGGGTGAGCAGTTGAAGACTTGGGCGCTACGAGCAGTGCAGCACCAAAGACAAAGAGGCCTACGCACAACCCAACTGTCCATTTCATATTCTCTCCTGGTTTGAGGCGCGCAGCGGGGCAGCCCCTCTTGGTTCCTTAGAGTGTTCACACACCTAAAAGGCCATAACAAAGTTCGTCGAACAATTCCAGAGCGGCTCTATATTGCCCCTAGATTTGCAAATAAGAGAGATTTCCGAGGTTCCTCAGCTTCAAAGATGACCACTCCCGACTGGCGGGCACTCATGTCAAGCCAAAACTAGGCTCGGATCAGCATTGAGCGAGGCATCCGCAAACACGCCAGCGCGGAAGCGCTCATACGCTGCCGCTGCAATCATCGCGGCGTTGTCCGTCGAAAGCGCCCGGCTCGGAAAGAAAACTTCAATTCCCTTGTTCTCCGCGCGCTCCTCGAACGTCACTCGCAGTTGGCTATTTGCGGCTACGCCTCCCGACACAAGGACGCTGCCCACGCCCAGTTCTTCCGCGGCCATCATGGTGCGCTCGACCAAATCGCGAACGACAGCATTTTGGAACTCGCGCACCAAGCCCAGGGTTTGCGGCGAACACAGAGGCAACAACTGTTCAAATTTTCGTTCGCCGCGCTGCAAGGCATCTTCACGCGATTGAATCTCAGCAGAATATTCCGGATGTTCTCGGACGTGATAGAGCACGGCCGTTTTCAGACCGCTGAAGCTGAAATCGAGAGGATTGCCACGAGTTCTCGTCGGACCGAATTTCACTGGCGAGGGCGAGCCATTTGCTGCCGCCGCCAATCGATCCAGAATCGGCCCTCCGGGATATCCAAGACCGAGCAATTTCGCGACTTTGTCGTAAGCTTCGCCGGCTGCATCGTCGCGCGTCTGGCTGATTTTGCGGTAACGCAAAATCCCAGACAAATCCTGCGCGCTTGAATCTTCTGGAGTGACCTCATACAAAACCGTGTGTCCGCCCGAAACGATCAGGCAAACGGCCGGCAATTGCGGCACAGGGCCGGTCTTGTGCGCCTCCAAAAAAACGGCGTGCACATGGCCGGCCAGATGATTTACGGGTATGAGAGGCTTTCCGAGCGCATCCGCCAGCGTCTTTCCGTAGGTAATTCCCACAAGCAGTGCGCCTACAAGCCCGGGCCCCTGCGTCACGCCGATCGCATCTACCTCGCCAAGCTTCATTCCCGCTTGCGAAAGCGCCTCGCGCACGACCGGGACGATTTGGCGTAAGTGCTCGCGTGAGGCCAGCTCCGGCACGACGCCGCCGTATTTTCTGTGAATATCGATCTGTGAAGCGACTATGCTGGACAAAATCTCGCGCCCGTCGGCCACGACCGCCGCCGCTGTTTCATCGCAAGAAGATTCAATTCCCAGAATTCGCGTCATGTTCGGATTCTCGCTGGCCGAAGCTAGAGCTTCAGGGTCTTCAGGTATTCGCGGAAGGGAGCGCCTAACTCTTCGTTCTGCAGCGCGATCTCAACGGTCGCTTTCAGGAACCCAAGTTTGTCGCCGGCGTCGTAGGAAACCCCTTCATAGATATACGCCCAGAGGCCGTCTTCGTGGGCCAGCAGGCGGAGTGCGTCGGTCAACTGGATTTCGTTTCCCGCGCCGGGCTTGGTGCGCTTCAAGCAGTCGAAGATTTGAGGCGGCAAAACGTAACGGCCGGTGATGGCCAGATTCGACGGGGCATTTTCCGGTTTCGGTTTCTCGACCAGGTCGCGAATTCGCAACAGGCGCGCGCCAAAAGGCGGCTGCGGCGCGGGTTCGCCGTCGACGATTCCATAAAGATGCGTTTTTTCCCTGGGGACTTCTTCCACGGCAATCGCACCCACGCCCGTCGCGGCGTATACGTCGATCAGTTGCTTGGTAGCGGGATTTTTTCCGGGAATCAGCACGTCTCCCAGCAAGACCGCGAACGGTTCGTCACCGACTAAATCCTCCGCAACCAATACCGCGTGCCCCAGACCGAGCGGCTCTTTCTGGCGGGTATAGCTCACTTGGACCATGTCGCTGATTCGCCGAACCATTGCGGCTTGATCCTTCTTCCCTCTTTCCTCGAGAAAGCGCTCGAGGGTCGGGGCGTGATCGAAGTGATCTTCGATGGAGTTTTTTCCTTTGCCGGTGACAATGATGATGTGTTCGATTCCGGAGGCGACGCATTCTTCGACCACGTACTGAATCTGGGGCTTGTCCACTACCGTCAGCATTTCTTTTGGCTGCGCCTTGGTGGCCGGCAAAAAGCGTGTGCCGAGCCCGGCAGCGGGAAGAACCGCCTTGCGAACTCTGCGTCTGGCGCCTGTTGATTGTGAACTGTCAGCCATCTGTTTTTCTCTCGCGCCTATTTCTTCTTCGTGCTTTTCTTTTCTTTCGGGGAGGTTTCATTGGACGCCGTCTCTTTAACCGCTGAATCCTTGCTTGCGGCCTCGGTGCCACTGCCGTCTTTGGCTGCGCCATCTTTACCACCGGACTCTTTGCCGCTGGACTCTTTGCCGTCACTCGCCGGCTTGCTTTCTTTGCTTCCGCCGTCAGGTGATTTTCCGGCGTAGTCCGTGACGTACCATCCCGACCCTTTGAATTTAATCGCGGGCGCGGTGACAACCGACTCCACTTTGCCGCCGCAGTGCGGACATTTTTTCAGATGGGGACCTGCGACGGGCTCGATTTTCTCCGTGTGGCGGCCGCACTTCAGGCATTTGTACTCGTACAGTGGCACAGCTACTCCCTCCGCTTCAGTTCCAAACGAAAAAGTATAGCATGCGTAACAAAATGTCTCCGCAGCGCATGCTAGACTCAAGGGCATGAATGGCGCCGCCACGGCCGACACGAATGCCGCCCTGGGATGCTTGTACCTTGTCGGCACACCGATTGGCAATCTCGAAGATATGACGTTGCGCGCTTTGCGCATACTGAAGGAAGTCGACCAGATTGCGTGCGAAGACACGCGGCACACGCAGAAGCTTCTCAATCACTACGAAATTCGCAAGCCTCTCGTGAGTTATCACGAGCACAACGAATTGACGCGAGCGCCAGAGCTGCTCATTTCTCTTGAACAAGGGGCAAAAATCGCGCTCGTTAGCGATGCCGGGATGCCATTGGTCTCTGATCCGGGGCATCGGCTGGTTACGCTCTGTTTGCGCCATCATGTTCCTGTTGTGCCCATTCCGGGACCGTCGGCGCTTCTTGCTTCGTTGGCCGCGAGTGGCTTGCCGAACGAAGAGTTTCTTTTTGTGGGTTTTCTTCCGGCCCGCACTGGTGAACGTCGGCGTGCCCTGGAGCGCCTGCGCATCGAAGATCGCACCATCATTCTCTATGAAGCGCCGCACCGCATCACTGAATGCGTTGCCGACGCCCGCGAAGTGCTGGGCAACCGCAACGCCTGCATCGCCCGCGAAGTCACGAAGCTCCACGAAGAATTCCGCCGCGGCAGACTCTCCGAGCTTTTCAAATCGCTCGAAGAGCGCCCCGCCAAAGGCGAAATCACGCTGCTCATCGGCGCCGAAGATCCCGCCGACGCGCGCACTCCCGCCAACTCCATGCAAAGTCTGGCGGAGCGCGTCGAAGAATTAATCCACCAAGCCAAGCTCGACCGGAAAGAAGCCCTGAAGCTAGCCGCCAAAGAACACGGCCTAACCCGCCGCGAAGCCTACGACAAAATGGTAGGCGCCCGCGAACCTGAAAATCGGGATTCATAACCGGTCATCCGCTCCTGGCGTCCCAGGCAAGAGCAAGTGATCTCATAAAAAAGCTCGGCCGGCAGTTAAAGGACGCGTATCGGCTTCTTGAAACGATTCGCCTGCGAGATTCACTCTATCCCATAGGAGGATCCTCACATGGCAGGTCCCTGGAAAACCCTAACGAACACCCCTTCCTTTAGCGTAGACACGATGCTTCTGCTTACCGATGGCACGGTTATGTGCCACGAATACGAAACTCCCAATTGGCACAAGCTGGTTCCGGACGCCAAAGGTGACTATGTGAAAGGCACCTGGCATCCGATGAGCCCAATGGTGGCTAACGCTCCGCTGACACAAAACGGACCTGTGAACGCGCCTTTGTATTTTGCCTCGGCCGTGCTCAAAGACGGCCGAGTGTTTGTGGCTGGCGGAGAGTACAACGGCGGTGTGAACCTCGACTTGGCGGCTGCGGAGATCTATGACCCGGTTGCCGATTCTTGGACTTCCGTACCAGTGCCGCCGGGCTGGACGAATATTGGCGACGCACCCTGCTGTGTCCTTCCGGATGGCAAGCTTCTGCTGGGCAGCATCAAGACGAGCAAAACGGCCATCTTTCATCCCGCTACGAAAACTTGGGCTCCTGGCGGCCTCAAGAATGACTCCAGCTCTGAAGAAGGGTGGACACTCCTGCCCAACGATTTCATTCTCTGTCCGGAAGTCAACAACCATCCGAAGGCCGAAAAATACAAAATCAAAACCAATAAGTGGGTCAGCGCAGGATCGGTGCCTGCCGCGCACGATCTAGTTCTCAACGCCCCTGTCTCTATCGAAATCGGCCCCGCGATTCTCATGCCGGACGACCGCGTATTCTGCACCGGCGCCACCGGCCATACTGCCGTTTATAAAGTCAAAACGGGGGCATGGCTCGGCGGACCCGATTTCCCGGTCGGTTCCGGTGGCAAACTGATGCGAGCATTCGACGCTCCCGCGTGCCTGCTTCCCAATGGCCGCGTGCTATGCATGGCGGGCAGCGTAATTACTTCCGGCCCCGACAACGGTTGGGCGGGTCTGCCCATCAACATTTTTGAGTACGATGGCACCGGGCTGAATCCCGTGACCGGCCCAGCCAACGCTGCCAGTACCGTCACATTTAATTGCCGGTTCCTGCTTCTGCCGACGGGCCAGGTTCTTTATTCGAATTGCACCTCGAAGCTGCAGGTCTTCACCCCAACCGGCGGGCCACACTCTCACTGGCGCCCACGCATCACTCATGTGCCCAAATCCCTGCGTCACGGGCATACCTACCGGCTGACCGGGCGCCAACTCAACGGGCTCTCCCAAGCCAACGCCTATGGCGATGACGCCCAGATGGCGACAAACTATCCTCTCGTCCGCCTGAAGCGTGTCGGCAGCAATAAGATTTTCTTCTGCCGTACTTTCGATCACTCGACGATGGCCGTAGCCACCGGCAAGAATAAGCACCACACTCATTTCCACGTCCCGTTCACAATTCCTGTGGGCCACTACGAATTGGTCGTCATCGCCAATGGCATCCACTCGCAACACGTGAAGGTTCACGTAAAGCCATGAAGCATGGCACAGACCGGCGGGCCTGCTCAGCCTAAGCAGCCATGTGTCCCAGGTTCCATAGCGGAGTGAGCTTCATCACATACCTTTGTTGCATCGTGGCGTAAACCTTCTCTCGACAGTTGCCCTACAGCCGGAAGGAGGTTTTATGCGGCCATATCGGGATATCGCAACTCTGGCGGGTGCACAAATTATCTGTTTCGTTGTGCTCACGCATCTGGAGCCCAACTTTTTCTTGCTTCATCTCTATCAATCGATTCTCTATATCGCCATTTTGGTGATGCTCTTTTATATGGAGGATCGCTGGGCTTATATGATCGGAATGCTGGCGTCGGTCGTATGGCTGGGGATGGCCTATGCAACGGGGATGCTTGGGAGTTCCCTGCGGCAACTCGTTGGGCCAAGCGCGGGCGGGGTGGTGGAGACTCCCGTTTGGATTGTAACGCTGCTCACGGCGTTGATCGCGGTCTTGATGATCGTGCTCTGCGGCAGGCATTGGAAGAGGGAATACTCGGGGCTCGGGAAAACAGGTAGGACATTGCTGGTTAGTTCAGGAATCGTCGCGGTGTACTACGGAATCCTGATTGCATGGTTCTGGAACATGTTCCCGAAGGCGTGAGCGAAGAATAAGCTCTAAAACGGAACGGGACGCGATGGAAGAGTATCACCCGCGAGGCACGACCCAGAGGTCAGTCGCAACTTTGGCCGGCTGCTTTGGCGGCGCGACCGGGATGAGACTTCCCGGAAAATTTCCAATTTTAATTCTTGAGCGTCGAATGGAAAGCCGCGCCATCGAGGAGTGGTTGGAGGCTTTGCAAAACTTGAGGGAGGTCGGCGGCTAGCGTGGTAACTGTCAATACGCCAACCGATAGGCCGCTGCGCGAATAAATGCGGCGGTAGACGAGTTCCTTGCCGTCCTTTGTTGAGTGGCGAACGTCGACAGCCAAGCTTTCTTCTGCGCCTGCGATTTGAGGCGGCATGGTCGGCTCGAACTTGGGATCGCGCAGGTAGCCTCGGAGCATGCTGATCTGCGACTCGACAAACTGCTGGAGCGAGATTCCACCGAGACCTTCTTCGCTGGCAGCCACGCTGCTCGGAAATTCACCCTGAGCATTGCGCTGCAGACCGAATTCCTGCTGGACCTGCCAATTCTCTGGTAGAACAGAGAACGACCAGCCCATGACGGAGAACGCCGGAGCGGGCAGCTTCGAGACGGCGCGAAGATCCGGGGAAACGGCGGGTTTCGCAACGGCTGCGGGAGACATACTGGGCGAAGCGCTTCTTTCAGCCGCGCTTGGCGAGACGGAGTTTGCGAGGGCTCCGGGGTTCACGGCAGGCGCTGGAGGGTGAAGCCCGGCGACGGGGGGGCGAGCGGATGGCGGCGGCTGCGTTGCGGGCTTTGCGGAAACCGGACTGACAGATGCGGGCTCGGCTTGTCCTGCGAGCCGAGCCGACGGAGGCGTGACCGGAGGCGACGAGAGAATTTCGCGCGGCTTTTGTGGCTTCTGGCGCTGAGGCTGAGGTTCGGCGGAGGCGGCAAGTTTCGCGTCGGGAACAATTTTCACGGAAAAAGCTGTTTGGCCGCCTTTGATTTCGTCGCCGTTGGCGAGCATGGCGTCCTTGATGCGCGCGCCGTTCAAAAATGTGCCATTGCTGCTCTTTTGATCGATGACCCGGCACCCCTGCGCACCGCATTCGACGGCAAAATGTACGCCCGACATAAACGTATCGTTCGGGAACGCGAGCTGCGCTCGGCCCTCTGCCCGTCCGATGGTGACGCTCTCGCCGGTTTTCAAGCCGACGATCTTTCCCGCCATCGGTCCTGCTTTGACTTCGAGAATGACTCCCATCAGTGCCTTGTTTTCCGTTTCTCGGATAATTCTCGGACGCGGCGAACTCGCTCGCCATGCCCGAGGCGAATGCGACTTCGCCGCTTGGTCAGTTTGCCTAAAGGAATCTGCTTAAACTCGCCGTCCGATGACCAAAGTACATTCGGCGTCCAATCATAATCGAACGTCCGCAAGTCCGAAATGAAAAGTAGCTTTGCGTTGACGAGAAGGTCGCCAAACCGAAATCTTACTTCGCCGGAGAGAAGGAGATAAAGGCGATCGCGAAATCGTACACAGGACGGACCGACGCGAAATCTTTTTCGAGCGCGGTGAGCGTGAGCACGCCGATGATCGAACCGGTGCGGGCGTACACACGACGCATGCAGACCGACGGACCATCCTTACTGCTGAAATGAACATCGATCGCGGATGTCTCTTCGGAACCGGAGACAGTTGGCGTGGCCGCTGTTCCGATATTCGGCTGATACACATTCTCACGGAACATCTTGGACTGTTCGTCCACGTATTTTGCGAGTGTGATGCCTGGGCCCAGAGGCTCTTCCATCGCTGCGATGCTCGCAGGGAAAGCGTCTTTGACGACTTGTTGAATGCAAAGACCTTCCTGGATGTGCCATCGCTCGGGAATCTTGTGAAACGCCCAGCCACCGATGACCAGTGCGGGCGGCACGCTGGGATCCCGCGGAGGAGCGAGCGGCGCGGGAGATTGGCTAGGAGGCGGTACTGAGCCGGGCCGCGCAGGTGTCGTGCTTGTGGCTGCTGGCAAAGTTGCCGGAGATGAACTGGACGTGTTATTCGCGGGAGCATGGGGTTGTCGTGGGACCGCAACGGAATCAGGGACAGCCGCGCGTGGGCCGGAGGAAGGCGTGGAGGCAAGAGCGTCAGGAGCGATGCCGACAACGAAAAGGGTTTGGCCGGACTTGATTTCGTCCCCATTGGCAAGGAGCATGGCTTCGCGAATTCTTGCGCCGTTCAGGTATGTGCCGTTGGTGCTTTTCTTATCGACGAGGCGGCAGCCGTCCAAGCCATACTCGACAGCAAAGTGCAGGCCCGACATAAGATTGTCGTGCGGCACAGCAAACTGCGCGCGCTCCGAGGCCCGGCCGGTGACAACAGACTCGCCAC
Organism: uncultured Acidobacteriota bacterium; assembly: GCA_963843265.1. GTDB lineage: Bacteria > Acidobacteriota > Terriglobia > Acidiferrales > UBA7541 > Acidiferrum. The sequence continues at coordinate 368,290 of CAWJJR010000008.1, read as the reverse complement.
TCGCCAGCGAAATCGTTTTCCCAGCGAGCGGCCCCGCCTTAATTTGTAGAAGGATGGCGATGCGGAGCCCCCCAGAGTTTCAGACAATAACTTCTAGCAACGGAAGACGGTGACACGGCAAACGGCGGTGGAACAACCTCTCGAATGGCATGAAAAAATGGACTCCAGAAAATGCATCATCCATAAGGAAAGACAAAAGTGCCATCCGGCGCTGCGGGCGAAGAATCGATGTCAAGAATTCCCCTGGCGTCTCCGGACGCCGACCACTTTTCAACGCCGCCCTTGTCATTGAAATAATAGAAACCAAGTTTCCAGTGCTGGCCCTCCCTCAAGAGCACGGGATTCTGGCAATATTTGTGAAAAAGCGCGGGTCCGCCTGTAGGGTCGCGCGTGGTCCACATTTTCAAGGAACGCTGCTGAGCGTCCCAAAAGGAGGGAGAAGCGACGAATCCGCCAGGACCGAGTGTAAAGGCGCGAATCGCGGAGGAAAGCTTCTCGGGACTCAGCGAATCCGGAAGCTGGATGTTTTCCGATTCCAACAGGCCATTCAGCGGCCCGATAGCTTTTGCGCTTGGAAACGGCGTTGCAACTCCTTCCTGCGAGACGACGACAAGTATTTTTACGTGCTTGATGTTTTTGACGAGAAAGATGGAGTGCTTATGGAGCCAGGGATAAAGGGCGGAGAGGCTCTGCGCAAAGGTATCCTTCGGTTCGCAATGCCAAAAGGCAGCGGCAGCACGTTTGGCGATTTCTTCGTGAGAGTACGTGGTTGCTTCGGATGACACGACGCTGTTGGACACTCCTATCTCAAGGATTTGTGGTAACAGCCCAACCACTATAGCCGCGGTCTTTGAATTCCTTATCGGACATTTCGCTGTTATTGCCCCCGCCCTTACCATCAGCGTCAGCCGGTGGCCAAGGGTCACGAACATCGAGGGACTTGGAGCCATCCTTGTTGGTAGTAACGCCATCGACGACCATAAAATGACCGCCGCCGCCTGGGTTGTTAAAATGAACGATCGCGGGGTGGCCGCCGGCAGTCGCTTTTTGAAGGTCGTCAAGAGACATCTGCTTTGGATCGGAGGCATTTTTGACTCCATTCAGATGCAAGAGATCCTTCAGGTTGCTCATGTCCGTTCCGTTCGCCGGATCGTAGGCACCCGGAAATGCCTGGGATTCCTGCTGGAGAGCCTTTTCCGGAACCTTGATGCCCGTCACGGTAACGATGACCATTCGTGTGGTGGCCATGCCGCAGGACATTGAAGTTTCCTGGCCGAGAAGCGGGACGGCACCGGGCGTGCCGGGCGTGCCGGAATCTCCAATCATCACTGTAAAACAGCCGAGGACGATTACTCCCCCATGAGCCGTTTGGTCGGTGACCCGGGCGGCGGGCAAAAAAGTAATAAGCACAGTGGGTGAGCCTTTGACAATGACGTCGGGAGGGCCAACGCAGACGGCCATATCGGTGACGCGAGCCGCGGGGAGAAAGCCAATTTGTACAGTTGTGCAGCAAGGAGGAAGGATAGGACCGCCGACATGAGGCACGAGGACCGTCACTAGTGGACATACGTGCATGTCGGTCATGCGAGCAGCCGGAGGCATGGTTCATTTACTCCCAGGCGAAACTAGTGGAAAGACGGTCATGAGTTTTTTACCCCGCCATGCTTTTCGTCGGGTTCGTCAGGATCATCCGGAGGAATGGGGGCGGTAACGCTGGGAGTACCGCCGCTATTGATCATAACCATGGTGCCCATGATGGTCACGCCGGAGGCGTCGATTTTGATAAAACCTCCCGGGCCATTGATGGAAATAAACTGGTCGACATTGAAGGAAAGTTTGTCGAAATGAAGGACACCGCCCCCGCCTACGTCTATGCAAAAAGGACCCTCGGTTTTCTGAAAGTAGCCGCCTTTATTGTGAATCGAGGTGTCTTTGTCGGTGAGGAGACGATAGAAACCCTCGACGTGAAGGTTGTCATTCTGCTTGATATGCGTTTTACGGTCGTTGCCGATGGTGGTAAGGCGGTCGTGACCCACGTACTCGCGGGAGTCGGCTTCGACGCTTTCGGTCATGCTGCGTTCGGCGTGAATTCGGAGAAGTTCGCTACCCTTTTTGTCCTCGAAGATGATGGAATTGAACGTGGAGGACGAACCCTTCGGGGTGCTGCGAGTCATGACGCCGCTGCGGGTTTGATTGTCGGGGAGTTTGTAGGGGGGCATGTTTTTGTCGTTGTACACACGGCCCGTGATGATGGGCTGGTCGGGGTCACCTTCGAGGAAGTCGACGATTACTTCCTGGCCGATGCGAGGAAGAAAGATGCTGCCCCAGTTGGTTCCGGCCCAAGGCTGCGACACGCGAATGAAACAGGAGCGCTCTTCGTCGGGAATGTCCTTTTTCTTTCGTTGTGTTTCGCGATCCCAGTGGAACTGGACTTTGACGCGGCCATACTTGTCCGTATAAATTTCCTCGCCTTTGGGACCGACGACGATAGCGGTCTGAGAGCCCTGCATCAGTGGCTTCGGAGTTGTCCGGGGCGGAGTGAAAGGCACTTTGACTGGAATGGAGGTAAAGGAATTGGAGTATGTCGAGGAGCCGTTTCCGCCGCCTGAGAAAAACTCGGATTCGAAGCCGCTATGGGAAACGGAAGTTAAGAGATAAGTACCGTTCTGATCGGCGCGAGGATGGTTCTTCAAATCGAAGCGCAGCCCTGGAGCGAGTGAGCGGCAGACACCATCGCCGTTAACGACGAGGTGAGGCAGCTCCTCGGCATCCATATAGACGTCTGCAAGGGTACTGCCTTCGTCGTGAGTGTCATATTCGCCGGGATAGTCATAGACTTCCCAGCGGGTGTCGCCACCGTGTTTCGCTTCAGAGGAGACCTTCAACAGTGTGCTGGAAGAATCCTCGAAATTGAAATCGTTGAGAGTGTATTTGCCGGAACGGACTTCGACTTGGGTTTGCCAGGAGGTGATTTCATCGTTCAAATGTTTTGAACCCGCGAACCCGGAGGGAACGAAGGGGACAGCGTCGTTCTGGCAGGGGTCGATCTTGGACTTGGCGTCGGCAATGACCATCTTGTGCTGGCCCTTTTCATGGGTGAAGTAAAAGAAAATGCCTTCCTGCTCGAGGAGGCGCATAACGAAGTTTGCGGAGCTTTCGCGATATTGAACGCAGTAGTCCCACTTGCGGTAGTCGGAACTTTTTACGCGCATGTCCAAGTAGCCGCTCTGTCCCATACGGTCGAAAACATCGAAAACGATATCGGGGACAGTGGCGTCCTGAAAAATGCGGCAATCATATTGGCGAGTGAGAAACCAGAACCAGGGAACGAGCTCGGCTTGATAAATGGCAACTTTTGCTCCGGGGAGCTGAGAGAAACGACTGATGTATCCGTTCCAGAAACGCTGAGAAGTGCCGTCTGCGAGGTTAACGCCGATGGTGACCTTCTTCCCGAGGATGTCGTCGAAATTGATGTTCTGGTCGAGCGAAAGGAAGTCCAACTGAAATTTGAAGATCTTGGAGATGGTCTCTTCGCCGGAGAAGGACCGCAGGAACAGCTTGTCGGACCCCAAAGGCTGATCGATGAATAGCCAAGTATTTTTGAATTGATCTGCAGCCATTGTTCGAGTCCTCCAATCCCTTTTCGGGGCCTAGAAAGGAAAATGCATTACATCGGGTCAAAAATTGCGCAGCTTGGGGTTGCCGTAGTAACACCGCGCAAAGGCACGAACCTGCTTTTTGTTGATTGTGGAACGGATTAGTCCGCCCTGACTATTTGGAAAGAACATGATATTCATCGTGTCGCTCAGGTCGATGCCATCGTGATCGTCGTTCCAGTGCCGCAGAAGCGCACCGTGCCCCATTTCGTGTAGAAGTGTGACGGCATCGCTGACACTGGCCCTCGCGTCCAGGAGTGTATATGGCAGCCAGGTTGCGCCATTGACCGTCTTGCGGCCGTCGCCTGCTGCGCTTGAAAAATCGACGAGGGTGCGGCCGGTCACCGCTGAATCAGCCTTGGGATTCTGTTCGATATTCACCATGATCACGGGGAGGCGGACAGGGTTCGCGCGATCATCGAAAGCTTCGGCAGCTTTCTGGCGGATCGTGGTGGCTTCAGCATCCTCGAAATCCGTATCTCCCGTCTGGCTAACTTTGTAGGTGCCGTCAAAGTCTATCACCGTGGGGTTGCCATCCGCAGGGTAGACGTCCAGCGTGAAACCATACTTCTGGAGAAGTTCTCTTGCCTTGCTGATCAAGGCAGGCAGTTGCCCTTGTGTCGCCGATTTCGCGCGGAAAATGCTGATCGAGAGCGTGACGGCGGCCGGAACGCGAAAGTTGGTGATGGATTGATCTTGATGCGGCGGATGCCATCCCGGTGGCGCATTGAAAATGCGCGGGGGGGTTCGTCCAGACGAAGATTGCGTCACCCGTGGCGGGGGCATCCCTCTTCATGCTCCTTTGCGCGGCGCGTCAACCGAAAAGCGCTCTTGAAAACAAACGGACATTACGAATAGCAGAACGCACCGCTCTCAGCGACGGAGACATGGATGGAAGCAGGCTTTTGGCGTTCGGCCATGCGGCTTAGGAGATAGCGCGAGACATCCGGAAGCATGGAGTTGGTTAGGATGTTGTCGACGTTGCGGGCGCCGGACTCGACTTCGGTGCAGCGCTTGGCGACTTCGGCGACTACGGCGGGATCGTAGGTTAGCTCGATTTTGTGGTTTTCGCGTATGCGGCGTTGAATCTTGGCGAGCTTCAGAGTGACGATTTGTTTCATGGCTTCGTCGCGCAGGGGGAAATAAGGAACGGTTACCAAGCGACCCATGAAGGCGGGCTTGAAGATTTTGTTGAGTTCGGGTTTGAGCGCTTTGGCAAGGCCTTCGGCGCTGGGAGTGGTTTCCGGATCGGCGGTGAGTTTCATAAGCAGGTCGGTGCAGGCGTTGGAAGTGAGAATGATAATGGTGTTTTTGAAGTCAATCTCGCGGCCTTCGCCGTCTTCCATGTTGCCTTTGTCGAAGACCTGATAGAAGAGTTCGAGAACGTCGGGATGCGCTTTTTCGCACTCGTCGAGAAGGACGACGGAATAGGGACGGCGGCGAACGGCTTCGGTAAGGACACCGCCTTCGCCGTAGCCGACATAGCCTGGAGGTGCGCCTTTGAGGCTCGAAACAGTGTGCGCTTCCTGAAATTCGGACATGTTGATGGTGATGAGATTGCGCTCGCCGCCGTAGAGGAAATCGGCGAGGGCGAGCGCAGTTTCGGTTTTGCCCACGCCGCTGGGTCCGACGAGCATGAAAACGCCGACGGGCTTGACGGGATCGTCCATGCCGGCGCGGTTTGTAGAGATGCGCTGGGCGATGGCCTCGAGGGCGTGATTTTGGCCGATGACGCGCACGGCCATCAGATCTTTGAGATTGAGGACGGTGTTGATTTCGTCTTGCTGCATCTTGCCGACGGGGATGCCTGTCCATGCGGAGATGACTTCGCCAACGATTTGCGTATCGACGCAAACGCGCATGAGCGGGGCATCGCCTTGCAGCGCTTCGAGTTCGGTATTTAGTTTTTCGAGTTCGACACGGAGTGATGCCACGTCCGTGGCGGGCTTGGCGGCGGTTCCAGCCGCAGCGGACATGGCTGCAGGAGCAGCGGCAGAGGGGGCAGGCGGTCCCGAGGGCGGAGCAGCGGCGGCTTCGAGTTGCGTGCGGATCTCGCGAATGCGGGAAACGAGCGAGAATTCTTTATCGCGGCGTTCTTCGAGTGTCCTGAGGCGCGCGGCGACTTCTGTTTTTTGTTTGGCGATATTGGCGAGGCGCGCGGAATGGTCGACGCCGACGGCGGCTTCGCGTTCGAGGACGCGCTGCTGAACCTCGAGGTCATCAACCTGGCGCAAGGCGTCTTCGATCATGGGAGGCGTGGCGTTCTGGCCGAGCGAGAGGCGCGCGCACGCGGTGTCCATGACGCTGACCGCCTTGTCGGGAAGCTGGCGGCCGGCGAGATAGCGATGAGAGAACTTGGTGGCGGCGCGGACGGCTTCGTCGAGAATGCGGACGTTGTGGTGGTTCTCAAGAGAGCTCACGATGCCGCGCAGCATGACCATGCATTGCTCTTCCGTTGGCTCTTCGACTTTAACGACCTGGAAGCGGCGAGCGAGCGCGGCGTCTTTCTCGAAGAACTTCTTGTATTCGGACCAAGTGGTGGCAGCGATGGTGCGGAGTTCGCCGCGAGCCAATGCTGGCTTGAGAAGATTGGCGGCGTCGCCCTGACCTGCGGGACCTCCGGCACCGATCATGGTGTGAGCTTCATCAATGAAGAGAATGATGGGCGACGGCGAAGATTTGACTTCTTCGATTAGCCCCTTTAGGCGATTTTCGAACTCGCCTTTGACGCCGGCGCCGGCTTGCAAGAGCGCGAGATCGAGCGAGCGGATGGTGACGTTTTTTAGAGGCGGCGGAACATCTCCGGCCGCGACGCGCAAGGCAAAGCCCTCGACCACCGCCGTTTTACCCACGCCTGCTTCGCCGGTGAGGATGGGATTGTTCTGGCGGCGTCGCGTAAGAATGTCGATGATTTGGCGAATTTCGTGATCGCGGCCAAGAACGGCGTCGATTTTTCCGGCTTTGGCATTGGCCGTGAGATCGATGGTGAACTGATTGAGATTTTGCTGTTTGCCCGCTGCGGGAATGCCGGCCGCGCCTTGAGGTAATCCTTCCACACCGATCGGTACAGCCTGCGCGGTTTCCTGATCTTCGGGAGAGCCAGCGACGATATTCCAAAAATCGTTATGAAGAGTTTCGGCGCTGATTTTTTGAAACTCGCGAGTGACTTCGCGCATCAGGCGCGAAAGATCCCCAGAACTGGCAATAGCGAGAATGCAAAAGCCAGTGCGAACTTGCGCGGAGCCAAAATCGAGCGAGCCGATGTTCCACGCGCCGGAAAGCATGTCCGTGAGCGAAGGGCTAAAGGAAGGAGTGCGAGCATTGCCGGACTTGAGCTTGTCGAGACTGCGCGTGAGATCGCCGGTGAGGCGGGATTTATCGACGCCGAATTGCTTTAGGATGCGGGGAAAATCGCTGTCGGTGACATCGAGAAGCTTGAGAAGAAAATGCTCCAACTCGATGTCGTAGTGCGTGCGGGCAAGACAAAAGCCGGCTGCGGCCTCGAGAGCGTTCCGGGTGGTGTCGTTGAGCTTGCCGATGAGACCTTTCAGATTTGTCGTCATGACGACCTCGCTTCGCTAAACGTTGAAAATGGTTTCTTCGGGATGGCGATCCATGGGCTTTGATTTCATCCAGGTGACCCAGCCGAGTTTTGGAGCGGCCTCGCCTTCCGCGCCAAGCTGGCACCGCGGTACTTCTTCGCGCTCGAGAATAAGTTGCACCTCGAAATCGATCTCCTCATTGGTCCAAAAACGCAAAAGGGCGCGAAGTGGCTCGTAAGCAGTGCCGTTGGGAAGGAAATCCAGATAGTCGTCGAGCGAGAGCGGGCCGATACGGATACGCGCGCGAGCTTGCTGGTTCCAGACCTCGTCGCCAACGACGGCGCCCAAACCCAATTGTTCGGAAGGAGTGGAGCGTTCGCCAATGCAGCATTCGGTTGAGTCGTCCAGACGGAACCAGCCGCCGACGAGTTGAATGACTTCAACAGGAACCTCGAAATAATCGTTCAGGAGAAGCTCGAGAGCGTGCGCGGAATGCGGGCGCTGACCGAGGATTCCAGAGAAAAAGAGAAATGCATCATCGGGAACGGAGAGGCGCTCCTGCAAACCGGCAGTGCCCAAGCCGATCAAATCGAGCAGATGATGGGAGAAGCGGTCGCGTTCGCCGCGTTCATAGGAAACTGCAAAACGGTATTTTTCCCAAGCCTGATAGAAGAATGAGAGCAGGCGGTGATGGAAAAGGTCGAGAAAATCGCGCAGAGTTTTGTCGCCAGAGCGGAGCCGCGCAAGGAGGAGAGTCGTGTAGAAATGCGGCAGTGGCCCTTGAGGACCCGTGGTTCCCATGAAATTCACGCCGAGGAAAGGAGGCTTACCCTCGGGCCAATCGATGGATTGAATTTCGCTGGCCGGGAAAGCGAGGGAGGGATGAGCGCCGAGGCGAGCGACTTCCTCGGACGGATTCACGAAGCGGCCGAGAGGTTTGCGGTCTGGAGCGAGCCGCTCGAGCAGGCGAATCGCCTGAAAAAATTCGAAGCGATAAGGTTCGTTGCGCAGCTGCTCTTCGACTTCCGAAAGATCTACAGGAGAATCACTTCCCCCGCTCGGGGTGGCCATTGACGAAGTACCTCCTTTCTTTGCTGGGTACGCACGGCAAGCTGGCTGAAGCTGTTCAGCGAAGCGTAATGACCCAGAAAGTATTCGAGAACGCTGGCGAAAAGATAGACGCCGCCTCCGACAAACTGTTCCTCGTCGAATTCCATTTCGACGCGATGGCCGCGGACGAAACCGATGCCGTTCTCGGAAATAACGCGCGCAAAGTGGCGCGTGCTGGACAAATGCATCAATCCCGAGACTTGGCGCTCGTTGTAGCCGGATTCTCCGAACGTATACAGGCGAAGAATTTCCTGTAGCGAATCCTTCCCTTCCTCGACGATAGAAAGATAGTTGAGCGAAAGATGAGAGATGAGGCGCCAGAGCATGCCTTTGCCGGTAGGTGGCCGGATGGATGCTGATGGCTTGCGCAAAGCGACGATGCGCTTAATCGAGGACACGCCTTCGAGCTCGAAATCGCCGCGCTCGTTGCCCATCGGAAGACGGTGCGGCAAATCACGATTCGAACACGTGCAGTGAATCGTAGCGGTATCGGTTTCGGGGTGGAGCGGGCGCCCGCTGAGATCCAGGAACGAAATGTAAACCTCAGTGCCCTCGTCGTCGCGCCGCGTGGAAGCCTGGCGGCGCGAATGCCAGAATCCTTTCGGCCGCTCCCGGTGGCGGGAAGTGGTGTGCCTGAAGCGGTAGAAGGGCTCGAACTTCAAAACTTCGTGTGTTTGGGGATCGGGGGAGATGACTTCCTCGATCGAGAAAATTTCCATGGCGCGGCGGCGGCGCACATCGGGGGTGATGAGATATTCCGTGTGCGTCTGATCGAGACGGATAGGCTCAGCAGTATGCGGAAAAAGATTAACAACAGGTGAGCAGCCTAGGCGCAGGGTTTCTTCGGAAACGTTGAGCTCGAGAGTCTGCTGGCGCTCGGGGCGTTCGAAGCGTGAAATTAGGAGAACGATCTCGATACGCGGGCCGAAACCGGAAGTGCGGAGATTTTCGAGGCCGTTCAGATCGAGAAAAAAGAACTTTTCGGGGAAATGGAAATACTCTTGTAGAACACGATAACCCGAAAAGGAGCGGCGAGGATAGGGCAAAAGCGCCTCGGCATCGGTGAAGCCGGCGGGCTGGAGAATACTAGACGGCAGAGAGATGGGATGCTTGCGGGTATTCGGGGCGCGGTCGCGCAACAAGACTTGTGTGCAGTTGTTGCAGAGCAGTTCGTACATTGTGTGAATGAGACTGCTCTCCCCGTTGAGGTAGAAACGGAGAGAGCTCAATTCCAGTTTGTCGAAAGTAACGTCTGGAAAACATTCGAGCTCAAGACGCAAAGCGGCGACAGCGTCTTGGGATTTGACAGCGGGACGCAGGCGATCGGGAGTTACCCACTGGGCGGCGGCGATTTTCAACGGCCACAGAGTGGTGTCGTAGCAGGTCTTGAATTTGCAGGGATAGCCGTCGACAGGCTGAGAATAAAGCATCGAGCCGCGCGGGATGGGGAGGCCCGTGCTAAGTTTTCCCTGCTCGGGGTCGAGATGAAATTGCACGATGGTGGAAGACGGAATCGGGCGAATGTAATGCGGATAAAGGACGCTGAGCAAGGCTTCCGTAATCTCCGGGAATTCATCATCGATTTTGAGATGGACACGAGCGGCCAGGAAGGCAAACGATTCGATCAGCCGCTCGACGTGAGGATCCTCGCAGCGGTTGGGATCGATCAGAAGACGCGAGGCCACCTTGGGATATTTCTCGGAGAACTCCGCGCCCAGCTGGCGGAGGTAGGTCAGCTCGCGCTCGTAGTATTCGAGCAGCTCGTCACGCACGGTCTTCTCCCGAAATGGAAACTTCGAGGCTCGTTAATTCAATGGAAGCGTCGTAGACGACGTGCTCGGGAAGCGGATCAATGCGCAGCATGCCATCGATCACGAAACGCAGCATTCGAGACATACCCGCGACGGGAACCAGCGAAACGTGAACGCCATCGAGCCGTGGCTCAAACGTCTTAACGGCCGTCTCAATCGATTGCAGCAGTTTGTTTTGTTCGTAGAGAAAATTGGCTGGCATCGAAGTGATATCGGGAAGCCCGTAATAATAAACGGACCGAAGAATCTCGACGGAGCCCTCGGGAATAGTGTCGGGAGTGCGGCGCGTATTCAGAAGAGCTTCGAGATCGCGCCTGACGGCGATCTTGAGTCTGGCAAGCGAAACACTGCGCGTCATGGGCGCTTCCGACTTGATCTTGGGCTCGTCGTCCAATAGCCGGTCCAGGAGCGGCAGTCGAAGAGGCGCGTTGGCGTCGTAGTCAGGCATCTATTACCTCAGCGAAAGCGCTTGCCCTGGATCCAGGCGGCAAAGCTTCTGATAAATCTTTTCCTTTTCCGCGTCGTCGCGGCCCAGTTTTTCCGCGCAGCGATAGAGCAGCGCAAGAGGCTGCGCCACGACGGACGGTTCTTCCCATTCTTCGAGTTTTCGGCGTTCGATCTCTTCCGCCAATTCGACCAGGATAGGGTATGCGATGGCTTCGTGCTTGGTGGCCAGACAAACATTGGCGAGCTGAATGTGCCGTTGAAACCGGCCCCGCCCCGTGCGTTCGTTGCCAATTTCGCGCGTCAAAATGCCGATGGCTTCCTGCACTTTTCCCGCGCGCGCCGCCTGCATGGCTAGATCAACCGCATCGGGAGGTTTCTCTCCATTGGAATTTTCAGATGGGCCACCTGAGGACATAGTCGCGGGAACAAACTCCGGCTCGGCCGGAGCTGGCGAAGGCGGCGGCAATATGCTCTCTCGGAGCCACGTTAGCGTTTCGGCGTTAGCCGCTGGCGTATCGTCCATGAGCGAGGAGTTGATCAGGTCAGGATAATCGGCAATCAGCATTTTCAATTCCGCGCGGATGCCTGCGGCCACTGGGTCGTATTCGGAGCCGAGAGCTTCGCACGCGCGCACCGCGTAGCGCTGCAAATCGATCCAGCCTCTCCCGGAGGGCAAGCTCATGGCTACTTCCACGTTGTCCAAAACTCCGGCCCAATCCCCTTCCATGGACATCTTCTTAATGAGCGTGCGCTTTTCCGTGGGCGGCGCCTCAAGCAACGCTGGGTTGAGTACGGCGCCAGCCCCGCGGAGTTCGCCCCAGCGCATCCCTCGAAGCAAAAGGTATGGAACGGGATTTACGGGGCTCTCGTGGCGCAAAAAGTGCGCCAGTATCGTCAAGCGTTGCATCGCGTCATCACGATCGGCGGGTTCGGCAGCGACGGATCCAGAGCGTTTCTTTGCAGCAGGGCCACTCGGACCGGCAGCGGCCCCTCCAGAATCGTCCTCCACTTCCCCGGTTTCCGATTCGCCGCCCGCTTCTGTTTCCTCCACGTCCGCCGCAGGCTGATGGTACTGCTTCACGATGTCTTGCAACTCTTCAAGCGCTGCTCGCAGGTTTGCAAAGCTGGGAGCCTCTCGACCGAACTTCTCGTCGCTCAGCGTTTCGAGGGACTGTAACGACTCCAGCGCCGCAGCGAGATTGGCGGATAGCTTTTCGTAGTACGCATCGCCGGTGGCGCGCACCGCCTCATCAAATTCTTCCGCGGTGCATTTCTTTTCCGCAATGGCGGTCGCTCTGGCCGCAGCTTTCTCTTCGCTAGCCGTAGAATCCGCCTCATAACCGACGCGGCGCGATTCCTGGTATTTGAAACAATCGAGCTTATTCTTAGTCAGCGGCAATCGCCGAACCGGCCCATCCAGCTTGGAACCGACCCATTCGAGTGGTCCCACGCGAAACTCCAAATCTCCATCATCGATTTCTGGATAGAGCGTGTCCCAGAACGTCTCCATGAACCCACGAAGCAGGTCGAGCCCCTCGCGAAGGCCGGCTACGTGATCGCGAAACATGACCGCTTCGGTCAGCCAAGCGGCCAACTGCAAATCTTTGCTTTTGGTGGACAGCGCTTCGGTGGTCAGCTTAATGACAAGAGGAAAATCGGCTTTCTTGACTTCGCGAGACCACTCGCCCTGCGGAAGCACGTCTTCCTCGCGGCGCGCTTCGCGGATCTTGTCGTAGACAGGGTCGTAGCGCAAGGATTTCCCGCTCGGATTGTCGCCGGGGATGGGATTTAGGAGACCTTCGGGTAGCGGCATGGCCGTCAAGAGGCTGTCTGGGCGATTGCGATTTGGATGTTGCGCAGCTCCAGAATCGGCCATTCCTCGTCATCGGCAAGCAGAATCTTTTGGCCCACAGGAACGGTTTCCGCGTCATCCGTTTCTTCCCACACCGTTGCGCGGCCGAGTCGAACTGCAGGGTCCGCGTGCTGGCCAGCAAAAGGAGTCAGTACAGGAAGGAGGACTTCCCCGAGTTCGCGGTCTTCGTATTTATCCGAAGTGCGCACCCTTGCAGGCAGCCACAAGAGATCGCGGAGGCGTTTCGGAGGAGCAATTTCGATGGAGGTGAGCAGCGCAAATGGAATCCACATATAACTGCCCGCGGCGAAAACTTCGAGATTGGACCCAATGCGCGGGTCGCCATCATCCAAAGAGTGAAACGGTTTCCCATTAATGCTAATCGATAACTGTCCCAAGCCAGACGTATTCTTAGGAATCGGATATTGTTTCTTGCTGAAAAGATCGTGCCGCGTGCGCTCGGCGTGAAGCGCAGCATGATAAAGAAGCGCGCCCATTTCCGCGTTGCGCCCTTCGCTCCCCAAAATATCGAGCTGCTTTTCCGCCCGCACAAAATCGCCGGAAAAACATAGCAATTCAAAAAGAAAAGTGCGCCGCTTGGCGTCGGTGGGATTGTCGCGGACCTCCGCGTTCAAGGCCTGAATCGCGTCATCGAGCCGCCCCGCCTGAAATAATTGTTGAACTGACATGAGACCCCGGATTCAACGCCGCGGCTGCGGAAGATGATGACGCGGACGGTCAAACCCCCTCCGGCTGGGCGCCTTCGTCCGAAGAGACCCAGCCAGAAAGAGCAAAGTAAGCGATTTATATTTTCGTGTTCTTTTGCAGATCCCAGCCGGTCTGGGTGTTGGCCCCTTGCGTTCCGTCGGAGTTCTGGGCCATGTAGTTGTAGGTGATCTTGGCGAAGTTGAGGTGGAACGTGTCGAGGGGAAGGGTATCCTTGAAACTGGCGTCTCCTCCGATGGACTCGTATCCGGAAACTATCACGTTCTCAAGCTTGATCTTCAGGAAGTCCGCCTGGGTCCCGCCGGCTCGACGGCATGTCAGCGTGACTTCAGGAAAATGCTGCCCGCTAGCGCAGGCGAGCATGAGCTTGGCGGAAGCGGAGTCAATGCGCTTGGTGAATTCAAATTCACCAAACTGGGCTTTGCCGACGCCGCCGCCGGCGCCAACTACGGCCGAGCCGCCGGGCTGCCTCACGTTAAATCGGAAGGTCATGAGATCGATTTCGCCCTTGTGTTTGTCGTCCAGTGATTCTCCCTTGATGTCGCCGAGTTTCAAGAAAAAATCGGAGTGGCTGGTCATCGGCGCCATCTTGGCTTCGTACGCAGGTGCAGGCATTCTTTTGTCCTCCTAATGTTCGAAATCTACAAAAATCCTGTTGCTAACAGCTTCTCAATCTGACTTCCCTAGCCCGAAATCTCAGGTCCCTCCCTGGCAGCTCGAGGAACGCCAAAGCCACAATTACTTTGCCGGCGCTGGCAATTCCGCCACCAGCCTGAGGGAAACGGTCAGCTCATCCAGCTGGAAGTGGGGCCTAAGGAAAGCGATGGCGCGGTACGCCCCGGGCTTGCCCGGAATCTCACTGACTTCGATCTTGGCCTCGCGAAGCGGGAACTTCGCCTTGGTGGCGGCACTCGCCTGATCGTCATCGGTGACGTATTGCATGATCCACTGTGTGAGGAACGTCTGGCACTGCCCACGGCTCATGAAACCGCCGATCTTGTCGCGCATGATGGATTTCATGTAGTGGGCAAATCTCGAAACCGCCAGGATGTAGGGAAGCTGCGCGGAGAGACGGGCATTTGCGTTGGCGGCGGCCTTATCAAACTTCTTCGGCTTATTCGCGGACTGCACGCTAAAGAACGCCGCATAGTCGGTGCCCTTGCAATGCACCAGCGGGATCAGGCCCTGATCAGCGAGTTCTTTTTCGCGCCGATCGGTAATGGCCACTTCCGTGGGACACTTCAAGGCCACGTCGCCTTCATCCGTGCGGAACGTGTGCGTCGGGAGCCCTTCAACCAAGCCTCCGCCTTCCACGCCCCGGATGGAGGCGCACCAGCCATACTGCGCGAATGCTGTCGTGAGGCGCGCACCAAGTGCGTAGGCGGCATTTCCCCACAAATATTTGGAATGATCCGTTCCGTCCACGCCTTCCTCGTAATTGAAGTCGTCAACGGGCTTCGTATCTTTCCCGTAAGGAAGCCGCATAAGCACCCGTGGCATGGTCAAGCCAACATAGCGCGAATCTTCGCTCGCCCGGAACGATTTCCACTTCGCGAATTCCGTGCTGTCGAAGATTTTGCCGATGTCACGCGGGTCGCCCAGTTGCGAGAAACTGTCCAGATTCAGAAGTTCCGGAGCGGCGGCCGTTAGAAACGGAGCATGCGCCCCCGCGGCCACTTGCGAAACCTTTTCGAGTAGCTCGATGTCCTCGGGATGCTTGCTGAATTCATAATCGCCAATCAACGCGCCGAAAGGCTCGCCGCCAAAGATGCCGAATTCATCCTCATAGACTTTCTTGAACATCACGCTCTGGTCGAACTCCGGAGCGCGCTGCAGGTCGCGCAGCAACTCTTTCTTGCTGACATTGAGCACTCGAATTTTCAACATCGCACTGGTTTCGCTCTGGTCCATCATGTATTTGATACCCCGCCAGCTCCCTTCCAGCTTTTGAAAGGCCGGATGATGGAGGATTTCGTTCAATTGCAGCGAAATCAGATGGTCGATCTGAGCCACGCGTGAATTGATCGTGGCGTCGGCGTCGCGCGAGAGCTTCATCTCTCCTTCGAGAACCTGCGCGACGAACTCTTTGACCATATCCCTGCCGCGCTCGCGAGCGACCTGCTCTTTTCCAAAGCGCCCTTGATCGACGATCTGGTCCAGCAGGCTCGATTCTGTCGTCTTGGCTTCCGCCGACTGGGCAGCCGCTTTCTCCGGCTTACTCATCGGAGCCTCCCTTGGGCTTTTCCTTGCCAATCTCTTTCTTTAATTGCTCGGCTTTTTGCGTGTTGCCGACGGCTTCCATCAAGAGATCATCTAACTTATCGTTGCCTTGCAGCGCCCCTCGCAAATCCCCGAGCTTCTGGCGCAAGTCGAGAAGCTCCTTCAACGGCTTCACGTTCTTTGCAACGTTGGCAGGGTCAAAATCATCAAGACTCTTGAAATCAAGGTCCACTCGGAGTTTTCCCGCGTCGGCCTCGTCGCTAAGCTTGTTGTCTACCTCGAGGGAGAGGTGCGGCTTGAAGCTCTCCAGCACCCCATCAAAATTGTCGGGGGTGATCTCAACGAACCGGCGATCCTTCAATTTCGGGAGCGCTTCCGTCGGCTGACCACTTAGATCGGCCAAAACACCCATCACAAACGGCAGCTCTTTGACCTCGATGGCGTCGCCAACCTCGACATCATACGTGACATGCACCCGAGGCGGACGAACCCTCTCAAGTTTCTTATGGACGCTTTCTTTTGCCATGTGTTCCCCTTAAGTCTCCCTCTCAGTGCGGGTAGTGATTTGAGAACGAATAGCGTTTCTACTAGGCGGGACACCTCATTGCTTCGGCACGGTTTATCACGATTCCCGCTGCCCGTCAATTAGTTCTAGAGTCCTAGAACCAGTGCGCCGCCCACCAATCCTTTCTCAAATCGAGAAACGCGATTTCTTTGCGACTCACGCCTGTCAGCCATGCGCAGAAAGCCGCTAACAGCACCCATAGAACTAAAGCTGTCCCCTCCGGACGGCAGACGACCCGTGCGCTTGTGACTTGGCTAATTGCGCTTCATGCCGTCGCAGCTCAGTCCTCCGCACACCCTTTCCTTCCTGACGCTCGACTTTCTCTCTCCACGACCTCCGCATGCTGCGCACTATCCCCCAATCTCCTGGAGATGACAATGCACAGGCGCTGAACTATGAACGGATTCTAGGTGAACAGCTAACTCATGGAAAGAAAACGAATTAAAGAAATCGAGAGCCGAGTCAGGTCATAGGAGCTCAACGACCGCCCGCGGGACTACGCTTCTGAAGCCTCCTGCTCTCCGGCACAAACCGCAAGACTTACCCTTGGAGCGAAGGCCAAGGGAGGTTTTGATCGAGAGCGAATCGTCTGTGCAAACCCCATTTGAGACGTGGAAGGTTCCAGTTTGGCCTGAAAGGGTGGTCCTTCTGCCATTCTTGAAAAACTGCGCAGTGTCACGACGTGCCTAGCTCCAGTCGCGGCCGAACATCGCTTATGAATCTCTTTTGACTTAGACGCACCGCTCCTGCTAGCTTTAGCCGCAAGCTATGCGCCAGCTTCAACCTGTCATCTGGTCAAAAGGCACCTTCCTCACGCCGCAACACCTGCAGACTCGCGACCGCTATGTCGAGAGTTGCGTGCAGTTTCGTTTGGAAGGACTGAATTTCCGGCCTTGGGGTTTTCTCGAGCTGCAGATCAATCAGGAAGCCCTCAGCGAGGGCAACTTCGAGCTTACGCGCGCCACCGGGTTATTCGCCGATGGCCTGCCCTTTGAAATTCCGGAGTCGGACACTCCTCCCGCTCCCAGACCCATCGGCCTCTTTTTTGAACCCGAGCAGACTTCCCTGGATATTTTTCTGGCGATTCCTGAGTACCGCCCGCACGGTTTGAACGTTTCTATCGCTCAGAAAAACGCGGACGTGCGTTATCTCTCTGAAATCGTCAATCTGAAGGATGAGAATTCCGGCCTGACCGAAAAACCAGTGCAAATCGCGCGAAAGAATTTGCGATTCCTGGTCGAAGGCGAGTCGCGCGAGGGGTGCAATTCCCTCCAAATCGCTCGGGTTCAACGCACTTCCGCCGGCACCTTCCGCCTCGATCCTCAATACGTTCCCCCTTTGCTCGATATCGCCGCAAGCGACTACCTGATGGGTATCGCGCGCCGCCTCATGGAAATTCTCGCGGCCAAGAGCAGCATTCTCGCGGGGGGCCGGCGGCAGCGCAGCGCTGGACTCGCGGATTTCTCCGCGACGGACATTGCCAGCTTCTGGTTGCTCTACACCGTGAATGGTCACTTCCCCGCTCTTCGCCACATCCACGACGTCCGCCACGGTCACCCCGACGTACTCTTCCGCTTGCTCACGTCGCTCGCCGGCGCGCTTAGCACCTTTTCCCTAAAGATCCAGCCCAGAGACTTGCCTCTCTACGACCACGATAATTTGACGGCCTGCTTTACCGATTTGGATGAAAAGCTGCGCGAACTTCTGGAGACCGTAGTCCCCAGCAACTTCGTCTCTCTCCCCTTGAAACTCGTGAAGCCCTCGATCTATTCCACCAACATTGAGGATGACCGCTATTTGACGGGCACAAAATTCTTTCTGGCCGTCAGCTCAACGATGAATCAAGCCGACTTGATCAAAAAGGCGCCTCAATTGATTAAGGTCTGCTCGGCCGCGCAAATCGAACAGCTTGTGCGCCAGGCGTTGCCCGGCATGCAACTCACGCACTCCGTCCGCCCACCTGCATCTATTCCCGTGAAACTCAATTATCAATATTTCAGCTTGAATCAGGCCGGCATGGCGTGGGAAACGGTAGCGAAAGGCCGCAGCCTGGCCGCTTTTGTGCCTAGCGATATTCCTGAGCCACAACTCGAATTACTTATCCTGCTGCCGCAGGCAATCTAAATTCTTCCGTTTGAAGAAATCCCCCGCTGATAAGAGTTGCCAGCAGCCGGCAAAATTCCTCCGCGGGAGTCTCGGCAACGATCCACTCATTTTGTTTAGCCATTTCGAATAATTCGGCGACAGTAGTTTTGCCATCGCATCGTGGGAGCAAGGCAGCCATCCACGGCTGCACCCTGCAATCCGTCGCAAACGGAAGCTCGATCGAGAGAGTAAAGTCCACAGGAGTAATTTCCCCGCCACGAACCGCATGGCGCACAATGATTTCAACGCCGGGTGGGGCTGAAGGCTTCGCCTTTAAGAGCTGTTGCACCGCGCCTGGCAGTTGCATCTCCGCTTCCCATCGCATGGCCCACTCCAAGGCAGCGGAGGAAGTTGCGTTACGGATGGTCCGGCGAATGGTGAAGGCAGGCCGCTTCCCTGCCACCCGCTGAATGACAATCACACCGATAACGAGCTCATGAACCGCGTTTCTTGTAAAAAGCTTCTCCCACTTTGCGAACTCTTCTCGCCCGCCGTTTCTGTTCAGCGTTTCTTCCAAGGCAAACTGGCGCGGCTCCAAATTCTGGAGAATGAACAAGCCAACGTCGAACTCCGGGTGTTTCTCTCCCAGCCAGTCCCGGATGCGGCTTTCAAAGCTTTGGCCCGGCCGCTCTGTTCCCAGCGTCCGGCAATAGAAGCGCCCGCCGGGCTTTAGCTTTGTTGGGAGTTCGGAAATGATCCGCTTGGTAATTTCCTCGCCGACTTCGCCGCCTCCATAGAAAATCTCCGCCGGCTTGAGCACCGGCACATAGGGAGGATGGGCAGCGATGCGATCAAACACACGTCCTTCCACCGGCTCAAACAGATCGCCCAGAGCGAACGTCACATTCTCGATTCCGTTCAGCGCCGCGTTGAATTTTGCGAAGTTTAGCGAGCGCTCCGCGAT
This sequence comes from uncultured Acidobacteriota bacterium, assembly GCA_963843265.1. Lineage (GTDB taxonomy): Bacteria > Acidobacteriota > Terriglobia > Acidiferrales > UBA7541 > Acidiferrum. Next base: position 349,312 of record CAWJJR010000008.1, on the reverse strand, counting down.
ATCCGTGGCCCATACATTTTTGGCGCTGCGAGCTGCAAGCAACGCCGCTGGCGCCGTTCCTGCGCATAGTTCCAGGAAATCCTCGCAAGGCTCAAACGAGGTGTAATTGATAAACTGCTTCGCCGACTTCGTTAGCGCCGGATATACGATGTCGGGAAACATCGGCCGTGGAGAATGGTCGGGATTGGACCAGCGATCCGAAGCGATGAACAAATCTTGTATCGGATAAAGCGCAACGCTTGCAACGCACCGGTCTGCATTCGCCGCGTCGGGCACTATGAGCCGCGTGTGGTTGAGAGCCTCCCAAACACCGGACGGAAAAAGCGCCACCGCTTCGGCGGTAGGCAGGGATTCGCCTAGGACCAAGAGGTAGATCAGAGCATCCAGCGCATCTCCGACTTTGGGTTTCAAAGAAGGACGACAGGAAAGCCCGGCAAGGTCCAACTCTCTACCCGGCGGTATGTCGAGCCTCTGGCGAAGCCCCTCCGCGGCAAAACCAGTCCTCAGAAAATGTCCGCGGAGCGCTGCAAATTGCTCCGGCGTCCCCATCTGTAATTCAAACATGCCCATTTCTCGCGAACAGCGCGGGCATAATACCAGATGCCAACCCTAGCAGGGTGAATGTCTTGACATCCTTCCACGCAAACGCCATAGTTAGGCACGATTCAAGCCTTTAGGGGCTTTCCGGGTCTTTCTTCCGGTTTAGCATCGATCAGGAACCGCGCCCGACGCACATCTCGTGCCTTACAATGCCGGGCCGGGCGAACGACGATGGAATGATGGCTGCTCTTCGCCATAGGAGAGCCGGTTTGCGCTGGTGAGATGCAGCATGCCGGCGCTCACCCGGCGCAACCTACTAAACAATGAAGCATCTTTCCAAGGTGGTCTGGCACGAGGGGATGTACCTGGGTCCCCATCACTTCCAGGTGCAATCCCAATCCTTTGAAGACCTCGTTCATTTCTCTACATCGAGCCTGTGGTTCGCCCCGTACGGTGTAATCAGTTGCAAGCTTGATCCAGACGCCCTTAAAAATGGCGTGCTTTCGCTCGTCCATGCGCGCGGGCTGTTTCCAGACGGCTTGGCGTTTCAAATGCCCGACGCTGATGCCCTGCCGCCCGTTCTAAACATCACCGATCTTTTCTCCCCCACTCGAGAATCCCTTCTGGTCTTTCTCGCCGTTCCAGAACGAAGGGCTGACGGCCCCAATTGCGCGCTTGACTCCGAACCCGCCCAAATCGAGGTCCGCTTCCGCGCCGAAATGCGCACTTTGCCCGATGACAACACCGGCCGCGACGAAAAACAAATCGAAATTGGACGCAAAAACATTCGCTTTGCGCTGGAAACCCAGGACAATCAGGGGCTCGTTACTCTGCCGGTCGCTCGCGTCCTCCGCGATGGCTCCGGCCGCTTCATCTTCGATCCCGCATTCATTCCGCCCTGCCTGCAAATCAGTGCAAGCGATCGTCTGCTGGTGATCGCCAAAACGCTCGTCGATATTCTCGACGAAAAAAGTGCCTCGCTCTCTCGCGCCCGCCGCGCCACCGCTCAAGGCCGCGCCGGATATTCTTCCGAAGAAATCGCCAGTTTCTGGTTCGTGCACACGGTGAACGAAAGTCTCTCCGTCCTACGCCATCTCAGCGTTTCCGAACGCGGCCACCCCGAGCAGCTCTATCTCGAAATGTCGCGGCTAGCGGGCGCCCTCTGCACCTTCGGCTTGGATTCTCACCCCGAAACGCTCCCCGCGTACAATCACGACGATCTCGAGAAATGTTTCGGCCCGCTGAATCAGCACATCCGCGCGCATCTCGAACTCGTCGTGCCCTCGAATTGCGTCCAAATTCCTCTCATCTTGGCGGGCCGCAATTTCCGAAACGGCGACGTCCTCGATCAGCGCTGCCTCGACCGCGCGCGCTGGGTCCTCGCCGTCCGCGCCGAGACCGGCGAAGCCGAGATCATCGCTAAGTCTCCCCGCCTCATCAAAATCTGCTCGCAAGGCCTGCTTCCCGAACTCGTCAAAACCGCCCTGCCCGGCCTAGGGCTGGTCCATTTGCCAATTCCTCCCTCCGCCATCGCCCCCAAAGTCGAATTTCAATACTTCGGCATCAGCCGCACCGGCAGTTGCTGGGAACACATCGTGCAAACCCGCAAAGTCGGCGTCTACGTTCCCGACGACATTCCCGGCGCGGAAATCGAGCTTCTCGTCGTTTTGGAGTCTTAGGAGGAAACCGTGGGAGCCACGATGTTCGGGGCCACCAGCCTGCAGCCCCGCGAAACGTCCACCAAGCGCCGCACCGAAAATCTCGCCTATATCTATCAGCAGATTTTGACGGTCATCGTCCGCGTGCGCCAGAACCGCCAGGCCGTCGCCGACGCCAACGCGTTCCGCGCAAACATCCAGGCTGGTCTGCGCTCCGCTGAAAAAGACGCCATAAAAAAAGCCTACGCTCCCGACGACATTCGCACTGCGACTCTAGCTGTAGTCGCCTTTCTCGATGAATCCATCCTGAATTCCAACAACCCCGTCTTCAGCTCCTGGCAGAGCATGCCTCTCCAGGAAGAAATGTTCGGCCACCACGTCGCTGGAGAAACTTTCTTCGACAATCTCGAAAAACTTCTCTCCCGCCAGGATTCGCACGATGTCGCGGACGTTCTCGAAGTCTATGCACTCTGCCTATTGATGGGCTACAAGGGCCGCTACGGCCTCTCCGGCCCCGATGCCACTCGTCCGATCATCGATTCCACCCTTGAAAAAATCCGCCGCATCCGTGGCCCGCTCGTCGGTCTCTCGCCAGCCTGGGCCGTTCCTGAAGGCGGCGTAGTCCTCGCCAGGCGCGATCCGTGGGTCACGCGCCTCGCCTTTGCCGCATTGGGATGCGTCATTCTCGCCGTTCTCTTTTTTATCGTTTTCAAGATGCGCATGCTTTCTGTCGTTTCGAGCATTCATGCAATGGCACCTCTAAACCACCCATAGGGAGTGGCGATGCGATTTCAATGGGAATATCTCGCCGCCGGCGCGGCCGCCATCGTAGTCATGATGCTGACGTGGTTCGTCGGCCCCATTTTTCATGTCGTCGGCACCAACGCCCTCGTCCTCCGCGCAGGCATCCTCCTTCTCGGTGTCATCGCCATCATCGGGTTACTTCTCTGGGCTCGCTCCTCGCGTCCTTCTCTGCCTGGAGCCGAAGAGCTTCACGCCCCAGCCGTCCCCGCCGCACCCTCCGCGGTCACTTCCGCCGGCGCTTTCGTCGGAGCTAACGCTGGAGCCACACAGGACGTGGACATTCTCATCCGCGAGGCCTCCACCAAAGTTGCCGCAGCACGCCTCGCCGCCGGCGCGAAGCTCTATTCGCTTCCCGTTGTCTTTCTTCTAGGGGAAACCGGCGCTGGCAAAACCAGCGCCATGGACCAAAGCGGCCTCGACGCCGAACTCCTCGCAGGCCAGGTCTACCAGGAAAGCACCATCGTTCCGACGCGCGCCGCCAATCTCTGGTTCGCGCGCAAGACCGTTTTTGTAGAAGCTGGCGGCCCGCTGCTCGACGAACCCGCTTCCTGGGTCCGCCTCATCAAGCATCTAGTCCCGGGCAGTTTCTTTTCCATTTTCGGTGGCGCAAAAGCGGCACCCCGCGCCGCTATTGTCTGTGTCGATTGCGAAAAACTCATCCGCGAAGCCGCCCTCGACAAAATCGTCGCGCAAGCCCGCAAACTTCGCACCCGCCTCGAAGAGCTTTCCTACCACATGGGAGTCAGCCTCCCCGTCTATGTCCTCTTCAACCGCTCCGACCGCATCCCTTACTTCGAAGAGTTCGCCAGTACCTTCAACAATGAAGAAACTTCGCAAGTCCTCGGCGCCACCTTGCCGCTTGCCGGTTCCACAAGTTCCGGCGTCTACGCCGAACAGGAAACCCGCCGCCTCACCGCCGCCTTCCAAGCCATTTTCTTCACTCTCGCCGAGTGCCGCCCCGGTCTCCTCAGCCGTGAACGCAACAGTGACCGCCAAGCCGGCGTCTACGAATTCCCCCGCGAATTCGGAAAACTTAGCAAGCCTCTCGTCCAATTCCTCGTAGACCTCTGCCGCCCCGGCCATCTCCGCACTGGCCCCTTCCTCCGCGGCTTTTATTTCGTCGGCCAGCGCATCATCACTGCCTCTGGCGGCTCCGGCCAGACCATGCTCGGCTCTCGCACCGCGCTCCAACGCGCACCAGGCGGCTTCAATCCCGCCGCCACAAGTTTGCTCAATGCGCAGGATCAATCCGCTAAAGCTTCTTGGTCCTCCGGCACATCGCTCGAAGCCGCCGGCGAATCCCGCAAATCCGTCCAGCGCGTTTTCCTAAGCCACGTTTTCAGCCACGTCCTGCTTCAAGACCGCGCCGCCCTCGGTGCCAGCGGCAAAAGCACGCGGGGCGATTTCGGCCGCCGCATTCTCTTCGCCTCCATTGCCGCCCTAGCCGCGCTCTGGATCATCTTCACCATAGTCTCTTTCGCCGGAAATCAGCGACTCGTCTCCGACATTCAGAGCGCCGGCCAGGATCTCGCCCTCGTCCAAAGCCCCGGCTCGCAGCCGCCCACTCTCGATTCCCTGCACCGTCTCGACACTCTCCGCCAAACTCTCGCCCGGCTTCGCGCCTACGATCAGAACGGCGTCCCCTTGCATCTCCGCTGGGGCCTCTACACAGGCGATTCTGTATTCGACGACGCCCGTGCCATCTACTTCCACGCCTTCGATCAAGTCCTCTTCCAGCACACCAAACACAATCTGCTCACCGATCTCCACAGCTACCAGGGCGATCCCCAAGCCTCCGCCGATTCTGGCTCCGCTTACGACGCCCTTAAAACCTACTTGCTCACCACAACAGAATTTCAGCGTAATTCCGGCGAGTTCCTCCAAGATTTCTTGTTGCAAGAATGGAAAAAAGATCTCGGGGATCTCGATCCCGATCGCACCAGCCTCGCCGCCCAGCAATTCGCCTTCTACAGCTCCGAGCTCACCATCGACAATCCCCTCTCAAAAGAAAACGACGCCAGCCTCGTCCTCCAAGTCCGCACTTATCTCAATAAACTCGCCGGCCCCCAGCGCATCTACCTCAGCATGCTCGCCGACGCCCGCCAGAAATCCAAAGACTACCGCTTCGCCGCCCAGCATCCCGACAGCCTCGACGTCATGCGCGCCTCGCAAGACGTCTCCGCCGCCTTCACCTCCGACGGCTGGAAAGTCATGGACGCCGACATCCAGAATTCCAAACGCTTCCTTCAAGGTGAGCCCTGGGTTCTCGGCAGCACCACCAGCACGGATCTCTCCGCCGCCGACCTCATGCAAAATCTCCGCAATCTCTATGAAAAAGACTACATCAAGCAGTGGCGCGCCTTCCTAACCGGCGCTCGAGTCTTGCCCTACGGCTCCGATTCCGACGCCTCCACAAAATTAATGAAGCTCTCCGCGAATTTTTCCCCGTTGCTCGCTCTCATGTGCGATGTCTCGGACAACACCAACGTCCCCTCCTCCGCCATCAAGCTAGCATTCCAGGCCCCCCAACAAGTCGTCTCGCCCGGCTGCGGCGTCCAGAAAAAATACGATCAGGCCTCGAACGACGCCTACATGAAAGGCCTGCTGAATCTCCAGCAATGCGTTCAGCAAACCGCCAGCTCCCCCGCGGACCAAAAAGCCGCCACAAAAACGTCCTGCCTCCAAACCGCCGGCCAAGCCAGCATCGCCGCCGCGCAAATCGCCCAAGGGCTTCCCAATGACACCGAAGGCCACGTCGACCAAACCGTCGGCACGCTCCTCGAAGAACCCATCAAAGATTTACAGCGTCTCTGGGCCGCGAGCGCCGGCTCAGGCGAAAATCTCTGCAAACCCTTCAAAGCTCTGCAATTCGCCTATCCTTTCAACGCCCATAGCAGCCGCGAACTCTCACTTCCCGAATTCAACGAATTCTTCCAACCCGGCAAAGGCATGCTCTCGCAATACCTGACCGCCGAAAAGGCCACGCTCACCCTGCAAGGCACAACCTACGTCCGTGCCCTCGGCAGCACCACTCCCGTCGGCCCCCGCTATCTCCATTTCATCAACGAGCTCTACGCCATCCAACAAGCCGTCTATCCCAACAACGCCACCGACCCGCACTTCGAATATTCCGTTAGCGCGCATCTCCCCGAAGCCGGCGGCTTCAAGAGCGAAAAGCTAGCTTTCGATGGGCAGGAATGGACCATCACCGGCAGCGGCGGTACAAAGAAATTCATCTGGCCCGGCGCCATCGTCCAAGGCGCCACGCTCAGCCTCAACAGTGGTGGCGGCGACCTCGAACTTCAGCGCGCCTCCGGCCTCTGGGCCGTAGCCCATTTCTTCGGCGGCTACAAGTGGCAGCCCACCGGCGGCGGCTACATCATCCAAGGCCCGCTCCACGGCCCCACGGGCCAGCCCATCATGAGCAACAACAAGCCCGTCGAAGTCCGCTTCGACGTCGACCTGAAGGGCGTTCCCTTCTTCCAGGAAGGCTACCTGTCCGGCATGGCCTGTCCCGCAAAAATGAGCCAGTAACCCGCGCTCTCACCCCGGCGCTCGAACTTCGGCGCCATATCACCTGCGCGCGGCCCCCTCCGGAGTCTCACTCGATGCTAACCGGCCTTCTCATGGAAGGCATGTAAGGCATGGGACGGGTGCTTCGTCTCGGCCGCCAAATAGACCGCGGACAAATTTATCCCTACAACCTGTCACCTTTGTTTTAGATTTTTTGTGCGGCAGTCGTTTCTTACCATTCGACCTAGGGGAAACCTATGAGTTTCAGCCCAACTTACAAATTCCCGCATAACATTGTGAAGCAGCGATTTGGAGCGCGGCAGCCTCGCTGCCGCTTTTCCCAATTGCTCGCACGAGTCCGTATTAGGCGTTAGAACGTAGCCGCCCAGCGGCAGACGCTTCGCGTGGGATGTACGGTGAGGTGGTTGCCTAACGGCTGACATATAAGTGTGGGTCACAAGGAGGTCCCTGTGACCCATCTACGTAAACTGATGCTGGAAGATCTCCAGCGTCGTAATTATTCTGAAGATACCATACGCAGCTACATCTACACCGTCGAAGATTTTGCTCGACGATTCAACCGTCCCCCAGACCGCTTGGGTCCCCAACACATTCGTGAATATCAAGCCGAACTGTTTCAACAAAGGAAGTTGTCATCGGGCACAGTTGCCATCCGTCTGGCGGCTCTGCGGTTCTTCTACACCAAGACGCTAAGAAGGGCTTGGAGCGTCGCGGACACTCCTTATCCAAAAAGGAATCATCGTCTGCCGGCGATCCTCAGCCAGGAAGAAGTCGCTCAACTCATCGATGCGGCCTGCCCTCCTTTCCATCGGACGATCCTGATGACCCTCTATGCCACCGGCGCGCGGTGTGCCGAGCTGACCCACTTGAAGCTCAGCGATGTCGACAACAAGCGCATGGTCATTCACATCCAAGACGGCAAGGAACGCCAAGATCGCGATGTCATGCTCAGCCCAGTGCTACTTGAAGAACTCCGCGCACATTGGCGCCGCTTGCGGCGAAAACCCAGCAACTGGCTCTTTCCCGGCAACCACCGCCACAGCGGTGATCAGCCCATCGATACGAAAACCGTTTGGCATGCGTGTCATAACGCCGCCAAGAGAGCGAACCTCCAGAAAGGCGTCCATCCGCATACGCTGCGGCATTGTTTTGCCACGCACTTGCTCGAAGCAGGTGCCGATCTGCGCACCATTCAGATCCTGTTAGGCCATCGCGATTTGAAAGAAACCACCATCTACCTGCATCTTTCGCAGCGCCATCTCCAGGCCACACCGAGTCCTTTGGACTCACTACAGCTCAAAGACCGGTCACCGCAGGAGGAGTAGATGGATCGGCCGCCGCTCGAGGTGGCCGATCTCATCCGCGCTGCGGGAGAACCCTTCATCGAACGAAACCGCCATTGGATGCGCTGGAAGCATCTCAAAGTGCTACGGGCCATTGCGCGGTGTCGCACTGCCGCTCTCGGCGGACATCTCGATGAATGCACTCGCTGTGGACATTGGGCCATTTCCTTCAACAGCTGCCGTGATCGCCACTGCCCGAAGTGTCAGATCGCTGCCCGGGAACGCTGGATCGCCGCGCGTCAACGAGAACTTCTTCCAACACCCTACGCGCACGTGGTCTTCACACTCCCCCGCAGATTGGCGCCACTGGTCCTGCAGAACAAGAAGCTCCTCTACGATCTTCTGTTCCGCACCAGTGCGGAAACCCTTCTCGAAGTGGCGCGCCATCCGAGACACCTCGGCGCAGAGATTGGTTTCTTCAGCGTGTTACACACTTGGAGTCAGCAACTCAAAATTCATCCGCATGTCCATTGTGTCGTTCCTGCCGGCGGCCTCTCACTGGATCACACCCGCTGGGTTCGTTCCCGAGACAACTACTTTCTTCCCAAGAAGGTGCTGCGCAAAATCTTTCGCGGCAAGTTCGTCGATGCGCTCAAACAGGCTTTTCAGAATGGCCAGCTCAACTTCCACGGAGATTTGGCACTCCTCGCGCAGCCCAAGATCTTCGCCGCCTGGCTACGGCCGCTGTTCCATCAACACTGGGTGGTGTACTTGAAACGCCCCTTCGGTGGCCCCCAATATGTGCTGCAATATCTGGGCCGCTACACCCATCGCGTGGCCATCTCCAATCATCGCCTGGTCTCCTTTGCTGACGGAACCGTCACGTTTCGTTGGCGCGATTCGGCCCACAACAACGAGCAGAAACTCCTGCCTCTACCGCTCGACGAGTTCTTGGGCCGCTTCCTACTGCATATCCTGCCGCAAGGCTTCGTGCGCATCCGCAACTTCGGCTTTCTGGCCAACCGGCGGCGTGCCACACTCCTACCACTTTGCTTTCACCTTCTCGGCTCGGCACCACAGCCGAAAGCGGAACAAAACGTCTCCGCCACCAACGACTCGTCCGATCTTTGGCACTGTCCGAAGTGCACTGGCCCGATGATGGTCATCGAGCGGCTTACCGCTGCCCAAATCCAACTCCGCTCGCCGCCCGTGGTCACCGTGGCAGCATGAACACGCTCTCTCCAATGCGAATTCTTCGCGTGCCTCGCCACGGTTCGCACTTCTTTGCCTGGTCATCGAATAACTCTCTTCTTCCAGCTTCTACCATCACCTTTTTCACCATACTTTTTCGCCGTAACCAGATTCCGCACGCCAGGTGTCACGTGCTGCAACCTGGTGCTCGCACGTGGCGGACCTCGACGCCGCTCCTTCCCATCATTGAATTTCCATAGGGCCCGCGTCCGCCGCAAACTGGGCGGCCACGTTCAAACGGCTTAATCGAACGCGCGCAGAGCGCCGTGCCTGCCTTCACGTATTCGCAAAAACGCGCGTCCGATTAAGCGCTAGCGTAACTCAGTAATCTAAAGCGGCTTTATCGAGGAGAAGGAGGTCGGCAGACCAAGCACTGCAATTCGTAACCGATATGCTCATATCGCCCTTGCGGTGTTGTGACCCAATGCCGGTTCGTCCAAGGCGGATTGTGCCGCACGTGCTGCTGATGTCCGCACTCTAGATCGGCAATCCATTCGAAGCGCTCATCCAAATGGTAATCAACAATCCTGCTAGGAATGCCTTGCGTGTGAGAGTTCAATAGCTAACCTGCAGCTATTCTACGCTCTTTCTGTGCGGCGTGCCTGATTGCATGGGAAATCTCGAATGCGCGATCTTGTGCTATTAGTGACAGACGCCTTCAACCAAACGAAGTAAGATGGAGTCGTACAGAGGGACGAGGTAGCCAATGCTGCACTTATGGTGGGCGGCACCGCTTAGCGAAGAACACGCAAAAAATGTTCTTCTATCCATGAACCCGAACGCGGATGCTGTCTATATTTTCTCGACGCTCGAACGCTGCAAAAAGGACGCTTGGAACTCCGGCGTGTGCCTTAACGAGTTCGTTCTTCGAAATGGCGCACAAGCCGCCAATGACGCTCGCGCCGCATGGTCGGAGATCGTAACCCATAATTCTGCCGCTGATCCGAACGTAAACTACGAACTGGACAGGAAGTCCTTCGATTTGCTCGCCCTTGATCTCCGCGCCGCTTGCTTGAAGCAGTTGTTTTCTTATGCCCGCATGAAGCACGGAAACGGCCGGGTTTTGAGAATCGCCGCTGTACCAGCCTTTTAACTAAGAGAATAAAGGTTTCCGCTGGGTAGCTACCGCCATCCACGTGGCTCTTTCGATCTTTTTGCCCCTCAAACGAAGCGCAGGGCCCGGATATGAGCGGCCGCCGCTCTATTCGCACAAAAAAACATTTCGATTCTCCTTGACTCTCACCTCCGCGAGGAACAGTATCAGTTCGAGGTTTCGCTGTTTGAAGCGAAACTCCCGCTACTCAGTCCATTTGCAGTTTCTTTAAAGGACAAGCTCCGCATCGAGCGCCAATCGGGCAGAACCTATCAGGTTCTTTTTTATTCCCTCGCGCGGGGCCCTACCTCCTGTTCGACGTACAGGTTTACACACCAAGACGCCAGCGGTTTCAGGTCACGTCATGCAAGCCCGACTCGCTACACGCGAGCAGGTAGTTCGTGTTTTTCAAAAAGGAGATTCATCATGTCCGAACAAAACAAAACGAACGTACGTCGTTTATTCGAAGAAGTTTGGAACAAGGGCCAGGTAGCTGTGGCCGACGAGCTCTTCGCATCTACTTACACGCATCACGACAGCTCAACGCCCGATCTTGGACGCGGGCCCGAGGGTGAGAAAAAGAGAGTGACTCTTTACCGCAACGCGTTCCCCGACATTCGTTTCACGGTCGAGGACATGCTTGCCGAAGGCGAAACCGTAGTGGCTCGTTGGTCTTGCCGCGGTACCCATAAGGGCGAACTCAATGGCATTGCCCCCACAGGCAAGCAATTCAACATCACCGGCCAAAGCATCGCCCGTTTTACGAACGGCAAAATGTTCGAAGGCTACGTAAACTGGGACGCTTTGGGCCTCATGCACCAACTCGGCGTTGTCCCTGAGCTCGGCAAGGCCAAGGCCGTCGCCGTCTCCTCAAGGTAATTGCCCTTGCTTCGTCGAAAACTCGGGAGGCCCGATCCTGCATCGGGCCTTCTGTCAGCACCCCAAACGATCCACTCAGTGGTTTCCATGAATCAAGGAATCAAATAGTCAAAAGCTGTAAACATAGAATCTAAGGAGGAACGGAAATGAAGAACTTATTGAAGTTTGTTGGGATTGGCATTTTGGCCGTCGCGGCATCCGGCACGCTGTTGGCCCAGAGCAATCCATTGGTTGGTACATGGAAGCTGAATTCGGAAAAGTCAAAATTCAATCCTGGCCCAGCGCCAAAAAGCTTGACGCGGACCGTTGCAGCGCAAGGCGATGGAGTTCTATATACCTTCGACGGAATCAGCGCGGACGGAACCGCCATCGCGTACAGCTTTGCTCTCAACTTTGACGGCAAAGACAATGCCATCACGGGTTCAATGCCCAGTGGCGCGGACAGCATTTCTGCTCAGCGCATCGACTCCAACACGTTCGCCGCGACTTTGAAGCAAGCCGGCAAAGTGATTGGTACGTCTAAAGTCGAAGTTTCCCAGGATGGAACGGTTACGACCGTTACGTCGAAGGGCACGACCGCAACCGGACAGGCAACCAACGACGTATCCGTTTATAACAAACAATAGCTATCGCTAAAGTTCTCCAAGAACTCAGGCCAGATGAAATTCTCGGGCGGCTCTCATCTTCGATGAGCCGCCTTTTTAATTTCTCCTGACGCGATTAGTCCGACTAACTCCTGGCATCGGCTACCGGGCACTTGCCGCATTACCGGCAACACGTCTCTCAAGCAGAAACGCAATTCCCACCACAATAAGCACAACTGGCCACAGCACCGCATTGCTCAACCTCCACACTCCGAGGGTTTCAAATGCGAGCGCGATGGCAACGAGCACGAAAAACGGCCCCGTAATGAAGCAATGAAATGTTCTGTTCCGGGCAAAGTTAAAAAAACACGCCAACCCCATCGCCGCAAAAAACACCGTCCCTCGATATCGCTCGAGATGACCAAGGTGTAAAACGACGAGCCCAAGCCCATAGAGAATTAGGAAAGCCGCAACCCAAGTACACGCCGCCTTCGGCGTAAGGCAACAAAGCCGTTTCTCATGCGCTTTCTCCATAGGGCGATAAATGCCCGACCTTCAGCTCAGATGCGCGGCGCAATCAACGATTCATCATCCACACGACGCGATTTCCCTTGACAACTCTACAATCTTTCTTACTATACTGATTAGTTAATTATTCATTTCGTTCCGTACCGGCGGCATCTTGCCGGCTTTTCTGTTTCCCTAAGCTTTGCTGCGGCTGAGTCTTAGGTTTTTCTCTCGCCTGCCTAGAGCGCAAGCCAAAAGACACGCGTGAGCCAGAGCACGACAAGCGTAATCCTGAGAAAGGCTCGCGCAAATCGGGCCGGTCGACAAGATTGCTGTTGATGGTCTTCAGCGCGACGAGGCGTCCAATGAAAGGATCGCGAGCTTTGTACACGACGCCCATCGCGCCATGGCCTAGTTCCGCGAGAATTTCGTATTTGCCCAGTTTCTGCAAGGAGGCGACCCTGTGCCGCTAATCGTAGCAAATCTCGGCCTGCGCGTGTAAAGTCAGCGCTGGAAGGTAATCGTAAGAGGAAACCGCACGGTCACTGGTTTCCCGCCGGATTTAGGCGAGGTCGTCTTCCAGTGCTTGGAAGCATCTTTCACTTTTTTGAAAAATTCCTTGTCGGAGTTGCCCTCTTTGTCGACCTTGACGTTCCCATTCGCTTCCACGGTCAAGATGACCGTCAAAGAGTACGGCAGTTTTCCGGGTTTCTTGGCCTCGTCCGGGAAATCCACCATCGGCGTCCCGACCCATTCGAGAGGCGCGTTCGCATCCAATTGCGCGCAGGAGACGGCGCCACCGGCAGATGGGATTTCCGCCACCGGGCGCCCAGGACCGCAAGAAAGCGCCGGCAGCACCAGCTTTCCTTCGCTCTTCGTAAGCCCTTGAATCGCATTGGGAATGGTCGTCTTCACATACAGCGCCGCTTGTTCGCGATAAATTCCATTGCCCGCGGCTAATTTCTGAAATTCCTGGCTCACGGCGTGGCCCAACTGGCTAACGTCGCCTCGCTGCTTCGCCTGTTCAAAATGCGCCACAGCGGCATCGAAAGCGGACTTGTCGCTGTTCTTTTCCGCAGCCGCGGAATAGGCCGCGTTAAGACGCTTCTCAAGGTCCTTGCTCGAAGCGAGCAACGAAGGTTCCTCGGCTCGTTCCTCAAATCGGTGAATGTCGTCCTGAGCACGCTGAATTCCCGCTGCGTCGCCTTTGCTTTCCACGGCCTGCGCGTTGTTCTTAATCTGGTCGAACTGTTGCTGCTCGGCGGCATGCAAATCCTTCAGCAATTTATCGTGCGTCTTGCTCCAGTGCTGGGCGGCATCCACCTGCGTCTTGGCCGAGCGGAAGGATCCCGAGTGAATCGCGTCTTCGGCGGCGCTTACCGTTTGCAGCGCCTTTTGAACCGTGGGCAATTGCTTCTTTGCATCGTTGCTCTGCGGCCCTTTGCGCTTAATCACTTCCTGGAACTGGTCCTGCGCCTCGCTCCAGTTTTCGTCCTTTACGTCCTGCATCGCAGTATCGAAAAGCTTCTGGTCGTTGGCCGACTGCCGTATCTTGCCCAGGTAGCTCTCCGCTTGTGGCTTGAGCGTCGAGCCCGCAACGTTCATGTCTATGGTCGCGCGAAATTCCTTGCGCGCTTTTTCATAATCTTTCGCGTCGTAGAATTTTACGCCCTGATCGAAGTGATCCTGCTCTTGCTTTTGAATGTCCGACGCGCTCAATCCGCTGTTGGTGGCTTCCAATTCGCGTGACGCGTCCGCGGAGTGCCACAAATTCATCTGGATCACGTCCTGGAACGCTTGCTGCGCGCCTGCAAAATCTTTTTTGTCTTTCAGCAAAGACTCGGCCGCGTCAAACTTCTGCTGCTCATCCTTGCGCTTCTGTTCAATCTGACTGACTTGCCCCTCAGCTTCCTTCTGCAGCGGGCCCCTGGCGCTGGCCAAGCTCTGCCAAACCTGCTCGGATTGATCGAACTGGCGGTTCTGCCAAAGCTCTTGGGCTTGCTGCTTCATGTGCAAGTCTTTCGCCGACGGCGCCCCGCCTTTCGACAGCATCGGCCAGAGGATCACGGCGAGAATGGCGACCACAACCACACCCGCGCCTGCGAGTACCGGAGGCTTTCGCAACAGCGGCATGACCTGAGCCATCAAATCGGCTTTAGGCTGTACCGTGCCCCGCGAGACTGCCGGCGCGGCCGTTGGCACAGCTCCGCTCGGGCGCGGCACTGCCGGGAGGCTGGTCGATGCACCGGACGGCGGCATTGCCGGGCCGGCCATAACTGTCGCGCCGGCAATTTCAGTCTTGCGCGCGGCCGTGTCCTTTCCGTCGAATCCCGGCTTCTTGACCGCCGCTCCAGCTTTCGGAGTAGCCGGAGACGTTTGCCCTGGACTCATTACGCGAGTCGCGGAAAATCCAGCCGCCGGAATATTTTGCGCGGATTCGCTGACCTGCATCAAATCAGTCGCCGGAGGCGCCGTCTTGTCAACCGCAGCCTTGTCCTTTTTCGCTGGCGCGGCCGCCTTTGTAGCCGGAGCCTTGGCCGAAAAGAGCTGTGTGGCCGCCGGTTGCTGGCCGCTGGCGAGATTCTTGATCTTTCCTTGCAGCTCCAACATCCGCGGGTCCGAGGGCTGGAAAATCTGTGTGGCCATCACTTCGTTCAAGAGCTGCGTCGCCGCCACGTGGTCGCCTTTGCTAACCATCGTTTCCAGAGCCGCGGCCTTCTTGACTTGTTCTTCTTCCTTCTTTTTCTTTTTTTCTTCGGCGCCCTGTAACAACTGCGTCACATTCGGATCCGGCCCCATCGTTTCCATGGTCCGCTGGGCCAGATCGATGGCGTCGGTAATCTTGTCCTGGCCGATCTTGCTGTTGATTTCGCGGACTCGCCGCTGCATCTCGTTGCGCGCTCTTTCGCGGTCGTCCTGTTCTTTTTTCAGCGCTTCCGCTTCCGTGGCCAGCTTGCGGAAGGCGTCCTGCTTTGGAAATTCCTCCATGGCGTTGCGCGCCGCGTCCAAAGCTTCGGCGTAGCGCTCGCACATCAGGAACCCCTGGATCTGCTTTTCGCGATCCTCTTCCTTGCGTTTTTGCTCCTGCTGCGCGACTTCGCCCCGCGCGTAGTTCACCAATTCTTTTAATTCGTATTCCTGCGGAAATTCCTCCAGCAGAGGCTCGCCCTTGGCCACGACTTGCTTGTACTTCCCTGCCCCCAGCATGCCGCGCAGGACGGTGATCTCGGCTTCGAGGCGCTTTTGCCGGTTCTGTTCTTGTTCTTCCTGCTGGGCCAGGTTTTGCAGATTTTTTACCGCCGTGTCTTGAGGATGCTCCTTGACCAGCACGTCCAATATTTTTCGCGCTTCGGCAAAATTCTGCTGCCCAAGCAATTTGCGCACTTCCGCCATCTGGCGCTGTTTCTGTTGTTCCGCCTGATCCGTCTTCGCGGACTCTTGAAGTTTTTTCAGTTCCGGCTCATTCGGAAATTCCTGCGTCGCCTCTGCGAGAACCGCCAGGCATTCGTCGTACTTGAGTTCCGTCCAGAGGGTCCGCGCGCGGTGGAGAATTTCGCTGAGCTTCTTGCGCTTCTCGCGGCGGTTCCGCTCCTCGTCGATTTGTTTCCTTAGCTCCTGCGCCTGTTGGTTGGCATCGTCTAGCTCCAGTGCCTGCCCCAACGCCGCTGCTGCTTCGGTCAGCGCCCCTTCGGCCAGGCGCTGCTTGGTCAGCTTCAGCTTCTGTTCGAGCTGCTGGACTCTTGCCGCCGCCGCTTCCACTTCTGTGATCAGTTTCTGCGCCGGCTCGTGCTTCGAATCTAATCCGAGTGCCGCTTCGGCCTCTGCTTTGGCCTCGCGAAGCTTGCCCGCTTTCAAGAAACCCTCGCCGCGGCTCAAATGCTCTTCGAGCCTGGGCTGAATTTCCGATCGGCGCAGCTCAACCGACACTTTCTCGAGCATGCTCTTCGCCTGCGAGTTGCCGACGTCGATGTGCAGCGCCTTGCGAAGCAGCGCCTGCGCCCGCTGCAAGTCTTTCGCGACTACCAGCTCTTTGCAGTCCGCCAGCAATCCCGATACGGTGGCCTGCTGCGCGATCTTCCAGATGGGCTCGATCGCGTGGAGCACGTCCTCCATCGTCTGATAGCGATCGTCGCTCTTTTTCTCAAGCATCTTGTTGACGATGGGCGCCAGCTCTTCGGTGCACTCAGGGGAAAGGCTCAAAAGGTCTTCCGGCTTTTCGTAAATGATGTGGAACATCAGCTCGGCTTCGCTGTCGCCCGTAAACGGCCGGCGATAAGCCAGCAGCTCGTAGAGCGAAACGCCTAAAGCCCAGATGTCCGATCGCGCATCGGCGCGCTCGCCTTTATATTGTTGCGGCGACATATACGCGCGCGAGCCGATCATCATGTTCGGCTGCGTCATGGACATGTCTGTGAGGCGCGCGATGCCGAAGTCCACGACCTTCACCACGCCCTCTTTGGTGACCATGATGTTCGCGGGCTTGACGTCGCGATGCACCACGTTATGTTGATGCGCGTAAGCCAGCGCGTCGATCACGCGCACGATGTAGCCGAGCTTGACCGACAGGGGCAGCACCGGCTTCTGGTCGATAATGCGGTCGAGGCTTTCGCCTTCGAGATACTCCATGGCGATGAATGGAGTGTTTTTCTCGTGCCCCAATTCGTAAATTGTGACGATGTTTGGATGTTGCAGCGCGCCGGCGGAACGCGCTTCCTGGTAGAAACGGTCGAGCAGATTCTTTTGTGCCGTGGGGCCGCCTGTAATGGTCTTCAACGCAACCAGGCGGTCGATGAGCGGATCACGCGCTTTGTAGACAGCGCCCATGGCTCCGCGGCCAATCTCAGAGATGATCTCGTATTTGCCTAAAAGCTGCACGCACACACCTCTAACGGCATGATGGTAACAAAATTAGGGCCAAACCACCCGGTAGTCTAGCCGGGAGGTGCTTGTTTTGCGAACCGCGCGCGGCTCGCGCTCCTCGCCTTCGCGGGCACACCATTTTGCTCCGTAAGCCATTGAAAACAAGATGGAAATCTATCGAGGCCAGACAAGTGGCTGATTTCAATGCCGCTGCAATTTGACTGTTACCGGAAAAGGGGCCCGAAGCGGAGGGAATTTTGAACCCCAAGAGACATTTTTTGTCTGTTTCTGTACGCCCCATCCGTACCAAAAATGTCACCGCATTTTCACTCTGGGCCAGCATCTGCATCCCGGGTTTGCCGCGCCATTCTACTAAGATTTGACCTGAATTTGTCACGTTGCAGTATTGGCTTTTGCGACAAGCAAAATCGCCAGCAAATAGAAAACGAACATGAATGCGAGATAGGTCTTGGCTTGCGGCCTCGCTCCTTGAAATTCTTTCCAGGCGAAGATTCCCCAAAGTGCGGCCACCATTGGCGCTGATTGGCCAATGGCGTAGGAGATGGCGACTCCCGTAAAATTTGCAGCCACTAAATTGAACACCGTTCCTGTTCCCCAAATCGCCCCGCCCAACAAGCCGAGAACATGGCCCGACGCCGGCCCGCGAAAAAATTCGCTGAAGTTCACTGGTTCCCGGACCAACGGCTTCTTCATGAAATAAATGTTCCAAATAAAGCAGGAGAGAAGCGCGCCAAGCGTCAAGAAAACGCTGATACTGTAGGGTCCCAACGTTTTTCCATGGCTCATCGCATGTGCGACAAACGGAGACCACAACCCCATCAGCACGCCGGACACGATACAAGTCGCAATGCTTTTCTTCGACGCTGAACCTGCCGCCTTAGCCAAGCTTCCGTACGCCTTTCCATCCATGATCACCGCGATCACCGCGCACGCCACTCCGATCGCCAGCAAGCCTGCGCTCCCCTTCGGCTGCTGCAAGTAACTCGCGATAACGCCCACCACTAGCGCGATGCCAATCGAGACAGGAAACGCAATCGCGAGGCCGGCCATGTCAATCGCCGCTACCAACAGCAGATTCGCCAAATTGAAGACTGCTCCGCCCACGAGCGTATAGATAATGTTTGAGCCGTCCGCCAGGCGCACATTGTTCAAGAAACTCGCGGAGTCGTTCGAGGTGCTGCCCATCGTGAACGCCAGCACAACAGAGATAAGAAAAATCCCGATCGCGTAATCCCAATAAAAAAGCTCAAACCGGTAATTCTTCACCCCCTTGAACGTGTTCGCCCAGGAGCCCCAGCAAATGGCCGTGGCGATCATCATCAGCAACGCAATTTCCAGACTATGCGGCGTGTACATGGACTCGCGGCTCCGTGTTCGAAGGTGTGCGTCCGTGCTTATATTAGCGGCAACTGAGTGTGTCAAGGAGTTTCGGGCAACGACAATTCGTTTGCTCGCTTTTCAGGCCATCGGCTGGAACCCGGCGCTCTTCTTTATCGAAGACTTCCGCTATAATCCGCGCGCACGGAATCAGGTGCCAAATGGCCAAGCAATCCTTCATCGCCGTGGTAGGCAGCGCCAACGTGGACCTTACCACGTTCAATGACGTGTTTCCCCGCCCCGGCGAAACCATCTTTGGAAAAAAGTTCGATCTCGGCTTTGGCGGCAAAGGAGCCAATCAGGCCGTCGCCGCAAAACTGTGCGGCGCGTCGGTCGCGATGGTCGCGAAAGTCGGCAGCGACCTTTTCGGCCCGGCCACGATCGCGAATTTTCAATCGCAAGGCATTGACGCCAGCCATGTGCGCATCGCGGAGGGCGTCTCGAGCGGCGTCGCGCCCATTTTTGTCGAGCCGAGCGGCCAGAACCGCATCATCGTCGTGAAAGGCGCGAACGATACGCTCTCGCCAGTGGACGTCGATGCCGCCGCGCCTCTCCTCAGCAAAGCCGACACCATCGTGATGCAGTTCGAAATTCCGCTTCGCACGGTCTATCACGCGGTCCGCTTCGCCGCCTCCAGAGGCATTCGCTGCATCGTCAACCCCGCGCCCGCCCAACCAGTGGACTTCAAACAATTGAGCGGCGCCGATTATTTCATTCCCAACGAATCCGAAGCCGAACTCATCACCGGCATGCCCGTCCATTCGCTCGAAGACGCCAAGAACTGCGCCAATTTCCTGCTGCACCAAGGACTGAAGCGCGTTGTCCTTACTCTCGGAGAACGCGGTTCCCTTCTTGCCGGCCCCGAAGGCACGGAGTTGATTCCGGCGTTCAAAGTCGATGCCATCGACACCACCGGCGCCGGCGACGCCTTCATCGGCAGCTTCGCCGTCTTCCTCGGCGAAGGGCTCCCGGAAAAAGAAGCGCTGACACGCGCCAATTTATTTGCCGCCCTTTCAACCACCAAGGTCGGCACCCAAAAATCCTTCGTAAATCGCGACGAGTTTGAGCGGCAATGGCAAATTCACAGCGCGCGCCTGTGAACGGCGCCGCAAAATGATAAGATTTGTTTCAGGGTCAAACTCAGCGCAACAACGAAAGCCGTTCACACACGCGAGCTTCCATCATGTCCACGACCAACCGTGAATTCGGCGCCGCCAGCCAGTTGAACAATCACGCGGTGGACGTTTCCCTGTTCGGCGACACCACGATCGCGCAACTCCGTGGCCGCGCGCTGCAGCCCAACCGCGGTGTCCCTCTCAATCTCGATTGGATCGAAGATGTTCGCATCAATACGAGCGCCGTCGAACGCCGCGCCGCGACTCTCGCCACGCGCCGCACGGTAAAAAAAGATTACCAAGCCGCCTGGCTTCTCCGCGCCATCTCCTGCATGGACTTAACGACTTTATCCGGCGACGATACCGACGAGCGCGTCCGCCGCCTCTGCGCCAAGGGCCGCCACCCTCTGCAACAGGAACTCGTCCAAAAACTCGGCATCGAGTCGCTCGA
Source organism: uncultured Acidobacteriota bacterium (assembly GCA_963843265.1). GTDB lineage: Bacteria > Acidobacteriota > Terriglobia > Acidiferrales > UBA7541 > Acidiferrum. The sequence continues at coordinate 329,355 of CAWJJR010000008.1, read as the reverse complement.
CATCAAAGTCGCCGCCATCTGCGTCTATCATCTCTTCGTTGAAACCGCTCGCCGCGCTCTCGAAGGCTCCGGCATCCGCGTCGCCGCCGTTTCCACCGGTTTTCCCGCCGGCCTTTCGCCGCTCACCGAGCGCGTTGCCGAAATTCGCCGCTCCGTCGAGGCCGGCGCCGATGACATCGATGTCGTCATCACCCGAGCTCACGTCTTCGGTGCAAAATGGCAAGCTCTGTACGACGAAATCGCGGCCTTCAAACACGCGTGCGGCCCCGCGCACATGAAAGTCATTCTCGGCACGGGTGATCTGCTCACGTTGCGCAACGTGGCGCGCGCCAGCGTTGTCGCCATGATGGCAGGCGCCGACTTTATAAAAACTTCCACCGGCAAAGAGCCGGTGAACGCCACTCTTCCCGTCGGCCTCGTCATGACTCGCGCCATCCGCGAATACGCCAATCAAACTGGCTACGCCGTCGGCTTCAAACCGGCCGGAGGCATTCGCAGCGCCAAGCAATCGCTCGACTGGCTCTCTCTGATGAAAGAAGAACTCGGCCCCTCATGGCTCAAATCCGATCTTTTCCGTTTTGGCGCAAGCGGAATGCTAGCCGACATTGAGCGGCAGCTCGAACATCACGCCACTGGCCGCTATTCCGCCGATTATCGCCACCCCATTGCATGAGACACTTCGAGTGAGCTGCGTCGCATGAGCATCGTCGAAAAATTCGTCACCATGGACTACGGCCCCGCGCCCGAAGATCCGCGCGAAGCTCTCGCCTGGCTCGATCACCACAAGCGCCGCTTCGGCCACTTTATCAATGGCGCATGGCAAGCGCCCCTCGAAGGAAAATTCTTCGATACCTCCGACCCTTCGACGGGTGAAAAGCTTGCTGAAGTTGCGCAAGGCTCCGCCGTCGACATCGACGCGGCCGTGAAGGCAGCGCGCTCGGCACTCCTAGGTTGGCAATCGCTCACGCCACATTCGCGCGCACGCTATTTGTATGCGCTGGCGCGCCAAGTGCAAAAACATTCGCGCCGGTTGGCCGTGCTCGAAACGCTCGACAATGGCAAGCCTATCCGCGAATCCCGCGACATCGATATTCCGCTGGTCGCCCGCCATTTTTATCACCACGCTGGCTGGGCCCAGCTCCTCACTCAAGAATTTCCTGGCTACGAAGCCTGCGGCGTAGTCGGCCAAATCATTCCCTGGAATTTCCCGCTGCTCATGCTGGCGTGGAAAATCGCCCCCGCTCTCGCGACTGGCAACACGGTCGTATTAAAACCCGCGGAATTCACCCCGCTCACTGCCCTAGCCTTCGCCGAAATTTGCCAGGAAATAGATCTGCCCGCAGGCGTAGTCAACATCGTCACCGGCGACGGCTCCACCGGCGAAGCCCTGGTTGCTCATCCCGACATCGACAAAATCGCCTTCACCGGCTCGACCGAAGTCGGCCGCGCCATCCGCAAAGCCACTGCCGCCTCTCACAAAAAACTTTCTCTCGAACTCGGCGGCAAATCCCCTTTCATTATTTTTGAAGACGCCGACCTCGACTCCGCCGTCGAAGGCCTCGTCGACGGCATCTGGTTCAACCAGGGACAAGTCTGTTGCGCCGGCTCCCGCCTCTTAATGCAAGAAAGCATCGCCGAGCCACTCATTGCCAAAATTTGCGACCGCATGAACACGCTTCGCGTCGGCCCTCCTCTCGACAAATCCATCGACATCGGCGCCATCATCGCCCGCGTCCAGCTCGATCGCATCCAGCGCCTGGTCGATCAAGGCGTCGCTGACGGTGCCACCTGCTGGCAGCCAAACATTCCTATGCCTTCCCGCGGCCTCTATTTCCCGCCCACACTCCTGAGCAATGTCCATCCCACCAGCATCGTCGCCCAACAAGAAATCTTCGGCCCCGTCCTCGCCGCCATGACTTTCCGCACTCCCGCCGAGGCCGTCGAACTCGCCAACAATACCGCCTACGGCCTGGCCGCCTGCGTCTGGAGCGAAAGCATCAACGTCTCTTTACACGTCGCCTCGCAAATCAAAGCAGGCGTCGTCTGGGTCAACTGCACCAATCTTTTCGACGCCAGTTGCGGTTTCGGCGGCTATCGCGAAAGCGGCTACGGCCGCGAAGGCGGCCGCGAAGGCCTCCTAGAATATTTAGAGCCAACCTGGTTCAAAACCGCCCCGCCGCTCCACCCGCGTCCTCTAGCGATCGATCAACCGCCGCAACAATTACCCGAATCCGCCGCCGGCTCTTCGACGCCGCCCCTCTTTACCCCAGAAATTGATCGCACCGTAAAACTCTTCATTGCCGGCAAACAATCCCGCCCCGATTCCGGCTACTCCTTCCCTGTCCGTGCCACCGACGGCCGCCTGCTCGGCGAAGCCCCACTTGGCAATCGCAAAGACATTCGCAACGCCGTCGAAGCCGCTCGAAAAGCCACCGCCTGGCCCAAATCCACTGCCCACACCCGCGCCCAAGTCCTCTACTACCTCGCGGAAAATCTCAGCCAGCGCCGCGATGAAATCGCGCAACGTCTTTCCGATGTAGTCGGCAAAAATCAGGCGCACGACGAAGTAAGCCTCAGCATCGAACGCATTTTCACCTACGCCGCCTGGGCCGACAAATACGAAGGCGCCATCCACAACCCGCCGTTCCGCAACGTCACCCTAGCCATGCAAGAGCCCATCGGCACCATCGGCATCCTCTGCCCTACCGAAGCTCCGCTCCTAGGTCTCATCTCAGCAGTAATGCCCGCCCTAGCCGTAGGCAACACAGTAGTCGCTGTGCCGAGCGAAATCTACCCCCTCATCACCGCCGACCTATACCAACTCTTCGAAACCAGCGATCTCCCCGCCGGCGCCGTCAACATCGTCACCGGCCGCCCCGCCGAACTTCTAAAGTCGCTCGCCGAACACGACGATCTCGACGCCGTTTGGTGCTTCGCCGACGCCCCCACATGCGCCACCGCAAAGGCTCTTTCCATCGGCAATCTAAAACAAACCTTCACAAACGAAGGCCGCCACATCGACTGGTTCAACCCCGCCCAATCCGAAGGCCGCTTCTTCCTCCAACACGCCACCCAAATCAAAAACATCTGGGTCCCCTACGGCGAATGACAACCTCCCCCATCGAACGTCCTTCGTAACCACAGAGTCAAACTTCAGGTTAGAATGCGATACGTGACGCGAAGCCTGCATGCAATTTTCTTTTGTGCTGCGATAGCCTCCGTCTCATGCTCGAAGTCCACCAATGTGAGGAGAGTCGCCGATACTGGCATATCCTCGCTCAAGGATCGAATTTCTTCTCCGGACTTCAAAAAGTACCGCTCCATTGTGGATGCGCGCGATTGGCAGAACCCCTATCTGATCGTGAAAGCAGACGGAATTGACGCCCGTCAGATCAGCTCCGTTACCGAGGCTCCGAAGATGTCACCTGCGGACGTCATCGCCTATTTGGAAAAATTGCCCTCCGTCGCCTGGCCCTATGGCCTTGTCGTGGTGGTGCAGGAGGGCGGCGTTCGCGCTCCAGGTAACGATACCCAAATCAGGAGGAATAGAGACGAATTGGTGCGCCTTCTAGAAAAAGCAGGGGTGAAGGTTGAATTATGGCCTTCAGCGTAAGGGACCGGGCGCCGCAGCCATCGGTTTTGAGGCTACAGGTTTAGGTTCTAGGTCATCGCGGGTGCCGAAGCCGGGTGCCGCAGCCTTCGCTTTTAAGGCTGCGGGTTTAGATTCCGCATTCCCCAGTAAGGTCGAAGATCGACGCCGACAATTTTGAGCAATTTGGCGCACTCACCGAGCGAGCTTTGGATGATTCGCGAGAATCCACCGCTCAACCAACTCCAAGAAACTCTGCGCTTCTTTAACAATTTCTTCCGCTTCCGTGCGAGTGGCGACGGAAGTATGATCGTAGTCGATCATGTTTCGTTTGCGCCGGCACGCCTCGAAAAATCGAGCGCCAGCGTAGCGGATGTCCCCAACCCCAGCCGCGCCGCTTCAAATGTCAGACGGTGATGCCCCTGCGTGCCAACAAGCCGATATCCGGCGCAAACAATTGACATTTTTGCAGTCTGCAACGCTGCATTGTAGGCCGTGGCGAATCGCCGGTCGTCCGACAATTCTCGAATCTCAGCGTCCTCCAGGTCCCGAAGGATGACCGCCCGTAGATCATCTACTTCCCTCCTACTTACCTTGTGGGCGTGAACTTTGCCTTCGGCTTGTAGTTTTTTCCAGCTCATCCGGGGAACCTATAACGGTGATGAGCTTATCTTTAAGTACTGAATTAAGAAAGCGATCATCCCCGCTCCGCTTGGCCATGAACTCTCGCTCCGAATACCTCGTCACATTTACTTCGCGGCCAAAACGCCTCTCAAGCCGCCGCAGCGCGGGCACCATATCCGTCATTCCGGCAGAACCAACAATCAATAGATCAATGTCGCTTTTTCCCCGCTCCTCGCCACGCGCAACAGATCCGTAGACAGCAGCCCACCTAATCCTGTCTCCGAAGCGCCCCAGTTCGGATTTAAGAACAGGAACGATTCCTGCTGTTTTGGAAAACAGCGAGCGCAACTCCTCAAATACCGGCGAGGACTCGTCGGCCTGATAATACGTGCGCCGCCCATCTATCCTCCGCGTCAAAATCCCGCTTTTCACCAGCTTCTCCACCTCACGCTGCAGGCTTGAAGGAGAGGTCCCCAAATGCGCCGCCAGCTCCGACAAAAACCACGCTTTCTGCGGCGCTAGCAGCAGGCCCCCCAGAATTCCTTGCCGCGCGCAGGGAAACAGCACATCAAGAATCGGTGCTTTACGCATAATGCGTATATATTTACGCATTCCGCGTAGCTTGTCAACGATGCGATCCTGGAAAGAAGCGGATAAGGTTAACTAAGGTCGGCGGGTCACTAGAAACTCGAGCGGCGAAGACTCCAATCGCTGAAGGCCTCTACTAAACAGCGATCCAGAAATCAGGTTAGTGTCCGGGACCCGAGGAAGTCTTTGCCGCAGTAGCCGTGGCAGCCCCCGGAGCCGCATCCTTGATTAAGATCGGCCAGCGCGGAAATGCAAAATTCCCGGAGACATCATCGATCACGTTCACCTGGCAAACATAGAATCCCGGCTTGAGCGCATGCAAAGGCAAATCGATCTGGAACACGACCGCCTTCCTGCCGGCATCGGTAAACTCCGTCGCGGCCACTTGTTTCGTCTCGTAAGCCTTCACGCGCCCCTGCAAGAATTCAATGTTCGTCAAAACGTGAATCCCTTCGCGCGTCTCTTTGGACTGCGGCGCCTCTGGCGCCGCTTTCTGAGGCGGACCGCTCTGCGCCGCTGAAGCTGAGGCCGCAGCCGCGCTCCCAGACTGTGCCGGCGCCGCGGGGGCTGTAACCGCAACTTTGCCTTTCGCCGCGTCATAAATCTCATACTGCAAATACAAATGCTGGTCTCGCGTAAACACATGCGTCACATTCGGCACCAGCTGCGTCTGATCCTGAATCAGCGGGTCGACATTTTTCTTCTTGCTCGCCCGCGCAACCGGCACCCGCAAGCTGCTTAGCACCACCGAGCTCATCCGCAGCGGCGCTTTCCGCAAGTCCGGCACCTGCACGTCGGTCTCAAACGAGCCCATGCGCCCGGTTTGATTTTCGCGCACGATAAATTTCAGGTGATAATTCCCCGGCGCGAGCACAAATCCCGTGTTGTACTGCACATTTTTCCGCCGCACTTGTTGCGAACTATCCACGGCCAGTTTCACCGTGTCGCGCAATTGCCCGACAGGCACTTTGCCTTTACCTTTGAGCAGCACTTCGCCAATGATGTCGATCGTGGCCTTGTCTTGATCTTTCGCCTGCACAAACGGAATCTGCGAACCGGGAACGACCAGAGAAACCGACAGATAATAGTGCGATTCGTTCTCGCAAAAATACGCCGTGCCCGCATAGAGCGGCACATCCGTCTGCGGCAATTCCGCCGCAAGTTCATCTTCGAGCTGCGACTCGCGATCTTCGTGGTTCAAGTGTTGGAAGTCGCGCCCGGCATAATATCCCGGACGGAATTCGAGCTTCACATCGGCCCGGTTCACCACCACCTTGAGCCGGCGATAATGTCCGTCTTTCAGCCGGTTCGTGCTCGTGAAACCAAGCACGTAGTAAGCGGAAGTGTCCTTCTGCACTTGCGAAAACACGCCGCTAAAGTCGTTGGTATCGAAAAACGCTTTACCACCGGTATCCGCCGCCAGCGTCGAGAGCGTCTCTTGCGACGCGGCATTGCCGCTCAGGTCATTCAAAACAGCGTTTCCGTTATACGCCGATTGTCCATGCAAGCTGGCATTTTGCGCTTCGCCGCCCGGTGGAAACGCCTGCAGGCCCCGCACATCGACGGGATAGATGGAGACGTTGTTCTTCACCGCCGAGGCTGTCGCCGAACGCAGCGCCGACTGGTTGTCCGTGCCCGTTTGGCTGATGCCGTTGCTGAAATAAATCAGCGATTTTTTCTGCTGGATTTTTCCCAGCGCGTCCATCGTGGATTGCAACGCGAGCAATTTCCAGTCTGCGCTGAATGTGTTGTAATCCGTGTCATCCGGCGTGAAAGAGCCGCCGGTCTCGGCTGTTCCCTCCGCGCTCCCGGTGTCGCCTTGCCCAAACCCTTGCCCCGAGTCCGAGGAATAGGAACTCAATGTCGCAAGAATTTGCTCCTTATCAGCGGTGAAGTCGAGATCGACGTGCATGTTCGTCGCGAGCGAGACCAGCGCAACGATGTCCGCGGGTCGCATCTGCGCATTGATGTATTTCTTCGCGGCATCCACACAGCGGTCGATCTGGTCCGGCTCCATGGCAGAAAAATCGAAGAACAAAACGATCACTCGCCGGTCGCGCGCGTTCATCACCGGCGCCGCGCTCTTCTTCAAAACGCCGGCGGGTGCAGCGGGTTCGGCCGCTTCGCCCGTGACGGTTTTTTCGGCCGCTCCTGCCGTCTCCAGTTCATCGACATTCTCAAAATCGAAAGTCGAGATCGTTTGTTTTTTGCCGTCTTCGTACAGCGTGAAATCGTCTTTCTTCAAATCGCGGACCAGGTTTCCTTTTTTGTCGCGCACCACGACGTTCGCCAGCACCAATTCGGAAGTCACGCGGATCGGCGTCTGCGGCTTCTCGGATTGCGATTGCGAATCTGGCGGAGGCGGCTTTGGTCGCGATTGCTGCGCGAACGAAAACGAAGGAGCTGCGCCTTGGAGCAGAACTCCAGAGAGCACAAACGCCGCGATTTGTCTTCGTATCGCAACCATGGCCATCCCCATCAGAAGCGGAACCTCGCCTGCACTGTCACGCGCCGCATGGTTCCGACGCCGGTCACTTCGCCGAACGTGATCGAGTTCACCGTCGTCCCGAGCGAACTGTAATTCACCATGTTAAAGACATTGTTTGCCGTGATGCGCAGATCGAGCGCGCGAAATTCCTTGATCTGGATGGTCTTGTTCAGCGACATATCCAGCGTAACTTGGCCCGGCCCTTCCAGGATGTTGCGCCCGGCATCGCCATACGTCGAGTCGGCGGCATTCACGCACGTGGCGATTGGATTGTTGATGGTCGTTTCCGGCTGGCAAAATGCTGCCGTATTGAACCACTCTTTCGTGGTGGGATTCGCGATGTACAAGGATTCGCCGGGCACCACGTTCGCGCGCAAAGATCCGCTCACGCCTCGTTGAATATCGAGAGTTCCGCCGAGAACTCGAATGGTGTAAGGCAGCCCGCTCGCAACGGTGAAGGCGCCGCTGTACTGCCATCCGGAAAGGATGTGGGAGATCGCTCCCTTCTGCAAGAATCGCCGGTTTTCGCCAAAGGGCAAATCGTAGACCCAATTCCCCGTAAACTTATTGCGCTGGTCAAAACTCGAAAGCCCCCGGTCCGCGGAGATGTCGAACGGATTTTGCGCGACAACGACGCCTCCGCCGCCAATGGACGACGCGTCGTCAACGGATTTGGAGTAGATATACGTCCCGCTAACAGCGATGCCATTTGCCAGCCGCTTTCGAAAACGAACCGAGCCCGAGTCAAAGACTGAATTTCCTTCGGACGATTCGTAGTTGAAAGGTTGCGAGCCACCCGGTACTAGAATGGCCCGCTCGGTATCCAGGCGCGTGCCCTTCGAGCCGTTGTAATCGACATTGAGCAACCAGCCGCCCGGAAGCTGGCGCTGAATATCCACATTCCAGAGCTGAACATACGGGAGCCTGTAATTTATGTAGTCGGCATAATTGTTCGTGACCGTACCCGGCGCCAGGCTCGGGAAGGCGTTTGCCAAATTCAGAAGATTCGTTGGAGTCGCCACGTTCGTCGCGGTCTCTGCGAACGGGGGCTGAAACGCTAAATTCTGAATCGCCGTGGTGTATTGCGCGAGGTTGTAGTTGATTCCATAACCGGCGCGCACAACGGTATCTTTCAGCGGCTTCCAAGCTAGACCCACGCGCGGCGCGTAGTTGTTGCGGTCCGGACGGATCAGCGAAGCGGGAAAAACACCGTTGTACGGGCCGGTTTGTCCCGGTTCGACGGGGACAGCGGCGGTGAAGCCTGGCGCCACGTCCAGATTGACGATCTGGTTGTTCGCTTCCGTGAAAGGGCCTTGATATTCGTAGCGAACGCCAAGGAGCAGCGTCAGGCTCGCGCGGATGCGCCAGTCGTCTTGCGCAAAAAGATCGTAAGAGTTTGCGCGAAAATTAAAAGCGCTCGTTCCGAACTGCAAGGTGCTTTGTTGCGGCAAACCCAGAAGAAAATCGGCAAAATCGCTGCCCGTTCCCGTCTGCGCCACACCGTTCGCATAGAGCGCAGTGGCGAAGCCGGTGAACGTGAACGTGCCGGACGCGTTTCTGGACGAGCGAAAGCTCTGCAAAATGCGGCGATAATCGCCTCCGAACCGCAAGTTATGCTTGCCGTGATTCCAAATGACCGTGTCCGAAATCGTGTAGGTCTGGTCGAGTTCGCGCCGTGGCTCTGGATCGCTTAATCCGGAAAATGAGTTGAAGTTGATTCCCGGAATTCCCCAATCGAATGGATTTGTCGAAACGCCGCCGATTTGCGCGAGCGCCGCGACGTCCGTGACGTTGGCATACAAATTTGTTGTCGAGACGTGGTTGTGATTGTAGTTGAAACGAAGGTTATTCGTGGTGCGTCCCTTGCCGTAGACCCAAGCCGCGCTCGCGTTTAATCCCTGGGTGCCTGTTCCGCCAGCCAGCGAGGGAAACGCACCAACGAGATCGGTCGTGGTTTTGGTCCAACTTAAGCCGGCATTCAGATTGTTCCGCGGTCCGCGCCTGCCGCCGCCGCCGCCGCGTCCCCCACCCCCGAAACCGAGGCTTCCTGGCGAGGGCGGCGGGCCAAAATTATGGATGAGCCGCAAACTCAGGGAATCCGAGTCGCTCTCCGCCGAAGTCACATAATGATAGTTCTGCGACGCGCCGGGCAAATTCGGAAGCGAAATGTAGTTCAAAAGGGCTTGCGCCTGTGGTGTGATCGATGTCGGGTCCATCACGTTCGGTTGGCCGTTGTAATCAAACTGCTGCCCGGTCGCGGGATTATAGATTGGGGTCGTCAGCGCGGAAAAATCGCCGCCGCGTTCGGCCATCGTTGGCACGGTCGAAAATGAGTCATACGGCGTGCTCCCCCGCCTGCCGCTCCAGCCGCCGAAAAAAAATGTCTTTCCGCCGCCGTTGTAAATCTTCGGAATGTTGAGCGGGCCGCCGACGTACGCGCCGAAGTGAAGTTGATTGTAATCGGGCTTAGCGACGGGTACTCCGCTCAGCGAATACGACCTGGCGTCCAGTGCGGAAGTGTCGTCGTAAAAATAAATGTTGCCGTGCGGCTGGTTAACGTTGAAGCCGCGGCCAAAACGACCGAACGCGATCGGCCCACCGCCGCCCGGCCCTCCGCCAAACCCGCCACCGCCAGGACCGCCGCCGCCAAAGCCACCAATGCCCATTTGCTGTGCGCGTTCGCGAAATTCCTGGATTCGTTCTTCCAGCTGGTCCTCATTGCCAGCGCCAAAATCCTGCGTGCGGCCCTGCACGCCGCTGACGCTTACGGATTCCGTCGGCGCGTCGGCTCCCGCGCCGTTAAGAGGAAGAGCGGCGAGATCGCTCGAAGAGGGGTTCTGCCCGCCGCCCGTAGAAGCGCCCGATTCCGCAGCTCCCGGCTCTTCTGCAGTGGAATCCATCGTCAGACTTTGAAATCCGCGTCCTGCGAGGGCGGCGGCGAGGGCCGCGCTTCGCTGAGTAGTTTCTTCCTGCTGGCGAGAGGCGAGGATCAATTCAAAATCAGCCTTGCCGGTAGGAGTTTCCGGATTCAGGACGATTTCCTTGGTTTGCTCTGCGAATCCCATGAATTCGGTTTTCACGACATATCTGCCGCGAGGCAACCCGGCAAAAACAAAACTCCCATCGGAAATCGTTGCGGCGGTGAATTTTTTTCCGGTGAGTGTATTTGCCGCAGTCACAGTGACGCCGGGCAACGGCGTCTTGCCGCTGTGAACGGAGCCCGTGATCTCATAAGAGGGCGCTTGCGCGGCGGGCGAGTTGGCCTGCGCGCGCAAATTCCCAGCGGCGCCGGCAAGCAGCCCCATGAAGACCAAAGTCGGAACCAACAATTTCAATTATGCGGCTCCGGCGGCGGCTGTTGGTTATTTGGTTTTTGCGGATTTGCTCCTGGGCCGCCGGTCATGCCCATTTCCTGCATGCGCTTCCATTGCTCAGGGCCGATCACGTTCACGGACTTCGGCTGAAAGACGTTGTTCGCCGTCGCTCCTCGCACAAACACGTGATCGCCGACTTGAATGTCCGCCATCGTGACGCTGTCGCGGCCCTTTCGCAGGGACGTTTCTTCATTTAGCTCGACGGTTTGCGTCACGTTATCCGGGCGGAGAATCGTCAGCTTGGGCGCGTCGATAGCTTTCACTTCACCGAAAATATAATCCTGCCCAAGCACGCCCATTTGGCGCATCCCGCCGCCACCGGGACCGCGCCCGCCTTCGGCACCACCGCCTCCTTGGCCTCGGCCTCCAAAACCGCCGGCGGGGCGTTCGCCGATCATTTCCGCGGTCCAGGTGTGATCCGGATTTTCTGCGCCGCGCACGAATACCTCGTCGCCGACTTTGAAGTCGGTGAGCGCCGCGTCCTGGCGATTTTTCCGGAAGCGCGTGTCCGCTGTGATGTTCACGGTAGCGACGCTCCCGTCCTCTTTCGTGATTTGAATCGACTGGCCGTTAACCGCGGTCAATTTTCCGAAAACGCCCGGACGCCTTTGGCCGCCGCGCCCGGGACCTTGCGCCGTTTCCGCTCCTTGCGCGGGAGGGGGATTTTGGACTGGCGGAGCGTCCTGTAGAGTTCTTGGGCCCGCGTATGCTTGCAAGCTGACCACGAATAAACTCATGAATGAAAAACTCAAAAACTTTGCGATTGCCTTCATTTCGACCTTCCTCTTCCGACCCCCATAAGAACGAATCTACGCCTTTGCCGCTTCAAAATCTTGTTTGTCATTCGCCTGGCTTTCCGCTTAGACGGCTCTACCGGCTGCATGAGTTTCTTCTGATCAGCGAAAGTCCCCGAATCGCTTCTTAGCTGCGCATCCTTGGGCCGAGCGGCGCTTGAATCCCACGGTCGCGCGCGCCACACTTTTATAAATACGCGGGCCGGCTGCGTTTATTGCACAGGAAGCACGCATCCGCTCTCCGCTGTTTCCCTAAATTCCCGGTTTTTCGAGACTTAGTTCCCGGAGCGCGAGGGCATGGCGCGGTGGCAGACCTCGAGAAGAAAAAATGGGCGCAAAACGGCAACGGCCAGGAAAGGTAATCCCCTGGCCGTCTTGAAGTCGCGCCAGATGCTGCGCGGATTGGAACCTATTTAGTCTTGTGAGTAAAAGTAAGTTTGGTCTGTTCGTCGAGCACAAGAGGGCGGACGAACTCATAGGAATGGCCTGCTCGCGGCACATCGACGCGCACGGGCAGTACGCCAGCTAGGCGCTGCTGGAGATCTAGAACATTTGTGGAGGCCGCGTTAGCTGCGATCTCTTTGTTTTGTGAGAAGACATGCAAACAAAGGGGGAAAGGCCCGGTTGGTACTTGGCAACAAACGGAACACACGTGGGCTGTTCATAATGGACACCTCTGCCTTCCGGAATTTGCCTCGGCCGATTCAGTTTTCAACCCGGGGAATGGAGAACCGTCCAAGAGTTCCAGGCGCCGATCTCGACAAAGGGCGGTCTGGCTCTTGTTTGTTACCTCGTTAGAGCCTCAACTCCAGAAACCGGGTTGCTCGCGGCGACTCTGTTAGGACGTATTTCTTGCCGAGGCTTGCATGGTTTTTTGACCACTTCTTGGGTTTGACTGTCGGGTTGTCGTGTTAGTCAAGAATGGACGAACTTCCGATTACCCTATTGATTCGGCGTTTCTCGGTTTATCAAATTCAAAGTATATTCAGAGTATCTCGGACGCACCATGAAATTGACCGCGATTCTTTGGGCATTCTCCTTGTTTCTCTGCTCCTTCTCAATTCAACAGCCTCCATCCATGCGAGCAACGCCGTCCAAACCGAATCCCAGGTTGTTGCTCACGATGTGCGGAGGCGATGGAATTGAGGCTGTAATCCCGGAATTTCCAGCGCGGGATAAAATCGCTCGCATTGCCGATGTTGACCTGGAGGCCGGCTTCCCGACAGAAGAGGATGGTGCTACGTTCCGGTTTTTGCGCGGGAAAAAGGAGATACTTAGATTCGTTGCTAAAGACCTATCGGCGCAGAGTGTTTGGATCGCCGTCGATAATGGCCTCGGTCTTGGCCGTACCACCGGTGAGGCACACATCGCGATTACCTATAGTGACGGTGGTGCCATCGGGAGATTCCACGTCCGCGTATTTCTCATTGACGGCCACGGTGTAAGAGACGTTTCAAATTCCATTGACGGTGCTGTGGCCGATTTTAAATCCCGTCATTACTGTAAGACACGCGGAAACAATGTCACTGCCTTGAAGTGGATTCGAGGCGGCTTGTTACTCACGACCGAGGTTTATCCTACGGGTGATTGCGGTTCTGACCTCGGACACCTCGAGGGTTACCTTGTGAGCGTGCCAGAGGGCAAAATTCTTGAGCACCTCACACTACATGAACTGAAGCATTATCCCGGCGTCTGTCTAATGAATGATAACGAAAAATAGTAACGCCAGTCTTCGCATCTGCGTCGCGCAACTTTTCCAGATCCTGGCAAACGCGGAAGCCGGACGAGCACTGCTGGACACAATCTCTTTCTGCTGCCAGTTTGGGTTGCGAGCGCTATAATTCGGTCCGTGCGGTCATTGGCGCACCGCCGCTTTGGGTTGAAACCAACACTGACAGGCAACGCGTCACACTTAGTCGAGGAGGGCCCATGAACATTTTGGAAGCCGTGGAATCTCAGGAGAACAGGACAATTAGGACTCTTGGGAGGCGGTCGTTTCTTCGCGTGACGGCGATTGCTGGTGGCGGAATATTGCTGGCCGCGTACATCGACCCGTTCGAACACGGCCTTGCGAGGGCGGCTCAGGGTCGGCCGGAACCCAATCTCAATCCGGATGCGTTCATTACGATTTCGCGGGAGGGCATCGCGACGATCATCGCCAAGAATCCGGAGGTCGGGCAGGGGGTGAAGAACATGCTGCCCATGCTGATCGCGGAAGAGCTGGATGTGGATTGGAAGGATGTGCGGATCGAGCAGGGCGACGTGGATTTCGCCAAATATGGATTGCAAGTGGCGGGCGGGAGCACGGCGACGCCGAACAACTGGATTCCGATGCGGCAAGTGGGAGCGGCGGGGCGGCAATTGTTTGTGCAGGCCGCGGCGCAAACGTGGTCCGTGCCGGAGTCCGAGTGTTCGACGGCTTTGGGACGCGTGCATCATGGGGGGTCGAAACGCAGCATCGGTTATGGCGAGTTGGCGGCGAAAGCGGCGCAGTTGACGCCGCCAGCGCTGGACAGCGTGAAGCTGAAGGACCCGAAAGAGTTCAAGATCATCGGCAAATCAACGAGCGGCGTGGACGTGCCTTCGATCGTGCGCGGGAAACATCTTTATGGCATCGATTTCAGGCCGCAGGGGATGCTGTGGGCCACATTTGCGAAGTGTCCGGTGTTCGCGGGGAAAGTGGTCAGCGCGAATCTTGATGCGATTAAGGCGATACCCGGCGTGCGGCACGCGTTCGTGGTGGAAGGCGGGACGGACCTGACGGGGCTAATGCCGGGCGTGGCAATTGTGGCCGATAGCTGGTGGATCGCGCATACGGCGCGGGCGAAACTGGAAGTGAAGTGGGATGAGGGCGCGACGGCGCAGCAGAGCAGCGAGGGATTTGCGCGGACGGCTGACGAACTTTCGAAACAGAAGCCCGGATTTTCTTTGCGCACGGATGGCGACCCGGAAACCGCCATGCAATCGGGGACTAAAGTGGTTGAGGGCGCGTATTTTTATCCCTTTCTTTCGCACGCGCCCCTCGAGCCCCAAAACTGCACGGGACTTTTCAAAGACGGCAAGCTGGAATTGTGGGTGCCGAGCCAGACGCCGCAGCGCGGGCTGGCACAGACGGCGAAAACCCTGGGAATCGCGGAAAGCGACATCACGATTCATCTGCCGCGGATGGGCGGCGGATTCGGGCGGCGGTTGACGAACGACTACATGATCGAGGGCGCGTGGATCGCGAAAGTTCTGAACGGAACGCCGGTGAAGCTGCTGTGGTCACGCGAAGAGGATATGCATCACGATTTTTACCGGCCCGCGGGGTTTCATTATTTGAAGGGCGGCGTCGATGCGTCGGGCAAGCTGGTGGCCTGGCGGGATCATTTTGTCAGTTTCGGAGAAGGCGAGAGATTCGCTTCAGCGGCAGGAATTTCGGCGGATGAATTTCCTGGGCGCTTTATCCCGAATTATGCGCTGGACGTTTCGCTGATTACGATGGGCATTCCGACGGGTGCGATGCGCGCGCCGGGGAGCAATGGCATCGCTTTCGCATTGCAGTCGTTTATCGATGAGCTGGCGCATGCGGCGGGGAAAGATCCCGTGGACTTCCGGCTGGCTATACTGAGCAATCCGGCGCTGGCGCTGGCGAACCGGCCTGGAACGCCGCAGACGCCGGCGCCATACGTATTCAATGCAGAGCGAATGCGCGGCGTGCTGCAGCTGGTGGCGGAAAAATCGGATTGGGGGAAGCGCAAAGTTCCGAAGGATACGGGCATGGGCGTGGCGTTCCACTTCAGCCATCGCGGGTATTTCGCGGAAGTCGCTGAGGTTCGCGTATCGACTGAAAATAAGCTCAAGGTCAACAAAGTTTGGGTTGCGGGCGACATTGGGAGCCAAATCATCAATCCGATTGCGGCGATGAACGAAGCGCACGGCGCGGTGATCGAAGGGCTGAGCCATTTGATGAACTGGGAGATCACCATTGAAGGCGGGCACGCGGTGCAGAGCAATTTCAACGTTTACGAGCCGATGCGGATGAATCAAATCCCGCCCGAGATTGAAGTGCATTTCCTCACGACAGACAATCCACCGACGGGGCTTGGTGAGCCGGCGCTGCCGCCGATTTTGCCGGCGGTGTGCAATGCGATTTTCGCCGTTACGGGGAAGCGCATCCGGTCGCTGCCGCTGGCGAAACACGGCTACAGCTGGGCTTAGACACAGCACACATGCGGGGCGGTCAGCCCGCTAAGAAGGATTGTGCTGCAGTTGCGCGACAAGGTGTTGCACGCTTCGGGCCAGCTCGGCCACTTCGCCGCGGCCTTCGATGTCCAGTTCGATGGCTCCGCCTTCTTGCGCGGCGTGATCGACGGCTTCGCGCAGGCTCACCAGCGGTTTCACGACTTGCCGGGGCAGAGTGAAACTCACCCAGATGCTGAACAGCAGGGTGATTGCGGACACGATGCTTAGCGCCCACTCCGCATGAAACAGGAGCATGCGAGCTTCCTGGTGATCGCTTTGCACGCGCGTCCAATTTTCCGTTTCGAGCTGAGAGAGCAATCCTAGAACTTCCTGGCTGGAACTCTGCAAATCCGCCGTCACCTGTGCGAGGGCAGGATTGCCGGCTTGAACAGTCTCGCTAATCTGCGCGTCGAATGAACCCACACGTTTTCGCAGGTCATCGATCAGCTCCGCGCGTTTTTTTAGCCTGGCTCCGCGGAGGAGGTCGTCCAGGTCTCGTTCGTAGGCGCGCACGACTTTTTGTATGCGGTCCGCATCTGCTTGGCCCGGCTGTGACATCGCAACGACAGCCGCTCCAAACCGCTGTTCGTACAAATCGAGCGCTCCTAGTGCTCTTGTTGTCGCGCCCGTATCCTCCGGCTCGAGATCCTGGATTTGGCTCACAATTTCCTTGGTTTTGGCGATGGAATCGCGATTCGCCGCGAGATAGCTTGGATCATGGAGCAACAGATAATTTCTTTCCGTGCGGCGGGCTTCGAGCAGCTCAATGGAGGCGCGCTGTGCCAGCGTGGCAGCCGGGGCGTCTACGTTCACGATGCGGTCGACGATCCATGCCATTTCGAAGAGATAATAGACGGCAAGCAAGATCACCGGCACCAAGATAAATCGGGCGATGGCCAAACTGTACGCCACTCTCTTGCGCAGAGAGTTTCCGGGCGCAAGGATCTTGAACGTTCTCCGGATTCCGAGTCTCATAAGCCGGCTCCCGCCAAAGGGGGTGTTCTTTGGCCGCCCGAATTGTATGTCAGCAGGCCTCCGGGACGCTCCCTTTTTGAAGCTTGCAGCGGCCCATGGCCACACTCCTCTAAACCGGTCCGAAGGAGTTGCCGACTTCGCCGAACTTTCGCGATTCTGCTAGTCTGTGTCGGGGAACCATTGCGCAGGACAGGAGAAAAATCGTGACAGTCGTGGCTGGGGTGGATCTTGGCGGAACTGCCGTCAACTATACGTTGGTGGACGCGCAGGAGAAATTTTTGATCGAGGGACTCTGCGAGCATCCGGCGCGCGCGAAAGAGGGGCCAGCGATTTGCCTGCAGCAGATCGCCGACGGATTGAAGATTGCGTGTGACAGGGTGGGAGCACAGCTTGGGGACGTGGTGGCGGTCGGGCTGGATACGCCCGGTCCGGCGAGTGCGGGAGGACAGTTCAGCGCGAGAGGGTCCACGAATTTTGTTCATGCGGATTGGGCGGGGTTCGATATTCGCGAGGGCTTGGCGCACAAACTGGGCAGACCGGTGTCCTATTTAAATGATGCGAATGCGGCCGCGCTTTGGGGGCACTACGCGATTTTTGGGGTCAACAGTAAAGAGACCTCGATTTCGATCATCATCGGGACGGGGAATGGCGGCGGAATTATTCTCGATGGGAATGTGGTGAAGGGGAAGAACGGGTTTGGCGGAGAACTGGGGCACGTGCTGCTTCCCTATCAAAGCATCGCCGGAACGAGCGGCATCAAGCCGGTTTGTAATTGCGGACGAACGGGGGACCTCGAATCGCTTTGTTCGCTTACCGCGATCGAAAGGAATCTGCTGCCCTATTTTTTGCCGCGGTATCCTGGCCATGAACTGGCAAAAGTGAATGCGCATCAGGCGGCGAAACTGGTGCGTGGCATGGCGGATAAGGGCGATCCGCTGTGCAAGGATGTTTTCCGAGTGCAAGCGCATGCCTTGGGACTCTTTTTCGACGAGATGGTGAATACGTTTGACCCCGACGCGTTCATCGTCGGCGGGGGCGCTCTGGAAGCGAGCAAAGAGTTTCAGAAATGGTTTCTGGACGAGATTCGTGTGGGAATGCCGAACCAGCGCGAGGAACAAGCTGGCATTCCCATCTACGTGATTCCGAATGGCGACACCGCGGGCGCGAGAGGCGCGGCGATTGAAGCGCTAAAATTGGCGAGGCAAAGCGGGCTGATGTGAGCAACGCACTCTAAGCCCCGTATTCAGCGAGCTGACCTGTTCTCCACAGCGTTCCCACCACTGGAATTTAGTCACTTAGGTTGTCTCCCGGCTTTTCCACCAAAATCCATAAGAACTTTTCGCCTCATCCGAATTGGGAAGTGCGCTTCAATAGGACGCGGCGACATACGCAGGGTAGACCGGGGACCACTGGCACGAGATGATTTGCTGCCGGAGTGATGGGAAAGGACTGGGCGGAGGAGCGGCGCCGGAACGGTGGGCTTCTTGGGCCACGGCAAAGGCGATGTCAACGGCTAGACTGCGGAGATCTGTCAGTGCTGGAAGCAGCGATGCAGATGGATTCGCGAGAGCGGGCGAATGTTCGGCTAGCGTGCGGGCGGCGGCGAGCATCATGGCGTCGGTAATTCGCTGAATGCCGGCGGCTCCAGGGGAGGGACGCGAGGCCACTACGGCTAGCCCGATAGCGGGAAAAATGTAGACGTTGTTGCACTGGGAAACGGGGATGCTTCGGCCACCGAATTGGACGGGCGGAAATGGCGAGCCGGTGGCGACGAGGGCGCGGCCTTCGGTCCAGCGATATAAATCGGCAGGATGTGCCTCGGAGCGGTCGGTGGGATTCGAGAGTGGAAAAATAATCGGGCGCGCGACTTTGCCCGCCATTTCCCGGACGATCGGCTCGGTGAAAGCCGAGCCGATTGTCGAGAGACCGATAAGGATGGTTGCTCGAACGTTGTGAATCACGTCGGCGATGCCGAAGTCGGCACCGTTCGCGCGCGGCCAGGAAGCGACGCGGCTTGTGGGCTGCGCGTAGACGCGCTGTTCGGGCGTCAAATCGGTGCGGCCGGAATGAAGCAAGCCGTGAATGTCCACCATCCAGAAGCGGCTGCGGGCTTCTTCTTCTGAAAGCCCTTCGGCGACGAGCGCCGCGCGGAGATAATCGGCGACTCCCGCGCTTGCGGAACCGGCGCCGAGAAAAACAATCTGCCGATCGCGTAGAGACGAGCCTGCCACGCGAACGGCCGCGAGAATTGCGCCGAGCGCGACAGCGGCGGTGCCTTGAATGTCGTCATTGAAAGTGAGCATTTGATCGCGGTAACGATTGAGAATCGGACGCGCGTGGACGCCGGAAAAGTCTTCCCATTGGAGGAGTGTAGACGGAAGGACTTCCTTGACAGCGGTGACAAACGCGGCGATGAAACTATCGTAATCGACTCCGGTGATGCGCGCGTGGCGCCAGCCGAGGTATTCCGGATCGCGAAGACGCTCCTCGTTGTTCGTGCCAACGTCGAGGACAATGGGAAGAGTGCGCGCGGGATGAATTCCACCGATCAGGCTGTAGAGAGAAAGTTTGCCAATGGGGATGCCCAAGCCGCCGACGCCTTGATCGCCGATGCCGAGAACGCGCTCGCCGTCGGTCACGACGATGACGTCGACTTCGGGATTTGGATGATTGCGCAGAAGCGCTGGAATGGAATGGCGGAGCGGATAAGAGATGAAAAGGCCACGCGGGCGGCGATAGATGTGGCTGAACTCCTGGCAACCGAGCGCGACGACAGGCGTATAGACGATGGGCAGCATCTCCTCGATATGGTCGAGGAGGAGCCGGTAAAAGAGCACTTCGTTGGTGTCTTGAAGCTGGCGAAGATAGATGTGGCGTTCGAGGTCGTTGGACTTGAGGCAAAACGCTTGATAGGCGCGGATGCACTGATCTTCGAGCGACTCAACTACGGGCGGAAGCAGGCCGTGAAGGCCAAAAACTTCGCGCTCCTGTTCCGTGAAGGCGGTGCCCTTGTTGAGAGGGGGATTGTTCAGCAAATCCATGCCGCGAAGATGGACTGCACGAGTAGTTGTTTGCTGTTGGGAATCGTTCCGGGGCATTCCGGCCAGATTGTATCACTCAGACGCCAGGCGAGTTCCGGCCAGAGCTCAATAACAAGATGGAACAATGCGGCGCTATAGACGTATCCTTATACAGAGCGTCAAATAAGGGCGAAGCCCGCGCATGCGCTTGACGGTGTCCGATCGTGGGACGGAGATTCCCATATTCGGCCAAAGAGAAGGACTTTGGGAGCCGGCGGTGCTCCGTAAATCATTGACAAAATGAGGGTTTGGGCGAATTCTCATGGCAAGAGAGTTGCGCCTAGTAAAGGCTATAACAACTATGGACATACAACGACCATCGAACGCGAGAGCCAAAAAAATACGCCGAATTGCCTATGGCACGATCGCTGTCATGCTGCTGGGGGGCGTAACCTACGCGCTATCGAAGCTGAAGCCCGCGGCGCCGACGGTGGACAAGGGAACCGTTTGGACCGACACCGTCAAGCGCGGGCCGATGCTGCGCGAAGTGCGCGGGTTGGGGACGCTTGTTCCGGTAGACATCCGATGGATTACGGCGCAGACGGATTCGCGCGTGGACCACTGGGTATTGCGGCCGGGAGCTATCGTCAATCCCAATTCGATCATTATGGAGCTGAGCGATCCGACCTTGCAGCAAACCGCGCTCGACGCGGAATATCAGCTCAAAGGCTCGGAAGCTGACTTGGCGAACCTTCGGGTGCAAGTTGACAGCGATCTGATGAACCAAAAAGCGAGTGAAGCGCAGGTGCGAAGCGATTACGAACAGGCGAAGATCAATCACGACGTGAAGGTAAAACTGGTGGCAGAGGGCTTGGAATCTTCGTTGAACGAGCAGTTAACTCGAGTTCAGGTGGAGCAACTTGCGATTCGGCTGCAACTTGAGGGCGAGAGGACGAAAATCGCCACCGATTCCGCGAATGCAAAGCTGGCTGCGCAGCAGGCAAAAATCGATCAGATGAGAGCTCTTTATGAACTGAAGAAGAGCCAGTTGGACGCGCTGCATGTGCGGGCAGGAATCAGCGGCGTGTTGCAGCTTGTGCCGGTGGACGAAGGCCAGCACGTGACGGCGGGAACGAACCTGGCGCGCGTAGCGGACCCCAAGAAGCTCAAAGCGGAAATCAAAATCGCGGAAACGCAAGCGAAAGACGTGGTGATCGGGCAGAAGGCTTCGATTGATACGCGCAATGGCATCGCCGATGGGCATGTCTCGCGCATCGATCCCTCCGTGATCAACGGCACGGTTACCGTGGACGTGATGATGGACCAGCCGTTTCCACCCGGATCGGGAGCGCGGCCAGACTTGAGCGTGGACGGAACGATTACCCTCGAGAATTTGAAGGATGTGCTATACGTCGGCAGGCCGGTGCACGGGCAGTCCGACAGCACGATCGGCCTCTTCAAGCTAGTTGATGACGGCTCGGAAGCGGTGCGGGTGAACGTGAAACTTGGACGCAGCTCTGTGAACACGATTGAGATCCTGGACGGATTGAAGGTGGGCGACACGGTGATTCTGTCCGACATGTCGGCCTGGGATGCTTTCGACCGCGTGCGGCTGAAGTAGCGGCGAGCAAACGCCAGCAGTCGGCCTTTAGCTGAATTTGAGCTTTGCTTTCTCTCAGTCCGTAGATGCAGGCTCTGATTTTCTTGCGGAGGCCCAGTGCAGACTCTCTGGCAAGATATTCGCTACGGGTTACGAATGCTCGGGAAAAACCCGGGCTTTACGGCAATAGCCGTTGCTACGCTAGCCCTCGGCATCGGCGCAAACACCGCGATATTCAGCCTGCTCAACGCGGTCATGCTGCAGTCCATTCCGGTTTGTAATCCCCAAGAATTAGTTGTACTGCGCTGGTCGGCGCGCGCGCATCCGCAAAACGCGGGTTCGAGCAGCTTTGGGGATTGCCAGTGGACGAAGTGGACCGACAAGGTCTCCGGGAGTTGCTCTTTTTCCTATCCGATGTTCACCGCAATTCGGGAGCACTCTGACGTGTTCTCCGCCATCGGAGCGTTTGCTGGACCTGCGCAACTGGACGTAACCGGGAACGGAATGGCGAGCATCGCGCGCGGCGAAGTTGTCTCTGGTGACTATTTCCAAACGCTCGGTGTCCCTGCCGCCGCTGGCCGAACCATTGAACCACTGGACGAGCGGCCTGGTGCCGAAGGCGTAGCGGTCCTGAGCTATTCATACTGGCAAGGCGCCTTTGGCGGCGCAAAAAGTGCAATCGGAAAAGCCATAAAGCTCAACGGCGTTCCCTTCACCATCGTTGGGGTGGCCGACCCTCGCTTCACTCGGCTGACTCCCGGGCATTCTCAGGACATGTGGTTGCCGCTCTCGCAAGTTGGGCCGCTGCGGCTGCACTGGGGAGGCGGACCTGAGAAGGAAAGAACATGGTGGTTGACTGTCGTAGGGCGATTAAAGCCCGGGGTGTCGTTGGGGCAAGCTGAGTCGGGCGTGAGTCTTCTCTTCCGCAATGAGGTCATCCAGGAAAGGCAGCTGAAGGCGGAAGACAATCCGCAAGTGATCCTAACGGCGGCCCAAAAGGG
Organism: uncultured Acidobacteriota bacterium; assembly: GCA_963843265.1. GTDB lineage: Bacteria > Acidobacteriota > Terriglobia > Acidiferrales > UBA7541 > Acidiferrum. The sequence continues at coordinate 307,078 of CAWJJR010000008.1, read as the reverse complement.
GCTTTCCGGAATTCGCGGCCAACTCGATCAGCCACTCTATATTCTGATGGCGGCGGTTGTGATTCTTCTCCTGATTTCCTGCGCCAACGTCGCGGGGTTGATGTTATCACGCGCGGCGGCAAGGCAAAAAGAGATCGCCGTTCGGCTGGCGCTAGGGGCAGGACGAGGACGCGTAATCCGGCAGCTTTTGACCGAGAGCGTACTGTTGTCGTTTGCTGGGGCAGTCCTCGGCGTCCTGCTGGCGTACTGGGGCGCGAATGCGCTGGCTGTATTCGCCACGGCAAACCGGTATTCGAATTTTCAGCTCAATGCAGATCCGGATGCGCGCGTGCTCGGCTTCACGGTTGCGGTGGCGGCGCTGACAGGGATTTTGTTTGGTCTCGCGCCGGCGCTTCGAGGGACGCGGGTGAATATCGCGCCGACCCTCAAAGAAAATGCGGGAAATATGTCGGGAGCCAGCTTCGGATCGCGCCGCAGCTTTGGACTCGGCAGCGGACTTGTGGTCGCACAGGTGGCGCTTTCGATGATTGTGCTCGCGGGAGCGGGGCTGGTTGTTCGCTCGCTGGCGAAGTTGAAGGCGATTGATCCGGGATTTGATACGCACAACGTGCTGCAGTTTGGAGTCAACCCCACTCTCACTGGGTACTACAAAAGCGAGCAAGTCGAACCGCTCTATCGCGAATTGCAGAGCAGGCTCGCCGGTCTGCCAGGAGTACTCTCCGTAAGCTATTCGTCCGATACGCTGCTCGACGGAGGGTTGTGGACGGAGGACGTCAAGGTCGAGGGACGAACAGACAAATCCACAGTCGAAACGCAAATGTTGGCGGTAGGGCCCGAATTTTTCTCGACGATGAAAATTCCGGTGATGACCGGACGGACGCTGACTCGTCAGGATTTGGAGTCGAAGCGTGACTTAGCCGTCGTGAACCGCGCCTTTGTTAAGAATTTTCTTGGCGGCCGCGAGGCACTCGGATTGCATTTTGGCGGCACGGACCCCGGCAATGCGCAATACGAAATTGTTGGCGTCGTGGGAGACACAAAATATGCCGGACTGCGTGACGAAATCGCACCGACAGCCTATATCCCTCTTAAAGACGGCGATGCACACTTCGCATTGAGGACGGCGCTCAATCCGGAGGCGCTGCTTCCCGGCGTGCGCAAAGTTGTGAGCGACATGGACAACAACTTGCCGCTTTTTGATGTGAAAACGCAAACAGAGCGAATCGAACGATTGCTGTTCAACGAGCGCCTGCTCGCGCGGCTGGCGAGTCTCTTTGGATTGCTGGCGCTGGTGCTTGCTTGCCTCGGCCTCTACGGACTCCTCGCCTATGAGGTGGCCCGGCGGACGCGAGAGATTGGGATTCGCGCCGCGCTCGGTGCACAGAGCCGAGACGTGCTGCGGCTAGTGGGGGGACAGGGGCTTGTCCTGATTGCTCTCGGGTTTATTTTGGGAGTCGTTGCCGCAGTGGGCGTGACGAGTTCGGTGAGCAGCCTTCTCTACGGGGTAAAGCCGACCGACCCAGCCACATTTCTTGCCGTGGGCGCTTTGCTGCTTCTGGTGGGACTAACGGCGTGCTACATCCCCGCGCGGCGGGCGACGCAAGTCGATCCCATGGTGGCGCTGCGTTATGAATAGCTCTGTAATTCGTCTTTATTGCGGAACCATTCGGAGTGGCAATGCGTATTCCCTGATGCAACCCGTCACAAAGGATTGTGTCCCGTGCGCCTGACCTCTAGCAGCTTGGAACGTCAAATACGAGGAGTGCTGCTGGTTGCCAAAACTCGGTATCCGTCGGCGGCTGGCAATTCGCTTCCCGCGCTACTGCGGACTGAGTACCGGTACCCCGCATCTTGGACTGGCGAAAGCTCTTACAACTCTTGCGAACGACATTCGCCGCAAGAAGCGAGAATTAGGAAGAACGCGTAATGCAGAACCTGTGGACCGACATCCGCTTCGGATTGCGAATGCTGGCGAAGAGCCCCGGCTTCACTGCCATCGCAGTGCTTACGCTGGCCCTCGGCATTGGCGCCAACACGGCAATTTTTTCGCTCATGAATCAAGTTCTTCTGCGCGAACTGCCGATCCAAAATCCCGCTGAGTTGGAAATTTTGCGCGCCCCCGGCCCAGTCACCGGCCACGTCTCGACCGACGGTGACGAAACCGAGTCCTTTTCCTACCCCATGTACAGGGGCTTGCGGGACACAAATTCCGTCTTTTCCGGAATTTTAGCCCGCTATGGGTTTTCCGCCAGCGTTTCCAGTCATGGCCAAACCGATCGCGCCGTGGGCGAAGTGGTTTCGGGCAATTATTTTGACGTTCTCGGCGTGCGTCCTGCGATCGGCCGGCTCTTCACCCAAGAGGACGACCGAGTACCTTCAGCCGAGCCTTACGTCGTTCTCAGCAATTCTTATTGGAAGCGCCATTTCGGCGGAGATCCCGGCATTTTGAACAAGGTTCTGCTTGTCAACAACGTCGAGATGACCGTGGTTGGTGTCTCCCAAGCGGGCTTTACCGGCGTGCAGGTCGGCAAGACTCCAGACCTGTACGTTCCCATGATGATGACCCCGCTGATGACGGAATATGGCGAGACACTCGACCAATGGAACGATTATTGGATGACGCTGCTCGCGCGACGCAAGCCGGGCGTCTCCGAAAAACAGGCGGAAGCAGGAATCAATGCTGCCTACAAGCCATTGCTCGAAGAACAGCTTCCCCAGATCAAATCCGCATGGAACGAAAAAAAACGCCAGCAGTTCTTGGACAAGAAAATTGTGCTTGCATCGGGCGCCCACGGGCGGACCGTGCTGCAGCGTGATTCCGGCGGGTCCATCATCACTCTCTTCGTGATGGTCGGCCTCGTCCTGCTGATCGCTTGCACTAATGTTGCGAATCTTCTGCTGGCTCGCGGCGCGAGCCGCCAGCGCGAGTTCGCCATCCGCACCGCCATGGGCGCGAGCCGCAACCGCATGATCCGGCAATTGTTCATAGAGAGTTTGCTGTGCGCTTTTGGCGGTGGAGTCATGGGCATCCTGCTTGGCACCTGGCTGATGCGCATCCTGACGCCGATCGTCATCGAGAACGCAGGAATTCAGGGACTGACGGACTCCCTCGATAAAGGCGTTTTGGGATTTGCGCTTGCCGCCACGGCGCTTTCAGGGATTTTCTTCGGTCTCCTCCCAGCGTGGCGTGTTACGCGCGTCGGCGTAACCGACGTTATTAAGGACCAGGGCTCGACTTCCTCCGCCAGCGTCTCACATGTTGGTTTCCGCAAGCTGCTCGTCGCAGGGCAAGTCGCGTTCACCATGCTGCTTCTCGCAGGCGCCGGCCTTTTCGTGCGCTCGCTCTGGAATCTGCGTAATCAGGACTTGGGCATGCGGACCGACAACGTCATCACGTTCTCCGTCCAACCCATACTCAATGGATACGACCTGCCCCGCTCCATCGCTCTGTTTGACCAGATGCGTGCCCGTATCGCAGCTCTGCCCGGCGTGCGCTCCATTGGTTCGGGCGACGTCCCCACACTCACCGGCGATGATGAAGGCAGCAACCTAACCGTCGAAGGCGGGATGCAGGCCCAGCTTCCCGATGAGTTGCAGGACGTCGATCACATTTCGGTGAGCGCGAATTATTTTTCCACCTTGGGCATTCCGCTGATGGCCGGGCGCGAGTTCACAGACGCGGACGGTGCCACGTCGCCCAAAGTCGCGGTCGTGAGTGAAGCCATGGCCAAGCGCTTTTTCCCGGGCCGCAACGCGGTCGGTCTGCATTTTGCGTTCGGCGGCGGACCCAAGGCCGTTCCGGATATTCAGATTGTTGGTGTAGTGAAGGACGTGAAGCAGGAGCACGTGAGCAGCACGCCTCCACCTTACGTGTATATCCCCTACTCGCAAAGGCCGAAGCTGCGCGAAATGACCTTTTACGTGCGTTCGCAGCGTGACCCGTTGTTGCTGGCCTCGAGCTTGCAAGACGTCGTGCGGCAGATGGACCCGAACTTGCCCGTGTTTGATTTGAAGAGCATGCAACGCGTCGTGGAAGATGATTTGTTCTCGGCGCGCATGGTGGCTGTCTTATCGGCCTGTTTCGCAGGACTCGCGGCGCTCCTCGCGGCGCTAGGCATTTACGGAGTTTTAGCTTACGTTGTAGTACAGCGCACTCGCGAAATCGGCATTCGAATGGCCCTTGGCGCCGTCGCCGGTCATGTGCGGCTGCTCATTTTGCGCGAAGTGGGCTTGATGGTGCTCCTGGGCGTGGCTGTGGGCCTGCCCACTGCCTACGCGCTGGCGCGGCTCAGCGAATCGCAGCTCTTCGGCGTGCGTGCCAGCGATCCGCTGGTTTATGCGTCCGGATTAGCGCTGATTGCGCTCATCGCGCTTGCCGCGTGTTTCATTCCCGCACGGCGTGCGACGCGTGTCGATCCCTTGGTGGCGCTGCGATATGAATGACCGGACAGGTTTTGTGAATTCAGAAAGGCTGTTGATTGGTGGGGCAAAAAGAATTTGCAGTATGAGTTCCCGAACAAATAATCGTTAAGGAGACGAAATGTCAGACACACTCATCAAAATGGAAGGCGTAAAGAAAGTCTTCTACACCGACGAAGTGGAGACTCACGCGCTTTCCGAAATTCACCTCGAAATCAAGAAAGGACAGTACATCTCGATCGCCGGGCCTTCGGGCTGCGGCAAGTCGACCTTGCTTTCTATTCTGGGCTTGCTCGATTCGCCGACAGACGGAATCTACATGCTCAATGGCCAGCCCGTTGCCAAGCTGACCATCAGCGAACGCACGCGCATCCGCAACCGCGAAATCGGCTTCATTTTCCAGGCGTTCAATTTGATCGGCGACCTCACGGTCTATGAAAATGTCGAGCTTCCTCTGACCTACCGCGGCACCAGTTCGGCGGAACGCAAACAAAAAGTGCAAAGTGCGCTCGAGCGCGTCGGCATGGCCCACCGCCTGCGCCACTATCCCTCGCAGCTCTCGGGCGGTCAGCAGCAGCGCGTCGCCGTCGCGCGCGCGCTGGTCGGGGATCCGCTCATCCTGATGGCTGACGAGCCAACTGGAAACTTGGACTCCAAGAACGGCGAAGCCGTCATGGAACTGCTTCGCGATTTGCATCGCAACGGCGCAACAGTCTGCATGGTCACCCACGACCAGCGCTACGCAAACTTCGCCGAGCGCACCATTCACCTTTTTGACGGCCGCATCGTCGAGGAAACCAAGGAAGCCGGCGTAACCGCGTAAACGCATAAAGCTGTTCTTCAAAAGGGGTGCGCAATGAACTCAGTCTGGCAGGACGTGCGGTTCGGCTTGCGCATGCTCGCGAAGCACCGCGTGGCCACTTTGGTCTGCGTGATAGCTCTGGCATTGGGCATCGGGGCCAACGCCGCGATTTTCAGCCTGGCGGAGGCCTTCCTCATCCACCCGGTTCCGTTCGAACATGCGTATCGCATCGTAATGCTGCCCGACGCTCGGGCCAACACTCAGGACTCCGGCGCAGGCTTTGGCCCGCAAGATTTCAATTCCGTTGCGCCGGCGACCTTCCTTGATTGGCAAAAAGAGTCGCGTTCCTTTGAAGAACTCGCCGCATACGCCTGGGACGAGGTCAACCTCACTGGCGACCCTGTGGCGCAAAAGGTCCAGGACTTCAAGGTCACTGCCAATTTTTTCCAGACAATTGGAGTACAGCCGGCGCTCGGCCGGACTTTTGCTCCCGACGAGACCGAGCCCGGTAAGGACCGCGAGATCATCCTGGGTCACGCGCTTTGGGAGCAGCGGTACGCTTCCGATCCTCACGTCCTGGGAAAACAAATCGTCGTCGATGGGCAGAGCTATACAGTCATCGGCGTGATGGGCAAAGGGTTCGACTTCCCGAAGCCCGCAGAGGCATGGATCCCGCTGTCGCTTGATGCGAAAGCGCGTCTGACCCGGGACAATCGATGGCTGTGGCCCCTCGCACGCCTCAAACCAGGTGTCTCCTTTTCCGAAGCTGCTGCCGAAATGCGCACCATCGCGCAACGCGAAGCCGATGCCTATCCGGACACCAACAAGGGCTGGATGGTCCAGCCGCAGTTGCTTCGCGAGTTCGTTACCAGTTCCCTGACGCGCCAATACATGATCCTCCTCATGGGCGCAGTGGGCTTCGTACTCCTTATTGCCTGTGCGAACGTCGCCAACGTGCAATTCGCGCGCGTAACAGGCCGCGCGTCGGAGTTCGCCGTTCGTACTGCGATGGGCGGCAGCCGCTGGCGCGTGGTTCGGCAATTGCTTGTTGAAACTGTTCTCCTCTCGCTCGCGGGCGCCGCGCTCGGGCTGGCTTTCGCGCAGTGGTCAATCCAAATGATTCTGTCGCACATGCCGCCCGATGTGGAGAAGTTCGTGGCCGGATGGAAGACCATCCGTCTGGATACGAACGCCTTCTTATTTACCCTCGCGATCGCCGTGCTGAGTGGAATCGTAGCCGGCCTTGCTCCCTCGCTGCTCAGTTCGGGTGTGAATCTGAACGAGACGCTTCGCGAAGGTGGCCGAGGCTCGACCGTTGGCCGCGGCCGTCACCGATTGCGCGGAGCGCTCGTCGTAGGAGAAGTTGCACTGGCCATTGTGTTGCTCGTGGGAGCAGGATTGCTTGTGAAAGGCTTTCAGGGCTTGTTGAATGTCAATGAAAACTACCAGCCAGAAACGCTGCTGACAATGAACCTGAGTTTGCCCGAGACGCAGTACAAGGCGCCTGCCTCCCGCTTGACCTTCCACGAGCAAATGTTGCAAGGCTTGAACGCGACGCCTGGCGTGCAATCCGCCGCGCTTGTCACTCATGTCCCTTATGCGGACGGAGGCGGCATCGATGCGCAGGCATTTTCCATCGAAGGCCGTGCGCCTTTGCAGCGCGGTGAACTCGTCGACGCCATCGTACAAACGAGCACTCCTGATTACTTCGGCGATATGAATATCCAATTGCGCGATGGCCGCTTCCTGACCGCCACGGACGGCGCAGATTCCCCCAAGGTTGCCGTCGTCAGTGAGAGCCTGGTGCGGCGCTATTTCGAAGGTGAGAATCCGCTTGGCAAACACATCAAGATCGGCAGCGCGAATTCCGATGAGCCTTGGCTGACGGTCGTGGGAGTGGTGAGCGATCTGCACTACAGCTGCATCACAAAGGAATTGGTCCCGACCATCTACAGATCATTTCGACAGTCGCCACCCTATTACACAACGGTTGTACTCCGCACATCTGGATCGCCCTTGAAATTCGCTTCTGCCGCGCGCGCGGCTGTCGCCGCGGTCGACCCCAACCTTCCGGTCTACAACATTAAGCCCATGGACAAAGTCATTACTGAGTCCATCGTCGGTATCGCCTACGTCGCGGCCATGATGGCTGTGATGGGACTGATCGCTCTGGTTCTGGCATCGGTCGGCGTTTTCGGCGTGATGTCCTACTCCGTCAGTGAAAGATCCCATGAAATCGGCATTCGTATGTCCATGGGCGCGCAAACGCAGGACATACTTAAGCTTGTTTTGGGCAATGGAATGCTCCTCACTACGCTGGGGCTTGCCATTGGATTGCCTCTCGCGCTTCTGCTCGCGCGCGGACTCGCCGGGCTGCTCTATGGTGTTCAGGCCACCGACCCCGCCGCGTTCTTCGGCTTGCCTCTGGTTCTGCTAAGTGTTGCGGCACTGGCCTGCTATATCCCCGCCCGCCGTGCGGCCCACCTTGACCCGCTTAAAGCTCTGCGACACGAGTGAACATCGGTTGGCTCTATGATTTTGCGGCTTTGAGAGCCAGAAGCTTCCGGAACCCGCCGTGGCCAAGCTGTCCCTTGGTCGTACGCGCCCACATGGATTTAGGTGTGATAATCTCGAAACGGAAGATGTTTTCCCGCGTCATCTAATTGGCGCCCAAGGAGCGAGCGTGGAGCCTCTGATTCAGTTGCGGAACATGGAGAAGGTTTACGAAGCGGGCGGTAGCAAGTTCTTCGTTTTGCGCCGCGTCTCGCTGGATATTCAGCCCGGCGAATTTGTCACCTTCATGGGTCCCTCCGGCGCCGGCAAATCAACGCTGCTCAGCATCATTGGCATGCTCGATGGTGCGTGGACCGGCGAATACTACTTCAATGGCGAGCCCGTCCACCGGCTCAATGTGAAAAAGCGCAACGAGCTCCACAAAGCCAACATCGGCTTCGTTTTTCAGAGCTATCACCTCATCGACAATCTAACTGTCTTTGAAAACCTCGAAATTCCCCTCTCCTACAAAAATGTGCCCCACAAAGAGCGCGTCAGCCTCGTCTGCGACATCCTCGACCGCTTCAACATCGTCGGCAAGAAGGACCTATTCCCCAGCCAGCTCTCTGGCGGTCAGCAGCAACTGGTTGGAGTTGCGCGCGCCGTCGTCCAAAGCCCGAAGCTGATTCTCGCGGACGAACCCACCGGCAATCTCCATTCTGCGCAGGGTGAAGAAATCATGGAGCTTTTCCGAAGGCTGAACGAAGCCGGCACGAGCATCATCCAAGTGACGCACTCGGAAAAGAACGCGGGCTATGGTCATCGCATCGTGCAACTGAAGGACGGCTGGGTGGTCAGCGAAACCAGCACGGCCGCCCGGGTCGGCTGAGCGAGGGGCTGAAACAGCCTGAGGTCGCCGGAAGCCGCCCGAAAGGTATTGGGAAGCACGGTTAAATTATTGATTCTGTGGGACATTGAGTTTGCGATGCCCTAGCCACTAACTACTTTCGGGCTGCGCATTGTGCCGAGGCTGGTGTGAGAGCTAGGGGCGTATTTAAACGGTTGGTTAAATACGAGCTCAGGCTGAGATTATCTTCCGACACGAATGAAAAACCCTACCATTCATCCCTATCGCGTCCTGGTCGCCGACGATCAGGCGGACATCCGCGACGCATTGCGCTTGCTGCTCAAGCGCGAGAACTATGAGACGCAGTCGGCGGCCTCACCCGCCGAGGCCCTTGCGGCGATCGAAGCGCGCGAATTCGACGCCGTGCTCATGGACCTGAACTATGCACGGGACACCACTTCCGGGCAGGAAGGCCTTGATCTCTTGAGCCGCATCCAGGCCGCGGATTCCACGCTGCCCGTAGTTGTGATGACCGCCTGGAGCAGCGTCGAAATTGCAGTGGAAGCCATGCGGCGCGGCGCTCGCGATTTCATTCAAAAGCCCTGGGACAACGCTCGCCTTCTGACGATTCTGCGCACGCAAATCGATCTTCGCAATGCGCTGCGCCAGGCCTCACGTCTGGAAGCAGAAAATCGCCTGCTCCGCGCCGAATCGCGTCCCACGCTGATTGCCGAAGCGGAGGTCATGCAGCCCGTGCTTGATTTAATCGCGCGTGTCGGTCCTTCCGATGCAAGCGTGCTGATTACCGGCGAGCACGGCACGGGCAAGGAAGTTGTGGCACAAACTTTGCACGCACTTTCACAGCGTGCGGGAAAGCCGATGGTTACTGTAAATGCGGGCGGCCTTTCGGAGGGCCTCTTCGAGAGCGAACTATTTGGCCACGTAAAAGGCGCCTTTACGGACGCGCGCAACGATCGCGTCGGGCGCTTTGAGCTGGCCGAGGGCAGCACTCTTTTCTTGGACGAGATCGCCAATGTCCCGCTGAATCTGCAGGCCAAACTCTTGCGCGTGCTGGAAACTGGCGAACTCGAACGCGTCGGCTCTTCTTCCACCCGGCGCGTAAACGTGCGCGTACTGGCGGCCACGAACGCCGACGTGAATGCCGAGGCGACGGCGGGACGTTTCCGCGAGGATTTGCTTTTTCGCCTGAACACCATCGAAATTCATCTTCCGCCGCTGCGCGAACGCCGCGAGGATATTCCGCTGCTGGCGCATCACTTTCTGCGCGGTTACTCACAGCGTTATCGCAAGAGCATATCGGGCTTCGATCCCGGCGCTACGCAACTTCTACTCGAGCATCCCTGGCCAGGGAATGTGCGCGAACTGGATCATGCCGTCGAGCGCGGCGTGTTGCTCGCACAGGGGCAGCTTGTCCGTTCCGCGGACCTCGGCCTGCGCACGGGCCCCGCAGGTGGCACGGTGCGGCTCGAAGAAATGAGCCTGGATGAAGTCGAGCGCCATCTGATCCAACGCACGCTGGCTCGCCATGACGGGAACGTAAGCCAGGCCGCAAAGGCATTGGGATTGAGCCGCAGCGCGATGTACCGCCGGCTGCAAAAACACGGCTTGGAATGAAACGCCTCTCGTACGAGCGCCGCATACAGCTTCTCGCGCTGGCGGCGGGATTACCCGGTTCGTTCATCGCGCTGATTCTCCTCTGGAATGGCGCGTATTCTTCGCGTACCGCGTGGACGCTGACGTTTCTGATTGTGAGCCTGTGGCTCGGCTTCGCGCTCTCCTTGCGGCAACGCGTCGTTTTTTCCCTGCAAACACTTTCGAATCTTCTTTCCGCGATGCGCGAAGAGGATTTTTCTTTCCGTGCGCGCGAAGCGCGTTCAGACGACGCGCTCGGCGAAGTGATGCTCGAAATGAACGCCCTGAGCGAGACGCTTCGTTCACAGCGTCTGGGTGCGATGGAAGCCACGGGACTGCTGCGCGCCGTAATGGAAGAGATCGACGTGGCGATTTTTACATTCGACAATCACCGCCAGTTGCGGCTCGTCAATCGAGCCGGCGAACGGCTTCTCTCTAGGTCCAGCGAACGATTGCTGGGCTTCACCGCCGCGGAACTTGGCCTCGAGGCCTGTCTCGAAGGCGAGCCGGCGCGCACGATGGAACTGAGTTTTCCCGGCGGGTCAGGCCGTTGGGGCATGCGGCGCGGCTCCTTCCGTCAAGGCGGGTTGCCACATGATTTGATTGTGCTCAGCGATCTCAGCCGCGCGCTTCGCGACGAAGAGCGCCAAGCATGGCAGCGGCTCATCCGCGTTCTCGGCCACGAACTGAACAATTCGCTTGCCCCGATCCAATCCGTGGCGCAGAGCCTCGAGAGCGGACTGGCCAGCACTTCATCCGTGCCAGAGTTGCAGGGCGGCGCTGCTGCCTCCATTTTGGAAGATATGCGGCACGGGTTGGGAATTATCAGGTCTCGCACGGAAGCGCTAGGCCGATTCATGGCGGCTTATGCGCGGCTCGCTCGTCTTCCACAGCCAACGCTTGCGCCCGTGAATGTGACGGAGTGGATTACGCGCGTCGCAAAGCTCGAAGCGCGTGCGAAAGTGCGATTGGAGAAAGGGCCGCCAATCGTCATATCTGCGGATGCCGATCAGCTCGAGCAGTTGCTGATCAACCTGGTTCACAACGCGGCGGACGCGGCGCACGAAACGGGCGGCGGTGTGACGGTAACTTGGGCGCGCTACAGTTCGTATCTGGAAGTTTCGGTGCTGGATGAGGGCCCTGGAATTTCCAACACCGCGAACCTGTTTGTTCCTTTTTTCACGACCAAGCCAGGCGGCTCCGGCATTGGTCTTGTTCTTAGCCGCCAGATCGCAGAAGCTCACGGCGGCACGTTGACCCTGCAAAACCGCCGCGACGCCCGCGGCTGCGAAGCAAAACTGCGGCTGCCGATTTAGCGAAGCTGGGCCCGCCGAATAGAGGATCGATCAACGACAGTTCCGTGCTTGGGAACGATTGGGTTCGACCGGACGTCTTCGGCACCGCTTCCGCGCGGTAGAAGCAATAGGGATTTCCACTTCTTGCTCGAGATCTTCAGAAGAACGTCCCATCTTGGCTGCAATTCATGCATTGGCCGCAATCCCGTAAACACTGACGTGGGATTCAGGATCGGCTCCTGGCATGGATTCTCCTCACAAAATCCTTAGATTCGTTTCATCACTTTCTAAGGCTCTGGCATTAGACTATGGAGTCGTCACTGAAATTGAGAGACTCAAGCCCGGTCAAGCCGAGCGAGGCTTGTGCGTCCGGGCGAACAACGGCTTTGGCAAATAGAGCTACGGACGCCAAATTGCGGATCCGGGATCGAGTGGGCAGGAGTTTGAAACGGGGTGCCGTGTGCGGGACCTGATATTCACTTTGATGACGATCGGCTTTTTCCTTTTTGCGATCGGCTATCTGCGCGTTTGCGAACGGCTGAAGTGAGGCTAAACCTTTGCCATGATTGAAAACATCGTCCTTATTCTTATCAGTCTGCTTCTATTTGGCTACCTGGTGTACGCGCTGCTCAAACCGGAGAATTTCTAGCGATGACCGCAAATGGCTGGTTTCAAATCGGCCTCTATGTGCTGATTTTGTTTCTGATCACAAAACCGATGGGAATTTTCCTCACCCGCGTCTTCGAACGCGAGAAGACTTTCCTCGATCCCTTGTTGCGTCCCGTGGAACGGCTGATCTATCGCGTGTGCGGCGTGGACGAATACAAAGAGATGCGCTGGACGGAATACGGCACGACGATGCTGGTATTCAGCGCGGTTTCGCTGATTTTGCTTTATCTTTTCGAAAGGTTCCAGCACTGGCTGCCATGGAATCCCGAGAAACTTGGGAATGTGGCGCCGGATCTTGCCTGGAACACGGCCGTTTCCTTTACCACGAACACGAATTGGCAGTCCTACACGCCCGAAGTCACGATGAGCTACTTCACGCAAATGGCCGGATTGGCGTATCACAACTTTGCGTCGGCCGCCGTCGGAATCGCGTTGGCCATCGCGGTAATTCGTGGCGTCTCGCGGCATGAATCTAAGACCATCGGTAATTTTTGGGTGGATTTGACGCGCTGCTTTCTATGGATTCTGCTGCCGATGTGCCTGATCGGTTCGATGGTGCTGATTTCCCAGGGCGTGGTCCAGAATTTGAAGCCTTATGCCTCGGCGCAACTCGTCGAACCGCAAACTGTGCAGACACAGGGGCCTGACGGAAAAACAATTTCGCAAAGCGTAACGCGCCAAGTGATTGCGCTTGGTCCTACGGCATCACAAGAAGTCATCAAAATGTTTGGGACCAATGGCGGCGGATTTTTCAACGCCAACAGTTCGCATCCCTATGAAAACCCGACGCCGTTCACAAACTTCTTCGAGATGCTTCTGATTTTCGCGATTCCTTCCGGCTTGACCTACACACTGGGCCGGATGACGAAGTCGCGGTCGCACGGCTGGGCCGTCTGGAGCGCGATGACAGTGCTGTTTCTCGCAGGCGTGAGCACTGCGTACTGGGCGGAAGCGCGAGGTAATCCGGAGTTCGCGGGAGTCGATCAGACTGCGAGCACTCTTCACTCGGGCGGCAACATGGAGGGGAAAGAAGTTCGCTTTGGCATTGCAAACTCGGCGCTCTTTGCGACCGCCACCACGGACGCAAGCTGCGGCGCCGTGAATAGCATGCATGACTCCTACACGCCGCTCGGCGGCATGGTTCCGCTAGTGAATATCATGCTCGGAGAAGTTATCTTTGGCGGCGTCGGCTCTGGCCTCTACGGAATCCTTGTGTTCGTGATTCTCGCCGTATTCATTGCGGGTTTGATGGTGGGACGAACGCCGGAATACTTGGGCAAAAAAATCGAGGCATTCGACGTGAAGATGGCCATGCTCTCGGTTCTCATTATGTGCCTCACCATTCTTATCTTCGCAGCGATTGCGGTTGTTTCGAAGTTCGGCACTTCGAGCATCACCAATCCTGGCCCGCACGGACTCTCGCAAATTTTGTACGCCTATTCTTCGGCAACGGGAAATAACGGCTCCGCGTTTGCCGGACTGAACGCAAACACTCTCTGGTACAACACCTCGACTGCCGTCGCCATGCTTCTCGGCAGATTTTTTGTGGTCATTCCGATTCTGGCCATCGCGGGAAATCTCGCTCGCAAGAAGGCGGCTCCCGCGTCTCTCGGCACCTTTCCGGTTACGGGTCCGCTTTTCACCGTTCTGCTGATCTGCACTATTTTGATCGTCGGCGCGCTTACTTTTTTCCCGGCTTTGAGTTTGGGGCCGATCCTGGAGCATCTGCTGATGCTTTCCGGCAAGGCATTTTGAGGAGCACATGGACCACGCTTCGCAAGCAAAATCGAAAGCACTGACGGACACAAAGATTCTGAAAGTTGCCATTGTGGATTCCTTCCGGAAACTGAATCCGCGCACCATGGTCAAGAATCCCGTGATGTTCGTCGTGGAAGTTGGTGCGCTTCTGACTTCCATTCAACTGGTGCGCGACACTCTGCATCACACCGGCGAGTTTGGGTTCGGCTTGCAGATCACTTTGTGGCTGTGGTTCACGGTGCTCTTCGCGAATTTTGCCGAGGCCATGGCCGAAGGGCGCGGCAAAGCACAAGCAGACACGCTGCGCAAAGCCAGAGCGGAAACGGATGCGCGAAGGCTGCGCGCGAATGGCTGCACCGAAATTGTGCCCAGCTCGAAACTGCGCGCCGACGATCAAGTTCTGGTGGCCGCGGGAGAATTCATTCCGGGAGATGGCGAAGTTGTCGAGGGCGTGGCCTCGGTCGATGAATCGGCGATTACAGGCGAATCCGCGCCAGTGATTCGCGAATCGGGAGGAGACCGGTCGGCCGTCACGGGCGGGACGAAGGTTCTTTCGGATGAAATCCGCGTGCGCATCACCTCCAACCCCGGCGAAACTTTTCTCGATCGCATGATCAGCCTTGTGGAAGGCGCTTCGCGGCAGAAAACGCCAAATGAGATCGCGCTCAACATCCTTTTGGCCGGGTTGACGATCATTTTCCTTTTGGCAGTCGTGACCCTCCAGCCTTTTGCCATTTATTCGGGCGCGCCGCAAACGATTTTCGTTCTCGTATCGCTCCTCGTTTGTCTCATTCCAACAACCATTGGCGGCCTATTGTCGGCGATCGGCATTGCCGGCATGGACCGCTTGATTCAGCGCAATGTGATTGCGATGTCGGGACGCGCCGTGGAAGCATCCGGCGACGTCGACGTTTTGCTCCTCGACAAGACAGGAACGATCACGCTAGGCAATCGTGAGGCGACTTCGTTTCACGCGTGCCCGAATATTACGGAAGTGGAACTGGCCAGCGCGGCCCAGCTTGCTTCGTTTGCGGACGAAACGCCGGAGGGGCGCTCGATTGTCGTACTGGCGAAGGAAAAGTATGGTTTGCGCGGCCGCGAGCTGGCGCCGCACAACCCGGTATTTATTCCGTTTTCCGCGCAAACGCGCATGTCCGGCGTGGATATGGACGGCCACGAAATTCGCAAAGGCGCGCCGGAAGCGATCGACAAATATGTTGCGGAAAAGGGGCAGGTGGTTCCAGCGGAAATTAAACACGTCGTCCGCGAAATTGCTAATGGTGGCGGCACGCCGCTGCTCGTCACGCAGAATCGCCATGTACTCGGCGCTATCGCGCTGACGGACATCGTGAAAGGCGGAATGCGCGAACGATTCGATCACCTGCGCGCGATGGGCATCCGCACCATGATGATCACCGGCGACAACCCGCTTACCGCCGCGGCGATCGCGCGCCAGGCCGGCGTGGATGATTTTCTCGCCGAAGCCAAACCCGAAGACAAGATGGCGTTGATCAAGCGCGAACAAGCAAAAGGCAAACTTGTGGCGATGACCGGGGACGGCACCAACGATGCCCCTGCTCTTGCGCAAGCCGACGTGGGCGTCGCGATGAACACCGGCACGCAAGCCGCGAAAGAAGCGGGCAACATGGTCGATCTCGATTCCAACCCGACCAAGCTCATTGAAATCGTGGAAATCGGAAAGCAGTTGCTGATCACACGCGGGGCGCTGACCACGTTTTCCGTTGCCAACGACGTGGCGAAATACTTTGCGATTATTCCCGCGATGTTTGCCGCCGCGTTTCCGCAGCTGGGAGTGCTGAACGTGATGCGGCTTCACACTCCAGAGTCCGCGATTCTCTCGGCGGTCATATTCAATGCGTTGATCATCATTGCGCTGATTCCGCTGGCGTTGCGCGGTGTGCGCTATCGCCCGCTGGGTGCAGCAGCTTTGCTTCGCCGCAATCTGCTTGTCTATGGCCTCGGCGGCGTCGTTGCGCCTTTCCTGGGAATTAAGCTCATCGACATGGCGATCACTGCGTTACACCTGACGCGAGGAACTATATGAAGCAGCATTTACACATCGCGATATTGATGACGCTTGTAACCACGGTGATTTTTGGTCTGCTTTACCCATTGGCTGTCACCGGCCTCGGCCAACTTTTTTTCCCGGCGCAAGCCAACGGCGAATTGATTATGCAAAACGGCCACGTCGTAGGTTCACGGCTCATTGGGCAGTCTTTTTCGGCCGCGTGGTATTTTCATCCGCGCCCTTCGGAAGCCGGAAACGGTTACGATCCCGTTGCCGCAAGCGGCGGCGCTTCCAATCTCGGCCCGACGAACCGCCAGCTCATTGACCGCGTGAAAAGCGACGTGGAAAAGCTTCATGCCGAGAATCCAGGCGCGGCCATTCCCGTGGATATGGTCACTTCTTCCGCCTCCGGCCTGGATCCGGATATTTCTCCGGCTGCCGCTGAATTCCAGATCCCGCGTGTCGCGCGCGAGCGGCATATCAGCGAAACGGATCTACGCGCCCTGGTTGCAAAGCACACGTTGGGAAGGCAGTTTGATATTTTCGGAGAGCCACGCGTCAACGTGCTCGAGCTAAACCTCGATCTCGATGCAACGCATCCGATAAAATAAATCTTAGGTTTTTCGGGCAGTAGTTTTCGCAGCCGCGCCCTTGGGCGCCTGAAAACGATATCCAACCCACGGTTCCGTCAGAATGTATTTCGGACGCGCCGGGTCGTTTTCGATTTTTTTTCGCAATTGATTGATCACCACCCGCAGGTTTTCGGTTTCTTCCCCGTACTCTGGCCCCCAAACCGCTTGCAACAGCCTGCGGTGCGACAAGGGCTTGCCCAAATTGGCCACCAAGTGCTTCAGGACATCGAACTCTTTCGGCGTCAGATGCACGCTGTGGCCGCGAACAACGACCAGCCGGTTTTCGAAATCAATCGTAAGATCTTTGCCGCTAAACGTTGGGATCGCCTCTCCTGGCGCGTATCTCCGTAGAGCTGCCCGAATACGCGCGAGCAGCTCTTCAATTCCGAAAGGTTTAACGACGTAATCATCCGCGCCGGCATCCAAAGCGATCACTTTGTCGCGCTCCGCATTGCGCACCGTCAACATGATGATCGGCGCGTCGGACATTTCGCGAATCTCGCGCGCCGCTTCGATGCCGCCGATTCCCGGCATATTGACGTCGAGCAAGATTAGATCGGGGCGTTCCTTGCGCACCGCCTCAACGGCCGCCTCTCCGGTGTCCGCCTCTCGAATGACGTAGCCATGGCTTGAAAGCGTGGTGCGCAGCACACGCCTGATTTGCGCTTCGTCGTCCACAACGAGGATGCCGGCGCCGTTCATCGCGACTCCTTCGCGTTCCGGTCCACAGGCAGCGTGAACGAAAAAACTGAGCCGTGCCCCAGCTGACTTGTTACGGAAATCGTCCCTTTATGTGCGGCGACGATAGCCTTCGCGATGGGCAGACCCATTCCCGTGCCTCGCACCAGATAGCGTTGGTCCTTTCCGCGATAGAACTTGTCGAAAATCATGCCTTGTTCGAAGTCGTCGATTCCCGGCCCGCGATCCGCCACGCTGGTCGTGACTGTGTCTCCCGTCAATTCCGCGGTAATCGTGATGGGATGATCTTTCGGCGAATAAATGTTGGCGTTGTCAATCAAGTGGACGAGCGCGTCCTTGACGCGGTTCAAATCCGCCAGCACGGGCGGGATATTGGGATTGATTTTCACATCGACGGCCCGGCCGGCCAGCGCCGTATCGCACTGCGCCAGCGCGGCCTCAATAATGTCGTCGATCGGCGTTGGAGCAAGGTTCAGTTCAAATTCACCCGCCTCCAGCCGCGACATCTCGGCGGCCTCTTCAACGAGACGGTTCAGCCGGTCGCATTCTTCATTGATGATCGTCAGCAATTCGCGCGTTTGCCCGGGATCGGGGTCATCCGCACCCAGCAAGCTTGTTGTCGCCGCCTTGATCGATGTCAGCGGCGTGCGGAAATCATGCGCGATGGAATCCAGCAGCGCCGACTTCAGCCGCTCGCCCTGCCGTTCGGCTTCCGTTTCTCCAAGTTTCTCGACGGCCCGCGCCCTCTCGATCGCGATGGCTACGAGGCTGCTGACCGCATCCAGCGTCTGCCTCGAAAGCCGCGACCCGGAAATGCCCAGGCTTCCAATCGGGCGAACGCCCATCCGCACCGGAATAAAGTACAGCCCTTCTTGTGATTCAAAGATGCCTTCATCTCGAAGAAACACGGCCTTCATTTTGTCTTCATCCAGATGGGCAGCGCCGAATCCGGATCGGTAGAATTTGTCTTTTTGCGGGAGGAAAAGTTCGGCGGCTCCGCCCTCAAAACTCTCCACGATGTAATTCGGGATCGCGTTCATCAGTTGAATGACATTTCCTTCTGCCAGGAGCTTTTGACTGAACTTGTAAAGCCGCTCGACCTCCCGGCGCCGTTGATGGGACTCGTCGGCTTCATGCCGTATCCTCGCGGACAGTTGGCTTCCCACAATGGAGGTGACCAGGAACGCAAACAGCGCCACCCAATTCTGCGGGTCGGCAATCGTAAACGTCCCGACCGGCGGAAGAAAAAAATAATTAAACGCCAGCACCGCCGCGATCGACATAAAGACCGAGACGGCCATTCCCCACACGGCTGAAACTGCTAGAATAGCCAGCAAAAAGGTGAGCGCGATGGTCGTCTGATTGACCTCGCGCGCGTGCCGATAAAAAACAGTGAGACCGGCGACGATGGCCAACGATACGGCAATCCCGAAGACGCGGCCCCCGAGCATTCTCTGCATCGGAGTATTCTATCGTATGCGGACCATTTGAACCGGAGAAGCTGAGCCCTTGCCCAAGAAACCCGAAGACTGGCTGGCAGTGGCCTCGCCGCCCCAGAAAGCGCGCGGGATCTTTAAGCTGTTTCTCGGCTACGCTCCCGGCGTCGGCAAAACCTACAGCATGCTCAGCGAAGCGCTACGCCGCCGCAGCCGCGGCGAAGACGTGGTCATGGGCGTCGTTGAGACTCACGGCCGCAAAGGCATCGAAGAGCTGGCTTCGCAAATGGAGGCGGTCCCGCGCAAGAAAATCGAATACAAGGGGACGATGTTCGAAGAAATGGATGTGGACGCCATCCTCGCGCGAAAGCCCGAAGTCGTCCTTGTCGATGAATTGGCCCACACGAACATTCCCGGCAGCAAACATCGCAAACGTTACGAAGACATTCAAGATCTGCTGGCCGCCAATATCGATGTTGTCTCCACGCTGAACATCCAGCACATCGAGAGCATCGCCCCCATCGTGCACTCGATTACTGGGATTACCGTGCGCGAGACGGTTCCCGATTGGGTCCCTCTGACGGCCGCGGAAACCGTCATGGTCGACCTGACTCCGGAAGCTCTCCACAACCGCATGAAACGCGGCGACGTTTACAGCACGGAAAAAGTCGAACGCTCCCTGAAAAATTTTTTTCGCCGCGGAAATTTGATCGCTCTGCGCGAACTCGCCCTCCGCCAGGTTGCCGAGCAGGTCGATCGCAGCCTCGAAACCTACATGGAAGACGAGGATATCCGCAAAAACTGGGGCGTTCGCGAACGCATGGCGATTTGCATCTCCGGGAATCCCGCAGGCCAATATCTGGTCGCGCGCGGCGCTCGCATGGCCCGCCGCATGGACGCCGAACTCTACGTTGTCCACGTCGAGCGCGAAATCGGTCCGAAAGAACAGAACACCGCCGCGCTCGCCGCGAATTTGCGTTTTGCCGAAAGCCTCGGCGCGACAGTGGTCCGGCTGAAAGGCCGCAGCGTGGCCGACACGGTTGCAAATTTCGTCCGCTCGAAACACATTACGCAAGTGATTTTCGGCCGAGCGCCGATTCACGACTGGCGCAAGTATCTTTATCTATCGGCCGTGCATCGTTTTCTGCGGGAATCTCCACCCGTGGACGTTCACATCGTTACGCAAGAAGCGGAAGAGTAGCTCTCCTCATCGCGGGGTCGCTGTTTGCACCGTGCCGCTCATTTCCAGTTCAATCTCCACCGCCGGATCGGCTTTCAGGAAAAATGTGTTCGGACTTTTCAGACCCCACTGAATGTACGGCACGCTGAATTTCGCCGATCCCTTCCAATGCTCGCCGCTGAGCTCTGCTTGAACCGGCACAACCAGCTCGTGCTCCGCGCCGTGCAAAACAAAAGTCCCGTGCACCCCGACGTTGGACGCGCCTTGCGTCAAAACTTTCCCTTCGATCCGATCGGGGCGAAAGACCACCTCCGTGTAGCGCGCGCTCTCCAAAATCTCGCTATGCATTTTCTTGTCGCGGGACTCGTTGCCGCTTTCGCCGCTGGCAGCATCGGCGGCAATTTCTCCGCTGGCGTTGCCGCTTGCCGGATCAAACCGCACCACACCCCGCTTCAATGCAAATGTTCCGTGCACCGTATGCAGTGTGCTGCCCAGCGTCCAATGTAATTTGCTTTGTACGGGATCGAGGTTCAGCGTTAGTTCGCCAGAGCTCGGCGGCGAGGCCGTGCGCGTCGATTGCGTCCAGGCGCGAGTCGCGCCCAAAGCAACGAACACGAAAATCGCCGCCCACCAGAAGACGGCAATTTGACGCTGTCCTCGTTTCACTTTTAGTCCAGTTACTTTCATCCTGTCGTAAGGAATCGCCATCCAAAAAGCGCGCCGGATTTGGCTATCTGCACCGGGCGCGTCTCTCCCACGTGATAAGCAAGCATCCGTTCGAAAAGCTGTGGAGCCGCCTCCAGCGCACGCAGCGTACGCTTCCGCAGCCCATTTTGGTGAGCGAGCAGCAGTAACAGTTTCTCCATGAGTTGAGGCCGCCTGAACAATTTTTGATGCGAAACCTGGTAGCGATCCAAATCCTCCACAGCAAGGGCGCCGGCAAGCGCTGTAGCTTGCCTGAAACTGAGTGAAAGTCCCTCTCCCGTGATCGCGTCCACGCTGCCGGATGCGTCCCCGATGAGCGCGACGTTCCCGCGGTACACGCGCTTTAGCTCGAACATGCTCGTCACTGCTCCGCGTTCCGCACTCACTTGCAACGCGCCATCGAACCGGCCAACAAGTTTAGGAAATTTGCCCAGGCTCTCGTCAAAATTCATCCTCGGCTGATCCGTGATCAGCACCACGCAGAGCTCCCGTGCGCTCACGGGAGTCAGATATGCTTGCGCCGACTCGGCCCAGAGAATCTCTATGGAATCCATCCAGGGCTCGAGCTGATAGTGCCGGCGAACAGCGAACCGGCTCACCTGTCGTCGGAAGCTTTCCAACCCACCCCATCGCCGCACTCGCGAGCGGCTCCCGTCAGCACCGATGACCCACCGCGATCGTATTTTATTCCCGCCAGCGACAACTCCTGCTTCATCGAGCTCCGTCACCGGCGTATTCCACATCAGCGACACGCCGCAATCGCATGCTCGCTCGATCATTCTTTCGTGCAATGTTTCCCGCCGAACTCCAATGCCATTCCCGCCAGGAAAATTGGCGCTAACTGACGCGCGATCGTCCTCGAAACGAATCCCACGCAGTTTGCAGCCATCCGTTTCGCGCAGTGCGACGCCGAGTTCGCCGAGCGCCGCCACGGCATCTGGCAATAGCCCTTCGCCGCAAGCCTTCGTAATGGGAGGCTTCGCGCCGTCAGCAACCGTCACCCGAAATCCGAGCGTCCGGCACGCAATCGCCGCGGCAAGCCCCGCCGGGCCGCCACCCACAACGAATACGTCTGTGTGCAGCCCCATGTTTCCCTCGCATTGCAACCGTGAACTCCGTCGCACATCCGGCAATCTGAATGGTTAGATGTTCGCAAATAACAGAGGATGCCTGGCCGATGGAGAATGCCGCGGCCTCTGCTGAAAGTCATCCTTGGCCTCAAATTCTCTTCATAAGCTGAACTTATTTCTGCACACAATTCTATTAATTTGACTGATTGACTTCCCCGCCCTCATCCTGTTATCTTCATGGCGGCTCTTTATGACTTGCGTCGCCATCCCGAACGCCCGGCCCGAGTTCGCGCTTCCCGTGCGGACTATTGGAATCGGAGTCGTCGTACGAATTATCCCTGTCATCGTGCGGGGAATAACATAAAGATGATGGCGGCCTAGCAAAGCAGCAGCAAAGAGTTTCGAGGCCATCATCAGAACCAGGATGATGGCCTCAAGTTTTTTAAGCTCGTATTCGCAAGTTTAAGTGCTCAAAGACCTGGAGGAGATTGCCACTGTGACCGCACCGTCACTCAAGTCTCGAAGCAGCGCGCTGATCGACGGTCCCCATCGTGCCGGAGCGCGCGCCATGCTCCGCGCGTGCGGACTTCGGGACGACGATTTCACCAAACCGCTCATCGGCGTCGCCAACACCTGGATCGAGATCGGCCCCTGCAATTACCATCTTCGCGAACTTGCGGTCCACGTGAAAGACGGCATTCGCGCCGCCGGCGGCACACCTCTCGAATTCAACACTGTCTCCATCTCCGATGGCATCACCATGGGCACCGAGGGCATGCGCGCATCGCTGATCAGCCGCGAAGTCATCACCGACTCCATCGAACTCGTAACTCGCGGCAATTTGTTTGATGCTCTCGTCGTCCTTGTCGGCTGCGACAAGACTATTCCTGCCGGAATCATGGCTCTCGCGCGTCTAAATATTCCGGGCCTCGTTCTCTACGGCGGCTCGATTGCTCCCGGCAAATTTGAAGGCCATTCCGTCACCATCCAGGACGTGTACGAAGCCATCGGCAGCCACGGGCATGGGGATATGACGGATGCTCGCCTCAAGGCTCTTGAGAGCGCAGCCTGTCCCGGAGCGGGCGCGTGCGGCGGACAATTCACCGCCAACACCATGGCCCTTGTGTGCGAATTTCTCGGCATCGCTCCGATGGGACTTTCCAGCGTTCCCGCCACGGATGCGGGAAAAGCTCATGCCGGGCATCGCGCCGGAGAACTCGTGATGGATCTCCTGCGGAAAAACGTCACTCCTTCTCAGATCATCACCAAGACCGCCATTGAAAACGCCATCGCCGGAGTTGCCGCGACCGGCGGCTCGACAAACTCCGTCTTGCATTTGCTCGCGATTGCCAACGAAGCGAAGATTCCGCTAACCATCGACGATTTTGACCGCATTAGCTCGCGCGTACCGATCATCGCCGACTTGAAACCCGGCGGGCGCTTCGTCGCCACGGATCTTTATGCAGCCGGAGGCACTCCTCTTGTTGCAAAGCGGTTGGTCGACGCGAAGATTCTTCGCGGTGACGCCCTCACCGTGACTGGCCGAACGATTGCCGAAGAAGCGGCCGCAGCGAAAGAAACGCCTAATCAGGAAGTCGTCCGAAAAATCGACGCGCCTCTCAAGCCCACAGGCGGCCTGGTCATCTTAAAAGGCAATCTTGCCCCCGAAGGCTGCGTCATAAAAGTGGCTGGCCACAACATTCAAAACTTCCGTGGCCCCGCCCGCGTTTTCGGCGATGAAGAGCTAGCCTTCGCGGCCATCGAAAAAAATGAAATTCATGCCGGTGATGTCATCGTGATTCGCTACGAGGGTCCGAAAGGCGGGCCGGGCATGAGGGAAATGCTCGCTGTCACCGCCGCGCTCGTCGGCGCCGGCCTCGGCGATTCGGTCGCTTTGCTCACCGACGGTCGCTTCTCCGGCGCCACGCATGGATTGATGGCTGGCCACGTCGCTCCGGAAGCAGCCAATGGCGGTCCCATCGCCGCCGTCGAGGACGGAGACACGATTGTCTTCGATCTTCCGAACCGCAAACTGAATGTCGAGCTCACAGACGCCGAAATTCAGAAGCGTCTTGCGACCTGGAAGGCCCCCGCCCCGCGTTTCACCAGCGGCGTGATGGCCAAATATGCTTTGCTGGTTTCCTCTGCCTCTCTTGGCGCGGTCACCCTCGTCCCCGCATCCTTTTCAGCATCGACTCAGCCTCAAACAGTTGCGCCCAGCACTTCGCACGCGCAATTGGGAAGGACCCTATGAAGCTCACCGGCGCGGAAATCCTCTGCGAATCCCTCACCAAGCTGGGTGTGCAGCACATTTTCGGATACCCTGGCGGCGCGATTCTTCCCGTGTACGACGCTTTGGGCAAATCCAAGCTGCATCACATTTTGGTTCGGCACGAACAAGGCGCCACGCACATGGCCGATGGATATGCGCGCGCCAGTGGCGGCGTTGGTGTGGCCATGGCTACGTCCGGCCCAGGTGCGACCAACATGGTCACCGGCATTGCCACCGCCATGCTCGATTCTTCTCCCGTCGTCTGCATCACCGGCCAGGTCAGCAGTAAGCTGCTCGGCTCCGACGCCTTTCAAGAAATCGACATCACCGGCATTACCATGCCGATCACGAAACACAATGTCGTCGTGTCTCGCGCCGAGGACATCGCGCGCACCCTGCGCGAAGCATTCATCATTGCCAATACCGGTCGCCCGGGCCCAGTTCTCGTCGATGTCACCAAGGATGCGCAACAGGCTTCCTGCGAATTCGATTGGGAAGCGTCAACGCCAAAACTTCCTCAGAAGCGCGTGCGCGACAACCACAACCAAGCCGAATTCGACCGCGCCGTCGAATTGCTAAACACCGCCAAGCGCCCGGTTATTCTCGCCGGCCGCGGCATCATGCTTTCCGGCGCCATGCGCGCCTTCGAGCAATTCGTTCGCACGTGCAATATTCCCGTTGCTATGACTTTGCTCGGCATCGGCTGCTTCCCCGCTTCCGATCCCATGAATCTCGGCATGATGGGCATGCACGGCGAAGCCTGGGTCAATCACGCCATTCAGGAATCCGACCTTCTCATCGCCGTCGGCATGCGCTTCGATGATCGTGTCACCGGCGACCTCCGCACCTACGCCAAGGGCGCGCGCAAAATCCACATCGAAATCGACCGCGCTGAAATCAACAAAAACGTGAAAGTAGACGCCGCTCTGATCGGCGATGCGCGCGCGACGCTCGAAAAGCTTATTCCGCATATCTCGAATCCCGATCGCGGCCCCTGGCTCGCCCATATCAAGGAGCTAAAAGGCGATTCAGCCGTGCGCGACATCCAAAGCCTTCCTGACAACGGTCATCTCTACGCCGCGCACGTCATCAACGATATCTGGAAAGAAACCCGCGGCGAAGCCATCGTCGTCACCGACGTCGGTCAGCACCAAATGTGGGAAGCGCAGTATTATCACCACAATCAACCGCGCACGCTCATCACGTCGGGCGGCTTGGGAACGATGGGTTTCGCCTTGCCCGCCGCTGTTGGCGCAAAATTCGCGAAGCCCGATTCCGAAGTGTGGGTTGTCGTCGGCGATGGCGGTTTCCAGATGACCATGTGCGAGCTCGCCACCATCGTCCAGGAAAAAATCAACATCAAGATCGCCATCATCAATAACGGCTATCTCGGTATGGTCCGCCAGTGGCAGGAATTTTTCTACGACAAGCGCTACGTCGCCACGCCGCTTGTCGCTCCCGATTTCGCGGCGCTGGCCAACGCCTTCGGCATTCGCGGCGAGCGTATCACCTCCCGCGCCGATGTCGTCCCCACGATTCGCTCCGCCCGCGAATCCAGCGAAACCGTGTTGATCGACTTCCGCGTTGAGCAGGAAGATTCCGTCTATCCGATGGTTCCCGCGGGAGCCTCGCTCCACGAAATGATTCGCCGGCCAGGCAATCCGCTGGTAGAAACGGCCTCTGAACCATAAAGCGTCACACGCATAGCCAAAGAATGAGCAAAGAGGAGATTATGCAAACACTCGTCGCGTACGTCGAAAACAAACCGGGCGTGCTCAATCGCGTCTCATCGCTCGCGCGCCGCCTCGCCATCAATATTGATTCCCTGACCGTCGGCCCGACCGACAACCCCGAGATCGCCCGCATGACCATCGTCGCCCACACGGACGAAAAAGGCGGCCACCGCCTCGAAGCCAGCCTCGAAAAGTTAGTCGATGTCCTGCTCGCGGAAAACATCACTGAGCGCGCTTTGCTCGAACGCGACCTGGCCCTCATTAAAGTGCTAGCGGATCAACAATCCCGGCCACATTTGATGGAACTAATCAAGGTCTTTCGCGCCCGCGTCGTCGATGTCGCCCCGGAATCGCTCATCATCGAAGTCTCCGGCACCGTCGACAAGATCGACGGACTCCTCGAAGTTCTGAAGCCCTTCGGAGTCCTCGAAATGGCCCGCAGCGGCCGGATCAGCATGACTCGCGGCGGCGATCTGCTCCGTCCGCCCTCCACAACCGCACCAGCCCAGACCCTGGTGGCGAGGTGAATTCATGGACGGCCCGACAGTGAAGCTAAAGCTTTTAGAATCAGCACTTGTGGGAATCCCCGTAAACACTGAATCTAAAGCACTTACACGAAAGCTAAATCCTTTAGATTCAGTGTTTACAAAGATCTGGGGAGGGGTCCAAAGTACCCTCCTGACGTTTCGGGCCATCCGATCCGCCTCTTTGGCGGACGAGGGCCGCAAGCGCAACTCTGAAGTATCTTAAATTCCGGCCGCAACCCGGCCGCAAAGGATAGCAATGGCAAACCTCTATTACGACGATTCCGCGGATCTCGCTCTTATCCAATCCAAGAAAGTCGCCATTATCGGCTACGGCTCCCAAGGCCACGCGCATTCTCTAAACCTGCGAGACAGCGGCGTAAACGTCCGCGTTGGCCTGCCGGAAGGCAGCGCCTCGCGCGCCAAGGCGGAAAAGGAGGGGCTCACCGTCAGCACGCCCGCGCAGGCCGCCGGATGGGCCGACGTCATCATGATTCTTGCGCCGGACACCAAGCAGCCCAAGCTTTATCGCGAGGCCATTGAGCCGCATCTCGCTAAGGGCAAGACGCTCATGTTCGCGCACGGCTTCAACATTCGCTTCGGCACCATCAAACCGCCTGCGAGTGTTGACGTCTCGATGATCGCGCCCAAAGCTCCCGGCCATCGCGTCCGCGAAGTCTTTACCGAAGGCGGCGGCACGCCCGCGCTCATCGCCATTGAACAAGACGCCAGCGGCCACGCCAAAGCTCTCGCGCTCTCTTATGCCAAAGCGCTCGGATGCACGCGCGCCGGCGTCCTCGAAACCACTTTCACCGAAGAAACCGAAACCGATCTCTTCGGCGAGCAAGCTGTCCTCTGCGGCGGCGTCAGCGAACTGATTAAAGCGGGCTTTGAAACGCTCGTCGCCGCAGGCTATCAGCCCGAAGTCGCCTACTTCGAGTGCATGCATGAACTCAAGCTCATCGTTGATCTCATCTATCGGGGCGGCCTCAGCTACATGCGTTATTCCGTCAGCGACACTGCCGAACAAGGCGATTACAGCGCCGGCCCGCGCATCATCACGCAGAAAACGCGTGACGAAATGAAACAGATTCTCGCGGAAATTCGCGACGGCAGTTTTGCGAAAAAATGGATCGCGGAAAACGAAGCGGGCTGCCCGAATTTTCTTGCCACTCGCAAGCGCGAACAAAGTCATCCCGTCGAGCAACTCGGCCCCAAACTTCGCGCCATGATGCCCTTTTTGCATCCCGTGATCGCTCCCGGGCTAGAAGAAAAAGCCGCCGCTTCAAAAAAATAAGGAGACAGTTCGACCGCGCGCGCGGCCTTGTTTCGCAAGACCCGATCGCGAGCGTCCGGCGCGAGTGTTCCATTACTTGTGCGGCTCAAAGTTGTTACTTAAACATACTATCCAGCCTAGTTGACATGCCCAGCGTTTTAGGCAATTCTCTGGCGCCATGAAACGACAACCAATTTCTCCTCAAGCCTCGGCGCCCTCTTTAGCGGAGCGCATCGAACTGCTCAGCGCAAAACGCCAGGAAATCATCCGCCCGATTCTCGAGCATCCGCGCGAGTACGTACTGCTTAGTGTTCGCGCCATGGCCAAGCGCCTTAAGACCGACCCTGCCACCGTCGTTCGCATCGTGCGCGGCCTCGGCTTCGCCAGCTATCGCGATTTTCAGCGCCATCTCCATGATCTTTCGATTGCCTTCGCGACCTCTCTCGACACCATGCAATCCGCTGGCCCCGTCACCGTCAGCAGTATGCCGACATACGTACGCGACGCTCTCGAGCAGGACCTCAAAAATTTGCACGGCCTCAAGAATAGCCTCGATACGCCCCGTCTCGTCTCACTTGCCAAGCGCTTTTACGACGCGCGTCGCATCATAATCCTTGCCGGCGATCTCGCCGCCATTCTCGCCGATTATCTCGAGTATCAAATCACTTTGCTCGGTCTTCCGGTCTTCACCGGGACTTCCGCCGGCCGCATTGCCCACCTGGTCCGCACTGTAACTCCCAAGGACCTCGTCATTGCCATCAGTTTTCGACGCGGCCTGCGCCAAACAGTCGAAGGCGTGCATCTGGCCCACGCGCGCAGCGCCTACTGCGTCGGCATTACGGACACGTACGTTTCCCCGCTCGCACGTGAATGCGACGAAGTGTTCCTCGCCAGCGTCGAGTCCACATCCTTCGGCGCCTCGTACTCGGCTCCGGTCACGCTAGTGAACGCCATCCTCGCGGCCTGCGGCCAGTATCGCCGTCCGCAAACACTGGCCATCCTCAAGGAAATAGTCGAAGAGCAGCGCAAAGGTTTCCGCTGGTACACGGTCTAACCTATGTCCTGGCACAATGAAACAAATGTTTCTTTTGTGCATTGCAGCGCTCCTGCGTAGAATGCCGCTCTGCTACGCGTATCAGATCACGCTCTATTTCCGCGCTGCCGTAATCATATTTTGGCAACATTTGTATCTCGCGTACTCCGGCGTTCTCGGCTATCATGTCTGGCGTTTGAAGAGTCTGGTGGAAGCGGCGATGGAATCGTGAGGACGGGGACTAAGCGCATTGGATCGTCAATGAACAGCGCTATCGCAAATCGGCGTCACCGGTGTTGGCCGTTCCCCGTCGCTTCGTTGTTCGCTCTCTGGTTCGTAGGGTTCTCTGCGGCGCAAACTCCTTCCTCGCTGCTGCCCGGTCCCCAGCCGCCTGATGTTCCAGCCTCATGGAAACCGTGGATCGGGGAGTATGGGGCGAACGACGTCACCTTTGCGGTCGGCGAGTCGGAAGGTCACATGTTCATAATCGACAGGGCATTTCATAAGAGGTGGGACTCAGCCGAGCCCCCAATAGAGAAATCCCTTACTGTGGAAAACACTAGTTCGACAATCGTGGTGGTACGTCTCTTGCAGCAGTCTTCAGGTGAAAGGGTATTGCTCACCAATGATCTCGGTTGGGCGAAGAATACGTACGGAGTGGACGATCAGAGAATTGCCCACATAAAGCCCGTCCGTCCCGTCTCCGAACTGCGTCCAGAAGCTCTCGCCGCTTCTCCACCGCACGAGGACGGAGACTTTCGCAAGCCGGAACTGGTGGAGCTGACAACGCTCGATCCTGCCATCCATTTGGATATTCGGTACGCGACGACAAACGATTTTCTTGGCACCGCTGTCTATACGCAGGCTCGCGCTTTCATGCAACGGCCCGCGGCGGAAGCTCTCGTGCGTGCGCTGCACAAACTCGAGCCGCTCGGCTACGGCCTTCTGATTCACGACGCTTATCGCCCCTGGTACGTCACGAAAATCTTCTGGGACGCGACGCCGCCTGAAGGAAAAATCTTCGTCGCGGATCCGTCGCAAGGTTCGCGCCACAATCGCGGCTGCGCGGTCGACCTGACGTTATACGATCTCGCAACCGGCAAGCCCATCGAGATGCCGGGCACTTACGACGAAATGTCTCCGCGTTCTTTTCCCGATTATCCCGGCGGGACTTCGCTTGAGCGGTGGCACCGCGATCTGCTTCGCCGCGCGATGGAATCCGAAGGCTTCACAGTCTATGAGCACGAATGGTGGCACTTCGATTACAAGGATTGGCAGAAGTATCCGATTCTGAATATCAAGTTTGAAGATTTGCATTCCGGCCAGGGACTCGCCAGCGCGAATTAGCGTCAACGAGTCCGCGGCCACTTTTTCTGGAGGATTTTGCCTTGCAAAGCAACCATCGCAGTCTCCGCTGCTCCGCCGCACTTTGTCTCGCAATTTTGTTTCTCGTCGCGCCGCGAGCGCTTCGCGCGCAATCGACCGCTTCTCTTGCCGATCGCATTCAAAAGGTGATGGACCGGCCCGTCTTCGCCCGCGCCAATTTCGGCATCGAGTTCTACGACATCGCCACCGGCAAGGTCGTCTACTCCATCAACGCGAATAAATTATTCGTTCCCGCCTCCACCACAAAAACGCTCACCGAAGGCACTATGCTCGCGAAGTTCGGAGCCGACTATCGCTTCCACACGCGCATCTACCACACCGGCACTCTCGACAAAAAAGGCACACTCAAGGGCGACCTCATCCTCGTCGCCAGCGGAGACCCCGATCTTTCTAATCGCATTCAGCCCGACGGTACTCTCGCATTCGTCGATGAAGATCACTCGTACGGCGGTCCTGCGGTAGCTGGCGACCCACTCGCCGTCATCAAGGAACTCGCCAAGGATGTCGTCGACAAGGGCATCAAGAAAATTGAAGGCCGCGTGCTCGTCGATGCGAGCCTTTTCCCGGACGGTGGCAAAGAAGGCGGCACCGGCGTCGTCATCTCTTCCATCGTCGTCAACGACAACGTCATCGACCTCGTCGCAACGCCCGGCGCAAAAGCAGGCGATCCCGTTTCTCTCGCGGTTTCTCCCAAGACGGCTTACGCCACTTTCGTCAACAACCTCACGACGTCCGCTCCTGGCGCAGCCCCAGACATCAAGGATCCCGTTACGGTCACCAATCTGGACGGCTTGGTTTCCGTCACACTTGCCGGCTCGCTTCCCGCTGGTTCGCAACCTTTAACCGCGCCGTTCGCCGTCCCGTCGCCAACAAAATTTGCGGAAACCGTGCTTGCCGAATGTCTCACTTCCGCTGGGATCCAGATTAAACCTCCGAAGAATGCTCCTGCGCCTGACTTTAAGACGTTCGCGTCATCCTACACTCCTGACAACCAAGTCGCCGAACACATTTCGCCGCCGCTCTCCGAAGAGATAAAGGTCACGCTCAAAGTCAGCCAAAATCTTCATGCCAGCATGGGGCCCTATCTTCTCGGCACGCTCATCGCGAAGGATCTCGCCGACCCGGTCCACGCCGGTTTCAAAATCGAGCGCGGTTTTCTTCAGGACGCCAAACTAGACATGTCCGGCGTTTCGCAAGGCGATGGCGAGGGCGGCGACTGGGCCGATCTCTTTAGCCCGGATTTCATCGCGCACTACATGGCTTACCTGAGCACGCGTCCCGATTTTCCGGTCTTTTTCAAAGCGCTTCCGATTCTCGGCAAGGACGGCACGCTCGCCAAAATTCAGGTCAATAATCCCGGCGCCGGCCACGTCTTCGCAAAGACGGGAACGTTCGGCTCCGAAGATAAGCTCAATGGCAAGATGATGCTCAATGGCAAAGGCCTCGCCGGCTTTGTCATCACGGCCAGCGGCAAGAAACTCGCCTTCGCGGCTTACGTAAATCACGTCAGTCTGCCGCTCGATCCGGATGCCGCGCAAGAAGTTGGCGGACAAGCTCTCGGCGAAATTGCCGCCGCCGCATACGATGCTCCGCTGGAAGGCTCTGCGTCCTCGGCCTCTTCCTCAGTTACTTACTCGACTTCCGGCGAATACGATCTCATCATCCGCAATGGGCATATTCTCGACGGCACAGGCAATCCCTGGTATGCCGCTGACGTTGCTATTCAAGGCGACCGCATCGCCGCCATTGGCGACCTGCACGACGCGCACGCCAAGCGCGAAATCGATGCGCAAGGCCAGATCGTTTCGCCGGGCTTTATTGACATGCTCGGCCAATCCGAATGGTCGCTTCTGCTCGACAATCGCTCGCTCAGCAAACTCTCGCAAGGCATCACTTCCGAAATCACCGGCGAAGGCGGCTCGATCGCTCCGCAGAACGAAAAAACTCTCGCCCCCATGAAGCCGATGCTCGATCATTTTCACTTCACCGTCGATTGGACCACTCTCGACGGCTATTTCCGCCGCCTCGAAAAGCAAGGCACGCCCCTCAACATCGGCACTTACGTCGGCTCCGCACAAGTCCGCGAAGCTGTCATCGGCGATGACGATCGCGCTCCGACTCCCGCTGAACTGACGCAAATGGAATCGCTTGTCGCGCAAGCCATGAAAGACGGCGCGCTCGGCATCTCCAGCGCGCTCATCTATCCGCCGAATATCTATGCCAAGACCGACGAGCTCATCGCACTCGCGAAAGTCGCTTCCCAATACGGCGGCATTTACGCCACGCACATGCGCAGCGAAGGCGCTTCCGAGATGGCCGCGCTCGCCGAAGCCATTCGCATCGGCCGCGAAGCCCATCTTCCCGTCGAAGTTTTCCACTTGAAGGTGAGTGGCAAATCGCGCTGGGGCAACATGAGGAACGTCGTCGCCACAATCCAATCCGCGCGCGATTCCGGCCTCGATATCGCCGCGGATATGTACCCGTATCCCGCGGGCGCGACGGCTCTCGCTTCGGCTCTTCCGCCCTGGGTCGCTGACGGGGGCACGGAAAAACTCCTCGCGCGACTCAAAGATCCCGCCGTTCGTGCGCGCATCAAGAAGGAACTTCTGGAAGGCGATCATCCGGACTGGGAAAATCTCTATTACGATTGCGGCGGCGCTTCGGGCGTGATGCTCGCTTCCATCGAGAAGCAGGAGCTAAAAGAGTTCGAAGGCAAGACCGTCGCAGACGTCGCTCGCGCCTGGAAAAAGTCTCCCGAGGATGCGCTGATGGATTTTGTCATCGCCGATTCCGCGCAAACCGGCGCGATCTATTTCATGGCCAGCGAAGAAGACATCAAGACCGGCCTCGACCAGCCCTGGACGAGCATCGGCCTCGATGCCAACGAAATGTCGCTCGACGGCCCGAACTTCGAGCCGCACACGCATCCGCGCGCTTTCGGCGCCATGCCGCGCTTTCTCGGCCATTACGTTCGCGACGAACACATGATGCCGCTCTCCGCCGCCATCCGCAAAATCACTTCCCTGCCAGCCCAGCGCGAACATCTTCAAAATCGCGGCCTGCTCAAGCCGGGTTATTTCGCCGACGTCACCATCTTCGACCCCGCGAAAATCATCGACCACGCCACCTTCACTCAGCCGACGCTGCTCTCCGAAGGCGTCGGCTACACCATCGTCAACGGCCAGATCGAATACGATCATGGCAAACTCACCGGCGCCGCTGCAGGCAAAGTCTTGCGTGGCCGCGGCTATCTACCCGAGGCACATTAATTCCCGCTGCGCCCCTCATCGGACTATCTTGACTCAGGCCGTATTCCTTGGTATTACTTATTATAGAATGTAATGGAGCGGAGATGGAATCGGCACTCACCGTCAAAGGGCAGGCCACGATCCCCAAGAAAGTTCGAGAGCACCTTGGGCTGAAACCCGGCGATCGCGTCAAATTCTTTGTGCATCCTGATGGCAGCGTGGTTCTCTTGCCGATGCTTCCTGTTTCGGCGCTGCGGGGCATGATCAAGTCTCGCCGGCGCCGGCCCGTGTCAACTTCGGAGATGACCGAAGCCAGCGCGGAGGTTGCGGCACGAAGCACGCCTCGCGCCAAGCGCCGATGATCGGGCTCGACACGAACATCCTGGTCCGGTACCTCGCCCAGGACGATCCAATCCAATCGCCCAAGGCAACCGAAATAATCGAAAAAAGACTAACGGAGGAAAATCAGGGCTTCGTCAGTATCTTGGCCACGGTGGAAACGGTCTGGGTGCTGGCTCGCGCTTATGGCTTGTCCGCCGCCGAAATCGCGGCCGCCATCGAGCGCATTCTCCAGGTTGATGTACTCGTTGTGGAAGCCGAGCAGGAGGTTTTCACCGCGATGATCGCGCTTAAGGAGGGATGGGGGTCGTTTGCGGACGCCATGATATCCGCACTTGGGACTAGAGCCGGCTGCTCCTGGACATGGACCTTTGACCGCAAGGCCCTTCGTCTCGGTGGATTTAAATCTCCTTGATTCTTCTCTTCACATTTCTGCGAGGAATTGTCCTTGCCAATTTGCCATGCATCGGCAGGGCCAAAGCCCCAGTCCTACGACTCTAAACGCACGACTGACAATCCGCTTGCTAAGCCAACGAAATCTTGCCCATCTCCGCCACGCGCCGTTCATAGGTCATTTCTTCCCAGCCATGCTTCCCGTAATACCGCAGGACGATTTTGTGGCCCGGCGCGATTTTCGCGCGCGCCTTCGTCAGCGAATCGGAAAGCTCGACCCACTCTCCATCCACCAGGTAACTGCCTTCCCACCCTCGCAATTCGAAATGGCCATCATCTTTGAGGATGAGCGGCGCCGCAGTGCAAGCGATGGTTTTTCCGTCCACCTTTGCTTGCGTGCACTCGTAGCTGCCGGACACTTCGACCGTTTGCGCTTTGGCGGGAGGATTTATGGCGAAACATAGGGCCGAAAAGGCGACGTAGCGAAGGAAGCTCTGGGCAATCCGTTCTAGTCCCATGGGGGCTCCACTGCAGGGAAGCGTTGCTGCGGGCACCGTCCCTGGCCATTGGTACAGGTGCAACTCGCCCGCCAAGGTCACTCCGCCTAACTCGCTGATAATACATAGCTTGCAGAACTGGCGGACCTGTACTTACGGACGGCCTGGGAAGATTCATTCCCCTTTTTCGCCCGGAAGAGGATTCCTTTTGCCGATCTCGCCGAGGTTTCCGGGGGCCAGTTCCAACCCGATACTGCTACTAAAATGGTAATTCCGCTACGGCCTGGCCATCTTTCCGCGGATCCGATGCGCCGTAATTCACGCCCGACGCAAAATCCCGCAGGACGGCTTGCCCGCCGCCCACTCGCGCCGAAAAGGTTCCCAGGACCTTTATTTGGTGTCCCCGCGCCGTCAATTCCTCGCGCGTTTTGCCGCTGAAGCGGTTTTCCATCTCGACGTCGCAACCCGAGAACGTGTATTTTGTGAATCGCGGCGCCTCGACGGCGGCCTGAATATTCATTTTGAAGTCCGCAATATTTGCGATGAACTGCGCATGGGCCTGCCCCTGATTCCAGCCGCCCATAATTCCAAACGCCATCCGCAGATCGTCCTTCTGCGCAAATCCCGGAATAATCGTGTGCCGCGGCCGCTTGTGTCCCGCCAGCGCATCCGGCGAACTTGGATCGAGCACGAACAACCCGCCACGATTTTGCAACGCGAATCCCGTTCCGGCCGCCACAACCCCCGAACCAAACGCCGAATAGTTGCTTTGAATCAGCGACACCATGTTTCCGTCGCGGTCCACGACGCTTAGATAAGTCGTTTCGCTTCCGCCGGAAATATCTCCCGCGCGAACGTCGCAATTCGCGTGCTCGGGATCGATCAGCTTTGCGCGCTCCGCTGCCCACGCTTTCGAAATCAGCGTCGCGACCGGTATTTTCTGCCCTCGAGGATCGCCCAAATATTTCGCCATGTCCGCGTAGGCCAATTTCTTGGCTTCGATCTCCGCGTGCAACGCATTAGCCGAGCCAAATCCCCAATCCTTCGAGCCCATGGGAAATGTCTCCATGATGTTCAACATTTCCAGAGCATCCATTCCCTGCCCGTTCGGCGGCATTTCGTAGACTGCCCAATCGCGGTAGGTCGTTGAAATCGGCTCGGCCCACTCCGCAGAAAATTTCGCCAGGTCGTCCGCCGTCATCGTCCCGTTATGGCGCTTCATCGCGTCTAAAATTTTCTTCGCGATCTCGCCTTTGTAAAACGCGTCCCGTCCATGCTGTGCGATCTGCTCCAGGGATTCCGCCAGCTCCGGGTTTTTGAACAAGTCTCCAACATGCGGCGGGTGATCGCCGGGCAAGTAAAGCGTGGTCGCCGCGTCGTCTTTGCGCAAGTACTCGACTTCCGCTGCCCAATACGCCGCATCCCACTCGGGCACGGGAAAACCGTCCTGCGCGGTTCGAATCGCCGCCGCCAAATCTTCCTTCAATTTCTTCCGTCCAAACTTATCCGCGAGTTTCTGCCAGCCGTCGACCGCGCCCGGCACTGTGATGGAATTCACGCCCGATTGCGGCATCTCGCGCAAACCCAGTTCGTGCAGATGCTCAATCGTCAGTCCCGCCGGCGCCCAGCCGCTGGCATTCATTCCATAGAGTTTGTTGGCCTTGGCGTCGTACACAATCGCGAACAAATCCCCGCCGATCCCGTTCATCATCGGCTCGACAACGCCCATCATGGCGTTCGTGGCAATCGCCGCGTCCACCGCGTTTCCGCCGCTCTCCAAAATACGCACACCCGCCTGCGAAGCCAGCGGCGACTCGGAAGCCACAATCCCGTTGCGCGAAATCACCATCGACCGCGTCTGGCTCCGGTCTTGTCCGTCCGCGCTCCCGCTCATCAGCAACAACCCTCCCGCCAACACGAAAAGCCCGACACTCCGAACTTCCGACAAATCGCGCATATTCCCCCTAAGCTCCCTCGCTTCCAGCGCCCCGCATCTTACATCCCCTGCCAAACCAAAGTCTCCTTTAACTCTCAGACTCAAACTGACGCAACGTGTCGTCAGCGCAAAATTTCCAGCGCAAAAACAAAACTCCCCGGACCTGATGAAGTCCGGGGAGGTTGCTGAAGCGGCTCTAGATGATTAGTGGTTGTCGCCGTGGCCGTAATCGTCGTGGCCTTCCGACGGCGCAAATGCTATTCCGCGAAACACTTCTCCCGCACGCGCGGAACGCACCGTCTGGAAGGTTCCCAGCCAACTGCCCGCGGCCGGCGGCGTGGTTGCCGAGACCAGGTCGGTCACCTTCACGAGTTTGTTCGGATCCGCTCCGTTATCGCCATTGGCGCTCACCGTGGACGTAATGGCCCAAATCGTTGCTGTGCCGTCACGATTTACGCGCCCGGTGATGTTCCGGCAGCCGCCCGTGGCCGGATTAATCGAGGCTGGATAATGATCCACGCTATATTGCACGCCAATGTTCAACCCGGCGTTCAATACGTAAACCATGTTCCACACGCCGTTTTGAAGCACCCACTTCTGCAAGCCCGCCGTCGCCTGGGATTGCGCATCGGCGACGTTGCCATTCACCGGCGGGCTCACAAATGTTCCATCGCCCTCATCGCACACATAGAGGGTGTTGGCATTCGCGAAAAACATTCCGAACGGAAAGTTGGTGCTCGTGCTTGCTTCGGTGTTGGGGAAGCCAGGCAGAATCGTCAGCGGTACCGTCGCTAACTCCGCTGGAGTGCCAGTTGGCAGAGTGCCTGCCGTGCCCTCTTGAAAGACGGAGTTGATTCCATTCCCGCCGCTGCCTTTGCTTACGTATACCGTGTTGTTAAAGATCGTGATGCCGCGGAAATTGGTGTCTTTACCCTGCTTGTCACCCGATAGAAACTCCAACCTCCCAATCATATCGATGCCGAGGGCTGGCGGCGTCGCGGGTACTGGCGGGGTCAGTCCCGGAATCAACAGTTCCGCGCCCGTCGCGTTGATCAGTTCAAATCCGGGGATTGTCAGTGGGAGCTGCTTCTTGCCGATGTTTCCGCTGTTATCATTGCCCGCCATATAGTAAACGTCATTCGCGCCTTTAATGGCAGCGCGCCCGTTGTCGCCGCTGTACGCATTGCCCTCGGTGATACTCAGATGGCCGTCTGCATCCACTTCCGCTACCGCGCGATAATAAGCCGTGGGAATATTCGGCGTGTCCTGCAAATTGGAGGTTACCGGATTCGTCGGATCGCAGATCCCTGGCGTATTGGAAGCCGAAACGTCAATCAGATTCGGCGCCGTCGGAGAAACTTCCGCTCCGCCGCATCCGACTCCGCCTTGATAGCCCATGAAGGTCAGCGACTTGCCATCCGCAGAGAGGTTCAGGGCCAGCTCGGATTTCGAGCTGAAGCTAGTCACTATCTTGTCGCTTGGGATAGGCAACGTCCCGAGCTCCCAGCCATCCTGAGTAATGTTTTCCAGAAAGATTGGTGAGGTGATGCCAAAGCTACCGTCCGTGCCAGAGTTATTCCAAACGTTGTGCGTGTCCTGATCGTTGGGAGCTTCGCCATTGTCGCTGGCGTAGCCGCACGGAACCGCAACGGGAGTAGTGCCGCCCGCGATTAAGGGCACATTCACCGTCAATCCGGTTGCACCGCCCATGCATCCCGGCGGCAAGGCCTCGCCCGCAATCACGGTCGAAGCATTGCCCACATACACGCTCTTGCTGAGCACCAAGCTGTCTGGTGCGAACTGGAAGTGCCTCGAATGATCGTGATCATCATCCGCGGACATCTTGCTGACAAATACTCCTCCTGCTAGTGCAAACGCTGCCGCCACTGCCAAGACTGTCAAAGCACGCCGTTTTTTCACAAGTGTAGCCCTCCAAGGCGCACGAATCTTCCCACGCTCATTCACCTGGAGGTTTGCCGCTCTGTTAAGACTCCATGAACCCTGCGTTGCAAGTACTGATAGCAGTAGTATCCGTGCCCGGTCTAATATCTCAGGGATCCCCCGGCTACACACGAGGCGCTCGGCTTTCAACACTCGCCGCTTCTCACCCTTTGCCTACTACTCACTACCCACTCTTTCCTCGTCCTTGTACACTGTACCTCTCCTCCGCTATCCCTTTCGCCCAATCGCGGAGCTACCGCCCATGACTGAAGAACGCAAGTCCGCCTCCGCCGCGCGCCGCGCCGCCGACCCTAATCTCGACGCCCAAATCGACGCCCTCGTCGCCGGTCGTCATGCCGATCCCTTCGCACTCCTCGGTCCGCATCCGGTTTCCACGCCCGCGGGCAATCGCTGGGTCATACGTTTCTTTCGCCCCGGCGCAGCAGAGGCCAGCGTTCTTCTCAAAGGCTTTTCCGAATCCATCTCCGCAAATCGCATTCGCCCTGAAGGCTTCTTTGAAGCCGCGCTCCCCGAAACCTATCGCGAGAAGCCCGATCCTTCCGCTTATCGCATTCGCTACCGCACGGGGTACGGCGAAACCGTCGAAGCTTTGGATACTTACGCGTTCCCTTATCTGCTCAGCGAATTCGATCTCCATCTCATGGGCGAAGGCCGCCACTACGACACCTACGATAAACTCGGCGCGCACCTGAAAACTCTTGAAGGCGTCCGCGGCGTCCATTTCGCGGTTTGGGCGCCGAGCGCGCAGCGCGTCAGCGTCGTCGGCGACTTCAATCGATGGGACGGCCGCGTCGATCCCATGCGCGCCCGCGGGTCATCCGGCATCTGGGAACTTTTCGTGCCCGAGCTCGCCGAAGGCGCCATCTACAAATATGAAATCATCGGCTCGAATGGCGCGATGCTCCCCCTCAAAGCAGACCCCTACGCCTTTCGCGCCGAACTCCGCCCCAATACCGGCTCCGTCGTCGTAAACCTGGATACTTACGTGTGGACGGACACGGCGTGGATCAGCGCACGTTCCAAGAAAAATTGGCTCGAGACCCCTATCTCCGTCTACGAAGTCCATCTCGGCTCCTGGCGCCGCGTCCCTGAGCAAAATAATCGCTGGTTGACCTACCGCGAACTCGGCGATCAACTCATTCCCTATGTAAAGGATCTCGGCTACACCCACATCGAGCTGCTGCCCATCATGGAACATCCCTTCGACGGCTCATGGGGCTATCAAACGATTGGCTATTTCGCCGCCACCAGCCGTTACGGCTCTCCCGCCGAATTTATGGAATTTGTCGACCGCTGCCATCAGGCGGGCATCGGCGTTTTTCTGGATTGGACTCCCGCGCACTTCCCGCGCGACACGTTTGGCCTGGCGCAATTCGATGGTACACACCTTTACGAGCATTCGGACCCACGGCAGGGCACGCATCCCGATTGGGGCACTCTCGTTTACAATTACGGCCGCAACGAAGTCCAGAACTACCTCATCTCCAACGCTTTATTCTGGCTCGACAAATATCACATCGACGGCCTGCGCGTGGACGCCGTCGCCTCCATGCTTTATCTCGACTA
The DNA here is from genome assembly GCA_963843265.1 of uncultured Acidobacteriota bacterium. Lineage (GTDB taxonomy): Bacteria > Acidobacteriota > Terriglobia > Acidiferrales > UBA7541 > Acidiferrum. The sequence goes on along the minus strand of CAWJJR010000008.1, from coordinate 267,226 downwards.
CTCCCGCAAAGAGGGCGAGTGGATCCCCAACGAGTTCGGCGGCCGCGAAAATCTGCACGCCATCGCGTTTATCAAACGTATGAATGAAGTCACGCACGGCCGCTTCCCCGGCATCCTCACCATTGCCGAAGAATCCACCTCCTGGCCGAGCGTCTCGCGTCCAACGTATCTCGGCGGTCTGGGCTTCAGCCTGAAATGGAACATGGGCTGGATGAACGACACGCTGAGCTATTTCTCCAAGAATCCGATCCACCGCAAATACGAGCACAACAAAATGACGTTCTCGATGCTCTATGCCTTCACCGAGAATTTCATGCTCCCGTTCTCCCACGACGAAGTCGTCCACGGGAAAAATTCCCTGCTCCACAAAATGCCAGGCGATTTATGGCAGCAATTCGCAAATCTCCGCCTGCTGCTGGCCTATCAGTGCGCCCACCCCGGCAAGAAACTCCTCTTCATGGGCCAGGAACTCGCCCAGCGCAGCGAGTGGAGCGAAGCCACCAGCATCGATTGGCACCTGCTCCAATACGATTCGCACCGCGGCATCCAAAACCTCGTTCGCGACCTGAATAAGCTTCTCGCCGCCGAGCCCGCTCTGCATCAAGTTGATTTTGTTTGGCAGGGTTTCGAGTGGCTGGACGCCAACGACGCCGACAACAGCGTTTTCGCCTTCGCCCGCCACGGAAAAAAGTCCGAAGACTTGCTCCTCGTCGTCCTCAACGCCACGCCCGTTGTTCGTGAGGGCTACCGCATCGGCGCCCCTCAGCCCGGCTTTTACGAGGAAGTCCTGAACACGGACGCCGCCAATTATGGAGGCTCGAATGTAGGCAATCTCGGCGGCCAAATCGCGTCGAGCCAGCCTGCCCAGGGCCGCGCCCACTCTCTGTGCCTCACCCTCCCGCCGCTAGCGGCAGTCTTCTTAAAATGGAAACCCCAATGAATCCGACGTTGTATCCGCTTGCCTCCGTAGGGGCACGGCACGCCGTGCCCGTCTTGACGGCTTCGCGGTCTACGCGCCCTCCGCGCTCTCTGTCGTTCTTTCGGGACTAAAAAACTGTTAATCCCGGAACTTTTCCCACGTCTTATTCGTATGTATCGCCAAATGCCCAAAGGAGGCATTCCCTCATGGCCAACCATTCCCGGCGCGTGCTTCCAGTAATCGCTTTCCTAGCCGCCGCATGTCTCTACGCTCCTCTCGGCATCCAGGCACAAACAAGTTCAAGCCAATCAAGCAGTTCCGCGCGCGGTGAGCGCTGGCTCCACGTCCGCGTGATCAGCACCAATGACAAGGGCGAAACCGTCCGCGTCAATGTTCCCGTCGAGCTGGCCGAAAAGGTTCTTCCGGCCATCGACCACGACCGCCTCCACAACGGCAAAGTGCGCATCGGCTGCATGGATTGCGACGGCGTGGACATTCGCACGCTTTTTGACGCCGTTCGCACCACCAAAGACGGCGAGTTCGTAACCGTGCAGAGCAAGGATGCCGACATCAGCGTGGCAAAGAAAGACGGCCAGTTCCTTGTCCATGTTCATGACAAGAACAAGCCAAAGAATTCACAGGTGGAAGTTAAAGTTCCCATGAAAGTCGTTCAAGCGCTACTCTCCGCAGGCAAAGATGAGTTGGATATCGTTGCCGGGCTGCACGCTCTTGCGGCGGAAGGCGATGTGGATCTGGTCTCGGTGAAAGATGACGACAGCACGATTCACGTCTGGATGGATTCCAAGAACGTCGCCGATTAACCACTAACTAGGTTGCGTCTAAGGAATTCGGGCCCCGAAACAGTCTCCTGCGGAAAAGCGGAAGGCGGGAAAGGATAAGTGAGATGGTACTCCTCGGAAAAATCGCTCTGGGTTTTGGGGCCACTGTCCTGATGGCGGGCGCTTATACTTTTCGCGAAGGACTGCTGCGCGTTGACGTCGACGAAAGTCATGGCAACGGATCGCACGTCCACGTTTGGGTGCCTGCGGCGGTAGTTCCCATGGCCATGCACTTCGTTCCCCGCCAAAAGATGGAAGAAGCCGGCGAAAGAGCTGGGCAGTACATGCCGCTGGTACATGTCGTCGCGAAAGAACTGCAAAAATATCCCGAAGCCGAACTGGTCGAAGTGCGCGACGGCGAACAGCATGTTCATATCCGCACGCATGACGGCGCTTTGCTGATCGATGTGGACGAGCCGGGCGAACACGTTCACGTGGCCTGCCCGCTAGCCACGATCGATGACGTCTCCCGCGAACTTGCTTCTTTCGCGCCTGGAGCTTAAGAGGGGCGCATTAGTCCCGCGCACGGCCTTTCCCTTGGGCGCTCAAGATTTTACGTCTCGATCCTCAGCAGTTCTCACGCTGCCTAAGTCCGGCATCATCGGAAATTTCTTATCGAATGCTGTTGTCTCACTGTGGGTTTTGCTGTTGCATCTGGTGTCTCATCGCTTCCGGGTCGAATTTGATGGGCGTTCCGGTGATGTGGTCTTTGGCATCGGAAATGAGTTTGACGAGGACCATCGAATTCGTGGGCGTGGTTTCTTTCACCATACTCATGGGAGAAACTTTCGAGCTGACCCACACATCGCCTTTTCCGTCGTCTTTGGTCCAGTGATCGCAGAGGAAAACGCCAGCCGGGACAGTGACAGTGTCAGGCCCGACTTTGTGCCACTTCTCCAATTCCGTGCTCATGTGCGACGGCGCGTTCGCCATCATACTCGCGGGAAATTCCATGGGCGGCTGGCCGGGCCGCTGAACAATCATGCGGTGAAACTGGAAGTCATCCTTGGTGACGAGCATTTTGCCGTACATGACCATGCCGCTTCTCGGATCGGTGTGGCCAAACTCGAGCCAGTAGGCGTCCTTTCCGTCGACCGCTTCCTGGCCGACGATGCTCATTTCGATAGTGCTCTTCTGTTGGTGCTGCTCGGTTTCGTAAACGGCGCCATTCCCCACAACGGGCTTGAAAATATCGGCAATCGCCGGCTTTTTGAAAAAGTTCATGCCCATCTGGGCGCGGGAAACAGTCCCAATTGCGGGGAGAAGACAAGCGGCGATCAGGATGACGTGCACTCGCTTCATGGAGTGGCTCCTTGTGTTCATGTTTGCCGCCGGGCCGGCGGAATTCTCCAGAATAGAAGGACCGGAGAGTGCCTCAAAACTACCAGTTTGCCGGGAGGGAGGCAATCGGAAGAGCATGTTTCCGTGGCGAAACGGGACACGTTCGAATTCTGTATCTCTTGAGGGACTGGCGATGGCGGCGATTTATTCGCCCAGAGGAATTAAAATTTCCCTTCAAAGAAAATTGAAACTCCTTTTCAGAGGGTGTCTGAAAGCCGCCTTTTCTTAACAGGTGTGTGTTGCTTTTCAGCGTTCGGACGTGAGATGAAGCGCCTGGGACTATTCGTAGGCCAGGGCAACGACGGGGTCATAGCTGGCGGCGCGAAGCGCGGGATACACGGCGCCAATGGCAGCTCCCGCGAGAGCCAGAAGCGTGGCGGTGAAAACCCACTCAGGGGTAATCAAAATCGTGAGGTCCGGGTGCGTCTCCCTCATGACGGCCTGAAAAAAATACGTGAGGATGATTCCCAGAACGCAACCCAAGAGCGTGAGGATAAGAGTTTCCCCCAGCAACATGCGCAGGATACCGAACCGGGAAAGGCCCAAGGACTTGAGAATGCCTATTTCGCGAGTACGCTCCATGACCATGGTGTGCATGTTGAGAAGCACGACCAGAAAGCTGATGACGATGCCAAGGCCGACCATGGTGCGAGTAAAAGGTTTCAATTGAGGAAGATTGGAGGAACTCATGAGCGTGACGTATTCGGCCATAGAACGTACCCGATCCAGAGGATCAAGAGCGAGAACTTCCGCGCGCGTTCCTTCCGTGTCACCCTTGCTGCGAACATAGAACATGGAAACGCGATTCTCGGCGCCGGCGATATCTTGCGCCGTCTTAAGAGGAATGAAGTAGCGGGCGCCTTTGCCATGGGCGACGATCCCACAGATTGTAAACTGATGATTCAAAAGAGTGATTTGGTCGCCGACTCTCAAATGCTTGGTTTGCGCGATGATGTCATCGGCGATGGCTTCGTCGGGAGAGGCAAAGGGACGCCCTTCGCGAAATAAAAACCCGCGGCTAAGAGCGTTGAAGCGTTTGAAATCAATACCATAGACGATGACAAAGCTTTTTGGCTCGGTGAGGATAAGCGTGGGAGCAACTTCATCAACGCCAGGGAGGGCGGCAATTTTAGCGCCCAAGGATTCCTGCATGACGGCGCTGGAGAATGCAAAGAAAATAGAGGCGTTGGGAGGCTGGACAAGAAGATCGGCGCCAATGCCCTCCTGGCGCTTTCCCCATTCGGAAAGGACTCCCGAAGTGAGACCGACGATGAGGAGAACCAAGATAACCTGGATGGAAATGGCGACTACACTGAGAGAGCTGCGGAGCGGACGCGCGATGACGTTGCCCCACAACATTTGCAAGAGAGAAAAAGTTCCATCAAATGTCTCATTCATTCGGAAATCCGATGAATCACTTTAACATCCGATGGTGGTGGGGTCAAAATTTGGCGAGAAATGGCGGGCACGCATCGTGCCGAACTCGGAAAAATATATTTCTGCACGATTAAGTTTTCAACACAAGTGTTGATAAGTGTGTGGAAAATCGTCTCGTGCGGCCATGTAAGTTCACTTTCTTCAATGGGCTGCTCCTGTTTGCACAATTTCGGTGCAATTTATTTTTTCCGTGGCGATGCTTTTTGATGGTGGGAAGAGGCGTTCGCAAAACAAAACTAGCAAAATGAGAACGATGGGAAAGGCGAAGGTAAAAAATTCCATGGAGTGACGGATGCCACTACACACATTACAGAGTGCGACTCAACTTAGTACCACTTGGGCGGTCTCTCGAGATGAATTTTTATGACTTGGTGAGGGTCCGTGATGTCGTACCAGCGTCCGTAGGTCTTCCATCCATCAGCAATAACCTGAATGAGAGCGCGGCCAAGAGGCGCGTCGGGAACGTGGGTGACCCCTTCGCGATTGGTTTTGACGTTCAGTTCTACTTTCTTATCCTTCCTGAGGGTGCGCTGCTCGATATATTTGACGTAGACGCTGGCATTTTCAACAGGTTCGGCCTTGTCGCCGGCGGTGACTTCGATCGTCAGCTTAGAGGGTGCATCGGATTGCCCGGGAGACTTGGGCGGAGCAGCGGGCTGATCCTGGGCAGAAACACCAAGAGCGGCGGCAAGGAAAAAGGCGAAGAAAAAAATTCCCAACTTGGGTCGAGAGAATACCATGTTCCAGTGGACCCCATATTCCACAGAAAAATGTTCTGAGGTAAAGTTACTCCGCTGGAGTTTAAGATGCAAATGGAATGGCAAATGCTGCTCGTAGTCTGGGGCGGTTTGGAAGAGCGAGGATGTATTCCAGGCTACAGGCTGCAGCGGCAGATTTGACTCACCGTTGGTGGTCCTGTAAGTTTTGAAGAATCTGCGCTGTGCGCCGTCGAGAGACGCGAGTGCAACGATGCCCCCTAGTACAGAACTCCCACATCACAGGGGAAACGAAACAGATTATCTTGAATGCGATGGACTGAGCGCCCGGGGCTAAGGCTTTCGGGGTAAGAGGAGACCACAATGGGATTTGCAACGAACGCGATACACGTCGGACAGGAGCCGGATCCCGCCACGGGTGCGGTCGTTGCGCCAATCTATCAGACCTCGACGTACGTTTACGAAGAGCTTGGCAAGCACAAGGGGTACGACTACTCGAGATCGAATCATCCGAACCGGAAGGCTTTGGAACGGACCGTAGCGAAACTGGAGGGCGGGCATAGCGCGTACGTTTTCACTTCGGGAATGGCGGCGATTGATGCGGTGTTTCGGCTTTTTCGTCCGGGAGACCATGTTGTGCTGTCGGAAGCTGTGTACGGCGGCGTGTACCGGCTCTCGACGCAGCTTTTGGTGCATTTTGGATTGGAATTCAGCTTTGTGGATACATCGATTCCGGCTTGCGTGCTGTCGGCCATGCGGCCGAATACCAAGCTGATTTATATCGAGACGCCGACAAATCCGACAATGCGCGTGACGGATATCAGCGCTATCGCGAAACTGGCTAGCGAGCGGAACGTTACACTGGCGGTGGATAACACTTTTTTGAGTCCTTATTTGCAGCGGCCGATTGAACTGGGCGCGCAGATCGTCGTGCATTCGATGACGAAGTATTTGAACGGGCACAGCGACTCGATGGGCGGAGCGGTGGTGCTGACGCGGCCCGAGGATGCGGAGAAGATTTATTTTATACAGCGGTCGGCGGGCGCGGGGCTAGCGCCGATGGATTGCTTTTTGATTTCGCGAGGGATCAAGACGCTGGCGATCCGCATGTTGCAGCACAATGCGAACGGAATCACTGTGGCGCGGCACTTGGATGCACACCCTAAAGTTCGCAAGACCTATTACCCGGGATTGCCGACGCATCCGCAGCATGAGCTTGCGCGGCGTCAACAAAAAGGGCCGGGAGCGATGCTGGCGATTGATTTGGGATCGCTGGAAGCAGCGCGGCGATTTTTGAATAAGTTGAAATTGTGCGCGCTGGCGGAAAGTTTGGGCGGGGTGGAGACTTTAGTTTCGTTGCCCGCGCAGATGACGCACGCTTCGATGCCGGCGGAAGTGCGGGAGCGGATTGGGATTACGGAGGGGTTGGTGAGGATTTCGGTGGGGATTGAGGACGTGGAAGATATTATGGCGGATTTGGATCAGGCGCTTTTGTATGTGTGAGACGGGTAATTGATGAGCCGTGAGGGGCTACTGGTGAAAACAAGCTGTCACGCCTTTGTACGCTGCCGTGATTAACGCGCTTGTCTCAGACGCTAGCATTGGTTAGCATGACTTTATGAACTACCGATTCTCTGCACTCATCACTAAAGAAGACGACTGGTACGTAGCGCGTTGTCCTGAGCTTAGCGTCACCTCGCAAGGGAAAGACGTGGAGTCCGCGCGTGCCAACTTGCGCGAAGCCGTCGAACTGTATTTGGAAACGTGGGGAGCCCCCGACGGCCGACTCGCTGAAGCTCCGGAGTTCTGGACTACGCTCGAAGTTTCGCGGTGACATGCCAAAGTTGCCTAGAAGCTATTGCACAACCCTCCGTAAGACGATCATGAAGCAGGCGATATGAAAGAACGCGCGATAGATCGTGAGCGAGCGGTCGTAGCGCACCACCAGGCGGCGGAAGTTTCCGAGCCAGGCATTGGTGCGTTCGACGATCCAGCGACGTCGGTACCGCCGCAGCGCTCGACCATCTTGTGTCGCCGCTTTCTTGCGGCTGGAGCGATGCGGCGCGATCAGTTCGATTCCGCGCTGTGCCAGCCGCTCGCGCAACGGATCGCTGTCGTAGGCTTTGTCGGCGATCACGCGCAGCGGTTTCTGCCGAGGACGCCCTGCACGATGACACCGACCTACGCGGATCGTCGCGAGCGTTGTTTCCGCGAGCCGAACTTCCGCTGGGGATGCAGAGTGAAGGTACTCTCCCAAAGGAAGACCGCGGCCGTCGACCACCACCATCCACTTCGTCCCCTTGCCCCGCTTGGTTTTTCCCACTCCGCAGCCCCTTTTTTCGCGGGAGCAAAGCTCCCGTCCAAGAACGATTCGCTCCACTTTAACTGCTGGCGTTCGTTCAATTCGCTTAGAAACGCGCGCCAGACTTTCATCCAGACGCCCTGCTCCTCCCAGTCCCGCAGCCGCCGCCAGCAGGTCGAGGGATGCGGATACTCCTCGGGCAAGTCCTGCCAGCGGGCCCCACTCCGCAGAATCCAGAGAAGCCCTTCCAGCACGCGACGGTTCTCGATCCACGGACGGCCACCCTTGCAGTGCTTGCGCGGTTTGGGAAGCAAGGGAGCGATTTTCTTCCACTGCACTTCCGTCAGCAACGGACCCGACCGGGCCATCGGCCCTCCTTCGGCGCTGCTGACTCTGCTTATCTCTCATCCGTGAAAACTCAACTACCTTCTTTTCATGAGCCTGTACTAGGTTATGCAACAGCTTCTAGCCGCAATTTCTCATATTAAGTAGAAAAAGGCTGTTGCTTCATGGCATAACTCTTTTATCAGGAAGAAATTCTGCCAAGAAGGAGCAACAGCCTTATGACTGCAGAGTGTAACCAGTTCGTCTTCGGATTTCATCCTCAAAAGCGACGCGACATCCGGGCGCAGTTCGATGGCGGGGCAATCACCAGCGATGGCGGTGGTCTGCTGCTGCGGGAGGTCGAGAAGCGCATTGGGATCCTCCACCAGTTTGCCGCCTGCTTCACCGATTATCGGAATCCCGATCTGATCGAACATCCGGTAAAGCAGTTGGTGGCCCAGAGAGTCTATGGGCTGGCCCTGGGATATGAAGATCTGAACGATCACGAGGAGTTGCGGAATGATCCCCTGCTGGCGGTGCTGGTTGAGAAGGAGGGTCCCGATAACCAAGTGTTAGCCGGAAAAAGTACCTTGAATCGGTTGGAACTGAGCGGGGAGAAGGTCCGTGAGAAGGAGCGCTACAAAAAGATCGTGCTGGATCATGGAGCCGTGGACCGGCTGCTGGTGGAAGTCTTTCTGCAAGCCCACCGGGAGGAGCCGAAAGAAATCATTTTGGACCTGGACGCCACTGACGATCCGCTGCACGGGAAGCAGGAAGGACGTTTCTTCCATGGCTACTATGGACACTACTGCTACCTGCCGTTGTACATCTTCTGCGGAGAGTTTCTGCTGTGTGCGCGGTTGCGATCGTCGAACATCGATGCGTCGTCGGGGAGTGTTGAGGAACTGGAGCGCATCGTGGCCCAGATTCGTTCCGCGTGGCCCCAGGTGCGTATCGTGGTGCGTGGAGATTCGGGATTTTGCCGCGAGGAGCTGATGGCTTGGTGTGAAGCGAACCGCGTAGAGTACGTGCTGGGACTAGCGAAAAACGAACGTTTGAAGACGGAGATCGCCAAGGAGATGGCGGAGGCGAAAGCGCAGTACCAACAGACCGGACGCGCGACTCGACTGTTCAAAGAGTTCTTCTATCAGACGCTGAAAAGCTGGAGTCGTGCGCGACGCGTGGTGGCCAAGGCCGAGCATCTGGAAAAGGGAGAGAACCCGCGATTCGTAGTGACCTCTCTGAGCGGAGAAGCATGGCCGGCACAGGCGCTGTATGAAGAGCACTACTGCGCCAGAGGGGATATGGAGAATCGGATTAAAGAGCAGCTGATGCTATTCAGTGACCGCACCAGCACGCATTACCTGCGCAGCAATCAATTGCGCTTGTACTTTTCTTCGATCGCCTACGTGTTGTTGCAGATGCTGCGGCGACTGGGACTGGCGGGAACGGAGTTGGCCCAGGCGCAGTGCTCCACCATTCGGCTCAAGTTACTGAAGATTGGCGCGCTGATCCGCATCACGGTGCGCAAGGTGTGGGTCTCGCTGGCCGGTGGGTACCCCTATGTCGCACTCTTCCAGCAAATCTATGAAAAGCTCTGCGCCGTGCCGCTAAAGTATTGAAAAAGAAAGATCCCGAACAACTTTTTCGTCGCTTCTGTCAACCGGGGGAAAGGTGTGCGCCGAAACAGTCTCGGAGAGAGGAAATCTCTCACGCCAAGCGAAAAAACGGATTAGCGAACAACAGCACCCCGCGAAACTATTTCGCAACTCCCAATTCGAACAAACTTCACCCCACTGCTGCCAAGCTGTGAGAGATTGGGGCTAGCGTATCCGGGGAGCGCGTGCTCAAGGCGCTGAAACGGGCTGGGTTCATAGAGCTCCGTCAAAAGGGCAGTCATGTTTCTTTGGAAAAGAGGGCCGGAGACCGAACTTGGAAGATCGTTGTTCCGATGCACTCAGAAGTCGCGAAGGGAACGCTCTCAGACATCCTCAAACAGTGTGGCCTTTCACTGGCCGAATTCCTTGAGTTCCTGTAGTGGCGTCCTGAATCCACTAGGTATTTTCGTCGAGCCAGTCGAGGTAGGGTTTGGAGCCGGCTACGATGAGGAGGGCGATGAATTCGGGGACTTCGTAGCTGTGGAGGCGTCTAACTTCCCTTTCGAGAGCGCCGAGGCGCCGGGTAGTGGTTTTGATTAGGAGCAGGAGTTCGCGGGCTTTTTCAACTTTTCCATTCCAGCGATAGTGGGACTCGATGGGAATGCGGAGGATGTTGACGCACGCGGCGAGTCGTTTTTCGATGACGCTGCGGGCGATGAGCTTGGCCTGGATGTGATTGGCGCAGGTGACGAGCACGAGCCGGTAGTTTTCGCTGGGCTTCATGTAGCGATCTCCAATTAGAGAATCTGGTAGATGCAGTGCAAAGGGAGGGGCAAGCCCCTCCCCTACAGGCGCGGGAATTGCCTGTCCATGCCTGTAGGGACGCTTCCGAATCGGAAAGACTCGGAATAGAATACGACGGTATGAGCGCTTCCCCTATGATGAATGCTTCCCCGATCAAATTCGGCACGTCCGGATGGCGCGGGCTGATTGCCGACGATTTTACGTTCGCGAACGTGCGGCTGGCGGTGAGGGCGATCGCGGAGCACGTGAACAGTAAGGCGAAGAATCCGACGATTCTGGTGGGATGCGACACGCGATTTTATTCGGAAGAGTTTTCGCAGCTCGCGGTTGTGATTTTGCAGGAGCACGGGATTCGAACGCTGCTTTGCGAGACGTTTACTCCGACGCCGGCGGTGGCTTATGAGATTCAGCGGGCGAAGCTGGATGGGGCGATCAATTTCACGGCGAGCCACAACCCGGCGCAATATCATGGACTGAAATTTTCTTCAGCGGATGCGGGGCCGGCGCTCCCGGAAGTGACGAAAGACATTGAAGCGCGAGTGGCGAGAATCATTGCCACGGAGGGAGCGTATCCGAGTTCGCCGGCTGTGCCATCGGGCGGAGTGAAGACGGAGAAAGTGAATCTTCGCGAGAGTTATTTGAAGCGGCTGGAAGAATTGGTGCGGTTCGAGACGCTGCGAAAAGCAAACGTGCAATTTGTGACAGACGCGCTCCACGGCTGCGGAGCAGGATATCTGGATCGAGCGCTCGCGGAACATGGCGTCGCGGTCCAGGCGATGCGTACGAATCGCGATTGTCTTTTTGACGGGACGGGGCCGGACGTTAGCGAAGAAAATCTGGCGCCGCTGCGCAAGGCAGTGATGGAGTCGGGGGCGGCGGCCGGACTGGCGACCGATGGCGACGCAGACCGCTTTGGAATGATCGATCGCGACGGAACATGGATTCAGCCGAATCATGTTCTGGCGCTGGTGTACGACTACATCGTCGAGACGCGCGGATGGAACATGCCCGCGGCGCGGAGCGTGGCGACATCGCAACTGATCGATGCGGCAGCGAAAGCGCACGGACAGAAAACGTATCAGACGCCCGTGGGGTTCAAGTACATCGGGCAATTGATTCGCGAGGACAAGATTGCGCTGGGCGGAGAAGAGAGCGCGGGGCTAACGATTCGCGGGCACGTACCGGAAAAAGATGGAATCCTGGCGTGCTTGCTAGTGGCGGAGATGATTGCGGCCCGGGGCGCTTCGCCGGGCGAGCAGATCAAGCAGCTTTTCAAGAAAGTGGGAAGAGAGTTTTGGCCGGTGCGCGAAAATTTGCACCTCAGCGACGAACAAAAGGCAAACGCCGTAAAGAAGGTGGCGGTGGACGCTTCGACACTGGTGGGGCGGAAAGTTGTATCGATCGACCGGACGGACGGTGCAAAATTTTGTTTCGAGGACGGGTCGTGGTTGCTGCTGCGGCTGTCCGGGACGGAGCCGCTGCTGCGCTTGTATGTGGAGGCGAATAGCGCGGCGGCTGCGGCGAAGCTGGTGAGCGAGGCGACGAAGTGGGTATTGGCAAGCTGAAGCCGAAATTGGAGAAGGCGACAACGGAAGAAAAAATCCGAACGCTGCTGCGGCAATACGGCAGTGGACTGCTGGGGTTGCTGCTGCTCGTGATGTTCGTGCACGACATTTTTGGGACGCACGGATTTTTGGCCATGCGGCGGACGCAGAACGAAATTAAGAAAGTGAAAGCGGATCTGGAGAAATTGAGCAAGGAAAATGCGGCGCTGGAGCAGGAGTCGAAAGACTTGAAAAGCGATCCGCGGTTGATTGAGAAAATCGCGCGAGATGATTTAGGGCTGGCGCGGCCGGGCGAGATCATTATTCGGATCCCTCAGGGAGCGGAACAGGCGCAGCCACAAGAGCAGGTTCCCGCAGCAAAACCGTAGGTCGACGCGGCAACTTCGATTTGTAATTTTACGAAAAACTGGAATTCTTAGGCAGGCGAGGACGCCGGGGCGAGCTTTTGCGCTTTGGCGCGGCGATTTTTCCATTTCGTGCGCAAGAGGGAAACGACCAGCATGGCCAGAAAGATGATGAGCAAGCCGGTGGTGGCTTGCAGGACGGTGGATTGGCGCTTGTGGAGGATGGAGAAGCGGCCGTAGACAAATTCGATGTGGACCCAGTAGACCAAGAGGGAGGTTTTGCCTAGCTGGATCATTGGACTGAAGCCCATCTGAGCGAGACCCCAGCGGCACCAGGCGTAGATGAGGGAAAGGATGATGAGAAGAACGCCGCAGCGCATTAGGAAAAAATTGGGGCTGGTGTGCCAGTAGTCGTAGACGGGATAGAGATGGAGAGGAGCGGCATCAAAAAGAAGAGAGAGACGGCAGGCAAGTATGCCTGTCCCACCGAGAGCGGCAATGATCAGGGTTTCGTTGCGTTTCGCGATGTCAGTGAAAAGGAAGAAACCGACGGCGAGGCCGACAAAGGCGAAGCCAGACCAGGGAAAGAGCGGGAAGAGCCAGGGCTGTGGGTTGCCGAAGATGTGGACGCCGTTGACGTAGGACTCGAGAGGCCAAGGCAAAGAACTCGGGCGGTGAGTGGTCCAGAGGAGCGGCGTGCAGAGGGCTACGATCGTTGCGGCAACGAGGCCGGCGAAGATTCCACGGTTGCGTGAGGCTGCGACGATGGTTTGTGGAAGCGTGGCCGCCTCTGAGGGAACGCGGGCGGCACTGAGCCAGCAGAGGGCGCCCATCACCATCATCGAGAGGCCAAGCATGTTGAGGATGTCGACGCGGAAAAGATCGGTCCAGGGAGACCAGCGGTAGCCGAGGGCGTATTCCTGGACGCGGAAGAGGAGGCCGAGAGCGAAAATTTCCGCGCCGCGGCGGATGGTTGTCTGCGCGATTTTGGTGCGAGAGGCGCCTTTTTCGCGAAGGCGTTCCGTTATAAGCGCCATAGAGACGCCGGAAAGGAAGAGGAAGAGTGGCGCGGGGAGTGTGCCGCCGAGTTGCGACCAGGTGAACAGGGCGGATTTGCGCGCGCCGGGACTGAGCCAGGAGTCGTAGCAGTGCGTTTGGAACATGAGGACGCAGGCAAGGCCGCGCATCCAGTCGATGTAGGCGAGGCGCTTCATGATGGGCGTTGGGCGCGAGGAAAGATGCGTTTGATGAGATAGGAGCGGCGCGTGGGTGATTTGGGTTGAAATCCCGGCGGCGTGTGCATGCGTTACAATCTTCTCTTTCTATTTTGAAGATGGAGAGGCAAATTTGCCAGCGACACGACAACTCGGCGTGCTTCCCGTACTCGGCCTGTGGGCTGGGCTGTGCCTCACGGGGACGCTGTACGCGACGTGGCAGGGATACGGAGGGCGCGCGTTTGCGGCTACGCTGACGGCGTTTGCGTTCTTTTTTCTGGTGATGTTGGTCTTCGCGGCGCGCGGCGTGGGTGATCGGCTGGCCGCGCGGTTCGGAGTTACGGGTGGCGTGGTGCTAGGCTGTGCCGCGTTTTTTGCCTACCTGATCTATGGCCTGGGGACAAATACTTTTGGGATTTTCCGCGTTGGATCGGTGGCAATTTTTGTGTTTGTGCCACTGTGGCTGGCGGCTTCGGCGGAGCGGGGGCCGACGGGGACCTGGCAGGACTTTTTGGTGTTGGCGGGCGTGTGGGTAGCGGTGAAATTCTCGCCGTCGCACCGGGTGTGGCCGTATCCGGGCGCGCGGCTGGCGTATGTGTTTACCGTACTGTTGGCGGTGATTGTGGCGCTGGCCGCGTTTGTGCTGATACGGCGCGTGGACGGAATCGGTTATTCGATTGGCTGGGGACGGCATTGGGGATTTTTTGTGCTGGGGAGCTTCTTCGCGTTCGCGTGCATCGCGATTCCGCTGGGAACTGGGATGCACTTCATTGCGTTTGCGCCGCAATGGCATGCGTGGCCTTCGCTGGTGTTCACCTCGCTGGGGATTTTCTTTTTTACGGCTTGGCCGGAGGAGCTACTGTTTCGCGGGTTGTTGCAAAACATCCTGTCGCGGGCGTCGAAGAGCGATTTGGCGGGGTGGTGGACGGCGTCGGTGCTCTTCGGGTTTTCGCACATTACGAACTTGGGATTTCCGAATTGGCGGTACGTGATACTGGCGTCGATTGCAGGTATTTTTTATGGGTGGACTTGGCGGAAGACGGGGTCGATCTTTGCGTCGGCAATCGTGCACGCGCTGGTGGATATATCGTGGCACTTCCTGTTTCGGACGGTGTGACTTAAAGGGAGCAGGCCGCAGGAGGGCGGGCAGGAACTTTGCGCCGCTACGTCATCTAAGGAACACGCAAACCGAGGGCGGTCGCAAGCCTGGCCTGTTTTTGGTCAAAGGTGTAGAAAGTATCGGCCTTCAGCACGACGGCGGAAGCCACCTGTAGGACGTCAAGCGTGCGGGTACCGAGAGCGGGAGTGTGGCGTCCAGCGATTTGGGCTGCTTGTTGATATGCAGAAGAGGGGAGCGGGACAATCCGCACGACCCCGGACTCGGTGTCCCGACGAAACAAGGCCAAGGCCTCCTTGGCTTCAACGGGCTGAAGTTCTTGTCGAAAGAGACGAAGTGCGACTCCATTCACTATTTCCAGCTCGCCAAGGTCCGTGAACAGCAGAGGCGGAATTGCCTTTCTTATCCGAGCCACGGCAGCATGAGAGTTAGCGTCTTGAACGTAAAGGGAAAACAGAAAACTCGAGTCGGCACAGGAAGTCAAAAGCGCTCCTCGCGATCAAGAGCGATAAGCTTCGCGCCGGAGACTTTCATGCGTTTTTTGCCGAAGATTTTTTCCATGCGGCCGAGGAAGTCGGGCATTTCCAAGGGGACGGGCGGCTCGGGAGGCAGCAGGCGGGCGATAACGCGCTTGCGTTTGGTGATTTGAATTTCCTGTCCCTCGCGGAGGAGATTTTCCACCACGGAGAAACGATAGCGGAGATCGCGGACGGACGCCTTTTTCATGTGATACATTTTAGCATCACACAATGAAGTGGACAAGGCCGAAATTGAGCATTTCGGCCTTCAACGAGTAGCCGGCCTAGCGAGGAATCTCGAGGTGCGATCCCCCGAAAGTCATTCAGGCGATGGGGAAAGCCGGAAACAAAGGCGCGTTTGGCGCGTTAGAAGCTTCGTAGGTCGTAATACCGGGAACATAAGTTGGATTCAAACGTAGTTACTTCCAGGGGGCGCTCGATGGGAACGCTACGGCAGGATGTGCAGTTTGCGCTGCGGATGATGCGCAAGAACCTGGGATTTACCACGGCGGCGGTGCTCTGCCTGATGCTGGGGATTGGCGCGACGACGGGGATATTCACGGTAGTCAACGCGGTCCTGCTGGAGCCGCTGCCTTACGCGCATCCTGAACAATTGATACGAATTTATACCGAGTTTCCGACGTTTCCAAACGGCGGGCTGCATCGCTTTTGGGCTTCGGGGCCGGAATTTTTGGATCTGCGGCGCGATACACACTCCTGGGCTTCGCTGGATGCGTGGATTACCGGCGGCGTGAACTTGGCCGGGAAGGCAGAGCCGGTGAGAGTGACCGGCGCGTACGTGAGCGGCGGATTGCTGGACTCGCTTGGCGTTTCTCCGATCGCGGGCCGCCTGATTGCACCGTCGGACGACGTTCCAGGCACCAATGTCGTCGCGGACATCTCTTATGGCACGTGGCGGGCCCAGTTTGCCGGCGATCCAAATATTGTGGGGCGGGAAACGCGGCTGGATGGAAAAAAGTGCACGATCATCGGCGTAATGCCTAAAGGATTTCAATTTCCTCCCGGCGAACAGGATCCGGCGCAAGTTTGGTCCGCGTTACAGTTGGATCCGGCCAAACCGGGCGGACGGGGGTCGCACAACTACTATTTGCTTGGAAGACTCAAATCCGGCGTATCGGCGGTGCAAGCTCAAGGTGAGCTGGCATCGCTGGTTCAGAGTTACGGGGAAAACCGCGCGCCGCACACGCACAGCTTCAGTCCGAAGGATCACACGATTGTCAGTTACCCGTTGCAGGCGGAAGTCGTTTCGAGTGTGCGGCCCGCTCTGCTGATGCTGCTGGGAGCGGTAGCGTTCGTACTTTTGATCGCCAGCGTCAACGTGGCGAATCTCCTGCTGGCGAGGGCGGAAGCGCGGCGGAGAGAAATTGCCATTCGCGGCGCACTGGGAGCGAGCTTGGCGCGTCTAGCCAGGCAATTTGTGACGGAAGGAGTCCTGCTGGGCTTTTTCGGAGGCTTGCTGGGCATTGCGCTCGCGTACGGAGGGGTGCGGCTGGTTCAACTGACAAATGCAGGGGGCCTACCGCGAGCAGATGAGATCGCGATGGACTGGCGGGTGCTGGTTTTCACATTGGTGACAAGCGTGGTCAGCGGAGTGCTTTTCGGCTTGGCGCCCATTGCGCCGCTGGTCGTGAGCGGAATCTCCGAATCGCTGAAGGATACAGCGGGAAGCACGACGGCGGCGGCGGGAGCGCAATTTTTCCGCCGGGCGCTGGTTGTGGGAGAGCTGGCGATGGCGTTGGTGCTGCTCATTGGCTGCGGTTTGATGCTGCGGGCTTTTTGGAAGCTGCAAGAAGTCCATACTGGCATGAATGCGAATGACGTCATCACGATGCAGGTTTCCTTGCCGAGCGGGACGTACTCGGACAATGCAAAAATCGCGGACCTGTGGACACGATTCGCGGAGCGGGTTGAACGCATCCCAGGCGTTAAATCGGCTGCTCTCGTTTCCGGGCTGCCGCCGCTACGCGCGCCGAACATGAACGATACGGAGATCGAAGGATTCGTGCAGAAAGAAGGCGGGCCAATTCAGAACGTTGATTTTGATCAAGTGGTGAGCAAGGACTACTTCGCGACGATGGGCATCCGTTTGATGGACGGCCGCCTATTTGATGATCGTGACGTTCAGGGCGCGCCCGATGTCGCGATCATCAACAAAACGATGGCGCTGACGTTTTGGCCGCATCAGAACCCCATCGGCAGGAGGGTTCGGCCGGACAAAGATTGGTGCACGATCATCGGCGTAGTGGATGACGTGAAGAATGCGGGGTTGGACCGACCTGCGGGCACGGAGCTATATCTTCCCTTCAGACAAACCGCGGCCGTGGACGCGGGTGTTTCGAGCATGTATGTGGTGCTGCGTCCTCAGGGCGGCGACCCTCGCCGGCTCGCAGGAGCAGTTCGCGAACAGTTGGGCGAGTTGGACCCGTCATTACCTTTGGCAGATGTGCGGCCAATGGATGACGTGCTTTCGCGTGCGCAGGCACGGCCGAGATTCTTGACGCTGCTGTTGTCGCTCTTCTCGCTCGTCGCGCTGGCCATCGCGACTGTCGGAATCTACGGAGTGGTTTCCTATTCGGTGGCGCGGCGCACAAAGGAGTTTGGTTTGCGCATGGTGTTGGGCGCGCAGACCGGCGACGTGCTCGGCCTGGTGATGAAGCAAGGGGCGGGGATGATTGCCGTTGGGGTTGGGCTCGGCCTCGTCCTGGCTCTTTTCCTTGCGCGTCTGATGGCGAGTTTGCTGTTCGGGGTCCCGCCGACCGATCCGGCGACTTTTGCGAGTGTGATGGCGCTGCTCTTCGCCGTCGCGCTGGCGGCTTGCTACATCCCCGCAAGACGCGCGACAAAAGTGGACCCGATTCAGACGCTTCGGTATGAGTAAGTCATGGTCCCCAGGGGCCCACAACGAAAGATGAAAATGGGCCCGAGATGGCGTAGCGTTTGTACAGCCGCGTTGGCGACAGAGGCCGAGCTACTCTGGCGCTCGCAGAGCCCGCATAGGAGTATGGCTGGGACGCTGAGAAGCACAACGAATTGTAGCCTCCAGAAGTTTCGGGGAGCACGCGTAGGAGATTTTCGCTTTTTCGAAGCGTCCAACGCCGCGCGGTGGAAAGGAGTCGCGCGATGGAAGTTCTCTATCTCTGCTGTTGTGGTTTGGACGTACATAAGAAGAGTATTACCGCATGTGTGTTGTGGGCGGAGGCCAAGGGGAAGAGCCGTAAAGAGAAGAAACGCTTCGGGACCTTCACTCACGATCTGCTGCAGTTGGCTGATTGGCTCGCGCAGTGCGGCGTGACGCATGTGGCCATGGAGTCGACCGGCGTGTACTGGAAGCCAGTGTGGAACATTCTTGCGGAGCAGTTCGAGGTGTTGCTGGTGAATGCCCAGCACATCAAAGCCGTGCCGGGCCGGAAGACGGACCAGAAAGACAGCGAGTGGATTGCGGACTTGCTGCAGCACGGATTGCTCCGCGGGAGTTTCGTGCCCCCGCAGCCCATACGTGAACTTCGAGACCTCACGCGGTATCGCGTGAGTTTGGTACAGGAGATCAATCGGATTGCGAATCGCATTCAGAAGGTGCTGGAGGATGCCAACATCAAGTTGGCATCGGTAGCGACCGATGCTTTGGGTGCTTCGGGGAGAGCGATCCTGCAGGCCATGCTCGCCGGGGAGGGAGACGCTGCCCGGCTGGCCGAGATGTCC
The DNA here is from genome assembly GCA_963843265.1 of uncultured Acidobacteriota bacterium. Taxonomy (GTDB): domain Bacteria; phylum Acidobacteriota; class Terriglobia; order Acidiferrales; family UBA7541; genus Acidiferrum. Next base: position 248,468 of record CAWJJR010000008.1, on the reverse strand, counting down.
AAAGGTCTGCTGCGGAACAAGATCCCGGAACTGAAATTGGCGCTCGAAGGTCGTATGACCGAGCATCATCGATTTTTGCTCCGACAGCTCTTCGAGCATCTGCGCTTCACGGAATCGAAACGGAATGAGATCGAGCAGGAGATCGATAAGCGCATGCGCCCCTTTGAGGATAGGGTCACTCGGCTATGCACCATTCCCGGAGTCGATCGGGTGACCGCTTGGGGAATGCTGGCGGAAATAGGAATGAACATGAATCAGTTTCCGTGTTCAGGGCACCTGGCTTCTTGGGCTTGTTTGTGTCCTGGGAGTTTTGAGAGCGCCGGGAAGCGGCTGAGTGGCAAGATGCGCAAGGGCAACGTCTCGCTCCGCCGTTGTCTGGCGCAGGCGGCCTGGGCCATCTCAATGATGAAGAACAACTACCTCTCGGCGCTGTATCGGCGCATTGCTGCTCGGCGGGGAGCCAAGCGCGCGGTCATGGCGGTAGCTCACGCACTGCTGGAGATTGCCTATCACATGCTGAAGCGTAAGGAAGACTACCGGGAACTCGGTGCGGACCACTTTGACCGGATCGACGTGAACCGAATCCGCCGATCCTTGGTCGGGCGGCTGGAACGCCTGGGCCACAAAGTCACCCTGGAGCCACTTACTCAGACCGCCTGAAGGTATTTTCGTAGGAGTAGCTTTCTGGATTACTCAGCCGTGCAATGCCCCGCTTCGCATGTCATTGCTCGCCAGGACAAAGGCAGAATTTTCCTGCGAGATGGGATAAGAGCGGTGGAAACCCCAGAAACGCGAGTCGCAGCTCTTGCAGCGGTAGGACCAAACGAACGCCAGCCGGAACCAGATCCGCTCCACGAAACCCTTCCTTCTGGATCTTCGCACCGAACTGCTCTCGCAGACTGGGCATTCGCTGATTTTCCTGGCAAAAGTGAGATGCATGGGAATGGATCATCCTCCTTTTCTGCATCCACAATTATCGGGAGGTTGCGCCGCTCGTAGAAGGCTCGAGCGGAGGCGGTGTGCGCTGCTGATATCCTGACCTTGGGAACAGTGGTATGAATATATACAGTACGCGAGATGTACGGGAGAGACTTCGGAATTCACGTTGAAACGGAAAACGGGCTTCTGCATCCAACGGAACAAGGAAGTGGTCCACAACTCACGATCACAAGAAAGGGATGGAACATGAAAGAGATGACTTCGGAAAACGCGATGTTCTTGCTGCAAGGGGTGTATCTTCCCATGTTGAAAAGGGAGAGCCAAGTCACAAAGCAAGTCATGGAGGCAGTGCCTGCCGATAAATCCGGTCACCGGCCGGACCCGATTTCCAAGAGCGCGCTGGAACTGGTGAGACACATCGCGGCCTCCGATGTGCGTTTCCTGCAGACAGTAATTAATGGGCAGTTCAGCACGGCAGCCGTCGTTCCGGAAAGTGCGAAGACACCGGCAGAGGTTGTGGCGTGGTATGAGAAACAATATGCCACGGACCTGGAAGCGCTGGCCAAGCTAACGGGCGAGCAACTGACCAAGACCGTGGATTTTCGCGGGATGTTCCAGTGGCCCGCGGTGATGTTCCTGGCGATGGGACTGAACCACACGATTCATCATCGTGGTCAATTGAGCTCGTACTTGCGTTGCATGGGAGCGAAGGTGCCTTCGATCTACGGCGAAAGCTACGACGCGGAGCAAGCCCGCAAAGCGGCGCAGGCGTAGCGGAACCACCTTGCAGCCCGAAATTTCTTTAAAGGGCAAACCGGACAAATCGCAACTTGATAGCGCTATTCGTGTTTCATGAATAGCTGACATCAAGAGCCCCGCAAATCCCCGGGGGACTGAACACGCATCGCTGGTTGGTCAGCGGAAAACAGCGATGAAGAACCGTGAATCCCGAGGAGGATTGCGAAATGACCGGACTAAGAAAATATTTGGGCCCTCTAGTTCTGTGCGTGGCGATGCTGGTACCAATATTGGCCGGCGGATGCGCCGCGCGAACGCGGTATTACGACGATTACCACGCCGACTACCACCCGTGGAACGACGGAGAGGCGAGGGCCTACCACGTCTGGCTAACCGAAAGGCATTACGAGTACCGCGATTTCAACCGGCTGAGCCGTGAACAGCAGCGCGATTACTGGCGCTGGCGGCATGCGCACTCCGGCAGGTATTAACTATTGGAGTTGAATGCCGGGATACCAGCCGCTCTTGGCCAGAAAAGCCTTCGGATCGGTCATTTGCAGAATTTCCCGAAAAGCTTCGCGCTCGTCGGGGGCATGCTGGTAATACGATTTGACGATGCGATATCCGACCCAGTAGCCGAGGTCGCCGGGCCTTTCCAGCGTGGAGTTGTAGAGCCATTTGGAGATGTCAGTTTTGTCTTCGTCGGGGACAAACGCGGTCTCGATTTCCTTTTCGCGGCCCTTCGTCGCCTCGATCAACTCGACATTAGACACCTCGCCAGAGGTTATTTCGGCCACGAACTCGGCCGCGCCTTCGATCAAGGACATCTCGAGCACAGTTGGGTGTTCGTCATCGACGAGAGCTCGCGCCTGCTGCACGTGTGCGTATTCGTGCGCGATCACGTGAACAAACCGGTCCTCGACGTTCGGATTGAGCCAGTTCGTGGCGCAAAGGCACTCCAGGCCGACTTGCACGCCAGAGACAGGGCTCCCAATCGCCGCGGGCTTGCCTCGACCGACGGCGATGGTCACCGGCGGGAATTTCGCCTCAGGATAGAGCTGGCCTAATTTGAGGAGTGCGACTTGCAAGCGCTGGCGCACGCGAGGTAACACCGCCATGCAACGCCGGGCATCCGAATACATTTCAGGATGTGCGGTTAGGTTTTTGGCGATAGAAGTCCCGGAAACTCTTCGCGCCTCGGCCAAGTGATGAAGTCCCTCCGACCCGGGATCGAGATACTCGTGCTGAAGCTGCTCGGCGGTGGGATGTCCGCCGGCGGCATCATAGACCTGGTAGAAGCGGGCGACGTCGTCAATCTCGATGACCGGACTCGGCGCCGTCGCTGAGTCTCTTGCAGTCGCGCTCCGGGCTGCTAAAGAAATCGCCGCGCAAGCTAGGATGCCAATCGCGACTCCGATGCCAGTCCATTTCATCCTTCCCTCCCGTGGAGCAGTCAGTCTTTGCTGCGCACCTCTTTTAGCTGATACGGCTCGCTGCCGCGCAAAGTTCCGGCTCCAAAAAAGAGTGTAAAAATCAGATATGGATCAGCCGAAATGTTTTTCTGGGGTTCTGGCCCTGATTTAACGGACCACACCACTAAGCGGACTCGATGCGGAAGCGTACAGGCGCTTGGGCATGCGCCCGGCAAGCCAGGCTTTGCGGCCCGCGGAGACGGCTTCGCGCATCGCTTCGGCCATGAGGACTGCGTCCGCGGCTTCAGCGATCGCGGTGTTCATGAGGACGCCGTCGGCACCCAGCTCCATCGCGACGGCGGCATCGGAAGCTGTGCCGACTCCAGCGTCAACAATCATCGGGACTTCCGTGATGCGTTCGCGGAGGATACGAAGGTTCGCGGGATTTTGAATGCCGAGGCCGGAACCAATCGGTGCGGCCAGGGGCATGACAGCGGCGGCGCCTGCATCGATCAGTTTGCGGGCGGCGATCAAATCATCGTTTGTGTACGGAAGAACAACGAAACCTTCTTTCACGAGCACGCGCGTGGCTTCGATGAGCTGTTCAGTGTCGGGGAAAAGTGTTTGCTGGTCGCCGATGACTTCGAGTTTGATCCAGTTGGAAAGACCGACTTCGCGGGCGAGCCGGGCGGTGCGAATCGCTTCGTCGGCGGAGTAACAAGCGGCTGTGTTCGGCAAAATGAAAATTTTTTCGCGGTCAATGTAGTCGATCAGCGATTCTTTGGAACGGTCAGTCAAATTCACGCGCCGGACGGCGACAGTCACCATGTCCGCGCCCGAGGCGGCGTGAGCCCGAGCCATTTCCGGAAAGCTGCGATACTTGCCGGTGCCGACGATCAGGCGGGATTTGAAGGGGCGGCCGGCTATGATTAAGTCATCGGACATTGTTATCCCCATTTGGATTTTAGACCTACATCCGCCTGACGACAAATCGCACGGAAGAGAAACGAGCCAGATGGAAGACGGGTCGAACGCGGAGATGGGTAGAAGGAGTCTCCAGTCATAAAGAACGCAGAATCAGACACGACGCCAGCTTCCTCGGATTAGTCCTGCAAAATAGGGCGAGGCTCAGCAACATCCGCATAGAGCTGCTCGATGACGCCGCGATGCTTCTCCTCGACTACGCGGCGCTTTAGCTTCAAAGTGAACGTAAGTCCGCCGTTGTCAAACGTGAAGTCGTCCGGCAGGAGCGCAAAGCGCTTGATGCTTTCATACTGGGCGAGATTGGCGGTCAGCCGCTTTACTTCGCCTTCGATCAGCAAGCGCACAAAGGAATTCGCAGCCATTTCCTGGTTCGAAGAAAACTTGATTCCCTGCTCCGCCGCTTTCGATGCGACCGTCACTGGATTCGGAACAATCAGCGCCGAAATGAATTTTCTTTTGTCGCCAACCACCATGGCATTCAAGACATAGGGGCTGGTTTTCAGGGCGTTTTCGATGGGTTGCGGCGCGACGAACTTGCCCGCAGCGGTTTTGATCAAATCCTTCTTGCGATCGGTAATAAACAGATAGTTGTCTTTGTCGAGGTACCCGATGTCGCCTGTGCTAAACCAGCCCTCCGTGGTCAGAACTTCGCGCGTCGCCTCGGAACTCTTGTAATATCCCTGCATGACGCATGGCCCTTTGGCGAGTACTTCGCCGTCCTCGGCGATACGAAGCTCGACGTGGGGAATCGGCTTGCCCGAGCTGCCCGAGCGGTTGTCTGGATAATTCGTCGTCAAGACCGGAGAAGTCTCCGTGAGTCCATACCCCTGATAAATTGGAACGCCAACCGCCCAGAAAAATTCCGCCAGCTCCTTCGCCAGCGGGGCGCCGCCGGAAAAAACGAGTCGCAGCTCTCCGCCGGTGCCCATGCGAATCTTCGAATAGACCAGCTTGTCGGCCAGCTTCCATTCCAGCTTCAATCCCAAGCTGGCGCTCTTCTCTCCGGAGCGCCACAGCGCCGAGCGTCCAGCAACCGCCATAGCCCAGTCAAAAATCTTTCGCTGAACTCCGGTCCGTCTGCTTCCCTGCTCGACGATGCGCGCATAAATTTTCTCGAAGACGCGCGGCACGGCCGCCAGCAGCGTCGGATGCACTTCCAGGAGCGACTGTGCAATTTGCTCCACCGCCTCAACATAAGCGACCGTTATCCCATGGAAAAGGTAGGTGTAGTCCAGCATCCGGCCATAGACATGCGCCAGTGGCAGGAAAGAGATGGCAACATCATCTTTGGAATCGAATTTCACGTTGGCGCAGGAGTCCGTGACGTTCGAGCAAAAGTTCGTGTGCGTCAGCATCACGCCTTTCGGCTCGCCCGTAGTTCCGGAAGTGTAAATGATGGAAGAGAGTTGGCCGGGCAAGACCTGCGAAACACGCATTCGGTATGCCGCGACATCTGCGCCGCCGGCAGCGGAGATCAGAGTTTCATAGCGTAAACAATCCGCTGGCAAATCGGCGCCGCAATCCGCGAGTATAATTTGTTCCAGTTCTGGAAGTTGAGCGCGAATGGCTTGCAGCTTATGCATTTGCGCCGCGCCAGCTGCAAAAACAATCTTCGCGCCGCAGTGGTTGAGGATGTACGTGATGCGCTCCGGCGATTCGTTAAAATAAATTGGAACGGTGACTCCGCCGGCGCCCGTGATGGCAAAATCGGCTGTATGCCATTCCGGCCGGTTGGCAGCAAAAAGTCCGACCGGGTCCCCGGGCTTCACTCCCAGCTCGACAAATGCGGTCGAAAGACCAGCGACGCGGCGCAGGAATTCCTCGGACGAAATCGACTTCCACCCATCGGCCGCGCGAAACATCTGCGCGCGCGCATTCGGCAGGGAGTCAATCGCATTCAGCAATCGTGAGGGAAGCGTCCCGTAGTTCATTGGATTCCTTGACTCTACCTTAGGCCAATTCGGCGCGCAATCTTACTCAAGTACGGTATCTTGACCGCCTTGGCCGTTGTGGTGTGGAACGCGGCCCTGCGCTAAGATGAAGAGCGGAGTTCCTTCATGAGCGCAACACTTTCCGGCACACTCGCCGGCGGCTCTCTATCCAAGGGCCCTTTTCGCGCCGCGCGCGGCAGTCAGCTTTCCTGCAAAGGGTGGCAGCAGGAAGCGGCTCTGCGCATGTTAATGAATAATCTCGACCCGGAAGTTGCCGAGAAGCCGGAAGATTTGGTCGTTTATGGCGGCACTGGAAAAGCCGCGCGCAACTGGGAATGCTTCCATGCCATCGTCCGTTCGCTGAAGGCGCTCGAATCCGATGAGACGCTGCTGGTGCAGTCGGGCAAGCCCGTCGCGGTTTTCCGCACTCATGAATATGCGCCCCGCGTCCTTCTTTGCAACTCCAATCTCACCGGCCACTGGAACAATTGGGAGAAATTCCGCGAACTCGACCGCGCCGGTCTGATGATGTACGGCCAGATGACCGCGGGAAGCTGGATTTACATCGGCACGCAAGGAATTTTGCAAGGCACTTACGAAACGTTTGCGGCAGCAGCTCGAAAACATTTTGGCGGCGACTTGGCTGGCAAACTCGTCGTAACCGGCGGCATGGGCGGCATGGGCGGGGCGCAGCCGCTCGCAGCAACGATGAACGGCGCGGCGTTTCTCGGCATTGATGTCGATCCGGAGCGCATCAAGCGCCGCGTGAAGGGCGGCTACTGCGACGTCATGGTGACGAGCCTCGACGAGGCTCTGCGCATTCTCAAAAATGCCATCCGCAAACGCGAAGCAACCTCCGTCGGATTGGTCGGCAACTGCGCCGATTTGATCCGAGAACTTGCCAAGCGTGGTGTCGTTCCTGATCTCCTGACCGACCAGACAAGCGCCCACGATCCCATCGGCGGTTACGTCCCGAACGGCCTATCTCTGCAAGCCGCCCTCGAACTGCGCAAGAAAGACCCGCAGGACTACCGCAAGCGGGCTCTTGCAGCGATGGCTGAACACGTCCAGGGCATGCTCGACTTGCAGAAGCTCGGTGCCGTCACCTTCGATTACGGCAATAATATTCGAACCTTCGCCTACGAGCACGGCGTCAAAAACGCTTACGGTTTTCCTGGTTTTGTCCCCGCGTACATTCGCCCGCTCTTCTGCGAAGGCAAAGGCCCATTCCGCTGGGCTGCGCTTTCCGGTGAAGCTTCGGACATTGCACGAACCGACCAACTTGTTCTGGAAATGTTTCCGCACGACGAACATTTGACCCGCTGGATCAAGCTCGCACAAAAACGCGTAAAATTTCAGGGCCTGCCATCGCGAATCTGCTGGCTCGGCTATGGCGAACGCGACAAATTCGGCTTGGCTCTAAATGAATTAGTCGCGCGCGGCGAAATAAAAGCTCCTGTGGTCATGGGCCGCGACCATCTCGACTGCGGCTCGGTCTCTTCGCCCTATCGCGAGACAGAATCCATGCTCGACGGTTCTGATGCCGTTGCCGACTGGCCACTGCTCAACGCTCTCGTCAATACTGCAAGCGGCGCATCCTGGGTTTCCATTCACAATGGCGGCGGTGTGGGAATCGGCTATTCGCAGCACGCCGGCCAAGTCACCGTCGCGGATGGCACAAAAGAGATGGCTACACGCATCGAACGCGTTTTAACAAATGATCCCGGAATGGGAATCGCGCGTCATGTCGATGCCGGATATCCCGAAGCCATCGATTTCGCGAATAAAAATAAAGTAAAAATTCCGATGCTGTAGCGCATCTCTCCTTCCTCGTTTGGCATCCTACGAGAAGTAGTTCCTCAGGAGGAAACCATGTATGTCATTTTAGGAGCCACAGGAAACACAGGCAGTGTCGCCACCGAAACTCTTCTGGCGAAAAAGCAGCAGGTACGAGTAGTAGGACGCAGCAAGGAGCATCTCTCACGATTCACTTCTCGCGGCGCGGAGGGGGTTGTAGCGGACGTTACGGACTCTGCCGCTTTGTCCAAAGCCTTCAAGGGAGCGCGCGCGGTCTTTGCCATGATCCCACCAAATATAACCAGCAACGATGTCCACGCCTATCAAGATCAGGTGGCCAATTCGATCTGTCACGCACTGGAAGCGGCGAAAGTGGCGCATGTTGTGGCACTGAGCAGCGTCGGCGCCGATAAGCCGGATAAAACCGGTCCAGTGGTGGGGCTTCACAACTTCGAGAAAAGGCTCAAGCAAGTCCCCCATTTGAACGCCCTTCACATCCGTGCCGGCTATTTCATGGAAAACACATTGGCACAGGCTGACATCATCAAGAATCTCGGAAAAACAGCTGGGCCACTCCGCGCGGATCTGGCGGTTCCCGCGATCGCCGCTCGAGATATCGGAGCAGTGGTAGCCGAGGCCTTGCTCAATCTCGACTTTACGGGACAGCAGACCCACGAATTGCTCGGCCAGCGCGACCTGACGTACTCCGAAATGACGAAGATCATCGGAGGCATTATCGGAAAGCCCGACCTCACCTATGTGCAGTTGCCCGCCGATCAAGTCGTTCAGGCACTGATGCAGATGGGCATGTCCAAGAACATGGCCACCTCGCTTTGCGAAATGTCCGACTCTCTGAATAACGGCTACATGCGCGCTCTTGAGCCCAGGTCGCCAAAAAACACGACACCGACTTCTTATGAAGACTTTGTAAGAACCGTGTTCGTCCCGGCATACAAAGGACAGGCCGCAAAGGCTTAAGGTCAGTCAGCAGACGCTCTACGGTAGCTCGTGTTTGTAGTTCGGTCTGCGGTCCATGCAGGACGCCGCAATCCGAGATATCGAGGGAGCGTCTGCTCTTCCCTGCACTGTGCACGACCATCCGCGTTCCGGCATAATAGCCGGGACTTGTCTACCTTCCTGCTCATTACGGGTGCTTCGCAACTCTTGACCCTGCGCGGCCGCGCTCCTCGTCGTGGCTCCGCACTCGCCGATCTCGGCATCATCAAAAATGGAGCGCTCTTGGTGCGCGACGGCAAAATTGCAGCGGTAGGAGCACGCGCGAAAATAGAAGCTCTGCCGGAGGCATCCGCTGCGGAAAAGATGGACCTCGGCGGCCGCGTTGCCCTCCCAGGGTTCGTCGATTCGCATACCCATCTGATCCACGCCGCCAGCCGTGCGGAAGAATACGAACTGAAAATCGCCGGTGCAAGCTACGAAGAAATCGCCCGCAAAGGCGGCGGGATTTTGAACTCTGTGAAAAAATTGCGTGCGGCGACATCCGATGCCTTGAAAAGACGCGCTCATCATGCGCTCAAACAATTCGCCGCTTATGGCACCACCACGATCGAGGCCAAGAGCGGCTATGGCCTCGATGTTGCGAACGAACTGAAAATTCTGCGCTTGCACAAGGAACTAGCCGCTGAGCAGCCTCTGGACATCGTTTCGACGTTCCTCGGCGCCCATGTAGTCCCCTCGGAGTATCGCGGCGAAGCTTCCGGAGCGAAGAAATACATCGCGCTGCTCACGGAAGAACTAATTCCCGAAGTCGCGCAGGAAAAACTTGCGGAATTTTGCGACGTTTTTTGCGACCGCGGCGCATTCACCAGAGAGCAATCGGCTGAAATCCTGCAAGCCGGCAAGAGGCACGGTTTGACGCCGCGAGTGCACGCGGAACAACTCACGCGTACGGGAGCAGCGCAGCTTGCGGTGAGACTCGGCGCGGCGAGCTGCGACCATCTCGAGCAAGTCAACTCCAGCGACATTGCGGCGCTGGCAAAAGCGCAAACGGTCGCGACGCTTCTGCCCGGCTGCGATTTTCATCTCGGCCTGAAACAATACGCTCCCGCGCGCAAGCTGATCGATGCCGGGGCGATCGTCGCTCTTGCCACGGACTACAACCCCGGCACCAGCCCGACAGTAAGCATGCCGATGATTCTGTCCGTCGCCTGCAGCCAGCTTCGCATGACGCCCGCCGAAGCGATCACGGCCGCCACGATCAATGCGGCCCATGCATTGCGGCGAGACAATCGCGTCGGTTCGCTCGGGGTTGGCAAATTCGCGGACCTCGCCGTCTTCGATGTGGCCGATTACCGCGAAATTCCTTATTATTTTGGGGTGAACACCTGCTGGATGACCATCAAGCGAGGTGTCGTGGTCTATGCCGCCGACAAAGCCACAATCTAACTCGCAGAAAAAACCGCTCAAAAGAATAAAAATCCTGCAAGTAAAGGGGATCGAGCAGAAGCCTTTCCTGTCGGAGTTTTTTTACCCCATTTTGGGAGCGCTCTTCTGTGTCATAACTCTTTTTCTCTCGGCGGCCGGTCTTCGTTTTGATGAATCCGCCGTTGTGGGTCTATGGATCGTTGCGATCCTCTTTTTCGTCCGGCAAGTGAAGAGATTTTTAAAAGGTGAAACGGCTCCCCAAAAAGCAGAGAGAAAGCCTCTGGCTTCCATCCCAGAGAAAAAGTACAAGCCGCCTGAACTGCCCCGCGTAAGCAAGGATTTCTCTCCGATGCCTCCCGCGGGCGACAAGCGATATCCGCCGCCAAGCCCCTTTATCAAACCTCCAAAATAGTCCCCACGCGGCCCGGTGCGCATGCGGTAGCAACTCTCGCCCGCGCAAATGGCTCCTGAAGCACAAAATCTCCTATGATGGTCCAGTGAAGCGCGGGGGACACGTCTGAGATGAAGCGACTCATTGAGTGCGTTCCGAATTTTTCCGAAGGGCGAGATCCTGCGAAGGTCGACGCCATCGCCGTCGCGATGAGCAGTGTTTCTGGCGTGTACGTCCTCGACCGCGAAATGGACGCCGATCACAATCGCTGCGTGATCACTCTTGCAGGCGAGCCGGACTCTGTCGCCGAAGCGGCGCTGCGCGGTGTCGGCAAGGCCATGGAACTGATCGATCTGAACAAGCACACCGGCGCGCATCCCCGCGTCGGCGCCACTGACGTCGTTCCGTTTATTCCCATCGAAGGCGTCACCATTGAAGACTGCGTGGCCCTCGCGCGCCGCACCGGCCAGGAAATTTGGGCGCGCTACAGAATTCCTGTGTTTTTCTACGAAGCCGCCGCGACTCGCCCCGATCGCGTCAATCTCGAAAATGTGCGCCGCGGGCAATTCGAAGGCTTGCGCGAAGAGATGAAGCACAATCACGATCGCCAGCCCGACGTAGGCGAACCCAAGTTACACCCAACCGCCGGCGTGGCGGTCGTCGGCGCGCGCAAATTTCTAATCGCTTACAACGTCAACCTGAACACCGCTGATATCGCCATCGCCAACAAAATCGCCAAAGCCATCCGTTTCTCCTCGGGCGGTCTCCGCTACGTCAAATCCATGGGCGTGGAACTAAAAGCTCGTAATCTCGCGCAAGTCTCGATAAATCTCACCGATTTCGAGCAAACTCCTATGCACCGCGTCTACGAAATGGTCAAGCGTGAAGCGGAGCACTACGGCGCCGTGCCCGTAGGCAGCGAAATCGTCGGCCTGATCCCCAAAAAAGCGATCGAAATGGCTGCGGACTTTTTCTTGCAACTGGAAAACTTCTCTCCCGCGCAGGTGTTTGAAAACAAGCTGGCCGCCGCGCTTAGCGGGACGCTGCTCGAAGCACCCAAGGACGGCAAATTCGCCAGTCTGGCGCGTCCGTTCCTCGAAGCAATAGCTGCTCCGACGGCGACGCCGGGAGGTGGCAGCGTTTCGGCTCTAGCCGGTGCTCTTGCGGCTTCGCTCGGCCAGATGGTTGCCGGACTGTCTCGCAAAAAGAAGTCTCAGGCCGCGTATGTGGATAAACTCTCCGCGGAACTTGACGCCATGCGCCGCGCCGCCGACGAACTTGCCGAAGCCATCGACCGCGACGCCGCTTCCTACGACGCCGTGCTCGCCGCCTTCAAACTTCCGCAAGGCACCGCGGAAGAAACGCAACAGCGCGACGCAGCCATTCAAGCCGCCACAAAGGTTGCTGCGGACGTTCCGCTCCAGGTGGCAGAGCAGACCGTTGCCCTTTTCGAACGCCTGGGACAACTGGAGGCTATCGTCGCCGCATCCATGAGGTCAGACTTGGAAGTAGCGCGAGGCATGGCCGCGGCGGGGGCTCGCGGTGCGCTGGCCAACGTTGAGATCAATCTTGATGCCATTACCGATTCTGCTTACGTGGCTCTCATGCGCAAAAAGGCTGCCTCTCTTCGCGAACGATTAGCGAATGCACCCCGCACCACGACCGCGTAGAATAGAGATTCCCCCCCGCCCCTTGAAAGGAGCAGTTCATGAAACTGACCACGATCTCAAATCCAGCCCCGCTCGGGCCGGCGATTCGCAAATTCGTGGCAATCGGACTTCTGTTTGCGGCCGCCTTTGCGCTGCCCAAACCAGCAAATGCAGGCACTCTCGGCGCGGACGTCATCGCCATGTTTCCCAAAGATGTCGGCGAATTCGGTTACGCCGACCTGAAAACCGCACGCACCCTGAAATGGTTTCCGCAATTGCGAGAGCAGGTCCTTCCCGAACGGTTTCGTCAATTTGAGAAATTCCTCGCCTCGACCGGCAATGATCCCAACACCCAAGTCGACGAAATCGCGTGGGCGCTAGTCGCCGAGGGCCTCTCGGCTAAAGCAGAGGGCACCGGATCCACCGCCGTTCCCACCGGTGAACAGATGGTCGGCGTTGCGCTTGGCAACTTCAATCAAGATGCCACCGCCGCCTACTTCAAAGCGCAAAAACTCCCCACCGCCAATTTCCATGGCTATACGCTCTACGCTTTTGGCACCGGCACCGGCGCCACGGATTTGTTCTTCGTTTTCATCGACGCCAGCACCGCCGCCTACGGCCACAAAAGCATCCTCGAAAAAATGATCTCCGTCCGCTTCGGCGATGAAGACGGCCTGCTGCGCAACGACAAGTTCTTCTCTTTGATCAACGAAGCCAACACCGGCAGCGCCGTTTGGCTGGTCACCAATCCCGCGTACACTCGTCTCGCCATCAAGCAGCTCGCGCCGGAGATCGAACAGTTCCCCGAAGCTGCCAAGCTTGTGATGCGGATGCAAAACTCCATCATCAATGTGGATGCCGGAAGCGAGCTGAATGCGAAAGTCCAGGCGATTTGCGGTTCCACCGACGACGCCAACACTCTCGGGCAGCTACTACAGGCGGGCTTTCTCTATAAGCGTTATCAAGCGCAGAAGGACAATCCTGATCTCGCAGACCTTCTCAATCAAGTCAGCATCACCCCAGGTGGCGACCGCGTGACGTTATCAATGTCGCTCAGCGACGATCAAATGACCTCGCTGATCAAACACAACACCTTCTCATTCAAAATGTAATCTTGCGAAGATTTCGCTGAGCACAAAAACAAAGAGCCGGACGCTAAACCACGGAAGCGCACCCGGCTCTTTTTCAGTTTCTGGGAAAGCTAAGCAATGCGCGGCGCGTGCCCAAAATATTTCGTCAAGCGTGTAACTGCCAGTCCATCGTGCGCCTCGTACTGAACGCGGTCCACTCCGCCCAGCCCGCCTGAACCACCCAGCTGATCCGCGACCCCTGCTATCCGGTCCAATCCCACGGATGGCTCCGCGCCGCCTTCGTGCGTCATCGCGATCTCGATCCGGTCGGCAAAAAGTTTCATCGCCACAACCAAATGCGGGTGATCCCCGATCAGATGTCCGAACGCCTCTCGGCAAGCAGCCACAACAGACTTCTGCAGCTCAGCCACCGCTTTGCTCGGAAGCTCCGCGGACTCCGCGAAGTAGCGCGCAGCGCCCCCGGCCGCCGCTGCCAGCCGCTCATCCGGGTCAATCTGCAACTCGATACCTTTGGACTCAGCGCTCACTGTGATTGGTCGCCAGAGATACGTCGCAAGCTTCCCGGCAATCCGGGCAATAGTATAGTCCGTCTGCGCAGAGCTTTACATTTACCTGCCCTTTGCAAATCGTGCAGTACTTCTCACAGATGCACTGCCCTTCCGGTTTGTCACACTGTACGCAAACGACGGGTCCTTGCATGGCAACCTCCAACAAAACTCTACCTGACCCGGCCAGAACCCAGCAAGCTGCACCTGCGCCCCATGCGGCGGTTCCGCAATCGCCTTTTGCGCCGCATCTTTCCACCGGAATCTTCTCCGCCGTGTTTCCTCAGCGCGCCTGACGTTCCCCTGTCTCCGCTCGAGCTGCTTTTGCACTGCAAGGCCCGAAGCGGCACGTCTGCGGTCACGAACCATCCCGTCTTTCTATCTGGCTTTCTCTCTCGTTTTCCTAGACACAAGGATATCCAGGGCGTACCCTAGTTTCTGGGTAATAGTGTTCACCGTCTCAGTTGCGCCAGCCTGTGTGCTGGCGTTTTTGTTTTCAAAAGAATGCGTTGAAGTTCAAAGCTCTTGTTCGCTTCCTGAGCAAGTGCCCGACATTCCGAGCGTTCTATAGAAATGCAACTTCTTTAGAATCAACACTTGCACGACCCTTCGCAAACACTGATTCTAAAGGGGTTACGGATACTCTAAATCCTTTAGAATGTGTGTTTACAAAAAAACGGGGGAGGGTATCGCCCATCGATTGCGCAAAAGAATTCTCCTAATCCGCTTGTCGCCGTAGCAAAGCTAGGAATTGAGAGGCTAGGCTTCGTCCGCCCAGGGGTGCACCCCAAGAAAGTGATGAGTCATGCGGCCCTACGTTCCGTTCTGCGTTCCCAGAAGTCCTGAAAGCGACCACTAAGCTTGGCACAACGGAGAGCGATGATGGCGTTGGAGCCAGGGACGGTCCAGTGCATCCCGGCGCGTTTGAGACGTGTGCCGATGGCCACCTTGCACCCGGCCTCCACCACTCCAGTGGAAGTACATAAACCTTGAGCGTGGAACTCCGGATAGCGCATGCGTTCTCGGTTAGTCTGGAAATAGTGGAGACAGCGGCGGGCCTCTTCAGAACGAGATACCTGGCGCCGGATGGCGGTGAGTAGCGCCCGGAATTTTCCGGTGTCGAGTTCTTCTTTCCGGCGTTCTGCCCACTGAGCAGCTCGTGGGTTGGTGGGACCGTAGAGTTCTTTTCCGAGATCGCTCAGGTGCTGCTTGGCATGATAGCGGTCGACGATCTGCGTGGCATCCGGAAATTGATCGTCGGCGATGTTCCAAATCCAAAGAGCCCCATCTCCGAGCACGACTCTGCGTGGCGCTTGGCAGAAGCGGCGGCGCGTGGCTTCGCGCCAGGCGCGTTGGGCAAAGGGAGAACGTCCCACAGCGGTATCCAAGACACAGGCACTCTCCAAGGCCGCTGAATAGGTGACCGATCCTTCATCGCGGATGGGAGTGCCTTCTGCATCGAGCGATTCCGCGCTCCAAATGGTGCAGAGTTTCACCTCGCCGGTTTTGGCCGATCCGTCTGGCTGCTTGCCGATACGGCCGGCGAGTTCCTCTGCGCGTAAAGGAATCCCTGTTCCGTCCATACCGAGATACAGAGTCTGCGGCAGAGGAAGAGAATCCAAAGGTTCGGTGTGCACGCGTTCATCTTCAGCGAGCTCTTTTCCTAGAGCTTCTGCGGTTCTTTCCACCTGCTGGGCATCCACCGCCACGCCCGCCAGTTCCTGCAACAACTCACTGCCTTCCTGAAAGCTGACCATGGCCCCCACGGTGCCAATCATGCGTGTGAGTGCAGGAGACTGGGAGGTGTTTTCTATCCCCATATGTTGATCACGAGGATAGAAGCCGTGGCCGCACCTGGAGCAATGATAGTAGGCACGTTCCAGTCGCAAAGGGCCCAGTACGCTTACGAAGTTCTTGGTCCGGCGTGCGACATAGCGCGCTTCCTGCCCACAAGGACAACGAAGGCGTGTACTGGCTTCATCGGAAAGATCGGCGTTGAGACGCTGCTCAATAGCGTGGGCCGCGAGCCGCAGAGTACGCTGGCGCAAAGCGACTTCCAGAGCCTCGAAATCCAGCTCCGCGAGGGCTTCCCGACCTAAGAGGGCTTCGACTTCTTGGGCGACTTCGGCTTCCAACGCTGTCTGGAGCCCCTTTTTTGGGCGGCCTCGGAAGCCGCCGGACCTTCGAGTTGGGCATTGGCCCATTGCTCGCAAGCTTCCCAGAAAGCCTCCACTTGACGTCGGAAATGTTGGCCGGCCTGGACCTGACGGCGCACCAATTCAGCCTGGGCGGCAGAAACAAAGCGAGATTCGGTTCGCCCCCCGACTCCTCGGGTGAGACTGAAGTACGGGCCGTGGCGTGCGTCGCGGTCGCTGGCACAGGGACAGCCTGGCTTACTGCACTTGACGTAACGTTCCGAGAGCGAGCCTCGGCGCATGGGCTTAGCTTGCGCCAGCTGCGTAGCGAGATCACGAATACGTTCCGGAACTTCGCGAGAATCGGGCATGGTCCCTCCTTACGGCTATAATAGCCGTAAGAATACCTTCTTACCACCCTATTCTCACGCAGTTCTCACTTCTATGGGGTGCACCCTCCGCCCAGCCCTTCTTTGACGCGTTTCCGCTCGCGTGTTAGTATCGATTTCTTCCAGAGCGCACGGAATGGATTCAGTAACGACTCCTCCCATCATCGAACTTCGCAAGACCGCGCTGAACGCGGTCCACCGCCGCCTGGGCGCGAAAATGGTCAATTTCGGCGGCTGGGATATGCCCGTCGAGTATCCTGCCACCGGCGGCCTCGTCGCGGAACATAAAGCCGTGCGCTCCAGCGTCGGCGTCTTCGATGTCAGCCACATGGGGGACATTCGGATTCGCACCGGTCACAATCCCGGTGGGGCTCTCGCGGCCGTGCAGCATCTCAGCATGAACGACGCCGCGAAACTTGCGATCGGCCAGGCGCACTATTCGGCCATGCTCTATCCCGAAGGCACCTTCGTCGACGACGTAATCGTGCATCGGCTCGGCGAAGACGACTATTTGCTGGTGATCAACGCCGGCACGCGCGAAAAAGACATCAACTGGGTCCGCGAGAATACCAACGGCTTCGACTGCGTGGTCGAAGACCTCAGCGACGCCTACACGCAGCTCGCCATCCAGGGACCGCGCGCGCCAGAAGTTTTGCAAGAACTCACCGACGCAAATCTCGTGGTCATCAAAAACTATTGGTTCACGCACGGAACCGTTTGCGGCCTAAAGAACACGCTGATCGCACGTACCGGCTATACCGGTGAAGATGGCTTCGAGATTTACGTCGCGTCGGATGCCGCGACAAGCGAGATGGTCTGGAACAAAGTGATGGAAGCCGGACGCGAGTTCGGCATCGTCCCCTGTGGCCTCGGCGCACGCAATACGCTCCGTCTCGAAGCAAAAATGGCGCTCTACGGCCACGAAATCAGCGACAAAATCAATGTCTGGGAAGCGGGCCTCGATCGTTACTGCAAAATGGAAAAGGGCGATTTCATTGGGCGCGCCGCTTTGGAGCGCGCCAAAGCAGCCGGTTTGACGCGAGCGCTCGTCGGCCTCGAGATGGTCGATCGCGGCATCGCGCGCGATGAATATTGTTGCTGCAATGAAAGCGGTGAACCCATCGGCGTCATAACCAGCGGCTCGCCTTCGCCGACGCTTTGCAAAAACATCGCGCTCGCTTACGTTCCGCCCGCAATGGCACCTCTTGGCACGCCCATCTACGTGCAAATTCGCGCGCAGAAGTGTAAAGCCCAGGTAGTCGCAACGCCGTTCTACAAACGCCCGAAGAAAGCTGCGGCGCCGCAAGCCGCGGCGAATGTTTGAAATAAATTCTGTTACGTCGCCCATGGCCCACCGGGGCGGCAAGGAGTGGTCCAATGGCATATCCTGCGAATTATCGCTACACCAAAGAGCACGAATGGGTCGACGTGAAAGGCGACGTGGCCGCAATCGGCATCACGGATTACGCGCAGCACGAGCTCGGCGATGTGGTCTTTGTCGAGCTGCCCAAAGTCGGCGCGAAAATCGAGACCGGCAAAACGTTCGGCACGGTCGAGTCCGTAAAAGCCGTCAGCGACATTTACGCTCCCGCTTCCGGCGAAGTCGTCGAAGCCAACGGCGCCCTGCACGACACTCCAGAAAAAATCAATACCGATCCGCACGGCGACGGCTGGCTTATCAAAGTCAGGCTCGCCAATCCCGCCGAAATCGGCGGCCTCATGGACGCCGCCGCCTACGAAGCCTTCATCGCGGCGCAAAGCAAGGAAGCCTCCGCCTGATGCGCTATCTTCCGAAGAGCCCCGCCGAGCGGCAGGACATGCTCGCCGACATCGGCGCAAAGTCCATCAACGATTTATTTGCAACCATTCCAGAGCGTTACCGTCTCCACGAAGCTCTGAATCTGCCTGGTCCGCTTTCTGAAACGGAAGTCATCGACTTTTTCAAAGCGCGCGCGGCGGAAAATTCCGGTGGCTACACCAGTTTTCTCGGCGCTGGCGTTTACAACCATCTGCGCTCCGTCGTCACCGACGCCATCATCCAGCGCGGCGAATTCCTCACCTCTTACACTCCCTATCAGGCCGAAATCACCCAGGGCACTCTGCAAGCCATCTTCGAGTTTCAAACGCTGATGTGCCAGCTCACCGGCCAGGAAGTCGCCAATGCCTCGATGTATGACGGCTCCACGGCGACCACCGAAGCCGTCTTGATGGCCGAGCGCCTCACCGGCCGCACGCGCATTCTTGTCGCGCGTTCTCTGCATCCCGAATATCGCGACGTTCTGAAAACCTACGCCAAAAATTCTGGCCTGCACGTCGAGGAGATTGGCTACGGCGCGAACGGCACTCTCGACCAAAAAGCATTGCACGCGGCGCTCAAGAACGATGTCGCAGCCGTCGTCGTTCAATCACCAAATTTTTTCGGCGTCATCGAGACGCTTGCTCCGCTCGCTGATGCCGCTCACTCTTCCGGCGCGCTTCTCGTTACCGCCATCACGGAAGGTGTATCGCTCGGGCTAGTTCGACCGCCTGCGGAAGCGGACATCGTGGCGATGGAAGCGCAGAGCTTTGGCTTGCCTCCCAGTTATGGAGGGCCGTTTGCCGGCGTCATTGCCTCGCGCGACAAATTTGTCCGCCAGATGCCCGGCCGTCTTACGGGCCAGACCACCGATTCCGAAGGCCACCGCGGATTCGTCCTCACGCTAGCCACACGCGAACAACACATCCGCCGCGAGAAAGCCACCTCGAATATTTGCACCAATCAAGCACTCTGCGCGTTAGCCGCAACGGTCCACCTCACGCTCCTCGGCAAAGAAGGCCTGCGCGAAATGGCGCACCAAAATCTCTCCAAAGCGCAATTCGCGCTAGCTGAACTCGAAAAAATCCCCCGCGTCCGCCGCGCGTTCGACGCCCCATTTTTCAACGAATTTACTATCGAACTACCGCGCTCCGTTAAAATCGTGAACGCCTATCTCCTGCGCGAAAAAATCATCGGCCCCTTCGTTCTCGGCACCGCTTATCCCGAACTAACCAAACACGCGCTAGTCTGCGTCACCGAAACCACAACCCGCGCTGAAATCGAGCGCTTCGCCGCGGCCCTGCGCCGCGCCCTGGAGCAGCCACTATAAGAATCGTAGGGGCACGGCACGCCGTGCCCGTCTAGCGTGCTCAAAAGCCGCTACTGGTTAATACGAAACGAGACCATGCCCGACAAAATCAAAAAAGCCACGCGCCACACGAATCAGAACGAAGGCCTGATCTTCGAGAAATCCTCCCCCGGCAAGCGCGCCTTCGAACTTCCTCCGCTCGATGTCCCCGCCGCCGATCCCGCGAAAACTCTAGGCGCAAGTCACCGCCGCGAGGGCGTCGAAGGCTTCCCCGAAGTGAGCGAAATCGAAGTCATTCGTCACTTCACGCGCCTCTCCACCTGGAACTACGCCATCGACCTCGGCATGTATCCGCTCGGCTCCTGCACCATGAAATACAATCCGCGCGTCAACGAATTCGTCGCTCGTCTCGACGGCATCGCCACCGAGCATCCTTATCAGCCTCAGGAACTTTCGCAAGGCTGCCTCAAAATTCTGCAACTTCTCGAAAAATGTCTCCTCGAAATCACCGGCATGGACTCCATCACGCTGCAGCCCGCTGCCGGCGCGCAAGGCGAGATGACTGGCCTCCTCCTCATCCGCGCGTATCACGAAAAAAACGGCAACCCGCGCAAGAAAGTTCTGATCCCAGACTCCGCACACGGCACCAATCCTGCCACAGCCGTAATCGCAGGCTACGAAGTCGAAAACATCAAGTCCGAATCGCACGGCCAAATTGACGTCGACAAATTGCGCGACCTCGTCACTCCCGACGTTGCCGCGCTGATGATCACTAATCCCTCGACGCTGGGCATTTTTGAAGAGCGTATCCCGGAAATCGCGGAAATTCTCCACGCCAATGGCGCGCTTCTCTACATGGACGGCGCCAACATGAACGCCCTCACCGGCATCACGCGCCCCGGCGATCTCGGCGTTGACGTCATGCACCTCAACCTGCACAAAACTTTTTCAACGCCCCACGGCGGCGGCGGTCCCGGCGCCGGCCCGGTCGCCATGAAAAAAATTCTCGAGCCTTTCCGTCCCGTTCCCATCCTCGTCGAAAAAGAAAACGGACGTCTCGCGCTCGAGCAGATTCGTCCAGACTCCATCGGCCGCGTCAAAGCCTTCAGCGGGAATTTCGGCGTCCTCGTTCGCGCGCTCGCCTACATCCTCGCGTATGGCCCCGGCGTGCGTCAGGCCACGGAAGACGCCGTCCTCAACGCAAACTACATTCGCAAGCATCTCGAAGGTGTTTTCGATCTGCCCTATTCCTTGCCCTCCATGCACGAAGTCGTTTTCAGCGACGCGCTTCAAAAGAAAAATGGCGTCAACACCATGGACATCGCCAAGCGCCTCATCGACTACGGCTTCCACCCGTACACCACCGCGTTTCCCTTGATCGTTCCCGGCGCTCTGATGATCGAACCAACCGAATCCGAATCCCGCGAAGAATGCGACCTCTTTATCGATGCGATGCGCTCGATCGCCGAGGAAGCCGCAACAAGTCCCGAGCTTGTGAAAACCGCTCCGCGCACCACTCGAGTCCGCCGCCTCGATGAAGTCGGCGCCGCACGAAAGCCCATCCTGCGCTGGAAGCCCCAAGCCTCTCGCACCGAAGCTGCGGACTAATCCAAGCTCCGCGAACTGTGCACCCACTCGCGCCGCGCGATTTTGTTTTCTATTGAACACATCTGAATTTTCCGTGCCACGCCATTCGCAGCCCATCAGCTAAAATGGGCTGACTGTATTTGCCCCATCCGCCCGTGCTCGAATGACGCCAACCCTGAATCAGTGGCTTCCAAAATCCGTTCTCCTTTTGCGCGATTACGATCGGCATAAATTCCTATCGGATGTGATCGCGGGCATAACGGTGGGCCTCGTCGCGCTGCCTCTCTCGATGGCCTTCGCCATCGCCTCCGGCGTTTCCCCGCAAGCCGGAATCTATTGCGCCATCGTCACCGGCTTCCTCATCTCTGCGCTCGGCGGCTCGAAAACACAGATCGGCGGTCCCACCGGGGCGTTCGTCATCGTCATCGCCGGAATCATCGCCAAGTATGGTGTGAGCGGCCTTTTCGAGTGCACGATGATGGCGGGCGTTCTGCTCGTCCTCCTAGGCATCACCGGCCTGGGCACGGCCGTCAAATATTTTCCCCGCCCTGTCATCATCGGATTCACGAACGGCATCGCCATCTTGATTGCCAGCACGCAGATTCGCGATTTTTTTGGCCTGCGCATGGATCATGTTCCCGGCGATTTCTTCCATCGCATGGAAGCGTTCGGAGCAGCATGGCACACCATCTCCATGCCCGCGACGGCTCTCTCCATCATTTCTGTCGCCATCATGATTTTCTGTCTCAAGTTTGCCAAGCGCGTCCCTGGCGCGATCGTCGTCACTTTCGGCGCGACCATCGCCATCGTCCTGCTGCATTTGCCGGTCGAAACGATTGGCACGCGCTTCCATGGCATTCCCAGCGGACTTCCCACATTCGCCATTCCGCATTTCAGTTATGACACCGCGCGCCAGCTTCTATCTCCCGCATTCACGGTTGCGATGCTTGGCGCCATCGAGTCGCTGATGTCCGCCGTCGTTTCCGACCGCATGAGCAACGACAAGCACAACCCCAATGTCGAGCTCATGGCGCAAGGCATCGCCAATCTCGTTTCTCCCTTATTTGGCGGATTGCCCGCCACCGGCGCGATCGCGCGCACTGCCACCAACGTCCGTGCTGGCGCCAAGACTCCCGTCGCCGGAATGATTCACTCGCTCACCCTCCTCGCCATCGTCTTATTTGCCGCGAAATACGTGAGCAATGTGCCCCTCGCCGCGCTCGCCGCCATTCTCATGATCGTCGCGTACAACATGGGCGAATGGCACGAGATCCCAGAAATCTTGAAGCTGACCGCCGCAGATATTGCCGTTTGGCTGATTACTATGACGCTGACCGTCGTCGCGGATTTAACCTTCGCCGTCGAAGTCGGCATGGTCCTAGCTGCGCTCATGTTCATCCGCAAGGTTTCGCGGACGACCACCGTCGCGCGCGTCACCAAAGACTACGTCGAGGATAGCCGCAAGCATGTCCTCCAGGGCAAAGACATCCCGCCCTACGCGACGGTCTATCGAATCCACGGCCCATTTCTCTTCGGCGCAACCGACAAGTTTGCGGATATTCTCAACGAACTCGATTCTCTTCCTCCCATCGTAATTCTTCGCTTGCGCAATATGACCGCCATCGACGCCACCGGTCTCGGCGCGATTCGCGACTTGGCCGACACGCTCCACGCCTCCGGCCGCTTTCTCTTGCTCTGCGGGGCTCGCGAACAACCCGCCCAGCTCATGCATCAAGCCGATTTCGAGCGCCACGTCGGCACGGAAAACATCTGCGCGAGCATCGCCGATGCCATCGAACGCGCCGCGAACCTCTACAAGACACAGCAGGCTGGCACGCCCGAGGAGTTTGCCGCAAAAGTGGTCTAGCCACGCAGGAAGAGCACGCGGTTCGCCTCACACAGATTCCGAAACTCTTTCCAGACAAAAAAGCAGGCGCCTCTTTGAAGCGCCTGCTTTTGCATGCCGAAATTGGTGAAAGCTTTCGAGAAAGACGGGAGCTATCGGTCGTCGTCCGCGAAGCTTAGGCCAGGGAGAACCGGTGTACCTTCCATGCGGACGGCATCCAGCTTGTCGGGATCGAGTCCCAGGATTTGCAGAATCGTTGGAGCCACCTGAGTGGTTTCAACAAAGCTGTGAATCGTCTGGGCTGCGATGTGCGGGTTCGACACCAGCAGCATCACGTTGGTGTCATCGTTCGCGAAGCCGCCATGCTCGGATTGCTTCTTGGAGCTGCCGGTGTAAACCACGCCGACGTTCGGGGCTACGATGATGTCCGGTGTGCGCGGATCGCCGCCGGGCCGCAGAAAGCAGCAGGGGCCGGGATCGTTGGGTACGCCGGGCGCGTTAAACATTGTGGTGAGCGAAGCGCCGTAGAAGATCTGGCCAATTCCGGCCATCGCGGCGTCGCTCTCGAGCATACCCACGGCCTTTAGCGTGTCGCTCGAGTTGGTCAGCCAGAGTTGGGAGATGTCATCTTCCGTCGGACCGAGGCCGGTGGTCTCGGCGGCGGGGAGAAGGGCGGCGAGAATCTGAGACGGCGGCTGGCCGTTGTTGCCCGAAGGTCCAGGAATGGGGAAGAAGCGGGCTGGATCTACCGGCGACTGGCCGTGCTTGGCGGTGATGATGATGGTGGTTGAATCGAGAAGGCCCTGATGCTTGAGGGCCGATACCATCTCTCCGATGGCGGCATCCACGAACGCGAACTCGCCCGCCATGCTGGCAGTAGGAGTGCCTGCGGCATCGGTGTACCCACCGAAAACCTTCGTGCCGTTAATTTTCTCGATCAGCTTCTCGCCGACGCTGACGGCCTGGAAGTTCATGCCAAAGATTACGGGGACGGGCTGTTTGCTTGTGCCGAGATGCGATTTGCCATTGATCCAGTTCACGACGGCGTTGACCTTTAACTGGTCATAGCACTTGATGGAATCGAAGTCGGTGGTCCAGTCGCCGCTGGTGTTGTTGGAAATCGTGGAGCAGTCGGTTCCGTTGGCGGTTTTGAAACCTGGGATATTGACCACGTTGGAATTTACTTCCGGTGCGTAGTAATCGTCCACGTTGGTAGGGCTATTCGTTCCGGTCGGACCAGAGACGACGGCGTAAACGGGGTGCTTGTCGGACCAAGCCGTGAAGCCGCCCGCGGCGTGGATTACGCCATAGATGGTGTTGGTACGCACGAAGTTCCATGGGTAGACGGGCTTGCAGCCATTGAACGGATCGCGCACCAGCTTGTCGGGATCAATGGACAATACGCCGCCGTCGAACATCGAGTAGGGACCGCCGCCGTTCACCATCGTCTGGTCAATTTCGTCGCCTTCTTCGTATTCCGTTTGGGTGCCGTTGATCTGTCCTTGGACACAGGCACCGCCGGCGAGGCCGTTGCCGGTTGTTGTCTTCGGTGGCGCGAGGACGCGATCATAGGCTACGTCGTAGAACGCGCCTACGGTCCTCGGCGTACCGCCGGTTACCAACGCCATAAGGCCAGGGAAGGAGTCGGAGGGCCTGGAAGTTGTAGTACGGGTGTAGGTCACGCCCGTCTTGCCAAGAGCAGCGAGGGTTGGACATGTGTTGGAAGCCACGCAATTTTGGTAATCGAGGGCATGCATTCCGTCAATGCTGATGAGCAGCACGTGACGGGAGCCAAGATGTTCGTCGGAATGGTGCCAATCCTGCGCACCTGCAACCGGAGCGAACGATATGGCAGAAGCGAGAAGAAGCGCACAGGACTTGCCGAGCAAATTGTCAAACATGAAAAACCTCCGCGAACAGTGATATAGGCGAGTTATTGCGGTTGTGTGAGTCCGGCGTTAATTCTTGGATGTGGGTGAAGGAAGCTTCTCTCACGCATAGAGATAGAGCCGTACGCGAAGCGAGGTATGAGACTGCAAAGACGGGCGGCCGCGAGTGGAAGAATTCGTGGGGAGCGGCTAAATCATTTAAATTGCTGTGGATAACATGGGGAGAGTAGTTGTCGTCAGATAACCTCCTGTTGAGAAACGGCGAAAATCGCTGTCACACCAGTAGGAATCGCGGTGGCCCTGGCGTTCGCTTTTGTTGGTCGGAAACACCACTATCTGCTTATTTTGTCAGCTGCACGCTGTCGAGAATCGCGCTGAATGTCTTGTCGTATTTCTCGTAATCCTTGGTGGGCGCTACGCACACGATGGAGACCAGTCCGTTGGGCCGAATGGTGGTGATCAGCCAATCCGTCTCCTCGCCGCCCAAGGGCGACGCATTCGTCAGATAGGTTGAAAGCCCTGGCCGCCCATTTAAGCGTAAGTGTCCCGGCCCGCGGGCGATCATCATCTTTGGATTCGTTTTCTGCAATGTCTTGATCAAATCCTCGGTGGCGTTTTCCAGCGTTTTCGCCGAGCTTGGCTCGCCTTGCGCCTTCGTGACATTCACGATGACTCCGTAGGCCAGCCCTCCCTGCCCGTTTCCGTCTTGCATTACTCCGCCATCCGGCGCAAACGAGACGTTGTCTTTCTCTCCATACTTTGTCCAATTGTCGGGGTATTTCAGAGCGAAGCTGCTGGCCTTATACTCCGCGAGATTCGCCGAGGGCGCGGGCGGTGGACCTCCCGGTCGCGGTGCGTACACGCCTGGCTCCGCTCGCTTTACCACGGGCAGCGCCAACACCTCGCGCTTGATGGCTTCAAACTCCAGCGAGTCTTTTTTTATATTTGCCGGAAGTCCGCCCAGCTTGTCGATTTCCTCCTGGACACGCTCGACGCGATGCTCGGGGCTTGGGTGGTCGGAGAAAAATTCCGGCGGATTCTTGCCTTTGCTATCCGCCTCGATCTTTTCGAAAAACTGCGCCAGCGCCCGAGGATCGTAGCCCGCATCGTACAAAACCTGTGTGCCCACCACGTCCGCCTGGGTTTCCGCCGCCCGCGAGTTTCGCAGCAGAATACTTCCCGCGCTGAATCTCCCCAACTCCGTCAACAGCGCGCCGCCCGCATTTCCGCCAAGAAGGGTGCCCAGAATCCCCACGAAGCCTTGCGCTACTTGCGCTTTAGTCGCCTCCTCTGTGCCGTGACGCAACACCACGTGGGCAAGTTCATGCGCCATCACGCCTGCCAGTTGCGCTTCATCGTCCGCAGCTTCGATCGTGCCGCGGTTCACGAAAACATATCCGCCGGGCAGCGCAAACGCATTGATTTCCTTATCGTTCACGCAATGAAATTCCCACGGGTATTGAACTCCTCCGGTTGGAAGCTTCGCGACCAATTTTTTGCCGAGTTCCGTCAAGTAAGCGTCGACTTTCGGCGCGTTGCACGGCGGCAACTGCTTCTCCGCGTCCGCGGCGACCTGTTTGCCCAGTTGGATGTCATCTTGCGGCGAATAAAAATTCCATGCAGGCTTGAACTGCGTCCGCTGTGCCAGAACGCCGGGCGCGGTCAATAGGCAAAGCGCAGCGAGCAGCATGAATCCGCGCAATCGCAGCCGGCCCCGTTCGCTTTGCAGAAACTTGGAGCAACGGCCCAAGCGATAGCGCGCCCCGCACTGAAAAAATCCGTCAGGCTTTTCCTGCACTTGCATTGTGCCTCTTCTCACTTACTCTACACCGAGCCACAAGCAAAAGAAAAAGCCCGGGATTTGTTCCTCCCGGGCCGTTTCAGAAATCGCTCGAAGTCAGAAAGTTAGAGTGGAACTTCGCTTAGCGCGCCATTCGAGGAGTTGGTTCAGGTCCAACAGCCGTTGTTGGCGCTTCGACGCTCTTGCCGCTCCTGGCTTGAGCAGCGCGCGTGACCACGGCAGGCTCCGCTCTTCGCGCCGGCATGGCCAGATTTTCGCCTTCGCGAACGAAGCTTAAACCTTCGTTTGTTTTGTTCCAGTCGATGCACACGAGATCGCCAAGGTGCACCTGCTCTGTTGCCAACAGGTTCGCCAGCGGATAAACCACGTGCCGCTCGATCGCCCGCTTCAGGTGGCGCGCGCCGTAACGCTGGTCGGTGCCTTCCTGCAACAGGAACTCTCTTCCCGCGGTCGTCACGCGGAACAGGAATTGACCTTTCGCGGTTTCCAAAACTCTTTGCTGCACTTGGCCCAGCTCGATTTCCAGGACTTCTTCAAGCTGTGCGCGGCGCAGAGGATGAAAAACCACGACTTTGTCCAGACGGTTCATGAATTCCGGGGAAAATTTCCTGCGCGCGGCTTCGACCGCCGTCCGCTCGACCTTTTCATCCAGTCCCGCGGCCGGTTTGTCCTTCGGCTGTACGAAGCCCATTCCGCCCTGGAACAATTCCGTGATTTCTCCGCCGCCCAGGTTTGACGTCAGGAAAATCACGGTCTGCGACAAATCCACGCGACGATTGTCCCCCAAAGTTAGCGTGGCTTTATCCAACATTCCGAGAAGCAGTTGCCAGAGGGCGTCCGAAGCCTTCTCAATTTCGTCGAACAGCAGGAAGCTGAGCTTCAGCTTTTCGGTGTGGCTAGCCGCCAGCGCTTCCTGGGTGATCAGCGGATGAGTCTCGCGATGTCCCAGATACCCTGGAGGCGAGCCAATCAATTTCGCAATCTCGTGCGAATGCTGAAACTCCGCGCAGTCCACTTTAATGACCGCGCGCCCGTCGCCAAAGAGCGTCTCCGCCGCGGCTTCCACAATGCGCGTCTTGCCCGAACCGGTCGGGCCGAGGAACAGAAGGTTCCCCACAGGCCGTCCTGGGGAGTTAAGGCCAGCGCAGAAGACCTGATAGAGGTCCACCAGGGCTTGCACGCCTTCCGCTTGGCCAACGATCTTGGCGCGCAGCGCTCCTTCAAAATCTCTGGTGTTTGTACTGCGGATGGTTGGATCCAGTTGCTGTCGAGCGGCGGCTTTCATAGCGTCGTTCCCTTCCGCGTTCAGCTGCCGAGGCGCCCCATGCGTCTCAGCCATGCGCTGGAGGGGAAATAGAGCATGAGAACTGCCAATCCGTGGTCTGGCGCACGACGTTGCAAACCACTCCAGACTCAATGACATACAAGTGTTGCCACTGTGGAAACTGTCTCACGCGGTGAGACGGTGTTCCTTCCCGATTCAAAGTGAGAGGATGGAACAGTTAGTGTCAGTCTTTCCAAGACAAAAAGGGGCGCAACCGGCGGTGCGCCCCTTCACAGACTTCAGAAATTAAGCGACTTCTCTAACGATCTGCCTTCTTGCGCCCTTGGGGAGCAGCCGTCGGGGCTACGCCAGGTTGGGCTGCCCGTAGCTTTCGCTCTCCAGCCACGGCTTCCGTTGGGGGATCAGCAACCTTGCCGTCTTCTGCTTCCGCTGCGGCCGCAAGTCGGCCGGTTTCCGGCACGGTTGGAGTCACAAGCGCACCTTCGCCCTCGCGCGCGAACGTCAGTTCCTTATGTTGGCGGTCCCAATCGATGCGCACGAGGTCTCCCAGGTGCACTTGCTCTGTAGCTAGCAGATTCGCAAGCGGATACACAACGTAGCGTTCGATGGCACGCTTTAGGTGGCGCGCGCCATAACGCTGGTCTGTTCCTTCTTGCAACAGGAAATCTCGCCCTGCGGGCGTCACACGGAACAGAAACTGACCTTTCGCGGTTTCCAAGACACGCTGTTGGACCTGACCGAGCTCAATCTCAAGTACTTCTTCAAGTTGTTCGCGCTTGAGCGGATGAAACACGACCACTTTGTCCAAGCGGTTCATGAATTCGGGCGAAAACTTGCGGCGGGCGGCTTCCATGGCTGTGCGCTCGACCTTTTCGTCCAGCCCTGTGGCTGGCTTGTCGGTAGGCTGTATGAAGCCCATGCCTCCTTGCATCAATTCCGTGATTTCTCCGCCGCCCAGGTTCGATGTTAAAAAAATGACGGTTTGTGAGAGATCCACACGGCGGTTGTCGCCCAGCGTTAAAGTCGCCTTATCCAACATTCCGAGCAGCAATTGCCAGAGGGCGTCTGAAGCCTTTTCGATTTCGTCGAACAACAAAAAGCTAAGCTTGAGTTTTTCCGTGTGGCTCTTTGACAATTCCTCTTGGGTGATCAAAGGATGCGTTTCGCGGTGGCCCAAGTATCCCGGAGGGGAGCCGATCAATTTGGCGATCTCATGGGAGTGCTGAAATTCCGCGCAGTCCACCTTGATCACCGCGCGCGGGTCTCCGAACAAAATTTCCGCGGCCGCTTCGACAATGCGGGTTTTGCCCGAGCCGGTCGGCCCGAGAAGAAGGAGATTCCCCACTGGCCGTCCCGGCGAATTCAAGCCGGCGCAGAACACTTGATACAAATCGACCAGCGCCTGCACGCCTTCCGCTTGGCCGACGATCTTCGAGCGCAACGCGGTTTGAAATTCAATCGTCGTATTGCTGCGAAGGTTTGGATCGAGTGGCAGTGTTTGGGAGCTCATAGTCTCCTCCTAGCGGCCTTGCATCCGCAGGGTCGCATTGCTGAAGCGCCCGCGCTTCCGGTCAAACTGGCTGAGTTTCACCTGAAGAGTGGACTGCAGGAGCCGCAACTGTACAAGCAACTCCCGCGCCACTGTGGGCGTTTCAGAAATCCGGAGAAGCGGCGGAAGGAGGTCCGCCAGATCGAGGTTCAGAGCTCGCAGGTTGGATACGAGCTTTTGCGTTGCAGGAGAGCTGGCATCGGCCAGATCCAGATGGTTGTTCGTTTGTTCGCGCAGAGCCCGCCAATTCAGCTCCACGAAAGGGTGTTTCTTGGAAACTTCGCGCACAACATCGTCGGTGATGCGCGCGCGTTCCCCGAGCCGGGCCAGGTGAAGTTGCCGCACTTTTCCGCCGCGGCGCACATTGTGCACCAGATAATACGAGTTCCCTTTTCGGCGGACAAAAGCCATGACCTCACCTCGAGCCACGATCCGTAACCGTAGTGTACTCACGTTCCACTACGCAGTCAATGAACGTCGCGTACTAGCCCAAAAGATTGCATCCCATCGATGACGCGGTGATGCGTACAACCTAGCGAATTTTCCCGGTATTCTTTCATTAGTTTTTTCGCTTTGTTTCATCGGTTCCACGCATCCTCGTTTCCCTTGCTGCTTTTCTTCTCCTGCTTGTCACTTCTCCTATTCAATTAGATGCCGGGCGCCGCGTTTTGATTGTTCAATCCCTTGTTCGCCGCGTCTCACTCTATCTAACACCGGCGCGCAGATTTCTTCTCTTGTTGCCCGTCTCCTTTGCTCTTACGATGTCATCCGCGCACTGGCAAGAGCCGCCCAAGGAGTAGTGCAAGGAGCCGAACTACCGTGTCTTTCGATCCTGTCTACAAGCTCGTGAAACAAATTCCCCGCGGACGGGTTCTAACATACGGGGGCCTCGCTAAGGCCTTGCGTCTGCCCGGCGGCGCTCGGACGGCTGGCCGCGCCATGGGCGCAACTCCGCAAGGCAAAGGAATCCCTTGGCACCGCGTCCTCGGTGCCAACGGCAAAATCCTCATCCGCGAGCCTTACGCCTCGCTGCAAAAAAAACTCCTCGAATCCGAAGGAGTTGCCATCCTCGAATCCCGCGTCAACCTCAAGAAACATCTCTGGACTCCTCCGCAAAAGAAAAAAGCCACCCGCAAGAAAACTCGAAGATCCGTCACCCCTCAGTAAGCGAGTTATGTCATGCTCCTCACCACGTCTATACTCCAAAAGGAGGATTCGTTCCTTGCTCCATCGCAATCACGAACTTGCCCTGCCCAAGTTGCTAGCCGCCGCGATTTTCCTTTTCCCGTTCGCCGCTCGCGCCCAGGAAATTCCTCTACAACTCCAGCCGCCCGCCAACGAACACCTTCTCGTTAAGGTGCACGCGAAAGGTGATCAGGTCTACACCTGCAAGGAAGAAGCCGGGCAATTCTCTTGGACGTTGAAAGCTCCTGATGCACAGCTTTTCGATAGTGACGGCAAACCCTTCGGCAAACATTTCGCCGGGCCTTCGTGGGAAGCGAAGGATGGAAGCCGCGTCACGGGCAAAGCAGTTGCCAACGCGCCTTCGCCTGACGCTGATTCCGTTGCGTGGCTTCTCGTCAACGTCGTGAGTCACGAAGGCAGCGGCGTCCTTTCGCGCGCCGCAACCATTCAGCGCATCAACACCAAGGGCGGCAAAGCGCCGGCCTCCGGCTGCGACGCTTCGCGCGCCGGCCAGGAACTGCGCGTGGCCTATACCGCCGACTACCTTTTTTACGCTCCGAAGCGAGCGGCCGCGCTTCCATGATTGCCGCGAAAGCGCGCACATGCGTTATCCTAAGAGGTCTTTTTGCGTAACGACAGGTAGCGGCCACGGTTCATGACAACTCCTATCCTGCAAGTCGAAAATCTGGTCAAGAGTTACGGGAGCGTCCAAGCCGTCCGGGGCGTCAGTTTTTCCGTCGAGGAGGGCGAAGTCTTCGGCCTGCTCGGGCCCAATGGCGCCGGAAAAACTTCGACCGTCGAAATTCTGGAGGGGCTGCGCGACCTGGACAGCGGCCGCGTCTCCGTCTGCGGTCTCGACCCACAACGCGATTCGCAAGCCTTGAAGCACGAAATCGGCGCGGCGCTGCAATCCACTTCCCTTCCCGATAAGCTGGGCGTGATGGAAGCGCTCCGGCTTTTCGCCGGCTTCTACAAACGCCGCCGCAATCCCGAGGAACTTCTCAAACGATTCGGCCTCGAGGAAAAGCGCAACACGTTTTACAGCCAGCTCTCCGGCGGCCAAAAACAGCGCCTCGCTCTGGCCATGGCGCTTGTCAACGACCCCAAAGTGCTCTTCTTCGACGAGCCCACCGCCGGCCTCGACCCTCAGGTCCGCCGCGAAATTTACGACATCATCGAAGAGCTCAAGCGCGAAAAGAAAACCATCGTCATGACCACGCACTACATTGAAGAAGCGGAGCGCCTCTGCGATCGCGTGGCCATTGTCGACCACGGCAAAGTCGTCGCGCTCGGCACACCGCGTGAACTAAAGTCCCGCGCCGGCAGCGCCACTCGCATCGAGGTGCGCCTCGCGAAGCCTGAAACGGATGGCGCGTTCAAGAACCTCGACGGTGTGGCCGATGCGCGCGAAGTCGATGGCACCTATGTCATTCACTCCCTGCGCCCGCCGAAGACCATCGTAGACTTGGTAAAGCGGCTGGAAGCCGAAGGAAACGAGCTAGTCAGCCTCGAGATCGCCTCACCTTCGCTCGAAGATGTTTTTATCGAAATGACTGGAAGGAGGCTCCGCGATTGAGAAACTTTGCTACACTCACCCGCATGCGCATTCAGCTTACGCTGCGCAATAAAATGTTTCTGTTTTTCAGCGTCGTTATGCCGTTCGCCTTCTTTTTTCTTTTTGCCGGCATCTTCGCGAAGGGACGGCCCGCGGGCGTCCGCTTTTTTCTCGGTCCAGTGGTTGCTCTGACCGTGATGGGCAGCTTTTGGGGCCTTAGCGCAGCGCTGGTTATGTTCCGCGAACAGGGCATTCTCCGGCGCTTCCACGTCACTCCCGTCACGGCGAGCGACATGCTGGCATCCAGCGTCGTTGCGAATTACGTTCTGGTTGCCCCCACGGTACTTCTCGAATTTCTCTTTGCCCGCTACCTCTACCACGTTGTGAACTTCGGTGACCTGTTCGCCGCGTTCATCATGATCAGCATTGGGAACCTCTCGTTCGCTTCCCTGGGGCTCGTCGTCGCGAGCGTCACGAACACCATGCAGGAAACTCAGGTCATCAACCAGCTTCTGTGGCTTCCGCTGATTTTTCTTTCCGGCGCGACCTTTCCGCTCGCTTTCTTGCCTCAGGTCGTGCAGAAGGTTTCTCTGTTTTTGCCGGCCACCTATCTCGTGCAGGGCTTGCAGGCCGCGCTCTTCAACTCGACACACATCTGGAGTCTCGGCGTGCAGGTTGGCGCGCTTGCCTTCTGGGGCATCCTGACTTTCTTTCTCTCCACTCAGCTTTTCCGCTGGGAACCGGAGGTGAAGGTGCCACGCCGCGCGAAGTTGCTTGTCGCCGCCACGGCCATTCCTTTTCTCCTTCTGGGAATCCTGGAGAACAAGTACGGCAATATCCCGGCGCAGGCTCAGTCTGCCTTCGAATCTCTGACGCGGCCCGCGGCGAACTCCTCCGCGCCCTCCGACGCGCCGCAATAGGCTCTGCGGCTTAGCCGTGCATTAGTGCGCCGTTCCATCGAGGTGAAGGACACACGCCAATTTGGTGTTTGCTCTGAGCGCTTCAACCCCTAGACTTCATTGACGCTCGCGGCTCGCTGCCGTATTCTGAAAATTCAGTAAACGCCTCGAGCGGCGCCACAAAAAAGGACCTCATCATGCCCATCCAAAAAACCGAGAAAATCTGGCACAACGGGAAGTGGATCAATTGGGATGATGCGACCCTCCACGTTCTCTCCCATGTCGTGAGCTACGGTTCTGCCGTCTTTGAGGGCATCCGCTGCTACGACACCAAGCAAGGCCCCGCCATTTTCCGCCTTCGCGAGCACATGCAGCGCCTCATCCACTCCGGGAAAATCTATCGCATGGATTTGCCTTATTCGCTCGACGATTTTTGCAACACCGCAACGGAACTGGTTCGCGTAAACAAAATGAACTCCTGCTACGTCAAGCCCATGGTCATGCGCGGCTATGGCGAAGTCGGCGTGAACCCGCTGAACTCTCCCATCGACATTTATATGGCCTGCTGGCACTGGGGCGCTTATCTCGGCCCGGAAGCGCTTGCCAAAGGCGTGGACATCGGCGTCAGCTCCTGGACTCGCATCGCGCCAAACACTCTCCCGGCCATGTCCAAAGCCGCTGCCAACTACATGAACTCGCAGCTCATCCGCATGGAAGCGTCCTTCAATGGCTACGCCGAAGGCATCGCGCTCGATACTTCCGGGCATGTGAGCGAAGGTTCCGGCATGAACGTCTTTCTCGTTCACGACGGCATGCTTTACACGCCGCCGCTCGCCACTAGCATTCTTCCAGGCATCACGCGCAACGCCGTCATGACCCTCGCGGAGGATCTGAATATTCCCGTGAAGGAGAGTGTCATCCCCCGCGAAATGCTGTACATCGTCGATGAAGTCTTCTTCTGCGGCACGGCTGTCGAAATCACGCCCATCCGCTCGGTCGACAAAATCCAAGTCGGCAAAGGCGTCGCCGGGCCCATCACTCGCAGACTCCAAGAAGAATTCTTCGCGCTCACCAGCGGTAGCAAACCCGACCGCCACAACTGGCTCACGCCGGTCAATGCGCCCGTCGCCGCAACCTCTCGCTAGCGACACCAACAGTCTCCGCCAACCGGCAAGCTCGCGATTATCCGACCGCAATCCGGACTTTTCATTTGATGAGTGATTGAGGGACACTCTTTCCCAAACGCTGGTGTCGAATGGAGCAGAGAGAAATCGACAGAATGAAAACTTCTCGACTAATTCTCGGACTGCTCTCAATTCTCGCTACTCCTTTTGCACGTGGCCAGCAAGCCGCCGGTAAACAGCCGCAGACTCCGATTGAGACCACTGTATGCAAAATCGCGAACGAACCATCTACTTATAACAACAAGCTTGTGAAAGTACGCGGCTACGTAAGCGCCAATTTTGAATACTCGATTTTGATGGACGAGACGACATGCCCAGACAACGGAATCTGGTTTGTCTTTGCAGATGGCTCGGCCCCGCCTAAGTTGGCGGCGACTGTCACCGGAAAAGGGATCCCGGGTAGTCGCGATTCTAGAGGACGAGCCACGCCACCGATACCAGTGCGACTGCTCAGAGATTCAAACCTTGAGGAACTTGAGCGCTATTGGGCAATTTCGGCGAAGGGAGAGGCGTGCGCAGGCGGCCCCCCTCCATCATTTCCGCCGGACTGCACCACATACCGTGTAACTGCAACGTTTACTGGCCGTGTCGATGGAGTTTCCAAAGAGGTTTACGCTGCACATTTAAAGCGGTCTTCTCAGGACCCATTTGACGGTAAGGGATTTGGGCTCATGGGAATGTTCGACGCGCAGATTGTCGTCCAATCCGTTGAGAAAGTAGTTGCCGTAGACGAATCGGTGATTCGCAAGGCCTCATCGAAGTCGCAGTAGCTAGCCGGTCTGCCTTCGAGTGAGAGGGAGCGGGGACATGCCCGCAGGCGCAGTCGGAAACAAGCCCACTATCCAGTTTCCGAAAGGCTGGCGTTTCGCTTTGCGTTCCAGCTAGAATCCTTCCCGGTCGCAGCGGACACGGCTCGTTCCCCGGCCGGGAGGCTCCTTGATGTACAACCTTGCGCAGAAGCTCATAGCGGAGTTTCTTGGCACGTTTGCCCTGATCTTCTTCAGTGCGGGGGCGGTCTGCGTGGACTGGTATCCCCACTCCTCGAACGCGCTCGGGCTTCTCGGCATTGCTTTGGTCTACGGCCTCACCATGGCCATCATGGTTTCCGCCCTCGGCCACATTTCCGGCGGCCATTTCAACCCCGCCATCACCATCGGATTCTGGGTCACCAAGCGCCTGAACACCATCGACACCATCGCCTATTGGGCCGTGCAGCTCGCAGGGGCCGTTGCCGCCGCTTTCCTGCTCAAGGCCATCATTCCAGAGGACACCTGGCGCGCCGTCGCCCTCGGTACTCCCATGTTCACGCATGACTTCACGCGGCTCTCCGGCATGATCCTCGAGGGCTTAACCACTTTCTTTCTTGTGCTCACTGTCTTCGCTACTTCTGTCGACGAACGCTCTTCGTACCGGCCTGTCGCCGGTTTCGCCATCGGCCTGAGCCTCGCTCTCGGCAGCCTCATCGCCAGCCCCTTCACCGGCGGAGCACTGAATCCCGCTCGCGCCTTCGGGCCTGCGCTGGCCTCTTCCCACTGGCAGAATCACGGCATTTACTGGGTCGGTCCACTCGCGGGCGGCTTCCTCGCGGGATTCCTGTACGACTCTCTGTTCCTACGAAAAGCCTGACTCAACGCCAATCACCGATCACCAAAAACTGTCCTTTCGTTCAGGTGACTACCGCGCAACCGGACACCGCAGCTTGCTTGCCCCTCCAAATTTCGGGTGCTAACGTCACAGTTTGGTCGTACTCTCGCGGAGCTCACACCCACATGGCCATTAGCATTGACGATCTTCTCCGGCGCGCCGTCGAAAACAAGGCTTCCGACCTCCATCTAAAGGTCGGCAACCACCCTTACCTGCGCGTCGATGGACTCCTCAACCCGGTCACCGATGTCCCTCGCATCACGCCGGAAGAGATGCTCTCCATGGCCTTCAGCATGATGACCAACCGGCAGAAGCAAAAGTTCAAGGAAACCGCCGAACTCGATATGGCGTACGGCGTCGCCGGCCTCGGCCGCTTCCGCGTCAACGTTTTCCAGCAGCGCGGCAACGTCGGCATGGTCCTTCGCGTCATCCCGACCAAAATCCGGACGATCGAAGAACTAAACTTGCCCAACGTCATCGGCAAGATTTGCGAAGAACAGCGCGGCCTGGTTCTCGTGACCGGTACCACCGGTTCCGGTAAGTCCACTACGCTCGCCGCGATGATCGACCGCATCAACGCCAACCGCGCCGATCACCTCATCACTATCGAAGACCCCATCGAGTTCCTGCACCGCGACAAGCGCAGCTTCATCAATCAGCGCGAAGTCGAGGTCGACACCGCCAACTTTTCGACGGCCTTGCGCGCTGCTTTGCGTCAGGACCCCGACGTGATTCTGGTCGGCGAAATGCGCGACCTCGAAACCATTTCCACCGCGCTGCTCGCCGCTGAAACCGGCCACATGGTTTTCTCGACTTTGCACACCCTCGACGCCACGGAAACCATTCAACGCATCATCGCCGTCTTTCCGCCGCCCGAGCAGAAACAGATTCGCCTGCAACTTGCCGCCACGCTAAAAGCCATCGTTTCGCAGCGCCTCGTTCGCCGCGCCGACGACAAAGGCCGCGTCCCCGCCGTCGAAGTCATGATCGCCACCGCCTACATCCGCGATTGCGTGATCAACGCCGACAAGACCCGCCTCATCCACGACGCCATCGCCGCCGGCACGAGCCAATACGGCATGCAAACTTTCGATCAATCGCTTTTCGAGCTCTACACCAAACAACTCATCACCCTCGAAGAAGCCCTGCTCCGCTCCACCAACCCGGACGAATTCCAGTTGCGCATCCAAGGTATTCGTTCCGCCGCCGACTCCGCCCGCGAGGAAATGGAACGCCAAATGGCCGACTTCGAGCGCTTCGCCCGCAAATAATTTCCAGCAGTGCAGCGGCAATAAGGAGGCCCCATGCGCAGCAAGGTAACGGCAACGCCACTTATCTTCCTCGGAGCGCTGCTTTTTTCTTTGCCCCTCTCTCCACAAACGATTGCGCCGCCCCTGAACAAATTGGAGTTGGTTGCGATCGTTGCCGGCGAAATCCTGCCCGAAAATGTCGCCTATGACCTCCGCTCGCGAGGCGTTGATTTTGTGCCCGATGACGCCTTTCGTTCGCTCCTGAAATCCGCCGGCGCCGACGACCGGATCATGCAAGCCCTTCACGCCGCCAAAGTTGATTCCAGGAATGCCGACGAGGACGCCGGCGACACGTCGCTCTTGCAGCATTTAAGCCATGCCGGGTCACTGATTCGCGCGGGCAAACCGGACGATGCAGCGCAAGAACTTACCTCCTCTTTCGCTGGCGGCCGCGGCAAATCCGCCATCGGTTTTGTTGTTGGTGTTATCCTTGGCAACCAGAATCGCTTCCCCGAGGCCAACCAGATTTATTCCGAAATCCTGGACAACGATCCCGACTTTCCAGAGGTCCATGCCCGTTTGAGCTGGACTTCCTATCAAATTGGCGGCGCAGAGGAAACGATTCGCCAGGCGAAAGCAGCTCTGCTGGAAAATCCCAACAATCCCGTTGCCCACATGAACGGCGGATTGGCTCTGCAGTACTTGGGGCACCTAGACGGAGCCAAGGAAGAATTCCAGAAAGCCATTACGTCCAAGCCCGACTATGCCCTGGCGTATTTCAACATGGGTCAACTTCTCATCGACACGAAGGACTACGACCACGCCATCGAAAATTTTAAGCAGGCACTCGTCCTAGAGTCGAGCTACGCCCTCGCGCACTACGACCTTGGCATCGCTTACTACAACAAAGGTGATGTTGTCTCCGCCATACGCGAATATCGCGAAGCGAAGCGCCTCGATCCGAAAATGCTGGAAGCCCGCCAGAATCTTGGCTCCGCTCTTATGCAAACCGATCCTGCCGCCGCCATCACGGAATTTAAGGAACTCGCCGCGATCGCTCCCGAATGGCCGCTATGCCACCAGTGCCTCGGCAGCGCCTATCTCCAAACCGGCAGAATGGATGAGGCGGAGAAGGAGTACTCTCTGGCGATCCAGCAAAATCCGGCTTCGACCTATCCTTTAAATGGTCTCGGCACAACGCTCGAAACCGAAAAGAAATACGACCAGGCTTTGGTTCAATACCGTTTGGCGGAAAAACTGGACAGCACCGACTTCGCCGCTTTCACGAACGCAGGACGCATTCTGGTTCTGAAAAAAGACTTTGCTTCCGCCATCCCCGAACTTCGCGAGGCGGAACAACTTGGTCCCGCGGAGTGGATCGCCTACGACTTGATGGGGCAAGCCCTCGAAGGGTCTGGCGATCGTAAATCCGCCATCCAGCAATTCCAGCAAGCCACATCTTTGTCGCCCAAGCAGCTTCAGGCGCGCTTGGATCTCGCTGATGCTTTGGAAAGGTCCGGTGACTGGATCAAGGCTCTCGATAACTATCGCCAGGCGGCCATCGACGAACCACCCATGGTGCCGAACGGGGTTGCGGTGCGTTTCTATGATGCCCAGAATAAGTACCAGAGCGCTCAAGAAAGTTTCCGGCAGCATCTTGCCGATTTGAGGGCCACCGGCAAAGCATCCGAGGCCGACTCCCTCGAAGCTCTCCTCAAGCAGCACGATGCCGCTCCTAACTACGATGAGAAATTTCACTTTGCCTTGGCAAAGAGCAAACAAGCCGCGCAGGAGAGGCGCTTCGACGACGCCGAAACCTCGGCCAAAGAAGCTGTCTCCATCGCGGAAAAAATCCAGCCTCAAGACGGCCGGCTTTCCGAGGCTGTCGGCCAATTGGGCAAGGTTTATGCCTTTCGGCGCGATTTCAGCGATGCGTCTACTCAGTTTCAGCGCCAACTCGCCATCGCCCAGCAGATCTACGGGCCACACTCTCCGATGCTAGTCGACGCCTTCCAAAACCTGGGCATGACCGCCATGGAACAAAACGATCTGGCGAGTTCGGAAAAGGATTTCAATCAGGCTCTCGCTCTGATTCGGGGCACCTACGGCGAAAACAGCCCCCAAGCCGCGACGACCCTGCTTGGCCTTTCTCGCATCTATTTCCTCAAGAAAGACTACCCGAAAGCCGAAGGCTACGTGCTGCATTACGTGAAGAACTACGAGCTAGAATCCGGGGAAACGGACCCTCGCATGATACTTCCCGTCCATACTCTCTGTATGTTCTACGATCAGACCGCTAGTCTCGAAAAGTCCGCCGCATGTCACGCCCGCATGGTCGCCTTGGGAGAAAAGCGCTTTGGAGCAGACAGCCCCTACCTCGTGCAAGACTTAACCGCGGAAGCGCAAGCCCTCCGAAAGCTGGGCCGCAATGACGAAGCCGCCAAACTCGAAAAGCGGACTCAGTCGCTCCAATCGGCCCAAACCAACCCAAACTAGCTTCTTAAGTCGACAACCATCGGACTTCTGCAATTCGACCGAAAGTGTTACAGGCAGCTCTATCTGTGCTCGCCAGGCGGCCGCCATGCCGCTTTCTTCATTTACTTCCTGAGACTCCCCTTCTATGCTGCTCCCATGTTCGAGACGCCGTGCCAAAGCGTATTTCTCCGCGCGTTCTTCGCGTCAATTACCTTGAGTTTCTGTTCGACCCAAGCGCGGCCGGCAACCACGGACCAGGCCGTAAAGAGCATCCGACAAATTGACTTCAAGAATTTTACGTATGCTTGGGACAAGTCAATGGAGGCTGGTCCTGCAGTCGAATATACCCAGGCAGCCTCTTCTCCGTACGTCTGGCTGAATCCTCTTCCCAGTCAACACATTCGCGCCATAAGAGGTATGCACCACTTCTACGCGCCGGGCGAGGATCCACATGTGCGCTGGCATGACGCACTCGTTAGTGTCGACGCCGTAATCTACGGCGACTTGGACTCCGATGGAATTGAAGAGGCCGCTGTGCTCTTGAACTACAGCACAGGCGGCACTTACAACTGAGATTTCCTGTACATTTACAAGCTCAGTCGCGGCCACACTAAACTTCTCGCCCTTCTCGGAAGCGGTTCAAGAGCTGACGGAGGACTCGGGCGAGTAGTGATTTCGCAAGGTACCCTGATTTTGGATTTTAATGATCCTGATCGACGAGAGGGCGATTGCTGCTCCGAGGGATACGTCCGAGTGCAATTCCGCTGGCAAAACGGCCACTTTGTTGAAGAGGGCCCTCGCGAACGCGGGGACTGGCCAAAACAAAACCAGTCGGCGGAACGGCCATCGGCTGCTGACCATTTCCATACCCCTTTACTTCCTTTCCTCCTTACTTCATCTTCTTCTCGTGTTCTCCAAGCCCCGCCAAGTCGAAACGGAGACGGAACTCTATGAAGCCGCCGTTCGTGCGCTCATGCGCCGCGCCTACTCCGTCTACGAAATGAAGCAGCTGCTCGGCCGGCGAACGGAAGACGACGAACTCCTGAAGACTGTGATGGAGCGTCTGAAGCGTGCCAAAATGATCGACGACGAGCGCTTCGCAAAACAGTTTGTCCGCCAGCGCACGGAAATCCGCCGCCAAGGCAAATTTAGGATCGCGCGCGACTTGCGCGCCCGCGGCGTCCCGGATCGCCACATCGAAACCGCCCTCGCCGAAGCCGCCAAGGAAACCGACGAAGCCGCCATCGTACGCCAGCGCCTCGAGCGCAAACTCCGCTCCTTCCGCGGCGAAATCGACGAAAACAAAATGGCCTCCATGTACCGCAGCCTCCTCCGCGCAGGCTTTTCCGCCGACGTTGTGCGCAAAGAACTTAAGTCGCTAACCCGCGAGGAAGTCCCCGAGGCCGAGGCGCAATCCGAGGAATAGCGGTCCCAAGCGCGAGGTAAGCTGCATTCTCCGCGCGCTGTGCTAGGATTTCTCTGTCAGATTTCTCGCGGATTCCCATGAGAACGAATATCAGCAAGCGCGCATCGCCGAGACCCGCCAAACCATGACGAACGCCGTCGATGTTTTGGTCATGGGCGGCGGAGCAACTGGCCAACTCGCGGCCGCATATCTCCACCTGCGCTTCCCCGACTTGAAAGTGGCCGTGGTCGAAGGCCCACACAAAAACCGCCCCATCGTCGGCGAATCGCTCGTCGAGGTCAGCGTCGATTTCCTCCTGGAACTCGGCCTCGGCTCTTACCTTGTCGAAAAGCACTACCCAAAATACGGCCTCACCTACTATTTTAAAGCCGACATCAACAATCCCGCCGATCGCACCTACATCGTCGACGAAATTCCCACCGCTCCGCCCATCCTCTCTTTCCAAATCAATCGTTTCACGCTCGACGCCGAAGTGCGCCGCCGCAACGCAGAAAACGGCGTCGAGCTGATCGACGCCACCGTCACCGCAGTCGATCTCACCTCAAAATCAGACGGTGGCAATCCGCACACGGTGACCCTCCAGTACGCCAATGGCGAAAAACAAGCCGTCAGCGCCCGCTGGCTGATCGACGCCACCGGCCGCAATCGCGTCCTGCAAAAACACCTCCAGCTCCAGGAAAAAGTCGCAGAACAAAAAGACGTTTTCTGGTTTCGCCTCTCAAATTTCAATTCAGAAATCCTTAGCCAAAACCACCCCATCAAAAAAGTCCATCGCAACTACATCCCCTACTTCGCCACCCACCATTTCTTCGGCAAAGGCAATTGGATTTGGTACA
Source organism: uncultured Acidobacteriota bacterium (assembly GCA_963843265.1). Classification (GTDB taxonomy): domain Bacteria; phylum Acidobacteriota; class Terriglobia; order Acidiferrales; family UBA7541; genus Acidiferrum. The sequence goes on along the minus strand of CAWJJR010000008.1, from coordinate 206,570 downwards.
TCCCCATGCGCTCGCCGGATAACACCCCCCTAGTCAGCATCGGCATCACCTACCGCAAAGACGTCTATCCCCACGGCGAAATTCACACCATGGAGCAGTTCCTCGAGTGCGTTGGCCGCGAACATCCCATGCTCGTCGAACTCATCCGCACCGGCACCGTCGTCGACACAAATTTCTACGGCTCCTACATGTGGGAATGCCGCCAGCGCTACTCCGCCGACCGCTGGTATATCATCGGCGACGCCAGCGACACGGTCGATCCGCTCTACAGCGTCGGCCTCGCGCTCTCCACAATCCAAATCCGCCAAGTCGCCGCCATCATCCAACACGAACTCAACGGCCACGACGCCACCGACTTCACCAAAGATCTCGACACCGCCATCGCCGCCTTCCAGCGCAGCGTCACCCGCGACACCACGCGCCTCTACACCTGCATGGAAGATCCCTACCAGTGCCATCTGCGCATCCATCTGGTCGTCAGCAAACTCTTCCATCTCGGCTTGCCGCTCCTGCTCAACGACTATCTCTGGGATCCTCTCGGCGTAAAACTAGTGAACTGGTTCGCCAGCCTCGAAACTCTCGAAGCCGACTCCACGCGCATGCAGGAACTAATCCGCGAAGTCGCCGCGAATCCCAAGAACCGCGCCCTCGAAAATTTCATTAAAGTGCAGTCCGGCGCCTCCATGAATTTCGGCTACTACGAACACCACCGCGAAGAAGACATTCCTGCATGCCTGTCCCGCCTTTCACTGAACCTCGCGCGCCTGCGCCTCTCACTGCTCCGAAAACTAGGTTGGCGCGCCCTTGTAAATTTCCGCCAGCACCGCGCATTGCTGAAAGACGTCTCCCGCGCGCTTCTCCTCCTTCCCTTCCGCGGCAGCAAATTGCGCCAAAACTGGTTAGTCCGCATGAAATTCGCTCAACGCAAAATGCCGATGACCAGCACCCATGCAGGCGCCGCCGCGCGCAAATTCTACGGGCAGGAAACTCAAGAAAAAAATCGAGTTTGAGGCTGAATTTTTTGCCCATCAGTGCGCTCTGAACATAATCGCCGGATCAAAATGAAGAGCGAGGCGCGTTAAGCGTGCCATTTATCCTGCGTTTAGACGCGGCGCGATAGCTTCGAACCGAGGCAGAGAGCCAAACTAAAGATTCGCAACCGGTTCAACGACCTTACAGCTTCCAGAATGGCGTTCATCGCAAAGGAGTCTTCGCATGAATCTTTCTCGTGTTCGACGATTTGCAACTGGCGCGGCGTTGGCGCTTCTCGGAACCGCCTCGCTCGCGGCCGCGGTCAGCTATCACCTTCTCCATAAATACAGCTTTGGCGCAGCCCCGGGCAGCACCCGCGAATATTTCGACTACATCACCGTCGATTCCGCGGCTCGCCGCGTTTATCTTTCCCATGGCACCGAAGTCAAAGTCATCAACGCCGACACCGGCGCACTCATCGGCGATATCACCGGTCTGAAGTTGGTTCACGGCGTCGCCGTGGCCCATGAATTCGGCCGCGGCTTTATCAGCGACGGCGCTCAAGGCAAAGTCTTCATCTTTGATTTGAAAACTCTCAAAATCACCGGCGAAGCCAACGCCGCAAAAGACGCCGACTGCGTCGCCTACGATCCCTTCTCGAAGCGCGTCTTCGTCATGGAAGGCGATCCCAACAGCGCCGCCGCCATTGACGCAAAGACTGGCGCCGTCGTGAAAACCATCGACCTTGGCGGCGGCCCGGAATTTGCCGTCGCCGATGGCAAAGGCACCGTCTACATCAATCTCGAAGACAAAAGTGAACTGCTCGCCGTCGATTCGCGCACTCTGGAAATCAAATCGCGCTGGCCCGTCGCTCCCGCTGGGGGCCCCACGGCTCTCGCGATCGATGTCGAGCACCATCGCCTCTTCAGCGCTGGTCGCAATCCCCAGATGCTCGTAGTCCTCGATTCCGACAGCGGTAAAGTCATCCAATCTTTCCCAATCTCCGCCGGCGTTGACGCCGACCGCTTCGAACCCGAAACTGGCCTCATCTTCGTCTCCACGTTTGAAGGCAAAGTCCACGTTTTCCACGAAGACTCTCCCGACAAATTCAGCGAAGTTGAAACGATCGAGACAGAACGCGGTGCGAAAACCATGGGCCTCGACACCAAAACGCACCACCTCTTCCTGGACACCGCGGATTTTTCTCCCGCGCCCGCTCCCACTGCCGAACGCCCGCACCCGCGCGGCGCGGCAATTCCAGGAACGTTCCGCGTCCTGGTCTACGGACGATGAGATTTTTCTACGTTTGAGTGCAAAGAAAGAATGCTCCGCGAATTTGCGCCGCGAAGAATCAGCGAAGCAACATGCAACTAGCCTCCCGCTCTCCGGCGAAGGACCGCTTGGTTCGCTTCAGGGTTTGGTTTTTTTCTGCTGCTTCTGCTGCTGTTGTTTCAGCGCCGCCTCAACGGCCTTCCGAAATTCGCCCACGGCCGGCACATCAGGAGAGCGCAACGCATTCTTGGCGACGTATTGCCAAGCCGGTGTGCTCCCGACGTCGCCTACATACACAACGAACGTGTCTTCCGTTTGGCCTGCTTCGCTACCTAGGCTGGGAGAAGTGGCCTGAGGTGGTGCTTGCGTCGAATCGGGAGGTTGGCCCTGCTGCACGCCAACGTGGATTCCGTTGTCCGATGGCACGACAACCACTGGGCGATCATTTGTGGGCTCGCCGCTAATCGTCGGCTGCGCAACCTTCCCTTTGCCTTTGCCTACGGTGATGACCAAGTCCGCGGTGTTCCCGATCAAAACTGGCTTTAACCAGCCCCAATTTGCGAGTGCCTTCTCTACGTCCTGCTGAGCAGTTTTGTTGGCCAGCGGCTCCGACACCGGAACGCCAGCCTCTGGATCAATCAGCACGACAACTGTCCGGGCCTTCAGCACCACAGCCGGCAACGCAGGTTTTTTCTTGCTTTCCGCACTACTCACACAAAAGGCAACAAGAACGAGGAAAAGGAGCACGCGCATGCGAATCGGCATCGGAGCCTCCCTGCAACAACCATAGCGCGGATTATAAACCGCTATACACCAGACGGTTCCTCGTTCGAGCGCGTTTCATTCGCTCGAATCCGGTAGGGCACGATATATCGTGCCCGCCCTTGTCCACGCGGAAATTCACTCCCGACCCGCAATCTGTTCTGCATGACCCGGCCAAGCAAGTACGGTATCCTGAGCTACTTTGATCTCCTCCAAACGAATGAGGCTGCTCGTCTTTTTCTCGCTTATCGCCGCACTTTCCGCTGCGAAAACTCTCCGCGCCCAGGAGACCGTCTTCGACGTCCCCAGCGCCGACATCCTCGACAAAGGCAAAGTTTACGGCGAACTCGACGGCACCGTGCGTCCCGTCGATCCCATCGAAACATTTACGCCCCGCGTCGTCGTCGGCATCGGCCATCAAATCGAAATCGGCGTGAATTTCGACGGCCTCACTACGCCGGTCACCGCCGAACTCGAATTATCTCCCACCATCAAATGGCGGCTTTGGAATCGCGCCAACTGCGGCTGTTCCTTCTATGTGGGCGATGATCTCTTCTTTCCTGTTCGTCAGCGGAGCTATAACACAGGCAATTATTCTTACGCGGCTTTCGCTAAGCAGTGGAAGCACGGCACGCGAGTTACCGCTGGCGCCTACGACTTCACGAAAAATGTCGTCGCCTTGGCCAATCGTGCTGGCGGACAATTTACTTTCGAGCAGACCGTCACCAGCCGCCTCACTCTCGCCGCCGAGTGGTACACCGGCAATCACGCCGCCGGCTATGTCAATCCCGGGGCCATCATCAAGATCACCTCAAAACTCACGGGCTATGCCGCCTATCAGATCGGCAACGCCGGAGTCACCAAAGGCAATCATCAGTTTCTCTGGGAACTCGGCTACAACTTCAACTAGAAATTGCGCGGCCCCGGCAGCGATCCTTATTGCAATCGCGTGGCCCAGTGGAACATCCGCAGGCGGTCACACGCTCTGCACCGGCGTAAATCCTGCCATCAGCGTCCTCCACGCATTCGACGCTGCCGCGTCCGCAGCGGCTGGTGAGATCCTAAGCGACGGCGGCGTGCGGAGCGCCTAGCTCGGGCGCCTCGGCTTGAGCTGCAATGGAGAAGGAGAGTTTCATCTCGTACGATGTTGGATGAAACTCCAGGACTCTAGATGCTCGTGGAATTCGACCGCAAGCCGAAATTAGATTCGCGCATGCAATCTGGCGAGAACTCGCCGGTTAGTCTCTGCCGCAGCTCTTTCTTCCATCGGGAGCCGTAACAACGTGCTCACCGCTGGGGCAACCCGTATCACGGCTATCACGCGTTCGGGCGTCCGTGATTCTTTGATCTTCGGCCCTTCTTGCTTCCTCGGCCCGCTTATCATCATCCGCTCGGCGCCGGTCCGCGTCTTGACCGGGATTTCCTGTCGCGCCTGTCGCGCCTGTATCTCCCTGCGGTCCAGCTGGGCCTGCCACAGGGGCAGCTGCTGGGGCCGCGGTGCACCCGGCCATAAATAGCGCTAACGAGAACGCGCCCACAAGTAACGATGCCTTCATTTTCATCTGATTTTCCTTCTTGGCGCCTCTCGGCTTGCAACGCGCCAGCTTCCGACCATTCCCTGCAGCCAGAATCCTATCTGGAAGTGACGCGTGGCCGCTGTCCCAATCCGCACAGTTTCCAAACTCCTTTGCGCTGGGTATCGCCTGGCCCATCCGTCCAACTCGAGTGTTTCGGCTGGTCCCGCCACGATTCCTCCGTGTCCTCCGCTAAACTCTGTTTCCTCTGCGTTAAAGCTTTTTTTTCTATATCTTGCGTGCTAAATGCCGGCGATTCGAACCGTATACCACACAATTAGCTATTGACATTCTTACTGTTCGGTGCTACCATGTCGTATGATATTCGGATCCCCAGGCTCTCCGGGCACCCGGACTAGCGCCGCGCTCGACCACTCTCTGTTAAGCCCTTTGTTGCTCTCTCTTCCTGTATCTTCGCATCAGTATCGTTCCATGGAGTCTAGCCGCCCTTTATTTTCATACTCTTACTTACTCTTTTGCACCGGCTCATCTCTCATCCCGCTTCTTTTCAATGGGTTCTGCACTCTTTGCACAAAACACCCGGGGTGGGTGTCACATTTTTCAAGCGGCCGAGTTTCGAGCATGCTTGCCCGCTTCGTGGACCATGACACAAGGAACCATGTTCACCGCACAGTCCGTCTGCTCGCCACTAATCTCTGGAAATCGCACTTCCGCGAAACGCACCTCTAACCCCTTTGGAATTCGCACTTCCGAAACAAAGGACTTAAAGCCCTGTAGAATCCGCACTTGCGGAAAAACCCCCAGGGGGGTACCCCGCTCGCTTTTATTGCCGCTCTTCGCGCCCTCTGCCATAATCTTCGGTCTTATGGCGCTGCGGAGCCGGGCGATCTCTGCCCTGCAAGGAACATTTTGAAACCATGACCTCGCCGGACACCAAAAAGATGAGCGGCAACGAGATCCGCGAGATGTTCCTCCGCTTCTTTGAGAGCAAGGGACATCGCCGCGTCCGCAGCTCCTCGCTCGTCCCTCATGGCGATCCCACCCTGCTCTTCACCAATGCAGGCATGAACCAGTTCAAGGACGTTTTCCTCGGTCTCGAAAAGCGCGACTACAACCGCGCCACCACCGCCCAGAAATGCGTCCGCGCCGGCGGCAAGCACAACGACCTCGAAAATGTCGGCTTCACCAAACGCCACCACACCTTCTTCGAGATGATGGGCAATTTCTCCTTCGGCCCCGTTGGCCCGATTGGCGATCAATCCTCCTATTTCAAGGAAAAAGCCATCCCCTACGCCTGGGAGCTGGTCACTTCTCCCGATTGGTATGGCATCGATAAGAACAAGCTCTACGTCACGGTCTTTGGCGGCGCCGAAGTTGCCCCCGGCACAACGCTCGGCGTCGACGAAGAAGCTCGCGAACTCTGGCTGAAGGAAAATGTTCCAGCCGAGCGCGTCGTCCCCGTTCCCGGCCTCAAAGACAATTTCTGGGCCATGGGCGACACCGGCCCCTGCGGCCCCTGCAGCGAGATTTTCTACGACATGGGCCCGGTAGCCTCCGAAGAAGGCCACGTAGGCGATAAGGAGTGCCAGTTCCCCTGCGACTGCGGCCGCTATGTCGAAATCTGGAACCTAGTCTTCATGCAATTCAACCGCGACGCCTCCGGCAACGTAACGCCTCTTCCCAAACCGTCCATCGACACCGGCATGGGCCTAGAACGCGTCGCCGCCGTCCTCCAAGGAGTCATCTCCAATTACGACACGGATCTATTCGTCCCCTTGCTGAAGCGCGCCGCCGAACTCTGCGGCGTCGAGTTTGGCAGCGAAAAGAAACTCGAAGAAGGCCGAGGGCGAGCTGGTTCATTGCGTGTTATCGCCGACCACGCCCGCGCCACGACGTTCCTCATCACGGATGGAGTTATTCCCTCAAATGAAGGACGTGGATACGTCCTGCGCAAAATCATTCGCCGAGCTATCCGTCATGGGCGGCTTCTTGGCGCCTCGAGGCCTTTTCTCTCCGATATGGTGCCGACCGTCTGTGACCTGATGGCAGTGGCTTACCCAGAACTCGTTGAGGCGGCGGACCGTGTTTCCGCGATCTTGTTTGCAGAAGAGCGTCGGTTTGTACGAGTTCTCGCAGAAGGGATCAAACATTGGGACTCAATAGTAGAGCGAGAATTTGCTGCCTATGTTCGAGAACTACTCCTGGAATCGGCCCGAATAAACGTGCCGTCTACTTACGAGCAGTTGCAAAAGCAAATTGACGAGATTCCGATTTCCGTATTGGCCGGATTTCCAAAGGCAAACGTTAAGCCGCTTTCTAAAACCTTGGAGGAGATGTTTGGAGCTAAGGTGGCGAAGCTCCTGGCCGCTGGCGTGGCAAGGGGATCGAGCGAGAAGCCATTCGTGTTTCCAGGTGCAACAGCCTTCATGCTTTACGAAACATACGGTTTGCCCCTGGATCTAATGCAAGAAGCTGTTCGCGATCTTCTGGCAGACTTCGACCTTCCGGGATTCGAGAAGGCCATGGAGGAACAAAAGACGCGAGCGCGGGCGTCGTGGAAAGGCGGCGGGGGCAAGGAGGCAGTGAGCCCGGCGTACGCGAAGATTGCTGAGACGTTTAAGACGGAGAAGGATTTTTATCACGGGACGTCAGCGAAGGACGCCAGGATTGAGGCGATTCTCACCAAGAGCGGGCCTGTCAACGAGTTGAAGGCCGGCGAATCGGGCGAGGTGGTGCTCGACCGCACCGTGATCTACGCCGAATCCGGCGGCCAAATGGCGGATACAGGGGCGTTCTACGACAATTCCGGCGCGCAACTGCTGGCCGAAGTTACCGGCGCGTACTATCCCGTCGCTGGACTCGTCGCGCACAAGGTCATCGCCAAGGAAACCCTCCACGTAGGCGACCGAGTATTAGTCGTAGCCGACGCCGAGCGCCGCGCCCGGATTATTCGCAACCATTCGGGGACGCACTTGGTCCACGCCGCTCTGCGCAATATTCTGGGCACGCACGTAAAGCAAGCTGGCTCGCTGAACTCGTCGGAACGGCTGCGCTTCGACTTTTCCCACTTCGCGCATGTCGATGCAGAGGAGCTGAAGGACATCGAGCAGCAGGTAAACGACGAAATTCGCCACAACACCGAAGTGGGCACCGAGATCACTTCGCTCGACAACGCCCTCGCTTCCGGAGCACTCGCCTTCTTCGGCGACAAATATCCTGAAGTCAACGTCCGCGTTGTGACGATTCCCGACGAGCGCTCGCCAAGGGGCTTTTATTCCAAGGAGTTATGCGGCGGTACGCACGTCCACCGCATTGGCGATATCGGCGTGCTGAAAATCGTCCACGAAGGCTCGGTCGCCGCAGGCGTCCGCCGCATCGAGGCCGTCACCGGGATCGGCGCCCTCGAGCACTACGAAAAACAGGCGCAGATACTCTCTCAGGTAGCCAGCCGGTTAAACACTAGCGAAGACTCCGTCCTAGCCACCGTCGAGAAGCTTTCGAGCACCGTCAAGCAGCTGGAGAAGGAGCTGGAAGGCCAAAAACGCAAAGGCGCGCTCGGCCAGCTGGACCAGCTTGCCGGTCAAGTCCAGACCATCAAAGGCGTTAAGCTGATTGCTGCGGAAGTTCAGGGGGTGGATAAGGAAACCCTTAGGCAATTGGTGGACTCTCTCAGACAAAAACTTGGGTCCGGGGTGGTCGCCCTGGGCATGCCCGAAGACGGCAAAGTAGCCCTGATCGTTGGGGTCACCAAAGACCTGACCGCTAAAGTCCATGCTGGCAAGCTGATACAGGCACTGGCAAAATTGGTGGGCGGTTCCGGCGGCGGAAGACCCGATTTGGCGGAGGCTGGCGGAAAGGACACATCGGCCCTAAAAAGTGCCCTGAGTACCATCCCCGCCTACCTCGAGCCGTTGCTATAATCTTGGCCGTAGCGCCAGGAGCGTGTCCATCCGTGGACACCCGCGCGGCTGTGCAAAAAGCGCGGGTAACTCCAACGAAGGGCACGGCTTCCGCAAGACGAGTCAGCCTCTGAATTGTCTCCCAGGCGTTCTTCAGAACGTCCTCTGATAACGACCGAGGCTGCCCCGAACACGACTCTCGTATCGCTGTAGAAGTGCATCACCGTTAGATAGCCTTCCCCGAGGCACGATGGGCAAACGCGCACCAGTCACGGCTTGCATCTATTTGGGAGCATTTGCTTTGTGTGCGGCAGCTTGCGCACCTGGAGCGGGCGCTCAAATCGTCAGGACCGTGGATACCAGCGGCCGGGCGTTATTTATTAACGCCGATCCGCCGGTGAAATTCCGGTCCGCGAAGACGCGCAGAGCCATCTACCTGCCTGCTGAATCTAACTTTATGGGCCCGAGCCATCCGGAAATGAGTATCGACCGGGACGGCGTCGAAAAGCTCGTGAAGGAAGCGTCAGCAAGGCACAATGTGGACCCAGCTTTGGTCCGCGCGGTGATTGAAACGGAATCGAACTGGAATCCAGCGGCGTACTCCCGCAAGGGGGCCGCAGGGCTGATGCAGTTGATTCCATCCACGGCACAACGATACGGTGCAAACGACGTGTTCAACCCGCAACAGAATATCGACGCCGGTGTTAGTCATCTCAAGTGGTTGCTGGAACGATACAATGGCAACCTGGATTTGGCTTTGGCGGCGTACAATGCGGGAGAGGGGGCTGTTGATCGGGCTCATGGCATCCCTGCGTTCCGGGAAACACGGAACTACGTGCAGAAGGTACAGGATGCATATTTCAGGCCTGGATCGGGTCGTCTTGAGGGCGCGTTCACGAATCCGCGCGCAATCCACAGAGAAGTCGACTCGAACGGCCGCGTCATCTACCGAAACGATTGATTCAAGAAGGACTGCGCTTGCCGCGCTGCGGCGGCCGGTCAAAATGATCGCAGAGCGATCTGAGAAGTGAAGGCTCGCGGGGGCCATTGATTTCCATTGCAAGAATGTAGGGCGCGCATGTTGGGGGTCCGAAAAATTTCGCACAGAAGATTCGCCCGGCTTTCGCCAGTTTTTGTAGCACTGGGAATAGCGGCGGCGGGCCTCTGCGCCGGAGTGTGCACCACCACCGCCCAGGCGGCGGACACACAGACAAAACGCGCCGAAAAGCGCGAGGCCGCGGATGCGCAATTCGCGCGGGCGGAAGAGCTGCGCTCTCAATTGAATGGAAAGCCGGCGGAGAAACGCACGCTTGCGGAATATAAGCTGGTAGTTTCCAGCTACAAGCGAGTGTACCTGATCACGCCGCGCGCGCCCGAAGTTGCGGATTCGCTGCTGTCCGTCGCGGAACTTTATACAGAAATGGGAGACCGCTTCGGACAGAATTACTACCAGTCGGCGGTGGATTCGTACCTGTTTCTGGTGCGCGAATATCCGGCGAGCAAGTACACCCAGGACGCGCTGCTGCGGATTGGCAAGCTGCAGAGAGATCAGCTCGGCGACAACGCGCAAGCAACGCAGACCTACGAAGATTTTCTGAAGAAGTATCCCCGCTCGCAACGCAAGCGCGAAGCGCAGGAAGCGCTGGCGGAGCTGGCCTTGCTGCGGCACAGCGAAGCGCCCGCGCCTGCGGCGAACCCTGGCGATGGCGCGGACGCATCGTCGGAGCAGCCGGGACTCACTCAGGATGCCCCTGATTCGGGGGAGCGAAATGGCCCCGAAGGCGCTCCGCGGATCCGGCGAATTACGGCGAGCGCAAATGCCGACGAAACGCGCGTGACCATCGACCTGGAAGACACCGTGCAATATACCTCGGCGCGGATCAGAAACCCCGACCGTATATTTTTTGATTTGCACTCTGCGCGGCTGACGCCGGAGGTGGCGCGCGGCAACATCCAAGTCACGGGAAAGCTATTGACCGGCGTTCGGGTAGCGCAAAACCATGCGGGCGTTGTGCGTGTGGTGCTGGACGTAAATGGGGTGCAGGATTACGCAGCGACACAGGTCGATAATCCGCCGCAACTCGTGATTCATCTGTATTCGGACCTGCGGCATCACGGAATCATGAGCACGGCAAATTCGCAAAACACGCGGGCGAAACGGGGCGCCGTACAAGCAAGCGAGGAAGCCAGCGCCGGGTCGGAGGATGCCGGAAACGTGAAAGCAGTGTCGGCAGTAAATCCGGCGGAGGATCCGGGCGTTTCGCCCACAGGCGGGGTTGCGCCGCGCGCGAACTCAAAACGGAAAAACTCTCGCGGAAAAAGCCTGAGCGCCTCGAATGGGAAGCCCGACCTGATTCAACCGAGCGGAGCAGCGGCGCCAACGCGGGACGGGCAATCCACTTTGACGCGCGCTTTGGGACTGAAGATTGGGCGCATCGTGATCGACCCGGGGCACGGCGGGCATGACACGGGAACGATCGGGCCGACCGGCTTGATGGAGAAAGATTTGTGCCTGGACGTGGCGCTGCGGCTAGGGAAAATCATTCAACAACGCTTGCCCGGAGCGGAAATCATCTACACGCGCTCCGACGATACGTTCATTCCGCTTGAAGAGCGGACAAACATCGCGAATCAGGCGAAAGCCGATTTGTTCATTTCGATTCATGCCAATTCGAGCCATGACCATGCGGCGCGGGGCGTGGAAACGTACTACTTGAACCTGAAGGGTTCAGCGGAAGCGATGGAAGTGGCGGCGCGGGAAAACGCGGCTTCGGATGAGGGCGTGCATGACCTGGAAGACATGGTAAAGAAGATCGCGCAGAACGAGAAGATCGATGAATCGAAGGAATTCGCGGCAGATATTCAGGATTCGTTGGCGAAACGCATACAGAAAGCCAGCAGGGCAGAGAAAAACCGCGGAGTGCGCAAGGCGCCGTTCGTGGTGCTGATTGGCGCGGACATGCCGTCGATCCTCACGGAGATTTCTTTTCTCAGCAATCCCGCCGACGAGAAGCTGCTGAAGCAGCCGGAATACCGGCAGCGGGTAGCAGAAGGCCTGTACCAAGGAGTTGCCGATTACCTGCAAAGCATGAACAGCGTGACGCTGAACCTGCCCGCGAAAGGCGCTTCGAGGCGGCCAGCGCCAGCTCCGCAAGTTGAACAATCCAGGAACCAACGGTAAGCTGTTGGTGTCTAAGCGATAGCAAGGGATGCGCCGACAACTCCCATTCGTTTGCGGTATTGCGCTGCTCAGCGCTTCGTCGCTCTCCGCCCAGGATGTTTCCCTACCGAAGCAATTCGCTAATTGGCGCCAGTCTACCTGCTCCATCAAGTCACCGGTCTTTGCCTTCGGGAAGGAAGCCGGCGAGCGGGAATTCAGCGTGTGCGGGTACAAATCCGGTGACCTCACTGTGGTGGTCCGGGCAGGTCGATATCATGACCCGAGCAGCGCGTTCGAGGTTTATACAAGCCAGTTGCGGGCGGGGATGGTTCCCACAAATCTCGGCCAAGTTGCTGCCTTCGATAAAGACGGTGTGATCATTCTCGATGGCAGCCTTGTTTTGGCATCGACAGCGAACATTTCCAAAGACGACTTAGGCTCACTCGTTCAGGCACTCGAAGCTAAGAGCGAGAAGGGACCCCTGCCACCCGTCCGAACTTACTTACCGATGGAAGGGCGAGTTCTTGGGTCGGAGCGGTACGCTCTGGGACCGGAAGCGTTGCGTGCAGCTCTGGCCGGGCTGGGACAGGCGGGCCTGACGGGGCTAGCCGATAAGGCGGGATTTTCTTCTGGGGCAGAGGCGATGCTGGCGCGGTATTCGGGGCGCGAGAAGGAAGGCGGAGTTTTGCTGCTGCTGGAATTTCCCACGCCGCAGCTTGCGGAACAGCATATTCATCACTTGGATGAAGTGCTTCCCGCCGACGCGAAGAAGCTGGGGCTGAACATTGTGCGGAAGGGGTCGCTGCTTTCGCTGGTTTTGTCCCCGAGCTCAGCGGAGTATGCAGAGAGCCTGAGGGAGGCCATTGGCTACGAGACGCAAGTGACTTGGAACGAGCCGAGCCAGACGCTGACCGACCCGTCGCTTCCGAGCATGATGGTCAAGATCTTCATCGGGACAGGGGTCTTTATGGTTGCGGCATTTGTTTTGGGTATTGCGTTTGGGGGAGTCCGCGTGGTGACGAAGATTTTCTTTCCTGGCAAAGTGTTTGACCGGCCGAATCAGATGGAAATTCTGCAACTGGGGCTTTCGGGCAAGCGCATCGACCCCAGGGACTTTTACTGAGCGGTTCCTTGTTACGGAGCGGCGGCGAAGATTGCGCCGCGGGTAGAAGAAAGGCGGCAGCAGGGCTGCCGCACTCCAGATAGCCCCCTCCTGAAATATAACCGGGCTGGTTTTTGAGCGTCTAACAGGGACGCGCTGTTTTGCGCCTTGGTGGGGGCGCAAGGATGTCGTAAAATTTGCGTTTGCGCCGGGGGAGATTGCCTCAACTATGCAAGCCTTGCAGGGATTCGGGAATAAGCGGAGAAGGTGGACGCTAGCGCTGCTGGCGAGCACTGCGCTTGTGGCTGGGAGTTTCGTGGCCGGTGGCTGCGACGGAAAGACGTCCGCAGGAGGCCCAGCTGGCGGCGGGCCGATGGCCATGCCGGTTCAGATCGAGGTAGCGCAATCGATCCGCATCCCGGAGACCACCGAATACTTGTCCGTGCTGAAATCGCGGCAATCCGCGATGATCAATCCGCAGGTGGAAGGGCAAGTTACCAAGATATTTGTGAAGTCTGGCGACGACGTGACCACAGGAACGCCGCTGCTGCAAATCGATCCGCTGAAGCAAAGAGCGACGGTGAGCGGTCAGGAAGCAACACGGGCGGCGCAGGTGGCGACGGTGCAACTCGCGAAGGTTAACCTCGAGCGGGCCCAAAAGCTCTACGCGGCGGGAGTCATCAGCAAGCAAGATTTGGACAATGCGCAATCGACGTACGATTCGGCGGAGGCGCAACTCAAGTCGCTGTCGGATCAGGTGGAACAGCAGAAGGTCGAGCTGCACTATTACGACGTGAGCGCACCGGTGGATGGCATCGTCGGGGATATTCCAGTGCGCGTGGGCGACCGCGTGACGGTTTCGACGCTCTTGACGACGGTGAACCTACCAGGAGCGCTTGAAGCCTACATCTATGTTCCCGCCGACCGGGCGAAACAGCTTCATTTGGGGCTGCCGGTACGGCTCCTGGATGAAAACGGCAACGCGGTGTCCGAAACGCATATCACGTTCGTATCGCCGCAGGTCGAAACCGACACGCAGACGGTCCTGGCGAAAGCCGCAGTCGCCAATCCGAAAGACCAGCTGCGCATCGCGCAACAGGTGAGAGCGCAGGTGACTTGGGGCGCGCACGACGGACCGGTGGTGCCGGTGCTTGCGGTGCAGAGAATCAACGGACAAGCGTTTGTCTTCGTCGCCGCACACGAGGGGAATGGAACCGTGGCGCGGGAAAGGCTTCTGAAGCTGGGCGACACGATCGGCAATGACTACGCCGTGCTGGATGGTCTGAAAGCCGGCGATCACATCATCGTTTCGGGCACGCAATTCCTGCAGGATGGCATGCCGGTACTGGAGCAGATCCAGAAAGCAACGAAGCAGGGCGACGACAAAGGCGCCGCAGCGCGCTAGGCGCTTCTTTCCCGATGAGCGGCCCCCTCCCAATCCAAGAAAAGGCGGAACCCGGCATTGTTCGTTGATTTTTTCATACGGCGTCCGGTGTTCGCCACGGTGTGCGCGCTGATGATCATTTTGGCGGGCGCGATCTCGATCCCCACGTTGCCGGTGGCGCAATTTCCGAATTTGGCGCCGCCGCAAGTGGTGGTGACGAGTACGTACATCGGTGCAAACGCGCAAACGGTGGAATCGGCGGTGACCATTCCGCTGGAGCAAGCGATCAATGGCGTGCCGGGGATGAAATACATCACGTCGACGAGCAGCAACAGCGGCGTAAGCACGATCACGGTCACATTCGACGTAACGCGCGACGTGGACCTGGCTTCGGTGGACGTGCAGAACCGCGTGAGCCAGGCGCTGGGGCGACTGCCGGATGAAGTGAAGAATACCGGTGTGATCATCACCAAGCAGGCCAGCGGATTCGTGTTTGGAGCTGGCGTTTATTCGGAGAACGGGGAGTACGACAGCCTCTTCCTAAGCAACTACATCGACGTGTACGTGCGGGACGCTCTGAAGCGCGTGCCGGGCGTCAACGACGCCTTTATTTTCGGCGAGCGTAAATACGCCATGCGCATTTGGCTTGATCCGGCGAAGATGGCGCAGCGCGGACTGACGGCAACGAATGTAATCGCCGCGCTGCAAGAGCAAAACGTGCAAGTGGCCGCGGGACAGATCGGGCAACCGCCCAACGCGGGCGACCAGGCGTTCCAGATTAGCGTGAGGGCCGTCGGCAGGCTGACGACGCCACAGGAATTCGACAATATTATTTTGAAGACGGGGACGGATGGGACGCTCGTGCGCGTGAAGGACGTCGGTCGCGCGGAGCTGGGCGCGGAAAACTATGATGTGCGCGTGCGGTTCAACGGGCATGACGCCGTCGGATTCGGAGTAACGCAGCTTCCTGGTGCGAACGCGCTGGACGTGGACCGCGCCGCGAAAGCCGAGCTTTTGAAGCTTTCGAAAGGCTTCCCGCCGGGACTGAAATACGCGGTGGCGTTCGACTCGACGACGGTGATCGGCGAGTCGATCCGTGACGTGCTGATCACGCTGCTGGAAGCGATCGTTCTCGTCATCGCGGTGATTTATCTTTTCTTGCAGGATTGGCGGAGCACGCTGATTCCCGCGGTCACGATCCCTGTTTCACTGATTGGAACGTTCGTTTTCATCAAGCTGCTGGGATTTTCCATCAACACGCTGACGCTCTTCGGAATCACGCTGGCCACGGGGCTAGTGGTTGACGACGCGATCGTGGTGATTGAAAACGTCGAGCGGCACATCATGGAAGGAATCACGGAGCCGCACAACGCGGCGAGCGCGGCGATGAAAGAGGTGGCGGGCGCGGTCATTGCTACTTCCCTCGTGCTCGTTTCGGTCTTCGTGCCAGTCGCGCTGTTTCCGGGAACGACGGGAATATTGTTCCGGCAATTCGCGCTGACGATTGCTTTCTCGGTGTCCATCTCGGCGTTCAACGCGCTGACTCTGACGCCGGCGCTCTCCGCGATTTTGCTGGGTCATCATCGCGAACGCGCGGAAGGAAGATTTTTCCATTTGTTCAATCGCACGGTGACCGGCGGAACGAATATGTACCGGCACGCGGTGCGGCACGTGATTAACTGGCGGTTCGCCGCGGTGCTGGTGTTTTTCGCGGCGCTCGGAATGACCTACTGGATTTACAACAAAGTTCCGCGCGCGTTCATTCCGGAAGACGATCAGGGCTACATCATCATAGCCGTACAGGCGCCGCAAGGCGCGTCGTTGCAATACACCGTCGAGATTTGCGCGAAGGTGGAACAAGTGATCGCGCATGTTCCAGAGGCGGCGGCGGCTTTTGCGCTTCCAGGGTTCAGCCAGTTTGGCGCTGCGCCTAATCGCGCCATGATGTTCATCAACCTGAAGCCCTTTGCGGAGCGCAAGGGCGAGCAACATACGGCTGCGGCAATTATTCAGCGGCTGAGGGGGCAACTCTTTGCCATTCAGGGCGCGCTGGTGATTCCTTTTAATCCGCCCGCGGTGCAAGGCCTGGGGCAGTTCGGCGGATTTCAGTACGAGCTCGAAGACCTCGGACGCAATTCGCTGCAGACCATTGCGGACACGGCTAACAAACTAGTTGCGCAGGGAAATGCGACGAAGGATCTGGTCGGTTTGTTCACCAGCTTCACGGCGAACGATCCGCAGTACTTGGTGCAAATCGACCGCGAAAAAGCGAAGAGCCTGCAGGTGCCGCTAAATCAGGTGACGGATGCACTGCAGGTGTACATGGGCTCGGAGTATGTCAACGATTTCGATTTCAACAACCGCTCGTATCGCGTTTACGTGCAGGCGGACAGCAAGTACCGCTCGGCGCCGAAGGACATCGGCGAATATTATTTGCGCTCGGACACGGGCAGGATGATTCCACTGGATAATCTCGTAACAGTGCAGCCTACGGCGAGCGCGCAAGTCATCAGCCATTACAATTTGTTCCGCTCGGCGGAAATCGACGGATCGGCGGCGCCGGGACATAGCTCCGGCGAGGGCATCGAGGCGATGGAAGCGCTCTCGAAAAAAGTTTTACCGCAGGGCATGACGTATGAATGGAGCGGGCTTTCGCTGGAGGAAATTCAGTCTGGCGGCAAAGCGCTGATTCTTTTTGGGCTGGGATTAATTGTCGTTTATTTGACGCTGGCGGCGCAGTATGAAAGCTTCGTGCTGCCGTTCATCGTGTTGATGGCCGTGCCGGTGGCGATTTTGGGTGCGATCGGCGCGCAATCTTTGCGAGGATTGCAGAACGACGTTTATTGCCAGATCGGATTGGTCATGCTGATCGGATTGGCCAGCAAGAATGCGATTTTGATCGTGGAGTTCGCGGAACAATTGCGCGACAAGGGGATGACGATCGTCGAAGCAGCGATCGAAGCCGCGCGGATCCGGTTGCGGCCAATTTTGATGACGTCGTTCGCGTTTATTTTGGGAGTGGTGCCGCTGGTGTTCGCAACCGGAGCGGGGCGCGCCGGGCGAATTTCGGTGGGTACAACAGTCTTTGGCGGAATGATTGCAGCGACGACGCTGAACTTGCTATTTATTCCTGTGCTTTACGTGATTGTGAAGAGCATCTTTCCGGGCGGTCGCGCGAAGACTCCTGAGACCGAGCATTAATTTCTTTTCCTGCGCCAATCGTAAAATTTGCGAGGCCTTCGGGCTGTCCCGCAACGGCGTGCTATGCGCCGGTTCCTTCTTTTTTCATCAGACAAACGCCGGACCAGGGACGATCGCGCCGGGATTTCTCTGTTTCGGGGAGTAGAGCGAAGAGGCTCATGAAAAACGTGAGGCGCTTGAGGCGCGCGGCGTTTTTGAGAAGCGAGCGCACATCGACAGGCTTCCAGCCGTAGGGGATGAAAAAGTTTGGGCCTTCCGGCGGTGCAAATTTGAATGGCGCGGCGTGATGAAGCTGCTTCGACAACTTTTTTGCGAGCATGCGGAGAAGACCTGGCGAGGCGATGTCGAGAATCCAAGACTGAAAACTGGGAGGAGCGGCAAGATCTTTGGCGAGGCCTGCGACGTCCTCTGTTGGCAAGTAGATGAGAAGGCCCTCGGAAATGATGAGAGCTTTGGAGGCGCGGGTGCTGAGTTGCGCGAAAAGATCGCGGCGGGCAGCGGCGTCCGAAAGGTCGAGACGGATGCGTTCGAGAGAGCACACGGGCTTGTCGCCGCGGAGAATGTCTTCTTTATAGGAAAGAATTTCGGGAAGATCGACTTCGATCCACTTCAGCTCGGGCGGAAGGTTCATGCGATAGGGGCGGGCGTCGAGGCCGGCGGCGAGGTTGATGACCATGTCGACGCCTTGCTGGATTTGTTCGTTGATGAGATCGTCGCCGAGGCAAGTGCGCGTGATCATGCTCCAGTCGTTGTTTCCGCCGAGCGGCATGGACCGCGCGATTTGCTCGCCGCGTTCGCCTGCGAGACGGCGCGCGAAGGAATCGCGGAAATGTGCATCAGGGCGCTCGGTTTCCCGGGCGCGATAGACGGCGACCCAGCGCGCGGTGTCGGAGACGTTGCGAATCAACGGCTCGGAGTGAGTTCCCGAGCCTTTCTGGGATGGGGATGACGTTGGCGGCGCTGGCTCGCTCAAGTGATTGCCTTTCGGAGCGCGGGGATCGGCCTAACTGACAGCGTAGCACCCTTCGGGAATTCTCTTCCTGATTCCTCGGAGTTAGGCAGCCGCGCCATGTTCCTTGTTGAAATCGGCAAACTTCTTGCCTTCTTCCGCGAGGCGCTTTAAGAGCGGGGCCGGTTGCCAAAGTTCGCCATGCAGCTTGTGAAACTCCTCAACGCGATCGAAGACTTTTTTCAAACCCACAGTGTCGGCGTACCACATCGGTCCGCCGCGGTAGGCCGGGAACCCGTAGCCATTGAGATAGATGATGTTGATATCGACCGCGCGCAACGCGAGGCCTTCCTCAAGAATCCGCGCGCCTTCATTCACAAGCGCGTAGACGCAGCGATCGACAATTTCTTCCTTGGAAATTTGGCGCTGTGGAATGCCCGCTTCGGCTGCCCATTTCCGGACTAGCTGCGCCACTTCCGGATCGGTGACCGCGCGGCGGTTCTCGTCGTATTTGTACCAGCCCGCGCCGGTTTTCTGGCCATAGCGGCCCATCTCGCAGAGCTTATCTCCGGCAAAAGCCTGGCGAATTCCCGGCTTTTCCAAATGACGATACTCTTTTCGAATGCGCCAGCCGACGTCGAGGCCCGCGAGATCGCCGACGGCGAGCGGTCCCATGGCCATGCCAAAATCGTAGAGGGCGGAGTCAACGTCTTCAACGCTCGCGCCTTCCTCGAGAAGAAAAACGGATTCGCGGACATACGGATGGAACATCCGGTTTCCGACGAAGCCGCGGCAGTTCCCTACCAAGACGCCGACTTTGCCGAGTTTCTTTGAAAGCTGCATGCAAGTGGCAATGACGTCCTTCCCGGTGGCTTTGCCGCGGACGATTTCGAGCAGGCGCATCACGTTTGCGGGGCTGAAGAAATGCGTGCCGATGACGGATTGCGGGCGCGAAGTTGCGGAGGCAATCTCGTCGATGTTCAGCGTGGAGGTGTTGCTGGCGAGAATGGCGCCGGGCTTGCAGACGCGGTCGAGCTCCGCGAACACTTCTTTCTTGAGGGCCATGCCCTCAAAGACGGCTTCGATAATGATGTCGGCGTCGGCGAAGGAATCGTAGGTCAGCGTCGGTTGAATGAGCTTGAGCCGCTCGTCGACGAAGACTTGCGTGAAGCGGCCACGCTTCACCGAAGTTGCGTAATTTTTCTGGATGTTCGCGAGGCCGCGATCGAGAGCGGCCTGATCGGCCTCTTTCAAAAAAACGGGCATGCCGGCGTTGGCAAGGACCATCGCGATCCCGCCGCCCATCGTCCCCGCACCGACGACCGCGGCCGTGTTGACCGGGATGATCGGCGTATCCTTGGGAATATCAGGAATTTTGGCCACTTCGCGTTCGCCAAAGAAGACATGAATCAACGCTTTCGATTGATCGGAGAACAGGCAATCCATAAAAAGTTTGCGCTCGAATTTGCAGCCTTCTTCGAACGGAAGCTTTGTGGCGGCTTCGACGGCATCGATGGCTGCCAGCGGCGCGATGAGTCCACGTTGCTTCTTTTTTACGTTTTCGCGCGCGGCAGCGAAGATAGGCCCGTTTTCTGCGGCGGTGCCAAGTTTTTCGTTGCGGTCACGCGTTTTCCGCACGGGCATGTTTGCGACCTCGCGCGCAAAAGCCACGGCGCCGGTTAACAAATCGCCCTGTATCAAGCGATCGAGAATGCCGAATTTCAAAGCGTCTTCCGCTTTGATCGGATTTCCGTCCGCGCACATCTCGACACCTTTAGCCACGCCTGCGAGCCGCGGCAGGCGCTGCGTACCAGCCGCGCCCGGTATGAGCCCGAGCTTTACTTCCGGCTGGCCGACTTGCGCGCTCGCCACAGCAACGCGATAATGGCCGGACATGGCGACTTCGAGGCCGCCACCAAAGGCGCTTCCATGAATGGCCATGACGACGGGTTTGCGGCAATCTTCGATTTTCAAAAGGAACGACGGTAAATCCAGTCCGCCCCCGGCCTTGCCAGAAGTGATTTTTCCGAATTCCTTGATGTCCGCGCCGGCAATGAAGGTCTTGCCGCCGCCGATAATCACCGCCGCGTTGATGGATTCATCTTTATCTATCTGCTCAATGGCAGCGGTGATGCCTTCCGGCACGCCGGGGCTTAGCGCGTTCACTGGCGGGTTGTTGATGGAGATGACGGCAATTCCATTTTCTTTGGTGAGTTGAACTAGGTCGCTCATGCGCGCTAAATTCCTCTCTTACTAATTCTGGGTGGTACGTTACAAGACATCCGTCACTATTCTAGCTCTTTGGCTTTACGGGCTCTATCGACCAGTTCGGAATCACACCTGGAAAATACTAAATGCGGCTGTTTACGCCAAGGGCGAATTCGCTTGGGCCGACATTCGCGTGGTTCGCGCAAGATATCGCAATCCCCCGGTCGAGGTACCGTTCACGAATCCGTCGCGCTTCCTGCACGACGCGGCTCTTCGCGTACAAAACTTCGGCTGTGCCGTTCCGAGCCGACGAGAAGAAGAACGGTGAGCGTAAGAATAGTCACAATCTCAAATCCGGCGATAGCCCACTGGTAGCCGACGCGATCGCGCAAGGCATACTCGATGGAATTCGTGGGCGAGGCGAAAAGAATGCCTAATTGATAGGTAAGCCCGGGCATCAATCCGCGCGTGGCATCGGCGGATAATTCATTGAGATGCACTGGGATGACGCCCCACGCGCCTTGCACGCCCGCCTGCATCAGGAACGCGCCGATCACCAGAACAACCAAATTCCCGCCAAACGCCCACAGAGGAATCAGGACCAGCGACAGTCCCAACGCTGCGATCATGCCTTTGCGCCGGCCAGCGGTCTGCGAGAGATGGCCAAAAAGAATGGCACCGACGATGGCGCCGATGTTGTAAATGATCGCGATATTGGCGCGCATCGCCGCCGAAGCGTGATGTACTTCCTGCAGGAAGTCCGGGTACAAATCCTGCGTCCCGTGAGAAAGGAACATCATGAAAGTCATCAGCACAATGAGGTAGAGGAAGCGCTTCCACTCGGCTGCCGCGATCCGTAAGACTTGACCGGTGCTTGTCGCGCGATGTTGTTTCCAGGCTTCTGATTCCGGAACTTTGGCGCGAATGTAGAGGGCGAGCAGCGCGGGCACGGCGCCAATCCAAAACATGGGCCGCCAGCCCCAAACCGGCAGGAGAAACCGCGCTGCCAACGCGGCCAGCAGATAGCCGATCGAATAGCCACATTGCAGAATTCCGCTAAGTATTCCGCGCCAGCGCACAGGCGCAGCCTCCATCGCGAGCGATGCTCCTACGCCCCACTCGCCGCCCATTCCGATTCCGAAGAGAGCCCTCATCACCAGGAAAAAAGTGAAGTTCGGCGAAAATCCGCAAAGCAGCTCGATGACGGAAAAATAAATGACGTTGGCCATCAGGGGAATGCGGCGACCGTAGCGATCGGCCAGCAATCCGAAGATCAGGGCTCCCACCGGGCGCATCGCGAGTGTCGCCGCCAGCGTGCGCACGATCTCGCTTTTGGAAACGCCGAATTGGTGGGCGAGCGTGTCGATCAGGAAAACGACAACGAAGAAATCAAAAGCGTCGAGCGTCCAGCCGAAAAAACCGGCGAGAACCGCGTGACGAGCATTCGCTTTGGAATTAATGGTTTGTTCCATCATCCGCACACGACTGACATTGGTGGCTCCAACACTGGCGTGCTTTCATCGTAGCCAATGTCCGCATGGCTCTCTCGCTTGTACGTTTGCTTTTTTTCACGTTATGCCGGGAGCGCTCGCCCACGCGTTTCCACTCCAAACGGAATCAAGAGCAGACCAACGGCAAACGCCACAGCGGTTGTCGCAACCGGAACTCCCAACGAGCCATACCGTTGAACGCCGTTTCCGACAAGAAAAGTGATGGCGGCTCCCCCGAAGCGCGCGAAGGACGTCGAGAAGGCGAAAGCGCTTGCGCGGCACTCGGTGGGATATTGCTCCGGAAGCCACAGCGTATAAACCGCAAAATTCGCGCCACCCAAACCGAGAAAAAACAGGCAGACAAAAAACCACGGAAGGGCGGATGGACCAAGATAGAACACTTTGCCGAAGGTGAGAGCGATGAACGTCATCATTACTGCAAAGAAAAAGCCCAACGCGCCGCGCCGGCCCAGCCGCTCCGCAAGCCACGGCATCGCCAGGCACCCCAAAATCGTGGCGAACGCAACAAGCATGGTGGCGCGGGAAGCCAACTGCTCAGCTTCGCGACCGGCGCGACCGGCAGCTTCCGCAAGCGAAGTGACCGCTGCGGGCACGTATACGGTTCCGGCCCAGAGCCCGCTTACAGAGGCAAGCATGAAAAGCGAGTTCAAGATCGTGCGACGTCGCAGCGCAGGCGAAAAAAGCGCTGCGAAGGGGCGATAGATTTGCCAAGAGCGAACGATTTCTAATTTGTCTGACCATCGCGCAGGCTCGGCCACTCCGTGGCGGACCCAAACCAGAAGAAGTGCAGGCACTCCTCCGACGGCGAACATAGCGCGCCAGCCATAGTGGCTGCCAATCGTGTAGTTGGCGATGGCCGCAAGGAAAATGCCGACGTAGTAGCCCGTATGCATGTAGCCCGCTCCAGCCCGCCGTCGGCTTTCCGGCCACTCCTCCGCGATGAATGTTCCGCCCATGGCCCATTCGCCGCCAATTCCAATTCCCGCGAGAAACCTTAGGATTGCCAACTGCCACACACCGGTCACAAGCGCGCTGAGAAACGTAAACACCGAATACCAAACGATGGTGAGCATCAAAGTGCGCGCGCGTCCGAATTTGTCTCCGATGGGGCCCCAAAGAAAAGCGAGCCCCCATCCGAGTAAGAAGAGGGCAAAAAGCAAGCCGCCGTAGAAACCAAGATTGCCTTTCGTTGGAGCGAGGCCTGAACGCGGGAGCAGATCGCGCAGTGACGGCAGCAGAACGAGCGCGTAGATGAAAGAATCCATGCCGTCGAGAGTCCATCCACCCCAGGCGGCCCAAAATCCGCGAATTTGATTTGTGGTGAGTGGAACGGCGAGAGGAACGGGGCCATTCGAAGATTCGATGGGCATCGTGGCAGGGACTATATCAAAAAGGAGCGGAGGGAAAAGAACGAAGTCGCGCAAGGATTCTATCGGGCCGGTGCCGGGGAATGACAGCGCACCCGATTCCGTCCCTCAGCAGAATCATTCCCCTCCAAATCCAATTTCGCTGGCCGGTGTGCTGATGTAGACTTTCTGATTCGGGCTGCGCAGTTTATGCCGGGCAGAACCGTTCCGATGCCCGCAGCTAAGGAGACTCACGCTTGTTCGTTCAGGTGTTTGAAGATAAGCAGGTTCTGGGCAAAGCGGCGGCCGCACGCGCAGCAACGATCATCCGCGATGCAATCGCACTTCGCAGAGAGGCGCGCATCGTCGCTGCCACCGGCGCCTCTCAATTCGAATTCCTGGATTCGCTTACAAAATCGCCTGGCATCGAATGGCAAAAAGTGGAGTTGTTCCAACTGGACGAATATATCGGACTCCCGATGAATCACCCGGCCAGCTTCTCGAAATATATTCAGGAACGCTTGGTCGCGAAAACGGGAATCGTCCGCTATCACGCACTGAATGGCGCGGCTAACCCCGGCGAGGTAATTCGCGGTGCGGGAGCTGCCCTCAGCGCGGCTCCCATTGATGTTGCGTTTGTGGGCATCGGCGAAAACGGCCATCTGGCGTTCAACGATCCTCCCGCGGATTTCGATACAAGCGATCCCTACATCCTCGTGAACCTGGATGAAGCGTGTCGGCGGCAACAAATCGGCGAAGGCTGGTTCGCTCAGCTCTCAGAAGTTCCTGAACGAGCGCTCTCGATGTCCGTGCGCCAAATTCTGAAAGCAAAAGAGATCATCGCGGTCGTTCCCGATGCCCGCAAAGCCCAGGCGGTCAAGGCGTGCCTCGAAGGACCCATCAGTCCCTTAGCACCGGCGTCGATTCTGCGCACGCACGCCAATGTCTCGATCTACCTCGACCACCAATCCGCAAGTTTGCTAAGCCCCGCGACTCTGGCCGCGCCCTCGGCGGAATCCGCGCACGCACCGCGAACAATTTCTGGTTCTCAAGCAACAGCCAGTAAGAGCTGAGGAGGATGGGTGAAAATTACCGAAGCAAAAGTGCTGATCACGTCGCCGGGTAGAAATTTCGTCACGCTTAAGGTCTACACCGATCAAGGAATCTACGGCCTCGGCGACGCAACGCTGAATGGGCGCGAACTGGCCGTCGCCTCCTATCTCTCCGATCACTTGATTCCCTGCCTGATCGGCCGCGATCCTTTCCAGTCCGAGGACATCTGGCAATATTTTTATCGTGGCGCTTACTGGCGGCGCGGGCCCGTGACCATGGCCGCGATTGGCGCCATCGACGTCGCCCTCTGGGACATCAAGGGCAAAGCCCTCAACACGCCAGTCTATAATCTGCTCGGTGGAAAGAGCCGCACTGGCGTCATGGTCTACGGACACGCCAATGGCCGCGACATCGAAGAAACCATCGATGAAGTCGGCAAATATGCGGCCATGGGCTATCGCGCGATTCGCGCGCAATCGGGAATTCCGGGCATTCCGTCAACGTACGGCGTCGCGAAAGATAAGTTCTATTACGAGCCCGCTGAGAAAGGCTTGCCTCCAGAAAATGTCTGGTCCACCGAAAAATATTTGCTGCATGTGCCGAAACTGTTCGAACGACTGCGCCTAAAGTTTGGCGACGATGTACACCTGCTGCACGACGCGCATCACCGCCTGACGCCGATCGAAGCCGCTCGCCTCGGCAAAAGCCTCGAACCTTACCACCTTTTCTGGCTCGAAGACGCCGTCACCGCGGAGCTTCAAGAAGGCTTTCGCATCGTTCGCCAGCACACCACCACGCCGCTCGCCCTCGGCGAAGTCTTCAACACGATTTGGGACGCCCGCACGGTCATCAGCGAGCAGTTAATCGACTACATCCGCATGGCCACCGTCCATAGCGGCGGAATCACGCACCTGAAAAAAGTCGCCCATCTCGCCGAAATGTATCACGTCCTAACCGCCTGCCACGGCGCCACGGATTTGTCACCCGTGTCTTTAGCCGCCGCGCTACACTTCGACATTTCCGTCAATAATTTCGGCTTGCAGGAATATATGCTGCACACCAAGGAAACCGACGAAGTATTTCCGCACACATACTCCTTCAGCGACGGCTACCTGCATCCGGGAGACGGCCCTGGCTTGGGCGTGGACTATGACGAAAAGCTAGCGGCAAAATTTTCCTACGAGCGCGCGTATCTCCCAGTGAACAGAAAATTGGACGGCACGATGTTCAACTGGTAGCTCATCAATAGCGGCGCCACGTCTTTCGTTCGGAGTGCCCCTTCACAACGTTGGCACGCTCTTGGGATCTTCGAGGAAGACCGGCTTGGAAGGATAAGAGAACGTGTCTCCCGCTGTTACTTTGCCAGTCCTATCTATTTCCGTGGTTTCGCCGCTGATATTTTTCTTATCGATCGTCAGCGTGAGGTAACCCCAAACTACTTTTCCATACACCAGTTTGGCTTTCGTGTCGGCAGCGACGGTTCCATTCGGCGAATGGATTTGATGCAGATTGTGGTAACCGCCATTTCCAACGACGAGAAAGGGCGTGGGTCCATCCGGTGCAATCGACTGTTCGACGCGCTGATAATCGTGAACGTGCCCGGTGAGAACGAGGTTCGGGACTCGCCCGGTATCCCGAATGGCATTCTCGAGCACATCGGCCATCTTCGAGCTCCCGCTGTGAAAAATGTCGAATGAGTAGATCGGGTGATGCAGCGCGAGGATGAGCGGTAGGTTCTTGGGCGCCGTGGCGAACTCGTTGGTCAGCCATTGCTGCTGAATCGAGTCGATCGAGCCGTGCTCGGGAACGTTCGTGTACATGCCAACGAACGTCGCGAACGGCGTCAGCAGTGTCCAGTAGGGATTGGGAAGATTCAAGCCCACGCGGGGCGCATCCTTCGAGATGGAATCCACGTCGGGATTGGCCTGCATGAAGTAGGCGACCCATCCGTCCAGCGAGGTTTGCAAGGTCGGATCGTCCACTTCCCCGTCGTGATTGCCCGGAATCGCAAAAATCGGCGCGGTGTAGCGCTCATAAGGCTCGTAGAATTGCGCGTAGTAGTCGTCGTGCGCGCCGGTGAAGTACACCACGTCGCCAACGTGATAGCAGAACTGCGGCGTATTCGCGCCGTTGGCGCTGCCCAAGGAATCGGTCATTCGGTCGGCGACGTTGGATTGAAATTCGCCGTCCTGAACGCCGCCGGAGTCGCCCAAAACGTGGAGGATCATCTTGTTGGAAGAGCTGATATGCTTCGCGACATCCTGAAAATGGTCGCTCAAAGCGTAGTGGTACGGAGGAAAGCCGAGTGGCTTCGGCAACGGCTGATAGCCTGTGTTTCGATGCGTGAGGGGATTGAGCGCACTCACACCGGGATGCGCTTGCGAATGGCCCTTTTTAATGTGGGCACGAACTGAACCAGGCTGCAACATGGTTTTAGCCTCCAATGGGAAGTGGCGGCGTCAGGCAGGTTGGCCACCGCAGTTGGAAATCAAGTTACAGCGAACGTCCTTCATCGGCAATGCACAATTATATTTATTTACAGTTCATAGATTATTTCAAGCGTGTCAGGACGGGATCATGCCAGAGGCGCTGGCGGCGGACAAAACGCGACACTACTTTCCGCCCGCCCACACCCATCTCTACTCTATCGCGCCAATATGCCGCAGGAGTTCGAGCCATCGAATGGATTCGTGAGGAAATGGAGCCGAGGGCGAGAGTTGAACTCGCGACCTGCCGATTACGAATCGGCTGCTCTACCACTGAGCTACCTCGGCTTTGACTGAAAAGAAACGACTTGCTGGCTACCCTGCTGCTGATTTTCCTCAACTTCCATCAAATTGCCATCAAAGTACTTCTCGACCTTCGCCATCGCCTCGTGCAAATCCGTCGAGTCCACGATGTTGTACCTTTCAAATGTCGACTCGGTCAGATGCCCTGAAATCTTCATGGCGATTCTCCGTGGAACCCCGGACCGGATCAGATTCCTGACCCCACTCCGGCGGAAGTCGTGAAGAAGCAGGCCCTTGTACTGCCAAACTTTAGGACCCGTCTCGACTCCCAATCCTACCTTAACGCATGTAGCTTGGAAAGACTTCCGCAAATTCCTTGCATCAAACACCCTTCCCTTGCGCGGTAATTTCTTGAGAATTTCATTGAGCTCAAGCGGCAGGGGCAGCAGAATCGGCTCCTCATTCTTGGTTTGGTTCCCTTCAATCCGAAGCTGGAACCTGGACTTGTCCCCAATTTTGAGACAACGAGTTAAGAGACAATGCTCAGCGAATGGAGGAAGGCATGGGGTTGTCTCGAAGGAAGTTCACGCGGGAGTTCAAGTTGGCGGCGTTGGAGCGCATTGAGCGCGGCGAGTCCTTGGCGGCCGTGGCGCGCGCTGTGGAAGTTAATCCGAATCTGCTGCAGCGGTGGCGGCAAGAGTTTCACGCTTCGCCGGGCAGGGCCTTTCCCGGCAAGGGGCGGGGACGTGCTGAGCCGGATCGCGTAGCACAACTGGAGCGCAAGATCGGGCAGCAAACTCTGGAGATCGATTTTTTAAAAGGGTGCTTGCAGCGCATCGAGCAACAGCGGCAGCTGCAGGCGGTTCTTGGCAAGCCGCGGTCTGCCAGCAGGTCGAAAGCCAGCGAGGCGGAGAACTGACGGTGCAGCGCATGTGCGTTTTAAGCCAGGTGAGTCGCGCGGAGTTTTACCGTGCGCGGCATCGCCAGCCTGCAGGTGTTGGAGACTTGCGACTGCGCGACGCGTTGCAGCGCATTGCGCTGGAATTCCCGAGCTACGGCTGGCCGCGCATGACCGTGGAACTGCAGCGGCGGGGCTGGGCGGTGAATCACAAGCGCGTCTACCGGCTGATGCGCGAGGATAATCTGCTGTGCTTGCGGCGGCGGAAATTCGTGGTGACCACCAACTCGGCGCACGGGCTGCCGGTATACCCGAATCTGGCGCACACCATGACGCCGAGCGGGCGCGACCGGCTGTGGGTGGCGGATATCACCTATATCCGTCTGCTGACGGAGTTCGTTTATCTGGCGGTGATTCTGGACGCCTTTTCCAGGCGGGTGATCGGCTGGGCGCTGGGGCAGAGGTTGGAGGACGAACTTACCTTGCGCGCGCTGCGCCTGGCACTGGAGCGGCGGCAGCCGTCGCCGGGACTGGTGCATCATTCCGACCGCGGCGTGCAGTATGCTTCGCACGACTACACCGCCCTGCTGAAAGCGCACGGCGTGGTGATCAGCATGTCACGCAAAGGAAATCCCTATGACAACGCCATCGCCGAATCGTTCATGAAAACGCTGAAGTACGAGGAAGTCTACCGCGAAGAGTATCGCGACGTGGTCGAAGCCTATGCTTCGATCGAGCGGTTCCTGGAACAGGTGTACAACGAAAAGCGGCTGCACTCGGCGCTGGGTTACCGGCCGCCAGCGGAGTTCGAGGATACGCGGACGGCCCCGGAGAGCAAGCGCAGCGGGCTGCCGACCGTCGCGGCCATCGCAGGAGTAGCGGAATGAGTTTTCTGAGGCATGGGGAAATCTATCGCCCGATGCAAAAGCGGGAGCGGCCTGCACACGACCGCCCCCAACCTCATCGGTACGATGAGTTTCCAGCTGGCTATTCCTTGGCGGGTTGCGCTCCCGCAGAGCCCGCCTCCCCTTCACCAGCCATCACGCATAGTGCGGGAAACGCTTTGGGCAGTACAATCAAAATGCAGCGAACAGCAAATCACCTCTTAACTGCGTGTCTCACTCAAGGGGACAACCCCAACCTTCCCTTTTCAAACTCTATCTGGGACCACGTTATGGCTAGCGCAGCCCCTATTCTACAGCCCGTAAAATACAGGAACGTCACCAGCGGACGCAAATGTTCGGGCATGGTGTCCCGCAATTTGATGAATTGCGACGGAGTCAAGAATCCCTTGCGAACGTTGTCCTCCTTCAGCATCGGAAAATAAGGAGCCTGTGCCAACTTGCCTTCCCTACGCGCCAAGCTCATCATCCTCCGCAACAGGCTGAGATTCCGGTTTATCGTCGCGTTCTTTGCCCCCTCGCTCTGACGCTTTTCAATAAATTCGTAAAGCAGATTCGTGGTGATCGTCCTAACTGGGCGCTTCTCGAAAAACGGATCAAGATGTTCAAAACCCCAGATATAGGGATTGCCATCCTTATCTTCTTCCAACATTTTGACACCGCGCGTCCGGTAATCCAGGATGAGGGTCTTGCGGATGTCCTCATACTTCAACTTCTTCATTTCCGTGACTGGCAGTCCTTGTTCCACCTTGCCGAGGCGGTCGCGCAGAAGATTTTCCGCAACCATCAGCGACTCGGACTTCGTGCTCTCCTGACAAAGCTTACCGTTCACGTCCCGGTAGCTTATGTACAGAAACCGACTTCCCTTCTTTTCAAAGATGCCACCAGTACCGAAGACCCTGCGCTTTGATCGCGGACTACCTGAACCTTCGACGAGAATCGGCTGCTTAGACTCCACGCTTCCTGTTCCATTTTTTGTCTTTACGCTAGCCTGCCTCATCTTCGTCCTCCTCGTTCCTACTGACGGTTTGCGCCGCACCTGACTGAGAGCCTGCGACACACTCCACTTGCACCACGCGCAATCTATCGAGTGCCAGGCCCCGTCCCTTCACTCCTCTTCTCCCGATCAACCAATTCATCAAGATCCCTCCTATCCACCTGAAAACGTTTGCCGAATCGGGTGTAAGGGAGCTGCCCTTTCCAGATCAGTTCTCGCACAGACCACAGGGTGCACCCAAGATAGTGGGCAGCTTCAGGTAGAGTCAGCAATCGCCGCGGAGCGATTGGGACTTCATCGGAAATTCGTTTTGTTTCGGGCATAGGGTCTCCTGCTCCACGCTCGGTTCTTGGGATTCAACCTGAGAGATTGCACAGCCTGTACGCCTTTAACGTTTTCCGCTAGCAGCGCCGACACGTCGTGACGACACACGGGTCGGAGTGCCACAAGGGTTGACATTCCCATTGCAATGTAATATTCTGCGCTTGTATCGATGCATAGTCAAGAGCGTACACTGTCCCAAGAAGGCGAGGTAAGCTAGTGCCCGAAAAACCACAACAGCAGCAAACCCTCTCCGTTCGAATCAGCGAAGCACTTCGGAGGCGCCTGGAGCAAGCCCGACAGCTGGTGTCTACGAGAACTGGGGAGAACGTCTCGACGTCGGAGATCGCCAAGCAACTCCTCGAATCTGCCCGCGAAGATCGTCTCGAAGTTGTCGACATGCTGGTGAACCCAACAGAAGCGCTCATCCAAATCCGCCGCAAGGGAGAAGCGCAACATGTTTTGACGCGCGCAGAGTGGATCGCTGTTGCTCACTTCGTCCAGCAGGGTCTCGAAGCTTTCTCCGGCAGAACGCCAAATCCTGTCTCGCGCGAGTCATTAGGTGATGTCCTTGACGCCTTCCTTGCTATCTACGAATTGCGTTCCGATCAGCGCGCCTCGAAGCGCGACGAATATTACGTGGGCAATCTTCCCCGCGAATGCCGCCCCGGTAAGGCGAAGAGTTCTGATGATGGCGTAACTCCCGACATGGTGCGTCGAACAGTCACGGAGACTCGCAAGCGGCTCAGTGAAGCAGGAACTAAATTGGAACCGTTGCTCGCCGGTCGGAATCTCCTCGTGTTGCTGGAGGACGAAAAGCTCTCCGGGGCAGATGCCGTGGACCGCGCACTTCGCCCCTTCTGGCCAGGCTTGTGGCGACTGGCAGCACGGGGCCACTACCACCTCACTCAACAGCCGGTCCGAATCAAACCTGCGCAACGGGAATCCTTCTTCCAACGGCCAATTGCCCCAATTAGAGAGGGAGGGTACACACTCTCGTTTTCCCGTGGGGAGGGCCATGACTTCTCCATGCTGCTGAGCTTCCCTGGCCCCCGAGCCCCCATGTATCCGTTTAGTGGGTATCCGAGAATCGGGGAGTTTCGGAGCATGCTCGGAGCGCTCACTCCCGAAAGTCCGACTCCCCATTGGGATGGTGAGCACTTCTTTGGCTATACCGCAAAGCCGGAAGATGAGAGAGAGAAGGGTAAGGATTTTTGGTTTCGTGCGCACGACAATGGGATCACGTTTGGTTTCGCGGAGAAGGAGTGGAAGTCCGTCCAAGCGCTCTTTCGACGCGCTTGGGAAGTCCAAGAAGTGCGCATGGCCTGGGACGGATTGGCGCTCGAATACGGTGAGCTATGAAGAGCGGTGCCTTCGGCACCGGGAGTTGGACGGACACGTCACCCCCAAACGGGTGCCGCACAGCAACCAAGGTTGCTGTATGGGAACTTGCTGAAAATCCAGCAGCTTGCGGCGAGCCACTTTAAGCAGAGCGCCGCACAGTGACTCTGGTTCCCATATGGGAACTTGTTGATTTTATGGGGTGAATTCGATGCCCTCCCTTCGAACCAAATCCATCAGCACCAAAGTCACGGACGAGGAATACGCTCAGTTTGAAGCCCTTAGCGGGTGAGCAGACCATCAGCGAGTGGGCGCGCGAAGTTCTGCTGAAAGCAACCAAGCCGAACGCAGGTGAGCAAACCGTGCTGGCCGAAGTCTTGGCGCTGCGAACTATCCTGCTAAACGTCCACTTCGCCGTATCCCAAGGGCAAACGCTGACCGCCGAGGAGATGCAGCAACTTATCGAGCGGGCGGACCAGAACAAGTTGAGCAAGGCGCGACAGCGCCTCGCGGAAGCAGCAACAGGGGGTGTGCCATGAAACAGAAATGGGGGCGACCGGACGATGCAGGAGACTTTCCGAGCGACAAGGCGGTATGGACTATCGGAGCGTTCTGCGTTGCTCTGCTCAGTGTGTTCGCCATCGTGGTTACCGCTACATGCGGGTGTGGACTCCGCTCCAACGGCATTACCTAACGGACCTACGTAGGGACGCCAGTAGCAGGAGCCTTCCGCACGGACGGCTGGTACACGCTGTTGATGGTGGTGACGCGGAAGGGTACGCGGACTGGCGCTCGACAACGAAGTAGAACCTTTCGTGACAGAGAAGGGCGAGAGCACGTTCACGCTGACCGAAGAGGCCATGAAGATAGGTGACTTGAAGCTCGAATGGCAGCGCGCACGCTATGACAATGCGAAGTTGCATGAGTTCCTGGGCCACTGGATATACCAGGACCAGACGCTCACCGATCTGGCGAAACCGGCACTGTGGGGCGGCTTAGGTGTGTTGCTCGTGGGTCTCGTCGTGGCGATCCCGAAGGACGCGGCGCGCAAGAGAATACGCAAACATGGGCGTCGGCTGAAAGGCCCGGAGCTTGTGACGGTGCGTGCGTTCAATCGCCGCAACCGTTCAGACGGTATCGGCTTCTTGCAGCAGCAGAGCTTCACGCAAAAAATACTCCGCAGGAAAGCTTGGCTGCGCCTGCCGCGCGAGATTGAATCGAGCCACATTCTGGTTATGGGCGATTCGGGCAAAGGCAAGAGCGCGCTGATCCGCCAAATCTTGTTGCAGATCGAGGAGCGCGGTGAGACGGCCATCGTGTACGATCCCGCGACGCCCGCCGACTACGTGCCCTACTTTCTTACTCCGTCGCGCGGCGATTTGATTCTTAATCCGTTGGACCAGCGGATGCCCTACTGGACTCCGGGAGACGAGCTGCGGCAAGGGGCCGACGCTCTCACATTGGCCGCGTCGCTGTTTCCCGACCGGCACAACGAAAATTCGTTTTTCGTAGAGGCCCCGCGAAAAATCTTTGCGCACTTGCTCAGTTTCCATCCGACGCCGCAAGAGTTGGTGTGGTGGATGTCGCACCCGGAAGAGATCGACCGGAGAGTGAAAGGAACAGAGTACGCGGCGATGATCGACCGGGATTCGCCGCCACAGCGCAACGGCGTGCTTGGTTCGCTGAGCATGGTAGCCGACGCCATGAAGCTGCTGCCGAGTGAAGCGGAGACGAAGCAGCGTTGGAGCACGCTCGAATGGTCGAAGGAGCGGCGCGGCTGGCTCTTCCTCACCAGCACGCCGGACACCCGGAAGCGCCTCGCGCCGCTCATCAGTTTGTGGCTGGACATGCTCGTGCTGCGCTTGATGAATCAGGGCCGCATGAGTCCGCGTCCGGTGTGGTTCATTCTGGACGAACTGGCGACCTTGCAGCGGTTGCCGCAGTTGCACACGGCGATCACGGAGAACCGCAAATCCAACAATCCGGTGGTGCTGGGTTTTCAGGGACGCAGCCAGTTGGAAGTGCGTTATGGGCACGAAGCGGAGGCGATGATGTCGCAGCCCTCGACGAAAATCTTCCTGTGCACGAGCGAGCCGCACGCAGCGAAATGGATTAGCGACACCATAGGAGAACAAGAAATCGAGAGGATACGAGAGAGCCGCACAAATGAGCAGTTCCCACAATCGCGCAAATCGAAGGGCTATAACCTCGAACGCGAGATCAGGCCGCTGGTGATGGCAAGCGAGATCAGCGGCCTTGAAAAGATGCACGGTTATCTCAAGTGCGGAAATCTCGTGGCGCGGATGAGTCTCCCGTACATCGAGCTTGAGAGCAAAGAGCCGCAATACATCGAGCGCCCGGCACAGCAGCCACCCGAGGAACCGCCGAAGGTTGCGGCGGCCGCGGCAGGAGCAGGCAAGCCGTCGGGGAATGGAGCTTCGGGGCAGAAACTCGTACCCAATGAACAGCAACAAAGTGCGGACCAGAAAATCCAACGAGAGCCAGTACGCCAGGCAAAGGGACTTCTTCGAGTAGGCCAACACATGCTGACAATCTCCAAACCACTGAGCGCAGGTCAGGCACAGTCGTATCACGCGGAAGAGTTTGGCAACGCCCGCGAGAACTACTACACCGAAGCGGAGCAGATTCGCGGGGAGTGGCACGGAAGGCTCGCCGAACAGTGGGGACTGCGCGGCGAGGTTCGCGAAGAACACTTCCAGCGGCTCTCCGAAGGACAACACCCGATCACTGGCGAACAACTAATCCGCCACCAAGCGGCCAGAGAATACATGAACAGGCGCGGCGAAAAAGTAAGCGCGATGGAACACCGCGCAGGATGGGACGCGACGTTTTCAGCCCCGAAGAGCGTATCGTTGACCGCCCTCGTAGGCGGAGATGAGCGCGTCCGAGAAGCGCATCGAGAAAGCGTTGGCGTCGCACTTGACGAGCTAGAGCGATATGTCCAGGCCCGCATCGGCGGGAATCTTCCGGCAGAGACGACCGGCAAATGGATAGCGGCGAAGTTCGAGCACGACAGCGCAAGGCCGGTAGACGGCTATGCCGCACCGCAATTGCACACGCACGTCGTCTTTTTCAATCTTACCGAGACCGACGACGGGGACGCACACGCGCTACAGCCACGGGAACTCTACAAGACGCAGCAGTATGCGACGGCAGTGTATCGCTCGGAACTGGCCCATCGGTTGAAAGAACTTGGCTACGAGATCGAGCGCGGTGAGAGCAGCCAGCCGGAAATCAAAGGCTACAGCAAAGAGTATCTGGAGGCATCGAGTCCGCGCCGCCAGCAGATCGAGGAACATCTCGCAAAGGAAAACCAGCGAGGAGCAGGCGCGGCACAGATCGCCGCGCACCAGACGCGAGAAGGAAAGCTCGAACTCTCACACGAAGAGATGCAAGACCGGCACAAAGCAATGGCCGCGCAGTTCGGCAATCAACCAGAGCGGGTTGTCAAAGCGGCACGGGAGCAAAGAGAGCAATTACAGGAAGAACCCGGAGAGAAAGCCATCGGCCAGGCCGTTGCCTACTCGCGAGAGAAAAATCTGGAGCGTGAAGCTGTGGCCGAGGAGCGCGAGCTGCTGAGGGATGCACTGAAACGCTCAATGGGTGACGCCACGGTTGCGGAGGTTAAAGCGGAGTTCGAGAAACGCGTGCAAGCGGGCGAGTTCATCGAGACGAGCAATCGCGCGCCGGGCCGCGCGTTCACCACAAGTGAGATGATCGACTACGAGCGCGACACCATCCAAGTGATGCGCGCGGGGCAGAACCAACACGCACCAATCGCGAGTTTCGAGACACGCCGAGACATCGAGCAAGACCACTCGCATTTGAGCGAGAGCCAGCGCGCGGCGGTCGAGCAAATCCTGTCGAGCCGCGATCAGGTGACGGCGCTTGAAGGCGTCGCCGGCGCGGGGAAAACTACTTCTTTAGCTGCGATCCGGGAAGCCGCCGAGCGAGAGGGCTATAAGGTGGAAGGCTTCGCGCCGACATCACGCGCGGCGCAAAAACTCGGAGAAGCGGGAATCGAATCGAGCACGTTGCAGCGGCATCTGACGCGGAGCGAAGAGCCGCACGACGGACAGAAACGACTTTACGTTCTCGACGAATCGAGTCTCGCGAGCACGAAGCAGATGAATGAGTTCCTGCATCGGCTAAAGGAAAACGACCGCGTGCTGCTGGTAGGTGACACGCGCCAGCATGAAGCGGTCGAAGCGGGCCGACCGTATCAGCAGCTCCAAGAAGCGGGAATCGAGACGGCGCGGCTTGATGAGATCGTGCGGCAGAAAGACCCGGCACTCAAAGAAGTGGTGGAGCAACTCTCGCGTGGCAATGTGCGAGAAGCAATCGAACGACTCGATACGCAGGGCCGCGTGCATGAAATCCCCGACCGCGACGAGCGGCTAAAGGAAATCGCAAACGACTATGCGACGAAACCCGAAGGCACGCTAGTGGTCTCCCCCGACAATCAATCGCGCAGCGAGATTAACGAAGCGATCCACCGGACGATGCAGAGCAAGGGCCAGGTGGAAACAAAAGAACACAAGCAGCGAGTGCTTGTGGCGCGGCAAGAGATCACCGGGGCGGACCGGCAGTGGGCCGCGCAATACGAACCGGGTGACGTTGTGCGCTACACGAGAGGCAGCAAGACGCACGGCATCGAGGCGGGAGAGTATGCCCGCGTCGAGCGCGCGAACGAGAAAGAAAATCTGGTGACGGTGAAACGCGAGAACGGCGAGCAAGTGAGTTACGATCCGCGCCGGTTGCATGGCGTGACGCTCTACCGCGAGACCGAGCGCGCATTCAGTCGAAGGCGACCGCGTGCAGTTCACCGCGCCGAATCGAGAGCAACACATTGCCAACCGCGAGCTAGGCACCATCGAAAAGATCGACGATAGCGGCAACCTGCAACTGCGCCTCGACTCAGGCCGCGACAGTCGCATTCAACATCAAAGAGAATCCGCATCTCGACTACGGCTATGCAGTGACGAGCCACAGCAGCCAGGGACAAACCGCCGACCGCGTGCTTGTTCATGTGGACACCGAACAGGCAGGAGAAAAGCTCGTCAATCGCCGGTTGGCGTATGTGGCCGTGTCGCGGGGACGCTACGATGCGCAACTCTACACGAACGACAAGACCATCTTGCCGAGCAACTCTCGCGCGACGTGTCACACCGATCCGCGATCGAACCGAGCCGTGAATCCGCACCCTCAGCACAGAAGATCGAGCCGCCATCCGCACGAAGCCAAGTGCATGAACACACGCAGGCAGAGGGTCACAGCATCAGCAGATAGACCCCCGATTCCCTCCGCTCTCGCCGCCGTCAAGGGTCAAGCCCAGAACCGACCCGGTCGAGTCATCGCAGAATGAAGGAATACTTGAAGTTATTCTGCTATTGAGAGGGAATCTCTGGAAATGGCTTTAGCCAAGGGTATGTTTTTCTTAAAGATGCGCACGCGGCTGCGGCACGTTGGCGGCACGCGGGCGACTGGATTCCGAAGGTTCGGCTCCGTACTATTGTTCCGGCCGCCGACCTTGAAGCGGTAGAAAAGGGATGGCATCCGACCACCTGAAACTGCGGAACTCCCGTGTCAGGCAAATCCACGAGGAAATATTCGAACGTCGTAAACACACTCGGAACTCCATCGACTAGATGTTCCCCAGCCCCGTAATGCCCGCGAATCAGCAGCCTCGGCCGCAGTTCTGCCACCAACTGGAGATTCTGCTGTGGCACATGGGCGACCACTACGTCCGCTCGCCCTTGGAGGGAACCGACCAGGCGCCGAAGCGCAATTCGATACCCGGCTTGTTCGAAACCCAATCCTAGGAACGTCGATCTTCCTACCGAATGAAGTTTCCCCGAAATCTCCCGACATCCGGGGATCTTGTTGATGCGGTCGGGATCGTAGTCTCCCTCAAAGTCATTATCGTGATCACCTTTGGTTACTAGGACTATCGACCGGTTTCCGGCGTACTTCAAAAACCGATAGAACCTGTCAACGTGGATTCTGGTATGGGCCGCCGCGAAGGCCTTGGTTTTCTGATAGTAAATTTCCAGTTGACGGAGATGATCAAGGAAACGAAAATGACGCGATTTCCCGTCGTACCTCTGAAAGGGACCATTGTTGTGAGCCGCCTCCTCGCAGATGACGCATTTTTCTTTGAATTGCTTGGCGTCTCGAATCTTTCTGTACAGAAGTCCCCTTTGCTTGCGGAATTCCGGCACCAATTCCGACCCTTCAGACCAGAAAGTGGCACTTCCATCCGACGTTAAATCGCCTGGGAGAACCACAACGTCTGGCTTGTAGCGTTCGACCAGCCTTTCGCATCCACTCCAACGCCCAATGTCTGAAAGAGCCAGAATTTTCACTGCCGTTCTCTCCGCTCTCGCTACTCTGGTAAGTGAACTTTACCAAAGGCGTATTTTTGCGTCATGAATTTCCGCGTGACAGGGGGTGATACGTCACTTAAACTTAGGGGGTAGGTAAGCTGGAGAAGTACTTCATGACCTTGGACGTTAAGCCCGAAACCGCCGCCGCACTGGAAGCCCTAGCTTCTGCCAAAGGGTTGTCTGTGGGAGACTACCTTGAGCAACTCGTGGAAAAAGAGCTGCCGCTCAAGCTGGAAGATTCCACCAGTTCGGAGGGCAGTGGCATGGTTTGGGAAAACGGGTTATTTGTCTACCGTACCGGCACGCCGCTGCCATTGCGCGTAGTTGATGATGCTATCCGCCAAGTCCGCGAAGAAAGGGCGCAGCACATCCTGGGCAAGCATTCTTGAAGCGGTTTTTCGACAGCTCTGTTCTTGTTCCGGTCTTCTACGCTGACCATCCGCAGCACGCATCAAGCACAAAATTATTCCTCGACGCAGGAAAACAAGACTTCTGCGCACTCCGCACCCTCGGCGAGGTCTACGCCACGCTCACTGGCCTGCCACTTCGACCCCGCATCACTGGGCCGGAGGGCATCAGCATCGTAAAGCAGATACGCGATGTTAGCGCCATTTTAAAAGGGATCCACTTTCGCCGGTTGTGGGTGGGCCAGACATAGCGACGGCGAGCTCGGAACACACCCATGCGCCGGCCGCTGCGTAATAGCCAGCGGTCTTGGAGTCGAGTTTTTTCGCCGCAACATGGATCTTCACTTCATTAGCGACCCTCCCGCGCCGTCAGCAGGAACAGGAACAGTGGAGGACCGGCTGTGTTTGGTGTCCGGCCGGACCGATTCGATCACCAGGTAGAGTTTGTCGGCGCTGTTGACCTTGCCCGCTACGCAGTAGGATTGGGCGGCGGATGAGCTGGGCTTTGGTGAAGTCGTACAGCCGGTAAACGCGCTGCGTGTCGAGGTCCTGCATGAGGAACACCGCGCACGAACGGTACTCCGTCCGCGAGAGCAGAAAGCAGATGATTGGCGCTGAAGTTGAACATGGGATGGAAACAGAGACCGGAGAGCGGGAGTGATGAGCCCCCGCCCCCATCGGCAGCGCCGTTGAGGGGTTACCCGGCGGACTCCTCCGCGCGGGTTATCGTCACAGCGCGGCGCATGATCGGAGCCGGCGGCAGTTACTCGGCCGGCGGAGCGGGTTCTTTTGGCCTTGCGCAGGCTGTCGCCGCCCAGCAGGAAGATCTCGGAGTTCTCGACCAGCCGGTCGGCGATGGCGGTGGCGATGGTCGTATTGAAGAGGATGTTGCCCCAGTCGGAGAAGGGTGTGTTGGTCGTGATGATTGTGAGCGTTTCTGGCTGTGGCGCGTGGAGATGACCTGATAGAAGAGATTCGAAGTCTGCTGATCGAGCGCCAGGTATCCTAGTTCGTCGACGACGAGCAGTGTGGGCTCGGTGTAGGTCTTCAGCTTGCGGACCAGCGAGTGATCGACCTGCGAAGCGAGCAGGTGATTGAGCATGTCCATGGCGGTGGTGAACAGGACGCGCTGATTGGCCTGGCAGGCGCGCCATCCGATGATCTTGGGCGAAGAATGTTTTGCCCACGCCGGGATTGCCGATCAGCACGACAGTGGTGCCCTTGTCGAGAAACTCAGATCGAGCAGGCGCAGGATGCGGTCTTGCCCTGCATGCGGCTCTTGTGATGGTGGAAGTGGAAGCCGTCGATGCTGGGCTGCGCCTGCAGGCGGCGAGCACTTGAAGCGGCGCTCGATGGCGCGGCTGTGGCGGGCTTCCAGTTCCATGTCGGCGAGCATTCCAGGGTGGCCGCGACGCTGAGGTTCTTGGCGGCGGCGTCAGCGAGGTCGTCGTCCAGTTGGCGGCTCATCGTCGTCAGGCTCAGTTGATTCAGTTTCTGTTCGAGAGGGGTCATCGGAGTTCCTTTCCGGATCGAAGAATGAAAGCGTCGTAGTCCAGCAGCGACAGCGGATCGGTGGCGAGTTCGTTCAGCAGCGGGTCGCGAAGCGGAGCGGCGGCTGCGACCTCGCGCCGCGGACTGCTTGCTGACGCAGGATGTTGGCGATGTAATCGGCGCCGAAAGCGCGAGCGGCATGAGCTTTTCCGATCGCGCCGGCCACGGCTTCGGGGCCGTATTGCCGGATCAGTTCCAGCAGTTCGCGCATCTGACGCGAGAGCGAACGGTCGGTGTCGGCCATGCGCGCAGATAAGCTTCCGAAGCTAGGACCCGAGCAAGTCGATCAATCGCTGCTGCGCCTGCGAGCGCTCGGCCGCGGGCCGCTGTTCGGCCAGTTCCTTCTCAAATCGCTCGGCGCCGAAGTCTGCCCGCGCCGCCAGCAACGCGCGATAGCTGACGATTTCCTGCTGCGGTCGTAAATGGTGACCGAGCTGGAGATCGGCCTTGACGGTGAGCCGGCGGCCGACATAGCGTGGTGGCACGCAGTAGCGATTGCCGTCGAACGGCAGGCGGAGATCT
Organism: uncultured Acidobacteriota bacterium; assembly: GCA_963843265.1. GTDB lineage: Bacteria > Acidobacteriota > Terriglobia > Acidiferrales > UBA7541 > Acidiferrum. The sequence continues at coordinate 166,141 of CAWJJR010000008.1, read as the reverse complement.
TTGTGGACCAGCGCCTCGGCGGTGTCGCGGTAATCGTAAGGAATGACCGGCAGGGGGCGCAGCGCTTCGGGCTGAAAGCGATCATCGGGCGCTGGCGGGTTTCGCGATGCCGGCGCTGGTTGGCGATCTCGGCCAGCCACTGCCGCGCCTGCGGGTTCACATCGGCAGATCGGTGAACTCGCGCAGCGGCCAGAAGTTCTGGCGCACATATCCGATGGCGCGTCTCCACTTTGCCTTTTTCCCAGCCGCTCGCCACATTGCAGGCACGGGGAAGGAAGCCGTATTCGCGGGCGAAGGCGAGAAAGCGCGGAAGGAAGCGGACCAGGCGGCCATCATGTTCGGCGACCGCGGTGGCCAGATTGTCGTAGGCGATCTCGCGCGCGATGCCGCCCAGAAGCGTGAAGGCATGCATGTGACAGCGGACGAAGGTCTCGAAGCTCTGGCTGTGAGTGAACTCCAGATACAGCATCCGGCTGTGGCATTCGACCAGGCAGAAGGCGTACAGCTTGCGCATGTCGCCTGATAGTCGAGCGCGCCGAAGTGGCCCCAGTCGACTTCGAATCGCTCGCCGGCCCGGCTCCATGCGGACGAAGGCGCGCGGGGCGCTGGCCTGTGCACGCACGTTGTGCAGGTATTCCTTGAGAATGGTGATGCCGCCGCTGTAGCCGAGCGGCTGCAGCCGCTGCGCGATGACCGTGGCCGGGCATGGGATCCTTCTCCAGCAGTTCGGCGATGGCGGGCTTGAAGGGATCGAGCTTGCTGGCGCGCTGTCGGGGAGCGGCGGTCTGCGCCGGTGCATCGAGGTACTTGGCCAGCGTTCGGCGGCCGATGTGCAGATGACGCGCGATCTTGCGCAGCGACCATTGCTCGAACCAGTGCAGGCGATGAATTTCGTTGATCTGATCGGCGGTGAGCATGGGTCTGATTTTGGGTATACGGCCAATCGGGCGCACAAGCCAGAAGGATGTTCTTTTCAAGACGCGTGGGACCCGGCTAGCGGCTAAGTGGCTTGAAAATCAAGAGTTGCGCGGAAGCCAAGTTGTTCTTTTCAAGATCGGCGGCCCGGGCCCACCAGCCAAACCTCGGCGGCAGAATGCTTTAGGTCCAGAGCTAAGTTGTTCTTTACAAGATGCGGAGGCGGCGCTTGTGGTCCCGCCGCTGCTGCTGCTGGCGGTTCCGCTCGGCTGCCTCCGGATGGCTCGCGATATTTCTGCTGATAGTCGGGATGAGCTTCGCGCCACTTCCGCCGGCTGTCGCGGACCATCGGCGTACTCGGGATCGGCTTGATCTTGGCGATGGTAGTCGGCGCGGCGTTGGCGCTGGCAGTCCGCCTGGCTGCAAACGGCCTGTTGTGGACGGTAGGGCGAACGTAGAAAAGTACACTTGCAGTAGGGACAGCAGCCGTTCTGGGACACATCGACTCCTCAGAGATTTCTGTGAAGCGAATCTCTGAGAAATAATCAAACGGCAAGCGACGTGCAAATTTTAGAAACTTATTTAGAGTTCGTACTGCGTCCTTGCCAGCGGGCTCTGGTGGATCACTGGCTCCGACCAGCACCGGCTAGAATGGCTCCCTTTTTCACTGGCGCTGACAACGCGAAAGGCTCACCCTGATTACTCTCAGTGAGCAGGAATATGTTTCTGCTCTTGAGCTAGCTTCTTCTGGGACTATCGTCGGTGCAGCCGCCTATGACGCGCTGATTGGTCATTGCGCTCTGAAAGCGGGAGCGGATATTTTGCTGACCTGGAATGTCCGCGATTTTACAAGACTTGGGTCCGCAGTCGCTCGGCTCGTGAAAACGCCGCTGGAACTGTAGTTGCGACGCTGAACCTCCGCGATTTCCAGAGAATCCCGGGTCTTCCTTGATCCAACTCTGAACGATTAACCTTACCTCCGCTCTCGCCGCCGTCAAGGAGCATACAGTGTCAACCGCTACGCCACTGCCCGTGCAGCCAGGAACGGTACTGGCTGCCTGTCACTTCTTGACGGTTGGGAAACGGCAGTGTGTTCCTTGCCCGTGAACTGCGGGGGATTCATTTTTCTAACGTGGATTCAGACCGGCTGGCGTCAAACTGCGGACTTTTCGCATAGTATGTTAGTGCCGCGATTCTCGATGGGGATGGCGTGCCTTCCAAGAATCCAGCATGGAAGTGGCTTTCAACTCCCATAAAAGCAACGTGACTGGCTGCATGTCCTTGGGAGTAGAATGCTCCTGAAGAATTCGACTGTCCCGGGGAACACCGTGCACCCAGAGAAACCACTCGAAACTGATATTCTGAACCGATTCTTTAAACAAATTGGCGCCATCGAAAATGTGCCGACCAACGTAGTCGAGGCACTATTACAGCTGCGCAAAGAAGGCCTGCTAACAGACACCAACCGAGTGTCGGCAGCAATTCGGAGTGGTGCAGATGTCAAAAGCTAAGTTGTGTATAAAAAGGCTTGATATAACTGGGTTCAGAGGTGTTTCACTCAAGCGCAGCCTTATATTTGATGGCAAGTCAGTTTTGCTTTTCGGAGAGAACGGTACAGGCAAAAGCACTTTCGTCGATGCGCTCGACAAGATTTTCACGGGTGAGGTCTACACGCTAGACCATCGAGGACAGGGCATATCGTCGCAACGCTTTGGCCCTCATATTAAAGCCAGCGCTACAGAGATTTCCGTGGTGTTCGACGACACGAATCAAACAACGTTTAGTACGAATACTGATTTGAATTCGTGTCCTGGCGACATTAGGGAATATCTTCAAATCGCGCAGACTCCTGTTTACATTTTAAGAAGAGCTCAGGTCCTTCAACTTGTCGAGTCTCAGCCCCGAGAAAGATATGAGTTTCTCAAGCCGTATTTGGTGTTGACAGAAATAGAACAGATCGAAAGTAGCCTAAAGGCATCGTGCGAGCATTATGCGCAGGAATTGCTAAATAAGAAGTCCTTGCTGACGCGCCACAGTGACGACCTGCGACGGTACGCGCAAGTCCCGAACACGTTCTCGGGCATTACGGAATCGGCCGTTCTTGCCGCCTTGAACAGTGCGCTTTCGGGTGTTGGTATTGCGCCACTCAAGAGGTTGACCGACACGTCGACAGCAATGGCGAGCTTAAATTCGCAACTATCGCAGTTCGGCGATTTATCGCGCGTTACCACCCTGAAAGGCGCGATAGAGGCACTCGATGAGCTTCGAACCCACTCAACCACATCAATGTTTTCAGAACTTGAAACGAATCTGAATAGACTTGGAAGTTTGGAAAGAACCCAGACGTCAATAATCTACGAAAAAGTCTTAGAGGATGGCGCGAAGTGGATTGAGACGGAGAAGCGCACGGAGTGTCCACTTTGTGAGCAAGAGATGGTTAGGTTTGCGCCCGCTGAGGTCGTGAGTCGCGCGCGGGCTCGGCTTGAGCAGGTTCGCGAATTGGTCGGACTTCGTGAATCCGTTCGGAGAGGAATCTCCACCTTAGCTTCCACGCTAGAAAACTGGCAGGGACGAATCGGGCGAGTAAAAGGCCAATTGGAGAAAATTGAATTTGAAGGGAACGAACAAATTGGGAAGGAACTCGGCGCGGTAGCAGCGAGCCTGTTAGAAAGTGCCCAGACGCTTAGAAGCGTAGTCTCTCTTAGCTCAAAAACAGATTCCGAGATAGCGCCGCAGCTGCGTCATGACGGCGAGTTTCAGTCGACGTTGACGAGGATTGCCAAAACCCTAAACGAACAATTACAGCGCCTCCCTTCAGCAGAGGCAGCCCAAAGACTGCTGACGCTCCGCGACAAGCTCATACGTACTACAGAGACTTGGAGTTCGTTCACAAGAGCGCAGTTGGAAGTTACAGAATCCGAGAAATTGGCTTCCATTTCGCAGACGCTACATTCAAGTTTCGAGCGCACTAGAAAAGAAGCTATAGGAGAACTTTTCAACATCATAAACAAAGACATTAACGACATCTACTTTGAACTTCATCGACACCATGAAATCGGAACCCCGGATAAGACCTCTCACCGTAATGTCAGGCTTGAGGTGCGCGATGCTGTACAACAAAGCATAAATCTGAGAGCCGATTTCTATTCCGAGACAGGAGACCCGCGAGGCTATTACAGTGACGCACACCTAGACACTTTAGGGATAAGCATTTTCTTGGCGCTTCGCCGTTGGTACCGTCAGCAATATCCCTCATTCAACCTCCTTGTCTTGGACGACGTGTTGAGTAGCATCGATTCTAGCCATGCGGTTCGTCTGGCAGAGGTTTTATTGACTCAATTTAGCGATTATCAAATTCTGCTGACGACCCACGACCGCTTGTGGTTTGAACACCTACGAGACATTCAAAGCCGTTGCGGTGTCGGCCAAAACTTTGTCAACAAATCGATTTACGGTTGGGATATTGAAGAAGGCCCGGACTTGAGGGAGCCGTTTGACGAACATCGCTACCTAGTCGAATTGGTCAAGACTGGACAACCCTTCGAGATGGCTTCAACCGCTGGTCGGTTGCTCGAGCACATACTTCAAGAAATGCGGTACTCGTTGCGACTCAGCGTGCCTGCAAAGCCTGGAGAACGATACGAAATTGGAGACCTGTGGCCTCCGTTTTATAGAGAAATCAAAAAGAACTATCGGTCGCTCTATGCGAAAGTACAAAACGCATTGGACGCGTTAGATGTGCGTTGGCCTTTGCGCAACTGGATTGGAGCGCATTTTAACGACTGGGCACAGAACGCACCCAAGTCTGTAGTTCAAGAATTCGCTCAATCTGTTCTTCAACTTTTTGACGCAGTCTATTGTTCCGATTGCAGGAGGTTTGTCACTCCTTCAACAACCCCGTTGGGTCAACTGGCTTGCCGCAAAGGACATAGAGTGTATCCGGCTCCCGGGAAAGCGGAGGCCTTAACGTCCGACAGAGAAGGTCTGATTGCTTCGACAGCTGGTTCGTTGCGAGATGCGAAATTGACGACCGATATTCACCTTGAATGGAAGAAAGCTGAGAGGGCTAACGAGAACTAATGGCTGCCCGGCCGACCCACATTGCCGACGCGTGCGCTGCAATTGCTCTGGTAAAGGGTGAACCGGGGCACCAAGTCATCACGAATATCCTCTCTGATGCGAGGAATGCGGTTGTCATTCATCGGGTCAACTTTTGCGAAGTTTACTATGACTTTCTTCGCTCCGACGGTCCAGACATAGCAGAACAAGCCTCCGAGAGATTACAAGCTGTGATGACAATAGTTGATGTGGAAGGCGAAAGCTTTTTGAAGCGTGTAGCCCGCTGGAAAATTGGACACGCTTGTCCGGGACACAACTTAGGAATTGCGGATGCGTTCGCCGCCGCGATGGCTGAAGAATATGCCTGTCCACTCATTACGAAAGACCACGGGGATTTCGACCCGGTCGCTGCTGCCCATATCATCCAAGTAACTTGGTTCCCGTAAAGGGACGTGTGAAGATTTGAGAAGGCCTCTTTTTATGGGAAAGGTTTAGGAAAGAAATAAGATTAGCCGAATGCATGTCAGGCTAAATCGCGCAGAATCACCGGGCCAAGTGTACGGTAAAGATTAGCGATCGATAAACGGGGTTGTGGGAGATGTCTTTTCCAATCTATCTCCACTTTGCGCGAGATCCCGTGTACCCGCCGTGTACCTTACTTCGGTGCATTCCGGTGTTTTTGGCGTTTTTCTCGTTTAATAGAATCAGTAACTTACGCGTTTTCAACGTCGCTTTTAGTTCGATCCCCACCGCCCCATCGGCAACACATTCAATTTCGGCCTTCAAGCTCTTGTTCCCGCCGGTAGTGTGTCAGTTTCCGATTACGCGACCTCTCTGGACCGTCGTAGTAGGGTGGGGTATGCGGCATGCGCATTGTTGCAGAACTACATTCGGCTTTAGCTACTTTAGCTGGGACAATGGAATGATCAGGCTTCCGATCGCCGCGGTGCTGGGATCCTGCACCAGCACCCGCAGCGTGGTCACTCCGGCCTGAGGCTGTACAGACTTGCGAAACGTTATGCCAGATTTCAAAACAGCTTGATATTGTTTCTCGGTAAACCGGAGATTGATTCGGTTGGCCGATTCGCGGAGCACTTTCCCGGTCTCGTCCTGTTCGATAACGGTTACGTCTAGCGCGCCCACACGGATATCGCCGTTTTGCACGAGCTGAAGATCCTGAATGCCAACTAAGCCAAAAAGGCTTAAGGAATTGGGCGTTGACTGGCTGACTCGATCTACCTTGACGTGCAGCGGAATGACAGACGAGTCGAGCGGACTCCTGATGGCCGCCAGAATACTGTTGTGACGCTCGTTCTTCGTGGCCGCGGTGTCCGGAAATGCGAAATAGCCCTTTGGATACCGTATGGTCAGGCCTTTGCGTTTGATCTCCACTTTCACTTCGTGGAACTTTCCATCGAGCGAGCCGCCGATCTATATAAAAGCCCAGCGTGTAAGTGACGGCTGAATCTTCGACGGCTTTGCGAATCGCGCCGGTGATGTCGTTCGTGTTGACAAAAGCCTGGCCGCCGGTTTCTTCGGCTAGCTTCTGCATCGTCCAATGCCGATAGGCTGCGACGACTGCCTGGGCATATTGTCAAGTTCTCGCGCCAAGTTGAAATCGATTCCATCTGCCCCGACTGGCAGTGGTGCGCGCGCGAGCAGGCCGCGCGCATCGACCGGGTAAACGGCGATATTCGCGGGACTCAGAATGCGCGCCATGGCCGACCCGAAAAAGGAAGATTCGCTGTGAGCCAGACGAGATTCTTGCGACCCGGAATTTGGCGACGTGCGCGGCGATGCCTGAACTGCTGCCATTGTTTCTGGGCGCGCTCCTCGTTTGCCTTCCCGGCGAATCCATCGCTTCTGCGTTCTTGAACTCATCTCCCGTTGGGGCCCAGGGGAGGATGGATGCGCCGGGCTCGACGACCCCGCGATTCGTCATCGATCTGGTGTCGTAGTTTGCAAATCGTCAGGAGTCGGTCGCGGTCGCTGGTGAAATCGCACACCACGTGCAGCGTTTCGCTGAGCCCGTAAATGGCAACGCGATCCTCGGCTGAAGCTGCTTTATGAATTCGATCAGATGTGCCTTCGCGTTGCGAGAGCGAAGATCCTCCATCCAGTAAGGCGTCGTCTCGTACCTGATTCCGGTCCGAGCCCTAAAGCGTGTTCAGGTTATCGAGCAGGACTACGTGACGCTCCTCGGCGTGGTCGCGCCATACTGCGGAAGATCGGAGAACGTGTTTTGCGGCAGCGGCTGTTGCGGTGGCTGTGCCGCAGACGCCTGGCATCGGCGGAGAAAATGCTGATCGTCTGCGGCTTGCCCCGGTCGAGCACAACGAAATCGTCCTTCTGTTAAGTCTGCGACGGGGCCATTTTTGTCGCGAACAATGACGCCTACCTCAACCAGTCGGGTCGCGACGCTAATCGTGGAGTCTGCGGCGCGTTTCGGGGCGAGGCGTTAATCGCCGCCAGCCCGAACGCAAGCAACGCAAGCGCGGTTGAGATGCGGGCCATGTAGAAGACGATACGCCGCACAAGGTACGTTGTCAGCCCTAATGAAGAAATTGAGTTGCTGCTCCACTCCAGGACCACGGAATTCGGCTCAAGCTAATATACGTGGGACAATGGAATGATGAGGCTTCCGATGGCGGCGGTGGTGGGATCTTCGACCAATACCCGCAATGTTGTCACGCCTGCCTTGGGCTGCACATCCTGGCTAAAGGGCATGCCCGATTTTAAGAGAGCCGTGTACTGCTTCTCGGAAAGTCGCAGGTCGTAAGCCTTGTTCCACTGGCTGAGCACCTTGCCTGCCTCATCTTGCTGAATCACATAAACGCTAACTGTCCCCTTGCGAAAATCTCCACTCTGCACCAGCCGAAGACTGTGAATGTCAATCGAGCAGTACACCTTCAACGAATCCGGCAGCGGCTGGTTCACACGATCCACTTTCGCCTGCAACGGAATGACGGACGACTCGATTGGGCTTTGCACTGCCGTCACCACCGTCTTCCAATTCTGGTCCTTCGTGGGAGGGGCATCTTTCGATGCAAGATACCACTTCGGATAGTGAATGGTCAGGCCCTCGCGTCTTACCTGCACTTTAAGTTCATGGAACTTTCCATCGGCGGAATGCGCATCAATGTAGAAACCCAAAGAATAGAGAACGGTACCGTCGGCTACCGCCTCGCGGATCGCCCCGGTGAGGTCGTTGGTGTTGACGAAGGCCCGTCCGCCAGTCAGGTCGGCGAGCCGCTGCATGGTATCGATGCCGGTGGGTTGGCCCGAGTCCGCCGAACTGTTTGCCTGATTCATCTCCGATGGCAATCCTATCTCAGCCATCGGAGTGTCATTCTCTTGCACTAATGAGGAGCGCGCGACCAACCCGCGCCCGTCCACCGGATAGGCGGCAATCTGCGCGGGGCTGAGGATGGCGGCCATAACATCGGCGGAGAACGGAAGATTCGCGGTGAGCCATACCAGATTCTTGCGCCCCGGAATGTTAGCCACGTGATCGGCAATGGCCTTAAGGGCAGCCAGAGTAATCGCAGCACGCGACGCGTTTGCGTTTTCCGCCAGTCGCATGCGGTCGGCATCAATCGGCGGAGGGACGCCACCGCTGGGTTGGTCGGGCAAATGAGTCCCGCCCGGCTCGACGACTTCCCGGCTAGTCCGCGACCGCGCATCGTAGCTTTGTACGATTGCCAACAGTTGGCTGCGGTCGCCCGTGAAGTCGCACAGCACGTGTAGCGTGTCGCTCAAACCATACAGGGCCACGCGGTCCTGCGGACCAAGATTTTTGAGGTATTCCAGCAGATGCGCCTTGGCATTGGCGAGAGCGTGATCCTCCGCCCAGCGAGGCGTGTCCTCGTATATTGTCGGCGTGGAACCATATAACGTATTTAGGTTGTCAAGGAGGACAATAGTGACGCTCTACCTCGGGGTGGCTGCGCCGTATTGAGGAAGATCGGAGAACGTGTTTTGCGGCAACGGCCGCGCGGCCTGAGACGCGGAATCACTGGATTCAAAGGAAAATAGGCTGATTTTCTGCGGCTTCCCCCGGTCCAGCACGACGAAATCGTCTTTCGTCAAATCCGCAACCGGTCCGTTCTTGTCACGGACGATGACACCGACTTGAACCAGCCGAGTGGATACGCTAATCACTGGCCCTTGCGGCACGTTTCGAGCCGAAACGTCAATCACCGCCACCCCTAACGCAAGTAACGCAAGCGCAATTGAGATGCGGGCCATGAAGAGCACGATACTCCGCGCGAGGTACGTTGTCATCCATAAGCTCAACCTGGAGATCAAGGTCAAAAGCGAACCAGGATTTTGAGATTAAGAGGCCACACTGTATTTCATTCCGCCCCCCAATTTTTTCGACGAGCGTGGTACACATCGAGGTAGACAATAGCGATGTCTAACAGGTTGCTGAAAAAATCCGGCGACGGATGATTTTTTCCGTTTTGTCCGTCGTGCAGCGGTATTGTTCCTCGTTGTCGATGTTTCTTCTCCGTTCCACGGGGTGTTTCAGGCCCTTCAGAGACACCACTCCCTGGGCCCTACACCGCCGCTTGCGCATCAGGTTCCGCATGCGCACCAGATTGTAAGCCGCGCATGCGAACGTAAAGATCCAATCGACCTTCAGCGTCCCGCGATGCCGCACTTTGCGCAACAATGCAATGGTCTTTAACCAGCCAAAACATTCTTCGATGCGCTTCCTCTTCTTCTGACTGGTCGCATAGCCCGCGTGCCGCGCCGTGCGACTATCGATAGCGCTGCCGCCTCTTCGCCCAACGTTTTGCGCTACGTGCGGTGTCACCCAAAGGTTCCGGCACTCGCGCACGAAATCCGCCGTGTCAAAACCCTTGTCCCCACCGACCGTCACGCGCCGGCTTCCCGGAATGTCCTGCAGCATTTCCAGTGCCGCATAGCGCTCCGCCGTGCCCGTGGCTTCCCACACCCGACTGTCTACAATCAAACCGTTGCGATTCTCCACCAGCAGATCTCCCGCTGTAGCTCAACTTGGCCTCCTTGCCCGGCCCTTTGCGCGCCAGTTGCGCTGCGGGATCGCTTCTCGACTCGTGCGTTTCGTTCGAGCGCTTCTCGCCGCGATAATTCACCGTGGGATTTCCGGGATCATCCGGTGGCAAACGAACTCTTCTTGTTCTTCGGCTGAAAACTCTTCACGCTGGCCCAGGCTTCCAGCAAACTCCCGTCTACCGTGAAGTGTTCGTCCGAGGCCCATCCCTGCCCGCGTGCTTGCTCCACTACCAGCGCCAGAAAGTCCCTCGCCACTTCGGCCTCCAGCAAACGGTCGCGGTTCTTCGTGAACACTGTCGGCATCCCACACCGCATCGTCCAAGTTCAGCCCCACGAACCAGCGGAACAATATGTTGTAGTCGATCTCTTCCACCAGCAGCCGCTCGCTGCGCACCGAGTACAGCATCTGCAGCAGCAGAGCGCGTAGCAACTGCTCTGGCGGAATCGATGGACGCCCCACTTTGGAATACATCTTGTTGAACTCCGGCGAGAGTTCCTTCAGTACCTGGTCTACCATCGTGCGGATCGGCCGCAGCGGATGATCCTTCCGCACCCGCTGCTCCGGCGAAATGTAGCTAAAAACATGTCCCTGCTGCTGATCTTCTCCGCGCATCCTCTCCCTCCACTCCCTCTAGGACGCGCGAAACTTCCTCGCCGTATCATCCCCCCTGAGACTTTTTCAGTAACTTGCTAAAGTGTATACCCGTCCGTCGCCGACGGTACGATTATTTGGCCTCGATTCCGATGACGTGTTACCGGAAAAATGAACCGAAAGGATTACGCAAAATCAGGGATCACTTTGCGGTTCCGTATCTGAACAGTTTTTGGCATTCTTTTCGGAGAAAACCGGCGGTGACGGGAATGGGGTGATTGCCCTTTTCGAAGACGAGCCGGCAGGGGATTAGACAAGCTCGCCACTTGTAGTCTTCCGTACCGCGTTTGCGGCCGTAAGCGGCAATGTCTTCTTGGGAAACGCCATAGACGACCGCGCCAATTCTAGACCACACGCAGGCACCGGCGCACATGGCGCAGGGTTCGTGCGTGGAGTAGAGGACGAAGTCGGCCAGGTAGCGACCATAGCCGCTTGATACGTACTTGAGGGTTTCCAACTCTACGTGCTTGATGCTTGATCCAGAAGTTTTTACTCGGTTTCCTGCGCTGGCAATGACAACCTCGCGCTTTCCCGTGAGGCGTGTAATGACCGCGCCAATGGGATAGTCGCCTCGGTCACCGGCGCGTTTGGCCTCCGCGACAGCCAATTCCATGAACTTCTTTCTAGGTTTGTAGGAAGCAGGAATCATGTGTGGATAGATTATATCCGTTTGTCGCGAGCGTCTCTTAGGATAGCCGCACATGTCCGATACCGCGTTTGTCGATACTAACGCAACGGGAGAGCTGATAACTTCCGGGTTGCGCGTTATCGGGGCGGAGTGAAGCACTTGGAGTATTATGGCCGGGAATAACCAGGGTTGCTTTTGCACGAGATTGTGGTCTGGCGCAAATGCGATCCGCTAAGTGAACTGTCAAGAAATGAGTGAGTCAATTTTCAAGGGGAACATGAATTGTGACCGTCTACAAATCGTGGTGCTGAGAACAGCCATACTCTCGTGCATCCTGTTTGCCGTTGCCCCGGTGGAACTGCCTGCGCAGACCGCCACGATTCATGTACGTGTACTTGACGGACGTACAGGAAAAAACTTGTCCGGAATGAACCTAGCGTTTGTGGACTACCATGCTGATCGGGACGGGAGCACTCAGGCTGATCTAAGCGGGAGAGTGACTATTGAGACCTCGGCAGTTGGCGATTCATATGTTGCGAATCCAGACATTCATGGAGTCTTGGTATTTAACGGGTTGGGTAGCGGGTTCTGGATACCGTGTACTCGGCAAAAGCTCTACGATAGCCATACGCGGACATACGGAAGCGAACATCTCTATCCGGTTTCCACAATCCTCGCTTCAGGCTTAGTAGCTAGTAATAGTTGCAGCAGAAGAACCGCTACAGCAAAGCCTGGCGAACTCATTATTTTTGTTCGCCCTGCAACCTGGTGGGAAAAGTTTATCTGGGGTATGGAATCGTAAACTATGCTGCACATTCATAGCGCCCGTTGAAGACAGGTTCAGAGTGCTCAACTCCCGCATGGTCGGCTACACGGAAGTCATCCCGAAACGACGTTCGAGGGGATTGCAACGCAAGCGGCATTTGCCGATACCGAGTATCAATCAAATTTCAGTGCCATTCGGTGACCGCAGTGGCCCGCCAATTCGATTCTGTCCGTGGAAGCGGTTGCGCACGGACACAAGGCCTCTGACTTCCATCAAACTGCCATCAACGGGCCCAAATTGAAGCAAAAAAAGGGAAACACAGTCAGCACTCGCGAGAAGTCAGCGAATTGATTCCGTTAGGGATAGTTAGGATTCGTTTTGCTGCGTTGGGCGGAATTTGGATTACGAATCGGCTGCTCTACCACTGAGCTACCTCGGCCTGCCTATCGACAATAGCATCCGCGCAAAATTTCTGTCAATTCAACGAAAGGAAAGGTGTGTTTTTGCGGCGAGTTATTATTTCGAGAAGGGATACATGGCCCAGCCGATCCCCACGCCAATTAGCAGGAATAGAATCAACGACCAGATGATGTACTTGATTCGCTCGCTGGTCCGCCGCCGGCTCAAAAATCCAAAAGCGATCGAGATGATCAGCGCAAAAAGTGTCATCGATTGAAAATGGGTGAGATGAAACTCGATCGTGGCGATCACGCCTTCCGCCCCCGCGCCGCTTCGTACGCGTGCAGCGCGGCCAGCAGGTTCAGCACGCCGGCGGCGGCGAGAAATCGCGTGCCGTCATCGCCTTCGGCGTGCGCCGTATCCGAACCGTCCGTTTCCAGCGCTTTCGCCGCCAGATAAAAAGAGCCTGTGCCAAGATCGGCTACGTAACCGAGCATTCCGAATGCGTCGCCTCCCTCCGAACCGAAAACATTCCCGCGCATCCCAACAGCGAGAAAAACCAGCGCTGCTACGGTCAAAAAGCATGCCACCGCCCGCCCCCACATTTTTTGTAACGCGTGGCCCAGTCCTGGAACCAGCCATCCGGCTACACCGATCGCCAGAGCTACCAATTCGCTCTTCTGCTGATGATCATGCGCCACCGCGGCAGAAATCGCATCCGCGGTCGCGCTCGGAAGTCGTATTCGTCGCTGCTCCCGTTGTCAAATCGTCAGCCATTTCTCTCCTACTGGTTTCGCTTCTTGCAGCCGGTCTCGTCTAGGCTAGCAACGCCAAAATCTCCTTCTGCACTGCCCCTGTTACGCGCGCTTCTTTTTCGCCGATATAAACATTCACTTCGCTGCGGATTCCAAACTCCGGCAAATAAATTCCCGGCTCGATCGAATTGCACGTCTTCGGAATCAAGTGTCGCACGTCGTGCGTTTCCAACCCGTCCATGTTCACGCCGTTTCCATGCACCGTTTGCCCGATGTTGTGCCCGGTGCGATGGAAAAAGTATTTCCCGTAACCCGCCTTTTCGATCACTTTGCGTGCCGCTTGATCCACTTGCCATCCCTCAAGCGGCTTCCCAGCCGCAACGCTGGTCTGAATCAAGGCAATCGCTTTGTCCCGCGCCTCACGGACAATTCCAAAAATCTTCGTCATTTTCTCCGGAACCTTCGCGCCGAGATACCCGACCCAGGTGATGTCGTAATAAACGCTACCCGCCGCCTTCGTTTTCCCCCAGACGTCCAGCAACAACAAATCCCCTTCGCGAATGGACGAAGCCGTTTCCGGCGTGGGACCGTAGTGAGGATCGCTCGCATGTGGCCCGACGGCTACGTCGGGCCCTTGCTGCTCCTCCGCAAAGCCGGCCACCTCAAATTCTTTCCGAATCCACAATTTCAAGTCGTATTCGGTAAAAGTCTTCTTCTCGCGAACATTCTTTGCCGCAAGCTCGAACGCTTCTCGCACCACACGGTCGATCACCTTGCCCGCCGCCAGGTGCGATTCGAGCTGCGCTTCACTCCAACACGCTTCATATTTTTGCACCAGATCGGCGGAGCTAACGACCTTCACACCCATGCTGCGTACCAACTCAATCGTTCCCGCGTCCACCATCGCCACATAAGGTATGGCGTTCTTCGGCGAATACTGCATCGCCACATTTTTTGCCCGGCCCAAAAGCTTTCCGAGGTTCTTCCTCAATTCCTCCTGCCCAGCATAAAACAACGTCTCGCCCGGCAAAGCCGCCAGCGATTCCGTCTCGATCTTGTGCACCAGTTTGCGCGGCGTCCCCTTCGCCGGCACAAAGTAATACCACCGGCGAGTGCGCATTCCCGGGGGCAGCTTCAGGATCCCCTGCGCGATCGGATCGCGCCCGCGAAAGTCGTAAAATAGCCAGCCATCCATCTTCGCGGCTCGCAAATCGCTCTGTATTCCGTTGATGTCAACGCTCATATTCAGAAGACGCCCCTTCTATTCCCCGCGTTTCAGAGGTGCAAGGGCTCAAGCTTCGTGCGCCAGGAGCCCCAGGATTTGTCGCTTTGTCACGCCGTGAATTTCGACGCGTTTTGTTCGGCTGCGCTCGCCGGCAAGGATTCTAACAGCCGACTTGGGCGTTTTCAAAAGCTGCGCGAGAAATTCCACCAGCGCCTCGTTCGCCCTATTTTCCAACGCCGGCGCCTGAAGCCGAATCTTCAGCGCACCTGCGTGCTCGCCAGCGACTTCATTCTTGCTCGCTCGAGGCTGCACGCGCACCGCAAACGAAACGCTTCCCGCCGCCACATTCTCCGCAATTTCGGGAAACATTCGCGCTCACCAGGCTCTCTGATACTGCTCCGGCGCTTCGATTTTCACATCCAGTGCCTTCGCCGCTCGCCGCGGCCAGTAGGGATCGCGCAATAATTCGCGCGCGAGAAAAACCAAGTCCGCCTGCTCTGTCGCCAAAATCGTCTCTGCTTGCACAGGCTCTGTGATCATTCCCACCGCGCCCGTCGCAATCCCAGCCTCCTTGCGAATCGCTTCTGCAAATCCGGTTTGATACCCCGGACCGAACGGGATTTTCACCCCGGGGACCGCTCCTCCACTCGAAACGTCGATCAAATCCACTCCCAACCGCTTCAATTCTAGAGCCAGCGCGATCGTCTGCGCCAAATCCCAGCCACCTTCCTTCCAGTCCGTCGCCGACACACGCACAAAAACCGGCAGGCGCTGTGGCCAAACTTCGCGCACCGCGCTCACAACCTGTTTCGCAAAGCGAATTCGGTTTTCTAATTTTCCGCCGTACGCGTCATTTCGCGCATTGCAAAGCGGCGACAAAAACTGGTGGATCAAATATCCGTGCGCGGCGTGAATTTCCAGAACCTCGAATCCCGCCGCCAGCGCACGTTCCGCCGCTCGGCGGAATGCACCGACAATCTCGCCAATCTCGCTCACCGACAATTCGCGCGGCACGCTGTAGTCCGCGTCAAACGCCAGCGCGCTCGGCCCAACCGGCTCCCAGCCTCCATCTTTCGGCGCGACAGGCTTGCCTCCCATCCACGGAGCTTCGACACTCGCTTTCCTCCCCGCATGTGCCAACTGGATTGCCGGCACCGCCCCGTGCGCGCGAATAAATTCCGCAATTGGCCGCCAGGATTCGACGTGCGCATCATCATAAATCCCGGTGTCCACGGCAGAAATTCTTCCTCGCGCCTCGACAGCCGTCGC
The DNA here is from genome assembly GCA_963843265.1 of uncultured Acidobacteriota bacterium. GTDB lineage: Bacteria > Acidobacteriota > Terriglobia > Acidiferrales > UBA7541 > Acidiferrum. The sequence continues at coordinate 150,433 of CAWJJR010000008.1, read as the reverse complement.
CTCGGTAAAAACCAAACCCGCTCCGCCAATCGCTCTGCTCCCCAAATGCACGAGATGCCACGCCTGCGGATGCCCCTCCTTCGCCGAATATTCGCACATCGGCGACATCACAATCCGGTTCTTCAGCTCGATTTCCCGCAGCCGTAATGGACTAAAAAGCTTCATCCTCATCTCTCGTGAAATTTATTGCCCAGCCTTCAAAGCGCTTCGTGTTCCGAACAGCGCCGTTCCCACGCGCACTTCCGTCGCTCCTTCCTCAATTGCCGCTTCAAAGTCGTGCGACATCCCCATCGACAACACCGGCAGCGCACGCCCGATTCGCTTCTCCAATCCATCGCGCAATTCGCGCAACCGCGCGAAAAACGGCCTCGTCTCTTCGGCATTTTCCGCAAACGGCGGAATGCACATCAGCCCGGCCAAGTCGAGAATTGGCAACGCCGCAACCTGCTCCGTCAACACGGGAAGCTCCTCGATTCCCGCTCCGCTCTTCGCTTCTTCGCTCGCGATGTGCACTTCAATCAGCACGCGCAACTTCGCCACGCCCTCCGTTTCGCCCCGCGCCCTGTTCAACTTTTGCGCCAAAACAAAATCATCCACCGAATCGATACAATCAAAAAGTTTCGCCGCCTTTGACGCCTTGTTGCTCTGCAAATGCCCAATCAGGTGCCACGTCGCGCGCAATCCCATTATCCCGCTCTGCTTCCCTTCCCACTCCTGCACGCGATTCTCGCCAAAGTGCCGCAGCCCTGCCGCGTACGCCTCGCGAATCGCCTCCGCCGGATGCGTCTTCGAAACTCCCATCAGCGTAATCTCTTCAGCCCTTCGTCCGGCCCGATGCGCCGCAATAGCAATTCTTTCTTGCACCCGCGCCAGGTTTTCTCGAATTGATGTTGTCGCCATATTCAAATTCAAATCGTAGCATGCGTGGCGTTGCAGCGTTGCGACTCTGCGGTTAGACTGGCTTCCAGTATGCCTCACGCGGGAAAACTCATCGCCATCGAAGGCATCGACGGCAGCGGCAAGCGCACGCAAGTCGATCTTCTCGAAAAAGCGCTTGCCTCCAGCGGCCACGTCGTTTGTTCCACTGGCTTTCCCCAGTACGATTCCTGGTTCGGGAAAATGGTCGGTCAATTCCTCAACGGCGATTTCGGCTCACTCGATACCGTCGACCCGCACTTTAGCGCTCTCCTCTACGCCGGCGACCGCTTCGAAGCCAAATCACGCCTGGAAACTGCTCTGAACCAGGGCATAATCGTTCTCGCCGACCGCTATATCGCTTCGAACCTCGCCCACCAAACGGCGCGCGTGCCTCCTGCTGAGCGCCCGGCATTCATCACGTGGATCGAGCATCTCGAATACAACATTTATAATCTCCCGCGAGAATCGCTGGTCCTCTATCTTCGCGTTCCACCTCGCCAGGCCCAGGAACTCGTCGCCCGCAAATCCGCCCGCACCTACACCGCGGTTAAACAAGATATTCAGGAGGCCAGCCTCCGCCATCTGGAAGAAGCTGCCGCCATGTACGATCAACTCGCGCGCCGCCCCAATTGGGCGACCATTCCGTGCTACGACGAAGCGCGCGGCGCAATGCGCCCGCAAAAAGAGATCGCCACCGAAATTCTCGCCGCTGTCCTGCAAGTTTTGATGAGAACTCTCGCTGGGCTGGATCATTGACCGATGGCCTTCTCCGAATTTCTCGGCAATGAACGGATCGTGGCCGCCCTTCGCGGCGCCTTGCGTAGCGAGCGCGTCCCCCACGCCCTGCTCTTCAGCGGCCCGCGCGGCCTCGGCAAATTCACTCTCGCGCGCATGTTCGCGCAAGCCGCCAACTGCGAACGCCTCAAGGACGACTTCTGCGGCGAATGCGAAACTTGCAAGCGCATCGCCCTCCTCGCCGATCCCGAAAAGCTCATCGAGCAAGGCCTCGCCGAGCGCGGCGAAAGCGCCGACGCCGCCACCGTCGAGCGCGTCCCTCTCATTCTCCAAACGCATCCCGACGTCTGGGCGCTGGTACCTGACCCCGTCCGTTTAAAAAGTCCAGTCGCGCGCCCCATGCTCCGCATCGGCCAGCTCCGCGCCGTTCAGCGCGCCGCCTATTTTCAGCCCATGGGACGCCGCCGCGTTTTTATTCTGGATGGCGCGGAAACCATGCGCTGGGATGTCGCCAACGTTTTCCTGAAAATCCTTGAAGAGCCTCCCGGCTCCGCCACGCTTATCTTAACCGCGCCCTCGCCCTACGCGCTGCTTCCGACCATCGTCTCGCGCTGCCTGCAATTCCATTTCGCGCCGCTCTCCCAACCAGACGTCGAAGACATCCTCAAAGAGAAAACGCAGCGCAAACCGTCCGACCTAAAACTCGCCGCGCAACTCGCCGAAGGCAGCCCCGGCCTGGCCATCGAAATGAATGTCGAAGAAACCGCCCAGCGCCGCCGCGATGCACTTCAAATCCTCGAGCGCGCCGCCCGCGGCCAGGGCTTCGCGCAACTTTTCGCCGCCACATCGGCTCTCGCCAAAGACCGCGACTCCTCCTTCGAAGACCAAGTCAACGTCTTCTACGGCCTGCTTACCGATCTCCTTGAGCTAACCTCCGGCCTCAAGCACCCCAATCTGCGCAACATCCCGTTGACGAAGGAACTCGAATCGCTCGCCAAATCCATCGATTCCCGCTGGGTCATGCGCGCCATCTCTGGTTTCGACGAACTCCACGCCGGCGCTCGCCGCAATTTGAATCGCCAGCTCGGCCTCGACGCCCTCGCCGCCTCTCTCGCGCCAAATTCTTAGCGCCATTCTTCTGCCTCGCAAGTAACTCCTTTTATTCCGCCAGCTTGCGCCAAAAAAATTTTCAAACTCGACTGTAACCCGGCGCCGAAAGCATGCATCTCACCAAATGAACTCACCCCACCGTTAGCTGCGAGGAGAAATCATGGTGAACCGTAGAATGTTTCGACCCGGATTTGTCGATGTGAAGGAACAGCCGCCGCAGCGGATGATTCCCCACAACGGGCCCGTACCAAGCAAAAAACCCGCGCCGCCCGAGACAACTCACGCCGAGAACTTCTATTGGGTCAAGCAGATGCAGAGCCATACGCCGATGGTCGTCGTGCTCGACAATGGCGAATCCCTTCGCGGCACAGTCGAGTGGTACGACCGCGATTGCATCAAGCTCACACGCCAGGGCAGCCCCAATTTGCTCATTTTTAAGCGCGTCATCAAGTACGTCCACAAGGACGGCGAAGAAGCTGCCGCAGGCGGCGACGAATAGCTTTTGGAGCTTTTTGAGCCTCTTAGCATCCTGCTATTCCGGCTCCGACTTTGACTTTCAACTTTTGACTTTGAACCTCTTGATTGTAATACCCAGATTCGCCGCCTTACTGCGCCGCAATCGAATGCCCCCGCGCTGCTCCAAACGTGAGCAGCGCCTTCGCCGCCAGTGACCCATCTTCCAAATAAATTTCGCACTCCGTCACAACAAAATTCCGCCCCGTCCGCAATACCCGCCCGACCGCTTTAATCCGTCCGCCCGGCACCGGCTCCAGAAAATTTATCTTCATCTCGACGGTAGCGATATCTGTCCCCTTCGGCACCGTCGTATATGCCGCAATCGCCGCCACCGTATCCGCCAATGTTGCCAGCACTCCTCCATGCACCACGCCATGAAGCTGCTTATGCCTCGGCTTCACTCTCATGCTGAAAACCACATGGCCCTTCTCTAAACTTTCCAGCGAAAGCCCCAATAGCGAAGTCGCGCCGCCCTCGGTAGCCCTTTTCCGCAGCGCCGCTTCATACTTCTTCAAATCATCAAACAATTCCGACTTCATCGATTCCTCGCGCTCCTCTCCCTGTTTAATACGCTGACAGCCCGCCATCCAGCGGAATCGCCGCCCCCGTCAACCAGCTCGATTCCTCCGACGCCAAAAACACCGCCATTTCCGCCACGTCTTCCGGCCGCCCCATTCGCCCCAGAGGGATCTGCCCAATCCTCGCCTTCCGCAAAGCCTTCCCTGCGTCCGACGCTGAAAATAATCCCTGCACTAACTCCGTCTCCACGATCGAAGGACAGATGCAGTTCACCCGTACCTTATCCTCCGCATGATCCAGCGCCATCGCTTTGGTCAGCAACGTCACTCCGCCCTTCGAAGCGCAATACGCCGCGCGATCCTTCATGGCTACCAACCCCAGCACCGATCCGATATTCACAATCGCTCCCCCGCCCGCCTTGCGAAATTCCGGCAACGCCGCGCGGCACATCAAAAACGGCCCTTTTAGATTAATCGTCATCACCCGGTCCCAGTCGTCCTCGCTGATCCCTTCAATCGTGGATGCGCTCAATATGCCCGCGTTATTCACCAGCACATTAAATTTTCCAAATTTCTTCGCCGCTTCCCTCACGGCCTTCTCTGCGTCGCGAGCCTTCGCCACGTCGCACACAATCGCCAAACCCTCGCTCCCCTGCCTCTCCAGCGCGCGCAAAGTCTCGTCCAGCTTCTCCTTCCTACGCCCGGCCACCGCCACCTTCGCCCCTTCCCGCCCAAACGCCAGCGCAATCGCCCGCCCGATCCCCGTTCCTCCGCCCGTTATCAGCGCCACCTTCCCCGCCAGTCGTGTCACGGTTTTGCCCCCTCCCGCGTCTAATGGAATGCCTTTATGGCCTCGCCCGATAGGGCTCAACCTGGGCTTGGCCAAACTTCGCAAGTAATCTCGCGGTTTGCCGGTAGAATGCTGCCCTATCTGCCCGCGATTCACAACCGAGCGGTAGGGCGGGGCTTGCCCCGCCCGCTCTTGCAAAAAGGTAAACTCAGTTTTGAATCAAGACCGAGAGCGCCCAATGAAAATCGGCATCACCTGCTATCCCACCTACGGCGGCTCCGGCGTCGTCGCTACCGAGCTCGGCCAGGAACTCGCCGCCCGCGGCCACGACATCCATTTCATCTCCTACGCCCCGCCCATCCGCATGAATCTCAACGACCCGCACATTCACTTTCACGAAGTCGAGGTCGCCAGCTACCCGCTTTTCGATCACCCGCCCTACACGCTCGCTCTCGCCACCAAAATGCTCGAAGTCTTCGAAGCCGAAGCGCTCGACCTCCTCCACGTCCACTACGCCATCCCTCATTCCGTCAGCGCGCTCCTCGCCCGTTCCATGGCCGCCCCGCGCCGCCTCCCGTTCATCACCACGCTCCACGGCACCGACATCACTCTCGTCGGCAGCAATCGCAGCTATCTCCCCATCACAAAATTTTCCATCGAGCAATCCGACGGCGTGACCGCCATCTCCCAATATCTCCTCAACCAAACCATCAAAGAATTCGACATCAAGCGCCCCATCGAAGTCATTCCCAATTTCGTCAACTGCGATCTCTACACCCGCAAGCCTCATCCCGAACTGCTCGCGCTATGGGCCCCCAACGGCGAGCCCATCCTCATGCACCTCTCGAATTTCCGCCCCGTCAAGCGCCTTACCGACGTCGTCGAAATCTTCGCCATCGTCCGCGCCAAAATGCCCGCCAAGCTCGTCCTCATCGGCGACGGCCCGGACCGCGGCTCCGCGGAATATCTCGTCCGCAAAAAACGCCTCCAAAAAGACGTGATTTTTCTAGGGAAACAAAACGGTGTTTACGAAAAACTCGCCGCAGCCGATCTTTTCCTCATGCCCTCGCAGCTCGAATCTTTCGGCCTGGCCGCTCTCGAAGCCATGGCCTGCGAAGTCCCCGTCATCGCCACCAACGTCGGCGGTGTCCCCGAAGTTGTCGAGCACGGCGTCGACGGCTATCTCGTCGAGCCTGGCGACGTCAAATCCGCCGCCGCCCACGCCATCGAAATTCTCTCCCGCGCCGATCGCGGCCGCGAAATGGGCCAGCGCGCCCGCCTCGACGCCAAACGCAAATTCTGCGCCAACGACGTCATTCCCCTCTATGAATCCTACTATCGCCGCGTCCTGGAACAATCCTCCGCCGCCCGCGCCTAAGCCAGCGTTTGAACTTACTGCCGCACTCGCACTCGATCCACTTCCACGACCAATAGTTTGCCTCTGTAGTGCTCAAGAATTGGATAAATGCCGAGGTATCCCATCAACCTCGCCATCAGATGTGGCAAGATCTCAGCGTGGTTTCGCATCTGTAGGGTTACGATTCCCTTATAGTTTCGAGGTGGGTAGGCCACGATGTCAGCGAAGTCGCCGTTAAGCGACAACAGAATCGCGCCGATTTCTTGCGCCTTGGCGATCACCACGGTGTCGGCAGATTCCACCGGCAAAACATCTCTGACGCGATGAACTTCGTTACCAGCCTCTCGGAGAGTTTGGACAACTGAATTCGCAATGCAGTGATCGGCCAGAAACCGCAGGGCCATTAGACGACGGCCTCAAACTCCGCCAGCTCGCGCGCATAGTCCAGACACGCGGCGATTTGTTCCCGCGTCAAATCTGGAAATTCAGCGATGAGCTCTTCAACCGTCCGGCCCGCTGCCAAATAACCCAGCACAACACCTACAGGGATGCGCGTTCCCTTCAGGCGCGGTTTGCCGCGAAGGATTTCCGGGTCACTCACGATATGGCTTTCCCATTGGACCGGCATATACAGAAATACTAATGCGTTCCGAATGCAAAGCAAAGCCAAAACCAAGCCCATGACATTTCAATCCAAACCATTTATCCTCTCTCCCTTATGCATCGTCGCGATTTCCTCCAACTCACTATAGCTTCGCTCGCCGCCTGCGCCCTGCCGCAACCTCTAAAGTCCGCCGACCTTCCCAAGCTCCGCGACCTCGCCGCTCACCGAAAACTCCTTTTCGGCTCCGCCGTCTCCGACTCCCAACTCCACCGCCCCGACATCACCGCCCTCATCATCAATCAATGCTCCATCCTAGTCCCCGAAAATCAAATGAAGTGGCGCGCCACTCATCCCGAACAAGACCGCTTCGACTTCACCCAAGCCGATGCCTACATGGCTTTCGCCGAATCAAATCATCTCCTCGCCCGTGGCCACAATCTCTGCTGGCACCAATACAATCCCGCGTGGCTCGACGCCGTAGCGACACCGCAAAATGCCGCCGAACTCCTCCGCACGCACATCCTCACCGTCGCCGGCCGCTACAAAGGCCGCATCCATTCCTGGGACGTCGTCAACGAAGCCATCCGCCCCGAGCACCACAATCCCCACGACCTAACCAATTCCGTTTGGCTAAAAAACATCGGCGAAGACTACATCGACCTCGCCTTTCGCACCGCCCACGAAGCCGATCCCTCCGCCCTCCTCACCTACAACGACTTCGACATCGAAACTGACGCCCCCGAACAAGAACAAAAGCGCGAAGCCATCCTCGCCCTCCTGCATCGCCTTCGCGAAAAGGGTGTCCCCATCCACGCCATGGGCGTCCAGTCCCACCTAAGAACGGTGAACGGTTTCCCCACCTGGAACGGCCTGAACAAATTTTTGAAAGAAATTTCGAAGATGAAGTTACAGGTCTTCGTCACCGAACTCGACGTCGACGATTCCGCGATGCCGGCCGACATCACCGAGCGCGACCGCCAGGTCGCTGAACTCTACCGCAGCTACCTCGACAACATTCTCCGCCAAAAACCCCTGAAAGCCCTCCTAACCTGGTGCCTCTCCGACCGCGATTCGTGGCTCCAGCACTTCCGCCCCCGCAAAGACGGCCTTCCCCAGCGCCCTCTCCCCTTCGACGCCGACCTCAACCCCAAACCCGCCTTCTTCGCCCTCCGCGACTCCCTGGCCTCCAAACACTGAGTCCGCAAATAATCTTCCGCGCCATTCCTTCCAAATCCGTCTCCGCCGCCGGATGCGTGCCACTGTATCGTGTTACGATATATAAGCTGATGGTCCAGAAAGTGACTTTCCCTCCCCAAGTGCTACGACATGGATGACGGCAAAATCTCCCGAGCCTCAACGACCGGCGGCCTGCCAGTCGACACTTCCCTGGCGCCCGCATTAGAAGCCGCGCGCGCCCCCGTGCAAATTCCCCTGGTCAGTCTTCGCACCGTCTACATCAGCGGCGTGTCCATTCTCGTCGCCTGCGCCGCAGCTCTCGTGGCGCGCCTCTTGACCGCGCTGATCGGCCTGATCACGAATCTCTCTTTCTACGGCCGTTTTTCCTTCTCGTTCAGTTCTCCCGCCGGAAACCATCTCGGCGCATACGTCATTCTCATTCCCGTCATCGGAGGTCTCATCGTCGGCGTCATGGCCCGCTATGGCTCGGAAGCCATCCGCGGCCACGGCATTCCCGAAGCCATGGAGCAGGTTCTCTTCGGCCGCAGCCGCATTCCCCCGCGCCTCACATTCCTGAAGCCTCTTTCCGCAGCGATCGCCATCGGCACGGGCGGTCCCTTCGGCGCTGAAGGCCCCATCATCGCCACTGGCGGCGCGTTAGGCTCGCTCGTCGGCCAAATCCTTAAAATCACCGCCGACGAACGCAAAACTCTTTTGGCTGCGGGCGCAGCCGCCGGCATGACGGCCACTTTCGGCAGCCCCGTATCCGCCGTCTTGCTCGCCATCGAACTTCTTCTCTTCGAATATCGTCCTCGCTCCATCATTCCCGTCGCCCTCGCCTGCGCCGCCGCCCAAGCAATTCGCATCGCGTTCGTTGGCGCCGCGCCGATGTTTGCATTGCACGGGATCGTCGAGCCGCGCGGCTACGCTTTGGCCGCGTATATCTTGATTGGCGCAATCGTCGGCCTGGCCGCCGTCATCGCCACGCGCGCCGTTTACGGCGTCGAAGACGCTTTTGAACGCCTCCCCATCCACTGGATGTGGTGGCCCGCCATCGGCGCCGTGGCTGTCGGCGTCGTCGGTTATTTCGCGCCGCACACCATGGGCGTCGGCTACGACAACATCGAAAACATCATAGGCGGCAGCATCCTCGGCAAAGCTCTGATCTTTCTGTTTGTCCTGAAATTTGTCTCTTGGGCCATCTCTCTAGGCAGCGGAACTTCCGGAGGAACTCTCGCTCCTTTGTTCACCATCGGCGGCGGATTGGGCTCAGTCCTCGGCGCAGCAGCGCTCTCCATTTTCCCCACCCTCGGCGTCGATGTCCGCGTTGCCGCGCTTGTCGGCATGGCCGCCATGTTCGCCGGAGCCTCCCGCGCCCTCCTGGCCTCCGTCATCTTCGCGTTTGAAGTCACTCATGAGCCGCTCAGCCTCTTGCCGCTTCTCGGCGGTTGCACCTCGGCATTCCTCATCTCCTCCCTCTTGATGCGCAACACCATCATGACCGAAAAAATCGCTCGCCGCGGCGTTCGCGTTCTTGCGGAATATTCCACCGACTTTCTCGATCAGGTCCTCGTCAAGGACGCCGCAACACGCGACGTTGCAGCCCTGGCCGCCGACGACTCTTTGGCCGCCGTCCGCGCTTGGTTTGCCTCGCGTGCTCCCGGCACGGAGCATCAAGGTTTCCCGGTCCTCGATCGTGATGGATATTTTCTCGGCGCCATCACTCAGCGCGAAATCCTTGACTCCCCGCTACCGGAATCGACACCGCTCCGCCAGATTCTCAGAGGCTCTCCAGCCATCGTCTTCGAAGACAACTCTCTTCGCGAAGCCGCCGACCACATCGTGAATGAAAACGTAGGCCGCCTCGCCGTTGTCGCACGTGACAATCCTCGCAAAGTCGTCGGCTGGCTGACTCGCAGCGATATTCTCGTGGCTCACCGCCAGCGCCTCGCGGACTCTTCCATCTCCAATTGCGAGATCGATATCCGGCCCACTCGCCTGAACCGCCCTGTTCAACCTCAGCATTGAAGTCGTCCTAGCAATTCTGGAATCGCGGCACCCGGCTGGTCACACTTCAGCGGCCTCCCAGAGTGTCCCAGCCCCTATTTCAAAGGCCAGGGTTCGGAGACGTTACCCCAAGTGCTTCTCTTCGGACTCTGTTGATCGCGCCCTAGGGCTGGGCAGGTGTGTAATTCGGCGCGTGGGGTGTAAACCTGCGGACGACAAACTCTTGCAGAATATTTGCAGCAGCGCTTGTGCCAATCCCGATCAGGGTGTTCTCGAACGTCAATGTCGCGTCATTGCGATCCGACGCCGGATAATAAAGATTTGAGATTCCTCCAGCCGCCAGCCCGCCCAAAATACTCGAGTAACTCGGCTGCCACTTCCCATTATCGCCTTTGCAGATCACCGCATTGGCCAGTGCATACAGCACCCGCGATCGCACGCTCCCTTTTCCTTTGTAAAAATAGCGTGGGTCCTGTTTTAAGAGCGACGGCAGCACCGCGCTCCCGATAAACGTCCCTGTCACAAGATCCGCATAAGATGCGCCGTATCGCTTTGCATACCCCTGCGCCCCTTGCCCGTAACCTCCGAACGTATTTGTCGCCTGCTCAATTCCCGCAACCGCTCCCGTCAACCCAAAGCTGATCGGATCCACCGTCGACTTCCACGCCAGCTCAAACTTCTGCTTGCTGGTCAGCGGAACCGCCGCCGGATTATAAGTCACATAAAAGTTGGGAAGGACGCCAAATACGCGTTGCTTCTCTTCGTCCTTAATTTCCGCCTCCGCCACCTCAGTCCGCGTCATCGTGACCAGCACGTGGCTCGAACTGCTGGCCACAACCAGCGAGATCGGCGGCACGACATAACTTTCGCGCGAATTTACGGTTCCAGAAAATGTCTGCGCTACAAAGCCCTCCGCCGTCACCGTGAGTTGGAATGGCCCCGGCGCAATCCCCGCGAGCGAAAACTTTCCTTCCTCGTCTGACATCACTTCCTGGTTTTGCGATGGGTCCGCGCCCGACAACTTCACTCGCGCTCCAACAACCACCCCTCCCGTGGGATCAACAACCGTGCCGCTAATCGTCCCTGCCCCCTGTTGACCGCCCAATTGCGCGAGGTTGGCCGTCGCCGTTGCGGACGCGGCATTCACACTATTTGCCAGGCCCGCTATCGCACCCGCCGCCGGGCTGCGATCCGTTTCTCCTCCCAACAAAGTCTGCCGAGGTTGTCCCAACGCCGGAATCCCGCAAAGCAACGCGACGCCCAGCCCCAAGGCAAGCAGCCTTCCTCCGGTGGGCAAACTCTCACACCCCCGCGCGCTCACCCCGCCAAATAGCGCCTTCCAAATCCATACACCGGCAGCTTGGTCGTCGAATTTGATTTTCACAGCGTTCATCGCGGTTCCCCAGTGCCTTCTATCTTTCTTCCCCTAAACTTTCATCCAAGTTCCAGCAAGGGTTCACACTGGGATGCTTCCCCGGCCTTTGCAATCTTGAATCCTTTGGATGACGCTCGCAACCCCCTGGTTGGTTGCCCTTCCACGAAATCTGGGCGCAGAAGCCAGCTGTCTGATGAACTACACAAATCGCGCCTCCGCACCTGCCTGCCAATCTCAAGCAGCGACCAGCCAGGTTCCTCTCGCGCCTTCCATCGCAGCTTAGCTCATTTCACAAAACATATACCTCGATGCGCTTATTCTGTCATCTGGCAGTTAGTACAGTACGCCCGTCTCGAATTTTCACGGATTCCTCTGGTTGACCGGCCGGTGTTGCTCCAACGGAACACGCCTGTCCCCGCCGCTTTCGAACGAATCTTTCCCTTCAAAAAACACTCGCGACGTTTGGAAACCTTTCGCCGACCGCTTTGAAAAAGAGCTCCCAGGTCGCCGCAGCAAACCCTCCGCTTCCTCACCGATATAACCCTACTCCTCTTTCGCAACACTCGTTCCGCCCCGTCAATCTACTTTTAACCGCTCCTCCATCCCACTCTCACTCCCGTTCGTTGTGCTGTTTCGTACAGCTTTGCGCATCCCGCGCGCCCATACTTTCCCCAAGCTAGATCTCTACCCCTGGAGCTCGCGATCAACGGAGGATCACACGTGCACCTAGCAACCAAATATCTAAGTTTAGTGTTCCTGACGGCCGGGCTTGCTATCTCAGCCGCGCCAAAAGCAGCCGCAGCGCAAGAAGTGGTCGTCACCACTGGCGTCGACCATCATCGCTACTACGATCACTATCACCATGACTACCATCAGTGGAATGATCGGGAAGACCATTCCTATCGCGTTTATCTCGGCGAAAGGCACAGAGAGTATCGTGACTTCCACCTCACGACCCGTCATCAGCAAGACGACTACTGGAAGTGGCGCCATCGTCATCCAGATCACGACTAAAATGGCTGTCCAGTAACGAGCCGATGTGTGGCTTCCCCGGCGCACAGTAGCGCAGGGGAAGCCTTCGGCGTTTATCCGACTATAGGTGGTAAACCCGCCGCGTTCCACAGCCATTTTTGCGGCCTGCGCAACGGAAAGGAAACACCATGTCATTTGGACTCTACGCGATGGGCTTCGCGATTCTAATCGTCGGCCTTATTTATGGCGCGCACCTCATGCATATCCCCGGACATTGGATCGTTGTTGGCGCTATTGTCCTGGCCGGCGGCGGCATTCTCTCCGGCGTCAAAGCTACGCGCCAAAGAGACACGGCCGCATAACGATCTCCGCTCCTTGGCCTGCCAACCGATGGAGCCGCGCCACCCGTAATCCGAACTATCCTGCCACGGTAATGCGCAAGCACCAAAGAAGAAGCCGGCTCGCCTCGAGCCGGCTTCTTCTTTCTACTTCTGATGCGATTACGTTTCGCTTAGCGAGGCGTTGACGATGCGCTCACTGGCTGTATGACCAGCGATACGATCTTCGTGCCGATCACTTCGCCGGAAACCACCAGCTCGACCCGTCTGTTTTGTTGGCGTCCGTCCGCTGTGTCGTTGGAAGCGATGGGCCGCGTCTTGCCAAAGCCTTGGGCTGTGGTGGACGCTTCCGGTATCCCTTCATGGGTGAGATAGCTTCGGACACTTTCCGCTCGATTCTCGGAAAGCGTCTGGTTGAACTCTTCTGTCCCCACGCTGTCGGTGTTGCCTTCCACAGCCAGGTGGAGCGACGGATACGCCAGCACGATGCCCGAAATCTTGGCCAGCTTCTCACGAGCCAACGGACGCAGCGTATATTGCCCGCTGTCGAAGAGCACGTCGGACATATTCACGACCAGCCCGCGCGCTGTGTCGCGAGTTTCCAGAATCATGTTGAACTGTTGGAGCAGCTTTGCGCGAAGCTCTTCGCGATCGCTGACGGCTTGCTGCGCCGTAAGGTCGGAAGCGGCGGCAGCCGCTCGGTTACGGTCAGAATCCGCTTCGGCGGTGGCTTGCGCGTCCCTGGCTTGCTGGGCCTGTTGATCGGAGGATGCAGCCGCTGCTCGGTTGCGATCGGAATCCGCTTCGGCAGTGGCTTGCGCGTCCTGGGCTTGCACGGTCGCGGCTTGGGCGTCTCGCTTCCTTCGGTCGGCTTCGTTGCGCTCGCTAACGGCGTCGGCCGTAGCGGCATTTGCGGCCGCTACCTGGTTCGCTGACGCGTTGCGCTCATTCTCGGCGCGATCATCCGCGATGCGCTTGGTCGCAATTTCGCGCGCGTCTTCTGCCGTTTGCACGGTTTCGCGCGAAACGGAGATCAGTGCTTTTTTGTCTTCGTGCCGGCTGGTGGCCAGCTCGTCCGCTTCTCTCATCTGGTGAGTTGCATTCTCGAAGCTCGAGCTCGCATAGCGCTCGGCTCCCGCAGACTTCGCGATGCGCACCGCATTGCGCGCTTCGTAGAACTCCAGCGGCAATCTCGCGTCCAGCACCACCGGGTCGAACGTAAAGCCCGTCGGGACATAACCGCCGCGATCGATCAGTTCGTACTTCGCGTCCACCACGGCCATCGTGCCTTTGGTGTCCGGGCGAACCACGTTTTGCAGGATCACCGCATTGCTCGGGCGGCGCACTGCGTAATACGGTTCCGCGGTCACGATGAGCGCGAAAGCTTGTAGGTCGGTCGTCACTTCCAGTTTGCTTCGGTGATTGTCGCCGACCAGGACTTCGCCGAGATTTACGGAACGTCCTTCCGGCGAAATGGCCCATAGTACATAAGTGAGGTATTCGTTGCCGAAAGTTGTCGGCCTGTCGAGGTTCCCAAATTCAGCTTCGATTCCCAGCACTCCGCGCTTGCTCTCGACCTTGGCTTCCCCGCTTGCGCTGGGCATAAGGTCGGTGCCTTGGAAATCCACGTGCGTTGAGCCACCACGGTGTTTATAACTGACGGCCTCCGCGGTGCGGCTCACCACGGAAACCCGGTAGGTTGGTATAGGGTCGCCCGGTTGTGCTGGCGATTGCGTCTGTGCTTGGCTATAAACCGCTGCACCGAGCGCGATTGCTAATCCTAGTGAAATTCTTGAAAGCTTGTGCATGAGTCTCCTTCGAAAAACTGCGAGACTCAGAGTGTGCCTTTTCTCGTTCGCAAATACTGTGCGTAATAGGACAAGTTTTCAGATAATTCGAGCGCGCCCAGCCACCAGGACTGCTTCTGCTCGGCCCACAGGATAGCGCATCCGGCCCTTTGGATCGGGCGAAACCGCGTCTCTTCATTGGAACTTCCTCATCCCTACACATCTTCCCTCTCGGAACCGCGCTTGTTCCGGAAAAAGTACGCAGACCCGCCAATGGCAATCGCGAAAAAAAGCACCACGCCGGCCAGCATCGCGAACGCCCCTGGGTCCACCCTTGCTCCCGAAACCGCGGCAAACTGGTGCGACCAGATGGCTGCATAGCCTAGCGAGTTGTGCTGTCCCGTACTCCCGGCCGGAGTCGTTGTCCACGGCGCAAAAAAGCAGAGCAGAGCCATTCCAATCAAGAAAGCAACAAACGTAACTCGGAAGAGAGTGTTCATGGGAACACAGTCTACACCCGCTGATACCGCTCCACGATAAATGTCATCTCGCAGCCGCTTCTGAGCCGCATGGAATTAGCACAATCCCTTTTTGCGAAGGCCTTCAGAGACGAGAATGGCATTATACTTCGCTCAGGGGGCCCCATGAAAATTCTCCGGTTTCTGATGTTTACGCTGTTGTTTGCCACTTCCGCTCTGGCGGCGCGGCATTGGCAAACCGGGGAGATCGAGCTTACGTCGGAAACCAAAGTCTCCTGGAAACTCTGGGGCGAAAAAACCACCATCCATTACACCATCGAGACCCCGGACATGATTTATTTTGCCGAATACGCTTACAAACCCGACCAGCATCACGAAAGCCCGCCGCAAATCGAGATGGGCTCATCCGCGAAAATTGCTATCGAGGGCCACCACGCCTACGTTCTCGACGTCTCCGGCAAAGAGGTCAAGCTCCATATCATCAAAAAGGTGGCCAAGAAGTAGCCCGCGCAACTTCCCGGCAGGCGCCGAAACGATTCTCGAAATGCCCGCCCGGTTGCACTCGCTGGGCCGCCACTTCTCTCATGGCGATAACGCATCAGTTTCCGCTCAGCCGTGCCAGCTCAACTGGACAAATCTGTTCAGCCCGGTCCAGCGAGTAGGACTTGGACGCTCGCGCAGCCTGGGGGCGCCGGGAGGACGGTCTGCGCGTCAACCTGCAGCTGGCCATTTTGCCGCCACTGCCGACGCATTGCGCCTGCGCTCAAACTCTTCAAGATTCGAAGTGGAAGTGAATGGTGATCGTAACGTGCGCGGGAACGGGCTGGCCGCTCCGCGTTGCTGGTTCGTACTTGAATTGCTTCAAGGCTTCCACCGCAGGCTCGCGCAATGACGGAGGCCCGGAAATCACGCTGATGAAATGCACCTCGCCCGACGTACCCACAACGGCATCGACGACCACATTTCCTCTTTCGAAATCCCGCAGAGCTTCCAACGAAGCCACCGCTTGCACCGAATGAATCAATTTTGGCGGGACGACGGCGCTGTCTTTCCCGGAATTCGCTTCCGAATTCGCTACAGGTTTCGCCGCAGGCCGAACGGATGAAGCCTTCGCCGCCGTCACTTCGCGAGACGCTTTTTTCGTTGATGCCGACCGCTCAACCGGGACATCCGGCGAGGCTGCCTCGACAGGTGCCGCACTTCCATCCGCGGGGGCCGTCGCTCCCGCATCGGACACCGGCGCGCTTTTCGTAGGCATTCCCGCCGAAGTCAACGGAGCATCGCTCACCACTCTCACATTGTCGTATGCTGTAACTTTTTTGGGCTTTGCTGCCGCCGACTTCCAGGGCAGCCAATTCTTGCGCCAGGCCGTGCCAACCCCCAGCACCACCAGCAGAATCGCCAACACCAGCAGTACCCGATTGAATTCGGGGGTGAAGCCGCCGCGCGGCAACTGCCATCGCTTCGTTTTCGGCAAGGAATTGATAAAATCGGCAACCGTCTGCGGCGTCTCCACTTGCTCGGCCGCTTCCCATGGCGCCGGATCCGCAGCGCGTTTGGCTGGCGCAGGCGCACCCGCTGCATCCAGCCCGCTTTCGAGAATCGCTTCCGTACTCAACGGGTGGCCCGGCTCGTGGATCGCAGAACCCGGGTAAACTTCGCCTCTCAGCTGCGCCAGGGCGCTCGCCTCCTCGTTCGTGGCCGGCGACTCCGTCGAGACCGGTTTCCCGCGCAGCTCCTCCATTTCCCGCTTGAACCTTTGCAGTTCGCTCGCATCGGGCGCTGTCGGCAAAACCCAGGGTTGGTCGGCGGTGGACTCCGCGGTGATCACCAGCGCGGCCGTTTCCACATCCTGAGTGTTCTTAGGCAGCAAAGCCGTCGCCGCCGAAAACTCCGTTCCCCAGAATCGCGGTGCAGCCTCGACAAACTCAACCTCCAGATAACACATGGTCGGTTTGTATGAGCGCTTCCGCAGAATCTGGACGATCACTTCGCGCTTGCTTTCCACGTTGGCCAGAACCAGCAACTGCCCGGCGGTCACCGCGGCACACAAGCGAATCACGCCGCCAGTTTCAGCCACCAGGACAGAGCTAGTTTCTTCGTGGAAAAGCTGGCGCCCCCGCTCATTCTTCTCGGGTGAATTACCGGTCGCTCGCACCGGCACTTCGCGTGCAATCGCATTCGGCTTCAGAAGCGGGAGCGGCGTCGTAGGAAGTGGTTCCGTTCCTATCGGTTCCTCCGCATCGTCCGGCGTCTGTTCGAGGTGAGGCTGCGCGTCCAGGATATCTCCTGCGGAAGATCCCGCGGAAGGCGTTTCGCTTGCCTTCGCTGTAACTTCCTCCGCGGGGACGGAGACATCCACAGTCCGCTGTTCTGGAATTTTCGAGGCGCTGGCAGCTTCGACGGCGCTCGGTTGTTCGGGCGCGGCAGCCGCACTGGGAACCACAGGCTCTGGAACCGCAGGCGCTGGGACCACGGGCGCCAGTTCCGGCCTTACTTGCTCCGCTGCACCGACAAACCCCAAAAGCATCAAGGCATAGAGCGCGCGAGAGGCCTCGGACTTGGGCAACCCACTTTGTGCCACGACGTCTTTGGCCGAAATGTGCTGGGAGATGAGGCTGAGCAAGCGCCGCTCTCCATCTTCCAGGTCCTCGGCCTTAAGAAGGCGCAGCGCGTCAGACGAGGGCTCAACCTGAAGCTCGGCGTCCTCGGCGAGTTGCTCCAGAGGCAGGTCACCGGCTTTGCGCACGGCCGCCAAGAGCAGCCTTCCCAGCGGCACAGGGATGCCGATCTCCGGGAGCACATCTTTTTCAAGCGAGCTGAAGAAAGAGTAGCGCCCGGCCGGATAGTCGAGGGCGGACGCGGTGATTTGCAGGATTTGGCGTTGCACCCAGCTGACAATCTGCTCGACTCCATAGATTCCCATCTCGGCAATGGCAGAACCAAAGCGTTGGCCCGTCTCGACGAGCGCGGACGCCTCCTCAAACTGGCCCTGGGTCAGCGCTCCGGCGCGCAGCATCACTTCGCCGAGCCCATCCTGCCTGTCGCTGCTTGTCGCAAACACCACTTCCCCGGCATCGAAAAAGAGCGCCTTTTCCACCCGTCCAAAGACGAGTTGCAACTTGCCGGTCAGGCGCTGGGAGTAAATCCGGTGCACCAGGGCGAGGAGGGTATGGTGACTATCGATTTCACCGGCATCGAGTGGCCGTTCGGCGGGAGAAAACCAGCGGAATGGAGTGGCCGCGGCCTTGCTCTGCTGCGCGTCCAATAGCTGAACAGACCCACTCTGCCCCGCCACCGTGGGATACGGGCTACGATCTTGCTTTTCGCTTGAGATGGTTGCTGCCTCTGCAACCAGAATACTCGATCAGAATTGGGCTGAGAAAAGGCTTTGCCCAATGACATATTAATCGTTGCGAGCAAAACAGCCGTTCGGACTATTCCAAACGACCATCCAAATCCCTCCGAATCAGGGCGCCAGGCTTTCCCTGCACCTCGTCGGGATAGTCGACGAATTGGGACTGGGACGCTTGCGGAGCGCGCGGGTGCCGGAGCTTAATTCTTGCCAAAGTATGTCCACGGGTGCCTCTCGTATCTGAAGTGCCCAGCCAGGGCCAGCAACAGCTCGAGCCGTGTGCGGGCATGGTACGCAACAAAAACCGGTTGAGCCGGCAGCAGTCGCCGGAAAAGTGGATTTTTCAAGTTTCCGATTAGGCGCTTACCGGAAAAGTCCTATAAGAGGGAATGTCTCTTGACATTCCCTCTCCAGAAACTCTGGCTTTTAAGCCGCTGGAACTTGGATGAGCTGGAATCCAAGTTTGGCGGCTTTAGTCTTGAGGTGTTTGATCTGTAGTTGGCGGTGTTGGGCCTCGTAGAACTTTGCTCCTTGGTCCACGTATTTCATTCCGTAGCGGAGCATGCGGTAGACCAAACGTGCCAGTTTGGCGGCCATGGCCTTGATCGCCACGGGAGTGTCCAGTCTGCTTCTCAGACGGCGGAACTGTGCTCCTAGATAGGTCTTGCTTGTGCGTAGGGCGTTGGCCGCCATCCTCAAAGCGATACTGACCCGATTGTTCGTCGGCAGCCGACCTTTCCCAATAATCTTGTCACCGCTGATTCTGTTGTCGGGACACAGCCGCAGCCAGGAAACAAAATGGTCCTCAGTCTTCCATTTGCTCATATCCCATCCCGCTTCGCTGAGGATCGTCATCGCAGTCATGACATCGATGCCATCGATGCGGGTCAGGTCCGTACCGGTCATGCGAAACAACCCGGTACGCAAATCGAACAGAGGCTTATTGCCTTTCTTCTTCTTGAGCCGTTCCTTGCGCTTCTCTTCCGGCAGCGTGGCCCCTGCGCTCCGGTCTTCCCTCTGCTGGAGATACTGTTCAAGCCGCTGATCGCACTCGGCCATCTGCTTCAGGCAAAACTCGTAACCATCCTGTTCCTGCTTCAGCATAAACAGAACATCCTCTTCCCAGTTGCCCTCCAGACTCCGTGCGATTTCCTCCTCGCTCGCCTTTACCCGGTGATCACGAAACGCGGCCAGCTTATGCGGATCGCGTTGGCCTGCCAGAATGGCCTTAATGATCGCTTGTCCAGTCATTCCGCTCACGTCGCTTAACACATTGGCCAACTGGATATTCATCTGCGTCAGCGCCTTCTGTATCCGTTGAATATGTCGGCCCGCACTCTGTACCAGATCATTGCGCTGTCGCCAGTAGCTCCGCATCGTGCGGATCTCCTGCGACGGCCGAAACGAATTTCGCAACAGCCCATAGGTGTGCAGCTTCATCAGCCATTGACTCTCCTGCACGTCGCTTTTGCGCCCCGGTAGGTTCTTCGTGTCCCGTGCATTCACCAGGTACACTTCCAGACCAGCTTGTTCCAGAATGTCGTATACCGCGATCCAGTACACGCCAGTTGATTGCATCGCGACGGTTCGAATCCCGCATTGCTTTAGCCAATCGGCCATGGCCTTCAGCTCGGCGGTAGTGCATCCGAAGCGCCGCACCGATTGGCTATCCCGTGTCGGCGGGACGCCCACGTAGTGGGATTCGTTGCCGATATCAATGCCGGCGGCATCTGGAGGAATCATCTCCAAGCTGATGTCTTCGCTCTGGATCTTCCGCGTCATCTCCCGCCGTTGCTTGCGGTTCATCTGTTGCCAATGGCCCTGTGTTGGTTGGTAGGTTGCGTTCTTGGTTTTCTCCTGTTGCCTGGGTTTCATGCTAACCGCTCCACGTTGAATTCAACTTGGCTCGGCCCGGTCGGCGAAACTACTCAACCTCTCCAGCGGGGACAGGCCCTTATCCTTATTCAGGACAGTGCCGCCACCATCTATACAATCGCCAATACCGGAGCCATGCTTTTATTCGGGCAGGAACGCTCCAAGGGAAAATGCGGCCTTAGCTGCCGAGCCATGTTGTGTCCCAGATTCTAACTCGCGCCGGGACACCCAAGACCTTCAGGCGCTCCAAAAAAGTTTCTGACTCATATAACCACGCCGAAGGGGTGGCCACTGCTTTTATAGGACCTTCTCCGATGGCCGCCGCTGCCGTACTCCCCGCTCCAGCCGCCATCCGCATTTCTGCTTCTACCACGCCCGCAAAGAATCTCAGGCCCGCGCCGCCGAAAATCTCGGTGAGGACCTGTCCAATTTCTTTTCTCGCGATTTCGTCAACGCCTGCGATCTCAGCTCCGCCCTGGCCCGCCTCCTCCCCGCTGTGGCCCGTGGCGACATCAAGCCCAAAACCGCCACTACCCTGGCCTACCTGGCCCAAACCTTCCTCCAAACCCTCCATCTCTCGCAGAAGGAATTCATCGCCGCCATCGGCGAACTCGAATGGCGCAAAACCGTCTGCAATTCCCTGAACCAGAATTTCAAGTACCTCAACTCCGCGCCCGACGACTACACAGAATTCCCCGCGCACCCACCATCCACGCCCCCACCTGCCGCCCCGCCCGCACCCCCTGCCCCACTAGCCTCAGCCGCATCCCCTGCCCCATCAGCCTCAGCCGAAGCCTGTCATCCTGAGCGAAGCGATCTCGGATTCCGACCCGGTCGGAAAGGATCCTGCCTCGATTCCGCCCCATCCACCACCGACGAAACTCCCACGGACTCGATTCATGCCCCATCCCCGGAACCAGTGGCGAATCCCGGAGCGCAACCAAGCCAGCCCGATGCAAAAGCTCCGGAATCCGCTCCCGCCAACGCGACCATAGCCAAAGCCCGTTCCCGATTTCGCCGCCGCTCAAGCAACACCGCGTCTAACTCCTTTAAAACCAGCATTTACACAGCTCCTCGCAAGTGATGATCCTGAAGGACTTACAAGAATCCCAACTTCTTTAGAATGAGCATTTGCAAGAAACAAGGAGGGGGTCACTCCACCACAATCAGAAACCGCACAAGCAAGTTCCCGTAGGGGCACGATACATCGTGCCCTCTGTCGTTAGGACAAGTAACCCGGATTACCTCGCCACAAACACGCGCGAACAGCGCGACGCTAAATCCAAGGCTCCGTCTTCCATCGCCGCACTAAGTCCGCTGCCGCCGCAGCCCAGCCCGGAAACCGAAACCGGAATCCTGCCCGAATCATTCGCCCGGGCACCACTCTCCGGCTCTTCAAAATAAGCTCCGTCTCCGTGCGCAACAAAACCGCTCCAACATCGAGCATCCATTCTGCGGCAGGCAGCCCGATTTTCGTGCCCCAAGCCTCGCGCAGCGCGCGCATAAACTCCCGATTCGGCAGCGGTTCCGGCGATGCTAGATTCACCGCCCCATCAATCTCGTCGTGCGCCGCCAAAAACTCCACGGCGCGCGCAAAATCCTCCTCATGAATCCAGGAGACAAACTGCTCCCCGGAGCCGGCCGCCCCTCCCAGTCCAAATCGCACCAGCCGCAGCAGCGTGTCGAAAATTCCGCCGCGGTCCGGGCTCATGGTCATTGCGCTCCGCAGCGCCACTTTGCGGGTCTTCGGCGTAGGGGCCGCAAAAAACGTTTCTTCCCATCGAGTCGCCACCTCGATACTGAATTTCCAGGCTGCAGGCGCATTCGCTTCATGGCCGCCGATCTCGCCGGTGAATTCATCCATGGGCCGGTCGAGCGCGTGCCGGTAAATCGTCGCCGTGCTCGCGTTCAACCAAACCCGCGGGGGTTCCGCGAGCTGCGCGATCGCTTCACCCAGCAACCGCGTGCTAGCAACGCGCGATTCCAGAATTTCGCGCCGGTTCGCCGCGCTGTACCGGCAATTCACGCTTCGGCCAGCGAGATTGATCAGAACGTCCGCGCCATCAAGCTCCTTCACCCAATCGCGCAGATTTTCGCCGTCCCAAAGTGCAACGCGCCACGGAGCTTGAAACGTGTTCCGGGCCAACGCCACAACCGAGCGCCCGCGCGCATGAAAGTATCGCCCCAAAATTTTTCCGACTTGCCCGTTCCCGCCGGCAATTACGATACGCAGCGCCCGCGCGCCGCTTCTGCCCGGCTCGTTGGTTTCCACAGGATCTTCCAGAACTCTCATGGGCGCGCCTCGCTGCAATGCTTCCCGAATTCCAATCCGCGCTAAGTCTGCCGTGTCGCTTCCGGCGTCCGGCACGCCTGTGCCGCGCAACTCCGATGAATCGCAATATGCCTGTAACTCGAACGCAAAATCTCCATCATCCCGGGAATCCTGGCCAACCAAGCCAGCGGCCGCGCCCACCAAATCTCTCGCCCCAATGCCACCGCAACATCCGCTCCCCCAAACCGCTGCCCGTCCGAAAGCAAAAATCGCATCTCGCGCAACGACTCCTCGCGCGTCATGCCCAGCAAAGCGCCAACGCGCGAATCCTGCAGCGGCGCGACCGCCAATCCGCGCCGCTCCAGAATCGGCGCCAGCCATCGCGCAATCCGCGTGCAAAACGCGCACTCCGCGTCAAAAAACAACCACCCCCGCGCGTGCCGCCCCTTCCCATCTGTAACTTCCGAAGCCAGCGAAATCATTTTTGTAGAACAGACACTCCTGTCTGTCTCCTCTCGTTTCTTCTCTCCGAATCTCAGCGTACTCTGCGTCTCTGCGTTATCTTTTCCTTGTTGCTATTTTTCTTCATGCGATCGGCTGTCAGCTATTGGCGGCCTTCTTGCTTAGCAATGTCACCACCTTTCCTCGCAGCTTTCCCACGCCCTTGAGCGCGGGAATAGGCATGCGCAGGACTTCCTCGAAAAGTCCCGACATGGTGGTCAAGAATTCCAACATGCTTTCCATGCGCTCGCGCGTGTACGGATCGCCGTGCGCGTCGGCGTTGGATTCCGCGACGCATTCCGCGAGCACGCGCAGCGTCGGATCGATTTCGCGCCGCTTGCGCTCTTCGCTCACGATGCGGAAGATCTCCCAGACGTCTTTGAGGGATTCAAAGTGGTCGCGCCGGTCGCCCAGCACGTGGACCACGCGCACGATGCCCCACCCTTGCAGCTCGCGCAGACAGGTGCTGACGTTCGACCGCGCCACCGCCAGCGTCGTCGAGATCTCATCGGCGGGCATGGGTACTGGTGATAAGAAGAGCAGGGCGTGGACCTGCGCCACGGTGCGGTTGATGCCCCAGCGGGTCCCCATTTCGCCCCAGTGGAGGATGAATTTCTGAGCGACTGGCGATAGCGTTGATTTTGTTATGGCAGTCATTTCTGTTATTTCTCTCTGTACAGAACATAGCGTAAGGACGGCAAGCTGTCAAGCTCTTTTTTGGCGTTCGCTCGCGGCACAGCCGAAGGTGAAAATTAGTTACACCTGTCCCTTTTCCGCCCTTCCCCGGCATTTACTTGCGCTCCGCGCTTTGCCAAAGTTGTAAGTGGAAGCAGAAAGAAAAGGTGTGCATTTGGGATCGCAAGAAATACGTCTTCGAGCAAGCACGATCGGCACGTTGGCAGGCACAAGCGCCATCGCGGCGCTTGCGGGTTTTGCCTGCGCGTTCAGCCTATTGGCGTTTGGGCGGACACGCGCACAATCGCAAGGCAACTCCGCGAACAGCTCGGCGAACGACTCCGCCAACGCGGCTCTCTGCCCTGTCGTTTACCCGGATGATCAAACTCCTTCGGGCCGCGGCTATCACTACACTTTCATTGGCAACGCCTTCTTCATCAACGAGCAAGGCTATCTGTTGACCGTGGCGCATGTGCTGGAGACGTTTCGCGACAGCGGCCAGCCCTACATTCTTGTCAAACACGCGGACACTCCGCCGCGGCTTCTGAAAGTCACAGTGATCGCCAAGGATTTGCAGCACGATGTAGCGATTCTGCGCGCCACGCCAAATCCGTTCGGTGGAAGGTACACGGTTACGTACATGCGACTGGACTCCGAGCCAGCCGTTCGCGGCGAAGCGGTTCTTGCGCTTTCGCTCCATCCAAAGAGGCTGCAGGATGCGGAGAGTTTCGAGTACGAGCGCGAAGACGCCTCGCCGGGAACAGTGCTCTCCTACGAAACCACGAAACTCGATAGCGCCGGCCCCGCGGCAGATGTGTTCTTGCTGAGCCATCCCGTCGTCCAAGGCCAAAGCGGCTCGCCCGTTCTGGCGGTTAACTCACGCGGAGCTGTCGGCCTGGTAGAAGGCCTATGGCTGCGAGGCGTCCCTCTGTCGTCAGTCAAACCAGCCGCGCTGCCTACAAACACCCCCGGAGCCGCTGTCCCTATCCGCTTCGCCATCGCTCTTCTAGACCAGCACGGCGTCAGATGGCATTCGGCTAAGCCTCACTCGCCGGAGCCATCGTCATCGAGCACATCGCAGTCCACCACGGATCGCCCCAAACCGTAGCCCCGCGAAGCGGCAGAAGATTTGCGCGAGTGAATGCGGCCCTCAGGGGCGGAGCGAACAAAACCACGCGCGGACAGTGATTTAGAAAATGGGCGTTGGCTCAGGGGACGATGACGAGGCGGCGGCCAGCGGTTTCTGGGCGTTGCCAGGCTGATTCGATTTCGGAGAGAGGCACGGATTCGGTTTCAATTTGCAGGACTTGGTTGGCGCCCCAGTCGAGGACTTGGTGCATCGCTGCTACCAAGACTTCGTGGGAGGGGATTCCGGCGGTGCCGAGGATGGTGAGTGCGGTGCTGCGGAGGACGGCGGCGGGGAGCGAAATGGTGGGGCCAGCGCTTTCACCGACCTGGACCAGGCGCGTTTCTGAGCTAATAGCCGTAAATTCGGAGCGCGTAATCGCGGCGAGAAGGATTTCTGTTGGACGGCCCCAGACGTAATCAATCACCACCTTAAAACCCGCTTCGCCGGCTTCGTTCGTGAAAGACTTCTTTAGCTCCTCGTCGGATTGGGTGAGTTGGATGGTTGCATCAGCACCCAGATCGCGAAGTTTCTCCAAAGCCTGAATGTTTCGACCGGCCGCGATGACGCGCCCCGCACCGAGCAGCTTGGCAATCTGCACGGCCAATTTTCCGGTTACGCCGGTGGCGCCGAGGATGAGAACGGTTTCGCCCGCTTCAACTTTCGCACGCTGCTGGAGGGTAAGCAGCGCGGACACGCCGGGATTGGGGAGCGCGGCGGCGGTCGCGTCGTCGAGGGCATCGGGGACAGGAAAACAAAAGGCAGCGGGCGCTGGAGTGCGCTCGGCCATGGCGCCGAAAGGGCGACGCGGTCCGCCGAAGAAAACGCGCGTTCCATCGGGAAGAGTGCCGACGCCGTCGGTTCCGCAAATCACGGGAAGTCCACGCGGGCTGGCGAAGTGCTTGCCGCTGGCGAGTTGCTTATCGACCGACTTCAGCGACGCGGCGCGAACCTGCAGGATGACTTCGTTCGCGCCTGCTGTGGGCTCGGCAAAGTCTTCGCAACCAGGCGGCTTTCCTAATGCTTGCAGAACGGCGGCTTTCATGTGCCCTCGGGTTCCAGAGTGTAGATTGTATCTTCCTTGAGAGATCCGAACGTAAAATGCAGTCATTATGCCAGCATTTCCTCACCGCCGGGCTTTGAGTTCGGCCGATGGGCCGGGATGGCGCCACGAGCAATGAGATTCCTCGTGGCCTGAGGGACCTTGTCGCGGCAAGCTATACGTGCTGTCATAACCAGCTGCATTTCAGGAGGTATGCGATGACGCCGAATGATTTTCGAAAACTCGCGCTTAGCTTGCCGGAGACGGAAGAGCGCGCGCACATGAAGCACCCCGACTTTCGGGTGGCAGGTAAGATTTTTGCGACGCTTGGCTATCCGAACAAAACGCGAGCGATGGTGAAAGTAACGCCAGTGGAACAGGAGATGCTGGTGCTCGCAGAGCCGGCGGCCTTTGCCCCCGTGAATGGAGCATGGGGAAGACAGGGATGCACAAGCGTCATACTGAAAGCGGCGAAAAAAACTACCCTGCGGCGGGCTCTTGCTGCCGCCTGGCAGTTGGCTGCGCCGGAAGCCCTCGCCAAGCAACTCCCCAAGGCAGCGGCCGCGCGTCCGAGCAAAGCATCTCGCAGCGGGTCCAGCCGGAACAAGAGCGGCAGGGTCCGCGGTGATGCAAAAGGATGAAGCAGCCGGCGACGGCTCCGCTAGATGACGTGCGGGGCCGATTGTGACCATGGTATAATGACCATGGTTGCGTTGGAGTCCGATATGAAAAAAATAGCGGCGGGATACTTCAAAACGAATTGTCTCGCGATTATGGACGAGGTGCAGGCCAAGCACGAGACAGTCGTTATCACAAAGCGCGGCAAACCGGTGGCAAAGCTGGTCCCGCTTGAGCCGCAAGGAGACGCTATCTTCGGGTTCTTTGTTGGCAAGGGCCGTATCCTCGGGGATGTCGTTTCTCCCGCACTTACTCCCGAGGAGTGGGGCGAACTCTATTGATCCTAGTGGATACGCACGTCGTGCTGTGGCTGGCATTTGACCAAGCTCGGCTCTCGACCCGTGCCAAGACTGCCATCGACGAGGCGCGTAAGAACGCAGACGGTTTGGCAATTTCTGGCATCACGCTTTTGGAATTAGCCACGCTTGCGAACAAGGGCCGGTTCGGCCTCGATACCAGCCTGGAATCCTTCCTTCAGGAAGTAGAGACGCTGTTCGCGGTGCTTCCCATCACAAGCCGAGCGTGCGCTCGCATCATGGGGCTACCAGCGACTTATCCGAAAGATCCGGCGGATCGAATAATTGCGGCCACCGCGCTGGTCGAGGGGCTGCCCCTGATCACGGCCGACCGAGAGATCCGCCGGTCGAAAACTGTACAAACGATTTGGTGAGAAGAAGCGGCGTAAGAGATCTGGAAGTATATGACGCGCCCGTAGAAACGCTATCGTCAACCCTCGGACCATAATGCTCTACATGTAATGCGAGGCATTATACGATGGTTGTGTGATTCGATCGTTCAGGACGGAGGATGCCGAGCGACTCTTCCGCAATGAACTTGTCCGAAAGTGGCAGGCAATCGAGAACGCGGCGCGGCGCAAACTTAACATGGTGAATGCCGCTGCGCGGCTGGAAGATTTGAGAGTTCCTCCCGGCAATAGGCTGGAGAAGCGTGGTGGAGGCCGCAAGGATCAGCATTCGAGTCGGATCAACGATCAACATCGTGTGTGTTTTGAGTGGCGGGAAGGCGACGCATACGACGTGGAGATCGTGGATTATCACTGAGAGGGAGCATGACGAAGCTAAGGCCAATTCATCCTGGGGAGATTTTGCGCGAGGAGTTTGTCGTGCCGTTCGGGTTGAACGCAAATAAACTGGCTTTAGCACTGCGAGTGCCGCCGCCGACGGTATATGAAATCGTTAAGGAGGAGCGAGGGAACTCTTCGGAAATGGCTCTGCGGCTGGCGCGATATTTCGGGACGACGGCTGAGTTCTGGATAAATCTGCAGGCACATTACGATCTGTCCATGTCGCGGCGACGGGCGGAGGAGAAGATCGAGCGCGACATTCGGCCGATGGCGGAAGTGAAGTAGGGGGAAGTTCCCGCGAAACGAAAGCGCCAGCTGGGGTGTCGCACTCCACGGATAAACGCTTGAAGTGCACTGGCGCGCCCGGAGAGATTTGAACTCCCGACCCTCTGGTTCGAAGGTTCAGGGTCTCAAATCCTAAGTGCCTTATCGTCCGTTGCATACGGACGTGTTCACTCTGAAATCTGCCCTTTTTAGAATCTAGTTGGGCTACAAAGGGCTACAAAATGAACAACGTGATTATCTACGAGTTGTTTGACCCAAGGAAACCTACAGTTGCTTGCGTTGTGGGGAAAACACTTCGGTCAATGCGCGCCAGATTGGGAGGTTATATCAGCGCGGCGAGACGAAGTAGGAGCCGCGGGCGACACCTCGTTCCATCGGCAAGATGGATTCTTCATCTGCTTGGTCAAGGTGTACTGCCTGAAATCAGAATGATTGAGCAGTGTCCCTTTTCGGAGTGGCAAAAGCGCGAACGATACTGGATAGCGACTCGCCGTGCTCAAGGACATCAGCTTTTCAACGTCCATCCCGGAGGAAACGGAACATCTTTACCCGGCTCGCAAAGCAAGAAGTGCCGTCTATGCGGCTATAGAAAATGGTGGTTACCTGGTATTGGTTTGTATTGTCCAGCCGGTTGTGAGCCAAGCGTAGAAAGGCTATGTGCTCGACAACTTCGGCAGCGTTGAAGCCATCATCTCGGCCAACTGGAACAAACAGAACATTACTCGCGTGGTGTCTGCGTCTGAGCGTCCCTATTGTTTTGGTTTCTTGCGTCGAGATCCGAAGATAGATCGGATTTCGCCGCGGCAAAGCCGCATGAATAGCAAAATGTTGAGGGCCACGCCTTCGATTTCCAACACGGTGAGACTAAATTGACGAACGCTTTCGGGGTTTAACATCACTTGTCTCCGGCGCTGTTCTTTATCAAGCGGTTTAGAGACATCAAATTCGAATGCAGTGCGTTAGTGTTATCTGCATTAGGCGGTGCGGGCGGCGCCGGTGGTTTCTGCGGAGCTGCTTTCGGTGGCACGATGGGAGCCGGTGGCGCTGGCGGCTTCCCAGGGTGCTCAATTACGCTCGCGAGTTCGCGAACTTCCTGAGTCTTCTCTTGGATTTTCTTCGTGGCGCTTGAGGCTTCTTGGCTGAGGGTCTCGATTAACTTTGGGATGCCATCCACGCCTGCCATACGCAACTCTCGCGGAGCTTCGCCGAAGGACCAAGGCCCTTCATCGTTGTGTCGGTCGGTCGCGTGGTCACCCCAAATTCGACGTAAGGCAATGCCCCACTTTCCGTTGACCTTGCCGTAGCCTATTTGATCATCGTCGTAATCCAGGCCGTCTAGGTCGCGGCTGCGAAACGTGACCCAAACGGTGAGCCCGATGTTCAATTTTTTGAGAGCTTCGTCGAGGATAGAGACCGCTTTCACGAGTTCATCAGAAGCGGTGTTGAGGGAAGTAGATACCGAGGAAAGTGCCCTGAAATTATCTTGAACTTTGGCCAACTTAGGTTCAGTCATAGATTCTCCGCGCTGTACGGGCGCTCTAAAATGAAGGACTCTCCTAGCTTGCACCAGAAGAGCCATCAATCCTCCGCACCTGACAGGCGCGGGAATCTGAAAAATAAAACTCTTCCGGCTTCCACCGGAGTCCGACGGTCGGCAACACCGACCGACATCAATATACCACATTTCAGACCAGAGAAAGAAAATGTCGGAGCGCATACCCAGCCCCGGAATTTGAGATGTGTAGCCGTTAGTCCAACGGGGATTCCGCGCAGCGATTGGTTTAATTGTAAACTATGTACGAACGAGGTGTTGGGTATGCAACTCCAACCGCGACCGCCAGACCCGGTCAACGCGACGAATATCCTTCGGCCTTTGCCTGCGCGGGTGAAGGCGATGAGCAGGGCGTTCGAGAAACTGAACCAAAAACGCCAGCAACTGCCGTTCTGGCGTGAGCACCAAACGCTCAAGTTCTTGAAGTACGTAGGTTTCTACGCGAACGATCTTATGAGCGCCTACGGCGCGGGCCGCATTGATTCGGTCGCGCAAGCGACGCGGAACTTTTTGGAGCTCAGCATTTGGACAGAGTTCTGCGAGAAATCGGAAGCGAACGCGCAACGGTTCTGGGAGGATGCCGCGCGCGACATGCGGGACTTCATGGAGGCCGTGCAATCCCTCTACGTAAGCATGAACAAGGAGCCGGAGGCTAAGCTTGCCGGCATGATAAATGGACTCAAAGCGGACGCCGCGAGCAAATTCAACATTCAAGATGTAGAAGCCGAATTCATGCTTGTGAACAACGCCGCTGGGATGCTCGGAAAGCAACTGGCCCATGCGAAATTCTATAAGGCGGCGTCGAAATTCGCCCACCCGACCGCGCTTCTGTTCTGCATGAAAGAGCCCGTGACCGGACTTATAGACTCGCTCTATGAGATCGGCGCGAAATCATCTCGCGTGTGCTTGGGCAACATCGAACGGACCATCAAGGCTGTATACCCCGATTTCCAATACGAATAACGGTCAATCGCAAGCGAGGTGAATATGGGCGCGGTCGAAAACGTCAAAGAAATCGCGGAGATGATTGGCAAGTTTCACGACATCGAGTTGAATCGCCGCATTTTGAAGCTCGAAGAAGAAGTGCTTGATATCTCTCGCGCAAAACGCCGGGCAGAGTAGCGGGTCGAAGAGCTGCAACAAGTCCTCAAGGTCAGGGAGACGATCATATATCGAGACCCGTACTATTTCGTGATGGGCGAGGGCACTCCCGAAGGCCCTTATTGCTCTGTCCATTGGGATCGTGACCAAAAGCTCGTGCGAATGCGCAATCTGGGACAGTTCGGCTATGACTGTCTCGTTTGCCGCCAAGACCGAGCTATAGCGAATAAATAGCGTCCCTGAAATCTTTCGGCGTCCACCAGATATTCCCGAAAATGTTTTGGAGCAGTATCCTTAACTCATGTCCGCGTCTCTCGAATCCACACTCCTAGCTGTCTGGCAACAAACCCTGATCGACAAAAAGAAAACCGTCGATCTTGGTGGCGAGACCTATCCCGTCCGCCAAACTTCGAAGAGCAAACTAAAACAGATTGATTTTCGTTTTGAAGACCGAGACTTGCGCGGACTGGAACAGAATCCGAACACCAAGTCCAGGTGGGCGAAATTAGCAAGAGAAGGCAAACAGGTCATGCAGTTTCTAGAGCACGGCAGATATATCGCGGTCGTTGTGGACGGAAAAACGCACATGTATAAGCCGGCTGCCTGACGCTTTTCTAGCTTTATCACAGGCGTGAAGCAGTTGCAATTCTAGCCAGCGACTCCAGAAACTCTTGAAACCTGATCGTTGTTTTAGGAGTCCCAATAGTATGCAGACAGTCGATTATCCACCCTATAAGGATGATCGACCCCCGAAAGGGGTAACAATAGGGAGACGTATATATGACCTGGAGCGCCTCCCTACCTCCTTTTCTTTGCCGATGATAAAATCTGCCCGTGAAGATTAAAGCGAAGAAGCATAAACCGACCATCGCCGAACTGCGCAAAGTGAAACTGGACGAATCTAACTATCAATGTCCTTCCAATTTCTATGACAGCGCGTGGGATCACCCACATCAAACTTTCAAGGATGCAGTTCGAACCCATCGCGGTCTGCACGGTTTCCGCGGCGACAAGAACGCCGCCGCTTTACGTCAACAGTGCTTGGATGAGTGGAACCGAATGCGGGACGAAATGATTGATGAAGCCAGACGCCAGGAAGCAACCGGAGAGAAGGACGAAGTGTTTGGCGCGAAGTATGCCGCGATTCCTCGCCCGATGAAGAAGTCCGCGGAACTGAATAAGTAGGTCCGTATGACGCCTGCCCGACTCAATAGACTGAGGTGCCCAAACTGCACGAAGTCCCATTGGGTGATTGATAGCGACTTCAAGGGCACAAGTCCTTCTCCGTTAGACTTCGCGTATGAAAAGAGGACTTACACCTGTCGTCATTGCAACTGGGCCGGACTAGGCCATCTGCTTCAGGAGCAGTCGCCTCCGGTATTCTTCTTACAGCCTCATCCTATGTATCCGATGAAACCAGAAGAATTTGAAAAATGGCTGGCTGTAATGCGCGAAAATTTCCCAGATGACCCAATGCTAGCCCTCGTGAATACGACATCGTATCCGGACAAGCCTCATCCTCTGTTGCATTGGTTGCGCAAGCGTGTGGCTAGACTCTTCGGCACAGGAAGAAGCGGCTGACCCGGTGTAGAATCCCCGCATGTCAGAACTTCTCATCGGAACAAGTGCCTTTACCGCAGAGGGTTGGGTCGGCTCATTCTATCCCGCAGGGATGCAGCCCCGCGACTTCCTCAGCTATTACGCGACCCAATTCAATGTCGTGGAGCTGGACAACACGTTTTACCGCACTCCGGCGATCTCGACGGTCGAGGGCTGGAAGATGAAGACACCACCGGGCTTCATTTTCGCTGCAAAGGTCCCGCAGACAATCACGCACGAAAAAGTTCTGGTTGATTGCGAAGACGATCTAACCCACTTCCTGGACACGATGAGTGTGCTTGGCGATAAGCTCGGGCCGTTGCTCTTCCAGCTCGGCTACTTCAATCGTAAAGCATTCAAATCCGGCGCTGAGTTCGTGGCGAGGCTGAAACCATTTCTGGAGAAACTTCCGAAGGATTTCAAGTTCGCATTGGAGATTCGGAACAAGGCTTGGCTCGACGCACAGTTCACAGACCTGCTTAGGAAGTACGGCGTCGCTCTCGCACTGATCGATCAATCCTGGATGCCGCGTCCGTGGGAAATTAAGGAACCGATTGATCTAGCAACCACAAATTGGACCTATGTGCGCTGGCTCGGAGATCGCAAAGGCATCGAGGAGAAGACAAAGACGTGGGACAAGATCATCATTGACCGCAAGAACGATCTGGAAGATTGGGTTGACGTGCTGAAAAGAATGGTCAACACGAAAAAGATTTTGAAAATGTTTGCCTTCGCAAATAATCACTACCAAGGTTTCGGGCCGGGAACGGTGAAGCTCTTTACGCAGCTATGGGATAAGCAGTAGAATCGTTTCCCCTAACCTCTACGAATCTTCCGCTTCCCTACCTTGAGGATTTATGAAGCCAGTTTTGACGGTGTTACGCTCCCGCGTTCGTGTGGGCAGTTCTGAAACTCTGTCTGCCCAAGCCTGCCAGTGTCCACGGTGTCAGCAAACGTGCTGCTTGATGTGGCCGGAATACGTTATCCAGGTTCCGCTGCATCGGGTTATCACTTTGGATTGTCCGAGTTGCTCAATTTCGTTTTCACTCCTCGCCGCAGATCTAAGTCCGATTCTAAACGGCGAGTCCCGATTCCGGCACGCGGTTGTAAATCATCTAAGTTAGGAGTCCATCATGGAGCAAACCAGAATCGATTTATTCGTCTGTCCAGAATGTCGTACACAGTTTCAAGTCCGATGGCCTTCGCCTTTGCCTGATTATTTGTGCAATCAGTCCAAGGTCGGGCTCACGTGTTCGGTCTGCAATGAGTCGTTCGAGCTCTTCGCCTTTTTGATCGACTTCTGCAAAATGTCGGTGCCCTCGAAGCTGCCTTTTATCGAGGTCACGTCGATTACGCCAAAGCAGGTAGTCCCGGAGAACGCGAGGACGGAGTGGATGCGAGAGAGGTGGGACCGACAAAGAGAGAAATATAAAACCGTTTATACTCGCCCGTAGCTCGACACCCGGGCACTCAATTCCGATGCTCGTGCATCTAGAGCCTACTCAAATCTCTTCATGCACTCTTGAAAGGGCGGACCATGTGGGTCTTTCGGGTCTGTAACATCCCAAGTAGCGACGTGACAGGATTCGTGCCTCATCGTATCTAGTGCTTCACTTTCCGACGTATTCCATTTGGGGTCTAGAACGACAACAAATCTATCGTTCATCATGTACGTCTCGCCTTCCGCGTTGTCATTCGACAAGTCTTCCACTTCCAAAGCGACGTCCGGTAACTTGCTGTCAAAGAACTCCCTGTTCGTCTTTTGATACAGGGCGTGTAGATGACCGGGGCTGCGAAGTTGTTCACGCCCAATTGCATAACGAACGCCGAAAAAGATTGTCGCCACGGACAGCAACGGGATTAGGTTTCTCGCTCGCATACCTGATTTTCAAACAAGCACGCAGAAGCCCAAATAGTACTTTTGGCATTTTCAAGAATTCGGCGCTGTACGAATGTCCAGTAACCATCAGGGAACATTGAACCCGGCAGTACTATCGTTGCAACAAACCAAACTTTGACAACCTAAGCGTGAAAGAGGAAAGGCCCGTATCCAGCTTCGTGCGTTATTCCGATGCTGGCGGCACAGGTTTAGAGAATCCGCTGTTGCAGCAACAAGTTTCGTCGGACAGCAACAGCACGGTCTGAGGATTAGTTGAAATCCGAAACGAGGAGAAACAAGAATGAAGTCAGTTGTTCTGTTTACTATCACATGCTTGCTCTTCGCCTGCGTTGCGAACGGGCAAAACCCACAATCCACCAAGCTCACAGCCGGAGCGTTGTTGAACAATTGTCGCAATGCTGACTTAGCGGTTCAGCACAAAGCTTATGACAAGAGTTTCAAGAAGACGGACAAGGTGGGCACAGAGGAGATTTACTACGCGGGGGTGTGCTATGGCTACATACAGGGTTGGATGGAAGCCCGCGACAAAACGACCGCTGTCGTTGACGGCAAGGTTTACGTCATTACCGTGATGGATGCCAAACTCTCTGATGTGTACGTCGCCTTAGACAAGTACTTGCGCGACAAACCACTGGATAAGGGCAAGTTGGCGGACACAGTTCTTTTCACCCTGTTTGAACAGAACGGGCTCATCAAGCCTGAGGAAGTGGGGCGTCTTCCTCAAGTTCAACAAACTGTGAACTAATACAGGCAATTGAATCCGGCCACCTTAGAAAAATGAATTTTTCATTCTAACCAGCTGACAGCGCGGTCTCAAGCAGTAGGATAAATTCGAATCTAAAACGAGGAGAAACGAAATGAAGGCAGTCGTTAGGGTTGCAATGCTAGTAACATTTGTTGTTTTCGCGCCCGCGGTTTTTGCTCAAGCGCCAGCGGGAGCGGGAACAAAAGACGCGCCGCAGGCCGCTCTTGTTCCTGTGGTTGCTCCTGTAGGAGATCACAGTAAGCCCCCGCGCGTGTATCTGGATTCGGTGAGCAAGGGCAGCAACAGAAACTCGGACAGGGACCAGTCTATGGAAATGAGCAAGGACATTCTCAAGTCTTGCCCCGATCTCGTCATCACGATCAATCAGCAGGCAGCGGATTATACGATTCGCCTTAACCACATCGAGCATGGACTCATCGTCCGTGACAACCAGATTCAGGTCTTCAATAAGGATGGAGACTTGATGAAGAACAAAGAGGGCGGGAGCATTAAGGGCAACATCAAACAGATTTGCGAACTGATTCACCAGGATTGGGCTCGGTAGTCAACCCCCGCTATTGCCCATCGAAGCGCAAAAAAGCCCACCTTCCCCGGTGGGTTTTTTGCTGATTGAGGAAATAGTCTCATTTAGCGGCCACGAGTACGGGCGTACCATCGGCTCGGCCTGTCAACCCACGTTATGGTTGGCATAGGAGAGAACGAGTATGAAAAAGACGATCTTGATACTAAGCCTGCTCATCGCGGTTTCGGTCTTCGCCCAAGGCCAGACGCCCCGACCCACCTTGGCGGACGCCTCGCCCTATGTTACGCAAATGAATGGCGGACGCCTGGTGGATTGCACAGCGCCAAAGGTCAAGATTCGTTTTGGCAGCGGACGGGGCGAGGGCTATTGCCAAGCCGTGCTCGCCGATCTCGTGAAGGCGTGGGAGACGGGTAAGACGCCCACCGCTCAAGAGAAAATTATGTCCCGTGCGGTCGCGGGAGTCGCCCTTCTGCGACCGCTCTTGAAAGACCCTGACTCACTCCAAATAGTCGGTGTGTATCTCAGGGACTCAAAGAACCAAGGTGGGGTCGTTGAGGTTTGCTATCTGTTCCGGGCGCATAACAGTTTTGGCGGTTACAGCGGCGAGCTTGGCGAGGCGATATTGCGCAACGAGGGAATGGAAATGGTTGAAGACGCAGGCAGACCTACGGGCAAGGTCACAAATGTAATTGACCCTTGCCGTCCAAACGTGCGAACTGCGGACATTACGTCAGAGGTGCTTGCGGCGCTCAATGCACCAACGGCGATTGCTCAGGGTTCCCCGGCAGAACAGGCGAGGCGTGCACAACAATATGCCGATTGTCTCAAGCTGGCGGTGGATAACCCAAGCATAGTTTGCAAACCCTAAAAGACTCATAATTGTCTGTGGTATCGGGCTAGAGAATCTGCTTGCGAAGATGCGGCCTCAATTTCTCGGCGTCGCTGCCAGCGCGGACGCATATCACGAAGAACGCATGCTCGCTGTCCAGCAAAAACCACACAGCCGTCTTGTATCTGTCTGAGGCCGGCTCCAACGTCGGATCCACGATGAATCCCACAAGCGCATCGGCATAAGCAACGTCCACGAAATTGCCGTTTTCCGCGCAGCGCACCATCGGGTGAGGGATTCCGACCGCTGCTAGGTATCCTTAGTTCGGTCTTCCATTAACGCCTACGAAAACGCCCACCGTTGCCAGTGGGCGTTCAAATTTGATGAATCGGTTGTATGACTCGCCTAACCACGTCCCCATCTGCCCCGTGACCTAAGCGGGTCCCGGAATTTAAGACTGCCCGTCCAGGACGTTCACCGCGAACCGAATACGCAGAAGGTCAAAATGCAGCGTCGAGCTCGGTCAAAAGTTTTGTCAAAGTGCGGACTCTCCTTTTAGCCGTGAGGCCATTATACGCTCCTCGACAACCTTTTCTCACTTGTTACGATTAAAGGAATCGCACGCGAAAGCTGCGGGGGCGGGAAACCGCCACTTTCCTGGACTCCCAGCTCTTATTGGTTTCTGATGTGACGAGCCAGAAGTCCGCACTATGTTTTTTGTTTAATAGATCTACTGCCGCGTCACTTGCCTCTGGCCCCGCGTCTGGTACAGCTTGTCCGATTGAGATAAATTTCCTGACGGAGGATTCATGGACATTCTGGCAGCGATCAAGCGTGAAGAGAGAAAACTCGAAAAGCAGTTAGGCAACATACAGCACAAGTTGAACGGAGTCCGAGCGGCTGCAAAAGCTCTGGGCGATTCGACGGGCAAGGAACTAAGAGTCGTAAAGAAACGCGTGCTGTCGGCTGCTGCCAGGGCCAGGATCGGCAAAGCAACTAAGAAGAGGTGGGCGAAGTTTCGGGCGCAGGCGAAAAAAGTGACAGGATAATCCCGCAGGTTCGAATAGTGATAAGGGCGAATCTTATTGGTTGTGTGTTTGAAAAGAATGCGGCGAACTTGCTTGCGTCGATTGCAGAAGAAATAAGTGAGCTGCTACAGAGCCCCAATCGTTCAGGGTTTCTCAACGTCGTTTTTCTGGGCACTCTGAGCAGGACTGACCCCGTTCTGTTGTTCGCGGAACTGGTCGGAAAGCTCGTGCCCCTTGATGAAGTTGAGAGCGCGAGTCCCTAACTCCGCGCGCGTGCGATAAAATTCAGCAAGGTAAACCATGACTTTCTTGTATTTCTTCTCTTCATTTTTTGACACTTCTGCACACGCGACCATCGTAGTCATCTGTTCATAGATCTGGTCGATGGTCCACGTCTCGGCACTCTCCGCCGACCACTTTTTTAAGTCCGCTCTGCAAACAGCAAGGCTCGGCTTCGGGGCTGTAGTCGAACTCGGTTCCTGCCCTGCCATCGCGCTCGATGCAAGCGCCAAACCAAGAATCAAGAGTGCGAGTGTTTTCATGTTTTTCCACCTCACTCCAGTTTAGCGATTTGAACCCTCAGCAGTGGCAGCCCTCTTCTCGTCTGTTCCCGGTCGGTTACTTGACTTTTTGGCGACCTTCTAGACGGGATTCAATCCCATTTTCGGAGACATTCCTACAACATTGGGACAACTCGCAGCACGTTTTCGGCCCTATCACAAAATTGGAAGCCCTATTTAGTGCGTCAAACGGGGGCAGCGACCAGAGCGGAGGACAACCTTGCGACAAACACTTTGGGTTCTTTTAAGTCTTCTAGTTTCAACCGCGGCTTACGCTCAGTCGGCAGAACCGCCTGCGCTGCCTTCGGGCGCGCCGGAAGCGTGCAACGATGTTGAGACATATAAAGGCAAAGCTCCCGCGCGTTACGACGATTTTGATGTTTGGCAAAATATACAGAAATGTAGCGCTTGGGCGGAGAAAGAGGGCAACCTGAAATTGACCCACGATAGCCTTAGTGCAATGATAACTCTCTACCTCCAAGAATGGTCGGCCCTTCAGGAAGGCTTGCCGCGCAGTGAAGAGGTACCCGCCGCTTGTGGGGTTTATCAGGATGACCGAAAAGTGTTTATCGATGCGGTTCTAGCTGGTTATACTTCGGAAAAGAATACACAGGCAATAGAGAAGTTTCGAGAACGTTTTAAGTGGAATCGTAGAGAGCGCGAGGAAGCCAACAAGGATCTAAACGTCTGTTTGAAATGGGCTTTCAGCGCCAACCGAATTGTGGTTGCTTACGAGATTGGGCAACTCGAAGACGATATCAATGAAGACCTCGGGCCGCTCCCTGCCGACACTGAAGAAGTAGCTCCTATCTGCAAGAACGCATCTTCGGAAGCGGATACAATTCTGGAATTCGTTGGCCATCACGTAGGCGACACCCGTATTATGCCCTCGGATGTTGAACCATACTACGAGCGTGCAACCCCTTTAATGCATTGCGCCGAGCGATTGGCTGAAACTAGCTACAGCAATGTAGGTGAGCATCTGCTTTTGGCTGTTGCTGGAATCAACAACCTAATGGTCCTAGCAGACAGCAACGGTGAGGCCAAACTTATACGCGCCATGCGGCAATCGCAGTCGCAGTCGGGGCCTATTGTTATCAAGGTTCAAAACCCCTACACCGAGCGGAATTCAAACCCGGATCGATGCACGGGAACGGTCTTGAATCTTGGGTCATCCCTTTCGAGCATAAACTGGAGTTGTTACCCTTAGCCTGTGGTGAATTGAAGCTAGCGTTAGGAGAATTACCCCACAACAAGAGGCAGCGTGGCTTTTGCAAGCAGAGTCTGGGCAAGCGAGGGTTGCCGCGGCGAGAGTCGCTTGGACGAAGACCACTTTGGCGAAGAGGTCGGCGGGGCGTCCACGGAAGAAATTGTTGGAAGGTCAAACCCGAGGCCCACGCGTGCAGCCCACTCTTTTCTCACCGCTGCGTTTTCGGACAACTTCGAATACAAATCCGTGATACTGGACCGCTGATGGCCGAGCCAGAATTTTAGAATGTCTTCTGGCGCCCCAATTTCTCGACATCGCGTGGCTCTGTAACGGCGAAAACAGTGGTGGCCCCGGATTTCTAATTCGCGTAGCACAGCGGCAAGCGTACTCTCGTGGAGCATCCCGCCGGCCGTGTTTTGGAAGAGATAACCTGTGCGCTCGCCGGCATATTCCTTTAACAAATTGTTCAAGCTCGGGTCCAGGTCAACAGTACGAATTGCCGCACTAGTTTTCGGCGATTGTTCCTTGCGGCACCAAACGCTGGTCCTAACGTGAATTGAACTTGATTCGGCGTCCCAACAGGTATGTTCGAGGTCGTCGCCAATGCGAATTGGCAAAGCCTCGCCGATGCGCAAACCGGTTCCCGCCAATGTAGCGAAGAACACCCCTTGCTTGCTCCCGAGGATGGCTTGCAACTGCGACGGCGTCACGGTGCTTTGCTTCTGATTTTGAATCACCGGAAAATCCAAAAAACCGAAGTTCCAGTCGCGCGGGAATAACCTGTCGCCGTTCTCATTCACAGGAGAGGCAACGATGGCGCGCACAAAGGCTGTGATCTCGTTGACGCTTTTTGGGGATAACTTTTTCTCGACCAGTGCCCTGCCGAATTCTTTCAGCGCACCGTTGCCGAAGTCCTTCAACTCCACTTGGCCAATCATGGGCTCGATATGATTTTTCAGGTAGCGGTTGTACGTGGCCAACGTTGCTGGCTTGGCTGGCCGCCGGTTGCGCGTGGCAAGGTGCTGGATGTATGCGGTGCCTTGGTCAGAAAAATTCATTGTGCCCTTCCGTTTTCTTCGAGATACAAGTTAACGGCTCGCCGAAGATGCTCACTCGCATTGATTCCAGGGAAAGATTGTTGCAGTCTTCTCAACGCAACAAGCTGCTTCGAGTACAGATATGTCGTGGTTTTTATTTGCTTCACTTCCGATGCACTCTTTTCTTTGAGCGACAGCAATAACAGACGGTGTGCTTGTGCGTGGTTCTCCGGACTAAGCGGAGCCAGATTCCAGAGTGCTTTCTTGAATGCGGGGAATTCGTTTTGCGGAAGTATGTGGTGCCAGTCGCATATACAAGAATCAGTGATGTGTGATCGACAGAACGAAATATAATTCTGCGCTGCTGTGGACTCAGCTCCCAAGACGTTCACAAGCTCGTTTAGAATTCTTTGGTCCGCTGCGTTCATGGCCTAGATTGTCTTCCTTCCAAATAAGTGACAACGAGCTTGCACTGCTTACAGTTCAGAATGTGTTGGGCAAGAAACGAAGTCGAATGCCCTGCGGCCACTGTTTCTTTGCACCAATCGGGGAGCCTTTTGGCAGCAAGAATCGGCAACAGATCAAAAACGTGTGCCGGTGGCTCCTGCTTCGCGTTCTTGGGATTCTCCCACCGCCAAACCGTCTGCAAAGCCGTGCCCATCATGTAAGCAACGTCTTGTTGGGTTAGCCCAAGCTTCTCTCGAAGAGTTTTTAGTGGTCCAGCTTTCACGCCTTATACTTCCTTTCGAGTCTTTAGATGAAACAGGACTATAGACGTATGGTACACCAGTTGCAGGGGTCTGTCAATACAGAAGAGGGGAAATAGCGCTACTCAGAGAACGATGCAAGCACCTGACGGCGCTACAGAGAGAACGGTGCAAGCGCTTTGTGGCGCTAAACGGACTTGGACGCAAGCGCGCGATCGAGGAGCGCAGAGGCGCCCTTTTCGCGTGCCGCTCGCATTTTACTGGTCCTATTGCGCGAGTAGTTCAACCTGCAAACTATTCACGGCGTCGCGAACGTTGTTTTTCCCATCTTGGACCATGCGGAGAAAGTTAGGTGCATTCTCCGCTGTGCCCGTTTCTGCAATCCATATGCGCTCAAGCAAAGACGCGGCTTCTTTGGCGATGCCATGCGAAGAGAATTGCAGGACCATACACCGTGATAGGAAGCGGTCCTGTAAGCGCTCTGTATCGTTGGCCGTAAAGATGAAGCAGGTACTCGGGGGAAATGCCGTGCCGTCCAGCTTGGACAAGAACGCAAGCTGTGCTTGCGGCGTCATCTGGTCTGCTTCGTCTACGAGAACGACGTGCAAAGATTTTTGACCGTTGCGCGGGACGTAGTGGCACTGCCTCACAACATCGTTCACCGTTTCGACGTTGCAAGCCTGCGACGGGATGTGGTGCAGTTCCCCGCCGATGGCTTCGCACAGTGCTAGAGCTATCGAGGTCTTTCCCGTGCCCGATGGCCCAACAAACAGAAATGCGGCATTCGGAAACGGATTCGCAGCAAACTTTACGAGCACTTTCTTTATTTTGTCGAGGCCAATAAAATCGTTGAGCAATCTGGGACGATATTTTTCAGAAAGCGAGGCCGGGAAATTTAACCCGGCCTGTGCGTTTGCGAAGAGGCTCATGCTTCCTCGCTTTCTGTTTTGGCATCCTCGTTTGTGTCGCGTTCATCGGCTAATTCAGCCAACCAGTTCTCGCTTTCCTCTATTGTTTCAGACTGGACGTTCTTGTTCATGTGCGCTAGATCCGCCATGTTAATCACGTCCGCGTCCACACAATAATCACGCAAAGCGAGAATGCGCTCTTTCGCTGCTTCGTCGCTGGACGCGAAAATAACATCGTAATGCCATTGCTCCTGGTCCGCGTCGTAACTCACTACAAGATATTTGCCGGCCTCGCGTTCGTCCACTAGTGCGCGGACAGTCTTTGCTGCATAGAAATAAGACTGCTCTTCCGCGCACGCTTCGCAACCCTCTGCGCATCCGTTGGGCGAAGACAGGTGCTCATCTTCAGATTGAAACGCTTCGAGAAAATCTGCGATGTGTTCCAGCAATTTGTTGGCCCGGCCAATCGCATAGCGATCTGCAAGCAACTCAGCGCTACCAATACGGCAGTCTCTACACAAGGTCATAGGTTGGCCGGAAGGGTTAAATGCTGGCTCTAACTGGAATTCGTCTTTGTGGTGTTCCAAGACGCTCTTCGGCTTTTTGTTTGTGGCCCCGCACATTTCGCAATGCCGCTTGAGTTTGAGCGATTCTAAAATTCCTTTTGTGCTCATGCTGCCTCGCTTTCCGCCGCTATCCCTGCCTTGCGGCCTAGAATGTAGTCAGAAGCCTTCTGAGCTTGCGACGCGGCAGACAGAAGCAGTTTGGAGTCGCCTTTTAGCCTGTTAATCCAGCATTGGAGATACGCGGCAGAGTTTTCGATAGTGGATGGCGCTATGCCTGTAATTCCGCAAAGCATGGCAGCACCCATTTCGGCGACCAGTTCTTCTTTGCTGTACGATTCGCTTCCAAATTCGTTCAATTTTTCTATGCCGTCGCGTCCAACGCGGGATTTGTGGCCGGTTGAGTGTGTCAATTCATGGAAGAGAGTCGAGTAGAATTCTTCGCTGGAATGAAAGAGGCTACGCGCTGGCATTCCTACGCTATCAGTGGACGGCCTGTACCACGCTTTGTCTGATTGCTCGAATGCTGGACGGTTAGGCATCCCGTCAACGATTGCCTCGCAGTCTGCTATCGGATTATTTTCGCGCTGTTCGTCTAGTAGCCGAGCAGGTATATCAATGCCCTCTGTCTGCGAGAAATTGAACACCGTTGAATAGCGGAGTAAGAACGGCGTCTGTTTTTTGCTTGAGCCATCGGGTTTGATTACTTCGCGCTCTTCGCCAACGTTCCAATAGACAACCAGACTGCCTTTTTGCCCTCTTTGAATTTTTCCGCCTAGCTTGCTGGCTTGATTGAATGTGAGCCAAAAGCGCGACGGGTAGCCTTGCGATGCCAAAGAAAGAATGTTGAGGCCGCGATATTCTTTCTGTGAGACAAGGTTAGCGGGTGCCTTGCTGGTCCAAGGGCGTCGCCAGGGCGCGACGCCGTTTTCTAGTTGCTGAATTATTTTTTCTGTGATTATTTCGTAGACGTTCATTTTAGAATTTCCTTTCGTTGAGTTTGTCCAGAATGCAGACTCGTGTGGTGTACCATGTGTCTATGCTCGTGTCAATAGTAATTGCGAACAGACTTAGGACGGCGAAGAACGATTGAGCAAGAAAAGACGGCCCCAGGTGCCCGGTTAGGGCAAGGCAACGGGCAAGAAATTCACTTTTTTGAGTCTGGTGGTACGCTGGACAGAAAAGCATTCCTGAAAAATCGCGTTCCCCCTGCGCGCTTCGCTACAAAAATAATTGCGCGTTTCCTTTTTGTGCCGAGCA
The DNA here is from genome assembly GCA_963843265.1 of uncultured Acidobacteriota bacterium. Lineage (GTDB taxonomy): Bacteria > Acidobacteriota > Terriglobia > Acidiferrales > UBA7541 > Acidiferrum. The sequence goes on along the minus strand of CAWJJR010000008.1, from coordinate 107,315 downwards.
CGGGGAGACCAGAGACTCGGGGAGGAGTGTCGTCGCTGATCTCCGCCGATGACAAATCATCAATAAAACATTGGCGCTAAGGGGTAAAACCAAAGTGGAAGGTGTGTTGATAATGCAGGATTTAATTTTTGGATGTCGGCGTGCTCTTGGAGTTTTTCACACGTAGTACCCTAGTTTGTTCTGCCATATACGACACGATTCTAAACTAACGTACTAAGACATTATTTGTCAATTCAAATGAGCACAAATCGAAAACGTTGCCGTTTTGTGCCCGCGAATTTCCCCCGCCGTCCTGCCTGTTTTGTTGGGTTTCAATAGCTTTACGTGTGTTACCTAGTGGTACGTCGCGTGCTCTTCCGTGTGCTTAGGCGTGTGTCTACTCATGCGAGTAGGCGCGTGCAAACTCTCAAACGGAAGGAAAAACCGAATGGAATCTTTCAAAACACAAATTGCTGCTCTCACCCCGATTGCACTACGCGCACTTGCGCGATGGCAACGGACCATGCTCGCTCGACGCAACCCCGCAGTCGCTCCCACTGTTCGCAGTCTTTCGGATGAACAAATCGCAGAAGGATATTTTCGTGTGGGGTTTGCGGAGATAGAGCAAATACAGGCGGAGACTGCTCGCAGAGTCGAGCAAGCACTGTACGCGGATGCTCTCCACGTTGTAACCGTTTCCTGCCCTACCATGCCAACCCGTGCCGCGAAGTATTACTACGCTTCCGGCGGAATGGTCTAGACCTGTGCCGCGAATCAACCTAGCAGTAGACCTAGACTCCGCCATTGCCGATATTGTCTCGCGTGGTGGTGGAGTTTTTACAGGTGTCCAGCCAGGAGCAACGTGCGGGGAGAAAAGTATCTCTCCGCTTGTTTTGTTTCACCCTGCGAACGTTCCGCTGGAAATGCGGTCTACTGGCGCAATTCCAATCGAGCATCTTTCCGTTAATGCCGTGCGCGAAAAAGTCCATGAACTACGGGCACGATTTGATTTGTCAGAGAGTACCTCTGTGCTTGTGCCCGTCCCCGTCCTACGTCCTGCTATGACGTGCCGCACGCGAGTACCGCGAAGCATGGCGCGACACACATTAAGCACGGCACAACGTTGGGCACTGTTCGCTATCACTATCGGCGCAATCATCGGCGCCGCGCTCGCCAGTGGGGTGCATTAATGTTTTCTATCGTCGCATCCTTCGCTGTCTCCGCTTGGATTGTCGGGCAGGCATTTTTCTGGCTGATTCTCCGCGACGAAAAGCGCGACTCCGTAGTCTGGGGTGCGTGCCTCAATCCTGGCCGGTAGTGAGCAGGACGGTAGGCGCGTACCGGGAAACGCGCCATGCTTTTTGGGGGAATCGTGGTCCGTATAAACTTGCTGGAAACTGAACCGAAAGTGCATCAAAACGTGGCGTCCGAAACTAAGGCGCGAATCTTTCTGATAATCTTCGTCGTTTGCGGTTTGCTGGCCATCCTTGCCCGTATCTGAACGCGCCACAAATCAAGGCACAGAGACTCCCGCGAAGTTTGCGGGAGTTTTCTTTTGTGTCCTGAGTGTTGGCCGGAGACTCGCGCATGATCGTGCGTGTAAGAATTTGACCGCGTGCGCGGGCACACGCGCGGACCTAGCGGGCCGGGTGCCGTTGTGCCTGCCCTTGCTGTCTGTGCGTCCCTGAGCACGTTCTAACTGCATTCTACGGGCATCCTACGACCGATTTACGCGGGGTTTGCAGGCAGTTTGCGAGCGATTCTAGCGGGGGTTTGAGCGCGGTGAGGGTGTTAGGTGGGGTTGGATGCTGTCTGGATTATGATAGTTGCTAACATTTTTCGTTTTATCTCCTGTATTTGTCGCAGAATAGTTCGTAACTCGTTTGTTTTTATTGTCTTGCGGGAAGCGCAACGTCAAACTGTTTGACGGATGCGGGCATCGGGCAAGAAAACGGGGTTTGTGTGCAGAGTAGTCTACTCTCAGTATGTCTTGACCGGGATTGAGCGTGCTCCCCTGCCGCGTCCGTCTTATAAGTATAGTGTTTTTAGTAGGTTAGATTAGTTTAGAGTCTAGGGACGTTATAGGTACTACTTCGAGAGTGTACGGGTGGGGGACTTTCGACTTTTCTTCGCTTGAGATGCGGTCACCTCGCATCCTCGTCCACACTTTCTACGGGTTGATTTCCACAGGTGCGCGGTGGCAAGTCCAATCATTTCAATGAGATCTGCGTGTGGAAACGAATCAACTCGACGACCCGTAGAAGAAAGGCATTTTTCGAGCCGGCCAGGGGTACCTTGATTTCAGAAAATCAATAACGACATGGGTCCCATACGGCCAGCCCAAAGGGTCCCGTCAGGGCGAACCATTCGATGGACCACGGGATCCCCGCTAACCGCCCGCGGGCACGCGGTAAAGCTGCGACCGCACTGCGGACATAGTTCCGGACCTTCGATCCCGGATGGCGCCGCTATGCCGTCGCAAATCGGCTCCCCGGACGAGCTCATGGCAACTGCAAGGAAGTGCCGAGGATTGGATCCCAAGCGAACTAGAAGCTGTCACAGATGCACGGTTTTAATTTTGTCACTGCGCCATTGCTGTTGGTCTGGAAATTCGTAGGGATCCGGAAAGCTAAAACATGGGTACCACTTGGCAGCAAAAACCTGTGACAAGTGCTGCCAAGTGCCAATCGAGGATGCCTTCGCCGCCCCGACTGGCCCACTTGTCAGCAGTTTTTTGTAGATGTGTGTAAAGCATGTAAGATGGTGAAACCAAAAGAGGTTGTTTTCAACTTGTCAGCACTTGTCAACATGTTTTTGCTGCCAAGTTGATGGGGTTAAGAGTAACGATTAACGATTAACCCTGAAGGGGGGGGAGTCAGCCTTAGTCAGAAACTGCTGCCAAGTCCCTTTGATCTCCGCGAATCATTTTGGTCGCGCCGGCCATCCGCGGAAGCCCGCGGGTCCTTCGTCCGCGGCCCCGGAGTCGGGCACAAAAATAGTTGAAAAAAGTACTTGACTTTGGCAATTAGCGTGTGTTATTCTCGACGAATGTTGGCAACAAAAGGAGCAGCATCATGGCAAATGGAAGACCAAAGAAGAAGGCATCTGACAAAGTTTTCACGCTCGGGATCTCGTTGCGGCCGATCACGCGCGCGAAGCTGGATCTCGTAGCCGCGGGTTTGGATCGCTCGGTGTCCTGGGTAGTGCGGGACGCGATTGATTATTACTTGCAGACACAGGCCGAGGCCGACCAGTACCGTGACGAATGTCCAGAGGAGGCGGCGAGGTTGGATCGGGAGATCGCGGCAGCCCGCGGGAACATCGACGAAATCTTTGGTGTGGTGATCGGGTCGCCGGCAGAGGCAGCGGCTCTCGACAGTAATACAGCGGTGCCTAGTAAGAATAATGTGGGGCTCAACAGAAATGAAGCGAAGTCTGTCAAGGGTCACATTATTTCTGCCGAGGATAAAACGGAGATCGGCGGCGCCCACCCGCAGCCGACCGCGCATTAAACCGGCTCAGGCGGAATCCTGGGAGAAAAGAGGCAACATGGGACATGAAGAAAAAGGTTATCCAAAAGGTTTCGCCGGCCACAAAGAAGTCTACGGTTACGGCGGAATTCGCATTTATCAGGTATCGGAAGGTGAAGCAAAGGAGATTGTTAAAGAGTTTCCGAAGAGCTTTACTTCCACACCTGCGTTCGCGCCCCTAACAGAGAAAGAACAGTTGTTCTACATGAACATGAATCACGGAGAACAACATTTCCTTTTTTCGTTGCCGATACACTAACAGCGATAAAACGCGGATTGAGTTGATCGAGCCAATCTGGTCCGCACGCTTTCTGTTTTTCGAGGAGTAGCTGTGTCTGATTCTACAAACAAAAATGACGCTACAACAGACCCGTCGCAGGATCTGCATCCGCGTGAGGTATTCGTTCGTCCGGATTTGGAGGACTTGCCCAAGCTGGTGCAGATCCGTTTAACGACACCGCCGACTGACGGAAATGCCGGCATGCTGGAAAGAGTTCGCCGCGAAGCAGAACATTCCGAAGCAGCCCATCCATCAAGCCTGCCGCCGCGGACGGTGTTCGATTCTCCTCCTATCGACCATCGAAGCCACGTTACCGATCGCAGCGAAGACGAGTTGCACGAAAATGTTCAGAAGATAGAGGCCGGATTTTTCAAACCGCACGACACTCGCACGCGAAAGCAGCAAATTGTTGGACCTTCGCTCCCTCAAGCTTTTGATGCCAGCGGAGGAAAAAGAATTGAATCTGATTCTGACAAAAGGCAAGTCTGTCCTTCGTGACCCTACACCGGAAGAGGAAGTACGCAACACGTGGCTCCGTGAGCAATTCTACGAGGAAGTCGAAAATCGTGTTCGCCTGGACCACATCGAGGTTGTAGAAAATTCTGATTGTGATTCTGCCCTCAACCACTTTAATCTGAGGCTCTCAACAGGCTTGCCGATTCAGCGCCTTGCGGCGTTCCTTGAGGATGAGAGGTTTGGCAAGACACTTTCTCGTCGGGAAACAACCTTCTATAAGGATTACGCTAAAGGCGAAGAACTCTCGGTCGAGCTCATGGTTAAGAGGCACGGAACCTGGACCGACGATGAAATCATCGAGCTTGAGAATAGGATTATCCGGCAGGCTGCCGCGGCCGGGATTTTCGTGCTGAACCCAAGTGTTCGCGGCCGCGGTGACACCTCTCGGGAGCCAGACTACATTGAGCAGGATGTTGCAGCATCCGGTGGAGCTTCGATTGGCGGCGGGATTACCGTAAAGAAGCGTGCGGACGGCAGCGTGCGGGCCTTAACGAATTTCGAAACGAAACCCCCAACGACCGAGGTAGATCCCGATAAACCGATCCCCAAAGACGATGGTTCTGTGTGGGATGACTACAGGGAGAGTTCGAACGCTTGAGGCAAAACCTCAAACTGGTAAATTTCTGAAAATTATTTTGCGCTGTGCTTTCAATGACTTACAGGCTTTTTGGCCGTTTACTGCGTCGAAACCGGGAAAAGTGGCTCTATAAGTAGAGAGAGGAGTAAAACCCTCTCAAGGAAGGTGAGTAATGGCAGCGGACGAGAAATTTATCGTGAGGATTGACGCCGGTCGATTTCTGCAAGGATGGGATGGGCAAAGTGTGACTGTCTGCGATGTCCCTAGCTATGCCCTCCATCTTTCCTACTCCGCGGCAGATCAGTGGGCTCAAAGGTTGCGAAAGCGCCGATTCCCCGAGGCCATTGTCTGCGATATCTTCGGCACGATCATGCGAATCGGTACGGTGCGCGAGCACCTTCACGAAATTAAGGACGCAGAGGTTGAAAATTTGCCGGGGACGCTGCTGGAACTCAGCCGGATCCCTGTGAACGAACAGAAGAAGCTTTACAGTAAGTCGGCAGCATTCCGTGAAAGATGGGATCAATTAAACGGTGTTTAAGGAATGCGCCGATCCAGTTTTCAAGGCGAATCAGGGCGCCAGTAACTCACTTTGCTCTCGGCCGTAATCGGCCACGAAAGAAGGTGAATCTAAATTTAATTCCAGGCCGGCTTGACTGGCCGAAGGTGGTTGTATGGAGTCCGGGTACAAAACAGGTATTTTGCGAAACTGGAACGCCACGCGCGGTTTTGGTTTTGTCGAATGTCCTCGAAACGTTTTTCCAATCCAAAAATATTTCTTGCACGTCTCTGAAATCAAGGACGGTCCTTGTCCGCCAGAAGTCGGGAGTATTCTCAGGTTCCTACCCGGCGCTCCGAGAAAAGAAGGACAGCATCCAGCAGCAACAGACGTAACAGTTCTGGTCCTGCCTGAGAAAACGGCGACCGCGGTGCGCTCGTGAGCACTCAGCCCCTAACACCAGTGTCGCAGGAGCCGTCTGCGGGAATGACGGAACTTCGCGACCTAATTCTGGGACTCATCGAGGGAATGCCTACTGCGAGTTCCTCGGAACTTGACGAAGAGTTCCGTACTCGGTACGAACATCTTGCGAGCGAGCAGTGGAACAAACGTATCGACGAAGAAACCTTGTGGCTCGAAGCTCAGATCAAGAGAGCTCTGGCAAAGCGCGCCGCGCCCGTCGCAGAGTCAGTTAACCGTTTTCTACAGATCGCCAATCGTTGCGTAGAGCGTGGAGAGTTTCGCATACTTCCGATTGCAGTCGGTGGGAAGAATCCTCTAATAAAGTGGAAGGACACCCGCTTTGATACCGCGAGCACGGCGGAATGGCTGAAACTGAGCAACGCTCACCTTCAAGAAATAGCCAGGAAATTCCCCGACGCGAATGCTTGCGTCGTAGCAAAATCCAGTGAATTTCTGTTCCTCGACATTGATACGATGAAGGAATTTCACGAAGCCTACGAAACATTTGCAGGGGAACCTTATCCCAAGATTTATGCGACCTCGGGACGAGAAAATCGCTGCCAGGAGCATTTTAAACAAACTGATGCAACTCGTAAGTTGGGAAATATCGCGCAGTTCAAGATTGACGGAATCGATTTTTCTGTGCGGCAAAACAATCTTTACGTCTTGGCGGAAGGCAGCACACACCCAAAGGGCGGCACTTATAAAAGGATTGTGGATGCAGCGATCGCACCAATGCCAGACAAGTTGGTTGCCTTCATCAAACACTTGTGCAAGAAAGCTGGAAAAGAAAGTGACGCTCCTCGTCCTACCGTTGAAAATCCTTTGCTGGCCCCCAACGAAGCGACCGACGAATTGCTCGAAGCGATCGTAGCCTCATTCAAGAAAAGAAAGGCGCCGGAAGGGATTGATGCGGGCGGGCACAATATAGCTCTGGCGTCACTCGCTGGAGACTTGCGGAGGGCTGGAGCAACACATAAGCAAATGGAAAATCTCTTGCTAGCTCACGGGGCTGAAATTTGCCCCGACCGTGGCGAAAGATTCGAAAAAATGTGCGAAACCATAGCGGCTAGCATTTCTCGTTATCCGGTGGGCCAGGAACCCCCTTTTACCGTAGGCAGAAAGAAAGCCCGCAAAGATGTTGTACCAAAAACACAGCCAAACGAAAAAATGGATGCGAATGTTCAGGTCGTTGAAAGTCCGGATATTAGCGATATCGTTATCGCCCGAGTCGAGGATATGCCCGAAGATTGCCTAGCGGGCAGGCTCGGTGAAGCCGTGCAGAAACGGATGAAAGACTTCCCGATCGCTTACTCGTGGCTGACGCTGGTTGTTCATGCTGCACAGTTTGTGCCGATCGCGCCGTTGGTGCCCTCAGGACAGGGTGTTATATCTGGCGACTTTGAGCCGGGAGAGATGCGGAATAATTTATATTTTGCTCCCGTAGGTCCTGTGCATGGTGGAAAGTCTATGGCCGGCGAATTCTCAAGAGGTCTTTTGGGGATGGATGAAGATGCACCTCCGATGTTGAACATTATGCCTGGGAGTGCGGAGGGTTTGATTAAACTGATCGCCAACGGGAATGGAAGGTCGGTTTTGGTGAACGTAGACGAACTTGGGTTTTTGTTGGAACGTGCTGCTCTCGAAGGCGCAAGCTTTCCCTACATCTTGAATCGTTCTTACTACAAGACGGCATACACGCTGACAACGGCCGGCGGCAAAGCGATCGATTTTAACTGCCGGTTGTCGCTGCTCGGCGGCGTAACGCTCGCCGAAGAAGGCGCCTACGAAAGCTTTGGAGATTTATTTGGTTCGCAGACCGTTGGCGGTATGTACGACAGGACGTTGTTTGGACTTCAACCTTCCGGACACATTTATGACTATAGACCTTTCTCTGGAGGCCCTTTGGGCTTCGATCTGATGAAGTTGCAGCCAGTTAAGGTAGGAAACGATGTATGGGAGGCCAAAAGCGCGTGGGTGAAAGAGTACAAGCTCAGTCCGCGAGTATTGGAATCGTGTCTGCGAGTTGCCGCAATTTGCGCGTCTTACGATGGCAGAAATGTTCTTCGCCCCAAGGATATTGAGATTCCTGTTGTAGCCCTCGCAAAATATCAAGAGAATCTGCGTTTGATTCTGTGTCCGAACACAGGCAAAAACGATGATGGAAAATTGTCCGGCAAATTCCTGGGATACTTGAGGCGTCATGCTCCAAACGGCGAGTGGCTTTCCGAGAGAGACATGCTCCGAAATACGAGAGCTTATGATTTTGGTACGCGGGCAGAAAGAGTCCTGGCATCGCTGCATTTCAACGGAGAAGTCGAAAGAGGGAGATCGAACAGCCGCAGTGGCCCATCATCAAAAGCTATAAGACTCACCGATAAATAAGCGATAAATTTTACAAAATCCAACCAAAGCCCTCGACCACCGGGGGCTTTTTCTTTTCCCACAGGAGACCAAAATGCCACTTCTATCAGAGCAGCAAGATATGGAACTGACGACACGATTTATTAAGGAAGAAATGCAAGCTTTCCGTGCCGCGGGTAACACAGAAGTTCGCCGCGACGATCTCGAATACGCGGTCTGGTTGCGAAAGCAAATCGAACTCAACCAGTCGTTGTTGAACTTGCTTCACCGCGGCGAAATCCACGTCGAGGACCTGGACCCAGAACATATGGAAGCAACCAATCTGGTTGCTGCGGAGATTTGAATATGGCAGCCAAAAACGTAGCAATGAAGATTCTCAAAGAGGTGAGCCTGAATGCGCGTTTCGACACCTTAGTTGAGACTGCGGAAAAAGCCATCAAAGCCAGCATTCCGATTGGATTTCTCTCAGCCCGAGTTGCGGACGCCCTAATTCCTATAATCAATGCTGCTGCGAAACACGGACGCTGCGAGCCCAACGACAAGATCAAATACCGTGAATGCGTCGAGATGATTAAACGAAAGGAACGGCCGCAGCAAGTCTTGGAAATCTTCACGATGGGCGGTTCGCGATTCGTTGTGAAAGACGAAATCGAGATTCACGAAACCCCGATCGTTCCGATTAGCCAGATCAGCGCACCAATCCCGCCGGCGAGTTTGCGCGCAGAGGCCGAGGCAATCACCCGGAGCCGCGGCGCTGATGCCGTGTTCAGCGTCGAGGATGTGCTGCACGCGATGGATGCACGTTTCCCCTACAGCAAGCCGAGCTCGCGAATGCGGCCGGTCGAGGATCTAAAAGATGAGCTTGCGGTGTACATGGAACTGGACGCGATCCTGGCCGAGACAGACGAGCTCAATCCATACGGCGTCGCGGCACGTCACCGAATTGAAATGATGAAGCTGGTGCCGCCAACCGGCACCGAGCCTATGTATTTTCGTCAAATCAGATGGAGAGCTCAAATTGATCTTTTCTTTCTCGCGAGAGCAGTCTGCGGAAAAGGTTTCACGAACTTTACGCACCGCCGCATGGTCGAGCATTTGGTTCAGAAGAACCCTAAAATCTCTATCGCCGATCAAGACGCTGTAAAAGATCGATTGACGATGAGCCCGCGGGGATCCTTCAAATCGACAATTTCTGTTTTGGACATCGCTCAGTGGGTTTGTTGCTTTCCTGATGAGTTGCGATGTGTCGTCGTGACATCGGTTGCCAAGCTAGCCAAAAGGTTCATTGGGGAGTTGAAACAATACTTCATTAAGGCCGAGGGCGCACAACCCACAACGTTTCAGCAACTCTTTCCTGAGTTGGTAATAGATCCTTCAAAAGACGGAAAGAGCGCGGAGTTCACGGTCAAGGATCGTAAGAGCGGACTGAAGGATCCGACAGTTTGGGCAGCCGCGGTTTCAACCGATGAGGTGGGAAGCCATTGCGACCTTTTGATTTTCGATGACGCGCAGTCCGTGGAAAATTGCGGAACTCCGGAGACTATGGAGAGCCTTCAATATAAAATTTCCATGCTTAAAGCTCTCTTGGATCCTGGCGGATACCGCCAATTTATTGGTACACCTTTGGCTCCGGGAGACTTGTATTTCTCTATGAAGAATAACTTGGATGGGCTAAAAGTTTTGTATGAGCCCGCTATGACACGAAAACCCGGCTCGTTATCGAAAGATGAAGCAGATTGCCAAGAAGAAGATTTCACTTTGCTGTTTCCTGAAAGATTGACCTGGGATTTCTTGCAATCCGTAAAGAAAGAAAATCTCGGGATTTATCGCAGCCAATATTTGTTGGACCCTCGTGGCGAGACGGAAGTCACATTTCCGATCGAACTGCTCGTGACTCAGACGATTCACCAGAGCCAGATTCCCGATCGGGTAACACATGCCATCGCTTTCGATCTAGCGTACACGGCAAACACTAAATCAGATGAAACGGTCGGTGCAGTGGCGGCGATCGACGGTCAAGGAAGAACGTTCATAAAGAAGATCATTCATGGCAGGTTCACTCCTACAGAGATTGCGGACGAAATTGTTTCAGCGTTCATTGAGTTTCACCCTCTTCAAATCGTGATCGAGGCGAGCAATGGTGCCATGATTTTGGAGAGCGTCATTCGGCAGATGGCGGAAAAGCGAGGTGTAACCGATCACATCCCACTCGTTTTCCAAAAAGTAGACAACAAACGAGGGGCCAAAACGTCGCGTATTTCGGTCCTGGAGACTTTGTTAAGGCGATCGCTGCTTTTCTTTTCACAAGAGATTGATTGCCTGGATGAACTTTACAAACAGTTCACCGAGTTCGGTGTCACGAGGCATGATGATTTGCCGGATGCAATTTCCCTTCTATATGCGGCCGGCGTTGCCAAGCTGGTGTCGGCACCTCCGGATCCTGCCGTCGAGCAGCAGATGTTAAAGGACCGATCTTACCAAGCTTTCTACGACGCCATTTACCCTGATAGGCCAATTCAAGAAGTGAAACTCGAAGAACTATATGAACCAGAAGAGCTTTGGGATCCATACAACTCACCGCGTTTTGGTTCACCGACAATAAAACCAGCCGGCCGCTAAGAGGAGACAGATATGCCTGTTATGTTTTTGGATTCGAACCAGTATTTTTCTCATTTTGCCAAAGGCACCAGAGAGGTCGTCGGCACGGAAGATGTCGAGATGGCTCTGTGCATCCCGCCTTTTCTTGCGGAGCTCGTCGTCGCATGGCTTCACGAAAATGGTTGGCCAGACGCTTCGGTCTCAAAGCAGAAAATAGAAAGAAGCTCTGTTTGCTTGCTGAGGATATTCGGAGACTAATGCAGCAAAGAAATTAGCAAGGATAGTAAGTAGCGCGGGCTGCTCGTTTCGGCGGGCAGCCTTTCTTTTTCAGGAGAAACAAGGAGAGCAATATGTCACTACAGTTCGAAAGTTTGAGCGAAGAAAAAGCCTTCACCCACGCGGCATCGGAATTCATCATCAAGTACCGTTATCCGGGCGTTGAGCCTATGGCCCTTGTAATGCAAAGGACCTACGATTATTTGGCTCATACAAAACTCAGTCCAACACCCACAGCCTTTGAGAGATGTTATCGCGAATTGCTCGCAGAGAAAAAGGTTCCGCTGGTCCTTGAGAAACTTCAAGTGCCGGAATCAGTTAAGGAGCCTGAATTGACCGCGGAAATGTACCATTCTCTTCCTGCGAGCGTCATTAGCCACAAAATGCAAACGCAAAAAGGCTTCCGGGATCGGATCGAAGCTCTGGCCAAGGCCGGCAAGATATGAGCGACATCGCGCACAACAGGCCAATTTTCATCTCGGCACAAAGTCAAGGAACGCGTTACTGGTTGGTGAGTACCACCAACGAGCGTCATGCTGGCTCGGGCAGATTAGTTCTGCAAGGGAAATGGAATACGGACCCAGGCGCAGCGAATCCGCAGCCACTTGAGACGGCTATCATCACCCGTCGCCGAATGATGGAGGAGTGTAATGTAGCCGTAGACTTTTCTCTTCAGGCCGGCGACTTATCATTCGTAGAGCCCCATGTTGTTTCTAGTCCTGGCGGCGCCGACGATCGCGTGCCGATGTCGTACAAAGGTTTGATTGCGGTCCCTGGATTCAACACCAAAGCAAACGGAGAGAAGTGCTGGTTCGTCCGTCTCTATGAAAACGGCCAGCAAACCGATTCCCTTCGGGGTGAATCCCCCGTGGCCGTAATCGACGACGTTATTGCAAAAGGTCTGGCAGCAAAAGCAGAGAGGGCGCCAGCAGCACCGGCGCCGCAGCAAGTAGCACCCGCACCAAGATCAACCGCCCGTTTACGGCCGGGGAGTTTCCGCGGTTAATCCGCGGCCAAGGAGAAACACAATGCAGCGAACAGATGAAGGCGAAATTCTCTACGATCTAGACTCAGCGGAAGATTGGACTGAGGCTTTCAAAGATCTTCTAGACACACCGGTCGGCCAGGAATATGTAGAAATCTCCGATCCGGAAACACTCAAGAGTGATAAAAACAAAATTCTTCTCGCTGTAGCCACGTTGAACAATCGTAGCGACGAGACGGGTTATTATGCCTCGCTGGCTCAGATCGTCCAGGCCCTTGAGAAGTTGATGATTCGTTGGCGCATTCTGCGGACAGCAGAAGAAATAAAGTCATTGCCGGTTCCGGCTGCTCCCACAGTTGAGACGCCGAGGCTCTCAAGTTCACAGCAACTCTGGCACGAGTTTCGCGTATGGACAGATTCCCACAGTTCATCGGAATGCCGGCTTCGGGCTAGGAGCGATGAGCAGTACGGAAACTTCTATCACAAAAATCTTGAACGCGAATTTGGAGCGCAGCAAGTTGGCGATGCCGTAACGCCCGAAGGACAACCCTCAGGCCGTCACGCCGTCACCGCCGAGATCCGCGAATTCGCAAGGCTCTACCACCAAACTCCGATTTCGGACTTGAGACCTAAGGGCGGACTCGTTCGACTCGGTGGCAGAGAAATGTCTTGGTCATGGTTCAATCAGCAATTGGAAGCGGCAACAGCCGCGGGGGTGATTTGATGGGAATCAATCAAGTTGCAAGTGATCTTGCAATCAAGGTCAGAACAGATTTCATCAGAAAGAACGCTAACCTACTCTCGATTCTAAACAAGACGCCCGAACAGATTTTGATGGTTGTAATGGCAGCCGCGGAACTAGAAAAAACTGCGCGGGAGTCCGTCGTGTTCTATATGGAAGGACTCGATCAATCCGATGTTTATGCCAGAAAAATTTCCCGCGAAGACTTCTATAATGAGCTCTATCGCATTACGGCCAAGTTCTTTTGCGATGCAATGAGCGACGGCATCTTCAAGGTCGTTATGGTCCCAACACCGGAAGCCGATGCCGAACTTACAGAATTGTCGTACATAATCGGCAACATGAAGCGGCCCGCTCCTGCGCCCAAACCGAAGAGTGCGGCCGAGCTCCTGATGGAAGAAGTGATCGCAGATTTCAACGGCGCGATCAGCACAGACAAAATGAAACTGAAAATGAACAACCGAGCATACAAGGATATGTACAACAAACTTGCTGAAACCGATCACCTTCGCAGCCAGATCACGACAGCCTATGATGCCGGAGAGGTGGGCTCGTGACTAAGTTAAAAACTCCAGAATACACCGCTTACCACGACGGGTAGCTAACGGCTTTCGTTTGCGAGCCAGCGACACTCTGCCTTGGGACGCCGCGCTCGCCATCGGAAAAGAGGACCGTGGTTCTCTCCTTGACGCGGTCCTCACAAAACATTCAAAACTAGCTTCGATGCGTGGCGACAGCGCATCGATGTGAGACCAGTTGGTGTGCCCCACCCAACTGGTCTCTGTTATTTCAGGAGCCACAATGCGAGAGTCCGGTGAGATTATAAAGTTCGACTTTTTGAGAAGAATTGGCCTGCTGAAAAACGAACGAAAGCGGTGGACGATTTTCGTACCTGATGGCGTCCGTCCCGATCGAAACCATTCGCGTGCGTGGAGTTTCATTCCTAGCGGTTCTGAGCCTATGCCCGTGACATTTGTGTGTGTACCGCCCCACAAGGCTAGTTATGAATTCGGCGCAGATGACATCGCCCCTTTGTTCGATCTCGGGGAAAAATTGGTCGAGCAGCCTGAGCAACTCGTCGTCACGAAGAAAATTCAGACTTATGGTTGGGCACAGCGTGAAGATGGGGATGAAGTTTTCATTCATTTGTCGGATGTATTACCGCAATTCGAGGACCGATGGCGCTTCTTACGCGAGGGGGCGCCACTGTTTGGCAAAATTCAGATGGACGATCCGCACCCTCGGGCGCGATATTTGGAACTTTATAGCGAAGACGAACTGGTTGCATTCGAGCGAGAGGAGGCCACAACCCGTGCCACGGAACAATGAGCTAGAACGTTTGATCGCGGAGCAAACACGCGACCGCGCAGCATCACGGCGTGGGCCACTTCGCAAAGTGAAACCGGATGACGAATCGGAAGATGAATTTGTTGAGGAAGACGATCCCGAAGAAATCGAGATCGACGAGGAGAATGAAGATGGGTAATTTGAATGATTTGGAACTTAGGATTGAAAGTATTGAGAAGCAAATCGCGAACGGTCTTCGAGGCGAACGCGGGCGTCCGGGAGACATTTCCGCGGCTGTAGCGAATGCGGAAAAGGTTGCGGCCGAAGCTGCTCATACGTTGCGGGAAGAAGTTGCTAGTTTCCGCGACGGGGTTGACAAGGAATTGGTGGAGGCTTTTGCACGAATCGATTTGTACGCCGGCCGCGAGCATAAGTCTTGCGAAGCATCGATAGAGCAATTTCGCGCCAGCACTTACGCGGTTGCAGAGGCCGCCGCCGTTAAGACTCTCAACGATACCGTGCTCAAGGATCAAGTATACCAGCTTGTCTTTGAAGCCCTGGCCGACTTCGGTGTGACGAATCCCCGCACTGGCAAAGCGTTCGCGCGGAGAGAATACGACGAAAAAGCGAGGGTCGGCGCATGAGACAGAACTTCAAAGTGTTGCGAGACGGCGTCGCGATGGATGGAACCTTTTTCGCCGGCAAGCCAATCGAATTCACTTTTGATCCAGAGAAAGCGGATCTGGTGATCGGAGAGATATTCTCAGCCGAAGTTACGGAGAGCGAAATTAACACGAGCACTATCTACAAAGAGGAACGCGGCCAGTTCGAATCTGCGGCAACTACGTGGGGGTTGGGACAGGGCGAAGCCGACATAGAACAGGCTCGCGGATGGCAACCCCGCAGTAATCCAGATACAGGCTTGAATGGCGGAACACCGTGGCGTCATCCTCAGGATCCAAGATTTAAGACGTAAATAAGAATTTGATTTTTGCAAGCTTACGCTTTCAAATAAACGAGGTCGATGTACACGATCTCGATAGCAGTATCGTATACGAGGTGTAGAGATGCCAGTATCAATCAATCCCGCGGAAGCATCAGCAGTTCAGAATGCGATCGCGCAGGCAGAATCAACTTCGCCGATCGTCCAGGACCCAACAGCCGCAGCCAACTCAACAATGTCCAACGAAAACCAAGACCATTCTTTCTCAGCGGATGACAGTCCGGAACACATCCAGGCCGATCCCGTTGAGCAAGGTGAACATGATGCGCGCGTTGTCGAGCCAACGAAGTTCGGTGGCCGACACGTAACCCAGAAGCACGCGCAGAAAGCGGACGGCCAGAAGCAAAAGTCCAACAAAGATCGCGAGGCCCATGTTGAGGCGAAGCGAAAGGAAACCGAGAAGTCTTGGAAATCCAATCGTCGATCTGTTGCACCGAATCACCGCGGCAAGTAACCGCACCCTAGAGCCGGTCTCTTTCGAGGGACTGGCTTTTTCTTTTTGTTTGACAAATTCAGAATCTCATTTAAGGAAACAACCTATGAAAGTGCCTAATTCTGTTTTGGCTGTTCTAGCTGCCATGCTTGAAGCCATGAAACAAACACTGTCAGAAAATCAGATTGTGATGAAGCCCGGTCCCACTTCTCCAGAAGGGAACGGTATCTTTGATCCATCCTCTCGTGTAAGGGCTGACTTTTCACCAGGCGAGCATACGTCTCTTTGAGAAACGGTGCCGCAGCCTGGAACTGTGAATTCTCAAGAGCAGCAACAGCCTCATAATAGGCGTTCAAAGCTGTGTCTAATGTCTTAATCGTGCGGACAAATTCTGTGACGACTGTCTTGAATTCCGCTGAGTCCGAATCAATCATTATTCCTCCGCGGGGCTGCACACTCTTGAGGCTCTTTTCGCTGGGCGAGTTGAAACCGAAGATACTCAGCGGCCAGCGCTACTGGAAACCGTTCTGACGGTCTCTTCATCGTTTGCGATTGGAACGCGCACGGCGTACCTGCTCGGCGCGATTCATCCGTTTACACTGACCGCACAGCCGGTACCCATTGCTGCCCGGTCGCCGATTGCGTGCGGGAATTTCACCACCCGGAGGGCAGTCCTCGTTGTCATGGTAGCGTCGTTCAGCCGGGGGTTTATCTGCTTCGTTGATGGAGTAGTAGCTGGACATAGATTCCTCCCACCGACCTAATTTAGTCGATTTCCAATCGTTAAGATACTATATGCCCAATATGCTGAGATACAGGTTATATCATATCTAGAAACAGACGAGCGGAAAGTTGCGTTGGAAGCAATTTCGACACTCTGCCACATCAAACGTGTCATGGACGAGTTGCTTTTCAAGCCGGCCGGAATACCTGACGACGTATACGGTCGCCTAGCGCTTCGCCATCTTCTGTAGTGTGTACAACAGGAGTTTACGGCTCTTCTCGTCACTCTTGCCCAACAGACGACGAAGCTTGTTCAGATAGCGCGCATCCTTGCCAGAACTGCCCCAAACATTGTCGTCGGAGGGTTTCCGCTTGATCAGATCAGGCACCTTCGGCGGCTCGTCGCCCTCGTACATAAGCTGATAAAGCGGAACTTCCAAAGCGCGGGCAAACTTTTCGAGCGTCTCGACGGCAGGAATGGTATGCCCGTTCTCGACACGGGAAACGTAGCAACGTAGCAAGCCCGTTCGCTTCTCGATGTGGCCCTGTGAAAGATTCTTTTGTTCGCGAAGTTCGCGGAGTCGATCGCCTATTACCATAATGGCGGGATTATTCCAAAAAGTTGACGGGAACGCAAGGCGGTCGGGCAGGGTGAATTGAAGCCTTGGGGGTCGAGCCTTTCGCTTGCCTCGCGATGCCGACGGAGCGGTAATAATCGCGAGACTAACATCGCTCCTTGTCGGCGTTCATAACAAGGAAAGCGCGTGGTCGTTTTCACCGCGAAGTCCTCACGACCCCCTATCGGACTTGTATCGCATCGCTCGCCATATGACGAACGAAAGACTCTTGAGCGCCGCTGCTTTATGGTCGCTTGCGCTCAATCGAAGGTTGGTCAGACGTGGTGTGCCAGCCAACGTTCTAATGATAACAGAACCGCCCGCGAATTCCGTTTCGCCTCAAGAATGGCCGGGGCGGTTGAAGTGTTGAAGCAGGAACGCAAGTGTTAGAGAAGGTTCGGGCGTCCTCGTACATCACCAAGTTTAGTTCTACGCTTGACGACGGGCCTCCGGGGTCGCTTGGCCTGCGGATCTCGTAAGAGACAAGATCAGAGTTTCCCAATCTTAGGGTCTAGGTTCTACTGAGTTTATTTTGGTTTATTATAGTTTATTGACTATCAAGCAAAACCTGGTTAAACTATGTAGCACAATGGATGCAAGAAACAATCCGTTTGCTCCTGGAGCCGGTTCGCAGCCCCCTGAGTTGGCGGGCCGCGATGACATATTAGAAGAAGCGAATGTTTCGCTTTCTCGAATCAAGAACCGACGTTCTTCGAAGAGTGTCATTCTTACCGGATTGCGCGGAGTCGGCAAGACTGTCCTTCTAAATCGCATTTGGAAACAAGCGGAATCGGATGGTTATAAGGCTCTCCTGATTGAAGCCCACGAGGATAAATCTCTGCCCGCCCTGCTCGTGCCCCATCTCCGGAGGCTCCTGTTTTCTTTAGACGTGGCGGAAAGAGCGAGCGACAAAGTCAAAAGAGGGTTGCGTGTTCTTGGGAGCTTTGTAAAAGGATTTAAAGCGAAAATAGGTGAAATCGAAGTAGGTTTAGACACTGAGCTGGGGTCAGCCGATAGCGGCGATTTGGAAGCAGACCTTACTGAGCTATTCGTTTCAATTGGGGAAGCTGCCGCAGACCGCGAGACAGCGGTTGCGATTTGCGTAGATGAGCTTCAATACCTCGACGAAAACGAACTCAGTGCTCTCATAATGGCCATTCACAGGATTAACCAAAGGAATCTGCCCTTCATCCTTGTTGGAGCCGGTCTACCTCAAATCATCGGAAAATGTGGGAAATCGAAATCATACGCGGAGCGATTGTTTAATTTTCCAGAGGTCGGGCAACTAGCCAAAGCTGACGCTGAGAACGCTCTTAGAAGTCCCGTTCGCAGCCATAATGTAGATTTTGACGATGCTGCGGTCGCCGAGGTCATTCGAGAAACTCAGGGATATCCTTATTTCTTGCAGCAGTGGGGACACGAGGCATGGAACATAGCGGAAAGTTCTCCGATAACTTTGGACACCATCAAGCAGGCAAGCAAGGCCGCGATTGCCAACTTAGATCAGAGTTTCTTTCGCGTGCGTTTTGACCGCCTCACTCCACGAGAAAAAGAATACCTGCGAGGATTGGCGACGTTAGGGACTGGAAAACAGCGGTCCGGAGAAATAGCGGAAACGCTTGGGGTTCGGTCGCAATCCGTCGCCCCTCTTCGATCAGCACTAATTAAGAAAGGTATGATTTATAGTCCAACTTATGGGGACACTGCTTTCACCGTTCCTCTTTTCGATGCCTTCATGCTTCGCACAATGCCGCCTAGTTCACAACCTGAAAATGGTTTGGAAAATCTCTCTCAACCGAGGCTTTTTGAAAAGTAAATCGATAAATGCAACACTGAGATTCAAAGCAAAAGGTAGCTAATTTTTGTACGTTTTTGTTTTTTTTTTTTTTTTTTTTGAATGGTCAACTTGTGGGGTTGTCCCCTTGAGTGAGACACGCAGTTAAGAGGTGATTTGCTGTTCGCTGCATTTTGATTGTACTGCCCAAAGCGTTTCCCGCACTATGCGTGATGGCTGGTGAAGGGGAGGCGGGCTCTGCGGGAGCGCAACCCGCCAAGGAATAGCCAGCTGGAAACTCATCGTACCGATGAGGTTGGGGGCGGTCGTGTGCAGGCCGCTCCCGCTTTTGCATCGGGCGATAGATTTCCCCATGCCTCAGAAAACTCATTCCGCTACTCCTGCGATGGCCGCGACGGTCGGCAGCCCGCTGCGCTTGCTCTCCGGGGCCGTCCGCGTATCCTCGAACTCCGCTGGCGGCCGGTAACCCAGCGCCGAGTGCAGCCGCTTTTCGTTGTACACCTGTTCCAGGAACCGCTCGATCGAAGCATAGGCTTCGACCACGTCGCGATACTCTTCGCGGTAGACTTCCTCGTACTTCAGCGTTTTCATGAACGATTCGGCGATGGCGTTGTCATAGGGATTTCCTTTGCGTGACATGCTGATCACCACGCCGTGCGCTTTCAGCAGGGCGGTGTAGTCGTGCGAAGCATACTGCACGCCGCGGTCGGAATGATGCACCAGTCCCGGCGACGGCTGCCGCCGCTCCAGTGCCAGGCGCAGCGCGCGCAAGGTAAGTTCGTCCTCCAACCTCTGCCCCAGCGCCCAGCCGATCACCCGCCTGGAAAAGGCGTCCAGAATCACCGCCAGATAAACGAACTCCGTCAGCAGACGGATATAGGTGATATCCGCCACCCACAGCCGGTCGCGCCCGCTCGGCGTCATGGTGTGCGCCAGATTCGGGTATACCGGCAGCCCGTGCGCCGAGTTGGTGGTCACCACGAATTTCCGCCGCCGCAAGCACAGCAGATTATCCTCGCGCATCAGCCGGTAGACGCGCTTGTGATTCACCGCCCAGCCCCGCCGCTGCAGTTCCACGGTCATGCGCGGCCAGCCGTAGCTCGGGAATTCCAGCGCAATGCGCTGCAACGCGTCGCGCAGTCGCAAGTCTCCAACACCTGCAGGCTGGCGATGCCGCGCACGGTAAAACTCCGCGCGACTCACCTGGCTTAAAACGCACATGCGCTGCACCGTCAGTTCTCCGCCTCGCTGGCTTTCGACCTGCTGGCAGACCGCGGCTTGCCAAGAACCGCCTGCAGCTGCCGCTGTTGCTCGATGCGCTGCAAGCACCCTTTTAAAAAATCGATCTCCAGAGTTTGCTGCCCGATCTTGCGCTCCAGTTGTGCTACGCGATCCGGCTCAGCACGTCCCCGCCCCTTGCCGGGAAAGGCCCTGCCCGGCGAAGCGTGAAACTCTTGCCGCCACCGCTGCAGCAGATTCGGATTAACTTCCACAGCGCGCGCCACGGCCGCCAAGGACTCGCCGCGCTCAATGCGCTCCAACGCCGCCAACTTGAACTCCCGCGTGAACTTCCTTCGAGACAACCCCATGCCTTCCTCCATTCGCTGAGCATTGTCTCTTAACTCGTTGTCTCAAAATTGGGGACAAGTCCATTGCGTCTGGGGCGTTTAGGGCGTCTAGAGCGCTAATAAAATCAGTAAGTTACGTGGGTACCAAATCCAAAGGGTTCTTGACTTAAGCCCTGTTGTTTGATAGCCTTACCATAGAGATGTTTGCTGCGACCGGCTTGGCTTGGGCGTCCTCCGGAATTCAACCGCGTAGCCAACGAAGTTCTCAAGGCCCTTTGAGTGCTACCGTCCTTGCGGCAAAACAAGCGCCGAGTGGATGACGCATAAGCCCGCCAATCTGGCGAGGCCCGGTAACCCAATTCAGGGTTACTTTGGAAAACCTCAATTTAGTTTCATCCGAAATATCGGCAGCTACTGCTGCACCTAAACCCTTCCTCTTTGTCCCAAACCGCACGAGTTCCCTGCCCTCTTCATCTTGTGATAACGTCCCGACTGCAACGACGGTAAGGCGGAAACGAGGACTATCCTTGCTTCGCCGCACCGGACAATCAGGCAGTGTTTTTCAACATGGTCACCCTAAGAAGTGGGAACAAACAAACCTGGCCTACGGGCGCTATTGGGTTGACGTTGGGCAGGAGAGAAAGCGTCGCACCGTTCCATTAGGAATATGCCCTACGAAGAGCGATGCACGTCGGAAACTTCGTGAGTCCATCGAAACTCTCGGCATCAATGACAACACAACGTTCGCAGCCAATACTGCACCAGCAACTACCTTCCGCGCCCAAGCAGCAAAGTGGATTGGGTCACTTTCCACACGCCGGCGCAAACCAGTCAAACCGGCTACCGTTTTCGCTTGGCAGCACGCTCTCGATAAATGGATTCTCCCGAATCTTGGCGACAAGTTCCTCGGCGATGTTTCCAACGGCGCGTTGCGTGAACTGATAGAGAAGATGGCAGCGGCCGGGCTCTCCGCGAAGACAATCGTGAACTACACACAAGTCGTGAAGTTCGTCGTTGCATCGGCAGTTGATGAAGACGGCGAGCAGATCTACCCACGCAAGTGGAATCACGATTTCGTCGGATTGCCCGTAGTAAAGAAGGAAGAGCAGCGCAGGCCGACCGTGACCGAATCGGAGCTTGGGGAAATTCTTACCAGCGCAAAAGGACGCTACAACATGCTGTTCACGTTGCTGGCAGGAACCGGGCTTCGCATCGGTGAAGCGTTGGCACTAAAGAGCACCGATGTTTCGTCAGATTGCCGCGTGCTATTTGTACGGCGCAGCATTTGGCAGGGCAAAGAGCAGCAACCCAAGACGCCGAGTGCGGTCCGCGACGTAGATATCGCGGAGCCTTTGGCTCGGCTACTGACACAGTACGTGTCGGGCAAATCCGGGTATTTGTTCGCAACCAAAAGCGGGCGCCCCCTTGGACACCGCAACGTAAATCGTGCGCTGCATGCGACCGGAAAGAAAGTCGGTGTCCACGCCTTTCGTAGATTCCGAACCGAAACGCTGCGGCGTGCAAGAGTCCCGGAGGATCTGACAACGCAGTGGCTCGGCCATTCCAAGAAGACCATTACTGATTTCTACGCTGGTGGATTACAAAAAGACGAAGCGTGGCGTCGGGAATGGTGCGATAAGGTGGGCCTGGGCTTCTCAGTTGGGCTACATGGGCTACAAAACGTCGTGCAGATTCATTCTGAGAAAGCTGCGTAAACAAAACAAGGAGCAGGTTTTAGAGTGGCGCGCCCGGAGAGACTCGAACTCCCGACCCTCTGGTTCGAAGCCAGATGCTCTGATCCGCTGAGCTACGGGCGCGTGAACAACATTATAACCGCAGGGGCAAATTTGTGCGCAGCCGGAACCGCACTCCCATACGGCTTAAGCCCCTCCGCCGGACCTAAACCGCCAACCGCGCTTTTGCTGGCAGCGGCTGTCTTTCGTCGCGCTATGAAGCGCGGCTGAGTTCTTTGCGAATGACGCGCCGAAGAGTTCTTTCGAGCGGCTCACGAGCTTGTTGCATGTGCTGGCGCAGGACTTCGTTGATGAGAGTCTGGTAGTTGCCGCCGCCGGCGCGCTGAACCTGCTCGCGGAACCAAGCAAGAGTGTCGTCATCCAGACGGATGGTGATGCGCGTTTTTCCGCGCGGGACCGAGACGACGGAGCCGCGTTTGGCTTTGCTGAAATCGTATTCACGTTTCATGGCGTTCTTCATATTGGCTCTTTTCTCTTGGCGTGGCCTGGCGCGCGGAAATCAGCCGCACATTGTCGCCGCGCCACGCGTAGATCACGACAAGTAAGCGGCCAGAATCATTCAGGCCAAGAGTGATCCAGCGCTCTTCATGCTCCGAGAACGGATCGCGGATGGTCAGGGCAAGATCATCTTCGAGGACTGCAACGGCCTCGGAGAAATGGACTCCGTGGCTGACGAAGTTCGACCGGGCCTTTGCCGGATCTCATTCGTAGCTCACGAGTTCAACTCACGGTCCAAGTATATGCACATTTGTGCATACATGTCCACGAAAGATTTTCTCCAGAACACCTTATGAAACATGGCGCAGAATTGCGCACGAATTCATTCTGTTTCAGCCGACGGGTTGGAGGGTGGAGACCAGTTCGGGGATATCGATTTTGATGAGAGTGCCCTGGCCGGGGCGGCTTTCGATTTGGAGATGAAAATCGGCGCCATAGAGGACGCGGAGGCGTTCGCGAACGTTGCTGAGGCCGATGCCTTCGACGTACACGTGGGGCATTTTCTCTTCGGAGATGCCGACGCCGTTGTCTTCTATTTCGATGTGCAGGCGGCCGCCGCGATTGGTGGTGCGGAGCTGAATTTTGCCGCCGTCGAGCTTGGGAGCGAGGCCGTGTTTGAGGCAATTTTCTACGATGGGTTGGAGAAGCATGCTGGGGACGAAGGCTTCGAGGGCTTCGCCGTCGATTTGCTTGATGATGTCGAGGTTGTCGCGGCCGAAGCGGGCGACTTCGATATCGAGATAGTCGTCGATAAATTCGATCTCTTCGCGGAGGGGGACGAAAGTTTCGTGCTTGCGCAGGAGGCGGCGGAGGATGTTACTGAGCTTGAGGACTACGCCGCGAGCGTTGTCGGGATCGAAACGAATGAGGGCAGAGACGGTGTTAAGCGTGTTGAAAAGGAAGTGAGGATTGATTTGGCGGGATAGGGCGTCCATGCGGGCTTTCAGGAGGAGCTGCTGGTGGCGCTCGAGGTTCATCTCAATGCGGGTGTTGTTCCAAATTTTCAGCGGCGCGGCGACAGACATGAGTGTGGCGATGACCGTCAAGACGAGCCACCAATCCCATTGGGGGTGAATCGCGAAAAGCCATTTGGGTTTGGTGGCTTGGACGAGAGCGACGCGGCCGAGTTCGAGGACGACGCAAATGCCTAGCGGCGCCATTTCCCAAGATAGCTGGGCTTTTTTGAGGAGGCGAACCACGGCTCTGGGGATGTTGAGAAACGTGAAAGGACCAAAGTTCCAGAGATCTTCTTTGTTGGGGATGGCCTGGCGGATCAGGCCGCCGAGGAGGCCGGCGGTGGAAGCGGCGGGCATGGCGAGCCATTCGTGGGAGATGAGGGCCGGAATGGTGATGATGGCGCCGCCGATGGGACCGACGACGCGGCCGCCGAGAAGGCCCATCAGGAAGGCACCTTCAAGGGAGAGGTCGGCGAAGCTGTATTGAGGATTTACGAGACGAAGCGTGACGCCAATGATGAGCGGAGGAGTCATGAAGAGCATGAGCTTGAGTTTTTGGTCGGGATCGCGCTCTTCGGTGAAGAGGACGCGGCGGAAGGTGTTCCAGCGAGCCAGGAGCGCGGCGATGGAAGCGGCCACGCCGACCTTTAGAAGCAGGGTGAAGAGGAGGTCGCGGACTGCGGTGGCTGTGTCCATGTGCGGGTCGCGAGAGCGTCTTCGGTAACGCTAGCCAATCGCGGGCGGGATGTAAAGCGGTCCGTGGCGTACCTGTTATACTTGTCGTTTCTTATGACGACAAAATCGAAGCAGGACAAGGGCGGGATGAAAAAAGGCGTGGTGGAGCTGATTGCGCGAGCGGCGCTGCCTTCCAAGTTCGGAACCTTCATGATTTATGGATTCAAGGGGCGCGGGCCGCTGGACGAAGCCATTGCGCTGGTGCGCGGGAAGCTGAATGGGAGGACGGCACCGCTTGTGCGGGTGCACTCGCAATGCCTGACGGGAGATGTGTTGGCTTCGTTGCGGTGCGATTGCCGGGCACAGCTGGAGCTTTCACTGCGGGAAATTGGGCGGGCGGGAGCGGGAATTTTGCTCTATTTGCCGCAGGAGGGGCGCGGAATCGGGCTGATGAACAAGCTGCGCGCGTATCAACTGCAGGATGGCGGGATGGATACAGTAGAGGCCAACGAATCTCTGGGATTCGCGGCGGATTCGCGAGACTATGACTTTTCCGCCCAAATCCTGAAAAAACTTGGGGCCACAAAAATTCGGCTGCTTTCGAATAATCCGGAGAAAGTTCGGCAGCTGGAGGAATCGGGAATTCGCGTAGTGCAGCGCGTGCCCTGCCAGCCGCGAGTCTCGAAAACTTCGCGGGCGTATTTGCAGACGAAGAAAAGCAAGATGGGCCACCTGCTCGATGGAGTCTGAAGAAGAGTTTGGCCGGGCAAGAAGAGTTTTAGCCGCCGCCGACGAATTGGACGATTTCGTAACGATCGCCAGGCTCGAGGCGAGTCTCGGACCATGCGGGGCGCGGGAGGATTTCGAGGTTGCGCTCGACGGCGACGCGGCCGGCGTTGAGGCCGAGCGTAAGGAGCAAGTCGGCGACGCTGGCGCCGGGCTTTGCTTCGCGGGTCTCGCCATTCACTACGATTGCCAAAGTCTGTTCCATCGCGGCCACTTCCAAACCGGGTGAAAAGCTATTTTACACGACGGGGACGCGCGGCCGCGCCTTCAATTGAAATTTCAATTGGGCTTTCTCACCGGCGTGGGCGGCTTCGATGACGAGAGCGGGCTCGGCGGAGGAAAGTTGGGGCATGTCGAAATCAAGTTGGGCGTGGCCGTCGGCATTCGTACTACCGGTAAAATCCTGAGGGTGAGTGGAACCTTCTATGCGTGCGATGATTTTTGCGCCGGCGACCGCCGCGCCGGATTGCTTGCGGCGAACGGAGACGTGAAGGTTCGCGTGCTTGCTGGCAAGCCAGGTTTTGGGATTCAAGAGTTCGAGGGCAATCGGAAGCGCGGGCGAGGCAGAAGACGGAGGAGCGGAATGCGCAGGGGTGGAGGCAGCGTTTGCGGGCACGGGAACAGGTTTTTGCGCGGGCGGAAGTTCTTGAGTTGATGGAGGCGGCGGCATGAGTCGCAACGCGCCGCTACGAATTTCTTCGCCTACGGAGCGGTGCTGCTCGGCGATGCGCTTCTTGAGGGATTCCTCTCGAGCCGGATCGAGCGGCAACAAATCAAAATAGTTGTTGGTGCGGCGGTGCAGAACGCGGCCGCGGCAATAAACAGTAGTGTCAATCAGCGCGCTTGCGGTGCCGCGGTCCTCGGTTTGAAGGTGATAGACGGTTTCGCCGACTTTCACGTCCGTGTTATGCCCGAAGAGCATTTGGTGTGGCTCCCCTTCCTCCGCGAGGCGCTCGATGAACATTGCGCCGAGGTGCGCCGCAGGTATTTTCTCGTGCCATTTGACCGACTGGCTTGTGAATGGATATTATAGCGCTTCGCCCATGACTGATTCAGGCTTACAAGCGTACACTCCGCTTCTTTTACACCTCCTGATTGCCACGGCGCTGGCCGGGGCCCTGACGGCGGCATCGGTGCTGGTGGGCTGGCGGCGGCCGAGCCGCGCGAAGCAACAACCCTATGAATGCGGGATGGAACCCACCGGAGACGCGCGCGCGCCGGTTTCCGTACGATTTTACTTAGTGGCGATGGTTTTCATTCTGTTCGACGTCGAAGCCATCTTTTTGTATCCGTGGGCTTACATTTATCGCGATTTGATAAAAATGTCTCCGAGCATCGGATTGTACGGATTTGGGGAGATGATGGTATATATCGCGATACTCCTGGTCGGGTACTTCTATCTCTGGAAAAAAGGCGCGCTCGACTGGCATAAATACTAGCCTGCGTCTGAGGGATTCGAAACGGTGACAGAGAATACCAGCCAAAGCGCTAATGTTGTCGTCGAGCACCTGCGTGCGTGGAATCCAAACGCCATCGAGGAAGTGATTGAATTTCGCGGGGAAACAACCGTCGCTCTGCCGCGCAAGATATTGCGGGCGGTGGCGGAACGCTGTCGCGACAGCGCGGAATTGCAATTTAATTTGCTGACGGATGCCACTTGCGTGGACCGATTCCCTCACGAACCTCGATTCGAAGTGAGTTACCACCTGGTTTCGATTCCCCGGCGCGACAAAATTCGGTTGCAGGTCCGGCTGGCGGGTTCGGATGCGGTGATTGATTCGCTTGTTCCCGTGTGGCCGGGCGCGAATTGGCTGGAGCGCGAGATTTTTGACCTTATGGGTATTCGCTTCACGGGGCATCCGGATTTGCGGCGGATCCTGCTGCCGGAGGATTTCGAAGGGCATCCGCTGCGCAAAGACTTTCCGGTTGAAGGATACCGGGATGTGCCCATGGTGCCGGGATTCAGAAAGAGTTCGGTATGACGACTGTAGAAACAGCTACTGGCGAAACGAAAACAATGGTCCTGAATATGGGGCCGCAACATCCGTCGACGCACGGGGTGCTGCGCGTGCTTCTGGAGCTGGATGGCGAGACAGTCGTCAGAGCGGTGCCGGATTTGGGTTATCTGCACACGGGAATTGAAAAGAGCTGCGAGGACAAGACCTATTCGCAGACCATTACGCTGACCGACCGGATGGATTATCTCAATCCGCTTGGCAACAACCTCGTATACTGCATGGCCGTGGAGAAGCTGTTGGGGCTCGAAGTTCCCAAGCGGGCGCAGTACGTGCGCGTGATGATGGTGGAGCTGCAGCGCATATCTTCGCACCTGGTATGGCTGGGAACGCATGCGATCGACATGGGAGCGATGTCGGTTTTTCTGTATTGTTTCCGCGAGCGGGAAGAGATCCTGAAAATTTTCGAGCTGTTTGCCGGGCAGCGGATGATGACGAGCTACATCCGCATCGGCGGGCTGGCACTGGAGCCTCCGGCGGGCTGGCGCGGGGCGGTGGAGCGCTTCCTGAAGATGATGCCCAGCCGAATTGATGACTACGAATCACTGCTGACGGGAAACCGGATCTGGATCGGACGCCTGCAGGGTGTCGGGTATATTTCGGCAGAAGACGCGGTGGCCTTGAGCATGACGGGGCCGACACTGCGCGCGGCTGGAGTCGCGTACGACAATCGCAAGGTCTTCCCCTATTCGAGCTACGACGAGTTTGAGTTTGACGTTCCGACGCGGACAGAGTCCGATTGCTTCGCGCGGTATCTGGTCCGCGTGCTGGAAATGCGGGAGAGTTTGAAGATTGTGCGCCAGGCAATGGCGAAGATTACGGATAGCGGACCGATCAGGGCGGATGCGCCGGGGATCATTCCGCCGCAGCGCGAAAAAATGAAGACGGAGATGGAAGCGCTGATTTATCACTTTAAGATCTTCACGGAGGGGTTTTCGCCGCCGCCGGGCGAGGCTTTTGTGACGGTGGAATCGCCGCGAGGCGAGTTGGGGTGCTTTATCGCCAGCGATGGTTCACCGAAACCCCTGCGCGCGCATTTCCGATCGCCGTCGTACATCAATTTACAGGCTTTGCCGAAGCTGGTGACGGGACAGTTGATTTCAGACGTAGTGGCGTGCATCGGGACAATTGATATTGTGCTGGGAGATGTGGACCGGTAAGACGAAAGAAAGAAGTAAGGACGCAATGAAGTAAGGAAGTAAAGAAACAGCGGGAAAGCAGAAGAGCCAAAGAGAAGCCGGTAAAGGAATGGAACTGACTCCACAACTTGCGGCGAGATTCGAGAAGTTGGAGAACGCGTATCCGTTCAAGCGCAGCGCGCTGATTCCGATGCTGATGTACGCGCAGGACGAGTATGGCTGCGTGAGCGACGAGATGATCGCGGAGATTGGGCGGCGGCTGGATCTGAACCGGGTCCAGGTCGAGGAAACGCTGGCGTATTACTCGATGTTGCACCGCAAGCCGATGGGCAAATATCACGTGCAGGTTTGCACGAATGTTGCCTGTATGTTGAGGGGCGGCAACGAGATATTGGATCGGGCCAAGAAACGCTTGGAAATTGGGCACAAAGAAGTGACCGAGGACGGCGTCTTCTCTCTCGAAGAAGTGGAATGCATCGGTGCTTGCACCGGCGCGCCGGCCATGCAGGTCAATTATGACTTTCACGAAAACCTGACGCCGCTGAAGTTCGACCGGATTATCGAGCAACTGGACGCCGGCAAGGCGCCTGGGCCTGAGCCCGTCACATCCGGCGCGATTCACGCGCGTGAGACTGGGGAGACGCCGCTGATCAGCAAGCTCTTTGGGGTGAAGGATTCGCGAAAGATCGATGTCTATTTGAAGCACGACGGCTACAAGGCGCTGGAAAAGGCGCTGAGAGAGATGACGCCGGAAACCATCATCGACGAAGTGATGAAGTCGAGTTTGCGCGGGCGCGGCGGCGCGGGCTTTCCCACGGGGATGAAGTGGTCGTTTGTGCCCAAGGATTCGCCGAAGCCGAAATATTTGATATGCAACGCGGACGAATCGGAGCCCGGCACCTGCAAGGATCGTCCGCTGATGGAGTTGGATCCGCACCAGATGATCGAGGGGATGGTCATCGCGGGGCGGGCGTTTGGAGCGCACCGTGGTTTTATTTATGTGCGCGGCGAATACCGGTACGTGCTGGACATCGTGCAGACGGCGGTCGATGAAGCTTACGCGAACGGGTATTTGGGCAAGGACATTCTTGGTTCGGGCTTTGATTTCGATTTGATTACGCACACGGGCGCGGGCGCTTATGAATGCGGCGAAGAATCCGCGTTGATGGAATCGCTGGAAGGCAAGCGCGGATACCCGCGGATCAAGCCGCCCTTCCCTGCCGTTGTCGGTCTCTACGGCTGCCCGACGATCATTAATAACGTCGAAACGCTGAGCTCCGTTCCGGCAATCATTTTGGAAGGCGGCGAGGCGTACGCCAAGCGCGGGACGCCGAAAAACGGGGGCACGCGGCTGCTGTGCGTCTCCGGGCACATCGCGAAGCCGGGGATTTATGAAATTCCGCTGGGGATGAACATGAAAAAGTTCATCTACGAAATGGCGGGCGGGATTCCGGGCGGGAAAAAGCTCAAGGCCGTCATCCCTGGCGGAAGCTCTTGCCCAATCATGAGCGCCGACGAAATCGATGTTGCGATGGATTATGATTCTGTCGCCAAAGCCGGGTCGATGCTTGGCTCGGGCGGCATGGTGGTGATGGACGAAACGACCTGCATGGTGGATATGGCGCGGCGGATTATGCATTTTTACGCGCACGAATCGTGCGGGTGGTGCATTCCGTGCCGCGAGGGCACCGAGTGGCTGAAAAAGATACTGGACCGCTTTCATGCCGGCTATGGACGGCCGGAAGATATCGATATCACCGGCGAGCTTGCGCAGAACATGCTAGGGCGGACGTTCTGCCCGCTGGGCGACGCGGCGGCGCTGCCGACCATCAGCATCGTGAAAAAATGGCGCAATGAGTTTGAGGATCACTTGCACGGAAGGTGCGCATATAAATCCGCGGAAGCATTAGTGGGCTCGCGTTAGGACTCCATGGCAGAGACGAAGCTAGTTACGCTGAAGATTAACGACCGCGACGTGCAGGTTCCGACGGGAACGCTGGTGATCGAGGCGACGCGCCGTATTGGAACGGAAGTGCCGTCCTTCTGCTACTATCCGCAGCTTTCGCTGCAAGCGGCATGCCGCATGTGCCTGGTGGAAGTCGAGAAAATGCCGAAGCTGCAGACGGCGTGTACGCTGGTGGCGACCGAAGGCATGGTGGTTCGAACGAACACCGATCAGGTGCGCGGCGCGCGCAAGGCCATGCTGGAATTTCTGCTGACGAACCATCCGCTAGATTGCCCGGTTTGTGACAAGGGCGGCGAATGCGAGCTGCAGGACATGGTGTTCCGCTACGGGGCGGAGACGAGCCGGTTCGTGGAAGAAAAGATTCACCGTCCGGAAGAGAAGTGGTCGGATCTTGTTTATTACGATGCGCCGCGGTGCATTTTGTGTTTTCGCTGCGTGCGCGTGTGCGATGAAGGCATGGACGTGAAGGCGCTGGGCGTCGGGATGCGCGGCGCGAACAGCATCATTATTCCGAACCGCGAGGATCATCTGGAGTGCGAAGAGTGCGGGATGTGCATCGATATTTGCCCGGTCGGTGCGTTAACCAGCGGGACGTATCGGTATAAGACGCGCCCGTGGGAGATGACGTACGTTTCGACGGTTTGCACGCATTGCTCGAACGGGTGCAAGACGACGCTGAGCGTGCGCAATCACGAGATTATGCGCGCGAATAACCGCGATCTTTCCGGAATCAACGAGGATTTTTTGTGCATCAAGGGGCGCTTTGGATTTGATTTTACGAAGCATCCGGAGCGGGTGCGCCAACCGATGGTACGCAAGGGCGACAAGCTCTATCCCGTTTCGTGGGAGGAAGCGGCACAGGCCGCAGCAACCAAGCTCAAGCAAATTTACGATGCCGGTGGGAAGGATTCGATTGGATTTATCGGGTCGAACCGGACTTCGAACGAAGAAAATTATCTGTTTCAGCGGCTGGCGCGGGCTACCTTTGGAACGAACAATATTGATCATCACCGGACGGCGGACTACACGGGGCTGATCACGGCGCTAGGCGACCGCGCGGGCGATTCCCTGCTGACGATGAAGCAGCTGGAGGAGACGAAAGCGGTTCTGCTTATCGGGAACGATGCCACAAATCAGAATCCGCTGGTGGCGTGGCAGATTCGCAAAGGCATTCGGCTGAACGGCGCGAAACTTTTTATTTTGAATGAGCGTGAGATCAAGCTGAAGCGCAAGGCGACGCAATTTGTGAAGGTGGCGGCGGGGCAGGAAGCCGCGGCGATTCGCTGGATGGCGCGCGAAGAGGGGCAACTTCCGAGCGGGCTCGTCGAGCAGCTGGTGCAGTTGAAGGCAGCGCTGGATGCCGAGGCCGAAGTCGCCATCGTGTTCGGTGCGGAAGTAATGGGCACGGAGATCGCGCAGTTGGTGGCTTTCGGATCAAACCTGCACGGCAAGGTTCGCTACATGGCGCTGGGTGACTATGCGAATTCGCGCGGCGCGGCCGATATGGGGTTGTTGCCAGACCGTCTGCCGGGGTACGCGCATGTGGATGATTCAGCTGCGCGCGAAGGATTCGAACGGCTGTGGGACGGCGTAATTCCCTCCAAGCCAGGGCTGACCGCGCCAGCCATGGTGGACGCGGCGCAGAATGGCAAGGTGAAGGCGCTTTACGTGATGGGCGCGAATCCGCTGGCGCATTTTGGGACGCTGGGATTTGGACGCGGCAAACTGGAGCTGCTGATCGTTCACGAAATGTTTTTGACGGAGACGGCGAAACTTGCCGACATCGTGTTTCCCGCTGCTTCGGCTTACGAAAAGGAAGGCAGCGTGACGAACACTTCCGGCGAGATTCAGCTTCTGCACAAGGCGGCGGAAGTGATGGGGCCGCGGAGCGATTTCGATTTGCTGCGCATATTATCCCACCAGCTGGAAAAACTGGGGCTGGGCAAAGCGTTTCACTACAAGTCGCCGGCGGCGGTGTTCGAGGAAATTCGCAAGGCGGTACCCGGATATGACGTGCAGCCCGCAGGATTGCTCACCGGCGGCGCGGAATCCACGCACATGCACGCCGCGAAAAACGGGCACGCGCCCTACGACGTTCCCGCCGGGTTGATTCGCTCCGCTAACGACACGCTCTTTACGAGCGGCACGCTGGGCCGCTTCTGCACGATGATGGAATCACTTCCGGAGGCGGAAGCCAAACCGTGAGCGCCTTTTTAAACGCGTACGCCACGATAATCATTGATCTTGTAAAGATTGCGCTTCTGCTTTTCATCGTTCTCACCGTCAATGCGTATCTGACGTGGTTCGAGCGGAAGGTTGTGGCGCACATGCAATCGCGATGGGGGCCGCACCGCGTGGGGCCGCACGGATTGCTGCAGCCGCTGGCGGATGGCGCGAAATTTCTCTTGAAGGAAGATCCGACGCCGGCGGGCGTGGACAAGTTCACTTATTTTCTTGCGCCGCTGATGGCGTTGGCATTGGCGCTGACGTCGATCGCGATCATTCCCTTTGGACCGGAGCCATTGCACATTTTGGGGCACGAAGTATCGCTGGGCATCGCCAATCTGAACATTGGCATACTGGCGCTCTTTGCAATCACGGCGCTGAGCGTTTACGGTGTCGCTTTGGCAGGATGGTCATCGAATAGCAAGTACCCGTTGCTTGGCGGGCTACGCAGTTCGGCGCAGATGGTGAGCTACGAACTGGCGCTGACGATGTCGGTGGTCGGGGTGCTTTTGATGGCCGGGAGCTTCAACCTGCGAGACATTATCAGCGCACAGGCGAAGCATCCGGAACTGGGTATTTTTGGCTGGAACCTTTGGCCGCAGATTTTGGGATTTTTCTGCTTCTTTGTTGCAGCCGTTGCGGAGACCAACCGCGTTCCCTTCGACCTTCCGGAGGCGGAATCGGAGCTTGTAGCGGGATTTCACACGGAATACGCCAGCTTCAAGTTCGCGATGTTCTTCATTGCCGAGTACACCAGCATGATCACTGTGTCGTGTCTTTGCGCGATCATGTTTTTTGGCGGCTGGCTTTCTTTGTTCCCTGCGACGCCCTTCTGGGCGTTTACGCACTATTTGCCGTCAGCCATTCTGATTCCCTTTGGCTCGTGGGTGATTTGGGATGGAATTCGGTATGAGACGCTTTTTGGGCGGCTTGTACTTCCGGGCGTGGGGGCAGCGCTGGCGGCGGTTGGCGTGGCGCTCATCGTGTTCCCGGCAGTGAACGAGTTTGTGCAGGGGCCATTCTGGCTGCTGTCGAAGATTTTTGTGTTTCTCTTCGTGTATGTGTGGATGCGCGGGACGCTTCCGCGATTCCGGTATGACCAGCTCATGTCGTTTGGATGGAAGTTGCTGCTGCCAGTCTCGATCGCCAATGTGGTGATCACCGCCTTCGTGATCCTGGCGAAGTCGATGTGGGGTGCGAAGTGACGGCGGAACTCGCAATTTTCTTTGTGCTGGCGGCGCTGGCGGTGCTTGGCGCGGCCAGCCTGATTTTTCAGCGGCATCCGATTCATAGCGCGCTCTCGTTGATCGTCGTCATGGTGGCGCTCGCGGGGCTTTACCTGCTGATGGGCGCGGAATTCGTGGCCGCCGTGCAGATCATCGTCTACGGCGGCGCCATCATGGTGCTTTTCGTGTTCGTCATCATGCTTCTGAATGCCGGAGTGGAAGAGCACACGAATGTCTCGAAGCTCGCGGGTATCGCGGGCATTCCGCTGGCGGTCGCTCTGCTGGGATTTCTGGCGGTGGTCATCGCGCGCTCGAGCGAAAGCGGGCAAACAGTTGTGCAGTCCGGCACGCTGGCCAACACGAAAGAAATCTCGATGATGCTCTTCCGGGAGTTTGTGTATCCGTTCGAGCTGACATCGTTCCTGATTCTCGTGGCGATTTTGGGGGCGATAGTCCTGGCGCAACGGGAGAAAAGCTAGCGATGGTCCCGACGAACTACTACCTAATTCTAAGCGCGGTTCTTTTCGGCCTCGGCGTCGTGGCTTTCATTTTTAAACGCAACGTCATCACGATATTCATGTCCATCGAATTGATGCTGAACGCGGTCAATTTGGCGTTTGTGGCGTTTAGCCAGGCGCGTCACCAATCGGATGGCCAGGTCTTTGTGTTGTTCGTGATCGTGGTGGCGGCTGCGGAAGCTGCTGTGGGGCTGGGGATCATTATTCTGACGGCGCGCAACCGGCAATCTTTGAACGTCGAGCGCGTGGATCTGCTCAAACTCTAATGTTCTTACTCGATCATCTGTGGATCATTCCGCTGCTGCCGCTGCTAGGCTCGGCGACCAATGGGCTGCTTGGCAGCAAGTGGCCGAATAAGATCGTCAATAGCGTGGCACTTGGCGCGACAGGACTTTCGTTCCTCTGCGCGGTGGAAGTCGTGCGCGAGTTCACGCGGCTTGCGCCCAATCAGGTACCTTGCGTTCAACGATACTTCACGTGGATTGCCGCAGGGACTTTTCGCGCGGGATTCGACTTGCAGATCGATCAGCTCACTGTCGTCATGCTGATGGTCGTCACCGGCGTGGGATTCCTCATCCACATTTATTCGACCGGATATATGGCGCACGAGGGCGGCTATTACCGCTTCTTCTCCTACCTTAATTTGTTCATGTTTTTCATGCTGATCCTGGTGATGGCGGCGAACTACGCCCTTCTCTTCGTAGGATGGGAAGGCGTCGGCCTGTGCAGCTACC
Source organism: uncultured Acidobacteriota bacterium (assembly GCA_963843265.1). Classification (GTDB taxonomy): domain Bacteria; phylum Acidobacteriota; class Terriglobia; order Acidiferrales; family UBA7541; genus Acidiferrum. The sequence continues at coordinate 72,588 of CAWJJR010000008.1, read as the reverse complement.
TGCTCATCGGTTTCTATTTCCTGAGAAAGTCGGCCTCCGACGCGGGCAATAAAGCTTTCATCGTCAATCGCATCGGCGATTTTGGCTTCATGCTAGGTATGTTTCTGCTCTTCCGCACGTTCGGGACGCTGGACTTCGTAACCGTATTCCAAAAGGCTGCGCCGATGCAGCCGGACGCAATGGGGCATCTCGGCGTCTTGACAGTGGCCTGCTTGCTGCTCTTCATGGGAGCCACCGGAAAATCAGCGCAACTCCCGCTCTACGTATGGCTGCCGGACGCCATGGAAGGCCCCACGCCCGTCAGCGCGTTGATCCACGCGGCCACCATGGTCACTGCGGGAGTTTACGTCGTCGCGCGGTCGAATGTGCTGTTCACGCATGCGCCGACCGCCATGCTGGTCGTCGCTATCGTCGGCTGCGCCACAGCGATGTTCGCGGCGACGATTGGCCTTGTGCAGACCGACATCAAAAAGGTTTTGGCTTATTCCACCGTCAGCCAGCTCGGCTATATGTTTCTCGCTTGCGGGGTCGGGGCTTTCTCTGCGGGCATCTTCCACCTGATGACACACGCGTTCTTCAAAGCGCTGCTTTTCCTTGCGGCAGGCAGCGTGATCCACGCCATGGGCGGCGAGCAGGACATGCGCAAGATGGGCGGGCTGAGCAAGAAGATCAAGTGGACGTACATCACCATGCTTACGGCGACTCTTGCCATATCCGGCGCGCCGCTCTTCGCAGGTTTCTTCAGCAAGGACGAGATCCTTCTCTCGGATTTCGTGAGTGGAGAGGGCGGCCCGAACGTCGCACACCTTCTCTATGCAGTCGGTTTGTTCACCGCGCTGCTGACCTCTTTCTATATGTTCCGGCTGATCTTTCTTACCTTCTTTGGCAAGCAGCGCTATGACGAGCATCACGTACACGTGCACGAATCGCCGTGGAGCATGCTTGGCCCCCTCGTGATTCTGGCGGTGCTATCCATTTTCGGAGGGTGGTTTGCCCTTCCGGCGTTCTGGGGTGGCCCGAACTACTTTTCGGATTACCTCGCGCCGGTCTTTGGCGGAGGCGAATCTGCAGCCACGGAAGCCGCGGCGCATGCGCTCGAGTGGCCGTTCGCGGGAATTGCGGTTCTCACGGCACTCATCGGTTTCGGCATCGCTTTCTGGCTGTACATCAGCCGGCCAGGCAAGGCCGAGGAATTGGCGAAGTCCATGCGCGGGGCTTACACCACGCTGCTGAACAAATATTACGTGGATGAGTTCTACGCCGTGGCAGTGGTCAAGCCGCTGATGTGGATTTCAACGAACGTACTTTGGAAATTTATCGACGTGATGGGCATCGACGGCGCGGTGAACGGCATCGCGAGCAGCGCGAATTCGATCGGCGATGAGGTGCGCCACGCACAATCCGGCAATACGCGCAGCTACGCCGTGTGGGTGGTCATCGGAGCGCTTGTGGTGATTGCGATTATCTTTTTCTGGCCCGCGGCCGGGATAGTCTCTGGGATGGTGCGCTAATGCCTGCCGGACCGCTGCTCTCGATTTTGATCTTCTTGCCGGCGTTTGGAGCGATCGCTTTGCTTTTCTTGCGGAGCGATGACCACGAATGGATACGGCGCCTGGCGTTTTCTGTTTCGCTCGTAGAATTTATTTTCTCGGTTTGGTGGCTTCTTAGCGGCGTGCCGATCAGCGGCGCCGGTTACCACCTTGAGGAGTTTCATAAGTGGATCGCGCTCGGGCCGCATGGGTCCGCGTCCGAAACATTCATCAACTATCACCTCGGCGCGGACGGCATCAGCATGTTCCTGGTTATCCTGACGACATTTCTCACCGTCGTCTCCATCCTGTGTTCCTGGAATAGCATTCAGAAGCGCGTCAAGGAATTCTTCATCGCCATTCTGTTTCTTGAAGTCGGTGTCGTGGGCGTGTTCCTTTCGCTCGACCTCTTCCTGTTCTTTCTCTTCTGGGAAGTCATGCTGATTCCGATGTATCTCCTGATCGGCATTTGGGGACACGAGCGCCGCATTTACGCCGCCATAAAATTCATTCTCTATACGATGGCCGGCTCGATCCTCATGCTGGTTGGCATTCTGTGGCTCTACAACGCCACGGGCACGTTCGATCTGCCATCCATCCAGCAGGCGTTGCAAAATGGAATTCTTGTTCTGCCGCCGCAGACGGAGACGCTTCTCTTCCTCGCGTTCTTCGTGGCTTTCGCCATTAAAGTTCCGCTCTTCCCGTTCCACACCTGGCTGCCCGACGCGCACGTGGAAGCGCCCACGGCGGGCTCCGTGATGCTGGCGGGCGTGCTCCTGAAAATGGGCACGTACGGCATGATTCGCTTCTGCCTGCCGCTGTTCCCCGTGGCGTCGAAGAAATTCGCTACGCCCATTGCGGTGCTGGCCATCATCGGAATTATTTATGGCGCGCTCGTGGCGCTTGTGCAGCCTAACTTGAAAAAGCTCGTCGCGTATTCGAGCGTCAGTCATCTTGGGTTTGTGGTGCTGGGTATTTTTGCCTTCCACATTGTTTCCATGCAAGGGGCGGTCTTCCAGATGCTCGCCCACGGCATCTCGACCGGCGGGCTCTTCCTGGTCGTCGGGATGCTTTACGACCGGCGCCACACTTTTGAAATGTCCCAGTTTGGCGGCCTGGCTACGCCCATGCCGCGTTTCGCGGCGTTTTTCTTGTTTGTGGCGTTGTCTTCGCTTGGCTTGCCCATGCTCAATGGGTTCGTCGGCGAATTTCTGATTTTGCTTGGCACGTTTCAAGTGCATTGGGGCTGGGCCGCGTGGGCGGCGATGGGAGTCATTCTCTCGGCCTGCTATTTGCTGTGGTCTTACCAGCGCGTGTTCTATGGCGACGTCACCGTCGAGAAGAACAAGACGCTGCCCGACGTTTCCGTGCGCGAGCGCGTCATTCTCGCGACCATGGCAGTCGTAATTCTTTGGATGGGAATCGGCTCGACGTTCATCACGCGCCGGACGGCGACGGCAAGCCAGTCGGTGCTCGACCAAATGGCGCGGCCTCCGCAGGCGTTTGACGCGCAGTCGCCGACGAAACCTTTGCCGCAGCCGCAAGTAAGCCAGCAACCGAGCAACCCGGCCATTGCCCCACAAAAGCAAAACTCACTCGAAAGGCTCGGAACCCGCTAAATGTCCGCGTTCCCCAGCACCGCAGACTTGCTTCGCGTCCTGCCCGAACTGATTTGGTGCGGCTTTGGCGCGCTTCTGATGCTGCTCCAGCCGTTCGTGAGCAGCCGCCGCGCTCTCACCACGGTCGCCGTCATTGGGGCGCTCCTCGGCATCTGCGGCAACTTTTATGCGGTGCATAATCCGGGCCCCGCGTTCGCCGGACTTGTCGCTGCCGATCCTTTCAGCATTTTCTTCAGCCATCTTGTCGGCCTCGTCGCTGTTCTGGTGATTCTGGCCGCGGGACCTTATCTCGAGCGCGAAGGGCTAGCCGACGCGGAGTTCTATGCCCTCGTGCTTTTCGCCACTGCCGGAATGGGCGTGCTCGCCTCGGCCCAGGAGCTGCTCACCGCCTTCATTGGCCTCGAGCTGAGCTCCATCTCGAGCTACATCCTCGCGGGATACCGGCGCGATTCGCTGAAGTCCAGCGAATCCTCGATGAAGTATTTCCTGCTTGGCTCTTTTGCTACGGCCTTTTTTCTGTATGGCATCGCGCTCGTTTACGGCGTCACTGGCACAACGAATCTGCTGAGAATGGATGCCGCCGGCCCCACGAGCAACCTCATGAAACTTGGACTGGCGCTCATTCTGATCGGCCTGGGCTTCAAAGTCGCTGCCGCGCCGTTCCAGATTTGGACGCCGGACGTTTATGAAGGCGCGCCCACTCCCGTCACGGCGCTATTCTCCGCGGGACCGAAAGCCGCGGCTTTTGCCCTGCTCCTGCGGATCTTTGCCGACGTTCCAGCGGCCACGCAATTCTGGTTCTGGGCGTTCTGGATTCTTGCGGTGGCCACGATGTTCGCGGGGAATCTTGGCGCGCTGCTGCAAACCAACGTCAAACGCCTGCTGGCCTATAGCTCGATCGCGCATGCGGGGTACATCCTGGTGGCTTTTGCCGCCGTCACAACGCTTACTAAAGACACCGAAATCGGGGCCAGCCCCGCTTACGCCGCGGTTCTCTTCTATCTGCTCACCTACGCGCTGGTGAAAGTCGGTGCGTTCACCATCGTTTCGCAGTTCGGCGGCGCGGGCGAAAAACACCTTCAGCTCGATGATTTTGCCGGCCTCGCCGAACGCCAGCCCTGGGTGGCCGCCGTTTTTTCGCTTTTCCTGCTCTCGCTTCTCGGACTTCCGGTCACCGCCGGATTCCTCAGCAAATTCTACATTTTCAAGGCCGCTATCGACTCGCATCTCATTTGGCTGGCCGTGCTCATGGCGATCAATAGCGTCATCGGCGCTTACTACTACATCCGCGTCATCGTGGTGATGTACATGCGCGAGCCCAGCGCGGAAATCGCCGCGACTACGCCCGCCCGCTTTCCCCTGTCGGTTAACGTCGTTCTATTCATTACGGCCGCCAGCGCCGTTTACTTCGGACTCTTTCCCAGCAGAATTCTGAATTACCTGCTCCAGTCGAATCTCATCAATCATTGAGGCGGGCGATCCTTACGCGACGCGGGCAGCGTGTCGTCCCAGCTATTTCGTAGTTACCCTGAAATAAAAAGGCCCGCAGGCTTGCGCCCGCGGGCCACGGAAACTCTTGAATGTTTCGTCTTAGACCTTGACGAAAACGACCAGCAGCGTGAAAAGCGCCAGCGTCTCGACGAACACCAGCCCAAGAATCATGGCCGCACGAATGACGCCTGCAGCCGCCGGATTGCGTGCGATGCCTTCGCAGGCCGCCGCGCCGACTCTTCCCTGCCCCATGCCGCATCCGAACGCCGCGATGCCCATGCCGAACGCCGCGGCGATGGCCAGAAGGCCCTTGCCGCCGCCAGCCGCTGCCTGGTCTCCGCCCTGCGCAAACGCCGCCGGAGCGAGAACCAGCACTGTTGCCGCCATCATTGCGAGATACTTCAGTTTCATCATCACTTCCTCCTTAGAATTGCCGCCAGGAGGTGGTTCCCGGACACCGAGCAGCCGGGCTCACGCTGAAACGGCCGAAAAATCGAAGCCATGCGCCAGATGGCGCGGAATTAGTGTTCCTCCGCCGTGGCCATGCCCAGATAAACCGACGGCAGAATCGTGAAGACGTAGGCCTGCACAAAGGAAACAAAGATGTGCAGTCCCAGGAAGAGAATCGGAATCGTCGCGGGGAAAATACCGAGCGCAATGCCGAGCCCGTGCTGTTTTTCCCAGCCCCACAGAGCGACCTGGGCAAAAAGCGCGAGGAACAGTTCGTAGAGCAAATCGCTGGCAAAAATGTTGGCCCAAAGGCGGACGGTCAGCGACAGCAGGCGCGCGCACGTGCTGATGATCTCGACGGGGAAAATTAACAGCCAGAGCCCCCAGTGCACGCCGCCGGTGAACTGCTTCAAATAGCCCAGGATGCCGTGCTTGCGGATTCCCTTCCAATTGAAATACAGGAAAACCAGGATCGCACCGGCAAGCGGGACGCTCTTGTCCGAGGTCGGCGGATTGAGAACCGTTGGAATAGCGCCGAAAAGATTGCCAATCAGCACGAAGAGGGCAATGGATCCGACCATGTAGAGATACTGATCGGCGTCGTGGCCGGCGTTTTCGCGGAGAATGTCGCGAAGCCCAAATCCTTGTGAATTGGTGATCAACAGTTCGGCAAGCTGCTGCGTTGCGCCCGGCTTCTCGACGGAGAGACGGGATCGCACCCACAGAGCGAGTAGCGTGCCGATGAGCAGCGCCACCACGCTCATCACCACTTGCTCTGGAATGGGCGTTTCCGGATGGCTGGGCGTAATGTGCAGCGCGGTCAGGAGCGCCATCGCCGCATGACCAAGGTACAAGTTCACTATCTTCGTCAGCCAGCTAATCGTGTATTCCATGCCTATCCCAGTGGATGCAAAATTTCGTACAGACTTGCTGCCAGCGTCGCGGCTCCCAGGGCGCACAACCCCGCAAGCATGCTTACAAGGGGAACTTTCAGATATTCAAAAATAACATAGACGCAGAGGGCTATCAAGGCGTAGCGGAAGATCATGCGGAACCAAGTACCTAGCGGAACGCGCGGCTTTGCCAGGCCTTCCTGGGCCACGGAGGCCGCGACCAGCGCGTCCAAACCGCGCTTCAGCCAGCGAAAATTCAGCCAAGCAAGGACTGCGCCGATCGCCAGGCCATCAGCCCAGGGCCATTGGCGCAGGATCACGGCGACGAGAGCCGCGGCGGCGCCCAGTAGCAGCGTCAGCCAGGCGATGCGCCGCTCCGTGCGGGCATAAACGGCTGTTTGCGCTGAGCCGTTCGGGGCAATAGCAGAATGTTCACCCTTTTCCATCGCCATTCGCCGGCAATCGCCGCAGGACGTCGCGCAGCCCTGCGAAAAAACCAAGGCCACCGAGGATCAGCGTGAAAACGAGCTTTGTGTGCAACCAATGGTCGAGCAGGTAGCCGAGGAACCCACCCACGGCGGTCGCGCCGGCTAGGACGAAGGGCAGCTCCATCGCCATGCCAAATTGCATGCTGAAATTCTTCGGCTGGGGAGCCGATGGCGGCGGCGTATCCGGCTTGTTGGGATTATTGTCCAAAGGCGTAGCGCGCGATGCGCAGGAATAATTCAGGATACAGCCCCGCCGCAAGGGACACAAATACGGCAGCGGTCAGCGCCACGGTTTGGCCGCTGCTGATGGCGAGCGTGCGCGTTGCGAGCGGCGCTGCCTCCACGGGCGGTTTTTTTAAGGCGCGCGCTGCAACGCGCCCGTAATAAAAGGCAGCGGCCAGCGCATTGAGGATGGCAAACACCGCAAGCTCGGGGTGTGGCACGGCGATCAAGGCTTTGACGATGGAATATCTCGCCATGAAGCCGCCCGTCGGTGGTATCCCTGCGAGCGACATCATGAATACGAGCAAAAGCAACGCTGCCGCAGGGCTTCGCTGATACAGACCATCTAAATCGCCCAGTTTGATTGAGGCAGCGGTGCCCTGCTCTATCACAATCAAGATGCCGAATGCTCCCGCGGTCATGAAAACGTAGACGCCCAGGTAGTACAACATGCCGGTGAAGCCAGCCTCGTTTCCTGCGACCAGCCCAAGCAAGAGGAAACCGGTGTGCGCGACGGCGCCATAGGCGAGTATGCGCTTCACGCTGGTCTGGCGAAATGCGGCGATGTTTCCCCACAAGAGCGATATAACGGCGGCGCCGCCCCAGACATGAATCCATTTCTCGTGGGCGAAGAGAAACAAAAAAGAAAAGAACCGCAGCAACAGCGCAAAACCCGCAACTTTCGCGGCGGTGCTCAGATAGGCCGCAACCGGCGCCGGGGCCGACTCGGATAAGCCGGGCGCAGACCAATGGAGCGGCGCCACATCGATCAACAAGAAAGCTCCAATGGCAAGGAGAGCCAGCGCAAGCACAGTATCCCACATCGTCAGGCCGCCGAACGGGACGCCGTTGTCGAGACGCACCTCGAGGATCGCGCCAATCCGCCCGAGATTTGTTGTGTGAAATATTCCATAGAAAAGCATGAAACCAGCGCCGAGCGCAGCCGAACTGCCCGCCCACAAAAACGTATATTTTCGGCTCGCGGTGGCCGCGCGTTGTTCGTCGCGTGAAAACCGCGCAAGCACATAGCAGCTCAACCCCATGATCTCCAGCCCGAAAAGCGCAGCGATTAGATCGACGCCTGAAACTATCAGCATCATGCCCGTGCAGGCGAACAAGAGCAGCGCGTAGTACAACCCGCGCCCCTCTTCTTCCAATTCGAGATACCGCACCGAAAGCAAAATGATCAGCGCGGTGGCCGCCAGAAAAAGCGCCGCAAAGAAAAGAAAGAAGGGATCGACCAGAATGCTTTGGTGAAGGCCCAGAAGTCCGGGCGAGGCGGGATTGGCTTCCCGCAGCGATTCTATTTTCCCACGCTGCACATACAGCGTAAATGCGCTGAACGCCGTGCCCGCGAGCGCGAGCAAAGCATTCCAGTGCTTCTCGTTCGCGGCAAGCCAGCGATCGATCACCAGAATCCCGCAGGCAAAAAGGATCAGCTCCATCTCCGGAAGGATGAGCGCTCCGTCTCCGCCGAGGAAGCCGCGTACCGCGTTGATTAGTGTATGGATCATTCAGAAGGACTATGGTTGCAGCCGGGACACGATCACAACGCTCGCCGCGGTTCTTGCGAATGCTTTGGCGCTACTTTTCAAACAGCAGTTCCCCCGCCCGGTGCGTGGCCTTCACCACCGCTTTGATGAGCGTCACGCGCAGCTTGCCTTCTTCCAGCTCGAGGATCCCGTCAATCGTGCAGCCCGCCGGCGTGGTCACGGAATCTTTGAGCAGCGCAGGATGGTCGCCCGTCTCGAGCACCACGCTCGCCGCGCCCTTCATCATCTGAGCCGCAAGCAGCGTCGAGACATCTCGCGGCAATCCCACTTTCACGCCGGCCTCGGCGAACGACTCCAAAATAATGTACGCGAACGCAGGCCCGCTTGCAGAAAGCCCCGTCACGGCGTCCATGTTTTTCTCGTCCACAACCACGGTGCGGCCGACGGCGTCGAACATCGCGCGCGCGGTCTCCAGGTGTTCGGCGCTGGCGTGTGCTCCGCGGCAAATTCCCGTCATCCCGCAGCCCACCACGGAACACGTGTTGGGCATGGCACGCACGACTGGCACCTTCGCGCCCACGTGCTGCTCGATGTAGCTTGTCGGCACGGAAGCCGCCACGGAAATGACGAGTGTTTCTTCACTAAGCTCCGGGGCGATTTCCTCGAGCACGCTGCCGACGACCTGCGGCTTCACGCCCAACAGCACGATATCCGCGCCGTGCGCGGCTTTGCGATTGTCCGTCGTCGCCGTAACTCCCAGGTCTTTCGACAGCGCCGCAGCCTTCTCACTATGCTTCACCGTGGCCGTCACTCGCTTCGGGGAAAATAGCCCCTGTTTCAAGTACGCGCGCAGCAAAATGCCGCCGAGTTTCCCCGCCCCCAGAACCGCCAGTTTCTTGTCCGAAAGTTTTTGTGCCATGGTGCAAACATTGTTGACGCGAACCGCGATTCGGTCAACCGAAGAATGGTATTCAAGCGAGAAAGACGAGCAGAAATGAACGAGAGAGGTCCGATGTGCAGTAAAAGCCGTCAATCGTGCCGCGCGCCGTTCAGCACATGGACAGCGTGCGGCAAAAGATGGGCGATGGCATCTAGTGATTCTGAAGCGCCCTTAAGACTGCCCGGCAGATTTACGATCAGGGTTTTGAAACGAATCGCCGCGACTCCTCGCGAAAGCACAGCGGTCGGCGTCCGCTCCGATCCCTTGCGGCGAATTTCTTCCGCGATTCCCGGCACGATGCGGTCAGCAACGGCTTCCGTCGATTCCGGCGTATTATCCCGCGGCCCAATTCCCGTCCCACCGGTCGATAAGATCAGGTCTACGCGTCCAGAATCAGCCAACTCGCGCAGCTGTTCGCGTATATTCGCAGGATCATCCGAAACGCGCAGCACCGACGTCACTTCCCAACCCAATCCCCGGCACACCGCGACCACGGCGGGCCCGGAAAGATCCTCGCGTTCCCCTCTGGAAACCGTATCGCTTATAGTGAGCACTGCGACGCGCATCAGGCGGGCTGCTTCGTTTCCACCGGGTCACGGTTGGCTTCGTCCATCAACCGCATCGCTTCCATCAAAAGCCCGGTGGTGTTTCGCGTCGTTGTCGTGCGCGTGGAGGCATTCGCCGCGTTAAAATCAATCTCGAACTCGCCGGCGGTCCAGAGCAACACGCGATAGACCGCGTCATCGCCTTCGACTTTTCCGCTCTTCGCATCGCGGCATTGCCCATTCGCAAAAAACAGCTCGCCCTGTTCGCCGTTGTGATTTACCACCAGCCGGCACGATTTCTGCCCCATCTCGAGCGACTGCATCAGGTCGATCATGCTCATCTCTTCGAGACGCCCTTGAATTACGCCGGGCCGCGACGCGCGCTTCTGTAATTTTTCCAGGTGCAGCCGGTCCACGACTTTCTTCGCGATGCGCACCAAATCCTTCACGAGAAATGGTTTCGTGACAAAATCTTCCACGCCGTCCACCAGCGGCCGCAAACGCTCCTCGATATCCGCCCGGCTCGCCATGAACAAAAACGGAATGTGCCGCGTCGCCTCGCGCCCACGCAACTTCTCAAAAAGCTGCCGTCCATCGAGCCCCGGCATTTTGTAGTCGCAGAGGATTACATCTGGGGCATTATCAATCACTTTCAACAACGCGTCCGCGCCGTCCGCCGCCGTCTCAACTTCGCAAAACGGCTCCATGCCCTTGACGATCAAGTCCCGCACCAGCGGATTGTCGTCCGCCACCAGCAATTTGACAGTTTTTGTAGTCGCCGCGGTCATCGGCTCCGATTCCTCGCGCTTTTTTTGCGATTTCCCGCAGCACTCGCTTCCCGAATATAGTCGCCGCTCTTCCCGCCCGTCTTTTTGACGAGAACAATCCCGCTGATTTCCATCCCTTTATCGAGAGCTTTGCACATGTCGTAGACCGTGAGGGCCGCGGCAGTAACGGCGACCAGCGCTTCCATTTCGACCCCGGTTTGAGCGGTCGCCGTAACTTCGGAGCGAACTTCCACGCCATTTTGGCACAGCCGCGCAGTCACATCAATGTGCGTCAGCGGCAGTGGATGACAAAGAGGTATCCACTCCGCGGTCCTCTTCGCCGCCGCGATCCCGGCAATGCGGGCCACTTCCAGTGGGTTCCCCTTGGGATTCCGCAGCCGCTTCACCGCGCGCACCACTTCCGGCTTCATTTTCACAAACCCCTGCGCCACCGCCGTCCGGGCCGTCACGGCCTTTTCCGACACGTCCACCATCCTCACTTCGCCGCGGCGGCCGTAATGTGACAGCTTGCCCATTCGCTCAATCCGATCTTCTCTTCTCTGTCCTCGGAGTCTCTGTAACCTCTGTATAAAATCTTTCTCTTCGTCTTTCTTTACTCCGATACGCCTTTACTTCATTCCTCTCTATCCGGATCAAAGCAAATCCCTTCGCAGCAATACATCGACTCTTTCTCCGGCGGCCAGATCTTCTTGCTGCGTCGGCACCACCACGTAACAATTCGCCTTGGCCAGCGCCGCCACGTCCCCCGATCCCTGCCACTTCAAAGCCGTAACCTCCAGCTCTGCTCCCTGCCCTTCCAGGCGTGCGGGCAAAAAATGTGTCACTCCCGGTTTCTCGTGCAGCGCCTCGCCCAAGCGCGCTTCGACGATCGGCAAAGACCGCGCTTCGGCACCCGCCAGCAAATCCACCGCCGGCGTGACAAACAACTCAAACGTCACCATCGTCGAGACGGGGTTCCCCGGCAGCCCGAACACATACGTCTCCCCGCATTTCCCAAATACTGCCGGCTTACCGGGCCGAATCGCCACCGCGTCAAAATAAAATTCCGCGCCCATATCCTTCAGCACCTTCTCAACCAAATCGTATTTCCCCATCGATACGCCGCCCGACAAAACCAGCAAATCCTCCTGCAATCCCCGCCGGATTTTCGATGTCAAATCATCCTCGCGGTCCATCGCGTTTCCCAGCAGCACCGGCTTGCCTCCAGCCAGCCGCACCTGTGCCGCCAGCGACACGCTGTTGCTGTTGCGAATCTGGAATCGCCCCGGAATGCTGTCTACCGGCACAATCTCATCGCCCGTGGAAAGAATCGCCACACGCGGTTTTTGTCCACACTTCAGTTCCGCCGCGCCAACTTGCGCCGCCAGCGCAAGCTGCGCATAACCCAGTCGCATTCCTGGAGTCAGCAGCGTCTGCCCCGCGCGCGCCTCACTTCCACGCGGCACGAAATTTTGCCCTGTCACTGCGGCCCGCTCGAAGCGCACGTTGTCGCCATCGCGCTTGGTGTGTTCGACCATTACAACAGCGTCGGCGCCGGACGGCACCGCCGCGCCTGTCATGATCTGCACGCACGTCTCCGCCCACAATTCTTTTGTGACCCGGTCCCCGGCCTTAATCTCTCCGGTACACTTCAGCGTCGCTCCCGCTCCCGCATCCGCCGCAAACACGGCATATCCATCGCGAGTAGCCCGGTTAAACGGAGGATATTCGCGGTCCGTTTTTACTTCCTGCGCCAACACATACCCCAGCGCATCGCCCACGCGTAGCTGTTCCGTAGCGCGCGGACCTTTCTTCTCTCCAACTCTCTCGAGGACTGTCTGGCGGGCTTGCTCGTGGGTGAGCATCGGTTGCTATTTCTCGACGCTTTCTCTTGGTCTTCTCCGTGACCTCTGTGAACTCTGTGTTAAAAGCCTCTCGCGCGGAACCGCAGATCCATCCGTCAGAGCCACCGTGCCAGCAAAGTCCCCTCTGGCACAATCGTCGCATCCCGCTCCGGCCCGGTCGAAATCATCCCGATCTCCACCTGCAAGAAATCTCCGATGAATCGCAAGTAATCCAAGGCTGCCTTCGGCAACTTCGCGCCGTCCTTCACCCCGTATGTCGACTCGCACCATCCCGGAACGGTCTTATATTCCGGCGTCACCTGCTCGTACTCTTCCGCCAGCGCCGGCATCTCCTTCAGCGTCTGCCCCTTGTACTTATATCCCACACAAACCTGAATCTCGCGCTGCGTATCAAACACGTCCAGCTTCGTCACCACCAACGAATCAATCCCATTGATCATCTTCGCGTAGCGCAGCACCATCAAGTCCAGCCAGCCGCATCGCCGAGCCCGGCCCGTCACCGCTCCAAACTCTTTCCCGCGCTCGCGCACCTCTTTAGCTTCCAGCTCCGGCATCTCCGTCGGAAACGGCCCGCCGCCCACGCGCGTCGTATACGCCTTCGAAATTCCCAGCACATTCTTGATTTTTGTCGGCGGCACACCAACGCCCGTCGTCGCCCCACCAGAAATCGCGCTTGAAGATGTCACATAGGGATATGTCCCATGATCGATGTCCAGCATCGTTCCCTGAGCGCCTTCAAATAGCACCGACTTCCCTTCATCCAGCGCGCGATTCACCAACTCCGCCGTGTCGCAAATATATCCACGGATTTTTTCGCCCAACTTCAGCGTCGCTTCCACTTCATGCGAAAAATCGATGTCCGCGCCATAAGCGCCTTTTGCCAGCCGGTTCTTTTCGGCCACAACCCGCGCCGCCTTCTTGCGAAACAATTCCGGCTCCAGCAAATCGCACATCCGCAAACCGCGCCGCGCCATCTTATCCTCGTAGGCCGGCCCGATTCCGCGCGAAGTCGTTCCAATTTTGTCCGCGCCGCGCGCGCCTTCCGCGGCTTTATCCAGCTCGCGGTGATACGGAAAAATCAAATGTGCGCGATTGCTAACGTGCAATCGCCCCTTCACGTCGATCCCCGCTTTCGCCAGCGTCTCGATCTCCGCCACCAGCGCCGCCGGATCCACCACCACCCCCGTCCCGATCACGGCCTGCTGCTTAGGCCGCAAAATCCCGCAAGGAATCAACTGCAGCACATATCGCTCTTTACCAATAATGACCGTGTGCCCCGCATTGTGCCCCCCCGCCACGCGCGCAATATAATCAAACGACCCCGCAAGGTAATCCACAACCTTGCCTTTTCCTTCATCGCCCCACTGCGCGCCCACTACCACCACCGATTTCATGCAGGCCCTCTCCTCAGTAGAACAGGCACTCCTGCCTGTTCTCTTTTCCCTCACCCAGACCACACTTCATCGCTTCAACGATCACACCATTTAAACTGCGTTGGAAAGCACCAAGAAACGGCAGGCCATTATCGTAAGCTCGCCTCGCCCTCAACGCAAGCAAGCGATGTTGCCCTATACTTGGCGAGTCGCTCAAATTAAGATAAGAACCATAGACCTTATCCAAGAATTGAAACATATCGAGCGACGATGGAGAAACTTCAACAAGGCCGCTTGGCACCTGAAATCTGGAGGATTGGGCGTAAAGTCGCTCGCAACGTTCTGCGGTCAAAACGATGGCTATCACGATAAGAAGCTCGGAAACCGAGAAACTTGTCCGCGCACTCTCCAGGGAAACCGGCGAGTCCCTGACGGACGTCATCACCAACTCCCTTCGAGAGCGTCTCGAACGCCTCCGTCGTCCCGGCACCAAGAATCTTTTCGAGGACATCTACGATATTCTCCGCCGTGTGGACGCCCTTCCCCACCTAGACGAGCGGACCGATGATGAAATCCTTGGTTATGACACCCAAGGCACTCCGCACCAGTAGGCCAAGGGACGATCCCTACTTCTGCAACTCCGCATACCGGAAGCAATCCACCAAATGGTCGTTCACCATCCCCGTGGCCTGCATAAACGCATAGCAAATCGTCGAGCCCACAAACCGAAATCCGCGCTTCTGCAAGTCCTTGCTCATTGCATCCGATTCCGCCGTCTTTGCCGGCAATCGTTTGTGCGTTTTCCGGGCGTTCTGCTTTGGCTTACCTCCCACAAATTGCCAAATATAAGCGTCGAACGATCCAAACTCCTCCCGCACCTTCAAAAACGCCTGCGCATTCGCAGTCGTCGCCGCAATTTTCAACTTGTTGCGAATAATCCCCGCATCTTTCAAGAGCTCCCGCACCTTCTTCTTGTCGTATCGCGCAATTTTCTGCGCATCGAACCCGTCAAACACTTCCCGATACCTCGCCCGCTTCTTCAAGATCGTGTCCCAACTTAGCCCCGCCTGCGCCCCCTCCAATATCACGAACTCAAACAACCGCCGGTCGTCATGCACCGGGACACCCCACTCCTCGTCGTGATAAGGAATATTTAACTCGCTTGTCGCCCAATGGCACCTTTTCAATGTCATTTCGTCCGTCCTGTCACGCGATTCTATCGCACAGCGCGTTCCCTTCGGTCCAATTTGTCCCTTGAATACCCGCAACACCAGAGTTACTGTTAGGTTTGGAAGAAGTTTGGACTGCGGCAGCCCGGCTGCCGCTTTTTTTGTTTTGGCCCAGCGTAGCCAGCTTACAGAGCAGGACCCACCGTGTCGGGAGCAGAAAAAGTTGCCCCCCGTTCCACAACTTTGGTGCAATCACAAACTCTTTAGAATCAACACTTGCGAATCCGTTCGCAAACACTGATTCTAATCGACTTACGAAAAAGCTAAACCCTTTAGAAACAGCGTTTACCAAAAAAACAGGGAGAGGGGCCGGATCTGGTTAACTTGGCCGTCGGCTCCCACCTCCTCGACCGCTAGGTTCGACGCGCCACGAACGTGCTGTTCCCGTAGGTCTTCCTTAGGATCTGGGCGGTCTCAATGACCGGCCACAGCATGCGGTCGATGACCGACAAAGGCGAGTAAGCCGCGTATTTCAGCCCGCTCGCCATACCCTTCGGCAATTGGCGAAGCCGCCGGAACTCCTTGCTGGTCAGCGGCACGTCCTGATACGTGTACGTTCGCCCGAGCAAACGGGTGCGCACCATGTACGTCAGCCAGTTGTTCGGCGCCATTTTGTAAACGTCGCGCCCATTGGCTTCGCTGACCAGCGCGAATCCCGTGCCCTCCAAATAGCGGCCAATCGTTTGCTGCGTGTAAAAGTACAAATGGCGCGGAACGTCCTCACAGAAAAGATGCCGCGAAGCGGCGCTCTGGAAATTGGGGACCAAAAAAACAAACAAACCACCGGGCTTGAGCACGCGGGCGGTTTTCTGAAAATAGGCCATCGGATTGTGCACGTGCTCAAGAACCGCCCATGCCGTCACGGCGTCGTAAGTCGGTTCGTTCACAGGGATGTCTTGAAACTCCTCCGTATAGACGCGGAAATCTTTGATCTGGTCCGCGACCGCGGAAACTTCCACGCCTTCCACGTCCCAGCCGCGCGCGATCATGAAGCGCGGAAAGTCTCCTGTCGCGCAACCCACGTCCAATAGCTTCTTCGTGCTGCCGCGGCTCTCCAAGGCCTGAAGATATCTCGCTTCCGCGCTGAAGCGCCGCTGCAGATAGCGAGCATTGCTTTTTGTTTGAGGCTTCTCGAAATACTCCGACGGATAGTATTTCTGTATCTCGGTAATCGTCGGCCTCGGGTTCAAAAACCCGAGTCCGCACTGAGTGCATTCGACGACCGAAAAGAACTCGTCGCGGAAGAACTTCCTGTCGGGCATTTCATAAACGACTGAGTATTCTTGCGACCCGCACAGATTGCACGGAACCGTTTCCAAGCGCTCTCCTCAAGCTCGTTCAGTCTAACCCAACAATCGACGAACCTCTGGTTCACGACAGCCACCGTTTGGGGATACCTGGTCGCCGTGCTCCACAGGCTGGTTGGCGGCTCGCGCGCAATTCTACGCCCAAAAAGCGAAGGGCATGCCGTACTCAACAGTCCGGCATGCCCCGAATTATCTCCAGAACTTTGCTGTAATTGTCTCGCGACAAATCACTGGGCGACTTGAGCGACGTGTCGGTCCAGCGCCTTGGTGATCTGATCCTTGGGCACCGCGCCTACAATCTGCTCGACCACTTGCCCGTTCTTGAAAACCAGTAGGGTAGGTATTCCGCGAATATTGTAGCGTCCCGCGGAGTTCATCGCTTCATCAACGTTGAGCTTCATCACCTTAATCTTGCCGGCGTAATCGTGCGCGATCTCGGCGACTGTGGGCGCGAGCATGTGGCAAGGCCGGCACCACTCCGCCCAGAAATCCACCATGACGGGCTGCGAACTGCTAGCCGTCAGTACCTCTGCCTCGAAATTCCCGTCCGTCACTGCCTGGATATTTTCAGCCATATTGTTTGTCCTCAACAGCTTGCCGCTAGGCCGCTGTCTATCTCTCCTTCGTCAGTTCAATTAGATGTTGCAACACCTAATTGGTTTCGTGATGCCTGCCCGGCCCCCCGAAGGGTCAGCGCCGCTTCGTATACTTTCGCATACTCAGCCGCCGGCCCCTTCCAGGAAAAATCCTTCGCCATTCCGTTCAGCTGGATGCGCCGCCAGATGCGTTCGTCGGTGCAATGATGCAAAGCCTGGCGAATCGCATACATCATGGCGTTGCCGGAATATTCGGCGAATTTAAAACCTGTCCCCGTGCCATGTTCTAGATCGAACGGTTCGACGGTATCGTCCAGTCCTCCCGTGGCTCTCACAACCGGCACCGTACCATACTTCAAGCTGTAGATCTGATTCAAGCCGCAAGGCTCGTAGCGCGAGGGCATCAGAAACATGTCCGCGCCGGCCTCGATTTTATGCGCAACCGCGTTGTCGTAGGCGATTTTCACGCCGACTCGTCCCGGAAAGGTATTGGCCAGCGCCAGGAAAAGTTCCTCATACTTGCGGTCGCCGGAGCCGAGCACAACCAGCGAGACATCCTCTTTCATCAGCTCGAGTGCCTTCTCCGCGATCAGATCGAATCCTTTTTGATCCGCGAATCGCGAGACAATTCCGATCAACGGGCGATTTGCGTATTCGGGCGCAATTCCGAACAATTCCAGCAGCGCCTGCTTGCAGACATGTTTTCCGCTCATGTCTTTGGCGGAATATTTCATGGGGATCAGCTTGTCCTTGTCCGGGCTCCATACGGAATAATCCACGCCGTTCAAAATGCCGACGAGACGATCGGCGCGGCCGCGCACCACGCCGTCGAGTCCCCAGCCAAACTCAGGGGTCTGAATTTCTTGCGCGTAACGCTTGCTGACGGTGGTAAGAAAATCCGAATAAACCAGTCCACCTTTCAGGAAATTGACGCTGCCATAAAACTCGAGGGCGCCGGGATTGTACAAAGGCAAAGGGATGCCCGCACGCTCAAGAACTTCTTTCGGGAAGAGTCCGTGGTAGCCCATGTTGTGGATGGTGAAAACCACTGGAATGTTTTTCACAGTGGGGTCGTCGCCGTAGGATGAGCGCAGCAACACAGGGACCAGTGCGGTCTGCCAGTCATGGCAATGAATCACGTCCGCAGGCCAGTCATGCTTCACGAGTTCGATCGCCGCGCGGCAGAATTCGCTGTAGCGCTCGGCGTTGTCCGGATAATCTCCGGCGCTGGTGCCGTACAAGCCGTCGCGATCGAAATACGCGGGGTCGTCCACAAAAAAATAGCGAACCCCGGAAACCTGCGATCCATCCACGATCGCGGGAAACCGCAAGCGATTCGCGAGGGGAATCGTGAGGCTGGGCAGCACAAGGGCGCTGGGTTTTGTTCCCCGGTAACGGGGCAACACGACGGCCACTTCGTAGCCCAGCGCGGCCAGGGCTTTTGGCAAGGCCTCGACCACGTCCGCGAGGCCGCCGGTTTTCGAAAATGGCAGGCCTTCCGATGCTACGAAAAGAATTCTCACTCGCTCCTCTTTGCTCGTTTCTCTTGACGCGCTACGCGTCTTTCTCTTCTTCGGCGCATTCACGTGATTGATCGCGCGGTGCGCAACTATTTTACGCTACTGGAGCCCGTTTCGAGCGTCAAGATTGAACCGGGTGGGAAGAACCTTTCGGCGCTCTTCCTGCTACACTTTCGGCGCATGGCTCGTCAGCGTCTTGGCCAACATTTTCTTGCGGATGCCGGTTGGCGCGAACAAATTACGCGCGCCATTGGCGTTTCGCCGCATTCAGCCGCGGGACTTAAGATTGCGCCAGATCCATCGTACTGCTGGATAGAAGTCGGCGCCGGCCACGGGGAGATGACCGAGCACTTCGCGGGCACTGGCGCGCCAGTCTATGCCATCGAGCTGGATGCGCTGCTCCAGGCGAGTCTCCGGCGTCTCGCGAAAAAATGCTCGAACGTCACTGTCGTTGCCGGCGACGTTTTGGAGACCGATCTCGCCGGCCTCGCAGCTGGCCGGCGCATCCGGGTGTATGGAAACTTGCCCTACTACATCACCTCGCCGATCCTGCATCATTTCTTTTCGTTCGCGGATCAGGTCGATGAAATTCATGTCGTGATCCAAGAGGAAGTCGCTCTGCGTCTCACTGCAAAACCACAGACCAAGCAATACGGGTATCTCTCCGTTGCCACGCAACTCTATACTCGGCCGGAATTTGTACTTCACATTCCGCGCGGTGCTTTCAGTCCGCCGCCGAAAGTCGGCTCCGCACTGGTAACACTTCGCCTCCCGGGCGAACGCGCCAAATTGAAACTTGAGGATGAGGAAATTTTTCTCGATTTTGTGAAAATGTGTTTTTCGCAGAAGCGCAAGACGCTGGTGAATAACCTTAGGTCCCTCGCAACACCGGAAACCGTTCGCGGAGTCCTTGCCTCGCAAAGTTTGCGTCCTGACGCGCGCGCGGAACAACTTTCCGTCGCGCAATTCGCGGCGCTACATGCCGCCCTAACAGACGCTCTCTAACTCTTGTCGCTGTCTTTCTTCTGAGCCGCGATAACGCGGTCCGGATAGTCGCTCATGATCCCGTCCACGCCGGCGGCCATAAGCAGCCGAATGTGCGCCGGATGATTTACTGTCCAGCACACGACTTGCAGGTCTTTCTTGTGGGCTTCCACCATCATTGCCGGCGTGACCAGATCGCCTCGCACGACGATTTGCCGCGCGCCAACATCCATCGCGGCCGTCTGAGGATCGGCAAGCTGCCCGTCATACAAAACTCCGGTCATGAGGGTCGGCTCGATCTTTCGCAACGCTCCCAGGATTGCGGGATCGAAAGAAATCACCACCACTCTCGCGACCTCTCCAGATTCGCGAAGAGCGCCAATCAAAGCGTGTTCCCCGCCCCAGGAGCCGCTGGGCTTCAGCTCCAAATAACAAACGACATCGTTCTTTTTCGCAAATTCCAGAACTTCCTCGAGAGTCGGAATGCGCTCTCCGGCGAATTCGCTTCCGAACCAGGCGCCGGCGTCCAGCCGCCGCAACACCGCGAGCGTTTGATCATGCACTTTGCCCTGGCCGTTGGTGGTGCGATTGACGGTGTCATCATGGATGGCCACAAAATGAGCGTCGCGCGAAAGCTGCAAATCCGTCTCGATAAAAGTGGCTCCCAGAGCCACGGCCTTTTTGAATGCGGCTAGCGTATTTTCCGGGGCATGTCCGGAGGCGCCGCGATGCCCGATGATCAGCACGTCGCTAGTCTCTCTTGAGCGGTCATTCTTCGGCTAGCACTTTCTATTTCACAAAGCCTTGGCTTACGTTCTTCTTATCCTGGGCCGTAGAAGCTCGTTTTTGTATGCTAACACCTGCGTGCCTTCAAATGGGGGTGCACCCAATCCCAATAGTTCTCGAATCTAACGAAACGAAGGCTGACTCAACACTTTTTGGGAGTAGGAACATGAGAAAAGAACTCCGGGCCCTCTTGCTAATAGCACTGTTTGTGGGTTCCGTGCCCATGGCATCAAACGCCCAGGCACATCGTTTGCGTGAAGCGGCCGCTCAAAACGAACCGAAGACAGAAAGGCAGCTCATTCGTGAAGTGCACCACGTTTTGGTCATGCTGCCGTACTACTCCGTCTTTGACAACCTGGCGTACCGAGTGGAAGGCGACAAAGTGATTCTGGAGGGGCAGGTGGTGCGACCGACGTTGAAATCTGACGCCGCGGCAGCGGTGAAGAGCATCGAGGGAGTAAGCACGGTCGTGAACAATATTGAAGTGCTGCCATTATCCCCGATGGATGATCAGCTGAGGCGCGCCGTTTATAGGGCGATTTACGGTGATACGGTTCTTTCGCGCTACGGATATCAGGCCGTGCCTTCGATTCACATTATCGTGAAAAATGGGAATGTCACGTTGGAAGGTGTGGTCGACAGCGAATCGGATAAAAACCTGGCCAATCTCAGGGCAAGTCAGGTTCCCAATGCTTTTTCGGTGAAGAACAATCTGCGTGTTGTGAGCAGCGGCAAATAAACTTACCCCAAAAGCGGTGAAGGGGCATGCGAAAGGCCCCTTCCCGTTTTCACGATGCAGCGGTATTCAAGCTGGCGGCTTCCTGAGTTTGCTCGACTGAGAGCGGCGCTGCTGGAGCCGTCCGGGCGTTACGACGGAAGAATATTCAGATCGTATTTTTCGCCGCTGAAGAAGACTTGGGCAAGATTCTGGTGTCCATTTTCTCCGGGCTTGAGTGCGTAGCCGTCCTGGTCATTCGACTCGGACTGCGAGACGACTCGAGCGGTTGTGGTGGCTACCGTTTCCCTGCCTTTGAGAATGCTTATTTTCACCTCCGGACCCGAACCGCTCCACTCGACTTTGTAATCGCCCGGGGCCAATTGCTTGCCCTGGACGGTGACGTTTTCATACAAGTGGAGAGATTTCTTGTTGATGTTGGAAGCAAAAACGCTAGCGGACAACAACAAGGAACTTCCGATCAGCAGCGTGGAAAGCCTCGACACTTTCATACACAACTCCCTTTGGTCTTCTCCTCAGGCGAGAACGCCAAATAGCACGCTCCAGCCCGCGGAGGCACATGAATTCTTACTCCATTAACTTCGATGGTGTGCAGCGGCCAAAGGTTAGTTCTGCGAGCGAAAATTGTTGGGCTGAGATTGGGAAGATTATTTGCTTCATGGCCGCTTATAAAGAAACGCTCTGGACGTGACCGCACCGCTTGGCTCGCGAAATTGTGTTTCAGAAAGTAGTTGCTCGTACGTAAAAGAAGAAGGGGCCCGGCCGGGCCCCTTCTTCACTTTTGGGTGGTTCACGTACTGCGAAACAATGGACCGGTTAGTTCGTGCCGTTGGTGGCGGCCGGCGTTGCGTTCGCGCCGGAAGCCTGGCCGAGTTCGAGGTTGAACCTTTCGCCACGGAAGAAAAACTGCTGGACGGATTGGCTCCCGTCTTTTTCCGCTAAAGCCGTGTAGCCGTCTTGTCGATTAGGCTCGCTGACAGAGACAACGCGAGCCGGGGCGGTGGCCACGGTCTTCCTGCCTTTGACGATGTTCACTTCGACGTTGGGGCCGGAGCCACCCCATTCGACGGTGTAGTTTCCCGGCTTCAATTGCGTGCCTTCAATGGTGACGCTATCCGTCAGATGGAGCGACTTCTTGTTGGTGTTCCCAGCGAAAGCGCTGGCGGTGAGCAACAAAGAACTTCCAAGCAACACGGTGAAGATGTTCGACGCTTTCATATACAACTCCCTTTCCTATTCTCCTGAACGGAGGCCTGAAAAACGCGCCTCGTCCTGCGGAGCCGAGTGATTTAGTAAATCGTTTAATTAGACGGTTTCTGGCTCTGCGCCGTTATACGCGGAACACGGCAAAATTTTTGTCGAGCGTAGAAGATAATTTCATGGTCGAAGGCGCATAGTCACGGCGTCAGCCGAGTGCGTACCGGCACGCGATACTCCCTGGGATCATCTTTCACGACGCAAAATAGTGGCGTGTCCGGACGCGGCTGGCGACGACGATCCCTCTCACCTTTTTGCTGAGCTCGGAATGGAAAATCGGCTCATTCTGTCGGACAATAAAGCTTCAGACGGAATATGAACCCACCTGACGCTAAGGCATCTTCAGAGGGAAACCACGACGCAGTTCCCCGCGAGAAGCTCGTGGCTCTGCGGCTCGCGTTGCTTCGTGTGCACAAGACGCTGCTCGATATGGAGCGGCGGGAATACGAGCGAGTCAACGGGAAAGTCAATCTGGGAGAACTTTTCCGGCTGGTGATCGACCACCAACAGTTCGGATGGCTTCACAATATTTCGGAATTCGTGGTGCGGCTGGACGAGACGCTTGCCGGCGATAACCCCGTCACGCAGGAAGATGTTCGCACGGCCATTTCGCTGGCTCGCAAAATGTTCGCGCCTTCGGAATCGGGCGATGCTTTCCAGAAGAAATATTTTGACGCGATTCAGACGGACCCCGCCGTGGTGATTGACCACGCAGAACTGGCGCGGCTTTTCAACAACGAGCCGCCCGACGTAAGCTCACCGTAACCGTGAAACGCTCTTCCCTCAAACTCCGCCGGATAACGCGAAAAGAACTTCCTTGCGACACACTGGAACTTGCGCGGTTTCTGATCGGAAAGGTCGTGGTTCGCGAATTGCCGGATGGGCGGATTAGCGGGCGAATTGTGGAAGCGGAAGGCTATCCGCCAGGCGATCCCGCAGGACACCATTTTCGCGGCGAGACACGAAGAAACCGATCGCTATTCTTGCGGCATGGACATGTTTACGTGTATTTCAACTATGGCATGCATTTCATGCTGAATATTTCGAGCGAAAAAGCCGGCGTTGGCGGCGGCGTTTTGATTCGTGCGCTGGAACCGCTCGAAGGAATTGACCTGATGCAGCGTAACCGGGAGAGCGAGGCGCTGCTTGATCTCACGCGCGGACCTGGGCGGTTGGCGGCGGCCCTGCGGATTGACAGAAGCCTCGATGGACTTGACCTGTTTTCGCGCGGGCCGCTTTGGCTCGGAGCACTGCGAAATCCACAACCGGATGGGTCTGGGAGGTCGGGCGCCGCGGAAGGTGCTGTTGCAAGTACCGTGCGGATTGGCATCACTCACGCGGCCGACCAGCCTTTTCGTTTTTACGAACGAGGCAGTCCTTTCGTGAGCGGCCCTAAGCGGCTGCTTCTTCCTATTCAAGGCCCAAAGCATTCGAAAAAGTGACCCACGAGAAAATCGTGCAATCCTGATTTTTTTCTCTGGCAGAAATTTTGCGGACGAACTCGTTTAGTCGCCGCAGGCGAATTCGGCTTGAGCGTTCATTTGAAGAAATTTTTCTCTGTGGTCCGGCTTCGTGGGCTTTGGCGCGCGCAGGACTGCAGCGCCAGGGGTTGGGGTACGCCTCTTCTGCCGCATACGATCTTGAAGAGCTTCCCGGAGCCTTCGGTGAGCGCGGAAGAGCCGCAGGCGTACCGCCACCGTCGAGATACCCAGGCGAGCGGCAACTTCGTGCGTGGAATATTGCAAAACGTCGCGCAGCAGGCAGATTTGGCGCAGGTCGGGAGCAAGGCGCGCGATAGCGCCAGCCATCAGGCCGCGCAATTCGCGCCGCGAATATTGCTCTTCGGGATTATCGGCTCGCGCGGCAAGGCGAGCCCCAAAGGTTTCCTCGGGCGTGGCGCCGGGCTCTTCGAGCGAGACGTATTTGCCTTCGCGGCGTTGGCGGATTAAGTCGATCGAGGCATTTGTCGTGATTCGCGAAATCCAGGCGTGGAGGTCGTCTTTCCCCTCGTCTTGCTGACCCGCAAACTGGCTGAGGCGCGAGAAGGCTTTCAGGAGGGCTTCCTGGCGGACATCCTCGGCATCGGCGGCGTTGCCGGTCATCCGCAGGGCTCGACGGTAGAGACCCGGCGAGTAGGGCTGGATCATTTCGGCGAAGGCTTCGCCGTCCCCGAGGCGAGCGTCGGCCAAGGTTTTCCTCTGGGCGACGCGCAACAGTTCGGCGTTTGATGGTTCAAAGTTGTAGGCGTCCAGGACTACGGTAGCGGCGCTCATGACGTAAATGGCAGCCGCACCTCTAGCGCCACGCATCAAAGTGCCTAAGCTATTGAAAATACAACAGTAACGAAAAACTTCACGGAAGGAGGCGGCGGGCAGACCGTCCGATAGTGGGACGTTTCGTCGCGTTTCCGGTCACAAGAGCTCTTGAGGAGCTGGGGTCATCGCGCCTTAGTTTGCATACCAACTGTTGGACGCGGGCATACGTCTCGCTTGGACTGGCCAACTTCACTCCGTAGGAAGCACGCGAAACGGCGGATAGTCGTTTAGTGCGCCGCGGTTCGCTTCGCGTTGCGCGGAAGATTTTCGTAGACGGTGCCGCCTTTCATGACGAAAACGACGCGGGGCGAGCCGCGGTAACGTCCTGGAGGGGGTCACCGTCCATGGCGATGATGTCGGCGCCCATCCCCGGCGCGATGGCGCCAATCTTATCTTGCAGGCCGAGGGACGCTGCAGAGATCGAAGTTGCGGACATGATCGCGGCCATGGGGTCCTGGCCGCCTTCGCGCACGCGGGCGATGAATTCTTCATAATTTCGTCCGTGCGCACCGGCGACGGCATCCGTGCCGTAGACAATCTTCAGATCCTTGTGCTTCAGAGCTCTCTTGAAAGTTTCCAGGACAATGCCGATGCCCTTCTGCATGAAAGCGAAGCCTTGCTCATTGTAGTTGCCGATGCCGAGGAATTTTTCCTTGTTTTCGAGATAGTTTTGCAGCACGAGGCCGATGTTGGGGTCGTAGTAAGTTCCGTGCTGCGCCATCAGTGTGAAGACGTCATCGGTTACGTAGGCGCCATGTTCTATGGAGGTGCAGCCGGCGAGCGTCGCGGCTTTCGCTGATTCGGCCGAGTGCGCGTGGACAATAGTGCGCATCCCAAGCGCCCTTGCTTCGCCACAAGCGGCCTGGAGCTGTTCGTCGGTCATGGTTTGCGTGCCGCCTTCGCGTATGCTTTTGGAGGCGAACAGTTTGATGAAATCCGCGCCTTGTTGTTTTCGTTCGCGAACCAGTTCGCGAAGTTTTTCCGAGGAGCCGCTTTTCTCGTCGAGAGGTTCGAGCGACGTAAGTATTCGCGGGCCGGGAATAATTCCGCGAGCGATGGCGCCGCGGAGATCCTTATCTTGCGGCGAGCCGGGGCTCTGGATGGTGGTGAAACCGGCGTTAAGAGTGACGATGGCATTGTCCGCGGCGTGGAGCATGGCTCGCGCGGAAGGTTCGTCTTTGCCGGCGAGGCGGCCATTATCGAAATGCCAGTAGATGTGGTCATGCGTGTCAATCCAGCCGGGAGTGACCGCCAGACTGGTCAGGTCGTAGGTGATTGAATGCGGCGGCGCATCTCCGCCGATGCGTGCAATCTTTTCGCCTTCGACGACGATGATCGTGTCGTGAAGAATTTGGCCTTTGCCGTCGAGTACCGTTGCAGCTTTCAGGACGATCGGGCGTTGCTGGGCGACGGCAAATCCCATGCCTAGAGGCGCCGTGAGAAGCGCCAAAGCGAGCGCGATTCTTAAAACCAGCACCATTTGAGCTCCTTTACAACTGGTTGGGGCACATCTTACCCCTTGAGCAGGCTTTTGTGTTGACGCCCGTCTCGCAACCTGCCCGTTCTTAGCCACTGAAAATGGAATTTGAGACGCCAAAATGTGCGGTGCGTACTTGAAGCTACTCAGCCATTCTTGAGCGGCTGGACATGAGCGGCGAGCCACTCTCGGACCAGGCCAATGCGAAACACTCGTTTGCCGATGGAATCCATGATGAATTTGTACGCTGCCAGCGGCTCAAGCTCCAAGTAATGGCCGTTGACACGGAGAAACGTATCCGTTGCGGCAAGGCAGATTCTCTTGTTGCCATCGAGAAAAGCGTGGTTGTTTGCGAGCGATTCCATGAGGGCCGCGGCTTCGTGGATCAGGTCGTCGTAATAGCCGTTCTGGGGGCGAAAAATGGCCGCCTCAAGCAGGCCTTTATCGCGAAGCCCATGGATGCCGCCAAATTCGTCGATCAACTGACGATGCATTTCGATCGCCTCAGCGACAGTCAGGTAAACAAACCGAGGCGAGAATTCCTTTTCGGCGGACATGCGGCTTACTTCGCGAGGAGACTATGGAGCTTGCGGTTTTTGTCGGTGGAGCGTCGGAAATGGCTCATGATTTCCGGCCGAACCGTGCTTTGAGTAGGAACTACGAATTGAATGTAATGTTCCAGCGCCTTTTCAAGAAGAAAGCGGCGGGATTGTCCGTTTTCCTTGGCGAGCGCGGAAAGCTGGCGATAAAGGCGCGCATCCATTTCCAAGCCGACCTTTTTTGTAAGTGCTTTGGCCACGCGCTTGCCTCTTTAAAACGATCTTACGCACGTGAGCTACAGAAGTCTAGAGAATTCTAGAGTTCTCTCTCATATTCTTGATTGCTTGCTCATTGAGTTCAAAGGGAAGCTCGGGCGTTGGCCCAGACAGTCCGGGTCACTCGCTTGCGGGAGTGATAACGACGCTGCGGAAGAGCACATGCCCTTTTTCGCTGCCTTGAAGATAGATTGGGCCGGGAAGGGCTTCGTGGCTTTCGAGGGCGCCGCCGGTGATGCCGGGGATTTCCTTGTTGTCGATGACGGTCTGGCCGTCGTGCACGAGAGTGATGCGGCGGCCGATCAGGGTGATGTCGTAGGTTTGCCAAACGTCCGGCGTGCGCGGAAGCTCCGGCTCCGGAGCGATGAAACCGTAGATGCTGCCGATGCGGCGATTGGGCGGATCCGTGATCGAGTCGGTTTCCACCTGGACTTCGTAGCGGCCGCGCAAATAGACGCCGCTGTTGGATTCCGGGCCGCAGTTGAATTCGACGTGCAGCTTGAAGTCTTCAAACTTGGAGTCGTTGATAAGTTCCGGCCCATTGCCTGGAGTGACAAGCGCGCCGTTTTCGACTTTCCAAACCGGCGAAACGCCGGGGGTGGATTCGTGCCAGCCCGTTAAATCCGTGCCGTTGAAGAGTGCAATGGCCGTTCCCCACTTTGGCGTGCCGGTCCGTCTGAGAGATGGCGCTCTGCGGCCAGTCCATTCCCACCTCTTGCCGTCGGGGCCGTTCAGCGTACCGGAAAGAATTCTCCCCTTTAGCGTTCCTTCGAAAACCAAGTCGGTTTTACTGCTCTCTTCCTCTTTGGGAGACATGAACTTCAGCTGGCCGTTCGTGAACTCGGCGCTCGGCAACGGGCGCGCATTTCCCCAGCGGCCCACCATTTCGGCTTTGAGTTGGCCATTTTCCTCGCGCAAATCCAGCCAAGAGGGGTATTCGTGGCCGGCCGACTTGAGCGTCAAATCCCAACGGCCAAGATAGGCCGTCACTGGCTCCGAGGATGAGCCGCTTTTCGAGTCGTTGCCACGAGAATAGGACGCAAGAGACAGCAGGGCAAATGCCGCGAGCACAAACAGAATTTTGGGAAATCTCATGAGTCTGATGAAAGCCTCTCCTTTGCGCGTGTTTATGACCTGCGTACTAAATCCATCCTCAGTCATCCCCTTCGAGGTATTCTTCCGGAACATCGTCTTCCGGGACTTCGTGGGTGCGCACTTCGCCCTCATCGGCATCCGGAACGTCTTCGACGCCCTTAACGACCTCGGCCTCGAAGGCATTGCCTTCTTCGAGCAATTCATCGACGCTTTCGGAATCCGCGCCGCCGCGGTTCGACAAACCCTGCAAGTCGCCCGACTGGCCGCCCGAGCGCGCGCCCAAGCCCTTGGGCTCGAATACGACGGAGTCCACGTCTTCGCGCTTGCCACGCACGCGAGGTTTCCTCGAAGCAGTTTTATGTTTTGGAGTTGCGATTGCGGAAGCATTCTTCATTGGAACGGGCTTCTTGGCCTTCGGAGCTTTTTTCACCGATTTACTCTTGGCCGCAAGCTTCCGGGTGATCTTCTTCTTGGATTTGATGGGTTTCTTCTTTTTGGTCTTGGTTGCCATGCAGGGAGTCTACCACCGACCGGGGGAATGTTGGGAGATGCGAGAAATTCGTATGGGATCCGTAACGTTCTGACCAGAAGACAAACGGAATAAGGGCCGGTGGAAGTCTTTCGGGACGGGCGCTGAGTGGTACGGCTTGCAATGAGGAGGGACAACCTCTAGTCTGCTTGAGCTGAGCCAACGAAAGGGCCAAATTTCTTGCCGGAACTCACTCCCGAACTTCTCGTCTTCGGATTCATCTGGTATGTGGCGTTTCTCTTCTCGACGACATGCCACGAGGCCGCCCACGCACTGGTTGCCAAAATGGGAGGCGACGAAACAGCGGCGCTCGGCGGACAGATCTCGCTGAATCCGGTGCCGCACATGCGGCGCGAACCCTGGGGCATGATTGTGATTCCTCTGCTTTCGTTCGTGGCCATGCATACCATGTTTGGATGGGCGAGCGCGCCGTTCGACCCGTTGTGGGAGAGGCGGCATCCGCGGCGCTCTGCGTGGATGGCGCTGGCGGGTCCGGCGGCAAATTTTTCGCTGATGCTGATCGCCGTGGCCGGGCTGCACCTCGGAGCCGCAGGAGGGTGGTTTCATCGCGATCCCGTCACACACCACCTGGATTTCGTGGCTACCACGCTTCTCATCTTTTTTTCGTTAAACCTGTTGCTGGGAACATTCAACCTTCTGCCGTTTTCTCCTCTCGATGGCAGCACGGCCGTCATGCTGTTCATGGGCGAAGAGACGGCGCAGCGATATTTGGACTGGCTGCGGGGAAATAGCTTGGCGCTGGCGGGACTTATCGTAGGAATCGTCCTTTTTCAGTACATCTACGATCCCATCTACAATTTCGCGAGCAGATTACTGCTTCCGGTCCATCTGTAGTGCTCCGATCCGGAGCAGCCTGCCAAGACATGTTGCTTCCGCGAACATTGCCAGGCGGCTTCTATTGAAGTAATCCTTTCATTATCATTAGATTACGCTGCGACAGGAGTGGTTCTCAGGCTGCATTTCGATGCCTGGGAGGCCATCGATGCTTCGTTGCATGTCCATCCAAGGCAGTCGGCTTTATCCCGTGGAAATCTCCGGATGGGACCACGCGCGGAATTTTTTCGTGGAGCGGTGCGACCTCTTCTGGAATGCGGACAGCGGCAAGCACGTGTCGCTCAAACAGGCCCTGCCGGATAACGCTGTCCTTTTCGTGCGGCTGCTGCAAACGGGAGAGGCCGACCGGTCGCACCCTGTCGTCTATGAAGCCGAAGCGGTGGGGAGGACGCAGAGCGGGCTGCACCAGTTCCGCCTCCATAGTGTGAGTCCGCAAGTGAAGGAACGGGAGAGCCCGTACGCATAGTTGGCGCGACTACAGCCATGACGTGGATCGCCAGTGAGCAGATTGAGAAATTGTCGAGTTCCGCCCCGAAACGAGATAGTGACCCGAATCGGAATGCGGTGAAAGTTTGTGTTTCGAGTGAATTGGAAAAAATTGTGCGCTCGTTAACGGGCATTCTGGATTAGATTGTCCATAAATGGCTGATTTCTCAGGCTTTCCATACATATAGCGATCGCGCGGGGTTTAGATGCGCGCGCGGAACGCGTTCACAGAAGTGAGGTGGGAGGATGGCGCAAAGGTTGCGAGTGTGTTTGGCGTGGCACACGCGTATACCAAGACTATCGAGTTGGCGGCCCCGAGGACCTCGCTGACGCCCTGCATTCTGGACAACGATCACTCCCAATTGGACATGCTTTCCGCGGTGATGGAGGAGATGGGGTATGAAGCCGTCACGACTTCAGACCCGGAAGAGGCTCTGAGTCTGGTGCGGTCGGGGCGGTGCCGGCTGGTGCTAGCGGATGTCAACATGCCGGGGATGAACGGGTATGAATTTCTCGACCGCGCGCTGCGGAACGATCCCGGGATTCACATCATAGTGATGACTGGGGAGTACACGTTGGAATCGGCGCTGGAGGCCATCCGGCGCGGCGCGACGGATTTTCTGCCAAAGCCCATTGATCGCACCCGGTTGAAGAGAACTCTGGACGAAGTGGCGATGCTGTACGACCAGCGACGAAGGGTGCGGGCGCTGGAAGAGCAGTTGCTCAAGGACCTGGAGTTCCATGGGATCGTGGGAAAGAGCCCGGTCATGTTGGAAGTTTTTGATTTCGCGCGGAAGGTGGCGCGGCATTATACGAACGTTTTGCTGGTGGGCTCGACCGGAACGGGCAAAGAGCTGGTGGCGCGGGCGATTCACAACATCAGTCCGGTGAGCCAGCAGAAGCTGGCGATCTGCAACTGTTCCGCGATGGTGGACACGCTGCTGGAGAGCCAGCTTTTTGGGCATGTGCGCGGGTCGTTTACGGGGGCGACGGACACAAGGCCGGGGCTTTTTGAATATGCTAACAATGGGACGGTGTTTCTCGATGAGATTGGCGAGACGTCCCTGCCGATGCAGGCCAAGCTGCTGCGCGTGATCCAGAACCGGGAGATTCAGCGGGTGGGTTCGCCGGAAGTGCGGCAGGTGAACGTGCGGCTGATTGCGGCGACAAACCGGGATCTGCGGGCTGAGGTGCTCGCGGGGCGGTTCCGGGAGGACCTATTCTACAGGCTGAGCTCCATTCAAATTCGAGTGCCGTCACTGACGGAGCGCCTCGAAGACATTCCGTTGCTGGTGCACTACTTCCTGAAAAAATACAACGACGTGTACGGAAAAAATATTTCCGGATTGACGCGGCGGGCGCAAACAGTGCTGCTGCAGCATGCCTGGCCGGGAAACGTGCGGGAACTGGAAAACGTGATTGCCACGGCCGCGATTACGGCGACTGGGGATTTCATCGACCTCGCGGATTTGCCGGAGCATTTGCAGCAGCGGGGTCCGCGAAGGCCTGAGGGAGATGACTGGAGGCCGTTGTCGCTGGACGAGGTGCGCAAATTGCATATCCAGCGAGTGCTCGAGTTGTGCCAGGGAAACCGGTTGCGGGCGGCGCAGGTTTTGGGAATCGGCCGGACAAGCCTGTACCGCTATCTGAAACGGGACGGCCACGAAGTGCGCTCGCGGGAAAAAAGCGGCGGGGCCGCGGCCTGAGCTTTTCCACCAATCAATCTGGGTTTGTCGGAGAAAAGGACTTCATGCGGCCGCTTATCTAAGCGCAGGTGTGTTCCTCGAAGGCACAGTGTCTCGCCTTGATGCAGGGCTTCTCTTCTCGATGATTTGTAAAACATGGAAAACGCAGGGTTTGCAGATCCATCGTTTGGCAAGCATCCTGCACATTTGACGGGTGCACAAAAACACCACAAGCAAATAGTTCCGTCGGGAAACGGAAAAAGCGGATGAATGACAAAACAAAAATTGTGAAGATTTGCGCGAATGTCGATACCGTGGCCCTGCGCCCGGTTTGCGCAAGATGGCTCCCACCAACCGTAGTTCCGCAGCGTACTCCCCAAACCACCAGCCAGAACCCCCAAGAGCGCCGCACATCCCTCCTTTGAGGGGATTGCGGCGCTCCTTTCCTTCGCCCCTGCCAGCCTCAAACGAAGCGCGCGAAGCAGTTGACTGACCTGGCTGAGGACGTTCCTTCACTTTCCGGCGCGTTCCGGTTGATTCGGCGGCACGGCCACGGTGCAGCGGCTGAATCTCAAGTACGAATTTGCCTCCTTCAATTCGTATGGACTCGCCTACAGGCTATCCGTATTAAGCCGGTTTGACATCACATTGCAATCCGTATTGAATTGGTGTTCCAATCTCTTTCTTCGAAAGGGATCTGTTCATGCGCAAGAACTTGTTCTTCAGCCTTCTTCTACTCATCCTGGCCGGTGCGCCGGTCCTGCGCGCGCAAGTTTCCGCGAGCCTCGCAGGCGTGATCAGGGATCCTTCCGGCGCCCGTATTGCGGGCGCCTCGATCACGGTCACGAATGTCGAAACCGGAGCGGCGCGCCCTTCCGTAACGGACGACGCGGGGCGTTACGAGGTGCTGGCATTGCCTGTCGGCGAATACAAAATCAGCGTGTCGAAGGCGGGATTCCAGGAACAGACGCGCGGCGGAATCCATCTTGCAGTGGGACAAGAGGCGGAAGTGGATTTGAGTTTGCACGTGGGAACCGAGAGACAGCAGGTGCTGGTGAAGGAAGAAGCGCCCATGGTCAGCACGACGACGAGCGATATTTCCGGGCTGGTGGGAGAACGGCAAGTCAAAGAGCTTCCGTTGAATGGGCGAAGCTATGATCTGCTGCTGACGCTAAATCCCGGCATCGTGAACTTCACTTCGCAAAAGACGGGCGGGACGGGGATTTCGAATTCCACAACAGCCAACAACTTCTCGGTTTCCGGCAACCGGCCACAGCAGAACCTCTTTTTGTTGAATGGAGTGGAATATTCGGGCGCGGCGGAGAACAACATGCAGCCGGGCGGAACGAGCGGCATGCTGCTGGGCGTGGAGGCGGTGCGCGAATTCAACGTGGAGCGCGACACGTACGGCGCCGAGTTGGGCAAACATCCTGGGGGCCAGGTGATCATCGTCACGCAATCGGGAAGCAACCAGTGGCATGGCTCGGTGTACGAATTCTTGCGGAACCATGCGCTCGATGCGCCGAACTATTTCGATCAGGGTTCGGCGCCGCCATTTCAGCGCAACCAGTTTGGCGTCTCCGGGGGCGGGCCCATCCAGCAGGACAAGACCTTCGTCTTCGCCAACTATGAAGGCTTCCGGCAAAACCTGCACCAGACGTCCGCGGCTTTCGTTCCGGATGCAACTTCGCGGGCCAACGCGGTTGCCAGCGTCCAGCCACTTCTGAATCTGTGGCCCACGGCGCCTGCCGGAGCTCCGGATTTCAACGGTATCGCCGAAGTGTTCAGTAGCCCACTGCAAACCATACGCGAGGATTTCGGAACCGTGCGGGTAGACCACAATTTTTCGGAGAAGGACACACTTGCCGCCGTCTATACCATCGATGACGGACGAGACGTAACGGCGACTCCCGCGAATCCTTACAGCACGGACATTGAGAACCTGCGGGAGCAAGTGCTGAGCCTCGAGGAGACGCATGTTTTTTCGCCGGCGCTGCTGAACACGGCGAGGTTCGGGTATACCCGGGCCGGATACTATTTTACGGGCGAACCGACGCCGGGCACACCGGCAGCTACGGTTCCAGGTTTTCTGACGGGCTTGCCGGTGGGGGCAGTTGTCGTCGGCGGAAGCGCGGCGTCGAATCCACAAGCGCAAGTAGGATTGGCGGGCAGCAATAACGGCAGCAACCTGGGCGTTCACCGGAATCTCTACACCATCGAGGATCGCGCCACGCTGACGCGCGGGCGTCATCAACTGAGCTTTGGTGTGTGGTTGCAGCCGTTCCAGTCGAACGAGACGCTGGCGCTCAGCCAATACGGGCAAGCGACATTCGCCAGCTTGTCGACATTTCTGCAGGGCACGACGAGCTCTTTTCTCTATGATCCCGCGCCGACGGAGATGAATTGGCGTTCCCTTTTCGGGGCGTGGTACGCCGAGGACGTCATCCGCGTTGGAAGGAAGCTGACCCTTTCACTGGGCTACCGGCAGGAATTCACGACAGGCTGGAACGAAGCGCACGGGCGCGCGTCGAATTACACCTATACGGACGGCATCATTTCGGCGCAGCCGCAAGTTGGCAACTCCGTCTTCACCACAAACCACGCGACGTTTCTGCCGCAACCGCGCATCGGCGCGGCGTGGAGCCCGTTCAGCTCGAAAACAGTTTTTCGCGCGGGTTTCGGGATGTACAACGATTTGCAGGACGCGCTGGGCTATCGCACGGACCAGAACGCGCCGTACAACCCCTCCTACAGCATTCCATCGCTGGCAGTATCGAGTCTGCCCTTGGATCCCACTGCTCCCGTGCCTGCGACGGCAAAGCTCGTGCCCGGCGGAGTGCAGCCCGACATGCGGACGCCAACGCTGATATCATGGTCGCTTCGCGTCGAGCAGCAAATTTCTCCCAACACGTCTCTGACGGTTGGGTACGTCGGATCGCACGGCTACCACGAATTGGTGGGTGTCGATGCGAATGAGCCGACTCCAGTCATTTGCCCCGCGTCGCCGTGTCCGGCTGTCTATCCCACCGTTGACCCGAACGCAACTCCCCCGGTCACCATTACCACCGGGTTCCCGGCAGGTTCGCCTCTCGCTGGAGCTGCCGTGCCAGCGGGGGCTTATTACATACCGTCTGGCACGCCAAAGCCTACGCCCTCTCTGGCCAATACATGGACGTGGTTTTCGGAAGGCGTCAGCACCTACAACGCCCTGCAAGTGGACGTGACGCGCCGCATCAGCCAGGGCCTTTCCGTGCGCGGAGTCTATACGTGGTCGAAAACGCTGGACGACGGCGATTCTCTCAATCAAACGACAGCGGGGAATGCGCCTGGACTGGTTTCGAATCCCTTTGATTTGGCCGTGGACAAGGGCCTCGCGACGTTTAATGTGAGCAATATCGGGGTCATCAACGCAATCTATGAACTTCCGTTCGGAACGGGCAAGCCGTATGCAAACGATCAAAACGGCTGGAAGAACTACCTGGTGGGTGGCTGGTCGGTCGCCAGCGTTATCACCGCGCAATCCGGCTTTCCTTTTACGCCGCAGCTCAGCTACAACCCGTCGAATTCCGGCGACACGCGAAACCCTGTGAGACCGTTCTTGAATCCGAACTTCAAGGGCAGCGTAGTTACTGGAAACCCCAGCCAGTGGTTTAACCCCGCCGCGTTTATCGCGCCGCCTTCCGCCAGCGGATTTTGGGGCGACGTCGGAAGAGACACCTATATTGGCCCGGGACTGGCGACTTGGGATTTCTCCGTTTTGAAGGACACCCGGATTCGCGAGCGCCTGACCCTGCAATTCCGCGCCGAACTTTTCAACATTCTGGACCGCGCCAATTTCAATACGCCCAATCTGATCGTGTTCACACCGCCGACGGCGACCAATTTGACTGGCCTTTCCGGCACTGCAGGCGCGATAACGAGCACATCCACCACGGCGCGCCAAGTGCAGTTCGGCCTGAAACTTCTCTGGTAGGCCGCTGAGGACGGGTAGGAGCAAGCGAGTTCCTTCCGGCGCACCCGCAGATCGCAACGGATAGACCACCTGACATACGGAACCGCGAGGAGCCACGACCCGTGCTCCCTGTCCGGGGAGAATCCCGCGAGAACGCTTTGAGTTTCTGTGGTACTTTGGTACACTGGTACCAAGCGAGGGACAGCGGCGATGCCAGACGCGAAAGAGTTTGTTGTGGAACGGGTGCAAACCGGCGTGCGCATGGAAAAGCACATTCTCAAGGTGCTCAAAGCCTTCGCGGAATATCACGATATGACGCTCGGAGATCTCCTTGAGGGGATCGTCCTGCATGCATTTGACGGTAAGTGCCCTTTTGGGGCGGAGAGTCTCCGGCGCATCGGGGACTTGAAGGAATTCTATGGACTTGATTTGGATTCGCGCGCGAGCCATCGCCTGACCGAATCGCGCGCGAGCCACTCCCGAAGAAAGGAAAAGCGCGGTAAATGAAGCCTTTCCTGACAACAAATTCCGTCCCTCTTTTACGCTGGACCCTGGGTTTGGCGGTGATCCTCGAGTCTTGGCAGTTTGCTTTCTCGAGTTCGGCCGCTCACTTCTTCGCCAAAACAGGTCTGCCCCTCTGGCTGCGGCCTGCCCTTGGTGGCGTCGAGCTCGTCGCTGCTGTTTTATTCCTCATTCCGTTCTCAAGGCGCACCGGCGGATATTCATTACTTCTAGTTTTTGGGCTAGCTGCGCTGATCCATGTATTGCATGGCCAGTATGGCGTGGAAGGACTCTTTGTCTACGCCGCAGCCGTATTGGTGTGCGTGTCAGGTGAAGTTAACAGCACCTCTGGGGCGAGCCATAACTGAACATGACCGAACAGGAATGGATGGAGCGATTCGAGGAAGCTACCTTGCCGAACGGGTCATTTCATCATGCCGACCACGTCAAAATGGCTTTCTTGTATCTGCACCGCTATCCACCCATCGAGGCGCTGGAACGCTTTTCTTCCGCTCTGAGTCGGTTCGCAGCAGCGCACGGCAAGCCGGAGCTTTACAATGAAACGATTACGTGGGCTTTCCTGTTGCTCATCCGGGAGCGCATGGCTCGGGCAAGTTGCGATCAAGCTTGGGCCGAGTTCTCCGCGGCCAATGCCGATTTGCTGAATTGGAACGATAATATTCTGAAGAGATACTATCAGCCGGAAACGCTCCGCTCCGGACTCGCCAAGCGCGTGTTTCTCTTCCCCGACAAGCTCTAACGCAGCTCGGTCGGGGGCCGCAACAATTCCCGCAAAATAAGTTGCACGTTCTACACGTATCGATTTATTCTCTGTGCCACGCTTTTGATCATCATGGCTGTCTCGTTTCTGCCTGGGAGGCGCGGGAGACGAGTTTGCGTATCGGTATCGGCGGCCTCGATTAGGGGCAATCGCATCTGACTGGTAAATCCCCGAATTGTGCGAGGCAGCAAAGTAAGAATCTTGCTAAGGCGGAAAGTGGCTCGATGAGTCGGTGGGATCCTTCATCAAAGAAGAATGGCGCCCAGGCGCTGCCTGCGAATGCCCAAAGCGATAGGGGGAGTTCCGCCGGCGGCCCGCGGTGGATCGAGACCGTGCTTCAGGACTTGCGATTTGCGCTGCGCACCATGCGCAAGAGTCCTGCGTTCACGGCAACGGCAATCCTCACGCTAGCTCTTGGCATCGGAGCGAACACCGCCATTTTTCAGTTGCTGGACGCCGTCCGTTTGCGGAGCCTTCCCGTGAAGGATCCAGCCTCCTTGGTCCGGGTAGCGCTCAAGGGAGGTCTTCCTCCCGGTTTCGGCTGGTACGATAACGAAACCGCGCTTAGCACTGCAGTCTGGGAGCAAATCCGAAAAGAACGAGGGGCATTTTCCGGACTATTCGCGTGGCGAAGCGGCCCCTATCCGATCGGACACGGAGACCAAGAGAGGCTGACCGAGGGCCTCTGGGTGAGTGGAGAGATGTTTCCTGTACTCGGGATTGTTCCCGTGCGGGGCCGACTGTTCACACCGGAGGATGACCGGCCGGGTTGCGGCATATCCGGCGCAGTTATTAGCTATGATCTGTGGCAAAGCGAGTTCGGCGGCAAGGACTCTGTCATTGGAAGCACAATTTATGTCTACGACCGGCCAACGCAGATCATTGGGGTAACGCCGCGCGGCTTCTTCGGGCTTGACGTTGGGAAGGAATTTGAAGTTGCGCTTCCGACATGCTCGCAGCCTGCATTTATCCCAGGCGACGGTACTCTTCTCAGGCGCGACGTGTTCTGGCTGCAGATCATGGGACGGCTAGGACCGGGCTGGTCGCTCTCGCAGGCCTCGGCGCAACTGAATGCCGCCAGCCCAGGGATATTCGAGGCTACCTTGCCGTCTGGGTACGGCAATTCTGTTTTGGACTCTTACCGAAAATTGACCTTGGCGGCCTATCCCGGCAGGAATGGGATGCAATCGCGCGCCAGTTCTTACGACACTTCCTTGTGGCTGCTGTTGGGAACGACGGGGTTGGTGCTGCTGATCGCGTGCGCGAATTTGGCGAATTTGATGCTCGCGAAAGCCAGCACGCGAGAGAAAGAGATGGCGGTGCGCTTGGCTATGGGCGCCACCAGTGGAAGGGTGGTGCAGCAGTTGCTCGTGGAAAGTTTGGTTCTCGCGGCTGCCGGCAGCCTCTTGGGAATCGGCTTAGCTTCCGTGTTCAGTAAAACAGTCCTGAAGTTTCTGAGTACAGACACAAATCCATTCTATCTGGCGATGACCAATGACTGGAGGGTCCTGTCCTTCACGGCATTCATGGCCGTATCCACTTGCTTGCTTTTCGGTCTTGCGCCTGCGTTTCGCTCCTCACGAACGGAGCCAGCTTCCGTTTTGAAATCGGGCGGCCGCGGTATGACCGGGGGTCGCCAAAGATTTGCGTTCCAACAGGCGCTGGTGGTTTCACAAATTGCGTTCTCCCTCGTGCTACTGGTTGGCGCCCTCTTATTTGTGCAGAGCTTCTGGAACTTGAGAATGCTGAATCCGGGATTTCGTGAAAGGGGAATTTTGCGGCTGTACCTCAACTTTAGACGGCTTGACCTGCCCCCTGATCGGTACCAACCGTTCAAACGCGATGTTCTGGAACAAATCCGAACGATTCCGTTGGTGGAATCCGCGGCCACCTCGACTTATGTGCCTCTGGACGGCGGCTTTTTCTCGCTTGACGTTCGCATCAGCGGAACGCAAGAAAGCTCGATGTTCACCTGGGTGAGCCCCGGTTATTTTCGAACCCTGCAAATACCGTTTATCGCCGGTCGCGACTTCACCGATCGCGACACCATGCAGTCTCAACCGGTGGTCATCGTCAACGAGACCTTCGTCAAGCAATTTATGGGCGCGGGCAGCCCGCTGGGAAAAATCATTCGCACGGTCGCGGAGCCCCATTATCCGGAGACACAGTACGAGATTGTCGGTGTGGTGAAAGATACCAAATACGGGGGCCTGCGCGAACCGGTTCCGCCATCTGCGTATGTCCCGGCGCAACAGTATTCTGACATCTACTATTTCACGAACGTGTTTGTACGGTTTTCAGCGGCGCCCGCCGTTGCGATCTCCGCGGTTCGCGAGAAGCTCGAGCCCCTCTATCCGGGAATGAAGGTGGAATATCACGTTTACCAGACCGAGATTCTGAACGGGTTGGTGCGAGAGCGCTTGATGGCTTTGCTTTCGGGATTTTTTGGGGCCCTGGCAGCGCTTCTGGCGATGATCGGCCTCTACGGAGTCATCTCCTACATCATTGCGACTCGCAGAAACGAGATCGGGATTCGTATGGCGCTGGGCGCAACTCGGCAGGATGTGATTGGCATTGTGCTCCGGCAGACCTTGGTTCTGCTCGGGCTCGGTGTCGGGATCGGAGTGCTGTTGGCGGTTCTCGCCGCCAGCGGCGCCCGTGCGCTGCTCTTTGGACTGCGGCCCGGCGATCCCTTAACCTTGCTCGAAGCCGCGGCTTTCCTGGCTGCCGTGGCCCTGGCGGCGAGCTATTGGCCTGCTTATAGAGCCACCCGGGTCGAGCCCATGAAGGCGCTGCGTTACGAATGAATCTTGCTATTCATAACGCAATGCCTCAACCGGATCCAGGCGTGAAGCCTTCACGGCAGGATACATCCCAAAAAAGAGGCCGACGCTCATCGAAACGGTCACGGCCAGTACGATGGACCACAACGGAATCGCCGAAGGCAAGCTCGGTATAAAGAGATGAATAAGCAGGCTGATGCCGAGGCCGAGCAACACGCCAATGATTCCGCCAGAACCGGTCAGCACAATCGCTTCCGTCAAGAACTGCGAGATGACGTCGCGCCTCCTCGCGCCGATTGCTTTGCGCACTCCGATTTCCCGCGTGCGCTGCGTTACGGACATGAGCATGATGTTCATCACGCCGACGCCTCCGACGAGAAGTCCGATCGAACTCACCACGGAAATTAGCAGCGCAACCGAAGACGTGATCTGGCGGAACTGATCGGCAATCTCCTTGGCGCTTGAGACGCCAAAGTTGTCCGGCTTGTTGTAAGGCACCTTTCTCCGCCTGCGCAGCACCCCGCGGATCTCGTCTTCCGCCTCGGGCATGCGGCCCGGATAAGCGACGGCGCCGATCATGTTCTCGTCATCCATGGGCCGGTGTTTTTGGTAGGTGCGATAAGGGACGAGAATGACTTTATCGGCGGCTTGGTCTTTTACCAATTGTCCTTTGCGGGCCGCGAGAACGCCGATTACTTCATACGAAACGCCGTCAACCAGGATCGGCTTTCCAAGGGGATCCTCGTCCGGATACAGGGCTTTTGCCAGGTCCGGCCCGATGACAGCCACGTCCGAGCGGTGCAGATTCTCCGCTTCCGTAATGAACCTTCCGTGCTCGGCTCGGGAGTTGAACACTTCCTCATCCTGCGGAAGAACTCCGTGGTAATCGACTCCGGCGACTTCCTTATCTTTGTATCGCGCGCTCATTAGCGGACGGCCTCCGGGTGAGCCCTCTACAATCTTCGGTATCAGGGCAACCGAAACCGCTTTGACGTCGGGGCAAAGTTCGCCGATCGCCTCGGCATCTTCGAGCGTGAGAGGTTTGCGCGCTCGTTCTTCTGGACTCAGTCTTCCCGACGTGTGAATGCCAGGGTCGAACTTAAAAATGAAAAGAGTCGTTGGCCCGAAGTCGCTCAAAAACGCGTTTACGTCGTTGTACACGCCCATCAAGACCGCCACGACCGACAGCAATGCAGTAATACCGATGACAACGCCAAGAACAGTTAGAAAAGATCTCATCTTGTTCTCGTGCAACGTCGTAAGCGCCATCCGCGCGTTTTCGCCGAGCGTCATCCTCATTTTGTATCACTCACCTGTTAAATCTCCGTCCGAAGCGCTTCGATCGGCTCGAGCATAGCCGCCTTCCGCGCCGGATAAACTCCAAAGAATATCCCTACCGCAGCGGAAATTAGCTCCGCAATAATCACGGATGACACGGGCACATGCATCGGAATCGAGGTTGTGGCCATGGCGAGCCCGCAGATGCTGTATGCCAAGAGAACGCCGATGGCACCGCCCATTGCCGTCATGACACACGCTTCGACCAGGAATTGCATCAGGATGTCGTTCCGGCTGGCTCCCAGCGCTTTGCGGATGCCGATCTCCCGCGTTCGTTCGGTGACCGTAGCCAGCATCACATTCATAATCACCACTCCTCCGATCACCAGGAAAACCGAGACCACTCCGACCATGGCCATCGCGATCACCCCAGTCAACTGCTTCCACAATTGCATGAGCGTCGCGGAATCGATAATTCCGAAGGAGTCGGTCTCGTTCGGCCGCAAGTGCCTCCGCGCGCGCATCAAAGCACGAGCTTCATCCTCGGTTCGCTCCATCCAGTCTGCGCCCCGGGCTTGCACATTAATCCAGATTCCTGAGTACGCGCCGTAAATACTGATATAAGTCTCCACCGGAATATAAGCGAAGTTATCCTGCGACTGCCCCAGGACCGTTCCGATCGCTTTGGCCACTCCCACAACGGTGTACGGCCGTCCGTCCAGCGTGACCTCGCGCCCGACCGGATCCAATCCCGGAAACAGTTTGTCGGCCAAATCCGCTCCGATCGTTGTCACCATCGCGCGGCTGTTCTCGTCCCCCTCTGTTATATACCGGCCGTCCGCCACTTCTTGCCCGCTGATGTCGCCCATGCTCGCCGTCACCCCACGGATGCTGGTGTCGTCGATGCTGAGCGGACCGACTCGCGACCTCCCGGAAGCCTGTACTTGTGCTCCGACACGCAGAGGCAGCTTCAAGTTGTCCCGAAGCGATTCGTAATCTTCCCAAGTAACGATCTTGTTGCGCCGCGTGGCCTTCACAATCTCTTCCATCTCCGTGATGATGGGAAAACGCATCACCGTGAACGCATTCGAGCCCAGGTTGGCGACCTTATTCGCAATATACTGATTCACGCCGGAAATCAGCGCAATGATCACAATCAAAGTGGCCACGGAAAGAATGATGCCTAACAACATGAGGAAAGAGCGCAGCTTATGCGCGCGCAGCGTTTCTAGCGCGACGCCGACCGGTTCCCGTAGGGGCACACGCCGCTTCATCCAGACCGCTCCTTATATCGCTCCTTATATATAGTTACGCGCTGAGAGCCTGAAAAGTATCGGGCGCCGACACCTTCACAACGTCTTGGATCATTTCCCTGGTTCTCCGAGGCAACCGTTGCGTTCCATCTTACTGCCGGACTGGCCGGTATGAAACCAGTGGCTTTCGTTTCTTCCCTTCCTCCCGAATTGTGATAAGAAAGGGTCGCACGTTGCACCTTCAGACAGCTATCGGCAGCGATTCTGTTCCATCGCGCGTGAGGCGAAACCATGCATGAGGAAGGCTCCGAGCGGCAATCCGCCGCCGTCTGGAAAATGATACTTACCGATGCGCATTTCTGGATCCCCGCTGTCGTTTTGCTCGTAGGACTGCTCGTGCTGCAGTGGATTCGCTGAGCCTTCCAGTGGAAAACTCCGCCACAAATAGGATTTCGCCTTCCCTCGAGTTCTCGCGCTTCCGCAAGTTGCAACTCGTTGGAATCCTCTGCGGTTTCGGTGCCGGTGCCTGGCTTGGCGCAGCGGAAGCTCCCACGAAACTCGTCAAATTGGGCGTGTCGCCGCTCGTTGTTTCGCTTCTGATGGTGCTAGGCGTGTTTCTTGCGCGCTGGAGCTTGCCTGCCCTTATCCGCGGCACTGGTCAATTGAGTGCGGACATTCGCCAGGCCCCGCATTTGATCGTCTGGGGAGTTCTTGCTGGCTGCCTCTGGGCCGTCGCCAACACGCTGACCATTTTCGCGATTCGCGATATTGGCCTCAGCATCGCCTTTCCTCTCTGGAACATCAATAGCCTGCTCGGCATCTTTTGGGGCTATCTGCTTTTCAACGAGTTGCGCGACGCCGGCAAAATCCGCTGGCTCGCTGTCCTCGGCGGCGCGCTACTCATGTTCGCGGGAGCCACGCTCCTCGTCGTCGCCTCCTCTGCGCAAAGTCCCGCCGGGCATCCTTCGCGCGGCATCGTCGCCGCGCTGGCCGCTGGCTTGCTCTGGGGCACCATGTATGTTCCCTACCGCAAAGCCTACCTGACCGGCATGAACCCGCTCTCCTTCATCGCGTTTTTCACTATCGGCGAGCTGGGCATGATGGGGACGCTGGCCATCGCTTATGGCGGAGGCCCCGCCGCTCTGTGGCACCAGCTAAGCGAAGCAAGAGAAGTGCTCTTTTGGCTGATGCTCGGCGGTTTCGTCTGGGTCGTCGGCGATTTATTCCAACAGTACGCCGCGAAATACATCGGCATCAGTCGCGGAATCCCTCTATCCAACACCAATCAGTTGTGGGGCCTGCTCTGGGGCATTTTAGTCTTCGGAGAATTGCATGGCCGCAGCGCGTCGCTCTACGCCCAGGTGATTGGCGGTTCCCTCTTGATGGCCGCAGGCGCAGGAGCCATCGCCCTCTCCAGTGTCACCGGAAAAGAACACGCCCGCTGGAAGCAAGCCGCCCAACGAGAAGGCGAGCGCTACAAAGTCGATGCCGACTACGTCGAGGCAGGCCTCTCTGGCAACCAAGCCACCGACGCCAGCGGCCAGCCCGCCGTTCCATCCAGAAGAACCTGGCTGGACTGGCTTCTAGTCATCGCCGCCACCGGCATTTTCTTCACTCTCGCCGTTTTCGCCCGCGCCCCAAACCTTGCCCTCAACTGGCCCGCCTTGGCCGCGCTAGCCGCCGCCATGCTAATTTTTCTGCTAGCCTGCGGCCTCGCCCTCTGGAGAGTCACCCGCTTCAACTGATGCGCGCTTCTCTATTGCCGCAAACGCTCGCGTGCTCATACCCAGGGAAAGCGGAAACATTCCGTCTGTCCCTATTTCGGCGTCCATCACAATCTTCAGCTACATGCGGCCTTCGTAAGTTTCCTTCAGGAACTCGTCGATATCCTCACCCTCTGGCCATGCACCCGTCATCCCCTCGGGATTTTTCAGCGGCCCTACACCCTGCGCTTCAGCCAGTTCCTCCAATGTGGACGTCGCAAAAAACTGTCCCGCCCGCGCCTTTCCTCCATTGGCCGAGCCGCGTTCGACAGCCGTCTTCACTTTCCGCGTCTGCCGCACCCGCCTCTGTGTGGATGCTTTTGCCATCGTTCAACCTCCCACTTCGCGCGCCAACAGTTACATGCTAGCACTGTGGCGCAACCATGTGGCACACCTCTAACCCGAGACTGGGCAAGCGCTTCACCCTCCCGCATGGTGGGGCCTTCCGCCGCAATCCCCAGAGATGATTCTTGCGCCTCGGGGCAAGACGCGAATATTATGGAAACAATGAAACAAATCATCCAAGTGCGGATTTTCCATGGGGACAAATTCTACGTCGCGGAATGCTTCGATCTTCCTGTCGTGACACAGGGAGCAACGCTCGACGAACTGATGAAGAACGTGAAGGAGGCCATCGCACTCCAGTTAGAAGGCGAGGACCCCGCCGATTTCGGACTCGCTCCCAACGCTTCCATCCTGGCAAGCTACGAATTCGAGCCTGAGCCGCAAGTGCATGCCGAAGCCTAAAGTATTGTCAGGGCCGGACGGAATCAGAATTCTCTCCTCGTTCGGCTTCGAAATTTCGTCCCAGCGTGGGAGCCACATTAA
This sequence comes from uncultured Acidobacteriota bacterium, assembly GCA_963843265.1. Taxonomy (GTDB): domain Bacteria; phylum Acidobacteriota; class Terriglobia; order Acidiferrales; family UBA7541; genus Acidiferrum. Next base: position 28,102 of record CAWJJR010000008.1, on the reverse strand, counting down.
GCTGCGAAGGGTGACCGATCTCTATCTCTTGCGCGCAACAATTGGGCTCCTCAGACAATAACCGGTCTCAACCGAAGAGCAAGTCAAAGATTAAGCGACTATGACCGTCAGATATTGACTCGTCGTCGGTACCACAACTAGGAGACCGGTGAAACTGTGACCTTCTCTCTTCCGTGGGACGTCGAGAAGCAATACAATCCGTCACCAGTAACGCTGCCACTCCTCGTTCAAGGCTGGTGGGTCGGAAAGTGCGCATCAAAGGGAGGATTCCAAACCCGTTATCGGGTTAGCCCTTTCTAAAATGACCAAGAAGAGAAATCTGAAGTATTCGCAGCACCTCATAAGCTATGTAGATATTTTAGGCTTCCGCGAGCTGGTTCAAGAGAAGCCACCGAACTTCATCTCTCGGGCGATCAGACGAGTGATTGAGACCACAGCCCCGGATGCTCAGATACTGAAAGCAAATCGAGAAAATTACATCAACTTCTCGGATTTGATCGTTCACACAGTGCCGATCTTTTCGTCTTCAAACAAAAAGAATCCAGAAGGGCTTGTGTTTGTCGAGATCAATAGCTTGGGGCTGGCCCAAGCAGCCTTAATCGAGGAAGGCTTGCTGCTTAGAGGGGCAATTACTATAGGCGAAATCGAGCGCACGTACGGCGTTTTGTTCGGTCCAGGACTGATTTCCGCCTATGAATTGGAGCGGGAGCACGCACAATTCCCACGGATTATTGTGGACCCCGATGTCTTCGAAGCGCTGAAGGAAATTCCATTGCTACGGGCGCACGGATACGGCGAAGAAATGGAATATATCTCTAAGTTCGTCAAGCGAGACGACGACGGCCTAATCTTTATAGACTACTTGGGCGGAATGCAAGACGAAGGGGAGTCAGGAGACTATTTCGCTTTCCTAAAGGTTCACAAGGAATTTGTCGAGAAAAATATAGGCAAGTTCAAAGAAAAGAGGCGGGTGCTGGCTAAATACCTCTGGCTAAAGAAATACCACAATGCGGTGGTCCAAACGCGAGTCCCGCAAGACTGTCAAGAAGAACTCCTTGTGGGCGGATCGGATACGACGCCCGAAGTGTCCGACTTACAGCAACGCCTTCGGATCGACGATCAAGAACCTTCTGATGACGAGCTCTGATTGTCTGAAATTGGGAATCGCGGGACAGATGGGACGATTACTCACCGAACCAAAGCCCAGCGCAGGTCGAACAGTTGGCGAGGCCGTGGTGAGCATGCAATCGGAAAACGTCCCGGCTGTTCCCGTCTCTCCACGCACCTGTCCCCGTCGCCGCCCGTCGTAGAATGGGGAGATGCCGTTCCTTCGTAAAATGGTTTTCTACGATACCCAGGTTGTTTCCTACGCGTTGGCCGGTAGGATCATGCCGACCGAGTGGAAACTGGTATCTCGATATGTGTCCGCGCGGTGCCGTTATTGCGTATCTTTGAACACACTAGCCGAATTAGTTGTGGGACTGGCGCGAGGAGACGAAGCGCATTTTTCGGAGAACGTGAACAGAATCAAGTTCTTGTGTTCGGGAGCTAACACGCTGTTCCTACCACTTGTTGGAGAGTTCATCAGAGAGAGAGCGTTCCACGCGAAGCCGCTCCGCCCAGACTACTCGCCTGCTCGGATAAAGCTCTGGCCGCGAATCATTATTAAGGCGAGAGACAGAAGTGAACTCACTTCGGGGCTCGTCTCCCTGCACGAACCCGGGCGTAGCGGGGTCGACTACGGTTTCAATCTGGACATGCTAGTGCGCCAAGTTCAGGACGGGAAAAACGCGCACGTTCAGGTATTGAGCCGTTTGCGCGACGGAACATTGCTCCGACCTACCCAGAAACAGTGGGCGCTTGGTGTGCTTTGCAATCTCCGAATTCCAATTACGGATGCAAATGTTGCACGCCTATCTTCGGCACTTGACGCCGCGTACCAATACGACAGTGTCTTATACGATTTGGCGCTTAATAACACCTACGATTTCACGAAACACGACTCAGACTGGCTTGACACGCAGCAATTATACTACCTTGCAGATCCAAATGTTCTCTTGGTCACCCTCGACACTAAACTCAAAGCAAGGACGAACAAGAGTAGCCAGAATGGGCAAGTATTAGATTTCGATGAGCTCAAGGCACTAGCTGATCGGCGATACTAAAAGGGATTCGAGCGGGCGGGTGGGGCAGCCTTAGCGCGCCGAGATGTTTTTGACTTTGGAAACCGGGGGAAACCGGGGACAGAAGGGACGATTCCTGATAATTCGTCTAGGGCACCGGTGGGCGACTCCGAACACGCCGGGACAATTCAGCGCAATCCAACGTCTTCACCAAACCATTTTGCCTATTAAACTCCCTTATTTCGACTTCCACCAAATCTCGTTGTTATCCCCACCCGCATCCTTAAGCATAGAAAAGACTTATAGTTACACTTGACAACTAGTACGGATATGTTATACTTTTCGTGTTGTTAATGGCGGAGGACAGGCTGGACTTGTCCCCAATTTTGAGACAACGAGTTAAGAGACAATGCTCAGCGAATGGAGGAAGGCATGGGGTTGTCTCGAAGGAAGTTCACGCGGGAGTTCAAGTTGGCGGCGTTGGAGCGCATTGAGCGCGGCGAGTCCTTGGCGGCCGTGGCGCGCGCTGTGGAAGTTAATCCGAATCTGCTGCAGCGGTGGCGGCAAGAGTTTCACGCTTCGCCGGGCAGGGCCTTTCCCGGCAAGGGGCGGGGACGTGCTGAGCCGGATCGCGTAGCACAACTGGAGCGCAAGATCGGGCAGCAAACTCTGGAGATCGATTTTTTAAAAGGGTGCTTGCAGCGCATCGAGCAACAGCGGCAGCTGCAGGCGGTTCTTGGCAAGCCGCGGTCTGCCAGCAGGTCGAAAGCCAGCGAGGCGGAGAACTGACGGTGCAGCGCATGTGCGTTTTAAGCCAGGTGAGTCGCGCGGAGTTTTACCGTGCGCGGCATCGCCAGCCTGCAGGTGTTGGAGACTTGCGACTGCGCGACGCGTTGCAGCGCATTGCGCTGGAATTCCCGAGCTACGGCTGGCCGCGCATGACCGTGGAACTGCAGCGGCGGGGCTGGGCGGTGAATCACAAGCGCGTCTACCGGCTGATGCGCGAGGATAATCTGCTGTGCTTGCGGCGGCGGAAATTCGTGGTGACCACCAACTCGGCGCACGGGCTGCCGGTATACCCGAATCTGGCGCGCACCATGACGCCGAGCGGGCGCGACCGGCTGTGGGTGGCGGATATCACCTATATCCGTCTGCTGACGGAGTTCGTTTATCTGGCGGTGATTCTGGACGCCTTTTCCAGGCGGGTGATCGGCTGGGCGCTGGGGCAGAGGTTGGAGGACGAACTTACCTTGCGCGCGCTGCGCCTGGCACTGGAGCGGCGGCAGCCGTCGCCGGGACTGGTGCATCATTCCGACCGCGGCGTGCAGTATGCTTCGCACGACTACACCGCCCTGCTGAAAGCGCACGGCGTGGTGATCAGCATGTCACGCAAAGGAAATCCCTATGACAACGCCATCGCCGAATCGTTCATGAAAACGCTGAAGTACGAGGAAGTCTACCGCGAAGAGTATCGCGACGTGGTCGAAGCCTATGCTTCGATCGAGCGGTTCCTGGAACAGGTGTACAACGAAAAGCGGCTGCACTCGGCGCTGGGTTACCGGCCGCCAGCGGAGTTCGAGGATACGCGGACGGCCCCGGAGAGCAAGCGCAGCGGGCTGCCGACCGTCGCGGCCATCGCAGGAGTAGCGGAATGAGTTTTCTGAGGCATGGGGAAATCTATCGCCCGATGCAAAAGCGGGAGCGGCCTGCACACGACCGCCCCCAACCTCATCGGTACGATGAGTTTCCAGCTGGCTATTCCTTGGCGGGTTGCGCTCCCGCAGAGCCCGCCTCCCCTTCACCAGCCATCACGCATAGTGCGGGAAACGCTTTGGGCAGTACAATCAAAATGCAGCGAACAGCAAATCACCTCTTAACTGCGTGTCTCACTCAAGGGGACAACCCAATAAGCGTTAACTTAACAGAAGGCGTAGCGCGGCCGTTTCCGACTCGGTTCCGCCAATCGCTCTGAAATCTCATCCCAGTCCCTGAAGGTGTCGTTGAGACTGTGCGGCGGCAGAATCGCCATGCAGAGCTCGTGATACATGAATTCAATTTCCCTCCATCGGCTGCGCCTCACGGTCCAGTCGGTATCCCCAGGGGGAAAAAGTTTCCGCCGTCTCCACCATGCGCTCCGCCAGCAAGCTGGCGAAGATTTTGCCATGCAGCCAGGCGCGTGCGCTGGCCGGGTCTTTTTTCGGCAAGTGCCCCAGTCCCATGATCGATTTCATGCGTTTGAAGGCCAGCTCAATCTGCCAGCGCAGCCGGTAGAGTTCCAGAATTACCGACGCCTCGAAAACCTCCGCCAGCGTGGTCCAAAGGTAGAAGTATTGAGCCGCCTCCCAGGACTCCGGGCTGACCTTCTTCTGCTTCTTACTGGCGTTCATCTGCAAGCGGCGCCGCGCCAAGCGGGTGGCTTCAGCACTCCGCTGCAGGGCGATCAGTCTCCCCGGCACCCAGCCACCGTCCGGGTGCTCGACTTGGGCGGCCCATTGTTGGATCTGGCCCACTTTTATTTTTCGAAACAATCGCAGGACGTTCAGTTGATTTTCCTTCACGTCAAACAGGGGAAGCGATTGGCGATTCAAGCGCACCACCAAATCGGCCTGGGCGGCCTTCACATGCGCCACTCCCACCGGCGTGGAGTAGATACGGTCGCCCATCATGATATCGCCCCCGCGGACGGGAATTCGCCGCAGGGTTTCGCCTCCCTGCACATCGGTCACCTCAAAGAAATCGCACTGCAAATTCGCCAAGTTAATAGCGTAGTGGACGCGCCAGTCGGTTCCGGTGCTGCCGGGCTCGGAAACCGTCGTGGCATCTACCGCCCGCACCGGCCGACCTTGGCTCTCGACAGCCAGTTGTTGTCGCCCTCGCTGCTGTTCGGCGAGCCAACGTAGCCATTCCTCGGAAGCCCGGAGACGTTTGAATACCGCCACCGCACTCAACTCCATCCCCAGTTCGCTCGCCCGTGCGGCGGTTTCCGCCAGGGAGTATCCATTGGCCACATGCAGCAGCAATAGCCGCAACAGCGATTCGGCGTCGGGGATATCACGAGCCCGTCGCAGTGCGCCAGTGCTGCGCGCCATCTCCTTCCACCCTTTCGGCAAAAACGTGCAGATAACCGGCCAGTTCTCAGTTGCTAGGCTTTCAACCGTTGTCGCCATGCGTCAAGCATAGGGGCATACCGCAACAGAGTCAATTCTTAAGTTAACGCTTATTGGGTACACCCCTACAATCCTCTCGTCCACCGCGGGGCAGCCAACCTCTTCGCCATCGCGGGTCTCGCGCGATGAATCCCGGCTATCTTCTTTCACCGGCTATCTGCGTGTGTTCCGCCTCTCTGCGCGTCTCAGCGTCCTCTGTGTCTCTGCGTTATCTTTTTCCTCTCTTCGCCTCTCAATCTTCAACTGTCGGCTTTCAGCTTCAAGCTCGCCTGGCGCGAGGAAGAAATGCCGCCGTGGCGCGACCTAAACTTCTGTGTGTTAGACTCAAACCAGCAGCGGCGCGAGGAGCGCGGCTGCCGGAGCGTGGAACTTCGGGCTCTGTGCAACGAGGTCCCGCGAACCCCGCCAGGCCCGGAAGGGAGCAACGGTATCGGGATTGCCTCGGGTGCCGCAGATCACCCGAAGTTCCTCGCATCGTGAGAAGTTCTCAATTCTCAGCCAGTCGCATTATGTGAGGCGCATGATGAGCCAAACGAAACCCGTAGTAAATTGGTTCGCGGATGATCCCGAACCGAACACTTTTTTCTTCCGGTCGCCGTTCCGCTCGTGGCAATTCACCCTCAATACTGTGCTTCTGGCAATCGTGTGTCTCGCTTATGGGCTCATTCTTTGGAAATACTGGGGCGAACTCAACCGTCAGACCTCTGCTCGTTGGATTTTTTTATTTCTGCTCCTATTCGCAGTTTTTCCCTATTTGCGGGCCGTCAAGCGCCACAGAAGTGTCAGAGAGCTTTATCTCTCGGGCGCGCTAAAGGAGCAAGAGTCGGGGTCCCCGGTAGATACCCTGTTGCAAGTGGCCGATAATTCTATAAACGAAGGACTGTATATTTCGTTGGTCATGTCCGGTATGCTCCTTGCAGCTCTTGTTCTATGGAAGTTCTCGCACGTGGACCAAATCTTCCATCCATGAGCTACCAAGTCATAGCCCGCAAGTGGCGCCCGCAGACGTTCAGCGATCTGGTCGGACAATCCCACGTCACTTCGACGCTGGCCAACGCCATCAAAAATAATCGCGTCGCGCATGCCTACATTTTTTCCGGCGCGCGCGGAGTTGGAAAAACGACGGCGGCGCGCATTCTCGCAAAAGCCATGAACTGTGCGAAAGGGCCGACCGCCGAGCCTTGTGGCGAATGCGATTCCTGCAAGGAAATCGCTGCGGGAACTTCCCTCGACGTGATTGAAATCGACGCCGCCTCGAACCGCGGCATCGACCAAATCCGCGAGCTACGCGAAATGGTGCGCTACGCGCCTGCGGCTTCTCGAAGCAAAGTTGTAATTCTCGACGAAGCGCACATGCTCACCGGCGAAGCCTCCAACGCCCTCTTGAAAACGCTCGAAGAGCCGCCGGATCGCGTGGTTTTCGTCATGGCCACGACGCAGCCGGAAGATCTCGCCGACACGATCCGTTCGCGCGCCCAGCACTTTCATTTTCGCGCGCTGACCTTCGCCGAAATTACTGGCCGCCTCGAAGAGATCGCGAAAAAAGAAAATTTGCAGATCGAACCGGGCGCCCTCGCCGTGATCGCCCGCATGGCCGAAGGCAGCCTGCGCGATGCGCTCTCTCTTCTCGAGCAGGCGCGAGCCTATTGCGGCGATGTCATCCCGGACAAGGAGGTTCGCGAACTTCTCGGCGTCGTTCCGGAAGATTCTCTCAACGAACTTGTCGCGGCCATCGCGGAAGGTTCGGCGGACCGCGCTCTCGGCCTCGTGCACACCTTTCAAAAAGATGGACGCAACCTCCAGCATTTCTGCCGCGAAGCCATCCGCCACATCCGCAACCTTCTGATCGCGCGCGTGTGCGGCGCGGATTCGGATTTGATCGCCGCGACCACGGATCAACGCCCGGCCCTCGCCAAAGCGGCTGCGCAATTCAGTGAAGAAGATCTCACGCGATTCTTCCAAATCCTCTTGCAGACCGATGATGATTTGCGCCGCAAGCCCGATGCCCGCGTGCATCTCGAAATGGGCCTGCTGCGGCTGATCAACGCGCAACGCCTTGCACCTATGGAAGAATTGCTCGCGGAATTGCGCAGCGGCGGACCAGTTGGAACAACCAGCTCAGGCGCGATGCGCAGCAGCTCAGCAGCAACCGCTGCCGCTTCCCTGCCGCAAGCGCCCCCAGCGCGAAGTTTTTCGCCTGCACCGCAACCACCAGTTGCTCCGCCTCCGCGAGTCTCAACGCCGAGTTTTGCCGCTGCAGCGGCGGCGCCGGCTCGCGCGGAAACGATCGTCGCGCCGCAGCCAGAACCAGCGGCCGTTGCGGCAACGCCTGCTCCAGAGCCATCGATGGAAGTGGAAACTGAGACGCGCGCCGATGGCGTCACGCAAGAGCAAGTCGCGGAAATCAAAACCGCGCTCCAGGCGCAACAGAAATTTCTCGGCGAAATCCTGCAGCAAGGCAGCCGCTGGGAGCTCGAAGGCGCGGAGCTGAGAATTTATTTTCCTCCGGCGAAGCGCGCGTTCGCGGAAATGATGGAAGGACGCGAGTCGCTCGAAAAGGTTCGTGCTTGTTGCAGCAAAGTGCTGGGCCGTCCGGTGCGTGTGTGTGCTAAAGTAGATGTGGTCGCAGCAGCGGCGCCGCGCGCAAAGTCTGGAACGGATGAGTTGCGCGAGAAGTTTGAAAGAGATCCGCTGGTGCGGTCCATGTTGCAACGCTTCGGAGGAAGAATCTCCGAAGTAAAGTGGCGTCAAGAGGAATCCTGATGGAAGTCAGCGCTCTCCAACAGATGCTTTCGAAGGTGAAGCAGCAGTGGGAAGACCTGCAGCGGCAGGTCAACTCCGTGACGGTTGACGCTTCGGCTGGCGGCGGCATGGTCACCGTGAAGATGAACGGCCAGAAGCAAGTCGTCGAGTTGCACATCGAGCCCGAAGTTTTTGCCAGTAAAGATCAGGAGATGATGCAGGACCTCATCCGCGCCGCCGTGAACGAAGCCGGCCGCCGCGTCGACGAACAGGTCGCCACGCAACTCAACGGTATGGCGGGCGGCATTCCTGGAATCGCCGGTCTGAAAATCCCCGGCCTTTTCTAGAGCCCGAACATTTCGTTGCTTCTCGCGGTTCATTGCTCTTGCTTCCACATTCGCGCGACAAGTTTTTACTTTACAAATTTTCCGTTGTAGACCTCGTATTCCACATGAAATGGTTTTTGCCTCTTGCGATTCTCCCAGTGCACTTCGGCAATGAGGCGATTGATTTGGTCCAGTCGCTCGGAAGGCAGCGGATGCGAACGAAAATATCCAGTGAGGCTTTGAATCGCGAGTTCGGATAATTCTTCTCCAGGGCTTCGCGCGTGAAAGACTTATTCATCGAAGAATGGCGATGAATGGCGTAATGAGCAGCAAGAACCCAAAGACAACCGCTATAAAGATGAGCAGGGGCATGGGTGTTCCTCGAGAGATACTGCTCGGTTTCTTCCATGGTAGAACGGGCCGGGAGTGAAACCTTGCAGTTTGTTCGCAGCGCCCCTAGAAATGGTAACCGCTGTCCGGTTAAGTGTTTTATTTTAAGTGGATTACCGTGATGGGGTGCACCTTTTCGCATTGGCGGCGGCCGTCTCTGGTGGCGTCCACCGTGGTGCGATGAGAGCGGGTACGGCAGTCCCATTTTAGGTAGTGCGTCAGTTTCCAATTACGACTTCTCGGGAATTATCTGACTACCGACCAGGCTCTTGCGGTCGGAGGAATCCAATTCCAGTCGGAGCCGCTCCGCAAGCGCAGCCATCTGGTCGAACTCCGGATGCTTCATCATGCTACGGTGACGATGAGCAGATGACGGAGTGATCGGACCCCGTCATTTCCGTATATTCGATCTGCGACCCGTTGACATTCTACAGGGGAAGGCTTACTCTTCCAGTAGAATCTCTACAGGAGAGCGTCTTGAGTCCGGAACAAACCAATCTTTTGCAAGGGACGCTGGACATGGTGATCCTCAAAGCCCTGCGCTTGGGCGAAATGCATGGCCTCGGAATCTCTCGCAGGATTGAACAGATATCGCAAGGCACGTTTGTGGTGAAGTCCGGATCGTTATTTCCCGCACTACGCCGGATGCAGGAAGAAGGCTGGATCAGTTCGGCTTGGGGAGAGTCCGAAACCAACCGCCGGGCAAAGTACTACCTGCTGACGAAGGCGGGCGTGAAACAGTTGGAGGAGGAAACCGCGAAGTGGGAGCGGATTGTGCTTGGGATCTCGCGGACTCTGGAGGCGTCGTGACTAAGAAGCGAAAGTTACGCTGGCTTTCTCGCGCGGTCAGTTTCTTTCGGAATGTTACCGGCAGGCAGAAAGACGAACTGGACATTGCGGCGGAAGTGAGCGCTCACCTTGATTTGTTGATCGAAGAGAAGCTGCGATCAGGCATGAAGCCAGATGAAGCGGAACGAACAGCGCGCATCGAGTTGGGAGGCGTCGAGCAGGTGAAGGAACAGGTGAGAGATGCACGGGCGGGAGCATGGCTCGACGCGCTGGTACGAGACTGTCGCTTCGCGCTCCGGATGTCTCGCAAGAATGCAGGATTTACCGCCATCGTCGTTCTTACACTGGCGCTCGGCATCGCCGCCAATACCACTGTGCTCAGTTGGATCAGCGCTACCTTGCTGAACCCGATTCCCGGAGTCGCTCAAACGAGCGACCTTGTCACCGTCATGCGCGGCGATCGCAGCGATCATCCCACTCCGCCATTTTCTTATCCCGATCTTCATGACCTCAGCGAGCGCACTCAAACTTTTTCCGGGCTTCTCGGCTATCACGATGACTACATGTCTCTCACGGGCGCCGCAAAGCCCGAGCGCATCTACGGCGCCCTGACCACCGCCAATTATTTTGATGTTCTCGGCGTCCACGCGATTCTCGGCCGCACTTTTCTTCCCGAAGAAGGAACGCCGCGCGCCGGCGCTGCAATGATCGTCATCGGTTACACCGTCTGGCAGAACCACTTCGCGGGCGATCCGCAAATCGTTGGCAAGACGATTCAGATCAATCGCCATCCCTACTCCGTTATTGGGGTAGCCCCGCGGGATTTCACGGGCTGCGCGCCCGGCCTTCGCACCGAACTGTGGATTCCTGTCTCGATGGATCGTGATGTTTGGGGTTTTAACCGTCCCGATTATCGCGGCATTTTCTGGCTGAACGTGCTCGGAAAGCTTCGCCCGGGTGTCACGAAGAATCAGGCGCAGGCCGAACTCAACCTGCTCATGCGGGGAATCACCGAGCGGTTCCCGGAGGATCACCGGGATAGTCCGAACGAGATTTCTCTCGACCCGCTTTGGCGTTCTCCCTTCGGCATCAACGGATATCTCTACAAGATTCTTCCCATGTTGCTGGGGCTCGCCGTGGTCCTGCTCCTGCTGGCCTGCGCCAATGTTGCCAGTCTCCTGTTGGTGCGTTCGGTCGGACGCCGCCGGGAGATTGCCATCCGGCTGGGAATGGGCGCTTCACGCAAACAGATCATCCGGCAGTTTTTGATCGAGAGCCTGCTGCTTGGTCTGCTCGGTGGTACTGCCGCCATAGTGATTACGATGTGTACCTCGCGCAGCCTCGTCGCTTTCTTTCCGCCCAGCACTCTTCCGCTGACAAACGACGCGCACGTCGATCAACGCGTGCTTTTCGTGACGATTGCGGTTTCCATCCTCGCTGCGATCCTCTTTGGTATTGTTCCGGCCCTGCGGTCTTCGAGCCTGTCGGTGCAATCTGTTCTCAAGGAGGAAGCGACTAGCGTCTCGCTTACTTTGCACAAGGGTCGTCTCTTGAGCGGCCTGGTGGTGGCACAGATTTCACTCTCGCTCGTTCTCTTGGTCTGCGCGGGACTCTTTACCCGCAGCCTTCAGAAAGCACAGCAATCGGATCCGGGATTCGAAGCAAGTCATCTGCTGCTTGCCTCCTATGAACTCTCGCCGGCTGGTTACACGCGCGCGACGGGTATGGCGTTCAACCGGCAGGTGCTCGACAGGCTGTCGGCGCTTCCCGGGGTCGAATCCGTGACCTTGGCTGATTTTTCACCGCTGAGCTTCAGCATCCACACGGACTATCTGCAGCTTGAAGGCTACGTGCCGCAACCGCTCGAATCGATGGAGATCAGCCGAGCCATCGTCGGGCCGAATTACTTTCGTACTCTGCGCACGTCCGTGATTTCGGGCCGTGAATTCACCGAAGCGGATACGGTGGATTCGCAACTCGTTGCCGTCGTCAACCAGGCCTTTGTCGATCGCTATTGGCCGGGTGAAGACGCTATCGGCAAACAGGTGACGGACTGGGGTGATCGGTTCACCATCGTTGGAGTAGCGCGCAATGCCAAATACCGCTTGCTCACCTACCCGACCGAGCCTGTCATCTATTTTCCGAGTTACCAGGCCTATAGCCCGACACATGACACCACCATTCACCTCCGCACGACTGGCGATCCGCGTACCATGGCTTCTTCTGTGGAAGAGACCATCCATCAGCTCAATCCGGAGTTGCCGCTGTTCAATGTGAATCCGCTTTCCGTCACCATGCAGCTCGGCACACTTTTTGGACGCGTCGCGGCTACGTTTGCCGGCTCGTTCGGACTTCTTGCCATGCTGCTCGCCGCCGTAGGCATCTATGGCGTCGTGGCTTACAGCACTCGCCAACGCGCTCGGGAAATCGGCATCCGCATGGCGCTCGGCGCGGAGAAGGGAGGCATCTACCGTCTCGTTCTCGACCAGGGATTCCGACTCACACTGGCGGGCCTCGTCGTGGGCACGGCGCTCGCTGTGGCATTCACGCGGTTGCTTAAGGCGCAACTCTTTGGCGTCAGTGAGACCGATGCTATTACGTTTGCCTCGGTCGAGCTGCTTCTGGCCGTTGTCGCTCTGGTCGCGTGCCACATCCCCGCCCGCCGCGCCACGCGAGTTGATCCGATGGTCGCACTGCGGCACGAATAACACTCCAAATCATGATCTCTTTCCACATCGGCGCTGAAGCGGACGAAGACAGTTCCTGGTAATCGCGGTAATCGGAAACCAAGAATTAGCCGGAAAATGGCCGAGGTTCTCAATGCGGTCGTGTGGAGTGTGAGGCCGCGAAGAGTTGGCCAGGTGAGAAAAGGCTGTGCGGCGAGCTCAGTTTTCGAGCGGCCGGCTATTCTGAAAGCGTAGAATTGAAGGATTGCTACCAATTCCAATGCGAAGTATTTGCCGGCGGCTGTCGCAAGCTGCTTTGCCTTACTAATTTGCGCGAACTTGGGAGGGCAACAGAAAGAGGCGCAGGCTCCGGAACCAACCCCCAAGATCGAAGTGAACGTGAATGCGGTGCTGGTGCCGGTGGTGGTGCGCGATGGGCAAGGGCGGGTTGTTAGCGACTTGAAGAAAGAGGATTTCGAGGTCTTTGACAAGAACAAACGGCAAGAGATATCGGGATTCACGGTTGAGAAGTTCGCAGGAATTGATCGTGGCACAAAAGCGGCCGAGTCGCCGCCCGCAACAACTTCTCCGGCGGCGACGCTTCCCTCGCAAAGCTCGCCGCAACGCTTTCTGGTTTTCTTATTCGACGACCTGCATCTCACTACCGGCGATTTGCTGCGCGCTCAACAGGTGGCGAAGAAGATGTTGGGGGAGTCGTTGGGAAAAGCGGACATGGCTGCGGTGGTTTCCACTTCTGGGATGAACAGCGGCTTGACGCTAGACCGCGCGACACTGGAAGAAGCAGTTATGAAGCTGCACGTGCGCGAACTCTACAGGCACGACGACCATTCCTGCCCAAACATTGATTATTACCAGGCGGACCTGATCCAAAATAAACACAACGACGAGGCTCTAAAGCTTGCGGAGGCTGATTACCTGACGTGCTCGCATCTGCATGGCGTGACACAGAGCATGCTGGAGAGCATGGTACGATCCGCCGCGGCACAATCTTTGGCGATAGGGGAGCACGACGTTTCGGCAACGCTCGATACGATCGGCGAGTTTGTGCGGAAAATGGCGAGTTTGCCGGGACAGCGCACGCTGATTTTGGTCTCGCCGGGATTCCTGACGATTACGCCCGAAGCTGTTGGCGAGAAATCGCGGATTCTAGACCTTGCAGCGCAGTCCAACGTGATCATCAGCGCACTGGACGCTCGTGGGCTATACACCACGGAACTCGACGCCAGCGTGCAAGGAGGGTCTTCGTCTTCGACGATGAAGTATTACGGCGAGACGATGAATCTGGATGAAGACGTCATGGCGGAGGTTGCGAACGGGACCGGCGGGACTTACTTCCACAACAGCAATGATTTGGAAGGGGGATTCAAGAGTTTGACGCAGGCGCCGGAGTGCGTGTACGTGCTGGAGTTTTCGCCGAAGAAGTGGAAACCGGATGGGACGTACCATGTGCTGAAGGTCAAAGTGGACCGGAAGGGCGTGAGGCTGCAAGCTCGCCAGGGCTATTTTGCGCCAAAGGCGATTAGAGAAAGGACGCAGTTGAGCGCATCGACCGCGGCGGCGGCTCCGCAAACTCCAGCGCCTGTGAAAGCTGAGGTCACTCCGCAAACCACGGCGTCGGCAGGAATTGTGGAGGCCGCGACGGTTCCGGCAGCGTCGCCGGCAGCACCGCCAGCCCGAAGAGCGAAAGACGCAGAGAAGAAGGAGAATAGCAAGCCGCTGTTCTGGTACCCGCCGGACGTCGATGCGCCGCTCCGGTCTCGTATTGCGTCTGCGCCTTGCAACCTATCCAATGTTCTGGAACAAGCGGGCGCTCGCGCCGATCAACTGATCACGAATCTTCAAAATTTTACAGCCGAGGAAAAGATTGAATACCGGGTGCTTGGGAGCATGGGTCTTCTGCTGGATGGCGGCAAAGGGACGTTTGACTACACCGTGGATTTTGAGCAGAGCCTTGGAGGGCTCGCGGTGCGGGAGAGCCGCATGCCTGAGCGAGGAAGCCGCGATTTTCCCGCCAGCAGCCAAGATGTTGGCCTGCCAGACATGGCGTTGATTTTCCTTCCGAATTTTCAGGAGGACTATGAAATGAATTGCGAGGGCGCGGCAGAATGGAATGGAGAAACTGCGTGGGTGGTGCATTTCCAGCAGCGGAAGGACAGGCCCAGCCATACAGCGTCGTTTAGTGTCAGAGGCGTGGCCTATCCCGCCGAACTCAAAGGACGAGCGTGGATTGCACAGGATTCCAGCGTGGACTCTGGAGAAGTCTTGCATTTGGAGACGAGCTTGATGAAAGCGATCCCGGCGGCAAACGTGAGACAGATGTACCTTTCGATTGATTATGCGCCGGTCCAGTTTCGCACGGAAAACGTGAGGGTGTGGCTGCCCCAGGCTGTGGCCGCGTATGACGATTTTGGCGATCACCGCGCGATGATCCATCACAGCTTTACGAATTTTCTGTTGTTCTCGGTCCGGACCGACCAGAGCATTGAAAAGCCGAAGGCACCCTAGCCGCCGGGGATCAAGACTGAGGCGGATTTGAGCGTTCTGATTGAACGCTTGTCAGTTGATGGCAATTGACCGCCTTCCCATGTCATTTCTTCGGGCGGCAGCCCGGGCAGGGTTGGCACTGGCGGGTCACTCGGCGTGATTGTGTGCTTACTGGCTGGGATTGGGGCGTTTTAGCGTGGGGCGGTCGCCAGCGGGAGGAGCGGCTGGGGCTGCGGCGGTCGGAGTTGCGCCGGTGGCGGGAGTTGCGGCGGAGATGCTGCCTTCGGAGTATGGCTTTTTGAGGAGAGCCTCAGCTTGATCCTGGGCGCCGCCGGTGTTGTCATTGGTTTGCTTGGCCTTGCTGTACTCGTTGACGGCGCGGGAGCGCTGGCCAAGCAGATCGAAAATTTTGCCGAGATAGATGTGGCCCCAGACTTCGGTCCATTTTTCGGAGGGCTCGGGAACGGCTTGGAGAGCTTCTCGGAAGGAGTTGGCGGCAGCCTGATAATTTTTCTGGTAGAAGAAGGCTTCGCCCATGCGGAAATTAGCTAGCGGGCGGCCGGGCTGGATGGAGAGCGCGCGCTGGTACTGCTTGATGGCGTCGTAATACAGGCCCTGCTCGGCGAGCTCTTCACCGCGTGCGATGGCGGCGCGAGCGCGGAGGGACGTGCTGCCTTTTAGGACCAGATTATTGGGATCGATCTTGATGCCACCGGGTTTGGGGCGGCCGAAAGTTTCGATGGTGAACGGAGATTCGGTGCCCAGGATATCGATCCACTTGGTTTCGGGATTGCCTTCAGTATCCACGCGAACCTGAACAGGCATGCTGAAGGTGTCGATGGGCTGCTTAATTTTGCCGACGATGCGGAAACCTTTGGGCGTGCGATAGACGACGTAGTCGAGCGTGAAATCGGGGACGCCGGTGGAATTGAGCCATTGGGCGAAAAAGGCTCGGAGATTCGGGGGAACGGTGCCGGGAGGGGAGGCGGCCTGGACGTCTTTGTCGGCTAGATTGACGAAATCGTCGATGCGCGCGGTCTTGCCCGCATACTTCGTCGCAAAATCGTGCAGAAGATTCCTGAAGGCGACGTCTCCCATGAGGGCGCGGAGCATGTGGAAGACCATGGCGCCTTTATTCTCAACAACAGAACGGTAGTCGCTGGAATAAGGAGCGAGCCGCGCGGCTTGGGCGATGGGAGCGGCGTCGTCGTACATGAGCGCGCCGACGGCGAATTCATCGACAGCGCGAAGGCCGGCCTCTTTTCCAGCGCTTTGCTCGGCGTAGATTTCTTCGCAGTAGCGGGAGAGGCCGTCGGTGACCCAAACGTCACCCGGAGATGCAGGAAGGATGGAGTTGCCAAACCACTGAGCGGCGACCAGGCCAGCAATGGTGCGCTCAGAGGATTTGGGCTCCCAAAGATGACGTGCGAGGAGGAGAACGCCGGGAGCGGAGAAACTGCGCAAGGTTCCGTCCGGCAATTGAATAATCGTCATGTTGGGATCCGGCAAGCCGCCGAAGATGTCGGAAAAAACGGTTACGGCGTGGGCGACATCATCCGCGAAGCCCTGGGCGTTGGCGGAATCGGCGCGGGGAGCGTAGACGGCTACGTCGATCCCTTCGGACTGCTTCGGATTTAGTTGGAGATTTCCAGCGACGAAGGTGCCGTGGGGGCCGGGAGTGGGGCACTCGAAGGTGTAAAGAAGGCGGCCGCCACCGGCAGCGGCGGTTCCGGCCATGGGCGTTGGGGCGGAAGATTTGCCGGAACCCGCTACCGCGAAGTTGTCCGGGACGTTGAGATGGAATGTTGCGGTGTAGCGATTGGACGGATAGTCGGTGAGAGGGAACCAGCGGGAGGGAAGCAACAGGTAGGCGCTGTCATGGCCGATCATGGCGGTGGTGACGCCGGGGACGGGGCTGTTTTCCGCGTTGGCTAGCAAGCCGGAATAAGTGAAGGTCAGCGTGACGTGGCCGCCCGTGGCGACGGGGGTGGGAAGCGTGACGAGGACATAGAGGGGATTCATCGAATCGCGGCCAAAACCGATGGATTTGCCGTCGGCGGTGGTGACAGAGCTGACGATCAGATTGGGATGGAGCTCGACACTGAGATTGCCTGTAACGGTCATGGCCTTGAATTCGACTTTGGCGACGGCGCTGATGGATTGGCGAGTGGAGTCGAGCGTGGCGGAGATGTCGTAGTGATCGGCTAGAAAGCCGATTTGCTGGGGAACCTGGGCGTGCACCGAGGGGGCGGGGCAGGCCAGCGCCGCAAGGAGCAGGAACGCAAACTCGACACGAATTCTTGGGCGGAGGGGCATTGCAGCTTTCAAAGGGCACCTTTCGTCGGGGCGCAGAGCGACACCGTTCTGCCTATATAGGATAGCAGAGACGGGCCTAAGCGTTGCCAGCGAGAGTTGAGAGTAGGGTGGCGATGGCGTCAGCGGCGCGGTCGACTGCGCCTGGTGGGCCGAGGCGATTGCGGACTTCGGCAAGTCCGGCGCGAAGTGTATCGCGGGCGGAGGGGTCTTTGAGGAGACGGACGACTTCCTCGGAGACGCGATCCGGCGTGAAGTCCTTTTGAATCAGCTCCGGAACCACGATGCGCTCGGCGATGAGGTTGACCATGCTGAAAAATTTGGTGCGAACCAACGGCTTGGCGAGGAGGGCGGTGAGGGGAGTGACGCGATAGACGACGACCATGGGGACGTCGAGAAGAGCGGCTTCGATGGTGGCGGTGCCGCTGGAAACGATGGCGGCATCGGCTGCGGCGAGGGCGTTGTATGTTTGATTTTCGACGACGCGGATATCGAGGGAGGAGTCCCAGCCGGATTGGAGCTCGTTGACGTTGGCGTGCGTCGCAGCGGCGACGACAAATTGAGCGGGATGCTGCGAATGGATGCGTGTGCAGGCTTCGCGGATTATGGGCAAGTGTTGAGCGAGTTCGGCGTGACGGCTGCCGGGCAGGATCGTGACGATCGATTGGGCAGGATCGAGATTTTGTTCGCGGCAGAATTCCTCGCGGGTCTGGGTTGGGTGCACAGCGCCGACTAACGGATGGCCGATGAATTTCGTCGGGACGCCTGCGTTGGCGAAGAAGGATTCTTCGAAGGGGAATATGCAGAGGGCTTGCGCGAAGCGGCGGCGGACCACGCGGACGCGCCAGGGGCGCCAGGCCCAGAATTGCGGGCAAATGTAATAAATGTTGCGGATGCCGAGCGGACGGAGCTTGCGCGCGAGGCGGAGATGAAAGCCGGGGAAATCGGTGAGGATGGCGAAAGGCGGTTTGCGGCGCCGGGCTTCGGAAACGAGATGGCGCATAGCACGGATTAGAGAAGGAAGATGGCTGAGAATTTCCGTGATGCCTACCACGGAAACCTCTTTGTAGTCGGTGACCACGTCAACGCCTGCGGCGCGCATTTGCGGGCCACCCATGCCGAAGAGGGCGACGTCCATGCGTTTTTGGAGCGCGGTGGCGAGGCGGGCGGCGTACATATCCCCGGAAGCTTCGCCAGCGGAAATTAGAAGCGGAATCGGAGGCATGCGTGGTGTTGGCGATCAATCCGTGGCAGGCTGAGGAGCGGATAGCGGGCCGCGAGGCTGCTCGGCGAGAGTCCCTGCAGAGTCGCGGGGGTCTTCGGGCAGTCCGAGTTCCTGTTCTTTGTATTGGAGCTGGTAGAGACGGTAGTAGATGCCGCGCTGTGCGAGGAGTTCCTGATGGGCGCCTTGCTCGCGGAGGCGGCCTTTGTGAAAGACGAGGATGCGCGAGGCGTATTGAATGGTGCTCAGACGATGGGCGATGACGAGAGACGTGCGGCCACAAAGGAGGCGGTCGAGTGCCTCGCGAATCTGCAGCTCGGTCTTGGTGTCTACGCTGGAAGTGGCTTCGTCGAGAATTAGGAAATGCGGATTGTGTGCGAGGGCGCGTGCAAAACAGATGAGTTGACGCTGTCCGACAGAGAGAGTCGAGCCGCGCTCGTTGACGCTCGTATCCACGCCTTCGGGGAGCGTGCGGACGAAATCGCCGAGGCCAATTTCGTCGACGGCGTGCTCGACAGTCACACGATCGATGCCGGGAGAGCCAAGGCGGACATTGGATTCGATCGTGCCGGTGAAGAGAAACGAGTCTTGCAAGACGATGCCGAATTGGCGGCGAAGATCTTGGATGTTAATACTGCGGATGTCCACGCCATCGAGGAGAATTTGGCCGCGCTGGACGTCGTAGAAACGGAGAAGCAGGGAAATGAGAGTGGTCTTGCCGGCGCCGGTGTGGCCGACGATGGCGAGAGTCTGGCCAGGCTCGACGCGGAAAGAGACATCGCGAAGGACCCAGTCTTCATCGGCAGGCTCAGGAACATCGCGATAGCTGAACCAGACGTTGCGGAATTCGATTTCGCCGCGAGGAGAATCGAGGCGGATGGCCTGCGCCGCGGACTGTATGGTGATGGGTTCATCCAACAACTTGAAGATGCGTTCGGAAGCGGCCATGGCGGATTGCAGGATGTTGAATTTTTCGCTGAGGTCCTGGATGGGCCGGAAGAATCGCGTGGCGTACATCGTGAAGGCGGTGAGCACGCCGAGGCTGAGGCCGCTGGTGAGTACGCGGTTGCCGCCAGACCAAAAGATCAAAGTGATGGTGGCGACGCTGAGGAATTCGACTGCTGGATAAAAAAGGGCGAAGGCCAGGATGGCGTCGTACCAGGCTTTCATGTGGTCGCGATTGCGGGTCTCGAATTCGATGCGGGCTTTGCGTTCCCGATTGAAGAGTTGCACGACGCTCATGCCGGAGATGTATTCCTGGAGGAACGCGTTGATACGCGCGATAGCGGTGCGGATGCGGCGGTTGGCGTCGCGAACGAACCTGCGAAAGAAATAGGTGACCACAAGGATGAAGGGAAGAACGGCGAAGGCGTCGAGCGCGAGCTTCCGGTCAACAAAGAAGAGGAAACCGGCCATGACAACGAGAAGGAAAAAATCGTTGATCATGGTGACGACGCCTGCCGCAAAGAGATCATTCAAGGCGTCAACGTCCGTGGTGACACGGGTGATGAGGCGGCCCACCGGGTTGCGGTCGAAATAACTCATGGGCAGACGCTGGATGTACGCGAAAATTTCTCTGCGCATGTCGTACATGATTTGCTGGCCGACTCGCTGCATGATGCGGATTTGGGCGTATTGCGCCAGAAAATCGGAGATGAGGACGATGAGAAAAACCAGGCTGATCCATTCGACGCCGCGCCACGCCTGGCTTTCGGGAATGAGATGTTTGAGCGTGGGAGTGAAATAGCCGTCGATGGCTTTCCAAAATAGCCAGGGCGGTGTCAATTCGAGAGGAGTGACGATGGCTACGAGCGTCATCGCCAGAACGACGCGCCATTTATATGGGCGGAGATAGTGGACGAGGCGCTTGAGCAGCCGCGCGTCGTAGGCTTTTCCGAGCTTCTCTTCTTCGTGAATATTGCTCATGCGCGCTCAAGCTCTTCTTCGAGCAATTGTTTCTGATAAAGATCGGCGTAATAACCCCGGTGCGCGAGGAGCTCGTCGTGCGTGCCGCGCTCGGTGATGCGGCCGTCGCGCAGAACGACGATTTGATCGGCGTCGCGGACGGTCGAGGTGCGATGGGCGATCAGGATGGTGGTGCGTCCGCGCATGATGCTTCGCAGGCGGCTGAGAATGCGCTCTTCGGTTTGGGTATCCACGCTGGAGAGAGAATCGTCGAGGATGAGAATGCGCGGGTCGCGGACGATGGCGCGGGCGAGGGCGGTGCGCTGTTTTTGACCGCCGGACAGTGTGATGCCGCGTTCGCCGACCATGGTGTCGTACTTTGCGGGAAATTCCTGGACGTCGCCGTCGAGGCTGGCGACTTCGGCGGCTTCGCGGACGCGCTCAAGATCGCAAGTGGGCATTCCAAAGGCGATGTTCTCGCCGACGGTTTCGCTAAAGAGGTAAGTGTCCTGCGGAACGTAGCCGATGGCGCGGCGCAGTGTGTCGAGAGGCCATTCGCGAATGGAGCGGCCGTCGATGAGGACCGAACCTTCGGGAGCTTCCCAAAGGCGGGCGACGAGCGCGGCGAGGGTCGTTTTGCCGCTGCCAGTGGGGCCGACGATGGCAAGCGTCGAGCCTGCGGGGATACGCAGGTTGATATCGTGAAGAACGCCGTCGGAGGCGGGGCGGCTGACGTTAGCGCCAGAGTTGGCGCTACCGTTGGCACTGACTCCGGCCATGGTGGTCGGATACGCGAAATTCAGATTGCGAAACTCGATTTCACCTTCTACGTTTTGTGCGGCGGGGACAGTGGCGGCGCGGTCGTCGATTTGCGGCTGTGCTTTGAGAATGTGATTGAGGCGGCCCATGGAGGCTGCGCCGCGCTGGAAAATGTTGGTGACCCAACCCAGAGCAATCATCGGCCAAACGAGAATGCCGAGATAGCTATAAAAGGCGATCAGTGCGCCTAGAGAAATTCGGCCGGTCAGCACGAGATGGCCGCCTTGCCAGAGAACGATAAGAAACGTGACGCCGATCATGGCTTGGAGCGAGGGCATGAACATGCTCCAAGTGCGGATGAGTTTGACGTTGCGCGAGACGTACTCCCGATTGGGTTCATCGAAGCCGTGGATTTCGGCTTCTTCCTGTGCGTAAGCGCGAACGACGCGGACACCGGCAAGATTTTCCTGAACTTTGGCGGAAAGAGTTGCGAGAGAGGCCTGGATTTTTTCGTAGAGTTCGTGGATCACTTTGCCGAAATGTTGGACGACAATAGCGACAAACGGCACAGGAAGAAGAATCCACAGAGTGAGCTTGCCCGAAAGCTGGGACATCACCGCGATGGCGAGGGCCATGCCGATGATGGTTTGGCCGCTGTACATGATGCCGGGACCCAGAACCATGCGGACGGCGTTGAGATCGTTGGTGGCGCGGGACATCAGTTCGCCGGTGCGGTTGCGCACATAGAACTCGGGTTCGAGCAGGAGCAGGCGATTCAGCAAGCCACCACGAATGTCAAATTCGATGTCGCGCGAAACGCCGATGAGAACCCAGCGAGTAAGGAAAGAAAGAACGGCGCGTACGCAAACGAGCGCGATGAGCAGAAGGCAATAGATGCCAAGGGCGTGGCGGCTGTGCGGCGAGTAGAAGGGAATCGCGCGGCTCAACCAAGAGCCAGCCAAAAGGTGGCCTTGCGCGCTGCGTTCAAAGGGATGGGCGCTGCCCGCGAGAATATCTGTTAGGACGCCGGTGGCGAGCGGGATCACGTTTTGCACAATGCTCGAAACTACGAGAGCGAACATGCCAAGAGAGATCGGCCCGGGATAGCGGCGAAGATAAGGGATTAGCCCGAGAAGATTTTTCCAGGAGGATCCTTTCGGCTTTTTTTTGGCGGCGGCAGAGGTCGCGCCGATCGTGGCAGCAGCTGCGCTCATCGGAGCACCGATCTTGCGGTAGAAAGGGATGGCGTTTCGAGCAGGAAATGTTCGTAGGTGCGGTCCAAAGATTGGTAGCGCTTCGTGGCGGGGTTCCAGGCGACGCCGATTGGCAGGAGATGAGGATCGGAAGCGCCCGTGCCTTTAATGGGGGTGAAGTAGAGCTGAATTCCTTTCACCGGGTCCTGGTCATACTGGATTCGCCAGCCAGCCACAGATGACAGCGGGGTCATGGCGAGGTAGCCTTTGGAATTCTTCAGGTATTCATCGCAGCGCAGGAGCTCCGTCCACTGGTCGTCCGTTTTTTCGGCGAGCACCGCGCGCGTCACGATGGTTCCTGGGATGGGATTCTTCGGATTCTTGGGGACGACGTTGCCCGCGAGAAACTGCTGTTTCCCGGTTTTGGCCAGATCGCCGAAGACGAGGACTTGGGTTTCCTTTCCCAGAAGATTTTGCGCGGCGGCCTGGATGTCTTCGGGGACAGCGGGCTCGGCGGGTTTGGCGGCGGATTCCTCCGCGGGCTTTTGAGGAGTTTCGTCGCCGCAACCGGCCAGAAAAAGAGAGGTGAATACTAAGGAGGCCGCGGCCACACCAAGAAGTGCACGGCGGACAGTGGAGACGCAAGTGGAAGGGCCGCTGGATTGCTTTTCAGGCGCAAGAATCGCGACCGAAGCACCTACGATGACCGTACATGCAGAGCTTGTTTGCGATGGGTGCATCAAAGAGTTGCCGCCCTCAGAGTGATACCTACTATACGCCCGGCGTGGGATTCATCTCCGGTTCCGAGCATGCGGGTCTTCCCGGCGCGCGCTACATTTTCAGTCCGAGTGAACAGCGCAATACCAGCTAGCCCGACCCCACTAGAACGATTCTAGCCGTTGGCAGCCGCAGGTGGAAGCGCGGACCGCCTCAAAGTTCCCAGCGGGCCACAGCTAACGGTGCGCTAGAATCGCATCGAGGCGCGCCTCAAAGTTCTGTTCCCCTTCCGACGAGAGCTGGCTGCGCTCGACGGGCAAAGCCCGCTCGATGGATTCGATCCAATGGAACAACTGTTGGATGTTCTCGCGGGTCTTTGCGTGATATTCCTTCAAGTTGCCCGGGGCGGACATCCACTGGCGAAAGGTGTGCTCCATCGGGTGATCGGAGGACTCGAAGGGATTTGACGCGGCGCCGGGCGCGAGCAGGCCAGCGTGGCCGGTGAAAAAATGTTCGAGGCCGAGATCGGCGATGAAATGACCCTCGGATGAGGCGATACCGCCGTCGAATTCCGGGCCATTGCAGGTCAGAAGAAGTGGCTCCGGCTTGTTCGTCCATTTGAGAGTCTCCGCGTCAAAGCTCCAGAGATCCCACTTCGCCTCGGCGATATAGGCGCTGTCGGCGTTAATGTGCTGGGCGGCAAGGGCCGCGACTTCCGCTGCGCCGTAACCTTGGTCCTTCAGATCCCACTCGGCAAGCGAAATTTCCGTGGCATCAATCGGTTGTACGATGAGTCCGCGGAACGCAGTCTCCGAAGCGGAAAGCGGCGCCGTAGCGAGGAATCTCGCGAACTGGGCAATTAGAGTGGATTCGGAAAAATCACGCGTCCACACACGAAGGTAGGCTCTGTTGGCCATCGTTGGGTAACGTCTCTAATTATACCGGTGTGGGTGTCGAGAGGCGAATCGGCGAATTTCTTTGAAGGGATTAGCGATCGCCGCCGCCTGCCGTTTGCGAGCGGGTCAGGGGCGGCTCTGGATTCGCCATACTTGCGGCGATCTTCTGCAACCGTTCACGGAGCTCCTCGCCCACGTTGGCAAAAACTTGGGCGCAGGTTTCGCGAAGTGTCACTTCTGCGTTGGCGGCGATGCTGGCCACCGCTGCGCGGGACTGGTGGTCCAAACTGGCCACGGTAGCGAGCATCCATTGATTTGAAACATTTTCCAGGCGGCCACGATGCTGCTCGGCGGCTTGATGGCTCATCTGCGCGTAAATGTTGCGCATTTCTGTGGCGTGCGCATCGACAGTAGACTTCCAGGAATCGAGTAGAGGCGTGAGGCCAGCCTTTACCCTCGCGTTTGCATCGGCTACGCCTGTTTCCACCGCTCCCCTCATGCCAGCTTGGAACTGTCGCAAGAAGGCCTCTTGCTCGGCGGTGACTTTTTGCGTTAGCTCTGAGCGGGCCGCCTCTAATTGCGCCCGCGTTTCGCCCAGGGACCGCTGCGTTTCCTGGCCAAAACCATCGATTTCCTGACGGGCTTGGCGCTGGATTTCGTCGGTGAAGGCGGCGGTGGTGGTTTCCGCAGCTTCGGCAAAGAGGGCGCGGGCGTGTTCAAAGGCGTCGCGGACGACCTCTTCCATTTGCGTTTGCGTATGTCCGATGAAACTGCGGCTGGAATGATCCAGTTCGCTGGCGAAGACGCCGGAGACTTCTCCCGCTTTTTCACGGAATTGATTCTCGGCCTGCGCAACGGTTTTTTCGGTCAGGCTCTGAATCTGAGTCTGCGCTTTTTTCTCGTACCATTCGGCGGATTTCAGCAGGTCATCGACAGTATGATGTTTCAGATCGGCAACTTTGGATTCAATTTCAGCCAGGTTGCGCTCGGCGACGGTCTGCGCGGCCTCTTGTAGAAGCTGATCGATGCCTCCCAAATTCTCGCGGAAACGAGCCAGCGATTCGGCAAAAGCTTCATCCGCGGAGGCGCGAATGCGGTCCTGCTGCAAAGTCATGGCGGCATCGAGGAGGGAACGGCCCCCGGCGAGACGGTGGATGGCTTGTTCCGTTTTGGAAATGTGCGGCTGAACCATCGATTCGATTTGCTGGTCAAACTTGGAAAGAGCAAGCTGGCAATTTTCTTCGAAGGTGCTACGAATGCGGGCGTTGAGCTCTTCCAGGAGCGTTTCTGACTGCCGGTGCAGTTCATTCCGGTGGAGAGTGCGAACGTCGTCGATTTGCGATTCGAAACCGGAAAGAGCCTGGCTTTGCGCTGTTTCGATGCGGGCGGAGAAGTGTTCCAAGCGATCGGCAGACTCACCGGCGCGCGTTATGGCGCTTTCGAGACGCTGCGCCTGTTCTTGAGATGTTTTGCGCAACCCGGACAAACGTTCCTCGGATTCGGCGGCCGCGGCGGCCATAGACTCGTGAGCGGCAATAGTTTGGCGGCTCGTTTCTTCCTGTCCTTGCGAAAGTAGCGCTTGGACTCGCGCTTCGAGAGTTGCAGCCGCGGCTGCCGTGGACTCCTGAACGGCCGCGGAGTGCCTCACGGATTCCACGCGCAAAGAGTCTTGCAAAGCGGCGATCCGTTGTTCAGCATCCATTGCCGCTCCGGCAATAGAGTCACGGACGGAACCGGAATGGCGCGCCAATTCATCCTGCACATGAGATAAGAGGCTGCGTGTATGCTCCTCAAGCGAACCTGCGGCTTTTTCCTGGGCTCCAGACAGCGTGCTATCAAGCCCCGATTGCCAACGCGCTTGGGCAGCTTCGACTTCGCTGTTCAGCCGGTCCTGCCAGGTTGCTTGCGCAGAGGAAAGCGCCGCCGTTGCTTGCTGTTGAATTTCGTTGGCCGCCGCGCCGATGGCCTCGCGATGTGCGTTCGCGGCAACTTCGTTTTGGCGCGTCACGCCGTCGACTTCGCGCATCGATTCCGCGGCGCGATTTGCGATTTGAGTTTCCGCTTGTTCGGCTTGTGCTCGAAGGCGCGAGGCGGATTCTTCCGCTTGCTGGCAGAGCGCGCGAAGGGATTCAACGGCGCTGGCAAGGTGCTGCGTTTGCTCGGTTCGTTCCGCCGCGCCACGGTCCGAAATTTGCTGCGTCAAATTGCGCGTCAGCTCTTCCAGTTGCGGCGCAATCCAGAGTGGAAGCTCGCGCTGCAATGCTTCCGCGGCGGCGGCGGATGCCGCGCGAGACCGTGTGTCGGACTCCTGCTGGATCGTTTCCATGGCGCCGGATACTTGCTGTGCAAGTTGTTCGCGGGCGATCGAAAACTTCTGCTCCCACTCCTCCATCGAGACGCGGCGCTCGGCGGCGACGGCTTGCACGGCCACTTCGCGGGCAGTAGCTTGGATTTGCTGCTTGGCATCGGCAACAAGGCGCGCCATGTGGCGGGCCAACTGAAGCGATGCGTCGGTGGCGCTCGCCGGCGCAGGGAAGATGCGCAGATTATCCTGGGGTGGCGCTGCGACGGGTTCCGGCTCCGTCAAGGGCAAATGAATTTCCGAGGGCTCTGAGGTTCTCGTCGGCAATTCCTGCGCGTCTTCGTCAGCGTGCGAAGTCTGTAAGGTTTCTTGAGGCGCGAACCAATCCGGTGGCGGAAAGGCGATGCCCCACGTATTGCCGGGATTTTCAAGTTCGAGGGCCACTTGGAAAAGCTGCCGGACGGTACGCGGCCGCTGGATCCACGCCACTCGCCCGCGAACCGTTCGCGGAGGCTGGTTGGCTTCCGCATTCGGTACTTCGAGCGTCACCCACATATTTTTAAGCACGTAATGCTTCGACTGGTAGCGGCAGCCGTGGCAATTGATGATGAGGGTCGAGGTGCGCTCGGTGAAAGGGCGTCCAAGCGCGTCAACACCGGAGACCGCGAGCGGGACCGCTTGCATAATCCGCGTGCTGCGCCGCTTTCGCAATTCTTCGTTTTGGTGCGCTACCGGTTCCGACATCATTTCCGTCGTTTCGTCGGCAAGATTGCCGCTCTGCTCATCCATCGACACCGTCGCCGCTCCTAATATTTGTCCGAGGCCGCAGATTTTCTACGGTTGCTTGGTCGTCGTTGTACCATCCGAGGCCGGCGTACGGTGTGTTCCGCTCAGGAACTCCCAGGCTTCCTTAGCGACCCAGATTGGTCCTACCAGCAAATAAATTGGCCCTTGAAAAAATGCCGGATGGTTTCCCTCGATCTTGTGTCCCAGAAGGAGGAGAATCCAGCCGCACACAAAAAAACTTACGCCCCATATCCACTTCATGAAGAGAAGCAGAACGATCCCCAAAAAAATCATGGGGATACCAACGCCGTGAAGAAACTTATTCCAGCCAGAAGAGTGCTCGTGATCGTACTGCGACATATAGTGCGCCAGACCGGGCAAAGCGCACCTCCTTGCGGTGGGGACGACTCCGCGGAAATGAAACTCTATACCCAAAACGGGCTGGTGGCTAGAGGCGGCCATACGTACTAGAACGCGCTCGATCTGCTCTTAAAATTGCATTATGAAGCAAGAGGTAAGAGGCCAGCCTAAACCAGTCTTGCGCTGACTTACGAGATCTGGAGCTGCAGTCCTAATTCCGTACTTCTTGTTTCGGACTCTCTGATTTGAACAACAGGTAACTATAGGTCGCGGCGGCCTTCGAGCGCTTTCAACATGGTGACTTCATCGGCGTATTCGAGATCCGCGCCGACAGGAATGCCGACGCCAATCCGCGTGACGCGCACGCCCAGCGGCTTTAACAATTTGGAAAGATAGACCGCGGTGGCTTCACCCTCGGCGGTAGGATTTGTGGCGATGATAATTTCTTCGACGTTGCCGCCTTTTAGCCGCTCAATAAGCGATTTGATTCTCAATTGCTCCGGTCCGCGGCCCGAGAGCGGGGAGAGAGAGCCGCCGAGCACGTGGTACATACCGCTGTAGGTGCGGGTCTTCTCGATCGCCATGATGTTGTGCGCTTCTTCGACGACGCAGATCAGTTTCTTGTCGCGGTTGGCGCCGGTGCAGAAGTGACAAGGGTCATTTTCGGTGATGTTGCTGCAGACCGAGCACTCGCGGATTTTTTCCTTTGCATCGCGAATCGCATCGGCCAAGCCGAGCGCATCCTCGGGAGCGGCGCGCAAAATAAAAAATGCCAGGCGCTGGGCGGTTTTTTGCCCGATGCCGGGCAGATGCTTCAATTCATCGATGAGGCGTTCGACAGGAGCGGCAAAATCAGGCATGCATGATGTGTAGCACAGCCTGCATCGCCGCGCAAACCATCCGCAAAATGGGCAGAGGGTCAGTTTCCGGTAACGGCGTTT
>CAWJJR010000007.1:0-5541 GCA_963843265.1 uncultured Acidobacteriota bacterium | reverse complement strand
AAGGGCGAGGTCGGTGGTTCAAGTCCACCCAGGCCCACCATCAAATCACCAATAAATACGAGGCTATTCTCACTTTTCCCCTTTCGGGGAATCTCCATCACAAATCAATTTGCCAACTATTTGCCAACTTTTCGGGCAATCAGAGGCCGCCACCTTCCGGTGCACTCCGAGGCGCAGCAGCGGTTATGACCAGCCAGGGTGTGAGCTTTATTGCCCGAAATGACGCAGCAACGAGAAACGAAAGACCAGAAGAGAGGTTGGGCAACTCTTTCATAATCCGGCTGTGACCGGATGTGCCGCGAATGATTGGCACGATCGCAAGAGTGGTCTTCTTGAGGGGCAGAGCCTCCCTTCTATAGCCTTCATCGTGACATGCGAGGGTCAGTCTCAAGAGCTGCTGCACTTGGCGTATTCGTTGGCATTCAACGAACAGGACGGATGATTTTGTTTAAGATCATCGTAAACTCGGAACTACTGCCGTGGTGAAAACTCGCCACTGAAGCCTTTAACATTTCGTCCTGCGTAACGAGATCCCATGCAACCTCATAACCGGCTTCCAAAGCCAGTTCTCGAATGAATTCACGTTGCGCTCGTCCGTTTCCTTCGCGAAAAGGATGCAAAGCGTTGATCTCGCCGAGGTAGTGAGCGGCGCGTTGGCAGAATCCCTTAGAATCCTTACCCAGCAAAGATTGCTCGCCAGCGAGTTGGTGAAATAGCTTCTGCAGTTCCGGTCCGATGTGCTCCGGTCGAGCGAAAAAGGAATTGCCCTTGGCGATGGGAACCGTGCGGAATTCTCCGGCCCACGCGTACACATCCTGAAACAGATGCCGATGGATATGCCTCAAATGATCTGAATCAAAGGATCCTCGAATAGGGTTTTCGTGAAGCTCGAGGAGTCGTGCGAAGAAATGGTCACTTTCAAATTGGCTCAGGCGGTTTGCATCGCGAATCTCGGCAAGGTTGCGGAGGACAGACGTATCCCCGTAGAGATAGGGATCACCTTGAATGTTAGCTTCTTGGCTCAATCCCGACGGTAGAGGCGCCGAACAGCTGCTGTCAGCTGCTTCGCTTCGAGCCGGCCCTCGACGTATTCGTTTGCAAGCGCCATTACTTCCTTGCTAGGAGCCAGGTCCTCGAGTCGTAGTGTGGCGAGCGCCTCGCGCACACTTCTTTTGCGTTTGGCACGCGAAGAAGCATTGAGGCGTTTAGGAGGGACGGTCGTAGTACTCATCAGAGTCCTCTGTGAATGCCCTTATTTTACACCAGCCGACATCAGAAGCCACGGACGATCTTTGGGGCTGGCCTTCTCGCCCGCTCCCCAAGGACAGCAAAGACAAAACTGACGCGAAGACAAGAGCACTCCTGACCACTTATGTGCATCGTTGGTTCGGATACTTCGATTCACGCATCCCTCCGCCGCCGTTCGTGTGCCGTTTCGATCTTCTGCGTCATCCGCACGTTGACCTCGTCAAAATGCCAAGGACTAAAATCATGAGTGTCGACGCCAACGTCCATGGAAGGCAAAATCTCGCTTTCCGGCAGCCTGCCGTGTGAATGTCCGTAAAGATGCCATGCGCCGTGAGAAGACTGATTCCATACCCTCATTGCATAATGACAAAGGACAATTCGCTGGCCGTTAAGCGATACTTCTGCGAGATCGTTGAGCCAGGAAAACTCCTGAATCAGTTTACGCGTGTCTTTGTCGTGATTTCCGGGGACCCCAAATATCTTCTTGCAGCGAATTTGCTTTCGAAGCTCCGCAGCTAGCGCTTTCGGCCCCATACAAAAATCCCCAAGGAAGTACAGAATGTCATTCGCCTTTACGGAGGCGTTCAGGCGTTCAATAATTGTATGATTCATCTCCTCAACCGCTTCAAAAGGGCGATTGCAGTACCGAATAATGTTCTTGTGCCCCAGATGAAAATCAGCAGTGAACCAAATGTTTGGCATGAACTTTCTCTTTTGACGTGGAACTCAGCTCAACGAAAATATCGTAGCGCCTTTGGCTGCCCTGCGCTCGCTGATCGATGGAACTGTAACAATCCCTAACCTGTTTGAACGTGCGCCCGTGGCCGGTCAGTGTTCGTCTATCGCATGCCGCCGCTTGGCTGTTCGCCGTCGGCTTAGGAGCAGATGCTTCTTGTGTATAGGTGCACGAAGGCACGATTAGCCTAGGGTTTCAACAGTTGCTTTCAGTCTTTCGCTCCGGCCACTCACGCAAAGCAGGAACCGAACAGATAGCCCAGTTACCTCAGCGGCTTCGCGCGGCCGATACGCCACTCGCGGTAGATTGCGGTTCATTTGTCGTTCCTTTTCCTGCCCCGAGACGCAACTTCGTTCCTGAGCATCGACGACATGGCTGACATGTCTTTAACAACCTGCTACTAATCAAAATCCATTGCCAACAATCTCTCTGCACCTCACGGGCATCCGGTTTCGCGTCTGCCAGCTTGAAGAGTTGACCAGACCAACCAGACGCGAGACAGTTGGCTCGGGAAGGAGTTCTTCACCGTCCCTGCAAGAGACGGGAAAGTTGGGATGACTGGAGAGCTTTCTCGCGAACAAGCGGCCCGCAGTCAGCCACTCGCCGCCGTGCCACGTGCCGGGCACCTAATAGACGGTTCCTACGGGGCAACAACAGGTCCGCAAACTGTGAGATTATTCCTGGACCAGTGACAGATGGTAGACGGTGACGATGGCTCACGTGAACGAATTTGATCCCAAGCTCATGGATCTGCGGGCGGCTCTTGCTGAGGTGCAGCGCTTGCTTGAGCATCAAGCTTCCAAAGAGCCTTCGATCAACGGAGAAATATGACGAGACGGAACAGTCGCCCGGCGGTTCTGCATCTGCGGAAGCTGAAAGGAGGACCTGGGACAAATGTCCCTTCGCTCAGCAGGGCTAAGCTGATGCAACTGATCGAAGAAGCGGTGTTGGATGCTTACACCGAAGAAGAACAAGCAACCGGGTTCCTCACGATGATTGAGGAGCATCTGGCGTTGCCGTTTTCTGTGAAGATCTTTGGCGTCGACGCTGACGTGGAGAAGGTCGACATGACACTAGATGGCCAAATTGTTGGCATTTGCCGCCGAGGCAAAACGCGGCAGAAGATCCCAATCCTGGACTTGCCTTTGCCAACGCCGACTCCGGCAGGCGCGGAATGGATTGCCGCTTATAGCCATTGGTGCCGAGGTTTTCGGTGAGCGAATATCAGTACTACGATTTCCGTGCCCTCGACCGTCCGCTGACGAGAAACGAGATGACCACGCTACGTTCCATCTCCACGCGGGCAGCAATTACCGCCACGAGCTTCACGAACCACTACGAATGGGGTGACCTGAAAGCCAATCCGAGCAAGCTTTTGGAGAAGTATTTCGACGTTTTTGTCTACGTCGCGAACTGGGGAACGCGTGATTTTCATATTCGGCTTCCGCAGGGATCGATCGACTACAAGTTGCTCAAGGCCATGGCGCGAGGCGAGTCCCTGCGGGTACGAAAAACCGGGACATTCGTGATCGTTGAATTTGGATTCGAGTCGGGGTGGGATGGCGAGGACGACGGGACCCGATGGATGGCCTCCCTGATGCCTCTGCGCTCAGATTTGCTTCGCGACGACCACCGATGCCTTTATCTCGGGTGGCTTCGCTCTGCTCAGGATGGCGGGCTTGAGGAAGATAAACTGGAACCGCCCGTTCCTGCAGGCTTGGAAGAGCTATCGGGTCCGCTACATGCGCTGATCGAATTTCTCGAAATCGATGAGGACCTCGTCGAAGTTGCAGCACAGGCTTCAAAACCTCTCGCCGCCGGACCGAATCGCAGAGAGCTGTCCGCATGGATTCGGGGCCTGCCGGAAAAAGACAAGAGCGAGTTGCTGATCACTGCGGTCGTGGATCAAGACGAGCACTGGCGAAACGACCTGGTGCGGCGTTTTCGACGTTCGAACATACAGCAGACTTCCGACGCCCTCGCTGTAAGCGAACGGCGTAAGGTAGGCGATCTCCTGGCAGCGGCTCAGACGCGCGCGAAAGAGAGAGCCCGGTTGCTGAACGAACAGCGCGCAACGGAAGCGGCAAAACGCAGAGCGGAAGACCTGGCAAACCGGGCCCGGTATCTCGATCACTTGGGACGGCGCCAACCGGAAATCTGGAAACAGGTTGCGGCGCATGTCCAGACGCGGCAGCCCAAAGATTACGATAGAGCGGTCAGTTTGCTAATCGACCTGCATGACCTCGCCGTCTGCCGTGGCCAGACAGCCGAATTTCAAGCGGCTTTGGAGAAGGTCCGGCAAGTACACGCCGCCAAGGAGAGTTTCCTGCGCCGACTCGCCAAGGCAAACCTGTAGGCACAAGAAGTTCACGCGGCCGTGCCAAAGGCGCGTTCTGAAGTGCCTCGATCCGAGGAATATAACGCAGGGCGCGGAATCTCAGTTAGCCTCGGGTTTCAACGGTTGCTTCAGTTTTTCGCTCGAGCCACTTACGTAACGCCTTCTCAGTTATCAGCCGGCAACGGCCAACTCGGACCGTAGGCAGGTCTTTGTGCTGAATCGCGCGCCGCCCCTCGACGCACTCTACTTTATCGACACGATGAAGCCAGCGACCTTGATCTAGGGGACGCCTAAGTCACCCTTCTGAAAATCCTGCGAGGGTCTGGTCCTCCGAAACAAATCAGAAGACATACAAACTGCTATGGCGCCGACGATGGCGCTGGGGGCTGAATCTGGTTAGAATAAACGTATGCAAGATTGGCGCGAGCGAGTCAGCGTAAACCCGGCCGTCTGCCACGGCCGAGCGTGCATCCGCGGAACACGTGTCTTAGTCTCCGTCGTAGTGGATAACGTTGCGGCAGGTGTGCCACGCGAAGAGATATTGCGGAGCTACCCGGCGCTGACAGATCCGGATGTCGATGCTGCATTGGCATACGCGGCTGAGTTGACCCGCGAGGGAACTGTGGATTTGCCGCTGGAAATCAAAGCTTGAAGTTTAAAATCGACGAAAACCTTCCCACAGAATACGCGCCGATCCTTCGCGAGGCAGGCTTCGAAGCAGATACGGTCTCCGACGAGAAACTTTCTGGTGCTGGCGATTCAGTGCTCTCCGAGCGTTGCCGCGCGGAAGATCGTGTGTTGATGACGCTGGACCTGGACTTCGCGAATGTCCAAGCATACGCTCCAAAATCCCATCCGGGAATCGTGGTCTTTCGTTCTAAGTCCCAGGACAAGCCAACGCTTGTTGCTCTTTTGAAGCGCCTGGTCCCCGCGTTGCTGCAATTCTCGCCAAAGCATCAGCTTTGGATTGTCGAGCCGGACCGCATCCGATATCGCGAAGAATAATGCTCTGGGAGCAAGGACCGCAATACTGATAAGGGCGAGGTCGGTGGTTCAAGTCCACCCAGGCCCACCATCTATTTTCGGTTTATGCGGCCATTCTCGCTTTTGCCTTTCTCCGGAATTTCCCGCAAAGCCTTTTGTCAACGATTTGTCAACTTCCGGAATCGCCATATGCCGCCCCCGACGTCACCGGAGACACCATGACCTGGCGCGGGGA
>CAWJJR010000006.1:0-273029 GCA_963843265.1 uncultured Acidobacteriota bacterium | reverse complement strand
CGAAGCGCACGTCTGAGGAGCTAGCCCTTGTTCGATGCGGTGTTTGAGACAGTCAGCTTTTGGCGCTTTGCACGTACTTTCATGTGGATTAGGCCTTTGTACGTCGCAGCACCAAATGATTCAAGCTACGGATCGATCACCACGCCACACCAGATGGCAGCGCAAGAATACGCTGCCATCTGGAAACTTCGAATACGAAAATTCAGGCGGTAGGTTTTCAGCGGCCAAGAATATTTACCTTTAGCCGCAATTGGTCATGGCGCGCGAGGCCCAAATTCCAAGGGTGATCCAAACACAAGACTGATCTTGGTAGTATACTTCCCACTTTTGCTGCGCGTAAACTGCCGCGTAATTGTTTGTTTGTCTGACTTATTCAATGGCTTCGGGAAGAAGCAACACAATGATTGATCTCGCTGTGATCTCTTCACAAAATGTTGCACCACACGGGCCGATGGAATGATTGCTCTGGTTGCCCTTGCAATTTTTTCAACCTGGATCCTCTGCGCCGCTATACTAACTGGGATCGGCGCTTTGTTGTTGCGTTCGCTCCGTCTTGAGTCCTCGGCCTTCGACGCATTCTGGGCCGGCCTCTTCTCCACCGTCGCTTGCTTGCAACTCTACCAGTTCTTCCGGCCCGTAGATGCCATCCTTGCCGACCTGCTTTGCTTGGTGGCCATCTGCGGGGTCATTTTCAATAGAGAAGTGTTCATGGCCATCCTCCGACGAGCTGTTGGCTACGGCTTCTTGCGCACTGGGCTAGTCCTAACTCCCATTCTGGTGATCGCGGTTCGCTGCGCGGGCCCTGTCGTTCATTACGACACAGGTTTTTACGGCTCGATGGCGGTCAGATGGCTTACGACATACCCCTTGGTCCCCGGACTCACCAACCTTTTTGACCGACTGGGCCTGAATTCGAGTGTGTTCTTGTGTGTGGCAGCCCTCGACCAGGGGCCGTGGAGTGGTCTTGGATTCCACCTTTTTGTGGGTTTTCTTTTATCCGCCATCACCTTGATCATTGCGGATAGCTTCTTGAGGGCATTCTTCGCTGGGTGTAACTCTCCCCTGATCAATTTTGTCGTGCTTTTCGCCGTGCCGGCCATTGTGTGGGCCTTGAACGGGGAAATTGTTGGAACGAACACGGATTTGCCCACTACATTCGTTTGCTTAGCGGGAATGATGGCTCTCTTCAAGGCTTTACAAGAGAAGCAGAGTGCTGAGAGTGCCGCAGGACGCGCCGAGTCCGGCCTAGTTGTTGCCATGATGCTGTTCACTCTCGCTATTACATTCAAAATCTCAAGTTTGGCCTTTGCGGGACTTGGCTGGGGCATGGCGTTTTTTCAGCTCCTCTCGTTGGAAGAGACCCGAATCCGGAAACGGCAGCTTATCGTCGCCGCTACTCTGCTCTCTGGCGCCGTAGCGATTCCGTGGGTCGTTCGAGGCGTCGTTCAAAGCGGCTATCCCTTTTTTCCCAGCAGCGCGTTCGCTGTCCCGGTGGACTGGAGGGTCCCACGAGCGGCTGCCGACCTGCTTGCGCATATTGACCGTTCTTGGGCACGTATACCCCACGCCGGATTTGAGGAGACCAGTGGACTCCGTTGGGTACGACCGTGGTTGGCGATAGCGATTAAAGACCGGGCGGATTTCCTCATTCCTGCGCTGATCTCTTTTCTCGGCGCCGTTTTCCTCCTACGCCGGAAGAGAGCCGCGGATATTTTCTGGCTTGAGTTGTTGCTGGTCTCGCTAGGAGGTCTCGCGTTTTGGTTTTTGCTGGCTCCCGCGTTCCGCTTTGGGGAGGCGGCAATTTGGACCACCGCAGCCTCCCTCGGGGCTGTGGCCCTTCAAGAAATGATGCCAAGGATGAGTCAAACGGGCAAGCGAGTGGTCCTAATCGGGATTCTGGGCTTGGGGGGTTGGAGCAGCTATCCGCGAACCCTGTGGAGAGTACATTTTCGAAGGGCGGTTGAAGTACCCGGATTTCTACACGAGCCGGCACCAAAGACCATCCCGTATACACTGAGTTCCGGACTCACTATAAAGGTGCCGGTTGAGACGAGCCAGTGCTGGGATGCACCCGTTCCTTGTTCACCCAGCTTTTCCGACAATTTGGAGCTGCGTCAAGCAGGGGTTTTGCGTTGGGGATTTCGCGTCAGGGGACCGGAGACAGAGGGCTCCCTGGACAAATTTACTGCTTTACATCTGAAGTACATGAAGAAGCCTCCGAAGCAGGAAGTATGCATGAATTGCCATTTAGAGGCTAAGTAGCGATCTATTTCCGTTTTCTGTCGCTCCAGGTCGAAACAGGCCAGGGAATCCACACATTGGTGAAGGGGGAGTGAACCAGAAAGGAGCTGCTTCCCTGAGTGTTACCAAACCCCGATCCGTTAGGTGTCACCGTCGTCCCCTGGGGCCTCACACCCGGTCCGCAATCGCTCCTTCCATCCTTTGGAAAAAGAAGAGCCCGCCTGTCACAACCAGCGCAACTGCCGCCGTAGACGCCAGCAGCAGCGGCCCCGGTGCCGTGCCGTGGCCCGTTAGCGTCCAACGAAATCCGTCAATCACCCCGGCCATGGGGTTCAACCCGTACAGCCAGCGCCACTGCACCGGCACCAGCGATGACGGGTACGCCACCGGCGAAGCAAACATCCAAAATTGGATTAAGAATGGCACCACATATTTCACATCGCGATAAAGCGCGTTCAGCGCCGACATCCACAGCCCAACGCCAAGGGCGGTCAACACGGCCAGCAGTAACAGCGCCGGCAGCCACAGCGCGGAAACTCCCGGCCGTATGTGATAAAACGCCAGCACCGCCCCCAGGACCACGCACCCAATCGAAAAATCCACCAGCCCAGAAATGACCGCGGAAATTGGGAGCACGAGCCGCGGAAAAAAGACTTTCGTGATCACGCGCTGGTTATCCACCACAACGGCTGTGCACGATTGCAGCGCCGTCGCAAAGTAGCTCCACGGCACTAGCGCCGTGAAGTAGAACACGGGATAAGGCAATCCATCCGATGGCAGCTTGGCCAGCCTCCCGAAGAATAGAGTGAATACGCCCATGGTCAGCAGCGGCTGCAACACCACCCAGGCCACCCCGATCGCGGTTTGTTTGTAACGGACTTTTACGTCCCGCCACACGAAGAAGTAGAGCAGCTCGCGGTAGGCCCAGACTTCGCCGAGGCGCAGATCGAGCCAGCCGCGCGGCGGCTCAATGCGCACGGTGACGGGCGCGGCGTGTTGCACCGGAAGTGGCGGCGCGGGTGCGGTGACCGAAGCCATGGAGTGTTCGTGAAACTCCGAAAGAGTTGGATGAATCCCTGATTAGATTAGCAGAGATGCAGGCGGGCGGCGACGCTTGGCGCTCCGCCATTTTCTAGATAAACGCGACGGGCTCGCCACGCTCGGGATTACAGAGTTTTCTAGAAAGATGCAGGAGGTTGGCGACGTCCGCGGAATTTGCGCGCTCCAAAGCGCGATGCGCTTCGCTTTTCACCGCATGCGCTGCACGCGCGAATAAAGAATGCTCACGAGGGAGGAGGATTTGATTTTAGTTGTTCGAGGTCGCGCTGCTCGATTTGGTGCATTAGGGCTTTGCGACGGAAGAGATACGATTCGAATTGCGCGGTGATTTGGCGGGGGACGACGAGGAATTGGTTGCGAATCATTTGCGGGAAAGAGATGGGGCCGCGGGCCGGGATTAGGTGAGTGCCCCACTGGAAAATCAGGCCGGCGTTCCACAACGTGAAGCAGGCGAGAAAGACGGAGGCGGCCCAGAGGGCGGCGCGGCGCGTTCGAAAGATGCGGGTGAAGCGCTCGAGAAAAACGGCGAGGCCGAGAATAAAAAGCGGAGTGAGCGAAACAAAAAAGCGGTTGCCGTAGGAAGAAATGCCGTCCCAGTCCGGATAGGACGCCATGAAGTAATAAAAAGCGAGGACCGCGGCGATAAACAGGGCGCCCGCGCGGGGCACGCTACGCCAGAACGCAACGAGGCCGATCAAGGCGAAAAGTAATATCGGAGTCCAGGAAAGCAGGCCATGATCGGAAGAAAAGAGAACGGAAAAAAGATACGGGGATTTCCAGTACCAATCACTGATGTGCACGTAGCCCGTTTCGAAGGCGCCGCCGTAGACGATGTAGTGCGCGATGAACGTGGGAAGCATACAAATCAAAAGGGTGATGGCAAAGGCGAAATGCCGCGACAGAAGTTGTGAGAGTTTCGGCGTGTTCGGAGCGTCTAGAGTCTTTGGCGGGGACGGCGGAAGATACGCTGACCGGCGCGTCCGGCGGGGCAGGCTGCGAAACGTGCGCTTGGATGGACGACGCGCCGCGGAACGCTGCCGCGTATTCACGCAGGGCTTCGAAGGGCAGGATGATTAGCAGCATGGCGTTGGCGTAGTAGACGTCGAGCATCAAG
This sequence comes from uncultured Acidobacteriota bacterium, assembly GCA_963843265.1. GTDB lineage: Bacteria > Acidobacteriota > Terriglobia > Acidiferrales > UBA7541 > Acidiferrum. The sequence continues at coordinate 268,615 of CAWJJR010000006.1, read as the reverse complement.
CCGCTGATGGCGCCGAGGACGATCCATTGGACGAGGGTGCGGGAGCCGCGGGTGCGGTCCCAATACCACAGGAAAAGCGCGACGACGAAAGCGGATTGGGCATGCGACCAGGAGGGATTGAAGTACATGTAAACGGGAAGCGAGCTCGCCCACCAAATGGCGAGAGTGGCGAGCAAGGCCCAGCGCTCGTCGACATATTTGCGCGCGAGACGGAACGAAATCAGGAGGCCGAGGAAACCGTAGATGGCGGTGGCGAGGGCCATGGCGACGCGATAGGGAGTGGAGAAACCGTCGGCGGGAATTGCGGAGCCGAGGGAGCGGGCGAGAAGAACGCTGGCGTGGGCAAGGAGAAGAAAAGGGGCCCAGAGGATGGCGGGGCCAACGGTGAAGTGATTATCGAGATGGCCGGTTCGCGTGCGGAATTCGGGGACTGGCTGGCCGTTTTTGTCGAGACGATTTTCGCGGAAGCTTTCGTTGGCGTGCTGGTAATCGGAGGTGAAATCGAGATTGTGCTGGATCAGGGGGGCGCGAGCGTAAGCGTAGTAGCCGACGCCGTCGCCGCGCACCCAGGGATTGAGCATGGGGAGAGAGAGCAGGAAGAGCACCAAGAGGAGGAGTTCCGATTTGCGGGGATGCGGCTGAGGCGAAGAAGGCAAACGTCACGGCTCCAGTAAATCAGCGGCTGCGAGATGGATTGAATGCAGCTTTGAAGTTTACGGCAAAAATGGGGAAATGCGGAGTGAAGAGGATGGAGTTGCAAGATGATTGAGCGGCTCCCCACTAACCATCAGATGAAATCAAGTTGGGTAGGAAGAGCCGCCCACCTTTTCAAGAACTAAAATCGAAATGGGCACGCCAGCCTTAGAAAGTTAATGTCACAATCCTTTTTGCGCGTTGAGGATGCCCCGCCGGCGGGGCCTATTCCAGGTCAATGCCTGTCCTGGCGCTCTTCCGGGCTAGCCGACGGGCGCGTCAGCGCTTGTGTGGCTATGGAAGCACAAAGTGAGGATGTCAGAGTTTGACATTCGTGGATGGCGCGAATAGATTTGGAACAGCGAGGATGGGAGCGGAGGGGCCAGTCGTGGACCAAATGAACGTCTCGATCACGGATCAGCTTGCCGGCTACGTCCGGAAGAAGGTCAAGAGCGGGCGATATAACAATGCCAGCGAAGTGGTTCGTGACGCCTTGCGCCGCATGGAGGAAGAAGACCAGCGCGCGCTGCGGCTGGCGAAGCCCAGTGCGGAAGACATCCTGACCGACCTAACGAAGGAGCAGCTTGACGCGGTTCGCAGGCGTGTTCGCGAGGGCATTGCAAACCTCGAGGCGGGAGAATTCACCGAGTACGAGGGACGAGAAGGGCTGAGGAAGCTCGCGGATGGGGTGAAGGTGCGCGGGCGCAAGCTGCTCGCGAAGCAAACGCCGAGCAAGTAATGCGCTACCGTATTTCAGAGGGCGCAGAGCGGGACCTGGACGAGATTTTTCTGTATTGGGCCAGCCGGGTGAGTGCGGAGATTGCGGACCGAGTCGTGGACCGGATCACGGAGCGGTTTTGGCTGCTTGGGGAACATCCCGACGCGGGCCGGGGCGCGGATGAGATGGCTAGAGGCGTGAAGTGTTTTCCAGCAGGGAACTATCTTATCTATTACCGCAAGAAGCGCCGAGGCGTGGATATCATCCACATATTTCACGGCGCTCGGGAGCAGAGAGAGGCGTTCCAGACGGCGGGAAAGCGCGGATGAGGGCCCTGAGGTGCGGCTCTTCGTACTGTTTGGCACTCGTGGCCATGGCCGCTACAGTTCGCTCTGAGTTCGCCGGGAAGGCATTCGTCAACGAGGATCTTCATTTGCCGAAGCGAGCCAAGAGAAGGGTCTTAGCCTCTTCCAAGGCGGCGATGGCTTGCTCGCGGGCCACTCCAGGATATTGTTTCAGGAATTCATCCAACGTTTCTCCGCCTTCCAGATAGTCAATTAAGACCTTAAACGGGACGCGGGTTCCACGGAATACGGGTTCTCCGCCGAGGACATCATTGTCCTTGATGATGACACCGCTCATCTCCAGCTACCTCGTAGGTTACAGTTTACCAGCCAAGGCGATCGGAATAGTTTCGGGACTCTTCTAGCACGCCCGCTGCCGCCGTCCACGCTTAAGTGGACGCCAGCGCGCAGGTGGCTCGCGCTTGATGTTGTGACTTATCGAGGATATCGTATAAGTTACGGTATGGGCTGTGGAGTTCTATGAGAATGCCTAAGAAAATAGTGAAATCGAAGCAGCCCGGCAAAGACTGATGGGAGAGCGGCAAATGCAGGACCCAGAGATGCGGAAGCTGGTGGAAAGAGAACTCGCGCATCTGGAGGTGGGTATTCAGATTGCGAGGCTGCGAGAACAGCAAAACTTAAACCAGACGCAGCTTGCGGCACGGGCGGGCATGAACGCGTCAAAAATCTCGCTGATTGAAACGTCGCCGAAGAATGTGACGCTCGGTACGCTTGCAAGACTGGCTCGCGCGCTGAACACACGGATCAAGATTCAGTTCGTCCCGGTGAGGGGGAAGGGCACGAAGGCTTTGTAATTCGTGGACAGGGAGAGGATTCCGGTCCCTCCGATAAAGAAAGTGATCTTAGGTCAGGCAAGCGTCCTGTCCGTCTCTATTATTTTGTCCTCATTTTTTCAAACAAAAATGTCATTTAGTATAGTAATGGTCGGATTAGGTCGGAGCCCGAGGCTATGATTCAGGAACGATGCAGGCACGATGTGTGGCACTCAAGAGCGGTCCTCCAAGTCATAATTTTCTCTCTTCTGTTGCCGTTCATCGCGCCCAAATCTGTGTGGAGCGCAAAGCAGGCTGGTGGAGTTCCGGCGTCAGGACCTAGAGTCAAGATGGTACGGTCAGTGGCTGGGACGAAGGGAGAATCACGCGGAGGCACCTTTGTGATGTCCGACCCGCGTACGACTTTCTTTGTTCCCGACGACCGCCAAGTGATCGTGTATTTCGAATGGGAAGCGCCCCTTGGCAAGCATCACTGCGAGGGCACGCTCCGCGGTCCGAACGGCCAGCTCGCCGTGATGTCGAGTTTTGATTATCCGGCCACGCAGCCGAGATTTGGAGGATTCTGGACGATACCCCTTCTGGAAAACACGACCGCGGGGATCTGGACCTTCGAGTCGCATGTTGATGGAGAGTCTGCCGGCGCGTTGAGTTTCGAGATTGTAGCCGGGAAAGGGCCTGAAAATGCGGGGAAAAAGGAGCCGCCGCCACCCACAGCGGCAGAAATCTATGCACGGACTGTGAGGGCAAGCGCCTTCATCGATAAACTTGATGACAAGGGACGCCTGCTTGGCACCGCCTCAGGTTTCTTCCTCGAAAATGGCGAGCTTGTGACAGCCTTTCGGGCGATTGATGGTGCGCACAGCCTCCGGATACGTCTGGATGATGGCAGCGAAATTGAAACGGATGCGGTCCTTTCATGGAATCGGCGTCAGGACTGGGCCCTCCTCGATGTTGCGCCGGGGAAGAGTGACAAACTGAAGCGGGCGGACTCCAACTCCGTGACCATTGGAGATCACTGTTACTGGCTGGTCAGCAAGCCAGACGGCGCGCGTGTGATCTCTGATGGGCAGATCGTGGGGAAAGATGCACACGAGGGCTGGGGTGATCGGCTTAGTATTTCGGGGGTATTCGACAACACTGCAGTAGGAGGCCCGTTATTGGATGACAGCGGCGATGTCTTGGGCCTGCTCGGCGGGAGCTTGCCAGAGCCCCGTATATATTCTGCAGGTGCCATATTCACAACGACGGGCTCCGTTGTACCGATTGCTCTAATCCGGGCGAGTGCATCCGGTGCGCCGACACGGTTTGAGACTCTATGGGCTACTAACCAATTCACTGCGCCGGTAACTGCTGAGAGTGACGTATCTTTTGGAATGATCACGCAGGGGAAGCCGCCAAAAGGGAAGGTCCCATTCCCGAAGGAAATGAAGGTGGATTTTTCGCCCCGCGATGAGTTTGCAACCGTGGTGGTAGCGTTCCAGGGGATCGGCCCCTTGAAAGATACGGTTCAGTTACAAATCTACGATGTAGACAATCACCCCATCGTTCGCGGTGATCCCGTCAAGATCAACCTGCGAAGCGGGGAAACGCAGGAGCGTTCCTGGACTTTCCCGTTGACGATGCGCCCGGGGATGTACAGAGCTGATGCGTTGGTGGGCCACGAGGTGGGTTGGCGGCAATACTTCCGGATCAACGAGTAGGTTGTTCCTATCTCGGAGGGTAGCTTTCGCTGGGAATTCAGTCGTACCTGATACACAGGCAACAACAAGAACTTGGGCGATTGGCAACTCGCGGGAATCGAGAGCCGGGAAACAGCTCGGTCGAGGGCGGAAGGGTGTATGCTTCAAATTTCACGGTCAACAGGTGGGAGGCTGGAATGAAAATAGAAATCGTGCACTGCCCGACCTGAGGGAATAACAAGGTTAAGGTCACGAGTCTCGTGAACCTCATCAAGGAACGAATGGGCATGGAAGCGGTGCTTACGCCTGGCAAGACAGGTCAGTTCGAGGTGCTCGCGGATGGCGAGAAGGTTGCGGAGCGAGGCGGGAATTGGTTCACGCGGAGCTTTGGCGCGGGCTATCCCGACCTGGAAAGCGTGGTTGAGCAACTCGAGGAGCGCCGAGCGAGTGGCGCGGGTTGATAAACGTACGTACCGGACTCACTCCGATTAGATAATTCCAGTTTTCTAGAAGAGCTCACTTATTTGGGGCGATGTCCAGCCTTAAAAATCTGGCGGCGTTGTTGTAGAGGATGTCGCGCTTTTGTTCGGGCGTGAGGTAATCGGCGTTTTGGATGATGCTGATGGAATAGGGCATCAACTTGGGCCAGAGGACCTGGTCGGTGCCGAACATGACGCGGTCTTCGAAGCCGGCCTCGACGAGGCGCTCGATGTAGCGATTGACTTCTTTGAGCGGATAGCTCCAGATGAGGCCGGCGACGTCGACGTAAACGTGGGAGTTGGCTTGAAGAAGGGTGAGCATGTTGTCGATCATGGGATAGCCGGCGTGCATCACCTGAACACGGAGTTTTGGATGGCGCGCGAGGAGTTCCTCGAGGAGAAGCGGATTGCCCATGGAGCCGCGGAATTTCGGCATCATGACGTTCGCGCGGCCTGAGCCGCCGGTGCCCATGTGGATGGCGACGGGAATGTCGAGTTGTTCAGCGAGGGCGAAGTATTGGTCAACGCTGGGGTCGCTGGGAGAAATGCCTTCGTACTGTAGGCCAATCTCGCCCATTACTTTGAAGCCGCCAGTGGTGAAGTCATTGCGGAGTTCGTCGAGGGGAACACGCGCGCCGTTGCCCATGCCTGCGGTGAAGGACGTGCCGGGGATGACGCGGCCGGGGGCGGCGTCTTTCCATTTCTGGACGCTCTTGGGATCGCCAAAAACTACCGCGGTGACGTTGAGGCGCTCCATTTCCGCGATGACATCTTTCATGTATTCGCCGGGAGCGGCGGGGTAGAGAGCTGGAGTGCATTGCTCTTTGACCCAGCCGAATGGCGCTTCTTTTTCTTTGGGATCGGAGGCGGTGAATTTGGAAGTGTTGGGGCACATAGGTGCGAGGCCGGGAAAGTTTCCGTCCATGGCGTGGACGTGAACATCGATGATCGGGGGAACTTTGGCGTCGGTGTTTTGCGCGAAAGATGCGGTTGCGCAAAAGGAAAGTAGGAGAGCGGAAGACAAAAATCGCCAGATGCGTGCTGACATTGGAAATCTCCTTCTTGGACGGACGCGTCAGTTTTATGCGTCAGAGGTATATCACATCTGTCGAGTTCGCGGCTGCGTGGGCGATCCTCACTCCAGCTTTTTGAATAGGAAAAATACGGCTCGAAAATTGTCACCGCGAGCGAGAGGCCCAGTGGGAGTTGCGCGGGTTCCGAGCGTCAGTTAGCCGAGCGTGGTGGTGGTGTCATCGTCGGGCTATTGCGGGCAGGAGGCGCCGGAGTCGATCCAGATTTTTAGTTGGGCGGCGGTTTCGGCGCGGGTTAGGGGAGGGAGAGTGCGGCCGTCGCCGGGGTGCCAGGCCCAGCCGACGAGATCGTCGTTGGCGATGTGGTCGTAGAGGGCGGAGAGGGAGCGGTTGCCGTTTTGGTTGGGGTCTTTGATCTGGCGGCAGAGCTGGGCCGGGGAGCGGCCGACGAAAACCATTTTTAGTTCGGGCGTGGGAAGAGACCATTTGGGATTGCCGGGAGGCATGTGGGCGCCGGGAAGATTGGTGGTTTGGTGGCAGGTGTCGCAGCGCATGCCGTAGACGCCGTGGCCGTCCTTGCCGCGCTTTACGTTTTGGATGTGGACGTGGCTGTCGTCGCCTTGCAGCGGGGCATCGCCGGCGGGATGGCAATTCTGGCAGCGCGGCGAGGTGAGAACGCGATAGACCTGAAGGAAAGCGGCGCGGGAGGCTTCGGCGTCGGGCTTGGGGACGCGGGCTTGCAACGATACGGCGATGGCGGCGGCTGAAGATGCGACAAAGAGAAAGGCGAGAGTTCGCTGGAGCGTGGGAATTGGCGGAATAATTTTGCCAGAACTTTTCTTTTTATTCGCAGAAAAAGTATTCATGGTCTCGCTCCTTCTCGTTCGTTCTCCAGACTCGTTTGGTCTTTAGGCGTAATCGCTCGAGCGAATCGGCAGGCGGCGGATGCGTTTGCCTGTGGCAGCGAAGAGCGCGTTGGCTAGCGCGGGAGCGACGGGAGGAACACCGGGTTCGCCGACGCCGGTGGGGCTTTCGGTGCTTGGAACGAGATGGACTTCAATGACCGGAGATTCGAAGATGCGGAGCATGGGGTAATCGTTGAAATTGCCTTGCTGGACGCGGCCATCTTTCAGGGTGATTTCGGTTTTCAGCGCGGCGGTGAGGCCGAAGATGATGCCACCTTCCATTTGGGCGCGGACGGTATCGGGATTGATGACGATGCCACAATCGAGGGCACAGACGACGCGATGGACGCGGACTTCGCCGGATTTGTCGACGCTGGCTTCGACAACTTGCGCGACGTAGCTATCGAAGGAAAAATGCGTGGCGATGCCGCGGCCTACTCCTGGCGGGAGCTTCGCGCCCCAATTGGCTTTTTGCGCGGCGAGTTCGAGGACGGCGCGCATGCGAGGCTGATTGGCGAGAAGCTTGCGGCGGAGTTCGTAGGGATCTTTGCCGCCGGCGTGGGCGACTTCGTCGAAGAAAGCTTCGACGGAAAAACCGGTGTGGGAATGGCCGACGGAGCGCCACCACTGGACGGGGACGGCGACGACGGGTGTGTGCAGATCGACTTGGAGATTGGGGAGGCCGTAGAGGATATCGGCGGCGCCTTCGACGGAAGTGCTGTCAACGCCGTCCTTGATGGCGAAGGCGGCGAAGGGCGTACCCATCATGATGGATTGGCCGACGATGGTGTGGGTCCAGGCGATGGGGTCGCCGTTGGCGTCGAGGCCAGCGACGAAGCGATCGTGCCACATGGGACGATACCAGCCGCCGCGCGTATCGTCTTCGCGGGTCCAGACGACCTTGACGGGAGCGTTGGCGACCTTGGCGACATGGGCGGCTTCGACGACAAAATCGGAGGCCGGATTGGCACGCCGGCCGAAGCCGCCGCCGAGAAGCGTCGTGTGAAGCTGGACTTTTTCGGGAGGGAGGCCGACTACCTGCGCGGCGCTGGCGCGGTCCACGGTCTCGAACTGCGAGCCGGTCCAGATTTCGCAGGAATCGGCGCGAAGGTCGACGACACAGTTGAGCGGCTCCATGCAAGCATGGGCGAGATAGGGGACGTCGTATTCGGCGGTGATGGTTTTTGCGGCGGATTTTAGGGCGGCTTGGGGGTCGCCGGTTTTTTTGGCGATGGCGCCGGGTTTAAGAGCGGTTTCGGCAAAATCGCGGAGCATTTTTTCTGTGGATAAGTCCTGATTGGGGCCAAGATCCCAGTCGATGACGAGTTTTTCGCGGCCGAGTTTTGCGGGCCAGAATTTTTCGGCGATGACGGCGACGCCGGAGGGAATTTGCTCGACGGCTTTTACGCCAGGGACTTTCAGGGCTTCGGTGGCGTCGAGTTTGGCTACCTTGCCGCCGAAGACCGGCGGGCGCGCGACGACGGCGGTGAGCATTCCGGGGAGCTTCACGTCCAAGCCAAATTGCGCGGTGCCGTTTACTTTGGAGGGAGTGTCGAGGCGGCGCGTGGATTTGCCGATTAGAGTGAAATCCTTGGGAGGCTTGAGCGGGACGTTTGTTGGTGGAGTTAGCTGTGCGGCGGCGTCGGCGAGCGAGCCGTACGTGGCGCGCTTGGCGGTGGCGGAGTGAATGACGACGCCTTTTTCGACGTGGCAGCTTGCGGGTTCGACGCCCCATTTTGCGGCGGCGGCTTGGACGAGCATCAGGCGCGCGATGGCGCCCATTTCGCGGTAGCGTTTCCATTCGGCGGGAGAAGTGGTGCTGCCGCCGGTCATCTGAACTCCGAAGACGGGGTGATTGTAGACTTTATCGACGGGAGCGGCTTCGACGCGGATGTTCGACCAATTCGCTTCGAGTTCTTCGTTCAGGAGCATGGGCAGAGAAGTGTAGATGCCTTGTCCCATTTCGGAATGCGCGGAGATTACGGTGACGGATTCGTCGGTGCCGATGCGGACGAAGGCGTTGAGGGCGAACTGTTTTTCTTCGGCGGCTGCCGCGAGGTTTGAGCCGGCTGGGAGTGGAGAATAGAGACTCACAAGCAATCCGCCGCCGATGGCCGCGCCTGTTTTGATGAAGTCGCGGCGTCCTACGGCTGTTCGCGGCGCTCATTTCGGCCTCCGTTGCGCTCTGGAGCTCGGCAGCTCGGTGGATGGCTTTGCGAATTCTCGAGTAGGTTCCGCAGCGGCAGATGTTTCCGCCCATGGCTTCGTCTATATCTTTATCAGTGGGCTTGGGATTTTCTGCGAGCAAGACCGCGGCACTCATGATTTGGCCGGATTGGCAGTAGCCGCATTGCGGAACGTCGAGTTCGATCCAGGCGCGCTGTAGAGGATGCGTCAGATTGGAAGAGAGGCCTTCGATGGTGGTGACGCGCTTGCCTTCGACGCGCGAGAGGGGCGAGACGCAGGAGCGAATGGCTTGGCCGTCGAGATGGACGGTGCACGCACCGCAGAGAGCCATGCCGCAGCCGAATTTTGTGCCGGTCATTCCGAGGGAATCGCGCAGGACCCACAGGAGCGGGGTCGAGGGATCGTCGTCGACCTGCACCGGCTTGCCGTTCACATGGAAACTTGTCATGTAGGCCCCTTCCGTCACGAACGAGGAATTTGCTGACCGCTTGGATGGCATTATAGCTCTCAAGGTTACGACGGGCGTTGTGAAAATCCGCAGATTTTCGGCAGGCTCCCGCCGCGATAACGAATCGCAATAATCCAGGATTGGCACTTTTCGAATGGGATTGACATGCTCGGAGCCGCACCGTAGCATCGCGTCTATCTTGTGGCTGGGCGCTGGCTCGGCCATCCTCGGAGCGGAGGTCCCGCATGAGTCTTCGCGATTTCATTGCTAAACAGTGGATTGATGTTATCGATTGGACGGAGCCGGAGGACGGCATTCTGGCTTACCGGTATCCGATGCAAGACCGTGAGATCCAGAACGGCGGCAAGCTGACGGTGCGCGAGTCGCAGCTGGCGGTTTTTGTGAATGAAGGGAAAGTGGCGGATGCGTTTGGGCCGGGGCTTTACACGCTAAATACGAATACGCTGCCGATTCTGACGTATTTGAAGAACTGGGATAAGAAGTTTCAGTCGCCGTTCAAGTCGGATGTGTATTTCTTTTCGTCGCGCATTCAGACCGACCAGCATTGGGGCACGCAAAATCCGATTACGATTCGGGACAAGGAGTTTGGCGCGATTCGGTTGCGCGGATTCGGAATTTATTCGTATCACATCAGTGATGCGAAGAGTTTTTATTCGAAGATCAGCGGGACGCGGGACGTTTATCAAGTGGCTGATCTCGAAGGGCAGTTGCGGAACACCATCATCGCAAAAATGACGGATGCCTTTGCGCAAAGCCAAGTGCCGTTTCTCGATATGGCGGCCAGCCAGGGAGCTGTTGCCGAAAAAATTAGCGAGCAGCTGAAGCCAGCTTTCTCGGAATACGGTCTGACGCTGGATAGTTTCGTGGTAGAGAATTTGTCGCTGCCGGAGGAATTGCAGAAAGCGCTCGACCAGCGCATCAGCATGAACGTGCTCGGAGATATGGGCAAGTTCACGCAGTATCAGGTCGCGCAGGCGATTCCGATTGCGGCTGCCAACGAGGGTGGCGGAGCGGTTGGAATCGGCGCGGGACTTGGCGCGGGCGTGGCGATGGGGCAGGCGATGATGGACGCGGTGAAGCAGTCCACATCTGGGGCCCCGGGCGGGGGCGGCGCGACGCCGGCCGCTGCCGCGGGTGCTGCGTCCGCAACCACAAAATTCTGCAGCGACTGCGGCAAACCCATCCCGCGCACGAGCAAGTTCTGCCCGGAGTGCGGGAAGCCCCAGGCGTCGTAGCGGTGAGGCAGGCATGAGCGGAATCGAGTGGGTGGTCGAGGCCTTCGGTTGCACGTCAGAATCGCTGCGCGACCAGCGCGCGATGGAAACACTTTTCCATGGGATGATTCGCGGGATGAAGCTGCGCCCCGTCGGAGAAACGCAATGGCATCAGTTTCCCGGGACGGGCGGAATTACGGGGTTGTGCTTGCTCGCCGAATCGCACATCGCTTGCCACACTTTTCCGGAACACAATTCGCTCTGCTTAAATCTGTTTTGTTGCGTGCCGCGCGCGGAATGGAATTTTGAATCGGCGCTGCAGCAGCTTTTCTATGCACGGACGGTTTCCGTGAGGCGGCTAGCGCGGCCTTATGAGGTGGCGCGCCAGCAAGCGGCGAGCGATTAGGCGGCGATTCGAGTTCGGAGCGATGAAATTTTTGTGCAACAGATGAGCAACGGACGATGACTCAGCCCGTCTCGAACTGTCCCAACTGCGGCGCAAAAATTGTCTTCAAGTGGTCCAGCAGCGTGCAAACGGTTTGTCCCTACTGCAAAAGCATTCTCGTGCGCACGGACGTCGATTTGAAGAAAGTCGGGCAAGTGGCGGATCTTCCGCCGGATAGTTCGCCGATCCAGCTCAACACGGAAGGCATCTATCGCAATAAAGCGTTCGTGGTGATTGGGCGAATTTTGTATGAGTACGATCAGGGCGGCTGGAACGAATGGCACATCACAATGAACGACGGCACGAGCGCGTGGCTTTCCGATGCGCAGAATGAGTATGCGATTTCTTTTGCCACCCACACGACGGGTTTGCCGGCAGCGACGCAGATTCAGGTTGGGCAACAATACAACTGGGACAAGCAGAGTTACACCCTGACGGTGATTACGCCGGCGCATTACCGCGGCGTCGAGGGCGAGTTGCCCTTTGAGTATTGGGATAAGACCGACGTTACGTTTGCCGATCTGCGCAGCGAGACGGGCAAATTCGCGACGCTGGACTACAGTGACGAGCCGCCGGCGCTTTATCTCGGCGAATTCGTCGAGTTCGACGACCTCAAGCTGAAAAATCTGCGCCGTTTTGAGGGCTGGTGATGAGCACGAGCACCCCGCCGCTTTCGAATCCGCCGAAGCCGCAGGTGAAGGCGTTGAATTGTCCGCAATGCGGCGCGGCGATCGTGCTGCGTTCGCTGGGGAACGCGGAAACCGTGGTTTGCGCGAGTTGCCATTCGATATTGGATGCGAAAGATCCAAATCTTCAGATCCTGCAAAAATTCGACGTCATCACCGGTGAAGTGCCGCCACTGATTCCGCTGGGGACGCGCGGCAAAATTCGCGGCACGGATTATGAGGTGATCGGGTTTCAGCGGCGCAGCATCACGGTCGAGGGCATTCGCTACGACTGGCACGAATACGTGCTCTTCAATCCGTATAAGCCCACGCGCTATCTGACGGAATATCAGGGCCACTGGAACGACATCAGCGTTTGCAAAGAGTTGCCTATCGTCCAGTTCGCCTCCGTCAATTACTTGGGCGAAATTTACAAGCACTTTCAGACCGCGGAGGCGAATACGAATTACGTGCTGGGCGAGTTTCCGTGGCAGGTGCGCGTCGGGGAGCACGCAACGGTGACCGATTACGTCAAGCCGCCACGCGTGCTGTCGTCGGAAAAAATGGCCAACGAAGTGACATGGTCCATCGGCGAATACATGTATGGTGCGGATATCTGGAAGGCGTTTCATTTGCCGGGGCAAGCGCCGGAAGCGGTCGGCGTTTATGAGAATCAGCCGTCGCCGGTCAGCGAAAATGTGAAAGGCATCTGGTCGGCGTTCCTGGCGTTTGCGATTTTGCTTCTTGTGCTGCTTGCGGGATTTGATCTGGCTTCGAAGAAGACGACGGTCTTCGATTCTAGCTACACGTTAGGTGTGGGCGAGCCAAAAGGCGAAGCCTCGTTTGTGACCGATGTTTTCAATTTGGATGGGCGCACTTCGAACGTGCAAGTCACGACGTCGGCCAATGTCGATAACTCCTGGATTTATCTGAACTACGCGCTGATCAGTGAGGAGTCTGGACGAGCTTGGGATTTCGGCCGGGAAGTCAGCTATTACCACGGCTACGACAGTGATGGTTCTTGGACCGAAGGCAGCCAGAAGGACAGCGTGGTGATACCCAGCGTTCCGGCTGGACACTATTATTTGCGCATCGAGCCTGAAGTGGATCCCAGACATCCTCCCCTTGTCTATACGGTGGAAGTGAGGAGAGACGTGACTGTTCCCGGATTGTTCGGCGTTGCTTTTCTGGCGTTGCTCCTTCCGGCGATTGCGATTACGTGGCGTTCGATGAGTTTTGAGCGCGCGCGCTGGGCCGAGAGCGATCATCCGCCCCTTCACATCGGGAATTCGGAGGATTAAAAGATGTTCAGAAAGCTTTATCTCGGTTATGGATTGCTGGTCCTCGGGGGCACCTGCTTTGCGCAATACAGCGGTTGGAGCCTCGACAGGATCAGCCAGTTGAAAAATGTTCCCAAGTCCGTTCGCGACAATCCCGGTTCCTATCGTTCCGTTTACGGCTTCTATCACCATTACACCGGAGGCAAATAAGATGAACCTCGTTCCGCTCGGCAATATTATTGCAGCGCTGGCGTTCGCCTTTCTCGGCATGCTGATTTTCATCATCGCGTTTTTGGTGATGGACAAATTGACGCCGTATCATCTTTGGAAGGAAATCGTCCAGGAGCACAACATGGCGCTGGCGATTCTCGTCGGGGCCATGTCGATCGGCATTTGCATCATCATTGCCTCCGCGATTCATTAGCGCATGGGCATTCTGCTCTTCATCTCGGTGCTGCTGGTGGCGGCGTGCGGGCTCATCTATGAGCTTGTTGCGGGCACGCTTGCAAGCTACTTGGTGGGCGACAGCGTTTTTCAGTTTTCCACCATCATCGGCACTTATCTTTTCGCCATGGGGATTGGCAGCGCGCTTTCGCGCTACCTGAATCGCGGACTCGTTCAGCGGTTCGTGTGGATCGAGCTCATGATTGGCGTGATCGGGGGGTTTTCTTCCGCGCTTTTGATGATGGCTTTCGCGTTCACGCAGGGATTCGAGCTGATTCTCTACGCCATCGTGGTTGTGATGGGCGTTCTTGTCGGCCTGGAAATCCCGTTGCTCATGCGCATCGTGCGCGACCGCTATCAATTCCGCGACGTGATCGCCCACGTTTTGACGTTTGATTATCTAGGTGCGCTTGGCGCGTCTCTCTTGTTTCCAATTCTCCTCGTGCCCCGACTTGGGCTGGTGCGCTCCGCGATGCTTTTCGGCCTCGTGAACGCAGGCGTGGCGCTTTGGAGCACCTACTTATTCTCCAATCAGATTCCGGATACGCGAGCTCTCCGTGCCATGTGCCTCCTCGTCTTATGCGGGCTGGGAATCGGGATGGTGGAGGCGCGCCACATCACCGCGACCGCCGAGGACAATATCTATGCCGACGACATCATTTTTGCGAAGGACACGCGATATCAGCATCTGGTGCTGACACGCTTCAAGGACGACATTCGTCTTTTTCTCAACAGCCATTTGCAATTCAGTTCTCGCGATGAATATCGCTACCACGAAGCTTTAATACATCCGGGCCTCGCAGCCGTTCCCGTTCCGCGCCGCGTTCTCGTGCTCGGCGGCGGCGACGGGCTGGCGGTTCGCGAAATCCTGAAATATCCGCGAATTGAAAGCATCACTTTGGTCGACCTCGATCCGGAGATGACTAAGCTCTTTTCTTCGCATCCGATGCTTACGAAACTCAATAGCAAATCTCTTCTTTCTCCGCGCGTTCACCTGATCAACGCCGATGCTTTTCCGTGGGTCGATTCGAACACCGACAGCTTCGATTTCATCGTCATCGATTTTCCCGACCCCACGAACTATTCTCTCGGCAAGCTGTACACGACGGCCTTTTATCGTGCCGTCGCGCGCCATCTCAGCGTGCAAGGCATGATGGTTGTACAAAGCACTTCGCCGATGTTTGCTCGAGATTCTTTTTGGTGCATCGCGCAAACGATCAAGCAGGCCGGCCTACAAACGTATCCATATCATGTCTATGTTCCGAGTTTCGGCGAGTGGGGATTCGTTCTCGCTTCCTTCCACGAGTACGCTCCGCCTACTTCTCTTCCGAACGGCCTCCGCTTCATCAATCTCGAGGGGTTGCCAGCGCTGTTCCAATTTCCGCCGGATATGGCTCCGCTCCCGATGCCCGCCAACCATCTGAACGATCAGGTGCTTGTCCGCGCGTACGACAACGATTGGAAGGACATCAGTCATTGAAGGTTGGACGGCGCAAATTTCTCCGGGGCGGAAGCGCCGCCCTCGTTGGACTCTCGCTCAAGTCGGACCGGCCCATCGCGGGCTCGTTCGTCAACGATTCTTTTCAGATGGGCCACATGCTGCGCGACCACGCTTCTTTTCCCCCGCCGAAGCGCGTCGAGAAATTTCCCGTCGTCATCGTGGGCGGAGGGATTGCTGGTCTCAGTGCCGCGTGGCGTTTGCGCAAGCGCGGCTTCACGGATTTCGTCGTTCTGGAAATGAATCCGCAGGCGGGAGGAAACGCGCGCTGGGGCGAGAACGAGATCAGCGCGTATCCCTGGGCGGCGCACTACGTGCCGGTTCCAGGCCCCAAGGCCGTGTATGTCCGCGAGCTGTTCGAAGATCTTGGGGTGCTAAAGAACGGCGAGTGGAATGAGCGCTATCTCTGCTTTGCGCCGCAGGAGCGGCTTTTTCTCTACGGCCGCTGGCAAGACGGGATCGAGCCCGCCGTCGGTCTCACACAAAAAGGCCGCAACCAGTTTCAGCATCTTGAGGATCTTTTCGCAAAATTCCGCGCGACCGGCGAATTTACGATTCCGCTCGAACTCGGCCGCACCACGAAATTCCAGGATCTCGATCGACTTTCTTTTTCTGATTGGCTGCAACAACAGGGCTGCGATTCGCGTCTCGTCAACTGGTATATGAACTATGCCTGCCGGGACGATTACGGAGCGCTGGCGAAGGACACTTCCGCCTGGGCCGGGCTGCACTATTTTTGTTCGCGCGAGGTGGAAGAAAAGGGCCCGCTCACGTGGCCGGAAGGAAATGGGTGGATTACGCGGCGACTTCTCGAGCGCGTCGGTGAAAATGTCCGCACCAATGAGATGGTCCATCACATTACGGAAACAAAACGCGGCTACAGCGTCTTCTCGGGCGACACGGAGTTTCAGAGTGAATTCGTCATCTTTGCTGCGCCCACTTTTCTTGCGCCGTATCTCATGGAGGGCTTTCCGCGTTTGCACGATTTCGTTTATTCCCCCTGGCTCACGGCCAATCTGACGCTTGAGCGCATTCCCGATTCACGCGGCGCCGAACCGACCTGGGACACGGTGTTTCTGGACTCGCCGACGCTCGGTTACGTTGATGACACGCATCAAAGCGTGCGCACGCACATTGATCGCACGGTGTGGACTTTTTATTGGTCTCTCGTCGAAGATACGCCGGCGCAGAATCGCCAACTGCTTCTCGAAAAGGACTGGAACTATTGGAAGGAAGCGATTCTCCACGACCTCGGGCGCGTCCACTCCGACATTCGGCAGTGTGTTTCGCGCATTGATGTGATGCGCATGGGCCACGCCATGATTCGCCCCGCCGTCGGCTCGGTTTTTTCAGAAGAGCGCTTCCGTCTCGCACAGCCCCGCCGCGATTCTCGCCTTATCTTCGCCAACTCCGATCTCAGCAGCATCTCCATTTTCGAAGAAGCTCAATATCACGGCGTAATCGCGGCTGAGGCCGTTCTCGAACGCCTCCACGGCCACCGTTAACGCGCTGAAGCGCTCAATTCGGAAGTTGGAATCCTCCTATAAATTTGATGCATCCAATTTAAATGAACGCTCGTACTATATAAGTGGGTTCGCGCGCGGTTTCTA
Organism: uncultured Acidobacteriota bacterium; assembly: GCA_963843265.1. GTDB lineage: Bacteria > Acidobacteriota > Terriglobia > Acidiferrales > UBA7541 > Acidiferrum. The sequence continues at coordinate 252,160 of CAWJJR010000006.1, read as the reverse complement.
AGGAAAACAGAATGTTGCTTCAAAGAAAGCCCGAACTGACCTACGCCGACGTCACGCCGAAAGAAATCTACCTCAACCGGCGGAAATTTCTGAAAGCAATGGGCATCGCCGGAGCCGCTGCATTTGGCGGCAATAAACTCCTCGACCTCGTCGCCCCATTGCAAATTGCTTATGCTGGCGTGAAGTTCCCCAATCTGGTCAAGAGCCCGTTCAGCACGACGGAAACAGAAACTTCCTACGAGGCCGTGACGCACTACAACAATTTCTATGAATTCGGCGTCGACAAAAGCGATCCAGCGAAGAACGCGCAGAAATTTCGCACTTCCCCGTGGACCGTGTCCGTGGAAGGCGAGGTCCAGACCAAGCGCAAGTTCAGCATGGACGAAATCCTGAAGCTGGCTCCGCTCGAAGAGCGCATTTACCGGCATCGCTGCGTGGAAGGCTGGTCGATTGTCGTACCGTGGATCGGCTTTTCTTTCAGCACGATCGCGAAAGCTAGTGCAGCCGACGGAGAAAGCAAAATTCGTCGCCTTCCAATCATTCTATGATCCCGGCGAAATGCCCGAAGCAAAATATGCGGGCATCGAACTTCCTTATGTGGAAGGGTTGCGCCTCGATGAAGCAATGAATCCGCTGACGCTGCTCTGCGTTGGGATGTACGGCGAATCGCTCCCGAATCAGGACGGCGCGCCGGTGCGTATGGTGATTCCCTGGAAATACGGTTTCAAGAGCATCAAGTCCATCGTCAAGATTAAGTTCGTCTCGAAGCAGCCGGACACGACCTGGAATCTCCAGAACTCTCACGAGTACGGCTTCTATTCCAACGTGAATCCCAACGTCGATCACCCACGCTGGTCGCAAGCCACGGAACGCCGCCTCGGCGATATTTTTCGCCGCAAGACGCTCATGTTCAACGGCTATCAAGATCAAGTTGCCAGTATGTACGCGGGCATGGACCTGAGAAAGTATTACTGAGGCTGGTTTCCGGCGTGCCCTCGATCCTCTCTAACAAATGGACTAAGCGCGCTCTGTTTCCGATTTGCCTTGTGCCCTTCGGCATTCTTGTGTGGGAAGCTTTCACCGGCAATCTCGGCCCAAATCCCGTTGAGACTCTTCAACACACCACCGGCGATTGGACTCTGCGCTTCTTGGTCTTCACCCTTTGCATCACGCCGCTGCGCAAACTCCTCAAGCTCCCCGATCTGATTCGCTTTCGCCGCATGCTCGGCCTCATCGCCTTTTTCTACGCTTGCCTGCACTTTCTGGTTTACCTCGGCCCTGACCAGAATTTCAGCTTGGCGGCGATGTGGAAAGATGTGTACAAGCGCCCCTTCATCACTGTGGGCTTTACAGCTTTCGTGCTTCTGATTCCGCTGGCGTTGACTTCCACCGCGGGCTGGATTCGCCGTCTTGGCGGGCGGCGCTGGCAAATGCTTCATCGCTTGATTTACATCTGCGCTATTTGCGGCGTGATTCACTACTACTGGATGGTGAAGTCCGCGGTCATTCGGCCTTTAACTTACGGTGCCATCGTGGCCGTGCTTTTGCTGTGGCGTTTAGGTGATTGGGTGATTCGCCGGGGCCGCTCGATTCGCGCGGCTGCCGAGACGCAGCGCGCTTCCGCGACTGGATAGTCGCGAGTAGGTAAGATTGAAGAGCTGCTGACCGGTGCTTAATGAACCGTGGTAGCATCCCCGCTGCCCGGTGCGGACAATTCACCGAACTCCAGACCCCAAAAGTGCGGCGCGGGCGTGAGAAACTCCACGCCTATCCGCTGCCCTCGTTCGCAGGGCTCGCCCTGGTACACCACGCGGCACTCCTGTTCTTCCAAGGTCTCCGGGTTCGTCAAGACGAGCATCTCGCCGTTGTCGATCTCATGCTTTAGCATCAGCAGGCCACCGTGCGCGTTCACAACAACCGTTTCGCACGACTCTCTGAATTTCTTGCCATTGTGCGCGCGGCCTTGCGCTTGCAATCGCATCTTGTGAAAGGCCCGCCCGCTGCGCCTGTGTGTTGGAGAGGTTGTTCCGTTCATACCGTCATCATCGGCCTCTTCGCGAAACAAGGTCCACTGGCCCTCAGGACAGGTGTTCCCCAGAAGCAACCGCTGGCCGCTCTCTAGCAAACGGGAGGCGGCGTAGCCGGCTGATTCGCAGGCATAGGCAGACAGACGGGATGAACTTGAGGTAGGCTGGTTTTATGCATATTTACGTCGCAATTTATCACTTGCAATCTGCAAGTAATACGGACAAAATCTTTTCGAGGCCGCTTCCACTCTCGCTGGTCCAAAGGAGCTTCGCATGAGTAAAGTACGAGTTCTCGTCGGTACACGCAAAGGCGCGTTCCTACTGACGTCCGATGGAAAACGCCAAAGCTGGGAAGTCTCCGGCCCGCACTTTGCCGGGTGGGAGATCTACCACATGAAGGGATCGCCGGCCGACCCCAATCGCATCTTCGCCTCGCAGACCAGCGGTTGGTTCGGCCAGGTGATTCAACGCTCCGACGACGGCGGCAAAACCTGGATTCAGCCGGGCACGCCGCCAGGCGAGCCGACCACTGGTCCCGGCGGAATGCCTAAGGGCGAGAGCAACAAATTTGTCTATGACGACTCCAAGGAAACAGGCAAACCGCTCATCACCCATCAGTGGTATGACGGAACCCAGAAACCCTGGGTGTTCAAGCGCGTCTGGCATATTGAACCATCGCTCAGCGATCCGGACACCGTCTATGCCGGAGTAGAAGACGCCGCTATATTCCGCTCCACGGACGGCGGCAAGAGCTGGCACGAACTTTCCGGGCTGCGCGGTCATGGCACTGGCCCACGCTGGCAGCCGGGCGCCGGCGGCATGTGCCTCCACACGATCATCTTGGACCCCAAAAATCCCAAACGAATTTATGTCGCCATTTCCGCCGCGGGCGCGTTCCGCACCGACGACGGCGGCGAGACTTGGCGTCCCATCAACAAGGGGCTCTATTCAAAGTACATCCCCGAGCCGACTGCCGAAGTCGGCCACTGCGTTCACCGCATCGCTTTGCACCCTTCGCGCCCCGACGTGCTCTTCATGCAAAAACATTGGGACGTCATGCGCACCGATAATGCCGGCGACTCCTGGGAAAAAATCAGCGGCAATTTGCCGACCGATTTTGGTTTTGTGATCGACGTGAACGCCCACGAGCCGGAGACCGTCTATGTCGTCCCGATCAAGAGCGACGGCGAACATTTCCCTCTCGACGGAAAGCTGCGCGTCTATCGCAGCAAATCCGGCGGCAACGAGTGGCAAGAACTTGGCAAAGGTCTGCCGCAGCGCGATTGCTACGTCAACGTCCTGCGCGACGCCATGGCTGTTGATTCGCTCGATAAAAGTGGCATCTATTTCGGCACGACCGGCGGCCAAGTCTACGTTTCGCCGGATGGCGGAGACAATTGGTCCGCGATCGTCCACGATCTTCCAGCAGTGCTTTCTGTCGAGGTCCAGACGCTCGCATGATTCGCGTGATCCTGCCGCCGCACTTGCGAGGGCTGGCGCGTATCAGCGGCGAGGTCGAACTCGAGATCGCTGGCCCGGTCACGCAGCGCTCCGTGCTCGACGCGCTCGAAGCGCGCTACCCGATGCTCAGCGGGACGATTCGCGATCACGTCACGCAGCAGCGCCGCCCGTTCTTGCGCTTCTTCGCCTGCGGTGAAGATTGGTCACACGAGGAGCCAAACACGCCTCTTCCGGAGGCCATTGCGTCTGGCGCCGAGCCGCTGCTCATCGTCGGCGCCATTGCCGGCGGTTAACCGGCCGCGTATTTTCCTTCCGCGATTCTAAAACTCCAAGCGCATTTGAAACGCGATCATTCGGGGCGTGCTGTCTCCGCCCAATCCAACTCCCAGCAAACCCGTCGGCGGCGAAGTGGCGTAGGTGAGCGCTCCAAATCCGGTCTGCGTCGAGGGCTGCCCCGGAATTCCCGCCAGCACCATGCTCGGCAGCCCGAAATTCGGATGGTTAAACACATTGAAAAATTGCGTCTCGAACCGCAATTTCAAATGTTCCGTCAGCGGAAACGATTTCGTCAGGTAAAAGTCGCTCCACGTAAAGTCCGGGCCACGAAGCGCATTGCGGCCGAGATTCCCGAACTGGCAATTTTCCGCGCGATCCCCACCGGCACAAGCGCCAGTGCTCGGATCAACCGCCGACACAAACGCATTCGGATTCAGCCATTGCACGGTTCCCGGTTGCGTGACGCCTGGAATCGTCTTGTGCTCATACAGCGGCACCCCCGGAACGACGCTCGCGAACTGCGGCCCGCTCCCGTTCACAATTCCATTTCCACTCGCGGAATAAGGCGTGCTCAACACCGAAAATGGAATCCCGCTATGCCAAAAAAACGTTCCTGAAATTTGCCATCCGTTCAGCGCGTACCCCAAACCGCGGTTTCGCACCTTGATCGGCAGAGCATAAACATATTGCGCATTCAGATTATTCCGGATGTCGTAATCGCAAGGACCATAGTCGCGCGCTAGATCTCCGGGCAGAGGCGAAAGAATTCCTCCCGCGGAAAATTGCAAAAATCCCCCGTTCGAAACGGTGTCCATGCAGCGGCTCCACGTGTAATTCACCTGCCCCGTCAATCCATTTCCGAAGCGTTTTTCCGCAGTCATCTGCAATCCGTCATAATGGCTGTTCGCTCCGGTCGAAAATTGCGTCACGGCGCCAAATCGCGGATCAGGGGATTGCTCATACGGAAATGGTGCGAAGCAGCCATCGCACACGGTTTGATAACCATTGACCTGCGTCAGATAGGGCTGGTTGACTGCCCGCGTTCCCACGTACTGCGCTTGAATTTTTCCGCTAGCTCCGAGCTGATGTTCCAATCCCAGGCTCCACTCCATGAAGTACGGCGCGTGCAATTCTCCATCCGGCACTGCCGTCATGGCCACAGGCGGAAGACACGTAGTAGGACTTGCTTGCGAAGATGCGCAGGAAAGCTGGCTCCGCGGAAATCCGTATGTAAACGTCTCATTCGCCGCCACCGTAGCGCCAACCGCGCTGTTAGGCACTCCCGGCGCAATGGCCGTGCAGCCAAACACCGGATCACAACCCGCGCTTCCCGCTCTTCCCACGGTTCCAAGAACTCCGCCCTGAAAAGTTTGAACATAAGGCGGATTCACGCCAACGATATCCGCGACACTGCCAGGCAAAATATCGCTGAATATCCCAAATCCCGCGCGCAAAAGGGTCTTCGAAGGCAGCTGCCACGCAATCGCCGTTCTCGGCTGCAGAATCGCCAGCGGCGTCGAAGAAAACACGTTTCCGAGATGCGTTTGGATCGCCGCATTGAGCGGCTGATTCACATCGTGCGAAATGGATGCAAACGACCCACCAAGACGCGCAATCTGTTCATGGGGATTTAACGGATTCGAATTGAATGTATCGCGGATTCCAAACGTCCATGTCAGCTTCCTCGTAACTTTCCACGTGTCTTGCGCATACAAATCAAGATTCAGAAAGTTAAATGGTTCGTTGGATGTCGTGGGAAAAGTCTCCGTGGCCGTCGAAGCGACTCCGTAAATGTATTGCTGTAAATTGGTGTACGTGACCGTCGGCACCGAACCTTGGCCAAAATCATAATCATTTAGCCGGAAAATCCGCGTGTTCGTCCCAAAGCGGAGTTCGTGCCCGCCGTGGCTCCAAGCCAAATTGTCGTTAATAAAAAAACGCGTCGCCCGCCTTCCCTGAACCCACGTATTGTCCAGTCCTCCCAATGTGGTGAAAGGGGCACTCGCGCCAATCCCTTGGAGCACAATGGGAAAGGCCGATAGCGTCTGCTGCAAATCGGCCGGCCCGAAAAGACTCGCGTACCACGAAAACGCCGGGTTGAAATAGTTCACCAAATTCTGTGAAAACACATGCGTGTATCCCGCCGCGAACGAATACAGCGGCTGCGGCGAAATGGCGTCAAACAATGGATTGATCGGGTCGGTGTACGCCGCCTGCAATCCGTTGTCCGTCTGAAACCGGTACCACGTCGTGTCCTTCTCATTGATGTTGTAATCGATGCGAACCGTTTGTACCTGTTCGTGGTCGTCGCTCGAATGCGAAACGCTTTGCCGGTTCGCGCATCCGTTTCCATCGTTGGCAATCGCAGCCGCGCCGCCACCCGCGTCGAACGGGCATCCCAGCACGGCCAAAGGTGTCCCATCGGTGTTTCCGTAGAGCGAAAACATCCTCTTATAGAACGGCACCAGTGCGGGCGCAGCTGCATAGCACGATCCCGGCGCACAGCCAGTGATTTGGCCCGTCGCAAGCTGCTGCAATACAAAACTCTGAAACCCGGGAGTTGGAACTGTAGCCTCCGTCACGATCGGCAATGCAATCCGCACCCATTCGCTGTCGAAAAAGAAAAACAATTTATCGCGAACAATCGGCCCGCCCAGGCTGCCGCCAAAATGATTCACCGTCGAGCGCGGTTTGTGATTCCCCGGCGTCGAGTTCGTAAAGAAATCAGCCGCATTGAACCGAGACCCGTTCCAGAGCTCGTACAAATTCCCGTGAAATTGGTTCGACCCCGATTTCGTAACGTAATTGACCTGCGAAGCCCCATACCGTCCCTGATCCACCGAATACGAAAGCGTATTGACCGTCACTTCCGCAATCGAATTCAGTCCCAAAACCAGATTCGTGGACAACCCGCTATTCAGATTCGTCAGCGGATCGTTCGTCTCCAGTCCGTCGACAATGTACCCGTTCGATAGCGCCGGCAATCCATTGAACTCCACGTTCCCGTAGCCATTCGTGCCCCCGACAAAATCATTCCCGCTTCCCGCCGTATTGATCAGCGCTCCGGGAGCAAATTGCAATGGATACGTCAAATCGCCGCCCGGGTTCGGAAGATTCTCCAGTGACTTTGCGTTCAGCGTCGTCGCCGTAGTCGCATTTTCGGGGTTCAGGATGGCCGCGTCGCCTCTGACCTCGATGCTTTCTTTCGCCCGTGCCACCTGCAGGGTGAAATTCACTGTCTGCTTCTGTCCCAACCCCGCGGCGACCGCATCATTCTCCTGCGCTTCAAATCCTTCTGCTTCCACTTTCACCACGTACGTGCCCGGCAGCAATTGTGTGAAGCTGAATCGCCCCGATTCATCTGTCGTCGCGCTCCGCCGCAATCCTGTCGCCGTGTTGACAGCTGTCACGCCCGCCCCAGGCACCCCCGCCCCGCTTGCATCGCTCACTTCCCCGACGATCGCACTCGTCGTTTCCCCCTGTCCAAGCGCCCCCATCGGCGCGAGCAACCCTCCCGCCAAATAGAAAATTGTGCCAAGACATATCGAAATCCCGGTTTTCATCCTGAATGACAATCTGTCTTCCTCGCGAGGATTTGCCTGGCTGCTCGCGCATACCGAGCCAGGCGCCCGAGGGGTTTCGCACAACCCGCCCGAATTTCCAGGATGTTTACTATAGTTAAGAAAAGTAGGTAATACAAGTAAATAATACAGGTGAAGCTCGCTTATGTGCCGTGTTGAAACACCTACAGCATTCTTTGGACCCTGGCTCTTTGAATCACTCGGTACCTCTGCCGCGCCACCGTTCTCGGGCGAGTCTGCATTCGTTGACTTGTCTTAAATCGCACCCTAAGATGAGCGCAAATGTCAGATTCCGCCCCCGAATCTGGGAAGTCGATCTCCCATTACCGCATCATCGAGAAACTCGGTGGCGGCGGAATGGGTGTTGTTTACGAAGCGGAAGACCTAACCCTCGGGCGCCATGTAGCTCTTAAGTTTCTGCCGCGAGAGTTGGCAAGGGACGCAAGAGCCCTGGAACGCTTCAGGCTTGAGGCCCGTGCTGCTTCTTCGCTGAACCACCCCAACATTTGCACCGTGCACGAAATTGCCGAAGAGGGCGGAAGCACTTTCATCGTCATGGAACTGATGGAAGGAGCCACGCTGAAATATCGCATCGCCGGCAAACCTTTGCCTCTCGACGAACTCTTGAACTTCTCCATCGAAATCGCCGACGCGCTGGACGCCGCGCACACCAAAGGCATCATTCACCGCGATATCAAGCCCGCCAACATTTTCGTTACCAAGCGCGGCTCCGCCAAGATTCTGGATTTCGGGCTCGCGAAATTAATTCCCTCCGCTTCTCCCGGTGGTGTCGCAGACGGCGAGACCGTCACGATCGAGGAACATTTGCTGACGCAGCCTGACACTACCGTCGGCACCGCCGCTTACATGTCCCCCGAACAAGCCCTGGGCAAAGAACTTGACTTGCGCACCGACCTCTTTTCTTCTGGTATTACGCTCTACGAAATGGCAACCGGCACCCGCCCCTTTCATGGCAACACTTTGGCGAACCTTTTTGATGCAATTCTCCACCGAACTCCCATCGCGCCCACTCTCCTCAATCCTAACGTCCCTGCAAGACTCGAAGACATCATTAGCAAAGCCCTCGAAAAAGATCCGGCTTTTCGCTACCAGCACGCTTCGGACATGCGCAGCGAGCTGAAGCGTCTCAAACGCGACATCGAATCGGCCCAACGTACTTCCCAGCCGGCGGAGTCGAACGTCCTTCAACATGGCTCTGCGCCATCTGCAGGGCAAGGCGGACTGGCTGCGAAAACAGGGCGGCGGCGCATTCTCCAGATCGCTGCAGGCGGCATTCTGCTTTTATTGGTTGTACTCGCGGTTGTTATGTCCAGAGGGGGCGAGACCTGGCAGAGAATCTTCGGCCCGGACATTCCTCGTCAAAAGAATCTTGTTGTGCTGCCCTTTAGGGCACTTGATAGCCAGCCGGGCGAACAAGCCTATTGCGATGGATTTACAGAGACGGTCACCGCGAAATTGGCGCATCTGGAATCTCTGCAGGTGCCTTTGGCACGAGAAGTACGAAGCCACCATGTGAGTAGCATTCAAGAAGCGAGAAACCAGTTTGGTGCAAACCTCGTGCTGGACGCCAGCTGGCAACGCTCGCAGGATTCCGCCCGCATAAATCTCAGCCTCGTTGACGCCAAGACCGGCGAGCAGCTTCGCACCGAGACAATTACTGCGCCGGTGAATGATTTATTCCGCCTGCAAGACCAGGTCGTGCTCAAAGCTTCCCACATGCTCGAGCTTCAGCTATCTCCCGGCAATACTTCCTCTCTGGTCTCTCACGGAACGGATGTCCTGACGGCGTACGACTTCTACGTCCAGGGAATTGGTTACCTGCAGCGCTACGAGCGGCCGGAGAATGTGGAAACCTCCATCAGCTTGTTCCAGCGTGCCATTAAAGAAGACCCCAACTACGCTCAAGCGCAAGCCGCCCTCGCTCAAGCCTATTGGTACAAATACAGCGCCACCAAGGATCCTCAGTGGGCGGAGGCTGCCAAGACCGCGGTCAAAGCCGCGCGCGATCTGAATAGTCAGTTGCCGGAAGTACAGTTGGCTATCGCTGACTTTAACCTTAGAACGGGCGCTTATGCGGATGCCGTTTCGGGTTTTCAGCGCGCGATTGCCCTGGACGAGGAAAACGTAAGTGCCTACTTGGGCCTTGGTAACGCTTACGACTCTTTGGGGCGGACCGCGGATGCGGAACAGGCGCTTCGCCACGCCATTGCGATGAGTCCGCAGTGCTGGGCTTGTTACAACCAGTTGGGCATTTTTTTGAACCGGCACGCACGTTACACGGAAGCCGCGCAGGCTTGGCAAAAAATCACGGAGCTGACTCCGGACAACGTATGGGGTTACATGAACGTTGGCGCGGTTTACCTGTCCATTGGACAATTTGAAAAGGCGGACGAATACTTTCTTCGCGGTCTCCAGCTCGCGCCCCACAATGCCGATTTATACTCCAACGCCGGGACCGCAAGTTTTTTCCTTGGCCATTTTGAAGAAGACGTCGCCTATTGCAAGAAAGCTCTGGAGATCACACCGCAGAAGTACGACTACTGGGGCAATCTCGCCGACGGCTACCGCTTGATCCCTGGACAGTCCAGCAACGCTGCCGCGGCCTACAAGCAGGCCATCCACCTGGCGGAAATGCAGTTAAAGATTAATCCGCTCGACTCGGATGTGCTCAGTTCCCTGGCGACGTACTATGCGCGAACCAATGATCCCGTGCGTGCTCGCAACTATCTGGAAAGAGCCCTCAAAGAGAAACCCGAGGATGTCGACGTTCTCCGCATCGCATCCCTCGTCTATCTCGAAGCCGGCAATCGCCAGGAGTCCATGCGCTGGCTCCAAAAGGCCGTCGCCGCCGGCTACGCCAGAGAACAACTTCTTGCCAATCCCGAGCTAACCAGCCTACACTCGGACCCACAGTTCGAACGTCTCGCAAAGGAAGCCAAGTCCTACCAATAGCAAAGTTCCGCAGTTCGCCAGGGCAACACTTCCTTCGCGCCGCGTCGAGCTTTTCCAAAACGGATTCCCCTTCCCACAGGTTCGCAGATCAAATTTAAGGAGGTCCCTATGTCTTCCCAGCTCAGTTTTGGTTTCCATCCGAAGCGAATCACGATTTTCGTAATTGCGGTAGCCGCCTTCTCTATTGTCCCAGCGTCCAGTGCAAGAGGGAACACAACTTGGACCATAACCGTCGATGTGGCTAAGAGCGCAGCGTTGGGAAGCGATTTTCCTTACTATACGGTGCAGTCTTCTCCACCTAACGCTCCCGATTGCTCTGACCCAAGCTCTCCTCCGAGGGACCTTGGAGATTTGTACGTCTGCGCGGGCGACAAAATTCAATGGACGCCCAACACAACCGGAAAGGCTGGTTGGTTGACAATCCATCAGCGGCAAGGATTCCTTCCCGCGGGCGGTAATCCCTCTCAGTGGTTCCGTGCGAGGGAGAAGAAGTACGCGACTGTAACGACCGACGCGGGCGATTTTGGAGCCATATACGAATACTGCATTGCCGTTCACGATGATAAGGGGCGTCCTGCCAAACTCTATACCCATGATCCCAAAATCATTATTGGAGGTGCACGCCTCGAAGTACTGATCCAGACTTTTCAGAAGCTTTGCCGCCAACTCCCCGCAGCGCTTAACCGCGATCACGACCCTGATGTGAGCGAGGAGACAAGAAAACGAGCTGTGGACGGGTGCAGTCAATTTCAGGAGATCAAGAATCTCATGAAGTAGTTGCCACGATAGTCCTTTCCGGAATTTGACTCAGTCGTTCGCAGACAGTTAGAAGTGAATTGCTCATGCCCCACTTCCGGCACCCATGATCCTCGTTGCCATGCATCGGCACTCGGTATCCCCGACCCTATGCATTGCCGATTTTTTGCGAGACCGACGATCTGATCGCATCAGTTCTCAGAGATTGGCACTAGAAATCGGAAGCGTTCAGTTCTGCGCTAGTCCAACTGCGCGCAGACAAGCCTGTTGCAATTTGTGCGTCACTCGGCTTCGATCGGTCTGCTTACCCCCGCTATATGCGACCAAGCCTTCCCGCGTCAGCCCTCGTGTACCTCGGCTTTTCCCAGGCTTTCCTGGAAATTCGCTGACGCTCGCCGCAGGCCCGCTTTGTCTCGCCGGGCTAAATCGTCTTTCCGTCCCAGCCTTGTGGTTTTGCCTCAGCTCGCTTGTGCCCGGGGTGCGCCCCGCCCTAGAATAGGACTCAGCAGCCGCGCGACGCTCTGTGTGCTCGCAGTCATTCCGCTGCACATACATACGCTCCTAATGTCGTTTGAATTTATTCGAAAGGACTCATAGCCCCCGAGAGCCCATGACGAACCTTGCTGAATTTATAGAGGGTAACCGCGAAAAGCATCTGGCGGAGCTCTGCGAATTTCTGCGCATCCCTAGCGTCAGCGCCAAGAGCGAACACAAGCCGGATATCGAGCGCGCCGCCCGCTGGGTGGCCGATCATCTACGTGCCGCTGGCCTCCAGAAAATCGAGATTGTTCCTACAAATCTCCATCCACTCGTCTATGCCGAATCTCTCGAGGCTCCCGGCAAACCCACCATCCTCTTTTACGGCCACTACGATGTTCAGCCCGCCGAGCCGCTCGATCTTTGGACTTCGCCCGCCTTCGAACCCACGGTCCGCAACGGCAATCTTTTTGGCCGCGGAACCGCCGATGATAAAGGCCAGGTCCACATCCACTTGAAAGCGCTGGAATCCATTCAGAAAGTGAATGGCAAGCTGCCCATCAACGTAAAAGTCCTGATCGAAGGCGAAGAAGAAGTCGGCAGCGTCAGCCTGTGGGACTACGTCCAGAAAAACAAGGAAAAGCTGAAAGCCGACGCGCTCGTCGTTTCCGATACGTCGATGCTCGCCAAGGGCGTGCCCTCCATCACCTACGGATTGCGCGGCTTGAATTATTATCAAATCGAACTGACCGGCCCCGTGCGCGATCTTCATTCCGGCGTGTACGGCGGCGCGGTTCCCAATCCTCTGACGATTCTGGCCGAGCTTTTCGCCAGGCTTCACGACAAAAATTTCCGCGTCACCGTTCCTGGCTTCTACGATAAAGTCGCAAAAATTTCCGCGCCCGAACGCAAAGCCTTGAATGCCCTGCCCTGGAAGAAAAAAGCATTCGAAGAAGCTGTCGGCGCTCCGGGCTACTTTGGAGAAAAGGGCTTCACGATTGTCGAACAGCTCTGGACTCGTCCAACCTTCGAGCTGAACGGCATGTGGGGCGGCTATCAAGGCGAGGGAGCGAAGACCGTCATTCCGTCCAAAGCTTATGCGAAATTCTCCACGCGCCTCGTTCCCGCTCAGGACCCGCAAAAAATTGCCACGCTAGTCGAGAAACACATTCGCAAGCTATTGCCCAAGACCGTCAAGTGCAAATTCGACGTGCTGAGCACCGGCAAACCGTGGGTCGCGCCGTTCCACGCACCCATTTTCAAAATCGCGCAAGGCGCGCTCGAAAAAGGATTCGGCAAAAAAGCCGTGTTCATTCGGGAAGGCGGCTCCATCCCTTTCGTCACGCAGATGCACGACACCTTCAAAGTTCCTTGCGTACTCCTCGGCTTCGGTCTTCCCGATGAAAACGCGCACGCTCCGGACGAGCACATCGCTCTCGAAAACTATTTCGGCGGCATCAAAGCCATCGCCCACTTTTATACGGACCTCGCCGCGCTCTAATCGCGCTATTCGATGGCTCCTCTGCCCCTGTGGGGAACGTCTCGCTGTGGCCGGCCAGGCGAATGGACATCCCTTCAAATCGCCCGCACCCGCTGTTTTTGCGGGTTATTCACAGGTCGCTCGCAAAAAGCCCCATTTTTCCGGCCTTTTTTGCTATTTTTCCTTGCGTTCTACTTTCACCTTGGCTATAGTCCCGAACGGCCCGAGTTTTTCCGCAGCTAATCAGGGGTAGTTCACTCGCGGCCTGCCCCATTCGAATCGGGGTGGAAAGTAAATACAGGAGGATAAGCAGACTAGATGGCAGCCAAGCCAATGAGCAAGAGCAAGATCGTGTCGTACATCGCCGAGAAGTGCGGCACACCCAAGAAAACCGCGGCGCTCTTTTTCGAAGAGCTATTCAAACTCGCGGTGAAGGAATGCAAGGGCGGCGCGGGCAAGTTCGTGATTCCGAACATCGGCCGCGCCGTGAAAGCGCACCGCAAGGCGCGCATGGGCCGCAACCCCCAGACAGGCGAGGCCATCAAGATCAAGGCCAAGACCGTGGTTCGCCTCCGTCCGGCGAAGGCGTTTAAGGACGCCGTACTGAAGTAACGGAAGTAGATTCCCTGATTCGCAGGGAGAGGGCCCGGACACAGCGCAAAGGAATTGGCGCGCGCTCAGGTTAGGAGTTGAGCATCGCCGCTTCGGACCGCGCTAGGTGCCTGGGTGGGTGTCCCGATTGAGTTTGCCCCGTATGACCTGAGCGATCAGGCCATACGGGGCTTTTGTTTCCGTCGCTGAAATATTTCCCATACCGTCGAGCGATTCCGGCGGAAAACTCTACCTTGAAATTCCTGCGGCAGATTTCGCAAAAGATTCCACGGCCGAAATCGCCAGAGGCCACACCGAACGCAGTTGCTAGAGGGTCTTTACGTAGGCGACGACGTCTTTGATTTGCTGGGCGTCCAGGACGTCTTTGAACGGCGGCATCAGCGAGTCGCCATTCTCGATCCACGTTGTTAGATTTTCAGTAGTGACCTTTTTGTTGCTCACACTGAAGGTGCCGCGTTTGGAAAGGCCTTTGAGCCCGGGGCCGATTTTCCGGTTCGTGCTATCCGCAAAATGGCAGATGGAGCATTTCTGCTCGAAAAGGTCCTTGCCCTTGGCGGCGGAGCCGGACGATTTGCTTGCCGCGGCCGTCTTTTCCTGCGCTTTTGCCGGCGGATCTTGCGCCAGCACCGCTACGCACATGCTCAACAACGCAATTCCAAGCAACAGATAATTTCGCTTCACGTCTCCCCCTCGTTTTTGCCAACAAATTGCGGCATGCGAATTTCGCCTCTATCTTCTCTTTTTATCGGCATAATTTCCACTCCGGGCGCCCGGCACAAAGTACAGGTTCCCCCCGCGCACCGATGGAACTCTCGTACTTTTGACCTTGCCAAGACCATGTGTTAACTCTAGTCCATGAGCCAGGAAACCCTCACACGAGCCTGGGAAATCCTTCAAGACGCGTATCAGGCCCAAATGGAAGGCGATTACGATCGGGCCGTCGAACTTTATCAATCGTCGCTCGAGCTGCACCCGACGGCGGAAGCGTACACGTTTCTTGGCTGGACCTATCATTTTCAGGGCCGCATCGAAGACGCCATCGCGGAGTGCAAACGGGCGATCGAAGTCGATCCGGAATTCGGCAATCCCTACAACGACATCGGAGCCTATCTCATCGAGCTGGGGCGTTTTGACGACGCAATTCCCTGGCTCGAACGCGCGACGGAAGCGCGCCGCTACGAGCCGCGCCATTTTCCGCACTACAACCTGGGCCGCGCGTATCTCGGTAAAGAAATGTACGGCCGCGCGATGAGATGTTTTCAGGAAGCGCTGGAAGTCGAGCCGCGGTACTCGCTGGCGCGGCAGGCTCTCGCTTCTCTGCGCCGCATGGTTAACTGAAACGGCCGATTGCTCGCGGCACGAAGTTAGAAATTCAAATCCAGACAAGGCGTTCGGCGAAAATCCTGCGCTGCTCAGCGTCATGGGGCGGCTTCCTGCGCGGTGGGCTTGACGATGCGGTCGTAGATGAGGAGCAGGAGAGCGGTGATGAAGCCGACGGCGCTGATGGCCCACCAGGCGTGAGCGGGCTGGTGCTGAACTTCGCCGAAGTGGTGCATCATCCTGCCGCCGAACCAGCCTCCTACCAGTGAGCCAATTCCAAGCGGGAGAAAAGCGAAGCCCATATAAGTGCCTTGCTGGCCGGGAGGCGCCAAGCGCGAAATATAAGCATAGTACGGCGGCTGTTGAATGATTTCGCCGATAGCGAGGACGGCGATCGAGACGACGGCGCCGGTTAGAGTCGGCCAGAACGACAAGACTACCCACGACATGGAGGTAATCAACGTGCCGAGAATAACGGCGTGGAACGGGGGAATTTTACGAGCAATGTAATTCACAATAAAGGTGAAGCAGACCACGATGGCTGCATCGGTGATGAGAATGAGTTGGACGCGGGCGCGTGAGTCCACATAGGTATGCAGGAAGCCGGGCAGACTGGTGTATTGCTGCCAGTAGACGATCCAATAGCCCGTGAAAATCAGAAGGAAAATCAGGAAACGCGGCGGCCAGAGAATCGCGAGAAAGTTGCGCACGACTTGAAGAAGGCTGGGCGCCGGCACGTCGCCCGGTTTGCGCGGATCGCGGAAGAAAAAGAAGACCAGAAAAAACATCGCGAAGACGCTAAGAGCGGAGACTTGAAAAACCCTCTCGAGGCCCAGGTGCCTTTGAGCCCAATCCGCGACGAAGGGGCCGGCAGTGCCACCGATATTCACCATGGTGTAGTAAATCGAGTAGCCGAGGGTGCGGACATTTTCCTTGGAAGCGCGAGCGGTGGTGCCGACGACGCTCGGCTTTACAAGGGCGATGCCGAGGGCGGGAAGTAGCAGGATGACGCCGACAAACAGCGTGAGGGGGACGGCGTTGCGAACGGGGGCAAGCCAGGACGCTCCGATCGAGCCAATCAGAAAATACGCGGCCGCCAGAATCAAATAGGCCATCGAAAGCGCGCGGCGAAAGCCGAGCTTGTCCGCGACGGCGCCGCCAAAAATCGCTAGGAACCAAACCATGCCGCCGAAGAAGCCGGTGAGCGAGTCCGTGAGCTCGGTGGAAAAGGCAAGGCGTTCATGGAGATAGAGGGCCAGGGAGGAAAACGCACCGTAATAGGAAAGACGCTCGAAGATTTCGCTGGTGTTGGCGACCCAGAAAGGGCGCTCGAAACCGTCGCGAATTTCCTGGAGCCGCAGACTAACGCTCATCGATCCCCCATGGTGAAGTGCGCGCCCAGAGCGAAGGAGTCCTGGGAATAGAGCGCGGGGATTGTAAAGGAGAATGGGCGAGAAAGAAGCAAGGAAGTAGCGACGTAACGAAGTAAGAGTGACGATCGGCGAGGCGCCGAGCATGCGTTGGCCGCCCGGGACAAGCAGCCATTGCGACCAGGCCGGAACTTTTGGTCGGCGGGTATCTGGTTAAGACTGGGATCCCCCCTGCGGTTTTTTCGGAACTGTTCATTCTAAAGAGTTTTAAGTCTTCTGTTTTGAAGGTGCGCATTCCAAAGGAGTTACAGGCGTATTTTTCGTAAGTGCGGATTCTGCGCGAGTTGGCGGGCATGTGACGACGCGGGTCTAAGGACCCGCCACTACACAATCGGCGAGGAACAGGCCGGGCTAAAGCCCGGCACCTGCAAAGGCAATAGGGAGAGCTAAACGCGGAGGCAGAGAGTACGTAGAGATTCGGGAGAGTGAGAAATGGGGTGGGGGTGGGAGTCAGATCGGGGCGCGCGCTTTCTCTTCGTTCGCTTCGAGGCTCAGGGTAAAGGCGAAACATATGGAATCGCAGCAGGGTGTTGGCGATTTGTCGACTAATTTTGTTAGATTACTGCATTGTTATTCGAACGAGGAGGGCGGATTCGAACGGAGGTGGCGGAAGTCGCGAGGTTTGAGGGACTTGGACGAGGAGTAACGGGTTTGTTACGGCTGCGGAAAGGTGTGGAAAAGTGCTCCGGCCGCCTCCCTAACCAGCCATTTGCTGGACGCTCGATATTTGCAGATTTCTTGTGAACCCGCTAGACTAATCATCTAGATTATTAACCTAGGTTGTTCGAGAGGAGCCTGGCGATGCGCACCGTGGGGATATTTGAGGCGAAGCAGAAGCTATCCGAGTTGGTGGAGAGGGCGTCGCGGGGGGAGCGGATCCGGATTACGCGGCGGGGCAAAGTGGCGGCGGAAATCGGGCCGGCGCAGGAATTGGTCGACCTCAAAGAGTTGTTCGCCAAGATGGATGAAATTCGGAAGCGCGCCAAGCCTCTTCCAAAGGGCGTGACCATAAAGGATTTGATCGAGGAGGGCCGGATGTGAGCGGCTTTGTACTGGACGCGTCTTTAACAGCTGCATGGTTTATTCCGGATCCCGAAACAGATTACGCCTTGAATGTCAGAAGCAGATTGGCAGTAGGCTCAACTGCTCTCGTTCCGTCTATTTGGGCCTTTGAAATGGCAAATACGCTTGTGAAAGCAGTGCGCATCGGAACGCTTACAGAAGAGGCGGTGGAATACGGTCTGCAGCAGCTTGAGATTTTGGTTATATCGGGTTCGCGAATCTCGGTTGATTCAAATTTGAGATCGGTGCGCGAAGCGTACGCCGTGGCCCGGCGGTATCAGGTGTCTGCATACGACGGTTTCTATTTGCAGCTGGCGATCGACGCAGGACTTCCGCTGGCGACGCTGGATAAAGGATTGCAGGCGGCCGCAGTGAAGGCTGGGGTGACACTGCTGAAATGATGTAGGTATGGCGGCGATGCGGCGGAGAACCGGCTGCATGCTATTTGGCTGTGAGGAATCGATTGGGAGAGGGCATTGCACATGAAAAACCTTTTTGAAGCAGCGAGAGTGGAAGAATTGAAGCAGCGGATCTCGCAGATCAGGCCAGATAGTGCGCGGCAGTGGGGCAAGATGAGTCCGGCGCAAGCATTGGAACATTGTTCCCGAGGCGTGGAGATGGCGCTGGGGGACAAGAATCCACCGCGCGCGCCGATAGGGTTGATCCTGGGATGGCTGGTGAAGCCGAAGGTGATGGGGAACGATGAACCGCTCCGGCGGAATTCGCCGACGATGAAGGAACTTGTGGTGCAGGATGAAGGGGACCTGGGAATAGAACGCACGCGGTTGTGCGGATTGATCGACCGGTTTGCCGCGGCCGGCCCCGCAGGGTGCACGACGCATCCCCATAGCTTTTTTGGGCGGCTAACTCCTGACGAATGGGCGATATTGATGTACAAGCATGTGGACCATCATCTGCGGCAGTTTGGGGTATAGCGGCAGCCGGGCTGCCGCACTCCACAAATTGCCCACGAAGGCTTGGACTCGCAAGTTAGGACACGGGCACAGAGGAATGCGATAAGCGCAGCGTCTTATCCAGACTGAGGATGCTGCGCCTGGGGCAGAGAAACAGTTACAATTGTTCCCGCGATGGACCCCGAAGTGAAAAAGGTGCTGCAAGCCATGACGCCAGCGCAGAAATTGCGGGCGGCGGAACGTTTGTATTGGTCCGCGCGGCAACTGAAGGCGGCGGCGTTGCGGGCGGAGCACCCGGATTGGACGGAGGAAGCTATCCAGCAGGCCGTTCGGCAGATTTTCCTCTATGCCAGAAGCTAACCTCTTTCTGATATTCACCGAGCGGCTGAACTCGCTGGGTGTGCCTTACATGGTCAGCGGGAGCGTGGCGGTCATCCTTTATGGAGAGCCACGGCTGACTCATGATGTGGATTTAATTGTGGTGCTGGATCGGGAGCAAATTGCGCGGCTGCTCGAGGTATTCCCGCCTGCAGAGTTTTATTGTCCGCCAATTGAGGTGATCGTGATGGAAGCGGCTCGCGAGCAACGCGGGCACTTCAACATCATTCACCACGAGACCGGTTTCAAGGCGGACGTCTATTTGAGTGGGCGAGATCCGCTGCACGCGTGGGGACTGGCGCGATCGCGGCGGTTGGATCTGGAGGGGCAGTTGATCGTTGTCGCGCCGCCTGAATACGTTATTTTGCGGAAGCTCGAATACTACCGGGAAGGCGGCTCCGAAAAGCATCTGCGGGACATTCGCTCCATGCTCGACGCATCAGAGGGGGCGATTGACCGCGCCGAGCTCGAAAAGCAGATTGACGCGCGGGGCCTGCAGGAGGCATGGCGACTGGTTCAGGAGCGCAGGAATTGAAAGTCAAGACCCGCACCCTAAAAACCTTGACAGCGAATGGTGCGGCGCACTAAAAGTCAACAGCAACTGGTAAGGCTTTGCCACTCGCGATCCCTAAGAATTTGGGCCGCTCTTCGGCTTTAGCACTCGAATCTTGCGTTCCGTGGCGACTACAAAACAGCCGGTCCATTCGCCGACGTTTTCGTTCCGAAACAATTCCTCAACACGTTTCATCAACTCTCCGCGGTTTGGGGAGCGAAGACGGACGAGGAGGATGCCGTGGTGTGATCCGGGAGCGAACTGCCGAAGGTCGGAAAAATCCAAGTCTTGCGTAATTAGAAATGGCGATTCCCCCTGCGTCACTTCCCAAATCTCGGCGTCGGCGCGACCAAGCAACCGTTCGTCAAGGAGGGTATGAATGTCGTGACCAATGTCTTTCAGGAGAATCGCAAGACGAAGAGGAAGATTCTCGTCGAGCTTGATCTTCATCGAAGTTGCGGGACTGCCGGAACGGGCAAGTCCTCTTCAGCGGACGCGGCAGCAAACGCAATGGCGGCTTGAATGTCCTCGGGCTTCAGGCTAGGGAAATCTGCAAGGATCTCTTCGGCGGAATCTCCTGCAGCGAGGCTGGCGAGGACGGTACGCAGAGTGACACGCGTGCCTTTGAAGACGGGTTCTCCGCCGCAGATGCCCTTATTGCGGATGATGCGCTCTTCGTAGGCTTTCGGATTGCTCGTTGCCTCGCTCATGTTACGGCCTCGGGCCATCATACCATTGGTGCTCCACACTGGGTGCGATGGAAGCGTAAAGAGGGACCCACCGTTTGGGAGAAACTAAACCGCAAACAGTAGGCCGCCCAAGAGTCAAGGATCTGGCATCCGCCCGGCCCGTAAAGCTTGGAACTGTCATAGGGTGTGGAGCATACTATGGAGAGGACTCCACAGTATGGAAACGGTGCAGATTGTCATCGATAAGAGCCTCCTGCGTGCTGCTGATCAAGCGGCGCGGCGGACCAAACGCAATCGTTCGGCATTGATCCGGGATGCGCTGCGAGAGCATCTGCGGCGATTGCGCGTTCGAGAGGCCGAAGAACGAGACCGCGCGGGTTACAGCCGGCGGCCCCAAACGGATAAGGAGTCCCTAGCCTGGGAGGCGGAGGCCGTGTGGCCGGCCGAATAGCGCGAGGAGAGGTTCGGCTTTATCCGTTCGCTCCGCCGGATAAAACGCGGCCGGTGGTCATCCTCACGCGCGACAGCGCTCTTCCCTACCTTTCCGCGGTGACGATAGCGCCGATCACTTCCACCGTCCGCGGAGTGCCGTCGGAGGTACGCCTGGATGGAGACGACGGGATGAAAGTGCCGTGCGCGGTGAACCTTCATAACGTAATCACGGTGTCGCAGCACCGCTTGGGAAAGCGCGTGGCGCAATTAAGCTCGGGGCGAATGAAGGAAATCTGCGCCGCTTTGCGGTTCGCTTTAGGCTGCGACATCAGCTAAGCGACTGCCGACGGGGTGAGATTGCCGCTGGCGGCACAGGATGAGCGTTTGCGGGCGGGAGCCAGCGACGTCATTTAATCATCCAGCGAACCTACAGCACGAGGAGCAGTTGACAGACAGGTAGCGCGGTGCTACCATTAGCGTCGTGCTACTAACCGGGCTCGGATGAACCTCGGGTCCGGAACCTACAGCACTAAAAAGCGAGGAAAACCCCATGATTCTCCTTACCGAAATACAAATTCGACGTATCAGTAGGAGGCCAGATGGCAGCGAGTTACGCGCTCCTTCGCTGCAAGGAGCTTGTAAAAGAAGGTAAGTACCAGGTTACTTTCACGGCCCTTCAGACAGCGATGTTGATGGGCTTTCTGGACGAGGACATCACGGATTGCATCGTTAATTTTCTGGCACCGACGCATTTTTACAAAACGATGGCTTCAGAGCAGAAGTCTGGAATGATGCAGGATGTGTACAAAATTACGTTTGAGGGAAAACGGGTCTACCTGAAGCTACAGATCAATCAGGCTGGGCTCGTGGTGATCGTCTCGTTCAAGGAGGACGAGAGCTATTTTTAGACGACCTTGAATTTCACAAGGTGAGATTTTGCGAGGTCGTTCAGCGATGAACACAAATATGAAGGTTACCTGTGCAGTTTGCGATTCGGAGAAGGTGAAGAAGATTCGCCGGAAGTTTGAGGCGCGGTACAACCAGACGCCGGTTGTGATCGAGAACGCCGAGATGTACCAGTGCGAATCTTGCGGCGAGGAATTCTTCACGGCGGAACAGTCGCGCGAATTGTCGAGGCAGATCAAGAGCCGCGTGCGCGAGGAGGCGGGATTGTTGTCTCCCGAGCGAATTGTGGAGATACGAAGGAATCTTGGGCTTTCGCAGACGGAGTTAGAGGAACTGTTTGGGCTTGGAGAAAAGGTAGTGACCCGGTGGGAAAATGGGCGAGTCGTTCAAGGGCGGACGGCAGATGTAGCTTTGCGTTTGCTGGAAATGGAGCCTGCTGTCTTGCCCAAACTTCGCAAAGCGCTGAGTCGGTCACGACAGCCGAAGGTCTACGGGTAATCGGGTGGGGGTTCGAGGAAAAAAAGTCAAAATCCACACCCTTTGATGAAGCGAAATCCAAGGGCGTGCCACCCCGTTTGCTATGTTTCTGCTCGGAAAAGAAAGGAAAGCGATTCATGGAAAATCTGAGCATTCTGAATCCGCCCGCCATTGACCTTCTCAATGATCCGCGTGTCACTTCGGACAGCTTGATAAGGATGATCAGTGAGCAAGAGGCCGCGATAACAAAGCAAGTAAAGGACTGGGCATCACTGCTGAAACCCGGCGATGTGACTGTGATACAGTCAATGACGTTTGCCTGTCTCCAGCACCAGATGCACAACTCGGCCTTGCAAGCACAGCTTTCGGCAAGGCAGATGGACCACGCATACGCCCTGCGACAGTTGAACCATCGACTGGAACGGTTAACGCAATGGCTGATCGGCCTGACTGTGGTTCTTGGAGTGTTGACAATTCCGTTGGCGCTGGAGGCTGTATATCACCTACTCAAGAACTAAAGTCTCGCGAAGCTGCTCTGAAAGTGATAGCTTGAAATTCCGCTGTACAGGAGCTTTTTGCACAGCGTGCACGGGGCTGAGGATAAGTGGTAAAAAAATTTGTTGCGGGGGCTTGACGAATACAGAAAAATCGGTATACTTACAAATGGCTCGGGGGTAGCTGAGCCAGCAGGGGCATCACAGTCGGGTCGAAGAAGCGTCTTCCCAGCGTAATACCAAGCGAAGGCCAAGAAGTAGATCCTATAGTGAGGTTCTTTACGAGCACAGGCTAGAACGAAGTCGAGCATCGCGTGGAGCCACCTAAGTGTGGGTGGCTGTACCCGGCGCTCGACGCCGGGTTTTTTATTTTGTGGAAGTGCGTAGTGGATAGTGAGAAGTGGGCGGCGTAAAAGTAAGTCCTCCTGCGGTCACGAATTCAACTAACACGGAAGCAAAAGAAGAGCTGGAAGGCAAGACCGCGAATCGCGATCGAGTAAGACCCTTCAGCCAAAACCCAACGGAATGTTGGGGACTCTGACAAGATCAGGGTCATCGCTCTTTGACAACAGAAAGGCTGGCAAGTCCACGCCGATAACTTTGTGGGGATTACGGTCCCTGCAAGGGCAATGGTGTGGATTATTTACAAGTTTGCTCGAGAATCGAGCAATACTGTGGAAGAAAAGGCGGCTTATTCAAAAGCAGAGGTTAGAGGTTGGAAGTGAGAAGTCAAAAGCTCACAGCCAACAGCTGACAGCTGATTTCCGAGGACTTCAGAGTCGAAAGCCTGCAACGGATACCTGAGTGATTTTCCAAAAAAATCATAAAGACTTGTTCGTGACTCATGCCCGAGTTGCGACGAGATCGGTTGCGAGGATGTAGGGAGCTGAGAGAATCGGGACGTCGAGAGCAGGATTTAAAAAGCACGGACTAAGCACCGTGTGAATCGCGCCGGGTGAAAATCCGGAGCGGAGTCTGGCAGAAGACGGATTGAGTAAGTTTTATGATTAAGCTACTAAGGGCGTACGGTGAATGCCTTGGCGCCAGAAGGCGATGAAGGACGTGGCTAGCTGCGATAAGCCTCGGGGAGCCGCAAGCAGGCTTTGATCCGAGGATCTCCGAATGGGGAAACCCGACGGGATGAACTCCCGTTACAGCCCGCTGAATACATAGGCGGGTATGAGCTAACCCAGGGAAGTGAACCATCTCAGTACCTGGAGGAAAATAAATCACAGAGATTCCGAAAGTAGCGGCGAGCGAAATCGGAACAGCCCAAACCCAAGTGCTTGCACTTTGGGGGTTGTAGGACCGCATAAGTAGAGTTACCAAACCGACGGTTAGGTGAACCAGCAGGAAAGCTGGGCCATAGAAGGTGAGAGCCCTGTAACCGAAAGCTGATCGGACTCGAAGCGGCATCCTGAGTACCACCGGACACGTGTAATCTGGTGGGAAACTGGGGAGACCACTCTCCAAGGCTAAATACTCTCTGGCGACCGATAGTGAACCAGTACCGTGAGGGAAAGGCGAAAAGAACCCCTGCGAGGGGAGTGAAATAGAACCTGAAACCGTATGCTTACAAGCAGTCGGAGGGCAATGTCTCGACTTCGGTCGGGAAAAGCCTGACGGCGTGCCTCTTGCTTAATGAGCCGGCTAGTTATTCTGACGTGCAAGGTTAAGCGCAAGCGAGCCGTAGCGAAAGCGAGTCCGAATAGGGCGACAAGTACGTCGGAATAGACGCGAAGCGGGATGATCTACCCTTGGCCAGGTTGAAGGTCGCTTAACCGCGACTGGAGGACCGAACAGGTGTGAGTTGAAAATCGCTCTGATGAGCTGAGGGTAGGGGTGAAAGGCTAATCAAATTCCGTGATAGCTCGTTCTCCCCGAAATGTCTTTAGGGACAGCCTCATATGAATTACCACGGTGGTAGAGCTCTGAATGGACTAGGGACCAACTCAGGTTACCGAATCCAATCAAACTACGAATGCCGTGGATAACTGTATGGGAGTGAGACTACGAGGGATAAGCTTCGTGGTCAAAAGGGAAACAGCCCAGATCGCCAGCTAAGGTCCCTAAGTATGTGCTAAGTGGGAAAGGAAGTGTATTCGCTCGGACAGCCAGGAGGTTGGCTTAGAAGCAGCCATCCTTTAAAGAAAGCGTAACAGCTCACTGGTCAAGCGGATATGCACCGACAATCCAACGGGGCTCAAGCACATCACCGAAGCTGCGAAATGGTTATTTCTTCGGAAATAATCTTTGGTAGGGGAGCATTGCGTGGAGTCTGAAGGTAGACCGAGAGGACTACTGAACACTACACAAGAGACCCTGCCGGCATAAGTAGCGATAAACACGATGAGAACTCGTGTCGCCGAAAGTCTAAGGTTTCCTGAGGAAGGTTAATCCGCTCAGGGTTAGGCGGGTCCTAAGGTGAGGCCGAAAGGCGTAGCTGATGGACAACAGGTCAACATTCCTGTCCCGCCTGGCGACGTTATCACGATGGGGTGACACAGAAGGATAGGAGAGTCAGGTGATGGATATCCTGATTGGCCACTGTAAGCCGGATCCCGGAGGCAAATCCCCGGGGTCATTCAACGGTGAGAGTGGTGACGAGGTCACACGACCGCAAAGTCTCTGATTTCACGCTGTCGGGAAAATCCCCTAAGGAGTCGTCCAGGTGCCCGTACCACAAACCGACACAGGTAGACGAGGTGAATATCCACAGGCGCTCGAGAGAACACTCGCTCAGGAACTAGGCACATTAGTCCCGTAACTTCGGGAGAAGGGACGCCGCGGTAGGGTTTATAGCCCGAAGCGGTCGCAGCGAATCGCGCTCTGCAACTGTTTAACAAAAACACAGCTCTCTGCAAAGTCGAATACGACGTATAGGGGGTGACACCTGCCCGGTGCCGGAAGGTTAAAGCAAGGGCTCAGCCCGCAAGGGCGAAGGCTTGAACTGAAGCCCCGGTGAACGGCGGCCGTAACTATAACGGTCCTAAGGTTAACGATCGCGCAGCCTTAGTAAAACTGAACCATATGCGGGGAACTCCTCAACAGCTGTCCGGTACTCGCCGCGGTGACACGCGGCAGTCAAAATCCGGCGGACATGGGGACAATCCGCAGGGAAGACTCCAGGAGAATAATTATGGAGAACCCTCAGAGACTTAACGTTCAGTCGCATCCTGAGAAGCTAGAAGCTCAATGGGTCGTTGGGTTCGTTGACGGCGAAGGTTGTTTCTACGTCGGCATCAATCCGCATCCAGAAATGTCCTGCCAATTTCAAGTACTCCCCGAATTCACAGTCGTTCAGCATCGACGTGACGTTCAACTCCTTCATTCACTGAAAAGATTTTTCGGTTGTGGAGTAGTGAGACAAAATCACGGAGATCGAATGGCCTACCGAGTCCGGGGGCTGAATCACCTCACCGAAAGGATTGTTCCCTTTTTTGAAAAGCATCCGCTTAAATCAAAGAAGAGGGTCGACTTCGCGAGGTTCCGAAAGATTCTTCACCTGATCAATCAGGGAAAACATTTGAAAGTGGAAGGCGTAGAAGAAATAAGGGCTATAGCTTCGGTAATGAACACAGGACGCGAAAGAGAAAGTCCGGCTTCTCTGGAAACAGAGTAGGAGGAACCGAGCGAAATTCCTTGTCGGGTAAGTTCCGACCTGCACGAATGGTGGAATGATAGAGCGACTGTCTTGGCGAGTGACTCGGCGAATTTGTGGTTCCGGTGAAGACGCCGGATGCCCGCATCTAGACGGAAAGACCCCGTGCACCTTAACTGCACTCTGGCCATGAGTAACGGATTGATCTGCGTAGAATAGGTAGGAGCCTGTGAGCCCTTGGTTTCGGCTGAGGAGGAGGCAACAGTGAAATACTACCCTGACTAATCTGTCGCTCTAACCTACCACCCGCGACGGGTGGGGAGACACGGCCAGACGGGTAGTTTGACTGGGGCGGTCGCCTCCTAAACTGTAACGGAGGCGCCCAAAGATCGGCTCAAGCGGATTGGAAACCCGCTGTGGAGTGCAAGAGCATAAGCCGGTTTGACTGTGAGACTTACAAGTCGAGCAGGAACGAAAGTTGGGTCTAGTGATCCGGTGGTCCCGCGTGGAAGGGCCATCGCTCAACGGATAAAAGGTACGCCGGGGATAACAGGCTGATCTAAGCCAAGAGTTCACATCGACGCTTAGGTTTGGCACCTCGATGTCGGCTCATCGCATCCTGGGGCTGTAGAAGGTCCCAAGGGTTAGGCTGTTCGCCTATTAAAGCGGTACGTGAGCTGGGTTCAGAACGTCGCGAGACAGTTCGGTCCCTATCTGGTGTGGGCGCAGGAGAATTGAAGGGAGTTGTCCCTAGTACGAGAGGACCGGGATGAACAGACCTCTTGTGTACGAGTTGTCCCGCCAGGGGCATAGCTCGGTAGCGAAGTCTGGTAGAGATAAATGCTGAATGCATCTAAGCATGAAGCTCGCCCTAAGATAAGTTCTCCCAAGGTTTAAGACCTAAGAAGGGCAGTCGAAGACTACGACTTTGATAGGCTGGAGGTAGAAGCGCAGCAATGCGTGAAGCTGACCAGTACTAATCGCCCGTTCGGCTTAATCATAAAACTTTCTCATTTCGTCTTGGCCCCGCAAGGGCCACAGATAAAAAGAGAATAAGAGAAGATCGCCTTCTCTTTCGCAGTAATGTTCGACTTCGAGTCGAACCTGTAAATTGCCAGCCTTAATGTGTAAGTCGCTTAGCGCGGCTACGCAATTTCTGTTGTCGCCATCGCCCCCGGGAACGCCGATATCCTTATCGGCGGTTCTCTGGTTGCGACGGCTAAAAAATTTGCAGTCATGGTTGGATTTTGAAGGTTTTTTTTACCTTCAACTTTCGACTTTCGACTTCTTAAAAGTTTCCTGGTGATCATACCGCGAGGGTCACACCCGTTCCCATCCCGAACACGGAAGTTAAGCCTCGCCGGGCCGATGATACTGCACGGGCAACTGTGTGGGAACGTAGGTCGTCGCCGGGATTAAAATACAAAAGGCCGTCTTGAGCAATCAAGACGGCCTTTTTCTTTTGGCGGACAGCTGCGGCCCGGAACAATGGGTCTTGTGGCTCGTGACCCGGTCGATTACGATGGAAAGCGATGACTACTCGAGATTTTAAAGTGTTCCTTGAACCGGACTTGGATTACGGCGGCTATGTGGTGGTATGCCCTTCGCTTCCTGGCACACACCAAGACTGGCCTGCCCTTGCCAGCTACTTTCGTCACCCACTCACCGGCTTCTTCCATCGCTACTTTCGGAGACTTCCCTTCCGCAGAGAGTCTCCCCCTGTCCAAACCGTTCACCCGGAGGGCTTCCGGGTCAAAGCCGTCAGATATTGGGCGCAGCTCTGAATAGAACGCACACCGATAATCTAGGGGCCTGATAAATCTCTCACCGTCAAATGTCCCAGCAAAAACTAGCGCGAAGGATAGAATCGAAAACGGCCCCGGTATGGGACCGTCCGTTTCCACATCAGCCGAAAAGTAAACGTCGGCCCCTTCTTTAACTTGATATTCGATTCCCATCACGTGTTTCTGAGCCACCGTCGCATTCATTCTTATCCCCACGAACAAAACATCGTATCAGGAGGCCCGTATTGCAGCAATGTTGGCGGGTGGCACACAGCCAAATCGGGTGCCGCACCCTTTGGTTTTCAAGGGTGCGGGTTTTGACCTTGCTTCCTTTTCTAGTGAGTGCCGGGCGACCCCCTCTTCTTGCTGCTCACCATTCACAACTCGCTGTCTTTTCCCGTCTCACCAAACTACAAAATTCCCGCCAACCCCTTCCATCCACCCCACTTCCGCGTCTCACGTTCGAATCATTCCCGCAGAGTACTGTACCTTGACAATAATACAATCTCGTGCTACCATTCCCTATGCTTGCCGCCAACCCCATCCTTCTCTCCCCTCGCTCTTTTGCCGCCCTCCGCGCCGAGTTGCCCCGTTCCATTGGGTGTCATCCTGAGCGTAGCGAAGGATCTGCTTTTCTCCCGATTCTCTCCACTAGGCATTTACCACTCGTCACTAAATCTTTTAGAATCCGCACTTACCCAAAACCGGCCCGTAACGTCTTCAGAATGAGCACTTCCAAAACGCAGGACTTAAAACTCTTTAGAATGAACAGTTACAAAAAAACCGGGTGGGGGGAGGGGGTAACCGCGCACTCTTGGCCATTGACTGGTTTTCCTTTGACCCACACACAAAATGCCGCAACATCTTTCAATTCATGCGGATGCGGACAATTTGCTGTACCCCCCGGGGTATGGGGGCATCTAACACCATGTTCTGCTGAACCTGCCGGCGAGCAGCCAGGAGCGATCAATATTGAGTGAACCTGCCAGCGTCGCGAGCGACCGAGAAACTAGCAACCCAACAACGAAGCAAGACGGAATTTTGCGGGCATGGCGGGCATTGCGGCACCGGAATTTCCGGCTGTTCTTCACGGGGCAGAGTGTTTCGCTGATCGGCACTTGGATGACGCGCATTGCCACGGCCTGGCTGGTTTACAAGCTCACTAAATCGGCCTTGCTGCTGGGCGTGGTCGGATTTGCGGGGCAGATTCCCACGTTCCTGGTGGCGCCATTTGCCGGCGTGTGGGTCGACCGATTGGACCGGCAACGCGTGCTGGTTGTTACGCAAGCACTGGCGATGCTGCAGTCGCTGGCGCTGGCGGTTCTGACCCTCAGCGGCAGGATCACTATCCACGAAATCATCTGGCTGAGCGCGTTTCAAGGGTTGATCAACGCGTTCGACATGCCTGGGCGGCAAGCGTTCATGGTCCAGATGGTCGACGACAAGCGGGATCTGGGCAATGCGATCGCGCTGAATTCCTCGATGGTGAATATGGCGCGGCTCCTGGGTCCGTCGCTCGCAGGATTCGTCATCGCGCTGTTCGGCACCGGATATTGTTTTCTGATCGACGGGCTGAGCTATCTCGCGGTGATTGCCTCGCTGCTCATGATGCGGTTGAAACCCTTTTCGACTTCACAGTTTCCCGCGCCCATGTTTCAGCAATTGAGGGAGGGCTGGGATTATGTGTCGAAGTCAACGCCAATCCGCACGATTCTCTTGCTCTTCGGTGTCATCAGCCTGATGGGCTGGCCTTTCACGGTGCTGATGCCGATTTTCGCGATAAACATCCTGCATGGCGGTCCCCATACGTACGGATTCTTGATGGGCGCCGTTGGTGTGGGAGCGCTCATTTCCGCTTACTCGCTTGCTCTTCGTCCCAATGTGCGGGGATTGACCAAGATGATTCCGCTTTCATCCGCCATGTTTGGAGCAGGATTGATACTTTTCGGCCTGTCAAAATTTGTCTGGCTGTCTCTTTTACTGCTCTTGGTTTGCGGCTTCGGAATGATGCAGCAGATGGCGGCCAGCAACACGATCATCCAAACGATCGTGGAAGAGGACAAGCGCGGGCGCGTGATGAGCTACTACACCGCTGCTTTCGTTGGGATGGCGCCGTTCGGAAGTTTGCTGGCAGGCACGCTTGCCCACGCCATCGGTGCCGCGAAGACTGTAATGGTCAGCGGAGTCTGTTGTCTGGCCGGAGCTTTCTGGTTCTTCACGCAGTTGAAAGCGGTGCGCAAGGTGATCCGGCCTATTTACGTGGACCTGGGCATTGTGCCACCGGACGTGAACGCCGTCCTGCAAGACGGCGGCGGCAGCTAGACGCGTTTGTATCAAAATATGTTATGCCCGAGCGGGAAGCCGCAGGCCGTCCAGATGATTTGAGTGATCGAATTGCGGTGCCGGGCATAGCGCTGCGGACTGGTTTTTCATGACGCGATCGAAAGCCGCCTGGAAATGTTCCATTTCAGACTGCGTTCCGACGGTAACGCGAACATGCGTCGGCCAAACGGGCCACGGGCGGCCGATGAAAACATTCTGCGCGGCCATCGCGTCAATCATTTCCTTCGCAGGGCGCTTGGCGTCCACCATGAAGCAGTTGGACTGCGAAGGGACGAAGGAATAACCACTCTTCGAAAGCCATTCAAAGGTCGCTTCACGGACCTTGGCGTTGATTTGCTTCCGCTCCGGGACCAGCTGGGGATCTTTCAAGCTGGCCGTCGCAGCAGCTACGGCCGTGATGGGCATGGCGCTCCAGCCGGAGAAGGCTTCGATTTTTTCGAGAAGTTCTGGGCGGGCGAGGGCGAATCCACAGCGCAGCCCGGCCATTCCGTAGATTTTCGAGAACGTGCGCAGAACCACCACGTCCTTGTCGGCCTTCACGAGATCAAGCGCGGAAGTCCCGTCGGAGAAATGAATGTACGCCTCGTCCACCAGCAGGACAGAATCCTTGGGCTTGTTGGCCAGCAGATATTCGATGTCGGAATGGCTGGTCAAAGTGCCGGTAGGGTTGTTCGGCGTGCAGATATAGAAGACGCCCGCATCCGGAGCCGCCGCTAGCATGGCTTTCACATCGTGCGAATACGTTTTGGTCAAAGGCACTTTGACGATGCGAGCGCCGGAGATTCGGGCAGCGTGCGCGCCGGCTTCATAACCCGGGTCGGCGGTCACGTAGCTCTTCGTGGGCGAGGTGAAAGCAAGCACCGAAAAGTGCAGCGGCTCACTGGAACCGGGGAAGGGGCGAATATAGTTAGGCTTGAGCCCTGCCAAATCGGAAAAAGTCTTTACAAGATCGTCGGTCATCCACATCGAGTAGCGGCCGCCTTGCGACGCGACATCATTGACGGCACCGCAAGCCACGCCGCAGGGACCCAGAGGGTTCTCGTTGGCGTTGATGAGCACGGCATCTTTCGGATACGGGCGCGACGCGGCGGCGGCCAGCATTGGCTCGGTGACGATCCTGAACCCAGCCGCGACGGCGGCTACGGTTGCAGAAACCTGCAAAAATGAGCGACGGGAACGACAGGCGGGATTTTCTTCCATTGGCATGACAAACCTCCAAATATTGGGCTCGCAGGGGCGAGCTGGCTCGAGACAAGCTACCATGAACTGGGAGCCGGGGGCCTTCTTTTTGCATTCATTTTCTTGCTAGCGAGTATTTGTTTCAGGCCTCAGGGCGTTTCGCGGTTCGGGCGAATTTCTAGAGAAGAAAAAGGGAAAGTGGGAAGCCCGCGAAGGATTGGTGCTCAGCTAAAGTCTTTGTCTGCATGAGATTAGCAGCGTTATGGAAATGAGATACATTCAGGCTTTCGAGCAGGCTCTGTGTAAACATTCGGGCTCCGCCGCGCATCATACTGTGAGAAGTACTATTGACTGCGCCGGTGCGCCGAAATACTCTGGTTTTTGCTGCACCCGGCCAAATTCCAAACCCACACGCTGCGAGGTCAGGCATGGCCACCGATACTGCAGTTAACACCGTCAGCATTCCCTCCGGTAAGGCACTTGAAGAGAGATGGGAGAAACTACGCAACCACCGGCGCATCGTTTCTCGCGTGAAATTCCAGGTTGAATGGGAAGAGGGCTCCGAACGCCAGCGCGCCAACGGCGTCACCGTGGACGTGAGTAAATCCGGGTGCTTAGCGGTTGTGGGGGCTGGATTACCCTTGCGAAAGCTAGTTCGATTGATCAATCCCACCAGCGGGCGCACGGCGGAAGCTCAGGTTGTTTGGCGCGATCATGAAGCTTGGGACGTCGGGCTTGAATTGATTAAGCCAGATGCGAGCTTCTGGGGCGTGAAGTTCTAAACGTCGGCGCGCTTTTGTTTGATCCTTCGACGGGCCAGAGATTCTCCGGAGCCTTCCGCATATTCTCTATAGCAGTGGGCATTTGAGAGCGATGGCGGCCGGTCACGGCCGGTTATGAGCTTAATTCGGCCATTTATCCTGTGGCAGACTCTTCTGGATGGTCTCCAGGTTTTGAAAGCCGTCCTTAATGACAGTTTGCATCACGTTGTCCTTGGTGACTACGACGGGCGTCAACAAGTTGGCCTCGACCGTCGTTGCACCGTTGGCGTAGGGAACTGCATTCTTCACTCGAGTGCCTGTCGCCAGACTCACGGCGGCTTCCGCGGCCTCTCTCGCTTGGAGGCGCAGCGGTTTATAAACCGTCATGGTTTGAGTGCCGTTCAAAATCCGAATAATGGCAGCCAAGTCCGCATCTTGGCCAGAGACCAGAACTTTGCCAGCGAGCTTGTGTTCTTGTAAGGCCTGAATCGCGCCTCCCGCAGTACCGTCATTGGAGGCGACCACGGCAGTGATATCGCCATTCGTGGATGCAATCGCCTTGGACATGATGGCGTAAGCTTCGGCCGGATCCCAATCCTTGGCCCACGAATCGCTCACAATCCTTATATCGCCGCGATCGATGTACGGTTGCAGGACACGCATCTGTCCCTGGCGCAAGACGCGGGCATTGTTATCGGCGGGCGAGCCTCCGATCAGGACATAGTTCCCCTTGGGGGCCAGCCGTGCGAGCCACGAGGCTTGCAGTTCGCCGATCATTTCGGGATTGGTCCCTACAAAGAAGTCAACACCGCTGTTGCGTACCAGGCGTTCGTAACAAAGCACGGGGATGTGTCTTGCGTTTGCTGCTTTCACGATGCGCGCGGCCTTGGTGGTGTCATGCGCGACGAGCACCAATGCTTTCACCCCGGCATCCATCAGTTTTTGGGATTGTTGGAACTGCAGGTCATCGTCTCCCTCGGCGGTTTCCACGAGGACTTGCGCCCCTAACTCGCTGGCGCGTTTTTGGAAGATATCAAGATCGGTTTGCCAGCGTTCGACTTTCAGAGAGTCCATCAGGTAACCGATTTTGAGAGGTGCGCTATGAGCTGAATCAGGCTTCGTTTGCGCCATGCAGATCGCCGAAGCCAGTAGCGCAATCATCAAAATGGAAAAGGAAAGTCGGCGCCCGAGAGCCATCATCAATTCCACACCACCGTATAAATAAAACCGTAACATCGGGTGGCCAGAGTAACAATCCGATAAGCGCGGCCAGCGGACCAAGAGTAAACGGCGAAGAGGGCAAGGTGACCGGATTCGCGACGGGCGCTCCTGGAAGCGGCCAGTGATCGAGGGGCGCAGACGCCCGCGGCACATGCTAAGTGGTTGAACAAGAGAGGCTTAGTTGGGAATGGCTTTCGGGCCTCCGCTTGCATGGCTCATGGGTGTAGACATTCTACCTGCGTTGGGTGTAGAACATCTACATCCTGAGGTGAATATGGCTCCCCGCTACCAGAACCGCATCGAGTTGTTGCAGGGAACGCTTGACCTGCTGATTCTGCAGACCCTTCGCTGGGGACCGCAGCACGGCTACGGGATCAGCCAGGCCATTCGCACAAATTCAGGCGATATTTTGCAGGTGGACACGGGCTCGCTCTATCCCGCGCTGCATCGGCTCGAGCGACAGAAGTGGGTCGCTGCGGATTGGAAAGTCTCTGAAAACAAGCAGCGCGTCAGGGTCTACCGCCTGACGCCCAAAGGCAAGAAGCAGCTGGAGTCCGAGCGCTCGCGATGGGCGCAAGTTTCGGATGCCATCGCGGGAGTGCTGAATCCTGCGAAGAGAGAGAGCGAAGCATGACGTTTTCCTTTCGGCGTCGTCAAAAGCGTGAAAGCGAACTGGAGGAGGAACTCCAGAGTCATATAAAGATGGCGGCACAGGACCGCACCGACCGGGGCGAAATGCCAGAAGAAGCGAATGGTGCGGCGCGGCGAGAGTTGGGAAACGTCGGCCTGATCAAGGAGGTCACGCGAGAAATGTGGGGATGGGCGTCAGTGGAGAGGCTCATGCAGGACCTGCGCTTCGGATTGCGGATGTTGGCAAAATCGCCGGGATTTGCGGCTATCACCATTCTTACGCTGGCGCTGGGAATTGGCGCAAATACGGCGCTGTTCTCTGTCGTCAACGGCGTGCTCTTCAATCCCTTGCCGTATCCACACTCGGAGCAACTCGTTTGGATCGCGGAAAGCAAACCGAATTTCGCGACCGGTTCCATTTCTTTTCCGAACTTTCGCGACTGGGATAAAAACAATCGGACATTCTCCGTTATGGGGGCTTACAGGCCCTTTTCCTACAGTCTGACCGGTTTGGGAGATGCGGAGCAGGTTCGCGCCATGCTGATCACTTCCGGCTTCTTTTCGGTCCTGGGGGTGAATCCACAGGCCGGACGATCCTTTGTTTCCGGTGAGGACGACATCGGCGCGGCGCCCATCGCGATGATCAGCGCTGGTTTGTGGAAACGGAAGTTCGGCTCGTCTGCGGATGCCGTCGGGAAAACGCTCAACTTGGATGGCAAGGACTTCACAATCGTTGGCGTGCTTCCAGCGGGCTTTGAGCTTGGTTTGGACAGTTTTCGCAACGTCGACATTTACGTGCCCCTGGGCCAGTGGAGCAATCCTTTGCTTCCAAAGCGCGGAGCGGGCCTCGGAATTCACGGCATCGGCCGGCTCAAGCCGGGCGTCACCGTCGCGCAGGCTCGAGCGGACATGCAGACCGTCACGCAGAGTCTCGCGGCAGAATATCCCGATGCCGACAAGGGCATCGGCGCCGCCGTCATATCCTTGAAACACGAAATGGTCGGAGACCTGCAATTGCTTTTGCTGGTGCTGCTGGCCGCCGTCGGCTTTGTTCTCTTGATCGCTTGCGTCAACGTCGCCAATCTTATGGTGGCCCGCGCCTCCGCGCGGACGCGCGAATTCGCTATTCGCACTGCATTGGGCGCAAGCCAGGCCCGATTGCTTCGACAGCTTCTTACGGAGAGCATTTTGCTTTCACTTACAGGAGGAGTGCTCGGATTGTTGCTGGCGGCTTGGGGCACTAATGCTGCGCTGCATCAGTTGCCGGTCAGCCTTCCACGCGCTGGCGAAGTCGCGCTGGACTCGCGCGTGCTGATCTTCACGTTGGTTCTTTCCCTCGCATGCGGCATTTTCTTCGGCCTGGCGCCTGCATTAAAGTCGGGGCGTGCGAATTTACATGACACTCTCAAGGAAGGAGGACGTGGCGGCAGCGGCACGCGCCACCGCGCACAAGGAATCTTTGTCGTCGTTGAAATGGCCATGGCCCTGGTGCTGCTGATTGCGGCAGGATTGATGATCCGCAGTCTCAGCGCGCTTTGGAACGTCAATCCGGGATTCGATTCGCACAATGTTTTGACCTTTGGCGTAGCATTCCCTCCATCGAGGAGTGATGCTGGCCCAGCAGGTGCGCGGGCTGAGCTGCGGCAATTGAATGAGGCGCTGGAAGCGGTTCCGGGAGTCACTG
Source organism: uncultured Acidobacteriota bacterium (assembly GCA_963843265.1). Lineage (GTDB taxonomy): Bacteria > Acidobacteriota > Terriglobia > Acidiferrales > UBA7541 > Acidiferrum. Next base: position 216,659 of record CAWJJR010000006.1, on the reverse strand, counting down.
CTTCATCGCTCTCTTGGGGCGCGATACCGATGAGCAGCGACGACGAAGATTTGTTTTGGATCGAAGGAAAGCCAAAGCCTGCAACGGAAAATGATATGGATTGGGCCCTGAGTTACGTGGTTCAAGAGAGCTACTTGCAGGTGATGAGGGTTCCGCTCGAACGCGGGCGGTTTTTCACCGCGCACGATGATGAAAATTCTCCGCACGTCATCGTCGTCGATGATGTTTTTGCGAAGCAATATTTTCCGGACCAAGATCCCATCGGACAGCACGTTTTCTTGACGAACAAAGGAGGGCGCGCGGAAATCATCGGGATTGTCGGGCACGTGAAACAGTGGGGGCTGGACACGGACGACAAGGAATCGCTGCGCGCGCAGCTCTATTTCCCTTACATGCAGCTCCCGGATCAGGCCATGGACGCTTCCTCCTGGAGCGGCACCGGCGCGCTGGTGCGCTACGATCCAAATACTCCGGGAATTGCCGACGCTGTCGGCGCCGCGGTGAGGAGACTGAGCGCCAAGCATGTGATGTACGGCGCGGAGACGATGGACGATATGATTTCTGATTCGCTTGCCACCCGGAAAGTTTCCATGGTTCTGTTGGGTGTATTTGCGGCCTTGGCGCTCGGGCTTGCGTCCATCGGAATCTATGGCGTGATTTCGTATCTGGTTGGGCAGCGTACACAGGAGATCGGCATTCGCATGGCTCTCGGTGCAAAGCGGGCGGATGTGTTGCGTTTGGTTTTGGGCACGGGGATGAAAATGGCCGCGCTCGGCCTTTTGATCGGGTTGGTCGCTGCACTCGGCCTTACACGGCTGATGGCGGGGCTTCTGTTTGGCGTGAACGCGACGGACCCACTGACGTTCTCCGCCGTGGCCCTGCTGCTCGCCATTGTGGCGCTCGCGGCGTGCTACATTCCGGCGCGGCGTGCCATGCGGGTCGACCCCATGGTTGCTTTGAGATACGAATGAAACGGATTTTGGGTGATTTCGGTGGAGATCAGTAAGCTGCGGCTAGCCAGGCGTCGATACGAGGCGCGACCTTGGTGCAGAACTGCGCAACGCAGAGCGCCGCGAGGAGTCCCGTGAAAACATCCATAGTGTAGTGAGCTCGCAAGACCAGCACGGCGGCGATTTCAAACAGCACAATTCCTACAGCTAAGAAAGTGAGCCAGCGCTTGCCGAGGCGGGCCAATTCGATGCCGCCGAACACAGCGATGGCGGTGTGCCCGGAAAAGAAAAAATCGTTGCCCACATTGTAAGTGACCAGAAGCGACGGAAAACCCGGATAGTGCCAAATCATGTTTGGAGGGGCCGGGAGCGCGCAGATGGCTTGGATGATTTGGCGCAGCCCCAACAAGAGCACAAGACCGAGGAACGGGCGCACACTCGGCCCGAAAAGCCAACGAGCGAGCAGAAAGAGGCCCAGGCCATCGATCAAAGCGGAACTGAAAATCAACAAGGCATTAGCGGCGGAAGGCGAGTGATAGAAATAGGAGTTGAGGCCGGCTGTCAAGGTGTGCAATGCGTCGCCAATGCCGGAAGCCGATGAGCCGCGCCGCGCGATGAGCGACTGCGTCCAGAACCAAATTCCCAACGCGACCACTGTGAGTATTATTCTGCGGATCAAGCGGCGCCAATTGCGAGGGTTTCCGACGTTTGTCAGTTGCTGGGATTCCCTCTTTTGCGCGCGCGGAACGTGTAACGAGACGCTCATGCCGGTTTCGCGACTTCCAGGGCGAGTTCGCGCGCCTTTCGCAAATCAAGCTTGCCTGTGCCGAGATAGGGCAATTTCTCAACGTTCAGGAATTGATCCGGGCGGGGCCTCCACAGCGCTGGCAAATCACATTTCGCAAGCAGCTCTAGAGTTTCCTTCAATTTGTCTTCTGGAAGCGTGTGCAAGACCATCAGGTGTTCGCCTTTTCGTTCATCGGGAACGGCGGTCACGACAAACACCTGCTCCGTCGCTTTTGCCAATTCGTGGAGCTTGTCTTCGACTTTAATGTGCGGCACCATTTCGCCGCCGATTTTGCTGAAACGGCTCAGACGGTCGGTGACGCGCAGGAAACCATCCTCATCGAGCATCGCGATGTCACCCGTGTTGTACCAGCCATCGCGCAAAACCGCCGCCGTTTTTTCCGGCTGGTTCAAATAGCCCTGCATCACATTCGGGCCACGCACGAGGAGCAATCCCGGTTGATTGATTCCCAATGGCAGCTGCGTTTCTGGATCGATAATCTTCACCGTCATCCCCGGAAGCGGATGCCCGATGCTGCCGCGCTTTGCGCCCACTTGCCGAAACGACGCCGCGCGAAAATCAATCGTATTCACCGTGACGGCGGGTGAGCATTCCGTGCAGCCATAGCCCTCGAGCGGGCGGATGCCGAAGCGGTCCTCGAACGCCTGCGAGATGCGCTCCGGCAGTTTTTCCGCCCCGGCCATCACGAAGCGCAGGCTCCCGAATTGCTCTGGCTCGCAGCGTCGCGTATATGCATTTAGAAAAGTTGGCGTCGCAAGGAGCATGGTGACGGCGTACTTCTCGACGAGCGCGCCGATGACGCGCGAATCGAGGGGATTCGGATGAAACACGACGCCGATTCCCGTCGCAGCGGGGAGGCAGAGGGTGCCGGTGAAGCCGAAGGAATGAAAGAAGGGTAGAATCCCCATGATGCGATCGTTGGAATGCAGAAGGAAGACCTGATTGAGCTGTTCGACGTTGGCGGCCACGTTGTAATGCGTCAGCACTACTCCTTTGGGGTCACCGGTTGAGCCACTGGAAAAAATAATTGTGGCGATGTCTTCGAGCTTCGTCTCGCGCTGGGCTCCGACGTATTTCTCGATGAGGTGCGCTGGGAGTATAAACGCCAATGCAGCGCCGAAGCGCTCGCTGAAACGGGGCTTCTGTGCAAGGTCTTCCAGAAAGATCGTCTCAGCCGGCGGCTGGACGTGCACGCGCTCCAGAAACGCGCGCGCCGTAATTACCGTTTTTAAGTTGCATTGCTTCGCGCAAGACTCAAGGGTCTCGTTCGAGGCGGTGTAATTCAGGTTGACGGGCACTTTGCCCATCAACATCGCCGCGAAATTCACGAGTGCGCCGGGGATCGAAGGGGGGAGCAAAATACCCACCATTTCCTGGCCTTTCCACGTTTTCCGCAAGCGCCGCGCCAGGAAAAGCGTCCTTGCCAGCACCGCGAAAAAGGTCAGCTTCGGCGTTTGTCCATCCGCCATGGCAAAGCGAAACGGATGCCTCCGCGCCGTGTAAAGAAAAGTTCGTGGCAGAGGCTGCATGTGGCGTTTGCGGCGCTCGAACGCCTCCGCGCTCAAGCCCTGCACGGCTTGGCGCGCCTCCTGTGCCGACGCGGTCGAGGCCAACGGCGCGCCAAAGGTCACGCGGACCGGATACGGCAAGTGCCGCGGAAATTTCCAAAGAAAACGTCCACCCGCAAAACTAAAGATCGAGCCCCACACGCCGTCAAGATTCACCGGAATAATCGGCACGTCCACGCCTTTGACGATGCGCTCCATGCCGCGGCGGAACGGCATCATCTGGCCGATGCGCGTCATTTGCCCCTCGGGGAAAATGCAGACCAGTTCGCCGTCTTGCAACGCTTGCGTGGCGCGGCGCAGGGAATGAATCATTTCGCGCGGTCCTTGATCGGAAGAGATCGGAATCACGCCCAAGATTTTGGCGAAGGGTTTTACCAGTGGATGGTCGTACGAGCCTTTGAACATCAGGAACCGCACGGGGCGATCGAGCGCGGCGAGGAGCAGAACTGCGTCGGCCATGGAAACGTGATTGGGAACGAGCAGCGCGCCGCCTCGCGCTGGAACGCGTTCGCGGCCGGCAACGTCGAGCCGGTAAAGCGTGTGAGTCAGCATCCAGAGCAGCAGCCGCAGCAACGAATCCGGCAACAGCCACAGCACGTAAGCTGTCGCTGCAAGTGTTGCCAGAGACGTCCACAGAAAAATCGATGCTGGCCCGAGATGAGCAAAACGCGTCAGAAGATAAAAAGCGGCAGAGGCTCCCCCAATTCCAACGAAGGAAAGCAAATTAGCGGCAGCGATGATTCCGCCCTTCTTATCCTCAGCGGGCCGGTGCTGGATGAGAGCGTTGATCGGCACAATAAAGAACCCGCCGAAGAATCCCAAGCCAGCCAAGAGCGCCAGCACACCTTCGAACGTGAGGCCGTGCATCGACAGCAGAATTCCGAGGACGGTCATGCCGAGCGAGCCGAGCGGAATCAGTCCGTATTCGATTTTGCCCGCAGAGAGGTAGCCTGCCACAAGGCTACCCACACCAATCCCGATCGCGATAGCCGCCTGAAGAATGGCGTTCGAGGAAGGGCGCAGGTGGAGGACGTCCTGCCCGTAGACGATGATGTCAAACTGCAGCAGCGCTCCCAGAAACCAAAAATAAGTGTTGCCCAGCATGGCGAGCCACAGGACGCGATCGGTGCGAATCAGTTTTCCCTGCGACCACAGGTCTCCAATAAAGTTCGCGCGGAATTTCTTCAGAGGGTCGGCTGCAGGCACGCGCGCAATTCCCTGGCTGAAAAGCAGCCCGAGAAAAGCGCATCCCACGAGAATCGCGCCGGAGTATCCTTGATGACTACCAAATCCCTGAGCCATGAATCCGGCCGCAACGCTGCCCGCAATAATCGCTATAAAGGTTCCTAGCTCGAGGACTCCGTTTCCCCAGGACAGTCTCTCTTGCGGAAGCAACTCAGGCAGCAATCCATATTTTGAGGGCCCGAAAATCGCCGCTTGTGTGCTCGCGAGAAACACAGCGGCCATTTCCAGCGGCAGATTCTGCGCAGCAAGCGCCACCAGCGCAAACGCCATCACGCCAATCTCGAAAACCTTGGTCCAAATGGTTACGCTGCGCTTGCTGAAGCGATCGGCGAAGAAGCCGCCCGTCATGGAGAAGAGAATAAAGGGGGCCGCGAAAAGAAAACCGACAATCGGCACGAGCCGGTCGCGGTCCTCCTTGGCAAGATTCATTGCGAGGATCAGGAAAATGACGAGTTGTTTCAGGCCGTTCTCATTGAACGCACCCTGAAATTGCGTGGCGATCAGGCTCCAAAAGCTGAACCGCCACTTTCCGCCGCGCTCCTGTATTAAGGGACTTGCGTCGTCTGACATGCAGGCGCACCCACGCGCTTAAATGGCCGCTACCGTGTTAGAACGATGTTAGCAGCCCTGCTTGCGCGCAGGTGCGCCGCGGCAAATGGCTGTGCCGAAAGCGAGACGCTTGTCTGTTAGGAACGCTAGATTAGGGTTTTGCCGCCGGGGCCGAAGCCTTTTCCGCAACCGGGGCTGGCGTTTTTCGCCCGCCGTTCAAGTGATCGAAGTTTAGCGCGGCGTTGAGCAGGAGCATGAATTCTCCTTGCGTCTCCTGCCGCCACATGGGATTCGTGGCGAAGAGAACGACGTGCCCGCGTCCGACCGGCACGTCGACGATAGCGGGTGCTTGCGCCAATTCAGATGCGCCCGCAAGCATTCCGCTGATCCACAAACTCTTTTCATCCGCGAAGCGCAGCACCACGCGCGGGTACAGCGCCGGCGGCGGCAGGAACGAGCTGAGGTAAGACCTCATGTCCGGGTCGACGTAAACTTCCTGCTCCGCTTTGCTCCGATGAATGGGAGGCTCGGGCGCCGTCCACGGACGGCCCTGCGGAATGTCGGGATCGGTCAGCGAACCTCTGCCGCTCGTACGCGAACCAGGTCCCTCGTCGCCAAAGAATCTTCCGAATCTTCCGGCGACGGAAACGTTGAACACGGGTCCTTGATTGAAATAAATGCCCACAGAATCGTCATATCCGTACGTGATCGGGTCGTCTTTGTCCTCGACGGTCGCGCGAGCGATCATTCCTCGGGCTTGCAGTTGGTGCGTTTCCTTGATGCTCACCGTGTCGGTGATTCCCAGATCAATCGGCAAATGCGTGCTTGGTCCGATCGGAATAAAAAGGCCTCCGTCCTCGATAAATTTCCTGAGATGAGCGACGCCATCGAAGCCCAGCCCGCCGCGGATGTCCGCGGCATGGTCGATTAGGCCCCAATTTGGTGTGGTCGGACTATTCTCCCAGGGGATCGGGCCGCCAGCTTCGCTGCCATCCGCGTTGGTGCGTGCCGGGATGCCGTTCAGAATCTGCTCGAGGCCATAGAAAGTAGGCGGGAATAAAATCACGTCGTATTTCTCGCGCAAGTTGGGCGTAGTGCGAACGGTGATATCGGAAATGTAGGAATAGGGCACGCCGGTCTCTTCGAGCGCAAGCCGGAACCACCCTTCGTTTTGCGTGTCTGTCCAGTTGTGCATCAACGCGATGCGCGGCACGCCGACCTCATGACGCGCTACATCGGGCACGGACTCCGCGCTCGTCACGCGCACGCCCAGTTCCCGCGCGGCGGCGTTCAGCCGCAAATCCAGATCGGCCGGATTGCCTTCGAGCGGGAGAATAAATGTCCCCGGGACAAATTTCTGCCCGCCAGCCTCGAAGCCATCTTCGGTAGCAAGAAATTTCACGTCTTTCAGGCGAAAACGCAGCGTCGCGAGGTTTGGCTCTCCGGTGGCGTTAATCACGTAGAATTTCGCCGGTGCCGCCGCTCTGCCCTTTTCCGAGTGCGGAGGAATCACGCCGCCGCCGTCGTACCGTGCAGGCGTGTCCACTAGAGTCATCGGGGCTTTGAGGATTGCCACGTCCGTGATGCGCACCGTTTTCACATTGCGCAGCGGGCCAAGCGTCCAACCCGTGTCGTCGTAGGGGCGCGGGTCGTTCGTCGAGTAATACTGCGTGTCGAGCAGCATGTCCGCCATGCGGCTGTAAGGTTGATCCATCCGAATGATATAGCTGCCCAGCGGCAGCACCGTGCCCTTTACTTCCGCCGGCTTTTCTTCGACGGCCTCTTCTTTGGACTTGCGCGATTTCTCTCGTTTCGTCCTCTCGCCGTCCTTGCTTTCCGGCTTGGCTTCGGATCTTGCATCGGCCGATTTCGCAGCGCCAGACGTCGTATCTTTCAATTCAAAATCTTGCTCGAGCTTTTGCACCTCGACGCCCTGCCTTTGCAGCAAATTCGCCAGTTGCGCGGCAAGCACCGGACGCCTCCCGTCATTCACGATGGCCCAAGCCGCTGGACCTTCCGTGGTCGCTTTCGCAACGGAACGTTTGCTCTTCTCGTAAAAATCTTTCAGCAGTTCCTGCCCGTGTTGTGCCGTGTAGTCCAGGGAAAGAAGTACACCGCTTTCCTCGAGGTTGGTGTTGTCGCGCAATGACCACATTACTTTTGGCAGCGGCGGGTTGGGCCGGAACCACGTGCGGCTCGTCGAACCCGGCCCCAGCTCGGCTTCCTTCGTTTCCGGCGTGCTGTTGCCATACGTCTCGTAGAAGCGCCCGATCGAGTTGTGTCCGTTCGCGACGTAAAACATGTAGTTCGGCGCCCAGCCATCATAAAAGCCGTGCGTCCACACACCGACCACGCCGCGTTCTGTCAGCCCCTGAATGTCGTTGTACGCAAACTTCTGCCACTCGTTGATCACAATCGGGTCGAGCCATGCGTTGTATGGCCCCGTTCCCGTCGAAACATAAAGATAAGGAACGGACTCGTGCAGATCGTGCAGCACCTGCGGATGCCAGTAGAAAAACGTGCTCATCATCATCTGCGAAAGCTTCAGGCCCATGGCGATGCCGTCGCGGTTGTTGTCGTGCTGCACGTAGTGTCCCCAATAAACGAGATCCGGCTGCGGTTTATCGGGATTGGCTTTTTTATAATTCCACGAATCCACCATGCGATCGTGTCCGTCCACTTCCACCATCGGCGTGATCAGAAAAATAGCGTTCTTGCGGATGTTCTCGATGAAGGGCGTGTTTTCCACGGCCAGCCGGTAAGCCAGCTCCATCAGCATTTCCGGCGACCCCGTCTCCGGCGAATGAATCGATCCAGAAGCCCAATAGAACGGCTTGCCGATGGAAATAAGCTGCTGCGCATCGGCATCGGTGATCTTGCGCGGATCGGCCAGCTTGGCCGTGATGTCGCGCAAATGATCGAGCTGTGCGATGTTGGCTTCATCGCTCACCGCGACCAGCAGAAAATCGCGTCCCTCTTCCGATTTGCCCACGCGGAACACTTTCACGCGCGGACTGGCCTTGGCCAGCTCGTCGTAATAGCGGTAGATGTCCTTCGAATAGGTGAGAAAGCCCGGCGCGCCCACGATGTGACCGAGGATTTTGTCCGGCGAGGGCACCGTTGCGGAAGCCGGAAGATGATCGACAAGCGCAGTGCTGAAAAAGGGCTCCGTCGTATATTCGTGAATTTTCTTCCCGTACTCCTCATCGTTCGCCGGAGTACCCTGCGCGCGCACAAACCCGGCCACGAGCCCGAGGAAAAGAGCGCCACCGACTACCGGCAGCCATATTTTCCGCGCCGCTTTGCGCCCCGTCTCCCAAACTTCACACAAGTTCCCACGCTGGCTTCTCATCATCGCCTCGCTTTAGATTTTACCTGGCGCACAACCGTCCGCTGGACCATGTGACGGGCAGTTCGCAACAAACGTTTCAAGCGATTTTCAGCCGTCCGCGCCACCTTAGAACCGGCGTGGCATAATGCTTCTCTCGCTTTGAGGGAAGTTGGGGGACGAAATGACAAAGGGGACGGCGCCGCAGAAAACTGTCTTGATCACCGGCGCTACGGACGGGCTAGGAAGGGCAACAGCGCTGTTGCTGGCGCAGCGCGGCTATCGCGTATTCGCGGCAGGCCGCTCAGAGGAAAAACGTACCCAGCTCGATGCGTTGGCGCACGAGAAGAAACTCCCTCTTGAAACTCTGGAGCTGGATGTTTGCGACGATGCTTCCGTACAGCATGGAGTCAGCGAGGTTTTCGCAAAAGCAGGCGGCATCGATTTTCTGATCAACAACGCCGGCGTCAACTTCACCGCCGCCGTCGAAGATTTGCGCCTCGAGGACTGGCGCCGGCAGTTCGAAACAAATTTCTTCGGCGTCCTGCGCGTGACGCAAGCCGTTGTTCCGCATATGCGCGAACGCCGCAACGGCCGCATCGTGATGATGAGCTCTGTTTCCGGGTTCGTCACCGCTCCCACGCAAGGCGCGTACAGCAGCAGCAAATTCGCGCTCGAGGCGATGAGCAACGCGCTTCGTCTCGAACTTTATCCGTTTGGCATTCAGGTTGTCTTGATCGAACCGGGATACATCGTGACCGGCATTCAGCAGGCAGCTCTGGAGCTCTCAAAGCCCTATCTCAGTCAAATGAACACCGGCCCTTATGCTCCGCTCTATACCAGATTCTTCGAGAGCGTCACCGGCGCCCGCGCCCAATCGAAAACCTCGCCTGAAGATTGCGCGCTCGTGATCCTGCAAGCGATGGAAGCGCCCGCTCCAAAAGTTCGCTACCTCGTAACGCAGTTAGCTCACGTCGCGAAGTGGTGCAAGCGGCTGTTGTCGGATAAAGCTGTCGACGCCGTCTTCCGCCGCAGATTCGGGATCGTGCGCGCGAAATAATCCGCGACCAGCCCAGCACAACGAAGCGCAAGGCAGCGCGGTCGGCGTGATCCCTACGGATTCGAAACCTGGAAAGAAAGGCTATTCTCTCGCAGTTCCTGCCATTTTTTGGACCATGCTTCGTGAACGGGGCTCTCCGCATAATCGGCCGCGGCTTCCGCGCTCGTGAATTCGATCGCGTAGACGCCGCTGAAGTCCTTCAATTGGTTGCGTTCCGTCTTGATCCAAATATTCTTGATTCCTGGAATTTTCCCGGCCATTTCTTTGATCCCGTTGATGGCGTTCTCGCGGTCATAATTCGAGGTGGTGTCCTTAAATTTGTAAATCACGAAGTGCAGCACCGTTTTCGGCTGGCCAAACCGGTTTTGCGCCGCCACGCTTCGGGCATGCAGCGAACCTGCCGCGATCCCCGCGATAAATAAAGCCGCGCCCAAAGCGATTTGCCCCGCGCGTGTTTTGGTTGATGTCACGTGATCCTCCCGTTGTTCCCACTCAGCCAGTCTATGAAATGCATGTGCCACGAAGCAAACCGCCGCGAGCATCCCTGCAGACTCGCCGCGCTGCTCCGCGTGCCATACTATTTGACGGACCCGTGTTGCGACCGTTACGCTGCCAATGCACGCCCGCCGAGGACGGAATGGACTTTTCTCCCGCAGATGTGCCAGTCGATCGGTCGCAGCCATCAGAGCTTCCTCGCCTCCCGCAGCTTTGGGTCGGCTATCTTCTTGGACTTGCCACCGTCGTCTCGGAATATGTCGCGCTTTCGCTGCATCCAGAACTGGCCAAAGCTGAATTAGCTATTCCTCCTTTGTATTTGTTCCTGTCGATGTTCGTTGGCATCGTCTATTGGTTGGTCTGCGTCCACCGCTATCACGTGATTCTGCAGCGTGTGCCTGGCTGGAAGCATCCCGTCTCGCCCGCGCGATCTGTCGGCTTTCATTTCATTCCTATTTATTATCTCTATTGGATCTTTAAGTGGCCCAAGGAGATTTCCAAATACGTGAACTGGAGATTTCAGCAGTCAGTTATGAAACCCTATTTGGCGGGCTCCATAATCCTCTCTGGCTTTGTTATCAGCCTTTTGTTTGATCCTGGCTTGGGACTCATCGCATTCTTCCTGGCGGCTTCCTACATCTCAGCTTGCCTCCGCCGGGCCTTTGCTTTGCCGCCAATACCTGCCGCAGGCCCGCCGCCTTCGGCCCTATAAAATCGCTCAAGGAGTGCTGGCTGGGTACCGAACCGGGACTGGCGAGCATAAGTCCGAGATTTCTACCCAGGAGTCGAACCCTGTCGGTCGCTAGCGCAATCTCTGGCGATGGAGAAGAAAACCACTCGACCAGCAAAAGAAAAGGCCCGGCGGTGCCTCTTCGCCGGGCCTTTTCTTACGCTTCTGAGCGCTTGAATCTAATTGTTCGGTTTATTGGGTGGATCGCCGGCCTTAGGATCGCCCGGGGCTGCCGTGCTTGCCGCGATCGGCTTACCCGCATCCGTGCCGAAGCGCGTCAGGTAGGGCATAAACGGGGTCACCTCGAACGGCATCTTCTCCCGCTCGGCAACGATGCCCGCCACAGGTTTGCTCTTGATTAACTCCAGCTTGTCATTCCAAGGGTCCAGCTTCACGCGGCCACCGATCGGCAACGCCGCCACCATCTGCGGGTTTTTCGTCGGATCCGCCGGAGTGGTCGATTTCAGGTCGGCGATCGCCGGCACTCGGTCACCCAAGTGCGCGCTGATGAGGTTCGGTATTTCCTTCTGCCGCGTTTGCAGCGCCGCTAGAAACAGTGCCGCGTTTCCAAGCTGATTCTTGTAGGGCGAGTTGGCCAGCAGCTTGGAGGCTTCGGCGTTCGCGGCGTCTTCCTCTGCCGGCGTGCGCCCAAAACCAAAATGGCGGAACGTATCCTTGTCATCCACCAGCAACTGGTCGAAGAACGCAAAGTTCGAGTCCATCCGGTGGCCAAGTATCACGTGCCCCATCTCATGCGCAAGAATGGTCGCAAAGCTCGCCTCATCCGGCAGCACGTCGATCAATCCACGGCTCAACACGATAGTGTGGCCGAGAGTGAAAGACTCCAGCGTCGAGGTCATCAGCACCCGGCATTGTATTTCCGGTTCGATATCCAGATTGTTCGTGACCTCTAGGTTGTTTACGATCGTATCGAGCGCTTTGTCCACTTCGCCTTTCGGCGCCATCAGTCCGATGCGCTCCAGGCGGTCCGACACGTTGTCTTCCGCTTGCCGGTCCCATGTGCGCTGCGCCTGCACCGGCGTCAGATCATTCGCTGTTTTCGTGTCATCCTGCACGGACGATTCAACCAGGATCTTGCTCAGCTCCTGCTCTTGCTGCGCGTGCCCCAGGTTGTATCCCCACAGCCGCGTCTGCGCTTTGAAGTCCAGCTTCTTGGTCATCGCATAGTGCAGATCCTTCTCTTCGCTGTAGACAAACGACGGCATCCACATCCCTGGCTGCACGTTGGTCCTCCAGCTGTCGAAGTGGAAGTACCAGCTCGAGTGCCCTCCGCCGCTGTACGCGCCGTTGAATCGCACGATATTAAAGTCCTGGTCCTCGACCCAGATGCGCCCGAGAAACCGGCCCTTTCCCGATTTTTCCTGCGGCGTCACGTCGAACACCAGGCACCGCACTTCGCCCAGAAATTCCCGGCGCACATAATCAAATTTGTAGTGCTGCTTGTCGAACCCGTTCGTATCGATGAAGATCATCTGCAGGAATCCGTCCGGCAGGAACTGCATCGCAAACGAAAAGAAATTTCCAACCGTCCCAAAGATTCTCTTTCCCTTGTTTTCCGTGTCGCTCAATCCAACGAGCGCGATACCCTTCGAAAAGTCGGCGCGTCCCAGGAAATATTTGTCGCCTGCGGGGACGTAGCCGAGCTCTTTATCGGGTTTCAGGTTTTGAATGTACGTCTCCACCAGCGGCGAGTACTGCCGTATCTGCTGGTTCAGACGGTTTTCGTTCGTGATGACCCGGTCGATCACTTGATCCATCGTTCGCGGTTGTTGCGGTTCTGCCGCCGCGGTTCCGATGGCCACGGATCCACCCAAGACGAATCCGAGGACAACTGTAGCTAGCTGACGCATTTCTCTCTCCCCTCAATAGGCCAGGCGGAACTCAATCCGCACGCGTGCCGGAAAATCCACCGGCTGGCCTTCGCGTTTTGCTGGTTTGAATCTGATTCGTTCGGCCGCTCGGACCGCAGCCTCATCGAGGCCGTGGCCCAATCCACTGATGACGCGATTCACTTTCATGGTGCCATTCGAGAGGAACACCACGTCGAGAACCACGTCTCCTTCTAACTTAAGATTACGCCCTTCCGCTGTGTACTCTGGTTTGGGCTTGTCTATGATGTCAACAGGCGAGTCGATTGGTCCTTCCGGTCCCGCCTTTTTCTTCGGTGCATCGGCTACCGTTTGGCTTCCGAAACCGGAAGATTCCACTTTCCCTTGTCTGCCTCCGCCGGCCGGCGGGTTCGCGACGCCATTTCCGAAACCAGAGCTCGCCACCGTCCCGCGAATTCCCTTCGCTCCGCCCGTGCCGTTGCCATAGCCTTCCCCGCCGGGCAAATCCAGCGAGCCTAACCGGTTCACGGTCGTCGCGTGTTTCGGATCACCTTTGCCGGGCATTCCGTTCGGATCTCCAAATCCTCCGGTTTGCACTTTGTCGATGGGCGCCTTCACCGTTGCCGGCGCGGCGCTTCCCGAACTAATATTGTTCAGTTTAACGTCTTCTCTTGGCCGTTTCGGCTGGTCCGTTGTGGTTTCGATCTTCGCTGCTTCCAGATGGTCCTTCAGCTCGGGCGCTACCGCTTCCAGTTTCCGTTCCTTGGGAACCAACGCCTTGGGTATTTCAAAAATGTGTGGCTTTTTCGGATCTAGCTTCACCGGCTCAATCTCTTTCGGTTTCGGAGCCGGCGCTTTTGCCTTCATCGCCTTTGGCGGCGGGGGCGGCGGCGCCACGGGAACCTCCGTCACTGGCGACGAGAGCTCCACCATTCGCGCGTTCAGCGCCGTCTTCAATTGATCCGGATAAATCAGCGGAATCAGCACGCAAAAAATCAGCAAGCTCAGTTGGAACGCCGCGCTTACCCCGATTCGGTCCCAGCGCGGTTTTGACTCTGGCAATAACGCAAGGCGGGCCGCAATTGGCTTTGTCCCGATAGCTGTCTTCCACGCGTCTGAATTCGGGTGTTGACGCCGGTTCGCGTCCAAGCCGACGCCCAACTGCGTCGCCTTTTTTGGTGGATCTGCAATCATCATTGTCATCCGCGTGCCGCCTCAGGTAGTTTCGTTCTCGGGAACCTTGGACTTCTAGGTAGGCCTAGCGTTCCCAAGTTCGCCAGTTATTTAGAACGTGCGCTTTGCCAGTACTAGGGTACTGACGGGGCTGAGGGCGTCCGAATAGAACTTTCGTACTAGCGTCGCGAACTCGCTAATGGTCCCCCGGGCTCTCGGTTCGCGCACGGTCTGTTAACCCGGCGAGGCGGTTCTTGTTGCGGGGTTGGGTTCGCTCGCAACCTGTATAGCATACCGCATACCGGCGTCCTCGCACGTCTACTTTTGCGCACCGGGGCCCCTTGGCTGGATTAAACTCATAGATGCCAGGATTCCTCCCCACGTTGGACGGGTTGGGATGGGGAAACGACAGGCACTCAGCCGCACCATGAAGGAAGACTCTCCAGTTCGGCCGCGATCGCATAAGCCCGGCGGCCTCGTCGCCGCGGCCCAGGCTCCGCGCGTTTCTTCGGCCCGTCTGGAATGGCTTTACTCGCAGTCCAAGGCCGCACGTTGGTATCTCTCCCGGGCCAGCTTCGGGGCGTGTCTCGAACGTTGCGCGGGAAAGCGCCTCGCCAGCGGGGCCCTCTCTCCCGATAAACTTGACGATCATCTCGCTTCTTTGCACCTCGAGGATCTGGCCCTCGCGACGGCCTGCATCGAAAATTGCGAAGCCGCATGGGAACATTTCTTTGCCGCGTATCGCGGTTATCTGCGTTCCGCCGCTGCCACGATTCTCCGTTGCAGTTCTGCTTCCGCGGAAGCTTCCGAACTCGCCGATTCCTTATTCGCGGAACTCTATGGCCTCGAAGATGGCCATCGCCGCGAGCGCTCCCTCTTCCGTTATTTCCACGGCCGCAGCTCGCTGAAAACCTGGCTTCGCGCCGTTCTCGCTCAGCGTCACATTGATGGCATCCGCGCTGGCCGCCGCTTTGAATCTCTCGATGGCGACGAGCCAAAAAGTGCCGCTCTTCAAAATGTGGCGCGCGTTTCCACTCCCGTCTCCGATCCTCACCGCGAACGTTACAACGCGCTTTTCGTCCGCGCCTTGCAAGCCGCGCTCGCAGGCCTCGATGCGCGCGACGAGCAGCGGTTGCGCTTGTACTACGCCAAGGAACAAACTCTCGCCGAAATCGGCAAACAGCTCGGCGAACATGAATCCAGCGTCTCGCGCAATCTTGACCGCATTCGTCTCGCTCTACGCCGCACCGTCGAAGAGACGCTTCGCAACGGCTGCCCCGCGGTCAACGGCTTTGCTGCTGAGCAAGGCCTTAGCGACGCGCAAGTCGCTCTCTGTTTCGAATACGCTGCCGCGGATGCTTCCTTCGACCTCGAAAAGCTCCTCGATCGTCGCGCCCTCTCCAGCCCCGCGCCCGGGAGGCCCGATCCATGATCCGCCGCCGCACTCAAATCCGTCTTGCCCGTAAATGCAAGAACCCCGCCAGCCCTCGTTCTAAGAAAGGAGAAAGCCATGGCGCATGATGACCGCGACCGGAATTTTGAAAAAGCGCTCGCGCACCGGCTGCGCTACATCGCTCCTTCCGTGCCCGAAGCCGGCCTCCCGGCCGACACATCGTTGCAACTCTGCCCCGATCCGGAGATTCTCGCTGCTTACCACGAGCAGTCTCTTTCTTCCGATGAGCTAAGCTTCTGGAAACCGCACGTTGTCACCTGCAGCCATTGCCAATTCGTGCTTGCTCAACTCACAGCGACCGACAATATCGCTCTCGAAGTGGCACCCGCCAAAGATCCGCTCCTCCTCAGCGAGCCCGCTCCTTCCAGCAAGGTGCGCCCACGCGATTCCCGCTTCGTCAACGGCGAGCGCCGTCCCCCCAGCTGGCGCTGGGTTTTGCTTCTTCCTGCTGGCGCCATTGCCGCAAGCCTGGTCGCGTGGGTTTCCTTGCGCAACTCCATACCCCCGCCCGTTTCGACCGCGCCCTCGGTTCAAACGGCCGAAAATCAGCCAGCTCCGCCATTGTCCTCTCAACCAAAACCCGCCCTCGTCGCTCCGAGCGACCGGAACGAAAAGGTGCAATCTGTTTCGCCCACCGCGGGAGCTGTCGGCGGCGCCATCTCGCCGAACCGCGATGCCACCGCCAACCAGTCGCAGAACGATCTACAGCTATCTCAAGAAGCTCCGAATCAGCTCACAGCCCTTCCCCATCATGGCACCTCCGTTGGCATTCAACAGCAACAGCGCCAACAAACTTCGCCCCTTCTTCTTGGCGGGCCCATCGTTGACGCGAAGAAGTCCGAAGCACAAGCCACGCCCCGATTGAAACAAGAGGGAAAGCAGTTGGCGTCGCAACTTCCGCCGCCCCCTCCGCCTCCACCAGCTTCCGAACCTGGCTTTTTTGATGAACGCGCCGCCGCAGCTCCCTCACCGAGCCGAGTGTCGCCCGCCTCTCCTGCTCCGGCATCGAATATCGCCGCACCGAAAGAGAAGACCGCAAACGCGGATGCAATTTCTGCGGCTACAGAGTCGGTCGAAGTTACCGCTGAACCCCCAACCCAAGCGGGGGCCAGAGCAATGCTTCGCTCCGCCGCTCTGCAAAATCCTCACGTTTTCGTCGCCCCGGATGGAAAGCATCTCTGGCGCGTGGGCCCAGCTGGGTCGCTCGAACGCTCCAAAGACGAAGGCCTCAAGTGGACGCTCCAAACCAGCGGCGTCAGCGTAGATCTCACCGCCGGCTCCGCACCCTCCGCAAGAGTCGCGTGGATCGTCGGCGCTTCTGGCACCATCCTCCGCACCACCGACGCCGGCGAGCACTGGGCAAAACTCGACTCGCCCGTCGCCAACGATCTAACCGGCGTTCGCGCCACCGACGCCTTTCACGCAACAATTTGGTTTGTCGCCGATCCGCAAACCGGCGCCACCAAGACCTACGCAACAATGGACGGCGGAGCGACCTGGTCGCCGATTCCTCCGAAGTAGTACACAACAAGCATCCGCCTACGCGACGTGCAAGGAATTCTCGCCCCATCGTTCTAAGCTGGAAGCTAAATCTTGGTCGAGGTGCACATCATGGAAAACCGCAATCTAAAAGTTCAGCGCCGCCTGCCTTGGATTCTTTCCGGCACCGCGCTCCTGCTGGCTGCTGCCGCATTCTTTTACCCCGCGTGCCGCTGGCAACACGTCTTCGCCGCGCAAGAAAAATCCGCGCAAGATAAAGAAGCGCCTCGCTCCACCGCGCCCGATCAATCCACCAGCCTCTCCGATCAGACCGATCTCAACGTCACCGTCTACAATTCCAACATCGCTCTCATTCGCGACGTCCGCAATCTCACTCTCCCGGACGGCTCCTTCCGCCTCAAATTCATGGACATCGCCGCCACCGTCAATCCTGCCACCGTCCATTTCCGCTCGCTCACCGATCCCGATAAGCTCTCCGTCCTCGAGCAAAATTACGAATACGATCTCCTCGAACCCGCCAAGCTCCTCCACAAATATGTCGGCCGCGAAGTCACTCTCGTCCGCACCTACCAGGACAGCGGCACAACCAAGCACGAAGAAATCAAAGCCACGCTTCTTTCCGACAACAACGGCCAGGTCTGGAAAATTGGCAACGACATCGTCACCGGCGCCTACGCCGAAAGCTACCGTTTCCCCGACATCCCCGCCAATCTTTACGACCGCCCCACCCTTCTCATGTCGCTAGAAAATTCCGGTCCGCGCAAACAGCAAATCGAAACCTCCTATCTCGCTAATAATCTTTCCTGGAACGCCGACTACGTCCTCACCGTCGCCCGCGACGACAAAGCTGCCGACCTCGACGGCTGGGTCACTCTCACCAACAATTCCGGCACCGCTTTCCACAACGCCCGCCTCCAACTCGTCGCCGGCGACCTAAATCGCATTCAGCCCAACGCCCAATACGCCGCCGCGCGGGACATGATGATGACCAAGAATGCCGCCGCCGCCCCTCAATTCCAGCAGGAAAATTTCTCCGAATATCATCTCTACACGCTCGGTCGCCGCACCTCCGTCGAAAACCAGGAAACCAAGCAAATCAGTCTCCTCGAAGGCTCCGGCGTCCCGGTCCAGAAAATCTTCATCGTCAACGGCAACAACTACTACTACCGCAGCCCGCAAGCTCCCGGCTCGCCCATCAAAGATCCCGTCATGGTCTATTACAAATTCAAAAATGAAGTAAAATCCGGACTCGGCATTCCGCTCCCCGCCGGCAACGTCCGCGTCTACCAAAAAGATTCCCACGGCGGCATCCTCTTCATCGGCGAAGACCGCATCGACCACACTCCCAAGGACGAAAACGTCACCGTGCACATCGGCAACGCTTTCGACGTCGTCGCCGAGCGCAAGCAGACTGATTACAAACACGTCGACACCCACACCTGGGAATTCGAATACGAAATCACCCTCCGCAATCACAAGGACTCGCCCATCACCGTCGAAGTCAACGAGCCTATCGGCGGCGAATGGGAAATGCTCAGCTCCACCTACAAATTCACCAAAACCGCCGCATTCGCCGCCCAATTCCAGGTTCCCGTCGCCGCCAACGCCACGTCTGTCCTCAAATACCGCGTCCGCGTCCACTGGTGAGGGATAAAGTAACCCTCAATTTCTCTCGGCCCTGTCAGCGACGTTTGGTACAATCTTTCTGGGTAATTCCGGCTTGTGAGAGAGCGGCGGCCAGTCTGCCGCTCTTTTCTTTTCAAACTCAGCGGCCTCCCGAGCTTCTGACCGAAGGCTGCGCCCCCTCCGCGAACTCCGTGATCCCCGCGGACACAGTGTAAAGGCCCCGGCATCCGCGCCTCGGCTTGCGTCGTAGAGTCTGGTTATCGGTTCTCGAAACACCGTTTTCCATCGGACTTGCCCGAACTCTAAGTCATTTAGCCGCAACACTTACGGAGCAGCCTGTATGCGCTGATTCTAAACACCTTACACAATCTCTAAGTTCTTTAGATTCATCGTTTACAAAAGACCAGGGGGGTGATAACGACTTCCTCGGCTCGCAGGGCCGATCTCGCCGACCTCTTCGCTCTTTTGACTGCCGCAGGTCAACGGGTACTGAACACGAGGTACAAGCCACGTTGCCACTTGGCTTTTGCCAAAAAAAGAGGTGCCCTCGTTTCCGAGAGCACCTCTTATGCTTCAGGGGGTGGAAAAACGTGACTACTTCGGCTTCACGCCACCTTGCGTTCGGCCATTGTGCTTTTTATTGTAGATATTCCGCGACGCCCGATTCTGTTCCCGGTTGACCTGTCGCCTTTCGCCGTTGGTCAGCTTCCCGCCGTTCGCTGAGCGGTCCGCCTTGACCTGCTGGTGGATGCCGCGCTGCTGATTTTCCAGCTTCGCCGTCTCGCCCGCCGTCAATTGCCCGCTCTTGACGCCCTGCGCGATGCGGTCCTGCTGGTTCTCGCGGCGCTGGCCGACTTCGTTGTTGCCGTAGTGCGCGGTGTTGGCGTTGTGCTTGTCCTGATAAATCTGCTTCGAGAGTCCGTTCTGTTGCTGGTTGATCTGCTGCTTCTCGGCGCCCGTCAGCTTTCCGCCGTCCGCCGCGCGGTCTGCCTTGGTTTCGCCGTTGATCGCCGCTTCCTTGGTCTCCAGATTGGCGGTTTCCCGGCCAGTCAGTTGCCCGCTTTTTACGCCGTTCGCGATGCGGTCCTGCTGATTCTCTTTCCGCTGCGCAATCGTCGGATCGGGTTTCGCCGCTGGCGTTGATGACTGCGTTGCCGGTGCCGGCGAACTCGATCCTTGCGAAGACCCTTGATCCTGCGCCATGGCCACGCTCCCCACCATCAGGGCCGCCACTGGCAAAACGCTCCACTTCACCCATGTGAGTTTCATATTTCTCTCCTGTAAGTTTCCGTTCGGGTTCTGGGCTATCCGGGACATTGGGTAATACCCTAGCCTGACCAGAAAGTTGCGGTCGCACTACTGGTCGAAAGTGCAGGTGCTTCGCATCTGGAAAGTAGTTTCCGCTACTCTTGGAACACAATTTCGAAGTTCACACCAAAATAAGAAGGGCGGCCGCTCGGCCGCCCTTCTCCAATAAGCTCAAAATTGTGGTTGTTCGCTAGGCTTTCTTCTCTTCCGCCGGCTTATCCGCAGGCGACACTGGTGGTGCGGGAGGCGGTGTGGACTGCGCATGCGATGCGCCGGACATCCCTTCCTTGAATCCGCGCACGCCCTCGCCGAGGCCGCGCATCAGCTCGGGTATCTTCCGCCCGCCGAACAATATCAGCACGACGACCAAAATGATCAGCCAGTGCATTGGAAATTCCATATTGCCTCCTACACCTGCCAACCACACCTTACCACGCTGCTACAAACCCGGGCAGTGAATACCGGCAGGAATCTAAAGTATAACACGCTCGTCCCCGGCTCGCCGTGTCACCCGCTCCCGGTCCAGGTACTCCAGAAGGGGGATGGCATACTTGCGAGTAATACCCGTCAAGTCCTTGAAAACGGGCACGGTAATCCGCTCGCCTCTGGATTTCTTAAATGCAGCAAGCTGTACCTTCAGTTGGGCCAGCGCATCCCGATGAAAAATGAGGTCCGGGCTCACGCGGACAAGGGTCTTTTCTCGCAACAATATTTGCAGCAGCTTCTCAGCACGTTTCGATTCGACCGAAAGCTTTGCCAGCACTTCCTTCACCGAGGGCACCGCCAGGCCTGCTTCAGCGAACGCCTTCTCGATCTGTTCTTTCGCGCGCGTCTCCTCGGGTTGCAACGCAATTTCGGCTCCGGCACGCTTCACGAGCTCGCCTTGCACATCCAGCTTTTTGTCGCTTGCCAGGTCCTCGAGCGCGGCGCGAAACGTTTCTGCACGTATCCGTTTTCCCAGATTCGCGCGTAAATCCTCTCGCGCGATTCCCGGAGACAACGGATTTTCTTTGTGAAAGCGCTCGACTCTTTCCGCAATCTTCCGGCGCACGTCATCGAACACTTTGCGGCCCAGCAAAATCAGTGGCTCGCTCGAGATAATTTTTATCCTGCTGCTGGCGGTGAGCCTCCGAGCGGCCTCTCGAACCTCATTCTCGAACCAGCCAGTGCGCGCCACGATCTCTTCCAGCGTCAGCCCAAGGAACGCGCGCTCCGTCATCGCACCGAGCTTCTCCTCTCGGTCGCCGCTTTCCAGCGTTTCGAGAAATCCCGTGCGTCCAGAGTCTCGCACCGTCGGCCGCCTCGCGAGCGGATCCAACACCACGCCTCCGCCAATCGTAATCACCGGTGAAAATTGCCTCACGATGAACCGGTCGCCGGGCAGCAGCAGTACGTCGTCCTGCAGCCTCAAGTGGCCCAGCGCGCTCTGACCGGGCGCAAGCACGTTTTCGCCATAAAGAAGAATCTCTGCGATTGTCTCCGCTGTCCCCGCATGAAAATGCACTTTCGCCCGGTGTTTCAATTTTCGTGCGGAAGGCAACAGCGTGAGCCGGACATCCGCGCGCCGTGTCGTGCGAAAACGTCCCGGTGCCGCCAGCGTCATTCCACGCTTAACATCCTCGTGATCGATTCCCGCAAGATTCACAGCTGTTCGCTGCCCCGCGATGGCGCGCTCGACAGACTTCCCGCCCGAATGCACGCCGCGCACGCGTAGCCGCTTTCCTCCCGGAAACAGTTCGACTTCATCTTCCGCGCCGATGCTTCCCGAAACGAGTGTTCCCGTGACTACCGTCCCAAATCCTTTCATGGCAAACGCCCGGTCAATGGGCAGCCGGAAATGGCGCGCCGCGTCTTTCCCCGGAAGTTCTGAGGCTATTGTGTGAAGCGCCTTCGTCAGCTCCGCGAGCCCAGTTCCCGTTTTCGAGCTCACGGAAACAATTGGCGCCCGTTCGAGAAACGATCCGCGCAGAAACTCTTCGACTTCCAGCCGGGCCAACCCGAGCATGTCCGCATCCACCAAATCGCTTTTCGTCAGCGCCACCACACCGCGCGCAACACCCAGCAACCGGCAAATATCAAAATGCTCCCGCGTCTGCGGCTTGATCGATTCATCCGCGGCAATCACCAGCAGCACGAGATCGATTCCAGCTGCTCCCGCCAGCATGTTGCTCACAAACCGCTCATGCCCCGGCACGTCCACAAAACCAAAACGCACGCCGTCCTCTTCGAGAAACGCAAACCCAAGGTCGATCGTAATCCCGCGCCGTTTTTCTTCCGCGAGCCGGTCCGGATGCGTCCCCGTCAACGCCTCCACAAGCGCCGACTTGCCGTGGTCAATGTGCCCCGCAGTTCCAACAATTACACTCTTCGATGAATCGGTCATCGGATCAAATTGCGAGAGTCTTCTGGTTTCGTTGCCCTCATCTGGGGAGCACGCGGAGACCCTCAGCCCTCGCGAGTTGGCTTTGGCGTTTATCGAACGTGAAGAACACGTCGGGTTTGAGGACGAGAGCGGACGCGACATGCAACACGTCAAGAGTCCTTGTGCCCAATGTCGCGCCATGGCGGCGCGAAAGGATCACAGCCCGCTCCCAAGCCTCCACCGGAAAGGGCTCACTGCGAATTACCGCGGCGTTTTGACTTGCCAAAAACTCGTTATAGACCTGTCGAGCTTCTTGTCGTGTCCATTGCTTTCGGAACACCCGAAGCTCCAGCGCGTTGATGAATTCCGCCTCGCCCAGAGAGGTCAGAATGAAAACAGGATCGGACTTCACTAACTCTGTGGCCGCCGGCGAGTAATCGTCTTCGCCGTAAAGTGACACCAAGAATCTGGTATCTGGATAGGCAATCAATAAGGCTCTCTCTGCTCCGACACGAGCTGGGTACCTGTCATCCGAGCCTTCTTTTTGCCAAAGATTCGGCGCCGTATGGCAGCAAAATCGGGGTACGCTTCGGGCTTGGGCCGTATCGGGATCAATCGGCCGATCGGCTTGTTTCGCTTGTAGACTTCGATCTCTTCGCCCTTGCTTAGGCGTGCTTCGATTTCGCGGAAGTTATAGCGGAGATCGCGAACAGTAGCCCGTTTCATATGTGACTCATGTTAGCATCACATTGAGGTCCGGTCAACGCGCACGATTGCGAGGTTATTTCGCGGCGGCGATTTCATCGACGATGGATTGGGCGGCGGCGCGAGGATCTTGAGCGGTCAGGATTGGCCTTCCAACGACGATGTAATCGGCACCGGCCTTAATCGCTTCTGTCGGCGTAGCCGTACGCGCCTGGTCGTCGCGTTTCGGCCCGGCGTCCTCTTGCAGCTTGGGCCGCACTCCCGGCGTTATGATCAAGAATTCGCGCCCGCAGGCTTTCCGAATGGCTTTCGCTTCTTGCACGGACGCCACGACGCCGTCCACGCCGGATTGCTTGGCAAGCTGCGCCAGCTTCACCACGCGCATTTTGGGTGTTCCCCCGATTCCAACTTCTCTCATGGCCTTGTGGTCCATGCTCGTCAAAAGAGTCACAGCAAGCAGCCGCGGCCGGTCAGCTCCCATTGGTACGCCGGCGCTGATTGCTTGCACCGCCGCCTCGAGCATGGCGGACCCTCCCAGCGCATGCACGTTTACAAGCTGCACGCCGGTCATGGCAGCGGCGGAAAGCACCGCGCCTGCAACCGTATTCGGAATGTCGTGGAATTTCAGGTCAAGAAAGATGCCCGGACCCAGCGCAGCAATTTCCTTCACCGCCGCAGGGCCTGCAGCCGTAAACAATTGATTGCCGATCTTGAACATCCCCACAAGATCGGAAACTTGTGTGGCGAATTTTGCGGCAGAGGATAGAGAATCAAAATCCAGTGCCACGATCAAGCTGCTGCGCGGATGGGCGTCGAAGCTCAAGGTCATAGGCGACCCCGACTTCGGCGGGGTCAGTGTTTCAGCGGCACCTGTAACAATTCTAGCCGAACTTGCTTTACGCCCGAATGGATCAACCCAATCTTCCGGGCGACACGATAGGATACATCAATTTCGCGCCCTTCTTGATAGGGACCTCGGTCATTGATACGTACTAGTTCAAACTTCCCGTTCCGGGGGTTGACCACCCGGACGATGGACCCGAAAGGCAGGTTCGGGTGTGCGGCCGTAAGCGCCTCGCAGTCAAAGCGCTCCCCATCGGCGGTTTTCTTTCCATTGAAGCCGGGGCCATACCAGCTGGCATTCCCGACCCAAGTCTTGATTGGCTTGACCGGGGCGCTCAGATGCGCCACGAGGGGGGCGTCCATCACGGGCACAACCAGGAACATTAAGAGCACCCAACGGAAAGCGGCCCAGATAACAAAGAGTGGTCGTCTCATAGTGTGTTCTTTGTGCTACGCATATCCAAAAAAGTGTAGCGAAAAATGGTCGTTATGTCAACCAAAATCTGCGGAAATTTTTCCTTTCATCTCATTGATAGTAAACGTCTTAGCATTAAAAAGAGCCCCCTCAAGATCGTCTACAAGTCGCTGACTGGCCCGAGGGTCAGTAAAGCTGGCCGTTCCTACCTGTACGGCAGTCGCGCCTACCGCAAGGTATTCAAGCACGTCTTTCGCCGACTCGATGCCTCCTACACCTATGATTGGTGTCTTCACGGCCTTCCTCGTTTCCCAGACGAGCCGCAAAGTGATCGGCTTTATAGACGGACCCGATAGGCCCCCGGTCTGGTTCCCAAGGCAGGACTTGCCGGTCCACGGATCGACGGCCATGGCCGGATAGGTGTTTGCCACCGTCAAGGCATCGGCTCCCGCTCCTTCCGCTGTCTGGGCAATAAGTCCAATGTCTGCAACCATCGGCGAGAGCTTGACCCATAGAGGTCGCTTTGCAGCGACCTTCCTTGCTGCCCCGACAACCTCGGCCACCAGTCCAGGGTCGACCCCAAATTGCATCCCCCCCCTTTTGACATTGGGGCAGGAGATGTTCAGCTCATAGGCCGCCAGCCCCTGGGCGTCCTCCAGGACCCGGATGACCTCGACGTAGTCCTCGACGCTGTAGCCAAAGACGTTAGCGATAATCGCTGTATCGTATTTTCTCAGTACCGGGAGTTTTTCGGCGACGAAGGCCCGGACCCCTATGTTCTGAAGTCCCACCGCATTGAGCATCCCGGAGGGGGCCTCGCAAAGCCGAGGGGCAGGGGCGCCTTCCATGGGTTCGCGGGAAAGGCCTTTGACGACCACACCGCCGAGGCGGTTCAGGTCCACCAGGTGGGCAAACTCGACGCCGTAACCGAAGGTTCCGCTGGCTGCGAGAATGGGATTCCGCAGGCGCACCGCGCCAATTTGCACGGTCAGATCAACAGCTCCCGCGGAAGTCACTTCGGGAGAGGATATCACGAAGCCCTCGGGGCCCGCAGAAATTCTCCGACGCCCGTCAGTCGCCGAACGCCCCGACTATTCTAGTGCTTCGCAGCCTCGGCACCTGCGTGTGCGGACGATCTTCTTGCCGCTGGATGTTCATTCGCGCGTGCGAGGGCTTCACCCAGGACGTGCCCGTCTCGCGGAGCCAGCGTTATTCCGCAGAGGGCGGCGAGCGTCGGAGCGATATCAGCCGGGGTGATCGCGTCGAAGTATTCGCCTGGCCTAATCCCAAATCCCATCAACAAGACCGGGACATGTTGATCGTAGCTCCATGGAGTGCCGTGGCCTGTGCCGTAGCGCCGGGCTTGCCCGAGCGGCGTCGAATCCATCAGCCAGTAAGCCTTCGGCACGATGAATAAGTCACCGCTCCGCGCCGCAAAATAGCTGGCAGACATGGCGGAGCGGAGAGGGCTTCGGGTGGGAGGACGATCCGCTAATTCCTCGGCGCGATAGGCGCCTTCGACTCCAGGCGTGCTTTTGATGGCTTCCAGCACCGCGCTCATGGCGGGCGCATCGCTTTTCAATCGATCGTATAGGCCGGGCACAAAATAGATGTCGCTTCCGGTAATCCTGGCAACCGCAGGTTTCGGGTAGTTGAACGGCTCGAGCGCTTTTTCGATTCGCTGTTGCACTTCGGGCAAGTGCAAAACGCCCGCATCCGCACCGGTCTCCATCATGTCTTCCGGAATGGGCACAACTCCGTGGTCGGCACTGAGCGCAACGACATAATTTTCGCGCCCCACTTTTCTGTCGAGGTCCTCGAACAATCCCCCGAGGTCCCGATCCAGCCGAACCAACACGTCCTGTATTTCCCAGCTTCGCGGACCAAAGGCGTGACCTACATAATCCGGCGACGAATAGCTCACTCCGAGATAATCGGTTCCGGGACCTTCCCCGAGTTTCAGCGCATCCACCGCCGATTCCGCGAGTTCCGTCAATGCCGTGTCGGCGAACGGGCTGGATTGCCATTGTTCGTAAAAAGCTTGGTCTGGCTGTTTGTCCTCTGTCTTTCCATGGAGGGGATGAGGAAATTCGAGTTCCCAGCCTTGAGGCGGAACAGCTCCAAGGGCTTTTTCGGCATACAAATACCGGCTTTCCGGCAAAGTAAGATTCCACGCTTTCCCGTAGTCCTCTTTGGCTGGGTGCGCTTTCGCGTAAGCCTCCACAAATCCCGCCTCAGGATACGCACTCGATGTTTCCCAAGCCCCCGCGCCGGCGTCAAACCAAGTGGCGGAGTCTGCCTTGTGACCAGCCATCGTGATCGCCGCGCGCGCCTTAAGCGAGATTGTAACCACACGCGTTCCGCCCCAGCTTTGAAACTTCAGCTCTTCGGCAAATGCGGGAATCTGCATCCGCCAATCGGAGTCTCCGCCTTTCACGCTGGCGCCTGCGTAACCAATATTTTTGGCATTCGGGTCCGACGTGCACGTCACCATTTTCTGCGTTTCGCGGTCCCACCAAGCGTTCGCTACCATTCCATGGGTCGCAGGAAGCGCTCCCGTCGAAATCGTGGAGTGGCCCACGCAGGTCTCCGTGGCAGCATACGGATACGCCGCATCGCGGAACCACGCGCCATCTTCAATCAACCGCTTCAATCCTCCTGTCCATTGCCCCTGAAATTTGTCGACGTAATCTCCGCGCATCTGGTCCACGACCAGCATCACGACCAGCTTGGGTCGCGCAGGATCTTTTGCTGTAGTCTTTGCCGGAGATTTTGTTCCAGCGGTTTTCTGTGGCTGCGCAACGGCGTAAGGCGCGCGCGCCATTCCGATGGACAGAAGCAAAATCAGCCCGCAAAACACTCTCAAGCCTTTCCAACGGGCGCGCCGCGTCTTTCTGAGAAACATATCCACCTCGCAAAATAGAACGCGCGGCAGTTTATCACGCTGGCCGAGTACCCAATCGCGCCGAAAGCCCGAGCGACGTTCTCCGCGAGTCACTGGTCACGAGTCGCCAGTCACTATGCTAGGATTACCCGAACATGCGCATCGTCGAAAAAGCCCAATTGATGTCCGCTCCCGAAATCGACCGGACGCTGCGGCGTCTGGCCCATCAAATTGTCGAGAAAAGCGGGGGCACGAAGCATCTGGCGCTGATTGGAGTCCGCCGACGCGGAGTGCCTCTGGCACAGCGCATCGCGCAAGCCATGCGTGGCATCGACGGCGTGGACGTGCCCGTTGGCACGCTGGATATTACGCTCTACCGCGACGATCTCTCGAAAGTCGCCCCGCAGGCCGTCCTGCAATCGTCCGACATTGCTTTTGGCGTCGACGGCATGGATCTCGTCCTCGTTGACGACGTGCTTTACACCGGGCGCACCATTCGCGCTGCCATGAACGGCCTCTTCGATCTCGGCCGTCCCCAGCGCGTTTCTCTCTGCGTGTTAATCGACCGCGGCCATCGCGAAATGCCCATTGAAGCGCAGTTTGTCGGCCGCACCGTACAAACTAGCGACACGGAAATCATCGAAGTGCGGCTCCGCGAGATTGATAATGAAGAGCGCGTCGTTCTCGTCGACCGCCAGGAGCCGTAGTTGGAACAGGATTTTTCGCGCTATAATCAGAAAGTGCAAATGTGACTTTTCGTTTCCGCGACCTTCTGGCTCTTGAACCGCTCTCCGCGGACGAACTTACTTTTCTTCTCGATCAAAGCAGGCCTTTCCAGGCCATTCAGCGCAATCCTCTCAAAAAACTTGCCACCCTTCGCGGCAAAACCGTGGCGCTCGCCTTTTTTGAGAATTCGACGCGCACGCGCATCAGCTTTGGCACCGCAGCCGCACGTCTCGGCGCGGACACCATGAACCTCCAGGCGGAATCGTCGAGTGTGAAAAAAGGCGAGTCGCTTCTCGACACCGTTCACACTCTGGATGCCATGAAGCCCGACTGCTTGGTGATGCGACACGCCGCTTCCGGCGCCGCCGATTTTGTCGCGCGCCATCTCGATATTCCCGTCATCAACGCCGGCGATGGGACCCACGAACATCCCTCGCAGGGTTTGCTCGATGCGTTGACCATCCGCGATCGCAAAGGCGCGCTCGAAAATCTGAACATCACTATTCTTGGTGATATTTCGCATAGCCGGGTCGCTCGCTCGAACATTCACCTGCTCGCGAAATTCGGCTGCCGCTTCACGCTTTGCGGCCCAGCCATGTGGGTTCCGCGCGAACTGGAAAGCATTGGTCCCCCTGGGGCGTCCATTCGCCGTGTTTTTCGCATCGAAGAAGCTCTCGAAGATGCGGACGTGGTTCTCGTCCTGCGAGTGCAAACCGAGCGCCTTCACGAGCCCGCGCTTTCCGCTGCCGACTACATCCTTCTCTATCAGCTCAACGCCGAGCGCCTTCGCCACGCCAGGTCCGACGCCATCGTTCTGCATCCCGGCCCGATGAATCGCGGCGTCGAAATCACTCCCGAAGTCGCCGACAGTCCGCAATCTTGTGTGCTGGAACAAGTCACCAACGGAATCGCCGTGCGTATGTCCCTGCTTTTTCTTCTCACCTCCGGACCCGCGGAAGAAATCAGCGCGCCATCGGCGGAAACTCAACCCAAGGAATCTGCCAATGCTACTGATTAAGGGCGGGCGTGTTATCGACCCAGCCACGCAGACGGACGCGACGCGCGATGTGCTTCTCGACGGCGACAAAATCGTCGAAATCGCGCCTGCCGGAAAAATCTCCCAGAATGCCTCCACCGAAATTTTCGATGCCACCGGCCATATTGTCGCCCCCGGCTTCATCGACCTTCACGCGCATCTCCGCGAACCCGGCCAGGAATCTTCCGAGACGATCGAGACGGGCACGCGTGCCGCGGCGCGAGGCGGATTCACCGCCGTCTGCTGCATGCCGAACACCAGGCCCGTCAACGACAACGCCAGCGTCACGCGCTTCATTCTCGATCGCGCCAAAGCCAGCGCCAGCGTTCGCGTCTGGCCCATCGGCGCCGCGAGCGTTGGCAGCAAAGGCGAAGCTATCGCGGAAATCGCCGCGATGAAGCAAGCCGGCATCGTCGCCGTTTCCGACGACGGCAAACCCATTGCGACTGCGAAACTCACGCGCCAGGTGATGGACTATTGCCGCTCGCTCGATCTCGTGGTCATCGAGCATTCGGAAGATGTGTCGCTCGCCGCCGGCGCCGTGATGCGCGAAGGCGTCACTTCCACAAGACTCGGTTTGCCCGGAATGCCCGCCGCCGCGGAATCCGTTTGCGTAGCGCGCGATGTCCAACTCGTCGAGCTGACCGGCGCGCGGCTGCACGTCGCGCACCTTTCCGCAAAGGCGTCGCTCGAGCAAGTCCGCTGGGCAAAACAGCGCGGCTTGCCCGTCACGTGCGAAGTCACGCCGCATCATTTCACTTTGATCGATGAGGATGTTCAATACGACTCGCGCTACAAAATGAATCCACCGTTAGCTGCGCGCGAAGACCGCGAAGCTCTGATCGTCGGCCTCGCCGACGGCACCGTCGATGCCATCGCCACCGATCACGCCCCTCACGAGCCGGCCCTCAAAGATGTCGAATTCGACCGCGCCCCCTTCGGCATTCTCGGCTTCGAAACAGGGATAGCGCTTGCGCTCGAACAGCTTGTACACGCAGGGAAAATCTCGCTGATGCGAATGGTTGAACTGTTCACCACCGGCCCAGCGCGAGTCCTCGGGATCGAACGCAAAATCGCGGTCAGCCAACCCGCCGACCTGACCATTTTTTCCACGACGCGCGAGTGGACCTACGACGTAAAGCAATCCCCCAGCAAATCCCGCAATTCTCCGTTCGACGCCCGCACCTTCAAAGGTGGCCCGGTCGCCACGATCGTCGCCGGTCGCATTATGCACAGCGCACAAGGGACACTTTCCGCGCTTTAGGTCGGTTGCTTAAGAATTTCGATGAACTGGGAACGGCTGTCTATTCTGAAGCATCCGCAAGATCCAGAGGCCAGCGAATCCCGCCGCCAGGTGCTTCAGCGTGTGCCCGCTCATTAAATGCCGGTCAAGAGAGAATATTTGCCGATCCGCAGTTTCAAAGATTTTCGCAAGTACATAGAGACCGAAAACTACGCCGAAATCCCAACCTCGCGTGTAACGCGGCGGCATCAGGAGCAAAATGGGCAGCACCAGCACCGCGTAAACCTGCACTGCCGCATAAAATCGCAAATCTCCAGCTCCAACCGCTTCGGTGTGCCACCACCACACCACGCTGCCCGTACCGATCAGCAGGAGCACCGGAAGCAAATAGAAACCGGCTGGCACGCTCTCCCTTTCCGAAATCATCGCGGATACCAAGCCCATGAAGGCCAAGGTCATCGGCAGGCGATCCCACACTAATCGTGCATTGTCCGGAGCTAGATGGTAATAACTCGAGCCGAAGGCGGTGAAGAGCAACCCAAGAAAAACGAAGATATACGCCCACCGCTCGAGTGGGTCAATGAATTGCTCTCGGCCCCGCTGTCCATTCAAGAAAACCAACCCCCATGCGCCAGCCACCGCGAAGAGCAGGTTCGAAGCCACGTCTCCAAAATTATGAATTCCAAGCCAGGCGCGCTGATCGGCAAAATTATGGTAGGACTGAGGCTGAGGAACGCGAGGCACCAGCGCCGCCGTAGCCGCCACGGCAATCGTAAACGCGATTAGGATCCACACGCCTGCTCGCCGAGAAATCAATTCGCCCTCGCTACATGCCGAGCTGCCCTTGCGCAGGACGCAGTTTAATAAATTCCTAACAAACCCCTCAGGATTTTCTTGCCCCTCTGTCTCTAATCTGCTGCTTGTGCGGACAGCGTTTTGCTATCCGAACTAAGTCAGTCAAAGAAGCGAGCGAGACATGTCAGCTACATTATTTTTGGCGTTTTGCATCCTGGGATGTGACTTCCTTCTCTACGCCTTGTTCCAATGGACCTACGGAGAAAAACGCAGAGGCCTCTCCCGCCGTCCGCGCGCCCCGATGACCGCCATGAATCAGCCGGATCCCCGGCCATTTTTAGTGTCTTCGCACAAAGGCGCAGCGGGGGGAGCGCATGATTTCCATCGGACGCGCCTGCGTGCGGCAAGAAACGAGTCCCCCACACTTGGGCAATATAGTATTGAATTGCGGGCCCACCGGCGCATTGCCGCGTCACTCGCGCAACGCAAACACTAAACCACACCGCCTGAGCAGGGTCGACGCAGAATCCGAGCGCCACCGAGCAAATTTTCCCGTCATTGGCAAAGCGATTTCTTGATTTTTATCGGACGCGAAGTAAATGGGGTGCCTGGCGTTGCAAATGCTGGTTTACTTCCCACGCAGCACCCGATAATGCGAGGTGACCATGCCGTCGGGAAACTTCTTGCTGGATAGCAGCTTCAGCCTTATCAAGCGATGCCGCGGCTGAATCAACGGAATGCCTTCCCCAATCAAAACCGGTACTACGTTGATAATGAACTCGTCGATGTCTCCCTCGTCCAAAAACGACGCGATGATCTCGCCGCCGCCCATCATCCAGAGGTTCTTCCCGCGTTTCTTGCGCAGCTTTTCAACAAACGTCTTAATCGGTTCGCGGACAAATTCGAATCCGGGCTCCTTCGTTTCCTGAGGCTGACGCGAAAAGACATAGTTCTCGATGCCTGCGCCGAAGCCGGAGGCTTTCATTCCCATCTCAAGTCCTTTGGTGTGGGTCTTGCGTCCCCACAGGATTGTGTCGATGCTCCTGAAGAATTCGCCCATTCCGTGATTTCCCTTAGGCCGCGGACTGTCGAGCCAGGCCACGTCGCCGTCGGGCCGCGCGATATAGCCGTCCACGCTCGTCGCGATGTAGACAATGATTTTGCGCTTGGGGCTCATGCTGAAATGTCAGGCTCGTTTGCTTTAGATCGGCCGCTAACCAAGAATCCGATTGCAAACCTCTCGCGGCAGCGGAAAAAACACTAGTGAGCCGTAGGCTCCGCCGCCGGATGCATGCCATGCTGCGGCACTTCGTGGATGCCACGCGCAGGCGGCTCGATGCGCTGCCGGTAGAAATGATCGAGCGGTATCCGCCCTTTCCCAACGGGATAGGCCTTCTCAATGGCTTTGGTAGCGTACGCTTTCGCAAGCGTCGCCGATTCGAGCAGTCCGCGTCCCACGGCCAAGTGCGCCGCCAGCGCGGATGCAAAGGTGCACCCTGTGCCATGCAGTTGCTCTTCGTTCACGCGCTCGCCGGGCAGCGTCACCATCTCCGTGCCGTCAAACAACACGTCCGTCGGCCGCCCCATGTGCCCGCCCTTGACGATCACCGCCCGCGCGCCCATCTCCACAATCTTTCGCGCCGCCGCTTCCATATCGGCCACATCTTTAATCGTCATGCCCGTCAGAATCTCGGCTTCCGGCACATTTGGCGTAATCACGCTCGCGCGCTTCAACAACTCCGTCGCAAGAAACTTCACTCCGCCCGCGTCGAGCAACTCCGTCCCGCTCGAGGATTTCATCACCGGATCGTGCACTACATGCGCAAATGTATGCGCATCCAGAAATTCCGCCACGGTCGCCGCATTTCCGCGATTCCCTAGCATCCCGATTTTCACCGCTGCGATGTTGCAATCTTTCGCCAGCACCTCGAGCTGTGCCTTCAGCGTCGCGCTAGGAATGTTGTGTACATCTTCCACGCCCTGCGTGTTCTGCACCGTCAGCGAAGTAATCGCCGCCACCCCATAACATCCATGCGCCGCAAACGTCTTCAAATCAGCCGCCGTTCCCGCGCCGCACGACGGGTCGAATCCGGAAATCGTCAGCAAAATCGGTGGCGCGGCATGTGTATGTCCGTTCGTGCTCATTTTTCGTGCTTCGCAGCACCCCTCGAAGAAAATAGCCGGTCGCGCCACGCAGGCGCACCGGCAATTGTGAATGTACGCGCGCTATTTCCTTCGCGCAAGTCAAAAATTAGGTATTGGCGGGAGCCACTCGGACTGGTGAGACGTTTGAGGCGCGAGTGAGTTCTAGCGGCAAACGGTGTTGAGTTTATCGAGCGGCTCTTCGGCATGCGGCGGATAATCCAGGTGCTTGCTCTCCACCATCTGCTCGAGCAGCGTCCCGCCAGTGCTTAAGGCCGCGTCGGGGTCGGTTTGGTAGGCAGTGTCGTCTTCCGCTTCTTGCAGCGATATAAACTCGAAGCCCTGCCTCTGCAACGAATCCAGAAGCGTTGGAAGCATCACGCTGTCAAACGCCCCGATATGCAGCAGCAGCACATGCCGGATATCTCTCCCAAACAGCATCACCGCCATTTTTTGCGCTAGCCCGACGTACTCCACAGCCATGTTCAAATAACTTGATCTCAGCCATTCAACCGCCTGCGCATCATGTTTTTCCATGCAACGCGCGTACGGGTCGTTCCATGCCCAATCCTGAAAATCGATGGTGACCTGGGCCACCCGGTATCCGCGCTCGCGCAAATAGTGTCTGACCGCGCGTCTTTTTTCGAGCGTGTCGCCCTCGTTCAAGTACGGATAGCGGAACCAGTGCCAATCACGCCCGCCCATGAAGCCCTCCAGCGTGCCTTCATTTAGCGCGATGTCCTCTTCAAACGCGCTTACGGTATTCGGTGTGATGTCCATGTGCGAGTAAGTGTGATTGCCTAGCAGGAATCCAGCGTCGGTCCAGATTTTCAGAACGTCGGCCTTGTCCCAGGCAGTATCGAGCTTGCTGGCATTCACAAAGCCGTAGACTGGCGGAATTCCCTTCGCCTTCAAAGCGGCAATCATGTTCTTGGCGATTTCGGAACGCGTCATGCCGGGGGGCATGTTGCCATGCGTGGGCAGGTCATCCACGGTGATGGCGATTTTGCCGCGATGTTGGGCGTTTGCGGGCCCGGCGAGCAAGCAAATCACTAGCGCGAGATTCCACCAGCGCGCGAGAGAAGCAACTTTCTTCAAAGGAATGGCCCGGAGTCTTCCGTCGTCAGGCAGGCTATCGAGCGGCTATCAAGGAAACAGCCCGCGAACCAGCGTGGCTTCCGCCACACGTCCTACCGCGAGAATCATCGCTCCCGCCCGCGGCGGCACATGATGCTTCCGCATCGTCTCCACCATTTCGTGGAACGCCCGCACCATGCTCTTTTGCAAACGCACATTCACTTCTTCGGCGTCCCACATGAGCCCTTCCATGTTTTGCACCCATTCGAAGTAGCTCACCGTCACGCCCCCGGCATTGGCCAGAATATCCGGCAACACGGTGATCCCGCGCCGCGCCAAAATCTCATCCGCGTGAGGCGTCGTCGGCCCGTTCGCTGCTTCAGCCACAATCCGCGCCTTGATCGCCTCCGCGTTGTGCAGCGTAATCACATTTTCGAGCGCCGCAGGCACCAGGATGTCGCACTTCATCGCCAGCAAATCATCGTTTGAGATGCGCGACGCCCCAGGCATCCCCACTACCGTCCCCGACCGTTCCTTATACCGAATCGCCTTGATCGGATCGATCCCGCGCGAATTCGTCACGCCGCCCCGCGTATCGCTCAGCGCGATAATCTTCGCTTTTTTCTCCGCGAATAACCGCGCCGCCGTAGCGCCGGCATTGCCAAATCCCTGAATCGCCACCGTCGCGCCGCGCAGCGGAATTTTCTTCAGCTTGCACGCTTCTTCCACCACATACAGCAGCCCGCGCGCCGTGGCCTCGCTTCGCCCTTCCGACCCGCCAATCGACACCGGCTTGCCCGTCACCACTCCGTGCACGGAATGCCCCACCGTCATCGAGTACGTGTCCATGATCCACGCCATCGTCTGCGCGTCCGTGTACACATCGGGCGCCGGAATGTCCATCGTCGGCCCGATGATCGGCAAAATCTCGCTCGCATACCGCCGCGTCATCCGCTCGAGCTCCGTCTTCGACATGCGCTTCGGGTCGCAGATCACCCCGCCCTTTGCGCCGCCGAACGGCACGTTCAGCACCGCCGTCTTCCACGTCATCCACGCCGCCAGCGCCTTCACTTCGTCCAGCGTCACGTTCGGGTGATAGCGAATTCCGCCCTTGCCGGGCCCGCGCGAAATATTGTGTTGCACGCGAAACCCGGTATGGACTTTCACCTGCCCATTGTCCATTTTCGTGGGAATGGAAACTTCCAGCACGCGCTTGGGCGTCCGCAAAATCTGCCGTAGTCCCGGCTCCAGCTTCAAAAACTCCGCCGCCATATCAAACTGGATCTGCGCGATGCGAAACGGATTCAAGTCCTCTCGCGGAGCAATGCGCGGCACCATCGGCGGTGCCCCAATCTGTCTTAGCGGCCCTGTGGGCTTTGCGACCGTGGCCATCGGCTTCGGTCCTTTCCTCTTCGTGTCTAGTCTCGACTTCTTTTGGTGTAAATCTTCAACTTCCCGGGGCTTGTAACGCTTCTAAGCGCTAGCTGCCTTCCTCTGGATGCTTTTCACATACTCGTCCCGGCATTCCACCGAGCAAAAATTCACCAACTCTCCGCTCTCGCGCAGCGGAATCGAAAGTTCCTCTGCCACATGCATCCCGCAAACCGGGTCGCGCACCAATTTCCGCGCCGCCAATCCGCCTTGCGTGTTCTCCGGCGCCGGTCCTACGCCAGCCCCGTCACGAGGGGCGTTTTGATCCGTCTGCGCCGGCGACGCCTCGCGAAGCAGCCACCTCGCCAGCCGCCGCAGCAAAGCCACGCTCCACGACACGATCAGCACCCAAAACAAAAATCTCATCACCCTGCCCAGAAAGTTCATTCTTTCTTCCAGCTCTTCCAGCGTAAGACTCTTCTACCTACGACCCCAAACTGCGCTGAGGCCCAATCCCCATTTTTCGCTCGTTCGGGATCACTGCTCTTCTTGCGGCCCGTAAATCCCCCTGGGTCCGCACATTGCTGTGCCAAATAGTACTGAGGCGAGTGTATGCAAGGCGAAAAGGCAGGTCAAACGAAAAGCTCTACTTTCAACACTTTGCGCGGCTTTAGGAATGCCGTAATTAGCCGCTGAAAACCTCCATTTTCATCTAAACCGTTTAATTTCAAAGCGTTAAGGAGCACAACGTGCACGCCTCAAGCAGGACACCGGAAGCCCAACTCTTTAGTCACCAAGCTTGGCCGGAAGTCCAATCCTTTACTTCCTCTACATCCTCTACTTCCTTTACTTCCTTACTTTCCCGCCTCAATCCTTTCAATCCCCATATACGGCCGCAACACCTCCGGCACTATTATCGACCCATCCGCCTGCTGACAATTCTCCACCACCGCGATCCACGTCCGCCCCACCGCCAGCCCCGACCCGTTCAGCGTGTGCACAAAATCGCTTTTCCCGCCGCCCTTCGGCTTAAACCGTATCCCCGCACGCCTCGCCTGAAACGCCTCGCAGTTCGAGCACGACGAAATCTCGCGAAACTCTCCGCTCGACGGCAGCCACACCTCGATGTCATACGTCTTCGCCGACGCGAATCCCATATCCCCCGTGCACAAAAGCATCGTCCGGTAGTGCAGCCCGAGCTTTTGCAAAATCGTCTCCGCATTCCGCACTAACGCTTCGTGCTCCTCGTAGCTCTTCTCCGGGTGCGTAAACTTGAACAGCTCCACTTTCTGAAACTGGTGTTGCCGCAAAATCCCGCGCGTATCTTTCCCCGCCGCCCCCGCCTCACTCCGGAAACACGCCGTCCATGCCGTCACCTTGATCGGCAGTTTCTCCTCCGCTAGCGTCTCGTCGCGATGCAAATTGTGCAGTTCCACTTCCGACGTCGGCGTCAGCCAAAAATCCGTGTTCTCAATCTTGAATAAATCCGCCGCAAACTTCGGCAATTGCCCCGCTCCCATCAGCGAAGCCGTATTCACCAAAAATGGCGGCAAAATCTCCGTATACCCATGCTCGCGCGTATGCACATCCAGAAAAAAGTTCGCCAGCGCCCGCTCCAGCCGCGCTCCCCATCCTTTGTAGACCGCGAATCTCGCGCCAGTAATCTTGGCCGCTACGCCAGTGTCCAAGATTCCCGCACGTTCGCCCACTTCCCAGTGTGGCTTCGGCGCAAAATCAAACTTCGGCGCCGTCCCCCATCGCCGCACCTCCACATTTTCTTCCGCGCTGTGCCCCACCGGCACCGACACATGCGGCACATTCGGAATCGTCATCAATAATTCGCTCTGCGTTGCGTTCAACGCCGCAATCCGTTCGTCCGCAGCCTTAATCCTCTCGGAAACGCTCTTCATCTCGCCAATCAAGCTGTCCGCGTTCTCTTTCGCCTTCTTCAGCCGCGCAATCTCGTCGCTCGCCTTGTTCCTCTGCGCCTTGAGCTGCTCCGTGGCCGTAATCAATTCTCTCCGCTCTTTATCCAGCGCCCGAAATCCCTCCAAATCCAGCGCCGCCCCGCGCTTCTTCGCCATCTCCGCAAACACATCCAAGTGGTCTCTGAAATAGTTCAAGTCATGCATAGTCGTAGCAGAATACCGTAATCCCCCCATCCCTTGTAGGGGCACGATCCATCGTGCTCTCTTTCTTTTTCCCTGCTTTCTTCTTGTAACCTCGCCGCACGCTGCGCCGCAGCGAGCCAAGGCGTGCTGCTGAGCAAGCTGGCTGCAGTGGAAAGCACGCTTTCTGAGGCTGGCCGCCCGTCACCTCATCATCCTCTACGACTTATGGTAGTAGTCCCACCTCTCCAGTAGCCTATCGCCCGACATGAAACCTTATGATTCGCCCGCCGGCACATGGCCTTCTCCGCATCGCCCCTTTCCTTCGTCTCTCCTGCTTCTAATCCTCCTCCTATTCCTGCCCTTCGATTCCTTCGCGCAAAATCCCCGCGGCGCCCTGCGCGGAACCGTTCAAGACTCCACCGGCGGCAGAATCTCCTCCGCGAAAGTAGTCGTTCAAGCGCCGGACTCTTCCCTCCAGCGCCAAGCCGCCACCGGCCCCGACGGCGACTTTCGTATCGATGATCTCTTCCCTGGTACCTATCACGTCATCGTCACAGCCGACGGATTTGCCGAGGCCAAATCCAACGTGAAGGTCATCATCAGCTCAGTTCAGGGAATCACCGTAATCCTGAAACCTCAGACCGTGCGCCAATCCGTAAGCGTTCAAGGCCAGGCGTCTTCCATCACCACCCAGTCGATCGACTCCGCGAGCGCCGTTCATCAAGCGATTATCACTTCGCAAGATTTGGACACCATCCCACTCGCCGCGCGAAGCTTTGCAAATATCGCGTACTTGGCGCCCGGCACCGAGCCCGTCGAGCCTTCCGATCCCACCAAAGCACGCATCACCGCCGTTTCCACCGGCGGCAGCTCCGGCTTGAACAACGATCTTTCCGTCGATGGGGCCGACAATTCCGATGACTGGATCGGCGGCTTCCTCCAAAATTTCTCTCCGGAATCCATTCAGGAATTCGCCGTTCGAACCGCCCAGGAAGACGCCGATACCGGCCGCACCACCGCCACCTCCGTCGTAATCACCACCAAGCATGGCACCAATCAATGGCATGGCGATGAAGCTTTCTACGAACGCGCCGCTTCTCTCAACGCGCGCTTCCCGATCGAAAATCCCGCGCCCAATCCCAAGCAGCCCTTCTCCCGCCAGAATTATGTCGGCACGCTGGGCGGTCCCATCGTCAAAGACAAACTCTGGTTTTTTTCCTCATTCGAATACGTCCACGAAAACGCCAGCATTGCCTACAGCCCTGAGAGTCAGACGCAATTCACGGCGTTGTCCCAGCTTGCTTCGCAGGGACTGGTCGACATCGACGGCACAACCGTTACTTCCATTTCAGTTCCCTCGAGCGTCTCCGTTCCCTTCCGCGACTATCTCGGATTGATTCGCTTCGACTGGGACCAAAGTTCGCGTTCGCAGTGGTTCTTTCGCGCCGCCGCCGACAGCTACATCACGCGCAACGCCCTCGTCCAGCAGGCCACGCTTCCTTCCACCGGCGCGACGACTCACAACAATTACGAAAATATCGTCCTCAGCAACCAGTTCGCCTTCAATCCGGATTGGGTTGGTTCGCTCGTTTTGGGTTACAGTGGCTTGCATCTCACGCAATCGCGCAATTCCGATCTCGGTTTCGCTCTCGCCTTTCCTTTCAGTTCAACCTCCGCCACTACTTCGGGATTCGAAACGTTCGGCGACCAGCAGTTCGTTACCGCCATCACCGCGTTTCCCGTCCTCCGCAATCAGGAGAAATACCAGCTTCGCTACGACGTCAGCCACGTCTCCGGCAAGCACGCTCCTCGCTTCGGCATTAATTTCATCCACGAGCCGGTGTTGAGCGGCGCGCTCACCGCCAACGCAGAAAATCTCGTTGCGCTCGTCCTGAATCCCACGGACTACACGGCCGACGCTGCGAGCGAGCAGCAATTCGCCAACGATCTGACGGTTTGCTCCGCAACGCCTTCACCGAATATCACTCCTGGCACGTCGTGCACTCCCACTCCGGATGGCGACGGCAGCTTCTCGCAAAACGTGCAGCGCCTCGGCTTCTATGCCGAAGATTCCTGGCGCGTCACGCGGAATCTCACCGTCAATTACGGTTTACGCTACGACACGACCTTTGGCCTATTTATCGCTTCCGGCCACGACCAGAGCTTCAATCCAGCCCTCGCCGGAAACGGCATCGTTTCCGGAATTCCACACGACTATCGCAAAGCATTCGCTCCGCGCCTCGGAGTTGCTTACGGCCTCGGCTCTTCGGGGAAAACGGTTCTTCGCGGAGGCGTCGGACTTTATTACAACGACCTCGCGCAAAACGGATGGGTGGAAGCTTTCAACGCGGTGAACAACTACAACATCCAGAATGCATCCGGGCCGCCATCGTTGATCGATCCCAACTATCACACGCCGTACGCGCTGCACGCGACCGCCGGCGTCGAGCATGCTTTCAATGCCAACTGGATTTTAAGCGCGGACTTCACTCTCGAAACCGGAATGCACGGTTATCGCCGCTACGATTATCCGAGCGGGATTTCGGTATTTCGCAGCGACAATCGCTCGAGCTATAAGGCGCTGGCGCTGCATTTGCAGGGAAATGTCGCGAAGCGTTTGAGCCTCGTCGCGAACTACACGCTTTCTTCCGCGAAAACGTGGGGCTGCGTGCTCGGCGAGCTTTTCGATTACGTCAACGGCGTGTGCGACACTTCAAACCCGTTCGGTCCTGGCGATTACGGACCTTCCGGAGAAGACGTCACGCATCGCGGCGTGATCGCCGGAACTTTTCACGCGCCCGGCGGCTTCGAGCTGACCACGTTGATTCAAGCGGAAAGCGCGCGGCCGTTTGTGATCACCACGGCGGATAACAGCGCGCGCATTTCCGTGAACGGAGTGCCGACTTCGCTGGATGAATTTCGCGGAACGCCGTATATCCAGGCTGATCTGCGCGTGAGCCGGCCATTCACCTTTCACGAGCGGTGGAACGTTTCGCCGTTCATCGAATTTTTCAATCTCTTCAACCGCAATAATCCCGGCGCAAACTACGTGACGAACGTAGCCGCTTTGCCCGTTCCGGCGGCGCAGGCGGCGTCCGGCAATGTGACGGACATTTGCACTAATGCGGCATGCACCACGACGACGCCGGTTACGCGGCTCAGCCAACTGGCTGTTCCCGCGGGCGGGCTAGGCGATTTCTTCGGGCCGGGCACTACCGTCGGTATTCCTTTTGCCGCCCAGGTCGGCGTGCGCTTCACCTTCTGATTGTCTGCTTCTCCCAGTCGGCAACTCAGAAGGTGAAGCGCAGCGGGGAATTGCGTCCGCTACAGAAAACTCAATCAAACTCCGACAATAGCTGCAAACCTCTTACGGAGAATCGTGGCTGCGGAGGCCAGGGATGTGCAGATCGATCAGGTCGTCGATGGACGGATTCTTGTAGCCGTGGGCGCGGGCTTCCTTCACGAAATCGGCGTCGACGCCGTGAATGCGCATGGAGACGAGATCATCCGGCGAAATTTTCGGATAGCCGGCGTCTTTCATGCTGCGCACAAATTCGGGACTTACGCCGTGAATGCGGAAAGAGACTAAATCGTCCGACGAAATATCCTTTTCCACGAGCTGCTGCATTTGCTCCGTGAATTCGGGGCTCACTCCATGAATCCGGAAAGCGACGAGGTCATCGACGGCGACTTTGCGGCCGAGCAGAGCGCTCATCGATTTTGAAAATTCCGGGCTGGCGCCATGGATGCGCATGGCGACGAGGTCATCGGCGGAAACATCCTTCGAGACGGAATTCTGAACGCCGCGGACGAAATCGGGCGAGACGCCGTGAATGCGGAAGGCGACGAGTTGATCGACCTCGAAGCGCTTGCCGAGGAGCGAATTGATTTCCTTGGTGTCGTCCGGATTTACGCCGTGAATGCGCATGGCGACCAGGTCGTCGGAGGAAGGCTTTTCGGGGAGACCATCCATCATGGCCTTGGTAAATTCCGGCGAGACGCCGTGGATACGAAACGCGACGAGATCGTCGGCAGAGGGTTTTGTTGGCAGGAGCTGCAGCATGGCGCGGGCAAATTCGGGCGAGACGCCGTGAATGCGGAAGGCGACCAGCTGGTCGGGATCCTGATGCGGGTAGCCGGCGTCAGCCATGTCTTTCACGAACTGGCGGGAGACGTCCTGCATGGTGAAGGCGAAGAGCTGCTCATTCGAGAGGGCCGAATAGCCGAGCGCCTTCATTCCTTGAACGTAATCCGGACTGGCAGCAAAACTGAATTTGCCGGTGCCTTCGCCATCGCGGAAGCGGCCGTCAAAGCTGATGGTTCCGGCATCGCGACGCATCTCGAAATGGACCGGAGAATCCTTTGCCGTGGCGAAGCTGGCACTGAGCCCGGTGAAGTCGGAGAGCTTGTGCGAGTCGCCCCAGCGGTTGTGGTGTCCCCAACTGGAGCGATCGAGCTCGAGCTGGACGCAGGGGCCGTTGGGTGGATTCGTGATTCTTGCCGACCAGTCGCCCTGAATGCTGTCATCGGCGCGGCTGCGCAGCGGGCGCATGGTCAAGACCGCCGCCACCAGCATTACCACTCCGAGCGCCATCATGAATTTACGCATGGACATCACCTCCGCACCTGTGAAGACGCGCGGGCGGGGTTTTTGTTCCATGAAGAGCAAAAGACGACGTAATGAGGTAATGAAATAACGAGGTAAAGATCCGTCCCAGGACGCGAACCGACACGCTTGGCTTGAAAGCTGAATGCTGAATGCTGAATGCCCCAGCCCCCGTGTGTGACGGAAAGTGTGCGCAATTGCATGAAGGGATTGGAGTTGCGGGCGACACGGTGTGTCGGATGCGTGCGCAGTGTAGAAAAAAGAGGAAGTGATTGGGCTGAACGGAGGGGTACCCCACTCCGGGGGTTTTGAGCAAAGAGTGCGGAACGCATTGAAGGCAAAAGGGTTGGCGGATTGCGCAGTGCAAAAGAGTGCGTAAGAGCGTGAAAACAAAGGAAACGTAAGTCCCACGGTATGAACTTGATGCGGACTCTCAGGAACAAGAGGGTTGAAGGGCGAGAGTTCAAAGTTGAAAGGCGAAACAGCAAAGCTGAACGCAGAGGTGCTGGGCGCACGGAGGGAGGAAGGATTGGGCGAAGGGGCGAGACCCGGGGCGGTTGGCGAGGGAAGCCCTTCGGATTTGCTCGGGGCGAGCATGGAACATGGTAGCAGGGTTAGTTACTGGTTGTCAATAGTTTTTTTGTTTACTCAGAAGCTTATTCGAACGGGGAGGCGCGGATGGGAAGGAGAGTGGCGGAAGTCGAGGGGTTTGAGGGAGTTGGCGGGATTGGAACCGGTTGGTGAGACTGTGGAAATGTGTGGACAAATCAAGTAACGATATTTCCGCAAGAGTTTCTTGGGCTGAGTCGTCCGAAGCCAGAAATCTCTTTTGCAGGGAGCGGATTTCCTATATTCCGATTGGAGATGATCTGCTCTCCTGCAAGTCGACCCTCCGTTGGGCGCTAATTGAATATATTGCCTCGGGCGTTAGAATGCTGGGCATGGACCCGGACTTCATACGGCGAGTAATCATTCGGGGATTATTTTCGGACGATAGGTGCTATAGTAGGTTATATATACCCTACCATAGCACCTCACAAATATCTAGCTAGCCAGGAAGGCTGGAGAGCTCTGTTAGGTATATATACCTAACAGAGCCTCTCATTATTCTAGAACTATTCCGATGTAAGTTATAGACCGGGGATGGATTAGGCAATCGAAAGCCGCTGATTCTCTCGTATAGCTAGGTATATATACCTAGCTGTACGATGCTGACCACTGCGCAAACTTCGCCAGGCTCAGGAAAACAGATCTTTAGAGCGTACTGCGCGGCATGCCACAGAGCGGGTGATGAAGGTAGACGGGCCCGCGGCGGCGGAGTTGATGCGCTGGCTAGAGAGTCTGCGAGACAAATATACGGGGATTCAGTGCTGATAATTCAGGGAAAAGATTTTTGGGGTGAGAACAGGTCTGCTTGCGGCGGGGCGCCGCGCGGTAATTTTTGTGACGAGTGACGGGTAACCTTTCGATTTCGACCAACCTCAAATGAATGCATAACGGGGTCGGTTTCCTGGAAATAAAATCAGCGGGGAGAAACGCAATGATTGGGAATCGGTCTTTGCCTACGGACACGGTTTTGCCGCATGTGGAGTATCAGGAATTGGCGCGGGCGATTGAGTGGCTGGGGAAGGCGTTTGGATTCGAGGAGCATTACCGGTATGGGGAGCCGCTGAGCGGGGCGCAGGTGCATTTGGGGAATGCGTGGAGCATGGTGAAGCAGGCGAAGGTGGGGTGCGCGAGCCCGGCGAAACTGGGGTATGGGACGCAGAGCTTGACGGTGTTTGTGGAGGATGTGGAGGGGCACTACCGGAGGGCGAAGGCGGCGGGGGCGAAGATTTTGGAGGAGCCGCACGAGACGATGTATGGGGAATTTCAGTATGCGGCGGAAGACTTGGACGGGCATCATTGGTTGTTTTCGCGGCACGCGCGGGATTTGAGTCCGGATGCTTGGGGAGCGACGATTACGAAAGCAGCTTACCGGCTGGCATTTTTGGCACGGCCGCGCTTTTGTTTTGTCGAGATTCCGGCAAAGGATGTGCATCGGTCGGCGGATTTTTACGAAAAAGTGTTTGGGTGGAACATCCGGCACCGCGAGAGCGAGAGGCCGAGCTTCGACGATGCGACGGGCAATGTGAGCGGAGCGTGGGTGACGGGGCGAGAGAGTGCGCGGGAGCCCGGGTTGTTGACCTATGTGTGGGTCGACAATATTGATGCGACGCTTGCGAAGATTGCGGCGGAGGGCGGTGTGGTTGTTGAGAGTGCGCATGCGGACTCGCCAGGCGGGACGAGCTTGATCGCGACGTTTCGAGACCCGGCGGGAAATTTGATGGGGCTGTATCAAGAAACGTGAGGAGTATCGGACGGCAGAGCGGCCCATGTGGAAGTTTTTGGATGGCGAGGCGTGGTGTAGTACGCTCTCCGCGCCTGCGGGGGGCGACATGAAAATAAATCTGAGAGCAATCTTGTGTGGCGTTATTTGCGCGGCGGTACTTTCGCTGAGTGCGGGCGTGTGCGCGGAGGCGATTCCGCAAGCGGGTGGGGAAAAATTTGAGGTGTCGTTTCCGGCTGCGGCGCATGCGGGGGCGATCACGGGGCGCGTGTTTGTGGTGATCACGACGAAGGATAAGCCAGAGCCACGAATGGTGGCGGGAGCCTGGGGGGATTCGGGGCCGCTGTATGGCATGGATGTGAATGGACTGGCGCCGGAGCAGGCGGCGGTGATTGATGCGAGCACGCCGGGATCGCCGGTGCGGAGTTTGCGCGAGATTCCCGCAGGGGATTATTACGTGCAGGCGATCATGAACATTTATACGGAGTTCCACCGGGCGGACGGGCACACCGTGTGGCTGCACATGGACCAGTGGGAAGGACAGCATTTCAACCGGTCGCCGGG
This sequence comes from uncultured Acidobacteriota bacterium, assembly GCA_963843265.1. Lineage (GTDB taxonomy): Bacteria > Acidobacteriota > Terriglobia > Acidiferrales > UBA7541 > Acidiferrum. Next base: position 171,807 of record CAWJJR010000006.1, on the reverse strand, counting down.
AAATTTGTACAGCGAAGTGCAGAAGGTGCATTTGGATGCGGCGGCGGGATACGACGTGAAGCTGAGCTTGACGAAAGTGATTCCGCCGATCGAGGAGCCGGCGGAGACGGCGTGGGTGAAGCACATCAAGATCCAGAGCGCGATGCTGACGAAATTTTGGGGACACCCGATGTATATCGGCGCGATCGTGCTGCTGCCGAAGGGGTATGACGAGCATCCGGAGGCACATTATCCCGTGATTTATGAGCAAAGCCACTTCAGTTTGCGGAACCCGCTGGGCTTCAACCCGGAGAATCCGCCGATTCCTGCGGAGATGCGCGCGCGAATGGCGGATTTGAATCGCGAGTCGGGGCACGAAGTTTACGAAGCTTGGACGTCGGAGAATTTTCCTCGGATGATCGCGGTGACGTTTCAGCACCCGACGCCGTATTACGACGATTCGTATGCGGTGAATTCGGTGAACAACGGGCCTTATGGAGATGCGCTGGTGAAAGAGATGATTCCGTACCTGGAGGCGCATTTTCGAATGATTGCGAAGCCGTACGCGCGAGTGTTGACGGGAGGGTCGACGGGAGGATGGGAATCGCTGGGGGCGCAGGTGTTTTATCCGGATTTTTTTGGAGGGACGTGGACGCTGTATCCGGACTCGATTGATTTTCGGAGCTATGGGACGGTGAACGCGTATGAAGATGAGAACGCGTTTTGGGAGCCAGGGCATACGTGGGTGCAGGTGCCACGGTACGTCATGCGAACCTCGGAGGGACAGCCGGAAATTACGATACAGCAGTTCAGCCAGATGGAGAGTGTGTTGGGAAGCCACAACCGATCGGGAGAGCAGCTTGAAATTTGGGACGCGGCGTACGGGCCGATCGGGGATGACGGCTATCCGAAACCGCTGTGGGATAAAGAGACGGGGAAGATCGATCACAGCGTGGCTTTGTACATGCGGGACCACGGGTACGACTTGAGCTACAACATCCGGACGCATTGGGCGACGCTGGGGCCGAAGCTGCGCGGGAAGATCCATGTGTATGTCGGGGACATGGACAACTTTTATTTGAATTTGGCGGCGTATAAGCTGGAAGAGGCGATGAAAGAGCTGAAGAATCCGCCGTGCGATTGCGATTTTCAGTATGGGCGGCCGATGAAGGGGCATGGGTGGCAGCCGACTTCGACGGCGAATTTGGTGCGATGGATGGCGGAGCATGTGGAGAAAAATGCGGGGGGAGAGGATACGAAGCAGTGGCATTACTGACGGGAATTAATGACGTAAAGAAATAAAGAAGTAAAGAAGCAAAGAAAAAGCAGATTCCTCGCTACGCTCGGAATGACATTTTTATCTTTGTTAGCGGGATTTGTTAGATGGAATGGTTGGACCGTGCCATTTAGCACCTCTGCGTGCACTCCGTCGTCTGCGCTGGTATTCTGGATGAGCCCAATTTTGAGGCATAGGCCATGTTTGAAAATCTGACAGAGAAGCTGCAGCGGACATTTAAGAATTTGCGCGGGCAGGGGAAGCTCACGGATGAGCACCTGGACGTGGCGTTGGGGGAGATTCGCGAGGCGCTGCTCGAAGGCGACGTCAATGTGGGCGTGGCGGACGAGCTGCTGGCGAATATTCGCGCGAAGTCGCTGGGAAGCGAGGTGATGCTGCAGCTATCGCCGGACCAGCAAGTGGTGAAGGTGGTGCGCGACGAGCTTTCGGCGATGCTGGGGAAGCACGCCAAGCCGCTGTTTGCTTCGCGGCCGCCATCGGTGTGGATGATTGTGGGGTTGCAAGGTTCCGGTAAGACGACAACGACGGGCAAGCTGGCGAAATGGCTGGTGGAACATGGGCACCGGCCGCTGGTGGTTTCGACGGACGTTTACAGGCCGGCGGCGCGGGAGCAGCTTGCGCAGGTGGCGAAGGCTGTGGGAACGGCGTTGTGGCCCGGAGCGGGGACGGACAAGCCGCTGGAAATTGTGAAGGGCGCGATTAAGGAAGCGAAGCTTTCGGCGAGCGACGTAATCCTGGTGGATACGGCCGGGCGTTTGCACATCGACGACGAATTGATGAACGAATTGAGCACGCTGAAGAAAGAGCTGCAGCCGAGCGAGATTTTGTTTATTGCGGACGCGATGATCGGGCAGGATGCGGTGCGGTCGGCGGGGGAGTTTCACAAGCGACTGGGATTGACGGGAGTGATTTTGACGAAGCTGGATGGCGATGCGCGCGGCGGGGCGGCGTTGAGCATTGCCAAGGTGTCTGGAGCGCCGGTGAAGTTCGTGGGACTCGGGGAAAAATACGACGCGCTGGAAGGATTTTATCCGGAGCGGATTGTTTCGCGCGTGCTGGGCATGGGCGACATCATGTCGCTGATCGAGCGGGCCGAACAGACGGTTGACCGGAAGGCGGCTATCGAGCTCGAACGCAAGCTGCGCAAAGAGGGCTTTACGCTGGAGGATTTTCGGGACCAGCTGAAGCAGATTCGCAAGATGGGGCCGCTGGAGCAGCTTGTGGACATGCTCCCAAAGATGGGGCCGCTGCAGCATATCCCTAAGGATGCGAAGGTCGACGAGGGGAAGCTGAAGCAGGTTGAGGCGATCATCAACTCGATGACGAACCAGGAGCGGCAGGATCACAATATTATTGATGGCAAGCGGCGGAAGAGGATCGCGAAGGGCAGCGGGACGACAGTGCAGGATGTGAATCAGGTTTTGAAGCAGTATCTGCAGATGCGGACGATGATGAAGCAGTACGGCGCGATGGCGGCGCGGGCGAAGATGAAGGGGCTCGGCAAACTTGCTGGTCTGAACTGACGCTAGCGTTTATTTATTCGATTTCAAATTCAAATAGAGATTCGCAGTTTTTAGGGCGAGAACTTCTGGGTCGAGGTCGGTGCGATTCGCGAGGATGATGACGGTGAGATTGTCGTCGGTGAAGCGCTCGATGACGGTGCGGAATCCCATGGTGCTTCCGGTATGCCACATGCGCGGATGCCCGTGATAGGGGTCGAGGAACCAGCCGAAACCGTAGGAGACTGGCTTGCCAGGATGTAGATTGTCGTCGTTGGCTTCGGCGGGCCAATGGGTAGGTGAGCCGTCAGAGAGTTTCGCGGGGGTTAGCGCGGGCTGCATCTCCTTTTCATTGAGTAGAGTGTGTTTGCGGAGAGAGGCGTCCCACTTGGCTAGGTCTTCGAGATTGGAATAGATGCCGCCGTCGCCGAGAGTGGCGGATGTGGAGCTTTGGTCGGTTTCTTTCAGCGTACCGCCTTCTTTTGAGTGGCCGAAGGCGCGGTTCTCGACTTCATTTTTTCCTTTTTGATAGACGATGGTGTGATCCATGTGCATAGGCGCGAAGATGCGGGCGTGGAGAAAATCGGCATAGCGTTGTCCGGAAGCTTTGGCGACGATTAGGCCGAGAACGACGTAGCCGGAATTGCTGTAAGACCAGCTGGTGCCGGGAGCAAATTTGCCTTTCGATTCCTTTTCGAGGAGGGAGAGCACTTCGCTGTCCTGAATCTGGTGCTCGGGCGACCAGATGGGGCCTTTGGTTTTTTCGGCGGCATCCATCAGGTCTTCGTAATCGGGCAAGCCACCGGTGTGATTGAGGAGATTGCGAATGGTGATGGTCTTGCCGTAGGCGGCGAAATCCGGGAATATTTGCGTGAGAGTTTCGTCGTAGCGCAGCTTTCCATCATGGACGAGCAGCATGATGGCCATGGCGGTAAACTGTTTGGTGAAAGAAGCGAGGCGGAAATTTGTATGCGCGTCGATCTCCGTTTTCGAACGGAGATCGCGCACCCCTTCGGCTTGTGTATAGACATCCTTTCCGCCGTAACGGATTAACAATGCGAAACCCGGTTCATCGGGCTTCACCAGCCCTCCCAAGATGGAATCTAGCAAACTCTTATCCGGCCCTTGGGTTTGAGCCGGGTTTTGAACAGCGGAGAAGAGGGCCACGCACAGAACGGAAATATGCATCCAAAGAATCTTGCGTCGCAAGCGGCACCCCAAAGCACCGGTGGGAGGATACCATTCTCTTGCAGCGTTCATCTCTCCGTAACACGGCTGCGCTATCAGTCTTGGTCCCCCGAGAAAGCTTATGACACGCATTGCGCTTGACGATCCGCGGTTGTATTTCAACCGGCACTTGGAGTGGCTGGAGTTTAACCGGCGCGTGCTGGAAGAGGCGCGGGACATCGGGAATCCACTGCTCGAGCGGGTGAAGTTTCTGGCGATTACGGCGAACAACCTAGATGAATTTGTCGAGGTGCGGGTGGCAAGCTTTCTGCAGCGAATCGAACATGGCGCGCGGGAGATAAGCCCCGATGGATTGACAGCGGAACAAGAGCTGGAGAAGGTTTCGGCGGCGATGCAGGTGCTGGTTCGCGACCAGTACAAATGCTGGAACGAGGAGCTGCTGCCGGCGCTGGCGAAAGAGGGGATCCGCGTTCTGCCGGTGAGCGAACTCGAGGGTAAGGCGGCGCAAGCGGCGAAAACATTTTTCGAGCGGCGCGTGTCTCCGATGCTGACGCCGGTCACGGTGGATCCGTCGCATCCATTTCCGCACGTTCTAAACAAAGCGTTGTGTATCGCGTTTCTCTTGCGGCGGCGGAAGAGCGGGAACGGGAAGCCTTATTTTGGGGTGGTGACCGTGCCGCGGGCGTTGCCGCGGCTTTTGCGAGTGCCGGCTTCGGACAACGGTATTCACTACGTGCCGCTTCAGGAGATTGTCTCTGCTTATGCGGCCAAACTTTATCGCGGGTACGAGATCTTGGCGTCTGCTCCCTTTCGAATCACGAGGAACAGCAATCTATATCTGGAAGAAGAAGAGGCGCGCAGCTTGCTTGATGCGGTGGACTCCCAGGTATCCCAGCGGCGCAAGGGCGATGCAGTGCGCCTGGAAATCGACGCCAACGCGCATCCGGAAATAGTTGACCGGCTGATCTCGATGTTTGAAGTGCATGAATCACTTGTTTTTCGCGCGCAAGGACCCGTGAATTTGCAGCGGCTGTTTCATTTGCATGAACAAACGCCGCGGCCGGACTTGAAATTTTCGCCATTTACGCCGAAGCAAGTGCACGTGGGGCACGATGCCGATTCGATGTTTGAAGCAATTCGGCGGCAGGATTATCTGCTGCACCATCCTTACGATTCGTACGATGCGGTGGTGAATTTCCTTCACACGGCGGCCAAGGACCCGCGCGTTTTGTCCATTAAGCAGACGCTTTACCGGACGAATTCGGATTCGCCGGTGGCGATGGCGCTTTTGGAGGCGGCAGGGAAAAAGGAAGTGACGGTGGTGGTGGAGCTGAAAGCCAGTTTTGATGAGGCGACCAATATCCGGTGGGCGCGGAGTTTTGAGGACGCGGGAGTGCAAGTATTTCATGGGCTTGTGGGTTTGAAGACGCACGCAAAGCTCGCGCTGATCGTGCGGAACGATCCCGACGGGAAAATTCGGCGATATGCGCATCTCGGCACAGGTAATTACAATCCTTCGACGGCGCGGTTCTACAGCGATCTGAGTTTGCTGACGCACGACGAGGCCATCACCGCTGCCGTACATAACGTGTTCAATTTTCTGACGGCGTATGCAGAGCAGCCGAGTTACAAGCCGCTCCTGCTGGCGCCGCGGGACATGGCGAAGACGTGCATTGCGCTGATCGACCGAGAAGCGCGGCACGCGCGGCGCAAACGGCCTGCGCGAATCATTGCCAAGGTGAACGCCGTAATCGATCCGCCGATCATTCAGGCGCTGTACCGGGCTTCGCGGGCGGGGGTGGACATCGATCTGATCGTGCGGGGACAATGCGCGCTGGTGCCGGGGTTGCGAGGAGTGAGCAGCCGGATTCACGTGCGCAGCATTGTGGGGCGGTTTTTGGAGCACAGCCGGATTTTTTATTTCGAGAATGGCGGGAAACCGGATGTATACCTTGGCAGCGCGGACTGGATGCCGAGAAATCTGTATGAACGAGTGGAAGTTCTCTTTCCATTGCAGGATCCGCAGAATTGCGCGCGAGTGTGTAATGAGATTCTTGCCTCCTATCTAGCCGACACGCGCAAAGCACGTATACTGGGGCCGGATGGAGCTTATTCGCGCCCGCGCGCAGTGCGGAATGGTCATGGATTTTCGGCACAAGATCACTTCATGCGGCTGGCCGGTGAAACGACCGACCCTCAACACATTCCCGCGCTGCGAAACCAGTGCGTCGTTTATACTTCTGCGGCGATGAAAACCCCGCCAAGCGGCGCCCCCGAAGAAGAAGGCTCGTTGGACTCGTCGAATGCAAGCGTATGACCTGATCGTAATTGGCTCCGGACCGGGCGGGCAGCGCGCCGCGATCCAGGGAGCGAAGGCTGGAAAGCGCGTCGCGGTCGTCGAAAAGCGCGCCGCGGTCGGCGGCGTATGCATCAATACCGGGACGATTCCGAGCAAGACGATGCGCGAAGCCGTTTTGCACCTTTCGGGGTTTTATTCGAAAAACTTCTACGGGTCGAATTACAACGTAAAAGAAAACGTGACGATGGCGGACCTGAATTTTCGTGTGCAGCGGGTGATTGAGAATGAGGTTGCGGTCACGCAGGACCAGCTTAGACGGAACGGCGTAGACGTCCTCCACGGATTCGGAAAGTTCCTGGATGCGCACCACCTTCGCGTAGAGAACGGGAATGGTTACGCGGAATTGGAAGGGCAATACTTTGTGATCGCGACCGGTACGAAGCCGGCGCTGAATCCGAAAGTACCCATCAACGGCCGGACAATCATCGACAGCGACCAAATTTTGACCATGCCGCAGATTCCGCGAACGTTGATCGTGGTCGGGGGCGGCGTGATTGGGGTCGAGTACGCATGCATGTTCGCGACGCTCGGCGTGCGTGTGATTATCGTGGAAAAGCGGCCGAGGCTGCTGGAATTTGCGGATACGGAGATGGTCGAGGCGCTGACTTACCACATGCGGGACCACCGGGCCACGCTGCGGCTGAATGAGGAAGTCGAGAGCGTGGAGGAATTGCCGGACGGAAAAGTGGCGGCGAATTTGGTGAGCAAGAAGCGGATCAATGGGGATGCCTTGCTTTATGCGGTGGGGCGGCAGGGCAATGTGGACCAGCTTGACCTCGCTGCAGCAGGGATAGAAGCCGACGACCGGGGAAGGATTAAGGTCGACGCGGATTTTCATACGTCGCAGCCGCACATCTTTGCGGTCGGCGACGTCATCGGGTTTCCGAGCCTGGCGTCGGTCTCGATGGAGCAAGGGAGAATCGCGTCGGCGCGGGCGTTTGGGGTGCAGGTGCAGACGGATCCGGCGAGCTATCCGTATGGGATCTACACCATTCCGCAGATTTCTTTCATTGGGAAAACAGAAGAGCAACTGACAGATGCCGATGTTCCCTATGAGGTTGGCGTGGCGTATTACCGCGAGATCGCGCGGGGGCAAATTACCGGGCACACAGAGGGGCGGCTCAAGCTGCTATTTCACCGGGAGACGCTCGAGTTGCTCGGGGTGCATATTTTTGGGGAGGACGCGGCGGAACTGCTGCATATTGGGCAAGCGGTGTTCAAGCTGAAGGGCAAGATTACGTATTTCATCAACACGGTCTTCAACTATCCGACGCTGGCGGAGTGCTACAAGACGGCGGCGTTTAACGGCCTCAACCGCTTGGGTTGACCGTCTGACCGGGCGCAATAGCTTTCAGATTGCACCCAACCATTTGACCGGGAAATAGCTGGAAAGCGTGTTGACTAGCTTTTCGTCAGCAGTCACTAGCTGCGAGTTTAGAGTGACGGCCAGCGCCACATATAGGCTGTCGTAAACCGTTCGGCTATGCCGTAGAGCAATCCGTAGCGCAAGATCAACGAATTCTTCCGCGGGGACCGTCGGAAGCTCTTGCCCATGCAGAAAGGCCAGCGATGTCTGCGCGTCAGAAGCGGTACAACGGTTCTGGCGCACCGCCTTCCAGTGAGCGTTACCGATTTCCAGCCAAATAAGGTCTGGGGCAATCAATTCAACCGCCCCTTGCTGCCAACTATCGAGCAATCCGCGTGCTTGTGGCGCTAGAACCTCCAAACGAAACGGAGAGAGCCATTTGATCGCGACACTGGCATCTACAACAAAGCCGATCACCGCGCCCGGTCCTCACGAATCATTTCGTCGGACGTAGGGGACTCGCCGGACAAAGGTGGAATGGCAGCGTCGAGCTTCCTCAACTTATCAACAAATTCACGGCGGCGCTTGAGTTCCTTCTCGGTGGGGAAATTTCGCTCAAGAAGAGCGAGCACCTCAGCGGCGATGGAGCGGCGCTGGCTTTTGGCGCGTTTGCGCAAGGCTTCGTAGAGGTCGCGGGGCACGTTTTCGACGTAAAGTGTAGGCATAGGGTTCCCCTAGGAAGAGCATAGGATAACCCTAGGGATTCTGCAACACCCCTATTTGGAGAGGCAAAACAGGTTCAGCGTCCCGCGGAGCCGACTGGTCAGGCCCAGCCCTGGCGGTATTCGCGGCGCAGGAAGTCGTTGGCGGCGGCGACGTTGGTGACGCGCATGTTGGCGCCGTCGTAGTTGATTTTTTTGCCTGCGCGGAGAGCGACGACGCCGAGGAGCATGACCTCAGTGAGTCGCGCGGCATATTCGAACGGGCAGGAAGCTTCCGTTTTGCCCTTGGCGGCATTAACCCAATTCATTTCGTGGTCTTCGTTTTCGATGCGCGGCAGCTTTTGCGGCGGTTTACCGTAGGAATCGTTGAGCGACTTGGGCAGGAGACGAGGCTTCAATCCGTAAGTATCGTGGAGCAATTTGCCTTTGCTGCCGATGAGCAGTGCACCGCCGCCTTTGTCGAGATCTTCATCGCCGAGTTCTTCGGGCTTGTCGGGCATGAGGCCGCCGTCGTACCAGGTCATTTTGACGGAGGGCATGGAGCCGCGCGCAGGGAATTCGTAGAAGGTTTGCGTGGCGTGCGGGTAAGAGACGCCGTTGAATGGCGTGGACACGGTCTCGATTGTGGTGGGCAAGCCGAGGTCAAGCGCCCACATCGAGTGATCGATCAAGTGCGCGCCCATGTCGCCGATAGCGCCTACGCCCCAATCCGACCAGCCGCGCCAGTTAAAAGGATGGTAGATGGGGTGATATTCCACCTGTGGCGCGACGCCGAGAAAAAGCTCCCAGGACAATTTGTCCGGGATGGGGTAATTGCCTGCAAGAGCGGCGGCGAGGCGGGCGTTAACGCCGGGACCGTTCCAGCGCAGGGTGTCGGCGGGCTCTTTGAGAGGCTCGGGACGCGGGACGCCTTGCGGCCAGAAGCCGAGTGGGCGATTCGTCCAAACGTGAACTTCGCGTACTTCGCCAATGGCGCCGGCTTCAATGTATTCGACGGTGGTGCGCGCGTCGTTCAGAGAATGGCCTTGATTGCCCATTTGGGTGGCAACTTTGGTTTCCTTGGCGCGCTGGGCCAACTGCCGGGCTTCCGCAATCGACCAGGTGAGCGGCTTTTGCACGTAGACGTGCTTGCCGAGAGCCATGGCGGCGAGGGCGACGTGTGCGTGCATGTGATCGGGGGTGGCGACGAGGACGGCGTCGATGTCCTTCTGCTGTTCGAGCATCAAGCGATAGTCTTGATAGCGCTTGGCTTTGGGGAGATGCTCATTTTTCAGACGGATCATGCCGTCGAGGCGTGCTTTGGCTTTGACGCGATCGAATTCGACAGGCGGTTTGCCGGGAGCGGGCTCGGCATCAGGCTGGTCGAGGCGCTTTTGGAGATTGGGGATTTCCGTGTCGAGATGGTCGAAGCCTTTTTGGGCGTAGCCCCAGTCAACGTCGCAAAGAGCAACGATATTTTGGCTGGAAAGATTAATGAGATTGGTACGGCCCATGCCGCCGATGCCGACTCCGGCTATATTTAGTAGGTCGCTCGGAGGAGTAAAGCCGTGGCCGAGGACGTGCCTCGGAACGATAGTAATCGTAGCGGCGCTGGCGGCTACGTTGGTTAAGAATTCGCGGCGTGAGACTTCTTTCTTTTCGCTCATAGTTGCTCCCTTGTGCTTCGGACATCACCGCGCTTGCGGGTGGTCGAGTTCCTGAAGCAGTTCGCGGGCAGGCTCGTAACTCGGGTCGATTGCCAGGATTGCGCGAATTTCCGAGCGTGCATCGTCATAGCGGCCCGCAGCCGCGAAAGCCGTGGCTAGGTTCGTATGATACTCGAGTTCGTTGGGCGCCGCCGTGATCGCGTTCTGGAACTCACGAATGGCGTCCGAGTAGCGACCCTGTTCGCCGTACACGCTTCCCAGATTATTGTGAACAGACGCGCTGAAGTCGTCCTGTTTGGTGTGAACGGCCAGGGCCCGCAGAAAATAAGCCGCGGCCTTATCGAGTTGATGACTGTGCCGTTGCGAAAAAAGACCCAAGGCGTTCAGCACGTTTTCATTTTCGCCCGGGGCCGCGGCGGCCCTCTGGAGATAGGTCGCAGCTTCCTCCCACCTGCCGGCTTTCGTCAATATAAGGCCTTCCTCGCTATCGACTTCAGGGTCGGTAGGATCGGCCTGACGGGCCCGATTGAGCAGGTCGACGCCCCCATCTAAATCGGAACGTTCGCTGTAGATCCAAGCCAGCCCTTCATAGGCATGCGCTAATTGGACACGGTCCGGAGGGATTTCAGAGGAGGCGAGAGCCACTGCCTTCTGGTAGTGTTCCTCTGCAGCAGCGACGGCCGAGGTCTCGTCGATTTCCGCAGCCGCTACCATGTTTAGAACAAAGGGTGCATTCGGCGATGTTTGCAACGTTCGACCAAACAAAGTTGCGTCGTCCTTCCAGACGGGGTTGCGCGCCGCGGTTTCCAACGCGAACAACGCGACGATTACAGACAACATCGCTGATCCTACCGGCGTTCGGAATCTCTTTGGAATCCTGTCCGAGACGTTGGACGCCAAAATCGCCACAAATAGGCAAAATCCGACTGAAGGGAGGTATAGATAGCGTTCCGCGAAAACATTTCGACCGACGGCGTATATATCCATTGCTGGGAGCAAGGTGACGAAGACCCACAAGGCGCTGAATGCGAGCAGCGGAGCCCGACGTGCCATGAAGATGATGAACGCCAATGCAAAGCCTAGAGATAGGGCACCTAACACAGCACGAAAATCAAGTGGCGACCTTATCGGCGAGAATACATGGTACGCATTCAAGCCTACGGGCACGATGAGCTTCCACCAGTAGCTCATCATGAGATGGGGAACGGTCAGCGCGACTTGGAAGGGCGTAAGCTGCCAGTCCCGAAGCCGCGTCGCGACGAACCCGAGCGCTCGCAATCTGAAAAACAAATAAATTACGAGAACGACCCAGAAGGGGAGCGAAAGGCCCGCTGCGGCAGTGGCCGATTTGCGAAACGACCTCTTCTCACCTGGAGTCAGAAGGACCCAGGTGGCGACGAGCAACGGAAAAACGGCTGCCGTCTCCTTCCAGAGCAACGCGCCCGCGAAACAGGCGAGGCACAACGTCCAGAGCGGCAGCTCGGCGCGAATCCAAAGCGCGCGGCGATTGGGCGAGACAGGCCGCCCAGGGAGTTCCAGGAGTAGAAGGAAGCTCGCCAGCAGAAAGATCGTGCAGCCCACGTCAGGTAGGGCTGAAACCCAATCGATCGCTTCCGTGTGAATCGGATAGACAGCAAACAATGCGGCCGCTGTGAAGGCCGTCGCCGCGCGCTGGGTGAGCTTCCAGAAGAGCGCAAAGGCCAGCACAGTGCCAACAACCGCAAACAGAATGCTGATCGCGTGGAACGTGGCCGGGTCGAAACCGCCCATCGCAATGGCGGCTCGGTACGTAAACATTTGCAAGGGACGGTAGTAATCGTTGTGGTAGGCGGCTGCCGAATGATGGAATGCCCACACGCCCGAAGTGAACAAAGGAGAAAGATTGGCGCCCGGGTGCAGTGCCGGGTTCATGAGGATTTGCTGATTGTCATCCCACGTGAATTTGTTTTGAAGGCTATTCGCATACGTCAAGCCGACGAGCAGGGCTAAAAACGCACCCGCAGGCACCAGACGCGGCTTCCGCACAGCTGCTCCGGTGACGGTTGCGGGAGTAGCGGGCGAAGCGGGGACCGGTATGGACGGGAGTTTTCTTTTGCGGCTTGATTTCGACCGTTGACCCTTCATGCTCGGCCTAATTTGATCGCAAGGGTCGGCCCGGCTTAGCCGAGTTCGAGGGCCTACGGGAGAGGCAGGCTGAATTTGCGCGGCCAGTGTCGCGGTCGGCGATAGTCAAGAATTCGCGGCGTGAGACTTCTTTCTTTTCACTCATGACAGCTCCATGGTGTTCGGGCATTATCGCGCTCTCGAGGGTACATTGCGAATGATAAGATGGGGATGGCCGGCCACGAGGATGAGTTCGGTGGTGGATACCTCACGCCACGCTCGGGATGCAGGAACCGTGTACGGGTCCGATGACTTGAGAGGCCAGCAAACAAACTGACTCTCCGATTGCCGCAAGCCGCCTGGACAGGCTAAGATAGTGATGGAGGCATTGGTTAGTGCTCACTATTCGTTTGGCCAGGATTGGGAAGAAGAAGAAGCCGTTTTACCGCGTCGTCGTCATCGAGAGGACGCGGCCCCGCAATGGGCGAGTTGTGGAAGCGGTGGGGACGTATGATCCGCTGAAGAAGCCCGCGGAGATCAAGCTCGATTCCGAGCGCATCAAGCACTGGCTCGGGGTTGGTGCGCAGCCCAGCGACACCGTGCGAAGCTTCATCCGCCAACAGAAAATCGCGTAATTCCAGCGAAATCCCCATCTCTTGCGCGTCCCCGGTCAGAGCGGGGGCGTTTTTTCCACGACCAGTGGAGAGTGGAGCACGAGGAGGTGAAGGATGAAAGAGCTGGTCGAAGCCATTGCCAAGGCTCTGGTGGACCACCCCGAAGATGTGCAGGTCAGGCCGGTCGACGGCTCGCAGGTTACCGTCCTTGAGCTTCGGGTGCATCCCGAGGACCTGGGAAAGGTGATTGGGAGGCAGGGCCGCACGGCTAAGGCGGTGCGCACGCTTCTCGGCGCCGCAGGCATGAAAGTGAAGAAGCGCTATACGCTCGAGATACTGGAAGATTGAGCGGCGAACCGCAGCGTTGGGTGGCTGTCGCGAGGATTCTCCGTCCCCGCGGCAATAAGGGCGAAGTGGCTGCGGGACTGCTCACGGACTTTCCCGAACGGTTGACACGAATGACGGAGGTTTTTCTTGGCGCAAGTGAAAGAGCTGGGGCAGCGGAGCCGCGGCCGATTGCGTTGAAGTCCTGCTGGCTCAGCCAGAACCACAAGGGCCAGGCTGTTTTTCACTTTGAAGGGTGCAATTCGATCTCGGAGGCGGAGAAGTTTCGAGGCCTCGATGTTTTACTGCCGATCGAGCAGCGGGTGACGCTCGCAGCGGGCCAGTATTTTGTGGATGATCTGATCGGATGTTCGGTCTTCGAAAGCTCTCCAGAGCCTTCCGTTGTTTCTTCCCCGACGTGTTCGCTGGCAACTGCCCCGTCTTTGCTCGGCATAGTCAAAGACGTGCGGTTCACTGGCGAAGGCCTAGCCGGCACGCCGCTCCTTGCCGTCGATGCGCCTGGAGGCGAATTGCTAATTCCGCTCGCCGAAGACATTTGCACTGGGATCAATACGACGGCGAGACGCATCGATGTCGTGCTTCCGGACGGCCTGCGCGATTTAAATAGCTCGTCATAAACCTGCGCGAATCCCCGTTCGATGAGTTAGTGAACGTCGATGGTCGTGACGCTCAACGGCGGGAGCGTGATGGTCATTGAGGGTCCGCTTACTGGCATCGTCCCAATCGAGATCGGTGCGACTGGATTTTGTCCTTGCGCGGAAGTTGCCGTCATTTGGTACAAGTAGGCGGTGCCGCCGAGAGGCTGGCCGTTGATGGCTGTCACCTGCGTGGAAGCAGTGCGATTGATGGCCACGAAGACAGTTCGGCCTGCCGACGTGCTGTCCGTGCTGGCGTAAACCACCACATTCGCCACGTTGCTAGAAGTCGTCTGGAGCGAGGTGTCGCCGAAGCAGGCGTTGGCGCCATCGAAGCCGCGATAGGCACGGAATCCCGCGAGTGCGTACGAATAAGTTCCGTTCGGGGGCCAGAAGCTGGCGGCAAAAAGGCCCTGGCTGCCGAAGATTCCAAGGTTGTCTGCCTGGGCGATGGTTCCTGCGATGTGATTCCAGCCGCCATTCTCGTATTCGGTGATGGAGATTTTCATGCCGGGATTCTCGGCGTTGATTTTGGCTTGAAGTCGGCCGAGAAGGTTGATAGGAGTGTTGCCGAGTTCCTCGTAGATCCAGGGATTGCTGTTGATGGAGTCCGTGAAGGTCGGATCCCACAAGGCGCGAGGGCTCTGCACGATGAGTTGGACTTGAGCGGGAGTGAGGGTCGTGCCGGTGAGGTCAAGCGCGCGCGTGCCATTGGCGTCGTATTCCTCGACGTACCAATGGAAATCGTAAACGTCCACCAGCGGCTTGCCGTAGGTTGTCGAAGCAGTCTTCAACGCCGTGAGATACTTGTCCGGAAACCAGTTCGAGCCGTTGGGCGTGGCGCTCAGTTCGCCTTGCCAATTGTAGATGCCCTGGAAGCCGTAATGGACGGGCCCGAAAATCACAGCATTGGGAAACTGATCCTTTAAAGCTTCCGCAAGGTTGATGGTTTTGGTGATGTACGCGTCCGAAGTGACGGGATTGGGGCCTTGCACTTCGAGGTGCGTTGAGTTCCAAAGTTCAGGTTCATTGTCCAGGCTGATGAAGGTCGGGTGCGTGGGGGAAGTTCCGAAAATTCCCATGCCTGAAAACTTTTGATCCAGCGCCCAAATGAATTCGTCCATGTACACATTGTTGTCGGTTGTTGCCGGAGGCGGGGTAAGTGTGAACGGGGCAGCGGACGCCGTGCTTTTCTGGTCGACGACCGGCCGGAAGCGAGAGAGATCGGGAGGGTTCGCGACACTGACAGGGCCGTTCTCGTCCGCAGACACCAGGCCTTGGAGTTGAAAGGTCACCAGGCTGGCCATGCCGTTGGCTTGATCCCCGGCAATAAATTCGTGGACTGCTTCGGCGGGGACATTGCTCGAACTGAGATAGTCGTCATTTTCGTAGAGATAGTCGCTACCGGCGTTCGAGGCGTTGGTAATCCAGTTGTAGGCCGTCCAGCGGTTGCCGCCGTCGCGGTCGAAAGTTAAAAGAGGCGGCGCGCCGGTGACGCCGGAATAGAAATTGATGCCGTAGATGTATGGAGAGATGGGTTTGGTGACGGCCGGATTGACGGTGATCGTCACGTCAGCTGTCGCACTTACGGGCGTGGCGGAAACCTGAGAAGAGTTGGCGCTCTCGCCCGCGGAGTTGAGTGCGGAGACTACATAGTAGTACGTCGTGCCGTTCGTCAGACCTGAGTCCGTATAGCTCGTTGATGTTGGCGCGGCGACTTGCGTATATGGACCCCCGCTCGTCGTGCTGCGCTTGACGTGGTAACTCGTCGCGCCCGAACTCGCCGTCCATGCGAGGCTCACTTGCGCATTCCCTGCGGTAGCTTGCAGCCCGGCGGGCGCTGTGGGTGGCATCGCCAGGGCAGTGGGTGTGGCGCTCGCTTGAGAAGAATTTGCGCTTTCTCCTGCGGAGTTGAGAGCCGACACAACGTAGTAGTACGTGGTCCCGTTTGTGAGGCTAGGGTCGGTGAAGTTTGGCGCCGTCGGAGCTGAGATTTGTATATAGGGACCACCGCTGGTGGCGCTGCGCTTGACGTGGTAGCTCGTCGCTCCGGAGCTTACGGTCCAAGTCAGGCTCACTTGCGCGTTTCCGGCTGTCGCTTGCAGGCCCGTCGGCGTCGCGGGCGGTGCGGGAGGAGCCGTGGGAGTCGCGCTCACCTGACTGGAGTTTGCGCTTTGGCCTGCCGAATTGAATGCAGACACGACGTAATAGTAGATTGCTCCGTTTGTGAGACCCCCGTCCGTATAACTGTTCGTCTGAGGCGATGCGATTTGCGTGTAAGGCCCGCCGCTTGCGGATGCGCGTT
The DNA here is from genome assembly GCA_963843265.1 of uncultured Acidobacteriota bacterium. Taxonomy (GTDB): domain Bacteria; phylum Acidobacteriota; class Terriglobia; order Acidiferrales; family UBA7541; genus Acidiferrum. The sequence goes on along the minus strand of CAWJJR010000006.1, from coordinate 155,809 downwards.
TGACGTAGTAACCCGTCGCGCCGCTGCTCGCGCTCCAACTCAGACTCACTTGGGCGTTCCCCGCTGTTGCCGCTAAACCGCTGGGCGTGGAAGGAACGGTCGCGCCCCCTCCGCCATTGCCGTTCTTGCCGCCACTTCCCTGGCTCAGACCGGCGCAACCCGTAAGCTGGACCAAGAAAAGGCCCGTCAGGAAGATGCGCAGGATTTCGCGAACTCGCCGAGAGAACGCCATCGCGAGACTCCTCAAGCGGGCTGGATTAGAGTAGTGAACCGTTGGGGCAAGGCTACGGCGCGAACGCGGGTGGCACAAGCTGTCCCGAGGTACAGAAACCGACCCTGCCCTCTGCAGCAACGAGAGAGGAGCGTTGCCCGGGGCCGGCGGCGAAAGGAGTCGATGGCAAGGGCAGCGCTGTTTGGCTACACTGACTGCCGATGCGATTCGATTTGATCACGATTTTTCCGGAGTTTTTTACCGGGCCGCTCGACCATGGCATTCTGCGGCGAGCGCGCGAAACAAGACTCGTCGATGTTCAGGTACAGGACCTGCGGGTGTTCACCAAGGATCGTCATCGCAGCGTTGATGATCGGCCGTTTGGCGGCGGCGAGGGAATGGTCCTCAAGCCAGAGCCGCTATTTGAAGCTGCCGAAGCTCTGTTAGGGTGCAACTTGGGCAGCGCCGAGCAGCCAATCTCGCTTGATCCGAAGACGGCCATCATTTTGATGTCAGCCGCCGGAACACTTTTTCGGCAGGAAACGGCGCGGCGGTATGCAAGCCTCGAGCGCATCGTTTTGATTTGCGGCCGGTATGAAGGTGTGGACGAACGTGTGGCCGATTATCTCGCCACCGAAGAAATTTCCATCGGTGATTATGTTCTTAGCGGCGGGGAACTACCCGCCATGCTGATCATCGATGCAGTGACGCGGTTGATTCCAGGCGCGCTGGGGAATGAAGCGTCATCGCAGAACGAATCGTTCAGCGCAAATCTTGCATCGTCGCCGGATTCTTCTCTTGGAGGGGCGCAACCTGCGCTATCCCTACAAGCTGAATCTCGGCATACGAGTCCCCTGCTACTGGATTTTCCGCATTACACTCGGCCGGCCGATTTTCGCGGGTGGAAAGTGCCCGACATCCTGATCGGTGGCAATCATGCGGAGGTCGCGAACTGGCGGCGGGCCGCGGCGCTTGAGAAGACCCAGCGGAACCGCCCGGATTTATTGTTGCGCTGATATTTCGCGGCGGTATACTGAAGATTCTGTGAAACCAGCGATCCAGACCGATTATTCGCGCGCGGTACCGGGCTTTTCCAGCCGCAAGCGGGCCTGCGCGTGTCCATGCTGTGCTTGTATGTGTACCGCTGCAAGCGGCATGGGAAATCCTTCGGTGTAGCGCAAGTCTTAAGCCAAAAGGAATCCAGGGCCGCTCGGAATAGGCGGCCCTTTTTTATTGCAAAGCCATTGAGGAGCAGAGTGACATGAGCAACGCAGCTAGCAGAAACGGCAAAGAGCACGGGCCAGGGAAGCCTATCGCCATTTACTACGAACAGCAGCACTGGTTCAAGCCGCTCTTCGAGCAACTCGACGCGAAGGGCGCGAATTGGGTCAGGGTTGACGCGCGGAATCATCGATATGATATCGCTGCGAAGGAGCGCGAGTATTCGCTGCTCTTCAATCGCATGAGCCCTTCGGCGTGGCAGCGCGGCATCGGCCATGGAATCTTCTACACGCTCAACTATCTGGCTCATCTGGAAGAAAAAGGTGTTCGCGTGGTGAACGGCTCCCGGGCCTTCACGCACGAAACTTCCAAGGCACTCCAATACACGGTCCTCGAAACTCTTGGTCTCCAATATCCGAGATCGCTGGTGATCAACCATCCGTCGCAAGCGTTGGGCGCCGCGGAATCGATCGGATATCCGCTGATCCTCAAGCCGAATATCGGCGGAAGCGGTGCGGGAATTAAGAAATTCAATTCCGCCGACGAACTCCGCGGCGCGGTCGACGAGAATAGTTTGTCATTCGGCATCGATAACGTCGCGCTGGTGCAGGAATTTTTCAAGGCGCGCGACGGTGTGATCACGCGAGTGGAAGTTCTCGGCGGCGAATATCTTTACGCGATTCAGATTCACATCACCGGCGACACGTTTGACCTCTGCCCAGCGGACATTTGCAAGAACACGAAGGGCGAAGAGCTGACGCGCTTGGCTTGCCCGGTGGACGCGCCTAAGTCGGGCCTGACTGTCGAAGCTTACGAGCCGCCGAGGCATATTATCGACGAGGTCGAGCGCATCATGGAAGTTGCGGGCATCGAAGTCGGCGGCATCGAGTACGTCATCGACGACCGCACCGGGCGGCTGCTTTATTACGACATCAATGCGCTCTCGAATTTCGTTTCCGACCCGGAACGCATGATTGGCTTCAATCCTTACGCCAGGCTTGCGGATTATCTGATTAGCGAAGCGCGGATTCACGAAGCCACTCGAAGCGGCGGTTTGGTTTCCACCGGGAGCATCCGATGAGATACGGATACTGGCTCCCCGTTTTTGGCGGCTGGCTGCGCAACGTACCGGACGAAAACATGGAGGCCAGCTGGTCGTACGTGAAAAAACTTGCGCAGCGCAGCGAACAGATCGGCTTCGACCTCACGCTCATTGCCGAGCTGAATCTGAACGACATCAAGGGCGTGGAGGCGCCCTCGCTTGACGCGTGGTCGACGGCGGCTGCGCTGGCTGCTGTTACCGAGCGGCTTGAGCTTATGGTCGCCGTGCGGCCGACCTTCCATCTGCCCGCGCTGCTCGCCAAGCAAGCCGCGAATATCGATCACATTAGCGGCGGCAGGCTTACCTTGAACGTGGTGTCGTCCTGGTGGGCAGATGAGGCGAAGAAGTACGGCGTTGGCTTCGAACATCATGACGAACGCTACGCGCGCACCAGCGAATGGCTGGACGTGCTGCATGGAGTCTGGTCGCGCGATCATTTTTCTTACGCGGGAACGTATTACCGTGTCGAAGACAATGTGCTCGAACCAAAGCCCGTGGCTCAGCCGCATCCGATTCTTTACGCGGGAGGCGAATCGCCGGCGGCAAGAGACCTGATCGCCGAGAAGTGCGACGCTTATCTTATGCATGGCGATCCGCCGGAACGCGTCGGCGAAAAAATCGCGGATCTGCGCGAACGGCGCGCCCGGCACAATTTGCCGCCTTTGAAATTCGGCGTCGCGGGCTACGCCATCGTCCGCGAAACGGATCGGGAAGCTCAGGATGAGCTGAAGCGCATCACGGACGTTCAACAGTCCGCCGCGGGCTATGCCAATTACCAGCAATGGCTCGCGGGAACGCAGCTCGAACAGCGCGTTTCGCTCGAAGACTATTCTGTTTCGAACCGTGGACTGCGCTCAGGATTAGTGGGTACGCCAGAGCAAGTTTCAGAGCGGCTCGCGCAATTCGAAGCCGCAGGTGTCGACCTGGTCCTGCTGCAATTCAGCCCGCAACTCGAAGAAATGGAGCGCTTTGCGGACACTGTGATCCGCCGAGGCGTTTCTGCGGCCGCCCCGGCTTAGGTGGCGGGTTGCACCATTTCGTAACTCGAAAGTCCTGACTCACCCGGCCGACTATCGTCGAATGCGCTAGGTAAATTGTGAACATTTGGCTATAATTGGGGTTTGCTTTTGAAGAGCTGGCCCCGCCTGAGTGGGTCTGCAGGGAATACGAACATGAATCCGGTTATAGCTAAACTCCATGAAGCGCAACTGCGCAAAGACCTCCCCGAATTTCGCCCCGGCGATACGGTGCGCGTCAACGTCCGCTTGAAGGAAGGCGAGGGCGAGAAGGAAAAGGAGCGCCTCCAGGCGTTCGAAGGGGTCGTGATCTCCAAGAAAGGCCGGGCATCCGGCGCTACGTTCACCGTGCGCCGCGTGAGCTTCGGCGTGGGCATCGAGCGCATTTTCCCGCTGCATTCGCCCTCGATCAGCTCGATTGAAGTGGTCGGCAAGGGCAAAGTCCGGCGCGCTCGCCTCTACTATCTGCGCGACCTGCGCGGAAAGGCTGCCCGCATCAAGCGCGCCGCTCGAGAAGAAGTGGCCGCCGTTGCGACCGCTGGCGCCGAGACCAAGTCGTAAGCGCAACTTTCCGTTTTGAAGCGAGAAATACGAAGGACCATCACCAGCGAGCCCCAGCTAATTCGGGGCTCGTTCTGCGTTCGCTTGTGCGGCGTGCCCGATTGCCCCGTCAGGCCGCCGCTTTCCGCGGCTGCCGCCCATCAGGGCTGCACGTTGGTCACGCCTTCCGAGCCCGGCTTAGGAAAATGCTTCTGGTACCAGGCGATGGAGCGGTCGGTCCAGTCGATGACATGCTTCGTTTCCCGGATGCCGTGGCCTTCGCGTGGGTAGCGCACAAACACCGCTTCCGTTCCCACATCTTTTAGAGCGATAAAAAACTGCTCAGCTTCCGCGATGGGTACATCGTTGTCGTTTTCGCCGTGGCAGAGCAATGTTGGCGTGTGCGCCTGTGCCACGAAACGCAATGCGGAGCGCTTCCAGGCTTCGTCCATTAGCGTGCCTTGGTGGAAGAACTGGCCGAATTCCATTTCTTCGTATTGGTTGTAGTAAGTCATGTAGTTGTAGCTGATGAGATTCGATATGCCTGCCGTGGGAATCGCCGCTTTGAACTCGTTGGTCTGCGTGATCAGCCAGTCCGTAAGCTGCCCGCCATAACTCACGCCTTCGATGCCCATGCGTTCGCGGTCAATCCACAAATAACGGCGCACCGCCGCGCTCACGCCATACAAAACGTCCTGGCCTTCGTTTCCATCCTGGTCGCCAAAGACGGCATCGGCAAATTTTTGTCCATACCCAGTCGAGCCGCGATAATTCACATTGAGAACCGCCCAACCGAGCGCCGCGTACACCTGATTTCTAAAATTGAAGCTCGGACCATTCTGGCCGTGCGGGCCGCCGTGAATGTTTACGATGAGCGGATGCTTGGAGGTCGCGGTCATTCCCAAAGGCTTGGTGAGAAACGCCTCGACTTCGAATTTGTTGTCGTTGCTGACGAACGTAAAGGGTTCGACTTCCGCGATTTGCTTTCCGGCGAGAACTTCCGCGTTCAAGTCCGTGAGCTGGCGCGCCGCGCCGGCGCCATTCTTGACGAAAAGCTCAGCCATATCGCGCTGCGAAGTGAAGGCGTAGGCCAGCGTGCCGTCCTTGGTCACGGAAAATCCGCCGACGCCGCCCGTATCTTTCACCACGTATTCTGGCGCTTCGCCGGAGATCGGTAAGCGCACCAGATAATTGCTTCCGCGCTCCTGAACCGTGAAATAAACGGCGCTGCTGTCGGGCGCCCACTTCGGCGCGCCCTGGCGGTCATCAATCACGCCTCCAATTTGGTGGCGGTCGCTGCCGTCAGCGTTCATCATCCAGACGTGCGTGTCTTCCATGGTCGTTTCGCGGTCGGTTAAGCCGCGGGTTGTGCCGCGATAGGCGATGTGCTTGCCGTCGGGCGACCAGAGCGGATCGTATTCGTTGTACTCCGTCGCGGTCAGGCGGCGAATGCTGTTGTCCGCAACGTTCAGCGCGAAAATGTCGTAGTTGAAAAACTCGTCCTGATTCGGTTCGCGGTTCGATGCAAAGAGAATCTCCTTGCCGTCCGGCGACCAATCAATCGAGTGCTCGTCGTAGATTCCCTGCGTCAGCTGGCGCACCTGCTTGGTAGCCACGTCCACGGCGAAAATGTGCAGCCTCTGATTGTCATTGAAACGTGTCCTGCCTTCACCCGCGTCGGGCTTGTACAAATAACGGGTGATGACCCGCGGATCGCCGTCGGCCTCCGCGGCTCTTTCGTCGGGCGTCGAGGAAATGAAGGCAATCTGCTTGCTGTCCGGCGACCAAGTGATGGCCTGCCCTTCACCCGGCAAGGGGCTGTTCGTGCCGTGCATGGTCGCAAGCTCCGTAATGTCGGAACCATCCGCGTGCGCCAGTAGTAAGCCGTGCTTCTCTCTCACGCTGCCCTGGAACGCCAGCCATTTCCCGTCGGGCGACCAATGCGGATTGCCAGCAACGTCTTTTTCTCCGCCGATGAGAATCGATTTTTTTGTGGCAAGGTCCATGATCCAAAGTTGCGGCGACGGCCGGCCGGGGCGATCGTGCAAGATCACCGTGTAAGCAATGTGATGGCTGTCAGGCGATAGAACGGCGTCGCCGACAAAGCGGAAGCGGGTAAGGTCACTGCTAGTCAGGCCTTGTGCTCGGCTGATCGGGGCAAGCGCGACGAGGACCGCCACACTTAAAGCCCAAAGACCTGCGCGATGCCAAGCGGACTGAGCACGTGGATGCATGGAATTCTCCCCAGAATTTATTCGCTGCATGATTTGCCCGGCCATGGTAGGTCCCGCAGCCCGCTCCGGTCAACGAAACTTGTCAGAAACTCCCACAAACTCTGCTTGTCGGAAGCTCCGATCTTGTGTCGATAGATTTTACGAGCCGCCGCATGTCTGCCGCTCACCGTGCTAAAATCTCCGCCCAATGGGCCGCCTCTGCTCTTCCCGTTTCGAGCGAGCGGCGCGACAGCTCGGCTGGATGCGCATTGCCGGTCTCGATGAGGCCGGCCGCGGCGCGCTTTTCGGCCCGGTCGTCGCGGCCGCGGTGATTCTCAATCCCAAGAGGCGCATTGTCGGCCTCGACGATTCGAAAAAACTTCCCGCAGAGCGCCGCACCGAACTTGCCGAGCGCATTCGCGAACATGCCATCGCCTGGGCCGTCGCGGAAATCGATGCGCAGCGCATCGACGCGTGGAATATCTATCAAGCCAGCCGCCAGGCCATGGCCGCCGCTCTGGAACAACTCTCGATCCAACCGGATTATTTGCTGATCGACGCCATGCAGCTCGATGTTCTGATCGAGCAGAAGTCGCTCATCAAAGGGGACGCGCGCAGCGTTTCCATTGCCGCTGCTTCCATCCTCGCCAAGACTCATCGCGACGCCTGCATGGAAAAATGGGACGCGGTCTATCCGCAATACGGTCTCGCCCGCCACAAAGGTTATGCTACGCCCGACCATTTGGAGGCTCTGCGCCAGCACGGCCCCTCCCCGCTGCACCGTTATTCCTTTGCACCCGTTCGCGAAGCGAATTGCTGGTCCGCCGGTGCCACGCAAACTCCGCTACCGCTTTTCTAGCGTCTCGCATAAAATCTCCGCCGGACATTCCAGAGGTCTTTCCGATGCAATGGAATTGGTTTATGCGCCACGCCGCTGCTCTACTTGCGGTTACGTCTGTAATTTTTTGTTTGTGGATGCTCTTCGCAAAGCCAGGGAGCAATTCATCGGAAGCCGAGGCACAAACCCTGCTTGCGGCCACGCCGCCGATGGGCTGGAACAGTTGGGACTCTTATGGCGAGACCGTCAGCGAATCCGACATCCGAGCGAATGCGGCCTGGATGGCCGAGCATTTGAAAGCCTACGGCTGGGAATACGTCGTCGTGGATGAAGGCTGGTACGTGACGAATCATTCCGTCGGGACGCAATCGGCCGCCGCGCAATTTAGCCTCGACGCCAACGGCCGCTACATTCCCGCGATCAACTCCGTTCCCTCGGCCGAACACGGCGCCGGCTTCAAACCACTCGCTGATTACGTGCACTCCCTCGGCCTGAAGTTTGGTATCCACATCTTGCGTGGCATCCCCCGGGAAGCGGTTGCGAAAGACCTTCCGATTGCTGGGTCTTCGTTTCACGCCAAAGCAGCCGCGGATGTTTCAGACACCTGTCCCTGGAATCCCTACAACTACGGCGTAAACAGTCATTCCGCCGCCGGACAGGCCTATTACGATTCCATTGCCAAGCTCTACGCCGAATGGGGCGTAGACTTCCTGAAAGTCGACTGCATTTCGAGCCATCCTTACAAGGGCGACGAGATTCGCATGATCAGCCGCGCGCTTCACACGGTTCGTCGGCCTATCGTTCTCAGCCTCTCCCCCGGCCCGGCCCCCCTCGATAAAGCCCTCGAGTTGCGCCGCTATGCGCAAATGTGGCGTATTTCGGATGATGTTTGGGATGTCTGGCACAGCGACAAGGATTTTCCGCAGGGCGTCGAAAATCAATTTGCCCGCGCCGCGAAATGGGCCGAGTTTTCAGGACCGGGACATTGGCCCGACGCGGATATGCTTCCGCTCGGACGTCTCGAGCCCGCCGCAGGCTGGGAGAAGCCACGCGCAACGCGCCTCACGCACGACGAGCAGAGGACCCTGCTCACTCTGTGGTCGATTTTTCGCTCACCATTGATCATGGGGGGCAATCTCACGTTGTGCGACGATTGGACAGAATCGGCGCTGACCAATGCGGAACTGATCGGCGTAGATCAGCACTCCAGCGGCAATCATGCCGTCCTCTCGACCGGCAATGCCGCCGTCTGGGTTGCCACTCCCGAATCCGGCGATGGCGCCTACATTGCCTTTTTCAATCTCGAAGCAGCGCCCCAGTCGTTTCACTATGTTTGGAAGGACTTGGGTCTGAAGCGCGAGAAGTACAACCTCCGCGATCTTTGGGAACATGAAGACTTAGGCTCGAAAGAATTCGTCGACGTGACGCTTCCCGCTCACGGATCCGCGATCTATTGGGCCTCCGAGCACTAACGCGCGATTCAATTGGCTAGCGCGATCTGCGAGCTCGAACCGCAAGTCATCCATTTCATCTTCATAATCCCTATTGCGCGGCTCCCTTCGGCTGGCTGTCCTTCCAGACCGTCCTTGCGACAAAGCTCAAAAATCGCCTCTCCCCCGCTTCGCCTCGTCTTCGCCAACTAGTTTCCTAGTCCTTATGGGGATAACTGGCTGCTCACACTGTTTTCTGGCTTCGTTGACTTGCCTTTTCCCTGCCTGCTAGCGTTAACAAGCACGGCGTCTGTCTGCCTTTCCAACACTTGGGACGGAGGGCTTCTCCTCCTGCAGGCGTGGGCCGCGTATTGTCCGGGAACACGAATGGCCTATAACAAGAGCAAATTTGTCGAATCCGCGCAGAAGCTGCTGAATCAGGGCAAGGTCCCTCAGGCCATCGCGGAGTACCAGCAAATTCTGAAGTTCGAGCCGCGCGATCAGGTCACTCTGATGACCATCGGCGAGCTTTATATTCGCCAGGGCGAAACTTTTCAGGCCATCGATTATTTTGAGCGCCTCGCCCAGATTTTTGTCGGCGACGGTTTTCTGACCAAAGCAATCGCCGTTTACAAACGCATCGCAAAACTAGCGCCGGAAGAGATTCGTCCCCTCGAAAAGCTGGCTGACCTGTACGTCCAGCAAGGGGTCATGAGCGAAGCCCGCCCGCTTTTCTTGCAGCTTGCGGAACTCCACCTCAAGAATAACCGCCAGCCGGAAGCGGTTGGCCTGCTGAAGAAGCTTCTCCTTGCCGAGCCGGACAATCTCCGCATCCAGGTTCGCCTTGCGGATCTCTACCAGGCGATGGGGCAGTCCAGGGAAGCCGTCGACGCCTACGTTTCCGCGGCGCAGCGAGCCCTGGCCCGCGGAGACCAAGCCGAATCAGAAAAACTTGCCGATAAGGCCCTGAAAATCGACGCCAATTGCATCGCCGCCAACATCGTGCGGGCGCGGTCTTTTTCCTCGCAAGGCAATCTCACCAAGGCCGCGGAGTTGCTCGAACACGTGCCGGATCTCGAAAAGGGTGGCGAGCAAACGGAGTTGCTCCTCGATCTTTATGTCAAAAGCGCCAATTGGGATAAAGCCACCGCCCTCGCTCTCGGCGTTCTGGGAGCCGACAATAAAAACTTCGGACCCGCGCAAAAAATCGTCGAAGCGCTTCTCGAGTCCGGCCAGAGCGAGCGCGCCATGTCCGTCATTGGCCAGATTCGCTTGCCCATGATTGATGGCGGCGAGCATGAAGTGATTGGCCGCTTGCAGAACGATCTCGCGGCCCGGATGCCTGGACGCCTCGAGCCGCTCGAGTGGCTCGTCGATTTCTACGGCCGCACCAGTGATTCTTTCCGTCTCCCCGATGCCCTTGCCAATTTGGGCGACGCCCAAGCCAACGCGAATCAACTTGAACACGCCAAAGCCACTTTTGAGCAGCTCGTCGATCGCCAGCCGGACAGCGACTCCGCCAAGCGCAAACTCGAGGGCGTTCTCCGGAGAATGGGAACGCCGGGCTTAGAAGCTCCGCCGCCACCTCCGCCGCTTCCTCCCGAAGAGCATTTGCAAGCGCAAATTCCCAAGGCGCCCGCGCCGAAATTGCGTCCCGACATGGAGACCTTTGGGTCCACCGCTGGCGATCCGTCTGCGGCCGCCTCGGCCCATGGCGAGCCTCAGCTGGACGACGAAACCCAGAAGTTCATCGCCCAGTCCCTCACCGACGTCGATCTCTTTGCCAGCTACGGACTGACGCAAAAAGCTATCGGCCTGCTGGAAGCCATTTTGCGGCGCGCCCCTCGCCACACGCCCACCCTCGAAAAGCTTCTTGATTTCGTCCTCGGTGCTGGCGATGACCGCCGCACTGCCGAGCTTGCCGCCCAGTTGGAGATAATTCACACGGAGCGGAATGACCAGCGCAGCGCGGAACGCTTCGGCGAACTTCGCCGCAGATTCCAGCGCGCCGCCGGCCTCACGGACGCGGAGTTGGCCGCCAGCACTGCGCCTGCCATGCGCGAGACTCCCACGGCAACGATCCCCGAAATTCCAGTTATGGAGGCCACCGCCGAACCTGCAGCCGCCGTTGAAGAAGAAGTGCCGGAGTTTGAGGAACCTGCTCCTGCCGAACCTGCTCCTGCCGAACCTGCTCCTGCCGAACCGCCGCCTGCGGAGACTGCCGAAGCGGAAGCCTCCTCAGCAGCCTCCACCGTTCAGGAAGAAGTGGATCTTTCCGATGAATGGGCCTCCATGCTGGAAGACACGCATCCAGCTGAGCCAGCTGTAAAACCACCTCCCGCGCGGCCCGATGCCCCTCCTCCTCCCTCTCCACCCGAAGTTGCTGCGGAACCGGTAGCCGCCGAAGAGTTTTCCATTTCAGAGGAGCCAGTATCGGCGGAAGCTTCCGCCTCCCCTGAAGTCGCGGAATTTGAACTTCCCGTCGAGGCCGCTCCCGAAGCGGAAGAGCAGCCGAACGCCTCTGCGGAGATTTCCGCCGAGCTCCCTCCGCCTGCCGAGCCGCCGAGCGTACCAACGCCTGTCAAGCAGAGCCAAGCACCAGCTCCTGCGGCCCCTCAGAAGCCCCCGGTGCACGCGGAGCCTCCTGCGCCAGCCAAACCCGAACCTGAACCCGAATTCGAGCTCGAGCAGGATTACGAGCTGGTCATCGAACCCGAACCCTTGGTCCCTGCGTACGATCAGAAGCCGCCCGCCACACCGATCGTCGCGCACCCGCCCGAACCCGAACCTGCACCGACCGCTAGGGATTCCGCCCCTGCCCCTGCTGCGGGCGGTTTTGCCTCCGACCAGTTTCTTGCGGACTTGGCGAAAGAGATTGACGACCTTGGCCTCGACGAATTGGTACCCTCCCATTCTGAAGCCGCGTCGCCAGCCGCTCCGCCTAAGCCGGAATTGAAGCCCGCTGCTCAAGGCGAACCAAGCCCGCTTAAGGAAGTTTTTGACGATTTTCGCGCCGAGCTCGGGGAGATGGGCGTCGAGGACGAAGACCTCGAGACCCACTACAATCTTGGGACCGCGTTCCGCGAAATGGGCCTCGTCGATGAGGCCATCAGCGAATTCCAGAAAGTCGCCAAGGCCACCGACAACGGCAAGCCTTTCCGCTATGGCATGCAGTGCTGCACTCTTCTCGGCCTCGCTTTCATGGAAAAAGGCCAGCCGGGCATCGCCGCCATCTGGTACGAGCGCGCTCTGCGCATTCCGGGCATTGAGCCGGAAAGCATCCTCGCATTGCGGTATGATTTGGGTGTTGCCCAGGAATCCGCGGGTGAGCCGGACGCAGCCCTGAAGAGCTTTTCCCAGGTCTACGCGATGAACATCGACTATCGCGACGTTGCTGATCGCATCGCTGCTCTCCAGAAGCCCATCCGCTGAGTTCTGGCATTCACGAAAACAGGGGCCCCTCTTACCCATGAACCGCGTTTACCGCGCACTGCTGGTCGTCGTTTGCTTCGAAATGGGAGCCATGCTCCTCTACCTTCCCTGGTCTGGCTTGTGGGAGCAAAACTTTTTTCTTCTCCACTTTCCAGCGATCATTCCCGTGGTGCTTCACCCTTCCTTTCGAGGCGCCGTAAGCGGCCTCGGCGTCCTGGACATCATCCTGGCCCTCAGCTTTATCGGTTCTCGTCCAGGTCCTACCCGTGTCCCTCCTCAATAACTCCGTTCCTGGCTCCAAGCTGCCCGCGCACGCCGGGCCAATCCTTTGCTACCTCACGGATCGCAGATCTCTGCACGGCAAACGGCAAACAAGCTTGATCGAGGCAATTCTCGAGAAAATCGAGAGTGTAGCTGCAGCTGAGGTCGATTGGGTTCAGCTTCGCGAGAAGGATTTAACGGGTAAGGATCTCGCCTCGCTCACGCGCGAAACGCTAGTTCGCATTTCTAACCAGGCCCCTCACGAGATGGCTGTGACACGCCCTCCCACCCGCGTTCTGATGAATGACCGTCTGGATGTGGCACTTGCCGAACACGCCGGCGGCGTACACTTAGGCGAAAACTCACTGCCGCCAGAAGAAGCGAGGCGTCTGTTGGGCTCTCCCGCCGCGAAAATTCCCTCGCACGATTTTCTTATCGGCGTTTCCTGTCATTCGCTGAAAGCGGTCCAGTTGGCCGCCTCTGCTGGCGCCGATTACATTTTCTTCGGCCCGGTCTTCGCCACACCCTCAAAAGCCGCCTACGGTGCGCCTCAGGGCCTCGACCGCCTCGCTGAAGTCTGCGGCTCCGTCGCCATTCCTGTCCTGGCCCTCGGCGGAATCACCCTCGCAAACGCTTCCTCTTGCTTCTCGGCCGGAGCTTGCGGCATCGCCGCCATCCGTCTTTTTCAGGATTCTGCTAATCCCGCCGAACTCGTCCGCAAACTTCGCTTGCTGCCTTTCTAAGCCGCGTCCAGTTCGCACCCGCCTCAACGCTCCATCAAGCGGCGCAGCAGTCGAATTTGTCCCGCATGATAAACATCGTGCAACGCCACACCGTAGATGTGCCGGAGAAATTTCGTTTCTCGCGGAGTGCTCACAACTTTTTCAATCGTCTTTCGTAACGCGCGGTGTTCCCGCTCCAGCAATTCCCGATCCGCGCGCCACGAAGCCTCATCTGCCCTGCCCTTCTCAGGACGCGGGAAAAAATTGCTTCCCTTCAGCGCGAACGATCCCCTTTTCCCGCCTTCCATCCGCCTGCGTGCCGCCCACTTCCAATACGCGGCGTGCAGTGTCTCTTCCCAAATGTTGTGCCGCCGCGCGCCCGGCCTCCACGCGGCCTCCTTTGCGCTCACTCCCCGAATCGCTTCCTTCAGATTGGGGCCGTGCCAGGTTTTCTTTTCATAAGCTTCATCGAGCAACGCCAATAGTAGTTGCCTGTTCTTCACGGTGTCCTCTCTTCAGCAGAAGATTACTGGCCACGCTTCCGCCAATCCGCTTCGTGCCCGCGCGACGCCGGTCCGGCGGAATCGTCCTCAATTGTAAGCGGAGTTCCGCGATTGGCAGCATCTGGCACACGGGGTTTGCATGAGTCACCAGCTTGTCCTGACCTTGTCGGGGTCACGCGTCACAGGACATGCCCTGCTGTGTCAACCTCAACTGTGCCATTCCGATTTGGCCTACCCGACGGCCATATTCCGAATTCGTCCTGTTTTTTTCCGCCCATACAGTTGCCGGTCGGCGGCCTCAAGCAGTTCTTGCGTCGTTCGTCCATCTCCGGGATAGACCGCCATGCCAATGCTCACGCTAATGGCCGGATCTTCTCCGTCGTCGCGCACGCAAGCCTCGATTCGTTGCGCCATATGTTCGGCCATCGCTTGATCGGAATCGATTAACAGGACCGCAAATTCGTCGCCGCCGTACCGTGCCGCCAGGTCCGTCACACGGCACTGCTCCTTCATAACCTTGGCTAGCCGGTTCAGCGCCTTATTTCCCGCTAGATGACCTTGCCGGTCATTGATCAATTTTAGGTCGTCCAGGTCTAGTAGCAACACGGTGAACGAATGATGGCTGCGTTCGGCACGGCGCAATTCACGCACCAGCGTGTCCATGAATTCGCGGTAATTAGCCAGTCCGGTGAGCGCGTCGTGCGCCGCCTCGTAGCGGATTTGCTCTTCCGTCCTCTTCCGCTTCGTGATATCGAGGCCCACCCCAATGCAGCCTAGGATCTCCCCCGACGGCGCTCGCAATGGCTGCAGCTGAATTTCCAGTACGCAGTCTTGCCGCTCGTACTCGAATCGCACTGACTCGCCCCGCAATGCCGCACGATGGTGTCCCATGGGCGCCGTATTCGCATCATCGCAATTCAAGTATTCAGATACCGTCTGCCCTACCAGATCTCCGGCATTTATTTCGGAGTGTTCCAAACCTGAGCCCCAATTCGACGTGATCTGCAAATTCCGGTCTGTCGTCCAGAGAAGCACCGGCATTTGTTCCACCAGAAGCCGCAGTTGCGTCTCTGACGGCGTATCTTCCGCCTTGAGGCGCAGGACCCTCCCGCTCTCTAGAATGCCAGTCACCTCTCCCTGTTCGTCCCTCATCGGCGTTCGCTTCAGGGCTACACTCAGCTTTGAACCATTCTTGTGCATCCGCTCGACCGTTTCGCTTTCCGTTATTTTGCCGCCGCGCGCGGCTTCTAGAACTTCCTTTGAATTTGAAATTTCGGATATCGGCAGCAGCGTCGTCAGGGCTCGTCCTATAACCTCGCGCGCCGTGTAGCCGTACAAACGCTCCGCTCCCCGGCTCCACAGTTCAATCAAGCCGTCGAGCGCAATTCCGACGATCGCTTCCTCGGTCGACTCCAAAATGGCCGTAAGCACCTGTTCGCACCGCGCGCTGGGCAGCATGGGTACCTGATGTACTTTCCGGAAGGGTGGGTGGTCGAGTTGTGAGTCCAGTTTTCCCGCAGGCGAGAGGAGGGACCTGCGAGTGTTTCAACAAACGAGGAATCTTTACATCCTGTGCGAGACTAAGATTACCATTCCCCTCTCTTCATGCAACCCGGAAGCTAAGCCGTGTATCGAATTGCACACTTCTCCATGCCTGGGCTAGAGAAAGTCAGGCCTATGTCCCCTCGCTGATGGCCGCCGAATTCGGCTATTGAATCGCCTTTGCCGCTTCGTTGAGGATCATCGCCAGCCGCACACCGCCTTCAGCGATACGTTTTTCGGCCACTGGCGCCGCCTTTTCCTGGTACGCTTCGCCCGCCACGATCTTGAGCTGCAGCATGCGCTCGCCGATATTGTTGTCGTCCGAGCAGCTATGCACGGCGACATTCGGCTCAATGGCAATCTTTGGGGTCAGATCTCCATAGGTCACGCTTTCTGCAAAGTCGTAACCCTCCCATACCCAGTCATCGACATGAATCCCCGCCTTCTCCCAGCCCACGATATCCGCTGAAAACAAATTGTCGAGCGTATTGGCATATTCCAGCGCGTCCGCGCCTTCCGCGTCGCGTTCCGGAATCGCCGTGTCCCAGATGCTGTGCAGGTTGGGCGAAAACGAACGATTGTGTTCATGCGGATTGCGCCGCAAATATTTAAGGGGCACGCAATTTCCGCCTTCGTCCGAATTCGTTATGGTGTGCAGCGGCTGGTGCAGGTCTCCGACGAAATGGATCACGTAACGCAATGCGTCCGCACGTTTTGCCGCGTCGGCATTCTTATTCTTCAAGATGGCGAGTTGCTCGGTGATCGCGCTTGTCACGCATCCTTCTCGCCCGCAGTACGGCTCGAGCGGTCCGTGCTTCGACCCCCGCGGGATGTCTATGTAATGCCAGGGTCCATTCTTCCGCTCGCCGCGCACGTCGTCCGCCCAAGTCGAGGCGTCCGCCATTACGTCGCGTGACGCTTCTCCGCAATAGCGCTTCAATTTCGGATCGATCGGATTTTCGCTTAAAAGTTTCAACACCCATTCACGCGTTTCGGGTGTTAAATGCTTCTCCGCGATCAGCGCGACGGTCTGGTGTCCCTTGCATCCCCACGCGAGCCCCGAAGGAACGACCGCGAATTCCGCAAATAATCCAAGTGCTACAAAGTAAAACGCCACTCGTCTCATGGAATTCTCCGGCCGAACGGTCCTCGCGATCCAATCCGAATCTAAGAATAGTCGTAAGCTTTCGAAGCACAAGGAGAAAAGAGGGACTTCTGAAGCAGTCGTGCAAACCCTCGCGAGAGAGGGTTTCCGCAAGTCACCTGCCACGTCCTCAAGCGCTCAACCACCGCCCGACGGGCCGCCAGGACTCCGTGTGGTCGCAAATCACTCGCAGCGCCGCCGTAATCGGAATCGCCAATATCAATCCCATCCCGCCCCACACCCAGCCCCAGAAAAGCAGTGAAATCGTGATTGCCACGGCGTTCAGGCGCACGCGCCGCCCTACCAGTTGCGGCGCCACTAAATTCAGCGCCAGCACGTGAATGCTCATCAATCCCCCGGCGATCAGCGCGAATTCCCCAAAAGTTTTCCATTTGGCCAGCGCAATGATAAACGCGGGCAGCCACGCCAGCACCGCTCCGATGTACGGCACCATATTCAGCAATCCCGACGCGATTCCCGTCAGCATCGGAAAATCCAGTCCAAGGAACCAGAAGAACAAGCTGCTCGCCAAAATCACCATCAAAGTCAGCAGCGTCATTCCCGCTAGATAGTCCCGCAAAACATCGCGCAAATCCTCCAGCGTCTCTTTCACGCGTGTTCGTTGCGACGCCGGAAACAGTTGCAGCGTCCCGTGCCAGACCTCCCGTTTTCCCGCCAGCATAAAAAACACCAGGAATGGCACAAACGTAATTTCCAGAAACAACGCGTAGAGAGAACCAATGCCTCGGAACAAAAGCGAGCGCACAATGGCCGCCTCCGGCCGCTCTCCCCCCGTCTGTTGTGGGACTGTCTCCGGCGCGATCTCTGAGACCTGGCCCTCGATTCCTTTGATTTTGCCCTCCACGGCGCCGGCCGCTTGCTTCAGCAACGCGCCGTAGCGCGGCCAATTTGCCGCAAAATCCTCCGTTCGCGTCGCCAATCCGTAGCCCACCGCAAACAGAACCGCAATCAGTAGAAGCACCATGATCATCGCCCCTACCGTCCGCGCCACATGCATTCTTTCAAGCAATTCCACTGCGGGGTCCAGAAAGTAGGCGAGCAAAATAGAGAGCAGCACGGTGATCACGACGCCCGCTGCGTAATAGAAGAACAGAAGGATGATTGCGGCGGCCAGTATCCGCAAGCTAAAGGTGGACCCGGCGATTCGAACTGTCGATGGCGGCGTTTCGGTCTCAGGCACGAGGCACTCCGTTCCCATCACGTTAACACACTCGCGCAAATTGCGGATGTCCTCGCACTATCCCGTTTCGCATCTCAAATCGGCCAAGCGCCTGCGGTTTCATTTTTGCCGCCCATCAGTTCGCTGTTTACCCAAGCGAATCCTGTAGTTTCTCGGCCGGGTGCCCTCTGTACTGTGTGCTAAACTTTCTTGTCCTCAGCCGTTCAGGAATTGAACGTGAGCCTCTCATGCCCAAAGAGCTTTTCGGTACCGACGGCATTCGCGGCGTTCCCGGCACCCCGCCGCTCGACGACGCGACTCTTTTTGCCACCGGCCGGTCTCTCGCCGCCTATCTGCTCCGCGAGCACTCCGCTGCCCACGCCCTCATTGGTATGGATACCCGGGAATCCGGCCCGCACATCGCCGCGCTCCTCGCCGCGGGACTCCAGCACGCTGGGGCTACCGTAGCTTTCGCTGGTGTAATCACCACCCCAGGCGTCGCCTGCCTCGTTCGCCAAAATGATTTTCAGGCAGGTGTCGTCATCTCCGCCTCTCACAATCCCTACCAGGACAATGGCGTCAAACTTTTCTCTCACGCCGGCATGAAGTTCCCTGACTCTGTCGAAGAAGAGCTGGAAGCCGACATTTTCAAACATCGCTCCGATACCCCGCCGAGAAATCCGCCGCTTCTCGAGGCCGACGAGTCTCTGGACGCGGAATACCTAGATTTTCTTCGCACCCGTGTGCTTCCCGGCGCCAATCTTTCCGGCTTCCGCATCGTTCTCGATTGCGCCAACGGCGCCGCCTACAAGCTCGGCCCCGAACTCTTCCGCTCGCTCGGCGCCCACGTCATCGAGATGGGCGTCTCCCCCGATGGCCGCAACATCAATGCCGGCTGCGGCTCGCTCCATCTCGAAGGCTTGCAAAAGCGCGTGGTCGCCGAGCGCGCCCAACTCGGTGTGGCCTTCGATGGCGATGCCGACCGCGCCCTCTTCGTTTGCGAAACCGGCAAAATCGTCAACGGCGATGGCGTTCTCCTCGCCGTCGCTCGCCACCTCAAATCCCAAAACAAACTCAGGGGCGATCGCGTCGTTGCCACTTCCATGTCCAATCTCGGCCTCGAACTCGTCTTGGCCCGTGAAGGCATTTCGCTCGCTCGCGCCTCCGTTGGCGACCGCTACGTTCTCGAAGAAATGCTCCGAAGCGGTAACGTCATCGGTGGCGAACAATCCGGCCACGTCATTTTTCTCGACGACAGCCCCGCCGGCGACGGTCTTCTCACCGCCATAAAAATCGCATCGCTAGTCTCCATGCGAGGCAAAATCGAATCCCTCGTCGAGGGCCTCAAGGACTACCCGCAAATCATCGTCAACGTCAAAGTGAAATCCAAACCCCCGCTCGATTCTCTTCCCGAAGTCTCTCGCGCGCTTGCCGAAGCCGAATCTGCTCTCGGCGAAAATGGCCGCGTCGTCCTGCGCTATTCCGGCACCGAGCAACTCGCCCGCGTCATGGTCGAAGCCGAACACGACGCCGACGTCCAGCGTTTCTCCCAATCTCTCGCCAACGCCCTTCGCTCCTCCATCGGCGCCTAAAAAAAGCGGTGCCCAAAAGGCCGCCGCATCTCGCGGCAACCCTTTGGGCACCCTCATGCATTCGGCTCTCGCTTAGCCCTTCGCGCTCTTCACCTCAACCACGTCGCTCTCCGGATACCGGTCGTGGTGCCGCACCCACGCCATCCCATGCGCTAACCCAGCCTCATCTCGGCCTTTCGGCACGCGATCCAGGATCACGTAAATGCCCATCAAGTCTTCAAGTCCACGTCCGTACGTCGAGTACGTATGAAACACGTCGCCATTCGCATTCTTGGAGAAAATGCTCATCCCTGGCCGTTCTTCGCTCGGAAACTTCGTCAGGGCGTAGTTGTAAATGTGCTCTTTCCCCGCGTCCTCTTTCTTGACCGACACTTCATAGTCAAAGTTGAAGTCCGTCCCGGACGCCGACGCCCACGGAAACTTCCACCCCATGCGTTTCTTGAACGCCTCGATTTTCGCCAGCGGTGCCCTCGAAACGATCATCAACCTCACGTCTCGCTGCGCCAGATGAATTCCCAAATTATCCAGATGATCTCCAATCAGCGAGCAGCTCGGGCACCCTTGTTCCCAATCGGTCCCAAACATGAAGTGATAGATCGCCAACTGGCTCTTCCCGTCAAACAACTCCCCCAAGCTTTTCTTCCCGCTCGCCGTATCAAACACGTACTTCTTTTCGACTTTCACCCATGGCAACTTGCGCCGCTCCTCAGCCAGTGCGTCTCTCCGCCGCGTCAGATCCTTCTCTTTCGCCAGCAATTCCTTTCGCGCGGCAATCCATTCCGCCTGCGAAACTACTCTTGGTTGTTCCATTGTGCTCTGATTCATCACCTTTTCTCCTGCCTGTGAATTTTGTCCTCGACCACTCTCACTCTTCGGGAGCTCGCGGCTCCATCCGCCGCAAGCTCCTGCAGCATTTCCTCGCCTGTGCTTCGGTCTATGCTCCGGCTGCCTGCGCTTTCGCCGCCTGCGCTGCTTGCAGCATTTCCGCGCGCATTTTGCGTGTGGCTTCATTCGAGCCTGGGCTGTTCTTTTCCCGCCACGCCTCCAGCCTCCTGCACTGCTCTTCCATGTTCGCGAAAAGCTTCTGGTTCCCGAACATTGTCCGCCACGCTCCAAGTACCGGCTTCACCTGTTCCCACACCATCCACTGCTCCCCGGTACTTTCGAAGAACAGGTCCTCGTCGATCAGACCGCGGTTCACGATGCCGGCCACCATCTCCCAGTACCCGAGCACCATCCGCATATACGTGTTTTCCTTGCTTCCCGGAGGACACAGCCGCATCACGTCCTCCGCATTGTTCACATGAAAGTTCGCCGCGAACCAATCACGCGCATCGCGCAATTTCGGCTCGCGTCTTTCCTCGTACAGCCGCAACATCAAGTTCACCTGCTCGTGAGTTGCTGTTCCCATTTTTCCTCCTTTGGGTTTCGATTCTCCGACATCTTCCGCGCCATCCCTTTCGCGCGAAGTTTTGTCACCAGCACCGCTGCCACTCCGCCGCTTGAAACTGCCGACGCGATCAACATCGCCGTCGCCGCCATGCATGCCGGGCACATAATTCCTCCTGAACGGCCCCTAGGCCGATTTAGCTCGGTGCGCAAAAAACGGCGGCTCGTCCGCGCTCGGTCCCCAACTCGCCGGCACTGCGACACCGAGCATGCGCAAGTACACGCTGAATTGCCCGCGGTGTTGATACCAGTGGCTGAACATGACATCACGCATGAACTCTTCTCTTGGCTGCGCGAGGATTTCCCGGCCGCCCCCAACCATCCGCCACGTTTCCTTCATCGCTGCGTCTTCAAACTTCGGCAAAGAGCTCCGCACTGCGGTGATGCTTTCGTCAAACGCCTTCAGTATTTCCTCGCGGCTCGCTGGCTGGGGAAAGTTGAAAGATTCTGGTGCTTGCGCGGGGTTGTTCTGCACGAAGCGAACGATTCCGCCCGGCACGGTCGCCAGATGGTAGGCCAATTGTCCCGCGGTCATCGATTTTTCGTGCGGCCTCCAGGTCAATTTATCCTCCGGCAGCCGCTCCAGAAATTTCCGTGTCACCGGCGCCTGCGTTTCAAACTCCGCGAGAAAGGTTTGTGCGATGGACATCTCGGTTCTCCTTTTCTTCGGAAAAAAATAGTGTTCTGAAATATTTTGCGTTCTCAAAAAACCGCCTAATTGGCCGCAACTAACTCGAGCGCACTCGCTCCAGGTCTTACTGCTTCTTCCCGTCTCCCGTCGTAAACGCCGCGTGTGCTTCCGCCGCTTTCCGCACCCGCTCGTGAATCGATCCCCATCCCGTCGTCACGCCTTTCCTGTGCTCGTCAAGAATCAATCCCAGCGCCGTGTGATGAAATTTGATCAGCGTCCCGCCATCCGCTTCGCTCAACCGGTATTGCACGTTCGAAGCAACCGGATACGACATGAACAGCGGCCCGTAGATCTCCAGCAGCGTCGGCCGCTTGATCGCCTGCACATGTCCCCAGAAATGTCCGTTCCCTTCGCCCAGGTCGCGGTACCACCGCCCGCCCGGCCACGCCTCAATCTTCATCGGCATCGGCGTCCCATCTCCCCTTTCGGTTCCCGGCCCAAGCTGTTCCAGCAACGCTTCGAACGTCGTCCCCAGCGAAGCCTTCACATGAATTTCCTGCGTAATGTTCAACGTCAAATTTTCAAGTGCTACGACCGCTGCTGCCATCGAACTCATCTTTCCTCCTTGTGTTTGCTCGAAATTGGAATTGCTCCCAAAAGTCTCGCTTCAAGTCTTCTTCGCCGCGCCGCTCTTCTCCTCCGCCCGCTCCTTCACACGAATCAGTTGGTGCCGCCAAAACCGCTCGAACGTTCCCGCCCACTCATGCAAAGGCCGTATCGCGTCCGCGTTCGTCCGGTAAAACATCTGCCGCCCATCCCTTCTCGCACTCACTAGCCCGACATCCTTTAAGACGCGCAGATGCTTCGAAACGGAAGGCTGCTCCATCTCCAAAGCATCCACGATCTCTCCCACCGGCCGCTCTTGCAGCGCCAGATAGTTCAAAATCTCTCGCCGCCGCGGCTCCGCCACCGCATTGAACGCATCCGAAGTTGTCGCCGCTCGTGCCATGCCCTAACAATACATTCCGATATGGGAATATGTCAAGCGCTTTTTTTCGCGGCCTCATTTTTCCTGTTTGACCCCTACTCAGTTCGCTGTTGGATCCTCTTCCCCGTGCCCGCCCGAGCGCCGGCTAGCAGGGCCCTTCACCAAGTTCCTACCGCCCGCAGGATTCGGCAATTTGACTCAGCGCCGCCACAAAAAACTTCCCATCTGATAGTCGGAGCGTGAACAGGTTGTTTCCTGCGTCGTCGAGAGACAGACGCAAGATTTCATCACTTCCGCTTTTTCGAATATTCCACTGACCCATCATCCCGAGCGAAGGGTATTTGCTCCACACTTTTTCGGAATGTTCTTTGCGTGCGGCCTCAACAATGCCTTCCGCCGCCTTGACCGCAGCGGGAGCTGCAATATCCGCGGTTGGCTCGTGATGTATGACGCGAAAGAACAGTTCGTCTGCCGCGTCGAGTTCGGGAACCTTACTGACTTCACCAAGATCCTTAACCCCCTCAGGTTCCAGTCGCACAATCCAGTCCGTCTGCCGTTCCTCGCACGACCCGCACGAAAAGAATGTGCGGAAGAACTTTTTCTCCTGAACCTTTAGCAGGTCGCCCTCCACCCGAGTCCATACCCTCTGGTCGATCATCATGGCATAGTCCCGGACGATCACCGGCAGTGCTATCTTCCCATCCCAAAGCCACACGCTTGTTTGTGCTCCTACGGTGCCACCCGCGCTTTGCGCGTACGTTCCGTTGATATAAAAACGCGGGTGGCCTTTCGCGTCTGCGGGGAGGATTCCAATCTGTGGAATGACCGATCCCGCGCTCCGCGATGCAGCATAGTAGGGTCCTCGGCCCCCATGACGAGCATTTTCCGGGCGCCACGCCGCCAAGATCTCTGCGTCCTTGCCTTGCGCTCTCTGCAAATCCGCCGTGCTCCACGCCAATCGAAAGTATCCGGCCACTTTTGCCACGATGAAGACATTGCCAATCGGATTCGGTGCGGCTACAAGAAACGCATCATCGCCCAATCTGAGGCATTGCGGCTCAATATTCGGTACAAGATTATTGATCGCCGCCTTCACCCCTTCCGAAGGATGTGCATTCAGCCCGGCTGCAACCCACTCCCCCGTAAGCGACCATTGGCGAGCCAGGAGTTGCGGGGATTCTGGCTCCTCGTCGATCCACCATTCATCGACGATATGCCTCTGCAGCTGTGCGGTCGCCCCTTGATACTCGGCTTTGATTTTCTCGAGGCTTGACTGGGAACGACCTGAAGGGGGGCTAACTGCGCACATAAACAGAAATGCCGCGACGGAGTACCGAAATCTTCTCATGATCCAACGCCTATCTCCGCCGCCCTGCCATTCCCATACTAACTCCGTGTTATTTCCCAAATCCATCTAACTTTGGCGAGATTTCTTTCTTCTCTGGGAACTTTTTCCCGCCTCGCGACATTACCGTTAGTGGAGGCTCAAGCCGCCCTTCGCCCCGGCCACGACACCATGCAAGACACGCTCCCAGCTCTCGTTCTAAACTCGGATGCGCTTCCTCGCCAGCCAGAAAAATGTTTCCTGCCCTGCAATGGCCGCCTGCTACCTTCCTCGCAGCCTCCAAGCGGGGCATGGCGAGATCCGCCGGCTATTCGGGTGGAGTCACCCAATGAAGCGCCTCAGCCCCCGCATTATCCTCTGCTCGGCTCAACACTAACTTGTCGCCGTCCGACCCCCACAACCCAATAATTACGCCCGGCTTTGTGTGAACGCCTACCGTGCCTTCTACCGGCAGCCACTGTGCTGTGCCGGCCGCCTTATTGAGAGAAAGAGAGAACAACCCGTCGCGCCCCGCACGCGAAAAATGGCCAAACACTTCATCCGGGCTGATCGCCGCGAAGCCAACGAGCTGTAAACCCGAGGGGACCTCAGCGCTGTAAATACGTGGCGAGTCGTTCTCATACTTCATTTCAATGTACTCTCTGGCCGAGGAACTGTACGCGACAACCTCTTGCCCTGCACAATGAATGTAGGCAAGGACTTCCGGGCCGGGATGAAGCTGCTTCGGAAAGCTCGACCTGGGAAGATAGGAGCTTAATTCTCCTTTTCGAAAGTTAAAACGACGCAGGGTATCGCCCGGATTGGGCTCCGAATTCTCATCGTACCCGGTTCCGCCAAAACCCCACACACTCCCGTCTGGTGCTTGACATATATTTACGGGGACAAAACCCTTCGTTTGGATAACGTCCGTCAACTTTCCCGCCCGGTCGGTTAGGGCGATGAAGGAGGCATGAGAGCCATCGATTTTCTCAGCCGTGCCGGAAGCGAGGATCTTTCCATCAGCCGTCGCAGTTGCAGAGTAAATGAGCACGCGTTGCGATCCGGGAAACCAAATCACGGCCCCTCCGACCCTGTTGCCGGACCGATCGTATAGGCGCACATTGGCTGTCCCATCCTCAAACGTCTCAACTTCCCGGCTGATTAGATAACCATTATTCCAACGAGGCATTGCCGCGTGCGCCCCAAAAAAAGCCCCGCGGTCAAACAACACACGGCTTGACGAGGACGGAAGGGCTCCGGAGTGGTCGTACGACTTTGCCCCTTGAGCCCGCACTCCAGCCTGCGGACCGACCGCCAGAATCAGCAGGGAACACAGTGTTCGCCAAGCTCCTCGATTTCGCATAGCCGCCTTTTCCGTTCCAAGCATCACATACCTCCGACTCCTCTGCCGTCTTCAAAAACAGCCGAAGCAAGTGAATTCTTCAAAGCATTGTCCCGAACCACAACCCGTGTAGTCGTATGTGTACCCGTCACAGTAAGTGGCAAGCAAGGAATCGCTGTAAACCCACTGCTCCACGCCTCCACCGCAATAGGCCTCGCAGTCGCGATACTCACTTACGAAGTAATGGCCGGCGCATCGCCCCTGGACTTCCACCAGCCGGCCGGGATCCTCGGACTGACGATAAACAACCTTGCGAACTAGGCACGGGCGATCACTCGTTCTGCCGGCTGCGGCTCTTCCAGAAAGCTCAAACGCAACCCTCGAGTCTCGAGATGCGCCATAAAAGATGTTGGGAAGCGGTCTCCCATGCTTGTCGATGATCTGCACTTTTGCCGGGCCTCCAACAGTCACAAAGGCAAGAGCCACAAATAATAGCGGAACTAGCGCCAACAATGCGTATCCTACCCAAGAGAATTTTCATATGCGTTCACCTCCGGGAAGAATGGGGGAACTATCTAGGTATAATCTGTACACGTTGTCCTCCATAGTCAAGTATTTTTGAGTTGTTTTAACACAAACTTAATGTTTAACCTGGAATAGACAAGTTACGTAAGATAAGACCGAAAGTACTCCTGACAGCTTCGCGTCCCCTTGCAGTTGTCCAAGTCGGAACGGCTTCTCCACCCAAAGCATAAGTAGCGCAATGGTCCTCAAGTTTGCCGAATAGGAGCAGGCTTGGTTCTCGAGTCTGGTCTCTGCTTTTATTTTGGACTGGCCCGTCTGGCACCGCTACCAACGTTCCGCTGCGATTTAGCGCATCTTCTACGGATCCCGACCATTGCCGGGTCAATCAAATATCCATTTGTCGTCGTTAACGTTACCGACTAGCCCCGGATTCCGCGGACCAATCCCAACACCCTCGATGCATCCGCTTACCATCGTTTTTTCGACGCAATACTCCCAAAGAATGTAGGGTATTCTCCGGTTTATGTGAGATTTTGTAGAATCCGAAGAGCACTATTTGACCGCTCGAATTTGAATTTCTTATAAATTCTTTTGAATCATATATCTGGACCGGAGCGCTCTTGTTTCGTTCCGCTGGCACGACTATTGCTCTCTTTTCCCACAACTTACAAGATTGGCTTCCCGGGGTGGCCGGAACCGAACCTCGACTCGGTTCTGGTTTATTGGGGGGTCAGTTCGATTAAGGGGGCTTGCACCAGCCCCCTTTTTCATTTCTTTGGGTGCCTCTTGGTGGTTGGCTTGTTCGGGAGCTTCGCCTCCCGCGAGTGTGTCATCGAAGTGGTTTAGCCGCTGGGGCCCTACCAAATTCGGGCCCTTCTCTTTCCTTGAGTTCCTCTGTTGGCCCGGTCCGGTCGTAGGGGCACGGCACGCCGTGCCCTACCCGCGCGGATCTATGCTTGTTCGCCGTTGGGCCCTCCGTACCCAATTCCAACCCTTCTCTGACCTCAAGCTGTCGGCTGTGAGCTGTTAGCTTCCTCGCAAAAAAATGAGCGGCCGGTGGGGGGACCGGCCGCTCGGGCGTGGGGGATGGAGGGTCTTGTAACCAGAAGCCGGTTCGATTCTTCCGCGCGTTTGGCTGCGCTCGCGAGCAGCAAAACGTTCTACAGGAGCAATCAGGCCCAAACCTTTCTGCTCCGGAAGCCGAAACCAACTCCCGACTACACTTGCGATTCTGCCCTTCGCCCTCTGTCGCGTCGATAGCCCGACGGGTTCATTCTGCTCAGTACTTCCCGCCCCTCTGGACACCCTCGTTTTGGTACCTCAGTACTTCGCAGCTTCTTCACCCCTCATCCTTCGATCGTTTCGCCTTTTCTTGCCGCTGGACTGTTCGGTCTTCGAACTTCGTCCCTGAAATAGCTAAAGATTCCAGCCGCGCTGCCGATAAGCGTAGTGGGCATTCCCGCGTTGGGACACCGTGTGCCTGCTCCCCTATGCACTCGAAACGCCGCAGCGGACGCATCACGAAAGAGCTCGCTATCGTTCTGCTCGGCACGGACACGACCGGCAAAGTGTTCTCGGAAGAAACGAAAACGGTGGTGCTCAGCCGCCACGGCGCAGGCGTTCTGTCTCGATACCGGTTTACCCCTGACGAAGTCCTGACGCTTCGGCTGCCCGATTCTACGAAAGAGGCGGTGGTCCGCCTCGTCGGCCAGATCGGCGGCGAACCCGGCCGCTACGTGTATGGCCTCGCGTTCGTCGATCCAGATCCGCATTTCTGGCCGATGGATTTTCCTCCTCCCGAGTCGTTCGACTCGGCTATCCACAGCGTCTCCTTCGAATGCAGCTTCTGCCACGCGCGCCAGGACGTCCAACAAGGCGATATCGAAGACGACGTTTATTCCGTCCTAGGGAACATCCTGCGCTTTTGCCCGGACTGCGGCATCTCTACGCCGTGGAAAAAAGCTCAAGGCGAGCCCCTGCCCGCGTCTGCCGCAAAAGCAGCCAAATTAAATCTCAGCGCGCCGCCGCCCTTGCCAAGCCCCTCAACGTCCGCGTTGCACGCCCATGCGCCAGCATTCGCTGGGTCCATGGAAACAACGCTCTCCGCACCTCTTCTGTCTATCTCAGATACGCCGGAGTCCCCGTATTCCGCCGCGTCAACCATCTCCGAATTTGCTTCCTTATCCGATATTCAAAGTTCGACTGTGGCGGCCGTCGCGACTGCTGAGCTGCCGGCACCCCAGCCTACTCCTTCTTCCAGGCAACTCGCGCTTCCCACGGTCAAGCCCCGGGATGCTGCCACCCGCGAGCTGGATGCAAATGGCCGGCGCATCAACAAGCGGCGCCACGTTCGCATCCGCGTAAGTTTCACCGCGTGCGTGCGTCACCCGGCTCATGCAGACGAAATCGTCGAGTGCGAGAACATATCCAAAGGCGGTCTGTGCTTCCACAGCCTGAGGCAATACGCTCTGGATTCATTGCTTGAAATTGCCGCGCCCTTCTCGCCAGGGGAACCCTGTCTATTTGTTCCGTCCCAGATCAAACGCGTCGAAGCGCTCTCAGGTGGCGAGGTCTTCCGTTACGGCGTCGAATACACGTTCCGCTCCCCTGCTCAACAATCCTGAGCAACGCAATCCTTCAGAATTTCTGGCTTAGCTGACGAATTTGCCGCGATCAACTGATCTTGAAAAGCATTTGCGGCCTAGCGAGTGCTAGGAGCTTGTCGGAGAGAAGTTCGCGACGAAGTCCAAGGCATCGGGTTTATCGATAAACATGGTGGGATTGTTGGGGTAATGGCTTGGTGAGCCGTATTCGGCCTCTGACAGTCTTACTGCACTGCTGTAGAGTGCAAAGGGAGACCGCGGGTTTGGCACTGTTAAGTGCTCAAAGGCCGCATTTTCCATCCTGACCGGAAGAGCTTCAACAGATTGTGCGTGGCACAAATAAGTCTCCACTCGCTGCGCACATTCCCTAAGCCGCGAAAGCTGAACCGGCGAAATCCTCGTCCCTCTTTGATGTATCCAAAAACAGGTTCGACGATTTGTTTCCGCATCTTGTAGAGGGCTTTACCGGCCTCCGTCTTCAGTTTGTCTCGCATCTGCTGTAAGGCCGAACTTCCTTTCGGCCCTCCCTCCACGGGAACGTCCTGGCTCTCGCCGTGCTGCTGTCGTTCTGTGGCCACATGCAGGTCGATGCCTTGCAAGCTTTCCGCGGTGACGTTGGCCTCGCTCCAGTAACCCGTGTCGGCACTGGCCACTTGTGGTTTGCCATGCACGTTCTCGATCACCTGTTGGAGCATCGGCACCAACTGCTGTTTGTCGTTGGTTTGTTGCGTGATCTCTGCTGCCACGATGATTTGTGCCGCGCTATCCACCGCCGCCTGAGCATTGTAGGCCTGCACGAAACTCCCCTTGTGCGCTCCATCCGGCATAATCCGACTTTCCGGATCGGTGAAATTCCGCTGCGCCGAAGATTCTGGTTTAGCCTCCTCGGGGTTAGGAACCTGAGGAGCCCGCCCTCGCGGCTTTTGCCCGGTCTGTTTCTCTTGCTCCTGCCGTGCGGCGATCTTGGCTTCCGCCTCCGCTTTCTGCTCCTGCGCTTTTTGCTGGGCTTCGGCCTCTAAAGCCTCCTTAGCTTCCCGAATCTTTTTCAGCCGACTCTCCCGCCGCGCCAATTCCGCTGGCAATTCATCGCCTCGCTGGCCTTTCCCGTATTGCCGATCTTCGGCCTCGTCCACTTCCTCCGCATGGCGCAGCAGGGCTTCCACTTCGGCCCGCAGTTTCTGCTCGGCTTCCCCCATCCGCCCGTAGCTCATGGCTTTGTGTTTGCTCGCATTCGCCTGCATCTTGGTGCCATCGATGGCTACGTGCCCCAGCTTTACTAATCCGGCCTTCTGGCACAATTGCAAGGCCTGCACAAACAGTTCTCCCAGCTTGGCCAGATGCTGTTTCCGAAAATTCGCTATGGTGTCGTGATCCGGATGCTGGTCCGCCGCCAGATAGCGGAACGCCACATCCTCATAGGTCTCCCGCTCGATGGCTCGCGAACTAGCCACTCCCACGCAATAGCCATACAGCAGCAAGCGCGTCATCAACAGCGGGTGGTATCCCGCTTGCCCCCGGCCATCCGGACGATCGTAGGTAGAATAGATGGCCGACAGGTCCAGCTGTTCCGTTACGTCGGCGAGGAACCTCGCCAAGTGCCCTTCGGGAAGCCATTGTTGCAAGGAGGGAGCTAAGAGAAGCGGTTGATCCAACGTGCAGGCTCGGAATTGGAAGCTCATGCACGCATACTAACGAAGCCTCTGAAGAAAGGAAATAGTTCACCGCAAAAAATCTCGCTATCCGACCAATTTTAGGAGATTTCTCTCCGACACCCTCCTAGAGCGCGCGAATGACTTGCTGCAGTAGTGTCCCGGCTTCGCGGAGCTTTTGCGTTTCGTTTTCGTTCAGTGCGGCGAGCGCTTTGGCAAGTGTTTCCACACGGCGCCGGCGCCCCTCCCACAGGATTTTGGTTCCTTTGGCTGTCGCGGAGAGGCGGACGCGGCGGCCGTCTTCGGTGGCATGGCGGCGCACCAGACAGGAGCGCTCCAGGCCGGCGACAACGCGGCTCATCGTGGGCGGGCGGACCTGTTCGGCATCGGCCAGTTCGCCGAGCGACCTTGGGCCGCCGAAGACAAGCACGGAAAGTGCGGAAAGCTGGGCGGGACCGATTCCGCTTTCGCGATCGCGAATACGGAGCCGGCGCAGCAGGTGAATGGCGGCGGAGTGGAGTTGATCGGCTAGGTCGATTGCGGTTGGAGCCGGCGCCACAGAAGCTGGTGAGTCAGCAGCGGCGGGAACAGTGGAAGGAATAACCGGCGGAAGAGCGATGGCAGAGGGTTTTGGAGCAGGCGCTTTTTTGTGCTTGACAGGAGGCATGGAAGATAGTTAGCTATGCTAACTAATCTTCCCCCGGAGGTAAAGCAAAATGAGCGCAACCGCCCCAGTCCTGGGAATTCAAAACATCGGACAGATTTCGATCATTGTGAAGGACGTCGAGCGCGCGACGGCGTTCTACCGCGACGTGCTGGGGTTGCCGCTGCTCTTCACGGTGCCGAGCATGGCGTTCTTTGATTGCGGCGGCGTGCGCTTGATGCTGGGCACCGCCTCCTCGCCGGAATACGACCATCCCAGCTCGATCCTCTATTTCCGGGTGGCGGACATTCAGGCCGGCTACCAGCGGCTGGTGCAGCAGGGTGTGGACATCGTTGCGCCGCCCCGGCTGATCGCGCCGATGCCAAAGCACGATTTGTGGATGAGCGCGTTCAAGGACGGCGAAGGCAACTTCCACCAGCTGATGAGCGAAGTCCCGCGGACGTTATAGAAAAACTTAAAACCCGCAGCCTTTGAGGCGAAGGGCGCAGCACCCGCCACCTTAGAATAGTGTCAGGGATGCTCACGGTCTGTTCTGTCAGGGATGTGCCCGGTCTGTACCACCCCACGGTGGGGGGCCCCCCGGGTTTTTGCAAAACTGTTCATTCTAAAGATAGATAAAGTCCTTTATTTTCATGCAGTTTTAAAACTGCTCATTCCAAATAACTTGCGTGGGGTTATTTGCACCAAAATTGTGCAAGAGTGCAGTTCCTATCGTAAGCGTTGCGGATAGAGGAGTTAGGCCGAAAAGCATGGTCCGGAAAGTGAAAACGCCAGCAGGGATGCTGGCGATACAGCCGCAACTCACAATGTTACCTAGGCTTTACTATAGGCTAGGAGTAAGTTCCTGTCAAGCGAAAAGTGTGAAAAACGGGGCTAGGGGGGCGGAATCCCGGAGGGGAAAGTCAAAACCCGCAGCCTATAAAGCGAAGGCCGCAGTACCCGGCGAGCGTGGAAGAAAAATCAAAACACTCACCATTACAGAGCAAGTGGACACCCGCCCCGAGATTCCATAAGGACGGGACCTTACACAATGGTATAGATGTATGGTATATATCAATTGTCGGGAGGCGGCCATGGCGAAGAGCGGAGTAGCAAAATTGTTTCGGAACGGGCGGAGCCAGGCGGTGCGGCTGCCGCGTGAGTTTCGTTTTGAGGGGGACAGCGTACGGGTGCGGCGGGTTCCCGAGGGCGTGCTGCTGGAGCCGATGATTTCGGATCCCAAGGAATGGTTCGCGGCGATGGACCGGATCGGCGGAGACCCTTTGCTGAAAGGCGGCCGAAAACAGCCGCGTCCGCAGCGCCGCAAGTTCTTTGACTGAGGCTTGCGATGGAGTATCTGCTGGACACTAACGTGTGTATCGCGCTGATCAACGGGACATCGGAACGAATTCGGAAGCGATTCGCTGATGCGCTCGATTCAGGCGACGAGATACGGGTGCCGTCGGTGTCGGTGGATGAGCTTTGGTATGGGGTGGCAAAGAGCGTCCAGACCGAGGCGAACACCCGGCGACTGGAGATGTTTCTCTCGGGGCCCGTGCGGGTACTGGAATTTGGGCAAGAAGACGCGCGCCACGCCGGGGAGATTCGCAATACGTTGGAGCGTGCCGGGAAGCCGATGGGAACGTATGACGTGTTGATTGCTGGGCAAGCGATGGCGCGGAAGATGATGCTGGTTACGGCGAACGCGAAGGAGTTTGGGAGAGTGAAGGGTTTGGTTTGGGAGGACTGGGGTGAGGGGTAGTCTGCTGCCAGCCGTTGTAATGCGCGGTGATACAGCGTATTATTGTGTATTACGGGAGGCCAAATCATGAGCGCGCTGAAGACCATCAGTTTCCGGATTCCGACGGATACGGTGGAGTCGCTGGATGAGCTGGCCGGGAGCATGGACCGGGATCGGAGCCACCTGCTGAACGAGGCGGTGGAAAATTATCTGCGGCTCAACGAGCACCACATCAAGCTGATCAAGAAGGGATTGCGCGCAGCCGAACGAGGGGACTTTGTGCCGGACGCGGAAATGAAGAAGCTGGTTGCCCGAATGCGGCGAGCGAAGTAGCGCGCTGCGATGCGCGTGCGGTGGACGACTCTGGCCCGGGAGCAGTTTGTCAGCGCGTTTGAATACATCGCTGAGGAAAATCGCAGAGCTGCGGCTCGAACCGCGGAGCAAGTCTGGGAGAGCACGCAGATGCTTGCCCGTCACCCCATGGCGGGCACGGAGGGGCGCGTGGCGGGTACGCGCGAGCTGGTTATTTCAGGCACGCCGTTCCTTGTCGCTCACCGGATCGAGAAGAAAGAGGTGCGCGTTCTGGCAGTTCTTCACGCCGCGCAAGAATGGCCGGAGGAGTTTGAGTAGGCCAAAGAAACAAGAAGCGAAGTGGGTTTGGGGGGCGAGACAAAAGTCAAAACACCCACGTGTAAAATCGACATGTGGGGCACCCGGCACCCGGCGTAGTGGGAGAAGAGTCAAAACCCGCAGCCTTAAAACCGAAGGCTGCGGCACCCGGCTACGGCACCAGGTAATTTGTGGATGATGTTAGTATGGAGATGAACCTACCCTCTGGCTTTTTCGAGTATCTAGGAGTACTATAAAGAGAGAGTATAGAAATGACCATCGTTCTGAATTCGAAATTTGCAACTGCGGAAGACACGGCGAAAATATTAGGTGTGTCGAAGACCAGGCTGAGGTGGCTACAGCGGCTCATGAGGACAAATGTGGCGTTTTCTGGGCGATCGGGCCACGATAAGGCCGGGCATAAAAACGGGGCCAAAGTCTTGACTTCTACGAGAAAAAGAAAAAGCGCCCGTGGCAAAGCTAAAAAAGTGGCGCGCTGAAGTTTTCCTGAACGCTCCCTACGACAAGAAATTTGAACGATTGTTTCTCGCTTATATTGCAGGGATTAGTGCGTATGGCATGGTCCCTCGTGCCACGCTGGAAATTACAGACAGTTCGAGACGGCTGGAGAAGATCTTAAAGCTGGAGCGAAGCTGCGACTACTCGGTCCACGATCTATCGCGGGTGCAGTTGGACCCGGCCAAACCGCGAGTGCCCCGATTTAAGATGCCGTTCGAGCTTGGGCTGTGCGTAGCCGATGCCACTCGGCGGGAAGGCCAGAAGCAAAACTGGTTTGTTTTCGAAGCCGTGGCGAACCGAGTGGACAAGTCGCTGAGCGATCTGAAGGGCACGGACCCTAGGATTCACGGCACAACGGTTCAAGGTGTGTTGAGCGGTCTGTGCAACGCCTTTAGGCGCCCAGGTAGGCAACCGACCGTCCCGCAGATGATGCAAATCTATAGAGCGCTCAGAAAAAATCAGGAGGCCATCCTAAAAAGAGCCGGGAGCAACACGCTTTATACCAGAAGAGTGTTCGCCGACGTTTGCGTGCTGGCTAGTTCGGAAGCGGACCGGATTGTTGAGGATTGAGCCAAAAATTAAGTTAAACGATAGGAGCCGGGGGAGAGGAAGGAGAGGAGGCCGAGGTCGCGGAGGACTTGGAGTTGTTGACGGATTTTGTCGCGGACGTGGCGGTTGTCAGGGTGGAGTTTGGATAGTTCGTCGGCGTGGGCGTAGACGTCGGAGAGAAGAAAGTGGGGTTTGTTGAGGGAGCGGACGACGTTAAGGACGTCGAGAGTCCAGCCGCGGGTTTCGACTTTGAGTTTTTCGAGCGGGCGTAGGCGGCCGTAGGCGCGGCGAACTTCGGCTGCGGGGCTCGCGATGCCGCCAGCGATGATGGGGATGCGGGCGTCCTGAGGGATTTTGTTGAGAAGGATATTGCAGCCAACCCAGCCGGCGCGGCGAGCGGATGGCGCAAGAGGCGGGCGAACCTCTATGGCGGAAAGCGCGAAGGCGAAGTGTGGGATCAGGATGACGGTGCGGACGGCCCAGGCGGTCATGTCGTAGTGCAGGACGTAGAGATTCGGCGTGCGGTCTGTGAGGATAGCGCGCTTCATTTGCGAATAGGCGGAGTCGAGAATCCTCGCACCGAATGGCTTGGATTGGCTCTTCAGTTGAAACGGTGATGCACACTTCGGACAGGAGTAATCGAGCGTCGCTGTTCCGTGCGGAGCAACGTCGAGTCGCGGCGAATCACAAACAGGGCAGAAAAAATTCAAGGCACCCCACGATTCGGTGCCAACGCGGGCGCGCTGCGAGGCGCTTTTGAAGCGGTCGATGCCCTCAAAGGGAAGACGCAAGTCCACTCAGAGATTAGATCACGTTTGTAGGCTTCTCTGGACTAATCGCCCAGCGATGCTGGCGGCGGTTAGTTGACTCGACGCGAATTGGGCGTGCATGATTTGAGGAGAATTCTTCTACTGGATTTCAGATGATTCAAAAGAGTCCACAGCAGGAGACCGACCGAGCGGGGGATCGCCTACTACGCCAGACTCTCGAGCCGCTAGGTTGGGTCTTAACCGGTATCGAAGAGGATTTTGGAATTGACCATGTCGTACAGATTTTTGCCGATGGTAGTCCCGACGGGCTCTGGTTCAAAATACAGCTCAAGAGTTCAGCCTCGACTCGCTATTCCGCGGACGACAAATTCGTTTCTGTTGAATTGGATG
This sequence comes from uncultured Acidobacteriota bacterium, assembly GCA_963843265.1. Taxonomy (GTDB): domain Bacteria; phylum Acidobacteriota; class Terriglobia; order Acidiferrales; family UBA7541; genus Acidiferrum. The sequence goes on along the minus strand of CAWJJR010000006.1, from coordinate 121,130 downwards.
TGGACCATGCAAGGCACTATGCGCTTGAACTGCGTGACCCTGTCTTCCTAATTCATGCTGACATCCAAGCGGGAAGAGTCTTTTGGTCGGCGCCTCAGCTGGATAATGTACTGATCAAAACGCTCGAAGAAGGCAATAACTCGTCGACAGTTGCGATTAGAATTCCGACATCAAGTACCTTTCCCGACGCCGCGGGGCAGCTTTTGGAGACAGTCGAGAAATTGTACATAGTTTTGGGCAATAGAACTTTGGTTGCGGCCTCGGCTTCTTCTTTCGCGGAATCTCTGCAATATCAACCCGGCGAGGGTAGGCTTCGCGAGGAATTTCAACGCAAAAACGACATCCTGAAACTGCGTAGGGTTCAAGAACTCCTGGTGGCCAAGCAGTATCCAGAGGCCCGCTCTCGGGCCCGCGTTGTGGTTTCGGACCCCGATTCCTCAATTGAGAATAAGTTCTGGGCCGAGGAGAAGATTGGCACTATCGATTGGGCAGAGGCCGTCACGAGGAACGCTCCCCAGGCTGACTTGCCTTCGATTTGGCTAAATAGTGCCCAGAAGCTCCAGCTCCTCACTAAGAAGGGGCCGTCTCATCTAAAATTTTTTGCCTTGATCGCTAGGAAGGCTGCCGAACTGGACCGACTTGTAATCGACAATTGGGGTTTGACTATCTTACTGCACCAGCATCGCACCCCCGCTGGAAACCCCTTAATGGGGATGAAGGCTTATGTGGACCACGCTCTCAGCACGATGCGTGTAGTCGCAAAGTACAACCAATGTCTCAGGCTTGCTAAGTGTGCCTCCAATTTTAGGGGGCGTTGGATATTACCTGGTGCGCTGGTCAAAATCGTCCAAGCTGCCGCATCTTTTGTCGGGCGCATCGGACGCCTCAGAGAGACGGGGATGGAGGGCGCCGCCGCTAAGTTCCAATCGTCAATTCTCCAAATATGTAAATTGGCGGCGTGGATAGCCGAGGAGTCAGGCGACCAAGAAGCGATGGCTCTTGCTATTAGCGCCGCGCTTTTGCCCGTTAGTTCGCAAGAGACTGATGCGTACCGATGGGCTGTGAGAACTCTTGACCAGATAACGGATTCCGCTGTGCGGGGCAAGGCAGCGGAACTCATCGAGCGACATCTTCTGCGATGGAGGGGCGAAAAGCCGGAGGGGGACTCGTACCGTGGTAATCCTGCGAAACAGCTTATCGAAAATGCAGCGGCTTCCCTAGGCGTAAACCTATCGGATCAGAGTGACCCTCTTGTACTGGGACTGCAAATAGCTGCCAGAGATAACTCGCCTGGGCGAGTTCTACGAACTTGCGAACACATAGTGACGAGCCTGGGTGCGACCGGCCCGACTGCGCGTAGGATCCAAATGCTTTTTGGGACCCAAATGGCTGGTTCGAAGATTCTCCACGGCGCTCTTCACGATTACCATCTGGAGGACAAGGATTTGGATTCTGCTCTGGCAGGATTTAAGTCGAAGCACTGTGATTCGTGTCCCGACCGAGCGCCCCGCCCGGCTGACTGGAAGTTTAATGGGATAAATCAGCAGGAATTTTTGGCGAAATATAAAGAATTCGTCGGAAAGTTCAATGCAAGCGGTGCCGGATTCAGATTCACCTCTTCGGATTGAATAACTGATTCCCATCGGATTCCGGCTATTGGGGAAACTCTTGCCTCCGCTGGAGCCCACTGATTGTTTTCCTGCACCGTCTCTCGAATTACGCTGAGAAGATTTGGGTTTCGGTTTTGATGATGAAGAGGGCGTCGGAATCGGGGTGGCCGGAGGCGCGGAATTTTTGGCGGGCGTCGTCGAGGGAGTCGGCCAGGACGGAGAAGAAGACGCGGCGGTCGGTGCGGCCGATGAAATAGAAGCGGAGTTCTTGTTGGACGAGTTGGAGTTGGGCGGACACGTGCGAGTCGGCGCGTTGAGCGGTCATCCTCGGAAGGATGACCCTACAGGATCGATCCACGGAAACGCTTGGCGGATCAACTGAAAAGTGGAGGCGGTCGGAAGAAATATCGAAAGACGAAACGGAAAGATTGACTTGTACCAGATTGGAACAGAGGCGGCGGACACTCAGATTGATGTAGTCGAGGGAGAGTTCGCAGCCGATCGCGTAACGAGCTAGCCGGAGTGCGGTTACGAGGGTGGTGCCGCCGCCTGCGAACGGATCGAGGACTGTGTCGCCTTCGTTGGAGGAGGCTAGGAGGATGCGTTCGAGGAGGGCGACGGGTTTTTGGGTGGGATGCTTGCCGAATTTTTTCTCCCAGGATTCGGGCGGGCGGATTTCCCAGACGGACTTCATTTGCTTGCCGCGATTGGTTAGCTTCATGTCCTTGTAATTGAAGATGTGGCGGGACTTTTTGTCCTTGGCGGCCCAAATGATGGTTTCGGTGGCGTGGGTGAAATAGCGGCAGGAGAGGTTTGGAGGAGGATTGGGCTTGACCCAGGAGATGTCGTTGAGGAGCTTGAAGCCGAGCTGCTGCATGGCGAAACCAACGCTGTGGATGACGTGGGCGGTGCCGGAGACCCAGATGGAGCCGTTGGGCTTTAATAAGCGCTGGCAGGCCGAGAGCCAGGAGCGGTTGAATTCATGGTTGGCGTCGGGGCCTTGGGAGACGTCCCAGGCGCCTTTATTGACGGAGACCATTTTGCCGGCATGGCAGGTGATGCCGCCGTTGGAGAGAAAGTAGGGCGGGTCGGCGAAGATGAGGTCGACGGAGGAGGCGGGGAGGAGAGGCATGAGGGCGAGGCAGTCGGATTGGTAGATGCGGAGGTGGTGCTTGGGGTCGTCGAAGGCGAGCGCGGCCTTAAGGGCGTCGGGCGAGGCGGGAGTCGGGAGAGTGGGCATCGATTGGGAACAAACCAAGAGCACAGACTGAAGTCTGTGCCACATTGATCGATCGGGATCGTTGATCAGATGGGTATAGGAGTCAAGCGGAAGGGGTTCGGTCGAGGGTGGCTGTGCTACAAAGGAGGCGTGAAAGAGCGTCAGGAAATAAAAGTCAGAGGGTGGCGGAAGCGGTACGAAACGCGCGCCGATGAATCCTTGGGAGTGAGAATACTGAGGCGCACGGCCATCGTGTGGGTACCGGTAGTGGGCATTAGCGCGGCTGTGGGAATCAAGGCGGTGGGCTGGTTGCTGATCCGAATCGTGATCGTGGTGTTCAGGGTCTTGCGGGGTCTTTTTCACTAGGCGTGGTAGATGGGCGCAGAGAAGAGGGGGAAGGATGACGCGGAGAGGGGAGGAAGTAAGGAGGTAAAGATTAAGAGAAAAGAAGGAATTTTACGCAGAGAGCGCGGAGGGCACTGAGGACACGGAGAAAAGGGACAAGGATAACGCGGAGGCGCAGAGTACGCGGAGCCGCGCAGAGAAATGAAAACAGGAGAAGAGAAGAACGGGCAAGATATATCAAACCCGTGCGACGGAAACGGCGAGGCTCTCAATCGAGGGCGGCGCAGAATTCGACGATGCGGTCGCGAGCGGATTTTACGGGCGCGGCGAAGTTGAGAGCGGCGGCTTCATCGAGGAGCAGGATGACGCGATCGAGAGCGCCTTCGCCGGCGCGGCCGGTAAGCGCGAGGCGGAGGGGATGAAAGAGTTCGCGGCTGCCCAGGCCCACGCGGTCTTTCAACGCGGCGATGATCTCTTTGAATCGCTCCGTGGTGACGGGCGCGCCGTCGAGCAGGAGAAGCGCGAGATGGCGGAGCACGTCGCGGGCGGCGTAGCGCGAGAGGACGGCGTGAGTTTCGACTTTGGCGAGGATTTCTGGCGCGTCGTAGTGAAAGACAATCTGCAACAGGTCGGAAAGCGAGCGGCGGTCCTGAACTTGAGGGCCGAGAATAGCAGCGGCGCGTTCGCACCAGGCGAATTGCGCAGGAGAGGCATCCCCGAGGAGCCAGCCTTTTTCGCGGAGAATTTCGACGATGTCGCGGGCTGTGAACGCGCTCGCGGCGGCGACGGAAGAGGGATTCGGAGTTTCTGGAGGAGCCATCGGAGGAATTCTAGCGCACGTTAGGAGACGGGTTCGGGAGTAACGGCATGTCTATCGCTGAGAAAGCGTGGCGACGACGTGTGCGGCGATGGCTTCGCCGTGGCCGACGGCGTCGACGCCTTCGTTGGTCTTGGCCTTGAGCGAAATCTGTTCAGCCGAAATGCCGAGGGAGCGGGCGAGAGCTTCGCGCATTTTCGGAAAGTGCGGGCCGAGTTTGGGTTTTTCCAGAATGACCACCGCATCGACATACTCAATCACAAAGTTCTTCCCGCCAAGCAATTTTCGCGCGTGTTCCAGGAAGACCAGGCTGTTCGCGCCTTTCCATTCCGGATCCGTATCTGGAAATAGCTTGCCGATATCGCCGATCCCAGCCGCGCCAAGCAGCGCATCGCAGATCGCGTGAGCAAGAACGTCGCCGTCGGAATGGCCTACCGGACCTTTGTCAAAAGGAAGTTCGATGCCGCCGACGATTAGTTTGCGGCCTTCCGCGAGCCGGTGAAGATCGTAGCCAATGCCGCAGCGCACGCTCATGTTTTCTGGCGCTCTTGCTCGAGGTAGAAACGGGCGAGGGACATGTCGGCGGGCTTGGTGATTTTGATGTTGCGCTCGGAGCCGAGGACGACGTGGACGTCGTGCCCGAGGCGCTCGACGAGGCCGGCTTCGTCGGAGGCGTTGACGCCATCGGCTTGCGCGCGCGCGAAGGCGTCTTTGATGAGCTTGGTTGCGAAGGCCTGCGGCGTCTGCGCCAGCACAACGCGTTCGCGGGGAATCGTGCCGGTGATGAGCGCGACGTCTTCCGGCAGGCTGGCGCGCTTCACTTCTTTTACCGTGTCCATCGCGGGGATGCCGAGAATCGCTGCCTGGCAGCGGCGCGCTTCCTCGATGACGCGGACGATCTGTTCGCGCGTGACGAAGGGGCGAACGGCGTCGTGCACGAGGACGATTTCCGTGTCGTCGGGAACTTCGTTGAGGGCGAGCGCGACGGAATCCTGGCGCGAATCGCCGCCGCGCACCACGCGGACGGATTGCATGAAGCGTTCGTCGCGAAGACGGTCTTCGAGCGATTCGACGACATCGGCGCGCGTGGCGACGATGATGTCCGTGACCAGCGGGCAGGAGGCGATGCGGCGCACGCTGTGAATGACGATGGGCGTTCCCTCGAGCTCGAGAAATTGCTTCGGCGTTTCGGCGCCCATGCGCGTGCCGAGACCTGCAGCGGGAAGAATGGCGGCAATGCGGCTCATTTTAGGCGCGACCCGCCTGGATAGGAATAGCGATGGGCCGCAAACTCCAGAGTGTACCTCAAGCTGGCGTGTCAGGCGAATGCACGAACGCAAAAAATAGGCTGATTAGGCGCACGCCCACGAGGAAGGCTATCGAAAGAACTTTTGAAAATTTCGCTTACAAACTTTGCTCGAGCACTGTTTTGTCGGGCGCGCGAACTTCAATCAGGGTCGGGGTCGGGGAAGACAGGCCTGTGTCCGCGCTCGAATTGCGGCGGCTCCGGGAGGCGCGAACCGGTCTCCACGCGTGAAGGAAAATCGGCGCGGGCGCTGCCGGTAGTTTCGCCTCGGCCAGCGGCAGCGGCAGAAGCGGATTGGCGGGGCATGGAACTGGGCTGTTCGGGGCGCTCCTCGAGGCGGCCGAAAATCATTTTGCCGGCGGTGGTTTGATGAACGGAAGTGACCTGGATGTCGACGCTCTTGTTGATGAAGCGGCGCGCGCCGTCGACGACCACCATGGTCCCGTCGTCAAGATACGCGACGCCTTGGTTGGGTTCCTTGCCTTCGCGGAGAATCAGGACGCGCATGGGTTCGCCAGGCAAAACGACGGGTTTCAAAGCGTTGGCGAGCTGATTGACATTCAGGACGGCGAGGCCTTGCACGGTGGCGACTTTGTTGAGATTGAAATCGTTGGTTACGATTTTGGCGTTCAAACGGCGGGCGAGCTCGACCAGCTTGTGATCGACGTCGGCAGCCTGCGTGATGTCGTGATCGAGGATGCGCACATCGACGTGCGGCATCTTTTGCATGCGCTGGAGAACTTCGAGGCCGCGGCGGCCGCGCTGGCGTTTGAGGGAATCGGATGAATCGGCGACGAGCTGCAATTCGTGCAGGACGAATTGCGGAACGGCGACGACGCCATCGAGAAAATGGGCTTCGCAAACGTCGGCGATGCGGCCATCGATGAGTACGCTGGTGTCCAAAAGCTTTATCGGCTCGTGAGCGGATGGCTGTGTAGATGGGATTGCGGCTGGAAAGCCGGCCTTCAGTTCAGAGCCTCTTTCAGAGCCAAGCATGAGGCCAAGATAGCCAAACGCAAAGAGCGCCGCATACTCCAAAAAAGATTTTGTGGGTTCCGATTGCCCGGTGCGGGAAATGATGAGCGTTACGATAAGGGCCGAAAACATGCCCCAGACGACGCCGAGTGCGGCCCCCAGCAGACCGCTTGTGCCCGCGCGGCGAAGGCGCAGCTCGGCCAAGAGAATCATGAGGGCCAGAAAAAAGCCGGAGGCAATGGCCGAGAAACCGCGCAGCCCGAAAGGCTCGAGCTTGTAGCAAAGTGCGATCGAGCAAGCAGCGAGAAACAAGCGCAGGAGCCAGAACTCGAAGCCGCGTATTGCAGGAAGCATCGCTCTCGGCTCCCGAGCTTCCGTGGCGGGATCGGATTTGTGCGAGGGAACAGAACGCGGATGGCGCTGCACTTCTGGAACGGTCCGGCTCATACGACCTCACAGTAAAACGATCACTGCAAAATCGGTGCCGCAGTCCCGCGGAAGCGCGGGAAACTTAACCTGGTGCGGGACGAGAACGCAACTTCGCATCCCCGCGACGTATATACTCCGCCATTAAGTAAGTGTCAATACTGAGATGAAAGATAAATAAGACTGATGCGAGTTATAAATTATTGAACGTAGAGGCGCGGCACGCGCTGGCTGATGGCGCAGAGAAGATCGGAGGTGACGGTGCCAATGCTGCGGGCGATGACGTTGGCGGGATGGACGCGCTCGCCATCGGTGCCGTGGATGGTGACGACATCGCCGATTTCGGCGCCGGGAATGTCGGTGACATCGATCATGGTGACGTCCATGGAAATGATGCCGACGATGGGGGCGAACGCGCCGCGGAGGAGGACGGTGCCGCGATTGCCGAGCGAGCGATGAATGCCGTCGCCGTAGCCAGCCGCGAGGACGGCGATGCGCGAGGGGCGCTTGGCGATGAACGTTTCGTTGTAGCCTACCCCGGCGCCGACAGGGATCTGGCGAATGCTGATGATGCGCGAGCGCAGGCTCAGGACCGGTTTCAGCGGCAGGCGCTTTTCGATTTCGGCGCGCAGCTCGATGGGGTCGTAGCCTGGGTGATAGCCGTAAAGGATGGCGCCGGGGCGGACCATGTCAGCCCAGGTTTCGGGGCGCGTGGCGATGGCGGCGCTGTTGGCGAGATGCACGATGCCGGTATCGATTCCCAGCGTACGGAGACGATCGAGCGCGGCGTAGAAACGCTCTTCTTGTTGGCGCGTTTGTTCGCCGGTGCGCGTATTCGTTAGGACTTCAGAAGAAGCGAAGTGGGTGAAGACGCCGCCTAATTCGAGATGTTTGCATTTGGCGAGCTGGCGGACGAAACATTCCACGTCGCTCGGCGCGATGCCGAGGCGGTTCATGCCGGTGTCCATTTTTAGATGGAAGAGAATTTTTTTGCGCTCGGCGCGATTGGAACGGCTCGTCTTGCGATGCGGTGACCGGTCTAAAGACCGGCCACCGCAAAAGCGGGCGGCGGCTTTATCGAGTTGCTGAAGCTGCTCGCAGCGATGTACGACTGCGGTCAAATCATATTCAAGAAGGCGCGGCTCTTCGCCTGGCCAGAAACTTGTGAGGACAAGGACCGGGTTGCGGACGCCGGCTTTACGCACGGCGATGCCTTCTTCGGTGCAGGTCACGCCGAACCAATCGGAGCCGGCTTCTTCGAGGGCTTTGGCGACTTGCGGGCCGCCGTGGCCGTAGCCGTTGCCTTTGACGATGCTAAGGATTTTGCGCGGCGTTTTGCGCTTCTCGTCAGGCGGATTGACAAACTTGCGGATTGCGCGGAAATTCTCGGCCAGAGCGCCGAGGGAAACTTCGGCCCAGATGGGACGACTCTTCAAATTTGTGGGATTGCTCTCAGCTCGTGACATTCGTGCACCGGAAAGGAAATAGTTTACGCCATTCAGTTGTTGTCAGCGGACAGCCACATTGGATGCCGCGAGAAAGACAACAGCGAGTAGTCATGCACTTGGATGACCTGTTTGGCGGCGCGGGCAGTCGAACGACCCCCTCCCGGTTTTTTGTAAACGCTGTATCTAAAGGGGTTACTAGAGTTGTAAGTCCTTTAGAATGAGTGTTTGCGGGCTATTGTGTAGGTGTTGATTCTAGGCAACTTACAGCTGTGCTTCCTTTCGGCAATTTCTCCTGGGCAGATCGGCACCCCGTTCTCGGAAAGCGTGGAGGAACGGAGCGTGGGGTTTTTAACACAGAGTACACAGAGGTCACAGAGCTGACGGAAAACCCCGAGGTGACGGAGAACTCGCGGGCTGAGTACGGAGATGCAATCAAATCATTGCCTTGAAAAGGAAAGAGCGGCTGAATGGCAGCCGCTCTGGCGAATCGGAAATTCTCCCTGAAGACATTTTACCAAAGAGGGTGGCGAAACGGAAGGGCAATGGCTAAGATGGCCGGCATGGCAAACCAACTGAATCGGCGAAGTTTTATCGTGACGACCGGGCTGACGGCATTGGCGGCGACGCGAGTGCTGGGAGCGAACGACATGCTGCGCGTCGGTGTGATCGGCGCGGGCGGGCGAATGAATTACCTGATCGAATGCGCGGACAAGGTGGGCGGATACCAACTTGTTGCGGTGAACGACGTGTATGGGCCGCGGCGGGACGCGGTGAAGCAGCACACGAACGGGCTGGCGACGACACATGCGGACTATCGGGAAGTGCTGGAGCAGCCGATTGACGCGGTGCTGATCGCGGCTCCGGATCATTGGCATGTGCGCATGGCGGTGGACGCGCTGGCGGCGGGCAAGGATGTGTACCTGGAAAAGCCGGTGACGCACACGATCGAGGAGGGCGCGATATTGACGAAGGCGGTGCGCTCGGGGAAGCGCATTTTGCAGTGCGGGATGCAGCAGCGGAGCTGGAGCCACTTTCGAGATGCGGTGGACATCATTCAGGGCGGAGGCATTGGGCGGGTGCCGCAGGTGCGGACGTATTGGTGGCAAAATTATCTGGCGCATGGAGCGGCTGCTAAGCCGGTCGATACGCAGGCGCTGGATTGGAAACAGTGGCTTGGCGGAGCGCCGGAGCAGCCGTTCAGCGAAGAGAAATTTTATCGCTGGCGATGGTTCTGGAACTTCGGCGGCGGGGCGATGACGGACCTATTTACTCACTGGATTGATGTGGCGCATTGGGCGATGAAGGCCGACACGCCCAAAGAGGCGCAGATGCTGGGGGACAAATATCTTTTCGAGCAGTGGGATTGCCCGGACACGGTGCAGGCGGCGTTGCGGTATCCCGGATTTGATGTGGTGTACGAAGGGATGATGGGCTCCTCGATTGACGACGGCGGGCTGGAGTTTCGCGGGACGGAGGCGACGCTAAAGATCAACCGGGGCGGATTTGGCGTTTATCACGAGGGGGCATCGGACAGAGAGAATCCGGTGGAGAGAGCGGGGAGCTTTCAGGACGGTACGATTTCGCACATGCAGAATTTTTTTGAGTGCGTCAAGTCGCGGCAAGAGCCGAACGCGCCAGTGGAGACGGGAGTTTCGGCGGCGCGGGCGGGGCACATTGCAAATTTGGCTTATCATCGCGGGGGGCAGGTTGCGTGGCCAGGCAAAACGACCGCCTGAGCGATTGGCGAGCCGGCGCACGAATCAAGGGTGGAAAGACAAAAAGACATAGCCGGAATTTAGCCGCGAAGTGTCTAATGAGCGTTGGGCGCCACATTGCTGCTTTGGAAGTTTTGGAGGACTCCCATGGGATGGTTCCGCAGAAATAAAGTGCTTGTGACTTTGCTTGGTGTGATTGGGGCGGTGTGCGCTTTTGGATCGCTCGTGCCGGTGCGAAGTCAGCCCAAGAGTGCGATGGCGGCGGCTAGCGAGGCATGTCCGAACGACGATAGCGGGTTGAAGCTGCCGGCGGGATTTTGCGCGACGGTGTTTGCGGATGGAATCGGGCACGCGCGGCATTTGGCGGCGGCGGCGAATGGAGTGCTGTATGTGAATACCTGGTCGGGGCGGTATTACGGAAATACTGCGACGCACGAAGGCGGATTCCTGGTGGCGCTGCAGGACAAGAGCGGAGCGGGGAAAGCGGACGTAAACGAACGCTTTGGGGAAACGGAGGCGAGCGGCGGGCACGGCGGGACGGGAATCGGGCTCTACAAAGATTTTATTTATGCGGAGAGCAACGACAAGATTGTGCGGTACGCGTTGACGAGTGGATCGATTGTGCCGAGCGGGGCGGCGGAGACGGTTGTTTCGGGATTGCCGCTTGGCGGCGATCATCCCATGCATCCTTTTATTATTGGTAAGGATGGCGAATTGTACGTGGACGTGGGAAGCGCGACGAATTCCTGCCAGGAGAAAAACCGGACGTTGAAATCGCCGGGAATCAGTCCCTGCGTTGAGCAGGAGACGCGCGCCGGGACGTGGCGCTTTGATGCGAACAAACTGAATCAGACATTTTCTCCGGCGGAACGGTACGCCACGGGAATTCGGAATGGAGAAGGGTACGCGTTCGACGATGCGGGGCGGCTGTTTGTGACGCAGCACGGACGCGACCAATTACATGCGAACTGGCCGGAGTTTTACAAGCCGGAAGAGGAAGCAACGCTGCCGGCGGAAGAAGTGGTGCTGTTGAAGTGGGGCGGGGATTATGGCTGGCCGGAGTGCTATTACGACTCGTTCGTGCGGAAGCTGGTGCTGGCGCCGGAATACGGCGGGGATGGGAAGAAAATCGGAGTGTGCGCGGAGAAAGGCGAGCCGGCGGCGGCGTTTCCGGCGCATTGGGCGCCGAACGATATGGCGCACTACGACAAGAAGGAATTTCCGGCGCGTTACAGGAAGGGATTGTTTGTGGCGTTTCACGGATCGTGGGATCGCGCGCCTTATCCGCAGCAGGGCTACAACGTGGTGTTTCAGCCGATGAACGGGGAACGTGCCGCGGGGCGTTGCGAAGTGTTTGCGAGCGGATTCGCGGGAGCGGTGATGTCGCCGGATGGAGCCGAGCATCGTCCGAGCGGGCTGGCGGTGGGGCCAAACGGGGCGCTCTATGTCTCGGATGATATTCGCGGGACGATTTACCGCATCACGTATCGCGGCCGGCCTTTTGATGAAAAGTCGATCACGGCATGTGAGAGCGCGACGGCTTCGCCTGGTCTGGTGGCGGGCGCGGAAGCCAAGCCGCCGGAGGGGACGCATCCGAACGCGGGCGCGGCGGCGAATGCGAAGGTGGCTGTGCCGGAAGGCGCGACGCGGGAGATGGTTGTGCTGGGCGGGCGGATTTACCACGGGCAGGTGGGCGGAGCGGCTTGCACCGGCTGCCACGGGATGAACGGGCAAGGCTCGACGCTTGGACCGCCGCTCAATGGGAAGAAATGGTTGTGGAGCGATGGGAGTTTTGAGGGAATTACGAAGACGATTAACGATGGAGTGTCGCAGCCGAAGAACTATCGCAGCCCGATGCCGGCGAAGGGCGGGGCGGAGTTGACGGATGAGCAAGTGAAGGCCGTGGCGGCTTATGTGTGGAGCTTGAGCCACCGGTAACCTTGTGGTCCAACAAAGTCTCAACGGAAAAATCAAAACCCGCACCCTTGCAAAGAATGCAAGAGTGCGGCTCACGGCATAAGACAGTACGGCCAGTTCTGGGATGACTGGATGTATCCAGGCCGGTCTAAACGAGAATTAGTCCGCAGAGGGGAACCCGATGAAGCGCACGTGGACGATCATAGGTGTGGGCAACGTGGCGGGCAGCTTCAAATGGTATCAGGCGCTGTTCGGCCAGCCAGCTACCCTTCCTGCCCATGATTACTTTGCGCAAGTCCTCGATTCCGATGGAACTGTTTTGCTTTGCCTCCACGAGTGGGGCGCCCACGAGCATCCCTCATTGATGAGCCCCAATCACGGGACACCCGGCAACGGGCTTCTGTTGTTCTTCCGTGTCGATGATTTCGACTTGGCGCTTCAAAGGGCACGCTCTCTCGTCACTCGGCTCGAAGAGGAGCCACACGTGAATCCGAACACGCAAACCAAGGAGTTCTCGCTCCGAGATCCGGACGGATATTACGTTACGATCAGTGCGCTCTCTGCGGCCTGACAAGGACACGGAAGTCAAAACCCGCACCCTTGCAAAAAACGCAAAAGCGCGGCACCGGCGTCTTTGGGCTAGCCAATGCGTCGGTGAATTATAATGGTGAGGCCTACAGCAGCGAGAATCAGGTAACAAACAGAGAGAATATAATAGAGGATTCGCACTTTGGGCCAAAGGAAGGTTGGGAGCTTGTCAGCGAACTTGTCTGTCCATGTCTCGCTCCAGCGCGGGACGGGGGCGGCTTCTTCGGAGTCGGGCTTCCAGCGTGCAGCGATCCAGGTCGCCCTGAAATTGGAAAGCAGGAGCGCCGCAAGAACAATTCTCACTATGCTCGGCCCTAAGGCCAGCAGATCGGCAAGGTACGCCACGGATACACAGCCCGCCGCGTATCGGCTTCGCTCGCGTACCCCGACGCCGCCTAAATAGTAAAAGAGCAAAACAAACGTCCCCATGATTGGCTGGTCCGAGATAATCAAGAGAACAGAGGAAAGAACGCCGACGGCGGCGCAGACCCAGTATCCTTGTGCCCCCAGGTAATCGACGTCACTGCTACTCTGAATGGACGGCCAGAACAGGCTCTTGATGCGGCCTTCGCTCCGCGGCATCGAGTCAGATAAGTTCAGGGTCTGCATCGCCGGAATTAGAGCCCAATTTTTGCCCGGAATCGAGGAGAAAAAATCCCCCTCGAAGAAGGCTGCCGCCGGTGCTCGCCGGGCTAGCCGCGCGACGTGCGCCGGCTAGAGGGACGTCCGGATTGCAAGAGGATTTGTGGATCAGTCTGGGCAATGCTTAAGAGTTTGAGCGCTGCGTTGGTTGGGCGCCTTGCGCCATGCTCCCAGCTTTGGACGACCTTGGGGCTGACGTTCAGAATGTAGGCGAAGATGGCTTGGCTGGCGCCAAGAGCCTTGCGAATTTTCTTGATTTGGCGCGGGCGCATGGGTTTGACGCGAGGGATTTCGGTGACGCGGAGCGCCACTTGCCGACCTTTTTTCCGTGCGATGGCGTCGCGAAAACCTTCCATGAGCTCTTCGAAAATCTGGACTTTCTTTGGCATTGTCAGTTTCCTTTCAGCTCCGCAACCACCGCGCGTAGATCGGCTTTCTGCGTCTCGTTCAGGTCTTCCTGCTGGCCCTTGTCGAAGATTGAGAGCAGATAGATTTCCTCGTCATACTCCAAAAAATAATACATATAACGGAAGCCGCCGCGCTTGCCTTTGCCCCGTGCAGGATTTTCGGCACGGGCTTTACGGATGCCTGCCAAGCCAGGAACGACAGTCCCGCGCTTGGGACTTGCCAGAAGGTCGCCTTGAATGGCGCGGAGCACATCATCGGCGTCTTTCTTCGCCAGGCGGTGAAGCCGTTCTGTGAAGCCCCTGAACTCAATGAAGAGCACGCCTCACTATACTACAGAGTAGGATAGACTTCAAGAAGGACTGCGAAGCGAAGGACGAAGAGACGGCAAGCCGGAAGGGCTCACTCTATATTTAATTAGAGGTCGCCGGGAGAGAATTGGGAGAAGGCGTCGGGGGCGGCTTCCTCGAAGCGGGTTAGGCGGCTGCGGAAGACGAAGCGGACTTTGTCGGTGGGGCCGTTGCGCTGCTTGGCGATGATGAGTTCGGTTTGTTCGCGCTCGTCGGGCTGGGCGTCTTTTTTAAAAAAGTGCGGGCGGTAGATGAACATGACGACGTCGGCGTCCTGCTCGATGGCGCCGGATTCGCGGAGGTCGGAGAGCTGGGGGCCGCGATCTTCGCGCTCGGGAGCGCGAGTGAGCTGGCTGAGAACGAGGACGGGGATTTGCAGCTCCTTGGCGAGACCTTTCAAGCTGCGGGAGATGCTGGAGACTTCTTCGTTGCGGTTGCTGAAGCGGCCGCGCGCGGTGATGAGCTGGAGATAATCGACGATGAGGAGCGCGAGGCCGCCCTTTTCTTTTTTTAGGCGGCGAGCTTTTGCGCCAATTTCGAGTACGCTGATGGAGCCGGCGTCGTCGATCCAGAGAGGCGCGGAAGAGATGGTGCCGAGAGCTTCGGTCATGCGGCGCCAGTCTTCGCGGCTGAGATGGCCGGTGCGGAATTTGTGGGCGTCAATTTGGGCGACGGAAGCGACGAGGCGTTGGAGGAGAGATTCCTTGGACATTTCGAGGCTGAAAATGGCGACGGGTTGGCCGGCGCGGATGCCGATATTTTCGGCGAGGTTCAGGGCGAGAGCGGTTTTCCCTTGCGAGGGGCGCGCGGCGAGGATGAGGAGTTCCGAAGACTGGAGGCCGGAAGTAAGCTTATCGAGCTCGACGTAGCCGGTGGGAACGCCGGTGATGCTCTTACCTTCGCGGAAGATTTTCTCGAGGCGCTCGAAATTGTCGCGGACGATGTCCTTGACGGGAATGAGGCCGGCTCTAACACGGTCTTCGGCGAGGGCGAAGATGGAGGATTCGGCGTTATCGAGAATGGCGTCGGCGCCGTCTTCGCCTTCGAAGGCGCGCTGCTGGATGTTGTGCGTGGCGTGGATGAGATTGCGGAGGAGAGCTTTTTCTTTGACGATGCGGGCGTAGTGCTCGATGTTGGAAACTTTGGGCATGCCATCGGCGAGAGAGGCGAGGTACGGCGCGCCGCCGGCGGCTTCGAGATCGCCGCGGCGATGGAGCTCTTCGGTGAGGGTGATAAGGTCGATGGCTTGCTGCGCTTCGCCGAGGGAAATCATCTGCGTAAAGACACGGCGGTGCTGATCGAGAAAGAAATCTTCCGCGCGGAGATTCTCGATGGCGGCGTTGAGGGCGTTGTTGTCAAGGAGAATGGCGCCGAGGACGGAGCGCTCGGCGTCGAGATTATTGGGGAGGGGCTTTTCGAGAGCGGTTTGAGAGGTGGCCATAGCGGTGCGTTTGCAATTCGCTTTTTATTCGCCTACGGTAACACAAGCCCTTCCGCCGCGCAACATGAATTGCACGGCTGAGTTACATTGAAATTTTCAGGCGCGAGAATTATTTCAGGCTCGACTTATCCCTGGGTGCTGCATCAACGGTTCGTGAATTGTGCGCGGAAGGATGGCACGCGTCAACGAGAGAATCTGTGCAAAGCTGTGCATGGTTTCGGAAATTGTTGAAAAGATTTGCGGTGAAAATTTGGGGCGAAAAAAAGGCACGATGTTTCGACGGCAGCGAATGAAAAAGAAAGAGGGCACGGCATGCCGTGCCCCTACGAGAAAAAATGGCTGCAGTTATTCTTCCTTGGAGACGTGGACGGTGACTTGAGCGGTTACGTCGCGGAAAACTTTGATGGTGACGGGATAGTCGCCGAGGGCTTTGATGGGATCGGCGATCTGGACCTGGCGCTTATCGACTTTGAAATTTTGGGCGGCCAGGGATTCGGCTATGTCGGCGGTGGTAACGGAGCCGAACATCTGATCGTTCTCGCCGGTCTTGCGGGTGAAGCTGAGCGAGACGCCGTTGAGGAGCGCGGCTTGCTTTTGCGCGGCGTCGAGTTCGTTGGCGGTTTTCTTCGCCAGCGAAGTGCGGATGCGCTCGAGGGCTTTCATGTTGCCGACGCTGGCTTCGATGGCGAGCTTGCGCGGCAAAAGAAAATTGCGGGCGTAGCCGGACTTGACGGTGACAACTTCGCCGCGATGGCCGAGCTTTTCGATGTCTTCCTGAAGAATGATTTGCATATTTTTTCTCTAAGCTCCTGATTCTTTCGATCCGAAAAGCGCTAGGCCTTCGGAGCTTCGGCCGCGGGGGCCGGCGTGGGCGGTGGCGGAACGACCGCAGGTGCGACGGGCGCTACATGGGCGGCGTGAGGCGCAGCGGCGCGCAATGCCTGCGAGCCGGCGGCGCTGCCCGCGAACGGCAGAATGGCAATGTTGCGCGCGCGCTTGATGGCCACGCCAAGCCAGCGCTGATGGCGCGAGCAAACTCCGGTCATGCGGCGCGGTAGAATTTTGCCGCGCTCCTGGACGAACTGGGACAGAATGTCGGCGCGTTTGTAGTCGATGAAATCCATCTTCTCGACGCAGAACTTGCAGACTTTCTTTTTGCGGAAATACTGGCGCTTGCCGCGGGGACGGCCGCCGGGTCCGCCCGGACCACCACCGCCTGGGCCGCCTTCGCGGCGCGGACCACCGTGGCCGCCGCCTGGACCGCCATGGCCGCCTGAGCCGCCTTCGCGACGCGGCGGTCCACTATGAGACTGTGCTTGCTTTGGTTCCTCGGACATAACTTCCTGCCTTTCTCTCTTAACTCAAAATTTCGAATTTAGCTTGCTGCCGCGGTGTGTTCGGCCGCGGCGGCTGGAACAGAAGCGGGCGCGGTACGGCGCGGACGTCGCGCGGCGCGCTGTTCGCGCTTGCCGCCGAGCTTCTTCTGGCGCTTGAGATCTTCGTCGAGGCGCACGGTAAGATACTTGATGACCACGTCCTGAACGCGGAGACGACGCTCGAGCTCGGCGATGAGCTCACCGTGATTGGTGCGAATTTGCTGATAAATGTAGATGCCCTCGCGGTGCTTGGCGACGCGGTAAGCGAGCTTGCGCGTGCCGCAATACTCGGTCTTTTCGATCTTGGCGCCTTTTTCGGCGCAAGTGTGTTCGATGCCGGTGACAACCTTTTTGATTTCGTCCTCCGGCGTGGCCGGGCGGGCGATGAAAATCAAGTCGTACAGACGTTCTTCCATGATGACCTCTTTCCTCTTTGCGCCGAGGGTATCGGCGGCACTTCAAAATCTGTTCCAGGTGCGTGGCCGGAAAAACTTTCTCACTCTTCTTCCGGCTCTTCTGCTTCCGGCGGCTTTCGCCGGTTGAAGATGTTCATTGCCGGCTCGATTCCCTTCGCGAGAATCATTTCCACGGCGTCGCCGGCTTTGCCAACCATCTCCGCGGCGACTTCTAACTCCGCCTTTTTCATCGGCCGCAGCACGAATTCTTTGCGGCTGCTGAGCGGATGATCCGGCCCGCAGCCCAACCGAATCCGCGAGAACTCTTGCGTGCCGGCGGCGCTAATCACCGAATTTGCGCCGTTGTGGCTCCCACCGCTGCCTTTGCGGTCGATGCGAATCGTTCCAAAAGGCAGCTGCACTTCATCCCACATCACCAGCAAATCCGCAGGGCCCAGTTCGTACTTTTCCAGCAGCTCGCGTACCGAGATGCCGCTGAGATTCATGTACGTCTGCGGCTTCGCCAGTAGCACCTCTTCTCCAGCGATCTTGCCCTTGCCTACGAGCGCCTTGCCTTCGGGGCGCTCGACGCGAATCCCGCCGCGATTCGCCAGCTCGTCCACGGCCATAAATCCGAGGTTATGCGGCGTCCATTGGTACTCCGGATCAGGATTCCCAAGACCGACGATGAGCCGCATAGGCCTCTGCTCGGCGGCCTGATTGATGCGAGCCGCCGCGATAAACAAGTTGCCGCACTACTTCTTCTTCTCGCCCTTTTCGGCCTTTTCCGGCTTGGCTTCGGCTTCGGCGCCTTCTTCGCCCTCGACTTCTTTCTTGCCCTTCTTGATGACTTCGGGCTCGGCGGGCGTGGCAGCTTCCGTGGCGGCGACTTCGGCCGGTTTCTCTTCTTCGACCTTGAGAGCGACGACGTGAGCGAGCACGCGCTCGGGATCGGTGAGCAGCTTCATCTTCGCGGTGTCGATCGGCAAATCCTTGGCGCGGAGCTGTTGGTTGAGCATCAGGCCGGTGACGTCCACCTTGAATTCCGTGGGAATTTCGGCGGGCAAGCACTCGATTTCGACTTCGCGGGTGACGACTTCGAAAACGCCGCCCTGCTGCTTGACGCCGGCGGGTTCGCCGAAAGTGTGGACAGGGACCTTGACGCGCATGCGGACGTCCATGGCCACGCGCAGAAGATCGACGTGAAGGAGATTGCCGCTGAGCGGATCGACTTGCCAGTCTTTGAGGATGGCGGGCTCGTGCTTCCCGGCGAGGTCAACCTGAAAGAGCGTGTTGTGGCCGCTGGCGGAGCGGAGAATCGCACCGACCTGCTTGGCGTTCAGAGCGAGCGTGATGGCTTCGCCTTTGCCGCCATAGAGGACAGCGGGAACCTTGCCGGTCAGGCGGAGGCGCTTGGCCTCGTTTTTGCCCCGATCGGAGCGGGGCGCTCCTTCTACTACGATTTGAGTCTGAGCCATACTTTCATTCCTTCCTCGAAAATCTTTAACCTGATCAAATATCAAAAGCGACAGACTGAAGTCTGTCCCACTTAAATAAAGAGCTCGCTGATCGAAGTTTCCTCGTGAATCGAACGAATTCCGCGGGCGAGCAGGCTTGCGACACTCAAAATCTTGATTTTGCCCATGCCCTTGGCAGCTTCGCCGAGGGGGACAGAATCGGTGGCGACCACTTCGGTGATGCACGAGTTCTTGATGCGCTCGATGGCCGGGCCGGAAAGCACAGCGTGGGTGCAGGCAGCAAAAACCTGCGTGGCACCTTCGCGCATCAGCGCTTCGGCGGTTTTCACGAGAGTGCCAGCGGTGTCGATGATGTCGTCCACGATGAGGGTGCTGCGGCCGCGAACGTCGCCGATCAGGTTCATGACTTCGCTGACGTCAACATCGACGCGGCGCTTGTCGACGATGGCCAGCGGCGCATCGAGTTTTTTGGCGAAGAAGCGGGCGCGTTCGACGCCGCCCGCGTCGGGAGAGACGACGGTCAAATTCGGCAGGTCCAATTGGCGGAAGTGTTCGACGAGCACGGGCGAGCCGTACAAGTGATCGACCGGAACGTCGAAATAGCCCTGAATCTGCGGAGCGTGCAAGTCAAGCGTCAAGGCGCGGCTCGCGCCAGCGGTTTCGAGAAGATCGGCGACGAGTTTTGCTGATATTGGGACGCGCGGCTTGTCTTTGCGGTCCTGGCGCGCGTAGCAGTAGTAGGGAAGCACAGCGGTGATGCGCCAGGCGGAGGCGCGCTTGAAGGCGTCAATCATCAAAAGCAGCTCGAACAAATGGTTATCGACGGGGTAGCAGCAGGGCTGAACGACGAAGACGTCGGCGCCGCGCACGTTTTCGAGAATCTGGAAATAAATCTCGCCGTCGCTAAAGCGGCCGAGGCTGGCTTTGCCCAACGGCACTTCGAGATGCTGGCAGATGCTTTCCGCCAGCGGCAGATTCGCGGTTCCCGAGAAAATTTTAAACCGGTCGTCGTTCACGACACTCGCGCTCCATCCATTCAGCTTATGGGCCCGCACACTTCTTCGCCTGGAATCGATTTCAAGGCTTAAACGGTTCTGTGGAGACGCCGCGGATCAACGGAGGCAATACGAGGACACAATTCTGGTTCAGCGAGTGCCCTGCATTTTACGAACGTACCTGTCGCGCGAGAGTGACTCGCAAACAAAGGTCTGATCGTCCGGAAACCCAACAGCGGCTCGGCGCGCCAACGCTGGGCTCGGGAAAACACCAAACACCGCCGAACCGCTACCCGCCAGCGAGGCTTCTGCGGCTCCTCGTTGGAGCAAGGCCCGCTTGATTTTCTCAAGACGGGGGTGACGCCGGAAAACGGGCCGCTCGAAATCGTTCGAGAGGCCTCTTTCCTGCGCGCTCCAACATAGAGCACAGAACCTCCAAAGTTTATGGTCTGCGGCGTGTTTTGTCAATGTCAGCGGACGGGCTTTCAGCCAGCGATAGGCGTCGAGAGTGGGGACGTGGATGCTTCGTGGCGAAACGACGAGAACGGAAAGTTTAGGGATTTCGGGCAGGGGGTATATTTCGTTACCGCGGCTGATGCCGAGAGCGCGCCCTCCGAAAAGAAAAAAAGGGACGTCGGCGCCCAGGGACGAAGCAATTTCAAGCAGCCGGGGCAGGGGCAGCTTCCGGCCGGTCAAGCGCAAATAGCCAAGCAGGGCTGCCGCGGCGTCGCTTGAACCGCCTCCCAAACCGCGGCCCGCGGGAATGTTTTTGCGAAGTTCGATATCGATGCCGGAGCGAATCTTAAGCGCGTGGCGAAGGGCATCGACAGCGCGGTAAACGAGATTTTTTTGGAAGGGTTCGCTGGAAAGAGCGGCGTTTCCTTGGATGGACAACGAAATACCCGGCTTCTTGGAAGCGCGCAGAAGCAATTCATCGTGCAGCGAAACGCTCTGGAATATAGTGCGCAGTTCGTGATAGCCGTCGGAGCGTTTGCCGAGAATTTCGAGGCGCAGATTGATTTTGGCAAACGCGGGGATGCGAACTTCGCGCATGCGGCTTATTGCGGTTTCGCGTCTTCGGACGAAGATTTTTGCGCCACGCGGTGCTTTACCTCGGAAAGCTTCTTTTCGATCGCGGCCACTTTATCGTTTTCGACATCGGCCGGGAGAGAATGGCGCCATTCTTCGAGGGACTTTTCCCACTGGGTCGCCGCGAGATCCATGCGGCCGGACTTGGCGTAGACATCGGCGAGATGGGAGCGAATGGTGGCGTCGTGGCTTTCAAACTGAACGGCTTTGCGCAGCGTGGCTTCTGCGTCCGCGAGCTTATTTTCGCGATAATAAATCCAGCCCAGGCTATCGAGATAGGCGCCGCTGTTCGGCTCTTCTTTCAGCGCGCGCTGGACGAGCGATTGGGCTTCATCCAGACGAATGCCGAGATCGCCGAGCATGTAGCCGTAATAATTGAGGACAGCGGCATCGCGCGGATTGACGGCCAAAGCTTTCTTGAACTCGATTTCGGCGCGGTCGTAAAACTTCTGTCGTTCATAGATGGCGCCTAGCATGAACCAGGTCATCTCGTTATCGCGGGGAGCGCCAGGGAGGGCCTCGGCGGTCAGCGCGGCTTGTTCGGCTTCTTTGTAGCGGCGAGCGCGCTCGTAGACTTGCGCGATATTCAAATAGGTGTCGCGATCCGCGGGCGTTTTGGTGAGCTGTTCCTGAAGGATTTTGACGGCTTCGTCGGTTTGGCCATTCTCTCCGAGCAGCAGCGCGTTGGAAGTAACGATGCCGGGGTCGCTAGGATATTTCGCCACGGCTTCCTTGCCGGCTTCGAGCGCTTTCGGCAAATTCTTTTCGGCGCGGTAGGTGTCTATGATCAGGATGCGCGCGCGGCGGTCCTCTTCTTCACCGAGGGTACCGAGTTCCGCGTAGGTATTAAGGGCGGCGGGAAAGTTCTGAGCGTCGCGGTACAGCTGGCCGAGTTGCTGGTACAAAATGGCCAACGAACGGCGGCGAGAGGGCAGGACGGTGGAACCGGACTTGAGGCCGGTTACGGCATCGGAAAGAACGCGAATCGCGTCATCGTAGCGCCCCTGCGCCTCGTACAACATCGCCTCGTTGTACATCACCTCGGGACTTCCGGGTTCATATTGCCGAGCTTTCAACAGGCTTTGTTCCGCCAGATCCAGTTTATTCAGTTCGCGATAAATTTGTCCGAGGCGGAGATACACGTCGGCATCGTCGGGCATTAAATCCGAGAGCTTCTGATACACGGTGAGAGCGTCCGAGTATTTTTCTTCGGCGAGCAGCGTCTGGCCAAGACCGCGCAAATGGCTGGACTCGGAGGGATCGAGATCCGCGGCCTTGCGGTAAGCCTCTTCGGCCTTCGGCAAATCGTGGTTTTGCGAGTAGGCATCGCCGAGCAGATCGAGCAGAGTCGGCGAGGGATTGCGCCCGGTGATTCCTTCGAGCAACGAGACGGCGTCTTCGGATTTGCCTTCATCGAGGAGAAGCTGCGTGAGCTGTTCGACCGCGGCTTCGTTCTCGGGATCTTCTTTCAGAAGGCCGCGCAGGACTTCTTCGGCCTTGTCGTGCTCATTGCGCAAGCGATAGAGCCGCGCAAGCCAGAGAGCGGACTCTGTGTCGGTGGGATCCAGTCGGTAGACTTCTTTGTATTGTTCGATGGCGCGCTCGGCCATATCGGATTGCGCGGCCGAAGTCAATTCGCCCAGCTGGCGCAGATAGATGCGGCCAAGGAGCCGCCGCGTCGGCAGATCGTTCGGATTCTGCTTGAGGAGAGCCTGCGCTTCGGTGATAGCCTCGTTGACGCGTTGGGATTCCCAGTACATTTCGGCGAGGCGTTCACCGATGATGGGCGAGTTGGGATCGAGCGCGTAGGCCTTTTTGTACGCGTCAATCGCTTTCGTGGCGTATTCGGCGTCGTTGGTGGATTCGTACTGGATTTCGAAGAGATGTCCCAGAGAGTAATCGTAGTAAGCCTCCGCGCGGGGAGAAGGCGCCACCTCCGTTTGCAGAGTGGTGTCGCTCGAGCTGGATGGAGGCGGAGCGGTGGTCTGGACCTGCACGACCTGAGAAGTTTGAGCGCTGGCCGCGCAGGCCAACAAGCTGGTGACGAATATCGCGAAGCTAGATCTTCGTAGATTCATAGGTGCCCCAGAAACAAAAAGTATCCCATGCGGCTGGAACGCGGTCAAAAGCGAAATTCAGACGTTTCCAAGGCCCAAACGCGCCCTCTTCTAAGATGCAGAAAAATTACGAAACGTTGAACCTTATTTCGAGCGTTGCCGGTTGATGCACCTTGCGCAACATCGCTTAGTGGAGAAAATGGCGGATGCCGGTAAAGACCATGGCCATGCCGAGGCGGTCGGCGGCGGCGATCACTTCGTTATCGCGGACGGAGCCCCCAGGCTGAATCACAGCGACGGCGCCGGCTTTTGCGGCTTCTTCGACGCCGTCGGGGAAAGGGAAAAACGCGTCGGATGCGACTACACTTCCCGCGAGCGCGGACTGCGCCTTCATCACGGCGAGCTTGACGGAATCGACGCGGCTCATTTGGCCCGCGCCCACGCCGAGCGTCGCGCCGTCTTTGGCGAAGACGATGGCGTTGGATTTGACGTGCTTGCAGACTTTCCAAGCGAAGCGCATGGTTTGCATTTCGGCGGGGGTGGGGGCGCGCTTGGTCACGGTCCTTAGTTGATCGTCCTTGATTTCGCCGAGGTCCGGCTGCTGCACCAGCATTCCGCCGAGGATACGCTTGAGCTGCAATTCACGATCGAGTTCAAGGCCGCCGGGTGGCAGCTCGAGAAGGCGCAGATTCTTTTTTGCGGCGAAGATGGATCTCGCCTTTTCGTCGAAGCCGGGAGCGGCGATGCATTCGGCGAACAGTTTTGCAATTTCCTCTGCCGTCGCGGCGTCGACCATGCGGTTGAAGGCCATTACGCCACCGAAGGCAGACACCGGGTCGCACGCTAGTGCTTTTAGGTAGGCGTCGAGGAGAGTTTCGCGCTCGGCTGTTCCGCAGGGATTGTTGTGCTTGACGATGATGGCGGCCGGTTGGCTGAATTCGGCAGCGAGGCTTCGTGCCGCTTCGAGGTCGACGTAATTGTTGTAGGAAAGCTCCTTGCCCTGGAGTTGTTTTGCGGCGGCGAGGCCGGTTGGCGCGCTTGCGGCGGGGACATAGAGCGCCGCGGCCTGGTGCGGGTTTTCGCCGTAGCGCAGTGAGTCTTTCTTTTGCAACGCGATGTGGACGCGCTGGGGCAGCAACGGTTTCTCGCCGAGTTCGAGGCGGCCCTCGGCGGTTGATAAACGCTCGAGTTCGGTGGTGATCAGGCCGTCATAGCGAGAAGTGGTGGCAAAAACCTTGCGAGCAAGATCGAGACGCGTGGCAAGGGAAGTCTCGCGCGCGGCTTCCAGTTCTTCGGCGACGCGCGTGTAATCAGCGGGATCGGTGACGACCGTGACGCTTTCGAAATTCTTGGCGGCGGAGCGCAACATGGTGGGTCCGCCGATATCAATGTTTTCGATCAGCTCCTCCGCAACCAAACCTTGTTTCGCGGCCGTTGCTTCGAAGGGGTAGAGATTTACTACGACGAGATCGATGGGCGCGATGCCGTGCTCCGCGGCCTGTTTTTGGTCGTCGGGATGTTTGCGGCGGTAGAGCAAGCCGCCATGGACCTTTGGATGGAGCGTCTTCACGCGGCCGCCGAGCATCTCCGGCCATCCGGTAAATTCGGCGACGTCGCGAACGGGCACGCCGGCTTCGCGCAGCAGCTTGGAAGTGCCGCCGGTGGAAAGAATCTCGATTTGCAAAGCGGCAAGGCGTTTCGCAAACTCGACGATTCCTGATTTATCAAACACGCTGATGAGCGCGCGTTGCACCGCCATGTATTCCTCCGGAAAAAGAAAAGCACAACAGTTTATGCGCTCGGGGGAGATTCGCAAAGCGCAAAGGCAGTCGCACCGCAATCGCAGGTTGGAATTACGAGCGTTACACTTGGAAAGAAATTTTCAAGCCATGATCATTTTGGATTGTTGTTGTGGACCGAGATATATGGAGTTGCTGAATTCTTAAGCCTTTACGAGAGCTTTGAGTTTCACCTGGCCGTCGACGACTTCGACGACATACTCGACATCGCGGCAATTTTTTTGCTTTCGGAGATCTTTCGTTTTTTTCAAGACGAATTCGTTGAAGCTCGAGCGCGAAAGCTTCGCAATCTGTTCTCCGGCTTGTTGCTTCGCTTGCACGAAGGCCTGGTAGAGCTGGTCGACCTTTTCGCTTTCACGCTCCGGCTCGGAGCATGTTACGCGGAAGGGTCCTGCGGCGGCCGGCGCGGGGGATTCGAGAGGCTTGGGCGGCTGATCTTGCGGCTCGCTCTTGGTTCGCTTCTGCGCGCGTTCGGCCTCGATGGCTTTCGCGGCCGCACCGAAATGGCGTTGGACGCTGCCTTCTTCCTTCTGCTGCGTTTTCTTGCGGAAAATGTCTTTGTACTTGGAGTAGGTCTGCGTGAGGTTATTCAGGCGGAAACGCTGGCCGTATTTGAGGTCGCCGCCGCGCTCGCCGTAGCGTTTGATCGTCAATTCGATGCGCCATTCGATTTCCGTCGGCGGACGCTTTCTGCCGCCCCCGAAATACTGGTCGTATTCGATCTTGAGCTGGCGGATGTCGCGCTCGAGTTGGCCCAGATCCTCGTCGATGGTCGCCATGGGTGGAAGTGCCCCTTGAAGTATCATGCTAGGAGGTGAGGGCGAGGGCGTCAACCAGCGCGGCGCGTTGCGCTGCGCATTGTGCATCCCGCCTTCATCGCGGCAGTTGGACGCATGGGCTCTGCTCCGGCGCCAGAATGCGTCATTGCTCGCGAAGAGGCGCTGTGCTGAAATAAGGGCATGGAAGCCCGCGCAAAACAAACTCTTTCCGCCGAGCAGGCCGAGCTTCTGCGCCAGATACCATCGGTCGACGAACTTCTTGTCCAGCCCCAGCTCGCGACACTCGCGCGGCGCGTCGATCGCACGCTGCTCGTGGAAGTGACTCGTACAGTTCTCGCCGAGCTGCGCTCGCGCATTACCGACCACTTCAAGTTCGCGGTGCTGGGCGAGCTTGCCGTTCTTGCTGCTGACCGGGCCGCTCTCGAGGAACACATCAGTTCCGTCGTCGAGCGGATTCTTGCGCACTCGCTCCAGCCGGTGATCAACGCCACGGGGGTCGTACTGCACACGAATCTGGGACGAGCTCCGCTTTCTGCGGCAGTGGTCGAAGAGTTTCGGCGGACGGCGACGCAATACACGAATCTCGAATATAACTTGGAGGCTGGCGCGCGGGGCAAGCGGGACGTGCATACGTCTTCGTTGCTGGAACGGCTCACGGGCGCGGAAGCAGCCGTGGTGGTCAATAATTGCGCCGCGGCGGTGCTGCTGGTGCTGGCTGCGTTGGCAAAAGACGGCGAGGTCATCGTTTCGCGTGGGGAGCTGATTGAAATTGGTGACGGCTTCCGCATCCCCGAAATCATGGCGGAAAGCGGCGCCGTGCTACGTGAAGTCGGCACGACGAACCGCACGCGCCTCGCCGACTACGAAAACGCCATCAATGAGAAAACGCGGTTGCTGTTACGTGTGCATCCATCAAATTTTCGGATTACTGGTTTTGCGGAAAAGCCAGAGCTGAAAGAACTCGCCGAGCTCAGTGTGCGGAGCGGATTGCCTCTTGTGGAAGATCTTGGCTCGGGTTGTCTCGTCGATCTTTCCGAGAAAGGAATCTCCGAACCGGTTGTTCGCCAGAGCATCGAAGCGGGCGTTTCCATGGTGATGTTTAGCGGCGATAAACTTCTGGGCGGGCCGCAAGCAGGCATCATCGCAGGGAAGAAAGACCTTGTGACGCGCGTGCGCAGGCATCCGCTGTTTCGCGCGCTGCGCGTGGACAAACTTACGACAGCGGCGCTGGAAGTGACTCTCGGTGCTTACCTGCGCGGCGCTTGGGACGAAATCCCCGCCTTACGTATGATTCGCACGAGCGCGCAGGAGATCAAACGACGCTCCGAAGATTTTTTGCGCGAACTCCGGCCGGAGCTTCCTCTCGATGAAGTGGAGATGGAGATTGCGGATGGCGAATCGCTTGCGGGAGGAGGTTCGACCCCTACGCAAGCGCTACCGACAAAGGTTATTCGCATCGCCAGCGCACGTTATTCCGCGGCGCAGCTCGAACAGCGGCTTCGCAGGGCGCCCGCGGGGATTTCTGTGATCGCACGTGTAGAGAATGACCGCTTGATTTTGGATCTTCGGACTGTTTTCGTCGAACAAGAACCACTGTTGATTAAAACTTTGGCCGCTGCGCTTCACTGATTTCTCTCGAACTTCCCGCATCATTCATTCTATTTCGTTTCGCTTCTTCTTACTGCCTGCGCGGGCTCTCGTTTCTATTTCCATCCAGATGAAACTCAGACGACGTGCTGCGCGTCCTACGGACTGTTTCGGGCGAGTGGACGGATTCACCCGGAATATTTATGCACCCTTGGTAGCCCGAATCATGTCTTGCGTGAAAAAGGAGAGAAGCGAAATGTGGAGAAACAGGTGCGTTCTCGCGGGAATTGCCATGTTATTTGGCTTTGGCACGGCTGTGGCACAGCAACAAACGATTCCGCCCGGGCAACAGCCGCCGCAGATGCGCGGGCGCACTCGTCAGCCAGCAGAACAGGCGGCGGCTCAGAACGAGGGCGCGCACGAGAAGCAAGCGCAGCATCCTCCTGCGCCGGAAGAGAAATCCGTCGTGACACATCACTCCGCGCGCATCGGCGGGCAAGTGATCAATTACACCGCGACAGCCGCGACCTACAACATCAAGGCCGATGATGGGACCGTGAAGGCGACGATGTTTTATGTGGCCTATACGAAGGACGGAGTCGCCGATCCCGCCAAGCGACCTGTCAGTTTTGTCTATAACGGCGGACCGGGATCTGCTTCGCTCTTTACGCACATGGGCATGGGGCCGGAACGCGTGGTGCTGACTGCGGATGGCCACGGAATGCCTGCGCCGTACACCATCACGGACAATGAAGATTCTTTTCTCGATGCCACTGACCTTGTTTTCATCGACGCGATTTCCACCGGATACAGCCGTCCAGCGCCCGGCGAAGCCACGGCGCAATTCCACGGCATCATCGAGGATGCCAACTGGTTTGCCGATTTCATCTACCAATACATCACGCGCAATGATCGCTGGGCTTCGCCGAAATTCCTGATTGGCGAAAGCTATGGCACGACGCGTTCGGCTGAGCTTTCCGGAGTGCTGCAAGAGCGGCATCAGATTTACATGAGCGGGATTGTGCTGCTTTCGAGCGTGGCCTTCTCGAGCTGGGGCGCGGACGATCGGACGATTTTCTTTCTGCCGACATATACGACAACGGCTTGGTATCACCACCTGTTGCCTCCGGATTTGCAAGGACTGACGGTCGAGCAGGTGGCGGAGAAGGCGCGAGAGTTCGCGCACGGAGAATATGCGCAGGCATTGGAGAAAGGCGATCAACTCTCGCCAGAAGAGCATCAGAAGGTTGCCGAGGATCTCGCGCACTACACCGGGCTTTCCGTGAACTACATCGAAGAAGCGAACCTGCGCGTCAGCCCGTTCCGCTGGTTCAAGGAACTGGAGCGCAGCAAGCGCCGCACGATTGGAAGGCTCGATTCGCGGTTCGAGGGGATGGACGTGGATGCCGCGGGCGAGCGCAATGAATACGACCCGAGCGAGGCTTCTTACGAAGGTGCTTTCGTTGCCACGTTCCACGATTACGTGCGGCGCGAATTGAAGTGGGATAGCGACGCGTACTACACGGTCACCGCCAACGTTCGTCCGTGGGACCAGACCGGCAACACCGAAGTCGCCGAAGTAATGCGTGCGGCGATGACCCAGCAGACCTATTTGAAGGTGCTTGTGCTCTGCGGCTACTACGACGTGGCCACGCCGTTCAATGGGATTGAAAACACGGTCGCGCACATGAACCTCGAACCGCCGGTTCGCAAAAATATCAGCTTCGCTTACTACGAATCGGGACACATGGTGTACATCGACGAAAAAGCGCATCACAAACTGCACAAGGACGTCGATGACTTTATCAACGCGAGCTACACGCACTAAACGGCTCACGCTTGACCAGCACGCGTTTCTGCTACGGCTGCGCTAGACTCCGTGAAAGGGAGTGCGGCAACATAGTTGACTGTGCTGGCCTTTCAAGTTGTCCATCAAAAGCTTCGGCAGTGTGAAAAGCAGCCGCCTACTTTGCGGCCAGGCTGGGCGCTGATTCGCGTCCGGATGGCGGGAATTTGCAATACGGACGTTGAGATATTGCGTGGGTATCACGCGTTTCGCGGAACGCCGGGGCATGAATTCGTCGGCGGGGTTGTGGAAGTTCACGACGTTTCCCCCTTGCGGCGCAAGAAATGGCTGGGGCGGCGCGTCGTTGGCGAAATCAATGTGTCGTGCTCGGCTTATGGCTACCGGCCGGTTTGTTCCTTTTGTCGGCGCGGATTGAAAACCCATTGCGCACGCCGGACGGTGCTTGGCATCGTGGCGCACGACGGCGCGTTCGCGGAATATTTGGCTCTTCCACTCGAAAATCTCCACATCGTTCCGGATTCTGTCAGCGACGAGCAGGCAGTGTTTGCCGAACCGCTGGCTGCGGCCTGCGAGATTCTCGAACAAGTTGACGCTGGGCAATTTCACCAAGCGGCTGTACTAGGCGACGGCAAGCTAGCGCAACTTATCGCGTTGGTCTTGCGGACTGCGGTTGGTCGCGTCGTCATGTACGGGAAGCATAAAAAGAAACTTGCGCTCGCGCGAGGGGCAGGAATCGAAACGAAAAAAGTGAGCGGAGGCGATGCCGACTTGAAGCGCGTGAAGAAAAGTTATGGGCTTCTCGTCGAAGCGACGGGCTCGCCGAGCGGATTCGCGCTTGCTCAACACATGACGGAGGCGCGCGGCACGCTTGTGCTGAAATCGACGTTTCACGGCGCGGCTCCGATCGAAACCTGGCCCATTGTCGTTAAAGAGCTCACCGTGGTCGGATCGCGCTGCGGGCCGTTCGCTAAAGCGCTTGCCCTTCTGAAGTCAGGCAAGATCGATCCCACCCCGCTCATCACGCGAGCGTTCTCAATGAAGGAAGCGCCCGCGGCAATCCGTTTCGCTCAAAAACCTGGAGTGATGAAAGTCTTGCTAAAAGCCTGAGTGTCGGTTCGCAGCAACGAAAAGCTGATATCTGAGCTAGGAATTAGGTAGGGCCGCATCTTCTGTGAGGATTTCTTCTAGCGTACTGACAAACAAGTCCGCATCGGACTGCGAAAAAATCAGCGGAGGGCGCAGCTTGATGACGTTGTGATGCGGACCATCGGTGCCGGCAAGGACGCCGCGTTCCCGCAGGCGATTGACGAGGTAAGAAGCTTGATTGGGAGCTGGTGTGCGACTTTCGCGATCGAGCACCAGGTCTAATCCCAGGAACAATCCTGAGCCGCGGACGTCGCCAATTAGTGCGTGTTTTTTTTTGAGAGCTTCGAGGCGCGCGAACAGATAGCGCCC
The DNA here is from genome assembly GCA_963843265.1 of uncultured Acidobacteriota bacterium. GTDB lineage: Bacteria > Acidobacteriota > Terriglobia > Acidiferrales > UBA7541 > Acidiferrum. Next base: position 91,109 of record CAWJJR010000006.1, on the reverse strand, counting down.
GACTTCAAGAGCGTTATTCTGGAGATGCTCCTCCTCAAGTACATCTAGAACCGCGAGTCCTGCTGCGCATGCGACTGGATTGCCACCAAATGTGCTGAAGAATTCCATGCCGTTGTCAAAACTTGCAGCTATTTCCGGGGTGGTAACGACAGCCGCGAGCGGAAACGCATTGCCGATCGGTTTTCCGAGCACAACGATGTCCGGGATGACGTTTTGCGTTTCGAAGCCCCAGAAGTGGGTGCCCAGGCGGCCGAAACCGACTTGCACTTCATCGGCGATGCAGACGCCGCCCGCTGCGCGAACGTGCTTGTAAGCTTCGGCGAGATATCCCGGCGGAAAAACGATTTGTCCGGCGACGCTTGGGAGAGTTTCGGCGATATAAGCCGTGATACCGCGGCTTTCCGCTCGCATGCCTTCCAAAATCTCTGCGACGCGATGAGCGTACTTCTTTCCTGCGTCTGCGTCGCCACGCCGATATGGCCCTCGATAATCATCTGGGATCGGCGCGACGTGGACCCAAGGTTTGCGGCCACGGCCTCCGGGACCGTCAAATTTGTAGGGGCTGATGTCAGTGAGCGTAGTTGTATGGCCATGATAGGCGTGTTCGAGAACAATGACGTCTTCGCGGCCGGTGTGGGCGCGCGCAAGGCGTAGTGCCAGTTCGTTCGCTTCGCTGCCGGAGTTGACAAAATAACAGACGCGCAGCGGTTCTGGCAAAAGACGCGCGAGACGCTCGGCGTAACGATCGACGCTGTCATGAAGGTAGCGTGTGTTGGTGTTGAGAAGAGAAATTTGTTCTTGCACGGCATGCACGACGCGCGGATGACTATGGCCGACCAGAGGCACGTTGTTGTACACGTCCAGAAAGGCGCGGCCGGTGTCGTCGTAAAGATATTGCTTCCAGCCGCGCACAATCTTCAGCGGCTGCTCATACGAAATGCTCAGATTTTTTCCGAGCAGCGCTTGCCTAGCCGAAAGAGTTTCTGCGGAATTCGGATCTTGAGGCGGAAAGCGCTCGGAGGGGATACCGAGGAGCAAATTGGGATCGGGCGAAAGAGAAGTCCAGATGGCGCGCTGCAAGGCATAAGCAACGCCCGGGAAATCGGAGCCACGATCTAGAAGATCCAGGACGATTTGAAAGTGAAGATGAGGAACCCACCCACCGTTTTCGTGAACATCACCAATTGCGGCGAATTGTTGGCCGCGCGCGATACGTTGGCCGATCTGGAGCGAGTCGAAGGCATCACGGGCGAGGTGGCCGTAGAGCGTAAAGAATTCCAGACCATCGCCGGTCGTGTGGCGAAGAATGACGAGCGGTCCGTAGTCCAGGGGCGCGGTGTTGATCGCAACGGTGTGAACGACGCTATCGAGCGGTGCGTGAATCGGCGTGCCGGGTGCGGCGAATAGATCGAGGCCGAGGTGAATGGTTCGCCGTTCGTCGGTGGGATTTTGGTTGGAGCCGAAAAGCGGCGAGGTGTACAGCAGGCGAGCTTCGTTGTAGCGGCCAATTCCCACGGTCGCATTGTGCTTCTTCAACTCTCGGCGGATCGCCTCGCCGAGAGTTTCCGTTTTAGACGCATTTGGATCGGCGCCGAGAAATCGGCTGCCGACGCTCAAATCAAAAACAAGGCTCGGGGCCGTGCGCAGATCCGGGTCAAGAATAGAAGCCGCGTTACTCGCGTTGTATGCCAGCCACCGAGGTACTTTTTCGCTTTGGGGAGCAGCGGGCAAACCGCACGCATCGCGAAATGTGTAGTGGGCGAATCTCGGATGAATCGAGGCGAGTTTTTCCAACGCTTCCCATGCGGGCGCTTCGCTGATGGTTACATAAGGATCGCCTGGGATGAGCGACTTGCGGTGCGCGGAATTTGTAACGCTGACGGCGAGGCGCATGCCGGTCAGAGTGTAGAGAATGCTGATCTCGGCTTCGTTCAGCGGTAAAGCATTGTGATAGCCGGCGATAACGGCACTCGCAGCGGCTAACGGTTCTTTCTCGCCGAGCATGGCATAGGCTGCGGCGATCGCAACCTCGGAAACCGTTAGACCGTGGTGCATGTCGCCGAAATCGATCACGCCGGCTACTTTTCGAGGTTGTGGCCATGGCGGACTCACCAATACGTTGTAATCGTTAGCGTCCCCATAGATGACGCTTCGACGCAGCGACGGCAGCGCGGGAACCACTCCGGATTCGTAGAGGCCCAAAAAGCGCTCGACGAGGGCACGACGCGACGGGTCGCTGGTGTGCTGCAGATAGCCGCGAATCCAACCGGCGCGAGAGAGGTCCCATTTCAATTCGCGATGCGCGGCGGGATGAGAGAAATCCGCGAGCGCGGCATCCAGCTGGCCAAGAAATCTTCCCAGGCTGCGCAGCAACTCCGGGGCGTGCGGATTTACTTTGGCGAAGACCGTTCCCGAAATATAAGTGAGGAGCCAGACGAGGCGTTTCGATCTATCGGCGAGCGTCGCAATCGTAAAGGCTTCGCCATTCTGGGTTTGGCCAACGCGCGGCAGCGAAAGCTGCGGGGCTCGCGTGGCCAAATGTTGCAGCGCCTGGCATTGCATCTCGACGAAGGAGTGGTCCCTCGCGGGGTGCATTATTTTCAGGACGAATTCGCGGCCATCGGCAGAGGTGAGAAGAAAGTTGTCGTCGTATTCGCCGGGAAGCGACCTGGCGGAACCATCGAGGCTAAAAATTTCGCTCGCGAGCCGAACAGCTTCCGATTCGGTGACCGGCTGGGCCACACGCGCTTCGGGAATCATGCGCTGAATCTTATCCGCAAGGGCTAGAGCGCGTCCATCCTGGCGGAATCCGCGATGCGCGATTCGTCCGGAAAATCGCGCGCCGCGGTCGCTCGATGGCTCTCGGAACAAATACGGGGCTCTACATCTCTTCGCGCGATGACTGAACGGAAACCGGGCCGTTCACGGTGGAAAGCCGGATCAGCGCCGGCGAGCTGCCGAATTCGATGCGGCGATTGTTGCCGTCCCAGGTTTTGCGAGCGTTTTCGCAGATGCTGGCGCGGCAGCTCATGGGCGAATAATTCCGGGATTCCACGCTGAAGCTGGACTGGTAATCAGCCGGGACGGAAAGAGTCAGGGGACCGTTCTGCGCGTCTGCGGTCAAGCCCGAACCGTTCCAGGATTTTCCTTGGAGATTGATGGAGATGGGGCCGTTCTGCGTGTGGATGCGCAGGCTGCCGCTGCCTCCGGTAATAGTGATAGGACCGTTCGAGGCCTGAACATCGGCATCGCCGGAGAAATCACGGAGAGTGATGGGGCCGTTGGTGGCATGAGCGGTCAATTTGCCGTCCACGCTGTAGAGAGAAAGCGGGCCATTGGCGGTATCCAGGTCGATCACCGCGGCCTTCGGCGCGCGAATGAGAGCATAGACGGTCCAATCGCGCTCATCGCTCGGCCCGCTCGTCGAGATCTCTCCGTTTTGAACGGAGAGTTTGATTTGTGAGAGGATCCAGTCCGCGTCTCCATCGTAGTTTGCGGCGGCCTTGCAGGCCGTCACCGAATAGACGTCTTTGTCCCAGCCTTGCACTTGGACGCCGCCATTTGTATGAGGACGAACGCGAAGAGATGGCGCTTCGGCCTTTGTTAGCGTGCGCTCTTCGGATTTCATGACGGCATCGCGGTCATCGAAGCGGATGTGGAGATCGGAGCAGTCCGATGCGGGCTGATGGCGTCCATCCGAGATGCTCACCGAATGTTCGTCGTTCCAATCGGAAGGACTTGCGGGCTCGGGTGGTGCTGGAGGGGCAGCAGGAAATGCTGGCATGGCGGCCATCGGCGGCATAGCCGGGGCGAACGGATAGGAGTCCGGTGTGACGGGAGGGGGCGGTACCACAGACGGCGCCGAAGGGGGAGTTGGAGGTGTCGGGGCGTCCTGGGCGACCGCCATAGAACTCAGGGCATAACAGCCGCTGACCGCAGTTACGACGAGAAGCAAGGAACTCAAGCGCGATTTCATGGACAAACCCTCCCTTGTCGCATAGACGAGTAAACGGAGCAACGGTCTGGTCAGCCGGGGGGGATGTTAGGCAATCGCGAAGGGACCGTGTCCTGGATTTAGACAGCCTTGGGTTACCCGGCATTATGAGACCACTGGTGCGCTGCGCGGCCGGGGGCCCCCCCTGGGGTTTTGCAAAAGTGTTCATTCCAAAGGAGGTTAAAGCTCTTTGTTTTGTACCAGTTTCAAGAATGTTGATTCTGAATGACTTGCGAGGGTTAAGTTGCACTGAAATTGTGCAAGGGGCTGAGATTTCCCCGTAAGCGCTGATAATAAACGAGTTGGAGCGAATGAACGGACCCCGGAAAGAAAAAACGCCAATCAGGAGACCGGCGTTCCCGGGCTTGAAGCGCATTTTTATCCAGTTGGAAATATAAGGCAGGAGTAACTTGTTGTCAATGGCAAAGTTCAGCAAGAAGACGGGAGCACTTATCACGGCGGAGGGTCTGACGGGGATGACGGACAGCCAGGTCAGCTCCATTTAGGACTGCATCCGCAAAAGACGTGAATTGCGCTGGGGAGCAGACCGGCGTAAGTTACCCGGTTAGAAGCCAAGAGCGGGAGGTTCGCTATGAGCAGATCAAGGTGCAAAAAACGGCGAGACAAACTTGCGCCCCACTTTCGGCGCAATCGGGCGAGGCAGGCCGGTTCAAGTGCGGCCGTCACGGTATTGTTGGCAGCAACTCTCCTCGGCAGCGCTCTCGCTGGCCGGGCCCAGGTCCCGCCGCAACTGCCTGACGGAAATGGCAAGGAGACCGTGCAAAAGGCTTGCGGTTCGTGCCACGCGCTGTCCACGGTGACAAACGCCGGGCACAATCGCGAAGGATGGACCTCTGTCGTACACATGATGGTGAGCGCTGGGGCACCGGTTCCGAAGGATCAAATTGCGGCGCTGACGGACTACCTGGCCAAGAATTTTCCGGAGAAGCCGGCGCCCGAGGCGGTGGTGATTCCCGGCAGCGTTGCGGTTTCCATCAAGGAATGGCAAGTGCCAACGCCCGGGTCGCGGCCGCATGATCCTGCCTACGCCCCTGACGGCTCGGTTTGGTACACGGGGCAAATGGCCAATGTTCTGGGACGGTTCGATCCCAAGACGCAGCAGTTCAAGGAATACCATTTGAAGACACCGGATTCCGGGCCGCATGGGCTTGTGCCGGATAAGGAAGGGAACATTTGGTTCACCGCAAATTTTAAGGCGTACATCGGGAAGCTCGATCCGAAGACGGGCGATGTGACCGAATACCCGATGCCGGATGCTCAAGCCAAGGATCCGCACACGCTGCTCTTTGCGCCGAACGGTAACATCTATTTCACGGTGCAAGGCGGAAACATGGTGGGCAGGCTGAATCCGAAAACGGGTGAAGTGAAAGTGGTTAGTTCACCGACGGCGAAATCAAACCCTTACGGTATGGTGGTGAATTCAAAGGGCATCCCATTTTTCGTCGAGTTCGGGAGCAACAAGGTGGCCAGCCTCGATCCGGATACGCTAGCGATTCACGAGTATGTGCTGCCGCACGTGGATTCGCGCCCGCGGCGCGTGGCGATCACACCGGACGACGTGCTTTGGTACACGGATTACTCACGGGGCTATCTGGGACGACTTGATCCGGCGACCGGCAAAATCAACGAGTGGGCTTCTCCGGGTGGGCCCCGGTCGAGGCCTTATGGCATCACCGCCGTGGGGAACATCATCTGGTACAGCGAATCGAACACCAAGCCGAATACGGTGCTGCGCTTTGACCCTGCAACAGAAAAATTCCAAACCTGGATCATTCCGTCTGGCGGTGGCGTAGTGCGCAACATGGTGCACACGCCCGACGGCAATTTGTGGCTGGCGTGCAGCGGCGTGAACGGGATTGCGTTTGTCGAAGTAAAAGATTCCGCGAAGATGTCTTCGCGAAACTGACGCGGCCGGCTCTAGAGTTCAGGTCCCTCGAAAAATCAGAAGTCCCAGTCGCAATCCATCATGCCCATGCTGCCAATGGGCGGGCCGTCCGGCGGCTCGACGGGCGGAGTGAGATCGATCTGCTTGGGATTTTTTTCAAACAGAGCGATTTGGCTCGCGGCAAAGAAGGCGTGGGCTTTGTCGGGAATGACCAACGACGTTTCCGCGGGTGCGCCGAGCCAAACCTTTAGTTCGTGCAGCTTGTACGAGGCAATGGCACGAACTTCGTCGCTGGCGTGATCGTTGGCGGCGAGGGCCATCAGATCGTAGAGAGCGACGTTGTCGACGGTGTTGGCGATTTCTCCTTCGTAACCGCTCGGGTGCGGAGCCTTCCAGGTGGCGTTGAGCACGGCGTCGAGCACTTCTCCGAGGCCGGGATTCTCCGTGTTGCGCGCGTGAAACTCTACGAGACGGGCGGCACGTTCAGGATTGAAAAGAAATTGCAAAGTATGCTGTGCCGCCGATTCCGCGGGACCGAGCGCATCGAATGCCGGACTCGTGTGAATTTTGAACAGCTCGCGCCCGCGCGGATATTCCGGCGGACGAGGCGGAATGATCTTTAACAGCGGCTCGGGGAGCGCGAGCACATCCGGTTTTAGCGTGGCCAACACCGCAGCGAGGGCGCGCCGCTGCTCGGCGGGGACGACGATCTCCGTGGGAGTCTCTCCGTCGCCGCGCAAGGCGAACGTGTAGTCCATTCCGCCGACCAGCTTGCTGGCAGCTTCCACCTGGTAGCGGTGCAGCATATAGATGGGCGCAAGAACGTCTTCGATGGTGGCGAGCGGAGCGCCTTCGCGAATATTGTTTTCTCCAAAGCGGCGGAGTGCCGCTGCGCGGACTTGCATCAAGCGATTCAGCTCGTCCACCGGATTCGAACCGCTATCCCAAAGATGCGCGACGCTGCTGGAAGAACCGGCGGGACGGGCATCCTGGTCGGTCAGGTAGCGAAGGCCGCTGCTGAAGGCACGGTCAAGAATTTTGTCGAGCGCGGCGTGCTCGTCGGTGCCGGGCGCAAATTCGCTATAGCCCCATGTGATCGATACCTTGTCCCAAGCGCCGATGCCTTTGGCATAAGCTTCGGAGAGCTCGATCGTGCCATCGGCTTTGAGTTTCACGTAAGGTGGCGGGTAATCCATAACCGAAGAGCGATCGACGGTGCTGGCTGCGTAATTGTGCATTAGGCCCAGCGTGTGGCCGACTTCATGCGCGGCGAGTTGACGGAGTCTCGCCAGCGACATGTCCATCATCTCCGCAGAGCCTGCATTGCCTGGGCCGTAGGGAGCGAGTAGGCCTTCGGCAATCAGAAAATCCTGGCGGACGCGAAGCGAGCCGAGCGTGACATGCCCCTTGATGATTTCGCCGGTGCGCGGATCAATGACACCTCCGCCGTAAGACCAGCCGCGCGTGGCGCGATGCACCCACTGGATGACGTTGTAGCGCAGATCCATCGGATCGGCGCCTTCGGGCAGCAGTTCCACGTGGAACGCGTCCTTGTAACCGGCAGCCTCAAACGCCTGATTCCACCAGCGCGCGCCCTCGAGAAGCGCGGAGCGGATGGGTTCCGGCGCGCCACGGTCGAGGTAATAAATGATGGGTTTAACGGGCTCGCTCATGGCCGCGCTGGGAACTTTTTTCTCAAGGCGATGGCGGGCGATGTAGCGCTTGACGATGGGCTCGCCTACCGGGGTCGCGTAGTCCATGTACTCGATTCCGAAGAAGCTGCTGCGCGGATCGTAAGCGCGCGGCTTGTAGCCCGGAGGCGGAAGTTGCACGAAGGAATGATGTTCGCGGACGGTGATGGATTCCGGCGAGGGCGTGACCTCGCGCACCCAAGGACCGGGGTCGTCACCGGTAAAAGTGAGCGTGGCTTCGACTTCTGTGTTAAGAGGAAAATTCTTAGTTCGCCCAAGGTAGATGGCGCAGCGCGAGGGGTCCAGTTTGTAAGAGCCTTGCTTCTCGCGGCGAAGAGTTTCAGGAATGCTGTGGGCATCGCGCAGGAAGAAATCGGTGGCGTCGACCAGGGCATTGTCGCCTTCTTCGGCGGCCACGGTGAAACCCCACAGCGCCGATTCGGCGAAAGAATCGTGGACGGCGCGGCGCTCGTCCGCGTCGTTGGTCGCGGCGCGATATTCGAGATTCTGTTCGATAAGGAGGACCTTGGGGCCACTGCGCTCGAATCGAACGATGGCGGTTTTGCCAAGCTGGCCGCGATCCAGCCCGATATCGTTCGAACCGATTCCGGCGGGGAGGCTACTCTGATAAAGAAAATCCTTGTCCCATTTATCCTTATCGATTTCGAGCCAAAGCTTGCCCTGTTTGGCGTCCCAATAAAGATTGAAATAGCCTAGCAACTTCTCCGCGCCGGCGGTTTTCTCGGTGATCGTGGGCGTCTTGGCCGCATCGGGACGGGCCGCGGCGGAAATCGAGAGCAGGCACAGAAAACAGAACCCAAGGCAATAACGAAAAACTTTCAGCATGTTCGGAGCCTCCGAAGGAAAGGAACGTTTTACAACAAAAGACGGCTGGCGCGGAGGAAAATCCACTCTGTTATACTTGGTCGAAATCGCGGGTATCGCAAAACGTGCAAAAGCTTCGCATCTCGATTGTTCAATATTTGAACACCGCACCGCTGGTTTGGGGTTTCACGAATGGGCCGCTGGCGGGGAAGTACGATTTGTCGTTCACAGTGCCGTCGCAATGCGCGGAGGCGCTGCGTACCGGCGCGGCCGACATCGCCATCATTCCAGCGATCGAATATCAGCGGATTCCCGGATTGGCCGTTCTGCCGGATCTGGCGATTGCGTCGCAGAATCGCGTGCGCAGCCTGTTGATTCTCGCGAAGAAGCCGATCGAACAAGTGCGCAGTATCGCGCTGGACCGCAGTTCGCGCAGCACGCAGGCGTTGACGCGAATTCTGGCGGCGGAACATTGGAAGATTGATCCCGAGTTTTTTGAGGCCGAGCCCAATTTGCCGGCGATGCTGGAGAAAGCGGATGCTGCGCTATTGATTGGCGATCCGGCGTTGCGGATTTCAGTCACAATCGAGAGAAAAAGCGCGATCAGCCCGGAAGGACGAGCCGTATGCCAGGCGGCCACGCTCGGAGTCACTGGGCCAGAAATTTTCCATGTATACGACGTGGTCGGAGAATGGCGCAAATGGAGCAGCCTGCCAGCAGTAATGGCCGTATGGGCCGCTAAGCCGGAGGTTGTTACCTCGGAGGTCCTCGCGGATTTCACGGCTTCACGAACGTTCGGGCTATCTCGGATTACGGCGATCAGCCAAGAAGCCGCGCGTGAGCTGGATTTGCCGCAGCAGACTCTCGAATCCTATTTGCGTCACAACATCGACTTCTCCCTGGGAGAAGAGAATCGGCGCGGCCTCGAACGTTATTTTCAAGAAGCCGCGAAATTGGGCTTGATCCCAGGAAATGAGAAGATTGCCTGGGCAAACGCATCGATAGAGGCGGCCCGTGTGTTGGCAAAGTAGGGGCACGGCACGCCGTGCCCGTCCGATAGCTGCCATTAGAGTTTATGCAGGCAGTCCGGTAGAATCTAAAATTTGAAACGCGAAGGAACGACGTGGGACTGACCAAACAAGAAGCGCTCGACATGCTGCAATCCGACGACCTCGTGGGCGTCGGCATGGCGGCGCATCAGATGCGGCTGAAGAAAAATGATCCGCGTGTCGTCACGTACCAGATCGACCGCAACATCAACTACACGAATTTCTGCACGGAATATTGTTCTTTCTGTGCGTTTTACCGACCGCTCGGCGCGAAAGACGGGTACATACTTTCTTTCGAGGATATCTACAAGAAGATCGAAGAGATGCTCGAGCTCGGCGGCACAGGTGTTTTGCTGCAAGGCGGGCTGCACCCTGATTTGCAGATCGGCTACTACGAAAACTTGTTGCGCTCGCTGAAGGCGCGCTTCCCGCAAGTGCACCTGCACTGTTTTTCCGCGCCCGAGATTCTGTGCATCGCGGAGGTCAGCGAACTAAGTGTTCGCGAAACCATCCAGCGATTGATGGATGCCGGGCTACAATCCATCCCCGGCGGCGGCGCTGAAATTCTCGACGACGAAATTCGGGGAAAGATCGCGCGGCTGAAATGCACCAGCGACGATTGGGAGGAAGTCCATCGCGTGGCGCATTCGCTCGGCCTGCGCACCACCGCGACGATGATGTTTGGTTGCGGCGAAGAGCTCCGCCACCGCGTGAACCATCTCGAGCGGCTGCGACGCATTCAGGAAGATACCGGCGGGTTCACGGCGTTTATTCCGTGGATTTTCGCGGCGGAAAACACGGCGCTTGGAAAAAAGGTGCAAGAGACGACAGCGGTCGATTACCTGAAAACGCTTGCGGTGAGCCGCCTGTATCTCGACAACATCGAGCACATCCAATCAAGCTGGCTGACGCCGGGGATCAAAGTCTGCCAAATTGGTTTGCAATTCGGGGCAGACGACGTCGGCAGCATTCTTATTGAAGAAAACGTGGTGTTCGCCGCGGGCGTCAGAAACCGCACCAATGAAAACGAACTGCGCCGTATCATTTCCGACGCGGGATTTGTTCCCGCGCAGCGCGATACACTTTACCGCTCTTACGCGCTGAAATAATTCCTCAACCAATTTGAAGTTTATTTTTGTGGAGTCGGACGCCGTAGCGGACGAAGCACGATCTGAACCTCGGTGCCATCGGGCAGGTCGATGTCTTCCAGTGGGTAGAGGATCCCGCTGCGGAATCGTGCCTGTATCCATCTAGGCGCTGGTTTGGCATCTGTCGCCGCCGCCTTCACAGGCGCTCCGGCGGCGCTGGGGACGCCAGAAGTTTCGTCGAGCGCTTCGTTGGCCAGGGCGTCCGCTTCGCGATTCTGCTCGCGGTAGACGTGATCGATGCGGAAGGATTCGAAACCCAGCGACATTTTTTTCGCGCGTTCGAAAAGCGGGCGCAGATCCTCGCTCTTCACCTTGTACTGCCCTTGCATCTGCTTGACCATCAGCTCGGAATCGCTTTCGACGCGCAAGGCGCGGATGCCGTGCGACTCCGCGTAATCGAGCGCCGCAATCAGCCCGTAGTATTCCGCGACGTTGTTCGTCATCCGGCCAATATACTTCTTCAGCTTGGCGACAAGTTCGCCCTGCCCATCGCGAATCACCACGCCATAAGAAGCCGGACCCGGATTCCCACGCGCGGCGCCGTCGATATTTGCCTGATGAGCGGGTGCAGAGGCCTTCAGCTCCTCGGGAGAATCTGCGAAGAGTGCGGCAGCGGCAGCGCGAGGAGATTTTGGACGAGGTGGCATCAGGAATGATTCGACGCGGAAGAAGCGGCGCGGTCCGAGCCAGAAGAAGGATCCGGCAGCGGAATCGGCTCTAGGGTGTATAAGATCAAGCCACAGGATTCGCAACGGTAAATCTCTTCGTTAGGATCGCGGCGCAGCTCTTGCAGGATATGCGGCAAGACGCGCATGCCGCATCCGCGGCATTGTCCATCCTTCGCTTCGGCGACGCCGGCGCCATGGTGACGCTTCGCGATGCGCGCGTAGAGCTCGCGGAGTTCTTCTGGAATCGGACCTAAAGCCCGTTCGCGCTCGGCCAGCAAGGATTCGAGCTGCTTCTTTTTTTCGGCTTGCAGCGCCTCAATCTCTTTTCTCTCTTTTGTGACCGCCGTTTCGTCTTCCTTCAGATTCGCTTCGGCGTGCCTGACGCGTCGCTCGGCCTCTTCGCCGGCCATCATCACTTCGAGTTGCGCGTCTTCGGCCTTGGCGACTTCCCCCTCCGCGTTGGCGATCTCATGCTGCAGGGCTTTGTACGCTTCGTTGGTCTTGACCGCGCCGCTCTGGTCGCGGTACTTCTTCGCCCGGTCTTTCCACTGCTGCACGTCCAGCTCGAATTTCTTGCGCTCTTTTTGGCTCGTGACAAGGCCTTCTTTGGCCGCGGCGACGGCAGCGCGAGCGCCATTCAGCTTGGCGTCAGCTTCGCGCGCACGCTTCGGAAAAGCCTCAATTTCGGCGCGCACGGTCGCTATCAGGTGGTCCACTCGCTGCAACTCGATCAGGTGAGGAATGGCAGAATGCATGAGCCTGTAATACTAACACGGGGGCGCTATGCTTTGCCCGCCATGCTCCGGGCAATCCTGGGGCCCACTCTCTTGCCCAAGTTTCGTTAGCATGTGCCAGTTTTGTTCGCAAGGTCATAGAAATTGCCCGCTATAAGGAGGAAGCCAGATGCCGCATGTGCAGGTTACTTGGGTGGAAGGACGCACGCCGGAGATGAAGCGCAAAATCGCCGAGCGCATCACCGCGGTGCTGATCGAAGACGGACGCGCGAAACGTGAAAATATCCACGTGTCGTTCCACGATGTCCCGCCAACAGACTATGCGGAAGCAGGAGTCCTCGTCGCCGATCAAGAACGAACTCCGTAATGCGAACTCGCTAATTGACCTCGTGGACTTCCATGGTCTGGTCGATGGCGAGCGTGGGATAACGGATGGGCGAATCCGCGGGGGCCGGATCATGCCGTGCCGTGATACTGAAAGCCTCTCCCGAACAGTCGATCGAATAGGAGTAGCCGTCCCCTTCGGGGCGAGACAGGGGAAACGAACTGGCGGAAAGTAGCTCGTCGAGCGACCCACATTTGCCGTTCAGTGCGACGTAGGCGCGCTCCGCTTCGGCAACCTGCAGGAGTTTCGCGCGGACGCCAACGAGGCTGATCGCTTGTGTGGGCGAGGTGCCCTTGTCGGTGGTCGGCATTTCCTTCAAGTAGATCTTGTACACACCAAACAAGAGAGCACAGGCGACGAGAATACCGGCCAAGCCACGCATGATTTTATTTTGCCGCCAGCCCCAGCGCGCTGCAAGAGTGTCGTGCTGGCACGGGTCCGAATAGGTTACCGTTATCGACTCCGTCCGCTCCTCCGCGGGCGCCTAGATGGGGGTGTAGCGACTGCGCAAGCCAATCCGCGTTTCCGATTGACAGTCCGAGAGGTCTCCAGTAACAACAATAGATAAGGCAAGTTCGGCAACGCTTTTAGGAGAGTCCCCGATGAAGACGAAGTCCCCCTTCGCATTTGGTCTAGCCCTTTTGCTTTCGCTGTTCATCGCCATCCCCGCGGACATTTCTGCGGCGCCACAGACCACCGGACAGCGAGCCGGCGAAGTGTCTCGCCTGATTCCTGCGGTGACCATCGCCCGCGGCGCAAAGACCATCAACGCTTCCACGAAGACCGTCGTTGACTGGCAAGATCTGCTGAACACCAAGGCGGATGCGCGCGCGCGCGTAGCCCTGGATGACGGTTCGGTCCTGAACGTGGGATCGGATTCCTCGGTCAAGGTCGTGAAACACGATGCCGGCGCGCAACAAACGGAGCTCGAGCTGGCCTACGGCAAGCTCCGCACGCAAGCGCAGAAAATTACGAAACCCGACGGGAAATTTGAAGTGCACACCGCTGCAGGCGTCGCCGGCGTGGTGGGAACGGATTTTTATTCGGCTTACGAGAACGACGTAATGAATGTGATCGTCTACGAAGGCGTCGTGCGCGTCTGCAATCTTCAGGGAGTTTGCGTGCTGGTGAAAGCCGGCCAGTTCACCAACGTCCGCCATGGCGACAACTCGGCTCCCGCTCCGCCGCAGCAGGCTCCGCTCGATATGCTGGTGATGGCGGGCAAAGATACCGATGTCGGCCCGCGGCCCGGCAGTGGTCTTGAAACCGCATCGCACCTTGGCAAAGGCTTTGGCATCACCATGGGCATCCTAGCCGCAGTTCCAGTCGTGGTTTTCACGGTGATCGCCACGCACCACAACACCAGTACACCTCCTACGCTTCCCGGCTGTAACCCCTCGAGCAATTGTGGCTGAACTATCTGAACGCTGAGTGCCGTCCACCGTTTTGGTTGCGAGGGCATGCAACTCGCTGACCCCGGCCACCGTCGAACTAGTGTCGCCAATAACGTCGTGGCAATCGGCATTTTGTGCCGCCACCTGCGGTAGCGTACACTGGGTGTTTCGCGGTGCCGACTAATTGTAAGTGAGGCAATCCTTGAAAATTTCTGTCCCTAGTTACCTAGCTTCCATTTTGTACGTGACTGGTTTGGCCGTTTCGCTGACGCCGCTCACGGCGGCTCAGGCGCAAGCTATGCCGCCGGATCTCGCGGCCAAGAAATCTCCGCTGCTGGCGACCATGCGGACCGAGCTTGAGCGCTCGATGAAAGCCTTCCAGGCCCAGGATCCCCCTGCGTACTACATCGGCTACACCGTCACCGATACGCAGCGCGCCGAGGTTTCCGGGTCAAACGGCGCTCTCCTCAACAGCAACGAAAACCGCAATCGGTGGCTCGAAGTCTCCGTCCGCACCGGCAGCTACGATCTCGACGACACTCACAAAGTCGGCGATCGCCAGCAGACCAGCGCTGGACCTGGCACATCCGTTCCCATCGACGATGCTCCCGATGTTCTGCGGCGTGCCATTTGGCTCGAAACCGACAGCCAATACCGCGCCGCCGCGGAAGCGCTGATCAAGATCAAGTCGAGCAAAGAGGTGAAAGTCGATTCGGTCGAAAACCGCGCTCCCGATTTTTCGCACGAACAGCCTCATACATATATCAGTGAGCCGGTTTCCTTCACGCTGGACCGCAAACCGTGGGAAGAAAAAGTTCGCGCTTACACCGCCAATTTTCGCCAATCCACGGCGGTCATCAATTCCATCGTGACCTTCACGGCCCAGGCCCAGAACGTGTTTCAGGTTACCAGCGAAGGGACGGAGCTGCAGTTCGGCCAAATCCGTTACCGCCTCGAGTTGTTCATTCAGGGCAAAGCCCCCGACGGCATGGACCTGGACCGCTACTACAATTTCGATTGGGTCAAGCCTTCCGAAGCGCCAGACGACAAAGCCGTCTTTGCCGCCGAAGCAACAATGCGCAAGGAATTGGAAGGACTTGTGGCCGCCCCGCTCGTCGAGCCTTCGGTTGGGCCTGCTCTCTTGACCGGCCGCGCTGCCGCCGTCTTCTTCCATGAAGTTTTTGGTCACCGCGCCGAAGGCCATCGCCAAAAAGACTCTGACGAAGGCCAAACTTTCGCGAAGAAAGTGGATCAACCGATCTTGCCCAGTTTTTTGAGCATTGTGGACGACACCACCATGAAGAAGCTGGGAGGGGAAGACTTGCTGGGCTACTACGAGTTCGACGATGAAGGCGTTCCCGCACAGCGAGTGACCCTGGTTGACCACGGCGTACTTAAAAATTTTGAAATGTCGCGCTCGCCGCTCGTGGGCTTTCCCCACTCCAACGGCCATGGACGCCGCCAATTGGGTGCCACGCCGGTCTCCCGCCAGGGCAACCTGATCGTCGAGAGCAGCAAGACCCTGACGGACGCGCAGCTCCGCGCAAAATTTATCGAACTCATCAAAGAACAGGGAAAACCGTTCGGATTGCTGATCGACGACATCGCCGGCGGTTTCACTTTCACAGGCCGAGGCCAGCCGCAAGCTTTTCAAGTTCAACCGCTCGTCGTCTATAAAGTGTTTCCCGACGGCCGTCCGGATGAGTTAGTTCGCGGGGTCGATATCGTTGGAACTCCCCTCGCCGCGCTCACGAAAATCGTAGCCACTGGCGACAAGACGGAGGTCTTCAACGGCTACTGCGGCGCCGAGTCTGGCTCCGTTCCCGTCTCCGCCTCCTCACCCGCAATCCTGACCTCTGAATTGGAAGTACAAAAGAAAGAAGCTTCGACGGACCGGCCGCCGATCCTGCCGCCGCCCGCGCACGATCCTCTAGCAACGGGAGGCCAGCAGTGAGGCGCGCACGGTCATTTGCAGGACTCGCGATTTTCGCAGCAACGCTCGGGTGCAGCTTCTCCGCCCGCGCACAGAGTCCCATGTCGGTCGAGGCGCAGGCTTCCAACGACAACGACCACACCTTGCAAGCCATGCGCGACGAAATGGCCCGCTCGAAAACACGTCTCCAGCTGCAAATTCCCGGGACAACCGACCCACAGCGCCCGTACTATGTGGAATACCGGTTACTGGATCTCGATGTTCGTGAAGTCGTGGCTGAATTCGGCGCTCTGGTTTCCTCCACGCACACCCGCAATCGCTTCATGGACGTCGAAGCGCGCATTGGCAACTACAAGCTGGACAGCTCCAATTTCGTCAGCGATGACGGCTTCCGCGGCTTTATCGGCCCGACCGGTTCTGTTGGGATCGACCGCGACTACAATTCCCTGCGCCAGGATCTCTGGATCGCCACCGACCAGGCCTTCAAGGAAGCTGTAGACACCTATTCCCGGAAGCAGGCTTATTTGAGCAGCCTCGCCCGACCATCCGATATCGACGATTTTGCGAAGGTCGCTCCGCTCCAAATGATTGAACCGCTCGTCACGCCGGACTGGAGCGATCGCAATTGGGAACAGGAAGCCCGCGAAACTTCGGCTACGCTCCGGGCGTTTCCGCAAATTTACGAATCTCGTGTTACCTACTATCTCGTTTATGCCACCGAGTATTTGCTCACCAGCGAAGGCACGGAAATTCGCATGAACCATTGCTACGCCGCCATCGAAGCAGGCATGGACACGCTGGCCGATGACGGCATGCAAATCAATCACATGTACGCGGCGTACGCCCCGAAGCCTGCTGGTCTTCCGAACGTGGATACGGTCCGAAAGGCATTGAATGTCACCGGAAGCGAACTGATGGCTATGCGCGCCGCATCGCCCGCGCAGGACTATACCGGACCGGTGCTCTTTGAAGCGCGAGCCGCTGCCCCGCTTCTCGCTGAAGTGCTGACGCCGGCAATCAATGGCGCTCGCCCGCCGGTCTCCTTTACCCCAGTGATGGACCAGCTTCTCACCGGACTTGGAGGCAGGAGCGATTGGGTCGGCCGCATGGGCGCGCGCGTTTTGCCCACGAGCGTTTCGCTGGTCGATGATCCCTCTGCGAAAGACTTTCACGGAACACCTCTGCTCGGCGGCTATGCCATCGATGACGAAGGCGTCCGCGCACAAAAAGTGACCATCGTCGATGACGGCATTGTGAAAGACCTGCTCATGTCGCGCCGGCCCGGGCCGGATTCAGACCAATCGAACGGCCACGGCCGGTCCGCGTTTCTAAACGATGCTAAACCGACGATGAGCAATCTGTTTTTCACTTCGACGGACACGCAATCTCCTGCGGATTTGAAAAAGAAATTCCTCGACGAATGCCGCTCGGAAAAATTGCCTTACTGCATCGTGGTCCGCGAGATGGACAATCCCTCCATCAGCCTGCTCCACCAAGATGATTTCTCCGAATTGCTCGCCAGCTTCGGCGGCGGTGCCGGAACTGGCGATCGTCTGCCACTTATCGTCTATAAGATTTATCCCGATGATGGACGCGAAGAAATGATTCGAGGAAGCCGCATCATCGGTCTGAACGCCCGGATGCTGCGGAGTCTCGGCGGCATCGGCAATGACGACTTCGTCTACAACTACATGCAGAGCCAAATTTCCGGTTTCGCCGGAACAGCGCTCGGCGCGTTCGGTTCGGCGCAGAGCGGTTTGCCTGCCGCTGTCGTGGCGCCTTCGCTGCTCTTCGATGACCTGGAAGTGCGCGGCGCGCGCGGCGAGCCCAAGCGCCTGCCGTTGCTGCCTCCTCCGCCGATGACGGCAGATTAATCGCAAATTCCCGGGCTTCCACGCCCCTAGAGCTTCGCAATATGAACGAGCCAACCCGCCGCGGCTTCATTTTTGGCACCGCTACGCTTGTGGCGTACGGCCTGTTGCTCAGCGTTCAGCGAGCCTGCCAATTTGCGTTGGCGGATGACAAGCCCGCGAAGCTCGATCCCGCTCCCGTGCAAATCGTGAAATTTGCGGACGATGGCACACGCTTGGGCTTCGCAACTGTTGCCAAGATTTACAAGACTGACGCCGAATGGCGGCACGCGCTGACTTCCGATGAGTTCGACGTAACTCGCCATGCGGACACCGAGCGGCCCTTCACCGGTGCCTACTACGACAACGAGAAACCAGGCCTCTACCGTTGCATCTGCTGCGGCAACGCCCTCTTTAGCTCCGACACGAAATTCGATTCTGGCACAGGTTGGCCCAGTTTCTGGGCGCCCATCGCCAAAGAGAACATCGCAACAAAAATAGATCTCAGTTTTGGAATGCGCCGCGACGAAGTGACTTGTGTCCTCTGCGAAGCCCACTTGGGGCATGTCTTCGATGATGGGCCTCAGCCCACCGGCCTGCGCTATTGCATGAACTCCTTGGCCCTTCGCTTTCTTCCGCGCGCAAAGAGCTGAACCATCACGCTCCAAACGCACAGTCGCCGAAGTCGTCCGACTTTCGTTCTCTAACAACTCACTTCCAAGGGTGAATCTTCGGATACTTGAGGTAGTCTAGTCAGACGATCATGCCAGCCCGGCAAAACGAGGAAGCGCGCGAAAAGAGAACGGCGGCGTTGCTGAGCGTCGGCTCCGCCGTTGTACTGGTTTCGCTGAAGACTTTCCTCGTCCTGCGTACGGGCAGCTTGGGCGTACTCTCCGAAGCCCTGCATTCCGGTCTGGACCTTATCGCGGCCGTCATCACTTTTCTCTCCGTGCGCGTTTCGGATGAACCGGCCGACGAGCGCCATCCCTACGGCCACGGCAAGTTCGAAAATTTCTCCGCATTCGTTGAGACCGGGCTACTGCTACTCACCGCGCTCTACATCATTTACGAAGCGTTTAGCCGGCTCTTCTTCCGTACCGTGCACATCCAGCCCAGCATCACCGCCATCGTGATCCTGCTCGCGGCGCTGGCCATCGATGTGACCCGAGCCCGTGCGCTCAAGCACGTTGCTCAAAAATATTCGAGCGAAGCGCTCGAAGC
Source organism: uncultured Acidobacteriota bacterium (assembly GCA_963843265.1). Taxonomy (GTDB): domain Bacteria; phylum Acidobacteriota; class Terriglobia; order Acidiferrales; family UBA7541; genus Acidiferrum. The sequence goes on along the minus strand of CAWJJR010000006.1, from coordinate 72,311 downwards.
CGACGCTCTTCATTTCTCAACTGACGTATGGAGCACCGTCGTGGTCATCGCCGGAATCGGTCTCGTGTGGGCTGGCGAAGTGTGGAACGTGCCGTGGCTGGCCTACGCGGACGCTCTCGCGGGCCTCGCCGTTGCTGCCGTCATTATTTGGGTCGGGTCCCAACTTGGCAGGCGCACCATGGACGCGCTGCTGGATGTCGCTCCCAAAGGCCTGCAGCAGGAAATTGCCCGGGCAGTAGCTCGGATGGACGGCGTCCTGGATGTGGACCGCGTACGCGTCCGCCGCGCCGGCAACCGCCATTTCGTCGATGCCACCGTCAGCGTGGCGCGCACTGCCAGTCTCGAGCAGGTCCATGCCTTAAGCGACGCCATCGAAAAACGCATCGGCGAAATCGTCCCTTCGGACGTCATGGTCCACGCCGAGCCCCGCGCTCCCCAGGGCGAACATCTCTTTGAAGCCATTCGCGCGGTGGCCCAACGCATGGGTTTGGCCATTCACGATGTAACCGCGCTACAACACGATGGCCAACTCTTCATCGAACTGCACCTCGAAGTAGACGAGAACCTGAGCTTGCGCGACGCCCATCGTCAGGCTACCGAACTCGAAGACGAAGTCCGCAAGCTGCGCGACGGGTCAACCGACGTGACTATCCACATCGAACCGCTAGGCCGCCACATCGCCACGCCGGACGCTGGCGCCGGCGAAATGAAACAGCTCTCGAGAGCAATCGAGGAGTTTCTAAACAGCCTGCCTTCCGAATTCGATGAGCTGGAAAATTGCCACGATGTGCATGTTCGCCAGGTAGAACATCACATCCTAGCTTCGTGCCACTGCACCATGCGCGGCGCCCTCCCGATTACTCAAGTACACGACGTGACGGCTGCGTTGGAAGACCGCGTCAAGGAAAAATTCCCGCAAATCTACCGGGTCACCATTCATCCTGAGCCCGTGGAAGAAAAATAGCGAAACCGCGGCTGTTAACTCTTCCCAGGCTGAACACTTTCAGACCTCCTCGCAAAAACCTGTCCCGCCAGCGCGAGGACCGCCGGGAAGCACTCGAGCACATAACGTGGCTCCGGCGTCTCCAGCGTAGTGAGAAACGCCGTCCGCAGCACCAGGTAACCCACCAGAAAAGCGACCGCGAGCCGGAGCGCGGAATTCTGCTGCCATAATCGCCACGCGCCCCAGGCAGCCAGCCCCACATACAAAACATTCAGCAAGAAAAATCCCACGGTGACCCGCTGGTCCACGGGATCGTTTTCCAAGGCCTCTTTCAGCGGAAAAACGTCGCCAGAATACGGCAGCAACTCGATCCGCGGCGTAAACCAGATCACGAATGAGCGCGCAATCGGCAACCACAGGTAAGTGCGCAGCGGGTGCCGCGCCGTCCGTTCTCTCGCCAGCCGCCCGAACGCCGCGTCTTCTTCGGGAGTGAGCGTGGCGTCTTCGTTGTATTGCTCGAGGATCGCTCCCGTTCGCTCTTTTTCCTCCGGTGTATCGAAGGCCCGCGCCGGTAGGTCATCGAGATGGATCTCCTCGCCGTTCAGCTTCCACGGAACGAGATAACAATCCTTAATGCGAAACAGCCACGTTCTTTCCCATGCCATAAAGCCGTAAGGCACGAGCTCCCCGGGCAAATTTGAATTTCTCGGCGCCAAGAATTGCACTTCGTGCAGAGTGATCGCATTCCGCACCGCCCACGGAGCAAGGGGCACGACGCACCCAATGATAGTGAGCACCACAAGTTGCAAACAAAAAAGAAGCCGCCGCTTTCTCAGCCAGTTGAAAGCGATCACCATCCAAGCCACCGCAAGCAACATCGGCGTTTCAGGACGAAACAGTGTTCCCATTCCAATCAGGAAGCCGCCCACGAGAGCCAGGACTGATTCTGCGTGTCTCTCCGCCCACCGAGTCCTGAGCAGCTCCGGCTTATTGCGGTATGCCGCCCAAATCAGCGCGACCACCGCCACAGACGCCGCAGCCGTAAAAAATCCCGCGAACACTTCCGTGAGTGGAACAGCCGTGTAATTCGCCGTAAAAGGACACAACGCGGCAATCCACAACGTGACGACAAATACCCGCCTCCAATTGCCGGATTTCTGCCTCATCGAAAACAAAAGCGCCGCAAGGCCTGCGATGATCACGCACGTGCCCAAATCCACTGCCACCTGCCCCAACCTGACGTAGAATCGCGCGTCCGGCCCGGTCCGTCCCGTAATCGCATAAATAATCGCCAAAAACGCGGGATAACCTGGCATGCGCAAGTCAACGGGCGGAATCGCTCCGTCGACGTTCATCGCATAAACGTGATGCACCAGCCAGTTTGTGGCCATCTGCTCATAGAGCACCGTATCGCTGGCGGAATTGACGGGGTACCTGAGCACGAAGAAAAGCCGCAGGCACAGGCCCGCTGCTAATGCGACGACAGAATGCGAGAAAATTCGCTTCATGGGCGAATCGCATCTTACAATAGAGATGACGGAATCGCGCAGCTGGTCTAGGCTCGCCCACGGCCCAGTTCCCTGCCAAGCCGCCAGCTTAGACTTTTTGCGATAGGGGCTAATGAAAGAACGCGGACCTATTTTTTACGACGCGCAGCGCGCGCGGTGGCGCCGTACGCGCCGCGTCCTGGAAATCACGGGCGTCGCCTTGACGCTCCTGCTCGCGTATTTCTTCGTCACTGTCGTGGCCAGCGTCGAGCTCCCCGGCGGCTTGCTCCCGGACATCAAACCCGCCTTCCACGCCCTGAAATCGGCCAAGAAAAAATCGCCTGTAGTGCGCGAAGGCCGCAAACGCCGCGTCGCCAACATTGGCAAGGTCCCGAATACTTACGACCCGCTCCGCGCCGCCTTCTACGTCAGTTGGGATGCCAACAGTCTCGCCTCTCTCAAGCAGCACTACAAAGATATCGACTTGCTGATCCCCGAACAGTTGCACGGCGTCACGCCGGACGGCGCGCTCACGATCGTCGATTACCGCCATTACCAAACGAAAGCCGTTAAAGCGACCCCGGGGCAAGCCCTCGCCATCCTGAAGGCTGACGAACTCCACGAATGGCTGCGCTCCCTCAATCCCCCTGCGGAATTGCCCATGATGGGCATGCTCGATAATTACGACGGCACCTCCTGGCGCATCCCCGAGATGGCGGCTCTCCTTGCAAGTCCCGTTGCCCGCCACACTCTCATTCAAAATGTCACCGAATTCGCCCTGCAAGCTCATCAGGCTGGCATCGTTGTGGATTTCGAGGAGGTTCCGGAGGAGAGCCAACCGCACTTCCGCCAGTTCGCCGCGGAACTCGCAGCCTCTCTCCATTCCGCCGGCCTGAAACTTATGATCGCGCTCCCCGCTCGCGACAGCGACTACGATTACCAATTTTTCGGCAAGCAGTGCGATGCCATCATCCTCATGAACTACGACCAGCACTGGCTCACTTCGCCTCCAGGCCCCATCGCTGCGCAGGATTGGTTTATTGAAAATCTCCGTCAGATTCGCCAAGTCGTTCCCGCGCAGAAAATCGTCGTCGGCATCGCCAACTATGCCTACGACTGGGGCGAAACAAATAAGAAAGGCGTCTGGTCCGGCGCCCCGTATAGCATCCAGGAAGCGCTTCTGCACGCCTACGAATCAGAAACGGACGTCGAATTTGACGAGGCCTCGCTTAATCCGAACTATTCCTACTCGGACGAAGATAATCACGTTCACAGAGTCTGGCTGCTCGACGCTGTGACGGCCTACAACCAGCTTCGCGCCAGCGAGCGCATGGGCGTGCAGGGCACTGCTCTTTGGCGCATGGGTTCTTCCGACTCTTCCATCTGGCCCATCTGGGACGCGACTCGCCCCGATGACGCCGCACGCCAAAAAATCAAGGATATTCCTCCCGGCCCCGACTTGACTCTCGAGGGCAGCGGAGACATCTGGCATTTCGCCGATACTCCCAAGTCCGGCAGACGAAGTTTCACTTATGACGCGGCCACGGATCTCTTCACCGACGAAACCTACGAAGAATATCCCCTCTCTTACGATATCGACCAGATTGGCGGCGCAACGAAAAAGCTCGTTATCTCCTTCGACGACGGTCCGGATCCGCGCTGGACGCCCAAAATTCTCGATATCCTCAAAGCCAAACATGCCCCTGCCGTCTTCTTCGTTGTCGGCGAGGAGGCCAATCAATATCCCGACATTCTTAAACGCGAATACGCCGAAGGCCACGAAATTGGCAATCACACCTTTACTCATCCCGAGTTCGACCAAATTTCAAAAACCGAACTCAAGTGGCAGCTGAATCTCACTCAGCGCCTGATCGAAAGCACCGTCGGCGTGAAGTCCATCCTCTTCCGCCCGCCTTACGGCATCGATCATCAGCCCGAGTACGCCGCGGAAGTCTCTCAGCTTCCCTTCGCTCAAGATATGGGCTACTTGATTGTCGGCCAGCGCGTCGATCCCGACGATTGGAGCACATCAGACGGCAAGAATCAGATTCCCACCGAAGAAATCGTCCACAACGTTCTGGAGCAAGCGGACAAGGGCAACATCATTCTTTTCCACGACGGCGGCGGCGAGCGCGCCCATACCGTCGCCGCGCTTCCCATTGTCATCGACGATCTCCGCGCCCGCGGTTACCAATTTGTCTCCGTAGCCGACTTGATTGGCAAAACGCGCGCTGAAGTAATGCTTCCTCTTTCCCCGCAAGAACGCTTCGAGGCCCGCGCCGACGGCTTCATCTTCAGCCTGTTTCAGTGGTTCCGTTTCGGCATGGCCACGATCTTCATCGTCGGCATCGTCCTGGTCAGCGCTCGTGCTCTGGTAATCGGCATCCTCGCGCTGATCGAAAAGCTTCGCCCCGACCATGCCGTGATGCCCGTCCCGGAGCCTGCCGTGACCGTGCTGATTCCCGCGCACAACGAGCAAAATGTCGTCGTGCAGACCATTACCTCTGTCTTGGCCTCCGACGTTAAATCGCTTCGCGTTATCGTCGTAAATGACGGCTCAACCGACAACACCGGCCCGCTTCTCGACGAATCCTTTGGACATGACCCGCGTGTGCGCATCATTCACCAGGTGAATCGCGGCAAAGCCGCCGCCTTGCACCGCGCCCTGGGTGAAGCAACCACGGAAATCGTTGTTACTATCGACGCGGATACGGAAGTCGAGCCGGACGCCATTGGCAAGCTACTCCGCCATTTCTCCGACCCCACCGTCGGCGCCGTTGCCGGCAACGTCAAGGTCGGCAATCGCTCGCGCTGGCTCACGCGCTGGCAAGCTCTCGAATACATCACCAGCCAGAACATGGAAAAGCGCGCCTTCGACCTTTTGAATTGCATCACCGTCGTTCCGGGCGCTCTCGGCGCGTGGCGAAAAACGGCCATCGAGGCCGCCGGGGGCATCACCGCGGACACCGTCGCGGAAGACGCCGACCTTACCATCGGCATTCGCCGCCTGGGATGGCGCATCACCTACGATGAAGAAGCCATCGCCTGGACCGAAGCTCCCGACACAGCCGGCGCCCTAATTCGTCAGCGATTCCGCTGGACCTTCGGCACTCTGCAATCCTTCTGGAAGCACGGCGACACGCTCGTCCGCCCCAAATACGGCACCTTGGGTTGGATTGCGCTCCCAAATATCTTTGTCTTTCAGCTCGTTCTTCCGCTGATCTCCCCGGTCATCGATTTGATGTTTTTTGGCTCCTTAGTGCTCTGGGGCCTCGCGCAATTCCGAATCACCAAACTGCCGCAGCTCTGGACCGCCGCCGACGTCGAAAAGTCCGTCATCTTCTTCCTCGGTTTCTTGCTGATCGATCTCCTCACCTGCGTCCTCGCATTTGCTTTTGAGAAAGATGAGGATTGGACCCTGCTTGTGCCCGTTCTCCTGCAGCGCTTTTACTACCGCCAGCTGATGTACGTCGTTCTGTTCCGCTCTGTCAAGGAAGCCGTCAGCGGACGCCCGGTAGGCTGGCGCGGCGTCGAGCACGAACCACGTCGTACCGTCGAACCTGTTTTGGATCTGTAGCTCTGCCTACTCTCATCCGGTTCTTACTCCCGCCATCGAACACCCAACCCTTTCAAATCCAGATTCGCAGACGGAGACGTGTTGCAGACTCTCTCTCCGTGAGCCTGGTACCAAAGTCCGCGCCGCTCGTCTCCGCCGCCATAGTTGTGGAAGTTGTTCCGCTGCTTCAAGCCATCGATTGCCGGCCAGGTGAAATAATCTCCGACAAACAGGAATTGAGTCCTTATTTCTCTACATGGATCACAGCTCCATGAGCATTCAGCCTCGCTTCGCCGTCTATCCGAGTCTGCAAGGCCAACTGGTCCTTATTACCGGTGGAGCATCAGGCATCGGCGCCTCCATCGTCGAGCATTTCGCTTCCCAGGGCTCTCAAGTCGTATTCCTTGACGTAGATAATAAGAGCGCCGATCAACTGGTCGCGGGGCTCTCGACGAAGTGTCCGCACGCTCCTATTTTCGTGCCCTGCGATCTAACGGATATTCCCGCCCTCGGCGCCGCGGTCGCCGAGATCGAAGCGCGTCACGGTGCAATCCGCGTTCTTGTAAACAACGCCGGAAACGACGCTCGCCATTCCCTCGAAGAAGTAACTCCGGACTATTGGGATCGCGCCATGGCCGTGAATCTCCGCCACCAATTCTTCGCCACGCAAGCCGTCGTGCCTGCAATGAAGAAGGCCGGTCAAGGCTCGATCATCAACTTAAGCTCAATCTGCTGGATCATTCCCTCGACTGGCTTGCCGGTCTATATTTCGGCAAAGGCCGCCATCGTCGGCCTCACCCGCACCCTCGCCCACGAACTCGGCCCGCACAACATTCGCGTAAACGCCGTCCTTCCCGGCGCCATCCTCACCGAGCGCCAGGAAAAACTCTGGTTCACCGCCGAATACCGCGCCGAGATCCTCCGCAATCAAGCCCTGAAGCGCATGATCCTTCCCGAAGAAGTCGCCCGCCTCGTCCTCTTTCTCGCTTCCGACGACAGCGCCGCCATCACAAATCAAAGCTATATAATCGATGGCGGCTGGGTTTAAGCGCCGCGCTGCATCTCAGAATCATTTGGAAATCCACTTGGCGCGGGTCACACGGGAAAATATCGGTCGGAACCGTCTCTTTGTGTAATGTCTCGCAGCGGATAAAATTCCGCCTGCCGCTTTTCAAACTCCGAGGATCTCCCCCGACTCATCCACGTCGATCGATACCGCTCGCGATACTTTCGGCAGCCCCGGCATCAACATAATATTGCCCGCAATTACGACGACAAATCCCGCACCGGCCGAGAGCGACGCATCCGTCACGCGCAAGGTCCACCCCGTGGGCGCGCCTAAAATTTTGGGATTGTCCGTAAACGAATATTGGGTTTTCGCCATGCAAACAGGGAGTCTCTCGAATCCCCATTCCGAGAACAGCCGCAGCTTGGCCCTGGCTTCATCGCTGAAGCTGACCTCACCCGCCCCATATATTTTTCGCGCAATCTTTTGAATTTTCTCGACGAGCGGCTCCTCGAGCTCGTACGCCGCCCGCACAACCGGAGCTGGATTCTTGGCGATTAGTTCCACCACCATTTCCGCGAGCTCTTTGGTTCCTGGCCCGCCCTTCGTAAAAGCCTCCGACAGCGCCGCCGGCGTTCCATGCTCCGCGCAATAATCTTCCAGGCGTTTCAAGTCCGCGTCCGTGTCACTCGGAAAACGGTTGATGGCCGCGATGGTCGGCACTCCAAACCCCCTGACGTTATCCAGGTGTTTCCCTAGGTTGGGCAAGCCGCGCTCCAGCTCCCCCTCGCCCTGATTCCGGATGCTCTGCACAGTCGTCACAAGAACTGCCGCCGAAGGTGTGATGCCCGATTGCTGCATCACAATATCGAAATATTTTTCACCGCCCAGATCCGCCGCAAACCCGGCTTCATTTACGACGTAGTCGGCAAGCCCGAGCCCCATCCTCTGGGAGATCACGCTGCTGGTTCCGTGTGCAATATTGCCAAAAGGTCCCGCGTGTACGAACGCCGGCGTCCCGTCCGTCGTCTGGACAAGATTTGGAAGCATGGCATCCGTAAGCAGCGCCATCATTCCGCCGGTCGCTTGGAGGTCTCGGGCCCGTACTGGGTTCCCGTCGCGCGTCGCGCCAATCACAATCGCGTCCAGCCGCTGCCGCAGGTCCTTCAAATCCTTTGCCAGTGCCACAATGGCCATGATCTCCGAGGCGGCGGTGATCACAAATCCGGTCTTGCGCCCGCCGCCCTCCCTTTTGCTGTCTAGCGAAACCGCAATCCGGCGCAATGCGCGGTCGTTCATGTCCAGCGCCCGAGGCCACGTTATGCGCTCAGGGTCGAGATTTAAATCATTGCCATGAAAAAGCTGCGCGTCGAGGAGTGCGGCGAGAAGATTGTTCGCGGAAGAAATGGCATGAAAATCCCCGTGAAAATGCAGATTGATCTTCGCGCTCGGCTCAATCTGGGAAAGTCCACTCCCCGTCGCTCCCCCCTTCATCCCGAATACCGGGCCGAGCGAAGGCTCGCGCGAAGTGATGACCACTTTCTTCCCGAGCATCGCGAGCCCCTGCGTCAGCCCAATGGCGGTTACGGTCTTGCCTTCTCCAGAGACGGTAGGAGTCGTCGCCGTAACCAAGATTAACTTCCCGCGGGGTTCAAAAGCGGGATCGGCGAGGAGCTCGAGGCGAACCTTGGCCCCGTATGCGCCAACTTGTTCGATGTATTTCTCTGGAATTCCTAGTTTTCCGGCGACGGCCTGAATGGGAAGCAATGCTCTTTGCACCATGAAGTCGGATTGCGCTCAGTAATCTGAGTCACCCTGACAGATTATCACATCAGTCCCAACCGCAATCCGGCGCAGCTCGGCAAAAGAACGCGGTCCCAGTCCACCTACCCAAGTTCCGCCCAACCGAGCTGCCTCGTCTCGGACAACCACCCAATGTTTGGAGTAATCCCAATTTCATTTGAGCTACTCCAGTAATGCCGTTCCAGTGACAGATCTTCAAAGATCAGAATCGACGGCTTTTTGGGCCTCGTTTTTCCCAGCTTTTCTGTTGACAAGAAATGCTTTCCATCGTATAGTATGGACTGGGTAATATAGCGCCCAGATCCTGGAACGCCAGCAACCTTGCTGGCGTTTTTGTTTATCTAAAATCGTATCGGCCGTTAAGTCCTTTGTTCACAACCCTTTAGCGGCACGGGCAAAATGCACAATACCAGCGCAAATGTGCGCAGGTAAGTTATCTAGAATGAACACTTGCAAAGCTGTATGAAAACACGCGACTTGATCTCCCCTAGAATGAGCATTTACGAAAAACCTGGGGGGGAGGGGTGCTTATTGTTAACTTGCCGAGGGGACCGGCCGAACCCTCCGACCCCGGCGGAAGGTCCTCCGCACCCCGGCGCGATTTCAGCGAGGAGATTGCAACTGTTCCTTTGCCTCCTGTACCTCCTTCTTCACTGAACACGAGGCACGGGCCACGCAGCACTCGTCATTCTCTGCTCACCCCGCCTCCGCCACAAAAATCATCTCCGGAGAAGCACCCACCAGCGGCGACCGGTCAAAATCCCCGTACACCGCGCTCACCCGAAATCCGCACCTCGCCAGCAAATGTTCCACTTCGTACCGGAAGAAATAGCGCAGCGTCCACGCAAACACCAGCCGTTCTTCTTTCCGCTGCCCATCCGTCACATAAAAAATCATCTCCACGTCATTCCGCTGCTCGGCCCGGTGGAACGCCGCAACACGTTCCGCAATTCGCACTTGCCTGCCGTCCGGCGTCGCGTACTCCGTCACCGGTCCCTCTTTCATGTAAGCCGGATCATGCATCCGTTCCGCATCCGTCTGGAAAACATCCAGGATCAGCCGCCCGCTTCGCTTTCCAAATCGCCGCCCCCCATCTTGAAGATGTCGGCGTACCGATTCGAGACAAGAAACTTGCGCATCAATTTCCAGCAGATGCTGAAATGGGCGAAACGGAATGATCACCACGCGGAATTTTTCGCCCAGCTCAAACCGCGTCATGTCGCCTTGCACCAACTCGATGCGTTCCCGCGTTTCTTGCGGCAGCTTCGCCCGCTTCAAATGGCACCGCTCCAGCATCCGCTCCGAAATATCCAGCCCCGTCACGCGATGCCCCGCCTCCGCCAGCGCCAGCGTTATCCGTCCCGTCCCGCAGCCAAGCTCCAGCACCGGATCGCCATGCTCCTGCACCGCATCGCGATAAAACGCCACGTCCCGCGTCCGCCCGCGCACGAGCGGCGACTCGTCGTAATAATCCGCAATAAATCCATCGTAAAGCGCTAGGCTCATAAAGTTCTCTCGCTAACCACGGAAGCCCGCTATCGTGGCCCGCGCATCAACCTGCCGCGCGCCACTGCTCCCGCCGAGCTCTCTCCTCCTGTACTTCCTCTACTTCCTCTACCTCCTTTATCTCATTCCACTATCGCGTCTGCCTCAATCTCCACCAGCATCTCCGGCGAAATCAGCTTGCTCACTTCCACCATGCTTGTCGCTGGCCGAATCTCGCCAAAGAATTGTCCATGCGCCCGAGCGATCTTTTCCCACTCCGCAATGTTGGTCACGAAAATCCGCGTCCGCACTACGTCCTTCAAACCTGCTCCCGCCCTCCCCAGCGCCGCTTCAATGTTCTGGATGGTTTGCACCGTCTGCGCGTGCGCATCGCCAATTCCCACAATCTTTCCGTCTGGACCGGTCGCCGTCGTCCCCGAAACCGCAATCACGTTGCCAATTCTCACCGCCCTCGAGTAGCCCACAATCGGCTCCCACGGCGTCCCGCTCGAAATATTCTCCCGTGCCAAATGCGCCTCCTTCGCCTCCGCCGGCTGTGTCGCTGCGGGGCTGCATGCTAAACTCAAAGAATTATGGCACAGCCCAAGCGCAGCGTTCTCTCTGGGCCGCGCCCGAGAACAGCTCATGCTCTGTAACAACATCCTCGAAGCCATTGGCCATACGCCGCTGGTGCGCCTCAATCGCATCAACCAGGGCCTCAAGCCGCAGATTTACGTCAAGGCGGATTACACGAATCCCGGCGGCTCGGTGAAAGACCGCATCGGCATCACCATGATCGACGACGCGGAGAAGCGCGGCCTGCTCAAGCCCGGCGGCACGATCATCGAAGGCACCTCCGGCAATACCGGGATGGGGCTCGCGCTCGTTGCTGCCGTACGCGGCTACAAAATGGTTTTCACGATCACGGATAAGCAGTCGAAAGAAAAAGTGGATTTGCTGAAAGCGCTTGGCGCGGAAGTGATTGTGTGTCCCACCGCCGTCGAGCCTGATGATCCTCGCAGCTACTATTCGGTGGCGAAAAAACTGGCGCGGGAAATTCCGAATTCGTATTATCCGAATCAGTATGACAATCCGATGAATCCCGAGGCGCATTATCAAACGACCGGGCCGGAAATCTGGGAAGACAGCCAGGGCAAGATCACGCATTTTGTTTGCGGCATGGGCACGGGCGGAACGATCAGCGGCGTCGGAAAATATCTGAAGGAAAAGAATCCCGGCGTGCAAATTATCGGCGTCGATCCTGTCGGCTCGCTCTATTATGATTTTCACAAGCGCAGCGAAACGGTGAAAGCGAAGACCTACGTCGTTGAAGGCATCGGAGAAGATTTTTTTCCAAGCACCATGAACATGAAGATTCTCGACGACGTTATTCAGGTGAACGATGAAGAGTGTTTCGTGTTGGCGCGACGCCTCGTCAAGCTCGAAGGCATTTTCACCGGCGGCTCCGGCGGCGGTTGCATGTCTGCTGCATTGCGTCTTGCCAAAGATCTGGGTCCGGACGCCTTTATCGTCGCGTTCATGCCGGATACCGGCATGCGTTATCTCAGCAAGGTGTACAACGACGAATGGATGCGCGAGCGCGGCTACGTGGAAGCGGCCGTACACATTACCGCCGCCGAGGTCGTGAACGCCAAGCACCAGTCCGGAAAAGTGCGCGAGCTGGTGATTGCGCGGCCCTATCAAACGGTATTCCACGCGCTGAAAACGATGCAGGAGCAAGACATTTCGCAGATTCCGGTATTCGAGGAAAATATTCCCATCGGTACGATTTACGAAGATCAGATTTTGACGATGGCGCTTCAAGGCAAAGACTTGCGAAAACTTGTGGTGCGTGAAGTGATGAGCAAACCGCTGCCGCGCATTCCCGGCACGTCGCCCGTCGAACGCGTCACCTATATTCTGAGCCATGAAAATCCGGCGGTCTTCGTCGAAATGGACGGCGCAAAGTTTGAGATTCTCACCAAATACGATTTGATGAGTACCGTCGCCAGCCTCATGGAACAAAAGCGTTGATCGCTGCATCAAACTTGCCAACGCAAAAGCGCAGGACGGAAAATAATTGAAAATTCTTGACTTCAATGAACGGCTAAAAGATTCGATCCTCATCGCGGATGGCGCGATGGGATCGATGCTGCACGAAGCTGTGGGTGCGCAGCGCTGCTTTGATGAACTCAACGCCACCGAACCCGAAGCCGTTTTTCGCGTACATCAGGCGTACATCGAAGCGGGCGCGCAAATCATCGAGACCAACACGTTTGGGGCGAACCGCTTTAAGCTTGCGCCGCTTGGGCTCGGCGACGAGGTGCAGCGGCTCAATTCCCGCGGCGTAAAAATCGCGCGCGAAGCCCGCGAATCGGCTTCCCGCGAAGTCCTCATCGCCGGTTCTATCGGCCCGCTTGGTCTCGGCGTGCAGTCCCGCCATCCCGAACCCGGGGAAATTCTTGACGTCTTCCAGGAGCAGGCGCTTGCGCTGGAAGAGCGCGGCGTCGATTTCTATATTCTCGAAACTTTTTCTTATATCGAAGAAATTCTTCTGGCCGTCGACGCGATTCGCTCGTTTTCCGGCTTGCCCATCGTTGCCCAGCTTACCTACTCGGAAGAAGGCACGACGTATGGCGACCTTCGCCCCGCCGATGCTGCTGCGCAGCTCAAAGCAAAAAATGTGCAAGTCATCGGCGTGAATTGCACACTTGGCCCGCAGGCATTGCTCAAAATTTTGCGTGAGCTCACCCAAGTCGACGAATTGCGCGTCAGCGGGATGCCCAACGCCGGTTTGCCGAAGCGCGAAGGCGACCGCATCGTCTATCCAAAATCCTCGCCGGAATATTTTGCGCTCTTTGCGCGAGAGGCTGCCGCACTTGGCGTGCGCATTCTCGGCGGATGCTGCGGCACGACGCCGGCGCATATCCGCGCGATGGCAGAAGCCGTCAAATCGCTGCGCCCTGCAAGAAGTCATGGGGCTTCAGCGACGGTCGAAGCTGTTGCCAAACCCGCGCCTGTATTGCAGCGTGAGCCGGAGAGCAAATTCTGGAAGAAACTTCAGACGAAGGAATTCACCGTCTGCGTGGAGATCGATCCGCCGAAAGGACTTTCGCTCGACCGCATCTTCGAGCAAGTCGACAAAATCATGGCCTCGGGCAAAGTAGATGCCATCGACATCAACAGCGGAGCCATGGCGCGCGTCGGCATGGACGCGCTGATCACCGCGGGCGCGCTTGAAGCTCGAGGAGTCGAAACAGTGCCGCATTTGACGACGCGCGACTTCAACATCATCGGCTTGCAAGCCGTGTTGCTTGGTGCATGGACCGTCGGCGGGGTTCGCAACGTCCTCGCCATCACGGGCGATCCGCCTGCCGTCGGCGATTACCCGGAGACCAGCGGCGTCTACGAAGTTGATTCCGTTGGTCTGGTCAAGGTTCTGAGCCGGCTCAATCAAGGCACGGACTGGGCGGGCAAAACGCTTGGCGGCGCAACAAATTTTGCGATCGGCGTGGCCGTCAATCCTGTGGCCGACGATCTGGACAACGAGATCGAGCGCTTTCACGCCAAAATCGAAGCGGGCGCGCACTTCGCGATGACACAGCCGATTTTCGATCCCGAGCACTGGCATGTCTTCGTGAAAAAACTTGGCGGCAAGCCGTCGATTCCTGTGCTGCTGGGAATCTGGCCGCTCAATAGCTACAAACAAGCGCTGCGCCTTAATAACGAAGTTCCCGGCATCGTCATCCCGCAAGACGTGCTCGCGTCGCTGGATGCCGCCGGGGCCAACGCGCGCGAACGTGGCTTCGATCTCGCCCGCCAAATGCTGGCCTGGTCCCGCACGGAACTTGCTGGCGCGTACTTAATTCCTCCATTCAAGCGTTACGAAGAGGTTCTCGACATCCTCTAGCGTATCTTTCCGAGTGTGTTGGGCGGCCCTCCATCGGTCAACTTGGTGTTTGGTGTGCTGCTTGGCACGCGCCGCAGAAGCGAAACCAGGATCACGTAAGACAACGCTACAAAAACAGGGGCGATCAAGCACCACGCCACAGCCGCGTGCCACACCGTCGTCCCCAGAAATTGCGCCGCGCCCCACAGGTTTGCGTGAAACATCCCAAGAATCTGCGCAACGGATAGTGGCAAATGCGGCGCTCCAAATAGCTTCTCTCCCATGCGGAAAAATGGGATGAGAAGTGCAATTTGCAGCGGGTACACGAAATAATTAACGATTTGAATTGCTGGCAGATTCAGACGCAGGATCAGTGCCGCGAGCGCGCAAAGGGCCGTGGTCGTCCCGAGAACGGGAAACACACCCAGGGCGACGCCGAGGGCGATGCTCAGCGCCAGCTTTTCGGGCGTCACGCCCTGGCGCAGCAATTCCACAATCGGCCGCGCCATTCGCCGGCGAAAAAATCCTTCCGTTGTGCCGCCAGCAAGCTCCACGCGAAGCGTCCTCGCTATCAACATATTCGGCCAACTTTTGCTATTCGCCAAGATTCATCCTGGCGCAATTCTGCCTTGCCGGGTGCTACACTTCGTGCAAGACAATCCACAATCTGGAGGCTCGCATGTCAACCAATTCCGCGGCTGCGGCAAGTCCGCGCACCAACTCGAGCACCCTGGGAGCTTTGTGGATCGTCTACGCGCTCCTTCGACTGGCGGCGGTCATCCTGCTCGTGCTTTTCAGCGGTACAGCCACGGTAATGTTTGGCGCATTGCTTTCGCGCGTGCCCGATCCATACACTCTGATGACGGCTTTCCATGTTATTTACATCTGCGCGGTCATAGTAACGGCTCTCTCCGGCCTCGTCGGACTGTTTGCGGGCTTGGCTCTGCTCGCCGGCAAATCTTCCGCTCGCTCACTTGCAATCGTTGCGAGTGTCCTCTCGTTATGCGACCTTCCGTTCGGCACCACCCTGGGAATTTATACTCTCATCGTTTTCCTTCCCTGACGCTCAGCACGGACCGCTTGCGCTGCGTCCCCTTCGCGCGCCGCTTTTTCTTGCTCTTGCGGAGACAAGCCACGGCATGCCATGGAGGGCTTGCGGAGTTTGTTGGCGCAACCTATGCTCCGTGTTTCTGAGAAAGGGAGCGAGACCATGAGGAAGAGCTATCGTTGGATTTGGGCAGGAGCGGCGTTGATCGTTTTATTTGTTCTTGGCTTGAGAGAAGGGCGACAGACAAAAGCGGCAGAAGCGCGCGAAGCGGATCGAGCAGCGATAATGGCGGTGCTCGACGCGCAGCAGGCGGCGTGGAATCGCGGGGACGTGGATGCATTCCTGGTGGGCTACTGGCATTCGCCGGAGCTGACGTTTTCCGGGAGCAGCGGAATTTCACGGGGGTGGGATGGGGTGCTGGCGCGGTACAAGAAGAATTATCCGGATCGGGCAGCGATGGGACAGCTGAATTTTTCGGAGCTGGAGTTTCGGTTTCTGGGGCCGGATGCGGCGTTGGTGCTGGGGCATTGGCATCTGAAGCGCGAAAAGGGAGATATTGGCGGGGTGTTTTCGCTGGTGTGGCAGCGCTTTCCCGAGGGATGGAAAATTATCCACGACCATACGAGCGCGGTCGAGAAGTGACGCGTGGACCGCACGCTTTGATCCTCGAAGTAATATTCAAGCCAACACACTTTTCTGATATTGACCGGGGAACTGTTGCTGCGTAGAATTCTCGTTACTCGTAGTGTTGGCAATCTTTGGTAATGGACAAGGGGTGAATTATGAAGACCCGAATCCTCCTCTTCTTTTCGATGTTCGCGATTCTCAACCTGATGGTTTTCCCGGGTCAAGCCGGGCCGCGGAAGGCGGCTGCAAGTGCTCCGCGAGCGAATTGGCTGGCCATGCCGCAAGAGGATGCGGAAGACTTGCCGCAATTCCGGGTGACCAGCACGACATTTCAGAACAACGGAACCGTGCCGTCCGTCATGGTGTTTAACGGGACGCTGGGCAGCAATTGCATCGGCGGAAATATGTCGCCGGAGCTGAAATGGACGAAAGCGGTGCAATGGACGAAGAGCTACGCGGTGGTCACGTATGACGTGACGGCGAACTTTACGCATTGGGGTATTTACAACATTCCGCCGGACGTGACGGAGCTTCCTGCGAACGCGGGTATCGCGACGGCCAGCTACCCGCAGATTACCGACGATGCGGGGAACGTGGGCTATGCAGGGCCGTGTCCGCCGCCGGGCATCGTTCCGAACGGGATTCATAAATATCTCTTCACCGTTTATGCGCTTGATACAAAGCTGGATCTTCCGGCCTTTCCGCCAGGATATCCGGCGCCTCCCGAAACGCTGTTTCGGGCGATGATCGGGCACGTGATCGAAACGGCGACGATTACGGGGTTGTTCAGCTGCGACAATGCGCCGGAGGCGGGTTGTTCCTAAGAAATCTCCCAGAAGTCTATTTATGCGCAAGGCATAGCTAGCCCGGAGATGCGGACTACGCCCCTGCTGCCTCATAACATATTGAAAATAAGATAGTTAACAGGAAATCCTCAGAGTTCTACACAGGCGGTACTTCGGGTCTATTGGCGCGGAACGAGTCCCTCGGCAGAATGTGGGTAGAGGCAACTGAGGGATGTTCGCCGCTATGCTACTTGCGATCTCCATCGTTGCGCTTTCGCAATTCGCCCTATATTACTGGCGGGCGGTCTTGGCGGGAGTGGCAGCGCAACCGGTTTCGGACCGGGTGCTGGGCGCGGCTCATCTCGAGGCCGGGCGGATGAAGGGCCAGGATTTCGAGACGCTGGCCGGATTGCACGAACTGACTCCTGATCTGCGGACGAACGGTGGCGGTCTGACTCTGGTTCGCGCTTATTACAAGACCATCGAAGGGCTCTCGATTTTGTCTGGAGCCCGGTTGCCTGCGGTGGCGGAATGGTGCGAGCGCGAGCGCGTGATTTGCGCACGGTTCGTCGCGGTGCAAATCGGCTTGCGATTGCAAGCAAATCTCGAACTGGCTGCCTCACTGCGCTCCTGCTAATCCTCTCTCGATCGCTTCCCCAAAATTAACTGCGAACAGGCGGACTTCGCGAGAGGTCCGTCCTTTAGCGCAGCAATATCGATTGTTTCTGCTTGAATTCCTCTTTCCTAAAGACTGCTCTTCTACCCGATTCTGCGAGGCACACCAGCTGCTTGCACGTAGGATGCGGGTGTAACCTTTTCTGGGGACGGCGGTATTCACTCAATGAAAGAGCAAGAGCGGGCCGATACGGAAAATGACCACTCGATGAAGCTGGCTCCGGACGAGGAACTGATGCTCGAAGTGCGCAATGGCACGGGCGAAACGCTAGGGGTGTTGTTCGACCGGTATCACGGGCCGCTTTACAACTTCTACGCGAAGCTGACGGGCGACCGCACGCTGAGCGAGGATTTGGTGCAGGAAGTATTTTTGCGGATTTTGAAGTACAGGCAGAGTTACGCGCCGGGCACGCCGTTTCGGGCGTGGATTTACCAGATTGCGAGGAATGCGCGCGTGGATCATTACCGGAAAACACCGAGGCATATTACGTTCGAGCCGGAGATGGCGCCCGCGGTGATGCCGAAGGATTCGGCGCAGAAATCGGAAGAGGCGGAGCTATTGCACCGGGCGCTGATGCAGATGCCGGAGGAGAAGCGGGAGATTTTGATTTTGAGCCGCTTTCAAGAATTGAAGTACGACGAGATCGCGCGGCTGCTGGGCTGCGAGCTGGGGACGGTGAAGACGCGGATTCACCGGGCGATTCAGGAGCTGCGGCAGAATTTTAAGCAGCTCGAGCGAGGAATGATCAAGAGCGATAAGAATTCTGGAGGCGCGAAGTTTGTGCCTCCCAGGAGGGCCGGAAATGAAGTGTGAAGAGATGGGAGAACTCCTGCCGGACTATTTGCAAGGAAGTCTGAAGGCCGAGCAGGACGAGTTAGTGGAACAGCATATTGCGGAGTGTGAGGACTGCCGGGAGGACGTGGCGATCTGGAAGAAGCTGTCGCTTTTGCCGGTGGTGCAGCCGAGCGCGGAGTCGCGCCAGCGCTTTGAAGCCATGCTTCACGCGTATCAAACGGGGCGGAACGATAAGGCGGCTGCGGAGCTTGGGCGAGAGAAGCGTGGCGCCGTGTGGAACTGGTTACGCTCGCCTGTAGGAGCGGTGGCTTGGAGCGCGGCGTTGCTGGTGATCGGAGTTTTCGCGGGCAACTATTTCGGGAACCGGCCGACGCATTCGATTGCTGACCAGGGCGAAATCGCGGCGATGCATTCCGAACTGACAAATATGCGGCAACTGGTGGTGCTATCGATGTTGCAGCAGCAGTCCGCCAGCGAGCGGCTGCAGGGCGTGAGCTACAGCCAGCGCGAGGGGCAGCTCGATCCGCAAGTTGTGGCGGCGCTGGTGCACACCTTGCGCTACGACAACAGCGTGGATGTGCGGTTGGCGGCGCTGGACGCGCTGAGCCGGCACGGAGGGCAGCCGCAAGTGCACAGAGACGTTGTGGAAGCGCTGCAGGAGCAGCAATCGCCTCTGGTGCAGGTGGCGTTGATCGATCAGATGCTGGAATGGCGCGATCCGGACTCAGCGAAGCGGCTGCGCAATTTTGCGGAATCGCCGAATTTGAATCCGACGGTGAAGCAGCGGGCCGATTGGGCGGTCAGCAAATTGAATTAAGGAGAGGGCGATGCGCTGGGAGAGAAAATCTTTCGGGATGATTCTGGCGACTTATGCGGCGGGGGCGGCGCTTCTGGCGACGTTTTGCGCGAAGAAAAGCGCGGGGCAGCAACCGGTCGAAGTGACGGTCGGGCGGATCCATCCCCATGTTCAGCCCGAAGTGCAGCCGGTGGTGAACCCGGTGGTGCTGCCGTCGCTCAACCTGGATATCGCGCCGTCCATCGCGGCGGTTGTGCCGGAGGCGCTTTCGGTGACCGAAGGAGATGACGACGACTTCCGGACCAGCGATCAGGAAAAAATTCAGAAAAGCTTCGCGATGCCGGCAAAGGGGCAGAAGTCGCTGGAGATCGACAACGTGTGGGGATCGATCGAGGTAGTGGCGGATGCGGCGGACAAAGTGGACATGTCCGTGGAGAGGACCACGCGAGCGGAGTCGAAGGAAAAACTGGAGCAGGCGAAGAAGGAAGTGACTTTGGACATTACGCAGCAAGAGGGCGCATTGAAGCTGTACGTGAACGGACCCTTCCGCTGCCAGTGCGATGATTGCCGGCATTCGCGCGACGACGAGGGCTACCGAGTGAAGATGGATTTCGTGGTGCACGTGCCGCGCGACATCGACATCAAAGTGAAAACGGTGAACGAAGGACGCGTGGTGGTGCGGGACACGAACGGGAATTTTCTGGTGAGGAACGTCAACGGCGATATCGAAATGGACGACGTGGCGGGGTCGGGGACGGCGCGGACGGTCAATGGGCCGGTCATTGTGTCGTTCCGGCAGAATCCGAAAGAGAACTCCGACTTCAAGACGATTAACGGCAATGTGGAGCTGAAATTTGCGCCGAATCTGTCCGCGGACTTCCGATTCAAGACGTTCAACGGCGGCATCTACAGCGATTTCCCGGTGACGGCGATGCCGGTGCACGAGATGCAGGAAGAACACAAAGGCAGCAAGGTGATTTACCGGGCCGACCGGTATTCCGAAGTGCGGGTGAAGTCGGGCGGCCCGCAGATTCAGGTAGAAAATCTAAACGGAGACATTCGCATTCTTGAAAACCATGAATAACCAAAGGCACGGAGTTACCTACATTTGTGCGGCAGCCGTCGCGATGCTTGGCGCCGCGAGCCTTGCGCCGTGGGCGTGGGCGCAGGCCCAAACGCAATCGGGGAGCGACCGCATCGTCGTCAAGCTGGACGATCCGGCACGGCCGGCATTCGTGAAGGCGAGCCTGGTGAACGGCGGGATCACGGTGAAAGCGTACGACGGCAAAGAAGTGATCGTAGAAGCGCGTGCGCGGAACGAGGAGGCCGAGAGGCCTTCGAGCGGACCGAAGCGCCTGAATATTTCAACGACGGGTTTGTCGATTGAAGAAGAGAACAACGAGGTGCGCGTCAGTACGGAATCGTACGCGCGGACCATTGATCTCACGATCACTGTGCCCGCGCGCACGTCGGTAAAGCTGCGAGCGGTGAACGATGGAGATATTGTAGTCACGGGAGTGGACGGTGATTTGGACGTGGATGACATCAACGGGTCGGTCACGCTGAACAATGTGTCCGGCAGCGCCGTAGCTCATGCGCTGAACGGGCATGTGCACGCCACCTTCGTGAAGGTCAATCCCCAGAAGCCGATGGCGTTCAGTTCACTGAATGGCGATATCGACGTGACATTTCCAGCGGATGTGAAAGCGAACGTGAGCATAAAGTCTGACCGCGGAGATGTGTTCAGCGACTTTGACGTGCAACTTCAGGCCTCCGCGCCACAGCAGGTGGTAGAAGACGGGCGCAAGGATGGGGGCAAATATCGAGTCCGGATTGATAAGACGGTGCACGGCACAATCAACGGCGGCGGGCCGGAATATCAATTCACGAATTTCCAGGGGCAAATCTACATCCGCAAAGCTGGCAATGCGCGATAGGCCAAGTAAATTACTCGATTCCTCGCGCCACCGCGCCGAGGGATAATGGTGAATGCGATGGCCTTACGGCCGCGGCGCCGAACCGCAAAATTCCCAGTTTTCACAGCGTAAGTTGGACTGTGTCTCAATACGCCCAGCGGAGGAGGACGCCGCCGGTCGTGTAGCCTGCGCCGACGGCGACGAGCAGCACGAGATCGCCCTTGTGCAAGCGGCCTTGCGCGACGGCATCGCATAGGCCCAAGGGAATCGTGCCGGCCGTTGTGTTTCCATATTTGTCGATGTTGACCATGACTTTGTTGTCGTCGATGCCGAGCCGTTCCTGCATGGCGCGAATAATACGGAGATTAGCCTGATGCGGAACGACGAGAGCCAAATCGTCGCTGGTAAATCCGTTGCGCTCGAGCAAAGTGACGGCGAGCTCCGCCATGCGTCGCACGGCGTACTTGAAGACTTGCGAACCCTCCTGATGGACGTAATGCATGCGCTTCTCGACGGTTTGGACGCTCGAGGGGTTCAGCGATCCGCCGCCGGGCATGTATAAATACTGGCCGCCGGAGCCGTCAATATCATGCGAAAAATCCAAAATTCCTTCGCCGGGCTCGGATGGTTCCAGCAGGACGGCCCCCGCGCCATCGCCAAATAGCACGCAAGTCGCGCGATCGGTGTAATCCAAAATAGAAGTCATCGTGTCGCTGCCGATGACCAAAACCTTTTTGTGAGCGCCGGAACCGACGAATTGCGCGCCGACCGTAAGCGCGTAAGCAAAACCGGAGCACGCGGCGGAAAGATCGAAGCCCCAGGCTTTTTTCGCGCCGATGCGGTCCTGCACGAGGCAGGCGGTGGCAGGAAAGAACATGTCCGGCGTTACGCTGGCGAGGACAATCAGGTCAATCTCGGCAGGATCGGTCTTGGTTTTGGCAAGCAGGGTTTTGGCGGCTTCCGTAGCGAGATGGGAAGTGGCGGTGCCGGGTTCGACGGCGTGGCGCTCGCGGATGCCGGTGCGGGTGCGAATCCATTCGTCATTGGTCGCGACCATTTTTTCCAGGTCGGCGTTGGTGAGTACCTTCGGGGGAACGTAGCCTGCGACGCCTGTGATTTTAGCCGCGATGCGGTGGGACATGGTTCTCCTTGGAAGTCACTGCCAACCAGGCGAATCCAAAATTCTAAGCGATGCGGATGCGAAGTTACAAGGCGACAACGAAAGAAACAAGCGTTTGCGGCGATCTTGCAGCAGCTGGGCAGGAGGAAAAACAGCCGGCCAGAACCGCTCAGTCCAACGGCGGCAGGATTTCATGGCGCCACGTGAGCGTGGCGGTTTTTTGAAGCATGGCGGAGACGGAACAATATTTTTGTTCGCTCAGCTCGATGGCGCGCTTTACGGCGGCTTCGTCCAGAGAGCCGTGGAGGCGATATAGAACCTCAAGCTTTGTCCAAACCTTCGGCGGTTCGGAGGCACGCTCTCCTGAGCAGAACACTTCGAGAGATTGAAGCTTTTGGCGCTTTTTCTTGAGGATGCTAACGACGTCGGTCGCGGTGCATGCGCCGAGGGCCATCAGAAGGAGTTCCATCGGGCCGGGCGCTTTGTTGGAGGTTCGGTCGGAGTCGATGGTGATGGCGTGCCCGGAAGGGCTGCTGGCTACAAATTGTTCTTCGCCAACCCATTTTACAGATGCTGTTTGCATTTTGCCTCCGAAACAGATTACCCGCTGCGCGTAGTACAGGATAACAAGGGTCAAACGAATGTTGGAGAGCTGAAACTGGAAAAAAGTCCGGCGTCTTTGGAGACACTTTATTGCGTGTGACGATTTCGACAGCGAGGCGCTGATCAAACAGTTCTGCCGGGATCAGCCGAAACACAAAAAAACCAGGGGCAATTCGAAAGTCTAACCGGACACTCGGACTCGGCGATTAAGTATTTGGATATCGACGGGAGATGGGGAAGATGCAGCCGTCTTCATTTTAAGATGATTCGAGTGGGGTCGATGAGACCAAGGGAGAGTCCCAAATTGGAACGATCGCAGCAAAACGGGACAGATTAGGATCCTCAGCTCGGGATGTGCCCAGGCAGTTTGTCTATCGGCTTTTTGTCAACTTCGGCAGGTAGGGCTTCCTTTTTCCTTTGTAGGACTCGGCCGCCGGGCAAGTGCTTTGTCGGGGCTTTGGCATCTGGGCTGCGCGGGGTCCAATCGGATGGCGGAAACGCGATTCGCCAGAATCGCGGCGAAGGATGCGCAAACTCAATTCCCACTTCTCGCTTGCCTGCTTGTTCAGGGCCCAGATTGACCACGCGGCAAGCAAGTTGTTCCATAGTTTGCGTGTTTTTGACCCCGAGAAGCTGGCCAATCTCTACTGTCAGGGACAACTGGATAAGCGCTCCGTGTGCGTTCACGATCAGGGTATGAGTCTCTTCCGAGGCCACGATCGCTCCCGGTCCTTCTCTCAGCACCAAAATAGGCAGCTGGAGACAGACACGCTGGCTTCGGCGCAAGTGTGTTGTCTTGATGCTTGTCTGCGGATCGGGAAGACTCATGTTCGCTGGTTCTCCCCATTGTTGTCGGCACTTCCGGGGCCAAACTTTAGCGAATCAGACTTCCCTTATATGGGACCTTCCGCGGCGATGCCTAGGAGTTGCGTGGACCGGTGGCGGCGACTTCGATGATGGGGTTGGGGAGCTGGCGCATGGTCCGCACGAAGACTTTCACAATAGCCCCGTCAAACTGGGCGTTGGCGCAGCGCTCGAGTTCAGCCAGCGCCTCGGGCGAGCTACGTCCTTTTTTGTACGTGCGGTCGCTGGTAATGGTGTCGTAGGCGTCGGCCACGGCGATGATGCGCGCGCCGAGAGGAATGCCGTCGCCGGTGAGAGCGTCGGGATATCCGGAGCCATCGAAAAATTCGTGGTGATGGAGGACCATCTCGCGAATGCGCGCCAGCGGCTTTAACGGATCCAAAATTTTGGCGCCAAATCTTACGTGGGCCTTCATGGTTTCCCACTCTTCGGGATTCAGAGGGCCGCTCTTGTTCAATATGTTTTCCGGGATGGCAACTTTGCCGATGTCGTGGAGCACGCCGCCCAGACGAATCTCCTCTATCTCTGCTTCGCTCATGTCCATAGATTCAGCGATAAGCGCGGCATAAGCCGAAACCTTCTGGGAATGCCCTTGCGTGTAGTGGTCCTTTGCGTCGATGGCAAAGGCGAGCGAAGTGACGGTGTCCAGGACGGCTTGCGGAAGGCCCTCCGGGCCTTGCGTGGAAGTGGGCACGGTGGGTTTGCCGCCTGGAGTTTCGGTCGTGGCCAGCGACTCCGTGAATTGTTTCAAGCGCGAATAAATTTCCTCGAAAGCTTCGGGTCCCGTGGAAAAGAGCCGCTTGAGGGTTACGCCGAGATACGCTTCGAGAACATCGCGCTTCCACTTTTTCGCTTCGTTGGGATCGAAATGATCGGCGGTCGAGACGGCATTTCCGCCCTGATGCTTGGACAGGTACATCGAGGCGTCGGCCACCTGGATGAGCTCTTGCGGCGAAGAGCCGTGAAGCGGATAGCAGGCGATGCCAAAGCTGGCGCTGATATTTTTCTCGCGCAGAAGCGGATCGGCGGAAACCCAGCCGCGCAACTTGGTGGCAAGCTGGCGCGCGTGCTCCATGTTGGTTTCCGGCATCAGAATGACGAATTCGTCGCCGCCGTAGCGCGCCACGACGTCGGAGCGCCGGCAATTTGTTTCGAGAATGTGGCCGACGCGCTGAAGCACGAGATCGCCCTCGAGGTGACCGTAAAAATCATTGACGAACTTGAAGCGGTCGAGGTCCATCAGAACAAGAGCGAAGGCGCGGCCGGCGCGCGTCGAGCGCTTCCATTCCGCAGATAAAGCTTCCATAAAGAAGCGATGGGTCTTGACGCCGGTGAGGCCGTCGGTGATGGCCTGCTCTTGAGCCTTCTGGAAGGAAAAGGCATTGTGAAGAGCGCCGGCGATCAGGTCGGCCAGCGTGCGCAGAAGCAGAATCCCTTCTTCAGAGAATTCGATGGGAACAGAGGATTCGACGTACAAAACACCGTGAAGCTGTTCCGCGTAAAACACCGGGAGAGCGATAGACGCAACAGAATCCGGCAGCAGCGGCTTATGAGGGGAGTCCAAGGAGGTCGAAGCCTGATAGTCCGCCAACTGTCCGGTGCGCGCGACATGGCCGATGAGGCCATGTCCGAGAAGAATGCGCTGGCCGAGAGCGCCACGTCGCGCGCCGGCTTCGGCTTGGATGATGAGCTCGCGCGTCGAGTATTCCAGCACGCCGATCCCGATGTGATCGTAGCTAAGGCCGGCTTCGAGCTGCTCGGCGATCTTGGCGAGCATTTCGTCAGGATTCAAAGTGGCGATGGCATTCCGGGAAATGGTGTTGAGCAGCGAAAGATGCCGCGCCTTGGTCCGCTCTTCGTGAAAGAGCCGCGCATTTTCGATCGAGATGCTGGCTTCGCTGGCCAGAACGCGCAGCAGTTCGAGATGCCCTTCATCAAACGTACGCTCGTTGTCGGAAAAAACCGCCATCGCGCCAATGGCATGGTCGTAGGCGACGAGCGGAACACCACAGTAACAGCCGCGATCGCGGAGGGGATCGACGCCGAGCTTTTTTACCTCGGCCACGTAGTTGTCGCGGATCAGCACGGGCTGGCGAGTGCGGATAATATATTCCGTGATGTAATTGCCGGCGGGACGGCTGCGCGGGAGCTTGGGCGTGCCGTCAATCACTTCCAGATCAAAGCGCATTTCATCGCGGAGCGGGTCGAGCGAAGCGATGTAAAAATTCTCAACGTCAAAAAGCCGGCGCAGCTCTTCCCAAACCTTTCGCAACAGATCTTCCTTGTTGAGCGTCGAGCTGAGAGCGCGGCCAATCTCGTTCAGAACGTGCAGCTCCTCGGAGCGCCGGGAAGTTTGCTGGATTAGGTAGCTATTCTCTACCGCCATGCCGATTTGGTGGCCGAGGGCAAGCAAGAGCCTATATTCCGCTGGAGTAAACCGCCGGCTGTCCGGCGTTCCCAGCAGAAGCACGCCGAACGCTTGCTCCTTGGCCTGAAGGCTGATGGCCACAATGCTGCGAAGACCCTGCGCGAGAGCGAGCTGACGGAATCGGCGAATTGGCTCTTCGCGCTCGAGCGCGGCGACGGTATCGTCATTGCGCAGATCGCGGAACCCGAGGAGACCACCGAGCCGCGACACGAGGCCGACGAGATAATCATCGAGTCCTTGTTCCTGCGCGGTGCGGCAGAAATTATCGCTTAGGCCGACGGCCACAACGGACGTGGGCCCCTGTGGGTCGCCATGATGCAGGAAGAGCGCGCCAGCAGGCAGGCGCACAACTCCCAGAACGCGGTCGAGCGCCTGCGAGAGCATGCGCTGAATTTCTCCGCCGACAAAGCTGGAAGTCGCGAGATTGAGGTTGGAGAGAGCGAGCATGTTGCGCTCGACGCGGCGCTTCTCTTCTTCGTACAGGGCCATGACCATGAGCATCGCGACGAACGCGGAGGGCACCGTGGCGGCCGTTTGGAAACTGATGTCGCGTATGAGGGGAGCGCTGCGGAGAAAGAAGAAAGCCAGACCGACGGCGGCCCACAAGGCAAATGAGATTGCCAGAAGCCAGTCAGCGAGCGTTTCCTGGCGGCGGCTTTCTTGCCAGAAAACGTAGCTAACCGCAAGAAAGATTGCTGCAGCGGGAAGAATCAAGGGAACGGAAAACAAGCCCACAGAGTTGGCCACTGCCCAAAGTATGAGCACGCCGCCGGCCGCCGCTGCATGCACGCTCCAAAGCGGCCGCTGGGCGTAGAGTTGGGCCCCGAGAAAGAACATGAGTCCGGCAGCCGCATAGAGTAGTTGGTCGAGCGCCGTCTTGAGCGGCCATGTGTTTGGGAAGGGCGAGAAAACCGGGCCGAGATAGCTCAGTGCTATGATGGCCCATCCGATAGTCCAGTAGAGGAGATAGGGCCGGCGCTTGAGCCGGTAGATATAGGCGAAGAAAGCCGCCACCAAAGCGGTGGCCGCCAGCAATGCCAGTGCGATGAAGCTCTGGTTGGTCAAGGCCTCGGTCAATTCTCCGTCCCACGCGTGGACGGCGCCCTTGCATAGTGCAAAGACGGCGAACCGGTTTGCGCATCAAGGTGCACTCAATGCCCCTTGGCCGCGCGAGGAGACAATAGCGCGACGCCGCGAGGGAGTCACCTCGATGCACAAAACAAAGTACTTGTGATTATGAAGGATGGAATTTTCAGGAAGCAAGCGTACCGGGGTACCGGTTGCCAAAGAGGCAGCAGGCCGGGGGGTAACAAGTAAGCGACATTTCGACAGCCCGGAAATTATACTGCCGGCCAGGGCAGGATCACCTGGCCCAAAGGGCCAGGCCCGAAGCCAGGGGATTCGTGGCTCGCATTGCATCTTGCCGGGACGAAGGGCACATTGGACGCAAAATCCGGCATTCGCTAAACTGGAGGTTTGAGAAAGGAGCGCAGAGCGAGCTAGAAGCGCGAGCGAGATGACTGATAAACCACAAGACAGCGTCCGAGTACGCTTTGCGCCGTCGCCCACTGGATATTTGCACGTGGGCGGGGCGCGCACGGCGCTATTTAATTGGCTGTTTGCGCGGCGGCATCAAGGCAAGATGATTCTGCGCATTGAAGACACCGACGCGGAGCGCAACAAGCCCGAGCTGGTTACGGGCATTCTCGATGGCTTGAAATGGCTCGGCGTCGAGTGGGACGAAGGCCCATTTTACCAGTCGCAGCGGACCGAGCTTTATCGCCAGGCAGCCAAAAAATGCCTGGCGAATGGTGCCGCGTTCCTGTGCTACTGCCCAGCGGAGAAATATGCAGGTGGCGATTATGCCGAGCCCGGCCAGGATGAAGAGCCGAAAGGCGGCGGCGCTCGGCGCGTAACGCGCTGTACTTGCCGCGACGGCAAACCCTCGACCCCGGGCGCGAAACCTGCCGTGCGTTTCAAGGTTCCGCTGGGCGGGACAACGAAATTCACCGATGTCGTCTTTGGCGAAACGGAATTCGCGAACGACGAGATCGAGGATTTCGTTTTGCTGCGTTCGGGAAAAGGCGACGAAGAATTCGGCCAGTCGATGTACCAGTTGGGCGTAGTGGTGGACGACATCGACATGCGCATCACCCACGTGATTCGCGGCGCGGATCATCTTTCCAACACGCCGAAGCAGGTGCTGCTCTATCGCGCTCTTCGCGCGGAGCCGCCGCTCTTCGCGCATGTCCCGCTCATTCTCGGTCCGGACAAAAAGCGCCTCTCGAAGCGCCACGGCGCGACCGACGTCAACATGTACCGCTCGGACGGATTTTTACCCGAAGCGTTCCGGAATTTTCTAGCGCTGCTCGGATGGTCGCCTGGAAACGATGACGAATTCTTGCGGACAAAGGAGCTGATCGAACGATTTTCACTCGAGGGCGTCAGCCGCACGAACGGCGTGTTCGACCGGCCGAAGCTCGAGTGGTTCAACACGCAGCATCTCCAGAAATTGCCGATCGAAGAGCTGCTGCCGGAAGTCGAAGCCGAGCTGAAGCGCAGCAAATTGTGGAAGGAGGAGTGGGCCGCAGGCTCCCCTCCAGGCCCCGATGGCCGTGACCACGCGTGGTTTTCGCGAACGGTGGATTTGCTGCGGCCGCGCATCCGGCTGCTGCCCGATTTTTCTTCCTGGTCGCGCGCGTTTTTCAGTGACGAGTTTCCTATCGATCAGACGGCCAAGGACAAGTTCTGGAAAGATCCGAAAGTTCCGGAGTTGCTCGCGAAATTAGCCGACGCGCTCGCGGCCCTGCCCGAATGGAATCACGACGCCTGCGACCACGCCACGCGCATCGTTGCTGAAGCCGCCGGAGTAAAAGCCGGCTTGCTCATTAACGCGACACGCGTGGCGATCGTCGGCCAGGCGGTCGCCCCGCCCCTTTTCGATACGATGGTCGTGTTGGGCCAACGGCGCGTCGTCAGCCGCTTGCGCAAAGCGTTTCGATAGATCTTGCCAAACACGCCGGTTGTGAAACTATCTCGTCTACCGGACAAATCATAATAACTTGGACAGCTCTTCTACTGTCAGACCAGCGTCTCGCATAATGCTTTTCAAGACCTTGGGATGAAGAATCTTCGCGGCGTGAAATGGCACCGTAGCGCGTTTGCCTTCTGCATTCTTGTAGATGATATGGCTGCCGCTCTGCCGCGCGACAGAAAAAACTGAGCTTTTCCAATACTGAACAGTTTTCGCGACCGCTAAGGCGAGGAAGCTTGGGCATCACACAGCAATTTCAATAGTCGAGAGACTCACAGAAACTTCGGGGATCTCTTCGCCATCTGCGATGCGGTCTTCGATGTGCAGACGAACGGCGTCCTTGATGCTCTCGACCGCCTCTTCATAGGTGTCACCTTGGCTGTAGCAACCCTGGAGCGCCGGACAGGAAACGAAGTATCCGTCGGCGTCGCCTTCAATGACGATGGGAAGAGTAATGTTTCTCACGGCTAAAGCGATTATAGGTCCGTCGGCCGGGACGGCAAATCGGAATCTTAGTTGGCGTGCATAGCAATTATTCGTCGCGCAAGGCCACGACCGGATCGACTCGCGCCGCTCGTTGCGCCGGAATCACACAAGCCGCAAGGGCCACGACAATCAGCGAGGCTGCCGTTCCTGCATACACAAGCGGAGCCGCTGGCGTCACACCGAACAGTAGAGATCGCAGCAAAATTCCCAGCGCACCCGCCAGTGCCGCACCCGCTACTAGCCCGATGGCGCTGAGTTTCAGTCCCCGCCCCAGAATCATCCTGGTGACATCGAGCGGCCTCGCGCCTAAAGCCATCCGAACTCCGATTTCGCGAGTCCGTTGCGCCACCGAACAAGCCAGCACGCCGTAAACTCCGATGCAAGCCAGAATCAACGCCAGTCCAGCGAATATCCCGAGCAGCGTCATGGGCCGTTCGCGGTCGGCAACGTTCTCATCCATCAGCTGATCCATGGTGCGGATGAAAGCCACAGGTTGACCCTTATCCACCGACCAAACCGCTCCGCGCAACGCATTGATCACACTGGCCGGATCCTGAGCCGTCCTGGCAATCAAGTAGTCTGCTCCCGGGCGATCGACCTGGCTCACCGGCACGTAGACCGCGGGCTTCATATCCAGCAAAAGACCCCGCTCGCGAATATCCTTGACGATTCCCACCACGGTTCGCCACGGCTCCTTCGAGCCGCTCAGCTTCAGCCGCTTTCCGACGGGGTCCTGCCCCGGCCAATGACGCTTCGCAAGAAATTCGTTGATCACTACCACTGGCTGGCTTCTCCCGACGTCGCGATCCTCCAGAAGCCGCCCTTCTTCGAGAGTCCCGCCAATTGTCTCGAGATATCCCGCGGTCACCTCGCGATACAGCGCGTCGTTATCCTGGCCGGGCAAGAGCGGCGGCGCGCCTTCGATAACATATCCGTTCGTGTCGCCAATCGAAGTGAACGGGACGTCCGACCCAAACCCGACGTTCTTGACGCCTGGAAGCACTCGCGTGCGATCCAGAACGTCCCGGTAGAACGCTCGTAGTTTTTCGTTCGTGTCGTATCTGGTGTCCGGAAGCGGCACGAGCATGGTCAAAAGATGGTCGGGGCGAAAACCCATGTCGACGCCTCGCAGATTCCACAAAGTCTCGATCATCAACGCCGCGCCCACCAGCAGTGCAAACGCCATCGCAAACTGCGCGACAACCAAGGTGTCCCGCAGCCTTAGTCCACCGCGAGATTCGCCTGCGCGCGCTCCCTCCTTCAGCGATTCTTGCAGCGAAACGTCCGTCGCCCGAAGAGCCGGCATCAGCCCAAAGAACACGCCGGATAAAATGGAAACTGCAGCGGTAAACAGCAGCACCGGAGCGTTCAGAGCGAATCCGTTTCCTGCAATCTGCTCAGGGACCAAATTTTGGAACACTCTCCAACAAAGCCGGCCGACAAGCAGCCCCGCAAGGCCTCCTCCGACGGAGAGCAAGAGGCTTTCCGTCAGCAATTGCGCGCCGATCTGCCCCCGGCTCGCGCCGAGCGCAATACGCACGGCAATCTCGCGGCGGCGTCCGGCCGCGCGGGCCAAAAGTAGATTCGCAAGGTTCGAGCAGGCGATGAGCAGCACCAGCACCGCCGCAATTTGCAACACCCACAAGCCAGTCGCAGTGTCCCCGGCAAATTGCTCGTGCAGGGGAACCACCACCGCGCCAATATTCGTGTTGGAATCCGGGTACTTCCGCTGCAAGCGTTTCGCGATCACGTCCATTCCGTGTTGCGCCCGGATAACCGTCACGCCAGGCTTCATGCGCGCGACGACTTCCAAGTTGTGTCGCGTGCGGCGCGCCAGATCTTCAGGAGTGAAAGAGGCTGGAACCCAGTACTCGGTCTGACGATCGGGAAAAAAGAATCCGCGAGGCATCACGCCGATGACCGTGGTGGCCTCGCCATCCATCAAAACGGAACGGCCGATGACGGACGCGTCTCCGCCAAAACGCCGCTTCCACAGCGGGTAACCAAGGACCACGACTTTGCGCCGGGAAGCGTCTTCTTCAGCCGTGAACGGCCGCCCGATAGCGGGCTGTACGCCGAGGACATCGAAAAAGTTCGGTGTGACACGGCGCCCCAGCACCTCCTCTGGCGACTGACCCCCGGTAAACGCTGCATTGGCATACCGAATCGCCACCATATCCGTGAAGACTTGATTTTGCGCCCGCCAATCCACGTAATTGGCGGCGGCAGGCGTGTTATGCGCGAAGCCGAGATACGATGCATCCTCCCAGACCATCACCAGCCGGCTCGGATCGGCATAGGGCAGGGGACGCAGCAACACTCCCTCTACCGCGCTGAAAATAGCCGTGTTCGCACCAATACCCAGCGCCAGAGCGGCCAGCGCTATGGCGAAAAATCCCGGATTGCGCTTCATTTGGCGGAAAGCAGTGCGAAGGTAGGCGTAGAGGTTCATGCAGTAGAAGACGGTACGGGGGCAAAAAGGTTACCTATTTTCCAGACAATTAAGAAGAGCCTTTGAGGAGGATTCCCACTGAAGGGACGATTAAAGTAAGGCCTATCCCGGCGATGATTTCTTGCCTGCAAGATTTGTCTTGATGGCCTTGTGGAAAATAGAAACGCCAACCGTCGGATGTTCGCGAGTGCCGCTGATGCGGATGGGAAGGACCGCGCCAGTCCCGTTTTTCTCGAAAAATGGATCGAGGAGTTTGAGGAAGACGGATTTGGTGCCCGTCACGGTTTGAGAGAGCTTGGCCCTGAGACGCAAGTGGCCTTTGAGGTCGATCGAGCCGCCAACGAGCTGATAGGTGCCCGACAGATCGATGGACGCCCCGGGAACGCTGAAAGCCAGTTCGGTGAAAGTAACGATTCCCTTTTCCACGTGGAATTTGCCCCGCAGATCGGAGACCGCGCTCCCTGCGTCCGTGTCCTCGGGTTTGCCTTCAGCCCGGCTGCTGAGGGATTTAAGCTCTTCGCGAATCTCGGGGCTGGACCAGCGCGCGTCGTCGATGCCCACTTGGCCGTCAAGAATCATTTTATCCAGAACTTTCTCTTTACCGGGGGGCAGAACCAGTTTCGCCGTGATTTTTGCCGGGCCGGTCAAAATGGGCGTGTCTGAATTCATCGCCAGGCTCAGAATGTCCTGAATGCGCGCGTCGGGCGCGCCGACGTCGAGCACGATCCTGTGCCCTACGTGGTCGGGTTCGTTGATGACGCTGCCTTCCGCGATGATGAGCGAATGAACGAGAGTGGCGCGCACGGGGTGAAGTAGCGTGTCCCCATTTGTGCCGTCCACCGTGGCGGAAAAATCGGTGTGCAGCGGCACCGGCTTTCCAATTTTGTCCAGGGAGAAATCGGGCGTGTCCGTTTCGCCATTCACCTGAAGCTCGGAAAGTTCGCCGGAAAACCTTCCGGTCGAGGACAAGATTCCGGCGATGCCCGGAAAGGGCCCAAGATCGGCGTCAGTGAATTTGTACGAACCGGAAACGGGCGTTGCCCCGGGATCATCCATATCCCAGGGGCCAAAATCCCCGCTGGTGTCGATTTCTCCTTTGGGTTTGGCGTTGGTCAGTGTTCCGTGAAAACGGAAAGGCTTTCTGATGCCGGCATCATGCAGCTTCAGGTCATGAATGTCCCATTCCAGCGGCTCTTTAGGTGGTTTGCCGGGGTCTTGTTTCCGGGGAAGCATGATTAGAACGGTGTTTTTGCAAATCACCTCATCGACGATCAAAATGGAGAGCACGCTGTTTTTTTCTTTGGGTTCGCTGCTTTTCGGCGTTTTCTTTTCTTCGCGCGGCGGGACGGTAATAGTCATGCTCTCGATCTTTGCAGTGGAAACGTGATTGGGAAGGCGCAGTAGGGCGCTCAGTCCGAGGACGAACGAAAATTTATCGATATGAATGAGCGGCGGAACATCCTTGCGATCGTGGAAATAAATCGTCAAATCCTCGCCGGCTACTCCCAGTTGAGGAAAGCCGGTCACGTGGAGCTCTCTAAGTTCCACACGGCTATTGAAATCTTCGCTCAGCGAATGAATCACCCAAATGCGTATTCGGTTCTCCGTGTGCCGCGCGCGCCAAGCGAGTATTCCGCCGGCCGCGATGAGCGCCAGCAAACTGATTCCCAGGACCGATAGCCACATTCGCAAAGCACTTCGATGCTCCGTCATAGGAAAATTGTCTCAGAGGGTATGGCCGAATTGCACTAGGGGAATGACGGTAGATAGCCGGCGATGAGCGAAGCCTCGAACACGAACTCCACGGCGAAAGCTTACTCCCGCGGAAAGAGCTCGGGATGCGCGGGTTTCGAAGCAGCGGAAGCCGCGACGTTGAGTGAGGCATCAATCGCGAGGGTGACCGGAGGCAAGCAGATTTCCGTGCTGCATGCTTGATAGCGAAGCTTCAGCGGGATTTGTTGCGGGCCGAGAGGAGCATTGCCCAGCGCGGTTGCCGGCATGCGCAAAATGATCGTCCCTTCGTAGACGTTTAGCGGATCTTTGGAAAAAGTAAAGGTATGCAGCGCCCCTTTGGGATAGGAAACTTCGCCGAGTTCAAAGCCCGCCGGAGCGTTGGCACGGAGATCGGTAGCGATTAAATATTCTGCTGATTTTTCCCGGGCGTTGATGTGGAAGCCGGGCCGGATTTTCGCGACTACTGCGATTTGGAACTGGCTGCCGCGGCCCACGGGGTCGAGCGAAACGTAAGCTGTTGGAGCGACGACATCCCTGGGGGAAGGAATCTGCTGCGGCGCGGAAGGCAACGCGGCGACGGCCACGATAACCAGAACACCTAGGAAAATGGCAGCAGCGAATTTCATTGAGTCACTTTCCCGCGCCCGGGGAGGCGACCAACGGGCTTCATAGCTTTACCGGGGCGCCCAACTGCTGAGAAACCACCCGGTTCATAACCTCGAAAAGATCCTCGCCGGTTTTCTCCAGAATGAAAGTATTCTTCACATCCGACCAGCCCAGTTTAAAGGAGGTGGACAGAGCGGAAATCCAGATTTCGCGAATTGGCGTATTCGGCGAAACAACAAATTTAGCTTCTTCCGGCTCTTCGAAAATAACTTCGAGCTTGCCGCTTTCGCCTTCCACGTCGAAATCGTATTCATCCGCGAGCACTAGCAATCGCTTCTTAAGTTCCGCGAAGGCAGTGTCCGCTTTTCGTTGAAAATCTTTTTCTTCCAGCATAGATTCAGGGTACATGAGCGAAATTCTTACTTCAAGGGAAGTGACTAGTGGCTAGTGGTTAGTGCTCAGAGAAGAAAATCCAGCGGCGAACTAATGATCCAGTTTGCCGCGCAGCGAATTGAGCATTCGTCCAATCTCGTCAGCCATCCTAAGCGCCTTAGTCAGTTCCGAGGACGCGAAGAAATTGAGCCTCCTTCCAATTTCCATGTGAGTTTCGAGTTCCTTGAGCGATCCATTGGCCAGAAGCAGAAAGCGAAGAAATTCCTTCCTATGCCACCGGCCGAAGCCTTCGGCGATGTTGGCAGGGACGGAGACCGAGGCACGGCGCATTTGTGAGGCAAGCCCATATTGCTCGTTGACGGGTAGAAGCTGCGCCAGCCGATAACTCTCGATGACCAAGTCCATGGCCTTCTGCCAGACCACAAGATCCTGGTGGCGTTGGATCTTTCTCTTTGGTTCATTAGGAGGCAAGATCGCAGCCTCTGGTCTAACCACTACGCACTAACCACTATCCACTCACTTTTCAGAGTTGGGATTCGATGGCTTTGCTGATTTCGTCGTAGTCGATCATGCCGGTGATCCGCTTGATCTGCTTCCCGTCTTTCGAGATGAGGATGCTCGTGGGGTAGCCGAAGAGGCCGCCGAATTTATCGGCAGCTTCGTCATTGCCGATGAGGATTTCGTAGCTCATCGGGAGTTCTTTGCCATCTACGTCGAAGCGCTCTTTGGCCACAAAAGGCGCGACGACGCTTTTGCCTTCATCGTCGAGGGCGATGCCCAGAACGGCGAATCCTTTAGGGCCGTATTTTTGCTGCAACTCGATGAGCGAAGGAATTTCGCCGCGGCAGGGGTCGCACCACGTGGCCCAGAAATTGACCAAGACGACTTTGCCCTTGTATTCGCTTAGGGAGACATCCTTGCCGTCGAGATCTTTCAGCGTGAGCGCGGGCTCGGCAATTCCCGTGGCTGGATTATCGACCTTCACGACCGAATTAGTGGCTCTCGGTTGGAGGCGGGTAGCCCTATCGGCGAAGTAGGTGCCGATGATCAAAGCCAGAACAGTTGCAATGACGAGCAGAATCTTCTTCATTCCATTCCCCAATTCTAATTATACCCGAAGATGAAATCTCCGGAGTGCCGCGGCGAAAAAACGGCCGCCTATTTCACTCCGGTCAAAGATTTTTCAAGCCACAAGACGGCATTGTTCAAGAAGCCGAGTTTGCCCGCCAGCCAGGCCAGCTTGTTGACAAAAACCAGGCAGCCCACGAAGAGCAACAAAACTCCGCTAAGGAGTTCGACGGCGTGGAGATACTTTCGGAAGCGCTGATAAAAGCGGAGAAATTGGCCGATGCCGAGGGCTGTCAGGAGGAACGGTACAGCCAGGCCCGCAGAGTACACAGCGAGAAGCAGAACTCCGCGGGCGACTGTGGCGCTGGCGGCGGCCAGGACCAAGACGCTTTGCAGGATTGGACCAATGCACGGCGTCCACCCGAACGCAAACGCGAAGCCCAGAAAAAAGCCGCTGAAGATGCCCGGCTTCGCGCTGGCGCTGCGAAGGTGAACATCACGATTGAGCCACTTCGCTAGGACCGGCCCGAGAAATCCAACGACGGCAAGGGAGAAAAAATGGACGGCGCCGAACTCCCAGAAGAGGGGCCCTCCGCGAACGATCGAAATAATTCCCAAAGCCGCGAAGATCCCGCCGAGGATGGCTCCGCTGCGAACGCTGAGCTTGACGAGCAATCCGGTCAGGTGCAAACCAAACAGAATAATGAGCGCGCCGGCAATCGGCGTCAAAAAGTTGCGATGCTGCAGCAGAAACGAACCGACCGCGCTGGCCGCCGCGCCGAACGAAATGAAAACGGCGGAGAAGCCGATTACAAAGGAAATAGAAGAGCCGAAAAGATTGGCGCGTGGCGTTTCGCCACTGCGCAACTGCTCCATGCCGATGCCAGAGAGCATGGAGATGTACCCGGGAACCAGGGGAAGCACGCAGGGCGAGAGAAATGAAACCAGCCCGGCGATGAATGCGGCTGAGAGAGAAACGTCGATCATCGTTCTTAGACCTGGGCTGGCCTTTCCATCCGATCTTAGATTTTGTCGCCGGTGTTGGACTTGGCGCGAGACAGAGTCAAGCCAGTTCAGTACCTGGAACGAATCGCATTTCTTGCTTGGACTTCCTCATTCTCCCACAAAGACGGCGAAAAAGTGTCCGCCGTTAGCGCCGCCTCGACCCGCGGCACCTCCAATAGATGCGCGTGGGCTACATTCGATGTATACGGCAGCGAACCGGCGACAGATGACAGATTCCGCGGACAGAACGACGCGGACGGATTTGCGAAGTAGGTCGCAAGTAACAGTAAGCAAAGACTTTGCATCCAGCACAAGTGGAAGCGTGGTTGCCATAAGCAGCAGCGGCGCTCTGTGGGCGCCTGGCAGGTGGCTATGCAGTGGACACCCAATAAGGTGACGGCGCTGCGGGTGGCCGTGGGATTTGCGGCGGTGAGTTTGTTCGGGCGCGGGCCGTGGGCGAACCTCGCAGCGGTTGCGCTCACGGTTACGACGATTGCGCTCGATGCGTTAGATGGTCACATCGCGCGGCGGAAAAATCTGGCAACGCCCGTCGGCGCGCAGCTCGACATTCTCGGCGACCGGATGATCGAAAATGTTTATTTCACCTACTTTGCCGTTGTGGGGATGGTCTCATTGTGGCTGCCCGTGTTCTTTTTTGTGCGCGGAGCGGCGACGGACTTTCTGCGCGGGCTGGCCATGCGCGCGGGCCATTCCG
Source organism: uncultured Acidobacteriota bacterium (assembly GCA_963843265.1). GTDB lineage: Bacteria > Acidobacteriota > Terriglobia > Acidiferrales > UBA7541 > Acidiferrum. The sequence continues at coordinate 34,991 of CAWJJR010000006.1, read as the reverse complement.
GTCGGGGCGCGAACACGACGCTGCAAACGTGGTGGGGACGCGCCTTGGTGGCGTCGCGCTGGAGCCGCGGTTTGTATGCCGCGATGAAGTGCTTGTGCTTCTGCTATCTGGGGTTGGAGCTGGCGCTGACGCGAGGACCCGTGGCATTGCTCGGCGGGATGACGGCGGATTGGCATGAGCTGATTCGCGTGGGAGCTCATGTGCTGACCTGGATGACGGCGGGGTTTTGTTTGCTGCGCGGATTGCCCGTGCTTGCGGAGGGCTGGAGGTATGTTGCGGGCGCTGGGGCGATTCGCGGAGTGAAGAGAATTGCGCAAGGAGCGATTTGATGGCGGAGTCGGAGGATCGGCAGATGAAGCAAGAGCACAGACTGAAGTCTGTGCCACCCGCTCGCAAGGTTAGCGAAGAGGGCGCGCAGGTCGCGGCGTTTTTTGATTTGGACGGAACGCTGTCGCCGAAGCCTTCACTGGAGAAGAGGTTTTTCTTGATGCTTCGCCATCGACATTTGATTGGGGCTCGGAATTGTTATTGGTGGCTTGGGGAGGCGATCCGGTTGGCGCCTTGGGGGATCAGCCAGATCATGCACGCGAACAAGATGTATTTGCGAGGCGTACGGATGGATGAAGCCATTTTGGGGGCAGGCAGTAGCTTCCCGCCATTTTTCCCTGAGGCGATCGAGCGTGCGGCTTGGCACGCGGAGCGCGGGGATTCGATTGTGATTGTGAGTGGAACGCTGGAGCCGTTGGCTTTGCTGGCGGCGCGCGCGCTTGAGGCCGAGCTCGGATCGCGGGGACGGGCGTGCAGGATAAGTGTATGCGCCACGCGGCTGGAAGAGAAAAACGAACGATGGTCGGGCCGGATTGTGGGAGAGGCACTGCTCGGCGAAGCGAAAGCGAGAGCCATCCGGCGAATTGCGGCGGAAACGGATTTGAATCTCGAGCAATGCTTCGCGTACGGCGACAGCACGAGCGACAGGTGGATGCTTGAAGCGGCGGGAAAACCGGCAGCGGTGAATCCATCGAACGATTTGGCGCGGATTGCGCGGAGGGATGACTGGCCAGTTCTTCGCTGGGGAGGAGAAAAAGATTTTACACAGAGCGCACGGAGAAAACAGAGAGCACAGAGGGCGGAAAAGACGGAGAAGGGGTTGCGGGTCGAGAGCGCGAATACGGGACACGGGGCATGAAGAGAATTGCGAGAGACCCATACGGGCAGCGGGAATTCGCGATCGAGTGGCGCGACAGTGTTGTGGATGGTGGCGCGGCCGTCACGACGGCCGAGGGACGGGGGCAAAGCGTTGGCGAATGGCTGCGGGGGGAATTGGCGGCGGCGTTGGCTGCTTGTGGGATGTTTGAGTGCGTGGCGCTGGGATACCTTGGAGTTTCCGGCACTTTGATTATTTTTTTTGCCCAGAATCTGGCGCATCCGGTGCGGTTGATCGGGATGCAAGTTTCGGTGGTGGCGGCGATATTGATCTTGTGCCGAGTGGAGGCGCGAGTTGCGGCGCCGCAGGAGCTTGGGGACCAAGAGGGAGCAGAGACAGAAGCGACAGACAAGAGTGTTTCTCCTACCTTTACCCAGAGATTTTGGCATTTTTGGCGGCATTGGTATCCGCATTTGTATTTTTTATTTTGTTTTGAAGAGCTCGGGCGGCTGGTCCATTTGGTGCAGCCGGGTTGGCAGGACGCGAAGCTGATTGCGTTCGACCATTGGCTGACTGGCGTGCACCCTACCGTGTGGCTCGAGCAGTTTGCCACTCCGGCGCGAAACGACTTCATGCAGTTTGTTTATCTGACGTATTTCACGTACTTGCTGGTGGTCGGCGGAATTTTATATTACCGGCGCGATTGGCGCGGGTACTGGTCGGTGATGACGTACTCGGCGGTCGCGTATGCGATCGGTTATGTGATTGTGATTTTTTTCCCGATCGAGAGTCCATGGTTTTCGATGGCCGGCGCATGGCACGGACCACTGCAGGGTGGGCCGGCAACCGCGGCAATCAATTTCATCGAGCACTATGGCCGCGTGCGGGGCGCGGCGTTTCCCTCGGAGCATGTGGCAGGGGCGGTCGCGGCGACATGGGGCGCTTGGCGGCACCGCAGATGGCTGTTTTGGGTGATGGTGCCGCTGGTCGCCTGCATGTGCGTCTCGACCGTCTGGGGTCGATATCACTATGTGGCAGACATTTTCGGGGGCATGATCACGGGAACGCTTGGTTATGTCATCGGTCGCTGGCTGCTGAAGACGAGAGACGAGCTCAAGCCCAGCTAACATTGGTTGGCGCGCCTAAAGGGCGGCAAAGCATTTTGTATTCAGCGGCATCAGCTGATAGCCCCGAGAGTTTTTTTAAGCGTTCGTCAGACTTAGCACATTGCCATCAGGATCTTTGAACCAGGCCACGCGAATGGCTCCCTCAGAGACGGTCAAAATGCCGAGTTCATCTTGATGGAAGTGCCGGTAGATATTGAAAGCGACACCTTTTTCGCGCAGGGCTTTCACGGCGGCAGGCACGTCCGACACGCGGAAGCCGAGGATGGTGTGCTCGTGCGGAGTGAAATCGGGCACTGAGGAGACGCGCAGAGTGACTCCGCCTATGTTGAAAACGGCGGCCAAGTTGTCTTCGTGGGCGAAGGACAATCCTAGCGTGTCGCGGTAGAACGCGATGGCGCGCGTGCGGTTTCTTGTGCAAATGATGATTGCAGGCTGTGCTGACTCGAGTATGCCCATTCTTGCCTTCCTCCATTCCGCTAACCACTGTATAGGCCGCCGTTAGTCATTTTCCGTTAGCGGCGCCTTGGGACGAGGGTGTCTTGAACGCTCCCCCCGCCTGCCTTGTCTGCGAGGTGCGCGGTCTGTACCGGCCTTGGGAGCACTGACCCTCTCCCCCTGTTTTTGTAAACACTGATTCTAAAGGACTTATAAATTCGACAACTCCTTTAGAATCAACACTTGCGAGGTTGGCTCGTAAACACTGATTCTAAAACACTTACTTGAACGTGAATCTTGGTGATCTAAGTATTCTCTTGCCTTCTAGGCCGCCCTTAAAGATGGCCCGGCCTGGAACCGTGCACCTCAAAAACGAAAGAGCGGCAGAAAGTCTGCCGCTCTTTGCAGGTCATGGATTTACCTGAAGGAACAATAGCAAACGGGTTGGGCGGAGTCAATCAAAACCGTGCGCGACTCGGAGGGCGGATGTGGGATTCAACTTGGAGTTCAGCATTCGGGGAGTTGGAGTTGAGCATTCGGGGCAGGGGTATAGAAAGGAAAGAGGGCACGACATGTCGTGCCCCTACGGGAGAGAGGGGCGGCGTTGGGCCGGATGGGCGCGCTCGAAGGCACGGGCGATTTGCAGGAGGAGATGCTCGTCGGTGACGGCGCCAATGAATTGGAGGCCGACAGGAAGGCCCTCGGGAGTGAAGCCGCAGGGGACCGTGATGGCGGGGACGCCGGCTAAATTGGCGGGGCGATTGGCGCGGAGGAGCAGGGCTCGGGTGGAGTGCTCCTTGTCGCCGAGGCGGATGGTTTCGTGGCCGATTCGAGGCGCAGTGATCGGAGTTGTTGGAACGACAAGAGCATCGACGCCTGAGTCTTCCAGTGCCAGGTGGTATTGCTGGATGAACTTTTCGCGGAGCTCGAGGGCGGAAAGATAGGTCGTGGCGCTTACTTTTGTTCCCATTTCGAGGCGGGAGCGAACATCATCGCCATAGTCCGCAGAGTATGAGGGAAACCAACCAGCGTGCTGGTGATAGTGAGTGGCCTCGGCCCAGGCGATTTGGTTGCCAGCGTTTTCGGTTTCTTCGAGCAGGGGGAGCGAGACTTCCCTGAATTTCATTTTCTGCTTTTTTAGGCTACGGAGGGCTTCGTCGAAAACGAAATAGACATCCTGCGAACTGACTGCAAGGAAAAACTCCTTAGGAATGCCGAGTGTGAATTTGCGGGCTTTGGCTGAGGACTTTTCCAGAGAGTGCGGGCTTGGTTCGCCTTTGACACGCGGGAGAATGGGTTCGAGGAGTAAAGCGGCGTCGTGGACGGTACGGGCGAACGGGCCGACGCAATCCAATTTGGGAGAAAGCGGGATTACGCCTTCGACGCTGACGCGGCCGAGGGTGGGCTTTAGGCCGACGATGCCGCAGAGGGAAGCGGGAATGCGGATGGAACCGCCGGTGTCCGTGCCGATGCTGCCGTAGCAGAGGCCGGCGGCGACGGCTGCTGCGGAACCGCCGCTTGAGCCTCCGGGAATGCGTGCGAGATCCCAGGGATTATGGACGGGGCCGAAGTGCGGGTTGTTGCTGGTGACGCCGTAGGCGAACTCGTGCATGTTGGTTTTGCCGAGGATGACGGCGCCAGCTACTTTGAGTTGTTTGACGACGGTAGCGTCGTGTTGCGGAATGAACTTGGCGAGGATGCGGGAACCGGCGGTGGTGGGGATGTTTTCGGTGTAGATGTTGTCTTTCAGAGAGATGGGTATGCCGTGGAGAGGACCGCGATCGCGATGACGTCCGGGTGGTGCGAAGAGCTCGCTCTCGGCTTTTTTTGCCTGTGCTAAGGCGAGTTCGGTCGTCACAGTGATGTAGGAGTTCAGTTTGGAATCGAGCTGGGTGATGCGAGAGAACATGAGACGGACGAGTTCGACGGGGGAGAGTTTGCGTTTGCGGAAGAGTCGAGAGATCTCTTCGATGGAGGCGAAGGCGAGGTCGGTGTCGGTCATTGGGGGCATGGGAGATTGGGTGGAATGGAAAATCTAACACACAAGTTACAACTACCACGTTGAGTTGTTGTACCAACGCAGGACCCGGAGAGCGCGCAGTGTGTTCCAGCGGCTTGCGCTGCCGATGCTGGTCTCCATCTTCAATGGAATAGGCTCTGGATGAAGCAGGTTCAGCGGCCAGCGCCCGTTCTGGTGGCGGCGCTCTATCACGATTTTGATCGCTTCGCGGGCGCGGCTGTCCGGCTTGACTCCTGCATTTCGGAGATAATCGAGTCCGCGCAAGACGTCGTAGTGCCAAAACGTCGGGTACGTGAAGCGCAGCCAGCGTTCGTCGATGACTTTGCCAGTGCGCAGCGAGCGGAACATGCGGCGCTCGAGCAGATAGTTTTCGCCCCGCTTGCGGGCTTTCGTGACAGCCGCCGATTTGCGCCCTGCTCGTTCGTATTCGAGCAGGCCTTCGAGCACGCAGATGGTGGTGTGGAACGAAGACCGCCGGCTGGGGGGACGTTTCGGCGACAAGAAGGGCCACGCTTCGCAGTTCCATCCGCCGTCTTCGAGTTGCTCGCCCAAGAGTTGCCTGGCCAGTGCGTCGTTGGGCTCCTTGAAGTATGCGCCGATGCCCAGGATTCTGCCGTTGATGCAGGGCTCGGTTTCGCCGTGGAGGTAAGGCCGGTTGTTGAGCCACTTAAACACGAGCCACTTGTCGATGCGGTCGATCATTTTGCGAGCCTGCTTGCTGGCGGGGTCGAGACCGAGGTCCTTCAAGACAACGAGACTAAAGAGGGCGATAAGGTCCCATTTCGGCCCGCCGCCCCAGTGCCCGGCAGGAGTTTGGCGGGCGAGGAGTTCGGCTCCCCAGCCTTCGCTTGCGACGCGGGCCCGCTCGGCCGCAATCGAGTTGGGAGCTTCATGGGTAAGGTCCTGCATGACCTGCCAACGGATGGCCGGGTCAGAATCGAGGAGCCATTTGAGGTGCGCGGGCCGGGGTGCGTAATCGTGTAGGCGCATTGGGTTGTTATAGCATGTGATGTGGGAGTTTCGACCCGTGCGCCTAACCGCGTTCGCTCTGGCTCATGCGTGAGGCGGAAGTGGAGGCAAAATGCCTATCGGGCGCATTGTCAGTAATCCGGATTTAGGCGAAAACACGACTCGTCGTTGGTCACTTGGGCCGCTGGCCGGGTAGCCGGAAACTGATGCACTGAGGATGAGCAACGACAAGAAGGCACGAGGCAGTGAGTTAGAAGATTTTGTCCTGGCGGCGGAGATTACCGAAGGAGCCGATATTGGCGATGATGAAGGTGGCGGTGAAGCGGTTTTCGGTGCGGACCTGGCCGAGGTTGATGCGGCGGTATTCGAGGGCCAGGCCGCAGCAACTGCCGTTGTAGCTGATTTGGACGAGCTGATTTTGCAAGATTTTGTCGGTGAAATCGTAGCTGATGCCGGTGGTGAAATTGAATCCGCGGCGGGTGAGATTGCCGTAGCCGAGGAGGGCGCGGACCTGGCTGGAGAGCGGTCGATTGAAGGGGACGAAATTTGGGGGCGGAGGGTTGGGCAGATCGGCCGCGACAGGATTGTCGTTGAGGCGGAAGAAAGCGATGGTGGAGAAAAATTCGCTGTAGGGCTTTACTTTTAGGAGGGTACCGATGGTGGTGAGGCGCTGAATCTGCGGGTCGTACTCAAGGATTTGTTCGAGGTCGTAAGGACCACCGGGGGTGACTTTGAAATCGCTGACAATGGGAGACCAGTTGCGAGGGCCGAAGGCGAAGGCGAAGGGGGAGATGGAGTCGAAGGCTTCGAAGACGTTGCGCTGGCCATCGACGATGGCGCCGCCGAAAGTGGGATCGAAATAGTGCTTTTGAACGACGCTCCAGGTGATGAACTCCTGAGGCTGATCGTCGCCAGTTTTGCTGAAGAGGCGCTGGGTAAGCCCATATTCGACTTCGTTGGTGTCGGTGAGAGTGGCGTCGGAGTCGAAGCGGATAAAGTCGGCGAAATTATTTACTCCGCCGACGTAGTGGTAAGTGATAGTGGGCTCGATGGTGTGTTTGTAGCGCTTGCGAGGCTTGTTCTTGTCCAGGGGGGAGCGGTCGAAAAAGCGCTCGAGAGTGGGCGGGCGAAGTTCAATGGTGAGTTCGCCGGTGTTGCGGGTGATCGACTGGGAGCTTAATGCACCCGTGGGAGCGTAGGAGTCGCCGTAGTAGGCGGTGCGAAAAGTGGCGGAGGTGGTGACACCGAGCCAAGCGCCAAGGTGAAGAGGGAAGGTGACGGTGGGGGCAAATTCGGTGCGCGGAACGAATCCGGGAGTGTTTACAGGCGTGTCGTCCTGGCGATGCAGAGCGTCTGCAAAAGCGTCGAAGGAAAAATAGATGGGGAGATTCTGCCAGGGGGCTTGCTCGGCAGAGCCGAAGCGGACTTCGGGAGCGTCGCGCAGCGTTACGCTGACAGCGGGAGTGGTGACGCCGGTTGTAGAAGACGTAATCGGAATGCTGAGGAACGTTTTGTCGGAAAGGCCCGCGAAATTCAGGCTGAAACCGCGGAAATTGTTGGTCAGGAAAGTGGCGCTGGGGACTTCGGAAGTGATGGCTTCGCCAAAGGAGTCGGCGAAAGCAAGGCGGAAGGTGAGCGAAGAAAGCTCATTGAGGTCGGCGACGAAGCGCCAGCCGCCGGGTAAGAGAGATTGGACTTCCAACTGCTGCTGATGGCCGCCTTGTTTTTCGAGGAAGGTAGTGCCGTTCGCCCCGGGCTCCTGAATGCCGCGATCGATCACACCGTAATAGGTGTATTGGATGGAAGTGTTTTCGAAGGGGCGGGCGCGGAATTCGGCGCGCTCGGAGGAGCCGCGCTTCGAGAGGTACTCGGCGCCCAGAGTGGTGTCCAGCCAGGGCTTGGGCGCGAAATAAAAGGCATCGCCAAAGACAAAGCCTTTGGTGTTGGTTTGGCTGATTACGGGGAGGAGGATTCCGGACTGGCGAATTTTTTCGCCGGCGGGGGCGGTCGCGTAGGGCAGCCAGATTAAAGGGACGCGAAAGAGGCGAAAGTTGGCGTCGACGAGAGCCACCGTCTTATCGAGGCGAATGCGAGCATGCGAAGCGTAGAACTGCCAGGTGGGATGGCTAGGATCGCAGATGGTGATCCATCCATGACGGACGAGATAGATGTCGTTGGCGAAGCGTTCGACATCGGGGGCCTGGAAATAGAGAGGATTTTGAGAAATCAAGATCAGGGGGTTGGCGCGACGTTGCATTTTGACGGTGCCATGGACGTTCGTAAAAATGCCGTGGCCGGTGCTGACGTTGTAGTGGGCTTCATCGGCTTCGAGATGCTCGTTGTTGTAATCGAAGCGGACGTGGCCGCGAGCGACGGATTCGGAGGTTTGCTCGTTGTATTCGACATGGTCGGCTTGGAGGCGCTCGTCGCCGTAATGAATGTCGACGTCATCGTCGGCTATAAAGAGGTCACCGCGCTTTTGCTGTGGGCCACGGGACCAGATTTCGACATCGCCGGCTTTGGCGGAGTGCAGGGCGGGTTGCTGCGCAAGGGAAACATGAAGCGAAGGGCCGCAGAGCGAATAAAAAAGAGATGTGAAGAAGAAAAGGAAGCGGAGCGCGGAGGAAGTCCGGGCATGGGAGTGACGGATCAGACGGAACATTTGGGCGATGAAAACAGTGGGATAGCCTAGCATGCGGGTGCGGGGATGTGTAGCTGAGCCGAAAAACGTGAACTGTAGAGAAGCAGGGAGCGGCGCATCGGCGCGCGACGCAACCAAACGAAACGCGGAATGAATGTTGCGCGTCTGTCTGAGCACGGGTCGGATTGCCATTTCAGAAACAATTGATGCACACCGCGGCATTGAGGAGGTATGATGCCCGGCCTTGACCACTAGGGGGGATAGTATGCGCAGAGTTTCGTCTACATTGAAAATAATCTTGGCGCCGGGGATGGTTTGCCTTGCGCTGGCTTTCGCTCTGCCCGCGGTATCGGCAGGGCAGACGAGTGCGACGGACAAACTGAAGAATCTTGAGTTTCGCGAGATCGGGCCTGCGGTGATGGGCGGGCGGATCGATGATTTTGCGGTGGTCGAGAGCAATCCGAACATCGTGTACGTGGGAACGGCGGCGGGGGGCGTGTTCAAGACCACGAATAATGGAACGACGTGGGAGCCGGTGTTTGACAAGGAAGGGGTGTCGACGATCGGGGATCTGGCTATCGCGCCATCGAATCCCGATGTGGTGTGGGTCGGAAGCGGCGAGCCGAACAACCGGCAGAGCTCTTCCTGGGGAGATGGGATTTACAAATCGCTGGACGCGGGCAAGACGTGGCAGAACATGGGGTTGGCGGCGACGCACCACATCGGGCGGATTGTGATTCATCCGAGAAATCCGGACATCGTGTACGCGGCGGCGCTGGGGCATTTGTGGGGGCCGAATCCGGAACGCGGGGTTTATAAGACGACGGATGGCGGGAAGACGTGGAACCAAGTTTTGAAAATTAATGATGACACCGGGGTGAGCGATATCGCTATGGATCCGGAGAGCCCGGACACGTTGTATGCCGCGGCTTACGAACGGCGGCGCACACCCTTCGGATTTGATGGCGGCGGACCTGGGAGCGCGATTTACAAGACGGTGGACGGCGGGGCAACCTGGAAAAAATTGACGAAGGGGCTGCCCTACGAAAACGGCGGGGACACCGGGCGAATCGGGCTGGATATTTACCGGAAGGATCCGAACATCGTTTACGCCATCGTGCAGCACGAGCACGGCGGAACTTACAGGAGCGAAGACAAAGGCGAGACGTGGAAAAAGATGGGGGACATCGATCCGAGGCCGTCGTATTACAGCCAGGTGCGGATCGATCCAAATAACGATTTGCGGATTTGGGAGCTTGGGGCGCAGATGTTTTATTCGGAGGACGGAGGGAAGACGTTTTCAACGACACGGGTAAAGAGCATTCACGGGGATTTTCACGCGATGTGGATCGATCCCGCGGATTCGAACCACATCATAACGGGATGCGACGGCGGGATTCACTGGAGCTACGACAACGGTCGAACGTGGGACTTCATTAATACGATTGCGATTGGGCAGTATTACGAAATCGGATTGGACAACGAAAAGCCGTACCAGATTTGCGGTGGCTTGCAGGACAACGGGAGCTGGTGCGGGCCGAGCATGTCGCTAACGCGGGACGGCATTACGAATGAAGACTGGACACTGATGCCGGGAGGGGACGGGTTTTACGCGGAGATTGATAACGTCGACCCGGGAATTGTCTACACGGAATCGCAGGACGGTCACATTTCGCGGCGGGACGTAAAAACCGGGCAGCAGCGAGAGATTATGCCGGAGGCGAAGGTTGGGGAGCCGCACTACCGGTTTCAGTGGAATTCGCCGATGGCGGTTTCGTCGCACGATCACAACACGATTTATTACGGCGGGAATTATTTGTTCAAGTCGACGGACCGGGGGGATTCGTGGACGCGGCTGGGCGGCGATCTGACGACGGGAGTGGATCGCGACAAGCTGCCGATCCTTGGGAAGGTGCCGGACAAGAATACGCTGTCGAGGGCTGATGGCGTGGAGGACTATCCGACGATTACGACATTGAGCGAATCGCCGGTGAGCGCGGACGTGTTGTGGGTGGGTACGGACGACGGGAATTTGCAGGTGACGCGCGATGGAGGGAAGACGTGGAAGAACGTGGTCTCGCGCGTGACGGGAGTGCCGAAGGGGACTTACGTGAGCCGAGTGCTGGCGTCGAAGTACGCGGAAGGGACGGCGTACGCGACGTTCGACGGGCATCGGACCGACGACTACAACGTTTACATTTTCGCGACGACGGATTATGGGGAGACCTGGAAGGCGATTCGCAAGGGAATTCCGGATTCGGCGGGGACCGTCCATGTTGTCCGCGAACATCCTGGAGACCAAAATTTACTTTTTGCGGGGACGGAGTTTGGATTGTGGGTTTCATGGGACCGGGGAGCGGACTGGACGGCGCTGAAGAATAATTTGCCGACAGTGCCGGTGGATGACATCGAGATTCAGGCGCAGCAGAACGATTTGGTGCTGGCGACGCATGGGCGGTCGATCTGGATTTTCGATGATCTTACGCCAATCGAAAAGTTCGACGCGGGAGTGGAAAAATCGCCCTTGACCTTTTTCACTCCGCGAGCCGCGACGCTTTGGGATTTGCGGCAGAGGCGGTGGAGCGCGGGTCAGAAGATGTTTACGGCGAAGAATCCGCCGTATGGCGCGATTTTGAATTACTACCTGAAGGATGCCATGCCGCCGGAAGTGCCGAAGGCGGCCAAGGACGACAAAGAAAAAGACAAGGAAAAGAAAGAAACGGCCGCTGCGGACGAGGCGGCAAAACCCGAAGAGGCTGCAAAAAAGGAAGGGAGAGTAAAGATCAGCGTTTACGACAAGGATGGCAAGCTGATGCGCGAATTTGACGGGCCCGGTAAAGCCGGGGTGAACCGGACGAACTGGGATTTGCGGTGGAATTCGCCGGCAGTGCCAACGGCGGAACAACTCGAGGCGGCTGCAGCGGGATTTGATTTTGGGCCGCGGGGACCGCTCGTGGAACCCGGCGAGTACACGATAAAAATCAAGGCGGGAGATAAGGAAGCGACGCAGAAGGTGCTGGTGGAAGATGATCCCCGGATGCAGATATCCGCGGCGGACCGCGCGGCGCGGCGCGAAGCGATTGAACAGCTTTATGCGCTGGCCAAGACCGCAGACAAGGATCGCAAGATTATCGTGGGAATCCAGGGAGGGCTGAAGGCGGCCAGAGAGCAGTGGAAAAAGGATGCCGGGAAGCCGGATATGCCCAAGATTCCGGAGGAGATACAAAAGGCCGCCGATGAATTACAGAAGAAGGTGGATGCGGTCGCAGAGAAGTATGTGCGCGCGCAACAAGGTTTGGGGAATGCGGGGCCGCCACTTGTGTGGAAGCCCGAGCCTTTGCCGAACCAGGCGCAAGGATTGTTGCGAGAGCTTGATGGGTTCTGGGCGGCGCCCGGGGGACAACAAAAAGAGAAGATTGCGGAGCTTACGCCGCTCATTAGCGATGCTTCCGCGCAGGTGAAGAAAATCGCGGAAGAGGATTTGCCTGCACTGAACAAGAAAATGAATGAAGCGGGGATACCGCACATCGTGCCGGTCGAACCTCAGCGAACGGGCCGCGGAGGCTTCACCGAAGAGGACGAACCGTAGCCTGCAAGGAGCCGTCAATTTTGAGATGGCTAATGAGAGTTTGCAGGCTCGTCGAAGCTCAATAAACGCATAGCTGCAAGGTCCCCACGAATTGGGGCAGCCAAGAGGAGCCTGTAAACCTAAAGGCGCGCCAATTGCCTTTTACGTGAGCACCTAAGAACGCCAACAGTTTGCACCCCTTGAAGGATTGCCTGTGTTGGATCGAGAGCGGCTAGCGGAGAGTAACCTGCCGGCCTCAAGCTCCAGGAAGAAAAGTGTTGACATCGCCATACGTAAGCTATAACTTACCGTAAGTGAGTGCTTACCAAGATACGCAGCTTGACGCGCTCGGAGATGCTACCCGCCGCGGCATACTGGCACGCCTGATCGACGGGCCGATGGCCGTGGGTGAATTGGCGCGGGAGTTTCCCGTCAGCCGGCCAGCGATTTCGCAGCATCTGCGTGTCCTCAAAGAGGCGAATCTGGTGGTGGACCGGGCCGTGGGCACCCGGCGCTTGTACCAGCTAAATCCCGCGGGATTCGAGACGTTGCGCGAATACTTTGAACAATTCTGGGGCCAGGCTTTGAGCGCGTTCCGCCGCGAAGTCGAGAAGCCAGAAAAACTGCAAGAGGAAAGTGCTAAACGTCTAGACAACAAGGAGGAGAAATGAGCAGCACGGAACCAGCGAGGCAATCGGACGGGGCACCGGCAAGTGTACCGGCGACGCCAGACGCGCCGGTGCGCAGAAGCATCACGGTGAAGGCCAGCGCGGAGCGCGCCTTCGATGTATTCACTGCGGGAATCGACCGTTGGTGGCCGCGCAGCCATCACATTGGTAAGGCGCCGATGAAGCGCTGCCTCGTCGAGGGCCGCGTCGGCGGGCGCTGCTACAGCGAACAGGCGGACGGCACGGAATGTGATTGGGGCGAGATCACGGAATGGGAGCCGCCGCGGCGGTTCGTGATGGCCTGGAAGATTACCGCACAATGGCAATATGAACCAGACCTGGCGAAATCGAGCGAAGTGGAAGTGCGATTCACGCCGCTCGCTGGTGGCTCGACGCGCGTGGACCTCGAGCATCGCCACTTCGAGCGCATGGGCGCGGGCTGGGAATCGATGCGCGGCTTGGTGGATGGCGAGGGCGGCTGGGGCGGACTCCTACAGCTCTTCGGAGGAGAGGCGGAAAGAAGCAACTAGTCGAGCTGATGGCGAGCGGTGGCGTGGCATTCAGCCCGCCACCGTGAAACCTTGGGCGGCCTCGCGATCGTGCACAGACGACCGGCTTGGCGCGCATTTTCGATTCAAATTTGTTTGGGTTCAGCTGTAATTCTAGGACTTGGAGACTTTATGACAGCGACAGGACTGTACCGCATTGCGGCGATCGTGTTTGTGTTGTTCGCCTTGGGGCACACGTATGGGTTTTTGACTTTGCGAGCGCCTTCGGCTGAAGGACGCGCCGTGTATGACGCGATGAATAGCGTGCATTTTACAGTGCACGGGCGGAGCTACACCTATGGAAACTTTTATCGTGGCTTCGGCTTGTCTTGCACGGTGGCCATGCTCTTCTCGGCGTTTGTGGCGTGGCACCTAGGAGAATTGGCAAGGTCTGCTCCAGCGGCGATTGGGGCGTTGGCCTGGGTGTTTTTTGCGGTGCAAGTGGTGGGGGCGGTGCTCAGCTTCCTTTATTTTGGTCCGCCGCCGATGGTGCTCTCCGCGCTCGTCGCCCTTCTTCTAGCATGGGCAGCGTGGTTGGTGCGCGGCTGATTGGCAGGCAGAAGACTATTCACGAGCCACTTTGATCTTGACTCTCTGTCATTCGCGGGTGTAGCCCAATTCTGCGGATGTCAAGGGAACGGAGAACGGGATCTTCCGAAACCGCTCACTCTTTGGATTTTGCTTTGGCTTCGGCTTGGGTCGCGCGGTACCAGTCAAATGTGCGGCTCAGAGCTTCTTCAAAAGTGACTTGTAGATCGTAGCCGAGGTATTCGCGCGCTTGGGCAAGGTAAAGAGGTGGGAGTAAATTGCTAACAAGTTTATTTTCATTCGGAGCTGCACAGCATCACCCAGGTTATGTCTGCCGAGCCGCGCTGCCAGAAGTCTCCCTCAGCGGGGCATTGTGGTCAGGAAAGGGTAATGACTCGAAGCGGCCATGAAGAAAAGCATGGGAAACGATAGCCAGAACGAGACTCGCGCCGTCAGAAAGCCCCACCGCATCATCCGCTCAGCTTCAGGCGGCATCGGCACTCCCTCTTCCGCGCTGGCCCGCGCCCACTGAATGAGTTTTTTCTGTACCCGCCAGACCACGCCCCAGGTGTTCAGCAGCATGACGAGGCCCAGTCCTCCGCCGACGCTAATGGAAAGGTGCGCGCTCGAAACAGTTGGTCCGCCGTTCAGCGCCATGACCAGCCAAGACGCGGCAATCACCACAATGGCGACTCCGATGCTGCGCACCCAGGGGCTATTCAAAATTCCTTTTGCAGGGAGTTGGTACGCGTAGATGAAGACATAAGCGGCGACCCAAATGAGCAGCCACCAGACGAGCCACCGGATGGCCAGCGAAGGCTCATGCGCGGCTCGTGCGTCGGAGACGAGGTACAGCTGAAAGTAGCGCAGACCAACAAGCACGGTGATGAGCGCCGACCACCGAAACCAGGCCATCGCTTTGGACATCAGTGCCGGATATATTTTTAATCGCGCCGCCGGATCCACCTGCTTCATCGCGGGAGTCAGCACGAGATTGAAAAAATAAAGCATCCCGATCCAGAGGACGCCGAAAATTAAATGCAGCCAGCGCAAGACGATCATCTCGTTAGCCAGCGGACTTTCGAGAAAAGTGAAATGCGGCGTCCAGGCAGGAAAGGTAAGCGCCAGGAATGTGAGGAACATAAAGATCCTCCGGCTTCAAAACGGTTCGCGCGGCACGCGGTTGCAGAAACACCGTAGCGGATTGCGCGCCAATCCGTCAATTCAGCGGAAGCGCCGCACAGAAATAGAAATTATTGGTTGCTAGTTGCGTTTGCCGCGGACGCATTTCCGATGGCGTCGCCATTCAGCACCAGCTCGACGCGCCGGTTGCGCTGGCGGCCTTCAGGCGTGTCGTTCGTCGCGACAGGCTGCGTTTTTCCAAAGCCCCGCGCGGTAATCGTCGATACGGGTACCCCTTGTTCCGCGAGAAAATCGCGCACGGAACCGGCACGTTGTTCGGAAAGCTGCTGGTTGAATTCATCGCCGCCGACGCTGTCGGTGTGGCCTTCGATCTGCAATGTCAAGCCGGGATGAGCCAGGAGGATGCCTGAAATTTTCGCCAGCTTCTCGCGCGCGCCGGGCTTAAGCGTATAGCTGCCGGTGTCAAAGAGAACGTCGGACATGTTAACGATCAAACCGCGAGCTGTGTCGCGCGTTTGCAAAATCGAATTGAGCTGGTTGAGGAGTTGCGAACGAAGTTGCGCTTTTTCCGCTTCTGCTTGCGCGGCGGCCTGGCGTGCTTTCTGGGCCTCTGCCTCCGCCGCACGTTGCTGATCGACCGCAGCGGCTGTGTCACGCGCCGCCTGTGCCGCGGCTGCTTGTGCAGCTTGCTGCTGTGCGACTGCGGCGGCAGTTGCAGCTTCGGCTTCCGCCTTTTGGCGCGCAGCTTCGGCGGCGGCCTTCTCCGCTTCCTGCTTCATGCGAAGCGCATCGGCTTTCGCCTGCTCGGCTTGCTGGCGAGCGAGTTCCGCGTCCTGGCGGCGCTTGATTTCGGCGGCCGCTTGTTCTTCGGCGGCTTTCTTATCCGCGGCCGCTTTGGCTTGCGCATCTTCTTCGGCCTTTTGTTTTACGGCCATCACGCGCGCTTCTTCCGCCGTTTCCACAACTTCGCGCGCTGCGGCTGAAACGGATTTTTTGTCGCTGCGGTTGCGGTAAATATCTTCCGCGCTCTGCAGTTGCTGCTCGGCTTTCGCGAGCGAAGCGGCGGCGTACTTATCAGCCTGCGCGATGTGCGCGATGCGAACTGCGTTGCGCGCCTCGAACAGCTCGAGAGGAGTTTTGCGGTCGATGCCGAAGATGGCGTTCTCAATCTTGGTGTTCGAGGAGGAGTAGATGCCGCGGCCGAGCAATTCGTATTGCGCGTCGATGTTTTCGATTCTGCCCTGCGTGGCGGGGCCGAGAACATTCTCGACAACCACCATATTGCCTGGCTGCGTAACCGCGAAATACGGCTCGGCGGTGACAATCATGCCGAAGGTTTGCAGGTCGGTGGTCGCTTTAACCTGCCCGCTCCCGTTTTTCAGGACAACTTCTCCCAGATTCACGGCGCGCCCCTGCGGAGTGACGGCCCAGAGCACGTAAGTGAGATATTCGAGACCGAATTTGGTGGCGTCGTCGAAGCCCTGGAATTTGGCGTCAATTTCGGTCCGATAGGTCTTGTTCTCGACCTTGGCTTCGCCGCTGGCGCCCTGCAGGAGTTCGGTGCCTTGAAAATCGATCTTCGTTGCGCCGCCGCCGCGCCGGTACGTCAGGGCTTTTGTGGTGCGAGAAACGGTGGTGAAGCGGGAGGCAGAGGAAGAACTCGCAGGCTGAGAGGCAGCCGTGGTTTGCGCCTTAGCCGCGGCTGGCGCTTGGGCAAGCGAAGGGGCCGCAAGAATACCGAGCATACCCGTCGTTACGGCACAGGCCGTCGCGAGACGGGCCATCGCGAGATAAAAAGCTGTCTTTTTCACGTCAGACTCCTTGGCCGCCTTCGAGGGCGGCATCTTCCAAACCGACGGCTCTCGCCTTGTGCCGGCGAGGGTTTCCAAGTCCAAAAGGGAGCAATTTCCTAGGTTCTTTTTATCGTAGCAATAAACGGCCACAGGGGGAGGTCCTTGAAGCACGCTTTTGCACAAGTGATTACCAGGATGGCGGATACGGGGCCTAGGTAGCCGTTGGAAGGCGCGGAGAAGTCATCGGTTGGGGGACCGCATATTCTCCCAATCCTGAGATGGTTTCAGGGCGGTTTTCCCCCGGAACATTTTCGATGCCAAGACGTCTATGTACTATGAGGTCTGAGTATGGCCAAAGCTGACGCTTTGCAGGGATCGATGGATTTGCTTGTCTTGAAGATACTTTCGAGGCGGCCGGGGCTGCACGGCTACGCCATCATGACTGCCATTCAGGACATTTCGGAGGAAGTACTGCGCGTGGAGGAGGGATCGCTCTATCCGGCGCTGCACCGGATGGAGGAGGCGGGGTGGATCGATGCGCATTGGATTACGAAGGAGACGGAGCGGCGGGCGCGGCTTTATGAGTTGACGGCGGCGGGGAAAAAGCAACTTGGGACGGAAGAGTCTCGGTGGCAGGCCGTCACTTTAGCGGTGAATCGCGTGCTGAGGGAGGCTTGAGATGTCGCTTTGGTCGCGAATGGCGAACGTTTTTCGGGGGGAACGGCTGAATCGAGAGATTGATGAAGAACTTCAGGCGCACATTGAGGAGTCGGTTGCGGCAGGGCGCGATCCCGCCGAAGCGCGGAGGGCGTTCGGCTCGCCGCTGCGGTATCGCGAAGGGAGCCGCGATGTGAGGTTGATCGGGTGGCTGGAATCGCTGCGGGCGGATGCGGTGTTTGGCTGGCGGCAGCTTGCGAAGACCAAAATGACTTCCGCGGCGGCGATCCTCTCGCTTGCGCTGGCGATTGGGGCGTGCACGGCGGCGTTCCGGTTGATCGATGCGTTGCTGTTGCGGCCCTTGCCTGTGGCGCACCCTGAACGGCTTTACGATTTGGCGAAACAGGGGATCGGACCTGACGGAAGACCACAGTTATTCGAGGGGTGGGCTTATCCGGATTTTCAGTTGATGCGGGCGGCGGTAAAGAACCAAGCCGAGTTGATCGCGATCTCGTATGCGGAACCGGTGGACTTGACGTACAAATCTGACGAAGAGATGGAAAGAGCGTGCCTTCAATACGTTTCCGGTTGGATGTTCTCTACGTTCGGGATTAAGCCGACATTGGGGCGTGTTTTTACGGAGAACGATGATCTGAAGCCCGGCGGGCATCCCTACGCGGTGCTTTCCTTCGATTACTGGACGCATCGTTCTGGGCAGGATCCCAAAGTGATAGGACGGACGTTTCGAATGGGGAATGAGCTTTACGAGATCGTCGGCGTGGCTGAAGCGCCCTTCACCGGCACCATGCCTGGCACGATGGTGGATATTTTTGTGCCGACGATGATGCATCCCGGAGTGACCCACAAAGACTGGACCTGGCACGGGACTCTTGCAGTCGTGAAACCGGGCACCGCGTTGGAGCCGATGCGACAGAAACTGGAGGCAACTTCACGGGCGTTTGAAGAGGAACGAGCCAAAGGCTTTCTGGGAATGCCCAAAGAAGCTATCGAGAATTTTTTGAACCAAAAGCTGGTACTCGAGCCCGCTGCCACGGGCGTTTCGACACTCCAAAAGGAGACGCGGAGGCCTCTGGAGATTCTGGGAGTGCTGGTGGGGTTGGTGCTGCTGATCGCTTGCGCAAACGTGGCAAATCTGATGACCGCGCAGGCTTCGGCGAGAGCGCGCGAAATGGCCGTGCGGGTGTCGATCGGCGGTGGGAGATGGCGTCTGGTACAGCTGGTGTTCGTGCAGAGTGGATGGCTGGCAGTGCTTGCGGCGGGCGTTGGTGGGTTGTTTGCGTGGTGGTCTGGACCTTTAGTGGTCGGCATGATCAATCCGCCGGATGACCCGGCGAGACTGCTGCTGCCTGCGGACTGGCGAGTGCTGGCTTTTGGAGTGGCGCTGGCGCTTGGAGTGACTTTACTTTTTGGACTGGCGCCGGCGTTGAGGGCATCGTCCGTGAATCCGGTGAGCGCGCTGAAGGGCGGAGAGGACCCGCATTCAAAGCGACGGTTGATGCACGCGTTGATCGCGGCACAGGTTGCGTTTTGTTTTCTGGTGCTTTTCGTTGCGGGACTTTTCGTCACAACTTTTAAACGCTTGTCCAATTTGCCCGTCGGCTTCTCCGCGGACCGGGTGCTTGTTCTTGATACCGTGACAAAGCAACCGCAGCCAGTCGAGTTCTGGGAGCAAGTGACAGAGCATCTGCGAGGAGTGCAGGGAGTCCAGATGGTCGCGCTGACGGATCAGCCGCTGCTCGATGGCAGCAGCTGGAATAACTTTATTTCAGTGAACGGCGCGCCCCCCAATGGGATTCTGGCTTACATGCGCAGCGTTTCGCCGGACTGGCTGGACACGATGAAGATTCCGCTGATCGATGGAAGAGATTTCCGCGCAAGCGATACGCAGCCGGGGTCGGCGCTCGTGAATAAGAGTTTTGCGAAGACCTATTTCGATGGCGCTGACCCTGTCGGAAAATCGATTAATCTGATGATGGACGATCGAGTGCGATTGCACTATCAGATCGTGGGGCTCGTGGGAGATGTGAGGTACAAAAATTTGCGTGAGCCGATTCTGCCACAGCTGTACGTGCCGTTTCACTCGGTTGGTGCAAACGGGGCCTCAGGCAAGAAGGGTGAAGCAGCACTTCTTGTGCGGACGTCGCTAGCTAATCCGATGGCGCTGGCGTCAGCGCTGCGGCAGCAAGTGCCGCAGGCGAGGGTGGGATTTCGCGTGAGCCGCGTACGCACGCAATTGGAAATCAATCAAGCGCATACTGTTCGGGAGCGGTTGCTGGCGACGCTGGCGCTGTTTTTTGCGATGGTGGCGCTGGTGCTGGCAGGAGTGGGGCTCTATGGCGTGCTGCACTATTCCGTACATCAGCGAAGGCGCGAAATCGGGATTCGAATCGCGGTGGGTGCGCAAGCGGGAGGCATCGCGCGGCTCGTGACGACGGAAGTTTTTGCGATGGTGCTTGTCGGAGTGGTGGCGGGTGTAGGCCTGGGCATGATCTCGGTGCGCTATATCGAGTCACTGTTCTACCAGGTGAAAGCCACGGATTTACAAATGCTGGGGCTACCCGCGTTGGCGATTCTGGCGGGGGCGTTGCTGGCGGCGTTGCGGCCGGTGCTGCGCGCGGTGCGAATCGATCCGGCATCAATGCTGCGCGTGGATTGAATTTGCAGGAGCAAACAGGATAAAAATTTGACCCTATACCTGGGTATAGGGTTCAGAATAAAGGCATGCGGATCGGGGAGTTGTCGGCGAAAGCGGGAGTCAATGTGCAAACGATCCGGTTTTACGAGCGGGAAAAGCTGCTCCGAAAACCGGTGAGGACGGCATCCGGGTATCGCACATTTACGGAAGCGGATTTGGAGAGAGTGCGATTTATCAAGGACTCGCAGCAATTGGGATTTTCGCTGAAAGAGATCAAGGAGCTACTGGAAATTCACGAAGCCGCGAAATCGTTTGCGGGAAGCGCGCAGACGAAGACCAAAGAGTGGGAAAAAGCATTTCGAATCGCCAAAGACCGCCTTGCGCTGATCAATCAGAAGATTGCTTTTTTGAAAGTGCTGAAGAAGCCGCTTGCGGCGGTGCTGGAGCCGGCAGGCGCGGAGAAAGCCATGGTGTGTCCGGCTTCGTTGATGGCGCGGTCCGCAGCGAAACCTGGGCGGAGATCCGTCCGAAGCGGCGCCGGCCCGCCATCTCGTCCTTCTAAAGAAACTGCTTGACTCTATACCTCGGTACAGACTTCACACTCCGCATAGAACGAGGCTGACATCGAACGATTGAAGCTCAGCTCGCTTCTTAGACGATTTGCAGGTCACTTCAACGATTGGATCGAAGGGAGAGAACTTCATGTTTGGAAGAACTGCTGTGCTGCTTTTTGCAGCTGCCTTCATGGCCGCTGCTGCAAATCCGCCGGATTTTACGGGGACTTGGGTTTTTAATCCAGGTAAAAGCAAAAACATCGGAATGATGGCGAGCGCCGAATACACGTCGAAAATCACGCAGACTCCGAAACTGCTCACGGTGGTCGACACCACGGTTTTCAACGCACAGAAGCAAACCCACGAGACGCGGTACGACTTGAGCGGCGCGACCGTTCCGAACGAATCACCGATGGGGGAGAAGAGCCACACGACGAGCCGATGGTCGGGAAATAAGTTGGTGACGAGCTGGGAGACGGAGGGAGCGATTGCGGGAACGAAAATTGTGCGCACGGAGACGCGCTATTTGTCGGAAGACGGGAAGAGCTTGTATCTAGAATCGGCGCGCGCGGGCAAGGAACCAATGGTGATCGTTTTCGACAGGAAGTGATGATCGTGGACGAGGCGGTTCCATTGAGAGAAGCAGCACGCGGAGGCGAGGAGAGCAGTTCGAGCAAGCGGGTGTGGCTTGCACTTGGGCTGATTCTCGTCATCGCAATGGGCGTTGCGGCGTATTGGATTCCGCGGCGCTCGGGCGAGGAAAACAAAATCGCGCCTTCCTCGACAGTCTCGCCGGAAATGAGGGAGATCGATTCGACGGTCACGACCAGCGGAACGGTGAGGCTTAGGACGGGCGCGGAAGTGCGCGTTGGCTCGCAAGTCTCGGGAATCGTGAGAAAGCTCAATGTGACGGTCGGCTCGCACATTTTGAAGGGCGACGTCATCGCGGAAATTGATCCGCGTCCGCTCGAAGCGCGCGTGGACCAAGCACGGGCGCAGGCGGTAATGGACGAAGTAGGCGTTGCGAAGGCGCAAAGAGACTTGAACCGTGGCCAGCAGCTTTTCGCGGACGGCGTCTTGCCTTCGCAGCAAAAGGAGGACCTGGAATGGCAGATGAAAAGCGCCCAAGCCAAGCTGGAGAAATCGAAGAGCGATTTGGCGGCGGCGGAAGTGGACTTGTCCTATGCGGTGATTCACGCGCCGATTACGGGAACTGTAGCTTCGGTTTCAACGCAGGAGGGAGAAACCGTAGCGGCGTCGTTCGCGGCGCCGACGTTTGTGACGATCATCGAGGACAACGCGCTGGAACTGGTTGCGCTGGTGGATGAGACCGATATTGCCAACGTCCGGCCCGGCGACCCGGTGATGTTTACGGTGGAGGCTTACCCGTCGCGAGAAATCCCAGCCGTTGTCAAACGAATCGATCCGGTGGCGACGATTATTTCCGGCGTGGTGAATTATGCAGTGATGGCTGCGATCGGAAGGGACGAGCGAATTCTGAAGCCGGATATGACGGCGAACATCACGATCAAGACAGCGGAGCACAGGGCATTAGTCGTGCCCACAAGCGCGATTCAGCGCGATGGGGAAGAGAGATTCGTTTTCATTTTGAAGGATGGCAAAGAGGAGAAACGCGTTGTGGCAATCGGAGCGCGCGATGGAACCTTCACGGAGATTAAGAGGGGTTTGACCGCGAACGACAAAGTGATTGGGGATCGAACCGCGGGACCCGAGAAGAAGGACGACAGACAATGATTGAAGTGGCGCATCTCGGAAAAACGTACCGGCGAGGCGACGGAACGCCAGTCGAGGCATTGAAAGACATTTCTTTTTTGATCGAACGAGCGGAGTTCGTGACGATCCGCGGGCCGTCAGGCTCCGGAAAATCTTCGATGCTGAATATCGTCGGATGCCTCGACAAACCCACGTGTGGAACGTATCGGCTGAATGGTGAAGAACTCTCCGGCTATTCCGACAAAAGGCTCTCGCACGTGCGCGCGTGGAAAATTGGATTCGTATTTCAATCGTTCAACCTGATGCCACGAACGACGGCGCTGGAAAATGTCGAGATTCCCATGATTTATGGCCCCGGGCACGTCGATCGGAAAAGAGCGATGGCGGCGCTGGAACGCGTCGGGCTTGGCGGGCGCGCGCACCACTACGGGACGGAACTTTCCGGCGGAGAACAGCAGCGCGTGGCGATTGCGCGCGCGCTAATCAATAATCCTCCGCTTATTCTTGCCGATGAGCCGACTGGAAATCTAGATTCCGCCGCGGGCACGGAAGTGATGGCGATACTGAGGCAATTGCATCACGACGGACGGACGGTGGTGCTGGTGACGCATGACGATGCCGTGGCGGCGTACGCCGAGCGCGAGATTGTGTTTAAAGACGGAATGTTGGCTTCGGATAGAAGGATTGCCGGGCTGGCGCCGGAGAATGTTTGACGGCAAATTGGAGAGCTGAGCATGCGAATCACAGCCGGACTTGGAATTGCCTGGCGCAGCATGACGCGAAACCGATTACGGACGTTTTTTATGATGGCCGGGGTGGTGATCGGAATTTGCTCGCTGACGATTCTGGATTCCGTCGGGGAAAACACCAAGCGCGAGACGATGAAGCGCTTCAAGAACATGATCGGCACGTTCGATACAGTCATCATTCGTCCCGGCGCGGGCCGGACGCGAGGCATGGTATCGCTGACGAATGTGCCGCCGACCCTGAAGTTCGAGGACGCGGCGGCCATCGCGGCGGAGCTTCCGGAAGTGAAACAAGTGGCGCTGCTGCAGAACGCGTTCGACATCGACGTGAAATACCGCGACAAAAATGCGAGCCCGGCGATTTTTGGCGTTTCCGCCAACTGGCTCGATTTACGTGGAGATGAGCTTGCGGCCGGCGATTTTATAAAGGCGGAAGACATGCAATCGCTTGCGCGAGTTGCCATCCTGGGCGCGGATGTGGTGCCGGAGGTTTTTCCCGAGGGCGACGCAATCGGGAAAACGATTCGCATCGGTGATGTTCCGTTTCAGGTGAAGGGAGTGCTGCAAGCGCGTGGTGCTGGGCCCGGCGGAGGAAGTCTCGACGACCTCATCCTGATCCCCGTAAGCACGGCGTCGAAGCGTTTATTCAACCGGGATTTTCTGACGATGGTTATCGCGCAGCTCCGCGATCCGGAGAAAAGCGATGCGGCGGTAGCGAAAATCACGGCGCTTTTGAGACAGCGCCATCACGTTGCCGCTGCGGCTCTCGATGATTTCACGATTACCAGCCCGCAAGCGGTGATGGCCCAGGTGACGCAGATGGGCTCCACGCTCTCGACAATCTTAAAAGGGATTGCGACGATCGCGATGTTCATCGGTGGAGCCGTGATCATGAGCCTGATGCTCATCAGCGTGTCCGAGAGACGGAAGGAAATTGGGCTGCGGCGATCTGTCGGTGCGAGCCGGCAGGACATTCTGGTGCAATTCATTCTGGAGGCGTCACTGATTTCAGGTGTTGGCGGGCTGATCGGGATTGTGCTTGGCCTGGGCGGGACAAATTTAGTGGCGAGGATGCAGCACTTGCCGCCCATTTTTGCGCTGCAAGCCATGGAATGGACGGCGGGGCTTTCCGTCGGGCTTGGGTTGGTGTTTGGGATCTATCCGGCGTGGCGAGCGACACAAGTGGATCCCGTGAAGGCCTTGCGAACCTGAGCAGTAGCAAATTCGAAGATGCAAGAAAACTGATGCGCACCGGGAAAGTAATCCTGTTGATGGCCGGATCGCTGCGGCTGATCTGGCGATTCCGCTTGCGGTCCAGCCTCATCCTTTTAAGCGCGCTGGTGGGAGTGGCTGGCGTCCTTTGCGCGATCAACTACGCCGCCGAAGGGCGGATGAAAGTGCTGAACCGGATACGGCGGCTGGGAACCAACGTGCTCGTGGTGACGCCGCAGTTGAGCCGTAGCGTCGGAGGGCGCGCGAGAACCGGAACAATTGTGACGACGCTAACCGCGGCAGACTATGCCGAGATTCTGCGCGGGATTCCCGAGATCGAAGAATCTTCCGCAACCTTCAGTGCATCATTTCTGGTCAAGGCGGGCGATCTTTCAAAAAACAATTGCATCGTGATAGGAACCGAGCCTAGCTACGCAGGCATCCGGCACTGGCAAACGAGCGACGGCGATTTTTATGGCACTGCAGAAACGCGAAGATTGGCGCGCGTCGCCGTGCTTGGCTCGACGGTGCGGCGCGATCTATTCGGCAGCGAATCGACAATTGGACATCGTATTTTCATCAATCGAGTGCCCTTTGAAGTGATCGGCGTGCTGGAAGAGCGCGGCCAGGGACTGGATGCGGCCAACGAAGATAATCAGGTGTACGTTCCGCTGAGCACGGCCATGCACAGACTGGCGAACGTGGATTATTTCAGCTCGATCCTCTTCGAAGTGGCAGGCTGGGACAAGATGGACGAGGTGACGGACGACATCCACGAAATTCTCAGCCGGAGGCATCGCGCACAGGGAAATTTGCCGGAGGATTTCCAGATTCAGAACCAAAAAGCTTTGATGGATGCGGAGATCGTTTCTTCCAATCGCCTGGCGTTTCTCGTGAAGTGGGTTGGACTGAGCGGCCTGGCCGTTTCTGGACTGGGCATCCTCGCAATTTGCTGGATCGCAGTGGGAGAGAGAGTCGGAGAGATTGGAATTCGCAGAGCCCTGGGAGCGACGAAGACGGACATCTTTTTTCAATTCTTCTTCGAAGCGGTGGTGATCAGCGCCATGGGCTGCTTCGCTGGGCTAATGGCGGGGTGGCGAACCACGGAAAGCATCGCGCGGAGGGCGGAGCTGCCATTTTTCTTTGATTTGCCGAATGCAGGACTTGTCGTTGGATTTGCGCTAGTCATGAATCTGGTCTTTGCCCTAATACCGTCCAGAAGGGCGATGCTGCTGGACCCCATCCGTGCGATAAAGTCGGAATGAACTCGACAAAAAACCGAAAAACTTTGGTTTTTGATGGTGCCCGAGAGAGGACTCGAACCTCCACGACCTTGCGATCACTAGCTCCTGAAGCTAGCGCGTCTGCCAGTTCCGCCACTCGGGCACAAGCGCGGTGAGTGAAACCCCGGCAAATCCGGGGACTTCGTTTCAACGAGGCTTTTTCATTGTGCCCGCCGCTTCCCGCTTTGTCAACGAAGGCCCGGCAGAGCCCAGGAGTTCCGCTTCAAGCCGCAGCGGCGTCACTCGGATGGGCTAGCGAGCTCAAGAGAAAGTGCACGGAGCGCACGGGGCCGCCAGCGCAACAGCGGGTTTAGTTTTGTTGAGTGAACCTCCTCTGCCACATCGCAGCTGCGGGCTGGTTAGAGGCCGGTGCGTCCGCGCCGCCCAGTTAGCGCGGCTCCGGCGCAGCGTCAGCTGCTATTGAAGAGAAGAGCCGCCCAAGGAATGGGCTCGGGGAGAGTGGCCACTTCGCGAAGCATGACCTCGACGATATGCCGGATGGTATCAGTAGGGTCCTTGGGCCTGCGGCAACGACCAAGCCGCCGATAGATGAACAGCTGAAGGAGATTGAAGGCCAACATCCAGAGAAGCAGGATGGCCAATAGAGCATTCTGTCCGTGCCGGAACACGTGCCCGAGGTTCCAGTAGCGGATCCATTGGTGGAAGGCGGTGTTTTCGATATGCCAACGAGAACGGATGATCTGTAGCGCCGTGCGGCGACCGAGCTGGCGCGCTCGCTGCCCGATGACGGCGAAGCACCAGGTCGACGGATCTTCGCCCGGCTTGGTGACCACGGCGCGGATCGCGCGAATTTTTCCTTGGTAGGTGGTGAGTGTCTCAATATCATCCACGTCCCAAAATTCCATGTGCTCTTTCCGCTCCGGATCCTCGTAGCTCTCGCACCGTCCCTCCATCATCCAGAGGGTGAGTGCGTCTTTGAGCGGCTCGTTCTTTTCCTTCTTGAGCACCAGGAAGCCGCCGTAGCCGTAATCGGTGAGCTGGGTCATCACTGGCCCATTGGCGTAGAGAGCGTCGAGCACCAAGGCGTCGATGAACCCTCCATAGGTATCGTGCAAGGAATCGATGAGCCGCCGCGCAGCAGTCAGTTCGCCTTCATGACCGACATGTTCAGGGTTGCTATCGCGGCGAGCTTCCTCGTTGAGCACCGGTTCGATCCCCAGCACCACATCGAGGACCGGCCCGAGCAACAGGGCCACCACATAGTGGTGGTAATACTGTTCCACTTCTTCGAACTCTCCCGTGCGTCGCTTCATTTTGACCCTGCGCACTAAACAGTTCGGGCAATGCCGATTGTAGGAGGAAAACGGTTCCCAGCCGTCGATGGCCACACAGCGCAACGCACCGTAAGAGCCGTCGCGAAAGGCCTTGTTTCGCTCGGCTTTGCTGATCACTTCATCGTTCGCTTTGCGGATGCCGTGCAGTTCGAGTTTGTCGAGAACATTGGCCACCACGTCGGCACTGAAGGCCTTCACATCCGGAGTGGGCTCACGGCCAATGAGCTTCTGAAAATTGCTTTCCTGCAGATCCCCTTCCAAGGCGTTGATACTCGGAATGCGCAGCACCGCTGTGTGAAACAAGCTGTTGACGATGTCGAAGGTCGGAATTTTCGGTGCTCGCCTGGCATCGACGAAGCTGGCTAATAAATCGGGTAGGCCAAAGACATTACAAACGTATTTTTCAAATTGATGGAGTTTGCCGCGGGAATCCTCGATCCAGGCGGGCACCCCGGCCCCGCGCAGCTGCCGGCGAAGGGCTTCGTCCCGTTCCCAACAGCACCGTTTGTATTTGATGCCGCTACCACAGTGGCACACCTCGTTGCGGCCCGCGCGCGGCGGGAGGATGACCTCACTCACCCTGTTCGACGTTTCCGCTCTCAGGGTGAGACCCATGGTCAGCCAAAAAGTCCCATGCGCAGGCTGAGTCGCGGGCCGCTCATTTCTTCTTGGGCTTCTTCTTCAGGGACTGTCGACGCCACAGCGCCAGCAGCTTGGCATTGGCGGCGAAGACCTCGGCAATAGCGTCTTTGAACTCGCGTCCCTGCTCCACCAGCGGCCGGATCTGCTCCACCCATTCATCGGGAATACGCTCGACGCGCTTCCGGCCATCGTCTCGGAAGGTCAAAGACCAAACGGGATGTCCTTCTCCATCGGCGCACCGACAGTTGGGTTTCCCGCAGCGCCGGTGCGTGAGGGCGAGTGAGCCCGGCAGAGCGTCGGGAGGGATTCGGAGACTACGAAGCAAGGCGTGCTTGCCTTGGCGCAAGCGCGCGGCGGGATCGCCTTTAGCGTCGTACCAATTCATCTGAGTGTCCTATAACACACAGACTATCTTCTGTCAACACAATTCTTCCGGTGAGGGAATTTGCGCAAGGCTCCGCGGCAGGATCTTCAATAGCTATGGGGTGTTACAGGCTTGGGCCGGAACTCCTGCGGCAGAGCCAGCCGAGCTGCAATCCTGGCTGGGGGCCCGGGCCCTTCCTGACGGGGAGGTTGCAATCGACGGAAAAACCAGGCCCATGGCATCGATCAAGACTAAGAAAACTGGGCTAGGCTGGGCCCCTGAGGCGGCCCCGCCTCTGCCGTTTAAGCAGCAATATGACTTATGCCAACTAGTTGAATTTTAAATGGTTGGTGCTATACTGCGCCTCAGAACGCGGTCTTATACCTTCCTCGTCCTCGCGAAATCAGGGACCGCGCGCCGGTTCTAGTGGGAGGTCACCATGGAAGCCATCACAGGGCCCATCCTGTACGTTCTCATCGCGTGGGGAGTCGTTACCGCCGTCTTCATGCTGTTGTTAATCCGGCGGAGCCTGCTCGCCAGCCATGAAGACGATCAAATCTTTCTCGACGGGGCACAGGAGCACATGGCCCGGGAGCAGCGCGAGCTGATTGCCAGGATCAACAATCTTTCGCGTCCGCTTCTTACGAGCGGCATTGCTTCCGGAGCGCTTTTGCTGGTGCTTGCCGGCCTGTGGCTCTACAACGGTCTGAAAAACTTCTAAACCGTTGAGAACAACCGCGGCGGCCACTCAGCCCGCGACGGCGTCGAGGGTCAGTTCGGTTTAGGCTGCGTTATTTGCGGTGTGTTTGCAGGCGGGGTGGATTGCGCCGTCGGCACCACGGAAGTGTGGTTGTGGACGATCACCCAGCGGTTATCCCTTTTTTCAAAAATGAGCGTGGTCTGGCCCCAGGCCGCCGACGGCTGCCCATCCACCACGGCTGAAAACTCCCACTGGTAGCAGGCCCAAGCAAAGTTGCCGCTGAACTTGATGTAGGTGTTTGACCTGTCCATGCGCACCTGTTGCATGCGGGCATGCTGTTGTTTATAGGCGGCCAGATAGTTCGTCCACCCAACCACGGGTGGGGCCCAGATTCCGTTCACGACGATAACGTCGTCGGCATAGTCCTTGTGGAGCCTGTCGGTGTCACCGATTTGCCACGCACCCAGCATCTCCGAAATTACGTAATCAATCTGCTGCTCATCGCCCGCCGGCAGTATGGGATTGTTGTCCGCGGACTGGTCTTTCTTCTTTTTGTCTTTCTGATTCGCGATGGCCGGTGAGCCGCAAGCCAAAAGAAGCACCGACCCTAGCACGATGGCGAAGGCCGCCTGGATGGTGCGGCCAGCAAAATGAGTCAAGCAATAATTCTTCATGCGTCTTCATCCCCCGGTGAAAGAGGATAGCACGCTGATTTTCATGCGGGAGCCATGTGTCCAGTTGATTTACCCGAGCTTTTGCGGCGCTGACGCTGCTTGAGGGGCGCTGGAAATATCCGGATTTCAATCGGGATGGGTGGCGCTAAGCAAATTGACAAAAAGCCGGTAGGCGCCGGGGACGCCCTCGGGAATTTGGCGGAAGAAAGCGATGCCCGTATAGATGTACACGCCCTTGCCGTAGTGCGTGTAGACCAGCGAGCCATCGAGGTCCGGCTCGCCGGGATCGTGCATGGCCAGCAGCGCCGTGTATTTTGGATCGAACTGCGTCCAGTCATAGAGACTGCGTTCTTGAACCCAACCTTTGAAGTCGTCTTGCGTGATTTTATTCGGCCGGTTGAGCAACGGGTCGTCTGGCTTCAGAAATTTCACCGGCGCGTTCTCATCCGTAATGCGCGGCAAATGTCCCTGCTCCGTCAAGATTTTCGCTGGATACGGCGCGTATTCCGCTTTGTTCCACGCGAAGTCCCGGTTGTATTGCACAACAAGCGTGCCGCCTTTCGAGACATAGTCGAGCAGCCGCTGATTTGCGCCGGGCAATTCGGGACTCAATTCGTAGGCGCGGACTCCGATCACGATGGCGTCGAATTTCGAGAGATCGGCGAAGGCCAGCGCCTGCGCGTCGAGAGTTTCAACTTGAATCCCCAGCATTTGCAGCGCCTGAGGGATGGGTTCGCCTTCTGCCGTGAT
The DNA here is from genome assembly GCA_963843265.1 of uncultured Acidobacteriota bacterium. Taxonomy (GTDB): domain Bacteria; phylum Acidobacteriota; class Terriglobia; order Acidiferrales; family UBA7541; genus Acidiferrum. The sequence continues at coordinate 5,140 of CAWJJR010000006.1, read as the reverse complement.
GTAGCCGACACGCAGGTTTTCGGGAATATTGATAGCCAGTGCGTGCACGAGGCACTGCGCCTTTTCGCTCCAGAACTGGGTGGGCAAGGAGGGCAGCGGCGCAAGTGAAGTCGAGAATTTCTCGTCGCCGCGTTTGGCGTAGGCGACGATCGGGTAATTTCCCGGCGCCAGCCCGCTGGGCGCGGTTACGGTCAGTTTCGCGTAGCGGTCCTCGGAGCCCTCGATGGAAAGTTCCTCGGGGGCGCTGGCGGTGAATCCTGCCGGCAAATCGAGACCTATCGTGAGCTTGGCAGGTTGCGTGGCATAGGAATGCACGCGCAACAGCACATCAAACGGTTTTCCTGGTTTTCCGAGAATCGCGATGGCCTGCTTGGGGTCTACCGCCAGCGTATAGGCCGGCACAATCCGCAGCGGGACGCGGACGAGTGTTGTTGAGTTTGCAAAGATGTGCGTCACCGGAACTTCGGCGTCAAATTTGTAACCGTCGATCATCACTTCCTGTTCGGCGTGGATGAGCGGCGGCGGTTCGAACAAAAGTTTGTCCCAGGCTGTCAGCGGGGGCACGGGCCGAGCTACTTCAACCGTGAATTCGTAACCCTTTTCGGCATCGCCTTCCCGCTTGGCCTCTTTCAACCCATCCGTAAGTTTCAACTGCAGCGGGCCGAGTTCGCATCCGTCTCCCTTGCGGCAACGCGTTTCCGCGTGGATACCAAACGATTCGCCCACTACGAGCGTGCTGCGGTCCGCTTCGGCCTTTAGCTCGAGTCCCGCAGTCAGCGTCAGCGCTCTGTTCAGTCTTTCCCTTATTTCGCGCAGATCGAACGCTTGGTCGGGCGTATAGCCGAGGTGGTTACCAGAAAACTCCGCAGGCGATATGGATGAAATGAGAGTTGCAGCTCCGGCTAATTGCGCCAGCGCATCCTTCCAGTCGAGGTTGAGCGCCGCCTTGCGCGCGGCCAATATTTTTTCGTCCGCTTTGGCTGCGGCCATCACTTTGCAGCTCTCGGTTTTATCCCCGCCACAGAGAGTTTTTGCGACGGCACCGGCCCACTGCTCCAGATTCACCGCGAGGCTTGACGCATCCAGCTTGCCGCCATTTTCCTCGATCAGCACTACTGGCCTGCTGAGAAACGGCGAACCGATAAAATTTGTAACGCCCTGCGAACGATGGTTCGCAAAAGCGTCCAGCCCGATTTCGCGCCATGTCTTGCCCCAGAGCGAGGATATTTCATCCACGTGAAGCGTCACGCCGTCAGCGCCGGTCGCCCCGCCGCGTTCTGTATCAAGAAGTTGCACGGGATTCGACGGCCCGCCCCAAGCACGGAGCCCTTCTTGAATCTGCTCGGGAAACGCCTTGGGATCAGCCGCCTTTTCGACGGCGATGGGCGTCCATAAACCAGAAGTCTGGTGGTGGCCATGGCCGCCGTGCACTCCGCCCCAGCCGTTTACAACGATGTTCGGGCGAAACGTGCGAATCACGCGAACCATTTCCCCAAGAACCGGTTGTCCCCAAACTCTCTCCGTTTCCTCCGGAGTTTTGGAATAGCCAAAATCTGGCGCATTTGCAAAAAACAGTTTCACGCCATATCCGCGCGTCGCCGCAAGCAATTCCTGTGTGCGGATCAGCCCAAGTTGCGGAGATTGCTCCGGTCCGAGGTCATTCTGTCCGCCTTCGCCCCGCGTAAGCGTCAACAGCGCCACATCCGCATGAAGCGCCCGTGCAAGATACGTGAGCAAGGAGGAGGATTCGTCGTCCGGATGCGCCGTGATGTAGAGAATCCGCGTGGTGACGCGGGCGCTTTCGATGGCCTCGACCGTGTCGGGCAGACCGGGACCAGTTCCCGGAGCGGGCGAAAATTGCGGCGCAGCCGGCGGCGCCAAAAGCGACACGAGCAAAAAGCCAAAGCTAACGGTTCCTGCTAATAAGTGGACTCGACGATTCACGCGGCCTCCGGTTCATTCCCTTTTGCGAACGGCCATTGTCGCATTTCACGCGCCCGAATGAAAAATGCAAGTGCTCCCAGCGCGATTTCCGCCAATCCCCATTTTCGGGCCGGGCCCGTCTGCCAGAAAAGCCAGGCCCATCCCACCATCGTGAGTACTGCGGGCCAGGGATAAAGCCACATTTTGAACGGCAATCGCGCCGTACCCCAGCGGCGGCGTAACAATATCACTCCCACCGCCTGTCCGATAAACTGAACCAGCAGGCGCATCGCCAGAATTCCGGCGATGGCCGTCTCGAGCTTCAACGTGATGCTGAAAAGGAAGGCCAGGCCTCCAAGCACCAGAAGCGAAACATACGGAAAGTGTTTTGTCGGGTGCAAGCGTCCGAACACCGGGAAGAAATTTCCATCCAGCGCCGCCGAGTAAGGCACTCGTGAATATCCCAGCAGGACAGAGAACACCGAGGCCAGCGCGATCCACAAGACCATCCACGTCGCCGCTTGCGCCGCATGATGTCCGTACAGTCTTTCGACAAACGTGCTCACGATAAATTTCGAGTTCTGCGCTTCCCGCCACGGCACGACTCCAAGAATGCTTGTCTGCATCGCCAAATACAGCGCGGTGATCCCCAGTATGGAAAGAAAAATTCCTCGCGGAATATTGCGTTCCGGATTGCGGATTTCTCCGCCCAAATTGCAAATGTTGTAGTAGCCCCAATAGCTATAGACCGTGCTGACCATCGCCGATCCCAGGCCCGCGAACCACACCCAAGAAAGAGAAAAAGCGCCTCGAGGAAAATCGAACGCCATTTTCGCATTGAAATGCGTTGCTCCGCCCCAGATCAGCCAGAGTAGCGTGCCGATCACCCCCGCCCAGAGTAGGACGGAAATTTTTCCTATCGTGCCGATACGGCGGTAGAGTAGCACCACCAAGAGCAACACCAGTCCGCCTGAGACAGCTTTTGCCTCAAGTGTTGTCAGCGGATGTAGATATCCCGCGTACCGCGCAAACCCTATCGAAGCGGAGGCAATCGAGAGCGGTGCCTGAACGAATGTCTGCCACACAAACAGGAATGACATCAGGCGGCCCCAGCGCCACGGCCCGTATGCTTCACGCAGAAAAACGTACGATCCGCCGGCCTTCGGCATGGCCGCGCCAAGTTCCGACCATACGAAGGCATCGAGGGTGGCCAGTGCAGCGCCTGCGATCCAGGCAATCAGGGCCTGCGGCCCGCCCATCGCTTTGATCACCAGCGACGTGACCACGAACGGGCCGATGCCCACGATCTCGATCATATTGAGCGCGACGGCCTCTTTGAGGCCCAGCCCGCGCTCCAGGCCGGAGGGCTGCTCTATGGGAAGGTTCCCATTATTGCCAGGAACAACGTTGTCTGGTGTAGTTGGCACCTCGCCGAGAATAGCAAATGCGCCACGCGGCCGCGAACGCGCAATTTTGCGCGATGTTCCAAGTTCCTTCCCAGTTGTCGAGCCCATTTCCGTTTGCAACTCGAGCCGAACGGCTTAAACTCATCGGTTTCCGGGTTGGCTGGCTCGATTGCCACGAGTAAAGGCATTCTCGGAAACGCACACGGTGCCCTCATGAACCGACGCCGCGCCTTAACGACAGGCGCAATTTTCCTCTGCACGCTCACCGCTTGTTTCTTTGCATCGGAGGCGCGCGCCCAAGAACTGACTCTGCCGCCCGGCGCAGCTGTCGCGATCGAAAAAATCTATTCCTTCGACCTCGACGCCGCTATCGCCGATGCCCAACGCATGCAGCATGAACATCCTGACCGCCCTTTGGGCTATTTGCTCGAAGCAGAAGCCCGGTGGTGGAGGATCTGGTGCACCTCTGCGGAATTCAAATACGGGATGACCGACGTGCGCCACAGGGCGAAGCTCGCGGCTGACCAGCGCTACTTTGACCTCGTGGCGACCGCTTCGGCGCTCGCGCAGGCCAGCCTCCAACAACGCGAAACCCCAGAAATGCAATTTTATGCAGGGTTGGCGGACGCTTTCGCCGCACGGCTATACGGCCTTCGGGGCGAAAATCGCGCCACCGCTCGCGCCGGTGTTCATGCGCGGGCTCACTTTCTCCGCGCTATTCAGTTAAATCCGCAACTCGTGGACGCCGATTTCGGCCTCGGCCTTTACAATTATTACGCCGACACGCTCAGCGCCATCGTCAAGTTCCTTGGCTTCTTCATGGGCATCCCCGGCGGCAACAAGCAAGAAGGCATCCGGCAACTCGAAGACGATATTGCCCATGGCGTGCTCACTCCCGACGAAGCGCGGTTTTATCTAGCCTGGACCTGCATCGCTACGACCAGCGTTACCAAGAAGCACTTATGGTCATCCGCCCGTTGGTCGAGAAATATCCGTCCAACCCGTTGTTTCAACTCGCCGAAGCGACCTGTACGGCAAACTGGGGCGCAAGGAACAAGCCATCGCTTCTTACGGAGCCCCCGCTGCGGCACCTGAGCAAGATCTCGAGTGCCGCGCCCACATCCATGAACTTGTGCGTAAGTCGCTGGCGGCTCAAGGCGTTGCGAATCCTTCAGCCACTCGCTGAAAATGGCAGGCCTGCCGCGCCGATCCCGCCCCGCCCGCCAAACAATTGCTCATTGACCTTTCTTCAAGGAGAATGGTACTCATGTAGGGTTGTTCGGACCCGTTCTAACAGGGCAGGCGGCTTAGGATGAGCGCTTGGCGGGAATGAGGACAAGGTTCGCGTGGCTCCGGCCAGGCTGGGGTCAACGCGTTGCGCGGTTTGCGCATCTCACCCCAAAAGAACACTGGTACCGGGGGTTCCCCACCGTTTGACCAGACAGGTTTGCCCGGCTGTGCCGGTCTAACCAGTGATAATGAAGGAGTCTCGATGAAGCGGTCTTGGGCAGCTTTGGCTGTCGCCATTGCGGCGTTTTTCGCCGCCACAGGGTGCAATGATTACGGCAACACCTTTCAAAGCAATACTGGCGCGTTCTTACAGTTTGTTTTCCCGCCAACGTGACCGCGGGCGGCCCGGACTTGACGCTCACGCTAACGGGCAGCGGCTTCGTTGTACAAACCGTCGCCACCTGGAACCAGAAAAACCTCAAAACTTGTGTGGTAACCACTACCGCCGCGAACGTTTGTGCTCCAGCGAACGATACCTGAACCGTTCTTTCCGTGACCGCCGTGCTCCCATCCGCGATGAC
>CAWJJR010000005.1:0-31147 GCA_963843265.1 uncultured Acidobacteriota bacterium | reverse complement strand
GATTGTTGCTGGCGTCGGGCTCGAACACCTGGGTGAGACGGCCAAGACCGTCCGAGCAGCTCTTGCGGATCTTGCCAGCTTGATCCGTCATTGTGGCGCAGCTCCCAGAGTAAGCCGTATTGACGGTGTTGGCCCCAGTGGTCAGATTGCCGTCCGGGGGAGTTACTCGCGTGACGCGGCCGAGTGCGTCGTAGCTTGTCGTCGAGATTCCATTCGTGGGGCCGGGATCATTTGAGGTGCGATATGCATTAGAAACGGTGCCCTGCCTTCCTAATGCGTCGTAGGTCATGTCCGTGTATGTTGTGCCCTGAGGATCAGAATTCAATTCCGTTTGGACCGCGCGGCCCAGGCCGTCAACCTGCGTTGTGAAAATCAGATTGAGGGCGGAAGTCGTTTTTGTGGTTGTGATGACGTAAGGCGGCACCGTGGCGCTGTAACAACTCGCTCCGGTGATGTCGCTATAACAGTTCGTCGCCTGGCTGCCATCTGGAAGAGTCTGCTGCGTAAGGCGGTCCAGACCGTCATATGTGAACGAGGTTGTCAGGCTATTGAGGTCAACCGTGGAAGCCGTCAGCGAGCTGCAGGGATAATATTTTGCCGTTGTGAATTGGGAAAGCGCGTTCGTGGTTCTTGTCACAAACGCATTTGCCGTCCCGCCCGAGGGAATGCAGGGAAATTGTCCCCGGTTTAGTTGAAAGTGGCGGCTCTCGACTTCGGGCACCTTACGCGACCTGCTCCTGCTGAGTCAACGACGGATTCAGTTTGCGCTGCAGGAGTTCCAGTTCTCGATATCCTTTCACCTTCCGGAATTTCTTTTCCGCTTCGAGTAATCCGGTGGCCGTCCAGCGCAGCGTGATCCCCGGCTCGCCAGCGTTTCACATTCCGGGCCACGCGCTCGACCGTCAAAGACGCACGACTCGATGGGATTGCTCGAAGCCAATGTTTGACGAAGCAGCGTCCCCACGCCCAAGCGGTGCACGGTGAGGGTTTCCTCCAATCCTTCTTCCAGGCTGTGCGCCGCGCGGGGATTGATGCGCTCCAGTTGCCGGAAGATTTTCCCGAGTTCCGCTTTGGCCTCCGCGTAGCTGGTCATCGCGTAGGCGTTGCGGATTCTCCGGTTCCGTATCCCCCTGGGCGCTTTTCGGCAAATGCTCTTTCACGTTGCGCCGCTTGTGAATCTGGCAGCGCTGCACTTCCGCCGCTCGCCGAAACCACTCGATCCCGGCGCGCAGTGCCTTGGCCCCGTCGATCACGAACAAGTAGCGTCTGTCTGGATGAAGCCCGCGCTCCACCAGGTCTTCCAACAGTTCTTTAACCACGGTGGTGTTCTCGGTCGCGCCCTGCCACAGGCCCAACACCTGCTTTTCCCCGCTGCTTTCGATGCCCAGCGCCACGACCAACACCTGCTTGCCGAGATGAATCCCGTCGATCAAGATCGCCACCAGATCCAGTTCCTCCAGTCTTTTCTCGTACAGCTTTTTCAGTTGGGCCGCGCTGGCCTGCACGAACTGGCGGCTCACACTGGACTTCTCGATCCCGTAACCTTCCAGAACGCTCTGCACCGCACGGTGATAGTTCCGCGAGGTTAGCCCGGCCACGATCCCTTCCCGCACCGCCCGCTGCCGTCGCCCGTCGTGTTGCAGTCGCGCATAACTGTCCAGCTGCACTTCTTCGCCTTGACGCGTGCGCACCCGCGGGCGCTGGACCGCCACTTCTGCCGGCAAACACCACGTAGCCCGGCTGCCGCCCCCAACGCAAGCAACTCGACGCCCGATCCGGTTGGTGGCGCGGTCCTACGCGTCGCATCACTTCATCCTCGATCACCGCCCGAATGATCTTCAACCCCGCCAGCCCGGTCAGGTGTTCGACTTCCGGCTGCAACTCCTCCCACACCTCCACCAGCGGCAGTGGTAACCGCACGGCCACTTCCTTGCTCCCCAATAATTCAAACTTCCTCTTGGACTTGCCGGGTATTCCCTGATAGGTTTTCCTCACAGCGGCTCTCCTCTCAAAAAGAGTTCTCATCCCAGACTCTATCCGAGTCCGGGCCGAGAGCCGCTGCTTCCTCTTTCAGGTTTCAACTAAAGGCGGGACAACTTCAATGCAGGCCGTGCCAGACCACGAGTCTGTATAGTCGAAGTACGTATTGTGGGAAAGTGGGTCTGAGGTCTGAATCAGATTTCCGAGTTCATTGTAGTAGTTCGTCGTTGTCAGCAGCGCCCCATCCGTGTTGCGCCAACTGGAAATAGTTGTCGGGTTGCCTCGATAAGTCATGGTTGAGGGGTAGTCCGTATAATCGTGCTGGACCACTCCGGCCTTTGCCGCGATTGTAGTAGTGTCGTAGCCCCACGTAGTTTGCGCGCACGCCCGCGATTGCCCTTGGCACGTATTGTTCGCGCTATCGTAGGTCGTTTTAGAAGAGACTCGGTCCACGATGTGCTTGTTCAAGTAATTGGAATTGCTGTCGTGAAGATACGTGTACACTGTACGGCGCAGTAAAGAGCCGTGCGTCCCACTCCCCCAATCGTACTCTGACTGGCTGAGAACGTTGCCGAGTGAAGCCGTACAACTAGTGCCGCAGCTAAAACTGTCGTAAGTGGTGTCAACTTCCTTGACCTGATTCGTATCCGCGAGTGTCGTGGTCGTTGTGGTGATTTGCCAGTCTACGAGGTCGCTCGTGGTTCTTGTGGATGTAAATTTCCCATACGGATAGCTGGCGACCGGCCGAGAGTTATGACTCCAGGTGTTCGAAACAGTGCGCAGAAGATGCCCGGCGTTATCGTAATACTGCGTCATGGTCTCGTGCGTGCGCTGGTCTATGCCGAGAGTGTTGAAGCTGTGAACCGTGACGTTACCGAGAGGGTCAGTGACTGTCGTCGTGTAGGTGCTCGTGGAAGACACGTATGCGTAGGCATACTGCCACTGTTGCTCGTGTTGCGGATTCCCATCCGGGCTGACGAATCGTGCGGAAATACGGCGCGAGTCCATACCGTTTCCAGGGCCACATTGTCCAAGGTTCGGCGATTGGTCGAAGGCCGCGAGAGTGGTGTATTGGTACCTGATATATCCCCCGGTGGGAAGGGAGACGTTAGTGACTTCGTCGAAATTCGGGTCAAACGTGAGTACGTATGTTCTCCCGTCCGGCATAGTCAGCGTGTTGGTCCCACCCATTGTGCCTGTGTATTGATTAATCGGGACAACACCACAGCTTGCGGACGGAAATTGCGTCGAGGAACTGGCGCCAGCGGGAAGCAACTCGGTTACTTGTTGGGTTGCACCATTCGAGTCAGTGAACGTCCATGTTTGCAATGGAGGCTGGTCAGTGTAGCCGACCGTTCGCCCCAAAGTATCAAAGCTAGCGCTGATACCATTAGCGTTGATGAAGTTCCCGTTTGTGTCCAGCAGTTGATCACTTTCAGCGTTATTACGAGCCCCATCCTTGAGCTGAGCCATGTAGGGATGCGCGGTGCTATCAAGTTTGATGCCTCCCATCTCGGAGTAGCCCACATTCACCTGGCTAAGTGAAGTGCACTTGTGCCCGTCGTTCGGCGAGGTATCGTAGTGCAGATTTGCGAGGCGGTACGCAGAACCGTCCGGCATTTTATACTGGAAATTATAGGCCGCGGTGGTCGTGTAGTCGATATTGTTTATCGTGCAACCCCAAAAGTTCTCGTCGTAATTCAGGATCTCATTGCCCCATAGAGTCACGTTGCTTGCATTGCTAAGCGGGAGCAGTACAGCGTTAGCGATCTCTGGACTGATAGACCAGTCAAGAGCATCGAGACTCGTAGGATTCAGAGGGTCCCATATCGGAAAAAATGACCATATCTTGCTCGTATAAGAAAAGAAGTACTGCCGGTCGAGCCTTCCGCCTCGGCCTTTTCGTTGGAACACAGGAATGCGAAGATTGAGTGCTCCGTTCGCGAGATTGATGTTGTCAATATCCCCCACCTGGAACGGATTCGATGCCTCTAAACCACGCGTATTACTGTTCGTCAGATAGCCGTCGGTCTGAGCCAACGCCTTGGCCGGAAACAAACCCAGGATTAAGAAAATGAATCCGATCAGAAATGGCGTGTGGATGCGAGAGCGCGAGGTCATTGGATCGCTCCTTCCACGAAATCGGCATCAGGAATCGAAGCATTCAGATTCAGAGATTGATACTGGATTTGAGTGATCTTCTGGTCGCCCATGTAGGCCGTGATTGTCATTGGGAAGGAAATCCCGCCGACGGTTTGGAAATTGGAGTATTCAATGTCCACCGCAACACCCACTCGCCAGTCTAAAGGGTGGCGATAATACCGAAGTCGAAATGGCAAGCCCGTCTGCTGGTCTAAGTAGATCTCGCGTTTGTGGGTTGCTTCGTAGACCGTTTCACGTTTGGGGTCGGTGTTTCCGATGAGAGTGGGCGTCACTGTCACATGGAAGACAGCTTTTCCTGCTATTGTTTCCGTGCCGACCATCTTTAACCCGGTTGCAGATGAGATTGCCCAGTTCGACAAACCCATTAGCGGAAAGTTCTCGAGCGTCTTGCCAGGAATTTCACCGATGGGTATTTGTTGAGTCCCCTGCGTCGATTGACTCCAAGATGCCGTACCGGAAACGACCGTAGTGACAGTGCCTAAGTCGGGTGTGTCAACCTCCCAATGAAATTTGTCAACGCCAAGAACCTCAACGCGCAACGGATATGAAACTGTCGAATCTGTAAGATACCTTGTGTACGTTCCTGACGCTGTCATGCTTGTGGGCGCAGCGCCACCCAGAGCAGCGAAGGCTTGTTGCAGCAGAGCGACAGCCTGAATGTCTCGCTGAGGTGCTTCGACCGTCGGCGGGGTTGGCTGCTGGGCAGTTGCGGAAACTGTGACGAACACGAAAATAAACAGAAAGACAGAGCGTTCGCTTCGCATGGGGACCTCCACAGGGCAAATGCGAGCCTTGTACGCCAAGTTATAAATGGCTGTCAAGTGAATTTTGTATTAGAGCTTATAAGTTGTGTGGGACGTGAAGAGAGCGGTACTCGTAGTGACTTTTGATTCATTCTACGAAACCAGGAGTCTCTTGAAGCGTCATGCGAGAAAAGATGCAGGCAAGGTCAACATTGAGGAACGTTCACCGGCATCGCCTCCAGCGATCTCAGTCTTCTTTCGTGGAAATACCGCCCCACAGATCGCGCCGGAGCCGCCCACGGCGCCGTCCTGTCCGGCGAAGCTTTTCGAATAAAGAGACCTTCGACAATCTAGTGGAACAGACTGTTGTGGAATGCCAGGTACTCCTTTGAGGGCGAGCTGCTCGTTTCGCGGGGCAAGCGGATCGCTCTCCCGTGTAACGGATAGGAAATCCCAAAACTTTTGCATGATACCCATCCGAGGCTGAACTGGAGAGCCTGAGGCCAATTTTATAATTAACACGAACCTCGGACAAGGTGGCCCGTAACTCAATGGCAGGCCCCTTGGGCAGACCGCTTCTATGCATACCAAGCATTTCAGATTGCCAGCGCCGCCAGTTCACTCGAATTCACCCGCGCCATCACATCCTTATTCCTAACAGATTTAAGGTAAACCATTGTGGAGGCCAAGTCTTTGTGCCCCATCCAATTCTGCAGCGACTTGATGTCGCAGACGTGATCTTGCAGGTTGCGCGTCGCAAAGGTGTGGCGGAATTTGTGAAGAAAGAAATTCGAGCAGTACGGTCCTTCCGAGCATTTGTTGCCGTGCTTCGAAACGCATTGACCGCAATTCATTTTCGCGTGGAAGGCGACGCGCTTCTTAGTTGACCTCCTATCGCAATAATGCGATAATCTTAGACGCGTGAACGACGGATTCACAATTGAGTACGTGGAGCTGCCCAACGGGCGGGTGCCCGCCCGGGAGTTCGTGGATTCGCTTGACGACAAAGGAGCCGCCCGTATAGATGCCTTTATCGACCGCCTGCGCATCTATGGCAACCGGATGCAAGGCAAGTTCGTTAAGAAGCTCACGGGCGACATATTCGAGCTAAGGGTCAAGCAATTCGATCGGATTTTTCGGGTTCTGTTCTTCTATCAACCGGGAATGCTGATCGTGATTACGTCAGGGTCTCAGAAAAAGACGGAACAGACACCGCAGGGCGAACTTACAAGGGCGGAGCAGCTAAGAAAGCTCTGGATGACGTACCGAAACCGTTATATGGGATCGCAGAAGGAAAGAGAAGCCATCCTGAAGGAGTTGGGCCTATGAGACAAACTGTCAAGCGCGACAAACACAGTGAAATTGTCGAACAACGTACGCGCAAGAGCGCAACCTACCGTAAGACCTTCGGGCGAACCTTGCATCAGATAGACCTAGCCTTACTGGTGCGCGAGATGCGGGAGGATGCGGGGCTAACTCAGGCGGAGCTCGCCAAGAAGGTTGGCACCACGCAGTCTGTGATTGCCCGCCTTGAGGACGCCGAATACACGGGCCATTCGCTCACGATGCTGGAACGCATCGCTGCGGTCTGCGGTATTGCCCTCAAGCTCCATGCGGAGAAAAAACCCAATTTCGACCGCGAGGTCGCGCTGGTCTAATCCCACGGAGAGCAAGACATCGAACGACTGGCCGGTTTCCTCTGCAAATCGTTGGGGTCCAATTGAACCCAAGTGGGGTCCATTCGAGGTCCAAAACGGTCCATTTTCAAGCCGGATTCAGGTAGGTTAGCCGTGTAAGGGCAATTGAAACATCGTGAGTTATGGAGCGGGCGATGGGAATCGAACCCACGTCCGAAGCTTGGGAAGGTTGCGATCCAAACTCACTGTTTTTCAACCGCGCATTCTGGGTTCTGTGGCTGAGTCCATTTTTTTGGTCCATTCATACTCCGCACTTTCGCTCACGAATCGGCTGTCTCAATTCCACAAGATTCATCGGACTGAGCTTCGCCTCCAGCAGGCATCTGTGTTAGGATAAATCTCGCATGAGCGCACGAATTCTTATTAGCGGTTTATTGGCGGTTTTGGCAGGGACAGCTGCTACCGTATGCATCGCAAGCGGAATGTGCGCCATATGCAAAACTTGCAACCGCCTTATTTCTTAGGGCTTTACGGCAAGTTGTTGATTCCACGGTTGGGGACGTAGTTCAGTTGGTTAGAACGCTGCCCTGTCACGGCAGAGGTCGCGAGTTCGAGTCTCGTCGTCCCCGCCATTTTTTCAATCACTTACAGAAGACCCAGAAAAAATCTGGGTCCGTTTGGGTCCGATAAGCCTCGAAGCACTCCGCCCGCGCGCATTCTCTCGAACGAATCCTAGAACGCACTCTCCAGCACCAACTACTGAACCAGAGTTGGTTTGATCACCGACAGCAAACCACCCGGCAAGATGGCATCGACCAGCTTTCCTTGCGCGAGACGCTTGCTTTCCGGTGTAGCTTGAAGATATTTGTTCGTCACATGGAGATTGCTGTGACGCAAATAATCGCGGATCGTGAGTTGATGTTCTCCCATCTCTGCCAGCATCGCCCCGACCGTATGCCGAAAGGTGTGCCAACCTACGCCAGTGATGCCGACCTCGGTGAAAGCAGGTTGGATCTTCCGTTTGAGGACAGCCGCAAGGTCCAGTGGCTTCTTGCCTTTGTGGCGATGGGAAGGGAAAACGAAATCCCCTGGTCCGCTGTAGTCGCTCTGCGACTTCCATTCCAACAACGCATCTTTCAACGCCAGATGCATCGGCAAGACCTTGGCCGACGCTTCCGTTTTTGTCGTCTTGAGATGTCCGCCTCGGCGCCAATAGTACGAGTGCTGAACGCTGAAGCTCATGCTGTCGAAGTTGCAGTCCGACCAGCGCAGGGCGCCGAGCTCGCCTCGACGTGTCCCTAACGCTCCATCCAGAAACACGAGCAACTGGTCGCGAAATTCGAGTTTCGTCAGACCAAGTGCTACTTGCTCCGGTGACAAGAACAGGGGTGCTTCTTGACGTTTCGCACTGACACGTACGCCAGTACTTGGACCTCTCTTTCCTCCAGCGCCGACTGGAATTCCCGAAGAGATTGGGTTGTGACCACAAATCTCCCAGCGAACGGCGTGAGAAAACAAAGCCGACATTATGCATTTGATTTTGGCTTTGGTTCCATCCGCCAAACGCGCTGCTCGCAGCCACCGTTCCACCTCGACGGTCTTTACTTCTTCCAACAGCAAGTTGCCCCAACGCGGGAGAATCCAGTTCTTTGCATACACCGTGTACGCGTCTTGCGTGGACATCTCCTTGACTGGCAACTCCTCGCGACAATAGTGTTCCCATAGAATGTTCACAGTCGTCTGACGAAGATTCCTGCGGTTGGATGGATTGTTGATTGTCAGCCGAAGAGCATCCGCTGCCGCTTGCGCCGCAGATTCGGTTGAGTATTGCGTCGAGCTTCCGATCTGCAGTTTGCGACGTACCGGCTTTCCGTTGATGTCTCTTTCCCACCAGCGGTATACCCATACTGCGGGGCCTCTCTTCCGCTCTTCCAGAATTAAACTTCCCTGTTGATAGCGTGTCCGTCTAAACAAAGTTCCTCCTTTGTCTAAACGGCACTGACAGCCCAGTGCAGAATATCCGAATCGTGCAAAAGGGTCGATGCATTTCATCCAAACCTTTGAACTGGATTTAGCTTGCGATTCTTTCCAGCCAACGGTTCAGTGTGGAGACCCGAAATCTCCAGACTCGACCAATCTGAACGGCGGGGATGATGCCTCGCCGCGCTTTGACACGTAATGTCTTGGGATGAATTCTTAAGAGCCTAGCCGCCTCGATAACATCCAACAATGGTTCGAAATTGCCGTAGCTTTGGGCATGCGGGGTATGACTAGGGACAAACCGTGCTGCTGTGGGGCCCTGCCCTAAATTGCTGAACTCTGCTGGGTGAGACTGGACCGTTTCTTCTCTCCCCTCTCCTGTGGCTTCGTTCGACGCATAGGTGAGTGGCAGGTCAATGATTTTCACATCGCCTGCTGCGGGTGCACGTGCCTCATCCTTGTTTTGGGGCTTTTCGAGTTCTCTGACCAATTCTTGTGACGACGAATTCTCTGCAAGGCGCGGGGCATGCTGTCCTTGAGACACTGTATTCTCGCGCACACCGAATTGGGTTGGACGGAGTTTCATGTTTGCTAGACGGCCCTCGCAAGTACGTCTCCTTTAGGCTTTTCGTTGTTGTGATTGTTTGTGTGTTGGTCTGCCCAGCGTCTGAAGTCGCCATCCTTGCGGAAGAGCAGCTTCAGGGCTTCGGTGATCACGTAAGACGGCGAAGCATCGATGAGCTCAGCATAGAGCTCTAGCTGACTCTTTACCGATTCTTCGACACGCGCTTGGATGGTGACTGCTTTGGGCTGTTTTGGTGGTGACTTCAATATAGACAACGGGCTTCTCCTTTCGTTTTCATGCAAAGTGTCAGACCTCTTGTCTGATAATTTCTCAGGTCTGTGTATGCAACCGCGCAAAACGCGGCTCCGAAATTCCTGTGAGGCAGGAATGAGAGCGCCTGGCCAGCACGATGCAAAAAGTCTGCATGGACCGACCCCAACTCACTCCGGCGCAGTGTGAGGTGGGTTAGCTTGTGATCGGTGTGTTCAGCCATTTCTGACTTCGAGAAAAGAAACCTTCGCCCCCTCCTCGCCAATTCAGCTCCAGACGAGATCAATGTGCCACCAACGGAAAGATAGCTTCGCTTGTCTTGCGTGCCAGCTCCCGCTGGGCACTCGGACAAAACGCGGTCACGCTTCCTGCGTAACTGGCGGGAGCGACCCCACGAACTTTTTGGGCGGCTGAAAGCCGAAAAAGTGGGGTCGCTCCCGCCCGTTTTAGTGGTTTGCCCGCCGTGACTTTTGTTTGCATCGCTTCTCTATCTCCTACGCTTAAAAGAAATTGCTCTGGCCACAGGCTGAAGAATTTGCAGAAGACGCAGCTGAAGCATGTAGTTCTTACATTCTTCACTCCTTCCCTGCTGGTTCCTGTGCAGGAACCCCGACCCGGCGCAGCACTTCGGTCGTGAAGTGCGCCCTGACATCGTGCTTGCTACCACCAAACTCCTGAACGATGCTGGATTCCGTCACTCTGCCGACTTTCCATCCGCGATACAAATATTCGAAACGTTGTCCGGTGAAGCGCATCTTGGCCTGATTTCGAAAGATCAAATCAGCTTCAGTTAGAAATCCGTAGCGGCCGAGGTCCCAGGCCTTTCGGATTTGGAAGTAGCGCAACAATTCTGCCGACGCGTCCGATCCCAGCGGAACTGCGACCAAAGCATTGAATAGTTCTTTGGCCTTTCCGAAATGCAAATCGACTCTCGCCAGATAGAGAACGCGGAACTCCGAGAGCTGCCGGAAGAGAGGAAGGTAGACTTCGAGATGATGCACAAATTCCGTAAGACCGGCTTCTGGCCCTTGCAGGTAGGTGAACGTCACCACCGTCGAAGCGGCGTCGCCGTCGAGAAACATTGGAAACTTGTCCACGAAGTAGCGAAGCGTAGGCTGCGACGTTCTCTGTCCGCAATAGATCTTTGAGGGCAGAAAGTGACGCGGGGTCTTCAGCTGATCACAGAAAAAGCTCATCTTCTCCGGCTCGGTTTCCAAGTACCTGTACTGTAGGTTGGAAAGGACAAAATCGAGGATTCCAATGCGTCGCTGGATGTATTCGATTTCGTGTTGCCGACGGTTGCGGATGTTCTCGCGGTCAATCTGGTGGTAGAGCCGGCGCGAGAATAGGTGGTAGACGACGCCGCTCTTTGGAAACTTTTCGGTGCGGGCATGCTTCTTGGTGTGAAGCTTGTTCCAGAAACTAGTGGTGCGCTCCCCCCAATGGGCGTTGGCGAAGGCGAGGAATTGACGTGCCACAAAGTAGCCCGAATGCGTCGCCACGAGGTAGAGAAAGCGAGCTTCCGCTTCAGTGTAGCCGAGGGCCTTCAATGCGTCGATATGGACAGGGGCGATGTTCATGGCACTATGATTCGTGCAGCGTTTTCGGATTCGTCGAGCGCACGGCAAGACCTCGCTGGGCGTACCCTGGTAGGGAAACCCGACTTCGCGACCGTCTGGCTACCATGCAGTGACACGCAACATAGCCGAGTAACTGACGAAGTGGGAGGGTTCCGGCGAGCCTAGGGAGAAGCGAGCGAGAGCCCCCTCAATATACTAAGAGGCCTAAAGAAAGGAAAAACGCAATCAAGAACAACAAAGCGAGGGCTGATTTCTAGTGCCTATCGGCCATGTAGAGGGACGCGGAAAAGAATGCAGGGGAGGCCTCTACACCTAGATGTGCTAGAGCTCGCAATTAGGTGACTTTGTCGGTTGTCAACTCTGACCTCCCTGCTGGACTCGAGTTCATAGTCAGACTGTGAGCACTTTACCGGTTACCGGAGATGTGTGGAGTTCTAGTACGGGTTCCGAAAACCCCTTCTGATCTAGCGTTGTAAGTAGAGAGGAATCAGTCAGGGCAAGATGCCGGTCAAGGGTTCCGAAAACGGGTGATTTGGCACGGACTTGAGCATTGGTTGTCTCGTCCTACCAGTCAGGACAATTTCACTCACTGTAGTTTCTCGTCAATCGCGCTGGCCAGCACTTTTCCCTGCCGCTGCTAATGCACGGTGATCGTCAGCGAGGTTGATGAAGTGTCCACAACTTGTCCGTTGATGGTCGCGGTGGCTGCAGTCGAATAAGTTCCAGCACAGATTCCCTTCGGAATCTTGAAGGGAAACGACAATGATTGCAGCGTGCTCGGTTTTAGCGCGAAGGGAGGCAGTGAAAACATTTCGGTCTTGGTGGGGCTGCAGCTGTCTGGCTGCGCCGGTCCGGACAGAGTGAAGGTGAAAGCTACCGTTTGTGTTGAATTCGCGCAGGACCTCAGCGTCCAGCTGACAGCAATCAAACCACCCTCTGCAACGGTGGACGGAGACAGGCCGATGGAAACGTAGTGGCAGGTGACTGTGAGCGATCCGGCAACATAGGAAAAGGTGTAGTTTGCGGCGGCTGCGCCTGAACACGCGATCGGATAGCTCCCGACCGGGCTCGTGGTGATTGCGGTCGTGGTGCAAGTAGGAAGTGTTGTGAAGACGCTCGTACTGTCGCCATTCAAAAATCCATTTGCAGTCCACGTGAGCGTGGGATTCAGTGCATCGAAATTCTTCGTGAGGTTGTTCGCCGTGATCGTCAGTGTTGCCTTGCCGACGGTGAGCTGGCCCGGCATATAGGTGATGGAGTAGTTCGCTGCGCTTTGACCGCTGCAAACAATGGGATAAGTGCCGACGGGACTGGTAGACGTGGCCGTCGTAGCGCAACTCAATGTGCCAATCAGAACAGAGGGTGTGTCCCCGTTAACGAAGCCCGCGTAATTTGCCGTGAGAGTGGGATTCGCACCACCATACACTCGTGTCGCGTTGTTGGCGGAAACTTTTAAAGGCACCTGAGCCACGGATATCGTGCCGACCGCTGAGGACGCCAGGAAGTTTCCCTGCGCTGCAAAGCTAGCAGAAAGCGTATGCGTGACTGCATTCAAGACGCCGAGATTGAAAACCGCGGAGCCGTTCGAAAGCGCCATAGTAGACGCGGTGCCGCCATTCATGGTCAGCGACACATTACCGGTCACCGTGCCACCTGCGGAGCTAACGGAGACGGTCACGCTTCCGGGAGTCCCGTAAGAAACGCCAGCCGCGCTTATGGCCGTCGTTGTGGGAAAAGCACTCGGCTGAAAAAGAGCGAAAGGCGAAAAAGAAGTTGTTGTGCCGCAAACTATCATGGTCGTTGAGTTGACCGAAGTCGTCACATTCACCCACGCGCCGCTCTGGTAGTGGAATAGCTGCGGCGGCTGGGTAAACGTAATCCCGGTGTAGTTAATGCAGATCATGACCGAGCCGGTGTAGGTGGCGGTGGTGGAGATGTTGTAATAAACGCCCGGATTGCCCAGTTGAAATCCCGAAGGCGCAGATGGACCAGACGGGCTGGTCGTTAAGCTCGTTACGCCGGGCTGCGTCAGGTTGGCGAACGTTAACGTCACAGGTGTGGTGCCAGTCGTTGTGTCCACCGGCGTTACAGTGACGTTGGCTCCACTCGACGTGTTAAAGACACCCGGTGTGTCGGTAACCGTGATCGGCTCGGTGATCGTCGGTATCGTGACCGTTGCCGACGGCGGCCCTATCACCACGGAACTGCTCGCCGCGCCATTCAGTTGAATCGTCTGTGTGTAATTCGAGCCTGACGGGGTGCTGGCGGGGCTGCTTAACGCCGCATTGTCAGTGAACGTGATGGTTCCGGTGGACACCGTTCCCGCATAAGAGATGGTAAACGTGCATTGAGCACCGATGGCTAACGAGGACGGCATCGACGTCGAGCCATCCGAGCACAAGATTGGCCCAACGCTGAAACCCGACGAAATGCTGTATGCGCCGATGAACGCCAGCGGCGCGTTCCCAACGTTCGAAACCGTGAGGTTTTGCGACGATGGGACGGTGTTGTTAAATCCCAGGCTGGAGTCAGAGAAAGCAGCGGCCGGGCCCGCAAAATTGATCAGCGGGGTTGGCGTCACCTGGTCATTCACCGTGATCGGCTCGTTGATCGTCGGTATGGTGACCGTTGCCGACGGCGGCCCTATTACCACGGAACTGCTCGCCGCGCCATTCAGTTGAATCGTCTGTGCGTAATTCGAGCCTGACGGGGTGCTGGCGGGGCTGCTTAACGCCGCATTGTCAGTGAACGTGATGGTTCCGGTGGACACCGTTCCCGCATAAGAGATGGTAAACGTGCATTGAGCACCGATGGCTAACGAGGACGGCATCGACGTCGAGCCATCCGAGCACAAGATTGGCCCAACGCTGAAACCCAACGAAATGCTGTATGCGCCGATGAACGCCAGCGGCGCGTTCCCAACGTTCGAAACCGTGAGGTTTTGCGACGATGGGGCGGTGTTGTTAAATCCCAGGCTGGTGTCAGAGAAAGCAGCGGCCGGGCCCGCAAAATTGATCAGCGGGGTGGCGGTCACCTGGTCATTCCCTGTAATCGTCTCGTTGACGGCCAGCGAAACAATTGCCGGTGGCAGAGGTGGCGCCCCAGTCCCGCTTCCTGTGCCACTGAGCGCGATGGACTGCGTGTAGGTCGTGCCGCTCACCAGCGTGCTGGGAGTCGCGTTGCTCAGCGCAGCGTTATCGGTAAAGGTGATCATTCCGCTTGGGGTCGTGCCGGGCCCGGATGGCGCCGTGTAGTAAATCGTGAATGTGCATAGACCGCCGCTCGGAAGCGTCGTCGGCAATGTTGTTGCTCCGTTCGAGCAGGCGACCTGCGAGGAGACGCTGAAGGCTGCGCTTCCGGACGTGGACACGCCGGAAAGCAGAAGGGGTGCCAGCCCACTGTTTGATACCGCCAGCAATTGCGCGCCAGTCTGTCCCGCCGATACCGTGCCGAAGCCAATGCTTCCGGCAGAGAAGTTGACGACCGGGGCCGTCACGTTGACAAGCGCAGTGAGCGTCACTTGGTCATTTACAGTAGCCGTCTCGGGGATGGTAGGAAGGGCAACAGTGATGGAGGCACTTGAAGCATTCATTGCAGTGCCACTCTCGTACGCGAAAACTGCCACGTTATTGGTCCAAATTCCCACATGCGTGCCGATCACATTCACCGCGATCTCGCAGAAGCTGCCCGCTGCCAGCGCCCCGCCCGCCAGGCTCACCGAGCTCGATCCCGCCGTCGCTGTCGCCGTGCCGCCGCAAGTGCTGCTCAGGTAACTCGGGGTCGCTACCGCCAGTCCCGCTGGCAAGTTGTCCGTAAAGCCGATTCCTGTCAGGGCCGTGTTGTAGTTGAGGTTGCTGATCGTGAAGTTCAAGGTGCTCACACCACCCAGCGGTATGCTCATCACTGCGAAGTCCTTATAGATCAAGGGTGGGTTGGGCGTAAACAAAGTGATGGAGGCACTTGAAGTACCCACCGCGCTGCCGCTCTCTTTCGCAGACACTGTGACGCTATTCGTCAAGGGTCCCGCTGCCGTGCCGGTCACATTCACCGTGAGGATGCAGGAGGTGTTCGCCGCCAGCATCGCTCCCGACAGGCTCACCGAGTTTGATCCCGCCGCCGCTGTCGCCATGCCGCCGCAAGTGTTGTTCAGGTTGTTCGGGGTCGCAACCACGAGTCCACCTGGGAAGGTGTCCATGAAACCGAGTCCTGTCAGGGCCGCGCTGGTGTTGGGGTTGATGATCGTGAAGGTCAAGCTGGTCACTTCAACCACCGGCATGCTCGTCACCCCAAAGGCCTTCATGATCACCGGCGGTTGCGGCGGTCCCGTCGCAGTACCTTGACTGTTATTCCCCAGGTAGGCGGTTCCTTGCGAGGTGGCCACGAGCAGGTTGTTCAGTCCGCTCGAGTTGAAAAGAGCCGCCGAAAGCATCGCGGAATCCGGGCCTACCACGAATCCTTGCGTGGGCGATTGTAAAATTCCCGTGTTGCCTAGGTTCTGAAAAATGTAAACGACTCCCCCAACGGATGCGGCAACATCGTTTTCTCCGGTCGCAAAGAAACTGCCGGTGGCTATCTGAGAATCGTAAGCCACACACCCCACATAGCTACCGGCGCAAAGGGTGTTGTTGGGATGGTCGCCGGAATAGAGCGGCACGATTGCCTGCGCTGTCGGCGAGAACGATCCCGTGCCCGAATTCAGCAGCACCTGAATTCCGCCTGTGCTCGATACCACTATATCGGGGCGCCCGTCACCGTTCAGATCGGCAGAGGCCACTGCGGTTATATTGGGCACTCCCAGGTCAGAAACCTGATTCAAGACAGCAGCGGCAGTGAAATTTATAGTGCTCAGCGTGCTGCTATTCTGCAGAATGCCGACCGCCGTGAGCGCAGTTGTCGCGGTGTTGCCCTTGCAAAGCTCCCCACCATCGGCAAACACCAAGTCCTTCAGGCTGGTCCCGAAGAATTTCGCTGCCGTCACCGAAACAGGATTCACAACGGGAGGCGGCACAAAGACCGGATTCTTAAACGTTCCATCGCCTTTTGAAATGAGGACGTACACGGCGCCCTGCGATACGGACCCGCTTGCGTTGCAGTTGTCCTCTGGAAGACTGAGGACGATATCGTCCGACCCGTCGCCGTTTACATCCATGACCGTAAGCACCGGCGCGAACGGGTGACCGTTGCGGGGACTGAAATAGAAGCCCGGATAGTTGGGATCTGCGGAAAGCGAATAGGGGCCACCGGCACCGGCGCTGAAGGTGCCGTCACCATTGGAAGTGAGAATGAAAATCTGACCCGCCGAAAAAACGGCGAGATCGTAAAGGGTCTTTCCATTTTGCGGGGGGCGGAATTTCCCGGCAACAACCGCATCGACGCCGCTGTAATTCGTGTTACTAACCGTCACGACGGAGGCCGGAGGAGAGGTAATGGCCGGAAGCGATCCATCAGCATTAGCCAAATAGATCGTAAGCGTCGCGTCTCCCGTAGCGCCATCCGCGCCCGATACCGCCAGGTCCATTTGGCCGTCGCCGTTGAAATCGCCCGTCGCGAACGATGACGGGAACGTAGATCCGCTTCCGCTGGTACCGGAATAGATTGGCGCCGTATTGATACTTGCTACTGTTCCATCCGCCGCGTTTAAGGTCACGAGAAATACGGCGATCGAATGTTCGTCGATATAAGGCTCAAGACTAGCGGGACTAGGGGGACTAGCGGGATAAGTTCCGGTATGTACGCCAGCATCCACCACAATATACGTCGGGCCCTCAGTAAGCGGCGAAACTCCGGTTGCCAGAACTCCGGCTGGCCCCAGGGTTTCCGTTGAACTCCAAGTCCCGCTTAGGGAAGTTCCGCTCTGCGTGTACCCGGTGAAAGTGCTGATGCCGACCCCGGAACCGCTGGTGGCGAAGTCCACCGCCGCGCCAGTTTGGGGGAGGAGCGCGAGCGAACCCCGAGGCGCCAAGCCCACGGGGGCCATGTATACGCTCGTGAACGCGTAGTTCACAAACTGATAGCTGGTAAAGGAACCGGCGGGCGGCGAAATGAAAATGGCGGGCCGGCTGTTCAATGTCCCAACCGCGACCCCAGTGCTCACTCCCACCACTCTCTGTCCAGCATCCAGGGTCTGGTAAAGACCAAAAGTGCCGTGGCCCAAGTTCAGATAGACGAGGACCTCTTCCTCATACAGGGTATTGCAAACAAGCGCCAGGTCAGCGGCATTCGTCAGGCCTTGAAAACTCCCTTGCAGGATTGCCGAGCATTGGACGTACCCGCTACTCACGCTGTAGGTCGAGGATGGCGTGAAACCCCCATTTCCGTTTCCGGAAAAAACGGTGAAGCTGACGATCCCGTTTACAACCGGACTAACCGCGGCAATGCCGTAATTGCCAGTTCCGTCGAACTGCCCGACCGCGAGTGATGCGAAACCGTTGAGGGAGGAGATCGCGTTCGAGGGCGGCGCAAAAGTTCCTGAGCCACTGTTCTGCAGAATAACGATCCCGGTGTTGGTCGCGACGGCGATATCGAGAGGACCCGCACCGTGAAATGGTCCTGCCGCGATGGCATTGCCGATTACACCTGCGAGGGGGAACAGGTCAGAACTCGCATTCGTGGTAAAGGTTCCGTCGCTCTGTCCGTGGAAGATTTCCACTTGATACAAACTGGTGTTCGGGTTCTGCTCGAGAACCGCGAAGTCGAGGAGACCCCCTGAATTGAATACTCCCGTGGCGACACCGACGGGCACAGTGCCGGGCTGCGTATTGTAGGCGGCCGGGGCGGTAAAGGAAGGCGTCGTCTGTGCGGTGGCTGGCGCCGCCCAGCTGCAAAGCCATGCAAGAGCAAATAGCGACCAAGCGCTAGCGAAGCAACCGGTCAGAGCCGCCTTGGCCGCGGCGACTGCCGCTGCAAGTCTCCGATGATCTCTGCTTCGTATTCCGCCACTCATTCGGCAGCCTTCCGCGCTTTCGCGCTCTCTCCGCTCTTTGTTGCCCTAGCAATACAACCGTAGAGCTACTGGAACGTGAACTGCACCGTCACGAAGATAGTCTGGCCAGGGATGTACGGGACTGGTGCTGGGTCGCCATTTTTTCCATCAAGAAGTTTCGCCGTGAATAGGTTCAGTTCAACTGGTGTAGCTGCGCTAGTAGCTTGAGTCTGCGGGTTAAAGTAATTGAGGCAGCTCGTGGGGGTGGAGTTTGTGTCGCAGGCCGTGAAAATGGTCTCCACGTCGTTGATGGTCCCCTGATTTAGCGACGTGGCGGTTACCGACCCACTCAGAACCAGTACAGCTGAGCTAGTTGAGGTAGGTGGGCTAGCCGGGCCAGAAAATGTAGGTCCCTTTGCCGTAAACGCGAAGGCGCTCGTGGACAAGTTCGTCGAGCAGGGCGAAGTCGAGCTGTTCGAGGCGCTGATTTGTTGGAGAGTAAAACATACCCCGCCAAGATAGCTTGTTCCACTCGTAAGGAGGCAAGTGGATCCACTGCTTGGCCCGCCTGATCCTCCAAATGGCACGTTTACAGGAAGGCATGGTCCCGGGTCTGAGAAACTAAGTGAAATGGAAGCAGTCGAACCGGAACCACTGCTGGTGGGGAATACCATATTGGCCCCGTTTAGGGTAATCGAGAGTCCACCCGGTGAATTATTTCCGGCGAGGAGAGCCGAGAGGTAGTCGATGCCGTATTGCTGGATGGCGTTCTCGAATTCGCGGTGGGTGATCACCTTGCCGTCAGGGTCCTTTACGTCAATGAGCCAATAGCCGTGCACGGAGATGCCTTCGTGCTGGCCCTTGGCGGGCGAGGAAGGGTTCTTTTCGGAGGGATCCGCGGGTTTGGCCGCCGGAGCAGTCCCCTGCGATTGTAACGGCGCGGGAGGTGCCTGAGCCTGACTCGTCATCGCGTCGGCCGGCCTCGCCGCTGGGGAGGCCGCTAACCCGGTGTTCGATTGGGCCCGGCCGGGATCGGCGAAGCAAAGCGCTGCGACAAGAAGGCAAACAGACACTAAGCTCCGCCGGGCGATTCGCGCGATCACTGCCTGTTTCTCGTTGGTGTTCATGCTGTGTCTCCTGCACTCTATTGTTGATCGGTGAATCCGAGTATTGCGCCGCCGATGGGATCTCGAATGTTTACTTCCCTCTCCACGTCCCGCTCTCTGCTACTCATGCGAGGTCTCGTTCCGGTTGATTCCCGCACGACGCGATCACTGGAAGCTCAGCGTTACCGTCACTGAGATTGTCTGGTCTGCCGTCATAGAGACTGCGCAGGGAGCCGTTGGCGTAGGCACGCAACCTGGGGCCGTTGACAGCGTTGCGGACGTCAGCGAATACGCAGCAGGACCATTCAACGTAGTACCGTCCACAGGATCTGAAGCCGCGTAAGCAAAACTGGCACCTCCGCTGATAATTGTTAATCGCATCGGCGTAATGTATGTGCCGACCTGCGAGATTGTGGTAGATGCTCCTACCAGAAACGAACTGGTGAGCACGATCTGATTGCCCGTGGTGCTCGCCGTATTTCCGGTAGCGCCTGAGGTGTTCAATGCTTGCGATGTCGGCACGAGACAGCCAAACGCAGGGGGAGTCGCGGCGGCATTGGCGCACGGCCCAGCGGCTGAGGGGGTTACCGCGCCGTCCTGAAATCCCTGTGCAGGCGTAGCGGAGGCGGAAAGCTGCGGAGACGTGTTCAAGCCGATTGACAGAAAAGGTAGTATGAACACGGCGCTCTTGAACGGCGCGCCGTTCTGAGCAAGAGGTCGCAGATTGGCGAGGAAACCTGGCACTGAACCGGTGGCGTATCCAGTGGCGATAAGGTCCACATTGCTGCCAGTCTTAGGATCCGTAACAACCATTTGGGAATTACTTCCGCCCAGAATCTCTGCAAGGGCGAAATCGCCGCTGTATCCATTCGGATCGTTTGTGGTCAGGGAATTCTCGAATTCCGTGTGGGAGACGAGTTTGCCGGCCGGGTCGTGTACTTCGATTTTCCAGTAGCCGTTTACCTTAACGTGCTCGTTTTTCCCCTTCGCCCGTCTCATCCCCCCAGCGGTGGTCGCCGGCGTTGCGCTCGATTGGGCGCGGCTCGGGCCGGCGAAGCAAAGCGCTGCGACAAGAAGGCCGGCAGGCACCAGGCCCCATCGGGTGAATCGCGCGATCACTGGGTATTTCTCGTTCGTCTTCATACGGTGTCTCCTTCTTTCCCGGTCGTTCTTTGTGAGTGCGGTTCGGGTGACGAATTGCCCGAACCTGAGCGGACGCGCAGCTGTGCCAACTGGGCTGCCCATGCGGCAGCGAGTAATTCTTCGAACTCCTGCTTGGCCTCGTCGGTTCCAATCAAATCCACTGGCGTGCAACTCCTGAGCAACGATGCGGGCCACTTTGGGGGAAAGGCACTTCGGAGGTCAATGGACGGAGTCCGTACGGTTGCTGAACTCTTGCCGTACGGCCAAGCCATTGGCGCAGCACCAGTTACACGCTTACTCCGCCATAATCAGTCCTAAACATAATCAGTCCTAAACTTGCGCCGGAGCGGGCCGGGTGTTAGCATGCGCTTCGCGTCCCCGGCGCGGGTTTAACCACTTTCATGGACTCGTCAAAAGGGTCTCAGCCTTCATTCTCCTTCGGTCCGTACGAAGCCGACCTACCCTCCGGAGAACTCCGTAAAGGCGGAACTCGCGTCAAAATCCAGGACCTGCCGCTACGCTTATTGAGTGTGCTGGCTGAAAACCAGGGGCGAGTCGTCACTCGCGAAGAACTTCAAAAACGCCTTTGGCCGGAAGATACGTTCGTTGATTTCGAAGATGGGTTGAATACCGGCATCAAAAAGTTGCGCGAGGCATTGAGCGACGACCCGGAAAAACCACGCTATGTAGAGACCGTTCCGCGACGTGGCTACCGCTTCATCGCGGAAGTGAAACAAATATCAGCGCCCTCGCGAGCACCGGTTTCTGCGGCGGAGCCATCCGCTTCAGGGGCCGTTCTCGACCCGGCGGCAGCGATTCCGGTCCCACGAAGCCGGTCCATAAGGTGGGTAATTGGGACTGTAGCTGCACTGGCCTTGCTGAGCGGCCTGGGCGTTTGGCTTTTGTATGGAAGACCGGCGTTTTCGTTCAGCCCGCGCGATTCCGTCCTCGTCACCGATTTCGAAAACCAGACGGGTGATACCCGATTTGACGAAGCGCTTCGCACCGCTTTCACGGTCAGCCTCGCGCAATCGCGGCATGCCAACCTCTTTCCGCAAGTCCGCCTGGCCACTGTCCTACGGCTCATGGGCAAATCAGGCACGGAGCGCATCACTCTGGCAGTGGGTCGCGAGATCTGCCAGCGTGAGAATATTCGAGGCCTGATCGCCGGGAGTATCACTCGCACCGGCCAGGAGTATGCACTATCCGCCCAGTTGATTGACCCGCAAACCGGCTCGACAGTGCGTTCTTATATGGAACACTCCTACGGCGAGGACCACGTTCTGGATGCCCTCGACGTTATCGCCGCGAATATTCGACGCGACCTCGGCGAATCGCTTTATCAGATTCACCGATCCGACCGGCCGCTCCCGGAAGTGACGACTAGTTCGCTGACTGCTCTCAAGCAGTATGCAGACAGCACCGCACTGTGGCATCAGGCTAAGTACAAGGAGGCGGAAACTTTGCTGAATGCTGCCCTCCAGAGCGACCCGGACTTTGCCATGGCCCACGCCTCACTCGGCGATATCTATTTCAGCTACATCAAAAACGCACCGGTACAAGGAAAACAGGAATACGACAAGGCCCTCGCGCTCGCCTCGCGCACCACCGACCGCGAACGCATGA
The DNA here is from genome assembly GCA_963843265.1 of uncultured Acidobacteriota bacterium. Classification (GTDB taxonomy): domain Bacteria; phylum Acidobacteriota; class Terriglobia; order Acidiferrales; family UBA7541; genus Acidiferrum. The sequence continues at coordinate 9,432 of CAWJJR010000005.1, read as the reverse complement.
TGATCCAAGTCAACTATGCGGCGGATCTCGAGCATATCGTCGACGCTGACGCCCTCTATCGCGCCTATTTGAGCCGGTACCCAGACGACTGGTCGATGCTCTCCGATTACGCGCTGCTGCTGCGCAGGCATGGACGCGCCCCAGAAGCCATCGCGCAGTATAAGGAAATCCTCAGGGTCGCCCCAGACGACGCAAAAACTTATATTGAGATGGCTACGGCCTATCGGACTCTAAATGATGTACCGAAGGCTTTGCAGACCTACGCGCAAGGATTCCAGCTGGACCCGCACTGGCTTGTTGCCGGAGACACCAGCCGGGAATACGGATTTCTCCTCGTCCAAAATGGCGAGGACCAGAAAGCCGCGCAGATTTTTACGGGCATGCTGGAGAAACCGGAAACGCGGGAAAACGGCATGCGTTCTCTGGCTCTGCTCGACGCGTTTCACGGGCGCTTCGCGAGCGCTGGGAAACGCTTCGACGAATGTCTGACTATCTTGCACGATCAACAAGCTGCGTTGAGCAAGGCCCGCGTCCATCTCTGGCTCGCCATTGTGGCGGACAGCCAGGGAGACTGGCGCGCCGAGCAACGAGAGCTCGACAACTCTTTCGACAACTTTGGCGCTCTCGAACCTAAAGTTATCTTTGGCGCGTGGTTGGGGCGGCAATATGTTCGTGGCGGTGCTTCGGACAAAGCGGAAAAGATCGAGAGTCTCATCGCCCCGCTCACCGACACCAAAAGTGCCGAACAGAGAGGCTATTTGCAACTCCTGCAAGGAGAGATTGCATTGGCCAAGGGAGATACGGACAAAGCGATTGGACTTTTCACCCTCTCAAACACCGAGCACCACACAGCCTTCGCCGTGGAAGCTCTTGCGAACGCTTACCAAAAGGCTGGAAAAGTGAACGATGCCATCACCTGGTACGAAAAGTTCGTGAGTGCCCCGAACGAGTCAATCGCATGGGAACCTCAACAGCCGTGGCTGACGGCTCACGCTACGCTAGCGGCCGATTACCTTGCCAAGGGCGACCGCGAAAAAGCCAAGCAGACAATCAGCCGCCTCCTCGACTTATGGAAGGACGCCGACACCAACCTGCCACTCTTGAAGCAGGCCAAAGCCGAATACGCCAAGCTGCAATAATCTGGCGCTTCTTTTCGGAGACAACCGGTCATGGAGATGTGCTCGAAGCCCGATTAGCTAAGCGCACCACGGCTTCACTTGCACTATCGAAAGCTGTCTCATCCGATCGGTGTGGTCGAAAAACGTGGGTCCGGTCAGGGTCCAATAGATCGTGGCAAATCGTTCCTTAGAATACATTTAACGGGCTGTCAGCACCGTTAAGTTTCATTGAGTTCCGATCAACTGCCACTCTGTCACGGCAGAGGTCGCGAGTTCGAGTCTCGTCGTCCCCGCCATATTTTCAAAGCACTTACACGAGACCCAGAGAAAAACCTGGGTCCGTTTGGGTCCAATAAGCCAGCGAAGCCCTCCGCCCGCCGTGCCTTCCCTCGAACGAATCCTAGAAAGCACGCTCCAACACCAACTACTGAATGAGAGTTGATTTGCTCGCCGACAGCACGCCACCCGGCAAGATAGCATCTACCAATTTCTCTTGCGCCAGGCGTTTGCTCTGCGACGTTGCTTGAAGATACTTGTTCGTCACATGGAGATTGCTTCGTTCAAGTCCTAGTGTTGTATCGGAAGCGCGATGGGGCAAGGTGTCTGCACGAGCACGGTGTGTTGGCGCGCTTTCGATACAACGACTTGAAGGAAGCCGCCCGCGTCCACCGCAACCACGGGCGGCCACGTCCAAACGGCTTTACCGGACGCGCGCAGACCTCCTCGCCACCGCTCACTCCTTAGCGAGAACGCGCATCCGGTAAAGCACTAGCGTTTCTCGGTACTAACCCAACGGGCGAGCTAATCCTGAAATCCGAAGTTGAAGGTAGTTTCATAGAGACTCATTGATGGATTTTGGGCTCAAGTCGCGAGCCCAGAATGCAACTTCGGCGAAGTTGGGACACCGTAGGATAAGATGTTTTCCAGCAGCGGGATACGTGGTTTGAGGCCACCCCAGGAAGCCGACAAATGCAGCACCAAGCGGTGGCCGGCCCGGCCGAGCAGAGCACCGCAAAGAAAAACTTGCGCGCGCAGCGTGGCCGGCTGGCGATAGGTTTTACAGCCACTAGCGCGCTGGAATTCTCCAAGCAGATTGAACAGTAGCAGGATGCTGCGGAAGGCTGCTTCGGTGGCGAAGAACTCCTGCATACAAAAATCATCGGCGCCCAAATCGTGTTTCAATTCGGCGATGCGATTTTCCATGTCCGCCCGGTGGTTATAGTCGCGCCAGAGCTCTTCCGGCGGGAGCGCGAGATTACTGACGAAGATGCGGAAGGTGTAGCCGGGAACATCGAGCAGTTTTCTTCCCAGCGAGGGGCGCTCGGCACGCAGCCGCTCGCGGATCACCACGAAGCGGCGTGGGCGGTCCCAGCCGAAAAGTTGCAAATGGAATTCACCCGCAGCGTAATTTGCGTCCAGCGCGCGCCACGTGGTGATGCGTGCGGCCTCGCGCTTCAGCCAGAGCGTCAGCCGTGCCACGATGATGTAAGACAACCCACGCTGCTCGAGAAAACCCAGTAATTGCTGGTCAAAAAAGCCGGCGTCGGCGCGCACCACGCGAAGGGCATGTTTTTCCGGCAACAGCGCCAGGGCTTCCTTGAGAAATTCCACTACGCCACGGGCCGTGCCACAGTCCCCGCTCCGCAACCAGCCGTGCAGCAGAAAGTGCGACTCGGCCAGCACCGCCACCAGGGGATGATGCGAGGGCCGCCCATGCTTGCGCGGGTTCGGTCCGCGCAACGCACCCTGCTGCCGCCCGTAGCGCTCGAACACCGTGGAATCCAAATCCAGACTATATCCCGGCGAACATCCCGGAAGCCGCTCCAGCTGCCAACTCCACAAGCCGGAGAAAAAACGCTGGCACTGTCCCTGACCGAAGCGTTTGAAAAGGTTGCGAATGGTGTCATCGACCGGAAAGCGCGAGATCCCCAGCACGGCGTGCAAGGCCACGTCGGCACGCAGCAAACTTGTATGTGCGAAGCGCCGCGCTCCGGCTACCACCGAGAGTAAGAAAGCCGTGAATGTCTCCACCGGATCGATGGCATTGGGGGAAGTAAGACGAAACGGTAGATACTTGCTCACGGCCTCGCGATAGCCAACATGCCGCAGAAACTCCAAGAACACCACCAGCCCACCGAAGGGGGTGACGGCTCGCTGGGTTTCGCGTAATTCCACTTTTTTTCCGCCCCAAAGAGCGGTAATTTGCCAGTGCACTGTTTTGTCCTCCTCGGCGTTTCTTTCAACCAACTGAAACTTAACCGACTTAGGGCAAAACAGTGCAATTCAATTTAGGAATTCAGGCTAATAACTTCCGGGTCGTCCGTCACTAGAGCATTTCTAATTTAAATATCTACATTTTGTGCGATAATCCTCCTGTGGGTTCGAGGGAGGTGTGGATGCAATCGTATTCACAGGATTTGCGTGATCGTGTGCTGCGAGCTTTGTCCCGGGGAGAGGGCCCTTCGGCGATCGCGCGCCGCTTTGAGGTCAGCCGCTTCTATGTCTACCAAGTGCGCGACCGCGAGCAAGAAACCGGAGTACGCAACAGTTTTCCGATCGGCGGCCATCGCCGGTCTCGGTTGGAGGAAGCGGAGTCCGCTTTGCGCGGCTGGATCGCCGCTGCGCCGGGACTGACTCTTGCCGAGTTGCAAGAGCGGTTGGCGTCGCAGGGTGTGGTGATCAAAATCGGCGCACTTTGGCATCAGTTGAACAAGTGGAATCTGACGTTCAAAAAAAACGCTGCACGCCAGCGAGCAAGAGCGCGAGGACGTGCAAGCAGCGCGGCGCGCATGGAGTGAAGCGCAGCCGGCGATGGACGTCGAAAAGCTGGTATTTATCGATGAAACCTGGGCCGCGACCAACATGACACGGAGCTATGGGCGCGCTCCCAAGGGTTGCCGATGCCTGGGTTCGGCGCCTCTGGGCGGTTGGCAAACGACGACCTTTGTCGCTGGCCTGCGCCACCATCGAGTGACCGCTCCGATGGTCGTCGACGGGCCCATGGACGGTGAGCTGTTCCTGGCCTGGCTGGAACAGTTCCTGTGTCCCACACTCCAAACAGGAGACCTCGTCATCCTCGATAACCTCAGCAGCCACAAAGTGGACGGGGTCCAACAAGCCATTATCGCGGTCGGCGCCAAGACGCACTATTTGCCGCCCTATTCGCCCGATCTGAATCCCATCGAAAAGCTCTTCTCAAAACTCAAGACGCTGCTCCGCAAAGCCGCCAAACGATCCACCGAAGAGCTAGGGAAGGAAATCGGCGAAGTCCTCAACACCGTCACACCGAGCGAATGCGCAAACTATTTTGCCTCCTCCGGATATGTATGTACTTAAATTAGAAATGCTCTAAGGAAGCAATCCTAGGGAGACTGTTGAACCCAGATGAAATGTACTCTGAAGTGATCTTGGACAGTGATGGAGAAATAAACGCCTTGACTAGTTTCGTCCCTGAGTGTTCTGCAACTGGAGATAAAAGTTTTGCAAGACGAAGAAGGCCTTCTTCTTCTCCCCAAGATTGGTGACAAGTCCTTTGCGATTGAAATAATCCTCAAAACGAGGGAGAGTTCGCCGCGGACTTCGAAAATCCATGAGAACCCATGGCGTCATTCCGCGAAGAAATGAAATGCGCTTCAGCATGGAGAGCTGATGCTGGTAGAGATTTTCCTGGTATTCCTCGGTCCAACGGGTGGCTGCATCGCCGTGGTATCCATAGAGGGCGTCGCCACCGAATTCGCTCATAATCAGAGGCTTGTTGTAGGCAGAAACCCAATCGGTGGAATCCGCATCCTCGGGACGGCGCGTGTACCAGCCGATGTATTCGTTGTTGCCGAGAACGTCGAGATCGCCGGCAATGGGATCATTGATGTGAATGGCCACGCGGTTTCCCTCTGCGACTTCGGTGCTCTGAAGAGCGGCAGAAACCAGGCGCGTGGTGTCGGCGGAATGGGCTTCGTGAATCAGTTCTCGCAGAAAATGATTGCGAGCATCGCTGACGGGAGTCTCGTTCCCAACGGAGTAAATGATCAGCGCGGCGCGATTATGGTCTCTGGTGATCATGTCCCGCAGCTGATTTTCCGCATTCTGCAGCGTGCTTGGGTTTTCCCACTGAATGGTCCAATATACAGGCACTTCGGCCCAAACCAATACGCCCATTTGGTCGGCCATGCGCAACATGGATTCGTCATAAGGATAATGCGCGAGGCGAACGAAATTACACCCCAGCGCTTTGGCCCACCCCAAGAGGGTGCGCGAATCATCCTCGCTCCAGGCGCGGCCCGAGCGCATCGGCGCTTCTTCATGCATGCTGATTCCGCGCAGAAACACAGGTTTTCCGTTGAGGAGGAGATCCGTGCCGCGAGCCTCAATTGAGCGAAAGCCGATACGGTCCACAACTTTGTCTGTGTCGCTTGTGATTTCAACGCCATACAGTTTGGGATTCTCTGGGCTCCAGAGCGTCAGATCAGCCGCAAAGGAAAATTGGACGCGTCCCTGTGCGTCGGTCTGGAATGTTTTGCTGAGCCCCGTCTCCGGGATGCGAATGCTGACTGTCTGCTGAAGTCTTGGTCCATTGAGCTGAATCCAGCCCGCGATTTGGTGCCTTGAGCCTTTCTGAAGCTGGATCAAATAGTCCTGAACAAAGGTTTCTGGAACTTCCACCAGTGTCACGGGGCGCGTAATTCCCCCGTAATTCCACCAATCCGTATTATCGGTGGGGACTTGATCTTTTTCTCGTTTGTCGTTGACCCTGACGACGATGAAATTTCCTTGTTCTTTGACACGGTCCGTAATTTCGAAATCAAAGGGCGTAAACCCGCCCGCGTGCTCGCCGAGCTCTTCCCCGTTCAGATAGACCGCGGCGGTGTAATTGCACGCTCCAAAATGAAGAAACAGCCGTTTATTTGGAGATTTTATGTAGTCGAAATTCCGCTCGTACCAGACGCTGCCTTCATAAAACAGCAGCGACTCGCGCTGCGTGTTCCAGTCCCCTGGCACATGTAGCTGGCCCGAAGCAGCGAAATCATATTCAACAAGTTCAGACTTGGATTGAGGTTTGTAATTCTTAAAGAAGGCCGAATTATTCCGCAGCAGCTTGTCACGATAGTCGAAGGCGCCCACATCGTAGGGATCCACGATCGCCTGCCATTGGCCATCCAAGCTGATAGTCTGACGCGCACCGACATTCGCAATTAGCGGGGCCACCTGCGCTGCTCCGCGCGTTTGTACTAGAGCAAAGCACAATGCGATTGCCGAAAAACGGAGCAGTTTAGTCATGAGCGAGTTTTATCCAACGAAACACAAAAGTGCCAGAATCGATTCGCGCGTTGGCAATCGACCCCCGGCAGACCTGGAATCAGAAAATAAATTTTCCCCCAAACTGAAGTACGCGGGCCGGCAGGGATCCAGTGATCTGTCCAAACGTGGAGGAGCCAGCGTTGCTGACGTTCGGATTGTTCCAGTTGACGCGGTTGAAGGCGTTAAACGCATCTGCCTGGAACTGCAGGCGCATTCCTTCCCTGAAAGGGAGGTTGAAAACCTTCCGCAACGATAGATCCCACTCATAAAAGTTGGGGCCAATGATGTCGCCAATGGAAGCGTCACCCGCGCCTAGTGGGCTCCCCAGTGCAAAGGCGGCGGGATTGACCCAGCAGATCGCTTTCGGATTCGCGCACGTACCGCTGAATGCCAGCGATTGGCCGGCAACAAAAGCTCCGCGCCTGGACACATTGGAACCGTTAAGACCGAGGGCTTGCGACCCCGTCGCAGTGAGTGGCGAGCCGGACTGGTAGTGCATCAGCGCGCTCAACGACCAACCTCTTACCACGCCGCCCTCGAAGCCCGTCATATTTTTGCCCCAGGGCGACTCGACGGTGAAAGTGGCGGCCACGATGTGAGTCGCATCAAAGCTCACTTTGCCATAGTCGAATTGTTTCCAAGTCTCCACCACGCCGCCCGACTGTGTTCCCCCGGCTACCGCCTTCGTTCCACCGTTGACCAGGACAGGATTGGCGGCAGCGCTGACAAGGCAAGTAAATGGACATTCTGGCTCGGGATTTTCGTTGTAGGCGTCACCTGCGCCACCGCCGTCTCCCATGGTCTTCGAATATGTATAGGACATGGTGGAAGTCAAAATACCAGTGCGCTTCGTCAGGTTAACCTGCAACGCGTTGTAGTTTGAATTCACATCGCTCAGGGCCATGCTGATGCTGGAATATCCCAAGTAGGGCCGAATCTGATCCTTAGACAGTCCCGTAGGAGCAAAGCCCGCGGCCGAGCACTGAAATGCTGTGCTATTTATCCCCGCCGGGCACGCAAGTGTGTTCGGGTTCGGGGAAACGGGGATGTATGCCTGGTCGGTCCAACTTGCGTTGTTGAAGCTAGGAGCTCGCAGCAGATGCCGTCCCAAATTGCCGACGTAGGCAACCTGCAAAAGCATGCCTTGCGGCAGTTCGCGTTGTACTCCAAAGCTGTATTGGTAGCTGCGGGCGACTACGAGATTCGGATCCACTCCGTTTAGGCTGATCGTGGATGGTGCAGCTACCGTGCCCGCGCCCGGCGCAGAATCGTATTCGGAAAGTGAGGCGTTAGTCCCCGAGATTGAGGCGGACTGTGCCCACGGCACATAGCCTTGAGAGTTGATGCCATTCCCGAGAACGTTGCCTTCCGGATGGTCATAGAAAATTCCGAAGCCGCCTCGAACAACCATCTTGTTGTCCGAAAAAGGTGTATACGCAAAGCCCACTCGCGGAGCCCATAGATTCTCCGGCCGGTAGAAGCCGCGGTATGCAGTTCCAGGTATAGCAGCTAAGAGCTGGGGATCTGTAAACGTCACAGGAACCCTGCCCTGCTGATCAAAAGGCACTCCACCGGGCCGCTGCAATCCGTTGCACACGATGGTGAGCGTCGGAGTGCCGATAACATTAAGGAGCGGTCCGCTGCAAAGACCGGGCGAAGCGGGGTTGATGCTGCTGGTCGCCAAGCCACCGGTAAACGATGGGTCCAGCCCAGTGTTGAAAGTGTATGGATCAAAGTTCGTCATGTTGTTGCCTTGGGCATAGGTGGGCGTCGAGTAGCTGTAGCGCACGCCTAGGACCAAGCTGAGCTTGCGAGTAACCTTCCATGTGTCTTGAAGGTATGCATCCACAACATTGAATCGGAACTGCCCCGTGGTGACAGCCGAGCTCTGCCCGAGACTGTTAAAGTCACCGAGGAGCGCGTCGGCGAAGGGATCGCCTGTTGAATTTGATCCGGTGGTCGTGCCCGCATTGGCGCTGAAATTGATGGTCCCGTCAAAATTAGTGCGCGAGTTCTGAGTCTTGCGGTTTCGCGCGAACTCCGCGCCAAATTTGATCGTGTGATTGTTCTTTTGCCAGACCACATTGTCCGCCGGATTAATGTCCGTTGTGGGAGAGGCGAGATAGTTTGGCGCTGGCCCATTCACGCCGGCTGGCCCGGAGGTGGGGTAATTCGTGATGCCCGTAAAACTGATCGTCGGAAGGCCATCGGGAAACGTCGTAGGGTTTCCGAGCGGCGGGATGAATTGAAAACCGTAATTCGATCGCATCCAAGCGGTTCCCTGAAGTGGAGTTCTCTGCTTGTGCCAGTCCGCATTGAACTTCACTTCATTAATCAACGTAGGATGGATCATCCACACCCAGCCGATTTGATAGTTGTATCCGGGACGGCTGCGCAAGTCCGGATCCACCGGAACGGCCCCGCCGGCCCCGAATGTCGAATAAGGATTGTAGATGCTGACGTCATCGTGAATGTAGCGGAAGTAAAAACTGTGCTTCTCGCTGGCATGTTCGTCCACACGAATGATGTCCTCGCGCAGGTTCAGCGGGTTCGCGAGGTTAAACGTAGTGTTGTTGGAGGCCGTTGAAGTTGGCAGTGCTCCCCCCACGGACAATTTCGCCGCCGACGTATAGAGCGCCGATATGGCTGCCCCGTCGCCTGTGATACATGCGGGGTTTATGACGTTAGGCGCGGTAAAGAGAACGCCTCCGCAACTTGCGGGGATCACGGCAGGCGTTTTAAGCACGAGCCCGGCGCCGCCATTATAGACGTCGGTAAAGTCTCCCATTGCCTCCGCAGCCGTGGGAAACGTCTCCTGCACAGATGCCGCCGTCAATCCAGGGTATACGCCGCGAAACTTCTTCCATTCCTGCCCTGCAAAGAAAAACAGCTTGCCCTTATGCTGAAGGTAAGGAATAGGGCCGCCAAGGTCCCATCCAAAGTCGTTGTAATGAAATGGGGGCACAGCCGCGTAGCCCTTCGCAGTCGGATTTGTCAGCTTTGTGCCGGCATTCTCCGC
>CAWJJR010000004.1:0-10401 GCA_963843265.1 uncultured Acidobacteriota bacterium | reverse complement strand
AGCCCCAATCTCTCACAGCTTGGCAGCAGTGGGGTGAAGTTTGTTCGAATTAAACTTGGGAGTTGCGAAATAGTTTCGCGGGGTGCTGTTGTTCGGTGAGCGCTACGCGAACCCCATCTTGTAAAGATTCACGTCGCAATGCAATGTTGCGACATGACCAAGCGCTCAAAGAAAGCCTGGATGAAGTGGCGAAGGCTGGTTTCCGAGCAGGCGCGTAGCGGACAGAGTGTGAAAGCGTTTTGTCGAGAGCACGGTTTGTGCCTGCCGTACTTTTCGTGTGGAAGAAGCGGCTGGAGGAAGACACGCCAACCACGCCAACAAAGTTCCTGGAAGTGCAAGTGGCGGGGCAGGGGCCGAGCACGCCGGGCGATTCGAGCGTTGAAATCCGACTGAGGAATGGGCGAAGCCTGATGGTGAGGCCAGGATTCGATGCCGAACATGTGCGGGCGTTGTTGGAGGTAGTGGAGGCGGCGGAGTGATCGGGCTGCCAAGTTTGCAGGCCATGGATCGTGCGCAGGGAGCGCGGATCTGGATGGCCAGCGAAGCAACGGACATGCGCTGTGGATTCGATCGGCTGGCGGAACGTGTGCGAGCGGTCATGGGAGAGAACCCGCAAAGCGGTCATCTGTTTGTGTTCCGTTCGCGGCGCGGCGATCGGTTGAAGATTCTAGTGTGGGACCGGGACGGCTTCGTACTGTGGTACAAGCGGCTGGAACTTGGGGTTTTCAAACTGCCGCGAGTCGAGCAGGGGGCGCGATCGGTGGAGTTGCGTGCCAGCGAGCTAGCAATGATTCTGGATGGGATCGATGTTTCGAAGCTGAAGCGCGTGCGACGTTATGAACGCGCCGTGTGAAACAGCGAAGAAAACAGTTAGTCCAAGAAAAAAATAAAAATAACGCATAGAATAATCACGGTGTGAGTAACAAAGTTCACTCTGCTACGTCTAAGTAGATGTGCCCACCAACGAGAATTTCTTGAGCAACTTGCCCGAAGACAAAGAAGCACTGAAGGCCATGCTGCATTCGCAGTGGCAGGAACGCGAGCGCCAGGAGAAGCGCGCCGACGAATATCTTAGGAAAGCCGAAGAGCAGCGCAAGCGCGCCGACGAGCTGTATCTTGAGACTCTGCGACTAAAGATGGAGCTGGAGCGCTACAAGAAGGCGACCTACGGCCCGCGAGCGGATCGTTTGAGCATGAACCAGCTGGCCCAGATGCTTCTGGAGTTCGCCGAGGCCTTGGAACAAAAGCCGATCCAGCTGAAAGATCTCCGACAAGCAGAAGCCGAACCGGAGTTACGGCGAGTGAAGCGCCGCAAGGGGCGGCGTGCTTTGGCCAACTTCGAGAATCTCCCGGTCAACACGCAAGTCTATGAGTTGAGCGCGGAGGAGCGCGTCTGCCCAGGCTGTGGTGTGGAGCGCCAAGAGATGGGCAGCGAGAAAAGCTGGCAGATCGAATACATTCCGGGACACTTCGAACGGCTCGAGCATGTACGCAAGAAGTATGCATGCGCCAGTTGTGAGGGTCGGGGAGAAAATCCGCAGATCGCGGTGGCCGCCAAAGCCGACACAGCCATCGAGAAAGGCTTTGCTGGGCCAGGGCTTCTGGCTTTTATCGTCACCAGCAAATTTGCAGATTATCTCCCACTCTATCGACTGGAAGATATTTTCGAGCGGCAAGGCTTTGAGATTTCACGAGCCACACAATCGGTGTGGTGCGGAGATGTCGCCGATGTGGTCGAGCCGTTATACCAGCGGATGGCCGAGCGGGTGAGGAAATCGCACGTAGTGGCCACCGACGACACGGTCCAGCCGATGTTGAGCCCGGGCCAAACGCAGTCGGCCCGCATGTGGGTGTATGTAGGCGACGAGACCAATCCGTACAACGTGTTTGACTTCACCCTGAATCGCAGTCGAGAAGGCCCGAAGGAATTTCTGAAAGACTACACCCAAGTTTTGTTGGCCGACGCTTACGGTGGCTACAACGGGGTGGTGGCTGGTAACGCCATGACTCGCGCGGGATGTTGGTCGCATGCGAGACGCAAGTTCGTGGAAGCCGAGAAAACGGCACCGGAGATTGCGCGCGAGGCGGTCGCCCTGATGGACGCACTGTTTGCGGTGGAAAGACAGGCCAAAGACGTTTCCTTGGCCGAGCGACTGGAGTTGCGGCAGAAACGGTCGGTCCCGGTGCTGGCGGAGCTGCATGGTAAGCTGCTGATCTGGAAAGAGCAGTTGATACCGAAGCATCCCATGGCCGACGCCGTGAACTACACGCTTGGCCAATGGGAGGCGCTGACCGTGTTCACCAGCGATGGCGCCGTGCCCATCGATAATAATGTTAGCGAACGGGAGATGAAGCGCGTGGTCCTCAATCGCAAAAACTCCCTCTTCGTCGGCAACCCTCGCGGCGGAAGGACCGCAGCGATCCTGGCAAGCTTGACCAGCAGCTGCCGCCGGCATGACATGGACCCACATCTCTATTTCATGCAACTGCTGGTGAATCTCCCGACCTGGCCAGCCCGCGACCTCGACGCCTGGCTTCCCGACCGTTGGAAGCAAGCTCATATCGCCCGATGCGCCGCTTTGGGAATCCCGATTCCTCCCAGTCCCTAGCCCCTGCGCTTCACGTATCGCTCACGTTGTTCGCTAATCCGTTTTTTCGCTTGGCGTGAGAGATTTCCTCTCTCCGAGACTGTTTCGGCGCACACCTTTCCCCCGGTTGACAGAAGCGACGAAAAAGTTGTTCGGGATCTTTCTTTTTCAATACTTTAGCGGCACGGCGCAGAGCTTTTCATAGATTTGCTGGAAGAGTGCGACATAGGGGTACCCACCGGCCAGCGAGACCCACACCTTGCGCACCGTGATGCGGATCAGCGCGCCAATCTTCAGTAACTTGAGCCGAATGGTGGAGCACTGCGCCTGGGCCAACTCCGTTCCCGCCAGTCCCAGTCGCCGCAGCATCTGCAACAACACGTAGGCGATCGAAGAAAAGTACAAGCGCAATTGATTGCTGCGCAGGTAATGCGTGCTGGTGCGATCGCTGAACAGCATCAATTGTTCCTTGATGCGATTCTCCATGTCCCCTCTTCCACAGTAGTGCTCTTCATACAGCGCCTGTGCCGGCCATGCTTCTCCGCTCAGAGAGGTCACTACGAATCGCGGGTTCTCTCCCTTTTCCAGATGCTCGGCCTTGGCCACCACGCGTCGCGCACGACTCCAGCTTTTCAGCGTCTGATAGAAGAACTCTTTGAACAGTCGAGTCGCGCGTCCGGTCTGTTGGTACTGCGCTTTCGCCTCCGCCATCTCCTTGGCGATCTCCGTCTTCAAACGTTCGTTTTTCGCTAGTCCCAGCACGTACTCTACGCGGTTCGCTTCACACCAAGCCATCAGCTCCTCGCGGCAAAATCCCGAATCTCCACGCACCACGATACGCACCTGGGGCCACGCGGAACGAATCTGGGCCACGATGCGCTCCAGTTCCTCAACACTCCCCGACGACGCATCGATGTTCGACGATCGCAACCGCGCACACAGCAGAAACTCTCCGCAGAAGATGTACAACGGCAGGTAGCAGTAGTGTCCATAGTAGCCATGGAAGAAACGTCCTTCCTGCTTCCCGTGCAGCGGATCCTCAGTGGCGTCCAGGTCCAAAATGATTTCTTTCGGCTCCTCCCGGTGGGCTTGCAGAAAGACTTCCACCAGCAGCCGGTCCACGGCTCCATGATCCAGCACGATCTTTTTGTAGCGCTCCTTCTCACGGACCTTCTCCCCGCTCAGTTCCAACCGATTCAAGGTACTTTTTCCGGCTAACACTTGGTTATCGGGACCCTCCTTCTCAACCAGCACCGCCAGCAGGGGATCATTCCGCAACTCCTCGTGATCGTTCAGATCTTCATATCCCAGGGCCAGCCCATAGACTCTCTGGGCCACCAACTGCTTTACCGGATGTTCGATCAGATCGGGATTCCGATAATCGGTGAAGCAGGCGGCAAACTGGTGGAGGATCCCAATGCGCTTCTCGACCTCCCGCAGCAGCAGACCACCGCCATCGCTGGTGATTGCCCCGCCATCGAACTGCGCCCGGATGTCGCGTCGCTTTTGAGGATGAAATCCGAAGACGAACTGGTTACACTCTGCAGTCATAAGGCTGTTGCTCCTTCTTGGCAGAATTTCTTCCTGATAAAAGAGTTATGCCATGAAGCAACAGCCTTTTTCCACTTAATATGAGAAATTGCGGCTAGTTCCGTTCCGTCTTCAAAGTACTGAGAAGGGTATTCTTATGGGTGACGTGATTCAAGCAGGAAAGTTGAGAGGTACTGTCCTGATTTGAAATGAATTGCTTTAATGCTGCGGAATCTGGAATCGAACCCCAGCTTCAACAGCTGCTCGTTTTGCGTTAATTTCTCTATTGACTGAAGCACCAACATTATTTATTCTGTTTTCGGGAAATATTGCGTGCCGTCTGAGCGCCAGCAGTCAGCTGGCGTTTTTGCTTTTTCTAGCCCGGATTTTAGCCCGTGCGTTCTTCCCGGCGAATGAACCACTGCCCGCCAACAATTGCACCCAGATTCGCAGACCGCATCAGGCCGGCCGGGCAATCTCGAAACGCATAAGTGCACACTTCTGCGCAACATTTAAGTTATTTGGAATCAACACTTACGTAAGGGTATGAAAACAAACCACTTTATCTATCTTTAGAATGAATGTTTACGCAAAACCCCAGGGGGAGACCCATACATTACGGGTGATTGGCCTCGCCCAAGTAGGCGTAGAGCATCTTCTGTCCGCCGGGCTGTTTGGCGCCGGCCACGGGCTCGGCTGTGACAAAAACGGAGCTGATTTCCTTCACAAGCTCAGGGTTGTCCACCTTCAACACCCAGCGCCCCTGTGCTTTGGCATCCACGCGCAGGAAGCCCAAGCTGCGAGAGGAATTCTTGCTCGTTTCTGGCACTGCCCAGACTTGGAAACCACGTTTCGCACTTAATGCGGCGTCTTCATTTAGATCAAAGGCATAGAAGGTGAGGGATTTGCCTTCGGTCAGAAAAACGCGTCCGAAGGCTTTGCTGGGATTTCCATTCGGGTCCGTGTCATGGACATCGATGACATGCAGCTCGCGGGACAGGATTAGCTCCCGGACATCCTTACCCGCCGCCGCGAGTTGCCGTTCCATTTCCAGGGTGGCACTCGCGATCCGCAACCTGTTTGAGAGTTCCGTTATGCGATTGAGTTGCTCGGCCAGGGAGGCTTGGTCGTTTACGCGCAATTGATTGATACGAGCCGCTTCGTCTCTCGCGTCGGCCAGCAGTTTTTCCTGGTTGCGTGCTTCGTCTTGCAATTGCACGTTCTGGCTGGAGGACCGTTCTGCGTCTCCTCGTGCCTGGTCACCGTTGCGGCGAAGGTTCTCGACCGTCTTGGCAGCGTTTCCCAGTTCAGTGCGCAGATTTTGAACTTCGAGCTGGCTCGCGGTGAGCGACTCGTTTAGCTTAGAGAGGCTTGCGGTAAGCGCGGCGTTCTCTCGTTTAAGCTGTTCGACCTGCTGCTGCGTCTGCAAGGGTACCCGCCAGGCGGGGCGCCGGTAAGTCCAAAAGAAAGCCAGCGCGACGATCGCGATGGCCAAAGCCGTCGCGGCTGCAATGGGGAGGCCAAATCGCCAGCCGGCTTGCCAGGCTGACCATTCGACGCCGGGGGAGAACACGATGCCTTCGCGCCTAGCGCGTTGAAGGAATCGTGCGCGCAGGCCGTTATCGGACCGGGCCTTTACCTTATCTACGAATTCACGAATTGGACTCAACGTTAGCGGCAATCCGGAGCGAACGAGTCCATTAAACTCCTCCTGGGCCCTCTTGCATTCAACGCAATCCTTTGCGTGTTCGCGGAGCTCCACGAGTTCCTCTTCCAAGAGGAATCCGCCTGCTAACAGAGCGGCCAATTCTTCGTAATGGGAATGATCACTCATCGCGGCCTGCTGCCTTCTTCATCTCCGGCCTGTTTCCGACGAAGGAACGCAGTTTCTGCAACCCCCGATAGTAATGGTGACGTACATTCGATAGAGAGTCGCCCATCTTGTCGGCGATTTCCCGCATCGACAGCCCGTTATAACTGGCCAGTTCAACGACCTGTTTTTGGGGCCCGCTCAGTGTTGCCAGCCCCTGCCGAACGAGAAGCCTCAACTCATGCTGTGTAAACCGGCCCAGGGTGGAGGCAGTTTCAGGCAAGCGAGCCTCGACCTCGTCCACATTCGCCTGGTTGTAGAAATTCCTGGCATACAGGTGTTGCCTGCGGTTGATAGCGCGATGATAGGCATATTGAAGAATCCACACCTTAGTCGTGCCTTTGGCGGGGTCGAATTGTGCCACCGACCGGAAAATTTCCAGGAAGACGTTCTGCATGACGTCTTCCGCCTCGCCCGGATCGCGGACGATTTTAAGAGCAATACTCAGTACTAGGCGGTGGTAGCGGTCGAACAAAACAGCAAGAGCGTCGTTGCAACCAGCCCTTAAATGCGCCATCAGCTCGCCATCGTTCAGCCCCTTCAACTTGGCAAGGCTTAGAGGTTGAACGCGATGCGTGAACTGCATATCGGCGGACGGGAATTCGGGTTTTGTCAACGAAGCGTGCCTGTGGCGCCATCCGTGCGGCGGGCGAGACTCTCCAGGAAAGACGTTTATATGAGGAAATAATTCAAGAGGCAACTGGTAGAAGTGACGCTTGACGGGCTGGGAGTCAAAAAGAAGAATCATCAAGGCAGCGGATGAAAAAGTGGCATAGCAGGCCTTCACACGATATGATTCCTGCGGCTTTTCGACGTTCACTCGCGACACGCTATGAAAAGAGACAGATGACGCGCGGCGTCAGGATTCTTCTCGTAGATGACTTCGAACCTTGGCGTAATCTCGTCGCTTCCCTGCTAACCTCAATACTGTTCACTTAAGGATGCGGATGCATTTTGCGATTCTGAGGCATTTGCTTGCCACTTGGTGCCTCGGCCGCAATGGGTATTTGCTCATCTTGCGCTTTACGCCCCGCGGATTCCATCGTTTGCGGCTGGAGACAACGCGTTCTTCGAGTATTTCGTCAAGAATCGTGTGATGAAGATTTTTTCTCGCCGGAGGGGGGAATAGCGTCCCAGACCGACAACTTACGGCGAACTACGCGTACCGCGTGGAGAAAAGAGAGTCGGTCCGGATCTTCCGCAACCGACAAAGCCGCTTCGTGCATCAGCTGGCGAACGGCGAAGTGTGCCAGCAAGAAGCCATAGAACTCCTGGCGTACCAGTTCCGGGGTTTTGCTGCGCAGGACAATCTGACGCCCCCGGAGATGGGTCTTCAATTCATCAAACGTGTTTTCGATCTCCCACCTTTCGTGATAAAGCGCGGCCAGTTCTTCGGCCGGCGCCTGCAGCGGATCCAGGATGGTAGTGACCAGCCGGTAGATCGGTTCGACGTCGGGCAGGCCTTCCAACTGATAGTCAATGACTCGAACTCGTGCGCCTTTGGTTTTGTGCCGCGCATCCTTTTCGGAAGGGTAGATGGCACTGATATAAGAACCATCGCTCAATCGTTCGCGTACCTCAAGTCGCAGGTGCTTGCGCACTCGCCAGAGCAATTCGCAACCGCTCGCCTGGGCTTTGGTCCACAGCTGAAAACCGAAGAAAAAGCGATCCGCCAAACACAGCATCCCGGGCTTCAGTTGGGGGACCACCTCCTTAGCCAGAGTGATCTCGCCAGTAGCGTAGCTTCCCATCCGGCCACCCAGCAACACATGCGTGCCATTCTCCAAAAGCGCCACGAAGCGCAACTGCGGATAAGCACTCGATCCGCGGCTGGCGGCGGGACGCCCAAACTCGTATTCATTCTCCTCGGTGTCGGCCACATCCAACGTGCTGCCGTCCAGGCTAATGAGTCGCCACGTTCGATAGCGCGCCCCGCGGGTCTTCTCCGAAGCGATCGGTACAACGACCTGTTCATATAGCCGACGCAAAGGTTCCGCGCCCAGACGTGAGCGAGCTTGCGAAATGCCGCTCTTGCCGGTGGCCCGGACGGTTTCCTCTGGCTTGGTCAGCCACTGGATGCCTTCGAGCAAACAGCGCAGTACTTCCCGATAGGAAGACTGCATGTAGAGCGCCAGTGCGATCACGTAGTACACCACCAGATGCGCTGGCAGTTCTCTTTGCCGGATACTGGCCTTATTCGTCTCGGCCAAAATCGAATCAATTTTCTCTCGAGGGATGGCTCGGCTAACCACCCCAAGGCTGATGTAATCCGTGATGCGGCTTCCCGTGGGCAAAGTGGCAAGAGTCCGAGCCATAGCGATATTCTGTCCTCCTGCCAGACAGAATACTCTATAATTCCTTAAGTGAACAGTATTGCGGCTAACCTGACTTCCGCGGCCGAAAGTCAATTTCTCGCTTTTTAGGCAGACAAATCCTGTCGTTTCAATAAAAACTTGCTGAAAGCCGGAAATAGTGACGAATATTTGTAATATTTGTATTGACACAACTCCGTTATATGATATATGTAGTGGCCTGTGTACATCCGCAAAACCACGAAGACCCACAAGGGCAAAACCTACACCAACTTTCTCCTCGTCGAGTCTCAGCAAACCCCCAAGGGTCCCCGCCAGCGCATCCTCTGCTCGCTCGGCGCTCTGGCCCCAGCTCCCCGGGAGCATTGGTTGGATCTGGCTCACCGGCTCGAGGCCGGCTTGCAGGGACAGAGTTCCTTTCCTCCCGCCGAGGTACCCCTCGAGACGCTGGTCAAAAAGGTCCGCCGCGGACGCCCCGCTCCGGCGGAGGAATCGTCCACCATCGCCGTCGATCCGGAGCGCGTGACGATGGAGGAAGCCCGCGAAGCCGGGACCATCCATGCGGCCCATCAGGTGTGGCAACAGTTGGGAGTGCATGAAATTTTACAGCACGCTGGACTGTCCGAGCGAGCCTGTCAGCTCAGTGAAGCGATGACTCTGAACCGTCTGATCTTTCCTCTCTCCGAGCATGCCATGCCGGATTGGATGCGGCGTACGGCGCTGGCCGACATCTTGGGCGTGGATTTCTCCTCGCTGCACGACGATGCTTTGTACCGCAACTTGGATCGACTGTATCCGAACCGTGAGCGGATCGAAACGGAGTTGGCCGAGCGGGAGAAGACGCTGTTTCATCTCGACGACACTTTGTATCTGTACGATTTGACCTCGACTTACTTCGAGGGCCAAGCCGCGAGCAACCCGCAAGCCAAGCGCGGCTACTCGCGGGATAAGCGGCCCGATTGCAAGCAAGTGCTGGTAGGCCTGGTGCTGGACCGCGACGGTTTTCCCGAAGCGCATGAAGTCTTCGATGGCAACCGCCAAGACCGGACGACGGTGGGAGAGATGTTGGATAGTTTGGAGAAGCGCACCGGCTCGAAACCGGGCGCCACCGTGGTGGTAGATCGCGGCATAGCCTATGAAGAAGACTTGGCTGCGATTCGAGCGCGTGGATTTCACTATCTGGTGGCGGGGCGGCAGCCGGAGCGCAATGCCTGGCTCGGAGAGTTCGAGCCGAGCGACGACTGGGAAGAGGTGCTGCGAGTGCCCTCGCCGCGTAATCCTGCTCAGGAGAAATCGTCGGTGCGCATCAAGCGTCGCCAGCAAGGGGAGGAGGTTTACCTTCTCTGCTTGAGCGAGGGACGCGAAGAGAAGGACCGCGCCATTCGCGAGAGCCACGAGCAGCGCTTGAAGAAAGACTTGGGGAAACTGCAGGCACGCATCGAGAAAGGCCAGTTGCAAGAGGAGAAAAAGATTCACCAAGCGATCGGCCGCTCAAGGAGCGTTACCCGCGGGTGGCGCGCTACTACCGCATGGACTATGAAGCCCAGCGCAACACCTTAACCTGGCAAGAGGACGGCGAGAAAAAAAACATCGCTAAAAAGCTGGACGGCGGCTATGTGCTGAAGACCGACCGGCAGGACCGACCGCGGAGGAGATCGGCGCACGTACATCTACCACGCGCGTGGAGGCCGCCTTCCGGGCGATGAAGAGTCCGTTGCTGGAACGGCCTATCTTCCACCATCTGGAAAAGCGCACGCAAACGCATATCTTCCTCTGCGTCCTGGCCGACCATCTGCCGGCAGCCATCGAGAAGCGCTTCCTGGATCGCGGCGTCACACCTCCTGGTGGACCTTGCGCGAACAACTCCGCACGCACCAGGTCGCGACGGTGGTGTCGCCGACCAAGGACGGCAAGGTGCTCGAGGTTCGCAAGGGCACGACGCCGGAACCGATGCACCGGGAAATCGATCGACGCTGCAGATACCGACGAGGTCATGAAGCCGGTTAAGACTTGGCATGAAACCCTGCTATATAGCGGCATGGAATTAAATGGCAACTCCTGCAAACAAATCAGTTTGCTCCGACGAGCGCGGAAGATTGGC
>CAWJJR010000003.1:0-227413 GCA_963843265.1 uncultured Acidobacteriota bacterium | reverse complement strand
CGGAACTCCTGATCCTAAACAAAATCGACCTGCTGCCCTACGTGCCGTTCGATATTGCGGCTGCCGAGGAAAATGCGCGCAGCGTCCACCGGAACATGGAGATTGTTCGAGTATCTTGCCAAGCGCGCCAGGGAATTGCAGCATGGCTGGCTTGGTTGGATCGTAAGCGGCAAAGCTCGCGGGCTGCTATGTCCGCAGCTCGATGAGTCATGCAAGTCCGCAAGGAAATCCGGGTATCTGGGATCGTGCAGGGAGTCGGATTCCGCCCCTATGTGTATCGGCTTGCTGTCGATCGAAACCTCGGTGGAAACATCAGCAACACGCCCGCAGGAGTCACTATCGAAGTTCAGGGACCTCCGGATCTGGTCGAGGACTTCGTCTCGCGACTTCCCGAGCAGCCACCGGCACTTGCACAGATTGCCCGCGTGTTAGTTCGCGAGATGCCGTGCCAGCCCGATCGGTGCTTTGAAATTCTTTCGAGCCATACCGCCGAGCACGCTACCGCGCTGATCTCCCCGGACGTGGCCGTTTGTGAAGATTGTCTTCGCGAGTTGTTTGACCCTCATGATCGCCGGTATCTCTATCCGTTCATCAATTGTACGAACTGCGGGCCGCGCTTCACGATCATGCGAGACATTCCTTATGATCGACTGCGCACCTCGATGTCGGCGTTCCCGATGTGCGACGAATGCCGGGCGGAGTATGAGGACCCACAAGACCGCCGTTTTCATGCGCAGCCGAATGCTTGCTGGGAATGCGGTCCCCAAGTCGAACTCTGGGACGCTCGAGGCCGACCGATGAAAGAACTTAACCCCATCGCGGCGGCCGCGGAACACATCCGATCAGGCGAGATAGTCGGAGTCAAGGGTCTCGGCGGATTCCACTTTGCCGTGGATGGCATGAACTTGGGTGCAGTGGAGCGGCTGCGCCAGCGCAAGGGGCGCTTTGAGAAGCCCTTTGCGATTATGGTGCGGGACCTGGAAGCCGCTGGGCGCCTTTGCGAGATCGATCGCGAAGGACGGAGACTTTTAACCAGCCGGCAGCGACCCATCGTGCTCCTGCCAAAAATAAAAGACGCAGCAATCGCTGAGACTGTGGCACCGAAGCAGCGCGACCTGGGGCTGTTCTTGCCCTATACACCTATGCACTACTTGCTCTTCGCCGCAAGCAAGTTCGAAGAATTGGTCATGACCAGTGGAAACCTGAGCGAGGAGCCGATTGCGTTAGACAACCGTGAGGCGGTGGATCGGTTGGGAGGCATTGCCGACTTCTTTCTCCTGCATAACCGAGAAATTCTTGTTCGCTGTGACGACTCGATCGTTCGTTCTTCTGCTGGCAAGCTAAGACAGATTCGAAGGTCGCGGGGCTACGTGCCGGCCGCTGTGCACTTGCCTAAGGAATTTCCGCAGATTCTTGCCGTCGGAGGAGAGCTGAAGAATACTATCTGCCTTACGCGTGGCAATCTTGCCTTTCTGAGCCAGCACATCGGCGACCTCGAAAACGAGGAAAGCTTCCGTTTCTTCTGTGACACCATCACTTACCTTTCGAGAATTCTTGAGATCGAGCCGGTGGTTATCGCGCACGACCTCCATCCAGATTATTTTTCGACAAAATGGGCGTTGGCGCAGAAGGGGTTACATCTCGTCGGTGTGCAGCATCACCATGCGCACATCGCGGCGTGTATGGCAGAGAACCGTATCGAGGGGCGAGTGATCGGATTTTCTCTGGACGGAGCCGGTTACGGCACAGACGCACACATTTGGGGCGGCGAAGCACTGTTGGCAGACTATGCAGGCTTCGAGCGCGCCGCACATCTCGCATATGCCGCCCTACCGGGCGGCGCCGCGGCAATTCGTGAACCCTGGCGAATGGCAGTGAGCTACTTGGCTAAAGCCTTTGGCGAGGATTTCTTTGGACTGGATATCCCTTTCGTACAGAAACTGAATCGCGGAAAGGCAGATTTGATTCTTCGTATGGTGTCCCAGGGGGTAAATTCGCCACTGAGCTCGAGTTGCGGCCGATTATTCGATGGTGTAGCCGCCCTGATCGGAATTCGCCAGAAAGTAAGCTACGAAGCTCAGGCTGCCATCGAACTGGAAATGGCGGCGCGGTCATCGAACGATTCGGCCGGGTATCCCCTAGCCATTCTTCGGCAAGACGGACGATGGCAGATCGACCCTTCTCCTTTATTCAGCGCCGTCGTGGAAGATCTCCGTCGAATGGTAAGCACGGAAATAATCAGTCGCAGGTTCCACAACGGCCTGGTCGAAGTCTTCGCGCGCCTCGCCTGCTTGCTCCGAGAAGAATCTTCTATCAACCAGGTATGCCTGAGCGGAGGTACCTTCAACAATCTGCTTGTCTTTGAAGATTTGATTCGCGAATTGAAATCCCGGGAATTTCATGTTTTCACGCAGTCCGAGGTTCCTTCAGGAGATGGGGGGCTGAGCCTCGGACAAGCGCTCGTCGCAGCGCACAATATTCCGACCCAATCGACTTCATCCGGACTTACGCGCCCAGCAAGGGACTGACAAACCACATCGAGTCACTCCAACAAGAATAAGCAGGCTGATATCTCAACTGGGTGGCCAAAGCTGAGTTGTTCCTGGATGGATGCAACAAACAGCGAAATTGCGGCCAAGCCAACGGCCTCATAGTTCGGGGTGTGGTTCGAGCGTGTACGGAAGGTAGGGCACCCTCGCAGATTTCGCCTGCTTGCCGGTGCGCCTAATGAATGCGCCTAGGGGTTTCGCGCGCTTTTTTCTCTTCTCTGTAATTGCCACCACATTCTTCCTCGATGGAGCGACTCGTGCGAGCAATTCTCGCTCGTATGCAATGTGAGTGCGGAGCCGGTTGACGACGTCCATTCCCGGCAGAATCATCGCCATGGTCCGGTCTGCGGTGGCACATTTCAGTTCTTCGCGAAAGCTCTCAATGGTCTCGAGTATCTGCGCGTGCTCTGCATCGATTCGTTCGCGCTCTTCGCGTTGCAGAGTATTCTGGTAAATGGAATCGAGCTTCGAGCCCCCTATCTGGCAATGCTTTTCGATGCTCGAAAGACCTCGATCCAGCGATTGACGGCCCTTGAGGGCCTTCAAATGTAGTGCAAAGACGTTTTTTGCAGCCAGTTCGAGCATCTTCTCGATGGTGTGTGCGAGGCGGAGAAAATTCTCATGTTCCTTTCGAAGGTGTTGGATTCGATAGTTCTGCGCCATAGCGACCTCCTTCTCCGCGCCGACTCTAACCGCTAAATCTGCTAACCATCGTGCCCTGCGTGGGACGATTTCAAGCGGCAGCACGTTTTGTGGCCACCGCTTGGGGCAACTGTCTCGTGTTAATCTCGCGATAGGTCTTTACGATCTCTTCGCTCGAAAGCTCGGGCGTTTTTCCCGCACCCGCCGTCTCCGCCCGCAGCAGCACGTCGTCCATGGAAATCACGCCGACGAGCGCGCCTTGCTTGGTAATCACAGGAAGCCGGCGCACGTGCCCTTTCCGCATGGATCGCAGCGCCACGTGAATGCCGTCCTCTGGCAAGCAGGAATACACCTTGGAAGTCATCACCTCAGCTACCGTTACGTCTCCGGAGGGCCGGCCACGCGTTCCAAGAGCCACACAAATATCGCGATCAGTAATTATGCCCACTACTCTTCCCTCTTCCCCCACAACAGGCAGGAAGCCACAGTTCCCCGTCCACATAAGTTCCGTTGCCGTGCCGAGATTTGTATCCGGCCGGCAGTGATACGGCGTTCCCATCATGACATCCACAACTCTCATGGTTTTGCTCCCTTCATTGAAACTTTCTTCGATTTGCTTTTCGGCGCGAACAGCGCCCTAATCACTTCCACGGAACACGGCGCGTGCATCGCGACGTGCTCCGCCACACTTCCCATCGTTAAGCGGTCAAATCCGCGCCGGCCATGCGAGCCAATGACGATAAGTTGCGCCTGCCATCGTTCCGCTTCCTTCACGATTTCTCTGGCGTCGCTGTCTCTAGGAAGCGGCGTTTCCGCGGTGGCATTCAGGCCCGCTTTTGTGAGCATCTCGGCGCCGGCCTCCGCATAGCGCTTGGCATCGTTGAGTGCGGACGCGTTCAGTTCCTCAATCTCCCTTAACTCGAAGTAGGGGAATTCGCCAAGCGGCATGAAGGGTTCGGGAATCGAAACCACCTTGGCCACGCTTCCTTTGGGCCACGGACGGCTCGCCACGGACTGAATCGCCGCCGTCGAGTATTCAGACCCGTCTATGGCCACGAGTATTTTCATCCCACGAGGCTCGGCCTGCCGTTGTGCTTCCATGGTTGGCCGAACGATTTCGACGGCGCAGGGCGCGTGTCGCAGAACGGACCGAGCGGTACTCCCGAGGAACAGCCGCATCAAGGCTCCAGCATCATTCGAGCCGACGATAACCAAGTCCGCTTGCCAGGAAACGGCAATTTCTGAAACCGCCCGACGCGGCATGCCAATGACCACGTCAGTCTCCGTCTTCCAGCCAGCTTCGCTCAATCTTGTGACGGCGCTTTTGAGCTGAACTGCGGCAGCTTCTTTGGCTCGTTTCAGTGAAATTGGCGCTTTCGAGAACGGATAAGGATCAAGAACATGTAGCAGCAAAAACAACGTACCCACGGGCCAAGGCCTGGAGGCAACTTCATTCACGATCACTGGGGATTGCTCGGTTATGTTTAGTGCGATCAGAACCCTCATCGCTGCTTCTCCTTCCGGTGAGACTTCCCTGTCCCGCTTTCCTGGCTTACAATCAATTTAGACGCAGACGTTCAGACGGAACAGTGATTTGGCACATGGCGCGATGTGACGGCGCGCACAGGTCCTTAGGATCTGCGGAAGAAAAAAGAGAAGAAATGGCAAGTCACCGGAGACAAGGACTCTGGCGACCCCGTGTCTTTGCATGGTTTCGAAAACGCTTTCCTGCGGTTCAGACCGCGAGCCAGAGAGCAGAGAAATCTGAAAGCGTGATAGGATTCGACCAGAAAGAAACTTTTGCCTTGACCCACAAAGCTACTGCGGCGAGAAGCGGAATGAACTTCGTACCTGCGTTCAAGACGATTTTTTTGTGTGCCGCGTTGGCGGCGGCTCTGAGCATCAGCGTTACGCAGGGAAAGGCCAATCAAGAACACTCTGCCAGGAAACCTAGCCTGACGCCAGGCAAAGAGACGTTCCTAAAGTACTGCGCATCCTGTCACGGAGCGGATGCCAAGGGAGATGGTCCAGC
This sequence comes from uncultured Acidobacteriota bacterium, assembly GCA_963843265.1. GTDB lineage: Bacteria > Acidobacteriota > Terriglobia > Acidiferrales > UBA7541 > Acidiferrum. The sequence goes on along the minus strand of CAWJJR010000003.1, from coordinate 222,190 downwards.
TGCCGTCGCATTGAATCCGGCGCCCTCGGATCTCACGACTCTCGCGAAGCGCCACCACGGTGAGTTTCCTTCAGGCTATGTGGGAGCGCTATTGAAATTTGGCAGGAACCTCGTTGCCCATGGATCGGACGACATGCCCGTGTGGGGATCACGTTTCAGGGATCTCGATCCCATCAAGGATCCTACCGGACAGCACCACGTGGACGATGTGGTCGCTTACATCGAATCTCTCCAGGTGAAATAGAGTCAAGCAAACCTTGGGAAGTCATTGTCGACCGAGAGGGAAGTTCTTAGGGCCTCGGAATCAGACCTTCAGGATCATGGGCCTTTCGCGGCGATTGCGCGCACCCAAAATGCACAAATGAAAACTAGAACGTCAGGCAGCCACTGCCCTAACTGCCTGTTCTTGTTTCACCTGCACTTTCTTCAGGAGTATTTCAAGAGATTGTCCCTTAAATCGTGCTGCAACGTTCGAAGGATCCACCTCGACGGGGAGTCCCACTTCGCGGAACATCAAGTCTTCGTGCAGAGGGGCGGTAGTGGAGGTCGATATGGCCTCTTGCCCCTTGGATCGAGGCTTACCGCAAACGGTGAGCCTGCGTGGTGCGATCCAAATCTGAACTGTGCCTTCCTGGAAATGGCAGGCGTCCATGCTTACCCACAGACTGTCATCTAAGCTCATCCGTCCGACGCAGAGCGGCCTCAAGAGCGCCGATTCGGCCTGGCGCCAATCTTCTTGTTGGTGCGTTCCCGAACGGCTTTTCTCGAAGATTTCGAATGCACGGCGCGCGATCACAGCGTGAATCCTTCGCGCTTGCTCATCGGCATCAACGGCGATAACGTTTATTTTCTCGCCAGTTCTTGAATGTTTTTCTGCTGCTTCTAATCTCATAATCCACCTCCCCGAGTGAAGAGACTGAACTTCACTTAATCAGCCGCACTAAGAAACCTATTTCGATGGGAATCAAGGCCTGATAGCGATCTTGATGACACCTTCTTTCCATTGCCCAAATAATTCGTAGGCTTCCGTAATGCGGTTCAAGGAGAATGAATGTGTCAGAAGAGGCCGCAGATCCAACCGGCCGTGACGAACCAACTCCATCAGGCGCCGCATGCGTTCCTTGCCGCCGGGGCAAAGTGTGGTGACAATCTTGTGATCACCTAGACCGGCGGCGAACGGCTGGAGAGGAACAGACAGCTTTCCTGAATAAACGCCGAGGCTCGACAAAGTCCCGCCTGCGCGAAGCACGCGAAGCGCGCCTTCAAAAGTTTCCTGAGTGCCAAGCGCTTCGATCGCGACGTCAACGCCTTTTCCATCCGTCATTCGACGAATTTCTTCAACAGGATTCGTCTTGGTGTGGTCGACCACGACATCGGCGCCCATCCGCTTCGCCATAGCTGAACGCACCGGGTCGGACTCGACAGCTATGATGAACCCTGCGCCCCTGAGTTTTGCGCCCACCGTCGCGCATAGACCGATTGGCCCTTGCGCAAAGATGGCCACGGTATCGCCGAGCTTCACTTCTCCGCTTTCCGCAGCCGAAATTCCGGTGGAGGCAATGTCCGCCAACAGTACGACTTGCTCGTCAGTCAGATCGTCCGGAATCTTTGCAAGGTTGGCTTGCGCGTTCGGAACAAGAAGGTATTCCGCTTGTGCGCCGTTGATGGTATTTCCGAATTTCCATCCGCCTATCGGCCCGCCACACTGAGACCAATCACCATTCAAACAGTAATTGCATTGGCCGCACGGAGTAATCGCTCCAACCAGCACCCGTTCGCCTACGGCGTAATCTGTAACACCGATTCCAAGTTCGTAAATCACCCCGACGGGCTCATGGCCGATAACGAGCCCCGGCTTTACGGAATACTCTCCCCTCAAAATGTGCAAATCAGTCCCACAAATCGTCGTCAGTGTCACGCGAATAACGGCTTCTCCAGGTCCCGCTTTGGGAATGGGAACTTGTTCTATGCCGATATTATTTGGCCCCCGAAACACCAGCGCACGCATAGTGGACGGAACCGCTTGCTTCTTGGGCGCCACTGCCAGAAAAGTTGCGTTCATCTTAGTCTCCCGAACTCCCGTCTCCATTAATGCAGGACGATCGGGAGCAATCTATGACTGAAGTCACTCGAATTTGTGATGCCCGTCACGGCCTGGCCCAACCGGCCTAGGAATATGATTGATGAAAGGATCAAAAAGGTGGAATCCGCGTCCGGCGACTGCGACAGCACCGGAAGATCGCCTTTTGCGCGGTCTGCCCGGGGCTTTCTTTTCGCTACGGCGCGCGACCTGGTAAAGTGCCGTCTTAAGGCTCTGACACCAAAGAGGGTTGAATGAGCGCCGAACCTGAGGCACGTATTGCCTATTTCTCGATGGAAATCGCCGCAGACCACCGATTTCCAACATATAGCGGCGGCCTCGGCGTTTTGGCAGGGGACACGCTTCGCTCTGCTGCGGACCTGGCGATTCCCATGGTGGGTGTCACCCTCCTTCACCGGAAAGGCTATTTTCGCCAGCATCTCGACGAAAAAGGGCGGCAGACTGAGGAGCCCCAAGAATGGCATCCTGAAAAAGTTCTTGAACCATTGACGCCGCTGGTTTCCGTGCGTCTCGACGGACAAGAAGTGAAGGTCCGTGGATGGCGACACTCGATTGTCGGTCTGACCGGCCACAGAGTGCAGGTCTATTTCCTCGATGTTGATATGTCAGAAAACTGTAATTACCAACGCACACTAACAGATTATCTCTATGGCGGTGACGATACCTATCGTCTATGCCAGGAAGCAATTCTCGGAATTGGCGGAGTTCGTTTTCTTCGCGCCATGGGACATCAGAATATTTCCCGCTTCCACATGAATGAGGGGCACTCCGCACTTCTCACCCTCGCTTTGCTGGAAGAGGAAATCGGCCGGGAACATTTAACCAGGGCAAGCTCTGCGGACATTGAGAAAGTTCGCGAGAAGTGTGTGTTTACAACCCATACGCCAGTTCCCGCGGCTTTCGATCAGTTTTCTTTGGCTTTGTCGACGCAAATTCTTGGCGCGGACCGGGTTCGCACGTTCCTTGACACGGAGTGCTGCCCGGCGGGAACACTGAACATGACCTACCTTGCCTTGCGCTGCTCGCGCTACATCAACGGCGTCGCGATGCGCCACGGCGAAGTATCGCAAACCATGTTCCCCAACTATCCGATCCACTCCATCACTAACGGAGTTCACGCCGTCACGTGGACTTCCGCCTCATTTCAAAAACTCTACGACCGGCACATTCCCGAGTGGCGCCAGGATAACCTATACCTTCGCTACGCCGTTGGTATAGGACTCGACGAAATTCGGCAAGCGCATCTGCAGGCCAAACGCGAGTTGTTCAGCGAAGTCTACAAGGCCACCGGTGTGCAGCTCTCCGAAAACGTCGCAACTCTAGGATTCGCGCGGAGGGCGGCCGAATACAAGCGGGCCGATTTGCTTTTCTCCGATTTAAACAGGCTCCGCACCATCCAGAGCAATGCCGGGCCTTTCCAGATCATTTTCGGCGGCAAGGCCCACCCCCGCGACGATACGGGAAAGGCTGAGATACGCAAAGTGTTTGAAGCGGCGGCCGCTCTGCGCGACGTAATCCCAGTTGTTTACGTCAGTGATTACGATCTTCGCTGGGCGCAGTTGTTCACCGCCGGCGTTGACCTCTGGCTCAATACTCCGCACCGGCCTTTCGAAGCCTCCGGAACCAGCGGAATGAAGGCGGCACTAAATGGCGTCCCCAGTTTCAGTGTGCGAGATGGCTGGTGGGTCGAGGGGCACTTTGAAGGCGTCACAGGCTGGTCCATCGGCTACGATGAAGATCCCGAACGTCGCGACGTGGAAATCGCATCTCTTTACGACAAGCTCGAACGCACGATTCTGCCGACGTTTTACTCGCAGCCACAGGCTTATGCCCAAATCATGCGTTCCACGATCGCGGTGAATGGGGCCTTTTTTAATACTCAGCGCATGCTTTCCCAATATGTGCGGGAAGCCTATTTTCCGCTTAGTGCCGGCACCCGCGATCAACCCGCGTCTCCCGTTGAGAAACCATCCGGCGAAGTCGCACATAGTACGAGGGCGTGACGAAATATATCTCTGGCGGCCTGAAGGCGCTAGGCGCGTACACGGACCGCGAGAAGCCTTTCAACCTCTATGAAAACATGAAATCGATGCTGGATAGTTCCTACTACCTGCCACAAGACAAGTCCGCCGGCATCTATCAGCACGTTCTCGACTATCCCGATGGAAGGGTTCCGGGAGCAACGGATTTCTACTATTGGGAGGACATCGATTTTGGGGAGGGACCCACAATTCGCGTGAATCGTGTGTCCATGTTTCCGAATGGCGTGGGCGTCGTCAAATATGTGGTTACGAACGAACAGCTTTATGCGAGCCGCAACATCCGCATAGCTCTACAAGTCTTTTACTGTGTCCCCGACACGGCGAAACCGGAGAAACCAGGGTTTTACTTGATCGAGATGAACGATTCCCGAGTCCCTGATTTTGGGACCATAAAACTCAGCGCAGTCCGAGCACTAGCGACCGAGAAAAGTGTCCAGTCAACGCGCGACATTTTGAATCTCTATCTCAGGAGACTCAACTCAAGTTACACAGTTCCGAATTAAATTGTGCTGCGAGAACCCGCAGTGCCCTTTGTGACGCGACTCCAACCGAAGAGTACCAGGAATTATCACTTTGTTGTTTTTCTGTGATTTAACAACACTTGAGAAAAAGGCGTTGCCCGTGAAGTAGGGAGATTCGACTCAGAACCGAATCCTCGACCCCCATGCGATCCGGGGGCCGATCCACTCAATTCGTGAGTAGCCTCCGAGCTAAAGCAAAGCTTTTCCGGGACGGCATGCAAAGTGATGCGCCGTCGATCTTCGGTTCCACGCTTACGAACGCGTCCTTCCGAGATTCAAGAGATAAAGGTTGATCCTTGGCAGTCCCAGTGTAACCTTTTTCTCAACCCACAACCCAACCCACAGAATGTGATGCCTTGCATGACTTGCACGTAGTTTGGCAGTCCCCGCGGCCTTGTAAGTTGTTGTAAAACCCAACCACGCTACTCTGTCACGGCAGAGGTCGCTCAAAGCACTTACAAAGAACCCAGAAAAAAATCCGGGTCCGTTTGGGTACATCAAGCCTAGCAGCAGCCCGTAGTCCGCGCGCTGAACCCAACCGGGTGGCCTAACCGGAACACATGATCAGGCAGCAAACTCTGGAGAGCGATTGTACAGACCATGGCTTCCCGGTGGACGCCGACAATGCGACAAGCAAGATGCGGGAATTCTGTGGGCTTACGCTGAGTTGAATCCTCAGTGTGGGTAAAAATCTATCTGTTGAAATCGCCTACTTTGCCACTATCCCGCCGATCGCCTCTCGGAGCCGCGCGGCCTCCGCTGTGAGAGGCGGCTATTTTGTGACTATCACGTTTACCGGCACCACCACAGAAAAACCGCCAGCGGCCACGGTGACGTTTATGATGGAATTTCCAAGCGGAGTTCCCGTGTTGTTCGGAGAGCCCGGCACACTCGCACTGGTGCAGCCAGCGACGCCCGCAACTGTGAGGACCAGTAGCAGTCCTGTAGCGTAGACGAGCCGCGGGCGTCCTCCGCGGTGCCGCGCCAGTAAGAATGCCATCAACAGGGATAAAATCGTCGAGAGCGTGAGAAGCATCATCAACAAAGGCGCATTGCGAGGCTGATGAGGGTCTTGCAACGGAACACTAACGGCGGTAGTGGCAATGCTTATGGCCACGGTGTACGCGCCGGGCTTCCCGGAAATAGGAGTGACGGTGAGAGTGCATGTTGTATAGGGGAGACAATCGGTTGTAACGGCTGTTGGAGTGGCACTCACATCGCCGGCAAGGCAAACCATGAAAGACGACGTACCGATTGAACCGAGGGTGATCGTCGCGGGCGGTGCGGAGCCGCCGCAGGATACTATCTGCACCACGTTTTCTGTGAGCGCGGGCGAAGTGCTCGCCAGAAGCCCGTTCGAACTGGCGTTCGAGTCGGGCGTGTACGCTGCCGTCAGAGGCGTGCTCCCCGAGCCCACCTGGGAAATCGTCAATGTGCAGGAACCTGCGCCACCGGCGGCCAGAGCCGCCGAACAAGTGTCGTTGAAACCGTCAGTGACGGTAACGCTGCCTGTTGGTGCCGCGTTGCCAGATGCTGGCTTAACCGTGAAGCTCACGGCAACCTGAGTGGTTCCCACCAACGCAAAGTTCGCCGGCAGGGGAAAGCCATCGAAGCTGGAGATTGCCGAGGGAATAGTTGTGGTAGTCGCGGTGTTTGCCTGCCCTCCCGAGGCGGTGACCATAACGGTGTCGGTAACGGCGATCTTTTCGCTGTCGAAAACGTCGGGAAACGTGACGGTATCTGACACCGTGATTGTCTCCACGTCGTTAACGACAGCAGGCGACGGTCCGGTTGCGACTACGGGAATGGAAACAGTCACGGTGTCATAGATGGGATTGGGATCATAGCTCGTCTCGTTCAGATGGAAAGTCGATGAAAAAATCGAAGTGACTTGTTCGGGGAAGACAACGTACGTGATAGTCGCTGAGGCGTTCGCGGCCAGTGAATCCAGGCTACACATTGCGTTGGGACTCCCCGTGGTCGGAATCGAACAAGTAAATAGACTCCACGTCATGCTGCCGAACGCCCCCAGCGGGGATGTATCCGGCGTGACCAAACTAAGCGTGATTCCCTGTGCCGTTGCGGGACCGGCATTGGTTAGGGTTATTTGGTACGTCAGAGGGCTGTTAAGAACGGCAGGATTGGGCGAAGGCACGGCCGTCAAGACCAGGTGCGCCTGAGGGGCTGCCGCTGTGGTTCCGCTTAGCGGTAGCGACTGGGCGGTTATGGCAGGGGTCCCACTAGGTGTGATTGGAATATTGCTGGTTTGCGCGTTGTCAACGAACGTGAGCAAGCCCGAGCCTGCGCCATTGGTGGACTGTGTGAAGGAAAGGGTTACGACGCAACTGGCTCCAGGCGCAAGCAAATTCGGAAACTGAGCGATTGTCACTGAGGATGGATTTGGCGGACACTGAGCGACGCTCGCGCCAAAAGGACCAGTAGCGGAATACAGTAAGAAGTCGAGAGGCGCGGTTGCAGCAGGCGCCGTCCCGGTGTTGGCGATCTGGATCTGTAAAGTAGCTGTCGTTCCTGTTTGAATCGTCCCGAAGTCGAAACTGGTGATCGGATTTCCGCTCATGTCTTCAAAGATGATCGCCGACTGTCCGCCCCATCCCGTGAGATTAACTGATTGGGAGGAGACACCCGTGCCGCCGTAGTTCACTGAAGCCGCTGCTGGCCCGACACTCGGAGGCGTAAAGTCCACCTGGGTAGTGCAACTCTGCAAAGGCAGGAGTTGCGAACCCGGTTGGCAAGGGTTCGGACTCGAGGCCGCGTTGGCATAGGCGAAGCCGCTGGGCAAAGTGGCAGGCGAAATAGTCAGGCCCGTGAGCGGCAATAGCGGACTGGAATTTGTTACGGTGATCGTTTGAGTTGGGCTGGTCACCGTGGGCAGCATGTTACCGAAGTCGAGGGCGGCGGGAGAGATTTGTAGCGCTGGTGCGGTGGGGCCTGCGAAGCCCGAAGTTAGTCCGAGGTACACGCCCCTGCTCATGGGGACGGGGTTCTGAGCGGTCACTAGATCTCCTCCCGTTCCGAAGGAAATGAACTTACCCGTCGCATCAATGGAGGCTAAATCGCTTCCGTTTCCGAATGCCGCCCCCGTCGAATCCACAGAAACAGCATGCAGCCCATTAGAACAATTAGCCACGGGCGCGCTATTGCTGGTGCAGGTGTCGTACGCGTAGATCGTCTGACTGGTCACATTCGCAAGAAGAGGGGTGTAAAAGGAAAAGAGGGCCGAACGACCATCAGCCGAAATAGTGGACACCCCGACGGTGTAGCCCAGGGTTGTGCCGGGCTGTCCTGTCAACTGGTTTACAGAAATCACCTTTGGTGGTGCCGCGACGCATGACGGCACGGCCGCTCCATTATAGGTGCAGGTGTCCGCTAGATATACTTCTTCCGGTGAACTTCCCGCGCACCCGCTGGGCGACAAGCTGCACGCAAAGGAAGAGAAAATGACGAAGCGGCCGCCGTTTGCTACCGCGGCGCCCTGGCCCGCCACGGCCATTCGATTGACATCAACTGAGATAGCCGTGGTCGTTGGCGTGCAACTTCCGGTCGCGCCGATGCATGTATCGCGGAGGTAGACGACCGAGGCATTCGCGGCGAAGCTCTTGGGAGCGACATTGGGCAAGTTTGTATCATCGGAAGAAAAAACGACGTAGCGACCGTCCGGGCTGATTGCAGCCTGCCCGGTTGTTGTGGTCGATGGCGTGGGGTTGCCATTGGGTTCCTGCGAAATTAGCAGTGTGCATCCTGGTGCTGGCGGAGTGCAATTGGCGTCGCGCAAGAAAATTTGGCTGTTAAAGTTGCTCGTCAATCCTGCCACGTTGGACGACGAACTCAAGTAGGCGAAATATCGCGCATCGGCGCTCATCGAATACGTATTCATGCCGGAGTTGAGAGGATTTCCGCTGTCGTCCAGCGAAATCAGAGTGCTCGATTTGGCTGCCACATTTCGCAGATAGAGCTGCGTTTCGGGAGTGGCATTCAGAACAGGCACGCAGGAATCCGACAAGAAGGCCACGAAGTTTCCGGTCGAATCAATGGCTGGCCCGATGCTGCCGATGTAGCCGCTGCCGAAGCATGGCGCCCCGCCATTGGCGTTTGGCCCTGACGTTGGCCCATAGGAAATATAGTTGGTTAACGGTGTGCATCCGGACGCCGGTGGCAGGCAAACGGTGCGCAGGTAAATGGCGTTGCCTCCCGGACCAGGTAGATTCGTGGCGGTGGATTCGAATGCCACGTACTGGCCTCCGGAACTCACGGCGGAATGAACCACACCGATGGGCATACCAGGAGCGCTACTGGCCGGAATCGGCGGCACCGAGTCGTCCACAGAAGCCAGCACAGGCATTGCTGTGGGCGGGGCCGGCGCGCCACTGGTGCCCATGAGCGTAACATCCTGTTGCAAATCCGGCGCATTGTCAGGAATCACCAGCGCGAGATCATCTGGTGTGCCAACGGGGCTCAAAGGCGCAAAGGCCAAGTTAATCTGGCAAGTATAGGACGCAGGAAGCGTTTGACCGGAGCAGGTATCTCCTGATGTGAGGATGTCGCTGGCGTTACCGCCGACCGCGACGATGGAGAGGCTGCCAATCACGAGAGGTGCTGTGCCGCTGTTCTGAACCTGAATGGTTGCCGTCGAACTCGAACCGCCTTGCTCGATGGTTCCGAAGCGGACATCATTGCTGAAGCTGGTAGACGAGGTGCCGTTCTGGAAAAGGGTCAGCGCTGCTTGCGCGAACGGAGCGACGCCGGCGCCTGTCAGACGCGCGGTTTGCGTGCCGCTTGGGGCGCTGTCTACCAACTGTAGCGTGACGCCGTAGGAACCGATCGCGCCCGGAGTGAAAGTGATATTAATCAGGCAACTCGTCGAGATGGCAATACTTCTGCCCGCGCAGGTATCGTATTCCGTGAAGGTGCCTGCAGGCGTGCCTGCATCGGGCACAATCGTCGAGTAATAGTAAGTGAGCGCGGCCGTTCCTATATTCGTCACCGTAATTCCCATGGTGACTGTGCCGGTGAGACCGATGTTGCCGAAATTGATTCCGGCGGCTGGCGAAATCGATATGATGGGGTACGCTGACGGGGGAGTAATCCCCGTTCCGATGATTTCCGCCCAACCTTTGTTGCCGGCTGAAAGGCTGTCAAAAGAATTGACGTAGAGTGTTTGCGCGGCTGGGGCGATGTAAAAATTGCCAGAGGTCTCTTGTCCCGCAATATACGCATCTCCCAAAGAGTCCAGCGCGACAGCGTTGGCGTAATCATTCACCTCGGTAGAGCCCGTCGGCTGATAGGTGATATTTCCGACCGTGCAATCATTAAGAGGAAAGCAAGCGCCTTGCCCACTCCCGCCCAAGTAAGTGGAATACAGAAAGCCATTCAAGCCCGAGGGCAGAACTGCAAGGAAAACGCTTTGGATAGACTGCGCGATGCCACCGGCGGAGGCCGGTAAAACATTCTGGATGGCGTCCCCGCTAATCGGGATGTTCGGAAGGGGAAAGTCGAGCGAATTTGTGCCGCCCGCGACAAAGGCGTTGCCAGCTGCATCCACGGCGATGGCGTTTGCGGAAGTGAGCACGCCGTTCACACCGCCCAGATAAGTCGAAGCGACCAGCGAGGCCGGACCCGGGGCGTTCGTATTGATTTCGGATACGAAACTGCCCGGACAACTGTCCCCGCCTCCGCCCACTGGAGTGCACGAACTTTGCGGAGTACCGATGGCGCCGGGTGTGGTGGGAAAAAACAAGCCGTTGTTATTGTTACTCACCCCGTTGAGTTGATTCCCAGTGGTTCCTGTGAGGTAGGCATACCCGGAGCCGTCCTTCGCCACAGCCACGGCATTGCCGACGTATTGCACCGGCCCGCCTGTGTTCGGCAAGCCGAGCGTGGTGGAGTAAAGCAAACCGTTGGCTCCGGCGGTGGGGTCGAGCTTGGCGAGGAAAGCCAGCGAGCACGTTTCGGTGGTGAGGCAAGTCGTCTGGCTATACCCTGCTAACTTTGAGATCACCGGAAAATCGCTCGTGGACGTTGTGCCAGTGATGTACACCAGGTCCTGGTTGTCAACGGCGATGCCGTTGATGAAATCGCCGGGCGAGCCTGTCGTTCCGCCGAAAAATGTCGCGTAGAGCACGCAGTCTTGCGTGACCGATGAACCCGCGCAAGCGGTCGTACCCGTTCCCAGTTCGGCGACAAAGCCGGTGGTGAGGTTCGTGTTCGCGGCGGGGCCGGATTGCTGATATGCATTTACGGGCGTGAAACCATTCGGGGTGTTGGGCGTCAGGGCATACCCAGCCAGCGTGCCGCCCACAAAAATGTGCGGCGGGCTGGCGGAATCCAGAGCCAGTCCGGTTATCTGGGAGCCGAGGCCCGCCATTGTCGTGGAAAAAATAATATTCCCCGTGGGGTCCAACTCCGCCACGAAACTGTCACCCCCGCAGCCCTGGCACGGATTCACTGTGCCAAATTCTCCTGACGTTGTCTTGCCCGCGACGTACGCGTTTCCTTGCGAATCCACGGCGAGCGCGTTGCCGATATCGCCCTTGGGGGGCGTGGTTCGGCCTATGATTTGCACAAAGAAGAAATTGAAATAGGCCAGCTGCGGAGTAGTTCCGGCCGTTCCTATGGAGCTGATTTTGAAAACAAAGACCGCCCCCGCCGCACAATCGAGATTATTCTGGCAGCCTTCCGCCACTTGATACGGGGGAAATTCAAGGTCGGATGTGGTCTGGCCGGTAACGTACATGTTTCCTTGCTGGTCGAGGGCGACTGCTCGGATTACGTCATTGCCGTCTCCGGAGAAATAGCTGAAGAACGACATGACCGGATCAATCACCAGAGGCCGTGTGCGATCGTAACGACCCGGCGCGAACCCCACGCGGTTCGATCCGCGAAGTACGAAATTCCCTTTGATTTTGGTGCGGCCCGTATTCGGTCCGGCCGCAGGCTGGTAAAGCACTGGCTTCAGCAGGCGCATTTCGCCGCTACGCGTTTTCAGAATTAGATTGCCCTGGGCATCCAGGCGCATATGCTGCGCGCCGCGAATCTCCAGATTGATGGCGCTGGGGTCGGCGCCTGGAGCAACGATGAAATCGGATTCCAATTGGTTCTGATTGCCGTAATAAACCTGGTCCACACCGGGATAGACATTTGCGTATTTCACGCGCGCGTAGTTCGGCACGTGCGTGTGCCAGTTCTTGCGATCGTTGCCGTTGAAATAATTCGTGACGCTTTTCTGTCCATCCAGACCTGTCACTTCCGTGGCGTGATCCGCCCCTACTAGACGCATGGTGAGAACGTCGCGGCGCACATGAGCCCCAGCAGTCTTTGAATTGGGGGCGCGGCTGCGCGCTTTCGCTTGAAGGGAGAGTACGGCTTCGTCATTCGTCAAAAAGAGTGTGTAGCCAGCACTGCGAGAAAGGAATTTGACGCGTGAATCGGTCTGGCCATCGTTGGCTTCAAACATCATCGGCAGACCGGCGAATACTTTCATTGCTTGCGCCGTCGATACCGGCGAAAGTGCCGATGAGGAGGCCACAGCGGGTGGCAAAGCCAATGCCGCAGATTCTGGAGCAGGCATTAGCTTCGTCGGATGCGAGACCATGAGTGAATGTGAAGCGAGCGCAGGGGCGGGTGTGAACAAAGGTCGTACTGCGCGAGCTCTCGATGCCGGAGTCGTCTGAATTGGCAATGTGCCAGCCGCTATCGCGGCGCGATGCCAGTGGATTCCTGCTGCCAGCACGGCGAGCAAGACTGTAAGGCACGCAATTCCCGCCGTAATCTTCCAGTGATCCCTAATTCGCTTCCCGCCGCTCATTTTCCAGCCTCCTGCGCTCTCACGCTGTCTCCGCTGCCCGAGGAACAAAGGCGGAGAGCTACTGGAAGCTGACGGCAACTGTCACTGAGATCGTTTGGCCTGCCGCGGTCACCGAAACCGGATTTGGATCTCCGGCCGCAGCCCCAGCCGCTGTGTTTCCGTCCAAGTTGCGGGCCGTGAAAGCTGCAAATCCGACGGAACTGCTAGCGAAAGGGCAGTTCGCAAGGGATTCGGTTGGCCCGCAGACACCGAAATTCATGGTTACAACAGCGGAGACCGTACCTGGTTGCATCGCGATGACTGTGCCTGACAACTGAAATCCCGTGAAGTTGGGGCCTGTGCCGAGCGGACTCACTGCGAGATTGCACGAGTAACCATTAGGGCCGGGAGAAGGAGAGGCGTTGACGGTAGTGCAAATCGGCCCTGAAAAGGCGTTGTCCGCTGCGCTTGGAAACAGAAAGCAGGAACTATAATACTCATTATTATCGACTGGAGTGCAGGGCGCGCTCGTGCCTTGAAGGCCACCCGGACCTTCGAGAAGAATTGCCCAGTTCTCGGGCGTCATCACCGCTTGGCCGGTCATTAGGGCACTAAGAAATGCGCTACCGCCAGGGAGCTGAACGGATTGGGTGCCGAAAGTAGGAGTAGGGAGGGGAAAAGAGAATCCGGGCGAAAGTGCATTCTCAAACTCCGTGTGGGAAACAACTTTTCCGTCTGGATTGCGCACCTCGATGGTCCAGTGGCCGTGGACCTGGATGCCTTCGGACGGCCCCCTTGGTGCCGGCCGCTTTGCAGAGAAATTCTGCGCGACACCCTGCTTGGGTGCGACCGCAGCGTCGGGCGATTGCGCTGCCGGCGAAGTAGCGGGCGCGACGGCGGCGGCGCGTGCGGCTGTGGACTCGGGCTGCGCCGACTGCGATTGCGCCCAGCCTTGTCCAGCGCAAAGCAGCGACAGGCTGGCCAGCCCGGCAAAGCCAAGAATCCTTCTGGCAGTGCGCAGAACATCTTGTTGTTTATCGAGTCTCGCGTTCATCTCGTGTCTCCTTCTTTCCCGTCCGTTTCCTGTGAATCTGGTCCGGCGTGTGGTTCGTCCGAGTGCAACTGGAATCGCGACTGTTCCGCTTGCGCGGCCCAGGCAGCCGAGAGCAATGCCTCTAATTCCATTTCGGTCTTCTCTACGTTTTCTTTCCTGATCAAATTCATTGGAGCCCGGCTCCTCTCGAACATTGCGGCCACAATGCGGGAAGCAGGCTGGAGGGTCAATGGACGGGGTCCGAACTGACGCTGAACTCTTGCCGGACGGCTAACTTGCTTGTTCGGGAGGAGTTGCGAGTTCGCTCAACGCAGTCCGTCCCAAACTTGCGCCAGGGCTGGAGCCGGTGTTAGCATTCGCTTCGCGTCCCCGGCCAATGGTTTGAGCGATTCCATGGATTCCCCGATAGGGTCTCAGCCCTCATTCGCCTTCGGTCCCTACCAAGCAGACCTCCCCGCTGGACAACTCCGCAAAAATGGCAGCCGCATCAAGATCCAGGACTTGCCGCTGCGACTGCTGAGCGTGCTTGCCGAAAACGCGGGGCAAGTTGTGACTCGCGAAGAACTGCAGAAGCGGCTTTGGCCGGAAGACACGTTTGTGGATTTCGAAGATGGGCTGAACACGGCGGTCAAAAAGCTACGCGATGCTTTGGGGGACGACGCGGAACAGCCTCACTATATCGAAACGGTTCCGCGGCATGGCTATCGCTTTCTGGCAGAGGTGACGCAAATTGCGCCGCCGGCGCGGGCGGTTGTTATTGCGGCGGAATCGCCCTCCTCCGCGAAGAAGCCCGAGGTGGCCTCAGCACCCATTGACAGGCGGCGAACTCGGTGGACAGCTTGGGTGATCGCTTCGGCGGCGTTAGCGATTCTGGGTGGCTTGGGCTTTTGGCTTCTCTACGGGAGACCGGCTTTCTCTTTTAGTCCGCGCGATTCCGTGCTCGTCACCGACTTCGAAAACCATACCGGTGACCCGCGCTTCGACGAAGCCCTGCAAACCGCCTTTGTGATCAGCCTGCGGCAATCACGTCGAGCGAATGTTTTTCCAGAGGCGCGGCTGGATGCAGTGCTGAAAATGATGGGAAGGAACCCAAACGAAAAGATTACGCGCGCCGTGGGCCGCGAAATCTGTCAGCGGGAAAACATCCGGGGGCTCGTGGTTTGCGGCATCACGCGTACCGGCCAAGAATATGCGCTCACTGCGGAACTGATTGACCCGCAAACCGGAGAGGTTGCGAGCTCACATTCCGAGCGGTCCTACGGAGAGGACCACATCCTCGACGCCCTGGACGCGCTCGCAGGAGAGATCCGACGCGACCTCGGCGAGTCGCTCTACCAGATTCACCGCACGGGCCCACCACTGCCGCAAGTCACCACGCGCTCACTCACCGCGTTGAAACAATACGCCGATGGCGAGTCGCTGTGGCACCGAGGCAAGTTCGATGAAGCCATGACGCTCTTCCGGGCGGCGGTTGAGACCGATCCCGATTTCGCCATGGCCCACGCAGCGCTCGCGAACGGATACTACAGCTATATCTATTACCAGTCCGGCCGCGGGCAAGCGGAGTATGAAAAAGCGCTTTCTCTTACCTCACGATCGACGGACCGCGAGCGCCTCTCGATTCAGGCCAATTTTGCGGACGATCAGGGGCATGTGGATGAGGCGATGGTGCTCTACAAGACCTATCTCACTCAGTATCCCGATGACTGGCCCATTCACTCGAGTTACGCGCGGCTGCTACGCCTACACGATCGTCAGCCGGAGGCCATCGAGCAGTACGAGCAGCTGCTGCGCATCGCTCCTGACGATGCCCGGACTTACATTGAAATCGCCACCGCGTATAAGAGCATGGGTCAATTCCAGAAAGCTCTGGATGCCTATGACCAGGCATTTCGTCAGGAACCGGGATGGCTGACCTCGGGAGACATCAACCGCGAATACGGATACACGTTAGTCGCGCTGGGCCATGACGACAAGGCCATCCAGGCTTTCACGGCAATGTTGGCCAAGCCGGAAACTCGCGCCCAGGGGCTGCGCTCGATAGCGATGTTGGATCTTTATCACGGACGACTTGCCGCGGCGCGACAGATCTTCGAGCAGGAATTGAGGATCCAGGAGGCTAATTCTAGCGCGTTCGATCTGGCGCGAACCCATTTCATGCTGGCCGTCATAGCGAAGGGAGAAGGCGATACTCGAGGCCAGATGGAGCACCTTGATGCCTCTGTCGCTCGGCTGAAGGAGATCGGTCCGAAAGTGACCTGGGCGGCCCTGGTGGGCCAGGAATACGCGCGCGCTGGCGCCGTTGAGAAGGCGGAGAAACTTGCGGAGACGGTCGCTGCGTCAGTGGAACCGCGCGATGCTGAAGACACCGTTTATTTTCACGTATTGCAGGCGGAGGTGGCACTGGCGAAGGGAGACGCGGACGGCGCGATCAAAGGCCTCCTGGGCTTGGACACGGGAACCGGCATAAATGTTCGTGGCATCCAGGCGGAAGCGTTGGCCCACGCCTACCAGCAGTCCGGCAAAGTGGATCAGGCCATCGCATGGTATGAGAAGCTGCTGGCAATCCCTGAAGGAGGCGCCTCGTCCTGGGAACCCCAACAGCACTGGCTGGCCTCTTACTATACGCTTGCTTCAGATTATGCCTCTCAAGGTGAAAAACAGAAGGCTCGCGAGACGCTGGAGATTTTTTTCAATCTTTGGAAGGATGCCGACCCGAACCTTCGCCTCCTAAAGCAAGCCAAAGCTGAGTACGCAAAGCTACAATAATTTGGCGGGTCGTTTTCGAAACACCTGGTCATGGACTTGCGCGCGAAGTCCGATTAAGTAGGCGCACCACAGTTTCTAGCTCACCCTCGAAAAGTGTCTCATCCAAAGTGTACGCTCGGAAAACGTGGGTCCGATCAGGGTCCAATAAATCGTGGCAAAGGGTCCCATAGAATCCCAGTGACGGGCTATCAGTACCGTTAAGTTTCATTGAGTTCCGACCAAGTGCCACCCTGTCACCGCAGAGGTCGCGAGTTTAAGCCTCGTCGTGCCCACCATTCTTTTCGCCAACGCTTATGCCGCTCTTCTTCACTTCCGGCGAAGCCGAATTGCACGCCCAAAAATGTCCTTGTAAAATTTTGTCAATTTTCAGGGATCGGAATTTCGGCGCGAACAAGCCCGCCGATCGCCACGCGCATAAGCACGAGGGTGTACTGGAGCGGTGAAAGAAGAGGCCTGAGGTTCGCCACGGTATCTGCTGGCGTGATGATGATTGCCCGGTGGAAAAACCCGGAACGCGTCTCGACACGTAGCACGGGATTCTTCGTGACGCGGTCGTGCACGGAGGGAAATGCCAACCGTCGCTTCTTACCTAATTTACGAAACGACGTGAAGGGAGATACGGAGAAAAAATCCAGGTGCTAACGTGTTCTTGAGTCGCGCGCCAGAACGAGGCCACGGAGGTAGGAAATGAAGGGGGTCTCGTAGCCACACGCCTGCCCAGCCGGATCACACGAAACAGATTCCCTGAGTGAACTTGTTCGAAAGGCCTGCTCTTTCACTTCCCTACGCCTGTTCATCGTGAGAGCGGATTATTTGCCAGCGCCGTTTCATCTTGGGCGACTCTGTATGCGGCGGAATTTAACGGCATGCAGCTTTGAAGCGATCCAGCCCAGCTTAATTCGGGTTGCCTGTCGAGTTCGGCAGCTGCGCTTGTACCTGCGCAGCGTCCTTTAGCTGCTGCTGCAGGTCACTTGCAACGCTCTCGTCCGGCTTTGGTGCTGGGATTTCACCAGCCTGAGTCTTGGTATCGGGAGCAGTCGGGATTCCGTCTTTCCCCTGCTTCTCCGCCAGCTCTTTAAGTCCGGCATCCAACTGGATCCGCAGTTGATTGTGCATTTCCTGCAGGTCTCCGGCATCGACTGCAACGGTTGCGCCGACAGCACACTCATCCTTCTTACTGCTCTTGACGATTGCGTGCACCATGTTGTCAGCGTCAGGCTTGTCGCCGGTCCGATAGACGACGTCGCCGGGCGTCAGCCCACACTCCGCGCGCTCCGACGTGGTGAGATCCAAGTCCGAGGAGACTACGAAGATGCGTATTTTGGGATCGAGAGCCGCGGGCATTTGGTCCGTGCTCGGAGTATCCTTCTTCCCGCTGGCCGCCGCGGCCTGTTCCTTCGCTATCTCCTGCTTCATCTGATCGGCGATTGCCTGCTTCACCTCTGGACTAAGCTGCGTCGCACCGGCATCCGGGGGCGGTGCTTCCGCAGCAAGCATGTATGCTCCGATGGCAACCTTAAGAATGACCTCTGTCATCGAATTGGTGGGCCAGAACGAAGCGATAGCACGAGCCGACGCCGTTGCCAACGGCTGAGGTCCGGCTTGCGAGCTTTGGGCGGCGGCCTGCTGAGCCATGTAGGCAGCTTGAAGATTCGCCGCAATCAAATAATCCGTCAGCCAAAATGCGGCCGTTGGATACACCGGGTATGGCGCGAAATATGGACCGTAGTAGCCATACCACGGCGCCGGGCTCCAACCCCATGAGTAATAGACCGGTGCAGGCCACGGATTGTAAGCCCATCTGTAATAAGCGGGATGCCAATAATAAGCGGGAGCATAGCCGTAATAAGAACGGCCCCCCCAATGGTAGGTGCGATATCCGTAGGCATAGTAGTGGCCGCCTCGATAGTAGGTTCGCTGAACATAGACGTGGCCACCGTGGCTATAGTAGGAGCGCTGGCTGTAGCCTACGCCTCTCCCATAGCTCACCACAGTGCGTCCGTTGTGCGTGCTCACGATTCGAGTGTTGCCGTACATGCCGCGATTGATGGTCATCCCCTGAGTCTGGATCACGCGAACCTGGCCATTGCTTCGATACGTCGCGCTGCCGCCGCTCTTCAGAACGACTGTCTTGCTCCCTGCCGGCTGGTGACGGATCACTGCATTGTTGCGCGAGTTGTTTACGCTCGTCGTGCCAGCCCTGTTGGCATTTGCAGGGGAACCTTTGTTCGTGCTCGTTTGACCGCCCCTGTTGGCACTTGCGGGGGCACCTTTGTTTGCGCTCGTTTGGCCTCCCCTGTTGCCATTCGTAGGAGCACCTTTGTTTGAGTTCGATTGATTAACCTTGTTGGCATTCGCAGGTGCGCCCTTGTTTGCGCTCGTTTGGCCTCCTCTGTTGGCATTCGCTGGGGCGCCTTTGTTCGCGTTCGTCTGGCCTCCCTTGTTGGCATTCGTAGGGGCGCCTTTGTTTGTGCTCGTCTGGCCTCCCCTGTTGCCATTTGTCGGAGCACCATTGTTTGGGTTCGTCTGGCCTCCCTTGTTGGCATTCGCAGGGGCGCCTTTGTTTGTGCTCGTCTGGCCTCCCCTGTTGGCATTCGCAGGTGCGCCCTTGTTCGTGCTCGCGCCGCCCGGCGTCGCAGGCCGTTGACCGGCACTGGGAGTTCCGTGAGGGTGCTGCGCTGGGGCTTGGTGGGGCGTACCCGAAGCTGGCTTACCCGAGGCGGTTCCCTGGGGTGGAGGTGTATTGGTCTTCTTTGGATTCTGCGCCCAAGCGAATGCGGTCATGCCGAGAAGAAGGGGCAGCAGTGCGGAGCGCATGGCCACAGATACGGGAACAGCGCCAACTTTTCTTCCAAACATGGCGGATTGTCCTTTCGATTTGCGCCGAGTCTCTGCACCCCAGCTCGTTGAAACACACCGTTTGATTCCAAAGTAGCGCTGTGCGGGAACTGTCACAACTGACAGGAGCGGAGAGAATGGCTAAATGGCTCTGTTAAGTGAAGTCTGTAATTGAATGCGCCGGATGCCGCCTCACGCGGCCAAATTAGCCCTGGTGGTACCAACCAACGCCAGGTACTCCAGGAAGTGGGAGTACAGTGGCGTGCGGAGCGAAGCATCCGTACCGCGATCTGCTGTTGTGCTGGCTCAGCCTGAAATGGAGATGTGACGTTTTCCGTTAGTGAAGATTCCGCCCCTGCGGGGCGGGGATTTTCAAGGCATGAGGATCTATCGTCCGATGCCTGTTTCTGGATGTTCAGCGCGAGAGGATCAGCTCCCGCGCTGATTCGCATCGGCTCGATGAGTCCTACCAGGTTATCCCTCAGCATGGTTGCATCCCTGCAGAGCCCGCCTCTGTTTCACCTGGCGAAGTCATTGTAGTCGCGTTCGAAGAATGTGCAAGCGGCGATACGGCCTCCCGTCGGAGCCGCCGCTGGTGACGTGCTTCCTCGAGCTTGCGATCGCGTGCCGCGTGGATCTCGGCCTGTCGTCCGGCGAGCATGTCCTGCGGCGTCACATAGCCGATGGCACTGTGCAAACGTACGGTGTTGTAATGCTCCACGTAGGTTTGAATCAGACGCAGCGCATCTTCCCTCGTCAACGGTGTGCCGGGCCGGATGCACTCTGACTTTAGGGATTTGTGCCAGCGCTCCAGCTTGCCGTTCGATTGCGGATAGTAAGGAGACGTTCGCACATGCGTCATCCCGGCGATGCGGATGAACTCCTTGAAGTCTCGGGCGATGAACTGCGGTCCATTGTCGGAGATGATGCGCGGTTTTGCTTCCGGATATTGCTCTCGTGCTCGTTGCAGAATGATTTCGATCTCCGCTTCGGTCATCGATTCCCGCAGATCCCAATGAACGATCGCGCGGCTGTAGCCATCCAGAATGCTGCACAGGTAGTAGAACGTGCCGCTCACGTTGATGTAGGAAACATCGATATGCCAATGCTGGTGCGGCTGTGGTGGCTGTTCGAAGCCGGTTCCCTTGCGCGACGGCTTACCCTTCCATCGAGAGAGTAACCCGGCCTGCCCGAGTACGCGCCAAACACTGGAGGGGCTGACGGCTACCACGTCAGCGTCCAGCATCATGAACGTCAATCGCCGATAGCCTTCCAGAGGATGTTCCCGGTGGAAGCCGATGATGGCTTGCTTCTCCCACGGTTGTAGCCAGAAATCACGGGGAATCCAACCGTTGTGTTCATTGACCCGTCCGTAGCGTTCTCGCCAGTCGTAGAACTTGCCTTGGAGCGACTAGTACCCTCGAGTTTGACTTTTTTCACTGTTAGTTTTGCCAATTCCTGACGATTCCCCCTAGTGCTAGGTTTTCATATTCTTTTGAACACATCAGCATCGCGTCCGGTCTAAGTCTTCGACTGCCATGCTAATGGGGAAGCGGCGCGGAATTGTGGGTTGCCTCCCGCAACGAGTTGGTCCGTCAAATGAGCAAAGTGCGAGTCCTGCTGGCTGATGACCACGCGAATATGCGAGGCATGGTGAACGGCATACTCGATCCTCATTTTGAGGTCGTCGGCGAGGTAGCTGACGGCAAATCTCTGATTGAAGCTGCCCTGGAGCTGAATCCTGACGTCATTGTTACCGACATCTCCATGCCGATCATGAATGGCATTGAAGCAGTCAAAAAATTGAAGGAATACGGCTGCCGGTCAAGAATCATTTTCTTGACCGTGCATTCCAGCCAGGACTTCGTACAGGCCTGCCTGGAGGCCGGCGCTTCGGGACACGTCGTGAAAGCCCAGATGGCCTCCGACCTCCTGGAGGCCATACGAGCAGCCCTCGCGGGGTGCATCTTTGTCTCTACGGATCTTGCCTACCCAATCTAGAGTTTATGCCTCGCAGGCTTTGGGAAGCGCTCCGGTCCTAGTCAGAAATGCAGTTTGATCGTGAACTGTGCGGAGCGCGGACCACCAACGGCGTATAGTGGGTTCTGACCGGTAATGGTGCCTGATCCATCGGTGTTCGTCGTCGAGCCAGGGCATACCTTGCCAAAAGTTGAGAGTGCTGATCCGCCCTGATATCCCCAGAAGCTGTCTGGGTTGCACCCCGATCCGGGCAGTCCGAACATCGGATGGTTGAATACGTTGAAGTACTCCGCGCGCACATCCAGCTTGACTCGTTCGGAAATGCTGAACTGACGGCGCAGCGCCAGATCGGTCTGATCGATCGAGTACGGGCTACGCAGTCCATTCCTGGGGAGGTTTCCGTTCTCCCCCTTGGGTGGCGGCGCAAAGGCTGCCGGATTCAACGCTTTGCCATCCGGTTGCGTCGGATCAGCGATCCAGTAGGGTTGACCTGGCACGATGTCCGCCTGAATGCGATTGTACTCGGACTGGGGCACGAGCCCACCGACCGTTACGTTGATCGGGGGCGCCGAACTCACGCGCACGAGCCCGTCCACGGCCCAGCCTCCCAGGAGCACTTTGCCCGCACGGCCCCAAGCAGGTGTTGGCACTTCGTACGAGATGGCACCCGCGAAGCTGTTGCGAATGTCAAAATCCGATGGCGACAGCGGTGGCAGCACGACGTCGCTTACGCTTGTTGCCTCAAGACCAGCCGCATCAGCGGAACCCACATCGCTCGATTTTGCCAGCGTATACGACGCCAAGGCTTGCAGTCCCTGCGAAATTCGCCTCTGGAACTGGACCTGCAATGCATCATAGTGCGAATATCCAGCGTTCCGCGTTACCTGAATCGGCCCTCCACCGAAACCTGGCGGCGAAATGGCGTCCTGCCGCAACAGCCGTCTGCCGTCTGACCCAACATAGGTTGCCGTCAACGTTTGTTTCGCTCCCAATTGCTGTTCAATGGCCGCGTTCCACTCCAAAGTGTAGGGGAGTTGCAGGTTTGGATCGACAGCGCTTAAAAAAGCCCCGCTGTTGATGACCGTTGAGAATGGCGGCGGCTGCAAAGCTGGGTTGCTCGGATCGAAAGGGAGCGGTGGTGATGCAGAAATGAATTGGGAGATTTGGTATGGAAACCCATAGGCGGCGTAGCCGACGTTTCCGTAACCTAAATCATAGAAGACGCCAAATCCTCCGCGCACCACCGTTTTGGGTGTGATCTGGAAGGCAGCTCCAATCCGCGGAGCAAAATTGTTATACCTGGTGTGCCAAAGAGCTCCTGGCACCTCTGCGAGCGGGTTCGCATCAAAGATTCCCTGCAGCACATAGAGTGGTTCGCCTGCCGTTGCCGACACCGGCGGGGTGTTGATCTCCCAGCGCAACCCATAGGTCAGCGTCAGGCGATTCGTGACCCTCCAGGTATCCTGAGCAAATAGCGAGTAGTTATTCACGATTACCGAGAAAGGTCGGTACGAAGACAGAAGGACGACGTCCGACGTGCCTGCCACCAACTCCGCGTACCCGGACGGGAAAAAACTGTACCCGGTGCCTTCCAATGAGGTCGGGTTTACACGACGATAATCGATGCCGAACTTAATTTGGTGCACCCCAACGGCCCAGGAGAATGTATCCACAAAGTTGAGTTGCCGTTGCACATTGGAATATTCGGTACCCGCCCGGACATCCATGTTGCCATCGCCGATGGATCCAAGATAAACGAGATTCTGACTTCTGCCAGGGCGATAAACGGACGAAGCCGGGAACAGCACGGAGGTAGGCGGCGCCACGCCGCCATAAAAGTCTGTTAGGTCGGTTATGTAGGCGCCGGTGTAGCGACTCACGTTTGCGCGGAAGTCGTTCACCTTGTTGGCGGCAAGCAAGATAGTCAACCCGGCGGTAAGCGTGTCCGTATTCGCGTTTAGGTAATGCAATTCCTCCCAGCTCCGGTAGGCGCCATAAGAGGGCGCGTGGACGTAGCGTGCGAATAGCGTGATTTTTTTGGTGAAGTTCTGGTCGATGCGGATACTGGTGGCGTTGAGCGAGGAGGGATTGGAATAAGCCACGGTGAGGTTCGCGAGGCATGGATTTGTGACGTTGTCGCAGGTGGGGTCGATGAGAGGCGCGTTCGCGGGGGGAAGCGGCAGGGCGTCGACAATTGGCTGATAGGCGGGCGCAACCGCGGCCCGGGCCGACGCCGTAAGGAACTCTCCGGAGGCCGTCTGCGGCAGCCGCAAACGCAGCCCTTCGTACGAGAAAAAGAAGAAAGTCTTGTCTTTGCGGATGGGGCCGCCAATTGTACCGCCAAAGTCATTCTGGCGCTCCGCGGGTTTGGGAAGCGGCGGGGCGTCAAAATAGTTGCGAGCGTCGAAAATGTCGTTCCGCATGTAGTCAAAGGCTGTGCCGTGGAACTGGTTGCCACCGGATTTTGTGACGATGGAGATTTGGGCTCCTGGAGTGTGCCCAAATTCAGGCGGATACGACGAAGTCTCGATGCGGAACTCCTGCATGGCATCTACGGAAACCAGTCCATTCGTGCCGCCTTGCGCGGTGAAACCCGGTATCGCGCCCCCCAAAGTCTGACCGAGGCCACTGATGTTTACGCCAAAATTGGCACTCACTCCATCCACCATGAAATAGTTCGCGTCGCTGCGCTGCCCATTCGCGCTGAACTGCCCTTCTCCGAGATTTTGCGATGTGAACACTATGCCCGGCGCCAGCGCGATCAGCGGCTGGAAGCTGCGCCCATTCAGCGGCATGTTCTCAACGAACTGCTGGTCCACCAGGGTACTGACCGCCGCCGAGTCGGTTCGTACCCCGAATGTGTCGCTTAGAACGGTTATGCTTTCTGACGCGGGACCGATTGCCAGCGTGAAGTTCTCGTTCAGCGCATCCTGGACGTACAGTTGGAGGGAGGGTTGGACGACGGTACGAAACCCTTCCTTTTGGATAGTCAGGCTATAGGTAGCGGGATGCAGGTCGGGCAGCACGTAGATCCCGTACTCGTTGGTTGTGGTGGTAACGGAGACACCTGTTTCAAGGCTGGTGATTTTGCACTGAGCGCCGACGATGACGGCGCCTGTCAGGTCCGTTACCCTGCCGGAAATCCGGGCACTTTCTGTTTGTGCGCTGGCCGCCACCGCGAACAGAAGAAGCAGCACAACGAGTACAAGGGACTTCATCGATCAATCTCCCTAGTGCTCGCACCAGGCAGCTAGCCCCAATCTCTCACAGCTTGGCAGCAGTGGGGTGAAGTTTGTTCGAATTGGGAGTTGCGAAATAGTTTCGCGGGGTGCTGTTGTTCGGTGAGCGCTACGCGAACCCCATCTTGTAAAGATTCACGTCGCAATGCAATGTTGCGACATGACCAAGCGCTCAAAGAAAGCCTGGATGAAGTGGCGAAGGCTGGTTTCCGAGCAGGCGCGTAGCGGACAGAGTGTGAAAGCGTTTTGTCGAGAGCACGGTTTGTGCCGGCCGTACTTTTTCGTGTGGAAGAAGCGGCTGGAGGAAGACACGCCAACCACGCCAACAAAGTTCCTGGAAGTGCAAGTGGCGGGGCAGGGGCCGAGCACGCCGGGCGATTCGAGCGTTGAAATCCGACTGAGGAATGGGCGAAGCCTGATGGTGAGGCCAGGATTCGATGCCGAACATGTGCGGGCGTTGTTGGAGGTAGTGGAGGCGGCGGAGTGATCGGGCTGCCAAGTTTGCAGGCCATGGATCGTGCGCAGGGAGCGCGGATCTGGATGGCCAGCGAAGCAACGGACATGCGCTGTGGATTCGATCGGCTGGCGGAACGTGTGCGAGCGGTCATGGGAGAGAACCCGCAAAGCGGTCATCTGTTTGTGTTCCGTTCGCGGCGCGGCGATCGGTTGAAGATTCTAGTGTGGGACCGGGACGGCTTCGTACTGTGGTACAAGCGGCTGGAACTTGGGGTTTTCAAACTGCCGCGAGTCGAGCAGGGGGCGCGATCGGTGGAGTTGCGTGCCAGCGAGCTAGCAATGATTCTGGATGGGATCGATGTTTCGAAGCTGAAGCGCGTGCGACGTTATGAACGCGCCGTGTGAAACAGCGAAGAAAACAGTTAGTCCAAGAAAAAAATAAAAATAACGCATAGAATAATCACGGTGTGAGTAACAAAGTTCACTCTGCTACGTCTAAGTAGATGTGCCCACCAACGAGAATTTCTTGAGCAACTTGCCCGAAGACAAAGAAGCACTGAAGGCCATGCTGCATTCGCAGTGGCAGGAACGCGAGCGCCAGGAGAAGCGCGCCGACGAATATCTTAGGAAAGCCGAAGAGCAGCGCAAGCGCGCCGACGAGCTGTATCTTGAGACTCTGCGACTAAAGATGGAGCTGGAGCGCTACAAGAAGGCGACCTACGGCCCGCGAGCGGATCGTTTGAGCATGAACCAGCTGGCCCAGATGCTTCTGGAGTTCGCCGAGGCCTTGGAACAAAAGCCGATCCAGCTGAAAGATCTCCGACAAGCAGAAGCCGAACCGGAGTTACGGCGAGTGAAGCGCCGCAAGGGGCGGCGTGCTTTGGCCAACTTCGAGAATCTCCCGGTCAACACGCAAGTCTATGAGTTGAGCGCGGAGGAGCGCGTCTGCCCAGGCTGTGGTGTGGAGCGCCAAGAGATGGGCAGCGAGAAAAGCTGGCAGATCGAATACATTCCGGGACACTTCGAACGGCTCGAGCATGTACGCAAGAAGTATGCATGCGCCAGTTGTGAGGGTCGGGGAGAAAATCCGCAGATCGCGGTGGCCGCCAAAGCCGACACAGCCATCGAGAAAGGCTTTGCTGGGCCAGGGCTTCTGGCTTTTATCGTCACCAGCAAATTTGCAGATTATCTCCCACTCTATCGACTGGAAGATATTTTCGAGCGGCAAGGCTTTGAGATTTCACGAGCCACACAATCGGTGTGGTGCGGAGATGTCGCCGATGTGGTCGAGCCGTTATACCAGCGGATGGCCGAGCGGGTGAGGAAATCGCACGTAGTGGCCACCGACGACACGGTCCAGCCGATGTTGAGCCCGGGCCAAACGCAGTCGGCCCGCATGTGGGTGTATGTAGGCGACGAGACCAATCCGTACAACGTGTTTGACTTCACCCTGAATCGCAGTCGAGAAGGCCCGAAGGAATTTCTGAAAGACTACACCCAAGTTTTGTTGGCCGACGCTTACGGTGGCTACAACGGGGTGGTGGCTGGTAACGCCATGACTCGCGCGGGATGTTGGTCGCATGCGAGACGCAAGTTCGTGGAAGCCGAGAAAACGGCACCGGAGATTGCGCGCGAGGCGGTCGCCCTGATGGACGCACTGTTTGCGGTGGAAAGACAGGCCAAAGACGTTTCCTTGGCCGAGCGACTGGAGTTGCGGCAGAAACGGTCGGTCCCGGTGCTGGCGGAGCTGCATGGTAAGCTGCTGATCTGGAAAGAGCAGTTGATACCGAAGCATCCCATGGCCGACGCCGTGAACTACACGCTTGGCCAATGGGAGGCGCTGACCGTGTTCACCAGCGATGGCGCCGTGCCCATCGATAATAATGTTAGCGAACGGGAGATGAAGCGCGTGGTCCTCAATCGCAAAAACTCCCTCTTCGTCGGCAACCCTCGCGGCGGAAGGACCGCAGCGATCCTGGCAAGCTTGACCAGCAGCTGCCGCCGGCATGACATGGACCCACATCTCTATTTCATGCAACTGCTGGTGAATCTCCCGACCTGGCCAGCCCGCGACCTCGACGCCTGGCTTCCCGACCGTTGGAAGCAAGCTCATATCGCCCGATGCGCCGCTTTGGGAATCCCGATTCCTCCCAGTCCCTAGCCCCTGCGCTTCACGTATCGCTCACGTTGTTCGCTAATCCGTTTTTTCGCTTGGCGTGAGAGATTTCCTCTCTCCGAGACTGTTTCGGCGCACACCTTTCCCCCGGTTGACAGAAGCGACGAAAAAGTTGTTCGGGATCTTTCTTTTTCAATACTTTAGCGGCACGGCGCAGAGCTTTTCATAGATTTGCTGGAAGAGTGCGACATAGGGGTACCCACCGGCCAGCGAGACCCACACCTTGCGCACCGTGATGCGGATCAGCGCGCCAATCTTCAGTAACTTGAGCCGAATGGTGGAGCACTGCGCCTGGGCCAACTCCGTTCCCGCCAGTCCCAGTCGCCGCAGCATCTGCAACAACACGTAGGCGATCGAAGAAAAGTACAAGCGCAATTGATTGCTGCGCAGGTAATGCGTGCTGGTGCGATCGCTGAACAGCATCAATTGTTCCTTGATGCGATTCTCCATGTCCCCTCTTCCACAGTAGTGCTCTTCATACAGCGCCTGTGCCGGCCATGCTTCTCCGCTCAGAGAGGTCACTACGAATCGCGGGTTCTCTCCCTTTTCCAGATGCTCGGCCTTGGCCACCACGCGTCGCGCACGACTCCAGCTTTTCAGCGTCTGATAGAAGAACTCTTTGAACAGTCGAGTCGCGCGTCCGGTCTGTTGGTACTGCGCTTTCGCCTCCGCCATCTCCTTGGCGATCTCCGTCTTCAAACGTTCGTTTTTCGCTAGTCCCAGCACGTACTCTACGCGGTTCGCTTCACACCAAGCCATCAGCTCCTCGCGGCAAAATCCCGAATCTCCACGCACCACGATACGCACCTGGGGCCACGCGGAACGAATCTGGGCCACGATGCGCTCCAGTTCCTCAACACTCCCCGACGACGCATCGATGTTCGACGATCGCAACCGCGCACACAGCAGAAACTCTCCGCAGAAGATGTACAACGGCAGGTAGCAGTAGTGTCCATAGTAGCCATGGAAGAAACGTCCTTCCTGCTTCCCGTGCAGCGGATCCTCAGTGGCGTCCAGGTCCAAAATGATTTCTTTCGGCTCCTCCCGGTGGGCTTGCAGAAAGACTTCCACCAGCAGCCGGTCCACGGCTCCATGATCCAGCACGATCTTTTTGTAGCGCTCCTTCTCACGGACCTTCTCCCCGCTCAGTTCCAACCGATTCAAGGTACTTTTTCCGGCTAACACTTGGTTATCGGGACCCTCCTTCTCAACCAGCACCGCCAGCAGGGGATCATTCCGCAACTCCTCGTGATCGTTCAGATCTTCATATCCCAGGGCCAGCCCATAGACTCTCTGGGCCACCAACTGCTTTACCGGATGTTCGATCAGATCGGGATTCCGATAATCGGTGAAGCAGGCGGCAAACTGGTGGAGGATCCCAATGCGCTTCTCGACCTCCCGCAGCAGCAGACCACCGCCATCGCTGGTGATTGCCCCGCCATCGAACTGCGCCCGGATGTCGCGTCGCTTTTGAGGATGAAATCCGAAGACGAACTGGTTACACTCTGCAGTCATAAGGCTGTTGCTCCTTCTTGGCAGAATTTCTTCCTGATAAAAGAGTTATGCCATGAAGCAACAGCCTTTTTCCACTTAATATGAGAAATTGCGGCTAGTTCCGTTCCGTCTTCAAAGTACTGAGAAGGGTATTCTTATGGGTGACGTGATTCAAGCAGGAAAGTTGAGAGGTACTGTCCTGATTTGAAATGAATTGCTTTAATGCTGCGGAATCTGGAATCGAACCCCAGCTTCAACAGCTGCTCGTTTTGCGTTAATTTCTCTATTGACTGAAGCACCAACATTATTTATTCTGTTTTCGGGAAATATTGCGTGCCGTCTGAGCGCCAGCAGTCAGCTGGCGTTTTTGCTTTTTCTAGCCCGGATTTTAGCCCGTGCGTTCTTCCCGGCGAATGAACCACTGCCCGCCAACAATTGCACCCAGATTCGCAGACCGCATCAGGCCGGCCGGGCAATCTCGAAACGCATAAGTGCACACTTCTGCGCAACATTTAAGTTATTTGGAATCAACACTTACGTAAGGGTATGAAAACAAACCACTTTATCTATCTTTAGAATGAATGTTTACGCAAAACCCCAGGGGGAGACCCATACATTACGGGTGATTGGCCTCGCCCAAGTAGGCGTAGAGCATCTTCTGTCCGCCGGGCTGTTTGGCGCCGGCCACGGGCTCGGCTGTGACAAAAACGGAGCTGATTTCCTTCACAAGCTCAGGGTTGTCCACCTTCAACACCCAGCGCCCCTGTGCTTTGGCATCCACGCGCAGGAAGCCCAAGCTGCGAGAGGAATTCTTGCTCGTTTCTGGCACTGCCCAGACTTGGAAACCACGTTTCGCACTTAATGCGGCGTCTTCATTTAGATCAAAGGCATAGAAGGTGAGGGATTTGCCTTCGGTCAGAAAAACGCGTCCGAAGGCTTTGCTGGGATTTCCATTCGGGTCCGTGTCATGGACATCGATGACATGCAGCTCGCGGGACAGCATTAGCTCCCGGACATCCTTACCCGCCGCCGCGAGTTGCCGTTCCATTTCCAGGGTGGCACTCGCGATCCGCAACCTGTTTGAGAGTTCCGTTATGCGATTGAGTTGCTCGGCCAGGGAGGCTTGGTCGTTTACGCGCAATTGATTGATACGAGCCGCTTCGTCTCTCGCGTCGGCCAGCAGTTTTTCCTGGTTGCGTGCTTCGTCTTGCAATTGCACGTTCTGGCTGGAGGACCGTTCTGCGTCTCCTCGTGCCTGCTCACCGTTGCGGCGAAGGTTCTCGACCGTCTTGGCAGAGTTTCCCAGTTCAGTGCGCAGATTTTGAACTTCGAGCTGGCTCGCCGTGAGCGACTCGTTTAGCTTAGAGAGGCTTGCGGTAAGCGCGGCGTTCTCTCGTTTAAGCTGTTCGACCCGCTGCTGCGTCTGCAAGGGTACCCGCCAGGCGGGGCGCCGGTAAGTCCAAAAGAAAGCCAGCGCGACGATCGCGATGGCCAAAGCCGTCGCGGCTGCAATGGGGAGGCCAAATCGCCAGCCGGCTTGCCAGGCTGACCATTCGACGCCGGGGGAGAACACGATGCCTTCGCGCCTAGCGCGTTGAAGGAATCGTGCGCGCAGGCCGTTATCGGACCGGGCCTTTACCTTATCTACGAATTCACGAATTGGACTCAACGTTAGCGGCAATCCGGAGCGAACGAGTCCATTAAACTCCTCCTGGGCCCTCTTGCATTCAACGCAATCCTTTGCGTGTTCGCGGAGCTCCACGAGTTCCTCTTCCAAGAGGAATCCGCCTGCTAACAGAGCGGCCAATTTTTCGTAATGGGAATGATCACTCATCGCGGCCTGCTGCCTTCTTCATCTCCGGCCTGTTTCCGACGAAGGAACGCAGTTTCTGCAACCCCCGATAGTAATGGTGACGTACATTCGATAGAGAGTCGCCCATCTTGTCGGCGATTTCCCGCATCGACAGCCCGTTATAACTGGCCAGTTCAACGACCTGTTTTTGGGGCCCGCTCAGTGTTGCCAGCCCCTGCCGAACGAGAAGCCTCAACTCATGCTGTGTAAACCGGCCCAGGGTGGAGGCAGTTTCAGGCAAGCGAGCCTCGACCTCGTCCACATTCGCCTGGTTGTAGAAATTCCTGGCATACAGGTGTTGCCTGCGGTTGATAGCGCGATGATAGGCATATTGAAGAATCCACACCTTAGTCGTGCCTTTGGCGGGGTCGAATTGTGCCACCGACCGGAAAATTTCCAGGAAGACGTTCTGCATGACGTCTTCCGCCTCGCCCGGATCGCGGACGATTTTAAGAGCAATACTCAGTACTAGGCGGTGGTAGCGGTCGAACAAAACAGCAAGAGCGTCGTTGCAACCAGCCCTTAAATGCGCCATCAGCTCGCCATCGTTCAGCCCCTTCAACTTGGCAAGGCTTAGAGGTTGAACGCGATGCGTGAACTGCATATCGGCGGACGGGAATTCGGGTTTTGTCAACGAAGCGTGCCTGTGGCGCCATCCGTGCGGCGGGCGAGACTCTCCAGGAAAGACGTTTATATGAGGAAATAATTCAAGAGGCAACTGGTAGAAGTGACGCTTGACGGGCTGGGAGTCAAAAAGAAGAATCATCAAGGCAGCGGATGAAAAAGTGGCATAGCAGGCCTTCACACGATATGATTCCTGCGGCTTTTCGACGTTCACTCGCGACACGCTATGAAAAGAGACAGATGACGCGCGGCGTCAGGATTCTTCTCGTAGATGACTTCGAACCTTGGCGTAATCTCGTCGCTTCCCTGCTATCATACTGTTCACTTAAGGATGCGGATGCATTTGCGATTCTGAGGCATTTGCTTGCCACTTGGTGCCTCGGCCGCAATGGGTATTTGCTCATCTTGCGCTTTACGCCCCGCGGATTCCATCGTTTGCGGCTGGAGACAACGCGTTCTTCGAGTATTTCGTCAAGAATCGTGTGATGAAGATTTTTTCTCGCCGGAGGGGGGAATAGCGTCCCAGACCGACAACTTACGGCGAACTACGCGTACCGCGTGGAGAAAAGAGAGTCGGTCCGGATCTTCCGCAACCGACAAAGCCGCTTCGTGCATCAGCTGGCGAACGGCGAAGTGCGCCAGCAAGAAGCCATAGAACTCCTGGCGTACCAGTTCCGGGGTTTTGCTGCGCAGGACAATCTGACGCCCCCGGAGATGGGTCTTCAATTCATCAAACGTGTTTTCGATCTCCCACCTTTCGTGATAAAGCGCGGCCAGTTCTTCGGCCGGCGCCTGCAGCGGATCCAGGATGGTAGTGACCAGCCGGTAGATCGGTTCGACGTCGGGCAGGCCTTCCAACTGATAGTCAATGACTCGAACTCGTGCGCCTTTGGTTTTGTGCCGCGCATCCTTTTCGGAAGGGTAGATGGCACTGATATAAGAACCATCGCTCAATCGTTCGCGTACCTCAAGTCGCAGGTGCTTGCGCACTCGCCAGAGCAATTCGCAACCGCTCGCCTGGGCTTTGGTCCACAGCTGAAAACCGAAGAAAAAGCGATCCGCCAAACACAGCATCCCGGGCTTCAGTTGGGGGACCACCTCCTTAGCCAGAGTGATCTCGCCAGTAGCGTAGCTTCCCATCCGGCCACCCAGCAACACATGCGTGCCATTCTCCAAAAGCGCCACGAAGCGCAACTGCGGATAAGCACTCGATCCGCGGCTGGCGGCGGGACGCCCAAACTCGTATTCATTCTCCTCGGTGTCGGCCACATCCAACGTGCTGCCGTCCAGGCTAATGAGTCGCCACGTTCGATAGCGCGCCCCGCGGGTCTTCTCCGAAGCGATCGGTACAACGACCTGTTCATATAGCCGACGCAAAGGTTCCGCGCCCAGACGTGAGCGAGCTTGCGAAATGCCGCTCTTGCCGGTGGCCCGGACGGTTTCCTCTGGCTTGGTCAGCCACTGGATGCCTTCGAGCAAACAGCGCAGTACTTCCCGATAGGAAGACTGCATGTAGAGCGCCAGTGCGATCACGTAGTACACCACCAGATGCGCTGGCAGTTCTCTTTGCCGGATACTGGCCTTATTCGTCTCGGCCAAAATCGAATCAATTTTCTCTCGAGGGATGGCTCGGCTAACCACCCCAAGGCTGATGTAATCCGTGATGCGGCTTCCCGTGGGCAAAGTGGCAAGAGTCCGAGCCATAGCGATATTCTGTCCTCCTGCCAGACAGAATACTCTATAATTCCTTAAGTGAACAGTATTGCGGCTAACCTGACTTCCGCGGCCGAAAGTCAATTTCTCGCTTTTTAGGCAGACAAATCCTGTCGTTTCAATAAAAACTTGCTGAAAGCCGGAAATAGTGACGAATATTTGTAATATTTGTATTGACACAACTCCGTTATATGATATATGTAGTGGCCTGTGTACATCCGCAAAACCACGAAGACCCACAAGGGCAAAACCTACACCAACTTTCTCCTCGTCGAGTCTCAGCAAACCCCCAAGGGTCCCCGCCAGCGCATCCTCTGCTCGCTCGGCGCTCTGGCCCCAGCTCCCCGGGAGCATTGGTTGGATCTGGCTCACCGGCTCGAGGCCGGCTTGCAGGGACAGAGTTCCTTTCCTCCCGCCGAGGTACCCCTCGAGACGCTGGTCAAAAAGGTCCGCCGCGGACGCCCCGCTCCGGCGGAGGAATCGTCCACCATCGCCGTCGATCCGGAGCGCGTGACGATGGAGGAAGCCCGCGAAGCCGGGACCATCCATGCGGCCCATCAGGTGTGGCAACAGTTGGGAGTGCATGAAATTTTACAGCACGCTGGACTGTCCGAGCGAGCCTGTCAGCTCAGTGAAGCGATGACTCTGAACCGTCTGATCTTTCCTCTCTCCGAGCATGCCATGCCGGATTGGATGCGGCGTACGGCGCTGGCCGACATCTTGGGCGTGGATTTCTCCTCGCTGCACGACGATGCTTTGTACCGCAACTTGGATCGACTGTATCCGAACCGTGAGCGGATCGAAACGGAGTTGGCCGAGCGGGAGAAGACGCTGTTTCATCTCGACGACACTTTGTATCTGTACGATTTGACCTCGACTTACTTCGAGGGCCAAGCCGCGAGCAACCCGCAAGCCAAGCGCGGCTACTCGCGGGATAAGCGGCCCGATTGCAAGCAAGTGCTGGTAGGCCTGGTGCTGGACCGCGACGGTTTTCCCAAAGCGCATGAAGTCTTCGATGGCAACCGCCAAGACCGGACGACGGTGGGAGAGATGTTGGATAGTTTGGAGAAGCGCACCGGCTCGAAACCGGGCGCCACCGTGGTGGTAGATCGCGGCATAGCCTATGAAGAAGACTTGGCTGCGATTCGAGCGCGTGGATTTCACTATCTGGTGGCGGGGCGGCAGCCGGAGCGCAATGCCTGGCTCGGAGAGTTCGAGCCGAGCGACGACTGGGAAGAGGTGCTGCGAGTGCCCTCGCCGCGTAATCCTGCTCAGGAGAAATCG
Organism: uncultured Acidobacteriota bacterium; assembly: GCA_963843265.1. Classification (GTDB taxonomy): domain Bacteria; phylum Acidobacteriota; class Terriglobia; order Acidiferrales; family UBA7541; genus Acidiferrum. The sequence goes on along the minus strand of CAWJJR010000003.1, from coordinate 188,246 downwards.
TCGGTGCGCATCAAGCGTCGCCAGCAAGGGGAGGAGGTTTACCTTCTCTGCTTGAGCGAGGGACGCGAAGAGAAGGACCGCGCCATTCGCGAGAGCCACGAGCAGCGCTTGAAGAAAGACTTGGGGAAACTGCAGGCACGCATCGAGAAAGGCCAGTTGCAAGAGGAGAAAAAGATTCACCAAGCGATCGGCCGGCTCAAGGAGCGTTACCCGCGGGTGGCGCGCTACTACCGCATGGACTATGAAGCCCAGCGCAACACCTTAACCTGGCAAGAGGACGGCGAGAAAAAAAACATCGCTAAAAAGCTGGACGGCGGCTATGTGCTGAAGACCGACCGGCAGGACCTGACCGCGGAGGAGATCTGGCGCACGTACATCTTACTCACGCGCGTGGAGGCCGCCTTCCGGGCGATGAAGAGTCCGTTGCTGGAACGGCCTATCTTCCACCATCTGGAAAAGCGCACGCAAACGCATATCTTCCTCTGTGTCCTGGCCTACCATCTGCTGGTAGCCATCGAGAAGCGCTTCCTGGATCGCGGCGTGCACACCTCCTGGTGGACCTTGCGCGAACAACTCCGCACGCACCAGGTCGTGACGGTGGTGTTGCCGACCAAGGACGGCAAGGTGCTGAAGGTTCGCAAGGGCACGACGCCGGAACCGATGCACCGGGAAATCTATTCGACGCTGCAGATACCGACCGAGGTCATGAAGCCGGTTAAGACTTGGCATGAACCCGCGACATAGTGACGGAATGAAATGGCAACTCCTTGCAAACAAATCAGTTCGCTCCGACGAGCGCGGAAGTTTGGCTAAGGAAGAACCCTGACTGGCAGATCATCTGCGAGGTGTCGGACGGATTAGCAGCCGTCCAAAAGGCGGAGGAACTTCAGCCGGACTTCATCCTGCTGGACATTGGCCTTCCAAAGTTGAATGGAATTGAAGCCGTTGCTTCCATACGCAAGGTTGCTCCAGAGTCCAAAATCCTTTTCCTGAGTGAAAACCGCTCCCCGGAGGTCGCGGCAGCAGCTCTCAGCGAGGGCGGGCATGGCTATGTAGTCAAATCGGACGGTGCAAACGATTTGCTACTGGCGGTAGAAGCCGTTCTTCAGGGCAAGCGGTTTGTCAGCAGCATATTCGCTGGTTTTGATTTCAGCGGTACTGAACGGCAATCCGACGACAAACTCCGATAGGCCGGTGTCCCCCAGTGGTGTCCGGGATGTAGCGGCCCCGCGTGGCCCAGCCTCCTTTCCAAGGAGGCACAATTCAGATTCTGGAATAGCAAATTCCGTAAAACCACAGTCCATGCAGACCAGAAGCTTTGGGAACACAAAGACCGGGAGTTTGTCCAAATTCGTTAGTCCGGAAAAATGGACGGCGATCTCAGAGCTAAACCTTCGCTGGTTATCAGAAGCGCATAATTTGCATGACATAGCACCACCCCAAGCGAGGCTATGGTCGGTAGTAGCCGAGGGCCCCGCGACATTCCAGTCTGCCTTCGCGACTCATGATTTGTGCCATGGGTGTTTGAAGAATTCTGGTGGGGGAGTGCCCATGATGATGGCTGACTTGTATCGAGTTGCCGGGAGAAAGTGGAAGCACCCCGCGTTCCGATTTGCGCCACTACGCAGCAACTCCGGGATTCTCGTTAATTCGCAAGCTATCGTTAAGCTTAGCCCGCTGGAGGGGCCGCAGTAGAGGCCACCTGTGAATCCGTATCACCGCCAAACGGTACTACTCAGCAGGATTGTCAACTCTCGGAAATTTACCACCCAGCGAGTTCACCAATAAGGGCAGGCCTAGCCCGTCCCCGCGGCTGGCTCTGCAAAACTTGGGCCTATCCACTCCCTCGCTCGATCTAATATGCGGGGCCATCAACCCGCAAACCAACTCTCGAAAGAACGGGTACATAGGACGGGGTCAGGCTACTACTGGCTGCCGCCTCCTTCAGGTCAACCGGAGGTCCGCTGACGCGCTTGGCCTTGAGATGGACAGTCACCTCGATGCGGTCGGCGATCGTGACGAATGGAATGCCTTTGTTCATTCCGTAGTCCTTGCGATCGAAGGCCATTATCCCATTGACCTCTCCTCCTTCGCCGGATGCCGCCCTGCTAACCTTAAACACCAACTTCTCGGGTTTGGTCACTCCGCGGATGGTAAAGTCGCCATCCACTTCGACCGTGTCCGGCCCGGTCTGAGCGAACTTCGTCGAGTGAAACGTGATCAGCGGGTTCTGCTTGGCGTCGAAGAAGTCTTTGCTCTTCAGCTTGCCATCCTTCATGCCGCTTCCGGTACTCACACTGTCCGCCTGAATCTTAATGTCCAGAACGGCGGTCGACAGCTCGGGAGATGTAAATGTGAGAGTGGCGTCCCATGCTTTGAAAGTGCCCTTGATCGCTACCGATGCTTTAACGAAAAACGTGACGGCGCTATCTTCCTGAGAAATCGTGAAAACGGGAGCCTGTGCTTCCTGCGCTTGGCTGGCTACTGGTAGCACACCGAGCGCTAAGAGGCATAGAAGAGTTGAACGCATGAAATCCCTCCAAGAAACGGCAGTCAATCGTAACAACTAATGATCTCATCCAGCCTGTCATCAAGAGGGAATGGCTCCTACTGTCAAAAGTAACAGGCTGCTGCACGCAACTCGGCCGTGAAAGACAAGGGTTTACTCCTCGCGAGCGGCAAATTGTCAAAACTGACAGTTTCAATGGAGCTTCAGGATATCTAGCCTCTGGGTTGGCAGTCCTGCTCTGTTTGACTCACATGAAGCGTTTTTATTTCATCTCGATAGCTTTCGCCATTCTCAGCCTCAGCGGCATCTTCCTGAAGGCGTGGACGCCTGCGCGCTCGCAAAAGACGTATGCATCTCCGCCGACCACCATCCTCATTTGTGGCCTCAAAGATCGACCCTGCGTGACGTATGCGATCTCTTTCCATCAACCAACTGCAAGATATGGAGAATTGCAGGGCGAAGGAGTGACCGACTATTCGAGAAAAACAATCTCGATCGCGCAGAGCAGCGATCGTTTTAAGAACGTTGAGGCGCTCCAGCACGAAGCTTTCCATGCAATTTTGTGGGAACGGGGATTCGATGATGACAGTGAGAAGTGGGACATACACGCCTGGATTTATTTCTCAGAAGGAGCATTCCCCGTCTTTTTTCATGACAATCCGGAGTTTGTTAAATACGTGATGGAGGGCTATTAGAGTTGAGCGCCGCGAATCTTGATCAGAAGGTGCGGCGCGTTCCGTATTATGAGTTCCTAAACTCCGCGGAAACAGGCCAACTCCTGACCGAAAGGGCGTCGAGGTCAATACTTGGCTGCTGAAGCTCTCCTGCGTCGAGCCCTTCCGATCCGTGGAAAATATCATGGGCCGGATAACGGGGGAGTGGCCTCCATTCCCAGCCAGCTAGGCGTGCTGGACTACCTGCGCCACAATCGTGTCGAAGCCGAGTCACTCTACGAACGAGGTATGAGAGTACGGGGACAGGCATCCCCAAGGCAGTCTTTGAAATATGCGCGGACGCTGCAAGCCCTGGGTGTGCTGTAGTTCGATCAGGGCAAATATGATGAGGCCGGTGTGTTATTTGCTGAGGCACTCTCAATTAAGGAAAAGTCACTGGGTGAGGAGCGCCCCGACGTGGCAGATGCGCTCATCAAGGTTGCTGATGTCGGCTTGGCGCGAGGACACTATGCCGAGGCTGAATCGCCTTGCCGGCGAGCGCCGAGCATCTTGACACGGGGGCCATGGTGTACCGTACCAAGCCCAAGGAAAATGAAAAAAGGAATCAGGCTGTACTCTCGGCGCGGCAGCCTTGACATCAGATCTTTGAACGAAAACTCTTCAGCCAGTGTTCACCGCAAGAAAAACTCCGAAGATTGCGCTCTGATGGGTGTTAAGGCCGCAATCCGAGTATCGCGGGCAGAGAGGGATTACAGCAGAGTTGACGGTTGAGCGAAGCAATTATTGACTTGCGCCCGCGAACAAACTTGGATTAGTGTGCTCTCGCTTGCTTCCCGCGTTTTATCGTGAGCCCCGCAGAAATGGAGCACACCAGCCACGCCGCGCACTCGCGTTCTGATAGTAGATGATTTCGAACCATTTCGGTCTTTCGTCTCCTCGGCGCTACAGCAAAAACCGGGATTGGAAGTCATCGGCGAACTGTCGGATGGTTTGGCCGCAGTACGCGTCGCCGAGGAGCTTAAGCCGGATTTGATTCTGCTCGATATTGGTCTCCCCACATTGAATGGAATCGAAGCGGCCCGGCTAATCATCGAACTGATTCCCACTGCTAAGATCATCTTCCTCACTCAAGAATCCGCTGACGAAGTGATGCAAGAAGCGCTCCTCCTTGGTGCAAAGGGCTACGTTTTTAAATCACACGCAGGTAGCGATCTGATGCCGGCCGTGGAAGCCGTCCTGCAGGGCAGACAGTTTGTGAGTCGAAAAGTGACAGATCCTGGTTCGGGAGTCGCTCACGCTGGCTCGCAAGCTGCCGAAGCCGCCCCATCCAATGCAGCGTTCCGTTCGCGAGGAGCAGAGGCCGATCGCCGCCATGAGATTCTAGTCTATGCTGATGATGCGAGCTTTCTGGAAAGCTTCAGCCGTTTCATTAGAGAGCGACTAGCGGATGGAAATGCAGCAATTGTTATAGCGACGGACCCCCATCGTGCTGGCCTTCGTCAGATGCTGCAGGCACAAGGAGTAGACGTTGCGGCCGCCGAAGCAGAAGGCCGGTACATCTCTTTGAATGTCCAGGAGACGCTCGCGACGTTCATGGTCGACAGGATGCTTGACGAGGTTCGCTTTGCAAGAGTCGCCCTCGACCTCATTCGTACGGCGGCCAAAGCCGTAAATGGGGACTCTCGTCGTGTTTCTGCTTGTGGAGAATGTGCACCTGAATTATTGGCACAAGGTCAGGCGGAGGCGGCGATTCGGCTCGAGCAACTCTGGGACATGGTAGCAAGAAGATACGGGGTAAGAATCCTTTGCGGCTATCCAACAAATAGTGAGCAGCGCGCAGAATACGGCCTTACTTTCTCAAGGATCTGCGCAGAACATTCAGCGGTCCATGCGGATGGCCAGACAACGTAGAAGACTCGACCCCTATCTTCTGGCACGCATCGAAAGGAGGGGCAAGTCCGTCTCCGAAAAGACGAATTCGGTATATCCGCAGGCTAGGCAGACCAAGAGCTTCGAGAATAGCAACATGGCCTGGTTGCCCGTGTCTGTGTGTCCCGGAAAATGCAGGTTGATTTCTGCGCCGAACCCCGCCTGATGATCCGAACCACATTTTTACATGACACAAACCCTCTTCCCATTTCCAGCCACGAATCCCGATTATGAGGACTATGCCCGGAGCATAGCGACCGCTTTTAAGTGTCGACCTGACAAAACGGACGGAGGGCGTTGAAAGTCGAGTAATCTGACTGCCAAAAACGGAACAAACCAAGGCCCTGACAAATCGCGGACATGTTTCTAGCCGGATGCCCGTGCAACCTTACTAAGACGCACGGTGGCGCGGATCGCCGTACCGCGCTTGGGCTGCGATTCGATGGAGAGTTCTCCATTCACTAGCTTGAGCCGCTCGGCCATACTGACAAGGCCGAGACCGGACGAGGTCTTTGCCTGGGCGGCGTCAAAGCCGGATCCCGAATCGCAGACAGAGAGCTGGATGACATCCGAGGTGTAGCGCAGCTCTGCTTCGAAGCGCCGCGCGCCGCTGTGTTTCAACGCATTTTGCAAACCTTCCTGCAGGATGCGAAAGAGGCACAGCGAAATGTCCGGTGAGAGCGTGCGTGGGACCTCATCGCTTGCAAACAGAACTTCGACATCCTGCTGGTCAGCGAAATCCTTGCAAAATGCTCGCATGGCACTCGCTACTCCCAGATATTCAAGTTTTGATGAGTGCAATTCGTGCGACAAGGATTGGATATCGGTCGCGATGGCGGAGCTGTGTTCTCTAAGTTGGCCAACATAGTAGAGTAGTCCGGCAGGCAAATCGGAATACCTTTGCTTGAGCTGGTCCAACTCGATCGTTAACATCGCGAGGCGCTGACCGATATCGTCGTGAAGCTCTCTAGCGATCCGCGAGCGTTCCTGCTCCTGCGCCTCGATCAACCGACGGCTCACGTTTGTGAGCGCGGCTTCTCCCAATTTGCGATCCGTAACATCGATACCCGTTCCAATGTAACCTGCAAATGAACCATCCTGATGAAATCTCGCGGCTCCATGGTCGAGAACCCAGCGATATTCGCCATCATTTCGACGGAGCCGATACTCCATGCTGAACTTCTCCCGGCGATCGAACGCCTTTATGTAGGTTTCCATACAAGTCTTGAAGTCATCCGGGTGGACTCCTTCCGACCAGCCGTTTCCAAGCTCAGACTCGAGGGATCTCCCAGTGAATTCCAGCCACGGAGTATTGAAGTAAGTGCAAAGTTTATCCGTATCAGCCATCCAGATCATCACTGGCGCAGTGTTGGCGACCAAGCGGAAACGTGCTTCGCTCTCACGCAGAGCTTCTTCCGCGAGTTTGCGGTCGGTAATGTCGCTAGCGACGGCGAGGATGCACGGCTCGCCGTCCAGCTCGATCAGTTCAGCGCCGACTAGAACGGTGCGGATACTGCCGTCTCGCATGCGAAAAGGGCGTTCCAGTCGAGGAACAGAGCCCTCGGCTTGAACTCGCCGTGAGAGTTCCGCCGACTCCGCCAAATCCATCCACAGGCCAATGTCGGTGGCGGTGCGCCCGATGACCTCTTCACGGCGCCAGCCGGACATGCGTTCAAAGGTTTCGTTCACTTCCATGAAGCGACGATCGCTGGCCCTCGTTATAGCAAGCACTAAGGGACTTTGGTGGAAGGCCTTCGAAAATTTCTCCTCGGACTTGCGCAGGGCTTCTTCCGCCCTTTTTCGCTCGGTGATATCCGCGACCATCCCTGCGATCCTCAGCAGATTGCCCTGGTTGTCGAAGTGGGCTCGGCTGTTTCTCTCTACCCAGATCACGGTGCCGTCGGAACGGACCATGCGATGGCTCATCCAAAGTTCTGGATTTTCCGTGCTGAGTTTGGTGGCCGCTTCGGCAAACAGGTTTCGATCCTCTGGGTGGATGAAGCCTAGCATTTGGTGGCGGGTGAAAGGCGTAAGCTGTTCGATTCCGAGAATCCTGGCGCTTTCTGATGAGTGGGCGAACATATCCGCGGCTGCGTCCCAGTCACACGCGAACATCTTTCCAGCCTGGATTGCAAGTCGCAACCGCTCTTCGCTTTTGCGAAGCTCCTCCTCGGCCCGCCTGCGATCCGTAACGTCATCAATCGTACCCCGAAGTTGGACAATGTGACCGGCGCCGTCGCGCCGCACTTCGCCCTTGGCGATGACCCATTTTCTTGAGCCATCGGCGCACGTCATCTCAAGATCCAATTGGTATGGGGTTCCCGAGCGGAGCGCTTCCTCTACGGCGCTCCGCAGGCGGAGCCAGCTTTCAGACGTATAAAGTGTTTCGTGGTCCTTGTAATTGACGGCCGACAGGGCGGGATCCAGACCTGCGATGCGATAGAGCTGTTCTGACCAGGTGACCGTGTCCGTTTTGGGATCCCATTGCCAGCTACCTACGTTCGCCAGGCGCTGCGCTTCCGTGAGAGCTGCTTCGCTCTCCTGCAAGGCTTGCAGTGCCAGCTTGAGCTCCGTGATACCGTGCGCCATGCCCAGCATGCGCTCGGGCTCGCCTTTCGATGAATAATAAAATCGTCCCATCGCGGCGATCCAGCGTGTACTCCCGTCGGGCCAAACGACGCGGAATTCCGCCGAGTAAGGCAGATGGCTCCCCCTTGCATCAGCCACGGTCTCGGAGACGCGCTGCCGGTCCTCGGGGTGTACATATCGGAAGAAGTCTTCCGTACGCCCGACAAACCGCTCGGATGAGATTCCAAACATCGACTCCAGATCGCCAAACCAAGAATCGCGTCCGGTCTTAAGGTCCCACTCCCATCCCACAGCTTTTCCGGAGTCCATAGCCAAACGCAAACGTTCTTCGCTATCAGCGAGTTCGCTTTGGGCATGCTGGCGCTCTTCAACCAGGACCGCCAGAACCATGAAAGGCAATGAAGTGAAAAATAAGAACAGCTGCAGGAACAAGACGCGGTGGATGGGATTCGCGATGGCGAAAGGACCACGCCCGTGGACGGCACCCCAGATGGAGATAAGGGCAACAATGGTTGCCGAGCAGCCGACGCCAGTGGATCCAAAACGCAAGGCCGCCCAGATCAGAAATGGGACGAGAGAGTAGAGTAAGGCCGGCGAGTCATCCATCCCGCGAGAAACGAATATGAGATAGCACAATGGGATGAGCGCAGACGCTAAGATGGCCCCTTCCAAATAACGGGTTCGAGAAGCCCGTGACACCCGTCGGTCTTGGCCAAACAGGCCGAGAATCGCTGGAGTCACGGTAAGGAACGCCAATGCTTCCGATAGAAGGCTAAACCTCCAATCGAGCCATCTGTCGCCGTTCATGCCAAGAATGCCGATGGAAGACACGATGAGAGAGGCGAGAAACGCCGTAAAGAATAGGTACTTAGCCAGGGCCTTGAGACTGTTCAAACGTGGCACCCCACTCAGGGAGTAACTAACACCCCACGCAGCGACTAGGATTTCGCAGATGTCGGCCAGAATGAGCCATGAAATCGAAGAGATTGGAACTCCAACCTGCAAGTCATAGAAAACAAAACCCGCCAGGCCCGCAGGAAGCAGAACCGGCCAGATCTTTCGTGGAAGAAGCAGCAGAATCGCGACTAAAGCCGCACAACCAGGCCAAAGTGGCCACACCGTTTGGGGGACTTGTATGATCAAGACCCCACCTAGCTTTGCGGCCAGGTAGCAGACGACGACGACCAGCAACCCGAGTGCAGATGTATATAAAGGGGAATCCAGTTTCCCTTTGCTCCACGATAGGCGATTTGGGACCGAATTCACACGCACCTCTACTCTACTAACGGTTCCATTCGTCCATACTCAACGACGACGAGCAGAAATCTCTTGACGTCCGTGGATGTAAGACCCATCACAAAGCCCCTGCCAAATATGCAAGCCCCGAGGACTGTCTCACAACGGAAAGCGAGAGAGTGCGGAGCAAATCGGGGTCGGGGCTTGCTTGCATTTCGACCCTCGTTCTGGGATGCGGACGTCGAGTGAACTTGAGAGGAGGCGTCCTAACCCAATGAGGCGGTGCGAATCATATACGCTTCTGGACCTCACCGCCACGATATAAAAAATGATGCAGATGCCTATGCCGGTGCCGGCGACTACAGCCATCCGCTCGGAACCTCCCGGTTGAGAGTCTGTCAGTTTTGACAATATGCGGCATGTTTTAGCCAATGTAAGCTCAACGGGCAAGATAATCCCTGCATAACGTGACGACACGAAGGTAGTTTCGGCCCAGCAAGATGCGAAGATGTCCCGGAACAGGAACGCGTAGACGTGCGGACATCCGAGGATGGAACTCCGCCAATGCTGATTGAGGAGCTAGTGCTCCCAGCGCGGGCATTCAGTTAGTTTAGGAGTGAGGAGCTTTCTTGAGAAAACGGTCCGTATTGCTCGTGGCTTTCCTCGCAATTCCCTTGGCCCTGGCGGCCAGTTCCCCTAAATTGCTTCTAAGTTGGAAGAATCCGAACTATTCGGAGGCACACTTTACGAATATTCTGGTGCTGGCGCTTAATGGCAAAGCGGAAAACCGTGCGGAATTTGAGGATGAGCTGGTCACCGCAATTGCCAGGCCCGGAATTCAGGCTACGCAGAGTTATGTTTTCCTGCCGCGTCCAAACGTAACGCCTATAAACATGAATGATCTAAAGGCCGTGATCAAAGAACAGAAGTTCGACGCAATCATAGTCGCGCGGTTAACAAAAGCCGTCGACAAGACCACTTACGTGCCCGGCCAAGTCTACAATCCCTATCCTTACTACGGTAGCCTGGCCGCTTACTACGGAGCAGTATCTCCCCTGGTCTATTCTCCCGGATATATGGAGAAAGTAAAACTCGCGCAAGTAGAGACGAATTTTTATTCCACTGCAAAACCCGACGGGGAGCTTGTTTGGACAGGGACCACCAATACTTTTGATGGCAGTTCACCCATGAAGGTAATCAAGGGGTTGGTTGAGGTTGTAATTAAAGGGTTGGAGAAAGAAAAAGTCATCGACCAGTAGTCGCGCACAGACTCGATTCAAGCGCGAACCGGTTGCGTTGTGGTGCGGCTGCTTTCGAGAATGTAACAGCCGTCTTCCGGACAGGGATGCCACCTAGAAGGACCAGCCGACTCCCGAACTTATGCCGAGCTCGTTCTTTCTCGCAGTTGCCGGCGGTCTGCTATCGAAATTATCCCAAAAAGTGAAAGCGAGGTGAAAATTATTTCTTAGTTTGATTGTGACGGAATTATTTGTGGTCAATCGAAGGCGGCCGGCGTCCGTTAATCCAGGAAATATCCGCAATTGAGAATCGAACTCACCGAAGTTGAATCGGACATAGTTATACTGTAGTCCCGCCACAGCCTCCATACTCTGGCCCGATGGTTGACCGGCAGTGGTGTCGAAGGACTCATGAATGTACACAATTCCGCCCAGCCAGGCGAGGTTGCTGTTGGTCGTACGTTTAAAGTAGCGTCCATAACCCCCGCCAAGCGTAGTGCGCAGGTTCAGATCTTGTCGGCTGCTGTGAAGAAAGTCAGACAGACCCGCGACAAAGGAATTTCGATTCAAGAACTTGGCAAACGTTCCCTGCACGTCTTCGCGATTTGTGCTGGTCGCTCCCGACTGTCCGCTAAATGTGGAATCGAAAGAGGTCGCGACCTCCCATCCGGGAGTTGAGTAGGACGCGTTGGTATCCGCGTTCAGTGTCGACTGACTGCTGCCGCTGGCAAAGCTGTAGCCGGCGTCGATGCTCCCCTGCAATTGCCTCCAAAACGTGGGCTTTTTTGTCTCAATGCTCACAATGACCGCCGAAGGGAGCTGCAGTTCCTCGGTCGCTTCGCGAATCAAAAAGTCTTCCGTGTTGGCTTTTTCACCAGAAGCCTTTTCAATCTTTCCTTCCAGCCTTTGCCCGCTGTTCAGAACGATTCGGTAGGTGGCGGTACTTTCGACCGATTTCACCTGAACCCAATCCAGCGCGATATTACCTGACGCGTAGTCCGTCTCCACGTACAACAAACCGTTTTGCAACCGCTTTATTTGTCCGGTGAAATGGTCGCCGTTGTTCATGATGATGATGTCTTTTCGCTTGGCCGGCTTCTCTTGAGCAAGGACTGATCCGCCCAGCAAGAGCACCGCAAGAAATGATGAAGCCACAACTCCACATAATCTCGGGTCGGCCATTTACGATTTCTCTCGGCCGGGAATTCCGGCACTTTGCACCACGAGCCGCAATTGCAAAAGCTCTACCTCCCGGAAAAACTGCCCCAGCGCACTGGATTCCAACTATCGCCTGAATTGTCTTTCACAAGGAAAAGGTGGTGTGGGCAGTTCATTTCCCGAGCGTCCTTCCAGTAGAAAGTGGCGCTTTTGCGCCGGCTGGACATCAGGACTATGGAACTCAGCGTTTGGCGCAGCTTCTCAGCCCCACCGATGCTGTTCGCAAAATATGCGCGAAGAACCTGTCAAAAGTGACAGTGAGTTACGATGCTGAGTGGCCGAGTCCGTTTAGTTGCGTTTGATCTGCGATCATTACCACCGCTCCAGTCATGTTCAGCCTGCTCTTGTAAAGAAAGCTTCTTTACGAATAGGCACAAGTAAGGCGTGTTCCTCACGATGGGGTTCGTGGCTTACCTTCGCCCGCCTCGAGTACCTGGGTCCAAGACGTCCGGGAAAGAGATGTTCTGGCACGCATCAACGAACAGTGCCTCGTGGCACGTTCCCAAAACTATTTTGCTGTGGCCTTCTCGGCGGAGAAATATCTGACCATCAGTATGCTGGCGCCGACCGTGGCGAGCAGCCAAACTGCAGCGATAGCGACGAAGGCAACAGTGCCCGCGGTCGATCTTATTTCTTCTTTTCTCTGTATCTCGGCTTTATCGGCCAACTGATGGCATTGTGTGAGCACCTCCGGAGGGATCATTCTTTGAAGTAACTTCGCGCCCACGAAAAGAACGAAGAAGTCATCCAGGAACCCGATCACAGGGATGTAACTTGGAATCAGTTGAATGGGGCTAAACAGATAGCCCGCACTGCATGCCGCAATCAGTTTTGCGTACCAGGGGACACGGGGATCTTTGAAGGCATAGTAATAAACGTAGGCCTCGCGCTGAACCCGTTGCGCCTGAATTTTCCAATTCGTTCCAGATACGCGTTCATGGCGACCTATTTTTGTCTCGTTTCTGCGAAAAAGTCTCGAAAACACCGTCTGGACCTCACACCGCTTCTCAAGTAAAGGAACTCCTGCGCACTAGCGGGATGCGTCGAAAATCACCTGGTCATACCGCCAAAGCCGTTCAAAAAAAACACGTGCCGTTTCAATTATGGGTGTTCGTTGTGAAGCAGAATGCCATTTATCAATGATGTCTTCGATAGATCGATTCCCGTCAATGGCATCAAACAATCGCTTTTCTGCTTGGTTTATTGGCATGAATAGATCCGTGTAGGTGTGGTTCTGGTTGATCAGAACGGCCGCGGCCCCGGCGGGCAGCCGCTCCTGAACGCAGATCGTGTCTGGCGTCCGAAGAGGCACGTAGCTGCGCCAAGCGTCGCCCACAAAACTAACGACATTAGACCCGCCCGGGTTGTCCCGCCTATAGGCAACTACGCTGTGACGAACCATCGTTCCCCGGAAGAGTTCGACGGCAGCGAATTGCTCCGCGAAGGAAAGCTGCGCCAACCGGGAGGCCTGTGGGATTTGCGCGATTGCTCCGCACTGGGGCGAGTAGGGTGCTTGCCTGATCCACCGGCCAAACTTCAGTTTGCCCCTCTCGAGGAAATCGAAGAGTTGCGGCACTGAATACGCCCGGTCATGCGGATGTAGAAGCGCATCGGCGAGTGCTGCCTTTTGCCGAAAATCTGGTGCCTCGTGCAGCAAGTTTTCCAATGGATGACCGTGTGGCAGCGCTTTGAGCGCATCAATAAGGTCCGAAATGTCCGCGTCGGTGGCACGTATACCAACTCGCCTGCAAAAATCCTGGAGCATATAGACGCCGGTCCGTCCGTATGGGGCATACACCATCAGGTGCATCGCCCCGTCCGGTTTGAGCGCGCCGCCCAGGGCCCGGAGCCCCGCATCAGGGTCGGCGAGATGATGAAGGACTCCTGTGCACACAATAAGATCGAATGTAGTCCCCAACTCGCTTACCCGCTCAATGGGCAATTGGCAGACGCGGAGGTTGTCCAGGCTGTATTTCCGCTTTAGGTCCTCGGTGCACCTCAGGCTCGTGTCGCTAACGTCGATACCGGTAATCTGGGCCTCCGGCCAGCGCACAGCGTGTTTGGCCGCCTGGGATGTCCCGCAGCCGGCAACGAGAATGGATAGGTCTTCCTTATAAAGACGGGTAGGCCAAAATAAATGATAATCGGCGCGGCGCCTTTGCGGGTCTTGCCAGAGCCGCCGATATTTTTCGAGGTTATCGACCGGCCGGGGATAGGGATATTGATCGTAGAAGTCCCGGACCGCCTCTGCGACACCGAGCAATGCCGAGTCCTGTTCCTTTTGTGCAATCATCGAAAATTGGTCGAAATTCTCGACACCCGGATCTCCGCTCCTTCGCCAGCATCGCTGAACCGCCAGGACGAACACTATATTCAATCTTACTCTAACCGAGTTCTGTGGCGCAGGTGACTTGCCGCCCGTGCGCTGCCGCTATTTTCCTCGAGGCAACAGATAGCCCCGGCGGACTATTTGTCTGCCGGGGCTGTCCATTTGTTGGGGTTGCGTTGACGCGACTCAATCCCCCTTACTACTGCCTGCCGCTGCCGCTTCCTTAGCCGCATATGCCTTGATCGCTGGCCCTAATTGCGCCATCACCGAGTCTAGGTTGAATGAAGCCGCCTTTTGGCGAGGCGGGAACTTCACGTAGTTTTCGATTTGGGCCGCCACGATTGCTTGTGCTCCGTAAAGCAGGGGGGCGTGATTGATCACCCAATCCCAATAGACGTTAGAGTTGAAATCAGCGCGTTCGAACGGGTCGCGACGCAGGCTAAACATTTTCGGAAGCCGCAGCTTCACCATGGGCTCCGCCCAAACCTGCGTTGTCAGGGCACGCTGTTCTTCGAACACCAACTTCCAGTCGCCATGTCGTAGCGCCATGACACCCCCGTCATCACTGACGTAGAAGAAGGATTCCCTGGGACTTTCCTTTGCCTGGCCAGTGAGATAGGGCAGCAAGTTGACCCCATCGATATGAACCTTGAATGTCTTGTCCCCGGCTTTGTAGCCGTTCATGAGCTTCTGGCTTATGTCTGGATCGCCCGCCGCTGCCAGCAACGTAGGCAGCATGTCCTGATGGGAGGCGATGCCGTTCAGTACCGCGCCTGGCTTGATGTGCCCGGGCCAGCGGAGGAAACACGGAACGCGCCATGCTCCTTCCCAATTGGTGTCCTTTTGGCTGCGGAACGGAGTGTTGGCGCCATCCGGCCAAGTGTCGTTCTCGGGACCGTTGTCGGTGGAATACATGACGATGGTGTTGTCGGCAATTCCCAACTCATCGACCTTGTTTAGCATCTGCCCGATTTGTTCGTCGTGAGTGGCCATCCGATCGCTGTAGTCGTCCTGCCCAGTCTTGCCACGGTTCTTGTCGGCAAGGTGGGTTCGGAAGTGCATAGCCGTCGAGTTGTACCATAGGAAGAAGGGCTTGTTTGCTTTGGCCTGTTTTTCCATCCAGCCGAGCGCCGCAGAAGTAATCTCCTCATCAACAGTTTCCATGCGCTTCTTGGTAAGGGGGCCGGTGTCCTTAACCGTCTGTTTGCCTACTCGTCCCCACCGCGGCTCAACGGTTGGGTCGTCCTTGTCCGATGCGACGCAGTGCAGCACGCCACGGGGTCCAAAGGCCGCCAAGAACTTAGGATCCTTGGGATAGTCGGGCAGTTCCGGCTCTTCCTCGGCATTCAGGTGGTAGAGATTGCCAAAGAACTCGTCGAATCCGTGCACGGTCGGCAAAAATTCATTCCGATCGCCGAGATGGTTTTTGCCGAACTGACCTGTGGCATAGCCGAGCGGCTTGAGGAGTTCGGCTATGGTTGGGTCTTCAGGTTGAAGTCCCAGAGTGGCGCCGGGCATTCCGACTTTTGTCAAGCCAGTGCGGAGTGGGTTCTGGCCGGTAATGAAGGCCGCACGTCCAGCGGTGCAGCTTTGCTGGCCGTACCAGTCGGTGAAAGTCACTCCTTCCTTGGCCACGCGATCGATGTTCGGGGTTTGGTAGCCCATCATGCCGCGGCTATAATGGCTGATGTTCCACATCCCGATATCGTCGCCCCATAGAATTAAGATATTAGGTTGCTTTGAAGCCATGTTTTGTCCCTTTCCTTGAATTGATTTTTATGTTTCGATTGCCGACCCTTGCCTGAAAAAGATCATTTTGTGCCCGAGAAGTCCCATCGAGATGTCATTTGGCTGCTCCACGCGAGTCGCCCGACGACGCCTGGGACGGGAATTCGGAGTGAGCAACTTCGGTGGGCCCATCCTGTCGTGCCGCTTTCACAGGGCTCACACCGCTGAATTGCGAGCGCGGCGAGAGGTTGCCGTGGCAGAAGCGAAACTTCTGGCCGTTTCCGCAGGGACACGGGTCGTATGCGCCTCGACCCGCGTCCTCGGAAATCGTCAATGCCATCACTTCCGATGGCGGGCGGCCGCTCTGCAAAAGTCTAGCCATCGTTTTCATCGCAGGCATCGTGTGGGTGAAGAACAGCTCAAGGCCAGCACAAAGGTAGTTCTGACCAGCTTCGCCGTCACGCGAAACGGCAAAGCGGTCCTTGGGGCACCCTCCGTTGCAGAGCGGCCGAACCGGGCAAGCCTGGCACTGCGCAGTAAGTGAATCCCGTTTGTCGTCCCCAAACTTGCGTTGCTGTGCGGACGCCACGAGCTTGAGCATGTGCGTCTCGTGAATATTTCCCAGCAGATATCGCGGTTCAACAAAGTGATCGCAGGAGTAAAGATCGCCGTTGAACTCCAGAGCCGGGCCGTAACCGCATGTCGGAGCATGGATGCACAACCGGTGGCGTCCGAAATAAGCTTCCAGCGTCACGTCGAAGAGCTGGACAAAAATCTGTCCGACGTCATGGCGAACCCACTCCTCAAAAATATCTACGAGGAAGCGGCCATATTGCTCGGCGCCGACCGAACGCTTCGTCACCAGATTGCCGGCCTGCGTGTAGAGCAGACGCTTGCGGTTAGGTTGCTCGCTCCAGCCCAAGTTGGCGATTTCGATCGTTTCCTCGCTGGCGCGCTCAACGATGGGGATGAACTGCAGCCACTTCGCCTCCATCTCATCGCGGAAGAAGCGGTAGACGGCCCGGCCGTGTTTCTCATTGGCGGCGTTTACCGTGCAAAGTATGTTGAAATCGACGTCATGCAGGCGCAGATACCGCCATCCCCGCATTACCTTGTCAAAGGTGCCTTGCTTGCTGCGATCGATTCGGTAAGTGTCATGTAACTCGCGCGGCCCGTCGACGCTCAGGCCGACCAGGAAATTGTGCTCCTTGAAGAACGCACACCATTCATCATCCAGAAGGATGCCATTGGTCTGAAACGTGTGTTGCACGGCTTGGCCCGGCCGGCGGTACTTCTCAACGAGCTCGACAGAGCGCTTGAAAAAGTCCAACTTCATCAGCGTCGGCTCGCCGCCCTGCCACGCCACGGTTACTTCAGGCGTGCGGTGTGACTCGAGCAGTTGCCGAATGTAGGTATCCAGGGTGGCTTCAGACATCCGGCTTTTTTCGTTCGGATACAGCGATTCCTTGGACAAGAAGAAACAATAAGTGCAGTCGATGTTGCAGGTGGACCCGCTCGGCTTGGCGAGTAGGTGAAAGCCTGGGGGCGCGTTTCCCGGAAGAGACTCGGCAGTTATGGGAGGCATTTTCGTATCACCTTTTAGCTTTATGAACGCGACGAGGGTCGGGCTGTGTATCTCGAATCTGCTTACCGTCGACCGATTTCGGATTGTCCATTGATCTACCCCGGCGGTTGATTAACATCCCCCGCCTTTGCGACATCTACATCCTTGTGAGTTCTTCCGCCAATCAGCCGAATGAGTCGATTAACCGGGCCGCGCACAAGCAGATACGGGACGATGGCCAGGGCGACGGCCACGATGAGGAGTTCCCCCGCGTAAACCGTCGAATGAACTTTCATCTGGTAAATGACATCGAGTATGATCGCGAGGATAAAAATCTTGCCGACCGACTTCCAACCTTCATGCAGCAGTTCTTTCCGATAGTTCGGCGTTGTGACCAGCGCCCAGAAATAGGCAGGCTTTCCCGTCCTGGCGTCTTTGACGCCGTCCATGACTGCGAAAATAATCGCCATCAACGGCTGGAAGACAAACCGGAAGTGGAGTGGCCCGTCCAACCGGGCAAAGAGATCTTCGAATATTCTTTCCAGGTCTCGCATGTCTCAGGCCCCCCCGCTTCTTGCGACTTGCCACGGCAAGCAGCCTTCAATTTCCACCGTGATCGACCAACTCAGAATCGTCCGAACGCCAATCAACAAACCCAGCGAAATAATCCCTTCTCTGGTTGGTTCGATGGAAACGGTCCTGACAATGTCCGCGGCGACTAGAAATTCCAGCCCTAGTTGTAACCCCTTGCCAATAAAGACTTTGAGGCGCTGATAGGCGTCAGGTCTCCGCTGCCTAACATCCACAAACCCGCGGATGGTGGCGTAGAAGAAAGCAACACCGATCACCGCAACACCGAGAATCTCAAGTGCCCGAACGATCAGTTCAATGCCTTGGCTAAGTGCAGTCATTAGTGCCGTTTTAGTGTGATTTCTGTGTTGCCCGCCCTGTTTCCAGTTACTCCTGCAAATCTTCCCGGCAGCAGAGTAGGTCGTTCGCTCCAATCACGTAACTGTCAAAAAATACAGGAGGGAGGGCGTGGTGGACACAGGCTTGTGGGCCATCCCCGAATGGGCCAGTGTTCTCTTTGGGGGGGTTAATCCTGCTTAGTTAGCTTGGTTTTAAGCGTGCGCTCACAATTCTGCATCACACTGAACAGGAATGCGGTGGTGAGACCGAACAAAATCCAGCCATTTAGCGCTTCCAGGGCGCCCATCATTTGCCAGCCTGGGGCAAGCTCGAGGTTTTCGTGCCCGTAGCTCGTCATGGCATTCAGTGAATACAGCATGGCGGACTTGTTGCCCTGGAGAGCCCCAATCAAGCGGTAAGTCTCCGCCCAGATAAAACCCTCTAGAGCGTGCAAAACGGTAGCGGAAAGCGCCGCACTTCCAAGTGCAACGATTGAGGCGGCGGTTAGATTACGGAGCCGTCCCGTGCCGCTCAGCATTAGCGAAACTCTTCGACCGATAAGTCCGAGACCGGCAGCATGGAAAATCACGGTAAGTATGATGAGGGGCAGGGCCCACGCCCAATTCGCAATCCAAGGAACGACACTTTCCGGACTCATCCAAATCCTTTCCCCGGTTCGGCCTCACTTGAAAACAGTCTTGAGCAGAAACTTTGCTACTTGCGCCACCGAAAAGACTGTTAGCGTCAACGGCAAAAGGGGGGCTGCGGTGGCGATCGCGAGCCGAATTATGTCGTTCGACCCGAAGGGTACGAGGCGCATCTGGCGCACGGCCGAATATCTATTCCTGACCTCAGTCAGCGGCCGGAAGTCTTGAGTGGCGAACAGGTCATTCGTTCCCGAGGCGCCACACGTTTCCCCCTTCCCCTCAAACTGGAGCAGGAAGTGACTCGCCAGCAGGCCATACGCGGCAGTGGCGTTCCGCTTGGTACGCTCAAGCCGAGGAGTAAACATTATCAAGGGACCGAGGATGACCAAAACAAAGAAGCCCACAAACCCGGCAGCTTGGCCCTTGAAGGACAGCAGAGCCTGTCCTTCATGCAGGACCCGACTGGCAATCAAGCCCGCCAACAATACGCCTTCGGCGAAAAGTATGGGTCCGAAGGCGTAGGAACCTTTCCCGAGAAAACCGATCCCTCCGGCCCGATCAGGGTGGGCCGCGGTTAGGTGCAGGTTTAGTCTTGAGATTTTCCACAGGAGCATGAACCAGATCACAATACGCATGTACCATCGCAGCAGAACGAACTGAAAAATGGGAATACTTACGAAGACGTACCAGTACCCGGGCAAAGTAAGATGCAGTTGCTTCCCATCTGGCGTCGCGTACCACGTGGGCTCGGCCAGGGCAAGCTGGCTCCGCCAGATGAATAGCCCAACCGTATACACCAGAGCGAGTAGCGTCAGCTCAGTAACATTCGAGTCGCGCACGCGATGCGCTGATTGGACCGCTGCCTCAAACGCGGGCAAATCTTCAGTCTCTACGATGCGCCTTTCCACGAATCGCCCAATCAGCGGGCTGACGCGTTCCTGAACTACAAGCTCCGCAATAATGAATATTGGCAACGCGACCAGGAATCGAACATTTGCTTCAATGTCGTGCAGGAGTGGGATCTTTATAGCTCCGGCAACGGCATGGCTCTGAAGCGCCGACAAAAGCAGTATTGGTAACCACGCCAAAAGCGTGATGAAGAGAACTCGGCGGTGCACAAGCTCCAGAGAGTCCCCCGACAAGCGGGCGCGTCGCCATAGCTGAAACATGAGCCCGCCCATGACCAAGGAGAACTCGGACGACCCCGTGCGCGCGTCGGCGCTAGCGCGAGGGTCGACTGGGGGCACGGGATCGCCTGCTGCATTGGCTCCAGCAGCGTGAGACGTCTCATCCAAGATAGTTCCTTCGCCCTGCGTGGTGGTCATTTCCATTTTTCTCCAAATTCTAGTGGAACTGGTTACACGTTCCTCCCATTTAGGAGTTCGCAGACGTCTGAATCCACATCAAGTCTCACAGCCCCGTTTCCGCGTGCTTCTCACACGCAGCTCCCTTCTCTTTTAAAACGGTCCGTGGCGGAGCAGCACTCCGTAAAACGTGATGAATCCGATCAGGACGACAACAATCGCTACCACGAACGAGATGGACCACGCATGCCGTGTATGGGACGCCCCAATCTGTTTTAAAAAATACCGGTGCTGCCAAATTGCGGCCATCAGCGCCAGAGTCCCCAGGGCGATAAGACTCATTCCCAGATTGCGCGGCGCTTGTGGACGCTGAATGTTGCCGGTAGCAATTTCTTCGGGAAGGTATTGGAAAAACTTGTAAATAGTGAAACCGAATCCGATCATCGACAGGGCCGTTCGGATCCATGCCATCAGCGTTCTTTCTGCTGCAATCACCGTGCGCTCTAGGGCCAGATCGGTTCGTGTCTCGGCAAGAACTGTTCCCCGATCTTTGGGTGCTGCTTCATCAAGACTCATAGAAACATTCCTCGGATGGACGCCAAATACCGACGGTGGAATAAGACCTCAGACCTCAAGAGCCCGAGCGCGGCAGCACAAATGCGGACCGCCAGCTCTTTCAGAAGGCGTTCACGCGTGCTCGCCAGGACCGGCGGCAGGCTCCGCTAGCGGCACGATCGACGGCCAATGCTCCCGGACAGCAATCACGCGGAAGATGAACGCAACCGTCACGGAAATTAGCGTCACGGGAAAGAATGAGGCGCTCCCCTTCATTTCTACGGCGATCACCGAGTAGACTGTGCCCGCCAGCACCGCCGTCGTAACGAGTTGCTGCGATGGCCTGACGACCTCTGGAGTGACACCGGAGAAAAGGTCAATGAGCACCCCACCCGCTGTTGTGGAGATGAGTCCAATGACGATTGCGGCGAGAATTCCCAGGCCATGGTCAAGCGCCTTATGCGCGCCCAGGATCGCGAACCAGGGCAGGGTGAAAGACTTGAAAAACGCCAGCGTCCTGGTGCGGAACCGTTCCTCCCTCGATTCGCCATAGCGGGAAATCGCCAGCCCAAGCAGGCCCATCGCAAGGCAAATTATGATGTAGTAAGGACCTCGGAGCGGTGAAGGAACGTCATTGAGTAAGACATCGCGCGTCACGCCGCCCCCGATGCCGCCGAAATAGGCCATGATTAGTAAACCAGCGGCTGTGTAGCCGCGGTTATGCGACGGTTGACGCGCTAGCAACACTCCGTACAAGGCATTGACACCGGCCGAGAACATATCAACGTCGGGAAAGCTTGGCAGGTTCATCTTGGTTTCCTAGTGAGAGCGGCTGGCCGCCCTCGGAAAAGGCCCTGGAGCTCTAGATCGCCGCTGGCACCAGAGTCCCACGGCCAAACACTACAATCAGGTGGAGGCTTAAGACGCTCCAAATGGGCCGAACTCACGTCCAGAACAATGCCATCAGCGTTCGTTCGTCATCTGTGAAGTTGCTCGACGGCACTGTGGGCATTCGGTTGCGCCAGAACCGCACGCCCCTCAGCCAATGCCACTGCAGCCTGCGGTTCTAAGAGCTTCATTTTCTTTTACAACAACACCTGTGAAAGACAACTCAAACACCGATCCAAGCCTGAAATGTAATGATCTCCTTGACATCCGCACACTGTCAGAACTACCAGTTTCTTGACGAAGTTCGCCTACGCGGTTGGAAGGGCTGAGGATGTATCGTCTGATACCGCTCCAATATCCTTGCGGAGGTCCTGCCAATTCATTTTGATCCCTCTTGTTGCAGAGGGATCAAGGCGACCTGCTCCTCACAGGCGAGCTCGAAGGCAGCTCACAGAGGAAGTCATTTCGTTATCGGCCAAGCGCGAGTGACTGGCAAGACACACTCTGTCGAGGCAGAAAGCTGATCTTCGACATGCTCAAACGATTCTATGCTTAACGGCATAGCGTACGAGCTCAGCACTGGTTTTGATCTGGAGCAATTCCATAACGCGATATTTGTGCGAAGCAACAGTCCGCATGGTGATGTTTAGCAAGCCTGCGATTTCTTTCATCGAACGCCCTTCCGCCAGCAGTTGGATGACTTGCCGCTGTCGAGCGGTCGGCTGGGGGGCATGCTCGCGCGCTTCGGGAGAAAGCAATGAAATATTGGCTAAGCCTCCTTCGATGCAAGGCGTTACATAGGTTCGGCCTTTCAGAACATCGGCGATCGCCTTTGTCAGTTCCATTGCCGCCCCCTGCTTGAGCAAGTACGCGGAAGCGCCGGCACGAAAGGCTTCTCCCACGAGATAAGGGTCTTCATTCATTGTCAGGAAAACCAATCTTACCCCCGGCATCTCGATCTTTAGCTGCCGACCCGCATCGAGACCGTTCAAAAGAGGCATGGCAATATCCAGTACAACGATGTCGGGGCGCAATTCCTGAGCGGCTTTCAGAAGCGCAAGGCCGTCGGCAACCGAACCGACGACGTCATACTCAACTTCCAACACTTTCTTGAGCGCCTCGACCAACATGAGATGGTCATCAGCGAGTAGTACACGAGCGCGGGCCAAGACTTACCTCCTCGCGACCACGGTTGTTGCCTGTGCCCCGTGGGACGATGTTGCTAAGGGAACCCTGGACAGACTCTCCGTTCGCCGGTTGGACCGCCATCCTCCCAATGACCGGTCCAAGGCACTTGTAAATTCCAAAGAACAGGATTCCCGCTAATCCCGGACATAAACCGATCTAGCCGGGCGTTCACCGCGAAGCTGGCGCGAATTCTCACTGAAACACCTCAAATTAGCGGCCAAATGCCCAGCGCGAAACTGTCATTAGTTACAGCATGTCGGACGAATTGAAAATCAGCTCTTCTCAAAAGTTGTTCTGAGCCGTCCCAGACCATAGCCGACCTTGCAAAAGCGCGGATGTTGTTTCTCTGACCAGATCCCACGTTGGAAACCCACCGTTCACGCCAAGCCGCGCTTGGCGCATAATCGCTAGCGCCGCTGCTAACTTCTCACTTCAAGACTTTCGGTTTTTCTCGCCAGGAAAGCCCTGCTGGTACGCCGGTCGTTTGCCTATTGCTTGACATTAGAGGGGACCCGTTCGAGATGACGGAGAAGTGTCGAGGATCCTCTGTCTTTGGAGGTGAACTCTCTCGATCCGAATCCCCTTTTCGATCGGGGGACACAAGAATAGGTCTGCTGTGGTCTGCCCGTGAACTGTCAAAAATACTACTTCTTCAAGAAAATGAGAGCCAAAATAGGGAAACGGGCCGTCGCGCAAACTACTCGACTATTGGGACGGCTTCCAGGAATAGAATAATTTTGCGCCGACGGCGTGGCGGTCGGCCTGCGATCCGGATTCTTCACTCCCCGCCCAACAATGGAATTAAGGGCACTATTCCCTAGAAGCGCCGTGATGATCGTCCGGGCAGGAGGACATGGGGTGGTTCATACCTTTACATCCGCTCGGAAAGAAAGTAGTCAAGCTGAAGGGATCCGAAAGGCTTGTGCGCTCCTTAAATGATTACGTGGCTCGCCGCCAGCCTGGGCAAAGCCCAAGCTGGCGGCGGATAAGCGGAGCCTTTCGTCGCGCCACGTTACTGTGCGGCCCCATTTGCGCTACCCAGATGAACTCTGGGTAAGTCGCTTCCACTTCACCAGGCGATAACGATTCCACTCTTCATACGGAAGCTGTTCTGGTTGTTATTGTTGCTGCAAAGTGCCAAGTTGCAATTGTTGCCGAAGCG
Source organism: uncultured Acidobacteriota bacterium (assembly GCA_963843265.1). GTDB lineage: Bacteria > Acidobacteriota > Terriglobia > Acidiferrales > UBA7541 > Acidiferrum. Next base: position 164,579 of record CAWJJR010000003.1, on the reverse strand, counting down.
CGTGTACAGATACTCGGCCTGAATGACTCGCCAAGATATTTTCTTGCTCAGCTGGACGTCAAAGCCGGCACCCGCAGTCATAGCAAATGCATTTTTGCTGTACGAGACGCCGCTGCACGATGTTCCACTGTCGCAACTGAGCTTGAGGCGATTCCCGCCGAAGTTTACCAGACCAAATGGCCGGACCTTGCTGCTGTTTCGATAGGTGAACCGCGGACCGAACATATAGGTAAAATCACTCCCGCTCAGTTTCGCACTCAACGCGGGAATTGTATTACCAAAGTATTTGCAACCACCCATATCCATGGCGAGGCCGACTACACTCGTCACGTTGTAGGCGAGCGTGCCTCCGCCACCAGCGCAGTTAAAGCTTTCGTTGAAGCTCGTGCCCGGAATTCCCTCCGGAGCCCCTGTCGGAATCGTGAAAGAGGTCGGCGTGCGGATATACATGAAAGCCAGCGAACTTTCTACCTTCGGGTAATCCTGCGCGAACGCCGTAGTTCCAAACAGCAGAACAACTCCCAGAACCATTGCACTTCTGATCTTCATTTCTTTTCTCCTCATTTCTTGATTTTTACTGGACGACACAAAATTCAATCGCGCTCTCATTCCAGAACCGAACGTGATCGCCCGGACGGAACTCCTTCGATGGATCAAGCGCAGTACCCACTATGGAAGTCGGGTAAGTTCGACCTCCGGCGCCTCAAATCTAGTTTCCCTGCTGTTTTTCATTTGCCCTTCACAGAATTCGAGGACCCTGTATAGAGGTCTTAGAAGGCGTCTTGCCATTTACCTTCTAAAGTGGGACCGGCCTTTGCACGGATCCTCGCGTTTCCTGATGCATGGCACGATAGGCTTCGTTGTCGCGAGCGGAAACTGTCAAAAGTGACAGACGTGGTGTGATTGGCTGAATCCAGGAGCTATTAGGAGTGAGAAGGCGCCCGTTTTTAGTAGTTTTAAGAAAACTGCCCGTCAAACGACGCTGGGTGATTGATTGCTCGGCAGAAGCGACGAGACACCGAAGAATTATGGCGGCTTAGCTTTTAACGTGGACTGGTAATTTTGCCAGTATCAGGAATCGAGCGCCGAGACTATAAAAACTGTGCCGCGAAGATTCAGAAGTTCGTGCGGATTGCGACCTTCTGATCGTCCGGCAGAGAAACTGACAAAGACACGGTCAAAAACGGTCGGATCGGCGCTATAGCAAGCAAAGACGCGGACATCGTTAGCGATTAAGTCTGGTCTTCCCTTCCAGTATCGAACTGGGCTGCAGGAATTCCGATCAGTTAGCCGTTCTATCGGAGCGGAACTCTCAAAAGGTGCCGAAGACTTATGACCACACTACCTCTGTTGGCAAATCTGCGCCGCAGAACAGGCCAGTGCCTACTCGCAGTTCTTTGCGCGCTATCGCTTATCCCCGGTGACACTGCGATCTACGCTCAGCCGACAGCGCTGCAAAATGGGTCAACGGATCAAGCAGCTCCGACAATTCCCGGTGGCCAACTGGATTCTCTGGTTGCTCCGATCGCGTTGTATCCCGACCCGCTTCTGACCCAAGTTTTGGTTGCTTCCACCTATCCGCTCGAGATTATCCAGCTGCAGCAATGGCTTCAGAGGAATAGCAATCTAAAGGGTGATGACCTTACGAACGCGGTTGAGAAACAGGATTGGGACCCAAGTATCCAATCCATGGCCATCTTTCCGGACCTGGTCAAGCGCCTAGCCGATGACATTAAGTGGACCACTGATTTGGGGAACGCGTTTTTGGCGCAGCAGGAAGACGTAATGGACGCCGTGCAGCGCATGCGCAAGAAGGCCATGGATGCGGGCAATCTGAAGTCCAGCGAGCAACAAACAGTGCAAACAAAGATGGTAGAAACCAAGACCGTGGTCGTGATTCAGCCAGCCAGCCCGCAAGTTGTTTACGTGCCCGTATATAGCCCGGTCGTCGTTTACGGACCGCCCGTATACCCGTATCCGCCAATCTACTACCCACCGCCATCGTATTATCCAGCGGGTGTCTTTATAGCGTTTGGCGCCGGCGTCGCCTACGGCTCGTATTACCGCGGAGGCTGGGGCTACGGTTGCGCGTGGGGTTACAGCCGCACCACCATCAACATCAACGTGAACAACCGCTACGTCAGCCATTATAACAGCACAAATATCAATACGAATCGGCCTCGGCCTACTCCGTATGGAAATGGAAACACCTGGCAGCACAACACCCAACACCGCGGCGGCACGCCCTATCCGAATCAGCAGGTGGCCAAACAGTATGGTGGGACCGCGCGGGGCGATTCCATGTCCACGCGGCAGACAAACGCGCGGCAGCAACAGGGAGCGGTCAACAGACAGCAACCCAGCGCGAGCACCGGGAGCGTCGGTTCGGCCAACCGACCTGGGGCTAATACCGGTGCGCGCCCGAGCAATGCCGGTTCTACGGCTGCAAACCGCCCCGCTTCGAATTCCGGCACGCGTTCCGGCAATGGGAGCGCGAACCAGAACAGCACTGGAAACAACATTGGCAATCGGCAGGTTCCGAACAACACGCCTTCTGGGAACACCAGCGCCTTCGGAGGGGCATCGAGCAAGGCCAGCGCTCAAGCCAGTAGTGCACGGGGTGCGGCCAGTATGGGAGCTTCCCGCGGCGGAGGCACGCGTTCGGGAAGCAGCGCCCGCCCACGTTGATCCAGCACTAAACAAAAGGAAAAGATATGACCTCCCCAATAATGAACACTCGCCTCGCGAAAATTCGCTTTACGGGCTGTGGACTTAGCGCGTGCTGCTTCCTGGCACTCGTATTGTACGCCGTGCCCCAGACGGCAGCAGCAACAACCACGACCACGCAATTGCAACAGAAGACCTTTAAAACGGCGAAGGAAGCTGCGAACGCCATGATTTTGGCAGTCAGAAATGATGATGTCGCCGGTCTATTGGAGATTTTCGGACCCGATGGTAAGGATTTCGTCGCCACGGGGGATGATGTGCAGGACAAGAACTCGCGCGCGGCGTTTGCTGCGCTGGCGCAGGAAAAAACGCAGGTAGAAACGGATCCTCACCGTCCAAATCGGGCTATCCTCTCGGTCGGTAACGAGGATTGGCCCGTCCCGGTTCCGATCGTCAAGCAGGGTGGAAAGTGGCATTTCGATTCGCAGGCGGGCCGGACTGAGATCCTTGACCGGCGCATCGGCGAGAACGAACTCGATGCGATAACCATTTGCCGTGGCTACGCAGAAGCCCAAAAGGAGTACGCGTCGGAGATACACGACGACAGCGGGGTAAATCAGTACGCGCAACGCATTATTAGCACTCCTGGCAAACATGATGGACTCGCTTGGCAGAATCCGGATGGCACCTCTGGTGGTCCTATCGGTGAAACAATCGCCAAGGCGATCGAAGAAGGCTACTCGAACAAGTCCGGGCCGTATCGTGGCTATTATTTCAAGACTCTGGTAGGCCAGGGTCCTGCCGCCCCGCTGGGACAACTCGACTACGTTGTGAATGGCGTCATGATCGGTGGCTTTGCGCTCGTTGCGTGGCCAGCGGAATATAGAGTCACGGGCGTGCAAACCTTTATCGTCAGTTACGATGGCACAGTCTTCCAAAAGGATTTGGGGCCCGATACCGCCAAAATCGCAGCAGCGATGGAACTCTACAACCCTGACAAGACATGGCATCGCACTGACGACGAACAGTAAACGGTCGCAGGGAAGGCCAAAAAAAGATTGTCTTTCAAAGCCTGACAGGCTCAGGTACCCACGAGTTCGACCCTGCGAACCAAGCATTCGCCCATATGTGGCCAACACAAAAAAGGGGGCCAAAAGGAGTGGCAGATGAAAGCTAGATTTCTTCCGTTTATCTTTTTGATTTCGGCCTGCTTTCCGATCACAGGGATGGCTCAGAGTGCCAGCTACAACTACGCCCAGGGTGTGAATTTTTCGATCCTTAAGACTTACGAATGGGTGGATATTCCGGGAGCGGCCGTCAGCGACTCATTTCTTGATGCCAAAATCAGGCAAGCGATTGAAGCGCAACTCGCGCGTAAGGGGCTCACGAAAACAAATGAGGGAGCCCAACTCTACGTCGCTTATCAAGTAAGCTTCTCTCAAGAAAAAGAAATTAAGCAATACATGCGCGGTGGTGCTGGCGGGCACGGGCCGGGATGGGAATACTTTTGTAGCTATGGCGCCAGCTACGGAGATCCTGCCCTCTCTATAGAGAATAATTCAACCATTCAGTTCGGAAATCTGGTGCTGGATTTTTACGATTCGGCTTCCAAAGACTTGCTGTGGCGCGGGAATGTTTCAAAAGCCTTCAACGCCGATCACAAGAAGCAAATTCTCGACAAGGCTGCTGCCAAGCTCCTTAAGACTTTCCCGCCAAAGATAAAGTACTGAGTACATGAAGAGGCGGCACCGCGGCGACCCATTTCGCTTTGTCTGTGTTGCAGACCCAGCGACGGCCAGAATTGAGCGACTCGAAGGGGAGACAAATCATGAAAGCGAATTTGTTCGCTGTAGCCTGCGTGGCTCTCGGAGCCTTGGCGGCTAACATCCTGGGACAAACGCCACAAGAGATCCCAGCGTCCAGCCTCGTTAGCAAGTCCACCGTCGCAATCGGTTTCACCGTGGGCGGCGGAAGCACGAAAGTTGATCTGACGGGGACTGACCTGATGGCTCAGGCGAACGGTGAGGCCAAGGTGCAAGCGAAGGCCAACGCCGGCCTGACGAATATCGAAGTAGCGGTAAAGGGCATGACTCCACCTTCTAGGCTTGGAGCAGAGTATCTTACCTTCGTGCTCTGGGTCGTCACACCCGAAGGACGCACCGGCAATTCAGGAGAAATTCTGATCAACAAGAATGGCGAGGGAAAACTGAGCGCCACCACGCCGGCTCAAACGTTTTCCTTGATTATTACTGCGGAGCCGTATTTTGCCGTTCGCGTGCCGAGTGAGATGGTGGTCCTGGAAATGGAGACACGCAAGAATACCAAGGGAAAGCTATTCCCTGTCACATCCTACAAGCTGATGAAGCGCGGTCAATATGCGAAGCTGGGAAATCCGCTGGCTTTAACGCCGGATCTCTCGCGCGTACCCCTGGAGATGTATGAAGCGCGTAATGCAGTGGATATCGCGAAAGCGCGTGGGGCTGCCCAGTACGCATCAGATATTTTTTCTAAAGCACAAGCGAGCCTCCAAATGGCAGAAAACGCTCTCGCAAGCAAGGCCGACAAAAAGCAAATCATCTCCACCGCCAAGCAGACCGTCCAATTCGCGGAAGATGCGCGCGCATTCACCGCGGAACGCCAAGACCAGGAACGCATCGCCGCGGAACAACAAGCGGCGGCCGACAAAGCCCGGGCCGAAGCGGAAGCCAAGGCCGATGCAGAGGCCAAGCGCCAGGCTGAGATCGCCGCGGCGAAGCAAGCCCAAATAAAAGCCGAGGCTGACGCAGAGGCCAATCGGCAAGCCGAACTCGCTGCCGCGAAGCAAGCCCAAATGCAGGCGGAGGCTGATGCCGCCGCGCTTAAGGCGAAAATGGAAGCGGACGCTCTAAAAGCAAAAGAAGACGCTGCCAAAGCGGAAGCGGATAGAGCTCGGCAGGCTGCGGCTGACCTGCGCGCCCAACTGCTGGAACAGTTTAACCGCGTCCTGCCGACCACGGACACGCCCCGCGGCCTCCAGGTCAACATGGGAGACGTGCTTTTCGATACGGGAAAATACCAACTGAGAATGGAAGCACAATTGGGATTAGCGAAGCTGACGGGTATCGTCTTGTCTCATCCTGGACTCAAACTCGCGGTCGAAGGCTACACCGATACCACGGGAACCGCGGCGTTTAATCAGACACTTTCGGAGCAGAGGGCAAATGCCGTTCGGGATTATCTACTCCAGCAGGGACTCGACGCTGGCTCCGTCACCGCGCAAGGCTTCGGACCCGCAAATCCGGTGGCAAGCAATGACACACCAAAAGGCCGCCAGCAAAACCGCCGCGTCGAAATAATCATTTCTGGCGAAGTTATCGGCACAAAAATTGGCGGCAGCGCCTCATCGCAGTAGGCGTAACACCTCCTTTCGTTCTGGATGTGAGACACAGCAGCGGTGCATTTCTACGGTGCGTTTGCGATCAGCGCCAGGCTCAAATCCACCATCTATTTTGACTCCCAACGTGTCCAAACTTAATCGAAGGCGACTCGTGGTTAGATCCGGCATCGGGGTCATCGTCCGCGGACGCTCCGCAATCCACGCATCCGACATCGTGCTGGCGATAACAAATTGGCCGCAATAGAGAACCAGTTTCCGGATATGCCGATTAGTGGGGGTGTAAGGAATGAGAAAGGCTAACCAGATTCTGTGGGTATACGCGAACCAAGCCACCGCGCGGGCTATCAATGTTCGCTATCAAAGAGAATGAGATGGACACAATGAGGGGGAGGACCAAGAGCAGACCAGCTTTCGCTTCGCCGCGACGCGCACCATAGCCTATCAGCACATTGCAGCAGACAGCGATTGCGGTCATCAGAACCCAGGCCGTGATCGGGATGCGGTTCAACCAGGCGGCCTGTGCGTATCCTCTCGAGCTCAGCACCTCGTTCATTCCCGAAACTGCCAGGGCAATTACCGGCGTAGTCTCTGCTGCCGCCGGCCCCTGGACGGCTGTCCACAGTTCGTTTTCGAGTTGAACGGTATCAACCCCAATTCGCTGCAATTGACGGGAATCTCTCGTTTCGTAGAACAAAACGCGCTGCTCAAGATAGTTCCTCAGCAGAGTACGCACTGTTTCCGCGTCAGTAGGAGGCAGAAAGTCTGCCCGCGCGTACTCCGTGGCGACTGCGTTGGCCTCAGATGCTTCCAGGGTCTTGCGCGCATCATACCGGCTGCTCGCCATTGAAAAGCTGAACCCAATGATAAGAGCGAGCAGGGTCAGCGAGGCGGAGACGACAACCCCGAAATCCTCGCGCTCGGCTATTTCCGGGTTGCCTCGCCTCTTTCGAAAAAAAGCGCCCACCTGCGCCGAGATCCACAGCACCAAGAAACCGAGCGCGAAAACAAGCTGCGGATATCTCACTATTTGGCTCATACGCTGTAACCTCGTATCCTGCTCGGGACAATTTGCAGCAGCCTGCAAACGACGCACAAAGCTTGCGCTTGAGTGAAGAGCACTTGCTTACTGATCCGCCTGTACATGTACCGCAGAAACGGGAAGCATCCGCCGGCCGGACTACTGAGAGTTATCCCCATGGCTGACAGGCCTGGGGACGGGACTCTTGTTGGAGGAATCTTCAGTCCGTCGGCGAGACGGGATTGACTGGAGTGAATCTTGAGGAATCCAGTTCCTCTCCGGACAGATTTTCGAATCGAAAACCAACGGATTCCCGTTCTACACCAGATTCTGTAACCCTCAGAAGTTCCGGCTGTGATCACTGTTGAGGCCGGGGGACCACGAGAGTTATGGCTATCCGGGCGTGTTTAACACCGCTATTTCTTGGGCGGCGGTGGAGGATAGTTCTTGAGTAGATTGGTCACGGCCTTGTTGAGATTCTGCTGATTCTTTTCAGGATTCTTGCTTGGATTTAAGGTCTTAGTCGCTTGGCCGCGCCAGATGAGCTGCTTAGTGGCGGGGTCGTAGAGATCCACGACCAGAGTCCCGACTTGTATCGTGGAGCTCGTAGCCGTTGCCATTCCGCCACCAAACCGCCAGCCCATTCCACCTCCGTAAGCATTCCACTGCTTCTCTTGATCCACAGAGACCTGGTAGCCGACAAACAAATCGGCAGTTTCGGCATCAGTCTTGGTCAATCCCTTGCCAGCGAGTTGCTGATCGATCGCGCTTTTGATTTGCTGATCGATGATTTGATCCGGGTGGACGTTGCTCTCCGAGACCCATTTATAGGTATGATATTTCGAGAAATCGGTACCCGGCATAAAGTTGTATTTAACGTCCTGCGCGAGGGTAGACCCGCACGCGAGCAGCATCAGGCCCAGCATCAACCCCAGTTGAACCAAACCAGACTTCGACTTGCAAATCATGCAAATCATGGTTGCCTCCTCCTATCAATCTTGTTGCGAACGTCTCTTGCTTCTTTACAAGTCCCCTTCTCGGCCAACCGATACCAGACCCGGGTGTAAACCGGCACTTCCCTCGGCTGAGCTACGAATAATCCTCCGATTTCCAACGGCCTCGTGCCGTCGAATTCCTCGTTCGCCGCGCATAAGCGCGGTCCTTGGGAATTTCTTACCGGGCGACCGGTTCAAGCTCTGGCCGCGCCAGTGCAACGCGATCTCGGACAGATTCGGCAAGGGGTGACAGCACAAGTCTCTCCTTGCGACTTGCCGTCCCGCAACGAGGATGACTGACGAACAATTTCTGCACGTCCTCGCGCGAGAGCAGATGCGGTCCGCCGAGCAATTCCGCGGTAAGCACCACTTGGGCAAAGTGCTCCACAGTTTCCATGCGCTGGAACGCCGTGCCCAAATCTGGTCCGCAGGTTACAACTCCGTGATTCTCAAGCAAGATCGCATCGTAGTGTTGAACCAACGGATCGAGCCCCGCGCAAACTTCCCAGGTACCCGGTGTTCCGTAAGCGGCCAAGGGAATCTTGCCGAGATCCACGATCACTTCTGGGAGTACGGGTTCTTCGAGCGCCCGGCGGGCAGCGGCGAATCCCGTCGCCGTCGGGGGGTGCGCATGGCAGATGGCATGTACATCTGGCCTCGAACGGTAGTAGAGAAGATGCATCAACAACTCCGAAGAAGGGCATCCTGCCCCGCAGACAACCTCGCCTCCCAAATCAGTAACCAGCAAATCATCTGATTTCAACCGCCCTTTGCATGCGCCCGAAGGGGTCACAAGAATCCGGTCCTCATCGAGCCGCACCGACAGATTGCCTTCGCTCGCGACCACGTATCCCCTCTCGTACATCCAGCGCCCGACTCTACAGACCTCTCGCCGCTGCCGGAGCTCCGCTCGGGGAGTTGATAAGAATGGTTGGCAAGTCACTTCAAACTCCTGGGACATCAGAGCGAACTCCTTCCCTGTCGCGCGAGACGCTCGGATTCATTGCTGAAAGTAACGGACACCCTCGGGACGCGTAACTGTCAGTTCTTACAGAGCGAAGCATGAAACGGGTCTCCCCATCAGCAATCGTTGGGACTCCTGTCAATCCTTCAGGCGCTGCACCTCTGAGGGCTCCATGTACAAGTACTCTGTTTCTCCCGCACGCCCCCACTTGGCACACCTACGTCCGCTCGTGAGGCCGTGCTGGCATATGGCAAAAATGACAGTTCCCTTCTCTCTCTGACGGGGCCTAGCATGTGGGGCCTCGGACAATCGCCGGACTCTGAACTGCTTTTCTTCCGCATGGATCCGGACTCTATCGCTGCGAGAATCGCAGCCGATCGGCGCATTGAGATGACAGAAGAACGTTATCGGACAACAGTCGGTCGGTTGATCTGGCAGATGGGGACGGCGGTCGTGCTCGCCCTGATACTCCTCGTCGTGTTAGCGCTCGTGAAGAGGATTTATATGATCCAGGAAATTCTTATCGTCACGCTAGTAGTCGCCATTTGTGTGGCCACCATCCTCCTCCTTCTAGTTGCCTTCGTTCTGTTTCAAGAGGGGATACGCCGCGTCTTTCTTTCGACGAAAATGGTGATTTTACGGCTTGCCAAGTGGAGCCACCGCCACGTCACTAGTCCGGACCCGATCATCCCTCCGCCGTTGCAACGCTAAATCTTGGGAAGCAAGCCATTAGAGACGGCCGAGTGTTCTAACGACGCGTTGCGTTAGGGCTCTAGTGTCCAATTCCTAGCTAATTTCACATGAACGGAGTCGCTGCGGATTTCTATTAAATGCTCTGCTTGACCCAGCTCAAGTAACCTCCGCAGGAAGATAGCGAGGCGGAAAAGCCGCCGGCGCGAATCAAGATCGCGCTGCTGCTGCAGTCGAGGTGTTCTTTCAATCCGCGAAGCCGCAGGTAAGCCCGCCCGGTGCGAATGTTCGCGTGTGCAGCGAGGACTAAATACAGAAGCTCGGCGCGTGGCGACAGAGCAGAGTCTTTCGTCAGAGTAGCCGGTACCCGGCAGCAGAATTCGCGCTGAGAGGACAAGGAAAGCGCTGCGAGTAGGACCAATAAGGAAAACCCGGACAGAATGCCCGTGTTCCACGCGTTTTCCTGTTGTTTGTTATCCGGCAGAAAGATCCATCTGGCCAGAACTGTTTTTAACCTGTCAGTACTCCTTTCTGGGGCATGGGGGCAATCTGGGCGCGCATGAGTGGGCAAAAGTTGGGCAGCTGCTTCTGTCAAAAGTGACAGTACACTCGGCGGTTCCAGTTGTTTAACAATACTTAGCTTCTGGTTCGCAGGGGCTAACGTTCGAAGAGTCTGAACCTGTAGCACCTAGAGACAGAGACAGCAAGCTGCGAAAGTCACCCCAAAGCTCGTAGGCGGAGGTTCCACATCTTGCAGCAAACAACCTTCCCTGCCCGGTGGCCCAAGCGAAGTTCACAAGTTCAAGAGACTTTCCAATGTGGTTTGCCACGTGCCCAGGTGCACCATCGTTAGTGAATCGGAGAAAAGATGCTGAAGCGCCGCGGCTGTCAGTTCGTGATGGCCTTGTTTCTGTCTCTTGCTGCAACGGCTCTGAGCCTACAAGTAGGCGCAGGCCAACAGCTTCAGGTGGTCTTTCTCGGTTCGGGCAGGGTCAGCAACGGCTTGGACCACGACACCATACCAGTGGGCCAGCACAAAGGCACATTTCGTGGTGTACAACTCCGCGTCAGCGGTGGCGCCGTGAATTTTCTCCACATCGTCGTCCAATACGGAAATGGAACGCGGAGCCAAATTCAAGTGCGCAGCAACATTCCCGCAGGCGGAACTACCCGGATTATTGATCTACCTGGAGATCGACGCGTCATCCAGCGCGTGGATTTCTGGTACAGCAAAGCGCATTGGGCCACGCTCCCGAAAGTCAGTCTCTACGGCGTCCCCTAGCTCTTTGGTATTCGTGCGCCGGGGTTGAACTTCTCGAGCAGTTGCGAACAGGCGGTATACAGGCTTCGGCCCGATGACGGAAAGGAAGACTTATGAACAGGGTGTGGCTAGTTGTTGGATTGGCATTGGCAATAGGGCTGCCCGCTGCGGCACAGAACAAAGAGGCGGATCGCGTCGAAAACGCAGGAACGGTGTTGAAGGAGATTCTCAACGCTCCCGATTCCATCCCGCAGAGCGTTCTCGACAAAGCGGATTGCATCGTAATCCTACCGTCCGTCTTGAAGTTTGCAATCGGCTTCGGAGGTAGTTACGGACGTGGAGTGATGACGTGTCGCGGTGGCACCACCTTCCATGGCAACTGGAGCGCGCCAGCTATGATGGCTCTCGAAGGTGGCAGCGCAGGCTTGCAGTTGGGTGGCAATGCGACCGACTTCGTGCTGCTGCTCATGAGTCCGCGTTCCGCTACAAGTATTCTGAGTAGCAAAGTCAAGATCGGCGGTGACGCTACCGCCGCCGCAGGTCCGGTTGGACGCACTGCCTCCGCGGAAACGGATGTTGCCATGCGCGCCGAGATTCTTTCCTACTCTCGAGCCCGCGGACTGTTCGCGGGAATCTCCCTGGCAGGTTCCACTCTTCGTCCGGACAACGGCGCCAACAAGAACCTATATGGCAAGGATGTTAGCGCAAAATCTATCGTCTTCGAGAAAGCCGTGCCAGTGCCCGATTGCGCGAAGGGGTTGCTCTCGACCTTGCGGAAGGCCTCCCCAATAAATAAAAGCGGCAAATGATTTTCTGCTTTGCTCAACTTTGGTCAACTTGTGGGTAGTCGGGCGATCAGAAATTGATCATTAACCAATTCTGCGCGGGTATTTGGCAGACGCACCGCCGGCTAACGCGTTGGTCCACCTAGGTTTCGACAGCGGCCTACGTTGATGCTTGCCTGGGCCAAAGTTGTCGCGCCCGGATCGACCGGGGTGCGGGCGAGTCGACTTCCTGCGATTAGGCTTGCCTTTTCCGAACTTTTCCGCAACGCACTGTCATTTTTGACAGTTAAAGTCGATTCCTCTTCTGTGTCACGGTGAGCTCACACGGTGAACATAGGATGACCCAGAAATTGACCAAGACTAGGTTTCTTTCTTGCCTGACTTTGTGCGGTTTGATTGCTGTCTTCTGCAGTTTGCTCGTCCTAACAGCACTTGACGTTGGAGCCCAGGATAAACCCAGGCGCGAAACAATTCAGGCGACAGCTTTGGGTCAGCAAAGAGCCTCCGGAAAGACGTTCCATGTGACCCTGAACATCGAATCTTACTCCACCCCGGAAGACCAGAAAGTTCTCTCCGATGCATTCGAGGCCGGTGGCCACAACGCTTTGGTAAAGGCTCTGAGTAAGATGCCCTCGAAGGGGAGAGTCGCTCTTACAGGGACCATGGGTTACCAGATCGCGTACATACGAACTTTTCAGACGGAAAAAGGCCGGGGGATTCGCCTGGTCACGGATCGTCCCATTCAGTTTGCTGAGGCTTACCTGAATGGCCGTACAAAGGACTATGACCTGTCGGCACTGGAAATCAATCTGGATGCAGACCCGAAGCTAAGCGACGGGAAGTTGATTGTCGCTGGCAAATTCAAGATCGATAAGAACCAACAAATCTCGTTCGAAAGCTATGGATCGGGGCCTTGGCGTTTGGTGAACATCATGGAGAGGAATTGAGCTAGGGGAATGGGACTCGGAACCCCGTACAGATGAAAGATCCGCCAGGCTGCATCCTTGGGATGTTAGGAAGATCGGCTTAACCATGATGAACACAAGCTTCTACATGCGAGGTGGAAAGACATGAAATCAGTGAAGAGTCTGTTGGCGGTTGCTTTCTTTGTTTTACCGGCGCTGGTTGCAACGGCTGCGTACACACAAGACACGGCGACAACCCAAGATGCGAGCGCGAGCAGTGATCGTGAGCTGAACCTGCGAGCTTATACGGAGTTGCTACGAGCCGATGTCAAGGCAAAGAGGGTGGCTATTATCACCGAAATCATGCAGTTCAACGACGCCGATGCTGCTACATTCTGGCCGATTTTCCGCGACTACGATCATGAGTTATCCAAGCTCGGCGATACGAAAGTGCAGCTCATCACGGACTACATCAAGAACTACGACAACATCACCAACGAAAAAGCGGATGAACTGATGAGCGCTGCTCTTGCCTTGGAGGCTCAACGCGCTGAGTTGAAGAAGAAGTACTTCGACATAATGAAAAAGGCACTTTCCGCCAGGACTGCCGCGAGATTCTTCCAGGTCGAAAATCAAATGCAGCAGGTCGTCGATCTCCAGATTTCGGCGAATTTGCCAACGATGCAGTAGCCGCGCGTGAGTGCGAGAGTTTATATATCAAACACGGAAAAGGGAGCATCCCATGGAACGTTGCATGAAGCAAACTTTGCGGGGAGCCTTCGCAATAGTTCTTCTCTGCTCCGGCGTTGCAGGCCCGGTGCCAGGATGGGCTCAAACGCCGATGGTGACAGTACCAGCTGGCACTTCTCTCCTGATACGAATGGTAGATTCGGTGGATTCCAGCAAGAACGCAGTTGGTTCCCGCTTCAGTGCCACTCTCGAGACCAACCTTCAGGTGGCAGGTGTGGTTGTGGCCCCTGCGGGAACCAGGATCTATGGCCGGCTTTCGCAATCGAAGGAAGCCGGACGCGTCGCAGGCAAGTCCGAACTGCAATTGGAACTGACAGATATCATCATAAACGGAACGGCTTACCCGCTTTTGAGCAGCGATTACAGCCTGCAAGGCAGCAATAGCGGCAAGAAAACAGCCAAGCGCGTACTCGGCGGCGCAGGCTTAGGCGCAGCGATTGGCGCGATCGCAGGGAATGCGGGGAAAGGCGCCGCCATCGGTGCAGTGGTGGGAACCACGGCAGCTGTGGTGCAGAAGGGCGAAAAGGTAAGCGTTCCGAGCGAAACGCTGCTTGAATTCCGCCTTCAGCAACCTGCTTCTTTGCCTGCCCGTTAAGTTTAGGAGCTTCTGGATTTGCAACACGCCGGGCAACCGAAGCTTAGATGACGACAATGAAAACGAATCCAGAAATTTCATTGGCCGAAGCCTCGCTGATCAGGAAAGCTCGAGCGGGCAACTCGGAAGCATTTTCAGAATTGGTCCGGATCCACTCCGATCCTATTTACTGCATGTCGCTTCGGATCCTAAAGAACCATGCCGACGCGGAGGACAACCTGCAGGATGTTCTTTTCAAAGCCTACCGGAACATTCGACGGTTTCAGGGGCGCTCGCGCTTTTCCAGCTGGCTTTGTCGCATCACCATCAACGAAGCTCTCATGAAAATCCGGAAGGCGAGTTATGCCCGTGCTCCGGTGCAGACAGATCTCCCTGAGGAAGCCTCTGATAAGGGCCATCTCCTGGAAATTAAGGACGAGCGACCCAACCCAGAGCGTCAGTACATCGCCGTTGACCTGGCCGAGAAAGCGTTTAGCAGACTACATCCGACACTGAAACAAACCTTCCTTCTGCATAAAGGCGAGGGATGGACTCATCGTGAGTTAGCCGGGGCCATGGGAATTGCCGTTGCGACTGTAAGGTCGCGCGTTTTCCGGGCGCGTGCGAGTATCCAACACCATCTAAATGCGATTTGCTGAACTCTGGTTTCCGGTCTGTAGCGTGCCAAGCTGCGTCTCTTCAGCGCTCTGACGTACATCGGCGAGACGCGTCATTGTTTGGCCCTAAATGGAATACTTGTCAACCGGCCTATGAGCCGGATGCCGCGGCTACCTTCTGAAGTCGCATCAATTCAGGCCCGGGAATGACAAGTTCCGCAAAACCACAGTCCAAGCAGATCACGATCTCCTTGCAGACATAGAGAGGCGGGAGTTTTGCCCTATCTAGATCGGGGAAGCTGGCCGACAGCTCTCCCGATAGCTTTTGGAGGTTTACAGAAGCACACATTTTGCAAGCCACGTCTCGCCCCTATTGATTGCGCGTAATCAAAACCCAGCTCCACTGAACAATCGCTTCGCTGAACCCAAGAGGTACTAGACCGAGGCAGGCATCTTAGCACATGCCACCGTATGAGTTCATTCGCTATCTGAATATCGAGTATCTGCACCTTGAATTAGCCAGAGTGAGCTCTCTCTTGGGCGCGTGAAATTCATCTCCCAAGAGCGGCCTGCAGAGTAAGACTGTCATTAATGACAGTAGAACATCCGGTTTAACGCATCAAGAATGGCAGCCATCAGCCAACGCGTCCGCGATACAAACTTTCTCCGTGGAAAAAGTGCAAAAGCCCGACTCAGTCCCAGAAAGCTCCGACCCAGAACAGGCACAATCAGTTGCATTCCCAAAGAAGTATGGGGCGGCCTCCGCCTTGTCGCTGCCGGCGCTCCACATATTGCAGGGGATTGCATGCCTGGTCATTATTCTCTGGGGAATAAAGGCCGCATCCGATCTCGTTGGATTCGTCCTGCTAGGCGTCTTGCTCGCCTGTGTCTTTCTTCCGTTTCCCAACTGGCTCATGCAGCGTTTCCGCCTCGGAAAATACGCAGCGATCGGGCTATCGATGGCCTCGCTGGGGACGCTCAGCCTGTTCATGGTTATTTATTTGTACGAAAGAATTACTCACCTGCGCGACAAACTCCCAACGTATCAAGAACATTTCACGATTCTCTACGCAAAGGTTCTGGTTCTCTTGAACGCGCACGGCATCGACTTTGCCAGCCACCCAAGCACAAAGTTGTCCTCCTCCGATCGGTTCCTTGAGTTGGGTCGCGTGGTCCTCCCTCAAGCGGGCAGAGTTCTCAGCGATGGCTTGCTGATTTCTGTTTTGGGGTTGATCTTCCTCATCGTCATGGTCGAGTCCCCCGAGGAAAAGGGAAATGTATTCATCGACAAACTGCGTTCCAATAGTACAGATGTGCGCCGTTACATCGAAATATCGGCAAAAATTAGCGCCATCGCCGCTCTGGCCAACTTGGTGCTTTTCATTGTTCTTGGTGTGGACTTCCCGGCTGTCTGGTGTGTCCTTTACTTCTTCCTGCGGTTCATTCCAAACATAGGTTTCATTATCGCCCTTCTCCCTCCGACCTTCCTGGCACTCCTTATGGCAGGCTGGCAGCGTGCCCTCCTCGTCGCAGGTGGACTTATCCTTATAAACCTGATGGCGGACTATGTGCTCACACCGATTTTCATGAAGAAGGGGGTTGACGTTTCCTTTGTGGAAATCACACTTTCCCTACTCATCTGGGGCTCTCTCCTTGGCCCTGCCGGTGCGATCCTGGGTGTTCCTCTGACCGTCGCACTGCGGAAATTCATAGCCCAGGACTCCAGCGCCGGAGGGCTCGCCAAGGCCCTGGCGGATTAACCTATCGATATTTACGGGGTGCGGGGATGCGGCGTTTCGTTCAGGCTTCTGTCTTTGTCATGCTGATCGTCGTGGCCGCCCTGCCTTGCAGAGCCCAGACAATTTCGGAGCTGAATACCTATTTCCAGCAGGACGTCGGGCTGACTCAGGACCAGCTCGCTGCCATCCATGGAGGACAGGCAGTTGCGATGAACATGAAGTCGCGCATTCCCGACGAAATTTTCATGTTCGGCGCGGTCTACGTCAAAGCGGATCCGGAGAGCTATTTCAGACTCGCCTATGATTTTGATCGCCTTCGCCAACTCCCCGAATACCTGGCCCTCGAGAAATTTAGTAACCCTCCGCAACTCTCCGATTTGAAGGGTTTCGCATTCGACAGCGACGACATGAAGGCGTTGAAGGCCTGCAAACCCGCCGATTGTCAGCTCCAGCTACCTGCGGGCAGTATTGCAGCTCTGCGCAATTCTATCGATTGGTCTGCCCCCGACGCGCAGGAAAAGGTCAATCAGCTTCTGGACGAGAGGGTACTCGAACGCTTGCTCGCCTACCAGAAGGGCGGGAATCAGGCATTGGGAGTGTACAACGATAAGAAAAACCCCACGAAGGTCCCGGAGCAATTCAAGTACATGCTCAGCTACTCAAAGGTCTTGCCCAAAGCCCTTCCGGATTTCTACAACTATCTTCTAAATTATCC
Organism: uncultured Acidobacteriota bacterium; assembly: GCA_963843265.1. Classification (GTDB taxonomy): domain Bacteria; phylum Acidobacteriota; class Terriglobia; order Acidiferrales; family UBA7541; genus Acidiferrum. The sequence continues at coordinate 147,523 of CAWJJR010000003.1, read as the reverse complement.
CGACGCAAAGCCCGCCAACGTCGAGAACATGTTTTATTGGGCAAAGGTGAAATTTGGTTTGAAGCCGACCCTCCGCCTTGTGCAAGTTGTGATCATGCAAGGCAACAATCCGCATGAGCCTGCCTACACCATCGCCGAAAAACAACTCTACTCGAGCCACTATTTCGAGACGGCCCTGGATCTTACCTATTGCGTCCGCGGCGACGATCCGATGCATCCTGGCTTTTATCTCATCATGTTCATGGGATCAGAGCAGGCCGGGCTGACCGGCTTCAAGGGCTCGATCGTGCGCAAAGCCGCTGTGGGCCGCTCGGCTTCCTCTCTCCAAAAATCTTTGACTTCGCTTAAGGACGCTCTGGAGCATGGCCAATGAGCGGCCAAGACGACCTCGCGTGGCGTTAGAAGTTCAACGTCATAACCATACTCAAGCAGATGTGGTCGATTACCTATTCAACGCGAGCGAAAAGTGGCTGGCACAAGCCCATTTAGTGCTGGCTAGGTTCGCAAAAAAGGACAATCCCGAGGAAGTGATCCCAGACGTTACTCAGGATACTTTAACTAAAATGATTATCACAATCAGCTCACGCATCAATTTGTTCGTGCACAAGTCCAGAAAACCTGGCTTCATTGGCTGCAACGATAGACTGCGGACCCATACTTCGCTTCTTAGTATCGTGCTACACGGATAGCTCGCCTCCGGCCTCCCCCGCTTGTGATCATAGTTCTCCATGCAAAGAGGGCAGCCTCTGGACACGGTGTTTCGCATGTGTGCAATTTTGAACAGACAGACTTACTTTCTACGCCTACACTCGTTCCGTTGCACGGTGTCGCCTAGCAAAATGGCTTGCTATTTGAATGAGCCATCTGTTCTTGGGGGTCCGTTATGTCTTGCCTTTCATGTGGCTCGAACCATCAGGAGCAACTTGCGGCGGAGATGATCATCCATTTTAGTGGTCTTAGGAATGTTGACAAGGCCGGAGTTTGGGTTTTTCCGCACCTTTTGGTCTGCTTGGACTGCGGATTCTCTTCGTTTAGCATACCGGAAACTGAATTGCCAATCCTTGCGAGCGGGGCTCCGGAAAATCTCAGATCCGTCCAAACAAATCAAAAGTGGCAGGACGACACGCCCCGTTTCTGCAAATACTTCTGATGATATTCTTCCGCGCGATAAAACGTTGAAGCCGGCGTAATTTCCGTCGCGATAGGCCGCTTAAACTTGCCGCTTACTTCCAGAGCCGCGATCGACTTTTTCGCAGACGCTTCCTGCTCCGGCGAATGGAAGAATATCGAGGTACGGTATTGCGAACCGAAGTCCGGCCCCTGCCGGTTAACTTGTGTTGGGTCGTGCACCTTCCAAAATACATCCAGCAACTGCTCGTAACTCACCTTGGCAGGATCGAACGTGACTTGCACGACTTCGGCGTGCCCTGTCTCATCTGTGCAAACATCTTTGTAAGTAGGATTGGGCGTTTCTCCGCCGCTATAACCCACAGCGGTATCAATCACCCCCGGAACTTGCTGGAAAGCTGTTTCTACCCCCCAAAAGCACCCCGCCCCAAACGTCGCAATTTCTGGCATTTCTCTCTCCTCAGCGAACTCGTGTTCACCGCGACTTCATTCAATTTTTCATGAATTCAAACACTTAGATGCCGCACACCAGTCTAAAGTTTCGGTCACGTGCGACAGCAGATTCTGCCCGCCGCACTCCCGATCGTGGCCCTGTCACGCACCTGTCTTCGCGGCACGCCCCGTTTCACGGCTAATGCCTTGACGCGCCCACAAAGGTTTTCAGTTTTGCCTGAGCTAGCGCTTTGTAAGGACTATTCGCCGATGCCGATTGTGTGAACGCCACTTTCGCCTCGGCATTCCTCTTCAAATTGAGCAAAGCAAAGCCCAGCCGGTATTGGTTTCGCCCATAGCTCCCCTCGCTCGGCCTCAGCAGCGGCGCTGCCGCCTCAAAATTCTCAACGGCTTGCGCGTTATCCTTTTTTTCGATGTTAACCTGCCCCAGAGCGCTGAGCGCCAGCCCTTTTTGCAACGAAACTTGCTGCTGCCACTGTTCGTCGGTCACTCCTTCCGGTTTTTGAGCACTTCCCAGAAGAGTTATCGCCTTCTTAGCGGAGGTCTCGGCCTTATCCAGTTGCTCCCCTTTTTCGCTGTAATAGTCGGAGAGCAACAGCAGCATTCCTATGTTGTTCGCGTCCTTGGCGAGCAGCCCGTTTGCCACCTCGAGCATTTTCGGGATGTTCTGCGCTTGCTGGTACGAAGTCGCCGCAACACCTAGCGCCTGGTTCGCGTACGGGGAGTCCGGAAAGATTCGCGCGAAGTTCGTCAGTAGTTCCGCTCGTTTTGCGGGGCTCGGCGTACGATACTCGGCCATAAAAACGGCTTCCTCAATATAGTTGATATTGTCTTTGCTGCTTTCCAACGTCGCCGCCTTTTGCCGCTCCCATCCTTCCGCCTCCGTACCGGCAGGCGCAGGCAAATCCTTGTACCGTTGCAGAATTCCAGCCAATTTCTCTCCGTATGCCACCACTTTTTCTCCATCGCCCTTTTCATTCGCCGCGCGGACCATGTTCACGTCGTTCGAAAGGCTGTCGGGATCGAGCGCGAAGAGCTTGTCGCCATACTCGAACGCCTTGTCGTAGTTTTTCTGCGCAATGTAATAATTCACGTATAAATCGTCGGCCACGATTGCCATGTCGCCCTGGCCAAGCGTCGATGAAAATTTATCGATGAGCGCCAGCTTCTGCGCCGGATCGGCGGTCCCGTTGATTTCCGTCAGCGCGTGATCGGCATCGGAGCCCGCCGGAATTGGCACATACTTGCCAATCTGTTGTCCGTTCACCGGACCCGCGAAGACGAGCAATCCCACAACCCCGATGAGCTGCACAATTCGCTTCATAATGACCTCCACAGGCAGGAAATTGCCTGCATCTTAGCGCCGCTCTGCTTCCCGCGCAAACAAACTACGGCGAAAACGGCTCGCGGCATGTCAAGGTCCCTCGCGACTTGGTTTTCGTCTAGAATGCCAAGGGCTCGCTTGTCCGGGAGGTAGTCTTGCCTAAGCTCGCGTTGAAACTGAATGGGCCGCTCCGAATGCCTGCAGCGTCTGTGGCAATCGCTGCGCTTTTCGTTGCCATCTCCGCACCCCGCGCCTCTACTCAAAATGCGATGAGCTCACACTCGATGGACATGCGCGAGGAAGTCGCGCCAGAAAAACTTCCTCCTCCGCTAAGACTCAGCGGCATCGGCAACGCCCATATTCACATCACCGCAAGTCCCGAAGCACAGATGTGGTTCGACCAGGGCTTGAATTTGCTCCACGATTTTTGGAACTTCGAATCCGAGCGCGCCTTCGAACAGAGCGTTCGCGTCGACCAGCGCTGCGCGATGTGTTATTGGGGAATCTACCAGGCCGAGAAGTTCAGCCACAGCAACTCCAAATTCTATTCGAATCAGGCATTGGCCAAAGCAGTCAGCCTGAAAAATCACTCCAACAAGGCGGAACGCCTATACATCGAAGCGAGCGCCGCCGCCGAAGCTGCTGGCACGTCCGGAAAAGAAGACAAAAGCATTGAGGATTCAAAGGAAGTACAAATTTACCGCAAACTGGTAAAGAGCAATCCCAAGGACATGCAAGCGCGCATTTTTCTGGCGGAAGCGCTCTCGGACGGCTACGACGATAACGATCAGCCGCGGGCCGGCCAAAAAGAAACCTTGGCGATCCTGCAAGGCATCCTGAAGGAGGACCCGGAAAACTCCGCCGCGAACCATTACTGGATTCACGCCGTAGAACCCAGCCAGCACCCCGAGCAGGCCCTCCACAGCGCGGAAATCCTCGGCCGGCTCGCTCCGACTTCCGGGCACATGGTCCACATGCCAGGCCACATTTTCTATCGGCTAGGCGACTATGCTCGCGCGAAAGAAGCCTTTGCCGCTTCGACGAAAGCCGATGAATCGTACATGCAAGCCCAGCACGTCCAGGTCGATGACGACTGGAATTATGTCCACAACCTGATGTACGCCATCGCCAACTTAATGGAAACCGGCCAGCTAGAGGAAGCCACAGCGCTCGCCGGCAAGTCCAGGGCTGCCCGTGGCGAACTCGAAAACACGCTGTACCCCTGGTCTCCTCGCGATGCCATGTCGCGCATTGATCCGCGCCTCCCGGTCGCCCTCCGCTCCGCTGAGTGGCCCGCCGTTCTTTCGCTTCTGAAATCCAGCGATCCTCCGGCGACTCTTCCGAACCTTCAATTCCTCGCCCGTCAGCTAACTCAATTCGCTCTTGGAATGCAGGCACTCGATGATCACGATCTTGTCCGCGCCGAGTCGGCCTCCGCACACTTTGACGCCGAGCTATGGCGAATCTCCAATCGCTTGAAAGACGAAGAAGACGCCAAAGGCGATGAAAAAGAGCAGGGGAGAAAAAAGGAAGACGTGGCGCCCCCAAAAATGCAAGTGATGCCAGACGCCATGCCCAAACCACTCTTGAGCAACTTATCCATCATGTCTCTTGAACTTCGCGCTGGCCTGCTGATCGCGAAGAAGCGGACCGCAGATGCGAAGAAACTCTACGCGCAAGCCGCCCAAGAAGAGAAATCTCTCGGTTACCACGAACCTCCCGCCTTCATCCGCCCCGTCGGCGAAACCGAAGCTGCTGCGTTCATGGCCGCTTCGGATTGGACGGATGCAAAGATTGCTTACGAACATGCCCTCGTCGACCGGCCGCACTCCGGTTTTCCCCTCTATGGCATCGCGCTAGCCAGCGAACAAGCTGGCGACGCCGCCGCGGCAGCTTCCGAGTACTCTGATTTCCTGTCAGCCTGGAAGTCCGCCGACTCCGATCTATCGCAACTCGCCCATGCTCGCGCCTACCTCGTCGCTCACAGCGCGGTTGCAGCCAAATAGCTGCCGAATCCCCGTCGTAGAGTGAATTCGTGCTCCTGCGAGGGCCGACCGATTATCCCTTCCTAAATCGTCAGCCCTCTGCTAACCGAAGAGGAAGGCCCCCAGCGTCCTTGAACCGGATTTCCGCCCAAACTATCTCTTGATTAAGCTGCCTTCGGGGTATCCATCCACAACAGATAGACAAGAGGCTCCTGACTCGGCTCTCGTTCAGGGCTTTACTAGGACTTCCACCCAGTTCTCCTCGACATGACAAACTTGCTGAGACTGTCTCTCGAAGATTTCCCCAACTGGCCGGTAAACCATCATTCGCAATACGCCCGCGCTCTCGTCAAACGTGATCGAACTCCACTGGTCCAGCAGCGAACCGATACACTGCCTGGCCTCGGACAAAACAAGCACCCAGGAGTCGCGCCTCAGCCATTTGTACTTCTCCTCGGCGTATGGGAACAAGGAGCTCGGGTGAATTGGCTCCGCCGCGCAATCGTTCCCAGTCCGGGCATCAAAGAACCGGAGGTTGGCAAGCCCGGCGCCCTGACTTTCCACGGCGAAGAAGAGCCCGGCCCCATCGAACCAACTCAGAAATGGGAATCCATGGAGTGGCCGTCGATGATCGAGCTCGCGCAGAATGCCTCCATCTTGGCCGACAAGGAATTGGCCTGTGACCGTTATTACAAGAAACAAAGGAAACCGCCGTGATCCGGCGCAACCGACAACGCCGTCGAGACTGCACCGACGCGTGGCACCCGAGATCACCTGGTAAATCAGGCCGCCTTCTTTCATAGAGATCAAAAATAAACAGTTCGAGCCATGATTCCAGGGTTGGTACAAATCTGGACAGATCAACCCTGATTTTGCGGCAAGCTTCTTGGTTCCGCTCTCAAATACTTCCAAGTCCCATGAATAGCACCCCATGCGGAACTCGCTCGGATTTTTGAAGATAGCCTTTGCACCGTTCCCCGCGAGGTAGACGCGCGAATCTTCCCACTCGTGCGAAGTAGGCCTGCTTGCGTACCTTCTAAGTATCTCGAGGGATGGCATGGCGCTGAAACAAAAGTATAAGAGATAATTCGGAAGGTTTACTCTGAATGAGTGATTGGAGCGCCAATCAGAAACTGCTCGACGCTTGTAATCCGCCAGGGATGCGTAAGATTTGACCCGCCGCGCTTTTCGCGAGACGATGCAAAGTTTGAACGAGGAGCAAAATTGGATCTAGGGCTAGAAGGCCGCGTCGCCATCGTTGCGGCCGCGAGCAAGGGACTTGGCCGCGCTGTCGCGGAAGAACTCGCTCGCGAAGGCGCCAGTGTAGCGATTTGCGCCCGCACAGCATCTGCACTTGAACAAGCTGCGGCGCAGATTCATAAATCAACGGGCCGCGAGATTTTCCAACAGGCCGTCGATGTCACCAATCAAGCCGCCGTTTCTCAGTTTGTCGCCGCGGTTGAGGAGCGCTTCGGCCGGCTCGATATTTGCATTACCAACTCAGGCGGCCCGCCGTCCAAACTGTTCGCGGACACAAATCCGGCAGACTGGCGCTCCGCCGTCGAACTTCTTCTCATGAGCGCGGTATTCTTCGCCAAGGATGCGCTTCCGCTCATGCAAAAAAACGAATGGGGACGCTTCATCACCATCACGTCCTCCGCCGTTAAGCAACCCGTGGACGGCCTGCTGTTATCTAATTCTGTTCGCGCCGCCGTCACCGGCTTGGCGCGCACTCTCGCGAATGAATACGCCTCGTACGGAATTACCGTCAACAACGTTTGCCCCGGCTACACACGCACTGCGCGCCTCGATGGGCTTGCAGCCACTATTTCCGAGCGAACAGGAACTCAGCCCCAAGATGTTTTCGCCGATTGGACTCGCCAGATTCCCGCAGGCCGCATCGGCTCGCCGCAAGAGTTTGCTGCTGTCGTCGCCTTCATCGCTTCGGAGCGCGCCAGCTACGTGAATGGCGCTTCTATCGCCGTCGATGGCGGCATGGTCAGGAGTCTGCTCTAGCCCGATGAGCCCCTCTCTGCGCCGTCTTCAACTATCGCTGTTGCCAGAAAGTTTCGCTATTGTTGGGCTATCGCCGCGGGTGGATGTTCCCCAGTGGGCCATGCAGGGCCCTTTCTTCTCCGTCACGCGCACCAGCGACGAGCTCTCGATTATTGTCGAAGAGTCTCAAGTGCCTGCTGGCGTGCAATCCCAAAGCGGCTGGCGTGTTATCAAAGTCCACGGACCATTTGTTTTGTCGGAAGTCGGCGTGCTGGCTGCGCTCGCCGGACCGCTCGCCGCGTCCAAAATTAGTCTGCTTGTTGTCACCACCTTCGACACCGATTATCTGCTCGTCGCCTCGGAGAGCCTGCCCGCGGCCGTCTCCACTCTCGAACGCGCAGGACACTCATTCCAAAGGAGTCATGCCCAATGAATTTCGCGGAAATTCTAAATCGCCGTCGGCCGCACCGCCGCATACTTACTCTTGCGGCCGCGAGCGCGCTTGCCGTTCTCTTCGTTGCTCTCCAGCTTCGCGCTGACGAGCCTTACGCCCGTAGCCGCGACTACGACCTACAACACTCGCGCATCGCTCTCCGTTTCGATCTCGATCAGAAAAAAGTTATCGGCGATGTTACGCACTCGCTCACGATTCTTCGCGACGGCACCTCGGAGATCAAATTTGACTCGGCTGGCCTCACCATCCAGAGCGTCACCGTCAACAAATCCCGCGCCAAGTTCGAGAGTACGGACGATAAGCTCATCATTCCGCTCTCTTCCCCTGCGCACGCTGGCGAAAAATTCGACGTCGAGATTCGCTACGAAGGCAAGCCCACCAAGGGCCTCTACTTCATTCTTCCCGACAAGGAATATCCCGACCGCCCTCCGCAGGTCTGGACGCAGGGCGAATCCGAAGATACCCATTACTATCTTCCGACCTACGACTATCCGAACGACCGACTAACCACGGAAACGATTCTCACCGTCCCTGATTCCTGGATCACCGTTGCCAACGGCAAGCTGATCAGCGTCTCCCCAGCCCACAATGGAATGAAAACATGGACCTGGCGCGAATCTCTTCCCAGTTCGACATATCTGATCACCGTCGTCGCGGGCAAATTTGATGAAGTCAAGGATGCCTGGCACAGCATCCCCGTGGACTACTACGCGCCGCAAGGCCGCGGCGACCGTCTTTCCGTCAATTACGGCCGAACTCCGCAGATGATCGAACTCTTCAGCCAAAAGCTCGGGGTCAACTATGCCTGGGAAAAATACGATCAGTCCATGGTCGATGATTTCGTGGCCGGCGGCATGGAAAACTCCAGCGCCACAACCAACACCAGCTCTTCGCTTCGCAGCCCCAAGCTCGTTCCGGAATATCCCACCGACGAAGACGACCTAATTTCCCACGAGCTCGGCCATCAGTGGTTCGGCGATCTCGTCACCTGCAAGGATTGGGGCAACATCTGGCTGAACGAAGGCTTCGCCACCTTCATGGAAACGGTCTGGGAAGAGGCGCACTTCGGAAAGGACCAAGCCGACTACGATCGTTGGGAAGCAGCCCGCGGCTGGTTTGCCCAGCGCAATCTTTTTAGCAAGCCCATTGTTCGGTTCGATTTCAACGATTCCAGCGAATTCGACGGCAACGCCTACACCAAGGGGGGCTGGGTTCTCTACATGCTCCGCCACCAGCTCGGCGATGACGCTTTCTACGCGGGCCTGAGGCACTATCTCGAGGTTAATCGCGGCAAGAACGTCGTCACTGCCGATCTCATTAAGGCCATGGACGAAACCACGCACATCGACGTCGACCAATTTTTTAACCAGTGGGTCTACGGTGCCGGCGCTCCCAAATTTGATCTCAGCTACACGTACGACGACGTAAAGCATGAAGTCGCGGTCACCGTCAAACAAACACAAAAGGTCGAAGGCCGCGTTGGCCTCTTCCGCATTTCCACGGAAGTCGAAATCACCACTGCCTCTGGCCCGAAACTTTTCCCCATCACCATCTCGAAAGAATCCGAAGTGTTCCCCTTCCCGACGGATTCCGCTCCTCTCATGGTGCTCTTCGATAAAGGCGGCCAAATCCTAAAATCCGCTGATTTTCATAAAGAGAAAAAGGAATGGCTCCATCAGTTGAAAAACGCCACGGAACTGGGCGATCGCGCTGACGCTGTCGCCGCTCTCGCCAAAATGAAAGGCGATGATGCTGTTGTCGCCGCCCTAGGCGAAGCGCTTCTCAGCGACAAAGCCTGGGGCATTCGCGCCAACGCTGCCGATGCTCTCGGGGAATTGGGAGACGCCGCCGCATCTAAACAGCTCCTCGAAGCGCTCGACACTGACAAAGAACCCTGGGTGCGCACACACATCGTCTCCGCTCTGGCAAATTTCAAGGACGACCCCGCCATTGTCGCCAGACTCAATTCCATCGCCGGCCACGACAGTTCCTATCGTGCCCGCGCCGCAGCTCTTCAAGCGATAGGACGTCTCAAAGCGCCCGGCGCGCTCGCCACGCTTGATGCCGCCATAGCCGCCGATTCCCCGGACGACATCTTGCGCAACGCCGCGCTGCGTTCGCTGGGACCGCTCGGCGACGACAAAGCCGTACCGCTTCTTCTGCAGTGGTCGGCACCTGGCAAGCCAATCGATTCACGCACTGCCGCCATCGCCAGCCTCGCTCATCTACAAAAAGATAACAAAGACATTACCCAGCAGCTCGCGTCTTATCTGAACGCGCCTGATTTTCCAGTCCGTTTTGCTGCAATTTTTGCGCTCGGCGCTCGCGGCGATGCGAGTGCGGTTCCCGCCCTCGAGGCCATGCTGCATAGCAACGACCTCAGCATCGAAATGGCTCCGATGATCAAACGGCAGATCGCGCGCCTGAATAAGCCAGCAGGAGCAATTGGCGCCATGGCCAGCGAAGAAGGCGAGCAAGGTGAGGGCGCTGAAGAATCCGCGGGCGCAACTAACGATCAAGGAGCCGTAGCCAAGCGCCTCGATCGCCTCGAACATCTGATGGAACAAATGAACGACCGCCTCAAAACAATCGAGACGCGCCTTCCGCCGACAAAACAGTGAGCTGATTTGCTTCGAACGAAAGCGGACGCCGGATCAATCCGGCGGCAGCTTTTCTCTGTGAACTCTGCGTACTCTGTGATCTCTGTGTAAAATCCGTTTCTTTAGATCTTCAGGTCATTACTTCTTTAGGCCGGGCTCCGCCAATAATATTCGTAGATCCCGCAAATTATTCCCAGTCGGTCCGGTAATGATCGTGTCGCCGAGCCGCGCAAAAAAACTGTACGAATCGCTTTCGCGAAACATGTACCGCGCATTCAATCCAATCGCCCGGCTGCGTTCCAACGTTTCTCCGTCCGCCACCGCTCCCGCCGCCGGACTATTTCCGTCGACGCCATCGGTTCCCGCGCTCAGCACCGCGATTTTCTTTCCTGCAATTTTCTTCGCACACGCCAGCACGAACGCCGCATTCCTGCCGCCAATCCCTTTACCTTTCACCGGCGAACTCACCTCACCATCTGCAATCACCGCGACGCGCTGCCCTGGATTGGCCTTGCGCAGCTCGTTGAGCTGCACCAATAAATATTCCGCCGCCGTCTCCACCGGCCAATCGTCCGTGGCATTATCGCAGCAGGCAATAAATCCCTCTGCTTCCGTGGCGTGGTGCGCCGGATGGAACAGATCGTCCAACCCGAGCAGCAACAAAAAGTGCGCGTTGCGAAACGCCGCCTCGCCTTGCTTCGGCGTCTCTGGCATACTGCCCTCATCCAGCCACTGCAGGAGCGCTGCCGGCAATTTTTCCCTCAGCGAAAACTCCGCGAGGACGCGCTGCACATCCGCAATCGTCGTCGGGTCCGGAAGAGTAGGCCCGGAAGCCAGCGCCGATTCTTTTCCAACGGGCACGTCGCTCACCGCCAAGGTGATTTTCGTTGCGCGGCCAGCAGCCACCGCGAGCCTTCCGCCCTTCACCGCGGAAACGTGCTTCCTAATAGTGTTTATCGCGTCGATTGGAGCACCGCACGTCACCAATGCGCGATGCAGTTGCCGCACGTCTTCCAGCGTCTGCCGTTCATCCAGCGGCAACTCCACCAGCGCGGAGCCTCCACCGGACAGAAGAAAGAACACGACCGTCTTGTCGTCGCACTGTCGCAGCAACTCCAGAATCGCTTGCGCGGCTTTCCAACTTTGCGCATCCGGCGTGGGATGTCCTCCGACGAAATATCTCATTCCTGCCATGGCATGCAACGGCGGTGTCGGTGACGCAACTATTCCTTCAAACGGAAAAGCTCGTCCCAACAAAGTATCAAGGCCTTCCACCATTCCTTGCGCGGCTTTGCCGATCGCGATGACCCGCACGCGCGCAAACGCGCGAAGGTTCACGTCCAAATCTTCAAGACGCAGCACGTCTCCCGCGAGCCGCAGTTTCCGCTGCATCGCCAGGGGGATATCGATCGCCGAAATGGTTTCCTGGAAAATCCGGCGGGCAACCTGCTTCAGATCCGCCATGGGAGAATTGCCGCCACTTTATGATTTTGCTTTCAGTACTTCGGGATTCAGCATGTTCGGCGGCCGCTCCCCTTTGAACAGCGCAACCACGTTTTCCGCCGCCATACACGCCATCTTTGTCCGCGTTTCAATGGAAGCCGACGCAATGTGCGGCGCCAGCACAACGTTCGGCCGCTTCAGCCCGGGATGGAGGAACGGCTCATTCTCGAAAACGTCCAGAGCCGCTCCTGCAATCCTGCGACTCTCGAGAGCGTGCACGAGGGCCGCTTCGTCCACAACCGGCCCGCGCGACGTGTTGATCAAAAAAGCGGTCGGCTTCATCTTGGAAAATCTCGGCGCATCGAACAATCCGCGCGTCTCCGGCAGCAGGGGCACATGCACGCTGACGAAATCGGATTCCGCCAACAAATCGGCCATCCCGCGATAGGTCGCGTTCAACTCTTTTTCGACAGGTTCCGGCGCGCGCACCGCGTCCGCGTAGACTACCGTCATCTGAAACCCCAGCGCCCGCCGCGCCATCGCTTTTCCAATCCGGCCAAATCCCACAATTCCCAGCGTCTTGCCCCACACATCTGTTCCTACGAGCTGATCCAGGTCCCAGCCTTGCCAGTTTCCAGAGCGGGCAAGCGCTTCGCCCTCGCCGAGCCGCCGTGCCACAGCCATCATGAGCGCCCACGCAAAATCCGCAGTCGTTTCATCGAGCACGCCGGGAGTGTTCGTCGCCACGACTCCGCGCTTGGTGCACGCCGCCACGTCGATATTGTCGAATCCCACGGCCACGTTGGCCGCAATCCGCAATTTCGGCGCCGCGCTCAACAAACTCGCATCCACTTTCTCCGTCAGCAGGCAAACTAATCCTTCTTTATCTTTCACCCTGCGAAACAATTCTTCCTTGGAAATGCGTTCTGGCTTTGTCCAGTAATCGACTTCGCAGCCCTTATTCAGAATCTCCTGCGCCGCGGGGAAAAGCGGCCGCGTCGCCAGCACTTTCGGTTTGGCCATCACTCTCCTTTACCTGCCCCCAACGATTTTTAAAAAATTACACTAACACACTCAGTCGGTGCTTGCGGTTCGTAGTTGGTTTAATCGACGCCCCCGAGTGGGACTGAGACTTCACGATTTGGCTGGACGGCCACGACGCTGGTCGGGACTCAGCGCTCGCCAATCAGATAGCGGCAGCCTTTTGGGCCCACTCTCGCTGAGTGGACTGCGCCAGCGGGAACGTCGCAGCGGCCGCCTGGAACGTACACCTCAGAACGGCCATTCATGGTCAGCGTCATCTCGCCGCTCAAGATGATGTGCGCGGTTTCGACTCCGTGGGTATGCTCCGGATAAAACGCGTTCGGCGGATCCTGCCAAACATAGGTATGGCCATAGCCTTCGAGCTCTAATTGTTTCGCCAGCTTTTGATCGTCCATAACCGAATTATACAGCGCGAGGGGCGCCGCGGGTCTCAACGGATATTTTCATGTGGCGGCGTCTCGTGTGCGTGCATCCTCTATTCTCTCCAAAGACGGCAGCGCCCTCTCCGCATTGATGGGGGCAGATGCGGAAAGGGCGTACCGTCTTCAGGAGAGAAGATCGTTGTTTTTGTGGCGCCTGAATCAACAGCGAGATCCGGCGCGTGTATCGATACTCAGTTGTCGTCCGGCGGCGGTGGAGGTGGCGTCCCACCGCGGAGAGCACGGCCTCGTCCCCCAGCCTGCACGGTGTAGTCCGACGGCACTGTAAACAACGTGGCAGGGGGTTCCGTCCTCTGGATGCTGGTCACGGTGTACGTCGTGGTTCCAAAACGTGGATCGGTCCTCGTGCTCTTCATGACGATTTGCAGGTCCGGCGAATACCAGCGTTCGGAAACAATCTGCAGAGGCTTGTCGTTGCCGATTTGTCCCGCCGGGATGATGTGCGTAATCCGCGTTCCTTCAACGACCACGCCATTCATGGTCTGGGTTCCGAGCGATTCCTTTTTCAGCAGACCGGCGGCTTCTTCCTTTTCCTCACGGGCCTGCATCTTCGTTGCAAAGGAAGATGAAGATTGGGCGTCCGGACTCGAACCACCGCCGCGCGCGTGGAAGGCCATGCTGTGCGCTATTTTCTGCTGCGTATCCAGCATGATATGCACACCGGCGATGGGATCGGAAATGGCTACCATTTTCTTTGGAGTTCCCGATGCCGCAAGCGGTCCGACGCCCGTAAAGGACGCTTCGTGACGCGACCTGCCCTGGCTGTCGCGGTACATGGTGACTTGCGAAGTCCGGTGGATCACGGAGCCATCCTGCAACGTTTGCGTCGTTTCCGACGTGGCCGTAGCGGTGAACGGGGCACCCGTCACAGTTTTCCCGCCGTGCATTCCTTCAAAGCCCATCAGCTCCATCGGGCCTCCGAATGGCGGACCGCCACCGGGCCCGCGATGTTGGGCTTGCACCGCCATGGCGCTCAACACTAGCGCTCCGCCTAATGCCAGATGAGTTTTGATTTTGACGTTCATTATTTGCTCTCCTCTTCTCTCCCGCGCTGCGATGTTTTGTTCATCGCCGCAATCTTGTTTTAATTTTCTTCTTGCGCCAGCCGCACAGCCTCCGGCAGTCCATCGTTGCCAACCAGCAAATCCACCTGGATCCAGTCACCGGCCCGCTGTTCATTCACGGGCAAGCCGAGCGCACCGAGCGAGCCGCGCTGCATTCTCACGCGCAATATCTCCGACTGCTGCGTCAAGTCCGGAGCCGCACCAGGCAGCGGCGTAAAATCGCTCAAATCATCCGCACTAGAGAGTTCAGCGGAGAGGGAGTCCGGTTGAGCGGTCTGCGCAGTTGCGGATTCGCCCGCTGGCGAGATGGGTGGCGCGGCCACTGTTTCTTTCGCCACATCAGCGCGGTGCGATTGCTCCCAATTCCTCCAACCAACCGCGCCAACAATTACAGCGGCCGCAGCCAATGCCCAGGCGGCCGCTATCGCCCTGCGCTTCAACACCATGGTGCGATGCTTCGTGCGAAATTCTTGCCGCAGCCGCATTTCCACACGAGCAGGCGCATGCGCGTCTAAAGTTTCCTCGCTCAGCGCCCACAGCTCTTGCTTTGCCGCTTGCCAGGATTCCTGCAACGCCGCGCAATGCGGGCAATGGCTCACATGCGCCAGGGCCGCCGCTCTTTCGAGTGGTTCCAGCGAGTCGTCGCGATCCAGGTCAAGTACAATCGCTTCCACTTGTTCGCAGTTCATTTGCTGTTTCCCAAACGTTTCCAAGATTCTTTCACCTCGCCACTTTCATCCGACGGGGCACGTCCCGCAACATTTCCAGCTTGGCCAGCAACAGGGCGCGCCCGCGATGCAAGCGCGAGCGAATCGTTCCAATCGGGCAGCCGGTCATCTGTGCCGCTTCCTCGTAACTCATCTCTTCCAATTCGCACATCACGACGGCCTCGCGAAATTCCGCCGGCAAGTCCAGCACCGCGGCTCTCACTTGGTGCATGCGTTCCCGGGTTTCCACCCATTTTGCCGGAGTGAAATTGTCCTGCAATACGATTCCCGCTCCGCTGCCGTCCTCGTTCTTCTCTTCCAGTGGCACTTCTCTGGGCAACCGCTCGAGATGCTTCATTACCCGGTTGCGTGCAATCCCAAACAGAAGCGCCCCAACCGACCCGCGCTCCGGATCGTATTTCTTGGGAGCACGAATCAAAGTCATGAAGACGTCCTGCACAATCTCTTCGGCGCCCCAGGCGCTGCCGGTCATTCGCAGGGCGAAACGATATAGCCCACCCTGATGCCGCCGGTAGAGAAGAGCAAAGGCCTCCTCGTCACCCTTCGCGGCACGCCGCAACAGAAGGTCGTCTCTATCCTGAGCTGCGATCCTGGTCTCCCCCGCTACGGCTGTTGTGCCAGTTCGAGGTGCGTATTCTGCCTTCTCCCGTATTTCCCGCGGGTCACGAAAAAAGTTCCCGCGCGAGTTGGGCTGCAGAGGCTGGCCGATAGCAAGTTTCGGTTTCACAATGGTTTAGACGTGCACGGCACTTGGCGCGTGTCGGGCGAGGGTACTCCGAAGAGGACCCTGGTTCCACCTAAAATAAGCGGGTCAGATCCAACCGAAGTCAACGAAAATTAGGCAATTGCCGCGAGTTTTCGAGAGAACTAGGAAAGCTCTTTCGGTTTAAACATTCGTGCCGCAACGCGCGCGACGAAGCGCCGGGAAACGAGCCTTTGTCCAACCACGCCGAGATAATTTCCGAGCCCCGAGATGACATAGCTCTTACCGCGGGCGAGAGCGCGCAAGCCGGTTCGCGCCACTTTCTCAGCGGTTTCTCGATGTGCCCTGGTTGCTGCCACGTGCGTTTGTCCCGCGACATCCGCGAATTCCGATTCCGTCGATCCGGGACACAGAGCGCAGACCCGCACACCGTACGGCTTCATCTCCTCCGCAAGCCCTTCCGCAAAGAGCAAATCGAAGGCTTTTGTAGCTGCGTAAGTCGAAATGTAGGGGACACTTTGAAAGGATGCGGTCGACGCGACAATCAATACGTCGCCGTGACGCCGCGCGACCATTTCCGGGAGAAAGAGCCGCGTCAGATGCACAACGGCGCTGCAGTTTACCTGGACCATATCCGTGAGTCTCTCTAGCTCCACTTTGGAGAACTCGCCGTAGGCGCCAAAACCGGCGTTATTGATCAGTAGCTCGACTTCGATATTTTGCTCTTTCGTGAATTGAAATATCTTTTCCGGCGCGTCCGGCTCCGTCAGGTCCGCAACGAAGATTCTCGTTTGGATCTCATACGCCGAGATGAGGTTCTGCGACAGCTCTTCCAAACGTTCGCGCCGCCGGGCAGTGAGGACGAGGTTTGTCCCTCCTCGAGCCAATTCTTCGGCAAGCGCTTTGCCAATCCCAGCGCTCGCTCCCGTTACCAACGCCCATTTCCCGGACCACGGTGCCATCGAATGCTTCTCCTGAAATGAGGCTTAGCGTAACACGAAGTTAGGGACGGTTTGTTTTCGGGGAAAAAGGAGGCCGGACAGCTTGATTGCGCAAACTAAGAGCGGGCTGCGCGGGCGGTCTGCGTCAAACCAGCGTCCTCGGCAGCCACGCGGCCGATGACGGACCAATCCCTATCCTGATTTCCGCGCGCCATTGCAGTGATAAAGCGATCGCGCACGACACTCGCGATCGGCATCGGAACGTTTGCGGCTTCCGCGGCTTGCAGCACGAGACGGACGTCTTTTAGGCCAAGCGGCAGTGCAAAACCGGCGGGTTCATGCCGGCCCTGAACGATCAAATCGCCGTAGGTCTTATACACGGGCGCATTGAAGAGCGTGCTGGTCAGAAAGTCCATGAGCGCGCCGGCATCGACGCCGGATTTTCTTGCAAACGCCAGAGCTTCCGAAAGCGATTCGAGCACCGAGGCGATCAGAAAATTCCCGGAAAGTTTCACGACATTGGCCATGGACGGGCGCTCGCCGGCCACGAACAACTTCGGCCCCATGGCTTCAAACAGAGGCTTGCATTTCTGAACAAGATTTTGCGGGCCGGCAACCACTACAGCGAGACGCGCCGCTTCCGCCGCGTCAGGCCGTCCAAAAACTGGCGCTGCCAAATAGCCCTCTCCGGCCTTTGTATGTGCGGCAGTCAGCCGGTCGCTCAGAGTCACCCCGATGGTGCTAAGCGAGACATGCACCGCGCCGCGCGCGAGCGAAGCCAGGATTCCGCCTTCGCCGAATACCAAACCTTCCAGAGCCGCGTCATCCGCAACCATCGTAAGCACCACTTCGCTGCCGCACGCCTCGGCTACTGAGCCCGCGACGATCGCGCCATCGGCCCGCAGCGCTTCCGCTCGTTCGCGCGTGCGATTGTAGACCGTGACGCGGTGTCCGCCGCGCAAGAGACTCTTGGCGATGCCAGAGCCCATTTTCCCCAAGCCGATCAATGCGGCGTCCATTGCTAGTACCTCCGTTATTCGAGATTCAGTTCACGTGACTTGTTGCGCCACGTTTACGTCTCTGCTGTTTTGTTGGATTCGGCGGAATCCTTCGCGGGTGCATTTTTCGCGGAGGGCCAGACTACCTGGCGCACCCTTTCGCCCTGCCTCTTGATGCGGTCCATTAACCGCTTGGCCCAAACAAATTCCGCGGCCAGCAAGCCCAACCCGAGGAGAATCACGAGCCAACCCGGCCCCGGAGTGACCAGCATGACGATGCCGATCAGCAAAAGCGTAAAGCCGCCAACGATGCGGGAGAGACGGCGGACTTGCTCGACGGTGCGGAGGATCATCGGAGTTCTTGGAGTCCAGCTTTCCGGGTAGAGGGGGGTCTAGTCACCGTTGAGCTTCCTCTTTATGTTGGCCTTTCCGCGAGCTTCGCGCAAGAGCGGCGGAGAATGCTAGCTAAAGGCTGTTGCAAAACAGAGAGCCTAACCCCTTGATTGACGCGGGCAGCTGACGAAACGGCGTGGCAGATCTGCTGGTTTGCTTATCTTTGCAAGCAAATTTCTGCGAAAAAGTGCGGTGATTTCATCTTTTCCCTTGACAATGTATATATTACTCGATATAATCGAGTACGTTGTGATCAACTCTACCTCCCACCAACCCTGGCTCTTCTATTCCCCCTTGGCCCTGCAAGCTGCACTGCTCAAAGACGATTTGCTCGATCCCGTCGATCAACTCTTGGAGGATCCCGCTTTGGTTGATTTGGTCCAGCAATGTCTGGCGGCACGTTCCCCCGCCTCAGCGCGCACCGGGCGACCCGGCATCCCTCCCGATCGCGTGCTGCGCTGTTGTGTCATGAAGCACCTGAAGGGCTGGAGCTTCCGCGATCTGGAACGTGAACTCCGCAGCAACTTGGTGTATCGGCGGTTCACCCGCTTCGATGCCGAAGTCACGCCCGATTTCACTACCTTCAGCCGAACCTTCGCGTTGTTGACTCCGCAGGTCACCGAACAAATTAATCAGCGGGTGGTGAGCCTGGCGCGTGAGCAAGGCGTAGCACACGGACGTAAACTTCGCACTGACACCAGTGTCGTGGAAAGCAACGTTCACTACCCCACGGACAGCTCGCTTCTGGGCGACAGTATCCGAGTGCTCAGCCGCAGTCTCGAACGGATCGCCGCCGAGTGTAAGGACGGAGCCCTGAACGTGGTGCATCACGGGCGCGCGGTGAAATATCGCCTGCTGGAGATCAGCCGCGCTGCCAAGTCACTTACGGACGCCAACAAACAGCGGATGCGGGATAGTTACCAGAAGTTAGTGGGGCTGACCCGGAGCGTGGTGCGGCAGGCCAGCGAAGTGGTGCAACGATGGAGGAAGGGACGGCTGAAAGTGGTGGGCAAGTTCCTGCGGGTAGAAGCACAGATCGACCAGCTGCGGCACTTTCTACCCTTGGTGGAGAAGGTGATCACGCAAACCAAGGAACGAGTGTGGGGTGGAAACTGTCACGTGAAAGGTAAAGTGTTGAGTCTGTTCGAACCGCACACCGAAGTGATTCGCAAAGGGAAAGCACACAAACCCAACGAGTTTGGTAGGCTGGTGCGGATTGACGAGGTGGAAAACGGCATCGTCAGCGGCTACCAAGTTCTCGAGGGCAATCCGGACGATCACACGGCCTGGATGCCGGCCCTCGAACAACATCAAGCTTGCTTCGGGCGTGCGCCGCAGATGGCTACTGCCGATCGAGGTTTTTTTTCCGCCAAAAACGAACGTGAGGCGCAAGAGCTAGGGGTAAAGAAAGTAGTGCTGCCAGCGCCCGGACGTCTCTCGGTCAAGCGGGCCAAGCAGCAGAAGCAGCGCTGGTTCCGGCGAGCGCTGCGCTGGCGAGCCGGCTGTGAAGCTACTATCAGCACCTTGAAGCATCCCTTCTCGATGTTGCGAGCCAGGTACAAAACCGACCCTGGATTTCAGCGCTACGTGGGCTGGTGTGTGATTACCAAAAATCTGTTTTCCATCGCTCGCTATCAAGAGCGCAGGAGGATCAATGGCAAGGTCGATTGATTCCACTGCCCAACGACGCAAACTGCTGGGCGAGATTGCACGTCTAGCAGAGATCGCTATTTTCGGAACCCTATCGGAAACTTACCGCACCTGCGGACAAGCGGGCTGCCACTGCCAAGGAGATGGACCCAAGCATGGTCCGCATCTGAATGTGAGCTACCGTGGGGAGAAGGGTAAGACTACCGGCTACTATGTTCCTAAGGCAGCGCAAGAGGCCACGCGCGAGGGGGTCGCCGCCTGGCAAAAAATACAGGAATGTCTACGAGAACTGGCGGAGCTAAATAAGGAACGGAATTTGCAGAGTGCCCGCGAGGCCGCTTCACGATGAAGCCAAGGTTCTGGTTAGCCATGGTCTGCTGGGCATTGGTGTGTCTGGTGCTCGGCCTCAGTCAGCAAGCCGGCCTGTACCACTCGTCACAGGTTTCGGGTTCAAGCCAATGGTTGGATCGATGCAGAGAACCCGCGTCTGGCTCGCCCACTGCGTCGGTCGTCGAAAGCACGCAATTCGATCTGGCTCGTGCTGGACCACTCACATCTTTGGTCCTCGAGGATTCGTGGAGTAAGGGAAATATTGGCCCACCCGGGCAAGAAACCCATGGGCCACCCGGAGACGATCGGAATTTGGCGGTTGCCGGTAAAAGACCGAAGTTCAAAACAACAACGAGCCACCTTGCCCCAAGAAATACTTGACTCAGCCGACGGAATTTGAAGAATCAGGGGTTTTGCAACACCCTTTAGCTAAGCTCAGACTGGAAATGAGCCTACCCCGCACCAGTAAGAAGGCCTGCCAAGGGGAGAGGAAAAGTGCAGAGGTCCTGTCGAATAACGGCGGAGAGGGTGGGATTCGAACCCACGGTAGGGATTAACCTACACACGCTTTCCAAGCGTGCGCCTTAAACCGCTCGGCCACCTCTCCGGCGACGAACGCAACCTTATCAATTTAGCAGAAACTCGTGCCCCGCGCACAATTCAACCTATTCGTGGAATTGGAAGGGCACATTCTCACAGCCTGGTGAGGTTTAAACGCCAAGTCCGAGAAGCAGGTGAGATAGCAAGCTTCGCACATTCTTTTGCCTCTGCTAAACTATTGGGAACAGTTCCGGGATCGTCTAATCGGTAGGACATCAGCCTTTGAAGCTGAGTATCGTGGTTCGAGTCCACGTCCCGGAACCAAACTTTTCCCCTCCACTACCCGGCTGCGCATGCACCGAAAGACCTATTATAGCAGCGCCCGTTTAAGATAATTTCTCGAAGCGCTGATTCTCGCGAACTACTCGGAGATTGCGGCACTCCGGATGATATTGCGGATGAAATCGGCTTCCTCCTGGCTGTAAGGTTGGCCATCGGTGCGGAAAATTTCGTGGAACCAAACGGCCGGCTCGCGATCCGTGTATGGATGCTTCCAGGAATCCCACGGAAGATACGTCTGCGTTTTGCCGGCGACAAGTCCCCAATTGATGGCCGCGACGTGGTATTTTTTGGCAATGGGTAGCGTGCCCTGAAAAGTGCTGCCATTTCCCCGGGCCATGTATTCCGTGCAAAAAATAGGGCGCCCGTACTGCTGTAAAGAGAGCACGCGCTTTTCGAAAACTTCCGGCTTTTCATAGCTGTGGAAAGAAACGACGTCGGAATAATCCAACTGAATCTTCTCCATCGGTCCGAGAGCATCCGGATTTGACCAATTCCCATTCCAAACACCGCTCGTAAGCGGCTGCGTCGCGCCAGCTTCGCGGGCCCATTCGAACACTCTCGGCAAAAGCGCGAGCACTAGCTCAACTTTATTCGGCGGCTCTTCGCTGGCATAGCTCCCATCATTTGTGTTGTCCGGTTCGTTCCAAACATCCCACGCGAGAATTCTCTTGTCGCTGGCAAAAGCGCCGACCACGCCTTTGACGTAGGCCTCGAGTCGCGGATATTGGGAGGGATCTTTGAGCGCATCGGCTCCAGGACTTTGCACCCAACCAGAATTGTGGACGCCTTGTCTCGGAGCGCGCTGCTTTCCGAGCTTGGGATTTGGATCCCAGCAGGAATCGAAAAGCACAAAAATCGGGCGGATTTTATGTTTCTGAGCGATGGTCAGAAAAATATTGATCCGCGTCTTGAATCCTTCCGGATCCTGCTTCCATAGCAAGTCGTGCAAGAAAACGCGCATAGTGTTCAGGCCCAACGATTGAGCCCAGCCGAGTTCCGTGTCGATGCGCTTAGGATCAAACGTATCCGCTTGCCACATTTCGAGCTCGTTGATCGCCGTCGAGGGAATGTAGTTGCTGCCGACGAGCCACGGTTGCCGTGCGTACCACTCGTTCGCCTGCTTCTCGGTCCAACGGGAGGTCGCTGCATCACAGCGCCGCGCGCCTCCGAGGCTAATGAGCAACGCCAGTGCGACGAGAAATTTCTTCATTTCACAGCGCTCCCGCCTTTTGCAAGTCCGCTTTCATTCCGGCCCAACTCTGCCTGCTGGATTCTTCGGCGGTGCTCGCACCGCGCCAGTGCGTTTCCAAACTGACGGCATAATGGTAGCCATCGCGTTTGAGCGCGGCGAATTGGCCTGTCCAATCGATAATGCCGTGGCCAATAGCGGCCCACTCGTACCCTTTCCCGTCCGGCCGTTTCGCGACGTCTTTGCAATGGCAGTGGCCGATGCGTTCTCTTGGAAGGAGCGCGTAGCCATTCGGATACGCAATTTCGCCGCGCGAAGCGGCGTTGCCCGGGTCCCAGTTCAACATCAGAGAAGGGGACTTTACTTCCGCTAGCGTTTTGGCAGCTTCCGCCCCTGTCGCGGTGTTGCAGGCGGGTTCATTTTCGAGCAGCAGAATCACGCCCTTCTTCCCTGCTACACCCGCCGCCGAGAGCAACCTTTCGTTCATCGCAGCACGATAGGGCTCCTGATTTTCGAGGCGCCAAAAATCGAAACAGCGCACGCGATCGGTCTGGAACGCCTTTGCCAACTCGATGCTGCGTTCGAGGACTTCGTCCTGCTGCGCATAGGTGAAATCCGCGCCGAATTGCGCATCTTTCGGACTGAATTCGGATTTCGGCGCGCCGGGCCAATCTACCTTGAAAAGCGGGCTGGCAATATCCGTCACCCGCAATTTGTATTTTTCGAGAATGCGGCGAGATTCCGCGACTTCCTTGGCGTCAAGGTTGAGAATGTTTTTGTTCCACATGGCGCGAAGCTCGATCCATTCGAGACCGAACTCGCGAGAAATGACTTCGCACGCATGGCCAAAATCCTGGCTCACCTCATCGTTGATGACGGCAACTCGAAAAGGCGAGCTCATACCGTCAGCCCCAGCTTTTCTTCGACGTATTTCTTGTTGATGATCGCGGATTCCTTTGGCGTTCGCGCCTTATCCGGCACAGAATCCAGCTCAACGATGCCCCATCCGCGAAAGTCGATTAGCCGGAGTGCTTCGACGACCGCCGGAAGATCTACCAGGCCTCGTCCAAGTTCCACGAATCGATAGGATTGTTTGTTGTCCGCGCCCTTAGCAAGATGCTCGACGTCCTTCAAGTGCAGGAACAACAGCCGGTCGCGGTATTTCTCGATGGCTTTGGCTGGGTCGCCGCCTCCCTGAAAATAATGCGCCACATCCAGTTCCAGCTTTGCGTAGCGCGGATCAACGGCAGCCATAATTTTCTCAACGCCTTCGGGAGTTTGTCCCATGGACCCCATGTGATTGTGATACCCAAGCTGCACGCCAAGATCGGCAATGCGCTTCCCCAGTTCATTCAAGAGGCGCCCCAGCCGCGTGTAGTCTGCCGCTGTGATCTCGCGGCCTTTGGGCCGTTCGTCAATAATTTGCAGGTACGAGCCTCCAGCGTCGCGAAGAAATTTCGCATTGTCGACATGCTTCTCGATTTCCGACGATTCAATTGCGGGATCGAGGCTGATGTTTCCGCTGGAGAGAGCAACCATCTTCAGGTGGTATTTCTCCAGCATCTCACGCACTGCCGCACCGCTGCCGAATTCCTTGACGGCGTTGGAACGTATCTGAATCCCGGGGTAGCCCACGGCGGAAATGTCTTCGATGGCCTGGCGATCGTTTCCTCCCCAAGTGATCGAGGCATATCCGATGTGCAGTTCGAATGGCGCTGGAGGAATTGGAGTATCGAAGTACGACAAATCGGCGGGCGGATAGAGCCGCTCTGGTGCGGACAACAGCACCTCGGGAAGAGATGCTGCGGCAGCTAATGCGCCCAAGCTTGCGAGAAACTCACGGCGAGGTTTGCGATACTCCATTGATGCTCCTTTCTCTTCTTTGTCTGCGGACAAGATACCGCAAGCGGCTGCATCTGGACAGTATTCTCCACAGAAACTTGGCGGTTGGACACCAGCGGAGGGAACAGGGTTTGCCAGCGTCGCGCCCACACTTTATGATTTCATGGAAACGGGGCCGAGCGTCTCTGAACGACCGGCTCGAGGTCTAGATGGCTCAGGATCCGACGCACAGTTCCCATCCGCATATCAATCCCTGGCTCATCGCTATCGCGGTCATGCTCAGCACTTTCATGGAAGTGCTGGACACCACGGTTGTAAATGTCTCGCTCCCGCACATCGCCGGCAGCCTTTCCGCAACGGTCGAAGAAGCTACCTGGACGCTGACTTCCTATCTGGTAGCTAACGCCATTATTTTGCCCCTCACCGGCTGGCTCTCGAATTTTTTCGGCCGCAAGCGCATGTTGATGTTTTCCGTCACTGGCTTCACCATCGCCTCGTTTTGTTGCGGCCTTGCTCCCAGCCTCCCTTTTCTCGTCTTTTTCCGCGTCATTCAAGGGGCCTGCGGCGGAGGCTTGCAGCCCATCTCGCAAGCCATATTGCTCGAATCGTTCCCACCCGAAGACCGCGGCAAAGCCATGGGATTTTGGGGGCTGGGAATCGTCGTCGCGCCAATGCTTGGTCCCGTTCTCGGCGGTTGGCTCACCGATAGCTACTCCTGGCGTTGGGTCTTCTATATCAACATCCCCATTGGAGTCATTTCCATCATCATGACGTCGCTCTTTATTTTCGATCCCTCCTACATCAAGCGCGCTTCGGAAAAGATCGACTACTGGGGCATCGGCATGCTCGCCGTCGGAATCGCCACGCTACAGATTGTTCTCGATAAAGGCCAAGAAAAAGATTGGTTTGGCACGAGTTGGATCACCGTGCTCACGGTGATTTCTGCCGTAGTCATCTTGGTATTTCTTGTCTACGAGTTGCATGTCGAGCATCCCGTAGTCAATCTTCGCGTCTTCACCAACCGCACTTATTCCACGGGTGTCTTCCTCATGTCGTTGCTCGGCGTGGGCCTCTATGGGACAACCGTGCTAATCCCGCTGATCTTGCAGACACTGCTTGGCTACCCCGCCATCCAGGCCGGCATCGCGATGGCGCCGCGCGGACTTGGCTCCTTCATCGCCATGCCCGTCGCGGGAATCATCATGGCCAAACTCGACCCGCGCAAGATGCTGACCGTCGGCCTGGTGGTCTGCGGCTACACTCTGTTTCAAATCTCCCGCTTGAGCCTCGACGCCGGCTTCTGGGATTTCTTTTGGCCGCAACTCATCATGGGCTTATCGCTGGGTCTCATCTTCGTTCCGCTCACCACGATCAGCATGGCGCCCATCCGCAAAGAAAATATGGGCAACGCCACCAGTCTGTTCAATCTCGTGCGCAATCTTGGCGGCAGCATCGGCATTTCCGCCGTTAGCACCATGCAGACCCGTTTTCAACAGAGGAATATTAACCAGCTGGGCTCGCACGTAACGCCTTACAGCGCCAGCGCGCGCAATATGATGAATTCGATGCAAGGGATGTTTCAGTCCACGGGCTCGGATGCCGTCACCGCGGCTCATCAAGCTCGTGCTGCGATGTTCGGCATGATCGAGCGCCAAGCCAGCATGCTCGCCTACAACAGCATCTTCCTGATTCTGGCGGGATTGTTCGTCCTGATGCTTCCGTTTATTTTTCTGATGCGCCGCCCGCAAGCGAAGGGCGGACCGATGTCCATGCACTGAGACGTCGCAACTCTCGCGCGCCGAAAGGAATTCTTTCCTCCCGATTCGCGCGGAGTTTCAATCGGTTCGCTTTAGCTGGTTAAGAAATGCTTGTGAATGCTGGGATGAGCGGGTTCTGGCTACTGCTCTGGATCAAACGGCACAGGTCCGGTCAGTGGCTCCATAATCTCTTCGGTCACGTTTCCCGATTCTTTTTCCGCGGTCTTATCCAGCTTCCGCTGCACGCGCCGCTCTTCCTTCATCTTTCTTTTTTCCATGCGCTTCATTTCTTTTTGCCGCTTTTGAAAAGTCGTAGTCATAGCGTCTCCTCGCAAACGCTGCCCGGCGCGCTGCGCACCGTCACTGCCAAGCTACATCGCGTCTCGTTACCAGCGCGGTTCGCGCGGCTGACGCGCCGATTCGCGGTAGTCCTCGTTCGAGAAACGGTCACGTCCGCCGCCTCCGCCCTTACCTCGGCCGCCACCACCGCCGCTCCCTCCCCCGCCCGGCCTTCCATAACTCTTTGGCCCGCGCGGAGCTCCGCCCTCGCCCTTAGGCCGCGCTTCATTCACCTTCAAATTGCGTCCGCCCAATTCCTTGCCGTCGAGCCCGGCCATGGCCTTGGCCGCTTCCTCGTCGTTGGGCATCTCCACAAACGCAAATCCCCGCGCGCGCCCGGTTTCCCGGTCCATGGCCATGTGCACGCGCGTAACCTGGCCAAACGGCGCGAACAGATCGCGCAGCTCGCTTTCCGTGGTCTGAAAACTCATGTTGCCGACAAACAAACTCTTCATCTTGGTTCTCCCTGTACTCTTCGAAGCACCATGAGTGCAGGATCTCGGCAAGCGAACGCTTCCGGGACACTACGATACACTGGCCTAAAATTGGCTGAAGTCACTGGAGGGAGGGCCGCAAAGCGCGCCCTTCAAAGAGTTCAGGCAACCCTACTTCGGGAGTCTACACGAAGACAATAACACATTTGGCGGCAATCCCTTCACGTTCATTTTGTCACGGAAGAGCTTGCGTCAAAGAGGCGTTTGCTCCACAGCTGCCTTCTAGCTTTTTAAAACCTCGCCGACAGCGCGCCAGGCCTGATCGATCGCCTCATTCGTGTACGCGTTGGCTCCCGCGTCCGAATTCGCAATCGCGATCTTGCCAAATGGTTTCCGCCCCATCACCCAAGGCTTCTCTTCTTCTTTCCAGTCCGGATCGAAAAGCGAATTCGGCGTATACGCATATCCATGCGCCCAACGATTCACGGTTATCCCTTCGATGTCCTGCTGCGGATCGAAC
This sequence comes from uncultured Acidobacteriota bacterium, assembly GCA_963843265.1. GTDB lineage: Bacteria > Acidobacteriota > Terriglobia > Acidiferrales > UBA7541 > Acidiferrum. Next base: position 120,887 of record CAWJJR010000003.1, on the reverse strand, counting down.
CCTGCTATACCAAGCATCCGCCAAAGCTGTTCCCGTATGTTGCGCTCGAATTTGGCAAACGGAGTTTCCATCAATTCGATTCGGCCCGCGCGGAACTGCTCGCTCATCGGCAGCCCCGGCCTGCACGGTGTGCGCAGCATAAACAGGACCATCGGCTCCTCGGGCTTGCTGGGAAACGTGTATTCGCCAATGCTAACGGGAAAATCAAGCGCCGTGTAAGTGTGATACGCACCCGGCGCCACAATTTGATGCACGCCCAGCTTCGCAAACGCAGTCCAATTCCGCAGCGCAACGTGCGTGTATACCAGCGGCGTCTTCACCAGGTAGGACAGCGCTTCTCTCTGCTTTTCCGGCAACTCCGGACAAATGTAAGGAATCATCATGTTGTAGCAAGCCAGCACGCAATGTTTCGCTTGGATGCTCTGCAACTTCATCCCACGCATGTAGGCAATTTCCACCGTCTTTGCGGCCTCGCCATTTCCGGAATGCTGCACGTGCATCGCGGTCGTGTTTAGCCGGATGCGCACCGGCGCACCAGCCACGTCCAGCTTGCTGTAATCCGCACGCGCCGTCACCACGTCTTCCATCGTGTGTCCCGGCATCGCCTCCGGAATCAACGCTCTCACCAACAGCCGCGCAATCGACGCGTTTCCATCTGGAAAATGAAAAATGTATGGCTCTTCTTTTTCGTGCTCGCCGATGCCCAGGCCATCAAAGCCCGGGTACGTAAAGGAATTGTAGTCGTCCCCCGATTCGAAGCATCCCAGCGCCGGAACCGCGTCGATCCCGACGCCATACAAATCGTGCGGAAACGTCTGAAAAAATGGCAGCGCGTCCGGAGTCACCTTGCAACTTTTCGTCAAATAGTCCGCATAGCTGATTTTCGCGAGCCGCTCGAGCTTCTCCTCTTTCGAAAGTCCCGCAAAGTAGTCCACCTTCTCCGTGTAAATCCTCGCAATGTCCCGCTTTGCCGCGTCCGTCAAAGGCGCCCGCGCCAAAAACTCCGGCCAGGGTGTCTTGTTCATCCCCGTGATCAGCAAGTCTTCGCCGAAGGTCTCTTTGTCAAAAAACGCCGCCGTCCCCATCGAGGCATAAAGCTTCTGATCGTAATCCTTATAAAATCTCTCTGTCCTGACTCCAATCTCTTCAATCAGCCCTTTCGCGACGGCGCTGTAATTGCCAGGACTCTCAATGGATTGCGTTCCTCCGTAGCTCAATACCATCCGGTTTCCCGCGCGAAACTCATTCCGCTTGGCGTGCCCCCCAAAATCGTCATGATTGTCCAGAATCAAAATCCGCGTGCTTTTTCCAACGCTCTTCCGGTAGAAATACGCCGCCGCAAGCCCGCTGATTCCCCCGCCCACTACGACCAAATCGTACGATTCCCCGGTTTTCGCAGGCGCGCCGGTAGCATTCCACTTCTCCCCGTCGCGCAAAGCATGTGCGTACGTGTAGGTCCCTTCATGATTCCCGCGCATCCCCATCATCGCCGGGGGATAGTAATTTGCGGCCTTTTCCGGGGCATATACGTCCAGCGCCCCTGCGGCCAACAGCGTATCCGCGCCAAGCGCGCCGCCCGCCAAAGTCCCTCCGACACCAATAGCCACACCATTCAAAAAATCGCGCCGCGTAATCGGGCAGTGCATCCCCAACTCACGGTCTTTTTTCCCCGCTCCCATGCTCTAGCCTCTCTAGCCGAACGAACGCAAGGAATTATAGCTCTAGGCGCTGTTCCCCGCGCGAGCAGGACAGGATGAAGCTGTCAAAATTGTCAGAATTAGGATTAGCGAAGTTCCTAGAGTTCACGCAGCGCCGTAGCCACGGGCAGTCGCGCGGCACGAACAGCGGGAAAAAAACCACCGAGCAGCCCCATGGCCATCGCAAACACGATCCCCATGATCAGCAGATCCGGCGTGATCTTAAAAGCAAACGCCAGATTCGAGAAGGTCTGAAAATTGATGGTACTGGTCGTCAACCCGTTCAACCGAAGAACCGCAAGGCAACCCACGACGCCGCCCACGAAGGAAATCAAAAGCGCCTCAATGAGAAAAGACACAACGACAGAAGGCCCGCCAAAACCAAGCGCGCGCATGGTGGCAATTTCGCGCCCGCGATCCGCGACGGCCGAATACATGGTATTCAGCGCTCCGAAAATCGCTCCGATGGCCATGATGATGGCGACGAATCCGCCCAGGCGCGTAATAAGCGTCGTCATAGCGGTCGACTGCTTGGCGTAGTAATCGATCTCCCGCGTTACGTCCACGTTCAGGCGAGGGTCGGTGGTCAGCGAATCCTTCAATTCATTCAAAGCATCCGGAGACGTGAGGTGAACGGTGACCGACTGAAAATACGTGTCCGACCGGTTGAAAGCTGCGCTGAGCAAATGCGCGTCCGCCCAAACCTCGGAATCGAAAGAGCTGCCTCCCGCATCAAAGACGCCTACAACTTTCCACCTCACACTTCCGAGGGATATCGTGTCGCCAAGCTTCAATCCCCGGTAAGTAGTGTTCGCGTTCTTGCCCACAATAATTTCGGCCAGACCAGCCTTGAACATCCGTCCCTGCACAATTTTCACTTGCTTGCGTATGTCAAGCACATTTGGTGAAACGCCCCGAAGCTCCACGTTTGCGTCCGTGCCCGTCGAAACCAGAGGAATCGGAGCCATCAACACTGCTTCCGGTGTCACCAGCGGACCATCGGCCCCGCGCGCGATTCCCGGCGCATCTTGAATAACTTTTACCGAGTCGAGGGCAACCCCGCTGGTCATCTCCGAAGTGGCGCCGGCGCGAACCACTAGCGCGTTATCTTTTGAACCTGACGCCACCAGCGTAGCCCGAAAACCGCGTGCAAGTGACAGCATCGCCACAAACACGCCGACCGTCCCAGCAATGCCCAGCACGGCGACAATGGTCGATGTCCACCGCGCCCTGACGCTGCGAATGTTGTAGACAATCGGAATCGCCATCTCACACCCTCCGCAGCGCATTCACGACGCGCATGCGCATCGCGCTAATCCCGGGAATCATGCCGCTGATCACGCCCACAAACGCCGCAAACACCAGCCCCAATGTCAGCATCGGCTTTGACAAGAGGAGCGGCGGCAGCAATCCGGTCAGCGCAACACTAATCACCGGAATCGCCGCCCAAGCAAGCAACAGTCCAAGCAGTCCTCCAAAGAGAGCGATCATCACCGATTCCGCCAGAACGAGGAAAAGAATCGAGCGATCGGTCACCCCAATGGCTTTCAACACTGCCAGTTCTGCGGTACGTTCTCTGACAGAAATGGCCATCGTATTTCCCGTCACCAGAAGAAGAGTAAAAAAGACAACGGTCCCAATAGAAAGAATAAGGAATTCAATATTTCCGAATTGTTTGGCAAATCCCGCGGCAAAAGCCGACTCAGTTTCCGTCTTTGTTTCATAAGAGGAATTTGCGAACATCGAGTCTATCGTCTTTGCTACTCGAACGGAGTCGTCCGGGCTATCGAGGCGCAGGATATACCAGCCCGCGGTGCTCTTGACCGCCGCGGGAACATTCTCGTCGAAGTCTTTCCAGTGAAACCAGAATTGGCTCTCGTCCCCATCCGCTTTCTCGGTGTGGTAGATGCCGTCGAGATTGAACTCCCATGTTTTTGTCGGGCCGTAAAGAGAATTCTTAATCGGAATGCGGTCGCCGACCTTCCATCCGAATCGTTTGGCGGTCCGGGCGCCGGCGATCGCGCCTTCCTGGTCCTTCACGAACGTATTCCACTGATCGTCCGGCACAATGAACTCCGGATACACTTTGCGGTGGTTCTCGACCTCAATGGCGAACTGCGGAAAAAAGTTTTTCTCGTCCTGATAAACCCCGCCGAACCAGTGATCCTGCGTGACATACTTGACGCCGGGAATCGCCCGTATTTTGTCCTCGTAGGAAATGGGCATCGTTTGGATGAGCCCGATTCGGTTCTCGATCACCAGCCGGTCCGCTCCCGCGATGTCAATGCCGCGGTTGAAGGCGCTGTTCACCACTGCCAGGAACGTAAAAAGCACCAGCGCAATCGCGAAGGATCCGATGGTCAGAATTAACCGAATCTTCTTGCGAAACAGATTGGCGAAGATCAGCGCGCGGAATTTCATGCCACGCCTCCGGCCACGACCCCCTGCTCAAGTTTAGAAGCCTCGACGAGCACGCCTTTATCGAGATGGAGCGTCGTGTGAGCTCGTGCGGCCACCACAGGGTCGTGCGTCACCATCAAAACGGTTTTGCCGTGCTTGGCAACAAGTTGCTCGATCAGCGCCATGATTTCGTCCGCGCTTTTTCGGTCGAGGTCGCCCGTCGGCTCGTCGCATAGCAAAAATGTCGGGTCAGACACAATCGCCCTCGCTATCGTGACCCGCTGCTCCTGCCCGCCGGAAAGCTGCCGCGGGTAGTGCTTCATTCGATCCGCCAATCCAACGACGCTAAGCGCAGTTTCGACGTGCTTCCGTCGTTCCGAGGAGGAAAGTTTGGTCAACAACAGGGGGAGTTCGACGTTCTGAAACGCCGTCAGCACGGGAATTAAGTTGTACATCTGAAAAATGAATCCCACATGCCGCGCGCGCCACTTCGTCAACTTGCTCCCGGACATGTGCGTGATTTCATCTCCGGCCACGGTGATGCTTCCGTGTGTCGGCACGTCCAGCCCGCCCAACAGATTCAGAAGCGTGGTTTTTCCCGAGCCACTCGGCCCCATGAATCCCACGAAGTCGCCCTTGTCCACGTCCAGATTGAGCCGCTGCAGCACCTGAATCTCTTCCCCGCCGCGGCGGTACGTCTTCGAAAGCCCGCGCACTTGGATCAAACTATTTCCGCTTCCCTGGCCATCGACTCGAATCATCTCGGCGCTCCTATTTCTTGATCTTCACAGCCTGACCGTCTTGCAGATTGGCGGGCCCTCCCACCACTACCGAATCTCCCGCCACGAGCCCGGACAAAATCTCCGTTTCCGTACCCTGCGTGATCCCTACGCTTACGGCTCGCCGCTCCAAATGATCGTTCTTTACAAGGAACACGATCTTTTTGCCGTTGTCATCGCGCAGCGCCTCTGTCGGAAGCAGCGCCGCCACCGTCGCGGCCTTGGCATCGCCCTTCTTCTTCGGTGCATCCTCAAGAAACGTCACCTTCACGCCCATGTCCGGCAATATTCTCGGGTCCAACTTATCGAAGGAAATGCGCACCTTCACTGTCGCCTTCTGCCGATCCGCCGTCGGAATCACCGTCCGCACATGGCTTGGAATCTGCCAATTCGGATACGCATCAAGTACCGCCGTCACCGGCATGCGGTCCTTCACGCGTGCGATGTACGCCTCGTTGACGTCCACCTCAATCTCATTCGAGTTCATATCCACGATCGTGGCGATGCCCGTCCGCGTAAATCCGCCGCCCGCCGAGACCGGCGACACCATCTCGCCCACCTGCGCATCCTTCGAGACCACGATCCCGTCATACGGCGCGGAAATCACGCAATTGTCCACTGCCTGCTGCGCTTCGCGAATTCGCGCGTCAGAGGCCAGCACCTGCTCTTTTGCCAATGAGATCTTGGCTTTCAGGCTGTCCGCGGCGGAGCTCGAAGTGTCCAATTGCTCTTGAGACTGGACGCCGGCCGCGCGCAATTCCTGAGCGCGCCGCAGCTCGATCTCCGCGAGCCGGAGCTGCACCTGCAAATCCGCGATGGCGGCCTGCGAAGCATTCCGGTCCGCCACTGCTGAATCCAGCGCCCGCTTCACGTCCGATTCATCCAGCGTGGCCAGCAACTGCCCCTTATGCACGTGCGTCCCCTCATCGAAGAACACGCCCGTCACTCGCCCCGTAATCTTGGCCGCGATCGTGGCTCTGCGCCGCGGCGTCACGTAGCCGCTCGCGTTCAAAATTGCCTCTCGGCCTCCCGCCTGCGGCTGTTCAGCCGCCACGACTTCCACCACCGGCGTCTGATCGCGAAAGGCAAACGCCAGCCCCCCGACAATGACGAATAGCCCGAGCACCGCGGTCGCATAGCCCAACTTCTTCCCGGCCCCGCTGCTCGAGCGGTGCGTGTCGTGGATCCGGAGCGAATCCAGATCCGGTTTTGCATGAATTTCCGTCGCCGCCATCACTTCCCTTTTCTCCGCACCTCGGGCCTTCTACATACATCTACGCAGGTGCAATTCGAAAGATTACGGGTCACCCTGGAATTTTCTGTCTTCATTCTACCCTGCTTTGTTCGCTTGAGTCCGTCCCACATGATGGGCTCTCTCTGTTCTTCGTCCGTTTATGCTCTGGGAGCCGAATCTGTTGTCCGGCGCTTTGCCAAGCCCCGGTCCTCGGGTATACTCTTTCCGTCGCTAATTATCTTAGTTTGTGAGATATTTAGCTGTCAAGATAAAATGAGCCCTTCTACTCCGCCGCGCAAGCGCAACCGCAAGGAATTGGTGAAACGGGTTGGGATGGATCTCGGCCGCGAACTCGGCACCGTCTCCGTTTTCCTCCATCAGGCCATCGCCAGCAAGCTCGGCCTTAATATTACTGATACCAGATGCTTTGAGTTGATGTCCCGTTATGCGAATCCGTCCCTTACCGCCGGAGACCTGGCTCGCGCCACGGGCCTGACCACCGGCGCCGTCACCGGCATCTTGGATCGTCTCGAAAAAGCCGGCCTCGTCGAGCGTTTCCGCGACGCCGCCGACCGCCGCAAAGTCTTCGTCCGCCCCCGCCCCGAAGCCCTCCAGCGCGTCGGCGGCCTCTACGAAGGCTTGGCCGCCGCGTCCTTGAAGCTAGCCTCCAGCCTTTCAACTAAGGAGCTCCAGGTGATCAATGACTACCTTGAACGCGTCGTCCAGATCTTCCGCTCCCAAGCCGGTAAGTTCACTTAGTTTTTAGCGCTGGCCATTCCTATTTGGAAGCCGCTCCGACGGCTTTATTCTGCGGCTTGTAGCGCTCACAAGAGCTGGGGTCACAGTCCAAAAATCCGATGCTGTATAAGCTGTTTAGAATCAGCGTTTACAGAACTATATCAAAACAAACAACTTTGAAGTATTTAGAATGAATGTTTACGAAAGTAATGGAGGGGGTGATGGCGATAATCTCGTGATAGTCAATTTAAACGCCTCTTGTTCACAACTGAGACGAGAAATCCCACAACCGAACATCTGGACCTCTCTCCCCGCGCTGGCCCCATTCCTAAGCGCTTCCCATTGAACAATTTAGGGGCATATACTCACAGGCACACGGGATGCGCATGAATCCCGAGATTTCTGTTTGGAGCCACCTCTTGCTTAACCTCTGGAAAGACATCCGCTACGCCCTGCGAACCCTGTCGAAGAACCCTGGCTTCGCCATCATCGGCATCGTGACCCTAGCTCTCGGCATGGCCGTCAACACCGCGCTGTTTAGCGTCATCAACGGATTCCTCCTCCGCCCCCTCCCGGTGCCCCACCCCGAACAGATCACCGTTCTCGCTCTGCATCAAGCCGCAGTCCCCGGAACTTCCCGGTTTTCCTATCCTGATTACGAGGACTTGCGCGACCAAACTGATTCCCTCAGCGACCTCTTTGCCTACCGCGTGACTCTGGCCTCGGTAGCCGTCGATCAAAGCTCCGACCACTGCATCATCAGCCGCGTTTCCAGTAACTACTTCTCGGCGCTTGGCATCAAGCCAGCCTACGGACGTCTGATTCTTCCCTCCGAGGGCCGCACTCCCGGCGCCGACCCCATCATGGTTCTAGGCTATTCCTATTGGCGGAGAAGATTTGATGGCGACCCGAATATCGTCGGCAAGAAGGTGGAACTGAATGGCCTTCCCTTCACAGTGGTGGGCGTAGCGCCGCAAGACTTTCACGGCACGTACTCGGTCCTTGATATGGACGCCTACATTCCGTTCAGCGCGGAACCGAATGAAGATCCCGACGCACCCATCCAAAAGATTTGGACCAGCCGAGGTTCACGCACTCTGACCCTGATGGGCAGACTCAAGCCGGGTGTGAGCGTTAAACAGGCCCAATCCAGCCTGAACGTTGTCACTCAGCGCATCGCCCAGCAACACCCAGACTCGGAAAAAGGCATTTCCGTTCAACTCTATCCAGAAAAAATGGCCAGGCCCGATCCCGACCCCGAGAATCCTGTTCTCATGGCGTCCATCGCATTCATGACGATGGCAGGCCTCGTGCTCCTCGTCGCGTGCTTCAATATCGCCAATGTTCTGCTCGTACGCGCCACGGTCCGCCAGCGAGAGATGGCTATCCGGGCCGCGTTAGGCGCCGGCCACGGGCATCTAGTGCGGCAATATCTCACCGAAAGTCTTTTGCTCGCATTTCTCGGCGGTGGAGCTGGCCTAGTTCTGGGTTCCTGGGCAGCGGGAATCCTCGGTTCGCTTCGCCTCGGGACGGATCTTCCGATTTATTTCGATTTTCATCCGGACGCAAGCGTATATCTGTTCGCGTTAGGCGTCGTTTTGCTGACTGGATTTGTCGTTGGCATCATGCCGGCTCTGCGCGCCGCGCGAACCGACGTCATCTCGGTGCTGCATGAAGGCGGTCGTGGCTCATCGTCTGGCCCGCGGCGGCAGTTCGCGCGCAACAGCCTGGTCGCCGCGCAAGTGGCGGGCTCTCTCGTGTTGCTGATCGTCGCAGGGCTCTTTGTCCGCAGTCTGCAGAAGGCGGAAAAAATCAATCTCGGCTTCAATCCCGATCATGTTCTCAACCTTTCCGTGGACGTCGCACAAATCAGTTACAAGGAACCGCGCGGCCGCCAGGTTTTCAAGGATATCGACACCCGCTTGCGCGCGCTTCCGGGCGTGGAATCCGTGGCGCAAGCTTTCGTCGTTCCCATGGGCGTGGTCAGTTCCGATGATCGCGTCTGGATCGAGGATCATCCTCTCGAGCCTGGCCAGCAAGCCGCCGAACTCGACTACAACATGGTGACGCCCGGCTATTTTGACACTATGCAGATTTCACTGCTCCGTGGCCGCAGATTCACGGACGCGGACAGCGAAAAAGCTCCCGCAGTCGCCATCATCAATCAGAACATGGCCAAGAAATTCTGGCCGAATGAAGACGCCCTCGGCAAACGTTTTGGCACTAAAGGACAGACAGGCCCATTCATAGAGGTTGTGGGAATCGTCCAGGACGGCAAATACCAAAACGTCACCGAAGACCCCAAGTCGTTCTTCTATTTGCCTCTCGATCAAAGCTACATGTCCATGCGCACGATTCAGGTGCGCACTTCCGTTCCGCCGGAAACCCTGGCGCTGCAAATCGAATCGCAAATTCATGAACTTGCTCCTGGCTTGCCGATTACTCAGGTGCAGACCATGAATGAATCGCTTCAGGGCGCGAACGGCTTTTTCTTCTTCCACTTTGGCGCGCAACTCACCGCCGTCATGGGACTGCTCGGCCTGCTTCTCGCCGTTGTCGGAATCTACAGCGTGGTTTCCTACGCGGCAGTTCAGCGCACGCAGGAGATCGGCATTCGCATGGCCATGGGCGCTGCTCCGCGCGACATTTTGAAAATGGTTTTGCGGCAAGGACTCAGCGTAGTCGGCATCGGCTTAGCCCTCGGATTAATTCTAGCGCTGGTGGGGACGCGCCTCATGAGCAGCCTTTTCGTGGGCATCAAACCGACCGACCCCCTCACGTTTATTGTCGTGGTTTTATTGTTGACGGGAATTGCTCTCTTCGCCTGCTGGATTCCCGCATTCCGCGCCACGCGCATCGACCCGCTCGTCGCGTTGCGCTATGAATGATTGCCTCGCGGCGCTAACTTCTGTTTCCGTGAGTTCCGAAGTCGAACACCGGATAATCGTCAGATCGCAAGCATCCGCACACAACTATGTTTCGGGGATTAAAATGCGTCTCAGTCTTGACGTAATGCAGTCATCGGGTCGACTTGCGTCGCTCGGCGCGCAGGTATATAGCAGGCCAGCAGGGCGGACAACATAAGCACCGCAGCCACAGCGCTGAATGCGACAGGATCGAGGGTGCCGATGCCATACAACATTCCGCGCATGAGGCGACCAGCCCCGTAAGAACCGAGAAGCCCGATAAGAAGACCAATCAATCCCAAAGTCATCCCCTCCTTCAATATCAGGCCCAGCACTTGAGACTGTCCAGCGCCTAGCGCCATTCGCAGTCCGATTTCGTGAGTACGCTGCGCTACGCCAAAGGACATCACGCCGTAGATTCCGAAGGTCGCCAGACAAAGAGCGATTACTGCAAAGCTTCCAAATAAAACGGCGCCGAACCGGTCTCCACCCATCGATTCGTGAAGCAGTTGGTCCATGGTCTTGACATCGGCCATGGGCAAATCGGGATCAGAGGAGTGAATTACCGCGGCGATGCTCTTGGTCACTCCTTCAGGATTTCCCGCAGTGTGCACGGCCATTGACACGGAAGGCCAAGGACTCTGCGCGAACGGCACATCAATCTCCGGAAATCCGTTGCCCTTTGGTCCTCCGTTGCGCACATTTTCATATACGCCGACAATCTGCCAATCGATGGGCGGCCCGAGATTCGTTACTCCCGGGATGAGCTGTTCAACGGAAATGCGCTGCGTCAAGGGATCGACGCTTGGAAAATAGCGCTTCACGAATGTGGAGTTCACCACCGCAACAGGCAGGCCTCCGGCGACATCCGCTTCCGTAAAAGCCCGGCCGCGAGCCATGCGGATCCCAAAAGTCGTGAAAAAGCCGGGCGTGACCTGGTTGAAACCCGCCCCTGGGCGCTGGGAACGATCGGTTACCGGTTTTCCGACTATTTCAAATGGCATACCGAAATTCGTGCCCTCCACGGGCATGCCCGTGGACGCCGAAGCCGAGGTGACGCCTGGCAGCGCCTGCACGCGCTCAATCAATTGTTGGTAAAACAATGTGATCTGCTCAGGTGTTTTCAGGTGGTCGGCTGGCATTGGGAGATCGAATGTGAGGAGGTGGCCCGTCCGAAAGCCCATGTCCACGTGAGTGATATTCCAGAAGCTATGCACGGCGAGTCCGGCAGCCGCTAAGAGTGTAAGCGCCAGGGCAAACTCGGCCAGAACCAAAGCATGGCGCGCTCTGTGGCGCCCGACGCTGAATCCCGTCCGGCCGCCTTCCTTCAGCGTTTCATTGAGGTTCAAGCGCACTGCCTGCACTGCCGGCGCACAACCGAATAGCACGCCGGCGAGCACGGTAGCCCCAAGAGTGAAAAGCAGCACCGGCACATTGAGCCTGACGTCAGCTTCAGAAGGTAAGGTGAAAGGCGGCATCAACGCGATGATGACTTTCAGGAAGCCCCAGGCCAAACCGACGCCCAGCGCACCTCCGATGCCGGCCAAGGCCAGACTCTCGGTGAGGAATTGGCTGAATAGTTGGCCACGTGTCACGCCCAAAGAAGCGCGAATCGCGATTTCTCTTTGTCGAACGGTGCCGCGTGCAAGAAGCAGGTTGGCAACATTGGCGCAAGCAATCAGTAAAACGAAGCCCACGGCCCCAAGCAGCATCCAAAGTGCCCGCTGCGTGTCGCGGCTCAGAAAGTCATTTTGTAGTGGTTCGACGCTCGCGCCCCAGCCCTGGTTCGATTTTGGATAAACTTCGGCGATATGCTTCGTCACGGTGTCCATATCGGCGTTGGCTTGTGCCACGGTCACACCGGGCTTCAAGCGAGCCATGACGAGCAGCCAATGGAACTCGTGATTGATTTGATCCGGCTTGAACGCCAAAGGTACGTACAGTTCGCTCTGCACGCGGTCGGTCGCGCCGGGCGCCAGGACGCCAACCACGGCGTAGGGGGCACCATCCATGCGAACTTGCTTGCCGATGATCTCGCGATCCGCTCCGAAACGATTTTTCCAGAGCTTATAGGTGAAAATGACCTCGTGGTTTTTGCCGACCTGCCCTTCCTCGGGCAAGAAATCGCGCCCGAACAGCAGGGGCTGGCCGAGTACCTCGAGAAAACCAGGAGTGCTGGGCTCGGAATTGACCTGCTCAGGCTGGCCGGAGATGGTCAAGCTCATTTGCCCGCCGGTCCATGCGGCCATGGACTCGAAGGCGGTGCTTTGGCGTTTCCATTCCAGATAGTCTCCGGCGGACGAGACATTGCGGTTGCCGCCGACCTTGGACCAGATCATGACGATGCGATCAGGCTGTCGATACGGCAGCGGGGCCAGTAAAGTGGCGTAGACAACGCTGAAGATAGCGGTATTCGCGCCAATGCCCAGAGCCAGGGCCAGCACGGCAACCGAGGTAAAAACAGGATTTTTCCAAAGGAGCCGCAGGCCAAAGTGGAGGTCACGCCAGAGGTTTCTCACGCAGTTCTCCTCAACACAGGAAATTGGCTCGGTTACCTGTCTTCTATGTAGACGAACGATTGGGCGTTTGGTTCCCTACTCTTGGTGCAAGATAAGCTCATTTTTTGAATGGCTAAGCCGGGGACCCGGGAATTTACGGAGCTCTTAAAACTGTGAGTGCGGAGTCTGGGTACGGCTCAAGGTTCCGGACGGAGGTGGCTCCAAAAGAAAAAGCCCGCTTCGATTTCTCGAAGCAGGCTTTTCTCACCGCCGTGACATATGCGGATTTAGGGGGGGACTTACGCCGCCATCTGTTTTGTCAGCGGCACAGTCGTCTTGATTTCAATTTTCCTCGGCAATGCCACCGCGGCGACTGGCGCCGTGATTTCGAGCACGCCGTTCACGAATTCGGCGGTCACTTTTTCCGTGTTTACGCCCTCGGGCAGCTCAAGTTCCCTCTCGAACTTGCCATAGGCGAATTCCTCATGGAAATACTCCGCTTCCTTGGTCCTCTTCTCGATTTTCCGCTCGCCGGTGATAGTGAGCAGATTTCCTTCCACACTGATCTGAACTTCCTTGGGCTCGATTCCGGGCAGGGCAACTTTGCAAACATACTTCTTGCCCTCTTTGTCCAGATGAGTCTCGACGGCGGGCACAAAATTGAAGCCGGTCAACTGCCCCGCTTCCTCCTTGCCCCACGGGCGCGCAGTCAGCATGCGGTTAAAAATCTTGTCAAATTCACGACGAACATCGAACAGATCCTCAAACGTATTGTCGCGCAGAATTAGATTTGTCATTTCATTTCTCCTCAGGTATTCACTTCTACTAAATTCCCTGTAATTTCACATTTGGGGCGGCGAGTGGGGCCTCAGTGCTTCCGGCCGTGAACGGCCGGCGCGTCGTAATGACGGGCGCTTAGCGTTCGCTTGGTGCCCATTCGCCGCCCCGCAGAAGGAGACTGGATACCGCGAGGGTCTGCCCTACTATTTTCCCTTCCTCAGCGCGAAGTAGGTGGAACTGCTGAGCCCTCCGCCTTACCACTCGCTTCCAGCTTTGGCAGTTCACTTCCATTCGCGGTCTCTTTCCTTCTACACTTCCTTTTTATTCTCCGAGTACCCGCAAATCAGTGATTTCTGTTACGCCTCCGCGTGTCAGTCGTCACATGCTTTCGCCCTCCTGCAATGCCTGGACCCCTTGCGCCGGTGGAACAATAGGCCCAATTTCTGTGCCAGCGTGGCACGCTTCCGGTTAACCTTGCTATTAGCAGTGTTTCCCTCAAAGAGTTTACAGAATGTCTTTCGAGCACCTGCGCCGTAGTAGCCGTATTCCGAAGGAGCTCGCTATCCTTTTGACTGGAAGCGACATGGATGGCAGGGGCTTTTCGGAAATGACCAAGACGGTGCTTCTCAGCCGCCACGGCGCGGGCATCGTATCGACCTACAAGTTGTCCGCGGAACAAGAAATCATCATTCGCTATCTCGACACAAACAAGGAAGCTGTAGTGCGCGTCGTCGGGCGCATCGGCTCCGAAGGCGAGATTTATACCTACGGTGTCGCCTTTGTGGATCTCTCGATGATCGATTTTTGGGGGATCGATTTCGCTCCCGTTTCTGAAGCCGAGAAGCTGGCTCGCAGCGTGCTTCTGGAGTGCGGCAACTGCAAACAGCGCGAAACCGTGCAGCAGAGTGACGTGGAGTCGGACGTATTTCTCATCAACGAGGGCATTGTCCGCTATTGCAAAGAGTGCAGCGATTCGACGCTTTGGAAACGCGCCGTCGAGGCTCCGACCGAAGCGACGGAAGAGCAGCCGATTCTGGTACTTGCGGGGCGAGACGCCAGTGTGTCCTCGTTCGTGGAAGCCACAAGTTTCGAAAGATCGAGCGCATCGTGGAGTCCCGAGGAGGAGCCAGTTGCTCCGGCGCCGACGACGCCTATCGTCGCACCGCCGATTCAGCCAGAAAACCGGCGCAAGCATCCGCGCACCAAGGTCAGCTATAAAGCGTGCGTTCGCAGATCCGGCTTTCTCGACGATGTTGTCACGTGTGAAGACATGTCCAAGGGCGGGATTTGCTTTAAGAGCCGGAAGCAATACTTTGCGCGCGCGGATATCGAAATCGCTGTTCCCTACTCTCCGGGCGGCAACGCGATTTTTGTGCCGGCGGAAATCGCTTGGGTGGTTGAAGTCACCAAGGACAAGCTTTACAGATGCGGCGTGGCCTATCGCCGCCCGTCCAGACCGTCTTGAAGATTTGTCAAAGTGCCACCGCGAAGGCGGATAAGTGCGAGTTATCCGCTCGAATAGGATTGCTTCCTATATTCATGGGAGAGATGTACACGATGGCAGTAGCCCTCCGTTCGGATTAGGGCAACCGTTTCCTAGTTGGGACAAGAAACATAGTAAGGTCAGAAGAGAGCCTGGTGGGATTGGTTTTCATGCAAGGAGCGCCAGTATGGTGCAGATTAAGGGATCCGCGATCAAGGAAACCTTCGACCAGATTAAGACGCGCGTAAGCGAGGAGACTTTTCGAACTGTTCTCGACCAACTGGACGAAGAAACTCGAAAGTTCTGCGAGGGCGAGATCTTTTCCTCGAGCTGGTACTCGCTCGATCTCTTCACGAAATTTCTCGTAATCCAAAACCGGGTTCTAGCCGGAGGAAACGAAGAGATGGTCACACGAGGCGCGGAGGCCGTGAACGAACAGCAGCTTCGCGGAATTTATAAGGCGTTTGTGAAGCTCGGTTCGCCAGAGTTTGTGATCCAGCGAATTGCCGCGGTTCACGCGACGTACTTTCAAGGAGTCTCAGTCGAAGTGAAATTAGAGGGCCGAGGTAAAGCGCTGATCAAATACATAGGATTTGAGAAACAGCATCGCATCATGGGATTCGCGATTATCGGATTCTTTAAGAAGGCGCTGGAGATGTCGGGCGCCAAAGACCTAGTTATCTATTTCTCCACACCCATTGATGAGGACAGAGGTTATTCCGAGCTTTCTCTTGCCTGGAGTTGACCGGCGAAGGTGCCGGCGTAGTATAGATGAATGGGACGATTTCATTTCTGCCGAAGTACGAGACGCTTAACGAGTCAGGTCCTCTTTCTCGGTTTCGCGTTATCTGCTTTTGTTTTCGAGTTCCCTCTTCACGCACAGGATCAACCGCAAGACCAAAGTGTGATTCGTGTAGGGGTGAACCTCGTTCTGCTTGATGCCACCGTGAAAACGAAGTCCGGGCAAATCATGGCGGATTTGAAAAAAGAGGATTTCGAGGTCCGCGAAGACGGCGTCGCACAAAAAATCGATGTCTTTAGCCGCGACGCTTTGCCGATCAACGTGGCGCTGGTGTTGGATCTGAGCGATTCGATCGGGCCATTTCTCGGGCCGTTGCGTGACGCGGCAAACACGGCTCTCGCCGCGCTCAAGCCCGATGACGAGGTTGCGCTTTTCACTTTTTCCACGGAAGCGCAATTGCGCGTGCCGTTTACGACAGATAAAAAGCAGATTGCCGATCAAATCAATTCGTTCCGCGCGGGCGGAGCAACGAACATTAACGACGGGATTTTTCTTGCTTCGCAGTATCTGCTGAAACTTCCGCCGAAAGGGCGGCGTGTGATCATTCTGATCAGCGATGATGTGGGCACCGATGCGGGCGGACAAGGAACGCGCGACATTGTTACCGAAGCCATCGCCGCTGATGCGGTGCTCTACAATCTGAAGATTCCCGGCTACAATCCGCCGCAAACGCTTTTTGCTGCGAGCATGATTCCCGGCCTGGTGAACATTCGCAAAGTTACCGACGACACGGGCGGCGAAATTTTCAACGTTCAGGATGTGGCCCATCTCGACGCTGTTTTCCGGGCATTGATCGAGCGGATCAAAACGCGCTACACGCTCGGCTATTACACGAACGCGTCGGCCGCCCTCGGGAAGCCTCACAAACTGGACGTCCGGCTAACCTCTTCGTTCGGCAAAAAGGGCCGTGACTACGTGGTGCTCTCAAAGACCGGCTTTTACGTTCACTGAAGCCGGTGCGCCCCTGCCAGCAGCTTTCCAAAGGATGCGCGAACCGACGCGCAATTTGAAGAAGCGCTTTCGTGTTGACATTCCACAGGAGTGTTGGCATACTCCTGTGGTCGATCCACAGGAGGCCACATGGCGGGCGAAAAATCAGAAATTCTTCAGGGCACTCTGGACTTGATGGTGTTGAAGACGCTGGCTTCCATGGGGCCGTTGCACGGCTATGGGATCGCGCGCCGCATTGAACAAATCAGCGAAGAAGCTTTGCAGATTAATCAGGGCACGATTTATGCGTCGCTGGTTCGCCTCGTGCAGCGAGGCTGGATTTCGGGCGCCTGGGGCACATCGGACAACAACCGAAAAGCAAAATTTTATTCCATTACGAAAAGCGGGCGGAAGCAACTGTCCGCGGAAGCGCGGAATTGGGAGCGCATTTCCGGCGTAATTGGCCGCGTGCTTCGAATTGCGGAGCGAGGATAACACCGTGTTCGCATGGATACGAACGCTCGCTTCCCGAACTCGCACGCTACTCTCTCCGCGTCGGGCGGATCGAGAGTTCGAGCAGGAGCTTGAAACTCATCTCGATCTGCTCACGGACGAAAACATCCGCCGAGGCATGGCGCCGGAAGAAGCCAGACGAGCTGCTCGCATCCGGCTGGGAGGGAACGCGCAACTGCGAGAGACCAACCGGGAACTTCGCGGCCTGCCTTTTATTGAGACATTTTTTCAGGATGTTCATTATGCCTTGCGCATGCTGCGCAAGAATCCCGGATTCACCGCCGTTGCCGTACTTACGCTGGCTCTCGGCATTGGGGCGAACACTGCCATTTTCAGCGTCGTTTATGCAGTTCTTTTGAAGCCGCTGCCTTTTACGAATCCCGAACAGCTGTTCACTGCATTTCAGGCGAACGAACAACGGGGAATAGCGGAGACGGGCTGTTCGTATCCGAATTTCGAAGAGTGGCGAGCGCAGAACCAAGTCTTTAGCGAAATGGCCGGAATCCTAGCGCACCAGCTCACGTTGACGGGACGCGGTGAGCCCTCGGTTGTGAACACGTCCGTTGTGACTCCGGAGCTTTTCGCGCTTCTGGATGTAAAGCCGCTGGCGGGACGCATCTTTTCCCCCCAAGACGGCAAACAGGGTGCGCCGCCCGTGGTTCTCGTGAGCGAAGAACTGTGGCGGGGCCGGTTCGGTGCAGATCCCAAAATCATAGGAACTTCGATTGACTTGGACAAACGTCCGTTCACCGTGATTGGAATCATACCCGCCGCTTTTCACACTCCTTTTTTCAATACCAAGCAGGAAGTCTGGATCCCGCTCGCTCAGGACCCTGTCTTTAGCACCTTCATGCCTGAGCGGGGAGTGCACCTTCTACCAGTCTTGGTGCGGCTGAAGGCTGGCGTTTCCCTGGCGCAGGCTCAGGCGGAAATGGACGCCATCAGCGGGAGGCTGGCCGCGGAGTTTCCTGCCGAGAACCGTGGTTGGACGGTCCGCCTTGTGCCGCTGCAGAAAAAAATTGTGGGGGACGTGAGAACCGAGCTGCTGGTGCTCCTGGGCGCCGTAGCTCTGGTGCTCTTGATCGCTTGCGCCAATATCGCCAACTTACTTCTTACGCGCGCGACCTCCCGGTCGAAAGAGATTGCTGTTCGGAATGCGCTGGGCGCCGGGCGGGCTCGAATCATCCGCCAGTTACTCAGTGAGACTGCGGTGCTCGGCCTGCTTGGCGGAGCTGTGGGAGTAGCTCTCGCGTACTGGGGCGTGAATGCCTTGCAAACCCTCCTGCCGTCGAGCTTGCCGCAGATGAATCCCATTCGCGTCGACTATTTTGTCCTGGGTCTTGCGCTTCTCCTTTCCGCTGTCGCAGGCGTGACTTTTGGCTTGGTTCCCGCCATGTCCGCGGCCAATGCGGATATACAGACCGCCCTTCGGGAAGGCGCCCGCTCCGGCGAAAGTCGCAACCGCCGCCGGGCGCGCAGTTTCCTGGCTGTCGCTGAAATTTCGCTCGCCATGGTTTTGCTGGTGACGGCGGGTTTGCTGTTGCGCAGCTTTGCCAGGCTCACTTCGGTCAGTCCGGGGTTTGACGCCCAGCATATCGTCAAGGCGGATATCTCGCTTCCGCAATTCAAGTATTCCACGCCGCAGCAGTGGACCGCATTTTCCGAGGAATTGCTTGCGCGAATCCAATCAGACCCTGGATTGCAGGATACGGCAGTGGTTGTTCCCCGGCCGATCGCGGACCTCAACGTCAAGTTACCGTTCGATATTGTCGGTAACCCTCCTTCGTCTAAGGGAGCATCTAGGACTGCGAGCTATGTTTCGGTCAGTCCGGATTATTTTCGCGTCATGGAAATTCCGCTGCTGGCCGGACGAGCCTTCAATCAGCACGATGTCTCCTCCGCGCCCCGCGTTTCGATTATCAGCGAAGCAATGGCGCGGCTGTATTTCCCAAATCAAGACCCCCTCGGAAGGCAGATTACCTTTGGTTTTCCGCAGGGGAGTGCTGGAAAAACGCGCGAAATCGTGGGAATCGTCGGTGATGTTCGCGACGAGAGCTTAGGTAAAAATCCGGGGCCGATGATGTACGTGCCCTTCGACCAGGAGCCTTTATGGGGCGCGAATCTGGTTGTAAAGAGCACCTTGAGTACCTCGAGCGTGGCGGCCGCGATTCGCCAGGAAGTACAGAAAATAGATAAAGATCTTCCGGTGACCGATGTCGCAAGGATGCCGGATGTTATCCAGGCTTCAGTCGCGGCGCCTAGGTTCCGAACGTTCTTGCTTGGGTTGTTTGCGGGGATGGCGCTGGTACTCGCCGCTACCGGAATTTTCGGCGTGATTTCCTATTCGGTGTCGCGGCGGACGAACGAGATCGGCATTCGCGTCGCGCTCGGCGCGTCGACTAAGACAATTCTGGGCATGATCTTGCGTGAAACTCTTCTCCTGACCTTTGCGGGCCTGACCGTTGGACTTCCGTGCGCACTCGCTGCATCTCGCCTGCTAGGCCACATGCTCTTCAACGTCTCGGCGAACGACCCTGCGACGCTCGCTGCCGTTGCCTTTTGTCTCGTCGGGGTAGCAGGGATGGCCGGATACATTCCGGCACGCCGCGCCATGCGCGTAGACCCCATGGTTGCCCTGCGCTACGAATAAACCATGGTCCTGCGGCGTCGCGCCAGGTGAATGCGCGCATGGTTCGACCTCGCGTGTTTCACGCTCAGGCAAGCGTGGAGGGAAGATTGAACGTTCCGTCGACCACTTCGACGAAGGTTCTCTCTTCGCGCAGAATGATGCGTTTGCTTTGCGCCATTACAAAATTCATGCGCGCTTCCTTGTCCGTCTTCAATCGCTCCCGGTATGTCTCATATGAGGCGAGGCTATCGAAGAAAATCAATCCCCACGCGATGTCGTTGGTCCCTTCGTGTGGAAGAAAATACCCCACCAGATGGCCGCCACAGCGCGGAATGATCCTTCCCCAATTTTCGGCGTATTTCTGGAACTCGTCCCGCTGAAACGGGTCAATCTGGTAGCGGATGAAACAGGTGATGGTCATGGATGCGCTCCCCATGTTTGGATTGGCCGCCAATTCGCCGCAGCCGAGCGCGAGCGCCGTCCCAAAAGTCGCGATCAGAGAAATAGACTCACGGCGGTTTATCGGTTCAGCAGCGGCCGTCAGCGGATTCATTGCCGCAGTTTGCAGATTGCGGGACATCGACACTTCGTTTATCATCAAACTATGAATGTCAAGCACCACGCGGACGCGGGCGCCTCCCGAGTCGCCGCGGCCATCGGCGAACCGGCGCGGGCTCGCATGCTTTATTGCCTGATGGATGGCCACGCCCGAACAAGCACCGAACTAGCCGTGGTGGCGGAGGTCAGTCCATCCACGGCGAGCGTGCATTTGAACCGGCTGAAGACGGCTCGTTTGGTCAGGGTCCTAGTCCAAGGCAAGCATCGTTATTACAGTCTGGGAGGGTTGGACGTTGCCAGCGTTCTGGAAGGGCTAAGTGTTCTCGGAGGCGGGGCTCGAAACGACTTTGTGCCCACCACGCCATTCCGGCTGCGCACGGCACGCACTTGCTACGATCATCTGGCGGGCACTTTGGGCGTGGCGCTCCATGATCGATTCACCGAGCTCTGCTGGCTCTCATCGAGTTCGCCCAACAGCGACAGTGCTTATGAACTCACCAGGGCTGGCGTACAGGTTTTCGAAGGACTCGGGGTCAACATTGCCGCAACTCGCAGCGTCCGCAGGCGCTTTGCATGTGGATGCCTGGACTGGAGCGAGCGGCGGTTTCACCTTGGCGGGGCGCTGGGAGCGGCGTTATTGAAAACCGCGCTAAAACGAAGATGGCTTCTGGAGGAACTCGACAGTAGAGCTTTAACTTTGACGGCTTTTGGCCGCCGAGAAATGACAGCTCGCTTCGGAGTGCAGCTATAGAGAGGGATTCACCACTCACTGGTACTTAGCGACAACTTGTCCATTCTCAATCTTCAAATCCGAAATGTCTGATGGCAGCTTCAGCTTTTCCCGGTTTTCCGGCGACTCCATCATTTTTCGAACCGCCGCTTCCAGGGTAGCTTGCGGAATCGGCAGGGCGCCAATCTGGCCGCTGACCGGCTCAAAATGCAGGAAGCCATCTTCCGCGCCGAGCTTGCCTTCGAGCTGGAGCGTCATGTCCTTGCCATGGACATTGAAAACCACGTAGGCCCGCACGCGATCATCGATAAGCTGCACCTTTACGTCCTTCACGTTTGACCGCATCTGCTCGACATCATCCGGCGTGGGCTGGTCCAGACTTGGCGTTGCGTCGGGATCATTCGCAGGAGCTGCGTTGGCAGGAGGAGCGACCGGCTTGCTCCCCGCAAGATCGAGGTGGGAAGCCAGGTAGGAATTCAGCTCAGTCTCGTTCATCCGGAGGGTAGCTGGCTGGCCTTGTGACACAGCCTGCTGAACTGCTTGTACCTTTTGTTCGGCGCGAGCGGCGGCTTCGGGAGTGGCCACAACCGGGGGCGGCGCCGTTTTATGTAGCACTAGAATCAGTAAGATGAGGACGCAGGCATAGACCGTCCAGCGCACGATCCGGAAGATCAGCATCAAAGCACTCATTTTTGAAGCGTGGGCATCGGCCGCAGGATATTTCCCCGGAGGACTTGCGATTTTTGGCATGGCTCACTCCTAACTCCTATGCCCCCACACTCATGAGATGTTCGTCCTCGGCTCTAAGTTACGCTTTTTCAGCGCCCTAGCCCGAGCGCGACAGTTCCATTCTGAATCCACACATGTCTTTCCGAGATGCTCTAACCCTAATTCCGGGCTTAGGTTGCCGCAAGAGAACCAACGTACTCGGGGTTCAAACTAGGCACCTGACCGCTTGTCCATGCGTGGTAACGGTCTTACTCTCTTCGAGGAGGCGACTATGCCGCGCACCCTTCACTTAGCCCTGCTATTACTGATTCCCATCTCCGCCGCCGCGCAGGAGTCGCCATCCCTGCACCCTGAGCAGGCACCCGTTGTTGCGGCCAGCGCGAGAGAAAGGGACGCTTCGCATGCAGGGGATTTTCAAGACAAGCTAGCTGGACGGCTGCGGATTGGCGTGGCGCTGGAAGGCGGCGGTGCGCTCGGGCTCGCGCATATTGGAGTGCTCAAATGGTTTGAGGAACACCACATTCCTGTGGACTACGTTGCGGGAACGAGCATGGGCGGATTGGTCGGCGGATTCTATGCCACGGGAATGAGCCCGGAGGAGCTAAAGAAATTAATCGATGGAGTGGATTGGAACAAGGTCCTCGGGGACACGACGCCTTACGAGGATCTTTCCTACCGCAGGAAAGAAGACCAGCGAGCGTATCCAAATGCGCTGGTTCTTGGGCTGCGCAACGGACTCTCGCTGCCGAGCGGCTTGAATTCGGGCCAACAAATTGGGCTGCTGATCGACAAAATCACATTGCCGTATTACGGACTGAATTCTTTCGAAGATTTGCCAACTCCATTTCGCTGTGTGGCCACGGATTTGGTTACCGGCAAGGAAGTCGTCTTCGACAAGGGCTCGCTGGCGGAAGCCTTGCGTTCGACGATGTCCATTCCAGGCGCGTTTAAGCCAGTCTTCGACAAGGACCGCGTGCTGGTGGACGGCGGGCTGGTGAACAATTTGCCGACCGACGTTGTGAAACAAATGGGCGCGGATATCGTGATCGCCGTGCATTTGGAAACAGCGCCGGTCGAAGCGAAAGATATCAAGTCCCTTTTCAGTGTGCTTGACCAATCCGTGCGGGTGGTGGTGGCCGAGAACGAAGTGCGCGGGCTCGCGCGCGCGGATGCCATCGTCAGCGTACCGCTGGGAGGGTTTACTTCGACGGATTACAAAGAGCATGACCCGATTGATTCCGTCAACCTAATTTGGCCCACTTCGATCACCTATCTGGCCACCCCCTGGGTGAATCAACTCCCGCATCCCGGTCGGAGCGAAGCCCTGCGGCGCCCGTAGGGCGGCGCGTTTAGGGCGAAGCGCAGACCTGGGTGCGGGAGAATTTCTAACTTGAGGTGCTCCCCATCCTTCGCCTTCTTAAGATGTATTGCTGCCTGCAATTCATTGTAGATAGATCCTTGTTGTTGGGCCTGTGGGAACTGTGAAAAAGCCGAGCGTTTCTTGCGAGGCTCTTTTCAAGCTGCTGTGGGAATCCGCGCTCTTTGCGGATTTCCATCAGCAGCGCCAGTTTCCACAGGCCCTCTTTTCTTTCTTTTTTGCTACTTTTTTCTTTCTTCGTGCTTCGCTCTAGTTTTTCACAGAGAAATTTCGTGCCAGGATCGCCCAGGAACGACAATCGCCAACTTGGTTGACCCATAGCATCTCCGGTTTTGTCCCCCCTTAAGCGCATTTCCTGTTGCCTCATCCCTTGCCGCCTTTTTTCTTATTAAGCGTTCTGCGGAAACGATACGACTCCGTGCCCGTCTCGATGATGTGGGCCTGGTCGGTCAGGCGGTCCAACATGGCCTTGCACAACCTGGCGTTTGGGAACATGGTGGTCCACTCGGAAAACGGCAGATTCGTTGTGACGATCACCGCCGCTCTCTCAGCGCGTCCAGAGATGATCTGGAACAACAGCTCGGCGGCGGCTTCCGGCATCGCCACATACGCCATTTCGTCGATCACGATCAACTCATAGCGCATCCACCGGTTGGTGACGCGATTTAGTTCGCTCTTGTTCTTGGCCTCCGTCAGTTCGTTCACCAACTGTGCCGCCGTCGTGAACCGTACCCGTTTCCTCTGACGACAGGCCGCTATCGCTAGCCCCGTCGCCATATGGGTCTTACCCGTTCCGGTTTCTCCAAGAAAAATAACCGGCTCGCTTCGACTCAAGTAGCCACCCTCTGCCAGATTCCGGATCTGCGCGGCCGGAAGATGCGGCGCATCGGAGAAGGCAAAGTCCTCCAATGTTTTCACCTTCGGGAAATGGGCATCCGTTATCCGCCGTGCTACCCCATGCTGATAGCGATCTTCCACTTCCGCTCCGAGCAGTGCTTCCAGATAACTCAGATGCCCGTGCTTCTGCTGGACGGCTTCTTCGGCCATCAATACAAACTGTCCACCCACGGTCGCGAGTTTCAGGTCTTTGGCATACTGCCGAATGGTCGCCTGTTGCACTGCCAGCGTTGCGACACTCATTGAAGCACTCCGCTGCCGGAATAGTTCCTCAACAACTGGTCGTAGTTCCTGGTGGTTGGTTGTGGCCGGTCATACACTCGTAAAGCACCAACCTCGATCGCCTCACGCGGTTCTTTCCGGTTTCGTTCCGCATCCAGGAGCAGGCGCACGGCTTCCACATCGAAACAACTCATCTCCAGAGCCTTTTCGATCGACACTTGCAGTTGCGGGTAGCCGTGCTGCCGGCCCAGCAAGAGCACCTCGATCATGGCGCGTGTTCCCGGCTGCTGGCCCCTTCGTTGCTTCAGCATCTCCCAGTAGCGATCGAAACTGGCCGGCCAACGTCCTTGCGCCCGCCACTGCTCGAGCGGTGTCGAACCAGCGAACGCTCCGGGCTTCTTGGTCAGCGCTTCCAGGTAATGCTCCAGGTTGAGTACTTTCTGCTGACGGTTGAAGCAGCGATCGTGTCGCGCCACGCACTCTCCCTGGTGCCAAAGCTCCACGTAGGAAGAATGCACCTTGGCTTGCACTTCCACGCCGACGGGCACAGGAACGGAGTAGAAGTTGGTCAGCACCTTCACGCAACCGCTGGTGTTCACATGTGGAAAGTGAATCGCTGCCAAATCAAAACCTTCTTTCGCCAGTGCCTGCAGGTGTTCTCGCTCCAGACTCATTCCGGCACCAACCGTCTGTGCCCGCTCGCCGATCAAACGCTGCTCATCGTTCCTGGATGCTTCCAGCAAGAAAAGGTTCAGCGCTTCCCAACTGGCAACCTGCGGAACCGGCACCATGTGGTTCCGGCGAAAGTATCCGCCTTCCCCTTCCACTCCACCCTTCTCGTGACCTTCCCCTGGGGTGCAGAACTCCGACTGGAAACCCCAATGCGATCGGAAGGCCATAAATCGCATGGTCTCCTCTCGCTGATGCCCTCGCAAAATCTTCCTCACCGCACTCTTAAGGTTGTCATACCTTAAGACGGCAAATACCCCACCAAAATAGAGAAACGCTTGTTCATGCGCTTCCAGAAACGCTTGCTGGCTGGCGTGCGGGAAGGCGCAATGAAACGCTCCTCCACTGGCCATGCTGCGCATGCAAAATACATAGGCCAGCTCCCGCTCTCCGCAAATATCTGCGTAAGCTTCATACCAGTCCACCTGCGCTTCCGTGCCCCACGAATAAGACTGGGGAATGAACGTCTCGTGCCCGATGAGTTGTAACTGTATCTTCCGCTCGCGCACATAGCGACGAATTGATGACTCCGCGATGCTGACTTCCGGAAGTTCCTTGCAGATCCGGCACCAGATCCGATGTGCGGTGTGTCGCTGCTTTCTTGGTGCCTTCTGATCGGTCTGCAGAATCGCTTCGATGAAAGTCGCCGCTGCTCCCAATTTCGGCTTCGGTCGAGCGTTGATCTTTCGTTCCCTCGGAACCGCGTCAGCCAATGCTTCCCGCACCATGCGCCGGTGAATTCCAAGCTTCCTCGCCACCCCTTGGATAGTCCCCGCACCGTGGTGGTACTCCCGCCGAATCTGCTCAAATAGTTCCACTTTGGCTCTCCTGTTCAACCGGGTCTCCTTGGGGGCTCGCCAGCCCGTAACGAGATCCACGGTATATGGTTTTCAGTAGGTGGGCCAATTTAGATGATCGTTGGTGGGCCGAAATAGAGTATCGAAATCACCGATTATGGAAAAGGGTTACGACGCGGCGAAAGAGAAATCGCGGCTGCTCGAGAAGTTCGAGCTGAGCGATGCGCAATGGCAGGAATATATGCGGGAGCGCGAATCTCGACGTAAAACGCTGGCGCCGGTGCCGCAATTTATCAAGGTGGCGGGGGCAGACACCGCGCAGCAAAGGGAGAACATCGAGCACTTTCTGGCGCCGCTGGCAGGAAAGCCCTTGAACCTACAAAAACTGGATCAGGCGCTCACGCGGCTCACGGGCCTGGGGCGTTATGACACAGCGGGCTTTCAGTATGTCGAGGAGGACGGAAAAGAAGGCTTGCGGATCAAGGTGAGTGAAAAAAACTACGCGCCGCCCACCGTTCAACCGGCATTCGAAGTGGATGGATCGGCCAGCGAAGAAGTGGGCTTTACGATGGGCGCGCGGCTGACGTTTTTGGATGCGGCGGGATTCCGCTCCGAATGGCGGTCGGATATTTTGTTTGGCAACACTTACGGTCTGGACAGCGAGCTTTACAGGCCCATCACGCCGCTCAGCAAATGGTTTATCGCGCCGCATGGAGCGGCCAGCACGCGAGTCTTTAAAATTTATGAGAAGGGCAATCCGCTGGCGGACTACAAAATGGGCCTGGCGAGTATCGGCCTGGATGTGGGTTACGGCTTCGACCGCTTCAGCGAAATACGCTTCGGCTACGAGGAAGGGTATCTCGACGCGAATCTGCGGCTGGGCACGGTGGTGTTTAATCCGGTCGATGGGCGGGCGAGCGACGCGAAATTACACTATCTTTTCGACCATACGGATAGTCCAGTGACTCCGCGGAAAGGAGTGCGCGCGGAAACGACGTTCCGTTGGTTCGATACCAGCCCTGGCGCGACGGGCGCGTTTCCCTCCTTGCAGGCGAACCTCGAGTATTTTCAGCCAGTCTCGGAACACGGTTCGGTGTTCGTGGAAGGCCAAGGCGGGACCACCTTTGGGTATTCTCAGACGGGCATTCCGCAATTTTTTCTCGGCGGGCCGCTGTCGCTGAGTGCGTACGGGTTGAACGAGTTGCAAGGCAATCAGTATTACTTGTTCCGGGCAGGCTATTTGCACGATTTGTTGATTTTGCCGCCGCTCGTGGGGAAAAGAGTCTTCGTGATCGGATCCTACGAATTCGCGAAAATGTATGGCGATCCCAACGAAAGCAAGTTTCCGAACGATTTTGCCGCCGGTGTCCTGGCCGAAACGGTGATTGGGCCGCTGTTTGTCGGAGGCAGCGTCGGCGACACCGGCCATCATAAATGGTTTTTTCAGCTCGGCCGTGTCTTCTAAAACATGGATTCGCGAGCCGGTGCATTACAAACAGACTTGGTCAGTTTCCGGTAAGTCGACATCAGGGGTTCAGGGAGCAAACTGCGGAGAAAGCCTGACCGTGAATTTGGCATCCAGCGCACTCTCCCACAAAGTCTTACTCATCCCGTCGGTCAACGATTTTGTACTCATCCGGAACAACGAAGAGACTTGGATCAGGCTCCGAGGTCGCCACATCCTTCGCCGTGAAGACCTGCTTTCCGTTTTGAGGAGAATCGGCAATGGAGATTAGATCGATGGCTAACTCTGGCGAATACCAGAATTCTCGCGTCGTTAGCATAGGCTTGTCATTGCCCACGACGCCGGGATTGATGGTCACCGTCTCACGGTAGCCGTGCGTATCCACCCCATCCGTGCTGCTCATACCCAGATCCTCGTGCTGGCGGGATCCTTTGCCGTTTGCTAGGGGACCTGAAGTCCCGATCGCTGGCTGGAAGTCTTCCTCCGTGGTGAGCTGGTACTTGAGCAGTTCGCAGACCTTGGTTGCCGTCTCGCAGTTGTACCAGGTGTGTTGCCCAGGGTCCGTGATCTGGAAAACGTCCATGTGGGACTTGATATCGCCGCCCTTGGGCACAAGAATCCAGCGCTCCTGATAGATCCGTCCCAGGCTGTCGCGCGCGATCCGTCGCTGGTTTGTGAGAGTAAAGGTGCCGCCATTGCCAAGGGGGCGCGACCACTCTGTGACCAGTGTGAGGCTGAAAGGAGCGCCCGCCTTAGGGGGGATGAATATACTCTCCATGCGACCGCGTGTACCGCCGTCCGGGACGCGGACGACGGCAGATTGGGACCCGGTCTGGGCATCCGTCGCAAACGCAAACGTAATCAGCAGCATGCTGAGGGTGAGAAGAAACCGCTGGAAGTGCATATCGACCTCCAACATCGGGGACAGTATATTCCAATTATCTTTTAGGTTTGCCGCTTACCTTGTAGAAAATTCCAGCAATGCCCGCCAAGTCCCGACTAAAGCATATCGGAAATGTGCCTTCTGGCCAGCGCTTGCCGAAGGCTGACCCTAATCGATCACTACTGCGGGGTAGTCTTCGATGTACTTCTCGCCTGCGCACCCAAAATAGGTGCATGTGCGGGCGGTGAAATCAACCTCGTAGCGCACAATCCCGGCGCGCCAGCATGCCAGCAGGAACTCCGGAAAGGTGCTCTTTCCAGCTTGGTCGGTTCGCAACGCGGCAATGAGCGCATCCCCGTTGAATTTCGGCACATCCGACATGCCGGACAAGAGGGGCGCACCTTGGCTGACGACCGGACCTTCCCGCGTTAAGTAGAGACTCTCACAAGCCGGTAGAAACCAGTGATTGTGCAACACGCCTGCACGCCTGAGCGTCTCCGCTAAGGCTGCGTAAATAAATAAAGGTATCAATCGACCTGCTTTTACGATGTCGAGCCTGATGAGCTCTGATGAGGTCTGATGACATAGTTCCATTCGCCATGAAACCTATTCGGTTGAAGATTGATACCCTTCATTTCTTCCTTGCTGACTTTGCGGCCGGTCGGATATTTGCTGCGGTCCAATCGGCATGTCACTTTCAGTCCTTTCGCAGTCGTCGTTTTGGCAATGAGGTGGACGACGGTTTCGTAATCGCGCAGTGGTTCGCCACGCCAATTCGACGAGATGAAAGAAAAAAGGCGGTGCTCGATCTTGTTCCACTTGCTCGTCCCAGGGGGGAAATGACAGACCGAGATGGGCCAACCTGTTTCATCCGCGAATATCTGCAACTCCAGTTTCCACAGGCGCAACCGCCAGCCGTTGCTTCCCCCGCCGTCAGCCGTAATCAGGATCTGGCTGGCCGCCGGATAGAGCCGTTTGCCTTCTCGGCGCCACCATCCCCGGATGGACGCCACCGCAAACTCTCCCGTGTCGTGATCGGTCCCCACATTGACAAACCCGGTGTTACGCCCGATGTCGTAGATGCCGTAAGGATAGGCACGCGGCACGTCGGGCCTGGGGAAATCGTGCCCCTGAACCTTCCTCGGCTGTTTCGCTGGAAGCCATTGCTGGCCGGTATTCTCATAGTTGCCGATGAGTTCTTTTTTCTTGGTATCCACCGAGATCACCGGGCTGCCCTGCGCCAGGCATCTTTTCACCGCGGCATTGATGTACCGGAATTGCGCGTCGCGGTCCGGATGGTCCCGCCCCTCTTCCGTCTTCCGGTTGCTCTGCAGACTGTAGTGGAGGCCATGCAGAAGCTGGGCGACCTTGGCATGGCTGACCGGATGTTTGTGCCGATCCAACTGTTTCGCAATCGCCCGCGTGCTCTTACAAATCCATCGCAGCGCCGATTCCGGGTCGCCCCGTGTTTGATGATCGATCATCTCTTCCAAGGTATCCACCAGCCGCGGGTCCGACACCGTAATGAGTTTGCGCCCGGCTCCGGGGCGGCGGATGCGACCTTCCACCGGCGCGGAGCCCTCTTGGATTTCACGGATGCCTTTGGAAATCGCCTTGCGCGACAGTCCGCACGCACGGCGCACCAGACTCACTCCCCCATAGCCTAAAGCCCTCGCTTCGTTGGCCGCCATGAGGCGCCGCGTGCGTTCGTCC
The DNA here is from genome assembly GCA_963843265.1 of uncultured Acidobacteriota bacterium. GTDB lineage: Bacteria > Acidobacteriota > Terriglobia > Acidiferrales > UBA7541 > Acidiferrum. The sequence continues at coordinate 91,397 of CAWJJR010000003.1, read as the reverse complement.
AACAAGGGCCACACCGAATGGAACTTAGCACTCAGCTCGGCAAGACTATCCATGCTCAGGCAGCATAACAACCATCAGCACAAGATGCTACCCTTATTTATTTACGCCGCCTAAGTACGGGAAACCGCCAACCTTTGGCCGGCCGGCCATCGCGCGTTGTTGGGCAGCCTCTAGATTTTCAATCGCCTTGCTCACTGTGATTTCCTCCGAGAGAAACCTAGTAAGACTCTAGCACCGAATGTGAAACTCGAGACTAACGCCGCGACCGGACAACTTCCGATCACGGATTCCAGAGGGCCGGTTATCCGGCTCACCGAGGGATCATTCACGAGCCTTTGGTATCCGGAATCCGCGGGATATTATAGTTACGCTCGCGAATCCGCGGAATCGCCCTTGGGGAGGCAAACGGTGCCTTTGGAAATAACGCAGCGGGAGACGAATGGAATCTATCTTCTGGCGCTCGAAGGGCGTCTGGCGCTCGGACAGGAGAGCAACGGGTTGCGCACAATGATCGACAACCTCCTCGCATCCGGGGCCACTCGGATTGTCATCAATCTGGAGCTAGTCAATTATGTGGACAGCGCGGGCCTGGGCGCGCTCATCGAAATGCATCGAAAAACAAAAGCCAAAGGCGGAAGCCTCAAGCTTTGCAATCTTGGCCCGAACTTGCAGAGAGCGCTGGAAATTGCCCGGCTGCTGCCCATATTTGAAACGTGCCCGAACGAGACTGCGGCCGTGGCAAGCTTCTAAGGACGGCGGACGATGACATAATCCGCTAGGGCATTTGTGACTACGGCGGGGTCAGTCCCCGGGAAGCGCGGTAACCGGGGCGGCGGGCTTTGGTCTCCGAATCTGCCAGTTGAAGGCACTTGGCAGCTGCACCAGGGTGTTTGTGATGAAAATCGCTTCGGAAAGCCCTGAGCGTTGGAGACCGGTGTAGACTAAATGCCGCATTGGAAACTGAACAGGAAAATCGTCGTGAAACGAATTGCTGCTTTCGCGCTGCTTGTGGGCATGAGTACAGCGTTGTCTCTGCGGGCTACGGCTCAAGAGGGGATGACTGGCGCAGAGTATGGCCGGCAGACGCAGATCGAGGCCAAAAAGGCGGCCAAACAGCAGCGGAAGGCAATGAAGAAAGCCATCAAGCAACAGCGAAAAGCCACGAAGAAGCTCGCCAAAGCCCAGCGCAAAGAGGCCAGGAGGGCGAATCGCCGCGTTGGATAGCGTTTCGCGGTTGCGAGGATTCCAGAAATTTGGTTGGCGAAGGTTGTCAGAAAAGCTGGTCAGGGGTGCCGCAACTGCAGTTAACAGCATCACCAGAAAAGCACCAGCAAGAGCATCTGCGGCGAGGAACGGAAAGACTTCAGTTACTAAGCGTAATGCCCGGAAATCCTGTGGCAAAGACCAAGCGCCCGCCAACTTCTCAGAACGCTGCTATTTTTTCACAGAGTATTGGCCGTCGGCCGCTGGGCGATAGTCCGAATAGGTGAGAATCCTGTCGAGTTCGAGACTCTTTAGAAAAAGTATTCTGGCGCTGGCGCGCATTTCGAGGCGTTTCGGCACCCAGACCGCATCACCGAGAGAGGTTTGCTCCAGAAGGATGTGCGAGCCACGCTGCACGCGAGCCACGAACAATCCCATAGAGAAGGACTGCGTTACCTCGCCGTCAACTTTGACCCAGCCGAAGTCCTGCTTGTCAACCCAAAGCTTGCCCTGCACTCTGGATAGAAGCTTGGCGTATTTGCCAGAGCCGTGATAGCCCGGATGCGGGGTGGCTTCGAGCACGTAGGTTTGCCTGCCGGCCAGGGTTTCTTCGCCGAGGAGACGGAAGTCGAAGGCCTCGAGGAGGACTTGGAGAAAAGATCTGTTCTCCTGATCTTTGCGGAGCCGTTCGGCCTCTTCCTTCTGAGTTTCGTGCTTCAGTTTCTCGAGGGCTTGGTCGCTTTTTTTTTGATCCTCGGCCGACGGAAGCTGACCGTTGTGTTCCAGGAGTTGCTCATGGCGAATGCCGTTAACAAAGGTCATTTTGGTGACGTCGACATTTTCCGATTCCAGCTTCCCGGTCGAGTCCAAGCGGCGATCCTCATCGCGTTCGATATAAATGCATTCGTTGCGCACCTGCCAACTATGATCGGCAGCCGCAAGCGATTGACCGACAATTTGACGGGCGTCCAGAGCAGTGGGCGGGTTCCCAGGGCCGCCGGATCCCTTGGATTGAGCGAAGAGCGCCGAGGAAGCCGCGAGCACAATCAAGACTGCTCCAATGCGGGATTTAGTCAGAATTTCCATATTGGGCTCGAGGGAGAATAGAGGCAGAGACCTCGAAGCATCAGAATCCAAGATTAGGTTAACGCCTTGAGCTGTGTGCGTCTGTGCGAATTGGAACAGGGCTATTTCGTTGAGAGCTCGGCGAGAGAGATGAACTTCGAACCTGGTACGCGTATTTCATTGATCAGCGCCATTTCTTGGTATTGGCCGCGAAGTTGGCCATCTTGACGACAAAGCGATCACCTTGCCGATGTCCCCCTGGCGGGAGAGAAGCGCGCTATCAGGGCAATCTCCGCGGGCCCGTAGTAGATTAAAAAGCCGGCATGTTAAATACGCATGAATATACCGTACTGGATAAGGGAGAAGAGCGAAATTAGCCGCAAAGGAGGACTGGGCAATATCCCTACCCAGCCCTATTCGTCTGTTGGCCCTAAAAAAGAAAGTGTTCGAAATGGGACTGCATGGATTCCTTTTCGGTGCAAGAGTAACTGCGTGCGGCACAAGAAAACCAAGACAATGCGCAACGAAGCCACTCAGGCCAGCGTCAAGAAGGAAATGGCGAAGCCGCGCATGGCCAAGTCTGCAAGAATCGCGGACTGGAAACTAGGGACAAGCCGAATTGCGGAACGGCCAAGTACGACCATGCCACGGACGGTCGATAAGATTATCGCGTCTAGAACCCGGAGAAAAACCTGAAAGCGCCCAAATTGGCGATGACGGGGCGGCTCGCCGGTATCGAAAGCTCCGTATTGAAAATTCGCTAAGGGACGAACGTGGCGATGGAGCGAAGCTCAAGAAGGGCGCTCACGTTGAGGCTGCCGTGGCAGCCGAGGGCAAGACGGCGGCCGCGAAAATTACGAAAGGCAGCCAAACGGCCCCACGTGACACAAACCGGACTGCATTCCGTCGTCGGAACTCGCGGCGTTTTCATCGGCGCGCCGGTGAGGGGCCAGAGTTCAAATCCCCGGTGCACAATTTTCAACATTGAATAGCCAATACTTGCGAGACGCGCCTCGCCTGCGGAGCTGCCACAATGCCGGACGAAGAGTGGATCAGAACAATTGCAGACGGTCGAAAAGTGAAATTCATCTACCAAGAGCTGCCGAATGACGGGGCGTTTATCACCGCGCAGATCGCAGGAAATAAGGTCGTTTATTCGATCGTATTGGCAAAAGCAAGAAATCCTCTGAGTCGTGAAGATGTTGAAAGTCATTTCGAGGGCGAGCTTTCAAAGAAGTAAGACCAACCCATTTGCGACACGATCGCCGACGCAACAGAATCAAGCCTGCCCGGTGCAAAGCAAACAAGAACCAGTTGTCTGGAATGAGATAGTTGTGCTAGCCTTACGGGTTAGGTGTCTGTATGCGGACATCCTCAACTCCTCGAAAGAGCCATCCCAAGATAAAACCTAGGAAGAAGCTCGTTTTCGATGCCCAGAATTTTTTCGATTCCTCGGGCGTCGCGAAGAAAGTTAAAGAACATAAAAAAGCGGAAGCCGTTTACGCGCAAGGCGATGCCGCCAACGCCGTAATGTATTTACAAAGCGGCGGCGTGAAGCTCACCGTTGTTAATGAAGTCGGCAAAGAGGCCGTTGTAGCGATTCTGGGACCGGGTGACTTTTTTGGTGAAGGCTGCCTGGCCGGCCAGTCTGTCCGCATGGGGACGGCTACTGCGATTATGCCCAGCACCGTGCTGGTGATTGAGAAAAGCGAAATGTTCAAAGTGCTACATGAGGAGCACGACCTCTCCGACCGGTTCATCCGGTTCATGCTGGCACGGAATATCCGAATCGAAGAAGACTTGATCGACCAGCTATTCAATTCGAGCGAGAAGCGGCTCGCCCGCACTCTTCTATTGCTTGCGCGTTACGGCAAGGAAGACGGGCCGCACGGAGTTCTCCCCAAGATGTCGCAAGAAACGCTGGCGGAAATGGTCGGCACGACTCGCTCGCGCGTCAATTTCTTCATGAACAAATTCCGGAAACTGGGTTTCATCGAGTATAACGGCGGACTGCAGATCAACACTTCTCTCTTGAGCGTCGTGCTGCACGACTAAGCCAACTTTTGCGATTGCTTGTGGCAGGCGCGGGAATTCTCTTACAATCGAGGCGTGTGGGCTTCCAGTCTGGATGCGCTCGATCCCGCCACGCCAAAGGAAGGTTATGCGCAAACTCATGACTACTATCATTACGACTGGCGCCATCGCACTGGGCGCAATGAACGCACGTGCCAACGCCGCCGATGCAAAGTTCGGACCGTCGAACCCGTTTTACGCGCCTAGCACGCTGCCGTTCCACGCGCCTCCGTTCGACAAGATCAAGGATGAGGATTATCAGCCGGCTATCGAAGCAGGCATGGCCGAGGAGTTAACGGAGATCGAGGCAATCGCGGGCAATGCCGCGCCGCCTACCTTCGAGAATACGATCGTCGCCATGGAAAAGACCGGCCAACTCCTGCAGCGGGCGCTGAACGCCTTCGGCGCTGCCACCGCCGCGAATACCGATCCCTACCTGGAGAAGGTTCAGGCCGAAGAGGCACCCAAGCTGGCCGCGCATCAGGACGCCATTACCTTGAACGCAAAACTATTTGCTCGCGTGGCCGCCGTGTACAAACAACGGGATGCTCTCAAACTTGATCCCGAATCGCTACGCCTTCTTAGAGTAGACTACGACACTTTTGTGCGCTCGGGCGCAAACCTTTCCGATGCCGATAAAACCAAGCTGAAGAAACTGAACGAGGAAATCGCCACGCTCGCGAATGACTTCTCGACGAAGCTGCTCGCCGCTACGAAGGCCGGGGCTTATTTCACCACGGACAAGAGCGCGCTTGCAGGCTTAAGCGATGCTCAATTGGCCGCAGCCGCGCAGGCGGCCGAGGGCCGCAAGCAGGAAGGCTACGTGATCCCGCTGCAGAACACCACGCAACAACCGGATCTGGCCGCTCTCAGCGTGCGCGCGACGCGCCAAGCGATCTTTGAGAATTCCTGGAACCGCGCCGAGCACGGCGATGCCAACGACACCCGTGACCTTATCTCGCATCTGGCTCAGCTGCGAGCCCAGCGCGCGCAACTGCTCGGCTTTCCGAATCACGCGGCGTGGAAGCTGGGAGACCAAATGGCGAAAACGCCCGAAAACGCCATCAAGTTCATGGACGCCCTCGTGCCCGGCGCGACCGCGAAGGCCGCGCTCGAAGCCAAGGATATTCAGGATCTCATCGACGCGCAGAAGGGCGGCTTCACGCTCCAACCTTGGGACTGGAACTTCTATTCCGAGCAGGTGCGCAAGGCGAAATACGATCTGAACGACGCGGAGGTTAAGCCCTATTTCGAGCTGAACAATGTGCTCGAAAACGGCGTCTTCTACGCGGCGCACGAGCTATACGGAATCACGTTCAAAGAACGCAAGGACATTCCCGTTTATCAGCCCGATGTCCGCGTCTTCGAAGTATTTGACACGGGTGGCAAGCCGCTGGCGCTCTTCTATTGCGATTACTTTAAGCGCGACAACAAGAACGGCGGCGCATGGATGGATGTCTTCGTGAACCAGTCCAAGCTGCTGGGCACTCTCCCGGTGGTTTACAACGTCGCGAATTTGCCAAAGCCCGCTCCCGGTGAGCCGGCGCTCATCAGCTTCACCGATGTGACCACTATGTTCCACGAGTTTGGCCACGCGTTGAACGGCATGTTCGCGGATACGGAGTATCCGAGCCTTTCCGGCACCGCGACGGCGCGAGACTTTGTCGAATTTCCCTCGCAATTCAATGAGCACTGGGCGCTCTATCCCGCGGTCTTCGCGCATTACGCCAGGCATTACAAGACGGGCGCTCCTATGCCCGCCGAACTGGTCGCCAAGATCCGGAAGGCGGCAACATTCAATCAAGGCTACATGCTGACGGAGCTGGTCGCAGCGGCCGAGCTCGACATGCAGTGGCATACGCTTCCGGCCAGCGCTCCACTCCAGCAGCCGGATGTATTCGAGAAACAGGCGCTTGAGAAAAAGCATTTGCTGATAGCCACTGTCCCGCCGCGCTATCGCTCCACCTATTTCAGCCACATTTGGAGCTTGGGCTACTCCGCGGGCTATTACGCGTATCTGTGGGCCGAAATGCTCGACGACGATGCCTATCAGTGGTTCGAGGATCACGGCGGCCTGACGCGCGCCAATGGCGACCGCTTCAGGCAAATGGTGCTGTCGCGCGGCAACACGGAAGATTTGGAGCAAATGTACGAGGCTTGGCGAGGAAAGGCCCCCAGTGTTGAGCCCATGCTCAAAGACCGAGGTTTGGTGGAATCCGCCCACTAATCCGTAGAGCTGCTGGCGGCTCCGAGGGCCCAGATTGCACGTAATGAGGGTTCGGCGGATCGGCGCCTAACCCGGATTTCTCACAAGGGTTGAGCAAAGAGATTTGATTTGAAGTAGAAAAAGGCCGCCATCTCGGGCATAACTGCGTTGTCTAGGCGTAGTCGATGCCAAGAGAAGGGCGGCCTTTCTAATGACAGAGTGTAACCAGTCGCGGTTCGAGTTTGAAGCGCATTTTTCGCGCCGGGTAGAGGCAGAGTTTTCCGGAGAGCGGCTGACCACCGAGGGCGGGGCGTTGCTGTTGCGCGCGGTGGACCGCAAAATCGGGTTGTTACGGCGGGTGGAGAGTTGCTTCACCGACACTCGCGATGCGCAGCGCATCGAGCATGAGCTTTCCGAGATGCTGGTGCAGCGCATTTACGGGTTGGCGTTGGGCTATGAAGACCTGAACGATCACGAAGAACTGCGCAACGATCCGCTGTTGGGAGTGTTGGCCGGGAAGAAAGATTTGGGCGCGCCGCTAGCGGGCAAGAGCACGCTAAACCGCTTGGAACTGACGTCCGCCGGTTCCCCGGCAAGCGCACGCTACAACAAAATCAGTTACTCCGCCGAAGCGCTGGATGCCCTGCTGCTAGACCTCTTTCTGGAAGCGCACCCGCAAGCGCCGCGGGAGATCGTGCTGGACCTGGACGCCACCGACACGCCGCTGCACGGGCGGCAGGAAGCACGTTTTTTCCACGGCTACTACGGACACTACTGCTATCTGCCGCTGTATGTGTTCTGCGGAGATCATTTGCTGTGTGCGCGGCTGCGGCCCTCGAACCTCGACGCGAGCGCGGGAAGTCTCGAAGAAGTCGAGCGCATCGTGCGGCAGATTCGCGCGCGGTGGCGGGAAGTGCGCATCATTCTGCGGGCGGACTCGGGCTTCTGTCGCGAGGAGTTGATGAGCTGGTGCGAAAAACACGCGGTGGACTACGTGTTCGGCTTCGCGCGGAACCAGCGTTTGCGAAGGATCATCGGCCGCGCGATGCAGGAAGCCAAGCGAGAACACCGGCGCACGGGAAAACCGGCGCGGGTGTTCTGTGAGTTCGCATACCGCACCAAGCAGAGCTGGTCGCGGGCGCGGCGCGTGATCGCCAAAGCGGAACAGATCGAAGGGAAAGAAAATCCCCGCTACCTGGTTACCTCGCTCGGCAAGGAGGCGTGGCCCGCGCAGAAACTTTATGAGCAGCTCTACTGCGCACGGGGCGAGATGGAGAATCACATCAAGGAGCAGTTGAGTCTGTTCGCGGGCCGCCTGAGCACGGAGACGCTGCGGTCCAACCAGTTGCGGCTCTATTTTTCTTCGCTCGCTTACGTGCTGCTGGAGGCGCTGCGGCGGCTGGGCCTGGCGGGTACGGAGTGGGCGGAAGCACAAGCCGACACTCTGCGGCTGAAACTGTTGAAAATCGCCGCCGCGGTGCGCATCACTGCGCGCCGCATCTGGGTCCGTTACAGTAGCGCCTACCCCTGGCAGAACATCTTTGCCGCAGTGTACACCGCACTGCGTTGCTGAAAAAAACGGCGCTTGCCAAAACAGCCCTGGCACTCCACGCTTACGGCGAAATGCGCGCAAAAACAACTCCCTCGTCAACCGAGCCCGTCATTCACGCTGAAAAAATCAACAGCGATGCGCTGTCCCCGCCCCGCGCAATAAGAACAGGCCCCCACGACCCTTTACAGAGCATCAATTCACAACTGGTGAGAAATCCGGGCTAAGGCCTGGGCGCCGGCACAGCGGCTTCGGACACCACCAGATACTCGTATTTCTTCCCGTTCGCGTGGAATTTCATCTTGTCCTTGTCCAGCGTGAACTCGATGCCGGTGTTCACTGGGATCAGCGTCTTATCTGCGGGCTTCTCCTGCCGGATGTGGTACTCGGTCGTTTCCGAGCGCACCACGTACTCCTGGCAAAGCAATTCCGTGGTTTGTTTCTTGTTCTTCATCTGCTGCGCGCCGCAGGGCACGGAGCTTTCGGAAATGATGGCCCCTGTCTGAACCTCTTTGGCCGAAGCTGAACTGGTGATCACAATCATCGCAGCCACCAACAGGTACGCCTTTCTCATGGCACCTCCTCGAACCTCTTAGATCTTTCCTGTGTTCCTGCTCGCTATCTGGATCAGCTAAAGCCTGTATTTACTTGTAGCTAATTCAACAGAGGGCTGCCAGTCCCTTCCCCACTTATGTTTCTCAAGAGTAGCCAGGCTTCTCTTCGCCACTGCGGTGATTCACAGGCATATAATCCTTCTCGCTGGTGAAACGACCGGAATCGTGGCGGCCCGATGAAGCCCCGACCGTTTTCCGAAAAAAACTGTGAGCTCCCGCGGAGGAATCATGAATGCAAGCGCTGCTCTCGCCAATCAAGACCTGTGGCCCGAATTACCCCTAGAAGCTTGGGAAGATACTTACGCCACTCTGCACATGTGGATGCAAATTGTGGGTAAGGTACGGCTGGCGCTGGCGCCGAATATTAATCATTGGTGGGGAGTGCCGCTTTACGTGAACGCCTTCGGGATGACCACCTCAGCCATCCCCTTCGCGGGAAAGAATTTCGAAATCCAATTTGATTTCATTCATCACCAGCTGGTCATTCGAACGAGCAATGATGCGATCCTCTCACTCGCCTTGGCGCCGCGCTCGGTAGCCGACTTTTACCGGGAGTTCATGAGCGCGTTGGCTTCGCTTGGCATCGCCGTCAAGATTTGGAAGATGCCGGTCGAAATTCCGGATCCCATCCCGTTCGATCAAGATACCAAGCATGCCTCGTATGATCCGGAATATGCCAACAGGTTTTGGCGCATTCTGGTGTGTTGCGATGCCGTTTTCAAAGAATTCCGCGCCGGGTTTATCGGAAAAGCGAGCCCGGTTCATTTCTTCTGGGGCAGCTTCGATCTGGCGGCCACGCGATTTTCGGGACGGCGTGCGCCTCCGCGCGAAGGAGCGGACTCCATCACGCGGGAAGCTTATTCGCACGAAGTCATCAGCGCGGGATTCTGGCCGGGAGGCGGTGACGTCAAAGGAGCTGTTTTTTATGCCTACGCGGCGCCCGAATCCGCGGGTTTTGCGCAGCACCCAGTGCGGCCGGCGGAAGCGTTTTATCATCCACAGCTGAAGGAGTTCTTTCTCATGTACGACGACGTGCGTCGAGCAGCTTCGCCCAGAGAAGCGTTGCTGGCGTTTTTGCATAGCACGTATGACGCGGGAGCGGACCTGGGAAAGTGGAACCGCAAGGAGCTGGAACGCGGGGCCGGCTAGGAAGCGATTTGCGGAGCAGCGGGCTCGGGCGCCGCAGGAGGCGCCTCCGGAAAAAGGCTTCGAGCGCGGAGCGTACCGATCACCAGGGCGAGGCTGGTGATCAGGATGATCGCAAATGCCAGCGAGGGCAAAAATTTGAAATCGGCGCCGCGCGCTTCGAGGATATCGATGCCGAGCACAGCGGTGATCAGGCCGCGCGGGAGAAACCAAATCATGAGTTCACGCTCCTGAGACGTGAACGAGCGCCAGGCGAAGCGGCCCGTTTGCACGGAGAACCAGCGGGCCATCAACAGCGCTCCAAAACATCCCAGCGCGAGCAGGGCGTGCTGACGCAGGCCTGCGAAATCGACCAAAGCACCCAACAAAACAAAGAAAAAAGTGCGAATCAGAAACGCCAACTCCCCGTGAAATGTGCGCATCTGGCCGTGATGCTTCGCGAGTGAAGTGCGATGCTCTTGCTTGACGGGCGTCTCGGAAAACCAGTCGCCGCTTTCGGCGTCCTCGCCGAGATGGATGCGCTTTTTCGCCGCCGGATAATTGGCGAGGGTGAGACCGAACACCAGGACGGCCACGAGTTCATTGCCGTGGAGGGCATGCACGCCGGAGTAGACAAGTAGGACGGCGGCAAAGGTCAGCACATGCCAGAAACGCTCCTCGGAGAGAAAGGGCAAAAGATAGGACCACAGAATGCCGATGAGTATGCCGGAAGCTACGGCCAGGATGACGCTGGAAAAGAGGCTCCAGGCAATGACTCTAGGCGAGGCGGTGGCGCCGCCGGCGATATCGAGGAGCGTAGTGACCGCCAGGACGGCGAGAGCGTCACCGAACGAGGCTTCGACAAGCAGGGTGACCTTGACTTCGCGGCGAAGATTTACTTGCTGGAGGACGGGGAGAATAATCGAACTGCTGATGCAGCCGAGCGCCGCTCCAACCAGGAGTGCGGGAATCCACGAAAAATGAAGCGCATGGCGGAAGATAAGTGCGACCCCTGCCACGCTGAGCGCATAACTGAAAACGCAAAGAAATAAGCCGCCTGCGAAGTGGCTGAGAATTTCGCGGAGCTTGAGTTCCAGCCCGCCTTCAAAAAGGATGAGAATGAGCGCCAGGGATCCAAAGCCCTGGCTGACACCGCGAAAAACGTCTGGGTTGACCCAATGGAGGACGGGGCCGATGAGGACGCCCGTGGCCATGAGGATGATGACATCCGGCACGCCTGTGAAGCGCACCAGCCGGTTGGCAACGAAGGCCAGAACGAGCAAGCCACCGAGAAGCGCGAAAAAAAGGTTCAAGTTCATGCAGGCATCGGGCAGGCCGAAGTCGGAGAAATAGTCGCGGAAATTCAGAACCGAAGCAAATGAAAACTTCGTTCACCAACGAAGGCGGTCCGGCTACAACTGAGAACAGGCTCTGGAGGTGCTCGCAAGGCAACTGGGACTAACCTGACTTCCCTTTTAAATAGAGAAAACCTCTTACAAAGAAGGGTTTTCCGCCTGAAATGTAGCAAGTAATTATTTCAGATTTGTCTTGTATTACTGGATTTATTTGCTACAGTGTAGCACGTATGTTCGTCCAGGCCACCAAGTGCAAGCGCGGCAATACCACCTACTTCACCTATCTGGTTCGCGAGTCCTTTCGTACCCCACAGGGCCCTCGCTCCCGCACCATCTGCAACATCACGGCCCTGCCCCCCGAGACCCGCGAGCTCATCAGCCAGTCCCTCCAGGGGCGTAGCTTTGTGGCCGCAGAGTCGCTCCAACTGGCCGAAGCCTGGAATTTCGGCGGGCTGATGGTCCTGCACCAGGCCTGGGAGGAGTTTGGCTTGAGCACGATCTTTGACTTCGTTGCGGATGCTCGGAGGGCCGGTCTGCTCAAGGCCATGATCCTGGGTCGTATTCTGTTTCCCAGTGCCAAACTGGCCTTGGTCGATCACGCTCGCGGCACCCTGCTGGCCGCGGCCTGTGGCCTGGATCAGACCACCGAAGACTTCGACGAGGACGACTTGTATGTCGCCATGGATCAACTGAACGGACACTGGGTCGGCCTCGAGAAACAGCTCTACCAAAAGAGCTTTCCCCAGGGCGTCTCGCTGGTGCTCTACGATCTGACCAGTGTGTATTTTGAAGGGCACGGCCCGTCAAGGACCAGTCAGTATGGGCATAGCCGGGACCATCGATCGGACCGGCCGCAAGTCCTGCTGGCGGTAGCCACCGACGCTCAAGGCCTGCCGCTGCATTTGGAGGTCTTGCGCGGCAACCGCGGCGACACCACCACGCTGCAAGGACTGTTGAGCACCTTGCGGCGCCGTTTCGGCATCCGCGAGGCGGTCTTCGTGTTTGATGGCGGCATGAGCAGCAAGGTCAATCTGCAGGCCATGGACGAGCTGAAGCTCAAGTATGTGACGCGGTTGGGCGCCAGCACGCTGGAAGAGTTGCTAGCGAGTTTGCCCGCCGAACAGTCGCCCGAGCTGTGGGATCGCACGCAGGTGATGGAAATCGTGCGCGAGGGCCAGCGCTACGTGATTGCCGGCGGTTCCTGGCGTCAGCAGCGAGATCAACAACGGCGGCAGGCGCGACTGAGCAAAGCGGAGAACGAACTCAAACGACTGGCGGCGGTCCAGCGCAAAAAGGTGAACCCCCAGAAATTGGCTAGCCAGGTGGGACGCGCGCTGCAACGGCTCAAAGCCCATAAATACTTTGAGTATGCCGTGAACCCCAACGGTCAATTGCAATGGAGCCGCCGGACCGAGGTGATCCAAGCTGAGAAGATCCGCGACGGCCTCTATCTGCTGGGAACCAACGCTACTCCGGAGCAGATTCCCAGCACCGGAGTCTTGAGCCACTACAAGAATCTCCTGGAGGTGGAGGATGCTTTTTGCCATCTCAAAGACTATTTACGAGTGCGGCCGGTGTTTCATTGGCGACCGGATCGGGTTCGCAACCATGTGCGCATTTGTTTCCTGGCTTACTGGTTGAGCGCCAAACTGGAACGGCAGTGGCGGCAGAAGGACCAGACCATCGAGGTCCACAATCTGCTGCGTCAGCTACAGGCCATCCGGCTGGGGCAGTTGCAGGTGCATGGCAAGCCCTTCAAAACGATGGTCGCCCAGGTACCCAAGGACTTGAATGCCATCCTGAACAAGCTGGGGCTACTGCCGCTGTTTTCTCAACCGCCACCTTGGGCGCCAGCGGTTTGTAGCAAGTGAAGTAAGGAACAAGGCTTGCAGCTCAACGACTTACGTTTGCCACAAAGGGAAGTTAGGCTAACTGTCATCGCGCTTCGCCGGAATCTTGGAAACTGTCCTAGAAAAGAATCCCGGCCACCATCTCCGCGATCAGATTCGCTTTATCTCTGCGCATCTCTGGCGTCATGGACGGGTCGTCCTGCGCGCTGGAGCCGACTGTTACAACGAAGGCCTGATTGCGCACGCGGCCCACGACTTTTTCCGCGTACCCTTGTTCCTTGCCCTGGATGCTGCAGATGACCGCATCGTTGCCGATGGCGCGAAGAGAAGCACTTTTGGGCGGACACTGCGCGAGATACACAGAAAACTCTTTGGGGATGTCGGTCATCAAGTCGACCGATATTCGCAACTCGTGAGTCACGCCGCCTTGTTGCCGTGAAAAATTGCAGACGCCGCCGCCTTGATTGTTTACGTTGGCTGCTACAGTTACGCCGCCGCCAAGAATTCCGCGCGCCGTCGCTTCATTGATCCAGGGACATTTCGCCTGCGCGTGGCAGACAACAGGCGCGAGCAACGCAAGGCCGAGTAGAATCGTGTGAAGGTTTCGCATCGCGTTCAGGATTAAGACTTCCCGGTCATTCGAGGTCTTTGTAACTTCATGGCTGCAAATTTCTCGTTTCGACCGCTCTACGATTTCGTGGCAGGCTTCAATGCTTCCGCGCTCAGGATCTTGCCGCCTTCCTGAATAACGTAAAGCCGGTTCACCTCGAGATCCTTCAATTGGTCGATTTGGCCGCTCAACCAGCGGATCTCGATGCTATCGACCTTCGGCGCTTGCTCAAGGCCAAAGTGCATGCGCATGTCGTTCTGCGAAAAGTAGCTGCCGCCACTGCGTAGCTCGTCCATCTGGATGAGAGGTTTCTTCGCCGCCGGAACCGTCGTTGCCGTGACGATGACGCGGCTGCCGATTCCCGTCCGATTGGATTTCACGCCGACAAGCTTGATCTTGATCCAGTTGCGGTTGAGCGTCGAGTCGCAACGAAGAAGCTGTGGAATCGCATTGATGCAATTTACCGCAATGTCCAGGTCGCCATCGTTGTCATAGTCCCCAAAAGCGCAGCCTCGCGCCGGAGCGCTTTCCATAATTCCCGGTCCGCCCTCTTTCGTGACTTCTTCAAAGCGCCCATTCCGCAAGTTTCGATACAGATATTTGTGCTCGGCATATTTAAGATCGGCCTTGGACTTGTCCACCTCGGGATAGACATGCCCGTTGGACATCAAAATGTCGAGCCAGCCGTCATTGTCCATGTCGAAGAAACCCACTCCCCAGCCGAGCAATCGCGTATTGACGCCGAGCCCGCTGGGATAAGTTCGGTCTTCGAAGACGGCATCGCCAAGATTCGTGTAGAGCGAATCGGTATCGCCTGCGAAATTGGTCTTCACAATGTCGAGATTGCCGTCGCGATTGTAATCCCCAATAGAAACGCCCATGCCGGCCTGCGGTTTTGCCTCGGCGGACAGCGCGGCTCCGTTTTCGATGGCTACGTCCTTGAAAGTGCCGTCATGCTGATTCAGGTAGAGCGTGGCAGGAGCTGAATCATTGGCCACGTAGATGTCCGGCCATCCATCATTATCAAGATCCGAGGCTGCAACGCTGAGGCCGTAAGTCCCCACCGCAGTCCACATGCCCGACTTTTGGCTGACATCCGCGAATGTTCCGTTTCCCTCGTTGTGATAGAGAATGTTCTTTCCGCCGCCAAGTCCCGGAGGACCGCAAGCGACATCAATCCCTTTGTACGTACACGGGCCTTCCTCGGGAAGAGGCGCTGTCTTCAAGTCAAAGTCCACATAGTTCGCCACAAACAAATCCAAATGCCCATCGCGGTCGTAGTCGACCCACGTGCAGCCGGTATTCCAACGTGTCTTAGGGCCGGCCTGGAGCAAGCCAGCGCGTTCCGTGACGTCCGTAAAGGTTCCGTCGCCGTTGTTGTGATAAAGCGTGTTTTGGCCATAGTAGGTGACGAACAGATCGTCATGTCCATCGTTGTCGTAATCGCCGACGCAGCAAGCCTGCCCCCACCCGGTGCGAAGCTCAAGGCCCGAGCCCTTGGTGACATCGGTGAACGTGCCGTCGCGATTGCTCTTGAACAGATGACAATGCGGCTCGTGGCCCTTGGCGAATCCCTCGAGACGCCAGCCATTCACGAGAAACACGTCCAGCCAGCCATCGTTGTCGTAGTCGTAGAAGGCCAGCCCGCACCCGGTCGTTTCCAAAAGATATTTGTTTTTGCCCACGCCGCCATAAATCGTTTCGATATCGAGCCCAGAACCTTTAACCACGTCCACGAAGCTAACGCCAAGTGGAGTGCCTTCAATCGGAGATTTCGGCCCCGGCGGAGGAGGGGCGGGCTTGGCGTCGTAGCTGCGTTCGATCGGTCCAATTTTCTGCTTGGGGGGATTTTCCTGTTGCCCAGGAGGCGCTGCAAGCGCAAGAATTTCGGCAAATGGCAGCACCAGAGCCGTGCGGCTCAGCGAACGAAGAAACTTGCGGCGGCCCGAATTCGACACAACTCCTCCTCAGTAAACTCAACTAACGCTGACCCGTGCTGTGGTCCCCCGCGGTCACGCTCGCGTTGGCATTCACAGCGTTCGGCTTCAAGTCCGTGTGCATGTGCCAGGGCACGCTTTCAGTCGAAATCTCAGGATGTCTGCGCAGATAATCCAGCGAGTACGTCGGCGCCGCGGGGTCGACTCGGATCGTGGCGTACTGCGCGGCCTGCGCAGCAGCTTCCGCTTTCATTCCTTTGCGGCGATACAAGATTGCGAGATTGTAGTGTGCGGCTAGATCGTCCGGGTCGATTGCTTGCAAAGCTTCAAATTGTTTCATCGCGTCCGCAGAACGATCCTGCTGGTAATAAGCGATGCCCAATTCGCGGCGCGCATCGCGCGATTGCGGATACAACTCCACAACTCTTTCGAGATCGGCAACCTCCGCTTCCGGATGCCCCTCGCGCCGTTCCACCAGCGCCATATAATAAAGCGCCCGCGCGTAACCAGGGTGCAGTTGTAGCGCCTTTTCCAGCGAAGACCGCGCCATTGGATATTTTTCCCACTCGATATAGGTCAAGCCCACATTCACGTAACCGTCGTCGTAATCCGGCCTGAGCTTCACAACCCGCTCGAACGCCTCGAGCGCATCCGAGTATTGCTGCTGATCGAGAAATCCAATGCCCACATTGTTCCAGCGCATCCAGTCCTGATTGTCGCCCGCTTCGGAAGGCGTGGGCTCATTCATTCCCACTTTCAACGTCCGCGTGCGCGAGGCAATCTCGACGACGGGATAGAGCGGGTGGTCGGTACCGAAAATATTGTTTAAGTAGCTCTGCCGGAAGTGCCGGTAATTCACGCTCGCCGTAATGCTGAGCGGCCCCTTCGCATTTGCCGGAATCTGGAACTCATACCTCACCAGCGCTGAGCGTCCGGCCTGAATCGTGTTGTCGTAGGCCACCGAATGAATCGTCCAAACTTTGTGATTGTCCACAAACTCGCCAGACAAATCGACTGGCCGGTTCGTGAAACTATGCGCCCGCGTATCCAGCATTCCATCGGCCTTCAAGAAGCCACTGTGGTAGATCTCCTTCCCCGCAGCATCCTTGACCACCACCTCGACCCACGCTTCATATAAATCGCGAACCTCCGGAATCAGCGAGTGGCCGATATTCTTGTTCTGGACAACGACGTAGGCTTGCACCACGTCCTTAGGCGCGAGCTGAAAAGGCACGGAGCCCAGCGGCGCAATCAATTTATCGTCGCCCGCTTTTTTTAGCGCAAAAATGTCCACATTAAGGAAGCGTCCCGATTTCAAGAACTCGATCGTCTTCTGCAGTTGCTCGTCAAAGCCATAATAAAAAGGCACCGCCGTGTTTCCGGCCGCCCAGCGATGCGACGCAAATGTTCCCGCCTTCGCTCCGTAATCAGGCAGAGTGGTCGCTTCACGATGCATGTGGCAGTTTTGGCAGGTAACGTAATCCGCCGAGTAAAAAGTCAGTGGGTTGCGCTGCGAAAACTTCGAGTTCTGCCATTCATCATAAGTGGTAAAAGCCCGAATGAATTTGTAATCGTTCAACGGGTTCGGTAGGTTGGCCTTGTGGCAGGCCGCGCAAAACTCCGGCGTGCGATAAAACGCCTGCATCACGGCCTTCGAGTGACGCTCCGGATGCTCCAGAATATCCCCGTAGGGAACCTGCCCCGGAATACGCTTGCCGTTTTCATCCACCATCACCGCCGGAACGCCCATCACATAGCCGCCGTTCCCGGAAGTCGACTTCAATTGCTGGATCGAATGGCAGGTGGTGCAAGTCAAACCGTCCTCGTCAAACGACCGATCGACGTGCGCGCCCGGCGTAAGCGCCCCCGAAACCACCGCAATCGGATTGTGGCAGCTATCGCAATGCCGCGAAAATTCAATGCCTTTGGTGCGAATCAAAATGTTTACACTCTGGCGGTAAAACGGTGTGCGAAATGAATTCGAGTGCAACGTCTGCCGCCACTGGTGGTAGGCCTCCTCGTGGCAATGTCCGCAGTACTCCGCCTTCGGGAAAGCGCCAGGCTCGATGAACTCGTTGCCTTCCGTGCCGGCATTACCAGGCAGCGAAAAATTATCCTTCCCAAATAAAAAGTTATAGGTTTTGCTCACTTCGTCGGAGTAGTTTTTGCGTTCAGCGTTTTCGTTGGACTGGGCCTGGCTGGTAAACTGCACTGCTCCCAAAAGGAGGACAAAGCTAACGGTGAAGCCAACCGCGCTCACGAGGATTCGGCCCATTCGAGACTTCATCACGATCCGCCCGTACTACTTACTTAGCTGAACCAACCTGCCCATTGGTTGCCCGAGCTGTCTGCTTTTCCACACATCCAGAAATCTGCCGTCCATCGCAGCAAAACTATCCCGCCGCACGCAATTTTGGCCCCTTGGGATGGCATGGTGTACATCTTGGTATAGCGCATCCCCAACTCCGTGTAAATGACGGGCTTCGCAACTCTTCTTCGACTTGAATCGCGCTCCGCCCCCAGGATCACGGCTGCGGTTTTTCCAGTTCATCCGCCTTCCGCCGCTCGGCCTCCGCCTCCGCCTTTTTACCTTGCCGTTCCAAAGCATTCGCCATGCCCCGATGCGCCTCCGCATAACCGGGATCGTCGCTCAGTGCCTCCTGAAAGTGTTCGAGGGCGTCCGCGATTTGCCCCTTTTCCAGCAGCGCATTGCCAGTATTCGTGGAAACGGTCGCCCTCTGACGATTCATCGTCACGCGTTCCAACTCCGCGCCCTTTTTCCGCTCTGCGGCGGCCTCCTCAGCATGCCCTTGCTGCTGCAGCACCATCGCCAATGTCAAATGTGAATCCGGCTGGTCCGGCATTTGTCGTATCGCTTCCCGAAGCGCGTCCGCAGCTTCCGGCAGCTTGTCCATCTTTCGATAAAGGCTCCCCAGCGTGGCCCAACCGTCAGCATCTTGAGGGTGCAGCTTCATCGCCAGCGAAAGCTCACGCGCCGCGTCGTCGTAGCGCCCGTCCTGCATATAAAGAATCCCCAGCGTGTAGTGCGGCTCATGCGCCGAAGGATTCAACCTGGCGGCCGCTTCCAGCTCAGGAATCGCCGCCGCGTTGTCGTCCTTCAACTTCAAAGCCAGCCCGAGGTTGTAGTGCAGCTGAAAGCTTTGCGGATCGGCCTTTAGGCCAGAGCTCAATACTTGGATCGCTTCATTGACCTCGTTCATTTGCATATATGCCGCGGCCAAATTCTCATGCGCCGTAGGATCGCCGGGTTTTTCTTTGAGGGTATGCTCAAGAAACGGAATGGCGTCCTTCGCGTTCCCCACAAGTAGAAGAGCCAGCCCCAGGCTCGCCCCCGCCTCCGAATTTTTCGGCTCGGCCTTCACTACCTGCCGGAGCAAGGGCACGGCGTCCGAATCGTGCCCCGTGCGCTGTAGTGCCCGGGCTAGCTGATATTTGGCATCCATCATCCCGGCATCGAGCTTGATCGCGCGCCGGAATGCCTCAATCGCCTGGTCGTCTTGATTATTCTCCGCATACGCCTTCCCCAGCTCCGTCGCCACGAGCGCGTTGTCAGGAGCCAACTCGGCAGCTTGCCTCAGCTCCGCGATCGCCGCCGGCGCTTGCTGCTGCGCCGCCAGCGCCACCCCTAAATGCAAATGCGCCGCCGCAAACTGCGGCTTAAGACGAATCGCTTCCCGGAATTCGCTGACCGCCGAAGGCCAGCTCTGCTGCTGCGCATCCAGCGAGCCCAATGCGTCATGCAGCTCTGCATTCTGCGGCGTCGCAGCAACGGCCGCCTTCATCTTTGCGGTTGCAGCATTGATCTGCCCCGTGGCAGCCAGCGAGCGGGCATAAGCCTCCAGAAAGTACGAAGGCAGCGCCGAGGCGGCCTCCGAACCGGCCTTGGTTTGCACCTCGGCTTCTACGCCTTGAAATAAAGCGATCGCTTTTTTGTTGGCGCCAACCTGTTCGTAGGCCAAGCCGAGATTGATCCTCGGAGAGATATCCGTAGGCTTCAGCTCAACAGCCTTTTCCAGTTCTTTGATCGCTTGCGGAAATTTCCCGAGCCGCATCAAGATCGTGCCTAAGGCGCCATGGCCCTCTTCAATCTGCGGCGCCAGCCGAACCACCTTCTCGAACTCCATTTCCGCCGTCTTAAAGTCGTTCTTCGCAGCCGCCGCAGTCCCTGCGCTATAAGCTGCCCGTACCTCTTCGTTGATGGTGGGCTGTGCTCCCAACGATGAGGTGGATTGCGCCCCCGACCCGGGATTGCCCCCCAATCCCAGTAGCAAAACGAACAGAATGCGTGCTGAATACGTTCTCAAAGGCCCCGCCGTGCGAATGCGTCCTCGGGCATTTCCAGAAGGAATAGGCAAAGTCCTGGCAAAATCCATGACGCCAACAGAGACGCAAGAAATTGGGCTCGTGCCAGTTGCCAGCTCACGATATCCGCCGAAAGTATACCAGCCTCAAGGCCCGTCCTTGGAATCGCCTACTTTTCAAATGGAGTTGCCTCCTGACACGGCGGTAGTGGTCAGTTTCAGGTTATGACTACACGAGGAGTGTGGAACGCTCCTCTCGCGACGCTTCATGCTCGAGTGGCTCCTTCACGCTCCAGCGTTGCGGCACTATACACTTGCTCCATCCCGTTGTATAAAGCTCGGTGCATCCTTTGCGATCCCCCGGTTGCTCCGAGGAACTTTACCGGCGATCGGCTCTCCGCATCGTGACACGCCCGCGTGAACGGGATTGAAAACAAATGACCGTTTCAACGCTTAGTTCGAACCTCGGCCGTCATCTGTTTGGAGTCGCGGCTGCAGCCTTTGGCCTCATCACGCTGGTCTGGCTCGACTACAACGGCTGGCATCAACCGCGTTACATTCTCTACGCCGTCGCTGTTGCCCTGATCCTCGGCGGCGCTGCGATTCAGTTCCGTCCCACCGCGAAAACCGGCTCAGTCTTGCTCTGTGCGGTTTATCTTGTCTTCGCCTTGCGATGCGTGCCGGCAATCGTCACCGCACCGCGGATCTACAATAGCTGGGGCAATTTCTTCGAGCAGTTCTCTCTCTTCGCCGGAGCGGCCATCGTTTATGCTCGCTTGTCGTCGGCCTGGTCACCCGAAACGATTCATCGGATCGGCCGCATTCTTGTGGGCCTCTGCACCGCCTCCTTCACCCTCGAACAGGCCTTTTATCTTCACCCCACCGCCACCCTCGTTCCGAAGTGGCTTCCGCCCAATCAAATGTTTTGGGCGGTAGCGACGACTGTTTTCTTCGCGCTCGCAGCCATCGCTCTTCTTACCAATCATATCGCGCTTCTAGCCTCTCGCCTGCTGACATGGATGCTCGTGCTCTTTGGCCTGCTCGTGTGGATACCGTTGCTTCTTTCGGCTCCCCACAGTCATACGAACTGGAGTGAAACCACTGAAACCTTCGCGATTGCCGGAACAGCCTGGATTCTCGCCGATCTCCTCGGCGAGTCTCGGCTGAATGGCCATCGCCCGCTATGACGTAAGGTATGCCGCCTCACGTGAGGTATTTCGTTCAAGACTATATCCGCCGGATGGATCGCTCATGGACGGGCCATTGAACATTCCAAAATCTCAACTCCTGGCAAGTTTGCATGCATAGGTCGGGTACTCGGACAAGTCCCGTACCAAGACTTCACTTGTGCGGTTACGGCTGCGTTAATCAGGCATCGGATCCATGAGCTATTGGAAAGCTCTACCTCAGCTGTAAAAATCGTGGCTCACCCGAGCGGGAGGTAGTTATCGATTGGATTCAGCAGCCTCTTTGTTAGACTCTTAGACATTGAAAGTTACGGGTTGACATGACTCCCGAACAAAGACGCGCTCTTGCGGTCTTTCTGCGGCAGCATTTGAGGAATCTTGCCGATATACAGATCTTGAGAGCTACTCTGGAATTGTCTAGTCAACGAGGTTTTGTTCCGCTTGACTGGGAGCAGAAGTTGGAGGCGTTTCGCCAGACGCCACAATATCGTGCCATGCTCGAAGAATTTGAACCGATGATTGTTCAATTTGAACAAGGCGCTTCTGAAACCGCTCTGATTGAGTTGCTTCAAAAAACCCTGAAGGGAAGGCCGGTAAAGTAGGGTTGGCGCGGACAACTAAACATGACTACTGTTGCCAGATTGCCTTGTCTAAGTGATGTGCCATGATCGAAAGAAACAAGCCCTTGAAACCAGCTAAACAGCGCGCCGTCCGGCGCTGCCCCCTCGTCGCTTCTGCGGAGGTGACCGAGCTTAGTTCCGGAGCGGTACTTTCCGCTCGCACATCGGAAATTGGCCTTGGGGGCTGCTACGTTGACGCGCTCAATCCGTTCCCCGAAGCTACGTTGGTTGGGTTGCGCATTCTGAGAGATCAGGGAGTCTTCGAAGCCACGGCCAAGGTAGCCTACTGCGACCCGGCATTCGGAATGGGCCTCGCCTTTACAGACATGGCACCAGACCAGCGGTTACTACTAGAAGCCTGGTTAGCCGAGATCGTTAGCCAGCTCAGGCCCGGTTCGTAGGCTCTGCAGACGTTCTTTCCAGACCGTTCCGATGCTTTTCCATCCACGTGCATGCAACTCCCGATCGCCGGGTTGCCGCTAAACCGTGCGGGCTCAACCGGTCCTTGGAGAGCTGTATGCCCAGTTACGGATGATCAGAAACCGGCCCACTACCCCGCGCAGGAAAGCTCTTGACTTTCGCTTTTTATTCGCCTATAGTCCGGGGCGGTAGAGGAAACGGGAAACGGGTGGCGTTCAGTTCCATTGCCTTTCATGGCTCTCACGAACTGGGCGCCGCCCGTTGAAAATTCCGAGCCCTAAGCGGGGTGAGGGGTCCGCTTGAAAAAGCGATCCCTCGTTCCCGAAGAGATCGTACTCGTTCCGTTTCCCTTCGTTCACCGCTGTGCAGTGACCGTTACGTTGGCCGCTTCGCGGCCACACTCATAGGAGCCGTCATGGACGTCTGTATCGAAAACGTATTCCCAGCAGTGGCGATGCCCTTCAATCCTTTTCACGAAGACGCGCGCGAAGAAAAAGGCCGCGGAGCCGGCGCGCCGCGCTCCCAGCCAATTCCAAATATCGTCCATGTGGATGTGGACGCGTTTTTTGCCTCCGTCGAGCAGGTGCTCAACCCGCAGTTGCGCGGGAAGCCCGTGCTGGTCGGGCGCGGCGTGGTGGCCTCAGCCAGCTACGAAGCAAAAGCGTGCGGCGTGAAAACCGCCATGACCTTTCGCGAGGCGCTGCGCATTTGCCCCAAGGCGATGGTCGTGCCGGGGCAATACGAGCACTACGCCGATTATGCCGAGCGCGTGCGGCGCATTCTCGAAACGTACACGCCCGCGGTCGAAACCGCTGCGCTCGACGATTTTTATCTGGATTTCGCGGGGACGGAGCGGTTGTACCCGGATTATGAGGCGGCGCTGCGGCGCGTGCAATCGGACGTGCTCGAACAAACCGGACTGAGCGTGAGCGTCGGCGCGGCGCGCACAAAAGTCGTCGCGTCGATTGCCTCGCGGCTCGAACGCCCGCGCGGCTTCCGCATGATTGCGCCGGGAACGGAAGAAAACTTTTTGACGCCGCTGCCGGTCGAAAAACTCCACGGCATCGGCCATGTCCACGCCGGCATGTTGGCGGAGCGCGGCATCGCCACCATCGGAGAATTGCGGCAGGTCCCGCGCCCCGCTCTCGAAGCCGCGTTTGGCGAAGTGATTGGCGGACAAATCTGGGAGCGCGCCCGCGGCCTCGATGGGCGCGAAGTGATGCTGCCTTCAACGCCTAAATCCGTCTCGCGCGAGACAACCATCGAAGGCGGAACGATCGACACGGAGTTTCTCGGCGGCCTGATCGAATATCTGAGCGAGCGCATCGGCTCGACGCTGCGCGAATACGGCCGCCAGGCACGCACCATCGGCCTGCGCATCCGTTACGTGGACCATTTTTCCGCTCATCAAACTGTGCGTTTGACGCGCCCTTCGAATGACGAGCGCGAGCTGCTCGCTGAAGCCAAAGAACTTTTTGCAAAACTATTCACGCGCCGCGTAGCCGTCCGCCTCGTCGGCGTAAACGTAACCAATCTCGAAACCGACCGCCGCCAGCACGAACTCTTCGACACCGACGCCAACCGCCGCTGGTATTTAAATCGCGGCCTCGATTCCGTCCGCGGCCGCTACGGCTGGAACGCCGTCTTCTACGGCAACGGCCTCGAACTCCGCGAACATTACGCCACCAAGCCCGGCGGCCTCGTCCTCTCCACGCCCTGCTTGTCGAGGTGAAGAAAGGTCCTCGGGCCTGAGGCCTGAGCTGCGGAATTTTTGCATCACGCTTTGTAGTGGCGCAACATGCTGCGCCGCTACAAAGAACCAATGATCGGATGTTGCTGAATTTCCCTTCCCGTTCCCTACCCTGATTTAAAGATACAAAACGCCTGCCTTGCGGCGGGCATCGGCTTCTTCCCTCTCGGATCGGGCTTCCGTGTTCGTACATTTGCATTGTCACAGCCACTATTCGTTCCTGCGGGCCGTAGCGTCGCCCGAGCAAATCATCGCCGCGGCGGTGGAGCAGGAGATGCCCGCCGTGGCGCTGACCGATACGAATGGGCTGTATGCGGCAGTGCCGTTTTATCAGGCGGCGATAGACGCAGGGATCAAGCCAATTGTGGGAACGGTGCTTGACGTCGAATTTCGCGCTTCGCAATCCACAGCTCGAAACTCCAGAAACGAAAATCGAGATTCGCAAAGCGCACCAATGGTGCTGCTCGCGGCGGATATCGAGGGGTACAGCAACCTATGCCAGTTGGTAACGCTGCGCCATTTGGGCACGACAGAATTGGCGAAAAATGATTTGGATGAATGCGACGGACGGCCCGTAACGCTGGAGGAATTGGCGAAGCATTCGCGAGGCGTGATCGCGTTGTGTCCATTGCCAGCACGCATGCAAGATGCCGGCGATCGTAGGGGCACGGCACGCCGTGCCCGTCCGGAAATGGACACGCCGAGCGATGCAGGCGCGACATGCAGAACGGACGAGACATACAAGATGGGCACGGCGTGCCGTGCCCCTACAGCGCAATTGAAGGACATTTTTGGCGAGCGGCTGTGGATCGAAGTGCAGCATTTATCTCCGGGAGACGGGCGCACACTGCGCGAAGCGGAACGCATCGGCCGCGAACTCAGCGTGCCGCTGGTGGCTACGAACAATGTTTATTTCTTGCGGCCGGAAGAGCACTTGCATCACCGCGCAGTAAACGCGGTTCGCACCGGCGGGCTGCTGACGACGGTCGCCGCTCCGGATATCACCACCGGCGAAGCATGGTTCAAGCCGGCGTCGGCAATGCAAAAGCTGTTCCCCGATCATCCCGAATGGCTGCGCGCGACTCTCGACATTGCGGAGCGGTGCAACCTCGAACTCATGCTGCACAAGACCATCTTCCCGGAATTTCCCGTGCCGGAAGGCGAATCCGCGTTTTCGTATTTGTGGAAGTTGTGCTTTGCGGGCGCACAACGCCGTTATCGCCCACTGCGGCCCGAAGTGCTCTCGCGGCTGACGCACGAATTGGGCGTAATCGAAAAGCTGCACCTCGCGCCGTATTTTTTGCTGGTGTGGGAGATCGTCGAGGAAGCCAAGCGGCGCGGGATTCCGGCGGTGGCACGCGGTTCGGCGGCCAGCTCGATGGTGACGTATTGCCTGGGAATTTCCTGCGTGTGTCCGCTGCGCTGGGGACTCTATTTCGAGCGCTTTTTGAACGAGCAGCGCGGCGATTGCCCGGATATCGACATCGACATTTGCGGCGCGCGGCGCGATGAGCTGCTCGACTACGTCTACGAGCGCTGGGGCGAAGAGCACGTGGCCATGATCGGAAGCTTTGTGACCATGCACGCGCGGCTGGCCATCCGCGAAATCGCGAAAGTGTTTGGCGTGCCGCCGGGCGAAGTGAACCATTTCACGAAACGGCTGCCGCACCGCCCGGTGCGCGAGATTTTACAGGCGATTCGCGATTTGCCGGAGTGCCGCACTTTGCCGGTGGGCGACGAGCCCTGGAAAACGATTCTGCAGGTAGCCCTGCGGCTCGACGACGCGCCGCGGCACATGGGCATTCATCCGTGCGGAACGGTGATTTCCGCGCAGCCATTAACGCGGCTGACGCCGCTCGAGCGCGCGACGAAAGGAATCGTCGTCACGCAGCCGGACATGAACGCCATCGAAGCGCTTGGATTGATCAAGATGGATTTGCTCGGCCAGCGCGGATTCACGACGATGTCGCTGGCGCTGGATAATATCGAAAAGGAAGTTGAGGAGGTAGAGGAAATAAAGGAGGTAAAAGAAAAAAGCAACGTTGCGCCGGATGGCGTGACGCCTTGCCCGAAGCCGCGCGAGATTGATTTTGACGCGATACCGGAGAACGACCCGGCGACGTGCAACGTGATTGCCGCGGGAAGAACGATGGGCGTGTTTCAGATCGAATCGCCGGCCATGCGCGGGTTGTTGCACATGATGAAGGCGCGGACGCTTGAGGAAATAGCGCAAGCGTTGGCGCTGATCCGGCCCGGCGCATCGGAATACGGATCGAAAGAGTTGTTCATAAAACGGCTGCGCGAAGAGGAAAAGATCGAATATCCGCACCCGGCGCTCGAAGGAATTCTGGGAAGCACGCTGGGCGTATGCATTTTTCAGGAACAGGTGATGCAGATCGCGCAGGCGGCTGGAGAGATGTCGCTGGCGGAGGCCGATATCATGCGGCGCTCGTCCGCGAAATTCTCCGGCCAGCGCGACCTCGAACGATTGCGCGGAAAATTCCTGCTGGCCGCGGGAATGATGGGATTGACCCCGCAACAACGTCAAGAGACGTGGTTGATGGTGGAAAAATTCGCGGGCTTCGGATTTTGCAAAGCGCACGCGGCGACGTATGCGGATATTTCGTATCGTATGGCGTATTTGAAGGCGCATCATCCGGCGGAGTTTTTGGCGGCGATGTGCAGCGCAGGGGCCGGGTTTTATCACGTGTCGGCGTACGTGGAAGAGGCGAAGCGCTGGGGGATCGAGGTGCGGCTGCCTTCTGTGAATCATTCGAGGATGGAGTACACGGCAGAGACGACGAACACCGTGGAACGGAAAAACACAGCAGCGAAAAACCGGCAGACAGGAATGTCTGTCCCACTTGTGCCAGTGAATGGGAAGCGGGCACTGCGCGTTGGGTTGATGCAGGTGAAAGGGCTGCGCGTGGAAACGATTACAGCGATTGTGCGCGCGCGGGAAGAAAGCGGGGCGTTCCGGTCGCTGGAGGATTTTTTGCGGCGTGTGGTTGTCGAGCGGGATGAGATCGAGGCGTTGATCAAGTGCGGGGCGTTTGATGAAGTGGGCGATCAAGCGGGTGATGATGCGTGCGGAATTTCGCGGCCAGAAATGTTGTGGCGATGGAATTTTTTGCAGGCAAGCTGCAAAAACGCGCAAGTGCTTCGAGGCAAAGATGCACAACGCCTTCAAAGCAAAAGCGCGCAGCCAGGATTGGCTGTGCCACCCACTGCGCCGGAGATGCTGTTTGCTGATGCGAAAAGCGAAGATGCGATTGGAGCGGCCCTGGCGGGGATGCCGGCGGCGGAGTACACGCAGGAACAGAAGCTGCGGTATGAGCGGGAGATTTTGGAAGTGTGCGTGAGCGGGCACCCGCTGGATTTTCTGCCTCGGAATGGCGAAGTGTGGAGCGACGAGTTGGATGGATTGCGCGGGAAGCGGGTGGCCCTGTGCGGATGGATGGTGACTTACCGGCACGTGGGGACAAAAAATTACCGGAACATGATGTTCGTGACGCTGGAGGATCAGCGCGGGCTGTATGAGGTGGTGCTTTTTCCGGATGCGTACGACCGTTATGGCGGGCTGATGTTTGAGACGCGGGCGATGCGCGTGACGGGGCGCGTGGAAGCGGGCGGGCAGATTAACGGGGAAAAAATGGAAGCGCTGAAGAGGTGACTCGTGACTGGCGACTTGTGACTGGCGATGCATGCTTCGCGACCTGTGATCCGTGACCCGTGAAAACATTTATACGGAGGACGCAGAGAACGCCGTGGGCACAGAGAAGAGCTGGAACGGCGCAAACACAAAGGTACGGGGTCGGTGAGAATGCTATTTCGGATAAGAAAACCAAATATGACGGCGACGACCTCGGCGGAGCCGGAAGCGGGGCGGCCGGCGGGGACCGGCGAAGAATGGCTCGGGCGGAACCGGAGCGCGAAACGGCGGCTTTGGGAGCGGCTGAATCCGCGGCATAAAAAGGAGCTGCGCGTGATCGCGGAGGCGCTGGCGATGCAGCAGACGCACGCGAACTTGCCGGAACCACTGCGGGCGCGGTTGAGCCAGTCGATTGAAGAGGTGGAGCGGCTGGCGCGGCGGATTGGGGCGCTGCTGGCCGAGGTAACACGGCGGACACCACCGCGCGCGTAATCGTTGCGGGGCGTTGGCGGCGACCGCATACTGAAAATATGGCTGTCCCCAAAATGCGCGGCTCCCAGTCCATTACGGCGTTGACCCAGGCCAAAACGCGCCGTTCTAAGTGTGTTGCAGTTTTGGCCCTCCTGAAAAAACGTGGCTGGCTTTGCGTTGCGGCGTTGGCTGTGGCGCTATGCGCAACGGCTGCAGCGGCGCGAGCGGATGAAATACGGTTGAAAGACGGCAAGAAGCTTTACGGCGTGATCGTGGCGTACGAAGACAACATGTTCAAAGTGAAGACGGACTTTGGATATGTTCTCGTGGAGAAAGACAAGATCGCCTCGATTATTCCAACCACACCGGCAAGCGCGACGCCGAAAACCGAAAAAACGCCAGCGGCGAAAAAAGAACCGGCTACGGAGGCGCAGCCGAAAGCCGAAGAGGCTGTGGCGTCCTCCGCCGACGGGACGAGCGAAGCAACAAATGCAAGCGCGAAATCCGTCGAATCGGCGACTGGAAAGCGCGAAAAAACATCTCCCAAAATCACGAACGCCGCGGTGAAACCCTCGGCTCCGATGAATACGAAGACGAATGCGGTGGCCCCAAACATCGCGGCGTCTGCTAGCGCTCCGGCTTCCACATTGACAGTATCCGCAGCACAGCCAGCGGCGCCAAAAGCGCCGGAACCTCCGGCGATGCGCGAAAATATTCAGGGCAATTTGTACACGAACTACACGCACGGCTTCAAGATGTACAAAGCGCCGAGCTGGGACTTGCTTGAAGATGCGCGCCAGGCGCTGCCGAATGCCATCGTGGCAATGGGCACTCAGAACGAGTCCACCCTGCTGGTCATCGGACAAGAAAAAACCAAAGAACCGTTGGAGCCGGCCGCAGCCACGGTCGAAAAACGGCTAAGCGACATCTACGACAACTACCGGAGAATCACGCAGCGAAAGACGACGGTGGGCGGGTTGCCAGCGGTCGAGTATCACTACCGGGGGGAAGCAGACGGACATGATTGGTCCGGCACGGTGGCGGTGATTGCGCGAGGGCCGGAGATCTTCACGGTGCTGGGCATGACGTACGCCGACGATGACCTCATCCAAATCCAGGAAAACGTGATTTCAAGAGCGATTGCGAGCCTGGAGTTCAACGTTCATTAGTGGATAGTGGTTAGTGAATAGTGGTTGGTAGAGACCGTCGGTCGCGAGGCTGTGGCGGACCGTAGGGCATCGAGTTTAGTTAACAATAATCGGCCATCCCCCCTAGATTTTTCGTAAATATTCATGGCTCTGTTGACATCCTGCGGAGGGAGCAAATGCCTGAGGCGGTAGAGGTTGTAGGTAAGACCGAGCAACAGGGCCTGACGGATCTGGATCGCCAAGCTGCGCCCGGGTGCACGCGAGGAGAGCTTGCGTTTAATGACCGAGAAGATGGTTTCGATCTTGGCGCGTTGCCGGTAGGGTTTTTTCGGGAAGGCGCGGAACATCTGATTCCGAATGGTGCCTTGGGGAATACCCCGGCGCTTAGCAGGAATGATGCTCCGAGCTCCCAGGCGCTGCCGAATGTATTCGTGGTTGGGTTCCGAGTCGAACTCCGCATCCGCCAGCACCAGGCCAATGGGCGCGCCTCGAGCTGCCACGTCCAGCAATCCTGGCAGGGCGCATACATCGGATCCCGGTCCTTGATGCGCCCGTTGCGCCAGTAAAATTTGTTGCTGCACATCCACCACAATCACCCACTTCAACCAACGGCGATGCCGCGAACTGTGCTCTGCGTGCTGTTCCATGCGCCGTACAAAGAAGGTGCTGACGGAATTGTAGGACAGCCCGGTGCCATCGATGGCGGCAGAAACGGGCCGACGCCGGCGTCCACGCAAGCGACGCACCGTTTCGCTCAGTCCGCGCTCCACAGTGTCGTCGTCCAGTCGCCGCAGAAAACGGTACAGCGTGGTGTAGTCCGGCACGGCCCGCAATTGCAATGCGCTGCGCAATTCTTGGTGCTCGCGCAAGCGCGTCTCGGCCTCGCGAAAGGTCCAGTCTTCGAAGCGCATCAGGCACAGCACCGCCAACAACTGCGGCTGGGTGAACTGGTGTTTGCTGAAGCGCGTGCGGTAGGGCGGCAAAACCTGCGTGGCTACTTGCAGCGCCACGCGAGCAATGGGCAGGAGTCCAACTTCGGCCATCGTCCCTCCTGCCCCATCAGAAAACACCTCTGGACCCTACTTGTCGACTCCTCGAAACACAACCTGTGCCGAGGATGTCAACAGAGCCAATACTCATTCTAAGATAGATAAAGTCCTTTGTTTTGATACGGCTCTGCAAATATTGATTCTATGCAACTTGCATTGGAGCGGAATTGCGCGGATTGGGTGGCTCCGGCTTGGCTAAATCGAGCGGGGGCCCGCTCGGAAAGGCGCACCTCACTTCAAAAAAGAAAAGCGGCGAGTCTCCGCCGCTGAATGGAACTTGTCCTCGCTCAAATAATAACCGCTATTAGGATGAATTCAAGGTACAAATTGGCTGCAAATCACGGTCATCGCAGCGGCCAGAAATCGACGGGTTCAACGGACAACTTGCCTTGCTCGCCGTCTTTCAAATTGTTGAATCAGCGAAGGAGAGCTTCAAACCCGGCCTGGACAAAGTGGTGATCGTGCGTTAAGGCAGCAGTGATGTGTTCGGCTTCCATGATTTGGAAACTGGCGCAGTCTGTGAGGCTCCAGTTTTTGTCGGCGCTTTGTTTGTAGCGCTCAAGCGCCTGTGTGAATTGTTCAGACGTCTGTGGCACCACGACTATGGAATCGCTCCGTCCAAAACCTTGGACCGCACTGACCACGGCGCGGCGTTCCCTCGAGTTCCCGCCGCTTAAGCTATTCAAGAGTTCAGCGAAGACCATTTCGGTGGTCACCAACTGTACAGAAGAAAGCTGGCCTGACAGGGTCACAGCTTTCTTATGCAGTGCATCGCGTGCATTTAGGAGCGCCAGCCAATAGCTGGTGTCGGCGAATACCGCCTTCATTCCTCGACCTTTTTAGTCCCATAGAGATAGTGGTCAACATTCTTTGACAAATCGGCTGGAAGTCCTTTCCAATCCTCTTCGGTTAGATCCTTTGTGGCGTCGGCGATTATCTCCAAGATAGAGCGATTGTCTCTTGGTGCTTCGGCGGGTCTCTCGCCGTGCACGGGCTGACCTGATTTTCCAGCGGCGGCATAGCGCGTCTCGAAGCCCAAGTGCTCCAGGATTGCAATGGCTTGATGGGAGTTTGTGGTGTCGTTGGGAGGCACACCGGCAGCTTCGAGGACGAGCGGGCGGGCAGGGAGTTCCCGGCCTCCGATAATGACGGTCCATTTGGGCATCTTCCGGAACCAGCGGAATTTGGTGGCGGTTGCGAGGACCTCGGCTCTTGTCAACTCTCTCGGATTTCGCATGGATGACTCCTGGGTGGACGAACTTATCTAGAACTTCTCTTTCATGCTACACTTATTATTATTCACCGTCAACTTATTATAGGCTACATGCCGGCCAGCGCTTCTTCCCTGCAGAGGTTGGGAGCTACGCTCAATGGGAACTTGGAGACGCTCCAGAGACTTAGGATTACAGGAACCTGGGGGCCGCGATCTTTTTGCTTAGAAACGTGGCGCTTGCGGGCAGGGTCAAGAGCGGGCACGGCGTGCCGTGCCCCTACGAGATCGAATCATGGCGGGGATTGGGCTAGTCGGAAGCCGCGGCGGCGAGGTCGGGGAATTTTTTGTGTTCGCGGATTACGGCGATTAGGGCTTGGGCGGAGCGAGGGAGGCTGCGGTCGCGGCGGTAGACTAGGCCGAGTTCGCGCCAGAGGTCGACGCCTTCGACGTTGAGGAGCTTTACTTCGCCGGCTTTGACTTGATCGCGGGCGAAGCTTTCGCTGATGAAGGAGACTCCGGCGTCGGCGGCGACGAAGCGCTTGATCATGCCGATGCTGGGAAGCTCCATGGCGACGCGAATGCGTGCACGATAGGGGCGGAAAAGCTTGTCCAGAACCTGGCGGGTGAAGCCGGTGCGCGGGAAAATCAGGGGTTGCGTGGCGACTTCCTCGAGAGTGATCTTGGAGCGATGAGCGAGCGGATTGCGGCTGCTGACCATAAAGCGCAAACGGTCGCGGGAAATGTGATGAACTTTAAGGGTGGGCGATTTGATCGGAAGCGTGACGATGCCGACATCGACGGAGCCGTCTTCGACGCGCTGGAGAATCTTGTGGCTGAAATTGCGGTAGATGCTGATGTGGACTTGCGGATAACGGCGTTGAAACTCGGCGAAAATATCCGGGAGAAGATAGAGGCAGGTGGCTTCGTTGGCGCCGAAGACGAGCGGGCCCTGCACGACGTCGCCGCGGTCGGCGACGACTTGAATGGATTCATCGCGGAGGCGGAGAAGGCGCTCGGCGTATTCGAAGAGGACCTCACCGGCAGGAGTGAGCTCGACGGATTTGGCGGAGCGGTCGAGAAGTCGGGCGCGATAAGCTTGTTCGAGCTGGCGGATCTGGGCGCTGACGGCGGATTGCGAACGAAACACTTTTTGCCCAGCGCGCGAGAAGCTCTTCAGCTTGGCAACATAGACGAAAGTAGCGAGTTGATCAAAGTCCATAGGTGGGTGGCTCGGCAAAGATTATAGCGGATTATTACCGCTAAGTTAGCGCAGAATCCTGCTCCTTTCAAGCTGGCAAAGGCGCCTGAGAAAGCGCGGCACTCTGCGGCGGACTGAAAACGATTTCGCGATGCTTCAAACTGGCAAGCACTGGCTCCCAAGTAGCCTCGAGGGTCCCCTGGAAGTGGAGGGGCTGAACGCGAAGGAACGGGAGCGGGCCGCGGCGCGAGAGCAGACGAGAAGCGCGCGGGCTGGCGGTGAATCGCTGGTGCTCTTCGAGGACGCTGCGCAGCCAGGCTTCTTCGCGCTCGTCGATTTCGGCCAGGGCGACGAAATCCCGGTGAATCACTTCGTCGGCTTCGCCGCGAAGAACGTAGGAGAGGCCTCCGGTCATGCCGGAGCCGAAATTCAGACCGAGAGGGCCGAGGACGAGGACCACGCCGCCGGTCATATATTCGCAGCCGTGCTGGCCAACGCCTTCGACAACGGCGAGCGCGCCGCTATTGCGGACGGCAAAACGTTCACCCGCGCGACCTGCGACGAAAAGCCGGCCGGAGGTGGCGCCGTAAAGGACGGTGTTTCCGGCCAGGACGTCGCCGCGGCGGGAGGCGGCGGAACTGGCGGAGATGGCGATAGTTCCACCCGAGAGCCCCTTGCCGACGTAATCGTTGGCTTCGCCCGAGAGCGTGAGAGTGATTCCATCGGCCAGGAACGCGCCAAAGCTTTGGCCCGCGCAGCCGTGAAAATCCTTCGTGAGATGCTCCGTGAGCGCATCAGGCTGGCTGCCGGGACGGCGACGCCGCATCAATTCACCGCTCATGCCTGCGCCAACGCTGCGGTCGGAATTCTGGATGGGCTGCGACTCCGTTTGAAGTTCGAAGGCAGCACTGAAATGCAGAGCGTCCTCGCGGGCGCCGGCGTGGAGCGCGGGAGATTGTTGCGGAGCGACACGGCCGGTTTCGGAAATCGGGACGATCAGCAGCGGATCCATGCCGGAGCGGGCGCTTAGGCGGTCGTACCATCCCGTGAGATCGCTGAGAGAACGGGCGCCAAGTTGCGCAAGTCGATTGCGGATCTCTTCGGCAAGGGAACGGAAATAGGCTACGACCATTTCCGGTTTGCCATTGAAGCGGGTGCGGAGCTTTTCGTCTTGCGTGGCAATGCCGACGGGGCAGGTGTTGAGATGGCACTGGCGGGCCATGACGCAGCCGATTGCGAGGAGCGAGGCAGTACCGAAGCCGAATTCGTCGGCGCCGAAGAGAGCGCCAACGATAATGTCGCGCGAAAACTTCAGGCCGCCGTCAACGCGGAGGGACACGCGGGAGCGGAGGCCGGCGCGCACCAGTGTGTCGTGCGTTTCGCGGAGGCCGATTTCCCAGGGCAAACCGGTGTTTTTGATGGACGTGAGCGGCGATGAACCCGTGCCGCCGTTGTGGCCGCTGATGGTGATGACGTCGGCGCCTGCTTTGGCCACGCCAGCAGCGATGATTCCTACGCCTGCGCCGCTGACGAGCTTTACGCCGATGCGAGCGCTGGGATTGACGGCGCGAAGGTCGTGAATGAGCTGGGCGAGATCTTCGATGCTGTAGATATCGTGATGCGGCGGCGGCGAAATTAACGGTGTGCCGGGAGTCGCGTGGCGAATGCGGGCGATGTACTCGGTGACTTTGCGAGCTGGAAGCTGGCCACCCTCGCCGGGCTTGGAGCCTTGGGCCATTTTGATTTCGAGTTCCTCGGCGTGGACAAGATAATCCGCCGTGACGCCGAAGCGGCCTGAGGCGACTTGCTTGATTTTGTTCGCGGCGGCGGGCTCGAAGCGGTAGGTGTTGGGATCTTCGCCGCCTTCGCCGGTGTTGCTGCGGCCGCCGATCATGTTCATGGCGAGAGCGAGCGTGCGATGGGCTTCGGGGCTGAGCGAACCGAGAGACATGGCTTGCGTGCTGAAACGGCGAAGAATGGTGTCAACGGATTCCACTTCTTCGACGGGGACGGGCGTGCCGGGAACGGTTTCGAGCAAATCGCGCAGAAAAACGGTGCCCTGGTGTTCAGCCAATTCCTCGAAAGCGGCAAATTTGCCGGATTCGGGAGCGCGCACGTGGGCGTGCATGCGGCGAACGACTTCGGGCGAAGTGGCGTGGAGTTCGGCGCCTTTGCGGAAGCGGTAAAGACCAGCATCGCCGAGTTCGGCGGATTCGGCGGAGAAACCGACTTTGTGCATGCGGACATAGTCGGCGAAGAGGTCGTCGAGAGTTTTGGAGCCGGGATAATCGGCGGCGTCTTCAAAATATTCGGCGCAGAGATCTTCGGAGAGGCCGACGATTTCGAAGAGATGGCTATTGCGATAGCTCGCGAGGGTCGATACGCCCATACGCGCCAGGACTTTGCGCAGGCCAGCGGTGATGGCGGTGCGCATGCGGTCGGCGCCACCGGGCTCGAGCGATTCGGCAAACTCGTCTGCGAGATACGGGACGACGGCGCTGGCACCAGCGGCGATGAGGAGCGCAACGTGATGCGTGTCAAAAACTTGAGCGGACTCGACGATGAGCGGCACATCCGAGAGGCCTTCGCGAACCATCGCTTTCCAGGCGGCGGCTGCGGCCAAGAGCGCGGGAAGCGCCGCGTTTTCCGCGCTGATGCCGCGATCGGAAAGGAGGAGGAGGCCCGGGCGTGCGCCGCTACTCAGAGGGGTAGAAGATAGCTGAGCAAAACTGCAGCGTGCGCCCAGGACTCCCAGGGCGGAAGAGAAAGTCATTTCGATGCGCTGAACGGGCGCAAAGAACTCGGATAGTTCGGCAAGTTGCCCGGCACTGAGAAGCGGGCCGGGGAGGAGGACGCCGTCCTTGAGATGAACGTCGAGAGACATGACGTGAGTTTCGCGCAGCGGATCGATGGGCGGATTCGTGACTTGCGCGAAACGCTGCTTGCAATAATCCCAAAGCGTGCGTGAGAGCGTGGAAAGGAAGGCGGGCGGGGCGTCATCGCCCATGCTCCAGTCGGCTTCCTTGCCGTGAGTCAAAGCGGAGAAGAGCGTTTTGAATTGGTCTTCGGTCCAGCCTGCGGCGGCGGCAATGCGCTTGGGCACGCCGGCGACGGGAGGATTCGTGGCGGCGGAAAAAGCGAGATGGCGCACGGGAGGAGCAGCGTGCTTGGCCTGATGCATGGCCAGGCGCTTCAGGATTTCGCGCCAGCGCAGAAAGAGGCCGGCTTCGGGATTGGCGAGGATCATTTCGCCGGGGCCGAGGCGCTGGCGTTCGGCGATGCGGGATTCTTCGAGATCGATGAGGCCGGTTTCAGAGCCAGCAATCAGGAGGCCGTCGTGAGTGAGCGTGTAGCGCAAGGGGCGGAGGCCGTTGCGGTCGAGCTTCGCGCCGACGAATTGGCCGTCGGAAAAAATCAGGGCGGCGGGACCGTCCCAGGGCTCGCTTTTCTGAGAAAGCGAAGTCAAAGCGGCGCGGATGTCCCTGGAAAGAAGCGGATCGTTCTCGAACGCGGGAGGAACCATGGTGAGCATGGCTTCGTCCGGACCGAGGCCCTCGAGGAGCCTTAGCTCGAAGGCGTTATCGAAGCTGGCGGAGTCGCTGACTTTGTCTTCGAGCGGAGTGAACCAGGAGCCAACAGCAAGACGCGCGCGGAGTTCGCGCTGTTTGGCGCGAAGCCATCGGCGATTCGAGACGATGGTGTTGATTTCGCCGTTGTGGGCGGAGTAGCGAAAGGGTTGCGCAAGATGCCAGGACGGCTGCGTGTTGGTGGAATAGCGCTGGTGGAAGATGGCGAAAGTTGTGGCAAAAGTGGCGTCGCGCAGATCTTCGTAGAATTGCGGGAACTGCCACGGAGTGAGGAGGCCTTTGTAGACGACGGTGCGCGAAGAGAGCGAACAAATGTAGCAACGCTCGGGGAGGAGCGATTCGGCGCGTTTGCGGAGGAGAGAGAGGCGCCACTCGAAGCGAGCGACGCCGCGCGAGGCGTGGAAAGGAGCGACGAAAAATTGCCAAATCTCGGGCATGGTTTCGAGCGCGCGGCTGCCGAGAGAGTTTGTGTTGGTGGGAACGCGGCGCCAGCCGAGGATGCGGAGGCGCTCTGTGTCGGCGGCGGCTTCGACCGCAGACCGGGCTTCGGCGGCGGCGCCGGATGGGAAAAACGCGAAGCCTAGACCAAAGACTTCAGGCAGTTCGAGGCCCTGTTCTTGTGCGCGGGCACGGAAAAAATCTTGAGGGAGAGAAGTGAGGAGGCCGGCACCGTCGCCGCTGGCGCCGTCGGCGTCAACGCCGCCGCGATGCGTCAGGCGTTCGAGGGCGGTCAGTGCAATGTTGACGATTTCATGACTGGCGGGGCTGCCGAGGCGCGCTACGAAGCCCGTGCCACAGGCATCGTGATCGGGATGGCCCCAGTTGGGGTGCCGAACGCTCCGGGCTGGCGCGCACCGTCGGTACATATCCATTTATTAGGCTGGGAGGGCAAGGATGTACAACGCAGATTTTGCATTTATCAAATCGGTTTTCTGGGGGAGGAGATTTTAAGCCCTGAATTATTAAAACTTTGTGACTTCGGAGAAATGAAAATCGCGGACCTTCATCGCGGGGACCACCATTTCAAAGGCTTCTTCGCCTGTGGCTCGCACGGCGGGGCCGAGAAGCTCGACATTGCGGAGCAATTCTAGGATGGACTGATTGAACCGGAAATTGCGGACTGCGGCCGAGACTTTGCCGTTTTCGACCAGGAAAAGGCCGTCGCGGGTCATGCCGGTCATGACTTTTTCGTAGGGGTCGACTTCGCGGATGTACCAGAGGCGGGTGACGAGGAGGCCACGGTCGGTGGACGCGACCATTTTTTCGAGCGAAGAATCGCCGCCGGAAAAGACAAGATTCATGGGGGCTTCGCCGTATTCGTTGGGGAGAGCAAAACCATGGCCGGTCGGCTTTTCGCCGGCGGATTTGGCGCTGGTTCGCGCGTAGACGAGATTTTTCGGGACGCCGCGATCGACGAGCAGGACGCGCTGGCGGGACATGCCTTCGCCATCAAAAGGCGCGCCGAGCTGCAGCGGATGGTAAGCGTCGTCGGTGATGGAGATATTCTTGCCGAAGATTTGTTTGCCCATGCGGTCGTTGAGGCAGGAGCGCTTGTCCTGGAGGGCTGTGGCGGCGAAATCGTAAAAGAGGAAGCCGACTAAATCGAGGACGGCGGCGGGTTCGAGAATTACGGTGTAGCGGCCCGGGGGGAGTTCGCGGGCGTCGACGGCCATGTGGGCCTTTTCGCTTGCTCGTTGGGCGAGTTTCTGCGGATCGAAAGCGTGGACGCTTGCGGCATTGGCTTTGGCCCAGCTTGCCGCGGGATTTTCTTGCATGGTGATGCTGAATTCGGCGTGGGTCTCGCGATAGGAGGCGGAGAGGCCGCGCGAATTGCCGAGCGCGGATTGTTGCAAGCCACTGGCGAAAATGCCGGCGGCGACCTGCCCGTTCTGAATGGCAAGATCGCAAGCGCGGCGGACGGCGCGCGCGCGGTCTTCGGGCGTGAGCGTAGCGGTGTCTTTGAGGAAGCGGTTCACTTTGCGATAGCGCTGTTTGCCAGGCAGGGGAAGCAGATGCGGATCTTTCGGCTGGCTGTGCGCGAGGGACAACGAAGCGTCGATTGCGGCGCGGAGCGAATCTTCGTCGATGCGATTCGTGGTGGCGCGAGCGGTGCGGCTGTCGACGACGGTGCGAATGGAAACATTCAGGCCGCGCTCGGCGACGTTTTGGTGGATGGCGTTGTTGGCAAAGCGCGTTAGGGATTCGGCGGTTTCGTCGACGTGGACTTCGGTTTCGTCGGCGCCAGTGGATTTGGCCAAGCGCAGAATCAATTCGATGATGCGGCGCAATTCCCGCTCGGGAAGTAATTGATCAGAAGCAGCGCTCTTCCCTTCCGACGACTTCGCGGATTTGTGCGAAGGGCTCATTGGTTTGAAAAGGCAGAGCCGATTCTAACGTTGCGGAAACGCGCTGGGGCGGCGCCGTGACCGGTGCCCATGGTTTGCATGGGCTGGCCTTTGCCGCAGTTTGGCGTGCCCCAAAGCGTCCAATGATCGCCCGAGCAGATGGCGTCGCAGGAATTCCAGAATTCCGTGGTGATGCCGCTGTAGCTCGGATTTTTGAGCATGCGTGTTTTCTTGCCGCCTTTGATTTCCCAGCCAACTTCCGTGGAAAACTGAAATTGATAGCGGCGGTCGTCGATGGACCAGGAGCGGTTTGTTTCCATCAGGATTGCGTCATCCGTGTCGGCAATTAGATTTTCGAAATCCCAGGCACCAGGTTTCAAGCTGATATTGGTCATGCGGATGATCGGCAGGCGATTCCAGCTTTCCGTACGCATGGTGCCGGAAGAACGTTTTAGGCCGATGAGATGCGCGGTTTCGCGATTCGAGAGATAGCCGCGGAACTGGCCGTCTTTGATGATATCCGTGCATTGAGCGGGGACGCCTTCGTCGTCGTAGGCAAACGTTCCGAGGCCGGGGCCATGTTCGAGGCGGGCGTCGGCTACGACGTTCACGATATCCGAGCCGTAGCGCAGCTTGTTGAGCTGGTCGAGCGTGAGGAAACTTGTGCCGGCAAAATTGGCTTCCTGGCCGAGGACACGATCGAGCTCGATAGGATGGCCGATGGACTCGTGAATTTGCAGGCCGAGCTGGCTGCCACCGAGAATCAGAGTGCCCGTTTTCTCGGGACATTGCGTTGCAGAATGGAGCGCGGCGGATTCCTCTCCCACGCGTGCGGCATGTTTAAGCAAGTCGAGCGATTCCACGAGTTCGTAGCCTTCGAGCGCGTGCTGGCCGCCGAAGCTGTTGGGATAGGAACGCTTCTGAATTTCGTCGCCCTGGAAAGAAGTAGCGGCGATGCCGCAACCGGTGATCATTTTTCGCTGATGGATGCGCGAGCCGATGCTGGACGCGAACCAGGAATCAATCTTGCGGAATTGCATTCCGGTTTCCGTGAGCGTGACGCCTTTTACATGACCCATTTCGGCGTCCGCAGCGAGCAGCACAGCGAGCTGGTTTTCCAGCGGCAGTTCAAAAGGATCCTTGCGAAAGGGGCTTTGCCAGCTATCCACGTAGGCGGCTTCCTCGACCATGGCCACATCGCCGCGTTTCGCTAGCGCGGAGGCTTTGGCGATGGAGACAGCCTGCGCGGCGCACGCGGAAACCCCTTCACGTGTGAGACGGTCCGTGGACGCGAAGCCCCATGCGCCATTCGCGAGCGCGCGAACACCCATGCCAATCGATTCGGATTGCGCGAGAGTGCCGACTTGGCCATTTTTCGTGGTCAAATCGCGCTGGCGAAGATGCATGACGCGCACGTCAGCATACTTGGCGCCGCGAAGGCGAGCCGTGTCTAGCGCGTCGATGGAGAGATCCCACATAAAGTATCCCCAAGCAAACCGAAATAAGTTTACAAGAAAAAGGGGCGCGATATGCCGCGCCCCAAAAGGAAAGAAAGAGCACAGACAAGAGTGTCTGTGCTACGTGCCTTCTTGCCAGGAAGCGAGATAGTGCTCCTGCTCGGCGGTGAGCTTGTCGAGTTTGTGGCCCATGCTGTCTAGCTTTAGGCGGGCGATCTCCTTGTCGAGATTTTCGGGCACGACGTAAACCTGCGGCTTGAGTTGCTTGTAATTCTGGCGCAGGTATTCTGCGGAGAGGGCCTGGTTGGCGAAGCTCATATCCATGACGGCGGCCGGGTGTCCTTCAGCGGTGGCTAGGTTGACGAGGCGGCCTTCGCCGAGCAGATAGACCTTGCGGCCGTCCTTCATAACGTATTCGTCGACGAGGGGGCGCACTTCGCGCTTGCCGCTCGACAGTTTTTCGAGAGCCGGAATGTCGATCTCGACGTTAAAGTGGCCGGAGTTGCAGACGACCGCGCCGCTCTTCATGGCTTCAAAGTGTTCGGCGCGAATCACGCTCTTGTTGCCGGTGACGGTGATGAAAACGTCGCCAACCTTGGCGGCTTCCGCCATGGGCATGACACGGAAACCGTCCATGACGGCTTCGATGCCCTTGGTCGGATCGATTTCCGTGATGATGACGTCAGCGCCGTGGCCCTTGGCGCGCATGGCGACGCCGCGGCCGCACCAGCCGTAACCGGCGATGACGACTTTCAGTCCGGCGAGCAGCAAGTTAGTGGCGCGAATGACGCCGTCCAGCGTGGATTGCCCAGTGCCGTAGCGATTGTCGAAGAAGTGCTTGGTCTGTGCGTCGTTGACCGCAATGATCGGATACTTGAGCGTTCCGTCTTTGGCCATGGCGCGGAGGCGGATGACGCCGGTCGTGGTTTCTTCGGTGCCGGCGATGACATTGGAGACGAGATCGGTGCGCTTGGTGAGCAGCATGGTGACGAGGTCGGCGCCGTCGTCCATGGTGAATTGGGGCTGGTGATCCAGCGCGGCGCGCAAGTGTGAATAGTAGGTTTCATTGTCTTCGCCCTTGATGGCGTAGGTAGGAATGTTGTAATCGCGATTCAGCGATGCGGCAACTTCGTCCTGCGTCGAGAGCGGGTTCGATGCGCAAAGAACGGCATCGGCACCACCATCGCGCAATGCGATCATCAGGTTCGCGGTTTCGCTGGTCACGTGCAGGCAAGCGGAAACGCGCAAGCCCTTGAGCGGCTGTTCTTTTACAAAGCGCTTACGAATGATTTCGAGCACGGGCATCTGCTGATGCGCCCATTCGATCTTGCGCTTGCCGGCATCGGCCAGCCCGATATCCTTAACATCACC
This sequence comes from uncultured Acidobacteriota bacterium, assembly GCA_963843265.1. Classification (GTDB taxonomy): domain Bacteria; phylum Acidobacteriota; class Terriglobia; order Acidiferrales; family UBA7541; genus Acidiferrum. The sequence continues at coordinate 50,020 of CAWJJR010000003.1, read as the reverse complement.
TTTTTTCAGTTCAGCTATGGCCACACTCATTCTCCTTGATCCAAATTTGCGCGGCAAAGGGACTTCGCGCGGGAAAAACAAACGCTGGCACAGGAACCAGCTTCAGAACTAATCCTAGCGGTGCGCGCCTACTTCGACGGTGGCCGCCGCTCCGAGGCCAGCCGCTTTGCGAAGAGCGTCTGCGCGGTCGGTGCGCTCCCAGGTGAAGCCCGCGCCGCTACGCCCGAAATGGCCATAAGCGGCGGTGTCCTTATAGATCGGACGGCGAAGATCGAGCGTCTCGATGATGCCCTTCGGCGTGAGCGAGAAATATTCGCGAATCAGCAGCGTGATTTTTTCGTCCGAGATGGCCGCCGTGCCGAACGTATCGGCCATAACGGAGACAGGCTCGGCAACGCCGATGGCATAAGCAAGCTGCACTTCCGCTTTGCGCGCCAGTCCAGCGGCGACAAGATTCTTGGCGATATAGCGCGCCATGTAGCAAGCGGAGCGGTCCACCTTCGAGGGATCTTTACCGGAGAAAGCGCCACCGCCGTGACGGCTGTATCCGCCGTACGTGTCGACGATAATTTTGCGGCCGGTCAAACCCGCATCGCCCATGGGCCCGCCGATGACAAAGCGGCCGGTGGGATTGATGTGAAACTTTGTCTTGTTGTCCAGCATCGCCGCCGGAATGATGGGACGAATCACATGTTCGGTAACGGCGTCGCGCAAGTCGGCGTTGGAAACCTTCTCACTGTGCTGCGTTGAGACGACCACGCAATCGACACGGGCGGGGCGGCCATCGCGATATTCGATGGTGACTTGGGATTTACCGTCGGGCCGGAGAAAATCAACTTTATTGGATTTGCGGATATCCGTGAGGCGCTGCGTGAGGCGGTGGGCGAGTTGGATGGGCATGGGCATCAGTTCGGCGGTTTCATCACAAGCGTAACCGAACATCAGGCCCTGGTCCCCAGCGCCGCCGGTATCGACGCCCATGGCAATGTCCGGCGATTGGCGCTTAACGGTGCACATGACGGCGCAAGTGTCGGCATCGAATCCGTACTTCGCGCGCGTGTAACCCACGCCGCGGATCGTGTCACGCACCAGGTTGTCGTAATCGATGATAGCGCTAGTCGTGATTTCGCCTGCGACCACGGCAAGGCCGGTGGTGACGAGCGTTTCGCACGCCACGCGGCCTTTCGAGTCCTGCTTCATCACTTCATCAAGCACGGCGTCGGAAATCTGGTCGGCAATCTTGTCGGGGTGACCCTCCGTAACAGATTCCGATGTAAACAAAAAGTTGCGTAAGGCTTCGCTCAAGACAAACTCTCCTTGTCAATTGGCGTGATGGCAGTCCACCGCCGCACACTTCTACATAATTTAGGTCTGCGCGTAACCTTCCAAAGCTAGCATCGGAGAAGATGAGAGTCAACGCATTGGATTCAAACGCGTTAGAAACGAAGTCAGCGGTCATACTTCAGGCTTAAACGGAAGAAATATGCCATTTCTGGATAACTACTAGGCGGCGTCCTCGTCATCATCGGGCTGAACATCCAGTTTGCCCTTGGTCTTCTTGGCCATCAGGTAGGAGCGGATGAACGGGTCAATGTCGCCATCCAGGACGCGATCGACGTCGCCGGCGCTGAACTTAGTGCGATGGTCTTTGATCATGCGGTATGGCTGCATGACGTAGGAGCGAATCTGGCTGCCGAAAGAGATGTCCAGCTTGGACTCGTCGAGCTTGTCGGTATGCGCCTGGCGCTTTTGGACCTCGAGATCGTAAAGCCGGGAGCGCAACATTTTCATGGCCATTTCGCGGTTTTTGCCCTGGCTGCGCTGGGCTTGGCAGCCGACGACGATGTTGGTCGGCAAGTGCGTGATGCGGATGGCGGTCTCGACTTTGTTGACGTTCTGGCCGCCCTTGCCGCCCGAACGGAATGTATCGACGCGCAGATCTTCGGGACGAATGTTGATTTCGATGCGGTCGTCAATTTCCGGGATAACGAAAACCGAAGCGAATGAGGTGTGCCGGCGAGCAGCCTGATCGAATGGCGAGATGCGCACGAGGCGATGCACACCGGTCTCGCCCGCAAGCAAACCGTAGGCGTTTTCTCCGGCGAACTGGATGGTGGCGGATTTGATGCCCGCTTCTTCGCCGGGCGTTTCGTCCAGCAACGTGGCGTTCATGCCTTTGCGTTCCGCCCAGCGAAGATACATGCGCAGGAGCATCGAAGCCCAATCCTGCGACTCGGTGCCGCCGGCGCCGGGCTTGATGGTCATGATGGCGTTGAGGTGATCGGTTTCCCCGGAAAGAAGTGTCTTGGTTTCTAGCTCACCGACATACGTTTCGGCCGCTGTGAGTTCGCGGTCGAGATCCTTCAACAGATCGTTGCGCTGCTCGGCGTTCGTTTCTTCCCGCGCGAGGCTGACGTACGTTTCGATGTCGCCGGAGATGGAAGCCAGCTTATCGTCCGCGGCAATCTGCTCTTCGGCGCGTTTGCGATCACGCAAGACGGCCTGCGCGGCTTCCTGGCTGTTCCAGAAATCGGGCTGCGCAACCTGGGCTTCGAGGGATTTCAGGCGTTCGCGGTATTGCGGGGCGTCAAAGATAGCTCCGCACGAGCGTGATACGAGGCTTCAATAGTTCGTAGCGGTGCTGCAGATCTTCAAGAATCATTCGGTTCGTCCGTCTCTCTAAAGAATTTTCGTGTGCCTTTGCTTACTTTGCTTCCTCGCCTGGCGAGATCTTTGCTTGAATGTTTACCCGTGGCTTCCAGCTCAATACAACCAGAATAACGGAAACCAGCACGCAGAGCCAGGCGAACCAATCGCCGAAGCGCGTGTAAATGGTTTCATTGCTGCGAAAGTCGTAGGGCAAATCGGCGGCGGCGCGCACGTCTCGCGGCAAGGCACGGAAAATCCGGCCATAAGGATCGATCGAAGCAGTAATGCCGCTGTTGGTCGTGCGCACGATCCAGCGGCGATTTTCGACGGCGCGAACGCGCGCCATGCGCAGGTGCTGCTCGGCGGCGGAAGAGTGCCCGAACCATCCGTCGTTCGAGATGTTCACGAGGAGTTGCGCGCCGTTTGCGGCAAAGCGGCGAATTTCATCGGGATAAATGGCTTCGTAGCAAATAAAGACGCCAAACGAATATCCGTTTGCAAAGCGCCCGACGGAATACTTCGTGCCCTTGCGAAATCCGCCGACCTCGCTTGAAACGTTGGAGACCACGCGGTGAATCAGCGGAAAGGGCTCGTACTCGCCGAACGGAACGAGGTGCACTTTGTCATAGGAAAAGACGCGCCTGCCTTGCGCATCAAACATCAGCGCGCTGTTGTACGGCGCCATGATGGTGTGATTCGTTCCACCTTCCGAGACGGTTTCCGGTTTCCATTCGACCACGCCAACGATAAATGGATTTCCAAAGCGAATCGCGAGACTCGAAGCTAGATGAGCAAATTCGACGTCCTGATAGGAAAAAGGCGCGGGAGCTTCTGGCCAAACCAGCAAATCGGGATGATGCGGGGAAGGCGCAATGCTGAGGCGCTGGAGTTCGTCCATATCCGAGGCGTGCACGAGGAACCAATGGGCGGGATATTCGTCAACCTCGGGAAAATTCAGCTGCACGGCGCGGGCTGCGTGGTTGGCCGGGGCGTTGGGGACGAAGCGCGGACCCACCAGCATAACTATTAGCACAAGCATTGTCGCGCCGACGAGGATCGTCAGCCGCCGTTTCGGCGAATGCTTTGTTTCCGCGTCGCACCAGGCGAGCAGCGCATTGAATGACGCAACGACAAAAGATAAGCCGTAAATCCCTGTGATCGTGGTCAACTGCACCAACGCCACATTTGCTGCCGCCGGATAGCCCAACAAGTTCCACGGAAAGCTAATCTGCGGCAGGCGTGTTCGAAACATTTCCAGCGAAACCCAGAGGAAAGGCGCTCCGATGCACGCGAGCGTGATGCTGCGAAGCGAAAGACGTTGGATCGCCCAAGTGACCACTCCGTTCGCCGCGGCCCATACCGTCCCTATCAGCAGCAAAATTCCCCATCCGCCGGCGATGGAAAGGCCTCCGTGCACGGCAAGCACCTTGGCGATCCACGGAACGGAGGTCAGCACGAAGCAGAGCCCGTGCAGAAATCCGCAGCCGAAAGCCACGAGCGGGCGCGCGCCGAACAACACAATTACCAAGACCCCTACGCACACCCAGGAATAAATGCTGAGGTAAAAGCCGGTGTAGGAAAAGGAGAGCGCCGCGCCGGAAACCGCGGCCACAAAAAGCCTCATCCACGAGGGAGTTTCGCTTCCGGGATGCGGACGAAAATAGCCGAGCCACGGATGCCCAGGCATCAGCGCTTCACGATGGCCTTGAACCCGGCCAACTCGAGGCCCTTCCTGGCATTATCGACGGCTTTCTGGTCGGCGTAAGGTCCAACCAGCACGTGGTAATACTTATCGCTCTGCGGCGTTTGCACGACGGTCGGGAAATTTTTCTTGCGCAAGGTGTTTGCCAAAGCCAGCGCATCGGCTTTCTTGGTGAGCGCGGCAACCTGCAAGTTAACGCCTCCGCCTTCGTTGGGGGGCGCGCTGACAGCCGTCCTGGCTGATGCATTCGCCTGCTTCATGATGGCGGAGTTCTTTCCGGCAGGAGCCGTGGGGCTTGCAACCGGCTTCAGATGATCGTCGGCCTTGTTGGAATCGCCCGCGTGATAAAACTCCCAATCGGAATTGGGAGGCGCTTCGGCACTGGTCTGGGTATCGGGGGCAGATTTTCTCTTGGAATTCTTCACCGTGACGTCGGTCTTTGGCAAAACGTCAGAGTCAGGAAAGCCACGCAGATTTGTGGCCGCGCGCACTTGTCCATCGTACTGATTGCGCCCCATCACGAAGCCGAGCGTAAAGAACAAGCCCGAAAACAGCAGCATCAGCATGAACAAGCCGATGACGTGCCGTCCTTCGAGCACTCGCTCTCCGGCGCTCCCTCTTTTTCCTCCAGAAGCCATCCTTACTTTTTCGATCCCCCTAACGCTTGTACCCAGCTATTAATGATATCGATGGGCAGGGGGAAAACAATCGTTGTGTTCTTCTCGACACCTATCTCCGTCAAAGTTTGCAGGTAGCGCAGCTGAATGGCCGAAGATTGCGTCTCGAGGACTTTCGCGGCGTCAGCCAGTTTTTGCGAAGCCTCGAATTCGCCTTGGGCGTGAATTACTTTCGCGCGGCGCTCGCGTTCCGCCTCGGCTTGCCTCGCAATCGCGCGCTGCATCTGTTCCGGTATGTCGACTTGTTTCACCTCGACGTTGCTCACCTTGATGCCCCACGGCTCGGTGTGCTGGTCCAGGATAAGCTGAAGCTTCGAGTTCACTTTCTCGCGCTGCGAAAGAATTTCATCGAGCTCGAACTGTCCGACGATGCTGCGCAGCGTGGTTTGCGCAAGCTGGGATGTCGCGTATTGATAATTCTGCACCTGGGACATCGCGAGGTTGGCGTCCACCACGCGAAAATAACAGACAGCGTTCACCTTCACAGATACGTTGTCGCGCGTAATGATGTCCTGCGGCGGAACGTCCAGCGTCTCGAGTCGAAGACTGATCCGATAGAGCCTCTCGATCGGCGCGAAAACCAGGTTAATCCCGGCTCCTTTCGGCTCTGGCAGCAATCGCCCCAGACGCAGCACCACGCCGCGTTCCCATTCCTTGATGATATAGATCGAATTCCATATCCAAATCAAAACGATGCCTGCAGCCACCGCAAACGGCAGTAAGAAGCCGATCTCCATGTCTACCCTCCTCTGCGCCAACGCATTCTACTTGTTTTCCACGGCCGCCGCTTCTTCCGGCTCGACGTAAAGCTTCAAACCCTCCACGCGGCGAACACGCACGGGCTTCCCTTCCGCCACTCCTTGCGGAGAAACCGCGCGCCAAAGCTCTCCGTGAACGCGGATCATTCCTTCCTGGCCAGCAACCAGCGCGGAAGTGGTCAAGCCTTCCTCGCCGACCAGCTCTTCCCTGCCCGTCGCGATTTTCCATGTGCGCGAGCGCAGCACCAGCCGCATCAGAAATACGGTGATGAGCGCAAAGGGCAAAGTCACGGCCAGCGCCACTCCCAGGCTCACTCCCCCCGATGTTAGCGGCGAGCGAATCAGAAACAGAGCGCCGAGCAACATTGACACGATCCCTCCAAACGCAAGAACTCCGTGGCTCGTGAACTTAGCCTCCAGAATAAACAGCGCGAGCGCCAGGAGTATCAGGAGAACTCCCGCGAAATTCACAGGCAAGAAGTGCATCGCGTAAAGCGCTAGAACGGCGCAGATCCCTCCGACCACGCCGGGCGCTATCATCCCCGGATGGGTAAATTCCGTGTACAGCCCGAGCACACCCAGCAGCAAGAGCACAAAGAAAACGTCCGGTTCCACGATGCGCGCGAGAAATCTTTGCCGCGCGGAAAGTTCGAAGGGAACGATCGCGGCGTTCTTCAAGTCCAAAACCGTCTTCGCGCCGTCGAATCGCGTGATGGTGCGGCCATCCAGTTGAAGCAAGAGATCGTCGGGGGACGAGGCGACGAGATCGATGAGTTTGCCATCCAGCGCTTCTTGTTCCGTAAACGCTTTCGCGTCCGTCACGGCGGTTTCCGCGAGCTTCACGTTGCGGCCCCGCTTTTCCGTGTAGCTACGCAGGAAGGCCAGAGCATCATTCAGAATTTTCTTGCGCATGGTTTCGTCAACCTGCAACTCCCAGCCCCCGATCGCAACTACGGGAGATGCAGCGCCCGTGTGCGTTCCTGGAGCCATGGCTGCAATGTCCGCCGAAAGAAGGATAAAGAAACCGGCCGAGGCGCCGCGCGCCCCCGTGGGCCATACGTAGACCGCCACGGGCACGGGCGAGGACAAAATGTGTTGAATAATCTCCGTCATGGAATCGCTCAAACCGCCCGGGGTGTTCATCGTGATCAGCACGAGTGCAGCGTGCCGGCTCGCGGCATCGGCAATCCCCTCATCAATGTACGTGGCCAGAACCGGTTCGACTTCGCGATCCAGATCGAGGCGCAACACTTGCGGATTGCCGGAATGCTCGTCGGCCGTAACGGAAGGAAGCGCAAGAAACGCGGCCATGGCCAACACGGCACAAATACAAGGGAGCACCCCGGCCGAGAAACTCTTCAAACTGGCAAGCCTTTGCACAAATCGGCGAGAGCTCATTGCGCACCTCCCGCGGGCTTCACTTTCTGGAGATTTTCCAGCAGTGCCTTTGCATCCGGGTATTTTGGAGCAAGTTTGAGCGCGCGTTCCACTTCCGTCCGCGCAAGATCCGGCTTCTTTTGCGCGAGGTAAATCCGCGCAAGAGCTGTGCGCAGGACTGCCGAGTCGCGTATCTCCAAAGAGGCTTGCAGTTCTTTGGCGGAGTCGTCCAATTTGCCACGGCGGCGATAAACCTCCGCAAGCCCGGCGTGGGCCGACGCGCTCGATGCATCGGCGGCCAGCGCGGTGCGAAATTCGCTCTCCGCCGCGTCCACGTGGCCAGCCGATAGTTCTAGCCGCCCGCGCCGAACGTGCGCCGCCGGTGTATCTGCAACAGGCGCGGGACTCGCAGCGCTCCCAGCAGACTCAGCCGAAACGATATCCAGGCGCATCGCCGTCGTATCCAGTTCTGTGCGCACACGTTCGAGGCGCTCCAGCGCATCTTTTCCCTCGAGATGAACCTCCGGAAGCGCGTCGGGACCGAAAGTTTCCGCAGCGGTGTCGCTCTCTTCGTCGGCTTCCGCCTTATTCCCCGCCTTCTTGAGGGACTGAATCACCAGCGCCCGGTCTTCCGGGTTATCGGGCTCGCGACTCGAGGCTTCGCGAAAATATTCCGCGGCACCGGCAAAATCTTTCGAGCTATACGCCAGCAAACCCAAGTTAAAGGGGTAATCGTCCTCGTCGGGATCGATTTCCGCCGCCCGTCGGAGATCAGCTATTGCTGCGGGCGTTTTGCCCTCTCGCGCAAGCGCCAGTGCCAGATTGTTCAAAATTTCCGGCAGCTCCGCGCCAGAAACCATGCTTTTGCTCAAGAATTCCTGCAAGGAAGCGAACACTTGATCGGCTTGGTCCGGCTGATTCATCAGCAATCGGCAAACGCCCGTCCCGAAGACCGCCTCGGCGTAGCGATCATTCGATTTCGGCACTTTGGCAAACCATGGCAGCGCCGATTCGCAATCCCTGCGGGAGTAGTAGGCGTCTCCAATCGCGAAGTCCGGATCGGGCCATTCAGGCTCTAGACGCGCCGCTTCTCGAAGCTCACGCAACCGCGGATCGTCATCGGTCGCAAGCAAACCGCGAACGTAATGTTCGAAGGCGTCGAGCCGCAGCGGCCTCTGTGCTTTCGAGAAGTCTTCAAGACTCTGTTTGTAGGCGTGATCGTTGGCGGACAGCAATCGCCAGAGCATTTTCAAGTGCAAGTCCATCAGCGAATCCAGCGGGCCAGTCTCCCGAATCGCCGGAAGCAGGCGTATCGGGCTGATGCGCAGGATTCGAGACTCAATCATAAGAGTCTGGCCGTCGGACGTAAACCTGCCAAAAATGACGAAGTCCGCGTCCATGTTCTGCGCGATCCGCAGCATGGAAGCCCGGCTCAATTTCGCCGTCGGCAGAAGCCCCGAGCGGTCCAGCTCTTCCGTGCGCCCTTCATGCGAATACACCTGCTGGCCGGCGGCGGAAAGCCGCTGAATCGTGAGTTCTTCCAGGCCCTCGCCAAGCCAGTCGAGGCTCGCCGACGCACCCTCATTTTCAAATGGAAAAACGAGATAGATGCCTTGCCGGGAAGACGCCGCAACCCCCCTAGCGCCTGTCGACGCACTGGAATCGGTGGCTAGCTGCCGTGCAGAAAGGGCAGGCGCCGCCGAGATAGAGATGGCAATCGTGCTGAAAAGGATTAAAAAATGCGCACTGAAAACAGGCCGCTTCATGCTCACTTGATTGTAGCAGAGGCGCAACGCAGCATCGCCTCAGAAGCGTTGCAGTGTCGATGAACTACACAGCGCAGAACTAACGGCGCGAATCGTCAGTAGGTCCCTGATAAGCAGGAGGCTGCGCCTTACACCACGCCGAACCCTTCGAAGTGGCAGCCTTTCTACTTGCTAAAGCTGCGCAGGCTCGGCCGGCTTGGGGGCCAGCAGTTCTTGGATCTCTGGATTTTTCAGCGCCGCTGCGAAGGCCGGATCTTTCTTGACATTCGCGATGTCTTTGTAGCCCTCGTCTTTGGCCTTGCGGAGGTAATGGATGCAGCGATCGAGGTCGCCGGCTTCCGCAAAAGACTTCGCCAGCATGTAGTCAAACGTTCCGCGGTCATCCACCGAGCGGTCTTGCAATATCGACCCATTGCGCGAACCGTTGTGCTCGAAAAGCAAGGGATCAAGAATCAAGCCCTGCCGGAACGCAGCGATAGCCTCTCCGTATTTCTTCTCGCCAAAATACGCGTAACCCAAATTGCTGTAGAGCACGGCCATATCGTTGCGCATCTTGATCGCTTTTTCGTAAGCCCGGATGGCCTTATTGTATTTCTTGCGCTGATACCAGATTGTGCCGACATTGTTTTCAGCGTCTGCGTACTGTGGATCCACTTTAACTGCCCGCTGATAATACTTCAGCGCCAGGCCAAGCGCTTCCTGTTGGTGCAGAGCGATGCCCAGCTTATTCAGATACACGGGATTTCGCGGGTTCTCATCCGAGAGTTTCTTGTAGAGCGCCGCAGCTTCGTTGTACTGCTTGCGGATCATATACAGATCGCCCATCTGCTCATCGGATATTTGCGGATGCACTACGCCCGACGCTTGCTCGGCCGAAGGCACTTGCGCCATTCCAGGTGCCATCATCGCCGACCGTGTAGCTTCGAGTGTTTGACCTGTTGCGGGGATGCACAGACTTAGAAGGAGAATACTGCCTGAAACCGCCACTCTTACTTGAGTCATGGCGAGTCTCCCTTCTCCGGCTGAGGCTTAGCCTTGTCGGGATCCTTCTTCTTACCCCCAAAGATACCAAAAATCTTCTGTAAAGGGTTCTTTTTCTTTTCCTCGGGTTGCGCGCTGGGGCCCGGGGCCGCCCCGGGAGCTGTTTCGACAGCGCCCTGGCCTGTCGCGTTGGGCGGCCGGTTCGGATCGTAGGTCGTTATAGGCTTTCCCTGCGCATCGGTTTGCGGTTGTTTCGGCTGATCTCCGCCAAAAATGTGCGAGAGCCAGGAGCCCGTCGCGGAAACTGCGCCGCTCCCGCCGTGCAACTCGCAGAACTGCATGGGAGCCGACCCGGCAATATAAACCTCTTCGCGCGTGGTCGGGCAGTTTGGCGTGGCAAGTTCCAGCGATTCCGGATCGATCAGCACGGACTGCACGCCTTCCGGCATGGTGAAGTCCTTGACGTCGCGGTAGGGCTGCAGCTTCGTGGCGCGGAGCATGAAATCTGCCCAGACGGGCGCGGCCGTAGCGCCACCCGTTATTCCCAAATCGCGATTGTCGTCAAATCCGATCCAAATCACCGTGAGCAAATTCGAAGTGTACCCGGCGAACCAGCCGTCGCGCGAAGTTCCCGTCTTTCCCGCTGCAGGAAGCATGAAGCCCCTCGCGCGGACTCCTGCGCCTGTACCTTTGTTCAGAACATCTTCGAGGACGCTTGTGATCAGGTAAGCCACGCGCGGATCGAGCACGAGGTGCGTCTGCGGCGTAAATTTCTCCACCACGGTTCCGTCGGCGCTGACCACGCTATGCAGGAATTCCGGCTCGGCTCGCACGCCTCCGTCCGCGAATGCGGTATATCCCGCCGCCACCTCGACTGGCGTCATTTCGTAGGCGCCCAGCGCAACCGCCGGCGTCGCTTGGATGTTGGTGCCCAAGCCCATCTGGCGCGCAATTTGCACGACGCGCCCGTAGCCGATCATCTCGGCCACTTTCACGGTGGCCACGTTCAGGGAGTTCGTCAGCGCCTCGCGCACCGTCACATGTCCCATGAATTTTTCGCCGTAATTGTTAGGTGTGTATTCCTTGCCGTCGAACTCAAATGTGGTTGGCTCGTCCTCGACGGTCGTCGCAGGAGTGATAATGGGCTGCACGCCGTCGACGGCGTTGTCGAAGGCCGCCGCATACACAAACGGCTTGAACACCGACCCAGGCTGGCGGTGCGCCAGCGCATGATTGAGTTGGCTCTGCCCGTAATCACGGCCACCGATCACGGCCTTGATTTCGCCCGTCTTCGGATCGATCGCCACCAGCGCTATCTGTACCTGCGGAATCGGCTCGGTGCTTTTCTTCTTCGCCGCTTCGCGCCGCCATTTCTCATATTTTTTCGCCAGCAACAAGTCCACGTTTTTGACACCGGCGTCCACCGCCGCCACCGCTGCTCTCTGCAAAGCAGGATCGAGCGTGGTGTATACCCGGAAGTTCTGGCTCAACAGCTCGTTCTCAGAAAATTTGTCGAGCAGATGGTCCTTTACCATGTCCACGAAATAAGGCGCTTCGCTCCCGGAACTATCCGCGTGCACGATTTTCAGAGGCTCGCTCTTGGCCTCTGAAAGCTCCTCCTGCGTGATGTACTTGTTCTCCAGCATCTGCGTCAGCACGCGGTCCCGGGCCTGCGCTCCGCGCTCCGGCCGCCGGTCCGCCGAGGAGTAATAATTTGGCGCGCGGATGATCCCCGCAAGGTACGCGCACTCGCCCACCGAAAGCTGCCGCATGTCCTTCCCGAAATACGCCACGCTCGCTTCCGAAAAGCCTCGAATGCCAAAGCTGCCGCGGTTTCCGAGATACACGTCATTCGCATACAGCTCGAAGATTTGTTGTTTGTTGAACCGTTGCTCGAGTTCGATGGAAATCATGGCTTCCGCGAGCTTGCGCCGCCAGGTCCGGTCGGTCGAAAGAAAAAACGTCCGCGCTACTTGCATGGTAATCGTGCTCGCGCCCTGGTAGTGGCTCGAGCTATGTCGGATATCGGCCCACGCCGCGCCCGCAATGCGCACGAAGTCAAATCCGCCATGATCGAAAAACCGCTTGTCTTCGGCGGAAAGGATCGCGTGCACCAGCACCGGCGGCAAATCCTCATATCGCACCGGCCGCCGCTTTTCCCGCGCGCTGTCAAATAAATTTGTAATCAGTTCCGGCTCGATCTGCGCCGTGTCCAGCTCCGAGCCGCCGGCCAGCGGGCGGATCGAGCGGATCGCCTTCCCGCTGAATTTCACGGCCAGGGCATTCGAGCCGCCGAAATAGGAAAGTTTCGAAGGGCGAACGTCGACCGTGTCGCCCTGCACAGTGAACTCACCCAGGGAGTTGTCGTCCGTTTCGGGACGGTAGCCGACGCGCGTCAAGTAAGTTACCAAGTCTTCGGGGCCCCACGCCTCTCCGACGGAGATGTACTCCGGCGCGGAAAAAATCTGGGTGGTGTTTTGAAACACTTTTCCGGAAAGCCGCGCATCGATCATGCGCGAATATTTGACGTAGTAATAAGTGAAAATTCCCCCGGCCGTGAGGAACGCGGCGAAAACGATTCCCAGAAGCGTCAACCCCGCTGCGGACGTGAAAAATCCTTTTCGAACTCGAATGCGCAAACTGTGGCTCCCGGGGCTGTAGCTTTATTGTCTCCCAATACCCGCCACTAAGAAAGACGGAGTTCGCCGCTGCGACGTTGCCCGAACCCTTCTTCGCAGCAGTCTGGCCTCGACAATTGGTAGCAGCGGCGGTTCCTCGGCAAGCGTCGGCACAATCGCAGATAGAATCGTGGAACCAGCCATCCGAGCGGCTGACGAAATGCGGCTACATGATAGATTTGTTTTCACTGGAAGGTGAAAAGTGAAGCTCGGTACTGTAGACGAGCAAATCGACGGGAACCGTATAATCCAGCGAAATTTTGACTACCTGCTGCGTCGCGCTCACTTTGATGTCCTCCCGCTTCGCCGGTATATCCAGATCCTGAACTTCTTTGAAGATATTGTCCCGAATCTGGTCTTCCGAGTAGCGGTTGACCACCGCGAAGCGCGCCACCTCGTCCATTTTGTTGCTCAACTGATATTCGGAAACGTAGGGGGGCACCGTCTTGAACGCCACAAAGACCGCTATGACAAGCAAGACGGTATACGCGATGGCCTTCATACTCGCGCCGCCACGTTGTGTTTTCCAGCGCAGACTCGAAACGCGTCCAGGGGCACTTGCAGATTCCACGAGACTTTTCTCCGGGCGCCAGCAACACCGTAGCCAATGCGCGGCATCGCTTGGCAGGATTATTTGGCTCTCTCGTACTTAACGCTAGCACTCAGGCAGTGCGGTGTCGAGATTTTGGCGCAGGGCATGTTCCCGGAAAGCTACGGGGCGCTCGTGCAGGTCGAATCATCTGTTAGTGCTGAAATTCTCAGTAGGCCCGCGCAAAAATGGCCCGTTCCGGGGCAGCCTTTCCGCAATAGGCGCATGTACCGGAGCCGCTGCCCCGCCCGTTTCCTTCGCCCAGGCTCTGGTCGATCGGGATGCACCGCATGGTCGCGCGCGTTTCTTCTTTAATTTTCGCCTCGCAATCCGCGCTTCCGCACCATCCCGAATATGCGAACCCATTTTCCACTGCTTTCTTCAACTCGTCGTAAGTCTTCGCATCGTGCGTGTTGGCCTTGCGAAACGCCAGCGCCTTGTCGTGCAGTGCCTGTTGGATTTCCACGAGCAGCTTCTCAATCGTCTGAACGATTCCCGTCAGCGGGACGCTGACTTTCCCTTCTCTTCCTGGACGGTCGCGCCTCGCGAGCACCGCCGACGCCTTCGCCACGTCCTTCGGTCCCAACTCGACGCGCAACGGCACGCCGCGCATCTCCCAATCGTTGAATTTCCACCCCGGACTCTGCCCCTCGCGCTCGTCGACGGTCACTCGTATGTTCGCAGTCACAAGTTCCGCCTTCAATTTCCGCGCCGCTTCCATCACCGAGCTCTTTTCCTCGTCGGTCTTGTAAATCGGCACCATCACTACTTGATACGGCGCCAGCTTCGGCGGAAGAACCAGCCCCTGGTCGTCGCCGTGCACCATAATGATCGCGCCAATCACGCGCGTCGAAAGCCCCCAGGATGTCGTCCAGCAATGCTGCAGCTGCCCGCCCTGATCCAGATAGCGCACCTCGAACGCCTGCGCAAAATTTTGCCCGAGGAAATGGGAAGTGCCGGACTGCAACGCCTTGCCATCGCCCATCATGCCTTCAATCGAATACGTCACGTCCGCGCCCGCGAATTTCTCCGCATCTGATTTTTTCCCGGCAATCACGGGAATCGCCGCATCGTTCACCGCAAAATCCGTATAAATGTCCAGCATTTGCCGTGTTTCGATTTCCGCTTCTTCACGCGTAGCGTGCGCCGTATGCCCTTCCTGCCAGTAAAATTCCAGCGTGCGCAGAAACAGCTTCGTCCGCAATTCCCAGCGCACCACGCTGTTCCACTGGTTCATCAAAACTGGTAAGTCGCGGTACGACTGAATCCACTTCGACCACATGTGCCCGATAATCGTCTCCGAAGTCGGCCGGATCACCAGCGGCTCCGCCAGTTTTTCTCCGCCTCCAATCGTCACGACTGCCAGCTCCGGCGAGAATCCCTCGACGTGATGCTTCTCTTTATCGATGAAACTTCGAGGAATGAGCAGTGGAAACGCCACGTTCTGGTGCCCCGTCGCCTTGAAGCGCCGGTCGAGTGCGGCCTGCATGTTCTCCCAGAGCGCCCATCCATACGGCCGCACGATCATGCAGCCGCGCACCGGCGCGTAGTCGGCAAGCTGCGCCTTCAAAACCAGTTGGTTATACCACTCAGAAAAATCCTGCGCCCGTGTAGGCAGCTTTTCTTCAGCCATGCGTCGGTGTAAGCCGTTCTCCTCAGCAGCGATAATTTCGTCCAAGTAAACTAAAAAGCGTAACGGACGCGTTGCAAGGTGTCAACGCACACGAGGAAACCGGCAGCCCGAACGCACCACAACGATTCCCTCCTCAGGCGAGGCCTACAGGCCATCGGCGCCGCCGTGGAATCGCCAAGGATTACTTGCACGCCGCAGGCCGGGCGAAGGAACCTCGCCCATGCCGGAAACGTGGTACAACGATTCGGATGGCTCAGCCGGCTCAATTACAGTCCGAGATGGCAACAGAGAGCGTTGCAAAGAAGCCGCAAGAAGCGGCCGCGAGCCCAATTTCCGGTTGGCGCGCGTATGTCAACGGGTTTCTCGCTGCGGAAATATCGTCTCTGACGCGCTATTACGATCGCGTGATCCAATGGCTCCCGCGCGAGGACGACAAGGGCGGCCTGCTCACCGCCATCGACGCCCCCCGCAAAGAAACCGTGGGCAAAGATGACCCGTTCCCCGACCTGACCCACGAACGCGACAAGCGCACCGCGATTCTGATCAACGGCACCTTCAATCACGACTTCGATATTCAAGCGCTTTTAATGCAGCTGAAAGCGAGGCTTGCGCGCACCTCGCGCGTCGTGGTCGTTCTTTATAATCCCTATTTGCGTTGGGCTTACTACCTCACGAATCGTTTGGGCATTCGCAAGGGCGACCTGCCAAGCACGTTCGTCACCCGCGTCGACCTCGAAAACATTGCAAAAGTTGCCGGCTTTGAAATTGTGCGGCAACGCCTGGCCGTGTACTGTCCGTGGAAAATGCTTGGGCTCGGCACAACTATCAATCGCGTAATGCCGCTGGTGCCGCTGGCACGCTGGCTGAGCCTGACATCCGTCGTGGTGATGCGGCCGCTAGTTCCATCTTCGCAACAAGGAATCTCCTGCATAATCCCTGCGCGCAACGAGAGCGGCAACGTCGAGAATGCCCTGAAGCGCTTTCCCGATCTTGGCCGCGAAGCCGAAATTATTTTTGTCGAAGGCCACTCGACCGACGGCACTTGGGAAGAAATCCTGCGCGTCTCGACGGTCTACCGCGACCAGTTCCGAATCTTGGCTGTGCAACAAGCGGGAAAAGGCAAAGCCGACGCCGTCCGGCTTGGCTTCGCGCACGCGCGCGAGGATTTGCTCGTGATTCTCGATGCCGATCTCACTATGCCGCCCGAAATGCTTGCCCGCTTCGCGTATGCCTACGACCAGGGCCACGGCGATTTCATCAATGGCTCGCGCCTCGTTTATCCCATGGAAGGTGCGGCCATGCGCTTCCTGAATCGCATGGGAAACATCTTCTTCGCGAAAATCCTGAGCGCAGTCCTCAACGTGCGGCTCGGCGATTCCTTGTGCGGCACGAAGCTTCTCACGCGTCATGACTATGAACGAATAGTGGCCTGGCGCAGGGATTTCGGCGATTTCGATCCCTTCGGCGATTTCGAGTTGCTCTTCCCTGCTGCGGAGCTCGGATTGGAAATCGTGGACGTGCCGGTGCGCTATCTCGCCCGCACATACGGGGAGACAAACATCCAGCGTTTCCGCCACGGCTTGCAACTCCTGAAGATGACCTGGGTCGGCCTGGTCCGTATCAAGATGGGGATTAGGAAGAAACCGGTTAACAAAGAGCAACAAGCGCGTTAGCCGGCCGGTCAGTCTCTCCCGCTATCCTCGCAACCTAATCGAACGCTATCCATTTCATCGCGAACCTTCTGATAGATTTTTCCTGGAGCACAGTATATCGACGTAGCCGGTTCTCTCCGCGGCGAGCTCGATCGTTTTGGAGTCCCGGGAATATGTTGTGGCGCTACGAGTCAAGATGTGCAGATGGAAACCCGCGGATCGAAAAAAATCGAGCAACGCGGCCGGGTCAAAGCCAAGCTCGCGCATCCCGCCGGGGGCGTATTCGAACGCAACACAGAGCCCGGGAAATTTTTCTAGCGTACGGCGCATGCCTTCGCAGACGGCGAGCTCATAGCCCTGCACGTCAATCTTGATGAATGCGACATCTCGCAAATTGCGGGCAGCGACAAAGTTATCCACGCTGGTGACCGCAACCGTCGTTATTCTTCCAGGCGAAGGCCGCGAACTTTTGAACTGTTCCGTGACCACGCGATGATCGGCAGAGTGCTCTTCATTGTGCCAAAATTCGAGTGCGCCATCCGCGCTGCCCACGGCTATGTTGAATATCTCCACCGCGTCATCCAGTTTTTTGCGGCGAACAGTCTCCCGGAGTGTCGCAAAGCTGGCAAGATCAGGCTCGAACGCATAGATTCTGCCGGGAGCCTTTCTCGCGCCGGCGAAGACGCAAGCCGTGTAACCAATGTTCGCGCCGATATCAAGAATATCACCGCCGGAAAATAATTCCGGCCTGCGTTTCGCAAGCGCCCAGAATGGATCCTCGTACCATCGCTTATAGAGAAAATAGGACAAAAGAAAACCGCGCTTGAATAGGGGAACTTCCAATAGCTTTGCCGAGCGCGCCAGATTGTAGACGCGCGTGAACAAGTTCCTGGACGATTTATTCTGCATTCGCTTCGCAGCTTTCAATCCACAAGATTCCCAACTGTTGATGTCCGCGTCTACGCTGTTTTTTCCAGCACCAAAAATACGCGAAGAGCCGCGGCGCGCCGCCACAGAGGCAGCGTCGCCCGCTCGAACCTCGAAACGGCCGGATACAAAAAAAACGGCAGGAGATTCACGGGCTTGAATCCGCCGCTGAGGAGATAGGTGAAAAGACAAAAAGGCTCAAGCGCAACTAACTTAAGTTCCGGCAACGAACGCAGAGTCTCCGCTCGATGACGAGGCCCGAAAAGGAGGTACGGAATCGCCTGGTTACCATCAAACGCCATTTTCTCGGCAGCGTCACCGCTCGCGTTTTGCAGCCAGGGAGTTTCCGAAAGGTCGCAGCGCTCCTGGTGCAGGAATCGAAATATAAAATAGGACAACGGCGTGATCCATGGTTCAACAAGGATTGAGCGGCCACCGGGTACCAGCATGCGCGCGGCCTCCTGAAGAAAAGTCATAGGCTCGGCGAGATGATGCAGCATGTCCAATCCGAAAATGTTCGTGACGCTGGCGTCGCGAAACGGCAGCCGCTGCGCGTCGGCAACCGCGTCCAGCCACGGGCACCACACGAGGTCAGTCGAGAAAATATCTGGCGCGAGTTGCTTAAGAAAACCCGGACCGGCTCCGACCTCGAGAGAAAATCCGTCTGGCTTACGGAAGGACAACAAACGCGCGAAAAATTCCTCTTGGTAAACGCGCCGCAAGATGGGCTTTTGCTCCCAAACGCGGCGGTGCCGGAGAAGCTGCTCGTGAGCCTGCGTATCGATGGTCACGGTATGTTTTTTATTGTACTGGCTTCAACGGCATCGAGCCTCGAAAGCTTGCGCAATGGTTTCGACGGGTTACTAATCCTGTTAATGTTTCGTTCCGACGGCTCTTGACCCGGAAGAATTTTGATACGCTGAACTGGCAGTGGAACCTCTTTCTCATTCAAGCGAAGCGCGCGCGCCTGAAGTCGCTGCAGGCGCTTACAACAACTTCTCAAGCTCGACCCCCGCCTCCAACCGGCGGCTCATCGCCTTTCTTGCCGTACTGCTTGCGCTCGGAACAATGGCCGTGTACGCGGCCGCGATGCGCAACGGCTTCGTGAATTTGGACGATCCGGAGTACGTGACGCGAAATCCCTACGTCCTCCACGGGCTGACCTGGACGGATATCCGCTGGGCGCTCGGCTCGAATTATCCTTCCTCCAACTGGCATCCGCTCACCTGGATTTCGCACATGGCCGACGTGCAGTTGTACGGGCTAAACCCTGCGGGGCATCACTTCACGAACGTCTTGCTGCATGCCCTCGATGTAGTATTGCTCTTTCTTCTAATTGCTTGGGCCACGCGGAGCACGTTGCGCAGCGCTGCCGTGGCGGCGCTTTTTGCCGTTCAGCCCTTGAACGTGGAAGCCGTCGCGTGGATTTCCGAACGCAAATCCGTGCTGTGCGTCTTTTTTTTCCTGCTCGGCATCATCGCCTACGGCTGGTACACGCGAAGACGTAGCGTGGGCCGCTATTTCTGCGTCGCGCTCTGTTTCGGGTTGGGAATCACGGCTAAGGTCATGGTCATTCCATTTCCTTTTGCACTACTCCTGCTGGATTATTGGCCGCTGGGAAGACTTCCCGGCACGGACGACGCGGGAAAACCACGCGCGTTTTTCCCGGCTCTCCTCACACTCGTTCTCGAGAAGATTCCATTATTCGTGATGGCCGCGGCGGGTGGGGTCATCACCGTTTTCGTTCATTCGCGCGAACATGCGCTCACCGCTTCCATGCCCTTTAGCTGGAGCTTCAAAAATGCGATTTTTTCTTATCTCGCCTATCTAGGCAAAGCCATTTGGCCAATCCGGCTAGCACCTTTCTATCCGCATCCAGAAAACACTCTGCGCTGGGCGACGGTCATTCTTTGCGGAATCGCGCTAGCGGCGATCACCATACTCGTTTGGCGATTCCGCCAGCGCAAATATTTGGTGATGGGCTGGCTCTGGTATCTCGGAACAATGTTCCCCATGATCGGCTTCGTGCAAACAGGCCGGCAAGGGATGGCCGACCGATTCATGCACATTCCGATGATGGGCCTGCTCGTCGCGCTAGTCTGGCTGATTGCAGACTTGGCGGCAGAAAAGCATTGGCAAAAAGAAATCCCCATCGCGATTTTCCTGCTTGCGGCGGCGCCGTATGCGATGGTGACGATAAAACAGATCGGTTACTGGCACGACAGCTACACGCTTTTCGCTCGCACGCTCGAAGTCACGCGCAACAACGGCATGGCGGAAAACAATTTCGGCGTAGCTTTAGTCGAACGCGGCGAACCAGAACTTGCGGCGCAACACTTCGCAGCTGCCGTTCGCTACAGCCCGGACCTTGCCTCTGGGCACTACAACCTCGCCGTTTCCTTGCAACGGCATACCCGCCTCGACGAAGCGGAGCGCCAGTATCGCGCGGCGCTGGCGCTGTCCACCGACCAAACGGAAATCGTGCAGTCGCATAACAATCTGGGCATCCTGTACATGACTGAGCGCAACTATCCAGCAGCGCTGACAGAACTGAACGCAGCCCTCGCTCTTGATCCGGACCAGCAAAACAGTTACATCGGCCGCGGAACGATCGAAATGCAGACCATGAATTTGGATGCGGCGATCGCGGATTTCTCGAGAGCCGCGCAGATCTCGCCTTCGCCCCTCGCGCTCTATTGGCTGGGGCGAGCGCTCGAAACCAAAGGCGAGACGCAGAAAGCGCAAGCGGCATACGAGGCCGCTCTTCGGCTCGCGCCAGCAATGGCTGAAGCTAGATCGCGCCTGCAAGCCTTGCACGCGCGGCGTGAATAATCGCGATGACTACACCCAATCGGCGTCGGCAAATCTGCGCGCGCTGATTGCACCGTGGATTTTCCCCCGTTGCTCGTCAATCCCTTACACGTAATCGAAGAGCGTCATAAACCCGAAATCCATGTGCAGTTGTTGGTGGCAGTGAAACAGCGTCATGCCAGGATCATCGGCAACAAAATCAACCTCGGCTTCCTGGTACCCGCCGAGCATTAAGACATCCTTCAGGATTCCTGCCGTAGGCTTTCCCGCCATGTTCGTCAACTCAAAGCTGTGACGATGAAGATGGACCGGGTGAATATCGTCGCTGGCGTTATGAAAACGCAAGCGATAGCGCTTCCCCTCTTTTAAATGAAAAGTCGCAGGAATCATCTCGCCGAACATGCCCTTCGTCGGAAACGCCACGCCATTAATCGTCCAGCGATTGAATCCTTCCTCGGCGGCGTTGTCTTTTGCAAAGGTCATGTCGAACGTTTCATCCGGCGCCGTTGCGATTCCACCAGGCTTGCCGAAACGCGTGTAATCCCAACGAAAAGGCGGAGGCGCGATCCATTGCGCTTTACCCGTGCGGCCTGCGTACTCGACAACAATGCCCATTCCGTGCGGCCGATCATCGTTATCGAGATCGCCCAGAATCCATACGCCGGGATGATTCATTTCCACGATGGCGGAAATGCGTTCCGCCGTGCCCAGCCACAAACCGGGAACGTGCGTGGGATTCGGCACAGGGTTTCCATCGAGCGCCACTACTTGGAACGTGTGTCCAGGCAAAGCAAGACTGCGAATCTCCGTCGCGCTTCCATTCAAAATATGAAACAGTACCCGCTCACCTTGCTTCACGCGAATCGGCTCGCCGTGTCCGAGCATGCGCCCGTTGATGGTGAACGATCCGTAGCCGACTTCGTACCCGTGCGGCATGCCCTTCGCAAGCGAAGCCTTCATCGCGGATTCGCCTGTCTGCTGCAGCGCTTTGTTAGGCGCCGACGGCGAAAGAAAATCCTGGGCCATGTCGCCGCCGCGGCTGAAGGTCGGCTCGAACTCTTTCAACGTCAGAAAAACCTCGCGGTCGTACTTGCCTGGTTCATTCCGCGGCTCGATGTAAACCGGTCCTACTTCCCCGCTGTACTGCCCGGCGTAAAGATCGGATCCAGCGCGGAGGTGCGTGTGGTAGAAGCGGAAGCCTGCCGGTTTTGGCTCAAATGCGATGCGCCGCATGCCATGCGCGGGAATGTAGGGAGTGCCCTCTTCCGCTGCGCCGTCCACATCGACGGGAATTTTTTGGCCGTGCCAGTGCAATTGTTCGGGAGTCTCGGTTTCGTTGTAAATGTCGATGATGGCTTGTTGGCCCTCTTTGAAGCGGATGAGTGGGCCCGGAAATTGGCCATTGTAAGTAGTCGCTGAAATAATTCGCTTCGGCGCAATTTCGATCGGAGAATTCTTGATGTGAATCGTGTAGTCGGCTTTTGCCACGGCGCTTGGCGTGCCCCCGGAAGCGCTGCTTTGTGCGATGGATTCAGGTTGAGCAGAAGTGGTCTTGGGAGAGAGGATGAGCGCTCCTGCGGCAAGGCCGGTAGTCTTCAAAAATTTACGGCGCGATTCAGCAGAGTTATTCGTTGGATTCTCCTTAGCTAACCGCCGGAGGGCGGCGCGCGTCCAGAGACCAAGCGCCGGCGCCCGCGGAAATCAAGAAAATGAGTGAGAAGAACATCGCAAAATCCGTCCGTGCGTCGCTCACCATGTACCAGAAGCCCTGTCCTGCCCGAAACAGCTCCGGAATTTTCGTCGTGGCAATGGCGGTCGTGATCACAATCAAGAGGGGAATGGCAGCAGCCCTGGTTAGAAGGCCGGACATCACGAAAAGTCCGCAGACCATTTCGAAGCCGCCGACAAAGAGCGCGGTGAAATGAGGGTGAGGAAATCCGATTCGCGCGAAACGAAGCACGCCCATGTGCGGGTCGGTGAACTTAAGAATTCCCTGCGTGAAAAAAATCAGGCCAACAGGAAGACGAATCAGAAGA
The DNA here is from genome assembly GCA_963843265.1 of uncultured Acidobacteriota bacterium. Lineage (GTDB taxonomy): Bacteria > Acidobacteriota > Terriglobia > Acidiferrales > UBA7541 > Acidiferrum. The sequence continues at coordinate 27,784 of CAWJJR010000003.1, read as the reverse complement.
ATGCTCGCAGGGCCAGCGGGCGCGTCGAAAAGGAAACGGAAAAGTGATCGCACGTTCGCCGTTCAACCTTTCCCAAGATGTGAGTCGCGAAATGCACAATCATTTTAACGCGCGCGGCGCGAATCGTCACGAAGACTGTTCGCGGCTACCTGAGGCTTCAAGGCAATCCAAAAGCAAAAAGCGCGGAGCCGGCGGCTACGGCTACATATTGCTTGCCGTCGATGGCAAAAGACATGGGCGAGGAAAAGACGGAAGCGCCGCATTGGAAATGCCACAGCGCTTTTCCAGTGGTGGCGTCGAGCGCGATAAAATTTCCTTCCGCGTCGCCGGTAAAGACGAGGCCGCCTGCTGTCGAGAGAACTCCCGACCACGTGGGCGACGGATGCTTCCACTCCCATTTTATCTTGCCAGTGTCGGGATCGATCGCGCGCAGCGCGCCCCAGAATGGTTCGGCGTCGTCATTCGGGAAATAAGCGCTGCCGTAGTAGGCGTGACCCGCTTCGTAAGTTTGCGGGTCGGTGCTGAAAATATCGCATTGCTCTCGCGCGGTGACGTAAAACAGCTTCGTCTGCGGATCGTAAGTGGGTGACATCCAGTTTGTCGCACCCGCCGCCCCAGGGCATACGCGATTCCCTTCCTCCGTCGGCGAGGCGGCCTTGAGCGCGATAGGCCGGCCTTCTGCGTCTTTGGAATTGCTCCATGTGACCTTGGCGTAGGGATTGGAATACACGAGCTTCCCGGTGGAACGATCAATAATGTAAAAGAACCCGTTGCGATTTGCTTGCGCGATCAGATGTTTATCGCCGTCATCGATCATGACCGGGACTTGCGTGGCATCCCAATCGTGCTCGTCGTGCTTCGTAAATTGGAAATACCATTTGAGCTTGCCAGTGTCTGGATCGAGGGCGAGCAAGGAGTTGCTGTAAAGATTGTCGCCAGCGCGGCCAATACCACGATTGCTTGGCGAGGGATTGCCGGTCGTCCAAAAAGTCGTGTTCGTGGCTGGATCGTACGAGCCGGTAATCCAAGCTGGGGCGCCGCCAATTTTCCAGGAGTCGCCTTCCCAAGTTTCGTGGCCAGGCTCACCGGGGCCGGGAATGGTGTAGAAGCGCCACTTCCGCTCTCCGCTTGAAGCGTCGTAGGCGTCGATGAAACCGCGAATGCCATATTCGCCGCCGGAAACGCCGACAAGGATGAGATTTTTGATCGCAAGCGGCGCAAGCGTGATGCTGTAGCCTTTGCGATAGTCAAATGCAGTCACATCCCAAATCACATTGCCAGTTTTGGAATCGAGCGCAATGACGTGCGTATCGAGCGTGCCAAGGAAAACTCTGTCGCCAAGAATGGCGACGCCGCGATTGATTCGCCCGCAGCAAGGACGAATGTCGGCAGGCAGCGCGCGCTGGTATTGCCAGATGGGACGCCCTGTGCGGGCATCGAGAGCATACGCGCGATCGTCCTGGCCGGTGCCGTAAAGAACTCCATCGACGACAAGCGGCGTGGTTTCAAATTTACCGCCCGCCATGGTCTGGTAAGCCCACTTCGGGACGAGCGCGGACGCATTGGCGGCGGTGATCTGATCGAGTGCGCTGAACCGGTGTCCGGAATAATCCCCGGAATACATCAGCCAGTTCTGCGGCTCTTTCGCTGAATCGAGCAGACGCTGCGAAGTAACTTGCGCGCGAGCGCTCCGAGCCGAAAAGGACGAGGCGGCGAGAATGGTGAGCAAGACGAACAGAATCTTCTTCATGTTTGGCCTCGTCATTGAGCGCCTACCGTGAGCAGGAATGCGACAATGTCGTCCAGATCTTTGTCGCTCAGCATTATTTCGTCGTAAACCGGCATAAGCGATTCGCGAGACTCCTCGAAGGACCGAAGTTTGTCCTTCTCAAAAAGATGAAGCTGCTCCCGCGTGTCCAGCATTTGTAATGTGAAGCTGTCCTCGTTCAAAATCACGCCTGTAAATTTCTGGCCGTCCGCGGTTTCGACTTTCACCGTTTCGTACTCCTGCGAAAACTCCTTCATCGCTTCAGAAATCCCCTGAGCGAGGCGGCGGCTCGGATTGCGTACGGAATCGATAAGATAGCTCGTCGAGCGAGCTGAACCGGTGGTGGTGAGATCGGGCCCGAGCCGGCCTCCCTTCCCGTCGATCATGTGGCACGTCGAACATGTGGCTGCGCCATAAAAAAGTGTTTTGCCATGAGCCGCATCGCCGGGCGGTTGCGCCGGCGCCTTGACCTCGACGCTGCGAATATAAGTGATGACCTGCCAGATTTCCGCATCCGTCATGCCCACGCCCTGCTGTGTCGCTCCATTCGGCGGCATCGCCGTGCCGGGAACGCCTTCATTGATGGTGCGAAAAAGATCCGCGTCGGAACTCCCGTGGCGTTTTTGCACGCGCGTCAAATCCGGTCCGCGTCCACCGCCGCGCGCGCCCAATCCGTGGCAGAACGCGCAATTCGCGCGGAATTGTGAGGCCCCGATTTTCGCCGCAGACGGGTCGCCCGCGTAAGGATTCTTGTCTTGAGCGAAGACACTTGCGGTCCGGGAGCAGAAAGCAATCGCTACGATTGCCACAAGTAAACCCAACGATGAGCGGCGGCGAAAAATGCCAAACTGAATTGGCCGATGACGAGCTATCTCATTGGAACTCTTTAAGGCCGGCATACCCGGAGAGCCTCCTGCGTTTCGCGTGGAATCGCGGCCACTATACCATCGCGGCGGTAGCGCGTTGTTCAGAGAAATACTGCATCACGCAAACGGGAAGTGCGATGAATACAGGCCGTGCAACCGGGAAGTTGCGTGTGCTCCTGAGTGAAGAAATACTCCCCAACTGCTTCGCCAGTGATGTGTCCAGTCCGTTTCTGCTGTCTGCCCCCTCCCCCGCTTTTTTGCAAACGCGGATTCTAAAGGACTTACCTTTTGCATAAGTTGTTTAGAATCAGTGTTTGAGCGGAAGTCTGCAAATATTGATTCTAAAGAAGTTAACGGTAAACATAATTCCTGGCGGAATTCTTGGGGCTTGCGCCTTCAGGTGCTGAGTTTCGGCTCGAGACGAGCGTGGTCGCGAGCGGCCAAAGACCGTATGACCATGCCATGCGCTACATCGGCTTGAGCTGGCGCGCTCTGTGACTGTGTGGCGGCGTGCGGCAGAAAAAGAGCGCTGCCAGGGTTGGCTGGGCTACCGCCGCACAAAATAAAAAAAGCGGCAGAGACGCCGCCGCTTTGAGAAGCTACAAAACTTCCTAGGACGATGGTAGCAGTTTGAGATATTGCGTCAAGGACTTTTGGCAAAGAGAGCTTGCTTCGCAGAAACGGCACCGGAGGGGTAAGATGGTGCACCACACAGTGGAAGCGATTACCCCATCGATAGGACTGCAAAGATGACTACGGAAGCGAATGAACGGATGCAGAGGGCGCTCGAAGCGGTGGACCCGCAGATTTCGGAATTGTTGCGCGAAGAGGCCAAGCGCGAAGCTACAGGGCTGGAATTGATTCCATCGGAGAACCTCGTTTCGGAGGCCGTCCTGGAGGCGATGGGGTCGATTTTCACCAACAAATATGCGGAAGGGTATCCGGGGAAGCGGTATTACGGCGGGTGCGAGTACGCGGATAAGGTAGAGCAGCTGGCCATAGATCGAGCAAAGGAGTTGTTTGGCGCGGAACACGCCAACGTGCAGGCGCATTCGGGAACTTCGGCGAATGTCGCGGTCTATATGTCCACACTACAGAAGGATGACATTGTCTTGGGGATGAATTTGTCGCATGGCGGGCATTTGACGCACGGGCATCCTTTGAATTTTTCGGGGCGGATGTACAAATTCGTCGCGTATGGCGTGCGAAAAGAAGACGAGCGGATTGATTACGAGGAAATCGAGAAGCTGGCGCAGGAACACAAACCGAAGATGATTGTGGCGGGTGCTAGCGCCTACTCGAGGATTATCGATTTCGAGCGGATTGCGAGGGCCGCGAAGGCTGTCGGGGCGCTGTTTTTCGTGGATATGGCGCACATCGCGGGACTGGTAGCAGCGGGGATGCATCCTAGTCCTGTGCCGCATGCGGACATCGTTTCGACGACGACGCACAAAACTTTGCGGGGACCGCGCGGCGGATTGGTGCTGTGCAAAGCGGCCTTCGCCAAAGAGCTGGACAAGCTGACATTTCCCGGGACGCAAGGCGGGCCGCTAGTACATACGATCGCGGCGAAAGCGGTGTGCCTTAAGGAAGCGATGGAGCCGAGCTTCAAGGACTATCAGAAGCGGGTTGTGGTCAACGCGAAGGCGTTGGCGGCCGCCATCGCCAAGAACGGATTCCGCATCGTGACGGGCGGCACGGACAATCACCTTTTTCTGGTCGAGGTGCATTCGCGCGGAATCACGGGTAGCGACGCGGAAAAAGCGCTGGACCGCGCGGGAATCACCGTCAATAAAAATTCGATCCCGTTCGATCCCCTGCCCCCGATGAAAGGCGGGGGAATCCGGCTGGGAAGCCCCTCGGTAACGACGCGCGGAATGCACGAAACAGAGATGGACCAGATCGGCGGTTGGATTAGCGAGATTCTATCGCACCTCGGGGACGCGGGGACGGAACAAAAAGTTCGCAGGCAGGTGGCGGACCTGGCGGCGCGCTTCCCGATTTACGAATCGCGCGTGCGGGGAACTTCGCGCGCGGAACACGCCCGCGTGTGAGCCGCGAATGAAGCCCGGCATTCTTGAAGCGACGTTTGAATTTGAGAAGTGGCTCTCCGCCCAGCTCCCCATTATCAAGCAGGATCTTCGGCTTAAGCACGAACTGATGGCCGAGGCTGTCTTTCCATTTTTCCGCGCAACCTTCTATCGATGGCTGCAGCTTTGGCCGGAAGTTTGCGGCGGGCTCGCGAAAGCTCCCAAAGTCCTTGCCGTGGGCGATTTGCACATCGAAAATTTTGGGACGTGGCGGGACCTGGAAGGCCGGCTTATCTGGGGAGTGAACGATCTTGATGAGGTTTTTCCATCCGCGTATGCGATTGACCTGGTGCGGCTTACGACCAGCGCTTATTTGGCGATCGAGGCGGAGCACCTGGGCATGCCGCGCCGTGCCGCCGCCGAGGCTGTTGAAGAGGGGTATCGCGACGCGCTGGCCGCAGGCGGGAAACCTTTCATCCTGGCAGAAGATCACCAGTGGCTGCGGCTTATGGCGACGAGCGAGCTGCGCGACCCAGTTCATTTTTGGGGGAGGATGAAGCAGTTGCCGGCATTTACTGCCAAGCCCCCAGCGGAAGTGAGAGATTTGCTGGAAGGATCGCTGCCTCCGAAGAGCATTTATCAGCTCAGGAAGCGAATCGCCGGCCTAGGGAGTCTGGGACATCCGAGGATCTTGGCGATCTCGTCGTCGGGCGGCGCATTTATCGCGCGGGAGGCCAAAGCGATACGGCCTTCCGCCTCGGCTTGGCACAGCAAGGCGTCGTCCGCGGTTATTTACGGACCGAAGCTGCTTACGCGCTGCTTGCGGGTGCAGGATCCCTTTGTTCATTTTCATGACCGGTGGCTGGTACGGCGGCTGGCGCCTGATTGTTCGAGGATTGAGCTGGCTTCTCTGGCCGCCGAACGGGATGAAGCGCGCCTGCTTTATTCGATGGGATGGGAAACCGCGAACATGCACTTTGGTTCGCCGCAGGCTATTCCGGAAATCAAGCGGGACCTGACGCACAGAAAAGGCCGCTGGCTGCATAAAGCGGCCAAGTCGATGTGCAAGGCCACAATGAAGGACTGGGAAGATTGGCGCAAAGGCTGGAAGAAGCTGACGAAATAGAATGCGCCAGGAAATTTCGCGAGTGTTCCCAATTGCTTACTGAGAGCGCCTTGCATGCGCGAAAAGCGGCTTAAATAGAGGCGATTTCGCTTCCTGTACTTGGCGGCGTAGTAGTTACTAGAGTGCGGCTGAACCAAGACTGTCCCACCGGTCAGTAGATTCCCAGACAAAGTGCGCGTACGTTCAAGAAGAACTGGGATGGGAACCGCAATCGCAACGCTGCTCCTCGCTGAACCGAACACCACTTGGGTGAACGCAACATCTTTATCTGCGGCCTCGAAACGGCCGGCCTTGCCCAAGCCCGGCGCCCGGGCGGTGTGTGTCCTTTTTAGTTGCAGCGCGCGGCGGGTTTCCTGCTTCCCGGGGAGTCCTAATCCTTACCTGACCTGAAAAGGCCGAGGGCGACGGGGTGAAGCAATGATGGACACGGAAGCGTTCCGGGAATTCAAAACAGGGTTGACGCTGCTACGAGACAATTACGCCGTCAAGGCTCTGCCGCACATGAAGCGCGCGGTGGACCTCGACAAAAATAATCCATACTACATGTCGTATCTGGGAGTAGTGCTGGCGCGCTCCGAACAAAAGTGGGGCGAAGCGGAACGGCTATGCGACGCAGCCGTGCGCATGAAACGAAACCAGGCGCAACTCTACTTGAATCTGGCGGAAGTGTACGCGACCGCGGGGCGGCGGGACGAAGCCGTGGAAGCCCTGCAATCTGGCCTCAAGTTTGCGCGGCGGGACGTGCGGCTGACAATTGCCATGAACCGATTGGCCGAACGGCGGCCGCCGGTGCTGACTTTCCTTGAGAGGAAGCATCCGATCAACAGACAACTCGGGATGCTGCGGCACAAGACGATGCGCATGTTCGGACAAGATTAAATTCGTAAGGAGTTTTCTCCAACCCCCCAATAACAGGAAGGGGCGGATGGCTAATCGCCATCCGCCCCTTTTTGTTTTCAAGACGAGTTGAGCCGCAGAGTGGCCGAATTTACCAGCCTCCGCCAGAGGCGCCGTAGGCGGCCGGCTGCTGTATTCCCATTTCCATCAGGATTTTTAGGCCGATGCCGAACATCCCGGTGGGAAGAGGATCGCGGCGGACCACTTCGGCGAGATATTCGCGGTTCATTGCCATGGGATTTTGGGAATAGGGCATGGTCACAAAAAGGCGCATGCCGAGTTCGTAGAGTGGTTCGCTGGACTGAAAGTAAACGCCGCTCCGCGAAACGCTGAGGGTTCCGCGCATATCATCGAAATGCTCCTTCTCCGGATCGGAAGGACGAATGCGCATCAGTTGAGTGATTTTGCAACGTCGGGTGCCGCGTCGTTCTGTACTTGTGGGCTTCGAGGTGGCCGAGCCACCACTGCCGGGTGTTTTCGCCATAACGCTTTGCTGGGTCTCCATTCGTGCCTTGCCTCTCGCAAACTACAAGCTTCTATTGAGAGTGTAAGTTTCGCCCAACGCAAAAGCTATAGCGGAAACGTACCGGCCCGGGAGTAGGACGCTTCAAAACGATGATAGTACGGAAGTACCGCGAAAGGAAGAGTGCCGCAGAGTGTTTTTTTACTAAATCGAAGAATAAGAAGGGCTTAATGGAAAAGTCCCGAAGTGAACTTGCAAAGAGGAGTGGTACCAAAGTGGGACCGCGTAGGAAGAAAGTCCTTCCGTTCGGCGGGCCTAAGCGATGGGCACAGTGGGAGATAGCTTGGGACTTGGGATGAGGCGGGAATCAAACAGGCGGCTGCAGGATTGCATAGGTTGGGTACGGCTCGTGCGAGTGAATCAAAGAAAGCGGGAGGAAAAACCCAATGGATGCAGCGGCGCGGCGAAATCTAATTCCGACTGTAAATGCTCAGCCCAATGAGGTGCTGCGGATCGAACAGCGAGCAAGTCCGACGCAGGCGCAAGGGAGCTCGCTAACGGAAACAAGTAGTGCAGCGGGGCAGAGCGCGCGGGTGTATATCGCCACGGAGAACCGGTTGCGGCGAGAGGCCTTGGCGCGAATGCTCATGAGGAGAGGAGATATTGAAGTAGTGGGGCTTACTTGCACGGGACCATTCCGTGTGGAGCAGCTGCTCGATGAAAAGCCGGACATCCTGCTGCTGACGTCAGGGGCGAGTTTGACGGAGGACGTACACTTGATTCGCCAGGTACGACTGAGGGCTCCGTCGGTGCGGATTTTGCTGGTGGGAATGTCGGAAGATGAAACGGAGTTCGTGCAATACGTGAGGGCGGGCGTTCAGGGCTATCTGCCGCGGGACGCGTCCTCCGAAGATGTTTTGGAGGCGATGCATGCGGTGCATGCGGGGGAGGCAGTATGCCCCGGACCGTTGTGCGCATTGCTGTTCCGGTTTTTTGAACGCGAGGCCACCTCCTTGGATTCGCCGTTAATCGAGCCCCGTCTGGGGCTGACGAGGCGCGAACAGCAAATCGTTCCGCTGATCGCGCAGGGACTGACAAACAAAGAGATTGCCAACAAATTCTGCCTTTCAGAGCAGACCGTGAAGAACCATCTATACCGCATGAAGCATAAAGTCGGAGCAGGCGACCGATTCGGAATTGTGCATCTTTGCCGCACGCAAGGATTTTTGGTTTAGCGGTCCGAACCGCGACAAAAGGCAACCACTTTTCATCGATTCTTCGTCTCCGTCTTTTTACACCCGCCGGGAATTTCCCGCATATTTTGATTCCTACCTGTAGGTGACTTCTTTCCATCGTTTGTGCGATTCTCTTCCTCAACCAAACTCGAGGAAGTGACGATGCTCAAGAAATTCAAGGACCTCTCGGAAAAAGAAATTTTGGCGCTGGCCATCGCGTCGGAAGAAGAAGACGGGCGCATCTACGGCGAATTTGCGGATGCGTTGCGGGAGACCTATCCGGCGACCGCACAGATGTTTGAAGAGATGCGCGAAGAAGAGGTAGGACACCGCGACCGCTTGTTTGGAATGTTCCGTCAACGATTCGGCGACCATATCCCGCTCATCCGGCGCGAAAATGTGAAAGGCTTCCTGCAGAGGAAACCAGTCTGGCTGGTGCGCCCGCTGGGCGTAAAAGTGGCCCGGAGGCAAGCCGAGCTAATGGAAATGGAGGCGTCGCGCTTCTACGCGCGAGCGGCCAGCCGGACGACCGATGTGTCCACCCGAGAATTGCTGAACAAACTTGGCGATGAAGAGAGAAAACACGAGCGAACCGCAGGCGAATTGGAAGAGAAACACTTAACGCAGAATGCGAAAGCTCAAGAGGACGAATCACACCGCAAGCTAATTTTGCTGCAAATCGTCCAGCCGGGCTTGGCGGGACTCATGGATGGGTCCGTCTCCACGCTCGCCCCAATTTTTGCCGCCGCGTTCGCATCGCACAAGAGCTGGGAAGCATTTCTGGTCGGCCTTGCGGCCTCGATCGGAGCTGGCATCTCGATGGCATTTTCGGAAGGGCTTTCCGATGACGGATCACTGACGGGTCGAGGCTCGCCCTGGCTGCGGGGTATCGTAACCGGCTTGATGACCACAGCGGGGGGAATCGGCCACACGCTTCCGTTTCTCATCTCTAACTTTCATGCAGCAACGACGGTGGCCGTGATTGTCGTGGCGGTCGAACTGATGGTAATCAGCTACATCCGGCACCGATACATGGACACGCCATTCCTGCAGGCGGCGTTTCAGGTGATCGTGGGCGGCGTGCTGGTTTTCTTCACGGGCTACCTCATCGGCAGTTCGTAAGCACGGGTCCGACGCAGAGTACGCTCCTGCGCCAAACAATTCTTTGAAAATCGAGGGATGTTAGCAGATCAATCCGTTTGAGCGGGGGCGGGAGCGGGCGCATGCCCGTGTCCGTGCTTGCGGATGCCTTGCAGCCACGATTGCAGACGATCCATGTAGATGTAGACGATCGGCGTCGTAAACAACGTGAGCATCTGGCTCACGATCAGCCCGCCGATAATAGTGATACCGAGCGGCCGGCGAAGCTCCGAGCCCGTCCCATTGCCGAGTGCCAATGGCAATGCACCAAAGAGCGCAGCCATGGTGGTCATCAAAATCGGCCGGAAGCGCAGCAGGCAGGCTTTGTAGATCGCCTCCAAGGGCGTTACTTTCTCCTCGCGCTCCACTTGAACCGCGAAATCAATCATCAAAATCGCGTTTTTCTTAACGATGCCAATCAGCAAAATGATGCCGATCAGCGAAATCATGTTCAGGTCCGTCCCCGCAAACTTAATAGCCAGAATCGCCCCGATGCCGGCCGAAGGAATCGTGGACAGAATCGTGATGGGGTGAATAAAGCTTTCGTACAAAATGCCGAGTACGATATACACCGCTATCAGCGCGGTAATGACGAGGAAGAGTTGCGAAGAGCGCGAATCCTGGTAAGCCTGCGCGGTGCCCTGAAAGGTCGCATGAACAGTCGGTGGCATGCCCACTTCGAGGGTGGCCTGCTGGATGTGTTCGACAGCCGGGCCGAGCGACGCGCCCGGCGCAAGATTGAACGAGAGCGTGATCGCCGGAAAGATCCCCAAGTGATTCACGGAGAGAGCCGTGTTGGAAGGCTCGTAATGCGCGAACGCGCTCAGAGGCACTAGTTTGCCCCCACTGGCGGGCACATAGATAGACTTTAGAGCCGCGGGATCCTGCTGCGCGCTGGGCATTACTTCCAAGACGACGTGATATTGATTGAGCCCTTTGTAGATGGTCGAGACTTGGCGCTGGCCGAACGCGTCGCTCAAGGTGTTGTCGATCGAGATCATGGAAACGCCGAGACGACTAGCCGTATCGCGGTCCACGACCAGTGAAGTTTCAAGGCCGTGCATTTGCTGGTCGGAGTTGACGTCGCGGAGTTCAGGGATTTTGGCAAGCCTTTGCTGAAGAATCGGAGACCAGTGCGTGAGGTCGCTCAGATTGTCGGATTGCAGAGTGTACTGATATTGAGCAGCAGTACCGTGGCCGCCCATGCTCAGATCTTGCACCGCCTGCAAATAAAGAATAGCTCCCGGAACTTTGGACGTTTCTTTGCGGATGCGGCCGATGACTTCGTCCACGCTGAGCTTGCGTTCGCTAAGGGGTTTGAGCTGGCCGAACATGCGCGCGGTGCTGCCGCCGGAGCCGCCACCGGTGAAAGAGGTGACGCTGTCAACGGCGGGATCTTTCAAGACAATCTGCGTGAAAGCCCGCATCTTTTGCGCCATGGCGGCAAACGACAAGTCCTGATCCCCCTGTATGATGCCGCTGAACCGCCCGGTATCCTGCTGCGGGAAGAATCCGGAATTGACATGAAAAAAGAGATAGGCGCAGATCACCGCAGTAAGGAATGTTGCTCCCAGAATCAGCAACTGGCGGCGGAGCACCCACCGGAGGGAAATATCGTACAGGTGCAGAAGGCGGTTAAAGGCGCTCTCGAAAAATTTGTAAATCCAGTTGTGGCGTCCGGATTCATGCTTGAGGAAACGCGCGCACATCATCGGTGTCGTGGTGAGAGAAACAAAAAGCGAGACGGCGATGGCGACGCTGAGAACCACGGCAAATTCACGGAAGAGCCGCCCAACTATGCCAGGCATCAACAAGATGGGAATAAATACGGCCACGAGCGAAGTGCTCATCGAGAGCACCGTGAAACCGATTTCACTGGCGCCCTTCATCGCGGCCTCGAAAGGCTTCATCCCGTTTTCGATGTGACGGGTGATGTTTTCGATGACTACGATGGCGTCGTCTACCACGAACCCCGTGCAGATCGTCAACGCCATGAGCGACAAATTGTCCACGCTGTAACCGAAGAGATACATGACTCCGAAAGTTCCCACCAGCGACAGCGGAACAGCCACGCTGGGGATCACCGTGGCCCAAGTGCTCCGCAAGAAAGCGAAAACTACCAGAATCACCAGGATGATGGAAATAACCAGCGTAATCTCGACGTCGCGAACGGAAGCGCGAATCGTCGTGCTGCGATCGATGGCGACGCTCAGGTGCAGCGAAGGAGAGATGGATGCGCGGAGCACGGGAAGCATCGCCGTGATGCGATCGACCGTGTCAATCATGTTCGCAGCAGGCTGGCGGAAGATCGCCAGCAGCACGGAGCGCCTTCCGCCGGAAAGTCCCAGGTTGCGCGTGTCCGCGACGGAGTCGACGACTTGGGCGACGTCTTGAAGACGCACGGGGGCGCCCGCATGTCCGGCCACAATGAGGGGCTGATACTCATAAGCCTTGAAGAGTTGGTCGCTGTCTGCGACTGACCAGGTTTTCTGGCTATCGGAAAGAGAACCCTTGGCAAGATTGGCGTTGGCCGATTGAAGAGAAGCGCGAACCGTCTCCAAGCTGATGCCATAACTATTCAACTGGTAGGGATTCGCCTCTACACGGACGGCCGGGCTGGCGCTTCCCCAAGTGAACACCTGTCCGACGCCCTCTACCTGGGCAAGTTTCTGCGCGAGGATCGAATCGGCGGCGTCGTATATCTGAGCGGGCGGGATGTTATCCGAAGTTAGAGCGAGGATGAGGATCGGAGCGTCCGCCGGGTTGACCTTGCGATAGGTTGGCTGGCCGGGAAGATCGGCCGGGAGCTGGCTGCGCGCGGCATTTATGGCTGCTTGGACGTCACGCGCGGCGGCGTTGATATCGCGGGTTAGATCGAACTGCAGAGTGATGTTCGTGGAGCCCAATCCGCTCGAGGAAGTCATCTGCGTAACGCCAGCTATGCGGCCAAACTGGCGTTCCAGGGGAGTGGCAACGGCAGAAGCCATCGTCTCCGGGCTGGCGCCGGGAAGCCCGGCCCCGACCGAGATCGTGGGGAAATCAACCTGAGGCAGGGGAGATACCGGAAGAAAACGAAATGCCACCACACCCGAGAGAAAGATCGCGATGGTTATCAGAGTCGTCGCGACGGGGCGACGGATGAAGGGCGCGGAGAAATTGGTGGATGAAGTCATTGTCTAATCGCCGTGAGCCGGCTCCTCGATGGCGTTGCCCACGTGAAAAGCGAAGCGATGGGCCAGCCAATCGAACGCCAGATAAACCACCGGCGTCGTATAGAGCGTCAGCAATTGGCTGAGTATCAATCCCCCAACGATGGTGATGCCCAAAGGACGCCGCAACTCGGACCCGACACCGTTGCCAAGCGCGAGAGGCAAAGCGCCGAGGAGTGCAGCCATGGTAGTCATTAAGATGGGACGGAAACGAAGCAGGCAGGCTTCGTAGATTGCGTCAAGCGGCGCCTTGCCTTCCTTGCGCTCAGCCTCCAGCGCGAAATCGATCATCATAATCGCATTTTTCTGCACGATACCTATGAGCAGAATTATGCCGATGAGCGAAACGACGCTGAATTCCGTGTGAAAAAGGAGCAGGGCGAGAATGGCGCCGACCCCGGCGGAAGGAAGCGTGGACAGAATAGTGACGGGGTGAATGAAGCTCTCGTACAGCACGCCGAGCACGATGTAAACGGTAACGAGCGCAGCGAGAATCAACAGCGGCTCGTCGGAGAGCGAGTTGAGAAAAGCTGCCGCAGTGCCTTGGAACGTGGCCTGAATACTGGGAGGCATGTTCAATTCCTGCTTGGCTTTGTTGATGGCGTTTACGGCATCGCCCAGAGCCGCGCCAGGAGCGAGGTTGAACGAGACGGTGACGACCGGGAATTGTGCCTGATGGTTGATGGTTAAGGCGGCCGAACCGGGTTCAAAGCGCGTGAAAGCGCTGAGCGGAACTTGCGGATTGGGGCTCGAAGTTACGTTCGCCTGCGCCGCCGTCGAAATATTAGCCGTGGATCCAGCGGAAGCCTGCAGAGTTCCCGAAGACGCCACGTAAATATTCTTGAGAGAGTCGGGACTCTGCTGAAACTGGGGATCTACTTCCAGGACGACGCGATATTGGTTGAGCTGGGTAAAGATGGTTGATACTTGGCGCTGCCCAAAGGCGTCGTACAAAGTGTTATCAATTTGAGCGGGTAAAATTCCGAGGCGAGAAGCGGTGTCGCGGTCGATGACCAGGCCGGCCGAGAGACCCTGGTTTAACTGGTCGCTGGCGACGTCGCGCACATCCGAAATGGCGCTCAGTTTTTCCATGAAAAGAGGAACCCACTTGGCCAGTTCTACGGAGTCAACGTCCTCCAGACTGTACTGGAATTCAGTGCGGCTAACGCGATCTTCGACCGTGAGATCCTGTACGGGCTGCATGAAGAGCGAAATGCCGTCCACTTTGGCGACCTCAGGCAGGAGGCGCCGGATGATGTCCGAGGCGCTGATCTTGCGCTCGGAGAGCGGCTTGAGGTTGATTTGAATGCGGCCGGTATTGAGCGTGGTGTTGGTGCCATCAATGCCGATGAAGGAAGAAAGGCTTTCGACGGCCGGGTCTTTTAGAATCACTGCCGCGAGCGCTTGCTGGTGGAGGGCCATGGAGCTAAAAGAAATGTTCTGGGCGGCCTCGGACACGCCCTGGATGAGTCCGGTGTCTTGCACCGGAAAGAAGCCTTTAGGCACGTAAATATACAGAAGGATGGTGCAGACCAGGGTACCGACGGTGACGAGCAGCGTGATCTTGCGGTACTGCAAGACAAACTTCAGCGTACGCCCGTAAAACGCGATGATGGAGTTAAAGGCGTGTTCGGATTTGCGGTAGAACCAGGTCTGATCTTCCTCTTTCTGATGGCGCAGGAGTTTGGCGCACATCATCGGCGTGAGTGTGAGCGAGACGAAAGCGGAAATGAGAATAGTGATGGCCAGAGTGATGGCAAACTCGCGGAAGAGGCGGCCCACGATGTCGCCCATGAAGAGCAGCGGAATGAGCACGGCGATCAGGGAAACGGTCAGCGAGATAATCGTGAAGCCGATCTGGTCGGAGCCTTTGAGCGCAGCTTCCAGCGGGGAATCGCCGTCCTCAATATAACGGGTGATGTTCTCAATCATGACGATGGCGTCGTCGACGACGAAACCGGTCGAGATGGTAAGGGCCATGAGAGAAAGGTTGTTGAGCGTATATCCGCAGAGATACATCACGCCAAAAGTGCCGACAATCGAGAGCGGGACGGCCAGCGCGGGAATCACCGTGGCGCGCAAGCTCCGCAAGAACAGGAAGATGACCATGACCACCAGCGCGATGGTGAGCATCAGGGTGAATTGAACGTCTTCGACAGAAGCGCGAATCGTGGTGGTGCGGTCGGTGAGAACCTCAATCTTAACCGAGGCGGGGAGCGCGGTCGCAAGTTGCGGTAGCAGTACTTTCACGCGATCCACGACGGAAATAATGTTGGCCCCGGGCTGCCGCTGAATGTTCAAAATCACGGCAGGAGTCTTGTTGGCCCAGGCGGCTTCCATGACATTTTCGGCGCCATCAAAGACGGTCGCAACGTCCGAGAGGCGCACGGGCGCGCCATTACGGTAAGCCACGACGAGTGGCGCGTAACTGGCGCTGGTGATGAGCTGGTCATTCGCACCGATGGTGTACGCCTGATGCGCGCCATCGAAAGTTCCTTTGGCCTGGTCAACATTCGCGGAGCTTAGCGCGGTCCTTAGATCCTCCAGACTAAGCCCATAAGAAGCGAGCGCCGTGGGATTGGCCTGGATGCGCACTGCGGGACGCTGGCCGCCGCTGATGCTTACCAGTCCGACCCCAGGGAGCTGGGCCATCTTCTGGGCCAGCATGGTGTCCGCTAGATCTTCGATTTTGGGAAGGGGAAGGGACTGCGAAGTAAGCGCCAAAGTCAGAATGGGAGCATCAGCAGGATTGATCTTGCTGTAAATGGGCGGATTCGGAAGGCCCTGAGGAAGCAGATTCGAGGCGCTGTTGATAGAGGCCTGAACCTCCTGCTCGGCAATATCAATGTTGAGGTCGAGATTGAATTGCAGGGTGATTAGCGAGCTGCCGAAGGAACTCGTCGAGGTCATTTGGTTCAGGCCGGGGATTTGGCCAAACTGACGCTCGAGCGGCGCCGTGACGGACGATGCCATCACATCGGGGCTGGCGCCCGGATAAAAAGTTTGAATCTCAATCGTCGGGTAGTCAACTTGAGGAAGCGCGGAGACGGGGAGCTGTCGATAAGCGACAAAGCCCACCAGCAGCACGGCGACCATCAGAAGCGTGGTCGCGACTGGCCGCAGTATGAACGGCCGGGAGGGACTCATCGAGATTTCGCTCCTGATTGGGTCTTAGCAGGATGGCCGGGCTGGGAAGACTTTGGTGAGGCTGGCTGCGCGGCAGATTCGCTGGCAGTGCCGGTAGGAGAAGTGCTCGTGATGACCTTACTCCCCTCCTGCAGCTTGTCCTGACCGTCAATCACCACGATATCGCCGCCGTTGATGCCGGAGCTGATGCCGACATCATTGCCCGTGGTCTGCGCGACGGTGACGACCTTGATCTGCACTGTATCGTCCGGGGAAACCGTGTACACATAAGTTCCCTGCGGCCCCCGCTGAATCGCCGCTGCGGGAACGATGACCAGGTTGCGTTTGACGTCCACGAGCATGTGGATGTTGACGAATTGATTTGGAAAAAGGACGTTGTTTTCGTTCGAGAAGACGGATTTCAATTTATACGTGCCGGTGGTGGGATCGATTTGATTGTCGATAGTGAGCAGCTTGCCTTCGGCAATCATCGTCGTGTCGTCGCGATCATAGGCTTCGACAGGAAGCTGGCCTCCGCCTCGGAGCTTGACCAAAACCTGCTGAAGCTGGTCCTGCGGCAGGGTGAAAATGACAGTAATCGGCTGCAACTGCGTGATGACGAGTAAACCGGTCGTATCAGAGGCGTGAACTATGTTTCCGATATCGACCAGGCGCAATCCTACGCGGCCACTGATGGGCGACGTTATGTGAGCGTAAACAAGCTGCAATTTCGCATTATCGATGGTGGCTTGGTCTGCTTTGATTGCGCCCTGATATTGTCCGACTTGCGCCTGCTGGGTATCGACCTGTTGCTTGGGAACGACTCCTTCATTGTAAAGGAGCTGATAGCGCTCGAAGTCAACCTGAACGTCATGGAGTTGCGCCTGGTCTTTGGCGAGCTGGCCTTCTGCCTGCTCAAGCATGACCTGATACGGGCGGGGATCGATTTCAATGAGGGCGTCCCCCTGGTGGACGAACTGCCCCTCCGTAAAGTTCACTTTGACGATTTGGCCGTCAACGCGGCTGCGCACGGTTACCGTATTGAAAGCGGTGACCGAGCCGAGACCGATGAGGTAAACGGGAAGGTCGCCCTTCTGCGCCGTGGCGACAACTACGGGTACAACCAGCCCTGCGCCCCCGGCGCCCCTCTTTCCCTGCCCAGCCGCGCCTGCGGCGGGCTTCCCGCCGGCTTCGCTCGTCGAGCGCGTTCCTCGGAAATACCAGATACCAACGCCGATAAGAGCGAGGACTACAATCCAGAGCCACCAGCGGCTCTTGACGGGCGGTGACGCGGAAGAATTTTGCGAGCCCTGTTCGGGAAGCTCTAGCGAGTCGATGTGGCCCATCCGTACTCTCCTGTCAAGCAAAGCAAATGGTGCGAGTGAGTCTGCCGGGGCAAGACATCAGCGGGGATACATTGAGGGGTTCCCGCCCAAACTATGAGCCTACCGGAAAAGACGACCTGCGCATAGTCTAAGACGGATTTCAGGAGAAATTGGTTACCAACCCGCAGCCTCCAGGGAAAATGCGCGGCTGAAGCCAAAACTGGAAGCGACCAGGGTCGTTTCGAGGGGGCTCGGGGGCGATATTTCTTCTAGGAAGCGGGGCGGCGGAAGGCTTACACTAACGCTCCGCGACGTTTAAGGCCACGAAGCGGTGGCGGCACAATCTCTGAAAAGGGCGGGTAAAAAAGGAAATGCTAAAGGGCTTGATTGTCGGCTTTCTGCTAGGAATCCTGCTGATCGCGTGCGGAGTGTATTTTTATTTTTCGACCGGACGCGCGCCCGTGGCGGTGACGGACCCGCCGATGCCATTTGAAAAGAAATTTGCGAACATGGCCCTGAACGCGCGCATTGCGAAAGAAAAGATTCCAGAATCGCCGGTAGTCGCTGACGAGAAAAGCTATCTGGCCGGCGCGGAAGTCTACAAACAGGACTGCGCGGTGTGTCACGGGTTGCCCGACCAGCCGAAGACAGCCGCTGCGCTCGGTATGTTTCCGCCGCCGCCGCAGCTTTTCCACGGAGTGGGCGTGTCGGACGATCCTGCGTCGGAAACGTATTGGAAGGCGGAAAACGGGATTCGGCTGACGGGCATGCCGGGATTCAAGGGGCGCTTGTCGGAAACGGAAATATGGGAAGTCAGCGTGCTGCTGGCAAATTCGGACAAACTGCCGGCCTCGGTGAAGGCGGCACTGATACCACCACCAGTTCCTCCCTCGGCTGCTGGTGCCGCACCGGGCGTTGCTGCAAACCCGGTTGCGCCCATGAGCGCGACACCCGCGAAACCAAAGCAGTAATGCGGTGACCGTGATGCGCCCGCGACGAACTTGCGCGGGGGCGCTACAAGCTTAAGCGGCGTGAGCATCGCAGGACTCACCGTGGAGAGATTCACGCCGCGCGAGTCGGCGACGAGTGTACCTGCTCGACCTTCCTTAATTCGGGAAAGCGCCACGCCCAGATCGCGGTCACGATCATCGTTCCAATTCCGCCAAGAACGACGGCTGGCACCGTTCCGAGCCACTGCGCCGTCAGGCCGGACTCGAACTCGCCAAATTCGTTGGATGCGCCGATGAAAACCATATCCACGGCATTGACGCGGCCGCGCATCTCGTCGGGCGTGGCGACCTGGATGAGGATGGCGCGAACGACGACGCTGACCATGTCCGTCGCGCCGACAAAAAACAGGGCGATCATCGAAAGCACGAGACTGCGCGAGATTCCGAAGAGAATCGTGAATACGCCGAAACCCGCGACGCACCAGAGCATGATTAGCCCGGCTCGCCGCCGCAGCGGCCTGTAGGCAAGGAAGATCGCCATCGCCGCGGCGCCAACGCCTGGCGCGGCTCGCAGCAGGCCGAGGCCCCAAGGGCCCGTGCGCAGAATTTCCTGCGCGTAGACAGGCAGGAGCGCGACGGCTCCGCCGAGGAAAACCGCAAACAAGTCGAGGGAGATAGAGCCAAGAACAACTTTCTCGCGCCAGATATAATGCAACCCTGCTAGAACAGTTTTGGAATTGAATGGCTCGCGAGGTCGAGGCTTCGCCGGCGCTTTGATTTTGAGCGTGCAGGCCAATGCTACGAGGGCCAGCATCATCGCGACGATGTAGACGGCTCCGGGACCACGAAACGCGGCATAGATCACGCCGCCAGCAGCGGGCCCGAGAATGCTCGCGCCCTGGAAAAAGGTGGAAGCCCAGGCGATCGCGTTCGGAAGGTCTTCGTCGGGCACCAATTGCGGAAGGAAGGCGCGGCTGACCGGAGCATTGAAAACACGCAGAATGCCGAGAATCGCGAGAACCACGAAAATGAAGGAAACGGAGCCGCTTGCGTGTATGGCGGTCCAGAGCAGCAATCCGAAGCTCACGCCGTAGCCGATGTAACAAAGGATGACGAGTCTCTGGCGGTCGTAGCGGTCCGCAACGTGGCCGGAGACGAGGAACAAAAGAATGCCGGGAAGGAATTGCACCAATCCGACGAGACCGAGGTCCAACGGACGTTTCGTGATTTCGTAAACTTGCCAGCCGACGGCGACCGACTGCATTTCCATGGCTACGACCATGGACGTGCGAGCAGCTTGAAAGAGCAGGAAATTCGGATGGCGAAATGAGGCGCGGCCGGCGGCTCTGAAATTTTCTTGGTCGGCCATCGAGAAATACTTTGCCATAAAAACAAAAATGCGACGAGTGCATAGCGAGCACGGGTTCGCCAGGGGCGCTGGAAAAACGCTCCTGCAGGCGAGTTGTTGTTTGTCGCCGAATCATTGTTTGTTGCCGAATCATTCCTTATCCACGTTGACGTAATAGAGATCGGTGGCCACGTCGAATTGGTCTTTCGAGAGCGGCGTTTTTAAGGTTTGCCAGTCGGTCGTCGCATCGATGATTTGCCAGTTCCCTTTCGTTCCGACGCGGACGGGCATGGCGAAGCCCGGCTCATCGACTTTCCAGCGATAGGAAACGGTGCTGTCGGCTCCGTTGAATTTCAGTTCGAGCGTGGGGATGGCTGTGTGGCGGAGATACTGGTTGAAGATGGGCGTCAGGTTCATGCCGGTCTTTTGGTTGAAATACTGCACGACATCTTCGCTCATGATGTTTTTGTATTTGAAGTGCTGATAGAAGTCGTGGATGAGCTTGAACCAGCGGGGATCGTCGTTGATGACGCTGCGCAGCGTATTCAGAAAGAGCGCGCCTTTGAAATACATGTCCTGCGGCGGTTCGGCGTTGACGCCGCGCTCGGCGATGATCGGCACCTGGTTCTTTACTTTGGATTTGTAGGCGTTTACGTATTTCAGATAATCGTCTTTGCCCCACATGTATTCGACATAGAGGCATTCGAGATACGTGGCCCAGCCTTCGTGAATCCACATGTCGGAGGGGTCGGCGGCGGTGATGGAATTGCCGAACCATTCGTGGGCGCTTTCATGGATGATGATGAAATCGAACTTCGTGCTGATGCCGACGCCAGTCCAATCGCGTTCGAGATAGCCATTTTTAAAATGATTGCCATAGGTGACGGCGCTTTGATGCTCCATGCCGGAGTACGGCACCTCAATTAGTTTGTAGCCGTCTTTTTTGAAGGGATATTCGCCGAAATAATGTTGGAAAGCTTCGAGCATGCCTTTGGCTTGCACGAACTGCGCTTTCGCTTTGTCCAGATCTTCGGGGAGCACATAGAAATCGAGCGGAAGATCGCCGAGTTTGTCGGAGAAATGGACGTAATTGCCGATGTTGAGCGAAACGTCGTAATTGTTGATGGGATAGTGGACGAGCCAGTCCCAACGCGTGTAGCCGTCGCCGAGATCGGTCTTACCCAGAAATTTTCCGTTGGAGACGTCGACTAGATTGTTGGGAATGGAGACGCTGATCTCCATGCTTTCGACTTCGTCGCGCCACTGGTCCTTGTTGGGCCACCACACGCTGGCGCCGATACCTTCGCAAGCGGTGAAAATCCACGGATGGCCGGCGGGGTCTTGGTGAAATGAGAAACCGCCGAAGCGGCCTTGCTCTTTAGGATTTCCGGAGTAGTAGAAGTCGATGGAGTAGGTGTGGCCGGCGCGAAGCGTCTCGGGAAAGTCGATGAAGACGGCGCCGAATTGGCGCTCGTATTTGAGAGGCGTTGTGCCGAGAAGAATTTTGTCGATATGCAGCGGCTGCTGGAGGTCGAGCTGGATGCGCGTCCCGTCCTGAAGCATCTTGAAGCGAATGGTGTTTTTGCCACTGATGAATTTCTTTTCGGGATCGACGCGAACGTCGAGATGGTAGTAAAGCAAATCGTTGTTCGCGCGGTATGGGCCGTAAGCGCCGCGGAGAATGTCGGCCTGCGTGGGCTCGTGAGCGGAACGGGAAATCTGGGACGCGGCGGGCTGCTGAGAAGTTTGCGTGGTGGTCTGCTGCGCCGCCTGTGCAGCGACGCGATGCGGCGCGAAAGATAGAACGAGAAAAACGCTGGAGATGAATTGGAGAAGAGCCCTACGCTTCATGCCCTGCCTCAGAAATGGATTGGACTTGCACGCGGCACGGTAGCACAGGAATGCGGTGCTGCCGAGAACGTCTGAGTTCGATGGAAGAGGGAGGGACCCCCACCCCCCTTTTTTTGTGAGTGCACATTCTAAAGGATTTTAAGTCCTGTGTTTTGAAACTGCGCATTCTCGTATCGAGCCATCTAAAATGTAACCGAAGGGGACAACGTCGCGCCATTTAAGATGTAACCCGAGTCAAAGACGATTTGAGGAGGGTTCACTTGGGGCGCAAAGGGAAATGGGAGTATTTCCGGGCCATTTATGCGCGGTATCGGCAAGCCGATCGACAGGCGAAACAGGTGATGCTGAACGAATTTTGCTTGACCACCGGTTACAACAGAAAGTACGCCATTCGCATTTTGAATGGCCCGCCACCCGAGAAACGACAGGCTCGGAGGGAACGGCGGCGGAAGCTGAGCTATGGGCACGAACTGCTGTCCATCCTGACCAGCGTGTGGGAGGCGGCCGGGTATCCCTGGTCGGTGCGTTTGAAGGCGCTGTTGCCAGCCTGGATGCCGTGGATCCGCAAGCGCTTCTCGTTAAGCCCGGAGAAGGAGAAACAACTGCTCTCGATCAGTCCGCGGCAGATGGACCGCCGCCTGGCGGCCAAGAAGAACCAAAAAAGGCGGCGGATTTACGGGCGCACCAAACCGGGCTATCTGCTGAAGCATCACATCCCGATCAAGACCGACAGTTGGGACGTGACCACTCCGGGCTTCACGGAAATCGATCTGGTCTCGCATTCCGGGAATTCCGCGGAAGGCGAGTTCGCTCATTCGCTGAATATCACCGACATTCAAACGACGTGGACGGAGTCGCGGGCGGTGCTGGGAAAGGGGCAAACCGCTGTGCAGCAGGCCCTGGATGAGATCGCCGGGATGCTGCCCTTTGCTCTGCTGGGCCTGGACTCGGACAACGGATCGGAATTCATCAACTGGCATTTGAAGGCGTGGTGCGAACGTCAGCACATCCAACTCACGCGAGGACGTCCGTACAAGAAGGACGACAACGCGCACATCGAGCAAAAGAACTGGACGCACGTACGGAAGCTGCTGGGCTGGGAACGCTACGACACGCAAAACGCGGTCGCCGCCATGAACGACTTGTACCGCCACGAATTGCGCTTGTGGCTGAATCTGTATCTTCCTTCCGTGAAGCTGGTGAAGAAGGTGCGAGTCGGATCGAAACTTCGGCGCGTGTATGACGCACCGAAGACGCCCTTCGAGCGGGTAGTGGCCTCGAAGCAAGGGGATGCGAAGCAACTATCGATTTTGAAAGAACTGCACAGGTCGCTGGATCCGTTCCAGTTGGCAAAAATCATCGACAGAAAACTCGAGCGCATTTACGAGCTGGCGAACCGGCGGCTGAGCCCGAAAACGCCAGAGCAGAGCAAGATCCGCCAGGCCAAAGGTGGCCGGCGAAAAGGCTGTGGAAAAGACGCTCCGTGGAAAAGCCCAAAAGCGGGCTTTTCCACTCCGCTTGGAAATCTCGCACAAACCGCGAGATTCCCACTTTCCCACAGCCCCAACAACAAGCGTTCTCCGGTTACATTTCAAATGGCGCGACATGGATAGCTAGGGTTACATTCTCAAATGGCTTGACACGATTCTACAGGGGTTACGGGCGTGTTTTGCGGAAATGCGGATTCTAAAGGGATTAGCGGCGAGTGACCGTTTCTCTTCGCGGCCTTCGACTTTACTCAGGGCAGGGAGGGCGCAGGGTACAAAGAGGAGAGGGGAGGGCGCGGATTGTCGTAGTTCCGAGGAAATCATGCGAAATGGCAGCACCGAAGTACATTGAATGTCAATTCTTTCTTTAGTACGATTCGAACGCGCTGTGGAAAAGTCCATGGACAAATGTTTGAAGTTGGTACCGCATGCGTTACCATAACACCAGGAGGCTGGATGTTCATGAGTATCTTGATGCGAGCGGACACAGCCCCTTTGCCGCGTGGTCGGATCGTCTAAACCGAGAGGCAGCCGCGAAGGTGGCAGCAGCTTTGGCGCGTATGCAACAAGGGAATCTTTCCAATGCCAAGGGTGTCGGATCGGGAGTTTTCGAGTAAAGAATTGATTTTGGCCCTGGGTACCGAATTTATTTTGGGAAAGATGGACAGCAACTTGTGATTCTTTTGGGTGGAGGGACGAAAAAAAGCCAGCAGGGGGATATCGCCTCCGCACAGGCGCGGTGGCAGGACTACAAGCAAAGAAAAGGGGCAGAGAGGTGATGTCGATGGCATTGACGCGAGATTTCAAAGAAACGATTCGGGCGCGGGTGCAACGCGATCCTGGATTCCGGAAGGCGTTACTGCGGGAAGGAATCGAAAATTTTCTAGCGGGTGACGTGGAGACCGGCAAGATCATCCTGCGGGATTTCATCAATGCTACGGTTGGGTTCACCAAGCTGGGCACTGCGACGCGGCGGCCGGCGAAGAGTTTGATGCGGATGCTGGGGCCGAAGGGCAATCCGCAGGCGAGAAATTTGTTTGAGATCGTGGCTTACTTGCAGCGCGCGGAGGGTGTACGGTTTGAGGTGCGAACTGCGCGGGCACACCGAACCAATCGGGTCGCTGAAGCAAGCGCGCGGCGGCGACGACGGTTAGCGTAAAATAGTGGAGGGTGAGTTTGGAGAAAATGGCGGGGAAATTGACCTGGCCGTCGCCGGTGGAGCGGAAGCGGCCGGCGCGCTCAGCCTATTTGTCTCTGCTGGGGCGACAAATTGACTCATAGCTATGAGTCAGCTAGACTCACAATATGGCTAAAAGACTCCAGGTAATATTGAGGGACCCGGAATACCGGGAAATCCAGAAAGCGGCGCGTTCGCAACAGATGTCGATCGCGGAATGGGTGCGACAGGCGCTGAGTTGGGCGCGCAACCGGCACTCGGCTGGAGACGTGGGAAAGAAGCTCGAAGTCATCCGGGCTGCGGCGCTCCATGAAGGCCCGACTGGTGAAATCGACCAGATGCTGGCGGAGATCGAGAGAGGTTACAGCGCTGAGCCGGGCGCATGATTTTCTTGGACTCGAACATTCCGATGTACCTGGTTGGGGCGCCTCATCCTCACAAAGCGGACACGCGGCGACTGCTGGAGGAGTTCGCAAGCCGCCGGGAACGACTTGTTACGGACGCGGAGGTTCTGCAGGAAATCCTGCATCGCTACGTGGCAATCAACCGCAGAGACATGATCCAGCCCGCGTTTGACGCTTTGCTCGGCATTGCCGACGAGGTGTTTGCCATTGACCAAGCGGCGACCGAACGCGCAAAAGAGATTGTGATGGGCCATGCGCGCATCTCCGCGCGCGATGCGCTGCACCTGGCGATTATGGAAAAGCACGCGATTGACAGGATCTTCAGCTTTGACACGGGATTTGACGGATACCCCGGTATTGCACGCCTCGCCTAGCCCGAATTTCTCATTCTAAATTGAAAAAGGCTGTTGCTTCATGGCATAACTCTTTTGTCTAGAAAGAAATCCTGCCAAGGAGGAGCAACAGCCTTATGAGCACAGAGTGTAACCAGTTTGTCTTCGTATTTCATCCCCAAAAGCGACGCGAGATCCGGGCGCAGTTTGATGGCGGAGCGATCACCAGCGATGGTGGTGGTCTGCTCTTGCGGGAGGTTGAGAAGCGCATTGGGATCCTGCGCCAGTTTGCCGCCTGCTTCACCGATTATCGGAATCCCGATCTGATCGAACATACGGTGAAGGAATTGGTGGCCCAGCGAGCTTATGGGCTGGCCCTGGGCTACGAAGATCTGAACGATCACGAGGAGTTGCGAAACGATCCCTTGCTGGCGGTGCTGGTCGAGAAGGCGGATCCCGGCAGCCAAGTGTTAGCCGGAAAGAGCACCCTGAATCGGCTGGAACTGACCAAAGAGACGGCCAGTCGGAAGGAGCGCTACAAAAAGATCGTGCTGGATCATGGAGCCGTGGACCGGCTGCTGGTGGAAGTCTTTCTGCAAGCCCACCGGGAGGAGCCGAAAGAAATCATTTTGGACCTGGACGCCACTGACGATCCGCTGCACGGGAAGCAGGAAGGACGTTTCTTCCATGGCTACTATGGACACTACTGCTACCTGCCGTTGTACATCTTCTGCGGAGAGTTTCTGCTGTGTGCGCGGTTGCGATCGTCGAACATCGATGCGTCGTCGGGGAGTGTTGAGGAACTGGAGCGCATCGTGGCCCAGATTCGTTCCGCGTGGCCCCAGGTGCGTATCGTGGTGCGTGGAGATTCGGGATTTTGCCGCGAGGAGCTGATGGCTTGGTGTGAAGCGAACCGCGTAGAGTACGTGCTGGGACTAGCGAAAAACGAACGTTTGAAGACGGAGATCGCCAAGGAGATGGCGGAGGCGAAAGCGCAGTACCAACAGACCGGACGCGCGACTCGACTGTTCAAAGAGTTCTTCTATCAGACGCTGAAAAGCTGGAGTCGTGCGCGACGCGTGGTGGCCAAGGCCGAGCATCTGGAAAAGGGAGAGAACCCGCGATTCGTAGTGACCTCTCTGAGCGGAGAAGCATGGCCGGCACAGGCTCTGTATGAAGAGCACTACTGCGCCAGAGGGGACATGGAGAATCGCATCAAGGAACAATTGATGCTGTTCAGCGATCGCACCAGCACGCATTACCTGCGCAGCAATCAATTGCGCTTGTACTTTTCTTCGATCGCCTACGTGTTGTTGCAGATGCTGCGGCGACTGGGACTGGCGGGAACGGAGTTGGCCCAGGCGCAGTGCTCCACCATTCGGCTCAAGTTACTGAAGATTGGCGCGCTGATCCGCATCACGGTGCGCAAGGTGTGGGTCTCGCTGGCTGGGGGCTATCCCAATAAGCGTTAACGTAAGAATTGACTCTGTTGCGGTATGCCCCTATGCTTGACGCATGGCGACAACGGTTGAAAGCCTAGCAACTGAGAACTGGCCGGTTATCTGCACGTTTTTGCCGAAAGGGTGGAAGGAGATGGCGCGCAGCACTGGCGCACTGCGACGGGCTCGTGATATCCCCGACGCCGAATCGCTGTTGCGGCTATTGCTGCTGCATGTGGCCAATGGATACTCCCTGGCGGAAACCGCCGCACGGGCGAGCGAACTGGGGATGGAGTTGAGTGCGGTGGCGGTATTCAAACGTCTCCGGGCTTCCGAGGAATGGCTACGTTGGCTCGCCGAACAGCAGCGAGGGCGACAACAACTGGCTGTCGAGAGCCAAGGTCGGCCGGTGCGGGCGGTAGATGCCACGACGGTTTCCGAGCCCGGCAGCACCGGAACCGACTGGCGCGTCCACTACGCTATTAACTTGGCGAATTTGCAGTGCGATTTCTTTGAGGTGACCGATGTGCAGGGAGGCGAAACCCTGCGGCGAATTCCCGTCCGCGGGGGCGATATCATGATGGGCGACCGTATCTACTCCACGCCGGTGGGAGTGGCGCATGTGAAGGCCGCCCAGGCCGATTTGGTGGTGCGCTTGAATCGCCAATCGCTTCCCCTGTTTGACGTGAAGGAAAATCAACTGAACGTCCTGCGATTGTTTCGAAAAATAAAAGTGGGCCAGATCCAACAATGGGCCGCCCAAGTCGAGCACCCGGACGGTGGCTGGGTGCCGGGGAGACTGATCGCCCTGCAGCGGAGTGCTGAAGCCACCCGCTTGGCGCGGCGCCGCTTGCAGATGAACGCCAGTAAGAAGCAGAAGAAGGTCAGCCCGGAGTCCTGGGAGGCGGCTCAATACTTCTACCTTTGGACCACGCTGGCGGAGGTTTTCGAGGCGTCGGTAATTCTGGAACTCTACCGGCTGCGCTGGCAGATTGAGCTGGCCTTCAAACGCATGAAATCGATCATGGGACTGGGGCACTTGCCGAAAAAAGACCCGGCCAGCACACGCGCCTGGCTGCATGGCAAAATCTTCGCCAGCTTGCTGGCGGAGCGCATGGTGGAGACGGCGGAAACTTTTTCCCCCTGGGGATACCGACTGGACCGTGAGGCGCAGCCGATGGAGGGAAATTGAATTCATGTATCACGAGCTCTGCATGGCGATTCTGCCGCCGCACAGTCTCAACGACACCTTCAGGGACTGGGATGAGATTTCAGAGCGATTGGCGGAACCGAGTCGGAAACGGCCGCGCTACGCCTTCTGTTAAGTTAACGCTTATTGGGGCTATCCCCATGTCGAGTTGTTCCGGCAAGTCCATGAAAAGCTGTGCGCCGTGCCCGTAAAGTATTGAAACAGAAAGACTCCGACCACTTTTATTCTGGCTCCTGTCAACCGGTGGTAAGGTGTGCGCCGAAACAGGCTCAGAGAGTAAAAACCTCTCACGCAAAACGAAAAACGGATCAGCTACACAACAACAACCCGCGAAAAAACTCGCAACCCCTTGTTCGAGCACACTTCATTCCTCTTATGCCAGGCTGTGAGAGATGTGGGCT
>CAWJJR010000002.1:0-722526 GCA_963843265.1 uncultured Acidobacteriota bacterium | reverse complement strand
AGACAAGCGCTGTCTAAATCTTCTCGTGAGAGAGTCCGAGAATACCGCGGAGGATGTTCGGGTTGGAGCCGGAGGAGGCGAAGTCGTCGAAGGAGGTGGCGGCGGCTTGGATGATGTGGCGTTGGATGAAGGGGGCGCCTTCGGCGGCACCTTGTTCGGCGGATTTGATGCAGCATTCCCATTCGAGAATGGCCCAGCCGGGGAAATTGTATTGGGTGAGTTTGGAAAAGATGGCGGGGAAATTGACCTGGCCATCGCCGGTGGAGCGGAAACGGCCGGCGCGCTGAATCCACGGTTGATAGCCGCCGTAGACGCCTTGGCGGCCGGTGGGATTAAATTCGGCGTCTTTGACGTGGAACATTCTGATGCGCGGGTGATAGAGATCGATGAACTGGAGGTAATCGAGCTGCTGAAGGACGAAATGGCTGGGGTCGAAGAGAATGTTGGCGCGCGGATGATTGCGGACGCGGTCGAGAAACATTTCGAAGGTGGCGCCGTCGTGGAGGTCTTCGCCGGGATGGATTTCGAAGCAGAGATCGATGCCGGCTTTGTCGAAGACGTCGAGGATGGGGAGCCAGCGCTTGGCGAGCTCGTCGAAGGCGGTTTCGATCAGGCCGGCGGGGCGCTGCGGCCATGGATAGATGTAGGGCCAGGCGAACGCGCCGGAGAAGGTGACATGGGCTTTGACGCCGAGATTCGCGGAAGCGCGTGCGGCGTAAAGGAGTTGCTCGACGGCCCACTTTTGGCGGGCGGCGGAATTGGCATCGCCAGCTAGGCTCACGGGAGCGAAGCCTGCGAAGAGCGCGTCGTAGGCGGGATGGCAGGCGACGAGCTGGCCCTGGAGATGCGTCGAGAGCTCGGAGATGGCAAGTTTGTGGCGGGCGGCGATGGCGCGGAGGTCGTCGCAGTAGGCGATGCTTTCGGCGGCACGTTTTAGATCGAAGAGGCGCGCGTCCCACGTGGGAATTTGCACGGCCACGTAGCCGAGGCTGGCGGCCCAGGCGCAGATGGAGTCGAAGGTGTTAAAGGGCGGCGTATCGGAAGCGAACTGCGCGAGAAAAATGCCGGGGCCTTGGATGGTCTTCATTGGTGCGCTCCTGGTGCGTGGCGGACAGAACTTTTGGCGATAAAGATCGGCGAAGGAGTTGTACTAAGTTCCGCGGGGGATTTCAATCGTCATGCAGGGGGGAATTTTAATTTTAGCGGGGCACCCAATTGGGATGGCGGGTGAAGAGGCCGTTGACGAAACCCATTTGGTAGACGATGAAGAGGCCGAAGACGAGGCTGACCACACCGGAAGCGAGAGCCATGCCGCGATTGAGGCGCGTGAAGCGAGTTTGGGAAAACTTGAAGGGGACGGCGATCGCGGCGGTGATGAGCATCATGCCGGCGACGGTGCCGAGGCCGAAAACGAGAAGATATAGGATGGCCCAGGAGGGGACGCGGATAGTGGTGAGGACAAGAAGAGCTACGGCTGCGGAGCCTGCCAGACCGTGGACGATGCCTACGGCGAGCGGGCGGATGACGTGGTAGAAACCGAGGCGGCCGAAATGGCGATCCATCCAGCCGACCGGAGTGGCGGTCTCGGCGTGCCCGTGCATTTCGGGGTTGTGGCCGTGGGGATGAGTGTGAACGTAGTCGCCATGGCCGTGCGGGTGTGAATGTTGCACCGCGTGCGCGGGCGTGAAGGTTTCCGTCATCCAACGCATGATGCCGGAAAGATTCAGAATGCCGAGGAGGATGAGCATCAGGCCGACGGAGAGCTCCATGGTGAGGCCGACGCGCGCAGGGATGACGATGCCGAAGAGAATGATGGCGGAGCCGACGGCGAGAATGGTAAGTGTGTGGCCGAGTCCCCAAAGAACCCCGATGAGGGCCGCGTGGCGGATGCTCCGCTGGCGGCTGACGATGGTGGTGACGGCGATGACGTGGTCGGGATCGGTAGCGTGGCGCATGCCCAGGAAGAAACCGAGAACCATGATAGAGACGAGAGTGATCATTTTGTTTTTAGAAGGCAGCTGAGGCCCGATATTTTGCACTACTTTCCGTGAGAGAGTCTACACCACGGATCGTCTGGACAGGCGGAGTCTGACGCGTTTACGAATTCCGTTACTTGGACAACTTTCGCAGCAGGGCCATGCCTTCGGAATCGTTGAGGATGTTTTTGACGTTGAGCAAGGCAACCAGTTCGCTGACGGCTTTCCGGAGTTCCCGGAGTTCAGCATCCGCGCTCTTGGCGGTCTCGCGATGCACAAAAACGTTTGACTGTTCCTCTTCCTGCGTTCTGCCGCCACTCAGCTCGTGCAGCCAGGAGCCCAGGGTGCGCAGTTGATCGGGTTCTGCCGTGGTGAACAACAGTCCCATGCCCATGCCCGTCTTTGAATAAACGACCTTTGCCTGAGTTTTGAAAGATTGATTGTCCCTTGTAACCGTGAGCGTGACGGCAGCACCCTTCGCAAACGGGTTGATGGTATCCACGTAGCAGCCGTTCCTGCCGATATCGGAAAGCCGGCCCAGAATGCGTGTGGTCGCCTGAAGATCGAGGGCCTCCACGGCAGGGGAGAAAGGAAAGCGGGGACAGCTGCGCTTTTCGACCGGGTCAGGGGCAACGGGAGTCGACAGACGATGCGACGTCTTGTTAAGCAGTTCCATGATCCGAGTTCCAACCCGCGAAGAGATGCGCGCGGATCGGCGGCAAACTTATGAAAAACACTCCGGCGCACTCCTTCGCTGATCCGATGGCAAGATGCCTACTCATCGATGAACGACAACGGCCGATTCAGGTATTCCCGTCTTGAGCAAGATGCCGAATTGGCGGGGAAGCACCGGCCGGCTGAAATAGTAGCCTTGCGCTTCTTCACATTGGTGAGCACGAAGAAATTCCAGCTGTTCCCGCGTTTCTACTCCTTCGGCAACGACTCGCAGGCTCAGGCTTCGTCCCATACTGATCACCGCGGTCACGATGGTGGTATCGTCCGGGGCGGAAGTGATCTGCCGCACGAAGGACTGGTCGATCTTCAGCGCGTCAATCGGAAACTTTCTCAGATAGCTCAAGCTGGAATAGCCCGTGCCGAAGTCATCGACGGCGATGCGCACCCCTCGGGTTCTCAAAGACTTCAGCACGGATGCAGCGGACTCGGCGCGCTTCATCAAAACGCTTTCCGTAAGTTCCAGCTCTAGATGCTTCGGATCGAGCCCGGTTTCACCGAGTATCGTGAACACACTTTCCAGAAAATTGTTTTCACGGAACTCCATCGAGGAAATGTTTACCGCGATGGTGCCCAGAGGCAACCCCGCGTCCAGCCAAGTACGGGCCTGCTTGCAGGCTTCCCGGAGGACCCACTGGCCGATGGGGAGAATCAGACCGCAATCCTCCGCGACGGGAATAAAATGCGCCGGTGAGACAGGACCGCGAGTCGGATGGGTCCAGCGGATCAGGGCTTCCGCGCCGCTTATTTCTCCGGTTGCGAGCTTGACCTTGGGCTGGTAATGCAATGAGAACTCTTTCAGTTGAAGGGCGCGCCGCAGGTTCTCTTCGATAGACTGCCGCTCCACGGCCCGGACGTTCATGGCCGGCTTGAAAAATTGATAGCTCTGCCGCCCATTTTCCTTGGCCTGATACATAGCGGTGTCCGCATTCTTGATGAGCGTCTCCGCGTCCAGCCCGTCGTCGGGAAAGACGCTTACGCCAATGCTGGTGGTGACGCGAAGCTCGTGCTGGTCGATGGAATGAGCTTCGGCCACCGCCTGAAGCATTCTTCTCGCGGTAATAGCGGCGTCTTCAGGATGTTCCGTTTCCGAAAGGAGGACGACGAATTCATCGCCTCCCTGCCGACTAACCGTATCCGAGCTGCGCACGCAACCGACGAGGCGTTTTGCGACGGATTGTAGAAGTTTGTCGCCGATGGGATGCCCCAGGGAATCGTTGATGTGTTTGAAGCCATCCAAATCCAAGAACAGGACGGCAACCTTTTTTGAGCGGCGCTCCGCGGAGTTAACCGCCTGGTTCACGCGGTCGTTCAGGAGCATGCGGTTGGGCAAACCGGTCAGAAAATCGTGCTGCGCGGAATGCGTCATCTCAGCAGCCATGGCCCGCGCCGTGCTTACGTCACGAAAAACGATCACGGCACCGGTGGCCTTGCCTTCGCGGTCATGAATCGGAGCTACCGAGTCTTCTACGGGCGTTTCGAGTCCATCGCGCCTGACAAGGATACAATTCGACGGCAGGTGTACGGTTTTGTCGAGCCCCATTGCCATGCCCATCGGATTCGGAGTGGTCTCGCGGGTCACGGCGTCCTGAAGTCGAAACACCTCGTCCATGGGCCGCCCTATGGCTTCCTCCCACGACCAGCCGGTCATTTTTTCCGCGACAAGATTGAGGAAGGTGATATTTCCAAGAATGTCCGTGCAGATAACCGCGTCACCAATACAGTTCAGTGTGACTTGGGCGCGTTCTTTCTCGAGATACAATGCTTCCTCGGCCTGCTTGCGGTCCGTGTTGTCCCGAATCGCACTTGAAACCAGCAGCTCACCTTCCATTTCGAGCGGGCTCAGGTTAATCTCGGCCGGAAACTCGCTGCCATCCTTGCGCAAGCCGTACACCGTTCTATTCGAGCCCGCCTTTCCCACCTGGGGGTGAACGAAGAAGTCCTCTCGCTGTTCCGGATGCTTGCGACGAAAGCGCTCCGGCACCAAAATCTCAATCTGGCGTCCCAGTAATTCTGCCCGCCGATAACCGAACAATGGCTCTACACGCGCATTCACAAGGACGATCTTGCCCTCGCGATTGGTGACGATCATCGCATCGGGAGCTGATTCCAGCAGCCCGCGAAACATGCTTGCCGCATCCATGCGCCCGACGGCATAACGCAGGGCGCGCAGCAACCCCCGAGAATCTATTTGGCCCTTGATCAGGTAATCTTGCGCGCCTTCCTGCAAGGCCTGCGCTGCGAGCGTCTCGTCGTCCCTTCCCGTGAGGACCACAAGAGGAACACGCGGCGCAGCTGTCCGTACGCGGCGCACGGCTTCCACTCCTTCCGCATCGGGCAATCCCAGGTCGAGCAAAATAATGTCGACACTACTCGAGGAGAGATGCTTCTCGGCGTCTGCCATGCACTCCAAATGGGTCAACTCTGTGAAGTGCGCACTCTGCTCGTTGAGCATTTCCCGGAGCAACCGAGCGTCTCCGGGGTTGTCTTCAACCAGGAGAAGTATTCTGATCGATTTCGCCATCACGAGTTTTGCCTCGGCAGAGGCAACTTGACCTTGGTTAGCCAGAAATCGTTGATACTCTTGACCAGGGCCTCGAAGGCATCTAACTGTGCCGGTTTGCTGAGATAGCAGTTGGCTTGGAGTTGATAGCTTTTCACAATGTCAATTTGCGACTCGGAAGTGGTGAGAATTACTGTAGGGATGGTTTTCAGGACGGGGTCGTGCTTGATGTAAGCCAGCACCTCGCGGCCATCCATCTTGGGAAGGTTTAGATCCAATAAGATGAGTTCTGGGCGGGGGGCAAGGGTGTGGCTTCCCTCGCGCTTCAGGAAGGCCATGGCTTCGACGCCGTCCGAAACCACATGCAGACGGATGGAAGCACTCGCGTCGCGGAAAGCCTCCTGTGTCAGCCGGACATCGCCGGGACTGTCTTCCACCAAAAGAACGTCAATAGGCATACCTGATCCTCCGATAGCTTGCATGATCTCCTCGAACTTTCTGCCAGGGCAAACGGCAACGTGGAACTTTCTCCGGGCCCAGGCACGTCCTATCTGCGGTGGCCACGGAGGCACGGCATGTTGAGCATCGCGCGACGCGGCCGCACGTTGTGGTCTTTGTTGCGCCGACCGGGAGAAGGATCTTGATGGCTGTTGGGCTCACTCGATTAGTCTCCTCGGAGACAGCTGGGCCGTTGCCAGCCAAAAATCATTGATGTTCTTGATGAGTTTCTCGAACGCGTCCAATTCCACGGGCTTGCATAGGTAGCAGTTGGCTTGGAGCTGATAGCTCTTAGCGATATCCGCTTCGGATGCCGAAGTGGTAAGGATGACCGTAGGGATGGTTTTCAGGCTCGCGTCCTCCTTGATACAAGCCAGTACCTGACAGCCATCCATTCTGGGGAGGTTCAAATCCAGGAGGATAAGGTCCGGGCGAAGGGCCATGTTGCGTGCCCCTTCGCGACGGAGATAGGCCATGGCCTCGACCCCGTCAGAAGCCACGTGCAATTGGATGGATGGATTAGCTTCAAGGAACGCTACCTGCGTCAGCCGTGCATCACCGAGACTGTCCTCCACCAAAAGAACCTGCGTGCACCTGTCCTTGGCTTCGAGACCATTCATGAAGTTTTCTCACTTTCCGCCAGGGCGAAGCGAAATGTAGAGCCATGCCCCGGACTTGACTCGACCGAGATGCTACCGCCATGCCGCTCAACAATTTTCTTGCAGATGGCCAATCCGATGCCGGTCCCAGCGAATTCTTCGCGTTTATGCAGCCGCTGGAACATGCCAAAAATCCTTTCAAAGTACTGAGAGTCGATTCCGAGACCGTTGTCTTTCACGGAAAATATCCACTTCTTGCCGCCATTTCTGGCTGCAGAAATGTGCACCTTCGGGATTCCGGACCTCTGGTACTTGATGGCATTTCCTACCAGGTTCTGAAATAGCTGTACGAGTTGCATTTCGTCCGCCAGCACGGACGGCAACGGATCGTGAGTCACCAGCGCTCCTTTTTCCCCTATCGCGCCCCGCAGGTTGAGCAGCGCCTGTTGCAGCGCGTCTTCACTGGAGATATCCAGCAACTCCCTGCCTTTTGTTCCCACACGCGAATAGGCCAGCAAGTCCTGGATCAAGCGCTGCATGCGGCTGGCGCCATCCACGGCGAAGGCGATGAACTCATCGGCATCGGAATCCAACTTTCCTTTGTAGCGTCTGGACAGGAGCTGCGTGTAACTGGCCACCATGCGCAGCGGTTCCTGTAAATCGTGAGAGGCGATGTAGGCAAATTGTCCTAATTCCTCATTCGATCGGTTTAGTTCCTCGACCTTGCTCAGAAGATCGGCTTCGGCCTTTTTGCGCGTGGTGATGTCACGAACCGCCGCCGTCACCAAGATGCCCTCGGCGCTCTCCAGCGGACTCAGCATAATCTCGATTGGAAATTCGGTGCCGTCCTTGCGCCGTCCCGTAAGCTCAATCCCCGTCCCGATCTGCTGTGCCAGCGCGTCTTCCACGGACCGAAGGGCGTCCGCGACCAACCGTTCCGCGAAACCCTCCGGAATGATGTTCTTTACCTTCTGGCCGATCAGTTCATCCCGGCTGTAGCCGAACTGCTTCTCTGCCTGCACATTTAGCAGCACGATCGCTCCGCTCTGATTCACCACCACCATCGCGTCTGGTGCGGCCTCCAAGAGGCCACGATACCGGCCTTCCATCTGCGCCAGATGCTTTTCAGCAGCTCTACGCACGCTGATATCGCGGATGGCCGCCGTCACCAGCGTGCCCTCCGCGCTTTCCAGCGGGCTCAGCATGATCTCGATCGGAAATTTGCTGCCGTTCCTCCGCCGGGCAACAAGCTCAATCCCGGTTCCGATCTGTTGCGCCAACGCTTCCGCCGCGCTTCGCGTACCGTCCGCGATCAGGCGCTCCGCAAAACCTTCGGGAATAATGTTTTTCACTTTCTGACCGATCAGTTCATCCCGGCTATATCCGAACTGCTTCTCCGCCTGCACGTTGAGCAGCACGATGGCTCCGCTCTGATTCACTACCACCATGGCATCCGGCGCCGCCTCCAAAAGCCCACGATACCGGCCTTCCATTTGTGCCAAATGCTTCTCGGCGGCTCTACGCACGCTGATATCGCGGATCGCGGCTGTCACCAGAGTTCCCTCGGCGCTTTCCAGTGGACTCAGCATGATTTCGATCGGAAATTCCGTTTTGTTCTTTCGCCGGGCAATCAGCTCGATTCCCGTGCCGATTTGCTGCGCCAGCGCGTCTGCGGCGCTTCGCGTTCCGTCTGCGATCAGCCGTTCCGCGAAGCCCTCAGGAATGATGTTCTTTACCTTCTGCCCTACCAGTTCATCTCGGCTATAGCCAAACTGTTTTTCCGCTTGAACATTGAGCAGAACAATCTCTCCGCCTTCGTTTACGACTACCATCGCATCCGGTGCCGCTTCCAGTAACCCTCTATACTTCGCGCCGGAGTCCTTGCTCTCGGGGTTGTCGCGCTGCAGCTTGCCCCTCATCACGGACTTCGTCTTCATCGCACGCCTAGCTGAAAAGGGAGTTCTATTCCGGACACGGTCCCGAGGGCTGAAAGAGGGCAGCCTATAGCCGCGTGCCGATTTTATTCGAAGGGAATCTAAGCTTATACCGGCCCTACGCCCGGTCAAAAAAAGCTTTGCCGCGAGGTGTCCAACGGACTACGTGCTCCTCCACCGCTCACTTCATCGGTGCAACGAGTTGAACCTCGGATTCCTGCGGCAAGGTGTAAGAGTTCGCTTCGGATGCCGCAAGGGTCCGCTCCACGGCGGCCGAGTCCAGCGGCCTCGAGAAAAGATAACCCTGGGCAAATTCGCAGCCCAGCGATTTCAGCAGATTCATCTGTTCGCGGGTTTCCACGCCTTCCGCGACGACCTTCATGCGGAGGTTTTTTCCAAGGCTCAGAATGGTCTTTACGATTTCCTGGCTTTCGTTGTTATTTAGCATGTCCGTCACAAAGGACCGGTCGATTTTCAAGATATCCAGGGCAAATCGGCGCAAGTAGCTCAAAGAGGAATATCCGGTTCCAAAGTCATCGATGCACAAACGCACTCCCAGACTTCGAAGTTCGCTAAGAATTCGCGTGGTTCGCTCCTCATCCCGCATGGTCACGCTTTCGGTAAGTTCCAGTCTCAAGATTTCTGGCACCAGGCCTGTGGTGCTCAAGACCTGGGAGATTTGACTCACTAAATTGGCCTGCGCAAACTGCTTGGCGGAGATATTGACGGCCATTGTAAACGGGGACGCGCTCGGAAATTGCAGGTTCCAGGCGCAGATCTGGCGGCAGGCTTGCTGCAAAACCCACTCCCCAATCCATAGAATCAAGCCGGTATCCTCAGCAGCCGAGATGAACCCTCCTGGCATTACCAGGCCAAACCCCGGCCTCTGCCACCGCACCAGCGCTTCGAACCCGGTGATGCGAAAATCGATCAGCGAGACGATCGGTTGGTAATGGATGAGAAATTCCTGTTTTTCTGTCGCGCGGCGAAGATCCGTCTCCAGCCGGAATCGGCCCGCGGCGGTGGCATGCATCGATGGGTCGCACATTTCATACCGCGCCTTGCCAAGAATCTTGGCTCGCGCCATCGCCGTGTTTGCATCGCCGAGCATGTCTTCCGCCGCGCTATAGCCACTGCCACTGAACGCGATGCCCACACTCGCCGTGGTGAAGACCGCTTGTCCATCGACATCGAAGGGCGCTTGGATGCTTTTTTGGATTCGTTCCGCCACCCGAATTCCTTCGCTGGCGTTCCGGATGTTATCCAGCAGGATGGTGAATTTATCGCCTCCCACTCTTGCCACTATGCCGGGCTCCGCGAGTCGACCGGCCGTCCCCCCCGTCTCCGTCGTACGCGAGATCACATCATCCCGCCGGATGGACCCGAGCAGCCGTTCCGCGATTTGCACGAGAAGCCAGTCGCCCGCCGAGATGCCCAGACTGTCATTCACGACTTTGAAGCGATCCATGTCGACGGATAACACCGCAAATTTATAATCCGGATGGAGCATGCCCCAGCTCACGCACAGCATCAATCGCTCCAGAAAAAAGGAACGGTTGGGCAGCTGCGTGAGCGGGTCGTGAAGAGCATCGAAGGTCAGTTTGTCTTCCAGTCTGAGAATGCGTTCACCGGAGCGCAAGCGTGCTTTCAGTTCTTCGGCGTCGCAGGGCTTCGTAATATAGTCATCGGCGCCTGCTTCGAGACCCGCGACGACGTCCACCTTGGCGGTTTTCGCCGTCAGCAAAATAATGTACGCGTAGGGATGTTCGGAATGCCTGCGGATCTCACGGCAAACTTCGACCCCGTTGAGCCCCGGCATGAGCCAATCCAATAGTGCCAACCGCGGCCCATCCGCTCTGGACAGGAATTGCAAAGCCTGGCGCCCGTTCTCGACGGCGACAACTTCATAGCCAGCCTGCCCCAACATTTTCTCCAAAAGACGTCGTGTAATAGCGTCATCGTCGGCAATGAGGATTCTCGTTGCCTGCTGTTTTTGTCCCCGCCTCGATCTCAAGTTCACGCCGGCCTCCGATGGCCCACGAGATGCCCTTTGTTAATCTCGGAAGCCGTGAACACGCAAAGAATGTCCGGAGGTTGCAGGGATTTTCTGGCCAATCGCCGTTCATCGCGCTGAGCACGCGGTTCGCTACGGAACAAGAGATGCGCAGATTTGGCCTTTGCCAGCTTTGCCAAATCAATTGTCATCGCAGGGTGGATTTTGCTGCTTCTCGTCTTCAATATGCTCTCCCAGAACGTCCAACGACGCTGAGGCAACTCGCATTTACCCGTCCGCGGGCGAATGCAAAATTACATCTGGGACATTCAGTTCCTGAAAGCTGGGAGAGAGAAGGCGCAGCCCGAGAAACAGATTGTTGAAGGGTAGAGTCAGTGTCACCCCCTGCATACTAGGAGTCAATGATTACTTCCGGCCTTTGTCCGGGGCAAGCTACCCCCCGACGCGGAACTATTGCCTGCGGATCTTTTTCTAATGAGATGGGATTTTCTGGTGCGAAACCGTAGACGCTTCGAATGCGCGGTCATCATTGTTTGCTCGCAAGGCGTTTCCACAGTCACGAACTCCCGCGGCGCCCATAGTCAGTTCGCTCTCGGTCGATCCATTCACGAATATAAAAGGATGGACTGTACTGGCCTGCTTCCGAGGGCGCGGTTCCCAGTCCACTAGCGTACCTCGGCGAATTGCCGAATTCTTCCGAAGCCTCGTTGTCTCCGGGCCAGCCTTTGGTCCTCGACGGATACGTCCTGCGTATTCTGACCGCGCAAGGTGATAACGCCCTTGGCCAAGCGCAAAACTACATCGTGAATGGCAAGATGACCAATGGCTTCGCCATCCTCGCAACTCCCGTCAAGTATGCCGAAACGGGGATCATGACCTTCATGATTAACCGTGAAGGCGTCGTTTATGAACGCGACCTGGGCGCCGATACAAGCGAAATCGCGGCCGCCATGCGCCAGTACGATCCGAACGGGAATTGGTCCCCGGCTCCTTCGCGAATTCACGAGAGTTCGGAGAGAATTCTGGGCCGGATCGGGAAACTTTCCGTAAGATTGCGGAAAACGAAGAGGTTGTACTTGGAGCTACGCTTGCATTAATTTCTCTGTCGAGGTGATTCCAAGTCTTTGTTGAACGGAGGGACCCTTAATGCAATCCGTAGATGCACACTCAAGAAATCCGCGCTTTCCAATAGGAATAAAGTCAGGAGAATTCTGGTCCGGTGATCTCGGCCTTACGTTAGTCACCGTTTCGCTGGTCTTACTCGTTTTCGTGGTCACCCCTTTGCGGGACGCGGGTGTGCCGTGGCGAGCAGCTCTCGATTCCGTGATCATAACTCTCATGCTGTTTGCGGCTTTTGCCGCAAAGCAGAGCCGCATCGATACTGTCGCCGTTAGCACAATCGTTGCCGTGACGGCGATTGTTTTGGCCGTGGGGCGCTTCCGTCCGACGCCGCTCCTGCACCAGCTCGGCAGCGTTTTAGCGACCATAACGTTATTGGTTTATGTTCGCATCGTCCTCGTCGTGATGTTTCGCGGCGGCCCGGTTACTTGGAGCCGCATCCAAGGAGGAATTTCTGCGTATTTGCTGGTGGGGATGGCTTGGGCTTCCGCCTTCCAGATCGTCGAACAATCCCGGCCCGGCTCCTTCCATTTCGCCACTGCGCCGGCAAGCTTCGACCAACTCATTTCGAAGCTGACGTATTTCAGCTTTTGTAACCTCACCACAATAGGCGGCGAAGTCCTTCCAATCTCTCCGATTGCGCGATCCCTCACTATCGCCGAGGCTGCGATCGGTCAACTTTTCCCGGCTATTTTGATAGGCGCACTTGTCGCCATGGCGATGCAATCGCGTATGAAATCCTGATTGCAGTGCGATACCCGGAGAGCCCGGGTCGTGGATGACTTCCCCGATAGGGCTTGCGTGCTTATGCGGGAATTTGCGACAAAAATCAGCGGATGAGCCTGTAAGCCGGATTCTGTGCGGCGCGTCTTCCCGTAAAGGACGGCGTGCCACGGCGATCATTCCTCTAGGCCGTGATTCGCACCACGGCTCCAGCAGCCTACCCGAGGGTTGCTCTCTGCTTTGGATTGCTCCATCGCAGAGGAAGAGCGCTGGCTTTCGCAAGCGTTCTCGGCGAGCCGGGCCGGCTCTCCCCTCCTATTTGGCCTTGCACCACGCGGGGTTTTCCGTGCCCCGTTTGTTGCCAAACGAGCGGTGGGCTCTTACCCCACCTTTTCACCCTTGCCAAACTGAGCGAGCATTTCGAAGACGTCCCGCAGGTTTTCCTGCGCGATGCCACCGTGCTTCTCTCAGCCGGCGGTATATTCTCTGTGGCACTTTCCGTGAACAGTAGCACAGGCTTCAGCCTGTGCTCTTTCTTCGTCGCGCGATTCCGCGTGCGACGCAAGCACAAGCCAGCCGCACAGACTCAAGTCTGTGCCACCGCTCCCCTGGCGTTACCAGGCGCGTTGCCCTATTTCGTCACCGGCTCTCTCGAGCCTACGACGACGGTGTCCGGACTTTCCTCCCGCCCAGCCATCTTGCGATGACCAAGCCAGCGATCACCCGACTCACCCGCCAACTTCATTATAACGCCAGAATATGGGGATTAAATCGCCGATTCGAACTGAGACCCGGTGGGAGTGGTCTGCACAGGCTCGGTTTGATCGTACGGCCAATAACGAAAAAGCAAAAGAGCCACAAGGGCCCATTCTAATATGCGGAATTCATCGCTCCATGGAATTGTGTGATTGACGCCAGCGACCACAAGCATGTTTGACACAGTGTGCGCGATGCCTGCGGGAATAATAGACTTCCAACGAAGGGTCATCCAAGCAAGTGCGTAATTCAGTGCCAGACAGAAAAGGATTCTATTCGCAAGGTGGAGGAGCACCCCGCCGACGGAAAGACCAGCGTAGGAATCGCCTCGAAAATGGTAAGCGGCCCATATAATTCCTGTTAAGAAGATTCCACGATGAAGGTCATAGCGGGATACCAATTTGTGCAGAAGCAGGCCACGAAAGACAAATTCCTCGGCGAAAGCGCCAATGGCCATGAGCAGAAGCCAGGGGTCCTTCACGCGAGTCAGGTCGAAATAGTAAGCGAATTGGGGGGCGGAGGTCTCATGGATCGCGTAGATGACCCAATTCGTTCGAGCAATGAGGTAGCTAGGCGCGGAGAGCAATCCAGCAAGCCCGATGGGAAGCAAAAGAGCGAAAAACGCATCGTGTGGCTGCGGTAATTGAAATAAATTTCGCACCATTTTTCTGCCTGACTGACCGAGCATCAAGAGAGCAAGAGCAACCAGCACCCCGGCGTCCATGAGCGCGGCAATGATCCTACCAAGGGTCAGATACGTAGATGAAAGCGGATGACTTGAAAGAATGGAAGTAAGAATCAGCGGAAGACCAAGCAGACCGTCAATTAGAAACAGGGGGCAGAGCAGGATGAAGACTAGTAATCGGGTACTGTTCCACGAATCAGGCGGTTGGTCCGATGAAATCGATATAAGGGGCATCGCAAGGGACAAAGAAGACTTTCCAGACTGAAGTCTGACCATGAAAACGAGAATCAGGAGGAGCGAAAAGACGCAGAAATGCAGGCCCACTGGAAAATCCCAGATGTTCGACCGGAGCCATTGAAGGGCAACGGAGAGTGGAGCCGCAGGTTCGAGCACAGAAGTCGATGGCCGAGAGATGCGGTAGAGAATGGGGAAAATAAGGGTCAAGCTGAGAAGAGTGGGCAGAAGCACCAACCAGAGAATGCGGCGGACGGGCTTGGGTCCAGGATAGAAACAAGTAAGGTAGGCCAGCAGACCAGCGAAGACCATGGGATAGAGGTAGACGCTCAGTAAGTAGAAATTTTCGCGTAGCGCGACCGAATTAAGGCCTGACGGGACTGCTTTGGCCGCAAGAATCAGTGCGTTGGGATACCACGGGAATCGAGGCGAGACAAATAGAAGTACCGCGCCAATCAAAAACACAAGTTGCCACGGATCTGCCGGTAGGACCGAGCGTAGGAATTGGCTGAGCCTTTTCATGGAATGGCGATTGGCGGCCCGGATTATTGCTCAGCTGAATATCAAAAGCCAGCAAACGTTTGGGAGAAAGACGAACCCGCGAGAGGTTTACTTGGATGAAAGCAGCTTCTCGAATTCAGCTTCAGTC
Source organism: uncultured Acidobacteriota bacterium (assembly GCA_963843265.1). Taxonomy (GTDB): domain Bacteria; phylum Acidobacteriota; class Terriglobia; order Acidiferrales; family UBA7541; genus Acidiferrum. Next base: position 708,104 of record CAWJJR010000002.1, on the reverse strand, counting down.
AGGATGGCCACGCCAAGCTCCTTGGCTTTGTCATATTTCGAGCCGGGGTCAGTGCCCACCACAACGTAGTCGGTTTTTTTGCTGACCGAACCCGAAACTTTGCCGCCGTTTTGCTGGACGAGTTCACCGGCTTCTTCGCGGCTGCGATTCGCCAGCCCGCCTGTGAAGACGAAGGATTTGCCCGCCAGTTTCTGGCTTTTGACGACGCGCTTTTCTGCGGTAGGATGCACGCCCACTTTGTGCAGCTTTTTTATGAGCTGACGATTCGCCGGCTCCGAGAAAAATTCGACGATAGCCGCCGCGACGATCGGGCCGACTTCGGGCACCGCTTCAAGCTCCTCTTCTTTGGCTCCCGCCAATTCTTCGAGCGAAGAGAAGTGTTCTGCCAGCAATTGCCCGGTTCGTTCGCCGACCATGCGAATGCCCAGCCCATAAATGAGCCGCGCCAAACTGTTTTTCTTGCTCCCTTCGATTTCCTCAAGCAGATTCTGTGCAGATTTTTCCGCCATCCGCTCGAGTCCGGCGACCTCGTCCTCTTTCAGCGCATAAAGATCAGCTACATCCTTCACCAAACTCTTGTCCACTAACTGATCGACGATTTTTTCGCCGAGGCCGTCAATATCCATGGCGTGGCGACCGGCGTAATGCAGTAGAGATTCCTTCCGCTTCGCCGGGCACGCCGCATTCACGCAGCGATACGCCACTTCCCCTTCCACGTGATGTACCGCGCTGTGGCATTCCGGGCAATGCTTCGGCATGCGAAAGGGTTTGCGATTCTTCCCCTCCTTGACCACTTTCAGGACGTGTGGAATCACTTCGCCAGCGCGCTCAATCAAAACCGTGTCGCCAATCTGCAAGCCGAGCCTTTGAATTTCATCAAAATTGTGGAGTGTGGAACGGCTGACAGTGACGCCTCCGACTTGCACCGGCTCAAGAACGGCGACGGGCGTTAGCGTGCCCGTGCGCCCCACCTGCACAATGATGTCGTTGACGACGGTAGTCTCCTGCCTCGCGGGATATTTGTAAGCGATAGCCCAACGCGGAGCGCGCGAAGTAAAGCCTAATTCGTTCTGAATTCCGACGGAATTGACCTTAATCACCACGCCATCGATGTCGTACGGCAGCTTCTCGCGCTTCGTGTCCCAAGCGTCGCAATACGCCAGCACCTCGTCGATTCCATCGCAAAGTTTCCAATCATCGGAGGCGCGGAAGTGCAATTGCTTAAGAGCCAGCAGGCTATCGGAATGTTTGGGATAAGGCACCTTTCCATCGACGAAGAGGTAGTAGGCGAAAAAGTCCAGCCGCCGCGCAGCGGTAATCGAAGGATCGAGGACGCGCACGGCCCCGGCCGCGGAGTTGCGCGCGTTGACAAAAATCTTTCCGCCGATCTCTTCCTGGTGCCGGTTCAGCGCTTCAAACGCCTTGCGCGTCATCATCGTTTCGCCACGCACCTCGAACGCCGCTGGCAGCTTGGCCTTTTTCAGCGCCGCGGCATCGACGCGCAACGGAATCGATCGGATGGTTTTCACGTTGGGCGTAACGTCTTCGCCGGTCGTTCCGTCGCCGCGCGTCACGCCGCGCACCAGCATGCCGTCCTCGTATTGCAGCGAAATGCTCAGCCCGTCGAACTTATGTTCGGCAATATATTGAATCTTTTCCTGCCCGCTGCCTTCGCGCACCCGCCGGTCCCAATCGCGCAACGCGTCATAGGAGAACGCGTTGTCGAGGCTCAGCATCGGCCGCGCGTGTCGCACCGTCTGAAAACCTTCCCGCGGCGCTCCTCCCACGCGCACGGTCGGCGAATCCGGCGTAGCCAGCTCCGGGTGCGCGGCCTCGAGATCCTTCAGCCGCTGCATCAGCTTGTCGTAAGCCGCGTCCGATATTTCCGGATCGTCGAGGACGTAATAGCGGTATTCGTGGTAGCGCAGCTTCTCGCGAAGCACTTCGATCTCTTTCTTGATGGAGGCAGGAGCGGATTTGGCCATGAAACCCTCTGAAGAAGGAATAGCTCAATTTCGCCTGACATTATATAGAATGAATACCGCCTGTGGAGTGCGGCAGCCCTGCTGCCGCTTTTCCCAGCCACCCGCACGACTCTAAATTTGGAGAGGCCCACGAGCCTTAGCCCGAACAAAAGATGACCACGGAAATCCAAAACGCGCTGTTGATCCACAACCCCAACGCCGGAAATGGTGGTCATGGGCGCCGCAACCTGCTCGATAAAGCGCGCCGGATTTTCGCCGCCGGCGGCATTCAGACCGATCTCGCCGAAACCACCAAAGCCGGCGACGCCACGGAAATCGCGCAGCGCGCGCATGTGGAAGGGCGCCAGCTCGTCATCGCCTGCGGAGGCGACGGCACACTAAATGAAATCGTGAACGGCCTCGCGGGCCAGAAAAACGGTCATCGCGTCCCGCTTGCGCTCCTTCCCGGCGGAACCGCCAATGTGCTTGCCAAAGAACTGGACCTGCCGTGGGACATTCCCAGCGCAGCAGAAAAGCTCGTCTGCGGAGAAGTGCGTGAAATCCCTCTGGGACTCGCCACTCCGCTGAACGAACCGGAGAAGAAAAAGTATTTTCTCAGCGTGGCCGGCGCGGGAGCCGATGGCATGATCGTGTATTCCATCGATCTCGAACTTAAAGCACGCGTGGGAATTCTGGCGTACTGGTGGCAAGGCGCGCGCGAAGCTCTGCGCTATAAGTTCCAGCATTTTCGCGTTACAGCCGCGGGCAAGGAAATCGACTCGTCGCTCGTAGTGGTTGGCCGCACCAAAAATTACGGCGGTCCGTTCAAAATCACCACCGATGCGGATCTCTATGAAGATCAGTTTGAGTTGATGACGCTGACCACGCGCAGCGGCTTGCGTTACCTGAGTTATCTGCCGACTCTCTGGCTGGGAAAACTTCGCGGGACCGCGGGCGTCCACTTTTGGAAAGCGGATCACGTGCTCTGCGAGCCGCTCGATGAAAGCCCGATCTACGCACAGGTCGACGGCGAGCCGCTCGCTCGCCTTCCCGTCGAGTTTAAAATTGTGCCGCGCGCTCTGAAGCTGCTCGTGCCGCGCAATGGCCTCTCCGCGCAATCTAAGCCGACCGCGCAGACGTAATCGTGGACCTTGTCACTCATGGACTGGCATCGCTAGCGATTGTCCGAGGCCTTTTCCCTCGTGCTGGTAAGGCGGCGACCGCGTCGGCCGTGGTTGTCGGCGTCGCAGCGGATGTAGACTGGCTCAGCAACTACTTAAGTCCGTCCGTTTTTCTCAACTGGCATGGAACCTATTTTCATTCCATCCTTGCTGCGATTCTTTACTCGATCCTGCCTGTAATCTTCTTCGCGGTCCTGGGCAGCATCTGGGGAGGAATAATCGTCCCTATCGGTCATCTGAAGGAAGATGAAGCCGCGTCGGACGACCCGAAGGTATGGCGGCCGTTCGTGCTCCGCAGCTCCGCAACCTACGGACTCGCCGCGCCGTTCAGTTGCGCGTTGTTACACATCGCGATGGATGCTTGCCAGTCCGACGGCGTGATGCTTTTCTGGCCATTCAGTTCCCGTCGAATCGCAGCGGATTGGCTTCCCGGAATCGATCCATGGATTCTCACGATCCTCATCGGCGCGATCGCGATTCCCGAGTTGCTTCGTCTGGTCGGCTCCGAAATTGGCGCAAAGTCAAAAAAGCCGCGCGGCCAGACTGGCGCCCTCATCGGCCTCGCTCTGATCCTCGTCTATGTGGGCGCACGAGCAACCCTGCACTCGAACGCAACCTCTTTGCTCTCATCTCGTGCGTATCATGGCGAGACGGCGCGCCGCGCCTGGGCTTACCCGGAAACCCTCTCCCTGCTCACCTGGCGCGGAGTGGTGGAAACCGAAAGTGCGCTGGACGAAATCGATGTCAACGTCGCGGCCGCCAGCGATTTCGACCCGGACTACAGCTTGCGAATCTTCAAGCCCGAGCCTTCTCCCGCGCTGCAAGCCGCGCGAAACACAAATGTGGCCAAACGCTTTCTCGCGACGGCGCAGATTCCCAAAGCCAGCGTAGAAAAAACCGAAACAGGCTACGTCGTAGTTCTGCGCGATCTACGTTATGAGGCGTCGGGCCAGACCAAGCACGAAGTTGCCGCCTACATCGAGCTCGATCGAAACAGCCAAGTCACATCTCAAGAATTCGTCTGGGCTCGCGACTCGCGCAACTGAAAACAATGTGGAGTGCGGCAGCCCGCTGCCGCTTTCTGCCGCTTACAAGTGGTTTGTTTCAGTTAGCCTGTCCGGCCGGCGGCCTGTGCCGCAGGATCCATCGCGAAAGCCCGTAGCTCACAGTCACGAGCGCAATCGCCAGGACCGTCACTTGCAACTTGTGCGCGACGAGATAAGGCATCGCATCCGCGCCATAACGCACCGCAAGATAGCCTTCGCCAAAGTAACGAAACAATCGCGCCAGCGCGATCGCCGACGTAAATTCAAATATCGGCGCTTCAAAAACTCCAGCCGCGAATACAAATACCTTGAACGGCGTCGGCGGCGGCAGCAGCGCAGCTACCAACATTCCACCAAAGCCGTTGCGTTCGACCCAATGGCGAATCGCATGAGCGCGCGCTCCTGCCTTCCGGTGAAAGTAAGCTTCCCCTCCCATGCGCGCCAGATAGTAAAGCAGCACGCAGCCTAGCGCCGACCCTGTCGTGGCCATCAACGCATAGAGCGGCATCCGTTGCGGATGCTCAATAGACAAATGAATCAGCAGAAAATCGTTGATGATGGGAAACGAGAGCACCGAGGAATCCAAAAAGGAAATAAGAAAAAGGCCCGGCGCTCCCAGCCCGCCAGCGAAGGCGACAATCTTTTGCTTCCAGCCGTTCAAATTTAAGGGCAATCGCCACCCGAGTTTGGAGTGCGGCAGCCCAGCTGCCGCTTTTTTTCATCGCCTCGCGCGACGCAAATTTTTGACGAAGCTCAAGCGCGCAAAGGCGCAGCCAGCGCGAGTCTATTGCGAAAACGCCGCCCGATCAAAGTGGTTCATGAAGATTTGCATCAACGCCGTCCGGTGAAGATTCGGCAGCCGGGGAATCTCGCCAATCACTCTGACATGTCCAAAGCGCTCGATGGTTTCGCGATTCTCGCGATTCTGGTCGCCAATTAAAACCACTCCGTGCACCGGCAGTTCAGCCGCGTGCAAAGCCGCCAGCGTCAGAAGTGTGTGATTGATCGTCCCGGCACCGCTGCGCGCCGCAAGAATCACAGGAAGCCTAAACTTGACCATCATGTCCAGCATGAACTGTTTTTGATTGATAGGAACCAGCACGCCGCCCAGCCCTTCGACGACAAGCCAGTCGTTCAGCAAACTGGTGGGCAGATTAATTCGCCCCAGATCGATTTCCACGCCCGCCCAGCGCGCGGCCAAATCCGGCGAAACCGGCGGCACAAATTTATAAACTTCGTCCAAAGTGCGATCCGTGCCGATCCCCGCGAGCCGCATCACGGTTACTCGGTCCGACCCTTCGAGCGTCCCCGTCTGGATAGGTTTCCAGTAAACGGCGTCCAGCGCTGCGCAAAGTAACGCGGACAGTGTCGTCTTTCCGACACCCGCATCCGTGCCAGTTATGAAGAAATGATTTCTCACGCGTTTCCCGCAGCTCGATCGTTGTCGTGCCGTGCCGAAGTCTTTAGCTGTGCTAAATGCATTTCCCGAGCCAAGACGTCCTTTTTACGTTTCTCATTGTAGCGAGCTGCGACGGTAGCCGGAGCGCGCCCTGCTGCCTGCGGCAATGAATCCGAATGCAAGGACCCCCGTCCAAACCGGGATGTTTCCTGTTCCAGCAGTGCAGGCATGTTACCATCGCTTTGCAAAAGCTTTGATGCTCCGTATTCGCCGCGGTACCCTGCTACTAACGGTCTGCATCCGCGCACGCTTGTATCCTTCCCGGCGCAGATTTCGCCGTCTCAGGATTGACTCCTCAAAGTTTGACCCGCCGCTCTGCGAAATGTTATAAATCAACGTTTTGTGTTTGCCCGTTCGTAGACCCCACAGGGAGCTGCCTCATGTTGTTGCGGTGGCAGATAGGTTGGGCCAGCGTTCGAGCAGCCCCGGTCCGGCCGGGGCAGCACAAAAGCCAAGTTCCTGTCCTGTCTTGAGGTGGGAGCCTTTTGAAATCCGGCGAGGCATTCCCCCGGTGCTAGCCTAACAGCGTTCGGTAGAAATAGTGTGCCGGAAACGAGTGTGCAGGGCCGCCGTTGCCCTGAATCCGATTTTTTCATGGAGGATTTTTGATGCGCACCTGGCTTTCAAGTGCCTGGTCCCTGGGTTTTAGATTCGCCAAATGGAGCGCCGTACCAGCTTTTCTCGCGCTCGTGACGGGAGCCGCAACACGGGCTCAAGAGGCGGGCGGTGAAGCCAGCCTAAAGGTTCCAGATCTTTCGCAAGTCAGTTTTCTTGGAATCGATGGGCACAAGCTGCTTCTCTTCGGTATCGCGTTTTGTATTTTCGGCCTCATTTTCGGGCTGACCATTTACAACCGCCTCAAAAGCATGCCCGTGCACAAATCGATGCGCGACATTTCCGAGCTCATCTACGAAACTTGTAAGACGTACCTCCTGACTCAGGGCAAGTTTCTCATTCTGCTCTGGCTTTTCATCGCCGTAGTCATCATTCTTTATTTCGGCGTTCTCGCTCCCGTGCATCCGACGGCGGTTACTCTGCCCATCATTCTCGTTTTCAGCGTCATCGGCATGGCAGGAAGCTATGGCGTGGCCTGGTTCGGCATTCGCGTGAACACCTTCGCCAACTCGCGCACTGCGTTCGCCGCCCTTCGCGGAAAGCCCTATCCGATTTATCACACGCCGCTCGAAGCCGGCATGAGCATTGGTATGATGCTCATCAGCGTCGAGCTGCTGATGATGCTTTTCATTCTGCTCTTTGTCCCCGGCGATTTTGCCGGGCCGTGTTTTATCGGCTTTGCCATTGGCGAATCGCTTGGCGCGGCTGTGTTGCGCATCGCGGGCGGCATCTTCACGAAAATCGCCGACATCGGCTCCGACCTGATGAAAATCGTCTTCAAAATCAAGGAAGACGACGCCCGCAATCCGGGCGTCATCGCTGATTGCACAGGGGATAACGCGGGGGATTCGGTTGGGCCGAGCGCTGACGGCTTTGAAACCTACGGCGTCACTGGCGTTGCGCTGATCACTTTTATTCTTCTTGGCGTGAAAGATCCAAAGGTTCAGGTCGAATTGCTGGTCTGGATTTTCGTGATGCGCGTCGTGATGCTGGTCGCCAGCGCCGCTGCTTATTTCCTCAACGGCTTCATCGCCAAAGCAAAATACGGAAACGTGGACAAGATGAACTACGAGGCGCCACTCACCTCGCTGGTCTGGATCACCTCCTTCGTTTCTATCGCCTTCACCTACGCGATCTCTTATCTGATTATTCCCGAACTCGGCGGCGACGCCTCCCAGTGGTGGAAGCTGGCGACGATTATTTCGTGCGGCACGCTGGCCGGCGCGATCATTCCGGAACTGGTGAAAGTGTTTACTTCCACGGAATCGCGGCACGTGAAGGAAGTCGTTTCTTCGGCGGAAGAAGGCGGCGCATCGCTCGGCATTCTCTCGGGCTTTGTTGCGGGCAATTTTTCCGCTTATTACATCGGCTTGGCGATGGTCGTTCTTATGGCCATCGGCTACTTAATCAGCACGCTGAACCTTGGCGCGATGATGCTGGCGCCGGCGGTGTTTGCTTTCGGTTTGGTGGCCTTCGGCTTCCTCGGCATGGGGCCGGTCACGATCGCGGTCGATTCTTACGGCCCGGTCACTGACAACGCGCAATCCGTGTACGAACTCTCGTTGATCGAAACTATTCCAGGAATTCAAGGGGAACTAAAGAAAGATTACAACATCGACGTCAACTTCGAGCGCGCCAAGGAAATGCTCGAAGCAAACGACGGCGCGGGCAATACCTTTAAAGCCACCGCCAAGCCCGTGCTCATCGGCACGGCGGTCGTTGGCGCAACCACGATGATTTTCTCTATCATTATGGCACTTACGCACGGCCTCACCGACAACGTGAACAGTCTCTCGCTGCTTCACGCACCGTTCGTTCTCGGCCTCGTCACCGGCGGCGCGATGATCTATTGGTTTACGGGCGCCAGCACGCAAGCCGTGACCACCGGTGCTTACCGCGCCGTCGAATTCATCAAGGCCAATATCAAGCTCGAGGGCGTCGAAAAAGCCAGCGTCGAGGACAGCAAGAAAGTCGTCGAAATTTGCACCAAATACGCGCAGAAGGGCATGCTCAACATTTTCATCGCCGTCTTCTTCGCCACGCTGGCGTTCGCTTTTATCGAACCTTTCTTCTTTATCGGCTATTTGTTCTCCATCGCCATCTTCGGTTTGTACCAGGCCATCTTCATGGCCAACGCCGGTGGTGCCTGGGACAACGCCAAGAAAATCGTCGAAGTCGAACTGAAACAAAAAGGCACGCCGCTCCATGACGCCACGGTCATCGGCGACACGGTTGGCGATCCGTTCAAAGACACGTCTTCCGTGGCTCTCAACCCGGTCATCAAATTCACGACTCTCTTCGGCTTGCTGGCTGTCGAGCTAGCCGTGCAACTCACCGCCAGCCAGGGCAACGGCCTAACGCATATTCTTGCCGCCGCTTTCTTCATAGTCTCCTTCTTCTTCGTCTATCGTTCGTTCTACGGCATGCGCATCCGCGGCTCCGCCGCCTGACGAGTCAATGCCTTGAAAGGGGAAAGAGCGCGGCTCCAACGCCGCGCTATTCACCTCCACTAACCAGAAGCGTATACTGTCGGCTATGGATAAGTATTCTTACCCGACTCTCCAATCCTCGCGGAAGGCGCGACCGTCGGAATTGTCGCGCCCTCAGGCACAGATTGTACCCTTCGGTCCCGTTGGGGGCGGACAGTGGACTGGACATCTTATCGGGCTGTTTATTGCCATTGGTTTTATTCTGATGGCGCTCGTCGGTGTCCCTGAATCGCGGCTATTTTTCGCCGTATCTCTCAGTCTCGGTACCGTCCTCGGATTCGTCCTTTGGCTCTGGCATCGCTCAAGTAGCCGTTTCTAGCTGCGGAAGCGTCTTCCCACAACAATTCTGTATTCACAGGCAAATCGGCGTTAGAATCCTCGCGCATTCGAGTCGAGGACAAAACATGAAACCAACTCATCTCACTTTATTGGTGGCAGCTGTGATTGTTGCAAGCCCAGGCATTTTGCTCGGACAAGTCGATACGCGTTGGAAACAACACGATATGAACCGCCCGGTCCCGCCGGTCATCAATCCCGGCACATCAAGCACGCAGGCTGAACCGGGACGCCCGCCTTCGGACGCCACAATTTTATTTGACGGAAAAGATCTCTCGAAGTGGCAGCAGGACGACGGCAGCGCGGCAAAATGGAAACTCGAAAATGGTTATTTCGAGGTTGTGCCGAAAACGGGCGAACTCCGTACAAAGGAAGTCTTCGGCGATTGCCAATTGCACGTTGAGTTTCGAGAGCCTACGCCTCCACACGGCGAGAGCCAAGAGCGAGGAAACAGCGGCGTCTTTCTCCAGGGCCTTTACGAAGTGCAAGTCCTCGACTCCTACGAGAATCGAACCTACGCCGACGGCCAGGCTGCGGCAATCTACGGCCAGTATCCTCCGCTCGTGAACGCCGCGCGGCCGCCGGGCGAATGGCAATGGTATGACATCGTATTCCACGGCCCGCGTTTTGATGCCGGTGGCAAGCTCCTGCGCAAAGCACGCTTCACCGTCTTTCACAACGGCGTCCTCGTCCAAGACAACGTCGAGCTCACTGGCCCTACAGCAAACGGAAGTCGGCCACCTTACAAACCGACTCCCGAGAAGCTGCCGCTCGCGCTACAGGATCACGGCAACCCGGTGCGCTTCAGAAATATCTGGATTCGCGAGCTGAAGCCCGGCGAGTGATCTCCTTTGCGGCCAGTCACTGGGACCCATAGTCCCAATTTCACGGCGCCAAATTTTCGACGGTCGAGGTGTGCGCCTTTTCCGAAGCGTCCTGTTGGGACTGCAGCCCTTTGTCAGTCTGTGAGCCACGGCACAACCGGAACTGAGCCGCTTTCGTATGCAAATTTTGCTTGACGCAGCCCCAGCGCTTCGTGTATGCTTATTTCTGTAGCCAACTAAGTTTCGACAGCGGGAGACTCCTCTCCCGCTTTTTTTATTTTAGGACGCTTGTGGCCTCTGCCCTATCTTGCTGCGAGCTTCAGATTCGGCGCGTGGTCCAAGCCGTCCGCTTCCGATCCTCGCTTCTCCGTGAACTCTGTGCTCTTCCCCCTGCGGCCCGCTGTGGCGAAAAATTCGTTGTGTCGAGAGCACGAGAGGCGTACCATGCGCGAGTCAGAAATCCAAATCGGGAATTCCGGCCGACGATGAACGCGCTGCACGCGCGGAGCACTTCCTTCTGAGTGCAAGAAGCACTTCGATATAGGCGCGGAAGGGATCAACGCAAGCTGACCGCAGCCATTCGTTAATCGCGCTGCCTCTGCCCTCATGAGCAAAACAGATGCAGTCCTCGAGGCGTGGCCCCTCAACTTTCCTTTGGTCAGGGAGGCCGTCGTTGGCCCTACGGCCATGCTTTTGGGCTTGGCCTTGGCGAAAATGATGTTGCAGTTTGCAGGCATCCGCCATTACGGCTTCTTTCGCGACGAGCTGTACTACATGGCCTGCGGCAGGCATTTGGCTTGGGGGTACGTTGACCAGCCGCCGCTGATTGCCTATCTCGCGTGGTTCGCTGGCCACGCCTTCGGTCATTCCATCGTAGCCCTCCGCCTGTTGCCTGTGCTTACCGGCGGAGCCGTCGTATTCCTCACCGGCATTCTCGCTCGCGAACTCGGCGGCAACGCATTCGCCCAATGCCTGGCTGCTCTCTCGGTCCTGTTCGCTCCGGCGTTTCTTGCCTTCGACAGTTTTTTTTCCATGAACGCCTTCGAGCCTCTGTTTTGGCTCCTTTGCGCCTGGCTGACCCTGCGTATCGTCGGCGGTGCTTCGCCTCGTTGGTGGCTCGCATTCGGCGCTCTGGCGGGAGTGGGGCTCGAAAATAAGCACACCATGCTTGTCTTCGGCTTCGCGCTCGTGGCCGGACTGATTCTCGCCGGCGAAAGCCGCGTTTTTCGCTCGAAGTGGATCTGGATTGGTGCTTTGCTAGCCTTCGCCTTGTTCCTCCCGAATCTGATATGGGAAGCCCGCCACGGATGGCCGCAAATCGAAGTAGTGCGCAACGCGCAGGATCTTAAAAACATTCCTATTTCGCCGCTGGATTTTCTCGGCGATCAGGTCGCATTTCTCAATCCTCTCGCCCTTCCCGTTTGGCTCGCCGGGTTGGCTTGGCTCTTCCTTTCACGCGAGGCGAGGCCTTTCCGGTTTCTCGGCTGGTGCTATTTGATCGTGCTGACGATTTTCCTCGTGCTCCACGGCAAATCCTATTACATGCTGCCGGCGTACCCGCTCCTTCTTGCGGCTGGCGGTGTTGCCATCGAGCGGTTCGCGGCGCCGGTCAACCGCAATTGGGTCAGAATAGCCCTTCCGGCCATGATCGTCGTCGGGGGGCTGGGCATGGCGCCGTTCGGCGTTCCTTTTTTGCCCATCAATACGTTCCTTCGTTACGACAGGATCGTTCCGGCGGGAGAGATCGCCAAAACCGAGCGCGACGCTCAATCGGTGCAGCTTCCTCAGCTATACGCGGACATGTTCGGCTGGCAGAACATTGCCGTGACCGTTTCCCAGGTCTACGACGCCTTGCCTCCGGCCGAAAGATCCACCTGCGGCATTCTGGCGGGGAACTACGGCGAAGCCGGCGCAATCGACTACTATGGCCCTGCTCTCGGCCTCCCGAATGCTCTCAGCGGTCATAACAGCTACTACGATTGGGGCCCCGGACGCTACTCCGGCTCCTGCATGATCATTTTCGGCGAGCGCTCCAGCGAATACATCAAACTTTTCGGCGAAGTCCGCCAAGCCGCGGTTATCAGCTCCGAGCACGCCATGCCCAACGAGCGCTCCATTCCCGTCTACGTCTGCCACAAGCCCATCGCTCCTCTTCGCGAATTGTGGCCGCACTTCAAAATGATCATTTAGATCGGCGGCGTCGGCGAAAGTTTTCGAGAAGTTTCGCCTCTGGTGGGCCACTCCGACCTGAGTGTACCTAGCCCCAATCTCTCACAGCTTGGCAGCAGTGGGGTGAAGTTTGTTCGAATTGGGAGTTGCGAAATAGTTTCGCGGGGTGCTGTTGTTCGCTAATCCGTTTTTTCGCTTGGCGTGAGAGATTTCCTCTCTCCGAGACTGTTTCGGCGCACACCTTTCCCCCGGTTGACAGAAGCGACGAAAAAGTTGTTCGGGATCTTTCTTTTTCAATACTTTAGCGGCACGGCGCAGAGCTTTTCATAGATTTGCTGGAAGAGTGCGACATAGGGGTACCCACCGGCCAGCGAGACCCACACCTTGCGCACCGTGATGCGGATCAGCGCGCCAATCTTCAGTAACTTGAGCCGAATGGTGGAGCACTGCGCCTGGGCCAACTCCGTTCCCGCCAGTCCCAGTCGCCGCAGCATCTGCAACAACACGTAGGCGATCGAAGAAAAGTACAAGCGCAATTGATTGCTGCGCAGGTAATGCGTGCTGGTGCGATCGCTGAACAGCATCAATTGTTCCTTGATGCGATTCTCCATGTCCCCTCTTCCACAGTAGTGCTCTTCATACAGCGCCTGTGCCGGCCATGCTTCTCCGCTCAGAGAGGTCACTACGAATCGCGGGTTCTCTCCCTTTTCCAGATGCTCGGCCTTGGCCACCACGCGTCGCGCACGACTCCAGCTTTTCAGCGTCTGATAGAAGAACTCTTTGAACAGTCGAGTCGCGCGTCCGGTCTGTTGGTACTGCGCTTTCGCCTCCGCCATCTCCTTGGCGATCTCCGTCTTCAAACGTTCGTTTTTCGCTAGTCCCAGCACGTACTCTACGCGGTTCGCTAAGCAACAGCCTTTTTCTACTTAATATGAGAAATTGCGGCTAGTCGTTTTCTATGACGTAGATGTATTCGAGTCAGCATATTGAGCCAGGAAGTCCGAAACGTTCCTGTCATCGCTCAGCCGGATTGCGGCTAAAGCCACCTATCAGGTGACCGCAGAGCGTTGAGCCCATGAAAGTTTCGCTAGAAGGAGCCCAAGCAGTTCGTGCATAGTCCTTTTTGTAGAAAACGACGTTTCGACAGCGGGAGATTCCTCTCCCGCTTTTTTATTTTAGGGACAGCTAACCCCGCTTCTTCACTGCGCCCAATCCAAACCACATTCCGGGGTACGAGCCGACGGGTACGCGAGATTGCTCCCCGCCTTGCCTCGAGTTCGCGCGCCTGAGTTACGGCGGCGATTGCGGGTGAAAGAAAAGCGGCAGCAGAGCTGCCGCACTCGGAAGTAGAAAACCTGTGCCAGACGAACGACAAATTCTCAAATCCATCGCCGCGACAGCGAGAAAGCTTGGCCGCGCGCCGTCGCGGGCGGAGTTTCAATCACAATCCGGAATCTCGGCGTACTTTGTGTTGCAATACTTCCGAACGTGGAGCGCGGCGGTGCGAGCCGCGGGACTGCGGCCGTACACGCGGAACGCGAAGATAGAGAACCGGGCGCTGCTGGAAGACTGGGGCAAGGCGGTGCGAAAAAACAGGGCGATCCCCCCGCGGCACATGCATCTTCGCCTGGGAAACTACAATCCCGGCACGCTGGCAATACGCTTTGGGGGCTGGCGGGCGGTGCCCGAGGCTTTTCGGAATTTCGCCAAGGGCAAGCGGGAGTGGGCAGACGTGATGGCGCTACTTCCCCAGGTTGCAGGGCGGCGTGAAGCGCAGGATGTTGGGCGGAAGGCCAGGCGGCAACTTGCGCGGAGCGACCCTGCTCCCGCATTCGCGGCTCGCAAGACGTGGCACGCCCGGCTGAGGGACCGGCCCGTCTACGGCAACCCGAGTCCATTCGAGCGGCTGCGGCATGAACCAATAAACGAACAAGCGGTGGTTTTTCTGTTTGGGATGCTGGCGAAAGAGCTGGGCTACTGGGTGCAAAACGTTCAGACGGGATTTCCGGATTGCGAGGCGCTGCGGCAAATCGGTCCGGGGCGCTGGCAGCGCGTGTCGATCGAATTTGAATTCGAGAGCAAGAATTTCCGGGAGCACGGGCATGCGGCGGACCGCTGCGACGTCATCGTTTGTTGGCGCCACAATTGGCCCGGCTGCCCGCGCCACATCGAGGTCGTCGAACTGGGCCGCGTGATTGAAACTATGCGGAAGGCAAAAAACACAGGGGATCCGCCGCATACCTGCGTGGAGTGCGGCAGCCGTGCTGCCGCTTTTGGTTTCAAACGGACTGCTTCCATGTAATCCAGGACTGCGAGCGAATGAGAAAAGCGGCCGCAGGGCTGCCGCACTCCAAAGATCAAGAGAGGGCGCGCAAATCGCTTCGCAGCCGGTCGCCCTGGGCGCCGCGCAGAAGGCCTTCGACTGCCGCGTGCGTCTTACTCCAAATCGGAACGGCCCGCGCCAATGCCTTTCGTCCTTTAGCGGTCAGCATCATGAGGCGGCTGCGGCGGTCCGCCGGGTCCGCCATCAGGCGGACCAGCTTGCGGCGGCGCAAGGGCTTGAGGGCGGCCGTCAAGGTGGTGCGATCCATCGCGAGAAACGAGGCGACGGCGGTCATCCCCGGCGGTTTCGGACGGTTGAGCGACATCAGGAGCGAGAATTGTCCGTTGGTCAGCCCGACGGGTCGCAGCGCGTCATCAAAGCGCCGCGCCAGCGCTCTTGCCGCCCGCTGTACGTGGAGGCAGAGACAGCAATCGCGAACCAGCAATGTCGTCGCAATGGTCGGCTCAGCCGCGGTGGCCATACTCAAATAATATGGATATCAACGTATCTTGCCAAGCGGGCGCCGCGCGTGATAGGTTGATATCAATATATATCGACCGAGCTCCGGCCGGTGCACGGCCCTCGAAGTCAGGAAAATCATGGGATCAAAAAAAGTTCCGACTAAGGCTTTGGGCTGCGTCGCCGCGTTTCTCCTGCTCGCCCCGGCGTGGCCAGTAAACGCTCAGGAAGACAAGACTGCCTATCCGGGCATGTCGCCGCTCGAGCAATACCTGATGCCCGATCGCAACGAGGAGATAAAGATGGCGCGCAGCGCCGCGCCGGACTCCATCTCCGGCGACGCCACAGTTTTGGTCCTCGGCCGGCATGGCTATGAAACCGCAGTTCAAGGAAAGAACGGTTTCGTATGCCTGGTAGAACGAGGGTGGACTGCCGGAATCAACGATCCAGGCTTTTGGAATCCTAAAACGCGCGGTCCTCTCTGCCTCAATCCTCCGGCGGTACGGACCTATCTTCCGCGCACCATCAAAAAGACCGAGCTGGTCATCGCTGGGCGGACCAAAGCGCAGATCTTTGAGGCGATCGCCTCGGCCATAGACAAAAAGGAACTGCCGGCCCCGGAGCCTGGTGCGATGTCTTTTATGCTGTCAAAGGAAGGCTATCTGGGCGACGAGGCTGGCGGACCCTGGCTTCCGCATCTCATGTTTTTCACTCCCAAAACCGATTCCAAAGCCTGGGGCGCGGATCTTCCCGGATCGCCGATTATCACGTTTCAGAATCCGGGGGAGCGCCTCACCGTGTTTCTGATTCCCGTGCGCCGCTGGTCGGACGGTACGCCCGGTCCACCTCCGGCGGCGCACTAGCGTTCCTCCTCGAGCGAGCCGTGCTGTCATCCCGAGCGTAGTCGAGGGACCTCTCTTCGCCTTCTTGACCGAGCCCTCTGCGCCACCCCATCTCCGCCGCCAAGGTTTCGTTTTGTATCGCGAAATCAAAGAGAGAACGGTTCGGGCCATCTGCAAACAACTGGAAATTCCGCGGCCATAAGGCCGACACCCAGATAGAAACGCGCTGCCTGAGGCGCCCGCCCGGTATCTTTAGGGGCTATTGACGCGAGCGCCCTGCCATCCTAGGATGATTCCATGAGCACAACCATTGCGGCCCCTCTGAACTGGGTGGAGGCTGTTGGAAAACTCCATTTTCCATCAAAAGCGGACCGTCGCCTGCAGGAACTCATGGACCGCAACAACGAAGGACTGCTTGGCCCATCGGAGCGAGAAGAACTCGAAGCTCTGGCGGAATTGAGCGAGCAGTTGTCTCTCGTGCGCGGGGAGGCTTTGCAGATTTTGGGCAAGCGGCCGTAAATGGCCGTGCCAGAGGCGCTGGCGCGGGCCGTCCGGTCGCGCGCACAGGGGCGGTGCCAATACTGTCTCATGCATGAAAGTCTGCAGGGAGCCACGTTTCACGTCGAACATGTCATCCCGCGATCGAAGAGCGGCGAGTCCACTTTGGAAAACCTCGCCTTGGCGTGCCCCAGATGCAACCTACATAAAGCCGACAAGACCACAGCTCCCGATCCGCTAACGGGCGAGCACGTCGCCTTGTTTCATCCCCTCCAACAGCAGTGGTCGGAACACTTCAGATTCAAAGGCCATGAAATGGAGGGATTGACTGGCATTGGCCGAGCAACTGTGGTGCTCCTCGATCTGAATCACTCGCGGCGTCAGCGGATTCGCCAAGTCGAGGAGAGCTTCGGGCTGTAGCCTGCCACCCGTTGAGAGATTCTTCCCTTCAGATCACCCACCCGCGCCGCCACCGAATTGTCATTCCGAGCGAAGCGAGGAACTCTGCCCCATCGCACGCATTTTGCGCGATGAATCTGCTTTTTCCCCTCTTCAAGGTTGCGTTTTGTATCGCGAAGGCGGCGCACCCAGCATTTGGTTCAACCCTGCCTTGCACAAGATCGCCGGCGTCCCGCGCCATCGCGAAATCAAAGAAGGTACGGTTCGGGCCATCTGCAAACAACTGGAAATTCCGCGGCCCTAAGGCCGACACCCAGGTAGAAAAGCGCTACCTGGGGCACCCGGCTTCAATGTGAGACTTGTACCGTGATAGGACCATAGAAAAGCAAAACAAAAGCGGCGGCGAATCGCGGAGCAAACTTGCCACAACACCAAAGCGCTTCACTCCGACACCCAAAAGACAATTTCTTCACACGTTTCCGTCCCCTTCGGTCGAAAAACCGCACGGTGGGCTACCGCCATGAGCTTCGCAATGTCCGCCTTCCCGCTTTCTGCGGCGATTGTAAGCGCCGTTAGACTGATCAACCTAGCTTCTTTCCCGCATCGGGCATTTCTCCCCGTCGCATTTACAGGATTCACCCGATAGCCAAAAAATTGGGTTTCCCTGATTCTACGCGTGGAGGGAGAACAGCTAGACGAGGCTCTTCAAGCGATTGGGGAGCCAGGGCTGGAACGGCTTCCTGTTCTCCTCACCCTTTCTTTCCGGGGAAAGGCTCACAACGCAAATGAATTGTCCTTCGTGTCACAGCGATAATATCCGCAGGTCAAAAACGCGCGGCATTCTCGAGTCCTTCCTGGCCAGATTCAGTGTGCGTCCTTATCGATGTGAGGAATGCGATTGCCGTTTCATTCGCAGGCTCGCCAATCGCAAATCCAAGTCGGCTTCTTTCGGCGGCCCCACGGGGCTCACTCCCGCCTGCTAAATCGATTTCCCCCTCGGCCTACGGTGCTGTCGGCTTGCTCGTTGACAAAACCTCCGGGTGCGATAGGTAATCCGGGAACAGACAGGACGCTTTCTAATTTGCTAATAGGTTGTAGGAAATTCGAGTCGCGCCGAGCATTTTCTCAGTTGGCGGAAACGTTTCGTCTGCCCTCAATTTTGGGAGGTCTGGTCCACTCCGCGGGCGCATCAGCGTACTTTCGGCATTGCGGCCCAACTGCAACGGGAAACTGAGCCGAATTTTGGAATGAACGAGTGGGCAACCTATTTTCTTTTCCTGACTTCAGAATTCGAAGGGGATAGAAGATGACCGCGGTTCTATCAACAAAGTGGAACGGGGTGGACATATCGGAACCGCGGAGATTACTCTCAGGAGCAAAAAGTTGTCGAAATCCCCAGGGCATAGCGGCGCGGTGAGGGTCTTCATCGCCGACGGCAGTCAACTGAGCTGTCAATTGATAGCGGCAGCGGTGCGGCGTGGCCGGTATCGGACTAGGGTTGTTGGATATGCGACGGACGCGGCCGGAATTCGAGAGGGGCTCGAAGAGCATGAAGCCGACGTTGCCGTCATCGGTGCGCGTCTAGAAGGGGAAGACTCAGCGGGTTTCAATGTAACCCGAGAGATACTGGCGGCGCACTCTAAGCCCAAAATCATCGTAATACTTGATTCCGACAAACCTGACATCGTCGTGGAAGCATTTCGAGCGGGAGCGAGCGGTATATTCTCCCGAGATCAGGCCTCTGAACTTTTGTGCAAGTGCATCTACGCAGTGCACGAAGGGCAAGTGTGGGCTAACAGTAAGGAATTGCGCTTCGTGATCGATGCCCTGGGCCCGGCCTTGCCAACGAAAGCAACTTCTCTGCGAGGAATGGGCTCGCTTACAAAAAGGGAAGCGGACGTTGTCCACTTAGTAGCCGAAGGTATGACCAATCGTGACATTTCCCAAGCACTGAAACTGAGCGAGCACACTGTCCGGAACTATTTGTTCAAGATCTTTAACAAAGTGGGAACCTCGAATCGGTTGGAACTGGCGCTTTATGTGATCGATCGTGGAGAGGGTCAGGAGCACTCGGGTTCACTAGACACTCTGGATGAGCCGCTCGTCGGTGCAGGTCAGGCAATGTCCGCAAGGCAGTCCTGATTGAAATATCCTGCCGGGTGGCCCGGATTAGGGGCGGGTGCCCCAGGTTCAGATTTTTCGAACCTGGGTCCTGCTGTTTCCATTCTTTGCTGAAGGCAGAATGCTCGATTCTAATTCGCTCACGCGTATTCGTAGTCGAGCTTCTCAGCATCCACTTCGACCCGCACGCGTTTCTGCTGGTCGGCAACCTTCTCGAAGGCTCGAATGTAATCAGCCGCACGCTTCTCCAACCGTTTGTCGCGGGAAATCACGATAGCTCTGGCCCAGAGGTCGCTCTGCAGTCCAATAGGATCCTCGTTGTTTTCCCACTTCGAGAGAGTCGTCTTGTTCACGCGAAGCAGCCTGGCAAACTCCTCTTGGTTCAGCTCAATATGCTTTCGCAGAAAACGGAGCTCCTCTCCGCGAAGCCGGTAAGGTTTCCGAAGGATGGCCACCGCGGCTACGTGCATCAGTTCGTCCACCTGGAACAGGACCGGATCCACGTTGCCGCATTTCCCGCACTTAATGAGCTCGATATCCAGAAGGACGAGATCGCGCAGGCCGGTCTCCTTAAATTCATAATCGCCGCGCACGATTCGGGCTTCCGCTCCGCAGTTGCTGCACTGAGCTCTCTTCATTTTCGCTTCACCTCGACGGAAAACACGGTGATCAGAAATGCGGTGTCCGTGGCCCGGAAGCAAAACACGATGGCGAGCCATTTGCCGTCCACTTCTCTGCCCTCGACGCGGTACTTCCAATCACCGGTTTTGGGGTCGCACTCTGGCTCATGAAAGATGTTTCCGGTCTTAAGCACCCGGAGGGCATCGGGAAGAATCACCCCTTCGTTGGCCAGTTCGTCGCGAAAGTGCTTGTCGGGAATAACCTTGCCTGTCCGGACGCACTCGTGAAGGAGCTTGACTGCTTCAGGGCGCGATAGCCGGTGAACCCTCACTTGGTAATATACCACCTTTCTCGAGTCACTGCATGAAGTGTCGCAGATTTCGCTTGCCGCCCAATTTCGGACCGCCGAACAGCGCACTATTTACCGTAACTTATACAGCGCTGTTCATTATACACTAGGTACATGAATGCTGGTCGAGCCGGTCAAGTGGGCCTGAGAAGTGCAGGACAGGGTGAAAAACCGAAGGCCCGCCCTCGCTTAAAACAAAAGCATAAGGATGAGCATCAGCGCTAAACTCATGCACGTGAAAACGTCACCCGTAACTTCCACAAGGCGCTACCATCACATCGGAATTCCCACGACCGAGCGTCGCGAAGGGGAACGCCTGGTCAAGGGCTATGCGACGTTCGTGTCTGGATATGAAACGAGCGCCTACGGAATCGAGTGGATGCGGTTCGAACCGGAAGCGCCGGTGCCTGAACTGGTGCGTACGGTTCCGCATGTGGCCTTCGAAGTGGACGATCTCGCCGCGGAAATCGCCGGAAAAGAGGTACTGATTGCACCCAACTCACCGTCACCGGGTGTGACCGTCGCTTTTATCATCGAGAATGGAGCCCCAGTCGAGTTTCTTCAGTTTGATAAGAAGTGATGCTGGTCGAGCACATAAAGTAGACCTTGGCGGTTCGAGGCGCACCAGGCTTTTGCTTTACGCTGAAACGCCCCTACGCTCGGATCAGCCCCGGGAATTTATTGGGATTACTGTCGAATCCCGGGAACACGCTCGCAAGGTCCTTCACGCCGACGTGCTTGGTCAATATTTCGCCGAGCACACTTCGGAAATCGGTGGTGAGCATTAGGTCGCGGCCTTCGTTGAGTTGATGATCCTCGAGCCCTGGCCATTTGCCGTAGACATGGCCGCCCTTGACGTCGCCGCCCATCACGAACATGCAATTCGCGTGGCCGTGGTCGGTGCCGCGATTGCCGTTTTCGTGCGCGGTGCGGCCGAATTCGCTCATGGTCACAAAAACGATGTTCTCCATGCGGTCGCCCATATCCTGATGGAACGCCGCCAGTCCCTGGCCGAGATCGCGCAGAAGATTCGAAAGCTGTCCTTGCACGCCGCCTTCGTTGACGTGGTTGTCCCAGCCGCCGCAATCGACAAACAAAACTTCGACGCCAATGTTTGCTTTCAAAAGCTGGCCAATTTCCTGCAAGCTCTGGCCAAGCCGGTTCTTGGGATATTCCGCTCCGTTTTCGGGCTGATATTTTTCCGGATCGGCGTTGCGCAGAAGGTCGATAGCTTCAAATGTTTCCGTGCCCGTTCCATGTAGAGCGTGATCGACGGTCTGCGCATACATGGCTTCAAATCCGCCTTCGACGATTTGGCCCGAGCCGGGCGATTGCGCCATCACTTTGAATTGCTTCAAATCCGGAAGCGCGATGGCCGGCGCGCTGCCGCGCAGCGTCAGCGGCAAATTCGGTCCCATGGCCACGGCGCGAAATGGCGAAGCCTCTTGCTCAGGCACTGTTTCGAGAGCGCGGTTGAGCCAGCCGTCGTCCGTCGCCCGCAATCCAGGCGTGCCGGACTCCATGAAATCCTGTGCGTCGAAATGCGAGCGGGTCGGATCCGGCGAGCCCGCGGCGTGCACGATGGCTAGCTGATTTTTGTGGAACAAGGGCTCGAGCGGCGCGAGGCTCGGGTGCAGGCCGAAGAATCCGTCCAGATCGATTGCCGCCGCGGCCCCGCCGCGCTGTGGCTGCGGAATCGCAATGCTCGGCCGCATGCGGTAATAATTCGGTTCGCCAAAGGGGACCACGATATTCAAACCATCCGCCGCGCCGCGCTGAAACAGCACGACGAGTTGTTTTTTGTTCGGCATCGGTGTCGCCGCAACCACGCGCTGCAAGAATGCGGGCATCGCGCTGAGGCCAACCAACGCCACGCCGCCCTGCTTTAAAAAATATCTCCGCGAGAATTTCAAACTTCGAACGCCTTCGCAACATTCATGGATCATGTCAACCTCTCAAGTGCATTCCCGGATATGGAGTGCGGCAGCCTGGCTGCCGCTTTTTTGCCCTTGGCCTATATCCTAGATCGGAAAAACGGGAGCAGAGCTCCCGCACTCCAAAAACTACCGTCTCTGAAATTCTGGCGCACCCAGCACCAAGCCCGCCACTACTCCCAAATCCACATGCTTTACAGGGTCGTCCAACTTCGCCTGCACCACTTCCGGATTATCGACTTGCTTTTCCAATGTTTCCACGGTGGTCGGCGCCGCTTGCCCGCCGAGGAACACCTGCACGGCACGCTCCAGTGCCGCCTTCGCATCCGCAGTCGATTCCACTCCCAATAATGCTCCAACATCCGTGCGCGACCCGCGCATCCTGTTCCCCGCCAGCGCCAGCGAAAAATTCAGCCGGTTGAGCAGCGCCCCGGTATTGACCCAAGCGTCCGCCTTGTCCGCATAACCGGTCGGAGGCTGGCACTGATAGAGCGGTTCGCCGATGCGCGCCACCCAGCCGACCAGTGGCTGCGGCATGTCCACGTCCGTTCCCAACGCGCGCGCCGCGGAGACGACCAATTCGAACGGCGTCTTAATTTTTGCGCGATACGCTTCCCGCGACCAGAACTCCGGAGAATGGATCATCGTCCGCATTACCATTCGAATGTCGCCGTCGGTGGACTCGAACGTCTGCGCCATACGGGCTACAAGTTCCGGCGGAGGATTATCCGAAACGAATCGGCGCGCCAGTTTCGTGGAAATGAATTTCGCCGTGCTGGGGTTGTGCGCCAGCAGGCTAATCACTTCCTCTCCGTCTTTCATCCCGCCGGCATGGATTTTTTTGCCGAGCACGATTTTCGGATCCGGATCGTGCAATCGGTCGTCAAATTTGAATTGCGGATCCTTGCGCGGCTTGTCGATGGTCCAGCCGGTAAAGCAGCGCGCGACCTCGGTCACATCTTTTTGCGTATAACCGCCGTCGACGCCGAGTGTTTGCAGTTCCATTAGTTCGCGGCCGTAATTTTCATTCAGCCCGCGTTCGTTTCCTTTTTTCTGCTGGCCTCGCGGGGGGAACCGCTGTCCAAAACGGCCGTATCGCATCTGCTGGCGCATGGCGCGCTCCTGCACGAGCCGCTGCGCCGCGCGCGGATCCACGCTCAAAAAATTGTCCAGATAGAAAAGCATCGCCGGGCTTTTCGCCGTGGCGGTCAACAGATCCTTGAATTTGCCGAGCGAGTGCGGCTGGATAACGTCCCGCTCGTAAGAAGTCAGGTAGTAGCGGTCTTCGCCTTTCCCCGCGAACACATTAAAGTGATTGAACCAGAAATCATCCATGACCTGCTCAAGCTGACGCTCGCTGTAAATCGCCCGCGTCACTTTCGCCATCGCCAATTCCGCGATCACGCGCTGCGGCCGCTTGCTGTCCTGCCCCAAAGCCCGCGCGAAATTGTTTGGATCGCCTCCGCCAAGCGCCCGGCGCTTTCCGGCACCTTTAACAACCGGATTTTCTTGCGCGGGATCATCCTTCATGGGCGAGGGCGCGTTTGCATCGCTCGCATCAGACTGCCCGGCGGACGCAGAAGAAGAAGTTTCCTTCGCGTCCATCGTTGCCGTTTCCGTGGCAGGCGGTGTCGCCCGCATATCTTTGGCGACGACTGCCGCCGCAACGTCAGAACGCCGCTGCTGGTCCTGCTCGATTTGCGCTTGAGCACGCTGCGAAGCCTGCTTTTCCACCTGTTTCGGCCGCGGATACTCTTCTATGAGCTTCGCGGAAGACATTTTCAAGGTCGGGAAATCTTCCAGCCGCGCATCCAGCGCTTTGTCGTCGATGGAACTCGGATCCAGTTGCTCGTCAATCCATTTCGCAAGACCCATCTGCTTGACGCGCTCGACGTCGCCGGGCCGCGGGCCATACGCCAGGCGGGTCAGCGCATGAAGGATGGCCTCATCCTCGCTCAATTCCGTAATCGGCAGATTCTTCAGGACGGGATCGTACTTCGGTTTCTTATTCTTGGTCGGGAGAGGCGTCGCCGAAAACGCGGGTAGATCGACGCCCAGGGAAAACACGCAAGCAACGGAAAGAACAGCCGCGAGGAAAGATCGAGGTGTCGCCGAAACGGATGCCTTCTCTGCAGCCAGGCTCTGCCGCACGCTCATGAAGCCCTCCCGCGGGGCCGAATAGTCCGCAAACACCTAGGACTCGATAGAATAACCCTTCGCGGGGCGGGAAGTTGCGCCCAATAACGACCAGTGCCGAAACATCACTTTGCCCCTTCGTACAGGGTCGGGTGAAGATTGGTGCGTGGAGAGAGGAAGATAACCAGGAACGACCGCGCAGCGGTTTGGGAAATTTTGGTGTCGTATGATCCCGTGCGCGGAGCCGGGGGGCAGATCACCCCGACAAGACAGGACAAAGTCAAAATCGTTTCGACTAACTTAAGGTGTCCCGTCCGCCATCGATTCGGTTCGAGGCGACAAAGAAGGATCGAGCAGTCCGCGGGAAAGCCAACACCCGCACCGTTAAAACCGAAGGCTGCGGCACCCCCCCCCCCCCAAAAAACCAGAACCAACTGCACGGATTCCGCGCCAGAATCTCCTCGCTACCCACCGATCTGAGGGTGCCCCACCCGCCCTGCCGTAAGCTATAAGATAACTAAAACCTCAAGACCTCGGCTTGTCCCAGTGATTCCGCAACGAAGTTTTCTGAGCAATCCAAGTATTTGATTCTCCTACCGTTGGCCCCTTTTGAGGTGCTGAGCAAATTCGCATTGCATTTTGTGTGTGGACATCCAAGCTAATCTGAGATAGTATATAAGTCGCAGATGAAAAAACCAGTTGATTCTGCTTTTCATCGCTCTAGCCTCTCGCCTTCCGAACGCAAATTTCGCTCTCGCGTCGCGCAGCTGGCTTCCAGCCAGTGGTTTCTTCGCGGTACCCTCTCCGAACGCTTTCGCAAGTGTGGTAAGTCGAACTGTCACTGTGCACAAGGCGATCCACACAAGTCCCTGTACTTAGTTCAGAGTCACGCCGGGAAACCACGCCAGATCTGTATCCCCAAGGTATGGGAACTACGGGTTCGCCAAGCCGTAAGCAGTTATCAGCAAATGCAGCAGTTCATCGAAGAAGTTTCCGAGTTGGAATGGAAACGTCTTCGGGAAAGGAAGCGATAAACGTTCTCCGCCGCCTGATTGCCTACTCGGAAAAAATCTTCTCTCTCTCCGCAGATATCCTCACGCAAGTTTCTGATCGGAGATTAGAACCACGCATCCCCGCGGCGGCGGTCGTGAAATCGGCTTTAGTGTTGTTCTGGGCCCGCATGGGCAGCATCAACGCCTGGGCCCAGATCGGTGGCCGGGCCCACTTTTGGCAGAGTTGGCTGGGTGAGCCCGCCTGCAGCGCAGACACTCTAGGGCGGGTCCATGCACTACTGGACGCCGACGGGCTGCGGCAGGGGATACACCAGGTTTATGAACGTCTGAAACGCAACAAGGCGCTACCCGATCTTTACGGGCTGGGCGTCGTGGTTCTGGACGGCCACGAAAACCACGCGAGTTACTTGCGCCACTGTTCCGGCTGCTTAGAGCGCACCATTCATGGAGAGAAAGGCGATCGCATTCAGTTTTATCACCGGCAAGTCACATTGCTGTTGCTGCCCGGTGCACCACCGGGACGTGAGGCGGTTCGTTTGCTCCTGGATCAGGAGCCGCAACGACCTGGAGAAGATGAAGTGCAAACGGCGCTGCGTTTATTGACGCGCGTGATCCCTGCCTATCCGCGCGCCTTTACTTTGGTGCTGGCCGACGCACTCTACGCCCAAGCGCCTTTTTTCAATTTTCTCCTGGCTCATGGCAAACACGCACTGGCCGTTCTCAAGGATGAACGACGCGATCTGTATCAGGATGTCGCGGGATTGTTCCAGCACGTAGCGCCGCAACCCGGTCGCTACCGATCTCGCCAGTGCTGCTGGTGGGATTTTCCGGACCTGCTCTCTTGGCCGCAGGTGCAAACCCCGGTGCGCGTCGTTCGTTCTCTGGAAACCTACTCGGTACGCCGGCAACTCGACAAGCGGGACGATCCGCAAAGCAGTGACTGGATCTGGGTGACGACGCGATCGCCTACCGAGGTTCCCGTCGAGCAGGTCGTCCGTTTGGGACACCAGCGATGGGATATCGAGAATTATGGCTTCAACGAGCTGGCCAACGAATGGCACTCCGATCATGTCTACATGCACGAACCCGGCGCCATCGAGTGCTTCTTGCTCGTAGCCTTCCTCGCTTATAACGTCTTTCATGCTTTTCTGGCCTTGAATGTGAAGCCTGCCGCACGAAAGGGCAAAACTCAAATCTTCTGGGCTCGACTCATCGCCGCCGAGCTTTATAGCGAACTGACTCCCGTCGGCATGTCGCCCTGAGATTATTTCGCGTTTCCTCCAGAACCTCTGCTCATCCTGGGGACCTGCAAGGAGGTCCTTCTGCCCGTGGCTGTTCCCGTGGCGCTGCCGGCCCCTTTTCTCCTCGCTAAACGCAGTGCGAATTTCATGGCTTCCGGTCCCCGCATCTAAAAACGCGTTATCCTGCCCCTAACCTACCTATTTCCCTCGCCACCCGTTGCTCGTTACGGAATCGTTGGGCTTGTCCGGTGGAACTGGCCGAGGGGCGATCGCTATTGTAACTTTATTGGATTTTATGATGCCGCCACCCAGTTCATTTGGCACTCGTCGCGAAGCTTGGAGGGTATAGTCTCCAGGATGACTCAAGTCATAAATGCGGCTGAGTTCAATCTCAGCCTGTCCGGACTCGCCAGGCTTTAGAGTTCCGAATGACGCGCTGCCGGTACGGCCTATACGAGGGTTATGAGAGGGCTGGGCTACGGGGCGCCCATCAGTGTCTCGAAAATCGAGTGAGTAGCTATAGTCGAGACCACTTGAATCGTCCCAGAGATGACTCGCGTTTAGCTCCACCTTGGAAGTGTTGGTCCAGACAATCTTGACCCATACGTCTGCGCCCAGGCTCACCTTGGGTTCATTAGACGTCAAGACAAGGGTGAATGGGGGGCGTGGACTGCTGCGCGAGCAGCGGGCCTGAAAAGGGGGCAATTGTTGCTAGCAGGAGTGCGGTGTGGAGTTTCATTGTGGTTTTGCCTCATTTTTAATGGCAACTACTTTGGATTACAGCCAAGCCCTGCCACGTGGGGAAGAGACCCGGAGAATTTATGGCAACAAAGTAATGAAACTCTGCGGTTGTTGAGCTCACCCAGGCTTGTCCCAAGTTTCTCTTTTGCTATCACGGGTCTGGACGCTCGGATGACCTCTCAAGCTTGATCTCTTCCGAGGGGAGTATTTTGTAGACTTCCGTTTTTTCCTCCCACGGCGGCGTAAGAGCAGTCAGAAACGAAAGTGTGATCTGTGCTCCTGTCACTTCGACGTTGCCTTCGGGGAGGTCCGTGCGCGCCCAGAATCTCCGCAGCCCGGCTCCTTCCGCTACATATCCTACAGCGGTTAGCCTTCTGTGGGCATCGCCCCAATTGGTGCCGTAAACTAGGAATCGATCCTTCCCGCCCTCGCTCCGGACGAGAGGGGCGACATGCAGGCTCTTGTTCGCAAATAGTTCTCCCCCTTCAGAGAGAATCTCATAGCGGTCACCTTTCTTCCCAATAACGCCGATCCACGCGCGACTGCAGCTTGCGCAGTAGGGAACGTTGTAAGCAATCAGATACGCAGCTCGTTTTTGGGGTGCAAGTCGAAACACGAAAGCCTCAGGCTTGTATTGGTCCAGCGGAACGATCCGTAAGGCAGATGCGATTTTTGCCTGTATCTGGTCAGGTGGATGATCGCCTGGGGATGCAAGCAGTTCGAGGGTGGCGTCATTAAGAAGGCTTGGCACTTCTTCGGGCACCTTCTTGACCAAGCCTCTAAGCTGCTCAAGGGTCGCCATGTCGCGTTTTCCGCTCTTCTGCAATCCATCCAACTCTACGAGGAGAGTATGGGCTTGATCGAACTTCAGCTCCTGGTGCTTGCTCATGTCGGGCGTCAGGAGGAGCATCACCAGAAAAAACGGTGCAATAAGAGAATTCGTAATTATCTTGATAATATAGGACAATTCTTTATAACCTTTTTCGAGAAAGCTAGTTGCATGTAGCTGAGATGGCGGCTGCCCGTGTTGAACTGCGCTGAGTTAAGAACCGGAAATTGGGTGCGCCGTTCCCTTGGCTGGCGGGTGGCGCATTGAATTCTTCGAAACTTCCTGCTTGATGATGCGACACGAGGAGAGGATACCACTTTCGTAATTCAGCGTGGGATGAAGAGACGGGTGCCCCACCCTTCCGGCAAGAAAGGGTGGGCTGTTCTTTTCTTCTCATGCCGAGAAATGTGACTGGACATTAAGGAAAAGGTGACCCGCACTTCGTCACCTTGAACTGCGACCGAAAAAAAAGGAAGAAAAAGACGAATTCAAAATCGTTTCGGCCAGTTTAGGGTCTGCCACCGGCCAACACGACGAGCGGCTGGCCCATTGACGGGAGAAAGTTCCACCCGTATCCTCGAACTTCTTCCGACAGAGGGTTCATGCTGGTTCGCAATTTCATCTTCTGGCTGTCCACAAAGCGCAGCGTGACGAACCGCATCGCTCGGCGCGGCATGCAAAATGGTTTCGCGCGCCGTTTCGTCGCCGGCGAATCCCTCGACGAAGCGCTTTCGGCGAGCCAGGAACTCTGCTCTCACGGCCGCAACGTCAGCCTCAATCATCTTGGCGAAAACGTGACCAGCGAAGCTGCCGCGCGCGAAGTCTGCTCCAGCTACATCCGCATGATCGAAGAACTGCACGCCAAGAATCTCACTGGCAACATCTCCATCAAGCTCACTCAGCTCGGTCTGGACATCGACAAACAGCTTTGCCAATCCATGGCCCGGGAGATCGCCGCTCGTGCCGCCGCGCTCGGCCGGACCATCGAGATGGACATGGAAGGCAGCGCGTACACGGATTCAACGCTGGACATTTTCGAAAGCGTGCAACGCGAGCTCGGAAATTGCGGGTTGGCGGTGCAGGCCTACCTTTACCGCACGGAAAAAGATTTGCAAAGGCTAGCGCCCATCAAGCCGAAGATTCGCCTGGTCAAAGGCGCCTATCGCGAGCCCAAAGCGATCGCCTTGCAAAAAAAGGGCGATGTCGATGCCAACTACAAGAAGCTGACCACAATTTTGCTCGAAGGCGCGGCACAAGGACATTTTCTACCCGCCCTTGCCTCCCACGATTGGAACATGGTCGCGCATGCGCAAGCGGAAGCCGCCCGGCTCAAGTTGGACAAGAGCCGATACGAATTTCAGATGATTTATGGAATTCGCCGCGACCTTCAGGAGCAGGTGCACTCTGCCGGAGACACTCTGCAAGTTTACGTGCCCTTCGGCACCGACTGGTGCCCATATTTCATGCGGCGTCTCTCGGAGCGCCCGGCGAATTGCTGGTTTGTGTTGCGCAGTTTACTCGCAGAATCAGGCAGCGCGTCGCGTCAGGCCGCGACTTAAGCAGCGACTCGTACGCCAGCTTCCGATTCCCCCGCCGACATCATTCCCTCATATTCATTTGAAAAGAAGTTGCACGCCTGCGTTTCTCCGTGTGCCCGCCTCGTACCCTTCGTTGCGGTTCAGCAGCCCCCAAGTACGCCGAAGATCGGCGTCCAACTGCTAGCATTTCGCGCCAAACCCGTTTAATCTTTTGGATAGAGGCTTATCCCCAATGACCATCCGGGTCGAGCTTAACCCTGAGACTGAGGCACGCCTGAAAGCCGAGGCACGGGCTAAGGGCCTATCTTTGGAAAAGGTAGCCGAGCAGCTTCTCAGAGAAGCTCTCAGTGAGCGCACTTTGTTTCGAGGTCAGATGAGTGTTGAAGAATTTCATCGAATGCTTGACGCGATGGCGGAAGGGTCTGAACGACTGCCAAATTTGCCCACCGAGAGCTTTTCGCGAGAGAGTTTCTATGAGGACCGGCTAGATGGCAGAGATGCCGTACCTCGTCGATAGCAATGTCCTTCTCCGCTGGGTGAAACCAGCCCATAGAGATTATTCCGCCATCGTCTCAGCCACGGATGCCATTCTTCGACATGATGGCGCCCTCTGTTATACCTCCCAGAACGTCGGCGAATTTTGGAATGCCTGTACTCGCCCAGTGGATCGCAATGGCTATGGCTTATCGCCTCAAGACACAGACCGGCTCGCAAAGTTTTTTGAGGAAAAGCTCCGTTTGCTCCCGGATAGCCTTGCCGTTCACGAAGAATGGCGCAAGCTTTTGGTAACGCACGGTGTCTCTGATGTGCAGGTTCATGACGCGCGCCTAGTGGCGGCAATGCGCGTGCATGGGATCAAGCGCATTCTGACGTTCAATGACAAGGACTTTGCTCGGTACACTGTTGAAGCCGTGCATCCACGCAGTGTTTCGCTCGCCTGACCAAGACTTCGGAAATCCATGAATCGGCAGTGGGCGGCTGAATTCCGGGTTTCGCCGTCCTTCATTCCGTAAGTTCGAAATCGGCGACGCGATTCTTGGCGTGATGCCCCGCCCCGTCGATCGCCATCACGACCAGTTCATAATTTCCTGGCGGCAGGTCCTTCACTTTGATATCGAGTCCCACGGGGACCATCGGGCTGCCCTTTTGAATATAGTCGTCCAAGCGAACCGCGCCCGTCTTGAGGACAACTTTCCCCGTCGCCCGATCGATGACCGCGTAACCCGCCGCAACCTCTGGCGGATTCGCCGACGTGAGAAGCGGTTCGTACACTTCGGTATAAAGCGCAACGTTGTCGGTTTTCTTGAATCGATTGCTGGCCGACGGATTAATTTCCATGCCTTTCACGACCAGCGGCGTGTGATCTTCGAGCAGTGCAGAATCGAGATCCATCGGCATGTCCGTTAGCCGCTGCATGGAGTTCGAGAGCGCCACGCCTCCCAGACTGAACTCCTTGCCATCGTATGGATCGATCTCCAGCGGCGCTTGGTATTTGCCAAAGCTGTCGCTCCCGGAGCTCACCACGACCGTCAATTTATAGTTGCCGGCGCCCGCATCGAACTGGTTCTCGTAGGAATACGGCTTCTTCTCGAACTCTTTCATTTCGTCTTTTTCCAAATCCAGATTCACCGTGTCGCTGAACTTGGCGCCGATGGACCCATCCGGTTTATAGGCAATGCCCAACACATTGAGGCTGGCGTGGTATTTCCCTTTCTCTTTTTCGAAGTGCACCTCGTTCGAGGGTATTTCCATCGAAAGATTCACCCTCGCCACGTTAGGCGCCGTGTAAAAATACGGCGCTTCAAATGGGCCCTGGATCGTCCCCGTCTGGTTGCCGGTGGCCCTGGCCTCAAGCTGTTTTTCCACCGGAGTGCCTTCCAGGACGTTCGTCGGCTTGCTGTTGCAGTAGCCGCTCCGAGACCGCACGTGCAATCCGCCGCGCTCCATTTTCACCTTTAATGTGTGGCAGCTTCCCTCGGCGGTCTCCGGCGGGACGTAGCCCAGGATGTAGAACTCGTTCGCTTCGCTCCCGATTTTCTCGAGCCCTCCAAGCAAATCGTTGGTGTTGAAGATAGTGAATCCGCCGGTGCCTTCCGCAAGGGCCGCAAGAATCTGCTGGTTCGTCGAGGCAGAAGAAAGAAACGGCGGAACGATGCTCCTAGGCTGCGTATATATTGAATTCGGGTTATTGGTATTGGGATTTGCGTAGCCTCCGGAGCGGCCGGTAGTTCCGCCACCAGTTCCGCCGGTGCCACCTTTGCCACCCGTCCCTCCAGTGCCACCAGTTCCGCCTGTGCCTCCCTTTCCTCCGGTTCCTCCTGTGCCGCCTGTTCCGCCCGTTCCGCCCGTGCCTCCACTTCCGCCTCCGGGACGTCCTCCACCGCCGCCTGTTCCCCCACCACCAACGGGATGTTGCGGCTCAAACGCAGCGGTAGAGTAAGAAGCTAAAACCACGCGGCCTCCGCCGTAGGCGCGCTCCGCGCTTGGCCTTTGCGCAACTTCAATTTTCTCGTTGTTTGGCTCTTGCAGCCGTGAACTCCCGCCCGGAGGAGTCGCCAGCAGGCCGCGGACATCCAGCGCATAGATCGCCACATTGGCTTTGTTGCAAGCGTCAATGGTGGCCGTCAACTCCGATTCGCTCTCGCCGGTCAAAGGAAATCCCGCGGAAAACAAGATCACCATCTTGCGTCCGGGCACTCCGCGCAAATTCTTGGCCAGACTGCGCAATGACAGCAACATGCTTCGCGCACCAAAGTCTGCTTCGGCGTTGTTCATTGACGAGAACGGCGAAGAAAATCCCGTTGCCCCGGATGTCGGGGAAAGGCCCGCAGAAGCTACCTCCACAGGAGCCTGGGCGTTCGGATCTACAGAGGAACTCTTCACTCCGCTTACCGCTGCCTGAAGAAGATTCGCGTTTGCCGTAAAATTCTGGACGATGCGCAGTGTCCCGCCGAAATCCACGACGGCCATCAGTTTGTCTGGGCCCGCATTGCCATCGATGAATTTCTTCGCTGCGGCTCTCGCCTGGATCTGATCCGGCGCGGCCATCGTCGAGTTATCGAAGAACAAGATCATGTACCTCTTCTGGCCCTGCGCCTGAATGGCGGTATCCGCGCCAAAGGAAAAACTCGCCACGGTTTGTTCCTTGTTGTCTTCATAGACCTTGAAATCGTTCTGCGTCAGGTCGTGGACGTAGTTCCCTTTCTTGTCGGTCACGATCGCATCCACCAGGACGAGCCGTGATTCCGTTTTGATCACCGCACCCGGCGCTTTCACCGCCTCGGTTGCCGGTGCCGGTGTCTGCGCTGGGGGCGTTTGCCCTTCGAGTTGCCCTAGAAATAAGCACGAAGCCACCGCTGCGAATGCCGTCAACCAGCCCCAAGTTCTCCGCGCACCATTCTTTTTCGTATTCATTTGCTCCCCCATCAGTTCGGTATCACTACGGCGCCGTTGCGCGCCGCAAGCTGCGCTCCCTCTGAGTCGCGCACGACCTGCCGCACAAGATAACTGCCGGGTTTAACCTCAAAACTCGTCTTCAAATTTAGGCCCGAGCGCATCAGCCGGTCGTACGTCGGGTCCAAAAGCTTCATCTCGATAATCTTTTCCCCGCCCGTCACGAAATTTCCATTTTCATCAAAGACCGCCGTCGCCACTGTCAAATCGTCCCGCGTGCGCCCGTCGGCTTTCCGGAAGTGCACGCCCGCGATGTCGACGTGCGTGAGCACGGCCAAGCGCGCCTGGTCGCTGGTCGTCTTGAAAAACTGGGTGTGCAAATCCACCGGCAAATCGCGAATTTCGTCTTGCGAAAAAAGCGCTTCCTGAATTTCCTGCTTGGCTTCTTCAACCGGGTCGGTGACATGCCGCGGCGCGAAGTAGCCATGCCGCGCCTGGATTTTGTAGTTGGTCTTGCGCACGAAAGAGACCTTCAAAGTATGCAAGCTCCCGTTAAGTTTCAGGTTCTGCGGCGAAAAGCCCAAGAGATAAGTAATTGCCGGCGCTACTCCCGCTTCGCGCAAACCTTCATCCACATCGTTGCGATTATGAAAGAAAGTCCCGCCTGTCCCGTCCGCAAGCTGAGCCAGAACATCTTCCTGCGCCAGTTGCGCGGCCACTCGGTAGGAATCCTTGAATCCCGCAATATTGGGCGGATCCCTGTAGGGGTCTCCGATATCGCCCATATCCGGCGTGTACAGCCCCCGCGCGTCGATTGTATTAATCACGATATTCGACTTTGTCGCGCTGTCCACGATATTGCTAAACTCCAGCTGCAGGGTCGAAGAAATAAATCCCGGCGAGACGAACACCATGATCCGCTGCCCCGGCATCACCGCGAGCCGGCGCATGACATCTTCCATGTGCCGCAAGACATAATCCGTCGAGCCGTCTTCTCGCCCGGTCACTATCGCAGCCATTGCAGACGCCATCAATTGCGCTGCAGCCCTTTGCGTCTCGTCTCCATGGAACGCGCATTGCACCGCATCCTCGGTCGCAATAGCGAGAGCCTGCGTATCGTTCCTGTTCTGGATGGAGTCCGCCTGGTAATAACTAATATCTGGACAATCGTGCGTTCCAGCCGTCGGCGAACGAGGCAGGATCTGTAGCAAAGCTTTGCGCAATTGCTCGCGGTCACTCGTGAATTCCACGGTGAATTGGCCCGAGGTCGAGTAGATGCCTATTCGATCGGAAGCCGCCAGCGCGTTAAAGAACTTGCTGGCGGCGTTCCGCACGAACATCGCGTCCGACAGGTTCAGGTGCTGATCGTCGAATACCAGCGCGACAAAGCGCTGCGGCAACGCAGCCGCGGCTGCTTTCACCGCCGCCGCATCGGGCGCAGCGCTTGCATCAGCCGGGGTCGGCGGCGCAATCAAATGCGATTCCGGCGTCTCCACGCTGAAGGTCGAAATCGTCTGAGGCTTGCGATTGTCAAAGAGCTGAAAGTCTTCCTTTTGCAGGTTCGGCACCACGTGCCCTTCCTGGTCACGCACCACTACTCTCACCAGAACTAGGTTGACGCGAACTTTAAACGTTGGAGCTGTATCGTGGCTCGACAGTTCCGCGTTGTCATTCGTGGAATTAGGTGCTTGCGGCTTCGCCGGTTCCGCAGGCGTCTGAGGCGCGGGAGTCGTAACAGGAGTCGTTGCGGGGGCGGCAGGCGAAGTCGGCGTTTGAGCCCGGATCGGCGTACTTACGCACGCCCACAGCAGAAGCAATAAAGCACACCCGGAGAGCCGCGACAACGGGAACTTCAGTAGGTAGGACATCCCTTTCCTTCTCTGATCCGTGTCCGCAGGCACCGCCGGCTCAGTGGGCAGCCGGCACTACGGGGGGAACCCAAGCACCACACTCGCAAAATGACTATACGCTGTGGTTAATTTTTGTGTCAACGCGTTTACCAGCCGCGCGAAAGGCCGTCAAACTCCACACATCCTGCGCATCATCGTGGCGCAAGACGTAGCGGTCTCCAGTCTCCACAAGCACGCGAAAATATGTCGCGCCCGGCGAATACCAGTGGTCTTCCACTTCCGCGATCTCCAACGATTGCGCTTCAAATACGATGCGCACGGGACGCTCTTCCGCTTTATGCCCCGAATAGCACTCCACGCGAACCAATTGCTCCGTCATGTCGCTCACCCGTTTTGCACGTCTTATGCCGCGCCGCGACGGTTCTCGGCAAGCTCCGCGTTCCACGCGGCTCCCAGGAAAACAATTACCGCGGAAAGCTGCATCCAAATCATTAATCCGATCACCGCCGCCAACCCTCCATAGACCACACTGTACGGCACACGCCGCACATAAATCCCGAAGATCACGTTCACCAGCCACCAGAGCGATGTCGCCACCATCGCTCCCGGCAAAACGTTTCGCAAGCTATCCTCTCCTGGACGCGCCACCCGGTAGATCACGGTTAGGGCCAGCATCGCCAGCACGATGGCCATCGCGGGAAAGAAAATGGCCCACCAGCCCTCCATTCGATGATGTTTGCCCACTTCGTGCGCCAGCCAATGCCGCAGCGGACGCCCTAGAACCCCCAAAATCGCCGCCGCCAGCAGAGGCGCAATCGTCACCACCAACAACAACAATCCACGAAGCTGCCGGTGCAAAAAGCCCGGCTGTTCTTTGTCTCCGTAAATTCGATGAATCCCTTCCATCAGCAGGCGCATCACTTGCGAACCCGCCAGAAGCGTTCCCGCCCAGCCAATCAGCGCCACTTTCCACGCTTCGGGGCCGCGCTTGACCAAAAACTCGGAGACAATGCTCTGGCTTCCCGGCGGCAAAAACTCCGTAAGATCCCGGATCAAATCGAGCAGGCTTGTGCGCCCGCCGATGCGGCTCGTTGCGAACCCAACTGCAATCAGCAGCGTCGGGAAAAACGCCAGAAACAGATTAAAAGCGATGGCCTGCGAGACCATGCTGCAGCGCGGAAAAACGCGGGCCACTGCGCGGATAATTCGTCGGAGGTAGGATGGTTGCGAATTCATGCCGCGACATTATACGCATCCATTGCCGCGTGCCGCATCAAAGCCTTCGATGCCTTGGCTCGCGGAAATTTGTTTCTCTACTAGCGTGCGCTTTACAACTGCCTGTACATGACCAGCGCATCGACGGCGCCGAACGCTGGATGCAAGAACGCGCCCGGAAGCCGGCCCACAATTTCAAATCCCAGGCTCTGCCACAAGCGCACCGCGCGTTCGTTGCTGCTTACCACGAAATTGAACTGCATCGCACGAAATCCGCGAGCTTTGGCATGCTCCAGCGAATGCTGGCACATGGCCCGCGCTACGCCGCGTCCCCTCGCCCAAGGCGCCGTCGTGTACCCGCAATTCGCGACGTGCGCTCCCCCGCCACGCTGATTCGCCCTCAAATAATACGTTCCGAGAATCTCGCCGTTTTCTTCCGCAACGAACACCTCATGTCCCGCCGACCGCCAGTAGGCAAGACCATCCTCACGACTCATATCCGCCGGCAAGGTGTACGTATCCCCGCCCCGAATCACCGGTTCGAGGATTCTCCAAATCGCGTCGTTGTCGCTGGCAGTCGCCGCTCGGATGTTCATCGGGGAATCATCAGTGCATCTGGGCAGGCCGTTCCGCGCCTTCATCCTGCTGCTGCGCCCCGTGTTGTATGGCCCATTCCACAAACCCGCGCGGCGCATTTTTCACGCCGAAAATGTTGGCGTTCTTGAGATTGGCGACGTGCTCCCAGTGAACGCCATTCAAGTCGGCGCGAGTCAAATCCGCGTTTACGAGGCTAGCGTCCGTCAAATCGGCTCCGGCCAAATCCGCGCCGGTTAAATCGCTGTCGTCAAGATTCGCGCCCTGAAAAGAAACTTGCTCGAGACTGCTTCTTCGAAAGTTCGCTGAGTGCAAATCCGCTAGCGTGAAGTCCGCCGCCGCAAATTTTCCGTCGCGCACGTCCGCCGCGGAAAAATTGGCCCGCAGCAGCCGTGCTTTTTCGAGCCGCACTCCTTGCAAGAAGGCTCCTGAAACGTCCACACCGACTAACGCAACCCGATCCTCGTTCAATTCCTGGAGCGCTTCAATTCTTCCGCCGCTCCCGCCTTTCCCTTGCGACGTGTTCACCACCTGCCACGCCTGATAATGCCGCTGTTTCACCCGATCTCCCGACTCCGAAAAATAAAATATCACCGCGACCAGCACGCTGAACGTTTCCAGATAATCCAGAACTTCCAGAAACATCCAGTTACTCAGCGCATACCCAACCCATTCCCAAAACCACTCCATCGCCACAAACGGAACGATCCAAACACGTTTCGTGTGTTCTCGTCGCTCCGCCCAAGCGGCAGGTCTCTCTTTTCGGGTGTGTATCTTCATCTTTCCTCTCCTCGCGGAGCCTGCCGCAGTACGCATTAAATGAAAAATCCCGGCGCCATGCAACTGCGCCGGGATTTCTTCTCCGCGCCTCGACAAACGTCACATTGTCAGCACCACGCGAAACTCCGCCTTCCCGCTCATCATTCGCGCGAACGCCTCGTTCGCTTTCTCCAGCGGAAACTTTTCAATCATCGCCTTCACGCCGGCCTGCGACGAAAATCGCAGGGTGTCCTCCGAATCCATCGCCGAGCCACTGGGCCAACCCTGAATATCTCGACGCGCCGAAAGCAGCGCTATCGCCGACACTTCCATCGGCTCGAACGGCGCTCCCACAACCAGCAGTTTTCCGCCCACGCCGAGCCCGCCGATCAACGCCGCGATCGACTTGGCATTCGGCGCTGTGGCCAAAATCACCTTTGCGCCCCCCATTTTTGCTAATTCCTCGGCGGGGTTCGTGGCATTCGTATCGATGTAAACGGACGCTCCCAGTTTCTTCGCCAATGCCGCGTTCTGCGGTCCGCGCCCCATGGCCGCCACGCGATACCCGGCCTTTGCGGCATACTGAATTCCCAGATGTCCCAACCCGCCGATTCCCTGCACGCCAACTAAGTCGCCCATTCTCGCTCCGCTATGCCGCAGCGAATTGTACGTCGTGACGCCCGCGCAAAGCAGGGGACCTGCTTCCGCCGCATCCAGATCGTCCGGGATCCGAGCCAGCGGTTCATGCCTCGCGAGCATATATTCTTGATAACCGCCGTCGCGCGTAATTCCCGTGATCGCTTGATTCTTGCAGGTTACAAAGTCTCCCCGGCGGCACGACTCGCATACAAAATCATGCCCTCCGTGCCAGCCCACTCCCACGCGATCGCCTTTCTTCCATTCCGTCACTCCCTCGCCCACTTCATCCACCACGCCCGCAACTTCGTGCCCCGGCACGCGCGGATACGCGATTCCCGGCCAGGCTCCATCCTTCACGAGGTGATCGCTGAAACAAATCCCGCAAGCCTGCACCTTGATGCGCACTTCGCCAAATCCCGGCTTCGGAATTTCCCACTGTTGAATCTCAAAATCCGCACCCGGCTTCGTAACCACCGCAACTTTCATCTTCGCCATCTCTTATCTCCTCGCGTCTGCGCTGTTTTGTTACAACTCGTCTGAAGCTCCTCGCCTTTGATGCAAGATGCTGCGTAATGGGTAGGTTGGCTCTACGGAAAGTCCAAAATCTGAGATGGCGGCATACCTAATCTCTCAACACATGTGTCACTCAGTACAAGAGTGTTGATCAAGCTTTCCGCAGTGGGTCTTGTCATCGAACGGTTGAGGATGCATACTGAATTCAAGAGGTGGCGCTCGATGGCCGAGAAGCATCTGATCGCGGCAGTGACGCGCAAATTTAAATCCATGAGCCGAAGTGAACGAATCGTCAAGATTCGCACGCTCACGGCTGCCTCCCCGGAAGACAAGAAATTTCTCCGTGAAGCGTTTCCAGAACTTTACCGTGAAGCGTTTGTTAGCCGTCGCCCCGCGGCGGGTGTGCGCTCGGAATCAGGCCGGCGGCGTACGCAATCCGGAGCGCGTCGCTAGGAGTTCTTCCCAGGAGTTCCCCCATTCCACTACCATCCTGCGGCGCTTTTCGCTTCTATAGACTCCGCGCAATATCTCTCGAAGTATGTCCGCGTCGGAGAAACCCGCCTCGCGGGCGGTGCGGATCAAGCGAAGTTTGCTGGCTGTGCTCATGGGATGGATGCCGCGGCATCATAATACGAAAGCATCTGGATTAAACCAGTAAGTTATTCAACCGAAAAGATAAATATTGGATTTGTTGGCAGCCATCTTTTCTTTGCGATTGAGGCATACTTGCCGCACTTTTCTCCGCATCGTACACTCGAACAGCACAAATCTGACGCTTAGGAAGCGCCCATGACCACGCCCGCAAAACCAGTTCAACCGGCAATGTCGCGCAGCGAAGAAGTCGTCGCCAAGCACAAAAAATATATCTGGCCCTCCGTCACCAACTATTACCAACACCCGCTCGTCGCCGACCACGCCGAAATGCAACATGTCTGGGACATCGAAGGCCGCAAATATCTCGATTTTTTTGGCGGTATCCTGACCGTCTCCGTGGGCCACTGCAATCCCAAAGTCACCAGCAAGATCAACGCCCAAGTCAACAGGCTCCAACACCTCTCCACGCTCTATCCCAACGAACAAATCGTCGCTCTCGCCGAAAAAATCGCGCAAATCACGCCCGGCAATTTATCCTCGAGCTTCTTCACCAGTTCCGGCAGCGAAGCCGACGAAGCCGCCATCCTCATCGCGCGCATGGCCACGGGCAGCTACGACATCGTCGCCCTGCGCCATGCCTATTCCGGCGGCTCTTCGCTCATGAAATCCGTCACCGCTCACGCGCCGTATCGCAAAGCGGCGGTCATCAGCGTCGGCATCGCCCACGCCATCAATCCCTATTGCTACCGCTGCCCGCTGCACCTCAAATATCCCGAATGCGAGGTGGCCTGCGCGGGCGACGTCGAAAACCTCATCCAGACTGGCACAAGCGGCAGCATCGCCGCCTTTATCGCCGAACCCATTCAGGGCGTCGGCGGCTTTATCACGCCGCCCAAGGAATATTTCAAAATCGTTTTCAACATCGTCAAAAAATATGGCGGCCTTTTCATCTCCGACGAAGTGCAAACCGGTTGGGGCCGAACCGGCAAAAAATGGTTCGGCATCGAGCAGTGGGAAGTCACGCCGGACATCATTACCAGCGCCAAAGGTATGGCCAACGGCGTTCCCGTGGGCCTCACGGTGACCACTCCCGAAATCGCCGCCGGCTTTCAAGGCCTCAACATCGCCACGTTCGGCGGCAATCCGGTCACCTGCGCCGCCGCTCGCGCCACCATCGAATTAATCGAAGAAGAAGATCTCCGCGAAAACGCCCACACCGTCGGCAACTACTTCCGTGCAAAGCTTGAAGAGCTTCAGGAAAAATATCTGCTCATCGGCGACGTCCGCGGCATGGGCCTGATGCAAGCTCTCGAACTCGTAAAGGACCGCAAAACCAAAGAGCCCGCTCCCGCGCAAACCACGCAAGTCATGGAGCGCGCCCGCGACAACGGCCTGCTCATCGGCAAAGGCGGCCTCATGGGCAACGTTCTTCGC
The DNA here is from genome assembly GCA_963843265.1 of uncultured Acidobacteriota bacterium. Classification (GTDB taxonomy): domain Bacteria; phylum Acidobacteriota; class Terriglobia; order Acidiferrales; family UBA7541; genus Acidiferrum. The sequence goes on along the minus strand of CAWJJR010000002.1, from coordinate 667,986 downwards.
CTCGCCCCCATGCTCAACACCACCAAACCCGACGTCGACGAAGCCATCCGCCTCCTCGACAAATCCTTCAGCGAAGTTCCAAATTGATTTCACCTTTGAAGCTCGGTCTCGTCTCGGCGCTGCTCGTCGCTGCGGCGCTTCCCCAGAAGCCCGCCGGCGAAAAAATCCTTTGGAAGCAGCTGCAATTCGCGATTGTGCGCTTTAATGATAAGGCGCCGCAAACCTGGAACATCTATCACGCGGAAAAGCACGAGGTCCTGCTGGTAAAACTCTGGAAGCGCTATCTTCTGCTCGACATGAAGGGACAGGAAGTCTACGAAGTTGATCCGCAAACCGTAAAACCAAATGGCGACAACGTCGAATGGTCTCTTTCCGATTTGCCCAGCGATCCCATCGAAACTTCCGAATGGAAAGAACGCGACGCCGGCCTCGTCGAAACCATCCGATTTCGATTCGGCAAAACGGGCCACTTCGTCGAGATCGAATTGCCCCTCAAGCCCAACGGCAAAATCGCCTATTGATCGCCAGTTGAACGGAAAACCAGTTGAATGGTGGCACAGGCTTCAGCCTGTGCTCTTCGATTTTTCCGCTGTCCCTGCAGCCATACCAAGCTCATCGCCGATACACCCCGTAATACCAAGGAATTCCCAGCGCCCCCGGCTCAACCGCGACAGTCACCGTATCCCCATCCTGAAACCGGTCAAAATCATCCAAATCAACCGCCAGCCGCTCCACTTTTTGCCCCGGCCGCCACGAGCGCACCAAGAGTCGCCGGCTTCCCCGCACAATCCCCTTCATATTGAATTTACTCACCACGACGGTCGGGTAGTACTCCAGCTGTTTCTGCGAATCAAGCTTCCCATTCACAAACAGCGTCGCGGCCAAAATCCACGGCAGCGGAATGAATCCAGCATAGATGCGCTTAAGCACCTCAAGCTCTTTGTGCTGCCTCGCGCGGCTCTCGAGCACCACGGCAATCGCCAGCGCCAAAAAAAACAGCAAACCGAAAAACACCAGCATCAGATCCAAATCCAGCGGAGGAAAAATCTGGCTCACATAAGGAAACGCCAGCGAGCCAACAAGAAAAAATGCCGTCCTGGCCACCAGTCGCCGCCGGAACACCAATTCCGCGGCATTCGATGTCAATCCGCATGCCGGACACTGGTCCGCAATCCGTGGTGAACCGCAATCAAGACATCTGGTCATGCCACCTCAAACAAGTCTCGAACGACGACGCGCTACATACTTTCACGCAGAGCACGGCCTCCTAACAAAATCGCGCCGCAGCCAGCATAGTATAAGACGACCTTACGAACCTGTCTTGGAAAGAGACGCAAGAAGATCTTGATAGCGTTGCTCGTGCTGTTGTTCGCAGAGCGTCACGGAAACGCCCATCCCTCGCCCGGGTTCTATGCGCTTCACCGAACAATCCACCTTGACCGGCCGGTCCAACACCAAATGCGCCGTAAAACCCGCCCCAATCCACAGCGGATCCGGCGATTCGATGAACATTCCATTTGAGCTGATGTCGCGCGTGCTGGCGCGAAGGACCGCGGAGCCCCACTCGATTTCGAGGTTGGCGCGAAACGAATACCGCGGCGCCCATCGGCGATCGGATCGCCGGGACACATGTTCCCCACTGCCCATGGACCTGGTGAGCCCCCCTGCCAAGGATCCCAAGGTGCGGCGCAAGGGCGATCTCGCCGCTAGATCGTCTTAAGCATACGCCTGCTCCGAGCACTCCCATACGACGCCGTAAGCAAATGTTTTGTTCCCGGCAATCCGGCGCATCCGGCTCAAGACATTTCTTGGAAGCCGCGCGCTGGCCTAAGAGCACCCGCTATAAGACTTCTTTTAGTTTTCGTTAGATGCAGCCGGTGGTTCGGAGGTCTCGTCCCTTCGCGTGGATTTTTCGCCCTTCTGTATCCGCCGTTGCACTTCCGCCTCGAGGTATTTGCGCAAGCTCTCCGCAACAATTCCGGGCGATGCCAGCTCGCGCAAATCAGAAACCGTGAGCTCCGGCAGATAGCCGAGAACGGTCGCCAGCGGCGACTGAGGATGCCGGACCAGCGCTAGCCGCACATTGTAGGTGATCGACCACTTGCGGTGTCGCGCAACCGTGTACACGACCACCGGCGGCAGCTTCTCGCGCGAAAGCACCTTTAACACTTGGGCTTCCGTAAGATAAGTATTGTCCAAAACGATCGCGACGATTTGCGCGTGCCCTTCCGCCAGCAGCGCTCCCGCCAAACGCGCCGGCCCGCGCCGCGCCAGCGTTATCTTTTGCCCCAGCGGCAATTGCGGCAGCCGCGCAATCAACTGGTCTTCGGCATTCAGCTTCAACTCCGTCGGAATCCCCGGCAAAAGCGTCAATTGCACGACGTCCATCAAATAAAGATCCCGCAGCAGCCGCAACGTCACGAGCCGCGGCGTCCGCGGATGAAACGCCAGCGCTTTTTTGACGCGATAGCTTTTTAGCAGCCGCTTGCGCCCGGCCACCTCTTCGAGAATTTCCGCAGGCAGGTTTTTGCGCTCCAGCAAAATGCAAAGCTGCGTATCCTCGAGCGAAGGATTATCGAGAAGCGCTAGCAGAATCTCGGCGTCGGCATGGTGGAGAAGGGCCGTCAGCTCGTCGCCCGTGGCCCCAAGCGCCCCATCGAGATTTTTCTCCGAGCCCGCCATCTCAACGCCTCGCCGGATTCCCACCAGCCGCATCCCCGTTCGTTTCGCCGCTGGCCGTCAACGAACGCAACGCCAAGTGCGCCGCCGCTTCCGCCGGAGTCATGCGTAACTCTCCAAGCTCCGCCGATGGAAACAGATTCCGCAGCCGTTCATCTATGTGTGCCTCAAGAAACTTGCAGCGCCCGATCATTCCGCCCGTCTTCGCCAGAAAAAATTTCGTGTCGCGCAATTTCAGCCGCTCCGCAAGATTCTCCGTGAGCATCGCCAGGTCAAACGCAGCCGCTCGCAAGATGCCTTGCGCAGAAGACTTGGCCGCTGGTCCCACCGAAGACTCGTAAGAATCCGCCAAAGCTGCCACCACGGAAAACAGCCGCGGAAAAACTTCGTCCGAAGCCGCCTGCGCTCGCGCCTTCACCCCGGACCAATCTGCGCATCCAACCTCGCGCAAAAGCCGCTGCCCCAGCACCGAATCCTCGCCCGTGCGGTCGTTTTCATGCATCGCCGTCAAAACCGCGCGCCGTCCAATATCGTACGCGCTGCCCTCGTCCCCGATTTGCGAACCGTAGCCGCCCGCGCGCGCCGTTTCGCCCGCCGCATTCCGCCCGACTGCAAACGAACCCGTCCCCGCTAACAGCACAATCGCTGGTCCGTCGCCCGTCGCGGCCAAAGCGAGATCGAGGTCGGTGCAAACGTGGACCTTCGAGTCCGCAAATTCCGCGGCAAGAAGCGCGCGAATCTTTTCGGCGGACTCGGGCGGTCCCACTCCCGCAAGACCAGCGCAAATCGCCGCCGCATGTGAATCACCGGCGATCGACGCTTGCGCCATTGCCTGCCGTGCCGCCTCGCGAATCGCGGAAATCGCTGCGCCAAATCCCACGCGCAGCGGATTCGAAGGCCCCGCCTGCGTCCGCGCCAGGATTTTCCCGGACTCGCCCATCAAGACGCAGTCCGTCTTCGTGCCGCCGCCGTCAAACCCCAAAACAAAGCGCATCCAAAAAGCATAAGCGAGAATCGCGGCCAATGCATTCGCGGAGGCAACTAAAGTGTGCAATCGTGCGCCCTGCCCTCGGGGCGTCGCTACCCTGGCCAAACTGCCAGTGTCGCCGCGAAAATTCGCACTGATTTCTTGACCTGCGTAAGCCCTGCCACTATTCTCGGTTCACTTTTTTGATCGAGAAAGTCTGAGCAACGGGAGCTGATCGCCAGAACAATCCGCTAATGCGCATCCACCCGCTCGACCTCGCCATCGTCATCGCCTATCTCCTCGCCGTAACCGCGCTCGGTATGCGCTTCCGCCGCAGCAAAAAAGACGTCGCCAACGAAAATCGCGAAGCCGTCAGCCTCGACTATTTTCTCGGTGGCAAAACTGCTCCCTGGTGGGCTCTCGCCCTTTCCATCGTGGCTACGGAAACTTCCACGCTCACCATCATCGGCACGCCCGCGATCGCCTACGCCGGAAACATGACTTTCATCCAACTAGTTATTGGCTATTTGATCGGCCGCGTTCTCATCGTGCTACTGCTTCTCCCTGGCTATTTTCGCGGCCAGTTCCTCACCGCCTACGCGCTCATTGAAAAACGTTTCGGCGAAAAAATGCGCGCGGTAGCCGCCAGCACGTTTCTTATCACCCGCGCCATCGCCGAAGGCGTTCGCGTTTCCGCGATTGCGCTCGTCGTCAGCGTCGTCCTCGGCACTTCCGAGCACCTCGCCATCGTCATCGTCATTGCGCTCACCATTCTCTACACCTTCGAAGGCGGCATGACCGCCGTCATCTGGACCGACGTCGCTCAGTTGCTCCTTTATCTCACCGGCAGCGCCGTCACTTTCTGGATTCTCCTCCACCGCATCCCCGGCGGCTGGACCGAAGTCGCGCAAGTCGCCGCAGCCGCCGGACACAAACTCCAATTCCTCGATTTCTCCTTCAATCTCGCCACAAAATACACTTTCTGGTCCGGCCTCATCGGCGGCGCTTTCCTCACGATGGCCAGCCACGGCACCGACCAAACCATCGTTCAGCGCCTCCTCGCCGCGCGCGACGAAAAAGACAGCCGCAACGCTCTCCTCACCAGCGGCGTCATCGTCCTCATCCAATTCACGATTTTTTTGCTAATCGGTGTTTTGCTCTACGTTTTCGCACAACACACGCCCCTCCTCGCTCACGGCGACCGCCCCGACCGCATCCTCCCTCTCTTCCTAGTCCGCGAAATGCCCACCGGCCTCGCCGGCCTCCTTCTCGCCTCCATCATCGCCGTCGCGATGTCCAACGCCAGCGGCTCGCTCAATTCGCTCGCCGCTTCGAGCGTCCTCGATTTTTCAAAACTGTGGGGCCGCTCCGCAGACTCTGTCCAATTCCTCCGTCTCTCGCGCCGCATGACGCTCGTGTGGGGTCTCATATTGATGGCCTTCGGCTTCATCAAGTGGGGTCCGCTTCTTGAAGCAGGCTTAACCGTAGCTTCCCTTCCCTTCGGAAGCCTCCTGGGTCTTTTTCTACTCGGCACGCTCGACCGCCGCGCGAATGCCGCCGGCGCACTAACAGGCATGTTCCTCGGCCTGGCCACAATCCTCTCCGTTTGGCGCTATACGAACATCGCGTTTACGTGGTACGTCTTAATTGGCGCAGCCATCACGTTCTTCGTCGGCAGCGCCGTAAGCCGCGTGCTAAAAAATGAAGCGGCAATCACATGAAATTTTCATGCACGAATTTGTAGGGGCACGATATATCGTGCCCTCTGTGCCGATCGGGAAATTTGAGGAAGCTTTCGATTAGGTGCCCATGCCAGAAATGCCAGAAAAACGTCTAGATCTCATTCGCGGCCTCGGCGCCTGGGCTTCCGGCGCCATCGTCGTCGGCACCATGATCGGCACCGGCATTTTCCTCAAGCCCGCCGAAATGGCCCGCGTGGGCGGCACCGTCTCGATCGTTTTCGCCGCGTGGATTGTCGGCGCCATTCTCTCCCTCTTCGGCGCTCTCTCTTTCGCCGAACTCGGCGCCGCCATCCCCGAAGCTGGCGGCGAATACGCTTACCTCCGCCGCGCGTTCGGCCCCGCCTGGGGCTTTCTCTTCGGCTGGATGCACGCCATCGTCGGCCGTCCGAGTTCTCTCTCCTCCATCGCCGCCGGACTCATGCGCTTCATGAGTTTCCTTCTACCTGTCGTCGCCGTCCCCATTTTCACGCTGCACATCGCCATCCCCGGCCTGACAGGTTGGATCAAGCCCTACGATTTCGTCTTCACCTGGGCGCAACCCCTCGCCGTCCTCTGGATCGTCGGCATGACCGGCATCAACTATCTCGGCGTACGCCTCGGCGGCGCCGTCCAGGTTTTTCTGACCGCCATAAAAATCACGTCAGTTGTGATTGTGATTGGAGTAGCGTTCTTCGCGCCCGCGGGCCCGCCGCACGCCTCAGATCCGATCTGGCCTCATGCGCTGAATGGCAGCGTCTTCGGCGCGTTTCTTGCCGCGCTTGCCGCAGCGCTGTGGGCCTATGACGGATGGGAAGACTTAAATCTCGTCGGCTCCGAAGTAAAAGATCCCCAGCGAAATTTCCCCCGCGCCATGTTCGGCGGCGTCACGCTGGTCGCAGCGATCTATTTTCTTTTCAGCGCCGCCTGCCTCAAGGTTCTTCCCTTTTCATCGGTTGCCTCTTCGCCGCACATCGCCTCCGACGTTGTCCAACACGTCGCGGGCACATCCGCTGCCGCTTGGATCACCATCGCCATGATTATCAGCGCGCTCGGCACCATGAACTCCTCGGTCCTCAGCGGCGCCCGCCCCGCTTACGCCATGGCCCGCGACGGCATCTTCTTCAAAATCGCCGACGGCGTTCATCCCAAATATCGCACGCCCGGCCGCGCGCTCATTTTTCAATGCGTCCTCGCCAGCCTGATGGCCCTCACCGGCACCTTCGAAGAGCTCACCAATCTTTTCATCTTCGCCGGCTGGATTTTCTACGGCCTCGCGGTCGTCGCCCTCTTCCGCCTCCGCCGCGCCGAGCCCGACATGCCCCGCCCCTACCGCTGTTGGGGCTACCCCGTCGTCCCCGCCATCTTCGTAATCGGTGCCATCGCGCTCACCCTCAACATCTGGCTCGACCGCCCCGGCCGCTCGAGCATCGGCCTCCTCCTAATCCTCGCCGGCCTCCCCTTTTACCGCTACTGGAGCCGCAAGATTTCAGCGGCTGGGGAGTCCACGAAGGTTTAGCCGTCGCGAGAGGAATATGTGCGTCGGCAGTCCGCCCGCCAGAAGAGCGACTCCTGGTAAGAGCACCCACGCGATCAGGCCCATGAGCAAGGCGCTGAACATAATGTTGTGGGCGACGTGATCGTCCACGATCAACGAGACCGGAAACGCTATGAGGAAGAGGCCAAAATATGGCAGCACAGGAAAAAGGATGGAAAGAAATGCTGTGCGCTGCGAAGCGCCCGCCCGGCCTGCCAGGTAAGCTCCCATCGCACCGATCGCAGGCAACGATAGCAGCCAGGGCACATATATCACCGCCAGAGGAGCCAACAGCCGCCAGCCGTGAGTACCAACTACAAGTGGCTTTGGACCGATAAACTGTATGACCATAAGCAGCACCATCGAAAGCGTTAGCGTCAATAGCCCCGGCAACCAGAATTGCCTGACTCGATTCGTCATCACGCCCTCCTCGCTTCGAACTGCTTGAACCTGCCGCCGCAATCCCTTCCAACTTCCCGTCTGGGATAGCGTCCGTCGCAAAGCCTCTTCTTCCGTTACACCCTGACGAACATAGCCATCGAAGATCTCTTCAAGATGAGCGGCCAGTTCTTCAACCACTTCCCGCCTCTCTCCAGGTCCAAGAGAAAGTCCTGCGAGCCGTTCCTCAACAAGCGCTTCCCAGTCACGCATGGGACACCTTGGTCAGGCGCTTCAACGCGCGAAATAGTTCCGCCCACTCGCGGCGGATTGGAGCAAGCTCCTTCTTCCCTTGTGGAGTAAGCCTGTAGCAGCGCCGCCGCCGTCCCGATCCGCTCGTTTCCCACGCGCCGCGCACCCACCCGCGTTTTTCCAGCCGGTAGAGCAGCGGATACAACGACGCCAGCGTAAACCGCAGCGAGCCGTGCGTCTGCTCTTCGATGCGCCGCGCCATTTGATAGCCGTGCAGCGGCCCGTCTTCAAGCACGCTCAACACCGCCAGTTCCGCCGTCCCGCGCTTGATTCCCGGAGCGATCATGAGCCTTCTCCCTATGTATAGGAATCTTACATATAATCGCACACGATGTCAACTGTACTGAAGGCCAGCCTGTGATGCAGCCATGCGGGGTGCGGCAGCCTGCTGCCGCTTTTCTCCGGGCATTGTGCAAGTCTAAAGCTGGAAGGACTCAGTAGGCGGAAGCAGACCGTACGGCAGGTGGATGCTCCGTAACAGATGGGCCGCTGACAGGCACGGCAACCTCTTGCGCCTCCAGACTCACCACAACTTCTGGATGCAAAATCTTCGCGACCGCTTCGATGCCGCTAATCAACCGCGGCCCCGGCCGTGAAAAATAGCCGCTAGCGTCCATAGCAAACACCCGCCCGTCGCGCACGGCGGGAATCGCGCTCCATTCTTCGGGGAACGACATCGCGCGGTATTCCTCGCGCGCCTGCTTCGCGCTGTAGCCGCACTGCGCAATCAGGAGAATCTCCGGAGCGGCGTCGACCACATCTTCGGCGGAAACGCGGAACGAAGGCGTGCGCTTCTTTCCCAGCACGTCTTTTCCGCCCGCAAGCTCGATCATTTCCGGCACCCAATGCCCTGCCACGTAAAACGGCTGCAGCCATTCCAGAATCGCAACACGCGGGCGATTTTCAACACCATCAAGCTGGCACTCCAGTTCGCCAATCCGCGCGCCAATTTTCTTCAGCAAAGCTTCCGCCTCATGTCCGCGGCAAGTCGCTTCGCCCACCCACAAAATGTCGCGCCACACATCGCCGAGATCCTGCGGATTCAAGCAAAGCACTTCCGGCTGGCGAGGAAAATGCGCCAGCGTCGCAGCCAGATCGTCCGGCGAAGCGGCGCAAACCTGGCACAAATCCTGCGTGATGATCAAATCCGGCGCCAACTCTTCGAGCGCTTCCGCATCCACCGAATAAAGGCCCTCGCCGCGCGCCACATACTCGCGCACCAGCCTGTCAATCTCCGCAGGCGCCGCGTCGTGCGGCAGTCGCGAATGAATCACTACGCGTTTCGTGCGCGCCTGCGCCGGAAAATCGCATTCATGGCTCACTCCAACAATTTCCTTGTCTATGCCCAGCGCAAACAAAATCTCCGTCGCCGAAGGCAGTAAGGATACGATTCGCATTGGCTGATTAAACCATACTCTTAGTTGACACATCCGATATTTCTAATGTCAACTACCATCGCTCAACGGCTCAATTACGGATTGCAAGGATGCCCATATCCAAAACAACGTAGAAGCCGCCACCGCCTTCGTGTAATTGCGATTGCGTCCGTTGCGATATAGGCAATCACTGCTGCAAGAAGCCCCTGTGCGAGCACCTCAAGTGGAGCGAACTCCCGCCTAAGCGAAAGCCGCCTCGGGGTGGCTGACGTCGCGCGGGCGCGTCTTCTTCGCCTCTTCTTTTTTTACCCATTCGACAAAGAGCTGCTGAAACTCATCCTGAGTGTAAATTCCCTTGTGAATGAGCAGCGTGTTTATGGCGTAGACGGTCGCCTTGAAGGCTTCATCCCGCGAGGCTAAGTGCATGGCTTCTTCGTATGACATAAGTCCCTCTATTGCCTACGGTTACCGCGACTCGCAAATGCAACCGAGTTGACTCAATGTACGCCGCCCCAGCCTCTTTTACAACGGGCACCTTTGCGGCCACTGTTCTCCTCGAGGTCTGACGGCCAAGGGGCTGGCTACTTATAGAGAAAATATTTGCGGCGCGTTTCGGCGTAACTGGCCAAAGCAGTGGACCAGCTTGCTATGATTTGCTCCGGCGCGGCGCCTGCCTGGATCTGCTTAACGGTGTCCTCGTTGCCTAACAGAGTGATCAATTTTGCGGGATCGAATTGCTTGGGATAAAGCTTGTAAAGGATGGTGGCAATCTCCAGGCCCATGCGCATCGAGCGTACCTCCGCGCGGTCCGTCACTCGCACGGCGACACCTCCACAACGCTGGCCTGCATGAAGCCCCGAAACAGGGATGAACGGCTGGTCCGCGAAACGTAAACCGGGTAGATGCAGTGCGTTCAACCTCGCGGCGACGTCGGCACCATCAATCCACGGCGCTCCGAATTCTTCAAACGGCGTCTCGGTGCCGCGGCCCACGGAGACGCCTGCGCTCTGCAATATTTCTATGCCCGGATAAAGAATCGAGCCTTTCTCAGTGCGCAGATTGGGCGATGGAGGAACCCAGCGAATGCCGGTGCTCTCGAAAAAATAGTTGCGATGCCAATTCTTCATGGCGATGACGTGCAGATCGCAGCCGATATGATTTTCGCCGTTGAAAAATTGCGCCAGCTCGCCGATCGTGAGCGCGTATCGAACCGGGATCGGATAATAGCCGACGAAATTTGTTTTGTCGGGATCGAGCATAGGCCCTTCAATAATTTCGCCGCCAAGAAGATTGGGCCGGTCCAGGACATAAAAGGCGATGTGGTGCTTGGCGGCTTCTTCCATCGCGTAGGCCATCGTCGCAGTGTAGGTGTAGAAGCGCACGCCTGCGTCTTGAATATCGAAAACCAGCGTGTCGATGCCGGAAAGCATCTCGTCCGTGGGACGAAGCGATTCTCCATAGAGGCTGTATGTGGGCAGTCCGGTTGTCGGATCTTTCGAGGAAGAAACCTTGTCGTCGGCGCTTCCGGAAATTCCGTGCTCCGGGCTGAACAGCGCGACAAGCTGCACGCCGGGCGCGTGGAATAGTCTCTCGATTGTCGTGCGGCCTTCGGCATCGAGCCCGGTGTGATTGGTGATCAGCCCGACGTGCTTTCCGCGCAATGGCGCGAATTTTTCCGCTTCGAGGACGTCGAGTCCCGTTTGCACGCGCGCGGCGCGCCTGCCGTGTTTCGCGTGCTTTACGGCGGCGTGCGCGGAAAGACAAAAAGCGAAGGCCAGACACAGAGAAACCGCAAATCTTTCAACGAGACCGCCGCGAGTTTTGGGCAAGCTTTTCCTCCGGTTGTACGTCACCAATGATATTCTGGAACGCTTCGTTCGGTGGTGCGTTGTGAGCGTGAAGTGCGTGTGTTATATACAGGCGCAGGATCGGGGCGTCGACCGGGAGACCCACACTTGATGAAAGGACGCGGTGCAAGCGTTCTGCTGCTCATTCCTTTTGGTTTGTTCCTTCTTCTTATGGCCCACACGACGCGCAGTCAGAGCAAAAATTCCGCCACGCCTTCCACCCAAAAAACAGCCGGCGCGAAGAAGAGCGCGGCGGCGGCGCATCCCTTGCAAAAATTATCTCCTGCGGCCGCGCTCTGGGTGGCCGCCACGCTCGCCAAAATGACGCTCGACGAAAAAGTTGGACAACTTCTTTTTACGACGTATCACGGAAGCTTCACGCCCACCGACGCGCCCGCTTATGCAGAGATGATGCGCAACGTGGAAAAGTTGCACGTCGGCGGATTCATCAACATCACCGAAAGCTCGCCGCTCGGCATCGTGAAGAGCCAGGCCTATCCGACGGCGGTTCTCACCAACCAATTGCAATCCAAGTCGAAGCTGCCGCTGCTCTTCGGCGCGGATTTCGAACGCGGCACGGCGATGCGTTTGGATGAAGGCACGTCGTTCCCAACGGCGATGGCGCTGGCCGCCGCCGGCAATCCAAAAGATGCGTATACGATGGGAAAAATCACCGCGCTCGAAGCGCGCGCCGTGGGCATTCAGTGGATTTACGCTCCGGATTCCGACGTCAACAACAATCCGAACAATCCGATTATCAACACGCGTTCGTTTGGCGAGGATCCGCAGAAAGTTGCGGAATATGTGAGCGAGTTTGTGCGCGGCGTGCAAGAGAATGGCGGACTGGCGACGGCGAAGCATTTTCCAGGGCACGGCGATACCGCCGCGGATTCGCACATCAACCTGCCCGTGATTCACGCAGATCGCGCGCGTATTGAAAGTCTCGAGCTGGTTCCCTTTCGCGCGGCGATTGCTGCCGGTGCGGACAGCATTATGACCGGGCATCTTTCGATTCCCGCGCTCGAACCAGATCCCAACACACCTGCGACGCTTTCTTCGAATATTTTGACGGGACTTTTGCGCGACGAGTTGGGCTATCAAGGGCTCGTCATCACCGACGCCATGGACATGGGCGGAATCACGGTGCGCTTCGCACCGGGCGACGCAGCGGTGCGGGCGTTTGTAGCGGGAGCGGATGCGCTGCTCATGCCGCCTGTTCCAGATGCGGCGTTCGATGCGCTGAAGGAGGCGGTGAAGTCCGGGCGGATTTCGCGCCAGCGGCTCGATGCTTCAGTGCGGCGGATTTTGGAAGCGAAGGCGCGCCTCGGCCTTTATAAAGAGCGCCTCGTCGATGTGAACGCGCTGAACAAAAAGTTTGGCTTGGTGGAGTGGCAGAAAGATGCGCAGGATATTTCGGACCGTGGCGTGACGTTGCTGCGCGACGCACCGCATCGCTTGCCACTCGATGGAACCAAGCCGACGCGGGCGCTGCTGGTTGCGCTCTATGCAGATCCAGAACCGTATCCCAGCGAAGATTTGGAGCGCGAACTGAGATCGCGCGTGGATACGCTAACGACGTTGCGCGCGGATACGCGGTTCGTGAATGCGGACAGTTTGAAACTGCCTGCGCCGGACACGTACGACATGGCGATCCTCGCGCTTTTTGTGCGTGTGAGCGACCGCAAGGGAAACGTGGACGTGCCTGCGGAGCAATCCGCGTTTGCGGACAAAGTTTACAAAAACGGGAAGCCGGTGATCACGGTTGGATTTGGGAGTCCTTACGTGATCGATCATTTCTCGCAGGCGGAGACTTGGCTTGCGGCGTTTGGGATCAGCGACGTGGCGCAGATTTCCGTGGCGCGCGCGCTGTTTGGAGAGATTCCGCTGCGCGGGCGCTTGCCGGTGACTGTGCCGGGCGTGGACATGAAAGCCGGATTTGGAATCGATGTGCCTGCCGATCCGATGACGGTCGAGCCGATGGAAGTGAGCGCGGAAGCCAAGCTGCGACCGGCATTCGACGTTCTCGAAAAGGCGATCACGGACAAAGCGTTTCCGGGCGCGACACTAGCCGTCGGCTACAAGGACAAAGTGGCGTTGCGCGCGTTTGGAAACTTGAGCTACGAGGCGAACTCGCCGCAAGTGAATGTGCGGACGATGTATGACGTGGCGTCGCTTACGAAAGTGATTGTGACCACGACGCTGGCGGAAAAACTTGTCGAAGGAGATTTTGCTTCTCCGCTTCAACTGGATGCGCCGATTGAGCGCTACTTGCCGGAGTGGGCGAGCGGGCCGCAGCCGGAATGGCGTCATCGCGTGACGGTGCGGCATCTTTTGACGCATACTTCGGGGCTGCCGCCGTTCAAGGAGTACTGGCGCACGTCGAAGAGTAAAGACGATACGCTGAAAATGATTTTCGCGGAGCCGCTTGAATATGAGCCGGGAACAAAGATGGTGTACTCCGATCTCGGCGTGATTTTGATGGGCGAGATTATCGAGCGATTGACGGGGCGGACGCTCGATGACCTCGCGAAGGAATATATTTTCGGGCCGCTTGGGATGAACGATTCGATGTATAAGCCGCCGAAGAAACTTTGGCCGTCGATTGCGCCGACGGAGTTTGACGCGAATTTCCGCCACCGGCTGGTTCAGGGCGAAGTGCATGATGAAAATGCGTATGCCATGGGCGGCGTCTCGGGGCACGCGGGCGTGTTCAGCACGGCACCGGATTTGGCGGCGTTTTGCCAGATGCTGTTGAACGGCGGCGTTTACCGTCACCAGCGGATTTTGAAGCGAGCGACGATTTCGCAGTTCACGGCGCCACAGGAGCTGGCCAAAGGCGAGCGGACGCTGGGCTGGGTGGTGCCGACTGAAGGCAGCTCGAGCGGGCACTACTTTTCGGCGCACAGTTTTGGCCATACGGGATTTACGGGCACCTCGATTTGGATTGACCCAGACCGGCAGGTGTTTGTCGTTCTGCTGACAAATCGCGTCAACCCCACGCGCGAGAATCACAAGATTGCCGAGGTGCGACCGGCGCTGCATGATGCGGTAATGCAGGCGCTGGGATTGGCGACGGCGGCTCCGGATTCCAAATAACCTTCGCGAGTGTTGATGGCCGGACGAGTTTTCTTCCGAAACCACCCCCTGTTTTTCCGTAAACGTTGCAGACAAAGGACTTACGGACTTTGTAAGCGGTTTAGGTTCTTGCGGTACGGTAATTTCTCTAAACGTTGATTATGTTGAGGTTATGGGTCTAGGCGAAGCATGCCGACGGCGAAAATGCCGGTCTAAAGACCGGCCACTACGTTTGGGGCTTACCAGGGTTTGCCGTCGACGAAGAGCCGGTATTACGGACCGTAATGGACGGCGTGGGGGTCGCGGTTTGGGGCGCCGGGCTGGGTGCGTGGACGGGGTGGCGCAGGGGGAGTTGGGTTGTTGGGTTGGATGGCTTCTGCCGCGGGACTTAGGCGGGATCCCTCGCTTCGCCCAGGATGACAGGCCTCCTGCGCAGCGGACGGAAGCGGGGCTGTTCTGGGTTGTGACGGCGACCCGGGTGCTTGGGGCCGAGTTGGCGGCGCGGCTGCTTCTGGTTTAGATGGCGGCGGAGCGGGCTGGAGTGGGGGGGGTTGGTGGTGGGGCTTGGGTTTGGGCCGGCTGAGTTTGCGGGGGTCGTGGCGGCGCGGGCTGGGCAGGAGCGGATTCGCCGGAATCGGGCTCGAGCGGACCGGCTTCGGGCGCATCGGATCCTGCGGGGGCCGGCGGGAACAGGTAGTCTTGGTTGGCGTCGACGGAGGTGCGGACGGCGTCGCGCCAGCCGTCGGTGCTGAAGGCGTTGATGTATTCGTCTTGGGCGAGGTGGATGGACTGCAGGAGCGTTTGCATCATGTAGGCGACGGTGCGGACGAGGCGGGGCTTTATTTCGCCGCGGATGACAGCGGGAATGAGGCGGCTCAGGGCGGTGTTGAGGTCGCAGGCGGAGAGATAGTTTCCGGAGAAGAAGTAGGCCAGGTCTTTGCCGAGGGTGGCGGCGGAGCGGGCCTGGGCTTCTTTTTGGGCGTGGTAGAAGCAGAAGTGGGGGTGGCTGCTGATGCGGGGAGTGCGGCAGCGGCGGCCATCGGTGTAAGTGAAGAGGCAGAGAGAGACGCGGTCCTTGGGACTTAGTGAAGACATACGAAGCTCCTTTGATTTTTTGATTTAGATTTGGGAATTGGAGTTACGGAAAAAGAAAAAGCCGGTCTAACCGCAATTTCTCATATTAAGTAGAAAAAGGCTGTTGCTTCATGGCATAACTCTTTTATCAGGAAGAAATTCTGCCAAGAAGGAGCAACAGCCTTATGACTGCAGAGTGTAACCAGTTCGTCTTCGGATTTCATCCTCAAAAGCGACGCGACATCCGGGCGCAGTTCGATGGCGGGGCAATCACCAGCGATGGCGGTGGTCTGCTGCTGCGGGAGGTCGAGAAGCGCATTGGGATCCTCCACCAGTTTGCCGCCTGCTTCACCGATTATCGGAATCCCGATCTGATCGAACATCCGGTAAAGCAGTTGGTGGCCCAGAGAGTCTATGGGCTGGCCCTGGGATATGAAGATCTGAACGATCACGAGGAGTTGCGGAATGATCCCCTGCTGGCGGTGCTGGTTGAGAAGGAGGGTCCCGATAACCAAGTGTTAGCCGGAAAAAGTACCTTGAATCGGTTGGAACTGAGCGGGGAGAAGGTCCGTGAGAAGGAGCGCTACAAAAAGATCGTGCTGGATCATGGAGCCGTGGACCGGCTGCTGGTGGAAGTCTTTCTGCAAGCCCACCGGGAGGAGCCGAAAGAAATCATTTTGGACCTGGACGCCACTGACGATCCGCTGCACGGGAAGCAGGAAGGACGTTTCTTCCATGGCTACTATGGACACTACTGCTACCTGCCGTTGTACATCTTCTGCGGAGAGTTTCTGCTGTGTGCGCGGTTGCGATCGTCGAACATCGATGCGTCGTCGGGGAGTGTTGAGGAACTGGAGCGCATCGTGGCCCAGATTCGTTCCGCGTGGCCCCAGGTGCGTATCGTGGTGCGTGGAGATTCGGGATTTTGCCGCGAGGAGCTGATGGCTTGGTGTGAAGCGAACCGCGTAGAGTACGTGCTGGGACTAGCGAAAAACGAACGTTTGAAGACGGAGATCGTCAAGGAGATGGCGGAGGCGAAAGCGCAGTACCAACAGACCGGACGCGCGACTCGACTGTTCAAAGAGTTCTTCTATCAGACGCTGAAAAGCTGGAGTCGTGCGCGACGCGTGGTGGCCAAGGCCGAGCATCTGGAAAAGGGAGAGAACCCGCGATTCGTAGTGACCTCTCTGAGCGGAGAAGCATGGCCGGCACAGGCGCTGTATGAAGAGCACTACTGTGGAAGAGGGGACATGGAGAATCGCATCAAGGAACAATTGATGCTGTTCAGCGATCGCACCAGCACGCATTACCTGCGCAGCAATCAATTGCGCTTGTACTTTTCTTCGATCGCCTACGTGTTGTTGCAGATGCTGCGGCGACTGGGACTGGCGGGAACGGAGTTGGCCCAGGCGCAGTGCTCCACCATTCGGCTCAAGTTACTGAAGATTGGCGCGCTGATCCGCATCACGGTGCGCAAGGTGTGGGTCTCGCTGGCCGGTGGGTACCCCTATGTCGCACTCTTCCAGCAAATCTATGAAAAGCTCTGCGCCGTGCCGCTAAAGTATTGAAAAAGAAAGATCCCGAACAACTTTTTCGTCGCTTCTGTCAACCGGGGGAAAGGTGTGCGCCGAAACAGTCTCGGAGAGAGGAAATCTCTCACGCCAAGCGAAAAAACGGATTAGCGAACAACAGCACCCCGCGAAACTATTTCGCAACTCCCAATTCGAACAAACTTCACCCCACTGCTGCCAAGCTGTGAGAGATTGGGGCTAAAGACCGGCCACTACAACTGCGAGTCAAAGCAAGAGCATGGCCAGGATTGGCTGTGCCACTCACTGGGACTAAACAGAAAGAGCACAGGCTGAAGCCTGTGCCACTCATTGGGACTAAAACAGAAACGCCTCGCTGGGTGGCGAGGCACAGTACTGAACAGAAATAGTATAGCAAATTACAGATGGGGTATCAAACGAAATTTTGGACGCAGGCTTCTGGGGATGGGGATTCTAACGCAGAGGGCGCAAAGTGCGCAGAGAAGAGGGGCGAGGAAGAAGCAAAAATAAAAATCAGACGGTTCTGCGCATCAACACGCTGGTGCTGAAGATGGTCTTGGCGAATGGGGCGACGACCTGGAAGCCGGCTCTTATGAACATGGAGGCGGTGCCGTGGGTGGATTCGTTGCCGAAGGCGCGGGGTTGCCAGGTGGCGATGGGATAGGCTTCGACAATGCCGCCGCCTTTCTTTTTGATGGAAGCGAGAGCGGCTTTTAGGGCGGCGGTGGCTACACCTTGCTTGCGGTGGTTTTTGAGGACGACGAAGCAGGTGATGCGCCAGAGTTTTTGTGCGGCGGGTTTGGGGGCGTGGGCGCGATAGTTGCGGCTGTTGTCGATGCGGGGGAGTTCTTCTTGAGGGCCGTATTGGCACCAGCCTACGGGCTCGTTGTTGGCGTAGACGAGGATGCCGTGCGAGCGGGCGGAGTCGACGAGTTGTTTTTTTTCGCGGCGATTTCGGATGGCGCGTTCGGCGCGGGTGCGGAGCCACTTTTCTTTGGGAAGTGCGCATGGGCGGTGAAAATGCATGCATTGGCAGTGGTCCCAGCCGTTACCTTGGGAGAAGAGTTTTATGAAGTCGGGCCAAGTTTCTTGGGAAAGCTCTTTGGTGGTGTACCCAGTGATCATGAAACTTCGAAATTGCTCCTTCCCGGGCCCCTCGGCGCTTTGAAGGAGATGTGATGCCAAGTAATTGATTTTTTTGTCTTCTCGTTCCCAAGGAGGAACAGATACTCGGTTTGGGGTGGTTCTGGGAGAAGGCCATTGACATAATACTTCCAATATTCGTGAATAGAATCTTTCAGCTTTCTCTTCACGTCATCGAACTCTTGACTCCCATGCCACGCGTAGTTGATTCCGACCTTGAGTCTGCTTCTGACCGAGAACAGCCTTTCCAGCTCAGTTTTAAAGTCGCGAGAGTCATTTTCATGCTCGACCGCGACCGCAAGAGGGCATCTGCCTTTTTGATAGAACACCAAGTCAATCCTCATGAACTCCTCTTGCGGTAGGAGTCCGAACTTCTTAGCGACTGATGGGAGGACTGCCCGCTTGCTCCAGGAATCGACCTTGGTTTTCTTGCCCGTCATGAAAGCAGTCCAATTCTTCCATGCTTGCTCGAACGAATTGTGGCGTGCTCCTTTGCAGCACTCGTTAAAAACCTCAACGAATTTCTTGCGGAATTCTTCAGCGGTAGGTACGGGCATTGTAGCCTCCTCGACGTTGAGATATCTCGCTAGTTAGCTTTGATTTCTTGAGATCCTATGCTTTGTCCTTCTCCTGACCGAATAGAACCAGTTTGAGATCGTCTGCCTGGGCCGCACGGTTTTTCTGCCGCATTGCGGCGACGAGAGAGACGAAAACAGAATGTGCCCGCGGGTTATCGAGATTCGGGCCCGCTTCCTCGAACCTTGCCAGGGCAGCGATCACACGGGGAGTACCGTAGACGGCCAAGCGCGCTTTGGCGTCTGCTGCCTCCGCTTGAGCGGATACTAGAGCGTCTCGCGAGTTTGCGTACGCGGCTTTGCCTACCGCGCGCAGGTAGTCCACGTAGGACTGAGATTGAAGCAAGTCAAGTTGCTTTCGGGCTTCCGCGCTCCGAGTAAGCCAATACTGCAAGGTCGCTCCGAGGATGGCGCTCATAAATGAAAGTACTAGAGTCCAAGAGTTCATGCTTGCGCCTCGCGTGCCTTGTTTGCTTGTTGATGCAGCGTATTACGAGAGAGCGTGCCGCTGCAAATCGAGGGCGGCTTGGGCTAGGTCGGCGGGCTTGCCCAGGTCGCGCCAGTAGGAGGTGTCGTGGCGGAAGGCCAGGATTTTTTCGCCCTGGGAGGAGAGGCGGAGGTAGGAGTCGATGATGGAAAAGACAGGCGAGGATTCGGTGAGGAGGGGGAGAAGGCGGGGGGAGATTACGTGGATGCCGGAGAAGGCCAGGGGGAGGAGCGGGGAGGATTCTTTGGTCGGAGGAAGTGGCGAGTGGCGAGTGACGAGTGGCGAGTGGGGAGAAAAAGCAGATTCTTCGCTACGCTCGGAATGACAAAATTTTGCATTCGCGCTCGCATCATTCGTGGCCTGCGCACTTGCTGGTGCGTCGACCAAGGCGACGTTGTCGACTAGCGTGCCTTCGTTGTGGATGCGGCGGCCGGCGAGTTGGAGATTGGTGTTGAAGAGGAGTTGGCGAGAGGATTCGCGGGATTGGACGGCCAGGCTGGCGAGCGCGTTGTGTTGATTGTGGAATTGGAGCATGGCGTTTAGGTCGATGTTGCTGAGGACGTCGACGTTGTGGAGGAAAAACGCTTCGTTGAGGTGGGCGGGATTTTCTTGGAAGAACCAGGCGGCTTTTCTTAGGGCGCCGCCAGTGTCGAGAAGAACATCATCTTCGCGGGAAAGCTCGATGCGGTAGCCGAAATTATTTTTGGATTGGAGATAGGACGCGACTTGATCGGCGAAGTGATGCACGTTGACGATGAATTCGGTTACGCCGAAAGTGGCCAGGCGAGCGATAGTGATTTCGAGGAGAGTGCGGCCGTTGATTTCGACGAGGGCTTTGGGGCGGGTGTCGGTCAAGGGGCGGAGACGAGTGCCCAGGCCGGCGGCTAGGATCATGGATTTCATGGGAGTAAGTGGATAGTGGATAGTGAATAGTGAATAGTCAGAAAAAACGAAGAAAAAGACTTAACGCAGAGGGGCACGGAGCCACTGAGGACGCAGAGTTCGGAGAAGAACGAACTGGAAACGCGGGATTTACGAACCGAGCATGCGGGAACATCGAAGAGAGATTCCTCTCTCCGCAAGCCGACGCGTTCGCAGGAGCGAACGCGGAAGAAAAGGCGTCGGCTTGCTTCGTTCGGAATGACGGTTTTGTGATTCGGGACCGGGGTCATTTGCGGAGGTTCTCAAGGCCCAGGTGGCGGAGTTGGACTTCGATGCCGGGGCGATTGCGGAGGCGTTTGGCGAGCTGCTCAGCAAGAAACACGGAGCGGTGCTGGCCGCCGGTGCAGCCGAAGCTGACCATTAAATTTTTGAAGCCGCGGGATTGATAGCTGGCGATGCTGGCGTCGACCAGGCTGAGGACGCTGGCCAGGAATTGGTGGACGGATTCTTGCTGATTGAGATAGTCGATGACTGGAGCGTCCTGGCCGGTTAAGGATTTGAAGCGCTCTTCGCGGCCGGGGTTGGGGAGGCTGCGGCCATCGAAAACGAAGCCGCCGCCGTTGCCGGTTTCGTCTTTGGGAAGGCCTTGATGGAAAGAAAAACTGAAAACGCGAACGACTAGATTGTCGGCGTCGCTGGCGAGGCTTTGCAATTTTTCGGAGGCGAGCATGCCTTGGAACGCGGCCATTAACGCTGGGAGGGCGATGGGGAGTTCGGCGTGATGCAAGAGCCAGCGGAGATTTTTTAGGGCGTAGGGGACGCTTTGGAGGAAGTGGGCTTTGCGTTCGTAGAAGCCGCGGAAACCGTAGGCGCCGAGAGCTTGCAGGATGCGGACGTAGACGTAAGCGTAGTAAAAGCGGAGGAAGGAATCGCGGTCGACGTGAATAAGTTTTTCCAGGGCACGGAGATAATCGTAGAGGAGCTGCTGGCGGAGATCGGGAGGGAGGTCGGCTTTGGCGTCGTAGAGGAGCGAGGCGACGTCGTATTGGAGGGCGCCTTTGCGACCGCCTTGGTAGTCGACGAAATACGGCTGGCCGTCGCGGAGGAGGATGTTGCGGGACTGAAAATCGCGGTAGAGGAAATAATCGCGCGGGGCGCTGAGTAGGAAATCGGTGAGGCGGCTGAAATCGGCTTCGAGAGAGTGCTCGTTGAAGGAAATTCCGGCGAGGCGTAGAAAATAATATTTGAAATAGTTGAGGTCCCAGGCGATGGATTGGCGATCGAAACTGGAGATGGGATAACAGACGGAGTAGTCGAGATCGCGGCCGGCTTCGACCTGGAAGCGCGGGAGGATGGCGACGACTTTTTTGTAGGCTTCGACGACTTGCGGCGCAATGGCGGGGCCTTGGCGATTTTTGGAGAGGAATTCGAAGAGGGTGGTGTCGCCGAGGTCTTCTTCGAGATAGGCGCCGTGATCGAGACCCTCGGCGTAGATTTCGGGGACGGGGAGATTGTGTTTGCGGAAATGTTTAGAGAAGGCGAGGAAGGCGGCGTTTTCTTCGCGGACGTCGTAGAGAATGCCGATGGCGGTGCGGGGACCGGCGGAGAGGCGGATGATTTTGCGGCCGGAGCCGCCGAGTTCGCCTTGGAGAGGAGTGACACGCTCGACGGGGGCGTGGAAGTGGTGCTCGAAGAGAGATTTTAGGATGTCGATGGACATTTTTTTCAGTCCAGCTCGTTGAAACTTACGTGACGCGAACCGTTCCTAGAATAGCCGATTCGTATTGATGCAACGGCAAAACAGGTGGAGATGCTGCAAATTCACTACTGGCGAGCGGCGAGAGACACGCGCGAGACGGTTGACTTACTTCATGAGTTCTTTCTGAAACTTGGGCAGCTGTTCACGAGTTATTCCCAGAAGTCTGGTTACGTTCACCTTCTCGTCTCTTTCGATGCGCTTTGAGATCATCGTGAGCGCGTTCACTTGAATGGTCGTGTCCTTATAGCGGAGAGTTGGATCGGTGCCGAATTCATCGGTGACCATCATCCATCGCAACGGAAGTTCGCTCGCCATCACCTCGCCTAATGCAACGCCAAGGCTCTGTAATTCGTAGGTCTGCGTTTTATTGAAGGCATGGTCATCGATTAGGCGCTGTAGGACCGGCAGATCGGCCCTGGTTCGGAGGAGCCCCGAGACGCCGTACCGCTGTTTTGCAGTGGCTGCGACGAGCGTCCTTTGTTTGTCGAGGCTTGCGATGTCGTCGCGCGAGAGCTCTGAAAACTTCGGTGCGGTCTGCTGCCTGGGGCCTGACTGAGAGCTATAAAAGCTAAAACCGAACACGCCAACTGTCAGAAGGAGCGCGAAGCACGCGTATGACGTCATGTTTGTGTTGATCACCGGATCGTTGTCGACCTTACCGATGTTCGATTCTAGCGCAAGTGAGCGACTGCAGATACGTGGGAATCGGGTACCTAGATATAATTGGGGGATGAGCATGGAAAAGAAAGACGAGAGAGGGACGGAGCAGCGGCTGGAGGCTTCGAAGAATCTGGACCGGATGACGGCGCTGGAGATTGTGGAGCTGATGAACCGCGAGGACCGGCGCGTGGCGGAGGCGGTGGGGCAGCAGTTGCCGGCGATTGCGCGGGCGGTGGATGTGATTGTGGCGGCGATGCGTGGCGGGGGGCGGCTGATTTATATCGGGGCGGGATCGAGCGGGCGGATGGCGGTTTTGGATGCGGCGGAGTGTCCGCCGACGTTTGGGATTTCGCCGGAGTCGATGCGGGCGTTCATTGCGGGTGGAAGATATGCGATGACAGGAGCGGTGGAGGGCGCGGAAGATGCGGCGCGGGCGGGCGTGACCGCGCTGCGGGGCGCGAGAGTGGGCAAGGGAGATGTGGTGGTGGGAATCGCGGCGAGCGGTACGACGCCGTACGTTCTGACAGCGATGGAATATGCGCGGAGCTGGGGGGCAACAACTATTGCCATCACGTCAAACGGGGAAATGCCGCTGGCGCAGGCCGTGGAGATCGCGATTAACGTGGACGTGGGGGCGGAGGTGTTGACGGGGTCGACGAGATTGAAGGCGGGGACGGCGCAGAAAATGGTCTTGAACATGCTGAGTACAGCTGTGATGACGAGGCTGGGGCATGTTTATGAGAACTTGATGATTGATGCGGTGCTGACGAATGAGAAGTTGCAGGGGCGGGCGGTGAGGATTTTGATGGAGGCCAGCGGGGCGAGTGTGTCTGCGGCGGAGGACGCTTTGCGGGCGGCGGGACACAGTATGAGGGTGGCGTTGGTAATGTTGAAATTGGGAGTGGGGGTGGGAGAGGCGAGGAAGAGATTGAAGGCGGCGGGCGGGGATTTGCGGCGGGCTTTGGGGGAATGAAGAAAAAGATTTAACGCAGAGGGGCGCAGAGACACAGAGGTCGCAGAGAAAAAGCATCCCGAAAAAGAAAGAGAGAAGGAAAAGAAGAGCGGATGGATAAGTTTTTGATACGCGGGGGAAAGGCGCTGCTCGGGACGGTGGCGATCAGCGGGGCGAAGAATTCTGCGCTGCCGGTGATGGCGGCGGCTTTGTTGACGGCGGATCGCGTTACGGTGCACAACATTCCGAAAGTGCGCGACCTGGTGACGATGAGCAAGTTGCTGGCGTTCATGGATGCGAAGGTTTCGGTGGCGGAGGTGCCGGCTAGCGATTATGTGATTGAGGCGCCGAAATTGAATCATGCGGAGGCACCGTATGAGTTGGTGAAGACGATGCGGGCGTCGATTTTGACGCTGGGGCCGCTGATGGCGCGGGTGGGGATGGCGCGGGTTTCGTTGCCGGGAGGGTGCGCGATTGGGGCGCGGCCGGTGGATTTGCATTTGTCGGCGCTGGAACGGATGGGGGCGGAGATTACGACTTCGCATGGGTATATCGAGGCGCGCGTGCCGGGGAATGGTTCGAAAGGCCGGCGGTTGAAGGGCGCTCATATTTCGTTTGAGAAAATTACGGTGACGGGGACGGAAAATATTTTGATGGCGGCGACTTTGGCGGAGGGCGAGACTATTTTGGAGAACTGCGCGCGGGAGCCGGAAGTCACGGATTTGGTCGCGATGCTGCGGAAGATGGGGGCGGTGATTGAGGGCGATGGGACTTCGACTTTGCGGATTCGCGGCGTTGCGGAGTTACACGGGACGGAACATTGCGTGATTCCGGATCGGATTGAGGCGGGGACTTTTTTGGTGGCAGGCGCGATTACGGGCGGAGATTTGACGATTACGAGTTGCGAGCCGGAGCATCAAGGGGCGGTGATCGCGAAACTGCGAGAGGCTGGCGTATGCATCGAAACAGTGGACAAGACGACGTTGCGCGTGCGCGGCGGGAAAAAACTGGTGGCGGCGGATATGACTACCGAGGAGTATCCGGGATTTGCTACCGATATGCAGGCGCAGTACATGGCGCTGGCGACGCAGGCGGAGGGGAGTTCAGCGATCACAGAGACAATTTTCGAGAATCGATACTTGCACGCGAGCGAGATGATTCGAATGGGGGCGAATATTTCGTTGGATGGACGGAGGGCGGTGGTGCGCGGGCCGGCGGCGCTTTCGGGGACTACGGTGCAGGCTTCGGACTTGCGGGCTAGCGCGGGGTTGGTGCTGGCGGGATTGGTGGCGAGCAGAGAGACGGTAATCGAGCGCGTGTATCACATTGACCGCGGGTATGAGGGGATTGTCGAGAAACTGAGAGCGGTGGGTGCGGATATTGAGCGGGTGCACGGATCTGGCTCTGGGGTACACGCTTCCATTCCGGTTCCGGTAAGGTGAAGATGGGCGACGCGCTCCTTGAGCTGGCTCTTGGGACGAAAGTTCGATCATCAGGATGACGTCCATGAAAATTCTGTGGTGCTGGCGGTGTAAGACGCAAATGCCCATGTTGGACGAAGAAGAATTTAGCCGGGTCACATCCCTGAGAAACCGGAGCGGCAATGGTTCTAAGGAGATGTTTAGCGCGATGCTTGAAGGACATGAGCGCGTCACCGGCCATCGCGAAACGAACGGTAATGCGGTTTTTCATCACCGGCTTTCGATGTATGGGCCGCCTTGAGCAAAATGCGGAAAGCCGCTTCGAACACCTCGGGCAAAGCTGTGCGGTACTTGCATGGCGCCCGTAAATTCAAAGGCTTAAAGAAAGAATAAGGATAACGCAGAGGCGCGGAGCACGCAGAGACTCGCAGAGAAAAAAACAAAGGCCCCCGAAAAATTCGGGAGCCATTTATTTTTGGTGGAGACGAAATTATTCGGCGGAGCCGGAGTCGCCGCCGGAATTGCCTTCGCCGCCTGTGGGGCCCTGGCCGCCGCCGCCGCTGGCTGCGGCTTTTTGCTGCTTTTCGCGGGCTTCCTTGATTAGGGCTTTGCGGCTTAGGCGGACTTTGTTGCCCTCGATGGAGAGAACTTTTACGAGGACCTGGTCGCCTAGCTTCAGCTCGTCGCGGACGTCGCGGATGCGATGTTCGGAGATTTCGCTGATGTGCAGGAGGCCGTCGGTGCCGGGGAAAAGTTCGACGAAAGCGCCGAACTCCGCGAGGCGAACGACTTTGCCGAGATAGGTTTTGCCGATTTCGGCGGAAGCGGTGACGTCGCGAACCATTTGCAAGGCCGCATCTCCGCCAGCGCCGCTGGTGGAGAAGATGTGGACGGTGCCGTCTTCGAGGACGTCGATTTTGACGCCAGTGGCTTCGATGATGGACTTGATCTTCTTGCCGCCCGGACCGATGAGGTCACGGATTTTGTCCTGCGGGATTTTCAGCTTGAAGAGGCGCGGAGCGTAGGCGGAAATTTGCGTGCGCGCTTCGCTGAGCGTCTTTTCCATGGTGTCGAGAATTTGCAGGCGAGCTTTCTTGGCTTGGGCCAGGGCTTCGCGCATCATGCCGATGCTGATGCCGAGGACCTTGATGTCCATTTGAAGCGCGGTGATACCGGCACGCGTGCCGGCAACTTTGAAGTCCATATCGCCGTAGTGGTCTTCGGCGCCAGCGATGTCGGTGAGGATGGAATACTTTTTGTTGTCATCACCAACGACGAGGCCCATGGCGATACCAGCGCACGGAGCTTTCAGAGGAACGCCAGCGTCCATCAATGCGAGCGAGCCGCCGCAAACGGTGGCCATGGACGAGGAGCCGTTGGATTCGAGAATGTCGGAAACGAGGCGCATGGCGTAGGGAAAGTCTGCTTCCGGTGGAAGCAGATTGACTAGCGCGCGCTGCGCGAGAGCGCCGTGGCCGATTTCGCGGCGTCCGGGGCCGCGCAGGAATTTCACTTCGCCGACGCTGAACGGCGGGAAGTTGTAGTGCAGCATGAAGCGATTGAATTGATCCTGCTCGAAGAGCAGATCGAGGCGCTGCATGTCTTCCTTGGTGCCGAGCGTCAAAGTGGCGAGCGCTTGCGTTTCGCCGCGGGTGAAGAGCGCGGAACCGTGGACGCGGGGGAGCAAGCCAACTTCGCAAGTGATTTGGCGGATTTGGTCGAAAGCGCGGCCATCGGGACGGCGGCGCGCGTTTAGTACGTCGTCGCGGAAGATGTTCTCGCGAAGGCGCTCAAAGGCGCGCTTGGTGAGGGTGCGCTTTTCGTCCATTTCCTTCTTGGGCTCTTCGGGAATGGCCTTGATGATCTCTTCCTTGAGGGCATCGACGAGTTGGTAGCTTTCGTGCTTAGGATGCTTTTCGGTATTGAGAGCATCGCGAAGCTTCGCGCCATGCTTTTTGTCCAGATCTTTGTAAATTCCTTCATCAAAAGGCAGCGGCTTGACGACGACCTTTACCGGCTTGAGCTGCGCGTGGAGTTCCTTGATGGCGGCGACGATTTTTTTAACTTGCGCGTGGCCAAACTCGAGGGCGTCGACGACCGCTTCTTCGGAAACTTCGAGAGCGCCGGACTCGACCATGACGATGGCTTCTTCGGTGCCAGCGATGACGATGTTGAGCAAGCTCTTCTTTTGTTCGGCAACCGTTGGATTGGCCACGAGCTGGCCATCGAGCAAACCGACGCGAACGCAAGCAATGGGCTTCTCAAACGGAAGATCGGAGCAGTAAGAGGCGGCGGAAGCGGCGGTCACGGCGATGACATCGGGATCGTTGTCGCTGTCCGCGGAAAGCACCATGGCGACGATTTGCGTTTCGTTGCGCCAGGATTCGGGGAAGAGCGGGCGCATGGGGCGGTCGATCAGGCGCGAAGTGAGAATTTCTTTTTCCGACGGGCGGCCTTCGCGTTTGAAGAAGCCGCCGGGAATCTTTCCAGCGGAGTACGTGTTTTCGCGATAATCGACGGTCAACGGAAGAAAGTCACGGTCGTTGGCCGTGGGCGCCATGCAGGCAGTGGTGAGCACGACGGTGTCACCGTAACGCGCGGTAATCGCGCCATTCGCTTGCTTGGCAATTTTTCCGGTTTCGAGAATGAGGGCGCGTCCCCCGACTTCGACCGAAACCTGGTGTGGTGCTGATGTGTGATTATTTTCAGACATAAACGTTCATTTCCTTTGGCTCCGGCCGAACCGGAGCGTTTTCATCGTGTCCGCAGGAGAGCCGACCATGCAGGAGTAACGGGCCGCTAAGCGGCTTGGCAACATTTCCCTGCTTCGAGTCGGCCGGCGTTAGCCTGGCCTGGATGACCCCAGAGAAGAAAAGAGGCGAGAACTGCGATAGGAGGCGTACAAAGCGATCCGGATTACACCACGAGAACCGCCGGTTGAGACACAACCGGAGGCCTGAAACTTTCACTGACGAGCGCTCGGAAACCGAGGCTGCCAGACAGACTTCGTACGGAAGTTGTCCTTTTGTGAAAACGCAGAGGCTTCTGCCCGTTGAAACGATTTAAATGTGGGCAGTTACTTGCGCAGGCTGAGACGATCAACAATCTCGCGGTACCGATCCGGGTCACGACGGTTTAGATAGTCCAGCAGGCGTCGGCGCTTATTGACCATCATGATCAAGCCTCGCCGGGATGCATGGTCTTTTACGTGGGACTTGAGGTGCGTTGTGAGGTAGCTGATCCGCTCGCTCAAAAGTGCTATCTGGACTTCCGGTGAGCCAGTATCTTTCACTTCCCGCCGGAATTGTTCGATCAACACCGCTTTGGCTGTGCTCAAGTGCCCCTCTCCGTCGTCCCCTGAATTTTTCCTCTTCTCTTCGACTCATTCAGGCTAACACAGAAATGTTTCTACTGTAAAGGAATGTAAACATAGCGGAGAGGAGGAATATTGGAATGAGCCGGCACATAGAAGTTGCGTTGCGGCGTCAAATTGGGTTGAATGCTTGGTGCGAGTGCATAGATTGATTCTGAGGAGGAATGATGCAAAAGCGAATCGCGGTGATTGCGGGGGTTTGTCTCAGCGCAGGTTTACTAGCCACGGTGGCCTTCAGCCAGATGGACAAGAGCAAGCGGCCGAGTCCGCCGGCGCAGGCGCAATGCGACCTGGGCGGGGGACAGACGCTAACGGTGGATTACTCGAGTCCGCGAGCAAAAGGGCGGAAGGTTTTCGGAGGGCTGGTTCCCTATGGACAGGTGTGGCGCGCGGGAGCGAACGAGGCGACGACTTTTGTGACGACTACAGATTTGAAAGTGGACGGGAAGGATGTTCCGGCGGGAAAGTATACGATTTTCACGATTCCGGAAGAGGGCAAGTGGACGCTGATCATCAGCAAGAAGACGGGGGAATGGGGAATTCCCTATCCGGGCGAGGGCTCTGATTTTACGAGGACGGAGATGACTGTTTCGAGCGTGCCGGAGCATTTCGAGGACTTTAAGATTTCGTTTGAAAAGAGCGGCGACGGTTGCAAGATGCGCATGGCGTGGGAGAAGACGGAAGCGACCGTGACGATTGAAAGGAAATAGTGGCGTGGGGCGGGCGTTCCTGCTCGCCCTGATCTCTCACACTTAAGGGCACAAGAACGAGGCGACAGACAAGAGTGTCCGTCCTACTTAGGATTTGTGCGTGCGGATTAGCGCGAGAAATTCGTCGCGCGTCTGCTTGTTGTGGCGGAAGCCACCGAGCATCGCGCTGGTGACGGCCTGGCCATGCTGTTTTTCGACGCCGCGCATCTGCATGCAGAGGTGACGCGCTTCGATGATCACGCCGACGCCCTCCGGACTGATCTTTTCCTGAATGGCTTCGGCGATCTGGCTGGTGAGGCGCTCCTGGATTTGCAGGCGGCGGGCGAACATGTTGACGAGCCGCGCCACTTTGCTGAGGCCGATGACGCGCTTATTGGGAAGATAGGCGACGTGGCACTTGCCGAAAAATGGAAGCAAGTGGTGCTCGCAAAGGCTGAAGAATTCGATGTCCTTGACGACCACCATTTCGTCATAGGAAACACTGAACGTTGCGCCGTTGAGAATGTTTTCCGCGTTTTGGTGGTAACCGTTGGTCAGGAATTTCAGGGCTTTTTCGTAGCGCTCGGGCGTTTTGCGCAGGCCTTCGCGGCATGGGTCTTCGCCGATGAGCTTGATGATTTCGCGCATGTGATAGGCGATGCGACGAGCGTCCAGTTCTTTCTCGTCGTTTAGTACGATTTCTTCCGTCGGTTTGGCCATTGTGTTTATCCCTCGAAGCGTTCGGCGTTCTCTCCAGCGTACTCGAAACTGTTATTGGATGTCTCCTCGATGCGCACGCGTTCGAGGTTCGCCTTGGGAAACGGTTTCAGTCGGCGGAAAATCTCGATGCACAGGTTTTCCGTGGTGGGAACCGTGCCCCGAAATGCGGCGACATCTTCGTTGAGCGATTGGTGGTCGAATGGCTCGAGGACTTCGCGTTCGACGAAGCCGTCTAGGTCGGCGAGATTCGCGATCATGCCGGTAGCAGGATCAATTTTCCCCGAGACTAAAACTTCAAGCACGTAGTTATGTCCGTGCCCATAGGGATTGTTGCATTTTCCATAGAGGCGATAGTTCTCTTCCCCGCTGAGACTCGGATTGTGCAAGCGGTGCGAAGCGGCGAAGCGATAGCGGCGGCCCAGTTCGATCTTCACTTCGCCGGGTTGCGAGCCAGGAGCCATCACGAGTGCGCGCCTCCGGCGCCGTTGCGATAACAATCGGCGAAGAGGTCTGGGGTCTCGTAAAGCCGCACGCGGTGCAGCTTTCCATGCTTGATTTGCGGATCGAGAAGATTCCAGATGACGCGGGCGATGTTTTCACAGGTGGGAATCTGGCCGGCGAGTTCGGGAACTTCATAATTCAGGAAACGGTGATCCATGCGCTGCATCACTTCTTGATCGAGGATGTCTTTTAGATCTTTAAGGTCTAAAACCATGCCGGTCTCGGGATCGGGTTCTCCGGCGACGGTCACTTCCAGAGTGTAATTGTGGCCGTGGCCGTGCGGGTTATTGCATTTGCCGAAGACGCGGCGGTTTTCTTCCGGCGAAAGAGCCGGATTGTTGTAGAGGTGCGATGCGGCGAACTCAATTTTGCGCGTGAGCAGGACCATGGTGTGTGAGTGTCGATTCGCTTATCGCTTCTGTAATCCGGACGTCCCGGGAACGGTCAGCGGCACTTCCCGTCCTTTCCACTCGACTCTGCCCTTCCTGTAGCTCCGGTAGGAGGCCCAGAGCACACCCGCGTATAAGGCCACTGCGGGCACATAATAAATGATGAATTTCGAGGGGAATTGGTTACGAGTCAACTCGGTTCCGTAGATGAATTCGCGGATGAGCAGGAAACAGACGCCGATGAAAGTGAGAAAGGGGATTTTTATGCCGATGAGAATGATCAGCAGCGGCATCCAGGGAATGACGGATTCGAGTTCATTGAGGACCGCGGCGGGGTTTCCGCCGACGAGGAGATAGAGATTTTTCTTCCAGCCTTGCCACATCGCGCGAAAGGAGCGGTACATGCGGACGCGGATAATTCCTTGCCCGGCGGCAAACCAGAGGCGATAACCGGCGGCTTTTGCTCGCTTGGCTAGAGCGACATCTTCGAGGACTTCCGATGCGACGGCTGCGTGGCCCCCGATGGAATCGTAAGCTTCGCGCTGAATCATCAGAAACTGGCCATTGGCGGCCGCAACGGGGGAGACGGGATTGTTCACGGTGTCGTAAGAAAAGTGCTTGGCGAGGCGCGTGTAGACAAAGGGGATCAGCGATTTCTCGTACCAGGTCTGGACGACTTGTTCGGGTGAAAAGGAGATGAGCGCGGCGCTTTTTTCTGTAGCGATTTGAAGCGCACGGGCTGTCGCGCCGGATTGCAATTCGGCGTCGGCGTCCGTGAAAAGCAGCCAGGGACTTTTGGCCTCCTTCGCCCCGAGGGAAACGGCATTGTTCTTGCCGACCCAACCGGGTGGGACTCCCTGCGTTTCGAGAAGACGCAGGTGGGAAATCTTGGGCATCAAGCCGCGAAGGATTTCCGCGGTTTTGTCCGTGGATTGGTCATTCACGACAAGGATTTCCGCGATTTCCGGTTGCAGCGCAAGCGATTCGAGGCAAGCGGCAATGACGGATTCTTCATTTCGCGCGGGCACAATGGCAGTGATTTGTGGCGGCGGAAGAGCCGGAAGAGGGTTCGAGTTGGGCGGTTCGTTGCTCACGATGATTTCAGGGGACGAGGACCGGTTTCCGATCCCATGCGGATGAGCTAGTATAGCATTCGATGAAATGGGGACCGAAAATTCTGGCTTGGGGAGGTTTGGCGGCCTTCCTGGGAATCATCGTAGTATTCGCGCTGCCCAGCTACCGGCATGGCGAAGCGACCATCGCCGGAACGAGGGCGGAGAATTTCGCGTTGGAGCTGAATGGCAAGCCGGCGCATCTCTCGGATTTTCGAGGGAAAGTGGTGGTGCTGAATTTTTGGGCGACGTGGTGCCCGCCGTGCATCGAAGAAACACCGGAGCTGAACCAGCTGCAGAAGTACATCGCATCGCGGAACGGCGTTGTTCTGGGCGTCGCGGCGGATGAGGACCCGGCCATTTACGAACAATTTCTGCACGAGCATGGAGTTGTATTTCCGACTTACCGCGATCCGGGGACTACCAATAATCATTCGCCGATCGCTGCGGCTTATGGCACGTCGATGTATCCGGAAACGTACATTATTGGGCCGGACGGCAAAATCGAGCGGAAAATCATCGGATATCAGGAGTGGGATTCGCCGCAAATGCTCGCTTATTTTGATTCGATCCTGGGCAAGGGCTGAAGCCCAACGCGGTGAGACAGATATTCCTGTCTGTCTCTTCTAAAAACAATAGCTGAAACGTTTTTGTTCGCCTCTTCTCATAGAGAGACCTTGCGCAGGCGAAGCGCGTTGGCGATCACCGAAACAGAGCTGAAGCTCATCGCCGCGCTGGCGAGCATGGGGCTGAGCAGCCAGCCGAAGATTGGGTAGAAAACGCCTGCAGCGATGGGAATGCCGAGCGCATTGTAATAAAAAGCAAAGGCAAGATTTTGTTTGATGTTGCGAATCGCGGCGCGGCTAAGTTTGCGCGCGCGCAAAATGCCGCGCAGATCGCCTTTCACTAGAGTGA
Organism: uncultured Acidobacteriota bacterium; assembly: GCA_963843265.1. Lineage (GTDB taxonomy): Bacteria > Acidobacteriota > Terriglobia > Acidiferrales > UBA7541 > Acidiferrum. The sequence goes on along the minus strand of CAWJJR010000002.1, from coordinate 635,895 downwards.
TTCCGGCGTTCTCGATGGCTACGTCGGTTCCGGTGCCCATGGCGATGCCGACGTGTGCGGCGGCGAGGGCGGGGGCGTCGTTGACGCCATCGCCGGCCATGGCCACGATGCGGCCTTGGTCGCGCAGGCGCTTGATTACTTCACCTTTTTGCTGCGGCTGCACTTCGGCTTCAAATTCATTGATGCCAAGTTCGCTGGCGACTTTCGCAGCGGGCTCTCGGCGGTCCCCTGTCAACATTACGATTCGCAGGCCTTCACCGCGCAACGCGCGAATTGCTTCCGGCGTCGATGCCTTGATTTTGTCGCTCAGAAAAAATGTGCCGGCAGCTTTTCCGTTGACTGCGACGTAGACCGATGTCGCGGCGCCGGCGCTGGACGCGCTTTCGATGGAAGTTGATGAGATCTGTGCTGGAAATTCAATTCCCCGCCCTTTCAAGAATGCGGCGGTGCCGGCAAGAACTTGTTTGTTCAGGACGCGGGCCTCGACGCCGCCTCCGGCAGTGGCGTGAAAATCACTGACCGGCGCAAGAGGCAATTTCTTTTCTTCGGCGGCTCGGGCAATGGCGCGAGCCAACGGATGCTCGCTGGAACGCTCGACGCTTGTAACCAGGGAGAGCAGCGCGTCCTTGGTAAAGCCAGTCCCGTCGAAAACTTCGACGGCAGTCAGTTGCGGCTTGCCTTCCGTGAGAGTGCCCGTTTTGTCGACGACGAGAGTATCGACTTTAGCGAGCGTTTCGAGGGCTTCGGCGTTGCGAACGAGCACGCCGGCGTGCGCGCCGCGGCCCACCGCGACCATGATGGACATAGGCGTCGCAAGACCCAGGGCGCACGGGCAAGCGATGATCAGCACTGCAACTCCTGCAATGAGCGCGTGGGCGAAGCGCGGTTGGGGACCGAAGAGCGCCCAGCCTGCAAAAGCCAGTACGGCGGCGAGGACGACCGCTGGCACAAAATAGCCGGCCACTCTGTCCGCCAGGCGTTGCATCGGGGCGCGGCTGCGTTGCGCTTCGCTGACGAGCTTGACGACTTGCGCGAGGAACGTCTCGTTGCCGACGTGTTGGGCTTCCATCACGAAGCTTCCACTGGTATTCAGCGTGCCGCCGGTGACTTTGTCGCCCACGACTTTTTCGACGGGCATGGGCTCGCCGGAGACCATGGATTCGTCGACGGCGCTGGCGCCGTCGCGGAGAACACCGTCCACGGGAATGCTTTCACCCGGGCGAACGCGCAGGCGGTCGCCTACATTTAAAAGTACTAGCGCGACGTCAGTTTCCGCACCGTCTGAACCGATACGGTGCGCTTGCTTCGGCGCCAGATTTAACAAAGAGCGAATCGCGCCGCTCGTCCGCTGGCGAGCGCGGAGTTCGAGGACTTGGCCGAGGAGAACGAGCGTTGTGATGACCGCAGCCGCCTCGAAATAGGTGGCTACGGCGCCATTCGCATCTCGAAACGAGGAGGGGAAAATCTGCGGAACGAGAGTCGCCACCACGCTGTCGAGATAGGCAGCGCCGGTGCCCAGCGCGATCAGCGTGAACATATTCGGGCTGCGATTCACGATGGATGCCCAGAAGCGCTGGAAAAACGGCAAGCCACCCCAAACTACCACCGGCGTCGCGAGAACGAACTCGATCCAGTTGCGGGCAGTCGACGAGAAGGGGAGTTGGACTGCATCGCCGAACATCGCAAGGAAAAGAACGGGCACCGACAAAGCGGCGCTCACCCAGAACCGGCGAAACATCGAGTCATATTCGGGGTCGGCTTCGACTTCCGCGAGCACGTCCATCGGTTCGAGCGCCATGCCGCATTTCGGGCAGGCGCCCGGTCCGATCTGGATGATTTCCGGATCCATTGGGCACGTGTAGCGGACGTTTTTGGCTGCAGGCGGGGCCGAGGCGACGGAATGTCCCGCATGAGCGGAACCCTGCTGATGGGTCCCATGAGGAGTAGCGCCCATCCCTGCCGTGCCCGGGGCGGCCAGAAACTTTTCAGGATCTTTTTCAAATTTTTGAGCGCAACCCTTCGAGCAGAAGAAGTAAGTTTTGCCGCTGTGGTCGACTTTGCCGGCGGGCTTTTGCGGGTCGACCATCATTCCGCAGACGGGATCCTTCACGCGGGGCGCGGAAGCGAGAATTGGCAGACCGATTTTCGGCGGATCGGGCATGGGAATTTGTTGCGACATGACAATATATTAGATGATTCGAGGTTACACGCGGCCACGAACTAAAATGTTGCAGAGGCTGGTATAATCCCCGCATGACACTCGTGGAAATTACCTACGAACTACAATCCCCGCTGACCCAGGAACAACTGCGGCTTCTCGGCGAGTTCTCGAATACTTACGGACTGCGGCGCTTTCGTTTCGATGAAAGCAAGAAACATTTGTCGTTTGAGTACGACGCCTCGCGGTTGCGCGACACGGAGATCGCGCATGTTCTCGGGCGAGCCACGATCGCCGTCACACGGCGAGTCACCGAGACAGGCGCCCAGCCGGAATTCAATAACTAAGGATAAGAGTGGTGCGGCAGGGTGGTACTTTCTGCTGTGGCAAGCATTGCCTCGTTTGGCGGGCATGGCGCTGGGATTAAGCGGAAATTGTTGGATGGCCCGTATTTAACCGGCTGTTTAAATACAGCAGCACCCTACGAAAAAAATGGGGCCACCGCTTGGGATCGGGGGCCCCGGAGAGTGCGTTTCGTTGTCAGTGTCGTTTTCACACCGACGCGTGGGGTCATCCATCCTAGCTTCCCTCTCAGAGGCAGGTGGGAACGAATTGCGAAAAACGGTGAGCAAGCCCCTTCCCCCTCGCTCACCGCTCTCCTCAACTCGTCATGTGAAACGCACTCATGCGGCTCTCTAATGCACGGGTAGAGCCAATGCGCTCCTGGAGGTCTAATTTCTACCAAGTCATTTATTAACAAATACTTGGCTTGCCGCGCAGACTTCTATTCCCACTCCAATTGCGTCCTCGGATTTCAATTTGGAACCCGCCAAAACTGAATCGGGAATGAGCCCTCTGTTCAGCGGACAGGTTCGTCCGCTCGAAGCAGTTCCAGGACTCCGGTAACAAATTTTTCGGACTGCCAGCCCTATCGGTTTTCTGGCGGTTCGCCCGCAAGATGGCCGTATGAGCTGGGTCACATCTTGCTGCCATCGTCTGGGGCGGACTATCGGACTTGGTAGTGCGGCATTGCTTACCGCCCTGCTGGGCGGGTCACTCATTCTCTCTGCAAACACGCCGGGGAAATTGCGGACGGCCGCAGTTGGCACATGTTATTGTCACTGCGCGGGGGCACGCGCTCAGCGTGGTTGCGTGAAGATGTGTGAATTGCCTAAGTATGCCGCGCGGCCTTGGGCGACCACCTGCGCGAAGCCGCGGCTGAAGCTTCCCATTTGAGACCAGGACGCAGGCCCGCGCTACGAGCATCCAGGCCGAAACGAAAGAGCGCGGCTTCCGACGCCTGCGGCTGGCAATTAGACGGAGGTTGGCGCTTGGACTGCCGTAGGCGGGGCAGACGGTGCTTCGGCTGACTCCGACGTCTCCAAAAGCTTGGCCAACATTTCGGGGATCTCAAAGATGGCGCGGTTATTAAGGGCGGCGACATTTTTTTGGAACTCGACGAGCGTGGCCGGTTGCAGCATCTGACGCACGCCATCAACAACGTCGCGAAAGCTATGCAAGACAATTCCGACGCGCTTCTGCGTTACCCACTCCGTATTGAAGCGTTCCTGAGGCAGAGTCCAGGCATTGCACTCGATGAGCACGGGGAGCTTGCGCACCATGGCTTCCGCGATGCTTCCAGGGCCGGGCTTCCCGATCAAGAAATCCGCGGCGCGCATGAGTTTGTGAACTTCTTTCGTGAAGCCGACGATATGCACGGGCATTTTCCATTTTTGAGCGCGCAGTTTTGCCGCCAGCTTTTCGTTGCGTCCGCAGACCAGGATGAGCTGCAACGGCAACCCCGCGGCGTCTAAACGTTCTGTGAGGTTGTACATCACTTTCGAGCCGTGCCCGCCGAACAAGACGATCGCCGTGGGCAAATCATTGCGCAGGCCCATCTCGTTGCGCAGTGCGGCCGGATCAGAATTATCTTGAACGTAAAAATCGGGCCGCAGAATCATTCCGGATGCGCGGAAAATATGAGCTTCGTCGTGGCCAAAGGCGCGTGCTTGCTCGACGGCGCGCTCAGTGCCGGCAATGACGTATTGCTCGTTCATGGGCTCAATCCAGAAGCGGGGGGGAAGGTCGGCCAGGTCGGTAATCAGGGTTACAAAGGGCCGGCCCGGATACACGGACTCCCAGCTTTCGCAAATTTCGCGGTTGAAATGGGGAATAACGGAGACAAGCAGATCCGCGGGATGCTCGCGCCAGAAATTCTGTAGCAAGCGGACCATGGGACGATGGAAGATGCGAATCGTAAGTTGCAGAATCCGCAGGACATAGATGCTCCCAAGGGTCCAACCATTCTGCAGCATCATGTTGTACAGATTTTGGATGCGGATGCCGGTCAATTTGCGAAGTACGTCGAGGCGGTCGGTAAGATCCTGGAATTGGACCAACTCGATTTGCCAAGGACGTCCCTGCTGAGAAACGATGGTTTGGAGAGCGATGGCGGCATTGCGATGCCCGCCTCCAGCGTCGTGGAAGACGACGTGAATTTTTTTCATGGTAGCGATTCTGCCATAGACGAAAGTCCCCCTGGAAGAGCAACCTTCATGCCATGTGGATAACCAAAGAAGTCCAATGTGTTCAAGGAGTTCCATAGACACATTCACGCACAATTCGCGACCTCTTCACAGGCTGTTCATATCTCGGGTTAACAATAGTTTCATGCGCTGCGACCTCCATGTTCACTCGATTGCATCTGGGATGTGCGACACTCCCGTAATGAGCCGGATCTGCCGCGAGTCCTACAATCAGCCCGCGGAAGTCTACACCCGGTTGAAGCAGCTTGGAATGTCCATCGTCACTTTAACGGATCATGACTCCATCGACGCCGGAGAATCGCTCCGGGAACACCCTGACTTCTTTCTCAGCGAAGAAGTGACCGTGCAAATGCCCGGGGGAACGGGGATGCATCTGGGCGTTTACGGGATCACGGAACGCGACCATGTGGAGATTCAACGACGCCGTAAGGACTTCATTTCATTGATGATGTATCTCACGGAGAAAAAGCTGTTTTTCAGCGTAAACCATGTTTTCTCCGGGTTGACGGGACGGCGCAGCGAAGAAGACTTTTGCTGGTTCGCCTCCTATGTGCCAGCGTTTGAATCGCGCAATGGCCAGATGTGGCCGGAAGCCAATGGGAGCGCGGCGCGGCTGGCGGTGCGGCTCGGCAAGATCGCCGTCGGCGGAAGCGACTCACACACGATTGCGGGTGTTGGACGGACCTACACGGAGGTTCCCGGAGCGCGGACAGTCGATGAGTTTTTCGGCGGGCTGCGAGCAGGCCGGGGAGAAGTGCACGGCGCACACGGTAGCTATACCAAATTGACGGCGGACGTGTTTCGCATTGTGTGGTCAATGTGGACGGAAAAGCCGTGGACTCTTGCACTTATGCCGCTTGCGCCGCTGGTCCCGGCATTTACGGCCGGGCATTGGGTGAACGAGATCCGCTTTTGCCAAAAGTGGGCGGCCGCTCTCGAAAGCGGAGAGAAGCGGCAACGCATGTTCTGGGAACTGGATTCTAGCTTCGAGGCGAACTGGGGCTAGATGGGCTAAATACCATGGCTGTCGCAAGGACTCTCTGGGGCTTCATCGAACGGCGCGACCACCGCGTGATGCGGCGAATGAACCGGTGGCGAGCGCCGCGATGGTTCCGCCTGTGGATGATACTGGCCACAAGGATGGGAGACGGCTGGCTGTGGTATGGACTTGGGGCCATGCTGCTGATCGACGGCGGTCCCCAGAGGTTTTCCGCAATTGGAGCAGCAGGATGTGCGGCGGTCTTCGGCATCTTGGTCTTCAAAGCGTTGAAGAAGCTCAGCCATCGGCCGCGCCCTTGCCAAATCGAACCTCATTGCTGGTCGAAGGTGCTGCCTCCGGACCGGTTTTCCTTTCCCTCAGGCCACACGATGACGGCTTTCTCTGTCGCGCTGGTGGTAAGTTACTTCTATCCCTCGCTGGAAGGGCCGCTGTTCTTTTTGGCCATCAGCATTGCGGTTTCGCGCGTTGTGCTGGGGATGCATTTCCTGAGCGACGTGCTGGCGGGCATGGTTCTGGGCGTGGCGCTGGGATGCGCGTCGATTACGACGTTTGCATCGCTCGGCTGGGTTTAGACAGACCTCCCACCATCGCTTACGAACCACCTAAACTTCAATACACGCTAGAGCGGCTTGGGGTGAGCGGCGAACGCTTCGCGGAACGTCGCGAGATTACTTTTATCGATAATCGCCGTGCCTGTGTCTACCCAAGATGGCAACGGATCCGTGGGCGCGGTGCGCCAATCTTTGAATTCGTGGACGGCGTTGTGATGCAAGTCGTCGGCAAACCTTAGACCGTAATAGGCCATGACGTAGGGCTTTTGCACGACGGTGGCGTTGATCCAGCCCTTGTCAATCGCGTCGAGGGTTTCCGGATCGTTGTCGAAAGCGACGATGGCAATCTTACCTGCCAGGTCTAAACGATGAAACGCTTCGGCAACTCCTGAGCCGCCGGAGGCTTCGAGACAAATCACGCCATCGATTTTTTCTTTCTTTCCCACCAGCGCTGAGATGCCGTCGTTTGCAACTCGCGGGTCACCTTTGTCGTCGATGGTCTGAGAGATCTTGATGCCGGGAAATTTCTTGAGAGCTTCGGTGACGCCGCGGACACGCTCGTCCAAGTTGGGTTGGCCGGGAACGGTGACAATGACGACTTGCCCTTGGCCTTTGAGAATGTCCGCCATACGCTTTCCGCTTTCCTGGCCGGCGCGGAAGTTGTCCGTTCCGACGAACATGATGCGGTGGGAATCGGGGGAATCCGCATCGATACAAATGACGGGTATGCCTTGGGCGACAGCGCTGTCGATCGCGGGCTTAAGAAGCTCCTGACTCATGACGGAAACAAGAATGCCTGAGGGGTGGAGGGCAACGGCCTTTTGAAACGAGTCCAGCTCACCTTGCGGGGAGAGCGTGGTAGGGCCGTCCATTTCGGCTTTGACACCCATGACAGTAGCCGCGTCTCTGAGGCCAGCTTCCGCTTCCTGCCAATAAGGCAAATTGATGTTCGCGGTGATCAGATAATACTGCTCGTCTTTCTGATGGTACGGCTCCTGGCAGGCGGCTAGCGCCGTAGTAAGAAGGACAGCCGAGAGCGCTATCGTTCTGGAATGGAGTTTCACGCGAGGTCTCCTTTACGCAGAGTACCGGCTCGGGATCGACGAAAAACTAGAGACCCGAAGTTCCTGGCGCAGAAGGTTACCACAAGCAGCAGGCAGAGCAACTGCCCACCGGCAAAATTCGTGGGGCTGGCGGTGGCGGCCAGCAAAGCGCGGGCCGAGATGAGTGGTCATCAGTTGTAAATCATGCGTGCGCAAAATGAATTTCTCGCTGTCCGCTTACGGGTAGACGTTCTGTTAAGCTACTGCGCGTGAAAAATTCCCGACTGCTCGAAATTAGTGTGGAGAGCGTAGAAGCAGCGATGGCTGCGGTGCGCGGCGGGGCGCAACGCATCGAGTTTTGCAGCAACGCACGGATGGGTGGAACCACTCCGGCTCCTGAGTCTTTGCGCACCGCGCGCGAACAGGTCCGCGTACCGATTTTTTCGATGGTCCGGCCGCGCGGCGGCAACTTCTTTTATTCCGGCGCTGAGTTTGTAACCATGCAGCGCGAGGTGGAACTAGCCAAGCAATTTGGGATGGATGGGATAGTTCTGGGCCTGCTGGATGCCGACGGACATGTCGACATTGAACGAACGAAGGAACTCGTGGAGTGTGCGCAGCCGCTTCCCGTTACGTTTCACCGGGCGTTTGATGAGTGCGCCGATTTGCCCCAGGCGCTCGAAGATGTCATCGAGACTGGCGCGAGGCGGCTGCTTACTTCGGGAGGAAAGCCAACGGCTCCGGAGGCGCTGGATGTGCTTGGCGAGTTGGTTCGAACGGCAGGAGAGCGATTGATCGTAATGCCGGGAAGCGGGCTGCACGCAGGGAATATTCGGGAGGCGGTTGCGAAGTCGGGCGCGCGCGAGTTTCATGCGGGTTTGAGTTCGGTGGTGAACGATGCGGGAAAAAATCTCGAACAATTGGAAGAAGAAGTCAGAAAGCTTGCAGAGGTGTTGCGCGATTGTGCATGAGATTGGGGGAGATCGATCAAGGAATCTTAATGTAGAGTGTCGCGCGAAAAAGAGGGGCACGAGGTACGGTGCCCCTACGACGCCGTCTTGAGAAAACGCAATAGCGGCTAGGCTTTCTGCGCTTGGCGGCGGAGGAATGTGGGGACGTCCAGATCGTCGGCGGGGACATCGTGGCTGACGTCGCGGACGTTTTGCTGCACTTGATGGACGACGTTGGGCAGCGTCTGCTGCTGGGGTACGGGCTCTTGGATTTCGCGGCCGGCCTTCCAGGTTTTGGGAAGAAACTGCGGCTTCTGCTGGACATTTTTCTTGTTGGCTTCTTTGAAGCCGGCGGCGATGACCGTGATTTTCACGGCATCTTTCATGGAGTCGTCCATGACCGCGCCGAAAATAATGTTGGCGTTTTCGTGAGCGGCTTTTTGAATGACCGAGGAGGCTTCGTGAACTTCGTGCAGCGTGAGGCTGGAGCTGCCGGAAATGTTGATGAGGATGCCTTGCGCGCCCTGGATGGAATTGTCTTCGAGGAGCGGACTGGAGATGGCGCGGTTGGCGGCGTCGATGGCGCGGTTGGTGCCGGTGGCGATGGCGGTGCCCATGACCGCGTAGCCTTGGCCGTGCATGATGGCTTTCACGTCGGCGAAGTCGCGGTTGATGATGCCGGGGACGGTGATGATGTCGGAGATGCCTTGCACGGCTTGGCGAAGGATATCGTCGGCGATGCGGAAGGCGTCGAAGAAGCTAGTGCCACGTTCGACGGTGTCCATCAGGCGCTCGTTCGGAATCACGATGACGGTGTCGACGGCGCCGATTAGTTCCTGCAAGGCTTGCTCGGCTTGCAGCATGCGGCGTTTGCCTTCGAACGCAAACGGCTTGGTGACGACGGCGACGCTCAGCGCGCCAAGTTCGCTGGCAAGCGAAGCTACTACGGGCGCGGCGCCGCTGCCTGTGCCTCCGCCGAGGCCAGAGGTGATGAAAATCATGTCCGAGCCTTCGAGCGCTTCAATGATTTTGTCGGTGTCTTCGAGGGCGGCTTTGCGGCCGACTTCGGGATTTGCGCCCGCGCCGAGTCCTTTCGTCAGCTTCGCGCCAAGCTGAAGTTTTGTCGGAGCCTGCGAAAGCTTGAGCGCCTGCAAGTCCGTGTTCGCGGTGATGAACTCGACGCCCTCGACTTTGGCGCGAATCATGCGGTTGACGGCATTGCATCCGCCCCCGCCCACCCCGATCACTTTAATCTTCGCCGGCTGCAGCTCTTCGCTGAAGCTCATGCGAATTCCTGCGTCTTTCGTCGTCATACGTCCCTCAGCCTTCTCCAGATTCGCGGTGCTGCGCTCGGGCAGGCTCACGAGGCACCTGCGAACATGGACTTCAATTTGGAAACCAAAGTTCCGGCGCGCTGCGAGGCGTTGCGCCGCGTTTTTGCGCCGTACATCACCAAACCCACAACGGTTGCATATTCCGGCTGGGCCACTTGTTCGGGGAGATCGGCCAGACCTTTCGGCTCCGCGATGCGCACGGGCAAATGGAAGGATTGCTCGGCGAGATCGACCAAGCCATTCAAACGCGCGCCACCTCCGGCGAGGACAAAGCCAGCCGGAATTTGACCATCGAGCCCGGCGCGCTGGAGATCATCGCGGATGAGCGCGAGCAATTCCATGGCGCGGGGTTCGATGATGTCCGTCAACATGCGACCGAAAATGGTGCGCGGAGGGCGATCGCCGACACTGGCAATTTCGATGGAGGTGTCTTCGTGGAGGAGCGAGGATGCGGCGCAGCCATGGCGGCGCTTGATTCGCTCGGCTTCGGGGATGGGAGTGCGAAGGCCGACGGCGAGGTCGTTCGTGAAATGATCGCCGCCGACGGGTACTGCACTGGTGTGGCGCACCACGCCGCCGCCGAACACGATCAATTCGGTCGTGCCACCGCCGATATCAAGCAGGCAGCAGCCGAGCTCGCGCTCGTCCTGCGTTAGACAAGATTCCGCGGACGCGAGCGGCTCGAGCACGGTGTCGTTCACCAAGATTCCCGCGCGATTTGCAGCGGTGACGAGATTTTGCGTTGCGGCGATCGATGAAGTAACGAGATGGACGTTGGCTTCGAGACGCTGACCGACCATGCCGACGGCGTCGCGAATGCCATCCTGGGCATCGACCATGAATTCATGAGGTAGAACGTGGAGCACTTCGCGGTCTTCCGGAAGAGTGATGTTGCGAGCAGCATCGATGGCGCGGCGAACATCGTCGCGTTCGATATCGCGGGAGCGGTGGCCGAGAGTGACACCGCCGCGGCTGTTGACGCCGCGCACGTGGCTGCCGGCGACGCCGAGCAGCGCGGATTCGACCGGGACATTGGCGACGCCTTCGGCTTCTTCAACGGCGCGCCGGATCGAGCTTACCGTGGAATCGAGATTGACGATGAGGCCTTTGCGCAGGCCCTTAGATTCGGCCGCGCCAAGCGCCAGAAATTTCACCTGCTCGTCATCCAGCTCCGCGATCAGCGCGCAGGTCTTCGTGCTTCCGACATCCAACCCTACAATGTAACGATCTTTTTTTGCCAAGCCGCCGCCCCCACCTTGGTTCTATTCCGTCTGCAACTTCTAATTCTTCAACTTCGCCGCACTCGCGCTGCTGTCCGAATTCACAACCACTTGCCTTGAATACTGCAAATCGAGGGACAACACCCGTCCCGCATTCGCTTGCCATTGCGCAAAATTATCGACGAGCATGCGGTACTTGCTCGTGAAATCGTCGTTGCCGAAGTGCACGGTGACCGCCTGGGTATCGGTTGCGGAAGCCAGGCCGGTCATCACGACGCGCAAATCTTTTGGGTTGGAGAGATCGACTTCGCTGACGTGATCGGACGAGCCGGAGCGCACTACATCCACATCGCGGAGAAATTCCTGGTAAGTTTGCATGCGTTGCTCGCGTTCTTCACGCGGCATGCCGTCCGGAAGGCCGGTGACAATGGGAAACTGTAAATTTTCGCCTTCGGGGCGGTCCAAAATGACGCCGTGGGCGTCGATCAAGTCCAACTCAGAGCCGTCGCGCAGGAAAGCGATGGGCGTGCGTTCGGTGAGTTCGACGCGGATGCGGTTCGGCAGGATGCGTTGAATGCTGGCGGATTCGACCCACGGCAATTGTTCCAGCTCGGCGCGGCGCTCTTCGAGTGGAATGCGAAGGACGCTGCGATGGCGATCGCGGGCGAAGGGTTGAAGAACCGCTTCACGGCTCACGATGTGGTTTCCGCTAAGCTCAATTTGTTCGGGTTTGAGCAGCAGGACTTGCGGCGAATATAACAGGAAGCGGCCGGCGACAATGGCGAAAGTCGCGCTCGCGGCTCCCGCCACGGTCCAGACCAGGACGCGGCGATAGAACGGCCAGCCCCGCCCGCCAAATTTTTTGCGCCGAATTTCCAGGGGCTTCTGGCGGCGCAGGTAGCGAGGCTCTTCGTCGGCGAGCAGTTCCGGGCGATAAGGCTCGGCGGCGGCCGCAGTTGCACCCCGCTGGATGGTTTTCACGCGTTCCAAACCACCACCTCGAATTCGAGAATCACACCGAAGGATTTTTGCACGCGTTCGCGGACGTCGGAAATCAATGCCAGCATGTCCTTCGCGGACGCTTTCCCGGCGTTTACGAAAAAATTGGCGTGCCGGTCGCTGACCCGAGCGTCGCCGACGCTTAGTCCTTTGAGGCCGAGCTCATCAATCATGCGCCCTGCGGAGGCACCTGGAGGGTTCTTGAAGATGCAGCCGGCGCTCTTCTGCCCAAGCGGCTGGCTGGCTCGGCGCTTTTCATTGCAGATACGAATTCCTTTTAGAATTTCAGGGTACGGTTTGGAGGGTAATTCCAGCTTCACTGCGAGCATCATATCATCAGGCGCGAAAGAAGTGTGCCGGTATTCGAAGGAAATTTGATCGCCGCGGAGGGTTTCGAGTTTGCGGGCGGCGGCCCGGTAAAGCTTCACTTCGCGCACGTAACTCCCGATTTGCATGCCGTAAGCGCCGGCGTTCATGCGGAGGGCGCCGCCGACGGTTCCGGGGACGCCGATGAGGCCTTCCATGCCGCCAAGGTGGTTTTTCGCGCAGAACGTTACGGCGCGGCCGAGGTCGGCTGCGGCATCGACTTGAGCGAAATTGCCTTCCAGGACGATGTCCGGCTTGGCAGAGACGAGTTGGAGCACCACCCAAGGGAGTTCGCCGTCGCCGACGAGCAGATTAGAGCCGCCGCCCAGGAACTTGTGCGGAACGTGTTGCGCGTCGAGGAGGTTCAGGAGCTCGGGAATTGCTTCGTGCCTTTCTATGCGCAGCAAATCGGTTGTGCCGCCGATGCCGAGGGAAGTGAGTTCGGCCAAGGAAGCGCCCGGTATTGGTTGGATACCCAATTCGGGGAGCGCCGCAAGGACTTTAGGATCTTCAATGCGCATGGTGTGCCGAGAATTCGGTTCCCAGGAGGACCATCAATTCGTTGCTGGCGCGGCTGACGTTTCCCGCGCCGATGGTCATGATCGCGTCGCCGGGGCGCGCTTCGCGCAAGAGGAATTCGATGCCAGCTTGCATGGACCGGAAGTAGTGAACGTTTTTGTGGCCGGCTTCGCGAATGGCGTTGGCAAGAGCTTCGCTGGTGATGCCGGGGATGGCTGCTTCGCTGGCGGCGTAGATGTCCAGCAGCACCAGGACATCGGCTTGGTTGAAAGCGCGGCAGAATTCGTCCCAGAGATGTTGCGTGCGGGTAAAGCGGTGCGGCTGGAAAAGTACCAAGAGGCGGTTGAACTTGCAGCCGCGGGCGGCCTCGAGTGTGGCGCGAATTTCGGCGGGATGATGGCCGTAATCGTCGATGACGGTGATGTCGTTCACGGCGCCTTTGATGTCAAAGCGGCGGCCGACGCCGGCAAATTTGGCCAAACCTTCGCGGATTAGATCGCTGGGGACGTTGAGATACAGCGCGACGGCTGCTGCCGCGGCCGCGTTTCGAACGTTGTGCATGCCGGGCGGGTGCGACAGCCTGAACAAGCCCAGGTCTTCGCCTTTGAATGTGAGGCGGAACTCGCTGCTAAAACCTTCCAGCTTTACATCGCTGATGACCAAGTCGGCCTGGCTCGAGGTGCCATACGTGATGATTGGGCGCTTCACGTCCGGAAGAATGGCTTGCACGTTGGGTTCGTCCAGGCAAAGAATCGCGGCGCCGTAAAATGGCACGCGGTTCACGAATTGTAAAAACGCGCCCTGGATGTCTGAGAGGGAAGTGTACTGGTCGAGGTGTTCGCGATCGATGGTGGTGACGACGGCGACGACAGGCGCGAGCATCAGAAAGCTACGGTCGCTCTCGTCGGCTTCCACGACAAAATATTCGCCTTTGCCGAGACGCGCTGTCGTGCCGGCTTGATTGACGCGGCCGCCGATGACAAAGGTCGGGTCCAAATGCGCGGCGGCAAGAACAGAAGCCACCATGGAAGTCGTGGTCGTTTTGCCATGCGCTCCGGCTACCGCGATGCCATATTTCAGGCGCATTAGTTCAGCGAGCATTTCCGCACGCGGGATCACCGGAATTTTCTGTCTGTGGGCTTCGACGACTTCGGGATTGTCCTGTCTAATCGCCGAGGAGGTCACCACCACGTGGGCACCCTCGACGTTGACTGCTTTGTGGCCTTCGTGAATCGTCGCGCCGAGATTCTGCAGCCGCTCGGTGATGTTGGAAGGTTTGGTGTCCGAGCCCGAGACGGAATAGCCTAGAGTCAAAAGAACTTCGGCGATGCCGCTCATGCCGATGCCGCCGATGCCCACCAGATGAATGCGCTGAAAATTGCGGAAAGAAACCATCATGGATTTGCCCTCTGGGCGATTCCCTGCACGTTCGCGGCCTCTTCGATCAGGTTCACGATGTCGCGCGTGGCGTTGGGCCGGGCGAGTGAACGCGCCGCGTTCGACTGCATTTCGATTTGGTCTGGCTGGTCAACCAGCGAGAAGATTTCGCTCGTGAGGCGTTCCGCAGTGAGCTCTTGTTCGGGGATCAGCCGGCCCGCGCTCGCGCGCTGCATTTCCTGCGCGTTGCGCAATTGATGGCTGTCGGTGGCAGCTCCGAAAGGAATGAAGATGGCGGCGCGGCCCGCGGCTGCGATTTCCGCCGCGGTGATGGCTCCTGCTCGGCAAACGATCACATCTGCCCAGGCAAAGCGCTCGGCCATGTTGGTGAGGAAGGACACAACCTCCGCGTTGATTTCGCGCCGCGCGTACGCTGTGCGTACCGCATTATAATCGCGTTCGCCGGTCTGATGCACGATGGACAGATCATTTTTTCTGAGCGCAAGCCTGTCCACGGCGTCGACGAAGGTGCGGTTGATGGGCAATGCGCCCTGGCTGCCACCAGTGACCAACAAACGAAACGGCTTTGCCGGCTTGCGAGGAGCGATCGAAAAAAACTCAGCGCGCACAGGGCAGCCCGTTACGATGGCTTTTTTTCCCCACGCCTGGGCAGAAATTTCATAGCCGGTGGCGATTCGCTTGGAAAGTTTCGCGAGCAATCGATTGGTCAGGCCGGGCTCCGCATTTGGCTCGAAAATCACGTTAGGTATGCGGCTAAGCCACGTCGCGAGCAGCATGGGCCCCGCCGCGTAGCCGCCGACGCCGAAGGCCACGACCGGTTTGTGCTTACGCAAAACGCGCCGTGCATCCAGAATTCCAGGCGCGAGCATGGCGAGATTCTTCGCCAGTGTTGCGCCGCCTTTGCCTTTTAAGCCGGCCACGCGCAGCGTTTCGAGGGGCAGCCCCACTTGAGGCACCAGCTTCATTTCAATTCCGCGCTCCGTTCCTACCAACACCACTTCTCTCTCTTTGCCGCGCGAGAGCCACTCTTGCGCAATGGCAAGCGCCGGGAAAACGTGTCCGCCCGTGCCGCCTCCGGCGATTAACAACTTCATGGCAACGGCCTAATTGCATGTTCGGCCGTAGGGGCACGATATATCGTGCCCCTACAACCGATACTCGATCGCGACTCAAAAAGTTGGCTCATGTTGCCGTGGTCTGCTGACTGATATTCAGCAGGATTCCTGTCGCCAACAGCATCACTAGCAAGCTTGAACCGCCATAGCTCACGAAAGGCAGCGGAATGCCTTTTGTCGGGACCATGCCCAACACCACGGCTAGATTGATGAACGCCTGGCTGAGCACCATGACCGTGATTCCCAGCGCGAGCAGGCGGCCGAATCCGTCGGGAGCGGCGAACGCAGCGCGAAGCCCACGCCACCCATAAACCACGAACAGTGCAATCACCAGCGCTGCGCCGATATAGCCGAGCTCTTCACAGATCACCGCGTAAATAAAATCGGTGTGCGCTTCCGGCAAGTAAAAGAGTTTCTGTTTGCTCTCCATCAAGCCGACGCCGGTGAACCCGCCAGAACCCACGGCAATGAGCGACTGCGTCAGTTGAAAGCCCGCGCCCTGCGGGTCGGAATCAGGATTAAGAAAAGCGGTGATGCGCACGGCGCGGTACGAAACATGGAAGAGCAGAAAGTAAAGCGCGGGCAGAGCGGCCAGTGCTCCCGCCGCGAGCCATCTCCAGGACATTCCGGCGGCGAAAAGAATCGCGGTAGCTACAATTACGATGTCCACCGCGGTTCCCAAGTCCGGCTGCATCAAAATCAGGAACACGCAGACCAGCACCGGGCCTGCCGCGGGAAGAATGGTTTGAAGAAAATCCTGTTTACAAAATTCCATCTCTGCTTTGGTGCGTCGCTTCTGATCCAGGAACCACGCGAGGTAAAGAATTACCGCCAGCTTGGCCAGTTCCGATGGCTGAATCCCGACAGGGCCATAGCGAATCCAGCGATGTGTGGCGTGAGACTTGTCCAGAAAAAAAGTGTCGACGAGCAGCAACAGAACCACGCAGACGGTGGTATAGACGACAGCCGGCTCCCGCAAGCGCCGGTAATCCATGCGCATCAGGGCAAACATTCCCAGCAGGCCGAGGATGAGCCAGGCGGCTTGCCGCACGAGAAAGTAGTAACTGTGCCCATACTCTTTCTCGGCGGTGACCGCGGAAGCGCTGAAGATCATCACCGCGCCGAACAGGCACAGCGCCACCGTCACACCAAATAGCCAGCGGTCGGTTTCAAGCCGTCTCGGCACGTGCGTTCACCTTTTTCCGGAACTTGCACCGGCGGCTTGCTTTTCAAGCTGCGCCACCAATTCCTTGAAGACGCGCCCGCGGTGCTCATAATTTTGAAACTGGTCGAAACTGGCGCAGGCTGGGGCGAGCAGGACCACGTCGCCGCGCTGCGCTGCGTGCGAAGCGGTTTCGACGGCGCGCTCGAGCGTCTCCGCGCGCTCGATGGCCACGCTGCCTGCGATTTGCTTTTCGATTTTTTCAGCCGCCGCGCCGATCAGGAGTGCGAGAATCGCTTTTTCGCGTAGCGGCTTTTGCAGGACGGTGTAATCGCTCCCTTTATCTTTACCGCCAAGAATCACGAGGATGCGGCCGGGAAATGCGTCCAGCGCCTTGAGCGTGGCATCCACGTTGGTCGCTTTCGAATCGTTGTAGTAGCGCACGCCGCCGATTTCGGCGACGAATTCGAGACGGTGCTCAACTCCCGCGAAAGACTTCACGCCTTTTGCAATCGCAGACACTGTTGCTCCGGCGAGCTTTGCCGCAGTGGCTGCCGCCAGCACGTTCTCCACGTTGTGCGCGCCAGCGAGAGGAATATCTTCTAGTTTGAGCAGAATTTCTTCCGCGCCATTTTGCCGGAACACGATCTCCTCGTTGCGAACGTACGCGCCCTGCGCCACTCGCTGTTTTCTGCTGAACCAATACACGCGCGCAAGAGACGGAGCATAAGGCGTGGTCGCGGCGTCATCGGCGTTCAAAATGGCCGCATCTTCGCCGGTTTGATTCTCGAAAATTCGCGCCTTCGCAGATCCATACGCTTCGAACGTGTGGTGACGGTCGAGATGGTCGGGCGTCAAGTTTAGAAACACGCCGATGTTTGGACGAAACGTGTTAATGAGCTCGAGTTGGAAGCTACTGAGCTCGACCACCGTCCAGGTGTCATCCTTCATGCCGTCCACGCATGCGATGAGCGGCGTTCCAATATTTCCCGCGAGAATGGTCTGCATTCCAGCCGTCTTCAAAATATGTTCAACGAGCGAAGTCGTCGTCGTCTTCCCGTTCGAACCAGTAATCCCGATCAATCTGCCCTTGATGAACCGGTAGGCCAGCTCGATCTCGCTCCAAATCGTGATGCCTTTCGCGCGCGCGGCTTGCAAATGGGTTTCATCGGCGGGCACGCCCGGGCTCGGAACAATCAAATCTTGCTCAAGAAAGGTTTTCTCCCGGTGCCCGCCGAGCTCGAGCGTCACGCCTGCTGTCTTTAATTCCGCAACCGCTTCGCCGATTTCGCTCTCGCTGCGGGAGTCCGTCGCCGTCACTTGCGCTCCTCGAGCCGCGCAAAAAAACGCCGTAGCCACGCCTGTTCGCGCCAGCCCCACAGCCAGCACGCGTTTCCCACGTAACTCGATTCCACCCGGCATCGTTCTCTTTCCAACTCGCTGAGCTTCAAAGGCTCGTTACCTCAACTTGAGCGTCGTAAGCGCAAACAACGCGAACACGAGCGCCGCTATCCAAAACCTTACGATGACTTTCGATTCGCTCCAACCTAACAACTCAAAATGATGGTGAATTGGCGCCATGCGGAAGATGCGCTTGCCGCGCAGTTTGAACGAGCCGACCTGCAGAATCACCGAGAGCGCTTCGATCACGAAGATTCCCCCGACGAAAAACAAAAGAATCTCCTGCTTGATGATGACCGCGACGGTCCCCAGCGTGCCGCCAAGCGAGAGCGATCCCACGTCACCCATGAAGATTTCGGCGGGGTGCGCGTTGTACCAAAGGAAACCGAGCGACGCGCCGACGAGGGCCCCACAAAAAATAGTCAGCTCCCCGACGCGCGGGATGTACTGAATCTCGAGATAAGTGGCCCAGCGCGAGTTGCTGCTCACATAAGTCAGTACGGTCAGCGCGCCCGCGGCGATCACCGTGCAGCCGATAGCGAGCCCATCGAGGCCATCCGTCAAATTCACCGCATTCGAAGAGCCAACGATGACTACGCAAACAAAGGCCAGAAACGGAAGAAAAGCCAGAGGCCAGAAGTGTGCCGAATTCATCAGCGAATGAATCACTAAGTCAGGATGCAAACGCTTTAGAAACGGAATCATCAGCTGCGTCGAGTACGCGTAGTGGGTGACCAGAACAAGCAGCGAAATACCCACGATCAGGCTGACCAGCACCTGAAAATAGATTTTCTTTTTCGCGGTGAGGCCGAGGTTCCGTTGTTTCGAAACCTTCGCGTAATCGTCGATGAATCCGATAGCGGCGAAACCAATCAGCGCAAAGAGCGAGAGCAAAATAAAAGGATTGGTCAAGTCCGCCCAAAGGAGCGTGGGCACAGCCGTCGACAGAACAATCAGCACGCCGCCCATTGTCGGCGTGCCCGCCTTTTTCTGATGCTCCTGCGGGCCTTCCTCCCGGATGTATTGCCCAATCTGCAGCTCGCGCAGACGGCGAATCAACCACGGGCCAAACACCAGGCCAAGAAACATCGCCGTTAAACTTGCATAGACGGTGCGAACCGTAATGTAGCGAAAAACGTTCAGCGGGCTGAAGTACGGCTGTAAGACATGGTAGAGGAGGTAGTAAAGCATGTCAGTGCCGAACCTCCTGCCGCGGGAGCTCACCCGGAGCGGCGTAACGCGTCAGCAGCGCTTCGACGATGCGTTCCATCTTCACTCCTCTCGAACCCTTCACCAGCAACACGTCGCCCGGCCTGAGGAAATCTTCCAAAAATTTCGCCGCTTCGTCCGAAGACTTGAAAAATTTCGTCTGCGCGCGGGAGATTCCCGCCGACACCGCGCCTTCCACGATCTGCTCGGCATCGCCTTCGACACCAATCACCCAATCGACTTTGCCCGCCTTCGCCATGAAAATCCCGGCTTCGCGATGAAGGGCGGGCGAAGCTACGCCCAACTCGCGCATTTCTCCTGCCGCCACAATCCTTCGCTGAAAATTCGGCGTAGCCGCCAGCACCGACGCCATGGCGTGCAGCGCCGCCGGGCTCGAATTGTAACTATCGTTGATGAGCGCAGCTCCATTCGAAAACCGCAGCAATTCGCCGCGCATCGCCGGCACGCGCAGAGTTCGAAAAACACTTTGCGCTTCCGCTGCGCCGATGTTCCAGACGCTTGCGGCCGCGAGCGCCGCCAGCGCGTTGTAAATCGCATGGCGGCCCGGCACGGGAAGCTCCAAGCGCACGCGGCCCTCGGGACTCACATACTCAAACGCCGAACCCAGCGCTCCGCGGTCTTCTATCGCCGCCGCCGAGAAAAACGCCGGCGCATCGATCCCGTACGTCACCACCCGCCCCGGCGCAAACGCACCGAACGCCGCGACGCGCGGATCATCCGCGTTCAGCACCGCAGTAGACTCGCGCCCATTCAGCCCCTCGATCAATTCGCGCTTCGCCAGCGCAATCTCATCCACCGACGAAAAAAATTCCAAATGTGCGGGCGCGACGCGCGTAACCACTCCCACATCGGGGCGGGCAATCGCCGCGAGCCGCGCCAATTCTCCGCGGCGAGACATGCCCATCTCGAGCACCGCCGCTCGGTGTGTTTCGTCCAAACGAAACAGCGTTAGCGGCAGCCCGTATTCGTTATTAAAATTCCCTTCCGACTTCAGGACCCGCAGCTTCGCGCCCAGCAGTGCCGCCAGGATCTCTTTCGTAGTGGTCTTGCCCACGGAGCCGGTGACGCCGGCAATTTTCCCGCCCCACGCTTCGCGCACCGCCCGAGCGAGTTGCTTGAGCGCTTCGAAAGTGTCGCCCACGACGATGCAGCGATCGCGGACCCCATCGGGGTACCGGCTGACTTGCGGGTGCGCCACCACAGCGGCGAGCGCTCCACGTGCCAGCGAGCTCTCCACGTAATCGTGTCCATCGTGACGCGGTCCGTGGACGGCAACGAACAGTTCTCCGGCACGTACTGTGCGAGAATCAATCGAGACGCCGGCCACCCGGGCCACGGGGTCGAGTCCTGCCCCCGCCGTAGCACCCACAGCGCCAGCCACTTGTGCAATCGTCCACCGCATAAATGCCTCAGGGGGTTCGCTTTACGCAGATACCCCGCGCATCGGTTTGTTTTCACCGTATTTTGAGGGCTCCTCCTTTTGCGAGTTGACTACTGGCTCGCGCGCCCTCGTCACACTTTCCAGCCAAGCTAGACAAGCGCGCTACGTGCCAAACCCTGACCCATTTTTCGGTTTTCCGGTGCCCATTTCGGCCCGCGTCTCGCTATATCCCCTTTCGCGCAAGGCTTTGCGTGCCTCGTCGCGATCGTCAAATTCGAGAGTCTTGTCGGCGAGAATTTGATAATTCTCATGTCCCTTGCCCGCGAGCAGCACGATGTCTCCCCCGCGCGCTTCGTCCATCGCCACGCCAATCGCTTTTTCTCGGTCCGGTTCGATCAAATATTTTCCGCCTGTTTTCTGGAGTCCCACGATGAGGTCGCTGATGATTTTCAGCGGATCTTCGTTTCGTGGATTGTCGCTCGAGAGAATCGTCAAGTCGCTTAGGCGTCCGGTCACTTCTCCCATCACGGGACGTTTCGTTCTGTCTTTTCCGCCGCCGCATCCGAAGAGCGTGATGATTCGGCCCTTGGGATTGAGCTCTCTCGCGGTGCGAATCAGATTTTCCAGCGCGTCGTCCGTATGCGCATAATCCACCACCACAAAAAATGGCTGGCCAAGGTCGATACGCTGAAAGCGCCCCGAAACGCTTTCGAGGTTGCGTATCCCCGCTTCGATGACTTCGTTAGAAAGCCCGAGCGCCTGTGCCGCTCCAATCGCTGCGAGAATGTTGTAAACATTGATGCGGCCTACCAGCCGCGACGCAATCTGCACTTTTCCGTTAGGCGTGTGTGCCGTGAATGCCAAACCGTTGAATGTCAGTTGGAATTTTTTCGTGGTGATCTCGGCGTCGGATTCAAGGCCGTAGCTCACAGTTTTCTTCGCCAGTCCGGACAAACGCTTGCCATACTCGTCATCCGTGTTGATGACCGCGACGTCTGGCGCGCCGGCGCCCGTACCGTCGAACAGCCTCTTTTTAGCCTCGAAATAGTCTTCGAACGTTTTGTGATAATCCATGTGCTCGCGCGTCAAATTCGTGAACACTGCCGCGGCAAAATGGCAGCCCCACAAACGGTCCATGGCCAGTGAGTGCGAACTCGCTTCCAGGACGGCGTACTTGCCGCCCGCATCGCGAATCTCCGCAAGAAATCCTTGCAGGTCGACCGATTCCGGGGTGGTATTCGGCGCTGGATAGTCGCCGTGCGGCGTGTGATAAGCAATCGTTCCGAAGAGACCGGTCTTCGCGCCCGCGGCTTTCACAATCGCATCGATCAACGCAGTGGTCGTGGTTTTGCCATTCGTGCCGGTCACGGCGACGAGATGCAAAGCCTCCGCCGGATGCCCAAAAAAGTTCGCCGCCGCAACCGCCAGCGCCTTGCGCGCTTCGCGCACTTGGATCCAAGTGACGCTCGACGGAATCGATACCGGGGCCGCGTCTTCGCTGACGATCGCTACAGCGCCCCGCGACACCGCATCTCGAATAAACTCATTCCCATCCACCTTCGCGCCATGCAGCGCAAAAAAAAGCGCGCGTGGCTCTGCCTTCCGCGAATCGCAAGTGACCCGGCGGATTTCCAACTCCCCTGCGGACGCACCGACGCGCACTTCCGTGCCTTCGAGTAAGTCGCGCAGTTTCATGCTTCGCGGCGGAACGCGTGGCGTCGATGAATCTTGCGGGGCTTCATCGGCGTGGTTCGCTTTCGAGTTGCGGGTTTCTTCTAGATCGCTCAATCCAGTTCTCATCCTAATTCCTGTTTCCCGACGGCGGCTTCGAATTCTTCTCGGCCGGTGTCCCGAATCGCACCGTGATTTTCGCGCCCCGCATGACCTTCGCGCCCGCCGCCGGCGACTGGCCCACTGCAAGATTGCTGCCAACCAATACCGGATCCAGCCCCAGCTTCAGCGAGATATCCGCCACGTCGCGCATCGTCCTTCCGCTAAAATCCGGTACTTCGACTTCGCCTCCCTGGTCCACGGCAAGCGTCAACGGTTGCTGCTGTGTTTTCTCTTGCTCCTGGCCTTTTGTGGCCTGTGATGCCATGGATTCCGCATCGGGCTGTGCGGAAAAATCCACGGAAGAAAGGTCATCGAGCCTGCTCCGGTCCTCGCTTGCCTGCTTTGTATAATCTGCTTGGATGAGCTTCGGATTCAGCGGAACATCGCGCGGCACATCGAGATACGTCAAGACCTCTTCGGCGATGCGTTTGAACACCGGCGCGGCAACCTCTCCGCCTTCGTGCTCTCCCACCGGAGAATCCAGGGACACGAGAATCGCCACCGCCGGATTGTTGATCGGCGCGAATCCCGTAAAGGATGCGATGTAATGCGTCCGCGAATAGCGCCCCGTCGATGGATCGATTTTTTGCGCCGTACCCGTTTTCCCGGCCGAAGTCCACCCATCGAGATGCGCTTTCGGGCCCGTCCCATAAAGCACCACGCCCTCCATCAGCCGGCGCATGGTTGCCGCAGTTTCCGGGCGAATGACTCGCCGCGGCTCCGTCGGCGCCAACACGCCCTCGGCAGGCAGCGCTCGACCATCTCGCTCCAACTCCTCGACCACGTGCGGCCTATACAACAACCCACCGTTGGCGATCGCCGAAACCGCCGTGATCAGTTGTATCGGCGTAACGCCAACCTCTTGTCCCATCGAAATCGATCCAATCGAGAACGAGCCCCAGTCGTTCACCGGCCGCAAGATGCCTTTGGTCTCGCCGGGCAGATCGACCCCCGTGAGCGCGCCAAAACCAAACGCGCGAATGTAGTCGTAGAATCGAGGCGCTTGCAGCCGCAACGCAATTTTGATCGCGCCCACGTCGCTCGACTCCGCCAGAATCTGCGAGACGGTCAGCAATTGAAACGCCTTGTGGTCGTGGATCCGGTGCCCCGCCACCAGCACGCTGCCGTTTTCACAATCGAAAACTTCGTCGGGCCGCGTGATCCCTTCATTGAACGCCGCCGCCAGCGTCACCAGCTTAAATGTCGAGCCCGGTTCATAAAGTGCACTTACCGCGCGATCCATCCGCGCTTCCGCCGGCGCCTCGTTGGCCTTATTAGGATTGAACGTCGGCCAGTTCGCCAGCGCCAGAATCTCTCCGTTATTCGGATTCATGACGAGAGCAGTACCCGCGATCGCATGAGTCTGCGCAATTGCCGCGTCCAGCTCGCGCTCCGCAAGGTATTGAATTTTCTCGTCCAGCGTCAGAACGACATCCGCACCATTATTCAGTTTCGCCTGGCTGGCGTCGAACCAGCGTTTCTTCGCATCCTCCATCACCACGATCTTCCCGCTCTCGCCGCGAATCTCGCTGTCCAGCTCGTATTCGATTCCCCCAAGCCCCTTCTCGTCCATATCGACGAAGCCCAACACATGCGCCGCGAGATCTCTCTTCGGGTAAAACCGCTGGTTTTCTTTCTGAAGATACACGCCCTTGAGATTCAGCGCGGTAATAGCTTCCGCCTTTTCCGGCGGCAGCTTTCGCGAAATCCAGACAAATGACTTCGATGATTCGAAACGCTCTTCGAGCACCTCCTCCGGAACGTCGACCACCCCAGACAGCAGCCGCGCCGCCAAATTTTCGTCGGCAATCTCCCCCGGCACTGCAAACGCCGAATCCACAGGAATGCTCATCGCCAGCGGCCGCTTATTCCGGTCGTAGATTGCGCCGCGTTCCGGGGTTATTTCGATGGTGCGCTGTTGCTGGCGCAGAGCCCGCGCCAGGTATTCGCTATGAAGGAAGAGTTGCAGGTACGTGAGCCGCCCGAAAACCGCGGTCATCCACAAGAACGCCACGCCGGCGATGATGAGCAAACGGACGTGGACGCGGTCTTGTCGCATAATGAATTCAGGTCGGCAAACGCTCCGGTCGGAAGCTCACGGTAACGGTAAAATTTTTGTGTGGGAACGCCACGCCGGTCGGCGACTTCACGGCACGTGGTTCGGCCGCACATAGTGCGCGGCCACTTCCGCGCCGTCCGGTTCATCGTATTCCTGCACTTGCGACGGCAGCGGTTCGGTCAGGCCCAGACGGCGCCGGGCGATTACATCAATCCGCATCGGATCGCGCAGTCCCGCAATTTCCAGTTTCAACTCCGAATTCAACGCCGCGGCTTTCATTTGCTGGCCCTTGAAATCTTCCAACTGAAAACTCAAATCGATGCAGCGAAAGTGCTGGAAAATGTAAAGCATGAAAAACGCCGCCACAATGCTCCCCAGGGCGACAGTCCGCCAAAGATTCCGCATCTTCGCCGGCTCCACATTCCGCACCAGCCTCGAGTTATCAATCCGCTTGACGGTATGAAACTCCGCCACCACTGCTCTTTTTCTCTTGCCGCTCATAACTACACTCTTTCTGCGCACCGCAGTTTCGCGCTTCGCGAACGCGGGTTGGCCGCCTTCTCTTCCTCGGTCGGCTGGATCACGTGACGGGTGAGCACTCGCAGCGTCCCCTGACGCTCTCCCTCTTGGAATGCGTGCTTCACGATTCGGTCTTCGCGCGAGTGGTAGCTCAGCACCACCATGCGCCCGCCGGAATTTAATGTGTCAGGGGTCCGCGTTAGAAACTGCCCGAGTTCCTCCATCTCTCGATTCACCGCTATCCGCAGCGCCAGAAACGTTTTTGTTGCGGGATGCAGTCTCTGCCTTCCCCAGTGCTTACGGGCCCCTGCCACAACCGTTGCCAGGTGCGCGGTATCTCTTATCGGCCGCGCGCGTACAATCGCCCTGGCGATCCTTCGGGAATCGTGCTCATCCGCCTCGCGGTAGAGCAAATCAGCCATCTCTTTTTCGGGCCAGCGATTCACAATGTCTCCTGCCGTCAAATCGTCGTTCACGGCGTCCATTCTCATATCCAGCTCGGCCGCTTCTCGAAACGAAAATCCCCGCGCGGCCTGATCAAGCTGCATGCTCGAAACTCCCAAGTCGGCCAAGACCCCGTCCACCTTCGGAGTCCCCAACTCGTGTGCGACCTCCGCAATCCTCGAAAACGGCGACTGCACCAGCGTCACTTTCGTTCCGAAAATCTTCAGCCGTTCCCGCGCCAGCTCCAGCGCCTGTGCGTCCCGGTCCAGGCTGATCAGCCTTCCCGACGTCAGCTTTTCTGCTATCGCCGCCGAATGTCCGCCGGCTCCCAGCGTGACGTCGATGTACGTTCCTTCCGGCCTGATGCCCAGCCATTCCAGCACCTCATCCAACATCACCGGCGTATGCGCCGCTTTCAATCGGTTAAACCCTTCGCCCCACTGCCCCGCAAATCTCGAATTTCTTTACTTCGTTACTTCCTTACTTCCTTACTTCCTTACTTCCTTACTTCCTTACTTCTTTACTTCCGTTTTTTCCTAAATCCCCAGCGCCGTATCATCCGCGGCCGTGTACGGCTCATTCTTCAGCTTGTCGAGCATCCGCGTGTGATTCATCACTTCCAAATAATTCAGGGCACCGTAAACGTCCACTTCGGCGAGCGTTTGCGCGGCCTCGCGCAACACCGCCGGCAACAGCACTCTTCCCTGCCCATCCAGTTCCGCCTGCTGCCCAAAATAGCTTGTCCTCAACAGAAATTTTTGTTTCGCCACATGCGTGCT
The DNA here is from genome assembly GCA_963843265.1 of uncultured Acidobacteriota bacterium. Taxonomy (GTDB): domain Bacteria; phylum Acidobacteriota; class Terriglobia; order Acidiferrales; family UBA7541; genus Acidiferrum. The sequence goes on along the minus strand of CAWJJR010000002.1, from coordinate 609,888 downwards.
CGGCAATTGCGCCAGCTTGTCTTCGATCTCCGACCAAACCTTCATCGGATAAATTCTTGCCGTCTCGCCCGTCGTACTTGTGATATAAAACTGGTTGCCGTACTCCTTGAGCTCGTCCAGAAACACCGAGGGTATTTTGAGACGCCCCTTCTCGTCGACTTTCGCCGGACAGTTTCCCCTCAGCTTCATAACCCCTGCTCAAACGCCTGTTTTGGATGCCCAGAATGCCCACGTTCACGATTGCCCTCGAGAACGCCTTAACTTGGCCGGGAACTTTCTACTTTGCTCTACTGACAGCCACTCTCTTCCACTTCTCGCCACATAATAGGTCGCTTTCCGCCTTTGTCAAGAGAAAACATTCGTTCTGTTGAAAATTTAATCTCCTTCGAGCACTCAGCAGATTCCAAATTTCCCCTACCACAGGTTGTGGTTTTTTCTTCCTCGATTGTCTACCCTTCGTAGGCTGGCTCCCGATCAGGCTTTGTATGCATTTTTTATAACGGCCTTCCTTCCATCTGAGGTTTGTGCTATATTTCGTTCATTGTGATCTTTCATTCTCGTCCGTGATCAGGAGCCTTTCACCATGGAATGGACCACCCCTCAGCACGAAGAAATCGACCTGAACTGCGAAATTAGCTCGTACGCCAACGCCGAGCTCTAAAGCTTATGACCGCCCCCAGCGGTCATCTTCCGGCGTGCCGGAATGCGCGTTAAGGTCCTCGGCTCCGCGGCCGGGGGCGGCTTCCCCCAATGGAATTGCGCATGTCCTCAGTGTGCAGGTGCGCGTTCAGGCACCATAAAAGCCAGCCCTCGAACGCAAACCCAGGCGGCCATTTCCCCAGACGGCGCCCGTTGGTTCCTCCTCAATGCCTCTCCCGATCTTCGCCAGCAAATCCTTTCGTCCGCTGATTTTGTTCCTCCCGCGGGCTCGCGAAACTCGCCCATCCACACGGTTTTGCTTACCAGCGCGGACGTGGACGCCGTCATGGGCCTTCTCCATCTCAGGGAATTCCACCCGCTGCAGATTTATTCGACGGTGGCCGTCCGGCGCATCCTCACCGAGGAAAACGGGATTTTCCGCGTGCTCACACGCTCCAACCCTCCCGTCCGATGGGAAACGCTGCCTCTCGATCGCCTAATGCCTCTCGTCCCGGCATCGCCCGCCGATAAGAAGAGCGGCCTGTTCTGCAAAGCCGTGCCACTAAGCGGGAATTATCCGGATTACGTAAGCGAATCCCTGCGCAACACCCTCGGTCCAGAAGAAGCTGTGATAGGCCTTAGTTTCGTCTCAAACGAGAAACGGCTTTTCTATGCGCCCACTCTTCCGGGCATCGGAGACCGTTGGCTGCGGACAATTGAGGAGAGTGATCTGGCGATTCTCGATGGCACTTTCTGGAAAGACGAGGAGCTGCACTCCATCCAAAAAACCAGCAAATCCGCCAGACAAATGGGCCATCTGCCACTCTGGGGCGACCGCGGCCTTCTCCGCCTACCCTTCCGCCCTTCAAAAACTCGCCGGGTCCTTACTCACATCAACAATACCAATCCCATTCTGAATGACGGCAGCCAGGAATCCCGCATCGTCCGTGATGCCGGCTGGGAAATCGCCTATGATGGAATGGAACTCGCCGTATGAGTATGAGCCAGACTCAAGCCATCGAGGCGCCGCCGCTTTCCGAAGCCGCCTTCATCGCGGGCTTTCACGCCATTGGCGAAGAGCGCTACCACCATAAACATCCTTTTCACGCGCTCATGCATGAAGGAAAACTCACCCGCGGCCAGTTGCAAGCCTGGGCGCTCAATCGCTACTACTACCAGAGCCGCATCCCCATCAAAGACGCCGCCATCCTCGCGCGCAGCGAAGATCCCGCTTTCCGCCTCGCTTGGCGCAAGCGCATCCTTGATCACGATGGCGACGGCGTTAAACCTGGCGGAATTGAAAAGTGGCTGCGCCTCGTCGAAGCCACCGGCCTTCCCCGCGATCAAGCGCTCCGCTGCGAAGGAATTCTCCCCGCCACACGATACGCCGTTCAAGCCTACGTTGATTTCGTCTCCACGCGCTCGCACCTCGAAGCCGTCGCCTCCTCCCTCACCGAACTTTTTTCAAAGAAGCTCATCACCCTGCGTGTAGATCGTCTCCGCCAGCACTATCCCTGGCTCTCCAACGGCCTCGATTATTTCACCGCCCGCCTAACCCAAGCCCCCGAAGACGCCGAATTCGCCCTGGCCTGGGTCGTCAAACATGCACGCACACGCGAACAGCAGGAACAAGCCCACGCGGCCCTCCGTGCCAAATGCGACATCCTCTGGGCGCAGCTCGATGCCCTCTACTTCTCCTACGTCCAACCCGGCTGGCCCCCTCCCGGCGCTTTTCAGCCCAATCCAGCGGCCATCTCCACATGAGCCTCGAACTTACCAGCAAACCGCGCCTCGCCCCCGGCGTCCGCCTTGGCGAAAACGAGGGCCAGCGAGTCCTCCTCATGCCCGAACGCGCCCTGCGCCTCAACGGCCCCAGCCTCGAAATCGTCGAGCGCTGCGACGGCCAGCGCACTATCCACCAAATCATCACCGAGCTACGGCAAATCTACTCCAAAGCCGAGCCCGCCAAAGTAGAACAAGACATCCTCGGCTATCTCGCCCTCCTCCAAAAAGACCGCGCCCTCGATTTCGAGCCCTGACGCATCCCGTGGGCCCCAATATTTTTCTTGACATTTTAATAATATGTGGTATTGTATTCCTTAGGTAATAGTACGGATTCCGTGTGGCGGCCCCTGGCCGCCATTTTCATTTGTAGCCTTAGCCCGCTCCTTGCATTCGGACTTCGCGCTAGTTCTTCCATTCGCCGGCCGATTCGCGCTCTGGCAGCTAACTCGCTAAGCCTTCTAGAATCCATCAAAACAAGCAGCATTAATGGCGATTATGCATTTGACACAGAAGGGTGGTAAGGAGTAGAAATCGCAGCGGATTTCGGAATCCTTCCGGACCCGCCAGCCCTGTTATCATGCGTGTGAGATGAAAGTGGGAAAACGAAAATTCGACGATGCCTTGACCAAGATGCTGAGGGCCAAGCCGGAGCCTCGCAAGAAGATAAAGACTCAGGGCCGGCGCGGCCCTAAGACTCCGGTACTAGCGAAACCGTGAGCTTCTTGTAAGGCAGGGCTTTTTCCTTCAGGATGCTCTTGAGCGTGGCATCGAACATCTGCAATTGCTCCCCGCGGCGATTAAATCTAAAGGAAAACTCGTTGCAATAGCGACCCAGGTGCTTTATCGAAACCTTGTGGAAGGTGCCGTAGACGCCGCGCTTGAGCAAGCTAAAAGCGTTCTCAATCGTATTCGTGTGCGTGCCACCCATGCCGTAGGTCCGGCTGTGGTTGATGGTCTTGTGCTCGGCATCGAAGTGCCGCTGGAGATAGATCGCATAGGCAGCGGACTCATCGGTGTAGATGGTGTGCGCATCGGGGCTAATGTGCTCTTCGAGCACGGGGCCGAGTATCTCCATTTTGGCCTCTTTCACCGGAACCAGGCGTAGTTTGCCGCCCCGCTCGATCAGGCCCAAGACCACATCTTTCTTATCCTTCTTGACGTGGGGGCGGCCCTTACGGGGCTTGCGTGCTCCGAGATAGGTTTCATCGGCCTCCACTTCGCCCGAGAGCAGCCCGCTGTCTTGCATGGCCGCCCTGATTCTGTGGCACAGATACCAAGCAGTACGGTAATTCACCCCCAGGTGCCGCTCTATCTGTTTCGCAGAGATGCCCTTCTTGGCTTCGCAGATCAGCGCCAGAGCCATAAACCATTTGGTGAGGGGCAGGTGCGTATCGTTGAAGATCGTGCCGCTCGTCGCGCTGCATTGTTTTCCGCAGGCTAGGAGCTTGTCGGAGAGAAGTTCGCGACGAAGTCCAAGGCATCGGGTTTATCGATAAACATGGTGGGATTGTTGGGGTAATGGCTTGGTGAGCCGTATTCGGCCTCTGACAGTCTTACTGCACTGCTGTAGAGTGCAAAGGGAGACCGCGGGTTTGGCACTGTTAAGTGCTCAAAGGCCGCATTTTCCATCCTGACCGGAAGAGCTTCAACAGATTGTGCGTGGCACAAATAAGTCTCCACTCGCTGCGCACATTCCCTAAGCCGCGAAAGCTGAACCGGCGAAATCCTCGTCCCTCTTTGATGTATCCAAAAACAGGTTCGACGATTTGTTTCCGCATCTTGTAGAAGGCTTTACCGGCCTCCGTCTTCAGTTTGTCTCGCATCTGCTGTAAGGCCGAACTTCCTTTCGGCCCTCCCTCCACGGGAACGTCCTTGCTCTCGCCGTGCTGCTGTCGTTCTGTGGCCACATGCAGGTCGATGCCTTGCAAGCTTTCCGCGGTGACGTTGGCCTCGCTCCAGTAACCCGTGTCGGCACTGGCCACTTGTGGTTTGCCATGCACGTTCTCGATCACCTGTTGGAGCATCGGCACCAACTGCTGTTTGTCGTTGGTTTGTTGCGTGATCTCTGCTGCCACGATGATTTGTGCCGCGCTATCCACCGCCGCCTGAGCATTGTAGGCCTGCACGAAACTCCCCTTGTGCGCTCCATCCGGCATAATCCGACTTTCCGGATCGGTGAAATTCCGCTGCGCCGAAGATTCTGGTTTAGCCTCCTCGGGGTTAGGAACCTGAGGAGCCCGCCCTCGCGGCTTTTGCCCGGTCTGTTTCTCTTGCTCCTGCCGTGCGGCGATCTTGGCTTCCGCCTCCGCTTTCTGCTCCTGCGCTTTTTGCTGGGCTTCGGCCTCTAAAGCCTCCTTAGCTTCCCGAATCTTTTTCAGCCGACTCTCCCGCCGCGCCAATTCCGCTGGCAATTCATCGCCTCGCTGGCCTTTCCCGTATTGCCGATCTTCGGCCTCGTCCACTTCCTCCGCATGGCGCAGCAGGGCTTCCACTTCGGCCCGCAGTTTCTGCTCGGCTTCCCCCATCCGCCCGTAGCTCATGGCTTTGTGTTTGCTCGCATTCGCCTGCATCTTGGTGCCATCGATGGCTACGTGCCCCAGCTTTACTAATCCGGCCTTCTGGCACAATTGCAAGGCCTGCACAAACAGTTCTCCCAGCTTGGCCAGATGCTGTTTCCGAAAATTCGCTATGGTGTCGTGATCCGGATGCTGGTCCGCCGCCAGATAGCGGAACGCCACATCCTCATAGGTCTCCCGCTCGATGGCTCGCGAACTAGCCACTCCCACGCAATAGCCATACAGCAGCAAGCGCGTCATCAACAGCGGGTGGTATCCCGCTTGCCCCCGGCCATCCGGACGATCGTAGGTAGAATAGATGGCCGACAGGTCCAGCTGTTCCGTTACGTCGGCGAGGAACCTCGCCAAGTGCCCTTCGGGAAGCCATTGTTGCAAGGAGGGAGCTAAGAGAAGCGGTTGATCCAACGTGCAGGCTCGGAATTGGAAGCTCATGCACGCATACTAACGAAGCCTCTGAAGAAAGGAAATAGTTCACCGCAAAAAATCTCGCTATCCGACCAATTTTAGGAGATTTCTCTCCGACACCCTCCTAGGCACTGGTAGATCCGTGTGCGCTTGTTCTTGCCCTGCGCTTCGCGGGTAATTTTGGAGATGCGACCAACTTCGCCACAATGCGCACAGCCAGCTTCGCCATTCGGCCAGCGCATGGATTCGATATAGTCCAAGCAATCATCGTCTGTTTTGAATTGGCGGGTTACGTCTATCAGCTTCATGGCTTACGCTTCTTTCGGAGGTAGAGAATCACCACAATCGCCGCTGCGACTATTGCGATTGCGTAGATAGGATTGGGAAACATAGGAAACATGAGCACACCCTACCAGAAGCGGAAATCTGTGTCAAGTACATAATCGCCCATTAATTCCTTTAGAATGAGCGTTTACGAAAAACCAGGGGGGTATGCCGGTTACTGTTAACTAGAACCGATCTCCCAACCGCCCCCGGCAGGCCATCCGCAGGCGGTCTGTCTCGGCCGTTGGGTAGGCTATCAAACGGCAACTCCCGTTGTGGAGGGCAGGCGCAAAACGGTCCGCGTTCGCCGGGGTAATCGTGTATGTGCCCGGGAAGCGGGGGATCCTCGTGGTTCCATTCTTGTTTCTCGATTCAGGTATTCTAGAGTCTCGCGCCAGAAACAAATGAACCCGTTCCTCGCCAATCCGCTCGCTCTCATCGCCGAGCTAACCCACCGCTGCCCGCTTCATTGCGTCTATTGCTCAAATCCCCTCGAGCTGCAAGCTCGCGCCGTTGAACTCTCGACAGACGAATGGTCTCGCGCTTTCAAGGAAGCCGCCGCTCTCGGCGTCCTCCAAGCTGATTTCACAGGCGGCGAACCGCTCACTCGTCCGGACATCCTCGACCTCATCCGCGTCGCCCGCGCCGTCGGCCTATACGTGAACCTGATCACCTCGGGCCTCCCGCTCGATGAATCCCGCGTCGCCGCTCTCGTCGAAGCCGGCCTCGATCATTTCCAATTGAGCTTTCAAGGCGCGCGCGAAGACACCGCCAATGAAATCTCCGGCACGAAAGCCCACGCCCACAAACTCCGCGTCCTCGACTGGCTGAAGCACCATCGCCTCGCTGTCACACTCAATTTCGTCATTCACCGCCGCAATATCGAGCAACTCCCCGAAATGCTCGCCCTCGCCGAATCTTCGAGCGCCACGCGCGTTGAGTTCGCCCACGTCCAGTATTACGGCTGGGCTTTCGCCAACCGCGACTCCCTGCTGCCCACACGCACACAGCTCACGCAGTCCATCGATTTTTTAAGAAAAGCGCAAGAGCGCCTGGCCGGAAAAATCAAAGTGGAATATGTAGTTCCCGATTACTACGCGAAATATCCAAAGCCCTGCATGGGTGGCTGGGGCCGCAAACTGATGCTCATCACGCCCAACGGTGATGCACTTCCCTGCCACGCCGCGCGCGTGATCCCCGGTCTATCCTTTGAGAATGTAAAATCTCGCAGCGTGCGCGAAATATGGGAAGTCTCCGATGCCTTCCAAAAATTCCGCGGCGAATCCTGGATGCAAGAACCCTGCAAATCCTGCGACCGCCGCACGCAGGATTTTGGCGGTTGCCGCTGCCAAGCCTTTCTTCTAGCCGCCGAAGCCGCCGCCACCGATCCCGTCTGTTCGCTCTCCCCGCAGCGCCCCAAAGTCGACGCCATCCTCGCTGAGGTGGCACAGGCTTCAGCCTGTGCTCCGACGACCTCTACTCTCACTGACGCCGCCCAACCCGGCCGGCCGGAGATGTCCGCAGACATCCCGCTTTCCGCCTTAAACGCCTCCAAACCCGCATGGCTCTACCGACCCAATCCGTCCTAAGCAGCGGCCGACGCCTCCGGCTGCCGCTGCAACGGAATCACCACCCGGAAAATAAAAATCATGCTCCCCAAAAAACAAAGCGTTCCAAACACCGCGAGCGTATACGGCGCGCCGATCCGCGTGGCAATTCCCCCCGCAATCAGCGACCCGATCGGCTGCACACCCATGAACATGGTCGCGTAAACGGCCATGATGCGCCCGCGCAACTGATCCGGCACGCGGTTCTGCAAAGTCGTATTCGTCGCCGCCATCTGCACCGTGGCGCAAAATCCAACGATCAGCAGCATCACCATCGAGAGCCAAAATAATCGCGACTGCGAAAAAAGCACCAGACCCACGGCACAAACCGTTGACGTCGCCCCAATCCACCGCGCCAGCCCCTTGTAGCTCGTCCGCGCCGCAAAATGCAGCGCGCCCAGCACCGCGCCCACTCCCGCCGCGCTCATAAGTAACCCGAATCCTTTCGCGCCTCGGTGCAAAACGTCGCTAGCAAAAATCGGCAGGAACACCGAGTACTGCAGTCCCAGCAAACTCAACATGCTCAAGAGCAACAACGTCGACCGGATCGGCAAATCGCTCATTGCAAAGCGAAATCCCTGCAGCAAACTCTGGAACGGCGATCCCGCTTCTTTCTTCGATACCTTCTTTACAAGACGCATCGCGAACAGCGCCGCGATCACTGCCAGAAAGCTGACTCCGTTGAAAAAGAAGCACCACGCCGGCCCTTTCCACGCCAGCGCAAATCCCGCGATCGCCGGCCCCACCACCCGCGCGCCATTGAATATCGAAGAATTCAGCGCAATCGCATTCGGCAAGTCTTCGATGCTCACCATCTCGACCAGGAACGCCTGCCGAATCGGCACATCGAACGCATTCACGACCCCCGACAGGAACGCCGTGAAGATCAGCTCCCACACCTGAATGATGTTCGCGAACGTCAACGCCGCGAGGAGGAAGGCCAGCACCATCGAGACCGTCTGCGTCCAAATCACGCCATGATGGCGGTTGTAGCGGTCGCCGATATATCCGCCGAGCGCTGCCAGAAATAATATGGGAACTTGGTTTGCAAAACCGAAAACTCCAAGCAGCGCCGCGGAATTGGTCAGCTTATAGACCAGCCACAGCTGCGCCGTCGTCTGCATCCACGTGCCGATGAGCGAAGTAAGCTGGCCGGCGATAAATAATTGAAAATTGCGGTGCTGCAGTGCGCGAAAGCGCGGTGGCAAAACGGGAATGGCGCCCTCCCCTCGTTGGATGCGCGCGAAGTCAAGCAGTCACGATGCCGCGAGAGGAGAGTCCTTGTCAACGATCGTGCAGAAATCGAGATGCGCGAACCAGCGCCAGATTGGCTCCCATTGCATTGTGGGAGCACGGCATGCCGCGCCCCTACAAAGGGGATCATGCAAAATTTGAATTTTTTGTGAATGGGACGTGTTTCCGTCTCGCGGAGCTTATTGGAAGCTGTCAGCCGTCGGCTGTGAGCTGTTGGCTATCTCACTCGTTCGGCGAATCAGGCGGCGCGCCAACATGCAGATGGCTCAAATCGCGCAACGTTGCTTTATCCTCTTCGCTCATCCCTTCGGTGAACTTCGGATCATTCAGCCGTTCGTTCCTAGCGAACTCCGGCATGTTCTGCAGCACGCGCAGTCTCTGCCGAATCGCCTGCCGCCGCTCCTGCGGCATTTGCCTCCACTTCGGCAACACATCGTTTCTGATGTAATTCTTTTGCGCCGGCGTCATGTGATTCCAAACATAAGTCCGCTGCTGCAGCTCTTGCCTTTGCGCGGGCGACATCCGGCTTAGCCGGTTGTAATTATCGAGGACTTTCTGCCTTTCCTGGGGATTCAGATCACTGAATCTCTTCTGAGGAGCCGACGGAGTATACGCGGAGGGCGGCCGGTTGGGATCGCCGTTGGGACGCGCCGCGGAATTGGGCCGGTTTGCACCATTGCCTTGAGCATTTCCCGCTCCCCCGTTCTGTCGTCTCTCTTGTTGCGCCGCTTTCGCCGCGTTCCTCTGTTGCTGGCGTTGCTGTTGCCGCGCCTGTCTCGCCGCCGGCATTCTCGGCGGACTGTGCTCCTGCGCCGGCATAAAGCGCGCGCGGCCGCGCTGCGCCAGGCCAGGCGCCGCCAGCACCGCGCTGAGCCCCACGGCGATCATCCATGCTACGAGTTGGAGTCGAATTCTCATGCACTACATCGGCTGATTTTGATTCTGCGTCTGCCCCTGATCCTGATTCTGCGGCTGCTTTTGATTCTGTTCCTGCTGCTGGTTCTGGTTTTGATCCTGGTTGGAATTGCCTGTATCTTCCGCCTGCACCGGCTGCGGCAAGTCCGTCAGCGCTCCAAAATCCGAAAGCACGTCCATGTTCTCGAGCATCGGCAGGTCCTGATTGATCTGCGCCACGTCCGCAGGCGTCAGCGTTCGATCCGGCGACTGCGGCCGCGAAGCCACCCACACCGTGGCCAGCAAAAGCAGCGACGCCGCAAACGCCACGCGCGGCGACGGCCGGAACCAGGCCCACCAGCCCTGCTTCACCGGCTCCGCCGCCACTCGCGCGCGCACGCGCACGTCGAACGCCGTCGACGGCTCGAATTGCGGCAGCTCATCCAAAAATCCCGCCACCGCGCGAAACTCGTTCACGCGCAGTTGGCACGCCCCGCACGCCGCGAGATGCTTCTCGACGTCCAGGCGTTCGCTTTCTTTCAAGCGCCCGTCCACGTACGCCACAATTTTGTTTTCCATTCGCGTACAGCTCATAACAACCTTCCTTCTCTATCCCCGGTTCTACTTCTACTTCCCGAGGAACCGACCTAAAGGTCGGCCACTACAACTTCCCCGGAGCTCGAGTTGTAGTGGCCGGTCTTTAGACCGGTTCCACTATTTCCCTTGCCTCGCCACGAGGGGGGCTAGTTCCACTCGCAGCGTTTCGTATGCCCGGAAGAGCAGAGACTTCAATGCGCTTTCCGAGCATTCGAGAATCCTTGCAATATCTCCATAATCCAGCTCCTGATACTTGTGCAGGAGCACCGCCGCGCGCTGCTTTTCCGGCAGCTTATCAATCGCGTGCCGGATCATTTTCTTTCGCGCTTCCTCCACCAGGTACTGCTCGATGTTCGGGTGCTTCTCGGCGATGTCCAGCGCTTTCTCATCGCCATCTTCCGCATCCACAGTGATCGGCGCGTCCAGCGAGATTTCCATCCGCTGATGGCGGTTGTCCCGCACCGAGTTCAACGCCAAATTTGTCGCGATCCGGAAAAGCCACGTCGTGAATTTGGCGCTCGGCACGTAATCTTTCCGTGCGCGATACACTCTCAAAAACACTTCTTGCGCCAAGTCTTCCGCCTCTTCCCGCGCCCGAACCATGCGGTAGAGAAAGTTGACAAGGGGTGTCCTGTAGCGCTGGAGAAGAAGCTCGAACGAGTGTTCGTCGCCCGCCTTCACGTCCAGCATCAGTTGGACGTCCGACCTGGCCATAGCCGCCACATTCTATCGAACCCTTGCGGGCTCTTAAAGTTGCAAATGTTTATCTGGCGTTTAGGCGAAGGCGGGGCGAAAATAGGGCACAGCTAAACGTGGAATAAATGCTGCATTATCAATACGGTGGCGACTCCCACAAACACCAGAGCGGCCATTCTCCAATTCGGTTCGCGGTTCACTTCCGGCAGCAAATCCGTCGCGGCAACGTACACGGTGACGCCACCTGAAATCGGCAGCGCGTACTTCAACTGACTTTGCAAAACGCTTGTCAGCAAAACTCCCAGCAGCGTCGCTGCTCCTAACAACCCAGCCGCAAGAATTGCGTTGCGCCGCCCTTGTCCGCTGGCAAGAACCACGGAAGCTACAGTAAATCCTTCCGGCAACTTGTGGAGAAAAACGGCCACGAAAATCATGGCTCCGAGCCAGACCGAAACGAGGAATCCGGCCGCGATGGCCACACCGTCGAAAAAAGTGTGAATGATCAGACCCAGCAGAACAGTATTCCTTGCGTGGTGATGGCTCATCTCGTCGAGATGCGTCTCTTCGCCAAAATGAAAATGCGGCGCAATGGTGTGTTCAAAAAGATGTACGAGGAAAAACCCAATCAGCACAAACTGCAGCGCCTGCTCGCCGCCGAGCTTGATCGACTCGGGAATCACATCGACAAACGCCACCGCCACCATATACCCGGCGCCCAGCGCTAGAAAGCATTGCAAGTACCGCCGCGGCCAATCCCGGTGCACAACAAAATATCCGCCAATCAAATTCCCCGCTGCGGCCACGAGCCCTAGCCCCGCCGCCAGCGTTGTCCGAAATGCCAAGTCATGTGCCATAAATCGTAAAAGCGGCAGCAGGGCTGCCGCACTCCATAATCAACGCGGCTGAATCTCAATGACTTCGTGTTCTTCTCAGCCGCTATGCCGGAACAAAATGACATCGCCTTCTTGCACGATGTACTCTTTTCCTTCGAGCCGCACTTGGGCTTTCTCGCGCGCCGCGGCGATGCTGCCCGCGGCAAGCAAATCGCTCCACTTCACGACTTCCGCGCGGATAAATCCGCGCTCGATATCGCTGTGAATCGCGCCAGCGGCCTTTTGCGCGGTCGAGCCTTTGCGAATCGTCCATGCGCGCACTTCCGGTTCGCCCGCCGTAAAAAACTGGATCAAACCCATCAAGTCGTACGTCGCGCGAATCAAGCGGTTCAAACCCGGCTCTTTCAAACCGTACGACGCCAGAAGTTCCGCCGCTTCTTTCTCATCCATCTCGGCGAGTTCCGCCTCGAGCCGCCCACAAATCGCTACGACGGCTGAATTCGGCCGCCCTTGCAAGGAACTCAGTTTGTGCCGGTCCACCGCCGTATCCATTTTGTCGGCTTCGTCGTCGCCCAGATTCAGCACATAGAGCACGGGCCGCGCCGACAGAAACAAAAATCCACCGATCGGCTTGCGCTCCTCTGCGGTCAACTCCAATTCTCGCAAGGGCTTTTCCGACTCCAGATGCGCCTTGCACTTCTCCAAAACAGCTTTCTCCGCCAGCAAAAGGGGATCGCTCTTTTTCTTCAGATCCTTTTCCAGCCGCTCCACCCGCCGCAAAATCTGGTCGTGATCGGAAAGTATCAGCTCCAGCTCCAAATTCGTCGCATCCCGCAAAGGATCAATGCTCCCCTCCGAATGCGGCACCGATGGATCATCGAATACGCGAATCACGTGGGCGATCGTATCCACCTCGCGCAGTGGCGCAAGCGCATCGCGGTTTTTTTCCTTCTGCATCCCGCCAAGATCGACGTACTGCACCGTCGCGTAAGTTATTTTTTTAGGGTTATAAAGCTTCGCCAGCTCGAGCAGTCGCGGCTCCGGCACTTTCGCCACTCCGACGTGCGTAGCCGATCCGCCGCCCTTCCCCTCGACGTTCGCCTTCGTCAAAATCCGAAACAGCGTCGTCTTCCCCACCTGTGGCAATCCAATAATCCCTGTCTGCAAGCCTCGTCCCTTCCCTTATCGTCTTATTGCTATCAATGGAAACTCACAATCCTAGCACACCACCCTCGCGGCAATTGTAGGGGCACGATACATCGTGCCCGTCTGGCGCGAGGCCTTCAAAATTACTTCCGAGCTTATTTTCTTGAAACGTCCGCACGCAAGGGACAGTCTTATCATCCAGCATCTATCCACGATCCGATGCTTTCAAATCGTCGGGAGTCTCGTCTTTACACCAAGATGAAGTCTACGCCAGAAACGCGCCGCCGGTGTGCGGCCACTTGATGACCATCACGCTCCTCGACCTGTCGGCCTATCTCGGCCTAATCGCCGTGGGCGCCGTCACCATCAACATGCTGCTTGGCGTGCTGATGATTTTTCGCTATAGCCCGGTGCGCTACTGGCCGCATCGACGCTTCAATTATTTCGCGCTGCACAATTGGACCGGCTATCTCGCACTGTTATTTGCGACACTCCATCCCATCGTCCTGCTCTTCAACAAAACTCCAAAGTTTCGCGTAATCGACATCGTCTATCCCGTCCATTCGCCGCAACAACCCCTCGAAAACACCATCGGCGCCATCGCTCTCTACATCCTCGCCCTCATGGTCATCACTTCCTATCTCCGCATCCAACTCGGGCGCCGCCTCTGGAAGGCTTTCCACTTCACCGTCTATCTCGGCGCCGTCGCCCTCTTCTGGCACTCCCTCTTCACGGACCCCTCGCTGAAACCTTCGCCCATTGACTGGCTCGACGGCGGCAAACTCTTCGTCGAAGTCTGCGCCGCCATCATCCTCGTAACCATCCTCATTCGCTTTCAACACGCCCGCAAGAAAGCTCTCGCTCTCAAACAACCTTCCCGCCAAACTGCGTCCAGCACCTCCTGATTTTCTTTCCGGCCAGTACCGGCGGTCGGTTGTTCTCCATTGACCAAAATGGATGGAGCGCGGCAACGTGCGGCGAGTTTCTGGCGGCACTTGTCACGCGCAACAAAAAACTGAGTTTGTGATGAGTCGCAGAGCCTTATTGACCTGACATGTGAGCGCTGGCCAGTTCGTCTAGATAGTCCGGCTTGCTGTCGTCGCGCACCAGATGCGGGTAACGCTTGCCGCCGTGATAGTCGACGCTGCAGGTTTTGTAGTAGCCGTCGATCACTACCATTAACGTAATCGGCTCCGTGCTCTGTTTCGATGCGGCGATGGCGTCGGCGAGCAAGTCATGGTCGTAGACGCGGCCGTTCACGCCGACGACTTTCATCCCGGAGCTGATACCCGACTTGAAAGCAGGACCCCCGACGATCGAGTCGATCACCGTGCCGTCATCGCCCAAATGCAGACCGACTGTGTACAGGTCTCCGACATTACCGTGGTGCGTCTCGCCCTTGGGCGGCTCGTCATTGAAGAGAAATTTCCAGCCGCCGTTTTCGATTCCCCCAAGTGGCGGATTCGGCGAAGTCGAATTCAGCCGCTCGTGCAAAAACTTCGCCCAATCGTACGGCGCCATCGCATTCAGCCCGCGAACGATATCGTCAAACGTGTAGGGCTTGATTTCCGGGCCGTTGTTCGGCCCGCCATAAAAGGCGTGGCAGAAATCGTCGATGCTCTTTTCCCCATGCGTTTGCTGATGAATGATCGTCGCCACTTCGAGCCACATCAAGTCGCCTTCATCGTAATAATCCGTGCCGCGGCGCCAGTTCATCCATCCCCGCGCGAATCCCTCGCCGGGTACTGCCACCGCCGTATCCAACAACGAGCGCCATGTCCGCCCCGGCCGTCCCACGCCGAGCGCGGCCGAAATATTCGCGAGATTGTTGCGATAGTCTTCGGCAGTCCACAAGCCGCTGCGCGCTGCGAGAAGCGGGCCGGCAAATTCTGTGAAGCCTTCATAATCCCAAAGCAAATCGTCGCGCATCGGCGTTTGGTAGTCGGGAGTAGCCAGGTCGGCGGGCCGCCGGAATTTGCCGCTCCATGAATGCGCGTACTCATGCGCGACCAGTTCGCCCATCGCCAGGCCCGCGTTCGGTCCGAGCAAAATTCGTTCCGGCAAGCGGCTGTCGTTGCACTCGTTGTGCTCGAGTCCAAAGTGCGCGACGTGATCGCTCAGCGTCAGTAGAAAATGATATTCGTGGTAATGGCGCGAGCCGAAGAGCTTCCCCGCTTCGGCTACCAGGTTCGTCAAGCCCTTCTGAACCGCCGGACTCATGTTCAGCGCCGCTTCGCTATCCGCTACGATGTCCATTTCGTGGTGAATCGGCTCGCCTGGCGGAGTTATATCAATCGCGCGGTAAAATTCCCCCGCAATCACGGGCGAATCCACCAGCCGCTCGAGCGAAAGCGGTGCGAACAAAATTTCGTTTCTCGTTTGACTCTCGACGTGTTGCGGAGTTCCGAACTTCCATCCTTCCGGCAGCACCAGCTTCGGGTGAAACTGGATTTCGCTCGCCGGGCGTCCCGCGGGATAGAACACGTTCTGGTTCCATTCGATCACGATGAGTTTGTCCGTCGCGGACATCGCCGACGTCGCGAAACCGCCCCCGCTCGGCTCCAGATAATCGAACGCCAGGTGCAGTTCATTGGCGCCCGAGGGAACTTCAACATGGAAGGTGAAGACATCCGAAAGATCGCGCTGCCAGGGAATTGTGGCGCCATTCGCCGTAAATTTCAGGCCGGTGACGTTGCCGATCGGCCCGTCTGGCCCATGCTCGCCCGGAATCCACTTCGGATAGTAAAGCGTCAGCGGCCCGGGCTTCACCGGAATCGTCTCCTGCGTCCGAATTACTTTCAGCGGCGTCTGCGTCGCATCCACCGTCAGCGAGATGGCGCCGGTTTGCGCTGCGGCGGTCCACGTCAACATGAAAAAAAGGCCGGCGAGCGCGGTCCATTTCGAATGAGCGACGACACGCATGCCGCCCCGCGCAACCACAGCCCACACCCTGCGAATCTCTAGATTCATGGCACAACTCCCTTTATCAAAATGTTCGGTGCGTTCGCCTGCGAAAATCCCTGAGTTCAAGTTATCTGAATTTGTCGAGCGCCCCACCTTGACCGCATTGAGCCACTTGCCAAAACTGCATGAGCATATCGAATCGTCAGAGCTTTTCCTATGCCAAAGCCTTGCCTACTGGGCGAAACTTGCTAATCTAGCCTTCTCGTTTCCAGAATGGAGCCATTGTGGCCGCCGCATCTCCCAGTCCTTCTTTTGACCGCGCCGAAGCCGTCAAGCAGCTTTCTGAACGCGATGAAAAACTGAAATTTCTCATCGCCGAAACGGAAGCCTTTCAGATGGACTCCGACCACCTCCAAAGCCCCTATGAAGCGCTGCTGGAAGCTATCGCCTACCAATCCATCTCCGGTAAAGCGGCCGCCACCATTTTTGGACGGGTCAAAGCGCTCAGCTCGACGGGCCGCGCGCCCATGCCGCAAGAAATGCTCAAGCTGCGCAAACAAGCGCTTCGCAAAGCCGGCCTCTCGGGCGCGAAAGTTGTCGCCATGAAAGACCTCGCCCAAAAAACGATCGAGGGCATCGTCCCCACTCTCGAAGACGCGCAAAAACTCTCCGACGAAGAACTCGTCAAGCGGCTGACGTCGGTCCGCGGCATCGGCGCATGGACCGTCGAAATGTTTTTGATATTCCGCCTCGGCCGCCCCGACGTTCTTCCCATCCACGACCTCGGCGTACAGAAAGGCTGGTCCATCACCTACGGCAAAAAACATAAGCCCAAACCCAAAGAGCTTCTCGCTTTCGGAGAACGTTGGCGCCCCTATCGCACCGTCGCCAGCTGGTACATGTGGCGCGCGTGCCACCGCGCCGGCAACGCCGCCATGCGCAAGATCCGCCCTGCCAAGGTCCGCCGCAAGCGTCGCGTCAAGAGCATACGGAAACCATCGAGGCGATGATCTTCCACGAAAAACACCGGTACTGAAAGACTTACAGGGGGCTTAAGTCTTGGCTGCAACGCTACAGAAGACCGGTCGAGGGGCGGAGGACGTAAGGAACATTCCGGGGCAAGTTGAGCTAAGTATCCGAACTGGTTAGCGAATCTGCGTTAGCTCACGCACCAGGAGGAACATAGCGGCAATTCCCGCCAGGAGAACGCCGCTCTCAAGGGATACCGAAACGAGGTGCAATCGGCTGAACTCTGCCAGCAACGGGCTGTCTGCCGCTGTTGCCTGAATCGACCCCATTTGTACCCGCAGCACAGCCATGCGCGAGCTAACCGTGTACTGGGAGATGGCCGTAAGCACGATCATCAGGGCTACGCAAATCGCGGCAGGAGTCGTAAAGCTGGCGAATGTCCGAGTCCTCGCCAGTCGCGCCAAAAGGAATACGATGCCCAAGGCGATGCCGCCCAAGTGCATCCGGGTCAGAGAATACCCGACCATAGCGCCAGCCTGGTCGCGGCTAGCCAGTATCCCAAACGCACCAGGCGCCACCACAAAGCTTAAAAAGACGTCGCTGCCGAGCCACAGGCTAACCCATAGAAACTCAATCGTACGAAGAACGGAGGACATGTCGAGTTTTCAGTAAAATAGGTTCAGAAGAACGTTGGAAAGAATCCCCTTGGAGAATCTTCCGGTCGAGCAAAACGAGAATACACCATGAATGAGCAGGCCGCGCACAATCCGTTCAAATCGGGGCTGTGGCTTTGTTGGATAGCAATGTTCATCTTGCCAGTCGGCTTATTGGCGATCGGTGGTGGCCCATGCGCCGGACCACGGAACGCGCTCGGTTCCGCGATTTTGCTACTTGTCGGGTGTGGAGCTGCCTGTGCAGCGATCGTAGGAGCAGTGCGAGTACTGCGTTCATTCAGAGCTAGGGCCATGGCCGGGAAGCTTTGGGGCGTCTTTTCCGTCCTGTGCGCTGGCCTCGCGGCGTTTGTTGGAGGGGTCTACGTCCTTTTGGGGTGTGTCTCACTGCAAGCCTTCCTGCAATACTGATGGTTTGAAGGTTCGCCACGCCCACCGTTTGAACACACGATGCAAGGCCTCTTTTGGCACGGTCCAGAAATTAATGGCAGAATTAGGTTTGGATGGTGGGCGACAAAGGACTTGAACCTTTGACCTCTCCCGTGTGAGGGGAGCGCTCTAACCAACTGAGCTAGTCGCCCGGCCTGTACCGCCGCGACGCTCGGAAGCGTCATCTATTTGTAACAGGAAGGACCTGGGTTTTCAACCGATGTCGACGGCCACATCGCAGATCGTTTCGCAGCTGCAGCGCTCGATTGCGCGCGCGATTTATGGCAAGGAAGAAGCCATTCAGCTCGCGCTGATTACTCTGCTGGCGCGCGGGCATTTGCTCATCGAAGACGTGCCCGGCGTCGGTAAGACCACTCTCGCGCAAGCGCTGGCGAAGTCTTTTCACTGCACGTTTCAGCGTATCCAATTCACTTCGGATCTGTTGCCGAGCGACGTGCTCGGCGTCAGCGTCTATAATCCGGAATCGCGCGAGTTCGAGTTTCGGTCGGGACCGATTTTCGCCAACGTCGTTCTTGCGGACGAAATCAATCGCACCACGCCGCGCACGCAGTCGGCGCTTCTCGAAGCGATGAACGAAGCGCAGGTGACCGTCGACGGCAAAACATTTCAGTTACCCCATCCGTTTCTCGTGATCGCCACGCAAAATCCCGTCGAGCATCACGGCACGTATCCGCTGCCCGAATCGCAGCTCGACCGCTTCCTGATGCGCATCAAGATGGGCTATCCTTCGCACGAAACGGAGCGCGAAATCCTGCGCAAGCACATTCATGACGATTCGCTGGCCACGCTCGAACCGGTCGCCGATGTAGCGGACGTCCTCGAAATGCAGGAATCCGTGGCGCGCGTGAAAGTGGATGCGAGCCTGCACGACTACGCGCTCGAAATCGTGAATCGTACACGCAAAACGGAGCAGCTTGCGCTGGGCGTGAGTCCTCGTGGAACGTTGATGCTACAGCGCGCCGCACAAGCCCGCGCCTTCCTGGATGGCCGCGATTATTGCTTGCCAGACGATTTCAAGCAGCTCGCGGTCGCGGTTTTTGCGCACCGCGTGGTTGCCAGCGCGCGACACGCCTCGCTGCAAAGAAAAGCGGAATCCACCGAATCCGTTTTGCAGGAAATTGTCGACTCCGTTCGCGTACCTCTGTGAGCTTGCACTCAACCGCCGCGCAGCTCTGGGCGAAAGCCGACCGCTCTGCTGTGCGCGCCTTTTTTGTTTCCATCGCGGCTCTGACTGTCGCTCTGCTTCTCGCACTCTATTCCGGCTCAGCATCGGAAATGGGCCACAGGGCTGTAGCCATCGTCTCCGCCCTCGGCGCATTGCTGCTCGCCGCGTGGGTGGCCATCACGCTGGTGCCGATTCTTGCGAAACGTACGCCACTGCGCTGGCTCGGCTACAAAATGGAGTATCGCGTTTCGCGCGAAGGCTGGATTTACGTTCTTGGAATTTTTTTGGTGGCTATCGCCGCGCTCAACACAGGCAATAATCTGCTCTTCCTGATTCTCGCCAGCCTGATCGCCATCATTCTGATGTCCGGAATTCTGTCTTCGATCACGCTTTCTGGGGTCGAGATGCGATTGGAGTTACCCGAACATATTTTTGCGGGCCAACCGGTCCGGGGCCTCGTCGAGCTGCACAACGAAAAACTCACTCTGCCATCGTTCTCTCTGCGGGTCGAAGCTGTTCGCGGGAAAAACGCCGCCAACGCGGCCATGCTCGAAACACCCGTTTATTTCCCCTACATACCGAAACATGAGCGCGTGCAGCAACATGTGCCAATGATTTTTCCGCGCCGAGGCATTTATCGGCAGGAAGCCTTCCGCATCGTCACTCGATTTCCGTTTGGATTTTTGCAAAAGGCGCGGCGTCTGGATCTGAAGTCCGAGGCGCTGGTCTATCCTTCCGTTGAGCCCACGCGAGATTTCTTTGAGGTTCTTCCCGGCATGCAGGGGGCGCTCGAAAGCCTCGCCAAAGGCCGCGGCCAGGATTTATACGCGCTGCGCGATTATCAGCCGCGCGACAGCTCGCGCCATGTGCATTGGAAAGCTTCGGCGCGTTTGGGTTCTTTGATGGTCCGTGAATTCACGCGCGAAGAAGATTGCCGAGTCATTTTGGTGCTTGATCCGCACATGCCAGGCGGCGGGGCCAAGGAGGAAGCCGACACCCGCTTCGAGCGCGCGATCACGATGTGCGCCGCTCTGGCCTGGCACTTCTATGAACGCAACGCCGTGCTGCAATTTCGCACCGCGGGATTTGAAACGCCGCTGGCAGGAGCCGAAGAGATTATCTTCGATATTTTGCGCCATCTCGCCACAGCAAAACCGTATCCTCCGGATCCGACGCGCACGCTGCTCGCCGATTTGGCTAGCGCTCCGGAAATTTTCCGCGTCATCGTCACCAGTGAGCCTCGCGGTTCTATCCCCTCCAACATTTGGAACCAATCCTGGGTCATCTTTCTTGAAGACCTGGTTGCCTGATCGAGCTGTTTGGGCTATCGAGAAAGCTCTCGTGTCAACTATGCGAGAATACGCGGTGATCATGCTCACCGGCCGCGAGCTGGCTTCTCTCCGAAAGCAATTACTGGATTGGTTCTATCAGTTTCAGCGCGATCTTCCATGGCGGCGAACGAAGGACCCCTACAGCATCTGGATCTCGGAGATTATGCTGCAGCAGACGCGCGTCGCCGCCGTGATTCCCTACTACGAACGATTTCTGGCGCGCTTTCCCGATGTGCGCTCGCTCGCGGAAGCGCCGGAAGAAGAAGTGCTCCGGCATTGGTCCGGCCTTGGCTATTACAGCCGCGCGCGCAATCTGCAAAAAGCGGCGCAGCAAATTGTGGCGCATCACGCAGCAGAATTTCCTGGCGAAGAGGCGGCTGTTCTCGCTCTCCCGGGCATCGGCAATTACACGGCGGCTGCGATTCTGAGCATCGCATTCGGTGCGCGGCGTGCTGTGCTCGATGGAAACGTGGCGCGCGTTCTTGCGCGACTCGGCGCGATCCGCGGCGATCTGCGGGAATTGCGGCGCTGGCGGTCGCTTCAGGAAACGGCCGGCAAACTGCTGGCGCCGAATTCGCCGGGCGATTGGAATCAGGCCATGATGGAACTCGGCGCAATAATTTGCACGCCGCGCGGACCGCAATGCCTGCTCTGTCCGGTTGCAAAATTCTGCAAGGCGCGCAAATCGGGCGACCCCGAGTCTTTTCCAGAGAAGCGAAAAAAACGAGAGCCCGTGCAAATCACCCTCGCTGCAGCAGTGCTTTCCGCACCGCACGGCGAAACACTGCTCTTGCCGCCACCCCAAAGAAAAGTTGAGAGGCAGCCCGCCGCCGACGACGTCGGCACGCTGGTTTCGCGGATGTGGCATTTCCCAACTGTCGCGGTGCGCGAGGATCCACAATTAGAGTTAGTGCGCTTTCTCGAGAGTCTCTTGTCCGCAAACAACGGGACTTTTCATCTTGAGCCGCTCGGCCGGTTGCGCCATGCCGTCACTTACCGAAACGTTACAATTTTTCCTTTTCGGGTTGCTGTCGCAAAAATCCCGCGCATTCACGGAGCAAAAAGGATTCGCCTGAAAGATTTCTCCGAGCTTTCCGTCTCGAATCTCACCCGGAAGATCGCGCGCGCCGCGCTCTTGCAACCGGCGAAATCTGTGCAATCGGGGCTAGCATCCGCGAATCAACGAAAACCCTAAACGTTACGGTTTCGCGCTACAACCGTTTCCGTGGGCTCCCACAATGCTAGGATGGAATGTCCCTTTATGGCCGCTTCCGCAACAGCCACGAGTGTCCCCGCGCTTCCAGCAGAGCGTTTCTTTCGCGCTTCTCTTTTTTTGCTCATGGCGACTTCCGTCGTTACGCTGGTCAGCACCGGAAAGCTCGATTTATTCACGATGATCGCGGCGCCTTCGGCCGTCCTCTATAAAGGAGTGCGCTGGTGGCAGCGGCGTCCCGCGGAAATTCCGCAGCACATTGCTACCCGCCTGGTCGTTGCGTATCTTCTAGTTTTCCCTTTAGACGTTCTCTTTCTATCGCGTGCCTTTGTAGAGGGATCGTCCAATCCCGGGCTTTATGCCGCTCTTCTCGCCGCCGTTCATTTTCTCCTCTTTGTGATGCTCATCCGCCTCTATAGCGCCACGACGGATCGCGACGCGCTCTTTCTGACCATGCTTTCTTTCGCGGCCATTCTGGCGTCCGCGGTCCTCACCATCGACACGACGTTTCTGGGACTCTTCTTCTTGTTCATGTTGTTTGGGGTGGCCACGTTTGTCGGTCTCGAAATGCGGCGCAGCTCGAAAAACGCCATTGGGCCGGACGTTGACGCGCATCCACTGAAAGAGCGACGCCTCACTCGCGCGCTGGTTCTCGCGGTGCTCAGCGTTTCCTTCGGCGCCATGATCATTGGCGGCGCTCTCTTTTTCTTCTTTCCGCGATTCAGCGCCGGCTATCTCGGCCGTACCAGCTTGCAACCGACGCTGATGTCCGGGTTCAGCGACGACGTCGAGCTGGGCCAAATCGGCGAGATCAAGAAAAATTCCGAAGTTGTCATGCGCGTCCGCACCGGCAAACCGGTGGGCTATCCGGCGTTGCGCTGGCGCGGCATTGCGCTAACCACATTCGATGGAAAACGCTGGTACTCGCCGGAGCGTGAGGACGTCACTATTCCCGCCGGACCGAACGGCTGGATTAATCTGCAGGATTCGCCCGGAGAGCAGGATCGGACCGCGACGACCCTGCACTACACGATCCTTCTCCAGCCTGTCGCGACGGATACAATATTCGTGCCCGCCAACGCAGTCTCTTTGCGCGGAAACCTGTCCGGAGAAGGCTCAAATCAAGATGCTGGCGCGCGCCACAGCTACATCATCCGCGATGGCACCGGTTCTCTCTTCAATCCCTTTCATAATTTCAGCACCATGCTTTACGAGGGAAACTCGCTGCTGCCCGGCACGAACGTGGGCAGGCTCCGAGAAGCCTCGGCCGACTATCCGGCGGACGTTCGCGATGTTTACTTGCAGCTCCCACAACTCGATCCGCGAATTCCTGAACTGGCGAAGCAGATCACGGAGCGCGCGCAAAATCCTTTCGACAAAACCATCATGCTGGAAAATTATTTGCGCTCGCACTTCGCCTACACCCTGAATCTCACGGGGAAACCCGGAGAAGATCCGCTGGCGCATTTTCTCTTCGAGACACGCGCGGGCCATTGCGAATATTTCGCTTCTGCAATGGCGATCATGCTTCGCACGCTGGGGATTCCCACACGGGAAGTGAACGGTTTTTTGCCCGGCGAATATAACGATCTTGCCGGGGACTACATTGTCCGCGCCAGCGACGCTCATAGCTGGGTGGAAGTTTATTTTCCTGGGACAGGCTGGATGACTTTTGATCCCACGCCGCCGGGAGCCGAATCCCAAGGAGGCGTTTTTTCGCGCCTGGGGCAGTACATGGATTGGTTCGAGCTCACCTGGAACGAATGGGTCATCAACTACGATTTCATTCATCAAATTCAGTTGGCTCAAAACATGCAGCGCAGCACGCGCAATTGGACGGAAATTGGGCGAAGGTGGTTCGCTCACGAGCAAATAAAAGGGCGGAATTGGATGAAGTCCTGGAATGCCGGGCTTGGTTTTTTGATTCCTCTGGCCATCGGGATATTTCTGGCGGCGTTACGGTTCGATCTGGTTGTGGCGTTCGCGCGGCGGATGCGGCTATCGTGGCAGCTTCGTTCTCCAGAGCTGGCGCGATCAAATCCGCAGCTGGCGTCGCGGCTTTACGCGGAGCTTTTGTACGTGCTCGAGCGGCGGGGCTTCGCTCGCCAGCCGACGCAAACTCCGTTTGAGTTTGCCGCGGCCGTCTCGCTACCGCGGCTCGCGCCCGCCGTGCATGAGTTCACGCAGTGTTACACGCAGGCACGCTATGGCGGCGCGCCTTGCGACACGATTCGCCTGCGGACGCTCCTCGAGCAAATCCGGTCTTCCTTCGCTTCGCGTTGAGCCGCAGCTGTTTAGTTCCTTCCTGCCGCCGCATGTTACAATTGAGAATTGCGCAAAGGCGCAAATTTACTGCCTATGACTAAGGTCGGATTCGTGAGCCTGGGATGCCCGAAAAACCTCGTGGATAGCGAGGTGATGATGGGTATTCTTGCGCGCGAAGGGTATGAGCTTACGCCGCGCGCGGACGAGGCGGAAATTCTTGTCGTGAATACGTGCAGCTTTATCGAGTCGGCGCAAAAAGAGTCTGTGGACGCGATTCTGGAGATGGCGGAGCATAAGAAATTCGGCGCGGCGAGGAAACTCATCGTTGCCGGATGCCTCGTAGAGCGGTTTCGCGAGCAGATTCTCGAGCAAGTTCCGGAAGTGGATGCCGTGGTGGGAACCGGTGAAGTGGAACGCATTCTGGAAGCGGTCGATGGCGATTTGCGCGTGTTGCCCGCAGCGCCGCCAGCGTTTCTCTATCATGATCTTACGCCGCGCGTTATCACGACGCCGCGCCATGCCGCGTACGTCAAGATCGCCGAGGGTTGCGATCACCCGTGTACGTTCTGCATCATTCCGCAACTGCGCGGCGCATTCCGCAGCCGGCGCTTTGAATCGGTCGTGCGCGAGGCGGAGAATCTTGCCGCTTCGGGCGCGCGTGAAATCACTTTGATCGGCCAAGACACGACTTCCTATGGTGAGGATTTGGGCCTTCGCGATGGGCTTGCGCAACTGCTGGAGCGTCTGGGGCAAGTCGAAGATTTGCTTTGGGTGCGCTTTCTTTACGCCTACCCGAATCGCGTGACGCAGAAATTGCTGGATACGCTGGCGGCTCATCCTCGACTGGCCAAGTACATGGATATGCCGCTGCAGCATGCCAGCCGCAATGTTTTGGCGCGCATGAAGCGCGGGTCGCACGGCGACGCTTTCTTGAAACTTTTAGAGCGCATACGCGCGACGATTCCGGGCGTTTCCCTCCGCACTTCGTTCATTGCGGGCTATCCAGGCGAAACGGAGAAGGACTTCGAGGAACTTTGCGATTTTGTGCGCGCAGCGAATCTGGATTGGATGGGCGTGTTCGAATATTCGGATGTGGACAACGCGAACAGCTACGGACTCGATGCGAAAGTCGATGCGGATACGATTACCGATCGACGCAACCGTCTGATGGCGATTCAAAAGAAAATCTCGCGCGAGAAATTGCGCGCGTGGAAGGGCCGCACGGCCACGGCGCTCGTCGAAGGCCCGTCGAAGGATAATCCTCTAGTGTGGGAAGCGCGCCTCGAAGGCATGGCGCCGGATATCGACGGCAAGCTCTATCTGACAGACATTGAATTGCCGGGCGGCGAAACGGCCGAGACTGGCGACGTCGCACGCGTTGAAATCATCAAAGCCGACACTTATGACTTGATTGGCCGTGTCGTCGAGATTCTGCCCCGGCCTGCCGGCCGCGGAATCGCCAATGGCGCTGTCGCGGCGTCCCCGCCGCGCGTACCTCCAGTCGAGCAGCTAACGCGCATTTCCACGGGCGCTCCGCTTCGCGTCCTCAGCTGAGCTATACTCACTCTTCAGCAACTCTGCTCTATGGCCTCTGTGAACTCTGTGTCAGGACGGGATTCCAACACGAGGTGCTCAGAGTTCACGGAGACGAAAAAATACCGGCATCGTGATTTGGCGAGAGGCGAATTGCGAGCCGTCGGGAGTCATTCCCATGAAACATCGCTGCCCCACTTGTAAGACGGCGACCGATTCGGAGATCAATGCGGACTTTCCCTTTTGCAGCGAACGCTGCCGGGACCGCGACCTCGGCAACTGGGCTACCGAGAAGTACGTCGTGTCCGAACCGGTGTTCGATATGAGCGAACTCGAAACGGATAACGATCCGGCCAAACAAGAGGTGGTTGAAGAGGACGAGGATTTTAAGGGGTTTCCAAAGCCCGATGACACCATCCACTGAAAACGCCGGCGGCGTGGCCGCTGAGAAAAAGCCGAAGCTGGCGATGGCCATCGCGACCGCGCTCGGTGTCGGTTATCTTCCTAAAGCCCCGGGCACGTTTGGCTCGTTGGTGGGAGTGGCGACTGCCGTTCTTTCCGCTGTGTTTTTTCTGCATCCTGCATCCATTCGCGGAATTTTCTCGCGGCACCCGCTTTCCGACGCCGTGTTTTCCGACAAACACTTTCTGGTTCCCGGAAGCGACATTCACAATTCTGCGCTCCTGTTGCCGCTGGTTTGCGCCTTGGCGCTTCTCGTGGTTCTGGCGGCCATCGGTGTGTGGAGCGCCTCGCGAACAGCGGAATTCGCGGGGATCGAGGATCCTCAGTTCGTAGTGATCGACGAAGTCGCGGGGCAGCATTTAACATTGATCTTGCCGCTGATTCCCATCGGGATGCCGCATCTGGCGCAGCACATGGATTTTTCCATGTATGCGATTTTCATGACTTTGAGCCTCGTCAATTGGAAGTATCTGCTTCTGGGATTCTTGCTCTTTCGACTCTTCGATATCTGGAAGCCTTTTCCGGTGCGGCAACTCGAGAGACTTCCGCGCGGCTGGGGCATCATGGCGGACGATTGGATGGCGGGCGTCTACGCTGCTATCCTGTTGCGAGCAGCGCTACATTTTGGTTTGCTTGGCTAGTCATGAAATTCGGCTTTGGGTCTTCGGCAGAAAAAAACGGCATCCCCCGCATTGATAGAGTCGCGCCTGCTGCCGGCATTCCTGGCGGCGAAATGACCATTCACGGCAGTGGCTTCGCTTCGCGCGCACACCCGCGGCCGGTGGTGCGTTTTGGAGAGACGGAAGCCAGTCTGGCCCTCGCGAGCGAGCAGCGATTGATAGCGCGAGTTCCTGAGGGTGCGAGCGGCGGCCTCGTGCGCGTCTGTAGCGCGGCGAACGAAAGTCAGCCGCATCCGGTCTCGATTGGTGTGCAAATCGCTGACAATTTGCATCCCATCGCGAATCCCGCTGTGGATTCCTACGGCAACACGTACGTCACATTTTCTGGCAACCGCGGGCAGCGCGTCCCGGTTTCCCTTTACAAAATTACCGCGAACTACAGCGTGAAGCCTTTCGTCACTTCGTTGGTAAATCCCAGCGGACTGGCGCTGGACCGCGCGGGGAACCTTTTCGTTTCTTGCCGCAATGACGGCACCATTCACCGCATAACTCCGGAAGGCCGCGCCGAGCAGTGGATCGAGGGAATGGGCATCGCCACGGGCATCGCGTTCGACCGGGCCGATAATCTCTACGTGGGGGACCGCAGCGGAACGATTTTCAAGATCAGCCTAAGCCGCGAGATTTTTGTTTTTGCGACGATCGAGCCGTCTCTCGCCGCATACCATCTCGCGTTTCATCCGAATGGCGATTTGTACGTAACGGGACCGACGACTTCGAGCTACGACCGCGTCTACCGCATCACCCAGGGCGGCGAAGTCAGTACTTTTTTTCGCGGACTTGGACGTCCCCAGGGACTGGCCTTTGACCGAGAGAACAATCTTTACGTCGCGGCTTCTCTCGGAGGCCGGCGCGGCATCATTCGCATCACGCCGCAGGGCCATGCCGACGTCGCTCTGAGTGGCTCCGGGCTAGTCGGCATGGCGCTGCAACCGTCCGGCCGCGCGATTCTGGCTACAACCGGCGCGCTCTTCACGTTGGACTGGGACGTTCGCGGCCTGCCGCTTCTGGGATAATCGAAAAGATGAAAGCGGAAATCATCGCAGTTGGTTCGGAGCTGCTTACGCCGGACCGGTTAGACACCAACTCGCTCTTTCTGACGGAAGAGCTGAATAAGATTGGGATCGAAGTGCTGCGAAAGACGATCGTGGGCGACAACCGCGATCTGCTTAGCGAGGCGTTTCGTGATGCTTTGAACCGCGTGCCCCTGATCATTTCGTCGGGGGGGCTTGGACCAACCGAGGACGATCTTACGCGAGAGACGGTCGCTGACCTGCTCCATCGCAAGCTTCGTCGTAACGACGACATTCTTCGTTACATTGAGGGGCGCTTCCGTGCGTTGAACCGGGAAATGCCGGACGTCAACGTGCGCCAGGCGATGGTCCCGGAGGGCGCGGAGATTCTGGAGAATCCGCGCGGCACGGCGCCGGGCCTGTGGCTGGAAGACGCGGGACACTTCATCGTGCTGCTCCCCGGACCGCCGCGCGAGCTGAAGCCGCTCTTCCGCGAACAGGTTCTGCCGCGGCTGGAGCGCCGCTCCTCTGGCGTGCGCATGTTTCATCGCGAGATTCGTGTTACGGGTCTGGGCGAGTCGCACGTCGAGCAGCGCATCCTCGGCATCTACAAGCGTTATCCCGAAGTGAACACCACCGTTCTTGCCGCGCCTGGCGAAACACAGGTTCACCTGCGCATTTGGACGGACGATGTGGAGCACGCCAAGAAAACGCTCGACGAAATCGTGAAGGGATTTGAGATCGCCCTGTCCGACCGCATTTTCAGTCAAGATGGTTCACCTCTCGAAGAAGTCGTCGCGGCGCAACTGACGATGCACAGCGCCACGGTCTCGGCGGCGGAAAGCTGCACGGGCGGTTTGCTGGCCCAGCGGCTGACGAGCATCGCGGGAAGCTCTTCGTATTTTCTTGGCGGAGTGGTTTGCTACAGCAACGAATTGAAAACGGTGTGGGCAGGCGTGCCTGCGGAACTCATTCAATCGAAAGGGGCAGTCAGCGCGGAAGTGGCGGTGGCACTCGCGGACGGTATTCGCCGGCGCGTCGGAAGCACGTTCGGCGTGGGCATCACGGGAATTGCTGGGCCGGGCGGAGGCTCGGAGGAAAAGCCCGTGGGAACGGTGCATATCGCGCTCGCACATGCCGGAGGCGTGAACGAACGCGGCGTGCGTTTCCCTGGAGACCGCGAATCCATCCGCTTTCAGGCTTCGCAACTGGCGCTGGACATGGTCCGCACCCATTTCCTCTATAACGGCAAGCAGCCTCCGAAGCGAGTTTGAGCGTGCGCCTCTTCGTCGCGCTGGAGATTCCCGCGGCGGTGCGAGAGAATCTGGCAACATTGGTCAAGGAACTAAGCGCTTTGTCATCGCAAGTGCCGGGCAAGCGCCCGCACTGGGTACGGCCGGAGAATCTTCACGTGACGCTCAAATTCATCGGCGAAGTTGCGAACGCCAAGCTCGAAGGCATCCGCGGCGCGCTCTCAGAGGTCCGCTCAAGTGCGCCCGTCGAGATGGACTTTCGCGGACTCGGCTTTTTCCCAAATGACAAGCGTCCGCGCGTGTTGTGGGCAGGATTGAAAGCATCGCCGAATTTGCCGGCAGTCGCAGCCGACGTCGACCGCGCTCTTGAGACGCAGGGCTTTGCGCGGGAACAACGCGCGTTTGCGCCGCATCTGACGCTGGCGCGATTCGAGCCTTCCGGCATGCACGAAAAACTGCGCGCGGCCATCCGGAAACGCGCGGAGCTGGAATTCGGCTCGTGCCAAGCGAGCGAATTTCACCTCATCGAAAGCAAGCTGAAGCCTTCGGGCGCGGAGTACACTGCTCTTGCATCTTTCCCCTTCACACCGGAGCCCTAGCATCGATGGCCGAGCCGAACGAAATCCTCATCTCGATTCCTGCGGCTGCGTACTTGCTCGGCTCAATCCCTTTCGGGCTGCTTCTTGGCAAAGTTTTCGGCGCGACGGACATTCGCAAGACGGGCAGCGGCAATATCGGCGCGACGAATGTCATGCGCGCCGCCGGACCGGTTGCGGGAATTTTCACGCTGCTGCTCGACGCCGGGAAAGGCGCGCTGGCGGTT
Source organism: uncultured Acidobacteriota bacterium (assembly GCA_963843265.1). GTDB lineage: Bacteria > Acidobacteriota > Terriglobia > Acidiferrales > UBA7541 > Acidiferrum. Next base: position 580,403 of record CAWJJR010000002.1, on the reverse strand, counting down.
TTCCTCGCTGCGCGGCTCACCAGCGAGAGCGCGACTTGGCTGATGGTCGCCGGGCTTTGCGTTCTAGCGGGACATTGCTTTCCTATTTGGCTGGGATTTCGCGGAGGCAAAGGCGTGGCCACGGCCGCGGGCGTTTTTTTGATGTTGTGCCCGCTGGCGTTCTTGGGGGCGGTAATCCTGTTTGTTCTTGTCGTGATTTATTGGCGCTTCGTGTCGCTGGGCTCGATTTCGGCGGCGGCAGCGATGCCTTTGTTGATTTATTTTTTCTGGGCGCCCGGTCATGCGCCTCCACATGTAATCACCTTTGGAACGCTGGGCGCGGCGCTTTTGATTGTCTATAAGCACGACGCGAACATCCAGCGAATGGTCCAGGGCGACGAGCCAACGTTTTCGTTCCGCAAAAAGAAAGAGGAAGAAGAGGATGGACCGTGAAGCGCATCGCCATTCTTGGCGGCGGAAGCTGGGGCACGGCGCTGGCCATCGTGCTCTCCCGCGCGCACAAGGCGCACGAGATTTCCTGGTGGATTCGAGACGCAGCGCTTGCGGAATCCATCCTCCGCCAGCGCGAGAACAAGCTCTATGTGCCAGGCCATAAAATTCCGGAGTCGGTCCACGTTTCTCACGACGCGGCCGCGGTCTTGGAAGACACCGCAGTGGTCATTGGGGCTATGCCTGCGGCGCATGCTCGCCATCTTTATGCACACATCTTGCCGCATCTACTTCCCGGCGCGTCCATCGTCAGCGCCACGAAAGGCCTTGAGCCATCCTCGCATGCGCGCGTGAGCGAAATTATTTCGCAAATTGTCACGCCGAAATATGCTCCCCGCATCGTGGTGCTTTCCGGGCCATCTTTCGCCGCGGAAGCCGCCGCCGGACAGCCCACTGCTGTCGTTCTCGCGTCGAGCGACCTCGCGCTGGCGAACGAACTACAGGAGGAGTTTGCAGCGCCGAATTTTCGTTTGTACACCAACGAAGATGTGCTTGGGGTCGAGCTTGCCGGCGCCATGAAAAACGTGATCGCCATCGCTGCCGGGGCTTGCCAAGGGCTGGGCCTCGGCTCGAATCCGTTGGCGGCGCTGATCACGCGCGGCCTCGCGGAAATGACCCGGCTTGCCACAACTTTGGGTGCGCACCGGGAGACGCTTAGCGGCCTTGCGGGCCTCGGCGACCTCGTCCTGACCTGCACCGGCTCGCTAAGCCGCAATCGTCATGTGGGAATTGAGCTTGGCAAGGGCCGCTCGCTGCCCACGATCCTGGCGAAGATGAAAATGGTCGCCGAAGGGGTAGGCACGGCCGGTGCTCTTCTGGCCTTGGCGGCCGAGGCAGGCATTGAACTACCCATAACGGAGCAGGTTGAGGCCATCCTGCAACGAGGCAGGTCGCCGCGGGAAGCCATTCGCAGCATTATGGAACGGCCCCTCAAGCGCGAATGAGCAGTCGCGAACAAGAGGGCGCGAACAGGGCGGGATTAAGTCAAAGGTCTGCCAAAAATGGGTTGATCCGGGCTGTTTCAGGGGCCTCGACAGCGCCACTAGTACCAAGGTTCCAGTTGCAGATGCGCGACGCCTCGCCATTCGCGACCCCCGCCGCCTCTCCTAATCTCCTAAAATATAGACTTAAGATGCCTGAACCCGGCTCATCCCCACTGGCTCGTTTGCGCAAGGGACGCGTGCGCATTTTGTGGCTCGTCCTGGGCGCACTGCTGCTCGTCAGCGCCCTGCCCATCGGGCTTTACCACCGCCAGGTGCTGCAGCTCAGTCAGGACAAGCTGGTGGACACCGAGCGGGTGCAGCAATCCAATTTGACGCGCTCCCTGGCGCAGGAAATTCAGCTCTTTGAGGCCAATCAGACCCAACAGCTCTTCAGCGAGCGGCAGATTCTGGCGTTGACGGGGCTTATTGACAATGTCGAAGACCCCGCCGCAGAGCCCAAGGTGACGCGGCTGCTGCAAGAGTTTGTTCAGAGCAATCAGGACACTTTTGTTTATTTGACCGCGGTCGATAAATCCGGCAAAGGGACCAAGGCTTCGCAAGGGAACTTCCAGGCGGATCAGGATCCTTTCGTCGCCAAGGCTTTGCAACGCGCCTTTGTCACCTGCATGCAGTCCGAAGAGCTGCACAGTGTCAAGTTCCGCAGCAATCCTCTGGCGCTTGCGCCGAACAATGAGCCTGCCTTCGTCCTCGCCGTTCCTCTCCAAGACTTGAACGGCAATTTCACTGGCATGCTCGCCGCCGTCGTATCCCTGGAGCCGATTTCAAAACGCTTGCGGGACGCCAGCGTGCGCGGCCGCACGGTGTACGTGGTGGACCATGCCGGCCACATCGTCGCGCATCCCGATACTAAAAACTTTGTGCCGGGAGACCAAGCCAGCGGAAAGCTGGTCGACCTGATTCGAGCGCTGCCGCCGGATCTTCGAAATACGGAAACCATTAACTTTTCGCAACTCGAAAAGAAGCATTCGGTCGAGATGATTGGGACTTACAGCACGCTGCCCGAAGTCAATTGGGCGGTGATTGCGGAACGCAGCCTGGCGCAAGCGCGCGCCGATGCGGGCGTGACAGAACTGAACCGCCAGGCGCTGGCCTTCGTGACTGTCGTCATCCTGGTGGCCATCCTCTTCGGCTACTTTTTCGCCGTCGGCATCAGCGGGCCGATTCGCGGCCTCGCGGCGTCCACGCGCGCCATCAGCCGCGGCGAGTTTCATCAGCGCTCGCCCGTTCGCGGCGCCGCGGAAATCAGCGAGCTGGCCGAAAATTTTAACAAGATGGCCAGCGACATCGAGGAGTACATCGAGAGGCTGAAGGAAGCCGCGGAAGAAAACCGCGAGCTGTTTATCGGCTCGATTCGCATGCTCGCCGCGGCCATCGACGAAAAGGATCCGTACACACGCGGTCACTCCGGCCGCGTGGCAAAATATTCGACGCTCATCGGGCGCGAACTTGGCCTTTCGAGCGAAGAGCTGGACAAATTGCGCGTGGCCGCGCTGCTCCATGACGTCGGCAAAATCGGTGTCGAAGACCGCGTCCTGAAAAAGCCAGGCGCATTGACTCCTGAAGAATTTGATTTGATGAAGCAGCACACCGTGAAAGGCGCCAACATCATGCGCCCGGTTTCGCAACTGAAAGAAATGCTGCCGGGCATCGAACTGCACCACGAACACATCGATGGCCGCGGCTACCCGTACGGCTTGCAAGGCCAGCAAATTCCGTTGATGGCGCGCATCATCGGCGTCGCCGACACGCTCGACGCTATGACCACGAACCGCCCGTACCAGTCCGCCATGGACATTGAGTTCGCACTAAATCGCATTAAGTCGCTCACTGGCTCGAAATTCGATGCCGTCGTCGTCAATGCCCTCGAATCTGCCATCAATGCCGGAAAGCTCCGCCTCAGCGCCGTCGAAGTTACCGTTTAGCTCTTGCTGATATTTCATTGCGAGTGCTGCACCGGCTATTCCCTGTGCGTCGGACTCGGATCGAGCGCTTCTGCTACAATTTTAAGTTGCGCTGACTGCATCGCGCTTCGCCTCATGATTTCTCTCTTTGGCAAACCGGACAAGGTCGAGCCGTCGCTGCTTGAACGGCTGAAGGCCTCCGTCAGCAAGACGAAGGCGGCGCTGTCGGAGTCCGTCGAAAACATTTTTCTCGGCGAGCCCAAGATCGATCCTGCGCTGCTGAAAAAACTAGAGACCGCTTTGCTTTCCGCCGACCTGGGTGTGAAGCCCACACGCGAAATCCTGGATGCGGTGCGCGAAAAGCTGGATCGCAATGCGCTTTCCGATGCTAGTCAGCTCAAGCGCGAGATCAAGTCGCACATCATTCGCATTCTGACCATGAACGAAGGGGGAGCGAGCGCGTCAGCGTCCGGCAGCGTTCCGGGAAACTCTGGATTAGCGCCGGCAGCCGCGCAAAATCTCGCGAGTTCAACTAACGGTGCGGGGCCGCGCGTGATCTTTATCGTTGGCGTAAATGGCGCCGGGAAAACTACCAGCATCGGCAAACTCGCAAATCGTTTGCGCCAGGAAGGTTTCAGTGTTGTCCTCTGCGCTGCGGACACTTTCCGCGCGGCCGCGGTCGAGCAACTCGAAATCTGGGCGAAACGCAACGGTATTGATGTGATCAAACAAAAGTCCGGCGCCGATCCCGCCGCTGTCGTTTTCGATGCGATGGCCGCTGCAAAGGCTCGGAGCGCGGACGTTGTGATTGTGGACACGGCGGGCCGACTTCATACCAAATCGAATCTGATGGCTGAGCTCGAGAAAATGAAGCGAACCGCCGCGAAGGTTATTCCCGGCGCGCCGCACGATGTGCTGCTTGTGCTCGACGCCACCACCGGCCAGAACGGCCTCGCTCAGGCGCGCGAATTTACTTCCGCCGTGACCGTTACTGGAATCATTCTCACAAAGCTGGACGGCACCGCCAAGGGCGGCATCGTTGTAGCCATCGCGCGCGAACTGGGCTTGCCCATCCGCTTTGTCGGTACGGGCGAGCAGATTAACGATATGGTGCCGTTCGACGCAGAAACTTACGCGAATTCTCTTTTCGATTAAAACTTCGCCAAACGAATGGACGCTCACGCCACTCGCTTCATGGAACACGCTCTGGCCCTGGCCCGCAAAGGCGTTGGCCTCGCGAGCCCCAACCCCATGGTCGGCTGCATCCTCGTCCGCGATGGCGAAATCGCCGGCGAAGGATTCCACCAATACGACTGGCGTGATCATGCGGAAATTGTCGCGCTGAAATCCGCCGGAGAGAAAGCACGAGGCTCCACGATGTACGTCACGCTCGAACCGTGCACTCACACCGGCCGCACCGGCCCTTGCACGGAAGCGATCATCGCGGCGGGAGTCAAGCGCGTCGTTGCGGCTATGGAAGATCCCAACGCCGTCAATTCCGGCGGCGGCTTCGATCGCCTGCGTGCCGCTGGCATCGAAGTGGAATCAGGCGTTTGCGAAGAAGAAGCTCGCCGCCTGAATGAAGCCTTCGCCTGCTGGATTCGCACGAGCAAACCATTTGTGACGCTGAAATCCGCATTGACTCTCGATGGGCAACTGGCTCTTCCTCACGAACGAAACAAGCTGCCCAAGAGGAACACCCAGCAGAAACGAAAAAACTGGGTTACGTCGGAGGAGTCCCGCGCCGAAGTTCACAGAATGCGCCATGCCGCTGACGCTATGCTCACCGGCATCGGCACGATCAAGAGCGACGACCCGCTTTTGACGGATCGCAGCGGCTTACCGCGGCGCAAGCCGCTCTTGCGAGTAATTCTCGACTGGGGCCTCACGCTCTCCCCGCACTCTCGCATCGTGCACACGGCCGACGACGACATTTTGGTTTTCACGCGGAAGAACGCAAACTTGCGCAGGCTTCGCGCACTGGAAAAAGCTGGCGTCGAAGTCCTTCCTGCCGATTCGCGCATGGGACGGATCAATCTCGAAACTGTTCTTGCGGAACTCGGTCGCCGCGAGATTCTCAGCGTCCTTCTCGAAGCCGGCCCAACCCTGAATGGCGCTGCCCTCACTGCCGGAATCGTCCACAAACTGTTTCTCTTCTACGCGCCCAAAATCTCCGGAGAAACGCGCGTGCCGTTTGCCATCGCGCCAACTCTGAATCTTCCCCCGCTGCAAAATATTCGTACGCGAGCGTTCGGTCCGGATATCGCCGTCGAAGGATACTTGCAGGACGTATACCGCTAGCTGTGGAGTGCGGCAGCTAGCTGTGGAGTGCGGCAGCTTGCTGCCGCTTTTGAGGCGTCCCTTCCGCGCGCAGACCGAAAGCGGGAGCCCGGCTCCCGCACTCCGCAACGCTAACCGTTACATTTACGCGCTGACGCGCAGCACGGCGGCGCCTTCGATGGCGTCATTCTTCAGCGCATTCAACGCGCGATTGGCTTCAGGGAGTGGAAAAATCTGCGTGTGCATCTGAACCGGAATCTCCGCCGCGACGCGAAGAAAATCTTCGCCATCTTTCCGCGTATTATTTGCCACGCTGCGAATCATGCGCTCGCCATACAGCAAATCGTAACTGAACGACGGAATCGGGCTCATATGAATTCCGCCGAGGACGAGCACGCCGCCTTTGCGCAACGCGCCAAGCGCCGCGGGAACAATCTCCCCCGCTGGCGCAAAGACAATCGCCGCGTCGAGCTTCTCCGGTGGCGCGTCCAGCGTTCCACCGGCCCAAGCAGCGCCCAGTTCTAACGCCAGCTTCTGGTGCCGCGCATCTCGCGTAGAGGCATACACGGTCGCGCCCCAATGCCGCGCCACCTGAATCGCCACGTGCGCCGCCGCGCCAAAACCATAAAGTCCCAGCCGTCCGCCGGGCTTGATCCCAGAAAGCCGCAAGCACCGGAATCCGATGATTCCCGCGCAAAGCAGAGGCGCGGCCTGCTCGTCGTGAAAACCATCGGGAATCGCGTAAATGAAGTCTTCGTGCGCAACGGCGTATTCCGCGTAGCCGCCGTCGACGCTGTACCCTGTGAATGTCGGGTTGTCGCAAAGATTTTCCTCGCCCATGCGGCAGTACATGCACACCCCGTCAGTGTGGTGCAGCCAGGCGACGCCAACGCGCTCCCCTAGACTGAAGCGTCGCGAACCGTCGCCCAGCTTTTCGATAATCCCGACAATCTGGTGACCAGGAATCACCGGAGATTTCTTCGGCGGCAATTCGCCTTCGATGACGTGCAAATCCGTCCGGCACACGCCGCACGCGCGCACGCGAATCAGCACCTCTCCCTTGGCGGGTTGCGGCACGGGGACGTCAGTAAACTGAAGTGGATTCGTTTCGATACGAGCAGGAACGTTGAGCAGGCAGGCCTTCATAGTGCAACCTCGAATGAATCTGTAACTTGTTCCGCTGTAGTGTAGTGCTTTCTGCTTGCCCGGCGAAATGCTGTAAACTCGTTCCGGAGCAACTTGCGCGGAATCCAGGGGAAGTTGTGTTCACCGGAATCATCGAGCATCTCGGCACAATCGAAACTCTCGGCGTGCAGTCCGGCGGCGGGCGCGTCACGATACACGCTCCCAGCGTCGTCCCTGCGCTCGCTGTTTCCAATAGCATCGCGGTGAACGGCTGCTGCCTGACAGTCGTCGCTCTCGGGAAAGAAACTTTCGCCGCCGATCTTTCCGGCGAGACCATCCAGAAAACATCGTTCGGCGCGAAAAACGGCGCGCTGAAAAAAGGCTCCCGCGTTAATCTCGAGCAGCCTCTCACCGTCGGCAAAGAATTCGGAGGTCACCTCGTTCAAGGCCATGTGGACGGCACAGGCCGCGTGACGCGCCTCGATCCCGAGGGCCCCGCAAGCGGCAATTGGTGGTTCGGCGTGGAAGTTCCCGAAGATTTTGCGCGCTACATCGTTCCGAAAGGCTCCATCACCATCGACGGCATCAGCCTCACTGTCGCTCGCTGGCATAATTTCGTGACCCCGCTAAAGCAACAGCTTACGATGGAAATCGCGGTAATTCTCTACACCTACGAGCACACCAACCTTCGCGACCGTAAACCCGGCGACGCGGTAAATCTGGAAGCCGACATTCTCGGCAAATACGTCGAGCGCTATCTCGAAGCTCGCAATGAAGCGACCTCAGCGCCCATTTCGAAACTCAGCCTCGAGAAACTAATCGCTGAAGGTTTTTGAAAGAGGAAGTGCCTCTCAGCCGGTTTGCTTGCACTCTCGTTCCCCACATCAATCAACTCACCGCCTCTCTCGCCTTCGCGCGCACGCCGCGATAGTACAAAATCAATCCAAGCGCAACGGCGATCACCGTCCCACTGATCAGTTTCACGCTGAACACAAACTTGTTCTCCGATTCACCCGGCGGGATGAAAGACAGAACGATTCCACCAAGAGCGATAAGAAATCCAAATCCGCCAGCAATCCACACACCAATTTTCCCGCCGGGAATTAGCGCAGCATGCTCACTCGCTCCGCGATCCTCGCGCCCCGCAAGTTTGATCACCGCCGCGTACATATAAAGAAACGGAATGAAGTACAGGATCGTCGTGGCGTCCACGAGAATCTGATATGCCCCGCTCGTCGTCTCATTGATATTGCTCAGCAGCAGCAGCGCCAGCGAGATTCCCGCTTGCACCAATATCGCCACATACGGCGTGCGCCACTTCGGATGCAACTTTCCAAATGCCGCTGGCAGATAACGGTCGACGCCAACAATGAACGGCACGCGCGAAAGTCCTGCTACTGTCGTTCCCACTCCACCCGCATTCCCGAACGTCACCAAAAACGCCGCGATCATGCCCACCAATCCAATCTTCAGTGTCTCCGACCCGATCGCCAGCGCCTGGTACACTCCGGATTTTGGATCCACTGGAGCGGCCTGCATGATCGTCAGCACCGCAAACGTTCCCGCAATATAAATCACGGCGATCAGTATTCCCGAACTCCAAATAGCGCGCGCCAGCGTCCTCTGCGCATCACGGATTTCATCGCTCATCGCGGAAACCAGTTCCAGCCCCGCAAACGCAAAAAGTATTTGTGGCCAAAAATTCACCGTCTCCCAATTCCAGTGCGGCATCATGTTCGCCCAAGTAAAATGCGTTGCCGAGCCGTAGCGCAGCCAGATCACGCCGCCCGTCCCCACCAGCAATAGCAGCGGAATGTACGTCATCACGCCGCCGGCGTTTTGCAGCCACTTCCCAATATTTAGCCCGACGATGTTCATGCCCACCGCAATAGCCAATAAAAGGACCGAACTGATCAGCAAAAATGGCCGATTTTCAGCAAGATGTCCCCAGGAGCTTCCACCGATGTAGGCTGCCATCGCCGCGCTAGCCAGAAGCAGTCCAGGAAAATAAAAGAACGAATAAATCCAATAAGTCCAGCCGGCGACAAATCCATGAAAGTCGCCGAAGGCTTCCTTCGACCACACATAAAGTCCGCCTTCATTGGGAAACCGCGTCGAGAGCTCGGTAATCACGAACGCCGTGGGCACAAAAAAGAAGACCGCCGCGAGCACCCACAAACTGATCGAAGACGTTCCGTTGTGTGCAGCCGCCGCAATCCAACGCGGCCCCAGAACTGTTGCAATATTGAAAAGCAAAACGTCCCAGAAGCCCATCGCCTTGCGTAATTGCCTGATGGGATCGGCAGCGCCGCCATCCGACTGGCTCACAGAGTCACGTCCAGCGCGGGAATTAGAGCATCCTGCATGCGGAAATTATGGAGGAAAGGATCCTTCGAGTTTTCAAAATCGTCCCAGGAGCCGAAGAACGCGACGCGACCTTCTTGCAGAAAAACCACGCTGTCGGCCAGCTTTTTCGCGAGGTGCGTGTCGTGCGTCACCACAATCGAGGTGCGATGAAATGCTTCCTTCAATCGCAAAATCAAGTCGCCCATGTGTCCGGCCATGATCGGATCCACCATCGTTGTCGGCTCGTCAAATAAAATCGCTTCGGGATTTTGCGCGAAAGCCCGGGCCATGGCCACCGCGCGCTTCATCCCTGTCGATAATTCGCTTGGCAGCTTCTCGAGCACCTCTTCCACTTCCAGCATTTTCGCCAATTTCGCGACATATTCGTCGATGTCTTGGTCCTCGAGCCCCGGCTGCTTTTCCAGTGGAAACGCTATGTTTTCTGCAACTGTCAGCGAATCGAACAATGCGCCCGACTGAAACACCATCGTGACCTTGCGCCGCACCTCTTCGAACTGCTGCTCGCTGAAATCCGTCACGTCTTCGCCATCTACAAAAATCCGCCCGGAATCCGCTTTCATGAATCCCATGATGTGCTTTAGCGAAACTGACTTGCCCACGCCGCTGCGCCCCATGATCACGCAAGTTTCGCCGCGCTTCACCGTGAAGCTGACGTTTTTCAACACTTCGTTTTCATCAAACGATTTGCACACGTCGCGAAACTCAAAAAAGTCTTGGGTCTTGCCCTCGATGCTTTTCTTGGTTCCGATCAATTCCATCATCGTCGATGCCCGCCGAACTCATCCCTTGTTAATCGAGCAGCCTGAATTCCAACAAATTTCTAATTCGATTCTGTTTCCACAATCCGGCGTGCTTCTTCGTAATCCGCCGCCGTGTTCATGTTCCAGAAAAGCCGCCCTGCGCTATCAAATCGTTTCCAGTCGGCCTCGTCAAGCACTTCTGCTTTCAACTTTGCTATTGCCGCAGTCACCTTGCGGAAGCCCTGCTCAAACTGGTCCTGGATAGCCGCCCGCGCGTCCGTTCGCCAAATCGCGCACAGCGGCTCCGGCCCATGGATGGACTGCGGGAGTACGACTTGAGCCCCGCTCTTCACTGCTCGCTCGCACACGTAGTTCATCCAATCCGCGGTCAAAAAGGGCATATCGCAACTCACGATGAAAATCCACTCGCGCGTCACATCATTTTCTTGCTCGTGAATCAGCGCAGTAATGATTCCTCCGAGAGGTCCTTCGCCCGGCCAGCGATCTTCGACAATGTTCGCGCCGAAACCCGAATATTTTCCGGGCGCGGCCACGATCTTCACGTCTTGCTCAAAGCTCCGCATCAATTCGACCATGCGCTCGAGCATCGGCTTTCCCGCAAACTCCACCAGCGCCTTGTCCCTTCCAAATCGCGTGCTTCCGCCGCCAGCCAAAACGTATCCGCCAACTCTTCCTTCATTGTTCCCCCCGCTCATCGGTCGGCTCTCGGCTCCTTTTCTCCGTGCGCTCCGCCTTCTTGCGAACTCCGTGTAAATTCTTAGTCTTCTTCCGGCAATGCCCTCCCCGGTCGTCGAATCCCTAATTCCCGCAATTTTTCCTGCAAGCTCTGCCGGTGTAAACCAATCGTCGCTGCCGTTTTCGAAACATTCCAACGATGCTCCACAAGCTGCTTCGTAATATACGCGACCTCAAACTTCCGTTTAGCTTCTCGAAAATCTTTTTCGCCGAATCCATTCTCGCTCGCGCCATCAGGAATTTTGTGAGGCGCAGCCTCCCCGCTCACGACTTCGTTGGGCAAGTCCCCAGCTCCGATCTCCTCGCTTCGGCACAACACCAGGCTTCGTTCCAGAGCATTCTTTAGTTCGCGCACATTCCCAGGCCAGTCGTAACGCTCAATCGCCGCCAATGCCTCCCGCGTGAGCCGCTTTGTAGGGGAGGGGCTTGCCCCTCCCGCTCCAACTCCACTGCGCAATCTAGCCGTATGCATCTGCAAGAACGCCTCCGCCAGTACTGGAATATCCTCTTTGTGCGCCCGCAGCGGCGGCAACTCGATCGACACCACACGCAATCGGTAAAACAAATCCTCGCGAAACTTACCTTCACGAATCTCCGCCGCCAAATTCCGATGCGTCGCGTTGATCACGCGCACATCCACTGGAATCGTCTGCGTTCCGCCCAGCCGCTCGATGGTGCGGTTTTCCAGGGCTCGCAGCACTTTCGCCTGCGTGACGGGGTTCATGTCGCCGATCTCATCCAAAAACAATGTGCCGCCCGATGCCAATTCGAATTTCCCCTTTTTCTGCTGCGCCGCGCCCGTGAACGCGCCGCGCTCATACCCAAACAATTCCGACTCAATCAAAGTTTCCGGCAGCGCGGCGCAGTTCACCGCCACATACGCCTTCCCCGCCCGCGGCGACCTCGCATGAATCTCCTGCGCCATCAAATCCTTTCCTGTCCCGCTCTCGCCCAGTATCAGCACCGTCGAATCCGTCGCCGCCACGCGGTCTGCTATCTCAAACGCGCGCCGCATTTCCGCGGTTCGGCCGATCATCTGGCCAAACTGCCCTTCCGTGGCCATGCGGCGGCGCAATAGATCATTTTCTTTTTCGAGTGTCGCCAACTTCAAGAGATTCGCCACACGTTGCCGCAATTCCTCCACTTCGAATCCCTTCACCAGATAGTCCGCCGCCCCAAGCTGCAGCGCCTCCACCGCGGTCTTCGCCGTATCCAGCGCCGACACCATCAGCACCGGCAATTCGCTCCCCTGCTTGCGCATCCACTGCAAGAATTCAAGCCCGCTCTGCCCCGGCAGCACGACATCGAGCAGCACCAGGTCTGGCCGTTCCGTGTTCAGCGCAGCGCGCGCCGCCTCCGCCGAATCTGCTTCCGCAATCCGGTATTTGGCTTCCAGCGCCCGACGCAACCCATACCGCGCCGCCGGCTCATCATCCACAATCAATATCGTCTTCATCCCAACTCTCCGTGCACTCTGTGACCTCTGTGTTAAGAAAAACCCGAGCCCATCGCGCAGCGCTGCTTTCTCGCGTCTCTGTTTTTCGCTCTGCTATCCGCTCCCGTCCTTCATCGGCATCTTCACTTCAAACCGAGTGCCGCGACCGTCGCGAACCGGGCTCTCCCAATCCAACGTTCCACCGAATTCCGCAACGCGCCTCGCCACGATCGCCAAGCCGAGTCCCGTGCCTTGCGTCTTCGTCGTAAAAAATGGCTGCAATATCTTTTCGCGAACGCTTTCAGGTACTCCAGGTCCGTCGTCTTCCACCGAAAACAAAAATCCATCGCCGTTCTTGAGGCCACTCACTTTCACATGCCCGCCCCGCGCCGTCGCTTCCAGCGCATTCACCACGAGATTCGACAAGATCTCGCTCACCGCTTCCGCGCTCGCAGCCAACTGTGTTCCGGCCGCGCCAACTTCGACCCCGAGCTTCACGCCGCGCCGCTCCGCCTCATGCCGCAAAACGCCGCTAACCTCTTCCGCCACGACCCGAGCATCGCATACCGCCGGTACCGCGCCTCCGCGCACCGCCGGCAGGCTGAATTGCAACAGTTGGTTCAGCTTCGACGACAACCGCCCAATCTCTTCCAACACCATCCTCGTTTCGCCGCGAATCGACTCCGGCAATTCCGCGGTCTCCAACTGCACTTGCAAAATCGTCTTGATCGACCCCAGCGGATTCTTCAAATTGTGCGAAATACTAGCCGCCATCTGCCCCAAAACCGCCAGCCGCTCTCTCTCCGCCAGTTCCCTCTCCAATCGCAATTTCTCCTCAATCAACCGGCACAAATCCAGCGCCCCCGGCAACTGCTCGCACAAAAACTCCAAAGCCGCCGCCGTCTCACCAGATAGCATCGCCCCATGCGCCCTCACGTGCAGCGTTCCCAAAGTGCGCCCAGATTGTCGGATTGCAAAAATCTCTTCAGATCCCTTCTGCTCCAATTCAGCCTCGGCGCCACTGCTGAAAGAAAGCTTCACTTCTGCGAGTTGCAACTCGTCGCCGACCCACTTTTCGACAAAAGCCGTCAGCTTGCCAAAATTGCCGAGCCGCGCCACTTCGTGAATAGGCGCCATCATCCTCTGCGCGTGATCCATCTCCGTTTGCGCCGTCCGCCGCAGAATTCCTCTCATCAACCGCTGCAGCGGTTCAAAAAACACAACAGGAAGAAACAACAGGATGGCCGCCGTCGCCTCCGGTGGCAAATACGGCTCCAACCACATGCTCGCTCGCCGAATCAGCCCGAGATAAAGCAGCGCGAGAAAGGTCGCAAAGACCGCATAGATGAGATTCCGCTGCTTGCCGATCTGCAAGAAATTGAACTTCTGAACATTGCGAACGAGACTGACAAGCGGCACCAGAGCAATGAGAGCCAAAAGCCACCCATAAGCAGCGGCGGCACTCTCATTTCTTGGCCATCGCCAAAGAAACGCGTGACCGATAACCATCCAGATGGCCAAAACGATAAAGTTGTTTCGCAGTTGGCGGTGGAAAGATATCTGTTCCCTATCCGGCGCCCTCTTCATGAAACGCCGTTGCCAAACGATGCACAGCACGATTGCGCTGAGGAGCCAGATTTGGAAGGGGATGCCTAGAGAATTGCTCGGCAAATCAAAGTCCCAACCTGATCGCAGTTGCAAGGCCGCGTAAAGGTAAGGAATGAGCAAGACCGCAGGAGCATAGGCTCCGGCAAGCCACAGCCTCTTCATCTTTCCGGAACCAATCATGGTCCGCACGTCCGCATATTCGACATGCAAATGGACAAGCAAAGACGGCAAGAACCATAAACCCAGGCAAAGAATCGTCCATGCAAAAATCGCCAAAGCTTGAGGGACCGTTGTGTAATAGAGCTGGGCGTTGAGCGCTAAGAGCGAGCATCCGAAAAAGAAAACCAGCGCCAAACAAACGAAGAAGAAGATGCGCTCGAAATTCCGTTGCCGCCGATGGCCGAGGATGACGACGATCCAGAAGAATGACAGCAGCGTCCCAGCCGTGAAGACGATCAGCCGCTCGTGAACCTGAAGGGGCACCATGCTACCTCGCGCAGATTCTATGCCCAGAAAAACTGCACGGCAATAACCAAGTGTCGTATTTTTCTTGCACCATATAAACTATTGTATACAAATGACTTAATGGCGCTAGAAATTCACAGCCACTCCACCCATCTGTCTGCTAAATCCTTGACATGCAATCTGTTTCTAGCTATATTAGCAGTCGACTGCGAGGAGTGCTAATTCCCTTCCGCACTTCCGGTCTCTTTTCAAAACGCAAGATCACCTATGGAGGTTCTTCCAAGATGGCAGTGAATCTGACCCCGCTCCACGACCGTGTCATCGTGAAGCGCATTGAAGAAAAAGAAAGCGTCAAGGGAGGCATCATCATCCCTGACTCCGCAAAAGAAAAGCCCATGGAGGGCGAAGTGATCGCCGTCGGCGCTGGCAAGCGTGAGAAGGGTGAACTCATCCCTCTCGACGTGAAAGCAGGCGACCGCGTTCTGTTCGGCAAATACAGCGGCACGGAAATCAAACTCGACGACGAAGAGTTCCTTATCCTTCGCGAAGAAGAGATTCTGGCCAAGCTGAGCGGCGCCGCCAAAGCCGCCAAGAAGTAGTTTTTATTCCGGTTCGTAGGGGCACGGCATGCCGTGCCCGTTGGTGTAGCAAGGCAAGCAGTTAGCAGAAAAATTTCGCGGTTCGCAGAAAGCTGATCAGGAGGAAATACCAGTATGGCGAAGCAGATTGTAACAGGTGAGAATTCCCGCCAGGCGATTCTACGTGGCGTGAACGTCCTCGCCGACGCAGTAAAGATCACCCTCGGCCCCAAGGGCCGCAATGCAGTGATCGAAAAGAAGTTCGGCGCGCCGATCATCACCAAGGACGGCGTGACCGTGGCCAAGGAAATCGAACTTCAAGACCCGCTCGAGAACATGGGCGCTCAGATGGTTCGTGAAGTCGCCTCGAAGACGTCTGACGTCGCCGGCGACGGCACCACCACCGCAACCGTTCTCGCGCAAGCCATCTTCCGCGAGGGCGTCAAGACTGTCGCCGCAGGCGCCAGCCCCACCGCTCTCAAGCGCGGCATCGAAAAGGCCGTCGAAGTGGCCGTCGAAGAAATCCGCAAGCTCCACAAAGACGTCAAGGGCGACATGATCGCCCAGGTTGGCACCATTTCCGCCAACAACGACAAGCAAATCGGCGGCATCATCGCCGAAGCCATGAAGAAGGTCGGCAAGGATGGTGTCATCACCGTCGAGGAATCCAAGACGATGGAGACGACCCTCGAAGTAGTCGAAGGCATGCAGTTTGACCGCGGCTACCTCTCCCCCTACTTCATCACCGACCCCGATCGCATGGAATGCGTCCTCGAAGACGTTCGCATCCTCATCCACGAAAAGAAAATCTCCTCGATGAAGGACCTGCTCCCGTTGCTCGAGCAGACCGCCAAGATGGGCAAGCCCCTCTTGATCATCGCTGAGGACATCGAAGGCGAAGCGCTGGCCACCTTGGTCGTCAACAAGCTCCGCGGCACGCTGCAGTGCGCTGCCGTCAAGGCCCCCGGCTTTGGCGACCGCCGCAAAGCGATGCTCGAAGACATCGCCACCCTCACCGGTGGCAAGGCCATCACCGAAGACCTCGGCATCAAGCTCGAAAACGTGAAGCTCGAGGACCTCGGCCGCGCCAAGAAAGTCACCATCGACAAGGACAACTCCACGATCATCGAAGGCGCCGGCAAGTCCGCGGACATCGAAGGCCGTGTGAAGCAGATTCGCGCCCAGGTCGAAAACACCACCAGCGACTATGACAAGGAAAAGCTCCAGGAACGCCTTGCCAAGCTCGTCGGCGGCGTCGCCGTCATTAAAGTCGGCGCAGCGACCGAGACCGAACTGAAGGAAAAGAAGGCGCGTGTCGAAGACGCTATGCACGCCACCCGCGCGGCTGTCGAAGAAGGCATTGTTGCAGGCGGCGGTTCCGCTCTGCTCCGCTGCATCGCGGCTGTCGAGAAGCTCAAGCTGCACGATGACGAAGCCGTTGGCGCAGGCATCGTGCGTCGCGCTCTCGAAGAGCCTTCCCGCCAGATCGCTCTCAACGCCGGCCACGAAGGCGCCGTTGTGATCGGCAAGATCCGCGAGTCCAAGGAAGAAAACTTCGGCTTCAACGCCGAGACTGGCGAGTACGGCGACATGGTTAAGATGGGCGTCATTGACCCGGCCAAAGTCACCCGCCTTGCCCTTCAGAATGCAGCCTCGATCGCGGGCCTCATGCTCACGACCGAAGCTCTCATCGCTGAAATCAAGGAAGAAAAGGCTGCAGCGGCTGGTGGCGGCGGAGCCCCCGGCGCCGGCGGCATGGGCGGCATGTACTAAATCCAGGTGGCACAGGCTTCAGCCTGTGCTCCGGGCAGCTTTACCAGCTCGCCCAAAACCTCAATCCAAAGGGCGTCCTAGGCTCAACCCAGGACGCCCTTTTTGTTTGGTGATCCGGCCCTGAGGTCCTCTGCCACGTCAAAGGCCCACGAGCCTGTACGAAAGACCATTTGAACTTACGCGACAATCAACGAACGCTCCATTGCCGCATGCACTCCTAAACGCAAAAATCATGGATAGCAGTAGAGTCTCGGGGAGAGCCGCCCTTGCCCAACTTTTTCAGTAGCCTTTGGCTCGGTCTGACAATCTGGTCGCTCCTGTACGTTTCCGACTACGCTTTCACAATAGTGTGCGCTCGCCTCTACCGCTCCGGTGTAAACGAAAAGATTGTCTTTGAGGGGAGCTTCGAGCTCAATCCTGTTTTCCAGCGAGACATCGATTCGCTTAGGCTTATCAGCCCTCGCTTTCTGCTGATGCTGCTGATTACTGGGCTCTTGCTCACTTTAATGTGGTTACTCGACCAGCAATCGGCGCCGCAGTTCTACGAATTTGTGTTGGGTTGCATGATCCTTTTGGAGTTGGCAATTCATGTCCGGCACATGCGAAACCTCTTCATGTTTCGGATGTTCGTCAAATCGGACTGCGTTCGCGGCCGTATCGAGTATTCACGCCCCCTCATACTGAAAATGTCTTCCTACGAGTTGTTTATTTTTTCAGGCCTGTTCTTAATGTTGTTCGTGTTCACGCCCAGCTGGTTTTTACTCGGCGGTGTCTCATCGTGTTGCTTAACCGCCATAAAGCATCGCGCACTAGCGCGAAGAGCCTCTTCTAAGCCAATCACCGCAGGTCAGCCCCAGACCGCTCTTTGAACCCGTTTCCCCGCCTGCTTCACCCTTATCGTTTTCATCGGAACGGTCGCCCGTCTCCGTGTAGAATCTTGCATTCTCATGCCACCACAAACTACTCGGAGCGCCCTAGCTCCCGGATCCTGGCCGCGCCGCAATCCCGTAGCTTGCTACTTTGGATTGACGTTTTTCCTCTCCTGGCTAGGTGCCTTCCTTGTAGCCGCTCCCCACCTCCTCCGCGGTCAACCCCTCCCGAACTTAACCGGCATCCTGATGTTCCCCGCGATGCTCGTAGGCCCCAGCCTCTCCGGCATCCTCCTCACTCGCCTCTTCGACGGCCCCGCCGGTCTCCGCGATCTCTTCTCCCGCATGCGCCACATCCGTTTTCCCGCCCGCTGGTACGCCGCGCTACTCATTCCTCCGGTCCTAATCCTCTCCATTCTCCTTCTGCTGAAAACGTTCGTTTCCCCGATTTACTCCCCCAACCATTTTTGGCTAGGCCTGGCCTTCGGCATCCCAGCCGGTTTCTTCGAAGAAATCGGCTGGACCGGCTTCGCCTTCCCCAAAATGTCCCGCAAGCTGCCGCCTCTGCGCGCCGCCATTCTCCTCGGCCTCCTCTGGGGCTGCTGGCACATCCCCGTCATCAACTTCCTCGGTACCGCCGTTCCCCACGGCCGCTACTGGCTGCATTTCTTCCTCGCCTTCGCCGCCGCCATGACCGCCATGCGCGTCCTCATCTCCTGGCTGTACTCCCACACCAAGAGCGTCCTCCTCGCCCAACTAATGCATGTTTTCTCGACAGGTTCGCTTGTCGTCTTCAGCCCGCCAGCCGCCACTGCGCCGCAGGAAGCCTTCTGGTACACCGTCTACGCCGCCGCTCTCTGGCTTCTGGTCGCTGGCCTCGCTCTTTCGCTTCGAGGCTTCCCAGGAATCCCCAACCGGGCCCCAGCCCAAAATCCCTGATTTCCCGTCCCCGACCGCAGCCGATGCTCCGCCGAAAACCCCTTGTCTTTTCCCCACGCCTTTTGATACACCATTTCTATCTAAAAGGAGGAGTTCCGCATGGCCACATCCAGCTCCCGTCCATCCGAAACCGTTCGCGAACTCAACTTCGAGCTGCTCATCATGCGCGTAGCCTGCTCGCTCCCTTTCATCTATCACGGCGCCGCCATCCTCTTCGGCGCTTTCGGTGGCCCCGGCCCTCACAATTTCGCCGCCTTCATGAAAATGCCTTTGGCCGTCGGCTATCTGGTCGGCTTGGCCCAGTTCGCCGGCGGCATCGCCATCCTGCTGGGCGCGCTCCTCCGCATAGGAGCTGTCTGCGTCATCATCGTCATGGCCGGCGCCGTCATCATGGTCCATTTCCCCCACGGCTATGACATCAGCCACGGCGGCATGGAGTACGCCCTTACCGAGCTGCTCCTCTCCCTAGGCCTTCTCTTCGCCGGCCCCGGCAAGTTCTCCCTGGCCGGCATCCTCCCCGGCCCGCTCCAAAAACTCTAGTTACCTGCATGATTCCACCTCAGCAGGACGCTGTGGCGTAACTGCAGACCCGCTCTATTTCAGTGTCCTTCTGGCAAGCTACCAGATCACCTGCAACTCCTGATAAGCTCCAAAAATACGATCGGAGGTTACCACCGGAATCTCCTCGACCATCGCCTGCGCGATAATCTGCCGGTCAAACGGATCCGTGTGGTGCATCGGCAGCACAAACATTTTGTACGCATGCACACCGTTAAAAGGCAGGACGCGCAGCTCCAGGTCCACCACTCCCTGCTCGACTTCGCTCCGCGAAATTCCCAGCTTCCCGATTGCCCACTTGATCGCCATCTCCGACAGCGAAACCGCGCTAATCTCGCGCTCTGTTTCCGGCTCGGCTAGAATCGCCATGGCCTTTTTCGAGATTCGTTCCGGTTCTTTCACAGACCACAGAAACGTGACGGTATCCAACAGCACTCTCACTTGTAGCGGCCCTCTACAAACGCTTCCACCTCTTCATCTGTCATCGGCTTCCACCAGTCCGGGTCAATCTCCACAACCTTCCCCCGTAACGTCCCGAATTGCGGCCCTTTGCGCTTGGCTTCCTTTGTCCGCACGATGTCCACCACAGGCTCCCCGCGCCGGCAAATCGTCACGGTCTCGCCATTTTCCACCGCCCTGATCAATTCCGGCAGCTTGTTCTTCGCATCCGCTACACTTACTTTCATACCCTCAATATAGCCATCTCAAATAGCCATGTCAATTTTAATCTGCGAACGCAGATTCGCACTATGGCTTCCCGAGTGGGAAATACGCTCAGCCTTGAAAAGCGCCAATTGAATTTTCGGCATGGCGTTGTCGCCGACAGCCTTAAGTGGTCTTGTATCCGCCGCCTGCACGGTGGGAACAACGAGGAATTCCCCGCGCGTCCAGCCCTGAGCGCAGAAGTCTGCTCGATTTCAGGCGGCCAAATCGAACCGCAATTCTCATCAAATGCAATCTCGCTCTGGGCACTGCTGGGTCGACCTGATCCAGTTCTCGTGAAGCTAGGCGTTCTTCTAGAGCAAGCGTAAACGCGCCTTCGCGGACTGGCCTACGCGGACTTTGCCCTCGTCCCCGCTGCGCCTGGCACCTTCGCCGCCAGCAGTTCGAGCTTATGAATTGCCGGCTCCTTCGCAAACAATTCCTGCGCCCTGGCGAATAGTGCTTTCGCGATTTCCCCGGTCAGATGCGCCTCGCGGCCCTTCTCATCCGCAAACGTATCGAAAATCCCGAACTTCGGCCCCCCCATCTTTATCGCGTACCACGTGATGGTCCCCGGCTCCTTCTCCGCCAGTGGCTGCGCCGACTTCAGAAAATTCGCCACTTCCTCCTCTTTCCCTGGCTTCGCTTCCAATTCCGCCCAAATCGCTAGTTTTGACATGGTTTCTACCCTCCCGCTCCTAAGATGCGCCGCACAACCCGTTGGTTTGGCTCTGTCATGCAGAAAGGAGCAAATCTCCGCGACGCCCATGCAATTCTCCGCCCTCTCGGTGCTCTCCGAGTTCTCTGTGCAATCCCCTTGGCATTGTTTTTCCACAGCCGATTCGAAAGTACTGTTTTCGAATCTAGTACTCTCAAATAATATTTATTGACAGTTACATAAATGTGCGCTACACTTAAGCATGTTTGCCTCGCGAAATCTCCGCCTTCCTCTCTTCTCTGTGAACTCCGCGCACGGCGCCTGCCCCGATCTGATCGGGGCGTTAAAATCCCCACGAAGCCTGACCACCCAACTTGCCACGCATCCACATCAACCCAATCACCTCCTTCTTTTTCCACTCCGAGTAAACGTCGCACCCACAGAAACCCCCGCAAACTCTTCCCCTTCTATCGTTTACTTCACAACTACCGGACACCCCGGGAGTGGCGGTCCCCATCCCCTTGTCCCGGCACGTTCGCGCTCGCTGCCGAGTCCGCGGCTAGCCCCCACCCCTCACACATCCCGTTTGAATGCAACACTTACGCGCCCCAACGCAAACACACATTCTAAAGCACTTACGTCAAAGCTAAGTCCTTTAAATCCAGCGTCTACAAAAAACCGAGGGGTGGTCTGCGGCCCCGAGCGCCAGCGCACCATCGACTACTCACCACGCGCTACACACTCCCCCAATCAATCCGCTACACTATGCCTCTGAGGCGCACATGACTCCAACAGACCCCATTTTCGCCACCGTCGAAGAAGCCGTCGAAGACATCCGCCAGGGCCGCATGATCGTCCTGGTCGACGACGAGGACCGCGAGAACGAAGGCGACCTCACCATGGCCGCCGAAAAAATCACTCCCGAAGTCATCAACTTCATGGCCAAGTTCGGCCGCGGCCTCATCTGCCTCGCCCTCACCGAGCAGCGCTGCGACGAGCTGCATCTCCCGCTCATGTCGCCTATCAACACGAGCGTCCACGGCACCGCCTTCACTGAAGCTATCGACGCGAAAGTCGGCGTCACTACCGGCATCAGCGCCTCCGACCGCGCCATCACCATCCTCACCGCCATCGATCCCAAGACCAAGCCGCAGGATCTCGCTCGCCCCGGCCACATCTTCCCGCTGCGCGCCCGCAATGGCGGCGTCCTGGTCCGCGCCGGCCAGACCGAAGCCAGCGTCGACCTCTCGCGCATTGCCGGCCTCAACGCCAGCGGCGTCATCTGCGAAATCATGAACGAAGACGGCACCATGTCCCGCGTGCCGCAGCTCCACGAATTCTGCAAACAGCACAATTTGAAAATGTTGACGGTGGCCGATCTGATCCGCTACCGCATGCAGCACGAGCGCTACGTCCGCCGCGTTGCCGAAGCCGTTCTTCCCACGCGCTTCGGCGATTTCCGCATGATCGCCTACGCCAGCGACGTCGACCACGACCAGCACATCGCTTTAGTGCGCGGCAGCCTCGAAGGCGAAACGCCGGCTCTCGTCCGCGTCCATTCGCACTGCCTCACCGGCGACGTCTTCGGCTCAACCACTTGCGATTGCAGCGAGCTCGTTTCGCGCAGCCTGGCCGCCATCGCCAAAGAAGATCGTGGCGTCTTCCTTTATCTCCACCACACCGGTCGCGGCTTCAGCGTCGATACTCCTGAGGAAGCCGGCGTTCTTCCGCAAATCCATTTTCACAAACGCGGCCAGCTCGATCGCGAACCCGCCCGCCAGCGCATGGTCCAGCACGAAAGCGGCATCGGCGCCCAAATCCTGATCGACCTCGGCCTAAAAGATATCCGCGTGCTAACCAACCACCCCAAAAAGGTCGTCGCCCTCGAAGGCTACGGCATCACCATCGCCGACCAAGTCCCCCTCCGCATCAACGAATCCAAACCCGGCGATCCCCGCCCCACGCACCAGGTCCTCTGATGCCTCTCCAACTCGCGCCCACTTCAAAGCCAGTAGGGGAGGGGCTCGCCCCTCCTCCCTCGTTCGCTTCACTGTCCCCCATAAAAAGAACAATTGTCATTCCGAGCGTAGCGAGGAATCTGCTTTGTGGTTCGGACGCCGAGGTGGCCGCAAGCTACGGGGAAGGACTCGTCGCTCTGCCGGGCGTCGCCATGGGCTCAGCCTTTTTCTGCGAAGCCACTTTCCCAACCGTCAAGTACTTGCGCATTTTTTCGAGCCGCTTCGGACCAATGCCCTTGATGGCCCGCAAATCATCCACGCTCTTGAACAGCCCGTACGACTTGCGCATCTGCAAAATTTTCTCCGCCGTCACCGGCCCAATCCCCGGCACCAGCTGCAACTCATCCGAGTTCGCCGTATTGATATTGATCGGCGCAGGCGGAGGCTTCTTCTTGGCGGTCAACGCAGGAGCAGCCGCACAGAGAATGGCGGCCGCCAGGCACAATCGTGTAGCACACATAACTTATAAATACTATCAGAATGTTAGTTATTTATGCAATAACAATCGGGATAGGGGGAGCAGTCACCTGCTCGCCCCTCCCACACCACCGTACAGGCGGGTCCGCATACGGCGATTCAGCGAGTTGAGCCCTTGCGGGCCGGAGGTTCGATTCGTCGTTCGCCACAAGGGCTTCGCCGCTCTGCAGGTTTCCGTTTCGGCTTCACCGTCTTCTGA
This sequence comes from uncultured Acidobacteriota bacterium, assembly GCA_963843265.1. Lineage (GTDB taxonomy): Bacteria > Acidobacteriota > Terriglobia > Acidiferrales > UBA7541 > Acidiferrum. Next base: position 557,462 of record CAWJJR010000002.1, on the reverse strand, counting down.
ACCTGTAGAGCTCAGCCGAAGCTGATTGGCTGGCGCAGTGCCACCCATGAGTTCGACGTTCTAATACTCACGCTCACCGTTTGGGCCTTCCTCACTCGCGTGAGTACTACGCCCGCGGCTGACTGCTGCTGCAGGGTCAGGATGAATTACTCCACCCTCAGTCACGAATCCGCGACATGCAGCAGCTCTCCCGAGATAAGTTCGATCGCTTTCCACGCGCAACCACCGAATTTACGCTTTGCGTCCTTGATAGATATGGGCTTCGCGATTATTGGCCCGCTCGCCCGACGCTCACGCCTCAGATCCGGTTCTTGTACATTGGCTCGCGTTTTTGCTCCACGCTTCCTTCAGACCCCACCTCACGGCGACGCCCTTGCGCTTCGCTATCACTTCACCTCTATCAGGTTGTGAAGAGGACTTTCACCTCCAAGCTGTCGAACATGCTCGGCGTACCAAAGAAATTGCGACGCCGCCCTGGCGGAGTCCAAGGAGTCAACTATGTGTCCTAGCCCGGATTTCTCACCAGTTGTGAATTGATGCTCTGGAAAGGGTCGTGGGGGCCTGTTCTTATTGCGCGGGGCGGGGACAGCGCATCGCTGTTGATTTTTTCAGCGTGAATGACGGGCTCGGTTGACGAGGGAGTTGTTTTTGCGCGCATTTCGCCGTAAGCGTGGAGTGCCAGGGCTGTTTTGGTAAGCGCCGTTTTTTTCAGCAACGCAGTGCGGTGTACACTGCGGCAAAGATGTTCTGCCAGGGGTAGGCGCTACTGTAACGGACCCAGATGCGGCGCGCAGTGATGCGCACCGCGGCGGCGATTTTCAACAGTTTCAGCCGCAGAGTGTCGGCTTGTGCTTCCGCCCACTCCGTACCCGCCAGGCCCAGCCGCCGCAGCGCCTCCAGCAGCACGTAAGCGAGCGAAGAAAAATAGAGCCGCAACTGGTTGGACCGCAGCGTCTCCGTGCTCAGGCGGCCCGCGAACAGACTCAACTGCTCCTTGATGTGATTCTCCATCTCGCCCCGTGCGCAGTAGAGCTGCTCATAAAGTTTCTGCGCGGGCCACGCCTCCTTGCCGAGCGAGGTAACCAGGTAGCGGGGATTTTCTTTCCCTTCGATCTGTTCCGCTTTGGCGATCACGCGCCGCGCCCGCGACCAGCTCTGCTTGGTGCGGTATGCGAACTCACAGAACACCCGCGCCGGTTTTCCCGTGCGCCGGTGTTCTCGCTTGGCTTCCTGCATCGCGCGGCCGATGATCCTTCGCAAACGCTGGTTCCGCGCGAAGCCGAACACGTAGTCCACCGCGTGTTTTTCGCACCAGCTCATCAACTCCTCGCGACAGAAGCCCGAGTCCGCCCGCAGAATGATGCGCACTTCCCGCCACCGCGCGCGAATCTGCCGCACGATGCGCTCGACTTCTTCGAGACTTCCCGCGCTCGCGTCGAGGTTCGAGGGCCGCAGCCGCGCACACAGCAAATGATCTCCGCAGAACACATACAGCGGCAGATAGCAGTAGTGTCCGTAGTAGCCGTGGAAAAAACGTGCTTCCTGCCGCCCGTGCAGCGGCGTGTCGGTGGCGTCCAGGTCCAGCACGATCTCCCGCGGCGCTTGCGGGTGCGCTTCCAGAAAGAGGTCTAGCAGCAGGGCATCCAGCGCTTCGGCGGAGTAACTGATTTTGTTGTAGCGTGCGCTTGCCGGGGAACCGGCGGACGTCAGTTCCAAGCGGTTTAGCGTGCTCTTGCCCGCTAGCGGCGCGCCCAAATCTTTCTTCCCGGCCAACACTCCCAACAGCGGATCGTTGCGCAGTTCTTCGTGATCGTTCAGGTCTTCATAGCCCAACGCCAACCCGTAAATGCGCTGCACCAGCATCTCGGAAAGCTCATGCTCGATGCGCTGCGCATCGCGAGTGTCGGTGAAGCAACTCTCCACCCGCCGTAACAACCCATTTTGCGGTCCACCGCGCGCAACAGCAACGCCCCGCCCTCGGTGGTCAGCCGCTCTCCGGAAAACTCTGCCTCTACCCGGCGCGAAAAATGCGCTTCAAACTCGAACCGCGACTGGTTACACTCTGTCATTAGAAAGGCCGCCCTTCTCTTGGCATCGACTACGCCTAGACAACGCAGTTATGCCTGAGATGGCGGCCTTTTTCTACTTCAAATCAAATCTCTTTGCTCAACCCTTGTGAGAAATCCGGGCTAGTCCTCGTATGCTAGCCATGATCTCGACCCTTGCGATTGCTGTGTCAGTCGCCTCTCAATCCGCGCCCGCAACCAACCAAGGGTCCTGTTCAGAAGACCGCAGAGCGTGGGTGGCCCAGGCTTTGCAGAAAATGGAAACCATTAGGCCGCGCATGACGCGGGAGCGCTTATTGACAGTTTTCACGACGGAAGGTGGCCTATCCACAGGGCTGCGCCGAACGTTTGTGAGTCGAGACTGCCCGTACTTCAAAGTCGATGTCGAGTTCGAGGCCGTCGGTCGACCGGGCTACGATAAAGATGGCCGCGTCACGCTCGTCGAAGACGCTCGGGACGTCATTGTCCGTATCTCTAACCCCAATCTCTCACAGCTTGGCAGCAGTGGGGTGAAGTTTGTTCGAATTGGGAGTTGCGAAATAGTTTCGCGGGGTGCTGTTGTTCGCTAATCCGTTTTTTCGCTTGGCGTGAGAGATTTCCTCTCTCCGAGACTGTTTCGGCGCACACCTTTCCCCCGGTTGACAGAAGCGACGAAAAAGTTGTTCGGGATCTTTCTTTTTCAATACTTTAGCGGCACGGCGCAGAGCTTTTCATAGATTTGCTGGAAGAGTGCGACATAGGGGTACCCACCGGCCAGCGAGACCCACACCTTGCGCACCGTGATGCGGATCAGCGCGCCAATCTTCAGTAACTTGAGCCGAATGGTGGAGCACTGCGCCTGGGCCAACTCCGTTCCCGCCAGTCCCAGTCGCCGCAGCATCTGCAACAACACGTAGGCGATCGAAGAAAAGTACAAGCGCAATTGATTGCTGCGCAGGTAATGCGTGCTGGTGCGATCGCTGAACAGCATCAATTGTTCCTTGATGCGATTCTCCATGTCCCCTCTTCCACAGTAGTGCTCTTCATACAGCGCCTGTGCCGGCCATGCTTCTCCGCTCAGAGAGGTCACTACGAATCGCGGGTTCTCTCCCTTTTCCAGATGCTCGGCCTTGGCCACCACGCGTCGCGCACGACTCCAGCTTTTCAGCGTCTGATAGAAGAACTCTTTGAACAGTCGAGTCGCGCGTCCGGTCTGTTGGTACTGCGCTTTCGCCTCCGCCATCTCCTTGGCGATCTCCGTCTTCAAACGTTCGTTTTTCGCTAGTCCCAGCACGTACTCTACGCGGTTCGCTTCACACCAAGCCATCAGCTCCTCGCGGCAAAATCCCGAATCTCCACGCACCACGATACGCACCTGGGGCCACGCGGAACGAATCTGGGCCACGATGCGCTCCAGTTCCTCAACACTCCCCGACGACGCATCGATGTTCGACGATCGCAACCGCGCACACAGCAGAAACTCTCCGCAGAAGATGTACAACGGCAGGTAGCAGTAGTGTCCATAGTAGCCATGGAAGAAACGTCCTTCCTGCTTCCCGTGCAGCGGATCCTCAGTGGCGTCCAGGTCCAAAATGATTTCTTTCGGCTCCTCCCGGTGGGCTTGCAGAAAGACTTCCACCAGCAGCCGGTCCACGGCTCCATGATCCAGCACGATCTTTTTGTAGCGCTCCTTCTCACGGACCTTCTCCCCGCTCAGTTCCAACCGATTCAAGGTACTTTTTCCGGCTAACACTTGGTTATCGGGACCCTCCTTCTCAACCAGCACCGCCAGCAGGGGATCATTCCGCAACTCCTCGTGATCGTTCAGATCTTCATATCCCAGGGCCAGCCCATAGACTCTCTGGGCCACCAACTGCTTTACCGGATGTTCGATCAGATCGGGATTCCGATAATCGGTGAAGCAGGCGGCAAACTGGTGGAGGATCCCAATGCGCTTCTCGACCTCCCGCAGCAGCAGACCACCGCCATCGCTGGTGATTGCCCCGCCATCGAACTGCGCCCGGATGTCGCGTCGCTTTTGAGGATGAAATCCGAAGACGAACTGGTTACACTCTGCAGTCATAAGGCTGTTGCTCCTTCTTGGCAGAATTTCTTCCTGATAAAAGAGTTATGCCATGAAGCAACAGCCTTTTTCTACTTAATATGAGAAATTGCGGCTAAGCCCTATTTACAATTCTCGATCATGGATTGAACAGATTGAGACCATCAAATGTTCTCAGCGACACCAACTCACGCACGCTCATCAATTCGGATCGCGACAACTAACTTGGCGTCGCCGAGATCAACCGAGTTTCTTGCCTTGGGCGTCGCAGACTTCGAGGTCGCCGAAGAGCGCGGCTTGCGATTCGATTTGCGCGCGGTCGCCGACGACCACGATTTGCATGTTCGCGGAATCGAGATATTTGCGCGCTGTTTCGAGCAAATCCTCCGGCGTCAGCGCGCGCACCTTGGCCCGATATGTCTCGAGGTAGTCGTCCGGCAATTCGTTCAGCGCAACCACGGAAATCTGCGAAAGCAAACCATTTTGTGTCGCGAGCCCCATGGAAAAAATGCCGCTCAAATAATTCTGCGCGTCGGCCAGCTCAGCTTCAGGCACGGGAACGGAGCGCAGCTTGTCCATTTCGTAGAAAATCTCCGTCAGCGATGCGGCAACCACATCATTTCGCACCGCGGCAGAAACCGAAAAGTAGCCATACTGCCGCAGCGCGTTGACGCCACTTCGCGGACTGTACGTGTAGCCCTTGTCTTCGCGGATGTTCATCACCAGCCGCGAATTGAACGCGCCGCCGTACAAACTATTTGTCAGGCCAAGCTTCACCCAGTCCGGATGCTTCCGCGTGATGGCATGGCAGCCAGCAAGAATTTGCGTTTGCACCGCCCCCGGCAAATGCACCAAATACACGCGGCGGCCACGCGGATTTGCAGGAGCGGGATACACGCTGGCTTCCGGCTTTTTGCCGCGCCACGCGCCGAACACTTTTTCAGCGCTTTTCAGCATCGCATCCGGCTCAAAATCACCGACGAGCAAAAGCAAGCTGTTTTCCGGCGTGTAGAAATCGCGATAGACGCCGAGCAAATCTTCTCGCTTGTACGCCGCGACTTGCTCTTCGCTTGGCGAAACTTGCGCGTAAGGATGAGCGCCAAACAAAACTTTGCGCAGCCGCTCGCTGGAAAGAAATCCCGGCTCGGTGCGCGACAGTTTTACTTCTTCCAGTTTTTGCCGCCGTTCGCGCTCGAATTCGGCCTCTGGAAACGCCGCCTCGCGCGCCAGCTCGTCGACCATGCCGAGAAGCGGCTCGGAAAACTCGGAAAGCCCCGCGAAGGAAATCGCGCTGGTGTCCGAACCCGCGCTCGAAGCCAGGTCCGCGCCAATGCGCCGTAGATCTTCTTCGATCTGCCTGCTGGCGCGTTTCGCGGTGCCCGTTCGCACGACGGTAGCCGTGATTTCTGCCAGTCCGGTTCCGCGGTCGACGGCTGCGGCGTTGCCGGAGCGAAAATAGAGTTCGCCATGAAATTTTGGAATGGTGTGCGATTCCACGAGAATCACTTCGAGCCCGTTCGAGAGCTTGGCCCGCTTGCGGTTCGGCCAAGTCACTTGCCGTTCGGGAGCCAGCGCCGGCACTGCGTCGTTTACTTCAACAGCTTTAGTGGCCATTACGCAGCCTCCTTTACGCCGGCTGGCGCCGGAAGCCGGAACACGATCGCGCGTTTTTCCTTGCGCAAATATTTCTGCGCGGCGGCCTGAATGTCTTCGCGCTTCACGGCAAGAAAACCGTCGAGAATGGAATTGACTAATTGAGGCTCATTATCAAACAACGTAAAGCACGCGAGCAGATGCATCAGGCCGTAACGCGGCATGCCGCCGTGCCCGCTCTCGAGGAGCGAAAAATAATCCGATTGCCATTTCACTTTCAACTGTGCGAGTTCGTCTTCCGTGATTCCCTTTTCCTGAACTTCGCGGATCGCTTCGTCGAACGCGGCCAGCGTCTGCTCGCTCGAATACTCCGGTTTGTGCAAAATGCGGGTGACCATTTGCGTGGGCCCGTTGTAGCCGAAAATGTCGTCGATTCCGCCATCGAGCTCGACCGCGATCTGTTTTTCGAGAACCAGCTCGCGATACAGTTTTCCCGCGCGTCCGCCATGCAAGGCCTGATCGAGCAGCGCCATGGCGCACCAATCGGTGGTGCGCCGCTTCGGCACGACGTATCCGATGGCCATCGCAGGCAGCGTTCCGAATTTTTCCTCGACGTTGCCGCGCCGCTCCTCGTTTTGTTCCGGCTCAGCGGGATCCGCGAACGGCGGCGGCGGTCCAGCGGGAATATCCGCGAACAATTTCTTCGCCAGCGCAAATCCTTCTTCAGGTTTCACGTCTCCAAGCATCAGCAGGACCGCGTTATTCGGCACGTAGTAGGTTTTGAAAAACGCAAAAACGTCGGCGAGATCGGCAGCGTCCAGATCCGTGAAATCGCCATAAAAGTTGTGCGAATTCGCCCAGTTGCGAAACGCCACGGGCGGCAAATCCAGCCACGGAAATCCGCCGTACGGCTGATTCAGAACGTTTACGCGCACTTCTTCTTTCACCACGTCGCGCTGATTGCGCAGATTCTCATCATCGACCTTCAGCGCGCGCATGCGGTCCGCTTCGAGCCAGAGCACGCGTTCCAGCGCGTTCGACGGCACCGCTTCGTAATAATTCGTCACGTCGTAGTGCGTCGAGCCGTTCAGCACGCCGCCGCTCGAATTGATGAGCTTGATGTGCTGCATTTTCGGAGCGTTCGCCGAGCCTTGAAACATCATGTGCTCGAAAAGATGCGCAAATCCGCTGCGGCCGCGCGGCTCAAGCCGGAATCCGATTTTGTAATACACGCCGACCGTCACCACGGGCGCCGTCGTGTCCGGCGCGATGACCACTTTCAATCCATTCGCCAGCGTCGTGCTCTCCATCGCAATCTGCAGTCGCTTCACGCGCATCCCCCTGTCGATTTCGCTTTTGATTTCTTGCTCACCGCAACCTTTTCCAACTCGGTCACTATGGCCGCCGAATCTTGCCCCAGAACCAGCGCTGCAAGAATGTTCACGGCCTCGTAAGCTTGCACGAACTCCGCCGGCAAATCTTTCATCGCCGCGGCATGCGCCGCCACCACGCCATAATCTCCCCGAGAGAGAGGCCCGGTCCAAGCCGCGCGCGGCCCGAGGCGTTCAAAATTCTCAAGCACCTGCCGCGTCAGCGGAAGCAGCGCTCGTACTGCTTCCCGCCGTTTCATCCCTGCCACGGTCATAAGCCGCGTGGCCGCTTCCATCAAGGCAAGGACACTTCCCGCGGCCAGAGCGCCTGCCGCGTGGTAGAGCGGCTTCTTCGATCCCTCGATGTGCGCGGGAATCGCACCGAGTGCGCGCGCAATGTGCCGCGCCAAGCGCACCGCCGCAGGATCACCCTCGATCGCAAAAACTCTTCCGTCGAGAGGCGGAATTCCGACCCCGCTGAAACTCTGTAGCGGGTGCATCGAACCGACAGACGCTCCACATTGTCTCACTGGAGCAAGGACTTCCGAACTCAGCGCTCCGCTCGTGTGCAGTACAATCTTACCGCGCAACTCTTCCGCGCCGATGCGCGCCAACTCTTCAGCTACTTCGGCGAGGCAGCGGTCCGGCGTAGTAATCAGGATCAACTGGGTCGCGAGAACCTGACGCGTCATAAAGGCATGCGCGTGTCCCGCACCAATGGATCGTACCGCCTTGCGGGCGCTGGGCTCACCGCGCGTCACGACTGCGCCGATCTTCCAACCGAGCTCACGGAGGCGCCGACCGAGTGCGCGGCCGACGCGTCCTGCACCGATGATAGCAAGGGTCCCCGGCATTACATGCTAGGATAACCTGAGGGCGACGCTCGACACCAATTTTGATGCACACTTTTGGACTTGTTTTTTTCTTTCTCGTTGCCGCTTTCTGGATCCTCCACGGTCTCCGCTCTGCGTATAGCGCCACGAAACTTCCGTGGTTCAAAGACTTTGAACCCGTTCCAGATGCCGAGTGCCCGGCCGTTTCCCTGGTTTTCGCCGCGCGCGATGAAGAAGAAAAGCTGCCCGCGGCGCTGGCGACGCTCGCGGAACTCGACTACCCGAAATTGGAAATCATCGCCGCCGACGACCGCTCGCAAGACGCGACGGGCCGCATTCTGGATGAATTTGCCGCCGCTCATCCTCGTTTTCGCGTTGTGCACATCTCTGAACTGCCCGACGGCTGGCTTGGCAAGCCGCATGCGTTGCAAAAAGCCTATGAATCTTCCAGCGGTGAATGGCTTTTGTTCACGGATGCAGACGTGCGATTCAAGCCGGACGTTCTTCGGCGCGCGATGGCTTTGGCGAAACAACGGAATCTCGATCATCTGACAGCGCTTTGTAACGTTGAGATGCACGGCTTCTGGGAAAAAACGCTGATTACTTTTTTTGGTTTGGCGTTTCACCTGGCGACCGACGCATACAACGTCAGCAACCCGAATTCGCGCGCGTATGTCGGAGTCGGCGCATTTCAATTGTTGCGGCGCAGTGCTTACGAAGCCATCGGCACGCACCGGCGGCTGGCGATGGAAGTGGTGGACGACATGAAACTCGCAAAGCTCGTGAAGCGAAGCGGTTTCCGTTCGTGCGTGGCGATCGCCCAAGAATGGATAACGGTGCGCTGGCAGGCCGGAGCGCGGAACGTGATTCGGGGCGTCACGAAAAACTTTTTCGCCGCGTTTGGCTACAGCATCGCGTTCGCGACGGCGGCCCTGGTGGGGATGCTTGTGTTGAATGTAGTTCCATTTGTAGCGATTTTTGCAGCGCACGGATGGATTCGCATCCTGGCGGCGATTGCGGTGATCGTTGCTCTGAGCATGCACGCCAGCGTGGATATCGTGAACAAAGTTTCGCCGCTCTACGCACTGACGCACCCGATAGGAGCAGTGCTCTTCTGCTACATGATCGCGCGCTCGGTTGCGGTGACGCTGTGGCAGGGTGGAGTGACTTGGCGCGGGACGTTTTATCCGCTGAAAGAATTGAGGCGGGGCGTCGTTTAAGCGCGCCGGCGAGCGTGGTGGCCGAGCGCCGCTTCCTAACCGGCAGATTCTGCAGCGGCGGCGGGAGCCGACTCGGTGGAAAACAAGCCGGAGACGTCTTTTTGTTTTAGGGCGCGGATGCGGTCGCGCAACTGGGCGGCGCGTTCGAATTCGAATTTTTTCGCGGCTTCGCGCATTTGCGTTTCCAGTTGTTGCAGCATTTCGGCGAGCTGCTTTTCGTTCTTGATTTTTGCTGTCGCGGCATCCAGCTCGGTATCATCTGTCGGGACAGTCACGTAATCGGCTTCGACGATGCGGGCGAGATCCATGTCCACGGACTTGATGATGGACATGGGCGTGATGTTGTTTTCCTTGTTGTATTCGAGTTGTTTGGCGCGGCGGCGGTTGGTTTCGTCAATGGCTTGATTCATGGAGCCGGTGCGGCGATCAGCGTAAAGAATGGCGCGGCCTTCGATGTGGCGGGCGCAGCGGCCCATGGTCTGGATCAACGCCGTCGCGCTGCGCAAATAACCTTCCTTGTCCGCATCGAGAATGGCCACCATCGAGACTTCCGGCAAATCCAGGCCTTCGCGCAGCAAGTTGATGCCGATCAGGACGTCGAATTCGCCGCGGCGCAAATCGCGCAGGATTTTTATTCGGTCGAGCGTCTCGACTTCGGAATGGAGATAGCGGCAACGGACACCGACTTCGGTGAAATATTCGGACAAATCTTCGGCCATTCGTTTCGTCAATGTGGTTACCAGGACGCGCTCGTTTTTTTCGGCACGGATGCGGATTTGCTCGAGCAGATCGTCCACTTGTCCTTTCACGGGACGGATTTCGACTTGCGGATCGACAAGGCCCGTGGGACGAATAACTTGTTCGACGACCACTCCGCCGGATTTCGTCAGCTCATAGGGGCCGGGGGTGGCGGAGACGTAAATCACTTGATTCATGCGGTGCTCGAACTCCTCGAAGGTGAGGGGACGATTGTCGAGCGCCGAAGGCATACGGAATCCGTAATCGATGAGCGTTTGTTTTCGCGCGCGATCTCCATTGAACATGCCGCGCACCTGGCCGACCGTTTGGTGGGATTCGTCAATGAACATCAGAAAATCCTGCGGCACATAATCGAGAAGAGTGGGCGGGGCTTCGCCGGGCAAACGGCCGCTGAGATGGCGCGAATAGTTTTCGACGCCATGGCAATAGCCGATGGTGCGCATCATTTCTATGTCAAACATGGTGCGCTGGACGACGCGCTGGGCTTCGACGAATTTTCCCTGCTTCTCGAGTTCTTTTTTCCACCACCATAGTTCTTCCTGAATGGTGACGATGGCGCGGTCTCGCTGCTCCTGGGGCATGACGTAATGATTCTTCGGATAAATGGGCACGCGCATCAAATCTTCCGCTCCGGCGCGGACCTCACCGGTGAGCGGATCGACCTGCCGAAGCTTGTCAATCGTCTCGCCCCACATTTCGATGCGGTAGGCGTAATCGTCGTAGGTGGGATAGATTTCGATCATGTCGCCGCGAACGCGGAAGGTACCGCGACGCAAGTCTTCGCTGCGTTCGAATTGAATGTCCACAAGGCGGTGGAGCAGCGCCTCGCGTGAAGTTTGCTGGCCTTTTTCCAGCATGACGAGCATGCCGTAATAAGCTTCCGGCGAACCCAAGCCGTAAATACAGGAGACGGAGGCGACGATGATGACGTCGCGGCGCTCGAAGAGGGAGCGCGTGGCGCTCATGCGCAGCTTGTCGAGTTCGTCGTTGATAGTCGCTTCCTTGTCGATATAAATGTCGGCGGAAGGAACGTAGGCTTCAGGCTGATAAAAATCGTAGTAGCTGACGAAATATTCGACGGCATTTTCCGGGAAAAAAGATTTGAACTCGTGATAGAGCTGGGCGGCGAGCGTTTTGTTATGCGCAAGGACGAGCGCGGGCCGGTTGAAGGCTTCGATCAGCTTCGCCACTGTGAAGGTTTTGCCGGAGCCGGTAACGCCGAGGAGCACTTGATGCTTTTCGCCGCCTTCAATGCCGCGAGTGAGTTGTTTGATTGCCGCGGGCTGGTCGCCGCGAGGCTGATAATTGCTGCGCAGCTTGAAGTTCATGCGAGGGGTCTCCGGGCGCGAATTTCACGCGCTGTCGAAACCTTTATTATACCCCTGGAGGCAAATGCGCGGGTCTGCCGGGGCGACGCGATGGGATCAGGGATGAGTGGCGGGAGTGTTTGCAAGCAGCAGGACGCGCGCGTGGCTCTCCGCCTCGATTCCGTAGTGGACCTGATTCGAGCCGTCCGTTTTGGAAACGGTGAGATTCATCGACTGATTGGCGTCCTCGGTGGCGCGCACGACAAGCCCGGTCTTGAGCGAGAAGTAGGAAATAATCTGATTTTTGCCTTGCGCGGTGCCCATGTTGCGGAGGTCGTGGAGCTTGTAATCCTCGGGCGTGGCGTCGTTGGGGGAGGATTTCTGTTTAAGGATGGCGGTGGTCAGAATCACGGCGCACGTTTCTTGGGATGGCTGACCTGAGGCGGGATCGCCTTGCGGTGTGAGCTTCATGGCGGCGCACGGCGCGTTGTTTACATATTCTGATTCTTTTTCCCAAGAAAGCCCGGCCAGCAACGACTCTGGGATGGGTTCGTCTCGCTTCCATTTATCGCCGGGCCTGATTCCTTTTTCCGGGAACGGCGCAGCGCCGCCAAAACGATCGACCCATTCTTGCCAGGCGGCTCGCTCGTCGGCGGTGAGTTTATCCAATCCCCTGACATCGCTCACCTGACCATCGGAACGAAGCGTGAGTTCGACGGTTTTGCCGGCTGGGCTGGATTTCTTCGCGCTGGTTGGGTTCGGCGTGCTGTTCGTTGGCGCGGCGGAATTCGCAGCGATGGGACTCGGAGAGCTGGCATCCGCGTCAACGATTTGCGTGCGCAATCGCGCCAAAGTCATGCCAGCTTCTGTGCGCAAATCCTCGACATCGACCTGCAACTGGATATTCGCGCTGATTTGACCGCCGGTCGGCGCCATGGGCGCGGCGACGGTGCTTTCGGTATTTGTGTTGTTCGTCGCGCGATAGCCGACCTGATAGCGGATGATCTGGCCAACGTGCAGTTTTGGCTGTAGGACCACGCGGTCGCCGGTGCTGTGCGCTTTGCACGTGACCGCCGCCAAGATCAGGCAGCCGCCGAGGAAGAGTAAGAATTTATTCATGGCAGGCGCTCCTGCCCTCCATCATTTTGCCGGCGTTTTGAAATGCTTGTCGAAGAAATCGCTCGACGCGTGATAGGCAGCCAGCCAGGTGCGATGCATGAGGAAATCATGAATCTCGTCGGGGAAAACCAGTTGCTCGAAGGGGACGCCCTGCTTGCGCAGCGCTTCGGCAAGATCCACTGTTTCGGCGAAGGGAACGTTGCGATCGTCGTCGCCCTGAATCAGAAGGACGGGCGAACGCCACGTGCTGATGGCAGCGAGCGGGGAGGATTCCCACGCCAAGCGCGCGAAATCGGTTCGTTCACCTGGCTTGTAGGAAGCGGCGAACGTGGGAATTTCCGTGTTCCAATCGTGGACGCCGTGCATATCGACACCAGCGGCGAAGAGATCGGAGGCGCGAGCGAGGCCGAGCGCGGTCAAGTAGCCGCCGTAACTGCCGCCCCAGAGGCCGATGCGGGCTGGGTCGACGTCGGCGCGCGAGCGGAGATAGAGGCCGGCGCCTTCGACGTCGTTAAATTCGCTTGCGCCGGCAGCGCCGTAGTTCAAGGCCTCACGAAAATTCAGTCCATAGCCGATGCCGCTGCGATAGTTGACCGCGAGAACGATGTAGCCCCGGCTTGCCAAATACTGATTCATGGCGTAGGCATTGCTGTAATAGAGCATGTAATGCCAGCCGAGGAGCATCTGGCGGCGCGAGCCTCCGTGGAAAAAAACGAGCGCAGGATGACGGGCGCCATCGGCGGCGTCGCGCGGGAGAAAAAGCTGCCCGTGAATTTGCATGCCATCGGCCGCGGAGAGAATTACTTGTTGCGGCGTGACCATGGCGCTTGCGGGAAAATCCGACGGAAGCGATTGGGGCGCGAGGTCGCGGAGTTCGCCTTTTGCGGCGACGAGCGCAGGTCGCATGGAGGTGTGCGCATCGGAACGCAGAACGAGGATCGTTTTGTCGTCGCTTGCTATCACGGGTTCAGTCTCAATTCCCGTGCGGCTCGTAACTTCTTCGGGATGATCGCCCATGGGCGTGACTTTCCAGACGTGGCGGCGGTCGATGTCGTCTTGATTCGAGGAGTAGACAATTTCGCGGCCGTTTTCGCTGGCGGCGACATATTCGACTTCGAAATTTCCGGGCGTGAGGAGCTTTGCTGCGCCGCCGCTCACTGGGGCGGACCACAAGTGAAGCCAGCCGCCACGCTCCCACGGAAAAACAATGCGGTCGTCGGCGGTCCAGATGAGCTGATTTTCCGCGACCATTTCGTGATAGACGCTGCCGCTGCCCGGATCGGCGTGCCAAATTTCCTGGCCCTTGCCGGTGGAAGCGTCGGCGATGCGGATGGACCACGGCTGGCCTTCGCGGCGCGGACTAAACGGGAGAGTGCCTTTTGCGACGGCGATGCGCAGGAACGCGATTCTGCGGCTGTCGGACGACCAGGCGGGCTGGGTGTCGGTATCGACGCTGGGATCGAGGTAAATCAGGGATTTCGCGGCGATGTCGTAGACGCCGATAAAGCCGTGGTCGTTGCGGCGGCTCGCGAAAGCGAGCTTCGAGCCGTCGGGGGACCAGCGTAGTTCGCTTTCGTTGCCATTGGCATGAATTAATTGTTCGGGCTTGGCGGTGCCATCGAGTCTTGCGAGCCACACTTGCGCCTTGAAAATGTAGACGACGTTGTCTCCCTTTGGAGAGACGGCCGGCGAATGGCCCTCGCCAAGTTTCTTGGGCGCGCCGCCGCTTAGAGAGGTTGCCCAAACGTCCTGCTCGACGCCCTGCGGCGAGCTATCCGGATTGGGATACGCGGCGTTGGGAAATTCGAGATCGCCGCCGCGCGTGTAGACAATCGTTTCAGCGTCGGGCGCCCAACTGAGTTCGCCGACGTCCTGGCCGTCGTCGTCCTTGTACGAGGTGAGCTGGCGCGATTTGTAAGTTCCGTCTGCCGCGGGCTCCGCGATCCAAATATTCCGGACGCCCTGCGCGTTGAACACCCACGCGACGCGGCCCTTAGCGGACGCAGCGGTCAGTTCCGTAGGAAACGGCGCGCTCAGAAACTGTTCGAGCGTCGGCGATTTTTGTGCTTTCGCCGCCGGGGAAATCATTAGCGCTGCCAGGATCACGAGCGATGCGTTGCGTTTCATCAACAGCCTCCAAAGGTCGTAAAATTTTGACGCCAAATTCGTCGTTCGTAAATTCTTCGAAAATCTCGGGCAGATCTCAATCCGCGGGCTGGCGCGCGGCAGCTTTTTCCAGAGAAACGCGCGGCCCATCCAGCGGCCCGGATATTTTCAAGATGTGGCCGGTCTCGTTAACCCCGATGGTCCTGCCGCGGCGCATACCCGCGCTGAGCGTTTCGACCGTCAGATTCGCATCGCGCGCGAAACTCACTGTGCCCTGCAACGAAGTCTGCTGACGGCCGGATTCCAGCGTTAGATTATCCACCGTGACGGCAAGGTTGCGCATCGTAAACGTACCCTCGCCCGTTGTCCATCGCGAAGTTCCGGTGTGAGGCGCGCCATCGGCCACGCTGGCGCCAACGTCCCAGCCGCGGAATTCCACGTTATTAAATTGGAGTTCGCCGCCGCCTGCCAACTGGCGAATGAGTTCGTCGCGCCCGACGCCGTCGGTGACAAAATGCACAGTGCCGGAAGCAGAGCCCGCCAAGCGTTCCATAAATTGGCCAGACGCGGGGAGTTGGGCAAGATTCGCGCGATCGAGCCTTGCCCTCACGTCGTACTTTGGGATGGGAGCAAAGGCCGCGTTCATTTGCCCATGCACCGTGCCGCCGGCCCACTGCGCGTCCGCGTCGCGTATTTCGAGCTGTAAATCGTGCAGACTTCCCTCCGCGCGGACGTTCGAGAGTTTCAGTTTTTCGATGGTCAACTCTCCGATAGTCAAATCGCCGTCAGCGTTCAACTGGCGAACGAGATCGCTGGCGGCTGGACTCTGCTGCGATGAGCCGCCCAGAAACGAAGAGAGCAGGCGCTGCAGCCAGTTTGGCCGCGCGCGCGGACCGACCCAACGATCGAGATCGGCGGCGCTCAGGCGATCCGTGGCCAAACTAAAATTCCAGCGAGGGACATCTTCTCCGTCAACAATCTGCCGCTCGGACATGGTGCCGGACCATGCGCCACCGAATCCATTTACCTTCGTCACGTCGACGGAGCGCAGGCCATCTTTCCAATTCAACGTGCTTTGCTGAATGACGAGGGGCTGGTTCAAACCGGCAATCGCAAGTTTAGCCTTGCTAAAAATGATCCGGCCGTTCCAGTGGCCGCCTTCCGGCTTTCGCCACTCATAGCGCGTGACCGCGAGCGCATCTCCCGTGAGCTCCCAGCCATGATTCAGGGGCTGGCCGAGCGCGGCAGTGGCTTTCAAGAGATCTTCGACTTTTTGCAAGTTGCCCTCGATGCTCGCGCTGCCAGACTCGCCGTTCAGAGCCTGCGAGTAGGTGAGATCCGCGGCGTTTTCCATCTGTACGGCGATTCGCCGCTTCCGCGGCGCGAGGACCTCGCGGGCCGAAGCGCCGAGAGCGATGCGCACGGGTTCAGAGACAAGCAGATTTCGCTCGCGTTGAACGCGGACGGGGCCGATCCGCACGGGAACCTTCAAACCGGGGACATGCAGGATGCCGCCATTGCTGGAAAATGCCGCGCCTTCGAGCTTCAGGGGCCAGCCGCGGAGCGCCAGCGCGCCGGTGAAAAACTGTTCCGCGGAAACTCGATCGTCGATGCCCGGATGGAATGCTCTACACCACGCGAGCAGGTCCACCGCTTGAATGCCCGCAGAATCGAGATGCACGTCGAAGCTGGACGCGGGGCCGGTCAAATAATTCCCCGCCCCGCGCAGATTCGAGTGTGGCGCCTCAATCGTCACTTCCTCCGCGAGCACGGTTCCCGCGGCCACGTTCCAGCGGCCCTTGACAGCCATTCTCAACTTCGGATTATCGCTTCGCTCAATCAGATCCCAGCGATGGATTTGGTCCGCGCGGGCTTCCACGGAAAAATTCCATTCGCCCGGCGGGGCTGGGGCGTCCGCGCTGCTGTCTGATGTGCCGCTCTTGAGCGAGCCGTCGAGAGTAAATATCCCGCGCAGGCCGTAATCGCTGCCGCGCAGCAGCCGAAACAGATCCGCAAGTGAAACTTGCTCCCAGTGCACGGTGATTTCCGCCGGCTGCAAGCGCGCCGACGTTCCTGCGACGTCCCCGCGGACAAGCACCGTCCCCGCAGACTGCAAGACCACGCCGCTGCGCCACGGTTGCGCTTCAAGACGCAGTTCCCAGCGCCCTGGCGAAACCTGGTCGACGCTTCCGGAAACTCCTGTGAGCGCAAACGGAAGCTTTTCATCTCCATTTTTGAAATTAACGCGTCCGTCGTCGAAATCGATCTTGAGCAAGCGATTGACCGGAGCGGTCGCCGCCGGCGGTCCGTAAAAACTTGTCTTTGCCCCCGCGGCAGGTTTGGCCGGGGGCAGCCACTGCTCCAGATTCCATTTCCCCAGGCTATTGCGCACCAAGATGAGGCTCGGGCGGCTGAGCGAAAGCGTGCCAAATTTAAAATGTCCGAGAAGCAGCCCCGTCCAGCGCAATCCGGCAGCCAAGTTATCCGCGCGCAAAAAATATTCGTTTCCGAAGGCAGGGTCTTCCCCAACCGTCACTTGCTCCGCATCCAGTTCGGGGGTGGGCAGAAGCTGCACCGAAAATCTTCCGACTTCAACGGGACGTCCGAAGGTTCTTTCCAGTTGCGAGGTCAAGTAGGAGCGCATGCGGCGCGTGCGAACGAGCAGCGAGACGCCGAACTGGAGGGCCACAAGCGCTGCCACTATTGTTAGCGCCAGTTTCCACCACTTGCGGGAGATCTTCATGTTGTCCGGAAGTCTCGCAGACTAGCCTGCAAATGAAAAGTCGCCGAGAGGACGGAATCGGCGTGCTTTTGCTTCATTCCTCGAGCAAGCTTTGCAACCACGCGATCGAAGGAACTGCAAATGTCAATGCACCGTGCGCAGCATCCGCGCCCATCGCGTGCGGGCAGGAAGGTGTGCCAGCGTTTCAAATATGCTCTTCAGCCGCTCCAAAAACGTGATCTGGGTGTAGTCGCTGCTCGTCGCGTCCACCGACCAATAAATCAGGAAGGGACGCCCCATGATCGCGCTGCGATCGACGAAGCCCCAGTAGCGGCTGTCTGAGCTGCGGTCCCGGTTGTCGCCCATGGCGAATATTTTTCCGGGCGGCACGATGAGTTCGTCGCCTTGCACATAATTGCGAAGCGTGTCCCGCCAGCCGGATTCCGGCACCACCTGGGGAGAAATCATCTGGTCTCTGGCAGGCGGAAACGAATAGTTGAAATTATCGTACGGGGCCGTCGGGTCGTGAACCACATACGGCTCGTTCAATAGCTTCCCATTGCGGTACATCTGCTGATCGACCATCCGGATGCGGTCGCCCGGCAAGCCGATCACGCGTTTCACAAAATGCTGATGGTCGGCGTAGGGGTATTTGAAAACAATAATGTCGCCGTGCTCGACCGGACGGTAAGGAAGGAATTTGTCGTACCAAGCGCCGCTGCCGCCAAAAATGAATTTATTGACGAGCAGGTGGTCACCGATGAGCAGCGTTCCTTCCATCGAGGCGGAGGGAATTTTGAAGGCCTGCACAATGAAGCTGGTCCCAAAGAGCGCGAGAAGCACGGTGACGAGCAGCGATTCCAGATATTCGGAAATCGTCGTCGTGTCGTCGTGGTGCTGCTCTGCCTTCGGTTCTGCCGGGGGTGCCGGCTCTTCGACCTTTAGCGCAGTCTCTTCCGCCATTCGCTTTCAGCCTTTCCGACCTGCCCGAGCATCACTTCGTTCCAGAATCTCCATCGCGCTTTGCGCCGCCCGCTGCTCGGCTTCTTTTTTTGTGCTGCCTTCGCCGCTGGCCATGCATTCGCCGCTGATCCAAACTTCAACCTGAAACAATTTCTGATGATCCGGGCCGCTTTCGCCGGAGAGCCGGTATTCCGCAGGTGGCTCGCCACGGCCTTGTAGGAATTCCTGGAGGGCGGACTTCCGGTCGGAGTCTCCAATGCGCTCGCCGCGCTCGACAAGTGCTTGCTCGAAGAGGAGCCGCTTAAGCATTTCGCGGGTTGCGCTCAGCCCGGCGTCCAGGTAAACCGCTGCGACCACGGCTTCAAAGGCGTCCGCGAGGAGTGCCGGCTTCTCACGCCCGCCTGTCTTTTCTTCGCCGCGCCCTAGCCGCAGATGCTCGCCCAGTTTCACGCGCCGCGCGGCATCTTCCAGGGAGCGCGCGTTGACAAGGCGGGCGCGGCTTTTTGAGAGCTGCCCTTCTCTCCAATCGGGAAAGGATTCCAGCAGATATTCCCGCGCCAACAATTCGAGAACGGCATCTCCCAGGAACTCGAGCCGTTCATTGTCCTGGATGGCCGCGGATTCCATCGACGATTCGGCGCGCTCTGCCCTCAACTCAGGAACAGCAGAGCTATGCGTCAAGGCAAGTTCGAGGAGTTCCGGTTTGTTAAACCGATAGCCAAGACGCTCCTCAAGTTGCTCTGCGTCGCCGCGTGTCATTTCCGTGAGCAATTCTCGCCAGCTGGCCAGGGCCTTTCTATTGAGGCGCGCTTAGCTGCGTCGCGCCCAGCTTCTTGGCCTCTTCGGCACCGTTCTTGCACGTCGGCTGCAACCCGCCGGGCACGGTCGCACACTTGTTAAAGGCCGCCACTGCCGCGTCAAAGTGCGAGGTCTTTTCCTCCGCGATCGCCAAAACGTAAAAGTTGACAGGATCAATTTCCGGATTTGGATCGACCCTGGTCGCCTCCATGAATTCCGGAATGGCCAGATCAAACTTGCCTCGACGGAAATAAACGAGCCCCAAACCGCTGTGCGCCATCGCCAGAGTCTGGTTCTTGGCAAGGGCGAATTGCGCGTCGCTTAGCGCATCGGGCTTGGGAATCGTGGGAGTAAGCTCGATCGCCGACTTCGAGAATTTTTCGGCTTTATCCAACTGCTCTGCGGCGTTGGGCATGCTCGCGTTCCAAGCTCGTGGCAGCGTCTGCCCCATGATGGCCAAGGTCTGCACGTCGTTCGGAGCTAAGGCCACGTCCTTCTCGCCCACTTCCTGCATCTTCTGGATCTCGTTGGCTTCAAGATAGAGTTTGACGAGGGCCGAATAGACCGGAGGCAGGTAGCGGCTTTGCGGATATTTCGCGACAAACTGTTCGCCCGCTTGCACTTTCATGGGCCCCGCTGTTAGCGGCATGGCTTCAAACGCTTTGAACGCCGCGTCTTCTTCCGCGTTCACGGGCGGCGCCGGCGTATCCAGCGTCAGCGTGTTGGCCTTATCTTTGTCGGTTGGCGTCTGAGCGGGCGGCGCGGCTTGACCGCTCTGCCCAGCTTGCCCGGATTGGCCACTTTGGCCACTTTGTCCGCTCTGGCCGCTCTGTGCACTCTGGGCGGCCGCCCCGACACATGCGCAAAGGAAAAATCCCGCGAGTGTGCCTCTTCCCATCCACTTCTGCCACGTCCCCTTCATTTCCCGCCTCCTGTATGTCGCTTCAGTTCATCGCTCGAAGCTAAGAGCTTGAGCTTAGCCCTGTAGTCTCCCAAGAATCTTCCGGTTCCCTGCTTGATTCCTAAGGCCTTTCGACCGGTTTCTCCAAATGCACGACTTCCAGCCCTTGTTGCGCCGCTCGCCTGGCTCGGTCGGGACCGCCTGGCACGGCAAGCGCGGATTGAAACTCGCTCCTGGCGAGCGCCTGCTGCCCTTCATCATCATAAATCCGCGCCAGGTAAACGTGCGACCATGCTAACACCATGGGGTCATTCGTGGCTGCGTGATCCCCGGTGGTGAGCCTGCCAAAGACCACTTTTGCACGCTGACCATCATGATCGAGCAGAGCCACTAATCCCATCCCGTACCACGCCCGAATCTGATCCGGATATTTTGCCAGCACCTTTTGAAAAGATGCCTCCGCCGCTCGTGGATTTTTTTCCGCGATGTGCCGCTCGCCATCCGTCAGCTCGGCGATCGCCTCGGCGTCGTTCGGCACCGTGGTCGGCACGGCCCTGCGCCGAACCACTTGCTCGGCGGCCGCTCCGTCCGCGCTGTCTCCATAGTCCCCTTGCGCAAAATGGATGCCGTCGATCCGCTTGGATTCCGTGGCGAGATTGATCCCTCTCACCAAGTCAGGAAAATAAATCGCCATTGACGGCTCGGAGCTCTCATATTTGGTCAGTCCTTCAAAAATCGGCCGAACCAGTGCATAGCCGTCTACGTCATCGCGTTCCATCGCCGCTTCCCGCTCGCCCGGCGACATCCGCTTCAGCTTCAGCTCGACGGCCCGTACCAGGCATTCCGCGAAGTACGATGCAAAATCGTCCTTCAGGTCCGGTTCCAGTCGCGGGGCCAGCGCCACCTTTTCATAGAGCGGCCGTTTCACCGCCAGAACGTGCGGGTATTGCAGCGGCAGCGGATCGAGCAGGAAATGCAGGAAGGCGTGCCTCACGATATCGACCGGGATGTCATCCGCGCCGCTCAGCACGATCATGTAATGATCGCCGGAATTCCGCACATTTGTAATTCGTCCCACCAGTGGCTCCAAAATCACAGTAAACGCTCTGTCCGTCGTCGGGACCTGAAGTTGTCTCAAATATCCCGTGGTGACATAAACGATTTGTGATATCGGGTCATGCGCCTTCTCAATTTCCCGGTTGTAAATGGGCTGAAGGTCGCTCCACAGCCGCCCAATGTGTTGCTCCTGGTAGTAGTTCGAGAGGATTTCGCTGAAGCCTTCGAGCGCCAGCAATTCCGTCGGCTGATCGTCTCGCTGGAGCGTGATCCGGAATTTCGGCGCCGGCCCGGAAAGCAGCCCAAACCAGATGTACCGCGAGAGCGTCGCTCCGGAATTAGGCAGCTCGTGCTCTTTGTAGAATGCCCTTACCGCTTCCACTGCCGGCCCTTGCTGCTGCTGCATTTCCTCGCGGAGCCTGGCGCGAAGCGGATGCCAATTTTCCGCGCTCACGTTCGACTCAAATCCAGCAGCCAGCAGCGCGCACATGGTTGTGAACATGGCTTCGCTGCTGGTCACGTTTATATTTGTGACCGGCGCAGTCTGCCGGGGCGCCTGCGGCAAGGGCACCTGCGCGCCCGCCGGCCGCGCTTCGAGCAAAAACACGAGCGCCGCACACAACCCCGCCACTGCTATTTGCCGAAATCGTTTTGTCATGAACTCTGCCGCAGTCCTGCTCGAACCAGCAATTCTGTCTACTGCTCCCTCAACCTCTGAGGTGGGACAGACACTCTCGTCTGTCTCCTGCATCTCTGATCAGTCCCTTGGGGTGCTCACTATCCTCTGGCCACCCTGCAGCATCTTGCCAATTTACAAGCGCGTTTCCCTTCCGTCAAGGAAGCCCGAGGTCGCCAGCTCGCCGCTCCATCCAACTCTTGCAACTCTCCCAGGCATCTGTTATCGGTGAGGATGCGTTCATACCCGCCTCGGGATGGCTCGCCGCTATGCGTTCCGCCTTCTTGAAAAGAGTCGCTTTTATCCTGGGTGTCTGCGCTCTCGCTGCCCTCTCGCCTGCGGTCTTCGATGCTCATTCGTTCGGCGCAGTTGTCGCGCCGCAAACGCAACAATCCTTGGCACAATCTGTCACCAAGGAGCCGCCCGCACCTTCCGCTCCGCCCCGCGCTCCTCGCGTCTCGCAAGAAGTTCAGCTTTCAGGCGATTCTTCCTGGTTCGATACCGGCATCGACGTGCAAGCAGGCGAACACGTTGTTGTTACTGCCACCGGTACGATGCGCTATGCTGGCCGGCAAACCGACACAGCTCCTGCCGGCATTCCGCGCGGCTTCAAGGATCTTCTTCGCGATCTGCCGGACAACGAAGCCGGCCGCGGTGCGCTCATCGGCCGCATCGGCGACAAGGACACTTCGCAGCCCTTCCTCCTTGGCGCGAAGCGCGATCTCGTCTCACCCATCTCAGGCCGCCTCTCCGTCGGCATCAACCAGCTCGCCAGCGACACCGGAGATGGCACGTACATCGTTGAGATCAAAATTTATCCCGCCGATGCTAACTCGGTTCTTTTCGTCGCCAAGAAAGTCGCCTCGATCCCTGGCGTGGGAAATCGCCTATTCGCGAAAATCCCGCGCCGGATATCCGACAAAGCCGGTGATCCCGGCGACATGGTCAACTTTCTCATCCTCGGCTCGCAACCGGCCATGGAAAAAATCTTCACGACCGCAGGCTGGGTGCAGGTCGACGCCAACGTCAAAGACACGCTCCTCCACGGCCTCCTTGAAAGCATCTCCAAGGAATCCTATTTAACGATGCCCATGAGCCCGCTCTATCTTTTCGGACACCAGCAGGATTACGGCTGGGCCCACGCCGAACCCATTTCCGTCGTCGCTTCGCGCAATCACTTGCGCATTTGGAAGGCGCCTTTCGATGTGAATGGTCAAACGCTCTGGGTCGGCGCCGCGACGCACGACGTCGGCTTCGAAAAAGATCAGCGCAACAACGGCCTTACCCACAAAATCGATCCCAACGTCGACCTCGAACGCGACTACGTCGAAAAAACGCTCGCTTCGACGGGCCTCGTCGCGGAAATCACTCACATCCTTCCCAAGAATCCCATGCAAGACGCGAAGACTGCCACCGGCGGCAGCTTCCACTCGAACGGCCAAGTCCTGGTCTTGAAACTCGGCGAGTCTTCTCAGAAGCAATGAGCCTATGCGAGAGCAAGGTCCTCGGCCAGCCCGCGAACTCTCCGCGAATCTCCGTGTCCTATACGCTTCTGCGTTATCTCTTATTCTTCCGTGATTTGGTCTCCGTCCTCGCGCCGGCTGATGGCAATTCGTGTCAAGCCATTTGAGAATGTAACCCTAGCTATCCATGTCGCGCCATTTGAAATGTAACCGGAGAACGCTTGTTGTTGGGGCTGTGGGAAAGTGGGAATCTCGCGGTTTGTGCGAGATTTCCAAGCGGAGTGGAAAAGCCCGCTTTTGGGCTTTTCCACGGAGCGTCTTTTCCACAGCCTTTTCGCCGGCCACCTTTGGCCTGGCGGATCTTGCTCTGCTCTGGCGTTTTCGGGCTCAGCCGCCGGTTCGCCAGCTCGTAAATGCGCTCGAGTTTTCTGTCGATGATTTTTGCCAACTGGAACGGATCCAGCGACCTGTGCAGTTCTTTCAAAATCGATAGTTGCTTCGCATCCCCTTGCTTCGAGGCCACTACCCGCTCGAAGGGCGTCTTCGGTGCGTCATACACGCGCCGAAGTTTCGATCCGACTCGCACCTTCTTCACCAGCTTCACGGAAGGAAGATACAGATTCAGCCACAAGCGCAATTCGTGGCGGTACAAGTCGTTCATGGCGGCGACCGCGTTTTGCGTGTCGTAGCGTTCCCAGCCCAGCAGCTTCCGTACGTGCGTCCAGTTCTTTTGCTCGATGTGCGCGTTGTCGTCCTTCTTGTACGGACGTCCTCGCGTGAGTTGGATGTGCTGACGTTCGCACCACGCCTTCAAATGCCAGTTGATGAATTCCGATCCGTTGTCCGAGTCCAGGCCCAGCAGAGCAAAGGGCAGCATCCCGGCGATCTCATCCAGGGCCTGCTGCACAGCGGTTTGCCCCTTTCCCAGCACCGCCCGCGACTCCGTCCACGTCGTTTGAATGTCGGTGATATTCAGCGAATGAGCGAACTCGCCTTCCGCGGAATTCCCGGAATGCGAGACCAGATCGATTTCCGTGAAGCCCGGAGTGGTCACGTCCCAACTGTCGGTCTTGATCGGGATGTGATGCTTCAGCAGATAGCCCGGTTTGGTGCGCCCGTAAATCCGCCGCCTTTTTTGGTTCTTCTTGGCCGCCAGGCGGCGGTCCATCTGCCGCGGACTGATCGAGAGCAGTTGTTTCTCCTTCTCCGGGCTTAACGAGAAGCGCTTGCGGATCCACGGCATCCAGGCTGGCAACAGCGCCTTCAAACGCACCGACCAGGGATACCCGGCCGCCTCCCACACGCTGGTCAGGATGGACAGCAGTTCGTGCCCATAGCTCAGCTTCCGCCGCCGTTCCCTCCGAGCCTGTCGTTTCTCGGGTGGCGGGCCATTCAAAATGCGAATGGCGTACTTTCTGTTGTAACCGGTGGTCAAGCAAAATTCGTTCAGCATCACCTGTTTCGCCTGTCGATCGGCTTGCCGATACCGCGCATAAATGGCCCGGAAATACTCCCATTTCCCTTTGCGCCCCAAGTGAACCCTCCTCAAATCGTCTTTGACTCGGGTTACATCTTAAATGGCGCGACGTTGTCCCCTTCGGTTACATTTTAGATGGCTCGATACGCAATTGAGACGCGGCGAGAAGAGTTGGAGTATGATGGCGCCCGCCCGGAGCCCTTACACCGGCCTGTCGACGTCTCCCGGAGCCTTTTATGCCCGTGACCAAGCCACTCAACGAAACGGCGCGCCTCGCCGCTCTCGAACGCTACGCCATCCTTGATACCGATCCGGAAGAGTCCTTCGACGATCTAACGCAGCTCGCTTCCTTCATCTGCAAGACTCCCATCGCGCTGATCTCCCTCATCGACGGGGATCGCCAGTGGTTCAAGTCGCGCGTTGGCGTCACCGTTTCCGAAACACCTCGCGAAGTCGCCTTTTGTTCCACCGCAATTCTGCAGTCGGAAGTCTTCGTAGTCCCCGACGCGCTGAAGGACGAGCGGTTTCGCGATAACCCTCTCGTAGTTTCCGACCCTCATATTCGCTTCTACGCCGGAGCCCCGTTAATCAATGAGGATGGCTACGCGCTCGGCACGCTCTGCGTCGTCGATCAAACTCCACGCGAATTGGCGCCCGAGCAGCGCGATGCCCTCAAGGCGCTAAGCCGCTTGGTCCTCGCCCAGATGGAATTTCGCCGCAACCTGATTTTGCTGAAAGAAGCAC
This sequence comes from uncultured Acidobacteriota bacterium, assembly GCA_963843265.1. Classification (GTDB taxonomy): domain Bacteria; phylum Acidobacteriota; class Terriglobia; order Acidiferrales; family UBA7541; genus Acidiferrum. The sequence continues at coordinate 532,248 of CAWJJR010000002.1, read as the reverse complement.
TCACGGATCGCACAAAAGAAGAACACGAGCGCGAACAAGAACTACTAAAGTTGCAGGCCACCCTGGTGCGCGTCCTCGGCTTGCGCCATTCCGTCGTGGTCAAGTAAGCAAGAACAAGTGGTCAGAGAGCTGGATCAGATGGCGTTGTGTCGCTCTCCTCTGCGTGAACTCAGTGCTCTCCGCACCCTGTGTACAAAATTCCTTTTCTCCTGACTGGTTCTTTCGACTGGTAGGCCGCGCCAACCGCGCGGCGCAACACTTCCCGTGAAATATTTGCGCCGCTCACAACGAGCACAACATTTTCGCCGTATTCCGCTCCTGCATCGAGCAACGCCGCCGTGCTCGCTGCGCCTGCTGGCTCCGCCAGGACATGCTCCTCGAAGAGCAGGGTGCCAATCGCGCGCAACATTTGCTCCTCGCTAACCAGCACTACTTCATTCACTAGCTGCCTTACATCTCGCACGTTTCCGGCATCGGGCGTTCGCGTCGCCAATCCGTCCGCAATCGTGTCGCACAGCTCCGTCCCGACCACTTTGTTTTCTTTCCACGACAAGTAGTAGGAGGGCGCACGCTCTGCCTGTACCCCGATAATCTTCACTTGCGGCGCAGTCTGTTTCACCGCCGCTGCAATCCCCCGAATCAGAGCCGTATCCCCCATCGGCACGACGATCGAGTCCACCTCCGGAAGCTGCTCCAAAATTTCGCAGCCAATCGTCGCCGGCCCCGCTGGCAAATCCGCATCCGTCGCATCGTTCAAAAAATAGACGCCGGGCCGCTTCGCATTCTCCGCCGCCAATTCAAACGCAGACGCCAAATCCGCTCCTCCGCTTTCAACAATTTCCGCGCCAAGCGCGGCGATACGCGCGCGCTTGACTGGGTTACATCCCGCAGGCAAAAAAATCCGTGCCTTCACCCCAAGCAGCTTTGCCGCGTGAGCCACCGCAGCCCCATGATTCCCCGTGCTCGAAGCAATCACTTCTTGAACACGCCCTCGCTTCAATCGCGTCACCAGCGCCCACAAAGCCCCGCGCACCTTGAACGACCCCGTAGGCAGTTCCGTCTCCAATTTCAACCAAACGCGCTTCCCCGTCCTCTCACTCAAATAGGGCGCTGCAATCAACCGCGTCGCCGCAAAATATTTCGCCAGAAAGGTCCGCGCCTCACGAATCACGCCCAGACTCGGCGCGATCGCTTCTCTCGCCCTGCTCTCTTGGGGACTCACACTCGCACTACCGTCATCGTTGTCCATCCCTTCAAACGTCGGCCTCGCGGACGATATTGCCACCTACTTCCCGGTCGCGCCAGTCGAGGGGCCGAGGCTCACGCTGGACGGCGCAGGCAGTCCGTTCCAATTAATTTTCATGATAGTTTGTCGGCAAAGAAATTGTGAAGACTCTACCTATTTTGTAGAAGCACGCTGAGAAGACTGGCGAGTTGAAATTCCTGTTGCACAACTTCAGGTTGATGCTGCACGGCACCATTGCTGTTCGCAAGTCGCGCAAGCTGGTCCGCCAGATTCTTCACCGCGATGTTGTGTGGAATGTACGTTCGATCTTTTGGCCTGACGGCTTCCCATCCGGATTCCGTTCGCCGCAGATCCCAACGAACTTTGTCGCGCCGCTCTTTATGTCTAATTTCTCCGCCATCAATCAACACCTTTGAATCAACCTCCAAGCGGGCCGAACCATGATCGCGCTTGATGTCCACCCGCTCCACTTTGAATTCTTCGAAAATTACTATTGGAATCTGAGTTTTCAGGGAATTATTGATCCCCAATGCGGCGCCACTCGCGTCGCTCATCTCGGAGATTGCTTCCGCCACTTCCTCCCGTGTCGGCGGCCTGTTTCCCGTAGCGATAATCACGTTCCCCGGAATCGCAAACGCCGCGTTGGCGCTTTCCGCCGCCGGAGACGCTGCCGGGGCCGGCGGACCATAGATCACTTCAGCTTTCAAAGGAGCCGCCGCCGGTGGCCGATCTGAGGAATCATGCTCAGCCGTCGCTCGTTCCTTCATCACCGGTTGGGCTTTCATCGCGACGCTGCGTTTCGCGGGACTGGCGAATACTGTGGAAGAACCAGAAATATTCGCCGTGCTTACAATCGCGCCTCGTTCCACTCGATACCTGTAAAATCGGGGCGTCCCGCGCGACCTCCAGTAAGCCGACCGGTAATCCTGTGCCTCCAATCCCGTTCTCACCAGGCTGTAGAAACTATGTTCCAGCGGATCGACAACAATTCCCACGTGCCCAGGCCATGCAATCAAATCGCCCGGATGTGGGTTCCTCACCTTCTCGAAATTTTCGTTGCCCGCATAAATCTCAAAGGAACTCGCATAGGCATACTCAAATCCCGCATTCGCATAGATCTCATGAACGAAGTGCGAGCAGTCTCGCACACCCGGCGCTGGACGGTTCTGCTGCCACGCCACATTGACGATCGAACGCCCTTCCTCGATCGTCAACAATCGCGGGCTCGACACGGAATCATGAACGGGCAGCTCACTCTGCGCCATCGCTAACGCCGCACTGACGAGGCAAACGCACACCACGCACAGGCACACCGAGCAAAAATCAAAATTCCGGCGCCGTTTCCCATGCAATTCAGATATCGTCCACATGTCACCCACCCACACGTGAAATCCATCTGCTTCAGAGAGAGAAATCCCTCTATCTCTAGAGAACATTTAGGACTGGGAGGAACAATAGGACTTGCTTTGGGCGTACTTGACCGTTCGGCCAGTAATCCAGTGCCATCAAGTACGGGCCAGTCTTTGCTTGGGTTCAAAATGCGCGCCAAGGGTTCTTGTAGGAGAAATCCGTTTCGATCACGCGAAAGTGCCTCTGTCTACTCGGACGAGCGAGCGTGCCCTCGGGGAAGGCTCTGGCTGTCATACAACATGCAATTCGTAGTACAATCAGGTATGCCCTCCACAATCCAAGCGAGACTCGATGATCGCTCGCGTAAAAGACTGGCCGCGCTGGTTCGCGAACTGGGCTGGACTCCCTCGCGAGTCGTCCGCGAAGGCCTGCGCATTCTCGAAGTACACTATGTCTGTCGGAAAAAACAAGGCGTTATCGGTTTAGGAAGATTTTCGTCTGGCGTGCCCGACCTGGGGACAAACAGGAAACACCTTCGCGGCTTCGGAAAGTGAAACCCGTACTTCTCGATACCGGCGTGATTGTCGCCCTTCTCGACCGCAGTGAGAATGCCCACCAGGCCTGCGCGAAAGCCGTTCGCGAATTGCGCTCGCCGCTCGTCACCTGCGAAGCTGTCCTTGCAGAGAGCTGCTATTTGCTGCGCAATCTCCCGGGTGCGCCGGAAGTAATAAATGAAAACGTGGTCGCTGGCATTTTTCAAATCCCTTTCCAGATCTCGAAGGAAGCGGCTGGCGTAAAGCAGGTCTTGCGTAAGTACCGCGATCGCAAGATTGACCTGGCCGACGCCTGCCTGATCCTTTTGGCAAATGAATTTGAAACTGCCGACATTCTGACGCTGGATAGTGATTTCGCAATCTATCGCTGGGGCAGGAACAAACCCTTTCGCATGTTGCCGGAGCTGGACTAGCCGCGCCGGCGTTACCGTCTGTGTTTTCAACCTCGCGGCCCTTGAACGCTTTGCGCTGGCGCTGCGAACGGCGTTTATCCCGATTTGGTCGAGGTGCCTCTGCGTTATCCTTATTTTTGCTTTGGCCGTCTTCTTACGTCGTCATCTCGTTATACCGTTGCTTGTCAAACCCCTGCTGCAGCGGCTTCCTTCGTCCTTGAGGCTTTCCACAATTGAATGTACGGTTCTAAATCCTTCATCAGCTTTTGGAATTGTGGTATATCCAGCGATTGCGCACCGTCGCTGATCGCCTTTTCCGGCGCGGGATGCACCTCGACAATCAATCCGTCCGCGCCAATCGCTACTCCCGCGCGCGAAACTGCCGGCACCAGGCTGCGCTTCCCCGTTGCGTGGCTGGGATCCAGAATCACCGGAAGATGCGTCAACTCATTCAGCGCCGGAATCGCCGCGATGTCGCACGTGTTTCGCGTTTCCGTTTCAAATGTGCGGATGCCGCGCTCGCAAAGAATCACATCCGAATTTCCGTGCGCCACAATATATTCCGCGGACATCAGCAATTCCTTGATCGTCCCGCTCATCCCCCGCTTCAAAAGCACCGGCCGCCCGCATTTTCCCAGCGCCTTCAACAAAATGAAATTCTGCATGTTTCGCGCGCCCACTTGCATGATGTCCGCATAGTTCGCGATCAAATCCACGTCGCGGTCGCTCATCACTTCCGTAATGATCGCCAAGCCCGTGGCCTTCTTCGCCTTTTGCAGCAATTTCAGCCCTTCCTCTTCCATACCCTGAAAGTCGTACGGCGAAGTCCGCGGTTTGAACGCGCCTCCACGCAGAATTTTCGCGCCCGCCTTCGCCACTCCTTCCGCAGCGCGCATGATCTGTTCTTCGGATTCCACCGAGCACGGCCCCGCCATCACCACAAACTCGTCGCCACCAATTTCCGTGCCATTCACACGCACCCGCGTCTTTCCCGCCCGAAACTGCTTGCTCACAAATTTGTATGGCGCCGAAATGCGCACCACTTTCTCGACCTGCGGCATCGACTCGACCGACTCCATGCACGCCGTCACGTCTCCCACTCCCACCACGCCAATGACCACGCGCTCTTCCCCTTCAATCGAGTGCACTTTGTACCCGAAGTGTTCCACCTGGCTACGGACTTCATCGATCTCCTGCCGCGTCGCGTGCATCTTCATGGAAATAATCATGGCTCATCCCTCTCGCTAGCATTTTACGTCCCAAAATTCCTTCCAAAAATCCGACTCAACGAAATTTTGCAGCCTAAAACAAAAAACCCACTCTCTGCGAGTGGGTCGAAACTCTTTTCCGCTTTTGCTAATTACAGAATCGCCCCTCGCACTCTATGTGGGTGGGTACCAAAATCGAAACGAATACGAGTAAGCCGCACGATTCATGGGCCCATTCTAGTTCGTCTTACGCACAGAAACAATAATTAATTTGTGGAGGCAGAACTCTCAATTCCAGAGATCTTCCACCTTATCCACGACCCGATACCAGGCGAGCGTCAGTGCGCTCTGTTGTTCTCCTAACCCGTTGCTATCGATATGATCCATTCTCTTAAACGCCGCGGGTACTTCAAAAAGGGCGGGGTTGACTGGCCCCTCAGCAAAATCAATGACCTTCATCATGTCTCTAGAATCTGTCTTTTTCTCCGATCCGTCGGGAAGCGTGAAGAGGCTCTTCGAGATCATTTTGGTCTCGACCGGGAACCCCGTTTCGGCCTTACCGTTCTGCACGGACTCAATCCTCTCCGACGGCGCGTTTCCTGCCCTGAGATAGGCCACTCCTGTTCCCCTTTTGTTGTCGGGCCATCTGCGATCGCAGGAAATCCGTGTGTCCAGGTCAATATACCAACCGTCGATTACTGTTTCTTGCGCTTCGCGATGCGAGCCCTCCAGGGGCGTCTCCCTCGTGGTTGTAATCACGTGTCTCGCTGTGCGTCCGAAAAAATCTTTACGCTCGCCAGTGTCCACAGTTGTAACCTCGATCCGTAACGTGGGCAGACCTGGCGGCAAAGCCTGTGGCGGCTTCATTCCCGATTTGGCCAACTGTTCTTTCGTCAGTGGCTTGGGGGGATAAGGGGCCGAATCATATTCTTGCCGGTCGAGGTTCAGATCATATGCCTCGCCTAAATCACACCGTTCAATGCCCGCCATGTGTGGGCCGTAGCGATGGCCGCTCACCTTGCGGTATTCGATCCGTTTGGCGTCCGCGCGGAAATAGATCGTCTGCTCCGACACAATGCCAGCAACAGTATAGCGGACAGTTATTTTCACTCCGGTCGCCCCGGGCCAAGTGGAAGTCATACCACCTGACGCGAGGAATAAGGACAATCCGAGAAGCAAGGACATTCGCATGGGGAAGATCATGGGTTCGGATCTCCGCCTAAACATAGGCTGACTTCAACACACCCCCAAAATAGCCGCAGGTTCTGTTCGAGTCAAGACACAATCTAGCTATCCAATCCTCCGACAGATTTCGCGTGGCATCTGATTTTTCTTTTTCCAACATTATTCTCTCGATTTGCCCCATCAATTCAGAAGCACAGCGATGCGGTACTGTGTGAATCCCCCAGCGTCACTCTCCGAACAGGCGCCCACGGCTGCGCTTCGATAATTCCGGCTTTGGATCCTTCGCAGAAGGTCGCCGGGGAGTTCATCAAGATCGGCCACTTCAAATCGAATCAAGTACAAGGCGTTCGCACCGGCGTACCCGCGATCCATCTGACATGTTTTCCTCGCGTCCTTTGTAGCACCCGCGCTCGAAAGGCCGTTTTCCTTCAGAAGCGCGACCACTTTTTCCTCCTGCTGCTCCAAACTCAGATTCGCCACCGCTCTGGAAAAATCCTGCACCGCGAATATTCCGTCTGTTCCTCTTATGGTCGCGATCCCGACGGCAGTCACCGCAGGATTGAGGATGTTCTTACGGTGGCCGGGAGAATGCATCCACCCATCGTGAATGCTTTCGGCGCTGGGACCTATTGCCACATTTTCCGCGATCACGGAAAACCTCGCGCCAGCTCGAGCCGCTCGTTGTTCAAGAGGAAGTTCGCCGGGAGCTTGATGCGTGAGAACATTTTCGCGCACCATCACCTGGGCATGGCCGAGCGCCGCCGCCGCAAGAGCATCATTCCACTTCAGAGGTTGCAACCCTATCGCGGCACGTTCGCGGTTGAGGTCATCGAGCAAAAGTTTTTCCTCAGTCGATGGCTGCGGCAAATGCACGACCGCCACTGGCGGGCGATTTTGCGAATGTGCTGAGGCAAGAAAAAAGAAAAAACAGAGCGCGGCGTTCGCCGCGGTTGCGGTTTTAAACAAGCGGCCGATTTTCATGGGAAACTAGCCGCGAACGCGCACGGCGCTGAAACTCAGAATAACGTGTCCGCCAGAAGTAGGACGGCCGAAGCTCATCATCGGGCGGAAGCGTGAAAAGAGAAGCATCTGATCGAGTTGATGCCGCAAATTAGCGCTGCTCGGACCGGAAAGAATCTGATAATCAGCCATCTGGCCATGCGCATCGACCGTGACATCGACCAGCAGCCCATGCGGCAGAGACAGCTCAACGTCTTGCTGCTCGGAAGGCCACGACTGCGGATAGTCCGAAAGCGTCACCAACTCAGCCGGACGCAGAATATTGAGCGGCACATCGTTGGAAACGGCGCGCACCGTAATCCCCGGAACCATCAATTGCAGCACGAGCACAAAAATCGCAATCGCGGAAAAAATTCCGCCGGTGGCCGGCACAGTCAGCGGACGAAACACGTTGTCGAGCAAAATTTCCGCCCGGTCGCGCATTTGGCGCAGTCGGCCGTGCCAGTCCTGCGAAGGCTGCGACTGCGCCGCAGCCACTTTAATGCGCACCGCCAGATCGGCCGGCGGAAGGTTCTTCGGCACGCGCGAAAGCAGCACAGCCAGCTTGCGGAAGCGCTGCAGCTCCTCGCGGCACGTGGCGCACCCATTCAAGTGCTTGCCAATCTGCACGCGCTCCTCGACCGATGCCGTTCCCGTGATGGCGTCGTCGAGATAGCCCGCCAGTTTTGTCCTTACCGTGGTGCACTTCATGGAAGCCCTTCCCCCGCGCCATTTGCGCGCAAGGACTGCTCTTGCGAAGAATCCTCTTTTGAAAAATCATGGATGCGTCGCGCCGCAGAATACGCATCCCCGAAGGGCGACGGCTGTGGTTCGACAATCGCGCTGCCCGCGCTCCCGTGCGATGCGGTCTGCGGAGCATCACTCGCTGTACTATGAGAAGAAATGTGCGGCTCACGCTCCATCAGCAGTGGCTCGAGAACCTGCCGCAGCGCTCGCCGCCCGCGCAAGATGCGCGACTTCACCGTGCCGACGCCGCACTCCAGCACTTCCGCAACTTCCTCGTAACTCAAGCCCTCGAGATCACGCAGAATCACCGCGGTGCGAAACACGTCCGGAACTTCCTGCAAAGCATGCTGCACCGCGACTTGAATTTCCCGCGAAGCAAGCTGCTCAAACGGCGTCGCGGCTAGATCTTCAATCTCGATAGAAGCGTGCCCTTCTTCCGGCGCGGCGTCGATCGAAACATTTTTTTGTAAATGGCGCTTGAACCAGCGCTTATGATTGAGCGCTTCGCGAATGGCGATGCGATAAAGCCAGGTTTTCAAAGAACTGCCCTGCCGGAACTTGCGAATCCCGCGAAACGCCTTCAAGAAAACTTCCTGCGAACCATCGGCCGCGTCGGAAGTGTCCCCGAGCATGCTCAAAATCAAGTTATAAACCGGCGCGTGATAATGCGTGACCAGCCAGTCAAATGCCGTTTCGGAGCCGGCTTGCAGCTCAGAGACGAGTTCGGCTTCATCGCGGCCCCATGAAAGGGCGCTAGCCCATTCGGACACTGCCGGCCTTTCCGACCCGATCTAATCCTCGGGCCACCCTGCTGGTAGGTTCCACCTTAGAACGCCTCATTAGCACGCGGCGTTTGAACGATGGACCCAGGCCTTCTTGCGAGTACGATCCCGAACTTCCCGGGAGCGACTTGCGACCGGGTCTGGCACTCTGCGTACGCCGAACCCGATGTCCGCTCTCCTATCCTTAGACACCGCCGGGAGCGGACTTGTTTCCCGGTCCGCCGCCAAACCGCAAATGGCGGTAACCAGCCTGATTCTGGCACTTTGCAAACGCCAGCGCAACGGTACACAAGGTCCAGAGCGCAGCGGCGAATGGCGGCTAAGCCCACCTCCGTGAGGTATACCCTGTAGGGTTAGAACTAAACACATGAAAGTAATGGAGTTATGGGCGTTCAATCGTTAAAGCTTCAGAGTTATCCTGGGCTGGCGGCCCAGTAGCCGGTATCGGGGGCACGGAAAGAAAGACAAAGGATCCAGTGGTGTTAGAGCTGGGCACTGAGGCACGGAAACGTCTCAGCCACCCGAGCCAATCGTGTCCTGCGGGTTAATTCACACTGGTCAGAGGGATGATGAGGCTGCCGACTTGTGCGGTCGCCATATCTTCGATCACGATGCGCAACGTCGTGACTCCAGCTTGCGGTTGTACGTACTGATGAAACGTGAAGCCAGACTTCAAGTAAGCGTCATATTGACGTTCTTTGAAATTGAAATTGATCCTGCTGGCGGATTGCCGCAGGATTTTCCCGGTTTCATCTTGTTCTATCGTTGCAACCTCAACCGCGCCTTTGCGGACCGCGCCGGTCTGCTCAAGGCGAAGATTGCGAATATCAATCAATCCGAAGAGGCTTAAGCAGTGCGGCAAGGGCTGCTCGACGCGAACTACTCGAACTTGCACCGGAATGGAAGCCGATTCCAGCGGACTGCGGAGGGCCGCCACCAAATTGTTTTGGCCTTCGTCCTGCGTGGCCGCATTTTCCTTAAGGGCAAAATAGCCCTTGGGATACCGGAGTTGCAGCCCAGATCGCTTTGCCTTCACCTTCAGTTCATGGAATTTCCCGTCGAGCGAATCGGAGTTTATGTAAAAACCGAGTGTGTAGGTGACGGCGGAATCCTCGACGGCGTCGCGAATAGCGCCCGTGAGGTCGTTCGTGTTGACGAAAGCCCGGCCGCCGGTTTCGTCGGCCAACTCTCGCATAGTGTCAACGCCAATAGGCTGCGACGATTGTGCAGGCGCTCCCCTGCCCAGGACGCCATCGAGCTGATCGTCTATTTCCCATTGCGTTTCAGGAGTTCTTCGCGTCATCAAGGCGCGCCCATCCACCGGATATGCTGCGATCTGGGCAGGACTCAGAATGCGGGCGAGCGCGACATCCGAAAATGGAAGATTGGCGGTGAGCCAAACGAGATTCTTGCGGCCAGGAATGTTGGCGACATGAGAGGCAATCGATTGTAGAGCGGACATCGTTGCTTCGGCGCGACGCTCATTTGTAATGGCGGACAATTGCAGCGCTTGCGCGTCTAGTAGAGGGTTGAATTCCCCGGGAACAGGGGTATGCCATTTGCCCGGCTCGACTTCATCGCGGTTCGTCCTGGAAGTGGTGTCATATCTTTTCAAGATTGCGAGTAGACGCTCGCGGTCGCTCGTGAAGTCAGATAGAACATGTAAAGTGTCGCCCAGACCATAGATGGCCACCCGATCCCTCGGATCGAGAGTCCTAATGAACTCGATAAGATGCGCCTTCGCATTGGAAAGTGCAAGATCCTCCATCCACCAAGGACTGGTTTCGTATCCTTCATGGCCATTGCCGGAAAGAGTGTTCAAGTTGTCGAGCAAGACGACGGTCACACTCCGCGGCTTGTCGCCCATGTACTGCACCTGATCGGAGAACGTATTTGGCGGCAGCGGTTGCGTCGGCCGTTCGGGCCGCGCCGAGGCATCGGATTCCACCGAGAAAACACTAATTCTCTGGGCCTTCCCACGATCAAAGACGGAGAAATCATCTTTCGTCAAACCCGCAACCGGCCCGTTCTTATCCCGAACGATGATGCCGATCTGAACGAGCTGAGTTGAGACATGAATTTGTGGAGTCTGAGGTGACTCCTGCGATGACAGAGCCAGCGGCACAAGCAGCAGTGCAAGCACAAGGGGGGCGTGGAGGTCTAATAGCCGAATAAACGGTCTAGCCGACGGTCCCATTCACGACCTGCTCGCGACAAGATTATCACCTATTTCAGATGCACCGGGAGAAACCGAACGAGGCCGGAGTTCGGAAGAAAGCGAGCATCAACCCAACGCAAGGCCGCACAAACAACGCATCTCCTGCCGGCTACGTCGTGTGATGATCGGAACTCAGATGAGTGTCGTTGAAGCGAGTGGGATACTTCAGACCGAAGCCGAGCATGCGGTCGAAAGCGATGTGAGCGATCCAAATCAGGGAAATGGAAAAAATAGGGAGGCGGTTGGACTCGCAGGCGTAGCCTGCCAGTGCAAACGGCCCCAAATAGGTGTGCACGGCGTTATAAGCGATGGCTCCGACGCGAACATCCGCGAGGTAGCCGAGCATGGACAGATCAGGCGCGAGAAAGAGCAGGGCGAAGAGGAGCCAGCTTGCGTGGCTCCAGTGGTAGACAAAGAGGCTGCCGAGAAAAACGCCGGCGCCTTCAAGATGCAGGAGTATTCGAGGGTTCATAGGGCTGGCGCCTTTTCACCTTTTCGTTTGAAAGAGGAATTCATTACTCGTGCTATGGATTGAGGTGTAGAAGCGCGCGTTTCAGCTCTTTTTTCTCGGAACCTTCGCGCCTCTTTTCCGCGCTTCGGATAATCCAATGGCGATGGCTTGCTTGCGCGTTTTCACAACTCCGCCCTTGCCGCCCTTTCCTGAGCGCAGCTTGCCTTCCTTCTCGAGAGCCAATGCCCTCTTTACACTTGCGCTTGCCGCTTTGCCGTATTTTGTCATTTGCGTTCCCTCCTCCATCCGGCTTACCGAGATTACTCCAAACGGGGTGCGCAGGCGATGGCAGGGCTTACTACAATGGGAATTGAGCCGGAAAAAGATTGCTGAATTGATGTGCCGAGGATAAGGAATCTCTCGACAGATTGTCGCTTTCGAAGCTAAAGATAGAGTTTACAATCGCAGGAACAATCTGGAGAATCTCACGAGCCGACGGAGAATCGCTACCACCATGTCCACACTGTCCGAGCTCGAATTCCTGCTGGTGTCCAACGATTACGCAACACTGACCGCGGTTTCCGGCGGCGTGAAAAAATACCAGGCCAAGCTGGGGCTGGTGCCGACGGCGGAAGCGGCGCGCGAGTACCTGGAGCGCAAAAAAATCGACGGTATTTTTGTGGATATGCAGCTCGCCGGCGCGTTGCCGTTGATCGAGGCGGTTCGCAAAGGGCCATCCAACGCAAAGGCCGCGATTTTCGCTTGTGTCCAGTCCGCACGGGAGACCACGTCCGCGCTCACCGCCGGAGCAAACTTTGTGCTGCGCGCGCCGCTCAGTGTGGAAGCCGTCGCGCTTCATATCACCATCGCAAAAGACATTATGCTGCAAGAGCGGCGGCGGTATTTTCGCCATCCCGGAAATTTTGCTGTGACGTTGAAAGACGGCCAGGCGGAACAGCAGGGGCGAATCACGAACCTAAGCGAGGGAGGAATGGCGATTCGCGGCGTGAAGAATTTGAAGCGCACCGCATCCATCGAGTTCTGGTTCGATCTCGATTTCGCCGTGGAGATTAGCGGGAAAGGCCTGGTGGCCTGGACGAACTCGGAGGGCGCGGCAGGAATTTTGTTTCAGACTTTGCATGGAATGGGCCGCGGACATCTTGGGGCTTGGCTGGCGACGCGAGAACAACTGCAGCCTCGGCCCGCGGACACCCAGGGGCAGAAATGAAGACAGTGGTTCCAACTGCATCTGGGAGCGGGCCCGTCCAAGCAGCTGAGAGGCATTGCTGAGATTGAAAAACGGGATGAGTTAAGCACGCGTTAGCCCGGAACATTTAGTAAAATTGGAGATTACATCAGAAGAGGCGGCGTATGGGCCGGTAAACCGGTCCAATTCGGTACGCCTCGCGTGTCCGTAGATGCCTTTGCTCGTGGTGCCTAATTCCCTCCCCCGGAAGAATTTGGGTGAGGCGGAGAGTGTGGAATGACGCGGCCGGTGTGGCTAAAGAAAGCGACGGTGGTGGCGGTCCTGGCCGTGGTGTACTTCCTCGCGGGAAAACTGGGACTGGAGTTAACGTATTCCCATCCGAGCGTCGCGGCAGTGTGGCCTTGCACAGGGATTGCGATTGCGGCTTTATTGGTTTACGGATTTGAGATTTGGCCCGGCATTCTGATTGGTGCGTTTCTGGTGAATTTGACGACGGCCGGGAATGTGGGGACGTCCATAGCGATTGGCGCAGGGAATACGTTGGAAGGTTTGGCCGGCTGGTATCTCATCAACCGCTTCGCGCACGGCAAAGAAGCGTTTGCGCGAGCGCGGGACATTTTTAAGTTTGCCCTGGTGGGGGGGATGGCTGCCTCGACGGTGGGCGCGACGGTTGGAGCGGTGACGCTGGCTTCGGGCGGCTTGGCGGATTGGTCGGAGTTTGGGTCGATGTGGGGCACGTGGTGGTTGGGAGATGCGGCGGGAGCGGTGATCGTGACGCCGTTACTGTTGCTGTGGAAAGAGAACCCGCGCTGGCATTGGAACAAGAAGCAATCCGAGGAACTTGCAACGCTTTTTGTGGGCCTGATTGGAACCGCATGGATATTGTTCAGCGGGGTTTTCCAGGCGGAATTCAAGAATTACCCTCTCGAGTATTTGTGCATTCCATTTTTGGTTTGGGCTGCGTTTCGGTTTGGGCCGCGCGAGGTGGCGACGGCTGCGTGTTTGTTGGCAGGATTTACGGTGTGGGGCACGGGGCATGGATTCGGGGCGTTTGCCCAAGAGTCGCACAATCTATCGCTGCTTCTCTCGCAGGCATTCCTGGGCATTGCGGCGGTTGCGACGATCGCGGTGGCTGCAGAGGTCTCTGAGCACCGGCACTCCGAGGAGCGCGTGAGGAATCTGGCGCTGAACGATCCACTGACGGGGCTGGCGAACTATCGGCAAGTGGTTGAGGCGCTGGAGACCGAGATCAAGAGATACGGCAGAACCGAGCGGCGTTTTGTCCTTTTGTTGCTGGATTTGGATGGGCTCAAGAAGATTAACGACGCATACGGGCACATCGTTGGCAGCCGGGCGTTGTGCAGGCTGGCGGATATGCTTCGGCTGTATTCGCGGGAGATGGATACCGCGGGCCGCTACGGTGGCGACGAGTTTATGCTGATTTTGCCGGAGACGGATGCGGAAGCGGCGCGGCTCGTGGCGCAGCGAATTTCCAAGCGGCTCGCAGAAGATGGAGAGGAGCCGAAACTTTTCGTGAGCATTGGCACGGCCGTATATCCGGATGACGGCGAAACTTTGAACGAGATTTTGGGAGCAGCGGACCGCGATTTGTACCGTGAAAAGGGCGTGCCGAAGAGGAGATCGCTGCTGCCGAGTTGAGCTTTTCAGGTTTGCTGAGAGCTTTCCCTCATCCTCAAACGGTTGCTTTAAATCTCATCGCAGTTTCCCGATTCACCTCAGACTATTTTCGAAAAAATGATAGGCCAGGTTGGCGGCTTGCGAGTGGATGTCGTCGCGGAGGACGCCGGCACGATCTAGGCAAAGCTGGGGCTTGGATTGGTCGCCGAGAGGCAAGCAGGTGTCGAGGAAGGTGTAGTGGCCTACGTCTTGAATGATGGTGAGCTGCGCGTTGGGAATGTGAGCGGCGAAGAATTTTGCGCTGGTATCGAGCGGGACGATGGTATCGGCGGAGCCGGCCAGAATCTGCACCGGAATGGTGACTCTGGCGAGGGAAGCCGGCGAGAAGGCGGGGCCTAGAGCGGGGGCGATGGCGAAGATGGCGCGGATGCGCGGATCGCGATGGGGTTGCGCGCCTTCGCGGAGCGACGCTTCAAACGCGGGATCGGATTTAGCGAGTGCGGTGACTTTGGCAGAGAGGCCCGGAAATTCGGGCGGGTCGGTGCAGAGAGCATTCGCGCTGGGAGTCTTGCAGAAAGCCTCGAAACGAGAAAGGTCGCCGATGCCGCCAGCGATTTCGATCATGGTGAAGCCGCCGAGAGAAAAACCTGCCGCGCCTATGCGGTTTGGGTCGATGCGCGGGCCGAAGGTGGAATCGGCAAGCATGGCGTTGAGGACGGCGGTCAGATCGTTGGCGCGTTCCCACCAGAGGGAAAATCCCTGGACGGTGTAGGGCTCGATCGCGTTGTTGCCGGGATGATTTACAGCGGCGGCGATATAGCCATGCGACGCTAACGCCGTGCCGAGCCAGGCCATCATGAGCGCCGAGCCGCCGGTGCCGTGAGAAAGAAGAATCAGCGGAAGCTTTTGTGGAGCGGCAATGAGCGGTGCGTCCGGAGCGGCTTTACCCGCCATGGCGAAGGGCGCACTCGGCGGGCCAACCCACTGCTCTTTCTCGACTGCGGTGGCGTCGACGGGATACCAAATGTCGGTGACGAGGGCGTGGGTTTGGGCGCCGCGCCAGTCATACGGTTCGGGCGGAATAAATTGCCGGTGCATTACACCGACCTTCTCGAGATGGACCTTTCTTCCGCCAGCTTTGGCATTGGGAAGAAAAAGGGATGAGAGCGAAAGACAGAGAACGGACAAAAATGCGAGTGAGCGGTTCATGCCGAATCGGACTCCATGGAATTGCGGAAATACTTTAGACGATTTGCGGTGGAAGATGCGAGCGGTTAACCGATACGAGGGGTATGCCCACCCCCGGTCATTTGGGCAAAGAGTGCGGAATCCCATAAAAAGAAAGGGGTTGTGATTCTAGGCAGTGCAATAGAGTGCGTAAGAGTATGAAAACAAAGGACGGCTAAGTGCAATCGAATGATACTGATGCGCACTCTGACCCGAGACAAGAATTTCTGTAACAAAATTGCCCTGGAAAACAAAACGCCAGCAGGACGCTGGCGGTACTGGGAATAAATCAGAATATTACCTGGAAACACTTATACACCGGAAGTAACAGTCTGTCAAGGACCAAAATGGGAAACCTTCAATTTGATCTTGGGGGTGGGGGGAGAAGTTCACGGCTTACAGCTGACGGCTCACAGCAAAGATGGAGGGGAGCGGTCGGAGTTGCAGCGGAACTAGACGCTCAAAAGCGGTGTGTGCGGGCCCGGCCACACCCCGCTAACCATTGACCGTCGCGGCCTAAAATCGTACAATTGCCACGTACATATTGTACGTGGCAGATGTACAAGGAGATTGTTATGACAGTGAAGGCGTTGACACGTCCGGAGAGGCACACAGTCAAGCGGTCAGAACTGCGACAGAACCAGAGTGCGACGCTTCGATTGGCGCGAGGTCACAATGTCGTAGTTATTTCCGCTACCCACGAGGAAGATGAAAAGCTTTTGCTGGACAAAAAGTATTTTGATGAGCTGATCCAAAGGCTGCGTTCCGTAGTGGAGACTTTGGAAATCACGTCGAATCAGGAGTTTTTCAAGCAGATTCTGAGCGCGGCAGAAAATCTCGATGAAAGGACGCGGAGCGGCAAGCTGCATTCGTTCGAGGAGGCGTTTGGGGAGGGTTAGGTGTACTGCTCAAAGTTTACGGACGAAGCCGTCGAGAACATCAAGCGGCTTCCCAAGAACGTGAAGAACGCCCTAAAGAAGGAATTCGAGAAGAAGATACATGTCGATCCCATCGGATGTTCGGAGCCGCTTACAGGATTGCTGGAGGGATTCCGTAGCTTTCATTTTGAGCACTACAGGGTGGTTTACAAGGTGATTGAGGATATTCGTGCTGTTGCCGTGGTAGCGATCGGCAAGAAAGACAAGAGCCACCAGACGGATTTGTATAGGCGGCTGGAAGCGCTCGCAAGGACTGGAAAACTGGCGAAGGCTGTTCTGGAGACTTACCGGTCTATTACGCCGTGATTCGCGACGACTAGCTGCCGGATGCCCAGAGCGGCCGCCGCGCTTCCTGAGAGCGAAAAGGCAGTGGTATTCTCGATCCATGTCCAGAGCGCCTTTGCGCCCACACGCACCCTGCCCGAGCGCGAAATAAGGTTAAAGCGTATGGACTTCCATCCAAGTGAGTTTTCGCCCGAGGCGCGGGACCGGGTTGAAAGAGAGAAGATCCGCGCTTATCGAGAGTTGCTTCCTAACAGCGCCTACGACTACAACGACCAGAACCTGGCAATCCCTTGCATCATGCGCATATTCCTAGCGTTCGCTAGAGAAGCGTGTGCTCTTCGAAGTGAGCGCGGCTGGACCATTGAGCGCGTTGAGCGCGAATCCAAAGAGTTTCTGCGGCGACTGACCATCATGGTTGTCTTCGACCAATTCCCGGACCTTAATCAACATTGGATAAGCAATTGGAACGGTTCAATTAACTCCGATGTGGCGCGTCGGTTCAAGGAGTCGGTCGAGTGGAAAGAATACGAGGAGCTTCTCCTAGCAACTCCAGCGCCGGCTGCAGAAGGAAGCGAGTCCACGAATAGCCAACTACACGAGAAACGGATTCCAACATCGCCGCTTGCGGATCAGAACTTACGTGATGCGATTCTTGAGAAAAAGGCGCGAATCGCGGAGATTGAACGGACCCTTGACCGTCTCCAAGAAGAAGTCTCGCGTGTTCAACTTGAGGAACAAAGAGATCAACTCGTGGCAGATGTCGAAGAATCGAAATCGGAGCTGCGAGGAGTATTGGTAAATCGTGCGGTAGCTTCTCGGAGGCGAATGGAGAACTCGATCATGCCAGCGGGGGTTCACCCCGCGAATCCTCCAGTTCTAGACGCTCGGAGAAGCAGGGCGTTGCTTGGAGTCGAGCTATCGGACCTTGAGAACCTCAGGTGCGAGGTATAGAGGAGATTCTTCGACGAGGCTCACCTTCCGCGCGTGGTGGAGGGCGAATGGGGGGCGGTGCTGTCCAGCAAAAAGATGCCTGACCCACAGCTCGACCTGGGCTTAGCCTTTGCTCTAATGAAAGAATACGTAAAGGCGATATCACGGGCTTCGAGGGAGCTTGCGGATTTGCTTGTGACAGCGACTATTGCGCGTGTCGCGCAGGCAGACTTTCGCGAGGCGATTTGGAGGGAGTGTCTCGATTTCGCGTGCGAGTTGGGTCAATGGGATGCGTTCACGATATGGGTGGACCGAGTGACGCACATCCGTTGGGAAGTACCGGTTACAGTGGACGGCCCACCGGACCGTGAGCAATTGAAAAAAGCCACTATTCCCAGGCAGGAGTTTTTTGAGAGAAGGATCGGCATGTATTTGCAGGATTGGCTCAGCTCGATTGATCGAGCAATCGAATTGCGCCGCACGGTTTCGGCTACGCCCAAGACACAGGCGAGCGAGAGGACAGAGAAACATGTGGACGGCAAGCATGAGCAAAGGAACACCCGGAAGGCATTCATAAAGCCAATCCTCGACAAACAAGGGCTGTCCATTCACGATTGGGCGACCAAAGCAAATGTCGACTTCCATACGGCCAACAACTACCTGAAGGGCAAAACTAAACAACCGTACCCTGCGACTCTCAAGAAATTAGCAGAGGCGCTGGGGATCGAGGTAACCAAGCTGCCAACGTAGGAGATGTTAGACCCTCCGAAACTTTCACCCAACATTCCGCAACTCTCCGAGTGACTCTCCGAGTTCGACGAGCGCAGACTCCGTCTTGCGACAGGATTTTCTTGCGCGGCATCTACCCAGGAAAAGACAGCGCAAGATCGATTTGTAGTCAGGCTAGTGGCCGCCCAAAGGCACTCTTCTGCCGGGCGGGCTCATTTCAGGAGGCGAAATGCTTCAGCGCAGCCATGGGAGTCCGAAGCAGGTGCGTAGAGACAAAAACATCAGAAGGTGGACGCTCTGGCTCAGCTTGGGAGCAGCCATCGGGAAATTTGTTCAAGTCGTGTTTTCTTTCCTCCACAGCAGTAAGTGAGTCCGATGCCCCGGCGAGTTCACGTCCTTGGTTTGGGGATTGGCAGTGGCAGAACCGTGAAGTCGGCGGAGCGGGTTATGGTTTGGTTGGTGAGGAGGTCGAGGACGAAGATTTCTAGGGTGTAGTGGCCGGGGGCTAACGAGGAGAGCGGGAGGTTGCGTTCGAGGGTGATTCGTTGGCGGGCTTGCTGCGAGGAGTGGCGTGGGTTCGTCAGGTTTGGGCTTCGCCGGAGCGGGGGACGAACAACCTTTTGTTATAGGCGCTTGTGAGGCGGACGCGGAGTAGCCAAAAGACCAGCAGGATGAGCGGAAGTAGGGTGAGGATTAGATAGAGGCCTGTGCTGAATAGGGCGGCGGGAAGGTGTTGTCCCAACCCTACAGCGGAAAGCAATCTCAGCGGGCGGTTGAAGGGGCCCAGAAAAAAAGAGCCGCTTGCGATGAACAGACCGAAGCACATGCGCCAGAGATGGCGAGAGATGCGCTGGGCTCCAAAAAGACCGCCGCGCAGCAACATGCGAACGTCCCCGGCGGCAGCGAGCAGCATCACGGAACCCATGAAAAAGGTCATTCCTACGGGAACTCCGTCTTGCGAGCTGGCGCCACTGCGCACAACATTGAGACCATTCATCCAAGTGAGAAGGCCGAGCGCTAAAGGGATCAGGAGCACGGCCCAATCAAAACGGCTCGTTTCCCCGTCTTTGCGCCTTGCGGTCAACCACGCCGTTCCGATCAGATAAAAAGTTAGAATGCCGCCGCCGATGTTGTTTGGCTGATGCCGCGTGATGGCCAGGTACACCGCAAAGACGGCCATGGTGAGCATGGAGGCGACAAAGACTTTTCCGGCAAGCACATGGCGCGGGGAGCCTTTGCGGAAGGATATTGCCGCTGTGCCGGACAGCAATCCCACGGACCCTGCGCAAATATGAACAAGAAGTACGGGTGAATAGGCCATCGGGCTTCTTAAGGATATAGACGAGGGATGGCGCCCTGATATTTCATAAGGCCCGCCTGCACCCGCGGCCTACCGGCTATAAATCAACAATGTAAAGGTCTTGGAGATCACCTTGGGCCAGGGATGGGGCCTCTGGGGCGTGGGAGGAGGAGGAGGCTCGAACTCTGCCGTCACGGTATAAACGTTGTGGTTATTCGTGTCGATGGTCATGGTTCGCGCGCCGCGCTGCGTTGCGATGGTCTGAACCACGGTGTATTTATCGGGAGAATCTTCATGAGCTACGGTGATGGTGCCATCGCCGCATGAAGCAAACGCAAGTTGCGTTGATGGATCGAAGCGATTCGCATCGACACCCTTTCCAATCGGGACAGTCGCAACGACCTTCCCGTTGGTGTAGTCAACTACAGCCATCAACTGATTGCGGCAGCCAGCAAAGAGCCGTTGGTGAGCGACATCGATCGCCATTCCTGCAGGATCCTTGCAGGGAGCTATGGGCCAGGTATGCAACACTTTTAGGGTTCTCGAATCGAAGGCCACGATCTCATCTTTATCCTCTACGTTCACATAGATGTGCCCTTCGCCATCGGCCTGCGCGGTTTCCGGCTTGCCGCCGAGAGGGATATTGCCCACAACCTCGCCCGTGCTGGCATCGATGGCCGTTGCGTCTTTGGTGCCGCCACCATTGAAAGTGAAAACACGTTTGGTGAAGGCATCGTAGAGGATGGCGTCCGGGTCTTTGCCCTTTAGATCGAAGGCGGGAAGAACCTGCCTCTTTTCCATGTCGAGAACGGCTACCGAAGCCTCCGCGCTCAGGAACGCGCGCTTGAGTTCGGGAGCGAACACGATGGCGTGAGTGCCATGCACGCCGCCGATATCAGCGAGCTGCTTTCCGCTGGGGTCAAGGACCATGATGTGCCCGCCACGCGGGATGAAGACGTGGCCGGTGGACGGATCGACGTCAAAATAATCCCAGCCGCCTTCTTCGCCGAGGGTGATCTTCTTCATTAACCGATAGTCGACGGGGTTGGAGGCGGCGTTGGACGAGTGAAGACATGCCACAAGCGAAGTTACAAGGAATATCGAAAACAGGACGGTTGCTTTTCTTTGCATTTCTCCCCCGATTCTATTGACTTGGAGCCGACAGGATATGTGATCCATGGATCCAGGACAACTGGCACTGGAGACTTACGACAAGGTTTAAACCCGCTCACGCAAAACCGGCGCACGCGGAAGCCGGTATGCGGCTAGCTGGTTTGGGTTCCGGCACACGCTGGGTGGCTGAATTTTACGGAAGCGTCGTCATTGTGCCATGCCCTCGATGATCCACTTCCGGGCCTTTTCCGCCTCATCCACGCGAAAAATCTTTGCGACGCCTGGAATCACGAAGCTGAAGACTCGAAACGTGTGCCGAATCCAATCCACATCGGTAACGACGGCGATGCGTTCCCAGCGTACGAGATGCTCCATTCCGACTTTGAAATCGTCCCACATGGCGCCGGCCTCAATTCCGGAAAAGTCGGGATCAATTTGATAATAAAGGCGGACTTTGCCTTTTTTCTTCAGTGCTTCTTCGACAGCAGGAATCAGCACGGTCTCGTAATCACGTTTCGTGACGTGTCCCTTGCAAGCGAAGGCAAGAACATTCGTGGGGAATCCCTTAAGTGCTTCAATCATTTCGCCCTCCTATCGCGTGTAAAGCTCTTCTCCTCAGCGCGTCTCCTTAGGGCGACTCGCCCAGAGAGGCTGCAAGTAGTTTATGTGTCAGCGTGGTTCCAAGACGTGACCAAGATCACAAACATCACAGTAAACTCCAGATTAGAAATCATCCCGCGATGCCCACGGATATATGGGCATTGACAGGGCGGCGTATCCAGAATAGCGTTCGCGGCTTATGAGAAAAGCGAGTTGGGAGCGATGAAGAAAAAACTTTTGGGAGCGGCGATTGTTGCGGGGACGTTGGCGATTGTGGTGTCGCTGGTGGCGGGCGGGCATGCGGCGGGGGCGGCTGCGGTTGCGGCGGTGAGTTTGCGGTGGGTGGCGATTGCGTTGATTGCGGGGTATGCGGGGGCGAGGCGGTCGCTAACGGCGTGGATTGTGGTGGGGCTGCTGGCGGGGGCGGAGTTGGGGCACGATTGGCCTGCGGCGGCGGAGAATGTGCAGTTTTTGGGGACGATTTTTTTGCGGTTGATCAAGGTGATTATTGCGCCGCTGCTTTTTGGGACGCTGGTGGTGGGGATTGCAGGGCATGCGGATTTGAAGAAGGTGGGGCGGCTGGGGATCAAGTCGCTGGTTTATTTTGAGATTGTTTCGGTGATTACGCTGGTGATTGGGTTTGCGGCGATTGATATCAGCCGGGCGGGCGAGGGCGTGCATTTGCCGCCGGTGGTAGGAGCGGCACCACTGAATGCTGCGCCGCATACGGCGGCGCAAATTATTACCGATATTTTTCCGGAAAATATTGCGAAGTCGGTGGCCGAGGGGCAAGTGTTGCAGGTTGTGGTGTTCAGCGTGTTGTTTGCGATGGCGCTGGCGCTGGTGCCGGGGGCGAAGCGGCGGCCGATGCTGGCGTTTGCGGAGAGCCTTTCGGAAACGATGTTCAAGTTCACGAATTTGGTGATGTACGCGGCGCCGATCGGCGTGTTCGGGGCGATTGCGTACACGGTGGGACATTTGGGATTGGGAGTGCTTTTGCCGCTGGTGAAATTGCTGGCGACGATGTATGTGGCGCTGCTCATTTTTATTTTTGGCGTGCTCTTGCCGATTGCGCTAATGGTGAAAACACCGTTGAAAGAGTTCGTGCGGGCGGTGACGGAGCCGGTGACGATTGCGTTTGCTACGGCCAGTTCGGAAGCGGCGTTGCCGATCGCGATGGAAGAGATGGAAGCGTTTGGAGTGCGGCGCGAAACGGTGGCGTTTGTACTGCCGACGGGGTACAGCTTCAATTTGGGCGGGTCGAGTTTGTATCAGGCGCTGGCGCTGGTGTTTATCGCGCAGGCGGCGGGGATGCATCTGACGATTGGGCAACAGGTCGTGATGATGCTGACTTTGCTGATCAGCAGTAAGGGGACGGCGGGGGTGGCGCGGGCGTCGCTTGTGATCGTGCTGGCCGCGGCGGCGCAGTTTCATTTGCCTACGGAGCCGCTGTTTTTGCTGTTTGGGATTGATCAGTTGATGGACATGGGGCGGACGGCGGTGAATGTGCTTGGGAATTGTCTGGCGTGCGTGGTGGTGGCGCGGTGGGAGGGCGAGTTTCGAAGTGAACCAGCGCCTGCTGAAATAATTCCCGCGTAAGAATTAGCCGCGCTGCCGCGCCATCGGCGGCGCGATCATTCCTTCAAAAAAGAAATTGGCTGCGGCGCGAATTCCGGAACCAGATACAGGGACATTGGTATGGGTTGCGCGAATTTTCGTTTGAGATACCAACAGGGTGGATCGCCGGCGTGGGGGAACAGGGAGTGTACGCAGACGGCGGTTTGCCGGGGCTGAAGCTGGTCGAGGGTGTATTCGGTTTTGCCGCCTTTTTCTCCGATGGCGAGGACGCGGAGCGCGGTGATGGTTTCGAAAGGATTGTTGGGTTTGGGATTCATCATGCGGACGCGGACGGAAATGTAATCTCCGGCGTATAGGAGCGCGACCGCTAGAAGCAGAGCGATTAGAACGCGCTGGATGATAGTGCTCAGAGGGGGCAAGAGAAAGACGCCTCAAGTCTCGGCCAGTAGACAACACTCATCGCAAGTTCGTCACGCAATTTTTCACAAACGACTATGGCTTTTCCTTGGGAATTTCGATGGGCTGACCAATCTTGATGGTCGAGCCGAAGCGCTTGTAATTTTCATAACGTACGGTCATGCGGATGCGGACGCTGCCGGTGCTGAACTGCAGCGTGTCCTCGGAGTGCGTGTAAGTCGGGAACCAAAAATGGCCTTCGATGTTCTCGCGGAAAGTCTCGAAGCGGGGGAAGACGTTCTCCTGGCCGTGTTTCTTGATATCGGGAACGGCTTTGCCGTCGGTTTTGACAATGGCTAAGTCTTTTTGGTCGACCCAAATGCGCCCCTGGAAGTAACGCTGATTTTTCTCGATGGTTTTGGGGCCTACATCGAAAACGTAGGTATTGAGATCGTCGAGCTGCTGCTGGCCGATATATTTGACGTCATATTTGGGGAGCTCGTCGGTGGTGAGGACAAAGGGCTGGACGTGCTCGAGGTCGTCGAAATCCTGCTGCGACATGCTAATGCGCTGGAGGGTCGGCGCGGGAGCGTCGGTGACGTGCTCGTAGCGCTTGCCTTCGGGAGTGAAGAGAATGTCGCTGGTCATGCGGTATTCGCCGTCGGGCTGGCCGCTGTAGTCGTCGATGGTTTGAATCACGAAGGTTTGTGTATAGGTGTAATTGTCGCGCTCTTTGCGGAACTCGGCTTCGCGCTCGGCGAATTTTTGAATGATCTGCTCGGGTGGGATCTTGGGGGCGGCTGTCGAAAGAGGAGATTCGGTGGTGGTCTGGTGAGGAGCGGCTGCGGGCATGGAGCTTGGCCGGGGCTGAGGCGTAGGAGGAACGTAAGAGGGAGGCGGCGGCAGCGGGCCGGTTTGTTGGGCGGCGAGCGGGAACGCCAAGAATAAAAGTGCAAGAATGGTTTTAGACATTCGAGTAGTGTGCGCGGTGAATTTGCGCAGCGGCGCTTGGAAACTGAGTTGCATTGCTGACGAATTCCTTTCCAGCTATCCAGCATCTAGCGGGCTAAAGAGTTAGGAGCTTCAGGATAGCGCTGGGGTTGCTTCGCGTCCAGCGCGGAGAGCGATAAATTGATTGACCTCAGCCCGCGGCGAACGTATCATCCGCGCAATTCCAGGCAAAATTTGCGAGGGGGATTCACCATGTTAAAGCGCGCGTGTCTCGTGTTACTAGCGTCAGTAGTAGCGTTGCTCGGCGTTCCGCAGCTCATGCGAGCACAACAGCCACAGATCCAGCCGGATGCTTACAACCAACTCGAATTTCGTTATATCGGCCCGGTGGGCAACCGCACGACCGCGGTTGCTGGAGTGCCGGGAAGCCCGTATCTCTATTACGTCGGAACAGCGTCGGGCGGGATTTTCAAGACTACGGATGGTGGCATTCACTGGGACCCGATTTTTGACAAAGAGCCAGTTTCGTCGATTGGGTCGCTGGCGGTTGCGGCCACGGACGCGAACATCATTTGGGCTGGGACGGGCGAATCCTATATCCGCAGCCACATTTCGGTTGGCGATGGAATTTGGAAGTCGATGGACGCGGGAAAGACGTGGACGCACATGGGGCTGGACAAGACGGGACGGATCAGCAACGTGATCATTGACCCGCGCAATCCGGACATCGTGCTGGCGTGCGCGTTGGGGCATGGGTATGGACCGCAGCCGGAGCGCGGAGTTTTTCGGACGACGGACGGCGGCAAGAATTGGCAGAAAACGCTGTTTGTCGACGAGAACACGGGCTGCTCCGATATGGGGATGGATCCAAACAATTCGCGCATTTTGTTTGCGGGCACGTGGCAGATGGAAATTCACACGTGGGGGCGCAGCAGCGGAGGACCTGGGAGCGGCTTATTTAAATCGACCGACGGCGGCGTGACTTGGAAGAGGTTGGAGGGGCATGGATTGCCGCATTCGCCGGTGGGAAGGATTGCGGTGCGCGTGGCACCGCGTGATTCGAATCGCGTATACGCGATGATCGAAACGGGCGACGGCGTTCCCTGGGAAGGCCATCCAGGACAGAGCGGAGCGCTTTGGCGCTCCGACGATGGTGGCGAGAATTGGCAATTGGTGAACTCCGATCGACAGGTTCGGGGGCGGACGCACTATTACACGCGAGAAGAAATTTCGCCGGACAACGAGAACGAAGTGTATTTCTTTACCTCGGCGTTTTCGCGAACGCTCGACGGCGGGCACACGCTCACGGCAATGCCTTCCAGCCCGGGCGGCGACAATCATGAAATGTGGATTGACCCGACGAATGGCGACAGGATGGCAGTCGTGAACGACCAGGGCGTGAGTATTTCGGTGAATCGGGGGCACAGCTGGGACCACATTCAGCTTCCGATTGCGCAGATTTATCACGTAACGGTGGACGATCAGATTCCTTACTGCGTTTATGGCAACCGGCAAGACGGCTCGTCGTATCGAGGGCCGAGTAATAGTCTGCAGTTTGGCGGATTCGGCGGGGGAGGAATTTCGCGCAGCCAGTGGCACCCGATTGCCGGCGGCGAAAGCGGGTTTGCGATACCCGATCCAGTGGACAACAACATTATCTGGTCGAGCGGAACTGGGGCGGGGAGCGTGAGCGGAGCGGTGGAGCGTTTTGACGAGCGGAATCGGCAGTGGCGCGAGGTCGAGGTTTGGCCCGTGGACGTTTCCGGAGCGACGGCGGCGGAAGTGAAGTACCGCTTCAACTGGGAATTTCCGATTGCGATTTCGCCGCACGACCACAACAAGGTTTATGTGGGAAGCCAGTTTGTGCATGAAACGACGGACGGAGGAAATAGCTGGCACGTGATTAGCAAGGATTTGACGCGGAACGACAAGAGCCGCATGGGGAGTTCCGGCGGTCTTACACCGGACAATATTGGAGTGGAATACGCGGGAGTGGTCTTTTCCATCGCGGAATCGCCGAAGGAAGCGGGCGTGATTTGGGCGGGAACCAACGATGGATTGGTGCAGATTACGCGCGACGGCGGAAAAACGTGGACAGATGTGACGAAGAATATTCCGAACATGCTGGACTGGGGGACGGTGAGCAACATAGAAGCCTCGCGATATGACACGGGGACCGCGTACATCACGGTCGACGGCCACCAGGTAAATAATCGCGATCCGTTTGTTTATAAGACGACGGACTTCGGCAAGACCTGGACGGAGATCACAAATGGGATTCCGCACAGCATGTTGAGCTACGCGCATTGCGTGCGCGAAGATCCCGTGCGCAAAGGGCTGCTTTATCTGGGAACGGAAAACGCGCTGTACGTTTCGTTTGACGATGGGAAAAACTGGCAGCCGCTGCAAAGTGGGCTTCCGCACGCGCCCGTGTACTGGATTACAGTGCAAGAGCGCTTCCACGATTTGAATCTCGCAACATACGGGCGCGGATTCTGGATTCTGGATGATGTGACGCCCTTCGAACAGATGACGCCCGAGATTCTCGCGTCGAGCACTCATCTCTTTGCGCCGCGCGATGCGTACCGATTCCGGCCGATGGAACAGCCTGCGAGTGTTTCCGCTGATCCCACGGCGGGACACAATCCGCCTTACGGAGCTTCGATCAATTTTTATTTGAAGTCCAAACTTGGCGAAAAAGAACACGCGAAACTGACGATCACCGATGCCAGCGGAAAGACTGTGCGCGAAATCGAATGTCGCGCGCCGCGAGCCGAGGGCGGCCGCCGAGCGGGTGCTGGCGGTGGCGGTGGCGGATTTGGGCGTAGAGAAGCTGCGCCGTGTGAAGTGAAACCAGGCATCAATCGCTACTGGTGGGATTTACGAGGAGAGGAGGCTACGGAGGTCAAGTTGAGAACGCCTCCGACGTATTCGCCGGACGTGCCGCTGGGTCCGGAAGGCTGGCGGGAGGCCCCGGCCGTGAACCGTATTTCCGTACTTGAACCGCCCGGGACATACACGGTGACGCTGACAGTTGGCGACGAAAAGAGCAGCCAGAAGCTGAACGTGCTGAAGGATCCGCATTCGACCGGCAACGACAGCGACATCCAGGCCCAATTGAAACTGGTCTCGGAGCTTCGAGACGAAATGAATCCGCTGGCCGAAAAAGTGAACCAGATCGAATCGATTCGCGCGCAACTGGCAGACCTCGAAAAGCAATTGGGGAAAGACGACGCCTCGAAGGAAATCCGAAACGCGGCGGATGAGCTTTCGAAAAAACTGACGGGCGCGGAAGGAAAAGTCGTGCAGCTCGAGGCTACGGGTAGAGGCCAGGACGACGTCCGCTACACGCCGATGCTACTGCAGAAAATCAGCTATTTGGCGGATGAGGTTAGCACCTCGGCTGATTTTCCGCCCACGACGCAGCAAGTCGCCGTAGAGCAAGAGCTGAAGCAGCAGGGCGATGACTCAGTGCGGGAAATGGAAGAGGTGGTTGCGAAGGATGTGGGCGCATTCGACACCATGCTTCGCGATAAGAATATCGGGAACATCATCGTGAAGGCGCCCTGAGACCGAAAACGAAGATAAGATAGGACTAAAATACGGCCGAGAAACAGTGGTGAACCGGGGAGGACTCGAACCTCCAACCCGTTGTCACCAGCTTTAAGCCTGAAATCCGAAGTTGAAGGTAGTTTCATAGAGACTCATTGATGGATTTTGGGCTCAAGTCGCGAGCCCAGAATGCAACTTCGGCGAAGTTGGGACACCGTAGGATAAGATGTTTTCCAGCAGCGGGATACGTGGTTTGAGGCCACCCCAGGAAGCCGACAAATGCAGCACCAAGCGGTGGCCGGCCCGGCCGAGCAGAGCACCGCAAAGAAAAACTTGCGCGCGCAGCGTGGCCGGCTGGCGATAGGTTTTACAGCCACTAGCGCGCTGGAATTCTCCAAGCAGATTGAACAGTAGCAGGATGCTGCGGAAGGCTGCTTCGGTGGCGAAGAACTCCTGCATACAAAAATCATCGGCGCCCAAATCGTGTTTCAATTCGGCGATGCGATTTTCCATGTCCGCCCGGTGGTTATAGTCGCGCCAGAGCTCTTCCGGCGGGAGCGCGAGATTACTGACGAAGATGCGGAAGGTGTAGCCGGGAACATCGAGCAGTTTTCTTCCCAGCGAGGGGCGCTCGGCACGCAGCCGCTCGCGGATCACCACGAAGCGGCGTGGGCGGTCCCAGCCGAAAAGTTGCAAATGGAATTCACCCGCAGCGTAATTTGCGTCCAGCGCGCGCCACGTGGTGATGCGTGCGGCCTCGCGCTTCAGCCAGAGCGTCAGCCGTGCCACGATGATGTAAGACAACCCACGCTGCTCGAGAAAACCCAGTAATTGCTGGTCAAAAAAGCCGGCGTCGGCGCGCACCACGCGAAGGGCATGTTTTTCCGGCAACAGCGCCAGGGCTTCCTTGAGAAATTCCACTACGCCACGGGCCGTGCCACAGTCCCCGCTCCGCAACCAGCCGTGCAGCAGAAAGTGCGACTCGGCCAGCACCGCCACCAGGGGATGATGCGAGGGCCGCCCATGCTTGCGCGGGTTCGGTCCGCGCAACGCACCCTGCTGCCGCCCGTAGCGCTCGAACACCGTGGAATCCAAATCCAGACTATATCCCGGCGAACATCCCGGAAGCCGCTCCAGCTGCCAACTCCACAAGCCGGAGAAAAAACGCTGGCACTGTCCCTGACCGAAGCGTTTGAAAAGGTTGCGAATGGTGTCATCGACCGGAAAGCGCGAGATCCCCAGCACGGCGTGCAAGGCCACGTCGGCACGCAGCAAACTTGTATGTGCGAAGCGCCGCGCTCCGGCTACCACCGAGAGTAAGAAAGCCGTGAATGTCTCCACCGGATCGATGGCATTGGGGGAAGTAAGACGAAACGGTAGATACTTGCTCACGGCCTCGCGATAGCCAACATGCCGCAGAAACTCCAAGAACACCACCAGCCCACCGAAGGGGGTGACGGCTCGCTGGGTTTCGCGTAATTCCACTTTTTTTCCGCCCCAAAGAGCGGTAATTTGCCAGTGCACTGTTTTGTCCTCCTCGGCGTTTCTTTCAACCAACTGAAACTTAACCGACTTAGGGCAAAACAGTGCAATTCAATTTAGGAATTCAGGTTAAGTCTAAGTTGTTGATTCGTCTAGCTTGTTCTCGCGTCCTGGTATCCGGTTTTCGATGGTGTTTGGCGCTTAATGTTCCCTTATTGTTCCCCGCGACGTGTGTCAATTCGAATGAACCTGCGCGGGTCATAGCAAGATGCTCCGCCTAGAGGGTTCATGAAAAAAACATAACAAACAATAAGAAAAACCAAAACATCGCGCAGGCCCCCCAAAAGTGATCACGTCACCCGGACTGTCTTCGACATACTTCTCGATAAATATCTACAACATCGCTATCGGGCCGCAATAACACGGGAGTTCTGCCGCTTTATTTGTTTTCAACAAGTTCCCGTATGGGAACTTCACGGCGCTGTAGAGCGCCGGAGATTTTGTAAGTCGCTGATTTCTGGATGGTTCCCCTACAGCAACCAAAGTTGCTGTGCAGCACCCAACTTGGGGTGATCGTATGAAAGCGCGGCGTGTACTTGAAGTGCGATAGGTTACCGCGCTAGGGACAAGGAGCCCTACGATCATGACACTGTTCTTTGGCTGTGATGCTCACAAGCACTACTCCGTGTTCGTCGCCATGGACGAAAATGGAAAGAAGACCAAGCCCGTTCGCATTCCGCACGATCTGGATAGCTACCGCCGTTTTCTCGCGCAACTTCCCGAACACTCTGACATCGCCCTCGAGGCCACCGGTCACTGGTATTGGATCGTCGACGAGATGGAGCGCGCCCAGCACATCCCGCATCTCACCGATGCGCTGGAAGCGAAAAAGCGCGTTGGCAAAACGCACAAGAGCGATCCCATCGACGCCGGCGGTCTCTCTCTGCTGCTGCGCTGCGGCACGCTTCCCGAAGTGTGGATTCCTCCCGCGCCGCTGCGCGACCAGCGGGAACTTCTCCGCACCCGCATGGCGCTGCGCGATCTGCGCACCGCTCTCAAGCACCGCATCGGAGCCTCCATCGACCGCTACAACCTGCACTCGCAAAGTTTCAGTGACCTTTTCGGTCTTCGTGGCCGCGAATATCTCAGCACCTGCCTCGCCAAGCTGCCTCCGGTCACCGCCAGCATGATCGTCGTGCAGCTCGACGCTCTCGATCAGCTCGAGAGCAAAATCGAGGCCCTAGAAAAACGCATTCGCACCGAAATCGCTTGCACTCCTGCCGTCCAGCGGCTCATGACTCTTCCCGGCGTCGGCGAAACCCTCGGCCCCGTCCTGGCCTTCGAGATCGGCGATGTGGCGCGCTTTTCCCGCGCGGAATGCCTGGCCAGCTATGCCGGCCTAGTCCCTCGTCTCATCTCCTCTGGCGACCACGTCCGCCACGGCCGCACGCCGGGAAAAAAGATCAATCCCTTTCTCAAGTGGGCCTTCGTCGAAGCCGCCGTTTGCTCCCTGCATCCTTCCGGCCCGCGCTACGCGCACGTGAAATCCTTGTTCGCACGTCTTGCTCCCACCAAAGGGTTTGGCCGGGCCGTGGTCGCCGTGGCCCGCCATCTGGCCGAGGCCAGCTTCTGGGTGCTTTCCAAAAACCAGGACTACCGGCCTCCCCAGCCGCAGCGGATGGTTCCTCGGCAACACGCGGGGCACCCTGCTACGGCTCACGGCGACTTCGTCGTTACGCTGGATTCGTCCAACAACGGGTAAGCGCGAGACACGTCTGGCCCGCTCCGGTTCCTCCGGAGCACTTCCCCCCGCCAGCGAACCACAGGGGAAGGAAGGAAGCCTCGGGGTGAATGCGAAACCCGCGACGAACATGCTCCTGCTCCATCGAGAGCGTATATATGACTACCGGCGATTCATCGCACGGTCCGTCGAGCCCATGGACGATCCATCGGATCCATCGCCAGCAGTGGCCTAGTCGCCAAAGCGAAAAGGAAAAACCAACCGCTGCCGTTTTCAAAAAAGGAGATTCCACCAGAAAACATTTCCGCTCAATAACATCGTTTGGATTAGCGGACCGCGCCAGAGCAGCTAAAGAAAAAACATCTCTCACCAAGCCGGCTACCTTTGTCTGCGCGCGACATGCTCTTGTCATGCCCGCTTGTAGTGTGCCTACCCACTGCCAAAACCAAGAGAAAAAAATCGCTCCTAACAGAATTTGTAGCTTGACACCCGCCGCGCTTTCATACATGACGTGTCTATCCCCCTCCCCATGCCGAAGGCATGGTTCTTCCGGCGCTCCCGGCTAATCGCCAAAGCTTCCC
Organism: uncultured Acidobacteriota bacterium; assembly: GCA_963843265.1. Classification (GTDB taxonomy): domain Bacteria; phylum Acidobacteriota; class Terriglobia; order Acidiferrales; family UBA7541; genus Acidiferrum. The sequence continues at coordinate 500,868 of CAWJJR010000002.1, read as the reverse complement.
CTGCGGACAAGCAAAGGCGACTTTGGGGAATGGTTCCTCTCCCTACCTAGTGCGCGTCAACACTCTCTTGAGGAAGCTCGGAGCCTTCTGCTCAACGCCGAAGAGTAAATCCGCTCCGTCGCGCCGGACCTCGGCGTTTGGACCCGCCAAGCCCCAACTGAAGCCACTGCCGACTTCCCTTGGCCGCAGATCAGCAAGCCGGAAGTTCTCGGGGAGCTGTTCCGCAAAATTAGATACTACGGGGTCTTGGGCATTCCGAGCATCACGGACTGAGATAAGCCAAGGATCGTCTTCCCAGATTCGCATAGCACTGACTTTCCGAATATGGTTGAGAGCATTCTTGGGATTGCCGTGGCTAGGGTCCAGAATTTGTGAAAGGAACGTCTCAAGTTCCGGCGCTTGAATGACGAGGACGGGCGGGTCGTGAGACACGAAGAAGATAGCTCCCCATGCACCGCTCTTGCCATTCACATCTACCACCCAGAAGTTGCCGGAACCATCGCCGAGCAACGTGACTGCGAACGGTAAAGCTTTCGTAAATTGAGAGTCAGTAGTGCCTGTAAAATTCACACTGCCAACAGCCGCGAGATCAAACCCTGCCGAATAAACCAGTAGTTCCCGTATGTCGTCCGGGAGCGGGCCGGGTAGTCGTTTCTGAAACTCGGCGATTTCTTCCCGCGATAGGCCAGGCTTGAGGGTCACACGTTGAGAAAACTTCTCCAGAACTTGTTTTGATATACTCGTCGTTCCCATGGCGCCTGCCCCTCTCTGAAAAGTTCAATTGCAGCCGCAGTTGAGAGCTGCAGACGCGGCACCAGCTCCAGCGCCTGCCCCTGCCCCTTTGAGCAAGAGCGGTATACGATTCCACTGTTGTTGCCATGCAGGATTCATCGGGTTAAGCGCCTTCCACGCTGGGTCCATAAACCTATATCTGAAAGGGTCATTCAAAGCGTGTTCAGCCGTGCTGACATAGTTCCCATTCCATACCGACCTTGGACCTCCCACACGGTCTGGTATCCAGTGCGAAAACTCGAACCCCTTGCTGCCAGCATTCGCCTCCGCCGCTTCCGCACCAGCAGCACCACCAATCGCGGTGCTTAACCCAATTCCGAACGCCGTTCCCAGCTTGTGCGAGATGCTGCATTTGTTCACTACGCTGCTCGCGCCCGTGGCGTCGTTGATGAGGTCAGTCAGCCCAAAACTGAGGACGGACCCGGCACCGGCTGAAAAATTCGAGAGATTCGTGAGCCAGTCGAGTCCTAAAGGATCAATCCTGCCAATAGGACCGTTTCCTACGTAGACGTAAAAGTTTGGACCTCCACCAAACTGAATTGGTTCTTCGCTTAGGAACCGCCCCGCGCTGGAGTCATAGTATCTGGCGCGATAGTCGGATCGAGTGCAAGTTCCCGAAAACGGTGAGCCAAATGATTCGCCAGGAGGAAGAAGATCTTCCCAACTGAACTGTACTCTTGTTCCTGGCGCGTGCGCTTTAAAGGTTTCCAACATAGACGAGAGGGCTCTCCTCGTTTTGCCGTCAAAGCTGAATGACTGATAGGCCCGCCACCTGTCGAAAGTGCCGGAGATTTGAAGTGCCGACGCTGTAGCCAAGCTCAAGTGCGGTGACGCCAACTAACAGATCAGGGAGAGGGACTCTTACTCCTCGGGCCTGATTCTGGCCGTCAAGTTGGCCGGCGCGAAGGGCTAATGACGCAGTGACCGGGTAAACGGGCATCGCAATCATCAATTCTTCGATGAATTTTTCTCGCTTTAATTTGCGTTCAGGAGTGTCTGCGCGGGCTGCTCCATGCGCCAGCTCGATGAGTGTCAGCACCGAAATGCCAACCTCAGTTTCCCCTATTTCTTTAGCGATGGCGGTCAAGACCTGCCGAGCGTTCTTGCCTTGACGTTCAGCGGCGATTAGAACGGTGGAGTCGAGGATCAATCCCATGCTGGCGGGTTAAGGGGTTCGCGAAGCCTTGCGACGGCGGCTTCTACGTCTTTTGGAAAGTCCGCGTCGATCGTCGCGGTCGAGTCTTCAGGGAGCAACGCGATACATTCAGAGATGGTGCGTCGAACCGGCTCCGCTGGGTGCAGAACAGCGATGGCGCGCTTATCCTTTTCAATGATAATCTCTGTGCCTGCGGACACTCGTGCCATGAGAGTCGCGAAGTCACTCGCGGCTTCCGCTTCCGAGATATGGATCACGTTCTTGGCCATGCGTTTATTATACACCGTGCCACAAGTCCACTGCGGTCCAGCCCTGAACATCAACCCTTTTTGGGGTGAGGTGTCATACCTACTCCCCATGCCGAAGGCATGGCTCCTCTGGCGCTCTAGGGCGCTGGCCGGTAACCGTGCGAGGGAAGGCCCCGACGAAGGCTTCTGGCCGTAAGCCTTCGCCTCTCGCAGCTTCTCATTCCCAGACGAAATCGTAAACTTCAACGACTCTAGACGAGGCCATTCTGCCCTGCTCATCAAAGTTGAATTCGATGAGGATACGCCCCTTCCAAATGCCGACGAACGAAGTTCGATAAATCTTCCCGTACGAGCAACGAAGCACTTGAGAATACCCTCATACACGATGTGGTGAGCATCCATGAAACGATGAACGGTGGGTTCATCGGATCCTGGTGCCAGAACCTGAGCGATAGCCGCCTGGACATCCTGTACCCTTACGAGGCGCACGCCATGAACGAATAAACCAACACAAAGAAGGGCTGCTAGGAGAGCAACGAGGTACAGCCAGACCACCCGCCTGGGTCGCGTTCTTGTCACAGGCGTTTCTCCGGCCCGGGGCGTCATTTGTGTGGGATTGGGGAGTTCCACCCCGGCGCAATCACTGGCGGACTCCAGTCGTTAATCCCCAGCGCGCTTAATCCGCCGCTTGTTACTGAGTTGCTGTTGGGACCTAGGAGATGGTAAGGAACGCTCGCGTTGTTTACCGACCTTGCGAAGTCCTGCAGCGTTTTCAGGTCATCTGGGCAGGGCCGTCCGTCGTCGCGCACGAATATCTCTGGATCAGTCCAAACAGGATTGCTGGGATCGAGCCCCGGTATCAGAGGGTACGTCTGAGCATTTATCTTCGGTTTGTTCCAAGGGAAAGGCGTTTCAGTAGGCTCACTTTCGAGAACGTTCCGATCCTTCCCACAACCCAGAACAATAAAGGTGTGTACGAATTGAATCGGAGGTCCAACTGTGGGAAGCATTGTTAGCTCAGGCCGGTAACCAACAAAGATTGCGCAGAGACCACTGGGGTCTTTCCGTCTAACAGAATTGTTACGAGCATACCTATAGAAATTGGAGCCACCAGAGAACCCGATTGGGTCTTCGGAGACGAATCTACCTACCGCTGGGTCATAGTATCTGGCGCGGTAGTAATATAGGCCAGTTTCGGTGTCGAATTCTCGTCCGGTATACCGGAAGGAGTTCGTCAGGGAGCCAGTAGATGCAGTGAGGTTGCCGAACGAGTCGTACCGTAAGTGAACTCACCCGACGCGAGGCTCGCTCGCTTCTTCAAAAGCGAGTGTCTGAAATAAATCAGGGACGACATCGCGCCCGACCGATGATGACTCTTGAAAAGTTTGCAAGGGAGCATTGGGAGGCTGGAGCCTTGCTCGCCCTAAAACCAAGTAGCGCTCGTATCTACCAATTCAACCTGGACAAGTACGTCTTGCCCGCCCTCGGATCACTTCGAATGTGTGATGTGAACCGGGCGGCCATCCAACAATTACTCCTCACGACCAAGCGCAAAGGATATTCGAGCTCGACGGTTCATAGCATTCGGGTCACGCTAGCAAAGGTGCTTCGGACGGCTGTCGACTGTGGTTATCTCGAACACAATCCAGCGCACGGCATCCAGATCGGCGATAGAGAAACCAAGAAAGAACGCCGCTTCTTGGCACCCGCGCAGATTCAAGAGTTGCTGACCAAGCTATCAGAGCCGTGCCGCACGATTGTCGTTACAGCGGTGCTCACTGGCATGAGGATTGGAGAGATCCTCGCGCTCAGATGGAGCCGACTTGATTTCATCCGTGGCAACATCGAGGTTTCGGAAACGTACTCTGACGGGAAGTTTGGGACGCCGAAGACCCGGAGCAGTCGGCGAGTGATTCCAATGAGCTCTGCACTCCGCGCAGCCTGCGAAACCCATCGTGCCCGTTGCATGCGGACGATGCCCCAAGATCTCGTCTTCTGCACAACAAAAGGAACGCCACTCAGCCCCAAGAACCTCTACAACCGTGCGCTAGCTCCTGCATGCGACAGCGCTAAGTTGCCGAGGGTATCTTGGCATTCGTTTCGGCATGGCAACGCGACTCTGCTAGGCGAGGTGGGCGAATCCATAAAAACCGCCCAGGCAATTCTGGGCCACTCAGACATAGAAACAACACTCAACACCTACATGCATGCAATTCCCGACTCGCAGCGGCGTGCGGTCGATCGAGTCGCGGGGGTTTTGTTCCCAGATGTGCCTAAATTCGCGTCCGGCTCGCAAGAGCCTCGGAAGGTCAATTAGTTCTGATTCAAGAAGTTAGAAAGAAACAGTGGTGAACCGGGGAGGACTCGAACCTCCAACCCGTTGATTAAGAGTCAACTGCTCTACCATTGAGCTACCGGTCCACAGCAATCTTGGAATTTTACATGGGACGCGCATTTTTGTCGATTGGCTGCGCTCGTGTGGAAATTCGGCGATTTCTTGGCGCGGATTCAGCTTTACTTGGCGCGGAGTTCGGCGGCGAGGTCGCGGGCGACCTGGCGAGCGCGCGGAAGATCAGCCGGATCGAAGGAGATGGCAGAAACGCGCGGATGGCCGCCGCCGCCGAAACGCTCGGCCAGCGAGGCCAGATTCTTGTCGGCGGTTGCTTGATTCCAGGGATTTGTGCCGAGCGACACTTTAGCGCGGACGGCGGAGGCGCTCACGCTTACGGAATAGACGCACTCGGGATGCAGAAGGTAGGGAATGAACTTATTGTAGCCCTCGAGGTCGAGATCGCTGACGTCGAAGAAAATCACGCCGTCGACGGCTTCGGAACGTTCGCGGAGGATCTCGATGGATTTGCGGTGGCGTTCGAGCAGAGGGCCGAGGTATTTTGCGACTAGCGGAAGCTTGACCATTTCGGCGAGCGGACGATAGGCAAGCTCGGGAATGATGCGCGCGGGCAATCCGTCTTCCGGCGCTGCTTCGATCACTAAGCCGAGCTGCGTGGCGGGCTCGGTCAGCTCGACGGCGGACTCGGGAGTGGGATATTGCGCGCCGTCGATGATGTCGCCCCAGTGAATCAATTCCTCGAGCGGCTTCGTGTCAAACCCGAATTTGTCCCGCGTGACGGTGGCGATCAGCTTTGTGCAGGATTTGTAGTCGGGCTCGTAGAACATGTGCGGGCCAGGATGATTGCGGAATTGTTCGGCGTCTGCGGGGGTGAGAAACGCGCTTTGATGGTGGTCGAACCACCAGGTCACTTTGGGCGAGTTCGAATATTTGAAATCGACGATGGCGTTTTCATCGCCGTCGAAAAGGCCGGGAGTCCAGGGCTGCGAAGCGCGATGGGTCATGCCTGTAAAGCTGAATTCCGCGGCGGGATCGAATTTTTCCTTGTAAAAGCGGTAGAAAAGAGCTGCGGACGCGGTCCCATCAAAGCAGTGGTCATGGAAGCAGAGCCGGACTCGGGTCATGTGATCGCGATAGCGCCTTTCGATTTTAATCCTGCATTGCCCCAAGAGGGATAAAGCCTTTTAGGGTGGAGTGACGCGAAAAAGAAGTCAAGCGGAAAGCGCGAATAGCGTAGCTGGAAGAAAGAGAGCCGCCCGGCATGGCCGAGCGGCTCTCGAAGCGGACAAACCGCAAACGAAAGCTATTTGTTGACCATCCCTTCGACAATATTGCCGATGATGGGCAGCTTGAACATCTCGTGGCTGTAAGCCTTGTACATCAAGAAAATCCAAACCGCGAAGATGGCGAGACCAAAAATCGGAAACATAATTAGCCCGAGAAATCCAATAATCGGGATGTGCGCCAGGATGAACTCGACAATCCACAACGCAATCCAGCAGGGGATGATGGCTATGTTGAACGCAATCGACTGGGCAGCGTGAAACTTCACAAACGGGCGCTTGTCGATGAGTAAGAAGATGAGACCCGTAACCCATCCAACTAAATAAGAAACTAAAGCCGCGACGTTTTCATCCAAGCCTTCGGTTGCTGAGGCCGTAGCAGGAGAGGCAACCACTCCGCCCTGGGATCCGGCCGAAGTGGCGCCCTGCGGCGCACCGCACTTGGGACAAAATGACGCTTCACCTGCATCTTGACCGCACGCTTTGCAAAATGCCATGAACACACCTCCCGGAGGGTTCAACCTTGGGCGGAGAGTAACAAAACCGGCTTTCCAGAGCAATCTATATTCTGATGGGGTCGCGTGACAGAACATGTCGCCGAGGAAGACGCAGTGGTGTCTTCCTCGGCACCTGCGGTTCATCGAGTTAAACGCTACTGTGCGCCAGCCTCCGGCTTTTCTGCAGCAGGAGCAATCGCTGGTATTTTGGCTTTTTGAATTTCAGCGTTGAGCGCGGCAAGATCTTTCGACTCGAGTTCATGCCACGCGGCCAATTGAACGTCCAGCCGTTTGTTGAGCACGTCGAAAACTTCGAAGGACGCGGCGGTGGGAGCGGTGTCCGCGCTTTCCACGGTTTCTTGCAAGGCTGCGAGCTGATTCGCAACTTGAATCGGATAGTTCAGCGCGTCTTCGCCGCTGGTGGCCTTCGGTTGGATGATTTTTTCTTCGACAGCGTTCATTTTCTTGATGAGGGCGTCCGCCGAATCGACCACGGGTTTTGCGCTGGCGTCGGCGGCGAGGCGCTTCTTCAGAGCCTCGAGCTGTGTGCGCACGCTGCGAAGCTGGTTCACGGCTTCATCACCAGCGCCCACGCGTTCGCTGATCCGCTTGGCAAGCTCTTCCTGCTTATCGAAGTCGGCTTGCGTCGCAGAGACGCGCGGATCCTTGGTGATTTCCACTTTGGCGGATTCGGACTTTCCACCAACGGTCAGCTTGATTTCGTACGTGCCGGGAACGACGAGCGGGCCTTCCGGACGGCCTCCCCAACCGACTGAGCCAGGAACTGTGGTGGGGGATTCGTATTGCAAATTCCAGACAAAGCGGTTCAAGCCCGCTTCGGCGGGAAGTTCCTCCGATTGCCTGCGGAAGCCGAACTCTTCTTCCTCCGGAGAAGCGCCAGCACCGGTTTTCTTGCTGGAATACTTGCGAACGAGCTTGGCGTGCTCGTCGAGGACTTCCAGGCTGATTTGCTCTTTTGGCGCGGTCTTCAGCGAATAATAAATGATGGCCCCGGAAGGCGGATTAGCGCCCACAGGAACCGTAGCTGGCAGAGTGAAGCCCGGCCCGCGGAAACGCACGGCCGAAGAAGGCTGAAAGAGATGGACCTCGGCGCCGTCGTCCGCCGCACTCATCTGGCGAAGGGGAGCGATGTCATCCAGAACCCAGAAGGCGCGGCCGTAGGTGGCGACGACCAAATCATCGCCTTTAATGGTGAGGTCGTGAACGGGCGTGGTCGGCAGATTGAGTTTCAGCGATTGCCAATGGCCGCCGTCGTCAAAGGAGATGTAGATGCCTGTTTCCGTGCCGGCGTAGAGCAGGCCTTTGCGCTTGGGATCTTCGCGGACGACTTGGGCGTAACTATTCTCCGGCAGGCCGTTCGTGATTCTTGTCCAAGTTTTGCCGTAGTCGACTGTTTTGAAAAAGTACGGGCGGAAATCGTCGAGTTGATGACGATCCATGGCTAGGTAGGCAGTGCCTGCGGCATGGGCCGACGGATCGATGCTCTTCACTCTGCTCCACTCGCCGAATTCTTTTGAGGTAACGTCCTCCCAATGCTGGCCGCCGTCGCGCGTCACATGAATTAATCCATCATCGCTGCCCGCCCAAATCAGGCCTTTCTCGATGGGCGATTCAGCGAGGGCGAAGATGGTGCCGTAATACTCGACGCTGGTGTTGTCTTGTGTGAGGGGCCCGCCGGAGGATTGCTCCTTGCTCTTATCGTTGCGCGTGAGATCGCCACTGATGGCCGTCCAGTTCATTCCTTCGTCGGTGGACTTAAAAACCGCCTCGGCACCGTGATAGAGAGCGCCTGGATCGTTGGCGGACATCATGATCGGGGCGGTCCACTGGAAGCGATGCTTCAAATCGGCGTCGCCGGAACCCATGGGATTAAGGGGCCAGGAAGAGATGTCCTGCTCTTGATGGTTTCTCTTATCGAAACGTGTGATCAAACCGTCGTAAGAGCCCGCGTAGACGACGTCGGGATTCTTGGGGTCTGGAACGACGAAGCCTGATTCGCCGCCGCCGACCTCGTACCAATCCGGGCGGTCGATTACGCCGTCATCGCTGCGGCTGGCGATCGCTACCGTCGAGTTGTCTTGTTGCGCGCCATAAATGTGATAAGGGAAAGCGTTGTCCGTGGCGACGTGATAGAACTGCGCGGTTGGCTGATTCGCTTGCGTGGTCCAGCTCTTGCCGCCGTCGTGGGAAACGGTCGCGCCGCCGTCGTTGGAATTGATCATCCAATCCGTGTGCGTGGGATCGATCCACAGGCCGTGATTGTCTCCATGCGGCGCGCGAATGGCGCTGAAGGTATGGCCGCCATCGGTGGAACGGTAGACGCCTGTGTTGAGCACGTAAACCGTATCGACGCTCTTGGGATCGGCGAAAATGTGATGGAAATACCAGGCACGTTGCGTAAAGCGGTGGTCCGGATTGATGAGGTGCCAAGTCTCGCCGGCATCTTCGCTGCGATAAATGCCGCCCTTTTCCGCTTCGATGATGGCGTAGACACGGTTGCCGTCGCCTCCCGAGACAGACACGCCGATCCGGCCAAGCACGCCGGAAGGAAGCCCATGGCCTTCGAGATGTGTCCAGGTCGCGCCGTCATCGGTTGACTTGTACAGGCCGCTGCCGGGCCCACCACTGACGGCCGTCCAGGGATAGCGCTGCGCTTCATAAAGAGCTGCAAAGAGGATGTGCGGATTTGAGGGATCGAAGGTCAGATCGATTGCGCCGGTCTTTGTGTCTTTGTATAGAACTTTTTGCCAAGTCTTGCCGCCGTCCGTGGATTTGAATACCCCACGCATTTCGTTCGGACCATAGGCATGCCCCATGGCCGCGACGTAGACGATGTCCGGATTTGTAGGATTGACTACGACGCGGGCGATGTGGCGCGAATCTTCAAGGCCGATATGGTTCCAGGTCTTGCCGCCATCGAGGGACTTATACATCCCGTCGCCAAACGCGATATTTCCGCGCCAGCAGGATTCACCGGTGCCGACATAGATGACGTTCGGATCAGAAGGTGCAACGGCAATCGCGCCTACCGACATGATGCCGGTCTTGTCGGTCATCGGTGTCCACGTCAGTCCGCCATTCGCGGTTTTCCAGACGCCGCCGGCGACGGAACCAAAATAATATGTCTCCGGATCGCCAGCGACTCCGGCGACTGCGAGAGCGCGCCCGCCGCGGAACGGCCCGACCTGGCGCCATTTCATTGCTTTCAAAGTGTTTTCACTCAGAGTTTGCGCGCGAAGCACCGTGCAAGTAAGTCCCAACAGAATTAGCGCCACAAAAACGGAACAGACTCTCGTCACACTTCTCAGACAGCTCATCGTTTTCGCCCCCAAAAATCTTTTTATTGCACCCGTACTACGGCAGGTAGTATCCGCGAGGCCGAATGGTACACCCTGTTCCGCAAAGTTCGCCAGAAACAGTTGTTGAATTCCGCCCCCTTTGTTCTCGACGCATACCGGAGTGCTTTTGGGTACAATCCCCGCGTGACGAACTCACACTCTGCCCCTCCGCGCTCTCACTCTTCCATCGAATCCGCGCGAGGAAACGAGAAGTCTTCCCTCTTTAGTTTCGATTGGATTCGGGATGCAAACGCGCCTGAGCGAAAGTCCCTGACCGCCGGCGGCCTGGGCTGGATGCTCGACGCAATGGACGTGTCGCTGTATTCGCTCGTCCTCGCGGTTCTGGTCGGCGCATTCCGCATGGACACAAAGACGGCTGGGATTTTGAGCTCCGTGACGCTCGTGGCATCTGCGATTGGAGGATTTCTCTTCGGATTTTTGGCGGACCGGATCGGGCGCGTTCGCGCGCTGATGGCTTCGATTCTTGTCTACGCACTGGCGAGCGCTGCGTGTGGCTTTTCGCATACGATTCCGCAACTGGTGGTGTTCCGGTTCGTCCTCGGGTTGGGAATGGGAGGCGAGTGGACCACGGCTGCGGCGTTGATCGCGGAGACGTGGCGCGCGGAACATCGCGGCAAGGCGCTCGGGTTCATGCAATCGTCCTACGCGATCGGGGAGGCGATCGCCGCGCTGGTGGTGATGTTCGTGTTGCCGGCGTACGGATGGCGCGCGGTTTTCTTTGTCGGCGTGCTGCCCGCGTTTCTGGTTTTCTGGATTCAAGCCAAAGTGCCCGAGCCAGAATTGTGGAGGAAACGTGCAGACCGGCAACACAAGGTTCCTCTCGGAAAGCTGCTGGAGAAGGGAGTCCTGCGCAACGGAATCCTGGCCACGGCGATGAATACCTGCACGATGTTCGGCTATTGGGGGTTGTTCTACTGGGTGCCCGCGTATTTGTCGCTTTCGCCGGCGCAAGGCGGGCGAGGACTCAGCATGGTGAAGACGACGTCGTTCTATCTGGTAATGTGCTTTGGAAAATGGCTGGGATACGCGATGTTTGGTTTTTTTTCGGATAGGTACGGGCGGCGCAAACCTTACTTCTTGTATTTGTTGATCGCGGCAGCGCTTGTGCCCATTTATGGAATGTCGCGAAGCGCTTTCTGGCTGCTGGTCCTCGGACCGTTTGTGGCATTTTTCGGCACGGGCTACTTCTCAGGGTACGCGGCGATAGTGAGCGAGCTTTTTCCCGGCGAAATTCGCGCCACGGCCATGGGACTGAGCTACAACATTGGCCGTGGAATTTCCGCTATTGCGCCGTTCGCCGTCGGCGCGCTTGCGTTGCGCTACGGGATCGGCCCCGCTTTCTTCCTGCAAGCGGGGGCCTTCTTGCTGGCGGCGCTGCTGGCGCTGGCTCTGCCAGAGACGCGCGGGCAGATATTGGATTGATATGATGAATTGACTATGCGACCGCGGACCGCGAATGAATGCGCGCACCATCTTCGCTCAGCGTAAAGTTCAACGCGAAATAAGGAGCCTGCGCTAGGATTTTATGAAATTCGTTTTCGTCCGCATAAGGCCGCCGGGGCACGCGCCGCGCAAGAATGCTGATCTCCAGCGGATCCTTTGCAAAGGGATAGGGTTGCACCGTCACAAAATTATTCCCCGCGGGCTGCAGATCCCAGTCCGCTTCCGTGCCATTGCCATTCACCGGAACGGCATCGATCGTTGAGCCGTCCAAGGGTGCGAGACAGAAATAGAGCGACAAGCGATCGAGCGCTTCCAGACGCTGCAGATTTGCCTGCAATGCGTTGTCATCGGCGAAACGCTTCGTCACGGGATCGGCGCGAAGGTCTACTTTGAGCCGCAATTGTTGGAGTCTCAGCCGCTGAAGAAAGTCTGTGACAGCCGCCGACTCACTCGACTTGACGTACTTGGCGGAAAAGCCAGGCATGGTGGCGCGCGTCCGATCATAAAGTCCTGAGGCATGCAAGCTCACTAGTAGGCCTGCGTAATGGTCTGCCCGGACCACGCGCTCAATGCCCCGCTGGTAGAGCGCGATGTGCTCCTCCGTTGGAATGGACATGAAGTTGTAGGGACTGAAGGTCTTTGGATCGATCTGCGGGAGCAGTTCCCATTCCTGCCAGCCGTTGTCATGTTCCGCCGCGGCAAGGCAAAAAGACTCAAAAGGCTCCGGCCGGCTGAAGAGTTTGTTCCCCAGCGCCCGCGCAAAAAATCCCGACAACATGGCATGGTCGGTCTGCCGGATCAGGATTAGCTGATCGCCCTGCTCTTGAATGATCATGGCGCTGCCCTCTTTCGCAGCGGGGCCTCTCGTTCGCGCCTGCTGGGGAGGCGGAACTTTCGGCCGCGGGGATGGCCGGTTGTGACTCTGAATGCAACGACATTATGCTCCCAAGAATCGCCACATTCCAGCGCTATCGTTGATGTGGCGGCTGACGGCCCATCCCCGGTATGATGGGCAGAACCACTGCGGGAGTGGCGGAACTGGCAGACGCGCAAGACTTAGGATCTTGTGGCCGAAAGGCCGTGGGGGTTCAAATCCCTCCTTCCGCACCAACAATTTTAAGGTGTTTTCACCCGTTCTTGAAATTGAGAAGCCGTTTCCGGTGGCATGCCGCGAGGCAGAGGTTTGAAAGGTGAACTTGCATAGATTTCTCGCCTACACGGTGCTGGCCTGTTGGATTGGCCTCACGGCCGTGACCGTAGGAACCGCGCTGCAATGGTCCGCGGCAAGCTCCATGACCCAAGTGAAGGTTCAGCGGGCCTTCATCGCGCAGAAAGATGCCAGCGCCGGTGTGGTCAGCACAGCGGCCAGCGATACGACAGGCGCCGCCGATGACGCCGCCACCGCGCCCCAGATCCCACGCACCAACGACCGCGCGGTCGCGAAAGCTGAGGCTGCAAGCGACGCTATGGGAGACGCTCTCAACTTCGAGGCTGCCGAACGGAAACAGTTTTGGTGGGAGCTCGGCGTATGGGGCTGCTTGACCTTACTAACCAGCGCCTTGCTCGCCGAACGAAGGGACAGCGAGGAAAGATCCTCTGCTCACAAATAGCGGGATTGCCTATGCTCGGTCGCGGGGCGTCTTAGAATCCGTTGCGCCTACTTCTTACTCGAGAATCAGGGGCAAGCTGAGGTTCCCGCGCGCGAGTATTCGACTCTTTAATTCCCGCCTGTTTCGCGATATGAATCCCGTTGCGCCATTCGTGAACTTTCTTAGCGGCGATCGCTTTTTCAAGGAGCGTGCATGGAGCGCAGTGTTCGCGACATAGTGAGCCTCTACAATCCGGCCAGTCCGCTGGAAGAAGCCTGGACTATTCCCGCGCCGTGGTATTTCGATCCTCGCATCGCTGCACTGGAGCGCGCCAGCGTGTTCAGCTCGACTTGGCAAGTGGTCGGCCGCGCGGATGAGGTGCGAGACCCTGGGCAATTTTTTACCGCGGAGCTGGCGGGCGAACCCCTTGTCGTTGTTCGCGGAGACGATGGCCAGCTTCGCGCCTTCTACAACGTTTGCCGCCATCACGCAGCCGCGGTCGTCACCGATCCCAACGGTTACGCCAAACAATTCCGCTGCCCTTATCACGGCTGGACCTACGGCATCGATGGCGCGCTCAAGGGCATGGTAGAGTTTGAGGGCGTCTGTAATTTCGACCGCGTCAAGAATGGCTTGGTGTCCGTCCGCGCAGACACTTGGGAGAATTTCGTTTTTGTGAACCTGGAAGGCCGCGCTGCGCCGTTGCGCGATTTCCTGGGCGTCGTACCCGAACTTGTGGCGCCGCTCGAACTCTCAAAAAAGCTGCACTTCTTCAACCGGCGCACCTACACCCTCAGCTGCAACTGGAAAGTCTACGTCGATAACTATCTCGATGGTGGCTATCACGTCCCCCACGCGCACAAGGGCTTGAGCAGCGTCATCGAATACACGAAATATACCATCGAGAATTTCGAGCGCGCCTGCCTGCAATCGAGCCCGCTCTCCTCAGATTCCTCCTCCGAAGCAGGTGTTGCGGCTACCAGGCAGGGCCGCGCCTTTTACCTCTGGCTCTATCCCAACTTCATGATCAATGCCTATGAAGGCGTGATGGACACAAATCTGGTTCTGCCTCTCGCTGTCGACCGCTGCGCCGTCATCTTCGACTATTATTTTGCCGACGTCAGCGCCGCCGCCGAAGCCCGCCACAAAGAAAGCATCGCCGTAAGCGAAAAAGTGCAAGACGAGGATATGGCCATCTGCGATTCCGTTCAGCGAGGCCTTGGCTCGCGCGCCTACCTCGCCGGCCGTCTTTCCGTCCGCCGCGAAGCCGGCGAGCATCTTTTCCACCGCTTGCTCCACGCCGATTTCACCGCAGCTCTGAACCCCTCCCCCGCGGCCAATTCCTAAATGCAAACTAGCGGCGCGGTTCCGGCGCACCCAGCGCCCTCCCAGAGCCCGCACGGATTTTTGTGCCAAGTTTCGCGGCCCAATTTGTTATCCTGCGTCGCGTGAAACGTCCATTTCTCATCGACACCGACACGGCTTCCGATGACGCTGTTGCTTTGATCATGGCGCTGCGCTCTGCCGAGATTCAGGTTTTGGCCATCACCACCGTTGCGGGAAACGCGGACCTCCGTCAAGCCAGCCGTAATGCGCTCTATACTGCGGAACTATGCGATTCGAAAGTCCCGGTTTTTGCGGGGGCAGAGCGACCGCTGAAGCGCCCGCATGTAAGCGCGTCCTGGTTTCACGGACGCGATGGCCTGGGGGATCACGGCTACCCGGCGCCACGACGCGCGCCTGAAAAGCAGAGCGCCGTCGATGCGATCATTGAAATGATTGAAGCTCATCCTGGTCTCGTACTCGTCACGCTGGGGCCGCTGACGAATGTCGCGCTCGCGGTGCAACAAAGGCCGGGGATCGCGGCGAAAGTGAGCCGCTGCGTTGTAATGGGCGGCGCGCCGTGTTGCGAAGGCAACGTTACTCCCGCGGCCGAATACAACATCTGGTGCGATCCGGAGGCGGCGCGCATCGTGGTGAGAAGTGGCCTTCCCGTTGAGCTTGTCGGCTGGCACCTCTGCCGCGGTGAAGCAGTACTGAATCCATCCGACATTCAGAAGATTCTTAGTTTCGGCACACCGGTCGCCAAATTTGCCATCGAGTGCAACAGCCGCGCGCAAGAGGCGTTTCTCGAACAGTCCGGCGAACATGGCATATCGCTGCCAGACCCCGTCGCCATGGCCATCGCGTTGGATCCGTCTATCGTCGCGTCGCAATCCGAGCATTTCGTGGACGTCGAAGCGGAGAGCGAGCTCACCCGCGGAATGACCGTGGTCGACCGGCTAAACGTCGCGCATAACGAACGCAACCGTAATGTCTGGGCCGTGCCTCTCGCCGCGGGGCACAAGTCTAAGGTCTTCTGGACCATCGACAACGCGCGCTGGAAGCAAGCTCTCTACGCCGCGCTGAGGTAGCGCTCCGATCGATGCCGCCGCGCGAATCTGACTCCTGCTTACTCGCATAATCGGAAATCGACCCATTCTTGCCTAGCCGCTGCAATTGACGCTCTCCGTAGCGTCGCCTATACTCTTATTTTGGGTTGCCGGGTAAGTTCTTCCCTGTCTGACCTCATCCGAGTTCATGGGCGGCCGCAAGAAACGGCCGGCAAGCTTGGTCTTTCCGCGAAACACTGGGGCGCGTGCCGTTGAGGCCAGCGAGTACTTTCATGCAGGCGCGATCATTGCCGTATCGTCTATTGAGGAGAGAATTGTTCCATGGCTGGAGAAACTTGTCGCCGCGAGCTGGATCTGGAAATTCCCGCGGACGTAGTAACCAAAAAGATTGAAAGTGTAGCCAAGGAATTTGCCCGTGTCGCTCGCGTGCCCGGCTTTCGCCCAGGCAAAGCGCCCGTCTCGCTCATACGCCGGCGCTTCGCCGAAGACATCAAGGGCGAAGTCTTGCAATCGCTCGTCCCGGAAAGCGTGGAAAAAGCCGTCACGGAGCAAAAATTGACGCCCGTTTCGCAGCCACAAGTCGAAAAGCTGGACTTTGCCGAAGGCCAGCCGCTAAAGTTCCGCGCCGTCTTCGAGGTCCTTCCGGAATTCGAGCTTGGTAATTATAAAGGTCTCGATATCGAGATGCCTGTGATGGACATCACCGATGAGGACGTTGCGAAAGCTCTCGAGGAAATGCGCGAGCGAGCCGCGGCGTTTGCGCCCGTCGAAGGCCGCGCCGTCGAAAACGGCGACTATGTGCAGTTGAAGTTGATGGGCACTCCGGCGGGCGGGGGCGAACCATTGCAAGCGGACAGTGTCATGTGCCACATCGGCGCCGAAGAAACGATGGAACCTTTCAACGAAAACTTGCGCGGCGCGAATATCGGCGACCATAAGAACTTCGATGTCGCCTATCCCGCCGACTATCCCGATGCCAAGCTTGCTGGAAAGACTTACAACTACGCGGTCGAAGTCCTCGGCATCAAGAACAAGAAGCTCCCGGAGTTAAACGACGAGTTCGCAAAAGACGTAAGCGACGCCGCTACTCTCGAAGAGTTGAAAAAGAAAGTCTCGGAAAACCTTGAACACCAGCGCGATCACCGCCAGAAGGATCTGCAAAGAGAAAAGGTTCTTGCCGAGCTGGTAAGGCTGCACAACTTCCCTGTACCAGATTCGCTCGTCGAGCATCAAATGGATGTGCGTCTCGAGCGCGTCGTCCGCTCGCTGGCGGCGCAGGGCGTAGATCCCCGAGCCGTGAATGTGGATTGGGTTTCCTTGCGGAAGCGCCAGCAAGAGCGCGCCGCCGATGACGTGAAGGCGGAACTCATTATCGATCGTATCGCGACGGCAGAAAACATCGACGTGACCGAGGAAGAAGTCCAACAAGAACTGGAACACATGGCCACCCACAGTGGCGAATCCGCCGAAGTCGTCCGCGCTCGTTTGACAAAGCAGGGGGCGCTCGATAGGATGAAAGCTAAGTTGAGGAGTGACAAAACTCTCGACTGGCTCGCGCAGAATGCTCAGGTCAAAACTGTCGCGGCAGCAAGCGCCGCAGCGGCAGATGCAAAGTGAAACATTCCGGTCGCTCAACCACCTAAATGAAAAATTTCGAAGATCCTGAATATCGCGGCACAACGCTCGTTCCGATGGTGGTCGAACAGACCAGCCGCGGCGAACGCGCCTATGACATTTATTCTCGGTTGCTGAAAGAGCACATCATTTTTATCGGCACGCCGATAGACGACCATGTCGCCAATCTGGCCACCGCCCAAATGCTCTTTCTCCAAGCCGAAGATCCGGAAAAAGACATTCAGCTTTATATCAATTCGCCGGGCGGCTCCATCACCGCGGGTTTTGCTATTTACGACACCATGCAATTTGTGAAGCCTGATGTGGTTACTACCTGCGTCGGCCAGGCCGCTTCGATTGCCGCGGTTCTTCTCGCCGGTGGCACGCCGAAAAAACGCTTCGCTTTGCCTCACGCGCGCATCTTGATTCACCAGCCGTGGATGTCCGGCCTTGGTGGCCAGGCCACCGACATCGACCTCCATGCGAAAGAGATTCTGCGCATGCGTACGGTCATCAACCAATTACTTTCGCAGCACAGCGGCCAGCCTGTGGATAAGATCGAGAAGGACGTCGAGCGGGACTTCATCATGAATCCCGAACAAGCCAAGGAATACGGCATGATCGACGAGATTATTTACAAGCACCGTTAGCCTACGTCTGCCGCGGGGGCGGCGCATGTCGGCTGCTGGTGCTTATGAGTTAGTAGCGATTCGAGTTTCTGATTTGCCCCGGGGAAAAATCGGCCTAGAATAAGGACTAGAGACTCCGTCGAAGCCCAGCGGAGACGAGGCCTTCACACCAGTGAAAAAATTCAACCCAGACGAGCCGCTGCGCTGTTCCTTTTGCCATAAAACGCAGGAACAGGTCGAAAAGCTGATCAGCTCTCCTTCGGACTATCCGCGCGCCTACATCTGCAACGAATGCGTCGGCGTTTGCCAGACCATTCTCGAAGATGAAAAGCGCGAACAGGCCGTTGCGCCCGCGCGCAGGCTTCCGCGTCCGCCGGAGATTAAGCAATTTCTTGATGGCTACGTCATTGGGCAGGACCGCACAAAAAAGAAGCTCGCCGTCGCGGTCTACAATCATTACAAGCGCATCTTCTTGAACAAGCAGCCCGGCGACGTCGAGTTGAGCAAATCAAACATTCTTTTGATTGGCCCCACCGGCACGGGCAAAACTCTTTTAGCGCAAACGCTTTCGCGCATGCTGGATGTCCCGTTCGCCATCGTCGACGCCACGACCCTGACCGAGGCCGGCTACGTCGGCGAAGACGTCGAAAACATCATCCTCAAGCTGCTGCAAGCCGCCGATGGCGACGTCCAGAAAGCCCAGCAAGGCATCATCTACATCGATGAAATCGATAAGATCGCCAAGAAGGACGAGAACCCGTCGATCACCCGCGATGTGAGCGGCGAAGGCGTTCAGCAGGCACTGCTGAAAATACTCGAAGGCACCATCGCCAACGTGCCGCCGCAAGGCGGCCGCAAACATCCCCACCAGGAATTCACTCCTGTCGACACCACAAACATCTTGTTCGTTTGCGGTGGCGCTTTCGTGGGCCTCGAAAAAATTATCGAGAAGCGCGCCGGCCGCCACTCGCTCGGTTTCCATACCGACGCCGCGCCCTCGACGCCGAGCCGCCGCAACACCGAATTGCTCGAGCAAGTCCAGCCCGGCGATCTGATTCGCTATGGCTTGATCCCGGAATTTGTCGGCCGCCTGCCCGTCGCCGGTGTCATGAACGACCTGGACAAAAATGTCCTCGTCCGCATCCTCACCGAACCGAAAAACGCGCTGCTCAAGCAATACCAGCGCCTCTTCGAGTTTGAAAATGTCCGCCTGCGCTTCACGGACGACGCTCTCGACACCGTCGCCGAGCTTGCCATGCAGCGCAAAGTCGGCGCTCGCGGCTTGCGCATGATTCTCGAAGACCTTATGCTCGAACTCATGTACCACCTCCCGATGCAGCGCAAGGTGCGCGATTTCGTCGTCACCGCGGAAATGGTTCGCAGTCGGGAAATTAATTGGAGCTTGCTCGAAAAGGCCGGATAGGCCGCTTCGAGCCAGGATCGCTTTTCAGGGGCCTAAATGTTCACTCGCGAAAAACAAGAATTGAAGCGCGTACCCATGATGCCAGTGCGCGACATGGTCATCTTTCCGCAGCAGATGACGCCCTTCATCGTTGGCCGCGAAGCCAGCGTCCGCGCTCTCGAAGAGGCTCTTGCCGGCGACAAAAAGATTTTTCTGTCCACGCAGCACGACGCTTCCGTGGACGACCCCAAGCCCGAGGAAATCTACGCCGTCGGCACGCTGGCGAACATCGTGCAAAGCGTCAAGCTTCCCGATGGCAATATCAAAGTTCTGGTCGAAGGCGTCGAGCGGGCCCGCGCCCTTTCCATCGCTTCCGAAGAAGGGTTCTTCCGCGCCACCGTTCGTTTGCTGAACGCCCGCGTCGAGCCTTCCCCGCAAGTCGACCAGACCGTGCAGAAGATCACCGGCCTTTACGAACAGTTCATCAAGCTCTCGCAGAGCCTGAATTACGACACCATGATCGCCGCGGCGCGCGGTGACGACCCTGCCCGCCTTTCCGATACCATCGCCGCCAACTTGCAATTGCCCGTCGACGAAAAACAAGATCTGCTCGAGACCGTCGATCCCATCGAGCGCCTTAACCGCATTGGAGACATCCTCGAAATCGAGCTCGAAAAGCTCAATGTCGATCGCAACATCAACACGCGCGTCAAGCGCCAGATGGAGCGCGCCCAAAAAGAGTATTACCTCAACGAAAAGCTCAAAGCCATCCAGAAAGAACTCGGCCGTGGCGAAAAAAGCGAGATCGACGAGCTAAAAAAGAAAATTGACACCGCGGGAATGAGCAAGGAAGTCCACGAAAAAGCTATCCAGGAATTGAAGCGCCTCGAGTTGATGCCGCCCATGTCCGCGGAATCGACCGTCAGCCGCAACTACCTCGATTGGCTTCTCGCTGTGCCCTGGAAGAAGAAGTCCAAGGAAATTCGCGACATCTTGGCCGCGGAAAAAATTCTCAACGAAGAGCACTACGGCCTCGAAAAAAGCAAAGAGCGCATCCTGGAATTTCTAGCCGTCCGCCAGCTCGTGAAAAATCCCAAGGGTTCGATCCTCTGTTTTGTCGGGCCTCCCGGCGTTGGTAAAACTTCGCTCGCCATGTCCATCGGCCACGCGACAGGCCGCAAGTTTGTCCGCGTCTCGCTCGGCGGCGTCCGTGACGAAGCCGAGATTCGCGGCCATCGCCGCACGTACATCGGCGCACTACCCGGCCAGATCATCCAAATGATGAAAAAAGCCGGCACGGTGAACCCGATTTTCGTCCTCGACGAAGTCGATAAAATGTCCACCGATTTCCGTGGCGACCCGTCCGCCGCGCTGATGGAAGTCCTCGACCCGGAACTGAATCACGCCTTCACGGACCACTATCTCGACGTCGAGTACGATCTCTCGAAAGTCATGTTCGTCTGCACCGCCAACGTGCTGCACACCATTCCTCAGCCGTTGCAGGATCGCATGGAAATTCTCCGGCTGCCGGGTTACACCGAACAGGAGAAACTCGAAATCGCCAAGCGCTTCCTCGTCAAGCGCGCGCGCGAAGCCACCGGCATCAGCGAGAAAAATCTCAAGTTCACCGACGAAGGCCTGCTCCACATCATCCGCCACTACACGCATGAAGCCGGCGTGCGCAACCTCGAGCGCGAAATCCAGAACATCGCCCGCAAGATGGCGCGCAAAGTCGTGACGGAAGGCAACACCGTCGGCGTCGAAATCTCCCCGGCCAATGCGAACGATTTCCTCGGCATCTTGAAGTACCGCGAATACTGGCTCGAAAAGCACAACGAAATCGGCCTGACCACCGGCCTCGCCTGGACCGAAGTCGGCGGCTCCGTCCTCGCTACCGAAGCCACTCTCATGGAAGGCAAAGGCCGCCTCACGCTCACCGGAAAACTCGGCGACGTGATGCAGGAATCCGCCCAAGCAGCGATGAGCTATGTCCGCTCACGCTCCGCGCAACTCGGCTTGGCCAAAGATTTCTATCGCAATATCGACATCCACGTGCACGTGCCCGAAGGCGCTATCCCCAAAGACGGCCCTTCCGCCGGAATCACCATCTGCACCTCCATCGTCAGCGCGCTCACCAGAAATCCCGTGCTCCGCGATGTGACCATGACCGGCGAAATCACCCTCCGCGGCAAAGTTCTCCCCATCGGCGGCGTCAAGGAAAAGCTCCTGGCCGCCCATCGAATGGGCTTGCGTACAGTGCTGCTTCCGAAGGACAATGAGAAGGACCTGGCAGATATCCCGCAGGAGATCCTCTCCTGTCTCAAGGTTCATTTTGTTGAAACCATGGATGAAGTGCTGCAGCTCGCGCTCGAACGCGTGATCGTGCCCATTGAGCATCCTGAGGTCGCGCCCGTTGCGGAACCTTTCGTTGCCAGCGCCGAGAAAGACAAGAGTTTGACCAACTAAGCAGCGAAGATGTGAGTACGCCGTGCGATTTTTCCAGGCATGACGGGGCTCCGCGCTGCCGCCGGTTGCAGAAAGTCTGGTTTACCCATCCTGGCATGTTTTCGTTTGTCCGCCAGTGCGGTGCGCCACCTCACGAACAATCCGGAATTTTGTTGTCCGCTCTGCGGCCACGCAAAAAAGAAGGTCAATTTACACCATCAAAGTTAAGGATATATGAAAGAAACAAACGTTGAAGGAACCAACCAGATGAGCATTAGCCTCGCCGAGTTAAAAGAAAAAAACATCACCGACCTCGCCAAGATCGCCAAGGAATTGAACATTCCCGGCGCCAGCGGCATGCGCAAGCAGGAGCTGATCTTCCAGATTCTCCGCGCCCAAACGGAGAAAAACGGTTTGATCTTCTCGGAAGGTGTCCTCGAATGCCTCCCCGACGGCTTCGGATTCCTCCGCGCTCCGGAATATAACTACCTCCCCGGTCCGGACGATATCTACGTTTCGCCGTCCCAAATCCGCAAATTCGATCTTCGCACGGGAGACACCGTCTCCGGCCAGGTCCGCCCGCCCAAAGACGGCGAGCGCTACTTCGCATTGATCAAAGTCGAAGCCGTCAATTTCGAAGATCCCGAAGTCGCGCGTAACAAAATCTTTTTCGATAACCTGACGCCGCTCTATCCCCAGGGCCGCCTCAAGATGGAAACCACCAAAGAGAACATGACCGGCCGCGTGCTTGATCTCCTCTGCCCTGTCGGCAAGGGTCAGCGCGGTCTCGTCAACGCTCCGCCGCGCACTGGCAAGACCATGATTCTGCAATCCATGGCCAATTCCATCACCACCAACCATCCTGAAGTCGCGCTTATCGTTCTTCTCATCGACGAGCGCCCCGAAGAAGTCACCGATATGCAGCGCACCGTGAAAGGTGAAGTCATCAGCTCGACCTTCGACGAGCCGCCACAGCGCCACATTCAAGTCGCCGAAATGGTCCTCGAAAAAGCCAAGCGCCTCGTCGAGCACAAGCGCGACGTCGTCGTGCTCCTCGATTCCATCACGCGTCTCGCGCGCGCTTACAACGCTGTCACGCCGCCATCCGGCAAAGTTCTCTCCGGCGGTATTGACGCCAACGCTCTCCAGCGTCCGCGCCGTTTCTTTGCCGCCGCCCGCAACGTCGAAGAAGGTGGCTCGCTCACCATCATCGCCACCGCGCTCATCGACACCGGCAGCCGCATGGACGATGTGATCTTCGAAGAGTTCAAAGGCACCGGCAACATGGAAATCTATCTCGACCGCCGCCTCGCCGATAAGCGCGTGTTCCCCGCGATCGACATCCAGCGCTCCGGCACGCGCAAGGACGAGTTGCTCCTCCCTCCGGACGAGCTGGCCCGCGTCTGGGTCCTGCGCAAAGTCTTGAGTCCTCTCTCGACCGTTGAAGCGATGGAGCTTTTGCTCAGCCGCCTCACGAAGTCGAAGTCCAACGCCGAATTCCTCGGGTCGATGTCCGCACCGGCATAACCGAACGAGCCGGTTGAGTCCCGCATAACATTGCGAAGGAGCGATTCGGAGTGCGGCAGCCCTGCTGCCGCTTTTCTCAACGACTCGCACCACTCTACATTTGGCCATGCCCAATAGGACCTCCCCTCTGCATGTTTCTTAGAAAATACCCGCATATAAAAACGGCGCAGCCAGTTTCCCAGCTGCGCCGTTTATCTGTAGCTCAAGCCCTCAGGCCTGAGGTTTTTGTTTTTAGTAGTAATGGTCCTCTTCAGCCCACGGCTTCCGTCTCCGCTGCCGCGATGTAGTCCACGATCCGCTCCGACCATCCGTCCACGTGCGTCCACCCGTTGCCGTAGCTTACGCCGTGCTTGTACGGGGCCACGTTCACCACGTAAGCCCGCGGCGTCCACGCCGGCAGGATTCCGTCGTGCGACTGCTCGTCGGTAATCACGATCAGCCGGTCGAGTCCGCGCCACTCCGGCTTCTCGTGCAGTTCCGCAAGCGCGCGCTTGAGGTACGTCCCCGAGTGCGCCTGCGAGCCTGCGATGGCGTCCCGCAGCGCGAACCCACGCCGCGGAGGCAGTTCCACGCACGCATCGGAAAAGGTCGCGATCGAAAACTCCTCGGCCTTCTCGCGGAGCAGAATGGACAGCCCCGCCGCCGCGTCCATGCGCGTGGTCTCGCCCTTCTTCGAAAGCACGCCGTCCATCGACCCGGACACGTCCACGACGAGTCCCGTCGATCGCGGCAGCTTTTCGAATCCGGCGATGCCCTTGAGCATGGCACTCTCGATGGCGTCCTCGAGCTTCGGAGCGTAGCGAGCCGCCGTCACGAACCGAAACGGCAGCGCCCGCGCCACTCCCTTCTCGAGCCGCTCTCGAATCAGCTTCGGATCCACGCCCGATGCAAGCATCAGGCGCAGGTTTCGCAGGACGGCCAGGCCGCCCAGCTTCCCGTCGCGCAGGAGCCGTTCGAAGTTCTCGCGCTTGTCCTTCCCAGCGGACAAGGCAACCTCCCAAGTGTCGGGAGGCTCGAGCGTGTTCTCAACGAGCTTCTTCCAAACAGCTTCCTGCTCGGCATCCTTCGGCTTCGCGTGACAGAGAAACAGCACGTCGCGCAGCGTCACCACCGAGTCGCGGTTGTACTTCGCAAGCTGGTAGGCGTCGAACTTCGTGAACGCCTGCGCCAGCCCGCGCTTTACTCCCGCCGACAGCGGCTGCTTCATCTCCTTCCAGTAGAGCGCCACGAACTCGCCGAGTTCGTCCGCCCGCTGGATCACGTGCTCGAGCGTTTCCGCTACGAGCGGCCCCGCGCCCTTGCGCCGCGCCAGTTCGCGCGTCACAAAGAGCGGTGCATGGCGAAGCTGCATCTTGTCGCGGGCCTCGCGCGCCAGAGCCGCTACGTCGCGCGGCTCACTCTGCGCCACAAGCTCCGCGATCCGCTTCGCGATGTCGTTGCCCTTCTCGTAGAACGTATCTTCCCAAAGCAGGCACGTCAGCACAGTCCGACGCAGCTCGCGCTTCACATCCACGCGCTGCGCCACCGCCCCTTCGTGCGTTCTCACCGGCATTGCTCGTTCCGGAAACATCCGCTTCCACACATTCATCTTCACCATCTCGACCTCCCTCCTTTCCGCGGACTCTCATCGGCAAATCCGCGATCCTGTCATCCGCTCACTCCACCCGATTGTCACCGCCCGTCGAATGTCATTCCGAGCGAAGCGAGGAATCTGCTTTTTCTTGCAACGCCTCAGGCCTCAATTCACCGTTCCCGGATGCAACGCCCGAATGTGCAGCTTCCCGTCGCTCTGAACGCACACCAAGTCGCCTTCCTCGATTCGCAGCATTCCCGCCAGCCATTCAGGAATCACGATCTTCAAAAACTCTCCCTGAACTTCGGAGATGCCGCCCGAACTGTCGACCATTTCCGAGCCACCGTCTGCCAAGGGAATCAACAGCATCAATTCACCCATGACCTTTAAAACCCGCCCTTCCAGGGACATTACGTTTTCCACGTCGCACCTCCTTTCCTTTCTCAAAAATCGGCCGTCAAAAAACTGCTGGACGGGAACATTCGGACAGAGACGTTGGGCGCTCTCCCAGTGAGCTACTGAATCTTTCGACTCAGGTGGGAATCGAACCCACACCTCCCGGGCGTCAGGCGAAGTAACCCTGTCCTACACCACGTCCAACTTTTTCCGGGTGGCACAGACTTCAGTCTGTGCTCACCACCCCGGCGCGAACCGCCGCTCGTTCGCGATTCGCGCCGGACAACTTCTCGCCGAGAGGAACAACCGATCAGAGTTGCGGGGCAATTGCCCCACATCGTGTGACAGACGAAGTAACTCTGCTCTCCACCATCCCGGCATCCCGGTAGCGCAGGCATTCTTGCATGCGCTCATCCCACTGGCACAGCCAATCATGGCTGTGCTCTTTTCTTCTTCCGGTGGGAACCGTCGGTCCGCGTAAATTGGTTTGAGCTTCTGTCTCTCGCGAGACAGGCGGGCTTCCCGTTCCCGCATCCCTTCCCGATTTGCATCGGGACGCTCTGGTGGAAGTAACGCGCACCTTCATCACACCGGAAACTCTCTGCGGCGGGAATCACCGGCCCAGGTCGTACTACTTGTCCGCTGCTCTACCACTGAGCTACAGCAACTTTCGTCGCTGGCAGGAATCGAACCTGCTACCGTCGGATTATCGATGTAACCCAAACCTTCACCTCGCCGCAAATTCCTTCGATCTTTTTCATTACCTCCTTACTTCGTTACATCATTACTTCACTACCGCGCACACCCGTAGCTTCTCTCCGCGAGGCTTGAATCAATTCGCCACTTCAGCGCCTTTGAAACTTCCGGGAGGAATCAGCGCTCACGGTCTTTGGGATTCGAACCCAGAGCCTTGCGGCCCCTTACCATCGAAGTATCCGTAAACTTCGCCATCCCGGGAATTTTTCGCAACAAAATCGCGTGACAGAACGACTTACGCCGGCCCTGCAGCTCGGAATCGTTAGTTCCGTGCGACAGTTTCTCCGCCAAGCAAAAACACTTGGGCGACGAATAATGTTGTATCGAAACGACTTAGGCGGATTTACTGCAGTCGCGTGAAATAGCAGTCCACGAGACCCAATCGCCTTGGTGCGGTTTCGACTTGGTTTTTATCTTCGTGTGTCATCTCTGCTCTTCACGCTCAGTGAGGGCCTGCCCTAACTTGCAGCAGGGTACGACTGAGGTATCCCGAAAGTAAACGAACTCCGTTTTCCTGTCAAGCTCTTTTTTTCAAAAACATGCATTTTGGCCCATTTTTCGCGTAACTTGTTAATTCTCAAGTACCTAGTGCCTTGCCATTTGCCTTCCATGTCCAGTTCTTGCTCAGGAGCCCATTTTGAAGTATTTTCCCTCGCCTCATTCTTCTTTCAAGCTATCATCACGTGAACATCGATTCTTGCCGGGTGCTCCCATGGTGGACAAGAAATTGAACCCAATCGTGCAATGGCTTCACTGCGTTTTGCTCATGACTCTCACTATTTGCGCGGTGTTCGTTCCCGCCTCCTTTGCTTCCTCCGCTCTCGGCACGGTAAATTTCCCCACATCCTGCGCTCCAGCAGTCCAACCCGATTTCAATCGCGCGGTCGCCCTGCTCCACTCCTTCTGGTACAGCAAATCCGAAGAAACTTTCGCCGCCATTGCGAAAGCTGATCCCGCATGCGCCATCGCCTACTGGGGCATCGCTATGTCCCACTATCACCAGATTTGGGATCCTCCCACTCCGTCCGACTTACTGGCCGGGTGGGCTGCCGTTGAAGCCGCAAAATCCGCTGGTGCAAAAACCCAGCGCGAGCGCGATTACATCGCCGCAATGGGAGTCTTTTACAAGGATGCTGATCAGCGCCCGCACGACGCGCGGGCTCTCGACTACGAAAAAGCCATGGAGCAAATTTACCGGCGCTATCCCGGCGACCACGAAGCCGCCATCTTCTACGCGCTCGCCCTGCGCTCCAACGCGCCCACCGCCGACAAAACCTATGCGAATCAGAAAAAAGCTGGGGCAATCCTCGAAAAGCTCTTCGTTCAATTTCCCGATCACCCCGGCATAGCCCACTACATCATCCACTGCTACGACTATCCCGGATTGGCTCCGCTCGCGCTCAGCGCCGCGCGCCGCTACGCAAAAATCGCGCCCGACGCGCCCCACGCGCTTCACATGCCTTCGCACATTTTCACGCGGCTCGGTCTGTGGCAGGAATCCATTGACTCGAATCTCGCCTCCGCCGCCGCAGCTAAGAAAAATGGCCTCGTGGGTGACGAACTTCACGCCATGGATTACCTGGTTTATGCGTATCTGCAAACGGGCCAGGATCGCAATGCTCTAAATGTGTTCAATTCATTGCCAAAAGTAAGGAACGGAGATTCTTCCTATTTCGCCGCGCTTTTCGCTACCGCGACTATCCCATCGCGTTTGGCCATTGAACGCCACCGCTGGTCCGACGCCGCCTCACTTGCCTTACCATCCAATACGTTCCCCGGCGGCCACTATCTTTGGACCGAAGGCGATCTCTATTTCGCCCGAGCGCTGGGGATCGCCCGGAGCGGAGACGTCAGAGCCGCGCAGGACGCCTTACAGCAGATGACCGCGTTACGCGAAAAACTTCTGGATCAACACAACCAATACTCCGCGGAACAGGTGGATATTCAGAGACAATCCGTCGGTGCATGGATTTCCCTTGCACAGGGCAAAAAGGAGGAAGCCCTCCGGCAAATGCGCTCCGCGGCGGACCACGAAGACGCCACTGACAAACTCCCCGTCACTTCCGGTGCCATCGTGCCTGCCCGCGAACTTCTCGGCGAAATGCTTCTCTACACGAATCAGGCCGCGCTCGCTCTTGAGGCCTTCGAGACCTCGCTGAAGCTTGCGCCGCAGCGCTTCAATTCGCTTTATGGAGCCGCATCCGCGGCTAAGCTTCTTCGCGACCGGCCGAAGGCTTCCGCATACTATGCTCAATTACTTGCGAACTGCCCCCACGCGGACTCTGATCGCAGCGAACTTCGCGAAGCCAGGCTTTTTCTCAATGCGAAATAACCGGTGTTCGCAAACCTTTCTGAATTCCAACCTGTCGCGCGCGCAGATACGACATCAGTTCCAGTCCGCAGTTTTGCATCTCCACCGCGAATGCGTCCATCTGGTTGGTCAACAGGTTGTAGCACCACACGGCCGGCACCGCGACCGACAATCCAATCGCCGTCGTCAGTAGCGCCTCCGAAATCGAACCAGCGATCACTTTGATCGCCGTCGCATGCGCAATGTCAATGCTCCGAAAAGCGTTCAAGATTCCAATCACCGTTCCGAACAGCCCGACGAACGGTGCCGTCGCCGCAACCGTCGCGAGTCCGCTTAAGCCACGCTTCATTTCCTCGGTGGTTTCCGCGCTCGAGCGCTCCAGACTTCGTTTCACTCCCTCCATCACGTGCTGGTCCGGCATTCCCTCCGGCGCCGCCTGATAATCGAGCAGGCCCGCCGCCACAATGCTCGCGATGTGGCTCTTCTTGTTGCGCTCCGCCGACACAATCGCCTGCTCGAGCTTCCCCTCGCGCAGCGGCTCAATCGTTTCCGCGATATATATCTGCGACTGCTCGCGCGCCAGCCGAAACCGCAAAGCGCGCCCCGTGCTCACGCTCATCGACCGCACAAACATGATCGCCAGCACTATCACCACTCCGTGACACAGCGTTCCCATGGAACGCCACAGTTCCAGCAAGTTCCATTCGCCCATATGTCCCTCTTGTCGCTTCGACTGCGTGCGTTCAATAGACACCGCGCTGCGGAGTTTTGTGCCGCACCGCAAAGCTCGTTTCCTGTTCGTGTGGGGAGATTTATCGCGGGAGGTTCATCGCGAGGGAATCACTGCTCAGCAAGAAAAGCTGCTTCAGCTCGAAGCTATTAGGACAAACGGGGCGTCACACTTCCCTGCCCGCTGCCTCCACTAATTCTTTTTCACGTTCACGCGCTAGCATCACGACGAGCCGTGCGGTCTCTTCCACATCCATTGCCGTGTTATCGACGAGCACAGCATCCGCGGCGCGCACCAGCGGCGATACCTTTCGCTCGCGGTCGCGCCGGTCGCGTTCGCGCACTTCTTCCAGCACTTGCGCAAGCGTCATCGCTTCGCCTTTTTCCTGGTGTTCTTTCCAGCGCCGCTCCGCGCGCACTTCCGGCGAAGCTTCCAGAAAAATCTTCAACTCCGCGCGCGGAAAAACGACGGTGCCGATGTCGCGCCCTTCCATCACCACGCCCCCGCCCGCTCCAGCTGTCTGTTGCCCGGCCACCAGAATTTCGCGTACCCCGGCAATCGTCGCCAGCCGCGACGCCGCCTGCGCCACTTCCGCGGTGCGAATCGCTTGCGTCACTTCTTCGCCATCAAGAAACACGCGATTTTTCGATCCCGCAATTTCCTGCTCTGGTGTGGGAGGTTTCAGCTCGATGTGCGTTCCGCGAGCGAGCGCTTCGAGGCCGCGAAAATCGTCCAGCGCGATTTTCTCGCGCAGCGCCTTCAGCGCCAGCGCCCGATACATCGCGCCGCTGTCCAAATACAAATATCCGAGAATCTGCGCGACGCGCTTCGCCAGGCTGCTCTTCCCCGAGCCTGCTGGTCCGTCAATGGCTATCGTCAATTTAGGCATGCGCTCGTTCTCGGCCAACATTCCAATCTTCACGCGCAAACACGGGCGCGCACAATTCGTGTCGGCTGTTTCTTAACTGTCGGCTGTGAGCTGTCGGCTGTCAGCTCTTTCAAAATCCCATGATGTTGTAGCCGCAATCCACGTAAATAATTTCGCCGGTAATTCCCAGCCGGCTTCCGACAGCAAAAACGCCGCCGTCGCTCCCACTTCGCCCGCATCCACATTCCGTTTCAACGGCGCACGCTCCGTCTGCTGTTTGAGCATGTCGCTGAAATTCGCGATCCCGCGCGCGGCCAACGTCTTGATCGGTCCCGCAGAAATCGCATTGACGCGAATCGCCTTCGGCCCCAAATCGTACGCCAAATACCGCACCGTAGCCTCCAAAGCCGCTTTTGCCACACCCATAACGTTATAATTCGGCACCACTTTTTCCGAACCATAGTACGTCAGCGTGACAATTCCGCCGCCGGACGCCATCAGCGGCGCCGCACCGCGCGCCACGGCGATCAGCGAATAAACGCTGATGTCATGCGCAATCCGGAATCCTTCGCGCGAGGTCTCCACGAACGGCTTCTTCAACTCATCCGGCGGAGCGAACCCCACGCTGTGTACCAATCCGTGAATAACTCCATATTTCGCCTTGATTTCCTCAAACACGCGCGCCACCTGATCGTCCTGCGTAAGGTCGCACATAAACCCGTCCGCGCCCGGCAATTCCGCGATCAGATCCTTCGCCTCCAACCCAAGCCGCTCGTTCATGTACGCGATGCCCAATCGCCAGCCCGCCGCCGCAAGCTTCTGCGCAATCGCCCACGCGATGCTGCGCTTATTTGCCAACCCAAAAATAACTGCCGTCTTCTGCCCCTCGCTCATTCGCTCCCTCTCTCCGCTGTCATCTCCGTGTCCTCTGTGACCTCTGTGTTAAGAAACACCTTCCAACCTAAGCTGGCTCCCGGCCTCGCAACCTCAAATCCGATGAAACGCCTTCTCGATTTCTTTCACGGAATACCGCAGCACCACGGGCCGTCCGTGCGGACAACTCATCGGACAATCCGTTTTTGCCAGCGCCCCAAGCAGCCATTCCATTTTCGTTTGATCCAGCGGCATGTTCACTTTGATGGCCGCGTGGCAAGCCGTCGAAGCTGCGATTTTCGCTTGCAATGTATCAATCGAAATCGCTGCGTTCTCGCGCTCAATGCCATCAAGAATTTCCGTCAGCAGTTTTTCCCCGTCTCCTGGCGCGATCCCCGCAGGCACAGCTTGAATCGCGACGCTGCGCGGCCCCATCGGCTCGACCTCGAAGCCATTGGCTGACAGCTCTTCCGCGATTTTTTCGTAAATCACAATCTGCCGCGGCGAAAGTTCAATCACCAGCGGCATCAACATCCGCTGCGCTTCCACTTTTCCCGCTCGCCGCGCTTCTAGGTGCTGCTCAAAAAGCACGCGCTCGTGCGCTACGTGCTGATCGACAAGCCACAATCCTTCGCCGTTCACCGCCACAATAAAGCTCGAACTAACTTGCCCAAGCGGCTTCAAATCGGCGATTTGCTCGGGCCGCGGCAGCGTCGCTGGCGCACTTGCATTCGGTGCAGCAAGATTTCCAGCCCAGTTCGAAGCCGCGACCGCCTGAGCAACCTCAGCCGCAGCGGAAGCTGTGCCGGACTCGATCGGCGCTTCAACTCCAGCAGGAAACGCAAAGCGCTGCTCAACAGGTTGCAGCGGTGCTACGGTCAGATCGAATCCGCCGTCGGAACCGAAACCAACGCTGATTTCTTCCACAGCTGGAATGATCGCGCGAGGAACTCCGGAAGCTGCGCCAGCGCCGCCGTACGCCGCTGAGGCGCCGAATGCAGCTGGAGAAAAGTTTGACGCAGCGGGCGGCGAACCTGCTGGAATTGCCGCAGCAGCGGCAGCAAAGCTCGGAACGGGGCGAACGCTCATGAGCCCCTGGCGGATCGAGTCGCGCGCGAAATCGTGAACGAATTGCGAGCGGCGGAAACGTACTTCGATTTTTGCGGGATGCACGTTGACGTCGACTTCGTCATAGGGCATTTCGAGGAACAGCAGCGTGGCGGGAAAAACCGTTGGCGGGAGAATATTGCGATAGGCCTCGTGAATCGCGTGCAGGATCAAGCGATCGCGCACCAGGCGGCGATTCACAAAAACATAAATGCCGTTGCGGTTGGGCCGTTGCACTTCGGGGCGCGAAGTGAAACCTCGAACCGTCAGCGTGGCGCTCTCTTCGCCCGATTCGAGTTCCGGCTCGGTGATGGCCGCGCGAAACGCCGCCGACGCCGGCGGAATTTCCACCAACTCTTCCATCGACTGCCGGCCAAACAGTTGGTAGATGCGGTCGGCGAGTTTTTCGGCCGGCGGACTATTAATGATTTCCTGCGTCGGCGTGGTCAGGACGAAATGCTTGTCGGGATTGGCCAGCGCGTAGTGCGTGACGAGTGACGCAATGTGGCCAAGCTCGGTCGTATCTGACTTGAGAAATTTTTTGCGCGCGGGAACGCAGTAGAAAAGGTCCGCGACGCTGATAGTTGTGCCGACGGGCAAGCCTGCGGGTTTCACGTTGACAAGTTTTCCGCCCGCAAATTCGAGCCGCGTGCCTTCGGCTTCCGATTCGTCGCGCGTTTCGAGCAGCAGCCGCGACACGGCGGCAATCGTCGGCAGCGCTTCGCCGCGAAACCCCAGCGTCGAAATAGAAAGCAAATCGTCCGCGGATTTCAGCTTGCTCGTGGCATGTCTCTCGAAAGCCAGCAACGCGTCGTCATGCGTCATGCCGTGGCCGTCGTCGATGACGCGGATCATCCGCTTGCCGCCGACTTCCGTTTCGACGCGAATCATCTTCGCGCCAGCGTCCAGCGCATTTTCAAGCAGCTCTTTCACAACCGAAGCCGGCCGCTCGACAACTTCGCCCGCGGCAATCTTGTTTGCGACAGCCTCCGGCAGTATGCGGATGCGGCTCATTCCGGCTCGATTGTAATCCCCAATTGATTGAGTTGATCGGTATCGACTTCGGATGGCGATTCTGCCATTAAATCGACGGCGGCGGTGGTTTTGGCGAAGGCGATGACTTCGCGCAGGGATTTTTCGCCGGCGAGGAGCATGGCGATGCGGTCGATGCCGAGGGCGATGCCGCCGTGGGGCGGCGTGCCGTAGGTCAGCGCGTCGAGGAAGAAGCCGAAGCGGCGACGAAGCTGTTCCTCGCTGAGGCCTAGCGCGCGGAAAAGGCGCTCCTGAATATCTTGGCGATGAATCCGGATGCTGCCGGAGCCGAGCTCGTTGCCGTTGAGCACAAGGTCGTAGCCTTTCGAGCGCACTTCCCACGGCGCGGACTCGAGCTTTTCCAAATCTTCATCAACGATGCCGGTGAAGGGATGCTGCGCGCTGACCCAGGCTTTGTCGTTTTCGCTCCATTCAAAGAGCGGGAAGCCGGTGATCCAGAGAAATTTCCATTGTGTGCGGTCGATCAAGCCGAGCGCTTCGCCGAGATGCAAACGCATTTGTCCGGCGACAAGCGCGGCGGCGTGCGTCCCTGCAATTTGCTGCTTCGCGCTGACGGCGACGACGAGGTCGCCGGTCTTTGCGCCGCACGCGTCGGCAAGTTTCTTCACGTTTTCCGCGCCGACTAATTTTTCGACGGTCGAGGTCGTGCCTTCGGCTGCGAGCTTC
Source organism: uncultured Acidobacteriota bacterium (assembly GCA_963843265.1). Lineage (GTDB taxonomy): Bacteria > Acidobacteriota > Terriglobia > Acidiferrales > UBA7541 > Acidiferrum. The sequence continues at coordinate 467,787 of CAWJJR010000002.1, read as the reverse complement.
ACAAAATACGCGCCGCGCGCGCCGCTGGATTTGGCTTTCTCGGTCAGCTCGTCGAGCTGCTTGCGCGAATACCCCGCCGCGCCCGGAGCCGCAAGCGCAAACACGCTGCCTTCGATCCCCAGCTTGGTTTTCGCTTCATCGGGAAAGCAGTCCGTGACTTCGTGCAGCTCCATGCCAAAACGCAGGTCGGGCTTGTCGCTGCCGTACTTGCGAATGGCATCCTTGTAGAGCATGTGCGGAAACGGGCCCTGCGTTTTCACGCCCGCAACGGCGCATGCGCGCACCATCACCGTTTCGATGACGTGAAAAATATCTTCCTGGCGCGGGAACGACATCTCGACGTCGAGCTGCGTGAATTCGGGCTGGCGGTCGGCACGCAAATCCTCGTCGCGAAAACATTTCACAATTTGGAAGTAGCGGTCGAGCCCGCCAATCATCAGGATTTGTTTAAAAATTTGCGGCGACTGCGGCAGCGCGTAGAACTGCCCGTGGTGCACGCGGCTGGGCACGAGATAGTCGCGCGCGCCTTCGGGTGTCGAGCGCGTAAGCATGGGCGTTTCGACTTCGAGGAAGCCCATTTCGTCCATGGTCTTGCGAATTTCGAGAACGATTTTGTGGCGCAGCGCGAGGTTGCGATGCGGCTTGGGCCGGCGCAGGTCGAGATAGCGGTAGCGCAAGCGCGTTTCTTCAGCGGCGTTGATTTCGTCTTCGATGGGAAACGGCGGCGTCTTCGCGTTGTTTAAAATGTGCAGCATGGTCGCGATCAGCTCGACTTCGCCGGTGGCAAGTTGCGGATTCGCTTTTTGGCGTCTCGACACTTTGCCTTCGACCGCAACCACGAATTCGCTGCGCGCCTGCTCGGCTTTCGCGTGCGCAGCGGGCTGCGCTTCCTTGTTGAAAACTACCTGCACGATCCCCGTGCGGTCGCGAATATCGAGAAAGAGCAAGTTACCCAGATCACGCCGGCCAGAAACCCAGCCCATGACGATCGCGTCGCGCCCTTCGTCCGAAGCGCGCAGCGCCCCGCAATAGTGTGTGCGTTGCAGATTGCCGAGAAAATCGAGCAAGGGTTTGTCTCTCCAAGTGGCACAGACTTCAGTCTGTGCTCTTCACGTCTAGGCTGCTGCAATCAGCACAAGGTCTAGTCGGTGCTTGCCTGCTCATGACTGCCAAGATCATGTGACCAACACAGGCTGAAGCCTGTGCCACTAAAGGCTGCGCAGATATTCTAGCAGAGCTTGTTCGGTGAGTTTCTGTTGCGAGCCGTCTGCGAGAGTTTTCAGCGTCCACTCGCCGCTCTGGACCTCATTATCGCCGAGGATCAGCGCGAAGCGCGAGCCGAGCTTGCTGGCGCGCTCGAGAGCTTTGCCGAATTTCAATTCCGTGGCGGGCAGCTCGACGCGGAAGCCGGCGTTACGCAAAGTTTTGGCGGCGCGAATCGCGGTAGCGTACGCGTCCTGCCCCATCCAAGCGATGAACACATCTGGCGCGGACAGATTGGTGAGAGTCCCGCTGACGGTCGCTTTGCCGGTGATCGCCGCAGACATTTCCCCCGTTGTTGGAGCCTTGGCTTTCGCCTGCTCCTGCAGCGACAGGATGAGCCGGTCCTCGCCGATGGCGAAGCCGATACCTTTCGTCGGCGGGCCGCCGAGGAGTTCGACGAGGCCGTCGTAGCGGCCGCCGCCGCAGACGGCGTTTTGCGAGCCGAGTCCGCGCGCGGTGATTTCAAACGTGGTGCGCATGTAGTAGTCGAGGCCACGGACGAGACGCCAGTTTTCGCGATACGCGACACCTCGCAGATCGAGATCGCGTTTTACGGCCGCGTAGTGCGTTTTGCAGTCGTCGCAAAGATGATCGGCGATGCGCGGAAGCCTTTCGATGATGGGCTGCTCGTGTTCGAGTTTCGAGTCGAGCACGCGCAGCGGATTTGTTTCGATCCGGCGCTGGGAGTCGGCGCCGAGTTGGTCTTTCACTTTTTCGAGCGCGATCTTCAGGGCTTCGACGTATGCGCGGCGGCAGACATTCTTGCCGTCGATGGGCGGGGCACTGTGTCCAATCGAATTGATGCTGAGTTCCGTGCCTTGGAGCCCGCACTTGTCGAAGAACGCCATCAACATTTCGATCAGTTCCGCATCAATCGCAGGAGCATCCGGCCCGCCAAGAATTTCCGCGCCAATCTGATAGAACTGCCGGTAACGCCCCTTCTGCGGCCGCTCCCGCCGAAACATCGGTCCCATGTAATACAGCTTCACCGGCTGCGGTGACTGCTGCATGTTGTGTTCGATGTAAGCGCGACACACGCTCGCCGTCGCTTCGGGACGAAGAGCGCTTGATGCTTCAAGTAGAATGCGATCTAGATAATCCAACGCTTGGGCCGCAACTCCACGGAACACATCTTGCCAACCAGGTGGCTTCGGCCCTCTTAGAAAACCCGCGAGTAGCGATATGGCTCCATCAAGATATCCAAAACCGACGTGCGCGTATTCATACTGGTATGCGTGCCCTTGCTTCAATGCCGTCTTGTACTCGTCCGAAAACTTGGCGATTGCCTCTCTAAAATTCTCAAAACTCTGTTCGTCGGCTAAAGAGACAGCCATGAACTTGATTGATTTTCGTAGGTGATCGAGATCAAGACTTGTCTTGTTGTCGTAGTCCTGATTGAGAATGAACATCTCCTTCCCAACGATGTCCGTATCGAGACCAACAGCACGGGCAAACAATTCCGTACCTTCAAAAATCGGTAGGCGAATTTCGCCGAAGCCGTAGGTGGAGAAGACTTCGTGGGCGGTTTGTTCGACGCGGTTCCAGAGGGCGGTGTCTGGAGGGAGCAGGTCGCGCGTGCCGCGGATAGCCTGGAATTTTGCTTTGCTGGACATTGGTGCTAGAAAGAGTCCTTTGCTTCGCCCGGAGGAAGTGGCGAGTGGCGAGTGGCGAGTGGCGAGCCAGACGCGAGTTTGCGGACGATGGCATGAAGCATGCGTTGTAACTCGTCGATCTCCTTCAAAGAATCCTCCACCTCGGTAGCCGCGCTGAAACCGAGTTCGATGCTTAGCAGCAGTTGTGTTTCGAGTTCGGCTAAATAGCCATCGGCATAGGACAGATGCTGCAGAAAATCGCGTGTTTCGTGTCTAGCTTGGCCCTTGGCGATGCTTGAAGGAACCGAGACGGCGGTCCGCCGGATGAGCGATGTTAACCCAAATTTCTCATCGGGAGGAAAGTGGTCCGTCAACTGATAAGCAAGCTTGGCCAAAGCCATCGAATGCTGCCAGACCAGCAATTCCTTATAGTGCTTTGCCTTCGCGCTTTCCGGAATATTCTCGCCACTCATCACTCGCCACTCATCACTCGCCACTCATCACTTCTTTCACGTAAATATTCTTGTATTCGACGTAGCGGGCGGCGTAGGCGTCGATGCTGGCTTGGTCGATGCCGGTGAGCGCGCGCTTCACTTTGCCGGGGTGGCCGACGACGAGACTGCCGGGCGGAATTTTCGCGCCTTCGAGGAGAAGCGTGCCGGCGGCGACGATGCTGCCAGCGCCGACGTGCACGCCGTTCAGGATGACCGCGCCCATGCCGACTAAGCAGCGCGACTCGATGGTGCAGCCGTGCAGCGTACAACTGTGGCCGATGGTGATGTCGTCTCCGAGGATGAGCGCGTGCTCATCGCGCATGACGTGGAGGACGCAGCCGTCCTGAATGTTGGTGCGCGCGCCGATGCGAATGTTGTGCACGTCGCCGCGAATCACGGTGCATGGCCAGACGCTGGAATCTTCGCCAATGACTACGTCGCCGATGATGACGGCGGCGAGGTCAATATAGGCGGAGGCGGCGATCTGCGGGTGCTTGCCGCGATAGGGGCGAATGTCAGGATGGCGGCCTAGCTCGACAGAACCGCGCGCCGGGTTCGAGCCGGAATTTTGGTTAGACATTGTGCTTTGGCCACCCCCTGTTTTTCGTAAACATTGCAAATGCAAGACTTAGATTTTCCGTAAGTCCTTTAGATGCAACACTTGCAGGGATTCCTGTAAACACTGATTCTAAAAGACTTAAGTTCACATAGCAAGGTCATCGCGACGCCTCTAACCCTACCAGGTTGCTCCGAGCGAGAAGAACTACAGACCAAGATCTAATGATAACACGCAACCCTCGGCTCCGATTCAGTCGATCGTGACGGCGGGGCCAGAAGAGGTGGCGCTGACTTCGGCTAGGCGGGCGGTGACGGCGCGGGCCAGGGCGTAGAGGCTTTGCGTGCCGGGTGCAGATTCGCCGAGAGAGGCGACGGGTTTGCCGGTGTCGCCGCCGATCCGGATGCGGGGATCGATTTCGATTTCGCCGAGGACGGGAACACCGTAAGCAACTGCAGTCTTTGCGCCTTCGCCGTGGCCGAAAATGTCGATGGGCTTGTCGCAATGCGGACAGCGGAAGGTGCTCATGTTTTCGACGACGCCTAGAACTTCCACGTTGACCTGACGAAACATTTCAATAGCTTTGCGGACGTCGGCTAGGGCGACGGTGGAGGGCGTGGTGACGACGACCGCGCCGGTGACGGCTACCGTTTGGATGAGCGTAAGCTGGACGTCGCCGGTACCGGGCGGGAGATCGATGATGAGGTAATCGAGCTCGCCCCACTCGACGCTGCGCAGGAATTGCGTGATGACGCTGTGCAGCATAGGGCCGCGCCAGACCATGGGCTTATCGCCGGGATTGAGTAGGCCCATGGAGATCATTTTCATGCCGGCGACTTGGACGGGAATGATGCGCTTATCGGCGGTGGCTTGCGGCTCTTGGAGAGTGCCGAGCATGATGGGGACGTTGGGGCCGTAGACGTCGGCGTCCATGAGGCCGACTTTGTGGCCCAGCTTGACTAGGGCGAGAGCGAGGTTGACGGCGACCGTGGTTTTGCCGACGCCGCCTTTGCCGCTGGCGACGGCGACGAGATTCTTTACGCCGGGGATGGGATGGCGTTCGGGTTGTTGCATTGGGGCTGGAGGCATGGCGTTTTACGATCTCTCCGCAATGAGAATTGGGACAGTTTCTGGTTACTTGCTGTGCGGCTCGTCTACAGTGTCCTTGTTCGAGAATGGTGTGACAAATCTGTTGATAATGTAGTGCTCGAAGGCGACGAGTGCAAACAGAAGCACGGCAATCCCGAGTCCGCTCGTTAAAGCAAATACCCAATAATGGCCGCTGGAAAACCTCAGCTTCACCCCATCCCAGTAGCCTGTCGCCACGCCTTCTATCTTACCGTTGCTGGGCAGCAAGAATAGCAAGACTTCTAAGCCCAGAACGATCTCAAGAATTCGAGAGAATTCGATTTTGAGGGCCGCTTTCATCGAGATAGTGGCGCTATGCGTTGACGCCGTGGCATTTTTTGTATTTTTTGCCGGAGCCGCAGGGGCAAGGGTCGTTGCGGCCGACTTTGGCGCCGGCGCGGACGGTCTTGGGGGCTTCGGCTTGCGCGGGGCCGGCCTGATATTGCAGCTCTTTTTGCTGGCGCTGCTGTTTGCGTTCCATATCGCGGGCGAAGTCGGGCAAGCGCTGAGGAGCGGGCTCTTCGGCGCGGGCTGCGGCGCTAGCGACGGCGGCGCGCGCACCACCAGAACGTGAAGGCGGAGGTTGTTGGGGCCGGGGCTGCCCTGGTCCACCTTCGCTGGGCTGCTGGTTTTGTTGCATCTGGATGTGGAAGAGATAGCGGATGGTTTCGTTGTCGATGCGCGCCATCATGTCTTCAAAGAGGACGAAGGCTTCTTTTTTGAACTCGACGAGCGGATCTTTTTGGCCGTAGCCGCGGAGACCGATACCCTCTTTCAAGTGATCGAGGGAGAGGAGGTGGTCTTTCCACTGCGAATCGACGACGTCGAGGATGATGCGGCGCTCGAGCCAGCGCATCAGATCGGCGCTGAACTGTTTTTCCTTTTCCTCGTAGCGCTTGGTGACGGCGGCGACAGCGGCGTCCGCAAGCTCGTCGTGGCTGAGCGTGACGGGATCGGCGCCGGCGGCTTTGGCATCGACGCCAAACTGCGCGTTGAATTCGGCTAGAAATTGCGTGGCGTTCCACTGGTCGGGATGCTTGTCGCGCGGACAGAAGGTATCCACGAGCTCGCGCGCCAGATCTTCGGCGATGCCGAGAACGTAGTCGCGCTGATCTTTTCCTTCGAGCGCGGAGCGGCGAATGCCGTAAATCGTCTCGCGCTGCTTGTTCATCACATCGTCGTATTCGAGAAGGTGTTTGCGGGCGTCGAAGTTTTGCGCTTCGACGGATTCCTGGGCCTTCTCAATACGATTCGAGATCATTTTCGATTCGATGGGCACGCCTTCGGTCATGCCGAAGCGGTACATAAGCTGCTTGATGCGCTCGCCGCCGAAGATGCGCATGAGGTCGTCTTCGAGGGAGAGGAAAAAGCGCGAGGAACCAGGGTCGCCCTGGCGGCCGGCCCGTCCACGCAACTGGTTATCGATGCGGCGTGCTTCGTGGCGTTCGGTGCCGAGAATGTGCAGGCCGCCGAGAGCGACCACTTCGTCGTGCTCGGCTTTGCACTGCTCGGCGAACTGGTCGTAAATCGGCTTCCACTGGTCCGCAGGAACTTGGAAAATTTTTCCTTCGTTCTGGAAAAGCACCATCTGCACGGCGGGCTGGGCATCGGCGTCGCCGTCAGCGGGGATCACGGCGGGAGCGGCGGCGTAGGGCATGGCCAGCTTGTTTTTAAGGCAATAATCGCGTGTCATCTGCTCAGGATTGCCGCCGAGAAGAATGTCCGTGCCGCGGCCGGCCATGTTGGTGGCGACGGTGACGGCGCCTTTGCGGCCAGCCTGCGCGACGATGCGCGATTCGCGCTCGTGCTGCTTGGCGTTGAGCACTTCGTGGGGGACGCCGGCCCTTCGCAGGATTTCGGCAATGGCTTCCGATTTTTCAATGGAGATGGTTCCGACAAGCACGGGCTGGCCGCGTTCGTTGTAGTGGCGAATGCCGTTGGCGAACGAATTGTCTTCCTGCATGATTCCGTTGACCACCGCTTCGAACTTTTCTTTTTCGGTGCGGTAGACGACGTCGCGGTGCTCTTCGCGGATCAGTTTGCGATTCGTCGGGATGACCACGACATCAAGACCGTAGATTTTGCGGAATTCCTCGGATTCCGTTTCCGCCGTGCCGGTCATGCCGGAAAGTTTTTTATACATGCGGAAGTAATTCTGGAAGGTGATGGTGGCGAGCGTCTGATTTTCGCGCTCGATTTTGACGCCTTCCTTGGCTTCGACGGCCTGGTGCAAACCGTCGGACCAGCGGCGGCCGGGCATCTGGCGGCCCGTGAATTCGTCGACGATGATGACTTCGCCGTCTTTGACGACGTAATCGACATCTTTCTTGTAGAGCGAATGCGCGCGCAGAGCTTGATAGACGTGGTGCATCAGCTCGATGTTCACGGGATCGGAAAGATTTTGCAGGCCGAGGAGGCGCTCGCACTTGCTGAAGCCTTCTTCGGTGAGCGTTGCGGTGCGGAGCTTCTCGTCGATCGAGTAGTCAATGTCTTGAATGAGCTTGGGAATAATCTTGTCGATTCGGGCGTATTTGTCCGTGGATTCTTCCGACGGGCCGGAAATGATGAGCGGGGTGCGCGCTTCGTCGATGAGGATGGAATCGACCTCATCCACGATGCAAAACTGGTGGCCGCGCTGCACGCATTGCGCGAGATCGTATTTCATGTTGTCGCGCAAGTAGTCGAAACCGAATTCGTTGTTTGTGCCGTAGGTGAGATCGGCGCCGTAAGCCGCCTGGCGCTGCGCGTCGTCCAAATCGTGCACGATCACGCCGATGGAAAGCCCAAGGCCGTGATAGAGGGGGCTCATCCATTCCGCGTCGCGTCGCGCCAAATAGTCGTTGACGGTGACGAGGTGCACACCGCGCCCCGCTAAAGCATTCAGCGCGGCGGGCAAAGTAGCAACGAGCGTTTTGCCTTCGCCTGTTTTCATTTCGGCGATTTTGCCCTCGTGCAGCACCATTCCGCCGATCAACTGCACGTCAAAGTGGCGCATGTTCAGAAAGCGGCGGCCGGCTTCGCGCACCAAGGCAAACGCCGGAACGATCATGGGATTGAGCGCCTGCTTCAAGAGCTCTCTGTACGTGGTGTCGGCGGGATCGGCGTCCTTAAGCCGCTCGCGCACTTGCGCTCTAAGCTCGCCGAACTTCGATTTCAGCTCCTCATCGCTCAGCGCCTTGACTTCGGCTTCGCGCTCATTGATGGCAACAACGAGCGGCTGCAATTTTTTGATGTCGCGCTCATGCTTGGTGCCGACAAAGAACGCAATTACATCGTCAATGAACTTGGTTACATCCATGTAAGGTTTCGCCGTCTCCTGGTGGTGCCGTGCGAGCATGACCGCACTGGCGGGTCTGCCGCAAACGATATAAACATTCTATTGTATCTGTTTGGATGCGCCAGCGCCAAAAACCGCGACACGGCAGGAGATGTGCTCTGACATGTGGCTGTGTCAGCTGGGTATCGAGGGCTCTGGGGGTAAGGCCTGGCTCTTGGCATCCGCGCCAGGGGACGATGCGGAACGATTATCGGTGAGAAGGCGGCGGTACTTGCTGCGCTCGTCGAGGTTCATATCGACAATTTCAAAGGCCACGTCCTGTGCACGGTAGTCGCGCATCAGGGCCGTTGCCAGCACGTTGCGTAAACCGAGCTGGAGCTTGAGCTGCACATGGGTACCGGGAGCGAGGTGGCGGCTCACCGTAGCCAGGCCACCGGAAAGGCTGGCCGTCTTTATCTCGAGGCGGCAGGCTTCCTTAAGGTTGGTGCTCACGGCAGTCACCGTCTTGTGCAGACGCACCCGGGTATGGCGGCGCTGGCGGACGAACTTTGAGTTGGCAACGATTTCGAGGGGAGCCAAGGCCAAATCTTCACGCTCGATTCCACTCTTGGCGACAAATTGGCGCGCCCAGTCCGGGTCCAGCCCCATGAGCGCTTGCAGCGCGGCGATGCGAAGCTCTTGAGGATGGAGCCAACCGAACATCTTTTTGGCCTCGACGATACGTTTCAGCGTGGCGATCGATTCGGGCGCATGGATGCGGCCAAGTGCCTCGATGGCCTTGACTTGCAGATAGGGCCCGCCGCCGACAGGCAAGTCGCCATCGACAATGGTTAGCAGACGGCCCAGCGCTTCGCGATCGGCGCTGACGCCAATTTCGTCGATGACCAACGGCATGATCAACGGATCGACATGATCGAGCAGCTCGAGAAGGATTCGCGAGCGTCCCGGCGCGCCGCTTGCGGAAATTTGCCGTACGATGCGGTCCTGCGAACTCCTGGCAAAATCTTTCATTCTCGTGGGCAAGAACACTTCCACTGCCTCGGGATCCAGCTTGCTCAAGAGTCCGGCCATTTCGACGGCTTCCGCAATGGGGCCGCCTCTCAGGGTGCTGCGCAGATATTGCAAGCCTTCTTCGCCGAGATCGGCGGCGAGGTTCGATATATGTTCGGCATCTTCTCGAAGGCTGGAGCGGTTGAACCGCATGGAGAGCTGCTCCATCGCTGTTTGCGGGAGCATTTTCAAAACATTGGTCATGCCGGCGGCTGCTTGCCGCGCGCGCAAGGCCTCATCGACAAATTCCGGAACGCGCTCTTCGATGCCCATCTTCGGACGCAATGTCCTGGCGATTCCCGGGCGTTGCGCTTCGACTCCAGAAATCAGATCGAGGGCCTGCTCCATCACCGGGAAGCATCGGCTGGTCGCGGCCTCCTGGCTAAGCCTCACGAATGCGGCGCTCACCAGCGTTTGCAGCTCGGTGTCCTGCTCGACGCTCAGCCGCAGGCCCAGATGACGAAGCGCTTCGCCGAGGAGCTTGGGATCGGCTTTGGAATACAGCTCGGCTAGCTCGGAAAGTCCGAGCGCGGTTTTCTTGCGCGCATCGGCCTCATCGCTCTCCGCGCAGGACGCGTAGTTCTGCAGGATGCTGATGGCTTGCGCCACATCGCCGGTTTCGATCAAATGAGCGACGTAGGACTGCACGTTTTTCGGAGGAATGCACCAGGCGTCTCCAGAGAGAAGCACGGCTTGCTTCCCACTTTCCGGGACTGCGGCCCAGAATTGCCGGTCGAGAATTTCGCGGTGAGATTCGACCAGCATTCCGGCATCCGTCATTTTGTCTTCATGGGCGCCCAAAATTTTCCGGAGATTTTCAATTTCCTGATTCATGCGGTCGAGCATCTGCCGCACGGCATTTACCTTGACTTCGCCGCTTTCGAAACGCTCAAGAGCAAACCGGATCGCCAGATGCTCCGCCAGCTTCACCAAAACTGATTCATCCGGCTGGCCTTCGGGGGCTTGCGCCGCCAGTCCGGCGATGGCTCGCTTGAGCGTGTCCTGCGCGCTCCCGGGCAATTGAGACATCTGCTCCTGGAACACTCCAGCGGCAGCAGCGCCTCCTTGGCCCGCACCGACGTTGCCGAAACTGGTTAGGGCGCCGAGGATTCCATAAATTTCGTCCTCGCTAGGTCCACTGCCCCGCCCCGTTCCACGCCACGGTCCGGCGCCACTCCCGACACCACTTCCGAGTCCGGGGCCATTCCCAACTCCGCCGCCTGCTCCAACGCCAAAACCAGGTCCAAGGCCGCCTCCGGGAACACTACCTGTAGCGCCCGTCGTCCCGCCACCTCCGGCTACCGGGGAATACGGACCAGCCGCCAGGGAGCCTCCGATATTTGCTCCCGAGACACCCGCACCGCCGCCACCTGACTCTCCAAACCCCGGTCCACCGGCGATTCCGCCGCCGCTTCCGGGCGCGCCGTCGGCGAAACCAGCGGGTGACTCTCCGGTCCCCGCGCCTTGTCCTACGGCCCCTGTGCCTCGCGAACCTTGCGCTGCGGCGATCAGTTCGAGCAGTTTTTGGGGATCATTGAGCCACTTTTTGAACTCGCTCTGGTCTTCGCCAAGTGATGCTGCGGCGAGTTGCGCGGCCACACTGGCGTCTTTTAGGCGCGAGTCCGTGGCGACGAAACAGACTTCGTTGAGGCGGATTCCTTGAGCGCCGGTAAGTGCAGCTTTCAACTGCCTCGCGAGTTCGATGGGTTTTGCCTTGCCGGTCGGGAACGCCCGGGCAAATCTGCCAATTTCCTCCTGAGTGACAGAGGGAAAAAACTGAATGCTCGCCAGACCTGCGGCGGAAAGCAATTGCGCGAATTGTTTTTCGGCGGGAGCGCCTTCGAGGGGAACGCCATCCAGCAGCAATTGGGAGCCAGTCGCGCCAAGCATCAGGCCGGCGTCCGTACCCGTGGGAATGGCGGTGCGCAGCTCGTTCCAGGCGATATCGAGCTGTTCGCTGGTACGGCTGTGCTCGAACCCGTACAAACGGGCAAACTTCAAAAGTATGTTGAGACTTCTTACGAAGGCTCGGCCTGCTGTCGACTTAGAATCGGCTAACATTCTTCGCTACGTCCGTCCCTCAATGGGACTACCTGCCTAGTACCGTAGGGTTATGACCCGTTGGCGGCAATGGTACAGAGGTTCTATGTGCCCCTCCTGGTAAGCCGTCGAGAGGACGGGTGCGTGACCTGCTCATCCGGACGGCCTTGCTCCGGACGAGTACAGGTGGAAAGGGGGAGTTGCGCGCTTTTGCACGGCGCCAAATTCTTGCGTTAATTCTTGCTGTATGCCGCCACGCGGCCGCGCCGCTTGCTGCGATTGGTGACCGCCGCCACCTGCGGGAGCCCGCCAAGCTCCAATAGTTCTTTACGCAGCCTGGCGCGGTCTTCCAGGTCCATATCGACAAACTCGAATGCCATCGCTTGTGGACGCGCGCCGCGCACGATGGCCTGCGCTTTGATGTTTCGCACCCCATGCGAAAATTTCAGAGAGAGAAGCGAACCCGGCGCCAAATGGCGTTCGCCGGAGCCGATTCCGCCGCCCAGGTTTAGTTCCGGGATCGACAGCCGGAAGTTTTCGCGCAGGTTGGTGGTTACAGCAACCATATTTTTGGAAAGTTTCAGGCGCGCGTATCTTCGCTGGCGCATTACTGAGGAATTAGGCTCTGGGTCCGTCGGCTCGAGAGACAAATCCTTGCGATCGAGTCCGCTGGCATTCAGTTTTTCTAGGGCCATCGTGGGATCGAGCCGCGTCAGCGCCTGCGCTGCGGCGATTCGCAACTCAGCAGGGTAGACCCAGCGCCATACCTGCCGCGCATCCATGAGGTGCTGAAACGTGGGACTGGCAGCTGAGGCGCGCAAGCGGCCCAACGCTTCCACGGCTTTCAAGCGGTGGAAAGGCGGAGTGTGATCGTTCTGCGCCAATTCCAAAAGCTTGGGGATGCACTCGGGCTGGCCGCTCATGCCCATTTCGTCAAGGGCCAAAGGCCGGATAAGCGCGTCGAGCGAATCGTAAAGAGCGACGAGAAGTTTGGCGCGCTGTTCGGGCGGTGCAGAGGATAGCTGGCGCACGGCGCGGTCATGAGAGGAACGAGGCCATTGGCTCAGCCGCACCGGCAGAATTTTTTCAACGGCGTCCGGCGCAAAGTGGCTGAGCAGGCCGATTGTCTCTGCGGCTTCATTCGCGGGGGCGGTTTGCAGAATCTCGAGGAGCCGCTGCGTGGAATCCTCGCCGAGCCCTCGAACGATTTGGCCCAGGACTTCACAATCTTCGCGGAACCCGCAATGGCCAAAACGGCTGGTCACGTAATGGAGAGTCGCCTTCGGCATGAGTCCCAGAATTTCCATCATGCCGTCGGCAATGTGCCCGCCGCGCAGGGCTTCTTCGATGAATTCCGGCAAGCGTTCTTCGGCGCCGATGCGGGGACGGAGGCTCTGCGTCGACCCCGGGCGCTGCTGCTCAATATTATCGAGAGAAGAAAGCGCCTGCTGCATTGCGGGGTAGCAACGCTTGGAAGCAGCTTCCTGGCTCATGCGGACGAATGCAGCGCTGATCAGTGTTTGCAATTCGGGCTCGCGCTCGAGGGCCAGCTGATTTCCCAGGCGGCGGATCGACTCCATTAGGGCACTGCCGTCGCCGCTTCCATATAACTCCGCTAAATCGGAGAGCCCAATCGCGGTGGTGCGGCGCGCTTCCGGTGCTTCCAGCGAGATACATGCGGCATACTTCATCAAAATTTCGTTCACCGTCTTGAGCTCGCCCCTGCGCAACATTTCCTCGAGGAAGGCTCGCACGTTGCGCGGAGGCACGCACCAGGCCTCATCCGAAGTGAGCACTTCTTTCTTGTTCTCTTCCGGCACTTGCTCCCAAAATTCTTGATCGAGCAGCTCCGTATAGGTCTGCACCGAAAGCCCCGCCTGGGCCATCATTTCTTCCTGGGAACCGAGAATCTTGCGCAGCGCTTCAATCTCGGAGTTCATGCGATCCAGCAGTTGCTTGACGGCATTGACCCGCAACTCGCCCCTCTCGTAGCTGTCCAGCGCAAATCGAATGGCCACGTGCTCGGCCAGCTTCAACAACATCGGCTTGTCGGCTTTTTCGTTGGGTGCCTGCGCCGCTAATCCTGCCAGCGCTTGCTGCAAGGTGTATTGGGCGCGCACCGGCATCGCGCTGAGGCGGGACTGAAAGGTCGGAACGTCCATCTTCGCTTCCGGGTCTTTGCGGGATTTGCCCAGCTGCGCAAAAAGCCCCAGCATGGCGCGGACATCGTCTTCCGCGACGTTGAACCCGCTTCCACCGCCAACACCAGGCATCGAGCCGGGTGCGCCCGGCAATGCGCCGCCTCCACCGAGCGTGGAACCGCGGAGCAACGCCGATGCGGTTAGCCACTTTCCTGGTGCAGTCTCTCCAGCTCCGCCCGCCCCTCCACCTCCGACTCCCGTACCTCCGCCGCCAGGACCTCCTGGGCCGCCGATCCCTCCGCCGCCTCCAATACCTACCCCGCCAGTACCCCCTGACCCGCCGGCTCCTCCGCCGACTCGGGTGCCGCCCCCAACGCCTGTCCCACTACCGGGTCCGCCTGGGCCGCCGATTCCAGTGCCACCTCCAGCGCCCGCCCCACTGCCCGGCCCGCCTGGGCCGCCGATTCCAGTGCCACCTCCAGCGCCCGCCCCAATGCCCGGTCCGCCTGGGCCGCCGACCCCGCCAGTTCCGCCGACCCCGCCAGGTCCCGCACCGGAACCTCCAGCGCCTCCGAATCCCGAACCTCCCCCGGAGCCGCTACCGGGTCCACCACCCGTGGCGTTGCCGGTTCCTAAACCGCCTCCCGAACCCGAACTTCCTCCGCTGCCTTCCCACAGGCTCCCGCCTTGACTCGCCGCACCTGTCCCCCCGCCGCCGGAGCCAACTCCTCCAGCGCCCGTTCCACCCCCTCCCGGAACCCCGCCGTGGCCGCCTCCACCGGGGCCGAAACCCGGGCCGGTTCCGCCGCCGCCTCCACCGCTCGCACCGCGCGAACTTTCCGCCGCGAGAATCATCTGGAGAAGTTTGTTGGGGTCTTCGAAGAAATCCTTGAACTTGTCGCCTTGCGCGCCGAGAGCCTTTGCGGTAAGTTGCGCGGCGACTTTAATTCCGGCGATGGAAGAATCTTCCGCGACGTATCGGATTTCGTTGACCTTGATGCTCGTCTCGCCGGCAAGCGCGGATTTCAGTTGTTCCGCCAGAGAAGCTGGCTTGGCGTTGCCGCTGGGAAATGCGCGCACAAATCGGGCGAACTGAGGTTGCGTCAAATTGGGAGAGAAGTGGATGCTGGCAATGCCGGAACCGGTCAAGAGTTGCGCGAAACTCTTTTCACCGGCCGATGCGCCAAGCGGGACACCATCCAGCAAGATTTGGTTCCCCGAAGCACCGAGCAGGAGGCCGCTGCCGACGCTCTCATCGAGCGCACTTCGAAGCTCTTTCCACGCGGTCTCAAACTGCGCCGCCGTTCGCACGTGCCCAAATTCGTAGAGCCGTGCGAATTTCAACAAAATGTTGAGGCTGCGGACAAAAGCCCGCGCGCCCCCGCGTGATTCGGGACTCATTTCATCCGGCGAGGAAGCCGGTCCTCCCCATGCTTCCTACTACAGTAGAGGCCTCGCGCGCTAGAGACAAGCTCTGCGGCATTCATTGTAACCTTATCAATACCGGAGTGTTGGCGAGAAGGGCACGAAATTTGTTGGTTTGCTTCGCTGGAATGGTTGCGTCTTACGCCCATTCCGGAATACCCTGTCTTGCTGGGTATTGACGCTCGCTCTAGAATACCCGAGAAATGCGTTCTTCGCGGCGCCGCCACCAGACGCGTGGCGTTTTTGAATGCGGATTTCGCAAAAACCAAAAGCAGTACAAATCAACATGTCGGACCAGTCCCCACCTGACCGTTATAAGGCAGAAATGCCGCAGATACCCGGAGTCTCCGCGGGGGGCGCGCGCGGCTCTGCTCTCAACAATCCGACTCTGCGGCTGGTTGGCGGCCTTCTCGCAGTACTGTTAATCGTTTTTTTTGGGGCGCGTTGGATGCTGCGCCCGCGGCATACGGAACCACCACCGGCGGAACCGCCGCCCCAGATTGAAGTTCCAGCCCCCGCGCCTGATCCGAAGGCGGCAATGCCGCATGCTACCGAGCAAAACCCCGACATCGCGACCGTATCTGAAATGGCGGAGCCGTGGTCATCGAAACAGTTCTTCATCCAGAATGGTCTCACGGGAGAAAACGTTCCGGCCCTGCTGATTCGTTTGCCTGCAAGCTCTGCATCGCAACCGAACGGCTATTGGGCGCTTTCGCTGAATGCTCCTTATGGTGACTGCCAGCTCGAATACGTAAAAGAGCTTGCCAAACTGAAGAACGATTATGACTTCAAGGCCGCTAGACATCCGATGGTTGGCAACCCCTGCAGCCGCACCGTATACGATCCTTTGAAATTAACCAATTTGCCCGGCGATGTCTGGGTGCGCGGCGCTATCGTTCAAGGTTCAGACCTCAGGCCACCGCTTGGCATTGAACTGAACATTCAGGGAAAGAATATCCAAGCCATTCGCATGGAGTAGCCAGCTCGCATCTCTTCAAAGAAATCCCTGCGCGTTTTTCCCCAGCTGTTTTTTTTTCATCTTCCTTGACAAGGCATGCCTTCGCCAGATAAAGGTCATCTCCACCATGGAGAAAACATCAATGCCCACAAACCTTGTCACGAACCGCCGTCGCTTCTTGCAGAGCGCCGCAGCAGTTTCATCACTCGCACTCGCGCCAGGATTGGAGGTCGCCGCAAGCTCATCCCAACACCCTCCTGCAGCGGATTTTTCCGGTTTGAAGCCACTCGGTGCTCGGCTGAAACCCATCACTGCGGAGGAATTTCAGGCGCGAATGGAGCACGCGCAAAAGCTCATGAACGAGCTGAAGCCCGGCTTTGATGCGCTCTTTTTCGCTCCGGGAACTTCTCTTTACTATTTCACCGGCATCCACTGGGGCTTGAGCGAACGCCTCGCTGGAATGGTTCTCCCGCGCTCTGGCAAACCTGTCGCCTTTTGTCCTGGATTCGAAGAAGGGCGCTTTCGCGAACAGTTGCGTTTTCCCATAGAAGTCCGCGTGTGGCAAGAAGACGAAAGCCCCACGCAACTCGCTGCGAACGCGCTCGCCGATCAAGGCATCCACACCGGCCGGCTCGGTGTCGAAGAGACGGCGTATTTCACTTACTACGATCATTTGCGCGCGGCCGCTCCCGGCTTCGAATACGTTTCCGCCGATCCCGTCACCATCGCCTGCCGTGGCCGCAAATCGTCCCACGAACTCGAGTTGATGCGCCTCGCTTGCGAAGCCACCTTCGAGGTTTACAGACCGGTCTTTGCCGCATTGCACGAGGGCATCTCGCAAGACGATATCGCTCATCTGGTCGAGGCGGGCTTCGCGAAGATGGGCTTGCGCGGCGGCGCTCTGGTTCTTCTCGGACCTTCGGCTGCCCTTCCGCATGGCACTGTCCATCCGCAAACACTCAAGGAAGGTGACGTTGTTTTGATTGATGGTGGCTGCTCCGTCGACGGATATCAGTCGGACGTCACCCGCATGACTGTCTTCGGCAAGCCTTCGGAGAAGATCGCGAAGGCGTATGAATACGTTCGTGGGGCTCAGGACGCCGCTTTAGACGCGGCGCGCGCAGGCCGGCTCTCCGGCACTGTGGATGACGCTGCTCGCGCTGTCATCGTCAACGCCGGCTACGGCCCCGGCTACAAATATTTCACGCATCGCCTGGGGCACGGCATCGGCCTCGACGGCCACGAGCATCCCTATCTCGTGAAGGGCAGCAAAACAAATCTCGAAGCCAACATGACTTTTTCCAACGAGCCGGGCATTTACGTTCGCGGCGAGTTCGGCATGCGCTGCGAAGACGACATGGTTATTATGCCCGACGGCCCGGCACAACTCCTGACCCCGCATTTCGCGGTGTCGCTCGAAAAGCCGATGGGCTGAACTCAGCCCGTGAAAATCGCGTTGCAAAATTCGACGATTCTTTGTTCCGCCCAGAAGCGCTCCACGCCGCTGCGATTTGAAATGAAGCCGCAATGCCCGCCGTGCTCCGGGGCTACTAATCGGATCGCCGGATTTTGCGCCGGGTTTGCACGCACAAATAATTTGTAAGGCACAAAGGGATCATCCTGCGCCGTAATCATCAGCATGGGGACTCGGATCTGCGAGACAAGCTTCTTCGCTCCCACCGCATCGTAATAATCCTGCGCGTCCCGGTAGCCAAATTGCGGCGCCGTAATCTTGTCGTCGAACTCCCGAACCGAACGAACCGGCCCGAGCCCATCCAGCCGGTACCGCCCGGGAAAGAGCTTCGCCTTCCTTGCGTAGCGCGACATCAAGCCCTTCACAAAATGCCGCTGGTAAAAATAATTTTCGCGGCGCTCCAGCGCGTCGGCGCACGCCCCAAGATCCATCGCCGGACAGACAACACAGACTGCGCGTAACGCTTGCGGCGCCGCGTCTCCATACTCGCCGGCCATTTTCGTGACAAGATTGCCGCCCATCGAATAGCCGGCGAAGAAAATCTGCTCGAATCCATCGCCGCTTGACAGCTCTTCTAGCACCGCCCGGTAATCGCCGCTCATCCCGGAGTTGTAGAGCGTCGGCGTCAGCGCTTCCGTCCCCCCGCAATTCCGCTGATTCAGCCGTACGGCGTGAAAACCAAACCGGAGCGCCTTTCCTGCAATCCCGCGTACATAATTCGATTCGCTCGAACCCTCCAGCCCGTGCAAAATCACGATCACCGGAACATCCCGGCGTTTCCCCGTCTGCCAGTGGCATCGACCCATAATCCGCGACTCCGGATCGACCTGAAATAATCGGTCTTCCGCGGATGGCAGCTCAAACTGCCGGTGTGCAAAGGCCGCTGCTATCGTCATCGCGTGCCCGTTCTTCAGCAGCCAATGCGGCTCAAATCTCTCCTTCTCCCAAGCCATGAAATCACTGTAGAGCAGCGCTCAAACTCAGGCAAGCTGATGACTGGAGGAAGGTTTGACCGCCTCCGGCCCTTCGGCTAACATGCTTCTCAAATGAAAAAATCTCGTGCCCACTTTAACCTGGTGCTTCGGCCCGAACCTGAGGGCGGATTCACCGCCATGGTCCCCGTGCTACCGGGCTGCGTAACATACGGCAGAACTCTCTCCGAAGCCAAGAGCATGGCCAAAGACGCCATCTCTGCCTACATTGAGAGCCTCAAGAAGCACAACGAGCCCATCCCGACTGACGACGAATCCCTGGTCGCTTCCCTCGACCTCGAATATGCCGAAACTCCCCGCCGTTAAACCCCGGGAAATTATTCGATTTCTCGAACGCAACGGGTTTGAACTCGACCACGCCTCGGGCAGCCACTTCGTTTACTACCACCCTGTCTCGAAGCGTCGGGCCGTAGTTCCCAAGCATAACCGCGATATTCCCAAGGGCACTCTCTTGTCACTGCTCCGGGAAGCGGGATTCACCAGAGGCGACCTGCTCGATTTTCTCTAGAGATGACAACCCGTTTTCATAGAACTACGGCGGCAAGTCGAATTGCACAATGCTCTAGAGCCTGAAGCGAACCCCCAACTTGACCGCGGTGGCATTGCCCCCTAGAATAGAAGTTTCACAGTGATTGATTTTTGCAATCTGATGCATTCATCTTCCAGCCCAGCGGCCACCCGCTGGGCTGCGCCATTTTAAGGCGCTAATTTCAGATGCGAGGTTGTAATGATTGACGGTCCGATTCCCGAAGGTCTTACTTTCGACGACGTACTTCTTCTGCCCGGCAAATCCTCCGTGCTCCCGGCCGAAGTCGACACGCGCACCTGCTTCACGCGCAAATTATCGCTCGACATTCCCTTGGCCTCCGCCGCCATGGACACCGTCACCGAATCCCGCTTGGCCATCGCCATCGCGCGCCAGGGCGGTATCGGCCTCGTCCACCGCAACATGCCCATCGACCGCCAAGGCGAAGAAGTCGACCGCGTAAAGCGCTCCGAAAGCGGCATGATCGTGGACCCCGTCACCATTTCCCCGGACATCACCCTCCGTCAGGCCCTCGAAATCATGACCAAGTACCGCATCTCGGGCCTTCCCGTCACGCGCGGCACTCGCCTCACCGGAATCCTCACCAACCGCGATCTGCGTTTCGAAAAAAATCATTCCCAGCTCGTCGGCTCTGTGATGACCAAGGAAAATCTCATCACGGTGGCCGTCGGCACCACGCTCGATGAAGCCGAGCGCATCCTGCAAAAACATCGCATCGAAAAACTTCTCGTCGTCGACCAGGACTTCAATCTCAAAGGCCTCATCACTGTTAAAGACATCCAGAAAAAACGCGCCTACCCGCGCGCCGCGAAAGACGAACAGGGCCGCCTGCGCGTTGGCGCGGCCGTCGGTGCCACCGGCGACTATCTCGAACGCGCCGTTGAAATGTTCAAATCGAAAGCCGACGTCCTGGCCATCGACACCGCCCACGGCCACACCACGCGCGTCATGGACGCCATCAAAGCCATCCGCCAGCGTCTTCCCGAAGCACAACTCATCGCCGGCAACGTGGCCACTTACGAAGCCGCCAAAGACCTCATCGCGCTCGGCATCGACGGCTTGAAAGTCGGCATCGGCCCCGGCTCGATTTGCACCACGCGCGTCGTCACCGGCGCTGGCGTGCCTCAACTCACGGCTATCATGGAATCCGCGCGCGCCGCGCAAGGCACCGGAATTCCCATCATTGCCGACGGCGGCATCAAATATTCCGGCGACATTACCAAAGCCATCGCCGCCGGCGCGTCCTGCGTCATGATCGGCAGCCTCTTCGCCGGCACGGAAGAAGCTCCCGGCGAAACCATTCTTTATCAGGGCCGCACTTTCAAGTCCTACCGCGGCATGGGTTCGATCAGCGCCATGGATGCCGGCTCCGACCGGTACGCGACGGTGCAAGACACCGAAGAGCGTGGCAAGTCCGTCCCCGAAGGCGTCGAAGGCCGCGTCCCGTACAAAGGTTCGCTCGGAGCGCTCACAGACCAGCTCGTCGGCGGCCTCAAAAGCGGCATGGGCTACGTCGGCGCTCCCACGCTACGCGAACTCGCGGAAAAAGCCCGCTTCGTCCGCATCACCGCCGCCGGCCTCCGCGAGAGCCACGTCCACGACGTCATCATCACGCGCGAAGCCCCCAACTATCGCATGGAGTAAACGTGCAGTGCGGGAGCCCAGCCCCCGCCTTTCCGGCGGTTGACTATTCTTCTCCCCGCAACCAACTCATCTCGGGAAAATGGCCATCAATAAGCTAAACTGAAAATGTACCTGGAGACCTAGACTTGTCCGACTCGCAACCCTGGCGCAACCCCCGCCCCGCACCGCAACTGCCCGAAATGCAACCCCGCCTGCACAGACTCCTCATCCCCGCCTGGTTTCGCGCTTGGTGGCCCGCTCTCCTCTGGGCTTGCCTCATCTTTACCTTTTCGACCGACACCTTCTCCTCCGAGCACACCGCGATGATTTTCTCCCCCCTTATCCACTGGCTTTTCCCCCACCTAAGCGACGATCGCTTCGATCTCATTCACCATCTCATTCGCAAAAGCGCCCACTTCACCGAATATTTTATCTTTTGCCTCTTGCTCTATCGTGGCATTCGCGGCGATCGCAAAGGCTGGCGCTGGTCCTGGGGCTTTTCCGCCTGGTTTGTGGCCGCAGTCTATTCTTGCCTTGACGAAATCCACCAAGCCTTCGTCGTCAGCCGCACCGCCTCTCCCTACGATTCCCTTCTCGACTCCGTCGGCGCCCTCTTCGCCTTCGCCGCACTCTTTCTCTGGTTCCGTCTCCGTCCAACAAAGCCAGCCAGCGCTCAAGAAGTCTCTGCCCCGCGCGGCTAGGCGTCGCGTTCTCGCGCCCCAAAATAGTTATTGACAGAGTTATACCCTTGGTGGTGTTCTTTTTCTCGGAGAATTAGACCCATTTAGCCTTTGCCGCCTTCTTTCCAGGCGGCCTTTTTTTTGCCTTCTCGCATCTCCACGGGCGATGGTCAGGTTTGATGGCTCCGTCGGTCCTCTGAGGGCTGCCTCGGGAAGTCCGTAATTGTCATCCCGAAATCAACCACGTCCTGGGCAAACTCTTCACCGGCATCGCCCAGAACCGTATCCACCTCGCAAAGCCGCCATCCTCACCTGCCTTGGCCAGGTCATGCTGTCTTGCCTCAGCCATGCGGAGAGTGTTGGCGATACCGCATCCCCCCGCGAGGGATCGCGCGCCTTATCCTAACTGGAGACGAAGACACGCCCCTCGTTAGCTTCTCGGATGGCAAACAAAAGGTCTTTCACGACAACGGTCTTAAGCACGTATCCAAATGCACCGGTCCTAAGAGCCGCAGCAACGAAATCAGGGTCACTATGCGCTGTCAGGAATACGACCTTCGACGAGCAACCAGATTCGCGGAGGCGGTCAACAGCCTCTAGACCACTGAGCCTAGGCATCGAAATGTCGGTGACAATGATATCTGGATCCAGTTCCATGGCAGTGTCGAACAGAGATTCGCCGTCACTCACGCATCCCACAATCTCAACTTCGATCTTCAGCAGACTTTGGATTATTTCTAAAAGGCCCCGATGGTCATCGGCAAGCAACACTCGCATTTTTCGCACCTAGGTCGTATCTAGCCGCGAGGTGCTCGGGCAAAAGACCTAGTTGGGGAGGGACGCACCAAACTGGGGTTTGGCTCGGCAAGTCGTGTTTACATTTAGAGGTATACCCACCATGCGCCAGCGTCCAGTCGTAAAAGTACCGCGTGCAATTTTGAACAGCCAGACGCGCTTTGACGGCTCAGTTCTCCCGTAGGAAGTTGCGGCGTGTTTAATTCAATTGCTCAAGTCCAGGTTAGTCGTGCGGGTTCAACTGTAAGCCGCGCTTGGAAACACAATTCTGGTATTTCTAGCGCCACAAGGCCGTAAAGAGCTAGACCATGGCGGGGCCGAATCGCAACAATTTCTTATAGTGTGCAATTTTGCACAGTCAGAATTTATTTGATTCTTTATAATCCCCACAACGGTAGGTGGGGCTGTCTCCCAGCCGGGACCATAAAGCTTGGGAGGGATTATGGCTTGCTTATTATGTGGGTCAAGGAATGAAGCAGAATTTGCTGCAGAGATGGTCATCCATTTCGGCGGTCTCACAAATATAGACAATCCAGGCGTCTGGGTATTCCCAAAGCTTGTGACCTGCTTGGATTGTGGAATTGTGCGGTTTAACGTTTCAAAAACTAAATTGGCGTCGCTTGCCGCCGGTACCCCGCCAAAGGCGCGGCTGACGATGGCAGCGGGCTGACGGTGGAATCGTAGTTTGCCGTTTAAATACTCACAAACTTCATTCCCGAGAGGACTGTTTCCACGGTGGCGAGCAGATCGCTGGCAATCATTGTTTTAGAAACGTAAGCCCATGCGCCAAGTTTCATAGCTTGCTGGACTATGTCAAACGATAATTCCTCGCTGAAGAAGATTATTTTAGATTCCGGGACCATTTCACGAATTTGGCGAGCGGTTTCGAGTCCATTTACCGATGGGACCTCGATGCCCATTAGAATCAAATCCGGCTCGAGTTCCACCGCATTTTGAAATGCTTCCAATCCGTTTGAAGCCTCGCCGACGACCTGCAATCCTGGCTCTTTGCGCAGGGTTAAATAAGCAAAGCGACGCCAGGGCTCGGAATCATCCACCACGAGAATACGGATCGACGAAGGTTTCAGAAACTCCCCCTTATAATGCTTCAGTTCAAGCACTGACCAGCGCTGACTAACCCCCGAACTGTACGGATTCACTTCGTTTGTGTCGTTGCTTGAAAACAGGCTCGCGCTTGCTCGGGAACAAGGAAGGAACCTGAACAGCAGCGGCGAACGGCGTGGTGGTATGAAGAACGCGCCCGGCAGAGAGGGATTTGTCCGGTTACCGCGCAAGCGGACGATGAGAATCGCAGAGTAGGGACTTTGATGGCAAAAAGTGCGAGCGGTCTACGGAGACCACGCAGAAACACTAACCGCAATTTCTCATATTAAGTAGAAAAAGGCTGTTGCTTCATGGCATAACTCTTTTATCAGGAAGAAATTCTGCCAAGAAGGAGCAACAGCCTTATGACTGCAGAGTGTAACCAGTTCGTCTTCGGATTTCATCCCCAAAAGCGACGCGAGATCCGGGCGCAGTTTGATGGCGGAGCGATCACCAGCGATGGTGGTGGTCTGCTCTTGCGGGAGGTTGAGAAGCGCATTGGGATCCTGCGCCAGTTTGCCGCCTGCTTCACCGATTATCGGAATCCCGATCTGATCGAACATACGGTGAAGGAATTGGTGGCCCAGCGAGCTTATGGGCTGGCCCTGGGCTACGAAGATCTGAACGATCACGAGGAGTTGCGGAATGATCCCCTGCTGGCGGTGCTGGTTGAGAAGGCGGATCCCGGCAGCCAAGTGTTAGCCGGAAAGAGCACCCTGAATCGGCTGGAACTGACCAAAGAGACGGCCAGTCGGAAGGAGCGCTACAAAAAGATCGTGCTGGATCATGGAGCCGTGGACCGGCTGCTGGTGGAAGTCTTTCTGCAAGCCCACCGGGAGGAGCCGAAAGAAATCATTTTGGACCTGGACGCCACTGACGATCCGCTGCACGGGAAGCAGGAAGGACGTTTCTTCCATGGCTACTATGGACACTACTGCTACCTGCCGTTGTACATCTTCTGCGGAGAGTTTCTGCTGTGTGCGCGGTTGCGATCGTCGAACATCGATGCGTCGTCGGGGAGTGTTGAGGAACTGGAGCGCATCGTGGCCCAGATTCGTTCCGCGTGGCCCCAGGTGCGTATCGTGGTGCGTGGAGATTCGGGATTTTGCCGCGAGGAGCTGATGGCTTGGTGTGAAGCGAACCGCGTAGAGTACGTGCTGGGACTAGCGAAAAACGAACGTTTGAAGACGGAGATCGCCAAGGAGATGGCGGAGGCGAAAGCGCAGTACCAACAGACCGGACGCGCGACTCGACTGTTCAAAGAGTTCTTCTATCAGACGCTGAAAAGCTGGAGTCGTGCGCGACGCGTGGTGGCCAAGGCCGAGCATCTGGAAAAGGGAGAGAACCCGCGATTCGTAGTGACCTCTCTGAGCGGAGAAGCATGGCCGGCACAGGCGCTGTATGAAGAGCACTACTGTGGAAGAGGGGACATGGAGAATCGCATCAAGGAACAATTGATGCTGTTCAGCGATCGCACCAGCACGCATTACCTGCGCAGCAATCAATTGCGCTTGTACTTTTCTTCGATCGCCTACGTGTTGTTGCAGATGCTGCGGCGACTGGGACTGGCGGGAACGGAGTTGGCCCAGGCGCAGTGCTCCACCATTCGGCTCAAGTTACTGAAGATTGGCGCGCTGATCCGCATCACGGTGCGCAAGGTGTGGGTCTCGCTGGCCGGTGGGTACCCCTATGTCGCACTCTTCCAGCAAATCTATGAAAAGCTCTGCGCCGTGCCGCTAAAGTATTGAAAAAGAAAGATCCCGAACAACTTTTTCGTCGCTTCTGTCAACCGGGGGAAAGGTGTGCGCCGAAACAGTCTCGGAGAGAGGAAATCTCTCACGCCAAGCGAAAAAACGGATTAGCGAACAACAGCACCCCGCGAAACTATTTCGCAACTCCCAATTCGAACAAACTTCACCCCACTGCTGCCAAGCTGTGAGAGATTGGGGCTAACTCCTTTGGAATTCGTACTTCCAGAAAACTCGCTTCTAAACCCTATGGAATGAGCACTTTCAAAACGTTGGACTTAAAACCCTTTAGAATGAGCAGTGGCTCTGTTGACATCCTGAAGGGGGAAGGGCAGGCCTTAGCCGGTAGAGGTTGTAGGTAAGACCGAGCAGCAGGGCCTGGCGGATCTGGATCGCCAAGCTGCGCCCGGGTGCACGCGAGGAGAGCTTGCGTTTAATGACCGAGAAGATGGTTTCGATCTTGGCGCGTTGCCGGTAGGGTTTTTTCGGGAAGGCGCGGAACATCTGATTCCGAATGGTGCCTTGGGGAATACCCCGGCGCTTGGCAGGAATGATGCTCCGAGCTCCCAGGCGCTGCCGAATGTATTCGTGGTTGGGTTCCGAGTCGAACTCCGCATCCGCCAGCACCAGGCCAATGGGCGCGCCTCGAGCTGCCACGTCCAGCAATCCTGGCAGGGCGCGTACATCGGATCCCGGTCCTTGATGCGCCCGTTGCGCCAGTAAAATTTGTTGCTGCACATCCACCACAATCACCCACTTCAACCAACGGCGATGCCGCGAACTGTGCTCTGCGTGCTGTTCCATGCGCCGTACAAAGAAGGTGCTGACGGAATTGTAGGACAGCCCGGTGCCATCGATGGCGGCAGAAACGGGCCGACGCCGGCGTCCACGCAAGCGACGCACCGTTTCGCTCAGTCCGCGCTCCACAGTGTCGTCGTCCAGTCGCCGCAGAAAACGGTACAGCGTGGTGTAGTCCGGCACGGCCCGCAATTGCAATGCGCTGCGCAATTCTTGGTGCTCGCGCAAGCGCGTCTCGGCCTCGCGAAAGGTCCAGTCTTCGAAGCGCATCAGACACAGCACCGCCAACAACTGCGGCTGGGTGAACTGGTGTTTGCTGAAGCGCGTGCGGTAGGGCGGCAAAACCTGCGTGGCTACTTGCAGCGCCACGCGAGCAATGGGCAGGAGTCCAACTTCGGCCATCGTCCCTCCTGCCCCATCAGAAAACACCTCTGGACCCTACTTGTCGACTCCTCGAAACACAACCTGTGCCGAGGATGTCAACAGAGCCATGAGCAGTTTCAAAAAAACGGGGTGGGGGGTGCCGTACCGCCAGACCACGCGAACAGCAAATCGCCCGCTGCGGCGATCCGCAGCGGGCGACATTGCGTCATAAATCGCTCACCCTAAATGGGGTTCGCGTAAAGGGTTACTCCCTCAATTCTCCAAATCAATTCTTGTAAGGCAGATATCTCCACATGTCGTTGAGATAGCCGCTCCCGCTGGTGCTCGTCGAATCATAGCCTTCACCGCCGAAGAGCCAGAGCTGGCCGTTCCCATCGACCCAGTGCGTGGCATTGCTGCGCCCGCCCGGAGTCCATATCTCGTACGTCTCATAGGGGCGCAGCTCATTGCCATAGACGCCGTTTTGGCTACCCGTGTTTGAGCCCTTGATCCAGGCCCATGTGCCGGGCTGGCCAGCAGTCGAGTTTGGCGTGTAGACCCATAGGTCGTTGAGGGCGCCGTTTCCATTCGTTCCGGTGGAATCCAAACCCCAGCCGCCAAAGAGCCAGAGGTTTCCGCCCGCATCGATCCAGCCGCTAGCACCCCAGCGCGACCCGGGAAATGCGCCAGCCGTGGAAACTGGAAAACAAACGACGTTGCCGCCGACAGTGAGGCCAGCCGCCAAGCCGCACGTGCTCGCTGCACCCGTGGTACTCACCGGGCCCACTACCGTTTGCGCTTCGTAAGTGCCTGTCTGGTTCGCCGTGGTGTTACCCATTACGAAAGTCCACTGTTTGCTGGCGATGTTGTATTCCCAGAGATCGTCCAGAATTCCGTTTGCCGTCGGTGGATTGTTTCCATCTTCGCCTTCTCCGCCGAAGAGCCACAGATTTCCAGCGGTGTCCGCCCAGCCAACCGCCTCTTGGCGTCCTCCAGGCACGTTGCTGGCTGATGCAACCCCAGGGGTGCCATAGCCGACGCCAATCTGGTTAGCCACAGTCGACCCCGACACGAAAGTCCACGTGCCACCCGAGTACTCCCACAGGTCGTTGAGGAACCCCAAGGTTCCGGCGCCGTCTTTGCCGAATCCGCCGAAGAGCCAGAAATTCCCTGAAGCATCCGTCCAGGAAACAGGGTTTGTTCGCGCCCCCGGGTACTGATTGACGTTAGGCGGGTAGACACCATTCTGGTCGGGGGTGGTACTGACAGCACTACTTTCCCAGGTCCACTGGCCGGCGGGTGTCGTGAAGTCGCCGCTCAAGGCGCTTGCATTGAACATCCAAAGATCATTCAGATATTTGCTGCCATTGGAACCACCGAAAAGCCAAAGATTTCCGGCGTTGTCGGTCCAAGCTGCCGCTCCCAGCCTTGCTGGCGGCAGGCCAGGAGTTGCATACACACCGCCCTGGCCCTCGTGCTGCGCGTTGGCTATAATTTCCTTGCCAACTGTGGTGGGTGGCACGGTGTTGACCACCGTCGGGTCATAAGCGCCCTGCAACTGCCATTGACAGTAATCCCCAAGGTTAACGCACACCCAGAGGTCGTTCATCGGTGCATCCAGCGTGTCTGCCGGGGTACCGCCAATCAATTCCCAACCGTCGCCGCCGAACAGCCACATGTTTCCGTTCTTGTCTGTCCACCCGGCTGCACCGTATCGCCCTCCAGGAGTGCTGGTGAAAGGATTCGGAGACGTCCCAGGTGGCGTAGGCGCGCTGGATGGGAACGAGCCATACTGCGGCGCCGAAATCGTTCCGGCCGTTTTTGTGCCGTCGATCCATGTCCAGTCATTATGCGCACAGTCGACTACGATGCTGTTTATGTCCCCGGTTACCACGCCCTTATAGTTCCACAGCGTGCAGGCTTGGGTCTGGGTACTAGGCGCGTGAAACCCCGAGATCTGGAATTGGTCGTTGAGCGCCTCTGGCGTGGCAAACGTGAAAGGTCCGTTTTCCGTAACCGTCAGGGTGTTGCCCAGGTTGTTCTGCAAGAGGAAGCTGCCGTCCGTAAGCACGCCATTGTTTGGAGGGATCCCGGCCAATCCAACGACTGTTCCACCCACGCTATACGTTACCGCCGGGCAGTCAATCTCTACGCTGGTAACGTTGGCGGTAGCCGTCCCGCTGCCTGTCCCAGCTCTGACCACGCAAGCCTGCGTCGGGCCGGTGGGCGGCGCGAAGATGGTTACGTTGTAGGCAGTTCCCGTCGGAACGAAGTTTTTGAACGTGAACGGCTGATTGCCATTTGCGGGGCTGATCGTAAGCTGTTCGGAATCGCTGCTGTTCTCGAGGATCAAGCCGGTGCCCACAAGCCCGGTGACGGTGCCTCCGATCGAGTAACTCAATACGCAGTTCACTGCAACGGTTGTGACGTTTGCGGTGGCGACTCCGCTTCCGCCCGTCACCGTGCAGATCTGGTTCGGGTTGACCGGTTGCGTAACCACCGTGACGGCGTAAACATCCGCACCCGTTACCGGCGTCTTGAAGGTGAAGGGCCCATTCGCCGTAATCGTCAAGCTGTCGCCGCCGTTGTTCTGCAAGATGACGCTCGTGTTGGCGACGAGCCCGGCAACCGTGCCGCCGATGGTGGCCGTGACGGGATTTGTAGTACAGGAGACCGTGAGGTTGACGTTGGCGCTCGCCGTGCCACTGTTTGCAGCCACCGCGCAAGTCTGCGTGGGATTGCTGGGTTGTGTTACAACAGTTACCGCGTACGTACCGCCGCTGGCGACGGTCGTCCCAAAGGAAAAGTTGCCGTTCCCAGTGATCGGTAGCTTATCCGTGGCGTTATCTTCTAGAACGAACCCAGTGCCCGAAAGCCCGGTGACCGTTACGCTAATCGTATAGGGTCCGCCTGCAGCACCGCCGCCGCCCCCCGCACCCTTCGGCAGCGAGCTACAACCAACGACAAACGCCAAAATCGCCATTACGTTCAGAAGAAATAAAGGCTTTAGGGCGGCTTTCATAAATGTCTTCTCTCCTTGGCTTCCTCGCCACTAAAGGCTCCGACAGAATTTGAAGCCCGTTCGACTTACCCTGCTGCACCGGATTCGACCGTGCAGGGCTCGAACTGGTTTCCTGACGATTTGAGTTTGGAGTCACCGCGTCCGCAGTGATTCCCCGAAGCCTCGCGTCTTGCCCATTTAGGGTACGTTGCGGTTTCTGGGCAAATCAATTCACACTCGTAATAGCTGTGCGCACATAAACAATATCCGTTTGGGATAATCTGAGTCCTGGCGGTCTCGCGCCGTCAGGGTGGGGTATTCCAAGGATTCTCTAACAAACACTCCAGTGTTTGGCCGATTCCATCAGCGCACTCCCTGCCACGCCGGTCTCTGTCGCTGGTTCCGATTCCGCCGGCGCCGCTCCTCAACTTCCTTCGTCTGACCCCAGCACTTCATTCGCTTGTATCCGCACTCTTTCTTATGGCATCTATAGTCCATCATGGAATTCAGACAACTCGGCTATTCCGGTCTTCAAGTTCCCGTTCTCAGCTACGGCACCGGCACTTTCGGCGGCGCCACCGAATTCTTCAAAGCCTGGGGCAGCAGTGACGTCGCCGAAGCCGCGCGCCTCGTCGACATTTGCCTCGACGCCGGCGTCAATCTCTTTGACACCGCCGACGTTTATTCGCGCGGCGTCTCGGAAGAGATCCTTGGCAAAGCCATCGCCGGCAAACGCAATCGGGTGCTCATCTCGACGAAAGCCACTTTTCCCATGGGCAGCGGTCCCAACGATCTCGGCTCCTCGCGCCACCATCTTCTCGAAGCCTGCGAAAACAGTCTCCGCCGCCTCGCCGTGGACCATATCGACATCTATCACCTGCACAGTTTCGACGCCCTCACTCCCGTCGAAGAAACTCTCGAAACGCTGGACACGCTCGTCAAATCCGGCAAAGTCCGCTACATTGCCTGCTCCAATTTTTCCGGCTGGCATTTGATGAAATCGCTCTCGGTCTCCGAGCGTTACGGCTGGGCCCGCTACGTCGGCCATCAGGTCTATTACTCTCTGATTGGCCGCGAATACGAGTGGGAGCTGATGCCCCTCGGGCTCGATCAAAAAGTCGGTGCGCTCATCTGGAGCCCGCTCGGCTGGGCTCGCCTCACCGGCAAAATCAGCCGCACTCGTCCCATCCCCGAAGTTTCGCGACTGCACAAAACCGCCGAATCCGGCCCGCAAGTGGACAACGAATATCTCTACAAAGTCGTGGATGCTCTTGAAGAAGTCGCCAACGAAACGGGAAAGACCGTCCCGCAAATCGCCCTCAACTGGCTCTTGCAGCGCCCCACCGTCGTCAACGTCATCATGGGTGCGCGCAACGAAGCGCAGCTCCGCCAAAATCTCGGCGCGGTCGGCTGGAATCTCACCAAAGACCAAATCGCCAAACTCGACGCCGCCAGCAACACGCAACCGGTCTACCCCTACTGGCACCAGCGCATCACTTTCGCCAATCGCAATCCGATGCCTGTTTAGTGCCGCGTTCTCTCCGCGCCCGCGCGCGGCTCGCTTCCAGCCAAGTCTTGTCCGCTCTTCTGGCTCGTTTTTCGCTTGCGTGCGGACATCGGTCTCGCTTCGGGCCGCGCCTGCGCTTTCCAAAAGGACTCGACGGCCCCTTCGGCCAGCCAATCCAAGCTAACGCTCGACCCAAATATATGACGGTACATCATGGGCCCCAGCAAAAGCGCCACCCCCAGGTCTTCATCCAGCCCGGCAGGAAAGACGCCTCGATCAACTCCCCGCCGCAAGAGCAGCTTGAGGCTGGTGCGCGCGCGGTCCATCACACGCGTTTTCCACGCTCTGCCGAACTCCTCGTTCCGCGCGGAGTACGCGATCAGGTGCGGCGTAAGTTTTTTCAGGATGGCGGCCTTCCTGCGGGAAGGCTCGTATTTCAGATACGCTTTCAGGTCCGCTTTCAAATCCCCGGAATCCACTTCCGGCGGACCGTCGTCGAGCTCGTGCAAGTACTGGAGCACCGCCAGACACAGCGCGTCTTTGTCGGCCCAGTGCTTGTAAATTGTGGCTTTGCTTACACCGGAGGCGGCCGCAATGGCGTCCACGCTCGTCGTGTCGATGCCCTTTTCAGCAAAAAGCTCCGTCGCCGCTTCCAACACCTTGCTATGCGCTCTCGCGCTCAATCCGCGTGACATTCTCTAAATCTCGATCTTCGAAAACCGCCACGCCCCGAGGCACAACAGCCCCGCCCCCACAATCACAAGGACCACTGCGTCCAGCAGCGCCCCGAAATGCGCGGTCCCGATCAGCGCCGCCCGCAGTCCATCCACCCCGTACGACAGTGGATCGAGGGCCGTCACAAACGCCAGCGCCTTCGGCAAATTGTTCAGCGGAAATAGCGCTCCCGACAAAAAGAAAATCGGCAGCACCAGAAAATTCATAATCAACTGGAACCCCTGCATGTCCTGCAAGCTCGATCCGATCGACGTTCCAAGTGCCGCGAAAACGATCGCGATCATGGCCATGAACCCGATTCCCAGCGGTATTCCCACCCAGCTCACCGGCCGGAATCCCGCAATCAAGCAGACGATCACAATCAGCAGGCCTTGCAGCATCGCCACCGTCGCGCCGCCCAGCGTCCGCCCGATCATCACATTGATCCGCGGCACCGGCGCCACCAGCGTCTCTTTCAAGAATCCAAATTGCCGGTCCCACAGCAGCGCGATTCCGGAGAACACGGATGTGAACAGCACCGCCATCCCGATAATTCCCGGCGCCATGAATTGCAAATAGCTTCCGCCGCCCGCTTTCTTGAACACTGGCCCCAGGCCAAATCCCAGCACCAGCAAATATAAAAGCGGCTGCCCGAGCGAGGCGATAATTTGCACTCTCGAGCGCGAATATTTTTTTACTTCCCTCAGCCACAATATATAAATCGCGTTCATCGCCGCGCTCCTCCGCGAAACATTTTCGCCATTTGCCGCATTTGATCCGCCGATGTCGCCGCTTCTTCGCGGATCGTCGAGCCGGTCAACGCCAGAAATGCTTCTTCGAGCGACTGCGTGTTCGTTTTCTCTTTCAGTTGCGTGGCCGTTCCAATGGCCACGATGCGCCCGTGATCGATCACGGCGATGCGGTCGGCCACGCGGTCCGCTTCATCCATGTAGTGCGTCGTCAGAAACACCGTCACGTTGTCCGCCTCATTCTGCCGCTTCACGTGCGACCACAACTGGTTGCGGCTTTGCGGGTCGAGCCCCAGTGTCGGCTCATCCAAGAACAAAATCTTCGGCGTGTGCAAGAATCCGCGCGCGATTTCCAGCCGGCGCCTCATTCCTCCGGAAAACGTCTTCACCAGCGCGTCTTTCCGTTCCCAAAGCTCGAACATTTTCAGCAGCGTTTCGGCGCGCTCACGCCGCACCTTTCCCGGCACGTGATAGAGCACTCCGTGCAGATCCATGTTCTCCCATGCGGTCAAATCCTGATCGAGGCTGGGGTCCTGGAACACGATGCCAAAGCGCTTCCGCACTTCGTTTTCGTGCGTCGCGGGATTCATGCCGTCCAGTTCCACGGTTCCGCTGGTGGCCTTCAGCAGCGTCGTCAACACTTTGATCGTCGTCGTTTTCCCCGCCCCGTTCGGCCCCAGAAACGCGAAAATCTCACCCTTCGGCACCTCGAACGAAATGTTGTCCACCGCCGCGAAATCGCCGAACTTCTTCACCAGATTTTCCACACGGATCATTGCGCTCACGCTGCCCTCCGTTGCGCGATTTTCGGAAGCCGCCATACTAAACGGTTTAGTTTAGTTCGTCAACACGAATTACCTCCCCACGAGACCTCCTTGTACGATCGTTTCAATTCAAAAAATAGCTATTGACGAAACTAGACGATCTGTTATCCTGTTCTCAGGGCGAATTGCGCACTGCGTAATTCGCCTTTTTCTTTTGCGCATCCCTCTCGGCATTCGCTCCTTTCCCCGGAAAAAACGAAAACTTTAGCCCTAAAGGCTATCAACGACAAGAGCGTGCGGCCCTATCCTGAGCCCCTGCCCAGGAACCGCTGCCCTCTTCAGGAACCTGACCATGAAAACCAAAATGTCCAACGCCGCTCCCAACGCGGCCCCCAACGCGGCCGAAGTCTGGAAGCAAATGGAAGACTCGCTCGTCCCGCGGCTCCGCTTGTCCGTACTCGACCGCTCTGTCTATTCCTATCTCCTGCGCTACACCCGCCTCGAAGGAAAATCCCGCCTCCACTTTTCTATTCAGTGGCTCGCCCGCGGCATCGGCCTCTCCGCCGGACCGGCTCGCGAAGCCCTCCGCCGCCTCCTGGCACTCGGCGCTTTGCGCCTGGTTCAACGCAACCGTAACGGACACCTCGTCGAAGTGCTCTTGCCCGCGGAGATTCCTGCCCGCCGCGAACCAGCCGCCTTCCCGGGTCGTACGCGCGCGCGCTACTCCATCTCTACGCCGCTTCCTTCTCCGATAGGCCGCACGCAGGCCCGCGCGCTCCACCTCGACGGCATCGACTTCCTGCAAACCAGGGCCCTCCGCCAGTCCATCCATACCCGCGAGCGCGGCCGCTGCTTTTACTGTCTGCGCCGCCTCACCCAGGCCGAGAAGTGCCTCGACCACGTCGTCCCTCGCGCCCGCTTCGGCCGCAATTCCTACCGCAACCTCGTCTCTTCCTGCGTCCAATGCAACTCCCAAAAGGGCGCAAGGCCCGTAGGCGATCTTCTCCGTTGGCTCTACCGCGAACGCTCCCTCACCGCCGTCGAGCTCAAAGCCCGCCTCCGCGTCCTGGACGCCCTCGCCGCCGGCAAGCTCCGCCCTCTCACCGCTCCGGTCAGTAGCAGCGCGCTTCCAGGGCCGGTTCACTCTGCGTCCCGAAGAAAGCGCGCCACAGTTCCACCCGGCGGCCCCGCCAACCCCTTCCCCCGCAAAGGCCGCCCACGCAAAACAGCCGCCCTTTAGCCGGGACTTCACCGTAGGGGCACGGCATGCCGTGCCCTCTTCTCTCAAGCGTGTAGCGGAGGCTGCGGGAGGTTATGCAGCAGGATGCAACACTGAGCCAGTGCGTACATTCCCTCATAAGGAATTAAGACCCTGTGGAGTGCGGCAGCTCTGCTGCCGCTTTTCCGCTGGCGTGGTCCCAACTCCTGCTATTAGGTTCGGCCCTCTAAGCCGGAACGACCTCACCCCGTTTCAGGCGAGGGAGAGACTTAATGGCTCTCCCAGTTTTCTGCTGAGCGAGCCGCAGGTCGTAGAGACTTTGTAGATTGAGCCAAAACTGCGCGCTAGTCCCAAAGAAATGCCCAAGCCGCAGCGCGCTGTCGCCCGTGATCGAGCGCGTACCATTCAAGATTTGCCTTACGCGATTGGTGGGCACGTCGAGCTTTCGCGCCAGTTCGGCGGCGCTCATCTCAAGCGCTTCCAATTCTTCGGCGAGGTGTTCCCCCGGATGGATAGCAGTGACAGGCATAACGAACCTCCTAGTGATACTCCACAATCTCCACGTTTGATGGACCCGGCGAACGGTCCGGCCATTCGAATGCGGCTAAATTTTGATGCCTTTCTTTTCAAGCATCGTCAGAAACATTAGACCGTACTCAATCACCACGTTGCGCAGTAATCGAGCGAATTCTCTCTCGGCGATCAGCGGATGCACACCTTCATCGCTCAGCAGTGTGTAGAGGCCGCGCGCGAATTTGTCCTGCTGCTCTGTAAAGAAGCCCTTGTTCTTGAGAAACGTGAGAGTAGGGTCCCACTTGTCTACGCAGTTTGTTCCTATGCTCTTTGCGATGGCCTGTCCCGCATCGATGTTCATGTGTTCATAGAAGCTGCGGATGTGTCCGAGGCAGTCTTTCCAATCGAAGGGGCCGGACGCCGCACTGTATTGTTGTTCCGCTCGCGCAAGGGAGGCTGCGAGAAGTGGATCGAAACCGAGGCTGCCTAGAAAGCCGACAACCTTTATTTTGTCGCTTTCGATTTCGAGATTCGGCAGCTCCTGCAGGGCACCCCTCAGGTAAAAATACCGTGCCTTCCGGCATTCCTCGTTAATTCCGTTTATTCCAGCCACCACCGCCCGACCCATTTTCTCGAACCCGGGTTTGTAGTGTGGGTTGTTTACCTGCGGCTTACCTCTTTCTGCCTTTGAGGCGTACGTCCGCAAGTCAGAATTATTCCAAAGTGTCGTCAATTCCCCCGGCATCGCTTCGAGCTGGCTATCGCTGAACAGATTGAAATTCACCGCAATCATTTCCTCTAGTTGCATGATCATCATCGCAAGGCTGGCGGTCGGAACTTTTGGTATTTTCGTCGCATCCAGCAACTCCTTCAGATAGCCGGTGCGGACACAAAATTCGGCTATCAAGGGGAGCGCAGATGCTTCCCCGTTGATTGATGGAAAGTGCCCCGTGTCAGCGGTGTGCTGTGCAGAAAGCGGCTTCTCCACGAACCTCAGAACACCAGCGATGAAACCAGGTCGATCCGTTTCGATGATCTGACTGAAGACTTTGACCAGCAGATCAAAATTTACGCTCTCGAATTTGAAAGTCCTTGGGGTTTCATAGACTTTTCTTGGACGGCTGAGTCGCTCCGACTTCAACACCATAACCGAAGCCAAAGCCATTAACGCTCCGCCTTGATCAGCTGACGAGCCGTCGGCCACGTACTTGTATAAAAGGGTCGGTTGACTTTGCTCTTCCAGCAGAATCCGCTGGGCCTTTTCCAATGCTTCGCGCAAATCTATAGAAACAGAATAACAGTACCTTATCTCGCGTGCTAACATCACCCGCATGTCAGACCATCACATTCAACTCCTTACGCTCATCGTTCAGGCGCTCGCCCTCGTCGGCCTTTCCCTTTATTGCGTCGAGACGTTCAGGATGCGCACGGCTGTGCAGCAGCAACTCAGGAATTCAATGGACCAGCTTGAGAGTTATTCGAAGCCGTGCATCACGTTCTTGTCCGAACTTCGGGAAGGCGAAGACGTAATTTTACAAACGCACGGGGCTACCGGAAACTTGGTCGCGCGTGCGGATGGCGGTAGCTATGTTATGCAGAATCTTGGGAATGGATTGGCGCTGAATCTTCGTTATTACATCACAAGGAACAATCCCGAGCTAGACCAAGACCCGAATCGTTGGCGCTATGTGCCCACCGTTCCGGCAACCGCTAGGGTCACGCTGGTCGAAACCCTCGGTCACTTTTACCAACAGCACGAGGCCACGTTCGAGTACGAAAGCATAGGCGCAAGAAAATACCGTTCGACCATCGCGCTCAACCACCACGTCATCACTTCGTACCGCTTCGAGGAAATCGAATCCTAGCCAGGTGCCGCAGGCGCTTGACGGGGTGCCGCACCCTGTGGTTTTCAGGGTGCGGGTTTTGACTTTTCTTCGAGGAATTGGGGACGGCAACGTTCCGGCAGCGAAGTAAAAAAACAAGAAGCCCGCTTCGAAATTCGGAGCGGGCTCTTCACGAAACACGGATCACGGAACACGGGTCACGTGAATCAGCCGGGTACCGCAGACGTCTAATGGGGTGCCGCACCTGCGATTTTCAGCGTGCGGGTTTTGACTCTCCTTGCCTACGAATACCACGTCACGCAAGCAGTTACTTCGTCCAGTCTTCCGTCTTCAAATTCTTGATCCGGCCAAACGCCCTGTCTCCCGTGACCAAAATCACTCCCAACGCCATTGCCTGGGCGGCGATCATCAGGTCCAAGCCTCCAGGCAATTGTCCCTGCCTCTCGAGTTCAGTCCGGAGCCGCCCATACTCTCGCGCCGCCGCGGAATCCCAGGCAACGGTCGTAACCGTCAAAAGAAATTGCTCAAGAGCGGCGCGCAGCGGCGTCGAACCTTTGCGCGCGACGCCGTAGTGCAGTTCCCCTTCCGTGACTGCGGAAATTCCCAGCTCGTCGACAGCTACTTTCGATAAGCGCCTATCCATCGCCGCGCTCTTCTTGTTAATCAGATAACTCGCCGCGTTCGTATCCAGCAGATACCGCACGCTCATCCGAACAGCTCGCGCTTTTGCGGCGGCTCGTCCCTGCGATCCGCCATGAATTCGGCAAACGCCCGCGGATCGGCCTTGATCGCAGCGTCGCGAATCCGAAAAAATTCATCCCAGGATTCCGGCCGCTTCGACAAAATGACATCCCCGGTCTTTTCATCCTTCCGAATAAAAACCTCTTGCCCCTCAAACCGAAACTCTGCGGGCAATCGCACCGCTTGGCTCCTTCCATTGCGAAACAGCTTCGCCGTCTTCATGCCGGGCGCCTCCTCCCGATAATTCCAACCGAATTGCAGTATATACCATGATATAGTCCGCACGCAACGGGCGGGTGGCGCAAAGGCTAGCGGGGTGCCGCAACCCTGCGGTTTTCAGGGTGCGGGTTTTGACTTTTCTTCAAGGAATTGGGGACAGCAACCTTCCGGCAGCGAAGCAAAAAAACAAAAGCCCGCTTCGAAATTCGGAGCGGGCTTTTCACGGAACACGGGTCACGGATCACGGGTCACGTGAATCAGCTGGCTGATTCGGCGGGCTCTTCTTTCTTGGTCTTTTCTTTCTTTTCTTTCTTCTTCAGCTCGTAGCCGACGATCTCGAGGATGGCGACTTTGGACGGGTGGACGGGTGGAGCAGAGAATGCCTACGGGGTGCCGCAGGCGCGTGGCGCAAAGGCCAGCGGGGTGCCGCAACCCTGCGGTTTTGATGGTGCGATTGGATGTCGGGCTGTCCCTTCGAAGCTCAGGGTCAACCGAAGTTGCCCTTGTCGAGGGCGCGGATATGCGCGCACTTGTGGCCGCCGTCGCCGGCTTCTTCGGCCTCTTGCCCAAGGATGGGACCGGCAGCACGGCGACTGGATTTCTGTTTGCTTACGCCGGAATTTTTGCCTAAAGTGGAGCGTATGGACTACTCGGGAATCATCACGGTGGAAGCAGGAAAACGCGGCGGGAAGCCGTGTATTCGGGGCCTGCGAATCACGGTTTATGATGTGCTGGAAAACCTGGCGTGCGGCATGACGCACGACCAACTGCTCCAGGAATTTCCCTATTTGACGGAAGAAGATATTCGCGCGTGTCTCGCTTTCGCCGCGGACCGGGAACGCAAACTGGAAACGATTACCGAGTGAAACTGCTTTTTGACGAAAACCTTCCTCCTCGCCTCGTCGAGTTGCTCGCCGATACGTATCCCGGTTCTTTGCATGTGCATCAATGTGGGCTGAGCGCTTCCGGCGATTCCGCGATATGGGAGTTCGCCCGGGAAAATGGCTTGACGATCGTTTCCAAGGACTCTGATTTCCAGGAGCGCAGTGTTCTTCTCGGCTCGCCGCCCAAGGTGATTTGGCTGCGCACCAACAATTGCGCGAGCGCGCAAATTGAGTTTTTGCTGCGAACTGCCGCGACGATCGTCGCGCGCTTCATCCAGCAAGACAAAGAAACGTGTCTCGCGCTGGGCCAGCGTTCTAAGAAGAAGTAGTCCGCCGGGTGCCGCAGGCGCTTGACGGGGTGCCGCACCTGCGATTTTCAGCGTGCGGGTTTTGACTTTTCTTCGAGGAATTGGGGACAGCAACGTTCCGGCTGCAAAGTAAAAAACAAAAAGCCCGCTTCGAAATTCGGAGCGGGCTTTCCACGGATCACGGGTCACGGAACACGGGTCACGTGAATCAGCTGGCGGCTTCGACCGGTTCTTCCTTCTTGGCTTTTTCTTTCTTTTCTTTTTTCTTCAGTTCGTAGCCGACGATTTCGAGGATGGCGACTTTGGCGCCGTCGCTGGGTGCCGCAGGCGCTTGACGGGGTGCCGCAACCCTGCGGTTTTCAGGCTGCGGGTTTTGACTCTTCTTCGAGGAACTGGGGACAGCCACGTTCCGGCAGCGAAGCCAAAAAAACAAAAAACCCGCTTCGAAATTCGGAGCGGGCTTTCCACGGATCACGGGTCACGGAACACGGGTCACGTGAATCAGCTGGCGGCTTCGACCGGTTCTTCCTTCTTGGCTTTTTCTTTCTTTTCTTTTTTCTTCAGTTCGTAGCCGACGATTTCGAGGATGGCGACTTTGGCGCCGTCGCTGGGTGCCGCAGGCGCTTGACGGGGTGCCGCAACCCTGCGGTTTTCAGGCTGCGGGTTTTGACTCTTCTTCGAGGAACTGGGGACAGCCACGTTCCGGCAGCGAAGCCAAAAAAACAAAAAACCCGCTTCGAAATTCGGAGCGGGCTTTCCACGGATCACGGGTCACGGAACACGGGTCACGTGAATCAGCTGGCGGCTTCGACCGGTTCTTCCTTCTTGGCTTTTTCTTTCTTTTCTTTTTTCTTCAGTTCGTAGCCGACGATCTCGAGGATGGCGACCTTGGCTCCGTCGCCGACGCGGATGCCTGCGTGGATGATCCGCGTGTAGCCGCCGGCGCGGTCCGCGAATTTCGGCGCGATTTCGCCGAAAAGTTTCTGCGTCACGGCGGGAGTCATCAGATACGCCGCCGCCTGCCGCCGCGATTGCAGCGTGTCGCGTTTGCCGAGCGTGATGATCTTTTCCGCCACCGGCCGCGCCGCTTTCGCGCGCGTCAGCGTAGTGGTGATTCGCCCGTGCTCGAACAAATTATTTACGAGGTTCCGCAGCGTCGCGCGACGGTGCGACGGATTGCGTCCCAGCTTTGATCCTGAATTAAGATGCCGCATCGTCTATCCCTTTATCGCCCATGATCTTGAAACGGCCCGCTTTCAAGCGGGCGGTGAAGCACTTGCTTTTGAAAGCTGACAGCTCACAGCCGAGAGCTAACAGCAAGAAACTGGAAGTAGGAGAGCTTTTTCGGCTCTCCTAATTTGAACCCTTAACTGCTCTTACAGTCCCCCGCCGAGCGAATCTTCCGACACGGGAGGCGCTGTCTGGCTCGGCAGCGGCGGCCAAATGATGCGGCCGTGCTCGTCGAACTTCATGCCCAGGCTGAGGCCCATCTTCACCAGTATATCCTTGATCTCGTTGAGCGATTTGCGGCCGAAGTTCTTGGTCTTCAGCATTTCGTTCTCGCTCTTTTGCACGAGTTCGCGGATGGTCTGAATGTTTGCGTTCTTCAGGCAGTTGTAGGAACGCACGGAAAGTTCCAGCTCTTCGACGGAGCGGTCCAGATGCTCGAGGCGCGGATCGTTGGCGATTTCCTGCGGGAGCTCCGCCATTTCGGTCGGCTCTTCGAAGTTGATGAAGATGCTCATGTGATCTTTCACTAGCTTCGCGGCGAGGCCGATGGAATCTTGCGGAGTGATCGCTCCGTTGGTCCAGACTTCGATCATCAGCTTTTCGTAGTCGGTCATCTGGCCGAGGCGGGCTGCTTCGACCGAATAGTTGACCTTGCGCACCGGCGAATGAACGCTGTCGACCGGAATGTAGCCGATCGGCAGGTCTTCGTCATAGTTGCGGTCGGCAGCGACGTAGCCGCGGCCGTTCTTCACGCGCATTTCGATTTGCAGTTTGCCGCCTTCGCTGACAGTGGCGATGTACACACTCTTGTCGAGCACCGCGAAGTCCGCGTCTTCCTCGATTTGCGCCGACGTCACCGGACCAGGATGATCGACGTTGAAGAAAATCGTCTTCGGCAGATCGGTGTTCAGCTTGATCGGCACCTGCTTCAAGTTGAGGATGATATCGGTTGCGTCTTCCACCACGCCGGGAATCGAGGAAAATTCGTGCAGAACTCCTTCGATTTTTACCGCCGTGATGGCCGCGCCTTCAATCGAGCTCAACAGCGCGCGCCGCAGGCCGTTTCCGACCGTCGTGCCCCAGCCGCGCTCAAACGGCTGCGCGGAAAAACGCCCGTACTTCTCAGTCAAAGATTCCAGTTCGGATGCAAGTCGCTTTGGCTTTTGAAAACCCTTCCACATCGTGTTCCTTCCTTCTGGCCGCCGAAGAATCGGCCGCCTAAAACCCAGCTACTGTCCGGTCACGCCGGACGCGTACGGCGCCACGCGCCGCAGGTCTGTAGGGGAGGGGCTTGCCCCTCCCGCTTTTATTTCGAGTACAACTCCACGATCAACTGCTCGTTGATCGGCGGCGTCTGCACGTCTTCGCGCTTCGGCAACGCCACAACTTTGGCTTTGAATTGCTCGCGGTCCTGTTCGAGCCACGGCACTGCGCTCTGGCTCTGCGCCACGTTGCGCGCTTCGAGCACCATGGCGTTCTGATGCATTTTTTCCTTGATGGCTACTTCTTCGCCCACGGTCACGAGATAAGAAGGAATGTTGACCTTTTTCCCGTTCACGCGAACGTGTCCGTGCAGCACGAGCTGGCGCGCCTGCGAACGCGATGACGCCAATCCCGCGCGCCACACCACGTTGTCAAGACGCCGCTCGAGCGTGATGATCAAGTTTTCGCCCGTCGGACCCTTGGCCCGCACAGCCTTTTCAAAATACGAACGGAACTGCCGCTCGAGCAGCCCGTAGGTGCGCTTCACTTTCTGCTTCTCGCGCAACTGCAAGCCGTAGCCCGCGACCTTCGGTCGCCGCGACTGGCCGTGCTGTCCCGGTATGAAGTTGCGCTTCTCGATCGCGCACTTCTCGGTGAAGCACCGCAGCCCTTTCAAAAATAATTTCTGCCCTTCCCGGCGGCACAGGCGGCAGACTGCATCTCGGTGTCTTGCCAACTTTTTCTCCTTTAACTCAGGTGACGACCGGTTTACAGGTTGGCAACCCTTCTTCCCGGTCCATCGTACCTAGCTTCAACGAGCCTCGTGATTTCGGAATTAGGAATCACGAGGCAATCGCCGAAGCGAACCCAAAAGCGCACAGGCAAGAGTGCCTGTGCTACAAAATCACACGCGGCGCCTCTTCGGAGGACGGCAGCCGTTATGCGGAATCGGCGTAACGTCGCGGATGAGCAAAATGTGCAGCCCGGCCGCGGCCAGCGCGCGTACCGCGGACTCGCGTCCCGAGCCCGGCCCCTTCACGCGGACCTCGACGCTCTTCATGCCGTATTGGTCGCGCGCCACGCCCGCGGCAGCCAGCGAAGCCTGCTGCGCGGCGTAGGGCGTGCCCTTTCGCGAGCCCTTGAAGCCGATGGCTCCCGCGGAAGACCAGCACATCACGCGGCCATCCGTGTCCGAGATGGTGATTTGCGTGTTGTTGAACGTCGCCGCCACATAAACGATGCCGTGCGGCACGACGCGCCGTTCGCGCTTCTTCTTGAATTCTTTCTTGCGCTTTGCCGCCGCGGCCGGTTTTCCCGGTGCTGCTGTTGCGTCCGGCACCGCGCCTTTTTGTTCTTTTGCCACTGTTCACTCCGTTTCGTAAGTCGCGAAATCTTAAAACTCTGCATCGGACGGGCACGGCGTGCCGTGCCCCTACGAGCAAAACTGTTAGCCCTTCTTGCCGGTGACCTTCTTCTTGGCCGCCACTGCGCCGCGGCGCGGACCCTTTCTGGTGCGCGCGTTCGTGTGCGTGCGCTGACCGCGCACCGGAAGATTGCGGCGATGCCGGATTCCGCGGTACGCCTGGATTTCGATCAGCCGGCGGATGTTCATCTGGATCTCTTTGCGGAGATCGCCTTCCACGCGGCCTTCTTTTTCGATTTCCTGGCGAAGATGATTCACCTCGTCTTCGGTCAAGTCGCGGATCTTTTTCGTGTGATCGACGCCGGCCTTGGCGGCGAGCTTCTTCGCGCGCTCCTGCCCGATGCCGTAGATCGAAGTCAGTCCGACCCAAAGGCGCTTCTGCGGCGGAAGGTCTACACCTGCGATGCGTGCCATTCTGTCTCCTTAACCCTGGCGCTGCTTGTGCTTCGGATTGACGCAGATTACCCGCACCACCCCGCGCCGGTGAATCACCTTGCACTTGTCACAAATCTTTTTTACCGATGCCCTTACTTTCATTGCCTTAGTCCCTCATTCCGGCCGCTCCCGGCGGCCAGCGGCCCGCCTGCTACGGCGCGCCCCGTAAACCAGGGGCATTAGATGACCCAGCCCCCTGCAAAGTCGCAGAACCAAAATCGCGGGTCTAAAGACCCGCCACTACAACTACTTGTAGCGATAGACGATACGGCCTCGCGTTAAATCGTATGGCGAAAGCTCGACGGCTACTTTGTCTCCCGCCAGAATGCGGATAAAATTTTTGCGCATCTTGCCGGAGACGTGCGCCAGCACTTGATGCTTGTTCTCGAGCTCCACGCGAAACATCGCATTGGGCAACGGCTCAATCACCGTGGCCATGACTTCAATGGCGTCCTCTTTAGGATTGCCAGAGTCGCCTTTTTCTTTTTTCTCGCGAATGGGTCTCGCCATATTCTCCTGCGTTGCCAGCGTTGGGTTAAAACCCATGCGCTGTCTTGCATGTTGCCAACATCGGGCGGGGCAAGCCCCGCCCCTACAAAACCTTTACCACCGGTCCCGCACTCTTACCACGACGGCCCAGTCATCTCTTTCGGGCGCGTCAGAATCCAGGGGCCGTTGGCCGTGACCGCAACCGTATGCTCGAAATGCGCCGAGGGGCTGCCATCCGCTGTTTCCGCCACCCACTCATCGCGCATCCGAACTTCCGGGCTGCCTGCGTTGACCATCGGCTCGACGGCGATGACCATGCCTTCTTGCAGCCTGGCGCCGCGTCCTTCTTCGCCGTAATTCGGCAGGTTCGGCTCGTCGTGCATCTTGGTGCCGATGCCGTGCCCGACGAACTCTCGCACCACCGAATAACCGTGCTGCTCGACCCAGCTTTGCACCGCGTGGCCGACGTCGCCGAGGCGGTTGCCCGCGCGCATCTTGTCAATGGCGCGGTCCAGCGATTCGCGGGTTACATCCAGCAGCTTCTTCACTTCCGGCCGAATCTTCCCGACCGGGACGGTGACCGCCGAATCCGCGAAATATCCGTCCACTTCCATCCCGAAGTCGATCGAGACGATGTCGCCTTCGCGCAACTTCCGCTTCGACGACGGAATCCCGTGAACAATCTCGCCGTTCACCGAAGTACACAGCGTGCAAGGATAACCGCGATACCCCTTGAACGCCGCCTTGCCCGGCTTGCCGGCGATTTTCTCCTCGGCAAACTTCTCGAGGTCCATCGTCGTCAGCCCCGGCCGAACCATGTCCCGGAGCGCCGTCAAAGTCTCGTAAACGATAAGCCCGGCGCGGTGCATCTTTTCCAGCTCTTCGGCACTGCGCAAATGAATCGCCATCGTTTCTACTTGCTGCCCGATCCGGGCCGTCTAATGCTTTCCGCGCGCCTGCTGCAAAATCCGCGTCACCTGCTGTTCAACGTCTTGCACGCTCTTTGAGGCGTCCACGTCGTGCAGCAGGCCCAGCCTCCGGTAATATGCCACCAACGGCTCCGTCTGCTTGTGGTACGCCTGCAACCGCGGCGCAACAATTTCTTCCCGGTCGTCCGGCCGCTGCACCAGCTCACCACCGTCGTTATCGCAGCGTCCTTCGACTTTCGGCGGGCGCTCGTAAAGATTATAAATCTCGCCCCCCGTCTTGCACATGCGCCGGCCGGTGATGCGCCGGAGAATCAGGGCCGTGTCGATCACCAGATGAATGACCAACGGCCGCCGAAATCCGCCTTGCTTCAACAACTCGCCCAAGTACTGCGCCTGGGCCACGGTCCGCGGAAAACCATCGAACACAAAACCGTGCCAGCAATCCGGCCGCTCGATGCGTTCCCGGACCATCTTGAGCACCAGCGAATCCGGAACCAGTTCGCCGCGCTCCATGATGGGCTTGGCTTTCGCGCCAAGCGGCGTGCCTTTGGCGATATGCTCGCGGAGCATGTCGCCGGTCGAAAGATGCGGCACAGCGTACTTGGCCGCAAGCTGCTTCGCCTGCGTGCCTTTCCCCGCGCCCGGAGGCCCGAGGAAAATCACAGCGCGATTAAGCTCTTCCGGCGGCCGCTTGCCGGGCCCCGTTGGGCTCGTCGCCATGCAATTACCGCCGGCCGCGCAA
Organism: uncultured Acidobacteriota bacterium; assembly: GCA_963843265.1. Taxonomy (GTDB): domain Bacteria; phylum Acidobacteriota; class Terriglobia; order Acidiferrales; family UBA7541; genus Acidiferrum. Next base: position 422,825 of record CAWJJR010000002.1, on the reverse strand, counting down.
CCGGCCCTTTCGAGCAAAACCGTCGTAGTTGCGCATGACCAACTGGGCCTCGAGCTGCTGAATGGTGTCCATGGCCACGCCCACTACGATCAACAGCGACGTGCCGCCGAAATAAAACTGCACGCCCAAGCCCTTCAAGAACCAAACCGGAAAATGACGGTCAAACCACAAGCCTATGCCCCATCCGAGATGGTCCAGGTGAATGCCCGCAATCATCCATTCCGGAAGCAAACAGACCATGGCGAGATAAACCGCGCCGATGAACGTCAGCCGCTTCAGGATTTTGCTGACATGCTCGGAAGTGTTTCGCCCCGGCCGAATTCCCGGAATGAAGCCTCCGTTCTTGCGCATGTTGTCCGCAAGCTCCGTGGGATTGAATACGATCCCGACGTAGAAGAACGAGAACAGCATGATCATCGTGATGTACACGACGGTGTAGAGCGGCTCGCCCCAGGCCAGGCGGTCCTTGATGGTATTTACAAAGGCCCAGCGGCTGCCTAAAACCAATGCGGCGGTTGCCGGAAAGGCCAGCAGCGAACTCGCGAAAATCGGCGGAATTACGCCGCCGGAATTCACGCGCAAAGGCAGGTAAGAAGATTGCCCGCCCATGACTTTGCGTCCGATGACGCGCTTGGCGTACTGCACGGGGATGCGCCGCTGCCCGCCTTCGACGTACACGATGAACGCCACGACGGCGATCATCACGACGATAAGAAAGATCAGCGCAAGCCCGGTGAAAGGCCCCCAGGCGGCGGTTCTTGCCTTGGTGACCAGGTCATCGATGGCGCGCGGCAAGCCGACGACGATGCCGACGAAAATAATCAGCGACATGCCGTTGCCAATGCCGCGCTCGCTAATCTGCTCGCCGAGCCACATGATGAACGCCGAGCCGGTGGTGAGCGTCAGGATGGTCATCAGCGTAAAGCCCAAGCCGGGGTGATAGACGAGCGACTGGCCGCTCATGTGCGTCGCTTGCAGCGTGGTGGCGATGGTCAGCGACTGGATGACGCTCAAGACGATGGTCAGATAACGCGTGTACTGCGTGATCTTGCGACGTCCGAGTTCGCCCTCTTTTTGCAAGCGCTCGAGGTAAGGGAAAACCACCTGCATCAACTGCAAAATAATGGATGCCGTGATGTACGGCATGATGCCCAAAGCAAAAATCGTCATTTGGCGGAAATTGCCGCCGCTGAACAGATCGAAGATGCCCAGAACCGAGCCCTGCGACTGGCTGAAAATCTGGTCGAGCACACCCGCGTTGATGCCGGGCGTGGGGATGTGCGCGCCGAGGCGATACACGGCCAGCAAAGCCAGCGTAAAAAAGACGCGATTCCGCAAGTCCGGGATGCGGAACATGTTCTGGAGAGCTTCGACGAATCGTTTCATACGTTTGCCCTGCGAGTCCCCGTCAAACTACGGCGTCCTGCAAAAAACGCCGCGCCGCAAAAATTATGCTACCACCTCGAACGTGCCGCCCGCTTTGGTGATCTTGTCCTTGGCCGAGGCGCTGAAGGCATGCGCGTGAATCGCAAGCTTGGTCTTCAGTTCGCCATCGCCCAAAACCTTGATCGGATCGGTTACGCGGCGCACAAAACCATGCGCGCGAAGCAAATTGGGAGTGACCGTTTCGCCGGCCGGAAAAACGTTCAATTCCTCGAGGTTGACCACCGAGTAGCTTACCCCGAACGGATTGTGAAACCCGCGCTTGGGCATGCGGCGGTGCAGCGGCATCTGGCCGCCTTCAAATCCCCGGCGGCGCGAATAGCCGCGGCGGGATTTCTGCCCTTTGTCGCCGGAACCGGAAGTCTTGCCCAGTTTCGAGCCCATGCCGCGGCCGACGCGCACTTTGCGGTGCCGCGAGCCCTTTGGCGGGCGCAAATTCGACAGGCTGAACGCGGGCTTGGTCTGGCCAGCCTTTTTTGCGGTTTTGCGGCCGCGTGAAACTTTTTTTGCCATCGCTCTACTCCACCACTTCCACGAGATGCCGCACTTTGTGGATCATGCCGCGAACCGCCGGCGTGTCCTCGCGCTCGACCACTTGATGCATTCTGCGAAATCCGAGGCCGCGAATGCACTGGCGCATATCATCGGTACAACTGATGAAACTCACTACCCACTTCACCCGGACCTTGCCGCCCTTGCCTTTGCCGATTCTTTCTTCGCTCGATTTCTTTTTGCCGGGCATCAGTTGTTCTCACTTCCCGCGGCTTTTCCCATACGGCCGCTGATTTCATCGACCGTCTTGGAGCGCGTCTCCGCGACTTGCGCCGCGTCTTTCAGGCCGAGCAGCGCGGCGAATGTGGCTTTGACGACATTGTGCGGGTTCGACGTGCCTAGAGATTTCGTGAGCACGTTGTGAATCCCCGCCACTTGCATCACTTTGCGCACCGGCCCGCCGGCGATCACGCCCGTGCCTTCCGGAGCGGGCTTGAGCAGGACTTGCGCCGAACCGTAGCGGCCAAGCACTTGATGAGGAATCGTCGAGCCCTTCATGTTCAGCTTGATCAAATTCTTTTTGGCCTGTTCGATGGCTTTCTTGATGGCCATGGGCACTTCGCGGGCTTTGCCCATTCCGAAGCCGGCATGGCCGTGGCTATCGCCAACGACGACGAGCGCCGAGAAACTGAGATTCTTGCCGCCCTTCACGACTTTGGTGACGCGGTTGATGGCGATGACGTCGTCTTTCAAGTCGGACGGATTCACCTCCAGGAGCCTGCGTACCGCTAAACTGTCTCGCAAGATTTGCTTCGACATAGGCTTAGAACTGTAACCCCGCTTCCCGCGCCGCGTCGGCGAGCGCCTTGACGCGGCCGTGATACTTGTAACCGCCGCGGTCGAACACTACTTTGCTGACTCCGGCGGTTTTGGCGCGTTCGGCAATGGTTTTGCCGATCACTTTGGCCGCCGCGATATTGCCGCCACCTTTTAAATTCTTTTTGGTTTCGCCGTCCACGGAACTGGCCGAGACCACGGTCTTTCCCGTCCGGTCGTCGATCACCTGCGCGTAGATGTGGCCGAGCGAACGATAGACGCACAGACGCGGGCGCTCGGTGGTGCCTTCGACGCGCTGGCGAACGCGTTCGTGAACGCGAAGGCGGTGAAGATTTTTTGATAGCTTGCGAACTCTTGCCGATGCCACTGTGTCTTCTCCTGAAACCGAAAACTTGCCAAGTTCCACTGACGGGCACAGCATGCTGTGCCCCTACAAATTCAAAACTGCAAAAAACTACGCCGTGCCGCCAGCCTTTGCGCCTGCCTTGCCGGCCTTCTTTTTCAGGCGCTCGCCGGTGATGCGCACGCCCTTTTGCTTGTACGGATCGGGCGGGCGGAGCGCGCGCATATCGGCGGCGACTTGGCCGACTTTGCCTTTGTCCGCGCCGCTCACGACGATGTGCGTCTGCTTATCCACCGTGACCTGGATTCCTTCCGGAACCGGGAACTCGATGGGATGCGACTTGCCAAGAGCGAATGCAACGATTTTGCCCTTGAGCTCCGCGCGGTAGCCGACGCCAACGATGTCCAGATCCTTTTTGAAGCCTTGCGTAACGCCGTGAACGGCGTTGGCGACAAGAGCGCGCGCGAGGCCATGGAGCGCGCGGTGGTCTTCGGTGTCGCGAAGAGCCGTGAGCACGCCGTCTTTTTGCTCGAACGTGATGCCGTGCGGCAGCGGAACGATGAGCTTGCCCTTCGGGCCCTGCACGTCCACCTGGCCGCTTTGCAGGGCGATTTTCACGCCCGCGGGAACTGGAATTGGTTTGCGTCCGATACGTGACATCTGTTCGTCCTTATCTCCGAAAGCTGAATCAGTCAAAAACCTAAAGACGGGCACGGCGTGCCGTGCCCCTACCAAACTGAATTACCAAACCTCGCAAAGAATTTCGCCGCCTACTTTGGCTTTGCGGGCGCTGCGTCCGCTCATCAAGCCTTTGGGCGTCGTCAAAATGTTGATGCCGAGGCCGCCAACGACCGGGCGGATGTCCGTTGCGCCGAGATAACGGCGCGAGCCGGGACGCGAAATGCGCTTGATGCCGGTGATGACGCTGCGACGGTCCGGTGTGTACTTCAGGAAAACACGCAGCATTTTGCGCGTCTTGTTTTCGTCCACGGTCTTGAAGGTCGAGATGTAGCCTTCTTCTTTCAAAATGCGGGCGATTTCCGTCTTGAGCTTCGACGCCGGCACGTCCACGCGCTGGTGCTTGGCGGCGGTGGCATTGCGAATGCGCGTCAAAAAATCGGCAATGGGATCCGTTTGCATCGTTTCTCCTAAGGCTCCTACCAGCTGGCTTTCACGACGCCGGGAATTTCTCCCTTGAGCGCCATGCCGCGAAAACAGATGCGGCACATCTGGAACTTGCGGATATATCCGCGGGCGCGGCCGCAAACGCGGCAGCGATTGCGAACGCGGACTTTGAATTTCGGTTTCTTATGCGTCTTTGCGATTTTTGCAAGGCGTGCCATTTATTGCGCTCCTCCGGGAACGCGCAGGGGAACGCCGAGGCCTTTTAGAAGCTCGCGGCCTTCCTCGTCGTTCTTTGCGGTCGTGGTCAGCGTGACGTTCATGCCCTTGATTTTGTCCACGCGGGTGTAATCGATTTCGGGAAACACCAGCTGGTCCTTGAGGCCGAGCGTGTAATTGCCGCGGCCGTCGAAAGCGTTCGAGGGCAGCCCGCGAAAATCGCGGACGCGCGGCAGAACCACGTTGCAGAGCCGGTCAAGAAACTCGTACATCTTTTCTCCGCGGAGAGTGACGGCGCAGCCGATGGGCATGCCTTTGCGGATTTTGAAATTGGCGATGGACTTCTTGGCGCGCGTGATGATGGCCTTTTGTCCGGTGATTTGGCCGAGCTCGACCGCGGCGGTATCCAGCAGCTTGGCGTTCTGGCTGGCTTCGCCGAGGCCGATGTTGACGGTGATCTTCTGCAGTTTCGGAACGGCCATTTTGTTGTTCCAGCCGAAGCGCTTCATGAGCGCCGGCACCGTTTCGCCGCTATATTTTTCGTGTAATCGCGTCTTCATTTCTCTTCTCTGCCTTGTCCTTTACTGGTCCAGCCCCTACTTATCCAACGTCGTGTTGCAATGCCGGCAGGCGCGCACTTTCGTGCCGTCCGGAAGAATGTTGTGGCCCATGCGCGTGTGTTTGCCGCAGCCGGGGCAAACGATCATCACGTTCGAAACGTTGATGGGGCCTTCTTTTTCGATGATGCCGCCCTTGATGTTCTTGCCCGGATTCGGCCGCGTGTGGCGCTTGATGATGGAAATGTGCTCGACCACCACGGTGTTCTTCCTGGCGTTGATGGAAAGGACGCGCCCGGTTTTGCCGAGGTCGGGCCCGGCGATGATTTTGACCTGGTCGCCCCTGCGGATGTTGATCTTGTGGCGGACAGCCCGTTCGTGTCGCAATGTCATTGCTTACCAAACCTCCGGAGCGAGCGAGACGATTTTCGTGAATTTTTTATCGCGCAGCTCCCTGGCGACGGGGCCGAACACGCGCGTTCCCACGGGTTCGCCGGCGTCATTGATCAAGACCGCGGCATTGTCGTCAAAACGGATGTACGTGCCATCCTTGCGCCGCCGCTCTTTCCTCATTCGAACAATCACGGCCTTGACGACCGTGCCTTGCTTGACCTGGCTTTCCGGTGTCGCTTCTTTTACGGACGCGGTGATGACGTCGCCAAGACCGGCTTTCAGTCCGGCGTCGCCGCCCACAGGCATAATGCACATCAGCTTTCGCGCGCCGGAATTGTCGGCTACCGTCAGCCAGGTTCGCATCTGAATCATCGGTGTGCTCCCCTGTCCCGCTTACTGTGCTGACGCGTTCCGCGTCAGCACTTCCTTGAGCCGCCAGCGCTTCAGGCGGGAAAGCGGCCGCGATGCCACAATCCTCACCGTGTCGCCTTGTTTCGCCGCACGCTGTTCATCGTGAGCGTAAAATTTCTTGGTGATGCGAACCACGCGGTGATACTTGGGGTGCTGCACTAGGCGAATGACTTCCACGACGATGGTCTTTTCCATCTTCGCGCTGGTGACTTTGCCGGTGAGGATGGTGCGCTCGCCGCGCGTGTCCGCGTTTGTTGCTGGTGCCACTGGTGTTTCGGTTGTCATTACGCCTTCCCTGCCGTCTGCGCCTTGGACTTCGCGGCGATTTCCTGCGCGCGGAGAAGCGTCTTCACGCGCGCCAGATCCTTTTTCGATTCACGCAGGCGCTTCAGCGCTTCCGCCTGGCCGGTCGAGAGCTGAAACTTCAGCCGGAAGATTTGCTCAGTAAGATCTTTCAACTGCGCTTCGAGCTCGATGGCCCCTGCCTCACGAATTTTTTCAATGCGCCTTGGCATACTTAAAAGCTCCCTGTGCGGGTGATGAACTTCGTCGGAATGGGCAGCTTGTGAGCGGCAAGTCCCATGGCTTCCTTCGCCGTAACTTCATCGACGCCGGACATTTCAAACATGATGCGGCCCGGCTTTACGACCGCGACCCACTTTTCCGGAGCGCCTTTGCCTTTGCCCATGCGGGTTTCCGCGGGCTTTTTGGTGAAAGGCTTATCCGGAAAAATGCGAATCCAGAGTTTGCCGCCGCGCTTGATGAAACGCGTGATGGCCACGCGAGATGCCTCGATTTGGCGGTCGGTAATCCACGCCGCTTCCATCGCTTTCAGCCCGTAATCTCCGAAAGCCAGATCGCCGCCGCGCCAGGCTTTGCCTGTGCGCCGGCCGCGCATCTGCTTGCGGTACTTCACTTTCTTCGGCATCAACATCGCTGTGTTCTCGCTTCCCTAAACTCGTTTACTTCGCCTGCCGCTCGGCAGCCGGTTTTACTTTTCGTTATGCTGCTGCGACGGCGTCGCGTTCCTTCTGAATCTTCGACGCGCGCTTTGGAACGTTTTCGCCTTGATAGACCCAGCACTTCACGCCAATCACGCCGTACGTCGTTTGCGCTTCGGCGGTGCCGTAATCGATGTCCGCGCGGAGCGTTTGCAGCGGAAGGCGTCCCTGGAGATACCATTCCTTGCGGGCGATTTCCGCGCCATTCAAACGTCCGGCAACGCGCACCTTGATGCCTTTGCAGCCAAAACGAAGCGCCGAATCCACGGCTTTGCGCATCGCGCGGCGAAACGCCACGCGCTTTTCGAGCTGCAGCGCAATCGATTCCGCGACAAGCTGCGCATCGAGTTCCGGGCGGTGCACTTCCTGAATGTCGATGTGCACTTCGCGCTTGGTACGCTTCTGCACTTCCTGTTTGAGCTTGTCGATTTCCGCGCCTTTGCGGCCGATGATGATGCCCGGACGCGCGGTGTAAATGCGCACGACGAGCTTGTTGGCGGCGCGTTCGATATCGATCGAGCTGATGCCCGCGCTTTTGAGCTTATCTTTGAGCTCGCGGCGCAGCTTCACGTCTTCATGCAGCAAGTCGGCATAGTCGCGATCGGCGTACCAGCGCGATTTCCACGGCTTGTTGTAGCCGAGTCGAAACCCGTAAGGGTGCGTCTTCTGTCCCATTACTTCTTCCCCTTTTTCACTGGCGCTTTCTTGCCGGTCAAAGCTTTTCGTACGCGCCGCATGGTGCCGCGCGCGCCCTTCTGCGCTTCTGCTTCGGCCAGGTTCGATGCCACACGCTCGGCGGCGGCGACTTGGTGCTCGGCGACGCCAACCCACAAATGCGCGGTGCGCTTCTGGTAGCGGAATGCCCGGCCCATGGGCGCGGGACGAAGGCGCTTCCAGCGCGGCCCTTCGTTGACGAAACAATTCGCGACATAGAGCTCATCCACATCCAGTGGCGAGCCGGCGTCTTCCGCTTTGCGTTCGGCGTTGGCGATGGCGCTTCGCAGCACTTTTTCGATGTGCTTCCCGGCGCGCTTCGGCGTATAGCGAAGAGTTTGCAAGGCGTCTTGCGCTTTCTGCCCGCGGATTAAATCCATCACCAGGCGCGCCTTTTGCGGCGACATGCGAACATGCCGCGCGAGCGCGTGCGCTTCAATCAAACCGGCTTGTATCTGTGCGTCAGCCATAACTTATGCCTTCGGCGCCGGAGCTGCGCCGCCTCCCGCTGCTGCTCCGCTCGGTGCCGCGCCGCCTGCCGGAGCCGCGCCTGCAGCCCGCTCGAGCGCTGCCTTCACGGCATGGCCTTTGAACGAGCGCGTCGGCGAAAACTCGCCCAGCTTGTGCCCGATCATCTGCTCGGTCACATACACGGGGATGAATTTCTTCCCGTTGTGCACGGCGATGGTGTGCCCGATCATTTCCGGTACGATCGTCGACCGGCGTGACCAGGTCTTGACTACCTTCTTTTCGTTCCGCGTGTTGAGCCCTTCGACTTTTTCACGCAGATGGCCGTCGACAAACGGCCCTTTTTTCAGTGAGCGTGCCATCGATTCCCTATTCCTCCACTCGGCGCAAGCGGCCCCACGGCGCGCGCCGCATCTTCTTGAAGCCTCGTACCGGCCCCGGAACGCGGTGCGACCTCGGGCAAAACGGGCACACAAACCGCGTGCCTTGCGCGTTCGGAATCCGTTCCACAATCACCGCCCAGCCCGGCTTGCACAGCTTGTACAGAACCGGCTCCGGCGGAGCTACTGCCACTTTCGCTGCCGGACGCGCCGGTTTCGCGCTCTTTACCAGCGCCCGCTTCGGCGTTGCTTTCCGGTTGCGGGCCGACCGCTTCGCGGCTGCTCGCCGCAATGATGTTCGCCGCCCTGCTGCCCCTCGTGCTGTTCGTGTTGCTCTCATCACGTTTGCTCTCACCGGGCTGCTCTGCCATCACCGCCCGGCTTCCAGCGTTTGCTGCGTCACGCTTGTTCGACTTCGTTCCTTACTTCCTTCTTTCGACAATGTTGCGGTCCGTACGCTTGTTGTTGCGCGTCTTCTTGCCCAGCGTCGGGAAAGCCCACGGCGTTTGCGGATGGTTGCCCTTTACTTTGCCTTCACCGCCGCCATGCGGGTGATCCACGGGATTCATAGCCACGCCGCGCACCGTCGGCTTGATGCCGCGCCAGCGCGTGCGGCCGGCTTTGCCGAACGTTTCGTTTTCATGGTCGAGGTTGCCGACCTGGCCAACCGTCGCCATGCACTCCAGCGAAAATTTGCGGACTTCGCCAGAAGGCAGTTTTACGAGAGCGATGTCGCCCTCCTTGCCAAGGAGCTGCGCCGAGCCACCCGCCGAACGGACCACTTGCCCGCCACGCCCGGGATTCAGCTCGAGGTTGTGGACCATCGTGCCGGGAGGAATGTGCTTGATCTGCAGCGCATTGCCCGGAAGAATGTCCGCGCCTTCGCCTGTCGAAACAGTCGCGCCCACTTCGAGCCCCACCGGGTGCAGGATGTAGCGCTTGTCGCCATCGGCGTAATGCAGCAGCGCAAGATTCGCGCTGCGGTTCGGGTCGTACTCGATGGCCGCCACTTTGGCCGGAATGCCGACTTTGTCGCGGCGAAAATCCACTTTGCGGTACTGCTTCTTGTGGCCGCCGCCGCGGTGCCAAACCACGATTTCGCCGTGGTTGTTCCGGCCTCCGTGGCGCTTTTTCGGTTCGAGCAAAGCCTTTTCCGGCTCCTGCTTGGTGATGTGGCTCTTGTCTACGACGGTGATAAACCGCCGCGACGCCGTATATGGATTAAAGCTCTTCAGTCCCATCGCTGCCTCTTACCTCTTGCTTAATCTCCACTCGCTCGCGTTGGCCCAATGCTTTCGGTGCTACAAGTTCTCCGCGTACTCGATCATCTTTTCGTCTTTCGCGAGCTTGACGTACGCTTTCTTCCAATCGCGCCGGTAGCCTTCGTTCTGGCCTCGGCGGCGCATCTTGCCAACGAAATTCGCCGTGCGCACCGCGGCGACTTTCACCTTGAAAATCTGTTGCACGGCTTCCTTGATCTGCGTCTTCGTGGCGCTTGCGGAAACCTCGAAGACCACCGTGTGCTGCGTTTCCTTCACGCCCAGGCCTTTTTCCGTGATAATCGGCCGGCGAATGATTTCATAGTGCGGGGCAGACATGATTTATTCCTTCCCCTTTTTCTTGTGCTTGGCCGGTTTTGCGGCTTTCTTGGCGGCCGGCTTGGCTTTTTTCGCCGACGCCGCGGATGCTTTCGGAGCTGCTGCTTTCTTCGCAGGAGCGGCTGCAGGAGCAATCGATTCCACGTCAGGAACCACGACCGGCCGCTTTTCCGGATCGAGCGTGTGGCTCAAACGCGTTACGGCATCTTTCGAGAGAACCAGCAGGTCGTGTTTCAGCACGTCATAAACATGCAGAACGTTCGGCGCGGCAACCTTCACGCCTTCGAGATTGCGGCTGGCGAGCTCCAGGTTGCGGTTTTCGCCGTGCGACACGATCAACGCGGATTTGTTGCCGTTCAGCTTGTCGAGACTTTCTCGCAAGCCTTTGGTCTTGTGCGTTTCAAGCTGCAACGCATCGACGACCGTCAACTTTTGATCCGCCAGCTTGGCCGACAATGCCGAGCGCAACGCGCCGAGCAACATCTTCTTCGGCAGCGCGTAGCTATAATCCCGCGGCTTCGGTCCATGAACCGTGCCGCCATGGCGCCACAAAGGGGAACGAATCGAGCCGACGCGGGCGCGGCCCGTGCCTTTTTGCCGCCAAAGCTTGCGACCGGCGCCGCTCACTTCGCTCTTGTCCTTGGTCTTGTGAGTGCCCGAGCGGATTTCGCGCTGATACCAGCGCGACGCTTCGTGCAGCAGGTGCTGGTTCACCTTCGCGCCAAAAATCGCGTCGGCGAGCTCCACTTCACCCACTTTCTTGCCACTCAAATTGACTACGTCCACGACCGGCATAATTTCGCGTCCTTCTCCAAACTCTACAAATCTCTTGCTGCGCTTACTTCTTTTTGCTCGTCTTGCGGATAAAAATGTACGTTCCGCTTGGCCCCGGCACGGATCCCCGCACCAGCAGCAGGTTTTCGTCCGTGTCCACTTTCACGACTTTCAAATTCTTGGCCGTCACTCGGGCGTTCCCCATATGACCCGGAAAGTGCTGGTTCTTCCAGACACGCGACGGAAACGAACTGCCGCCGATGCCGCCCGGCGCGCGGTGAAACATCGAACCGTGCGTCGCGTCGCCTCCGGCGTAGTGCCAGCGCTTCACGCCGCCGGCAAATCCTTTGCCTTTGCTGACGCCGCTTACATCCACAAGTTCGCCAGCTTTGAAATTCTCGACCAGAACTCGGTCGCCGACTTTCGTTTCGTCTTTCGACTCTTCGATGCGCACTTCCTGGAGCACTTTCATTGGCGCGACATTGGCCTTTTTGAAATGCCCGGTCATCGCCTTGTTTACGCGCTGCGGCTTGACGAATTCCACGAGCCCGAGTTGCGCGGCTTCGTAGCCGTCGTTTTCTTTTGTGCGCCGCTGCACCACCACGCATGGCCCGGCTTGCAACACGGTGCAACCGACCAGCGTGCCGTCCGTCTGGAAGATCTGCGTCATGCCCAGCTTGATTCCGATAATCCCGTTGACCGCCATTTTCCTTTTCCCTCTTTCGCAGCTTGTCCGCCCCTGTACTGCCGGATATTGTCTGCGTCTTGCAAAACTCTTGCTTGTCTTTACTTCATTACTTCTTTAATTCGTTCTCTCTTACTTCGCCGCGGCGTGCCCGAACGCCTTGATCTCGACGTCCACGCCCGGCGGAAGATCGAGCTTCATCAGCGCGTCCACCGTGTCCGGCGTCGGCTCGAGAATGTCGATCAGCCGCTTGTGCGTGCGCATCTCGAACTGTTCGCGCGATTTCTTGTCCACGTGCGGCGACCGCAAGACCGTCCAGCGGTTGATCGTCGTTGGCAGAGGAATCGGGCCTGCAACATCCGCGCCCGTGCGCTTCGCCGTATCCACGATTTCCTTAGTGGACTGGTCCAGAATGCGGTGGTCGTACGCTTTCAAACGAATCCGAATTTTGTCGCCTTGTCTCATTTAGTTGTTCCAAAACCCTCTCTGAATCCGATTACTCGATAATTTCGGTTACGGCGCCGGCGCCGACGGTGTGGCCGCCTTCGCGAATTGCGAAGCGCAAGCCCTTTTCCAACGCGACCGGCGTGATCAGCGTCACTTCGCAGCTTACGTTGTCCCCCGGCATCACCATCTCGACGCCTTGCGGCAGTTTCACGTCGCCGGTCACGTCCGTCGTGCGGAAGTAGAATTGCGGCCGGTAACCCGTGAAAAACGGCGTGTGCCGTCCGCCTTCTTCCTTCGTCAACACGTACGCTTCCGCTTTGAACTTCGTGTGCGGCGTGATCGAACCCGGTTTGCACACCACTTGCCCGCGCTCGACATCGTCTTTTTCCGTGCCTCGGAGAAGAAGACCGACGTTGTCGCCCGCCAACCCTTCATCCAGCAGCTTGCGGAACATCTCCACGCCCGTCACAACTTTCTTTTGCGTCGGGCGGAAGCCCACAATCTCGACTTCTTCGCCGACTTTCACTTTGCCGCGCTCGACTCGGCCCGTCACCACCGTCCCGCGTCCGGAAATCGAAAAAATATCTTCAATCGGCATCGCGAACGGCTTATCGATTTCCCGCACCGGCTGCGGCACGTTCTTGTCCACCGCTTCCATCAACTCGTCGATGGCTTTTTCCCACTTCGCGTCGCCATTCAACGCCTGCAGCGCCGAACCCTTTACCACCGCAATCGTGTCGCCGGGAAACTGGTAGCTCTTCAGCAGTTCGCGAACTTCCAGTTCGACCAGCTCGAGCAGCTCCGCGTCCTCGACCATGTCGCACTTGTTCAAAAACACGACAATCGCCGGAACGCCAACCTGCCGCGCCAGCAAAATGTGTTCGCGCGTTTGCGGCATCGGCCCGTCCGTCGCCGCCACCACCAGAATCGCGCCGTCCATCTGCGCCGCGCCGGTGATCATGTTCTTGATGTAGTCCGCATGACCCGGGCAATCCATGTGCGCGTAGTGCCGGTTCGGCGTCTCGTACTCGACGTGCGAAACGGCAATCGTGATCCCGCGCTCGCGCTCTTCCGGAGCGTTGTCAATCGTGTCAAACGCCCGGAACTGCACTTTCGGGTTGTGCTTCGACAGCACTTTCGTAATAGCCGCCGTCAGCGTCGTCTTGCCATGGTCAATGTGGCCAATCGTCCCGATGTTCACGTGCGGCTTGCTGCGCTCGAATTTCTCCTTCGCCATCGCCTTCTGCTCCTCAGTCGAATTCGTAAACCGACTAAACTAAAATCTCTCTTACTTCTCGCCCTTCTGTTTCTTGATCACTTCCTCGGCCAGCGCCGCGGGTAGTTCCGCGTAATGCGAAAAATGCATGGTGAACGTCGCGCGGCCTTGCGTGCGGCTGCGCAAATCCGTGGCGTAGCCGAACATCTGCGCCAGCGGAACCTCGACGCGAATCACGTTGCTGCCGGCGCGATTTTCCGTGCCTTGAATCGCCGAGCGCCGCGCGTTCAAATCGCCAAACACCGGCGGCATGTATTCTTCCGGAACGACGACTTCCACTTTCATGATGGGTTCGAGAAGAACCGGTTTGGCGCGCGCGCAAGCTTCCTTGAACGCCATCGAGCCCGCGATTTTGAACGCCATTTCCGAGCTGTCCACGTCGTGGTAACTGCCGTCGACCAAAACCACGGCAACGTCCACCATTGTGAAGCCCGCCAAGATGCCGTTGTCCAATGCTTCGCGGATGCCCGCTTCGATAGGCGCAATAAACTCGCGCGGAATCGATCCGCCCACGACTTTATCGATGAAGAGGAAGCGGTGTTCTTTGTCGAATTTCCACTTGCCGCCCGAACCGCCCGCGAATTCTTTGGCGATGGCGTCGAGTTCATCGGTGGACATCTCGTGCATGTTTTCATGAGCGGCGCTAGGCATCGGATGCAGGACGATTTCGCAATGTCCGTACTGTCCGCGGCCGCCGGTCTGCTTGATGTACTTGCCTTCCGCTTCCGCTTTTTTGCGAATCGTTTCGCGGTAAGCCACTTGAGGACGGCCCACGTTCGCTTGCACGTTGTATTCGCGCAGCATGCGGTCGACGATAATTTCGAGATGCAATTCACCCATGCCGGAGATCAAAGTCTGGCCTGTATCCGGCTCGGTCGAGACGCGGAACGTGGGATCTTCCTGCGCCAGGCGCTGCATGGCGATGCCCAGTTTGTCCTGGTCGGCTTTCGTCTTCGGCTCGATGGCTACGGAAATGACCGGGGCAGGAAAATCGATGGATTCGAGAATCACTTGCTTCTGTTCGTCGCAAAGCGTGTCGCCGGTCGTTACGCTCTTCAAGCCCACGCAGGCGCAAATGTCGCCGGCATAGACCGCGTCAATCTCCTCGCGCTTGTTGGCGTGCATTTGCAGCAAGCGGCTGATGCGTTCTCGAGTGCGCTTTCCAGGGTTGTAAACGTAGCTGCCGGATTGCAGCACGCCGGAATAGACGCGAATGTAAGTGACGTGTCCGACGAACGGATCGGACATGATTTTAAAAGCCAGCGCGGAAAACGGCGCGTCATCCGCGGCTCGCCGCAACACGACTTCATCATTCTCGGGGTTTACACCCTCGAGCGGCGGCACATCCACCGGCGACGGCAGATAATCCACAACCGCATCAAGCAGCGGCTGGATGCCCTTGTTCTTAAACGCCGAACCCGCCAGCACCGGAACAATCTTCAACAGCAGCGTCGATTTGCGGACCGACTTGCGCATCTCTTCGACGGAAAGCGTACCGTCCGTCAAATATTTGTCGATCACTTCATCGTCGTGCTCGGCGATGTAATCGACCATCTTATTGCGATGCTCGTCGTAGAAAGCCTTGTCGATGGCCGAGCCCTTCAGCGCCGCGGCCACATCGGGCCGCGAATCGACGAACGCCTTGTCCCAAAGCTTCGCCACTTCAAAAATCTCGAATTTCGCGCCGAGCGTTTCCTCGAGCCACACGATCACTTTTTCTTCAATGAAATCGATGATCCCGATGAAATTATCTTCGCGGCCGAGGGGAAACTGCAGGGGAACGGGGTGGGCGCCAAGTCGCTGGCGAATGGTGCGGATCACGTGGTCAAAATCCGCGCCGGTGCGATCCATTTTGTTGACAAAGCAGATGCGCGGGACGCGATACTTGTCCGCCTGCCGCCAAACCGTCTCCGACTGCGGCTGCACGCCGGCGACGGAATCAAACACGCAGACCGCGCCGTCCAACACGCGCAAAGAACGCTCGACTTCCACGGTGAAATCCACGTGGCCGGGGGTATCGATAATATTGACGCGGTATTTCTTGCCGAAGCGGTCCCAGGAAGCGGTCGTCGCCGCGCTGGTGATGGTAATGCCGCGCTCGCGCTCCTGCTCCATCCAGTCCATCGTGGCGGTGCCTTCATCCACGGAACCGATCTTGTAAGTCACACCGGTATAAAAAAGGATGCGCTCCGTCGACGTGGTTTTTCCGGCGTCGATGTGCGCCATGATACCGATGTTGCGCGTGTCTTCGAGTTTGAAGGCCCGTCCCATAATCTGCTGCGTCGCCCCTTTGGTTTCTGTTGCCATTAAACTTTCTTTTCTCTAACTCTTACCAGCGGTAGTGCGCGAATGCCTTGTTCGCTTCCGCCATGCGGTGAACGTCTTCCTTCTTCTTGATGGCCCCGCCGCGTGCATTGGCCGCGTCGATCAGCTCATCCGCAAGCTTGTCGATCATGGTCTTGCCCGCGCGCTCGCGCGAATACTGCAAAAGCCAGCGAATCGCCAGCGATTGCCTGCGGAACGGATTCACTTCCACCGGAACCTGATAGTTTGCGCCGCCGACGCGCCGCGTCTTCACTTCCAGCGTCGGCTTCACGTTCTCGATGGCCTTCTTGAAAATCTTCAAAGCGTCGTCGTTCGTCTTTTTCGCTACCTGGTCCATCGCGCCGTAAAACACGCGCTGCGCCGTCGACTTCTTGCCTTCCCACATCATCGAGCAGATGAACTTCTCCACGATGTCGCTGGCATAGACCGGGTCGGTCGCCTGGGATCGCCGGAAAACAAGTCCTTTGCGTGGCATTGCTCTTTATCGCTCCTGAATCTCTCTATTTCTTCTTCGTTATTTCTTTACGCCCTTACTTCATTACTTCTTTATTTCTTACTTCGCTGCCGCAGCCTTGGGCCGCTTCGCCCCATATTTCGACCGCCCCTGCTTGCGATTCTCGACTCCCGCCGCATCCAACGTCCCGCGCACGATGTGATACCGCACGCCCGGCAAATCCTTCACGCGCCCGCCGCGCACCAGCACGATGGAGTGCTCCTGCAAGTTGTGGCCGATGCCGGGAATATACGTCGTTACTTCCACGGAGTTCGTCAGCCGCACACGCGCCACTTTGCGCAATGCCGAGTTCGGCTTCTTCGGCGTCTGCGTGTACACGCGGATGCACACGCCGCGCTTCTCCGGGCAGCCCGCCAGCGCAGGCGACTTCGTCTTCACTAAAACCTTTTCACGTCCCATCCGCACAAGTTGCGAAAACGTCGGCACAGTCGTCCTCTTTTTTTGACCGCGCTGCGGTCAACTTTGTTGGTGGCCACACAACGGTCCACCAAACGCGCGCAAAATTTCTCGCGGCTCTCGCTAGGCGCGCAACCTAAAACGCGCGAGAGCACACTCCTGTGCTGAAAGGTCTACTGCGAATCCGGAGAAACAACCAGCAAGAAACTCCGTACGCACTCCAAGAGGCAGAACTACTCTCTTGGCTTCAGTTCGGAGAGGCTTACTCGGCTTTGCGGGGCTGGCGCCCCATTCCGGCCGCTCTTCCGTCCCATTCCGTCTTTCTTGTTCCGGGACCGAAGATAATTCCCTTCCAACCCACTCGACCACTCCAAAATCCGAGCGGTCGCCCTCGTCGGGGTAGAAACACCCCCAACAAAAGGTAGAGTATAAGGCAAACCACGTGCTCTGTCAAATTTCTTTCATTGCTTTAAAGTGGAAATCTCTGTGGAAATCAAGGACTTGGAAGGCTTCCCAGTCCATCCCCAACGTAGACCCGCTCAAGCTCACACCCCTCGTACAACGGTCGACCGCAACAGCGCAATGGTGCCCTGCAAGGGGGCCCCTTCGCATACCCACAATGCGTCTAACGCATTGACAATACACATGTTAGTTGGAACTCTCGTCCTTCTTCTCAATATCCGAGAACGTTTTTGGCCATAACCCAAACGCCTTCAACAGCTCATCCTCATGCTGAGAGATCAGCATGTGCACAGTTCTCTCCACCGGCCACGGCGCCGCAAACCGCTCCGGCCGGTCCGCTAGCCAATAAGCCGCCAGCGCCATCAGTGTCGTATCTTGCGCCAAAACATCAGGCTTCACGGCATCGAGCGCATCCGCCGCCGAATGATGCGTGTACTTATATTCCGGCGAATCCTGATCCATATTAATTCCCGGCAATCCCGCCATCGAAAACGGCAGCGTGTCCGTGCCATCTTCGATGTGGTCGTCCACTTTCACCACGCGAATATCCGCAAGCGCCGCCGCGAATGGCTGGAAAACGCTCATCAAATCGTCGCGCCCGCCCAATTGAAATGCCCGAACTGGCCCCTGTCCGTTATCCAGAATCAAGCTGCCAAGATGGTTTCCCATTTCCGCTTGATGCTGCTTGATGTACGCAAACGACCCATCCAGCCCTTGCTCTTCTCCCGTAAACAAAACGAAGCGGATCGTCCGGCGCGGTTTCATCCCGCTGCGCACAATCGCGTCCGCCGCTCCCAGCGTGCAGCTCGTGCCCATACCGTTGTCTGTCGAGCCTTCGGAAAGATCCCAAGAATCGAGGTGTCCGCCCACCACCAGCACCTGCTCCGGATTTTCGCGCCCGCGAATTTCTCCGACCACATTCGCGCTCTCGACTGGCCCATTCGTAAAAGTGTTTTGAATATTGAACCGCACTCGCGGCGTCAGCCCGCGCGCCATGTAGCGTTCGAGCTGCTCCTGATCTTCCGCGGTCATCGAAACCACTGGAATGGCGAAATCGTCATCGAAGCCAAGAATTCCCGTGTGCGTCAGATTCATTCCTTCCGCTGTCCCGCCGCCTTGTCCGCCAATCACCGCAATGGCGCCTCCTTTGTTTGCAGCCTTCAGAAAATCGCCGAATTCTGCAAACAATTGAATGAAGCTCTTGCTCGGCTGGCCGTGAGTCACGACTAGCGCGACCTTGCCGCTGAGCCGCGATGCATTTTTAATTTCGTTGTCGAGGTCGAACATGTTCACTTCGACCACGTCGCCTTCCGCGCCGCCAGCAGGCGTCGAGCCGGTCCAGCCCATCGAATCGACATGCAGCGGGTGTCTAATCGGCGTCAAAAGTTCGGCTTGCGCCGTGCCGCGCGTCCACCCGCGCCACAGCTGCCATTTCTCCGTATGCACATTTTCGAGCCCGATGGCGCGCATCTTCGCTTCGCCCCATTCGATCGCCCTCTCCGCCTGCGGCGAACCCGTCACTCGCGCGCCCACGTCGTCGCTCAGCTCCGTCAAATAATCAAAGGCATGAGAATCCATCATGCCTTCGCCCGCAATCTTCACCAGCGCCGGCTTCGTTCCATCCTCGTCCGGCCCTTTCGCCGCCGGCTTGTTCTCGGCTCTTACAGCCAGCGCTCCGCCCAAAACTAGAATCGCCGCTCCCCCGTAAATCTTCCGCATTCCGTATTCTCCCCAGTCCTCACGCAGTAAAATTTGCCGCAATCGACTTTACCACGCCTCAGCCGCACCAGTCGTAAGACCGTTTCAACAGCCATAGTCATGCTGGCATCTGTAGGGGCACGACACGTCGTGCCCCCTTTTCTGTTCCGCTTGCCTACCCTACTGTGTTCTGCCCGCGCTACGAACTCCCGCCTAAACGAGCGGAGCTTTCGACTCGTGCATGACCGGCAACCATGCCGCACCCGCCGCTTTACGCAACTTGCCACTCGCCCTAAACTTCCTGCGTGCCCATTGTGAAAACTTTCCGCGTTTTTTTTCCTATCGCTCCGCTTGCCGCGGCGTTGTGTTTCGCCTACCCGGCTGGTGCGGGACCGCGGCCCGCGCAAAACGCAGCGCAAAAACCCGCAGAAATACCGCCTCCGAAAATCCAGGAAAAATCAGCCGAAAAGCCCGCGCCAAAACTCCCCGCCGAAATCGAACTATTTGAGACGCGCGTACGCTTCGAAAACGACGGCTCCAGCCGCAAAGAAGTTCACACCCTGGTCAAGATCAACGACGAACTCGGCGTCCGCCAATTCGCCCGCCTCAGCTTCGATTTCAACCGCTCTTTCCAGCAGGTCGAAATTCCTCTCGTCCGCATCACCCACCCGAGCGGCGGCATAATCGACGTTCTCCCCAGCGCCATCACCGACCAGCCAAATCCCGCCGTCGTCAACGCTCCCGCCTATCAGGACGTCCGCGTCAAATCCGTCCGCATCCTCGGCCTCGAACCCGGCGACACCCTCGAATACCGCGTCATCACAACCACTTCTCATCCTCCGCTCGCCCCCGATTTCTGGCTCGACCACGCCTTTGACCGCACCGGCGTCGTTTCCCACGAAATCTTCGATCTCGATCTACCCTGTTCGCGCCTCAAGGACTCCCCGAATCTTCGCCATGTCGAGATGGATATGAGCATCCCTGCTTCGGAGCGGCAGGAAACCGCCGCCGGCCGCTGCATTTTCCGATGGAAGGTCTCGCTTCCTGGTTCCTCCGCCAAACGAAACGTGGACGCCGCTAGCGATTCGTATCAGCGTCCAGATGTCACGCTGAGCTCCTTCACCGTCTGGGGAGTCTTTGTGGAGCGGCTCGCCGAATTCCTTCATTTCGGCAGTGCGGTCTCTAGCGTCTCCGACAAAGCGATAGCGCTCACCAAGCCTTTTGCGAAACCCCGGGAAAAACTTGAAGCCTTGTATAACTTCGTCTCGGAAAAAGTGACCACCGTCGATCTGCCGCTGGGCGCCACTGGCTTTCGAACAAGGCCGCCCGCCGATATTCTTGCTTCGGGGTACGCAACCCCTGAGGACAAATTTGTCCTCTTAGCGACGCTAGCCTCCTCTCTGAATCTCCGGCTAGACGCCGCATTGGTTGGGACTTCACCTGAATTGCAAAAGCAATTACCCACACCTTCTCTCTTCACGCGCATCCTGACGATGTGGGGAACCAGTCTCTGGTGCGACCCCAGCATCGAGGTCGCCCCTTTCGGGCTTCTTCCCCCTGGCCTTCGCGGCAAAGCGGCCCTCTGGATCCGCAAACTTCCGGACTGCGGTCCCACGGCCGACTGCGTCGCTCCTCTTTGGGCCACCGTTCCCGTCGAGCCCCCCTTCCCGGCCTTCCAGAAAGTTCAGGTAGATGCCACCCTTGCTTCCTCGGGCACACTCGATGCAAAGGTCAAGTACACGATGCGCGGCGACAATGAACTTCTCCTCCGCGTCGCTTTTCACCACGCTCCGAAAGAAAATTGGAAAAACGTCGCGCAACTAATTGCGCTATCCGACGGCTTTCGCGGAGAAAGCATCAATGTGACCGCTTCAGATCCCTACGACACGCGCAATCCGTTCGCGGTGGAGTACGAAATCAAGGAGCCAAAGCTTGTGAACTGGTCGAAGACACCACTTCGCATCCCCGCGCTGCTGCCCCTACTTGGACTACCTGATCCCGCGGGAAAAACGGCGGCCGGCGCTGCCGTTAAGCCGATCGATCTGGGCACGCCGCTCGATGTGGAGGTCAGCGCCACCGTGCACTTGCCCGAGGGCACCGACGCCGAAGTTCCTGCTGGAACCTCGGTCGAGCGCGACTTCGCGACGTACATTTCGCAATACACGGTGAAAGAGGCGATGATCACCGCCTCCCGCCATCTAAATTTTATTTTGAAGGAAATTCCCGCCGATCGCGCCGCCGACTACGACGCCTTCCTGCAAGCCGTCCAAAACGACGAATCTCAGTTCTTCACGCTGAAACCCTCGGAGCCCGCGCCTGCCGCTCCGAAAAAACAATAGATTGTTATCGAGACCACGCTACACCACCCCACAGACGGGCGCTGAAGCTACTTGATTCCCAGGATTTCTTTTTCCTTGGCAGCGCACAGGTCTTCGACTTTCTTTGTCTCCGCGTGCGAAACCTTTTCAAGCTCATCCAGCGACCTCTTCTTCTCGTCTTCGCTGATCTTCTTCTCTTTTTCGAGCTTTTCGATCGCTTCCTTGATATCCCGGCGAATATTGCGCACTGCCGTCCGGTGATTCTCGAGCACTTTGTGCAGCTGCTTCACCAAATCCTTACGCCGCTCTTCGGTCAGCGAAGGAATTGGCACGCGCACCACTTTTCCGTCGTTCGTCGGATTGAGTCCCAGATCAGAAGTGCGAATGGCTTTGTCGATCAATGCCACCGCGCTCGGATCCCACGGCGAAATCACAAGCATCGTCGGGTCCGGCACGGTCAAACTCCCAAGTTGGTTTAGCGGCATCGGCGTCCCGTGATAATCCACGCGAACATTATCCAGAAGCGATGCGTTCGCGCGGCCCGTGCGGATCGTCGCGGCTTCCTTGCGAAAATCCTCGACCGCCTTTTCCATGCGCGTCCTGGCCGCGGCCATCGCGTCCTTCGTCGTTGCAATCGTCGTCATAGCGTCCTCAGCTCAATTCTCCTCGTAATTCATCCGGATTCGCAATTCATTCAGCGGCGATACCGATTCGCACTCAGAGCCACTCGGGAACGGCTTCCTGACGCTGCCCCCGCAGTGCCAATCTAATTCAGCGCTGGCGTCACCGAAGACCCCACGCGCTCGCCCAGCACCACGCGCCTGATGTTCCCGTGCTGGTTCATGTTGAACACCACAATCGGCATTCCGTTGTCCATGCACAAGGAAATCGCCGTCGCGTCCATCACCTTTAAATTCTGGTTCAACACTTCGCGGTAGGTAATCTCCGCGAAAAATTTCGCGTCGGAAACCTTCTCGGGATCGGCGTCGTAAATCCCATCCACGCGCGTCGCTTTCAAGATCACGTCCGCTTTGATCTCCATGGCCCGCAAAGCCGCCGCCGTGTCCGTCGAAAAATAGGGATTCCCCGTCCCCGCTGCAAAAATAACGATGCGCCCCTTCTCCAAATGCCGCATCGCCCGCCGCCTGATAAACGGTTCCGAAACCTGCCGCATCTCGATGGCGCTCAATACCCGCGTAAACACGCCCTCTTTTTCGAGCGCGTCCTGCAAAGCCAGCGCATTAATCACGGTAGCCAGCATCCCCATGTAATCGCCCGTCGAGCGGTCGATCTCGAACCCTTTCTGCCGCCCGCCGCGAAAAATATTCCCGCCGCCCACCATAATCGCGATCTCGACGCCTAGCGCGTGTACTTCCTTCAACTCCTGCGCAATCGCCTGAATCGTCTCTCCATGAATCCCGAATCCCTGCGGCCCCTGCAGCGATTCTCCGGAAAGCTTCAGCAGGATGCGCCGGTATGCCAACTGTGCGCTCCGGGTCGTTTTTTTCGCAATTTTCTTAGCTGTCTTTTTGGTTGCGGCCATAGCTCTCCGGTCGTCGCCGTCTAAAATCCTCGGAATTGTAACAAACTATCCCCGCCCCGCCCATTATGGAGTGCGGCAGCCCAGCTGCCGCTTTTCGAATCGCTCCCCGCCACAGACCTCGCGCTCCTCAAGCATCTCCACACAAAAAAGCGCCCCGACAAACTCGGGGCGCTCGGAAACATTCACTCCAGTTTTTTTGTTACGCGTTCACTGGCGCCGGAACCGGAGCACCTTCAGCTCCCGCCCCGCCAATCTCGCCCACCTTGAACCGCACAAACCGGCGAATCGAAATGTTCTCGCCAAGCTTGGCAACCCCTTGCGCGACCATCTCCCCAATCGTCACACTCTCATCCTTGATATAGTGCTGCTCGTACAGGCAGTTCTCTTCGTAAAATTTTTCCATCTTCCCGTTCACGATTTTCTCGACCACATTTTCCGGCTTGCCGGTGGCCAGCGCCTGCGCCTTGTAAATGTCCCGTTCCGCCGCAAGCATTTCCGGCGTCACTTCTTCGCGCCGCACATACCGCGGATCGAGCGCCGCGATGTGCATCGCAATGTCGTGGCAGAGCTGCTGGAAAGCTTCCGTCCGCGCCACGAAGTCCGACTCGCAGTTGATCTCCACGAGCACACCAATCTTCCCGCCCGCGTGGATGTAGCTCCCCACGAGCCCTTCGCTCGCTTCGCGTTGTGCTTTTTTCGCCGCGGCCGCCTGCCCCTTCTTCCGCAAAATCTCGATGGCCTTCTCGATATTCCCGCTGGCTTCCACGAGCGCCGCGCGGCAATCGCTGAATCCCGCTCCGGTCCTCTCGCGCAATTCCTTCACGAGTTGCGCCGGTATCTGCATTGCTGGCTGTTGTGTGCTCATCCTTTTTCTCTCTGCGAACTCAAAATGTCAAAGTTTTCGTGAATGCTTGCAAAAAGGCCCGCTCCGAGCCGCAGGGAGCGGGCCTCGTGAATCTCTGTCTGCAGCTCCACCCGCCTATCGTTCCTCTTCGTCCGGCGGCACGGTGGCTTCCGCCCCCGCCGCCGCTTCCAGCGCTGCGTCTACGGGAGTGGTAACTTCCGCTCCCTCGACGAAGTCGCCTTCCTGCTTCTCGTACTGCTCGTATGCGCTGGTATCCACGTACTCCACTCCATCCACCAGCGCCTGATCTTCCGCCGACTTCTGCTCCGCCACCTGCGATTGCTGGTAAGCCGTATGCCCTTCGATCACCGAGTCTGCAATCTTCGTTGTAAACAACCGGATTGCGCGCAGCGCATCGTCATTCCCCGGAATGATCCAGTCCACCACGTCCGGATCGCAGTTCGTATCCACGACCGAAACCACCGGCACGCCCATCCGCCGCGCTTCTTTCACCGCAATCTCTTCCGCATTCGAATCGATCACGAACATTGCGTCCGGAAGCTGCGACATGTTCTCGATGCCTTCAAGGTTCTGGTTCAGGTGCTTCATCTCGCGGCCCAGCCGCGCCTTTTCTTTCTTCGAAAGCTCGTTGATCCGGCCGTCTTCTGTGATGGCCTTCAGCAGCTTCAGCCGCTTGATCGATTTCTGCAGCGTCGCCCAGTTCGTCAGCGTCCCGCCCAGCCAGCGATGGTTCACAAAGTACGCGCCGCATCGCTTCGATTCTTCAGACACAGCTTCCTGCGCTTGCCGTTTCGTCCCCACGAACAACACCGATTTTCCCTGCGCGGATAGATCGCTCACGAAGCGGCTCGCTTCGCGGAACATTTTCAAGGTCTTCTGCAGATCGATAATGTGGATCCCGTTGCGTTCTCCGAAAATATATTCCTTCATTTTCGGATTCCATCGCCTCGTCTGGTGGCCGAAGTGAACTCCCGCCTCCAGCAATTCTTTCATCGTAATTTCAACTGCCAAGTTTCCTCCTATTTGAATAGCTGTTTGCAGCGGCGTCCTGTCCTGTAGTGGCCGGTCTTTAGACCGGCCTCCTCGAGGCATCTGCTACGCCAAAGAACAGCCTCTTGCCGGCTCCATGCCGGCCGTGATCTCGAAGGGTCTGCTCCCGCATTCCCTCCGGAGTCCGTAGGGGAGGGGCTTGCCCCTCCCACAAACCTACCGCTTCGTAAACTGGAAGCGTTTCCGCGCGCCCTTTTGCCCGTACTTCTTTCGTTCTTTCATTCGCGAATCGCGCGTCAAAAATCCGTTCTTCCGCAGCGCCGCACGCAGCTCCGGATTGAACCGCGAAATCGCTCGCGACAATCCCATCCGCACTGCTCCAGCCTGCCCGCCAACGCCGCCGCCATGCGCCGTCACTTTCACATCCACTTGCTCGGCCAAACTCGTGAACTTCAGCGGCTCCGTCGCATCATGCTTCCACGCATGATTCGGAAAATAATTCTCCACCTCGCGCCCGTTCACCGTGAACTTGCCGCTCCCCGCGCGCAAGAAAACTCGCGCCACGGATTCTTTCCGCCGGCCCGTTCCCAGAAACCACGTTTGTGTCCCCGCTAAGGGCGTACCCGTAGAACTCAACGTTCCTCCAGTGGCACAGACTTCAGTCTGTGCTCCTAAATCCTTCCGCTGCCGCAAGAGCCACAGACTTCAGTCTGTGCTCCTCGTTCAACACCGTCCGATTCCAGACACCCAGAGACATCTGGAACCTTCGAACTCCACGCCGGTTTGCTCCCTGCCTAAGGCACCACTTAGAGGTGACCACTGCGCGGCCACGCTTCTCAAGGAACAGCAACGTGCGGAAAACTGTGGCACAGACTTCAGTCTGTGCTCTTTCCCAAACCCCAGCAGTAGCACGTATCTTAGCCCGTGCTCCTGCGGAATCCCAAATCTAAACCGCCGCAGTGGCACAGACTTCAATCTGTGCTCCGTAAATCTTAAACCGCCACCGCCTGCGGCTTCTGCCCAGCATGCCGCGCCAAACCCGCCGCATCCCGGTAAATCCGCAATTTCTTCGCCCGCCGCGCCCGCAACTTATTCTTCGGCAGCATTCCCAGGACAGCCTCGCGAATCATCCAATCCGGTTTCGTCTCGCGAACCCGCTTCGCCGGAACAGCCTTCAATCCGCCAGGATACCCGCTGTGCGAGTAATAAACCTTTTGCTCCACCTTGTTCCCCGTCATCCGCACCTTATCGGCATTGATCACCACCACGTGATCCCCCGAATCCAGATACGGAGTAAAAGACGGCTTATCCTTCCCAATCAGCATCCGCGCCACTTTCGTCGCCAGACGCCCCAAAACCTGGTCCGTCGCATCCACCACAAACCAGTTCGCGCCCACTTTCAGGGCTTCCGCTTCTTCTCCCTTGGCTACGTAGGTCCTCATCGCTCTCAGCCACACCTTTCCCTATAGAGACAAACGTTAATCTTAAAGTACGACTCCGCTCCTGTCAACGCGTTTCCCAAACCACCAGATCTCTTCTCGGCGATCTCTGCGCAAAAAATCCGTGCAATTCAAGCCAGGCCGATTCGCCAACCTGCCAATCTTAAATCGTCGCCAGCTGTGACCGCCGCCCCTCTGCATATTCCTGCAACGCCGCGTTAGCATCCGCAATCACGCCGAGCGC
Organism: uncultured Acidobacteriota bacterium; assembly: GCA_963843265.1. Lineage (GTDB taxonomy): Bacteria > Acidobacteriota > Terriglobia > Acidiferrales > UBA7541 > Acidiferrum. The sequence continues at coordinate 396,871 of CAWJJR010000002.1, read as the reverse complement.
CTCCGCCACCGCCGCCAAATCCGCGCCACGCACAACAAAATACATCTCGTCCTCGCCCAGCCCCGTATACACGCGGTTCCCCATGCACCCCAAACTCAATATCGCCCCCATCTGCATCGAAGCCGGCAGCGCCATACACGTCGGCCGTCCCAAAGCCGGCGCTCCGCTCCCCACGCCCGCCCGATTCGCCGCCTCGCTCAACAGCATCGCGCCCGAGGGCTTGCACGCAAACAAAACCACATCCGGTGCAACAGGCGTCTCCCCCAGCGGCGCATACATAATCGCCGCCGGTGCCGCGGCCAACCGCGGAATCTGCGGCACTTCTTCCGGCTTCACATACCCCAAATCAAACATCATCTTCAACGTTTGCTCCGTCTCCTTCTCCCGCTCGGGCGACAAAGCAATGTTGTGCGTGTATGCCCCCACTGCGCAGTTAAAATGATTCTCCGGCACCGTATAGAAAACTCTTCCCGTCGCAGCCAACCGCCAAAAACTGCACCCCGATGGCTCCGTCCCCCCAAATCTCTCCACCCCGTGTGGTGCCGCACCCAAAAACGCCACCGCCACCGCCCGCCGCGCCAGCTTCACCGCCGCCCCAATCCTCTCCTCAATCGCCTTCCAATCCGTCCGTCCGCTCATCGCCTGGTCCCCTCCCGTTTATTCCGCAACCATACCACGCCCACACTTCAACTCCGAAAGCCCACCACCTGCTTTGGACAGTGTTCCCTGTTAACCACTGCCCTACTCACTCGTCTAACTCTCTGCCGGCGCAAAACGGCGGAACATTCTCGCTGGATTCGCAGTATAAACATCAAGAGGTGCCCTCATGACCGAACTTTGGCGTGACATCCGCTACGGCCTCCGCCTGCTCTGGAAGAGCGTTGGCTTCACCTCCGTCTCCCTGCTCGCCCTGGCCTTGGGCATCGGTGCCACCACCGCCATTTTTAGCCTTCTCTATTCAGTCCTGCTCGCCCCGCTCCCCTACGTCGATAGCGACCGCATCGTCATGGTCTGGTCCCACGACAAAAGCGGTGAGCGCAACGGCACTTCCCCCAGCGACCTTCTCGACTGGCAGAAACAAGCCACCGTCTTCGACTCCCTCAACGGCTGGACCGGTGAAGGCTTCACCATCTCCACGCCCGATTGGACCGAGCAAGTCCAGGCCAGCCGCGTAGCCCCCGGCTGGTTCGACCTCCTCTTCAGCCCAAAAGTGACCCTCGGCCGCCATTTCGTTGCTGACGATGCCCTTCCCGGCAACGACCACGTCGTCATCCTCAATAACAAATTCTGGCGCGACCGCTTCGGCAGCGATCCCAAGATTGTCGGCACCAAACTCCGCATGAGCGGCGAACTCTACACCGTTCTCGGCGTCGCCGCTCCCAGTCCCTCCGACGTTGGTGATTCTTCGATGAACGTCCCGCTCTCCTTTAAGCCCGACGAAATCAAACGCGAGAATCATTTTCTCCTGGTGATGGGCAAGCTCAAGCGCGGCGTCACTCTCGAAGCTGCCAACGCCGAAATGGCTGTCATCGCCAGGCAACTCTCCCAAAGCTATCCGAAGACGAACAAAGACCTCACCGTCACCGTCGAACCTCTCAAAGACGACTTTCTTCCCAAGCAAACCCGCCTCGGCCTCTGGCTCATGATGGGCGCCGTCGGCTTCGTCCTCCTCATCGCCTGCGTCAATATCGCGAATCTGCTTCTCGCCTGGGGCACCGCGCGCCAAAAAGAAATCGCCGTCCGCGCCTCGCAAGGTGCCACCCGTGCGCGCATCTTCCGTCAATTCCTGATCGAAAGCCTTTCTCTGGCGTTGATGGGCGGCTTTCTGGGCGTGCTGCTATCCGTAGCCCTCCTCCGCGGTGTCATGAGCCTCATGCCCAGAAATCAGCTCGGCATCCCCTACGAAGCCGACCCCCACCTCAATATCCCCGTCTTGCTCTTCACCCTTGGCGCAACGCTTTTCAGCGGCGTGCTCTTCGGCTGCTTCCCCGCTTGGCATGCCGCCCGCCAAAATATCAGCGACATGTTAAAAGAAGGCGGCAGATCATCTTCCGCTGGCGCCAGCCACAATCGCTTGCGCCGCGTCCTCGTCGTTGCCGAATTCGCCCTCGCGCTCATTCTCGTCGCCGGCGCCGGCCTCATCCTACGAAGCTTCTGGAACGTCACCCAAGTCGACCTCGGCATTCGACGCGACCACGTCCTCACCTTCAGTGTCCCCATCCAGCACGATCGCACCGCGAGCGCCGCCCAAATCCGCTCCGTCTACCAGCAACTCGAAGAACGAATCGCCGCCGTCCCCGGCGTCCTGAAAATAGGCATTGCTCCCGGCTTGCCTACCGAAGGCGCCGGCCGCCTCCACTTCACGATCGCTGGGCAGCCCTTCGATGACTCCGACAACAACGTCAACAAGCAGCCGCAAGCCGTCGTTAATACTGTCACGCCGGGCTACTACGCAACCTACGGCATCCGCCTCACCCGCGGCCGCTATCTCGACGCGCGCGACCTCGCCGGAGCACCCCGCGTCGCCATGGTCAGCGAAAGCTTCGCCCGCCAATACCTTCCCGGACTCGACCCGCTCACCCAACGCGTCAAAATCGTCGAGTTGCTCCCCGACAAGATTCCCCCGTTCGGCGCGCCCGTCGAATGGCAAATCGTCGGCGTCTTCCACGACGTCCAGTACGAAAGCCATCCCACAACCACCGGCTCCGCCGAAATTGACTTTCCCTTTGACCAGGCCCCTTGGCCCAACACGACCATCGCCGTCCGCACCAACGGCAATCCTTCCGCCGTCACCTCCAGCATCGCCGCCGCCATCCGTTCCGTGAATCCCGATTTCCCCATGACCCACGTCCGCACCATGGACCAGATCATCAGCGAAAACCTTGTCACCGACCGCTTCACCGTCCTCGTATTCGGCACCTTCGCCGTGCTCGCTCTCCTCCTCGCCGCGATCGGCATCTACGGCGTCATGACTTTCTCCGTCGCCCAGCGTACACACGAGTTGGGCATCCGCATGGCCCTCGGCGCAGGCAGCGCACAGGTCCTCAAGTTGGTGGTAGGCGAAGGCATGCGCGCGGCCCTAATAGGTATGGCCATCGGCCTCCCAGGCGTCTACCTGGTCGGCAAAACACTGAAGAGCTTGCTCTACAATGTCGGCGCCCTGGACGTACGCGCCCTGGTTGGCGTAGCCGCCGTTCTCTTGGCCGCGGCTCTAGCCGCAATTTCTCATATTAAGTAGAAAAAGGCTGTTGCTTCATGGCATAACTCTTTTATCAGGAAGAAATTCTGCCAAGAAGGAGCAACAGCCTTATGACTGCAGAGTGTAACCAGTTCGTCTTCGGATTTCATCCTCAAAAGCGACGCGACATCCGGGCGCAGTTCGATGGCGGGGCAATCACCAGCGATGGCGGTGGTCTGCTGCTGCGGGAGGTCGAGAAGCGCATTGGGATCCTCCACCAGTTTGCCGCCTGCTTCACCGATTATCGGAATCCCGATCTGATCGAACATCCGGTAAAGCAGTTGGTGGCCCAGAGAGTCTATGGGCTGGCCCTGGGATATGAAGATCTGAACGATCACGAGGAGTTGCGGAATGATCCCCTGCTGGCGGTGCTGGTTGAGAAGGAGGGTCCCGATAACCAAGTGTTAGCCGGAAAAAGTACCTTGAATCGGTTGGAACTGAGCGGGGAGAAGGTCCGTGAGAAGGAGCGCTACAAAAAGATCGTGCTGGATCATGGAGCCGTGGACCGGCTGCTGGTGGAAGTCTTTCTGCAAGCCCACCGGGAGGAGCCGAAAGAAATCATTTTGGACCTGGACGCCACTGAGGATCCGCTGCACGGGAAGCAGGAAGGACGTTTCTTCCATGGCTACTATGGACACTACTGCTACCTGCCGTTGTACATCTTCTGCGGAGAGTTTCTGCTGTGTGCGCGGTTGCGATCGTCGAACATCGATGCGTCGTCGGGGAGTGTTGAGGAACTGGAGCGCATCGTGGCCCAGATTCGTTCCGCGTGGCCCCAGGTGCGTATCGTGGTGCGTGGAGATTCGGGATTTTGCCGCGAGGAGCTGATGGCTTGGTGTGAAGCGAACCGCGTAGAGTACGTGCTGGGACTAGCGAAAAACGAACGTTTGAAGACGGAGATCGCCAAGGAGATGGCGGAGGCGAAAGCGCAGTACCAACAGACCGGACGCGCGACTCGACTGTTCAAAGAGTTCTTCTATCAGACGCTGAAAAGCTGGAGTCGTGCGCGACGCGTGGTGGCCAAGGCCGAGCATCTGGAAAAGGGAGAGAACCCGCGATTCGTAGTGACCTCTCTGAGCGGAGAAGCATGGCCGGCACAGGCGCTGTATGAAGAGCACTACTGCGCCAGAGGGGACATGGAGAATCGCATCAAGGAACAATTGATGCTGTTCAGCGATCGCACCAGCACGCATTACCTGCGCAGCAATCAATTGCGCTTGTACTTTTCTTCGATCGCCTACGTGTTGTTGCAGATGCTGCGGCGACTGGGACTGGCGGGAACGGAGTTGGCCCAGGCGCAGTGCTCCACCATTCGGCTCAAGTTACTGAAGATTGGCGCGCTGATCCGCATCACGGTGCGCAAGGTGTGGGTCTCGCTGGCCGGTGGGTACCCCTATGTCGCACTCTTCCAGCAAATCTATGAAAAGCTCTGCGCCGTGCCGCTAAAGTATTGAAAAAGAAAGATCCCGAACAACTTTTTCGTCGCTTCTGTCAACCGGGGGAAAGGTGTGCGCCGAAACAGTCTCGGAGAGAGGAAATCTCTCACGCCAAGCGAAAAAACGGATTAGCGAACAACAGCACCCCGCGAAACTATTTCGCAACTCCCAATTCGAACAAACTTCACCCCACTGCTGCCAAGCTGTGAGAGATTGGGGCTAGTCGCCTGCTACATCCCAGCCCGCCGCGCCACCCGCATCGATCCCCTGTCCGCCCTCCGCCAAGAGTAGGCTCCGCCTGGAGTTCACCCCGACTTTTGTCGGGGAGGCGGGCCACATTAGCCGCACCCTCCAACCCTCCGCGCGTCTCAGTTGACTCTGCGCCTCTGCGTTATCTTTTCTCTTTAAGAAAAACATCCCCCATCAATCCGTTCGAAGTCGGCCAATACACCCAAGCCTCGCTCGACCGCTTCAAATCCTACGCCGGTTGAATGTCATCATTTCGGGCAAACCGGACAAACAAGCCAAATTCGATTCTTGCGCCGTCCACGAAAAAGGCTTAACCTTGAAATGTATGACGAAGAAAAAGAATTCGCAGTTGGAAAAAACAGCGGTAAAAGCTGCCGACCTGATCCTCGACCTTCTCGCCGAACTCCCGCCAGATCAAGCGAAAGCAGCCAGAAGCGAGATTCGCTCGCTGGCTCTTAAGTCTTCCCGCTCCGTAACTCGCGGAAAAGCCTCACCACGGCGGAAAACCGCGGGTTTTCGTCTTTCACGCCCTGCTTCCGCAAAATCCGCATAAGCTCCTGTTCATCGTTAGCGTCCAAAATCCACCGCAACTCCCTAGCAAGGGCAGCTCGTTCTCTCAGTGTTTGCCTGTACTTTCCTGTGGTCGTCGGTTTACCGGATTCAGGCACCATTTCCGTGAGTTGCTTATTCGGCGGACCCTATCATGTGCTTCGAGAAGGTCCATATCCGCCTTGACTAGATCTTTGTTTGCGGGGGCGTGAACCCAATTTGTTCCTCTGAGCTGGTCTACAATCTGTACGGTCTGGAGTCCGCTGGGAAACGCCTTGAGGATTTGCAAGATTGCCTCGCGCCGATGCGCCGCGATCTCCGTTTTGTCGAATATATCCTGCGGCCCCCAAAGATAGCCGTCACACACGATTCCAGCCTTGCCGGGATTGAGGAGTTGCCACCCCTCATCGGTCCGATGAAGTAACGATCTGTCCAGACGAGTGCCGATATTGTTGATGCTTCCCCGGGGGATATGCGGATTGATCCTTGTAACTTGCTCGATGACATCCTTGGCTGGCACTGGTCCCTTGGCTTGTCGGAGAACCGCCAGGACGAGACTGGTCGCCGTGACGTCGCCAATCTCGACTGAGATCCATCCTTCCTCTATGTGTTCAGGACGGCTAGCACGAACCAGCGGAAGAATTGAGACCATTTGCTCGTGAGGTTTTCCATTGGAATGCCGAACGCCAAAAAACTGCTTTAGCTGCTCTGGCAGTGGCTCTCCTGCAGACTCAAAAAGCAGCTTTGTCGCTTCCAAATCTTCCAAGACCTGCGCAAACTTTTGGTAAGCTTGCGCCGTGGTCTTGAAATCGCGTCCCATGATCAGAGCATATCCTAGTGAGTACGGGATGTGCAAGGACAAAGATAGAAGAGATGAGTCGTGAGCAATTCCTGTAGTTACGCTTTATCTTCGATTCCCCGATTGGACGGGTCGCGAGCCCTTGCCACTTGGCACGAACGGGGCGCCGCATCCTTTCACGGTTTTTGTGAAGCGTGCGGGTCTTGACTTTGCGGCAAGCGTTTCCACTGCTGGGCAAGCTGCCCAATCTCACACCTCAATTTCCCGCCCATCCCCCTTCCGCTCGTCATTGTGGCCCTGCCTTCCAATCCGCTTCTCAATCACGTCACCTCAACCGCGAGATACGGCCAATCTCCGCCGATTCATTTAGGCCCTTCACTCTTGCGTAACGATTTCCTCTCGACAGGCTGTCGCTTGAAAGTCGAGTAGTCCAGAAACGCCAGGTAGGCCGCCACCAGCCGGTACGATTGGTAATAATCATCCATATGGATCTCCGAGATGTCGTCCTTTCGTGTGCGCAGAATATGCGCATCCCACGTCTTCTGGCTTAACGAATGGATCATAATACTCGGGATATTCAGCGCGCCAAACTCTAAGAAGTCCGAACTCCCCAGTTCATCGAGATCAACCGCCGAAATCGGTAACTTCAATTGGCCTGCCAAGTAAGTCAACTTCCCGACCAACCTACTATCGGCGTAGCTCCGCCAAAACTCCGTCGGTGCCAGCCCCAGCACATCAATGTCTACCATCGCATCCATTCGGTCCTTATCCGCTTCCGTCATTTGCTGAACATAGAATCGCGAACCAGTCAAATGCAGCTCTCCGTCGGCAAATCCCACAAATGCGTAGCTATGCCTTCGCGGATCCTCTTTCAACGCCTGATACAATGACGCCAGCAGCGATGCGCCGCTCCAATTGTCCACCACCCCGTTTCCCTTGCCGACATGATCGTAATGCGCCCCAACAAGGATGGTTCTTTCGGAACTCCCCGGCAACGTGCAAATAACATTGGGCAGCGGCCATTGGTTGATCGCCTGTTCGGAAAGATTCTTCCCTTCGCAACCCGCTCCCTGGAACAATCCCATCAGCGTCCGCTCACGCTGCGCGTTGTCCCCTCCATACTTATTCAACCGACCTTCCACCACCTCGCGCGCCGCCGGCGCAACACGGATCGTCGCCTCCTGCCCTGCAACCGCGCTCACCAGCAAAACCGCCACAGACAGGCAGGCCAACCCCCGTCTTTTCTTGCTAAGCTCTCTCCTGTTTTTTCTTGTCAAACTCATCTTTGCTCCCCCACTCACTTTTTCTTGAACCCAACTTGCAAGCTTCAAGTTTCTCCGCGTACTTGTCCGCTCGTCTGCCCTACTTCGGGGCCCCTGCGCTATCAAGATCCATTGCCTGCCACCCATCACTCCCCCGCTGGAATCTGACTTCCGCACAAAATGTCGAACATCACCCGCAAATCGGCAGTATAAACATCGAGAGGTGAGTTTATGACCGAACTTTAGGCGTGCGGCCCGATAGTCTGGCGCCACACCGCATCAAAAGACGACACGGAGGGTGCCCCACGTTCGTCGTTTGAACGTGGGTCTTGGGGTTCCCCCACTTCCACGATCAAGAAAGCTAGCCAATCTCACACCTGAATTTCCCGCCCATCCCCATTCGCTTTATTCACTTACGACCCGCTACGCGTCGCTCAGATGGGTACCAAGCAAAATACTACTTGACAAGTTATCAAAATCGCGCTATTATGAAGCCTGGGTTCTCTCGCCTGCCGCTTGGATCTTTCACCGCCCTCCTTCGATCCGGCACCCTCCCGCTTCTCTTGACCATCGCCCACTCTTCGTTAAATGGCCCGCACACAAACGCCCAGCAAACTCAATCGCTTCATGCACTTACTTTACACTTCTCTGTATATCCCGGGGGTACCCGGCACACTCAACTCTGAGGACCAAAATGGAACTGCAAAACCAGGAACCACAACACACTCAACCAACCCAGCAGTCATCGGCCGAATCAACCCCGTCATCCCATCTCACGGCGACTCGCTGCCAGGCGCGCAACCGCAATGGCAGCCGCTGCCGCCTTCGTGCGCAACATCCCGGCGCGCCCTCTGCCGCCGCCACGCCGATCGCGCCGGCACTTTCGCCGACACCCTGGATGACTTTCCGGACCTCTTCGAGGAAGTTTTCGCACAACAGGATGGCGCCTACGACTCCACGGAAAGTATCAACTGCATCCTCACGAATGTCGTCCAGTTGGTCGCTCGCGGCCGCATCTCCACGCGCCGCGCTGCCGTCATCACCTACGCCCTTAGCCTCATGCTCCGCAGCGCCGTCGTCGCCGACCGCCAAGCCGCCAACGCGCCGCCCGAAATCATCTGGGACGCGCCCCGCCCAAAGCGCGACGATGACCAACCCACTGCCAACGCGCCGGACCAGCGCAAGAAAACGGACATGGACTTGCGCCCACACACCTAGCCTGTGGGCCATACTGACAAGGTAATGTTTCGTATGATAAAGGGAACGCCAAAATGGATCGGCAATCGTCGGGGCACGATATATCGTGCCCTTCCCTGCCCCGATCGTGGCCTCTGCCGTGCCCATCGAGCCCGTCGCTGCCGCCATCGTGCCGTTTCATCCCGTGACTCTACGGCTAGCCTCCGAATCCTTACCTCATTACTTCGTTACTTCGTTACTTCGTTACTTCCTTCCCTCATCCCTCGACGTGCGCCAAGAATCGCGGCGCCTTCCTGAACTTCGTGGCCTGCTCGAATCCATACGCAATCTTCAGCAGCACCGGCTCGCTCCATGCCCGACCGAAAAACGAAATCCCCACCGGCAATCCAAAATCAAACCCCGCATTCACCGTAATATTCGGATATCCCGCCACCGCCGCGAACTCCGAACTCCCTCCTCCAAACGCATCGCCATTCACGATGTCCGTCAGCCAAGCCGGGCCCCCCGTCGGCCCAACAATCGCGTCCAGCTTGTGCTTATCCATCGTCGCGTCGATCCCGTCTTTTCTCGACATCTCGTGGTTTTGTTTGATCGCGTCCACATATTCCGGCGTCGTCAGCGGCCCTTTCTTTTCAGCCTCGATAAAATTCTCTTGCCCGAAGTACGGCATCTCCTTCGCCGCATTCTTCTCGTTGAGCTCGATAATCTCCTTCAGCGTTTTCACGGGCGTGTTCGGTCCGAGCCAGGCCAGGTACGCGTTCAAGTCCGCCTTTAGCTCGTACATGAATCCCAAAAACTCCGTCTTTCCAAATTTGCCAGCCGTCGCGAATTCCACCGGGTCCACCAGCGTCGCCCCTTGCTTCTTCATCACTTCGAGCGCGCTCTCCATCAATTTATCGACCGCCGGGTTAAACCCAAACGCTTTTCGCAGCACGCCGATCCGCGCTCCGCGCAAACCATCCGCATCGAGAAATTGGGTGTAGTCCGAATGCGACTTCCCTTCGCTCGCGGCCGTCGCTCCATCGTTCGGATCCACTCCCGTCAGCGCTCCCAACAAAATCGCTGCGTCGCGCACCGTCCGGCACATCGGCCCCGCGGTGTCCTGCGTATGCGAAATCGGGATGATATGGCTCCGGCTTACCAGCCCGACGGTCGGTTTGATGCCCGCAAGCCCATTCGACGAAGAAGGGCACACAATCGATCCGTCCGTTTCTGTCCCAATTCCGATCGCCGCCAGGTTAGACGAAATTCCAGCGCCCGTTCCCGAACTCGACCCACACGGATTGCGATCCAGCGCGTACGGATTTCTGGTCTGCCCGCCGCGCCCGCTCCATCCGCTGATCGAATGGTTCGACCGGATGTTCGCCCACTCGCTCAAATTTGTTTTCCCCAGAATCACGGCGCCCGCTTCGCGCAATTTCACCGCGACAAACGAATCCTCTGGCGGCTTCGATCCCACGAGGGCCAACGATCCTGCCGTCGTTTGCATTTCGTCCGCGGTAGCAATGTTGTCCTTTATCAGCACAGGGATCCCGTGCAGCGGCCCGCGCGGCCCTTTTTCTTTTCGCTCCTTGTCGAGCGCTTCCGCAATTTCCAGCGCGTCCGGATTGGTCTCGATCACGCTGTTCACTTGCGGCCCGCTCTTGTCCACCGCTGCAATGCGCGCCATATATTTGTCCGCAATCGATCGCGCGCTGTATTTCCCGGATTTCATCCCTTCTTGCAGCTCGCCAACAGTGACCTCATCGAACTCAAAAGCGGGAACTTCAGCAGCTCCGCCACAATTCTCGTCGCCTCGCGCATTCGGCTTGCTTGCGCCCAGTGCCGGCCTGAGGAGCGGTCCAGCCGCAACGCTGACGCCGCCCAGCACACTCGCTTGCAGGAATCTTCGTCTGCCGGCATGGCTGACTTCTCGTTTTGCCACTTCAGCCGCCTCGACACCTGGCTGTGCGGCGATTGGATCGATCTTGATTTTCGAGCTGGTCTCTTTTTTCATTTTCAATCCCCCCACACTTCTCGAGTTTTCTCCAAAAGTGAAAACGAGCAAGATAGCACGGCAAACTCCTCAGTTACACCGCATAAATTCTTGGCCCGCAGTGAGTTACTTCCAGGAAATTCCGCAGGAAATAATCTTCCTGTCAGCCCTCTCCCCGACTACAATCCTTCTTACACGGTGTCCCCCCGTAGTCGGTTTGCCATGCTGCTGACTGACCCAAGCGGCTCTTTGCCCACCCAGCCGCGCCGCGCAGGCTGCGGGAGAATCTCGCGTTCCGACCGTTTCGCTGCGTTCGCAATTTTTTTTGTGGGCTTCGCAACTTTTGGCGCGACCGTTTCTTTCGCTCAAGACCAACCAAACCAAAGTGTCGCCGAAGCCGCTCGTCAGGAACGCGCCCGCAAACAAGAACTGCAGAAACATTCCGCGCATGTTTACACCGACGACGATCTCAAGCACGCGCAGATTCTTACTCCGGCAGATCGCGCGGTAGTCGAGGCCAGGCGAAATGAATGCGCGCAGAAGAATAATTGCTCTTCCGCGCCGTCACAAAATCCGCCGGGGAGTCTGGACGCGACTTCGCAACCAGACGGAACATCTCTCGGCGAGGTCGCTCGCAAATATCGAAAGCAAAAAGAATTGCAAGCTCTGAAACCGAAACTATCAGAACCGTTCCATCTCTCCATCGGAACTCCAGCGCTCGCCTCCCCGATTCTTCCGGAGCGCCCCGAGATTCGCCTCCCGGTTCAGCCCGAACTCCGTCCTAAAATTTCCTCGCATGTTCTCCGCCGCGATCCCTTCTCGGCTGCTCCCATTCGTCCAGAAGTTCGTCGCCCAGAAGTTCGCCGGTCCGAAGTCCGCGTTGCGGAAAATTCCCCAAGCGTCCATGGAGTTGTTCGCTCCGAAAGTTGGCCAGATGCCGGCGCGTTCGTCCGTAAAAATATCCGCCCAACAGCTCACGCCGAAATGGCCCATCCCAAAATGAGCGGCGAGGTTCGCCACGACGCTCGTCCCAAAATTCGCGAAGACGTCCTTCCCATCTTTCCTCCCCACATTCACCCCGAAGTCCACCCAGAAGTTCGTCCCGACGTTCGCTCCAAAGCCCACGACGAGTTCGTCCCAGTGGGTCGGCCAAATGCTCATCAGAACCTTAATAGTGCTGTCCGTCCCAAGCTTTCTGCCGGCCGCCGCTTGACCGCGCCCGCGCAGCCAAAGATTTTCTCGCGTCGCGCGCCGCCAAGCCTTCTCCTTCAGCCGATGCGGCCGCCGATTCCGTCCGGCCCTGCGCCGCCCGTCGCGCCGATCTCCCCGGTCTCATCCATACGTCCAGCGGGAGCTCAGCCCGATTTTGTTTCCGGGGCGACAGCGAGACAGAGGACCTTGACCGTGCAGCCCGGCGATACCCTCTGGAGACTGGCACAACAAAATTTGGGTCACGGCAGCCGCTGGCCGGAGATCCTCGCAGCAAACCAGTGGATCGCCAACGCCAACCTTATTCGGCCTGGAGCCAAGCTCCGTCTTCCCATGGCGTCTTCAATTCCAGAAACAGTGGGTCATGCCAGCGATACCAGACTCGGTAGCGACGACTCGGTCATCATAGTCCGAAGGGGCGACTCCCTTTGGAGTCTGGCAAAGTCCAATCTCGGTCGCTCCTCCGATTGGCCCTGTCTGGCAGCCGCCAACCCCTCCCTCCGCAACCCCAACCTCATCTACGGGGGCCAGCGTCTACTTCTACCTACTGCCTACGGTCCAGACGTGCTGCGACCGGCATTGACTGTGCATCAAAAGCCACATTCGATTCGCCATCACGTTCCCTAAGTTCTAAAGCCGGCCTAAACCGTCTACCAAATTTGAGAGCGACTTTCAGAATCTAATACCTCGCGGCGGACGATACCTTCGACTCCATCGCTAAATCTACTGCAATTCATTGAAAATAAGCAGCTTATCTAATTTGGATCAAGCTACAGTTCTGGTCACGCGATTGCGTTACTTGAAATCACCAACATGCAAGTAGGGATTTGGCGTGCCTTACGTGGCTTGAGGTGTATGTAAACGAAGTCACTAGAAAAGCGCTCGTTCGAAATCGCCAGGAGAGTGGGAGGGAACAGCCGAGTGGGCTGGGACTCGAAGGAACGTCGAGAGAACGACGAAGATGAAAATGGTTCGTTATCAAAACTTGAGGAGGATTTGAAAAATGAATGTTGCACGTGGAGGTTCCTTTCCACTACGACCTATTTGGCTGCGGCTAGCGCTACTTGTCTTTGCGCTGGGGTTCGGCGGCCTCGCTCACGCTCAATCCACTGCTTCGCTCAACGGAACCGTCACTGATCCAACTGGGGCGGTTGTTCCCAATGCCAAAGTAAGTGTGACCAACCAAGCCACCGGCGTCGCATCGGCTAGGGTTACCGATGACGCAGGCGCTTATTTGTTTCCCTCACTGCCTATCGGCGTATATCGAATTGAAGTCACCGCTACCAGCTTTCAAACGGCTGTGATTACCGACCTCAAACTTCAAGTAGCGACGTCGGTCACGCAGAACGTCACGCTTAAAGTCGGTGAAGTATCCGAAAAAGTCGAAATCGTGGCCGAACCGGCGCTGGTAGAAACGACGACAACCGGACTCGGACAAGTCATCAACGACAAGACGGTGCAGGAAATTCCGCTGAACGGGCGGCATTTCGTGGACCTCAGCCTTTTGACGCCGGGAACGGTGACACCTCCAGCGAACGGTTTTCTCACGGCTCCGTTGCGCGGACAGGGATCTTTTGCGATCACCACCGCGGGGCAACGCGAAGACACGACAAACTGGCTGATCAATGGCATCAACTTGAACGACGGGGTGCAAAACCAGGTCACGTTCCAGCCGCCGATCGACACGCTCGCGGAATACAAAATCGACAACTCGACATTTCCGGCGCAATACGGGCGCAACTCAGGGGCGGTGGTGAACCTGGCCACGCGCTCCGGTTCGAACGATTACCACGGCGAAGCGTTCGAATTCTTCCGCAACAACGACCTCGATGCGCGGAACTTTTTCAACCCGGCTGTAAATTCCGCGGGCACCGCGCTGGCTCAGAATCCATTTAAGCGAAATGATTTCGGCGGCGACTTTGGCGGTCCCATCAAGAAAGACAAATTGTTTTTCTTCCTCGCATACGAAGGGCTACGGCAACGGCAAGGGTTAGCCCTTTCGAGCACAGTGCCGAGCGCGACACAGATTGCAACCGTTACCTCGACGGCCGTTAAGGATCTCTTAGCATTGGTTCCCGCGGCCAACCTCGTGGGGACGGGAACGGTTGGCGTGCCGAGCAGTTATACGCTATTCAGCGGATCGACGGCAGCCAGCGTGTCCTTGAATCAAGGCTCGGCAGACCTGGACTACAATCTTTCGGATAGAGACCAAATCCATGGTTATTTTGTGATTCAAAAGGACCATCGCCAGGAACCGACCCAGGGGGCAAACCTTCCGGGATTTGGCGATACCCGCGATGGCTTGCGTGACCTCATGACCGTCACTGAAGACCACGTCTTCAGCCCCACGTTGGCAAACACGGTCCGCTTGGGATACAACCGCATCAGTCTCTTTTTTACGCCCACGGCCCTGGATCCTTCAAATTTTGACATCACCCTCCCCCCGGGCGCGCCAGTAGGCGTGGGCATACCAAACATTGTGGTCTCCGGCGCCATGTCCTTTGGAGGACCGACGGGAGAACCGCAGGGACGCGGCGACACGACCGTGGTGCTGAATGACACTTTGAGCTGGCTGAAGGGCCGCAATTCCTTTGCTTTCGGAGGAGAAATCCGGCGGTTCTATAACAACAACGTTGCGGAAAACATCGGCAGCTTCACGTTTCCAACGCTGGCGAGCTTCCTTGCAGATAGCGCCACAAACTTTACAGTGCTGCTGGGCGCGGGAAACAACAGAGTTCTCGAGCCTTCCTACGGAGCGTTTGCCCAGGACAGCTTCAAATGGAAGCCCAACTTCACGTTCAATATCGGTTTGCGTTATGAATGGAATTCGACGCCCTCGGAGGCGCGTGGCCGCTTCACGAACTTTGACACCACCACGGGAGACCTCATTCCCGCGCCCCAACCATTTGGCACGAACAACAAGAACTTCGAGCCTCGAGTTGGATTTGCCTGGGATCCGTTTAAGGATGGCAAGACTTCCATCCGCGCGGGCTACGCAATCCTGACGCAAGATCCCACCACGAACATCATCACCGGATTGAGCGGAAATCCGCCCTTTGCGTTGCCGATCAACGTGGCCGCGGTGGGCATCACGCTCGAGAATCCGGCGGCAGCTATCACCAGAGTCAGCCTGGGGCCAAGTTCCGTCAATCCAAACTTCAAGAATATGTACGCACAAGACTGGAACGTCACGGTAGAGCGCCAGCTCACTTCCAGCATGGGCCTGACTGTGGCTTACGTCGGCACCAAGGGCACTCACCTGCAAATCGCCGAGAACGTGAATCAGCCACTGGTAACCAACGGCTTTTACGGAACGGCGCGACCGTTTCTTACGCTTCCCTTAACGAGCCCCGTCTTGCCGGCCGAGTGCGCGGCCCCGAATCCGACCTGCACTTTCGGGAACATCACGCAAATCAACAGTCCCGGAAACTCGAATTACAATGCGCTATGGGCGACGCTCAACAAGCACTTCTCGCGTGGCTTTGAGTTTCTGGCTTCTTACACCTACTCGAAATCGTTTGATTACAGCTCGGTCAGTTCGGGCGACGCGGTACCGCTGCAGAATGCGTACAATCCGCGCGGGGATTATGGCCCGTCGGAGTTTGACGTGCGCAACCGGTTCGTTCTGAGCGGATTCTACGAGCTGCCATTCAAAAGAAATCGATTGGTATCCGGCTGGCAACTGGGCATCGTATCGCAAGCGCAAAGCGGGAGTCCGCTGACGCCGTTGCTTACGATCAATACAGGGACAGGAACGACGTTGACGGTGCGGCCGAATCAGCTGCAACACGTCACGCCAACGGGAAACCCGCACGAGTTCTACAACAACACTGTGCTGTGCGAACCATTCAACGGGACGCCGACAGGAACAGCACCTACGATTGCGAATTGCGCCACGACGCCGAATGCCGCGTTTGCGGTTCCTTGCACTTTCAGCGACGTGCCGACGACGCCAGGGTCTAACAACTATCCCGTCATTCCGGGATCTTGCACGCCTGGCGACATGCAGCGAGATGGATTGCGGGGACCGGACTTCATAAATACGGACTTTTCCGTGGTTAAGAACACGAAAATCACGGAAAAGGTCAATCTGCAATTCCGGACGGAGTTTTTCGACATATTCAACCACCCGAACTTTGGCAACCCCAATAACAGCGCTACTGCGGCCTCGTTTGGGCAGGTCACGAGCACGCGCTTCCCGGCGGGCGATTTCGGCTCGGCGAGGGAAATTCAGTTTGCGCTGAAGCTGACCTTCTAAGCCGAGTCGTTCAACACTTTTCGCGAAGGGGCGTCCGCCATGGCGGACGCCCCTTTGTTTTTGATGGCTGTTCGACGCGGAATGGCGCGAATTTGGCTCTTAACTCAAAGGTGTGGCAAATGGGAGGGGCCGAACTTTTCAGCTACAATGATAAGGAGGAAAGAACGAACGAAGATGGCAAAGGACTTCGCTTGATCCATAAGAATATTTTTCACAACGAGAGTTTGCTGCCGATTGAGAAAGTGAGGCTTTCGCCGGGGCAGGCTGGGCTAATTTGCGGGTGGGGGCTGTTCACGACGCTGCGGATTTTTCATGGAGAGGCGTTTGCCTATGAGCGGCACTGGCGGCGGCTGGAAAAGGACGCGGCGATCATTCGGCTGCCGATGCCGTACAGTTCGGCGAAGGTCCGGATAAATTTGCATGAAGTGATTCGGGCGAATCAGGTTACGGAAGGGTGCGCGCGGATATATTTGGTTTACAACCAAGTGGGATTTTGGCAGAGCGAGGAAAAGCAGCCGGAAGTGGATTTGATTATTTATACGGCGCCGCTACCGCAGTATCGCGAGCCTGTGCGGTTGACGCTGCGCGAGCAGGGACGGCATGCGGCTTCGCCGCTGGCGGGAGTGAAGACGACTTCCTGGCTGCAGAATGTTTGGGCTGTGGCGGAAGCGCAAAAAGAAGGATTTGATGAGGTTGTTCTTTTGAACGAGCGCGGAGAAGTCGCGGAGTGCACGGCGGCAAACATTTTTGCGGTAAAGAACGGGAAAGTGCTGACGCCGCCTCTCAATTCGGGGTGCCTGGAGGGCGTGACGCGGGGGATTCTTTTTGAGATTGCGCCGGAGGCGGGGGTGGCGGTGATCGAGCAGGCGCTGCGGCCTGAGGATCTATATTCGGCGGATGAGATTATTATTTCTTCGACGAATCGGAATCTGATCGGCGTCGGAGAAATTGCGGGCCACACGATCGCGACTGCGCCCGGACCAATAACGCATCAACTGAACGATCTGTTTGACGCTTATGTCGCGGACTATGTGACTAGGCGGCTGGCGACGGCTTCGCATTGAGGAAGTAAATGAGGTAGAGGAAGTAAAGGAAGTAAAGGAAGTAAAGGAACGGATACACCGCGCTGCAGCAGCATTCATTCCAACCTCAAAAACTGATGAGCCGAGGCGTTTTTCGGCGCAAAACGCGGAACATTCCCGGATTTGGGACGTGTGTTGGCGTGGGGCAGCCGTTTCGGAAGAATGACAGGGACTAGCCCAGTCCACCCCGCATGATCGCTGTTTTATCCCTCTTCACGACCCTTCCGCAGTAGACTCCTATTTTCGCATTCGTCGATACGGCTTGATTTGTATTTCGTCTTATTGTATATATACATTAAGATGATCCATAAGGGAAATGGACCGCTCGCTTCTCGACTCCGTCAGCGCAAGTTTCAGCTGCTGCGCCGTTTCTCTATCCCCGAGGATGCCCTCCCGGGCTCCCTCACCCTCACCCATCTCCGTTGCGGCAAGCCCACCTGTCATTGTGCCGAGGACCGTGGCCATCCGGTCTGGTCGCTGACCTTTATGGTGCAGGGAAAAAAACGTGTCCAGCACATCTCCAAGGAGTGGGTCGAGGAAGTGCGGCGCCGCGTCAAGGCGGGACGGGAGTTTCAAGACGCCGTCCGCGAAGTGTTGGCGGCCAACGCACAACTGCTCGTGCTGGAACGCAAGAAACCTAAGAAAAAGAAAAAATGAACCGTTCGACGCCAGGTCATCTGCTCCACTATGTGACACGGCGTCTTCGCCTCCGACGGTATCTCCAGGATCCTGGAGACGGTCGGCAACAACCGCAGATTCCGGCGCAGGCCCTGCTCTGGGCCCTGCTGATCGGCCAAATCCTCCGGCAATCGAGTTTTCATGCCGTCGAGGCACTGGTGCGATCTTCGGCACGACGCACTCTCTCCATTGCGACTCCGTTCTGTGACGATACCTTGGGTTATTTCACCGAGCGGCTCGATCCCAGTCCAACACGGCAAGCCCTGCTCTCCCTCCTCCGCGGCGCCAAGCGCAACAAGGCCTTTGATGATTGCCGCTGGATCGGCCTGGCCCTCGACGGCACCGGCGCGGGTTGGCGAACCCGCCAGGGTTGCACCCTCTGTCGGCCGAAGCACAACGCTGCGAAACAGCTCCTGGGCTATCAACATTCTTTGGTGATGATCAGCGTGGTGGGAACCGGCCTTTCTCTGCCCTGCGATGGGGAACCCTACGGGTCGGGCGATAGCGAGTACGCCGCCGGGCAGCGCTTATTGCGACGGGTGCTTGCGGGCGTGGGAAAGCGCTTTGCGCAATATGTGGTTGTCGATGGAGCATTCGCCACCGCACCGTTCCTGCATACGGCAGGTGAACTAGGTCTCCGAGTGGTGGCACGGCTGAAAGACAATTTGCCGGAGTTACTGGCCGCCGCCCAGCATCGTTTTCCCTGCGGGCCTCCCACAACGGTTTTCCAGCATGGCGCGGATCGCGTGGAGCTCTGGGACGCAGAGGACTTCGATCCCTGGGACACGCTCGACTGGGAAACCGTGCGCGTGCTCTTCTATCGTCAGCACAAACCGGACGGCAAGGTAGTGCAAGCCTACTGGCTGACGAATTTCCCTTCCTCTACCGTGGGTTCGCAATCGCTATTCCGCATGGCCAAAAGCCGCTGGGAGATCGAAAACCAGGGCTTCAACGACGCCAAGAGTCGTCACGGCCTCGAGCATATCTGTCATCATCACGCCAACAGTCTGCTGATCGGCTGGCTCCTCACCATGCTGGCCTTGACCATCGAACGACTCTACCGCCTCCGCTATCTCCACCGTGGCAAACATCGGGTGCAGAGCAGTGCCCAATTGCTCCTCCACCTGTGGCTCAGTCTTTCCCGCCCTTATGCAGCCGACAGTAGCTGACGCCCAGCAGAAAACAAACTGAATATTCTCTTTCCCCGCATCCGACCGCCCGCCACCAGCAAGCCATAAGCGAGGCGACAAACCTCGAAGGAAAAAATCTGTCTGAAAATAGGGTCCGTTCCGCCCGCTCCGTAAGTGCGCTGAAAATTGCCGCCCCGGGACCCGTTCATTCCTGGTGCACTCCATAGTTCCGAGATCGCTGGGCGTGGGGGCTTTCTCTTGACAATCGAGAGGAGAGGCGTATATTCCTCTCGATTGTCGAGAGAAAAACTTCGCGGGCTCCTGAGGGGGCGCTGGCTGGCCAGGACGACACGCAACCGAGGAGCCAGACGAGGGGATTGCGGGACGAATGCGCGGGCGAATGAAGAGAGTGAACTTAAAGGATAAACGATGACAGAGAGTACGGCGACGCTTGTACAGGGGACGCTGGACATGCTGATTTTGAAGACGCTGGCGCTGGAGCCCTTGCATGGGTGGGGGATTTCTCAACGGATTCAGCAATTGAGCCGTGGCGTGTTTGAGGTGAATCCGGGATCGCTTTTTCCGGCGTTTCGGAGGCTGGAACGGGCGGGGTTGATCGAGTGCGAATGGCGGACATCGGAAAATAACCGGCGGGCGAAGTATTACTCGCTGACAAAGGCCGGGCGGCAGAAGCTGAGGAGCGAGACGAAGGAGTGGGAGCGGCAAGTGGCAGCTATTGCGAGGATTTTGCAGACGGCATCTTAGTACTACTGTGTTATAAATAATCAGCGGCGCCGTGCACAGCAAATCGGGCAGCAAGGGAGTTGCTGGAGAAGATACCTGGCGAGCTGAATGCGTATCGTTGCGATCGAATAGGGATTATGACGTTCGGCGCGTGCGCGGGGAGCCGCGGGGTTTGAACTCGGGCGGAAGTTTCGCGGTGCGTAGCTCCAGTCGACCGGCGCGCGCAGAGGGGGAAAAACGACTTCTTTCCGCAACCAGGAAGCCATAGGCGGCGATGCATAAGGTGGCATGATGATGAAATCCTCGCCAGCCGCGACCTTCGTAATGTCCCAGTCCCAGTTCTTGCTTGAGTTCTTCGTAGTCTCGCTCGATGATCCAGCGATGCTTGGCTATTCTTACCAACTCTCGGAGTGGGGTATCGGACGGAAAGGTGGACAGCCAATACTTGGTTGGTTCACTCTCCCCGGCGGGCCATTCGATCAGTAGCCATTCTTCGGCATGCGGTTCCTTCCTCCGTTCATCGCGATGAGCCGGTCGCACGCGCAAGGCCACGAATCGAGAGCGCAATCTCTTCTTCGTTCCCTCACGCCAGGACACCGTCTTCCACTCCTGGGCTGCCATGGATTCTGCCAATTGCTTCACGGAAACAGGTTGATGTTGTCGGTCTCGACGGAGTCGCGTGCCGGGGCGCCCCCTCCCTTTCTGTTGTTTTGGGGGCAGCGGGGATTCTCCCGGTTCCCAGATAGTCGTACGTTCCCGAACGCCGACCACGTACCGTAAGCCCAGCTCCGTCAGGCTTTCTCGAAAATCATAATTGTCGCCATAGCCAGCATCGGCTAATACGGGTGCCGTCGGAACTCCATCCTTTACTGCTTTCCGAATCTGTTCGAGGGCCATCGCCCATTTGGTTTGAAACGGAATCTCTTTGGGAACTCCAGCCGCTTTGCGCCGTTCTTCATCTTCGGCCCAAGTCTCCGGTAAGTACAAACGCCATGCCATCGGAAGGCTCGCGTGCTCGGTGGTAATCGACAAACTCACAGCGATCTGGCAATTGTCCTGTTTACCGATCTGACCGCAATACTGACGAGCGACCCCCGCCGAGTGCGTTCCCTTCTTGAGAAAACCCGTGTCATCCACGATCCAAGCGATCACCGGTCCCTTTTGTTCCATCTGCGGAAGCACCGACTGCCGCACTTGCTGCAATACGGCTTCGTCACTCCAAGGAGCATGCGCGACCAAGTGATGCAGGGACTGATGCGTCTGCCGCACGTTGCCGGGGGCTAAGCGTGCCGCCATCGGCTCGACGCTCTTGCGCTCTCCCGGAAGGAGCAGGCCCGTGCAATAGGATTTGAATGGTTCCACGCGATCGGCGTGCTCTGTGGCTTGCGCCAGGCTGTCGAGATAGGCCACAAAGCGTCGTTCTTGTCTGCCTGGCGCCGAAGAAAAGGCGCTCATACCGCCACAGTGTAGGAAACAGCGCAATCACTGCTACACATTTATTCGAAAACGTGTCCAATTTAGTAACACAGTAGTACTAGGGCGGATGTGCCGCAGATACAAGCAGAGAAGCAAAAGCAGATTCCTCGCTACGCTCGGAATGACTTTTGTTTTTAGCGGGGGCTTTGGGTTGTCGTAGGGGAATCAAGATGGGACTTTGGACAAATATTTCCGGGGGCGTCCGTGCCCTCTTCGGCAAGCGAGAGACCGAGAAGGAACTTGACGACGAACTGCGGGATTACCTAGAGAAATCGGTGGAGGAGAAGATGCGAGCCGGGATGACGCGCGAAGAAGCGTTGCGTAAGGCCCGGATCGAAATGGGCGGGGTGGAAGCGGTGAAAGAGAACGTGCGATCCGCGAGCTGGGAAGCACATGTCGAAACTCTTTGGAACGACCTGCGCTTCGGAGCGCGGCTGCTGAGGTTCAATCCCGTGTTCGCGGGGGCGGCCATTCTTTCGCTGGCTTTGGGAATTGGGGCGACGACGGCCATCTTTCAGCTTCTTGATGCAGTGCGGCTGCGGACGCTGCCGGTTAAAAACCCGCAAGAGCTTGCGAGCGTGCGCATCGATGCGCGACATAGTATCAGCGGCGAGTCAAGCGGACGCTATCCCGACCTTACTTATGCGATGTGGGAACAAATTCGGGCGCAACAGCGAGCCTTCTCCAGCATATTGGCTTGGAGTCCCACGGAATTCAACATTTCGCCGTCGGGCGAAGTTCACGAGGTGCAGGCGCTTTGGGTCAGCGGAGAATTTTTTGAGACGCTGGGTGTCAAGCCGGCGCTTGGCCGGCTTCTGAGTCGCGCGGACGATCATCCTGGCTGCGCGTCCTCGGGCGTGGTCATCAGCAGCTCGTTTTGGCAACATGAATATGCTGGCGATCCGTCGGTCGTCGGGCGCGTCCTGGCCATCAACCGGCATCCCTTCCAAATCATAGGCGTTACTCCGGCAGGATTTTACGGGGTGGAAATGGGTCGCTATTTCGATGTGGCCGGGCCACTCTGCGCCGAAACGATCGTGGACGGAGCCGAGTCCGCCATGCTGACAAGACGGGATGGCTGGTGGCTGGCTTCCATGGGCCGTCTCAAGCCGGGTTGGACGGTGGAACGAGCTTCGGCCCAACTGAGGGCGATTTCTCCCAGCCTGTTCGAGGCGACGTTGCCGACAGACTACAATGCGGAACAAGCGAAACGTTTCTTAGGCTACAGACTTGGGGCTTTCCCTGCGGGCACGGGTGTCTCCGACTTGCGCGAGGACTACGAACAGCCGCTATGGCTGCTGCTGGCGCTCGCGGGGCTGGTGCTAGTGATCGCTTCGGCCAACCTGGCGAACCTGCTGCTGGCACGGGCGAGCGCACGCAAAAGGGAAATGGGTATGCGGATGGCGGTCGGCGCCAGCAGATGGCGGTTGATCCGTCAATTATTCGCGGAGAGCCTACTCCTCGCTGCCGTGGGCGCCGCGTTGGGAGCGTTGCTCGCGCGCAGCTTGAGCCAGATGCTGGTGGCTTCGCTGAGCACGCAAGGCAATCCATTATATGTCGATCTGGGAGCAGACTGGCGAGTGTTCGGGTTCACTGCAGGGCTGGCGGTGCTAACTTGCCTGCTTTTCGGGTTGGCTCCGGCTCTTCGTGGAACAAAGGTCTCGCCAGGCGTCGTTCTGAAAGAGGGCGGAAGGGGAATGACGGATGGAGGATCGCGGTTTGGACTGCGGCGTATGCTGGTCGTCTCGCAGATAGCCCTGTCGCTAACTCTGCTGGTTGGCGCGCTGCTCTTTGCGCGAAGTCTGGGGAAGCTGGCAAGCGTGGACGCAGGATTCCTGCGCGACGGCATCCTGGTTTCCGACATTGATTTCACATCTTTAAACCTCCCGCCAGAACAACGTATTTCCTTCGCGAAGGAACTTCTGGAGGGGGTGCAAGCGATTCCTGGCGTGAAATCTGCCGCGACTGCCAATATCCTGCCGCTGAGCGACAACGAAGAGATTCACGACATTCTCCCGGAGGTCTCGGGGCCGGCCGACGAGCATACTCCCGCCGCGTTCAATCGAATCAGCCCTGGCTTTTTCCGCACGATGCAAACACCGTTGATCGCGGGGCGGGACTTCGACGAGCACGATGCCCTAGGATCGCCGCTGGTGGTCATCGTCAACGAAACATTTGCGCGAAAAATCCTGAAGACCGAGAACCCGGTTGGCAGGCAGCTTCGCATACGCCAGATGAGCAAGATTTCCGGGCCTTACCAGATCGTTGGTTTGGTCAAGAACACTAAATACGCCGATTTGCGGGAAAAGCCGGTGGAAATCATTTACGTCCCGGTAGCTCAAGTAGAACGTGCCGAAACTGACGCGCAGATTCTGATCCGGTCGCAGATGCCGCTGGCGGGGCTGATCGCGGCGGTGAAAGGCGTGGCCAACGAGGCAAGTCCTGGTATGGACGTCAGCTTTACGGTTTTTCACCAGATGATTGAGGAAGGACTGCTGCGGGATAGACTGATGGCGCGGCTCTCGGGATTCCTTGGGGTACTGGCGGTGTTGCTGGCGGTGATTGGGCTGTACGGCGTGATTTCGTATATGGTGGCGCGGCGACGGAATGAGATTGGGATACGGATGTCGCTGGGGGCGGGCCGGAGGGCGATCATCGGGCTGGTGCTGGGCGAGGCGTTGGTGTTGCTGGCGATCGGGCTAGGGATTGGATTAGCGCTGGCGGTGGCGGCGTCGAGCGCGGCGGCGTCTTTGCTGTTTGGATTAAAGCCGTATGATCCGGCAACGCTGGCAATGGCGACGGGTCTGCTGGCGGGGATTGCGCTGGCTGCGACTTACTAATCGGAGCATAATATAGATGACATTCACAAAGTAATGTGTTAGTGTGTCGGGCATGGGAAACCAAGATGCTCGCTCGCTACCGCCGGAAGCTCAAGAAGATCTTCGCCGACGAGTCGTTGAGGCCGTTCAGAAAGGTCTTTCGCAAACTGAGGTGGCTCGAGTCTTCGGAGTAGCTCGAGGTACAGTGAGCCGCTGGATGGGGCTGGTGGAACGGGAAGGACGACGGGCGCTGAAAGCACAACGGCGAGGACGACCGCCGGTTTCGCGATTGGCACCGCATCAAGCAGCCACGACGGTGCGCCACATTCTCAGCGGATGCCCGGACCAGTTGAGCTTGCCCTTTGCGCTGTGGACCAGAGAAGCGGTGCAAGAGTTGCTGTCGCGAAAGTTCGATGTGCAGGTTTCAGTGTGGACGGTGGGACGCTATTTGCGGGCCTGGGGTCTGACCCCACAGAAGCCGGTGCGACGAGCGTACGAACAAAATCCGACGGCGGTGCGGAAATGGCTGGAGGAAGAATATCCATCGATTCGAGCACAAGCACGACAGTTTAAGGCGCAAATTCATTGGTTAGACGAGATGGGGCTCCGTTCAGACCATCAAGCGGGGCGATCCTACGGACGGCGCGGGCAGACGCCAGTCGTATTTGGTACGGGTCAGCGCTTTCGCTGCAACATGATCTCTTCTATTACCAACCGGGGGCGGTTGGCCTTCATGATTTTCCGACAGCGTTTTACGGCGCGGGTGTTTCTGAATTTTCTTGGCCGTCTCCTACGCCTGACGCGGAAGACCAGGAAGAAGGTGTTTCTGGTTGTGGATGGTCACCCCGTCCACAAGGCGCGATCAGTGACACGTTGGCTGGACGAGCACCGTGAACAAATCCGGGTTTTCTTCCTTCCGTCATATAGTCCGGAGTTGAATCCGGATGAATTGCTGAACCAGGATGTGAAGACCAACGCGCTCGGCCGAGTCCGTCCCATAAACGTCCAGGAAATGATGGACAACGTTCGCTCCTACCTTCGGATCACACAGGCCAGGCCCACGGTGGTGAAGAACTATTTTTGCGAACGCCACGTCCGATACGCCGCCAGTTGAAAAGTGTCACCAATTTAGTGCTCGGAGTAATATGTCCCGGCGCTGCGCGCGTCGAAACTGGATCTTCTTGAGGCGCTTCGCCACGAGTAAAACCTGCAGCGTCACTTAACGTCCCGAAGGTGTGGTCGAGTCCAGCAGCGCCGGGGCCAGTTCGCGTGCTACAATCCCGTCGCTAAGATCCCATGCCCGACACGGCATCCATTAGCATTGGCGGAGCAGTACTCGAGGTCGTCTCACCGGACGGCGCGCGGCGCTATGTGCGCGTGACGCAGACTCCTTTTCTGGTGGGACGCGGCGCGGAGACGGGGAATCACCTGCAACTTTCGGACCGGCGGATCTCGCGGAATTGCGCGGCGATCGTTTCGGAGGCGGGGCGGCTGTATATCGAGGATCGCGGACAGCGGCGGGGGCTGTTCATCAACGGGGAAAAAGTAGAAAGCCGGGTGCTGAACGACGGCGACTCGATTACCTTCGGCTTAGAGGACTCCTACGAAATTGTATTTCGGTCGGGGACGTCGAGCGGGGAGGAATCGCTTCCGAATTTGCTGACGCGTATCGAGCACATCACCAGCTCGGAGCCGGCGGGAGGCGGGCTGCGCAAGCTTAACTTGCTGCTGGAAGCGACGACGCTTCTGCATTCGCAGAGGCCGCTGGATGAGGCGCTGGCGCTGATGCTGGACCATGCGGTTTCCGTGACGGACGCGGACCGAGGAATGCTTTTGGAGGCCGACGCCAGCGGGGTTCTGAAGGTGCGGCTCGCGCGGCGCACGGGCGGGCTGCGGCTTCCGCCGGAAAGCCTGACTCCCAGCCAGACGGCGATTCAACTGGCGCTGCGGCAAAATTCTCCGGTGGTCACCGAAGACATCGAACGGGGCGAGATGGATCTGCAGGCGGCGCAGAGCGTAATTGCGCAGCGGCTGCGGGCCGTCGTGGTGATTCCGCTATTCGCCGTTCACAGGCACGCTTCGCCGGACTCGAGTTCGACCCCGGCGTTTGGGCATTCGCTTGGGGTCTTGTATCTCGATTCGCGCAGGCCGGCGGCTTTCTCAAAGCTCGACCGGCAGATTCTGGATGCCCTCGCCGCGGATGCCGCGAGCACGCTGGACAATGCGCGGCTGGTGATTCGCGAACGCGAGCGGCAGCGCATGGAAGAGCAGATCAACATCGCGCGGGACATCCAACAGGCGCTGCTGCCGAGAAATTTTCCCGATCACCCGCACCTTGCCGTGGCGGGCTGCAATTTTCCGTGCCTGTCCGTCGGAGGGGATTATTTCGATGTATTCCCACTGGACAACAATCGGACCGCTTTTCTAATTGCGGACGTTTCCGGGAAGGGGCTCGGCGCGGCGCTTTTGACGACGATGCTGCAGGGCGCGCTTTCTGCTATGAGCCTTGGCACCGATCCGGCGCGGGTGTTCACGCATGTGAATCGCTTTCTCTGCGATCATGCGGAAGTCGGAAGGTACGCGACCATGTTTTTCGGCATTTTGGATCAAGACGGAGATCTGGAGTTCATCAATGCGGGGCATCCGTCGCCTTTTCTGCTGCGGCATGGGGCGGCACAGGAGCCTTTCAGCGAAGGCTCTTACCCTGTCGGGCTTGTGCCGGAAGCAGAATACACAACGGCGAGGCTGAAACTTGAGGCCGGCGACACGATTGTATTGTTCAGCGACGGGGTTACCGAAGCGATGGATCCGGACGAGCAGATGTTTGGCGTGCCGCGGCTGCGGGAGCTGCTGACGGGGCAGCCGCAATGTCCGCTGGATCAGCTGCAAAAATGCGTTCTGGAAGCGGTCGAGAATTTCGCGCGCGGCGCGAGCCAAGCGGACGATCTTACGCTGCTAATTGTGCGTTACCGCGCGGCCGGGGTGCAAACCGGCACGGACACGGACGCGGCTCCTGCAAATCCTGCGGCCACGATTTAGCGAAAAACCGAAACAGGCAGTTCGCGCTTTGCTCCGCGCTCTCTGAAAAAGAGTGTTGACGCAAAGTACTAAAAATAAATGTGTTACACCGCTCGCACGACGCGGGGAACGGACTCTCGTGCGATGACAACCCCTTGATTCGGAAGACTGTACCGGCCAAGTGCGGTAATCGACAAAATTATTGTTCTCCCTAATGTAAAAATTTGCATCAAAGTATTGACTTCGCAAGGATTCCGGATTATGAAATGGGTGCTTGCGAAGTGCGCTCGTAGTCATTCCAGGGGGTATCATGCAGGCTACCCGAAGAGACTTCCTCAAATTCACCACCATAGGCGGGGCGGCAGCTGCGGTTTTTGGATTCGACCTTCAGCCCGCTTATGCACAATTGCGTGTGCTCAAGATCGCGCGTGCTAGCGAGACGCGTTCTCTTTGTCCTTATTGTGCCGTTGGATGCGGCACGATCATCTACACCATCGGAGACAAAGCGAAGAATGTAACGCCGCAGGTGGTGCACGTCGAGGGCGATCCCGACCATCCGACGAATCGCGGGACGTTGTGCCCAAAGGGCTCATCGCTGGCGCAGGATATTCTCAATGACCGCAGGCTTTTGAAGCCACAAGTGCGCAGGCCTGGCGGAACGGAGTGGGAAGATATTTCGTGGGACCAGGCGCTTGACGAAATCGCACAGAAGATCAAAAAAACGCGGGATGAAACGTTTGTCGAAAAGGACGCCAAGGGAATCACGGTCAACCGACTGGAATCGATCGCATTCACCGGCGGATGCACGGACACAAATGAGTTCAATTTTCTTGTAGTGAAGGCGATGCGCGCCCTGGGGGTCGTGCATCTGGAAAATCAGGCCAGGGTTTGACACGGCCCCACGGTCTCAAGTTTGGGACCAACGTTTGGCCGGGGCGCAATGACGAACGGCTGGATCGATATCAAGAACACCGACATGATGCTGGTCATGGGCGGGAATCCAGCGGAAAATCACCCGTGCGGCTTCAAGTGGGCGATGGAAGCCAAGCGCAACCGGAACGCGAAGCTCATTTCGGTCGATCCGCGGTTCACCAGGACATCTTCTACTGCTGATCTTTTCTGCCAGATTCGCGCGGGAACGGATATTGCGTTTCTGGGCGGTGTGATCAACTACGCGATCGAAAATAACCGCTTCGCAAAAGAGTACGTTGCCAATTACACGAATGGCGCGTTCGTTGTCGATAGCGATTTCAAGCTGCCGACGGATACGGATGGAGTTTTTTCGGGATTTGACGCAGAGAAGCACAGCTACAACCGCGCGAGTTGGAATTACGCAGGCGGAAAGCCGGCGGCGAGCGCGAACGGGAACGGGCCGGCGCCATTGCCGGGACTTCCTGAAAAGGTCCAATACGACCCGACACTGCAAAATCCGAATTGCGTGTTTCAACTGCTGAAGAAACACTATTCGCGGTACACGCCGGAAATGGTGGAGAAAGTTACGGGTATTCCCAAGGAACAGTTCCTCAAAGCCGCCGATCTTTACACATCGATTCGCAAAGACGGCGATATGAAGAAGGTCGGGACCATCATTTACGCGGTGGGATGGACGCAGCATAGCTTCGGGACGCAAATCATTCGAACGGCGGCGATGCTGCAACTTTTGCTGGGGAATGTGGGCCGAGCGGGCGGAGGAGTGAACGCGCTGCGCGGGCACTCCAACATTCAGGGCGCTACGGACATGGCTGGTCTTTTCGACAGTCTGCCGGGATATTTGAAAGTGCCGACGCCCGGCGATGGTTCTTTCGATGCATGGATGAAGCGGATCACACCGACACCCTCGAAACCTGCCGAGTGGGAATCGTTCAATTATTGGGGCAACACGCCGAAATTCGTGGTCAGCTTGCTCAAGATGTTTTACGGAGACGCGGCGACCAAGCAGAACGGATGGGCGTACGACTACCTGCCGAAGGTGGACCGCGACTATTCGTGGGTGCACATCTGGGACGACATGTACAACGGGAAGGTCCAAGGGCTGCTTACCTTTGGGATGAACGGGGTGGCGATCGGGCCGGATTCGAACAAGAACATCGATGCCCTGAAGAAAGCAGACTTCCTGGTAGTTGGAGAGATTTATCCGGACGAGACCAGCGAGTTCTGGAGGTCGCCGCGGGTGATTGCGCAGGGCGACATGAAGCAAATCCAGACGACCGTGTACCGTTTGCCGTGCGCGGGCTTTGCCGAGAAAGATGGATCCTTCACCAATTCGGCGCGGTGGCTGGTTTGGAAGAATGCGGCGGTTCCGACGCCGGGCGATGCGCGGCTGGACCAAGCGATTCTCGCGCAGATTTTTTTCCGAGTGCGGGCGTTGTACAAAAAGGAGGGCGGGAAGTTCCCCGACCCGATCCTGAAGCTCTCCTGGAATTACACAGAGCCAATGAATCCGTCGCTGACCGAGGTGTTGAAGGAGTTGAACGGGAAGGCTTTGGCCGATTTGGAAGACCCGGCTACAAAGGCGCAGATCAAAAAGGGGCAGCAGGTTCCGGGGTTTGCATGGCTGAAAGATGACGGGACCACGGCTTGCGGCAATTGGCTGTATTCGGGAGCTTACACGGAAGCAGGAAATTTGACGGCGCGGCGCGATCCTTCGGACCCCTCAGACATGGGCGTGCATCCGGGCTGGGCGTGGTCGTGGCCGGCCAACCGACGCGTGCTGTACAACCGCGCCTCGTGTGACCTGGATGGCAAACCTTGGGATGTAACGCGGAAGCAGATTTGGTGGAATGAGGACTCGCAGAAATGGGTCGGGAACGACGTGCCGGATTTCAAGCCAGACTCGAAGCCCAAGGATCGCATGGGACCGTTCATCATGAATCCGGAAGGCGTGGGACGGATTTTTGGGCCACTGGGATCGTTCGCAGACGGACCGTTCCCGGAGTATTACGAGCCGTACGAGAGTCCGTTCCAGAATCCGTTTCATCCGGAGCAAACGCACAATCCTGTGGTGGGGCAATTCAAGACACCCGACGACAAGTATGGTACGGCGAAGGAAGGCTACAACGTGATTTGCACCACGTTCCGGCTAACGGAGCACTATCACTACTGGACGAAGAACAACCCGATGAACGTGCAGCTGGTGCCGGAACCGTTCATCGAAATGGGCGCGGAAATGGCGGACGAGATGGGTATCCGCGGCGGAGAAAAGGTGAAGGTTTCGAACGCGCGCGGGGAGTATATCGCCAAAGCGATGGTGACCAAGCGGATCAAGTCGATGATGATCGACGGGAAGAAAACGTACCAGATCGGAATCCCGTTTCATTGGGGTTATCGGGGAATCTCGGAGGATGAAGGCAGGACTTCGAGGATGCTGGTAAATGGGCTGACACCGACGATCGTCGATCCGAACGCACACACTCCGGAATTCAAGGGGTTCCTCGTGAAAGTCGAGAAGGTTTAGGAGACGCGTATGAGCCAAGCGACCTTACGCGTTCAAAAGATGTCTGGACATGCGGGCAGCGTTCCGGGCCACGACGCCCAGCGCGAATATGCCGCCTGCAAACTCATCGACACAACCACTTGCATTGGATGCAAGGCTTGCGAAGTGGCTTGCATGGAATGGAACGATTTGCCGTTCGGCGAAACGTCCTTCGACAACACTTACCAAACGATGCCGGAAACGCGGTGGAATTATTGGAACCTGATTCTCTTCAACGAGCATGAGAAGGAAGACGGCTCGCTGATGTGGCTGATGCGCAAAAATCAGTGTATGCACTGCGCGGAGCCGGGATGCTTGGAAGCGTGCCCCGCGGATGGCGCGATCGTGCAATATGCGAATGGCATCGTGGATTTCCAGCAAGCCAACTGCATCGGCTGCGGCTACTGCATCACGGGATGCCCGTTCGATATTCCGAAGATGAACCCGAAGACGAATCGGGTGTTCAAATGCACGCTGTGCGCGGACCGGGTGAGCGAGGGACTCGAGCCGGCATGCATTAAGTCTTGCCCCACGGGCTGCCTGCACTTTGGCAGCAAGGAAGACATGCTTCATCTAGCAAATGTGCGCGCGACGCAGCTTCGCGAGCATTACGATTTCCCGCAGGCTGGCGTTTACGATCCGGCCGGAGTCGGCGGCACAGGCGTGGTTTACGTACTGCATGACGCGAGCAAGCCGGAGCTATACGGCGGGTTGCCGGCCGATCCGCATATTCCGTGGTCGGTGAAGCTCTGGAAGGGTCCGTTGAAGTGGCTGGGTAACATCGCGATGATTGGCGGGGTCCTTGGGCTGGCAATCCATTACCTGCGGTTTGGACCGAAAGAACGTGAGGAGACGATCAAGGAACCGCATGAAGGAGCAGAGCTGTGAGCCAGACCGAGCAAACCCTACCTCCGGGACGAGTGGCGCGTTACAACTTCAGGGAACGGCTCACGCATTGGGTCGCCGCGGGCTCCTACATCTATTTGCTAGCGACCGGGCTGGCATTCTGGTCGCCCTGGTGCTTCTGGCTTGCGGTGATGTTGGGAGGCGGGCAGGTCTCGCGGATGTTGCATCCGTGGATGGGACTGGTTTTTGCAGTCTGTGTGCTGATGATGTTTGGCATGTGGGCTTCCGAGATGCATGTGGATGAGAACGACAAAACCTGGTTCAAATCCGTCGGGTACTATGTGCAGAACGAGGACGAGCGGATGCCCCCGGCGGGGAAATACAACGCAGGGCAAAAATCACTATTCTGGGGCTTTGTGGTTTGCATGGTGCTTCTTGTCTTGAGCGGGCTGGTATTGTGGTTTCCGGAATATATTCCCTGGAATCTTCGTTACTTGCGCTATATCGCGGTTTTGGTCCACTCCTCGTCGGCGCTGCTCACCATCGGCCTGTTCCTGCTTCATGTATACATGGGAGTTTTCGCGGAGCGCGGGGCGCTGGATTCCATGGTTCACGGAGATGTTTCGGTTGATTTCGTGAAACGGTATCACCCCGGATGGTATCGACAGATTTCCGGACAAACAGCCTCGCCGAAAAAATGACTTTCCAACAATCGGTAAGCGGTGAGTACGACGCGAGAATTAGGCGCGCCGAGAAACTCATTGCGGACAAATCATCCGCCAGCGAATTGCTTTCGTTTTACCGGCGGATCGCCAATTTTCAGAAGAGCCTATTTACCCAAATTGCCGGGAGTGCTTTACAGACAGAGACGCCGCAGTTCGGTTCCATGCGGGAGAGCTTGGATCTGACGCTCTTGCTTCCGCACTTTCGGACCTTTTTGTCCGTCGTTGAACAGAATTCACCGAACGCGCTCGCCGCGGCGGCGCGCGAACTCGCGAGAATGCCTGCGGATTCCTGGGTCGCGCTGCTGACGGAATACTGGGAAAACGGCGGTCTTTCGGAGCAGCCGATTGGGGCGTTCGAACAGTTTTTTTCGCGGGCCTTTCTGCAGCCCTACGCAGCCTATGTTGCGGGGAGGACGGCGAGGCCGCCGGAGCACGTGACACCGCGCGCGTGCCCGCTGTGCGGCGGGCAGCCAATGCTGGGCGTGCTTCGCGTGGAAGGCGATGGAGGGAAGCGCTTCCTCATTTGTTCCTTTTGCGGCAATGAGTGGGGCTTCCGGCGCATTCTCTGCTCGACGTGCGGCGAGGAAGATGAAAAAAAGCTTCCCGTTTATGTCGCGGAACAATTTCCGCATATTCGCGTGGAGACTTGCGACACGTGCAAGTTTTTCATTCGAACGATCGACCTCACGAAGGACGGGCACGCCGTGCCTGTTGTGGATGACTTGGCGGCGATTCCGCTCACGCTTTGGGCGCACGAGCATGGATATAGCCGGTTGCAGCCGAATCTACTCGGGAGCTGAGTTTGCATCCGAAAGTCAGGGCAGCCGCGCCACGAATGGATTTGTGACTGGCGACGGGCGAAAAAATATTCGCGCGCGGAGTCTTGGCCGCGAACGTCCACCATTTGCGGCTCCGCACAAAAGTTGACGTAGCGAATTTCCTGCTAAGGATGCGGGTTAGCTGAGGCTTGGGCGGCGGGCGTTTCCTTCGAGGGGTGGAAATTTTCGCGCTTCAGGCGCGTATCGCCGTTCACGTAGCCGACAAAATCCATGCCCTTGGGGAAGGTGATGTCTTTTCCGTGCATCACGGGAATGACCAAACCGGCCGCCGATCCGGATCCTTTGCCCTCGTCGCCGGAACGCAAAACGGCCTGTTCATCATCCGCAAGCCGAACGCTGCGTATGAGCACGCCGAGCTTTCCACCGCGGCCGAGAGCTCTTTTAGGTTCGGCTTCATTTACGACGCCGAGCGCGATGGCTCCCTTGGGGATTACGACGTATCCATCGACAATCACATTCTCTGAAACTTCGAAGTTTACGTCGTCCCCCACTTGAGCGTTTGAGGACGTGAGAGTTTTCTCGAGTTTCATGGTTACGGGCGTGCTATCTCGCAGGATGAGAAAATTGGCCAAGGCAGCGGAGCCCGACGGAGGGTCGGCGGGTTTGAAGGAATCATCGTAAGAAATTCTTTCTCTGTTGGGAGCTTTTGTCGGGGGAAGAGCGAGTTTTTCGCCAGGGGTGGTCTTGATCAGTAAAAGCGAAGCGAGGGGAACGTAACCGGTCTCCCCATTGGCGGTCCGTATGGCGAAATAAGTATCGTAGCGGCCAGTGATTACGACTTCCTGCCCGCACTGCAACGTGGAACGGACCTCGAAAGTCGTCATTGAGCTGTAAAGATAGACGTAGTCGCCGGGACGGGCGCAGGCGACCTGGCCGAGCTGCTGGGCGCTGGAAATGGCCGGCGCGAGAAGAAGCAGCAGGAAAGCGAACTGGATTTTCGATTTCACATTCCTATACAAGCGCATGGGATTGTATGTTGGCAATAGAACGCGCGGAAGTACTGTTCATAAAGAATAACGGGCGAAAGTAGCCTGGGTGGGAAGGCGGGTGGAAATAATCCGCTCATCTGTTGCTGCGCGCGAGCTTGATTTCGATGCGAGGGATCTTCGGGCGACCGCGGAAGCCTAGGTATTGCCGGCTTCGACGCGGACGCCTTTCCAGAACGCGATCCGGCCCTTGATTTCGTTAGCGGCCGATTTCGGCTCAGGGTAATACCAGGCGGCGTTCTCGTTTTTTATGCCGTCCACTTCGAGATGAAAATAGTGTGCTGTGCCCTTCCAAGGGCAAATCGAAGTGTGCGTGCTGGACTTGAGAAAGTCCTTGGTGACCGACTCAGGGGGAAAATATTGGTTCCCTTCGACGACGACGGTGTCGTTGCTCTCGGCAATGACCTTGCCTCCCCAGACGGCTTTTGCCATATCGTTGGCTCCTCGCGATGGATCGTAACCGATGTGAACCCTGAAATAGAAATCTGAATAGTTGGATGCGGAAGACCTGAAAAACGGTTCGACGAAATAAGCCGCGAGAACAGCTCCACTGAACGGAAAGCGGCGGAATAGAGCGCGGAGCACTAGATGGTGCCTTCTGTTAGAATTTGCGCGCGTGTAGGAGGTGAGAGTTGGCCGAACAGAGCTTGCGGAATCACACGAAATGGCTGCCCCCGTTTCATTTTTTCGTCTTGCCGGTGCTGCTTGTCAACGTTGGATTTGCGCTTTACGCGTGCGGAAAGGCAGGATTCTCAGTTAGCAGCGTGCTGTCGGTGCTCGTGGCAGCAGCAGTCTTGACTGGATTTTTGATGGCACGAATGATGGCGATAAGGGTTCAAGACCGGTTGATCCGGCTTGAAGAGCGGCTGCGCCTCGAAAGGCTGCTTGCCGCGGACCTGCAACCGCGCATCGAGGAATTCACAATGGAACAGCTTGTGGCGCTGCGCTTCGCGAGCAACGCGGAGTTGCCGGAGCTTGCGCGGAAAGTGCTGGACGAAAAATTGAACGATCGCAGAGCGATCAAGCGGTTGATCAAGACGTGGCGGCCTGACTTGGCGCGGGCTTGATTCATGAGGCGTGTCAGCGCCCAGACGTGCCGATATACGCCAAGAGAAGTGCCGTGAAACGAGGATCTCCGTGCTCGTCAACCGGCGGCTACCGCAGCAGCCGCGCCCTCAATTTCCGCGATTTCTTCCCTAGAGAGTTTTAGCTCACCGGCACGCATGACGCCTTCCGCTTGTTTGGCGTTGCGGGCGCCCACGATCGCTCCGGTAACGGCGGGATTGCTGAGAACCCAGGCGATAGCAACTTCACCGGGGTTGCGGCCATGGCGCACGCCGACTTTGCGCAAGCGCTCCACGAGTTCGAGATTCTTTGAGAGGCGCGGTTCGAGAAATTCTGCACTCTTGCTGCGGAAATCGTCTGCCGGTAACGCAGCGGCTCGCTCGCGAGTCATCGCTCCGGTGAGAAGTCCGGAAGCCATGGGCGCGTACGCAATCACACCAATGCCCTGCTGCTTGCAATACGGCAGGATTTCTTTTTCGACGGAACGGCGGATGAGCGAGTACGGCGGCTGTAGGGAGGTAACCGGCGCGAACTTTTCGGCGCGCTTGATTTGCGTGACGTTAAAATTCGAGACGCCAATCCAGCGAACTTTGCCTTCTGTTTGCAAAGCGAGCATGGTTTGCCAGGCCTCTTCCAGGCCCGGGCCATTGTCGGAAGGCGGCCAGTGCATTTGATACAGGTCGATGACATCGACTTGCAAGCGGCGAAGGCTATCCTCGCATTCCCGGCGAATGGATGCGGCGGTGTGATTCTGGGTGACGTGGCCTTTGTCGTCCCAGCGGAGAACACACTTTGTGAAAACGTAGGGACGCGGACCGCTCCAGTCTTTCAGAGCTTGCGCGACGATCTCTTCGGAGTGGCCGATGCCGTAGACGGCAGCGGTGTCGATCCAGTTCACGCCGAGTTCGAGCGAGCGATGAATCGCGGCGATGGAGTCCGCATCCTCCTGGTGCCCCCAGGCAAAATCCCAGCCGCTACCGCCAATGGCCCAGGCGCCGTAACCAACCGGCGTGATTTGCAACTCCGAATTGCCAAGTTTGCGCGTTTCCATGGTTCCTCCTCGCGTCCAAACAGAGCGCGGCATCGCGAGCTTTGTCTTCGCACTGAATTCTACATTTCATGTGATGAAAAACAGAAGCGATTGGTTAGCACAAAGAGGGAAGGACTTCGATAAGGAAACGTCTGGAGACTAATTGGCGATGAAAGCGGCGTCTAAGGAGACGGTTTCCCCATCGGGGTTTGTGACGGAAACCCGCTGCGCGCCCGAGGTCATCGCGGGAGTCACGACGGTCAGAGTGTTCATATCCTTGAAAGTGACGGAAGCGGTTTTTCCGCCAATAGTGATTGTCGAGCCATTTTGAGAACCGCTGCCTCGAATTGTGATTTGCGTTCCGCCTGCGGCGGGTCCGTTTGCAGGCGTGAGTGTGCCAACACCGAGGGGAACGTTTGCAAGCGCTACCACCGTGACACCAGCTTTCTCCGCGGTGCCATCGGTCGAGGTGATGGCAAACAGTCTTTGTCCATTCTCGTCGATGGCAAAGAAGCTGCCATGCAATCCATCGACATCCGCCATGAGTTGTTGAGGCAGCAGAATGCGAAGGCGCAGGAGGCCGGAGTGCGCGTCGAGAATGTCCACTCCACCTTTCACGCCAGCGTTTCCGGCAGGGCCCGTAAGAAACGGCTGGTAAATAAGGGCGCCGCTCGGATGGAGAGTGACTCCAGGGACTTGGACGCGGCCGGGGATTTGCAGAATTTCTGGATTTGCGGGAACCGAAGCGAGTGAAAGATCGACGCCGCGAATTTCCGTCGTGCCGTTGGCCTGGAGAGCAAAGATGGTTCCGTCGGCGGCCGCGCCGATGTCGACCGCGGAGTCATTGGCCGTGAAGGTGGAAAATTGATTGGGAGACGAAGAGTTCCACAACGCAAGCGGCCCTCCCGGTGCGGCGGCAAACGCGACGAGAACCTGATCGCCGGTGGCGTTGGATTGCAAGAGGGGCGCGCCGGTGAGGCTGCTGATTTCCGGCTGGGAGGCGGCTTGGATAACTGGCGGACTGGCTGTCAAGTTCAGTTGCCCTAAACAAGATGTACCGCCTCCCAAGGAGTTCGATTCTGCGCTCAAACCCACAAAAACATTTTGCGTGCTGGTGGCTGCTACGCGCGAGGGGCCAGAATTCGCGAAGCCAGGCACTCCGCCGACTGGAATGCTCGTGCCTGATCCGTTGTCTGGGTCCAGCAAATAAATGTTTTGCGCGCCAAAGTCTGCGGCTACGAGCTGCGTGCCATCCGGGGTCAAAGCAAGACCGCGAAGTTCAGCAGTTGGGGGAGGGCCTCCAGGTGGCTCGAGGCCGGCCGCGTGAAAAACCCCGGCGGCCAAATCGAAAACGTCCAGGTGGTCGATGTCGCTGAGATAGAGCCATTGGCGAGACTGGTCGTACAAAATGAGTTTATCGAAAGAGGGCTTGGCATAAAAAGTCTCGCTCCGCAAATACTGGAAGGCTTTCGAGGCGGTGACCGAACCGGCGGGCGAAGTGAGGACAACGTCGGCCTTCCCCGCTGTTCCAGCCGGCGCTTGCAGCGTGATGCACTCCAAAGAAAAAGGGTATGTTGCGTCCAGCCCCAGAGACAGCGCAATGGAGGTAACATTTTCAGCTTTTTGGACGGTGGCAGCCTCACCGCCAATCGTGACGGTAACTTTGGTGGGGTCGCTGCCGAATCCATAGCCATAGATTTGAACTGTATCCCCGCCCGCGGGCGCTCCTGCATTGGGCAAGATTTGAAGCACTTTTGGACCGTAGCTGAACGCGGCGGGCGCGAGTGCGAGCCAGCCGTTGGAGAAATAGCCAGTTAGACTCACTGGGCCGCCTGCGGCGTTAGGAGGTGCCGTCGAGTTGATTTGGTTGGCCCCCGCAACGCTCACACTGCTGGCGATTTGCGTGCCGAAGCTGATCTGAGCAGAACTGGAAAAATTATGCCCGGAGAGTGTGGTGACAGTTCCACCGACGTTTGGACCCTCGGCGGGCTGCGCACTCGGCGCGGCGGCGAAACTTGGGGCGGTGGATGAGAGCGAACCGGGACTTGCGGCATCGATAAAACCGAGGCCACGATTCGCGACGCCGAACAAGAGATATGTGGAGTCCACGTCTTCGATTTCCGTGCGCCGCCCGGCAATCCATAAATCGGGCACCTGGCCAATGGTGCTAAGGGTGTTCCCATTCAGAACTGTGACGACGGGAGGTGCTCCGGCATTTTCGCTTATATACAAGAACTGGCCGTCGCGGGAGAAGACCGTCCCATTCACGGCAGAAGTTTGGTAGGCGCCCAGTACATCTAAGGAGCCGTCCAGAAGCAGAACCTGCGAATTGCCATTCGCGACGAAGACGACAGCGAACTTGGAACCATCGGGATTAGCAGCAACGAGCGGGATTGTGCCGCTGCCGAGCCCCTTCGGGCCGGTGAGAACGCTGCCGGCGGCATTGTAGACGGCGATCTCGCCACTAGCATCGTTCGCTGCCACTAGAACCCTTGACTGATCGCCGGTCCGCGCCATTGCGCCAAGTCCGTTCTGAAAAAGCTGCGGGGCCGTTGAGGTCAGGTTTGTGAGCGTATTCGACGAAGGGGCCCAAAGAGCAAGCAACGCTTCGCCTGTCTGGGATTGGCGAAGACGCATCATCAAATTGCCGCCAGAAAGCGCGAGCAATTCTTCGGGGCGATCGAACAGCGTATTGGGAAGAGGTTGCAGGCCGGCTATCTCGTAGCGTGCTTCGACTTGAAGCGAGGTAGTGTCGATCGCGGCGACCTGCTCCGTCACCGTTCCCACCCAAACTGTCGTGCCATCCGCGGAAAGATCGGCGCTGCTTGCTCCGGGGACACTGACCTCCGCGACGCGGGTGGCCGTGGTCGAGGAGAAAATGTCGACGCAGTTCATTGCGCGGTTGGCGACGAAAACGAGTTGATGCGCGGGATCGTAAGCGATATGGCGGTGATGAGGTTCGCCGGACGGATCATCGAATGAGGGACTGGAGTCAGTTTCTGCGTAGGTCGTTCGCGGCAAGTTGGCCGCTACCCCGGTCTGAATCGTGAGGCCGAGATTTGCCGGATGCGAAAGGGAGCCGCTGGTCCCCGTAGCAACAATCGTGGAGTTTCCCGTTGCTGAGTTGGCCGTCGCTGAGAAGAGCACGGGTATGCTCGAGCCCGCCGCAACGCCAAACGGGCTCGCCGGATTGGAAACGACGCCCGGAGGCAAACCAGAGAGAGTCACTTGAACAGTGCCAGTGAAGCCGTTGAGAGCGCTCACAGAGAGACTTACTGAGGAACTGGTCGAGCCTTGCTGCACATTGACGGAATTTTGAGAAAAGTCGATCGAGAAATCGGGCTGAGGAGGGGGAGGAGGGATTTGTGTCCCGGAAGAACCACCACCGCATCCGAAAAAGGCGGGCAGTAAAAGGGCGAGCAACAGATTAGGGACGCTTTTCCCCAGGCGACCCATCGAACGACCCCACGTTCCTTGCGCGTTTTCGGCTTGAATCCTGGCAGAAGAAAGGGCAACAAGAGCCGAGTGCGCAGACTTGAGAGGATGACCATGCTCACTTTTATCCACTTTCGTTAGTTGTCAAGTTAAGAAATCTTTTAACAGAAGGGGCAGCCGTGCGAGGTGGAAAAGAGAAGCGGCGCAGATTGAAAATCTGCGCCGCTTGCTAGAATCCGGAAACTTTAGCCGGGTTAAATTGTTTTCGTGGCGACAGGAGCTGCCGGGCCTTTTGCAAACGCATTGTGGCCGGAATCCTTCTCCGCGGTCTTATCGATCTCGATCGAGCCTTTGAAGTAGGCGCCGTCTTCGATCATGATGCGGGCGGTCGTCAGATCCCCGTTGACGGAACCGTCCTTCTTGATTTCGATCCGGTCCTTGGCGCGAAGATTTCCCTTCACCGTGCCGTAGACCACCACCTCGCGGGCGATAATATCGGCAGTGACCTTTGCGGTAGTTCCGACGGTCAGCTTCCGCTCATCAAGCTGGATCAGTCCTTCGACCGAACCATCGATCAGCAGATCCTCATTGCCGGAGATCTCGCCTTTCACGTGCAGGCTGGCCCCGAGCCGCGCGGTGGCGCGGTCCGCGGTTGCACCCAATGGACGCATGGCATCTGTACTCATTGCGGATTTATCCTCCCAAGTCGCCGGAGCGGGCTTCGGCGGCTGATTCGTTGGAAAATTTTTTGGCTCCGGAGGCGCGGATGGCGTATCCGGTTTCTTATTGCCCCACATCGGTCCCTCCCAAAGGGATAGCACCACCCCTGGCAAATTCATGCTCGGGGTATTGCAAACTTTAGTCCTCAGTATGGCGCACAGCAAATGCAGACTTGCGTGGCCGTTCCTGAAAGTTACTAGACCTTTGGCCAGTGGCCGTCGTCGCTCACAGTTCAATTTTCAGTGAAACTCTGATGACGTTGTAGGGGGGCGAACAGAGTGTAGCGCACAGATTCGTCAGTTGCTAGGCCTTTCGGGAACGGGCTGTGTGGCGAGAAAATCAATTTGAAATCTTCTTGAGTAGGTGCCCAGGAGTTCTTCGATGCGCTGTGGCGTCGAGGACTTTAGGACGAAACCGGCGTGATGATATTTTGTTATGCGATGGACGATCTCCGGATCGTTGTACGCTGAAGTGTCGGGACGTTCCTGCCGGGCGAGAGATACGATCACTCCCGCGTAATCGAAGCGCGGTTTCGGCAGCCCATAAGCCTCCTTCCCTGCTCCGACTTCGAGGCGCGCCCACTCGCGCCATAGATTTATGCCACTGGCGGCTTCGATGACATTTGAAATATAGGCACCGCCGACTCGGGCGGCTACTTCGAGAAAATAAAGCTTGCCGTCAGCGTGTGCTTTCAAAAATTCCGCATGGGTGACGCCACGCAGGAAGCCTAGATCCTTGAGGACTTCGCGGTTGAGTTCGAGGAGTGCATTCGTTTCCAGAGAGTCGCGCGGAAGCGTGCGCGTGGTGAAAACTCCGCCCTGATGCGAAGTATCGAGCGGTGGCGCGCCGTAAGCGTGGGCTTCCGCGAAAACCACTTCGCGCTCCGAAGCAACGCTATCCACATGAAAAACGCTTCCGGGAATGAATTGCTCGAGCAAATAATTCGATTGCATGTCTCCGAGTTGATCGAGCCAGGGCCACAGCTCGCCGGGTTCGTAAATCTTTTTCATGCCGATGCCGGAGGCTTGCGAGCGCGGCTTCAGCAACCACGGCGCGGGAACTCGCGCCATGAACTCGCGCAAATTGTCGTAGTTCAGGACATG
Organism: uncultured Acidobacteriota bacterium; assembly: GCA_963843265.1. Taxonomy (GTDB): domain Bacteria; phylum Acidobacteriota; class Terriglobia; order Acidiferrales; family UBA7541; genus Acidiferrum. The sequence continues at coordinate 355,531 of CAWJJR010000002.1, read as the reverse complement.
GACGAATTCCGGTACGGGGATGCCGGCTTCTTTGGCGCGAGCGCGCATGGCGAGTTTGTCTCGAAAATAGCGGACCGTTGTGAGGCCCATGCCCGGGATGCGCAGATGCTCGCGAAGGGCCGAGACATTTTCCATGTCGAATTCGTCCAGGGCCACGATGCGGTCGATTGGCTGCGAGCGCGCGGCATAACTCACCGCGTCGATGAGATCTTGCACGGGAAGCTCTTCGGGCATGAAAAACATTTCATCGATGGACTCGCGGGGCCAATCGGCGTCGCGAAGTTTTTCGACGGTCAAAAGGAGCACGCGGCAGCCGATCTCCTTGCATGTACGAAGAAACTCCTGCCCTTTTTCGTAGGAGCTGACACAGAGGATGGTGAGAGGACTGCTCTCTGGCATTAAAGGACCCCTGAATTTCGCGTGGCCCGAATTCCACAACGACCCAGCGCCGCTGCGCGATAGAGGGCGGATTATACTTCGCTCTAGCGGGCCGGAAACAAAAATTGCAGAAACGGGCCCACGCGACGCGCCCAGGCCGCTTCGTTGTGTTCGGCGCCTTCCACGCGCTCGTAGTGGAGGTCGCGCCCGAGTTGCCAGCCTTTTTGCAGCAGGACGTCGCGGAATTGTTCAACGTCTTGCACGATGCGCGACCCTTCGCGTGTCCCGATGTCCAGCCAGATGCGCGGACGCGGATCCACCCGTGCGGCTTGCGCGAAGCGATGCATCACCTGCTGATTCCACCAAACGGAAGGAGAAAGGGCTGCGATCTTTCCGAAGGTTTGGGGAAGTTTGAGGCCTAGGTAGAGAGAAACGAGGCCGCCGAGCGAAGAGCCGCCGATGCCCGTATTTTCCGGCCCGGAAAGTGCGCGGTATTCGCGTTCGATGAAAGGCTTTACCTCTTCGATCAGAAATTTGGCATACCGATCCGCACGACCGCCCCCGAGTTTGGGCACGTGCGTGGGCGTGTATTCACGAATGCGGGCTTTGGTGTTGTACATGCCGACGATGACGAGCGGCTCGACTGCGCCGGAGCAGATAGCTTGGTCGGCGGTTTGGCCGACGTGCCAATCCATTCCGGGAATGAAAGAAGTCGCACCATCAAAAAGATTTTGTCCATCATGAAGATAAAGGACCGGGAAGCTGCGGCCCGGCTGATCATCGTAGCTGGGCGGTAGATAGACAATAAGGTCGCGCTGGTTTCTCAGGAAGCGCGAACGAAAGCCTTCGTGCTTGCGGAGATTCGGAGCGCTCACGGAGCGATCGTCACCAGCAAATCTTTAGCTTCAACATGTTGGCCGGGGGTCACAAGAAGCTTGGTGACGCGTCCGGTAATCGGCGCGTAAATATTGGATTGCATTTTCATGGCCTCGAGAGTCAAAAGTTTAGCGCCGCGTTCCACGGGATGATTGGCTTGCACGGCGATTCCGCTGATCACGCCTGCCGTAGGAGCGGCTACCTGTCCGGGATCGGCGGGATCAGCCTTGGGATGTGCGCGCTCGACCACACGAAGAGCTCGGTCACGAACATTAACTTCGCGCGGCTGTCCATTCAATTCAAAGAATAAGGTACGCGTTCCGTCCGGATGCGGATCGCTAGCTGTTAAGAACTTTACGATGAGCGTCTTTCCTGCCTCGATTTCAACCGTGATCTCCTCGCCCGACGCCAGGCCATAATAAAACGCGGGCGTGGGGAGCACGCTCACGTCGGCGTAGGTCTGGCGGAATTTGTCGCACTTTACAAATACATCTGGATAGAGAAGATAGCTCAGGAGATCGTCGCGGCGCCCTACGTGGCCTGTTTTTTTCTCCAGCACACCCGACGCTTCCGCTAGATCTACGGCTTCAAGACTAGCGCCAGGACGGCCCTTTAGCGGAGCAGCCCCGCGCAAGATTATTTTTTGCAGTTTACGCGGCCATCCGCCGGGCGGAACGCCAAGCACACCTGAAAACATATCCACCACAGAATTAGGAAGAGAAAGATCGTGCTTTTCGTCCAACTTGAGCAGATCTTCCGCTCGCAGTTCGTTGGCCATGAGAAAGAGCGTCATATCTCCGACGACTTTGCTGGACGGTGTTACCTTCACGATGTCGCCGAAGAGTTGGTTCACTTCTGCGTACATTTTTTCGACTTCACGCCACCGATGGCCCAGGCCCATGGCTGCGGCTTGTTCGCGCAGATTCGTGTATTGGCCTCCGGGAATTTCGTGCTGATAAAGCCGCGCCGAGCCGGCCTTTGAGCCTGAATCAAAGGGCAAATAGTAAGTGCGCACGGTTTCCCAATAATCGGAGCATTCGTTGAGCGCGTCGATGTCGAGCTTCGTGTCGCGCGGCGTGTTGCGCAGAGCCGCGACGATGGAATTAAGGTTGGGCTGGCTGGTGCCGCCGCTCATCGCCGCAATCGCCGCGTCAGCCACGTCGACGCCCGCATCCGCAGCTTTCAAAACCGAGGCGGAATTAATGCCGCTGGTGTCGTGCGTGTGAAAATGGATGGGGATGGCAATTTCACCGCGAAGCGTTTTCACGAGTTCGTGCGCAGCATAGGGCCTGCATAGGCCGGCCATGTCCTTGATCGCCAGGAAATGCGCGCCCAGCTTCTCAAGCTGCTTGGCCATGGCGACATAGTATTTCAGCGAATATTTGGGCCGCGATTTATCAAAGATGTCCCCCGTGTAACAAATCGCCGGCTCACAGACAGCGCCCGTTTCGAGCACGGCGTCAATCGAGACGCGCATGTTTTCGATCGAGTTGAGCGAATCGAAGATGCGGAAGATGTCGATGCCTTGCGCGTAAGCTTCGCGGACGAAATCGACAATTACATTGTCCGGATACGAGGTGTAACCGACCGCGTTCGCGCCGCGAAGCAGCATCTGGAAGCAGATATTGGGAATCCGCTCGCGGAGCTCGCGAAGCCGCTGCCAGGGATCCTCGTGAAGAAAACGCATGGAAGTGTCAAACGTTGCGCCACCCCACATTTCGAGGCTGAACAAGTTTGGAACACGCCGCGCGACCGCGCCCGCGGTTCCCAATAGGTCGTAGGTGCGCACACGCGTCGCCAATAAGGATTGGTGCGCATCTCGAAACGTCGTATCCGTAAGGAGCAGCCGCTTTTCATTTCTTGCCCACGCCGCGAATTTCTTAGGCCCCAATTTGCGCAACATTTGCCGGGTTCCGGCAGGCGGCTCGATGCCAGGAACCGAGGGAAGCACGGCTTTTTCCAGTGCTTTAGGTATTGCTTTGCCCTTTACTTCGGGATTGCCGTTGAGAATCACGTCGCCGAGATAAGAGAGCAGCTTGGTGGCGCGGTCGCCTCGGCTGTGGAGATGAAACAACTCGGGGTACTCATCAAGAAAAGATGTAGTTACGTCGCCGGCACGGAAGCGCGGATGATTCACAACATTTTCGAGAAACGGAATGTTGGTCTTGACGCCGCGAATTCGGAACTCACGCAGCGCGCGGTCCATCCGCTGGCAAGCTTCGGGAAGCTTCGTGCCCCAGGCGGTGACCTTCACGAGCAGCGAATCGTAGTAAGCGGCCAGCACCGCGCCGGCATACGCTGTTCCGCCATCGAGCCTAATTCCAAATCCCGCAGGCGAGCGGTAAGTCGTGAGCTTTCCGTAATCGGGTGCGAAATTATTTCCCGGATCTTCCGTCGTGACGCGGCATTGTAGTGCGGCGCCATACAGCGGCACATTTTCCTGTTTCGGCAGAGCAAGAGGTTCCTCATGCAGCTTGTGGCCCTGCGCCACGAGAATTTGTGAGCGCACCAGGTCGATGCCGGTCACCATCTCCGTGACGGTGTGCTCGACCTGAATGCGCGGATTCACTTCAATGAAATACCACTTCTTCGCGTCAACGTCATAAAGGAACTCGACGGTGCCCGCGTTGCGGTATTTCGCTTTTCGCGCCAGCCTCACCGCCGCATCGCAAAGCTCCGCACGGACGTTTGCCGGCAAATTCGCGGCCGGCGCAACTTCGACGACTTTCTGGTGGCGCCGCTGCACGGAGCAGTCGCGCTCGTACAGATGCAGCAAATTGCCGTGATTGTCGCCGAGTATTTGCACCTCAATATGGCGCGCGCGTGGCAAATATTTCTCGAGAAAAACACTGGCGTCGCCGAAAGCGGATTTTGCTTCCCCCTGAGCTTCTTCGAGCCGCGATTCCAGTTCCGTCTCGTCGCGCACCACGCGCATGCCGCGCCCGCCCCCTCCCATCGCAGCTTTCACAATCACGGGGTAACCGATTTCGGCGGCGAATTTGCGCGCCTCGCCCACGGAGCTGATTGCTTCTTCAGTGCCCGGCAGCACCCGCACATCAGCCAAGACAGCCAGCCGCCGCGCGGCCGTCTTGTCTCCCAAGAGTTCGAGCAACTCCGACGTTGGCCCGATAAACGCGACCCCCGCTTTTTCGCAGGCGCGAGCGAAGGCGGGATTTTCGGCCAAAAAACCGTAGCCAGGATGAATCGCGTCAACACTCTTTTCTTTGGCGAGCGCCACAATGCCGGCAATATCGAGATACGCCTCGACCGGGCCCTTGCCCACGCCCACCTGGTAGGCTTCATCCGCCTTGAAGCGGTGAAGCGCCAAGCGGTCTTCCTGCGAATAAATTCCCACCGTCCGCAGGCCGAGCTCGGTGGCGGCACGGAAAATCCGAATGGCGATTTCGCTGCGATTCGCCGCCAGCAATTTCCGAATGGGTGTTTTCTTCTTCATCACAGAACCGGCAAGAAGCTTACGCGAAACTTTACATTGTTTCACGCATGCGCGAGAGGGCTGGAGCACATTTTTTGATTGGCAAAAGAAATTCTTTGCCTGCGCAAAGCAGGGCGAGAAAAGCGCTATTGTTTAAGCAACGGCTGCGCAAATCGGATGGGCACTCCAAAATTGGATCCGCCAAATCCATTCAACACGGCAAACGTCACGCCAATCACTTCGCCGTCGCGGTTAATCAGCGGCCCGCCGGAGCCGCCATGCGTCGTTTGCGCATCGTAAACAATTTTGTCCGGCAGGACGTCGCCAATGTGCCCCTGCGTCACCAAAGGCCGGATCAGTTGGCGCTTTTCAAGTTCGTCGACAATTCTCTTCGGGTCGCCGCCGGACTCCTTTACGATGTCCTTCACCGTGTCCTCGCCCGCGCGCGCCAGGATCGCGCTCAGACCAGTTGCGTATCCCAGCGAAATCAAAAGCTCGCCGCTCACTGCTGCCTGCTTGCTCCCATCCATTCTCAGAACAGGCCGTCTCAGGGAGGAAAGGTCGCCGCGCAGCACCGCTAAATCGGCTTCGTCTGATATCTGCGACACGCTCATCGGAATGCCGGTCGTCGCTCCTGGAAAGTAGGCGGCCATCTCGGAGATGGTCGGCTGCAAACCCTGTTGAGTCACTGCGCTAAGCTCTTCGTTTTCCCACCAGGGCTGGGCCACATGATGATTGGTGAGCACCTGATTCTCTCCGACAATGAATCCCGTGCCGAAAAAATCTTCGCGAACTTCGGGCGCGACGCCGTCCAGGCTGTACACCACGTTGCCGTCGCCGTCTTTGAGCGGCTGGCCGTCGGGATTAATCGCCCCATAGCGCAAAGGCCTTCGCGAGGCTTTATCGAGGAAAACTACCGACACGTGCAGCAAACAAACACTCGGCGCGTTGGCGCGGATAACTCCTTCGGCGGCATTGGATTGATTTTCAACTTTCTTCAGGCGGGTCGTGGTTTCTTCCAATTCCTTTCGCAGTCCGGAGACTTCGCTGGCATCCGCTGCGGACAGTTTCTGGCGAAGATCGTCCGTCTGTTTTTGGAGCATTTGTTTTTCGGCGGTGAGGTCCGTTTGCTGCAGCTGCGTGCGCGCCTTGTTGGCTTCGTCAACCAAGGCCTGTTCCGTATGCACCCCGTGCTCGAGCTGCGCGATGACGGAATAAGCGCGCTTGGTTTCTTTTTCTGCCCGCCGTGAATAGAGCAGAAAAATGACGGAGATAACCGCAGCAACGCCGAGAAGCGCGCCAACGCCAATCTTCAGCGCGCGATCGAGCGAGAACGCGTCGCGCGTCATTTTTTCCGTCACCGCGATCGCTTGAAACGCGGTATGCGCGATTTCCTGCCCTTCTTCTGCCAGGCGGGATTTTTCTTGCAGCTCTTCGAGCGTACGTTTGTCGCGCAATTGGACGCGCACCCTCGCGAGCAGCTCGGCAGGCTCCCACGGCGGCGTCAACACGTCATCGGCGCCCAGGTCCAGAGCCCGCGCCCGCTCGGCCGCGCCACCTCGCGCGAAAAGAATCACGCGCGTATTGGAGGTCGAGCCTAAGCCCTTAATTTCCGACAGCGAGTTGCAACAGAGCACATCGGCAAGATCAGCGGAAAGTAGAAACACGTCCACGGCAGCCGTCTGAACGAGCCGAAATCCTTCTGCCTGCGAGGGCGCAGTAGAAACTTGGTAGCCCGCGGAACCCAGCGCGCCCTCAAGTTGCTGCCGCTTCGCATCATCGGGCTCGAAGATCAGTATGTTTTCGCGTTTGGGAGACAAATTTGGTGGCTTCCTTTGGAGCAGACCCCGCCCGGTACCTTTGACGCGCGGCGTTGCCGGATGGACACAATTAAGTCACATCGAGAGCGGAATTTCAAATGGGAACCCGGTTTCGACTTACCTGAGGAATGTTCGGAGTGGATCGAGATTCTGCTTTGCGCGGAAACGCGACCTAGCACTGGTAAAAACAAACTAGCGCGTAAATTTGAGTCTGAAGCGCCCGAGATGCCGCGCGCCCCGGATCTTCAGTATTTTCTAAGTACTCCGATGACGCGCCCCTGAATCTTGAGGTCGTTCGCGGCCACCAGAATCGGCGCCATCTCTGAATTCGCCGGCTGTAGCCGAATCTTCCCTGCCCCTTCGCGATAGAACCTCTTGAGGGTCGCTTCTTCTCCGCCGATCAACGCCACGACAATATCGCCCGCGTTGGCCACTTGCGTCTGTTCGCACACCACGTAATCTCCATCCATGATGTGATCTTCAATCATCGAGCTGCCCTTCACCTGCAGCACGAAAGAGTTCCCGCCCCGGGCAAAATCACCAAGCGAAAGCGTCTCGCGCTCTTCCACCGCCTCCAGCGGCCGTCCCGCGGCGATCCTCCCCACCAACGGCAACTCTTGTACTCGCCGATCGCTGATCTGTTCCTTGACCGGCTTTGGCAACTGCAGGATTTCGATCGACCGGCTCTGGTTGTAGCCACGCCGGATGAACCCTTTTTTCTCAAGCGTGGTGATGTGTTTGTGGACGGTCGCCAGCGAAGTCAGCTTCAGGCCCTTGCCAATCTCCTCAAAGCTCGGCGCGTAGCCGTGCTTGTTGTCAAAAGAAACCAGGTAATCCAGAACTTCTTTTTGGCGTTTTGTCAGGGCCATGGCGCGCCTCCATAAGATCGAGTTTTCCACAGCCACTTTAGGCGAAAAGAAAGCGAACGTCAAGCAGCAAATTGTTTTCGCGTTACTTTCACTTCCCTCTGGTAGCACTTCTGGAAATGATATACACACGAACGATAGACAGGTTTCCTCCGTGGTTGCGATGATGGTCTGCAAATGGTGGTCCACACATGAATACACTTACCAGGAATGAATCCCTTCCCTCCGTTACCGCTGCGGGAGTAGTAGCGATCATCCTCAGTCTTTTCGTTGCATTCGGCTGCCTGCTGGGCGGTCTCGGAGTGCTGCTCATGCCGCATCTCCCGGCAGCGCAGGGCGCGCCGCCGATGCCTCCCGAAGTTCGCACTCTCTCCGCGGTGTTCCTCCTTTTCTTTTTGGTCCTGGCGGGGTTCGGCGTGTTCGTCGGTGTTGGCGTGATGCGCCGCCGCAACTGGGCCCGCTTAACGATGCTCATCTGGGGCGGCATGATGGCCTTCTTCGGCCTGGCAGTGGTTGCGTTTAGCTTGGTGATTTTCAACGCCGGGGCGGGGCTTGGGCTGCCGAACGCCAACGGAGTCGACGGCGGCCAAGTCATGCGGTTTGTGAAAATATTTATGGTCATCTTTTACGGCACACCTGCATGCGTCGGCATCTGGTGGCTTGTGTTGTTTACGCGCAAAAGAGTCACAACCGCGTTCACTAGTCCGCTGCCCTTCGCCGCTGCAATGGACGCTTCCGGTTTTCCACAATTGCACCATACGTCGCCGGCGCCACTACAAAAACGCCCAACGTGTCCCTTACCCCTGGCGATCTTGGCTGGCCTCTTTATCTTTGGAGCTGTTTTCATGCTCCTGTTCGTGTTCGTCCCGTTTCCCTCGAATATCCCCTTCTACTTTTTTGGGCATGCATTTGGAGGCGCCGTCCCAAGGTACGTCTTTCTTCTATTCGGACTGGTATCAGGGGCGGCCGGAGTAGGCATCTTCAAGCTCAAGCCGTGGGCGCTATACCTTGAGATCGTTTTGCAATGCGTCGGTGTTCTGAATTGCTTGATAGCGGCATTTTCTGAGAATTATACCCAAGTCATGCGGGCGGCCTTCGAGAAGATGTACTCTCAAAACCCTGCTTTTGCTCCCGGAAGTCCATTTACGTCGGACAGCTACTTCCGCTTCATGATGATCTTCTCGGCGCTTATGATCATGGCCGTGCTCGCGGTTCTTCTCTGGCAGCGTTCCAGGTTTCTCGAACAGGCCGCCGCGGCGGCTGCCTTTCAAGCTTGATCTACGCTATCTTCGCGTAATCTTCGTTCCATTCACCGCGTCTCTACCTTTAACGACACATTTGCTCTCACATGCCCCTCGCACCGCCATGTACACCACGGTGTGGTATTCTTCTCCCGTAGGCTCCGGGCGGCTGGATGCTGTATCCAACCTGGTTTTCGCACTGCCCAACTAAAAAATCGAGCCACACTCCTTCGGGGGATTCGTCCGGGAGTTCAGTGAAAGCGGAGCCCTGGCCACTATGTCAACTTTGATGGAAACGCCGCCCGTAAAGCACAAGCGCGAGGTGATCGATCGCGCGGTCATCCGTTTTGCCGGCGATTCCGGCGACGGCATGCAGATTACCGGCAGCCAGTTCACCAATACCGTTGCTCTCTACGGAAACGATATCGCCACATTCCCGGACTTTCCCGCGGAAATCCGCGCCCCCGCCGGAACCCTTCCAGGCGTCAGCGGCTACCAGCTTCATTTTTCCTCCAGCGACGTGTACACGCCCGGTGACGCCGTCGACGTCCTGATCGCCATGAACCCCGCGGCGCTGAAGATGAATGTCGCCGACCTCAAGGCCAACGGCATCCTGATCGTAAATTCCGATGCTTTCGCGGAAAACGATCTTCGCAAAGCGAAGATGGATCGCAATCCGCTCGAGGATCATTCGCTCGACAAGTACCGCCTGTTCTCCGTCGAGCTGGAGCGGCTCACCAAAACAGCGTTGGATGATCTCGGTCTGGACGCCAAATCCATCAGCCGCTGCAAAAACTTCTTCGCTCTTGGCATGTGCTATTGGCTTTACAACCGCTCGATGGATCCCACCGTCCGCTGGATTGAAGGCAAATTCAAGAACAAGCCGCTGCTCGTCGAGGCCAACAAGCTCGCCATGAAGGCAGGCTATTCGTACTGCGAAGCCACGGAAGCCTTTCAAATCAGCTACGAAATTCCGCCGGCGCAGCTCGCGCCCGGCTCTTACCGCAATCTCAGCGGAAACCAAGCTCTTGCGCTCGGCTTCGTCACCGCCTCTCAAAAGTCGGGTCTGCGCCTCTTTCAGGGCAGTTATCCCATCACGCCCGCGTCGGACATTCTTCACGAGCTTTCGCAATACAAAGATTTCGGAGTGATGACCTTCCAAGCTGAAGACGAAATCGCCGCCATCACCAGCTCCATTGGCGCTGCTTATGCCGGCGCGCTGGCAATCACAACAACTTCTGGCCCTGGCATGGCGCTCAAGACCGAAGCGATGGGGCTGGCCGTAGCCGTCGAAATTCCGCTGGTCATTTGCGACATTCAGCGCGGCGGACCTTCCACAGGCCTTCCCACAAAAACCGAGCAAGCCGATCTCTTGCAAGCGCTTTTCGGGCGCAACTCCGAAGCGCCGATCCCCATCATTGCGGCAGCAACTCCCAGCGATTGCTTCTGGGCCGCTCTCGAAGCCAGCCGCATCGCCATCAAATACATGGTTCCCGTAATCGTTCTCTCCGACGGCTACCTTGCGAATGGCGCCGAACCCTGGAAGATTCCCAACGTCGATGAAATCCCCGCCTTCCCCGTCAAATTTGCGACGGAACCCAATGGTCCAAACGGCTATCTGCCATACAAGCGCGATCCACAAACGCTGGCGCGTCCCTGGGCTGTTCCTGGCACTCCGGGCCTCGAGCACCGCATCGGCGGCCTCGAGAAGCAAGACGTCACCGGAAACATCAATTACGAGCCGCTGAATCACGAAAATATGGTGCGCATCCGCGCAGCAAAAGTCGCGGCCATCGTGCAGGAGATCCCCGACGCCGTTCCGGCGGGCGACCCCGAAGGCGATCTTCTGATTATTGCGTGGGGTTCGACACATGGGGCCATCACCGCAGCCTTGAAAGCGCAACGCGCGCGAGGCCGCAAAATCGGCCATGTCCACCTGCGGTATCTCAACCCGCTGCCTGAAAACCTCGGCGAGGTGATCCAGCGCTATAAGACGGTCCTCGTGCCCGAATTGAACATGGGCCAGCTTCTTTGGGTCCTGCGCGCCAAATATTTGGTCGATGCGATAGGCCTCAACAAAATTCAGGGCCGTCCATTCAAGCAGGCCGAAGTCGAGCAAAAGATCGAAGAGCTTCTTGGGGAGATTTCGCAATGAGCACTGCCACCCTTCCACCCATCACGCCTCTAACCAAGAAAGATTTTCAGACCGACCAGGAAGTTCGCTGGTGCCCGGGCTGTGGCGACTACGCCATTCTTTCCGCCGTTCAGTCCGTATTTCCGGAGCTCGGCATCAAGCGCGAAAATTTCGTCGTGGTCTCCGGCATCGGCTGCTCCAGCCGCTTCCCGTATTACATGAACACCTTCGGCTTTCACACCATTCACGGCCGCGCGCCCGCAGTCGCCACGGGGATTAAGGCCATTCGCCCGGATCTCGAAGTTTGGGTCGCCACTGGCGACGGCGACGCCCTTTCCATCGGCGGCAATCATTTGATTCACATGCTGCGCCGCAACGTCGGCCTGAAAGTTCTGCTCTTCAACAACCGCATCTACGGCTTGACGAAAGGCCAGTATTCGCCGACCTCCGAGATCGGCAAGAAGGCGAAGTCGACTCCCTTCGGTTCCCTCGACCGCCCGTTCAACCCGATTTCTCTCGCCATCGGCGCGGAAGCCACCTTTGTCGCGCGCTCCGTCGACGTTTTCCAGCAACATCTCAAGGAAACTCTGAAGCATGCCGCCGCCCACAAAGGTTCCGCGTTCGTCGAGATCCTGCAAAACTGCAACATCTTCAACGATGGCGCGTGGTTCAACCTCACCGAACGCGACGCGCGCAGCGAGCACATCCTCCAGCTCGAGCACGGCAAACCGCTCGTCTTCGGCAAGAATCGCGACAAGGGCATTCGCCGTATGCCCGACGGCGATATCGAAGTCGTCCATCTGGGCAACGGCGTTTCCGAATCCGATCTGATCATCCATGACGCGCATCATCCGCGCGCTTCCTACGCCTTCCTGCTCTCGCACATGGAGCATCGTCCTGGCTTCCCCACGCCAATCGGCGTGCTTCGCGCGTGGGACGATCTTCCCCGCTATGAAGACGTCATGAACCAGCAGATCAAAGACGTCATTTCAAAGCGCGGCCCCGGCGACCTCGCAAAGCTTCTCCGCGCCGGCGACACCTGGGAAGTGCGTTGACCTGGTTGTAGACTTTGCCCTGCTTAAAGCCGCGTGGACTGCCGAGCGGGAATCGAGGGAATGTAACCATGGATAAGCAGTACGATATCGTGGTCAAAGATCCTGAAATTCTGGGTGGCACCCCCGTCTTCTCCGGCACTCGCGTCCCATTTCAGAATCTGCTCGACTACCTCGAAGGTGGCGAAACGCTGGACGAATTTCTCGATGATTTCCCCACTGTCACCCGGGAGGCAGCAATCGCCGCACTCGAACAAGCCAAGACCCTGCTTGTTGAAAAGCTTGGATGAAGATTCTGCTCGATGAGTGCGTGCCCCGCAAACTTAAGCCTCACCTATCTGGTCACACCTGTCTGACGGCTTCCGAAGTGGGCTATTCCGGCAAGAAGAATGGAATTCTGCTACGGTTGGCCGAGCAGGCCGGTTACGAAGTTCTCATTACAATCGATCGGGGTATGGAGGCTCAACAAAATCTGCGCGGGCGTCGAATTTCTGTGTTGATTCTCAAGGGCCGGTCCGGCCGTCTTAAGGATCTTCTGCCTCTTGTCCCTGAATGGCTGCGTGCGCTTTCCGATCTCCCCCCGGGTCATGTTCGGAGAATCGAACGCTAGGCTGACTGCACCACTCTGCCGCTGTTAGCGTTCCTCCCACCGCTCTCTTCAAAGTATGCGCACGTCCCGCGTATCGGGCATATCTCGCACTTCGGTTTCGTCCTCTTGCAAATCTCCTGTCCGTGCTTTTTCAAAAGCAGGTAAGCGCGCTGCCGCGCCGCAAAGTTCTCCGGGACTTCCGCCGCCATCGCCCCCTGTGCCGCCCGGTAACCCCTTCCATAGTTCTTATCCTCGTGTCCAAAGAAAATCCGTTGTGGCACCCCCGTACACGCGGAGGGCACCGCCGCGACTGGCGCCATCCCGCTGAACAATAGAATCTTGTCCGCCCCCGGCTCTCCAATCACTGGAAATTCTTTCAACGCACTCTTCACCTGTCGCAATCTCTTCTCCGCCGGCGTTTTTTCTTCCTTCATCAACTCCTCCAGCCCCCATTTCAAGTCCCCGCCAAAACTCTCCTTTGCGATTCGCGCGATCAGTTTCAATCGCTCCGCGCGCAGCTCCGGGAACATCCCTCCGTCCCGTGTCAATTTCGCCAGCTTCGCGTTCGACGCTTTCAGGATCTGGTCCGGCTTCGTGCCCACTTTCGCCTTCAACGGTCCGTAACCTTTCGTGCAGGCTGCATCCGTCGCCGGATACCCGCAGTTCACAAACAGGATCATTTCGTAGGGATCGCTCGGCCCGACCGCCTTCTGCACGCCGTAATGTTTCTCAATCTGATCGAGTATCTTGGCAAGCCCGGATGTAGATTTCTGCATCTATGCCTCCACGGTCCGCATCATACTCCCGGCGCAATAAGCGTATGATTGGGTCTCGGCATTCCCCCAGATTCCCGAGTTAGGAGAGATATCCATGAGCACGAAAAACAACAAAAGCGAACCTTCCTACAGTCAACTAGAAGCGGGCACCAAACTAGCCAAGCCGCTCCAGCATCAGCATGCCCCCGAAATCCAGCCATACGGCAAAATCGCCAAACTCCCGATCGCACTCGATGAAAAAGTCTGCTCCGCAAGCGCCGAAAATCTCAACCAAATTCTCGCGGACACCATGACGCTCCGCGACATGTACAAGAAACATCATTGGCAGGTCGCCGGCCACACTTTCTACCAGTTGCATTTGCTTTTCGACAAGCATCACGGCGAGCAAGACGAACTCGTGGACGGAATCGCCGAGCGAATTCAGCTCCTCGGTGGAATAAGCCTGGCAATGGCCGCCGATGTCGCGGAGACCACCATAATCCCGCGCCCGCCGCGCGGCCGCGAAGAAGCGCCCGTACAAATCTCGCGCCTCCTCGAAGCCCACGAAATCATCCTGAAAGAGGCTCGCACCATGGCCAGACAAGCCAGCGAAGCTGGCGACGACGGAACGAACGATTTGCTGGTCTCAGACGTAATCCGGACAAATGAACTTCAAGTCTGGTTCCTGGCCGAACATCTTGTAAAAGTCCCCGTAGTTCAAGCCGATCAGGCCAAAGCAGCGGCGAACGGAGACTAACCTCCCTGCCACCAATAAGGACGCAAACAAAAAGGGCGGGCGCCGAATCACTTTCGGCCGACCCGCCCTCTTGTTCTAACCGAATTTTCGCAGCTGGGGACGATTTTCGGTATTTGTGCCATCATGTTCGCAGTTAACTCGTGTGTTTCCATCGCCGCGCTCTGAAAAAACCGTAGAGTGAAGACCAAGTGTCTTCCCTTTGCCCCTGGATTTCTGGCACGCTTCCGTCAGCATGTTTCTGCGCAGCATCCATCGAAAAAAAGACGGTAAAGATCATCGCTACTTCAGCATCGTAGAAAACCATCGCCTCGCTTCCGACAAAACGGTGCAGCGAACCGTTCTCTATCTCGGCGAGATCAACGATCAACAACAAGTAGCATGGCGCAAGACGTTGTCCGTGTTTGATGAACAGCAGCAAGAGTATGCAAACTTGAGTCTGTTTCCCGACGACCGCGAGATTCCCGCCGATGCCATCGATATTCTGCAAGTGAAACTGAGCGGTCTCGAACTGCGACGTCCTCGCCTATTCGGTAGCTGCTGGTTGGCGTGCGAATTGTGGCAGCAACTGGGTTTGCATGAGTTTTGGGACGCTCGCCTTACGGGAACACGGGAAGAGGTTCCTTGGGAAAAAGTGTTGCAGCTCCTGGTGGTGAGCCAGCTGCTGGATCCGACGAGCGAGTTTCGTGTCCATCGCCAGTGGTACCTGACCACCGCCATGGATGCGCTGTTGGGAATGGACTTCGCCGTGGCCGAAAAGGATCGCTTGTATCGTTGCCTGGACCGCGTGCTCGAACATAAACAGGAACTCTTTCTGTGGCTGCGCCAGAAGTGGGCCGATCTGTTTAAGGCGGAATTCGAAGTGCTGCTCTACGACCTGACCAGCACGTACTTTGAAGGCGCCATGGAAGAGAACCCCAAGGCCAAGTACGGTCACAGTCCAGATAAACGGACGGACTGTTTGCAGCTGGTGATTGCACTGGTGATTACCACCGATGGTTTTCCGTTGGCCTACGAAGTGATGGATGGCAATACCAGCGGTCGCACCACCCTGCGCGGTTTTCTCGACAAGATCGAGAAGACCTACGGGAAAGCAAAACGCATGTGGGTGATGGATCGCGGCATTCCGACCGAAGAGATTTTGCAGGAGATGCGAGACCCGGCACGCGAGATTTTCTATCTGGTGGGTACACCGAAAGGCAAGATCCAACAGTATGAGAAGAAGTGGCTGGATCTGCCCTGGCAGAAGGTTCGAGATTCGGTGGACGTAAAACTGTTTGAGCAGGACGGCGAACTCTATGTGTTGGCCAAGAGTGAAGGAAGAAAAGCCAAAGAGACCGCCATGCGGCGCAAACGTTTGGCTCGCTTGCTCAAAAAACTTCGTGGCATGCGCCGAAACCTTCCTTCTCGCGACCAGTTGTTGATGCGTGTGGGCGCCGCCAAAGCAACCGCGGGCCGCGCATTCCACTTCGTGCACCTCGAAGTGCCAGAGAAAGACCAGCAGGTGACGCGGGAGACCTTCCAGTTCCGTGTGGAGAAGAAAAAGCTCCAGGAGGCGGAATGGCGCGACGGACACTACTTGCTGCGCTCCAACCTTACCGCCGGAGATCCCCGCGTGCTGTGGACGCGCTACGTGCAGTTGACCCACATCGAAGCGGTATTTAAATCGCTCAAAAGCGAACTCTGCATACGTCCGATCCGTCACCAATTGGAGCATCGCGCCGACGCGCACATTCTGATCGCCTTTCTCGCTTACTGCTTGCAGATAACCCTGAAGCAGCGCCTGTTGCTGCACGCCCCGGGGTTGACACCCACGGCGGTGCTGGAGAAGTTGGCGGAAATCAAAATGATCGATGTGTGGATTCCCACGGTCGATGAACGTTGGCTGATTCTGCCGCGCTACACACAGCCTTCTCTCGACACCAAGGTGCTGATCGAGAAATTGAAACTATCGCTGCCGAGCCAACCGTCACCGCGCCTGGTGGCGCAAAAAGAAAGCTACAAAATCGAGAGACAACCCGTCCGGTAGGAGCCAATTTGTGGTGAAGACCTTTCCCTAACCTCGACTGATTCCAAAGCACTTAACCGGCCCAGATGTGCTCAGCTGCGAAAGTTCGGCTAGCTTCAATACTGTTCACTTAAGGATGCGGATGCATTTTGCGATTCTGAGGCATTTGCTTGCCACTTGGTGCCTCGGCCGCAATGGGTATTTGCTCATCTTGCGCTTTACGCCCCGCGGATTCCATCGTTTGCGGCTGGAGACAACGCGTTCTTCGAGTATTTCGTCAAGAATCGTGTGATGAAGATTTTTTCTCGCCGGAGGGGGGAATAGCGTCCCAGACCGACAACTTACGGCGAACTACGCGTACCGCGTGGAGAAAAGAGAGTCGGTCCGGATCTTCCGCAACCGACAAAGCCGCTTCGTGCATCAGCTGGCGAACGGCGAAGTGTGCCAGCAAGAAGCCATAGAACTCCTGGCGTACCAGTTCCGGGGTTTTGCTGCGCAGGACAATCTGACGCCCCCGGAGATGGGTCTTCAATTCATCAAACGTGTTTTCGATCTCCCACCTTTCGTGATAAAGCGCGGCCAGTTCTTCGGCCGGCGCCTGCAGCGGATCCAGGATGGTAGTGACCAGCCGGTAGATCGGTTCGACGTCGGGCAGGCCTTCCAACTGATAGTCAATGACTCGAACTCGTGCGCCTTTGGTTTTGTGCCGCGCATCCTTTTCGGAAGGGTAGATGGCACTGATATAAGAACCATCGCTCAATCGTTCGCGTACCTCAAGTCGCAGGTGCTTGCGCACTCGCCAGAGCAATTCGCAACCGCTCGCCTGGGCTTTGGTCCACAGCTGAAAACCGAAGAAAAAGCGATCCGCCAAACACAGCATCCCGGGCTTCAGTTGGGGGACCACCTCCTTAGCCAGAGTGATCTCGCCAGTAGCGTAGCTTCCCATCCGGCCACCCAGCAACACATGCGTGCCATTCTCCAAAAGCGCCACGAAGCGCAACTGCGGATAAGCACTCGATCCGCGGCTGGCGGCGGGACGCCCAAACTCGTATTCATTCTCCTCGGTGTCGGCCACATCCAACGTGCTGCCGTCCAGGCTAATGAGTCGCCACGTTCGATAGCGCGCCCCGCGGGTCTTCTCCGAAGCGATCGGTACAACGACCTGTTCATATAGCCGACGCAAAGGTTCCGCGCCCAGACGTGAGCGAGCTTGCGAAATGCCGCTCTTGCCGGTGGCCCGGACGGTTTCCTCTGGCTTGGTCAGCCACTGGATGCCTTCGAGCAAACAGCGCAGTACTTCCCGATAGGAAGACTGCATGTAGAGCGCCAGTGCGATCACGTAGTACACCACCAGATGCGCTGGCAGTTCTCTTTGCCGGATACTGGCCTTATTCGTCTCGGCCAAAATCGAATCAATTTTCTCTCGAGGGATGGCTCGGCTAACCACCCCAAGGCTGATGTAATCCGTGATGCGGCTTCCCGTGGGCAAAGTGGCAAGAGTCCGAGCCATAGCGATATTCTGTCCTCCTGCCAGACAGAATACTCTATAATTCCTTAAGTGAACAGTATTGCGGCTAACTGTGCCCTGACCGGAAGCTCGCTAATTTCTCTCGACTGACGGAGCTATGCCTTCGACGCTTTCAAATCGTTCTTGGCTTGCTTTTCCGCATTCTTCGCTTCGGTCTTTGCATTGGCATCCGGCTTCATCGCGTGGATCGCTTTGCTCAAGCTCATCGCCTTATCGCCCGCTGAGCCCTGGCATGCGGACATATCCGCGCTCGTCTGCACGCCCGTCAAATTTGATTTCAGGCAGTTAAAGTCCACTCCAAGATTCTTGCTGGCATGTAGCGCCGCGACGCACTCATCCAACGCCTTGAAATTCTCGCACGCGCTCTTCGCGTCCGTATTCGCAGCCAACACGCCTTGGGATTGCAAGGTGGCCGTCAGTCTCTTGTCTTGCTCATCCTTCGCGTCGAGTTGATCGTCCGCCGACTTCGGGTCTTTCTTCACCCACTTGATGGGATTCAACGAATGCGTGAAGCTGGGACTGCTTGAGGATGCTGCTCCCGCACCCGCTCCTTGCGGCCCCTGCGCCGCCGCTCGGTTCGCACCGTAGGAAACACTCAACATTGCCACCGCAACCACTAAAACTAGCCTTTTCATTTTTCCCTCCGATCAATCTTTTAAGCCGAACTCGCGGACTTGGAAGAGTCCCATGCTCCAGTAAGCCACGCGCTTCGGTTGGCGGCGAGCGCGCGAAAGGACGGTACTCCCCCAATCCGTCACGCTGTCCCGCCGGACAGGGTCATCCACGGCGACATCCGGAGCACTTCCCGGATTCGCTCAGGCTCGCGATTTATTGGTTTTTCGCTATCTTTGGCAGAAACGAGAACTTCTGTAGATGGGCATAAAAGCCAACATCATTCGGCACAACAAAATGGCGCACCATTCACGAGCGCATGCGCAAAAAAACGCCATAAAGACACATCCCCATCCCTCCCAGGAATACCACCGGCGCCAGGTACGTAGTCACCCAAGGAGTGAGGAAAACAGGAAGGTGCAGCGCGCTATAGCCGCCCGAAAAATAGTAAATCACGGCCCCCAGCAGCATGTACATCAGCCCGCGGTGCACTTCCCTCCGCCCGTCCTTGCCGGCTCTCGCCGACAATCGAACTTCCGGAACCGCCTCCCGGCAAAACGGGCAGTGGTTCATCCGCCTCGGCACCGGTTTTCCACAGTAAGCGCACGGACGCGCAGCTAATGCCTGCCCCTGAATGGCACCCATAACCGCTCCAATCCTCCGTCCTCACTAGCGTAGAATCGCGCCGCAACTCCGTCAAGCGTGCCTGCGACAGAAGGTAAACACGCGGTTCAGCCGTGCGCGGATATTCGCTCCGAGCTTCTGAAACCGATTCGTTTGTGCTACATCTAATTGGAAAGCTGTTCCGGCCCGTTCATCTATGGAAGATCTCTCTAAACTCGCCTCCTACGCCATCCTTGGCGATGTCGATCCGGTCCCTCGGAGCCTGCTCACCGCGTTCCCCGAGCAGGCCAAGACGCTTGGCCTGCTTTATGACGTCAGCCGCGAACTAACTTCCATTCTCGACCGCGAAGAACTCTTGCGCCGCGTCGCACAGCGCGTCAAGCGGCTAGTCGACTATCATGTTTTCACCGTAATGCTCTGGAATGAAGCCTCCCAACATCTCGAAAGCGTCTTCTCACAGCGTTACGAAGATCCGCATCCCGTCCGGCTCCGCATGGCTCTTAACGAGGGCATCACCGGAACCGCCGCCGCCGAGCGCCGCGCCGTCCGCGTGAATGATGTGATGAACGATCCACGTCATATCACCTGCGAGCTTGGCCTGGACGCCGGTTCCGAACTCGTGATTCCTCTTCTTCTCCAGGACCGCCTCATCGGCGTGCTCGATCTCGAAAGCACGGAGAAAAACGCCTTCACGGAGCAGCATGAACGCATGCTTGCCACTCTCGGCTCTTACATCGCCGTCGCCCTCGAAAACGCCAGGCTTTACGAAGAAGCCCGCGAGAATCAAGTCCGCCTTCAGGAAGACCTGAATACCGCGCGCGAGATCCAGCGCCAGCTTCTTCCTCATGGCGCCAATGGCATCCCTGGCCTTGAGCTCGCTGCCGCTTACGTTCCCGCGCGCGAGTTGGGCGGAGACTTCTATGATTTTCTTCCCTATGGCCAAGGAAGGCTGGCCATGGCTTTGGGCGATGTTTCTGGCAAGGGAACCGCTGCCGCGCTCTATGGCTCTCTCGCCATAGGAACCTTGCGCGAGCTTGTGGTCAGCAGCACCTGCAATCCCGCCTGCATGCTTCAATTGCTGAACGCCCGCATGCACGGCGCTCGCCTCGATGCCCGCTTCATCGCCATGCTCTTTGCCGTCTACGACGCTCCCGCCCACCGCCTGACCCTCGCCAATGCCGGCGGTCCATACCCGTTGCTGGTTCGCGGCGGCCGCGCGCAGGAAATACGCATCGAAGGCGTTCCCCTGGGCCTCTTCCCCGACAGTGAGTACGAGGAGTCGTCTATCGATCTGGAACCCGGCGACCTCGTTCTCTTCGCCTCGGACGGCATTCTCGAATCGGAAAATGGCGACCAGGAAGAGTTTGGTTCTCAGCGCTTGCATGCGCTCCTTGCCACCGCCCATCCTGGAATTTCCGCGAATGAACTCTCGGAAAGAATAATCTCCGCGACCGATGATCACAGTGGCCCCGGCTCAAACCCGCACGACGACCGCACCCTACTGGTTCTCCGCGTCAGCGACGAGGTCGCATCCGACTACACAAAACTTCCTGTTATTTATTGAGGTTGAGGCGCTGTTCGGCGGTCTCTTAATCCTTCAATGCCCCGCAGCGTCGGGTATCCCTGCCTGCAACAACTCCGGCTTCTTCAGCAACGGCATCCACTTCTCCCGAACGGCCGCAAATTCCGGCAAATGTTTCTTCGAAACGGGATCAGAAGGCGGCAACCCAAGCTTCTCGAAATTCTTGAACTGCCCCCTTCGCAAAATTCGAAAATCGAGATGTGGCCCCGTGGAGAGCCCCGTGCTCCCCACAAGCCCAATCGTCTTCCCGATTTCGACGTGCTCCCCCGCATGAACGTACATCCGCGACAAGTGCAGATACATCGTTTCATACCCGTTCGCGTGGGCGATGTGCACAATGTTCCCGTCTCCGCCTTTTCGCCCCGCGAAAAGAACCCGCCCGCTTCCAATCGCCTGCACCGGCGTTCCGACTGGCGCTCCATAATCCGTTCCCAGGTGCGGGCGCACGATTTTCAGAATCGGATGGAAGCGCGCTTGGCTGAAGTGCGATGTAATCGGCGCGGCAAATTTCAACGGCGAGCGCAGAAACGCCTTCTGCAGCGATTTCCCGTCTGGCGTGTAGTAACCAGGATGCCCAAATTCATCATGGAAAAGCAGCGCCTGGTATTTCTTGCCTCCATTATCGTACTCAGCCGCAAAAATCTTTCCGTACCCTGCCGTTTGCCCGTTCTTGTAAATCTTTTTCTCCAGCAAAATGCGGAACGTATCCCCCTTCCGCGGATCGGTGTAAAAATCCAGGTCGTACCCAAAAATCTGCGCCAGCCGCATCGCGATTTCCGGAGACTCTCCCGCCTGCTCAACGGCGTTGAAAAGTGAATCATCCAGCCGCCCCGTGACTGCCGTGACTTCGAGTTTCGAAGGAATCTCCTTCACTTCAGCCTTGAAACCGCTATCCGCCGGCACAATCTTCAGCATCCGGTCCGGATCGATTTTGTAGTCGATCTCGCGCAGCTCGCCCCCAACCGATCGTCCCACTGTGATCGTATTCCCCGCGCGCACCTGCCGCAGATTAAACTCCTGCTGCGCCGCCGCCGAAGCGTTCGTCGCATCCTGGTGGCTCAGCCCGAACTTTTCCAGCGCCGACGTAAAATTATCGCGCGCCGCAAGCCTCTTTTCCGTGGGCACGATCACGTGCTCGCGGATCCACGCCGCCTCTTCGGTCCCAAGTTTTACCTGATGCGTGAATTCATCGGACGCTCGCAGCCTCAAATGAAACACATACGCGAGCACTCCCGCCCCAAACCCCAGCACCACAACCAACACCATCGCAAAACGACGATTCACTCTTCCTCCCTTCCTCTTGATAAAGATGCCCGCCCCATAACCCGCGGACTGGAGCGCACCGCACTCCGATTTACCAGCTGCGCCCGCCATCTTCTCACGAACACTCTTGTATCAAACCACGGTTGCAGTCAAACGCCATTCCCATCCCGTGCGCCCAATCGCCAAACCTATGGATGTAATTCCGCTCAATCTCCGTTAGGATGCACCCATGACTTCAAAGGCTTTATCCCGCCGTTCATTTCTGGCTCTGTCCGCAATGCTGCCGTGGGCTCTTTCCGTCCGCGGCGCGTCCAGCATCCCCGTCGGGCTCGAACTCTATTCCGTCCGCAATGCCTTGAAGGATGACCCCACTGGCACGGTTCGCTCTGTCGCCGCAATGGGTTATCAATGCGTTGAATTTTACGCCCCTTACAATGAATGGTCCGAGAGCCAGGCGAAAGACATGAAAAAGCTCATGGATGACCTCGGCATCCGCTGCTATTCCACTCATAATGACAGTTCGTACTTTGCTCCCGATAAAATCTCGCACGCGCGCGATCTGAACAACATCCTGGGTTGCAAATATGTAGTCATGGCCAGTTCTCATGAAAAACCCGGACCGGAAGGCTGGAAAGCGGTTGCGGATATTCTGAACTTCGCCGCTGAAAAACTGGAACCGTCAGGTCTAAAGCCCGGCTATCACAACCATCAGGCAGAATTCACTCCCGAAAACGGCGTCCGCCCTATCGAAATCCTCGCGAAAAATACGCGCCCATCCGTCATGCTGCAGCTCGATGTGGGCACATGCATCGAAGCCGGCTCGGACCCCGTCGCCTGGATTCGTTCCAATCCCGGGCGCATCCGCTCTCTTCATCTCAAAGATTGGTCGCCGGAGTCCGGCAAGGGATATACAGTTTTGTTCGGCGAGGGTGTTGCCAAGTGGAATGACATCTTCGCAGCCGCCGAGTCGGTCGACGGAGTCGAATATTATCTCATCGAGCAGGAAGGCAGCCGCTTCTCCGAATTAGACACCGCGAAAAAGTGCCTCGCGACTTTCCGGACCATGCGCCCGGAGTGATTTCCAGCTAGCGTCGTTTCTTTATTTGCCCGAAAGAAGGGGCGTGAGCGGCGTGCGTCGCGCGGTCGTCTCGACGAAATAATTTTCTTCGCGCAGTCTCTTATACATCCGCCCCGCGACTTCCGCGGCCATGGGGCCCTTCACCGCTCGCGAATTCCCGCGAAGCAGAACGGCCAGCGCGATTCTCGGATGAGCCTCATCCGCATACGAAACAAACCACCCGATCCGCGACGGCGTGGTGTGGTCGTCGCAGGTGCCCGTCTTCCCGATCGGCGTCTCGTCGCCGCCGCGGTCGAAGCTGGACTTGCCCGTGCCGTACAGAACCGCGGCCAGCATGCCCTCACGCACTTCCGGCAGAACCGACGCGATATTCAGATCCCGCTTCACGCGCGGCGTAAAATTTTCTTTCTCTTCCGGCGTCCGTGGATACTGCAAATAATAAAGCGTGCCCCCATTCGCAAATGCCGCCGCAAGTGCGGCTAGTTGCAATGGAGTGATTTGAATCCCTTGCCCGAAACTGGACATCCGCGCAACGCCGCCAAGCGCGGGAGGCTCGCTGGGAAACGCTCCGGGGTGCTCTTCCGGCAAATCATATCCGGCCAGCTCTCCCAAGCCCAACAAGCGCGCATATTTCGAAACCGTTTCAAAACCCATGCGCCGCCCAAGCTCTTCAAAAAACGCATTGTTCGAATGCGCCATCGCATCCGTCAAATTCATGTATTTGTGATAGCTCACCTTCAGCATGGTGTCGCGCGTGATCACATTCTCTTCCAGCGCGGCAATCGCGATCGTCGGCTTAATCGTCGAGCAAGGAATGTATCCGTCGCCAAACGCAATCTTTTGATTTACGACCGTCAGGATCCGCCCCGTGTTGGGATCCACCGCGACAACCGACCCGTTGTACCGTCCCAAGGCTTCCACCGCTGCTTCTCGAACAACCGGGTCATCATAAGTAGAGACATCAGAAATCGTCGAGTCAGCAAACGTTGGCACGCCGCGGTAACGCGAAGCATATCTGCGGCTTCGGGTTCCGGGTCTCGCTCCCGCTGGAGCCGCTGGCACAGGCACGGCAAAAAACGCCGCCAACACTATTGCAAGAACCGCTTTTGCTTCTTTCTTCACCAAACCGCCTTTGAGCCCTGACTTCCCACGGAAAATTCCCGAGGGCGAATATTTACCCCATCCTGTACTTGCGGTCAACCTGCAATCTCAAACCGCTTTCTTTCCAGTCGAATACGGGCCGCACCCAATCGCGTGAGCATCCACTAGTATTGCACCTGCATTACCAAATCTCAGCTTACTCATTTGATGCCACTTAGCCGCGCCGCGTCCGCCAAATTCGTTCCGAAGAGAAACACCTTCTCTCAGGTTGAGACATATTCTAGGCACCCCCAGGGGTAGTACGCAATAGCCGATATGCACCAGTACGCCCTTATGTGCTTTGTTTTGTATGGCTGACCGTCCGGACAGGCGCCTAAATCGAACTGACCTTCCGCCCGGCAAGGATCACCGTTCGCGCATGGAAGTAAAGTCTCCCCGTCGCATCTTGAAACGGCCGTGTTCCGCTCAGATCCTTCAGCCGGTCCTCTTCCAAAAGTCGCCGGACTTCCCCCGCTCGCTCCGGAGGAACCTTTGTCGTCGCAAGCCACCGCTCCACTTCCGGCGTCAAATCGTCCGCAGTACTCACCGCGTGCGTTTCCAAGCCGGCGTCGCGAAACAATTGCAGCAGTTCGCTCAAAGGAAGCGTGCGTACATGCGACGGGTCTCGCAAAATCTCCCACCGATCCTGATAAGCCGCTCGCTCAGGAAGCTCGCTGGCGTAAATATCTTCAACGAGCACCGTGCCGCCTGCCCGGCAAACGCGCGCCATTTCTCGCAACACTTGCAGTGGTTTCTGCAGATGATGCAGCGCCAGCCGGCACACCACTACGTCGAACGATCCATTTTCGAAGGAAAGATGCTGCGCATCCGCAGCGCGAAAGAAAACATTGCAAATGCCCCGCGCCGCAGTGCGCTCTTTGGCGATCGCCAGCATGGCGTCCGTCAGGTCGACGCCCACAACTTCGCGCGCAGCCCCGGCGAACGCTTCCGCGATGTATCCGGGCCCCGTCGCGATGTCGAGCACCCGTTCGTTCCCGGCAAGGTGAGCGGCCGCAACTAAGCGCCCGATGCGCTCTTCGTCGGTGACCCAGGGATTCGCCGCAAAGGCTGCAGCTTGTGTTGTGAATGATTCCCGTATGACGTCGTTATGCTGTGCCACGCAAAAATCTTAGCACACGCTCCCGCAAACCACGCGGCAGCCCGGCTCTATAGCACGCATGCCGATCGATTAGCGCGTCGGACGAGCCTTGCCGGCGTCGCTCGCGCCTGATGTGGCAGACGCCGCCGCGGCCTTCATGGGTGTCTTGTCGTTGTGCGCCGAAGTTCCAGCGTGACCGTTGGGACCAGACGCAGCCGCATTCGTCGGATTGCCAGGAATCGCGATCTCCAGCTTCTTGCGCAACCCGTTTTCCAATTTGTCGCGGATGTCCTTGTTTTCTTTCAAGAAGACGCGCGCATTCTCGCGCCCCTGACCCATGCGCTCGCCGCCAAAGCTCAGCCACGTCCCGCTTTTCTCAACCAGCCCCTTGTCCACGCCGAGGTCAATCAAGTCGCCTTCGCGCGAAATCCCTTCTCCATACACAATGTCGAACTCCGCTTCGCGGAACGGCGCAGCCACTTTGTTCTTCACAACCTTGGCTCGTGTCCGCGAGCCCACCACAACGTCGCCTTCCTTGATCGCCTGAATCCGACGTATATCGATGCGCATCGACGCATAAAACTTCAGCGCCCGCCCGCCGGTGGTCGTTTCCGGATTCCCGAACATCACGCCAATCTTCTCGCGAATCTGGTTGATGAAAATCAGGCAGGTCTTCGATTTCGACACAATCGCCGTCAGCTTCCGCAGCGCCTGCGACATCAGCCGCGCCTGCAAACCCATCTGCGGATCGCCCATGTCGCCTTCGAGTTCCGCCTTTGGCACCAAAGCGGCCACCGAGTCCACCACCACAATATCCACGCCGCCCGAACGAATCAGCGTCTCCGCAATCTCCAGCGCCTGCTCGCCGTTATCCGGCTGCGATACCAGCAAATTGTCCACGTCCACGCCCAGCTTCCGCGCGTACACCGGGTCCAGCGCATGCTCCGCGTCGATGAACGCCGCCTGCCCGCCCAGCTTCTGCGCCTCCGCAATCACGTGCAACGTCATCGTCGTTTTACCGCCCGATTCCGGCCCGTAAATCTCGATCACGCGCCCGCGCGGAAACCCGCCCACGCCCAGCGCCGCATCAATCGACAAACACCCGCTGGGAATTACGCTGACGGGCACCAGCACATCCCTGCTGCCCAACCGCATAATCGCGCCCTTGCCATGGTCCTTTTCAATCTGCGAGATCGCCGCTGCCAGCAATTTCTCTTTCTCTTCAGTCATTTCACACCTCGGTGGAGGAAATTAGGGAATTTCATAACGCTTCTAACTTGTAGTGGCGCAGCTTGCTGCGCCACATCAAGCTCAACACAAACCGTGGCCCGATCATAGCGGAAGCCTAATAGTAACACTCTAATTATCTTTCCGCCACGCTTTCTTCAAATCAATCCAACTCAGGGCCATCCACCAACCACCCGCCTCAGCCCCGGCGTTCGCAACCGTGCTCCGCGACATGCTCCTTCAGCCGTGCAATGGCCATCGCCACCCGCACTGCCAGCTGCCGCTCTTCCGCAGGCTCCAGCTTGCGGAGCCTCACGAGCCCCCGCATCCGGTCCCGCGCCTCGATGAACTCGCTTTCGAGCCTAGCATGTTCCGCACATCTTATCGCCAGCCTCGAAGCCGAGCACATCCCGCACCTGTTGAAATCCGCGAGAGGCAAATTACCATCACGGCGAACAAAAAGCAAACATTATTTTTTCGCCTTCTCTTCGCCTCTAAATCCCGCGACCCGACGCGTCAGTCGTAGGGGCAGGAACCATTCTGCAGTTTGAGGGTTTTCGGCAACGGTGCAGAGCCTTCCCAATAGATGGAGCCAAATTCACCCTTCGCGCAAACTTGGATGCGCGCGTGCGCCTTAACTCCGAGAAATCCGAACTCAAGCTGGTTATGCAGCACACGCTTTGGGAATAAGACAGTGCCGGTCGAATCTGTCTGCCGCTGATCTCCGCTCGAATTCCCTTCGTCAACCGGGTCTAGCCAATCCTCGTTCACAGGTACACCGGCCATCGCGTTTCCGCCCGAATCCAGTATCTGGAGACGCCATTCTGGTACGCCAGGAATTTCGTAAGGATAAAAGAGTACGGCGACCGCAGTCACTACTATTACCAACATTCTAAAACCAATCTTCAATGTCCGCTTCGTAACGGGACTCACGCAGACCCTTCATTCATGCTTTGGCGATAGCAACTGGTGACCTTCCCGCAGTGCAGCAACGGCCATTCCTCGAGAAACGGTGGGATAACCTTGGAGGAACTCTTCGAGCGTGTACCCTCGTTGCAGCGAGTCAAAGAGCAGCTGAATGGGCACTCGCGTCCCGCGAAACACGGGCGTACCACTTGGGATACTCGGATTTTTGACGACGACGTCGTTCGTGGAATCCACAGTCGTCTCCGTTGCCTACAGTATACCACCGCGAAACACCCAACCCCCGATCACGAGGCGTACGTATAAAATCCCCGCCCCGTCTTCCTCCCCAACCACCCCGCCGCCACATACTTCTTCAACAACGGGCAAGCCCGATACTTCGGATCCCCCAGCCCCTCATGCAAAACATGCATGATGTCCACGCACACATCCAACCCAATAAAATCCGCCAACTCCAGCGGCCCCATCGGATGATTCATCCCCAGCTTCATCACCGCGTCCACTGCCTCCGCCGTCGCCACGCCTTCCATCACGCAATACACCGCCTCATTAATCAACGGCATCAGCACCCGGTTCGACACAAACCCCGGCGCATCATTCACCGCTACCGGCGTCTTCCCCAGCCGCTTCGCCAACTCCATCGTCGCCGCAAATGTCGCATCGCTAGTCTGCAGCGCGCGAATCACCTCCACCAGCGCCATCACCGGCACCGGGTTCATAAAGTGCATCCCCACAAACCGGTCTGCCCTCTTCGTCAACGCCGCCAAAGTCGTCATCGCAATCGAAGACGTATTGCTAGCCAAAATCACCTCCGGCCGCAAAATCCCATCCGCCTCCGTCAACACCGCCCGCTTAATCTCAATTTTCTCCGGCACCGCCTCCACAACAAAATCCGCCGCCCTTATCGCCGCCATTTCCGTTACCGGCTGAATCCGCCCCATCACGCTTCCCTTCTCCGCTTCCGCCAACTTCCCCTTCTTAATCTCTCGATCCAGATTCTTCCCAATCGTCTCGACCCCGCGCTCCAAAAATCGCTTCTCCACATCCCGCAATATCACGTTGTATCCCGACCGCGCAAACACATGCGCAATCCCATTCCCCATC
This sequence comes from uncultured Acidobacteriota bacterium, assembly GCA_963843265.1. Lineage (GTDB taxonomy): Bacteria > Acidobacteriota > Terriglobia > Acidiferrales > UBA7541 > Acidiferrum. The sequence goes on along the minus strand of CAWJJR010000002.1, from coordinate 327,444 downwards.
GTCCCCGCGCCCAACACCGCCACCGTCTTGATCGCATCCATAGACAAGGTCTACCCTCCGGATTCTCGTGAGCGATTAAGTCTCGCACGCGCCTTGGAGTGCGGCAGCCCTGCTGCCGCTTTTCCCAGCCCCTCGCGCGACTCGCAATTTTCCGAAACTCAGTAAATGTCCCCAAGGAAATAAAGGGGCAAAAGGAACAACACTCAAAAAAACCGCATCACTTCGGCGGCGCGCCCTCCACAATTTCCCGGATTATCTCTCGCGCCAGCGTTTCCTCTTCCGGCGGAACATACACTGTTGCCTCGCCCCCATGCGTCTCGGCACGCGCCGGAATCTCATTTTCCTTCAGCGCCTGCACCAAAAATCCCGCGCGCGCTTCGTCCGAACCAGTCCACACCGCGCAAATAGCCGCCCCCACGCTGGACGGTTCCCTCTCCGCGATCGTCGGCTCGGAAGACTCATTCGCCGCGATCTCCATGTCTGCAGGCTCTTCGTCCAGCAGCTTTTCAAGAATCTCTTCAGCCGCGGCCAGACTCGACGACGGCACCGCCACCTCGAACCCGAATCGTGCTTTCCAATCAATCGGAATGATGTCCGCCGACGGAACGGTCCGATCATCGCCCGCGGACTTGTCGATAAAAGGTATCCCCGCGCTTTGCAATTTCTCAACCAACGTCGAGTGTAGTGCCGCGTCCTCCCCCGCCCACAACATAATCAAAGAGCCCTGCGGTCCAGAACCTGTCGCCATCCGTTCCTCCATGCCATCAACAATCAACCACCTCATCGATTAGGCGCTAAGAATACATCCAAACGCAACGCAGAAAAACCGCGCAACCCGTGAGCACCATGAATTCCGCCCGCCCTGCAATGCTCTAAACCCCGCGCAAATCCTTCCAGCGTCACTCGGGCGGAACGCCTTCGACCACTTCCCGCACAATCTCCCGCGCGGAGACTTCGTCTTCCGGACGCACATAGAGCGTATGCTTCCCGCCGCTCCGGTCATGGCGGGTCTGAATCTGGTTGATCTGTAGCGAGGCCGCGATGAATTCCGCCATCTCCTGCTCGTTGCCCGACCATATCTTAGTGATTGCGTCCTCGAGCCCCCAATCACCGCCATCCCCTTCTTGATTCGTCCCTTCCGGCTTCATCGGCGCAGAGGATTCGTCTGCGCGTTCGGCAGAAACCGGATCCACTCCGGACTCGGCGCCTCTCTGGAACGGTCGAGCGCGGGACTCGCCCACCTCAGAATCAAACCGCGTGCCCGGAATGTGCTCGGAATCCACTGGCAACAAGCGCGAAGCAGGTTGAATCGCCTCGTCGCCGCCGTAGGCTTCTTTCACAACGGCTTCCGCCTTTTCAAAAAGCGAAAAAGGAATGCCCAGCTCAAACGCGCTGCTCGAATTGATGTTGAACAGATGGTCTTGCCGTCGAATCGTCTTATAAGGAATGCCTATCCCGTCCAACAATTCACAAAGTTCTGCATGAACCCGCGGATCGTCCCCTTTCCAAAAAGAGCAGAACGGATCCTCCTCAGGATCCCCGGGCGCAGCGGCCGCATGAGGAACAATCGCCGCCGCAGGCAACTCATGCACGAGCTCCACGTCGCAATCCGCGCACCGCGTAAACCCCTGCCGATACTCCGCCTTGCAAATAGGACAAAACATGTCAGTAGCGGACGAGTCTACTACACCCCGGCAAACCACTGTATACCCGGACCACGTTCCTCTTCTCGGTGACCTCTGTACTCTCCGTGCCTCTGCGCCCTCTGCGTTAAGTCCTTTTCTCGTCTTTTTGCCTCTGCTCACTCGCCCACATTTTATCCTTGTGCGTCATATACCTATGCTGCTATAATGTTTCGGTTGAGTACTACGCCTCGCCACCCGCGAGGCGTTCCTGTTTTAGGCCCAATGAGTGGCACAGGCTTCAGCCTGTGCTCTTTTAGTTGCAGTTGTAGTGGCCGGTCTTTAGACCGGCTCTTTCTGTAAGCGGCACAGCCAATCCTGGCCGTGCTCTTTCTTTTTCCGTAAGTCCAATTCTCAAATCTAATTCAAAAATTCAAAGGAGCTCTATATGTCTTCTCCAAATGCAAAAGACCGCATATCCCTCTGTCTTTTCACGTACCAAGATGGCCGCCGCTGCGGCACCCCCCGCATCAGCAGCCACCCCCCACTTCTGCTTCTACCACGCCCAAAAAGAAGCCCAGGCCCGCTCCGCCGCAACACTCGGCAAAGACCTGGCCTACTTCTTTTCCGGCGACTACCTCTCCGCCTGCGATCTCAACACCGCGCTGAGCCGCCTCATTCCCGCTGTCATCCGCGGCGAAATAAAGCCCCGCCTCGCCCGCACCGTCGCCTACATGATGCAAACGCTCCTGCAGTCCATCCACCTCGCCCAGGACGAATACATCAACGCCTTCAGCACCGACGGCTGGCGCAAATCCATCCGCAACTCCGTCAACTCCAACCAAGACTACCTCTTCCCGCCCCGCCGCAACCAACACGAACCTCCTCAACCCGCCTCGTCCGCGCCGCCACAGCCCCCGCAAACCCAACCGGCCCAAACCCAACCCCCAGCTCCGACTCCCCCGCCCCATCCCGCTCCGCCGACTGAGCCCCAAGCGGCCGCGCCGCCGCCAACTCAGCCCCAACCAGCAGTGCCGCCATCACAACCAAGAACAGCGCGGCATCCGTCCGCCGCGCCCGAAGCCTGTCATCCTGAGCGAAGCGAAGGATCCCGCCTCGCTCCCACCGCATCGACCATCGAAAAGACCGCCGTCACTCCAGCCCCAGCAAACTCACCCGCACCCCCACCCAATCCCCCCGCCCAATCTCCCGAACCCCCAACCTCGACCACCCAAACCCCCGCCGAAGAAGCCCTCGCCATAGCACGTACCCTATTTGCCCGTCGTCGCCGGCCCAACACCACTCCCGCTAACTCCTTTAGCACCAACATTTACACATCCCCTAGAAACGACTGATTCTAAACCACTTACGCAAAACGTAAGTCCTTTATCTGCAACGTTTACAAGAAAACAGGGGAGGGGGCAAGCTGAAGGAAACCAGAAAGCCTTGTGAATCGACGTAGCCTTAAACGCCTTGATCGCTTGGCCCGGAGTGCGTCTTTTTACACCGCCATCGCGTATACCCTGTAGAATGAGCGCGAGATTTACAACTCTGACCACGGCACCGTCGAGGTCAATTCTTCTCTTCTCCACACAGATGGCCGACGACAACAAGGCCCTCGCCCAAGGGCTTAAGCGCCGCGACCCCGATCTCCTCGACCAGTTGATCGAGCAATATCAATATCGCCTCTTTCGCTACCTGCTTTATCTGACCTCCAGCCGTGAGCGCGCCGAAGACTTCTCCCAGGAAACCTGGATTCGTGTTCTCGAGCGCGGCTATCAGTACGACGGCAAGTACAAATTCGAGGCCTGGCTTTTCCGCATCGCCCGCAATCTGGTCATCGACTGGCAGCGCCAGAAAAAAATGCAAAGCCTCGATGCCCTCACCGACCCCGAGGAAGGCGCGCCGATAGAGTTTGCCGCGCAGAACCAACCTTCGCCTTTGCATCTGGTCCTGACCGCGGAAGAAAAAATCGGCGTGCACGCGTCTCTCGATCGCATTCCTACCGTCTATCGCGAAGTTCTCGTCCTCCGTTTTCAGGAAGAACTCGGCCTCGAAGAAATCGCCGGCGTGCTGGCCGCACCGCTTTCCACCGTCAAGTCGCGCCTCTATCGCGGCCTCGAAGCCCTCCGCGGCGCCATGCAAGGAAGTGCAGCATGAACGAAAATCTCCACGCCCGCGCCGAAAAGCTCATCGCGCAAGAGCGCATCGAAGGAATCTCCCAAGACCAGCGCAACTGGCTCGCTGCACACCTGCGCGAGTGCCAAGCCTGCTCTCAAGTCGCGCAGCAAACGAACGACGCTCTCCGCATCTTGCGTGGCATGCCGATTCCCCTCCCTCGCGGCCTCGCTGCGCGCACACAATTCCGCGTGCAATTGCGCGCGCAGGAAATGCGCGAGCGCGAACCCAAGCGCCGCCTCCTCTGGATCATGTGCGCCATGTCCTGGGCGCTCGGCATCGCCACCGCGCCCTACGTCTGGCGTGCCTTCGAGTGGGCCGGCGAACACATCGGCGTCCCCCGCCTTGTCTGGGAAATGGGTTTTGGCCTTTGGTGGATGATTCCCGCGCTGATCGCCGCTGCGGTCGTGTTGATGGAAAACGCCAGATTAGCGAACGAAAACGATCCATCGGAGTAAGAGCGCCAATCTAAAAGTTTGAGAGAGGAAAGTGTATGTCGGACTACCAACAAAAAGTAAGCGGTTCGTTCAACGAGAGAATGCGGCTTAATCGCTTGCGCCGCAAAAAAGAGAATCTCCATTTCTGGAGCGAGTTCAAGCTTGTCCCCGCGTGGCTTCGCTGGACGGTTGCTTTACTCTTCGTGGTGGCTCAAGCTGCCGCTTTGCTCGTAAATCTGCACGGCCTTCCTAGTCATGATGACATCTTTCCACCTGACCTGAAATATGACCCCGTGCTCGCTTCTTTGGCATTGGCCGGATTTATAACGCTGGCTTCAGTTTTTATAGCGAGTTTCATTTTCCTGGTAGTCTACGTAAATCAAGACGCAAAGCGCCGCGGGATGAACTCCACTCTGTGGACGATTTTAGTTCTGATTTTTCTCCCGACTTGGGGTTTGCTCGGCTTCGTCATCTACTTGCTCATGCGTGAACCGCTGCCCTATCCTTGTCCACAATGCTCGAAGATGGTTGGCGCCCGCTACAACTTCTGCCCCAACTGCAAATGCAACCTGCATCCCAGCTGCCCCAACTGCAAACGCGAAGTCGCGGAACTGGACAAGTTTTGCCCCTACTGCGCACATGAATTAGGGAGCGCGCCGTTGACAGAGAGCGCCGCGCAAAATATGTAGCGCAGGGCAAAGCCCTGCGGTATTTTTCTATAAATCGGAGGACTACGGCAACGACAACCAACTTGAGCCGGAGCTAGTAGCGTTCGACGGCGAGGGCGACGGCGTTGCCGCCGCCGAGACACAGCACGGCGATGCCGCGTTTTAGGTTGCGGCGCTGCAATTCGTACAGAAGAGTGACTAGAATGCGTGCGCCGCTCGCGCCAATCGGATGGCCCAGCGCGACCGCGCCGCCGTTCACGTTTACTTTTTCGGGATTGAGCCGTAGCTGGCGCGTCACGGCGATGGCCGCAACCGCGAACGCTTCGTTCAGCTCGATGAGGTCCACATCGTTGTCGCGGTCCCAACCGGTTTTCGCGAGAAGTTTTTCGACGGCGTCCACCGGCGCCATCATCACCCACTTTGGCTCGACGCCGCTGACCGCTTGCGCAACGATACGCGCGATCGGCTGCCGGCCGAGCCGCGAGGCGTTTCGTTCGCTGGTGACGATTAGCGCCGCCGCTCCGTCGTTTGTGCCGGGAGCGTTCCCCGCGGTTACCGTGCCATCCTTTTTGAACGCCGGCTTTAGCTTCGCCAGTGCTTCGAGTGAAGTATCTTCGCGCGGCGATTCGTCGTACTTGATGACGATCGGATCGCCCTTTTTTTGCGGCACCTCGATCGGCAAAATCTGCGCCTCGAAAAAGCACGACTTGCGCGCGCGCACCGCTTTCTGATGGCTCTCGACCGCAAAGCGGTCCTGCTCTTCCCGCGTGATGCCGTATTTTTCCGCGACGAGTTCGCCGGTCATGCCCATGTGGAAGTCTTCGTAGGCATCCCATAGGCCGTCGTGGATCATCGAGTCCACGAGTTTGCCGTCGCCGAGCCGGTAGCCAGTGCGCGCTTGTGGCAGCAGATAGGGACAGTTGGACATGGACTCCATGCCGCCTGCCACGACGACTTCCGACTCGCCAAGCCGAACAGCTTGCGCAGCCAGCGCGACCGCTTTTAAGCCGGAGCCGCAAACTTTATTAATGGTCATGGCGGCGACGCGCGGGGCGCAGCCGCCTTTTAGCGCCGCCTGCCGCGCCGGATTTTGGCCGAGCCCGGCCTGGACGACGTTACCAAGGATTGCTTCATCGACTTCGTTGGGGTCGATCCCCGCGCGGCGAATGGCTTCGGCGACGATTTTGCCGCCGAGATCGACGGCTGAAAATCCGGCGAGTCCGCCCTGAAATTTTCCTATGGGCGTGCGAACCGCGGAAAGAATAACGGGAGTATCCATGAGCGGGTGAGCCTCCGGCGGAACAACGCAAACCATTATAGCGCTTTACAAATGAGGAGGGGCAGGGCGATGGGGAAGCTTGCGGGGCGAAGAGGAAGGAAAGGGCGGTCAACGGTCTGCCCTTTCCTTGCGCTCTGTAGAAACGCCTCGCCAAACATTGAATCCTGCTACTGGCGGAGGAAAGCGGCAGCAGGGCTGCCGCACTCCATGTAAATAGAATGCGATGCTGGGGACACTTTAGTTTGCGGCAGCAGCGGTTGAATCCGGCATGCCTTCGTCGGCGCTTGGGCCGTACAGACCAGGGACCGGAACGCCGACTAGCCGGAAATAAATGGTCAGTTGCGCGCGGTGATGAATCAAGTGATTCATGCACATGCTGCGGATGCAGGCGACTCGCGGCAGGGTGAAAATTTCCTGGCCGCCGGCAAGCAGCTTCCAGCCCTTCACGATTTCTTCGTCGCTGACGCCCGCGAGCGCCGCCCGTGCTTCCGCGCTGCCTTTGTCAAACGCGGCGAGCAATTGCGCGCGATTCTCGATCTTCGGCGGCTGGTACGACGGTCCATCTACCGGTGCATAATCGAGTTCCCGCGTATTGATGGTCATCGTGATCCACTCGGGAACGGTGCCCACATGCCCGGCAAGCCAGCCCATGGTTCCGGATTTCTCGTGCGGTTTCCAATTCCACTTCTCGTCGGGGACGCGCTCAAGGACTTTGCGGGTGTTCTTCATCTCTTCGTCGAATTCGGTCAGCATCGATTGTCCAATGGTCATATCGGCCTCCATCTAAGATCGCCACTCAGCGCCGCAAATCATAGGCGAAGAAAAGGCGAAATGTCAAGCTTTATTTTTTGATCCTCAGTCCATCCGATTCCTCTCGACACTCTAAGCCGGACGCGAGGAATTCCCGCGAATGGCCGTTGACAATCCTTTGCGCGAGGACAAAATATCTTCATGCCGCACCAACTGAGCACGTCGTATTTGCAAGATTCCATCGGACTTTTTCACTACTACAAGAAACTGGGGGAGCGGGCGATGGCGCAATGCCCCGACGATTGCCTGTTCGTCGCGCTCGACGCGGAATCGAACTCCATGGCCATTATCGTGAAACATATCGCCGGCAACATGCGTTCGCGCTGGCGGGATTTCCTGACGACCGATGGCGAGAAGCCGGACCGCCACCGCGACACGGAATTCGAGACGCCGCCCGCAACACGCGCCGAACTAATGGAAATGTGGGAATGCGGCTGGAAATACGTTTTCGAGGCGCTCGAACCGCTGACGGAATCCGATCTCACACGAACGGTGACGATCCGCTCCGAGCCGCACTCCGTGATGCAAGCCATCAACCGCCAAATCGCGCACTACGCGCATCACGTCGGCCAGATCCTGTTTCTCGCCAAGCATTTCGCTTTCACTCGAAAGGGAAAGTGGGAATCCCTCAGCGTGCCCCGCGGCAAATCCGCCGAAATAAACGTCAAGACTGCCGCCGGCGAACTCTCAGCGCAAGAGACTCTCTTCTCATCGAAAAAGGACTGAAGGCCATCGTCATTTCCCGTTGGCCCGAAATTCCGCTACCCTGCTTAAGTCATGGCAACGCTGTTTGATCTTGAGCCGCCTGCAGAGGGCGGGCTGAAGCTGAATGAGGCGCAGAGGCGCGCGATTACGCATGGCGAGGGGCCGCTACTCGTTATCGCCGGCGCCGGCACGGGCAAAACGCGCGTCATCACGGAACGCATCCGGCATCTCCTGCAATCGGATGAGTCGCTTTCGGGCGAGAACGTTCTGGGGCTGACTTTTACCAACAAAGCTGCGGGAGAAATGAAGGCGCGTGTGGTGCGCTCTACTGGCGAGCGCGGGAAAGAGGTGACGCTGGCCACGTTTCATGCGTTCTGCGAAGGGCTTTTGAAAGAAGCGGCGCCAGAACGGCTGATGATCGACAAGGTCGATCACTGGATTCTTTTGCGCCGGAATTTAGCGCGGCTGAAACTCGACAAGTACCGGAGGCTGGCCGATCCCGGGCAGTTCTTGAACGACTTCGTGGAATTTTTTTCGCGGTGCCAGGACGAACTGGTTTCGGCGGAGGATTATCAGCGCTATGCCGACGGGCTCGCCGCGCAGCTTGATGCTGACCGCGCGGTCCTGGACGAGGACACGCTCAAGGAGCGCGCCGAAGAAGTCGCGCTACAACAGGAAATCGCGCGGGCTTACCGGGCTAGCGAAGAGTTGTTGCGCGAGAAGAAGCGCGTTTCGTTTGGCTCGCTGATCACCGGAGCTGTCGAACTTCTCGAAACGAATGCCGAGCTTCGCCGCACGCTTCAGGAAAAATACCGATACATCCTAGTCGACGAATTTCAAGACACCAATATCGCGCAACTGCGGCTGCTCGAACTGCTCGCCGGCGATCAGAAGAACATCGTGGCCGTGGGCGACAACGATCAGGCCATCTACCGGTTTCGCGGCGCGTCTTTTGGAAGCTTCAAACTTTTTCTGGAGCGCTTTGCGGGCTGGCGAGAAGGCGAGGACTCAACACTATTCCGGGTATCGCTCGTCGAAAATTACCGCTCGACGCCGAATATCCTGCGCGTGGCAACGCAAGTCATCGCGCAGAACACGGTGAGCGCTGATTTTCCCAAGAAAGTGCTGAGCGCAAATAAAGAAGACGGTGAAAAGATCCGCATCGTCGAACTGGAAGCCGAAGAGGACGAAGCGCGCTGGATCGCCAGCGAACTGCAGCGGCTACATGCGGGAGGACGGAAGTGGCGGGATTTCGCGGTGCTCTACCGGCAACATGCGCATCGCGACGAGCTGGTGGAAGAGCTTTCGCTCCGGAAAATTCCGTTCGTCATCAGCAAGCTTTCCATTCTCGATCACCCGCTCGTGAAGGACGTGCTTGCTTATTTACGGCTGATTGCGACTCCGTTTGATGACATTGCTTGCGCTCGTGTGCTGGCAGCGCCCGCGTGGGGACTGGAACCCGCCGGCCTGGTGCGGCTCGCGGAGCGCGCGAGGAAAGAAAAGAAGGCGCTGTATGACATGCTTCAGCTCCCACAAGGGCAGTTGCCCTTCGATGTGTCGCACGCAGCGCTGGGCAAGCTTGTGGAATTTCTTTCCGAGCAGCGAAAAACGCTGCGCCGGCGGACGGCGCGCGAAATTCTGGCGGACGTGCTCGAATGGCTGGAAGTCGCGCAACGGGCGAGCGCGCAAGACCGCAAATACGTTACGCGGCTGACTGAGTTTGTGAAGGAGTGGGAACCCAAGAGCGAAACGCGAGGCCTCGCGGAGTTCGTCGAGTATCTGGGCTACTATTCGCAGGCAGGCGGCACGATCAGCCTCGAAGACGATTTCCCTGGCGACGCCGTGCAGTTGATGACGGTTCATGGCGCCAAGGGGCTGGAGTTTCCGCAGGTCTTTCTGCTGCGCATCAATAACAAGAAATTTCCAGCGACGGAACGCTCGCGCGTGTTCGAGTTCCCTGCCGCGCTGATGAAAGAGGGCGAACCAGCGGAGCAGTTTCACATTCAGGAAGAGCGGCGGCTCTTTTATGTGGCCCTGACGCGCGCGGAGAACCGGCTTACACTCACCACGCTTACGGAAAAAAAGGGGAAGATTCCGGTGTTCGTCGAAGACATCTTGATGGACCCGGCTATCAAGCGGCGCGATGTTCATCAGATGAGCCCCAAATTGCCGGAAGTGAATTCGACCGCGAAAGAAAAAGCTCCGGGCGCGGCGGACTCCCAACTCTTCCCGGCGTCCGCCGAGCCGCCGAAAATTTTCTCGCGCATCGCCGATTGGGCGCTGGAATTTCATCCACCTACGCCTGAGCCCCTCACGTTAAGCCCTTCGGCGGTCAGCGGCTACCGCAGTTGCCCGCAGCAATATCTTTTCAGCCGCTCGTGGTCGCTCAAGGAAGGACCGAAAGCGGTGCTGAGTTTTGGCAGTGTGATGCACACGACGATCAAGCGGTTTGTCGACCAGCTTCGCAAGGGCGTGAAGCTGCCGTTTGAAGAGGTGGCGCGCATTTTCGAAACGGAGTGGAGTTCGGCAGGCTTTGAGGACGATTACCAGGAGAGGGGCTACAAGGAAGACGGGCTTGAGCAACTGCGCGCTTTTCATGCGGCGATGTTGGAGGAACCGCCGAAAGTGCTGGAACAAGAAAAGAGCTTTGAACTTCCGCTGGAAAACAATGTGAGCATCATCGGAAGGATGGACCAGGTCAATTCGCTAGGGCGGAACGACGTCGAAATCATCGACTACAAGACGGGTAAGCCGAAGAAAGACGCGGACGCCAAAAAAGATTTGCAGCTTAGCTTGTACGCCCTGGCTGCAAAAGAAATTTTTGAATGGAATCCCGTCCGGCTGGTTTTCTACTATCTTCAGAACAACCAGACGCAGGCGACGACTCGCGACGCCAAACAACTCGACGAAGCTCAAAAAATCGTCCTGGAAGCTGCCGCCGATATCCGCGCGGGGGAATTTCCGCCCAAGCCCGGCTTCATTTGCCGCAACTGCGCTTATAAGCCGATCTGCCCCGCTCACGAAGAGGCGCTCAGCAGCTAGGCGGATTGCGGAGCTCCAATCTGAAATAAAGTGGCGCATGTAGCGTATATCCAGCAAGGAGTGCCCGCATGAACCGCAAGATTCTCTACTTGGTGTTTTGTGTTCTAGGATTCGCTCTGCCCTACTCTCAGTTCATTCCGTGGGTTGTCACACATGGCCTCGACATGCGGCTGTTCGTCCAACAGCTCTTCGCCAACCGCATCGGTGGCTTCTTTGGGCTGGATGTGCTCGTTTCAGCGATTGTTTTGATTGGGTTCGTTCGGACGGAAGGCCGGAGGCTCAAAATGCGGATGATCTGGCTGCCCATTGTCTCGGTGCTGCTGGTGGGAGTTTCGCTTGGGCTTCCGCTATTTCTCTATCTTCGCGAAGGCGAGATTGAAAAGGGTTTGTCACCAGCGCGCTAAGCAGTGCTTGGGATCGCTGGGGGGCATGAAACGACCATGTAGGGTTGACCTTTTCCATGTCAATAAAAAAGGGGCACCACCTGGCGGGCAGCGCCCCCTGATAACAGAAACCCATGGACCAGGCTTTACTTCCCCTTTTTCGGCCCTTTCGCCTCGTCCTTCTTTCCCTTTTTCTTCATCTGGAAACTCCTTTCGCTTGCGGCCTCCTGGGCTGCGGATCAGCACAACTGCCGGTCATGACGGGCGCTGCCCGACGTGCCGTCTCGCACGGTATACGAGGGAGTTGAGTGCGTGTCAAGAAAAAACGGCGTGACGCCAAAATGGCGGAAGTTATTGGGTGACTCCGCCGGTGTAGTAGCGATTGCGGGTCAGGATAGTCATGCCTTGGCGCTCGACACGAACTTCCACGGTGTGGTAGTCCTTCGAATTTTGCACGCCTTTGAGGCCCTGGGGAATGTAGCCGAGGGTGTACTCGTTGCGAGCCTCCTCCGTTACGCGGGCGTACAGGTCCTGCATGGCGTCCTCGCTGGCAGCGTAATAAATATCGCCCCCGGTGGCGTGAGCGTATTCGGAGAGGCGCTCGAATTTGCGGTCGAAGAAGGCGCTTCCGACGCCCACGGCGAAGACGGAAATGCTATGGGCGAGCACTTCCTTGACGGTATTGTCGTAGGTGTTGGTGTTGTACTTCTTGCCGCCGTCGATGCCGTCGCTGATGACAAAGATGATCTTGCGGCGGTTACGTGGGCGAGTTTTCAGAAGTTCGGCGGAGGCGAAGATGGCGTCGTCGAGAGCCTTGTCGGGAGCAGCAAAGATGGTTCGAGTGGCGCCGGTGACGGAGGGTGAGCCGTCGACGGCGTGGCCGTTGATGGTGGGCTCATTAAAGGGTCCGCCAGGGGGGAGGAGGGCGGTGTGGCTGCCAAGCTTGGTGCGCTTGAGCTGCAGGAGCAGGGCGTCCTGGTTGCTGGAGAAACCTGTTCCGGGATGAAAAAACTGGTCGAAGCGGCAAACGAAGGCCTCGTCCAGATTGCTCATGCCCCCGATGATGGCGTCGAGGCTGTTTTCGACTTGCTTGGCATCTTTGTCCTTGAGGTCGTTGTCGATCAAGATGACCATGGAAAGGGGGAAGGCTTCGGTCGTAAAGATATCGATTTTTTGTTCGACGTTGTCGTCGAAGATGCGAAATTCGTCTTTGCCCAGATCGGGGACCAGGCGGCCGGTCCGGTCTTTTACCGTGACGGGGACAACAACGAGGTTGGCATTTACCGTAATCTTCGCGCGCGCGTCGCTGAGACGTGGGACGTCCGGGGGAGGAGGTCCTTGCGTGGCGGGCGCGGCGTCCTGGGGCGCTGCCTGAGAAGGTTGTGCGGCGAAGCCAAGCCACAAGACTGGAACGGCAAACAAAGGCAAAGCCGCGATGCTGGTGATTTTTCGTAGACTTTTCATAATCCTGAGGCCAAACTTCCTCTCACAGCCGACGGTGGAAGTATTTGCGCCGGAGATGGCGACGCATCCATCGCGCCAGTTGGTAGCATCCTAAGGGGGCAGAAGAACCCCAGCGGGCTATTGGCGGCCGGGCATCCTGCGTCAAGGAAAGTATACATGCGTTCTCTGAAGAAGCTTGCAATTCTGTGTGCCACGGCGGCGCCTGCGCTCGTGCTTGGGGCTGCTCTGGTCATGCCGGCCTTGCCGCAAGAGCCTACCGTTCAAGGCCCGACGATCAAAACGCAGGTCAACCTGGTCAACTTGTTTGTGACGGTACGCGACAAGAGCAAGCATATTGCGACCAACCTCACGCAAGATGACTTCAAGGTTTACGAAGATGGCGTGGAACAGAAGGTCGCCTTCTTCTCCAAAGAAGTGACGCTGCCGATAACGCTGGGGTTGCTCATGGATACTTCGGGCAGCGAACAGAACATGCTCGGGGCGATTCAGGATGGTGCCACGAGCTTTTTGAACCGCGTGATGCGCAAGGGCGATGAAGCCATGATCATCTCGTTCGACCTGGATGTGGATTTGCTCGCCGATTTTACGGAGGACCGTTCGCAGCTCGACCGGGCTATTCATCGGGCCCAAATCAACGCGGCGGGGCCGGTGATGACGCCGGGGACCCTCCCCACGGGGAACATCGGCACCGATTTCTACGATGCGCTGTATTTGGCGTGCCACGATGAGCTGGCATCAGAGGCGGGGCGCAAAGCGGTGGTGGTGCTGACCGACGCCGAGGACAATGGAAGCAAAGTACGGGTGGAAGAAGCGATTGAGGCGGCCCAGCGTACAGATACGGTTGTGCACATTTTGCTGGTATACGATCCGCGTTACGGAGCGAACAGCAGCGTCGCCAAGAAAATCACGGACGAAACGGGCGGGCGGATGATCGTGGTCAACAGCGAAAAGCATCTTATGGAGGCGTTCGACCAAATTTCCGAGGAGCTGCGGAGCCAGTACACGCTGGGCTACTATCCGACGAATTCCACACATGACGGGAAATTCCGCAAGATTAAGGTGGAAGTGTCGAACCATGACGACAAGGTGCTGGCGCGCAAAGGATACTACGCACCGAAAAGCTAACGCCAGGAGCAGGACTTATTGAAGCGCAGCGAGCATTCTCGCCTTGCTGGCTATTCAGAGTTGATGGAGGGAGGAAAAGATGCTCCGAAGAAATGAGACCAAGGATTTTCTGAATTCGCTGTCCGAGCGACTGACTCGCAGGAAATTTTCCGTCCAATTGGCAACACTTTTCCCGGGCCTGGGGTTCGCGGGAACCGCGCTGGCCTGGTCGAAATTTGCGCGTGGCGCCGCGTTTCCCGCCGATGACGAAATCATCCGCTCGGCGGAAGCGATTCATATGGAAGTGAGTTTCAGCGCGGCTCCGACGCGCGTGTACGACGCGCTCACCGAGGCTAAACAGTTTAATCGAGTGGTGCAACTCAGCGCGGCGATGCAATCGATGTCCATCAGCAACAAGCCGGTGGAGATAAGCAAAGAGGTGGGTGGCGCTTTTTCATCGTTTGGTGGCTACGTCACGGGCCGCCAGATTGAGCTCGTGCCGGGGCAAAGAATCGTCCAAGCCTGGCGCGCGGGTAGCTGGGCGCCAGGAGCTTATTCGATCTCCAGGTTCGAGCTTTCACCGCAGGGTGCTGGAACCAAGCTCGAGTTTGAGCACGCTGGTTTTCCGCAAGGGGATGCCGAACACCTACTCGCCGGCTGGAAGGGCAATTATTGGGAGCCGCTCGCGAAATTCCTCGCCGAAGCGAAATAGGACGGGAAAATTCGCGGCGATTGAACCGCGTTCATCGGCCAGCTCACGCAGCGCGCCGGGCCATGGCGCGGGGGTGGTCACTGAAATTCAGAAATTTGGTTTTTCCACGCATTGACCGAAATTCCGCGACCGTCTAACATCCCACTGTCACACTCTGATCATGATTAACGAGACTGTTGCGCACTACAGGATTCTGCGGAAGCTTGGTTCTGGCGGGATGGGTGTGGTCTACGAAGCCCAAGACATCAAGTTGGGGCGGCGCGTTGCGCTGAAATTCATTCCCGAAGAAAACCAGCGGGATACGCAAACGCTGGAACGATTTCTACGCGAAGCCCGCTCCGCGTCGGCTTTAAACCACTCCGGGATTTGCACGATCCACGCCATCGAGGAGGATTCCGGGCGGACTTTCATCGCGATGGAGCTACTGATCGGAGAATCGCTGGACAAGGTCCTGGCCGGCGGTCCATTGCCCGTCAATCGCACGGTGGAAATGGCCATTCAGCTCGCGGATGCGCTCGATGCGGCCCACAAAAAGGGGATCGTGCATCGAGACATCAAACCGGCGAATATTTTTGTGACGGAATCGGGAGCCGTCAAAGTGCTGGATTTTGGATTGGCCAAGCTGCTGCCGCGAAGCTCGGAGGATTTTGGCGACCACACCGTGGATTCCCGGCCGGATACCCTGCTCACGAGCCCCGGCATGGCCGTGGGCACGATCCATTACATGTCTCCCGAACAAGCGCGCGGGGAAGAGATTGATGCCCGCAGCGATCTCTTCTCGCTCGGCGCGGTGCTTTATCAGTTGTTGACCGGGAAACAGGCGTTTCCGGGGTCGACGAGCGCCGTGGTTTTCGACAACATCCTTCACAACGCTCCCGTCGCGCCCGTCAGTCTTAATCCCGATGTTCCGGCCGAGCTCGAGCGCATCCTTAATAAGGCTCTCGAAAAAGACCGCGAGGTTCGCTATCAGGTTGCCGCGGAACTTCGCGCCGACCTCAGACGCCTGCAACGCGAAATCGATTCGGGCAGCCGGCTGGCTAGCACACAGAAGTCCGCTGCGCGCGTCTCCGCCGTTTCGGAAGGCACGCTAGCGAAGCCCCGAGTTACGCCTTCCGGCAGTTCTGCGATTGTAGAAGCTGCGAAAAAACACAAGTTCGGAACGGGACTTATGGTATTCGGTGTCCTGGCCGTGGTGGCTGCCGCGGGCTATGGGATCTACTCCATTTTCCTTCGTACGCGGCACGTGCCGTTCGAGAACTTCACGATTGAAAATCTGACCAACAACGGACATGTTGCGCTCGCCTCCATCTCGCCTGACGGAATCTATCTGGTGCATGTTCGGGATGAAAACGGACTGCAGGCGCTGTGGCTGCGGCATATCCCGACGGGAAGCAATACGCAACTGCTGCCACCGACGGCCACCCGGTACGCCGGGCTGACCTTTACGCCGGATTCCAACTACATTTATTGCGTGCGGCGGGACGAGGCGGAGCACACGCTGGCCTCGCTTTATTCCGTTCCTGTGCTTGGAGGAACGCCGCGATTGCTGATCAAGGACGTCGACAGCCGGATTACGTTCTCACCGGATGGGAAGCGATTTGCCTTCCTGCGGGAGGACCATGATTCGCCGACGTATGAATTGCTGGTGGCCAACAGCGACGGCTCTCCGGACCGGACGCTTTTCAAGGATGTTCCGCTGGCGGGGAGCGAGGGGAATTACAGCCCGGCGTGGTCGCCAGACGGGAAAACGATCGCGATCACCGACTCCGAAATGGGCCGGGGGATCACGACGGCCATTCTGTCCGTGGATGTCGCCAGCGGCAAACAGCAAACGTTCCCGATAGCGACAAATCAAGTTTATCGCAATCCGGTATGGATGCCCGACGGCTCCGGATTGCTAGTCTCGGAGTTTGGAGATTACGGGGCAATGAACGCGCAGCTGGGCATCGTGAGCTATCCGAATGGAGGGTACCGGCGGATCACGAACGACACCAACTCTTATCTGTTCCCCACCATAGCCGCGGATGGACGCTCGATTGTGGCCAGCCAGACGCAACCGGAGTATCAGTTGGAGGACGCGCCGGAGGATCGGCCCGATGAAGTGCAGCCGATCAACCTGGCGATGAATAACCGAGTTTGGAATTGGGATTGGACGAGCGATGGGCGGATTGTGTTTGCGCAAATTCCGGACATTCGCGTGGTGAAGCCCGAAGGAGGAGAAAGTGTCGTCCTGACCGACACAAAGCACATATCCGATCAGGTCATCTCCTGCGGAAGCGGGCGTTATTATGTGTTTCGTTCGGCGGGGCGTGCCGGCAAGGTTTCTTTCAATCTGTGGAGGATGAGCACCTCTGGTACGGACATTACGCAGCTGACCAACGGGTCCGCCGAAGGCGATCCGCTCTGCTCGCCGGACGGCAAATGGGTTTACTACACCGATTACGAAGACAATCAAGCGCTGAAGCGAGTCTCGATTGAAGGAGGCTCTCCGGAGATTATTCTGGCTACGGCGCAGGGGCAGGTGGACATTTCACCGGACGGCAAAACTTTGGTTTATTTTGAAGTTCGCGAACTCGACCACAAGCTGATGCTGGATCTCTATTCGCTCGAGGACAAAAAAGTCACGTACCACGACATTGATTCGCGCGCGACCTGGCCGGTGGCGTTTGCTCCCGACGGGAAGTCGGTTGTATACGCCATTCGCGACAAGGGCGTGAGCAACCTGTGGATGCAGCCGCTCGATGGCTCGCAACCTCACCAGTTTACGCATTTCACTTCAGAGGCAATTGAAAAGTTCCTCTTTTCCAAGGACGGCACAAAAATCGCCATGCAACGCGGGCATGTCGAGTCCGACGCAGTGCTACTCCGCGACACGACGCATTAGAAGTGCGTGCTCAAACATACGTCTGCGGACGTTTGAACGCCGGCGTCAGCCAATTGCAGGATAAGAATTCAAAGAAAAGTGAATCAGGGAGAAGCCGGACCTGAGGGGTTGGCTTGCGGGGCGGTGTCGCGGCTAGCGCGCGCGAAATAGCCGCGGCGGGCGCGCACTTGAAAGCCTTTGTGGTCGGGAACTTCGATACGAATGCGGTGGTAGCGGCCGTCGAGCACATAGTTTGTTGGAATGTAGGCGATGGAATATTGATTGCGGAGTTCGTCGCCGATGTCCTGAAAAGATTGATCCAGATCGTCAACGTGATAGGGAAAGAAAGCCCGGCCGCCGGTTTCGTCGGCCAGGTCTTGAAGGATCTTGTCGCCTTCCGTAAGGTGCGTTTTGCGATCGGCGAGTTTATCGGGATCGGTTTGAGAGAGCTGAATCCACTGTGTGCTTGTGCTGATGGTATAGATGACGACGCTGGTGCGCTGGGCCATTTCGATGGCCTCGGCACGAGTGTGGTTTGAAAGATTGTCGTCGCCGTCGCTGATCAGAATCATCACACGGCGCACGACGTCCGGCTGATCGCCAGGCGGGCGGGGCGGGTGGCTCAGTTCGTTCTGGCAAGCCTCGTAAATCGCGTCATAAACAGCGGTGCCGCCGCCGGCCCGCGTTTGCAGGATCTGGTCGCGTAACAAACCCGCATCGCCTGTGAACGACTGGACCACTTGCGGCTCGTCGTCAAAGGTCATGACAAAGGCTTCGTCCCTGCCGCGCCGGAGAACGCTGAAGAGGAAATTGATGGAGGCGTCTTGCTCGAACTTGATGCGGTCGCGGATGCTGTTCGAGGTGTCCACGAGCATTCCGATGCGCAGCGGGAGATCGGATTGCTTGCTGAAGTAACGGATGTCTTGGGGTAGCTTGTCGTCGAAGACTTTGAAATCGTCTTTTTGCAAGTCGGGGACGAGCTTGTTGCGGCGGTTGAGGACGGTGAAGAGCACGTCGACGAGGTTGACGACCTGTACGATCTTTTGTGGGCTTTGGGCGGGCGCTGCTTGCTGTGCCGGCTGCTCGGGCTTGGCTTGCTGCGGGGCGGCTTTCGCGCTTGCCGGAAGTGGTGGCGCGGATTGGGCATTTACCTGCTGTGCGCGGTCGCTGACCGCCGTGGCCAGTAATCCTGCTGCGAGAAATACGGAAACCAATCCCCTGGACATGTCAGTTGATTATAGGTACGGAGCGAGCGCAGCGTCAATTCGGCTCGGGTCTTCGCCGGCGGCATTCGCCAACTTTTTGAGGAACTCGTGCAGTTCTCTGGGGAGCGGGGCGCGGACCTCGGTCCATTCGGCCGTTCTTGGCTGCGAGAATCCGAGGCGGGCAGCGTGCAGGAAATTTCTTCCCAGAGGGGGCATCACAAACAGCCCGCGCTCGGTAGCCTTGGGGCGAACGCTTCCACTTCCAAGATGGATTTGCGAAGCCGCTCCGTAAAGTGTGTCGCCGACAACGGGGTGCTTCACGGCGGAGAAATGCACACGGATCTGGTGGGTTCGCCCCGTATGAAGTTGCACCTCGACGAGGGTTGTGCCGTCGACTTCCGTGAGCGATCGCCAGTCCGTGCGCGCTTCGCGGGCGTTGCCCGGTAGTGGCTTGTTGCCGCGAGTGTTGCCACGCAGCGCCGCGGCCGGCTTCTCGCGGTGGACGGCCATGCGTGTGCGGCGGTGCAAGTCGCGGCCGATCGGCAGCTCGATGCGGCCTTGCTTCTCTTTTAGAAGTCCCTCGACGAGCGCGATGTATGTTTTCTTGACCGTGCGCTGGCGAAATGCCTCCGCAAGTTTTGCGTGAGCGAAATCGTTTTTCGCCACGAGGATGACGCCGGAAGTTTCCTTGTCGAGCCGGTGCACAATTCCCGGGCGCAGCGCATCCCCGCCTTTGGAGAGCGCCTGGCCGCGGCCAAGCAATGCGTTCACCAGCGTTCCGCGGGTGTTTCCTGCTCCGGCATGTACGGTCATACCGGCAGGCTTATTCACGACGATCACGTCGGCATCTTCGTAGAGGATGTCTAGAGGAATGGATTCCGCTTCGGCGCGCATCGGAGCACGAGCCTGCGCATCCACCACGATTTTCTGGCCGGAACGCAATCGATGCGCGCCTTTGGTGGGCTTGCCGTCGACCAAAACAAGCCCATCCGCGATTAGTTCTTGGATGCGTGTGCGGCTCAGGTTGGGCAGCTGGACGGCCAGATAGCGGTCCAGCCGCTCCGCGGCGTCGCTCTCCGCGACGGCGAGCTCATGTGTGAGGGGTGAGGGCACGCGAGGATTCTAGCCGCAATTTCTCATATTAAGTAGAAAAAGGCTGTTGCTTCATGGCATAACTCTTTTATCAGGAAGAAATTCTGCCAAGAAGGAGCAACAGCCTTATGACTGCAGAGTGTAACCAGTTCGTCTTCGGATTTCATCCTCAAAAGCGACGCGACATCCGGGCGCAGTTCGATGGCGGGGCAATCACCAGCGATGGCGGTGGTCTGCTGCTGCGGGAGGTCGAGAAGCGCATTGGGATCCTCCACCAGTTTGCCGCCTGCTTCACCGATTATCGGAATCCCGATCTGATCGAACATCCGGTAAAGCAGTTGGTGGCCCAGAGAGTCTATGGGCTGGCCCTGGGATATGAAGATCTGAACGATCACGAGGAGTTGCGGAATGATCCCCTGCTGGCGGTGCTGGTTGAGAAGGAGGGTCCCGATAACCAAGTGTTAGCCGGAAAAAGTACCTTGAATCGGTTGGAACTGAGCGGGGAGAAGGTCCGTGAGAAGGAGCGCTACAAAAAGATCGTGCTGGATCATGGAGCCGTGGACCGGCTGCTGGTGGAAGTCTTTCTGCAAGCCCACCGGGAGGAGCCGAAAGAAATCATTTTGGACCTGGACGCCACTGACGATCCGCTGCACGGGAAGCAGGAAGGACGTTTCTTCCATGGCTACTATGGACACTACTGCTACCTGCCGTTGTACATCTTCTGCGGAGAGTTTCTGCTGTGTGCGCGGTTGCGATCGTCGAACATCGATGCGTCGTCGGGGAGTGTTGAGGAACTGGAGCGCATCGTGGCCCAGATTCGTTCCGCGTGGCCCCAGGTGCGTATCGTGGTGCGTGGAGATTCGGGATTTTGCCGCGAGGAGCTGATGGCTTGGTGTGAAGCGAACCGCGTAGAGTACGTGCTGGGACTAGCGAAAAACGAACGTTTGAAGACGGAGATCGCCAAGGAGATGGCGGAGGCGAAAGCGCAGTACCAACAGACCGGACGCGCGACTCGACTGTTCAAAGAGTTCTTCTATCAGACGCTGAAAAGCTGGAGTCGTGCGCGACGCGTGGTGGCCAAGGCCGAGCATCTGGAAAAGGGAGAGAACCCGCGATTCGTAGTGACCTCTCTGAGCGGAGAAGCATGGCCGGCACAGGCGCTGTATGAAGAGCACTACTGCGCCAGAGGGGACATGGAGAATCGCATCAAGGAACAATTGATGCTGTTCAGCGATCGCACCAGCACGCATTACCTGCGCAGCAATCAATTGCGCTTGTACTTTTCTTCGATCGCCTACGTGTTGTTGCAGATGCTGCGGCGACTGGGACTGGCGGGAACGGAGTTGGCCCAGGCGCAGTGCTCCACCATTCGGCTCAAGTTACTGAAGATTGGCGCGCTGATCCGCATCACGGTGCGCAAGGTGTGGGTCTCGCTGGCCGGTGGGTACCCCTATGTCGCACTCTTCCAGCAAATCTATGAAAAGCTCTGCGCCGTGCCGCTAAAGTATTGAAAAAGAAAGATCCCGAACAACTTTTTCGTCGCTTCTGTCAACCGGGGGAAAGGTGTGCGCCGAAACAGTCTCGGAGAGAGGAAATCTCTCACGCCAAGCGAAAAAACGGATTAGCGAACAACAGCACCCCGCGAAACTATTTCGCAACTCCCAATTCGAACAAACTTCACCCCACTGCTGCCAAGCTGTGAGAGATTGGGGCTAGCAGTTTGGCGCGAGCTCAGGCGAAACTGCCAACTACGGGCTTCTGCAAAATGCTTGCGCTGGCTAAAGTCATTTCTCTTTTATGGCAGCTGAATTCGTCGAGACAAAAAGTAGATCAAGAATCAGCAGGATGGCGCCGATGGTGATGGCGGAATCGGCTACGTTGAAGGCGGGCCAGCGGTAGGTGCCGAGCCAGACTTCGAGAAAATCCGTAACAGCGCCGTGGAGAATCCTGTCGGTCAAGTTCCCGGTGGCGCCGCCAAGCAAGAGGGCGAGCCCGGCGCACGTCATGGCGCCGCCTTGACCGGCGACCAGGAGCCAGGCGAGAACGCAGATCACGACGAGCGAACCGCCGATGAGCAGGACGCGCAGCCAGGGGGAGTGCGAATCGGCAAAAATGCTGAAGGCGATTCCGGGATTGCGGCTGTGCACCAAATAGATGAAGTGGCGCACCACTGCGTGGCGCCAGCCTTCGCTCGTTTGCGTCTCGAACCAAGCTTTGGTGGCGCGGTCGAGCACAACGATGGTCAGCGTGAGCCAGAGCCAGCGCAAGCGTGCGTGGAGTTTCATGAAAAGGTGGGCTCCAATTTTTCGATTTCGGCGAGCGCTTCACTGCAACGTTCGCAGACTGTCTGGTAGCGGGCATTCTCTCCCACATGCGTCGAGTAATTCCAGCAGCGTTCACATTTTGCGCCTTCGGCGCGCAAGACCTCGACCTGATAAGGTCCGGGATGTTCGATGTGCATGGGCATGTCGAAGGAGAGCACATCCACTTGCGAAACGATAAAGAGGGCCGGCAATTCTTTGGCGTGGCGCTGCAGAAGTTCGAGGAAATCTCCTTTGGAACGAAGGAGAATCCTGGCTTCGAGGGAAGCGTTGATGAATTTCTGGGAGCGGGCGCGTTCGAGGTCCTGCAACACTTCGGATCGCAGGGCAGAAAGCTTTGCCCAATCCGACTTTGCTTTGGAATCGAGGCTCGATTGGAGGTCGCCCTGATCTGGGAAGATGGCCATGTGCACGCTGTCGGCTTCGCCGGGCAATTTCGGCAGGTGCGCCCAGATTTCCTCCATGGTGAAGACCAGGACGGGAGCGGCAAGACGAACCAGCGCGCTCGCGATTTTCCAGACGGCGGTTTGGGCGGAACGGCGTGAACGGTTTTTCGCGGCTTTCGTGTAAAGGCGATCTTTGAGCACATCAAAATAGAATGCGCTGAGATCCACAACGCAATAATCGTGGATGGCGTGATAGACGCGGTGAAAATCGTAGGCGACGTACCACTCGCGGCATTTTTTCACCAATTCTGCCGTGCGCTCGAGCATCCAGCGGTCGATTTCTTCGAGCTGGTCATTCGGAAGCGCATCGCGTTGCGGGTCGAAGTCGAATAAATTTCCGAGGGCGAACCGGAACGTGTTGCGAATCTTGCGGTAGGCCTCGCTGAGCTGGGTCATCACGCGCTCGCTTATTTTCACGTCGGCCTGGTATTCCTGCGACGCGACCCAGTGGCGGAGGAGGTCTGCTCCCCACTTTTCGCAAATCTCGCTGGGGAGAACGACATTTCCGAGAGACTTGGACATGGGACGGCCGTGTTCATCGAGCGTCCAGCCGTGGGTGACCACGCTTTTGTAAGGAGCGTGATCGCGCAGGCCCACGCCGATGAGGAGCGAGCTCTGGAACCAGCCGCGATATTGGTCGGGGCCCTCGAGATAGACATCGGCGGGCCATTCCTCGGCTTTCAAAACGGCAAGATGCGAAGAGCCGGCGTCGAACCACACATCCAAAATGTCGTTTTCTTTGCGCCACGCGCCGGCGCCACATGCACATTTCGTTCCGGTGGGGAGCAATTCTTCGGCAGTGTGCTTGTACCACGCGTCGGCGCCTTCCCGTTCGAACCACTTCACCACACTGCGTAGTGCGGCAGAATCCTCGAGACGTTTTCCGCAGGCGTCGCAATAAAAAACAATGATGGGCACGCCCCAAAATCGCTGGCGCGAAATGCACCAATCCGGGCGCTGTTCGATCATTTCGTACATGCGCTCTTCGCCCCACGCCGGGATCCACTTGACGCCGTGAATTTCCCCGAGGGCCTCGGCACGCAGCGTTTTTTCTTCTCCATTCGCCGACTGATCCATCTTGATGAACCACTGGTCTGTCGCACGGAAGATGACCGGATTGTGGCAGCGCCAGCAATGCGGGTAGCTATGGGTGTAGGAGTTATGGCCGAGGAGCGCGCCGCGATCATTGAGAAGTTTGACGATGACCGGGTTCGCTTCAAACACGTTGAGTCCCTTGTATTCGGGCAAGCCCTCGAGATAGACGCCGTGGTCGTCGATGGGGGCATAAATTTCGAGTCCACATTTTTGGCCAGCCAGAAAATCATCCGAGCCGTGTCCGGGCGCGGTGTGTACGATGCCGCTGCCCTGATCCAAGGTGACGTAGTCTGCGAGAATTCCCGGCACCTGGATCGGTAAAAATGGGTGCTGGAATTTCGCGCTCTGAAAATCCCCGCCTTTCCCTTTCCAGCGCACGCGAACGTCTTTGATGCCGCATTCCGCTTGTAGCGCGGCGATTCGTTCCGCAGCCAGTAAGAGGGCGCCTTTCTCGGTGTCTACGACTACATATTCGAAATCCGGATGAAAGGCCAGCGCGCGATTGTGCGGCAGAGTCCAGGACGTGGTCGTCCAGATTACGGCACTCACGTCGCCACCAAAATCAGCGCTCGGCTTACCGTCGTTCAAAACGCCACCCAAGAGTTTGAAGGTCACCCAGACTGACGGACTCGTGTGATCGTGGTATTCGACTTCGGCTTCGGCTAAAGCCGTCGAGTCATAGATGCACCAATAGACCGGCTTCCGACCGCGATACACGAAACCTTTCTCCATGAAATCGAGCAGCGCGCCTGCGATAGTGGCCTCGTAATCGTGGCTCATCGTCAGGTAGGGGTGATCCCACTGTCCGAGCACACCCAAGCGCTTGAAGTCCCGCTTGTGCTGCTCGACGTAGCGCGCCGCAAATTCCCGGCAAAGCCTTCGAAACTCCGGGGGCGTGACTTTCTCTTTTCCGCCAAGTTCCTTTTCCACTTGGGTTTCGATTGGCAATCCGTGGCAATCCCACCCGGGGACGTAGGGAGCGTAGTGGCCGGCCATGCTCTTGGATTTGACGATCATGTCTTTCAGAATTTTGTTGAGGGCGGTGCCCAGATGAATGGTGCCGGTCGGGTACGGTGGACCATCGTGCAGGACAAACAGCGGGAGTCCCTTTCGCGCGGAGAGGATGCGCTCATAGAGATGGGATTCCTGCCAGGCGGAAAGCTGCTTCGGCTCGTTTTGTGGGAGCCCGGCCTTCATTGGAAAACCCGTCTTTGGCAGGTTCAGAGTTTTCTTGAGTTCCAGAGGTTCGCCCATGAATAAGTGTGCCCGCGGCTACGCTTGCTCGATTCGGGTTCCGTGTCCTGGTTCCGTTGCGGCGCCAGAAACAACGTAAAGCGGTGTAATTCCGTATGTTACAATGATTGGGAGTTGGTGTCAGCGGCTGGGGTCGCGCAACCTTTCACGACTCGACGGAATCATATCGGTTCAGGACACCCAGCGTAGCCCAACTGCGTCTAAATCAGGGGGAAGATGGTGCCGGGACTTATCGTCAATCTCGTTCCCGATGAGTTGAAGAAGCGCGGAGCGTCTGGCTCCGGCGATCAAGCTGTCCCCATACCAGCGTCCGCCGTGCCGAGATTTGGCCGGCCAGCCATCCTCATCCCCACGAATTTTTGGTCGAACCTCAAACAGTTTTTGACCGAGCGTCCCGTCAATGTGACGGACCGGCCTGGGGCGCCCTTTGTGAAGCCTAGTTTTGGCGCGGGCGTGGTTGATAATTTGAAGGATTATTTCAGCTCGCGACCGATACCGAAAGGGCCGGTCAACAGCCGGTTGGCGGTCTCGTGGGGAGCCAGTTTTGGCGGTTTCGGCGGGCGCATCAAAGAGTTTTTTTCGCCCGAGAAGCTTCCGCCTGCGAACTTCACTAGCAAGCCGGTGAAGGTGAAGGACATCTGGACGAAGGACGAGAATTTTCGCTGGACGCAGGCGATCTCCTTTGCCATTCACGGGAGTGTTTTCGCGCTCATTATCCTGATACCTCTGCTCTGGCATTTCGCGCCGACCGAGGCTAAAAACAAGAACGTCGACGTGACTCCGATCGATCTGTCTCCCTATATGGCGAAGCTCCCTGCCGGCGCGAAGAAAGCGGGCGGTGGTGGCGGGGCAAATGACCACACCTTGACGCCTGTCAACAAGGGCAAGCTACCCAAGTTCAAGTGGACGCAGTTCACGCCGCCGCAGGTGAAGATTCAGAATGAGCATCCCAAGCTGGCGATGGACCCGTCGCTCCTTGGTCCGCCGGACTTGAAAGTTCCGAATTTGAATGCCTCGACCTTTGGCGATCCGCTGGCTTCGGCGACGAGCGATTCGCTTGGACATGGCAACGGCACGGGTATCGGTAGCGGCACGGGCGGCGGCTTGGGGCCGGGCGAAGGCGGAGGCACCGGCGGCGGTGCGTTCCGTGCGGGAGTGAATGGAGTTGGCGTGCCGGAATGCATTTATTGCCCGCCGCCGCTTTATTCGGATGACGCGCGCAAAGCGAAATACATGGGGTCGGTAGTGCTACAGGTGACGGTTACGGCTGACGGGCGGGCCGTCAA
The DNA here is from genome assembly GCA_963843265.1 of uncultured Acidobacteriota bacterium. Lineage (GTDB taxonomy): Bacteria > Acidobacteriota > Terriglobia > Acidiferrales > UBA7541 > Acidiferrum. The sequence goes on along the minus strand of CAWJJR010000002.1, from coordinate 301,478 downwards.
CATTTCCATCGTCAAAGATCCAGGGATGGGCTTGGGTGAGAAGGCCGTCGAGTCCGTGCGCACCTGGAGATTCCGGCCAGCGGCAGGACCTAACGGCAAGATTGTGCCTGTGATCGTGCCCATCGAAGTGACTTTCCGGCTGTACTAGTCTCTGCTGCCCGATAAGTGCTTGCTCTTCAAACTGATCTCCCTTCTGTATTCCCGGCAGCGGATGATTGAAGAAACACATCATGGGGTTCCGCTGTTTGGGTAATGGACAATCTGTTAGGATTCCGGCATGAGAAGAGCAACCGGTTTTTCGTTGGTTATCATTGCCGGCATGGTGTGCCTGGGGCAGCCGGCGCACGCACAGAACTCCGCAGGGATGCTGGACATCACGGCGCGCATCACGCCGACGGCGGCGAGGCCGGAACCGGTGCGGCAATTCACGTTCTACATTTTGACGAAGAGCTATGCGGACATCGCGAAGGATGTCGAGGCGGCGGACGTCATTCCCCCGCGCGATAAATTCATCGACGGGCTGAAGGTGTCGCCCGAGCTGAAGAAATGGCTGAAAGCTCACGAAATTCTCGATCTGACTTCGCCTGATCTGGACAAGCTGCTGACGCCCGAAGACATTATCCACACGCCGGAATTCCTGCTTGCGTACCAGCGGTCAAACAGCGGCGGCGTAACCAGTGGGATTCCGAAGCCGAAGTACAAGGATGCGGACAAAGATGAACATCCGGAAAAATATGAGAAGGACAAACAGGAGTATTACGCGGCGCTAAAGAAATTCATCCAGAAGAATCCGGCAACGGTTTCCGGGGTCGAGCTGGAGCTGTACGCGGTTAATCCGCAGACGCAGTGGACGCGTCTGGTGAGCGACCAAAAGAGACGTGTGCAGAGGCTGGCACCTGAATTGGCACAAACGAAGTACCTTGCGGCCCAGGTGGACACTGACTTGGATGGGCACGCATTCATACGGAATCTGCGGCCCGGCAAGTATTGGGTCAGCTCGCTTAACCTTGACGCCAATGCCGGCGATGCGCGAGTGCGCTGGGATGTGCCCATCAGGATCGAGGCAGGGCAGACCTTCCGCATCGAATTGACCAATTTGAACTCGACGGACACACTGGCAGCGCTGGCCCCATAAAGCGCGCCGGGCGCCACCGTGGGCACTCCTCTCCTTTGGCTGGTCTTTAACCTTTTCGTACTCGCCGCGATTGCGCTGGATCTGGGTGTGTTCCACCGGCGTCCTCACAAACTGAAAACTCGGGAAGCGGTTACATGGACGCTAGTCTGGGTTGGGCTGACGGTGGCCTTCGGCCTTGGGATTGTACATTTCTCCGGCGAGCAGCGCGGAGTGGAGTTTTTTACAGGGTATGTGATCGAGAAGGCCCTCAGCGTCGACAATCTTTTTTTGTTTCTGGTGATTTTCAGAGCGTTCGCGGTGGAAGAAAATATCCAGCACCGCATACTGGAGTGGGGCATCCTCGGAGCGCTGGTGATGCGCGGGGCGATGATCGCGGCAGGAGCGGCATTGATCCAGCGGTTCAGTTGGGTGCCGTATGTGCTTGGGGCTTTTCTGGTTTACGCGGGCTTGCACATGTTATTCGCGAAGAAAGAGAAGATGCATCCGGAGCAGAACTGGATTTCGCGATGGGCCAGCAAGCACCTGCGCGTCACGCGGAACTTTCAAGGGAGCCAATTTTTTGTGCGGGAAGGCGGGAAAGTCTTGGCTACGCCGCTGTTCGTGGTGCTGCTGATCGTGGAGATCACGGACGTTACCTTGGCGGTGGACTCGATACCCGCGGTGTACGGAATTACGCGCGACCCGTTTATCGTGTACACATCCAATGTGTTCGCGATTCTGGGTTTGAGGGCGATGTATTTTCTGCTGGCCGGGGTGCTGGGCCGGCTGCGGTACCTTACGGCGGGGCTAGCGTTTGTGCTGGCATTTATCGGAGCGAAGATGATCGTGGAGCCGTGGATTCACATTTCGGTGGAGGTTTCGCTCGGCGTTGTGGCAGCGATGCTGCTTGTGGCGCTTGGGGCTTCGCTGCTGGTAACTCCAAAACCAAAATCCTAACGGAGATGCCCCGGGGAAGTGATCTTGCCAAGGGTTAGCATGCTCCGGAGGTTGCAAACGGATGTGCTCTGTAATACAAAACCTGAGTGGGTGGCGGTGAGACAGTAAAATAGAAATAGAGTTATTGCCAAAGCGGGTGCCTCGTGCCAAGCCAGGTCTCGGCAGTCGATTCCATATCGCCAGCGTTTGCCAGGACAAAGCGGTTGCTCTTCGGGCCGTTTCGATTGGGATTGTGGGCGCGCCTTGCGGTGGTGGCGTTGGTTACCGGGGAAGCAGGTGGAGGAGGGGGAGGCGGGGCAAGCCTGCCGAACCTAAATCAGAATCGCGGAGGCCACAATCATTGGGCCGCGGCAGCGCGTCTTCTTAACAAGCCGGACTGGAACCAGGTACGACCTTATCTTCCTTGGATCGTTTTGGGCGCCCTCGTCGTCCTTGCGCTAATGCTTTTGTGGATTTACAGCGACTGCGTCTACCGGTTCATTCTGCTGGAATCGGTCATAACCGGACAGTGCCGTTTGCGGGAGGGATGGAGGCGGTGGAGAGAGGCCGGGCGGCGATACATGCTTTGGGTCATCGGATATGCGATCAGCTCTCTCGTGGTGTTGGGCCTCGTGATTGGAGTTCCCGTGTGGCTTGCGTATTCCGCGGGCTGGTTTGAAAAGCCAGACGACCATCTTGGGGCCTTGATTGGTGGCGGATTTTTGTTGGGGTTGGTGTTCCTCGCGTTGGCGGCGCTGCTGGCCGTCATCGACTTGCTGGCGAGGGATTTTCTAGTGCCGGTCATGGCGTTCGAAGATGTCGGGGTGGAGGACGGCTGGCGGCGGCTCTGGGGAATGCTGAACGCGGAAAAGATGGCGTTCGGCGGGTATGTGGTGATGAAAATCGTGCTGGCGATGGGAAGCGCGATTATTTTCACGATTGTCAACCTGATCGTGATTCTTGTTTTGTTGATTCCACTGGCAATTCTGGGAGTCGCGGCGTTCTTCATTGGAAAGGGGGCAGGGATCATTTGGGATACTCCGGCTATTTTATTGGTGTCGGGACTGGGGATGCTGGGGCTTGCGGGGATTCTGTATGTGATGGGATTTGTCTATGCGCCGGGGCTGGTGTTCTTTCAGTCTTATACGCTGGAGTTCTTCGCATCCCGGTACGGACCGTTGGCCAACAGGATGTTTCCGCCGAGCCCGCCGGCGACGCCGCCAGCAGCGCCAATTCCGCCGCCGGAGCCACTTCTGCCGCCAGAACCCTTTACCGCGTAGGGGACTCTTCGAACGACTCGATTGGGACTTCAGCCTCCGTGATCGTCAACCTTCTTCGAACATCAATTCATCGATGTAACACCACATCCAGTTTTCGCCGGGTTCAAATGAGCGGATGATTGGATGCTTGGTGGCGTGAAAGTGTTTGGTGGCGTGCTTATTTTTTGAGGAATCACAGCAGCCGACGTGGCCGCATGTGAGACACAGGCGGAGATGAACCCAGGTGTCGCCCATTTTGAGGCATTCTTCGCAACCTTTGGATTTGGGCTTTACCGGGCGAATCTGGTTGATGTGGGTGCAAACTTCGGCCATGGAATTCTCCTAGTGCGATTCGTGTGTGGTTTGAATCGGGAGCCGGACTTGAAAGCGAGTATCGCCGGGGACGGAAGTGACGCTGATATGGCCGCCCACGTTTTTCATGATGCGGCTGACGACATCGAGGCCGAGGCCTGTGCCTTCGCCGACGCCTTTGGTGGTGAAGAATGGGTCGAAGATGCGCGAGAGTGCTTCGGGCGGAATGCCCTTGCCGTTATCTGCAATTTCGACCAGGACGAAATTATTTTCAAGAGCGGTGCGAACGGTGAGCTTGCCGCCGCCATTCATAGCGTCGGCGGCGTTATCGATGAGATTGGTCCAGACCTGATTGAGTTCGCTGCCGCTGGCCATCACTTTAGGAAGATTCGGAGCATAGTCGCGAACGACTGTGATACCGCGCTTGAGCTTGTGATTCATGATGATGAGAGTGTTTTCCAATCCGTGCTCAATATCGACTTCCTGCATGGGGCCCTGATCCATGTAGGAATATTCCTTGATGGCTTTGATGAGATCGGAGATGCGCGTCGAGCTGTGATCGAGTTCCTCGGCGATGCGCTCCATTTCGAGGAGGGTAGCGAAGCGGGTAAGTTCGGGGCCGAGAGATTCGCCGGCGGCGGCAGCGAAACTTTCCAGATGCGCATCGGTAAGGTTGGCCTCCGCGAGGGAAGGCGACAGCTTCCAGGCATCAGCGACGTTGTGCGATTCAAGCCAGGATTGGATGGCCTCCTCGCGCTCGACGCGAGCAAACTCGTCCTTGAATTCGGCGGGCTTCAGTGAAGAGCGGATTTCCTCTTCGCGCTGGGCAAGAAGCGCGCAGTTCTCAGGGCCGATTTCAGAGCTGCGGGCGGCTTCGCGCAGTCGAGCCAAACAATCGCGCAGGGCTGCGGCAGAACGGCGAGCGGCGGCGGAGGGATTGTTGAGCTCGTGAGCGAGGCCGGCAGAAAGTTTGCCGAGAGCGGCGAGTTTTTCGTGCTGCTGCTCAGCGCGGGTGACATTTCGAACGCGGTCGGTTAGAAGGCCGACGAGGCGGCGGACGAGTTCCGGTAGTCTCCTGAAGAGCTCGACGAACTGGCTGACCGGAAATCCCAGGTAATCAGAGGGAACGACGGCGCGGCCGGTCACCGAGATCACTTTCAGCCGGGAAAACGGCAACATGCCGGTGACATCGCCGGTCTTTATCGAGAACACAGGACCATCGACGGGGCCGTGCTCGGCCCTGGCGCGCATCTCGCCTTCCAGCATCACCAACATGTAGTCCGGAGCATCGCCTTCACGCATGATGATTTCGCCAGCGGCGGAGCGGCGTTCATCGCACTGAGCGACAAACCAGAGCAGCTCTTCTTGAGGCTGATCCGCGAAGACAGGAATGTTGCGAAGTTTCGCGACGAGTTCTTCGAGGTGCGATGGCTCGGAGTTTTCGATCATGCGCGTCCTGCCCTCCCGACAGGCAGGCTCATTGTACCTTGGCCAGATATTGATGCATGAATTGGACGACGACAGCGCCTTCGCCGACGCCGGAGGCGACGCGTTTTACGGAACCGTGGCGGACGTCGCCCACGACGAAAATGCCCGGAATGTTCGTTTCCAGCAAACCGGGGTCGCGATCGAGAGTCCAAGAGGCGGGGCGCTTGCCATCGCGGAGGAGGTCCGGGCCGGAGAGAATAAAGCCGCGCTCATCGCGTTCAATGAGGTCGCCGAGCCATTGCGTGCGGGGCTGTGCACCGATGAAAATGAATAGGCTCGAGGCGGGGAGCTGCTCGCGCGTGCCGGTGGACTCGCAGAGCACGGTGATGCCGGTGAGGCGCGTATCGCCCTGGACTTCGACGACGCTGGATTGCGTCCAAACCTGGATGTTGGGCGTTTTTTCAATTTGCTCGATGAGGTAGTGGGACATGGTGCTGGCCAGGGATTTGCCGCGCACGAGCATGACGACTTTTTCCGCGTACTTGGAAAAGTGCATGGCGGCCTGCCCCGCTGAATTCGCGCCGCCAATGATGTAAACGGTTTCGCCACGGCAAGCGATGGCCTCCGTCGTGCCGCCACCGTAGTAAACGCCGGCGCCCTGGAGGCGATCTATACCGGGGACGTCGAGACTGCGCCACTGAACACCCATGGCGAGGAGCAAGGCGTTGCAGGAAATCTCCTCACCATCGGCGAGTTTGACGTAGCGATAAGGGCCGTCAAAACGAAGACCGACGACGTCCTGAGGCGAAAGAATTTCCACGCCGAAACGGCGGGCCTGGGCGACGGCGCGGCGGGCAAGATCGCTGCCGGAGAGTCCCGCAGGAAAGCCGAGATAGTTTTCAATACGGGAGCTGAGGCCGGCCTGGCCTCCGGGGGCTTCGCGCTCAATCATCACCGTACGGAGGCCTTCGGACGCGCCATAGACAGCGGCGGCAAGACCCGCAGGCCCGCCTCCGACGATGGCAAGGTCGTAGAAATTGGTTTGCGCGTGAGTGCGAAGACCGACTTTATCGGCTACCGTTGGCAGGGGCGGTTCGGCCAGCCGGGTGCCATCCGGAAACAAAATCAGAGGAAGTGTTTCGGCCTCTGGGCCGAGCGATTTGATAAGGGTCTTAACTTCCGGATCGGTTTGCGCGAGTTCGACATCGATCCATTGATAAGGAACCTGGTTGCGCGCGAGAAATTCACGGAGCTCGTAGGAACGGTTGGACCAGCGAGTGCCGAGAACGCGAATGCCTTCGTAGAGCGGGCGGAAAGTGGAGTTCCAGTCGAGAAGAAGGTCGTCAATGGCGGGAAAGAGTTTTTCTTCGGGCGGATCCCAGGGTTTCATCAAATAATAGTGAATGCGGGCCTCGTTGATGGCGTCGATGGCGGCGTTGGTGTCGGCATAGGCAGTAAGGAGGGCTCGCTTGGCTTGAGGATGGATTTCCATGGCTTCGGAGAGAAAGCCGACCCCGTTCATTTGGGGCATGCGCTGATCGGCGAGGAGCAGCGCGACGGGGTTGTTGCGGGCTTTGAGCTCGCGAAGAGTGGAAAGCGCGGCGCCGCCGGAAGTCGCGCGCATAACGCGGTAGCGATCTGCGTAGTGGCCGCGAAGATCGCGCTCGATGGCTCGCAGGACTTCGGGGTCGTCATCGACGGTTAATAGAACAGGTTTCGGCATACTCCTCAGATGATTCGAGACCGGAAATTGGTGCAACTTTCGCGCCAGATTTAAACGGACCGCCCATTCCAGCCAGGACTTCAAGCTACAATTCCTGGGTCGGTTATGTCCAGTGCGCATGCCAACGCGATAGCGGGACTCAGTTCGAGCGATGCTGCTGTGCGCGCTGGCGCCGCGGCGGAAATTTACGCGGCAGGACAGTCAGCCGCTGAGCGGGCGATTGAGAAATGGTGGAGCGACGAGGAATTATCAAGTCTGCTGCTTAAACCCAAGGCTGAAATGACGGTGGGGCTGGCAGTGCAGCGGGAAACCTTTGCGAAGATTCGGGCGGCGAATGGAGTCTCGCGTTTGGCGGACGTGCCGTCGGATCAGGATGCGGAAGAGTTTGAACTGCACTTCGATGGTGGAAACTCTCTGGACATTTTGACGTCGAGGGCGCCGGGCGGGGATGGGGCAATTGCGAGGTATTTGGGGAAATTTGGGGAGGGTGTGCAACAGGTGGAGTTTCGATGCCTAAATGTGGACCGGGCGACGGAGATATTGAAGGAGAAATTTGGCGTTGCGGCAGTTTATCCCGAGACGCGGGCTGGAGCGGACGGGACTCGCGTGAATTTTTTCTTGGTGAAGTTGCCTGAGACCAGAAAGATCTTGATAGAGCTATACGAAGCCCCGACCAAAAATCACAAAGAATAAATCACGGGTTGCTGGAGATTTCGGTCCAGGCCCGGAGGAGTTCGCCAACGGTCCAGGCCTGAGCGATGCAGCCGCGGGGTGCGTGCGGTGGGTCGCCATTGAAAATTTCGGCCAGCGTGCCGAGGCCGTAAGCGCTAATGTTGCTTCCGAGGGGATCGAGATAACGAAGCGCGGCGGCGCGATCGCCATAAACCCGGTAATGCGCGAGGGCGAAGGGGCCGAGCAGCCAGCCCCACACGGTTCCTTGATGGTAGGCGGCGTCGCGGGTGGGCTGATCTCCGTCGTAGTGGCCCTGATAATTCGGTTCGCCGGGCGCGAGGCTGCGCAGACCATAGCAAGTGAGCAGGCGTTGCGCGCAGACGTCGACGACGGATTTTTGCTGGTCCTTGGCGAGGGGGCTGACAGGCAAGGAAACGGCGAGGATTTGATTGGGACGGAGGGCGGAATCCTTCCCGCTTGTCTTCGCTGCGCCAGGAACATCGATTACATCGAAACAGCAGTTTCGTTCTGCGTTCCAGAATTCTTGGAAGCTGGGCTTGGCTTGCGCGGAGAGACGCTCGAAATTGGCGGCAGGTTTATTTAGCTGCAGCGTGAAATGCGCCATGGTCTCGAGTGCGTTGATCCACAGCGCGTTGATTTCGACAGGCTTGCCCGTGCGTGGCGTGACGACCCAATCTCCAATTTTGGCGTCCATCCAAGTGAGCTGAACGCCCGGACCACCGGCATAAAGAAGTCCATCGGCGGAATCGACGTGAATGTTGTAGCGCGTGCCCGCGACGTGGGCGTCAATCATGTCCTCCAGAACAGGGAACAACTCTTGGAGCGTGGCAGTGTCCTGCGTCGCGGCGAAGTATTGGCGAACCGCTTGGAAATACCAGAGCGCGGCGTCGACGCTGTTGTAACCGGGCTTGCCGCCGGCGTCGGGGAAATTGTTTGGGAGCATGCCGCCATCGATATAGCGCGAGAAAGCCAGCAGAATTTGCTTTGCGACATCCGGACGGCCAGTGACGAGCGCGATGCCCGGCAGAGCGATCATCGTGTCGCGTCCCCAATCGCCGAACCAATGATAGCCGGCGATGATGCTGTGGCCGTCGGGTTCTTCGGGGAGGCTGCGCTGGACGACAAACTGATCGGCCGCCAGAAGGAGCTCGTGGAGCCATCCGGGAGCGCTCGGCGCGGATTTTTTGTTGTATGTTTGCCAGGTATCGAGCAGGCCGGCCTCGTGACGTACGCGTTCGGCGAGCGAGGCCGCGCCATCGAGCGCGGTAGCTGCGTTGGTGGTCACAACAATACTGAGACTTTCGCCTGGGTTCAGCTTGGCGTGAAAAAGCGCGGCAAACAGATGGTCTTCGCGATCGTCGAGGCCGCGTTCCCTTTCCCTCGGCAAGAAACAATCGCGATACCACTCGTGATGCGGCTCGCACGAAGCTTGGGCGCTCTTTAGATAAAACGGTGTGGCTCCTTCGAAGGGCAAAACCATCACGCCATTCTCGATGGGAACGACTTTCATGTGCCAGTCGCCAGCGTGAGTCGAAGAATGGAAATCGCGGTAATTGACGAGACACTTGAGATCCATTTCGAGAGGGCTGCTGGCACGCGAGAGCGTGTAATGAATGAAAGTGGTGTTTTCGCCCTGCTGCATCCACACGCGTTTTTCAAGCAAGGCATCGGCAAGCGCATAAGTCCAAACAGGAGTCGTGCCGTCGAGCAAGAAGCTTTCGAGGAAGAGGAATCCCTGCGGATCGACAGCACCGCTCGCCCAGCAGTGAGTCGCTAGCGCGTAGCTGGCGCCCGCATAACGAGCAATTTCATCGATGGCCGCGACAAGGTGATTTCTGCCGAGCGGCGGCTGAAGAGCGGCAATGAGGAGTCCGTGGTAGCGACGTGTCATTGCCACGGCGATGGTTCCGGAAGCGAAACCGCCGATGCCGTTGGTGACGAGCCACTCGCGCGATTCAGCGGCGGATAGATCGCGGCAGATTTCGCGGCCAAATTGAACTCGAGAGCTCGATTCAGGCGAAAGATCGACTCGTTGGGGCGCCACAGATCTCCTTTTCTCGGGCGACGTTCCTAATGAGGCCTGCTGATCAGTGCTTGCGGGAGTTAAGCCATTTGGTCATCAGAAAACGAGCTTGATCTTTGTAGCCTGAGCGGCGATAAAGCTCCTCGGCGGCGTTGTTACCATCATCGACCTCCAGATGAATGGCGTTCACCCCCAACTCGAGGGCGCGCTCTTCGACAAATTGCATGGCCCGGCGGCCGATTCCCTGGCGGCGATAGTGCGGCTCGATGTAGAGCTCATCGATAAAGGAATCGCGCCCGTGATACTCGAAACTGTACCCGAAAGTGAGAACGATGTATCCCGCTGGGGTTTCTCCATCAAAGAAAATCCAGGCCTGGCCGAGGTCCGGAGTCGCCAGGAACTTGCGTACCACGTCTCTCACAACGGGCTCATCGAAAAAGTACGCTCCCGGCTCCTGCTCGGCAAGATTGCGCATCATGCGGAGCAGGACCGCCGCGTCTTTCGGGACGGCGGGACGAAAAATAATACCCGACACATTACTCTCCGCTCTGTTCGATCAATTTGGCGACGAGACCGGTCCAGCCGGTCTGGTGATTAGCGCCGATGCCGGCGCCGTTATCGCCGTGGAAATATTCGTAGAAAAGGATCAGGTCCTTCCAGTGGGGATCACTCTGGAAAAGTTCCGTGCCGCCAGCGAAGGGACGCCGGCCGTCCTTGCCGCGCACGAAAATATGAACGAGGCGACGTGAAATTTCAGCTGCCACTTCCCAGAGATCGACTTCATTGCCGCTTCGAGCTGGAAACTCGGTTTTGAAATCCTCGCCATAATAATGGTGGTATTTCTGCAAGGATTCGACCAGAAGATAATTCAGGGGGAACCAGACGGGGCCGCGCCAGTTGGAATTGCCACCAAAGAGGCCGCTGGTGGACTCGGCGGGTTCGTAATCGACACGGTTGACGTGGTCATTCACCTGGACCTCGTAGGGGTGATCGAGGTGATAGCGGGAAAGGGAGCGGACTCCGTAGGGCGACAAAAATTCGGTTTCGTCGAGCATGCGGCATAGAATGCGCTTCAATTGTTTACGATTGGCGAGTGAGAGCAGCCGGCGAACGCCGCGCGCGGAACGTTGCGTCATTTCGATGTGTTCGGGCACGTCGGCGTGGTTGTCAATAAACCATTGCATGCGCCGCTTGAAGCCTGGCAAGCGGTCGACAATCTCCGGTTCGAGCGTCTCGACGGCGAATAGCGGGATAAGCCCGACCATCGAACGAATCTTCATGAAATGGTCGTCGCCATTCGGGAGATGGAGCACGTCGTAATAAAAACCATCTTCATCGTCCCACAGAGCGATCCCTTCAGTACCCATGTCATTCATGGCGTGCGCGATGTTGACGAAATGTTCGAAGAATTTGCTGGCGACATCCTCGTAGGCGGGATCATCCTTGGCGAGTTCGAGCGCAATGGCCAGCATGTTCAGGCAGTACATGCCCATCCAACTGGTGCCGTCGGACTGTTCGAGATGGCCGCCGGTGGGCAGCGGGGCGGAGCGATCGAATACGCCGATATTGTCCAGACCGAGAAATCCGCCCTGGAAGATGTTCATTCCGTCCGGGTCTTTGCGATTTACCCACCACGTAAAATTGAGAAGTAGCTTGTGAAAGACCTTTTCCAAAAAGCCGCGATCAGCCACGCCGCGGACGCGCCGCTCAATCTTGTAAACGCGCCAGGCAGCCCAGGCATGGACGGGAGGATTTACGTCACCGAAAGCCCACTCGTAAGCCGGGAGTTGCCCATTGGGGTGCATGTACCATTCGCGAAGAAGCAGGATGAGCTGCTCTTTAGCAAAGTCCGGATCGACCAGGGCAAGCGCGATGCAGTGAAAACCCAAGTCCCATGCCGCGTACCACGGATACTCCCACTTATCCGGCATGGAGATGACATCGTCGTTGTAGAGATGGGTCCACTCCTTATTGCGGCCCTTTAGTCGCTCGGGCGGAGGAGGAGGCCCAGCGGGGTCGCCATCAAGCCAAGTGCGCACATCGTAGTGATAAAACTGCTTGGACCACAGCATTCCGCCCAGGGCCTGGCGCATGACGCTTTTGGCGTCATCGGACAAATCCGAAGTGACGCGCGAGGCATAGAATTCGTCGGCCTCCTTTTGCCGGAGCGTGAAAACGGCATCGAAGCCGGCGCCAAAATCATCCGCGGTTGGAACCCCTTCGTCGCGGTCAGCATGTCCCGGAGAGGTGATGATGCCGGCAAGGCCTGGCGTTCGAGACATGGAAGCGAGAGGTTCCATGTCGGTCAGGCGTAATTTAATCGTTTCGCTCTGACCAGGATTAAGATGCACAGGATAATACGCTGCCATTTTCGTTCCCGACCGCCGGGGATTTACGGCCAGCTTGTTTCCGCGAATCAGGTATTCGTGGAAAGCATCTTTGACGTATGGCGAGCGGTTGTTGGTATTGAAGAGCCGCGCGTAATTGGTTTCGTTCTCGGTGAAGAGCAGTTCGGGCTGGCCAGAGCAGAGCAGCCAGCGCTTACCGTAATGCCAGTGCTCCAGCTCGGCACACTCGCTAGTGGGAATGTTGGTGCCTCTTTGCACGACCGGCCTGCGTAAGTCTCTGCCCCAAGACCAGGTGTTGCGAAACCACAAGGAAGGAAGAAGGTGCAGCGTGGCGGCTTCGGGCCCGCGATTGGCCGCAGTGATTTTAATGAGAATGTCTTCTACGTCCGCCTTTGCGTACTCGATGAAAACATCAAAATAGCGATCTTCAGCAAAAATTCCCGTGTCGAGGAGTTCGTATTCGGGTTGTTCCTGGCCACGCCTGCGATTTTCCGCCACCAAGTCTGCGTAGGGAAATTCCCGTTGCGGATATTTATAGAGCATGCGCATGTAGGTGTGAGTAGGCGTCGAGTCCTGGTAGAAGTAATACTCTTTGACGTCCTCGCCATGATTCCCTTCGTGGCCTGTGAGGCCGAAGAGGCGCTCCTTTAGGATGAGGTCGCGTCCGTTCCAAAGCGCGAGGCCGAAGCAAATCATCTGACGGCGGTCAGAGATGCCGCCGATGCCGTCTTCGCCCCATCTGTAAGCGCGCGAGCGTGCATGGTCGTGCGGGAAAAACTCCCAAGCCGTGCCGCCGGGGCTGTAGTCTTCGCGGACCGTGCCCCACTGGCGTTCGGAAAGGTACGGCCCCCAGCGCTTCCAATACTTTTTGCGGGTGCGATCTTCTTCGAGCCGCTGATCTTCCTTGGATTGCAGTCTGGCCATGTTATCGGGCCCCTTTGGAGACGCGTTCAAATTATGGCTGTACTTTAGCGAAACGCAAAGGCAAGCCGTGCTGGTTGCGTGCCTCTTCCGGCACGCCCAGCTGAAGGACGGACAATTGATGAGAGCGATGCGCTAGCGGGGCAAGACTGCAAAAGAACTGCGGGAAATTCTGGCGCGATGGCGAGATCTGGAATCCTTTTCGAGACACGCGGACTCGGGTGGTTAAAAGAAGCGAATTTTCGTATCCGATATGCTCTGAATAGAGTCTAAACAGATATGGAACATGGGCCTGATGAGGGAGTCTTCAAGGAGATAGAGCAGATGGTCGGGCCCCGAGCGGTGTTTTCGATTGCGGCTAAAAGGCGCTTGCGGCGGATTCTCGTTGCGGCTGGATGCGCCCTCTTGATTTCGGGTTCGGCGGAGCATGCGCAGGGGCAGGAGAGTTCGACGGAAGAATTGCGCCGGATGAATGAGGCGGTGGGCGAATTGATACGGAAAGTGTCGCCCAGCGTGGTGCAGATTTTGGTAACGGGGTACGGCCCACTTGGAGATTCAAACCAGGGGAACACGGACGTAGTCATCGGCCGGCAACGTGCGATTGGGTCGGGATTCATCGTCGATCCGAGCGGATACATCATAACGAACGCGCACGTGGTGAAAGGGGCTGAACGGGTGCAGGTGGTGCTTTCGACTGGCAACACGGATGAGTCCGCGGATGCGGTGCTGGCATCGAGAACGAGGCTGGTGCCCGCGCGAATCATTGGGGTGACACAGGACATAGATCTCGCGCTGCTCAAGGTTGATGTGGCGAATCTTCCGGCTCTGAAGCTTGCGAATTACCGGGACCTTCGGCAAGGCGAGTCGGTATTTGCGTTTGGCAGCCCGGAAGGTTTGCGCAACACAGTGACACAAGGGATTATTTCCTCGGTGGCGCGGCAGACAGACCCGGATTCGACGATGGTCTACATCCAAACGGACGCACCGATCAATCCCGGAAATTCTGGCGGGCCGCTTGTGGATGTGGACGGCGATGTCGTCGGCGTAAACACGTTTATTCTGTCCCAGTCGGGAGGAAACGAGGGGCTGGGCTTTGCGATTCCTTGTGGCGTTGTAAACATAGCGTACAAGCAGTTGCGCAAGTTCGGCCATCTGCACCGGCCGGAAATTGGCATCAGCGTGCAGACAATTACCCCCACGCTGGCGGAAGGGTTGAAGTTACCGCGTAATTTCGGTGTGATCGTCTCGGACGTCGTGCCCGACGGGCCGGCCGAGGCGGCTGGGGTGCACATTGGGGACGTGCTTCTGGCGATCAACGGCAAAGCTGCGGGCAGCGTCCCTTACGTGGCGTTCTATTTGATGTCGCGCGAAAGCGGCGATAAGGTGCATCTCGATGTGCTGCGAGGAAATCAAAAGCTGGCTTTTGATGTCGCGTTGATGCCGCCCCCGAAGGACATGGATCAGATCACGGCTTTGGCTGACCCGGAGAAAAATCTGGTTCCCACGCTGGGAATCCTTGGCGTGGAGATCGACAAGAAAATTGCGGCGATGGCGCCGGACCTACGCGACCCCTACGGAATTATCGTTGCGGCCCGAGCGACGGGAGCCACAACCGAGGTCCCGCTGACGACGGGAGACGTCATTCGCACGCTGAACGGCGAACCGATGACGACCCTGGATCGTTTGAGAGAAGCCTTGAAGGCCTTGCCGCCTGGAGCCGCCGTGACGCTGCAAATCCAGCGCGACCAGAAGCTGATGTACGTGGCGTTCACGCTGGACTGAGCGCGGCCCAATTTCCAGCAGGCCGAAGCTTTAAGCGAAACCCAGTCTCCTGGACACTTCTTCGACCATTTCTTCCGGTGATTTGCTTGCGTCCACCGTGATGGCATCGGTTGGCTCTTCCAGATCCGCAAATTGGCTGGCGAGAAGATCCTGCTTAGCGAAATGCCCTTTTCTCGCTAGCACTCTCTGGGAGAACAATTCGTAAGTACCTTTCAGATAAACAAATCTCACGTCTGATGTGGCGCGTAGCTCCTCGCGATAACTCTGTTTTAGCGCGGAGCAGGCCAGCACAACATTGCGAGTCTCGCCATGCCATTGGATGATTTTGTTACGGAGAGCTTGCAACCAGGGCTCACGATCCGCGTCGGTGAGTGGGATGCCGTGCCTCATTTTCTCGACGTTTGCGGGCGGATGAAAATCATCGGCGTCCACAAATTCCCAACCGAGGCGCTTGGCGAGCAGGCTGCCGATGGTAGTCTTGCCGGAGGCCGTCGTGCCCATCACGATCACAATCATGGCCGCCTCTTGCGCAAGGAAAACACAATCATTCGCGAAAAAAGTTTGGCTGGGAGACCTGGACTCGAACCAGGATAGCCAGATTCAGAGTCTGGAGTCCTACCAATTGGACGATCTCCCAGCCGATGGGAGGAAAAAAAGAATCGCAACCGGCGCCCGACGGACGGGACAGTCACGATTCTCACCATCTAATTTAATCGGGATTCGCGGAGGCGTCAACTTCGTGGAGACGGCGCCGCAGTTGAATCTGTAGTGCCCGAAGCTGCTACTGGCTCCATTCGACCTCTCGCCACTGTGAATCTTTCGCCGCCCCAGGTGATCTGATGGGAAGCAAATCCCGCCAGCCAAACAGCCGAATGGATGGCGTCACGCAGAGGCACCAGCCAAAGTCTTCGGCGCAACACGTCGTCCGAAACGCCCCAGACGCCGACGATCCACGCCATGAGGTGCCGCAGGACGAGATACCCGAGCAAGTAGGACGCAGCGATCCACTTCATCGGTGCGACGAGCGCGGCCAAGAGCACCCAGGGCAGCCCCATCGTGAAGATCAACCCGAAATACGAAAGCGGACGGCAAAGGCGCACAGTCCGTGCCCAGCGAACCTGATGATCCCAGAAGGATTTAGCAGTTTGCGCCGGATACATTGTCCAAACAGACTCGCGCGATAGGAGCACGCGGCCGCCAGCCTTGGCAATGCGCAGACCAAGCTCATAATCATCTGCGAGCATGCTGGCAATCGGCGCAAAACCGCCAATTTTGGAAAGCCAGTGCTTCGTGGTGACGATGGATGCGCCCAAGGCAAAGTGTATGCCTTCGGTCCATTCGGCCATGAGCACGCCTGCGAAGAAATCGCTCGACGCGCCGATGGCTTCGAGTTCAGCGCCAAAATTCTTCTCCGCGATGCCACGATAGAACGAAGTGACCGCGCCTGTGGTTAAATCGGCGAACGGAGCGACAACTTCCCGCAGATAATTGGGGCTGACGCGCACATCGCCATCGGTAAGC
The DNA here is from genome assembly GCA_963843265.1 of uncultured Acidobacteriota bacterium. GTDB lineage: Bacteria > Acidobacteriota > Terriglobia > Acidiferrales > UBA7541 > Acidiferrum. Next base: position 285,418 of record CAWJJR010000002.1, on the reverse strand, counting down.
ACGAGGATCTCGTGTCGCGCTTCACTCGAAAGTCGCGCAAGCATGTTGACTTTGCGGTTCGCACCGAGCGTCTCTGCTCCAACAAGCAATCGAATCCGAAGATTCGGAAACTCAGCCATCAGGCGATGAATGAGTGGAACAGACTGGTCCGCGGCGTCATTCACTCCGAACAATAATTCGTAGTCGGGATAGTCTTGGCGGCAGAAACTCGAATAGTTTTCGTAACTGGCGAAGTCCACGCCGCGGAGTGGCTTCAACAGGCTCACGGGCGGGGTGTAGTCTGGAAGTTTGCGGGCGCGCTGGCGGCGGAAAAAGCGCCAGGCAGCAAACGACGCCGCAGCATAATACACGAGCGGGGCTGCCGCGAAGAGAAGCACCACATCTCGCCATGCGGAATGAAGAATCGTCACTCTAAACTTCTCTTCCCTCTAATTGAGAGCGACCGTATTGATAAGTCGCCTGCTATTCCACTAGCTTGCCACAAAGCAAGGCCTTGGGCGTTGCTCGCGAGGTCAATGCGCCAGAGGAAACGCAGCGGGCGTGGCTTGTGAGCGAGGTTGAATTCAAACTTAGTGTTTACCTAGCCAAACAAGCGTGACGCCGAGGCATACGAGCAGCACTCCGGCCCAACGTCGGCGGGACACGCGTTCCCCGAGGAAGACAACTCCCCCGAGCGCCCCGGCAGCATAGCTGAGCGCCGTCACGGGAACGACGAAACTTACATTTTCAATCGAAAGCACGGCCAGCAACGAGAAAAACGCCAACGCCATCAGTGATACACCGAGCCACATCCAGCCCACCTTCATCGCGCGGATGATGACGCGAAGAAGAGCGAGCGGACGAAAATCTGTCACCTCGCCGACGCGCTTCATGGCTCGCGTGACGCATAGCTCTCCGCCCGTTCCCGCAACGACCACAAAAAACAAAAAGAGAGCCTCGCGCATTTTTATGGAACCTCGGTGGTGCGCGGAGGAGTATTTCCGACTACAAAAACTCCGAGACAGATAACGGCTATACCCGCCCAGTGCAAAAGCGAAATTTCTTCACCCAAGTAGAAATAGCCCAAAAGAGCCACAACCAGGTACGCAACCGAAGAGGCTGGCTGGACGTAACTGTAATCCGCCCAGGAAAGAATGAGCATATAGGAGACAAAAAAAGTGAGCAGACAAGCCACCCCCAGCCAGATGTAGCCAGAAGCGAGAATGCTAGAAAAAACTTGAGGTAATTCTGAAGGGGTCCAACGCGCCGCGGAACCTACATTTTTCATGCCCTTGCCCAGCAGCACGTTGCCCAGCGGGCCAAAAACGACCATGATCAGAATCATGCAGTACGTCTTAACATGCAAACTGCGGGAAGAGGTCATGCAGCGGTTGCGCCAGTCGGAGGAATAAAGCGGCGAAAACAATGTACATGCGCACCGCAAACAGAACCGCGGCCGCGAGCCCGTAGTGATTGTGACCGAATAATGTTCATCGCCGCAGTCTCAAATCCATAATGGCGCTAAAAGCATTTTACATGATTTAGACAAGCATCCCAACGGCGCGCTCTGGCGCCCAAGTCTTACTTCGCGAAATTCGATTCGCTGGGGAGGACTAGCATCCTCCTATCAACCAGGCTTCGCTCGCTGTTTTGGAAGAGTGAAACTCTCGACTTTTTGCTATTCTCTGGGGACTCGCAGTACACTCCGCAAATATTCTGAAAGGAACGGCTGCTGAAAAAGGAATGATCGCTGCCCTGACTCGCAGAACTGGCTTTCGGTCCAACGGCTCTCCCATCGAGCGCGCAAGAGCCGCCCAAATTGTACTATCAGCACGACCCGATAGAGCGCAGCTCTCGCCAGATCGCGAGGTTCGCAATGCTGGCAAATAGTTTTGTGTTTGCCTTCCTCGGCCTGGCGGCCATTCCGTTCATCTACTACTTCCTGGCTCTGTATAGTTCTTGGCAATTTTTCCGGCGGGCAAGAAAACCGAACCAGCCTCTCGATTACACGCCGCCAGTGAGCAACCTCAAGCCGATTCGCGGGCTGGACTCCGAGGCCTACGAAAACTTCGCGAGCTACTGCAAACAGGACTATCCGGATTACGAATTGCTTTTTGGCATCGGAGACGGCGACGAAGCCGTTCTGGAGGTAATTGAAAAACTAAAGCGTGACTTTCCGCAACAGCGCATTCGCGTTGTGCACGTCTCCGGTCATATCGCTGCCAACGACAAAGTCGTGAAATTGGCGCGGCTGGTCGGCGAAGCCAAGAATGAAGTGCTGGTGATCAACGACAGCGACGTTCGCGTGCGGCCGGACTATCTGCGTTCCGTCGTCGCGCCGCTACGCGATCCAAAAGTCGGTGCGGTCACTTGCCTGTATGTTTCCACACACGAGCACACGTTTATTCAGAAGCTACAGTCGACTGGAATGTTTTGCGATTTTTTCCCCGGGATAATGGTTGCCTGGCAGCTCGATGGGGTCAAGTTTGCGTTTGGCCAGACGATTGTCACGACGCGAAAGCATCTCGCAGGATTTGGTGGCTACTCCGCCATCGAGAATCGCCCAGCAGACGATTTGCTTGTCGGCCGTTTGGTCGCGGAGCAAGGATTTGAAGTGGTACTCCTGCCCTACACCGTCGAGACGGTGGCCGATTTCAAATCGTTCGGCGAATTTTTTTTCAAGCGGCTGCGCTGGATGACGGTGATGCGCCACATGCGCCCCTGGGGACACATCGGACTGGTTTTTACACAGGGGCTGGCGTGGTCGGCGGCGGCGGTAGCAGTGCATCCGACCGCGAGTGTGGCGCTTTTCTATTTCGGCGGTTACATTGCTGTGCGCGTCGCAATGACCTGGCTCATCGGTGTTTGGGGCCTGAAGCAATCCGGTGTGTGGAAAAGAATGGCGCTCGTGCCGCTGTGGGACGCCTGGGCTTTGCTAATCTGGTTGCTCAGCTTTGGACGCAGGAGCATCCGCTGGCGCGACATTGATTATCGCATCCGCGGAGGGATGCTCGTGCCGGTGGCTCCGCCCGTACTGCGGAAATGAACGCTCCGGGGACCGCCTGATCCTGCTTCACGTTCGAATCTTTGGATGACGTGGCACGGAGAAATGGTATGGCTGAAGGACCAGCCTACGTGATTCTGGGCCGTGGACGATGGGCCGCACGGATGCAAAGCATTCTCGCCGCCGAGCATCGCCCCGTTACGAGCATTGAGAAGACACGTCGCGATTCCGGCGAAAGCGACATTGCCTACAAATCGCGCCTTGCCGAAGCCATGAGCGCAAGCGGCGCACGGATCGCGTGGCTCGCCGTGCTTCCCGGGCCGCATGTTCCTCTGATGATCGAAGCCGCTCTGGACGCAGGATTGCACGTTGTGGTGGAAAAACCCTGGCAGAGTTCGCGGCTCGTGACCGAAATGCTGGCAACTAAAGCCAAATCGGTGCACTGTCTTGTCGCCATCCATTTCGAATATTGTCTGCTCGAAAAAGTGGAAAGCTGGCGCAGAGATTTTCATCCAGGGGCCGGGCTTCGGTTCGGCGCCCATTTTTTCTTGAACCGGCCAGATCATACGGGAATGTCCGCGATGGATAATCTGGGTTCTCATTTGCTTGCCATACGCATGTATGCAGTTCCAAAATCCGCGATCCAGGAGATCCGCTGCGGCTACGAGCAGCCGGATGAGCGCTGCGTCTGGCTTGAGAAACGGAATACGCGAACCGCGTTCATCGACCTTCTGGCGAATAAGGAACCCATCATCCAGCGCTTCATCGCCAAAGTGGAAGCATCTCTCGATGGAGAAGATTTTCCGCTTGGCTTGGAATTTGCCATGCTCGTGGCGAAGGAAGCCAAAGCGATTGCTTGAGGGCCCGCACCAATCTCCCTTGAGAGCGGCTGCGATGCAGGCTTTAGCGATGCGAATGTTTCTTGGCTTTTTCCGGGGGTTCGGTCCCGCTTTGTACGCGCGACGCCGCCAAGGAATTCCGTGCGGTCTGGCTTAGCTGCAATCGCCGGTCATTGCGCGGTTCGCGCCAATTCACCTGCGGCAGCATCAAGGTCGCATCCGCACGATCGCGGTATTTGATGGCTATATTCATCAACGAGTCCAGCAAGGAATCAGAAAGCAGGTGCGGCTTCAGGCCCAGGTCAATCAGTTTCGAGTGCTTCGCATTGTAATAATGTTCCTCAGCCTCGACCCGCGGATCCTGCAAATGGTCAATTTCGACGCTTAAGCCCAGCTTTTTGCCGGCGGCCACGGTCATCTTCGCAAGGTCGCGCACGGAGAACTGTTCGGTGAACTGGTTGTAGACGCGGCATTCTCCGCGATTCGCTGGATTCTCGCATGCAATTTCGATGCAGCGCACCGTGTCGCGAATATCCAGGAAACCTCGTGTCTGTCCTCCCTTGCCATACACAGTGAGCGGCTGCCCAATCGCAGCCTGTATGCAGAAGCGGTTGAGCACCGTGCCGAAAACATCGTCGTAATCGAAACGATTGATGAGCGCCTCATCCATGGCCGTTTCGTCGGTCATTGTTCCGTACACAACGCCTTGATTCAAATCCGTGGCCCGCAAGCCCCAGATTTTGCAGCTGAACATGATGTTATGGCTGTCATGCACTTTCGAGAGGTGATAGAACGAGCCGGGCTGCTTGGGGAAGGGCAGGACATCCTTTCTCCCATTGTGCTCGATCGTGATGTAGCCCTCTTCAATGTCGATGTTCGGCGTGCCGTATTCGCCCATGGTCCCCAGCTTCACGAGGTGGCAGTCCGGCCGGTGCTCCCTCAGTGCGAAGAGAAGATTGAGCGTACCCACAACATTGTTCACTTGCGTGAAGACGGCGTGGCTGCGGTCAATCATCGAGTACGGCGCGGAGCGCTGTTCAGCGAAATGAACGACCGCGTCAGGCTCGAACGTGCGCAGCGTGGAAGCAAGAAATTCGTAGTCGCAAACATCTCCGTAGAAAGATTCGATGGTCTTGCCGCTTACCGCCTGCCATACGCGCAAGCGGTCGGAGAGCGGGCGAATGGGAGTCAAGGTTTGCGCGTTCAGTTCGTGGTCCCACAGCCGGCGGACAAAATTGTCAACGATGGCGACGGAATGCCCTTGCTTCGATAAATACAAAGCGGTTGCCCATCCGCAATAGCCATCCCCTCCAAGCACAGCAATCTTCATCGTTCCTCCTTAGTGATCTTCCCCGCTATCAGTGGCCTCGCGGAGAGGCGCGCTTGCCTAGCGCCAGCCCGAACGGTATGAAGAGGCGAACCGTGAGCGCCAGACCGCAATCTCCGCTGAGTAGAACTAACTACAGTATACGTGATTAGGACTCTGCTACGCCCCCTCGACGTTCGAAAAATTCAGCGCGATTTCCCGCTCCGATTGGATGCGGCAAACCGTCTCTTTGTACAAGCAAGACGTCGGCGATGCAAGTCGCGAATACCGAAACAGGACGAATCACGAGTAGACCATGCGTATCGGTTGCGGTCATCCCCAGTCTGGGCACTTCCTCAGTGATCGGCGACAAAACGGAGACTGCAAGCGGCTGATTGGTTAGCAGGCTCTTTCCGCCGCTGGCGGCGACTAAAATCAGCCGGTCGCGGCCGACAAGCGTTTCCAACCTGGGTACGGCGGAATCTAACGCGATCACGTAGGCGCGCTCCGGCTGCTGCCAAAGATGCTCAAAGCGAGCGTCGTCAATGAATATGCCTGGGGCTCCGGGCGCATAAGAGCCATATTCCAGGTTGAAGTAGCGGCCGTTCAAAATCAGAGCTGTCCGGTTCGTGTAGAAGAAGATCGAAGAAAAGGTGTAATACGCGCGACCGATGATTAATTGCCCCTTGGGCGCCCGAAGCAACGCTTGCGCAAGCGGTCGCGAGGAGAGGTAGGGATCGAAAGCGACCATAGCCAGACGCGCCGCGTGAAAGAAGATCACCATCATAAGCGCTGCGGAGAGAAAAGCCCGCATTCCAGCGGAGCGAAACGCCCCGATTGCGCCAACCAAGAATGCACCTGCGGCCAGCAGCAGAGGAATCCGCAGATATGCGAAGGAATCAATCGTGAGGTCCTCCATGTGTCCGAGAGAGAGCTTATACGCCTTGGGATGGTGACTGAGCGCCGCCGATATATCTCCCACCGCAGGCACGTGGCGTACGAGCAAGAATAAAGTTAATGTGACAAAAGCGGCCGCGGCCGCAACGCCGCAAAGGACGTATGTCCCCCGCCGTATCCACTTTCCCTCCGTAGCCATCGCGCAACCCAGCAACAGAGCCAGCGCGGGATAGCACGGCATCGAGTAATATTCTTGCGTCGTCGAGAAGGTGAAAAAGATAAGCAAAAAGCCAACCCAGCAGAGCGCCAGCAACCGCATCTTCCCCGCTCGGTCGATCGGCTTGAAGGAAAGCTTCGCAATCGCGGGGAAATAAACGCTCCAGGGAAACAGCCACAAGATGTGGAAAAGCCAGAAATAGAGGCGCGGAACCGTGTCGTAGTCGCGTGGATAGCGCAAATTTAGAAAGCGCAGCAACTGTTCGTTAATAAAAAAAAACCAAAGAAATCCGTGATACTGCCCCGGGCCGCCGTGAAATCCGAAATAGAAATACGGCGGGTTGCGGAGGGTGGCGAGAACGTGCCAGGGCGCCGCAATCAGGAGAACGATTAGCCCGCCACTGAATGGATGAAGTCGCGTCCAGGTTCTCGCCGAAAAAAATTGGCGCGTTAGCAATAGATAGATAATGCCTGCGGCCAGCGGAAAGACTACGGCGATGAGACTCTTGATCAATAGCCCGGTACCCAAGCTCGCCGCAAGAATATAAGCCCACAAACGAGGATGCTGCTCCTCCTCGTCGAGAGCCCTCATGAATCCCCAGATCGCCAGCGCGACAGTGAACGTGAGCATCACATCCGGAATCAATACGCGCGTGAACAAAAACAATCCAATGCATGTGGCCATGCACAACCCGGCATAAAAGCCTGCTCGTTTTCCGAACGCCCACACACCCATCGCCGCCGTCAGCCACGCCAGCGCCATGGCGCTTAGCGCAAACGGAATTCGCGCCGCCCAATCGTGCACTCCGAAGACCTTGTACGAAATGGCGATCGGCCAATAATACAGCGGAGGCTTTTCGAGATAAATTACGCCGTCGAGCCTCGGCGTCACCCAATCGCCGGTGGCCAGCATGGTACGCGCGGCCTGCGCCAGTACTGCATCCGAATCGTCCATCAAGGATGGCGGAGAGACGATGCAGCCAAGATAGATAGCTCCCGCGATGAGCAGGACCGCTAGGTAGAGATACCTGTTTTTTCCGGTATCCAAGATGCCTGCGCCGGAGAAGCGCCCGCCTGAATGCTCCATTTTTTCATCCATAAAAAAAGTAGCAGCAAGCCCCACAAGTGGTAGCCAATATTGATGCGCCTCTCGAGGTGCAATCGCATCCACTCCTGAACCGCACCTGGCCGGAACAGTTGTGGGTGCTCCAGGAGCCCTTCCTGCACGGTGTCCAGGAGAAGCTCGCGCAACGGCCCACGCATCCATTCATGCGCGGGAATGTCGAAGCCCACCTTCTTGCGTCGAAGTATCGTCTCGGGCAAGCGGTTTTTCATCAGGTGCTTGAGAACCATCTTTTGCCGCGAGCCCTGGATCTTGAGCGAAGCCGGCAGCGTGGCCGCAAACTCCACGATCCGGTGATCCAAAAACGGCGGCCGCACTTCCAGCGAGTGGGCCATGCTCATCCGGTCCACTTTATTCAAAATGTCATCCGCTAGAAAATATTTTTGGTCCCACCAAAGATAGGGTGACACTCCATCCTTTGTCGCAGGGGAATCGCGCAACTCGCCGAGGACGCCATCGAGCGAAGCCGGCAGTTGCACGGCTGTCAGGGAATCCACTTCGGCGTTCGAGAACGTCCCGTTCCAATAAACATGCGCCCGCTCTGGTGGCACCTGGCACCCTTCCAGAAAGCGCTTCACCATGTACTCGCGGCTGATTTTGTCATCGGAAACCGGCCAAAGCCGCGCGAGCCCGAGCCCAGCTCGAAGCGACCACCTCGGCAACCACCGCATCGGCCGCGCAAGCTGGTTCGCGCGATATGTTAAATAGCCGCCAAACAGTTCGTCCGCGCCTTCTCCACTCAGCGCGACGGTCACCTCCGTCTTGCTCATCTTCGAAAGGAACCAGACCGGCAAGGCTCCCGCATCGGAACTCGGTTCATCGGAGTAATAAGCAAACTCCTCGATGGCCCCGCGCAGGTCCGCTTCGGGATTCAGATCGAACTCCTGATGATCCGAGCCGTATTGCTTCGCCGCAGCCCGGATGTAGGCCGTTTCGTCGAAGCTTCTGCCAAGGAAAGAAATCGAAAGAGTCTTTATCGGCTTGGCTGAGGCTGTGGCGGCATAGTGAAGTATCGTCGAGGAATCAATGCCACCGCTCAACCAAAGTCCCAGCGGGACATCCGAGAGCAAGTGCTCCCGGACGGATTGCTGTAGGAGCGAATCCAGCTCCTCGCATGCGGAATCGAGCGAGCGTTCACGGATTGGCCCCGCCGGCAATTTCCAATAAGTCTCGGCGTACACTTTCCCGTCGCGCCATTCAAGCCATTGTCCCGGTGGCAGCTTCTCGATTCCCTCCACCAGCGTCCAGGGGCACGGAATATAGTTGAGTGATAGGTAGCAATCCAGCCCCGCGAGACTCAAGCGCCGTTCGAATTCCGGGTGAATGAAAATCGTCTTGAGCTCGGAGCCAAAAAAAAGATCTTCCCCGTGCCGGGCAATGTAAAGCGGCTTGATGCCCATCCGGTCGCGCGCCAGCACAAGCCGCCGCGGCGCTTTGCTCCACAGCGCAACTGCGAACATCCCTCGCAACCGCGAAAAGCATTCCGTGTCCCACTCCACAAAAGCGTGCAGCACGGTCTCCGTATCGGAATGCGAATGAAACCGGTGCCCCAGCTTTTCGAGCTCCGCGCGCAACTCGAGATGATTGTAAATCTCGCCGTTGAAGACAATCGCCGTCCCGCCGTCGTCCGTAACGATTGGCTGATCTCCGCCCTGCAGGTCGATGATTTTCAGCCGCGCCGCACCCATCGAAAGCACGCTGGAACGCAGCACTCCCCGCTGGTCCGGCCCGCGATGCGTCAGAGTAGCCGTCGCGCGTTCGATTCGTTCCGGCTCGGGCGCCCAATTCTTATGTGTAAATCCCGCTATCCCGCACAAGTTCGAGTACCTTCCGTCCGCCAGCCCAACGGTCGCTGGCCTTCACCCACCGCCTCGCTCGCCACGGCCGATGCATAGCCACGTCCACGCAGCATACATCCCTTACCCCAGCGCGACCAGCGCCACGCCTGCGCACACAAATACCACACCGATCCAACGCGCAACGGAGACGTCTTCCCCCAAAATGTATTTGGCTCCAAACGTACCGACCACGTAACTTAAAGCCGAAGCCGGTATCACGAAACTGATCGGTTCCCACGAGAGCAGCACCAACAGTGCATAAAACGAAAGCGCCATCAACGGAACTCCAGCCCAGAACCAGCCACTGCACAACGCCTTGCCCAGGAAGCGAAGCAATTCTCTCGGTCGCAGTCGTTCTGGCTCCCCCGCTGCCTTCATCCCGCGGGTAATCGCGATTTCTCCGCCGGTGCTGCCGAAAATAAGAAAACCGAGAAATACCCCGACGTGCATCATGCCAGAGCCTCGCGTGCCACTTCCGTCGTGCGCGGCTTGGTCTGTCCCACCAGCAGCACGCCTACGCAGATCAGCACCACTCCAATCCAGCGCCGGGCCGAGACCGCTTCGTGCAGAAATACGACCGCAAAAAATGTTAGCAGCGCGTAGCCAAACGCTCCAGCGGGCATCACATAACTGTAATCCGCCCAACTCAAAACGGTCATATAGCTGAGCATAAATCCGCAAAGAAAAAATATTCCGACCCAAAGAGACCCGCTCGTCAGCGTCATTTGAAAGGCATGAGCCAGCCCCGGCGCGGAAAGCTCCACTGCCCCAATCTGCAGCATGGCGCGTTTCAACATCAGGTCGCCCGCGTTGGCGCACACCACCATCACGGACACCATGACCAGTGTCTTTATCCGTAGCCTGCCCTCAATTGCCATTTTGTCTCTGATTTAGTCGTTCCCGGATGACGACGGTGTCTCCGGCACGGAAATCATGGGCTTCTGCAGGTCGCCGCCCTGCCGCACCCACTTCCAGCGCTCCGCCCGCAGCTTCAGGAAGCTCGTCGCTTCGTGATACAGCCGCTTGCGCTCGTGTGAGTCCCACAACGCTTCGCGCACAATCCGCCAGGCAACACGCGGCCGGAAGTAATAATCATCGTAAAACCGGTTCACGCCATCCATCATCTCGGCTTTCGAGAGGTGCGGGTATTCGATGTGAGGCAACTGGTGTCCGCCCGAATCCGCCAGCGCTTCCACTTTTAAGAACCCCTGCTGCGCCATGGATTCGTGCAGCTCCGTGCCCGGCATAGCATGCGCCAGCGAAACCTGAATCGTCTCGCAATCCAGTTCCTTCGCGAAATCGATGGTCCTGTTGATGGTTTCTTTGGTTTCGCCCGGCAACCCGATAATGAAGTCGCCGTGGACCTTGATCCCCACCTTTTTACAATTCTTCATGAACTCGCGCGCCATTTCCACGGTCGCGCCCTTCTTGATGTTTTTCAGAATCTGCGGATCCCCGGATTCGAATCCCACGATGAAGAGCCGCGCTCCCCCATCCGCCATCGCTTTCAACTCTTCATACTTGCTATGGCAGCGCGCCGTGCACGACCACTGGAATTTCAGCGGCTTGAATTTTTGACTCAGCTCGATTGCCCGATCCTTGCGAATATTAAAGGTGTCGTCGTCGAAGAAAATCTCTTTCATCTGGGGGAAGTACTCGATCGTGTTCTTTACTTCCTGCACGACGTTGTCCACCGACCTCACCCGCCACGCATGCCCCGAAACTGTCTGTGGCCACATGCAGAACGTGCACAGCGCCGGACATCCTCGCGTCGTATAGAACGCCACGAACGGATGCAGCAAAAACGGCACGTTGTACTTCTCAATCGTCAAATCGCGCTTATAGGCGTCCGTCGCAAAAGGCAGCGCGTCCAACTCCGCGGTGTGCAGTTGAGGCCGGGGCGCGTTGTGCACCACCTTGCCTTCTTTCCGGTAGCTCACACCCATGATATGCTCGATCGGTTTTCCGTGCGCGTACTCCGTCACCGAATGGTCAAACTCCCCGCGCGTGACAAAATCAATGTCCTCGCTCGCCATCAGCGTCTCGTCCGGCTTGATGTGCCCGTGCGGCCCCACGAATGCGATTTTCAGCCCCGGATTGCTTTCCTTGATTTTCCGGATCAGCTTCACGTCGCTATGAAACCCAACGGTGGACGTATATAACACCAGAAATTCATAGTCCTTGCAGATTTCAATCGTCTGCTGCCAGTTCACCTTATGCGGCGACGCATCCAGCAAACGGCTCCCAGGGATCAGCCCCGCGGGATAGCTCAACCACACCGGATACCAATACGACTCAATCTCGCGCGTCGCAGGCCAGCGCGAGCTCGCTCCACCGTCGAAATTCTCAAAACTCGGCGGGTTCATCAATAATGTCTTCATTACATCCGGCATTCATCACCCTCAGTTTTCCGTAGCCAATTGCAGTGCTTCGAGAGCATTGCTGCAAAGTTCATCCGATGGACACTCTGGCTGGTGCATCTGAAACCGGCCCAAATCTGGCCAAGTCCTGCCCCCCAAGAGTAGCTAACAGTTTACCCGACTTGGTTGCGTCCGCTCAATTGTTTCTGCAATCGTGCCGTTATCGCTTGGAAACGCTGACTAGACCGTTCGGCGGCTATGTCTCATCGGACTATTAAGCGGTCCGCCGGAGACCGCGTTCAGTTCGTCAACGGCGCCACGTCAGCGGGTCAATCTCGCCGAAATCCGGCGGGAAACCTCTCCGAAACTGACGTGGAATCGCAATGCCGATCGTTCTCAAGGCTCCAAATTTTGGTTGACTATTTACCTTTCTATAATATAGTTTGGGAAAGGATAGAAGACTCGCGTTCGTCCGGGGGAACGGGGGCTAGGATGTCAGGAACGCACAGAGGTCCATACTTCCATCCCGTCATTCTTGTCGTGGAAGACAAGGAATTGCAGCGCCAGACCATTCAGCAAATCCTCGAGGAGGCTGAGTTTCTCGTCCTTCCCGCGGAAAATGCGCGCCAGGCCATCGAACTGGCTCAATCGTGTGCTGGCCCCATCAACCTCTTAATCACCATGCTCCACCCGGCCGGAATGCCAGGGCCCGATCTCGCTCTTCATTTGAGAAAACGCTCCCCGGAAATGAGTGTCCTCTACTGCGCTGACAATCCTTTGGCGGCCCTCGATATTCCTGATCCTGCCGAAGTCATCTCTTCCATGCTCCCGATGCCTTTCAGCAGAACCAGACTGCTTGGCAGAATCAACACTCTGCTCGCCTCGCATTCATAAATTTCGGCAACTTCTTAGCGCGCGGATACCGAAATGCCCTCTGCGCTCAGAACTTCGGAAGTTGCCGACGAAAGCTCATCCCAGATTCGCGGGATCCATTCCAGGTGCTCCGGCTTCATCAGCACGGACCTCAAGCAGGTCATGGTTTCGCGGTCGCACTGTGTCGGACCCAGCTTCCCGGACCAAAATTTGGTCGGTAACTCCGCCACCGCCAGATGCAAATTCCGCTTGGCACTCGCCTCGAAAATCCGCCGGCTGATCCTCGATGCTGCGCTCACGCTTTTGGCCCGTGGCGCAAAAATCACGATGTCCAGCTCTGGCGCGAACGCCGTCACGAACCTCTCATCTCCTTCGAGCTTCGCATAGAGAGCGGACGCCGCTTCCCGGCCGCGCGCCAGCCCATGCGCGAATTCTCCGCCGCGGGCCAGCGGCAGGAGTCTTTGCGTGGCCCACAGCGCAGCCGCAGCAGCCCCCGGCCGGGAACACTCCAGGCTAATCTCTCCCAAATGCAGTTCCGCCGAGCTGAAATAGGTATACGGAGAATCGTGCTTGTAAAAACGTCCCACCGACGGGTCGCGAAACAAAACGCACCCGCAACCATACGGCTGCAACCCATGCTTGTGCGGATCGATCACCATCGAGTCCGCCTCCCCTACTCGCCCAAACGCTTTCGTCGCCTCTGCCCCCAAATTTCCCGCGAGCACAAAATATCCGCCATAAGCCGCGTCCGCGTGCACCCGAAATCCATGTTTTTCCCGCAATGCAAGAACTTCCGGCAGCGGATCAACAGATCCTGTCGCTGTTGTACCCATCGTCGCAACCACCGTGCCAACATCGCCGCGCTCCACGCGCTTTGCCAGCGCGTCCATATCCATACGTCCTCGCGCGTCGCAGGCCAAGCTCTCAAACTGCAATTGCAGTACCGCGCTGATGCGCTTGTGCGTGTAGTGCGCCTGTTCACTCGCTAGAATTTTCTTTCCCGGATGCTCTTGCGAAGCCACCCACAGCGCCTCGAGATTCGCCATCGTCCCGCCGCCGCACAAATGCCCGAGAAATTCTGTCCACCCAAACATTGCGGCGATTTCCGCCACCGCTTCTTTTTCCATCGACGAAGTGGCCCGCCCTCCATCCAGGGCATGATTATTCGGATTGATCCACGTCGCCAGCGCATACGCGAGCCGCGCCACGGGGTGCGGCGGCTTGAGCATCTGTCCCGCATACATGGGATGAAAATAAGGATAATTGTCCTGCAGCCGCTCGGCTGTCACCGCCAGCGACTCAGCGATTCGCTCCATCCCCGGCGCGCCGGATTCGAAGGCAGGCAGCCCCACAAAGCCCCCCTCGAGCTTCTTCACCGCTTCCAAAAGTGCGTCCAAACCGCGCTGTTCAAGCACCAGTCACCAATCCAGAAAGACAAGGCGCCGTCACATCTAACTGCTCGCCGCTTACCTTTTTTTTCTCTATTTCTTTACTTCATTACTTCCTGACGTGATTACGTCTCACTGCCAAACCTTATCCAACTCCCCTGCCGTCTTCAGTAAATCGAGCTGCGCCTGCTGCCGCTGGAAGTTCGCATCCAAGAAGCCCATCCATTTATCATTTTCATCGAGCCGCGCCTTCTCCACATCGCGCAAACTCACTTTCCCTTCGTTGAACTGTTCTTGTAGTACCGCGATATTCTGCTGCGCCAGCTGTAATTCCAGCCGCGCAACTTCCTTCGCCGCATCTCGTTCCCTCAAGTGCAGCGTTTTCTGCCGTACTTCGGCGCTCACCTGTGTCTTCTTGCTCGCCAGCAACGCTTGCGCCGTTTGCAGATTGATCTTGGCCAGCCCAATGTCTTCCTTCGTCTTCGCGCTAAAAAGGGGCACTTGAATCTGCACGCCCGCGTTGAAGTTGTTGGGTTGAAACTTCTTGAAGTAATCCGAATAGTTGTTGAAGTTGGCCAATCGGCTGTACGTACTGACCAGTTCCAAGGTCGGGAAATATCCTCGCTTCTCCCCTTTCAAACGGAATTCCTTGGCTCGCACGTCGGACTCCGCCAGCCGCAAGCTCACGTTATTCTGCATTGCCATGGCCACGAGATTTGCTCCCGCCTGATCCGCCTCGCCCGGCAAATCTTCGGGTGTGACTTCGATGGCTTGTTCGTCTCCCAACCCAAGTTGCCCGCGCAAAAACACTTCCAGCTCGTCTTGACGCCCCTCCAGCTGCAAAATTCGCTGCGCCACTTCCGCTTTGGTCAACTGCGCCTTCGTCACTTCCATGGGCAATTCGTATCCTTCTCCCTGCCGTTCCTGCGTCACCTGCAAAATCTTGTCCGCGCTCTCCTGCTCAGCCCGAAGCAACTCCAGCGAATGCCGCACCTTGGCCAATTCTAAATAAGCCATCGCTGTCCGTTCGATCACGCTGTTCTTCACGTCCTCCAGCACAATCTTCTGCGAGCGCGCCTGCTCCTCCAGTTCCTTCCCCTGCCCCTTGAGCGGCTCGTTAAAAACCTGCTCTGTATATGTGACATTGAAGACTGAGGGCGCGCGCCCACCCGGCGTCTCAGGAATGCCGTAGGTGTAGCCCGCTCCGGATCCTGCGTAAAGATTGGGCATAAATTCCGATTTGCCGACTTGTGAGGCATGCTCCGCAATACTAGCTTGCAGTTTCGCCACTTGAATGTCTTTGCTGTTCCTCAGCGCCATTTCAATCGCGCCCCTGAGAGTCAGTGCCACAGGCGCGGCTTGCTCTCCTCCCGTTGCCGGACCGGCCGTTTGCGTCGCGGCCTGCCCATTCGGCGCCTGCAGCACCGCCCCTGTCTGAGCAAACGCCACCCCGCCCAGCAGCGGCAACCCTCCGAGCAACACGAGCCCCGCGCCGCGAATCCCCCAACTTATTCTTTGCATTCTCCCGCTCCTTCGCTGGTCACCCATTCGCTCCCAAACTCGCTTCCTCTCTCCACCTCTCACTCATACCGTAGCGACTCAATCGGCTGCAGCGCGGCTGCCTGGCTTGCCGGCAAATACCCAAAAAATAATCCCGTCGAGCAGGACACTACGAACGCCAGCACCACGCTCATCGGAGACACCGGCACACGCATATTTCCCGGAAGGAACTGTTGCGCGATCGCCGGAATCAGTAAACCGATCAAAATCCCAAACACCGCGCCACCTCCGCTGATCAAAAACGCTTCCGTCAGAAACTGATACATAATCTCCCTGCGCGCGGCCCCGATAGCCTTCCGGATTCCGATCTCCCTTGTCCGCTCCGTCACCGTCACCAGCATGATGTTCATGATTCCAACCCCGCTGATTAGCAGCGCGATAAACGCAATGACGATCAATACGATCGTCAGCGCCAGCGAAATGTCTTTCGCCGCGTTTAATATTGACGTCAGTGTCCGGACGCTGTACTCCGCGGCGCTCGGATGCCGGCTCCTCAGCAGGTCCGTCAACTCCCGCTGCACTCGCGGTACGTCCTCCGGCGTCGCCGCCTGCACATCCAACACCTTCAGGGTATCGGCTCCCGCGTAATATTTGATCAGCCCGAAAGGTATCAAAACCGTTTCCGTCTGAATGTCGGACAGCCCAAACGTCTCCACCCGTTCTTTGAAAACTCCGATGATCGTGAAGATCAGCTCGCCCACGTGCAAGTCGCGCCCCACCGGATTGTCCATCCCGAAAAGCTGCTTGGCGAGTTCCGGAGTGATCACGCACATCTTGCTTCGGCTCTCCATGTCCAACTGATCGAAATAGCGTCCGCGCAGAACAATCAGCCGGCGAATCTCGCGGTAACCCTCGGTCACCCCGATCAGAGTCACCGGCCTCACTACACCCCCTGCCACCACGGACATTTGCATGTCGCTCGTCCCAGCCACTTTCGTAACGCCGGGAATCGTTTCCTTTACGGCCTGGATGTCGCCCAATGTCAGCTCGTAACTCAGCGGTTGCGCCTTCTCCGACGTTCTGATGAGTTCTGCCCATACTACGTTCGATCCTACAGCTTCAATTTTCGAGATGACAAATTTCCTGCTCGTCAGCGCTACTGTCACCACCAGAACGATTGACGCGCTCCCAATGATCACCCCGAGCGACGTCAACATCGCCCGCAGTTTGTTCGCTCGCAGCGCATCGATCGATACGGACAGCGTTTCCCGTAGGTCCATCATGAAGGTTTACTCGTCTGTATCCGCGGTTCCCGCCCGTAGGCTGGGACTTTCAGTCCGTTGCTACCGCGGCCCTTCTTCAGTTCTTCCGCAACCTCTTAAGCGCATCCCTGGCGCTCTTGTCTTTCGGTTCCAGTTGTAGCGCGGCCTCATACTCTTTCTCCGCTGACTCCATTTCTCCTTGTTTCTCGTAGAGCCGACCAAGCCACTCGTGCGTCGTCGCGTATTTTGGATACCCCGTCCTCTTGGGTGCTTTCTGCAAATATTCCCGGAGCAACCGCTTCGCCTCTTCCGGCTTTTCATTCTTCAGTATCAATCCCACCGCCCGATAAAACATGCCTCGCGGGTCCGAGGGAGCTACCTGTTTTCCGATCTCGGCAACCTCAAGCAATCGTTCTGCTTGGTCGCGCTTCACTTCGTAGTCGCCGATGTCGTAAATCAAGCCCGCCGATTTAGGATGGCTTTCCAGCGCCAGTTGAAACTCGGCATCCGCACCTCCAAGATTCTTTTTCTGCCGTTCGCAGTTTCCTTCCGCGTAGTGCCATTCCGAGGCGTCCATGGCCTTCAGTTTTTCGATTTCCGGCTTGGCTTTATCCTCACCGCCCCCGACAATTCCCGGCGCAGTGCAATCAAACTCAATCAGATCCTGCCGCGCCGAATAATTTCTCTCGTCGAGTTCCACGGCAGTCTCGAACTCTCTATGCGTCTTTCTCGCCAATCCCAGCGCGCTAAACATCGATGCGTGCGACGCCTTCTCGCCGTACGCCTTCCCCAGCCATTCGTGATACACCGAGTTCTGCGGATCGATCGCCACCGCTCTCTCAGCGCTGGCAATCGCTGCGTCGTGCTCTCCCAATTCCAAAAAGCTCTTCGTCAGCAGCAACTCTATTTCGCCGTTCTGCGGCTCCCTCGCAGCCGCCGCTTGCAATTCCTGCACTGCCTTTGTGTAATCGCTCGTTTCGTAGGCTCGCCGGCCGGCTTCCAAGTCCCCGCTCTGCTTAACCGTCGCCGCGCAGATGCTCGTCATTCCCGCCAGCAGAGTGGCTAGCAGCACCCACAACCTTGCCTGCTTCTCCATCCTCCCTCTACGATGCATTCGTATTCACAACCTGAACGGTCATACCGTCCTTCAAATCCGTATCTCCAGGCAGCGCAACCATCTCCCCTTGCTGCAGCCCGCTCACCACCTCGTAGCTTGTCGCGTCCGCGATCCCCACCTGAATCTCCCGCTTCTCCAGCGTGGACTTGCCCACTCCCAATTGATTCGGCTTCACCACATACACGTACCGGTTGCCGTTCTCATACGCCACCGCTCCTCGCGGCACCGCCAGCACGTTCATGTGCTCTTTCGAATTGATCCGCACGTTCACATTAATGTTCGGCAGTAGCTCCAGCTTGTCGTTATTCACCGCGCACAGCAATTCCCCCACGCTCCGCGTCCCGTGCGGCACCACTTGCTTCGGAATAATCTCCGTGGTTCCCGCCCAGCTCCGATTTGGCAAAGCATCCCACGTGATGATCACCGGCTCGCCGGCCTCCAGCCCTCCGAGGTCCGGCTCATCGATAAACGCTCGCACTCTCACCTTGTGCAAGTCCGCCATCTCCGCCAGCAAATCTCCTACCTTCACGAAATCGCCCCTCCTCACCGGCAGTGAGTACAAAGTTCCATCCGCCGGCGCCACGATTCTCCCGTCGTTCACTTTGTCTTCCAGCGCCGCCATTTCGCTCAAAATCTGTTGCACTTGCAATTCCCCGCGTCGCGCGTCCAGCGTCGCCTGCTCGTCAAACTGCTGTTTCACAGCCAGCAATCTCGTCACTTCCGCCTTCGCATTCACCAGCGCTAGCTCGTTGGCCGCCAGGTCCTGTTTCGTGGCCGCCTGTTCCGCCGCCAGCCGTACTAGCGCGTCATGGTTTCGCTGCAAACGGTCCTGTTCCGCCTCCGCCTTCGCAAGATCAGCAGTTATCTTGGCCGCTTCGTCCGCCTTTCCTCCCGCTCTTGCTGCTCGCAGATCGTCCTGCGCCCGCAACAGTTTCGATTTCGTATCCGCCAGTTGCGCCGCAACTTCCTTCACATTCAGCTCCATCAAGAGCTGCCCCTTCTTCACCTTCTGCCCTTCCGTCGCGAAAATTTTCTCGATAAACGTATCCAGCTGCGCCCTCATCACATAGGGCGAAATCGGCTCCACTTTTCCATTGCTCGTAATCGACGAAATCAAATTCTCCCGCGTGGGCATCACCGCCGCGATCTTCGCCGCCGGTTTCCTCCCGATCACCCACACCAGGAAATACGCAAACACTCCCGCTAGCACCAGGAAAATCACGATCCGGTTTCGCAGCCTTCGATCCATGCTCTCCTATTCCCTGCACTTCCTGGCCCGGCGCGCCCAAAGACACACAATGCCTCGCGCCCCAATCCTCGTATCGTACCTGTCCGTGGCTTGCTTCCCTACGTCTGGCGGACCCCGAAGCGTCTCATTCTAACAACAGCCAACCAGCTTTCTCTACCCTGCTCCCCGAACTTCGTTCCAATAAGTGCCCCATCTCCAACACTATAAAGATGCGCCGCCCGCCGTTCTGGATGCGCCGTTCCCGGTAATCCGTGCCTGTCGCGCCCTTTCTCTTCTCTTGTCTCCAAGGTTGCCAGCCCCTCCTCCGCCCCTGTCTTCCTCCAGTCACAACTCAGTCGCCCGGACCGTTACTTTCGCTCCGCTCGTCCGTAGTAGACTGTGAAGCCTGTTGCCCTGTCTTTTGCTTTATCCAAACGAGGGGTCCATACGTGATTGATGCTCGTGGCCTGTCCAAACGCTTCCAGGACAAAAAGCGCGGCGAAATCCGCGCCGTCGACAACGTCAGCTTTCAATGTCAGCCAGGCAAAATCTACGGCCTCCTGGGCGCAAACGGTGCTGGCAAAACTACCACTCTCCGCATGCTCGCCACCATCCTCGAGCCCACCGACGGCACCGCCGTCATCTGTGGCTACGATGTCGTCGAGCACCCCGAAAAAGTCCGCTCCAATGTCGGTTTTCTCTCCACAGCCACCGCTCTCTATCGCAGGCTCACCGCTCAGGAATTTGTCGAGTACTTCGGCCGCCTCAACGGCCTCGACGAACCTACTCTCAAAAAACGCATCGACACCATCTTCGAGCGCCTCGACATGAATGGCTTCCGCGACCGCCGCTGCGACAAACTCTCCACCGGCATGATGCAGAAAACTTCCATCGCCCGCACCCTCGTCCACGATCCTCCCGTCATGATCTTCGACGAGCCCACCAACGGCCTGGACATCATGACCGCCCGCACCATCACTGCTTTCATCCGCGAATGCCGCAACAACGGAAAAACGGTCATCTTCTCCACTCACATCATGTCCGAAGTCGAAAAGCTCTGCGACACCATCGGCATCATCCAATCCGGCAAACTCCTCGTCGAGGGTACTCTCGCCCAGCTTCGCGACAAATACTCCGAGCACGATCTCGAGGAAATCTTCGTCAAAGTTGTCACGCCCCACTACGTCGCTGAGGAGAATAACTGACATGTCCTTCCGCAATGTCGGCATCGTCTATCGCAAGGAACTCACCGAAGCCATTCGCGACCGCCGCACCGTCATTTCCACCATTCTCGTGCCTCTCTTGCTCTTCCCCGTTCTCAGCGTCGGCTTTGGCTCCCTGGCCGTCATGCTTGTCGGTAAAGCTAAGGAAGAAACTCCCAAAGTCATGCTTCTTGGCGGCGCGGACTCTCCTGCCGTTGTCGACGGCCTGAAGAAGCTGGACAAAATCGAGATTGTTCCTGCTACTCCCGATTGGAAAGACCAGATCATCAACAAGGAAGTCCGCGCCGCCGTCGAGATTCCAGCGGGCTTCCAGACGGATGTCGCGCAACAAAAAACTGAGACCGTCAAGATCTATAACTACGAAGGTGAATTGAAGTCCGAATTTGCGACAGACAAAGTCGATACGTACATGAAGCAGTATCGCGATACCGTCGTTAAAGAGCGTCTGGCCGCCAAGAATCTCCCCGAAACCCTTTTGAACCCGTTTGATGTCAAACAGGAAAACGTGGCCCCTCCTGAGAAAGTCAGCGGCGCCGCTCTCGGCGGCATCATCGGCTATATGGTCATTCTTCTCTGCATGACCGGCGCAATGTATCCCGCCATGGATCTCACTGCCGGCGAAAAAGAACGCGGCACCATGGAAACCATCCTCTCCAGTCCCATCTCCCGTACCCATCTCGTTCTCGGCAAATTTTTCTTGATCCTCACCGCGGCCCTCGGCACTGCCGCCCTTTCCGTTTTGTCCATGGGCGTTTCGTTCTCGGTCTTGAGCCATTACACTTCACAATCCGCGGGTGGTCGTGCCGCCGCCGCGGGCCTTCTCCTTCACCTCGGGCCCAAAACCGTCGCCTCCGTCTTCCTCATGGCCCTCCCCATCGCCGTCCTTTTCTCTGCGGTGCTCATGACCATCGCCCTCTTCGCCAAGACCTACAAGGAAGCCCAGAGTTATCTCACGCCCATGACTTTCGTTGTCATCATCCCCGCCATCGCCGCTATGCTCCCCGGCGTCGAGCTCACATCCAAGCTTTCCCTCATTCCCATTCTCGGCACCAGCCTCCTCTGCAAGGAGCTCGTCGCCGGCACCTATCACTGGAATCTCATCGCCCTGATCTTCACCTCCAACTGCGTCTATGCCGCCGTCGCGCTCTTCATCGCCATCAAAATGTTCCAGCGCGAATCCGTCCTCTTCCGCTCCTAACCTTTTCCAGAACGCGTTTCGCTAGCTCGTCTCTCTGTAGGGACACGGCACGCCGTGCCCTCTCTCGGCAAGTCCCAAGCTGCGCGCTCCGACCTTCTCTTTCGAGCAATCCCCATTTACCCTTTCGTTCTTGTCTCAGCGTTTCTGACTGTTTTCCCCCTCCACGGTGTCCAATAGACAGAGGCCTCCCAATCCGCGCATGCGATTCACTGCACCCCAATGGCGTCCCAGCTCGGCCAGGCGCAGCACATCTTCGCGCAACGCGATAGAGGTCTCCGGTTTCGCCAGCGTCATGCTCGCTCTGCTTGCCCTCTTGATGGGACCGAGCTTCCAGGTTGATTTTCCAAGACAGATCCCCGTCGATATGACGCGAACAAAACACTCGACGCCGCGGCCAGGCGCCGAGCGAGACGATTCTCTTGTGGTCGTGGTCACCCGCGATGGGACAACATACGTTGCCAACGCCCGCGTTCTACCTGCAGATCTCTCGAATGTTTTGCGCCAAGCTGTGCGTGACGGCGCCCAAAAAACTGTCTACGTCAAAGCCGACGCCCGCGCCCGGTACGGCGACGTCAAAGCCGCCCTCGACCAAATCCGCCTAGCCGGCCTACAGAACATCGTCTTGTTGACCGAACACTCCGCCCGCTAACCTTCTCAAAGTGCGTGCTCGTTTTCGTAGGGGCACGGCACGCCGTGCCCCTCTTTCTTTTCTCCGCGTCCTCCGTGCCCTCCGCGCCCTCTGTGTAAATTCCATCTTTTCGTTCCTCACGCCCGAAACCAAAAATCAAAAAAAAACCGGGAGGCAACTTCGCCTCCCGGCCTTGGTTTACGGCGCGCTGCTCTGATTCGGTTACGAATTTTTGAAAGCGCTATTTCTTATCTTTGTCCTTGTCCTTATCCTTGTTCTTGTCTTTGTGAATTTCCTGTCATAGCTTTGGATCTCGAAGTCGATCTCTGCCAGTGGTAGATTCAGAACGTCAGGACGGCGACCAATTTGAGGCGTCGGGCCGTGGCTGATCAGCAGATCAACTGGTGAGTCATGGATACGGACCGACGAAAAGCCCGCGGCATTCGCCCTGATCGAGCATAAGGAGCACACGAACATGAAGCCAAAGAACACGATCTGCCTCTGGTTCGACAAGGACGCGCACGGGGCGGCGCGCTTCTACGCCTCCACCTTTCCCGATAGTAAAGTTACCGCCGTTCATGAGGCTCCCGGTGACTATCCAGGCGGCAAGAAGGGCGATGTGCTGACGGTGGAGTTCACCGTCCTGGGCATTCCCTGTCTGGGTCTCAACGGCGGCCCGGCGTTCCGGCACAGCGAAGCCTTTTCCTTCCAGATCGCGACAGACAATCAGGAAGAAACGGACCGTTACTGGAACGCGATCGTCGGCAATGGCGGCACGGAAAGCCAGTGCGGCTGGTGCAAGGACCGCTGGGGCCTCTCCTGGCAAATCACCCCGCGCGCGCTAACCGATGCGCTTGCGGCTGGTGGCGGTGAGGCGAAGCGTGCTTTCGAGGCGATGATGCCGATGAAGAAGATCGACGTCGCCGCCATCGAAGCAGCGCGGCGAGGCTGACGTGAATACGCCGACTCGTCCTTATTCGTCCCGGCTCACGGACGAACCGGAAGTTCCGAGTCAAAAGCTTCGTTGGAACATTCTGGCTTAGCCAAACCCTGGTTTGTCGGCAAACCGGACATGTTCGTTCCAGTACCCACATGGACGATAACCGCGTTTGGACGTAGCCGCCCGGCGGCGGACGCTTCGCGTGAGGCAGTGGAGCGTTGGTTGCTTGATGGCTTAGATGTAAGTGTGGGTCACAGGAGGTGTTCCCGTGACCCATCTTCGAAAAATGATGCTGGAAGAACTCCAGCTTCGTAATTATGCACAAAATACCATACGCCACTACCTTCGTGCAGTAGAAGATTTTGCTCGACATTTCAACTGTTCGCCCGATCGCTTAGGTCCTCGACAGATTCGGGAATATCAAGCCGAGTTGTTCAAGAAGCGCAAGTTGTCAGCGAATTCCGTAGGACAACACCTGGCCGCTCTGCGCTTCTTCTACATCAAGACTCTTCGCAAAGCCTGGAGCATTGCCGAAACTCCCTATCCGAAAAAGAACCGTCGCCTGCCGACGATTCTGAGCCGCGAAGAAGTCGCGCAACTCCTCCATGCGGCGCGCACCCCTGGAGAACGCATCCTGCTCATGACCCTCTACGCCAGCGGCGCCCGGAACGCCGAACTGACCCACTTGAAAGTCAGCGACATCGACAGTCAGCGCATGGTGGTGCACATCCGTGCCGGCAAGGGCCGCAAAGATCGCGATGTCATGCTCAGTCCCAAGCTACTCACGGCACTGCGCTCCCACTGGCGTTGCTACCACCGCAGATCCAGCAGCTGGCTGTTTCCCAGCAACTATCGCAAGGATCGGCCCATCGATACGAAAACCGTTTGGTACGCATGTCAGAAAGCCGCCCAGCGCGCCGGCCTCCAGAAACGCGTCTATCCCCATTTGCTTCGCCACTGTTTTGCGACGCATCTCTATGAGGCTGGCACCGATCTCCGCGCCATTCAGGTCTTGCTCGGTCATGAAGATCTGAAAGACACCTTGCTTTACGTGCATCTCGCGATACAACGCCTCAACTCCACCGCGAGTCCTTTGGACTCGCTAACACTGGACGACAAGCCGCCTGACGAGAACTAGATGAGCCGGCCGCCTCTGGAGGTGGCCGATATCATCCGCGCTGCAGGAGAGGCTTTCATCGAACGACACCGCCACTGGCTCCGTTGGAAGCACGTGAAAGTACTGCGGGCCATTCGGCGTTGTCGTACCGCCGCTCTCGGCGGGCATCTCGATGAGTGCATGCGCTGCGGACATCGTGCCCCCATCTCCTATAACAGCTGTCGCGATCGCCATTGCCCGAAGTGTCAGACCGCCGCTCGGGACCGCTGGATTGCTGCGCGCCAAAAGGAGCTTCTCCCCACCCGCTATCTCCATATAGTGTTCACCCTACCTGGTCGCTTGGCTCCTCTGGTGCTGCAGAACAAGAAAATCCTTTACGATCTCCTGTTCCGCACCAGTGCGGAAACCCTCCTCGAAGTCGCTCGCGATCCCAGACACCTCGGCGCCGAGATCGGCTTCTTCAGTGTCTTGCATACGTGGAGCCAAAAGCTCACCGCTCATCCACATGTCCATTGTGTCGTTCCGGCCGGCGGCCTCTCGCCTGATCACACCCGTTGGATTCGCTCCCGCGACAACTACTTCCTACCCAAGAAAGTGCTGGCTGAACTCTTTCGCGGCAAGTTCGTCGACGCGCTCAAAGAGGCGTTTCAAAATGGCCAACTCCACTTCCACGGAGACCTGAAGCTTCTCGCGCAACCTAAGACCTTCGCCGCTTGGCTGCGGCCCCTCCATCGACAGGATTGGGTGGTGTACTTGAAACGTCCCTTCGGTGGCCCCCAGTACGTGGTGCACTATCTCGGCCGCTACACTCATCGCGTGGCCATCTCCAACCACCGCCTGGTCTCCTTCAGCGATGGCCAAGTCACTTTCCGCTGGCGCGATTCGGCGCACCACAATGAACAGAAGTTGCTGACGCTATCCCTCGATGAGTTCTTACGGCGCTTCTTACTGCACATCCTTCCCAAGGGCTTTGTGCGCATCCGTAACTTCGGTTTCCTAGCCAGCCGCAAACGCGCCAAGCTCCTGCCACTTTGCTTTCACTTGCTCGGCGCAACACCACAGCCGCAAGCCGAACAACACGCCTCTTCCACCGAAGATGGTCCCGCTCTTTGGCGCTGCCCTAAGTGCGGTGGACCAATGAGAGTCATCGAACGGTTCACCGCTGCCGAAATGCAACTTCGTTCTCCACCACGGGTCAGCGTTGCAGCATGAGACTACTCTCTCCAACTCGAAAACTCTGCGTCCTTCCAGGTGCTGCGCATCTCTGTGCCTCGCCGTCAAACCGATCCCTTCTTCCAGCATTTTTGACCACCGTCTTTGCGGTCCTTTTTCGCCGTAGCCAATTTCCGCGCGCACGGTATCCTGTGTCCTGCCCTGCAGCACAGTCTCGGCACGGCTTAACGCCGCTCCTTCCCACCATTGAATTTGCATAGGGCCCGCGTCCGCCGCCGGGCGGCCACGTCCAAACGGCCTTACCGGACGCGCGCAGAGCTCCCCGCCTCCGTTCACTCCTCGCCGAGAACGCGCATCCGGTAAAGCGCTAACGTTTGTCGGTACCAATCCACAACTGACCTTAACTTCCGAATAGCCCTGACTCGCAATGTAAATAGGATGCTTTCAATTCCGGCCCTTACTTCCATCCTGCAAATCATCCAGGCCGCCCGCCTTGCTTGCGAAACGGATGAAGCGAATGTCGCTGGAAATCTTTTGGAAGAGGGAGCAATTCACCTGCGTCCCTGGATCGAGCCGCCCAGTCCACGAGATCCCGGTATTGCTCGAATTCTGTGATTTCCCCAAACCATTGCGTCCCGCTCTCGTCAGAAATGGTGACTACGTTGGGAAGATCACATGGTCCCAGGCAGCCGCTGATCGTCAGTTGAACCCTCTTCAGCAACCCTCTAGCACGCCACTCCCTTTTGAGCCAGTCAACAGGAACTGGCGGTCTACCGTTTTCGGTGTTTCCACAGCAACATCCCTGGCAAACCGTTAAATGTCCGATCACGAGCCGCTTCGTTGCCAGAGGATGTGTCGAGTCAGCAGACATAGGTTCTCGTCTAGTCCTGTACAGCTGCGGACGATTCGGAAAATAGCCCGCGAACCAGGCCATGAGCCGAAGAGACTGCGGGAAGCAGCCGCGCGGAGTTCAGGATGAAAGTCATTTCGGAAGAAACGTGGATAAAGGCAGCCAGAAGAGGGTTCAGGAATCCAAACGCGGCCAAGCCGACGCCGATGCTGTCAACAACCAGCGTTCCGACAAAGTTCTGCATGATCGTGCGGCGGCAGCGCCGGGCGATGGATAGAGTTTCCACGAGCTTCGAGAGGTCATTGCCAATGAGAACGACGTTGGCACTCTCTCGCGCAACGTCGGTACCGGCGCCCATCGCTACTCCGACGGTAGCCTTCATGAGAGCAGGGGCGTCATTGACTCCGTCGCCCACCATGACGACGTTGTGACGCGCCGCGGTGAGCCGGCGAACGAATTCGAGCTTGTCCTCGGGCAAGAGTTCAGCGGCAATTTCGTCCACGCCCAGTTTCCCTCCGATGTCCTCAGCCACTGCCTTGGAGTCTCCCGTGAGGAGAACTGTTTTCAATCCCATCGATTTGAGATCTTGTATCGCTTTCGTTGCTTCGGGCCGAAGCATATCGGCAACCACGAGAGTTCCAAGGAGCTTGCCTTCTCGCGCCACAAAAATCTCCGAATCCGTCTGCGAGATTGCGCTGGCCGGAAGTGCGATCCGATGACCCTCAAGAAACACCCGATTGCCAACGATGATTTCAATCCCGCGACGAGCTGCGACGATTCCTTTTCCGGGGGTGTAGTCGAATCTCTCGGGCTCTTCGGCGACGATCCCCAGGTTTGACGCCTTCTTTAGAACTGCCTTGGCGACCGGATGCTCGGACCGCGATTCCGCGGTCACCGCCGTTTCCAGCAAGGAAGCAACCGGAACCCCTTCGACGGGACGGACATCAACCACTTCAGGAGTGCCATAGGTCAGAGTTCCCGTCTTATCGAGAAGGATCGTATCGATGGTCGCGAGCGATTCCAGGTACAGCCCACCCTTGATGATCGAACCGAGTTGCGCGGAGCGACCAATCCCAGCAAGGATCGCGAGCGGCGTTCCGGCAGCAATGCCACACGCACCGGCAACAATGACCACTGAAATCGTCGAGCGCGTGTTGTGAGTGATCAAGAATGTGAGAGCAGCGGCTCCAAGCGCGAAGTAAACCAAATAGCCCGAGAGACGGTCCGCGATCCCTTGAATGGGAGCGCGCGACTTTTCCGCGCGTTCCACGGCGTCTATGATCTTGCCGAATGTAGTGTCACGCCCCATTCGGTCTACGCGAATTTCGAGCGCGCCAGACTGATTGATCGTTCCGGCGTAGACCGACGCTCCTCTGTCCTTCTCGGAAGGCATCGATTCGCCCGTGATCGTTGCCTGATCGACGAAGGAATGGCCTCCGGTAACAACGCCATCCACCGGAATTCGAGTCCCGGGCTTGACGAGAACGATTTCGCCAACAACAATTTCCTTCGTCTCAATATCTTGCCAAGATTCGTTTCTGCGCACCGTGGCGGTCGTGGGCAAGAGACCGACCAAATGACGGATCGCAGTGCGCCCGCGCCCAACTGTCAGGCCCTCGAGAATCTCGGCGACAAGAACGAATAGCGTGATGACGAGAGCCGTGAAGATTTCACGGATCGCCAGGGCGGCCACGATGGCGATGGCCATGGAAAGCTCCATCGTCATGCGGCGCTGAACGATGTTCTCGTAGGCTTCGTGGAATATCGGGAACCCGCCGACGATCGTACAAATTACGCCAATACCGGTTACATAGGGATTCCGTGCACCACCGAGAAACCAAATGGCCGCTGCCGCAGCTGCCACAAACAGGACACGGTTGATCTCCCGCCAATTCAGCGCATGTTCGTGCTCGTGGCCGTCTTCATGGTCGGAGTGATCTGCCGACGGACGTTTTTCAGCTTCGTCGGTATGCCTTACAGCTTCGGCTTGTTTCAATTGCGCTTGGGTCATGATGGAGTCACCTTTTCTGCGAAATCCTCTCCACTTGAGCGACTACTTTAGGTAGGTCCGCACTACGTCGATGAGTTCCTCGGCTGCTTCCACTTGCGGAGCGTTCTTTCCAGACTTCGGGTCGAGGACGTGGAATCGGATATGACCCTCCAGCACTTCCGCCATCAGGCCGTTCAAGGCACCACGACAGGCGGCCATGAGCTGAAGCACACCGGAGCACTCCTGTTCACCGTCGAGCGCACGCTCAATGGCTTCCACCTGTCCTCGAATCCTCCGAACACGACCCAAGAGTTTCGCTTTGTCTTTTGTTGTGTGCGCCATCCGTTCCGTCCTCCGGAAGATATAATATACCCTAGTATAGTATAATGCAGATTGCAAGCGCGGATTCCGACGCTGCGTTCCAAATGCTTCAGAGTCCAAGAACTTACAGGTCGCGATCAAGACAAGATAGGTAACGAGAAGTCGGCCAGTGTTCAGGAATTCTGATCGGGCCTCAACGCCGGGATACCGAGACCCTGGCGCGCTCACCGGGACTGATCGTGGTCTGCTTCGGTCGGGGGCCGTGGTCCCGTTGCCAAATGCGGGGCGCCTGTGGCACCCATTTCAGTGGAAGAACACACTTCCATGGTACCTAGGCCCCGCTGCCAAAGTCAGAATCCTCCGCTTCGAAAATCTTCGGCCATTCCGGCACTACCGTGGCCTTCAAAACCACGTTTGAGGTATTCACCTGGGTTGGCCCCAACAACTCGCTTGAGCGCCTTACTGAACGCAGCGTCGGACTCGTAACCGACCGACCGAGCAACATCTATGAGCTTCTTGTCACGCTGTTTTAGTAACTGCATCGCCTTCTGCATCCGCCACTCGGTTACGTATTCCAGTGGTGTTTGTCCGAGTAGCTCTTTAAAACGAGCTGCGAATGCGGAGCGAGACATGCCCGCTGCATCGGCCAGGGATTCGACCGTCCAGGGTGTATTCACTCTGTCGTGAATGGCACTCAGAGCAGTGCCCATTTGAGGATCGAAAATCGCGCGAAGCCATCCTTTGTTGCGTTTCGGTCCCGACGCGATATGCGCCCGGAGTACCTGGATAAACAGAACCTCGGCCAGCCGACTCGCGACGACTTCAGATCCCGGCGCCTGTTCTTCCATTTCTGACGCGAGCGCCTGCACTGTGGTGTGAAGAGCAAGCGTGCGTGCCTGGTCGGCCTTCATCAAAATGAAGCTCGGCAATAACTGAGTGATCGACTTCAGGCTGTCGCGATCGAAACTCAAGGATCCACAGACGATTGTCGTCGGTGCACCACCGCCGCCACAATGAGCGACATTGCCGTTGGCTTTAGCCCCGATCTCGCGGAAGCTCCACCTCGGACGCGTTCGCAGGCTGTCGCGCAAAACAATCGAAGTCCCCTTAGCCAGTAAAAAGCAATCACCACCGGTGAGGGGAATCGGCTCCGCAATCCCTTCCACACTCAGCCAGCAGTTGCCGCGCGAAAGCATGGCGAAGTGCGCCAAATCTGTGGGTGACATCTTTTTGTCGAAAGGCGTGACTTTTTCTTCGGTCTGGTTTTCCTGTTTTATGCCCCACGGGGCTGTGGCTTCGAGCCTGTGCAGACCAAAAGCGGTTACGTGCATCGTTCTGAAGATGTCTGTTACCGGATCCAACTCCTCCTCCTATTTTGGACGAATAGACAAAAGATTAGGACTCCTGAACAGTTCTCGTCCACTGCCAGAGACATCTACTACCTGTATGCGATGCTAACACATCTACGGAAGGGAGTAATTATGGGAAAGCTTGAAGGAAAAGTTGCAGTCATCACGGGTGGATCGAGCGGCATGGCGCTGGCGAGCGCCAAGCTCTTCGTTAAAGAGGGCGCCTACGTTTTCATCACCGGTAGGAAGCAGGAGCAGCTCGATGAGGCCGTCAAGCTGATTGGCCGGAACGTGACGGGCATACGCGGTGACGCGGCCAATCTCGACGACCTCGACCGCCTGTTCGACACGGTCAAGCGAGAAAAGGGCAAGATCGACGTCTTGTTCGCGAGCGCTGGCAAGGGCGAGGCCGTACCACTGGGCGAGATTACCGAGGAGCACTTCGATGCGACCTTCGGCCTGAATACGCGCGGAACGCTGTTTACGGTTCAGAAGGCGTTGCCGATGTTCAACGATGGCGGATCGATCATCATGACCGGCTCAGTTGCTTCGGTGAAGGGTTTTCCTGGTTTCGGCGTGTATGCGGCGAGCAAGGCAGCATTGCGCTCCTTCGCACGCACGTGGCTAAACGAACTGAAGGGCAGGAATATCCGGGTGAACGTCCTGGGCCCGGGGCCGATCGCCACACCGATGCAGGAACAAGTTCTCACCAAGGAGGCGAAGGAGATGTTCGAGTCCCTAATCCCGCGGGGAAAGATGGGTCAACCTGAGGAAATCGCGACGGTCGCGCTGTTTCTTGCTTCAGACGATTCGAGCTTCGTGAATGGGGTGGAGTTGAACGTCGACGGCGGCTTCTCGGCCATCTAACGTCTGCAGACCTCTGCTAGCGGCTGACCTTCCGGCGGCCCGCAAAGTGATTTACCGCGGGATGTTTACGGAAGATCGCCACAGAACGGAATTTGATGTTCCGCGCCGTCGAAGGCTGGGAATCAATATCAACACAGATCGGAGAAACATTATGAGCTACGCAATCATAGGATTCGGAAAGATAGGTCAGGCCCTCGCCCACGCCTTCGCCCGTAAAAACATCGACGTGACCGTTGCGAGTCGCCGGCCCCCCGAGGCGTTGGCACCTCAGGCTCGGGCGATTGGATCCACGGTCGTCGCCAAGTCGCTGCGGGATGCACTCGAGGCCGACACAATCATCTTGGCGGTCCCGTTCGGGGAACATCGCGAGGTTGCAAAGGCCCTGCCGAATTGGAAAGGCAAGACGGTCATCGACGCGATGAACGCCTTAGTTCCACCTGAGGAACTGGACGGTCTCCCGTCCTCCGCCTTCGCTGCGAAGTCCTTCACCGGCGCTAAGCTCGTGAAAGGTTTTAATCACCTTGTTGCGGCCACCCTGGCTACCGATCCAATCGTCGAGGGCGGCCACCGGGTCGTCTTTCTGTCGAGCGACGACGAGGACGCGATCGCTCCCGTAGCAGATTTGGCCAAACAACTCGGATTCGCACCCGTCAAGCTCGGAAAGCTCAACGAAGATGGCGCGCTGGTGCACGCACGCGGCCGCACTTGGGGTCAGCTCATCTTCCAGGATTTGTTCAAGAAGGAGCAGTAATTGATCGTCGACCGTGTGATTTAGTCCGAGAAGGATGGTTTCGAAACATCCGATCAGATCGGACACACTTGATGTAAGGGAAAAGGAGAGATTTCGATGAGCATCGAAAAGAATGTCCAGATTGTGAGGAATTTTCTTGCGGCACTCGGCCGCCGCGATAAGCAAGGATTGCTGGCGTTGTCTGCTGAAGATATTGAGTGGATCATTCCGGGCCAGGACTGGCCGCTGGCCGGCACCCACCGCGGGCACGCGGGAATGGAGAATTTACTTCAGAAGGCTAACGAAACGGTGGAAACTGCCTTCCCAGAGCCCCCCGAGTTCATAGCGCAGGGAGACCGGGTTCTGGTCGTCGGCGTCGCTACGGGGAGAATCAAAGCCACGAATAGGACGTTCGAGGACCATTGGGTCTTCGCCATTACCGTTCGAAATGGCAAGCTGACGAACATCCGGGAGTATATCGACACGCAAGCACTGGCGCGGGCCTCCGAGATTGCCGCGAGCCCCAGGCTCTGACCCATCACCGAGATCCGATAGTTAACCAAAAGTCCTAGTGTTGTATCGGAAGCGCGATGGGGCAAGGTGTCTGCACGAGCACGGTGTGTTGGCGCGCTTTCGATACAACGACTTGAAGGAAGCCGCCCGCGCGGCGGACGCGGGCCCTATGCAAATTCAATGATGGGAAGGAGCGTCGTCGAGCTGTGCCGAGGCTGTGCCGCAGAGTGCGACACGTGACAGAATGAGCTCGGAAGCTAGCTGAATGCGAAAAAGGATCGTGAAGAGCGTGGTTGACCAACTGGAAATGGAGGTCCGTTGCGAGGCAAGGCACAGGGGTAGGGAGCGGTGGGAAAAACACTTTCGAATTGGAGAGAGTCGCTTCATGCCGCAGCCGTGACCACCGGTGGGGAGCGAAGCTGGATTTCAGCAGCGGTGAGTCTTTCGACGAGCATCATCGGTCCACCACACTTGGGACAAGACCAAGGATCGCTCGTTCCGGCGGTGGAGGCCTGTTGCTTGGTTTGCGGTGCCCCAGCGAGCAGTTGGAAGCAAAGTGGCAAGGTGGTGGCACGTTTGCGGTTGGCCAGGAAGCCGAAGTTGCGGATGCGCACGAAACCTTCCGGGAGCAGGTGCAACAGGAAGCGGCGCAAGAACTCATCGAGAGATAGGGTCATCAACTTCTGTTCGTTGTTGTGGGCGGAATCGCGCCAACGAAACGTGACCTTCCCATCAGCAAACGAGATCAGTCGATGGTTGGAGATGGCTACACGATGGGTGTAACGGCCAAGATAACGGAGTACCTGCTCCGGGCCTCCGAACGGTGGTTTCGCGTAGACCACCCAATCCTTTCGAAATAGTGGTCTCCACCAGGCAGCAAAGGTTTTCGGCTGAGTCAGGGGTTGCAAGTCTCCGTGAAAACTGAGGCTGCCGTCCTTAAAAGCGTGCCGGAGGGCCGCGACGAACTTGCCGCGAAAGACTCGGCTGAGCACCTTGACGGGAAGAAAGAATGCATAGCGGGGCTTGATCCAACACGAGCGATCGGCAGAAAGTCCACCGGCCGGCACCACGCAATGCACATGTGGGTGAAAGCATCCACGCTCACAATACCCTGAGCACCGAAAACACGTCCGTCCAAGTCTTCTACCCATTCCATCCTCTTAATGGCGTCATCCTTCAAGTGATCCGCAGGCCGAAGCGGGGAGATGGCGCTGTATCTGTCATCGACCCAACGGGGAGACGCCTGAAAATTCCGGTGTGGATGCTGTCGTCGGATTGCGCTGAGATCAAGATTGCCGAGCGACCGCATCTGAGTAAGGAAGCTCTTCTCTCTCTAGCATCGTTACTATCACTACCCGACCCTGAAGGCCACGTTCACGATAACCTTCTGCAGACAGTTGTTGATGGATGCAAGGGAGGTGAGCGTGCTGCAACTACAACTTCTGGTTCTGAAGATCCCAACGGAAAGCGTCGCCGTGCCGATGGACGCAAAGGCACAGACCGAAATCATCGATCTCATGGCCCGCATTTTGATGGTGGTCTTTCAAGCGGAAGGAGGAACAGTTGATGCTCGAGATACAGTGCAATCCCAAGATTAAAACAGAGCACCTGGCTCGCAAAGCCATCGTCTATCTACGGCAATCCAGCGATAAACAGGTACGGCAGAACAAGGAAAGCCAGCGTCTTCAGTATGAAGTGGCTGAGCGGATACATGCCCTGGGTTGGAAAGAGGTGGAAATCATCAATAGCGATCTTGGATCCAGCGCAGCGATCGCTTCCGCGCGCCGCGAAGGATTTGAACGCGTGCTCAGCTCGGTGGCGTTAGGGGAAGTGGGCATCGTCGGCAGTCGAGAGGCCTCGCGACTGTCGCGCACGGACAAAGACTGGTGCCGGTTGCTGGAGGTGTGCCAGATTTTTGGAACCCTGATCGCCGACGAGCAACAGGTGTATGACTTGAACTATCTCGACGACCAACTGGTCCTGGGCATCAAGGGAACCCTCAGCGTCGTCGAACTTAAGATTCTTCGGCAACGAATGCAGGCGGGCCAAGAGTCCAAAGCACGCCGCGGAGAGCTGTTTAAGAGACTTCCGGTCGGTTATGTCCGGGACCCGCTGGGCAAGATCGTGCTTCATCCCGATCAACGGATTTGCGAAGCCATCCAACTCGTATTCGCGAAGTTCCGTGAACGATGGAGCGTGCGGCAAACATTCCAGTGGTTTCGGGATCACGATGTAGAGTTACCAGCCAACCCGATCCAGGGAACCCGGCTGGTCTGGAAGATTCCCACGCAGAGCTTGGTCCGCGACATTCTATGCAATCCCTTCTATGCCGGCGCGTATGTGTGGGGCCGTCGCCCGGTCGCGACTTTACTGATCGAGGGCAGGCTAGAGAAACGTCAGAGCGCCACGCGCCGAGCAGAAGATTGCCGGGTCTTCATCCGCGATCATCACGTAGGTTATATTGACTGGGCCACCTATGAAGAGAACCAACGAATGACCCGACGCAATTCAGTGAACTGGCAGGCTGACGAATCGATGGCGGCGATCCGTGCAGGGCAAGGCCTTCTGGTGGGACTTCTCCGCTGTGGCCACTGTGGACGCAAACTGCATGTGCGCTACTGGGGAGGCAACGGCACCCATGCGCGGTACCTCTGTAAAGGAGACTATGACGACGGTGGGCAGTATTGCCTCGGCTTTGGAGGTGCTTCGGTGGACCGCCGGTTGGGTCAAGAACTGCTGGGAGTGATCTCCCCTTTTGGGGTGGAAGCCAGTCTGCGGGCGCTTGAGGGATTGAGCGCAGGAGATGCCGCACAGCGGGCCGCCCTGTCGAGCAAACTCGATCAGCTCGAGTACGAGGCCAAGAAGGCGTTTGAACAATACGACGCGGTGGATGCCAGGAATCGTTTGGTAGCCGGCGAATTGGAGCGTCGCTGGAACGAAAAGCTGGAGGAGATCACGACCGTCAAACAACGACTTTCCAGCCTCAACGAGAAGCGCTATGCGTTGTCTTCCGAAGAGGAAGCCAGGATTCGTTTGATGGGTGAGAACTTTTCTGAAATCTGGCGAAGCGATCGCTGTCCGCCGACACTCAAGAAGATGATCTTTCGCACGGCCATAGAAGAGATCGTCGTGCGCGAAGAAAAGCAGAATAAAACTCTGCAGTTCACTATTCACTGGAACGGAGGTACGCACACTCAGATCGAGATGGAACGGCCTCGTCCCGCGACCGAGATGACCACACCCATGGAAGCGTTGGAGATCATCCGTCGGATGTCCGTACGCCACGGTGACGACCAGATTGCTTCCGTTTTGAACCGACTTGGACATTTCACGGGAAAGGGGAAACGGTGGAATCAGAATCGTGTAGCCACGGCTCGGCGCAACTATTCAATTCCTGGTCAAAAACGCGCGCTAACCGACCCTGAGAGAGTTAGTTTGAGCGAGGCCGCTCGAGTATGTGGCGTGAGTCACCGCACAATCGAACGGCTCGTGGAGGCAGGCCTGCTGAAGTGCGAACAAACTGCTCCCCGCGCTCCCTGGGAGATTCGCCGCGCGGATCTGAGTGCCGAACCGGTTCGGAGCATCGTTGAGCGGCTTCTTCGAACTGGAAAGCTGCTGCTAGCGGGGGGCCGCACGGAAAACCAGCCACCTTTATTCGTTGAAAACGAAGGAGATGATAATGACAGGCATCCTGAGTGAGGGTTCAATTGGATTTTTTGATTCCAGGTATGCAGCACGCTGAAGAATCCAATTTCAGCGCCGAGGCGTAACGGGTCGCGGGCCACTTCCAGAAGAGTTTCCGCAGTGGTACGGAACAAGAGATCGTAGAGGAGCTTCTTGTTCTGCAGGACCAGTGGTGCCAAGCGGCCGGGGAGTGTGAAGACCACGTGCACATAACGTGTCGGAAGAAGTTCTCGTTGACGCGCGGCGATCCAGCGTTCCCGGGCAGCGATCTGACACTTGGGGCAGTGGCGATCACGACAGCTGTTGAAGGAAATGGCCCAATGTCCACAGCGAGTGCATTCATCGAGATGACCGCCGAGTGCGGCGGTGCGACACCGCGCAATGGCCCGTAGCACTTTGAGATGCTTCCAGCGCATCCAATGGCGGTTTCGTTCGATGAAGGGTTCTCCCGCAGCGCGGATGAGATCGGCCACCTCGAGCGGCGGCCGATCCATCTACTCCTCCTGCGGTGACCGGTCTTTGAGCTGTAGTGAGTCCAAAGGACTCGGTGTGGCCTGGAGATGGCGCTGCGAAAGATGCAGGTAGATGGTGGTTTCTTTCAAATCGCGATGGCCTAACAGGATCTGAATGGTGCGCAGATCGGCACCTGCTTCGAGCAAGTGCGTGGCAAAACAATGCCGCAGAGTATGCGGATGGACGCCTTTCTGGATGTTGGCTCTCTGGGCGGCGTTATGACACGCATGCCAAACGG
Source organism: uncultured Acidobacteriota bacterium (assembly GCA_963843265.1). GTDB lineage: Bacteria > Acidobacteriota > Terriglobia > Acidiferrales > UBA7541 > Acidiferrum. The sequence continues at coordinate 249,154 of CAWJJR010000002.1, read as the reverse complement.
TTTTCGTATCGATGGGCTGATCACTGCTGTGGCGGTGGTCGCCGGGAAAGAGCCAGTTGCTGGGTTTTCGCCGCAAGCGGCGCCAATGTGCGCGGAGTTCTTCAAGTAGCACTGGGCTGAGCATGACATCGCGATCTTATGTGCCGGGAAAAGTTATGTGCTCTGGACGCAGACGGAATCTACGGAGACAAGCCTCTGGGAGTGATGGTCCTGCACATAACTATTTGCCTCTGAATGAAGCGATGAGCTTGTCGGCTGGTCGGAAATAGCCTCTTTTCAGAGTCGGAGGTAGGACGGCCTCAAGCATTTCGCGCTTCTGTGAAGGGTCCACCCGAAGGTATATCTCAGTACTCTGAATGCTTTCGTGGCCGAGCCAGAGGGCTACTTTGCGGATATCACCGGTTGCCTGCAGTGTGTTTAAGGCGCAAGTGTGCCGCAGAACGTGCGGCGACACTCGTTTGGTTTTCAAGGAAGGACATTTGTTAACGGCAGCGGGATTGTGCTTATTAAGGATATGCTTGAAGCCAGAGCGTGTAAGGGGCTGGGCACGCGCATTGAGGAATAGTTCAGGAACGCTCGCGTCGCCTCGAATGGAAAGCCACGCTCGCAGGCTGCCTGCAACAGTTTTCCAGAGAGTTAGGATGCGCTGCTTCCTCCCTTTTCCCATTACGCGGATATCAACATAGCCCGCACGAAACGTCACATCGCTGATTTTGAGTCCGACTAATTCGGAAACCCGAAGACCGCTGGTGAACGCTAAGTGAAGCATGGCGCGATCGCGGACGCCATCACGAGAGCTGGGATCGGGAGCATCGAGCATAGCCTGCATTTCAGCTTGCGTGAGATGCCGCACTAGAAGGACGTCGGTCCTTTGAAACGGGATGGCTAACACCCGACGAAGTTGTTCCAAGGCCGATGGAACGCGGTATTCGAGGAAGTGCATAAATGACTTGATCGCCGCCAGACGTGCGTTTCGTGTGGAAGGGCCGTTACGCCGGTCCGCTTGAAGATGTTCGAGGAAAGCCAACACCAGAGGTGCATCGAGTTGCTCCAACTGGAGTGCAGCCGGCGAACAGCCGAGCCGCTGGCTGGCGAACTGGAAGAGCAGCTGAAAGGCATAAGCATAGTTGTCGCTCGTATGGGGACTGGCCTTTCGTTCATTGGGTAACCTCTCGCGCAAGTAGGCGGTGATATGAGGCGCGACGAGAGTCATAGTCGTTCTCCCTCCAAATAGGCTTGGCAGTCATCGGCGATATTCGTCATGAGATGCGTTGTGGACTGCAAATACAGGAAATGTGCTGCACATAAGACCGGTTATGGGCCGCGGCGCATAACCGGTCTTTGCGTCCCTTGCCGCCCTGGACGTGAATCACCATGCGTTTGCTGTCGATGTCGCCGACTTTCAGGTGTGTCAATTCAGCGCGTCGTACTCCGGTGGCGTAGAGGGTCATCAACAGAGTGCGCTCAAAAGGAGTTAGAGCTGCGTTGATGAGTTGTGCGACTTCTTCCCGGCTGAGGATCGCAGGAAGGTGAACCCCTTTTTTCGGATAGGGCGTCTCGGCGATGCTCCAGGTTTTCTTGAGAGTTTTGACGTAGAAGAATCGCAGAGCTGCCAATCGCTGCGTAACCGTGCCCGGCGACAACTTGTGCTTCTTGAACAGCTCGGCCTGATATTCACGAATGTGTTCCGGACCCAAACAATCTGGAGAACGCTTGAATCGTCGTGAGAAATCTTCAACTGCGCGAATGTAACAGCGTGTGGTAGCCTCAGAATAATTACGACGCTCGAGTTCTTCGAGCATCATTTTGCGAAGTCGGGTCATAAGGACCTCCTTATGACCCGACAACTTACTTCAGCCGTTCGCCACAAACTGCTCCGTTCGCCTCACGCGTAGCGTCCGCCGCGCGGGCGGCTTCCTTCAAGTCGCGCAATCGGAAACTTGCCCCTTCAAAATTTTTTCCTTGACCGGACCTTCTTTCCCAATTACTATTCTGTTTAGGGAAAAGTTTGGACTACGGCAGCCATTGGCTGCCGTTTTTGCTTTTTGGGCACGTCCTCCGAGCTAGATGAAATCAGGAGCGCCTTAAGCGCATAGCTTTTCCGGTAACAAATCGCGCATCCAGTGGTGGAATTATGTCTACCTGTAAACCCTTTAGAATGAGCATTTGCAAAAATGGCGCACAAATGCTCATTCTAATCAACTTACAAGAAAACTAAGTCCTTTAGAATCCGCGTTTACAAAAAACCAGGGGTAGGGGGGGCCGTATCAAAGGGTACAGACCGGGCACACCCCTGACATAATAGACCGGGAGCATCCCTGACACTCCCCCCGAACTGAGCCCGAACTTGAACGCGAACTTTCCGTATCCTATTTAAGCCCAAGCCCATGACCCTACGCCGCCGCCTAACCCGTGTTTTCCTGATCCTGCTCCTCTTTCCCCCGCTCCTGGCAGGCCTCGCCGGCTGGCTCGTCGCCCCCAGCTTCCTCCATCCCATCCGCCGCGAACTCACCCCCGATCTCATCCGCGAAGCCGACGTCTCCTTCGCCTACTCCGGTGGCCACCGCAAAGACTTCAACGTCCGCGCCCCCGACGGCGCCATGCTCCGCGGTTGGATCGTCCGCCCAGATCATCCCAACGGCAACTGGGTCGTCCTCTTCCACGGCGTCGCCGACAACCGCATCGGCGTAATCAGCCAATCCGAATTTCTCCTCCGCGCCGGCTACAGCATCGTCATGATGGACGCCCGCGCCCACGGCGCCAGCGGCGGCCCCATCGCCACCTACGGCTGGCTCGAACGCAACGACACCAAAGCCATCATCGACGCTCTACTCGCCCAGGAGCGTCGGGTAAGAACCGATCTTCAAATGGAGCCGGGCTACAGACCACCTGCGTCCCAAGGGAACTTCCCGGTGAGATATCCACATCCGCCGGTGCCTCCAACTCCGCATATTTTCGCTCTCGGCGAATCCATGGGTGCCGGCATTGCGCTGCAATCCGCCGCCGTCGACCCGCGCATCGAAGCCGTCGTCGGTGAAGCCTCATTCGCCAACCTGCGCGAAGCCTCCTTCGATTACGCCGGCCTCCGCCGCTCCCCGCTCCTCGGCAAAACGCTCTTTCGTCCTTTCAGCTGGATGCTCCTCTATCACGCCGCCAGACTAACCAACCTCCCCATCGACGAAGTTTCCCCGGAAAAAGCCGTCGCCGCCCGCGCGTTCCCCGTCCTCCTCATCTGTGACGAAAAAGACGAAGCCCTCCCCTGCCGTCACACCCAAATGATCTACGCCGCCGCGCGCGGCTCCAAACAATTCTGGGAAGTTCCCGGCGCCTTCCACACCGCCGCCATCGGCTTCCAGCCCGTCGAATTCCAGCGCCGAGTTTTGGAGTTTTTCGCTAACGTCGCCCAGTCCAAACCCGTCCAATAGCCAGTAGCACAGACACTCTGGTCTGTGCGCTTTTTTGCCAAGGTAGAACAGGCATTCCCGCCTGCCAAATTCTTGCTTTTGAGCGTTGCGCCGCGCAACAAAGCGTTGTGCTGTTCCGCGTGCTAAAATTACTGACTCATGCCGGACGCTCCGCTCATCTCGGTCCATGCCCTGTCCAAGCACTACCGCAGTTTCCGCAGGCGCGAAGGCCTCCTCGGCGGCCTGGCGAATCTGTTTCATCGCGAATATGAAACCGTCAAAGCCGTCGAAAACATTCACTTTGAAATCGGCCGCGGCGAAATGGTCGGCTACATCGGCCCAAACGGCGCCGGCAAATCGACAACAATCAAAATGCTCACCGGCATCCTGGTCCCGACCTCAGGCGAAATTCTCTCAAACGGCTTCGTCCCGTGGAAACAGCGCGCCGCCTACGTAAAAACCATCGGCGTAGTCTTCGGCCAGCGCACCCAGCTCTGGTGGGACATCGCCGCCATCGAATCTTTCAAACTTCTGCGCCGCATCTATGACGTCTCGCAGCGCGACTTCGACGAGCGCATGGAACTTTTCAATCAAGTCCTCGGCCTCAAGGAATTGCTGGACGTCCCCGTACGCAAACTTTCTTTGGGCCAGCGCATGCGCTGCGATCTCGCCGCGGCCCTGCTGCACAATCCGCCGATTCTTTTCCTCGACGAGCCCACCATCGGCCTCGACGTCGTCGCCAAGGATTCCATCCGCCAGTTTCTCCGCGCTATCAACGAGCGCTACAAAACGACGGTCCTTCTCACCACCCACGACCTCGACGACATCGAAGAACTCTGTCGCCGCATTATGATCATCGACCGCGGCATCGTCCTCTACGACGGCCCTCTCTCCCGCCTCAAGGAACAATTCCTTCGCACCAAGCAAATCAAATTCATTCTGCGCGACGGCGACCAAAGCGCCCGCCTCGCTGCCTTCGAGAAAGCGCTCCCCGCGCTCGCCCCCAATGGCGACGGCGGCGCCGCCACGCTGCATCTCGAGCGCCTCGATGAAATGACCTGCCGCCTGCGTTTCGATCGCGCCCGAGTCTCCTCTAGCGATCTAATCCGCCAGATTCTCGCCGCCGTCGACGTCCGCGACTTCGTCATCGAAGACGAACCTATCGAGGAAATCATCAAGCGCATCTATTCCGGCGAAGCCGAAATGAGTTTGTGCCAACCCGAGGAGAAAAATGTTTCGCCGGTGACCACGTAAAAGCACCGGCAAAATCACGGCCTGAACAATCGAAATGTCCGTCGCGCAAACAATACCGCTTCCCGTCCGCAAGCCATCGCTGCTCGCGGGCCTCAAGATTTATCGCGAATTCATCCGCATCGGCTTCGTAAATATTCTCGCGTTTCGCTTGCGATACTACACCGGCATCATCACGTACCTCATCAACGTCACGGTCTACTACTTCATCTGGCGCGCCGTCTTCGCCAACGCCGCGGGCCCCATCGCCGGATTTTCGTTGCCGCAGATTCTCACTTACGTCAGCGTTGGCTGGATTCTCCGCTCGTTCTACTGGAACACCATCGACCAGGAAATGGCCTACGAAGTGATCGAAGGCAAAATCGCGATGGATTTCATCAAGCCCGTCTCGGTGCAGTGGATGTGGCTCGCGCGCGCCATGGGCGAATCCGCCTTTCGGCTCATCCTCCTCACCGCGCCGACGGCCATCGTCATCGCTCTGCTCTTTCCCGTCCTGCCCCCGGCCTCGGCACTGAATTTCGTGTTTTTCCTCATCGCCGCCGTCGGCAGTTTCTTCATCATGGGCGCTCTCAACTTCATCATCGGCACTTGCGCCATCCCTCTTACTTCCATCCTCGCGCTTATTCGCGCGAAATTCTGGCTCATCGAGCTGTTAAGCGGCCTGCTCATCCCGCTGAACTTTTTCCCGCGTCCGCTCCAGATCATTTCCTCGTGGCTGCCGTTCGAGCACATCGCCTACACGCCGCTGCAAATCTATCTAGGCCGTCTCACGCTCTCCCAAACTCTCCGTATTTTGGCTGTGGAATATTTCTGGGTGGTCGCGCTGATTTTCCTGGGCCACGTCTGGTGGACGCGCGCCACCCGCAAAATCACCATTCACGGCGGCTAAATGGAGGCGGCGGCAGGATCCCGGTCAAATAATGGCAACACAATGAAAGACGCACTGGTCAGTTTCAAACGTCACGCTTGGCTGCTCGGCTCCTATTTCGCGCAGTACGCCAAAGTCCGTGTCAGCTATCGCGGCGACTTTTTTATCTCTGCCGCCACGTCGGCGGCCGCCACGGTTTTTTCGCTCGCCTTCGTCCTCGTTCTTTTCGCGCGCATTCCAAGCCTCGCCAATTGGCGCATGGAAGAGGTCGTCTTCCTCTACGGCTTCTCGCTTATCCCTTTCGGCCTCTTCAATATTTTTTCGCTCAACCTCTACGAATTTGGCGCTACTTACATCATGGAAGGCAAATTCGATCGCGTCCTTCTCCGCCCGCTCTCTTCTCTCTTTCAGGTGGTCTTCGACGCTTTCCGCATTGAAGCCTTGCAGGAGGTCGTCATCGGCCTCGCCGTCGTCACCTGGGCTTCGCGGCGCCTGCACTATCATTGGCACGCGCTCGACGTTCTTCTCCTAGCCTTTTTCGCACTCTGCGGCGGAGTCATTTACATCTCCGTCTTCCTGTTTCTCTCTACCTTTTCCTTCTGGTTTGAGGACCGCATCGGCATACATCCGCCCTTCTGGAATCTGCTCGCCTTCGGGCGCTATCCGCTCTCCATTTATTCCGGTTACATCCAATTTATCCTGAGCTGGATTGTTCCGTTTGGGTTCGCCACGTTTTACCCCGCCTCTCGTTTGCTCGGCCGCCCCGAATTCCGCATCTATGCGTTCCTGATTCCTCTCGTGGCCGCGGCTACGTTTGCGCTCGCCGTCACCGCATGGCGAATCGGTCTACGCCGCTATTCCTCAACGGGCTCATAGTACTACTGTGTCATAAAAGGCACAAGCCTGATATTTCTGGGGCGGGATTCCATTTCCAACTGATAATCTGGGCGCATGAGCGCCTCTTCTTCGGCGCCAGGCGCGCAACAACAACGCTTTGCGGCTTATCTCGACAGCCTGGCGCGGGCCGCAGGGCACCTGGATCGAGTCGTGCCGCTGGAATCGTACTGCACGGGTCTGCTGCTTCCCGGTGAACGCAAAAGCATCGAGCCCATGGCGGCGCGGTTGGCCCCGGATGATGTGCAGCGCATGCACCAGTCGCTCCATCATTTCGTAGCGAATGCACCGTGGAGTGACAAAGCCTTACTCGAGACCGTGCGCCACTTGGTCTTGCCGGTGATGAAACGAAACGGATCCGTGGTGGCCTGGATTGTGGATGATACCGGCTTCGTAAAGAAAGGAACTCATTCGGTGGGGGTGGTGCGTCAATACTGCGGACAGGTGGGCAAGCAAGAAAATTGCCGGGTAGCCGTGAGTTTATCGGTGGCGACCGAACAGGCCAGTCTTCCGATCGCCTGGCGTCTGTACTTGCCAGAGACTTGGGCTAAGGATCGTAAACGGCGCAAGGATGTGGGCATTCCAGAAGAGATCTCGTTTGCCACCAAGCCGACGATCGCACTGCAGCAAATTCGACAAGCGCTAGCAGCGGAAGTTGCACCGGCGCCGGTGTTGGCCGATGCTGCCTATGGCAACGATAGTCAGTTTCGAGAAGGACTCAGCGAATTGCGTTTAGCGTATGTCGTCGGTGTTCAGGGATCCACGACTGTCTGGAGGCCTGGAGAGGCTCCTCTGCCGGCGAAGCGGTGGAAAGGGTTAGGGCGCCCACCGAAGCTGCTGCGCCGGGATAACCAACATCAGCCCATTTCCGTGAAGCAATTGGCGGAGTCATTGGCGGCAAGTTCTTGGGAAAATGCTTCCTGGCGTGAAGGAACCAAGCAGAGACTGCGCTCACGCTTTGCCGCACAGCGCGTGCGAATAGCTCATCGAGATTATTGGCGAAGCGCACTGCCCGCAGAAGAATGGCTGTTGATCGAATGGCCCACGGGAGAGAACGAACCAACGAAGTACTGGCTTTCTACGCTTCCGGCCGATAGCAAACTCGTGGACTTGGTGAAACTAGCCAAGCATCGTTGGATCATTGAGCGTGACTATGAAGAGCTGAAGCAAGAACTGGGATTAGGCCATTACGAAGGTCGCGGCTGGCGTGGAATTCATCATCACGGCACGCTGTGCATCGCCGCATACGGCTTCCTGGTAGCGGAGAGAAGCCGTTTTTCCCCCTCTGCCCGAGCCGGTCGACTGGACCTACGCACCCAGAAAATTCCGCCCGACTTCCGGCCCCGCGGCTCGTCGGATTCGCGCCGAGCGGCATAATCGTACTCGATCGCTACACTCCGGATCAAGCTCGCCAGATTTCTGCTCAAACGGCTTCCTTGCTGTCCATTTTGTTGCGTCCGTCGTTTATGACACAGTAGTAATAGCGAACAGCGAAGAAAAGGAATTAACACAGAAACCGCAGAGGCACAGAGAACACAAAGAAGAAGAACAAAATCAAACGCGCTTCAGTTGGCTTTCATCACCATGAGGATGCGGTCGTCTTCGTACATCCCGTTTCGCGAGTGCGTCTCGACTTCCCCAAGCACGCCGCGCATGATCTTTTCGGGAGTTTCGCCGCGAAGACGGGTGACAAGTTCCGCGAGCCGCGGCCGGCTGAACTCCGTACCCGCGGAATCCATCGCTTCGGTGATTCCGTCCGTGCAGGCCACCAGCAAATCTCCCGGCCCAAGCTCCGCAGCGCCGCATTCAAACTGAATGTCTGGCAGAAGCCCGACTATCATCCCGCCGGCTTCCAGCCATTCGACTCGTCCATCCGCGCGAATCACCGCCGGCGGCACGTGTCCCGCGTTCACGTAGCGCAAATTCCGCCCGCCGCTCTCCACCAGCGCAAGGAACATGCTCAGATACTTGGTGTGACGCCCCTGGGCCATCGAAGCCCGCGCCCCCGAAAGAATTTTTTGATTGATCGTGGCAGGTAATTTCTCAAGCGGCTCGACGTGATCCGCCAGCGCGTGCAAAGTCGCCTGCACATTGGCCATCACCAGCGCCGACGCCGCGCCCTTGCCCTCGACATCCGCCACGACAAGCAGCAGCGCCTCTCCTCCCTCGACCTGCACAGGGAGAAAATCGTAATAATCTCCGCCGACCATCTGCGAAGCGCGATGCGATACCGCAATTTCGATTCCCGGAAATATCGGCGGCGCATCCGGCAGAAAACCTGCCTGAATTTCCCGCGCCAGCGCCAGGTCGCGTTCCATCTTTTCTTTTTCCACGCGTTCGCGGTGCAATTGCGCTTTTTCCAGCGCCAGCGCCACGTGCACGGAAAGCGCATCGAGGAAAGCTTCGTCCTCGCCGCTGAATCCTTCCTTCTTGTTCAGCAGTTGCAGCACGCCGATAATGTCGCCCGCATCATTGCGGATCGGCAGGCAAAGCAGCTCTTTCGTCTTGAATCCCAGCTTGCGGTCGATGTCCGGCTCGAAGCGCGGATCGTCGTAAGCATTCTCCAAACACACCGCGGAGCCTTCGCGCGCCACCCAGCCCGCGATCCCGCGTTCCGCCGGCAAACGAATCACCTGCTGGTCGAGCCCCAACCCCACGAGCGACCAGATTTCGTTGCGCTCGCGATCCACGAGAAAAACGGTCCCGCGCTCCGCTCCCGTCTGCCGCGTCGCAATCTGCAGAATGATGCTGATCAATTCGCCGAGATCGAGCGTCGAGTTCAGCTTCTTGGCGGCTTCGATGATGCTGGAGAGCTCTTTCATCGCCCCGCGGCGCTCCGCCAGCGCCAGCACCACCGCCGCAAAGCGCGACAGCAAATCCATCTGGTTGCGAACGGTCTCCTCGAGCGGCCCGGTCCCGCGAATTTCCAGAATGCGCACGCGGAAATCGTCGCTGCCGAGCGCGCCGACCCAAATGGTTGGATCCTTGCTGCTGTCGCTCGGCAATCCCGGCTTGATTCCCGCGGGCGTCGAAGCGGGGAGCATTCCCCCTTCCGCCCACACTTCGGCTTCGCCGCGGTCCGCGCGCCACAGCCTTGCGCCTGCCACGCCAGGCTGGCTCATCGCGGCGCGTACCACGCGCGCGGCAATTTCGTTCGCAGGGAAGCGGCCCTCGAGCATGCGGAAACCCTCGAGAAGGTCCGGAAAGACTTCATTCACCTTTTGGCGGGCGGGCGATTCACTCATAAAGCGCGGGGCGGAATATCAGTCACCGCGTTGGGGGTAAGACTAGCAGGTGTGCGTGGGGATGAAAAGAGCAGCTTGCGCGAAGGCGCGAACATGCACAGGAAGTGGCGGCGCGCAACTCACTTGCGAATCAGCTTCCAAAAATCCGGCCCATCCCAGGAGGAAGTTAACAACCTGGCCACCGAACAAGTCGGGTCCGAGGATTACTTCCGTTTTGTCGATTATTACCGGCCAATATTCTGAATCACACCCCTAAAAGCTGCAGGCGAGAAGCGTTATTCTCTTTCAGTTGGATTTTTGCTTCAGGAGGAAGGAGCTCCACTTCCGGCTCAGATCTTGACGGGTCAATGCCGGGGCAGAGCTCCATGAAGTACGATTCTGTTTATCCCATTTTCCACACCGCCGCACAAGCTGGAAACGGATTGGACCGCGAGCTGCGCCGAGGTTATTCTGCGGCGATGCCCGGCGTGTGAAATTGATTCGATCATCGGTCACGGACGCCGCCGCAAGCAAGCGCATGATGAGCATCACGATTGGATTGGCATTCGTCGCGGTCGCTGTCCCGGTTGCAAGAAAACTTTCACCTTCCTCCCGCTGCTTTCTCTCCCGTACACGCACTACAGTGTGGTGACGCGATCTCAGGCATTGCAGCGGCGCTTTGTAAAGCACTGCTCCTGGGAAGAGGCCGCACCCACGCTCAAAAACCCTAACCGCGTGCCCGATCCTTCCACACTCCGCCGCTGGGCCCACGGCATAGACCGCTCCCAACCGGCTCTTTCCTTTCTCCGCCAAACGCTCGCCCGCATGGCTCAGTGGTTGGCGCGCGGTGATCCGACCGATCAGCAAGCTGAGCCTTGCTCTTGGCTGACTCCGGTTCTGCAAATTCTTTGGCCCCTGCGGCTCTGAGAAATTTTCTCCTGCCCACCATCCTTGCCTGGGAATGCTGGCCGCCTTCTCCTACGTTGACTTCCAGAGGGAAACTGCGCCGTGGGCGAGGATGTCGAAAAACTGAAACAGCGCCTGCCGCTGCTCGATTATCTCCGGCAGCAGAGTTGGACCGCCCGGCCTATCGCTTTCGGCCCCGAGTTCGTTGGACTCTGTCCCCTGCATCCGGAAACCCGGCCTTCGTTCTACGTCAACGCTCGCAAAAATCTCTTCTACTGTCACGGTTGCGGCCAGGGCGGCGATCTCCTTCGCTTTGTCCAGTTGTCCCGTCATCTGTCTTTTCGCCAAAGTCTCGCTTACCTCGAACAGCAAAGCACTCTTCCAACCGACTCTGCCGCCGTGCTCGAGCGAGCCGCCACTTTCTATCAACAGCAACTCGAACGCTACCCCGAGGCACTGCGTTATCTTCAGCAACGAGGACTGCGCGATCCTGCTCTGATCAAAGAACTGCGAATCGGCTATGCTCCTGGCGGGAGCTTGCGCCGTCATCTCACGGCTCAAGGCTATTCCTTCGATCTCCTGCAGCGTCTTGGCCTGCTCAACCCACAAGGCTACGACGCTTTCTACCGACGCGTCATCCTCCCGTGCTGCCAAGGTGGAGGCATCGTCAACTTCTACGGCCGCAGTATCGCTGCCGCCTTTGCCCATCAATTTCTTCCTGGCTCCAAGGGTGGCTTGTTCGCATGGGAATTGGTTCGCCAGTTTCCCACGGTGATTCTGGTCGAAGGTCTGTTCGATTTCGCGGTGTTGTGGCAGGCAGGTTTTCGCCAAGCCACCTGCTCGTTGGGCACCCATCTCAACGCCGCACAGTTTCAACAGCTGTGCGACCGTCCGCGCACCGTCTATCTCACCTTCGATGTCGACGCCAACGGCAGCGGCCAACAAGCCTCGCAGCAGCTAGCACAGCGCCTGTGCGCGCAAGGCATCGCTACTCGTCGCGTCCTCCTGCCCGATGGCCACGACCCGAACTCTTTCTTCGTCCAGGGCGGTGATGCGCGACAGTTCCACTCTCTCCTGGAGGTTGCTCAACCATGAAGTTCTGTGTGATCTACCAGCAGACCTCGCACACCGCACAAAGCCCGGTTCGTGTCGTCGAGCAGAGCACTGGCCGGGAAGTCGGCTGGATCAATCGTTACCTGGATCGCGAATATGTTCGCCGTCTGGCGAACACCAGCCTGCGCATCTACGCTCACAATTTGCTTCACTTTGTCCGCTGGTGGGAGATTGCTCATCGCACCGGCGACGTTAAGGAAGGTGACCTGATCGAGTCAACGCTGCTTGATTATGTGAGGTTTCAGTCTAGCCAACAACCTCGGCCTTCCCCTTCCACCATCAATGACCGCGTGGCCGTCACCGAGCGCGCCCTTCGCAACGAGTTTCCCGCTGCTCCCTGCCAGATCGCTTATGGTTTTCATCACGCTTTTTTGCAGCGAAAGCCGATGGGTCTTGGCCGACCGCGGGTGGCGACGGGCCGGCTGCGCGTGAAGGTACCCAAACGCAACATCGTGCCGCTCTCGGTGGATGAAGTGGCGCGCTTCTGGTCGAGTTTCCGCACTTCGCGCGACTTGGCCATCGTGGGCTTGATGTTACTGCAAGGGCTGCGGTCCGCCGAAGTATTGGCTTTGAATCGCGACGACGCGTTGCTTTCCGAAGCACAACTTCGCGTTCCTGGCAAAGGCAAGAAATTTCGTCTCTTGCCACTGGCACCGGAAACCGTGCAACTGCTCGAACACTATCTGCGACTGGAACGGCCCAATCCCTGTTCCGCCGCCCTCTTCGTCTCAATCAAAGGACGCGCGCGCGGAACACGCATGACCGCTGCGGGATTGCGTTCCTTGTTCCGCTACCATCGCCAGGGCACCGGCATCCAGCTCGCCAACCCTCATCGCTTTCGACACACCTTTGCTTCGGACATGATCCGCGCGGGTATGAGCCTGCCCGCGCTTATGCAGCTGATGGGTCACGCCGACATCCAGACAACGCTGCTCTATTATGTGCAGACAGTAGATATGTGCAGTGGGAGTCCTTAGTCTCCGATTGTCAACGCGCGCGCTTGGCTGGACTCAGCATAATATTCTCGGTTGGTTGGCGGAGCTCGGGTCAGTCTTGGCATGCACGCGTGTCCTTGGGGAGAGTTACAAGGAATGAAGCCAGTCAAGAAGGCCCTTGTTATGCTGCCAGCACGGGATCATCTGGACTGACGAAGGCTCACTGATCTTTTCAAGTGCGCGTCGCTTCATCTCCAGATTTGCCCTCGCGTAAATCTGAGTCGTCTTGGCATCCTCGTGACCGAGGAAGTCGCGGATCATGTCGAGCGAGACTCCGCTCTGCAACAGGTGCATACCCTTCGTGTGCCTCAGCGTGTGCGGACTTACGGTTCGGTTTAAACTCGGACACTTGCTTCGTGCCAGGACGACATATTTGTGAAGGATGTAGCGGATTCCTGAACGCGTCAGTCGCTCGTGGCGCGCGTTGTGGAAAAGCGGCTTGTCGAACTGTTCGGGATGATCGAGTTGGTTTTCCTGCATGTGACTGCGTAGAAGCAGAACCGTATTTGCCATCAAAGGCACAGCTCGCATTTTGCGCCCCTTTCCCAGAAGGCGAATCTGAGCGGGTGGATCCAAACGCGCGTCTCCGACGGAAAGATCGACCAGCTCCTGAACACGCGATCCCGTGTCGTAAAGTACGCTCAGCATGACTGCATCTCTTCGACCCTCTGGCGTGTGGAGATCTGGCTGCGCCAGGATCTCAGCCAACTCTTCTTTGGAAAGGTAGCCGACGGTTGGGCGAGCATGTCTGCGCAGCGGGATCGCGAGGATTTTTTGACACTGATGCATACGGGCGGGTTCTTCCGCCTGAACATATCGGTAGAATGCGTGTAAGGCTGCGAGCCGATGATTTCGTGTGCGGGGTGAAGACTTTCTTTCTCGCTCCAGGTAATCCAGGAATGCTTCGACGAACGAAACGTCGATCTGTTCGAGACGTAATCGTTCCGGAGCGATTCCCTGCACATCACGGCAGAATCGGAGAAGGAGAGTGAAAACGTCGCGGTATGCCTTGATGGTGTTTGGGCTGACATTCCGCTGCGCAGCCAGATAATGCGTCAAAAAGCTCGTCACGTGGACGGAGAAATCGGTCGGTTTCATCGCTCGACCCTCCGCGGAATGACGTCACCAAAGGCTGCGTCCGCTCGTGCCGTAATCTCGGGAAAAAGCTCGGCGGTAAGATGAAGATAATGCTGAGTCCCGGAAAGATTCACATGCCCGAGGTAGGTCGCCAGTAGGGGAAGTTTGGCATCCAGATCCTCACCGTCTTGGTACCACCGTCGTAAGGCCTGAACAGCAAATTGGTGACGTGCGTCGTGGATCCTGGGCCCCTTGCCTCGGCCGCCGTGAGAAATTCCACACTGCAACAACAGTTGACGAAACAGCGTGTAAACGGTGCGTAAGCTGAAGGGCCTTCCATTCGGTCCCGGGAAGAAGATTGCATCGGGCGGACGATTTTCAAAATGGGCAGCATATTTTCGCAAGCGGTTTACGATGGACAAGACAGGAGGAACCAAGCGATCTTTGCGGAATTTCCCCTGGCGAACCGTGAGGATGCCTTGATTCAGATCGACGTCTCGAACCCGTAGTTTCAGCACTTCTCCGAGACGAAACCCGCAGCCATATAGGAGCCGAAAAACTTCCGGCATAATGAGATGACGCAAAGGCGAACGCGCCGTAGGCTCGAGCGCGTCCACTGCCTGAAAGAACCTTCGAAGCTCTTCGTCGGTCAGCATTCTGGGTGCAAAACTCGATCGATTTCGAGCCGCCAATGTGGAATCGGGCACATACGCGGAATAGCCGAGCCGCATCAAAAATCTAGAGAACTGCCGAGTGACGGTGATCCGTTGCTGTTGGGTTCCTGCGCTTTCGTGCGCTTTCTTTGCTAACCACTTTCGGGCGATACGGCCAGGTAACTCTTGCGTCGTCAGTCCCTCCTGCACCAAAAAGTCGTCGAGACGCCGCAAGATTCGAGTTGCCTCCTGATAGTCGTATCCACAGGCGTGCTTTTCCTGAAGAAATTTCTCTATGCAACCAGATAGAACGCTTTGGAACCTGTTGGACGGATCAGTTGGCATGATTCAGCTCCTCTGGATCCAATGCGACATCCCGCAAGGCTTCTACATCCGCCTTCGCGTAGATACGTGTTGATCCCAAACTGGTATGACCTAAGATCTCCGCGATGGTCGGAAGCGGCGTACCTTTTTCTAGGAGCCGAGTCGCTAGAGTATGGCGAAGCGAATGGAGGCCTCGCTTCTGTGAACTCCGAAAGGTGATCCCAGCCAGCCGGCGCCAATACGTGACAATGTGGTGCAGATTGTTGTTTTCCTTGAAAGGATCAAACGGCGGGGAGACTTTGAGGAAAACGTCTCTATGTGTCGTTTGGGGGCGGCCCGATTTCAAGTAGTCGATCAGGGCCTCACCGACCTCGCTGGTCAAAGGCAGAGTCAATGGCGTGCTTGTCTTCGCTTGCGTGATTTCTATGGTCGACTCCGCCCAACGAAGGTTGTCCAGTTTCAGCGTGCGAATATCTCCAGCGCGCAATCCCAATCGGCATGCCAGTAAGAGGATGGCGTAATCTCGTTTCCCTTTCGCGGAACTGCGATCAACTGCGCCGAGAAGCCGGACGATGAGTTCCTGATCCCACACCGATGGAATCGTTGCATCCCTAGCAACGCGGATTTTAGGCAGCTCCGCACTGAGATCTTTTTGCAAAATTCCACGCATGGTGAGAAATCGGAGAAAGGAACGCACATCGGATACGATTCGCGCGACCGTCTTCGGCTTTAAGTGCTCCCGACAGGATACGAACTCGGACAGATCTGCCGCCTGAATTTGGTCCAGTGTCCGCGCTCTCTTTGAATGGAGAAAATCCAAAAAGATCGTGAGTTCTGTCGTACGCCGGTGAAGGGTCCAAGGTTGAAGGTGGAGTCGATCTTTGCAGTACTGTTCGTAATCACGAAGTGTGCTCTGCATGGCGGGAAGAAGATGGATCGCCTGGACCTCCGTGAATGCTCTTTCGATGCGCTCGTTCTTAGCGAAATCGGCAAGCACCCTTACGCTGAATACCATATGCCGACGCCAGCCATCGCCCGGCCCATCCACCTGCTTATCCCTGACGCAATACTCCTCTAGAAAGCGCGTCGCCAAATCTGCGGAAAACTCATCTCCCAGTTTTTTCCCGCGGGCAAACGCGATTAGGTGTTCCCAGGTTGCTCGATACCGATTCCGTGATCTCCTGCTGTAGCCTAACCGCTCGATCTCGCCCAGCGCACCAGTGACGAGTCGCCCCAGTTGCAAGTTTTCCGAACAGGTTTGTTCCATGACGAACCTCCTATGAGATGTGGCTCCTTCGATGGCCACGTAGGAATGCATCATGAAATCTTATGTGCTGTGATCCAAGCGGAAGGGACTGACTGCCAAGTACTTACTGCAGCGACTCTACATAACGCTCCGCTGCGCATAATACAGCAAATGTGCTGCAGCACATTTACTCTATGTGCAAGTCACTCCACAAGACGTCTACCTTGAGTATGCACGTGCCGTGGCGCAACACATTCGTCCCCTTCCGGTGATCTCCTCGTGAACCGCGCGCGACGTCCTCCGCTGCAACATCCTCTGGCTCCGGTCTTCGACCGCGCGGTCGATTCCCTCGGCGTGGCCCTCAGTTCCGACACCACTCGTCACTACCTTGGAACCGCCCGCAATTTCCTGAGCTATCTCGGTGCTGATCATCCTGAGGTGCAGCGCCTGGACCAATTGCGCCGTGACCTCCACATCCTCGGCTGGATGTCCCGTCTGCACTCGCAATCACCCGCGCTCGCGACAGCGTCCTATATCAACCTGCTCATCGCCCTGCGCGGCATCTGCAACGAACTGGCTTGGACCGCACAGCTTCCTGAACTCGCTCATCTGATCCGCCGCGAAGACATTCCGCGTCTCCCACAAAGACTTCCACGCCCACTCACGGCAGAACAGGATGAACTCCTGCAGAAGGAATTCCTCCGCCGCAACGATCTGGGTGGCAATGCCTTTCTGTTGATTCGCCATACCGGCATGCGCATCGGCGAGTGTGTCGATCTGTCCTTCGACTGCCTTCGCTCTATCGGCCCGAATCAATGGGCGGTTCACGTGCCGCTCGGCAAACTCAAAACAGAACGCATGGTCCCTGTGGATCCCTTTGTGTGTGATCTCGTCCGACGCCTCCAGTTCTTTCGTTTTCTTGATCCGCTGCCTGCCGATGGACGGCTCCTGGCACGTCCGCGGAGGAAAGAAGCACTCGTTCGTCAACTTCGCGATTACTTGCATCAGGTCTGCCACGCACTCGGCCTTTCCACCCGCATCGTCCTACACCAGTGTCGGCATACCTATGCGACGGAAATGCTTCGAGCCGGCGTCGACTTTCCTGCCGTGATGAAACTACTCGGCCACACTTCTCCCGAGATAACCATGCGCTATCTCGACGTGGCGTTGAATGATCTCCAGCGGGAATTTGAGCTGGCTCGTTCCAAACCTCGGCATCTTGTTCCGCAGCCGAAAACGCCGTTCACTCCTCGAGCTGGCTTCGATGGCCTGATCGATTCGTTGCTCACTGCTCAACATATGCTCGAGATGTTTCGCCGGACGCTGCCAAGCGGAACTTCTCGCCGACACCTCGACCGGCTCTCCAACCGGCTTACCAAGATCCTTACCGAAGCGCGCAACCTCGCGACGCCCTGAGAATGGGCAGAGATTGGCCGGTTAAGCCGACCACTCGCTCAGAAACTCTTCTCTCGCTTCCCACTATGGCGATAGTGGGATCTCCCAGATCGAGGCGCACTATCGGGAAAATACGAAACGGCGTTCCGGGAGGCGAGCGGGAAAGACGTTAGGGAGTAGGAAGACTGGCAGTCCGTTGGGACTGGTTTTCGAGTTGAGCCAATTCTTCGCGCAGGCGCGCCGCTTCGGCGCGATACTTTGCCGCCTCGGCATGGTACTTGACGGCGGGGACGCTGCCGGCCGCATTGAAAAGCTTGGTGATCCTGTCGTTCTTGCCTTTGCCGGTGTGTTCGAGCTGGTAGGCAAGATCGTCCTGGTCTTGAGCATCGCCCTCCAATCCGGCAATGCGGCTCTGCAGATCCTGGATTGTTGCCCAGCGCTGAGCGGCGGCGATGGCAGCATCGGTGACGGGGGTGTTGGCCGCGTACCAATTTCCCGGGCCGCGAATCTCCAGCACATTTTTGAAAAGATCGAGATTCCTGGCGCCCTGTCGATTGCCAAGATCGGCAGACATGCGGTACCAAGTCACGGCTCTGGCATCGTCCTCCTGCACGCCCCGGCCGAACTGATACATCCATCCAAGCTGATTTTCCGCATTGCTGTTGCCGTGCGCCGCAGCTTCGACGTACCAAGACATGGCCTTGGCATAATCGGTTTGCGCGCCGAGGCCATTTTGAAACATATAGCCGATGTTTTCCTCAGCGTCGTTGCTGCCATGCTCCGCGGCTTTGTAAAACCAGGCAAGAGCCTCGGCGTAATTCTGCGGCTGGCCCCATCCTTCTTCAGCGAAGAAGCCTAACTGGTTTTCGGCGTCGGAGTTGCCATGTCCCGCCGCGCGGAGATACCAGGCGTGCGCTTGAGCATAATCCTGCTTCACTCCATTTCCGCACTGGTAAAAGTAGCCGACTTGCTTTTCCGCCTGCGGCAGATTTTGGTCCGCCGCTTTGCGGTACCAATCAAAGGCCTGTTTGTAATTACGCTTGACGCCAAGTCCATCCTCGAACATGCCGCCCATATTATATTGCCCCAGCGCATAGCCCTGCTTCGCTGCGGAACGATAGTAGGCTACGGCTCGTTTGTAATCCCGCGGCACGCCAAACTTATGTTGGTACATGTAGCCCAGCTGATTTTGCGCCGGAGCAAAGCCTTGGTTCGCGGACTTGGTAAACCAGAGAAGCGCCTGACTGTAGTCTTGAGGAACGCCGACGCCGCTAAAATAATCGTTCCCGAGGGCGAACTGCGCCTGCGCGTCCCCCGCAGCGGCGTGCTCACGAACAGAGTCAAAGTCGTTGACCGGCGGCAGTGCCGTTGCCTGGGTCGACGTCTGGACCGGTGCCTGCGCTCGCGCCGCGGAAAACAATGCGAACACGAAGAAAGCAGCCACCGTGGCCCTCTTTAAAAAGCTCATGGACGCGTCTCCCTGGTGACAAACTCCAGAGACAAAAAACAAAAAGGATAGGAAAGAAATGGCAGTTCGCTGCCCGATTCGATTCGCTCTGCTGCCGCTTTCCGCCACACACTGCAGTCAAATGCCAACGCCAAGAGCCTGGCGGGCGGAAGCGCGCATAGCTATGGGCCACTAGTGCTAAAGGGATAGAATGTGCCCAATATTGTATGTGCGGGCAGCCATTCATGTCAGGTTCCTTCCCTTATGACGAGCTAACCGGAAACCGCTACCCGCAACTCGCTGGAGTTCGCCGATTAGGGGTGATTGAGAAAGCGTTACGATGCTCTGAATTCTCAGAGCACCTAAGGAATGTGCACGGGACGCTGGCGCGCTTCCCATTCCGTGCTGAGACGCCGCACCGATTCGCGCAAACGAACCGCGAGCGTAGCGATCGTTTCAAGCCGCTGGGGAGCGCCCTGCGGCAAGCGGCCGTCGCCTTTCCGCCGGATTTCGGAAAGCAGGAGCTCGGCATTGCCCAAAATGCCGGTGAGCGGATTGTTCAGTTCGTGGCGCAAGACTTCGCCAAAATCCTCGCGGCCCAAATCCATCAGGACCTCCTTGCGCGGCAGTTCGAGCAGTTCCTCGCGAACGGGCAATGCACGCGCGTCGTTCTGAGCCTTGCGCAGCCGCCGTTCGACCAGGCCGAGCGCCACATTCAGGCACTCGTCGGTCCGCACCACGTAGTCCGCGGCGCCCGCGGCCACCAGTGCGGAGAGCTGCGTCTGATGTTGCGCGTCTCCGATCACCACCACCGGAGCGTAGGTGGCCAGAGAGGACACTTCCACATCCAGCCGCTGGCCATGCTCGCGCGGCTCGCCGGGTTCGCGTGCCGCCGCTGCCTCCGCCAGCAAAATCACGGCGGGCGCCGCATCCTCGACGATTCGGCGCGCCGCGTCCACCGTGCTTACCGAAGAAACATGCCTGCGGCCGTCGACGGTTTCGAGCTCGTGCCGCGCCGCCGCTCGAAGTGTGGCGTCATCGCTTACCAATAGGATCGTGTGTTCGCGAGGTGTCATGTCATCATCCATTTTTTAGTGTCCCTTCCTGGCGGCGGAAGCCCGTCCTCCATGCGCGAGCGGGCCATCCAAGAGGCTGAAAACTTTTTCCATCAACTCTTCGACGCGGAAAGGCTTGGCCACGTGAGGAAGCCCATTTCGTTCGAGGAATTCATGCGTTTGGCGGGCAATCACGTCCCCCGTGACGAAGAGGAACCGCTCCTGCAGCGGATGGCGAGCGCGGACGAGCGATTGATAGAAATGCTGGCCGTCCAGTCCGGGCATCTTCATGTCGCAAATGACGAGGTCATAGCGCTCGCGCGCGGCGCGATCCAGCGCCTCGCGCCCGTCGAGCAGCGTGTCCACGCGCAGCCCTTCGTCCTCGAGCACTTCGGCGATCAGCCGCGCCACGGTGGGCTCGTCTTCGACGACCAGGACGCGGGTCCCGCGATGATTGGAACGCGGAGCGGAATGCGCGAGCGCATGCGGCCGCTCGCGCGGACCGGCGGGTCCGCGGACCAGCGGCGCAAGCGGCGCTCCCACGGCCAGCGCAGCGCGTTCGGACTCAAGGATCGATTCGGAAAACATCGGAAGCTCGAAGGAGAAAATGGCTCCGCCCTCAGGCGGGTTGCTCACCTTTACCTGGCCGCCATGTTCGCGCACGACGCTGAGCACGATGGATAGCCCCAGGCCGGTGCCGACGCCCGCGGGCTTGGTGGTGAAGAAAGGATCGAAGATGCGCGCGAGAATCGTTTGAGGAACGCCGGGGCCGTCGTCGATCACCTGCAAAAGCACGCGGTGATCGCCGCTCTTCGCTGTCCGCACGCGGATCGTTCCCTGTTTCCCCTCTTGCACGATGGCCTGGCGGGCATTTCCGATCAGATTCATCAGCACCTGCTGCAACTGGCCGGGATCTCCGTTGACGAAAGGCAGAGTCGGGTCGAGGTCCAGCTCGATGCGAATTGTCTCCGCTGCGGAGCCGAAGCGCTGCAGCTCCATGGCCCGCTGGACCACCTGATTGAGCGCCACCCGCTTTCGTTCGGGGCGATTCTCGCGGGCGCTCAGCAAGAGCTGGCGTAGGATGGCGCTGGCTCTTTCGGCTTCCTGGTAGATCTGGCGCACATCTTCCGCGCGTCCGGTGAGATCCTTCCGGACCAGCAGGCGCTGGGAGTAGCCCAGAATGCTGGTGAGCGGATTGCTCAATTCATGGGCAATCCCGGTGACCATCTGTCCGAGGGCAGAGAGCTTTTCGGTTTGCAGGAGTTTGGCTTGAAACACGCGCTGGGCCGTCAAGTCGCGGTAAATCTCGACGCGGCCGAGGCGCTGGCCGGTATGGTCCACCACGGGCCGCACGGAGCGCTCGAGCACGCGCGGGATCGGACGGGCCAACTGCAGTTCTTCACGCGTCCCGCCTTCGTCGCCGCGAGCCAGCTCGCGCCAGCGTTTGGCGAATTTTTCCGGTTCCGCGGCGCGGTCCGCAAGCCGGGCGATCAGGCTCTCGAGCGTGGTGCAGGCTTCGGCTTCTTCGGGGGACAAGCCGGCGATCTGCGCGAAACGCGTGTTCATGGCGCGGATGGAATGGTTGGCGCCGAAAAGCACGATGCCTTCTTCGACCCATTCGAGGACGTTATCGAGCTCGGCCTGCGAGCGGTTGCGCTGCTGGGCGACTTCGCGCGAAGCCGCCGGGCTGAGAACCACAGCCGCCAGGTCGTCACCAGCGGCCACGGGGGCGTGAAGGCGCACACGGATGCCATTGACCAGCTCTCCCTCGATGGCTTCTTGCATCTCCCGGGCATCCGCCGGCTCACCCGCGAGGGCGCGGTTCGCCCACTCCTCCATGCGCTGTTTTTCCCGTGCGCAGAATAGATTGGAAAGGCGGCCGCCGACATACCACACCGACTCGTTCGCCGAGGGCTGCGGTGAGTCCTCTTGCGGAGTTTCTGACGCCCGTTCCGCGGGCCGTTCTTCGAGCAGAATTCTCGCGCCGCGGTTCAGGCTAGTGATATTTCCGCGCGAGTCTAGCAGGATAGTGGCCTCGGGGCTGGATTCCAGAAGCGCGCGGCGCTGGGCGGTACGCCGAATCTGTCCGGCGTGGAGTCTTCGGCGCTCTAAAGCGGCGACGGCCAGCGCAGCGCGGAATTCGAGGCGCTCGAGCGTGGCCAGCGAACTTGCCCCGTGAGAAAAACCCGCGACGAGCACTCCAAGAGCTTCTCCAACGGCCAGAAGAGGGACGGCTACCAGCCGGGCGAGCCCCGCTTTGAACGAGGATGCGGGGGATTCAGCACCCACCACGTGTTTGCCCTCGATCGCTGACCGCCACAGACTTGCGAGAGGCTCGCGCTCGACGGCGCCGGTCCAGGAGGCGTCGCCGCTTTCCCAGGCAAACTCCATTTCCAGCGAGGCAGAGGCCTTCGTTGGTTGCATGGGGCGGTGGCCAATGACGGCGAAGGCAGCGCCTGCGCCGGCGCCATTTGCGGACTCCTCCGTGCAGCTTGCGGCGATTTGCGAAAGGATGGTGTCGGCGGAAGCGCTGCTGGCCAGTGCGGTGAGCACTTGTCTGCTGATCGCAAGATCCGCCTGGCGTTGCTGGGCGAGACGATGTTCATGTTCGAGTTCGAGCGCCAGGGCGATCTCGGCGGCGACGGTTTCCGCCGCATCGCGAGGCAGGGCGGTTTGTTTTCCGCGGGTAGCCGTCAGAAGCACGCCGCGCAGATGATCTTTGGTGCCGATGGGAGTCCACAGCGCATGGCGCAAACCCACCAATGGGCCGATCATGGGACGGTTCGCAAGTCCGGCTGCGGGATCGTCGAGGTCCTGGTAGACGCTCTCGCCCGAATCGAGCAACTCCTGCGGCACAGGAGGCTCGAGAGACAACCGCTCCCAATCTGCGGGCGTTTCTTCCGCGTCCGACTCCCAGATGATTCCGCGAAGACATGCCGGCGCGAGAGAATCAGCGGCCTGAGAAAAATCCGGCTCCAGCCATAAGCCGATCCGGTCCGCGCGGCCTTCGCTGGCGAGAGTGTGGACCGCTTCGCGCATCAACTCTGCGCGGGGTGCTCCCGCGAGGCCGGATCGTGCCGCGCCTTGCCAGCAATGTTCTTGCTCTTCTTTTTTTCGACGGGCCCACATCTCGTTGAATTGCACCTCAAAGCGGTTCCAGAGCGGACCAAAGCGTGGCTGGCCGCGCATGTACATGCGTTCTCCGAGGTTGCACCATGCACTGAGAGGACCAACTGATTGCTTGCACAGTTCCCGTAGAATCAACGGTTTGCGATGAGAGGAAACGGTACGCCGAGGCCGGCGAGTCCCATGGCGAGACTGGCGCGGCGGTCCTTCCCAGAGTGGGCCGGAGCGCGGCGCTCAAGGCTCGTTGCTAGCGACGCGCGCCATCGCATGTGCCGGCCACGCGAAGGTATGAGTCCAGGTTGGAATCGAATAGCGCTGATGGAAGAGCAGTGTCTTTTAATGCGCCGTAGCCGGCAGACGAGCGCAGCACGCTACTGTTCGACTTGTTCCAGTTGATACTGCTTGAGTTTGCGATAGAGAGTGGTTTTCCCGATGCCGAGCATGCGCGCGGCCGCCAGTTTGTCGCCGCCCGTTTCGCGAAGCGTGCGCAGAATGGCGCGGCGCTCGAGTTCTTCCATGGGCAGCAGCTCGTCTTTTTCTGGAACGCGCTCGCTGCTTGGATAATGCAGGTTGGAGGGCAGATCTCCCACGTGAACGATGGGGCCGGAGCCCATGGCGACCGCGCGTTCGATGGCGTTTTCCAGTTCGCGCACATTGCCGGGCCAGTCGTAGGCGAGGAGCCGGCGCATGGCATCGTCGGAAATGGTGCGCGGCGGGCCGTGCGGATCGGAGAATTTCTCTAGGAACGCGGTGACCAGAAGCTGGATGTCGCTCTTGCGCTCGCGCAGCGGCGGGAGCTTGACTTGCACCACGTTGAGGCGGAAATAGAGGTCTTGGCGGAAGGCGCCGCTGCGGATAGCCGATTCGAGGTCGCGATTCGTGGCCGCGATGATGCGGATATTGATGTGGCGGCGTTCCGTCGAGCCCACCGGTTTCACTTCGCGTTCCTGCAAGGCGCGCAACAGCTTGGCTTGCAGGTCCACGGGCATGTCGCCAATTTCATCGAGAAAGAGCGTGCCGCCCTGTGCGGCTTCCAGGAGGCCTTGCTTCGCTTGCATGGCGCCGGTGAACGCGCCTTTTACGTAGCCGAAAAGCTCCGATTCGATCAGCGTGGGCACCAGCGACGAGCAGTCCACCGGCGCGAACGGGCGCTCCTTGCGCACGCCGGAATAATGAATGCTCTTGGCGACCAGTTCTTTGCCCGTGCCGCTTTCGCCCAGGATTAAAACGGGATATTCGTGCTGGCTGACTTTCTCGATCATTTTGTACACGCGCTGCATCTTCGCGGAGACTCCGATCATTCCTCCGAAGCCGGGCTTGGAGCGCAGTTGCTCTCGCAACAGGCGGTTCTCGCGGTCCAGATCCATATCGCGCGCGACGCGTTCGAGACGCGCGCGCAGATCCTCGATGTGAAACGGTTTGGTGACATAGTCCACAGCACCCATGCGCGTGGCGGCAACGGCGGAGTCGATTGTTCCATATTGCGTCAGGACCACGACGGCCACCTGCGGGTACATTTCATGGACCTGTTTCAACAGATCCAGTCCGCTGGAGGGAGGCAAAATCAAATCGGTGACGACAATATCCACCGCGGACGATTCCAGGCACCGCAACGCTTCTTCCACGGTGCCGGCCACCAGGGCCTTCATCCCGCAGGACTCCGCCACGTCCGCACAAAGTTTCCGCGTAGCCTCTTCGTCCTCTACAACGAGGACGGTAATGGGGATGGAGGCGCGCTGGACTCCGGCTTCTTCGCTCATAGGCGATCACCTCTTGAAATTCTTGCGGGCGTTTCAATTGCACACAAAGTGCCAAATGCGGAAAAACACGGCGTTGATTCATAACTCAGCTAGTTAGCCATCTTAGCATTCTTTTGGACATTCTGATTCGGGAATTTACTTTGCGGTTATTCGGCCGCGCGGCTTCGATGTCCGCCGACAAGCTCTTCCTTTTCAACGAATTACCAAATCGGAACTTTCGCGGTTTTCATTCCGGGAATGGGGAGCGCAGGCTCTGCGCGCCGGAATGCCTCCTTGCCAGCCTCTCTCCGGAAAATCCGAAACAAGTCATGACTTGCGGGTCTCTTTACAGATTTTCCTGTGGCCAGCCAGTTTCCGTGGTTTATTCACCGCAAAAAAAGAAGCCGGGCTCGCCGGGAGAAATCCCCGGCGAGCCCGGTTTCGACTTCCGTTTTCGGCGCGCTGCAGGGAGCGCGCCCCTTTTTCGTCATCCGTCGCGCCGTCGCGACGAGAGCCGCGACGACGCCATACCAGTTAAGGCCTTGCGACCGGCTTCTTGGCCCCAGGTTTCTTCGCCGCGGGCTTTTTCGCCGCTCCCGTTTCTCCGCCTCCACGGCTCAAGAGAGTCAGCGCGTCCTTGGCGTTGAAGGGGAAGCGCCGCACGGACTGTTCGCCCGTGGTGCTGAGCGTTACGTCCACGCGCCGGTTGTTGGCCAGCCGGATGGTCAGCAGGTTTTTCAGGAACTTCTGCTTTTCCGCCGGCGTCAAGTCGGGATCGTCCTCCAAGAGCTTCCTGACCTGTTCCTCGGACATGTTCTCTTCCTTGCCATAGGCCTTGGTCTCGAGATGATCGGCGGGAACGCCTTTCTCGATCAAATAGTCCTCGGCTCGCTTCACGCGGCGCTCGGAGAGCAACTGGTTATATTCCGTGCCTCCCCGCACGTCGGCATGGCCGCCCAGGATCAAATGCGCGTCCGGTTTGTAGGTCAGATATTGCAGGAAGTCGGTCGCCAGCGTGTCCAAGGTAACCGCCTGGCTGGCCAACAAGCCGCCGTGCGGCCGGGCCACTGTCGGCTGCGCCGTCGGGAAATAAATGCTATGCAGCGCCAGCCGCACTTCCAGTTGCTTCTCTTGTGGAGGTTCTTGAACCTCGACATTCCCAGTGGCATCGGCTGTTCCGCCGCGCCCGTCGTTCACGGTGCACTTCACCGTGTAACTCCCCGGCTGCAAGCCGGTGGCGTCGAACGTAGCGTTCGACGCGGTTCCGGTAATTTGTCCGCCGGAAGCCGAGTAGCTGTACGTCAGCGGATCGCCATCGGGGTCGCTGCCCGTGCAGATGACTCCCGTGTGTTCCCCCGGCAGAATGGGGCTGCGCTCGACCGACAAAGTCGCGGTCGGCGGCCGGTTCGGCCGCTCTTCCACTTTGATGTCCGTGGCGCAAGACGCCGTGCCGCCCTTGCCGTCATTGACCGCGCTTGTCACGGTGTAGCTACCCACACCTACGCCCGTCGAATTCCACCGCGCGTCGGGTCCGGTCCCATCCACCGTTCCTCCCGTCGCCGTGTAGCTATACGTCAACGGATCGCCTTGCGGGCTGCTCGCATTCACGTGAATCGCCACCGTATCCCCCGAGCCTGCAAAGATCGACGTCGGGTTGGCCGAGCACGCCGCCACCGGAGGCAGATGCGGCGCCGGCGGAGGCGCTTCATTCGGAAAACCAAAACGCAGCACGATGCCGCTCCCCACTTTGAAATTATTCTCTCTGCCTCCCGCCGCGAGAGAGTCTCCGTGATAGGAGGTCAGCAAATAATCGATTTCCGCGAACCGCCAAACGATGTTCTTCGTCAGCACAACATCCACGCCGCCGCCGGCTTCGAGCGCAAACGCGCTCTGGCTGCCATTTCCGGTCATTTGAGCTCCCGAATGCGCCACGCCGATCAAAAGTTCCGCGAACGGCACGAAGTAGTCGAATCTCCGCAAATTCAGCCGCGGACCAAACAAAAAGGTCGTTTGCCCGCCGTGCAGCCCGACTCCGTTGACATTTCTGTTGTAGCTCAATCCCCCGAGCTCTTCGGTAAGCCCCATGTAGCGCGTTGGGTTCCAGGTGAACGATCCCGACCCACCGTAATTATTGAACGACTCGAATCCCCCGCCCGGATTGAAATTCACGTAGTCGAACATCCCTCCGATTTCGTAACGCGGCACAAGTTGCCCAGGCGGCGTGCCCGAGTCCGACTTCGCGCCGGCCGCCGAAGCCTTCGCCCGCGACGCCTCCGGCAGCGCAAAAAGTTTTCGCGCCGCGGGTGCTATATCCGCTGGCGTCATTTTGGCGGACGGATTCGCCGCCGCTGTCTCTGGAGCTGAAACCGCTGCTGTGCCCGCGCCATCACTGTTCTGCCGGGCGCACAAAGGCAAAGCCATAAGCGCGCTTACCGCTACTGCCGCACACCAAGTACGCATGATTCTTCTCCCTCAGTTTTCTGCTTCGGATTCCACGCTTCTTACTTCCCCGCCGCAGCGTCGCCCACGGCGCCGTCACAAGTTCGCTTCGAAAAATCCCGGCAAACCATGCTTCGTTTGCCTTCAGCCCACCCACCGCCGATACCTTTCCCCCATTCATCCTCAACATCGGGGGAGACACCAGGAATCATCAGGAAACGGTCCTGTTAGACTATTCCAGGTTTCCCCCCATCCGCAAGCTTTTCCTCCCACGTCCGGGACGCGTCGAGAATTTGTTTGGCCGCACGTTGATGAGAGCGCCTCCAAGAGCTGCACCCTTCAATCCTGGCGGACTCCTTGGACGGCTATCTCTCGCGTTTCCCCAGGCGAATTCCCGTGCGATAAGTACCTAGTGAGTTATCGGCCATTGTGATAGGCTCACGCCACTTCCTGTGGTGGCCCGGTGTTCTGCGAAGCTCTCGACCCTTGGGAAAGCTCCGCACAGAGATACCGCGCTCACTTCCTGATCTCTTGTCCCGCGACCAGGAGCGGACCACGGGGAATCATCGTCTTCTGCCGCATGGGGGCGGATTGTGCGAACAAACTGTATCTTCTTCAGAGCTGCCTATTTGTCGTTCGCTATCGGCGTTGGCTGTCTGAGTTTGTCGGGTGGTGCCGCTTGTCAGCAAAAAGAGGTGCCTCACGACAATTCTGCCACCCCGCCCAGGTTCCCCGCTGCAAAGGCGCAAGCACCACGCACAGATGCGGGCGACGCCGACGCGCAACTGAATTCCAATTCGGGAGGTACGCAAGAATCTGGTGAGAAAGATAGCCCCGAAGCCATTCAGAAGCGCGAAGAATGGTTTTACAAGCAACGCGCTTCCGTGAACGGCCACATCCCGGCGGGGGCACGCCTGAAAGCATTCCAACACATGCAACGCAGAATGGTGGCAGAGGGCAAATTGGTGTTGCGCCCTGACGGCACTTACGCGCCGGCAACCCCGCAAAACGGCTCGACGACTTTTCCCGCCTGGACTTCCGTCGGCCCCACGCCTACCACAGGGGGAACATTCAGCCCCGTAACCGGCCGAATCACAACGATCGCGGTCGATCCCAGCGACACGACTGGAAACACTTTGCTCATCGGGGGCGCTCAGGGCGGGATTTGGCGTTCGACAGATGCCGGGGTAACATGGACTGCGGTTGGCGATCAGAACGCTTCATTGGCGATGGGCTCGATCGCATTTGCTCCTTCGAGCCCGGCAACCGTCTACGCCGGTACCGGCGAACAGGCGGCCATCGGCTTCGACATTTATTATGGCGCGGGAGTTTTGAAATCCAGCGATCACGGCCAAACTTGGGCGCAAACATGCACGGTTGCCGGGCCGACGTGTCCTTTCATCGGGCCTTACACCAACGGCCTAAGTCCAGGCTTCGGCTTCTTTAATTTTGGCGGCGCGCACATCAGCTATGTCGCGGTGAACCCTGCGAATCCGAATTTGATCCTTGTTGGCGCACAGTTCATTGTCGAAGGTCCGCAAGAGGGCGTGTATTGCTCCAGCAACGGCGGCGCCAGTTGGACAAATATTCTTCCCGACGAGATGGCTACCTTTGTCGGCTTTGCGAGTTCCACGACTGCGTTTGCGGCGCTCGGTAACCCCTACGGCAGCTCCACAGGAGCGCCGCATGGTAATGGAATATATAAGTCGACGAACGCCAACTCCTGCTCGGCCACGTTTACTCCTCTTGCTGGCGGGCTCCCCGCACAGTCCACGATGGGCCGCATGGATCTCGGTATCTCTCCTAACTACGCGTCGGATAACACCGTCTACGCTTCCATCGCCAGTGCAAGCGACTCTTCGTCCACGAATCTCGGTGTATGGCTGACGACCAACGGCGGAACCTTGTGGACGCAAACTGCCGCTCCGGACGTCTGCCAAGAACAGTGCTGGTACGACGACGTCGTCAAAGTCGATCCCAACAATAAGAGCATCGCGTTCTTCGGCGGAGCCGCGGTGACAGATGGCAGCGGGAATCCCATCTGGGTTACGCGAACCACGACTGGCGGAACGAGCTGGTCGACAGTCATCCCAAATCAGCTTGGTCCCGGATTCCCTCACGTTGACACTCATGCGTTGGCCTTTTTCAAGCTTCCAAACGGAAAAGTTCGCCTGTATCTGGGCAACGATGGTGGCATCTGGCGGACAGACGACGCCGAAGTTTCGACCATTGTCTGGACGAACCTGAACGATTCGCTGCTGACGTTGACGCAGTTTTATCCGTCGATTTCTATCAATCCTTCTTCGCCCTCCGTTGCTTTCGCTGGGACGCAGGACAACGGAAGTCAAAACTATCAGAGCGGCACTTCTTGGGTAGATAACAACCTCTGCGGAGATGGTGGATCAACGGCAGTGGATGCGCTCGTGCCCAGCACCGTCTATATCGGGTGCGCCACAGGCTACGCCGTTAACGTTTCTTACCAGAGTGGAACTCTGGGAACCTTTTCACCTGGCGTCTCCGGCATTGACTCCGGCGATGCCGCCAACTTCATTCCACCTCTGGCGACAGACCCGAACACGGCAAATGTGGTGTACTTCGGCACCACGAGGCTATATCAGTCTCTCGATGCCGGAAATACTTGGGCGCCGATTTCCTCGACGCTAGCGACGACCACCAGCGCGCCGCTCACGGCCATCACAGTTGCTCCCGGCAATTCGAGTGTCGTTTTCGCCGGCACAAGCGACGGAGGAGTTTATCTCTTTCAAAACGTCTCAACCACCACAAGCGCGTACACCGACTTCAACCGGATCGGACAGGGTTATTTTCCTCCGCGCAGCGTCACCGCGATTGCCGCCGACCCTGCCGATCCCTCGGGCAACACCGCTTACGTAGCGGTTTCCGGATTTGCATTCAACGGCACTGATCCGCTTGGAGGCTCGATTAGCGATCTGCGAGGACATATTTTCAAGACGGCCAACGCGAGTATGAACGTTCTCGCGACATGGGTGGATGTTAGTTGCTCGACCAACGATTGTTCCAAGCCCGCAGCCACAGATTTGCCCAATATCCCCGTCAACGACGTGGTTGCCGATCCGGATGTGCCCGGCACAATTTACGCGGCGACGGATCTCGGAGTCTACGTCGGCAGCTGCACGGCGATGCCCTGCACTTGGAGCACGCTAGGCACGGCGCTTCCCAATGTAGCCGTGTTGTCGCTGCGTTTGCACGAGGCTTCGCGAACACTCTTGGCCGCTACGCATGGCAGGGGCGTCTGGGAAATTGCGCTCAATAATTTTGCGTTCACCGGACCGCGCATTTTTTCGCTTTCGCCGACTTCGGCAAACGCCGGCGGAACTCAGCTCTCGCTTACGGTTACAGGAACCGGCCTGACCGGTGGAACGATCCTGTTCGGCTCGACCGCGCTTACTCCCACGGGCACCTCCTCCGACACATCTTTGTCCGGCACGGTCCCCTCCACGCTTCTCACAGCGGGCTCCGTCAAAGTGACCGTGGTGATCGGATATCCGACTCCGACGGCTACGAGCAATTCCCTCCCCTTCGAGGTTCTGGCTCTGGCACCCACCCTAGCTACGTGCTCCAGCAGTATCCCCGCGGCCACGTCTGCGGCATGCGGCACACCGGTTCAAACCAGCCCTGCTACCAGCGTTCAGTTGACGCTCAATGGAACGAACTATTCAGGAGCATCCAAGGTATTGTTCAACCGGGCGACTTCCGGAATCACCGTGCAATTCAATAGCAGCAGCAAGATCACGGCGACGTTGCCGAGCGCGCTGCTAGGGCCTTTTGGAAGCACGAATGATATCGCCGTTCTAAGTTCGCCTCCTGGCGGCGGAAGTTCGGCACCTCTCGCGTTTCAGGTCGTGGCGCCAGCGCCTTCTAACGACTCGATTGCCAACGCGCTGCCCATGGGCGGCCTAACAATCGCAAGCATCGTAGACAGCTCCGGCGCGACCACAGATCTGACCGACCCCACACCGCTTTGTGTGTCGCAATACGGCAGCGCAGGCGGCAACAACGGCGGGGAACCAAACGGAGACTATAAGACGGTGTGGTACAAATACACGACGCCCGCCTTCTCCGCGAATCTGGAGCTCGACACGATTGGAAGCAGTTACGACACGGTGCTTTCGATTTGGACCGGCACACCTGGAAACCTCACGAACATCGCCTGCAACGATGACATCAATCCTGGCATCGTGACTCAGTCCCAGCTTCCGGTCGTACCGCTCTCTGCGAACACGACTTACTATATCCTCGTGAGTTCCTTCGGGCCGCCCGATCCCAACCCCATTGCGCTTGGCGGAAAAACCGTTCTTTTCGGTGAGTACAACGGAGGAGCGAATCCCTCCGGGACAATCACTTCCCTATCTCCCACCACAATTGCTTCCGGCGGCCAAGGGTTTACCCTGACCGTGAACGGAAATGATTTTCTGAACGGCGCACACGTGTACTTCAACAATGTGCAAGAGCCTACGACGTTTGTTAGTTCGACGCAATTGACTGCGACCATTTCGCCCTCTGACACCGTTTTTCCGGGCACGTACGGCGTTTTCATTGCGAATCCACCTCCCTGTGATACCTCCAACACGGTGAATTTCACAGTAACGTTGGGGACCTACCCGATTCCGGTTCTCAACTCCACAAATCCCACGAGCGTCGTCGCAGGCGGAGTGGGATTCACCTTAGTCGCCCTGGGGAACCTTTTTGCCCCTAACGCGGTGGTTCAGATAAATGGTAGCGGGATTCCAACCATAGTAAATACAAACCAGGTCCTTACGGCCTCGGTCCCCGCATCTGCCATCGCCACTTCCGGAACCGCGCAAGTGACAGTGTTTAATCCCCCCCCGGGCGGCGGTCCCTCTGCGCCATTGCCATTCACCATCCTGCAGCCTACTGTCGTACCGACAATAACCTCTGTAAGTCCTTCAACAGCCCCAAGCGGTTCCGCCGTCACATTGACGATAACGGGCACTGGCTTTCAGCCGGTTGCCAGTGTGTATTTCAATGGATATTTCGGTCCAGCTACATTTATCAGCTCCACCCAGATCAATTCCTTTCTCAACTTAAACCTGATTCCTCCCGGCACTTATCCACTTTACGTTGTGGATGCTCCGCCGGCGGGCACATCGGCGCCTTTTAACTTCATTGTCACCGGCCCGCCGGACTTTTCGTTCAGTGTCGCGGCAGGCCAAGCTTCGCAAACGGTGAGCGCGGGCCAGACCGCGACGTTCACGAACGTGATCACAGTGAACGCGCTCAACGGATTCGCAGGGTCGGTTAGCGCCACGTGTACCCTGCCGGCGCAAGCGGTTACTTGCTCCGTGATGCCGAGTACGCTCACGGCGGGACAGTCCGCAAATGTCGTGGTGACGACCACCGCTCGCGGGCTTGCGCCTCCAATAGCGATCAACCGGCGCATCCTTTCCTGGCCGCGCATAGTGCCGCTGCTCGTCTTGATGTTGCTTTGCTTCCTGTTTGCCCGATTTGCGCGAACGCGGCGGCAGCGAGTCCTTGCTGGTGTGCCGGTCGCTGGACTGATTTTATTCCTTGTGCTGCAAGCTGTCGGCTGCGGCGGCGGTACGACACAACCACCACCCCCGCCACCACCGACGGGTACTTTGGCAGGCATGTACACAATTACCGTTACCGGGACAGCGGCGAGTAGCAATACAACGCACTCTGCGACCCTTCAGTTGACCGTCAACTGACCCGCGGAACGAGACGCATAAGCGGCAACCTTTGGCCTCTGACGGGTCGCCCTCGTATGAGGCGGTGAAACGAAGCTCTGTGGTTCACTCATCGGTTCGCGTGTGGGGCTTTTTGACTTTTCCACAGATTTCCGCAGTCTCACAAAACTGTCTCAATTCTGCCAACTCTCTCAATCCTCTCGACTTCTGCCAATCTCATTCGAATCTGCGTTTCGCCGTTCGAATAGCATCGCAGTAAACTAAAATTTATATTGACATTCCGCCAACATCCTGCTATTATCCTTCATGTTTCGCTCGCGCCACGATCGACGTTGCCTCGCCGTTCCCCCACGATTTCCATTCTCCTCGTCCTTCGCGAATCTTCAAACCTCGCGACACCCCATCTTATCGACCTTCCTAGCAGCTATCTTCTTTAGAATCCGCACTTTTGAAAAACCCGCGTCTAACTCCTGTAGAATGCGCAGATTCAAAACACAGGATTTAAAGTCCTTTAGAATGCACAGTTACAAAAAAACCGGGTGGGGGGCCCAACCAGCTTCCAACGCCCGACTTTTCTGCTGCAACTCGCGTTACACTACGGACTTGATGCTTGCCACGACCATTCTCGATACCCATTGGATGGGGCGCCCGCGGTCGATTGCGGCGGTGTTGCTGGAATCGGGCGGGCATCGCGCGGTCCTCGACCCTGGGCCAGCCTCCACGCTACCGAGGCTGCGCGAATTGCTCGGCGCGCGGGGCATCGACGTTTCCGATCTGAACGCCATTCTGCTGACGCACATTCATCTGGACCATGCCGGAGCGGTGGGCGCGCTCATCAAGGAAAATCCCAACCTCGAGGTCTATGTCCACGAGACGGGCATGCGGCATCTGGCCGACCCGTCCAAATTGCTCGCCAGCGCGGAGCGGCTCTGGCCGGGCGAACTCAGCCGCCTGTTCGGCGAAACGCTGCCCGTTCCGTTCGAGAATCTGCGCATGCTCAAGGGCGGAGAAACTCTCGCACTCGGAAGCCGCAATTTCGACGTAATTCATACGCCGGGCCACGCCTCGCATCACGTTTCCTATTTCGATTCGACGGACGGCACCGCGTTCGTCGCCGATACGGCTGGATTCCACATCGAGGGCCAGCCGTATGTGGTTCCGCTCGCGCCGCCGCCGGACATCGACCTCGAAGCGTGGAACACTTCGCTGGACTCCATCGCCGCGCGCAAGCCCGCGCGTCTTTTCTTGACGCACTTCGGCTACTCGAGCGATCCCGCGGCGCACATCGCCGCATACCGCAAGAATCTGAAGCGCTGGGGCGCGCTCTCCGCGAAGATCCTACGCTCGTCCCCGGACGAACGCAGCGCGCTCGAAGCATTCGTCGCCGCCGCGACCGACGAAATCAAGCAGCTCGTCCATGGCGCCGAAGCCGAGCATTACATTTTCAATTGCGGGCTCAGCCTTACCTGGCTCGGGCTAGCGCGTTATCACAAAAAACGCGCCGAAGCCGCTGCTGGATCGGAGGGCCGAACGGACAGTTCCTCGCGCCGAAATTAAGGTGGCTCGCAAGCGTAGCGCTCGAGCGAACTTAACAAAATCTCACTTCATAGCTTGCAAAGCCGGCTCAAGCCAGGAAAAGAGAAACTGGTTGATGCTCGGGAACTGAGCCGCCAGCAAACTAAAGACCGGTATCGCTCCGGCGGACGCGAATTTGATCCAGAAATCCAGCCCCAATTCCCCGGGCTGCGTGGAGGTGAGCCGGCTGAGAATGGTTTCGCGGTGCATCTCGGCGTAAACATACCCGACCGCTCCGCCCATGAGCACCAGCAAGACGACCGAAAGCGTTTGCAAAGCGGGATGCGGCTCGAATGGATACACGTTCATCGAAAGCACGATGAAAACGTAGAGCCCTCCGGCAGAAATCACCAGCGTGCGGATGCGAAGCAGAACGCTGACGATAAAGTTGACGTAGACTAGCGCGACATATTCTTCCGCGATCGCGCGGTAAGGTTGCAAGGGCGGCCTCGCGATGCGTTCGTCCGAAGAAACCGCCGGCGTTTCGTCTTCGTCCCAAAGGGGCTGCAACATGCCGCTGAGCAGGACTGCCGCGGTCTTGGCCATCTCTTTTTGCAGCTCTTCGACGCGTGTCATGAGGTGCTTCAGCTGCCGGCCGTTCCAGGAATCTTCCGCGCACCACGCCAGAATCTTTTTCCACCAACTGGACTTTGCGGCTTCCTCTTTCTTCGTCATGTGCGCCATGATTTTCGCGTAAATTTCGGACACGCCCTGCCTCACGTCGAGTGTTTTCCGGATTTGAATGCGCGCGCAGCGCCGCGCGCTTTCCTTCATCGGCGTATTCCAGTTTTCGACGAGGGCCAGCAGCCGGGTCATGCTTTCCATCGCGCGCATCATCACTTTGTACGTTTCGCGCAGCGTGCTTCCTCCCGGATTCCAAAACGAGTGCCAGGAGAGCTCCTTCATCCGGCCGAACGCGGAACGCAGCGGAAGACGATCCAGTCCCGCGAGGACTTGATGGCACTTCTGCCACGTCCGCACAAGTTTGGTGAGACATCCAAGAAAGGCAGCCACCATCACGCACAAAATGACGGTGAATCCCACGTCGAACGCGATTCCCTCGACCGATTCGACCGGAAGATCGCGGCCGAGAGCAAACAGCGTGACAAAACCCAGCGCAATCACGGGAATCGCAACTTGCCACGTGAAATAGAGCGGATGCGCTGTCTTTCTGAGATCTTCGCCTTCGGCATCGCTGATGCGATACGAGTCCAATGCAAGATCTTCTCGCTCTGGCAATCTGGGGCGCCGCAAATCGACGAGGCAGACTCCGCGCAGACTCAGCCACATCCACCAATAGGCGGCCGCGATCAGCAGCAGTACAGGAAGCACGGGCGATATGCCGGAAGCGATATGCAACATCCGCGTGGACCAATACACGCGCAAGGGTCCATGCGAAATCCAAGTGAGCACGAACTGGAATGTCGTCATCGCGATGACGGAAGCGATGAACGCGCGGACCACGACGCGTTCGCGACGCAGTTCGTACAAATCCCAGGTGGTGACGCCCACAAAAACAGGGTACGGCAGCCACATGACGGCAGTGAGCATCCAGGTTCCAACCCAATCCACGCGTGGGCTTCTAGTGCACATCACGAGAACGAAGGCAGACGCCAACGCGAGCGCGCCCAGAGCCAGGACGACTGCACCGAGGGAATCCGTGTTTCTGGTGAATTGCGCGCGATCCTCGGAGTCCGCGAGAATGGTGCCTGTCCAACTGAAAAGAGCATGAACGGCCAAGAGAATGAGGCAGAGGAGATAAGCGATATTCCACGCAGGCGGGGTGCGCAGCTTCGTTTCCCATTTATCTTGGAGAGAGAGAAGACCATAGCTGTCAGGGGATTGGGCCGCTAGACGAAGAGTGCTTTCGGCAGTTTCAAGAGTGCTGGTAGTCGTCGCCCCATTATCAAGAGAAGCGATGGGAATTTGGCCGTCTGCTGATTGAAAACTCCGGCCGTTGAGCCCGGCGATGACCCAAAAACCGTCGCGTCCGAGAATGGTGAGCCATAGCAACGGACGCTCTTCACAAACGGCCGGGATCGTTCCGGGCGTTTGAACGAGGTTAGGAGAGCCATATTCGGCATACGGCGCATAGGGGACGCTGCCGATCGATCCTGCCGGTACTTTCACAGCCTTCGCGCTCGACCGAGAAAACTCCTCCGGCGGTGTGGACGTAGGGTCCCAGCCATGTCCTTCCTCATCCGGCACGGAGAGAAGACCGACCGTCGCGTTGAAAATTCCGGCGCTCAAGCTGCTGACAAATAGCCGGTCCTCATGCCAGCCAAGCCATACTTTTTGCCGGCAAAGCCTGTCTCCCAATCCCGGAACTAAAGCATACGTACTCAGGGCAAGCACGCCGCGCAGAGCAGGATCGCCTTCTCGAGCAAAAAGCAAATCGGGAGCGGTGATGACGACGCGGCCTTGCGCATAGGCCTTGCGAAGGTACTCGGCCAGGAAGAGCTGATCGAGGGGATCGGTAGCGAGAAGCAGCGTGAACTTGATGTGATGTTTCTGCAATTCGCTGACGATGCCAAGCATCACGGCTTCCTGAGAAAAGGAAGTTTGCCGTGCAGCGTAGGGCGCAACGCTATCGTCGTCGTTCCCGCTTTCATCCATCTTCAATGGAAGAGTGGAACTGCCGGATGAAGCGCTCCCGGACGACGATTGCGTTGCCGTTTCCTTCTGAAAAGCGGAACGAAAGTAAGAGATTTCTCTGGGGAAATGGAGTTTGAGGACGTATTTGTCAAGCGGCGCATCAATCTTCGAGGCCGCGGGCTTTTTCGAGTTCGTCTCCGGGGAATTCGCGCCCGAAGGCGCGCCAGCAGCGGGCTGTTGCTGCCCCCCGGGGCAATCCGCCGCGTCCGAATCTTGTTCTGGTTGGTCCTGCCGGTTTTGACGATTCAGCGCGCCGAAGACGGTCCCATCTTCGGAAAGGATCGCGATTTCATAGGGCTTGTAGCCGCGATTGCAAGCGAACTGCAGGAATTCGTCGCGGGCGTAGTCATCATTTTCTTGAAAGGAAGTGAAATAGGAAGCCGGACTGAGATGTTCTTGAAACCAACGGATACTGTCGGTGGCCGTGACCGCTCCGCTATAGATGAATTTCTGGGCGGAGACTTTATCTAGCTCCTGCCGGTGGAGTTCTTCGCTTAGCGATTCCAGAGAGCCGGAGAAGGAAGGACCGAGAATCAGCAGGGGCTGTTTCGTGGAGCCAGCGGACGCGGAAGTTGTGCGAATGGCCTCAATAATTTGGATGGCGTTACGAAATTGCTGTCGATTCAGGCCCGCCGTTGGAGTTTCTCCCACGACTAACACGAAGAGCGGGCCTTTTGCTGCCTCGGATGAGTTTGACGCGGATGAATTTTGGTTGAGCAAGCTGGTGTTATCGGCCTGGGGCGGTGCGATTTCTGAGTCCTCGCTATGACGGAAGATCATTAACCCTGGATAGGATTCTCTTTGTGCCTGCTCCTCGCGTTCTTCCCGCCGCGTTTTCAAATCGGAAGCTTCGGGGCGCTGCGTGCGGTCCCAGGGCATGAGCGCGCGGTCGAAATCATAGCGCTTCATTTGGGCGGCTTGTTGAAGAGCTTCGGCGTAGCGATCGAACAAGAGACCCAGGCGGGTGTGCACCGGGTCGGGAAAGATGGCGATGACAAACTGCACCGGCGGGCGCTGAGCCTGATTTGAGGGCACTCGCAGCGCCTTGAAATAGGTGCTTAGATCGGCGCCTTGGGCGGATTCGTCATCCTGAACGCCATAGAATTCCTTAATCTTGGCAGCGAATTTTTCGAGATAAGGAATTTTAGAAATGCTCTCGGATGATTTGGCGGGATTGGCTTTCTGCTCGGGCTCATTTCCGGGTGTAGCAGGCGCGTCGGTTCCCGACCCTGTAAGGCGCAGCATTCCGCTAATCAGCAAAAAGGCCGCGAGAAATAGACCGCCTCTTTTCATCGTTCACCAGTTCGATGGACTGCGAGGAACTCCGGCGAGCAGGCGGTTCCATGAATGATGCCCTCAAGGAAGTGACGCTCCGCCTGCAGAGCCGCGAGCAAGTCTAGACACCTATGTCGAGGTAGTGCGGGGAGGGGCTCTGGCGTTTCATCCAAGATGTTATTGCGCCAGATTGCGTTCTTGAGGATTGGCCAGGAGGAATGGGCGCGCCAAGCGACGGAGTCGGAGGCTTAGGCGGTTGTTTCTGAGGAAGAGACTTCGGGTGCGGCTACGGAAGGCTCGGCCGCGGGAGCCTCCGGAGGTTCGAGGCGGGCGGCGAGGACATCTATGAGCAAATCTACGAGTTGTTTGGCGCCGCTGCCGTCGGGATCCTTGTCCGGGTTGTACTGTGCCACGTCGAGGCCGAGCAGATTTTTGTGTTTCACGACTTCCGTGAGGGCGGTGCGCACATCTTCGAGGCGCAGGCCGCCGCTGGCGGGCACGTTCACAGCAGGAAATTCCTCTTGGGCGATGATGTCCGTATCCAGATGAAGGACAAACTCATGCGCGTCCGCGTGCACGTAGGTCAGCGCGTCGTGGGCGGAAGCACGGGCGCCCTTGGATTGAATGTCCGCGGCATCGATGTGGCGCATTGGCGATTTGCTGAGGAATTCCTGCTCGGGCGGATCGAGACGGTCAATACCAAAGAGGGTCACGTCGGGTTCGCGCACCAGCGCGGACTCGCCAAAAAAACGCACCAGTTCTGGAGCGCCACGGCCAATTACGTGCGCGACGACCATGCCATCGATGCGGCCAGAGGGTGTAGACGCTGGCGTGTTCAAATCGGCGTCGCGATCGAACCACAATAGGTTGACGTGCTTGTAGTAGCGGCGCGCGCCGGTGAGAAGTCCGATCACTTGCGCGCAATCGCCGCCGAGAACGAGAACCAGCGCGCCACTTTTCATAGCAAGCTCTGCGCGAAGCTTTAGGTCATTCAGGCCGGCGACAATTTCCTGCAGATTGCGCGCTCGCTTGTGCTCGTCATCGTCCGCGAAGAGCCTCGGGGCGCAATCTCCGTGATCGATCACTTCATAGCCCGCGCTTTGCAGGCGCTCGACCAAGCCCGCAGCTCGCAATGCCGCGGGTGCTTTTTCGCTTCCTGCTAGAAATGCTGCCGCGCTCGACGGTGCGCCTATCAAGGCAATCTTCTTCGGCTGACGGACGATTTTGACCGCCAAAGTTTGCTCCTTGTGTTGTGTGTCCCCGCGTGCCGCCCTGGACCGATTGCAAACTGCGCGGGCCAAAAGCCCGGCCCTGCTTGCCGTTGCCGCTTACGCTGCAAAAAACTTCAGCGCCGCGGCGCCGCCGCGATCGTGGCCAGCTCCGGAGGCAGCGTGAAACGCACGTCCTCGCGGATCAAATCGAGGTCGCGCTGATCCGTAAAACCGCATTCCGCCAGGCGCTGGCTCACTTGCTCGACGAGCACTTCGGGAGCCGAGGCGCCCGCCGTCAAACCCACGCGGCCGACGCCTTCGAGCCACTTCACGTCAATGTCCGCAGCTGAATCGATGAGTTGGGCTTTCACGCCGCTGCGCTGCGCCACTTCCACGAGGCGATTCGAATTCGAGCTGTTCGGGGAACCGACGACCAAAATTAGATCGACGTCTTTTGCGACTTGTTCGACGGCTTCCTGCCGGTTCTGCGTGGCGTAGCAGATGTCATCGCTGGCTGGGCCTTTAATTAGCGGGAACTTTTGCCTGAGGCGCGCCACAATTTCTTGCGTGTCGTAGAGGCTGAGCGTGGTTTGCGTCAGGAAAGAAAGCTTTTCCGGATCGTCCACTTCAAGCGCGTCCACGGCTGCCACGGAATCCACCACGATGGTGCTCTCTGGCGCTTCGCCCGACGTGCCGACGATTTCCTGGTGGTCTTTATGGCCGATTAAAATGATGGTGCGCTTTTCGCGCGCGAATTTCAGGGCCTCGAGATGCACTTTGGTGACCAGCGGGCAGGTCGCGTCGATGACTTTCAGCGAGCGGTCCTTGGCTTCCTGGCGGACGGGAGGAGGTACGCCGTGGGCGCTGAACACCAGCACGGCGCCATGCGGCACGTCGGCGATGGACTCGACGAAAATCGCACCGCGGCGGCGCAACTGCTCGACTACGTACGTGTTGTGCACGATTTCGTGATGAACGTAGACCGGCGCGCCGTAAGCCTCGAGCGCCAGCTCGACGATATCCACCGCCCGCACCACGCCCGCGCAGAAACCTCGCGGCCGGACCCTCAGCAATACCTTCCCATTTGTGGCAGTCTGCATCGTTATCCTACGTGAGTAATTTCCGAACACTCTATCATACCCTACGCGCCGCCCGCCTCGCACCGGGTTTCGTTATCCGGTGGTGGTGCTGTTTCCGGTTAATCAGGCTTTGACTTACCCTTGACGGAGAGTAGTATTTCACCGAAGGGCTAAGAACAGATGGACCCTCTCGGAATCTTGCTGGTTCTCGTAAGTTTGGCGTGTCTCGCCTTAATCGTTTTTCGAGTTAAGGCACTCTGGCAGTGCTGGACCGGCGTGTTGGTGGTGTCCGGACATCAATGTTTCTACGTGTCCGGCTTCACGGCTGATGACCCTTTTGGCCTGTCGAGCGTCCGGATTCTTGACCGAAAAGGGAGGGTTTTTTTGGCAGACGGAAACGAAGTTCATCGCCTAAGAACCTCCGAACTCAAAGCGTGCCTTCTTGAAGATGAGTTAGGAGTCACGGAAAGAAATCTCAAGAGTTATAGGAAAATCTGCGTAGTCCGAACGCGTAACCCCATTTGCCTCCCTCCCACTGCCCGATAAATCGTGCGGCCGAAGTGCGAGGTTCTGTTAGGCGCTACTGCCCAAAGTAATACCCGTCGCGGGCTTGAATGATGAGGTCTTTCTGTTTGGGGACTGTAAGCAAAATCTTGTGGTAGCCAATCGTATTGCCTTTGTCGGGAGTGTAGGCGAGGCTGTACTGGTTGCGCAGGTCTTCCTGGATCTCGGCGTAGATTTTGTCTACGGTTTCTTTCTTGGACGCTTTGAAAAACTGGCCGCCGGTTTCCTTGGAAATTTGTTCGAGGATTTTCTTGCCGTCGGGGCGCTCCTCCGGTCGAGGATACCTGCCGCCGCCGCGTCCGCCGCCCATGCCGCCGTGCCCACCCATCGGGCCGCCCATCCCGAATCCACCGGGGCGGCCATAATCTTCGTCTTCGTCGGCAAAATAGATGGAATAGACGATGGTGTCGGCGCGCTGCGCGGTGGCGATGGCTTCGGCTAAAGTTTCCTTGCTGCCGTGGTCCACGCCGTCGGTAAGCACGATCAGCGCCTTGCGGCCCTGTTGCTTGCTCATCAGCTCATCGGAAGCGAGGAAAATCGCGTCGTAGAGCTGCGTTCCGCCGCCGTGCATGTGGCCGCCCTGACGGCCTCCGCCTCCAGGGCCGCCGTACCCTCCTCCGCCGTTACTGCTGCCTCCGTTGCTTCCGCCGCCATCGTACTGCGGCGTCGCGAGCGATTGCAGCGCGGCCTGCAACTTGGGCCGCGAGGGAGTGAAATCCTGCAGGAGCTCGACCTGGCGGTCGAAGTGAATCACGAAGGCTAAATCCTTGTCCTGACGGAGCAACTGATCGAGGAAGGTGTAGCTCGCACTGCGCTCCTGATCGAGCACTTTGCGCTGGCTCAAGCTGGTGTCCACCAAGAGACCGAGGCGCAGAGGCAAATCGGTTTGGTGCGCAAAATAATTGATGGCTTGCGGACGGCCGTCCTCATCCAGCTCGAAATCGTCTTTGGTCAGGTCAGGGATGATTTTGCCGTGTTTATCGCGAACGGTGGCCAGCACGCTGACGGTTTTGACCTCGACCGCAATCTTTGGCGGCGCTTCCTGCGGGCGCTTCAACACTGGCTGTGGCTGGCCCTGCTCTTGCGCGGGTGGCGGCTGCTGCTGGGCCCGAAATTCCTGCGCCGCAAGCGCCAGGCAGAAAAGAACGGCCACACAAACGCTCCATCGAATCGTGCGCTGCCTCGGATTTGAGGAAGCGGGACGGGCGAGAGGACCCAGAGGACGGGCCGAGCTAGGAGTTGTGCTGCCTGCGGAATTGTTTTTCATGCGTTCCAGGTCGAGACAGAGGACTACCAAGCCCTCTCAATCTCTAGTTCTCTCTTCGACGGCGGAAAGTTCCCGTGCGTGCTGGATGGTAGGACGCCAAGCGTCTCGTTTTGGTTTTCTTGCGCGGTTGCGGCACTTTGCGGCCCGCGCGAAATGAACTCTGGGGAGCGGCGAGCGCCAAGCCCCTTGCCAAATTGGTGCTCCCACAAATGGACGTTGGGGCTGTAACATGCACATTTCATGAGCACAGAAATGCATGTTGAGCCGGTGACGCTGGAAGGGCGCCATGTACGGCTCGAGCCGCTGTCGCAGGCGCATCACGGCGATCTCAGCGCGGTTGGTCTTGAGGAAAGCCTGTGGCGATGGATTCCCACGCCCGTGCGCACGCCGGAAGAAATGTCCGCCTATATCGCCACTGCGCTGGACGAGCAGACGCGCGGCGTTTCTTTGCCATTTGCGCTGATCGAAAAATCCGGCAATCGCGCCATTGGCAGCACGCGCTATGGCAATATCGAGCTCACGCACCACCGCGTGGAGATTGGCTGGACTTGGGTGGCCCCGGCGTGGCAGCGCACCGCGGTTAATACGGAAGCGAAGTACCTGCTGCTGAAGCATGCGTTTGAAACGCTGGGCTGCATTCGCGTGGAGCTAAAAACCGATTCGCTCAACGAGCGGTCGCGCGCGGCCATTTTGCGCATCGGGGCGCGTGAGGAGGGCACCTTCCGCAATCACATGATTACAGTAAGCGGGCGCATCCGGCATACCGTTTACTTCAGCATCCTCGATTCGGAGTGGCCGGACGTGAAGTCCCGCCTGCAAGCCGTGCTGCTTCCTTAATGGCACGCCGAATCTCTGGACGGCGTGCTCCGCGGGGCCGTTTACCAATCCACGTCAAGCTTTATCCCCAGCATGGAGCCCCCGCGCACCTTAGGTAGACTACTAAGCATGCATCGGGCGTGCGTTCCGCTTGATGCCTGTGCGGCAGCCTGGCCACGCTGCCGCTGAACAAATGTCTGGGGAACCACGGGTGCGCAGGGCGTAATTTTCATCCCCAAGACTCGCAGCGGCAGAGCCCATGAACGGAGAGTCTTGTGCCTTCTTCAGATGCCATCAATCGGCGCCGCAGCGAACGCGTGATGCTGCAGATACCCGTCACGGTGCTCGCGCACACTCCCGAGGGCAGCCATGTGCAGGAAGAGACGCGCACGTTGGTGGTGAATGCGCACGGCGGCTTGCTAAAATTGAAAGCCGAGCTTCTGGTGGGGCAGCCGATGGTTCTCGTGAACCCGCAGACCGGCGTGAAAGAAAGCTGCCGCGTGGTGCGCATCGATCAGCCGAGCCCGGATTACTTTGCGGTGGCGTTCGAGTTCGACCGGCCCGCGCCGAAATTCTG
The DNA here is from genome assembly GCA_963843265.1 of uncultured Acidobacteriota bacterium. Taxonomy (GTDB): domain Bacteria; phylum Acidobacteriota; class Terriglobia; order Acidiferrales; family UBA7541; genus Acidiferrum. Next base: position 205,271 of record CAWJJR010000002.1, on the reverse strand, counting down.
GCCGGTAGTCTTTCCGCCGGCCGATTGGGAACCTAAGAAGGCATGAGCCACGACCATTCGGCCAGAGATGCAAGCCATCGTGCAACCTATCTCGGGCCGCAACTATCGAATGGATGCAGTGTTTAAGCTCGGTGCGTGAAAATGCGCCTGTGGAGGCTCGTCCGATGCTGCATTCGCATCCAGCTAAATCAACCAAATGGATTTTAACCGCGGCCGCTCTGCTTTCCGTGGCTCTCATCGCAGGCTGCGATGAGTACGTCACATCCGAGCGGAATCCCGAAGTTCCCATTCCCAAGCACGCTACGTGGGCCTGGCGCCCGGCCGAGGCGCAACCCGCCCCAAGCGATTCACGGCCAATCACCTCGCGAGACGAACCCCCGCAGGGTCGCAAAATGGCGCCCCAGACGGAAGCATCGAATGAAATCCTGCGCGGTCAAATCCGCATGGCGATCACCAAGGCGTTGTCCGATAAAGGCTTCAAGGAAGTGAGCGACCCGAAGGCCGCGGCGTTTCTTGTTGATTTTCATATCGCTGTGAAGGACCGGAGCGCGGCCGTGCCGGTCGGTTATCCAGGCGGATATCCGGGAGTCGTGTGCGGTCCATACGGCTGTGTGCAGTCCTGGGGCTGGGGCCCACCCGCGCTGGGCTATCAGAACATCAGATTCCGTGCCGGAACCATGGTGTTCGACTTCCGGCAGGCGCCGACGAAGAAGCTGGCGTTTCGTTCCATCGGATCGAAGCCCGTGAAGTCCGGATACACTACCTTCCGGCAGAGTGATGTCAATTCTCTGGTGAACGCCGTGCTGTGGAAGCTCAGCGCGGGCAAGTAGCCGATAGTTCTCTTAACTCAGAAAAACCCAAGATGACCGAGTCCTCGCCGGAGCCGACTGCCAGATGCCGGGTGTTCCCGCTGGCGTCCACGAGGTCGGGCAAAGGCAGAGGCCCCCGATCCGAAGTCCTCGTCGCTGTCCGATTCGGCGACGGTATTTAAAGGCGTGAAGTAACCAAGCGGGGTGATGGGCGCAGTCGAAGAGAGTTTTACTTAGCAATTTCCGCAATTCGCATTCGTGGGGAAGCCGCTGGCGTTCAGCGTCGTGTCGAGTCGCCATTTTCTACCATGAAATGGATGTCGCCGGATGCCGCCTGACTGGGCACACTCTTTCTTGATCACAGCTTAGAGGCCGCGGAAACGATTTGCACCTGAACGGGAGTACGGTTCTGGGCCAGAGGGTTATTTCGCGCTACTCTGAACCGGCGGTACATCCGGACCCATTGGGTAGGTTTCGTTTTGTCCTTCCGCTTCGGCCCAGGCTACCTACATCCGCTGTGCTTCGTTTCTTGCCTCCGCGCCGCGCTGCCTCTATCCTCTTCTTCTTATGCTTCTCAAAGACCACGTCGCTTTAATTACCGGTTCGAGCCGGGGCATCGGCCGCGCCATCGCTCGACTCTTTGCAGACGAAGGCGCTTCGATATTCTTGACGGCGCGCACGGAGGCGGAGTTAACCGCCACCGCCGCGGAAATTTCGAGCCACGGCGGGCGCGCAGATTATTCTTGCGCGGATCTCGCTCGCGAAGCGGATTGCACGCGCATCTTCGCCGAAGCCCGCGCCAAATTCGGCAGAATCGATATCCTCGTCAACAACGCGGGCCATTACGGCCCCGTCGTCCCCGTCGAAGACTATCCGCTCGCCGAATTCGATAAAGTCATTGCGGTGCACTTGCGCGCCGCATTTCTGTTGAGCAAACTCGTGCTCCCCGAAATGTATGCGCGCGGTTCCGGCGTCATTCTGAATATTTCCAGCCTCTCCGCGAAAGCCGCGTTCCCGTGGGGGTCGGCGTACGCCGCCGCAAAAGCAGGCATGCTCGGCCTTACGCGCATCACCGCCGCCGAAGCCGCCCGCAAAGGCGTTCGCGTCAATGCCATTTGTCCCGGCCCGGTCACCGAAACGCGCATGTCCAAGGAACTCGGCAACACACTCGCCGCGAAACTCGGCGTCAGCCCCAAAGAGCAGCTCGCCGGTTTTCTCAGTACGATTTTGCAAGGGCGCGGCCAAACCGCCGACGAAGTCGCCCGGGCTGCGCTTTTTCTCTGCTCGAATCAATCCACCGCCATCACAGGCCAATCCATCAACGTCGATGGCGGCGCCGCGTTTTTCTAGCATTCCGCTTAGGAATTAAATGGGGGCAAGGTTGTTACCCTGAGGAAGGCGCCTCCGACGTTTCTCAATGCGCTGCCGCAGGGAGAATCTTGATCGTGTGCAGCCACGTGTCCACCAAATGCGGCCACCCTGTAATCGGCAGCTCGGTCCGGCGCAGCCCATACCCATGCCCGCCCTCCGCATAAATGTGCATCTCCGCGGGAACTGTCGCGTTCTTCAGCGCCATAAAATACACAATTGAATTTTCGACATGCACCGGATCATCCTCCGCCTGCGCCAGAAACGTCGGCGGTGTCTGCGCCGTCACGTGGATGTCCGCATTCGGCGCGAAGTTCTGCTCCGCGATCGCCAGATAGCCCGGATAAATAATCACCGCGAAATCGGGCCGGCAGCTCAGCCTATCCGCGTCATCGATCGGATCGTAAATCCTCTTCTCAAAATGCGTGCTGAGCGCGGCGGCCAAGTGTCCGCCCGCGGAAAATCCGAGCACGCCGACGCGTTTCGGATCGATGTGCCATTCCGCCGCGTGAGAGCGGACGATGCCCAGCGCACGCTGCGCATCCTGCAACGCGGCATCAGACTTCGGATACGGCCCGGTGTCCGGCACGCGGTACTTGAGCAACACGCACGTAATTCCCTCGGCGTTCAGCCAGTCGCACACTTCGGTTCCTTCGAGATCAATGGCCAAAATGCGGTAACCGCCTCCTGGAAAAACCACGACCGCCGCTCCGGTATTTTTTCCTTTGGGCTTGTAAAGAGTCAGCGTTGGCGCAGAAACATTGCCGATGCGAATCACTCGCCGCCCCGCGACAAGATGATCCTTCGCCGTCGTCGTGTCGCCTTCAGGCGGCAGATTCGCCGCCGCGCCGGGCGCCCCATGCGGCCACAGCTTTATGGTTTCGTGCCCCGGCGAGGGCGGCCATTCCGGCGACTGCGCAAACGCGCTTACGCACATCACTGCGATCGCAGCGAGAACAATCAGAATCTGGCGCACAATGAATCCCTCCTGTCCTGAATTTGCGGCGCTCATCGTAGCACGAGGTCCGGATGGCGGAGTATTCCGGAGAAAGAAGCTGTGAATTCTGTGGTTCCAGAAGCCGATGGTGACTTCTTGCACGCTTTGTTGCGCTTCGCGGAAGGACGATTTATTCGTATCTCAGGACAACAAGCGGGTCGACCTGAGTGGCACGGCGAGCGGGCAAATAACAGGCGACGAACGCGGCGGCGGCGAGGACCAGCGCGGCGGCGATGAACACCAGAGGATCAGTGGCTCGCACGCCGAAGAGCAGGCCGGCCAGCAAGCGCGTGAGCGCCAGCGACACGAGCACCCCTAGCGCCACACCGACCAGCGCCATGCGCATTCCCTGCCCCACGACGAGGCGCAGAATGTCCGCGGGCCGCGCGCCGAGTGCCACGCGGACGCCCATCTCCTGTTTGCGTGCGTTCACCGTATAGGCCATCACGCCATAAATTCCAACGACCGCAAGGAGCAGCGCCAGTCCAGCGAAAACTCCGACGAATTGCATGGTCAGTTTTGGCTGGGCGACAGAACTACCGATAATTTCTTCCATGCTTGAAATTCCGGTGACGGGCAGGCTGGGGTCGATTTCCGCAATCTTCCCGCGCACGGCGGCAACGAGAGCCCGCGAGTTCGCTTCCGAGCGCACCAAAAGTGTGGCCGTTGACCAAGGAACTTGCGCCATCGGCATGTACATCTCTTCTGTCTTGGCGGCGTCTAGACCATTAAACTTCACGTCGCTTACGACACCCACGATTTCGCGTTGCACCATGTCGCGCGAATTGGCGATGTGTTTTCCGACGGGATTCCGCCCAGGAAAAAAATGTTTTGCCGCCGTCTCATTGATCACAGCGACGGGTAAGCCGCCCGCAACGTCCTGCTCACTGAATGTTCGTCCACTGAGAACCGGCGTTCGAACCGTCTCAAAATAACCGACACTAACCTGGCGCGCAGCGCTCGTCGGATCTTTTCCAATCCCTTCGCAAACGCGCCCTTCCGGACACACAAAGACATAACGCGCCGCCCCGGAAAGCGGCAAGTAGCTTGTAACACCCGCCGCTTGCACTTCGGGCATGGCTCTCACATGTTCCAGCAATTGCCGATAGAACTGCTGCTGCAACTCCGGCTTTGAATAGCGGCTGGGCGGAAGCGTCAAAGGAAACGCCATCAAGTTCTTCGGCGAGAAACCCGGATTGACCCGCATCAAGCGAGAAAAACTTTGCATCAAGAGGCCCGCCCCGGTCATGAGCACGAGGGCAACAGCGATTTCCGCAACCACCAGCGCAGCGCGGAACCGGCCGCGGCTGCCGCCTTCCGATGAACCTCGGCCACCTTCCTTGAGAGTTGCGTGCAAATCCCGCTTCGAAATCTGGAGAGCGGGAAACAGCCCGAAGACAATCCCAGTGAGAAGACAGAGCAGCAGAGAAAAAATGAGCACAACTCCATCTATTTTCGCTTCGGCGAGGCGTGGCACCGTGCCCGGACTGATCGAACGCAAGGCAGGCAGCAGCGCGGCAGCCAGAAAAACTCCGAGCGTCCCTCCGCACACGGAAAGCGGAATGCTTTCGCCGAGAAGCTGGCGCACAAGCCGCCCGCCGGAAGCGCCGAGAGCCTTGCGCACCGCGATTTCCCGCTCGCGCGCCGTGGCGCGAGCAAGCAAAAGGTTGGCAACGTTGGCGCACGCAATCAAAAGAACGAACCCCACGGCGGCCAGCAGCACGAGAAGCGAAGGACGAAGGTTCCCCACGAGGTCATCTTCGAGATACTGCGCGAAGAGTCCAAATTTTGTCGCGTCCACGTAGCTCCCAAACTGTTGCTTGTAATTCGCGTTGATGGAGTCCAATTCCGCTTGGGCGCGTCCGAGTGTTTCCCCGGAACGCAGACGAGCGATGACGTCGAGATATCCGGCGCCGCTGCGAACCTGATCTGGCGTCAATTGGATTATTTCCGAAGGCCGGGGCAGCCACACCTCGGGCTCCGGATATTGCAGCGGAAAACGAAAGGTTGTGGGAAGGATTCCGACAATCGTTGCGCTTTTCCCGTCGAGCACGAGTGTTTTGCCCACAGCCGAAGGATCCGCCGCGAAATGGCTCCGCCAAAATCCATCCGAGATTATCGCGACGTCGGGGCCTCCGTGTTGCTCTTCTTCAGGGAGAAATGTTCTTCCACGCGCGGGAGAAATTTCCAGAACGCGGAAAAACTCACTCGATGCGCGTGCTCCATTGACCGCTTCGGGTTCGCGGTCGGTGACCAAACTAAGCGTGAGCGCATAGAACGCGGCAACGCTTTCGAGCGTCTTGTTGCGCTCGAGGGTCTGCGTGAATTTCGTGTAGGAAACAAACGCGCCGCTGGCATGAGTCCGGAGATCGATTGCGGAGATATTGATGATGCGGCCGGAATCCTTATAAGGAAGCGGTTGGAGCAGCACGGTGTTGACTACGCTGAAAATCGCGGTATTTGCTCCAATGCCGAGCGCGAGCGTAAGCATGGCGACAATGGTGAAGCCGGGATTTTTTCTCAACATTCTGACTGCAAATTTGACGTCTTGCCAAAGAGTTTGCATTTCGTGCACCCAGAATTTCCGATCGTCGAGCTATTAGACACCGCTGACAGCTCGGGGTGATCGACGAAATTTTCTCATTTCGGTCCCTTTTTAAGCCCAGCGGTCCCTGACTAGTGAACCTCGTTTCTGTAGACAGCGCCGGCTTTCATCACAAATTTCACACGCGTCAGCTCGGTGATATCTTTGAGGGGGTCGCCGCTGACCGCCACAATATCCGCCCACTTCCCCGCCTCAATCGTCCCAACTTTGTCGCTCCAGCCCAGCAACTCCCCCGGAACCACGGTGCCCGCGCGAATCGCTTGCATCGGCGTCATGCCATATTTCGTGTAGTACACGAACTCTTCCCCTTCGTTCACCGCTCTCCAATCAAATCCGCCTGCATCCGTCCCCAGCGCTATTTTTACATTTTTCTTCAGCCCCTCCTGGAACGCCGCCTTCTCCGTGTCCACCATTTTCACCCAGACGCCGCCGCGGCCCGGTGCAACGAAGTTGAGGACAGTGACCGTTGGAACCCAATAGATGCCGCGCCGCGCCACCTCATCGAGTTCCGCATCCGTGAAGCCGACGCCGTGCTCGATGGTGTCCACGCCCGCGCGCAAGGCAGCCGCAATGCCATCGGAACCGATGCAGTGCGCCGCCACTTTTTTGCCGAGCCTGTGCGCCTCGTCGACGATGGCCGCGGCTTCATCGTCCCGGAAATTCACCATGCTGTGCAGCACGCCGTCATTTGCAAAATGATAGCCGCGGTCGGAGTAATACTTGATCCAGTCCGCGCCGTACATCACTTGCTCGCGCACCGCTTTGCGCGCGCCTTCCACGCCGTCGACGTACTGCACGCCCGTCGGCACTTTCAACTCCCATGAATAACCGAGCAGTGGATACATCCCCGTGGGCGCCATCGCTCGTGTAGCCACCTGCATCCGCGGCCCGGGCACTTCGCCCCGCGCAATCGCCGTCTTCACGTCCACGTCCGCGTACATCGCGCCTTCGGTTTCGACGTCGCGCAACGTGGTGAAACCATGGTCGAGCGCGATGCGCGCGTTGCGCGCCGCAAGAATCGCGCGGTAAGGCGTGGACTCCTTCAGGAGTTGCACGTCGTAATCGTCCGCCGTGATGTCGCCGTTCAGAAGCACATGCGTGTGCACGTCCGCAAATCCCGGCAGCACTGTCGCCTTCGAGAGATCGATCACTTCGGCCCCGGCAGGCGGCGTACCTCCCGGCGTAACGGAAACGATTTTGTCGCCTTCAACGACGATCAGCGCATTGGGGATCGACGTGTCGCTCTTCCCGTCAATCAAATGTCCTGCGCGAATCGCGATAATCTTCGTAGGTGCCTGGCTTTTTTCCTGCGCTCGGTTTGATGGGCAAAGCAAAAGCGTGATTGCCGAAAAAATGCCAATGAAGCCAAACAGGATATTTCGCCGGGTCATGACCCTCTCCTCGCATAACGCTGATGGAGTGCTTTTTCGCTTGTTACGGGCGCAAAGAGTAGCACAAAAGAAGCACGCCTTAACCGCGATGGAAATTTTGGTCGGACTCGGTATCCAACTGTGGGAAACCCTGGGGCCGGAAATTGAAAAACTCTGGAGGAGAATCTGAAAAAAGGCTCGCCAACTCCGAAAAGTCTATTCGCAGAAATTCAGTTTGCGAATCGCCCGGCAGCCCGCGCCTTCGCTTTTGCCGCCTCTACCTCTCGATCCTTCGGCGGCGCGCTGGTTTCCAGCCCCTGGAGAAGACGAGTTGAGGCCGCTGCTACTTCATCCACCGCGGCCAGAAAGCGCGCTTCGTTCACCTTCGACGGTTTATGAATCCCGCTGATTTTTCTTACGAATTGCAGCGAAGACGCCCGAATCTCTTCCGCAGTAACCGCCGGTTCGAAATTAAAAAGTGTCTTGATATTTCTGCACATGGTCTACGCCTCGCGCCCCGTCGCGACAGGTGAACTTTACAAGGAGACGCGTGCAGTCTCGACGCGCCTCAAGGGCAGCAGCTGAAATTGTGCCGTGCTATCCCTTTGATCGCAAACTTACTCGGACCGCAGCGCCTGAATCACATCGACGCGTGCGGCCCGCGCGGCCGGAAGCGCGGAAGCAGCCACGGCAGCAACCAACAGAATTAGCGCTGAAATCGCCACTGGCAGCGCGCTCGGCATTTTCATGTCCAGCAGGTAGCTGCCGGCGAGCCGCGCGAGGACGTACCCGCAACCTGCGCCAGCCAAAATACCAAAAAGGGCCATGATGGCGCCTTCGCGGATGACCGTTGCCAGCAAACGGCTGGGTTGCGAGCCGACAGCCAGCCGGATGCCAAATTCGCGCGTGCGAGCGCTGACCGAGAAAGCCAGGACGCCAGCAACTCCAACGACAGCAATCGCGAGAGCCACAAGCGCGAAGCCACCAAAGACGACGGAGTTCAGTCGATCGGGAGTAAGCACTTCCGCCCGAATATTCTCCAAGGTAGCGGCCTTTTCGATGGGCTGGTTCGCAGACATACCGCGAATCAGTTGCGTAATCGGCGTCACTAGAGCATACGGATCGCTGTGGGTGTGCACAAATAGCCGGGCCGAGAAGATGTTCCCCTGCTCCAGCGGGCTGTAGATGGTCATCGTCGGCATCTGGACGACGTGCATGTCGTCAAGATCGGCCACTACACCTACAACGCGCATCGGCGTTGAATCCATGCCGATGAACTTCAACACCGGATCGCTCCACCAGACATGCCGGTTCAGCGGGTCGCGGCCCGGGAACATCTTCTGCGCCAGAGTCTGGCTGATAATCACTACCGGTTGCTTATCCTTGCGGTCCAGGTCGTTGAAGTCGCGTCCCTCCAAAAGCGGCATGCCCAGCGAAGCGAAGAATCCGGGCGTAATAGTGCGTCCCTCCGCGCGCGGATCCTCTTCTCCAGGTTGTTTTTGGTGCTGGTCTGCAGAGAATTGCAGTTCGAAATTGAAGGCCGTGTCGCGCCAGGGCACCGCACTCCCCACTGAGGTAGCGTCCACGCCGGGCAGTTCCCCCACTCGCCGCACTACGTCCTCATAGAAATGGTTAATCTGCTCTGGAGTCTTGTCGTAGGAGTCGACAGGCAGATTCACCGCCAACACCCGTTGCGCGTCGAGCGGCTCTCGAGCATGCTGCATGTCCATCAGTGTCTTGAGCAGCATGCTGGCGCCGGCCAGCAGCATGAACGACGCAGCGATTTGCGTCATGGCAAACACTTGCAACCGGCGATTCGTCCCTCCGGTAATGCGAACGCTGCCAGTAGCCAGCCCGAAGCCCTGCGGCGAGTTCGTGGAGGGCAGCCGCGGAACGAACGCCAGCAAGATGGCGGCGATGATGGCCAGCCCCGCGCCAACCCAAAGCATGCTCGAGTCCAGCGTAAGATCGAGGGCGCGGACGGAAAACTGCGATGCGTATCGCGCCAGGATCGCCACCATCGGCCGCGCGCTGAGCACGCCAAGCAGCGCGCCGGCACCGCACAGCAGCAGGCTTTCCGCCAGTAAGGTCCTGCGCAGCATTCCCTTACTCGCTCCCAGCGCTGCGCGTACCGCCAACTCCCCTTCGCGCCGCACCGACCGCGCCAGAATCAGGTTAGCCACGTTAGAAACCGCAATCACAAAAACCAGGCCCGAGGCGGCCAGCAGCACCAGCAGCACCGTGCGCGCCCCGGAAGTAATCTGATCGCGCAAAAGTGTCGCACTGATCTGCGGATCACTTTGCTTCGAGTAGTCTTCCGGGTGCTGCGCCATCATGTTGCTGTACACGGTCCGCAAGTCGGCGCGCGCCTGATCCACGCTTACCCCGGGAGCCAGGCGACCGAACAACTCGGTCATACGATGTACGCGGCCCTGCACCATGGTGGCCGAAAGATGGTGCGGGCTGGTGACAATGTTGGCCATAATCTCGGTATCTGCCGGATACGGAATAGAAGGCTCGAGAACGCCAATGACTGTGGCATCGCGCGTACCCAGAGGGCCGCTACCAAGCCGAACGGTTTTGCCCAGCACGCTCGGGTCGCTGTGGAACGCGGTGGACCAGAAGCGATAGGTCAGCACCATCACGCCCGCCGCTTTGGGGCCGTCATCCTGCGGGCCGATAAGCCGGCCCAGCACCGGGCTCAGGCCCATGACGTCGAAGTAGCTGCCCCCGACAATGCCGGCTTGCACGGAACGGGGTTCACCGAGCCCAACCATGGTAAGCGGGATGACGGAGAAATCGCCGAACTTGGTAACGCTGCGCGTGCCGGACTCAATGTCCTTGATTTCCGGGACCGAAAAATTGACATTGGCGCTGCCGATGCCGGGCATGCTCTGCCGAATATAGATCAGACGATTCTCGTCGCGGTTGACTAGCGGGCGCAGCAGAATACCGCGGACCAGCGTGAAAATGGCAGCATTCGCGCCAATTCCCAGCGCCAGCGTGAGCACCACCGTGATCGCCAGCCCCTTCGCACGCGCCAGCGAACGGAGAGCTATCTTCAAGTCATTCAGAAATAACTCCGGCTTGAAATTCATCGTTCTCTCTCCTTACCTAATCTGCTCTATGCAACAGAAAAATCACCTTGTTCCACGCGGCCTAGCTGCGCACGGGAATAAGCGCGCGCACCCGGGCGTCGCGCAAGAAAAGTCCGGCCCAAACAAGCACACCAAGAGTGACCGTCATGATGTACGAAGGATCGCCAACGCGGACATTCGTCGCCGTCGCGCCACCTAAATAGCCCGTCATCAAAATGGCTCCGAGCAATGCCGTCCGCGGAATTACATACACGATGCAAGAAAGCAGTTCGAGCACTCCAAGAAGGAAAATCTCACTCTCAGGATAGCCGAAGTGCGCGAAACTCTGCATCACAGGCGCCGGCTTCAGAAACTTGAGCACCGCGCTGAACCCCATTAACGCCACGGGCAGAGCGCTGAGCACACGCCCGGTCCAGATCATTCCTTTCGAGGCCGGAACGGCCAACGCAACGGTCGAAGTGCCTGCAGGACTCTGACTCATGGAGCTCACGAATATACCCTTAAAGCTATACCGCGCCAGCCGGTTCTGCTCGTAAAGATGGAGGACGCTCGTCGCGGACGTCCTCCCGCTGCAAATTTCAAGCGCTTTGCGTAGCCGCTTGTTCGCAGTTCAGGATCCACGGTATCCCAAACTGATCTACCAGCATCCCGAAGCGCGCCGACCAGAAAGTCTTCTGAATCGCCATCGTCACTGCAGCGTTTTCAGCCAACTCGTTGAAAATACGTTCCGTCTCTTCGGGGTCTTTCACGGTCAAGGAAACGGAAAACCCCTGCGGCTTTTCATAGCGGCCGGGCGGCGGATCAGAGCCCATCAAGATTAGGCCGTCCCCGAACCTCAAGGAAGCATGCATCACCTTGCCGTGCCATTCGGCTGGCATCTGTTTCGCCATCGGGGAACCGCCAAACGTTGAGAGCGATTCGATCTTCCCTCCCAGGCACTTCGCATAGAACTTGAACGCCTCTTCGCATTGTCCGTTGAATAGCAAATAAGGGTTTAATTGCACGGCTTTCCCCTCTTCCTGTCTAGGACGGTCTACTTCAGCTTTTGTTTCCGCCCTAATCCTGTAACTGCTACTCGGTAAAGGCCCACCTGGCTTGGAGTGCGGGAGCCCCGCTCCCGCTTTCCCTAGGTTCAACTCGGCCCGCCCATCTTACTCGATTACTTGCACAGTGCAAGTGAAAAGTGATAGCCTCCAAGCATGCCGAAAAAGAAGCCGGCGCCAACGCGCCGGTCCGGTTGTCCCCTGAATGCCTCGGTCGAGATGCTCGGAGACCGCTGGTCGCTTTTGATCCTGCGCGACATGATGCTGCGGGGATACCGCACCTTCAAGGAATTTCTGCGCTCGGACGAAAAAATCGCCAGCAATATTCTGGCGGACCGCTTGCGCCGGCTTGAATCGTATGGAATTATCGCCGCAGAACGAGACGCCTCCGATGGCCGAAAAGTGCTCTACTCGCTTACCCCAAAGGGAATCGACCTTGCCCCCGTGCTTACCGAGATGGTGCTCTGGGCAGCGCGCCATGAAGAGACCGGCAATCAGCCGCTGGTCCACGCAATGCGCAACGACAAAGCGAAGGTAATTGCTTCCGTGTGGGACAGATGGAAGAAAGCGCATGGCCCAGCAGAAGAATGATCGAATTTGGGAAAACTCGCCACAGGAGAAACCTGGACATTTGCCAATCTGCGGACGCCACGTGATCGGGATGAGTGGCGCTTGCAAAGAAAAGGGCCAGCCGCTCTCTCAGGACGGCTGGCCCCTTTCCTTTGTTACTGTTGCAGACGCTGCGTCAGACCTGAAGGAGGCAGGTTGAGCAGCGCTGCGTGTGCTCTGGCAAAAACCCTGGGCCTACCGGCGCCCACTCGAATATGCGGCTTAGCGAGCCGCAGCTGAACCCGGGCGGCGCAACGGTCGGCGGGCCATGTCTTCAACGGCGTTAACTCCACGCCGCGCCATATCGACTACCGGGTTCTGGCTGTCTGCCACGCGCTGGACGCCCGCTTCCCAAACCTTCTGCATCATGTAGAGGCTGACCACTACAAACGCGATGGCCGCAAATCCGATGGCGAAAATGGCAAAAGCTGCCAGCAACTCGCGCACAAAATACAGCTGCAGCGCGAGCACAACCCCCAGGAACCACCACATCCATTTCCGATTGCTGTCTTTGGTCTTCATCTTTCCTCTGATCTCGGTCCCTATTTGTTCCAACAATTGCCAGCTTGCTGGGTGCTTACCGCTTACTTGTTTCACCTGTACTTGGATGCGCGAGCCCTGTCTTTTGGTCCAGCTCTTTGCACCTGTCCCATTTGACAGCAAACCTGTCCGAAACGCGATGGTACGGAAGGCACATTTTAGAACCCAAACCAGGCTTCTGGTACTCCTATGACCCACTTTGAAACGACATAAGTCTTTTGTTATCAGTGAATTATATCCATCTAACGTTTCGCTCTTGTTTTCGCCTGTTTTTCCCTGTACTAGGCTTCCGCAACCTGACCCTGCGGACAGGGGTTTTTGGCTCTCTACATGGTGATGACAGGGGCTGATTCGTATCAGAATTGGACTAGATTGTGCCAATGGAAGGCTGAAAAGGAGGTCTTTTCGCGGGTCGGGGACAGTCAAAAAACGAGAATCGCGCTGGGGGGTTATGGACCCCGCCAGCGCGATTAGTTTGCCTCGGAAAAGAGACGCTAAGTACTTCTCTCCATAAATACGATAACGTATTATGTGGCGCTTGTCGCCCACTCGGTTATACTGTTGCCGGGAGGGCATTAATTTGCCACGGAAAAGTCCGTACAGGATCGTGCTCACCAAGCAGGAACGAGAAGAGCTGGAGCGACGCGCCAATAAATATACGTTGCCGTATTTTATGGTTGCTCGCGCCAAGATGATTCTCCTCGCCCAGCAGGGCCTCTCCAATGATCAGATCGCCGACCGGCTCAGCACCCGACGCGAAATCGTCAGCCGCTGGCGAAAACGGTTCTTCGAAAAACGACTGGCCGGGCTGGAAGACTTCGAACGCCCGGGCCGGCCCCGGGTTTTTCCCCCCAGAGCTGGTCGTGCAGGTTAAAGCGATCGCCTGCGAGTTTCCCAGCCGGGTGGGCGCGCCTCTTTCGCGCTGGAGTGTGGCTGAACTCGGTGCCCATGTTCGCGCCTGCGGATTGACGGCCTCCCTCAGTGACACTACCCTCTGGCGATGGCTCAACGAGGACGCCATCCGTCCTTGGCAGCACCGCTGCTGGATCTTTCCGCGAGACCCGGATTTCGAGGCCAAGGCCGGACGCATCCTGGATTTGTACCAACGTCTCTGGAAGGGCCGTAAACTCGGCCGGGACGAGTTCGTCCTGTCGGCCGACGAGAAGACCAGTGTGCAGGCGCGGCACCGAAAAGCAAAATCTTTGCCCCCACAACCCGGTCGGCCGATGAAAATCGAGCACGAATACGAGCGGCTGGGAGCCTGGGCCTATCTGGCTGCCCTGGATGTCCACCGGGCCAAACTCTTCGGTCGCTGCGAAGCCAAAACCGGAATCGCGCCCTTTGACCGCCTCGTCGATCAAGTCATGAAACAGCATCCGTATCGCCGGGCACGAAGGGTTTTCTGGATCGTGGACAACGGTTCTTCGCATCGAGGTCCCCGCGCAATTCAAAGACTCCAGGACAAGTATCCCAACCTGGTGCTCGTTCAAGGACCCGTCCATGCCAGCTGGCTCAATCAAATCGAGATTTACTTCTCCATCCTGCAACGCAAGGCCCTGACGCCGAACGATTTCTCCTCCTTGCGGGAGTTAGCAGAACGCTTGCTCGCGTTCGAGAGGCATTACGAAAGTATCGCCAAACCTTTCGAGTGGCGCTTCGCCCGACAGGATCTCAATCGAATGCTGCACAAGCTCGACCTTCCTGCAGACAAAGCAGCTTAAGAAATACGTGACCGAACATATGAAACGGCCTACTAAGCTCTTTTCAGAAGACGGGTGATCGCGACGAGGATGACGGCGCCGACAAAGGCAACTATGATAGAGCCGATCATTCCGCCGGCAGGCCAGATGTGCAGAAGGCCGAAGACCCAGCCACCCACAATCCCGCCGAGAATTCCGAGAATGATGTCCACGAGAACGCCGTAACCGCCGCCTTTCATGACGAGCCCTGCAAGCCAGCCGGCGATGAGGCCGACGATGATCCACGCGATCAAGCCCATGAAGTGCCTCCTAGAGAAAACAGTGAGTTAGTACGGGTGGGTACGGCGCCATTAAAGCACGCCTTTGCCGAAAGTCAAACGAACTCCTGTGGAAAGTAACAGATCGTTGGTCTTGAAACCAGGCAGAGGATTGCTGAGGAAGCGATCACTGTAGGTGACCTGCCAGCTGAGCCAGTTTTTCAGCTTGGTGGCCGCAGTGGCATCGAACTGGAAACGGTAGCTGCCCGTGTTTGAGACGTTAGGATAGAGACTGAATTGTTCGGTGATGGTGGTGCGATTGTTGACCTTGGCGTTAAAGGTTTCGCCGGCGACGATCTCGCCGTACTTGCGTGTAACGGCGGGCATGGCGGGAGCCGTCGCAGTCGCGGCGAGAGCTCCGAAAAAGTCCTGATCGAAATCGCCGCCAGCGAAAACGTCGAACGTAGTTGCTTTGGTTTTGATGAGGTGATAGCCGAGGCCGCCGCCAACGACGTTACGTAAGTCCAGATCCTGGAACTGGTCGTACTCAAAGTCCGTGAAGCCGAAGACGAACAGTTTGTCGCTGACGTTTAGATCGCCGCGGACGCCGCCGCGGATGGCGTGAGCGGTGGTGGAGCTGATGCCGTTGACGGTGCTGTCGGTGTAAATGGCGGTGCTATAGACGGAGATTTTATCGCGTTCCGTTGTGCGCGCGGCCTTGCCCGATAGTGAATAGGTGAGGGATTGCGAGTTGCCGCGGGTGAGGCTGAGGCCGGTGTCCAGCAGGCCGCTCCAGAAATCAGTGAGATGCGGATGACGCAGGCGCTCGATCTGGTCGTCGAAGGCCTTTTGCTCCGCATCATCGCGGACGCTTACCACGGCATCCTTGGAGGCGGTGATGGCGCCAGTATCCTTGGTGGCAATTTCAAACTTGCTGTCGTTCGTGGTGACTGTGCCGACGATGGTTTGGCCATCTTTGAGAGCAAGATGCAAAGTTTGTGAGGAAACGATGGAAGTGACGGCGTCCCACTGAATGTTAACGTCGCCGGCGAGATCGGTCTTGATGAGCAGAGTCTTCGCGTCGGACTTAACGATTGTTCCGGTCAGGCGGTCGCCATTTTTGAGAATCACTTGATCGGCTAACGCCGCTGATGCGAAGACACACAAAAACACACCCATAAAGAAGTTTCGAAGCACAGTCATTCTCCCCTTATTCGAGTTCACGTACGCAATGCGGCTGGGCCTTCTCTGGGCGCGGTAGGCTGCTCCCTCTTGCGTAACTTCTCTTGCGAAGTATCAGCATTCTAATGGAGCCAGAGCGAATCCCAAAGTGATTGTTGGGCAGCAGGAAGCGCGAGCGCGGCATCGAAACCAAAAGACAGCGGTTTCCGGGTTCCTGTATACTTCGTCGCGTTCAGGGCATGGTCGGGGAACGGAAGGGCCGCACGGCCGGATTCCTTTGTTGCGCGAAGGCGGCCACGATTTGCGTTTGAGATAGTTGCGCCCGGTCGGCCAACAAGTTGAAAACCACACGGTTTTTGCCGGCTTTGCAAAAATCAATTGAACACGGGAGATTCGATGGTTTCGCGAAATCGCGTTTTCGCATTTTTATTCGTTGCGGCTGCGCTGCTTTGTTGCGCTTGCGGCGGGAAAGCACCGGCAGAAAAGGGCCCGGCTGGACCAACGGGAACGCCGGCGCGGCCGACGATTGTGTTTATGACGGACTTCGGCACGGCGAACGATGCGGTGGCGATCTGCAAGGCCGTGATTGTGGGCATCGCGCCGGACGCGCGGCTAATGGACATCACGCACCAGGTGACGCCCTTCAAGATTGACGAGGCGGCGCGATTTTTGGCGGGCGTGACGCCTTACTATCCCGCAGGGACCATTTTTCTTGCCGTCGTCGATCCGGGAGTGGGGACATCGCGCAAAGCGGTGATCGTGAAATCGAAGAAGGGGCAGTATTTCGTTGTGCCGGACAATGGATTGATCACTCCGGTGATCGAGCGCGACGGATTGGACTCGGCACGGGAAATTACAAACACGGCCTGGATGCTGCAACCACAGGTTTCTTCAACATTTCATGGGCGGGACATTTTTTCGCCAGCAGCGGCGCACCTTGCGGAGGGCTGGGACTTTGCGCTGGCGGGGCCGGTGGTTCCGCAACTCGTGCAGCTCACAGAGAAAACATCGGTGACTTCAGAGAGCGGAATCACGGGCGACATTATTGGATTGGATGATCCATTCGGTTCGCTGATCACGGACATATCCGGCGACGAATTCAAGAAATTGGGCTACGAAGTCGGGGACAAAATCATTGTGCAGCTGGATAAAAAGCCATTCAGCGTGCCCTACGAGCGAACGTTTATGGATGTTCCGGTGGGCGAGCCGCTCCTATACATCGATTCGCGAGGACGAGTCGGGATCGCGTTGAACGAGGGGAACTTTTCGCTGGCGCACAAGATTACGCCACCAGCCACGATCTTCATTCCCCGCAAAGGCGCTGCAATCAAGAAATAATGTAGCTCGAAGCAACCAGTCGTTGTTTGGCGACAATTATCGGGGAAGAAGGAGCCAGCGGAGACGGCGTGCCACCCAATAATGCAGTGTGTGAGTTCTCAAGCCTGTCCAAATTCGCCCAACCCCTATCCGTATCTCGTATCACGAAAGTCCGCCCCTGATCGGATGTAGAATATAGATGGAAAAGACGTCATGGCAGGAAAGCCCGACTCACTCCTTCGCATCCCTCACCTGTACCATTTCACGGACGTCAGGAATCTGCCAACTATCAAGGAATTGGATGGTATCTACTCTACCGCGAAACTGAGGGAAATGGCGGCTGGATTCAAGGCAGGGGGCGATGAACAGAGTCTTCAGCTGGATCTGCGCTCGGGCATGGACCAATATGTGCATTTGTGTTTCGATCTGCGACATCCGATGGAGAGCTATATAAAGTCCCGCGATCGTGAAGCGAACCTGGTCTACTTGAAGATCGACAGAGCAATTCTGTATCAGGACGGAGTGCGATTTTCGACCGGCGTAGCCTATGCTCAGGGAGTACAGACGTTCACGATTGAAGAAGCTCAAGACGGCAATATGATCGACTATCAGGTCCTTTATACCTTCATGCCTTGGGGCGACCCGGTAGTAAAACCTCGTAGAAGAGCGGCCGAATTGTGCGAGATCTTCGTCCCCGACTATGTATCGATGAAATTCATAAGGAACTTTCCAAATGGCTGAGCGCCCCATTTTCGTCCCGAAGCCCGACTGCGCCGAACTGGTCAAGGAGATCTATTTCGATCTGAGGTGGAACCCCGGCTTCGCGACCGTCCAAAAGGAGAAAAATATCAAGGCCCTGCACGCCGCTGCGGCCGCCGCCGGGATTGCACCCCTGCTGGAAATCTCCACAAAATCGGAGAACAAACGGGGACGGCACCTGAGCGCCTTTCATATCGCTGTGCCAACCAAGAACTACGGGAGAATCAAGCTTGAATTGGCGTTTCAAGGGAGCAAAGTTTTCGAGAACGGAGGGCCCTTTTCCGACTTGTACCGGAAGGGGGATAAAGAAATCGGCGAGGCAAAGCGCGACCCACGCCTATGGGAATCGGGCGCACTAATCGGATTCCACTTTGAGGGATTCGACTTCCCGCTTGAGCCCAAGACGGCTTTTTACGATTGGCTATACTGTACGTTTCTGTCGGATTATAGGGACTGGGCGCGGAAACTTTATGACTACGCAGGATTCACCGACATTGAGTTCAACCCGCATAGGTCGATCAATTGCCAGGCTCGTTCCGCGGCTCTGTTCCTAAGTCTCATGACACGGGGGGAGCTGGACCAGGCCTTGAGCTCGCCGTCGGCATTTATTCAAGCACTCTCGAACTCCCGCTACCGACCTCAGCTTCGCACTGATGACTTTGTCACCCAAGGCATGTTCGCACAGCGAGAGTAAGCGCCCTATTCACAAATGCGTCTTACACGACAATTCAACGCTCCTGTTTTTGTTAGGGATAACTCTGAAGTCAGGAGATGGTGCAGGATTTACCTCCCGGGGTCAACAGGGCGAAGTTGACGTGCCCGAAGCAGCGATTATTTCTGCAGCTGGTTAGTACGTCCGGAGCGAAATATGCCTGAACAACTTACGTTTGATGCTAAGCGGACGGCGGTTCTGAGCATGGACAATCAAGCGGGCATCGTTGCGAGTTACGCGAAGGATCAAGAGGCACTGATTGCCCGGGGTGCCAGCGTCCTGGAGCGGGCGCGAAGCCTGGGGATGTGCGTGGTCCACATCCAAGTGGGTTTTCGGCCGGGACTCCCGGAAGTGAGTTCGCGCAACATGCTGTTCGGCGCAATCAAGAGCTCGGCCAGACATCAGAAACTATTCGAAGGCGACCTGGCGGCCATTCATTCCGGCTTGGGGCCAGAGAAAGACGACATTGTGGTGACCAAACACCGGGTGAGCGCGTTCCATGGAACGGATTTGGAAGTGATCCTGCGCGCCAAGGAGATTGATACCCTCGTGCTGTTTGGAATTGCAACGAGCGGCGTGGTGCTTTCGACATTGCTCGAGGCTTCCGATGCGGATTACCGGCTCGTGGTGATTAAGGATTGCTGCGTTGACGGCGATGCGGAACTGCATGCCAATTTGATCGACAAGGTTTTTGCGCGGCGGGCTAGCGTGGTGACGGCGAGCGAGTTTCTCGCGTCCGTGAGCTGAAAATAGAAATTGCGGCGTGCGACTCGCGGCGAGGCACGCGAGTTCGAGTCGGAACCGACGATGTAAGTCTTGAGGACATTCGGGAGCGGACCGGTGCTCTTCTTGCTGATCGGACTTGTCACATTGGGTTGGGCGGGGTATAGCCTGCTTACGGGAAAGGGCTATTACAAGGGGTGTCCGCCCGGCGGGTGTGATCGCGCCGAGCATCCGTTGAATTTCTGGCTGCCGACACTCATCATTTTGGGAATCGGAGTTTGCATGATTCTGATTTTTTTGGGAGTGATTCATCTGCCGTCGCGGACCACTGCAACATTTTTTGCGGTTTGCTGAAAGGCGGGCGCATGGAGACGTTTTTTCAGGATTTGCGTTACGGCCTGCGGATGCTGGCGAAGTCGCCGGGATTCACGGCGATTGCGATTTTGACGCTGGCGTTGGGCATTGGCGCGAACACGGCTCTCTTTTCCGTGGTCAACGGCGTGCTGCTCAATCCGCTGGCTTACTCACACTCCGGCCAGCTCGTTGCGGTCTATGGGAAAACTCCCGGAATCGATCACGCGGCCGTTTCCTATCTGAATTTCCTCGATTGGCAGCGCGACACGCAGACGTTTTCCTCGATGGCCATCTATCGCAATCAGGATTACAACTTCATCGGCAAGGGTGAAGGAGAGCGCCTCACCGGCTACATGATTTCCGCGGACTTTTTTTCGACGCTCGGCGTGACGCCGCTTCTCGGCCGCACCTTCCGCCCCGATGACGACCACACAGGAGCCGCGCCAGTCGTTATCTTGGGCGGAGGATTCTGGAAGCGCCAATTCGGCTCCTCGCTGGAAATCATCGGAAGGCCGATCATTCTGAATGGTACGTCGTACACGATCGTCGGCGTAGTTCCAGCAGGCTTTACCTTTTACGGACACGACCGCGATGTCTACACGCCCATCAGCCAATGGACCGATGCGAATTTTCGCGACCGGCGCGTGGACGTGAGCGCGCACGCGCTTGGCCGATTGAAGCCGGGAGTAACGCTTGCCCAGGCGAAAGCCGATATGGACGGCATCTCGCAAAATCTGGCGGCAGCATTTCCGGAAGCGGATAAGGCCGTAGAAACCACGCTAGTTCCGATGAAGGAAGACATTGTCGGTAATGTCCAGCCATTTCTGCTCGTGCTTCTGGCGGCTGTTGGTTTCTTGCTGCTGATTGCGTGCGCGAACGTCGCCAATCTTCTTCTCGCGCGTGCGATGGGCCGCTCGCACGAATTCGCGATTCGCGCGGCGATGGGAGCGGGCCGCGCTCGTGTCATTCGCCAGCTTCTTACCGAAAGCATCGTCCTTGCGGGCTTAGGCGGCGCGCTTGGACTCCTGCTCGCCGTTTGGGGCACCAAAGCGGTGCTTGGCACTTTGCCGGGTGCTTTGCCGCGCGCCAGCGAAGTATCGCTCGACTCACGCGTCCTGCTCTTTACCATGGCGCTCTCGCTGTTTGCCGGAATTGTTTTTGGCCTCGCGCCGGCGTTGAAAACGTCCCGCGTGGATTTGCAGGAAATTCTCAAGGAGAGCGGACGCGGCGCGAGCGGCGTGCGCCACCGGCTACAAGGAGTTTTCGTGGCCGTCGAAATAGCCATGGCCCTCGTTTTGCTTGTCGGCGCCGGGCTGATGGTTCGCAGTCTGGCGGCGCTTTGGCGCGTCAATCCCGGCTTCAATCCCAGCCACGCGATCACGTTCAGTTTGTCGCTGCCGGCTTCGCCCACCACTACCTCCGCGGAAACGCGCGCCCGCCTGCGCCAGTTCGACAACAAAATGCAGAACATTCCTGGGGTGCAAGCCGTTTCCGTGACCCTCGGTTCCCGCCCGATGATTCACAATTCCTCTTTGCCGTTCTGGATCGAGGGGCAGCCCAAGCCCGACAACTTCCAGGAGATGCCCCAAGCGATGTTTTACCTCGTGGAATCCGGCTTCCAGCGCGCCATGGGAGTCACACTCGAGCGCGGCCGCTTTATCACGGCGCAGGACGACGAGCACGCGCCAGTCGTCGTTGATATTGACAATGTTTTCGCGCGCACCTATTTCCCGCGCGAGAATCCTGTCGGCAAGCATATCCATATCGAAGGCTTCAGCGTGCAAGCCGAGATCGTCGGCGTCGTCGGGCACGTCAAGCAGTGGGGGCTTGACGCCGACGCAAAGTCGGCCATCGAGGCGCAATTCGACTATCCCTTCATGCAGCTTCCCGAAAAGCTGATGCCGCTCGCGGCCGATGCAGTGGCCGTCGTGCTGCGCACGGAAGGCGATCCTACTGCGGTCATGAGCGACGTTCGCCGGGCCGTCGCGGAAATCGATCCTCGCGAAGTCGTTTACAACGTCCAAACGATGGACGAAGTCGTCTCCAATTCGTTTGCGGCTCGCAGACTCTCGATGATTCTGCTCGGAGCCTTTGCGGCGCTCGCGTTGGTGCTCGCGTGCATCGGAATCTACGGCGTGATTTCGTACCTGGTCGGACAACGCACGCACGAAATCGGCGTGCGTATGGCGCTAGGCGCGCAACGTCGTGATGTGTTGCGTCTGGTGATCGGGCAAGGCGCGAGGATGGCGCTGATCGGCGTGGCGGTCGGCATCGCGGCCGCGCTGGGACTGACGCGCCTCATGTCCAACCAACTCTTCGGCGTCAGCGCGCACGACCCGCTGACATTTGCCGCTGTCGCCGCCCTCTTGATTGTCGTGGCTGTCGCGGCGTGTTACATCCCTGCGCGGCGCGCCATGCGCGTCGATCCCATGATCGCTCTCCGGCACGAATAATCCTTCGCGCAGGCACCGCACTCGCCGGAAGCATTCGTACCAGCGAAGAGTGCAGTGATTTGCTTTTCCCGAAGGCTCGCTCAACAATAAATAGGACTTTCAGATTGCGAGGCTGCCATGGCTGAAGCGGTGATTGTTTCTTCGGTTCGAACGCCGGTGGGAAAAGCGTTCAAGGGATCGTTGCGGGCGACGCGGCCGGATGATTTGGCGGCGGTGGCGATCAAGGAAGCGCTTGCGCTAGTGCCGGGGCTTGACGCGAAAGAAATCGACGACGTGATTCTTGGCTGCGCGATGCCGGAGGGCGAGCAGGGGATGAACGTGGCGCGAATCGCGGCGCTGCGCGCGGGGTTGCCCATCGAAGTATCGGCGATGACCATCAATCGCTTTTGTTCCTCGGGATTGCAGGCGATCGCCATTGCGGCGGAGCGAATTCGCGGCGGCTCGGCGCAGGTCATTGTCGCGGGCGGAACGGAATCGATGACCATGGTACCGATGGGCGGGAATAAAGTTTCTCCGAATCCGTGGCTCGTGGATCACAGCCCGGATACCTACATCAATATGGGGCTGGGAACAGAAAACATTGCGCGGAAGTTTGGGATTACGCGGGAACAAGCGGATCAGTTTTCCGTGGAATCGCACAAGAAGGCGCTGGCGGCCATTGCGGCGGGGAAGTTCAAGGAAGAGACTGTGGCAGTGGAAGTGAAAATCACGGCGCTGGCGAGCGTGAATGGAGCTGGTGCGGGTAGCGCTTCGGGCAGCGCGAAAGCAAAGGGCGCCGCGAAGCCGACGACGCACACTTTTACGTTTGATACGGACGAAGGGCCGCGCGCGGATACCTCGTTGGAAGCGCTGGCGAAGCTGAAGCCGGCATTTCATGTTAAGGGAACGGTGACGGCGGGCAACAGTTCGCAGATGAGCGATGGCGCCGCAGCCGCCGTAGTGATGAGCGCGGAGCGCGCGAAAGCGCTGGGGCTGAAACCGATGGCGCGTTTTGTGGCGTACGCCACGGCGGGCGTCCTGCCGGAAGAGTTTGGCATCGGACCGGTGGCGGCCATTCCGAAGGCGCTGAAGCTGGCGGGGCTTACATTGAAGGACATCGCCGTGTTCGAATTAAACGAAGCGTTTGCCGCGCAATCATTGGCGGTGATTCAGCAAGCGGGACTCGATCCTGCACTGGTCAATCCGAATGGCGGCGCGATTGCTCTCGGGCATCCGCTCGGATGCACGGGCGCGAAACTTACCGCCACGATTTTGCGCGAATTGGAGCGGCGCAACGCGCGCTATGGAATGGTGACCATGTGCATCGGCGGAGGCATGGGAGCGGCGGGCATTTTGGAGCGCCTCTAAGGCTTCCTTTGCTTTGACAGAAAGTTCCACCTCCATGTAACGTTTCCGGCATGGGAAGCGTTTAACTTGCCAGTACTCTGTGTAGGCCCTTAGGATGCGTTGCGATGAAAATCTCCGTGCTGCCAGCCTTTGCTCTGCTCTTGTCGCCCGCCGCCCCGGCGCAAACTCCAACGACACCGCCCCCGAGTGTAGCTAAAGACATTCAGATCGATATTCAAAGCCCCATTAAGACGGAAGGCGCCGTCTCTGTTGCGGATGAGCCGCATTACGCCCACATTTTTCAGAATGGATATGTGCGCGTGTACAACATGACGGTGCCGCCGCTGGACGCCACGCTTTTGCACCGGCACGATCTGCCTTACCTCTATGTGACGCTAGGCCAAGCCGATATCGTGGATGCAGTCGAAGGAAAACCGCCCGCGCATGTGACGCTGGAGGATGGAGCAACGCGCTATTCGCCGGGAGGATTTGCTGACATTGTGCGCACAGATGCGGGAATTGCCTTCCACAACATCACGGTGGCGCTGATCCATCCGCAGGACTCGCCGCACAATCTCGGGGCCGGAGGCGATGCGCGGCCGCTCGGTTCGTGCCCGCAAATCACGGCGATCCCATCACAAAATGATCAGATTCCGTTCGAGCAGGTGGTTCCTTGTTTCGAAACCAGCGAAGTTCGCATGGATCTGGTCAAGGTCGGAGGAGGAAAAGACTACGTGCAGGCCACGCCGGAGACGGCCGCTTTGCTGGTTGCGATGAGCAATGCAAATTTGGATGTTTCGCTGGGGGGACAGCACGCGGCATTTCTGCATGCCGGAGACGTACTTTGGTTGTCCGCAGGCACGGCCCGCAAAGTGGTGGATTTTTTGGGGACTGGGTCGAACTTTCTGCTGATTTCCTTCAAGGACTCCGCCACGGCGCCCGCGAAATAGCCGCGTCCCTGATGGCGTGCGCACCCCGCCCGCGGGGCGCGGCGAGAAACGCGTGAGGGGCGCAGCGAACGCAGCGTGTTGCGGCTAGCGCTTTGTCGCCTCGACGCGCTTTCCAAACTTTTTCGATGGGAGCGGAGATCTTTATTTCTTTTTCGAGGCCGCGCTCTTTTTTTTCTGGTTCGACTGGCTTTGCTCCCGTCAGGATGCGCTTCCTGTATTGCCGGCATTCCGGGAATGAGTTTCTTCCTGCTTTTCCGGGGGAATTGGGTAGCAACCGACCACCAAACGGAACGGGCTCCCTTCCGCGGCTGAACCATCCACTTTTGCGAGGGGCGAGCTGTGTCGCGCCGCTATGTCGACGATCGCCCGCTGCAATTCTAAAGTGAATGCGGCGCGCTGTTCGGGCGAAGTGAAGCGCAGTTCCGAGTTGACCGAAAGAGTCGCAAGCCGCTTCCCTGCTGCCGCTGCTAGTTCCGCGGAACGAGCGACCTCGGCCTGCATTTTGGAAGCAAGCCCCAGCAGGTATTTCGCCGAAAGAGTGTCGGCGACTTGCGACGGGTCGGCGGCGAGTTTGCCAAGCAGCTCTGGTGAAAGCAGATAACCGCGCGCGCTGGCGACGTAGCATCGCTCGAACATATGCCGGCGCTGCCAGCGGCCGGCCCGCGTCAGCAATCTCGCACGCGCCAACTCGCGCACATGGTAGTTGACCGTTTGTCTGGGCAGGTTCATGCGCCGGGCGACCCCCGCCGCCGAATCTGCTTCGAGCAAGGCTGCCAGAATTCTAAGGCGCAGCGGGTGGTAGAGCAGGACGGCAGCTTGCGCAGGCTCGCGAACCAAATCGAGCCCGGAGCCCGGAACGCGTGCCGACTCCTGCGCCGATCGTGTGCCGGGGATTCGCCAACCGCCGCTACGGGTGATGCGCATGGGCGCCAACTCCTCGTTTCCAAGAGCATCGCCAGCTTCGACTGGACTAAGTAATTTGTCAAGACATATATTCCTGTCTTTCAAACCACTTGTTATTATCTATTTACACGATCTCATGGAGCTATTCCTCTGCCATCCTCTACGCCTCGGTTAACTCTGTTTACCTGCCTCCTCCCCAGTAGTAAAATGGCTTGTCTCACAAGGTTTCGAGCATCCGCCACAGTTGTTTGAGGCGAGTTTCTGGCTACCCTATCCAGATTGCGCACCGAAGTTTGAATGCAGCCGCGCGACAAGGAGACCATCATGGCCACCGCAACGATTAGCAAACCAGCCGCGAAAGGCGGCAGCTTTTTGCTGGAGACTTCCCTTCCTGAAGAGGTTTTCACGCCCGCGGATCTCACCGACGACCAAAAGCTGATCGGCCAGACGGCGGAAAAATTCTCTCTCAAGGAAGTTTTGCCGCTAGTGAAAGATCTGGAGAACAAAAAGCCTGGCCTGATGCCGCAGCTCGTGAAAAAAGCCGGAGAGGTAGGTTTGCTGGGTGGCGGGATTCCCGAGCAATATGGCGGCGCTGGCCTCGACAAAGTCGCGACGACGGTGTTGACGGAGAAACTTTCCAATTATGGCGGCTTCGCGGTCACGCTCGGCGCGCATTCGGGCATTGGGACACTGCCCATCGTCTACTTCGGAAACGAAGAACAGAAGAAAAAATATCTCCCCAAGCTGGCCACCGGCGAATGGATCGGAGCGTACTGTCTTTCCGAGCCGCAAGCCGGATCCGATTCGCAAAACTCTCTGACGCGCGCCGAATTAAATCCCGAAGGCACACACTACATTTTGAATGGCCAGAAGATGTGGATCACTAACGGCGGATTTGCCGATGTTTACGTCATCTTCGCGAAAGTGAACGGAGAAAAATTCACCGCGTTCATCGTCGAGCGGGCGTTCCCCGGGTGCAAGCCGGGAAATGAAGAGCACAAAATGGGCATTCATGGCAGCTCGACGACGCCCATCTTCCTCGAGAATTGCAAAGTACCCAAGGAAAACTTGCTGCATGAAATCGGCCGCGGCCACATTGTGGCATTCAACATTTTGAATGCCGGCCGGTTCACGCTGGGTGCGTCGTGCGTTGGCGGCTCCAAGCACGTCTTGCAAGATGCTTCGAAATATTCGAAAGAGAGAAAAGCCTTCGGCAAGCAGATCGGCGAGTTCGGATTGATGAAGGAAAAGCTGGCGGAAATGGCCATCCAGATTTTCGCGGTCGAGTCCATGGTCTATCGCTCGGCCGGAAACATGGAAGCGGCTATGGTGGCGGCGTCGGGCTCGGGCGATAAGGTTCAAAACACCATGAAAGTGCTCGAGGAATACGCCATCGAAAGCTCCATCTCGAAAGTTTATGGCAGCGAAATGCTGGACTATGTCGTCGACGAAGGCGTGCAGATGTTCGGCGGCTACGGCTTTCACGAGGACTATCCCGTTTGCCGCGCCTACCGCGATTCGCGCGTCAACCGCATCTTTGAAGGCACCAACGAGATCAACCGCATGTTGATCATCCAAATGCTGATGAAGCGCGCGATGGGCGGCCAGCTCGCGCTGATTCCCGCAGCCATGAAGCTGGCGGACGAAATCCTCGCCGGGCCCTCGTTCGAGGAAGCGCCGGAAGGGATATTGGCCGAGGAATCTCGCGTCGTAGCCAACTCCAAGAAAATGTTTCTCCAAGCAGCCGGCGGCGCGGTCCAGAAATTCCGCGAAAAGCTGGCCGAGGAACAGGAACTGATCGGCGCGCTTTCGAATATCGTGATGGAAGTCTACGCCATGGAGTCCTGCCTGCTTCGCGCACAAAAAGCAGCCGCGGCGAAAGGCGAAGCCGCGACACAGACGATGATCGACGCGGCCCGGGTCTTTATCGCCGACGCGGCAGAGCGAGTAGAGCATGAAGCCAAGCGCGCCATCGCGGCGGTCCACGAGGGCGATATGCTCACCACGCAGATGGCAGTGCTAAAGCGCTTCGGGAAACGGCCTTCCGTGGATACGATCGGATTGCGGCGCCGCGTCGCTGCCGCGGTTCAATTGCAGGATCGTTACCCTTTTGAAGGCAAGTAGTTCGGTCGATCGCGCGGAGTATTCTTCGGCGAGGGCTTCCGCGACCCTAAGTGGCGATTTGGACTAGCTCCGTTTTCTTGCCGGTCTGAGGACCGTTGGACCCCCAGCGAGAAGGCTTATTTCCGTGGCGCCGCAGTCGGTTGACCAGCGAGCCGACGCCGACCGAACTACGCACAAAATGCCCGACGCGGAGCGGACCGGCGACCTTCACGGTTCGAATCCAATGTAGGCCGCTGCTGGCCGCGCAACCGCACTCCGCGCAATTGGGGGTCCCTCCGAATACGCAGGGCTCGACGCGCGTCTCCAGGTCCGCCGAATAATTTGCGGACATTTTGGCAAATATGCAGTCGCTAGGGTTCTTTGGCGGATGAAGGAAGGCACGAGCGATGCCGTCGTTCATCAGGAATTTCGGATATTTTTTCGCCAGCAACGGAAGTTCTCGGGCCACCTGCTGACGGTTTTCGGGAGTCAGCTTTTCCGCGCTCTCCTCGCCGATTTGCGGAGTGTAGAGGCTCACCCAAACGTGATCCACCTCGGGGCGCGCATTCCAGAAAGAAACATATTCCTCCAGATAGCCGGCGCGCTCGAGCATCGGGCGCGTGATCACCCAGTGGATGTTTACTTTGCGGCCGTCAATATTTTTTAGGATGCGCTCGTAGGTGGCGGGCTTGCGGCGGATGTCGTGATGCTCAGGCAAACCGTCCACGGAGATGGCCACACGCACACGCGGCAGGTCCATCCACGGACCCGGAATCGGAATGATGCCGCTCGTGACGACCAGCGAGAAGATATTCATAGCGCTCAAAGCCGGAAGGATCTCGCTTAGTTCGCGATGACGGACAAGCGGTTCGCCGCCGACGAGAGAGACGTGCATCGGACGATTTTCATGAACCAATCGAAGCACGCCATTGACGAGTGCGTCTCCGCGAAAATCGTTCAGTTCCGTCAGGAGTTTGCCGCCGCCGAGATGGGTGTCTCCGTAAGCGTAACAGCCGGGACAACTCAGCGGGCATTCCCGCGTAATTTCGATGGACAGCATCGGCGCTTTGCCGCCGAGGATTTTGCCCCAAGCGCTCAAAATTTCTCGCGGAGTGATGCTTGGACTTGGCTGAGAGGTGGCCATGCGCTTTAGATGCTGCCTGATGCGTTAAAGGGTGCTCTTTTCCGGTCCGGATGTCCAACAAGATATTCGAATGATTCAAAATGAATCTCCAGAAGATTGGCAGAGCTCGTCTTGCGGCCCTTCTGCAGCCGGGCTTTAGTTCGATCCATCGAGACGCGGCAACTCCGGGCACCTCCGCGCCCGTTATGCCTCCCGTTATATCCGAGGGCACGTACCCTGAATCCTGCCGAATTTCGTCTATTAATTTCGGTTAAGCTTGTAGTTTAGGGATCATCCGTTACCAACTCTCAGAGAGTGCACAAGAATGTCCCGAAGGCTTCTAATTCTTGCAGCCACGATTGTCGGCGCTCACCTTGCGCAAGCGCTGCTGCTGGGGCCGACACCCGTAGGAAACCTTCTCGCGAACCTCGTCGAAGTCGGCGCCAGCGCACTTGCCGCGGTAATGTGCTTCAACGCGGCGCGCCGAGCACGAGGAATGGCCCGCCCATTCTGGACGCTGGTTGGTTGCGGAATGGCCATCTGGGGCGTCGCGAATCTCGGGTGGACATACTACGAACTCGTCCTGCACAGTGAGCCGGCACCTGGTTCCGCAGTGCGATTCATGTTCAATGTGCAGGGCATTTTCTTTGCCATGGTGCTGTTCCTTGATCCGGAAAAAGATTCCTCCGGGTTCGAGCCCGAATTTCTCCTGGACTTCACGCAAATAGCGATCGTTTTTTTCTTCCTCTACCTCAGCCTTTACTACCTGTCTTCACAGGCAGTTCAGCAACATGACGTCACCGTGCGGCGGCTTTGGGTGGAGTTCGGAGAAGTAGGCACGATTCTGGCGCTGGCGTGCTTCCAGATGATGCGCGCGCGGACTAAGCGTGTCCGCGAGCTGTATGGCGGCTTTGCGATTTATCTCGCCGTGTTTATTGCTGGCATGGCCGTGGCGGAATATGGTCAGGCCGTCCGCAGGTCGCCGACGGGGACGCTATTAGACCTCTGTTGGACGCTTCCGTTTCTATGGGCGGCTTTCTGGGCAGCGCGCTGGCAGCCCGCTGCGGAGACGCGAGCGGCGGTCCCGGAGCGAAAAAGAACCTTAAGCGGAGTCGCGCTGAACAACGCGATGTTCGCGGTGGCTCCGCTGATCGTTCTCGTGCAAGTGGCGCAGTTTCCTTCCGAATGGCAGATTTTGCGATTTTCTCTGCTCGGCGTGTCCATTCTCTGTTTTGCCGTGCGACTGGGAGTTAGTGGCTACCGCGAAGCGGCCACGGCAGAGACGGTTCGGCGGCAGGCGCTGGCGATGGATTCTGCCGCGGACGGAATTTCCATTCTTGGGGAGGATGGAAAACACATTTACGCAAACACAGCCTTCGCCCGCATGATGGGTTACGAAGGCCCGGAATCCATGTTGGGCTTGCCTTGGCAGGAGATTTATGACCCGCGAGACATTGCTTTATGGCGGGATAAGGTTCGGCAGTCTCTCCTTGCGGACGGCAAATGGTTCGACCAAATCAACCTGCGACGTCGCGACGGAACAGTCATTCCCGTTGAAATGGCTGTCACGTCGTTAGCCAACGGCGTCACCGCCTGTATTGGGCACGACATCAGCGAGCGAAAAGAAGCGGAAAAGGCGCGCGCGGACGCGGAAAATAAATATCGCACGCTCGTAGAACAGGTCGCGGCCATCAGTTATATCGCGGAGCTCGGCCTTCAGGGTGCGTGGCACTACGTCAGTCCGCAGATCGAAGCCATCACCGGTTACTCGCAAGACGAATGGATGGCCAACTCCCAGGATTGGATGCGCCATATTCCGAAGGAGGATCACGGCGTCATCGTGACGGCGGAAGAAGCGAGTTTGCGAGGAGAGCGATTTCAGGCGGAGTACCGGATTGTCCGCAAGGATGGCACGGTGATCTGGGTGAACGACACTGCTGTGGTAGTTGAGGGGAGTAACAGCCATCCGGTGATGGAAGGAATCATCGTCGACATCACAGAGCGCAAGCTGCTCGAGAATCAATTGCAGCAGTCGAGAAGAATGGAAGCGGTGGGCAGATTGGCGGGCGGCATCGCGCACGATTTCAACAATCTGCTGACCATAATCAAGGGCTACGCCGAGTTGGCGCTGCAGCGCACCGGAATTCAGCCGGAGCTGCGGGGCGACGTGATGCAGATCGAGAACGCCTCCGAACGCGCCTCGATGCTCATCCGCCAATTGCTGGCGTTCAGCCGCAGACAAGTTCTGCAGCCGAAGGTTATCGACCTGAACGCTATCGTACTGGGTTTGGACAAACTGCTGGCGCGGCTGATGGGCGAACACATCGAGATGGTGACGCGCTGCGGTACGAACGTGGGGAATGTGAAAGCCGATCCGGCGCAAGTCGAACAAGTCATCATGAATCTGGTCGTGAACGCGCGCGACGCCATGCCGAAGGGCGGACGGTTGACGGTGGAAACGTGCAACGTGGATCTGGACTCGACGTATGCGCGCGACCACGTGAGCGTCAAGCCTGGTGCTTACGTCATGTTGGCCGTTTCGGATACGGGCATGGGAATGAACCCGGAGACGGTCGCGCACATTTTCGAGCCGTTCTTTACGACGAAGGAGAGCGGCCAGGGAACGGGTCTTGGTTTGTCTACGGTTTACGGCATCGTGAAGCAGAGCGGCGGGTACATCTGGGTGTATAGCGAACCCGGCAAAGGAACTACCTTCAAGGTTTATCTGCCACGTGTTGCCGAGCAAGTGGAATCCAAATCGGGCGCGGTGGAAATTCCCGGGACGGGCAAGGGCAGCGAAACGATTCTTCTGGTCGAAGATGAAGAAGCGGTGCGCGAACTGGCGAGCAGAATTCTTTCCGCCAAAGGGTATTCCGTTGTGGCCGCGAAGAACGCGCGAGAGGCGGAAGAATTCGCCGCGAAGAACGCGAGAGAGATTCATCTTTTGTTGACGGACATCATTATGCCGGGAACAAGCGGGCGCGAACTGGCGAAGCGGATTACGGCGCGACATCCGCGGACGCGCGTCCTTTATATGTCGGGTTACACGGACAACGTTTTGGCTCAAGGCGGCGTGCTCGAAGAGGGGCTTTCTTTTCTGCAGAAGCCTTTTACGCCGGGCGCGCTGGTGCAAAAAGTGCGGGACGTCCTCGACAGCAGGGTCCACGCAAAATAAAGGCGATTGCGGGTTCGCGCTGGGCCGCCTTATTGCGCCGCGCCAAGTAAGAAGTCGCGCGGGTTGGTGAGAAAAGCGGCAGCCGGGCTGCCGCACTCCAAATGGCTCGTTCATTGTTTTTCTGCCAAGTGGATGGTCTTGCCGGTGACGGCGGATTCGCGCGCGGCGTCTAGAATTTCCGTTACGATCATGTTGGTTTCCAGCGAAGAAAGACCTTGCGGCTGCATTCCATCCAGAACGACGGCTTTTAGATAATTTACCGAATCGCTTTCGCGGGGCTCGAGCGGCTTGGCGTCTTCCAATTTTTCTTCCAGTTTGGGCAGGCGGACGCGAACATTGTCTCGCGCCACGGTGATGGCATAGCCGGTTTGTCCGTAGACCTCCATGTCCTTTCGAGAGAAGGGCCAGTTCCACGAAGCCTGCAGGATGGCCTGTGCCTTGGGATAGGTGAGGATGACGGTGGCCTCGTCATCGACGCGCGGATAAATGTCTGGCTTGATGTGCTGGGTGACGGCGGTGACAGTGTCCGGCCTGCGGCCGTCCATGAGCCAGGTCGCTAGGTCCGCGCCATAACAGCCGAAATCAAAGAGGGCGCCGGCGCCGTTTAGTTTTGGATCGGTGAGCCAG
The DNA here is from genome assembly GCA_963843265.1 of uncultured Acidobacteriota bacterium. GTDB lineage: Bacteria > Acidobacteriota > Terriglobia > Acidiferrales > UBA7541 > Acidiferrum. The sequence continues at coordinate 173,168 of CAWJJR010000002.1, read as the reverse complement.
GAGAGAAACCAGGATTCGACGTTGATTTCTTTGGGGCCTTGGTGGCCGTCGTGGACGACGATTTTGCGGATGTCGCCGATGGCGTTTTCGTGGACGAGGTCGTAAGCAGCGCGGTTGCTGCGGTACCAGGTCGTTTCGTAGTTGACCAAGACCGGAATATTCCCCAGCTGCGCGGCGGCCTGCATGGCGCGGGCGTCTTCATTGCTGACGGCTAGTGGCTTTTCCATCATGACGGGGACATGGTGGCGGGCGCAGATCTCCACCACGCGGCGATGGTCGAAGGTGTTGGTATAGATGAGGACGGCCTGCGGCTTGGTCTTCTCGATCATTTCGTCGACGCTCGAGAAGAATATGTCGTGCGGGAGGGAGAATTTGGATTCGTAGAATGCGGCGAGCTTGGTGTCTGGTTCGGCGACGCCGACGATTTGAAGATCGGGACGATGCTGGTTTTGCTGGAGAAAGCCGCCGACGTGGCCGTGGACGAGGCCGGCGATGCCGACGCGGAGTGGCGCGGTGGAAGAGGGGGCTTGCGCCGGAAGAGCTTGGGCGGCGAAACTTGCGAGGACGATGGTGCGCACGAGAATGGTGAGGAGTGCTCTAAGCATAGACGGCTCCTGAATGCGGAGAGGATGGTAACAGAGGGAGACTGACGGTCGATAGTTGACTGCTGACTGCCGAGGAATGCGGGACCGAAAAAATGAGTGGCGCCTGAAGGGTGCGTTGGGCGCCTCCATGGGTGACGGGAAGCGTGCGGAAGTGACTGACAGAAATGGAGTTGCGGGTGTTCCTGCGTGTCCGGAATGGCAAGGTGTGAGTAGTGACGTGTTTGCAAAATTCTGGGGCTTTGGAGGGGGACCCCCTCCCCAGTTTTTTGTAAACGCTGATTCAAGAGGAGTTGAAGTCGAGCGGAATCAACACTTGTGGAAGTGCTGACTCTGAATGAGTTAGAGTAGAACTGATTTTATAGATTGGTAATTCGGATGGGACTGAGGATTTTGGGGGAATTTGAAGGACCACGCGGCGGAGGCGCATAAGCTGCGGGGACAGTGAAGAACTCTGTGTCCCGATGTACGTAGCAGTATAACATATTGGTACTACATGTCAAGTATAAACTGTAAGTTATTTATTTAGAGCGAGTTGGCGGAGCCCCGCCGGCGCCGCCGACGCTGCGCATATCGCTGAGCTGATGCTTATGGGTGCGGCAGCCCTGGAGCCTCCTCGCCACCCGTCATGTCTGAGCTGCGGAGTCAAAACCCGCGCCCTGAGAACCGCAGGGATGAGGCACCCCGAGGCCCCGGCCCTATCCGCCACAGGGCAGGCTGACATTAGAACTTCCTTAGAATGGCGATGAGGCGATCGCTTGCGAAGGCGAGAAGATGTGCAAAATTGGATAGTACCATTTGCTTTTACATGATGGGCCCCCACACTACGGGAGTCACTGAGGTAGAAGAGATGTTCAGAACGGAAGAATTTCTAAAACATGAATACATGTTTAATCAGAGATGGGCTGTGAGGAAAATGATCCAGAGTTACGAATCCGATTCGAAATTAGCTTACATTCACGGATTTGATGCAGGAATTGATTTACTCTGCGCCAAGGCCAAGGTATCGAATCCCGTCATCGCCGCGGCGATTAGAGAACTGGCCGATAAAATGGCTGAGGAAACCGCGAAGACATTGCGATCCATGCTAGGCGAGGAAAAAGCGATGGTTATAAGCGTGGCTCTCGAGGGGAAGTGAATTTGTAGCGTTCGGGGCCTGCGCGCGAATGAGAAGAATGGGAAAACGTGCGGTCTGTCCTCGACGCTCCTTCTCCGAAAAGTACTTGGGTAAATCTCTCACGTCTTCGATACTGCCAGGGTCACAAAAGCGCACAGACTGAAGTGGACTGAACCCCTATTTTGAGACAGACGGAAATGGCACACTTTGCAGGGAAAGGAACTGCAAAGTGGCGAGGAAACGAAAGGGACGGTATCCGAACGAGTTTCGTCGAATGGCGGTCGAGCGACTGAAGCGTTGCGAGAACATCGTAGCGCTGTCGGAGGAGCTTGGCGTTCATCGGCGGCTGTTGTACAAATGGCGCGATCAACTGGACCCTGTTGATATCGGCGACGAACCGCCGCCAGAGAATCCGCGCGAATCCACGCTCCGCAAAGAGGTCAGCCAGCTAAAGCGACTGCTGGCCGAGAAAACCTTGGAGGTGGATTTTTTCAAAGGTGCCTTGCAAAAAGTCGAGGCTCGACGCCAGAAGCACGGTATCACTGGCGAGAAGGCATCTACGACCAAATCCGGGGAGTGATGTCGATGCAAGGCAGCTTGAGTATCGAGCGAATGTGTCAGCTAGCTGGGGTTAGCCGGGCAGGCTTCTATCGGTCGTTGCAGGAGGAGATGCCGGCGGAAGAAGACATGGAAGTGCGGTCAGCGATTCAGCAGATTGCCGTCGAGCATCGCCGCCGATACGGGTATCGACGGATCAGCGCCGAGTTACGGCGGCGGGGGATGCTTGTTAATCACAAGCGTGTGTTGCGGATCATACGCGAAGATAACCTGCTGGCCGTGCAGCCGCGGGCGTTCGTAGTGACCACGGATTCCGATCACGAGTTCGAGGTCTATCTGAATCTCGCCAGTCGCATGAAACTGACGGGAATGAATCAGCTCTGGGTAGCGGATATTACCTATATCCGTTTGAAGAAGGAGTTTGTCTACCTGGCCGTCATTCTCGACGCGTTTTCGCGGAAAGTAGTGGGCTGGGCGTTGGACCGGACACTCGCGAGCCGATTGCCGATCGCGGCGCTGGAACAGGCCATTGCCCAGCGACAGCCCCCGCCAGGTTTGGTGCATCATTCCGACCGAGGCGTGCAGTACGCTTCCGGAGACTACGTGAGAGTTTTGCGAAAGCAACAGATGATCCCGAGCATGAGTCGGCCGGCGAACCCCTATGACAACGCCAGTTGCGAAAGTTTTCTGAAGACACTCAAACGGGAGGAGATTTATGCGAACGACTGCCGGGACTTAGACCACTTGCTTGGTAACATCGAGGCCTTCATCGAACAGTACTACAATCGGTGCCGTTTACATTCGGCGCTGGGCTATCGATCGCCGGAAGAGTTCGAGCGAGAGGCGAATACAGCAGTGAATTCTGCTGGAGCAACCATGAGTTTTTTCAGGCATGGGGAGATCTATCAGTCCGATGCGGGAAGAAACAATAGCGGGGAGCGACCCAAAGATCGCCCCCCGGCTCATCGTTCCGATGAGTCTCCAGCTGGCTATTCCTCGGCGAGTTGCTCTCCAGCAGAGCTCGCCTCCGCTTCACCAGCCGAGCGTCATCCTGAAGGAGAAGAGGAAGTTTGAGAAGGAAAAAATCATTGAACTGCATGTGTGCCAATTCCAAACTGTCTCAACAGAGGGGTTCACCCAATAAGCGTTAACTTAAGAATTGACTCTGTTGCGGTATGCCCCTATGCTTGACGCATGGCGACAACGGTTGAAAGCCTAGCAACTGAGAACTGGCCGGTTATCTGCACGTTTTTGCCGAAAGGGTGGAAGGAGATGGCGCGCAGCACTGGCGCACTGCGACGGGCTCGTGATATCCCCGACGCCGAATCGCTGTTGCGGCTATTGCTGCTGCATGTGGCCAATGGATACTCCCTGGCGGAAACCGCCGCACGGGCGAGCGAACTGGGGATGGAGTTGAGTGCGGTGGCGGTATTCAAACGTCTCCGGGCTTCCGAGGAATGGCTACGTTGGCTCGCCGAACAGCAGCGAGGGCGACAACAACTGGCTGTCGAGAGCCAAGGTCGGCCGGTGCGGGCGGTAGATGCCACGACGGTTTCCGAGCCCGGCAGCACCGGAACCGACTGGCGCGTCCACTACGCTATTAACTTGGCGAATTTGCAGTGCGATTTCTTTGAGGTGACCGATGTGCAGGGAGGCGAAACCCTGCGGCGAATTCCCGTCCGCGGGGGCGATATCATGATGGGCGACCGTATCTACTCCACGCCGGTGGGAGTGGCGCATGTGAAGGCCGCCCAGGCCGATTTGGTGGTGCGCTTGAATCGCCAATCGCTTCCCCTGTTTGACGTGAAGGAAAATCAACTGAACGTCCTGCGATTGTTTCGAAAAATAAAAGTGGGCCAGATCCAACAATGGGCCGCCCAAGTCGAGCACCCGGACGGTGGCTGGGTGCCGGGGAGACTGATCGCCCTGCAGCGGAGTGCTGAAGCCACCCGCTTGGCGCGGCGCCGCTTGCAGATGAACGCCAGTAAGAAGCAGAAGAAGGTCAGCCCGGAGTCCTGGGAGGCGGCTCAATACTTCTACCTTTGGACCACGCTGGCGGAGGTTTTCGAGGCGTCGGTAATTCTGGAACTCTACCGGCTGCGCTGGCAGATTGAGCTGGCCTTCAAACGCATGAAATCGATCATGGGACTGGGGCACTTGCCGAAAAAAGACCCGGCCAGCGCACGCGCCTGGCTGCATGGCAAAATCTTCGCCAGCTTGCTGGCGGAGCGCATGGTGGAGACGGCGGAAACTTTTTCCCCCTGGGGATACCGACTGGACCGTGAGGCGCAGCCGATGGAGGGAAATTGAATTCATGTATCACGAGCTCTGCATGGCGATTCTGCCGCCGCACAGTCTCAACGACACCTTCAGGGACTGGGATGAGATTTCAGAGCGATTGGCGGAACCGAGTCGGAAACGGCCGCGCTACGCCTTCTGTTAAGTTAACGCTTATTGGGGTTCACCCCAGAAGTCTGTGCCACTTTGCGCCTCTAGTTGTCGGGTTTTTCGGTGGCGGGGTCGGCGGAGGTGGTTGATTTGGGTTGGTTGATGGTGGAGAGGGTTTGGACGTTGAAGCGTTTGTAGTCGGAGTAGCGGGTGGTGGCGTTGACGTTGAAGCCTTTCATGAGGAGGACGCGGACGCCGACGTGGGCTTCTTCGTAGGTGGGAAGCCAGACTTCGTTGTTGAAATAGGATTGCTCGAAGACGAAGCTGGTGCCTTTCTGGAGATTGGCGAGGAGGCCGCCTGCGACGCGGAAGTCGCCGACGAAATAGGCTTCGAGGCGGGCGACTTCGTGAGCGTGCTCGTCGATCCAGATGACGCCGGCGAGTTCGTGGACGATACGTTCGACCATATTCTTGGGCTTGTATTCGGGATTGGGCTCGAAGTCGAAGACGAGGACGTCCTGGCCGCGGAAGCGTTCGCGGCGCGGGTTGACGAACTGGCAGGTGCGCAAGAAAGTTTCGATGCCTACATCGTCATCGTCTTTGTCCTTTTTTTCTTTTCCTTCTTCCTTGGCTTTTTCTGCTTTGACTTCCTTTTGGGCCTCGCGTTTCTGAATGTCGGCGATTTCTTTTTGGGTTTTTTCGTTTTCTTTCTTTTGTTCTTCGCCGCTGAGAGGCTTGTCGTCTTTTTTGACGAGGGTGGAGACTTCGTCGCCGTTTAGATAGAAGAAGGTGTATTCGCTCACTTCGGTTTTTTTCACCTTGCCGTCTTTTTCGAATTCGGTTTCTTCCTCGTTGCGCGTGCCGGCGTAGTTCTCGCGGATTTTGTCGGCGGCTTTCTGATTTTCGTCAATTTCCTTGAACAGGGCTTTGAGGTCGGGGAGTCTTACCTGGGATTTTATGGGGAAGTCGAAAGTGCGCTCGCCGACGGTTTCGTTGATCGCGGCGCGGGTGATGTTGATGGAGTAAGTGTCTGGGCCGCGATGGAGCTCGATATTGTAGGGGAGCTTGACGCCATCGACGCTGCGGTAGTCGTCGTAGAGAATTTCTTCGTCAAAGCCGGCAACTTGAGCGGATTCCTTGACGAGGAGGTGGGATTGGGGATCGAAGAAGAGTTGGCGCTTCACGCCGGTGGGAGTGGTGAGTTCAAGCTGGAGAGCGTCCTTGCCGCGGACCTGGGCGTGGCCGATGAAAGCGACGGCGAGCTTGTTCTTCTTGAGATGGAGGAGGCGGGAGTTGTAGTAGAGCGAGGCGGCTTCGAGCTGCTGGCCTTGCTGGCCTAGAAGGGTGGAGAGTTCACCGCTGGGGGTTTCGTGCCAGGCGGACTTGCCGTTGTAGGCTTCGATGAGGGGTTTATCGCCGAGAACGAATTCGGAGTAGTAGCGGTTGGGAAGTTTGAGGCTAAAAGTGTAGGTGGAGGGTTTGCCGTCAGCGGGATTGCTGAAGGCGCCTTCGAGGGTTTCGGTGCGGATTTTGGACAGGGCTTTGCTGCCGCCGGAAGCTTTGACGTATTCGGAGACGATTTTGGCGGGATCTTGCGCCCGCGATCCGGGCGAAAAAATGGCGATGGAGAAGGCCAGTGGCAGGAAATAGGTGGCGCGGCGCATAGGACTTACCCTTCTAAACGCGAGCGGGGGCCGAAAGTTTCGACAAAAAGCAGACCCTCGCGTTAATAGACGAGGCGGCGCGGCGAAAATTAACACCGAGAGGGAAACTTTTTGGGCGTTGTTAGGGCCGCTTAGTCGGCAGCCTTGGGGCGGTGCAGATACTTTTCGTAGAGCCGCAGATGCCTGTTGTCGAGAGAAGTGCGCTGCCCCTTGATGAAAAGGTATTTCACGTCGGTCGTTAATTCCAGCGGGTCGCCGTTGGTGACGATGATGTTGGCGACTTTTCCGGTTTCTAGCGTGCCTAGCTCGTCGGAAACGCCGAAAATTTGCGCGGGGTAAATGGTGACGGCCTTCAAGGCTTCGTCGTAGGGTAGACCGTAAGCGACGGCGTTTGCGGCTTGTTGGCCGAGGCGGCGCGCGAAGGAATTGTCGAAGCTGCCGAAGGCAAATTTCACGCCGGCGGCAGCGAGTTCCGCGGGCTGGGTGAGCATGCGGTCGTAGGGATCGTCTTCATTGAGAGGCAAAGTCAGGGTTGGGCGGAGGATGACGGGAATTCCTTTGGAGCGAAGCAGATCCTTTTCTTTGTACGCTTCTGCGCCTCCGGCGAGAATCATTTTAAGTTTTTGCTTGTCGCAAAATTCGATGGCGCTGCGGATATCGCGGGCGCGATCGGCGAAGACGAGGACAGGTAACTGGCCGCGAACGACGGGGGCGAGCGCTTCGAGTTTCAGGTCGCGCTTATAATCGGCCGGGCCGCCGTGGCCCATGGCCTGGGCGTAATGGCGGGCGGCATCCAAATAATCAGACAACGCGTTGATCTGCTTTTCCTGTTCCTGCTTGGCTTCGGTGTACGGTTTCTCTTTTCGCGTGAAGGTTGCGGGATCGAATGACTGCGTTTCAATCTCGGGCCAGACGATGACCATGGCCACGCTCTTTTTGATGAGCATGTCATTGATGGTCCATCCGGCGAGATGAATCGCGGAGGCTTGGCCGCCGATGACGCCACCTCCCCCGCGGGAATCGAAGCCGCCGCTGTCGGGGACGGCGAGGACTTCGGTGATGCCCGAAGCGCGCGTGACGGGAATGTGCTCGCTGGACGGAGAGATGGCGGTCGCGGCCACGACGTCGGGGTTATACTCGCCCGTTTCGGTGGTATCCACGGTGGCGCTCACGGCGGAAATTTCGCTGAGGCCCATCTGCGTGATGGGATCGAAGAGGCCGGGATAAACTTGCAGGCCTTTGACGTCGATGACTTCCGCGTCTTTCGGGACTTCGACGCTGGCGCCGACGGCGGTGATTTTGCCGTCTTTAATAACGAGCGTGCCATCTTCGATAGGCGCGCCGGCGAGAGTGAAGATTTTTGCGTGCGTTAACGCATACGAGGAAGGAGGCTCCGACTGCGCATGGGAAAACTGCGAGACGCAGCAGACGGCGGCGAAAGCAGCGGCCAGGCACAGCGTTGTCTTCGCGCGGTTCACAGGGCACCTCCGGAGGCCGCTTGGTCTTGCGGCGGCTTGGGCTTTTCCTGAGGTTTTTCTTCGCCGGGCTTCTTATCGCCGGGTTTCTTTTCACCGGCTTTTTTCTCGTCCGCTTTCTTTTCCTTTTCCATCAGGTCTTTCTTTTCTTTTTCGAGTGCGGGGCGTGCGGCGATGTCGCGCTGGCGGTCGAAATAAACGCGGCCGTCGATGAGGGTTTTTTGAACGACGGCGTAGGCGCTGAGCGGGTCGTGATTGTAGATCACGAGGTCGGCGTCTTTGCCGACGTCGATGGTGCCGACGCGCTTGTCGATGCCGAGCTGAATTGCGGGATTGATGGTGACGAGCTTGAGCGCCTCGTCGTGGGTGAGGCCGCCGTATTTCATGGATTTCGCCGCTTCCTGATTGAGGTGCGTGGCTTCTTCGGCGTCGTCGGAATTGACGGAGACGATCACGCCGCGGCGCGTCATCAGGGCTGCGTTGTAGGGAATCGCGTCATAGGCTTCGACTTTGTAAGCCCACCAATCGGAGAAGGTGGAACCGCCGGCTCCCGATGCCGCGATTTCGTCGGCTACTTTGTAGCCTTCCAGGACATGTTGGAGCGTGCGAACCTTGAAGCCAAATTCTTTGGCCACGCGGAGGAGCATCAGAATTTCGTCTTCACGATAGCAATGGGCGTGGACATAGCGCTTGCCTTCGAGGACTTCGACGAGCGGATCGAGCTGAAGATTGCGGCGCGGGGCGACGGCATCCTTATCGCCGGCGGCGACTTTTTTGTCGTAGTCGTCCCAGGATTTTTTGTAGTCGCGCGCTTCGGCGAACGCGGTGCGAATGGTTTCTTCGACGCCCATGCGCGTTGCGGGATAGCGCTTGGGCTGCCCAGGAATGCTGAAGCCGGAGCGCTTGGGATTTTCGCCGAGAGCAAACTTGATGCCGGGAACCGCGCCTTCGAAGGGGAGTTTCGAGGCGGGCTGGCCCCAGCGCAGCTTGATGACGATGGTCTGGCCGCCGATGGGATTTGCGGAACCATGCAGAATATTTGCAACCGTAACGCCGCCAGCTAGGTCGCGGTAGATGTCGATGTCGTCGGGATTCAGGACATCCGCGGTGTTCGCCATGGAGGATACGGAGATGCTGCCTTCGTTGACGCTGCCGTCGATGGCGATATGCGAGTGACAATCGATGATGCCGGGCATGACGTACTGACCGGCGGCATCAAACACTTGCGCGTCGCTGGGGGCCTTGACGGACTTGCCGACTTCGGCGATTTTGCCATCCTTAATAAGGATAGAGCCGTGCTCGATGGTGCCGTGAGAAACGGTGAGAATGGTGGCGTCTTTGATGAGAATCACGGACGAGGCGTCGGGGGGATTGGCGGCATGCGCGAAAAGGGAAAGGCCGAAGAAACAGAACAGGCAGAGCATCGCGGTGCAGAGAAGCTTGCTAACCAGCACGGAAAGAGACCTCACAGCGCACCCCCGGAAGTGGATGAAACACTATTCGTTTGAGTGTGAACTGCGGAATCCGTTGCGGCGCCGGCGTGCTCACCGGGCTTGGTGCCCGTGAAATCGATGGAATAGCCCATAACGTCGATGGTGCCCTTTAGCGAGCTGCCATCAAAGGTGCCGGTGAAGACTGCATCGGTTGGATTTCCATCAATGGGAATGTTGATGGTGAAGCTGAATTTGTCGGCGCTGAGGTAGCCGCTGATGATGTTGGCGGTACCGCGGGTGCTGGTGGTCGTACCGGAGAGCGAGCCATCGCTGGCCATGTCTACATCGAGCGTGGATTCTTCAGGACCGTCGGGCGTGGTGTAAGCAAGTTTCCATTTGCCGGTCAAGTTCCCTTTCGGCGGATCTTTGGGCTTTTCCGGTTCGTGGATCTCGAATCGTTCTCCATCCACAAAAACCAGCTTGATTTTTGTTTTTTCGTTGAAAAGGTCGCCGTCGGTTACGACCAGGTTGGCGATTTTGCCGGTCTCGATGGAGCCGAGCCGGTCTTCGACTCCGTAGATTTGCGCTGGCGTCAGCGTAAGGGCGCGCAATGCAGCATCAGGCGCGAGGCCCGCATCGATGGATTTCTTTACGGATTTGAGAATGTCTTTCGACGAGGTGATGCCGCCGGAATAAAAGGCGAACGGCACGCCTGCTTTGGCGAGCGCGGCAGGTGTCGAGGGGGCCTTATCGCGGAACTGCAGTGTGCGGAGCGACGGCGGATCATCCGGGTCGGCGTTTTTTTCCGCTTCGGGCCATTTGAGATTTACGAGGACGGGAATTTTTTTTGCGGCGATTTCATCAGGCATCGCGTACGCCATTTGCGCGCCGTAAATCGCGAATTCCATCTGCCAGCTATCCATGCTCCACAAGTCGGCAAGTTGGAGGGCGCGGCGGAGCTGGACGGTGTTGTTCGCGGGAATCAGCACAAGAGCGTGATCCATCATCGCGGCGGCGAGAACGGCCTCCGTCCGGTCGTAGGGGGGGCGCGCCTGGCCGCGCGGGTTCTTCTCATAGGCAGCGAGTGCGTGTGCGCTCCAATCGGTGTCAATCCAGACTTGATGGACATAAGCGAGACTGCCCATCAGCGAGCCGGGGAAATTTCCGAAGCCGCCGCCGGGAACCAACGAAATGGGAATCGCCACGGGAGTTTTGACCACCATGTCACTGGCGCGGTCGCCGGCGAGATCGAGAATGGAAGCTTGGCCGGGGAACATGCCGCCCTTGGGCGCGGAGACGACAGTCGTAAATCCGGCTTCGCGCCAGGACTCGATGCGCTTGTCGCTGAGGCTGGCTTCGTCGGCCGCGCTCTTCCAAGGTGTGGTCGCGGGGCGGTCTTCTGGACCGCGAGAAATTTCCTGCGTTTGAGGACGGCGAGGGCCGCCTTCTGCGGCGCCGCCCGGTCCCGCGGGAGCAGAGGGAATGCCTACATCGGTGAAGGAATCGAACAGGCCGGGATAGACCGTGAGGCCCTTGCCTTCAATCACCCAGGCGTCGGGCGGGATGGCCACATCCTTGCCTATGGCGGTGATGATGCCGTGGGCCATGACTATTGTTGCGCCCTCCACAGGGGGCCCGGATACGGGGACAATTTTTGCTCCACGAATTGCAAAGTATTCCGGCTCGCCGCCTTGCGCCAACAATTGGGGCGCTGAGGCGAGAAGAGTGAGGAGAGTTACGGCAAACGCGAATGCCGAGAGGCACCGGCGCTCGAGGACAGAACGCATGCGAGCTCCTTTTTGGGAATAGTCGAGAACCACGTTCCCCAGACCGTCAGTTCTGTAGACGCATGAGGCTAATCAGAAGTTGCGGCAGAGTCAAGACGAGGCGGGAAAAATCTGCGGGCGCGATGAAACAACTTTCAGTTTCTTTCGTCTCTTCTATTGTGTTCCCATAGGGCTTGTGGCATGTTTGGTATGGGTTTCCCATAGGAACGGGGGAGGGCTCGAGGAGAGCGATGGGCGATAAAGTGGGCGAGAAGAAGGACGTTTGGCAAGGGACGCTGGCGCTGATGGTGTTGAAGACGCTGCTAGGCTTGGGTCCGCTGCATGGATATGGTATTGCGCGGCGCATTGAGCAGACGAGTGGCGACCGGTTGATCGTGAACTATGGGACGCTGTATCCCGCGCTGCTGAAACTCGAGCAGGAAGGCTACATCAGCTCGGAATGGGGCTTCTCTGACAACAATCGCAAGGCGAAATATTACAAGCTCACGCGCGCCGGGCGGAAACAATTGAACAAGGAAGAGCGCGAGTGGGAACAGACGACGGCGATCCTGGCGCGGTTCCTGGCGCCGGGCGAAGAGCGTTCCTGATCGCTGCTGGGGAGTGTATGCATGAGGCGTCTGCCGGCGTGGTTGTCTCGATTCGGTGGAGCGTTTGGCAAGGAGCGGCGGGAGCGCGAGCTTTCCGCGGAGATGGAAAGCCACCTGCAAGTGCACATCGAAGACAATCTGCGCTCGGGCATGTCGCCGGCGCAAGCACGGCGGGAGGCGATCATGAAACTCGGCGGCGTCGAACAGACCAAAGAAGCATATCGAGATCGAAAAGGGTTACCCATGCTCGAAACTTTTCTCCAGGATCTTCGCTTCGCCGCGCGCATGTTGCGTAAGAATCTAGGCGTCACGGCGATCGTTGTACTCACTCTCGCGCTCGGCGTCGGCGCTAACACAGCGATCTTCGGTGTCGTGAACGGCCTTCTGCTGCAGCGTCTGCCCGTGCCCGCGGCCGAACAAATCGTCGCCCTGGTGATCCAATCCGGTGGCTCAGGTCTCGGAGCGCTCGGTTTTTCCTATCCTCAATTCGTGGGATTCCGCCGGCAAGCCGCGCCCATCTGCGAAGTCTTTGGCTCGGCCACGGGGTGGCGTGAGAATTTCACAGCCGACGGCCACAGCGACACGCTTACCATCGGCGGCGTAAGCAACAACTATTTTTCCGCGCTCGGCGTGAAGCCCGCGCTGGGCCGACTCGTCCTTCCTGGCGAAGGCGAACATCCCGGCGAGGCCGCGATCGTCGTCCTGGGCTACGGCTTCTGGCAAAGAAGATTCGGCGGCGATTCAAATGTGATCGGCAAGCAAGTCCGCGTGGGCGGAAAAGCCGGCGACGATTGTCGGCGTGGCCCCAAGAGAATTTAACGGCCAGTTCACCTCTTTCGAGATGGACGCCTACGCCCCGCTCAGCACGGCGTTCGACGAATCTTCGGCAAGCAACTTTTGGAACAGCCGCGACATACACATGATGCTGGTTCTCGGGCGGCTTAGGCCGGGCGTGACTCTGGCCCTGGCGAAAAGCCGCTTCGACGTAGTCTCCCGGCAGCTCGCGGCGCAATACCCTGCGACGGACAAAGACTTGACCGTGCGCGTGATGGACGAGCGGCTTTCGCGTCCCATCCCTTACGCCAACAATGCGTTCATCGTGTTTTCGGGATTATTTTTGATCCTCGGCGGCCTCGTCCTCTTGCTGGCGTGCACTAACATCGCAAACATTCTCATGGCCCGCGCCTCGGTCCGCCAGCGCGAGATGGCCATTCGCGCGGCGCTTGGCGGCGCGCGCTCCCGCCTCGTTCGGCAAATGCTCACCGAGACAATTCTGGCCGCCCTGCTTGGCGGGATCGTGGGAGTGTTTCTCGGGGCGTGGCTGAGCCGGCTCATCGGTTCCATCCCTCATCTCGCCGGACTTCCGATTCGGCTCGGCTTTGGTTTTGATTGGCGAGTTTTTATGTACGCTCTTGCGGCCGCCGTCTTCACCGCCATTTTCGCGGGCCTGTCGCCTGCCCTTCGCGCCACGCGCGCTGAGGTCAACACCGCGTTGCATCAAGGCGGCCGTGCGGATGCCAGCGGCGCGGCTCGCCATAAAGTTCGGGCCGACCTGATGGCCGCGCAAATCGCCGGCTCACTCATGCTGCTAATCGTCGCGGGGCTTTTCGTCCGCAGCCTGCGCGCCGTCGAGCACCTGAACTTAGGCTTCGATCCCAATCAACTCTTGAACGTCAGACTCGATCCTTCCATCAACAATTACAACCAAACGCAAACCGCGGAGTTTTATCGCGCTCTCGAAATGAAAATCCGCGGACTGCCTGGCGTGCAATCCGCGAGTCTAGCCACGGCTGTTCCCATCGCCTACGCCCGCGGCAAGGACATGGTCTATGTCGCCGGGCGGCCCGTTCCGCCCGGCCAGCGAGCCCCTGGAATTTTCTTCAGCGCTGTCGACCCCTCTTATTTCGAAACGCTTCGCATCCCTCTGCTTCTCGGCCGCGCGTTCACCGACGCGGACGGCGCAGCGGCCCAGCGCGTCGCCATCGTCAACGAAACCATGGCCAAACATTTTTGGCCCGGCGGGAATCCCATCGGCAAGCGTTTAAGCACCACCAGTGATGCCGGCCCCTTCGTCGAAATCGTGGGCCTCGCGCGCGACGGTAAATACATCACTCCCGCCGAGGATCCCCAACCCTATTTCTATCTTCCGCTCGCGCAGAACTTCGCTCCCGAGCGCACGTTGCAAATTCGTTCCTCTCTGCCGCCGGAAACGCTCATTCCCGAAGTCCAGCGCGAGATTCTGGCGCTGGATGCAAACGCTGCCATCGAACAAATCCAAACCATGAAGGATGCGCTCGACGGCGCGCTCGGCTATTTTATTTTCCGCCTCGGAGCTTCCCTCGCTGCCGCCATGGGCTTGCTCGGCTTGTTCCTGGCAGTCGTTGGCGTTTACGGGGTCGTCTCGTACGCTGCCGCGCAGCGCATACAAGAGCTCGGCATTCGCATGGCGCTCGGCGCCAGCCCGCGTCAAATCCTCGCTCTCCTTCTCAAGCAAGGCGCGCGACTCGTCGCGGTTGGCCTGTTCGTCGGGCTCGCCGGCGCGTGGGCGCTCACACGCGCCATGTCTCACATGCTCGTCGGCGTCAGCCCCAGCGATCCGCTCACCTATATCTCGGTGGCAGCTCTGCTCTCTATCATTACGTTGCTTGCATGCTGGATACCGGCCAGGCGCGCCCTGCGCGTCGATCCCATGGTGGCACTTCGCTACGAATAAGTTCTGGACGACCCTCCGTTGAGATGAGAAATTATCCGCAGAAGTGTCCCTATGCGAGTGCAGGCCGCCCTCGACATTCTGTTCGAAGATTTCCGCGCTGCAGCGCGAACGTTGCGGAAGAAGCCGGGCTTCGCTTCGCTCGTCGTACTCACGCTGGCCATCGGCGTCGGAGCGAACACCGCGATTTTCGGCCTTGCGAATGCCGCATTCTTTCGCCCACTTCCCTATCCGAACGCGGAGCGGCTTGCCTTTCTTTGGCAGAACAACGAGCGCACGGGAGAAAACGAGGGCCTTGTCTCCTATCCAAACTTTGCCGACTGGCGCTCGCAAAGCAACAGCTTCGCGGACATGGCGTTTTTCATAAGCGGCAAATCCATTCTTCCTGGCGCGGGCGGTGATCCGGAATTCATACCGGGCGCTCTGGTGTCTGTCAATTTCTTTTCCGTGCTTCGCGTAAGCCCGGCGATGGGCCGCAGCTTTTCTCCCGAGGAACAAATTCCGGGCCACGCAAATGTCTCCGTCATCAGCTACCACTTGTGGCGCACGAGATTTGGCGGCGATCCGCAAGTGCTGGGACGCAATCTCGCATCGGCGAACGGAGACATGCACACCGTCATCGGCGTCATGCCGCCGGGCTTTTCGTTTCCCGACAAAACAGACGTTTGGACGCCGCGGGAGGTCGGTGACTTTTTCAAAACGAAGGCGCGGCAGTATCCGAACGAGCATGTCATCGGACGCTTGAATCCCGGAGTGACGTGGACGCAGGCACAAGCTGAACTCGACACGATTGCAGCGCGGCTTGCCGCGGAATATCCGGCGATTGATGGCGGAGTCGGCGTGCGCGTCGTGCCATTGCGCCAGCAACTCACGCAAAAGGTCAATCAGGGTTTGGTGCTTCTCTGGGCTGCAATTGCGGGAGTGCTCTTGATCGCCTGTTTGAACGCGGCGAATCTCCTTCTGGCGCGCGCCGCCGGGCGAGCAAAAGAAATTTCCATTCGTTATTCACTCGGCGCGACACGCGGCAGAATCATCAAACAGTTTTTATGCGAGAGTCTTCTGCTTGCTTCCATGGCAGCCGCTGCAGGCATCCTGCTTGCCGTTTGGATTTTGAATCTCGTTGCAAAACTCAATCCCGATCTTGCGAAGCTCAGCGGGTCCGTGTTCGATCCCCGCGTTTTGGGCTACACCATCGGAATCACCGCCTTCACTTCGCTGGTCTGCGGATTGCTTCCCGCTCTATCTGCGCCGAGCGTGGATTTGAACCGCGCATTGCGCGAGACAGCCTCCGGCCAAGCCGCTCCTGGCGCGCAGGCGCTGCGCAAATTGTTTATCGTCACGCAGGTTTCGCTCGCGTTCGTTCTGCTTGTCGGCTCGGGTTTGCTGGTGCGCAGCCTGTGGCGGATTTTTGCCATACCTCCAGGCTTCGATGCCGAGCACGTGCTTACTCTTCATGTCTATTGGCCGGGCACTCCCGCAAACTCTACCGACGAGAAAAAGAGAAATTCCCTGTACATGGATTTGCTGGCGCGGCTCCGCGCGTTGCCTGGAGTTATTTCCGCCGGCGCAACTTCGAATGTTCTTTTTCCCAGCGAAATGTACAAAGTGCCATTCGTGATCGAGGGCCAGCCCGCGGAACTTTCTGGCCAGCGCCCATTTCTTCCGGACGGCGAAGCGACGCCCGATTATTTTCGAGCCATGGGAATTCCACTCTTGCAGGGCCGCGCGTTCACTGAGGCGGACACCGTCGAAAACGCGCCGCCCGTCATCATCATCGACCAGACGATGGCGCAACGCTCTTGGCCGAACGAAGATCCCATCGGCAAGCGCTTAAAGTTCGACGACCCCAATTTCAAGAGCCCGTGGTTCACCGTCATTGGTGTGGTTGGCGACGTTCGGCAGGAAGGTTTGGAACAGGCCGCCGGTCTCATGTCCTATGTGCCTTCCGGCGGCGAGTGGACCGACGACCTCGTGCTTCGCAGCAAGAGCGATCCGCGCACCATCGTCGCCGCGGTGCGCGAACAGGTTCACTCGATCGACCGGAATCTCGTCGTCGCTAACGTCGGCGTGTTAAGCGACCTCCTTTCACTGCGCGAATCGCAGAGAAAATTCAATGCGCTTCTGCTTAGCGCGCTGGCGTTCGTGGCTTTATTGCTCGCGGCCATCGGTATTTATGGGACGGTGTCTTACTGGGTAAAGCAGCGCACAGCGGAAATCGGGATCCGCATGGCGCTCGGCGCCGACCAACAAAATATCTTCCGGCTCATCGTTGCGCGTGGCATGACTTTAATCTTTGCCGGCCTCGTTGTGGGATTAGCTGGAGCGCTGGCAGGCACTCGCCTCATCGCCAGCCTGCTCTTCGGCGTGACGGCTTACGATCCGCCGACGTTTTGTGCCATCGCGATCTTGCTGCTGCTCGCTTCTCTCGCGGCCTGCTGGATTCCCGCGCGCCGCGCCACGCGCGTCGATCCTCTCGTCGCTTTACGATACGAGTAGTTCAGAGAAAATCTTGCATCCTAATCGAAGAGAGTCCATTGCTGCCGGGCCGCGCTTGAACTTCGCGTGTAGAACGAGCTGCGATTATTGCTGCGGCTTTTTCTTTTTGAAGAGGCCGCCCAGGCTTTTTACCGCATCGGTAGGAGCTTTGCTGGCGTCCTTCGCGCCGGTTTCACCGAGCCCGCCTGCGCACCCGAGCTGCGATTTCAGCATGCCAGCGGCTAGTCCGCCGACATCGGGAATAAATTTCGGATCCGCGGTCGTGCCGTGTATGAGGAAAGGAACGGTTGTGCCGCTTTTGCAGCCGCCGCCTCCTGACGCTTTGCCGAGAAGGCCGCCAACGTCAGAAACAGGGCTTCCGACGGCGCCGAGCGTGCTCGTGAGCGTGGCAGCCATCTTGAAATCAAGATTGTTTTTGGAATCGACCGTGCCTGCGCCCGCAAGGTTGCCAACCGAAGGAATCACGGCGAGGAAATTTTCCGCCTGGAGACCATTCGGCGCCATGCGGAGATTGGTGGTGAGCTTTTCGATGTCCAAATCCTTGCCGCTCTTGATCCCCGCGAGCGACGCAATCGAACTCATCCTCGAGCCGAGATCGAAGCCCGCAAGCTTTCCGTTGAAGAGACCGACGTTCCCGGTAGTGATTAGCTTGTTCAAAGGACCAACGAGATTCAGATCGGCGTTCAGCGTGCCAGCCTCGAGAGAAGTTCCCTTGGGAAGAATGATGCCAAGCGCGGGGAGAAAAGCCTCGAGATCTTTCGCCGGCATATCCTTGGCGTCGACCTTGATGTTCACGACCGTGGCTTCCCCAGCCGTGTTATAGGTGCCATTGAGATGCGCGGCAGCACCTCCAATCTTAAGCGTCGAGGGGTTGAGGACCCCGGTGCTCTTGCGCAGATCGTATTTGGTACCGAAATCGACAGTCACGGGCACACCGGCGGCAGCACCGCCGGCGATGAACAGAGCCTTGGAGATCTTTACGTTGCCTTTGATTTCCGCTTCGCCATTTTGCGAGGAAAGATCGGCGGTGAGATCGAGAAGGCCGCCGAGACCGGCAGAAGAATCCACGAAGCCAGTGGAGGCGAGATTGAGAGAGCTGACCTCAAGCTTGGCAGTGATGGGAGTGAGCGAAGCGTCTTCCTGGTCGATGGGACCAGCCGTTCCATCAAGATTAAGTTTTCCGCCGGCAGGAAGATCGGCCGTCAACGTTACGGGAAACGCGGAAGTCATCGAAAAGTTGGAAGCGGAGACGTTCACGTGATCGTAGGTGCTGCGCTTCGGAGAACTCGTCGAACCTACGACGATGCTGCCATCCGCGAGGGTGAACTTCTGCACGGAAAGATCGGCGGGTGAGGTTGCCGTACTGGAAGCCGATGCGGCGGGCTTTTGCGCAGACTTCGCAGCGCTGGCGCCAAGCGAAGAATAATTCCACTGGCCAGCGGGATTGTGAAGCAGGGTGACTTGGGGATTCTCGATGGTGATGCCCGTGATGTTCAGGGTTTTGCTGAAGATGAGAGGAAAGATCTCGACACCGACCTTGAGCGATTTCGCCGTGAGAAACGGCGAAGTGCTGAATTTGGGGTCGTCGCCAATCGAAAGATTTTCGGCTGATAGCGAGCCGCTAATCAAAGAAAGACTCAAACTCCCAAACTGAACCTGGCGCCCAAGCGCCTGCGACGCTTTTTGTTCAATAGTGGGACGAAATTTGTCCACCGGAATCAAAAATGGAACAACCACAAGAAGAACAATCAAAACGGCGACAACGACGGCAACGATGCGAAGGGGGCGCTTCATGATTCTCTCCTGTTCGGCTGGGAAGGGCGAAGAATTGGGAGCGTTCAAGAATCATAACACGGCGAACCCGTGTGCGCGCGTGGAAGTAGCAGCGCCCCACGGGTGGCAAAAGACAATGACCATTAGGCTGCCGAAAAACATCCAATTCCGCATGCTAAGATTCCAAAGGTGAACATGCGGACCCAGGTTCTATTGGCAACGGCGTTGCTCCTTTTTGCCGGCCGGGAAACGCTGGCCCAGCAGAAACCGGAGCGCGCGGATCTGCCCGACGCGCCAGCGCCGAAGCAAAGCGCGAAGGGCGCTGCGCAGAAGCAAGGGAAAAATGTTTGGCAAGATTCGTTGGGTCTTATTGCGAGAAAGTCCTACTTCTATCCTGACCTGGCGACTTCCCCGGGACCTCTGACCGGCGCGCAAAAATTTAAATTGTTTCTCAGCACGAGCACTGCGCCTCCGCAGATTCTCAGTTCGATGGCCGGGGCAGGAATCAGCGAGGCGCGCGGGACGCTCGCTGGCTACGGCCAGGGCGGCGAGGGCTACGGCAAGCGGTTCGGATCGTCCATGGCCAGCGGCGCTTCGAGCCATTTTTTCGGGACCTTCTTATTGCCGGCGCTGCTGCGCGAAGATCCGAGATACTTTGTGAGCGTGAAGCCGGGGTTTCGCGCGAAAGGCGGACATGCCCTGCGGCGAGTGGTGGTGATTCGAACGGATGCGGGGGGCGCGACCTTCAATTTGCCGGGCACCCTGGGGCCGCTGGCGGCGGAAGGTTTGGCAAACCTTTATCTTCCGCAAACGGAACGAACAGCAGCGAAAACTTTTGAACGATACGGCATTCGAATCGGATTTGGCGCGGTAAACAATTTGTTGAAGGAATATTGGCCGACGATTTCCAAAAGCTTGCGGATTTCAAAGGTGGCGCCTGGATTGCAGCCATAGGAGCGGGCCGCGTTAAACCTCGCGGCAAAGTAGGGTTAGGCTTGGACGAGAATCCCGCGGAACGTATTACAATGTGAAGGAGCGGGGCTGTAGCTCAGATGGATAGAGCAACGGTTTCCTAAACCGTTTGTCGGGAGTTCGAATCTCCCCAGCCCCACCAGAAATTCATTCGCGAAGAGAACTATCCAACAACGCTGCGAGCAAGAGCCGAGATATTGTGTTCCAGATCACAGCGAAAGTGGGAGAATGCTGCTATTGAACAGACCGTGTTCGTGTGACTGGAGATCTCTGCGAGGCTGGTGAGCAGGTGCAAGGCGTCGAGGTGCCTGAATGAATGAAGCGCTGACCGTCCACAGGCTGCAGTTCGCATTTACGATCACGTTCCACTATATTTTTCCGCAATTGACGATGGGCCTCGCGCTGCTCCTCGTCTACCTCAAGACGAAAGCTCTTCGCACGGGCGATGAACATTACAACCGTGCCGCGCGTTTCTGGGCGCGCATCTTCGGAATTAATTTTGCCCTGGGCGTCGTCACCGGAATTCCGATGGAGTTTCAGTTCGGAACGAATTGGGCAGCCTTTTCCAAAACAGCGGGCGGCGTGATCGGCCAAACGCTTGCGATGGAAGGTGTCTTTTCCTTTTTCCTCGAATCGAGCTTCCTGGGATTGTTCCTGTTCGGCGAGAAAAAACTGGGCCGCGTGGGACATTGGTGGGCCGCATTCCTGGTTTGGCTCGGCTCGTGGCTCTCGGGATTTTTGATCGTGGCCACGGACGCATGGATGCAGCACCCTGTCGGTTACCGGCTCGGCGCGAACGGCGAGATCGATCTGGCGAGTTTCTGGGGACTCATCCTGAATAAGTGGGCGCTCTGGCAATACGCGCACACCATGCTCGGCGCGGTGCAGACGGGATGCTTCGTGATGGCTGCCGTTGGCGCATTTTATTTGCTAACGAACCGGCATGCAACCTACGGACGGACATTTGTAAAGGCGGGTGTTTTGGTCGGACTGATCGCCGCAGTGCTCCAGCTTGTCCCCACCGGCGACGCTCAAGGCAAAATGGTCACAGAAAACCAGCCGCCCACCCTCGCGGCGATGGAAGGCCTCTTCGAAACGCAGCAAGGCGCGCCGCTAGCCATCTTGGGCCAGCCGGATGTGCAAAACCGCAAACTGGACAATCCGCTAGTCGTGCCGCAAATGCTGAGTTTTCTCACTTACAAAAACTGGAGCGCAAACGTGCGCGGCCTGGACGCCTTCCCGCAAACCGAATGGCCCGACCAGATTCCGCTGCTCTACTACAGCTATCACGTGATGGTCGGCCTGGGGACAATCTTTATTGCGGTGATGGTCGTTGCGGCATTTTTGTACTGGCGCGGAAAATTGTTCACCTCGCGCTGGATGCTGTGGATTCTGATGATCAGCGTCCCTTTGCCCTACATCGCAAACACCGCGGGTTGGATGACTGCCGAGCTTGGACGACAGCCCTGGCTTATCTATGGAATGATGCGCACGTCGCAGGGTGTCTCCCCGCGCGTGGAAGCCGGCAACGTGTGGTTTACGCTGATTGGATTCATGGGCATGTACACGGTCCTCGCGATGCTTTGGCTTTTCCTGATTTACCGCGAAATCGAAACAGGCCCTGGTCCTGATGAGGATGACTCACGGCAGGAAGCAAGAATTTCGATCGCGGCCGATTGAGATTGAGGAGGACGGATGGGAACAATCTGGTTCTGCCTCGTGGCGATCATGATCGCCATGTACGTGCTCCTCGACGGTTTTGACCTGGGCGCGGGCGCGATCCACTTATTGATTGCAAAAACGGATGAAGAGCGCCGTCTAATCCTGGCAAGCATCGGCCCTGTTTGGGATGGCAATGAAGTGTGGCTGCTCGCGGCAGGAGGCGTGCTTTATTTTGCGTTTCCTCAGCTATACGCCAGCGGCTTCAGCGGATTTTATCTTCCCCTCATGATGGTGTTATGGCTGCTAATTTTGCGCGGGGCCTCGATCGAATTTCGCAATCATGTAAAAAGCGCGGTATGGGATCCTCTCTGGGATTTCCTTTTTTGCGCTTCCAGCATTTTGCTGGCGGTATTTTTTGGCGCGGCTTTGGCCAATGTGGTGCGCGGCGTGCCGCTCGATGCCAGCGGGTATTTTTTCGAGCCCCTATGGACGAATTTTCGCCTCGGCGAAGTGACGGGCATCCTCGACTGGTACACGATTTTGGTCGGCGTGCTGGCGCTGCTGGTGCTGGTCATGCACGGCGCGCTGTGGGTGCAATTAAAAACCAACGGCGCGGTGAATGAACGGGCGCGAAAGCTTGCTGGTCACGTTTGGTGGGGCGTGGTCGTTCTGACGGCCATCGTCACCGCCGTGACGTTTGCGATCCAGCCGCAAGTCAAAGAGAATTTTGTCACTTGGCCTGTCGGACTTATATTGCCCCTGCTGGCCGTGGCCGGTCTCGCAGGCGTGGCGTTTGAGTTGAGAAAACATGCCGAGCGAAAAGCTTTTTTCGCTTCGTGCCTGTATCTCGTCGGTATGCTGACCAGCGTGGTCTTCGGGGTTTATCCCATGGTGCTGCCCGCGCGCAATCCCGCGTATTCCCTTACGATCGAAGGTGCGAAAGCCGGCGCCTATGGACTGAAGGTCGGCCTGATTTGGTGGATTGTCGGAATGATTCTCGCCGCGGGTTACTTCACCTATGTGTACCGTTCGTTTGCCGGAAAAGTGGAAGTGGGCAGCGACTCGAACGGCCACGGTTATTAGAGAGGGTGAATTCAACCCTGAAGTAAATCGACACAAGCCGCCAAGCCGAAATTGACGGATGGCGTGCGGCAGCGTAGCGTGAATTTGTGGGGTTGGCCAACATTTCGTTACACCCGGCGTGGCCTCGTGGGGCACGCGAGCAAGTCCGGCGTTCGGGCGCGCAGGACGAGTTCTCCTCGAATCGGCGCGGCTGTTCCGGATAGCCGTGATTTTTCGGACTGAAGTCCGTTTCAACTCCCCCAGCAAACGAAATCCATATGCGTGAACGCGCGAATGTTATGCTCGCGCAGCCCGGGTGCTGATATGCGGCAAATGCGCATCGTCGCGCTAATCAACGCAACAAACGGTTTGAGAAGCAATTCGCGGAGGTACGAATGAGCGGCACGAGAAGAAGATTTTTCCAGAATGCGGCGTTTTTCGGCGCGGGATTCCTGGGATTGTCCGAAGCGTTGCGCGGAAGCCCGCAAATGAATGAATCGCAAGCGGCGCGCGAAATCGAGCAAGGACGCCACCACAGTCCCTACGGCAATCACAAAAAAAAGGAGGTCGTGCCGATAGGGCCGGATCCCTATCTGCCGATGATCACGCCCGACATGGCGGATCTGCCGTTCGAAATGGATGGCGGCGTGAAAGTGTTCAAGCTCGTTGCCGAGCCGGTGAAACGAAAAATTGCGCCGTTCAAAACCATCGAAGCATGGGGCTACAACGGCAGTCTTCCGGGTCCGACGATTCAAGTGCAGCAGGGCGAACGCGTTCGCATCATTCTTGAAAATAAATTACCGGAAGCCACTTCGATCCATTGGCATGGTCTCGAAGTTCCCATCGAGCAGGACGGCGTCCCATGGATCAGCCAGAAGCCGGTGGCGCCCGGCGAAAAATACGTCTACGAATTCACGGTCCATCAAGAAGGCACATTTTTCTATCATTCCCACGGCGCGATGCAGGAAATGATGGGCATGATCGGATTTTTTGTGGCGCATCCCGAACGAAGTTACAAGCCACGCGCCGATCATGATTTCGGAATCGTTTTGCAAGAGTGGGCTGTTTTGCCGAACAACAATGTCCCGAACTCCGCGGCCATGGAGTACAACTGGCTGACGTTCAACGGAGTGGCGGCTCCGGCGATCACGCCGATGATCGCGCGGCTTGGAAGCCGCGTCCGTCTCCGTATCATTAATATGGGCATGGACCACCACCCGATTCACCTCCATGGAAATCAGTTCGTGATGACCGGAACGGAGGGTGGCCGCGCACCTGAATCGACGTGGTATCCGATGAATACGGTCCTGGTCGGAGTGGCGCAGGCGCGCGTAGTCGAATTCGACGCGAAATATCCAGGAGCGTGGATGCTTCATTGCCATCTGCCGCACCATATGATGAACAGCATGTCGGATCTCCTGCGCGACCGCGCGATCGAGACGGCTGCCTTAACCGATGCACGGGCCATGAGCCAGATGGCCACGCTCGCGAAATCCGTGCCTTTCGAACACATGCATCACTCGCCGATTGCGGCGAATGCCAGCAGCGTGCCTGGCTTTCCGCAGGATGCCTTCATGGAAATGGGCATGGACGAAGCGGTTGCCAAACCAGAGACGTACGGCCTGCCTCCGAACTGGAGCGCGCAGATGATGGGCATGATGACCCTGGTGCGCGTCCTGCCCGACAAGGAATATGAAGAGATGTTGGAGCGAATTCGACAAGCGAAGCCGGCACTAGGTCAGGAGCAACATCATGAGTCGTGAGATGACACAGAAGGAGATTTCACCACAGAGGTCACAGAGCGCGTGGAGAAGCGCAGACGGCGCGCGCCTAAATACGATAGGCAAGCTCCTGGCTCTAGCGGCTGTGCAATCAATGATCTTTGTCGCTGCAGCGCGGTCGCAAGAAAAATCCCCAGAACGCGACGCGCAAGCAACAGCGAGAACATCCATGCTGGAGCAAATGCAGCACCACCATGGCGAAATACCGCTGGTAAAGCCGGAATACCCAGAAATGGGGCGAGCACAAGAACGCGCAGGCGCTCAAGCCGTTACGCTGGAGCAGGTGCAGAAGATGGCCGGCGAGACAAACCCCACATTGCGGCAAGCGGAAGCGGAAATCCGGGCGGCCAAAGCACGCCAACAGCAGGCAGGACTTTTTCCGAATCCTTCGGTGGGCTACACGGGCGATGAGATACGAGGCGGGTCCATCGGCGGCGGCAAACAAGGATTTTTTGTGCAGCAAACAATCGTAACGGCAGGAAAACTCGGCAAGAATCGCGCGGTGTATGGCTCCGAGGCCAAACTGGCGGAAATCGAAGCGCAAGAACAACGCACGCGCGTCGAAACCGCAGTAAAAATGTCGTTTCTGCGGGTGCTCGCCGCCCAGGAGTGGTTGGACACGCGGCGCGATCTGGCAAAGATTGCTGAAAATGTCGCGCAAACACAGCGCGAGTTGCTAAACACCGGCCAAGCCGACGAATCCGAAGTTCTGGAAGCGGAAGTGGAAGCGGAGCGAGCGCGCATGGCGGCACGCATGCAAGAAAACACGCTCCGAGAGGAATGGCGTTCGTTGGCCGCCGTGATCGGACAACCCGATTTGCCGGTGTCGATTGTCGCTGGCGATCTCGAGAAAGGCTGGCCGGAGCTAAACGAGGAACAAGTCGTCGATGCCATCGCAAAGCAAAGCCCCGCGGTGCAGATCGCGGCGACCGCGGCAGGACGGTCGCAAGCCCTGCTGGCGCAAGCGCAGCGCGAGCCGGTTCCAGACATACAATTTCGCGCGGGGCTGGAATACAACCACGAGCTCTTGGGGACCGTGCCGTTTGCAACGGGTTGGGAAGGGCTCGCGGAAGCCAGCGTCGAGCTGCCGCTCTTCAATCGCAATCAAGGCAACATCGCCGCGGCGCGTGCAGGCATAGACCGCGCGGAACAGGAAAAGACGCGGGTCGCCCTCACACTACGCGAGCGCGCCGCCACCGTCGTGGACGAGTATGCCAACGCCAAGTTGATGGCCGTTGAATATCGCGACGAAATGCTGCCGCAGGCTAAAAAAGCCTACAGTCTGCTGGTGGATAAGTACGGCAAGATGCTGGCTTCTTATCCTCGCGTGCTGGACGCGCAGCGCAAACTCTATGAGCTCCAGATCGAGTACATAGCGGCGCTCGAAGGCGTGTGGACCAATGGCCTGGCCCTGCAAGGATATTTATTGACGGACGGCTTGGAAGCTCCAGCCCGGCCCGCCGAGGTTGACCGCCCCATCCGCGAGACCAACGTCCCAATGCCGGAGCGCAGCATGGCCCCCGGCGAAGCGATGCCTCGCCCCTAGGGTGAGGCCAGCGGAGCCAGTTGGGGAAAAGTACCGATTTCGCTCGGCTTTGCTACGTGTCGAGTGCGAAACACTAGTACCCCGGTAGCGTTGACCAACAGAAAACTTAGTGGGTACTGTCATGATAGGGCGTCCGGGTGTCGGCAAACGTGTCTCTCTTGATTTGCGAAACCGCTGGTCAGCCCGATTTGCCCGCATTTACCTCGGGGAGAAACCCCGCGCCGGCGGAAGTGTTTAACGAACCAGGCCCCGGCGAACGATAAGCAGGTTGGAAAGTCGAAAAGGGCGATGACAACTGGGATCAAGGCGGGACGGTACGAAATTATCGGCGAATTGGGCCGCGGCGCCATGGGTGTGGTCTATAAGGCGACTGACCCGGTCATTGGGCGCACCGTCGCTGTCAAAACCATCAAATTGAGCGAAGAAGGCACGGGATTGTCGCGGCCAGAATTGCTGACGCGCTTCCAAACGGAAGCCCGCGCGGCCGGTTTGCTGACCCACCCGAATATCGTTGTGGTGTTTGACGCCGGCGAAGAAGACGGCCTGTACTACATCACGATGGAGCTGGTCGAAGGAAGGAGTTTGCAGGCGCACCTGGACGGCGGCCAGGCTTTTGCGCTGCCTCGCGTGCTGCGCATCATGGAGCAAACCTGCAGCGCTCTGCAATTTGCCCACGAACGCAACGTGGTGCACCGCGACATCAAGCCTGCGAACATCATGCTCACAGCCGACGACACCGTGAAAGTCACGGACTTCGGCACCGCGAAAATCCTGCAATTCGGCACCATGCAGCAGACCGCTCATGTGATGGGAACGCCAAGCTACATGTCGCCGGAGCAAGTAAAGGGCCGGGCCGTCGACGGCCGAAGCGATATTTTTTCCCTTGGCGTCATGCTTTACGAGATGGTGACGGGCGAAAAGCCATTCCCGGGCCAGAACATCACCACGGTCATCTACAAGATTGTGAACGAAGAGCCGGTCCCGCCGCGCCAAATTGATCCATCGATTCATCCGGGCATCAGCGCGGTAGTGATGAAGGCGCTGGCCAAGGAACCGGAAGCGCGCTACCAAAGTTGCCGCGAAATGCTCGAAGATTTGCGCAGCTATCGCAATGTTGCGCCAGGCATGAACCCTGATAAGACCATGGTAACGAGCGGTCCGCGCGCGCCGAACGCGACGCTGCCACTCGCCGGAACCGGTGTAGGCGCGCAAGGCGGCCGGCAACATTACGCGGAAGATCCCATGACCGTGGCAACGACGCGGTCGTTGAACGTGCGGGCTTCCAGCCCCATGCAGACGCCGACCGTGCGCCGTACGGGGTCCATCACACCGATACAACAGCAAGAAGAACCGAAAAAGAAGAGCATTGTGGGGAGCATTTTCATCGCGCTGATTTTGCTCGGCGTAATCGCCTATGGCATACAAAAGCTGCGTCCGGTCTTCGAAGATGCCCGCCAGATGAACGCGGCGCAAAAGGCCGCTGACGGCGCTGCGGCGGCCTCCGGAACGACTCCCGCTTCAGCCGATGGCGCGGCAAGTACGCCTTCTGCGGGTACTTCGGCGGGTAGCTCGACGAGCCCTGCCTCCAACGAATCACCAACGGCGGCGAATCCCGAAGGGTCCGCACCGGAAAAGAAACCACCAGCGCCGAGTGCGGAAAAGCCAGCACCTAAGAAGACAGAGCTAGTTGTAAGTCCGGCAGCCGCCGAATACAAAGGACGGATCGACGAAATCCTCGTGGAAAAGGGATTGACGGGCCGGGCCAAAGTGCAGGCCATTGGAAATACGCTCGTGCTGACAGGCAAGATTAGGCCCTCGGAACATGTCGACCTGCTGAAATTCCTTCGCAACGCCCCCACGAGCATCCGTCTTATAGACAATTTAGAGTACGTGGACGTGCCGGAAACAGGAAAATCGAGCAGTACGGATGGAGCGCACCCAGTTCCTTCGCCAGGCCAAGGGGCGATTCACGTCGTCACGGATTTGATCGGCGCGACTGCCATCCTGCGAGGCTCCTCCGGACGCGTTGTCAGCCAGTGTCAGACGCCGTGCAGCTTCAATGATCTCGATCCTGCGCAATACAGCCTGGAAGTCGAAAAGTCCGGCTACCAGTCGATGCAAACGGCTTTGCAAGTGAAGGCGGGGAGCGTCATCGATCAGAAAGCCTCCCTGGAGTCGCTTTCGCAGGGATTGTACCTAACCAGCCGTCCGGCGGGCGCCGACGTCTTCATCAATGGAGCAAAGCAATCCGGCCAAACTCCGCTGACATTGCCTCTTGCCCCCGGCAACTACAACCTGGTGGTGCGTCTACCGGGATACGAAGCATACGCTGGAAAAGTACAAGTGAAGGACAACATTCAGACCCAACTCTCCGTTGAACTTAACTCCAGAGTCGCCTGGGCTCAGGTCGATACGACTCCCAAGGGCGCTGAGATCTTCCTGGACGGAACCACAACCGGGCAAATGACACCCGCGCGAGTTCAGATGCCTGCCGGTCTGCACACATTGGTCGTTAGGCTCCCTGGTTACCAGCAAGTGAAGCGTACCGTACAGGCCAGCGAGGGCGGAACGGTCACCATTGAGGAAACCCTGAGACCTAGATAAGACGGGCTCCGGAGTGAGCGACGCTTTGTGTCTTGCCGTGTAGGGCCAGGGCCACCCCTACATTTCATGTAAACACACATTCTAAAGAACTTATATTTCGCGGAAGTCTATTAGAATGAGCGTTTACCGACGCTTCACGTAACCGCTCATTCTAAAGAATTTATAAGTAAACATAATTCAACCTACATAGCCCCCTCGCGGCATGCGAGCGGCATGCGAGCGGCATGCGAGCGGCAAAAAGAAAACTGAAGTGGAATCCTTGTTACGAAATCGTGGAGCTAAAATAAAAAAGCGGCAGAGAGTCTGCCGCGATGCAATCCCCGAAAATAACCTGCTTTGATATTAGAACTTCCAGAACCATTGTCAACTAAAATCAAGTTCCGATACTGGATCAGTTTCCGACACCTCGACTTACCATTAGTTTTATGCAGAGGGGTTCCAATGAGTGTTGATAAACAGTGAATGCGGCGGCGTTTTTGAACTAGGACGAGAGTTGGCCGGATGCTAGAAGTGAAGGTATGAATCGGTTTGAACTGACACGGCACATGGCGCTGATGCTGATTCTCGTTACTGCTCCCAGGGTTTTGGCGCAAAATACTCCGACTCCTGTCATCGAGAGCCAAACAGCAGCAGGTGAGCTGCGCATCGTCTCCAAGATTGCGGTGAGCGCGGATGGAAGCAAACTCGCGGTCGCGCGTGGGAATACTGAAAGTGGTTTGTACGCAAAACAAACCGACTCAATAGAGTTGTGGCCACTTCGCGGCAGCCAGGCACCAACCTCTTTCGCCACGGGCTTGAATTCGGTGGAGAGCCTCGTGTTTAGCCACGACGCGCAGTGGCTCGGCGCCGCTACTCAATCAAAAAGCCAGACCGGAAAATACACGGAAATCCTAGTGGGCGACGTGCGGTTATGGCGTGCCAATGACGGCTTAGAGACGAAACTGAAGGTCGAACACGAGCACCCATGGGAAGATGACGAATGGTCGGCCACGAACGTTGCCTTCTCCGCAGACGACAGACAATTGGTGGCCAACGTTTTTACACCAGGTGAATTGCCTGAACGAGATTGTCCGCCCGGCATGCTTTGTGGAGATCTGGAAAGCATTCCCTATGAGGTACGGACCACTTTCTTCGATGTTACGACCGGGCGCGCGGTGAACAGTACGCCTCTCGGGAAGAGTGATTCAGCGGAAGAGGAACAGCGCGGCTTCTTCTGGTTGAGTTCAGATGGGCGCCGGGCGATTGCGATGCAGGAGAAGTTAACGCTGGTGAATACGTTGACGGGGCATGAAGTGGCCACGTTCAAGCCACCGGATTTGCGACCGTACCCGGGCCCATTCGACGAATGTAAACCCGGACTGCATGCCTTCGGCTTCGCGGTTTTCAGCAGCGACGGAAAACAGATTGCGGTCTCGGATAGCGGTGAGCTGCAAATTGTGGATGCAAAAACGGGGAGCAGCACCACTGAAAACGGAATATTTATTTCCAACGATACGAGCGACGGGTGGCTGGCCCTGACGGCATCGTTCAGCCCAAAGGGCGAAACCCTAGCCGTTGCGGCTTGCAATCGAAACGCGGACAGTGGCCAATTGATTCTGTACAACGCGTCCAATCTGCAAAAAGCCGCAGGATTCCGAGCGGGTGGTGGCTTGACTTCGCTGGCATTCATGCCAGGCGGCAGCTTATTATTCATGGGCGGATACGACGGCGCCATTCGAGTGATGGACACGCAGAGTGCCTTGTTGGTGGCGACTTTGTTCCGCAGCACGAGCGGAGAGTGGGTCGTCTTTACTCCCGACGGCTTGTACGACGCTTCCACAGATGGCGCACGTCTTCTAGGTTGGCGAACGAAGGGGCAGATAGTGTTAGCTTCGGAACTCCCGGGAATGCGTCGGTCCGGATTGCTGTCAATGCTCATCGGCGGAAAGCGCCCAAAACCTGATAAGGCCCTCAGCCTGATCATTCCCAAGGTTCCTCAGCCCAATCGGTGACTTCGATTACGCCAGTAGAGTCCAGTTGTGCGTGACTAACGCTGCCAACTCAACCGGAAACGGAGATACTACCCAAGTATCGCTGTGAAAGCAGCCTAGAATGAGTCTACGACGTGCACGGCAAGGAGTGTTGCCGACCGAACCTTCGGGCGGCGTAACGGAGGGCATTTACGAGCAAGAGACGAGCAAGAGAACAACGCTCGTGTGCGCTGATGAAGCCAGGTACCATCCTGCCTCTGCCCCGAGAACAAGCATCGCTTCGTTGACCAACGGTCCGACCTCGACCTCGGCCTCTATAACAACCGAGCGACACCGATAGGGCTGGTTTGCGCCTACTGAGAAGGTAACCTTTTGTAACAAGCGTCGTCGCGTAGTTCTAGGACCTCAGAATCAAACCTTTAATAACAAAGCACTTATTCCTGGAGCGCCGGGGCAGGCAGCGTGCTTGCTGTATGGCTAAGGGTCCCCTGCCCTCACGCCACCCCTGACGGAGTGCTGCGAAAGGCGAGGGGTCTCTATTTAGCGAACCAGCTAAATACGCCAGAAAGAAGCAAGCGGGGGTAAGCTTTGGTACTTCGGGCCATCATGCCGGTCGAGGAGCAGCGTTACGACGCTGAATCGCGTCCCCACGTCGAGTCTGCACCAAAGAACGCGCCGCGACCGGCCTCCCATGGCGCGCACGGGACGACTACTCCCCCACCAGATGCGCGAACGGCCGGCGTCATTCACGCGTTGCGATGCCTGCATCTGCTGATTCGATCAGAACGGATCTACGAGCGGAATCATCCGCGACGGCTCCAAAGCCTGGACACTGCTTATGAGACTTTGCACGATTTCGCGGGCGCGCTGAACGGGATCGAAATTCATATCGAGCGGGGCGGGCTGGTTGTGCCCAAACTCAGCGACGCGCATCTTCCCGATCTGCGCGGTGAAATGCAATCGCTCGCGCTTGACTTGCAGCGCGCAGGGATTCAATCGATCGGAATTGCCCGGCAATTTCATGTAGGCGAACTGGACACTCTCGCGCAACTCTTCAAAGCATCATTGTTGAGATCGGAGGAATCTATAAAGCGCGGGGGCAGCGGCTGGTGGGCTGCGCGGTTTTTGGAGAATCGCGTGGAAGGGATTTCGATCAACACACAAACGGAACGCAGGGTCGATACGGTGCTCGCCAGCCTAATGGGCGCGCTGGTGGCGTACGGCGGTAATTCGCCGCGCGAGGTCAATGAGGTTCCGATTCTCCCGCCGGAGATGGATGATCTGGCAGGGGCGCTGCGTTTGATCGCCCGGCTGACGCCGCCGCTCGAAGCGGCGCGCGGGCTTTCGCCGGAAGAAGCGGCGCGTGCGATTCACGGCGCGATGGAAGATGCCAGCCGGGAAACCGTGCGCATGCTGCTCGGATCCATTTCGCAGTATGCTCCGCGCGAGGGCGAACATCCGCAGCCCTACCTGCTGCGCCTTTCTGAAAGTTTGATTTTGGAATTCCTAAGCGCGGAGTTTTCCGCCGGAACGCTTCGGCCCGTCTCTGTGCGCCCGACGTTTCATCGCTTGAGCGATGTGCTCGTTAGTTCGGGCGGATATACCGGCCCGCATTCCTCGCAGCACTTATCGTTGCTGGCGACCGCGTGGGCGAACGACACCCACCGGGAACAGATCGTCGAAAAATTCTGGCTGGAACTGCCCGCGCGGGAGAAATCGGCCGTACTGCGCGGGACGGACGTGTGGTGCGTGCCGATTGTCGCGCTCAAACGAACGCTTGGGCAACTCGCCGAGACGGGAGCGGATGCTCCGCGGCGCGAAGCGCGAAATATCCTGTTGAACTATTCGCGGCGCGTTGAAAACGAGAATGCTTCCGCGCGGCGAGCGGTTGCGGCGGGCTTGAATGAAATGACACCGGTCATCGAATCGCTCTGGCCCAATCAATTGCCGGAGGATTTGAGCCGCGGGACGATGAAAGCCCTGGAGAAGGAAACCATTCCGGAAACCGCGGCGCTGCTTGCGGCTTTCCTGGAGACGCTGGGGCGCGTCGCGGTGACTCGCGGCGATTATGCGGGATTCGAAAATATTCTTGTAGGGCTCGAAAGAGTGCCTAAGGACACAGAGCACGATCACATGGCGGCCTTGGCGCGCGGCCTGGTGGCGCAAGACCGCTGGTTGCTTCTGGTCGATGCCGCGCTGGCGAACCGTCCGCTGGATCCGGTTCTGCCGCGGCTGCTACAACGCGACCCGGAGCGGCTGCTTGATCGTCTGACGTTGCTCTTGACCGAACCGCGCGGCGCGGAAATGCTGGCAGCGATGGCGCGGCTGCTGCGAGCCATCGGCGTCCCAGTGCTGAATCTTCTCGAAACGCGCCTGTATGAAGCGCGGCGGCAGCGTGTAAGCGCGGCGATCAAGCTGCTTGCGGCCGCCGATCCGGAACGATTACTGCGCGGCCTGGCGCGGGCGCTCGCGAGTTGGGAGTGGAATTTGCAGGACTTGGCGGTAAGCGAGCTTTCGCGTCCGGCCAATGCCGGTTCTTCGCAAAGTGCGGCTTTCGTGTTTTCCGCGGTGCTCGCGGATGCGCATCCGCTGGTCGTGCCAATGATGATCGATCAGATCGGGCTGGCGCAGGAAACGACCGCCGTGCCGCAACTGATGGAAATTGCCGCCGGCGAACATGAGGTTCTGCGCGATCTTTTTGTGCGCATCAAAGCGATCGAAGCGATCGGGCGCATGCATGCCGTGGAAGCGGCGGAATTACTGCGGATGCTGGCGGAAGGCCGCGAAGGACTGGCGTTTACCGAACCTGCTGGACTGCGCGCAGCTGCGGAGGACGCTCTGGCGATCCTTGAAAACCGGCCAGCTTCCGGGCGGGCTCGTGCGGCGTTTGAAGCGGCCCCGCAAACGAATGGCAGCTATGTTGTTCCCCGGCGATATGTCCGCGTTCCTCTGGAATCACCGCTGCGAGCGCAGATTGAGGGATCCCAGGTCGGGCTTGCGCGCGTGAAAACCATCAGCCTGGGCGGAGCTTACCTGGAATCTTTGAAAAAACTTTCGGTGGGCGATTCCATCAAGCTGGAAGTTCGCTCCGGGCTGCGCAAGATTCATTTTACCGCCGTGGTGCGCAATCTCGGCCCGGACGGGAGCGGCGTGGAATTCGTGCACATGAAGGACGAAGACCGCGAAAAGCTGCGCAAGCTGGTTCAGCGGCACCTGCAAATCTAACCGGATGCATTTTTGAGCCTGAGCGGTTCACTTATCGGACGGAGATCTGCTTTCTGGCCCACTATACAATCCCCGGCAATTTCGGTTCGCCATGAAAATCAATCGATAAGCTTTCTCCGAGGCGTCAATTGTTAGTTCGGAGCAAGGGGCCTATACGTCGCCAGGCGTCTTTTTCATCTGGGCTATTTCTCGCCTTCCGCAACGGAGGGGTTCAGCGCGCGCAGAGCGGTCTCCGTAGGTTCCACCAAAGGCAGCTCAGCCGCGTGGTGTCCCTTCTCTCGCAGCCTGCGGACGGACGGGAGCACCCGGCCCTCGAGAGAGCCAACGGCATTGTTGAATGACTTGTTTGCCCGCTCAAGTCCCCCTCGCACATCGTTGAAGTGCTCAAGAAACTTTAGAAGCCGGTCATACAAATCCCTGCCAATGTCGCTGATCTCCTGCGCATTCTCAGCGATCTGTTCCTGCCTCCATCCATAGGCCACAGCCCTCAGAAGGGCGATCAAATTCGTGGGGCTGGCCAACACTACCCGCTTTTCCATGGCCTCCTCGAGTAGGGTCGGATCACTCTCCAATGCCGCGCTGAAAAACGACTCACCCGGCACGAACATCACCACGAATTGCGGCGCTCGATCAAAGCGCTTCCAATATTCTTTCGAAGAGAGCTGTGATACATGGTCCCGGACGAGACGCACGTGTTCCGCGAGTCCAGCTTGGCGCTCGGCTTCGGTTTGGGCTGCCGCCACTCTCAGAAATCCGTGCAACGGAACCTTGGCATCCACAACGACGTTGGCGTCTCCGGGAAGATGCACGACCAGATCGGGGCGGAAGCGTGTGTCCTCTTCATCTCCTGCTACGGACACCTGTTCATTGAAATCGCAGTGCGGTGACATTCCTGCAAGCTCTACAGCGCGACGCAAAGTTAGTTCGCCCCAGCGGCCTTTGACCTGGGGTTGACGAAGTGTGCTGACCAGCGTTCCCGTTTCTTTTTGAAGGTCGCGGTTCGTCTGGGCGAGGGTCTGCACCTGCGTTCGAAGCTCGCCATAAGCCGACTGGCGATTCGATTCCAGTTCGCGGAGGTGCGTTTGTAGCTCGGTAAGCCGTTGCTGGAGCGGATCGACCATGCCTTTTATCGATTCCTGGCGTTGAGCAAGATCTCCTGAAGCCTGTTTTTGCAGAGTGGTCATGCGCTCTTGAGCCAGTTGTAGAAACTGCTGGCTGGAATGCTCCAGGGCTTTCCCCGCCAGAGAATCGAAAGCTTCGCGGAATCTCGTTTCCGCTTCGCTCAACAGATTTCGCTGCTCCTCGAGATTAGCGCGCTCGTTTTGGCGGTCGGATTCGGCCTTGGCGCGAAGAGTCTGTTCGGTGGCGAGGTCTTTGCGGAGTTTGTCCAGGTCGCTTCGGGAAATTTCGAGTTCTTTGCGGGTGTCGCCAAGCTGAGCGGCAAGTGCCGCGGCCTCTGACCAGATGCGCGTCGCGCGCGAGGAAGCAAGTACCCAACCGACGAGCGCACCCACGCCCAGGGCGATGACAGCGCTGACCACGAGCGTTAGGATCACAGATCTCTCCGGAAGTATCTTGCCAGCTACAAGTAGAAAATGTAACACAAGGCCAGTAAGCAAGCTGCCGAGATGATGGCTCTCGCAGGAGACACAAAGTTTGCGGATCTTTATTTCGGGGCGGAAGAAGGAGTCAATAGACGGATGGAAATCTGAAAGCCGCCGCGTTTGCGGCCAACGATTTCGAAACGGGCCAAGTTCTCTGCCCCTCCGGAGCTGAACACTCGAGCAGGATTCCCGCCGGTGAGCCCCGCAACGTCCGGGGCCAAATTTCTGGCTTCCAATTTTATCCTCTCATGGGTGCCGCGCACCTGGACAGTAAGCTGGCGATGAACACCGGGCTTAAGCGGAGAGGAGTCGGCTTCCAGTTCAAGCGCGACGAAGACTACTTCGAGGGGCGGGCCGTATTGTTTTGCGCAGGAAAGATCGACAGAGGCACGGCCGGGCTGCAAGTCCGCGGGAGGCAAAACAACGAGTGAGGTGGGCGAGGAAGCCAATACAAAAGCAGGCTTGCCCGAGATGGTGATGTGGTTGGCATCGGCGTCGCCGCAAAAGCCGCCGCCATCGATTTCAAAGCGGTCGGTGAGCGAAGCGATTTCGGGAATCGAGGCGACTTGCATGGCGGGCCCGGCCGCTGCATTTGGGGACAGGATGGTCACCGCAGTGCCGCCCTGGCGGCCAGCGATGGAGCCGCGAATGACGGAGAGATTGAGTGGCGCAACGAACAGCGCGCGGCCGGTCGCATCCGTGGTCAGGTGGTCGCCGTTCGAAAACACAACTTTGGCACCGGGAGTGAGACGTCCGTTGCCATCCAGCACTGCGAGAGTAGCGCGGTCGCCCGAGATAATGGTTCGCGGAAGGACGAGTGTTCGGCCCGCCGAGGAGCGCGGCGGCTTTTGTGCAAAGGCTGGAAAAAATAGGAAAACGAACGAGGCCGAAAGACAAAGGCAGCGCAAAATCGACAACGTCACCCGCCGGCGAAAAGGCATGACCAGATTGTAGTCGAGAGGCGGCGGGCGGAGAAAGACGAAGAGCGTTGGGCCAAGCAGGAGAACGCAGCAGGGCCGCAAAGCGTTGAATCAGCTGCTCGCTTTCACGGGCTCTTCGGCTGGAAAATAGATGAGCACGGTCCGGCCGGGTACGCCCTTGGGCAATCGCCGCAATTTGTAGATGAATGGGCGAGGGCCCGGCCCGCGCAATGATTCTTCCAGGCGGTAATAGCGATCCTCGATGCGAACTGTACGAGGAGGAGTCCACTCCTGCTTTTCCTGGCTTGCGCGAATTTCCAAAAATTCTTCGGAGACATTCTTCACAATGCGAAGCTCGTCAGCGAGATTCGATGGCCTGACGGTCACAACTTTATCGCGTATGGCACCTACATAGGAAGAGACGTGGCTCCGCGAAAAATCCGCGGCGTACGGCGTTTTCGATTCACGCCTGCGAAAAACAGTCGCGTAGACTTTCTCAACGAAATACAGGGGGAAAATGCCCAAAACGGTGTCGGTGAAGCCCGCGCAGGCGCGCACGATACCTTCAATGCCAAAAAAGACGATGGCCCACGTCAGTGGATGGGTGGACCAAATGAGAAGAGCAGCCGTCCCGAGATCATAATCAGTGGTTGTGGGAGCGGTCTTGCCGCTGAGCGCGAGATCCGAGAGATGCGAAAGCGTGGTGGACATCGAGTAGTAATACCAAGCCATGAGCACGCTCAGCGCGCTCGTGGATTCCGCCAAGCCGCTGAGGATGGCGGCGGGACGCCAACGCACGGCTTTGGAGAATGGCGAAGCATTGCGCAAGCGCCGTGGAAGCAGCGCAAGAAAAGGCCCAAGTAGATAGGTCCACATAACCTGCCCCACGCCTATTATAAAAGGGATAAGGACTTCGCAAGGCACCTAAGCCCCATCGATCATCCAAAAAGTAATCGGTCAAGAAAGCTGCGGGCGTCCATTATGCGGGCTTCGCAACCAGGCGGTAGACCTGGGCGTCGAGGAAAAGACGGAATAAGTCGGGATCGATCTCCTCATCCCGAACGCACAGCTTCAATATCTCGAGAGCGCGGTCCGTCGGGACGGCGCGCTTGTAAGGACGGTCGGACGCGGAGAGCGCGTCGAAAATGTCGCAGATAGTCATGATTTTCGCTTGCACAGGAATTTCTGAAGCGACCAAACCCGCCGGATAACCGCGGCCGTTGAGTTTTTCATGGTGGGCGCGAGCGATTTCAGGAATGCCGCGATACTGCGGTGTCCAGGGAATTTGGGCTAGGAAATTAAAACTGTGCGTCACATGCGATTCAATTTGCCGCCGCTCGTTCGAATCGAGGCTGCCTCGCGGGATCGAGAGGTACCGAACTTCCTCCGAAGTGAGAAAGGGGCGCTCGGCGCCGCGCGGGTCGCGGTAGGTTTTCTGAGAGATTTCCGTCAACAAATCGAACTCGCTTGATGGGAGGATCGTTGGCTCGTTGGCACGCGCGATGAAATCGACGTAACGGCCCAGCTCGGCGATTAACCGGCTGGCCTCTCCATCGAGCAGTTTCAAGCGCACGCGCGCCTCCGCCTCCTTGCGAGAATGTCCCAGCAGGACCTCCACTTTTTGCTCGGCGATGCGCGCTTCCATGTCGCGCCGGATGTAATCAAAACGATCGAGCAACCGCGAAAACTGAAGCGGGTAAAGTTTTTTAGCTTTGACGAGAACTTCCTCGCGCACGCCTACTTTTCCGAAATCGTGAAGCAAAGTTGCGTAGCGCAGCTCCTTCATTTGTTCGCGCGAAAAGCGCAAATCCGCATACGGCCCTTGCTCTTCGCGGTCCACGGCTTCCGCAAGAGCAAGCGTCATCTGGCAAACGCGTTGCGAGTGTCCGGAAGTGGTGGGATCGCGCTGCTCGATGGCTTTCACAGAGGCGTTCACGAAACCATCAAAAAGGTTCTCGATGTCGCGGTAAAGCTGCGAATTCTCATAAGCCACCGCGGCCTGCGAAGCCAGGGACAACCCAAGCCGCACGGCGCGCTCCGGGAACGGATGAACGTAGCGGTGAACCGCATTTGCATCGGCCAGCCGCGCTTTCGGATGGCGTTTGCAGTTGATGAGCTGAAGCACACCGATGACTTCACCCTTTCCGTTTTTCATGGGCAGCGTGATCAGAGAGCGCGTGCGATAGCCAGCCTGTTCGTCGAACGAAGAATTGAAGCGAAAGGGCCGCGATTTGGGAATGCGATAGGCGTCAGCCAGTTCGATCACTTCGCCATGCAGCGCGCAATATCCCGCCATGGAAGACTCGGTGATCGGCAGGGTGTGTTCGGCGTAAGGAAACTGCACGCTGTCGTTTTGTGTCAGGCGGAATCGCAACTGTCGAGCTGGTTCCGTCCCGTTAGCCGCGTGCTGCGTCGCGCCATTCAAACTGCTCGCGACCTGCTCTACCAAATAGAGTGATCCCGCATCGGCGCCTGTTATCTCTCGCGCCTTATGCAAAATCAGCGTGAGCAGGCGTTCCACATCATGAGTCCCGCTCAAGGCGATGCCGATGCTGTTCAGTTCCTCGAGCTCGCGGCTAGCCTGCGCCGCGGAGAGGCCCGTGTGCCGCGATGCAAGCGTTCGCGTGCCAAGCGGTTTTTTGGATTTGGCCATTGTGAGGGAAGCAGATCCGGCGTTCCTCGAAGAGTCGGCCGCCGCGAGGCAGATTATAGCGGAAGCGGACCTGACCGGCGAGGCAAGGAGTGTCCCCACATCTGCCAGAAAGTAAGACACGGAATCGACGATTTGGTTGTACCCTCGGAAAGGCCGGGACGGCGCATGACGCCAAATAACAAGTAATCAGTAGGCGTCACAGTCTTTCGCGGCCGGAAAGGGTCTGTTAGCGTGAGAACAGGGTTGCCGGGTACGGGTGTGGACAGCGGTTCCTACTGCCAGCGGCACGGGGAGAGTTTGTGCGGATCGAAAGCGGCGGCGTAACCGACCTAGGCCGGGTGCGCACGAACAACGAAGATTGCTTCCGCGTCGTCGAGCCGCTGAACCTCTTTGTGCTATCGGACGGGATGGGCGGCGAAGCGCATGGCGAAGTGGCCAGCGAGATGGCCGTCGAGACGATCGTCAAATTTTGCATGGACGCGAGTACGGATTCCGCGGCCACTCAAATGGGCGTCTCCGAGCCAACCTGGAGCGAGAAGACCAAGCGTCTGACAAACGCCGTGCATTTGGCCAACAAAAAGATTTACGACTCGGCAGAAGCGCATCCCGAGCAGCATGGCATGGGAGCGACACTGACGGCAGCGTGGCTCGATGGCTCAAGACTAAGCATCGCTCACGTTGGGGATTCGCGGGCCTACCTGCTGAGGGGCGGCACTTTGCAACAGCTCACCAGCGATCATTCGCTGGTTGCCGAGCAGGTTCGGCGCGGCATTATAACGGCGGCGGAAGCGGAAGAAAGCGAAATGCAGAGCGTCCTGCTGCGGGCGCTGGGAGCTGTGCCGGACGTCGAAGTGGATACCGAAGAACACGTTATTTTTGCCAGAGATATTTTGATGCTTTGTTGCGATGGCTTGACGCGCATGGTGACGGAGCCGGAAATTGCAGGCACCTTGCAGGCGGAAACGGATCCCACCAGGGCTGCGGAGAAGTTAGTGGCCTTGGCCAACGAACGAGGCGGCGTGGACAACATCACCGTCATTGTGGTTCGCGTTGGCACGAAATCCAGAAGTTGGTTTTCATGGCTGCGCCGGGGGGCGCGGAAAAAAGCGTCCGGAAACGGCGCCACAGGAGGACGTTGAGATGGCGAAGCTCAGCCTGATGTTTGAAGAAAAGACGGTCAAGGAAGTGCCGGTGGGAAGCCGGCCCGTGAGCATCGGACGGTCCCCGGACAACGACTTGCCGGTCGACAACCTGGCGGTCTCGAATTATCACGCGCGCGTGTACTTTGAGGGCCAGCGGCTCGTCGTCGAAGACCTCGATAGCCTCAATGGCACGTTTGTAAACGATCTGCGCATTGAGCGCGCCACGCTCCATGATGGCGATTCGATCTGGATCGGCAAACATCACATCAAGGTCGATGCCTCCGGCGACGCTCCCGTGCCCTGGGATACGGGGCGCAAGGCCAGCGCTCCGCGCATCAACGAAACGATGGTGCTCGACACCAAAGAGCGCCGGAGTATGCTTCAGCAGGCTGCAGCTACCGGCGAGCGCGTGCAATTTGCGTCCGGGCGGCTCAAAGTTCCCACGCTCGTTGTGCTTGGCGGGCGAACGGATCAGAAGGAATACATGCTCACTAACAAGCTGACGGTCATCGGCAAGTCGGGCATGGCCACGGTGAAACTCAAAGGCTGGTTCAAGCCGCCCATGGCCGCACAAATTAACCAGCGCGATGACGGCTACTACATCGGCCCCGGCGACAAAATGCCGCTCGTGAACGGCAAGCCGATCACCGGACCCGTGCGCCTGAATGACGGAGACGTCATCGAGGTGGGCGGAGCTCGCATGAACTTCGTCTACCGCGAGTAACGCGCGTATCGCAATGGCAGCTCCGTCAGGCGCATGGTGGCAGGGGCGGGGCGGCTTCGGCCTCTACGAACTTCTCCAGTCGTGGTGGCGGCATCGCGTCTCGTTCATCATCAGCTTGGTTATCACGTTTCTCGCCCTTGGAATTTATTACGTCACCTTCCTTGGCGAGAGATCAACGCCGATTTTCGTTTTCCTGCAGCGCCTCGAATACGACTCATTGGATACAAGGTTTCGCTACCGTCCTGCGGACGCAACTCCTCTAGATCCCCGGATCGTCATCGTGGATATCGACCAGCACTCTCAGGAAGTTCTGGGGAAATGGCCGTTCTCCAGAACACATTTCGCCAAGATGCTGGACGTCTTGCGGCAAGACGGCGCGAAAGTAGTAGCTTTCGACATAACGTTTGATAAACCCGACCAGACCGTCGCGATGCTGCGGAAAATCTGGACGGATCTCGAGACGAGGAAGAAAAACGGAGATCCGGTCGACCCTAAATATGAGACCTGGTTGCAACAGCTCGTCGCAGAAAACAATGTTGACGTGCAATTTGGCAAGGCCATAGACCGCTTTGGGCCCGTGGTCCTCGGCAGCTTCTTCCTGAAGAAAGAGGAGCTGACGGGCATCGACAACGCGACTCTCAATCAGTATGCCGATTTGATTGACTGGTATTCGCTTACAAGGACCGCCCTGAATCCTGCGACGGGAAAACAGGACTTTGCGGAACTGGTCCGGAAGTACGACCAGGAAGGAGACCTATTTTCCGCAACGATTGCCAACCTCCCCATTCTGGCCAATCCAGACAACCCTGAAAAAACTTCCATAGGATTTTTCAACATTGCTTCCGATCCCGACGGGGTTTTGCGACGGACGATGCTGGTGCTGCCGTTCGGGCGGTCGAAAGATATTAATGATTGGCAGATGTTCGGCTCGCTGGAAGTACAGGCAGTAAGACTGTATCTCGGCGTACCGACCACTCAATTGTCGGTGAATTTCAATCAAATCGGAGTGGTTAGCATCAACTTTGGCGATAAGTTGAAAATTGAACCGGACTACACGGGCCACATGCAGATTAATTATCGCGGCCCGAGAGGCAGCTATCCATATCGTTCGATAGCCGACGTGGTGGACGAAAAAGTTCCGCCAGAATTTTTCAGAGGCAAAATCGTCCTCGTCGGAGCATCAGCAACTGGAATCGGGGATCTGCGGACAACACCCTATGGCGGAATCAACTACCCCGGCGTGGAGGTGCACGCCAATGTGATCGACAACATGCTCAATCACGGCTTCCTGGTGCGGGGCGCTAACCAAGCGCTTTGGGATTTTTTGGCGATTTTGTTCTTAGGCATACCTCTCGGCATCTGGATGGCGCTGGTGCAGCCACGCTGGATGTGGTTCGGCGCAGGATTGATAATTCCACTTGTCGCCGTGGATTACGGCGCGTTTAGGCACGGCTGGTGGCTGAACTTCACAGTCCCTGCGATGACGCTCACCGGCAACGTGCTTCTCGTTTCGCTCTACCGCGCGCTCGTCGAGGAGAAAGAAAAACGCAAAGTGCGCACCGCGTTCGGCCAGTACCTCAGTCCGGAAGTCATTCGCCGATTGCTCGTCAATCCACGCCTCGTGGACCCCAAAAAAACCGACATCACCGTGATGTTCAGCGACATTCGTGGATTCACGAGTATCTCCGAAAAACTGGACGCCCAGGAGCTCGCTCTCTTTCTGAATCAGTATCTCTCGGACATGACGCGCATTGTCTTCAGTCATCACGGGACGCTCGACAAATATATTGGCGACGCGGTGATGGCCTTCTGGGGCGCTCCGTTCGAGGAACAGGGACATGCAGCGAGGGCCTGCACCGCCGCTCTTGAAATGATGAAGCGCGTCCGCGAATTGCAAAAGCAGTGGGAAGAGCAAGGCAAGCCGAGCCTCGAAATCGGCATTGGGCTCAACACGGGAGTCGCCAGCGTCGGCAACATGGGCTCCGCGCTCCGCTACGGCTACACGGCGCTGGGCGATGCCGTAAATCTCTCTTCGCGTCTCGAAGGGCTGAACAAGGATTACGGGACGCATATCATCGCGAACGAAACGACCTATCAAGCCGCGAAGAACGACGGCTTTGTTTTCCGCGAGCTGGATTTGATGCGCGTGAAAGGAAAGCTACAACCCGTCACTATTTATCAACTGATGGGACGCCAAGCGGATTTGGACGCAGATGGCTCGGCAGAAACAGTTCGCCTTCAAGTAGATCTGTTCGCCCATGCTCGCCAACTCTATCAGCACCGGCAGTGGGAAACGGCACAGCGGGCCTTCCAGGAGATTCTCGACAAGTGGCCTGCCGACGGCCCTTCCCGCGTCTATTGGAAGCGCTGCCAGGATTATCTTTTTGAGGAACCGCCGGCAAATTGGGATGGCGTCT
This sequence comes from uncultured Acidobacteriota bacterium, assembly GCA_963843265.1. Classification (GTDB taxonomy): domain Bacteria; phylum Acidobacteriota; class Terriglobia; order Acidiferrales; family UBA7541; genus Acidiferrum. Next base: position 130,296 of record CAWJJR010000002.1, on the reverse strand, counting down.
TCGTCATGACCCACAAGTAGCGGTCGGTGCGCCGCGAACGAAGGGCGCTGCGTTCTTTCCAGCTCGATCAACTTACTTGCAGCGGCGCCCTCGAAGGACTCCCAGTTGACAAATTAATTCTCCGCATAAATTCAATTCATGGCATTTGGAACCGGCGGTCCAATTTGGCGGCCGTTGCCATGTGACCAGCGTCAAAACAGAGGCATTGAAAAAGGGGTAAGATGAAAGCCGCGCGGCCCTGCTCAGGGCTAACAGTTTGAACCATAAAGGTTTGGCCGGGATCGAGCTGGCTCTTGGCATCCTGGAGAGCTGCTTGAACGGCGGCCATGATCTGACCGGATTCGGGGGCCTCGTCGTCTAAATGCTTAGTCCTGGGGCAGCTCGCGCTGAGGCGCGGAGCGTACCCAAACAAACGGCCCCAGGAATCTAAGACTAGAGCAGTTTGACGGCAGAACCGATTCAAGTTGGGCCTGCGGGCGTATTGCCCTATAGAGGAATCATCGAAATTTTATGTGGATTGTCCGATTAGCGCTCGCGAGACCTTACACGTTCGTGGTTCTCGCTCTCGTCATTGTTCTGCTGACGCCCATCGTGCTCATGCGCACGCCGACGGACATCTTCCCGGACATCAACATCCCGGTGGTCAGCCTGGTTTGGAAATATGACGGCCTCGAACCTCTGGAGATGGAGCAGCGCATCACTTCGAATTCCGAGCGCGCCGTCACCACCCTGGTAAACGACGTCGAGCACATCGAATCGATCTCCATCAACGGGATCAGCGTCGTCAAAATCTATTTTCAGCCGAACGCCAATGTGCAAACCGCGCTGGCCCAGACCACCGCCATTGTCCAAACCATCCTGAAATCCCTTCCGCCCGGGACCACTCCTCCTCTCGTGAGTATCTTTTCTGCGTCGACCGTCCCCGTCATCCAAATTGGATTGACCAGCGACAGCTTGAGCGAGCAGCAACTCTTCGACTTTGGGAACAATTTCATTCGCACGCAGTTGGCCACAGTGCAAGGCGCGGCTCTTCCGTACCCTTATGGCGGAAAACAACGAGTCGTTTCGGTGGACATCGATTCCGCGGCGCTGCAATCGAAAGGGCTCTCCCCCGTCGACATCGTCAACGCCATCGACGCGCAAAACTTGATCCTACCCAGTGGAACAGTGAAGCTGGGCTCGCTGGAGTATCTCGTCGAGCTGAATGGCAGCCCGGTGAGCATCGAAGGCCTGAACGATCTGCCCATCAAGACCGTCAATGGCGCGACGATCTACATGAAAGACGTCGCTCATATTCGCGATGGATTCAGCCCGCAAACCAATATCGTCCGCATGAACGGACAGCGCGGCGTGCTGATGAGTACGTATAAGACGGGCGGAGCTTCGACGCTCGACATTGTCGATCGCGTCAAGAAAGTATTGCAGGATTACTCATCCTCGTTGCCGCCAAGCCTCCATCTCACCACGTTTTTCGATCAATCCGTGTTTGTGCGCGCTTCGATTCAAGGCGTCTTGCGCGAAGCTCTGATTGCCGCGTGTCTGACCGCGGTGATGATTCTGATTTTCCTCGGCAACTGGAAGAGCACGCTGATTATCGCCATCTCCATTCCATTGTCGATCCTCGTCAGTATTCTGATGCTCAGCGCACTGGGAGAAACGATCAACATCATGACTCTCGGCGGATTGGCGCTCGCCGTGGGAATTCTGGTGGACGACGCCACCGTCGAAATCGAAAATATCAATCGCAATCTGGCCATGGGCAAAGAAACCGTCCAGGCCATTCTCGATGGCGCCGCGCAAATCGCCGTCCCCGCTTTTGTTTCCACGCTTTGCATTTGTATCGTCTTCATTCCCATGTTTTTTCTATCCGGCGTGGCGAAATTCCTGTTCGTGCCACTCGCCGAAGCGGTCATCTTCGCCATGCTGGCTTCCTATGGATGGTCGAGGACCATCGTCCCCACGATGGCCATGTACCTCCTGAGCAGCGAGGACGAATACGATCCCGAAAAGCACGCCGGTGAAAAGCAGGGTTTTTTCCGCCGCTATCAGCAGGGATTTGAGCGCGCCTTCGAGAGATTCCGCGAAGGCTACCATCGCGGTCTGGCCTCGGCTCTGGACCGGTCTCTCTTGTTTGGCGGCTGTTTCCTTGGATTTTGCGTGCTTTCTGTCGGGCTAGTCACGGTTCTCGGCAGGGATTTCTTTCCCAAGGTCGATGCCGGTCAAATTCGTTTGCACTTCCGCGCCCGCACCGGCCTGCGCATCGAAGAAACCGCCCGCCTCGCCGATGAAGTCGATTCCGCTATCCGCGAGACGATTCCTCCCAATGAGCTGCAAACGATTCTCGACAATATCGGAGTCCCTTACAGTGGCATCAATCTCAGCTATAGCAACTCCGGCACTTTTGGCACTTCCGACGCCGAAATCATGGTGCAGTTGAAAGAAGAACGCGGGAAGCCGACCAGCGCTTACATCAATGATCTCCGCGAAAAGCTGCCGCAACTTTTCCCTGGAGTTCAGTTCTTCTTTCAGCCCGCGGATATCGTCACGCAAATTTTGAACTTCGGGACGCCCGCTCCCATCGATATCGCGGTGACGGGAGCAGACCAGCCCGGCGACTATGTGGTGGCGGAAAAACTCGCCAACGAGATCCGGCACATTCCGGGCGCCGTGGACGTCCACGTCCAACAGGCTCTCGATGAGCCAACGCTCCACTTGGACGTCGATCGCACGCGCGCGCAATCCGTCGGTCTGCAGGCGAAGGATGTTGCCCAGAACCTGCTCGTCTCATTGAGTTCCAGTTTTCAGACTTCGCCCGCATTCTGGCTGGACCCGAAAAACGGCGTCGACTACAACGTAGCGGTGCAAACGCCGCAGTATCGCGTGGACACCTATCAGCAGCTGGAGAACACCCCGGTGACCGGGGCTGCAGCAGGAACACCGCCTCAGATCCTCGGAAATTTGGTCAACGTCACCACGACCGCAAGACAGGCAGAGATTTCTCACTACAACGTGCAGCGGATGATCAACGTCTATGCCGCCGTGGACGGACGGGACCTGGGCACTGTTTCCGATCAGGTGCTGAAGCTGGTTGACAACGCCGAGCGCGAGCTTCCTCGAGGCAGCCACATCGAAGTGCGCGGCCAGGTGCAGACCATGCGCACTTCATTCCGGGGACTGGCGATCGGACTGCTTGGCGCGATCATCCTGGCGTACTTGCTGATCGTCGTAAATTTCCAATCCTGGCTCGATCCTTTCATCATCATCACCGCGTTGCCGGGCGCTCTCGCCGGCATCTGCTGGATTTTGCTTTTGACTCACACGACCCTCAGCGTGCCATCGCTCACCGGCGCGATCATGTGCATGGGCGTGGCCACCGCCAACAGCATTTTGATGGTGTCCTTCGCGCGTGAGCAACTGAGCGAAGGCAAGTCCGCGCGCGAAGCGGCCCTGCAGGCCGGCTTTGTGCGCATCCGCCCCGTTCTGATGACCGCCCTGGCGATGATTATCGGCATGGTTCCCATGGCCATCGGCCTCGGCGAGGGCGGTGAGCAAAACGCTCCGCTGGGCCGCGCCGTGATTGGCGGGTTGATTTTCGCGACATTCGCGACGCTATTTTTTGTGCCTTGTGTGTTCTCCATGATCCATGGACGCCGCGAGCGGAGAAGGCATCACGGCGCAACATCATCCCCAACGCTTGCCTAGGTCAAAACTATTTGCGGAAGTAGGGGATGAACGGGATTATGAAGGAAGGTGGTTCACAGATGGAACCTGAACAGGGAGGGCAACAGCCGGCCAAAGGCAGCCAGCTGTTTACCTATCTCATCGGCGGCGTAATCCTCCTGGTAATCTTGGGCGCATTCACGCTTTTCCAGCGCCGCGCGCAATATCACGCTTTGGCCGAAGAAACGGAAGCGCTGGCGATTCCCACCGTGGCCGTGATCCATCCCGATACCGAGGCCGCGCAGGAAGATCTCGTTCTCCCGGGCACGCTCCAGGCCTACGTCGAATCACCCATCTATGCCCGTACGAATGGTTACCTCAAAAAGTGGTACCACGATATCGGAGCCCGCGTCTCGAACGGCGAATTATTGGCGGATATTGACACGCCGGAAGTCGATCAGCAGCTTTCGCAATCCCGCGCCGATCTGAACACCGCTGAAGCGAACGCGAATCTTTCCAGAATTACCGCGACACGTTATCAGGACCTTATTAAAACGGATGGCGTTTCCAAACAGGAAGTCGACAATGCCGTAGGCGACTACGAAGCGAAAGCGGCCACCGTGAGGTCCTCGGAAGCCAATGTGCGCCGCCTCGAGGAGTTGGAATCCTTCAAGCACGTTTACGCGCCGTTCAGCGGAGTCATTACGCGCCGCAACATCGATATCGGTACGCTGATTAACGCCGGCAACGGCGGAGCACAGCAGGAGCTTTTCACGCTCGCGCAAACCGATCCTATTCGCGTGTATGTCAATGTGCCGGAAATGTATTCGCCTTCCGTCCGCGCCGGTCTCGGTGCCTATCTAGAGCTGGCGCAATATCCCGGCCAGAATTTCCAGGGGAAAGTGGTGCGCACTGCCGAAGCCATCGATCCCAATACGAGAACGCTGCTGACGGAAGTGGATGTTCCCAACCGGGACGGCCGGCTCTTCCCCGGCGGCTATGCTCAAGTGCATCTGCAAGTGAAAGTCGCGGCTTCTCGCGTGCAAGTGCCGGTGAATGCGCTGCTCTTCCGCTCGGAGGGCTTGCGCGCCGTGGTTGTGGACGCCAATCATAAAACTCACCTTCGCGCGCTGACCATCGGACGAGACTTCGGCACAAGTTTGGAAGTGTTGCAGGGCTTACAGCCGAATGACTGGATTGTCGTCAACCCTCCCGACTCCATCAACGATGATGAAAGTGTGCGCGTCAAAGAAGTCGCGCAGCCTCCCGCTATGGCGCTGCCGGGCGCGAACCGGGCCCCGGCCTCCGCCCCGCAATCGAAAGCTCCCGCCGCGAATGGAGCGCCTGGAGCCAAGCGTTAATGCTCGAGAGAAAGCCTCTGCTGCTTTGCGCGTTTGTAGCGTCCCTGATTTCGCCGCTGGCTGGATGCACGGTCGGGCCGAATTACGTCCGAGCAACCGCCCCAACTACCGCGAAGTGGGATGTGCAGGCACCCTGGCGGCAAAGCGATCCCAAAGATGCCGTGCCCAAGGGAGAGTGGTGGGGCATTTTTCACGACGACGAATTAAATAGCCTGGAAAAAGACGCCCTCGCGGCGAACCAAACCCTGCAAGCCGCGATCGGAAATTATCATCAAGCGCGCGCCGCAGCAGCTCTTCAGGTTGCGACAAATTTCCCCACATTCGGTGTTTCCCCAAGTGCCGAGCGCCAGCGCGTCTCTGGGAACCGGCCGCCTAACGGCGCCATCGGCCCCTTGCAGCCCGTCACACAAAACGCGTTCACGTTGCCATTTACGGCTGGCTACGAAGTGGACCTGTTCGGCCAGCGCCGCAGAACGATCGAGGCGGCAGAAGCTTCCTATCAGGCCAGCGCCGCGGACCTCGAAAATGTCCGTCTCGTCATCACCGCCGATCTGGCGGGCGACTATTTCACTCTCCGCCAGCTCGATAGCGAGCTTGGAATACTGAATCGCACGGTGGAAACGCTGCGCCGCGGCCTGGAACTCGTCGATTCGCGCCACAAAGGCGGCGTCGCTTCCGGCCTCGACGTCGCGCAGGAAGAAACTCTGCTTCAAACCACGCGCACGCAAGCCACTCTTTTGCTGCAACAGCGAAAACAGTTTGAAGATGCGATTGCCCTCCTCGTTGGCAAACCCGCTCCGGACTTCCAAATCCCAACTAAAGAACTGAACGCCGAGCCGCCGCCGGTCGATCTCGGCTTACCCTCTGATTTGCTCGAGAGGCGCCCGGACATCGCCGAAGCTGAGCGCCAAATGGCCGTCGCCAATGCGCAAATCGGCGTTGCGAAGGCCGCGTACTACCCTTCTCTGAATCTCTTCGGCACTGGCGGCTGGCAGGCCGCTGACATCCTGAAGCTGGCCAACGTTTCCAGCACTTTTTGGGCGCTCGGCGCAAACGTGGCGGAAAGTATCTTCACCGGCGGAGCGCGCCGCGCTCAGGTCGAGTTTGCGAAATCCGGTTACGACGTGACCGTCGCGAATTACCGCCAGTCCGTCCTCGCCGCCTTTCAGGAAGTTCAGGACGACGTCACAGGACTCACCGTTCTTGAAAAGGCTCGCGATACGCAGCAACTCGCCGTGGATGCCGCGCGCCGCACTCTGGACATTTCCGAGGATCGCTACAAAGGCGGCCTCGTCAGCTATCTCGACGTGGTTACCGCGCAGCAAAATCTGCTCATCGACGAGCAGGAAGCCGCCGTCATTCAAGGCCAGCGCCTCGTCACCAGCGTTCTCCTGGTAAAAGCGCTCGGCGGCGGCTGGGACGCCTCCAGCCTCGCCGCCATCCAGGTCAAGCCCAAGCTCAAAGATATCGTCGCTCCCTGACATTCTCCGTTCCTGTTCTGCTTCTCGCTGTTGCGCTTGACGCGCCTCTTGCTTCTCCTCCCTACTCAATCCCTACTCAATCCTTGACAACGGTTCGCTTTTTTCATATAGGTAGAACTTCTAGGCTTAAGGGTAGGTCTTCTAGGTGTCCCCATGGCGCAGGAAAAATCCGAGTTCCTCAAAGGAACTCTCGACATGCTGATTCTCAAGATCGTCGCGCTCGGCCCGATCCATGGCTACGCCATCTCCCAGCGAATCCAGCAAATCTCGAAAGATTTCTTCCAGGTACCGCAAGGCTCGCTTTATCCCGCGCTTCACCGCTTGGAAGACCGCGGCTGGCTCTCCGCGGACTGGCGCGAATCCGAAACCGGCCGCGAAGCAAAATTTTACAAGCTCACGAGAAAAGGACGCCGTCAGTTGGAGACCGAGCTCGTTTATTGGTCGCGTCTCTCCGACGCCGTGGCCATGATCTTGCGCACTGCCGAATAGGAGGCGCTTCCATGCATTGGCTCAACCGCATTTTCCGCAAAGAGCAATCCGAAAAACAGCTCGACGCCGAGCTCCGCTTCCACCTCGAAAAACAACTCCCCGACTACATCGCGTCAGGCATGCCTCCCGAAGAAGCCCGCCGCCGCGCCCACCTCGATTTCGGCGGCCTCGAATCCATCAAGCAGCAAACCCGCGAATCCCGCCGCGGCAATTCCCTCGAAACTTTTTTCCAAGACCTCAGCCACGGCGCGCGCCTGCTCAAAAAGTCTCCCTTTCTCACCGCGATCATTGTCATCACTCTGGCCCTCGGCATCGGCGTCAATACCGCCATCTTCAGCGCGCTCAACGGCTGGCTCCTGCGTCCATTGCCTGTGCGCGCGCCGGAACAAATTGTCGTTTTGGCTTTTTCCCAGCAGCACGCAGGTTCCAACTTTTCCTTTCCCGATTTTGTCGATTTCTGCAAACAATCGGAGGCGTTCTCCGACGTTTTCGCATACGGATTATCAGTTGCTGGCCTCAGCGCCGACGGGAAGCCGAACGAATTCGCGTACAGCAGTGTCACCGGCAACTATTTTTCGGCGCTGGGCGTGAAGCCCGCACTCGGCCGCTTTTTCCTGCCAGGTGAAGGCGAAGCTTCGGGGACTCCGCTACTCGTTGTGATTGGAAACTCGTTCTGGCAAAAAAACTTTGGCGGCGAGCCAAGCGTCGTTGGCAAACAGGTCCTGATAAATGGACACCCGGCGACCATCATTGGCGTCGCGCCACGGGATTTTCACGGCACCTTTTTTGCCTTTGACATGGACGGTTTCCTGACATTGAACGCCATGGCCATGGACAATCCTTCCGACAAGTTCTGGTCGGACCGGCGCGACCGCCGGCTGGTTGTTCTTGGCAGGCTTAAGCCGGGCGTATCTATTTATCAGGCAAACAGTTCGACAAACGTTATTGCCCAGCGTCTGGCGGTCCAATATCCATCGACCAACAGCGAGGTCGCAGTTCATGTGATCCCCGAGCGCTTAGCTCGGCCGGCGCCGCTTGTCTCCAGCTTTGTTCCCGTCATTGCTGGGCTTTTTCTCGTGCTTGCGGCGCTCGTTCTGCTGCTGGCATGTATGAATGTCGCGAATCTTCTCCTGGCACGGGCAACGGCTCGCCGCCGCGAAATGGCCATCCGCTCCGCATTGGGCGCGGGACGAGCGCGCCTCATTCGCCAGATGATTACGGAAAGCCTCCTTCTCGCCTTGCTTGGCGGAATCGCGGGAATCTTTTTTGGCGAGTGGGCGATTAGCGCGAGCGGCTCAGCCCTGCATTCCGTGACTGCCACAACGAATTTCGCTTACAAGATGGACTGCGATTTGGACTGGCGTGTTTTTTCGTACACCTTCGCTGCCGTCATTCTCGCGGGCATTTTTGCGGGTCTCTGGCCTGCTCTTCGCGCTGGTAGCGTGGGAGCGCAGGAAGTCTTGTATCCCGGCGGACGAAGCGATTCCGCCGGCGGCAGCCGCCAAAAATTCCGCGGCGTCCTTGTGGTCGCGCAAGTCGCGGGCTCACTGCTTTTGCTGGTGGTCGCGGGGCTTTTTGTTCGCAGCCTTCAGCATGCCGAACGCATGTATCTTGGATTCGAGCCAGAGCACGTTCTCAATATAATGCTGGACCCGCAACAAATCGGTTACAACGAAACTCGAGCGAAGTCGCTCTATCGCGATTTGGAAGATCGAATCCGCTCCTTGTCCGGCGTACAGTCAGTGAGCCTCGCTTCTGCTGTGCCGCTCGGCATTCCCGGTGCCGCAACGCCCATCTGGGCTGAAGGCCACCCGCTAGCTCCCGGCCAGCAGCCGCCACAAATCTCCTTCAACACCGTCGATCCGAGTTATTTTGCAACCATGCGAATTCCGCTCCCGCGTGGCCGCGCATTCACCGATTCCGACAACGCTACCGCCCCGCCGGTGGCCATCGTCAACCAAACCATGGCAAAGAAGCTTTGGCCAAATGAAGATCCCATTGGCAAACGCTTCCGATGGAAGGGCGCGACGAGTCCGCTGGTTGAAATTGTAGGGATCGCGCACGATGGGCAGTATTTTTTTGTTTCTCCCGATCCTCAACCTTACTTTTATCTTCCCCTCACGCAAGACTTCACTTCACGTCTGACCTTGCAGATTCGATCTGCGCTTCCGCTTGAATCCTACATCGCCGGCGTTCGACAGCAACTCCACGCCATCTCGCCGGATCTGCCGATCATCGACGTCCGCACGATGCAACAGGTCGTGCAGGGCCTCGGCGGGCTCTTTATTTTTCGCCTAGCCGCAACTCTGGCCGCTGCTCTGGGCTTTTTGGGATTGGTACTCGCAGTCATCGGCATCTACGGCATCGTTTCGTTCGGAATGGGCCAGCGCACTCAGGAGATGGGCATCCGCATGGCCCTTGGCGCCGCGCGGGCCGACATTTTGAAACTCGCCATTGGCCAAGGTTTGGCTCTGGTAAGCCTCGGGCTGGTGGCCGGAGTTCTCTCCGCGTGGGCCGTCACGCGAGCCATGAGCCATCTCTTGATCGGAGTATCTAGCAGCGATCCCGTAACTTACGTCGGAACGGCCTTGGTGCTTCTGTCGGTGGCTCTACTCGCCTGCTGGATCCCCGCCCGCCGCGCCTCCCGCGTCGATCCCATGGTCGCATTACGTTATGAGTGACTTCCCTACCCGGGGGGCCAGCGGAATTGGCGGCCGCCTAGCAGGTGCAGATGAAGATGGAAGACGGACTGGCCGGCGCCGGTGCCATTGTTGAAGACGGTGCGATAGCCTGCCAGGAGATTGCGCTCGCGGGCGAGTTGCGCAGCGACCAGATGGAGCTTGCCGATGATGGCTTGATCTTCGGGCGTCGCGTCGTCCAGCGAAACGAAATGTTTGCGCGGCACAAGCAAGATGTGCGTGGGCGCTTGCGGGCTGATGTCTTCGAAGGCAAAGATGTCCGTGTCTTCATAAACGATTTTTGACGGAATTTGTTTCGCGGCAATTTTGCAGAACAGGCAGTCAGCGCTCATCAATTCCCTCCTGCGGGCGCGCCTTCATCGAGGCGAACGACGATCGGCGTAACTCCCTCGCGGTCGCGCAATTGCTCGCCGAATTGCCGCGCCGCATCCTCTCCAGAAACTTTGCCGACGCGCACGCGGTAATAGGTTCCATCAGGCGAATCGTATTGCTGAATGAAAATCGGTGAATAGGAAAGACTCAGGCGGTCGCGCAACCGCTGCGCGTTCGCGGGATCGCGAAACGCGCCCGCTTGCACTGTAAAAAATCCGGCGGTCGGGTCAATGCCGGGCGTGATGACTTCAAGGCGCACAGGGACAACTCCAGGTCCTATCGATTCGATGGCGCGCGCCGCGGCCTGCGAAAGATCGATGATGCGATTTTCTACGAACGGCCCGCGATCCGTGATGCGCACAACGGTCGATTTGCCGTTGTTCAGATTCGTCACGCGGACCATGGTGTCGAACGGCAGCGTGCGGTGCGCCGCCGTCAATTTGTTCATGTCGTAGATTTCGCCGTTCGAGGCGCGCCGCCCGTTGAAGGGCACGCCGTACCACGAAGCATCGCCCTCTTCGATGTAGCCTTCTGGCGCGGGAGTGCCCGAAGCCTTGCCCCGTTTTGGCGAACGCGCCGGGGCCGGCGCGCCTACAGATGTGGCGCTTTTCGAGGATTCGATAGTCTCTGGCGAAGCGGGAGCGGGCTGTGAAGGTGGCGGGTTGGCCGTGACGCGGCGCCCAGCACAACCGGTCAGTGAAAGATAGCCAGCGAGGCCCAACAATAGCAGGAAGAATGTCTGTCGGAACTTGGCCCTTGGGTAGGTCACAAGTTCGCTCGCATCAGGATTGCGATGGCGGCTTCTGCGAATCTTTTTGGGCGCGCGCGGCGTTGCGAGCTTCGATCCATGCGGCGGCTTCGGTAATTTTCTCGGAAACTTCGCGCAGGAATTGCGCCGTGCGCTTTTCCGTTTCCGGCGCGACGTCTTCCTTCACAAAATTTTTCACGCGCGTGAGTTCTTCGTCCACGCGTTTTCCAAAATCCTCAAAACTGTTTATGTTTTTCAAGCGCGAAACCTCCTCGTCGATGCGGCGGCCGAATTCCTCGAATTTGTCCATGTGGATGCCCCCGGCTTCTCGTTCACGGTAAAAAGCTGCGAATTCTGTATTATAGGAACGCGGTGCGCGGCTCGCAAGGAGGAGAATTGGCGCTTTCGTATGAGTGGCAGCGTCGTTTGGAGCGTTGGAAGAGTACATTGCGGGAACTCACGGGGTTTGGCGGAGGCGGCGGAGGCGGCGAGCAGGGACCGCGGCCTCAAATTTGTCCGGCTTGCGGCTCGCTCGTTGGCATTCATGCGACGAAATGCCATGTCTGCGGCACGAACTTGCGCTTTTCTCTAGCGGCTCTCAGTAAAAAATTCTCCGGCGTGTTCGGTGAGCACGTTGCTCCGGTGACCACGGCACTCCTAATCGCGAACTTCTTGATGCTTGGCGTGAGTTGGCTCTCGTTCGCAGCTGTTGGCAAGGGAGGCGGACTTACGATCTTGTGGGGACTGAGCGGAATACCTCAGTATCACCTGGGCATGAGCGTCCCCTTGCCGTATCTGCTCGGGACCAACGAGTGGTGGAGACTGGTGACTGCCCAGTTCCTTCATGGCGGGCTGATCCACATTGGGTTCAACATGATGGTACTGATGCAAATAGGTCCGGCAGTGGAAGAGGTCTACGGATCGGCGCGGTACCTGTTTCTTTACATCGTTACGGGCGCGTTCGGCTACGTACTGAGCTCAATCACTGGCCATTTCTCGCTTGGGGCCAGCGCCGGGTTGCTGGGGCTCATCGGCCTGATGCTGGCCATTACTTCCAAACGGGGCGGGTCGCAGATGCGCGAATTGCGCTCGCGAATCATCACTTCGCTCGTCATCCTGTTTGCCATTGGCTTTACGGGATTCATGGCCATGGACAATTGGGCGCATGGCGGCGGCTTGGCGGCGGGATTCGTGTTAGGAAAAATCTTTGCGGACCGGCAGCCGGCTACAGCAAATGAACGGCGCAGAGCCTACGCGATGGGGTGGCTTGCGGCGCTCGCGATTGTGGCCAGTTTTGTATTGATGATTATGCACTATCGCGATCCTTTGCCTGGAGAATCCGCACAATCGTGTCCCGGGCGTGGACAAAGTGCGTTACTCTACTGTCGGTACGAGACGCCCTTCGTGGATCCGCATTCCATCGTGGTTGTGAGTTTGCACTCGCCCAAGGAAAAGGTCTGGGGCGAGCTGCTGGACATTAACCCGTCCGGCGTAACGCTGCGCGGCATCGATCTGAACTCTTTCGACCATTTTATCCGGCAGATTAACGAGCCCGATGGGGAACGCATCGGCTTGCCCACGATTTTCTTCCCGATGAATCGCGTCGAGCGCGTCTCGCTCGATGAGCCGAGCGGTTCGATTCCCTCGATGAACGAGCTTTTCGCACGCAAAATCGGGCGCAATCTCACCGACTATCTTTCGCAATTCGCGTAACGCGTTTCTAAAGATGGAATTTGCCAGACCAGTGACCACGGAACTGCGTTATCCTCAATGAGAATGAAAGGCCGCATCTGGACGGTTCCTAATCAAATCACGCTGTTGCGGCTCGGCTTTTTGCCGTTCTTCCTCATTCTCATTTCTTATGAAAGCTATAAATGGGCGCTGCTGGTGCTCGTTGTGGCTGGGCTTTCGGACGGCATCGATGGCTTGCTGGCGCGCAGCCTAAATCAGAAGTCCTCTCTTGGCGCGTATCTCGATCCCATCGCGGACAAGCTGCTGCTCTCGTCGTCGTTCATTATTTTGGCGTTCAAGAAAAAAATTGCGTGGTGGTTGACGATAATTGTGTTCAGCCGCGACATTTTGATTTTGGTTGTGGCTGTCGTGATTTTGCTGATCTCCGGGTACCGGCCGTTTCCGCCAAGCATTTTCGGCAAGCTGACCACGACGTTTCAGATCATCTTGGTATTCACCGTAGTGTTTTCCGCGGCGTTTCCGAATTTTCATCTGGGAAAAATCATCCATCTCCTCATCTACGGCGTTACTTTCTTCAGTATCTTTTCCGCGTTTCATTATTCTTTTATGACCACGCGGAGCCTCAGCAGTTCGGCGCCTTCTTCTTAAGAAAAAACGTTTACACAGAGAACACAGAAAGCACGGAGTACACGGAGAAAAGCTGCCGCTCAGACTGGCATTGGCTTCGGGCCGGCCGCCGGAACCAATAGCATGGGTTCTGTCAGGGACTGGACCTGCTCGAAGGTTGCGTCGGGGGCGAGTTCGCGGAGGACGAGGCCGTCGGGAGTGACGTCGATGAAGGCGAGCTCGGTGACGATGTGGTCGACGACTTCGACACCGGTAAGCGGCAGCGTGCATTTTTTTAGAATTTTTGGCTTGTTGTCGCGCGTGGCGTGCTCCATGGCGATGAAGACGCGCTTGGCGCCCGCGACGAGGTCCATAGCGCCGCCCATGCCTTTCAGCATTTTGCCGGGAATGGCCCAATTGGCGAGAGTTCCCTTTTCATCGACTTGCAGCGCGCCGAGAACGGTTAGATCGACGTGGCCGCCGCGAATCATGCCGAAGGAATCGGCGGAAGAAAAGTACGCCGACCCTTGCAATTCGGTGACAGTTTCTTTGCCGGCGTTGATCAGGTCCGGATCGACTTCTGATTCAAGCGGATACGGCCCAACGCCGAGCATGCCGTTTTCCGACTGCAGAATCACATCCATCCCTTTGGGCACATAGTTCGCGATCGCCGTCGGCATGCCAATGCCCAGATTGACGTAATAGCCGTCACGCAATTCCAGCGCGATCCTTCGTGCAATCCGTTCCCGTTTTTGGTCGTCGGTCAGAGGCATAAGGGTTCACAGTCGAGAGTCTACAGCTAACAGCAAGAGCAAAATCGCGGGTCTAAAGACCCGCCACTACAACTTCCGGGCGGTGCGACGCTCGATGCGCTTTTCGTAGCTGGGGCCTTGCAAGATGGCGTTGACGAAGATGCCGGGGGTGTGGACCTGGTTGGGATCGAGCAGGCCCAGATCGACTATTTCTTCGACTTCGGCGATGACGTGGTCGGCGGCGGTGGCCATCATGGGATTGAAGTTGCGGGCGGTCTTGCGGTAGATGAGATTACCCCAGCGGTCCCCTTTCCAGGCTTTGATGAAGGCGAAATTGCCGCGGAGGGCACGTTCAAGAACATATTGGCGGCCATCGAATTCGCGGGTTTCTTTGCCTTCGGCGACCATGGTGCCGTAGCCGGTGGGTGTGTAGAACGCGGGGATGCCTGCGCCGCCGGCGCGGAGACGTTCGGCGAGAGTGCCTTGCGGATTTAGCTCGACTTGCAGTTCGGCGCTTAGGACTAACTTCTCGAAGAGTTTGTTTTCGCCAACGTAGGTCGAGATCATTTTCTTGACTTGGCGATTTTGGAGCAGCAGGCCGATGCCAAAGTCGTCGACGCCGGCGTTGTTGCTGACGATGGTGAGGTCTTTGGTGCCTTTGCGGCGGACGGCAGCAATCAGGTTTTCCGGGATGCCGCAGAGGCCGAAGCCGCCCATGAGGATGGTGGCGCCGTCGGTCAGGTTGGCGATGGCGACGTCGGCGCTGGAGATCCTTTTATCCATGGCGAGGGTCGAGGTAGCGTGTTGGAAAAGCGCACAGGCTGAAGCCTGTGCCACTGGCAGCGGCGGAGGGGGTGCGCTTGTGCAAGGGGCTCCTCGGCGAAAGACGAGTGTACTGCAAGAGGAAGTAAGGACGTAAGGAAGTAAAGAAAGAAGGAGACGTCGGGCATGCCGGAGGACCCTGGAAGCTAGTTAACAATAGCAGGGACCACCCCCGCGTTTTTTGTAAACGCTGTATTTAAAGGACTTAAAATTCCAGCAAGTGGTTTAGAATCAACACTTACGGGAATCGCTCTAAACACTGATTCTAAAGGGGTTGGCGGGGGGACTCGGGGATGTTTTTGGGCTCCGATTTGACCCCCGCAGCTCAAGCCGACCGCATTCCATCGAATCCAATTGCTTTCAGGACAAAAAAATAGCGGCTGAAAGCCGCCGCTCGGTCAGAGTTTACGTGCTTTGACCTGAAGGGAGAATGAGACATTAGCCGGTAATTGTCAAGCAAATAATATGGGTATCGAAAGGGGGCGGTGGGGTGCGGCATGGGAAGGTAAGGATCGGGAGCAGTTTACGTTGAGAGTAGGGCCGAAGGCTGCGCGTAGATCATGGCTGGCGGAGGGCGGCCCGGCGAGGAAAAGGGGATGATTCGGACCGCCAGAAGACGGACGATTCGTTTTGGTTCTGGTATAAATCAGGAAAATCGATATTATAGGGGCATTTGTTTGGGTCCGTCGGGGGCGTGGTTCACACTTCTTGGGAATGGATAAAAATGAAAACGAATGAGACGTGGTGCGTGCAGCGCGGGCGGCTGGCGGCGATGGCCTTTGTGCTAGCCGCGGCAATGTTTGGAATGTTGGGATTTGGGAGTGCGGTTTTCGCGCAGCACCGGATGCATGGGCAGAAAGAACCGGAGAACCGGAACCATCCGTGGATGGATGCAAAGCTTTCGCCGGAGGAACGAGCGGATATGGTGCTGAAGGAGATGACGCTCGACGAGAAGATATTGTTGTTGCATGGGCAGGGTATGCCGGGCTGGCCCAGGGAGGTGCAGAACCCACAGCCTGAACTGGGAAACGGCGGCGCGGGTTTCCTTATGGGGATACCGCGGCTGGGGATTCCGTTTGTGCAGATGAGCGATGCGGCGTATGGAGTGCGGAGCAGCGCTGAAAATGGGAGATATTCGACGGCGCTGCCGTCCAACGTGGGAGCGGCGGCGAGCTGGGACCCGGAGGCAGCTTGCCAATTTGGAACAGTGATTGGAAAAGAGTTGCGCGCACAGGGATACAACATGACGTTGGGCGGGGGTGTGAATTTGACGCGCGAACCGCGGAACGGGCGCACGTTTGAATACATGGGCGAAGATCCGATTTTGGCGGGGACGCTGGTGGGGAATTTGATGAAGTGCGAGCAGGCGCAGCATGTGATTGGAGACATCAAGCATTATGCGGTGAACGATCAGGAGAGCGGGCGGAACGAAGTGAACTCGATCATCGGGAAGCGCGCGATGCGGGAGAGCGATTTGCTGGCGTTTGAGATTGGGGTGGGGATCGCGGATCCGGGCGCGGTGATGTGCTCGTACAACGCGGTGAACGGAGATTTTGCGTGCGAGAACAAGTATTTGCTGACGGATGTTTTGAAAAAGGATTGGGCTTTCAAGGGATTTGTCGTGTCGGATTGGGGCGGGACGCATAGCACGGTGAAGGCGTCGGCGGCGGGACTGGACAATGAAGAGCCGCTGGATGAGTTTTTTGGTGCGAAGCTAAAGGAAGCGGTCGATGCGGGAAAGGTTTCGATGGCGGAGCTGGATGAACACGTGAGGCGCGTGCTACGGTCGGAGTTTGCATGCGGGCTGGTTGATTTCCCGACGCAGAAGGCAGTCGTGGACGTTGAAGGCGATCTGAAAATCGCGCGGAAGATTGAAGAGCAGAGCGCGGTGCTGCTGAAAACCGCGGATGGGCTGTTGCCGCTGAATAGCGCGGCGGTGAAATCGATTGCGGTGATTGGGCCACATGCGGATGAAGGAATGATGTCGGGCAGCGGGTCGGCGCAGGTGGACGCGCCGGGGAGGCCGTCGGCGGGATGGATGGCGCAGGTGTGGTTTCCGCCGTCGCCGGTAGGCGTGCTGCAGAAGAAGTTCCCAGGGGCAAAAGTGCAGTTTGATTCGGGGAAGGATCCGGCATCGGCGGCGGCGTTGGCAAAGAGTTCGGATGTGGCGATTGTGTTCGCGTATCAATGGGAAAGTGAAGGGATGGATCTGGAGAATTTGTCGCTGCCGGTGAATCAGGACGGAATCATCGAGGCGGTCGCGGCGGCGAATCCGAAGACGATTGTGGTGCTCGAAACGGGGACGGCGGTGACCATGCCGTGGGTGGATAAAGTGGGGGCAGTGCTCGAAGCGTGGTATGGCGGGAGCGATGGCGCGCACGCGATTATGAACATTTTGAGCGGCGACGTGAATCCGAGCGGGAAGCTGGCAATGACATTTCCGAAGAGCGTGGAGGATTTGCCGCATCCACAGCTGGTGAAGCCTACGCCAGATGAACTGGGCGAAAAGGCGGTGATGAAGACGGGGCAGGCGGAGCCGACGTTTAGCGTGCATTACGACGAGGGTTTGAAGGTTGGTTACAAATGGTATGACGCGGAGAAGAAGGCCGTGCTGTTCCCGTTCGGATATGGGTTGTCGTACACGACGTTTGCGTATTCGGGATTGAAAGTGACGCCGGGGGCGGAGACGACGGTTAGCTTTACGGTGAAAAATACGGGAAGCCGCGATGGAGCGGAGATTGCGGAAGTCTATGCGGCTTTGCCGGCTAGTGCGGGGGAACCGCCGAAGCGGCTGGTGGGATTCAGCAAAGTGTGGTTGAAGGCGGGGGAGAGCAAGGAAGTTAGCGTGAGCGTCGTGCCGAAATATTTGTCGATTTATGATGAGGCGAGCGACGCGTGGAAGCTGGTGCCGGGCGGATATACCTTTATGGTTGGGGGATCTTCCCAAGATCTGCCGCTACACGAGAAGGTCGAACTGAAATAGGCAAAAAAAGAAGAGAGCCGGATTGGCAGTCGAAGGGCGGGGTGTGCGCAGGCGGTAGCGGGCAGGACGGGCACGGCGTGCCGTGCCCCTACAAAGAACGGAGGAGTCTGTAGAGTTCGTTGGCGGCGTCGAAGTCGGCTTTGAGGTCGCGGGAGGCGAGGCGTTCGCGGAGGTCGTCGAGGCGGCGGACGAAGAGATCGAGAGCGGCGGAGAGGACTTCTTTGTTGGTTAGGACGATGTCGCGCCAGGTGGAGTAAGGGCTGCCGGCTAGGCGGAGAGAGTCGCGGAGGCCGGGGCCGGCGAGAGTGATGGGGAGACCGTTTTCGTCGAGATGGTCGTAGAGGAAAGAGGCCAGGGCTACGGCGGCTAGTTGAGGGAGATGCGAGGCCAGGCCGACGGCGTAGTCGTGTTGTTGAGCACCTAGCCAGAGGGGGCGGGCGCCGATTTTTTCGAGGATTTTTACAAAGGCGGAGATGCGGGGGTCGGTTTGATCGGAAGAGGCACCGATAAGGGCATAGGTGTTGTTGCGGAAAAGGTCGGGGTCGGCGTTGGCGATGCCGGATTGTTCGCGGCCGGCCATTGGGTGGCCTGCGAGGAAAAGCTGTGTGGAGTCGTTGGGAAACAGGTCGGCGGCTTCTTCGGTGATGCGGACTTTGGTGCTGCAGGCGTCGGTGATGAGAGCGTTGGGCGGGGCGAGGCGCGCGATTTCTCGGAGGAGATCGAGAGTTACGCCGATGGGGAGGGCGATGTAGACGAGGTCGGCGTTTTCGAGGGCGGGGGCGAGATCGGCGGAGAAGGCAGCATCGATGGCGTTGCGGGATTGGGCTTCGCGGAGAACTTCGGGGCGGTCCCAGCCGGTGATGTGGATGTCGGTGGTGTATTTGCGGAGGGCTAGGGCGAAGGAGCCTCCGATTAGGCCGGTGCCCAGGATGGTGGCGCGAGTGATGAGGTGAGAAGTCATAGGAAGTCGACAGCTGACAGCTGACAGCCGACAGCCGAGAAAAAACAAAGAGAAAGAAAAGAACGAGAAACGATAACGCAGAGACGCAGAGTGCGCGGAGAGGAAAAGAAAAAGCGGATTCCTCGCTTCGCTCGGAATGACAATTTTCGCGCTGAGCTTTGTTTGACGGGAGTAGGCATGGGAATCAGGCCATGCGGCGGCCGATGGCGGGGGCGATGATGCGGAGTTCGGCCATGAGCTGGGTGAAATCGTCGGGATGCAGGGATTGGGCGCCGTCGGAGAGGGCGTGATCGGGGTCGTTGTGGACTTCGATGAGGAGGCCGTCGGCGCCTGCGGCTACGGCGGCGCGGGCCATGGGAGGGACTTTGTCGCGGCGGCCGGTGCCGTGGGAAGGATCGGCTAGCATGGGGAGATGGCTGAGTTTCTTGATGACGGGGATGGCGGCGATGTCGAGCGTGTTGCGGGTGTAGGTTTCGAAGGTGCGGATGCCGCGTTCGCAGAGGATGACGTTGTAGTTGCCGCCCGCGAGAATGTATTCGGCGCTGAGGAGAAGCTCTTCCATGGTGGCGGACATGCCGCGCTTGAGAAGGACGGGTTTGCGGATTTCGCCGAGGGCGCGAAGGAGATAGTAATTTTGCATGTTGCGCGCGCCGACCTGAAAGATATCGACATATTGCGACATCATGGAGATTTGCGAAAGGTCCATGACTTCGCTGACAGTGAAGAGGCCGAATTTATCGGCGGCTTCGCGCATGAGTTTGAGGCCCGGTTCACCCATGCCCTGAAAGGCGTAAGGCGAAGTGCGCGGCTTGAACGCGCCAGCGCGAAGGATCTTTGCGCCGGCTTTGGCAACGCTTTCCGCGATCGAGAGGATTTGTTCGCGGGATTCGACGGAGCAGGGTCCGGCGGCGACGACGACTTCGTTGCCGCCGATTTTCACGCCGCGGCCAAGATCGACGATGGTGCCTTCGGGCTTGAACTGGCGACTGGCGAGCTTGAAGGGCTGGGTGATGCGCATGACCTCGCGCACGCCTTCGAGGAGTTCGAAATCACGATGATCGAAATCGCGGTGGACGCCGACGGCGCCGAGGACAGTGTGGGATTCGCCCGTCGAGCGATGTACGTTGAAACCGGAGGCGACTAAGCGATCGATGACGTGCTGGATTTGCGCGTCGGTGGCGCCTTCTTGCATTACGATGACCATGAAATTCTTAGTTCCCTTCCCTCGACGATATTAAATTCAAAAGCAAAAAGAGCCGGTCTAAAGACCGGCCACTACAATTGCCTCGAAAATCGGAAAAGCCGAGCAGCTCATTCGTTTACACCTTTATTCGGCTTGGCGTCGGAGTGCATGGCGTCGCGTTCGGCGGCGCGGGCTTCGTCGATGATGCGTTCGAAGAGGCGACGGATGGCGGCGTCGGTTAAGGGGCCGGGATTTTCGCGCTCGGCGTTGGCTAGGACTTCGTTTTCGCGATCGGGCTGATAGAGCGGGAGATTGGCTGCTTGTTTGAGTTTGCCGATTTCGAGGGCGCAGTGGGAGCGCTCGTTGAGAAGGGCGACGAGTTTTTTGTCGATTTCGTCGATGCGGCGGCGCCAGTCGGCTAAGTTCATGAGGCCACCTTCGGCGAAAGAAGTGGCGAGTGGCGAGTGGCGAGTGGCGAGTTAAAAGTCGAAAAGCGGATTCCTTCCGACAGGGTCGGAATCTGCGATCGCTTCGCTCGGAATGACAAATTGGCGGATGGTCGCCTGCGAAGAGAGAAAATCATGGAGCGACCTCGCGGCGGGAGAGGCCGTGGCGGGCGGCTTGTTTTAGGGAGCGGACGCGAGCGGCTAGAGCTTCGGCGGCTGCGTCGATGTTGGCGGCCGTGGGATTGGCAGCGGTGGCTTTTTCGATTTCGGAGACTAGCGCGGAGCCGACTACGGCGGCGTCGGCAAGGCCGCCGAGGACGGAGACGTGGCCGGGAAGCGAGATGCCGAAGCCAACGGCGATGGGAAGTTGGGTGACTTTGCGCGCGCGGCGAAGGAGAGCAGGGAGATCGTCGGGGAGGGCGTCTTTCGCGCCGGTGACGCCAGTGCGGGAGATGAGATAGAGAAAACCGGAGGAGACAGCGGCGATTTTGGCTAGGCGACCGTCGGTAGAGGTGGGAGCGCCGAGGAAAATTGTGTCGAGGTGGTGCGCGGCGAGGATGCGGCGATAGTCGTCTGACTCTTCGGGAGTGAGATCGGTGATGAGAACGCCGTCCGCGCCTGCGTTTGCGGCAGTCGAGGCAAATTTTTCTAGGCCCATTTGGAGGACGGGATTGTAGTAGCTAAAGAGGACTAGAGGGACCTCGCTGGATTTGCGAATTTCGCGGACGATATCAATGACTTGGGCGAGCGTGGTGTGCGATTTCAGCGCTCGTTCCGAGGCGCGTTGGATGGTGGGACCATCGGCGAGCGGGTCGCTAAAGGGGATGCCTAGTTCGATGACGTCGGCGCCGGCATCGGCGAGAGCAAGAACGAATTTGTGTGTGGCGGCGAGCGAAGGATCTCCTGCGGTGATGTAGGCGACGATGCCGAGTTCGCCGGATTCGCTGAGGGCGGCGAAGCGTTTGGAGATGCGGGTCGAGTTGGCAGGCGCGACGGACATATGATTTTCGTGAAACGTAAAGCTTAGAGCAGGCGGGAATAAGTGTCCATGTCCTTGTCGCCGCGGCCGGAGAGGTTGAGGATGACGATGTCGTCGGCGGTGAGTCGAGGCCGGTCTGAAGATTTCGTGGGAGCCGGCTTGTCGGGTGGGGTGGGCCGATCTATAGATCGGCCACTACAACGATCGAGGAGACCGGCGATGGCGTGGGCGGATTCCAGCGCGGGGATGATGCCTTCGGTGCGCGAGAGGAGACGCGCGGCTTCGAGCGCGGCGGAATCGGAGACGGCGGAATATTCGGCGCGGCCTTCGTCGGCGAGCCATGCGTGCTCGGGGCCGATGGCGGGATAGTCGAGGCCGGCGGAGATGGAATGCGTGGTGGCGATCTGGCCGTCTTCGGTTTGCAAAATGTAAGTGTAGGTTCCTTGCAAAACGCCGGGACGCGCGCCCGTAAATCCTTGTGCGGCGGCGAGGCGCGCGGCGTGTTCGCCGAGTTGGCCGCCGCGACCGCCGGCTTCGATGCCGACCATTTTCACGGAGGGATCGCGTAGAAATTGGTGGAAGAGGCCGATGGCGTTCGAACCGCCGCCGACGCAAGCGAATAAATAGGTGGGGAGGCGTTTTTCGGCGGCAAGAATTTGTTCGCGGGCTTCGCGGCCGATGACGGACTGAAAATCGCGGACCATCGTCGGATACGGATGCGCGCCGAGAACGGAACCGAGAAGATAGTGGGTGTTGCGGACGTTGGTGACCCAATCGCGCATGGCTTCGTTGATGGCGTCTTTCAAAGTGCGGCTGCCGGAATCGACGCCGACGACTTGCGCGCTGAGCATGCGCATGCGCGAAACGTTGAGCGCCTGGCGGGCCATGTCTTCCGTACCCATATAGACGACGCATTCGAGGCCGAGGTGTGCGGCGACGGTAGCGGAGGCGACGCCGTGCTGGCCAGCGCCAGTTTCCGCGACGATGCGCGGCTTGCCCATTTTTACGGCGAGCAAGCCCTGGCCGATAGCGTTATTGATTTTGTGCGCACCGGTATGAAGCAGATCTTCGCGCTTGATATAGATGCGCGGGCCGCCGAGATGCGAGGTGAGGCGTGAAGCAAATTGCAACGGCGTGGGACGGCCCGCGAAATTTTTAAGGAGATCTGCGAATTGCGATTGGAACTGCGGATCGGTTTTCGCGGATTCGTAGGCGCGCTCGAGTTCGAACAGCGGCACCATGAGCGTTTCGGGAACGTAGCGGCCGCCGTAGGGGCCAAAGCGTCCCGGGGCGAGGGAGGGCGATTGCAAAATGGAGCTCATGGCACAGGGTGTCCCGTCTGTGGCGCGTCTGATTGTTGCAACTGCTCTTCGGTGCGGCGAACTTCTTCGATAAATTCCTTCAGCTTCAAGTGGTCCTTTTTGCCAGGCTTGGATTCGACGCCACTGGCGACGTCAACGGCATAGGGGCGCACGCTGCGAATAGCGGCTCCCACGTTTTCGGGTGTAAGGCCGCCCGCTAGAATGATACGGTGCGCGGTGGCGGCGCGGCGTGCAACATTCCAATCGGCGCTGGTTCCCGTGCCGCCAAATTGGCCCGCCCGAGAGCCGTCGAGCAAGAAAGCAAAGGCATCGTGATACTTGTCCAGCGTTGCGAGAGGAAAATCGGCGGCGACGCGAAAGGCTTGGATCGCCGGGACGGTGCGTGCCACCTCGGAAACAATCGTGGGAGTTTCGTCGCCGTGAAGCTGGGCGGCGGTAAATCGAACGAAGGCATGGAGCGAGACAATTTCCGAAGGCTTGGCATTTACGAAGAGGCCGACCGCCTGAACTGCAGGGGGAAGCTTCGCGCGCATGGTGGCGGCTTCGACGGTGGAAACGCGGCGCAAGCTTTTCTCGTAAAAATTGAAGCCGAGCATGTTGGCGCCGGCGTCGCAGGCGGCTTTGGCATCCGGCCAATTCGTGATACCGCAAATCTTGACGAGGATCATGGCGTCGCTAAACCGAGAGCGCGGAACGGCCGAGAAAAGTTCCGAGGGTGGCGCCGGGGTCGGGCGAGAGCATGAGACTTTCGCCGATCAGAAAAGCGTCGAAGCCTGTTTCGCGAAGTTTGGCAAGATCGTCGTGGGTCCGGAGGCCTGATTCGCTGACGGCGATGCAGTCGTCGGGAATGCGATGGATCAGTTCAAACGAGGTGTCAAGACGCAGTTCGAGAGTTTTCAAATCGCGATTGTTCACTCCGATGATGCGCGCATTGGCGGCGAGGGCGCGGTCGAGCTCGGAAGCGGTGTGAACTTCAACGAGCGGCTCCATTTTCAGCTCGCGGCCGAGGGCGATGAGGTCGCGAAGGAGTTCATCTTCGAGCGCCGCGACGATCAGCAAAAAGCTGTCGGCGTCGTTGGCGCGCGTTTCCCAAACTTGCCAGGGATCGAAGATGAAGTCCTTGCGAAGGACCGGGAGTTTCACCGCGTTGCGAGCATCCCGGAGATTTTTCAGCGAGCCGCGAAAAAATTCCACCTCGGTGAGCACCGAGAGCACGGCAGCGCCTGCGGATTCCAGCGAGCGCGCTAAATCCACTGGAAGAAAGGGATCGCGGAGAATTCCCTTCGACGGGGAGGCGGGCTTCAATTCTGCGATAATATTTAAGGAATTCTGCGTGAGCGCGGCCGGAAAATCGCGGAGCGGTGTCGCGGCGTTAACACCATACCGCAAGGCCGCTTCGGGCAGGACGCGTTTGCGGTGGTCCACCTCGAGACGGCGAGCTTGCACGATGCGGTCGAGGACGGTGCCGCTGTCAGCATGGGTGCTCATGGCCACTGCTTTGTATGCTAGAGGCGGATGATAGTAGTGTCAATTGGAAGGAAGCAGGGAGTCGAAAGTGGAAAGTTGCAAAAAAGAATAACGAACGGGAATTGGAAGAGTCGAAGCTGCTGGTTGCAGGGAGAAGGAATGGGACACGAAGAAGAATATGGCGCGCTTCTGAAAGCAATCGTGAAGGAAGCGGACGCGATTGCGATGCGGCTGTTCCGGACGGAAGACATTTGCCTTGACAAAAAAGATGATGGATCGGCGGTGACCCAGGCGGACCGCGGCGTGGAAGAAATGGCGCGGGCTAAAGTTGCCGCGAGCGGGCTGGCGATGGACGTTCTGGGCGAGGAAATGGGAGGTGCAGACGCTAAGGGTCCGGCCACAAACGGCCGCGCTCGGTTGATTATTGATCCGATTGACGGGACGGAAGAGTTTTCGAGGGGCATTACGACGTTTGGTACATTGCTCGGAGTGGAACGCAACGGCGAAATCGTGGCGGCGATGGTGAGCGCGCCCGCGCTCGGCATGCGATGGTGCGCCTTTCGCGGAGAAGGCGCGTGGAGAAATGGAAAGAAAATGCATGTTTCGGATGTGGAACGCCTGAGCAGTGGCATGGTTCTTACGGGAGGGACAGGGCCGAACAGCGATCGACGAAACACGGAGAAAATGCGGGTTGTATTGGATGCCGCGAAATACGGGCGTTCCTTTGGCGGGTTTTGGAAACACATGATGGTGGCCGAAGGGGCGATCGAGGCGGCAGTGGATTTGCACTCAAAACCGTGGGATCTGGCGCCGGCGTCCTTGATCGTGGAAGAGGCCGGCGGGAGGGCGACGGACGTGAAAGGAAATGGTTCGATTTACACGGGAAGCTTGGTGAGTACGAACGGCAAAATCCACAGAGAGGTGCTCGCGCTTTTGCAGTGACGCGTTCGTCAGAGGCGCGTTATGGAGCGTTTGTCGGACGAAGCGTAGCGCCGCGCCAGCAGTTGGAAAAGTGAAGATGATCAAGATCAAACGCGTTTATGAAAACCCGGCGAAGGACGACGGATGGCGGGTGTTAGTGGATCGACTGTGGCCACGGGGGATGAAAAAAGAGACCGCGCACGTGGATATATGGATGAAGGACGTGGCTCCGAGCGACGCGCTGCGGAAGTGGTTTGGGCATGAGCCTGAAAAGTGGGACGGATTTCAGAGGAAATACCGAAGCGAGCTCGCGAAAAAGAGGGAATTGGTCGCGGAGATTAAGAAAATGGAACGGGAGCACGGAACGCTTACTTTGCTATTTGGAGCGAAGGATGAAGAACACAATCAAGCAGTGGCCCTGGCCCGCGTGCTGAAATGATGTTGCTGGAGACTTTTCAAGGAAGCCGCAAGCCGTGAGATTTCTCCCGTACTGAAATAGCTCTCCAAATTGGATGTTTCGTCCAAGGCAGCGAATACTTACCCTGCTGCTGAAAGTCAGAGCCGGTGGCTCGATTCGCGGCGTATTACGCGGGAGAATTAGTATGGACATCAACGCACAGCGAGAAAAAGCAGAACAGCTCAGGAAGCTACATCATGGGCCACGGATTTTGGCGCTGCCGAATGCGTGGGACGTTGTTAGCGCGCGAATTCTTGAAGAACTGGGCTATCCGGCGATTGCGACGAGCAGCGCGGCGGTGGCATTTTCGCTCGGATATCCGGATGGGCAGCGGATTTCGCGCGGCGAAATGCTCGCGGCGGTGGAGCGGATTACGCGCGCGGTGCGCGTCCCGGTGACTGCTGACCTGGAATCAGGATACGGCAAAACGCCGGAGGAGATCGCGGAGTTCACCAAGGCAATGGTGGCCGCGGGAGCGGTGGGGCTGAATTTCGAGGACATCACGGGGGACGATGAAAGCTCGCACGTCGAGCTGGGATTGCAGGTGAAGAAAATTTGCGCGATTCGCGAGACAGCGGCGGCTCTTGGCGTGCCGGCGGTAATCAACGCGCGGACGGATATTTATTTGATGCCAATCGGGCCGGAAGCCACGCGATTTGAACGGACGGTCGAGCGGTTGCACGCGTATCGCGAAGCGGGGGCGGATTGTTTGTTCGTTCCTGGTCTATGCGATCGAGAAATCATTGCGAGAATGGTGAAAGCGCTTGGAGCGCCGCTGAATATTTTGGCGTCGCCGGGTTGCCCTTCGCTTGATGAGCTTGAAAAGATGGGGGTGGCGCGAGTGAGCGCGGGATCTTCCGCGATGCGCGCGGCGATGGGGGCTTTCCGGAGAGTGGCGAAAGATTGGCTGGCGCATGGATCCTACGATTCGTTGACGCAAGTGACGATTCCTTACGCCGAATTGAATAGCATGATAGCGCGCAAACCTTCCTGACAGCTCTCGCAAAATCGTTCTCTTTCTACTATGCCCGAGAAGAGCTCGCTTCTGAACATTTTGAATGAGGAGATCGTGGCGTGCCGCAAATGCCCGCGGTTGGTCGAGTATCGCGAAAAAGTGGCGCGAGAAAAGCGGCGGGCGTTTCGCGATTGGACTTACTGGGGCAAACCCGTTCCGGGATTCGGCGATCCTCGCGCGCGGCTCTTGATTTTGGGGCTTGCGCCTGCCGCGCATGGAGGGAATCGAACGGGGCGCGTCTTCACGGGAGATCGCTCGGGAGATTTTCTGTTCGCGGCGTTGCATAAAGCGGGCTTTGCAAATCAGCCAGATTCGGTGCGGCGTGATGATGGACTCCGCCTGAGAAATGCATACATTGCGGCGACGATTCGGTGTGCGCCTCCCGCTAACAAACCACTGCCGTCGGAGATCGAGAATTGTCGAGGCTATTTGGAACGCGAGATGGAGATTTTGCGGCCCCGCGCCGTGCTGGCGCTGGGAAAAATCGCGTGGGATGCATACCTGGAAATTCTGAAACAACGCGGGATGATTGCGGCGAGGGCGGCGTTTCGATTTGCTCATGGCGCGGAGGCGGAACTGCCCGGGGATGGTGCGCATCTCTTCGGCGTTTATCACCCCAGCCAGCAGAACACGCAGACGGGGCGAGTGACGCCTGTTATGTACGCGCAAGTCTTGCGCCGGATCCGCCGGTTTCTGGCCAACTAAGCCTCCGAATGGGCGCTCCCGAAGCGCCTTCGATTGCCAGCGGACTGTCGGCCCTAGGTTACAGACTAGTGTCGGAGACTCCGGACACTCGTCCAGGACACGCCTTAAATATATCCGACTTGCTTCTAAGAGGCTTATTGTCAGCACTTTACAAGTGTAACGAAAACACATCAGTGGCGAATGACTTGCATCATGGGAATATCGGGATGGAATGCAGGAGGGATTATGCAGGTAAGGAAGCGGAGACATGTTTTGTCAGCCCTCGCGGCACTGGGGGCGGTTCTCGGAAGCGGGATGGTTTGCGCTGCGCAGGATTCGTCGCAAGATCGGCCGCCTGAACAGTCGCGACAGGCACCAGAGAAACCCATCGTCTCAGAGGACCACATCGGCCCCGCGGCGGACCAGTCCGTAACACCTGCGGACGGCAAGCTGCATGGATTGCCACTGGAGAGTTACGGTGTTGCGCCGGGGACAAGATTTCTGGTGGCGCTCGAAGACGACTTGGGCACCAAAGGCACGCAAGAAAAAGCAAAGTTCAAAGTGAGAACGCTGGAACCGCTCGAAGCGGGCGAAGGGATTTATTTACCATCGGGCGCGGTCATCGAAGGCCACGTCAGCCACGTAGAGCCCGCAGGCGTGACAGGCCGCGCGAGGCTGTGGCTGACGTTCGACGAGATTCACACCAACTTTGGGCGTTTGCCGATTGTAGCGGAAGTCATCAGTGTGCCTGGAGACCACAGCGTGAAAAACAAGCCGGGCCAGGAAGGCTTGATCGAAGGAAGAAGCAGCACGCAGGAAGACGCGGCACAAGCGGCGGCTGCCGGAGCAGCGCTGGGCGCGGTGAAGGGCGTGAAAGACAAGGACAAGAAAGAAGCTGCGGAAGGCGCGGCGCTGGGAGCCATCACCGCGTATTTGATGGAAACCGGACGGGGGCACGAGCTAGATCTGCCGAAGGGGGTAAAGCTAGAGTTGGAACTGGAGCGGGCCTTGTATCTCGTCAAGGAATAGGAGGCTCCGTGGGCAAATCCTCGGTTGGCAGAAATCTAGCGTTGGATCTTTGTTTGCTAGCCGCCGCACAATTTCTTCCAGTCACGTCCGCGCGCGCACAAGCCAAGAGCAGTGAGCCCCGCACAGCAAAAATTGTCGTGCGGATTCTGAATGGGAAAACAGGCTGGCCTATCTGGGCAGAACTCCCAAACATCTGGATTGGCGCGGCCCATTCTCCTATCGACCCGCCTCCTCGCACGAATTGGCGCGGCGAAATCACCGTGGAAGTGCCTGCCTCCGGTCCGCGCGAAATTCGCTTTCTGCCGAATTGGTATATCGACTGCCGGCCCTCCAGCGATCACATGGCTGGACGAAAAATGGAGTACTCGGTCGACGATATTCTCGAGCGAGGCATTGTCACTGAAAATGTTTGCGGAAAGACAAGAGCAAAGCCTGTTCCAGGAGTGCTCACCCTTTACGTGCGTCCGAGAACGTGGGAAGAAATAATGGAGCTCTGATCCGCGCCTCCGGCTCTAACCTGGCCGGCCTAAAGCTGAAAAACACGGTCCTGCTACGCTCCTCTATCTATCCCGCTCGACAATAGCTTATGACTGCTTGGCAAGCATGGCGAGAGCTTGTTACAGTCGAAGTTACCAGCCTGCACCAGAATCTGCGAAAATAAGAAGAGCCGCGTGGGAGAGGCAGAATCGCATGGGCGATGAATCGAGAAGCACGGTGCGCGCGATGGAGCCGCTGGAGCGCAAGGACCGCGTGCTGATTGTCGAGGATGAAGACAACGCGCGCAAGGGCTACGAGCAGCTTCTGCAACGCTGGGGCTTTGATGTGCTTGGCGTGGCGAGCGCGGAAGATGCGCTGGCGAAATTCGGCAGCTATCAACCGGATACGTTGATCGCGGACGTCGAGTTGCCCGGAATGAACGGGCTGGATTTGCTCAAACAGCTTGGGCCGGAGCTGCTGGACGTTCCGGCCGTAATCATCACCGGCAAAGGGAGCGAAGAGCGCGCCGTGGCGGCCATCGAGTCCGGAGCCTTCTGGTACATCGAAAAACCGCTGAAGGGGCCGGTGCTGCGAGCGTTGCTGGACCGGGCTTTAAGCAAAGCGCGCGATGCGCGGCAACTCGCGGTTTTGCAGCGGCAACTGCGCGAGGCAGGGCGGCTGGGCGATCTGGTGGGCGCGTCGAAGCCGATGCAGGAAGTGATGCGTATCGTGGAGCTGGCGGCGCCGAGCTCCGCTTCGGTGCTGATTACTGGAGAGACTGGTTCCGGCAAAGAGATCGTGGCGCGCACGATCCACAAATTGTCTCCGCGGGCCAACGGGCCGTTCGTGCCGATCAACTGTTCCGCGATCCCTGAAACGTTGATGGAAAGCGAGATTTTCGGACACGAACGCGGCGCCTTCACCGGCGCGGCAGAAAGGCGCATTGGCTGCTTCGAGCTGGCCGATGCTGGCACATTATTGCTCGATGAAATCGGAGAGATGCCGGCGCCGACGCAAGCGAAATTGCTGCGCGTGCTTGAGGACCGCAAAGTGCGCCGCCTGGGGAGCAAAAGCGAGACGCCGGTGGACGTGCGCGTGCTGGCGGCGACGAACAAAGATCCGGAAAAAGCTGTTTCGGGCGGAGAGTTGCGCCAGGATTTGTACTTCCGGCTGAACGTTTTCCACATCAACTTGCCGCCGCTGCGCGAGCACAAGGACGACATTCCCCTGCTGGTGGAGCACATTCTGCGCGACGTCAACGCCAAGCACGGAAAACACGTGCGCGGCATCGGCGCCGAAGTGCTGGACATTTTCATGAGTCACACCTGGCCAGGAAACATCCGCGAATTGCGCAACGTTCTCGAGCGCGCGTCGATTATGTCTGACAAAGAGCTGATCACGCGGGCGTCCCTGCCGGGAGAATTCGGCAAATCGTCGCCGAAAAATCCGGGCGACCTGTCCTCGATTAAGTTTCCGATCGGGACAACGGTCGACGCTATGGAACGCGAGCTGATTTTGCAAACGCTGAACGCCACAGGGAACAACAAGACGCGTGCGGCCGAGCTGCTCGCCATTAGCCTCAAAACGCTTCACAATAAGCTGAAAGAATACGGCGGCGAACGCGCCGAGGCGGAGTAGGGACCTGCGATGCAGCTGCGGCTGCGCACAAAACTCACGCTGGTGATGACGGGACTGGTGCTGCTGGTGGTGGCGGCGGTGTCCGGCGTGTACTTCGCGCTGCTCCTGCAGCAGGTCCTGGATCAAAGCGAGAGCAGAGCGCAAGGCATCGCCAAAAACACTTTTGACCAAGTGAAGGGTGCCTTACGCGATGCCGAGGAACAGGGCTGGCGCCCCGAATCGAGCGCTCCTGAAGACATCCTCGATTACGTATCCTATGCATTGGGCGCAAGCCAAGGCTTGCAGGCTGAGCTACAGGCGGCCGTTGTCGCGTCTTCGATTTATGAGGTTTCGATCACAGATCACGAAGGACGAGTGTTGGCAGCGGCTCCCGACAAATCCGTAGTGGGGAAATTCGCTTTGTACCGGCCGCCGCTTACGCAGCTCACTCAGCGTGGCATCTTGCATCAAATAAAAGTTCTAGCCGGGCCACCGGGATTCTACGAATACCAATATCCATTCAGCATCGGAGGGGAATCCTGCGAAGTGCGCGTGGCCATTTCTTCTGCGCTCTTGCTCGACAAGGAAATCATGCCTATTGTGAGGAAGCTCGGCACGATCGTATTGTTAGCATTGCTCATTTCCACGGTTCTCGCGGCGGTGGTCAGCGGAGCGACCTTGGCG
Source organism: uncultured Acidobacteriota bacterium (assembly GCA_963843265.1). Taxonomy (GTDB): domain Bacteria; phylum Acidobacteriota; class Terriglobia; order Acidiferrales; family UBA7541; genus Acidiferrum. Next base: position 99,389 of record CAWJJR010000002.1, on the reverse strand, counting down.
CCTTTGGCGCGCATTTCCGCGCAACTGGACCGCATCTCCGCCGGCCAATACGATGCGCCGGTGCCGGAGGTCAGGGGTTTCGCCGGAAGCAGCGACGAACTCGGCCAGGTCAGCCGGAAAATCACGAAAGTCGGCCAACAATTACGCGGAGTACACGAAATCTTCAGCACCATGCGCGAGAACATGAACTCCGTGATGGCCGGCCTGGAAGACGGTTTGCTTCTGTTTACGCGCGATGCGCGCGCGGTCATGGTGAGTCCCGCCGCAGAGAAATTTCTTGGCGCGCCCGCGGGCCAATTTCTAGGACGGCGCGTGACGGAGATATTCCCCGTCGGCCATCCGTTGCGCGACGCTCTACGCATCGAGGGAGATGAGTTGATGGAAGTCGCCGCGGAAACCGAGTTGAAGACGAGTGAAGGAGAGAAGCGCGTCAGCGTCAGCGTGCAGGCCATCCAAGAAGACGGCGAACGCATGGGCGCGCTGGTGACGCTGCGCGACCTCGATTCGCTCGATAGCATCAACACGCAGTTGCAGGTGAGCGAACGCCTGGCCGCTTTAGGGCGCATCACCGCAGGCGTCGCGCACGAAGTCAAAAATCCGCTCAACTCGATGAGGTTGTGGCTCGAAAATTTGAAAGAGTCCCTGCCGGCGGATTCCGATGGCGGCGCGAAGCAAGCCGTGAACGTGCTCGACAAGGAGATCGACCGCCTGGACGCCGTCGTGAAGCGCTTTCTGGATTTCACGCGTCCGATGGATGTGCGCCTCGAACCCACGCAGCTCGCCGAACTGCTGAAGGAAGTTCTCGAAGTCGCGCAACCCCAAATGCAAAAAGCTAACATTCAGGTAGCGCAACTTCTGCCGATCGACGTGCCGGAAGTGTACGTCGATCGCGCGTTGCTCAAGCAGGCCGTGCTGAATCTTGTTCTGAACGCCGGCGAGTCCATGACGAGCGGCGGGCAATTGCGGCTGGTCCTCAGCCGCCGGGGAGAAATGGCGGAAATTGCGGTGGGAGATACGGGAAAAGGCATCCTGCCCGAACACAGGCAGAAAATCTTTCAGCTCTTTTTCACGACGCGTCCAGGTGGAAGCGGCATCGGGCTGGCCAGCACATTTCGCATCGTGCAACTGCTGAACGGCTCCATTGATTTCACTTCGGAAGTCGGAAAAGGAACCACGTTTCGAATCGAGCTGCCGCTGGCGGCGTAATGTGGAGCGCTTTGCGGTCTTAAACGAATAGGATGGAATCTTCGGCCCAACCCGAGAAGTCCGCGATGCAAGGCAGCGCCCGAATTTTCTTCGGCGCGCTGGGTTCCGCGGCGATATTGCTGAGCGGATGTGCCGCGCGAAAAACGCCCGCCATTCCGTGGACGACTGCAGTACTCGTGAGACCCGTCCCGCCAGAGCATCCTCCAGTGGCGGAAAATCCTACAGACCCCGTGCCCGATCTTCGGCTCGAAATTCCGGCGCCTCCCGCGCCTCTCGCTTCGCGAACCGTTCCCCCGAGGCCTCGCAGCCTGGCGCCCGCGCAAAGCGAAAACGCCCGGCCGGGGAAGCTTGAGGCTCCGCAGATCGTTCCCGATTTAACGTCGCAAGAATCCGCATCGCTGCAGCGGCAAACTGACGAAAGCTTGAACGTGGCGGAGCGCAATCTTGCTTTGGTTTCCGGAAAATCCTTGAATCCGGCGCAGTCCGATCTGGCCTCCAAAGTGCGCGGCTTTATTTCTGACGCCCGGGAAGCGGGGCGCGCGGGCGATTGGGTGGGGGCCAGCGATCTGGCGCAGAAGGCTCGGGTCTTGTCGGAACAGTTGGCCAGATCGCTTTAAATCGGATCGCCTTTCGGAATTTGTTGGCTGCACAATTTCCCGCCGATCAAGCCGCGATGGAACCGATCTCGCGGCGAATTTGCCCGATCCCATGTTCGCATCTTCTTGGCGGCATGAACCCGGCGCACGGATGCGCTAAGATGAGCGCATGAAGAAGTTTGACGTGGCCATCGCGGGCGGGGGCTTGATCGGCGCATCCATCGCGCTCGAACTTGCGCGCGCTGGTCTGAATGTCGGAGTGTTCGATCGCCAGGAACCGGGAATGGAAGCGTCCTGGGCTGGAGCGGGGATTCTCTCTCCCGCGCCGGAAAATTCGGCCACGATTCCGCTTGTGCCGCTGGGCAAAGCCAGTATGGCGCTCTATCCGGAGTTTGTGCACATGGTCGAAGAAATCTCCGGACAGAGCGTGGGGTACCGGCCCAAGGGAACCCTGCAAGCGCTTTTCACCGGCGACGCGCGGGAAGAACTTAGCACCGTGATTGCCCTGCATCACGGGCTGGGGCTGAAAGCGGAGCCGCTGGGTGCGGCGGACGCACGCGCACTCGAGCCATCTCTTAGCGAAGACCTCGAAGCCGCTGTTTTGCGACCGCAAGAGGCGTCCGTCGACAATCGCGCCTTGACGAGCGCAGTGCTCGAAGCCGCCCGCCGAAGCGGCGTGCAATTTTTCCCAGCAAGCGGAGCGGAGTCCATTTGGCGCGAAGGCGGCCGGTGCGCCGGACTATATTTGAAAAACGAAAAAATCAAAGCGCTGTGGACGGTGATTGCGGCTGGATGTTTCTCCGCGAGTATTGAAGGAGCCGCCGATTATGCGCCGGTGCGACCCGCAAAAGGCCAAATGGTGGCGCTCCGTGCGGACCAAGTCAAAATCGAGCGCGTTCTCTGGTCGGAGAAAATCTATCTCGTTCCTCGAAATGACGGCAGAATTCTCGCCGGAGCGACCGTGGAATACGTTGGCTTCGATAAGACGCTCACTGCCGGCGGCTTTGAAAAAATCCTTTCGGCGACGATCGAGCTAGCGCCCGGCCTCGCCGGCGCGCGCGTGGAGGAAACTTGGGCAGGACTTCGCCCCGACTCGCCGGACCATCTCCCCATTCTCGGGCCAACAGATCTGGATGGCTTGCTCATCGCAACAGGACATTTTCGCGGCGGGATCCTCCTGACGCCAATCACCGCCCGGCTTCTAAGCGAATGGATCACACAACAACGCGTCAGTGTCGATTGGGAACGATTCAGTCCTATGCGCTTTCAGTCCGCTCCCGCACATAGTGCGCCCGCATAGAATCTCTGAGAAAAAATCCACTCGAGAGGCAAGGCTCCGTGCTTGCCCATCGGGTGCGCTTGCTGCGAAAGATTTGCCTTCAATTTGTATTATTGCCGCGGCGCAGGGGGCGGAGTGATAGGCATCGCCGTTCCAGTGTTATTGAACTGAATTTCGCTCTTGTCCAGAGCCAGTTCGTGCTCGAGAACGACGTCCAGCGTGGAACCACGTGGAAGTTGCGCTTCCGGACCTCGCGTCAGAAGAATTGCACCGAGCCCAGCAGCAGCGCCGATGCCCGCGCCGATTCCAAGGCCCTTGGGACCGTCGGCAATGGCGCCAATCCCCGCGCCTGTCGCAGTCGTTTCCGCAACGGTTTGTGCGTCCTTCCCTTTGCCGCCAGCGCCGATCACTTTCCCTTCGGAATCCATGGTCTCTTTTCCGCCCGAATCCGCGCTGCGCGGAGCGGCGTTTAAATCCACAGTGTAGCCATTCGGAAAAATCAGCGTGTCCAGTCGCATGCGAAATTCGCCGCGCCCCTTGATGCGCCCCGGCCGCTTCGATTCGATCAGTTCGCCCTTCAGATACGAACCTACGGGAATGACGATGTGATTGTTTTGGGTGATCGGAAAAGAAGTATGGAAATAAACGGAATCGCCGGGCTTCGCGCTGCGCGTCGAGATGCCGTTTTCAAGGACCACGGCGACACGCGTGCCCGCTGGAATCCTGATCCATTCGTGGGTGGCGGGTTTGGGCGCGGCGGCAGGCTGCGGAGGGGCTACCGGAGGCGGCGCGTCTGTCTGCGGCCCTGCGGTTTCTTGCGCGCGCACGGTTGCGGAAATAACTAAGAGGCACGCGGCAAACGCGCAGTTGAAAAAAAGAACTCGGCGGGGCAGCTTTCTCATGACATCTCTCCGTTATGCTTGGTCCGATGCTCCAGCGTAGGTACTGGATGTCTGAGTATATCGCTTGCGTCGCAACGCGGAGAGACGAATCTCCCAAGGCCACCTCGCCCGCCAAATTGCCCTCAGCTCGGCAGCGGCTCGTTTCCGGCTACGCCTTCATCGGACACGGGGTCACTTCACAACGTGCAAGGTAAGCTGCGCGCCCGAGCGAATTGCCACACGTTTTCCATTGAAACTGCACGCAACTGTTACCATAGGATCCGTCTTTATCGCATCCGCGTCTTGCCAAGTCGTCGTCGGAAAGTCCGCGACTCTTTTCCCGGAAGGAATCTCGAAGGCTTGCACAGTATTGTTGGTCGCGGCGATGAATTTTCCGGACGTTCCGCAGAAGGCGCCCCGTCCCCAAGCCCAGCTCTCCTCAGCGTCTTTAATGCGCAAGTCCAGTTTGCCGACCACTTCCCCGCTCCTGCCGTTCTTGATGAGGACATTGCGAGGCACGTCCTCATACAGTGGATTTGGGAAATCGACCACCCACGCTCCGTCGAGAGAACGATGTGAACTGGGCCCAACTCGCACAAGCACCTGGCCCGTTTTCGGATCCACAACGTCGCCCCCCGAGCGATTGTTCAAAAACTCGATCATTCCGTCCGCAGTCACACCGCCCCAGGAGAGTCCTCCGGCCGGAAAGCCTTCGGATCGTTGGGCGACCAAGCTTTTTGTCTGCCAGTCGTACAGGGTGACAACCAGGGGGCCACTTTCCGGCCCCCATTCCGAGTAGGCGGAAACGAGCCTCCCATCTGCTGAAATCTGCGCATAAGGATTGTGGTCCTCAGCGTTAAACCAGCTCGACGGTATATCCTGCGTCCGCCCCGTTTCTGTATCGACCAGCAAGAGATGGGCACGCGCATCATTTCGGTCCCTGTCGACCGAAATGATCGCTGTTCGGCCATCGGCCGTGGCGGAGAAAAGCCACGTGTCTGCTCCGAGATTCAATAAGTGGTTTATCGAGCCGGTCATGGCATCGTAGGTGATCAGACGAACGCTCTGGAAACCGCCGGAATCCTTTCCACTCGCCGACTGGATCTCGCGCAGTATTCGCGCGTCTTTGCTGAAAGCGTGGTTTGCCGTCCGAGCCCCATTTGAATCCGGCAGGGCGGTTGCGGTCACCTCCTGGGCTGATGTGGGTGAGAGTGCGGCTAGTAGAGCGGATGCGAGGACACCCGAGAGAAGTGGCAATCTGAATTTCATGCAGTCTCCGTCATCCGGCAGCGGCGTATGTAAGGGCCTTGCCCCACCCCCCTCGATGCAACTTGGATGCCAAAATTCTGCCTGCCTTCCGACACAAAACAGCGCTGATATCTATCAGCTGCAGGCTTTTTCAATCCCCGCCGCGAATTCAGCGTCCACGGTATAACACGGTCATTGTACTCGAAGAAACACGACGTATATCGAGCGGCGACGGCACCGGAATGAGTCGCCACTGGCCGGGTGAACCTCTCGATCGAAAAGCGGTCTATGACTCACGATTCGTTCCGGTTGACGGGGCGGACGAAAACTGGGTAGCCTCAGGGCATCTCAAATGACCTCCAAGAAAGAGGGCGGGAGCTATGGCGAAGCTAGCGCTGATTTATGGAATGCGGTTGCTGCCGGAAGAGGAGCTCGGCGAGGTTAAGGACGCTACGGTGGTGCTGAAAAATGGGCGGACGGCGCGCATCACTATGCATCTCATTGAAGGCACCAAAGAGGAGATTGAGGCGACGTTCCACGAATCGGTCTCCGCGTTTTTTGAAATGTATCCGGAGATTTAGGCCTAGGAAAGAGGAGATTCGGGGTCGACAACTTGAAATGTATCAGCGGTTGCCGAAATTTTCAGGATCGGCGTTGGGGTCGCCGAGGTTATCGTTGATCAGCACGGTGGATTGCCCGGTCAGCTCAAATCGTTTGCGGCACTTGAAACAAGCCACCAGATCGTCAAGCCTCACCATGTAAGAAGTAGCCTTGGCAAATTTTCTGCGGTCTTCTTCGCCGGCGCCTCGCGGCAGCTCCCTTTTCTTCCGAGACACTTTCCAGCGTACGGGAAATTCAAATTCGCCGCGGCAGCTCGGGCAGACGAGCTTGATCTTTCTGGTTTCTTCTTTTTCGGTGTAAAACGCGCGTTCGTCCATGGCTAAGTTGCGGGCGTGCTCACCGCATCCTCGATTGTAACAAATTCCAGGCCGAGGTCACGCCATCGAGGAAGCCAATATTCGAGCGCGGCGATTGTCGGCAGGCGGTCAGCATTCAATTGCCGGTGAGAGCCGTCATGGAGGCAAAGGATATCGCCCGTGGAAGAGGAAGATTTTGGTGCATCATTGGACAAATTGCGCTTCGCGTGGTCGGCGATGGGAGCCAGGCGCGGAATGAGCCACTCCGAGGACGTGGCGCGCCAATCGCCAGGGATCAGCGTCCACATGACGACACGCTGGCCCAGTTCAAGGGCGACGGAAACGACCCAGGGATTGCGAAATCCGTACGGCGGGCGAAACCAGGTTGCGGCAGATCCCGTGGCTGCTTTAATCGAGAAATTGCAGCAACGAAGTTCGACCGTGATTTGATCGGGTTTGAGCCAGAAAAGATTAGGATGGGCATCGGTGTGGTTGCCGATGACGTGGCCGCGCACGGCAGTCTCCTTCAGGAGCTCCGGGCACTCGCGCGCATGTTTCCCGATCACAAAAAAAGTCGCGCGCGCTTTGTAACGATCGAGGAGGTCGAGCAACTTCGGCGTAATCGCGGGATTCGGCCCGTCGTCAAACGTTAGCGCCAGTTTGCGTGGCGAGTTCGTCCGGCAAACCGTCGCGCCGAAGAGCTGCGATCGAGGATAGACGGCTCCGTACGCGGCAATTCCCGCGGCTGCGGCTGCCACAGCAGGCGGCGCGGCAATCAGCCAGTGATTCATTGGGACCATTCTCGCATGGTAGAGTACACACATCTATACGGACCGACAGTCACGCAGGTTCCTCAGTGAATAGACCCGAAAGGTGGGCTGAAGTCTGCCATTCTCATCCAAGGGGCGGCGGCTAGCCAGTGGGCTCAGCCTTTCCATTGTCCGCGCGCGAATTAGGACGTTTTTGCGCCTACCGCAGTCGACGCTAGCGGGCTACGCGCCATCCCGCGAATGCCAAGCACCCTCTAACCTCTCCATTTTCAAAGCGTTCGTACGCCTTGAAGGGGTTCAAAGACGAGTCGGCACCCTCGTTGTCACGACGTTAGTTATTTATTAAAACCACTGCCTAAATGCAAGCCTTCTTTAAACTTCAGCCCGGCAGCTGCCGCCGTGACTTCAGGTCATTCAGCAGCCGCTCGACCTCGTTGTCCCGGTCCAGCCGAGTAAGCTTCTCGCCCACGTCATCGGTGAGCAGCTCGACTTCGGCAGTGGCCACGGCTTCGGTGTGGTGCACGCGGTCTTTCAGCCGGTCAAACGAGGCGCTCTTCGAATCGTCTCCGAGCACCGTTTGCGCGTGCGCGGCTTTGCCGAGCGCAACGCTGCGGCGATGGCGTGCCAGCAGCAAATCGCGCTTGGACTTGGCTTCCTCGAGCTTCTGCTCGAGCTTTTGCAAGGCGCTCTTCAGCGCGTCGACTTGCAATTTTTGATCGTCCACCTGCTCGCGATAGCTCAGAGCTAGCCGCTGCGAGGTGTGGTAGCGGTCCAGCGCAGCGCGGGCCAGATCGTCTTCTTTCTTGTCGACGGCAACTTCGGCTTTGCGCATCCAGTCCTTCCCCGAATCTTCGTTTTCACGAAGCTTCTTTTCGAGCATGTGCTGATCGGCGATCGAAACCGCCACCTGCGTTTTGACCTGGAGATATTGATTCTCCATGTCCATCATCACCTGCTTGATCATTTTCTCCGGGTCTTCCGCGCGATCGATCATGTCGTTCAGATTGGCTCGGATTAAGGTGCTCACTCTTTCTAAAAGTCCCATGACATTTCTCCTTTCACACTTCCGAAAAAACTCTTGCGCCGCGGCCGGCTCGACATTCACGGGCGTCAATCCCGCTCCGCGGCCAAAGCGAAAACCGGTTAACGCAAATGGCCAAGCAGCAAATGCAGGAGGCCCGGCATGCAAACGATGCTGAACGCCGCCAACTTGTCGACCAAGAAAACGAGGCCTCCGAAAAAATGCCGGGCGGCGAAGGTAATCACCACCAGGCAGAAGATCCACAGAATCAGGAATTCCTCTTTCAACGTCATGGCCGTCCCCCAACTGCCATCGAGCGTCCCGGCAAGCCCGAGGGCCGGCCGGGACGGAAGCGAACGTTATGACTTCGCGGGTGCAGCCGGCTTTTCCGCCTTCGGCGCCTTATCGCCGATCAAGCGAACTTTGCCGAGCAGGTCCGACATCTGCATGCCGGAAAGCGCTTCGAAGAGCGCCGGCACTTGCGCGGCAATCTTGGTGATGTCGCCGGTGAGTTTGTAGGCGCCGGCGGCGTCGCCGTTTCCCGTTGAGACGATGGTGACTTTGTCGACTTTGCTGAGAGGCTCAGAGAGCGCTCGTACGACTTCCGGCAAGCTGGTGATGAGCTTGTCCACCACCGCGGCCTGGTTGTACTCCTGGAAAGCCTCGGCCTTGATGTTCATGGCCTTGGCTTCCGCTTCGCCTTTCTTGAAGATGATTTCGGCTTCGGCTTCGCCTTGCGCGCGAATGGCAGAGGCGCGGCCTTCGGCTTCGCTCATCAGGCGCTGGCGTTCGGCGTTGGCGAGCGTCTCGATGCGCTGGCGCTCGATTTCCGCCTGCTTCAGCACGGTGGCGATCAGTTCGCGTTCGCGGCGCGCAATTTCTGCGTCCTGCACTTTGACTTGTGCTTCGCGCTCGACCTGCTGTACACGGACGGCTTCGGCAACGACTTGCTGCTGCATGACGTTGGTTTCGATTTCGTAGGCTTTGTCAGCGGTGGCCTGCGCTTTCTTGGTCATTTCCAAGTAGCTGGCTTTCTTGATGTCCAGGTCGCGTTCCGCTTCGGCCTGCTTGGCTAGCGAAGCCGTTTCGGCGGCGACGCGCTCCTGATCGGCTTGTGCTTTGGCAACGGCCGCGGCGCGTGTGGCTTCGGCGCGCTTGATGGCGATGTCGCGGTCGGCTTCGGCGGCGGCTACTTCGGCATCGCGCTTGATGCGCGCGATATCGGGCCGGCCCATGTTGGTGATGTATTCGTTCTTGTCGCGGACTTCTTTAATCGTGAAGCTCACGACGTCGAGTCCCATTTTGCTCATGTCGGCAGCGCAGGTGGAACGCATGCGGTCGCCGACCATTTCCGGTTCTTTTACGATTTGTTCGACCGTCAGTTGGCCGATAATACCGCGCAGGTGGCCTTCCATCACGAGACGGATGAGCCCTTCACGCTGTTCCGGCCGTTTCGTCAGGAATTGCTCGGCAGCCGTTCGAATGGACACGGGGTCCGATTTCACTTTCAATTGAGCGACGGCTTCGACTGTGACGGCGACGCCCTGATTCGTGTAAAGACTCTGCTGCGGTGCGACGTCAAACGACATCAACTCCAGCGAAAGCTCCTTGCACTGCTCGAGCATCGGCAGAATGATCGTGCCGCCATTGCTGACCGTTCGCGGGCCGCGAATGCCGTAAATGACCAGCGCTTCGTGCGGCCCTACTTTTCGCAACATCCTCGCGAAGGTTATTAAAACTACGAGGATCACGAGCACCAGCAAACCCGCCATCACCCATACACTCGAAAAATCCAACATGGAGGACCTCCCTTTTCACCGACTGGACTGTTTGCATCGTGCGTCAGTCCGAGAAACTCTTGTTCGCGACATTGCGCCTACCTTGTGAATTCTTCCCACTGCTTTACGTACGCGATTCCGTCTTCGTAGCGCGAGATCACTACTTCGGTCCCGGGAGGCAAACTCTTGCCGTCTTCGCTGCGCGCACCGGCGCTCTTGCGCGCGCCGTTCTGCTCGAAGATCACTTCGCCGATTCCGTTTTCGCGGATGGCCATGCTGACGGTTCCCACGCTGCCTTCCACGCGAAAGTCCCAGTCCAGCATTTGTCCGCTGGTCGCTTTCACCATGCGAGCCATGAATTGAAAAACGATCGTTCCCGCGAAAAGCCCCGCCAGCATCGAGAATCCAAGAATCGCCAGCGCGACGAAATGAGAATGCTTTGTCAGGATGTAGCCGACGCCGCCGAACCATGCCAGGAACGCAAGGATTGTCGAAGCGTCGAGCCACGACAGATGGCCGCCGGACTTCATGGCACCGGATTTTATGGCTCCGCCTTTCAGACTCACGCCATGCGCGTGACCTGCGCCTGACAAACCACCGACGTGGTGTGCACCGTGAAACGGCAAGTGCATGTGAAACGGCAGATGCAGATGGACTGCGCCAGCCAGGAACGAGAGAACGCTTAGCGAGAAGCCCACCAGGAAGCACAACAGATAGAAGTAAGACCAGGTCATAAAACACCTCGAAACGCACAACCACTGCGCGGACCGGAGTTCGAGACGCGGACCCTGCGGGTCAGTTATTCAAAGAGCTTGCGGGCGGTGGATGTCCACTGCCTTGTTGCTTGCCGGAATGCAATACCTCTCCGAGACGCTCGGCCAAACCCGGCGTGCGAAGAATTTCCGCGAGAAGCAAAAGCGCCTTCCGCGAATCTTCGTGTTCCGCTACGGCCAAAATGCTCCGCCGGAGTTCTGGATCGGCGGCAAACTGTTCGGCCCCCGCATAGAGCCAGGAATCGATCTTGGCGTCGACGGCGCGCAGCACGGACTGCAGCTCAGGCGTGTAGCCCTCCGGATCGTCCACCAAAAAACCCGGATAGACGCGGAAGAAACGCGCGAGCAACGTGCGCGTGACGTGCGTGAGATGCGGACGCGTGCCGTTCTCGATTTGCGAGAGGTACGCCTGGCTTAGACCACGGCCAACTTCGCGTTTCATGGCTTTGGCCAGTTCCTGCTGGGTCATCGGACGGCCCAGGCCGCGCAAGGAGCCCTCGACGGAACGGAGAGAACGGAGTTTGTTGCCAAGAGTCATCGAAGGATCTACATATTGCAATCTGCAAATAACGTATTACTTTTCGCTATTTGTGTCAAGAACTATATTTGTCCTATTTTCAATGTTTTACGGACAAATTGGAGAATTCTTAGGTTCTTACGCAGAAAGCATGCAGGAGTCCGAAGGTCTGATGATCAGTCAGGTTTGCGCAACGATTGCAGATCAATGCCGAGTTGCTGGCACTTTTTGTAGAGGTGGCTACGCTCCAATCCGAGCGCGCGGGCCACGTTGGTCATGTGAAAATTGTGCCGCTTAATTTCGGCGAGCAGCACTTCCTTCTCGAAGGCTTCCGTGCGTTCGGTGAGGGTTCCCGTTCCAATGGCTCCTGAGGCACCGGCCGCTGCGGAACCGACGGAAGAGTCTTCTGCAGGAAGGACGAGGCGTACATCTGCGGCGGTGACGGAGTCTTCTGAAGAAAGAAGGACGAGGCGCTCGACGACGTTGCGAAGCTCGCGGACGTTTCCGGGCCAAGCATAACGGCGCAGCTCCGCGTTCACCTCTGGCGCAAACACTTTTTCTTTCCAGCCGTTTTGCGCGGCCACTTGCCTGGCAAAATGCGCGGCAAGCTCTGGAAAATCCTCGGGCCGTTCGCGCAGCGGAGGCAGCGTTAACGGAAAAACGTAAATCCGGTGGAAGAGATCTCGACGAAACGCGTTCTGTTTGACCAAGTCTTCGAGGTTTCGATGCGTGGCGACAAGGACTCGTACGTTCACGCGAACCGGTTTGTCGCCGCCGACGCGCTCGACCTCACCTTCTTCGAGCACGCGGAGCAATTTGGCTTGCATGGAGACAGGCATGTCGCCGATTTCATCGAGAAAAAGGGTGCCGCCTTCGGCTTGTTCAAATTTGCCGATATGCTTTGCGGCGGCGCCTGTGAACGCACCTTTTTCATGCCCGAAGAGTTCGGATTCGATCAATTCCGCGGGAACGGCCGCGCAGTTGAGTGTGATGAAAGCGTTCTCGTGGCGCGGCGACTTCTCGTGAATCGCCCGGGCGACAAGTTCCTTGCCAGTGCCCGTTTCGCCCAGAATGCAAACACGCGTTTCGCTTGCAGCGACACGATCGATTTGCGCGAGGAGCTTCTTCATCGCCGGGCCGGAACCGACGAGTTCATGCTTGCCCAACCGGTGGCGCAACTCGCGGTTTTCGTCTTCGAGACGCGAGAGGCGAAGCGCGTTTTCGACCGTGACGAGCAGTTTCTCCGTGGAGAGCGGCTTTTCCAGAAAATCCAGCGCACCGAGCTTTGTCGCTTTGACGGCCATTTCGACATTGGCCTGGCCGGAGATCAGCACGATTGGCGTTTTGACTCCGGCTTGTTTCAGGTCCTCGAGCAACTCAATGCCGCTTTTGCCGGGCATGACCACATCGGAAAGAATAAGGTCAAACGATTCGGCGCGAAGTAGCTCGAGCGCGCGGGGCGCGTTGTCGCAAACCGTGGCCTCGTGGCCGGCGAGTCGAAACGCGCGCGAAAGCGAAGCCAGTGTGTTGGGGTCGTCATCGACGAGCAGCAGGTGAGCTTTGCGTGGCAAATGGATGTCCTTTGGGGCTGAGCGTCATTCGGAAGCGGCCACGGTGAAGCTGGGCGACTGCTTTTTCTCTTGGGGTGGTTCTTCCGGCGCGACTGCAGGCTGCGTGGGCTGGCGCTGCGGCAGCTCGATCCGAAATGTGGTCCCGTGGCCTTCGTCGCTTGAAACGGAAATGGTGCCGTGATGATCGCTGATCACCGACTGAATAATCGCGAGGCCCAGGCCTGTTCCCTGCACTTTCGTCGTGTAATACGGCGTGAAGAGGCGCGAGCACTCTTCGGGCGTGAGACCTTTTCCTGTGTCCGCAACCTCGATGCGAACGTTGCCTTCGTGTTCCATGGTACGCAGGGTCAGCGTGCCGCCCGCGGGCATGGCGTCCAAGGCATTTAAAACGAGATTTTGAAACGCACGATGCAGCAAATCGGGGTCAGCATCGATTTCCGGCAACGCTTCCGTCAGAAAATATTCCGGAATGATTGGCGGTTTGCCGACGGCATTGAACTGAGGTTCGAAGAGGCGCACGGCATTGCGCAGGGCCTCATTGACATTGACGCGTGCAAAATGAGGCGTTGGCATTTTCGAAAAATCGCTGAAGCGTCCGACGATGGCGTTGAGATTGGCGAGTTCCGCTTTCAGGGTAGCCGTGGATTCGTTAAAAACCTCCAGAAATTGTTTGGCGTCGAGTTGCCGGGCTTTTTGTAGATTTTCCACGGTGATTTGCAGCGGAAAAAGAGGATTGCGCAGTTCGTGTGCTAGCCGCCGCGCAAGTTCGCGCCAGGCCGCGACGCGTTCCGTTTGAACAAGTTGTTCGCGCTGCGCCGTCAGCGTCTGGGTCATTTCATTGAAAGCGGAAGCAAGCTGGCCGATCTCGTCTCGCCCACGCAAATCGATGACAGTGTCCCACCTGCCGGATGCCACTTCGCGCGCGCCCTCGGCCAGCGTTTCGAGCGGGCGCGTGATTCTGGCGGAAACCCAGAAGCTGAGAAACAAACCGATCAGAATTGCCGCGCCGGCAACTGCGCCAGCGATTTGCAGAATGTGACGCGTCAGCATCACCAAATCTCTGCGTGAGCTGCCCAGAAGCAGGACGGCGAGCAACTCGTTATTGCGGCCCATCAACGGAATGGCATGAAATGTTTCTGCGTCGGCGGCATTCTGTGTCCAGTCAATCGTTCGCACCAGAGGTTTCGGCTGTTTTTGAATCTCGTCGACGAGCGAAGCGAAGCGGTCGGCTTGTGGGGCGGCACCGTCCGCGTCCGTAAGTTCATCAGCCGCAAAGCCAGGTTCAAGATTGAGGTACAAGAGTGCGCGCATCCCCGCGGGCAAGACCAGAGAAGCAAGGAAATTTCGGTCGATCCTACGCCCTCCAATGAAATAGATGGGTTTCTGCACGTCGGGGATCGTTTGCACCGCTGTGAGCGAGAGAGCGACGCCGTCCGGCAGCTCCTCGCGCCTCAGGAACGAAGTGGAATTGCTCCAATCCTGTCCTTGCGACGAGGCAATCAAGTCGCTTTTGTAGCCGACGCGCGCCGGATATTGGTAGGAAGAAATGAGCGTGCCATCGGAATTGACGATCTCGAGAAAATCCAGGCCATGGTCTTGGGCGGCGCCTCTGGCGTCATGCACATAGAGCGATTGGTCTGAGTTGGGACGCGACAAGTCGAGCGCCATACGGATGCTCAGTTCGGCGCCAGCGATGTTTTTCACTTGCTGAAGGATTTCGTCGCCGCGCTGCGCGTATTCCCTTTTGAATTGCGTGACGAGAGCTTCGGTCCTCTGCGTGTCCTGGGCTTCGAACGCCTGCTGCGTATAGTGGGTCACGCCATAAGCCACGAGCGAAACGGAAGCGAGCACGGTGATCAGAAAAACCAAAAATAATTTGGTGCGAAAACTCATGGTTTTTCTCCGGAGGCGGCCACAGGCCCTGGGACTTCCAACCACACATCGGCAAGGTACCATTCGCCCCAGCGCGACGGCATCCAATCGCGCACGGCTGGGCCAAGCCCGACGGACTCTGCCTCGGTGACGAGAGGCAGAACTTTCCAATCATCGAGAATCCGGCGCTCGCGCTGATAGAGCTGTTCGTGATCGGTGTTCGTGGCGTTCCCCTCGGATGGCTCTTTCAGATTATATGCTGCAAACAGGGAATCGAGTTCCGCGCGCGAAGAAAAAGATGAATAACGCCAGGCGAACAGTCGCACGCCGGACGGGCAATCGGACGGTGCCGCCGCGCCTGCGTGTGCGATAGGCCGGTTGAGGACTTGCACGAGAATGCCAGCCTCGCGCGCGTTTATGGCGACGCGCTCGGCAAGGAGTTTCGGCAGATCGCCCGGCGGATCGACATGCAAGCGCACTGGGTCCACGCCTGCTGCTTCCTTAGAGGGAAGGGCGCGGCGCAGCTGCTTGGCGCGTTCGAGGTTGGTATCCACGTTGAAGAGGAAAGCATATCCTGAGAGCCACTGGGGCAAAAGGGCTGCTGCGGGCTCGGCTTGCTTTTGAAGCAACACGCTGGCCATGGTGTTGCGGTCAAGCGAAAGAGCCAGCGCTTCGCGGAGCTGAACATCGGACGCGGCGGGCTGCAGGTCATCGAATTGCAAGCCGTAAAGGGTCAGCGGCTCGGAAGTCCAGACGCGAAGATTGGCTTGCTTGGCGCGAGGAACGAGATCGGGCGAGAGGTCGATCAGATCGGCTTTGCCTAGTTGCAGGTCAAACATCGCGCGCAGCGGGGGCACGCCAAGCGCGACGTCGATGGCGTCGAGGAACGGGCGGCCGGACCACGCGTCTTCGTTGGCGCGGAATAAGAGATGACCGGGCTCGCCTGGGGACACTGCGGCGTAGGGAGTTTCAGGCTGCGAAGTCGCTGAACTTTTCTCACCGCGCTCCCGCGTGCCGGATTGCGCTTCGCCCAGAACAAATGGACCCGTGCCAGCGAGAGAGCCGCTTGGGAGTACGCGATAAACAAAATACCGGCCCGAGGCGAGTTGTTCGAGCAAATCGAGCACGGGCATGCGCGAATCGATGAAAATCGTGTTGCCAGACGCGGAGATTTGCTGCGTCGGCGGAAGCAGGGGCTGCAGCGCTGCCGCCACGTCTGCGGCGGTCAGCGGCGAACCATCAAAAAATTTAACGCCTGCGCGAATCGTAAATTGCCAGCGCTTGTTCGAAGCGTCGTGCGACCATTCCGTTGCGAGCAGCGGATGAAAGCGTCCGTAATCATCCAACGCTAGCAATCGTTCGAAGACGAGCGCGGCCAGCTTTTCATCCGTCGCGGCTTCGAGGGACCCTGCTTTCCATTCGCGCGGATCAAGCGAAACACTGGCGGCGCGCATCTCGACGCGCAGCGTCCCTCCATAGCGCGGGTTCACTGCCGCCCTCGTGCCGCTCGCGGCAACGAGAAGAACACTACCTAGTGCAAGCAATCGAAAGTAAGTAAGCTTCATACCGTCCAGTTTGCAAATTTCGATCCACGGCGACTGCCTGCCCTGTGGCCGTGTGGTCCGGCCACGTCATTCCTGGCGTGTGTAAGACGACGATCGGTCCGGGAAATTCCATTGGATCGGAAACGGATTGCGCGCGCCGATCCTGAAGATCAATCGCCTGAATCTCGTCGGGCTTGGTCCAATCGGCTTTGCCGGTGACGAGCAATTGCCAGCCGCTTCCGCAGCCGCTGTAGACACTGGCAATCTCGCTCCCCCAGTTCGGAAAAACGGCCACGGGTTCCGCGCCATCCTCATACAAACGCGCCACTCCATCTTCGCCCATCACAACGAGTCTTGTTTTTCCTTCCGTATCGAGCTGCGCGGCGGAGACCCACGCTCCCGAGTTCTTTCCGGCCATCACTTCGGGCGAAACAGCTCTGACGCCCCAGCTGTCGCTATTTTTCCGGCACTCCCATCCCTTGCTGCCGGGAAGCATGGAAACAATGCAAGACTCTTCGGCGAATACTGCACTCTTCGAATCAATTCCAGTGGCAAAATAACCGCGCTCGCTTCGTTTTGGCACCCGATGACGCGGAAGACCTTCCGATCCCGTATAGACCCATTGTTCATTGCGCAGTTGGTAGGTACTCAGCATGTGGATTCCCAGCGCATAGGCAAATTTCCCAGAGGAGTCGAACACCACGTCGAGAATCGGGGTGTCCTGCGAAAAAAGAAATTCTCTGTGTAACGCGAGACTGAAAGCCGGTTCGGGAGCCGCCGGGCCGTCTACCGGGCCAATCGTTTCCATGACGGTTTCGGTACTTTCCTTGCGCTGAATCTGCACGACGCCTATGTACTCCGCCGGATCCTGCGTGACGCTGACGATGAGATTTACGGTCGCATCGGCGGGCAAGATTTTGACGCCCCGGCGCTGCAACTCTTCCTGGAATGCGGCCGACAGATTTGCGAACTCCGCCCTTCGAAGCGTCGATAGGTTGCGAAAATCGCAAGTCACTGTGGTCGCGTGGATCGAGGACCAAACTTTGCGGGCGAGAGCTCGAGCGGATTCTCCCACAGTATCGGCGCGGGCATCCAGCGGCGCGAGAGAATAAATAAGCAAAAATATGAGGAAGTAAGACAGAACCACGAGGCCGCGCGGGCGCGGCGGGGACAGATTTTGCTTGGCAGACACGGGCTTGCGGGACGATGATATCACGCCCGAGATTCGGTATCTCGAGCGCCGCGGCGCGGATGTGCCGTATCCATTCGTATATTGCTCGATTTTGTGCGGCAAACGAGGCCGCGGCTGCCAGAAAAGACTGGCTCCGCGCGAAACTTTTTCCAAGGATGCGCGTCTTTCTAAGTAGTCAGTTTTCCGGGGTCAATCTCTGTCTTCGAGGATGCTCAGAATGAATCGTACCGCTCTTCGTCTGAATGTCGTGTTGTGGCTGGCGGCTGCCGCGGTGGCGTGCCTGTCCGCTCTGCCTGCTCGTGTGCAATCCGCCGCCGCGGATCAAGTGCCTCCTGGGCCTACCCGCCTGCTGCGGTTCGCGGACATTTCGAAAGACAAGGTCGTGTTCGCTTACGCTGGCGACTTGTGGATTGCGTCGCGTGAAGGTGGCGCGGCCCGTAGGCTCACTTCCGCGCCCGGAGATGAGCTCTATCCAAAATTTTCGCCCGACGGCAAGTGGATCGCGTTCACTGGTGAATATGACGGCAACCCGGACGTCTATCTCATCTCTGCCGGTGGCGGCGAGCCCAAGCGGCTCACGTTCCATCCCTCGAACGACATCGTTCTTGGCTGGACGCCGGACGGCAAAGACATCCTTTTCCGTTCGGATCGGTTCAGCGAGCCTCTTGGCCGGTCGACCAAGCTTTTCCTCGTCTCGCCGCAGGGCGGCAATCCGCGCCCGCTGCCGGTACCGCGCGGCGACCTCACTTCTTTTTCCCCCGACGGCACAAAAATCGCCTATCTCGAAACCTCGCAGGAATTCCGCACCTGGAAGCGCTATCGTGGCGGCTGGAGCTTGCCCATCGCCATCTACGACCTGAAGAAAAATACCTACGAAGAATTGCCGAAGACCGCGGGTATGGACATGTTCCCGATGTGGAACGGTAACTCCATTTATTTTATCAGCGACCGCGACGGCATCATGAATCTTTACAGCTACGACCTCTTATCGAAAGAAACGAAAAAGCATACCGATTACAAAGAGTTCGATGTCAAGTGGCCTAGCCTCGGCCCGGACGCTATCGTTTACGAAAACGGCGGGCTGCTCTACGAATACAGTCTCGACAGCGGAAAGACGCGCGAGCTTCCGATCGTTGTTCGCGCGGAAGACCTCGAGGCCCGGCCGGAATTCAAGAGCCTTGGGGACAACATCGGCAGCGCCGCCATTTCCCCGTCGGGCGTGCGCGCCGTCGTGGAAGCACGCGGCAACGTCTTCACGATTCCCGCCGAGCACGGCAATGTGCGCACGCTAACGACGGACCACTCCAGCGTCCACGAGCTCAACCCCACCTGGTCGCCCGATGGCCAGACGATCGCCTATCTCTCAGATAAAACCGGCGAGTACGAGCTTTACACGCGGCCACAAATGGGCGGCGACGAAGCACGCATCACGACGGATGGCAGTGTTTATCGCTTCGGGCCGACGTGGTCTCCCGACAGCAAGAAACTCGCTTACTGGGATAAGTCCAATCGTCTTTGGTATGTGAGCCTGGAAGACAAGAAGCCTGTTCTCGTTGACACCTCCGATTACGGCCTGATTCAGGACGCCTCGTGGTCGCCTGACAGCCTCTGGCTGACCTATTCGAAGCCGCATCGCCGCGGTGCGAATGACGTTTTTCTGTATTCGCTCGTGTCGAAGAAAATCACGGAAGTCTCGAAGGGCTTCTACAACGACAACAATCCCGTCTTCGACCCCGGCGGCAAGCTACTGTATTTCATTTCCACGCGCTATTTCTATCCCAGCCTCGGGCAACTCGATTTGCGCTACAACTACTACTCGACCGACGGCATTTTCGCCGTGACGCTGAAGGCCGACGAACCCTCGCCCTTCAAACCTCAAAGTGACGAGGAAAAAACTGCCGAGGAGAGCAAGGAGAAAAAGTCCGGCGACAAGAAAGCTGACGCCGCTAAACCGGGCGAGCAAAAATCCGATGAACAAAAGGAAGAAAAAAAGCCCGAAGCAGTCAAGCCCATTCAAATCGATCTCGAGGGTATCGCTAATCGTGTTACGCCCGCCCCTGTCGAGGCGGGCATTCTGAGCAGTCTCGCCGTCCGCAAAGACAAATTCTTTTATATCGTCACGCCGATGGAAGCCCGGCAGTTTGCCATGCCTTCAGAGGAAGGCCCGCAGAACGTGCTGCACGTTTATGACGTGACGAAACGCGAAGACAAAGTCTTACTTGACGGCATCGACGGCTACGACATCGACAAAGACGGTAACAAGGTTCTTTACAAGGCCGGGCCCGTCCTCGGCATCACCGATGCCGTTCCCGGCAAAGCCAAAGTCGGCGCCGGAAAACTCGATCTCAGCGGCATGCAAGTGAAAATCGATCCGCGCGAAGAATGGCGCCAGATTTATCACGAAGCCTGGCGCATCGAACGGGATTTTTACTGGGATCCCAACATGACCGGCCACGACTGGAACAAAATCGGTGCGCGCTATGAAGCTCTGCTGCCCTGGGTGGCCCACCGCAGCGATCTGAATTACCTGATCGGCGAACTGATCGCCGAACTGAGCACTTCGCATACCTATGTTGGCGGCGGCGAGCAGCCGAAGAAGCCTCATGTCAGCGTCGGCATGCTCGGGGCGGATTACGAAGCCGACGGCGGCTTCTATCGCATCACGAAAATCTATCCGGGCGAGAACTGGAACGACGCGACGCGCTCGCCGCTGAACGAACCCGGCCTCAAGGTGAAAGCAGGCGATTATCTGATCGCCGTCAACGGCCAGGAAACTCGTTCCACGCAGGATATCTATTCCTATTTCCAGGATCTCGCCGGAAAACTAGTCGCGTTGAAAATCAACAGCAAGCCCAGCGCCGACGGCGCGTGGGAAATCACCGTGAAACCCACGGCCAGCGAAGTGGGCGTGCGTTATCTGGACTGGGTTGACGCTAACCGCCGCAAAGTTGCCGACGCCACCGACGGTCGCATCGGCTACATGCACGTTCCCGACACGAGCATCGCCGGCATCATCGACTTCGACAAAGAGCTCACCGGCCAGCTCGACAAAGACGGCATCATCGTCGACGAGCGCTACAACGCCGGCGGCCAAATCCCCGACTTCTATACCGAAAA
The DNA here is from genome assembly GCA_963843265.1 of uncultured Acidobacteriota bacterium. Lineage (GTDB taxonomy): Bacteria > Acidobacteriota > Terriglobia > Acidiferrales > UBA7541 > Acidiferrum. The sequence continues at coordinate 79,107 of CAWJJR010000002.1, read as the reverse complement.
ACTAAAGCGCTCTCTCTTCGCCGTAATTTCGGTGCGCGATGGCAAGGACGTACCCTATCCGCCAGTCGCAATCTACGGACCAAAAATTATGCTCGTCAACGAACTCTCCGGTTCTGGCGGCGATTTGTTTCCGTGGCTCTTCCGCTTCGAAAAGATCGGCCCAATCGTAGGCACGCGCACCTGGGGCGGCCTGGTCGGCATCAATCGCGGAGCGCCGCTGCGTGACGGCGGTTTCGTCACCGCCCCGTCCGCGGGCTTTTATTCGTGGGACAAAGGGAGCTCGTCGTGGGTCGTGGAAAATCACGGCGTCGATCCGGATTATGTCGTCCCCGAGCGTCCCGACCTCGTCGTCGAAGGCCACGACCCACAGCTCGAAAAAGCCATCGAACTCGCCAACGAAGCCCTGAAAGATTACAAGGGCCTTCCGCCGCGGCCAAAATTCCCTGGCTCAAAATAGCCGCCGCGGGTTACGTTCGATCTCGTCATAACAACCCGAAAGCGAAGATGGCCGGCGACCAGCCAGCCATCTTCATCCTAGGACAGAAGAAACAATTCAACCGCTAGCCGAGTGAATCGGTCCACCCCGGCGGCGGAGGAATAATCTCTGGCAGATTCGGCGAAGCGCGGCGGTGCTTGCCTGCGTGCTCATGATCTTTCCTCCTTTCCAGCGGCGCGTCCCGAGCCACCCACAGGGGTTTTGGCTAGCGGAACTCGTGGCACAGACTTCAGTCTGTGCAATCTTTTTCCTTCTCACACTCTCTGCTGATGGCACCGTTGCGCCAGGCAAAGCCCGAACTTTCGCTACGGCCTCCGATTCGGCCTCTTCTGCGCACTGGTTTGGCTACCCTGGCCGGTACCATCCGAATCCGAAGGATCCTCCTGCGACGCCGAATTGTTTCCTCCCGCCATGCCAGAAAACGCCGAGCGAAACACGTCGCTGGCGAAGAAATTCTTGCCGTCCATCGGCACCATCATGATTTGCAGCTTGTCCGAGAGCCGCTCCGCAATAATCTTCTGAATCAGCATTGGATTCTGCTTGAGCACGGCCGCTTCAAATCTCATGCGTTCCGAATCCGCCGCCGCGACAACGCGAATCCGGTTAGCCTCCGCTTCCGATAAATTCTTCTGCCGCTCAACTTCCGCTTTGCTATCAATGATCTTCGCCTGCGCGGCTGCTTCCGCGTTTTGCAAAGTGGATTCCTTCCGCGCTTCCGCTTCGAGCTTGGTCTGCTCGATCTGTTTCTGCTTCAGCGGCAGCGTGTATTGCATCGCGTCCGCTTCAGCCTTGGCTTGCAGCACGCGCACCGCGGCTTGCCCTTCCGCCTGCTTTATATCGCGCGCCTTTTGCGCGTCCGCCTCCAGCTCGGCGAGCTTCACTTCCTTCGCCTTGATTTCCTGCTCCGTTCCCAGCCGCTGATTCTCTTGCTCCTTCAACAGCAGGCCTTCCAATCCTTTGGCGTATTCTTCAGGAAGCTGCAAATCCCGCAGCAGGACTTCGCGCACGAGGATTCCATCACTCTCAAGCCGCGTCGTAATCGCCGCCGCTGCTTTCGCGCGCAACTCCTCCCGCTTCGTCGCAAAAATTTCTTCCGTCATGTAGTTCGGCGCAGTCTGCCGGTAAATCGTCAGCACGACTGGCGCAACTACTTCCTCGCCCACCGGCTGCGGCAAATTGGCGTGAATCGCGTCCAGCCGCCTTGGATCGAGCCGATATCTCACCGACACGGCAAGCCCAATATTCAGCCCTTCCCTGGCCTGCACCGTCAGGACATCGTCTTGAGATTTTGTCGAAGGATTCGCCAGCGTCGTGTACACCTGCTCCCGCGTGTCATACAGCACCACGCTGTCCACCAGAGGCACGACGAAATGCACTCCGGGATAAAGAGTTCCCGGCCGCGCGCCCGAAATCTGGCTCACCCTTACGCCCGCGGTTCCGTCCGGAACCACGACGATGCTCAACGCCAACAAAAGCGGAATTACTCCCAAGATCGCCAGCCGCTGGACGAGCTGCCAGCGGACTGGGCCGAAAGGGCGGTGTGCCGTTATCCCTGTCTCCGCGCCTGGTTCTGCCGTCCTGTTGCGGGCCAGCAACCGCCGCAGTTGCTCCGAGATGAAAATGTCATAAGCCACGAGCGCGCCGGAGCTACCGAATAACCCGAGTCCCAGAATCATCAGCAAATATTTCAATGCCAGCATGGTGTTGCTCCCTTCCGTCTCACTCCCGGGCGTTGCCGCGGAGAGGTGACCGTCACCTCCGCCGCTCACGTTGGGCCGGGAATCCTGCGCGCTTCCTTTCAGACCGCTTTATGGTGCGCGGACTGCTCAGCTCAGCGATGCTGCGCGTAGGCGCGCGCCACTTGGGCTGCTCCACGCCCCCATTGAGTGCGTCCGGGTGTGCGCCGGGCCGTTGCCGGCTGCATCAGGACGAACATCGCTCGCAACAGCATCCAGTCAAACGCGAAGGCGGCGGCTACAGCAAAAATGGTGACAACCGCGAGTGTGGCGAAATGCAGCATGGCAATCATCTGGTGCCTCCCGCTCCTACAGCGTCCTGCGCCAATGGGAATGGCACACCGAGCGCCAGACAAAATGTGCTGAAAATGAAGGACTTATCTCCGGGCGAGAAATTTATCGTTGTGTGGCAGGGAACACGCCGTGGTCAGCTAGACGCGCATCCACGCCTTCGTTTGGCCGCGCGGCAAAAGAGAGCTATTGTAGTAGTGTCAGGAAACGAACCTGGGAGGACGAAGCGCACCAGCCTGCCCCGCTGCTCTCCGTGAGCGATGGCCCTCGCTTCTAGCAATAAACTTCGACATGGCACAACGCTCCGGAATGCGGCTCGGCAAAATCCTGGGGATACCCATCTATCTCCACTCCACGTGGATCATCATTTTTGCCGGTATCACTTATTTTCTCTACGCGCAGTTCGCGGAACAGTATCCGGCATGGACTTCCGCCCAGCATTTGAGCGTCAGCGTCTTCACCAGCGTTCTCTTTTTCGGCTCGCTCCTCTTCCACGAACTCGCCCACAGCATCGTCGCCCAGCACTATAAGATTCGTGTTCTCTCCATAACTTTGTTTATCTTCGGCGGCGTCGCCAGCATCGAGCGCGACCCCTCGAAAGCCATCCAGGAATTCAACATCGCCATCGCTGGTCCGATCGCTAGCGGCCTTCTCGCCGCTTTCTTCTTCGGAGTGGCTCAAGCGCTTCCGTCCAATCAAATGGTGAATGCGCTTTCCACGTGGCTCTGGACCACCAATCTCTTGCTCGCTGTCTTCAATCTTCTCCCCGGTTTCCCGCTCGACGGCGGCAGAATCTTCCGCGCCATCATCTGGGGCGCGAGCAAAAACTTTTCCAAAGCCACGCGCATCGCTGGCGCCAGCGGCCGAATCATCGCCTACGCCATGATCCTTCTCGGCCTCTTCGCTGCAGTGAAAGGTTTTGTCGGCCAAGGCCTCTGGAGCGTTCTGATCGGCTTCTTCCTCCTCAACGCCTCCCAAGAAAGCGTGGCCCAAGTAGCCATTCGCGAAACTCTCTCGGGACTGCGCGCCGCCGACGTCATGAGCCACGAAGTCCCTACCGTCGGCCGCGCCATCTCTCTCGAAGATTACGGCGCCGAAGTCCTGCGCACCGGCCGCCGCTGCCATCTAGTCATCACTGACGACCGCCTCGTCGGCATGATGAATGTTCATAAGCTGAATTCCGTCCCCCGCGACGAATGGGCGCACAACTCCGTACAGGCGGTCATGATTCCGCGCGAGCGCATCCTCTGGGCCACGCCCGATGAGCCGCTGGTCGGCCTCCTCGAACGCTTGCTCACCGCCGACGTCAACCAAATGCCCATCGTCTCCGGCTCCGGCGATGGCGCCGCCCACATTATTGGCATGGTCTCCCGCGATTCCATTCTTCGCGTCATGCAAACCCGCACGGAGCTCGGCGCACTCGCTTACAACAGCGTCGCCGGCAAATAACGCGGTTCGACGATACCGGCTTGCAGCTCGACTCGCGCCTCGCTGCACAATCCGCGCTTAGCCAAATTCTCTTCGCATCTTGTTTAACCGCAAGAGTCATCTTAGGTATAGGATGTTGGCCTATCTCAAAGGAGGCAACCATGGCTAAAAAGAACAAGCTCACACAAGTCGCCGAGAAAATCGGAGGCGTCATTGGCAAAGCCGATCGAAAGGCTCACAAAGTCGTGGCGGCAGGAGCAGTCGCAAAGAAAGAGCTTGAGGCAATCTCGAAACAGGTTGACGCTCTGAAGCGCCAGTTAGAAAAAACCACCAAACACCTGAAGCACGCGCTGAGATAGCTTCTCCGCGCTACTCAGGGTCACAACCGCGTCACATCTTCGCTTTCCGTCGCTTCGGGAGCGTTTCTCTCCCGCGCAGGACTTTCTGTGTTGTGGATAGGCAAGCCAGTCTTCTTCCAACATGGCGCCTGCAACCTCGCGCACTCAATCTCCGTCTGACTGGTTTATAATGCGCCGCCCGTGGGGAACATAGCCTGCGCGTGAAACACGACACGAAGTTGGAGGAAGAGTAGCCATGAAATCGGCGAACGAGTCGAAGTCTTTGCCGTCGCGGAATCTAAGATGGATCCGCTGGGGATTGTCCGCAGTGCTCGTCGCTTCCGCGATTTTTGTCTTAAGGCTGGCCGCGCAAACGCCCGGCAACGCCGTCAGCGCGGAGCCGCCCGCCGCCACGCTCGCTTCCCCCACCCCTGTGCACACACCAAACTACGATCTCGAGGCCCGCTTCCTCCCCGCCAACATGAACCACCTCGTCTTCGATCTTTACGTCACGCCGCACTGGTTCACGCTCTCCGACAAATTTTGGTACAGCTACCGCACTAGCGACGGCACCCACTACTACATCGTCGACCCCGTAAAAAAATCCAAGTCGCCTCTGTGGGACAACGCCAAAATCGCCGCCGCCCTTTCCCTTCTAACCAATTTTCCGTACGATGCGCAGCATCTCCCCATCAAGCGCCTTAAGCTTGTCGAGAAGGACTCTCTCATGCGCTTCGAGGTCGAAATCCGCAAAGACGGCGTCGTCCCCAACGAGCCCGAGAAAAAAATCCAAGATGACGGCAGCCAGCAGGGCAACGAAAGTGAAGTTAAACAAAACGAAGACAAGCGGAACTCTGACAAACAGACCGAGCAACAAAATCGCCGCGACGAGCAAGCGGGCCAGCCCGCTGAGCCGAAAGAAGAAACCCGCACTCTCGTTTTCGAATACGATCTCGCCACCGGCAAAGTCACCCGCATGGACAACGCCGAGCCATTCAAACCTCGTCCTCTGTGGGCCTCGCTCTCTCCCGACGAAAAAACCGTCGTCTTCGCCCGTGGCCAAAATCTTTACATGATGGACGCCGACAACTACGCCAAAGCTCGGAAAAAGGCCGGTGACACAGCCATCGTCGAGACCCAGCTCACCACGGACGGCATCGAGAAATTCAGTTACGCCCGCCGTCTTCTTCCCGAACAGGAAGACGCTCTCAAAAAAGAAGACAAGGGTGACACCAACAAAGCCGGCATCCGCTCCCCTGCTATTCAAGTCCACTGGTCGCAAGACTCGAAAAAATTCGCCGTCGTTCGCGAGGACGAACGTAAAATTCCTGATTATTGGGTCATTCACTCGCTCGCCAATCCTCGTCCCATTCTAGAATCCTATCCGTACAATCTTCCCGGCGAGCAAGATATGCCCGTCCCCGAACTGGAAATTCTGGATGTCGGGACAAAGCAGTTAGTCGTCGTCCAGGCCAAGGATTTCCCCGAGCAGGAACTTCGCGTCGAAGACGCTCCTCTTCTCGAACGCGATCGCGAAGAGACGCGCGAGGAGCAGGAAGGCACTCAGGAAGGCGCGCCGTTTCCCATCTCCCGCGTCACCGCCCGGTGGGTGTCAAACACTTCCGATAAACTTTATTTCACCAGCACCGACCGCGATTTTCGCAAGATCGATGTCAACGTCGCCGACACCTCCACCGGCGCCTCAAAAACGTTAATCGAAGAGCACTCCAACGTCTGGCTCAGCGTCAAACCTCTTCGCCTCTTTGGAAACGGCCAGGAGCTCATTTGGTGGTCTGAACGCGATGGCTGGGGCCATTACTATCTGTTTGACTCGGCAGGCAAACTCAAAAACCAGATCGATTCCGGCGAATTCGTCACCGACCAAATCGTCTCCCTCGACGAAAAATCCCGAACTCTTTTCTTTACCGCCAACGGCCGCGAGCACGGCGAAGATCCGTACTACGTCCATCTCTATCGCATCAATCTCGACGGTGCGGGCCTTCAACTTCTCACTCCCGGTGATTTCTCCGATTCGTTCAGCGCTCCCGACTCCGGGAGATATTTCGAAGACACCTTCTCCCGCGTGGACACCGCTCCGAAATCCATTCTCGTCGACGCCCAAGGCACTCATCTACTCGACCTCGAAACCACCGACGTCTCACAACTCCTCGAAGCCGGCTACAAATTTCCCGAAGTATTCAAGGTCAAAGCCGAAGATGGCGTCACCGATCTCTATGGCGTTCTCTACAAGCCCTTCGATTTCGATCCCGCTCGCAAGTATCCGTTAATCGAGTTCGTCTATCCCGGCCCGCAAACCGAAGAAGTCAACAAGACTTTCTCGCCCAAAAGTCCCAACGTCCCGCTCGCTCAGCTCGGCTTCATCGTCATCGAAGTGGGCGCCCGCGGCGGAAGTCCTCAGCGAGACAAATGGTACGACAGCTACGGCTACGGCAATCTCCGCGATTACGGCCTCGCCGACAAAAAAGTTGCCGCCGAGCGCCTCGCCGCCCTTCACCCCTACATTGATCTATCGCGCGTCGGCATGTGGGGCCATTCCGGCGGCGGCTTCATGACCGCCGCTGCCCTCATGCAATACCCCAATTTCTACACTGCCGGCTGGTCCGAATCCGGCAATCACGATAACAACGTCTACAATCGCGATTGGAGCGAGAAGTACCACGGCGTCCGCGAGGATACTCTGAAGGACGGCACCCAAAAATATGTCTACGAAATCGACAAAAATTCCGAGCTCGCCAAAAATCTAAAAGGCCATCTCATGCTCACCACTGGCGACATGGACAACAACGTCAGCATGGTCAACACCATGCGCGTCGCCAACGCTCTCATCCGCGCCGACAAGCGCTTCGAGATTCAGGTTTACCCCGGCATGCGCCATTCCTACATGCCCATCGCCAGCTACGTCGACGTGGCTCGCGGCGATTTCTTCGCCCGCTGGCTCCTCGGCTCCTACGACACCGGCGCCGACATCATCCAGCTCCAAAACGAGCGCCTGGCCACCCCCAGCAAAAAATTCAAGGAATAGTGCCAATACCGCAACCTCAAAGGCATAGCATAAGACTTAGAGGCAAGACTGCGATATTTGCAACGATTCCTGGGCCGGTTGGGACTATGCGTTGAAATCTCGCTTGCGCAATCATTATCCCGGCCGCGGCGGCAAGCGATGGCCCGACGCACGGTCTACACCTCCGGCGTGCTGATAAACTACAACTCGAAATGAGTTCGCCTTACTGCAATATCGCGCTGCCCGTCCCCCTACGCACAACCTTCACTTATGGGATTCCAGAATCCCTGCGCGGCTCGCTTCAACCCGGTACGCGCGTCCTTGTTCCGTTTCGCAAAAGGTCCCTGATCGGCGTTGTAGTGGAGCTGTCCGACCAACCGCCCGCCAACACCAAGCTGCGCGAAGTCACCAAAGTAATGGAGTTTGCCCCCGCGTTAACTCCCAAACTGATCGAGCTGGCGCAATGGATCTCGAGCTATTACCTGGCGCCAATCGGTGATGTCTTTCGCGCCATGCTGCCTCCCGTCACGGAGCTGAATGTCCGCCGCGAGATTATCTTGACGGCGGAGGGACGGAACGCGGCGGAGAGTCTTGGAGGCGGAGAGCTTTCGCACGGATTGACCGCGGCGCAGGCCGCGTTCCTCGAAAAAGCTAACGCAAAAAAGGGTTCAGTTCTGTTCAGCCTGGCGGCGAAGATGGGCGTTTCCAGCGCGGCACTGCAACGTTTGCAACGGCTCGGGCTGATCGAGATTCGAGAGTCTGTCCAGGATACGAGAAGAAAGTCGCAAACGATCGTCGCCTGGAAGGGTTTTGCAGACAAAGCTGACAAGGCACTCAAGGAAAAAGAAGACAAGATTCGCACGCTGCTTGAAACGGAACGCGGGCCGCTGCCCTTGCCCCAGCTTCTGAAGTTGGCGCAAGTTTCGCGCAGCTTGATCGACAGGATGCTAGCCGATGGCTTGCTTGAGAGCTGGGAAGAACCCGTCGATCCCTCCGAGGATCCTTTCGAAACGGGCTACACACCGCCTGCCCATGCTTTGAATGAAGAGCAAGAAAGCGCCATGAAAGCCATTCGCGCGCGCTTCGAGCTGGGTGAGTTCGGCGTGCAGTTGCTTCACGGGGTTACGGGTAGCGGAAAGACAGAGGTATATTTGCGCTGCGTGCAAGAGACGCTGGCGCGCGGAAAAACCGCGATCATCCTCGTCCCGGAAATCGCGCTCACTCTCTGGATTGGCCGTCAATGCCGCTCCTGGTTTGGCGCGAAGTACGAAGGCGTCGCGGTTTTGCATTCGGCCTTGAGCGACATCGAGCGCGCGCGCGAATGGTGGCGCGTCCGCAACAGCGAAGCACGCGTCGTCGTCGGCACGCGTTCCGCGGTATTCGCCCCATTGCAGAACCTCGGTCTGATCATCATCGATGAAGAGCAGGAAAACAGTTACAAGCAAGAAGAAACGCCCCGCTATCACGGCCGCGATGTTGCGATCGTCCGAGCAAAGAGTGAAGGAGCTCTCGCACTGCTGGGTTCGGCGACGCCCTCTCTCGAAACCTATCATCACGCGCTGAGCGCAAAATACGAATTGATCACCATGGCCTCGCGCGTCGAGAACCGCTCCCTCGCGAGCGTCGAAGTCATCGACATGCGCGAAGATTTTCAGAAGACTCACCAGTCGAGCCCAATTTCCACCCCGCTTCATTCTGGAATTCAGGAATGCCTCGAAAACAAAACGCAAGCGCTCGTGCTCATCAACCGCCGCGGCTACTCCTGGTCGGTCTTGTGCCGCAGTTGTGGCGCCAGCGTGCAGTGCGTCAATTGCAGCATCTCGATGACTTATCACAAGAGCCGCAACCGGCTCGAATGCCATTATTGCGGCTCGATTCAGCCAGTGCCCAAGCAGTGCCCGAAATGCCAATCGCAATATGTCTATTTCTTCGGCGAAGGCTCTGAGCATCTCGAGGAACGCTTGCGCAAGGAATTTCCCGGCGCGCGCATCGCGCGGCTCGACCGCGACACGGCGCGCACGAAGCGCCAATATCAGGAAACGCTCGGAGCTTTTGCTGGGGGCGCGCTGGACATTTTGGTCGGCACGCAAATGCTCGCCAAAGGCCACGACTTTCAGCGCGTCACATTGGTAGGCGTTATTTCCGCGGACTCTTCGCTCCACATGCCCGATTTCCGCGCCGCCGAACGCACGTTTCAACTACTGACCCAGGTCGCGGGACGAGCCGGGCGAGGTGAGTTGCCTGGCCGCGTGTTGATCCAAAGCTATTATCCCGAGCACTACGCGATTCAAGACGCCGTAAAACAGGACTACGCGTCCTTCTTCGAGCGCGAGATGCACTTCCGCAGAATGATGGCTTATCCGCCGCTCACTTCGCTGGCGAACGTCATTGTGCGCGATGTCAGCCTCGAAAAAGTGATTCACTACTCGCGCAAACTCTCCGAATATTTTTCGCCCCACGATGGCCATCTGGTGCGCATCCTCGGCCCCGCGACAGCGCCTCTAGCGCGCCTTAAAAAGGAGCACCGCTTCCAGTTCCTGCTGAAGTCGCCAAAACGTTCGATCCTGACAAAGCTCCTAAGCGGCGCAATGACATTCTGCGACGCCCACGAAATTCCGCAAACAGCGGTGTTGGTGGACATGGATCCCTTGAGCTTATTTTGATTCCCGTGGAGTGCGGCAGCCCTGCTGCCGCTTTCGCAGCCGCCAAATGTTCGGCCTACGATGGAGTTCAACGGCTAATCAAAATAATTCCGGCAAAGATCGAAACGATCCCAAGCCGCTGCCAGCGCGAAATGCGCTCGCGCAAGAAAATCGCGGCGAGCGCAACCGTAACCGCTCCGTACAACGAAGTAAGCACGGTAACCACGGAAACTTGCTCGATCTGCATCCCGTAATTGCTCAAAACGAACGCTCCCGTATCCAGCGCGCCCATCCCAATGAGCCAGACCGGAACGGGACCGGCGCCGCGCAGCGAGATAGGCTGCCGAAGAAAAAGAATTACCATGGCGGTCAAAATGGAAGAGGTCAGACGAATCATCCACACTGTAGCCCCATACCCCACGGCCGGAATGATGCGCGTGCCAAGAAGCCAGAACAAAAAGCCAAAACCCGTCGCGGCGAGAAGCGCCCAGCCGATTCCGCTGCTCGCAGTTGCAGCTGGAATTGGCGCGACAGAGTGTTCTTCGCTCGACTTTTTGTTTGGAGTCTCGGCAGAAGTTCTTTCGCCGCCGGCGACAAGTGCGACTCCGGCAACAATCAGCGTGCTTCCGGCAATTCGCGCAGCGGTCAGATGCTCGCCGGTGAGCAAGGACAGCGCGAGAGTGAGCGCGGGATAGCTCGCGGAGAGCGGCGCAACCACCGCCAACTTGCCGACCTCGAAGGAACGGTAAAGCGAGAGAGTCGCGATCGCATTCAGCAAACCGGCGAGCGCTCCCCACGCCCACGGATGCCAGCCGGAGCCATCGAATAAATGGCCCCAGCCGCCGATCCAGGGCAAGGAGAAACTGAGCAGCAAAAGTCCCGCCAGCTGCATGTAAAAAGTAGTTCGAAGCGCGCCAATTTTATGCGCGGCAAAGCGGGCGATGAAATCAGAGCTGCCCCAGGAAAGAGCCGTGAGAAGGCCGAGCAAAATTCCCATGAGGGATTACGAAGACTTGCCGAAGGTGGCCGACTTGGCCGCGTCGCCGGACTTACCCGATTCTGCGGACTTGGTTTTTTTCGTTTCGAGGCCGAGAACGGTCATGACTTTTTGCAAATCCTTCCAGACTTCGCTCTTCGCGCTGGGATTGCGCAGCAAGTAGGCGGGATGATACGTGGCCATCAATTTTCTGCCGCGAAATTCGAGCCATTGTCCGCGGAAGTTGGAAATACCGCGATTGGTTTCGAGAAGAGTCTGCGCGGCGCAAGCGCCGAGACAAACAATTACCTTCGGCGCGATGGCATCGAGCTGCCGCAGCAAGTACGGAGAGCACGTCGCGACTTCGTCCTTTTCAGGAAGGCGATTTTCCGGCGGGCGGCATTTCACCACGTTGCAGATATAGACGTCTTTGCGCTGCAAGCCCATTGCTTCGATCATCTGCGTCAAAAGTTTTCCGGCGCGGCCGACGAACGGAAGGCCCTGCATGTCTTCGTCGTGGCCAGGGCCTTCGCCGACAAAAACTAATTCCGCTTTGGGATTGCCGTCGCCGAACACAATGTTGTTTCGCGTTTTGTGGAGTTTGCAGCGCGTGCATTCACCAAGATCGGTGCGAATTTTCAGCAGGGTGTCACCCGGAACTTTGTCGAAAGCCTCGAAGAGTGATGGCCCCGCCGGGACTGGCAACACGTCGGGCTTTGCCGCGGCCGGCGAAGAAGTGGCTCGCGGCGCGACTGGAGCGGCTTTGGGAAATTCCGGTGTTCGACTGGTTTTGGACAAAGCCGATTCCTCGTAATAGATTTTGTGGCTGGCTGAAGCGGCAAAGGATTCGACGATCGGCGATGCGGAAGCCTGAACAACCCGAGCGCCGCGATCTTTGTAGAAAAGGCGGATGCCTAGATTGTCGTAGAAGCTGAGACGTTCAGAGATTTTTTTCTCGATCACTTCGTTGATGCGGCCGGGCATGCTCCGCATCATACAGCAGCGGTGCAAAGGGTCATACAGGAGAATGGCGGGCGTTGTGGATATTTTTGAGGCGCAGCACTTCGTCGAGGATGCGCTGGGCAACGTCGGATTTGTTGAGTTTCGGTAGAGCCAGGTCACGGCCGTCGCGCGAAAAGAGGGTGACGATGTTCGTGTCGTGGTCGAAGCCGGCGCCCTCGGCGGTCACATCGTTGGCTACGATGAGATCGGCATTCTTGGCGGTGAGTTTCTTGCGTGCGTTTTCGGCGACGTGATCCGTCTCGGCCGCAAAGCCGACGATCAGGCGATCGCCCTTCGTTTGCGCGGCTTCGGCAAGAATATCCGGCGTCGGATCGAGATGAATCGTCAGCGGCTCTTTGTTCCGTTTGATTTTTTCCGCATGCGCCTCGGATGGACGATAGTCGGCGACGGCGGCAGCGAAAATCGCGATTGTACTCGCGGGCAGGCGTTCGATAACGGCGCTCCGCATTTCTTCAGCGGTACGAACGCTGACGCGCTCGACGCCTGCGGGCGATTCAAGACTTACAGGGCCGCTGACGAGGGTGACTTTGGCGCCGCGGCGCGCCGCGGCTTCGGCGACGGCGTAGCCCATTTTGCCGGAGGAACGATTCGTCAAATAGCGCACGGGATCGAGGTCTTCGCAAGTGGGCCCAGCGGTAATCAGAATTGTTTCGTCCTGCAAGTCTTTCTGCGCGTGGAGAATTTCGCGCACGGCGGCGAGGATCTCCTGCTGGCCGGCGAGTCGGCCCGCGCCAGTCATCCCGCAGGCGAGATAGCCTTCATCGGGATTGACGATTTGGACGCCGCGCGCGCGAAGCGTTTGGACATTTTCTTGCGTGGCGGCGTGATTCCACATGTTGACGTTCATCGCGGGGGCGACAACGACCGGAGCCGTGGTGGCGAGATAAAGCGTGGTGAGAAAATCGTCGGCGATGCCGCGAGCGAATTTCGCGAGAATGTCGGCGGTGGCGGGGGCGACGAGAAGAAGATCAGTACGCTGAGCCACCGCGATGTGCTCGATGGCGCTCTCCACGTTGGCGTCGCCGGTGGAGGATTTTTCGAAGAGATCGGTGATGACTTTCTGGCCGCTGAGAGCGGCGAAGGTGAGCGGAGTGACAAATTCGCGCGCGCCGCGCGTCATGACGACCTGCACGGTGAAGCCGTCTTGTTGGAGAAGGCGAACCAGTTCGGCAGCTTTGTAAGCCGCGACGCCGCCGGTTACGCCTAGAGTGATTCGCATTGGTTCACGTCTCAATACGTCTCGCCATGCTCGGGCGGGGCAAGCCCCGCCCCTACAAATTTCTCACAGAAGAGCGGGCACGGCGTGCCGTGCCCCTACAAATTCGATGCAAGCGCGGCGCAAGCGGCTCGCGTCCAAGCTCCCGCGAGTGGCTACTTGCGGCGCTTGTTGCCGTCCTTATCTTCGTCGATGGAAGACGGCTCGGTGAATTCGTATTCGATCAGGCTGTGCTCAAGTTCCTCGCAGGCGATGCGAGTGGCCTTGAGCGTCCTGGGATTTTCAATCAGCGACGGAGCGCCCGCCATAATCTGGCGCGCGCGTCTGGCCGCCAGCACGACATACGCAAACTGGCTCTGCGGAGCTTTTGTCTGCACGGTCATTTCAGTCTTTCCCCCCAAACGTTGCCAGAAGTTCCTCGACTCGAATTCTGCGGCGCGCCGCCGAGCAGCGAATCGCAGTCACTATGGACTGCGCTTCGCGGCCCGCTCGTTCCACATCGTCGTTCACGACGCAATAATCGTAATAACGCCCGAATGCTGCAATTTCTTCCCGCGCCTTCGCGAGGCGGCGGGCAATCTCCTCGCCGGAATCCTGGCCGCGGCTGCGCAAGCGCCTTTCGAGTTCCGCGCGCGACGGAGGCAGAATAAAAATCGCGACGGACTCCGGAAGCTTTTCCTTTACTTGCGCCGCGCCTTGCACGTCAATCTCGAGGACGAGGTCGAGACCCTTGCGCCGTGATTCCTCGAGCCATTTTTTCGGCGTGCCGTACGAATGCTTGCCGAAGACGCGCGCATATTCCAAAAACTCACCGCGGGCGACCATGGCGTCGAATTCCGCTTCCGTGACAAAATCATAGCATTTCCCGCTGGATTCAGTCGCGCGGCGCGACCGGGTGGTACACGAGATCGAAGGCATCGTACCCGGCAACTCCAGAATTCGCTGTACCAGCGTCGATTTTCCCGAACCCGATGGCCCCGAAACGATCAGCACCAGCGGCGCAAGTTCTTTCTCCTCGCTCATTCGATGTTCTGCACCTGCTCCCGCAGTTTTTCGATCTCGGACTTGATTTCGAGCGCCAGGCCGGTGATGGCGAGAGCTTCGCTCTCGACGCCGGGCGTTTTCGATAACAGCGTGTTGGCTTCGCGATGCATTTCCTGCAAGAGGAAATCTAATTTTTTGCCCATCTCGCCCGCGCCATCCAAGAGTTTTGAAAACTGCTGGAGATGGCTGCGGAGGCGGTCTAATTCTTCGCTGATATCGCTGCGCTCTGCAAGCAGGGCGGCCTCTTGCGCGAGCCGCGCGGGATCGATCGAGGAACCGCCCAGCAATTCTTTGAGCCGCGTTTCGAGGCGGCGCGCGAAAGCGGGACGCAGGGCCGTAGAGAGTTCGCGAACTTTTTCGGCGTGCTCGCCGATGCGCGCCAAACACGCGCGCAAGTCTTCGACGAGATGGCGGCCTTCGGCGCGGCGCATCTCATCGAGCTTGAGGAGTGCTTCGAGCAAGCAAGCGTCCAAAGCCTGGCCGAGGCGCGCTTGTTCATCCTCCGATTCCGGCACGGCGGCGGAAAGACCGGCGATGACGCCGGGCAAGCGCAAGATCGCGACGACATCGACGTCAGCAGCTGCCCGGGACTGCTGGCGGAATTCCTCGGCGACGCGCATGTAGGTCTGGGCGAGCTCGCGATTGACCTGCACGGGAGCAGCGAGCGCAGGATCGACGTTTACATAGACTTCGACGTGGCCGCGATGAATGCGCTCGCGCAGAACCTGGCGCAATCGCTGCTCATACAAGTCGAAACCCTCGGGCAGGCGGAGCTTCAGATCCAGGAAACGATGATTGACGCTTTTCACGCTGACGCGGACGGCCCAGCCATTTTGCTCGTGGCGCGATTGCGCGTAGCCGGTCATGGAAAAAGTTTCGGGCACTTTTTTTGGAGATTGGGAAGATTGGGTCATAGGGGTTCCGCCGTGGCCGTAACATTTACCGGGGCGGCTTGAGCGGGCACGAGAATGTCATCGTCCGCGAATTGCAAATCGTGGAGTCGCGCATAAGTTCCGCCGCGGGCCATCAATTCGATATGCGTGCCACTCTCGCGAATTTGGCCGTCCTCGAGAACAAGAATTCTATCCGCGCGGCGGATGGTGGCCAAGCGGTGCGCTACGACGAAAGTGGTGCGGCCGACCATGAGGTTGGAGAGAGCCTTCTGGACATACATTTCGGACTCGGCATCGAGCTCGGACGTCGCTTCGTCGAGAATAAGGATGGGCGAGTCCTTGAGGATGGCGCGGGCAATGGCGATGCGCTGGCGTTGGCCGCCGCTAAGGCGCGTGCCGCGCTCGCCTATGACGGTGTCATAGTGCTGCGGCAAATCCATGATGAAATCGTGGGCCAGTGCCGCTTGCGCGGCGGCGATGACGCGGTCTTTCGGAACATTGGTGAGGCCATAGCAGATGTTGTTCCAGACCGTGTCGTGGAAAAGGATATTTTCCTGAGTGACGACGGCGATTTGTTCGCGCAGAGAGCGAATGGTGACTTCGCGAATGTCCAGGCCATCGATTTGAATGGAGCCGGAGGTCAGTTCATAGAAACGCGGAAGCAAATTGACGAGCGTCGTTTTGCCGGCGCCGCTGGAGCCGACCAGAGCGATGACTTGCCCGCGATGGGCCTCAAAGGAGATCCCTCTCAACACGGGATGGGAATCGTACGCGAAACCAACATTCTTGTATGCAATTTCGCCCTGAAACGATGGGAGGACGCGGGCGCCCGGCGCATCGGCAACTTCTTCGGGCAAATCGAGGTAGGAAATAAGCTGAGTGCTGGCGCCCTGCGCGGTTTGAAATTGCTGAGCCACGGTGCCCAGGCGGCGCAGCGGCATGTAGGCGTTGAACATCGCGTAGATGAAAGTGAAAAATTGGCCGGTGGTCATCAATTGTTGCCGGATTTGGTCGCGCGCAAAAAGCAAAAGCAACGGAATAATGATGGCGCCGAGAAGATCCATGAGCGGCGGGGTGATTACGCCGGCGCGAATCCAGCGCATGTTTTCGCGGAAGAGTTTTCTGGCAGCTTCGCGAAACTTGCGGATTTCGAAGTCTTCCATGCCGAAAGCTTTTACGACGCGGTTGCCCGCGGTGGTCTCCTGAAGAATCTGGTTCAGATCGCCCAGGCGCAACTGGCTGTTCTCCGCGGAACGGCGGATTTTGCGGCCAAACTTGCTTATCGGCAGGACGACCAGCGGGAGAAGAACGCCGCAAGCAATGGCCATCTTCCAATTGATGACGAGAAGAACGACGACGAAGACGAGAAACGCGAGGCCCTTTTGAAAGAGGTCGACCAAAAACTCGCCGAGCGCCGGGCGAGTGCGTTCAACATCGTTGATGACGACGGACACGATGCGTCCCGCGGGATGATCGCGGAAAAAACCGATGGGCTGGCGGAGAATTTTCGCGAAGAGCGCGTTGCGCAGGTCAGTGACGGCGCCAAAGCCGGAATGATAGACCTCGGTAGTACCCAGGTATTCCGCGACTGCTTTTGCGACATACACAAAAACGAGGGTAAAGGCAAAGATGGTCCAAACGTTGTGGATGCTCGTTGGGAAGAAGTCATTCAAGTAGATAGTGCGACCGCTCCAGGGAATGGTAACAAGCTTGAGGGTGCGGCCCACGACGGAAGGGTTCAGGACGTGGTCGACGGCAGGAGTGACGAGCAGGGCGACGAGGCCTTCCGCAAAGGCCACAAAAGCCAGCAGTATCACACCGACGACGAGGCGAAGGGCATAAGGCCGCACGTAGCCGAGCAGACGCCGAAGTTGTAATGACACAATGTAAGGCACGCTTCTGAATCCCCTGCGATCCGTACTTGGTACGCTAGTTCGCCAGCTTAGGGCGTGTCAAGTTTCCGAAGGCGGTAACGATTGGCTCGTGTTCTCGGCTAGAAACCTACTTCTCGATGTCGCGGTGCGTGACTTTAGAGGAGAAGCCGCGTTTTTCGAGGGATTTTTTTACTTGCTCGGCGAGCATGACGGAGCGGTGCTTTCCGCCGGTGCAGCCAAAGGCGATCGTCAAATAGCTTTTGCCTTCGCGGATGTAGTGCGGGATCAGATAGGCGAGAAGGCTTTCGATGCGGCGGAGAAATTCTCCCGATTGCGGGAAGGAGCGAATGTATTTTTGGACTTTGGGATCTTTGCCGGTGAAGCGGCGGAGGGCTGGGACGAAATGGGGATTGGGGAGGAAGCGCACGTCGAAGACGAGATCGGAATCCGAAGGCACACCGTATTTGTAACCGAAACTGACGACAGAAACGAGCATAGGGCGCTTGTCGGGATTTTTGAAGCGCTCGGTGACGAAGGTGCGGAGTTCGTGGACGTTGAACTGGGTGGAGTCGATAACCACGTCGGCAAGCTTGCGGATAGGCTCCATAAGGGTGCGTTCGTGGCGGAGGCTTTCGCGGACAGACAAGGCTTTGCCGAGCGGATGGGGACGGCGGGTCTCGCTGTAGCGGCGGAGCAATGCGTCATCGTTGGCGTCGATGAACACAAGAGTGATGGGATGATCCTTGCGCAGATGCTTGAGAAGCGGAGGGAGCTTTTCGAGCTGGACGCCTTCGCGGGCATCAACGAGAAGAGCGGCGCGAGCGAAATCGCCTTCGCCGGCGGCGTGCAGCTCCGCGAAAATCGGCATCAGCTCGACGGGTAGATTATCGACGCAGTAGAAGCCCATGTCCTCGAAGGCTTTAAGGACAGTGCTTTTTCCCGAGCCAGAGACGCCTGTAAGAATAACGAGATGGCGCGCGTCGCGTCTGTTGGGCGGCTTCACGGATTTGGGCGGCTCAGCTCTTTACCCGGCGCTGGTGCGTGCTGGGGATGCGCATATCTTCGCGGTATTTTGCGACGGTGCGGCGAGTGACGTGGATGCCGGCGTCGTCGAGCTTTTTGGCGATTTGTTCGTCGGTGAGCGGCTTCGTGCCGTCTTCCTCTTCGATCATTTTTTTGACGACGCGCTTGAGCGTGAGCAGGGACATTCCGCTGCCTTCGGGGCCGTTGACGGATTCGCTGAAGAAGGACCGGAGTTCGAGGACGCCTTGCGAAGTGTGCGCGTACTTGCTGGCGACGGCGCGGCTGACCGTCGAAGGATGCACGCCGACTTCTTCGGCGACTTCCTTGATCATCATAGGCTTGAGGGCGTCCGGGCCATGATCGAGATATTCGCCCTGGCGGGCAATGATGGACTGGCAGACGCGAAGGATGGTGTGCTTGCGCTGCTCGATATTCTTCATGAGCTGGATCGCGGCGGTGAAGCGCTCCTTGACGTAGTTGCGAACGTCGCGGTCGGCGGCGTCGCGAGCGAGAAGGCGGCGGTAGGTGGGGCTTAGTCGGAGCTGAGGCATGTCGTCTTCGTTCAGGAAGACTTGCCATTGGTCATCGACCTTGCGGAAATAGACGTCGGGCTCGACGAGGCGCGGCTCGGTTTTGTTGTAGCGCAGGCCGGGGCGCGGATCGAGCTTCTTGATGACTTCGAGCGAGCGTTTGATGACTTCGAGGGGACGATTCAGCGCGCGCGCGATTTCCTTCAGCTGATTGGACTGCACTTGCTTCAAATGTTCGGAGACGATTTGCTGAGCGAGCGTGTTCTGGGGATCGAAGGCTTTCAGCTGCAGCAACAGGCATTCGCGCAAATCGCGCGCGCCGACGCCGATGGGATCGAAATCCTGGACGACGGCGAGAGCGTCATCGAGATCGTCTTGAGTATATTTGCCGCTCTGGACGAGCTCCTCGGTCGAGGCGGTCAGGTAACCGTTCTCATCGAGGTTGCCGATGATGCTTTCAGCGAGTTCCTGGACGGATTCGGAACAAATCGTCATGCTTAATTGCCAGCCAAGGTGGTCGGTGAGGCCGCTGGGAGAGGAAAGGAACTTTTCGAAGGAGGGCCGCTCGGAGACTTCGCGTTCCTGGGACTGGCCGCCGTCGCCGCCGGTATCGAGGTATTTGTTGAAAAAGCTGCCGACGTCGAATTCGTCGAAAGGATTGGCTTCGGGCTTTTCCGGAAGCTTCTCCGTTTCGGCTTTCAGAAAATTCTCGTCGCTGTAGTTATCGGTCTGGGTGGGTTCCTCGCTGAGCTCTTCGAGGACGGGGTTGGCGATCATCTCCTGGTTGATCATCTCGCGCAGCTCGAGGCGGTTGAGGGCCAGGACGCTGACCATCTGGACGAGGCCGGGCGTAAGAATCTGCCGCTGCGACACTCTTAGGTTGAGCTTGAGTCCCTGCCAGGCCATGATCGATTCCGATTATCCTCTTATAATCCCCATTTTAGAATTCTAGTTCAGGCGGAAATGATCGCCGAGATAAACGCGGCGAACTTCCGCATCGTTGCTCAATTCATGCGGCGTGCCCTTCGCCATTATCTTGCCATGATTCACGATGTATGCGCGGTCCGTCACGTTGAGTGTTTCCCTGACGTTATGGTCCGTAATCAAAACGCCGATGCCAGAGCGGCTCAATTCCCGGATGATCTCCTGAAGATCCTTAACGGTTAGAGGGTCAATGCCGGAAAAAGGTTCGTCGAGGAGGATGAAAGAGGGCTGGAGCGTAAGCGAGCGGGCGATTTCGAGGCGGCGGCGTTCGCCACCGGAGAGAGTGTAGGCCTTGCTCGTGCGCACGGTTTCGAGTCCCATTTGAACCAGCAGCTCTTCCAAACGGTCGCGTTGCTGCTCGGGGGTGAGGGGGAGAGTTTCGAGAACGGCGAGCAGATTCTCTTCACTGGTCAGCTGGCGAAATACCGAGGGTTCCTGAGGGAGATAGCTGATGCCGCTGCGGGCCCGGAGGTACATGGGAAGGTCGGTGATTTCGCCGCCGTTCAGGAGAACGCGGCCCGAGTCCGGCCGGGCGAGACCCACTAGAATATAAAAGGTAGTGGTCTTCCCGGCGCCGTTGGGTCCCAAGAGCCCGACGACTTCACCCTGGCCGATCTCCAGCTCAACGTCATCCACGACCTTGCGACCGCGATACGACTTGCTCAACTCGACGGCCTGGAGTTTCAGCATACCTCGTCACGAACGGCCGCTCGGCGGCCGCGTCACTTTTCGACTCGGTGCTTCGTCAACGTCCGCGAACCATTTTCAGAGTCGACGATGATCGTATCATCCGCTAAAAAGAAGGTCAATTGACGGCCGGTTGTGGTGCCTTGGGAGCCGTCGTAAAGCGTGGGATTTCCGCCGCTCATGACAAATTTGCCGTCGGTTGCAGTGTATTCGCCGCGCTCGGCGGTGGCCCGGCGCTCGCCTTGATCGACGATGACGCCGCCGGTGCCTACGGCGCGGCTGATTTGCTGCGCCCCAGTTTTTGCAGGATTCGCATTAGGGCTGGCCGGGGAATTGGCGGCGCCTCGCGTGAAGTATAAATCCATGATAGGCGCGCGAATTCTTTGGTCAGGAGACTGGACGACGACGTTTTTTTCGAGATGGGCGCTGTCCGTTGTGTCGTTGTAGCTCAGCGTTCCAGAGCTGACGTGCCAGATCACCGTTTTCTTGGCCGGGTTTTCGGGCGCGCCGGCGCCAGGCGGTGCCGTGGAAGGCGTCTGTGGAAAGACGGCGCGGACATTTCCCGCGGCGTTCAAGATTTTTGTATCGCGCAGCAGTTCGATGGAGGCCGCTTCCAGCACGGAATCGCCTTGCCAGAGCCGGGCATGGCCGGAATAGACGGCGCGACCCGTCTTCGAATTGCCTTGCATGGTGTCGGAGGAGATGTTGGCGGGGACTTGCGCGAAATGGACGACATCCCCGTTGGGCGAAAAATCGGTGGAGCGCACTCCGCCTTGCGCGCGGATGTCGCCGCTCGTGCCGGAGAACTCGATTCGAGGAGCTCGCGTTTCGGTCGTTGCGTCGCGCGCGACCGCATGGCCGGTCAAGGTCGCTGTCTGCGCGGTTCGCAGGAACGCCACATGATCGGCCTGGGCGTTGCGGTCGGCCTCTTTCAATTTCGCGTCACCCTGCAAATCCATCTGCGACCACCCGCCCATGGCAAGCAACTGTGCGACTCCACTCTTGGCTGTGGCCGTCTGGATGGGACGGCCGGCAATGTCTCGTTCAGTTTGCACGTTGCCCGTCGCATCAAGCTGCCCGGGCTTCCCTTCCGGATCAAAAGCCAACTGCAGTTTATCTGCTTGCAACTTCGTGCGTGTCGGCGCGGCGTTCGCTTGAGGGGAAACATCCGTCCATTCCATCGTGCCCGCTGTCAGGGTTTCCGCGCTCGTGGGCTTGCCGGTTCCGTTTGATTTTCCTTCGCTGAACTCCATGCGAAGCGCGCCCGTGCGCAAGATTCTCTGATCGCCACTATTGGCCATACGGGTCTGCAGGAAAACTCCTCCGGTGAGATTCAGTTCTTTGGCCTGATTCACGCGGGGCCAGAGGTCGAGCGAACCGGCGTCGGCGTGAAATTCGTCCTCTTCCACTTTGCCGTGACGTGTACCGCGAACGCTGCCTGTTCCATCCATCCGCGTGACCCACCCTTCCGGGGCAAAGAGCGCGGTCATTTGGTCCGCGTCGAGCAGCATCGAATCGGCGCCGCGTTGGGAAGTGAGTTCAGGCGCATGGCCATTCGCTCCTGCAATCGCCAGAAGCCTGCGCGCACGGAACGCCGTATCCATTTCGAGGGTGAGTTCTCCGGCCGTCAATCGGAAAGTGCGCGAGTCCGCCTCGGCCGGGCCCAGGATATGAATTGTTTTCTGGTCGCGGCCGAAGTCGAGGCTAGAGCCCGTCACGGTCACTTCTTCGCTAGATCCCGCGACCGCGGCCGTTTTCCCAGACTGTTCTTTCGCGGGCGGCCGGAGCCTCAGCTTCACTTGCCGCAAGAGGTGCAGAGTTCCTTCCTGCGAGTTGTATTCGGCACCTACGGCCTCACCGCTTCCACTCGGAAACGTAAAGGTCACAGGCTGATCGGTTTTTGCGGCGCCGGAGAACCGGTCAAAAACCACGCCGCGAGTCACGATATGCACGATCTGCGGAAACATTTTAGGATCTTTTGCCAAACGATCGGCGTCAGCAGCACTCTCCAAATCGATTTGCACCTCGCCGCTGCAAGTGATGCCGCCGTTCCCTTTTGCGGCCTGGCAGCTTTGCGTTTGCATGACGTCATGGCGCTGGCCGGTTTCGCCGAAAATCGTGACTTTCACGTTTTCGAGCAAGCTCGCTTCCATGTCCTTGAAGTCCGTCGACTTCGATGCCTGGACGGTAAAAATTTTGCGTGGCCCGTCCATTTTGGAGAATGTCAGTCCGCTGGATTGCTTTTCGACATTAAGAGGCGCAGGCGGGGGCGCCTTCCTGCGGTCGATGATTCTCTGCCAGCCGCGCTTCAGATACACGCTTGCCGTCAGGCATGCCAGCAGCAGCGCCACCGCCGCGGACCAGCGCGCATGCCTCGCTGCTTCGCTCCTTCGCATGGATTCAGTTAAGCAAAATTCCGGGGGACTGTATAGAAGACGGACAGGGTAACTTGGTGCGCCGAGCTAGAATCTACCCGGCGGTTTCGGCGGCGGCTGTGGCCGTATCCGGCAAGATGCCGATGTTGGCGGCGGCCACGCTGTCGCGGCGTGTGTTCTTCACCAGGTACATGGCCTCATCGGCGAGATGTAGCAACCCCTCTTTGGTGCGCGAATCGGTGGGATAGGAGGCCACTCCCAAGCTCGGCGTCACATGGATTCCCAGCCCTTCGGGGTCAAGCCACACGGTTTCGCGGATCAGTTTGTGGAGCCGGCGCGCCACGTTGAGCGCGTTGTCCTTGGAAGTCTGTGGCAAGAGAATCACGAATTCGTCGCCACCATAGCGGAACGCGAAATCGATCAGCCTGCAATGAGCCTTGAGCGCGTTGCCGATTTCCGCGAGCAAGCGCGACCCGACCAGATGCCCGTGCGTGTCATTCACCTGCTTGAAGTGATCCAGGTCGATGAACACCAGCGAAAATTGGTAGTTGTAGCGCTGCGAACGGTAGATTTCCGTCTCGAGGATGAAGCCCATGTGCCGGGCGTTATAAAGGCTGGTGCAATCGTCGGTAATGGTCAGTTCGTGAATTCGTTTTACGTGGCGCGCGTTTTCGAGCGCGATCGCGGCAAAATCTGAGAGGGCTTCGAGCAGCTTGAGGTCGCGGTCGTCAAAACCGTCCGGACCAAAACAATTAATCAGTTCAATGACGCCGAGGCATGTATCTCGGAATTTGACCGGCACGGCGACGATGGACTGCGTCTCCGTTTTAGTTTTTTCGTCGACCTTGCCGAAGAAGCGTGTGTCCTTGGAAGTGTCCGGCACGACCACGGTTTCTCCGTGTTGCGCCACCCAGCCGGCGATTCCCTGCCCGATCTTGATGCGCACGTCTTTGAGCGCTTGGGAGGCCCTGCCGACCGCCAGCTCGAAATAGAGTTCTTGTTTGGACTCATCCAGCAGGAGCAGCGACCAATTGTCCGGGCGCAGGAACTCGTCAATTTTCTCCATGATGGTGCGGAGAACCTGGTCGAGCTGCAACGACGAGGTCAGCGCCTTCCCCAACTCCTGGAAGATGGCGACTTCGCCCGCCTCACGCTGATCGCCGGAGACTCCGGGATTGCGACGGCGCTCCACAGCTGGAAACTGCTTTACTTCATCCACGCTCGGTTAATCCCTGATTGCAGATTTTTAGAGGCCAGGCCTTCATCGCCGCGGAAGACAACACCACGAACGCGATTCGGGGCTGGTCCACGAATCTTTGCCAGTATAGGCGCGTGGCAAAAAGGGGTGCAAGAATCTCGTGGTACAGGCGTGGCTATCTTGCCATCGCCGGGTACAGTCCAGACCGCTGGACCGTCCGCCGAAATGGACAAAGCGGCGCTGCGAATCTTCCCATTTTTTTCAGTTTTTTCTTGACAAATGGCTGCCTCTCGCGTAATATGAAAGTTGGATAATACCGGCTAGAGATTCTACAGCGCCAGCACACTTGCTGGCGTTTTTTGCTTTCTGGAGGCAGCCGCGCATCCTAAGTCTCTTGTTCGCAGCACTTATGGAAGTCACCCGCTGATTGCACTATTTCAGTGCAAATCATGCACGCCAAATTATTTGGAATGAACAGTTTTAAAACTGATACAAAACAAACGACTTTAACCTCCTTTGGAATGAACATTTTCACAAACCCCGGGGGGGCCCTCGCGTTACGAATGTCGGAAACCCCCGTCGGCCCCAAGCTGTCCCGGACTACGACATCACCCGCTCTTCCCTTTGTTTGACACTGCCGCGAGACACCTTCTATAGTGCTTTCGAGGGGATTTTTGCGCCTTGCGCGCGGCGATAGTGGCTCGCGCAGGTCCACGGGTGAGCCGTCTTACGATCGCACCTGAGCTGCCCGAGCAGCGGTCATCGAAAGAAAAGGGGCGCCCGCCACAGCCGGCTTGTTTGCGATCACCAAGGAGTTTGATCGCTCCACTGCCCTACGTGTATCGGCGAGGACAGGTTTCGATTCATGGCCAGGGGAAATTTTGGCGAACGCCTGAAGCGCGAGCGCGAGATGCGCGAAGTTTCGCTGAAGGAAGTCACCACAGCCACGCGCATCGGCTCACGTTTTCTGGAAGCTCTCGAGAATGAAGACTGGGAGAAGCTTCCGGGCGGCATTTTCAACCGCGGATTTGTGCGCGCCATCGCTCGTTATCTGGGCCTCGACGAGGAAAATTTGCTTGCTGAGTACGACCTCGCGCACGGCGAACAGGGATTGCCAGTCCCGCAGCCTTACGAAAACAAAATTCCTCGCCCTCCGATTTGGATCCCGATCCTGGCCGTGCTTGGGTTGCTGGCCGTCCTTGGTGGGTTGGCGGCCGGCGGCATTTACGGCTGGCGGCGCTACGCCTCGCGTCGTGCCGCAAAACGAGCCGCATCTTCTTCCCTGATGGCCGTGCCACAGCGCTCTGGAATTGCGACAGTCGCAACAGCCCCGGCTGCGGATCACGCTGCTGACTCCGCGAATCCAGCGCCCGCCCCGCCCTTGGATCTTGCCGTCTCCACTTCCGCAGCCACGCGCGTGCGCATCGTCGCGGATGGCGCGTTGCTGCTCGACGCCGAACTCCCCGCCGGCGAAACCCGGCATTTTTCCGCCAAACAACAATTTGAAGTCACCGCCGCCGATTCCTCCGCGGTGTTGCTGGAATTGAACGGGCAGACCATGCCGCCCGTCGGAACCCCCGGAGCCTCCGGTACAATAGTCCTCAGTGAGAAAGATTTGAGGCAGGCGCCCGGTGGAACCACTCAGCCCTGAAGTGCTCGAAGATCTTCGCGCAGGCCGCGCTCCTCGCGAGCGGAAAATCGCGGTTTGCGCTGGTGGAGCGCACCTCGTGCCCGCGGATCGTGCGGAGATTCTTGCCGTGCTGGCCGGTGACGCCGATGAGATGGTCGCCGAACGCGCGCAGGAAGCTATTCTCTCCCAGCCAGTCGAGACTTTTGTGCAAGCCCTCAAGCGCGAAAACGCCGTCCACACGCTCTTCGCCTATGCTGGTAAGCATCTTGCCGACAAACCTGGCGTTTGCGACGCGATGGTACAGAACAAAAATTGCTCGGCGGAATATTTGGTTCCCATCGCGCGCCATCTTTCGTCGCTCGGGATCAATGCGCTGATGGAAGAGCTGGAGCGCGTAAGCGAATCTCCGGCGCTTGCGGCTGCGCTCGAACATTCTTCCGCGATTACCTCGGACCAAAAGCATCAGCTTCACGAACTACTGGGCTCCGCCATGGACGAAGCGGCTCTTGCCGAGGCGGCTGCCGACGCCGAGCCGGACGTCGCCAAGCGCCAAACCCTCATACAGCGCGTCGCAAAAATGAACGTTTCCGAACGCGTGCAGTTCGCCATCAAGGGCGGCTCCGAGGCTCGGCGCACGTTGATTCGCGATTCGAACAAAGTCGTCCAGCGCGCTGTACTGCAGTCGCCTCGCCTGACGGATCAAGAAGTCGAGGCGTTCGCTGCCATGACCAGTCTCACGGACGAAATTCTTCGGCTCATCGCCGGCAACCGCAAATTTCGAAAAAACTATACCGTCGTGCGCAATCTTCTCAACAACCCGAAGACGCCGCTGGACGTTTCTCTGCACATGCTTCCCATGATCAATGGCATCGACTTGAAAAGGCTGACGTCCAACAAAAACGTCCCGGAAACCCTGCGTACTACCGCCTTAAAACTTCAGCGCACGCGCGCCGACCTCAAGAAATAACTCCGCGGCGTAAGCGCGAACTTTCGCCCCGAGATCGATCTGGATTTCGCCGCGATCGCGCTTTGGCTTTACAATCGTGCGCGGAGGCTTTCTTTCATGCTCTTCTCATCCAAGCTGTTTAGATGTGCTGGGCTCCTGGTGATTGGCATTTGCGCGGCGTTGCCTCTTGCGTCGGTCCTTCATCCAGTCGCCGCCGCTGGAGCACATCAAGAAAAGCCAACAGACCCCTGGCCCAGCGCGCAAATACTTCACCCCGCCGATGTTGTACATGCGCTCGCGGCTGCGAAGGATGGAGACGCTCCAACCATTGTTTACGTAGGCTTTCGCACGCTGTTCGAGGGCGGCCACATTCCGGGCGCGTCTTTTCATGGCACCGCTTCTAAAGTGGATGGCCTCGCGGATCTGAAAACCTGGGCCTCCAAACTGCCCCGCTCCGCGAATCTCGTCATCTACTGTGGCTGCTGCCCCTTCGACCATTGCCCCAATATCCGGCCTGCTTACGCGGCGCTTCACGAAATGGGCTTCACCCACATCCGCGTCCTCGTCCTCCCAACAAGCTTCGCCGCCGATTGGGTCGAAAGGGGCTACCCGATACAAAAGGGACTGTGAACGTTTGGAAGCCAGATGCGCCAGGCAGCTGGCTCTGCAGCCGCCGAAGTCTCCATGGCGACCCAAGACGCCGGCAACTCGAACTCAATGCACCGCATCTGGCTAAATTACAGGTCGATCCTCCCTGCTTGAGGGCCACGAATCTGACGATACCTGCTAACGACGGAGGGTAAAATGGCGCTCTGGTCCAGCATCCGGTTTTCGCTGCGGATTCTACGAAAGCACTGGAAACTTACGTCTATCGCCGTCTTTTCGTTGGCCGTTGCGATGGCGGCCGGAACGGTGGGGTTCAGCATCTTCAACGCCCTGCTGTTGCGTCCTCCTGCGGTTCCCGCTCCCGAACAGCTCGTGTCGATCTACACGTCCACGCCAACGGAAGAGTTCAGCGCCATCTGTTACGACGACTACAAGTATTATCGCGACAACAATCGCGTCTTTTCGGGCGTCCTGGCATTTCCATACTCGATTTCGGCGGGACCCATCGACTATCCGCGCCGGAGCAAATATGGGTTAACAAACGCTGTGTCAGATAATTATTTTTCTGTTCTTGGAGTAAAGCCAATTTTAGGCAGGATGTTTGCCAGGGGCGATGACGACAAACCATCCGCGTTGGCCGTCCTGAGTTACCCCTACTGGCAATGGCTGGGTGCTGACTCGAATATCGTAGGAAAGACTGTAACAATCAGCCGCACGCCGCTAACCATCATCGGAGTCGCGCCGAAGGGTTTTGCCGGAACCATATTCAGCGATTTACCCGATCTTTGGTATCTACTTTCCACGAATTTTTCAACAGATCAACAAGCACAAGATTGGCGCGCGGACCGCAACAACCGGTTTCTATATCTCGTTGGCCGATTGAAGCCTGGCGTGACGCGCCCTCAAGCTCGGGCAGATATGCGCATCCTGTCCGCGCACCTCGCCGCAGCTTATCCAAAGACCGACAAAGACCGCATCGCTCAGTTGACAGAGATGAGCATGCTGCCCGTAGACTCAGTTTCCTCCGCAAAGATAATCGCGGCCCTGATTCTCGCGATTGTCGCTTTGGTTTTATTTGCCGCCTGCTCGAATGTCGCCAATCTGTTGCTTGCCCTGGCTAACGCCCGGCGTCACGAAATTCTCGTTCGGGCGGCAATGGGTGCGACTCGCGCCCGCCTGATTCGAGAGCTTTTGTTCGATAGCACGCTGATTGCGGCCGCTGGCGGAGCTTTTGGCTTCTTGCTGGCCAATCTTGGACTTCACCAATTAATGCAGTTCAAGCCATATGTCCCCGGCATCGGCCTGGTGCCCTTGACGATTGATTTTCGGCCCGACTTCCGAGTTGCCGCAGCCACCGTCGCGCTGATTTTTGTCGTCGGCCTTGCGACAGGCCTGGTGCCGGGACTCTACTCCTCAGCTCCTAATCTCGCTGGGGCTCTCAGCGGGGAGATCGCGATCGGTGGAACCCGCAGAGGGAGGATTCGTCAATTATTGGTGGCGGTCCAAGTAGCCGTCTGCACCGTGGTGCTTATCGGTGTCGGCTTGTGTTTTCGTAGTTTGCGCAATCTCGAAAGCGTCGATCTGGGATTTTCTGCCCGTAACCTTGCGATTTTGACCCTCGATTTGCACGCCAATGGCTACTCCGAAGAGCAGGGTCGGCAAATGCACTTAAGAATGCGAGATGCTGCCGCGCAAATCTACGGCGTGCAGTCGATTGCCCTGTCCGGAGACATTCCTCTTAGCGAAGACGATGGAAATCCTGAACAGGTTCACGTAGAGGGCTCGCCCGCGACAAACCAGCAGCTGGCCACCATTTCGTCGGCGGCCGTTGACGAAAACTATTTTTCCACCCTCGGAATCCCCGTGCTTGCGGGGCGCACATTCGCTGCAGCAGACACTGCCAAGGGCCCCGCCGTGATTGTCATCAATCACCTGATGGCGGAGAAATATTGGCCCGGACAAGATCCTATTGGCAAGAGGGCTCGAATTGGAGACGACAATCAAGTTGTGACCGTCGTGGGTGTCGTTGGTGATGGCAAATATATCGATATCGATGAGCCCGCCCGTCCATTTATGTATTTCGACTTAAATCAGCGCTACCAGCCAGTCGTCTACCTTATGGCGCGGACACAAGGCAACCCGCATCAGTGGCTCCCGCCGATGTCCGAAGCTTTCAAGAAGCTGGACCCTCAACTTTCTTTCCAAACATTGACGATGGACGATTGGATGGGTTTCTCACTGTACGTCCCGCGAATTACTTTGGTTTGCACCGGCGCATTTGGCGGGCTGGCGTTTCTCCTGGCCGCGGTAGGACTTTACGGAGCTGTCTTCTACTCCGTGAGCGAGAGAAAAAAAGAATTAGGGATTCGCGTTGCGCTCGGTGCCGCTCCGCGAGATCTCTGGAAAATGATCTTGCGGCAGACAAGCATGGTAACCGCCGCGGGCGTGGCACTTGGAATTGTTGGCGGCTTGGTTGCGACCCTACTTGTGCGTTCGCTTCTCTATGAAATTCACACCGTGGAATGGTTCGTATTACTAGCCGTGGCGCTCACTATGGGAGGGATGACCCTGTTCACGGCCTATTCCGCCGCGCGGCCGTGGATGCGCGCCGATCCAATGGAGTCCGTCCGCCACGCTTGAATAAGCGTTGCTCGGACAAACAGTACAGCGTCAATTCATCCAGAGAATGGCCCTAGACTTTACGCAAGACCAGACAGCTCGCGATCATGTCGTGAATAGCCTGCTTTTTCTCCGTGAAGCCCGCCATGATGTAGCCGATCGCGAACGGAATCATGCCCGTAATGATCTTCGCGAAGTACCGTCCCGAGGCGCGGGCAAACGTTATGGGCTGTCCGGCGAGATCCGTGACCTTCAAATTGAGGATCTTTTTCCCCGGCGTGGCCTGCCATGACGAGCTTTCCGAAAGTGCGTAGTACAGCCAGCTCACAACCAGGATGATCCCGAAAAAACCGAGAAGGAAGCCCGCTCCAAGGAAGGCTCCCATGTCGTCGCCGATGTCGCCATTGGAAATTATCCTGCCCAGCGCGGCTCCGGCGCCTGTTAGCACAAAGAGAGGAATCAAAAGGATCGCAAAGGCAAAGCACGAAATGAAGCCGTCAATGATATAAGCGACGAACCTCAGCCAGAAACCGGCGTACGTGACGCCGCCATAGCTTACGCTCGCAGGCACAATCGGCGCGGGCGGGCCCACCACGACGGGCGATAAGGATGGCAACGTTGGCACAACACTAGAAATTGACTGGCCGCACGTGGCACAGAACGCCGTCGTCGGAGAAATTTCACTTCCGCATTTTGTGCAGTACACAGGGTCTCCTTATTCGCGTGACGGTCCAGGCAGGCCGCAAGTTGCAGGAATCCTACTTCGCGCGAGCCGCGCCGGTCAAATTCATCTGGCCGCCGGCCTCAAGCCGGTCCGTCTTTCATCGTAAATGGGTTCACAACTGAAACGTCGAGCTGCGCAAAGTCCCGGTCATTTCGTGTCGCGACAACCAGTCCGTGGGTTCGCGCGGTCGCCGCGATCATGGCGACTTCCAAAAGATGCTCCTGTTTTCCTTCCATGAGGCGCGCCCATTCGCGGAAACATGCTACATCCATGGCCAAAATCTGAGCGGAGCCGGCCAGCCGCTCTACCCACGTTTCAATCTCCTCAGCTTTTATACGATCTCGTGCCCGCGTTCGTTCCACTCCCCGTTGTAATTCGCCAAAAGTCACTGCCGAAAGGTATATCTGTTCATCCCGCAGCTCTCTTATCCAGGCCAACACGCCGCCGTGAGGTTTGGGTTTCCTCAATTCGGAAACAATGTTGGTATCGAGCAGGTACTTCTTCACTCGAACTCCACGGGCTCGCGTCGCGACAGCTTGCGTCGCTCCGGTACAAGGTCGTCAAACCGCGGGGTTTTCTCAAGGAGCACTTCCTTTACCCCGGGCCGTGCCGCCTGCTGGAGCCGTCGCCACTCTGCGATCGGAACCAGTACTGCCGTCTCAATTCCGCGCCGCGTCACGATCTGCGGCCCCTTTTCCAATGCGGCGTCGAGAAATTCGCTGAAGCGTGCTTTCGCTTCTTGAAGCTGCCAGGCAGCCATGAAACACCTCGCTCGGATTTAAGCATATAACTAGTCTTATGTCTAGTCAACTACACGCCTTGGCCTCACAGAGCGAAGGATTCAGTTACATGTCCGAGATGCTAGAGACAGGTGAGTTCCAAAAAAAAGCAGCGACCTGCACTCACGTTCTTGCAAGTCGCTGCCGAAGAAAGCTCTTGAGGGTTGCTGGGATGCTACCTGTCGTACCTCAGGCAGATTTCCAGCTGGTGAATCGCGTTGTCGATCGCCCCAATGGCCTCCACTTTATGGCCGCCGAAATCGTGCGCGGCGTGATCCAAGTGCTCTCTGGCGTGGCGCAGGGAATTGATGGCTTCGTGGATTTCCGGATGCGGTTCGGCCGCAGGTGCTGCTGCGGGTGTCGCCGCGGGTTGTGGCTGCGGAGCTGCCGCCGGCACAGCATTCGCTGTCGCTGTATTCGGCGCGGCCGGAGCCGACGCCGTATAAGCAAACGCCACGACTAAAGCCAACATCGCAAATGCAACCAAAATTCTCGTCTTCATAAATCACTCCTCCTCGTCCGATTAGAGGCTCGGACTGCCTTGGGTTTCTTAATCCACTGTCTGTGCATTCGCCCCGTTGATGTGGCCACCCTGATCCCAACGAACGCACCAAAGAGGTCCGCCCGATTCACGCGAGCAGGCTCCCTCTATCTTTCTTAAGTCATCTTTCTCAACAAGAACAGGCGAATATTTCGGTGAGCGCTCAATCAGAGAACCCCTGGCCATTGGGCCGGTGGGGCCTTGCAGATCGCTGACATGGCTCTTACTTTACATGGCGCCCAGCTCGCAAAATACGGCGAATATTGTTCCCTTTCGTCGCCGCTCATCTGCCGGGCTATTCGCTCGGAACTCCGCCCCACGCCCCAGGTCGCGCGCAGCCGAGACAAATCACTCTTTTTATTGAGGAAGCGCAAACGCTACGTATACCCCTCCCGAAGGCGATTTGAGATCTTTGCCTCCGCCCGCGGCGATCACGACATATTGGCGGCCATCCACCGTGTAGGTGGCCGGAGTAGCATTTCCCGAAAATGGCAACGTCGTCTGCCACAATAATTCGCCCGTAGTCTTGTCAAACGCCCTGAATTTCTTGTCAAAGTCGCTTGCTCCGATGAACACCAATCCTCCCGCCGTTACAATCGGCCCTCCATAATTCTCCGTGCCCGTGTTCTTCAGCCCCTTCGCGGCCAGCTCCGGATATTCGCCCAAATTGATTTTCCAAACGTATTCGCCAGTGTTCAGATTGATGGCGCTGAGAGTTCCCCAGGGCGGTGCAATCGCAGGATACCCATCCGGGTCCAAGAATTTGTGATAACCGGTAAAGCGGTATTTCATATCCGGCGGCGGAGGTTCCGAGCTCGGCAATTCTTTGGACTTCCCGCTCATCAGAAAATCCACCAGCGCATAAATCTGTCCGTCGTCAAAATTCGTGAACGCTGGCATTCTCCCTTTGCCATTCTTGATCGTCGCGGCAATCTGCTGCGACGATAATCTGTTCCCAACACCGACGAGCGAGGGCATCGCCGGCGGCGATCCGCTCATCTTCTCTCCATGGCAAACGCTGCACTGGCTCATGTAAAGAGCTTTGGGCGTGTTCTCTCCGTTGTCAGGCGCCAGCGCGCCCGTCCACGCCATTTCATTTGCATTCACATAGAGGATTGCCGTTTCCGGATCCACCGCCGGGCCGCCCCACTCCGCGCCTCCGTCAAATCCGGGAAAGATCACCGTATCCTTACCCACGCTGAACGGTATGAATTGCCCTTCGCTGCGAAATTTTTGAAAATGCTCGAGCGCCCACGCATGCGCTTCCGGCGTGCGATTCGTCAGCATGTCTTCTGTCAGGATTTGCCTGGCAAATGGCGCTGGCTTCATGGGCAGAGGCTGAGAGGCGGAGGCGAGTTCCCCGGGCACCGTGCTCGCCGGATACTTACGGTACTCGATTGGAAAGAGCGGCTTCCCGCTCGCCCGGTCGAACAAATAAACGAATCCCTGCTTGGTCGTTTGTGCCACCGCGTCGATCTTCTTTCCGTCGCGATTGATCGTTACCAGCGCGGGCGCCGATGGAAAATCCCGGTCCCAGAGATCGTGCCGCACTCCCTGAAAATGCCAAATTCTTTCGCCGGTTTCCGCATTCAGGGCGATCAAGCAATTCGCGAACAAATCGTCGCCCACGCGATTCGCGCCGTAAAAGTCAAACGCCGCCGATCCCGTCGGCACATAAACGATTCCGCGCGTCGGATCGACCGCCATGCCCGCCCAGTTGTTTGCCGCTCCGCTGTATTTCCAAGCGTCCGCGGGCCAAGTCTGGTAGCCAAATTCTTCCGGATGCGGAATGGTATGAAACGACCATCGCAATTTCCCCGATCGTACGTCGTAAGCGCGCACGTCTCCCGGAGGCGCAGGCAAGGTTTCCGGGTCTCGACCGCCGACAATAATCAAATCCTTGTAAACAATCCCTGGGCTCGTCAATGCGATAGATTGTCTTTCCGGATCGCGCCCCAGATCGTCGCGAAGATCGATGCGCCCATCCTTCCCAAACGTCGCAATCGGTTTGCCAGTCGCCGCGTCGAGCGCGTACAGAAAATTCATCGCTCCAACCAAAATGCGCCTGTCGCTCCCATTCGACCAGGAGGCCAATCCCCGGTCAGGCTGAGTGCCCTTCATCCCCGAATCAAATTTCCACAAGAGTTTGCCCGTCGCTGCATTCAGTGCAAAAATTTTCTGCGTCGGCATAATTCCATACAACACGGCACCCACAATGATCGGGCTGGTCTCGAGGCCTCCTGGCTCGCCCGTATCAAAACTCCAAGCGACCTTCAGCTCTTTCACATTCGAGCGATTAATCTGGGAGAGGCTGGAAAAATGCGTGTCCTCTGGCGAGCCGCCGTACGCCGGCCAATCGCGTGCTTCCTCGCCGTGACTTTTGAATTCGGACTTGCTGGAATTGTCGCTACCAGGCGTTTGAGAAGCACGAGCTTGAACAACTTTCTGCCCCGACAAATGCAAAATCGAAATCGCCAGCCCGCCGCAAATCATCCAAACGCAACCCGACAATCTTTTCATGCCATGACTCCGCGGCGCTCTCCGGCGCTGCCATACAAGAAGCTAGCCAGTCTGCGACGGCGTATCTTACTCCCGAATGAAGCGGCACAGTTTCGGATTTTGCGTTCTTCATTTTGAGTTTCTGAGTTTAGGTCTCTGAATCCTCGTGGCAACCCGCTGCCAGGCTGCTATAATCCGCCCGGTTTGTCGCCATGCTTGATTGGCAACGCCCGCGGGTGAGGTGAGCTATGTCCACAACCATTTCTTATTTAATCGCTTCCATTTTGTTCCTGGCCCTCGCGGCGGGAGGAACGCGCAATCCTGCCCCGCCGGAGCACGGCATGCTCGTGGTGGCCAACCAGGGCGACCATACCACGCTGCTCATCGATCCGCGGACGCGCGAAGCGCTAATGAAAGTCACCGTTGGAGTCAACGGTCACGAAGTCGCCGTCTCGCCGGACTCGCGCTTCGCTTACGTTCCCATCTACGGCAATTCCGGCGTCGGCAAACCCGGAACCGACGGCCGTGCGATTGACGTCATCGATCTACGCGAACGCAAGCAAGTAGCCACCATCGAACTCGGCAAGCCTCTCCGCCCTCACCGCGCCGAATTCGGTCCCGATGGCTTGCTCTATGTCTCCGCGGAACTCGACAACGCGCTCGACGTCGTTGATCCCGCCTCGCGCAAAGTCCTGGCGGAAATCCCCACAGGCGCGCCGGAATCCCACATGTTCGTGATCTCCCCCGATGGTTCCCGCGCTTACACCGCGAACGTGAGCGCCGGCAGCGTGAGCGTTCTGGACCTCAAGAAGCGTAGTCTCATCACTGTCATCCCCGTTGCAAAAACCGTCCAGCGCATTTGCATTACGCCGGACGGCAAGCGCGTCTTCACGCACGATCAAGACTCGCCGCGCATCGCCGTCATCGACACCGCCACAAACAAGGTCGCCAGCTGGATTTCCGTGCCTTCCACGGTCTACTCCTCCTCGCCCACGCCGGATGGCCGAAAACTGATTGCCAATTCCCACGTCGGGAAACTTTTCGTCATCGATCTGGCCAGCGACAAGCTTGACGAGTCTTTCGATATCCCGCCCGCAATCGGCGAAGTGCTCATCACTCCGGACGGCAAGTTCGCGTTCATCAGTTGCCCACAAGCCGGCGTGATCGAGGTGTTCGACGTGCAAAACAACAAGCTGCTCGAGCCCATCCAGCTCACCCGCGGCGTCGATGGCCTCGCCTGGGCTCCAGCGATTCCGTAGCGTGCCAACAGAGCAAGTGTGGGAACGCTCACACCCAATCTGAGGATGGCTTATCCATGAACATCGACTGGGTTCGCGATCTCTGTCTGTCGTTCCCAAAAGCAACCGAGGAAGAGGTATGGACCAATGACCTCACCTTTAAGGTTGCCGGAAAAATGTTCGCGCACACCGTGCTCGTTCCGGCTCCAGTGTGGCTGTCCTTCAAAGCCTCGCCGGAAAAATTCGCGGAGTTGACCGAACGCACCGGCATCATTCCCGCGCCCTACCTGGCCCGCGCGCAATGGGTCGCTCTCGAAACCAAAGACGCGCTGCCGCCGGAAGAACTCGCACCCTTGCTGCGCGAGTCTTACGACATGGTGGTCGCCAAACTCCCCAAGAAGACTCGTGAAGCTCTGAGCTCCAATATGTCTTCCGCACGCGCAAGCTCCCATAAAATGCGCAAGTCAAAGCGCAGTTCGGTAAAACTTCGCACCAAAATAAAAAAGCCCTCTCGCTGAAGAGAGGGCTCGCAATTTCGATTGCCGTCTAAATTCTTGAATGCTACGCGGATGCTTTGGAATCGGCTGTCCGGCGCAGCGGTCTGGCACCTGGTAACGGGAAACTCATGTGCCAGAAATTCGAGTCCGGCGAAACAAACTCAACGCCCACGTAAGTCTTGTTTTCCCGGTCACGCTTGACGGACACCACTCTGGATTCCACGGTCCGGTCGCTGTTTTCATTCACCAGAATGAGCATCTGTCCCACGACCACGGGTTCCTCGAGCTGCAGCAGCGCCCCATGCCGGTTCACGGATTGCGACTTCGCCTTCACACGGAACTTGTCGCCGTTCTGATCCTGCCCGTGCACGGTAATCGGGACGGTGATGCTCACTCGTAGAGTTCGTCGCCGCTCTTTACATCGAAAATGAAGTATGGCCATGAGAGACACTAACCTCTCGATCGATCTTGCTGACTCGGGGACCTAAGCCTGCCCATACTGGACTGGCTTCAGCACCATCACTTTTGCGAACATGGCGCTGAAGTGAACGGCCGACACGAGCGAAGAGACAAACACGAACGTCGTCCACATTGGTCGTAATTCTGAATTTTGGCTCTGTTCCCCGCAATAGAGGGACGGTACCAAAATTACCGCTATTGCTCCGGTACTCTAGTACGTTACCGCCTTCAGTTCAACACTAATTGGGGAAATCTCCGCTTTCAGTAGTGCATACGAATCTCCATTCGTTTCTCTTTTCCACAGAAAGCTAGCAAAATTGTGCGCCCTCATGCACTAGCCGAGCCTGGCGGTCGTCCAAGCTGAAACCTAACAATAACTCATTTGCATTGAATAACTTACGGATCTTCGCACTTGGGCGGGCTCAGCTCATGCCTTCCAGTTGGATGAATTCAACCCTCCAGGGCCTAACGCCCAAGTCCAGCCTCGCCACCGTTATAGGTAACTGGAACCTTCTTGGCCCCGCACTTCCAGGATTGATGTAAATAATACCGCCTCTCTGGCTCTGCCCCGGCTTATGAGAGTGCCCACTTACCACGATGTGCATACCGGCAGCCGCTGGGTCGATATCCAAATCATTTAGAATATGCAACATGTAGACCATTACCGGACCAATTTGCACCACTTCTGTCAAGGGTAGTTCTTCGGCCCATCGTCCGGTATCCACGTTTCCGCGGACCGCTACCACGGGTGCAAGAGCCCGCAATCTCTCGAGAATCTCTGGCCCGCCGACGTCCCCGGCATGCAGAATCAAATCCGAGCCACGTAGTGCACGAACGGCCTCCTCGCGCAACAATCCATGCGTATCCGAGATCAGTCCGAGAATTCTTCTGTTTTGTGGCAAAATGATTCACACGGCGCATCCGCGGCGCGCCACCCCGCGAATCTTTCTTGATCTTTCGCGGCTAGCCTTTGCCGAGCACCCTTAAGATGTCCAGCGCATTCACGCGCGCCCGCTCCACCGTCAAACCCCAATGCAGATGCGGCCCCGTCACCCGCCCTGTTGCTCCGACCTTTCCCAAAATCGTTCCGGCTTTCACTTCCTCGCCCACCTTCGCGTCAATTTCTGAGAAGTGTCCATAAAACGTATAAATTCCCAACCCGTGATCCACGATGACGGTATTCCCGGAAAAATATAATGGCTCCGCCAGCACCACGCGCCCGCTCTGCGCCGCATGCACCGGCGTCCCCGTGGTCGCAGGGAAATCCACTCCGGTGTGGGGCGATCCCGGTTGCCCATTTAACACGCGGCGCCTCCCAAAATTGGTGCCTTTAAACTCGCCATCCAGAGGTTCACGAAACGGTCCATTCCACAAACGCTCCGGCGTCACGTGGTCGAAAATCTCGCGTAGCCGTTTTGTTTCCGCCTCCGCTCGCGCCAATTGCGCCGGATCCGGCTGGACAAACTGCTTCTTGACTGTCAGGTTTTCCGTCGCGAAATGCCCCTCTTCCACGGCCACCACCGCGCTGCAGCTGACTTTTTCGCCGCCTGGCATTTGTGCGGAAACACTAAACTCGTATTTCCCGGCAGGCTTCTGCAGATCCACGCCAAGCAATGCGTGCCGAACGTCTCCGCCAGTCCCTCTCGCCGTGTTTCCTTCCGCCCGCCAGAAAGGAACCTCACGTTCGTTCCATTTGCCGGCCACTTCTTCGAGTTGTTTCGGGCTACGTACGGTCACCAAAAGCAAGCTGCCCTGAGCAGCGTCCGGGGCGCTCAGCCGCATCTCCACCCCGCTTCCACAATCCGCAGCGTGGGCCCCATCAGCTAGCAACAGTATCCCGCCCAGAACGGGCAATAGTCCGAACCACAATGAAAGCTTTCGCAAAGTGCCCTCGCCAAAACTCATCATTTCGGCCGCATGGCCTGCACTCGAGGCTCCATCTTCGTAAATAGCTCTCGCCCCAGTTTCGAACCCATGATCAACTTTTCCAGGCCCAGCATCAGCTCAGGATTCTTTGATTTCTCCCGGATTTCTTTCAACATGGGGCGGACTTTCGCGAAGATAAAAAACAACTCCCCGCAGAACGCGGTAACAAAAAACAACTTCTCGCTCAGCACGCCGTTTTCGACGAAGGAGGCCGCAATCCCCCAATAGCTGATAACTTGCCTATACCAATTGTTTTCCTGCGACCCGGGCACCATGACAGTTTTCATGAAGTCATCCGCGTCCTTCGGCCAAAACGTTGTCACCCACCACTGCCGCGCCTTGCGCATCTCCGGCTCGCGCCTCAGGTCATATAGCTCCAGAATCAAGCGGGCTTCCTCAACAGTTGGTTTCTGCGCCATCGTCTTCTCCCTTTTCCTCTGGTGGGTGATTTTACCTTGCGGAGCATGACTGGCGGGCAAAATTATTGCCCTTTACACTCTTTGCCCGCTCGGGGATGATGCAGCCGCCAAAGATCTAAACTTAGTTTGTGCGGAGTGAATCTATGGTCAAACAAAGGGCACTTTGGATCGTAGCCCTCGCATTCAGCAGTTGCCTCGCTCTACCGGCGCGGCAAACCGATTCTGCGCCTGCCGCTTCCTCTACGGCCAAACAAACCGAAACCGACGAATATACGCGCTACGAACTTCTCGCCCCAGACACCGCCAGCTTCAAAATCCACTACGAAGTCACCGCCACCACGCCCGGCGCCAAATTTTTCTACAATCCCATCCGCAAGGGCAGCACCGCCAGCGACGAATCCGTCCTCGACTCCATGACTGGCGAGCCACTCCCCTTCCAGGTCGTCAGCGGCGCCGAAGCCCGCAAAGATCCGCTCATGCCCGATGCTGACATTGACACAAATTACATCAAAATTTCTCTAGCCCGGCCCGTGCCTCCGGAGGGCCAAGGCCGCGTCCTCATCGTCAAAACTTACAAGGACGCGAAGAGCTACTACCGTGAAGGCGATGCCATCGTATTCAATCGTCCTCTCGGCATCAAACGCAACAAAGTCGTACTTCCCGACGGCTATGAACTCGTCGGCTGTAATGTCCCTTCGCAGATCCTTTCGGAACCCGATGGCCGTATTTCGATTAGCTTTATGAACGCCAGCGCCGGAGAAGCCCCGCTAATCCTCCGCGCCAAGCTCGGCGCACAAACGGGCGCCGCCGCGCCGCCTCCCGCAACCCAAACCCGCAGTTGGGAATCCCCCTTCCAGGGAGAAACCGAGCGTGCCCGCCTCTCCGAACGCGCCCACCAGGACCGCGATATCGTTTATTTCCTGCAGCAGCCCGAAACCCACGCCTTCAGCCTGTACCACGACTACACCGAACCCCACGAAGGCGCCGACAAGTACCTGAACGTCGTCCGCGAAGGCAGCACCGTCTCCGATCCTTCCGCCTACATTCTGGACACCGGCGAAAAGCTATCGACAAAGCTGATGACTGGCGCCGGTCTCGCCGCCTCAAAAATCGACGCCGGTGAGCCCGTCACTCCCACAACACAAGTTGTCTTGATTCCGTTCCCGCCCGTGAAGAAAGGTCAGTCCATCCGCCTGCGCATCTCCGAAACCTACACCGCGCCTGTGAGCTACCGCCTCGATGGCGACGAACTCGTCTTCGACCGCAGTCTCGGCCGTTCTCGCAACGCCGTAGTTCTGCCCGCCGGCTGGTATCTCACCGCCAGCTCCATCCCCGCAACCGTCGCGCAACTTCCCGATGGCCGCATCCGCCTAGATTTCTGGAATGGCCGCCCCGATTCCGTCGACGTCCTACTCAAAGCCAAACGCCGTATTTCGGCCGCGCCCAAATAAGGCCTTTGTGGCGCCCTTCTGGGTACCCCTAAGTGTTCCGCCCAGCACGAGAATGTTGCTCCGCAAATTTCGCTAGCCTCCTGCCAACAGAGTCTCCTTGCGGCATCCTCATATCAACGATTCGAGCCTCCGCCCCTGTTCTTCCCCCCGCACTCGATCAGTCTCTGACACGCATCCAGGCAGGCACCCTTAAACTCTTTCGCGACCTTCTCCTCGACCCCTTCTCCTAACACCAAAATGGCAGTCCCGTGCACCAGCGAAACCAGTGCAAGTGCAAGTTGGGAGTAGTCCTCCGGATCACCTCCAAGATCTCCCGCCAATTTCGTCTTAACTAATTCATACGAGGGCATGGGCTCCTTGCGGCCAAGCCGCTCTGCCCAATCCGAAGTCAGCAGTAAATACTCGTTTCCGTGCTCCAAAGTGAACTGCAGCCCCAACCGGCAGGCCTCCACCGTCGTCTTTGCGGGCTGCAACGCCAAGAACATCCTCTCCCTCGCCCGGTCCCGCAGAAACGCCAGCAATGCGTGCTTATCCTCGAACCGCTCATAGAGCGTGGGCGTGGTCGTCTTCGCCGCCTGAGCCACAGCCCGCATCGTAAGGGAGTGCTCTCCCCCCTTGCTCCACAGCTGGTACGCGGCATCCACGATCCTGCCTTCAAGGCGCTTGTCGGCTTTTCTCGGCATGTCGAGTCTTATTCTCCTACTCGTTTAAACCCATTTAACACTTGAATTTTATCATTGACAGCGTTAAAGAAACAACGTATAAATAACCCTCGCCACTGCCCACGCGGTTGGCTCGGCCCCGCAAAATCTCAGCAAGGAGAAACAAGTAGCAAGCTATGGCAAGATTCGAATATTCCGTTATCACCAAGGCCAGCCCCGCGCTCGCCTGGCTCGTTTTTTCCGACATTCACCGCTGGAACAATTTCGCCAATGTTTACGGCGAACTACGCTGGATTGACGGCTACCCTTGGGAGCCGGGCAGCCGCCTCAAAATTGAAATCCTTCATCCCGTCCATGCCGAAATCGACCACGTAATTACCACATGCGTGCCCGGAAAGAAAGTCGGTTGGATCGATCACGCCATCGGCGTCGCCATGGCCCAATGGGTCACTTTTGAAGAGTTTCCTCCCGAAGGCACCAGGATTCGCACTTGGGGTGAAATCGTTCACAACGGTGTAAACATTGGAGGGCGTACCGTCGAGGAACTCGTTGCCAGCTTTACGCGAACCTGGTACGAGTCGTTTCGCTTGGCGTGCAATCAGCTAGTGTTGCCGGGCGGCACTACCCCAGGTGATGCAACTTTCCTGTCACAATGATCTGGGCGGCCAGCTTGAAAGGGTAAGACTCGGCGAGTGAAAATCCCTCGCAACCGATGAGTTAAGCGGTGTGCCGCTGCGCAACCTGGGGCGAGACCCACTCGCCGATGCTTACGAACAATTCCAGTCCAATCGCGAACGAATCGTTCCCCAGAGGCTGGCAATAAACGACACGCGCCCTGGATCTTAGACTCCCCAAGAGCGACCTGACTTTCACGTGTTCATTGGGCTGCCACGGCTTGCTCGTGACCACTCGCGCCCCGCGTGCGCTCACGTTCTGCGTGATTCCCTGTTGAGCTACGGTGTGTACATCCAGTCCGGCCAAATCCACGGTCACCTCAACCGGAGAACGATCTTCCAATCGCCGCGCTTCGCTATCCATGGAACACCGCGTCGCTTTCTGAGCCGGGATGTGGGTGTGGACGTTGGGGAGGGTTCAACGACCGGCAAATCATACGCTTCTAACCCCTGGAATGGTCAAGAAGTTTCATTTCTTTTAAATGATCATTCCGAAACGCCGTGGCTACGTTTTCAAGTGTCCGGCAACGCGACACCTTCATCCCATCCGTGAACGCTCTGCCGGCCGCCGAGCGCCGCCACCTGGCCATAAAGCTATTCTTTTCTGTTCGTTACGCTCCG
The DNA here is from genome assembly GCA_963843265.1 of uncultured Acidobacteriota bacterium. GTDB lineage: Bacteria > Acidobacteriota > Terriglobia > Acidiferrales > UBA7541 > Acidiferrum. The sequence continues at coordinate 37,040 of CAWJJR010000002.1, read as the reverse complement.
CCTGAAATCGGCTATTCAATTGCGCGTATTTATCCGTTTCATTCTTGCTCTGGTCCTTCATTCTTCGTCAAGGAGGCTCCCTATGAAAAAGCACGAACGCATCCGGGAAAAGGTCACCATCCTCCCAACCTCCATGTACCTCTCGAAAATGCACGACGCCGGCTGGACTTTAGTCGCCCTCGAATGGGAACGCGAAATCGAAACCTCTTCCACGCCCGAGCCGCCGGAAGAAGCCATCCCTTCCGAGGAGATTCCCTTCGGCCTGCGCATCGCCGCTGATTGCCATCACCTCGAAGACGATCCCCTCGAGACGCAGACCCTGAAATTCTTGGCCGAGTTGATTGTCCAGGACGTCTCTTTCACCAGCATGGCTGATACCTTAAACGTCCGCGACTACCGCACCCGCAGCGGCGCTCCTTGGACCGCCGCCGCCGTCTTCCGCCTCATTCCCCGTCTAATCGACGTCGCCCCACGCATCCTGAGCGGCTCCGAGTGGGAGACCCGCAAAAAGCAACTCTCCCGTGTCGCCTGGAACTCCTAACCTAACTGTTCCGCGAAGTTCGCACGGCCAACTCTTGCTGTTAGCGATAAATCTCTTTCCGATGACCAATTCGGAGAACCAGGACCACCACCCGCACGTCTTCGATCTTGCAGATGAGCCGGTAATCTCCCACCCGGTATTTCCAGAATTCCCCGAAGTGCGGCCTTTGTAAGGCCTTTCCAATGGTCCGTGGATTGTCCAGCTTGGCGACTCGTTCTTGAAGGAACTTCAAAATGCGTCTCTTCGCTTGCCCATCGAGCTTGCTCAGTTCCCGTTCCGCCTCCCCCGAGAACTCAATCTTCCAAGCCATGACGTTTGATCACATCCTCCAACGGAATGGCCTTTTCTTCACCGCTGCGTAAGCGCTCCAGCCGCACCTCGGCCAAAAACACGTCTTCCAGTTCCTCGATGTGCTGCAAGATCGCTTCGCGCGCATAAAACGTCTTGGTGCGCCCTGTCTGGCGCGCCAATTTTTCCAGTCGCTTCTCAATCGACTGCGGAAGCCGTATCGCCAGCATAATCACCTCGCTATACAAATATAGCACACTCAATTTCACGTCTGCGCTGCCCCATTTTCCTTCTCCTTGACATTCTATCTATCCTTCGCGTTAATATGTCGATTGTCTAGGAGAAGCCATGCCCATTGAAAAATCCGACCTACTGCAAGGCACCCTCGACATGCTCATCCTCAAAATCGTCGCCCTCGGCCCCGTCCACGGCTACGGCATCTCTCTCCGCATCCGCCAAATCTCCAAGGAAGTCCTTCAAGTGCAGCAAGGCTCTCTCTACCCTGCCCTCCATCGCCTCGAAAAGCGCGGCTGGCTCGAATCCGAATGGGGCGCCTCCGATAAAGGCCGCCAAGCCAAGTTCTACAAGCTATCCGCCAAAGGCCGCAAGCAGTTGGAAAGCGAAGAATCGAATTGGAACCGTCTAGCCGGTGCGGTGGCCAGCATTCTGCAAACCGCCCAATAGGAGCCTGCCATGTCCTGGTGGAAATCCTTCCTTCCCAAACGCGCCTCCGACGCGCAAATGAATTCCGAGCTGCGGTTCCACATCGACGAACTCACCGACGAATACATCGCCGCGGGCACGCCTCCCGAAGAAGCCCGACGCCGCGCCCTCCTGGAATTTGGTGGCCGCGAGCAAGTCAAAGAAGATGTGCGCGACGTCTACCGCATCCGCGTTCTCGACGCCACGTTCGCCAATCTAAAATCCGCCCTCCGTTTCATCCGCAAATCGCCCACCTTCTCGGCCACAGTTATCCTCACTCTCGCCCTTGCCATCGGCGCCAACAGCGCCGTTTTCTCCGCCATCGACGCTATCCTCCTTCGTCCCTTGCCCTTTCCCGACGCCGGCGAGCTTATGCGCGTCGACCAATACAATCCGAAAACTTCGAGTCCCTTTCATTTGGTCGCGCCGGTGCGCCTCGAAGATTGGCATCGTCTCAATTCCACGTTCCAAGCGCTCACCGGCTATTACACGGAAGACGTTTCCGAATCGACCGGGCCACTGCCGGAGAAAGTGACCCGTGCCTGGGTCTCGCCGCACTTTTTTCAAGTCTGGGGCATTCCACCCGCGCTCGGGCGGGAATTTTCCCCTGAAGAGCAGACCCTCAACGGCCCGGCTGCCGTCTTGATCAGCGACCGCTTTTGGCGCCGCCGCTTCAACGCCGATCCCAGCACCATCGGCAAGACTCTGCGCCTCGATGGCCACCTATTTACCATCGTGGGCGTCATGCCGCCCTCCTTCCTTTTTCCGGTTCGCGACACCGATTTATGGTGCCCGATTCCTGCTGGTCTCTCCTACGGCCAGGCCCGAGAGAACAATTGGTTCACCGTCATCGGACGCCTCAAGCACGGCGTCACCGTTGCACAAGCTCGTGCCAATCTCTCCACTGTGCAAGCGCAGCTCGGCCGCCAGTTCCCCAAAACCGATTCCGACCTCTCCGTGGGAATAGAACCGCTCAAGCAAACCATCATCGCCGATTCGCGCCGCTCCCTCTGGCTGCTCTTCGGCTCCGTCACGCTTCTTCTGCTCATCGCGTGTACGAATATCGTCGCTCTGCTCCTGTCTCGTTCCGCTCAGCGCCAGCACGAAATCGCCGTACGCTTTTCGTTGGGCGCGCCTCGCGGCACGCTCATCGCGCAGCTCCTCACGGAGACATTTCTCCTTGCACTTATGGGTTCCGGTCTCGGCTTGTTTCTCGCAGCCGCCGCTTCCACCATCTTCCGCTCTCTGGCTGCACAACTCCCCCGCGTCGAAGAAATCCATCTCGACGCGGGCATCGTCCTCTATTCCTTAGCGTGTTCGGTTCTAGTCACCTTGCTCTGCGGATTGGTTCCCGCCATTCGCGGCACTCATCGCAGTCTGGCCACGTCGCTTGCCCAATCCAGCCGCTCGCAAGTCTCCGGACGAAATCCCCTGCAGTGGCTCCTGGTGGGCATTCAGGTTGCCCTCGCCGTCACCCTGCTCGCAGGCGCAGGTCTGCTTCTCCGCAGTTTCCAGGAATTGGGCCGCGTCTCTACTGGCTTCGATCCCAGCCACATTCTCAGCTTCCAGCTCAGCATGGACTACGGTGAAACTGGCGACTTGAAAAAACTGCGCCAGTTCACCGACCGCATTCTTGAGAAGCTCCGTGCCACACCCGGCGTCGCGGCCGCCGCGATCTCCGTGGGTGCGCCTGGGCAACCCATGAAGTACGAAACCGAAATAAAGCTGACCGAGGGACGCGCCGAAAGCGAACCCAAGATCATCGCGGAGAACCGCTACGTCTCGGCCAGCTACTTCGCCACTCTGAGGATCCCAATGCTATCGGGGGAACTCTGCCGCGAGACCGATGGTTCTCCCACGGTGGTCGTGAATCGCACCTTCGCCGATACCTATTTCTACGGCGCGCCTGTCATTGGCCATCATGTGCAAGCCCTGAACGTGGGCTATTCCGGCCCCGCCGAAATCGTCGGCATCGCCCGCGATGTCCGGGAAATGAGTTTGGACCAAGCGCCCGAGCCGACGATCTACTGGTGCGCCCCTATCGCGGAGCCAGGCACCTATTTCCTGGTGCGCACACGCAACGCCCCCATGACCATGGCGGAAACCATCCGCCGCCAAATTCGGGATATCGATCCGCAACGCTCGGTTTATGATTTCGCTTCGCTTGAGGAGCGTTTCTCCGACGGGCTGGCCGAAAATCGTCTCCGAACCTTCCTTCTGACTTTTCTTGCCACCACGGCCCTCTCCTTGGCGTGCATCGGCTTGTACGGCACGCTGAGCTATAACGTCAGCGTCCGCCAACGCGAGGTCGGCTTGCGCCTCGCGTTGGGTGCACTCCGGGGTCAAATCGTCCAGCAGTTCCTCTGGCAGGGGCTCGCCGTGTGCCTCGCCGGCTGCGCCGCTGGTTTCGCGTTGGCTGCCGCCTCTTCCCGCGTCCTCGCCGGCCTGCTCTATGGCGTGTCTCCCACTGACGTGCCAACTCTTACCGGCGTCATAGTGCTCGTGCTCTTCGTCGCGGCTGCCGCCTCCTTCATCCCCGCCTTCCGCGCCTCCCGCGTCGATCCCATGCAAGTCCTCCGCGAAGAGTGAAGCGTCCCCACTCCACGCAATAATCCTAGGGCTGCGTTTTGACCCGGCGTTTGCTACATTGCTGCGTCAGACCACAGGGAGGACTTCATGTCCGAGCCACAATTCGATCCGCGCGTCGACGCTTACATTGAAAAGTCCGCGCCCTTCGCCCAGCCCATTTTGACCCACCTGCGCGAGTTGATGCACCGAGCCTGCCCCCGTGCTACGGAAGCCATGAAGTGGAGCATGCCGTTCTTCCTTCAGCAGGGCATCATCCTGGCCAACATGGCGGCTTTCAAACAGCACTGCGCCTTCGGCTTCTGGGGACCGGAGATGAAAAAGGTTTTGGACCAGGACGGGCTCAATTCCAGCGAAGCAATGGGCACTTTGGGCCGGATCGCCAGTTTGAAAGACCTGCCCTCAGACAAATCCCTTTTGGCCTACATGCGCCACGCCGCCGATCTGGTGGAAAGCGGCCAGCGCACGAAATCCCTCGAGCGCCCAAAAAAGCCCGCAAAGAAAAAACCGGTCTCCGTTCCTCCCGCACTCGCCGCCGCCCTGAAGAAAAACAAAGTTGCCGCCAAAGCATTCGCCGAATTCAGCCCGAGTTGCCGGCGCGAGTATTGCGAATGGATCGCCGAAGCCAAACGCCCGGAAACCATGCAAAAACGGCTTCAACAAGCCATCGCACTCATCGCGCAAGGCAAGCCGCGCCACTGGAAATACGATAAGAGCTGAAAATATCGCCTTTTCCCCGCGAGGACCGCGGTTGATGGAGCGACCATCACCGAGAAGACCACAAACTAAATCTTGTTACAGCCGCTTCTTGAGTATCCGTTCGACATCGCGCCAGCCGTGTAGGACGGAAATGATTTGTAGTGGCTTTGTCTTCGGTCGGTAGACGATCAAATAGGAATAGACGAGGAAAAACTTAACCGCCTCATCCGTCAGATTCTCGCGGACGTGCCAGGCTTCTGGCGTTCTCGCAAGAAAACTAAACCGATGCCGAATCTCCGATTCAATCCGGTCGGCCCTGGCTTCGCCGCTTTTTTCTTTGATGTGACGCCAGATTTCAACGAGGTCTAGGGCTGCTTGGGGCGCAACAATGTAGCTGGCTGTCATTCATGCTCGGCCTTCAGCCTTGCAATGTGCTCCTCCAAACGGTCTTCCGGGATTCCTTCGCCTCGGTCGAGCTGTTCGATCCCCCGCCTGATTTTTGCATTGACGGCATCGCGATCTTCAACAAGCCAGCGGTCCTGCTCTTCTTGAGTTTCCAAGAGGCGGCGGAGCACATCCTCGACGCTGCGGGAACCAGAATTTTGCAGCTGCTTTTCTATCCTTGCCGCGAGCGCCGCGTCTCGAATCTCGATATTCATGACCACCCCTCATGCCGGGCTAAAGCTCTAGGCACACTCCCAAGTGGCCAGTGTAGTTGTCCCGATAAGCCAAGTCAAAGTCCATCCAACGCGGCCGCCAAGCTCCTATCGCCAGCTTCAGCAGCCTTGTCAAGAAGCGGGCGGCTATCACACTATCGCTCTTAGGACATCTGCGCTCTCATCAATAATTGCCCGCCCCTAGGAGCTTGTCGGAGAGAAGTTCGCGACGAAGTCCAAGGCATCGGGTTTATCGATAAACATGGTGGGATTGTTGGGGTAATGGCTTGGTGAGCCGTATTCGGCCTCTGACAGTCTTACTGCACTGCTGTAGAGTGCAAAGGGAGACCGCGGGTTTGGCACTGTTAAGTGCTCAAAGGCCGCATTTTCCATCCTGACCGGAAGAGCTTCAACAGATTGTGCGTGGCACAAATAAGTCTCCACTCGCTGCGCACATTCCCTAAGCCGCGAAAGCTGAACCGGCGAAATCCTCGTCCCTCTTTGATGTATCCAAAAACAGGTTCGACGATTTGTTTCCGCATCTTGTAGAGGGCTTTACCGGCCTCCGTCTTCAGTTTGTCTCGCATCTGCTGTAAGGCCGAACTTCCTTTCGGCCCTCCCTCCACGGGAACGTCCTGGCTCTCGCCGTGCTGCTGTCGTTCTGTGGCCACATGCAGGTCGATGCCTTGCAAGCTTTCCGCGGTGACGTTGGCCTCGCTCCAGTAACCCGTGTCGGCACTGGCCACTTGTGGTTTGCCATGCACGTTCTCGATCACCTGTTGGAGCATCGGCACCAACTGCTGTTTGTCGTTGGTTTGTTGCGTGATCTCTGCTGCCACGATGATTTGTGCCGCGCTATCCACCGCCGCCTGAGCATTGTAGGCCTGCACGAAACTCCCCTTGTGCGCTCCATCCGGCATAATCCGACTTTCCGGATCGGTGAAATTCCGCTGCGCCGAAGATTCTGGTTTAGCCTCCTCGGGGTTAGGAACCTGAGGAGCCCGCCCTCGCGGCTTTTGCCCGGTCTGTTTCTCTTGCTCCTGCCGTGCGGCGATCTTGGCTTCCGCCTCCGCTTTCTGCTCCTGCGCTTTTTGCTGGGCTTCGGCCTCTAAAGCCTCCTTAGCTTCCCGAATCTTTTTCAGCCGACTCTCCCGCCGCGCCAATTCCGCTGGCAATTCATCGCCTCGCTGGCCTTTCCCGTATTGCCGATCTTCGGCCTCGTCCACTTCCTCCGCATGGCGCAGCAGGGCTTCCACTTCGGCCCGCAGTTTCTGCTCCGCTTCCCCCATCCGCCCGTAGCTCATGGCTTTGTGTTTGCTCGCATTCGCCTGCATCTTGGTGCCATCGATGGCTACGTGCCCCAGCTTTACTAATCCGGCCTTCTGGCACAATTGCAAGGCCTGCACAAACAGTTCTCCCAGCTTGGCCAGATGCTGTTTCCGAAAATTCGCTATGGTGTCGTGATCCGGATGCTGGTCCGCCGCCAGATAGCGGAACGCCACATCCTCATAGGTCTCCCGCTCGATGGCTCGCGAACTAGCCACTCCCACGCAATAGCCATACAGCAGCAAGCGCGTCATCAACAGCGGGTGGTATCCCGCTTGCCCCCGGCCATCCGGACGATCGTAGGTAGAATAGATGGCCGACAGGTCCAGCTGTTCCGTTACGTCGGCGAGGAACCTCGCCAAGTGCCCTTCGGGAAGCCATTGTTGCAAGGAGGGAGCTAAGAGAAGCGGTTGATCCAACGTGCAGGCTCGGAATTGGAAGCTCATGCACGCATACTAACGAAGCCTCTGAAGAAAGGAAATAGTTCACCGCAAAAAATCTCGCTATCCGACCAATTTTAGGAGATTTCTCTCCGACACCCTCCTAGGCTCTATGAATATTCCATCGAATAGCCACGATCTTGCAAATTCGTGACTGCGGGACTTTTCCACAGCTTTTCCTCAGGCTTCATCCGCACTAACTCCCTCCTAGTCTTCTACTTCCATCCTAACGTTGTGAGTCGTTCCTCGCCGTTCGAATGAGCTTACGAATTATATTGACAAGTAGTAACTATATTGCTACAATGTCGTGTGAATCTCGCCCTGCAGCTCGATCCCAACGCGTTCATTGGTTCGCCTGTGCCCCTACCTTGTCGGCCTCCCTCCAGAGTGCATGGCTGCTCTCTCAGTGTGCACTTTTCGCGCAAAACTGTGCATGTTCCGCCCTTTATTTTCAATCGTTTACAAGCTCCATTGTTAACAACCCTTTTATTTTTAAGTTTTTACAATTTGACCTGCGGGGTGCTTTTCTTCAGCCCAGCCACACTGGTCGCGGATTGCACTTGCCGGTAAAATTCGCCAAAACTTAACCCCTCCCTTTTCAAACTCTTGCGAACTCTTTGGAATGGAGCATTTAGCTAGACTACTTGCTATCAAGAGCTTCCGTACTCTTTTGCAAAACACCGGGGGTGTACACCCTGCAAGCCAACTTTCCGGTGGCGCTCACTCTAACTATTCCATACCTGCTGTCCGTCACCCATTTTTCTCTTCTGCTATCCTATTTATGGGGAGCAACGCCACTTTTCCTCTCATTCCCTAACCAAAGGAGCCCCATGCAGTCGTTGCGCCTGAATCCCATTCTCAATACCGACTCGTACAAGCTCACCCACTGGTGGCAATACCCGCCGGACACGCGCCATATCTATTCCTACGTCGAGTCCCGCGGAGGCATGTTCGACGAAACGATGCTGGCGTTGCTCCAATACATCGTGAAATCCAATTTCGCTGGCCAGGTTTTCACCCTCGACGACATCGAAGAGGCTCGCCGCTTCGCCCAGGCCCATTACAGCGGCCATCCCAAGTCGTTCAATTACGAAGGCTTCAAATCCCTCTATACCAAACATGGCGGCCGTCTTCCGCTGCGCATTCGCGCCGTCAAAGAAGGCACCGTCGTCAAGAGCCGCAACGCGCTTATCACCATTGAAAACACCGATCCCGAATTTTATTGGCTCACGAATTGGGCTGAAACCGTTCTTCTTCAGGTTTGGTATCCAATCACTGTCGCCACGCTTTCCCGAGCCATCAAGCAAGTCATTGGCAAAGCTCTCGTTCGCACCGGCGATCCTTCGCTTCTCCCCTTCAAGCTCATCGATTTTGGCTTTCGCGGCGTGTCCTCGAAAGAATCCGCGGCCATCGGCGGCGCTGCGCATCTTTTCAACTTTCTTGGCACCGATACGATCGCCGCCATCCAGCTCCTCAATCAGTTTTATTCCGCGGACCTCACCGCAACAGATCCGCTCAATTGCGCCGGTTATGCCATTCCCGCTTCCGAGCATTCCACCATCACCGCTTGGGGCGAAGAAAATGAAGTCCAGGCCTACGCCAGCATCCTCGAAAACTGCCCCGAGGGCGTCGTTGCCTGCGTGAGCGACTCCTACGACATTTACAACGCCGTGCGCAATCTCTGGGGCGGCGCGCTTCGTGACAAAGTTCTCCAGCGCAAAGGCACGCTGATTATTCGCCCGGACTCCGGCGACGCCGTCACTGTGCTCGAAGAGCTTTTCAAGATTGTCGCGGAAGTTTTCGGCTACGAAGTGAACAAAAAAGGCTGGAAAACCACCGTTCCCTGCGTGCGTTTCATTCAGGGCGACGGGGTGAATTACTACACTATTCAGAACATCACCGGCCAGCTCACGCGCAAAGGCTGGTCCCAGGATATCTGGAGCTACGGTATGGGCGGCGCGCTGCTCCAACAGGTCAATCGCGACACGCTCAAATTTGCTCTGAAATGTTCCGCCATCGACCGCGGCGGCAAATGGCACAACGTCTACAAAAACCCCAAAACCGATCCATCCAAAGCCAGCAAAGGCGGCCGCTTCAATCTAATTCACAGCGGCAAAGAATTTTTTACCGTCGAAGTCGATAACGATTCTCCCAATCCGGACAGTTCTCCGCTCGGCGTCAATGCCCTCGAAACTGTCCTCGAAGACGGCAAGCTCCTCCGCGACATGACCCTGCAAGAAGTCCGCGACATCGCCGTCAAATTCGATACCTACAATGAACCCACTTAATCGTCTCGTCTGTCTCGAGTCAGTTGCTGTGCCCACGCGCGGCCCCCGATCGACACGAATTCCGGGCCGTTGTAGTGGCGGGTCTTTAGACCAGCACTTTCTTTTCGCTCGGCCAACCTGCTCACCTCATGCACCTGTCACTTTCTCACAAACAACACGCAATAATTATTCGACGGCCAATCATCCACAATTTTCTCAGCCCGAAATCCGGCCTTGCCTAGTTCGTCGATCAAAATTTTCTGAAAGATACCATGGTTCACGCGGTCTTTCGGAACGCCTTCTACTTTTCCATATTCCGGATGAGGCGGAAAATCGATGATCGCCAATTTCCCTCCTGGTTTCAGCGAGCGAAGAATGCTTGCATCGAATTCCAGGGGCTTCGTCAAATGATGGTAAACGCGCCGCAAAAAAACCGCGTCGCAGCACGCCGCGGGTAAATTCGTTTCCGCTTCCGCGCTCTCGATCACCGTTACGTTCTGCAATCCGCGTTTCTTGACTTCCGCCCGCAGCGCCTTCAGTTTTTCCTCGTTAATCTCCGTCGCAAACACTTTTCCCGTCGGCCCGACTTGTTCCTCCGCCGCGAACGTGTAGCTTCCGTCTCCGGCGCCGATATCTGCCACCACTATCCCGGGTTTCCAGCCCATCAGGGACGCGAGCTTCGGAATCTCGTCGTCCGCGGAAGCGTTCGCATGCAGCGCGAACGCAAGGCTTGCCGCCCCTGCGCAAATGAACGCCAGCACAAAATATTTGCTGGTTCTGATTTTCTGTTTCATGGAGAACCCACTTTTTCGCCGCTCAGCCGCAGCGATTCAACACATTCTCGATCACTCTTCGCCGATGTCCTCACGCCACAGCGCCGGATTTTCGGCGATGAATTTTGCGAGCATCGCCGCACATTCTTTAGACGCAAGATCGATCACTTTGATTCCATGCTTTTGCAGCCAGTCGATTCCGCCACGAAAATTCTCGGATTCGCCGACGACTACCGTTCCAATCCCAAATTGGCGGATCAGTCCGCTGCAATACCAACACGGCGCAAGCGTTGTCACCATGATTTTGTCGCGATAGGTTTTCTGTCGGCCCGCTTTGCGAAACGCATCGGTTTCTCCATGCGCCGAAGGATCTCCGTCCTGCACTCTCCGGTTGTGCCCGCTTCCCAAACGTTTTCCATCGCCGTCGAACAGCGCCGCGCCGATCGGAATTCCTCCCTCCGCAAGCCCGCGCCGCGCTTCTTCGATCGCCGTTTCAAGCATGGTCACATATTTCGCTCGATCCATCTACGCATCCTCTCTACGCCGCTTCCGCTTCTACCAACTCGAGGACTTTCTACGGCACAATTGTCTGGCCGCACCACTCGGATTCTTGCTCGACGGGTTTTTTGCGGCGCGGCCAAAAGTCACTTGAGCGAGGCTTCTACTCTTTTGCCGTACTCGCGGGCTTTTGCAAGGATTTCGGGCTCGTTCAGCGTGAGAAGTTTTTTGTCGCGCATGACCACGCGGCCGCCGATGACTACAGTTTCCACGTCGCTGCCTTTGAGCGCGTATGCGAGCTGTGAGTACACATCGAACATGGGAACGGCATTGGGTTCGTCGAGGCCAATCAAGATGATGTCGGCTTTTTTGCCAACCTCGAGCGAGCCGATTTCTTTTTCCATGTGCAGCGCTTTCGCGCCATCGATGGTGGCCATCTCGACAACGGATTTGGCGTCCAATGCGCGCGGATCCATCTTCGTTATTTTTTGCAGCTTCGCAGCCAAGTCCATTTCCTCCATCAAGTTGAGGTCGTTGTTGCTCCCCGCGGGACCATCGGTTCCAAGACCAACCGCGACGCCAGCGGCGCGCTCCTCGACAACTGGCGCAACGCCGCTCGCCAGCATCATGTTGCTCGAAGGATTGTGTACGCAGCCGACTTGCCGTTCGGCAAGAATCTTGCGGTCACCTGCGTTTACGAAAATGCAGTGCGCCGCTACCACATCCGGACCGAGGACGCCGATTTTATCGAGATATTGCACGGGCGTCAGGCCGCTCTGTTTCAAGCTGTCGTCTAACTCCTTCTTCATTTCGGCGACGTGGATCAAAATCGGCGCGTGGTATTTGCGAGCGAGGGCGGCTGCGTGTTGCAGCGTTTTTTTCGAGCAGGTGTAGATGGAATGTGGCGCAGCGGCAGCGTGAATCAGCGGGTCGCCCTGCCAGCGCTTCAGGAAATTTTCGGTGTAGTCAAGCATCGCCGTTTCGGTCTTGTTGTCCGGCGCGGGAAAATCGATGAAGGTTTCGCCGAGCACGCCGCGCATTCCGGCGGCTTTGGTTTCTTCGGCGATGGCGTCCTCGAAGTAGTACATGTCCGCGAAAGTGGTGACGCCGGAACGGATTTGTTCGGCGGCGGCGAGACGCGTTCCCCAGCGCACGAAATCCTCGGTCACGTTTTTCGCTTCGGCCGGGAAAATACATTTGTTCAGCCAGGCGTCCAGCGTCACGTCATTGCACAGGCCGCGGAAGAGCGTCATGGGAACATGCGTGTGGCCGTTGACGAAGCCGGGAAGAATCAGCGCGCCCTTGGCGTCAATGGATTGCTTCGTGAAAATCGGGCCGTTCGGCATGTGCGGAAGACCTTCGCCGATGGCCACGATGGTGTCGCCCTTCACGATGACGAAACCGTTCTCAATGACGCGGCGCGCCGGGTCCATAGTGATCACCGTGCCGCCGCTGATGAGCAGGTCGACAAAATTCGCAGGCTTCCCTTTCGCCGGCATCTGTGCCTGTGCCGACGTCGGTTCTTGCGCCAAAGATGCCGACACGCTGGCGAAAATCAGAGCGGCGCTGGACAACACGATGGCCAATTTGCTCATTACGATTCGTCTTGGATTCATTTTGTTTCCCCGTTTGCTACAAGTTGGAGGAATCGAACGGCTTTGGAAACAGTTCGCGCATCTGGAGCGTTTCCGTTTTGCCTTTCAAATTTGCCAGAATCACGGGAACGTCGCCGCAAAATTCCCAAATCAACTGGCGGCACGCGCCGCAGGGTGGCGTGAGCGTCTCCGTATCGGTGACGACGGCGATCGCGTCAAAGTTGCGCTCGCCTTCGCTCATAGCTTTGAAAATGGCGACGCGCTCGGCGCAGACTGTCAGGCCATACGTGGCGTTTTCCACATTGCAGCCGCCAAAGATTCTGCCGGAAGTGGCGTGGAGCGCGGCGCCAACGCGGAAATTCGAGAAAGGCGCGTGAGCGTTCTCGCGGGCTTGCTGGGCGGCTTCGACGAGTGCGTCATGTTCGTTCACTTTTCAGTTCTCCATTGGCGCGAGAAGCATTCTGGGGAGGAAGTTCAGGAATCGGCGTGATGAGAGACCGCCTTTCTCGGATAGCGATCGAAGTTGCACTGGCAGGTTGGTTTTAACACAGAGTGCACAGAGATCACAGAGAAGAGGCCGAGTGCTCATGAGAGCTCGGCGGCGATGCGCGGGATGACGACTTTTAGGAGGGCGATGAATTGGCTGCGGACGCGCTCGCCGGTTTCGAGAACTTCCTTGTGGTCGAGCGGCTGATCGAGGATGCCGGCGGCGGCGTTGGTGACGCAAGAGACGCCGAGAACGCGGATTCCGGAGTGGCGGGCGGCAATTACTTCCGGAACGGTGGACATGCCGACGAGGTCGGCGCCGATGGCGCGCAGATATCGAATCTCAGCGGGAGTTTCGTAGCTGGGGCCGGGCAGCGCGGCATAGACGCCTTCGTAGAGGCCGATGTGGTTGCGGTTTCCTGCGCCGACGGCGATTTCGCGAAAGCGGCGGTCGTAAGCGACGGTCATGTCTGGAAAGCGCGGGCCGAAGCGGTCGTCGTTAGGGCCGATAAGAGGATTTGCGCTTTGCAGATTGATGTGATCTTTGATGACCACGAGTTCGCCCTGCGTGAATTCGCGTTTGATGCCGCCGGCGGCGTTGGTGAGGATGACAGCTTTCACACCCATGCGTGCGAAAACGCGAATGGGAAACGCGACGTCCTTGGCAGAATAGCCTTCGTAGAGATGAACGCGGCCCTGCATTCCCGCGACGGGGATCTCGCCGACGTTGCCGAGAACGAGCTGGCCGGCGTGGCCGATGGCGGTGGATTTTGGGAAATGCGGAATTTCGGCGTAAGGAATGTTGGTCGCGCCGGCAAATTCGTCGGCGAAAGCGCCGAGGCCGGAGCCGAGGACCAGCGCAATTTGGGGGCGGAGATCAGTCTTGGAAAAGATGAAATTCGCGGCAGCTTCGGCGCGGTCGAATTCGGTGAGGGATTTGGACTTGGGCGAAGCTTTTTTCGGTGAAGGCATTTGATGATGAGGATTTTACATGGAGTTGGAGGGAAGGAATAGCGCCACGGCTGGGGAAGAGAGAGAAAGGAAAGAGAAAAGATAACGCAGAGGCGCAGAGTCAACAAAGATTCGCGGAGAGGCCACGGCGAGCGAGGCATCGGGAGAAGTAGATGAGGACAGGCAGAAGTGCGTGCGACGCCAAGATGCGACTAGGACAGGATGCCTACGATGGAGGCGGACATGAGGTTGGCCATGGTGCCGGCGAGCATGGCGCGGATGCCGAATTTGGCTAGCTGGGTGCGCTGATCGGGGGCGAGCGCGCCGATGCCGCCGATTTGAATGCCGATGGAGCTGAAATTCGCGAAGCCGCACAGAGCGAAAGTGGCGATCCGGGCGGAACGTGGATCGAAAGCGCTGGCTTTGATGAGTTCGCCGAGTTGCTGGAAGGCGACGACTTCGTTGATGACCATGCGCGTACCGAGCAAGTTGCCCATGGCCCTGCAATCGTGCCAGGGGATGCCGATGACCCAGGCAACGGGGGCGAAAACCCAGCCGAAAATTTGCTGGAGGCTGGAGGGGAACCAAGCGAGATGAAGGCGCGGATGGATGGCGAACCAGTTGTGCGCGCCACCCATCATGGCGTTGATGAGATAGAGGAGCGCAATGAAAGAGATGAGCATGGCGCCGACATTGAGAGCGAGATGAAGGCCGTCGACCGTGCCGCGAGAGATGGCGCCGAGAAAATTGGTGTCCTTCTCCATTTCGGGCATTTCGACGCGGCCTGCAGTGAGCGGCTGCTCGGTTTCGGGCACGAGCATTTTGGCCATGAGCAGAGTGCCTGGAGCGGTCATGATGACGGCGGTGAGAAGATGCTCGGCTTTGATGCCGAAGGCGATGTAGGCGGCCATGATGCCGCCGGAGACGTGAGCCATGCCGCTCGTCATAACGACCATCAACTCGGATTTTGTGAGCTTATTTAGAAAAGGTCGGATGGTGAGCGGGGCTTCGGTCTGCCCCATGAAGATGCTGGCGGCGACGTTGAGGGATTCGGCGCCGCTGGCGCCCATGACGCGAGTCATAATCCAGGCGGCGGCACGGATGACGAGCTGCATGACACCGATGTGATAAAGCAGCGCGAAAAAAGCGGCGATGAAAATGATCGTGGGGAGTACCTGGAAGGCAAAGAGGAAGTGCTCAGGAGACGCCGGAAAATTTGAATTGGCTGTGGATGGCAGGCCCAGTTCACCGAAAACGAATTGTGAGCCGTAAAAAGCGTAACCGAGAAGCAAGTTGACTTTTTCTCCAGCCCATTGAAAGAGATCGCGGCCGGCTGCAACACGCAGAACAAAAATGGCGAAGGAGAGCTGCAGACCGAGGCCCCAGAGAACGGTTTTGAGTTTGATGGCTTTGCGTTCGGTGGAGAAGAGATACGCGAGGCCGAGCATTGCGAGCAGGCCGAGCACTCCGGTGAATCGTCCCATGCAGTGTCCTCTTTCTGCCGTGCAGATTCAGGTGAAAACGCCGGAGCGCTAGCCGCCGATGATGCGGCGAATGAGCGGGCGCTCGACCGAGGGCGCAGCTTCACCGATCTGATAGCTCCCGGCGATGAGAGTCTGCGCTTCGGCCAACTTTGCGGCGTTATTGTAATGGATTGTGACGAGGGGTTCGCCTTTTTCTACGCGATCGCCGATACGCTTGTGGAATTCGAGACCAACGGCATGGTCGATGGCATCCTCCTTTTTTTCGCGGCCGCCGCCGAGCATGGCGAGAGCGATGCCGAGATTCTCGCAATTCGTTGCGGTGATAAAGCCGGTAGAGGGGCTCGGGACATCGGCGTGGGAGCGGGCTCGAGGAAGGAGCTGCGGCTTTTCGACAATCCGATCGTCGCCGCCTTGCAAGCGAACGCAGTGCTTGAACCTTTCCAACGCATGGCCGGAGGCGATCATGGATTCGGCGAGGGCGCGGCCTTCTTCAATGGACTTGGTCCGCTCGCAAAGGAAAAACATCCAAGCGGAAAGTTCGATGCTGAGTTCGCGGAGATCGGCGGGCCCGCGGCCGCTGAGAATATCGATGCACTCGATAACTTCATTGGAGTGGCCGGCCATGCGACCGAGGGGCTGGTCCATATCGGTGATGAGCGCGACGACTTTTTTGCCCATGCGCTGGCCGGTTTCGACCATAACTTCGGCGAGGCGGACGGAGTCTTCTTCTCGCTTCATGAAGGCGCCGGAGCCGGTTTTGACGTCGAGAACGAGAGCGTCGATGCCCTCGGCAAGCTTCTTGCTCATTATGGATGCGCAGATAAGGCCGATATTTTCGACGGTCGAAGTGGCATCGCGAAGGGCGTAGATTTTTTTGTCGGCGGGGGCAATTTCGGCGGTTTGGCCAATGAGGCCCATGCCGCATTCGCGGAGAACGTGGCGAAACTCTTCGAGGGAGAGATTTACATTGAATCCGGGGATAGACTCAAGCTTATCGAGAGTGCCGCCGGTGTGACCGAGGCCGCGGCCGCTGATCATGGGAACCGTGAGGCCGCCCGCGGCGACGATGGGAGCGAGGATGAGTGAAGTTTTGTCGCCAACGCCGCCGGTGGAGTGCTTGTCGACTTTCTTGCCGGGAAGCTCGGAGAGATTGAGCAGTTCGCCGGAACGGAGCATGCTCTCCGTAAGAGAGGCGATTTCGGAGCGATTGAGTCCGCGAATCCAGGTGGCCATGAGCCAGGCGGCCATCTGGTAATCGGGAATATCGCCGGTGGTGTAGCCGGAAATTAGAAAGTCGATCTCCTCGCGAGAATGTTCAGCGGAATCGCGTTTTTTGCGGATGAGGTCGACGGCGCGCATGCAGTTTGGGGAGTGCGGCGAGAGCGTAGCATTGGCCGATTTTGGCGTCAATGCAGCCTGCAAGTTCGCAAGCCAGCGGTCGCGGGTTCGCCGAGCAATTGAAAATAAAAAATGGTGCCCGGGGTGGGAGTCGAACCCCTCGCGATGATTGATACTGCGTAATTTACTGATTCTACGAAAAAGCAAAACGGAGAAAAACCACAAAAACGCCGAAGTGAGGTACACGGCGGGTACACGGGACCAAAACCGAGCACCGAGCCTGTAAGCCGGATTCTCCGGACGAATTTCCCATCTTTAGGTACTCATGCATATTACTGAAATACAAGCGGCGGCAACAAGCGTTGAATGTCAATTATGGCAATCGCGGCAACCCCGAAATAATTTTGGGCACAGTTTGGGCACAGTTTCTTGGGGTGAACCCCTCTGTTGAGACAGTTTGGAATTGGCACACATGCAGTTCAATGATTTTTCCTTCTCAAACTTCCTCTTCTCCTTCAGGATGACGCTCGGCTGGTGAAGCGGAGGCGAGCTCTGCTGGAGAGCAACTCGCCGAGGAATAGCCAGCTGGAGACTCATCGGAACGATGAGCCGGGGGGCGATCTTTGGGTCGCTCCCCGCTATTGTTTCTTCCCGCATCGGACTGATAGATCTCCCCATGCCTGAAAAAACTCATGGTTGCTCCAGCAGAATTCACTGCTGTATTCGCCTCTCGCTCGAACTCTTCCGGCGATCGATAGCCCAGCGCCGAATGTAAACGGCACCGATTGTAGTACTGTTCGATGAAGGCCTCGATGTTACCAAGCAAGTGGTCTAAGTCCCGGCAGTCGTTCGCATAAATCTCCTCCCGTTTGAGTGTCTTCAGAAAACTTTCGCAACTGGCGTTGTCATAGGGGTTCGCCGGCCGACTCATGCTCGGGATCATCTGTTGCTTTCGCAAAACTCTCACGTAGTCTCCGGAAGCGTACTGCACGCCTCGGTCGGAATGATGCACCAAACCTGGCGGGGGCTGTCGCTGGGCAATGGCCTGTTCCAGCGCCGCGATCGGCAATCGGCTCGCGAGTGTCCGGTCCAACGCCCAGCCCACTACTTTCCGCGAAAACGCGTCGAGAATGACGGCCAGGTAGACAAACTCCTTCTTCAAACGGATATAGGTAATATCCGCTACCCAGAGCTGATTCATTCCCGTCAGTTTCATGCGACTGGCGAGATTCAGATAGACCTCGAACTCGTGATCGGAATCCGTGGTCACTACGAACGCCCGCGGCTGCACGGCCAGCAGGTTATCTTCGCGTATGATCCGCAACACACGCTTGTGATTAACAAGCATCCCCCGCCGCCGTAACTCGGCGCTGATCCGTCGATACCCGTATCGGCGGCGATGCTCGACGGCAATCTGCTGAATCGCTGACCGCACTTCCATGTCTTCTTCCGCCGGCATCTCCTCCTGCAACGACCGATAGAAGCCTGCCCGGCTAACCCCAGCTAGCTGACACATTCGCTCGATACTCAAGCTGCCTTGCATCGACATCACTCCCCGGATTTGGTCGTAGATGCCTTCTCGCCAGTGATACCGTGCTTCTGGCGTCGAGCCTCGACTTTTTGCAAGGCACCTTTGAAAAAATCCACCTCCAAGGTTTTCTCGGCCAGCAGTCGCTTTAGCTGGCTGACCTCTTTGCGGAGCGTGGATTCGCGCGGATTCTCTGGCGGCGGTTCGTCGCCGATATCAACAGGGTCCAGTTGATCGCGCCATTTGTACAACAGCCGCCGATGAACGCCAAGCTCCTCCGACAGCGCTACGATGTTCTCGCAACGCTTCAGTCGCTCGACCGCCATTCGACGAAACTCGTTCGGATACCGTCCCTTTCGTTTCCTCGCCACTTTGCAGTTCCTTTCCCTGCAAAGTGTGCCATTTCCGTCTGTCTCAAAATAGGGGTTCAGTCCATTCTTTGGGTCGCAAGATCGGCTATTTGATCGCTGTGTTCCTCGGATAAGATCTTCCGCAGAGCTTGTAGCAATGAAGAGCCGAATGCCTGATCAAGACAATATTCAAGAGCGCCTGAAAACAGCGCAAGAAGAATGCCAACGGCTCAGTGAAGAGAATGCGCATCTCCGTGCGATGCTCGGGATTAATCAATCGCCCCCAACAAACCCGTTCCACAAGCAGTCCGCGACCCAAAGTTTTCGTCCACCACAAAAAGTGGAGTCTCCACGCCAGAGGAGAAAATCTCGTTCTTTCGAAATCTGTTTCGTGGGCGTGAAGATGTTTTCGCCATTCGTTGGAAAGGAAAGAGTGGCAAATCTGGCTATTCACCTGCCAGCATCATGGACTGGCGTGCCCTCCATGTCGCGAAACCAGAAGAACGAAAGAAAGTTGCCCGCAAAACAAGGATGCTTCAACCACTGACCGATGACGCGATCCACAATCATCTCACTGGAAAGCAGACGGTCGGTATTTATCCACTTCTGCCTGATGACACTTGTTGGTTTCTCGCCGTGGATTTCGACAAGAAGTCCTGGGTAATTGATGCAGCAGCGTTTGCCGCAACATGCAGGCGATTTCAGGTTCCCTTCGCTGTGGAGCGCTCGCGATCAGGAAATGGCGCTCGTGTATGGATCTTCTTTGACCATCGGGTTTCCGCTGCCGATGCGAGAGGGTTGGGATGTGCCTTGTTGACCCGGACTATGGAAAATAGGCATGAAATCGGCCTTGATTCATACGACCGTCTTTTCCCCAACCAAGACACTGCGCCCAAAGGCGGTTTCGGAAATTTAATTGCGTTGCCATTGCAAGAACGTCCGAGAGAACAAGGCAATAGCGTGTTCTTGGATGAACTGTTTCAGCCTCATCCTGATCAGTGGAGGTTCTTAGAGTCCCCTCCGAGAATGCCAATCGATCAGCTCGCTAGAATAACCTACGCGATAGCCCCCGAGGGAAATCCCATCGGAGTGCACCTCCATTTGCCCGATGAAGACGAGGGCGAAGCCCCATGGCTCTCGCGCCCTTCCCGGAAGCGAAAGGAAAGACAAATCACCGGTCCACTGCCGCCCAATGTTCGTGTGGTGGTAAGTAATCTTATCTATATCGAGAAAGGGGGCTTGCCGCCCGGGATATTCTGGCAGCGTTAATTGGGGCATGCCAACTCACCGAGAACCCCCAAGCGTCAGCACGCATCACTATCAATCCGCTGTACTAACCAATCCGATTCTGACATGGCGAGGCCCTCGTCACTTTTGACAGTTACATTCCAAGTTCCCTAAACAAGAAGATAGGCAGGACTCAGGTGCCTTCAGGTGTCTATCGCACCTTCAAATGCGGCGACTCTTACGAGCCGCCCTCTGACCAAGACCGGAATTCACGCTAACAACTCCGAGACTCCCAGGAGCGGCGATGCTAGGGTTTCAACTTACCATCTGGGATTACGTTACTTTCGCGGTCCTCATCGTTTTGGGCGCAGCTTTCCTCACGGCCCTCGTATTCGTCCTTGGGTTGCCAGGACGAATTGCCATCGCGCGTAATCATCCGGACGCCGAAGCCATCAATGTCATGGGCTGGGTTGGCTTTCTGGCAGTCGTGCCGTGGATTCAGGTCTTCATCTGGCCGTTCAAGCCCACGACTGTCATAGACATCCGGCGTTATCCCAAAGTAGAAGATGCAGACATCAACGAGGAGATCGCCAAACTCAAAGGGGCTGTGAGGCCCGAACAAGAGGCAAAACCAGTCGAAGCGCAGCCCAAAACCTTGACGGCTTCTTCCGGAGCTTAGCCGCAATTTCTCATATTAAGTAGAAAAAGGCTGTTGCTTCATGGCATAACTCTTTTATCAGGAAGAAATTCTGCCAAGAAGGAGCAACAGCCTTATGACTGCAGAGTGTAACCAGTTTGTCTTTGGATTTCATCCTCAAAAGCGACGCGAGATCCGGGCGCAGTTTGATGGCGGAGTGATCACCAGCGATGGTGGTGGTCTGCTCTTGCGGGAGGTTGAGAAGCGCATTGGGATCCTGCGCCAGTTTGCCGCCTGCTTCACCGATTATCGGAATCCCGATCTGATCGAACATACGGTGAAGGAATTGGTGGCCCAGCGAGCTTATGGGCTGGCCCTGGGCTACGAAGATCTGAACGATCACGAGGAGTTGCGAAACGATCCCTTGCTGGCGGTGCTGGTCGAGAAGGCGGATCCCGGCAGCCAAGTGTTAGCCGGAAAGAGCACCCTGAATCGGCTGGAACTGACCAAAGAGACGGCCAGTCGGAAGGAGCGCTACAAAAAGATCGTGCTGGATCATGGAGCCGTGGACCGGCTGCTGGTGGAAGTCTTTCTGCAAGCCCACCGGGAGGAGCCGAAAGAAATCATTTTGGACCTGGACGCCACTGAGGATCCGCTGCACGGGAAGCAGGAAGGACGTTTCTTCCATGGCTACTATGGACACTACTGCTACCTGCCGTTGTACATCTTCTGCGGAGAGTTTCTGCTGTGTGCGCGGTTGCGATCGTCGAACATCGATGCGTCGTCGGGGAGTGTTGAGGAACTGGAGCGCATCGTGGCCCAGATTCGTTCCGCGTGGCCCCAGGTGCGTATCGTGGTGCGTGGAGATTCGGGATTTTGCCGCGAGGAGCTGATGGCTTGGTGTGAAGCGAACCGCGTAGAGTACGTGCTGGGACTAGCGAAAAACGAACGTTTGAAGACGGAGATCGCCAAGGAGATGGCGGAGGCGAAAGCGCAGTACCAACAGACCGGACGCGCGACTCGACTGTTCAAAGAGTTCTTCTATCAGACGCTGAAAAGCTGGAGTCGTGCGCGACGCGTGGTGGCCAAGGCCGAGCATCTGGAAAAGGGAGAGAACCCGCGATTCGTAGTGACCTCTCTGAGCGGAGAAGCATGGCCGGCACAGGCGCTGTATGAAGAGCACTACTGCGCCAGAGGGGATATGGAGAATCGGATTAAAGAGCAGCTGATGCTATTCAGTGACCGCACCAGCACGCACTACCTGCGCAGCAATCAACTGCGCTTGTACTTTTCTTCGATCGCCTATGTGTTGTTGCAGATGCTACGGCGACTGGGACTGGCGGGAACGGAGTTGGCCCAGGCGCAGTGCTCCACCATTCGGCTCAAGGTGTTGAAGATTGGCGCGCTGATCCGCATCACGGTGCGCAAGGTGTGGGTCTCGCTGGCCGGTGGGTACCCCTATGTCGCACTCTTCCAGCAAATCTATGAAAAGCTCTGCGCCGTGCCGCTAAAGTATTGAAAAAGAAAGATCCCGAACAACTTTTTCGTCGCTTCTGTCAACCGGGGGAAAGGTGTGCGCCGAAACAGTCTCGGAGAGAGGAAATCTCTCACGCCAAGCGAAAAAACGGATTAGCGAACAACAGCACCCCGCGAAACTATTTCGCAACTCCCAATTCGAACAAACTTCACCCCACTGCTGCCAAGCTGTGAGAGATTGGGGCTAGCTCCACTACTGTTCACTTAAGGAATTATAGAGTATTCTGTCTGGCAGGAGGACAGAATATCGCTATGGCTCGGACTCTTGCCACTTTGCCCACGGGAAGCCGCATCACGGATTACATCAGCCTTGGGGTGGTTAGCCGAGCCATCCCTCGAGAGAAAATTGATTCGATTTTGGCCGAGACGAATAAGGCCAGTATCCGGCAAAGAGAACTGCCAGCGCATCTGGTGGTGTACTACGTGATCGCACTGGCGCTCTACATGCAGTCTTCCTATCGGGAAGTACTGCGCTGTTTGCTCGAAGGCATCCAGTGGCTGACCAAGCCAGAGGAAACCGTCCGGGCCACCGGCAAGAGCGGCATTTCGCAAGCTCGCTCACGTCTGGGCGCGGAACCTTTGCGTCGGCTATATGAACAGGTCGTTGTACCGATCGCTTCGGAGAAGACCCGCGGGGCGCGCTATCGAACGTGGCGACTCATTAGCCTGGACGGCAGCACGTTGGATGTGGCCGACACCGAGGAGAATGAATACGAGTTTGGGCGTCCCGCCGCCAGCCGCGGATCGAGTGCTTATCCGCAGTTGCGCTTCGTGGCGCTTTTGGAGAATGGCACGCATGTGTTGCTGGGTGGCCGGATGGGAAGCTACGCTACTGGCGAGATCACTCTGGCTAAGGAGGTGGTCCCCCAACTGAAGCCCGGGATGCTGTGTTTGGCGGATCGCTTTTTCTTCGGTTTTCAGCTGTGGACCAAAGCCCAGGCAAGCGGTTGCGAATTGCTCTGGCGAGTGCGCAAGCACCTGCGACTTGAGGTACGCGAACGATTGAGCGATGGTTCTTATATCAGTGCCATCTACCCTTCCGAAAAGGATGCGCGGCACAAAACCAAAGGCGCACGAGTTCGAGTCATTGACTATCAGTTGGAAGGCCTGCCCGACGTCGAACCGATCTACCGGCTGGTCACTACCATCCTGGATCCGCTGCAGGCGCCGGCCGAAGAACTGGCCGCGCTTTATCACGAAAGGTGGGAGATCGAAAACACGTTTGATGAATTGAAGACCCATCTCCGGGGGCGTCAGATTGTCCTGCGCAGCAAAACCCCGGAACTGGTACGCCAGGAGTTCTATGGCTTCTTGCTGGCACACTTCGCCGTTCGCCAGCTGATGCACGAAGCGGCTTTGTCGGTTGCGGAAGATCCGGACCGACTCTCTTTTCTCCACGCGGTACGCGTAGTTCGCCGTAAGTTGTCGGTCTGGGACGCTATTCCCCCCTCCGGCGAGAAAAAATCTTCATCACACGATTCTTGACGAAATACTCGAAGAACGCGTTGTCTCCAGCCGCAAACGATGGAATCCGCGGGGCGTAAAGCGCAAGATGAGCAAATACCCATTGCGGCCGAGGCACCAAGTGGCAAGCAAATGCCTCAGAATCGCAAAATGCATCCGCATCCTTAAGTGAACAGTATTGGGGCTAGCCGAGGTCCCAGATGGTTTCAGGACTTTTCCTTCTCGTGGTGTTCGCAGGGATCGTCTGGCTGGTCTTTTTCAAGCTGAAACTCCTGAAATTCAGCATCGCTTGGGGAGTGGTGTGCTCCCTTTTTGGCATCCACATATTGCTAATCTTTTTGATCGGTGTGCGGTTCTCGGCCCCCTATTCTGCCGACGCTGGCGTGATTCAGCGCACCATCCAGTTGATTCCTAGACTTCCGGATCCAACGCTGGTTACGGCTGTACTTGTGCAACCAGACGTTCCGGTCAAGCAAGGGCAACCACTCTTCCAGTTCGATCGGCGCCCGTACTAGTACGAAGTCCACCAGTTAGCGGCTGAACTTGCGTCAGCCCAGGGAGGAATATCCGCGGCAGAGTCCAGGATCATACAACGTCAAGCCGAGCTGGTAGCCGCCAAGCAAGACGTGCTCATACGTAAGACCGATGAAGACGCTGCGGTCGCGAGAGTAGACCAGCTAAAGAGTGAAGCAAACTACGCGCAGTTCCAATATCGACTGTACTCCGGCCTCGCAGAACAGGGTGCTGTCCCGAAGGAAGAGTCGGAGAAGTGGCTTTCTCAAGTAGAGGTGGAGGAAGCCAGCGTGAAGGAAGCAGAAGCGGAGGCGGAACGCTCGCGGCTGATCTACGAATCGAAGATGGGCGGCGTAAACACGAACGTGGTCAAAGCCAACGCGGAATTAAAGGAGGAGGAGGCCGCAGTTAAGCAGGCGGAAGGAACAGTGGCAAGCGTCAAGGCACAGCTTGAACAGGCGCGCTATTACTTGGAGAACACCACCATGCTGGCGTCCGAAGACGGGCACATCGTAAACCTCCAGGTCGTCCCCGGGATGGTAGCGGGCACCGTTCGTTTTGGCGCCATCGCAACTTTCATCGTGGACAAGGACCGCTATGTCCTCGGTAATTTCTTTCAAGAACACCTCAAGTATGTGCGGGTCGGGCAACCGGTCGAGGTTGCTCTGAATAGGTATCCCGGGCAAATTTTCAATGGCAGAGTTGACAGCATTTGGTGGGCCAATGGGGAGGGACAACTTCTTCCTAGCGGGGATTTGCCCGTTTTCAACCCTGGACCGAATAGGGCACAAACTGGATTTGCGGTGAAGATAGTGATGGAGAACAAGGATCAAAGCTTGTTCCCGATAGGCGCGCAAGGCGCCGCCGCCATCTATACGAGCAACGGCGGCTTCGCTGCCCTGCGGCGCATTGTGATTCGGACCTACTCATGGTTCAACTTTCCGTACCCCATGCCATCCTGATGAGGAAAATATTGGCACATTTTCGTTGGTGGATACGGCACCTGCCGAGCGGCTTGGCCCTACTGGCTTGGTTGTCCGTAGACTGCCTGGCGGGCTGCTCGCTTGCTCATCCGCCTCAGCATAACAGTGTGGTAGCGAGCAGTTTGCCGAGAACCACAACGATACCTCCGTCCTGGAGCGCCAACGCGATTGCGAAAGAAGCGGTCGCAGACGATTGGCTGAAGTCATTTCATGATCCGGGACTCGACGCAGTAGTCGCCGAAGCGATCAAGAACAACCTTGACCTACGGCAGGCGGCAGCAAAAGTTGAAACAGCACGAGAGAACGTGGTCATCGTGGGTGCACAACTCAAGCCCCGAGTTGGCGCGGATCTGGCTGCCGCGGGTACGCGCGATACCAGCCAAAGCAGCACCTACTCCAGCAAAGGCGCCTATCTCGGAGCTTCGTGGGAGGTTGATTTGTGGGGACGCGTGCGCGCGCAAAAGTCCGCGGCGAGAGCTGACTTCGAGGCCGTGGAACTCGACTTTGCATTCGCGCGACAGTCTCTTGTCGCCACCACCGCAAAGAGTTGGTACTTGGCAATCGAAGCGCGACGCCTCGTCGACCTCGCTGAGCAAGATGTGAGCTTGTACGAAGGGCTTCTGAAACTCGCAAATATTAGAGCTGCTGCTGGAAAAGTAGCACTCTAGATGTAGTCGAAGCGAGTGCCAGCCTCAACGAAGCTCAGAGTCAACTCCAGAAAATGCAAGGTCTGTACAACGAGGCTCGTCGCAATTTAGAGACATTGATTGGCCGGTATCCAGCCGGTGAGCTCGATGTGGCTTCGACATTCGTGCCCGTTCCGCCGCCAATACAGGCAGGCTTGCCCACTTCTTTGCTAGAGCGCAGGCCCGATCTTCTCGCGGCCGAGCGCCAGGTGCTGGCAGCGTTTCGCACGCTCGAGGCTTCGAAACTCGCACTCCTTCCAAATATTGTTCTCACCGGGGAAGGCGGCCGGCTCGACGATCGGTTCCTGTCGCTTCTCAACCTCAATCCCACTCTGTTTCATAGCGCGGTCCAGATCTATGTGCCGATCTACCAAGGCGGTGCGCTGCGAGCTCAAATCAAGATCTCTTCAGCACAACAGGAACAAGCGCTGGCTGCCTATGGGAGCGCCGCGTTGAACGCCTTCCGCGACGAGGAGATATCGTTATACAACGACAATATGCTTGGGAAACGCTTGGCGTATCAGCAAGCTGCCGGCAAAGATCGTAGCGATGTCGTGCGGCTCGGCAGAATCAAATACGAAGCGGGTGTGATCGATATGTTGTCGTTACTGCAGTTGGAGACAGCCCAAATTGAAAGCGAAATTCAAATCGTCCAGACCATGAACTCTCAACTCGCCAATCGAATCAATCTGCATCTTGATCTGGGAGGAGGTTTTGATGCTTCTCCCGCAGCAACGCCACCAAACACCACCGCCGTCAGCTTTCAAGCGCCTTGAGTGTCCCCCGCGCGCCGGAAATATGATGCGGAATACTGTTTGACTGATCTCGTCGTGATGCTGATCGAGAGGTTCGACCAGTGCTGAGGCATAGCGTGCAAGCTATTGGTGAGCAGTCCCCTCCCAGTCGCTACGAATACCGAAAACCACCCGCCCGTCGCACCATGCCCACAGAAGGGCTACTTCGATTCCTTCGGCGGGCAGTGAGCGTCATAAGCTTCCTGCATCCGCTTCAGTTTGAGCACGCCGTAAAACACCGTAAGCGCCATGATAACTACTAGAAGCGCAGCGAACCTCTTCTCCAAACGGTAGTCGCCCTCGCGGTAGGCGATATAGCTGGACATAATCAAGCAGAAGATGAGGATGTTGATGACCCAATTTACCGCCTTCGACACAATGAAGTGTATGGTGCCGAAGCCAGCGAGTTGATAGATCAAAAAAGGCAGGATCGCTACCGCTGGCAGAAGCTCGGAGGCACCCAGTGTTACGTCGACGGCGCCGAACGCCCTGGTGTGAAGCAAAGTACTGTGCGCTAGTTCATGAAATAGCGCTGGCACCGCAGACAGGAAAGGCACCACACAGAGCAATTCGAGCACCAGCGAACCGCTCCAGGTGCCGATCTTGGACGATTGATCGGCGCCCTCCTTTGATGATTGCGTGCCGATGAAGAGGCCGCCGACAATTGCTGCCGCACTGGACAACATCAGCAGCTCAACCGTAATGCCGAAGCTTGCCGGTTCGCCCGATTTGATCAGCAGGAGACCCAAGAAACCAGGCGTGTAGAACATCACTCGCACCAGTTTCGCCCAAACGCGCTCGTCACGAACCGGCGGCAGGATGGGAAGCGCAAGTCCGTCGGTTCCAATAGATGGTCTAACTTTCGACATTCGGATGCCTTCTAGCTGCAGGAGACGTACACGTCCGCAACACAGCGCAGGGTGCACAACGTACGACCAGCGTTGCTGACCAGAATACGGCCTGCATCTTTTTGGCTAGCCGTTCGTTCACCAGGCCCCTTCATGGCCGCTATGCCATTTAACACACGTCCCTGGAGGTCGGCATTCTCGGTGGCTGCGCATTCTCCGCTACGTCTCTGATTTTCTCAGTTCGTTAGAATTAGCTGCTAACTCTTTCTGCGCCACCTCGCCGCTCGCTTCTACTGTCAAAAGTGACACAGCTAGTATCCTCTCTGTCGAAATTGGCTCAGGCTTATCGGCCATCGGTGAGCAAGTCGCGAAGGTTGCAGACCGGGGAGTTCGCAATATCAGAATAGACCTACAGTTTGGTGCACATGGTGTTGATTCGCAATTTCCGATTTAACTCCAAAACACGGCAGGCTGCGCACTGCCGCGAGGGCAATTAGCGGCACTGTTAGTTTTGACAATTCCGACAGGCTTAGATTTCCATGCATCTTTACGCTCTCTGAAATGGCCGATGTAGATCGGAACGAACAAGATACCGATAGCGGTGGTGGAGGCCGTGGCGGCGCAAACCGCGGCCTAGTCGAGTGCTTGCGATGGTCTACTGACGGTAGCAGGCTGTCAGTTTCATTGGAGGAATTATGTCGCATACCCTGATAGTTCTGCCGGATGACACGGCGAAACCCATCCTCGATGCCATTGCCGGCGCTAAGAAATCGCTTCGCGTGAAGATGTTTCTTTTTTCTGACCCAGGCCTCTTGGAAGCTGTTGAGAAAGCGCGGAAGCGCGGCGTCACTGTGCGAGTCATGCTGAATCCCGCCCGGCGGGACGGCGAATCCGAAAACGTAGAAACCGCCAAGAAACTGAAGGCAGCCAATATTGAAGTAATCGACAGCAATCCGGCGTTTGATGTCACGCATGAGAAATCCATGGTCGTTGACGAACAACAAGCGTTTGTGCACTCGCTGAACTGGGACACGAAAAACCTGACCGAAACTCGCGACTTTGCCATTGTGACCACGCACGCTCCGGAAGTGGACGAGATCATTAAATGCTTCGATGCCGACTGGAAGCGCAAGCCATTCCACGTGGACGAGGACTCACGCTTGATTTGGTGCAACGCCAACGGCCGCGACCGAATCGCACGCTTTATCGACGATGCCAAGCACAGTCTCTATGTGCAGAACGAGCGCTATCAGGATTCATTAATTATCGAGAGACTGGTGCGCGCCAAGGAGAGGGGCGTGAAGGTCCATGTGCTGGCAAGGCCAGCCCATAAAGTCAAAGCCAAGAAGCTGATCGAAGGAGTTGAAGGCATCCGCATCATGGACGACGTGGGAATCAAGATTCGCAGAATGAAGCACCTGAAGCTGCACGGTAAGATTTTGGTCGCGGACCATACACGCGCGATCGTTGGCTCCATCAATCTGACGCCAGGCAGCTTCGATACCAGGCGCGAGCTGGCCATCGAAGTACACAACGAGGACGTGATGGAGCGTTTGACGAAGATCGCTCATCACGACTGGGAGCATTCGCATCCGATGGATTTATCCGACGAGGGTTTAAACAAGGACCTCGAAGCACACAAGATTGACGCCACCGAAATCCTGGCCCTCGATGAAGAAAAGCAAGAGCACAAGTGAAACCCGCGGAGAGATTCAAAAAGAGTGCGGATCGTTTCTCTCCCAAGAGTTCACATCCTCGATAATTCTTCGAGCCTGTCGGCTTAAACACCAAAGGAGACTAGCTGTGCCCGAGTCGGCGGTCAATCATGTCGTGGAAAAACTGAACGAACGATCCGAGCACGGGACACAGTCTCGGCCGCATATCGCAGAAGCACTCGAAATCGTTGAAGCCGTCGTGCTCGCCCTCGTGGCCGTCGCGACCGCGTGGAGCGGATATCAGGCGGCGCGATGGGACACTCATCGCGCGGAACGCTTTGCAGAATCGGCAAAGATGACAATCGGGATGGAGGAATTGGATACCCTAGCTGGGCAAGAGCACATTTACGACCTAATTTCGTTCAATTCATGGATTGCCGCGAAGGCGAAAGGCAACCAAAGATTAGCGGACATCTTTGAGAAACGTTTCCGCGACGAATATCGCACCGCCTTCACCGCTTGGCTCAACACCGATCCTTTCAACAATCCCAAGGCCCTGCCTGGTCCGGTCTTCATGCCGGAATACCGAAACGCCAAACGGGAAGAGGCAAAGCGCCTAAAGGCTGAGGCGGGGGCTATCTTTGAACGCGGTACACAGGCCGGTGACACAGGAGACCGCTACGTGCGCATCACCGTATTGCTGGCAAGTGTTCTACTGATTGTCGCGATCGGGCAACGATTCCATGTCACGAGCGTTCGCACGGGCCTGCTCATCGCTGCATTCCTGCTTCTGAGCATTCCGATGTGGAATCTCTTCATGCTGTGGCGCACGCAATGAGATTACGCACCAGAGCCTCTTGAAACTGGGAAAACGAGAGTTTACCTCTTACTCGCGACGAACCCGACGCTGTGGTACGAAGGCGAAATTATCCCCGATCATGACGGTTGGAGGGCGTCAAGTACTGGAACGTCCGAAACCGCGAACACTACCCATTCCACTCTTTAGCTGCGCGCTGCTTCTTTGTTGTTCAACTATTCCTGCTCATGAAAGCTGCAATGTTGAAGTGAAGCTTCTGTGCTCTCGGCAGGTGAGGCTCAGGCTGTCGTAGCGGCTCTTAATGGCGCTAATGAAACGCACGGGCGAATCTATTTCTTCGATACGGACACCCTTGATCTGCTCTCTGAAGGGGTAATTATCCGTCTGCGTGAGGGCACTCGCAGTGATTTGACCGTCAAACTGCGTCCGCCCGAAGGGAGGGGATTCGTCTCTTCCTCCGTTAAGAATGATGACTTCAAGTGCGAAGTTCACCTGACGGGGAACAAATCAAATCTCTCCTATTCAATGACCAGCCGTTTCGCTGCGGAACAGTTCCCTCAAACCGGATCCGAGGTCGCTCGTCTTCTGGGACCTGCGCAAATGCAGCTATTAACTGACGCGCAAGTTTCAGTCGATTGGACCCGCGTGAAGAGAATTTCTGAGATCAGATCAACCGTCTGGCGAACGCAATCTCAGCCCCACCTTGGAAAACTCGCTTTGGAACTTTGGGAGTGGCCTGGAGGAGCAATCCTCGAACTCTCAACGAAAGTCTCACCTGGTTCAGGGCCATCGGCCTTTACGGAATTGCAACGGCTTGTAAAGAAGAAGCGGCTCGTGCCGAACGCCCAGCAACGACCCAAGACTGCTATCGCTCTCGAAGCCATCGAGGATGCCGCACAGCATTGAATAGCACGCGCAATTACCGGCGGACCCCAGACTCAAAGCGCGATCCGAACGCCTTGGATGGACAAGTCGAAGGCGGAGCCCTGGCTAGATATGGCGATAAAAATCCTACCGCGCGTGGCTGCGCTTTCCTCGGCGGCCAATTCGTTCAAGGTTGGGTTCAGCAGGCCAATAGCCACGGCGGCTCTTCACAAAGTTGGCTAGCAAGAAAGAGTAGCCGGGTCAAGCGGCTGAACATCGTCCTACCTACTACCCAGGGCAATCAGATCAAAATCCGAATTCCCACACATACCGTAGGTTGAACCCGGATTACAAGCGCCGACCGTGTATTTATAGCAACCGGCTTTTTTCGTGAGGACAGTAACGGGGCGATCGGAACCTCCCATAATTGTTCCTGAAGGTTCGAAGGGGGACGAGTCGCCAAAGTCGACCATGATGCCCGTGTTTTTGCCCTCTCCTCGCCACGTGACGTTCGTGCCTGTCGTAATGCAAATCACTGAGTCCTTCGGGAAGTTCGGGATGTTCGGAGTCACAGACGCATCGACCCCACCCCCCACTCGCCTAATCTCAAGAAGGCAGGGAGAATTACTCGACCCACAGATATTTGCCGCCGTACAAAGCTGTTCAGGATGCGGACTTGAGCAAACCGAAGGTTTGCCTTTCTTATCCTTCGCTGCGAGATTGCTATCCATGAGTAATAACCCAGTCAGAATCAGAAGTAAGCTACCAGCAATAGCCAGGACAGGATTTCTTCTCATGCTGAACCTCTCTCCAACATAACGTTCCGCTTCGTCGAGATTCCATCCGCCTCCGGAAAATAGCGGGGAGGCGATTCCAATCTCTTGGTCGATTTGCTGGCAGGAGACCAGCGCGTTAATTGATGCCCTGAGTGCCCTTCCAATCGAGCACATCCACCAGATTCCAGGTATTTTGATTTAGTTCGATTTGGAGTTGGCCTTCCTTGTCGATGGTAAGTTGGCAAGCCGGATACAGAACGCCCGTGCTCTTGCTCTTGTCCGTGTCGTTCAGATCGAACTCTCCGCCCGTAAGATTGAACGCCGTGGATTGAGTGTCTGCCCAGACCTCTCCGAATCTTAATAGCCGATTGGTGACAAAACGAATTTTGCGGCCCGTCGGCGTTGGGATCAGCCGGATATAAGCCAGGTCATATCCTAACGTGCCGGTGATGGAAATGTGACCGACGGCGCGCATTTTGCCGAGAGCGTTGACCAGGCCCTGGTTCTGTCCTGTCGAGAATGCCTGAACGAGGACCTGTTTGTCTGCGGGTGTCGAGTAGTCGTAGATTTCGACGGAGATGCCAACGATTGCACCCATTTGGGTGTTTGTGCCCATGGCCGTTGCTTCAATGGTCTCGTCTTTGACCCCTCTGGCTCCGAAGGCCGGAAAAACCGCCAGGATGACCAGCCCGGATCCAATTAATACAGCTAAGGCCCATTTGTACGATCCAATATTCATTTTCTTGGTGCTCGGCATACAGTTCTTTCTCCTTAGCCACTACCAGGAACCAATCCTCCGTGCAGGCCTTCCATTCTTGAGCAAGCAGCTAAACGAGCGCTATTGTCAGAATGAACAGGGTCCCCAGCGTAATTTGAATATATATGGAAGGCTTCAACTTTGCCGGAGGCTGTGTTAATAGTGCCGCCGATCAGCAGTCATTGTCCCGGCGGTGCACCCTTAGCCGGAGCCGTCTGGGCCCGACGCTCTTGAAGCGTTGAAAGCTGTGTCTTTAGTCCTTCGATCTCCTGCTGCTTTTCCTTAATCTGCTGTTGCTCGGCGTCGAGCTTGGCTTTTCCGGAATGGGAGTCCGTGTAATTCGGGTTCGAGTAAACGGTGTCCTGGTCGAGCGCAAGCTCACGTTGTTGCCATTTCAATTGTTTCTCTGCCTCAGCGATTTGGTCCTTCATCCTAGCGATTTCCGCGTCCTCGGCAGCAGCCTCTTCCGAGTCCTTATCTTTTACCTGTGGGTCTTTGTTAGCTGCATTCGCGGCATCATTCCCAGGTACCACGGCTGAGGTCCCCGCCGCGCCGTGTGCCCCTTCCTGCGATCCGGCCGGAGTACTAAGGTTGAGCCCCTCCTGACCAAGCTTGAAGTATTCCAGATCCAGATCTTCGTTGCCAATCACGCGGGACTGTTTGGCGGCATTTTTCTTCTGCTCGCGGCTCCGCCGGGCGGCATCGGCGACGGATTGACTTGGCTGCGTCTGCGAGTCCTGAGGATGCGCCTTGGTCTCTCCAGGGAGCGCCAAGCACGCCATCAAGAACAAAGCACTCAATATCATCAACAATGGACGCGATAATCTGTTCCGCATAAATCTGCCTCCACAGTAAATGGCCCGAGCGGACCGTTCTTTGTCCTCCGGCGACCCCGCCAGCTCACTTTAATAGACGGGTGAGCCATCGTGAATGCAAGCTGCGCCGTCTTCTCGGATTACGTTAAAGAGTGTGCGTCTTGCCGGCCGGCGGGAATTGTCAAAACTACCAGAATGTTGAAATGACACACTGGGGAATAAGGGCTTTGTCTTGACCAACCAGTCCAGTTCTTCGGGCGAGGTAAGTTCCAGACTCCACCGAAACAACGCGTTCAAGACACCAACCGTTCAATTTCGCCTGCGCCAGCTAACCCTCTGCGTCTAATCGCCGTTGGCCCTGAGCAATCGGGTCTAAATCGCCGGGTTCCAGCCGTCGCCCGGATTGTATTCCGCCATGGCGGCGGCAATGTCGGCAGTCTTTTCACCTAGATCTTTTTGGTAGACAACGCCGTCCTTGCCCACGATGAAAGTCATGATTCCCGAATTCCTGTATCCCGCTGGATAGGCCAAAATGGCAAAGCCACCTGTCAACTTTCCCTCTACGAGGTAATCCTTCGCGCCACCTTTGGCTTTGTCCCCCTGTTTGGTAAGTACTCGGAAGTAGTAGCCATTGAAAGGTTGGGGTTTGTCCCCGGAGTTGGTATAACCCACAGCTTTTGCGAAGTCGCCGACCATGCCAAGCGGGCTCGAATTCTGCCCCTCAGTCACCGCCCAGTACAGCCCGTTTTGCTCTCCGGGGTCGCTGACGAACCTTTGAGAGTATTGCTTCACCTGGTCGCCTTCGTGAACCTCACTGAAGAATTTCTGCTCAGCGGCGGCGGCGGCACTGCAGGCGGCAATGGCCGTCAACTCGTCCTTGCCAATACGCCGCGCAAGAATCTCGTTCTTGCCGGCAGCAGTGTCAAAAATCCACTGGCCTGAGGCATTTTGTCCGAGAGGAATGGGAAAGGCATAATTGTCTGCCCCTATGAAGAGCATATCGCCGCCTGCTTTAATTTCGCGCCAGCGATGCATTTGGTCGTAGGCAGCGACAAAGTCTTGCATAGCGTCCTTGTCCTTTACCGCGTCTCCAGAGAATGCAACCTCCTTGGCGTCTGGGCCGAAGATCGCGAGCAGTGCGTTTTGGTCGCTAGACTTGGCCGCTTCCAGAAGCGCAGCGCTAGCATCGTCCCGAGACGCGAATGTTTTTTGAACAACCGCCGGGCTCTCCTGCCGGCTGCCGTGCCCGCCACAGGAAACCAGCACCCCGATCGCCAAGACCTGAACGACGAGTAGGGCGAGACGGGAAGACGAGATCTTCAGGTACTGTACTGCGTATGACATTGATATTCCTCCCAACCTTGAACTCCAAGATCTTCGACTTCGGACTTCATCGGAGACTAGCGGCGAAAACCGCCTCCGCCGAACCCGCCCCCACCAAATCGGCCGCCGCTGAATCCGCTTGATTTCATGCTTCCCCAGCCTCGGCCGCTATCGGCCCGTGAGGACCACCCGCCGGATCCACCAAACCCCCCAGAATGTCCGCTCATGCCACTGAAAGCATCCGAGTGTCCACTGCTTCCGCCGTCATGCTGCGCCCAAGAGTTCGCCGACGAAGAATGATCCGTCTTCACGTTCACGGTGTTTCCACTGACGCTCCTGTTGAAAGTGTTTCCGCTGTTTTTGAAACTGTTGCCGTTCTGTGCGTACGACTTGTTGTCGTAGCCGCTGTTGTACCCGCTATGGTTATAGGAATTGTTGTATCCATAGCTGCTGTGGTAGCCACCGTTGTAGTAGCCGCCGTGCCATGCAGAATTTCCGTAATACCCACCACCGTGATAAATCACCGCGGTGCCATGCCAGCCGCAGTTCCAACTGCTATACCCCCAACCGCAGCACCCGCCGCTCATCATCGCTCCCACAGCAATTCCAACACCGAATCCGATGACGGCTGCGGCGGCCACGTCGCCGGCGCTATATCCCGGTGTCACATACGGCGTGCCGTAAATGACCGCAGGGTTGTACACCGGAACGTACACAATCTGGGGATTGGCGGGTTGAATGACGATGACCTGAGGCGACTGTTGCACCACGGCAATTTGCGAGCTGGACTTCAGATTGCCTTTAGCTTTGGCCTCCGCGCGTAACGTCTGAATTGCTGCCATTACCTCAGCCTGCTGGTCGTGATAAGCCTCTCCTAGCGATGATGTCCATGTGAGATTCTTAGACATATTGTCGAGGACGGTGGGAAATTCCGTTAGCGCTTTAACGCTGGGATCCCAAGATTGCTTATCAACGGCCTGCATCAAGGCGCTCCCGGTCAGACTCTTGTTCTGCTGCAACCAGTAATTCGCAATCGCGACTTGGTCCGGGAACGTAGACGCCGTGAGAATTTGCGCCACTAGCGAATCGGGATAAAGTGCAATGGGAGCCACCAGCGCCTGGAGTTCGGCCGCGCTTTGTGGAGCGGTTTCAGTGGGGTTCCCATCGTTTGTCGCTGGGATCTCCCCTGAGGTTTGGAATCCGTACGAAATCTGTGACGAGGTGGCGATAAACACAATACTGAGCAGGACTGAGAATATTCTCTTGATGTTCTTCGTTGTCATAAGGCTTGCTCCCTATCGGTGTGGCTACGTCGCAGTGATCATTCAAAAAGCTCGTGTTTGCAGTTGCCTTTCATCTCGGCGCGGTCCTCTGGCTTTTCATTAGCTTTGGCTGCTGGAGACATTCGACCCTCTGCTAGTTTCGTATCCTGTGGTGTTTCCTTTACCTTCGTTTTCGACTCGCCCGCCCCGCAGAACGGGAGGAGGTGCAGTGAGTCGATGAGCGGTGCAAAGGATGAAACTATCCGCGGAAACTGACTGACTCAACTGGCAGAATTACCAATGCTGTCATACGATTCGTTACCCCCTCGGTTCATCGGTCGGCTGGGTCATGTCACTGTGCCGCAGGCTTGGGCGGATGTTCCGCGCGTTCCTTGCGCTTTTCTTCTATTTCCTTTTGGGAAGGAGGGAATCTCTCGAACCCTTTGGGAATCTGCCCTATCACTTTCGGCCAAATCGTGTCGTCATTAGTAATTTTCTGGTTCAGGTAGAGGCGCCACGCCAGATCTTTTCGCTTCACATCGATCAGATCGATTATAAGAGATGCGTCTAAGCTCGTTTCGGCGGACATCATGTCGTAGGTATAGGCCCAGTAGTCGCCAATCAAGGGTCCAAATTGTCCCCCATCTCCGACGGCGGCGGAGACAAGGTTGGATTGGCTATTGGCCAAATACCGCACGACGAGGTCTGGCCCCTGATCTGGTTTTACTTCCCTTAAGCCATGTTGGATCAACGCCTGTGACACCCCAAGGTGGACCTGGTTAGTAATAAACTCAGGATTTAGCTGGCGAAAGTCCAGCTGATTCACGCCGCCGATATACGCGAATGTTTTGAACTTCGAGAAGTCCAGGCCGGGATCAAAATCAACATTGATTCTCGCCATCACCAGCGGCGAGAGGATCAAGCCGAGAAGAATCGGGAATACGGTTTTCGACATCCTGTTGATCTGCACGTGGCTCCTCGCTTCCTGCGTTTGTTCCGTCGTCAGCTTCGAGCAACGCGCGCAAACACGCCGCAGCGACGAAAAAGATCAATCGACGCTACACGGAGCAAACTCAGCTTGTTATTGGCAAAAATGACAGACTATGCTCCACGAGCGGCCTTCGAATCCACCGCAACAGAGCTACGCTCAGAAGAAAACCCCAGGCCGCTGGGACCGAGGCCAGATTTGCAGGTCATCGGCGAGGCGTCAGACGGATTGGAAGCAGTGCGGAAAACCAAAGACTGCGACAGGACCTGATTCTGCTCGATCTCGGTCCCCAGCACGGAATGGAATTGAGGCAGGTCGCCAAATCCTCAATCTTGTCCCGGCAGCCCAAACAATTTTTCTGACCCAGGAATCCTCGGACGAGCTAGCACAAGGATCCTTCAACTTGGGGGCACTGTGTTAGGTTGACAAAGCTCATGCTGGAAGCGAACTCTTAGCCCCAATCGACGCGGTCTTCGTGTCCTTGCCGACTTTGACTTGTCAGAGGTAAGTCAATTTCGCTCCGAACGGAAAGATGGTCCCCGTTCGAGCGCCAAGAAACTCGAACGGTTGCGCGCATTCTTTCGATT
>CAWJJR010000001.1:0-439831 GCA_963843265.1 uncultured Acidobacteriota bacterium | reverse complement strand
TCTTCATCGCTTCCGCGCACAGCTACATCTTGCTCTTCACCTCGAAAGGCCGCGTCTACTGGCTCAAGGTCTACGAACTGCCGGAAGCTGCCGCCGCCACGCGTGGCAAAGCGATTTCCAGCCTCGTGAAATTCCAGGAAGACGAAAAGCTGACGGCGCTCGTCGCGGCGCAAAACCTCGAGGAAGAAGGCCGCTTCGTCTTCATGGCTACAAAGAGCGGCACGGTGAAGAAATCGGCGCTCGTGGAATTTTCCAATCCGCGCTCGACGGGAATCATCGCCATCAATCTCGACGGCAAGGATGAGCTGATCGGCGCGAAGCTTACTGACGGCAAGAAATGATTTTTCTGGCCAGCCACGAAGGTCAGGCCATCCTCTTCCGCGAGACGGAAGTCCGCCCCATGGGGCGCAACGCCGGCGGCGTGAACGGCATGGATATCGACAAGGACGACTACGTCGTTAGCATGGACGCCGTCCAGCCCGATTTCGAAATCATCGCCAAGGAACACAAGGTCACCACGCAAAATCTCGAGGAGCTCGAAAACGAACAGATCAAGGATTCGCTGGTCACGCTGATGCTTACTGTTGCAGAAAAGGGTTTTGGCAAACGCACGCCGCTGGCCGAGTACCGCATCACCTCGCGCGGCGGCAAAGGCGTCACCAACATGAAGACCACTGACCGCAACGGCTACGTCGTAGCCACTCTGCAGGTCACCGAAGAGTCCGACGTCATGATCATCACGCACGACGGCAAAGTGATTCGCGTCCACGCCAACGAAATTCGCGAAGCCGGCCGCTCGACGCAGGGCGTGCGCCTGCTCCGCCTCGAAGAAGGTGATTCCGTCGCCGCTGCCGCCGTACTCCAGGAAGAGCAGGAAGAAGAAAAGAAAGCCGGCGGGCAGGGCCTTCGCCTTTTTAGGTGCGCAGCATGCTGCACCCCTACAACCTCAATAGTTAGTGTTAGAATTCTCTCCCTTATGAAAATCACTCGGCGTTTGTTCGTATTCACGCTTGTTCTTTGCGCGCCATTACTTTTCTCTTCTCAGGCGCAAACTTCAGGAAAACCTGCAGTCAAAGGCCAATACATCGCTTTCGTCGGAACGTACACCACGAAATCGACTAGCAAAGGGATTTACGCCTACCGCTTCGATCCGTCGAAAGGCCAGCTCACCGCTATCGGCGTTGCCGCGGAAACAGTGGATCCATCCTTCCTGGCGGTGCACCCGAACGCCAAGTATCTCTACGCCGTGAATGAAATCGGCAATTTCAATGGAGAAGTCAGCGGCGCCGTGAGCTCGTTCGCCATCGATGCAAAAGCCGGCTCGCTCAAATTTCTGAATCAGGTGCCCACGCGCGGCGCCGGCCCCTGTTACGTTTCGCTCGATAAAACCGGCGCCTACGTTCTCGTTGCGAATTACGACAGCGGCAGCATTGCTTCTTTCCCCGCGCACTTTGACGGGACTCTCGGCACCGCCAGCGGCTTCGTTCAACATTCCGGCACCGGGCCGAACAAGCAGCGTCAGGAAGGCCCTCACGCCCACTGGATCGGCACATCTCCCGACAATCGCTTCGCCCTCGCGGTGGATTTGGGGCTGGACCAAGTGATCGTCTACGGCTTCGAGGCCGGTAATGGAGTTTTCACGCCTACGCTTGCCGGTTTTGGAAAAGTGAAACCCGGCTCCGGCCCGCGCCATCTCGCCTTTTCTCCCAACGGTAAGTTCGCCTATGTGATCAGCGAAATGGCTTCCACGGTCACCGTTTTTTCCTATCATGCGAAGAGCGGCACTCTCTCATCGCTGCAAGTCATTTCGACTCTGCCGGCGGATTATTCGAGCCCCAACGACGCGGCTGAGATTGCCGTCCATCCCTCTGGAAAATTTCTTTACGCCTCGAACCGCGGCCACGACAGCATCGCCATCTTCGCCATCGACCAAAAGAAAGGCACTCTTCGCTCTCTCGGCCAGGTCTTGACCGGCGGCAAAACCCCGCGCCATTTCGCCATCGATCCCACGGGCGCGTACTTGCTTGCCGAAAATCAGGAATCCAACAACATCGTCGTCTTCCACATCGACCCCGCCAGCGGCAGCCTCACGCCGACGGGCCAGACCGTCGACGTGCCTTCGCCGGTGTGCATAACATTTGTCGCCGCCGAATAGCGTCTGCGATACAATCCGCCTTCCACTTTGCGTCGACGGGAGAAACAAATGGTTCTTCATAGAAAAGCGTGTGTAAATATCCTGCGGAGCCTGGCTCTGCTCTTCGTTCTTTCCCTGATGGGATCCCTGGCTCTGGGCGACGGAGAAACTGCGCCTGCTCGCGATCCCAAGCAGCCCGTCGACGAGGCCTACACCGCGAAAATCCAGAAGTACACCACGGAGCCGTACTTCACGTCGCCGCTCGTGAACTATTTACCCGCGTCGAAAAATGTCCCCACCCCTGAAGTTGTCCTCGGCGATGTCGCCGGGGCCCCAGGAATCCTTCCCTACGCCGAAGACGTTTACAAATACATGCGCCTGCTCGAGAAGGCCAGCCCCCGCGTGAAAGTTTTCTCCATCGGCAAGACGGAAGAAGGCCGCGAAATGATCGCGGTGGCCATCTCCTCGCCGGAAAATCTGAAAAATCTGGAAGAAGACCGCGCGCGCTTGGCGAAACTGGCCGATCCCCGCACCATCAAGCTTGACGACGCGGAAGCCGACAAGCTCGTGGCCCAAGCCGTGCCCGTGTACTACATCACCGGCACAATCCACTCTCCTGAAACGGGCGCGCCTACCGCCTTGATGGAGCTGGCCTACCGTCTAACTGTCGACGAAAGCCCCTACATCCGCGAAATTCGCGACGGCATGATCACGCTCATCACTCCCGTCGTCGAAGTTGACGGCCGCGATCGCATGGTGGATATCTACCACTGGCATCTTTCCCATCCCAAAGATTTTTATCCGCCGCTGATTTATTGGGGCAAGTACGTCGCGCACGACAACAACCGCGACGCTATGGGCATGACGCTCAAGCTCACCGAAAACGTCCTCAATACCTATGTAGGTTGGAAAGCGCAAGTGCTGCATGATCTGCATGAATCCGTGCCCTATCTTTACGACAACACCGCCGGCGACGGCCCCTTCAATGCCTGGGTCGATCCCATTCTCACCGACGAATGGGAAATGATCGGCTGGCGCAACGTCGCGGACATGACCAAATTCGGCATGCCCGGCGTTTTCACGCATGGCGTGTTCGACACCTGGTCGCCCGGCTACCTGATGTTCATCGCCGCGATGCACAACGGCATCAGCCGCCTCTACGAAACCTTTGGCAACGGCGGCGCGGACACCCTCGAACGCACCCTCGACCAGGAAGAGTACTCACGCACCTGGTACCGCCAAAATCCGCCGCTTCCGAAAGTCCTCTGGTCGCAGCGTGACAATAACAATTACGAAGAAACCGGCCTGCTCACCTCGCTCCATTATTTCAACGAAAACAAACGCCTCTTCCTGAAAAATTTCTACCTCAAAGCCAAACGCTCCGTAATGAAACCCACCGAGGAGGGTCCCGCCGCGTATGTTTTGCCTGCAAACGACCCGCGAATGGATTCGCAAGCCGAGCTCCTGCGCGTCCTCCAAAAACAGGGTGTTGAGATTTCGCGCGCAACAGCGGCCTTCACGGTCACGCTGCCCGCGAAAAAGCCGATGAAGGGCAAGAACGACAAGGACACGAAAGAAAAAGAGTCGGCTCTTGCCACCACGACCAAAGAATTTCCCGCCGGTAGCTACATCATCCGCATGGACCAGCCCTATTCCCGCATCGCTGACGCGCTCCTCGATTACCAATACTGGAGCCCCGACGATCCGCAGAAAACGCCCTATGATGACACCGGCTGGACCTTCGGCGAGCTGTTCGACGTGCAAGTAACGCGCGTCACCGATCCCAAAGTCCTCGATGCTCCAATGGAACGCGTGAAAGAAATCCGCGCGCCCGCGGGCGTGAGCGGCGAAGGCACGATTTTTGCCATCAACAACAACGCCGAGCCCTCGCTCGCCACGCTACGCTACAAACTCCGCGACGCTTCGATCGACGCGGCCGAAGAGCCCTTCGAAAGCGCTGGCAAGAAATTCGACCGCGGTACTTTTCTTATCCACGGCGTCACCCGCCAGCAGCTCAACGACGCCATTTCAAGCCTTGGCCTGGAAGCCGTTTCCATTTCCGCCATGCCGAGCGTCAAGACGCATCCCGTCCGCGCCGCGCGCGTCGCCCTAGTCCACACATGGCTCAGCACACAGGCCGAAGGCTGGTGGCGCATCGCCCTCGACAATCTCAACATTCCCTACGACTACATCAGCACGCAGATTGTCGCCAAGACCAGCGATCTCAA
This sequence comes from uncultured Acidobacteriota bacterium, assembly GCA_963843265.1. Lineage (GTDB taxonomy): Bacteria > Acidobacteriota > Terriglobia > Acidiferrales > UBA7541 > Acidiferrum. Next base: position 435,469 of record CAWJJR010000001.1, on the reverse strand, counting down.
TTCCAAGTACGACGTCATTCTATTTCCTCCCGTCGGCTTTTTCGCAGGACCGACTATGGTCATCAACGGTCTGCCGAGCGCCTGGGGCAATCCGCTCCCTTGGAAGAACACGCCCGAAACTCCTAATCTCGTCGGCCAAAATGATTCCACCGACGACATGCGCCCCGGCCTCGGCTGGGATGGCGTCGAACATCTCCAGTCTTTCGTCGAAAAAGGCGGCGTTCTTCTCACTGCCACCGACACATCGCGTTTCGCGCTTTCCATCGGCCTTGCTGATGGCGTCAGCGCCGCCAATGGCCAGCGCATGAAGATTGTCGGCTCCGTCGTCGGCACGCGTCTCGTCGACGGCGCCAGCCCCATCGCCTACGGCTACAACGAAAAACTCGCGGCCTACTGCGACAACGGCCCGATCTTCTCGCTCAGCAGTATCGCCGGCGCTCGCGGCTTCCGCCGCTTGGGCGGCCAGATGCACACGCGTCCCACCGGGCGCGGCACTTTAGACGATCCCGATTTCGTCGTCGGTCGCCCTGACGTGCAAGCTCCCGAAGAACCCAAATCCGAAATCTGGGAAACCCCGCCGGTCACCGACGAGGAATTGCACAACAATTTTCGCGTCATCCCTCCCGCGGATCGCGCTCGAGTCATCTTCCGTTACGCGGACAACAAAGACCTGCTGATCTCCGGCCTCGTCGAAGGCGGCGATGAAATCGCTCAGCATCCCGCCGTCGTCGACGTGCCCACGGGCAATGGCCACGTAGTCCTTTTCTCCATTAATCCGGTGTATCGCGGCGAAACCCGCGGCACCTATTCGCTAGTCCTCAACACCATTTTGAATTTCGACAGCCTAAACGCCGGCCGCAAGCTGGCCGAGAAGTAGGGCCTCCCGCGAACGTCGCGCGGCTCTTTGCCGCAAAAATCACTGTTCTGGCGAATTGGGCTTTTCTAGCCCTCTTGGAGTAGAATCCCGCCCACTATGGCCAAGCGCAAACCAAGGAAAACGCCGGCACGCCGCAGCAAATCTCTTCCAGCCAAAGGCGCCAAGCTTCCGAAAGACGCTGTGACGCTCATCGTGCAACTTCGTCCCCGCGAAGGCCAGGATATGCTCCTCGAAGCCGAACTACGCGCTTTGGTAGGCCCCACGCGCAAAGAAGATGGCTGCCTGACCTACAACTTGCACCGTTCCGCCGACGGCCCCAGCGCCTTCCTGCTCCACGAAGTCTGGGCCAGCCGCGAAGCTCATTCGCGCCACACCAACACGCCACATTTCCTTCGCTGGAACGCCCGCAAAGACGCACTCCTCGCCTCCCGCGACGTCACCTTCTGGAAGCAAGTTGTCTGATTTTGCAGCGCGGAGGGGTCAGTTGTTCGGCGGGGCGACGTAGTACCCGGGCCGTGCGCGGACCTTCAAGCCTTTGCGGTCCACATCCACTTTGATTTCGTGATAGCCGAGGTCGCTCCCATCCGTCGGCGCGTAGCTGATGATGTATTGCGAATGCAGCTCGCCGCCGATTTCGTCGATCGCCTTTTCAATCGACCGGTCCTTATAGGTGGAATAATACGCGCCGCCCGTGCCCACGGTCGCCACTTCTAACGGACGTTCTTTCACTTCATCCTTGATGTGCTGCACGGCCCAGATAGCCAGCGCCAGCAAATCAGCGCCGCCGCCTCCCGTTGCCTCCTGTACCGCTGGCGTCGGGGCCGTCCCAGGCGGCCCCGGCATCGTCGAGATGCCTGGCGGCGCGATCGGCGTCGGTCCATTTCTTTGTTGTTGGCCGCGCAATTCCGCGCGCGTGGTGGAAAGTCCCACGCTGTAAATCGTCACGTTCGCGAGCTGCGCCTTTCGCAGCACTTCGCCCAGCTTCGTTTCGCTCCCGGTGTCCACTGCTTCGGACATCACCAGCAGCACGCGCCGCCGTCCAGGTTTCTCTACCGTCGGTTGCGGCCGGTCGCTCAACATTTCGACGCCCACGGCCATCGCATCGTACAGCCGCAATCCCGAAGTTCCCGTTTGCAACTGCGAAACGGTGTTCTCGATGGAATTCGCATCCGTGGTGAAATCCTGCAACTTGTCAATTGCATCGTCGAAGCCTACCACCGCGCCCTCGCCGGTCGGCCCCATCACCGTCTGCGTGAAAAGAATCCCCGTCTTGCGCAGCGCGGGCATGAGCGATGCGATACGCGAGCTCGTCTCGATCAGAATGACTACAGAGACCGGGTCGCCTCCGAGATCGAAATGCGCAATCTTCTGCTCGATGCCATTGTCGGTGATGTGGAAGTCGCTCGCCTCAAGATTGTGCACCATGCCGCCCCTATCGTTGCGCACGGTCACCGGCATGTTCACCAGCGACACGCCGAATTTCAGCTTTGCCTGCGCGTCCGGTGGAGCTTGCTGCACCGGCTGGCCAGGCGTCGGCGCAATCGGCCCCACGGGAGCCTGCGCGTGCAGCGCCCCCGTTCCCACAAGAAGTGCAGCGCCCAGCAGCGCGTATTTCCCACCGTTTTTCATCATTCCGTCTCTCCGATCGAAGAGGCCCGTTCTTGCAGTGTACTCAATTCGACGCACCCGCGCCGGAAGACGTTGCCGCGAGCGTCCGCGATTCCTACAATGGTGGTTTGCATCTTTCGGAGAGAAAAACCCATGTCCGCAGGACAGCCCAAGCTCAAGCCGCAGCACGCCCCCAAAGCGCCCCACGAAGATCCCAGGTTTCTTGAAAGCACGCCCGCGCGGCCCCTGCGTATTCTCGCGGAGTATTTGCACCCTCTTGTGCAGCTAAAAAGAGAAGGCATCGCCGACACCATCGTTATGTTCGGTTCCGCACGCATCGAATCTCACGAGACGGCGCAGGCGCGCGTTACGCGGCTAAAAAACGAAGACGTCAAGAAACTTTCCGCGGCAGCGCAAGCCAGACACCGCAGCGAAGTGCGCCACGCAAAAAGCCTCCTCGAAATGTCCCGCTATTACGAAGAGGCGCGCCAGCTCTCCCACAAAATCACTTCCTGGTCGCTGACGCTTGGCCCCAAGCCGCGCCGTTTCGTCATTTGCTCCGGCGGCGGTCCGGGCATCATGGAGGCCGCCAATCGCGGCGCCATCGAAGCCGGCGGCAAATCCATCGGCCTCTCGATCGAGCTCCCGCACGAGCAGTTCGCCAACGCGTATATCAGCCCGGAGCTCAGCTTCAATTTTCATTATTTCTTCATGCGCAAACTCTGGTTCGCACAAATCGCCAAAGCCCTCGTCGTCTTTCCCGGCGGCTTCGGCACGATGGACGAACTTTGGGAGATGCTCACCCTTCTCCAGACGGGAAAGCTCGCCAAGCACAACATCATCCTCATTTACGGCCGCAAGTATTGGGACAAAGTGCTCAACTGGAAGGCCATGGTGAACTGGGGCACCATCAGCGAGGACGAGTACAAAATGCTGCAATTCGCCGACAGCGTCGAAGAAGCTTTCGACCACATCCGCGCCGGTCTCGAAAAATATCACATGGAAGTCGATCCGTTTTTGCAGGCCTACTAACGCTTCACCCGCGTAGACGTATCGCAAAATAAAAAACGGGGCGCCGATTTCAGCCCCCCGTTTCCATTTTCTGATTGCCGAACGAATTAGTTTCTCGCGCCTGCCAATTCGTCGGAGAATACCGCTTCAAATCGCCGCTCTTCGTCCTGGTCGTGCAGCATCACCACCGGAACCACGCGCAGCGACCGCTTGCAAGAATGGCACTGCGTCACTTCGCCCTGCAAATCCTGCAAAAACCCGTCCGTAAAATGATATTGCGTCCGCTCGCGCCTGGCATTCTTCTGGTCTCGCGCACCGCAGTACGGACAGACAAACTCAACTTTGTCCTGCTGCGGATCGCGGTCCAGAGCTGCCCAGCCCGTGCGGCGCACGCCAATTGTTTCCACATTACGCCGATCCATCGGGAAGACCCTCCTCAGATCCACGTCCACAACCATGGGATGCACGGCGGCGTAGTTTCGATTCATCGAAAATAAGCACTTTACAATCAATAAGATGCAGTTGCCGCTTGGCGCTCCGTTATCCGTTTCACGCCGTCCTTTTGCGATGCCGCTTCACGGACCCCGGAAAAGCGCGTGGATTCTTCGCCAGCTTGTATCACAAATCAATCGGCTTCTGCGTCCTCCGCGTGGCGGCGGGTCAGATTCCGATTTGCGCCTTTACCCGGCTTTGTCACAGGATGGTGCGGTCGAACGAAGTGTCTTCCAACATCGTTCCACTACGATTCGTGCGCCTTGTCCAGCCGTTCGCGAAAGTTCTTGGCCCAAGCGCGAAATGCAGCGTCTATATCTCCCCATTTCTCGTAAGCCTTTAGCCCACTGAAATACCTCTTGCCGCTCTTGCTGGACATGAAGGCTACCATTAGCTCCCCGGACCCTGAATCGACCATTTCCCCTTCAATCGAAACGTGACCAACACTGATTCTGGGTACTAATAGGCTGGCACCCGGGGCTACCGCATGGGTAGCTGCGGTTTCTGCTCCCTTCAGTGCCGCATTCTCCTTGCCCCCAGTGGGATCCACATTCGTGATTGCGAACCGCAACACCATGACTCCCGGTCCAGGCTCGGTCACAAGTTGGTAGCTTCCTGACTGGGTGAGTTCGTCCTTGATCGCATTGGTGAAGTATTGAGCCAACTTAGCCAATTGTTCGGGGTCAATGCCGCGCTGTTGAGCCTCGGGAAGTAGATAAACAATGACTGGGTCAAGGATGAACTTGCTGGAATTCTTCAAGACGTCTTGATCCTTCCAGTAGGCGAGCAAATCGGAGTTCTTGGGATCAGGTTGGAGCTTGGAATAGTTGTCTCCCAAAAAGCCGGATTCTTGCTTCAATTCTTGGGCTTGCTCTTTCGACGGCTCTTGCCCCTGCGTTGTGAGGCCCATTAGCAGGAGTGAACCTACGAGCAGGCTCAGGCTGAAAAATTGGGTGAATGACGTCGCATGAGTGACGCGATTCTGGGGTTGAGGAGCGACACCGGTCACGTCTTGCGGTGGCTTCACGGCGTATTGATTGCGCATCTTTGCCTCTCTGTGTTCTTTTGCGTTCCTATGGTCGCGGGCCCGAAGTAGTAAGCCAAAATTTCCTTTTTGGTCTCGCTCAAAGCGGCGATTCTATGGACGCCAAAGCCCCTGGGATGGCTATGCAGGCCTGCTTCATCGCATTTTACTCAGTTCGTTCAGGCGGCACCGAGAGAAGAGACCAGAGGCGACAATTCAGGGTCGCAGCGAGATTGTGGGATTCTCACAGCCGGATCCCAACTGTCAAATGTAACAGGCTACTGAACTTGATCAGGAGCAAGAGGGATAGGCAAGTAGGGGCCAAATCCTGATAAGTCCTAGTGTTGTATCGGAAGCGCGATGGGGCAAGGTGTCTGCACGAGCACGGTGTGTTGGCGCGCTTTCGATACAACGACTTGAAGGAAGCCGCCCGCGCGGCGGACGCGGGCCCTATGCAAATTCAATGATGGGAAGGAGCGTCGTCGAGCTGTGCCGAGGCTGTGCCGCAGAGTGCGACACGTGACAGAAGGAGCTCGGAAGCTAGCTGAATGCGAAAAAGGATCGTGAAGAGCGTGGTTGACCAACTGGAAATGGAGGTCCGTTGCGAGGCAAGGCACAGGGGTAGGGAGCGGTGGGAAAAACACTTTCGAATTGGAGAGAGTCGCTTCATGCCGCAGCCGTGACCACCGGTGGGGAGCGAAGCTGGATTTCAGCAGCGGTGAGTCTTTCGACGAGCATCATCGGTCCACCACACTTGGGACAAGACCAAGGATCGCTCGTTCCGGCGGTGGAGGCCTGTTGCTTGGTTTGCGGTGCCCCAGCGAGCAGTTGGAAGCAAAGTGGCAAGGTGGTGGCACGTTTGCGGTTGGCCAGGAAGCCGAAGTTGCGGATGCGCACGAAACCTTCCGGGAGCAGGTGCAACAGGAAGCGGCGCAAGAACTCATCGAGAGATAGGGTCATCAACTTCTGTTCGTTGTTGTGGGCGGAATCGCGCCAACGAAACGTGACCTTCCCATCAGCAAACGAGATCAGTCGATGGTTGGAGATGGCTACACGATGGGTGTAACGGCCAAGATAACGGAGTACCTGCTCCGGGCCTCCGAACGGTGGTTTCGCGTAGACCACCCAATCCTTTCGAAATAGTGGTCTCCACCAGGCAGCAAAGGTTTTCGGCTGGGTCAGGGGTTGCAAGTCTCCGTGAAAACTGAGGCTGCCGTCCTTAAAAGCGTGCCGGAGTGCCGCGACGAACTTGCCGCGAAAGACTCGGCTGAGCACCTTGACGGGAAGAAAGAATGCATAGCGGGGCTTGCTCCAACGCGAGCGATCGGCAGAAAGTCCACCGGCCGGCACCACGCAATGCACATGTGGGTGAAAGCATCCACGCTCACAATACCCTGAGCACCGAAAACACGTCCGTCCAAGTCTTCTACCCATTCCATCCTCTTAATGGCGTCATCCTTCAAGTGATCCGCAGGCCGAAGCGGGGAGATGGCGCTGTATCTGTCATCGACCCAACGGGGAGACGCCTGAAAATTCCGGTGTGGATGCTGTCGTCGGATTGCGCTGAGATCAAGATTGCCGAGCGACCGCATCTGAGTAAGGAAGCTCTTCTCTCTCTAGCATCGTTACTATCACTACCCGACCCTGAAGGCCACGTTCACGATAACCTTCTGCAGACAGTTGTTGATGGATGCAAGGGAGGTGAGCGTGCTGCAACTACAACTTCTGGTTCTGAAGATCCCAACGGAAAGCGTCGCCGTGCCGATGGACGCAAAGGCACAGACCGAAATCATCGATCTCATGGCCCGCATTTTGATGGTGGTCTTTCAAGCGGAAGGAGGAACAGTTGATGCTCGAGATACAGTGCAATCCCAAGATTAAAACAGAGCACCTGGCTCGCAAAGCCATCGTCTATCTACGGCAATCCAGCGATAAACAGGTACGGCAGAACAAGGAAAGCCAGCGTCTTCAGTATGAAGTGGCTGAGCGGATACATGCCCTGGGTTGGAAAGAGGTGGAAATCATCAATAGCGATCTTGGATCCAGCGCAGCGATCGCTTCCGCGCGCCGCGAAGGATTTGAACGCGTGCTCAGCTCGGTGGCGTTAGGGGAAGTGGGCATCGTCGGCAGTCGAGAGGCCTCGCGACTGTCGCGCACGGACAAAGACTGGTGCCGGTTGCTGGAGGTGTGCCAGATTTTTGGAACCCTGATCGCCGACGAGCAACAGGTGTATGACTTGAACTATCTCGACGACCAACTGGTCCTGGGCATCAAGGGAACCCTCAGCGTCGTCGAACTTAAGATTCTTCGGCAACGAATGCAGGCGGGCCAAGAGTCCAAAGCACGCCGCGGAGAGCTGTTTAAGAGACTTCCGGTCGGTTATGTCCGGGACCCGCTGGGCAAGATCGTGCTTCATCCCGATCAACGGATTTGCGAAGCCATCCAACTCGTATTCGCGAAGTTCCGTGAACGATGGAGCGTGCGGCAAACATTCCAGTGGTTTCGGGATCACGATGTAGAGTTACCAGCCAACCCGATCCAGGGAACCCGGCTGGTCTGGAAGATTCCCACGCAGAGCTTGGTCCGCGACATTCTATGCAATCCCTTCTATGCCGGCGCGTATGTGTGGGGCCGTCGCCCGGTCGCGACTTTACTGATCGAGGGCAGGCTAGAGAAACGTCAGAGCGCCACGCGCCGAGCAGAAGATTGCCGGGTCTTCATCCGCGATCATCACGTAGGTTATATTGACTGGGCCACCTATGAAGAGAACCAACGAATGACCCGACGCAATTCAGTGAACTGGCAGGCTGACGAATCGATGGCGGCGATCCGTGCAGGGCAAGGCCTTCTGGTGGGACTTCTCCGCTGTGGCCACTGTGGACGCAAACTGCATGTGCGCTACTGGGGAGGCAACGGCACCCATGCGCGGTACCTCTGTAAAGGAGACTATGACGACGGTGGGCAGTATTGCCTCGGCTTTGGAGGTGCTTCGGTGGACCGCCGGTTGGGTCAAGAACTGCTGGGAGTGATCTCCCCTTTTGGGGTGGAAGCCAGTCTGCGGGCGCTTGAGGGATTGAGCGCAGGAGATGCCGCACAGCGGGCCGCCCTGTCGAGCAAACTCGATCAGCTCGAGTACGAGGCCAAGAAGGCGTTTGAACAATACGACGCGGTGGATGCCAGGAATCGTTTGGTAGCCGGCGAATTGGAGCGTCGCTGGAACGAAAAGCTGGAGGAGATCACGACCGTCAAACAACGACTTTCCAGCCTCAACGAGAAGCGCTATGCGTTGTCTTCCGAAGAGGAAGCCAGGATTCGTTTGATGGGTGAGAACTTTTCTGAAATCTGGCGAAGCGATCGCTGTCCGCCGACACTCAAGAAGATGATCTTTCGCACGGCCATAGAAGAGATCGTCGTGCGCGAAGAAAAGCAGAATAAAACTCTGCAGTTCACTATTCACTGGAACGGAGGTACGCACACTCAGATCGAGATGGAACGGCCTCGTCCCGCGACCGAGATGACCACACCCATGGAAGCGTTGGAGATCATCCGTCGGATGTCCGTACGCCACGGTGACGACCAGATTGCTTCCGTTTTGAACCGACTTGGACATTTCACGGGAAAGGGGAAACGGTGGAATCAGAATCGTGTAGCCACGGCTCGGCGCAACTATTCAATTCCTGGTCAAAAACGCGCGCTAACCGACCCTGAGAGAGTTAGTTTGAGCGAGGCCGCTCGAGTATGTGGCGTGAGTCACCGCACAATCGAACGGCTCGTGGAGGCAGGCCTGCTGAAGTGCGAACAAACTGCTCCCCGCGCTCCCTGGGAGATTCGCCGCGCGGATCTGAGTGCCGAACCGGTTCGGAGCATCGTTGAGCGGCTTCTTCGAACTGGAAAGCTGCTGCTAGCGGGGGGCCGCACGGAAAACCAGCCACCTTTATTCGTTGAAAACGAAGGAGATGATAATGACAGGCATCCTGAGTGAGGGTTCAAGTTGAGTTTCTGACTCCAGGAGTGCAGCACGCTGAAGAAGCCAATTTCTGCGCCGAGGTGTTTCGGGATCGCGGGCAACTTCCAGCAGAGTTTCCGCACTGGTACGGAACAAGAGATCGTAGAGGAGCTTCTTATTCTGCAGGAGCCAGTGGGGCCAAGCTGGCGGGGAAGCGTGAAGACCACGTGCACGTACTGCGTCGGAAGAAGTTCTCTGCGACGCTTCGCAAGCCAACGTTCGCGAGCGCCCGACCTGACACTTGGGGCAGTGCCGATCACGACAGTGTTGTAGGAGATGGCGCGATGTCCGCAGCGCGTGCACTCATCGAGATGTCCGCCGAGCATGGCCGTGCGACACCGCGCAATGGCCAGCAGCACTTTGACATGCTTCCAGGTGATCCACTTACGGCTTCGTTCGATGAAGGCGTCTCCCGCAGCGCGGACCAGATCGGCCACCTCGAAGGGTGGCCGGTCCATCTACTCGTTCTGTGGTGGCCGGCCTTTTAGCTCTAGCGAGTCCAGAGGGCTCCCGGTCGCACTGAGGTGACGTTCAGAGAGATGGAGGTAGAGCAAATGTGCTGCAGCACATTTCCTGTACGCCAAAGTCGATGTAGAGATGTTATCGGAGATTGCTCAACCGTGGCCCGAGGAGGTGGTGCCATGTTGATGCAGGCCATCGAGAGCTACCTCCAATTGCGAAGGGCGGGCGGCTATCAACTCCGAGATACAGAAGTCCTGCTCAAGGAATTTGCGTGTTTCGCGGCCGAAAGAGGCGAGATCCATATCAAGGCCGACTCCGCGATCGCATGGGCCGCCCGTGCGACATCCCAGCAACAACGAGCGCGGCGTCTGAACAACCTTATCCTATTCGCACGCTACATCCGCGCTGAGGATACCGAACATCAACTTCCTCCGGCAGGGGTCTTTGCCCATCACGTGCGCGCGCGCCGGCTACCACACATCTTCGCTCCGACCCAAATCGCCGCGATCCTCGCGGAAGCCAAGCAACTACCACCGGCAGGATCTTTGAGGCCGCTTACTTTCTACACGCTCTTTGGGCTGGTGGCGGCCTGCGGTTTGCGCATCTCCGAGGCACTCGCACTCCAAATCGATGACATCCGTCCTGACGGACTTTACATCCGTGAGACCAAATTTCGAAAAAGTCGGCTTGTGCCACTTCATCCAACGACGGCAAAGCAACTGAGCCTCTACCTTGATCGTCGCGAACAACTGGCAGGCGTGGAGACACGTGTTTTTGTCCAACTGCGCGGTAAGCCCCTGCACTACGCGACCGTGAATGAGACCGTCCTTTTTCTCCTGCGCAAGCTTGGGCTGCGTGCAGGGCCGGGGCAGCCCGGCCCACGCCTGCATGACTTAAGGCACACCTTTGCCTCAAGGGCGTTGGAGAACAGTCCAGATGAGCAATCGAGAATCACCAAGCACATGCTGGCCCTCAGCACTTACCTCGGTCACGCGCATATCAGCGATACGTATTGGTATTTGCAGTCCACAACGCATCTCATGACGAATATCGCCGATGACTGCCAAGCCTATTTGGAGGGAGAACGACTATGACTCTCGTCGCGCCTCATATCACCGCCTACTTGCGCGAGAGGTTACCCAATGAACGAAAGGCCAGTCCCCATACGAGCGACAACTATGCTTATGCCTTTCAGCTGCTCTTCCAGTTCGCCAGCCAGCGGCTCGGCTGTTCGCCGGCTGCACTCCAGTTGGAGCAACTCGATGCACCTCTGGTGTTGGCTTTCCTCGAACATCTTCAAGCGGACCGGCGTAACGGCCCTTCCACACGAAACGCACGTCTGGCGGCGATCAAGTCATTTATGCACTTCCTCGAATACCGCGTTCCATCGGCCTTGGAACAACTTCGTCGGGTGTTAGCCATCCCGTTTCAAAGGACCGACGTCCTTCTAGTGCGGCATCTCACGCAAGCTGAAATGCAGGCTATGCTCGATGCTCCCGATCCCAGCTCTCGTGATGGCGTCCGCGATCGCGCCATGCTTCACTTAGCGTTCACCAGCGGTCTTCGGGTTTCCGAATTAGTCGGACTCAAAATCAGCGATGTGACGTTTCGTGCGGGCTATGTTGATATCCGCGTAATGGGAAAAGGGAGGAAGCAGCGCATCCTAACTCTCTGGAAAACTGTTGCAGGCAGCCTGCGAGCGTGGCTTTCCATTCGAGGCGACGCGAGCGTTCCTGAACTATTCCTCAATGCGCGTGCCCAGCCCCTTACACGCTCTGGCTTCAAGCATATCCTTAATAAGCACAATCCCGCTGCCGTTAACAAATGTCCTTCCTTGAAAACCAAACGAGTGTCGCCGCACGTTCTGCGGCACACTTGCGCCTTAAACACACTGCAGGCAACCGGTGATATCCGCAAAGTAGCCCTCTGGCTCGGCCACGAAAGCATTCAGAGTACTGAGATATACCTTCGGGTGGACCCTTCACAGAAGCGCGAAATGCTTGAGGCCGTCCTACCTCCGACTCTGAAAAGAGGCTATTTCCGACCAGCCGACAAGCTCATCGCTTCATTCAGAGGCAAATAGTTATGTGCAGGACCATCACTCCCAGAGGCTTGTCTCCGTAGATTCCGTCTGCGTCCAGAGCACATAACTTTTCCCGGCACATAAGACCGATTATGCGCCGCGGCCCATAACCGGTCTTTGCGTCCCTTGCCGCCCTGGACGTGAATCACCATGCGTTTGCTGTCGATGTCGCCGACTTTCAGGTGTGTCAATTCAGCGCGTCGTACTCCGGTGGCGTAGAGGGTCATCAACAGAGTGCGCTCAAAAGGAGTTAGAGCTGCGTTGATGAGTTGTGCGACTTCTTCCCGGCTGAGGATCGCAGGAAGGTGAAACCCTTTTTTCGGATAGGGCGTCTCGGCGATGCTCCAGGTTTTCTTGAGAGTTTTGACGTAGAAGAATCGCAGAGCTGCCAATCGCTGCGTAACCGTGCCCGGCGACAACTTGTGCTTCTTGAACAGCTCGGCCTGATATTCACGAATGTGTTCCGGACCCAAACAATCTGGAGAACGCTTGAATCGTCGTGAGAAATCTTCAACTGCGCGAATGTAACAGCGTGTGGTAGCCTCAGAATAATTACGACGCTCGAGTTCTTCGAGCATCATTTTGCGAAGTCGGGTCATAAGGACCTCCTTATGACCCGACAACTTACTTCAGCCGTTCGCCACAAACTGCTCCGTTCGCCTCACGCGTAGCGTCCGCCGCGCGGGCGGCTTCCTTCAAGTCGCGCAATCGGAAACTGACCCACTACCCGCGCTGCTGCCGCTTACGAACCAACCGACAGCGTTTGTTGCTGGCGCTCGGGAACTTGTCCATCGCCCCGGTGTCCAATGTTGCAGAGGACGCGCGCACCTCACATCCCTGCGAGCGCGGCGCCGGTCTCCTGCGGCAGTTGAGCAACCCACAGGATGCCGGCGTCGCAAAAATTCCCGTTCTATCTCGCAGAACTTTTCTGTGGAGGTGTGTGATGTCGATCGAACCCGGCCCCAGTTCTAGCCCCAGTCCACAAAACGATTTCGGTTCACTGCAAGGCTGTTTCGTCGAAGGCACTGCCGAGCAACGCGCCAGAGAGCGGCGCATTCGCCGCCGAGCCTTGGTCATTTCCATCGCTGCGCAAACCGCGATTGTCACGGCCATTATTTTGGTTCCCCTATTTGGAAAACCGGAACGCCTCGCTTACGCCATGATTCCGATCCCGCCGTATTACGCTTCAAAAGCGCCGGAACATCCTCAGACTGCCACAACTCAACTTCGACATTGGCACTCCAGACATTTCTGTTCGACCTGCTATACGCCGATTGCTCCCAATCGCCCCGTGCCGATTGGGGACACGCCGCCGCCGGAGCCAACTGTCGGCATCGGCACGCCCGACGGGCGCAACGGCCTGCAACCCCCCTGGGGAATCGGCATTGACGATGCGAGGCCGGAGCGCCCCGCGGATGCGCGGCCCCAAACTCCTCGCCGCCTCCACGTGACGCACCTTGAGCCAGCCATGCTGCTCCGGCGCATCGAGCCGCAATATCCTTCGCTCGCAAGACAAATTCATAAGGAAGGCCAGGTGGAGCTGCACGCCATCATCTCCACGGACGGCACAATCCGATCCTTGCAGGTGGTCAGCGGCGATCCGCTCTTCCTGCGGTCCGCGATTGACGCCGTCGGCCAGTGGCGTTACCGCCCAACGGTTCTCAACGGCCAACCCGTTGAGATCGATACGTACATCACGGTCATTTACAGTTTGCAGCACTAAGTTCGCCGTATCCTGCGAACAGTTTTTATTCAAGCGAAAGGGGCGCCGATTTGTCCAGGCGCTCTTTTCGTTTTGAGCGCAAGTTGAAACCTAGGGCCGATGAGATTTCAGAGGAGTGGTTCGCCGGAATAGCGCGCGATGGTTTCGCGAGTAGTGTCGCGGAGGCGGATCAGTTCATGCCAAGCGGAACTTTCATCGGCCTTCGCCGCGTTGTCGGCGGAGCGCGGATAAACTGGCGGGGAAACTGTGATGGTCACGCGCGTCGGCCTTGGCAGATACGTTCCGTCGCGCAGGAATTTGCGCGTGCCCGCTAGCGAGATCGGAACAATCGGCACGCCGGCGTTCACCGCTGCTTTGAATGCGCCGAGCTGGAACGGGCGCACGCCGTCTTCGCTCGTAAACGTCCCCTCGGGAAAAACGAAAATCGATTCCCCCTCGCGCAGAAGCGTTTCCATTTCTCTCATCTGCCGCATCCGCGACCCGGGATCGCTGCGGTTGAATTTCGTGTGCTTCATCTTCGTCAAAAATGTGCCAATGAACGGCATTCTCCCGACTTCCATTTTGGCGACGAAATGATACGGAACGCCAAGACCCATCATCAGCGCCAGCACGTCAAAATAGCTCGTGTGATTCGAGGCATAGACTCTCGCGCCTGGCGCGTCCACGTATTCCTTGCCAACGACGCGGACGCGGCAGCCAATCAGCGCAAACAATATCTTGAGCGCGGCCGATGTGAAGCGTCCCGCTTTGCGGTAATCGCCGATGAAATTCACGATCGTCCAAGTCGGAACGATCCACACTATAAACACGGCACAGAAATAGAGACCGTACAAAATTTCCAAGCCGCGCCGCACGGCCGACCAAATTTCGCTGCCTGCTGTTCGTGCCGCGCCAGCCGTCGCCAGTCGCGTAATTTGCACCCACGCCGGCGCCTTGCCCGCGTCCAATTTCCCGGCGAGATAGAGCTGCTTGGTTTCCTCGCGGCGCAATTTTCCGCTCGATGTTTTTGGAATGCTCCCGGGCGGAATGAGTTCGACTTTATCTGGTGGCATGCCAAGTCCTTGCGAGACCTGTTCTGTCACCGCCGCCGTCATCGTCGCACGCCGCGATGCTTCACGTTCGCGTGATTCCGCGACCACGATCAGCTTTTCCGTGCCAGATGCTTCATCCTTTAGGCCGAATGCTACGATGCACCCTTTGCGAATCCCCTCGGCGCGCGCCGCGAGTTCTTCGACTTCGTGCGGATAAAGATTTCTTCCGCCTTTGATGATGATGTCCTTCACGCGGCCCGTGACGTAGATTTCGCCGTCCGCACGGTACGCACGGTCGCCGGAATTCACCCACGCGAATTCGCCTTCCCTCGACGCCGGCCCCATTGGCAACAATTGCTCGGTCGCTTCCGCATTTTGATAGTAGCCGCTCGTCGCAGAAGGCCCGCGGAACCAAAGAAATCCTTCGGTTCGGTCACCCACTTCGTTGCCGCCGGCATCGACGATTCGAACATCGTGCCGGGGAAGCGGTTTGCCGGAGGATACAAACGCAATCGCTCTGGCATCATCCGCCGGTGCAGGCACGGCGCGTCCCCCTGCAGTGAAGGTTTCTCGCTCGATGCGGTCAATGAGCGGACCGCGATTCAGCGGGGGAATCGTTACGGCCAGCGAAGCTTCCGCAAGTCCATAGACAGGTAGTTGCGCCTCGCGGCGAAAACCGTAAGGCGCGAAACGGTCTGCAAATCGGTTCAGCGTGTCGGGATTGACTGGCTCGGCCCCATTGAGTACGGCACGCACAGCGCTCAAGTCCAGGCCCTGGATATCTTTATCAGCGATTTTTCGCACGCACAGCTCGTAGGCAAAATTCGGCGCCGCGGAAATCGTGCCGCCATATTTCTGAAACGCTTTAAGCCAGCGCTCGGGCCGCGTGAGAAACGCAAGCGGGGACATCACCGCGAGTGGAATGCCAAAGTGCAGCAATGTGAGCCACGCACCAATCAAGCCCATATCGTGATACAGCGGCAGCCAGCTCACGCCTAGGTCGCTGGGTCCCAACTCCAGGGCCTCGCCGATGGCGCGAATATTAGCGAGCAAATTCGCGTGCGTCAGGACGACGCCTTTGGGGTCGCCTGTCGAACCGGAAGTGTATTGCAACAGCGCGATGTCGCTCGATTTTCGCGCGCGGCTTCCCGTGAGATGCAGCGGGAGCGCGCCGGGCGATGGCGGCGGCGCTTTATCCGCGGCATCGATCAGTTTTTCCGCGTCGGCTACTTCTGCCAGCGAATGCACGCGGGGTTTCAATAGCCGCGCGACAGCCTCTGCTTGACGAAACGTCAACAGCAAACAGACGCCGGCGTTTTTGAGGATCGCTGATTGTCGCGATGCGTATTCTTCGATGCGGTCGGCGCGAAACGGCGGATAAATCGGCACAGGAATCGCGCCGGCCAGCAAAATTCCGGCGTAGGAAACAAAAAACGCGCGCGAAGTCGGCAGCATCAGCGCCACGCGGCCGCCTGCGGGCACGCCGCGTCGCGCCAATTCGGCCGCGCAGCGCTGCGCGGCGGCATACAATTCACCGAAATTCAGAGTTACGCTGCGCTCTTTGCCTTCGGTTTCTTCGGTGATGAGCAAATGCGCACGTTCGGCGTCGTGCATCGCACGATAGCGCAGAACGTCCAATAAAGTTTCTGTAGCGAAAACGCCGGGATCCACGGCCTCGCGATGCATTTTTTGCGTTGTGATCGCCGCGCGCAGAGCCGAACCCGCTTCGTCTTCCTCGGTCTCGGCGCCGGGCGCCATTCGCAAGGCCTTCGCGAGGTCTTCTGGAGTATTTGCTTCCGCTGCAACGCTATCGGGCAACCGCACGCCAAAAGCCGTCTCCAGCCGCGCGAGCAATTCCACGCGCTCGAGGCTTCCAAGTCCGAGATCCTGGTCCAGCTTCGAAGTACTGCTGAGCATGGGCAAAGCGCCACGGCTGCCCAATTCCTCGAGCAGGTTACGAATCACGCCGAGTACGCGTTCGCGAATTTCGGAGGCGTCGAGTTGTGTCGCAGGAGTGGCCACGGGTCACACTTACGAAGGATTCCATCGCTTACGCCTGAGGCTACCACGCGGAGATGCCGTTTGCCATTAAAGCGGACACGTCGCTGTTCCAAAAATCCCGCGGGAACCTGATGGCCCAGAGGAGACGCCCAATCGCGCGCGCGCCAGCTTATTTCTTCACCATTGACTCTAAATCACATGTGCGTGGAGTCCTACGCGCTTTTCTGTTTGGTTTGTTCCACGGAATAACCGCGCGGCAGCAACGCCGTCGAAAGGTCGACGCCGGAAAGATCCGCTCCAGTCAAATCCGTTTCCCGGAGAATCGCTACTCCCATGTCCGCGCCCGTAAAGCTCGCACCTTGAACACGGGCCAATCGCAAATTTACGTTTCGCAAACGGGTACGATGAAAAATCGCGTTCGAAAGATCGCAGCGAAAAAATTCCACGCCGCTCGCTTCCGCTTCGGTTAAGTCCGCGCCGGGCAAAATCGCTTCCGTCATGTCCGTGTTCCTTAAGTCGGCTTTCCGAAGATTCGCGCCGGTTAAATCCGCGCCGGGAAGCTTGGCTTTTCGAAGGTCGGAGTCTTCAAAGCTGGCTCTGGTGAGAATCGCGCCGCTAAGGTTGATGCCTTGCAAACTGGCGTTCGAAAGATCGGCGCCGGCCAAATCGGCGCGGGCGCCTCCTTCCTTGCCACGAAAGAAAAGTGCGTGCGCTTCCAGAATGTCGGTCAGCCGCTTGCCTTTGTGTTGAATGTTTTTCGCTTTTCGCAAACCCATGGTCTCCGTTCTACTCCTTGGTTCGAATCATTCATTTTACTCGCTCTGTATCGTCCTGACGAGCGCTTCGCAGCTTCTGTAGGTGGATTGTGGTAGCTTTTAGAATTGGCCGGTCGCCTGGAAAGTGAGCATATCGTTGAGGTCTAGAAGCATACTCCTTCTGCTACTTGCCGCATTTCTCGCGGTTCCGGCTTTCTTTGCTGCCGAGACCTCTTCTGAACTGGCGATCACGCACGTTACCGTCATCGACGGGACGGGGCGCACGCCTCAGGCAGACCAGACCGTGCTCATCGCGGCGGGCCGCATCGTTGCAGTCGGGCCATCGAAGAAAATAAAGGTTCCTAAAACCGCGCATACTATCGATGCATCAGGGAAATTCATGCTGCCGGGCTTTTGGGACATGCACGTCCATCTCGCGGGTATCAACGCCGATCCTTCCTGGAGCGAGCAGGTGCTTTTGCCGTTGCTTTTGGCAAACGGAATCACTGGCGTGCGCGACATGGGCGGCGATCTCGATGCGCTTCTTTCCTGGCAGCGCGACACCGAATCCGGGGCTCTCCTCGGTCCTCATATTGTTGCTTCGGGTCCATTCCTTGCTGCGAGCGGCAGGAAAACTCCCGAGCAATATCCTGTTGCGAATGCGGCGGAAGCCCGCGCCGCGGTCGATGATCTGAAAAAGCGAGGCGCAAATTTTATAAAAATAATTACACTGCCTTCGCGCGATGCGTTCTTTGCGGTGGCCGATGAATCCAAGAAGCAGAATATTTCGTTTGTCGGACATTTGCCCTTTGAAATCGGCGCCAAGGAAGCTAGCGACGCTGGAATGCACAGCATCGAGCATCTTCTCTACAGCGCTTTTTCTCTTTCTTTTTCCTCGAAGGAAACCGAGCTTAGACCGCGCCTGGTGCAAGCCGAAAAAAGCGGCAACTCTACCGCTTGGGAAGCCATCGCGCACGAAGCCGACGCCAGCTACAGCCCGGAAAAGGCCGCCGCGCTTTTCTCCACGCTGAAGAAAAATGGTACTTGGGTTACACCCACGCTCGCTTCTTTGGACATCACCTCTCACCCGGAGAACTGGAAAACTGACGAGCCTTTACTCGATTTTGTTCCGCCTTCGCTGGCGAAGGAATGGCGCGAGTCCATCAACGATGCGGAGATGAAGCAGCGGGCGGCGTGGCTGGCTCGGCAGGCATCCAACGATTGGAAGCTGACGGGCGAGCTGCATCGAGCCGGGGTGCCGCTGCTGGTTGGTTCTGACTCGCTCGACGCGTTTGTTTTTCCTGGCGATAGTTTTCATCAGGAGCTCGCCGAGCTGGTTCGCGCAGGATTTACGCCGATGGAAGCCCTGCAGGCTGCCACGCACGGTGCCGCACAGTTTCTTGGCCGCGAGAGAGATTTCGGCACAGTTGAAACGGGCCACGCGGCAGACTTGGTTTTGTTAAGCGCGAATCCTGTGGAGGAGATCGGCAACACGCGCAAAGTTTGGGCTGTGATTCGACACGGCGGTTACTACGACCGTGCGGCTCTGGATGCGATGCTAACGCGAGCGAAAGAAGCCGCAGCTGCCGTGGCGGACCAAAAGCCCTAAACGCGCTGTATTCATCGGGCAGTTCGTAGGAGAATGTCTCATCCCGCAGTGGACCCATGAGAACCGCGAACGCATACCGCCGACAACTCGTCATTCGGGTCTTGCCCTGTCTTCTGGCGCTGGCATGTAGAGTCTCGGGGACGATTGCATTTGCGCAAGAGCAGGCAATCAGCAACGAGATTGTCGCGAATCTTGCTGGTGGCCGCGTGATCGTTCACGTGGCTCACGACAAGATTATTTTCGCCGCCATTGACCAGCCCATTGAAAAGAACTCAATTCCTCCTCGCGTGATGAGCGTCGGTACCACCCATATAGGCATACTGCTGGGTGCTTCCGAGTGGCGACATACTTCCAATCCGACGCCGGTGCGTCTGGACCATGATTTTCCGAGCATCGGCGGAAGGAACCCACACTATGGCGTCAATCCCGACGAAATCGCGCCCGATTTGGATGAGATCGGAGTCGCCTTCCTCGAGCGACTGCGGCCGCTGGTCTCCGAACTTCAGCACAAGGTCGATTTCAAGCCCGATGAGGCCATCTTCGAAGTTGTGCTTATCGGTTTTGCCCCAGACGATTATGGCCCCGAAGTTTGGACCATCGAATACCGCATTCAGCAGGAAGAGATTGCCACGCAGGGCGACTTTTGGCAGACGCGCTTGCTGCGTCCGAGGTTCACGCAAATCTATCCGCCCGAAAAGCACGCGCCCAAGACGCTTGTCGAAGTTCGCTATCCACCAAGCATTCAAGGGCCGACGCTGCAGCAGTTGATTGAAGGGAACTATCCGGACATCGACGATTTAACGCATGGTGACCCTAAATTCTTAAAGGTGGACGAGGATATCGAGCACGGCCAAGCCAACAAAGCTGCGCCTCAGGACGCCACGGAATTTATGCGCGCTGTTTTGCCGCTCATCGCCGGCAAGTCCCACTTTATCCTCGGCGGCATGACCGAGGACAGCTTCAATTGGATTGTTCCGCCGGACGAACCCATGGAAAAGGCGAAAGTCGACAAGAACCAGCCACCGAGAGCACCCACATTGCGTCCGACGCTCAAGCCGAATCCGTAAGTCTCCCTTGAAGTTTAGTTTAACTTTTCAATCGCGTCGCCTTGCCGAATGATCCCGCCGCGGACGATCCTGCAAAGCGTACCTCGGCGGCCTCGGATCTCTTTTCGGCGCCCAGAAAAGACTGAGGACGCGCGGCACGGCTCTAATCTCCCGCGGCTTTCACGCGGCCTACGTGGCCACCTATGTCCTTGCGATAGTGCACGCCGTCAAAATGGATTTTTTCTGCTGCTCGATAGGCAGCCGCCAGGGCCGGCTCTAAAGACTCTCGTGCGGCAGTCACACCTAAAACTCGGCCGCCGTTTGTCACGAGCAAGCCGCTCTCAGTCCTGGTTCCTGCCTGAAAAACGTGCACACCGGTTTCGTGACCTAGAGCGGTTAGTCCATCAATTCTCTTTCCTGCCTCAAATTTGCCTGGATATCCGCCGGAAGCCAATACGATGCAGACGCTTGCTCCTTCCTTCCAACGCAATTTTGTCGGGTCCAGCCGCTTCATCGCCACGTCTGAAAGGACCTCCGCCAAATCGAAATCCATTCGCGCAACTATCGCTTGGGCTTCCGGATCTCCTAGACGGCAATTAAACTCCAGCACTTTAGGCCCGTCCGGGGTCAGCATCAGGCCGAGATATAGAAAACCCTGGTACGGGATGCCCTCCTCGGCGAGGCCGCGCAGAGTCGGCTCCACGATAGAAGAGGTCACGACATCACGGAGTGCTGGTGGCAGCAATTCGTCTGATGAGTAAGCGCCCATTCCTCCGGTGTTGGGCCCCTTGTTGCCATCGAAGACGCGCTTGTGATCGCGCGTTGGCACCATCGGCGCGTAGCGCTCGCCGTCGGTCAAAATGATGAAGGAGAGCTCTTCGCCTTCGAGTGTTTCCTCGAGCAAGACTCGGCGCCCGCCAGGTCCAAGCTCGTTCTTTTCCATTACGCGTTCGAGGAATTGCCGGGCGGCCTCTGCGTCGGGGGCCAAGAAAACACCCTTGCCGGCGCACAAACCATCTGCCTTAATCACCAGCGGCCAAGTTACGGCTTTCAGCGTGTCGTACGCCTCTTGCGCCGAATCGTATGAGCCATACATTCTCGCTGTCGGAATGTTGTGGCGGAGCAAAAACTCTTTTGCAAAAATCTTGCTGCCCTCAAGCTGAGCGGCTCGCTGGGAAGGGCCCACAATGGGCCAATTTCGGTGCGCAAACGCGTCCGAGATGCCATTCACAAGAGGCAGCTCCGGGCCCACGACGGTCAAATCTGGCGCGATTTTTGCTGCCAGCGACACAAGCCCGGTTACGTCGCCCGCATCCACGGCAGCGCATTCCGCGTCCTGAGCGATACCGCCGTTGCCCGGCGCGCACCAGATTTTTTCCACGCGTGTGCTCTGCTTGAGCTTCCAAACGAGCGCGTGCTCGCGCCCGCCGCCGCCAATCACCAGAATCTTCATCCAAAAGCCCCTCGAAAAATTCATCTCGAACGATAGTCGCCCCGTTCCAGGGTGTCAACTTGTCGCACGATCCGGTAGTGGGTAAGTTTCCGGTTAGCGTTTGAACGTAGCCGCCCAGCGGCGGACGCTGCGCGTGGGATGTACGGAGAGGTGGTTGCCTAACGGCTGACATATAAGTGTGGGTCACAAGGAGGTCCCTGTGACCCATCTACGTAAACTGATGCTGGAAGATCTCCAGCGTCGTAATTATTCTGAAGATACCATACGCAGCTACATCTACACCGTCGAAGATTTTGCTCGACGATTCAACCGTCCCCCAGACCGCTTGGGTCCCCAACACATTCGTGAATATCAAGCCGAACTGTTTCAACAAAGGAAGTTGTCATCGGGCACAGTTGCCATCCGTCTGGCGGCTCTGCGGTTCTTCTACACCAAGACGCTAAGAAGGGCTTGGAGCGTCGCGGACACTCCTTATCCAAAAAGGAATCATCGTCTGCCGGCGATCCTCAGCCAGGAAGAAGTCGCTCAACTCATCGATGCGGCCTGCCCTCCTTTCCATCGGACGATCCTGATGACCCTCTATGCCACCGGCGCGCGGTGTGCCGAGCTGACCCACTTGAAGCTCAGCGATGTCGACAACAAGCGCATGGTCATTCACATCCAAGATGGCAAGGAACGCCAAGATCGCGATGTCATGCTCAGCCCAGTGCTACTTGAAGAACTCCGCGCACATTGGCGCCGCTTGCGGCGAAAACCCAGCAACTGGCTCTTTCCCGGCGACCACCGCCACAGCAGTGATCAGCCCATCGATACGAAAACCGTTTGGCATGCGTGTCATAACGCCGCCCAGAGAGCCAACATCCAGAAAGGCGTCCATCCGCATACTCTGCGGCATTGTTTTGCCACGCACTTGCTCGAAGCAGGTGCCGATCTGCGCACCATTCAGATCCTGTTAGGCCATCGCGATTTGAAAGAAACCACCATCTACCTGCATCTTTCGCAGCGCCATCTCCAGGCCACACCGAGTCCTTTGGACTCACTACAGCTCAAAGACCGGTCACCGCAGGAGGAGTAGATGGATCGGCCGCCGCTCGAGGTGGCCGATCTCATCCGCGCTGCGGGAGAACCCTTCATCGAACGAAACCGCCATTGGATGCGCTGGAAGCATCTCAAAGTGCTACGGGCCATTGCGCGGTGTCGCACCGCCGCACTCGGCGGTCATCTCGATGAATGCACTCGCTGTGGACATTGGGCCATTTCCTTCAACAGCTGTCGTGATCGCCACTGCCCCAAGTGTCAGATCGCTGCCCGGGAACGCTGGATCGCCGCGCGTCAACGAGAACTTCTTCCGACACGTTATGTGCACGTGGTCTTCACACTCCCCGGCCGCTTGGCACCACTGGTCCTGCAGAACAAGAAGCTCCTCTACGATCTCTTGTTCCGTACCACTGCGGAAACTCTTCTGGAAGTGGCCCGCGACCCGTTACGCCTCGGCGCTGAAATTGGATTCTTCAGTGTGCTGCATACCTGGAATCAAAAAATCCAACTTCACCCGCACGTCCATTGTGTCGTTCCCGCCGGCGGCCTGTCCTCCGATCACACCCGCTGGGTTCGCTCACCAGACAACTACTTTCTTCCCAAGAAGGTGCTGCGCAAAATCTTTCGCGGCAAGTTCGTCGATGCGCTCAAACAGGCTTTTCAGAATGGCCAGCTCAACTTCCACGGAGATTTGGCACTCCTCGCGCAGCCCAAGATCTTCGCCGCCTGGTTACGGCCGCTGTTCCAGCAAGACTGGGTGGTGTACTTGAAACGCCCCTTCGGTGGCCCTCAATAGGTACTCCAATATCTGGGCCGCTACACCCATCGCGTGGCCATCTCCAATCATCGCCTGGTCTCCTTTGCTGACGGAACCGTCACGTTTCGTCGGCGCGATTCGGCCCACAACAACGAGCAGAAACTCATGCCTCTACCGCTCGACGAGTTTTTGGGCCGCTTCCTACTGCATATCCTGCCGCAAGGCTTCGTGCGCATCCGCAACTTCGGATTTCTGGCCAACCGGCGGCGTGCCACGCTCCTACCGCTTTGCTTTCACCTTCTCGGCTCGCAACAACAGCCGAAAGCGGAACAAAACGTCTCCACCACCAACGACTCGTCCGATCTTTGGCACTGTCCGAAGTGCGCTGGCCCGATGAAGGTCATCGAGCGGCTTACCGCTGCCGAAATCCAACTCCGCTCGCCGCCCGTGGTCACCGTGGCAGCATGAACGCGCGCTCTCCCATTCGAATTCTTCGCGTGCCTCGGCACGGTTCGCACTTCTTTGCCTTGTCGTCGAATAACTCTCTTCTTCCAGCTTCTACAACCACCTTTTTCACCATACTTTTTCGCCGTAACCAGATTCCGCACGCCAGGTGTCACGTGCTGCAACCTGGCGCTCGCACGTGGCGGACCTCGACGCCGCTCCTTCCCATCATTGAATTCCCATAGGGCCCGCGTCCGCCGCAAACTGGGCGGCCACGTTCAAACGGCTTAATCGAACGCGCGCAGAGCACCCTGCCTGCCTTCACGTATTCGCGAAAACGCGCGTCCGATTAAGCGCTAGCGTTAACCAGGCAAGTGGATTACTTCCGGTTAAGCCCGTGATACTTCCGCAGTGGGCAACGGCAAAGAGAGAAAGGCAAGGAGCGCCGACGGAGAGCCGCACGACGATTGCGGGAGACCCGTTTTAGAGGCAATGGCTTTGTGGCGCGGCTCAGGGATGTAGGGGCCGTATACTGGAGCGCCTTAACGTCGATAACTGCTTGCCTTTAACAGTGGAATTATTTCGTGAGCTTGCCTTTTTCCTTCTGAGCTGCAAGCCCATGTCGGATTGCCGCTGCAAGCGTATCGATGTTTATATCCTGTAGAGCTTTAAACCGAATGCAATATCCGGTCACGCTCGCCTTGCCCAGTTTTTTTCCGTATGTTTTGGCTAAATACTTCTTATCCTTGAGACCAAGAATATAGACAGAGATTCCGGTTTTGTTTGCGCTCACACCAATTTGAAAAAACTCTCTGCTTTTTCCGTTGGCATATTTTATTGTGTAAAATCCATATCCAATCGTAGGGTTGGAAACAGTATGATTTTTGCTGTCTTTACCATCGAAGAACCATAATTTGCATTCTGGTGACACTTGAAGTGTGAGCCGATGCAACTCTCGCAGGTCACTGCGTTTTGGCTCCGGTTGGCTGGCAATATACTTCTTGATTTGTTCTTGTACGGTCATACGTTCTGCTCCCCCGTTGCGCGCACGAGATTATACGACGTTTAATCCTTCTCGCCCTTGCAAGGGCGGGCGGCCCTGACCGTTGAGGTCACTCGACAGCGAGGCGGCACGACCGCGAAGAAAAACGGTTCCATAGCCAATTGAAGGTCAGTCCCCGATAAGTCAGGTGCTCGGAGACTGACCCACTGCCCACACTCAGCAAGAAATCCTTGGGGCGGGCCCTCAGAATGTTTTCAGGGAGGGAATGGGCTGTTCGATGGTGTATCGTAAGCCGCAATCTTTACTAGTTCGGACCTTGATCCATCAATTTTCGGTCGTTATGAGGAGGAGCCTCTAGACTAATGGGAAACCAGAGCCCGCTTGAGTCTCTCTCGATGTGAAAGGAACGCGCATGCTTCTACCCCTTCGGCACGAAAACATGCAGGGACGGCGCTGGCCGGTGGTCACGTTTGCGCTCATCGCGCTGAATGTGATCGCCTTTCTTGGCACCCACTGGACGATTGAGGCGGAAAACGCGCTGACTCCCCAGCGCATCGAGGTGCGCAAACATCTGGTCCTGCTCGCAGCCATGCATCCCGATTTGAAAATTGGCGACGATGCCCGCAAATTCGTTGAGTCTCTAGAAGCACAATATCCTGATGAATGGAAAAAGCTGGGAGCAGGCGATCGCCAAATTGAAGATGCCTGGGACGCCAATATCCGCTTGCAAGATGATCCAATCGCGTTGCAAACGGAGATGGATAACCTGTCGCAACAATTTGAAGATTTCGAGCGCAACAGTTTCCTGGCTCGGTATGCTTTTGTTCCTGCTCACCCGACGGCCATCTCTTACCTTACCTCGATGTTTCTTCACGTCGGTTGGCTTCATTTGATCGGCAATATGTGGTTTCTCTGGCTTGCGGGTTTTATTCTCGAAGACAATTGGGGCCGGCCCATCTACGCGATTTTCTATCTGGTTGCTGGATTGGTGGCGACGCAGATTCATGCCTGGTTCAATGCAGGGAGCATTGTTCCAACGCTTGGGGCGTCCGGCGCGGTCGCGGCACTGATGGGCGCGTTCCTCGTTCGTTTCCCCAAACTGAAAATTGAAATGTTTTACTGGATCTTGTATATCCGCGGACGGTTCAAAGCTCCTGCCATCTGGCTCTTGCCTCTTTGGGGTGCCATGGAATTGTTTTACGGCACGATTTCGCGCTCATCGTCGGGCGTGGCTCACTGGGCGCATGTGGGAGGCTTCGCTTTCGGCATGATTGGCGCGTTTGTGCTCTCGCGTTCTGGTTTGGAGCATAAGGCGAGCGCTGCCATCGAGGAGAAAGTGGGCTGGACTGCGGACGCCGCCATCGTCCAGGCGACCGAAGACATGGAACAGGGTAAGGTGGACGAGGCTATAAAGAAGCTTCAGGCGCATGTTGCCGCCAAACCGGATTCTGCCGATGCTCTCGTTCTCCTGCAGCAGCTTCATTGGCGCAAGGGGGACCGGGCCGCGCACCAGGACACCACGGTCAAGCTCTGCCAACTCCATTTGAAGAATCATGATGGTGAGGCGGCTTGGCGCGACTATGAAGAGTTTCAGAATACGGGCGGACAGCAGCTCCCGGCCGCAATTTGGCTGGAACTTTGCCGTTTTCTGGAGGGACAGCAGGACTTTGACCGCGCGGTCACCGAGTACGAAAAACTCTCGACAGCTTATCCCAACGATCGGCAATCGCTGCTTGCGTTGATGGCTGCTGGCCGGCTTTCCCTGAAGAAATTGTTGCGGCCTGCGGAGGCCCTGAAGTACTACGAGGCTGCAGCCGCTTCACCGGTTCCACACCTCGATTGGGAGTCCAACATCCAGGCGGGAATAAGAGACGCGACGGCTGCGATGGGGCAATCGGCGGTCCCGGTTGCGTAAAGAAACCGAAGGGGCAGATTAGTTACCTTTTGATTATATTTAGGCTAATGGACCGGATGGAAGTGAAATGCGGAGGTTGAGAGCGACGAGGTGCAGCTCTTGGCATCCGTAAGGCCGTCCAAGTCTAGTGGCTTCGCTTAGGCTTGTCCCACAGCGCGAATCGGAATTGTTACTCCTGTGGCGGCATCGGAAGAGGCCAGCATGTGGCAGCGGCCGTCGAAGATCCCGCCGGGATCAATCACCATGCAGGGGGAATGGACTTCTCCCGTGACGACGCCTTTGGCTTGAATCTCTACGCGGCCTTTCGCGAAAATGACGCCGTCGAATCGCCCGGAGATAACCACGCGATTTCCTTCGATTTGGCCTTCGACTTTGGCGCCGTCGCCCAGGACTACCGTCTGCTCGGAAATAATGTTGCCCTTCACATTGCCGTCAATGCGAAACGTTCCCGTGAGCTGCAGGGTTCCTTCCAGCGTTACGCCCTGATCGATGAATCCGGTCCACTCTTCGCTTGCACCGTTTTTCGAGGTACCGGGCCACTTCCATGCCATGACAATTCTCCTAGAGAGTCTGCTCCTACTGTAGCGTCGGTTGCGCGGGTGTCAACGCATCGCACGAGTGGAGTTGTCCAAACGATACGGTGATGCGAGAGGACAGCAGCGATTTTCAGAGGACGGCTGAGCTATTTCATTAATCGGTCGTAAATTCCCATCAACTGCGCGTCGTCGTAATATTCGAGCACGAGCTGACCGGGATGAATTTTTGTTTTTTGGCGAAGTATCACTTTGGTTCCGAGGTGGCGTCGAAGTTCGTCGATGGCGGCTCGGATGTTCGCATCGACGTGAATTTCCTCGACGGCACCGGCGTTTCGCGAGCGTCGCGATGCCAGGCGCTCGATTTGGCGTACCGTTAATCCCCCGCGGGAAGCTCGTTGCGCATAACGCATTCTCAATGGCGAATCCGCCACGGCCAGCAGGGCCCGACCGTGTCCTGCGGTCAATTTGCCTTCTTCGATCCAATCCTGGATGGTGGGCTCGAGCTTCAGCAGACGAATTGAGTTGGCTACGGTAGCCCGGTCTTTGCCGGTTCGCTCGGCTACCGCTTCCTGGGTCAGCTGGAACTCATCCATCAATCTTTCAAAAGCGCGCGCCGCCTCAATGGCGTTTAGGTCCTCGCGCTGGATGTTTTCGACGAGGGTCATTTCAAGTGCGAGCTCGTCGGGCACCTGACGGACGATCGCCGAGACCTTCGTCAACCCAGCTCGTTGCGCGGCCCGCCAGCGGCGCTCGCCGGCTATTAGTTGAAAACGATTGCCGATGGGCCGAACGACCAAGGGCTGGATGATGCCGCTGGATTTAATGGAGCGCGCCAGCTCGTCGAGCGCCTCTTCGCGGAAACGCGTGCGTGGCTGATAAGGGCTGGGCTCAATCAGATCGATATCGAGCTGATGCGGACCTGCGAGAGTCGCTTCGCGTGCCGGCGCGACCGCAGCGGCTGCTGGGCTTGCGGCGTGAGGTTGAACTGGCGCTGGCGGAGCGGAAGCCTGTGGTTCAGGCTCCCGAATGAGCGCTCCGAGCCCCCGTCCCAGTGCGTTTCGCGGCATTGGCAATGACCTCCTGGGCGAGCTGGGTGTAGCCCTCCGCCCCTTTACTATGAATGTCGTAGAAAATGATTGGTTTGCCGAAGCTTGGAGCTTCGGCAAGGCGTACATTGCGCGGAATTACGCTTTGAAATACTTGTGTGCCGAAGAAACTGCGCAAATCGGTGGCAACCTGACGGGAC
Source organism: uncultured Acidobacteriota bacterium (assembly GCA_963843265.1). Classification (GTDB taxonomy): domain Bacteria; phylum Acidobacteriota; class Terriglobia; order Acidiferrales; family UBA7541; genus Acidiferrum. The sequence continues at coordinate 407,349 of CAWJJR010000001.1, read as the reverse complement.
AGAGTTGTGCGCTCGTCATACATGGTGAGCAGGATTCCTTCGATCTCCAGGCTGGGATTTAAGGTACGACGGATCCTCATGAGAGTGTCGAGGAGTTCTGAAACGCCTTCCAAGGCTAAATATTCGCATTGGATGGGGACGAGTACGGCACTGGCAGAAACCAGCCCATTAAGAGTGAGGAGATCGAGGGCCGGAGGGCAGTCTAGGACTATGAATTTGTACCGATCGCGAATCTGATTGAGGAGGGCCTGGAGTTTGTATTCGCGATTTTCGGCTAGAACCAGCTCGACGGCGGCTCCAGCGAGGTTTTTGTCGGCGGGGACGACATCTAAGCCCTCTACTTGCGATTTTTGGACGATTTTGTCGAATGGCTCGTTGAGAATGAGGCAGTGGTAGAGAGTTCTTCGGGAGGGGTCCTTGGCGAAGCCGATGGCGGCAGTGGCGTTGGCCTGGGAGTCGCAGTCTACCAGCAGGGTGGATTGTTCAGAGGCAGCAAGGCAGGCGGCTAAGTTCACCGCCGTAGTTGTCTTTCCCACTCCGCCTTTTTGGTTTGCAACCGCGATGATGCGCGCCAATTCAACCTCAAGTCGCGGAAACTTACCAGAATTGCGCAGAGGATGCAACTTGTTTCACGTGGAACGCGGTAATGTACCATCTCACGCCGTCCTGAACGTTCCACGTGGAACAGCATTTTGCTCTATCTCTCCTGTCAGCATGTTCCACGTGGAACAGCGGTGCTACAGCAAACGTGTTCGAAGCTTCTCGGCGTGGACAATGACGGCCCCATTTGTTTCACGTGGAACGAAACTTGAAGCATTTGACGGAATTCGTTCCTCGATTCTTAAAGCGGATTGAGGCCGCAGTTGGGATCCCGCGCAAAGCGATGTTCCACGTGGAACGCCTCCCTCGGCGGGCGGACCTTCGTTCTGACCAGATTTAAGCTAAAGCCATCTGTGAAAGGAGGGTTCGTCGGCGTGGCAACTTCCAACCATTTTATTTTTCTATCGCGTACAGAACAACTTCAATTCCGTGGTGGAGCGCGTCCCCTTCATAACGCATTCCGATTTTTTCCATCACTCGCATTGAGGCTCCATTTTCCCGTCGGGCGATCGCAACAATGCGATTGAGGTCGCAGCGCGTGAAACCGTCCTCCAACACCATACGTGCGGCCTCCGTGGCAAAACCCTGACCCCAAAGGTGCGGCGCTAACCACCAGCCGATCTCAACTCCCGGCAGGTCATCTAGCGGCTGAATCCCGCAGAAGCCGCATATTGCCGAGCTTCCTTTGACCATTAGCTTCCAGAGACAGTAGCCGAGTTCGGCAAAATGGGTCCGCTGACGCTCTACGAATTCAATGATTCTGGAATCAGGCCACGGAACGCCATCCGAAATGTACCGCATCACGTTCGGATCCGTCGCTAGGGGCTTAAATGCGGACCAATCCTCAAATTCCCAGGGGAGGAGTATAACTCTTGCTGTTTCAAGTCGTTGCGTCGACATTCGCGCTCTTTCTAGAGCCCACAAGCAAGTAGCGGCGCAGAGAGTGCGGCACTGCGATCGGTTCGCGCCACTCCCATTCGGCGCCCTTGCGCGCCTGATCGAGATCGCGTCCCCCGATCCACAGGATAACTTGTTTGGCTGCAATGCGTTCCGAGGCAGCCCAAGCCAGGAAAGGTTCGAAATCACCTACGGCTCTCGAGCATACGTAATCGAGGGGTGTTACCTCTTCGCCTAGCTCTTCATACCGGCTTACGAGGACCCGCGTGTCCGGAAGTTCAATCGTCCTAAGCACTTCCGCGAGAAAGGTGGCTTTTTTCATGTTTGATTCGATGAGAAAGACCTGTAGCTCCGGGCGCATGATTTTGAGAGGAATTCCCGGAAAACCGGCTCCCGAGCCAACGTCGGCGAGCCGACCGTTTTCCACAGGGACGGCTGTCGCCGCGTACATACACTCGCAGAAATGACGATATAGTATCTCCAGGGGATCACGAATGGCGGTGAGATTGACCTTTTCATTCCAGGCCAGCAGTAGCTTCATATATTGTTGAATATACAAGACTTGTTGCTCACTTAGATTCAACTGAAATTCGCCGGACGCGCGGAGAATGGTCTCCGCCGAAAGCACCTCTGGGCTAGGTGTTGTCATTAGAGTAACTATAGTCCTGTCGAGCTGTGAATTTCCTCTTTATTTGCTGCCGGTACCTGTTTCAATAGGTACTTCGGGCCCGCCACTCCCGCCACTGCGTCTACCGCGCTATGCCAGAGAATCACCGGAGCCAATCCATCGTACGCGATTCGCGCCGTTCCGAACACTGTGCCGATGACCAGTGTGCTCACAATCCCACCGCGCCCTTGATAGAGGTGCGCCATCGCAAACAGAATCGAAGAGAAGAGGACGACGGTCCAAACCGGAAGCCCGGCTCGCGTCAAGGCCGCCATGGCGAATCCCCGATAGAGAAACTCCTCGCACAGCCCCGCCGTCAGTGCCAGAGCCAGGAAGGGAAGTAGCTCCGCTCTCGATTGAGGAAGGATTCGTTCGGCAAGGGATTGCATAAAGCTCCGCGCTTTTCCTGAAGATCGCCCCATGCGCCGCAGATTGAGCCACTGCAATCCAACCAAAGTCGCGGCGCCGACAATTGCCGCTAGAAAGATCTTTCCGGGGCCGTGAACAACCAAACCCAATTCTTCGAGCGTCAACCCGCGTGCCCATGCTCGCCATGCCGTGAGCGCCGCTGCCAGCCACTGAAACGCGATCGTTGAAAAATAGAGCGCCAAACGTTCTCGCGCGCCCATCTGCGGAATCGCGAGCATTTTCTTTAATCGCAGGTGCCCGCGCCAAGGCAGGAGCACGCCAAGCGCTAAGAAGATAAGCCAGAAGTCCCAAGGCATCCGGCGATGAAACCACGATCCAAAGCGAAGCGCAACTTTTCGTAGCCGTACATTTTCGCAAAATTCGCGGTATCACCAGCGTGAAATCCGTCGCATCGTTATAATGTTCTTTGAACGAGCGAGGTGCATCTTGGCGACGCCAGTAAAACTCACGTCGATGGCAAAAGCGGCCGGCTGCGCGGCGAAACTGAATCCCGCGACTCTAGACGCAGTTTTGCGCAAACTTCCGCGGCAAACGGATCCGAACGTTCTCGTGGGTTTCGATACGAATGACGACGCCGGAATTTATCTGCTTGGCGAAAATCTCGCGCTTGTGCAAACAGTTGATTTTTTTACGCCCATTGTCGACGACCCATTTCTGTTCGGACAGATCGCCGCCGCCAACTCGCTGAGCGACGTTTATGCCATGGGCGGCCGGCCCGTGACGTCGCTATCCATAGTGGGTTTTCCAGAAAAAGGCGATCCGGAAATTCTCGAGCAGATTATTCGCGGCGGCTTGGCCAAAATGAACGAAGCGAAGTGCAGCGTGATCGGCGGCCACTCGATCCGCAATGAAGACATGCTTTTCGGCTACGCGGTCACGGGGACCATCGACCCGCATCGCATTTGGCGTAACGTCGGAGCTAAACCGGGGGACGCGCTTCTTTTCACCAAGCCACTCGGAACTGGCGTCATCACTACGGCCCTGAAAAAGGACCGCGCTTCGGCGGAATCGCTCGGCGCGGTCGTTTCTGCGATGAGTGCTCTTAACGCGGCTGCCGCAACGGCGCTGCACGAAATCGAAGAAAGCGAGCAACCCGTGAAGTCGATCCACGCTGTCACCGACGTCACTGGATTCAGTCTTCTCGGCCACGCACGAGAAATGGCGCTTGGCGATCCCGCCAATGGCCTGCAGCCGGTCTCGTTCGAATTCGATCACACTGCCTTCTCGTATTTTCCCGGCGCCGTGGATGCCGCGCGGGAAGGCCACCTGTCCGGTGGACTCAAGAACAATCGCGCTTTTATCGGGGAGTGCGCCGAATTCGAAGGGACTGTCTCTTCGGAATATCGGGATTTGCTCTTCGATCCGCAAACCTCCGGCGGCTTTCTGGTGGCCATCGACCCCGCTCGCGCGGATTCCGCGCTGGCTGCGTTCGCGCGCCACGGCGTGTCCGCGCACCGCGTTGGCCGCGTCCTGCCAAAGTCCTCACCGTTGATCAGGGTTCTCTGAAACTGTGCGATCGTCGCGCGCGGTACCCAAGCAAGACGGGGCAGCTCACCAAGAGGACATCGTTTAAGCTAAACGAATGGACACCATCACTCACGGTATTGCCGGCGCGCTGATCGCTAAAGCTGCGTTCCGCGGCGAAGACATGTTTGCCTCACGCCCCATGAATCGCGCCCGCATCGTGACCTGGTCGCTGATGCTCGGCGCGATTTTTCCCGACTCGGACATGTTCCGCGAATTTTTCTCGAGCAATCCGATGCTGATCCTCACGTGGCATCGCAGCATCACGCATTCCCTCGTCTGCATGCCGTTTTTCGCGCTTGCGCTGGCCGCCCTCACGCGATGGTTCGCGCGCTGGCGCAAATGGGACGCGCCCTCGTTGCTAGCATTAACGGGAATCTACGCCGTCGGCATTCTCAGCCACATTCTTCTCGACCTGGCCACATCGTTTGGCACGATGATTTGGTCGCCGTTTCGTTGGTCGCGCCCCGCGTGGGATCTTCTTTTCATCATCGACATCACGTTTACTGCGCTCTTTCTCTGCCCGCAAATCCTCGCCTGGGTCTATCGCCAGCCAGAAAACCTGAAAAATCGTGCCATCCTTACTTGGTCGGTGCTCTCGCTTGCCTCGCTCGGCGTCGCGGCATTATTGCAAAATGTCGGCGCGCCGATTTCTGCGCAGACTGCCGTGATCGTCCTCATGCTCATCGCCGCGTTCTTTCTCCTCCCAACGGTTGGCGGCAAAGGACTACGCGTCCCTTATGCAACGTGGAACCGAGCAGGTCTCGCGGCCGCAATCCTCTACATTGGCGCAGCCATCTATGCGCACCGTGTCGCGTTCGATCGCGTCAAAGAGTTCGTTTCTCTCTTCCAACTGAAAGCCGAATCACTCGGTGCACTTCCGCTTCCTCCATCGATGTGGCATTGGGATGGACTCGTCAACACGCCGCACGGCGTCTTTGAAGTGCGCCTCGATCTCAGCGAACCAGCTTCCCCTGCGGACATCGAGCACCGCTTCTATCCCGACGCTTTCCCCAATCGATTCATCGACGCCGCTGAACAGCTGCCCAATGTAAAAAAAGTCTTGTGGTTTTCACGTTTCCCTGTTGTGCGCTTTCATAAAGAAGGCAATGAAGCCATCGTGGAAATTTCCGACATTCGATTTCAACAATTGCAAAGAGATCGCCCCGCGGCATTCACCTATCGTGTGAAGATGGACTTATCCGGCAACGTCATTTCGCAGGGATGGGAGCGGGAATAGAACTCCGCGCCCAGCGAGCAAAGAAAGGACAATTCGCAGTTTGTTTGAGCTTACTTTGCTTTGGCAGGATGAATGACTACCTGACGTTCTTCGCCCATGCCCACGCTCTCCGTGCGCACTCCGGGCATTTCCTTGAGCGCCAAATGAACGATGCGCCGCTCGCGCGACGACATGGGATTGAGACGGAATGGCTGCTGGGAAGCCTGCACACGCTCCGCCGCCACGCGCGCGGTCATGCGCAGCTCTTCAAAGCGCAGCGCGCGATAGCCGCCGCTATCAAGGTGGATTTTTTCGTGGTAAGTAGGTTCGAGCCGCAGGGCGCGAAAAGCCAGGTGCTCGATGGCCTTTAAGACTTCTCCGTTGCGCTCCAGCAAGATCTCTTTGTCACGCCCGTCGAGATCAGCGATCACTTCCGCGTCCCCTGAGGTGTCGGCCCCGGCCGGATCTACGGCCCGCACTTGCACCTTCAAGTCCAATCCCGATACGCGCACGAGCTCTTCCAGAAACTGCCGCAACGCCCCCGCGGCCGCCTGGCGATCGAGACGGCCATCCCGGATAAGCTCCTGTGCCATGCGCCTCCGTAAAACCTGCGGTCCTGCTTAACTGCCTGTGGCGATCTCTCTATGATTTCTTCCCGCGAGGCAACTGCTTGGCCGGCGGAATCGGCGGATGCTTGCGATTCAAGTACCACTGCTGCCCGATACCCACCACGCCGCTGGTGAGAATATACACTGCGAGGCCGCTCGGGTACGGAATAATCATGAACAGTCCCGCCATGCCAATGGGCATGATCTTCATCATCTTCTGCTGCTGTGGATCCGTCGCGGGCATGGGCGTCATTTTCGAGGCAAAGTACATCGATAAGCCCATTAAAACCGGCAAAATATAATAAGGATCCTTTGCCGAAAGATCCGTGATCCAGCCAAACCACGGCGCGTGCCGCAATTCGATCGTTCCGTTCAACGCCCGGTACAGCGCGTACCAGATCGGCATTTGCAGGAGTTGCGGGATGCAACCGCCCACCGGATTAATCCCTTCCCGACTATAGACGGCCATCACCTCCTTGTTCATCTCCTGCTTCTTGGGATCGTTCATCTTGTACTTCTTATAGCGATCCTGAATCTGTTTGATTTCCGGGGCCACACGCTGCATTTTCAGGGTCGTTTTGTAGCTCGAGATGCGCAGAGGGAAGAGCAGCATGTTGATGACGAGCGTGAGCACCACAATCGACCAGCCCCAATTCGGCACGTAGTTGTGGATCCATTTCAGCCCGTGGAACAGCGGGTCCGCGATGATCTCCAGCCAGCCAAAACTCACCAGCGCCTGCATCGGCGGTTTCATGGCCTTCAAAATGTCGTAATCTTTTGGCCCGACGTAGACGCGCAGCGCCAGCGGCTTCGCCGTTGTAGCCACGGCTACTTCCGAGACGGGCTCCTGCTCCTCTTTCCCGTCCGCTCCCTGCACCGTGCGCATCACCTTCCAGTAGCGTGTTTCTATCGAACCGGGCGCCGGCTCTTTGATGGGCAAGAAAGCCGCGGCAAAGTAGCGGTCTTCAATTCCGGCGTAGTCTTTGCCCCCCATCCAAATTCCGGGGCCCCATTTTTCGGGACCTTCGAGTTTCTTGTAAGCCAATGTGCTGAGCGAACCGTTTTCGCTATAGAACGTGTAGACCGTCTCAACGGGGGCTGGATTGGCCACGGTCAAATCGCCGAACCCGCCCAGCCACGCCAATCCCGCTTGCAGGGGCGTGCCGTTCAACTTGACGGAAGTTTCCACGCGCATCACATAGGAATGATCGAATTGAAAAGTCTTTGTGACTTCGAGGTGTCCGTCGCTCCAGGTGAGTTGCAATTCTGCCGGAGCCTCCAGAGGATTTGCCGGAAGGGCTGCAAAGTGTGCCGCCGCGTCTCCTAAGTGAGCGCCCGGCTCGGGGACCTGGGCCACGTACAAGCCGGAGTTCGCCTGCCCCTCAAGCTGCGCATCCTCCAACACGACGGAGAAAGGCCAGGCGCCAATCTGTGCCGACGCTTGGGGATGGACCACGTCCAGCACGCGTGGCGGCTTCGCGTCATCTTTATATTTCTTGAGCTGCCAGCTTTTCACCACGCCGCCGCGGTTGGAAATCTCCACGCGGTACAGCGCGTTTTCCACCACAATGGTGCGCTCTTGCGAGTCCACTTTCACGGGCACGACCGCCGCAGGCGTCGGCGCAATCGCCGTGGCACTTCCTCCAGGCGAAGCAGAGTTTGGCGTGTTTTGCGCCGAGGCACCGGCGACTGGCGAAGGTGTACCCGCGGCGCCGATTGACGCTGGCGCGCTTATTCCAGGTTTGTCGGGTTGCGGTAAGTGCGCAGGCGGTTTCGGCGCAAAAAACTTGACCCAGAGCAAAATTACCGCCATCGAGAGGATCGAGGCGATCAGAATGCGCATTTCTGAAGAAAGCTCTTTTTTCTTTTCCGGCTCGCTCACGAATGGGCCTCTCTGGGAGTGGCGCCGCCTCGGCCTGCGTCCCGATCCGCACCGCCGGAGTTCGCCGTTTCAGCTTCTACTTTTTCCGGAACCGGGTCGTAACCAAATTTTCGCGACAATGGATGACACCGTAGAAGCCGCTTCAAGCCCAGCCAAGTCCCCCGCATCACGCCAAATCGCTCGATCGCTTGATAGGCATACATCGAACACGTCGGTTCAAAGCGGCAACCCCCCGGCATGTGCGCCGACAGATACACTTTATAAATACGCAGCGCCGCCAGCGCCGCTTTCACCGCAGGTGGCGGGACAGACTTCAGTCTGTCCTCTTCTTTCGGTTTGCCAGTGCCGCTCGTCTTCATCAACGCATTCATATGCTCTTCATCAATCGCAGCAAGTCCGCCGCCAACACAGCAAATTCCGCCCGCGCCACGCTGGTCTTCGGATGAATCACGAAGTCCCATCCCGCCGGTATCTCTGCGCGATGGCAGCGCACAATTTCTCGCATGCGCCGCCGGATGCGATTCCGTATCACCGCGCCGCCCAGCGCTTTCTTGATGCTGAAACCGAAGCGGCTCACCGGCAATGGATTGGCGCGAAAAAAAACTGTGAAGTGAGAACTGGAGCGGCGCTTTCCGGCGCGGTACACGGCGTCGAATTCGCCGCGCCGCACGAGCCGCGCCTCGCGCGGAAATTCCAGGCGCCCGGGACTACTAGGGCGTGAGGCGATGGCGTCCCTTCTTGCGGCGCGCCGCCAGAACTTTGCGGCCGCCTACGGTCTTCATGCGCGAGCGGAATCCGTGCGTCTTTGCGCGGCGTCGCTTCCGCGGTTGAAATGTGCGCTTTGGCAAAACACTCCCCCTTTAGTTGCGCGGTCCCAGGCTGCGTTCGCTGGGGCCGGTTCTTCCTGTGAACACAAAGCAGCCGTCAAGCCGCGTGAGCGACAGGTGTCGAATTTACAAGTGTAGACGACCCTCGCGCGCAGGGTCAAGAAATCCGCTGATTTGGCTGCTCCTTCAAATCGTCAAGTTGCCGCATAATCTCTTTCGCGAAGGAAATCGCCGTGAAACGACCATCGCTTCCAAAACTCGAAACAGTTTCTCCCGTCTGGACCGATTACGAACTTCTCGACTCCGGCTCGGGCCGCAAACTTGAGCGCTTCGGTGCCATCTGTCTGATTCGCCCCGAACCGCAAGCGGTGTGCTCGCCGTCTCTCCCGAAAGAAACGTGGAAATCGGCCTGCGCTGAATTTGTCCAACCCAACTACAGGATGCAAGGCACATGGCAGTATAGTCGGCCGCTTCCGTCGCGCTGGACGATGCGCCGCCAAAACCTCGCCTTTTGGGTTGCGCCCACTCCTTCCGGCCACCTCGGCGTGTTTCCCGATCAAGCTAGTCACTGGGATTGGCTCGCCTCACTCATTGCATCCGCAAACACCGCTCCAAAAATCTTGTCTCTCTTCGGCTATACCGGCCTTGCCACTCTCGCCTGCGCCTCTGCAGGAGCGCACGCCACGCACGTCGACGCTTCCCGCAAAGCTATCAAGTGGGCTCGCGAAAATCAGTCGCTCTCGCAGCTTGAAGATCGACCCATCCGCTGGCTCGTTGACGACGCTGCATCCTTCGTCGCGCGCGAAATCCGCCGGGGCCGCAACTACGACGGCATCATCCTTGACCCGCCGCGTTTTGGCCGCGGTCCCGAGGGCGAAATCTGGAAGCTCGAAGAATCGCTGCCCGCCTTGCTCCGCGAATGCCGCAAACTTCTCTCGCCTTCTCCTTTGTTCGTTCTTCTGAACACCTACACTACGGTCCTCACTCGCGGTCAAACTGCGACACAAGCTGCACAACTCCACTCATTCCTGCAGGAAATGCTCTGTGACTATCGAGTCGCTATCACTCCCGGCGAGCTGATTTTCTCCGATTCCGCCGGCCGTCAAATCTCCAACTCGGTGTTCGCTCGCGCGCATCTCCGATGAGCGCTTGCAGAGGTTTTTTCCCTTCAAGCCCGGCCGTCAGCCGCGCCCATCCATTTTCTAAAGTTCGCGTGTAACCTTCCGCTCCTCTCACGCGTCCCACTAATTACTAGCGGGTGTTGGCCGATTTTTCACAACACCTCAATGCTGTCTCGGGGTTGACGGCCCGTTTGCCAACCAAAGTCTTTCGAGCCCTTGACCCCGAGGCAGCACCTTCCACCTCTCTTGCGCAGTGCTACCATTCCCCTCCGACTCCGAGCCGCCCATACCCTTAGGTCGCATTGTCCTTTAGGACAGCTTCCTCACCTCAGTACGTTTGTACTATCGCCAGTGCGGGCGCCCCCTGCGACAATCCGGTGTTGTCTGGGCCGTTGCGTGTGCGGCTCTCCGCAGCTTGATCTCTAAAAAGATGCGTCGCCCTCCGGCGCGCGAGGGACAACCCAATCGTGGCTTCCGCTGTCGACATCCGCCATTCGACCGCCTCGCATTCCGCGAGCCCCCAGAAAACTTCCACGCAAAATCCCCCAGCAAGTCCCCGGATGAATGCCGTTGCCTGTGAAGTGCCGGTCGTCGCCACCGGCGCTCGCCCTTCGGAAAAGGGCGGCCAGCGCGAACTCTTCACGGAAGACACCACTACCGCTCTGGTCTTTGAGAATGGCGGAGTCCTTCGCCTTTCCGCGAAAGTGGACCCCGGCCAGTTGCTGTTTCTTACCCACAAGGAAACCAAGCGCGAAGTCGTCGCGCAAGTCACTCGCAAGCGCGATTTTCGCCCAGGAATTTGTTACGTCGAAATAGAGTTTAGCGAGCCCTCGCCTGGATTTTGGAACGTCAAGTTTCCAGAAACGCCTGCGCTTGCCGTGGCGAACGCCCAGCAAGAAGCAGCGGAAGGATCGGCGCAAGCACTGGAAGACATCATCGCGGACGAACCCCTTGAGCCCGTGACCGCTCCGAGCGACGAGGAAGTCACGGCGTTGAAAATCGAAGTGGAAGTCCTGCGCGAGCAACTAAAACTGCTCCAAACGCAACCAGCTCCCGCGAATTCGTCCCTCCCCGCTCAAACTCCCCAGTCTCCCCAAGCCTCTACCGGCGTTCCCGCCCAAGCTCCTTCAAATGGCGTCGCCCTCGGCGAGCTGCTGGCAAAACTCCAGCCCGCAACTGGCGATGCGGCGCAAGAGCCGCCGGCGGAACTTTCCGGCGCTCTCGAAAGCGCCCAAGATGCTCCGGCAGCAAATCCTCCGATGCCGGACGATGGCGCCAAGCCCTCATTTTCCGCGCAAGATATTCTTCTGCCCAAGCCCGCTCTCAATTTCAAAAATGCAAAGCCGCCGGCGCTGCCCGAGCGTCAACAGGAAGTCGTAGTGATCGCGCGGCGCGCGGCGTTGCGCAAAGACCTGCTTTTTGCGGCGTTCGTGCTCATCGTGGCCGGCGCGGCGTGGTATCAGAATTTGCTTCCGCTGCTGCCTCACCCGAAGACTTTATTTTCCAGCGCGCCCGCTCCCAACGTTACCGCGCATCCTGTTTCACACACGCCTCAAAAAGCCGCGGCTGTTCTCGCCGATTCTGCCAAGGCCGCCCAGCCAACTGAGGCTCCTGCAACTTCGCCACAAGCGGCCTTGCCCAATGCATCGCAACCCGCGCCGTTAGGAACGACGAAGCCTTCCACCCCCGCTGCATCCGAGACGCCGACTGTGGCCAAATCGGGCTCCGACGCGGAGGCAGGTGCGGCAGTGGCCCCTGAAAAACCGGAAGCTCCGGCTCGTTCCAGAAAGCACTCTGCTTCGCCGCCGTCGAGCAAAGCCGCCTTGGATCCCGAGGCGCGGCCTTCGGATGGTGCCGCGACCGTCCCCCCGAAACTGATCAAGTCGGTCCGTGCCGTTGCCCGGCCGGATGTCTTGCAAGATTTCTCCACCGGGAACACGAACAGCGTGACGTTCGACGCGCTAGTCGATGCCTCTGGACACGTGAAGTCCATGAAAGCGCTCTCGGGATCCGCTGCCCTGCAAAAAGCCGCCATCGAAGCACTCAGGCAATATCGATACGAGCCCGCCACCCGCGGCGGAAAGCCCGTCCCCGCCCGCATCAAGGTCACCGTCAACTTCTTGTTCGAGCCATAGCATTATTTTCACCGCTCCGCGCAGTGCCAGTTAACTCGCTCGAACGCCGTTCACGGGTTGTTTAGACCACCTGTCCTATTACGCGCGAACCAGGAGTTGAGTGGGGTGGACCGAGGACAAGACCTGGAATGAAACCACTTCTACCGCTTCAGCCCTAACGGACAAATCGGGTGAGAATCAGGTCCAAAAGAAGCAACACAAGACCCGCGACAGCAATCCCCCAACTCGTTCCTCTGGATTGAGAATTTTGGCCTTTCTGGAGCCTGCGGAAAAGAAGGTAGTTCATGACCGCGAGGAAAGTACATGCGATTACTGCCCAGACCCACAGCGGAGTATTCTCTGGCGCGATAAGAATGGAGATGAACAATCCAATACACATGCCAACATTTACGGCTGCGTATTTTTTCCAAGCTTTCATAGATTGTTTCAGCGCTCAGCCGCCAAGCAGGCAGGCTGAGTTTTGCATATTGGAATCGATGAGACAGATGAAGTGAGCATATCACTTCCAACATTTAAGAGGCAGACGACACAACTTCCCATGAAGTGCTTGGTAATCGGAAACTTGACCCTCCTGTCGGGCAGCCGACCTTCCCCGAAGTTGCTGCCTCCGATCCATAGATTTCCACAAACTGTACAAAAGTGAGCAGTACACAACCTCGACAGCCACTACGCTCCAAGGCCAGAGTTCCAAATTGGAAATTCCGGGGACATTGCCAACTCCGGACGAATCCTCGACGACATTCTTAAGGCAAAGTATGGAGAAAAAGCATGTTTCACTTGATCTGGTATTTGCTGATTGGGCTGATCTCGGGGGTTATCGCGAAAGACGTCATGCACGTGCACATAACGATTCTCTGGACGGTCATCCTCGGCGTCATCGGATCGATCCTCGGCGGCGGCGTTGCCCACATGTTTTCGCGCCCGACAAATGAACGATATCATCCCGCCGGGCTCATTTTATCCACACTGGGCGCGATTCTGGTCCTGTTCGTGTGCTACAAGCTAAATATCCATTTTCCTGCGATCTAATCTAAAGTAATCGAATCGAAGCGGTTCTATCTAGCGTATGCCTAGCAAGCGCGCCAACCGGGCTCGCGCAGATTCGAGAACAGAATGAAGATCGAAATCGTTCATTGCCCGACTTGACAGAACAACAAGGTCAAGGTTACGAGTCTCGTGGCCCTCATCAAGAAGCGCCTGGGCATCGAAGCCGTCCTGACACCTGGTAAGACGGGTCAGTTCGAGGTGCTCGCGGACGGCGAGAGGATTGCCGAGCGTGGGGGGAACTGGTTCACACGGAGCTTTGGCGGCGGCTACCCCGATCTCGATAGTGTGGTCGGGCAGCTCGAGAAGCACCGTGCGAGTGAAGCACCGCAGTAAGCAGCAGGTCTCGAGCTGTCCGGGCCCGTCAGACACTCATGTTGTCTCCGGCCTGGCCCTTCGCTCCTGAAGCAATCTAGAAAGCGGTAATTTTCAGCACGGACGCGAGTTTCTTCCTGGCCTTTGAAAACGTGCTAACATGCCCCCCGCCGTGATTCGCTTCTTTAAAAATCGCGCCGCTCGGGCCGCCAGTCCAATCCGATCTTTGGCGTTGGGAAGTCTCGAACTCGAGTTGATGGAAATTCTCTGGTCGCGCGGAGAAAGCAGCGTCCGCGACGTGATCCCGAAACTGGGCCGTCCGCTCGCTTACACCACGGTAATGACCACGCTCGATCGCCTTTTCAAAAAAGGCTTTCTCGACCGCCACAAATCCGATCGCGCCTTTTTTTATTCGCCGAGTTTCTCGCGCCAGGAATGGGAGCGCCGCCGCGCTGGCAGTCTCGTAGCGGGCTTTTTGTCCGGTCCTCATCCTTCGCCCGAGCTCTTGCTTTCTTGCTTGCTCGATGCTGTTGGCGAACACGACGCTTCCCTCCTCGACGAGCTCGAAAAGAAAATCCGCAACCGCCGCAAGGAACTCTCTCGCCGGGGGCAGCCATGATCCTCCCCTACATGCTCAGGCTTCTGTGTCTCTGCTTCGCCTCTTTTTTTGTGCTGAACGCCGCTTTGGGCTTGCTCGTCCGCATCTCGTCTAAATCCGCTATCCGTTTCGCGGAATCGACAGCGCCCCGAGCTGCCTCCCGCTTTCTGCTGGCCTTGCGCATGCTTCCGTTTGCGTTCGCCGCTCTTTTCGTCTTGGCCCTCTGCGTTCCCAGCTATCTTCGATTTGAACCGTCTCTCACCTCCGAACGCGCCGGCGCCGTCTGCCTCGTCTTGGGGCTCCTCGGCGCTGCAACCTGCTCTCTTTCGATTGCGCGTAGCGCTCATTCCCTCCTTGTTTCCTGGCGCGACAATCGCTTGTGTCAGTTGGCCGCCCAGGAAGCGTCCATGCCGGGAATCTCTTCCCAGATGCTGATCGTCGAAAACGATGCTCCTCTCCTCGCGATGTCTGGCCTGCTTCGTCCGCACCTCCTCATCTCGCGTGCCGTCTTGCGCGCCCTTTCCGCCGAAGAGCTCCATGCCGCGCTGCGACACGAGCATGCCCACCGCTCCTCGCGCGACAATGCCAAGCGCCTCCTTCTCCTTCTCGCTCCCGATATTTTGCCGTTCGTCAGCCCGCTCCGCCTGCTGGAACACAGCTGGTCAAAATTCACGGAGTGGGCCGCCGACGATCTAGCCGCTTCAGGAGACTCCGCCCGCGCCCTTTCCCTCGCCGCCGCACTCGTCAGGGTCGCCCGAATGGGTTCTTCGCCGCGCTTGCCCTATCTCTCAACTTCGCTTCTGGCTTGCGACCGCGATCTCTCCGCCCGCGTCGATCGCTTGCTCCGCACGACTCCTGCAACTAGCGCCCGCGCCTCGCAAGCGCCCCCGTTGTTCCCCATCGCCGGCCTGTCTGTCGCTTTCTTCTTTGGCGCGCTCCTCCTTACCCCCTCAATCCTCTCTCTCGTCCATGAACTCCTCGAACTTCTCCTCCACTAGCTCAGCTTTCATCCACGCCGCCGATTACCGGTGTTTCCCACCAGAGTCCTTCTCGTACTACGCGTCTTATTCACCTTGAAGTCGCAAAGCAACCCGCCCAACTCCTACGAACAAATTTCGCTCCGCCGTCGATACACAAGGGCCACGGTTCCTCGCGCCCCAACGTGCTGTAGACTATTTCTCCGATGGACAAGCTCACCGGCATCCACGCCGTCCGCGAAGCGCTGGACGCAGGCCGCCCCTTCGATCGCATCCTGATCGCGCGCGGCCGCCAGGACACGCGTGTCGAAGGAATCGTCCAGCTAGCCCGCGCACGTCAAATCCCTGTCCGCTTTGAAGATCGCGGCCAGCTCGATCGCCTCGCCAACTCCAAAGATCATCAAGGAGTCGTCGCACTCGCTGCTGTGCGCGCCGCAGCCACACTCGAAGACATTCTCGCCGCCGCCAACAAAGGTCCCGATCACGGAAGCAATGGACTCATCGTTCTTCTCGATGGCGTCGAAGATCCTCACAATCTCGGAGCCATCATACGCACGGCGCTGGCCGCAGGCGCGCATGGTGTCGTCATTCCGGAACGCCGCGCGGCCGGACTTACCGACACCGTCGCGCGCGCGTCCGCCGGCGCGATAGCGCACTTGCCCATCGCCAAGGTTACGAACCTCGTGCGCACCATGGAAGAACTGAAGGAAGCAGGCTACTGGCTCATCGGCCTCGATGAACGCGCCGACAAAAGCTACACCGAACCCGACTACACGTCCCCGGTAGGCATCGTCCTTGGCGGCGAAGGCAAAGGCCTGCACGACCTCACGCGCAAACGCTGCGACTTCATCGTCTCGCTGCCCACCACCGGTCCCGTCAAATCCCTCAACGTCTCCGTGGCCGCCGGCGTCGTCCTCTTCGAAGCCCTCCGCCAGCGCCGCTCAAAATAGAAAAGCCAATCAGTTTCCCTCATTCTGACTGATCAGGTGCTGAAACGAGACTGATTGCCCGCTTGGAGTAATGCTGTAAAATCAGGTGATGCTGGACGCTTCTAGCACGCACCTTGGAACTGACATAAAAATGTTGCCTCTGATTGTGCTATTGCACTTTGTAAGCTACGTTTTCACGAATGCGTTCGTCGACCAGTCGCCCGACTCTGTAGTTCGGGAGCTATACCAGCAGGTCGTTGCGAGAAGGCCGCTCGGCATTCCAAAGGGTGATGATAAGGCCGCTCTGTGGCCCTTCCTCAGCTTACGAGTGATTCAGAAGCTCGGTACGGCGCAAGCCTGCGAAGACGATTATTTTCGGCAAAGTCCAGATAAAGACGGCAAACCGCCATTTGGATGGCTGGAGACTGGGCTCTTCTCTGGGTCGAATGAACGGGCTACACCAGCTTCAGCAGCAGTGGAACGCACGGAGCCAATGAAGGATGGTACCTTTCGGGTGTACCTGCGACTCGCGTACAAAGAGTCATTTGAAACATATGGGAAACCGCCCGACCCCAAGAATACGTTCGACTGGGATGTCGCTGCCGCAGTCATTTCAGAAGGGGGGCGGTTTGTTGTGAATGATGTTCTCTTCTTTAAGGGCAACTCAACGAAGATTGCGTCACAATTAACAGATTCCTTCAATGGGTGTGATGGCCCACATTGGGTCGGCATCAAGGTGAAAGACAGATAAGCTGGGGAACCGGTGAGGTTTGCCAGGCGGTATAACCACCTGCTTTACGTCATGCTCGGAAAGTAAACCATCACCCGAAATAGCTACGGTTCCGCACGCCACAAAGCCAGGATCAACTACTTGTCATACTGAATGAGCGAGAAAACGTCCACGCCATTGAGTTTCGAGCGCCCGTTCAGAAACGTCAGTTCCACCGCAAAGGCCGCGCCTTCGATTTTTCCGCCGAGTTTCTCGATCAACTTTCCTGTGGCTGCGGCAGTGCCGCCAGTCGCGAGCAAGTCGTCGCAAATGATTACGCGCTGGCCGGGCTTCACGGCGTCTTCGTGAATTTCGAGCGTGTCCGTGCCGTATTCGAGAGCATACGAAACGCTCGCGGTTTTCGCGGGCAATTTTTTCGGCTTCCGCACCGGAACGAAGCCTGCTCCGAGGCGATACGCGAGCGCGGGAGCAAAAATAAATCCGCGCGCTTCGATTCCAGCGACGACATCGATCGTGTGACCTTTGTAATGATCGCAAAGCCGGTCGATCAGCGTGTGGAATCCTTCTTTGTCCTTAAGCAGCGTGGTCAAATCGTAAAAAAGAATGCCTGGCTTCGGATAATCCGGCACTTCGCGAATCAGCTTCTTCAAATCATCCATGCAAGCGGCTCCTCGTTAGCCAATTTCTTCAGCGAACTTCCTCCTATGCGTCCGGCGCGATCGCAAATTCCCCTTCATGCAGCGGATTGGGTTGCGCTTTCTCTTCCCGGACCTCAGTGACGCTGGAAAACCGCGGCCCGCATTCGAGCGCAGTTCTCAGCTCGGCAAGTTGCGCCGGCGTGCCCACGGCCAGGACTTCGACCCTGCCATCGAAAAGATTCCTCGCGTATCCGACGATCTTCAGTTTTTCCGCCGCTCGCTGCACAAAGAACCGGAACCCCACTCCCTGCACGGTCCCGGAGGCAAAATAGCGCCTGGTTTGTTTCTCGTCGCTCACAAACTTCGAAATTGTAGCAGAGACTTACATAGTTCTGCCGAAGACGCTACGTGCTTCGTGCTGTCACTTTCGTAGCCAGCGCCATCGTAGGTTCGCTTCCACGAAATGCGCTAAACTCGATCGGGTTCGCGCAGTCGCCGAGGCTGCTTTTCGGCGTTCGCCGCGCATCCTATTCGGTATGATCTGGCACACCGCCCACTTTCGTGTCCATCGTTCCGTACTCCTGCGGCATTGTACTTTTCTTGCCGGAGCGCTCTGCGTTTCAATTACGGTGTGCCACGCGCAGGCAGGTCCGCTCACGCCTCCGCCGGATCATGACGTTCGCCGCATCGGGACGGAGCCCGTCCCGCCCGCGCCCCCATCCGTCCCTCCCGAGGAGATCATTAAGCGCTTTTCTCAAAAGGAAGATCAATATCTCGCGGCGCGCGCCGGATTCACCTACAAAAAAACTGTCCGCCTCGAGGAATTCGGGCCAGACGGCCAGCGCTCCGGAGAGCTTTCCTTGGTGGTCGAAGGAAAGCCCGGGCCCGACGGCAACATTTACGAAAAGACCGTCGAGCGGCCGCAATCCACTCTTCGCTATTTGGAGATGGGTCCGGAAGATTTCTCGAGGCTGGCGCGCATGCCGGCCTTCCCGCTCACTACCAGCCAGCTTGCGAAATACGACCTGAAATATCTCGGTAAGGAACAAGTCGACGAAATCAATTGCTATATCTTCCAGGTGAAACCCAAGGCCGTCGAGCGCGCGCACTATTATTTCGACGGCATCGTGTGGGTCGACGACGTTTATCTCGAAGTCGTGAAAACCTATGGAAAGTGGGTCAACGATCTCGGCGACATGAGCACGCCCACGATGCCCTTTTCGATTTTCGAAACCTATCGCGAAAATGTCGACGGCAAATATTGGCTTCCGGACTACATGCGTTCCGACACCACCTTAAATCTCAAAGACCAGAATGTGCCGGTCCGCCTGATCATCAAGTGGACCGATTACAAACCGATCTCTGCCGCAACTCCCGCGCCAACTGCTGCGCCTGTGCCACCCTCGGCTCCGACAAGACCACAATCCTGACGCCAGTCCTGAAAACACTGTAGGGGCCGGGCTTGCCCGGCCACTCTTGCGTCCGCAATGATGACGCGCTAGCCAGCGATTTTCCTCAACGTCTCCGGCAATTCGCGGATCGACTCGAGCAAGAATTCCGGCCGCCCCGCGCGCAACCGTTTCTCCGTCGGAAAAGGTCCAAGCACGGCGATCGCGCGCACTCCCGCGCTCTTCGCCATCTGCAAATCTTCCGGCGAATCTCCCACGTAAACGCACGCGGATGGCTCCAAACAAAGCTTCTGCAACGCGAGGCGGAGCGGCGCGGGATGCGGCTTTTTTTCCGGAGTGTCGCCGCTACAAACGCGCGCGCCAAAAAGCCGCGTAAGCCGGAATGCGCGCAACTGCCGTGTCACGCGGTCCCGGTCGCCGCTGGTGACCAAACCCAGGTGATGTTCGCGCTCCAAACGAACGAGCACCTGACGCGCGCCCGTAATCAGCTTGGGCGAATGCTTCGCATATTGCGCGCGCCACGCGCGGTCGGCGTCGTCCCAGCGCCCCCGCGGCAATTTCGCGGCGCGATAGACGCGATACCAATTCGGCGAATAATGCCGGTCCAGCTCTTCCAGCCCCCAAGGAATGCCCATCTCCTTGAACATCGCCAGATAGGCCGCGGAATCGGCTTCGTAGGAATCGACCAGCGTGCCGTCCCAATCAAAAAGCACTCCTTGCAGCCAATTGCTCTTCGTGGAGGCCATCGTGTCCCAGAGTAGCAAAACTCTCGCGAACGCCGTCAGCCGAATCGCTGGAATTCGAATTCGGCGAAATCTCTTGCAGCGCGACGCGCATGCAGTTATAGCGTTCACTTCACGTAACATTTGGCTCATCATTTACCCTTAAGCCCACCGTTGTTCGATAATCCGTGGAATTCCGCACACCACGCGCTAGCTTAGGACTCGTACCCCTTGCTGCACAGCTTCCCTCTGCACGGAGAGCACGATGAAAAGAGACGCTTTGAAGTGGGCCCTGGGGATTTTTCTGCTTTTTGCTTTTGTCGCCACATATCCTCCACCCGCGCTCGCACAGAGCGCACCCGGCGTGTCCGAGAACGAAATTCTCATCGGATCCTGCTCCGCTCTCGAAGGCCCGTCGAAGTTTCTTGGGACAGAAACAGTGACGGGCGCGAAAGCCTATTTCGACATGATCAACGACGAAGGCGGCGTGAATGGGCGCAAGCTAAAGCTCATTACCGCTGACGACAGTTACGATCCCGCGAAAACGCAAGCGTGTTTCGACCACTTGATGAGCGAAAAGGTATTCGCGATGGGATTTTTCGTGGGCACGCCAACGGCGGTGAAATATGTTCCCATGGCCGACAACGCCAAGGTCCCCATGATCGGTTTGTTCACAGGAGCGCAGACTCTTTACGTGCCGCTGCGCCACTGGATTGTGAATGTGCGCGCATCTTACTTCGACGAAACGCGCGAACAGGTCGACGGGTTATGGAAAACACTTAACTATAAGAGGATCGGTGTCATCTACCCGGATGACG
The DNA here is from genome assembly GCA_963843265.1 of uncultured Acidobacteriota bacterium. Classification (GTDB taxonomy): domain Bacteria; phylum Acidobacteriota; class Terriglobia; order Acidiferrales; family UBA7541; genus Acidiferrum. The sequence goes on along the minus strand of CAWJJR010000001.1, from coordinate 387,260 downwards.
CATTCGGTGCCGCAGTTCTGGAAGGCGTGAAAACCGCTCTCAAAGCGCACGGCGCCGAACCCGCCGCCATAGCGTCCTATCAGAGGCAGACGTCACAAGTTGGAGGCGCCATCGACACGGTGCGCGCGGCGAATCCGGAGGCAGTCGTTGTTGTGGGGCCTGCCAACACCGTGGCGCCCATTCTCAAGCAGTCTCATGCCAAAAACTGGAAGCCGCTGTTTGTGACCGTCTCGTTCGTTGGCACGGATGAGCTGATTTCCGAGGCGGGACAAGATGCGGAAGGCGTAGTGATCACGCAGGTTGTGCCGCCGTATTACATGACGGAGCAGAAGTCCGTTGCCCTTTATCGTCGGGAACTGGGGAAATATTTCCCTTCGGAGCAGCCTAATTTCGTCAGCCTCGAAGGATTTGTGGACGCCATGGTGATGGTCGAAGGATTGAAGCGTGCTGGCAAAGATTTAACGCGAGAGGGATTGATTCGCGCCATCGAATCCATCCACGACCATGATTTGGGGCTTGGACCGCAGCTTAAGTTGAATTATTCGGCGAAGGAACACAAAGGCTTCGACCACGTGATTCCGACGATTGTTCGCGGCGGAAGGGCCGTGCCGTTTACGGATTGGTCGATGGCCGCCCCCAAATAGGGCAGAACACTTTTTGACGCACTTCCGCGCCGAAGTCGCGCGCTCGATAAAGCTTTTCCAAAGATAACCTGTGCCTTGCAGTCCACGTTAAATTATTTGTGGGCGGATTCGGTTTGCTCAAAGGCGTGGTAGGAAGAGCGGACGAGCGGGCCGGCTTCGACGTGTTTGAAGCCCATGGCTTCGCCGCGGACTTTGAATTCTGCGAACTCGTCGGGGTGAACGTAGCGCACGATGGGCAGATGGTCGCGCGTGGGCTGGAGATACTGGCCGAGCGTGAGGATGTCGGTGCCCTGCGCGGCAAGATCCTGTAGCGTAGCAAGCACTTCTTCTTTTTCTTCCCCGAGACCAAGCATCAGGCCGGTTTTTGTGGGCACATCGGGGTGTGTCTGCTTGGCGCGGCGAAGCAATTCGAGCGAACGCTCATAAAGCGCGCCTTTGCGAACCTGGCGATAGAGGCGCGGCACCGTTTCCGTGTTGTGATTCAATACGTCAGGCCTCGTGGCGAGCACGACGTTGAGTGCATTCCAATCGCCGCGAAAATCGGGAATCAAAACTTCGACTTTGCAGCCCGGAACGCGGCGGCGGATTTCTTCGATGGTCCGGGCAAAAATGTGCGCGCCGCCATCGCGCTGATCATCGCGATTGACGCTCGTGACCACGGCGTACCGCAACCCCATGCGCTCGACGGCTTCCGCGACGCGGAACGGTTCTTCTTCATCGGGCGGGCCCGCCGGTCTGCCGCTAGGCACGGCGCAGAATCCGCAGGCGCGCGTGCAGATGTCTCCCAGAATCATGAACGTAGCCGTTCCATGATCCCAGCATTCGCCCATGTTGGGGCAGCGCGCACTTTCGCAGACAGTATGCAAGTCCAGCGTGCGCATGGTGCGCTTCAGTTCTTGGTAACGCTCGCCGCCGAAGAACTTTACACGCAGCCAATCCGGCCGCGGATGCGCCACAGGTGACGGCACCGGCGTCGGCGGCTGGTTCGAAATGATGTTGAAGGGTGTGGCCATCAGGTCTGTTCTAATCCCCCATTTTACCTCATTGCGCGTGCGGCACAAGCCGAACGGCGCGAAAGTCACGGCGCGCTCTTAACCTCACCAGAGTCGCCGGTTTGATGGTCCTTAATTTGAAACCGCAAAAATTCGTGCACGGCAGCGAGGGCCTCGGCGTTTTTCGTTGTCATGCGGATGCGCGCGCCGCGCTCGGTGTTTTCCAGTTTGTATTGAATTGTGTTGCGCAGTCGCTTCATGGTCTCCGCGCCGGGTGGATTTTGCGCGTGAATCAACATGGGCGCGGAAAAATCGCCAGCCGCGAACATTTTCGCGATGTGGCCGAAGTGCATGCGGATTTCATTGCGGGTCGCAGTGTCATCCGCCGTCTTGGCTTCGACTTCGATGGCGCCGCCATCGGAATAAAGCCGAAAGTGATGCGCGGCTTTGTCTTGGGAGAAGCCCATGATGTGCTCACCGCGCTCGACGACGCCTTGATGATGGTCGTCTTGCGCCGCGGGCTTTTCCGCCGCCTGCGGAAAGGCGTGCAAAAACGTGAACAGAAGTGGGGCTGCCGCGAGGAATGGGTTCATGCCAACGCCCCTTTCAGAGTCGAGATTACTCTGTTGGACGCGCGAAACCAGAGAAGGAATGGTACTCGTGGTACGCGAATAATTCATGTGGTCAGGAAAATTTGCTTTGTTATCGCAGCTACGCGAATTTATTCCTTTTGTTTTTAGCGAGTTAACGAGGCAGCGGATGGAAAACAGTTTGCTTCTAACCGGAATGGGAGGTCGTGATGCATCTGACGAAAAAGCATTACTTGATGCTCGGGGGAGCAAGTGCGCTGGTTGTGGCCGCGGGAGTTGGCGCTGCTACACTGACATTCCACCGAAGGAACGAGGCGCCAAAAATCGTGGACGTGACGGTTCCCGAATATACGCCCATTCACGTGACGCTGGACCAGGCGATCGCCAGCGACGAAAACCGGCCCGGCGATCATTTTGAAGCGACGGTGTCGCAGCCGGTCGTTGTCGATGGCAGGACAGTGATTCCGGAAGGAGCGAACGCCGAAGGAGTAGTGGTCGACGTGCACCGCTCTGGGCGGCTGAAGGGGCGCGGATCCTTGCAGCTCGCACTCGAAAGCGTGCAAGTGGGCGGGCAGGAGTATGACGTGCAGACCGACATTTCGCGCCGAGCGGGAGGCCGGCACAAGAAACGCGACTGGGCGTTCATCGGAGGCGGAGCCGGCGGAGGAGCCCTGATCGGCGCCGTCGCGGGCGGTGGAGAAGGCGCGTTGATTGGCGGACCGGTGGGCGCAGGCGCCGGAACGGCGTACGCTTTTCTCACGGGGAAGAAGGACGTCCACCTGCACCCTGAAACGCCTCTGACGTTCGAGCTGTCCGAACCTTTGACCGTACCGATGAGGATCCCCAGCGAAAGCTGAGCTAGCCTGCGCGTCGCGCAAGGCGGCTAGCAAAGAGCGGGTGGTCTTTTTCCAATGAGCTGGATGAGACCGCCCGCTCTAGCTTTTTGCGGGCGGAGTGTGATGCGTTTCGGACTGGAGAAGCGTGGCGCGCCTCGCCGCACCGTGCTTGGTCGTTATTTCGAGGCTGGCTGAAGTTTCTTGGCGTGCGCGGCGGAGCGCTCGGCGCGGCGCTCTTGCTCGACGTGATGCGTGCAATCGGCGATGTCGTCGTCGAGCTTCTTGATTTCCAGGGCGAGGTGAAAATCCTCCGGGTGCTTCGAATATTTTTCGAAAAGCGAATTCCGCTTGGCTTTCAAATCATCGCGTTTTTTCTTCCAGACACCTGCAACGGCAATCATGTTGTTTCCCCAGCAAGTAGTGTGCGCCCTTTTTGCGATTATCGATAGAGTGAGAAAAAGGATTGTGCGGATTCGAACCCAACATGCGCCTGCGTTGGTCCGATAATGCAACGAGTTGGATGCACAGAATGAGTTCTGTGCCGCCAAAAGGCTGGCGCGGGTGAAATAGGCGGCGTGGTATCATGAGCGCAGAACCGGGGTCGGAGAGCCACAAAAATTGGAGAGGAATTTGGGCCAACAAGTAACGAATGCTCTGGGTCTCGAACGAGGAACTCGAAATAGCAGGCGCGAAAAAGGGGAATCACCCAAATGCCCGGATTACCACAGCTTTTGCCAACCACCGCCAACGCGGAAACATTTGGCGGCGTCACTTATCACATTGACGGCGAACTCGTGCCGGTTCTCACGGTTGATGTGTCCGCGCGCCCCATCTATTTCGAGCATCACATCCTCCTATGGAAGCATCCCACCGTACAAATCGGGCTGAGGCCCATGAAAGGCGCGCTCAAGCGCATGATGGCGGGCATCCAGGTATTTGTCACCGAAGCGCGAGGCACCGGCATGATCGCCTTCAGCCGCGATGGCGCCGGCCACATTGTTCCGATCCACATGCCGCAGGGCATGGAACTGCACGTTCGCGAACACCAATTCCTGGCGGCGTCGGACAGCATCGACTACACCTTCGAACGCGTGCGCGGGGCGGCCAACATGCTTTTCGGCGGCACCGGCTTTTTCATCGACAAGTTTCACAGCCACGCCGGCGATGGAATTCTTTGGCTGCACGGCTACGGCAATGTATTTGAAAAAATCTTAGGCCCGGGCGAGGTCATCGACATCGAGCCGGGTGGCTGGCTGTACAAAGGCCCGACCGTTCGGATGGAGACGGTGATGGATCGCATCACGAGCGGCATATTCGGCGGATTCAATCTGATCGTCAACCGCTTCACCGGCCCGGGCCGCGTCGGAATTCAGTCCATGTACATGCACTACCCGACTGCGGAATGACCGCAGGGCCCGTTAGAGAGGAGACGGCTTTGCGACGAACATTGTGCCTGGCAGCGTCTTTCGCAGCGGCAATTGTTGCGATGAGCTGGCATACCCAAAGCCGGGCCGCGAACTCCGGGAATGCAAACGGCGTCGCAGCTGATTCCGGCCAGCCAGACGCGCGCCCCTCGAACACATGGGACCAGAAAGCTGCCGCAGCCTACCTCGATCAGCGCGCGGGTTGGTGGATGGAGTGGCCCCGCGCGGCGCGCGATCACGGTACATTTTGCGTGTCGTGCCATACAGCTGTGCCTTACGCGATGTCGCGGCCATTGCTTCGCGGTCCACTCGCAGAGCAGGGTCCGTCCGCGAATGAACAAAAGCTCTTAAACAATGTGATCAAGCGCGTGCGGCTGTGGAAGGAAGTCGCGCCATTCTATACGGACGCGGATCGCGGCGTGTACAAGTCCGTCGAGTCTCGCGGAACGGAATCGGTTTTGAACGCACTGATCCTGGCCAGCCATGATGCGAGCAAGGACGCCACTGATTCCGGGGACAGCGGACATCTGAGCAACGACACACGCACTGCGTTCGAGAACATGTGGGCCGAACAACAGACTGCGGGAGAAGACAAGGGCGCGTGGCGCTGGCTGAGATTCAAAAATGAGCCGTGGGAAGCGGACGACTCGGACTTCTACGGAGCGGCACTCGCGGCCGTCGCCGTTGGAACGGCACCTGAGAATTATCGCGCGAAACCCGAAATTCAGAATAATTTAAAGCTGCTGCGCGAATATTTGAATCGCGAGTGTGTGGCGCAGACCTCGATCAATCGCGCTGTTCTACTGTGGGCCTCGGCGAAAATGCCCGGATTGCTCGTGCCAGATCGGCAGAAGGCCATCATCAACGAACTCTTGAGCAAGCAGCAAGCCGACGGTGGCTGGAGTTTGCCTTCGCTGGTTGGGGATTGGAAGCGACACGATGGCACGCCGCAAGAACCGCAGAGCGACGGTTACGCGACGGGCTTGGTCACGTTCGCGCTGCAGCAGGCGGGCATTCCGCGAACGAACGCGCAATTGAAGAACGGACTTGCATGGTTAGCAAGAAACCAGGACAAGGCGCGCGGCTCCTGGCTCGCCTATTCTCTGAACAAGAACGTGGAACATCACATCAGTCCGGAGACAGCCCTCTTTATGAACGACGCCGCGACGGCGTATGCCGTGCTCGCACTCAGCGACACAAATCCCACTAAATCTCGTACAATTCATCCGCTCTTTCCAGTGTCCCGTCATCCCTTTGGACATGCGTCGGATTATTCCCAGCTAATTCGCAGCAGCGAAACAGCTTGCCGCGGCAATGCAAACTGCAAGCGAGCAACGCCTTGCGCTACCCTGATGTAGGAGGGCGACGTGAGTAGCTGCAATTGCCCGGCTCTTTCGAGTTGCTCATATTGATTCGGAGAGGGAGTTTGCGGCGATCCCATTTCCTTCCACGCCGTAAATGCATTGCTGTGTCCGGCGTCGACGCGAAAGTGCTCAAGCAGGGCTTGCGTCGCATCCATGGGCAAGCCACTGACTGTGAGATCGACCTTGGCCGGGTCATCTGGTACGTCATCGTCATGGTAATTCCAGACTAGGATTGAGACCTCGCGACTTTTTCGAGTGGCAATGATATTGATGTCCGGCTGATCGCGCACTCCGCTGTGCAGGACTTCCTCGGCCGAAAGCGCTGCGGAACTTTCCGCCTTCACCCGTTCGTTGCTGAGCAACCCAAACATGCGAAAAACATTTAACACGGGTTTGTCCACGCCATTCGTGGCCAAGTCGCGAAAGCCTTCAAAATACGGCTGATCTTCAAACTCAAAAGCCCAAGTAACCGCGCCCGCAAAGTTGATCTGTTCGCCGCGGGACAAATCGTAAATCGCGCTCAGCGTCTCAGCCGTGTAGGAAGCGTATTGCGCCCCATTGCGATAGCCGTTCTGCGGATAGACGCGCGCAGAGCAGGCCGCGCAACCCTCGGGATCCGATTCTCCAAGAATGATCGGTGTGCGCCGCCATTCCGGGAAAGAAGCGACGATTTGGAAACCCGCTTCAATCGAGGCTAACTGCCGCGCGATCCCCATTTGCACGTGGCCGTCTTTCCACGCTACTGCCCCCTTCGGATGAAAGCTGATGAAGTCCAGCGGCGACCCCATCTTGCCGGTGGCGAAATTCTGTTCATGTGCGCAGTGCTCGAGAAATCTGCGCAAAAACTCCGCCGCTTTCGGAGACGCCGGACCCGTCGTGTCGGGACCGCCCACAGTGGCTTCCGGCAAAGCCCGGAGAATGGCCGCAGTGGAAAAATCATACAGCTTGAAATATTCTTCCGGCGTTCCCTTCCAATACTCAATGTCGGGTTCATTCCAGATTTCCCACAGCCACGTTTTCGTCTCGGCCTCGCCATAGCGATCGCGAAGGTGCGCGGCAAAATGAAGGACCACGTCCGCCCATTTCTGATAATCCTTCGGCGGATACGCCCAGCCCGTGAAAATCGTGCCCTTAGGAAAGTCGTGGCGATAAGGCTCGGGATGCGTCGAGAGAGCCTCGGGCATGAAGCCCACTTCTACAAGCGGCTTGATTCCCAGTTCGTGAAACGTGTCAAAGATGCGGTCGAGTACCGCCCAGCTATAAACCGCCTTGCCTTGAGCGTCCTCCGTGTAAACATTCGTCGAACCCCATTTCAGCGACGCCGACCCATCGCCGGTGTTCAGCAAGTTGTGCACGCGAATGTGGACCGGCGCAGAACTAAGCTCTGCAAGTTCACCCAGCAATTTCTTCCCGTTAGGCGCATAGGTGTAGTTCGGTTCGTCGTAACCAAAGTAATGCCAGATGGGCGGAAGCGGCCCGTCCGGCTCCTTGACGTGGACTCGAATCTCTACAGCCGGGGCGGACTGTTGCGCCGCGCATGGCGCAACAATCATTGTGAAAATCGCTAGAACGGCGCAGACCCGTCGAATCAGCAAATCCGAAGACTTGCTTGTAAACAATCGTGCGAAAAGCCAATAAATGGAACCTCGCATAATCATGCGATGCATTCTAACCGAACAGCCGCACTGCATCCCGGTTTCCACACAGCTGAAAGGAAAGAGCAGTCGGAGCGGGCCTCTCTGCCCAAACCGGCAATGAATACAAAATGAGGGCTGGTGAATCTAATCTTGTATGAGAATCCGAGCAGAGATCATCCGATTCATCGTTATTGTGCAGGCGGTTCTGTTTCTCACGCACCTCTTTTTGTATGAGACGTGGACGTTTGCGCAGGGCAAAAGTGGCGTCGCCGGCCCTCTTTGGCTCAAACTCTGCCTCGCCGTCTTGTCGGTTAGTTTTATTGGCGCTTCCTTGCTGGCTTTTCGCTACACCGGCGCCACGCTGCGCTTGGTCTACAAGGCCGCAGCGATTTGGCTGGGCCTGCTCAGCTTCCTGTTTCTCGCGGCCGTTTCTTCCTGGGTCGTTTTCGGGATAGCGCTTCTTGCCGGGCTGCCTGCGAACTTTCACCTCATTGTCGAAGTGCTGTTTGGAGCCGCGGCGCTAGCGGGTTTCTACGGTGTTTTCAACGCAAGCTGGACGCGCGTGACGCGAATTACCGTCCGCCTGGCGAACTTGCCGGAAGCATGGCGTGGCCGCCGAGCCGCGCTAATCAGCGACCTGCATCTAGGCCACGTGCGCAACGGCAGTTTTCTGCGCCGCATGGTCGCAAAGATACTGAAGGAAGAACCCGACGCGATTTTCATCGCCGGCGATTTGTACGATGGCACAGCGATTGACGCAACACGCGCGGCGCAGCCCCTGAGCGAGCTCACTGCTCCGCATGGCGTCTACTTTGTCGCAGGGAATCACGAACAATTTGGCGACGACACAAAGTATCTCTGCGCTGTCGAGGCCGCCGGAGTCCGCGTACTCACCAACGAAAAAGTCCTGGCTGACGGTTTACAGATTATCGGCGTCCCCTATCGCCATGCAACGCAGGGCCAACACTTCGCTTCGGTGCTGCAGGGCATTGGCGTGGACCGCAAACGCGCCAGCATTCTTCTGACGCACGCGCCCGATCATCCTCAAGTCGCCGAAGCCGCCGGCGTCTCTCTTCAGCTTTCCGGCCACACGCACGTCGGGCAATTTATCCCCTGGAGCTGGCTGGCGCGCCGCGTTTACCGCCAATTTGTCTACGGCCTAAGCCGCATCGGCAAGATGCAGGTCTTCACTTCGAGCGGCGCAGGCACGTGGGGTCCACCGTTGCGTCTCGGCTCGAATCCTGAAATTGTTATGCTCGAGTTCCAGTAATATTTGTGAACTCGCGCCGCGCGCCAAAAAGCAAAACTCCATTTCGAATGGCGTGAGAAGCCGTTCGGCAAACGCTCGCTAGACTGGTCGGCGAATCCCGAGCTTGCGCATGCGCGCCTGCAGCGTGGTGCGCTTCATATCTAGCAGCGCCGCAGCCCCCTTGGGTCCTGCGATTCGCCACTCCGTTTGGCGCAGCGCGCGAAGAATGTGCTGGCGCTCGGCCTCTTCAAGAGTCGAAATCGATGAACTCGCGGACGCAGTGGAACGCAGCGCATGAAGCGATGAGGACGAGTCCTCGCCCGCAGCTGCCGTGAGAGCAGCCGGTTTCAACTCGGAGATGGGAACGCGCAGCTCTTTCGCAGGCGAGAGCAGAACTGCGCGCTCGATAAAATTCTCCAGTTCGCGAATGTTGCCGGGCCAAGCGTAGTTCGCAAGCGCCTCCATGGCGTCGGCGGGAATGTAGGAAACCGTTTTATTCAGACGCCGGCTGAATTTCTGCACGAAATACCGCACCAGCAAAGGCACATCCTCGCGCCGCTCGCGGAGCGCCGGAATGTGGATCGGAAAAACGTTCAGCCGGTAAAACAGATCGCTGCGAAATGTGCGCTCGGCAACGAGCTTGGAAAGGTCACCATTCGTAGCCGCCACCACCCGCACATCCACGCGCTGTGTCTGATTACTCCCCAGCCGCTCGAATTCCTGCTCCTGAAGAACGCGCAAGAGTTTTGGCTGCAGCTCGAGCGGCAAGTCCGCAATCTCATCCAGAAAAAGCGTGCCGCGGTCCGCCAGCTCGAACCGTCCGATTTTTTGCGAAATAGCTCCGGTGAATGCTCCCCGCTCGTGCCCGAAGAGCTCTGATTCGAGAAGTCCGCTTGGTATCGTCGCGCAATTCACCTTCACGAACGTGCGTTCCCGCCTCGGGCTGAGGTTGTGAATGGCGCGCGCGATCAGCTCCTTGCCGGTCCCCGTTTCCCCGGTGACAAGAACCGCTGTCCCCGCGGGCGCCACGAGTTCCACTTGCGCGAGCGCCCGCTTGAGCACCGCGCTGTCCCCAACAATTTCCTCGAAGTTGAACTCGCTCCGAATTTCCTCCTCGAGATACAGCTTTTCTTCCGCCAGTTTGTCCTTCAGCGCATCAATCTGTTTAAACGCCAGTGCGTTCTCCACCGCAATCGCGATTTGCGCCGCAACTTGCTGCAACAGTTCGAGGTCCTGCGGCGAGAAAGCGTCCTCGCGCCGGCTCGCAAGATTAAGCGTCCCAAACGTGCGCCCGTGCGTGATTAGCGGAACGCAGCAAATGGTTTGCACGCCTTCATTTCGCAGCAGCCGTATGACTTCCGCCGGAAATTCGTCAATTTCAGCCCCGCGAGCGAGCAGCGGCTTGCTGCTCGTCAAGCACTGTCCAGCGGGTGTAGCGTCGAACGAAACTTTCGTCTCCTGCTTGAAGTAACTAGGCCGGTTCGGAAAATCGAGCGCGTAAATTTTGAGAAGCCCGGAAGCAAGATCCACCAGCGCGAGACTCGTGAAGTCGTGTGGAATGACGCGCTGGAGAGAACTGACGATCCCGCGAAACAAATCCGGCAGATCGCGCGTCGAGACCAGAACGTTATTGACTTCGAGAAGGACCTGCAGCCGGTCGCGCTCGCGGGCCAGTTGGCCCTGGTACGCCTGCGAGCTCTCGAAATTAAGCGCGTTATCGACGGCCACCGCGATCTGGCTGCCCACGCGCTGCATGAACTGCAGTTCCGTCTCGGTGATGGCCTGAGGCACTAGCCGCCCAAATCCCATCGCTCCCAGCCTGCGCTGCGCCGTGGTTAGAGGCACCATCGCCAAAGACCGGATGCCAAATTCCCGCAGCCGCTGCAGAAATTCCGGGAATCGCTGGTCTTCCTCCGTGTCGCTGACCACAAACGGCTGCTGCGATTGCCACACCCAGCCCGAGGGATGCCCCTCCATCGGCGTCTCGCTCCCGGTCTTGGCAGGCGTCGGCAGCCGCGTTTCGAGAATGTGCAGCCGCATCACGTTGCGCACCGGGTCGTGCAACACCAGCGTAAAAAATCAAAATCCACGACGCAATGCAACCGTTCCGCAAGATCGTGAAAAAGTGCGGCCAAATCGCGATGCTGCGCAATCGATTCCGCTACTTCGAGCAGCGCTTCGAGCTGACGCCGCGAGTGTTCCAGCGGCGCTTCGGGAGTTGTTTCGGGCGCGGAAATCGCGGGATCCGCCATATCCGCCAGAATAGCATCCGCCTCGCCACACGCTCAACCAAAGGAGTAATAGCGCAGCCCATGAATCTGCGGCATAGCGTACAAACCAACTCTTCACGTCTCCCATCTCAGGGGCTAAACGACGACAAATCAGTTGTCCGGTAAGCGCGACTGACCAGTAGTCATCAGGTCTGGGGCTGTCTGGCAGGGTCCGCTCTCAACTCTTCCCTGTTGTGATTCAATAGGTACATGGCTTCCTCTAAGCAATTGGCCGCGTTTGAAAAACTGAAAAAATTCTTCCGCTCTGAGGTCCAAGCGGAGGTCCGGTCTGGTTTCGCGCGACTCTCGCGGGTACCAGACTCCGGCGTCGTCGATAAATTGCGGTATTACCGTCTACTGAGCGAAAGCGATAAGCTCGCCTTCCTCGACTGCTGCGCCTACTGGGCGAGCGCCTACTACAGCTTCGTCGTCAATCTGCCGCGAATGAGCCTTACGAACCACCCGTTCTTCTCCAAGTGGTCACAGGGTCCGCGTTGGAACAGGGGTTTTGATGACGTGAGATGCGTATGGCTTCTGCGCTCCAGGGTGCAGCAATACAAGATAGACCTTCGCAACAAGGTTCACAGCCATGTCACAAAGGAGCAATTCAAGCAGGCGTCTTCCATTCATTCGATTAAGGCACCGGAGCTGCGGAAGCGCGTCCGCGCCGCGCTAAAACCTTTCGGCCACTATGAAACTGACGTGCTGGGCAATTACTGGTGCAAAAAGGGAAAACAGAAATTCTCTGTTAACGTCGATTTCGGGGGCCGCTACGCTCAGTTGCGCTATAGCGTAGTACGGCCCGAATTTAAAGGTGTTCACCCACTTTCGCAATTCAGATTCGAGCGAGCGATGGGTTTTGGCTTGGGAGACTGGGACTACATTGTCGAAGAAAATGTCGATTCCGTATTTTCTCTGTTCGCCGAAGTTGTTGAGTACAGCCTTAACATTCCAGACAGAATGCGCGCCGCGACAAAATAGCGTGGCATACGGCGCAGGCTTTGCTTCCCCAATGCGAGTGCCTGATTACCGCGGTTAATGGAGAGGTGCGGTCGCCCTGGCGTTCCATCGCGGCTTGCCACACATCAGCACTCGATTGGCGCGGCGGTAAGCTTTCCGTGCGATTGCCCGCATGAATTGGCTGGAGTAAACTCCGGGGCGAGTGCCGGATACATCTTCCATTACTGGACGCACGATCTCCCATTACGCTGTCCTCGAAAAACTTGGCAGCGGAGGGATGGGGGTTGTCTATCGCGCCTTGGACACGCGTCTCGCCCGCAATGTCGCTCTGAAATTCCTGCCCGAAGACATTTCCCATGACCCGCAGGCCATCGAGCGGTTCCGCCGCGAAGCCCGCACGGCCTCTTCGCTGAATCATTCCAACATCTGCACGATTTACGATATCGAGGAATTCGAAGGCCGCCCCTTTATCGCCATGGAGCTGCTCGAGGGTCAGACGCTCAAGCGCCGCATCTCCCGGAAATCCATCGAGATAGCCGAACTTCTGGAAATCGGCATTCAAATCGCCGACGGCCTCGAAGCCGCTCACGCGAAGGGCATCATCCACCGCGACATCAAGCCCGCAAATATTTTCCTGGTCGATCGAGGCCCGGCAAAAATCCTGGATTTCGGGCTTGGCAAAGTTCGCCGCCTATCGGGAGCCGGCCTCCGAGCCCGCGGAGGATTCCTCGATGCCCACGCAGCGCCATGTTCTGGATGACGCGCTCGCCACCAGTCCTGGCCAATCTGTGGGCACCGTGGCCTATATGTCGCCCGAGCAGGCTCGCGGCCAGGAATTGGATGCCCGCACCGACCTATTTTCCCTCGGGGTCGTGCTCTATGAAATGGCTACAGGCAAGGTTCCTTTCGGCGGTTCTGCCGTTGGATTGATTTTTGACGGCATTCTGAATTCCTCCGCCGCCCCTGCCAGAAAGTTGAACCCAAGTTTACCGGCTGGCATGGAAAATATCCTCGGCAAAGGCTCTCGAGAAAGATCTCGACTTGCGTTATCAGACCGCTGCCGAGCTTCGCACGGACTTAAAACGCTTGAAGCGCGATCTGGACCTGGGCCACTCTGGAACGATCCCTGCCGCGTCGGCCTCGCTCGAACGGCGTTCGCGCCGAGCAGGACCGCGGTCGCTGGCGGTCAGGCTAGGGCCCTCGTGGGGCGGCGCGCTTATTGTGATCGCAGCAGCTCTCGGATATGTCTTGACCCCGCCCGTCGCGCCTCCGCGCAGTTCTTAAAACCGTCCAGCTCACGAACTCGAATCGGCAGAAATCCGGCATAGTCACGGATGGTTCTCGACTCTACTTTATCGAAGACCAATCACAGCTCTCCCAAGTCTCCGTGGCCGGTGGCGAAACGGTTCCCGTTCCTAATTCACTCCAAAACACGGGCTTCGCGAATCTCTTCGACATTTCGCGCGACGGTTCCTCGCTTCTGATGAATACCGCGCTGGGCACTTCTCTCGACGGTCCGCTTTGGAGCGTGCCGGTGCTCGGCGGTTCGCCTCGTCGATTGGGCAATTTGGAAGGCCACTCCGGAGCCTGGTCTCCGGACGGAAAGCACATCGCTTATTGCGAAGCGAACGCGATATTCCTTGCCAACAGCGATGGAGGCGATTCGCGGCTGCTCCTTCAACCTGGAGGCACCGCCAGCGATATCCGCTGGTCTCCTGACGGTTCGCTTTTGCGTTTCACGGTGAACGATCCGAAAACCAACAACCGGTCGATCTGGCAAGCTTCGGCCGACGGCGCCAACCTTCATCTTTTGCTTCCGGGCTGGAGCGATGCACCCAACGAATGCTGTGGCAAATGGACGTCCGACGGGAAGTATTTCGTGTTCCAGGCCCGGCAAGATAGCACCGCGAATCTCTGGGCCATTAACGAACGTGGCGGCTTCTTTCACACAACTCCTCAAGCGCCTGTTCAACTGACGACTGGACCGATGAATGTCGGCGATCCAGTTCCCAGTCGCGATGGCAAAAAAATATTTGCCCAAGGCTGGCAGCCACGCGGTCAATTGCTGCGCTACGACGCCAAATCAAAGCAACTCGTCCCCTACCTCTCCGGCATCTCCGCCATGGGGCTCGACTTCTCTCGCGATGGACAGTGGGTTGCCTACAACGACGCCACCGACGGCACCATGTGGCGCAGCAAGATCGACGGAACCCAAAAACTTCAGCTCGTTTTTCCGCCCATGCTGGCCTATCTCCCTCGCTGGTCTCCCGACGGAAAGCAGCTCGCTTTTTTCGGCCATCCTCCCGGCGAACCCTTTCAAATTTATCTAGTTCCCGCCGAGGGCGGCACTCCCGAACTGATTTATCGCAGCTCGATCAACTGCGCCGATCCCAATTGGTCGCCAGACGGCAAATCGCTGGTCTTCGGAGAAAATTCCCTGAACAATCAGGGATCTGCCGTTTACATGCTCGATCTGAAAACGCGCAAAGCGACGAAACTGTCCGGTTCCGACGGCTTCTATTCTCCGCGGTGGTCTCCGGACGGCCGCTATATCGCTGCCATCACTCTCGATTCGCTCAAGCTAATGCTTTTTGATTTTACGACGCAAAAATGGACCGCGCTCGCCAACATTTTCGTGGCCTATCCGACTTGGTCGCGCGACGGCCGCTACATCAATTTCGACGGAATCCTCGATAACCAGGAGAGCTACTACCGGGCCCAAGTCAGCAACGGAAAACTTGAGCCCATCTTCAGCATGAAAGGCTTTCAAGCCGCCGGCGGCGCCTTCGGAAACTGGAGCGGCCTGGCCCCCGACGAATCCCCGCTGCTCGTCCGCGACGCCAGCATCCAGGAAATCTACGCCCTCGATTGGGACCACCCTTAATTCGACCCGTACGGAAATTCTCCAAGTTATCTGCGAATTCTGCCAATCAGGTTCGCTGCAGCCTCATCCCGGCCTCACTTGCTCGATGGCTGCCCTATGCATTTTGTTAAATTCACAGTTAGCTGATTGTCATCTCACTTCGTCGCCGGGACCAGAAAAGCGCGAGGAATTCTTGTATCCAGAGTAGCGAGAACAGCGTCGTGCGCCTTTGCCAAACTCGATAGATGCCCGTCTGTGATCTGTTTGGGGCTTTTAACCCAGAGGGGAAGCTGCGAGATATCTTCCTGATCGGAGACAAACACAATCTTAACGGGATCATCAGTCTTCAGTTGCAGCAGAAGTCGCCGAGCGTCTGCAACCGTGGCCCCATACTGCGGCGTCTGCGACAGAACTCGCACAAAACCCAGCTCCGTGATGGAACACGTAAGGAATTCGGTCTGGTGCGCTTTAGATACGCCGTTTATCTAGCTCGCCATCCGCGGATGAAACCATGTCCATGGAATCCGAAAGCGACCATGGCGCTGACGTCCAGAAATACGTCATGGGAAATCGGCCAAAATTTTTTTGACTTGTTTGTGAGTCAGAGTCGGAGCATTGGGACCTAAAGTGAGCACAGGAAAACCGGTTATGGCATCCTTAATGATGCGTGCCTGTCTTGCTCGCCTTTTGCGCGGCGTCAGAACGATGCGGCCATTCTCAACGCTTGCGTCAAGCGGATCGCCGGGCCGAAGTCCTAGCTTGTTACGGATACGGCTAGGGAGAACGACCTGCCCCTTGGTTGAGAGTTTGGTTTGCATGGTTAAGGCCATCTTACTTGCCTCGTTCCGGCTGAGGCAACTTCCTCGTTCGTCTAGCGCAGCATCTTCGCGTCTCAGGGTAAACTCACAAGAGAAATTTTCAGTTCCAAGGAAGGCCTGGGAGATGAAGTCGCGATTGCAAGTAATGAAATTTGGAGGCACGTCCGTTGGCGATGCAGCGTGCATGGCCAGGACGGCGCAGATCATTGCGCAAGGGGCGCGGGCCGGGGCATGTGTCGCGGTCGTTTCCGCGATGAGCGGAGTGACGAACCGGCTGATTGAGGCGGCGAGGCAGGCGGGAGCAGGAGAAAGAGAGCCAGGGACAGTGGTTCTGGATGCATTGCGCACGCAGCATGAAGCGGCGCTGGCGAGCTTGGTCCAGAACGAGAGTGCTCGCAAGTCGATCGTGGAAGATCTCGAGATGGTTTTGGCGGAAGGGAGCAGGCTGTTTGAGGGGACTGCGCTTCTGCGCGAGCTGACGCCGCGTACGCTGGATGCGATTTCGAGTTTGGGAGAGCGGATGTCCGCGCCGCTGGTGGCAGCAGCGGTGAGGGAACTCGGCTTGCAAAGCGAGGCCGTGGATGCGACACGGGCGATTGTCACGGACGCGTTTCACGGAGGCGCGGAACCTTTGATGGATCGGACGCGCGAAAAATGTGAGGCGCACTTGCGGCCGTTGCTGGAAAAAGGAATCGTGCCCGTCGTCACCGGTTTTCTCGGAGCGACCGCTGACGGAATATTGACCACGCTGGGGCGCGGCGGATCCGATTATTCGGCGACGATACTGGGTGCCGCGTTGAAGGCCGACGAGGTGATTATCTGGACGGACGTGGATGGCGTGCTGACGGCCGATCCGCGGCTGGTGCCAGATGCGCGGACGATTCCCGCCATTTCTTATCGCGAAGCCGCTGAACTCGCTTTTTTTGGAGCGAAAGTGCTGCACCCGAAAACGCTCAATCCCGTGATGCAAGCGGCGATTCCCGTGTGGATTCGCAACAGCTTCGCGCCGGAGCGGCCGGGAACATTGATTACTCCGCAGGGGCGGAGCGCCGGCGGCGGAGTGAAGGCGTTGACGGCGATTCAGGATGTGGCGCTGATCAGCGTGGGAGGGCCGGGTATTGTGGGCTTGCCCGACGTTGTGGGAAGAACATTTTCCACGACGGCGGAATTGCGAGCCAACGTCTTGCTCATTTCGCAATCGTCTTCGCAGAACGATATTTGCTTCATTGTGTCCGCGGGAGACGCACAACGGACGGTGGAGGCGCTGCGCAAAGAGTTCGCGCAAGACCTGGCGCACGAAAAAGTCGAGCACATCACTGTCGATTCCAACATCGCGATTGTTGCGGTCGTAGGTGAAAACATGCGCGGGACGCCCGGAGTCGCTGGGCGAACGTTCAACGCGCTGGGCCGCGAGAACGTGAACCTGATTGCGATTGCGCAGGGATCTTCGGAGTCGAATATTTCGTTCGTTGTCGAAGAAAAGGCGATGAAGACAGCCTTGATCACGGCGCATCGCGAATTTGCTTTGGGCGCGCCGACGAACTGAGAAGTTCAGTTGGGCTTTTCTTCGTCGGGGGGAATAATTTTGATGTCGTCGATGGCGCGCGGAGCACTGTTGGGATCCTTGACGAGGCTGTTGAGCGTGGTTTTGGCGTGTTCATCGACGGCGCCGACGGCAGCCACCAGGCAGGAATAGAGAAACGCTTTGATGCCGGAGCGGAATTGCTCGGTGGATTGTTCGGTCGTGCGTGTGACGTCGTCGATCATGGTGCGGCGGCGGGTTTCGCAGGCGGCGCGACTTTCCGCATCGAGAGCGGAGAGCGCGGATTGGACCCGCTCGGTCGTTTCCGAGATGGCGAGATCGACCTGCACCTCGGCCTGACGGCGAAACTCTTCGAGAGTGCTTCCCGAAGCGCTGTGCAGAAGGGCTCGTGATTCCGCGACGCGGGCGTCCAGTTGCGCTGCGGCTTCGCGGACGACCATGCGCGTGGATTCCATCACACGAACGAGCTGGCGATCGGAGATGCGATCCGCAGCCGCCTCGAATTGCTCGGTGGCCTGGCCGAGCGATTCGTCCAAACGGCCGCGCGTTTGTGGCTCGATTTCATAAGTCGCTTTCTCGATGAACTTCTGCGTTTCGGCGAGATTGCGCTGCGTATCAGCGGCAAGCAACTCCAGGCGCCGTGCGATTTCCTCGGCTTGCGCGCGATAGGCGTTTTGCTGCTCTTCCCAGTGGCTTTGCACTTCGCCGAGGCGCAATTCGAGGTGGCCGAGAATTTCTTCGCGCGAAGCGCGCATCAGAGATTCAAAACGAAGTTCGGAAAATTCATGAAGTTGCTGGACATTGTGTTCGCGAACGCGCTCGATTCGCGCAAGGGCGTCACTGATGGCCTCGTCGAGATGGGTGGCCAGCGCGTTTTGGACAACTTTTTCGGCGGCCGCTTGCAACTTGCCTTGCATGGCGGCGACAAGCTGGTCGATGGTGATGGCCACGCGCTCCGGCTTGGCGGGCGCGGCTTCTTTCGCGGTTTGCGTGCCGGCCGCAGCGGGAAACGGCGATGGGAATGGAGTTTCCTGCGTGTCTGTCCCCTCGAAAGCTGTTCGCGGCGGAGGGGGAGCCGCAGGAAGAGGCATAGCGGCGGCGGGCGGTGCGGGCGGCTCGGGGCGCTCGAGCGCGGGAGCGACGGCAGCCGACATACTTGCAGATGCTGTGCTGCCTCCGAGCAGACGATTCCAATCCGAGGGCGGCGGAGAAACGTTCCAGATATTCGCGGGAGATTCGAGCTCGACGCCGACCTGGAAAAGTTCACGTGGACTTGCGGGCGGATGGACGGATTTTACGAAAGCGCGAATGACGGGAGAGATGGTTTCGCCGTCCGGTTGGAGGACGCGTAGGCCGACGGAGGCTCCGACAGGATATTCGTGGCGCGATGGGTAGCGGCAGCCGTGAAGATTGAAGCTGACAGTCGAAGTTTTCTCCTGGAAGGACAAGCCAGTTCTCGTTTGGCCGAGCACGACAAGCGGAACGGTGCGATCGATGCGCGTGCTGCGGCGGCCTTCGAGTCCGGTAAGAGAATGAAGATGATCCGGTGGAGCGGCTAGGCTCACGTCTTGCCTCCGACTTACCAATTGGGAAGCCTACCACCGTCGCGGCGGAGCGCAAAAGAAATGTTGATACCGGGAAGTGAGGAGTGGGCAATGAGTAGTGCTTCATGGTTCCACGATCCGCGTTCCGTGCCGATGGCCCGTGCATGTTGGATGAATGGAAACGTGCCGATGGCAGTTCGGGCGAAGAATTTCCCCCGGAGGGGTGGATGGCTCCCTTCCGGGAATGTCGGTCCGTCTCGTAGTCAGACTTCTGGTTAACAATAACCGGGCATACCCCCTAGTTTTTTCGCAAACGCTCATTCAAACGCACTTAAAGTTATTTGTTTTGATGCACATCTGTAAGGGCAATAATATACTTGACTCAGTGAAGTAAGCGAGCCACGATACCGGTCCCTCTCCCCTCAAGGCGCGCGGTTCCACTACAATGCTGCGGGGGCTAAAGTGGTGCTAGCTCGCGTCCGTGATTTCATGCGGTTTCTGGCTATATCCTTGTCATGAAAAGCAAAAAGAGTACGGAATACAAGACTTTTGAGAATCTGACGCGGCAATTAGTCGCCGTTCCGCATGGCCAGGTAAAAGCCAAGCTGGACGCTGAGAAGAAAGCGAAAGAGCGGAAGAAGGCTAGGAAATCCTCCGCTTCCTGCAGGTAGTCTAGTTGGGCAGGCTAGGCATCGCAGCGACCTTGCCGGTCAGTTCGGCATAGGTCAGGCGCTTTCCGAGGAGGTGCGAGGCAACCTGCTCAAATCGAAGTCCATCGTGAGCAAGTTCCCGAAAGTTATACCGGAACACCTGTTCATCCAGATACCGGAACAAGTGGAAAGGTTCCACGCTCACGTAGGTTCCCTTGATTCCACGCTTGAGCAAACTCCAGAAGTTTTCGAGTCCGTTGGTGTGAATCTGTCCATCAACGTAAGACTCAGCATGGTCAATGACTTGGTGGGCGAAAGTGGGCTTCAAGTCCTGATAGGACAGGAGGGCATCGGAATAGATAGCGCTGCCGGCGGCGACGTGCTTGTTAATCTCGCCATGCAAGGCTTTCTTTTTCCGGTTAGGAACGACCGCTGCCCGGACTTCCCCGCCACGTTCTAGAATACCGAAGATGGGAGTCTTGTCCTTGGTGCCCGTTTCCGTAATTCGGCGACGGTGTTTATCGGCGTGCATGAATCGCGCAGCGCCACCGACAAAGGTTTCGTCTACTTCGACTTCGCTACCGGGACCACCGAGCTTCATAAACGAGCGGGCTTGCATCGCGAGCCGAATGCGATGGAGCATGAACCATGCGGATTTCTGAGTGACGCCGAGAGCGCGGGCTACTTCGTAGGAACTTATTCCGTTCTTGCAGTTAGCAATCATCCAGATAGCGATGAGCCACTTGTCCAAGGGCAGGGCAGAATCTTCAAAGATAGTCCCGATCTTGACGCTGAACTGTTTCTTGGGGTGCTGGCTCTTGCATTCCCACATCCGGCGAGTAGAAATAAAGCGCACATCATCCCGGCCACAAGCAGGGCACTCGACGCCATTGGGCCAGCGGCACGCAACCATGAATTTGAGACCGTTGTCCACGTCTGCAAAGTAGACGATAGCTTGCTGGAGAGTCTTTGGTTTGGCGCTCATGGCGTTCCTCACTCTCAAAACTCTACCAGAAACGCCTTACTGAGTCAAGTATATTAATGCCTCTGTAGGTGTTGATTGTGGGCGGGTTAGCGCGGGGCCTGTTTAGAGGAGGTTTTAGGACGCCGACGGGGGCGAGGCAGGCGCTCATCGGCGTGGGTGCTGATGAATTCGTGCTGAGAGAGTTGGATGGTGCGCACCATGGTTCGGGAGAGGCCTGCGAGGGTGGAAGCTGTTTTGGGTTGGCATTGGCCGTGGGCTACGGCGGGCAAGAGGTCCGCGAGGAGGGCGCTGAGATCGCGGGCGGAGACGCTCTCTCCCGTGAAGAAGAAAGACAGGTCGGCGCGGGGCGGATCGGGGGCGTGGGCCTGGGCTTCCTTGCGGGCGTGGTCGAAGCAGAGGCGCGGATGACTGCTGGAAAGGGGAGTCCGGCAACGGCGGCCGTCGGCGAAGGTGAAGGTACACAAGGACGCGCGGTCCTGCGGGCGAATCGAGGACATGGATGTCTCCTAAGAGTTGAATTTTGGGATCAGATGAAAAGAGCTCAGGCAGGAATACCTGAGCTACAAAAAAAAAGCCCTGCGGGAGGCGAGACGCAATTCTCTACAGTCGTAATATACCGGATTGGTAATGAATTTGTCAAGCAAGAAATTATTTATAAAAAATTCGTGTGGGCGGCATTGGCGGGAAGTGCGGCTTGATCTCGAACAAGTGAGCCTCGCCAAATATAGAGGCATGGGAACCCGCGGGAAAAGCGGCAGCGGGGCTGCCGCACTCCAAATAGCTTGTTCGGGATATTATGCGGGACTCAGTCGAGGCTAGGGGAGTCCGGCGCGGGTTCGCGGAAGGCGGGGAAGAGGCGCTCGGCCAGGGCGAAACCGCCGAAGAGGAGGGTGACGTAGACCGCGTCGCCGGCCAGGGTGTTCCAGAAGAAGGGGACGGCGGCGGCGTAGCAGGCTAGCAGACCGGTACCAGTGCGCGGATAGGTTAGGCCGAAGGCCCAGACTGCAAAATTGGTGATGAGGAAGAATTGGATGGCGCCGAAGAGAGTGGCGGCGCCGATGCGGACGACACCGAGACGTTTGCGCAGCCAGAAGCCGATGGCGACACTGATCAGAAAGCTGGCGTAGACGATTGGCATTAGTTTGTGGAGGCCGATGAAGATGTCGCCCGCAAAGAGAGCTAGGAGGGGAAAGAGGAAGGCGAGGCGGCGGTCTTTGATCATGGCACCGGCGAAGAGGGCCATGGCGCCGATGGGGGCGAAATTCCAGGGATGCGGAGCGATGCGCAAGGCGGCGGCCAGGACGATTAAGGACAGAACAAGGAGCGTGCGATAAAGCAGAGTTTCCTTTTGAGAGAATTGCGTGTTCATAGTGGTGCCTCCTCTATTCTGGACAGTAGATCGCAGAAAACAAAGCCATCGCGGTGGACGACTTCTCCAGTGCGGACGGAAATGGGTAATTTGAAAATGGGGCCGTCGAAGACGAAGGTGTGGAATTCGCCGTTTTCGCCGCAAGGATCGGCTTGAGGCGGGAGATCGCGGAAGAAGGATTCGTCGAGTTCGCGGCCGGCAAAACTGGGAGCGAGGATTTTGGGATCGATGCAGACGGCGACGGCGCGAAAGCGATTGGCATGGAAAGAACGGACGAGTTCGTGGGTGTCACGCTTCCAAATGGGGAAGAGGGCGCTCATCCCGATGCGGGCGAGATTTTTTTCACGGTAGGCGCGGAGGTCTTCGAGAAAAATGTCGCCGAAGGCTACTTTGCGGACGCCTTTTCCGAGCTGGATGCGCAGGGCTTCTTCCATGCGCGCTTCGTAAATAGGATTGACGCATTGGGGCGGGATGCGGACCTCGTGAAGCGGCAGGCCGATGGATAGCGCCTGACGCTGCAGAAGATCGCGGCGGACGCCGTGCATGCTGATGCGCTCGTAGGTTTCGGTGACGGTGGTGAGGAGCGAGGCGACGTGAACGTCGTTCTGCTGGAGGAGCGTGTGGAGAGCCATGGCGCTGTCTTTGCCGCCGCTCCAGCAGAAGAGGATGGGTTCGGACATCTTTTAGAATCCTCCGTGATCGTTTGGGATCGCGTCTTCTCTAAGAGGGCGGGGCAAGCCCCGCCCCTACAAAATCTGGCGGCCCTGCCGCGATGGGCGCAACAAGTTAGTTGCGGCCTTTGAAGGTATAGCGAACACCCGCACGGACATCGCGGCCGAGAGCAGGGTAGCCGAGAGCGTCCTGGTATTGTTTGTCGAAGAGATTGGCTGCACGCGTGTAAAGGGTGACGCCGTGACCCAGATCGTAGTGCGCGGCGATATTGAAGAGCGCGTAGCCGGGATTGCTGGTGAGACCGAGGCCCAGAAAATCCGAATCGGTGCGAACGCCTGTGAAATAGCCGCTCATAGTCACGCCAAACTTGCGAAAAGCGGCGTTCAAAGTGAGCGAGCCGGAATTGACCGGACGCCGGGCCAAATGGTTTCCGGGAAGTTCGGTGGGGTCGAAAGCGTTGGGAGACTCGAGGACGCGGCTGTCGTCGTAAGTGTAATTGCCGGCTAAGTTGAGCCAGCGAGTGAACCTGGCTTGGCCGATGAGATTGATTCCGCGTGCGCGGGCAAGGTCGGTGTTGATGTAATAGCCGTAGTCATTCATGAGGCCTGGAATGGCCATGTTGCAGAAGTTGTTTGCGGCGGTGCAGTACTCAAAGCTGACGATGTCGTAGAAGCGGCTGGAGAAATAATCGGCGGAGAGCCGGATTCGATCGTGGAGCAGCTTTTGATCGAGGCCGGCGGTCCACGTCTTGCTGGCTTCGGGTTTGAGCGAGGGATTGCCGTAATCGCCGAAATCGTCGCCGTAGATTTGGTCGAAACGCGGTTCCTTAATGCCTTGGCCGTAGAAAACGCGGAGGAGCGTTTCACCCCAAAATTGACCGCCGTCGCGCGCAAGGAAGGATGCTCCGGCGCGAGGAACCACACGAGTGCCGAAATCGGCGTTGTCTTCCGCGCGGCCGCCGAAATTTAGAGAAATGCGGCGCTGCGGACGGTAACGAAAATCCAAGAAGCCACCCTGGTTGTTGCGGCGTGCGTGCGGGACGTCGATGGAAGTCAGAAAAGCGTTTTCGACTTCGTATTCGTAGCCTGCCGTGACGGCTAAATTTGTGAGCACGTAGCTCGATTGGGCGCTTACGTTAGCGCGGTTGTACTGGAAAAGGCTGCTGCCGGTAAAGTCGCAGAATTCGGCGGTCGGGACGGCTGCGGGATTGGTTTGCGGGCAAAACGCGTTGGGATCGGTGGCATAGAAGCTTTGTATGGGATTGTCGCTGGATTGGCGGGTGTAGGATTCGGCGCCGCTGATTTCGTGACGCCAGTGTTTGCCGGTGGAAAAATTCCAGCGGGCGCTGGAACTGAAAATATGCTGGCCGTAACGCTGGTAAAGGCTCGGCGGTTCGAAGATGGTTTGGCCGGGAATGCCGGCGTCGCTGTCGTTGTTGCGGAGAGTGAGGCGGAGCTGGTCGGTGTCGCTGATGGCGTAGCCGAAATTTCCGGAGAGGGTGCGATTGATGAAATCGTCGTTGGGTCCCTGGCCGTCCGTCTGCATGTAGGACGCAGCGGCGGAGTAGTCGAACTTGCCGAGGAGGCCGCTGAGTTGGGCGCCGCCTTGGGCGGTAGAGAAACTGCCTCCATCGGCATAGACGCTGAATTCAGGCGTGCGCGTGGAGCCGCGGTGAGTGAAGAGCTGGATGACGCCATCGACGGCGTCGGTGCCGTAGATGGCGCTTTCGGCGCCGCGGACGATTTCCACTTTGTCGATGTTATCGAGGGTGAGATCGGAAAAATCGACGGAAGCACCAGGAGGGTTGATGGGAGCCCCGTCGACGAGGACTTTCGTGAAATTCGAATTGCCGCCGTTGAGAAAGACGGAAGCGCTGCCGCCTTCGGGGCCGGTGCGGCCGACGGCAACGCCCGGAATGAAAAGAAGAGCGTCCGTCAAATAGACCCATTGCGAGGCATCGATTTCTTGTTTTGTGATGACAGAGACTGGAGCGGTGGTTTGGTCCGCAAGAGTGGGTTCCGCTTGCGCGGTGACGATGACGCTGTCGGACAGGCGCTCGAGGTTGAGAGTCAGGTCCAGGTTGCGCTGTTGATTGGAGTACAAATCAATCACGAAATCGCGAGCGACAAATGGAGAGCGCTGGAAAGTTAAGTGATAACGGCCGGGCGGAAGCGTCAAGGCGTACGCGCCATCCGCGGAAGAGATTGCCTTCCACGAGTGAGCGTTCGCGTTGGCATCCAATTGTGCGGTGACGTTTACTCCCGCGAGGGCAGCGCCGCTGGAATCCAGGAGGGTGCCGAACAGACGAGCATTCGAGGATGCGCTTTGTGCTTCTGCGGGAAAATTGACTGCCAGAAAAAACAGGAGAAAAAAGAACAGTCTGAAGAGGCGTAGTTTTCATGGTTTCCTCCGCTCCCTCTCGCGCGGGAGTTGAAGGTTGGCCTGGGGAGTGGAAGAAATCGCCCGGGCTTGCGGACTTCGCCGGTCTCCTGGCTTGGCGGCAGTTCCGTCCCCGTGTGTCGTTACTTGGTTGGGGGCCGGTGCCGGGCCTTCCCGCTGCGCTGCCCGTTTATTTCTGACGCGCGATCCTTTTGGGGAGGAGCGCGTCCGTGAGCGATGCGCCGCAGTGGCCGCGGCAGTACCTTATTCCGCCTTACAGTCGCGCGGCGGCGACGGCTTCCATCACGTTCGAACCCGGCGTTGGCCAGGGGAACGCACCGTCTTCCCGTGCACGAAGTCCGCGGTGGTTGTGGGGGGCCCCTTGTGGGGGTCCGCTATGAGTGATTCAAGAGCCGCAGTGATGCGCCGCGGCGTTTGGGTGAACGATGGAACGGCTGCTTATTTAGCAGACGGCAGTATCACGCGAGGACGGCCGGACGAGCCGAGCTCGACGGTGAGAGACGTCTGAAAAACTTGTTCGAGCAATTCGCGTTGGAAGACAGTCGCGGGCGGACCAACGCGAAGGCATTTGCCTTTTTGAAAAAGAGCGACCTGGTCAGCATATTGGCCGGCGAGATTCAGCTCGTGAGTGACAACAACAACCGTGTAGCGGTTGGCGGCGGCCAGGCGGCGAAGGGTTTCGAGGAGATCGACTTGCGCGCCGATATCGAGATGGAGGGTAGGCTCATCGAGAAGAAGAAGAAGAGGCTGCTGGGCGAGGGCGCGGGCCAAGATGACGCGCTGTTTCTCGCCGCCGGAGATTTGATCCATCCAGCGGTCGCTGAGATCTTCCGCGCCGACCTGCGCGAGGGCGTTGCGGGCGATGAGGATGTCGTCTTCCGTTTCGAAGCGCAGGGTGCGGCCATAGGGATGACGGCCTTGAAGAACAAATTCCCAGGCGCGCGAAGGGAATAGCAAGGGGCTTTCCTGCTGGACCATGGCGATGCGCTGGCCGCGAGTGCGGTGGGGAAGCTGGTGAGTGACGAAGCCGTTGAGGAGTACGCGGCCGGAGAGCGGTTCGAGGGCGCCGGCGATTAATTTTAGGAGCGTGGATTTGCCGCAGGCGTTTGGGCCGAGGATGGCGACGATTTCGCCGGGACGCGCCTGAAAGCTGGTTGCTTCGAGAGTGAAGAGTGGCGCCTGCGTGGGATTCGCGGAGTAGGCGTAGCTGACTTGCTCGACGCTCAACCGAATGTCGGAGTTGAAGTCTCCGGCGTCGCCGATCGGTCGCGCGGAGGCAGAGGATGCGGAGCGCGCGTAGGTGGTCACGCAAGCCTCCTGCGCATTAGATAGAGAAAGAGCGGGGCGCCGGCGATGGCGGTCATGGCGCCGACGGGGAGTTCGGAGGGAGAGACGACGGTGCGTGCGAGAGTGTCGGCGACGACCAGGACGATCGCGCCGCCGAGAGCGGCGGTTGGTAAGAGGATGCGATGGTCGGAGCCGAAGAGGAGACGCATGACGTGCGGCACGAGGAGGCCGACGTAGCCGATGGCGCCACTGACGGAGACGGCGAGGCCGGTTAGCAGGGAGGCGGCAATGTAGACGACGAGGCGGACGCGGCGGACGTCGACGCCTAAGTGCATGGCTTCTTTTTCGCCGGAGAGGAGCAAGTTCAGGTCGGAGGCGGTGGTGTAGATGGCGGCAGCGGCGAGGAAGAAACCGAAACGCAGGACGAGGCTCACCACACGCTGAGGCGGCGTGGAGAGGTCGCCCATCATCCAGAAAGCCATGCCGCGATAGTTGCCGCCGGTGAGCGTGGACATGAAAAACATGATGATGGCGGAGAGAAAGGAGGCGGTAATGATGCCGGCCAGGAGCAGAGTGCCGCTGTCGATTTGGCCTTGGCGAAGACCGAGGAAGTAAACTGCGGTGACGGTGATGGCGGCGCCGAGGAAAGCGCCGATTGGAGTTAGGAGCGCGGCGACGGCGGCGGGGAGAGCTAGATGAGGCTCGACGATCAGGGCGACGATGGCGCCGACGGCCGCGCCGCTGGAGACGCCGAGAACGTAAGGATCCGCAAGAGGATTGCGAAGCAAGGCTTGAAAACTGGCGCCGGCAACGGAAAGCGAGGCGCCGACAAAAATGCCGAGGAGAATGCGCGGCAGGCGAATATCGAAAATGATGAGCTGGTATTCGCTGGAGAGCTGGCTGGTTTGGCGGAAGAGAACACGGAGGAGATCGCGGCCCAGGCCGTAGAGCGAGACGGGGACAGCGCCCATTTTGAGCGCGATGACCACCACGACGAACAGAATGGCGGAGAGGATGGCGCAGTGAGCGAGCAAGCGGCTGAGAGTTAAGGGGCGCAAGTGCAGGTCTCCAAGAAGGCGTGATCGACGCTGGGCGAATCCACGATGCCGGAAGAGAGTTGTGGCTGAGCGGGGGAAGGATTTTTCAGTTCTTTTTCGTCGGCCGGAAGAGCGGGAAAAGCTTCTGGGTGCAACTGACGGGCTAGATCCTCGATGGCGGAAACGATGCGCGGCGCGGGGCGATTTACGGCCTCGCTGATTACGGCGAAGCGGCGATTGCGGACGGCGTCGAGGCCGCGCCAGCCGGGGCGCTCGGCGAGGACATCGAACTGATCCTGACCGCCATCGGAATGGGACGCTGCGAAAACTAGAAAATCGGGCTGTAGGCGGACGACTTCTTCCAGGCTCATTTGAGGCCAGTCTTGGGACGAGTCCACGATAGAACTGGCGCCGGCCAGCCGCAGGGCATCGGCGATGAAAGTATTTTTGCCCACGGAGATGAGGGGATCGGGCCAGACGATGAAGATGACGCGGCGGGGAGGAAGACCGCTTAAGTGTTGTTGGAGAGCCGTGAGGTGGCGCTGGAGGTCGGCGCCGAGGGTGGCGCCTGTCTCAGGGACGCCGAGGACATCGGCTAGACGCTCTGTCGAGGAGATGATTTCTTCGACGGTGTGGGGATCTGTGGAATAAGAAGGGATGCCGAGGCCATCGAGCGCGTTCACGGTTTCCAGGCGATTCAGGCTTTTGGTGACGAGAACCAAATCGGGGCGCAGAGCGACGATTTGTTCGAGGCTCGGATTGATGGCGCCGCCCACTTTGGGTTTTTTCTGTGCGTCCGGGGGAAAATCGCAATAGTCCGTGTCACCGACGAGGCGGTCTTGCAAGCCGAGGGCGTAAATTGTTTCCGTGAGGCTGGGAGCGAGAGAGACGATGCGCCGCACGGGCTGGGGGACGCGAACGGTGCGGCCTACTTCATCGATGAAATCCTTATAGATCGGTGTTGCGACCGGGCTCGCTGGCGGAGTCTGGGCGCGCAGCGCGGAACACCAGGATGCAGCGCATGCCAACAGCGCGACGATGAGGCGTCTGACCAGGATATATTTGCTTGCGTATTTCCGCGTCGGCACAAATTCCTCTGACAGAAACAAGCTTCTCACAAAAAAAGAGCCCCGCGAGACAGCCCGGGGCTTTGTGGCATCGCTTCTTCTCGCGAGAAGCGGCGGCCTCTGCGGCGCGGGAGGGTGGTCTGGCTTACGGCACGTTCAGCCGCATACAGTGGCGGGACCGCGGCCGATTCTCACGGCCTTCCCCACTTCCCTCGCCTGCAAATTGGAAGCTCAGTGTATGACGCGGGTCTGGGAGTGTCAATGCACGGGGCGGAGTCGCGGACTTGTCGGCCGATCGAGCTCAGCGATTTTTCCAATTTGGTTTGCGCTTTTCGACGAGCGCGCGGAGACCTTCTTGAGAATCCTCGAGGCGATAAAGTTCGTTGAGGAAAATGTTCATGGAGTTTTTCATGCCATCGCGCAACGAAAGGCCCATGCCGCCGAGAATCGCTTTTTTGGCCATGGTGAGAACGGGGCCGGAGTGGGCGGTGATGCGTTCCGTCAACTCGTTCACGGCGGCTTCGAGCTTGGCTTCGGGAACGAGGCGGTTTATTAGGCCGAGTTCGAGGGCGCGCTCCGCGGTGATAGCCTCGCCGGTTAGAACAATTTCGAGAGCGCGCTTGGGGCCGACGAGAAAGGGAAGAATGGTTGAGGCGAGCGGCGGGAAAACGCCGATGGAAATTTCGGGTTGAGCGAAACGTGCTTTGGGAGTGGCGATCACCAAGTCGCCAAAAGCAGCAAGCTCGGCGCCGCCGCCGATGGCGGGGCCGTTGACGACGCAAATCACCGGCTTGGCTGCTTCCAGCATGCCGGAAAAGGCCGCGTGGAAGGCGTCGAGCATCTGAAAGACGCGTTGCGAGGTGTATTCGCCGATATCGATGCCCCCGCAGAACACCTTGCAAGCGGAATCGAGAACGATGAGCTTGACGTCGGGGCGGTCGCCGGCAAACGAAATTCCATCGGCGAGCTCTCTGAGGAAGGATTCGTTCAGGAGATTGTGTTCGGGGCGGTCGAGCGTCATGCGCGCAATGGCGCCGTCGATGCGCAACTTCACGTATTCAAATTGATCGGGCTCGCGCCTTCCCGGTCGGGATAAATAATCTTGCGCTTTAGCCGGCTCAATCATGCCGCGCCCTCCTTGGAAAATGCCGCTCGCATGCACGCAGCAGCGTCCGTAAAGTATCAAACTGGATGCTAGCACGTTGCAGCCTCGGGGTTGGGAGGAGCAAATGGGCGCGTGCGCAAAAGGTTTGCCTCTTGCGAAGACGTGGAAGCGGCTTCTTCCATGGCTTCTTACCATTCTCCGCACATTAGCCTGCATCCTTCCAATGGCTCTGCCATTTGCAGATATGCTGGGGTACGGGTTCGCCGCCTCGCGCGGGGTGCACTGCGTGATTGCTGGAAATACATCATCGGCTCGAGAAACCGGGACAGCCGTCGCGAAGGAATTCCCTGGCCGGAAGGATGCGGAAGGATATCCGAGTGGCGAAGCGTGGGAAAACGCTTCAGCGCTTCGGTTCGACAGTGATTGGCAAGGCAAGAACGCCGATCCAAACCGAGAAACGGAGGTGCGGTTGCTGTGGACTCGCGATGTTCTCTACGTGAGATTTATCGCGCGCTATCGCAGCCTCACGGTTTTCTCCGAGGCCGAGCCCAGCGGACGGCGGGATCACCTCTGGGACCGCGATGTGGCTGAAGTTTTTCTTCAGCCGGCTGGGTCGGAAGCGCGGCACTACAAAGAGTTTGAAGTGAGCCCTAATGGTTTTTGGATTGACTTGGATATCGCGGCGGGGAAAGGGAGCGATCTGCAAAGCGGATTGACGCGGCGCGTCGAAATTGATGAGAAGAGGAAAGCCTGGATCGCGGAGCTGGCTTTGCCCATGAAGAGTTTGACCGCGAGTTTCGACCCCTCGGCTCCTTGGCGAGTCAATTTCTACCGCGTTGAAGGAACCACGGAGCCGCGCTTTTACTCGGCGTGGCAACCAACCAGAACGCCGACGCCGAATTTCCATGTTCCCGAGTGCTTCGGCAAGCTTATTTTTGAGAGGTAGATCGGCTGTCAAAGCCGCGGGAGGCGAGACTGGCGTCAGGGGAGCTTTTTTCCTATGCTTCTCGGGTGAAGAACCCCGTTTGTTCCCGCTGGCCAGCGATTCCTAAACTTTTTCTCCGCCTTATCACGATCGCTGGCGTCATTCTCTTTCTTTGCCTCGGATGCATTTCCGCGCAAGAAGACTCATCGCAGAAACCGGACCCTAATGCACCCCTGGTGACAAAGGTTGAGCCGCCTTCCTGGTGGCTCAAGCTGACTCCGGAATTGATGGTGCTTCTTTCCGGCCACCACCTTGAAGCGACGCGCGTTGCTTGCAATCTGGAGAGCGTCATCGTCGAGCGCACGCAAGCAACGGGGGGCGGCGACTATTTGTTTGTGTGGTTGACGATCGGTGCGGATACAAAGTCGGGCACGGCCGTTTGCCGGGTTACCACGCCGACGGGCAAGACTTCCTTTGAGCTGCCGCTGGCTCCGCGAGCGATGAAGCTTGGGAAGTTTCAGGGACTCTCGCAGGAGGACGTGATTTATCTCATCATGCCGGACCGCTTTGCGAATGGCGATCCCACGAACGATGATCCAGCGGAAGGGCGGGGTATGCATGATCGTTCGAATCCGCGGGCTTATCACGGCGGGGACTTACGGGGAATTCGCGAGCATCTTCCTTATTTGAAAGACCTGGGAGTGACCACGCTCTGGTTGACGCCCATTCTGAAAAACGGCGCGGCGCAGGACTATCACGGGTATGGTGCCGTGGATTTATATTCGGTGGATCCGCATTTGGGAACGGTTCAGGATTATCAGGAACTTGTTGCGGAAGCGCATAAGCAAGGGATGAAGATTCTTTTTGATTTTGTGGCGAATCACGTCGGGCCGAAGCATCCGTGGGTGGCTGACCCGCCGATGCCGGACTGGTTCCACGGCACGCCGCACCATCATCTGGATTCTTCGGGTGGGGTCAACGGCACGTTCTACGGAAAAGCGACCAAGGAACCGATGGCCAACGATCCATTCGAGCTGCTCGTCGATCCGCATGCGCCGGCGCGGCTATCGAGAAATCTGACGGAAGGCCGGTTTTTTGGTGTGCTGCCCGATTTGAATACGGAAAACCCGTTGGTGGCCGAATACCTTCTGCAAAATGCAATTTGGTGGGCGGAAACCTCCGGATTGGACGGATATCGCCTGGACACGTTTCCGTATGTGTCGCGGAAATTTTGGTCAGGCTGGCATGCCGGTTTGGATCAAATTTATCCGTACCTGACGACCATCGGAGAGGTGTTTCATCCGGACCCGAGCGTTACCTCGTTTTTTGCTGGAGGACAAAAACGGTTCGATGGCATCGACTCCGGCGTGACCACGCTGTTCGATTATCCGATGTTCTTCGCGCTGAGAGATGTACTGCTACGGAACGCATCGGCGGGCCGCATCGCCGACATCTTGCGAAGCGATTGGCTGTACCCCCATCCCGAAGCGCTGGTGACCTTTTTCGGGAATCATGATGTGCCACGTTTTGCGAGCGCGGAAGGGAGTTCACTTGCAAAACTCAAGCTGGCGTATGGATTGATACTGACTCTGCGAGGGATCCCGGAGCTTTATTACGGCGATGAAATCGGAATGAGCGGCGGCGGAGATCCCGACAACCGGCATGATTTTCCTGGAGGCTGGCCAGGCGACCCTAAGAATGCTTTCACCGCAGAGGGGCGGACGCCGGAGCAGCAAGCGCTCTTCAACTATGTGCAGACGCTGTTGCGATTGCGGCGCGAGCATCCTGCAGTGCAGAGCGGCAGATTGTGGCACCTTGCTTCGGACCAGACTTCCTATGTTTTTCTGCGCGAGACGGAAGAAGAGCGTGTGCTTGTGGCGTTTAACAATTCGGACAAACCTCGCGAGATGAAAATTCCCCTTAGAGACACGCCTGCGCAGGGCGCGGCCGGATTTACGTTGCTGCTTGGAGAGGCGAAAGCAGAAGCATTCGGCGGCGAAGCGCGGCTTAGCATGCCCGCGCAATCCATCTCCATTTTCCTGGTCGAATGAAAAATCAGAAGTTCAAGTGAACGTTCCAGTTTCTGAGCGCGTCGGGCACCGTGAGCGTGATGCGGTGCGCTTGCGAGTCGAAGTGCCAATCGTGAATCGCTTGATCTCCGATACGAACTTCTTTCGGCTCGGCTGCTGCGCCATAAATTTCCAGTTGCGCGCTGTTCCACCACGGCTTATAGCCATTTTTCTCGATGACACTCGAAACGGTCATGTCGTGCGGTGTTATGTCGCAAGTGAAATTCACGCGGAGAAAATCTCCTTTTTGATAGGCGAAGGTGAGCCCGTCATCCTGATAGAGCGTTCCGTGGCAGTCGTCGCCCATGTAGAGGCGCAATTCGAGGGGGCCGTCGGGTTTTTCGTTCGTGCTTTGTACCACGGGCTGCATGGGAATGATCGCGCCGGCGCGGACGTATAAAGGCGTTTCCTCGAGAGTTGGATGTAATGAAATTTGATCCTTGCTTGTGTGGATGTCGGCGGTCCAGAAACCGTACCAATCGCCGGGGGGCAAATGGACCTCTTCCGCATCCTTTTTTTCGGTGATCACCGGAGCGACGAAGAGATCTCTGCCGAAAAGAAATTCGTGATCTTCACCGTAGGAAGCCTCATCTGTGGGGTACTCGAGAAAGATGGGTTCCATCAACGGCACGCCGGTGCGCGAAGTTTCTTCCATTGATGTGTAAATGTACGGCAGCAGTTTGTAGCGCAGCTCGATGTAGCGCTTGCGGATGGCTTCTTGCTGGGGGCCGCTCGCCCACGGCTCGTGAGGCTCTGTGCCTTTCGCGGCGTGATCGCGATAAATCGGATAGAAAACACCCAGCTCGTACCAGCGCGTGAGAAGATCGACGGGAGGCGATCCTGCAAAGCCGCCGACATCGGCGCCAACGAGGGCGTAACCCGAAATTCCCAGGTTCATGATTTGAGGAACGCTCATGCCGATGTGATTCCAGGTGGCGCTGTTGTCGCCGGTCCAGGTGGCGGCGTAGCGTTCGGTGCCCGCATAGGCCGCGCGCGTTAGAACGAAAGGCCGCTCGTCGGGGCGCAATTTAAGGAGGCCGTCGTGCGTCGCGCGGGCGTTTTCCATGCCGTAGACGTTGTGGATGGCGCGATGATCGAGCGTGGTGCCGTCGTCCAGGCGATGGACGACGTCAAGGGGCATGGTTTTTGTGGGAGTTTCGAACACGGATGGTTCGTTCATATCGTTCCAGAAGCCGGCGACGCCCATATCCACAAAAGTTTTGTAAAGGCCGCCCCACCAATCGCGCACGCGGGTCAGGGTGAAATCCGGGAAAACGCTGTCGCCGGGCCAGACTTTTCCGACATAGACGGAGCCGTCCGGATTCTTGACAAAGACATCCTGCTTCATTCCGGAATCGTATGGAAAATAGCCGTGGTTGGGATCTTTTTTGATATGAAGGTCGGTGATGAGAACGGTGCGCATGCCTACCGTCAAAAAATCTGAAATTATTTTCTCAAACGTTGGAAAATATTCGCGGTTGATGGTGAAGGGCGCGTAACCCTGCTGGTAGTCGATGTCCAAATAAATGGCGTCGGCGGGAATTTTTTTCTCGCGCAGCGTCTGGACGATCTTGCGGGCTTCCGCTTCGGGATAGTAGCTGTAGCGGCTCTGCTGGTAGCCGAGCGACCAGAGCGGGGGAAGAGGCGTGCGGCCGACGAGCGCGGTGTATTCCTCGACGATTTTCTTGGGCTCGGGGCCGGCGATGAAGTAGTAGTTTAGTTGGCCACCTTCGGCGCCGAACGAAAAATAATCGCGAGATTCTTTTCCGAAGTCGAAGCTGCTGCGATAGGTGTTGTCGAAGAAAACTCCATAGGCCGTGCCTTTGCGAAGGCCGATGAAGAAAGGAATCGTTTTATAGAGAGGGTCGTCGGATTCTTGCCAGCCGAAAAAGTCGGTGTTCCACATCGTGTACGCGTGATCGCGGCGGTTCATGGGGCCGGGCTTGTCGCCGAGACCGAAATAGTCTTCATCCAAGGGCATGTGCTTCCAGACGTGGACGTAACTGCCATTCCACGCCATGGGCAGGGACGGCTCATCGGCGAGGAGAACATTTCCAGTCGCGTCTGCGAACGTGATAAGGAGAGGGGATTTTTTGACGATGACGACGACGCGGCCCGCGGTCATGCGCAGCTCGGTCTTGCTGTCTTCGATTTTGATGAGCGGGGGATCGGGAGACTCGATGACGGCCCAGGAAAAATCTTTCGGGAAAGAGCCTTGCGGAGCTAGGCGAACTCGGATCACGCCATTGTTAAAAGCGGTGATACGCAGCTTCGCGCCGCCGGCCGTTAGTTCGACTCCATCCTTGAGTTTCTCTACACGCTGGACGTTGCCGATGTGCTGCCAGCCCGCCGCGGCTGCGCTGCTGATGTGGAGCGCCCAGAAAAGCAGGGTGATTGCGGTCCATCTGGCAAGGCGTGACATGCTGACCCTCACTGTGCGGCGTTGGCGGAAGTATTATCTCTCGGAATGCCGCTTGGCGCGCTGACAGCACGAATTTCGAAGAGCGCTATGCGGCGAGCCACTGCTCGAAAAAGTAGGAGGCTTTAGAGCCCTCAATGCGGCGGCGCACGGCGTCCATGACTCTGCATTTTGCCGCATCATTGTGGCCGTAAAATGCCAGCCAATACGGGAGGTGCACTTCGCCGGGCATTTGGGTGATCCCTACTTTTAGCGCGCGCAATTTGAAGAAGCCTTGCTGGAAGAGCACGCGGAGGACTTTCATTCTGAGGAGCTCTTCCGCGGCTTCCGGCTGCAAGCCTGGCAGCAGCAGATTGCGGGTCTCAATGGCCTGCAGTTCGTCTTCTCGCGGCGCGTGGGGAAACTCGAAGAGATCGAGCGCGCCATGTACCGCGTCGAGAGCAAAAATGCGCGTGTTCATGGCGCCTACCACTTCGTAACGGACTTGATAGACCCAGAAAGGAACGTAGGCGTCCGCGATTCGCTGTAGAGGGCCATTTCGAACTCGCCAGTAAGCCGAGCTAAAAACACCCGAGTTGAAAACGCGCAGGGCTTCTTCCCTGGTTACGTTGGGCTTAAGGACCTTGATGGCGGATGTTTTCATTTGTTTCCTGTGCGCAGCAGCCGCTTAGCGGAAGTAAATCCACAAGCCGATCACCGTGCCGAGCAACAAGAGGCTGAAGACGATGTTGATGGCGCGTTCGGTGGGCGTCTCGTGCGCGGGCTTGCGCTGGCGCGGATCCACCACGGTGGTTTCGATTTTGTCGTCGACAGTAGCAAAGGTCAATCCGGCTAGCTGTTTGCGGTCCGGGGCTTTGGTCATCAGGCTGACAAGGACAAGGACAACAGAGCAGACGACGAACATGAAAATCGCATAATGCAAGAAGTTCATGTCCACAAGCCAGCGAATGGCGGGCGATTGGAAATGTGCACCGCCGGCTTGATCCGCAAGCTCCAAGACGAATCGCGTGGCGCCCAGGACGAAGCCGGTCAGCAGCGACGTGATAGCTCCCGAGCCGTTCAGGCGCGGCCATAGGATTCCGAGAACGAAACAGGCGGAGATCGGCGGGCTGATATAAGCCTGGACGCTTTGCAAATAAATGTAGAGCTGGCTGCTGATGTAGTGGATGAACGGAACCCACAGCAAGCCCAGCAGCACCATCATGCCAGTAGCAATGCGTCCGAAATTAACCAGTTGTCGCTCCGATGCCTGCGGGCGAATTTTTTTGTAGAAATCCAGAGTCACCAAAGTGGATGTGGAATTGAACACCGAACTCATTGCGCCCATCACTGCGGCGAGCAAGGCTGCCATCACGAGACCAACGAGGCCCGTTGGCAGCAAGTTCAGGATGAGGGTGGGATACGCGTAATCGGGCTTCTTTACCTGCTCGGGGAAAAGCGCGAACGCGATGATGCCGGGCAATACCAGGATGAAGACCGGCAGGATTTTCAGGAAGCCGGCGAAAATGGTTCCTAGTTTGGCGTGGCCTTCGTCGCGAGCGGAAAGGACGCGCTGCACGATGACCTGGTCAGTGCACCAATACCAGATGCCGAGGATCGGTGCGCCGAAGAAAATGCCTGTCCACGGAAATTGCGAATCGGACGCGGGCTTGATCATGTGGAAGTAACTGGCGGGCACCATGGTCCGCAAGTGTTCAAATCCGCCTACCCGATGAAGGCCAATAACCGTCAGAGCGACGGCGCCGGTAATCAAAATCAAGGTCTGCACGGTGTCGGTGTAGATGACGGCGGATAATCCGCCGGCTATGGTGTAAATTCCGACGGCGATGACGAGTACAACCGCCGTTTTCCAGAGCGACCAGCCGGCCACTCTTTCCAGAACCACACTCGCGGCATAAAGCTGGACGGAGATTTTTGTAAAGATGTAAGCAATGATCGAAATCGCGGCCAAATAGACGGCGCAGTTGCGATTGAATCGCCGTTCGAGAAATTCCGGCATGGTGAAGACGTTCGATCGCAAGTAGAAGGGAACGAAGACCCACCCGAGGACGAGCAGTATCAGGCAAGCGAGCCATTCGAAGTGGCCCACGGCCATTCCGGAGGAAGCACCCGTGCCAGACAGACCGATGAAGTGTTCTGTCGAGATGTTGGATACGAAGAGCGACGCGCCGATGAAAAACCAGCCAATATCACGGCCGGCGAGGAAGTAGTCCTCGGAAGTTCGCTCTCTTTTCGAGAAATACAGACCGATGCCGAACACAATCGCGAAGTAAATCCCGATGATGACGAGATCCAAGGTGGCAATGCTCTTGTGTGCAACCGCGACCTCTGCTGCAAACAGCATTCATTCCTCCTTGGTTGCCTCGGGCGTGGGCCGGGCGGGCACTGCTGCATGGTCGAGCTTGCTTTCGAGAGAGCGCCCAGCGCAGCCGCCCCTGTTTGCGGAAATGCGCCTGTTACGATGAAAATGACAGCATCTGTGTATCAGAATTCTGGGTGCGGAGTCTATAACAGGGCACGCTCCGGCTCAATGGGCGATTGGCGATGCGGCAAGTTCGCGTAATTTTGGCCGTCTTGGAGCGTGGCTGGCATGGGTGTCGGTGCTGGCATATTGTCCAGTGATGGCCCCATCATAAGACGTGGCTATCGTCGCACTGCAAAACGTCAGTAAAGACTATTTGGCGGACGGCCAACGGGTGCGCGCGCTGGATGACGTCTCGCTGGAGATAAATCGCGGAGAATTTGTTGCGCTTGTTGGGCGGAGCGGCTGCGGAAAATCGACGCTCCTCAACCTCGCCGGGGCGATGGATTTTCCGACAACCGGCCGCGTGTTGCTTGATGGCGCCGAGACTTCCCGTCTCAACGATGCAGGATTGACGCAGCTTCGGCGCGAAAAAGTCGGCTTCATTTTTCAATCGTTTCAGCTGCTTCATACGCTCACGGTTTTTGAAAATGTCGAGCTGCCGCTGCTGCTTGCCGGAAAGCCGAATGCGCGGGCCGCCGCGCGCGAGAGGCTCGGCTGGGTGGAACTCGATGGGTTGGGCGACCGCTATCCGCACCAACTCTCCGGCGGACAGATGCAGCGGGTGGGTATCGCTCGTGCGCTCGTGCAGTCGCCCGCCGTGCTTCTTGCCGATGAGCCGACGGGCAACCTCGACACGGCGACCGGCAACGTCATTCTCGGATTGCTCAAGCGGCTGACAAGCGAGCTGAATACAGCCACGGTCATGGCCACGCATAGCGCGGAAGCCGCGGCGCTCGCCGACGCTGTTGTGCGCCTGCGCGATGGAAAAATAGAAGGGGTCAACCGGCGCTGACATGGGACGTGTGTTTCTTTTTTATCGTTTAATGCTTCGGCCTCTGTTGCAGGAGCCGGTGCGGGCCGCCCTTACCATTCTTGCGGTAACGCTGGGCGTCGCCGTGGTCCTGGCGATAGATCTCGCGGGAGCCGCGGCAACGGGATCCTTTCGGGCGTCGATCGAAACCCTGACAGGCGATAACGATCTGGAGATCGTGGCAACCGGCGGAGTGCCGGAGTCGGTTGTGGGTACGCTTGCGACACTTCCTTATTCCATTCGGATTTCACCGCGTATCGACGATTCGGCTGTGATTGTAGCGACTAAGCAAACTCTTCCGCTTATTGGCCTCGATCTTGTTGCGGAAAGCGGTTCCACGTGGAACAGAATGACTTCGGAATCCAAATTAAGTGAAAGACTTACACCCTCTGAAGATGCGATGCGGTCTTTGCTGAAGCTCGACAGCATTTGGGTCGGCGCAAGTCTTGGAAAAAAACCGGGCGACCGACTTCGACTGCTGATTAACGATAGCGTCCGCGAATTCACGATTCGCGGCGTTTACCCGGACTCGAACGGCAACGAATCCGCCATCGTTATGGATCTCGCAGCGGCTCAGTGCGCGCTGAACCGCTTCGGGCGCGTCGACCGCATCCT
This sequence comes from uncultured Acidobacteriota bacterium, assembly GCA_963843265.1. Taxonomy (GTDB): domain Bacteria; phylum Acidobacteriota; class Terriglobia; order Acidiferrales; family UBA7541; genus Acidiferrum. The sequence goes on along the minus strand of CAWJJR010000001.1, from coordinate 348,591 downwards.
CATGAAAGTTCCAGAGACACCGAGTCTTGAGGAGTGGCAACAACGTCTACGCTCGGTCCTGCCGGCGGGCGTCGAAATTCGTCCGCAGGGAACGGGCACCAACGAAAATCGGCGAATGCTTGCGGCTTTCCGATGGAATCTGCGGCTGCTTAGTTATATCGCCCTGATTGTCGGCGCATTTCTCATCTACAACACGATCTCCGTATCTGTCGTTCGACGCCGCCCTGAAACGGGAATTGTCCGTGCGCTCGGTGCGAGCCAGGGCACCGTGCTCGCGGCTTTTCTCGGCGAAGCGGCCTTTTTCGGATTGGCGGGAGCCGCGCTTGGCCTCCCCGTCGGCCGGTTGATGGCGTCGGGAGCCGTCAAACTGATGTCTGCAACGGTGGAATCTCTCTACGTAAGCAGCCGCCCCGGAGTGATCGAATTAGGCCCTGGGTCTGTTGTGCTCGCGTTCGTCATTGGCGTTGGCGTCGCGATTCTGTCCGCGTACTCCCCCGCCCGCGAAGCCTCGCTCGTCTCGCCCGTGGAAGCCATGGCGCGCGGCAGGCGCGAATACACTGCACGCGTGCATAAATCGCGGGATTTCTGGATGGCGATCGTCCTCGCCATCGCTGGCGCCGCCGCAGCACGCGTTCCGGCAATAGAAGGCAAGCCGCTTTTCGGATACCTCGCCGCCATCCTATTCGTCGCCGCATCCGCACTTGCAATTCCGGCCTTTGCCGATGCCGTCATCCACCGCTCTTCGCGCTGGCTCGGAAAAATTCTGGGGGTCGAAGCTCTACTGGCTTCGCAAAGCCTTTCCAGTTCGCTTCGCCGCACATCCGTGCTTGTGGGCGCTCTCTCCACTGCCATCGCCATGATGGTTTCCGTCGGCATCATGGTTGGTAGCTTTCGCGAAACCGTTCGTCTCTGGATGAACGACCGCCTTCCCGCTGATCTTTACCTGCGCCCTGCCGGCGAACCCGCGCCCGACCGGCACCCCACAATTTCTCTGGAGTTGGCGGATACGATTAGCGGGTTGCCGGGAGTCGCAGGCGTGGACCGCTTGCGTGCTTACGAAATCAGCTACGACGGATTGCCAGCGACGTTAGCGGCCGTGGATTTGAGCGCGCGGCGTTCGGATCAACACTCGAACTTTTTCTCCGGAAGGCCCACCGAAGTAGTGCTCTCGGAGATTCGCGGTTCGAACGATGTGCTCGCGAGTGAGCCGTTCGCCTATAAGCATCATCTGCGCGCAGGCGACACCATCACGCTCCCACTCGGCCCGGCCCGGCCGTCTTTCCGAATCGCGGATGTCTACTACGATTACGGCAGCGAAAGCGGCACGATCTTGATGGACCGCCAAACCTTGCTCCACTATCTTCCGGACCCCGCTTCCTCGAACCTCGCTGTGTATCTGGCTCCCAATGCATCGGCCGAGGCGGTACGCGAAGAGATCGTCCAGGCGTCCGCCGGCCATCGAGTGCTCATCGCTTCGAACCGCGATTTGCGCACGGAAGCGATCCGGATCTTCGACCGCACTTTCGCCATAACGTACGCGCTCGAAGCCGTTGCCGTGATCGTCGCGGTGATGGGCATCGCCGGTGCGCTGCTCGCTTTAGTGATCGACCGGCGTCGCGAGCTCGGATTGCTGCGATTTCTCGGCGCGGCAACCGGGCAAGTGCGCAAACAAATTCTTGTCGAGGCCGGTCTGCTCGGCCTGCTTTCGAATTTCGTGGGGCTCGCTTTGGGGTTCGCGCTTTCGCTCGTCCTCATCTATGTCATCAACAAGCAATCGTTTGGATGGACGATTCGATTCCATTGGCCGGTCGCTGTTTTGCTCGGCGCCATTAGCGTCGTTTACGTCGCCACGGTGCTGGCAGGTTTGTATCCCGCCGAAGTTGCCGTGCGCCTCAATCCGCTCGAGGCCGTCCATGAAGAGTAAGCTAAGCGCGCTAATCGCCGCTTTATTAATTCTGAACCCGCTTGCTGCACAATACCGCACCGCGGTACCGGGATATCATTTTGAATTCCCGCGCGATTATTTCAATCACCTCGATTTTCAAACGGAGTGGTGGTATTACACCGGCAATCTGAAATGCACGAGCGGCCATCGCTATGGATTCGAACTGACATTTTTCCGCCAAGCCGTCAGCCGCGATCCGGCTCAATCAGAAACGTGGGATCTGAAGGATCTTTACCTGGCGCATCTTGCGCTTAGCGATCTCGACGGCCAGCATTTCTACCACGCCGAAAGAATCAACCGCGCCGGGCCGGGAATTGCCGGCGTGAGTGAATTAGACCGCCGTATCTGGAATGGCAACTGGCAGATTCAATGGGAAGGTTCCGACCAAAAGCTGCAGGCTATCGATCCGCGGTTCCAATTGCATCTCAAGCTCCATCCCGAAAAACCTCCTGTCCTCCATGGCGAAAATGGCGTCAGCCAAAAATCGGAAGGAGCAGGCTATGCGTCCTACTACTTTTCGCTGACGCGCATCTCGGCAAGCGGAAAGCTCGAAGTAAACGGCGAAAGCTTCGAAGTGACCGGCCTCGCCTGGATGGACCACGAGTTTTTCACTCATCAGCTGGAAGGCAACCAAGTCGGATGGGATTGGCTGAGCTTGCAACTCGAAGACAAAACCGAGCTGATGCTCTTCCGCATCCGCCGCAAAGACGGCTCGCTCGATCCATTCTCCGCAGGCACTTACGTCGATGCTCAAGGCAGATCCACTCACCTGGGGGTGAAGGATTTTTCGCTGCAGCCGCTCGCGGAAACTTGGACAAGTCCAGACACTCACGCGGTCTATCCCATCGCGTGGAAAATCGCGATACCGAAGCTAGGGATCGAACTCGAAGCGCGGACGCTTCTAGCCGATCAGGAGCTGGCTGGAAACGAGAGCTTTGTGCCGGCCTATTGGGAGGGAGCCATTGCTCTGTCAGGCCATCGAGAAAAGGCGTCCCTAAACGGCGTCGGGTATCTTGAAATGACGGGATACGATCACCCCGTCAAATTATCGCCCTAATCAAGTCAAGGTCCTCTAGTATGAGGATTGGGTGCCACAGCACGGAATCCTCCCGCTTGAGTATCATTGTAAATCGATTTATTATTATGCTTCGTGAAAGCCTGGAACGCGCCGGGGATGTGCCTTCGTTTTTCAATGCAATATCCCCGCTAGAATAAGGATTTTCTAAAGACCATGGTAAAGCTAAAGAATTCAGAATTACACGCAGTTCTTGCCACAAATGGCCCGGAATCGAGTAAGGTGTTGACACATCTGGCGCTGAAAAGGGCGGCTGGGCGGGCGTTCATCGGCACAATCGGAGTTCTTGAAAAGATGCTCACCTCACTGTTTCGCTTTGCAATCGTCGCCGGGGTTCTGCTCGCCTCCTTGCCTGTCACGGCTCAAGAGCCGGCGGCTGCCACGGCGTCCAACGCCAGGACGCTTCCGCCGCTGGTCAATCCCGCCGTCGAACGAAAAATAGATGCCCTCCTTCGCAAAATGACCCTCGAAGAGAAAGTCGGCCAATTGGTCCAGTATTCCGTCGGCCAGGCTGCCGGTCCTGTCAGCGGTCCCACCGAATACAAGGAACTGATCGAAAAGGGCGAGGTCGGCGCCCTGTTTAACGTGACGGCGGCGCGCGATTCAAATGCGTACCAACGGCTGGCGGTGGAGAAATCGCGATTGCATATACCTCTTGTTTTTGGTCAGGACGTGATTCACGGCTTTCGCACCGAATTCCCGATTCCGCTAGGATTGGCATCCACTTGGGATCCCGAGCTCGTCCAAAAAGTCGCTCGGGTCGCCGCGCGCGAAGCTTCCGCAACCGGAATTCGCTGGGTGTTTTCTCCGATGGTCGATATTGCGCGGGACGCGCGCTGGGGAAGAATGGCCGAAGGGGCCGGAGAAGATCCCTACCTGGGCTCTGCAATGGCGCGAGCCTATGTGCATGGCTACCAGGGTGAGCGGCTCTCTGATCCCGACAGCGTCGCCGCGTGTGCTAAGCACTACGTCGGTTATGGAGCCGCCGAGGGCGGCCGCGACTACAATTCCGTCGAGATTTCCGAGCACACGCTGCGGGAATTCTATCTGCCACCTTTTCACGCGGCCGTCGAGGCGGGCGCTGCAAGCATCATGACCGCGTTCGACTCCTTGAATGGAATCCCAGCCTCCGCAAATCCTTTCACGATCAAAGAGATATTGCGCAAGGAATGGGGATTTCGTGGACTCGTCGACAGCGATTGGACTTCCATCGCCGAACTGATCCCGCACGGCATCGCGAATGATCCTGCCACCGCCGCGCGGAAGGCTTTTTTGGCCGGAGTCGAGATGGACATGGTTAGTAGTTTTTATCACGAGAATCTCGCGAATCTGGTCCGCTCCGGCCAGGTCCCCGAATCGGATGTGGATCAGGCGGTGCGCGATGTTTTGCGGCTCAAGTTTGCGCTCGGCCTGTTCGAACATCCCTACGCTGACGAGACAAAAGAAGCGGCTGCCATGCTTCAGCGGGAGAGCGTGGCGCTGGCGCGCGAGGCCGCGGAGCGCTCCTTCGTGCTGCTGAATAATTCGCCGGCTAGCAACGGCTCGCCTCTGCTTCCGCTTTCCAGTAGCTGGAAACATATCGCTCTAATCGGCCCGCTCGCCGATGACGCGTCCAACATGCTTGGTTCGTGGTCCGCAAAGAGCCGTCCAGAAGATGTCGTGACATTACGCTCTGCGCTGGTCGAAAGATTGGGCGCGGATCATGTGCAGTACGCGAAGGGCACCGAAATAACCACGGGTACGAGCGATCAGTTGGAAGGAGCCGTCACTGCTGCGAAAGAGTCCGACCTCGTGATTCTAGCGCTCGGCGAAGATGGTCCATGGATGACCGGCGAAGCCGCTTCCCGCGCGCACCCGGGTTTGCCGGGAATGCAGGAACAGCTTCTCGAGGCGATTGTTGCCACTGAAAAGCCCATCGTACTCGTCCTGTTCAGCGGCCGGCCACTCACGATGCCGTGGGCGTTTGAACATGTCCCAGCCGTCCTGGCAGCATGGTTTCCGGGAATTCAGGCCGGGCCCGCCCTCGTGCGAACACTTTTTGGTGATTCCAATCCAACCGGAAAACTCGTGGTGTCTTGGCCTCGCGCCGTTGGGCAGGAGCCTCTCTACTACGACGCTCTGAATACCGGCCGCCCTCCGGGGAACGCCGATCTCACCAAACCGCCGTGGGAAGGCACGCCAAAGTACGTCTCCAGATATATCGACGAGCAGAACTCGCCGCAGTTTCCATTCGGCTACGGACTCACCTACTCGACCTTCCGCTATGGAACACCGCAGATTAGTTCCACGTCATTGAACGCGGCTACTCTGAACCGGGATCTTCGGGACGTGGCTCGATCTTCGAACTCCGAGCTAACTGTAAGCGCCGACATCACGAACACCGGCACACGCTCGGTCGAAGAAACCGCTCAGCTTTACGTCCGCCTGGAGGGAACGAGCACGGCGCAGCCGGTCCGCGCGCTCGAGGGTTTCCAACACGTCAAACTAGCTGCAGGCGAAACGCAGAAGGCCACTTTTCATTTGGGCCCGGATGCGTTCGCGCTCTGGGACGATCACAACAAATATGCCGTGGAGCCCGCGCGCGTGAAAATTTGGATCGCTCCAGACTCCGCGCACGGCTCCGAAGCGATTCTCGAAATCACAAAGTAGTTTCAAAGGCTGCGTTTATCTTGGGTTTAGGTGAAGCCCTGTATAGGTATATTTGCTCAAGCTCCCTCACGGGCCCTGCATTCCAGGAGAGAAACGTCATGCGTAAGAGTTTTGTGGTAGGCACGATCCTCGGCTCCCTCTCCGTCGCGATGATTCTTTGCGTCGGTCTCAAGTCACGAGCAGCCACCCCCGCTCCCGGCCCTTCCGGTTACCACCTGGTCAAAACGGTTCCCGTTCCTGGCGACGAAGGCTGGGACTATCTTGCGGTCGACTCCCACGCCCGCCGCGTCTACATCTCTCACGGCTCCCATGTTGTCGTCATGAACGCAGACACTTATGCCATCGAAGGCGACATTCCTGACACTCCAGGCGTTCATGGTATCGCCATCGCTCGCGATCTTGACCGCGGATTCGTCAGCGCCGGCCGCGCCAACCAAGCTGTCATCTTCGATCTCAAATCGCTGAAAACTCTCGGCACAGTGAAAACAGATACCAATCCCGACGCGATTGTCTACGATGAGGTTACCAAGCGCGCGTTTACCATGAACGGCCGCGGCCAGAACACCACCGCCATCAACGGCGCCGACGGCTCCGTTGCCGGAACTCTCGCTCTCGGCGGCAAACCCGAATTCGCCGTCGCCGACGGCAAAGGCAGCATCTTCGTCAACATCGAAGACAAATCCGAACTCGTCGAATTCGACGCGCAGAAGCTCACCGAAATTCATCGCTGGCCGCTCGCGCCCTGCAAGTCGCCCTCCGGCCTTTCGATGGACCTCAAACACCGCCGCCTCTTTTCCGTCTGCGATGAAAAGGTCATGGCCGTCGTCGATGCCGACACTGGCAAAGTCGTCGCCACTCCCGAGATCTGCGACGGCCCGGATGCCTCCGCCTTCGATCCAGCGACTGAGTATGCCTTCGCCTCCTGCGGTGACGGCCATCTCACCGTCGTCCACGAAGATTCCCCCGACAAGTTCACTGTCATCGATAACGTTCCCACGAAACGCTCCGCCCGCACCATGGGCCTCGACTTGAAAACGCACAAGATATTTTTGTCTTCTGCAGAGTTCGAACCGCCAGCTCCCGGCGAGCGGCGTGGCAAAATGAAGCCCGGCTCCTTTGCGATCTTGGTCGTTGAGAAGTAGCTGCTCGAAACCCGAGCGCGTGCCAGCGTCGCGCATCCGCCTCCGCGCAAAATAAAAGCGTCCCGACGTGGTCGGGACGCTTTTGATTCTCTCTAATTTCTAGAGACTCAGTTCGAAGGCACCACGCCCATGTTGTGTACTCCGGCTCCCAGCGACATGCCCGTACCCGCTGATTGCGGCAGCCACCACATCTTGCGCAGCAAGCTGTACCGGCTCGTCATCATCTTTCGGCCAACGAAGTCCAACACCAGCGGGCTGACCTGGGTCGCCGCATAAAACGCTCCCGAATGCGAGAATGGCCGCAGCAACGGATTCGCTTCCGTCCCGTACCCACCGGAAATCGCTCGCCTCGTCGACCATGCGTCAAACGCCGCTGCGCCAGACGAAGCCGCTATCAGGGCGTACCAAATCTTTTTTTCTCGCCCCGTCCCGTATTCTCCCTTCGCCGCCGGCTTCACTGGCCGAAGTGCCAGGGAGGGGTTCCCCGGGGTGATCGGCGCCGCCGCCGAAGCTGGATTCAGCGGCGCCGGATTCGAGGCGTCCGCGATCTCCACATCCGTCTTGATTTTAGGATCTGGCGTTGAAGGCAGCGCCGCTAAGAGGGAAGAATCTTTGGTCGTATTCGCGGACACGCTCGCGGGGCGCTCTGTTACTGCCTTTACTGCATCCCCCGTCTGCGGAAAGGGGCACATCAAAAGGATCGTGGCAAGCAGCATTTTTCCACCTCAGTAGTTGAAAGCCATGCACATCGGTCCCCACTCTCAACTAGGGAGAATATACTGTCCCAAAGGGCAGGTCGCACTGGCCCATTGGTCACATTCTAATTAGTACCTCCCTTTGGGCCTTCCGTTTGTCTCCTTTAGGACACCCGTACCAGCCGCAAATGTGAACATATTTTCACTTTTTCGCCATCCCCTTGCCGCCGCTTCACGGGAATTTGGAGTGCTGGAGCCGCGCTCCCGCTTTCCTCCGGTCTCCTCGCACAACACACGCGAAACGCTTACTCTTGCCCATTCCGTTGCGAACGACTCTGCTATAATCCCCACCATTGACCCGGTTCTGCCGGGGCTGTTCTAGGAGTCGCTCTAGAGGTTCCGCAAACCGATGGCGGCCAACGAATCCACCGCAGCGAAGCGAGCTGCTCGCCCCGAGCGCGGCCCGCAATCTCCGCGCTACATCGTCATCGAAGGCCCCCTCCGCGTCGGCAAAACCACTCTCGCCAAAATCCTGGCCGAACGCCTCCACGCCCGCCGCATCTATGACTGCGAAGACAATCCTTTCCTCGCCGATTTCTACAAAGAAAAAGCCGGCGCCGCGTTCCGCGCCCAGATGTATTTCCTCATCGAGCGCCAAAAGCGCATCCGCGAAGCGCTCGCCGTCGAAGCTCCCGGCCCGGTCCTCTCCGATTTCCTCCTCGAGAAAGACCGCATCTTCGCCAATCTCAATCTCGATGACGAAGAGCTCAAACTCTATGACCGCTATTACGATTCCCTGACCGCCGGAATTCCCGCGCCCGATCTAGTCGTCTACCTCCAAGCCAAGCCCGAAGTTCTCCGTTCCCGCATCGCCAAAAAAGCCTCCCGCGACGAATCTCAGATCTCGCCCTCCTACATCGAGCAAGTCGCCGCCGCCTATGAACACTTCTTCTTCCGCTACGCCGCCTCCGACCTCCTCGTTATCAACACTTCGGACATCGATTTCGTCGAGCGCAGCGAAGATCTCCAACACTTGCTAAGACGTCTCCAGGAACCAGTCAAAGGCACGCAATACTTTCTTCCCCTCGCTTCTACCGAGTAGAGCCTCTGGCGGTGCTCCGCAGTTTAGCTCGACGCCGCGTCGGGGCCGTCTCCAAGACTTCTTCAAAAGGACCCAATACTTTCCCCCAGCGCCTCCGAATAAGCTTCTTGTCTCTTCCCTCGGTCGTAGGGCAGGGCACGTTTACGCTGAACTTCGAAGGGCCGTGCCCGTACTTCGAATCGTCACTTGAAGGATCCTCGGCATGGACCCTGGTTTGGCCCCCTCGCTTCTTCGTGAGGTCACCCTCGCTCTTCCAGAACGAATCCGCTCAGGTGTGGTGCAAGAATCCCTCTTCAGTTTGGTCGTTCAAGGGCACCGTCATGAAATCAGGAAATTTCCAAATGGTTCGCTTTCCTTAAATGGAACGGAATTCGTCCCAAGTTGCTACGACTTCAATTCACTAACCGATCCGATTCTCCCACTCCTAACAGAGTCAGAAGAATACTTCTCTTTGGAATCAACATTTTAGCGGCGTTACGGGACCCAGCGAACGCGCCGCTACTAACAGGTCTGCTGTGGCACAAGATATGCATACTCACTCCCCGCACGGAGGGTTTCTGTTGAGAAACGCGGAGGGTAGTGCTGAAGCCACCGAAAAATCAGCAGCGTCCTAGCCGTTAGTCACTTGACTTTTCAGCTTGCGAATTTTGGACCGAGTTCCCAGCCTAGTTACTTACGTGTTGAGTTATAGAAAAGATTGTCGCAAGCCGCTCAGCATGTACCGTCGCCTTGACCTGCATCCGCGACGCTCTGCTCATATTCGCTTTGTCTTGGCATGAGCGCTTGATGCGTCGTTGCGCCGAAACTTTATTTTAGAAATTCAATGATTCGAACGTGCGATGGCCCTGGTTTCAAGAAAAAACGGAACGCCTTGTCATCGGTTGAACAGGAGAAGCTAATGCGCAAATTCATGTCCGTGAATACATCTTTACTGGCGTTCGTATTAGTCGCTCTTGCGGCCGGATGCGGCCGGGAACAAGCACCAAGTCCAGCGTCACCCATTGTCATTGCGACATCCCCCGCCACTGGCGCCACCGCTGTGCTGCTCAATACCACGGTCACCGCGACTTTTAGCTCGATTATGGCCCCGGCCACCATCAACACAACTACGTTTACCTTGACGGGGCCGGGAGCAACGGCTGTTGCCGGCGCAGTCACCTACTCTGGCACCAGTGCGACCTTTACGCCGACGGCTTCTCTCGCCGCTCTCACTTTGTACACCGCGACGATCACTACTGGAGCCACCGACCCTGGCGGTAACGCTCTTCAAGCAAATTATGTATGGACCTTCACCACTGGCGCGCCAACCGTAATCTCGACCGTCCCGGCTAACCTGGCCACAGGTGTCCTCGTCAACACCGTCGTTTCCGCCACTCTTAGCGAGCCCATGAATCCCGCAACGATTAATGCGGCTACCTTCACTCTCGCCGGACCTGGCGGCATTCTCGTGCCGGGGGTAGTCACACGCGGAGCAAGCTCCGCTCGGCTGGCCAGAGGAGCGCGCCGCGCCCCGGTCTCCCCATCCAAGCCGCAAGTTGTCACCTACACAGGTTCCACGGCGACATTCACACCCGACGCCGATCTTGCCGCCAACACCACATACACGGCCACGATTACCACAGGAGCGCAGGACCCCGCAGGAGCCGCATTGGCTGCCAACTATGTGTGGTCGTTTACCACCGCTCCGCCACCCGCGGTCGTCTCCACCGTTCCGGCAAATCTGGCGACCGCTGTTCCTGTCAACACGGCCATCTCCGCTACGTTCAGCGAGGCCATGAATCCTGCCACCATTACCGGGACAACCTTCAAAGTAGCCGGGCCCGGAGCCACTCCGGTCGCAGGTGTCGTCACTTATTCAGGCACGACAGCCACGTTTACGCCCACAGTGGTTCTTGCCAACAGCACCTTATTTACCGCTACCATCACCACCGGCGCGCAAGATCCCACCGGCGCTCCTATCCCCGCCAACTATGTCTGGACATTCACGACCGCTCCGCCGCCTACCGTCGTTTCTACCGTTCCAGCAAATGGCGCCACTGCTGTGGCCGTCAACACGCCCATCTCCGCCACCTTCAGCGTAGCGATGAATCCGACCACCATCAGGGGCACAACGTTCACTGTGACCGGGCCAGGGGCTACTGCCGTCAGCCGGCGCCGTAACCTACGCAGGCAACACCGCAACATTTACACCGACGGTCATTCTTGCCAACAGCACCTTGTTCACGGCTACGATCACCACCGGAGCCCAAGACACAACCGGCGCTCCTCTCGCCGCCAACTTTGTGTGGACGTTTACGACCGCTCCGCCTCCAGCCGTGGTTCCTCCCACCATTCCGCCAAACAACGCCCTCGCTGTCGCTGAAGGTGTCGTTCTCTCGGCCACCTTTAGCGTGCCGATGGAAGCTTCCACAATCAACACGACGACATTTACTTTGATGGGCCCAGGCGCTGCCCCCGTGACAGGAGCGGTCAACTACTCCGGCTCCACGGCCACATTCACTCCGGCTGCGCGCCTCGCGCCGTCTACTCTGTACACCGCCACAATTACTACCGGCGCGACCGACACCACAGGCGCACCCCTCGCCGCGAATTACGTCTGGACGTTTACAACTGCGCCCCCACCGGCCGTCACTTCCACCGTCCCACCCGGTGGCGCAACCAACGTTCCGCTCAACCAGAAAGTTGCCGCGAGCTTCAATACCCCGATGACCGCTTCCACGATCACGGCGTCGGGCACCTTTACCTTGGCTACCACGACCGGCTCAACTGCTGTGCCAGGTACGGTCACTTATGACGCGTCCAGCAATACCGCCATCTTTACGCCAACCGCCGCCCTAACAGCCAGCACGCAATATACGGCTACGGTTACGACAACCGCGCAAAGCGCACAAGGCAACGTTTTGCCTGCCAACTACGTTTGGAGTTTCACAACGGGCACCGCGGCGAACGCCGTCGCGCCGACCGTCACTTCTACCGACCCTGCTAGCGCGGCGACTGGTGTCCCGCTCAATCAGAAAGTCGCCGCGAACTTCAGCACGGCGATGGACCCGTCCACGATTTCCGCCGCCGGCACGTTCACTCTCGCGGCAACTGTCGGCGGAGCCGCCGTACCAGGAACCGTCTCCTACGCGGGCAGCACCGCCGTCTTCACTCCGACTGCGAATCTGGCGGCGAGCACGCAGTACACCGCCACAATCACGACCGCCGCCAAAGATCTCACCGGCGTCGCTATGACCGCCAACTACGTCTGGAGCTTTACAACCGGTGTTGCGACCAACCTCATCGGCCCAACCATCACCGTCACTAACCCTGCCAGCGCGGCCATTAACGTCTTCATCGACACCACCGTCAGCGCCACCTTCAGCACCGCGATGGATCCAACGACTATCAACAACGGAACCTTTACCCTCGCCGTTGCGGGTGTGGGCGGAGCGCCGGTCAGCGGCACCGTCACTTACGATTCCGCTAGCCAGATCGCCACTTTCATTCCCTCGGCCAACCTCACCGCCAACACGCAATACACGGCCACGATTTCAAACATGGTCAAAGACCTCTCCGGCAACGCTTTGACAAGCGGGCCGGCATCCACTCCGCCGGATCCTTGGAGCTTCACCACTGGCACGGCCACCGGCGCCGCAGGTCCAGCGATGATCACCCTGGGCTCCGCGGGCAGCTTTGCGGTGATGGCCACAGCCTCCATCAGCAGCACCGGTCCTGTCGTCATCGACGGCAACGTCGGTCTGGCTCCCGGCACTTCGCAAGGCATTCCGCCGGCCCAAGTGAATGGCACCATCCACGTCAACGATCCTATCGTCGCGCAAGCCCAAGCCGATCTGCTTGCCGCTTTCAACGACGCCACGAGCCGCTCCACCAACGCGCAAACCCTGGCTGGAAACATGGGAGGACTGACCTTCACTCCCGGACTCTATGTTAATTCGACCTCGGTCTTAATCTCTGGAGCGGGGCCTAATAACAACGTAACTCTCGATGCCCAGGGCGACCCGAATGCCGTCTTCATCTTCAAAATGGGCTCCACCCTCACCACTGGAGTTGGTTCACAGGTCATCCTCGCCGGCGGTGCCAAGGCTAGTCATGTCTTTTGGCAGGTTGACACTTCCGCGACCATCGACGTCGGCTCCATATTTCAAGGAAATGTCCTTGCTGCTGCCAGTATCACCATCAATACCGGCGCAGCCGTGACTGGAAGCATGTTCAGCGGTGCTGCCGGGGGAACGGGCTCGGCCACGATTAACGCCAGCACCGTCACTGTCCCGGCGCCGTAGGTAGGGTGGGCGTCATTCGAAGCGCGCGCGTTGCACACGATATACGGCCACGGAGCGGATTCATTCTCCCGCTTCGCAGCCAGTAGGCACGATTCTGGAGGCGACAATGAAATTGGGAACACGCATTCTTCCCACCATGGCTATTGCTCTTTTATTGGTGCCTGCGCTTTTAGCGGACGACACCCCCAAGCCTGGTGACACGCCCAAAAAGGATGAGTCCGCGAGTGCCACCGCGGCTCCTGCCGCCGCTTCCAAGCCAGCTGGGAAAACTGTGCTCCCGCTGTCGCCAGCGCCCTCCGATCAGGCGCCCGCAGGCGAAGGACAAGGAAACCATTCGCGCCGACACGCGCGCCGAGCGGCCGAACAGAACGAATCGACTCCCAAGTTCGAGCTCTTTTTGGGCTACTCCTACTGGCGCGCTGTGCCGTACAGCAACGGAAATCGCATCGAATCCATGAATGGCGGCAGCACCTCGCTGGCCTACAATCTGAACAATCACGTCGGCTTGGTATTCGATTTTGCCGGCTTCGGGGCCGACTCCCTTAAATTCAACAGCCCTGGCGCGGGTTTCAGCCCTTCTCGCGTTGTGAACGCCGACGGCAAAGTCTTCACTTTCATGTTTGGCCCCCGCGTTTCCTTCCGGGATCATGCCCGGTTCACGCCGTTTTTACAGGTTCTCGGCGGGGCCGCACATGCCACCGAAGTCACCCTGGACATTTGTAACGCCCCGATTTATGCCTGCATCCCGCTTCCCACGGAAACGGCGTTCGTCATGACTGCCGGCGGTGGGTTGGATTACAGACTGAATCATCGCCTGGCCTTGCGCCTTTTTCAGGCGGAGTACATGCTCACCCGCTTCCAGGATCCTACCTCCGTCACGGGCGCTAATGGTTGGCAGAACAACGTCCGCCTTTCCACCGGTATTGTTTTCCGCTTCGGCGGGAATCCCCCGCCGCCACCTCCGCCTCCCGATCGCCCTCCGGTGGCTTCCTGCTCGGCTGATAAGTCTATGGTCTATGTCGGCTCCGGCGACTTCGTCGCTGTCCGTGCGGACGCCAGCGATCCCGACAATGATCCTCTGACGTATTCCTGGACGTCCACGGGCGGTGCCGTAGAAGGCAGCGGTCCAGAAGCCAGATGGAACTCTTCCAACACCACACCCGGCACATATACAGTGAATGTGCGCGTGGACGATGGACGCGGCGGCAACGCGGATTGCTCGGCGGCCATTCGGGTCGAGCCGCCCCCCAATCATCCCCCCACCATGAGCTGCTCCGCGGACCGCACTTCCGTGCCGGCCGGCGATACGGTGCACATCACTGCAAGCGCCAACGATCCCGACAACGATCCCCTAAGCTATTCCTGGAAGTCCAGCGGCGGAGAAGTCCGGGGCCGCGATGCGTCCGTGCGATTCGAGACCGCCGGGCTTAGTCCTGGCAATTATACCGTCGATGGCCACGTCGATGATGGCCGCGGAGGCACCGCTGATTGCGAGCTGGGAATTGAAGTGCAGCAACCGCCGCCTCCGCCGGAACAGGTCGAGCTCGAAAGGGAGCTCTCTCTTCATAGCATTTATTTTGCGACGGCTCGTCCCACGGCAGCCAATCCCACCGCCGGCTTGCTTGGCAGCCAGGAACAAATTTTGGTCAAGCTTGCGGCAGACTTCTCGCGCTACTTGACCTTCAAGCCGGACGCCCATTTGATCCTCGGCGGCCACGCTGACCCGCGGGGCGGCGCGGAGTACAACAAACAGCTCACCGAGCGCCGCGTGGCACGCGCCAAGAGCTTCCTCGTCCAGCACGGCGTTCCCGCCGACCACATTGACACGCGCTCCTACGGCGAAGAGGACCAACTCACCGCCGAACAGACCAAGGAACAGATCGCGCAAAATCCCGACGTTACGCCAGAGGAGCGCAAACAAATGCTGGACAACCTGCGGGTCCTCGTCCTTGCCAATAATCGCCGCGTGGATGTCACCCTGAGCACCACTGGACAGCAGTCCGTGCGCCGCTACCCGTTCAACGCCAGAGATTTCCTGGCCCTCATCAGCCTCAAAGGCGGAAAAACGCCTCCAGATAAGAAAAAGCCCTGAAGTCCGAATATACCAGTTGTAATGCGAGCCGTCCCCAGCCTTCGACTTTGTCGAAGGCTGGCCTGCCGCTTCAGACGCACGATTTTGCCGCGCACTCATCCTGGCAATGGTCGCCAAGTCCAACTAGCGTCTTTGACCCCGGAGCCAAGCCTGAGCTCAACCAGCGGGCCTCCGGCGATACAACACCTCACGGATGCCTCAGACCGCTGCCTCAGCTGTTTCACAATCAAGCCATTATGTCGCTGGCTCACGTTGACGCGACGCTCTGCCGAATGTTATAAAATACTGTTCAAACAGGCAGCGTCAGGCCCACCGTATCGCCCCTTCCCGGGTAGGGGGCACGGCGCGGCTGCCAACATGGTGGCCGTTCCGTGGCCCCAAAGCGAGTGTTAGGCTACTCAACTTAATGCAAGAAATGGTTCATCAACTGGGAGACCTGGTCCTTCAGGCTGTGCCTACAGTCCTGATCATCCTCCTTTTTTACTTCATTTTGCGGGCGCTTTTCTTTAAGCCGCTGCTCAAAGTGATGGCTGAGCGCGATGCCCGCACCACCGGCGCGCAGAAAGCCGCCGAACTGGCCCAGGCTGCCGCCGTTGAAAAGGATAAGCAGTACCAGGATGCGCTAAAGCACGCGCGAGCAAAGGTGTATGCCGGACAGGAAGCAGCGCGGAAGAAGCTCCTCGATGAGCGCGCTGAACTAATCAAGCAGGCCCGCGTCGCTGCCGCCGCGCAAGTTGCTACCGCCAAAGAGCGCATCGCGGGCGAATTTGCAGCAGCCCGCCGCGAGCTTGAAACTGGTGTGCCGCAACTTTCCGCGGAAATTGCCGGACGCATTCTGCCATCACTGCCCCGGCGGCCCGGTGGTTCGACGAGAGAGGCCCGATGAGGCTAAGCGTAATGGTGCAAAGATCCCTTCGGCGCAACCGGCTGCGCGCGATTTCAAGTTTGGGGATGCTCTTTTTCTGCGTTGCCATGAGCGCCAGCGCCGCTGAAGAGAAGGCGAGTCCCGCGGCTCAAACTGCCGACAGTATTTTCAAGTGGATCAATTTCGCCATCGTGATCGGAATCGTGGTCTGGCTTTTCGCCAAGAAATTGCCTCCCGTATTTCGGAGCAACGCCGAGAGCATTAGCTCCGCAATCACCAAAGCAACTGCGGCCACAGAGGAAGCGGATCGCCAGGTTCGCGAAGCCGAGGCCAAGCTCGCGCACCTCGAGCAGGAAATTGCTACTCTCCACGCCGCTGCGCAACGTGAAGCTGCCGCGGAGGGGGAACACATCCGGGTGCTGACGCAGGTCGACGTGAAAAAAGTCGGCATCGCGGCCCAGGCGGAAATGGAAGCCGCGGAGCGTGCCGCCCGCCTGGAACTGAAAGCTCTGGCGGCGTCGCTTGCTGTTGACGGTGCCGAATCCCTTCTTGCAAAACAACTTACTCCCGCGGCACAAGAATCCCTGCTGGATACTTTCGTGAAGAGTCTCGAAGAGAGGCCGAATTGAAGTCCGCCAGTCTTCAATACGCCAACGCCCTTGCGGACGTTGCTCTGGCTCAAGGCGCGGCCGATTCCGCGCTGAAGCAATTGAGCGATTTTGGCGCTGCCTTCGCGATTTCCGGGGAACTGCGGAATTTTCTTACCAGTCCTGGTGTGCCCCGAAGCGCGAAGCATGGCGTGATTGAAAAGATCGCCGCGCGCATCGGCGCAGGCAAGATCATTCGCAATTTTCTTTTTGTCATCGCGGACCATCAGCGCACGCACATCCTCCCGGAAATCATTGCGACTTTCGCCGATGTCCTCCGGCAGAGGCAGGGCTTCGCTGAGGCGGATATCTCCTCGGCCGTCGAACTAAGTGCCGCACAGAAAAAGAAATTCATGCAAACGCTCGAGCGCCTGACGGGCAAGAAAATTCAGGCAAAGTATTCGCTGGACCCCACGCTCTTGGGCGGCGCAGTGGTACGCGTGGGTGACACGGTTTATGACGGATCGGTGCGCAACAGCTTAAATGAACTGCGCGCGCGTCTCGCGGCACAGTAGCGGAACAGACTTCAGGAGCAGGCATGGCGAATATCAAAGCAGACGAAATTAGCAAGATTCTGCGCGAGCAGATCGAGAATTACGAGCAGACGGTTTCCGTCGATGAAGTCGGCGCCATCATCAGCGTCGGCGACGGCATCGCGCGCGTCCACGGCCTCGAAAAGGTCATGGCCGGCGAGATGCTCGCTTTCCCGCACAATATTTTCGGCATCGCGCTGAACCTCGAAGAAGAAGAAGTCGGTGTGGTGCTTCTTGGCGAGTCTTTCGAACTCAAAGAAGGCGACGTCGTCAAGCGCACCAACACCATTATGTCGGTTCCCGTGGGTGAGGCCCTGATCGGCCGGGTGGTCAACCCGCTTGGCGAGCCGCTTGACGGGAAGGGCCCCATCGTTTCGAAGCAGCGCAATCCCCTCGAACGCATCGCGCCCGGCGTGCTCGACCGCCAGCCCGTGCGCGAGCCGCTCCAAACCGGCATTAAGGCCATCGATGCCATGATCCCCATTGGCCGCGGCCAGCGCGAGCTCATCATCGGCGACCGCCAGACCGGAAAAACCGCCGTCATTCTCGACACCATCATCAATCAGAAGGGCGGCGACGTTATCTGCATCTACTGCGGCATCGGGCAAAAGCGCTCGACGATTGCGCAGGTCGTGAAGACCCTCACTGACGCCGGCGCCATGGACTACACTATCATCGTCGCTTCCAGCGCCGCCGAGCCTGCGTCCGTGCAGTACATCGCTCCGTACGCTGCCTGTGCCATGGGCGAATATTTCCGGGACAATAAACGCCACGCCGTCGCGTTTTACGACGACCTTTCCAAACATGCACAGGCCTACCGCGAAATCTCTTTGCTCTTGCGCCGTCCCCCGGGCCGCGAAGCCTTCCCAGGCGACGTCTTCTATCTCCACTCGCGCTTGCTGGAACGCGCTGCGAAGTTGAACGACAAGCTCGGCGCGGGTTCACTCACCGCGTTGCCCGTAATCGAAACGCAGGCCGGCGACGTCTCCGCATACATTCCAACAAACGTGATCTCCATTACCGACGGCCAGATCTATCTCGAGGCCGACCTTTTCAACGCGGGCATCCGCCCCGCCATCAACGTCGGCATCAGCGTCAGCCGCGTCGGCGGCAATGCGCAAATCAAGGCCATGCGCCAGGTGGCCGGCACTCTGCGTCTGGACATGGCGCAATATCGCGAACTCGCCGCCTTCGCGCAATTCGGCTCCGATCAGCTCGACAAAGTTACGCAGGCACAACTTGCCCGCGGCCAGCGTCTCACGGAAATTCTAAAGCAGGATCAGTACGTGCCGCTCTCGGTCGAAAAACAGGTGCTCAGCATTTTCATTGCGACCAGCGGCGCGATGGACAACGTGGCCATCACGGATGTCCGCCGCTTCGAGCGTGAGCTCCTGCAATTTGCCGAGACCAACTATCCCGCGGTGCTCAAGAATATTGCGGCGAAAAAAGCTCTCGACGACGCCATTAAGGCCGAAATCAAAACCGCCGTTGATGCGTTCAAAGAGCGCTTCACCGCTGCCGTCGCCGCGGCTGCGAACTGAGGCTGCCGACTAGCAAACGACCATGCCCACACTTCTCGATTTCCGTCGCCGCATCCGTTCGGTGAAAAACACCCAGCAGATCACCCGTGCGATGAAGTTCGTCGCCGCGGCCCGTCTGCGCCGCGCACAGGAAGCCGCCCTCGCCGCGCGTCCCTTCGCTAGGGAACTCGCGAGAGTATTGCGTTCAATTATGTCGCGCATCGAGCAGCCCGAACATCCGTTGCTCGCCCATCGCCCGGAAGAAAAAATTCTCGTTGTCGTGATGACTGGCGAGCGCGGCCTCGCTGGAGCGTTCAATTCCAATATCCTGCGCAAGGCGACCGAGTTTTTCCGCTCTAACAAAGACAAGAAACTCTCCGTGATCCCTGTCGGGAAAAAGGGCCGCGATACGCTGAAGAGGGCAGGCTTTCATTTCCCCGCTGAATACATCAACGTCTTGGCGAAGGTCAATTTCGGGACCGCTCGCGACATCGCGTCCGTAGTGACCGATCTTTACACCAAGGAACAAGCTGATTCGGTCTACATCGTCTTCAGCGAATTCAAGACGGTCATGACCTCGGAGCTGACTCTTCAAAAACTTTTGCCTGTCGAACCCATAACCAATGCCGAGGAATCCGCCGAGGAGCGAGCAACGGCCCAAATCGATTACATTTACGAGCAGCCTAAAGAGGTGCTCCTCGAACGGTTGCTTCCCCGCTACATCGAAACGCAGATTCTTCGTGCCATGCTGGAATCTTCGGCTGCCGAATACGCGGCCCGCATGACCGCGATGGAATCCGCCACGAAAAACGCCGGCGACGTCATCGAAGCCTTGACGCTTTACATGAACAAAGTGCGCCAAGCGGCCATCACCAAAGAGATTATTGAAATTGTCAGCGGCGCAGCATACGGCGCTTAGGAGAAAGCATGGCAGAAAAATACGCAGCGGTCGGACACATCGTGCAGGTCATTGGACCGGTGCTCGATCTTCAATTTGAGGCGGGCCACTTGCCCTCCATTTACAACGCAGTCCGCATCACCAGCGAAGGATTCAACGTTCCTGAACCGATCGACGTTACCGCCGAAGTCGAGCAGCACCTCGGCGAGGGCCGCGTCCGTTGCGTCGCGATGGAGCCGACGGAAGGTCTCGTCCGCGGCATGAAAGCTTACGATACCGGCGCGGGCATCACGGTTCCCGTGGGGCGTGCGACTCTCGGCCGCGTGATGAACGTGCTCGGCAAGCCCGTCGATCAACTCGGTCCCCTCACTAGCAAAACAAATTACCCCATTCATCGCCCCGCGCCTCTCTTGCTGGACCAGTCCACCAACCTCGAAATGTTTGAGACCGGCATCAAGGTCATCGACCTCATCCAGCCCTTCTTGAAGGGCGGCAAAATCGGACTATTCGGCGGCGCCGGCGTCGGCAAAACCGTTCTAATTCAGGAATTGATCAATAACGTCGCCATGCAACACGGCGGCGTTTCCGTCTTCGCGGGCGTCGGCGAGCGCACCCGCGAAGGAAATGACCTGTGGCTGGAATTTCAGGAAGCCGGCGTCGTTGTTCCCGGAAATTCAGAAAAATCTCGCGCCGCTTTGATTTACGGCCAGATGACCGAACCTCCCGGCGCGCGCCTTCGCGTCGGCCTTACCGGCCTGACGGTCGCCGAATATTTCCGTGATGAAGAGCATCTCGATGTGCTCCTCTTCATCGACAATATTTTCCGTTTCGTCCAGGCCGGCTCGGAAGTTTCCGCGCTTCTCGGCCGCATGCCCTCCGCCGTCGGTTATCAGCCGAACCTCAACACCGAAATCGGCGAATTGCAGGAGCGCATCACCTCGACGAAATCCGGCTCGATTACCTCGGTGCAAGCCATCTACGTTCCCGCCGACGATTACACCGACCCCGCGCCAGCCGCGACATTCACGCACTTGGACGCCACCACAAACCTCAGCCGCCAGATCGTCGAGCGCGGCATCTATCCCGCCGTCGATCCGCTGGCCAGCTATTCGCGCATTCTCGATCCGCGCATCGTCGGCGCGGAGCACTATGCGGTCGCTCGCGGCGTGAAATCGATTCTCCAGCGCTACAAAGATTTGCAGGACATCATCGCCATTCTTGGTATCGAAGAACTTTCGGACGAAGACAAGCGTACCGTGGCGCGCGCCCGCAAAATCGAAAAATTCCTCTCGCAGCCCATGTTCGTTGCCGCGCAATTCACCGGCCTCGAGGGCAAGTACGTCAAAATCGCAGATACCGTCCGCAGCTTCAAGGAAATCGTCGAAGGCAAGTACGACGACATTCCCGAGCAGGCGTTCTACATGGTCGGCACGATCGATGAAGCCCTCGCGAAGGCTGAAAAAATGAAGGCGAGCGCCTAGAAACGCAAATGCTTCCTGACTCCATCGAGTTGGTTATCGTCACGCCGGAAAAGCAATTCCTGCGCGAGAGTGTGGTTGAAGCCATACTGCCCGGCTCGGAAGGTGCCCTCGGTGTTCTGCCCGGTCACGCCCCACTGATGACCGAGCTCGGCATCGGTGAGCTGACCTATCGTGGCGCTGGCACAAACCCCAGCGGAGCTCTCGCCGTCATACAAGGCTTCGCTGAAGTGTTGGGCGACCGCGTCACCGTCCTTGCGGAAACTGCCGAGCGTGCCGCGGAAATAGACCTCGCCCGCGCCGAAGCAGCAAAAGCCCGCGCGGAGAAGCGCCTTGCCGCCGGCGATCCGAGTATCGATTTGGACCGCGCCGCCATCTCGCTTCAACGCTCCCTCATTCGCATCCAGGTCGCGCGCAAGTATCGCGGCCTGCCCATCGAGGCTCGCTGACTCTTGCTAAAATCCTCTCCCATCGCGGGCATTGCGACCCCATCCTCGATACAGCATCTAATGTAGCCGGAGCCCTGGATGGAAATGGTGACCTTGTATACCGCTGCATGGTGCCCGGACTGCCGGCGTGCAAAATCATTCCTAAAAGAGCGCGGCATCGAATTTCGCGAAGTGCATATCGAAGGAAATCCTTCCGCGGAAGAAATCGTCGTGAAAGCCAACGACGGCAAACGCAAAGTCCCCACGCTCGAAATGGGCGGCCGCTATTTTGCTTGCAGTCCCTTTGACCCCGAACAACTGGCCGAGGATCTGAATATTCCCCTGAATCCCTGACCCCGCGCATTTTCAACACCGCGATTTTCCTTTCCTGCAAAATCTGCAACCACCTGCTTGGCTTCGGCAAACAATGATGTAAGCTGTGCATTCTCCGGAGGTCCCGATGCGCAGTCCGAAAACAGGTTTCGTTTGGGTTGCTTCGATTCTTTCGCTCCTTTTTTGCGCGATGGGCGCGAATGCGCGCGTCACCCGCGTCGAAATCATTTCCCGCTCGGACATTCAGGATGGGCGCTCTTTCGGCTTGGCCGGCGCCTACGAAAAAATTGTCGGCCGCGTTTACTTTGCGGTTGACCCCGCCAACATCCACAACCGTCAAATCGTCGATCTCGATAAAGCCCCGCGCAACGCGCAGGGAGAGGTCGAATTTTACGCGGACCTCTATCTCCTGAGGCCCAAAGATATGGACAAAGGGAACGGCGCCGTCCTCTTTGAAGTTTCGAACCGCGGCGGAAAAGGAATTCTGCATATCGTGAATGGCGTGACCTCCTCCGATCCGAAAGCGGAATTCGGCGACGGTTTTCTCATGCGTCAGGGGTACACCGTCGCCTGGGTCGGCTGGGAAGCGGATCTCGCCGAGACAGGCGACCGCCTTCGCCTTTTTGCTCCCGTCGCTCACGATCCGGGTGGAAAAACGATTCGTGGCCTGGTGCGTTCCGATTACACGCCCGCGCAAAAACTAGAGGACATGCCTCTCGGCCATTTTCTTCTCGGACCAACCGGCGGAAAAAGCTATCCGGTCGATGATCCTGCCAGTTCGAAAAACATATTGACGGTGCGTGACACGCCCAATGGCCTGCGAAAGATCATCCCTCGCAGCCAGTGGAGTTTCGCCCACACTGTGGACGACAAAATCGTCGCCGATCCTCATTACATTCATCTCGATGCCGGATTTCAGCCGGGTAAAATCTATGAAGTCGTTTACGAAGCGAAAGATCCGGTCGTCGCCGGCCTGGGCTTGGCATCCGTCCGCGATTTTCTTTCCTACCTAAAATACGACCCGCATTCCACCGCACCAATTCATCGTGTCTATGCAGTGGGAATATCGCAAAGCGGGCGTTTTCTTCGCCATTTTCTCTACCAGGATTTCAACGCCGACGAGCAAGGCCGCCAGGTAATGGATGGCGTCATCGCCCACGTCGCTGGAGCCGGCCGCGGCAGCTTCAACCATCGTTTCGCCCAGCCTTCCCGCGACGCCCAGCCGCTTTCCAGTATTTTTTTCCCAACAGATTTGTTCCCCTTCACCGACCTCCCCGAATCCGATCCGGAAACGGGAGAGACCGCGGGTCTTCTCGACGCCGTAAACAAATCGCATACCGCGCCAAAGGTGTTCTTCACCAACACTTCGTACGAATACTGGGGCCGCTCCGCCTCTCTGATTCATACCTCTGGCGACGGATTGAGCGACGCCAAGCTCGGCGAGAATGTCCGCGTTTACATGCTCGCTGGCTTGCAGCATTTTTCCGCGCCATTTCCTCCGAAAAAGAGCAATCCCAACTCGCCGGATTCGAACGCGCAGCAGCGCTACAATCCGAATCCCATCCAGTGGTATTGGCGCGCGCTGATCACGGACATGGACCAATGGGTGAAAGACGGCACCCCGCCTCCGTCCAGCACCTATCCGAAAATTGCCGATGCCACCCTCGTGCCCCTGGACAAATGGAATTTCCCCAAAATTCCCGGGGTCAACAAGCCCCACGAAGTGAGCCTGGCATACCATCTTGATTTCGGCCCGTTATGGAAAGAAGGCATCGTCAGTTTTCAGCCTCCCAAAGTTGGTAAGCCGTTCCCGGTCCTGGTTCCGCAAGTCGACGCCGACGGCAACGACAAAGGCGGCGTCAGCCTGCCGGAATTACAAGTCCCGCTGGCCACCTACACCGGCTGGAACCTGCGCGATCCCAGCATCGGCGCTTCCGATTTGCGGCTCAGCTTTTACGGTTCGTTCATTCCCTTCGCGAAGACGGCGGCCGACCGTGCGAAAACCGGCGATCCTCGGCTCTCCGTTGCGGAACGTTATGCATCGCGCGACGAGTACATGGGGAAATTCGCCGATGCCGCGCTGAAGCTGATCCACGAGCGTTTCATGCTGCCCGAAGACTTGCCCGCCGTGCTCGAAGGCGGCCAGCGCGAATGGGATGAAGTCACTGGACAGAACTGATTTGCATGACAGAACGCGATCGGCAAATTGGAGGAGAGATGAATCAAAATCGCCGTGATCTTTTGAAAGGCGGAAGCCTCGCGTTGTTGGGCGGCGGCCTTTTCAAGCGCATGGACAAGATTGACGGAATGCAAACGCCAGCCGCAGCCGGTTCGCTTGCGGAAATCGTGAAGAGCCGCGGCACAGGCGCCAGCGAGAAGTTGCTTCTGGGCCCCACGCCTGGCGAAGAGGGTCCGCCCGAACCTGCTAAGTACGACCGCTTGCCGCTCGAATGGAATAAACAGACAGTCGCACGCTTCAAGGAGCAACTTGCGCAAAAAGAGGTTCAAGCCTTTCTGGTGCGCGATCAGCTCAACATCATCTATCTCACCGGTTACTGGCACACGCACACGGAGCGTCCTCAATGCGTCTACATGAACAAAGACGATGCCAATCCCTGGTATTTCTATCCGGCGCTGGACCGCGACCTGGTGAAAGGTTGGTGGTTCGGCGGCGGACTCGAGTATTTCGACACCCAGCACGCCGAAGGCGGCTTCCCGGAGCAGGGAAAAGTCGTGCAAGGGAAGACCGTCGATTTGTTTGAGATGCTTCTCGAAGGGATCAAAGCAAAAGGAGTGCAGGGGAATAGAATCGGTATCGATGGCAAGCTCTACGCCGACGAACTCGCGACCGCAAAAAAGGTTCTGCCGAAAATCAAATGGGTAGACGTCAGTCAAATTCTTCTGGACATGCGCGAGGTGAAAGGGCCCCAAGAACTTGCGCTGATTCGGCGAGCGTACACCTATTTTGACCGCGCCCACGCGTACGCCCGCGATTACATTCTCACCTACGGTACAGACGTGACCGATTACGAAGTGGGAGTCGCAAGCACGTTCTGGATCAACAACATTTTGTATTCGGAGTTGGATCTCGCCAATGGTTTGCCGCATCACGGCGTGCAATCCAGCGTCGAAATCGATTGCCGCGTCGGCCGGCTCTGCGCCTATCCGCACCCGAACCAGCCGCGATTCAACCGCATCCAGCGCAACATGCCGTTGCAGGTGGATGGCGACGCGTACATTGGCGGCCACGGCGGCGAAAACTATCGCATGTATATCCTCGCGGACCAGGCGGGGCAATTCGATCCGCACATGCAGAAGATGTGGGAAGTCAGTCAGCACACCTGCGATATGCAAGTGGAGCTTCAGAAAGAAGGCTCGACCTGCTCGAGCGTCGCCTACGAAATTCACAAATACCAGGTGGCGCAAGGCATGCAGGACTACATTTACCATCGTCCCGCGCACGGCGAAGGCTCGGAAGGACACCAGCCTCCATACATGTCCCTCGGCGATTACACCGTCCTGAAAAAGGGCATGTGCTTTTCCGAAGAGCCCGGTCTCTACGATCCGAAAACGGGAGTCGGCTTCAATTGGAGCGATCAAGTCGTCACCGGCGTAAAGTCCGGCTACCGCATGAGCCGTGTGCCATACTCGAAGGAATGGAGCTGGATAAGAATTTAGTTGGACTCAGTCTGGCGCCTTGTGCCTGGCGAACGACAAGAAGCCGCGTCTCCGATTTAATGCCCGGCGCGTAACACAAGTGGGGAAAAATCCCCTTGTCCTCGAGGTCGTTAGAAATTGTAGGAAGATTATCTGGCACACCAGAAAGATCCATCTCGTTATTCGTGAGTTTAAATTCTAAACACGTTTGCAGCGCACTTTTTGGAAGCGCAAAATCGAGCACAGTTTCGCCGGTCGAATGTGGCAAGAGGGAACGTGGCTGAGCCAAAAGCGGAATACGAAAAGCGGTTGGAAAAGCGCTCGCGGATGGTCAGCGAGAAGGACCGCCTGCACCTGCGGATTGGTTATGCGAAGTTGATTGTGATCGCCTCCGGATTGTTCTTGGCATGGATTATTTTTGCGAAACATTTGTTGTCGATTTACTGGCTGATTGCTCCGGTTGCGGTTTATGCGCTGCTTGGGATTTTGCACGCGCGGGTCTTGCGGGCTAAGGCGCGCGCGCAGACTGCGGCGGAATACTACGCTAAGGGAATCGCGCGGATTGAGGATCGTTGGGCGGGTACCGGACAGACGGGTGAGCGTTTCCGCGATACGAATCATGTGTACGCGGAAGATCTGGATCTCTTCGGCCGCGGCTGCCTGTTTGAATTGCTTTCGACGGCACGTCTGCCGATGGGCGAAACCCGCCTGGCCAATTGGTTGACTGCAGGATCGGATTTGCGAACGATCCAGGACCGGCAGAAATTGATCTTAGAGCTGCGCGAAAAAGTAGACTTGCGCGAAGATTTGGCGGTAACCGGAGAGGAATTGCGGGCTAGGCTGAATCCCGAGTCGCTGATCGAATGGGCTGAGGCCAAGTCGATTTTGCCGCGCGGAATTTGGCGCTTGGTCATGGCGGCGCTGGCGATTGGGGCGGCTGCGGGAATCGTCTATTACTTTGAGAGTGCGACGCTTTGGCCGCTCTTAAGCGTCTTGGTAATCGAGGCTGTCGTGCTAGCACGGCTCTGGCGCAAGGCGCATGCCGTGATCGAGGGAGTCGACTCCAATGCCGAGGGCCTGCTGCTTTTCTCGGAAATTCTGGCGCGG
This sequence comes from uncultured Acidobacteriota bacterium, assembly GCA_963843265.1. Taxonomy (GTDB): domain Bacteria; phylum Acidobacteriota; class Terriglobia; order Acidiferrales; family UBA7541; genus Acidiferrum. The sequence continues at coordinate 322,142 of CAWJJR010000001.1, read as the reverse complement.
CTCGAGCGGGAGCCGTTTGCGTCAGCACGATTGCAAGAGATCGCGGCGGAATTGAAGGACGGGGACGAGCCCGCTTCTCGCGCCGTGCGCAAATTTGCCCGTATCGTCTATTGGATCGATGCCAACGACAGTTTGCTTGCACGCATGTCCGAGCTGCCATTTCTCTACAGCATCCAAGTGGGTATGGCAGCGGAAGCGTGGCGCCGACGCTGGGGCGCAAAGATGCGGCGTTGGGCGGATCTGACCGGCGAGATGGAAGCACTGCTCGCGCTGGCGTCCTACTCCTACGAGCATCCTGCCGATCCTTTCCCGGAATTTGTCAGCGCGGATGACGGTCTTGGATTCTTCGAAGGAGAAGAATTGGGCCATCCGCTGATCGCCTCAGAAAAATGCGTGCGAAACAGTGTGCGGCTCGATGCGAAGACGCGCGTGTTGCTCGTCAGCGGCTCGAATATGTCCGGGAAGAGCACACTGCTCCGCGCGGTCGGAATCAATACCGTGCTGGCCATGGCAGGAGCGCCGATTCGCGGCGCGCGGCTGCGCCTGACGCCGTTGCGCATTGGAACGCGCATTCGCAGCACGGACTCGCTGCAGGAAGGCCGGTCAAGTTTCTATACGGAAATTCTCCACATCCGCAAAGTATTCGATGGAGCGAATGAAGCGGTCCCGCTGATTTTTTTGTTCGATGAGCTGCTCGAGGGAACGAACTCGAAAGACCGGCGAATCGGTGCGGAAGGGCTTATCCAGGCGCTGCTGAAACGGCGCGCGATCGGCATTGTGACGACGCACGATCTGGCGCTGACCGAAATTGCGCCGGCCATGGGAAGCGTTTTGCGCAATATGCATTTCGAGGATCAGGTTGTCGACGGAAAAATGCGCTTCGATTATAAACTTCGTGAAGGCGTAGTGGAAAAGAGCAACGCCCTGGAATTGATGCGCTTGATCGGTCTGGAAATGTAGCTCGAAACTTGGGCGGTGCCGATCAAAAGCGCGGTTCTATTTAAAGGGCGACGCCGCGGGATTGGCCTCGTTCGCCGATGGAATTAGCGCTTCCAAAGAAAGATTTGATCGAATGAGGGATTCGACCTGATTCCACACCGCGGGATCGCATTCGATTTGAATGTGCGGCCTCATGAAAACACGGTCCCACCACGGATATTGGCCGCACGAGAGCGGTTTCGATTTGTAGTCCGCCCGGAAATTGCCAAGGATTCGTGTGCGCGCCGGATTAGCGGCGCGAATCTTCGGCTGCCCATGCAGAAAACCATCGAGCTGATAAAAGTTCACAGCCTGCGCCACGTTTGCGGGAATCACTGAGTCATTTTCGCCGAGTTTCGAGACGCTATCCACCTGGATGGTGAGTAGAACCGGTATGCCGTCTTTTCCAAGCTGGCGCGCGAGCTCTACGGTTTCCGAAGCGCCCCAGCTATGGCCAAAGATAATGATGCGGGCGTTCTGCTTTTCTTCAGGGGATAAGCTTCCATCGCGGTTGGCATCGAGAAGGCGCAGGACTGCGCGATAGGCGTCCTTGCCGCGATGGTTCTCAAACGTTTGCACGTAAATCCCGGAAGCATATTCTTCGCGCAGCCGGTCGACGAGCTGCACTTCCGTGTGCACGGCATCATCGTGTCGAACAAATCCACCGACGAAGCCAATCACGATCGCCGGCGGAGCAGCGGCGACGGCTGCAGGAGTAGCGTGTGGATTGGAACTCACCCCACCAGAGACGAGAAGCAGAACAACGATCAAGAAGAACGAGACCCGGACCCAGGAGAGCATTTGCCGCACCGTGACGGGAAACTACATCAACAGAGATGACGGAGACAAGACTAAAGTTGCGCAAAATAAGAGGAGAGAAAATGGTACGGAGCGGCGAAAAGGAATGGGAAAAATGCCTTAGTACTCACAGGACTCGCCCGAAATGAGCACTCACGGGAAAGGGACAGCGGAGAAGGAAACTGCGCGCGCGTTGGCCGACGGCGAGGCCCTATTGCTGTTTGCGGCTGTGGAGATGGACCTCTCATTGAAGCTCTTGCTGCGCGCGGTCTGCAACATGGCCCAATCGCTCTTGAATTCCGGCATAATCTCGCGGCTATGCTTGGGGCTCTTCAGATAATGATCGGCTCGAGCGAGAAGGATGGCGTAAGCCCACTGAGAATCCGTTCCAGGAGCAAACAGGTTACTCGCGCTCAGGCCCAACTTTGCGGGTGTGCCGCTCTGCGAGAGATCAAGCCAAAGAGCGCCGTTGGCGTCGACGGAGGGGGTTCCCGCTCGATCAAGATATTTGAAAAGGCGGCCGAGGAAGTTGGCATCAGGTATCACTTCGCGGCCGATGGCGTCATCGGCGAAGCCGCTGAATTCCTCGCGATATTGTTTCCATTCCTTTGCAGTGCCCACCAGTCGCGCGCCTTCCGTATCAACGATTGCTACGAGTTCCGCTTCATGGGAGACATTATTTTCCGATTTCGCCAGGCGTATTTGCAGATCGAGATCAGAGGCTTCGGCAGAGGGATGCTGCTCCAATTCATGCTCGGGATTGAAGCGGCCCGTGAGCAGGTAAGATGCGGCCATAAACGGCAATTCGTGGTCCGCAAAAATGAGCATGGGCACGAGCAGTTTTTTGGAGTGATACAACTGTTCGGTTGCATTGCGGCATTCGGTGCTGCGCTTGATGGTGCCGGGCAACTGGGCGAAATGCAGGACGCGGAACTGCGCTTCGGGATGACGCGCGGCGTAGCGGGCAAAAGAGCGAGCGATGGCTTTGGGGGTGATTAGGCCGAAGTCGTTTAGATAATCGGCCCGCGCTGCGTGCGGATAATACGTATTGAGGATGTGCCGAGCGAACGTAGCGCAATTGCGAGTGATGCCGTTGAAATGATTTTGATTGGGAAGAGAATTGAATTCGTTGACGAGCGCGAGATCCTGTTCGACGGTGGTCGAGACGACGAATGCATACATGCTGCGTTCGAGCGTCGCGCCGACCATTTCGCGCCATTCGGCTTTGTTGCTCGTGCGGCATTCGGAGCTGTTGCACAGGCCCGCGAGATATTTCTCGCGATATCTTTCCTCAAGGACATGCTTGATTTTTTGTGAGCCGAACAACGGTCGGTTCTGCGGATCTTCAACGCCATACAGATAAATGGAAAGCGGGACGATGTTCCACTCGAAGGGCTGGTCTTCGCCAAGAGTGGTGTAATTGCTCATGACCGAGCCTTCTTCACCGGGGCGGCAGAGCCGGAGTTTGATGGGCGATTCCGCGCAGATCCTCGAGAAATAGATGGCGCTGTGGCCGGAACCGGAGATTCTGGCGAAACTGGTATCCAAGGACTCGTTGAGAAGGAGGCCAACGTCTCCATAGGCGGAGGACGGGGCAAGGCTGACGAGCACGAGACCTAGTACCGCCGCCAATCGTGCGAAGATTGCCACACGACGGGCCAAAAGCCTGGCCAATCCCGCTTGTGAAGGGTTTGGAGTCAGCTCGGGCACAGCAATGGCTCTCCTTTCTGCCGAAGGCTTGAAGCTCTATTTTAACGGGCCGGGGAGATTCGCGCGGGCCCTGTAGGGGCTGGAGTAATAGTGCTTTGGGCAATTTCCAGCCAGCACTAAAGGACAGGTAGTTCTTCCGTAAACCATTGAAACGGAATGACCTATCGCCATTATTGGATGCCCAGATCGGGCGGAGGGTTGCGCGCAAGGCTGCAGAGGCTGGCACCCTACGCGGGTCGACCCGCAGCGCTTAACAAACCTCTTGTGCAGGCCAAACCCCTATCAAATAACCCAGCTGGAAAGAGGGAGTTGCGCTCGGGCCTTGCCGTGCGATTGCGGTTCGATGGATGCCCCAGGCGTCCCGCGAGTGCGGCATGGACCAACCTAGGGGCGGAGCCTTGAGGAGCCCTTGCCTATGCCTAACCGGCTAGCGGCGTGGCCTCCTCCTGATGGGGGCAGAGTCGACTCCATCATCTCGGAAAAACTCTGACGAAGGCTGTGAATCAATGAAGAGCGCACAGCCGCGGGATTCGAGGTTGACAACTTCACGGGGCGCTCTTGTAATGAATTGAATGCATTCCATGCTCAATTCAGCTCTTTATCCCTCGTGACGAACTCCGCAAAATCAGAAGATTCCAAGGGCGGATCGAAACAGCACGCCATCCTGGTCGCGGCGGGGATTTTGCTCAGCCGCATCGCGGGGCTTATCCGCGAGCGGGTGTTCGCGCACTACTTCGGCAACTCCGATGCAGCGGATGCTTTCAAAGCCGCATTCCGCATTCCTAATTTCTTACAGAATTTATTCGGCGAGGGTGTGCTCTCCGCTTCATTCATCCCCGTCTACGCCAAGCTCCTGGCGCACAAAGACGACGAAGAGGCGCGACGGACGGCGGGGGCAGTTGCGGCGCTCCTGGCGCTGACCACTTCCTTGATCGTGTTAGTCGGCGTTCTGACGACGCCGTACTTGATCGATGCGATCGCGGGGGGATTCACCGGGGCAAAACGCGAACTGACGATTCGCCTTGTGCGCATTCTCTTCCCGAGCGCTGGCTTGCTTGTTTTTTCCGCGTGGTGCCTGGGCGTTCTGAATAGTCACCGGCGCTTCTTCCTTTCTTATGCAGCGCCAGTGGTGTGGAACGCGGCCATGATTGGCACGATGTGGGGATGGGGACGCCACAACGCCGAGTTTCCGCTTGCCCAAATCCTGGCGTGGGGCTCGGTGGCAGGAAGCGCGTTGCAAGTTATCGTGCAGTTGCCTGTCGTGCTGCGGCTTCTGAAGGGCCTTCATCTTTCGCTGAATTACAAGACGGAAAACGTAAAGACGGTGGTGAGCAATTTCATTCCCGTTTTCGTGGGACGCGGCGTCGTCCAGATCAGCGCTTATGTTGATACGCTGCTGGCGAGCTGGCTTCCAATGGGCGCGGTGGCGGCGCTCTCCTACGCGCAGATCCTTTACTTGCTTCCGGTAAGCTTGTTCGGCATGTCTGTTTCGGCGTCGGAACTGCCGCACATGTCCGGAACGCTGGGCAGCGACGAAGAGGTCGCTGCCACGCTGCGCGGGCGGCTGAACTCTGGATTGCGGCAGATCGCCATGTTCGTGGTGCCGTCGGTCGCGGGTTTCCTGATTCTCGGTGACGTGATCGTGGCGGCGATTTACCGCACGGGGCAGTTCAAGCAGGCCGACGTGATCTATGTCTGGGGCATTCTTGCCGGCGCCACAGTTGGCCTGCTGGCATCTACGCTCGGGCGGCTGTATTCCTCGACTTACTATGCACTGCGCGATACGCGGACACCGCTGCGCTTTGCCATCGTTCGCGTGATTCTGACGACCATTCTCGGACTGCTTTGTGCGTTCCCACTGCCGCATTTGCTGGGCATTGAAGCACGCTGGGGGGCCGCTGGGCTCACCATTTCCGCTGGGATATCCTCCTGGGTGGAATTCGCGTTACTCCGACGAACCCTGAACCGCCGCATCGGCTTGACGGGGATTCCCGCGAGCTCATTGATCAAGCTTTGGACAGGCGCACTCGTCGCGGCCTTGGTGGGATGGACGATTCACCACTTCCTTGGGCATCATTCTCCTATTCTTGTGGCCGTGGTTGTCTTGGTCCCGTTCGGGATCACCTACTTCGGGGCGCTTCTGGCGTTGGGACTTGACGAGGCTCGTGGATTCCTGCGGTTGGTAAGCGCGAGTTTTGGGAGCCGGTAGCTGGTTAACAATAACTGGCACACCCCCCTAGTTTTTCCGTAAACATTGTTTCTAAAGGGTTTACAGTTTTGATAAACCTCCTAGAATCACATATTTGCAGCCTCCTATGTAAGTGTTGATTATAAAAGGGTTAGGAATCCGCTCAAATTGGCTATTTTGAATGGCTGTTGAGGTAGTCTATTCCCCGAGGACTAGGCTTCTCCAGTTCCAGATTTGCTCTACGGCATGGGTGGGGCGGAAAAAGAGCACAGGCCAAAGCCTGTTCCACCAAAAGCAAAACGCCAGCAAAGATGCTGGCGCTATGGGGCAAAGGTCGCAGATTTCCCTAATTTTCTTCTACGGCAGGAGTCAACTTTTGTCAAGCAATAGGTGGGAGCAAATCCGTGGCTCTGGGGTTCCGGGCTGGCGGGAGCACAAGGGGGATTCTAAGTTTGGACGGAGCGAGATTGAGGGTTGCGAGAAGCTGTGGGAGGCGGAACCGGCGGCACGTCTGGAATTGCAACCGTTTGCCTCGCTGGGGAGGAAATCACCAAGCGGAAGTCGTACCATGCAGAACATGCTGAGGTTTTGCCGAAGAGCAGCTTCCAATGTCCTGATCGCCGCTCTCATCGGCCTATGCGTTCGTCCGATTTTCGCGCAAGGAGTCGTAGCCCGAGAGAAAGAGGGACATTCGGAAGCATGGCTCGACGCTGCTCAGGAATCAGCCGTTGATCAGCTCTTTGCCCGGCCTTCTGGAGCGCCCGGATACGCGGTGGCCCTCATCAAGAATGGCGAGTTCGTCTTTGCCAAAGGGTATGGCCTCGCGAATCTTGACGACAACATTCCGATAACGCCGGAGACGTCTTTTCATCTCGCGTCGTTGTCCAAGCAGTTCACCGCTGCGGCGATAGCTCTCCTGATCCTCGAGCACAAAATTGCCCTCTCCGATCCAGTCGCGAAATATCTGCCAGAAGTTTCAAAGTACGGCGATGGATTGTGTATCGAACATCTGGTCTATATGACCAGCGGACTTCACGAATACACGGATGAGCCGCGAAAGAATGGGACGCCGTGGATGACGTTTTACTACTTCACTCGCGATGAAGCTATCGCGGCAGCGCTACGGCCCGATCAGCTCGAATTCGCCCCTGGGACAAAGTGGTCCTACCGCAATATCAACTACATGCTTCTGACGAGGATTGTTGAGGTAGTCAGCCATGAGTCTTTCGCCGAGTTCATGCACGACCGAGTGTTCGGTCCACTCGGAATGTCGCATAGCGAGATCAACGACGACAGCACAGAGATCATTCCGCATCGGGCTACGGGCTATGCTGCCCGTTCCGATCCGCGTGTTATTAGAGAATTTGCGAAAGTGGGTGTCGTCATCAAGCCCGGTGACGGATGGGCACGGCTGGTGCGTGTCGCACCGCATTTCGGCGGCAGCGGCGTTTTCACTACACTCAACGACCTCCTGCTATGGGACAGAAACTGGTACGCACAAACGCTGGCAGGTCCGCAATTCGCTGAACTGATGAACAAACGAATGAAGTTCGAGCACGATAAGGATAATGACGCCTTGGGACTTGTGTGGCGCTCGCGCTATGACCATCCCCTGTTGGACTACTCAGGCGGGGACACAGACACTTCTACCTACATGGCCCGCTTTCCGGAACAGCACTTCACGATCATCTGTCTTTCGAACATGCCGCTTGGAGATGCGGAAGGTAAGGCAGATGGAGTACTGGATCTTCTGCATGCTTGGGGCAAGCTGTAGAGATGGTTCGGAGTCGACGGCGGACTCGAAAACCACTCCTGGGGTAGGGCTTCTTTCGGGCACCGACCTGCTGCTGAACGAAAACCGAAGAAAAGGCGGGCTTTGACGGGGGTGGGGCGTCTGTTAGAATGGGAGGCTCAGTATTGTGGCTTCAGAAGAGTAAAATTTACGGCTGGACAAGACGGCCTGAGTAGGAAGAACAATGGCATTGAAGTGCGAACTTTGCGGCAAAGGGCCGCATTTTGGGAACGTGATCAGTCACGCGAATAACACGAGACGGAGACGGTGGAATCCGAACCTGAAGCGCGTCCGCGCGGTTGTGGACGGGGCGAGAAAGCATGTTCGAGTTTGCACGGCCTGCATCCGCGCGGGCCGCGTGAAGAAAGCCGCCTGAGTACCCCACTTGAATTCAGCGCCTGCGAAAAATAGTGTGGCTGCGCGCACGCACGGCCCGGTGAGGGGCGTGGCGCGCGTGGCTGCGCTGTTGCCGGTAATGGCCATGGTGCTAACTCTGGGCATCGGTTGCAGACAGAAGGCGCAGCCGTCGCCGGACGTGTGGGCGGTGGTGAACGGACAAGAGATCAAGCGGGATGACGTGGACAAGTATTACCGGACGCGCGTGAATCCGGAGGGGCAGCCGCCGTCGGAGGAAGAGGCGCTGTCGCTGAAGCTGAATGTGCTCGATGAGCTGATCAATAATGAGATTTTGCTAGAGCGGGCCAAGAAGCTGAATTTGGAAGCGAGCGACGGCGAAGTGGAGGACAAGTTTACCGAGCTGAAGAGCCCCTACACCGAAGACGAATTCCAGAGACAACTGAAAGAACGCGGCGTTTCCGTGGACGACTTGAAGAACGACCTGCGGAGACAGCTATCGATTACGAAGCTTTTGAATCACGAAGTGGTGGCGAAAATTACCATCACCGACCAGGACATCGCCGACGCTTACAACTCGAACAAGGCGCAATTCAATGTTGCGGAGCCGCGCTACCGAATTTCCGAGATCGTGGTGACGCCTCGCAAGGAAGTGCAAATCCGCAATCTGAAAAATGACGATGCGACGAACGAGGCAGAAGCGCAGCGTAAAGTGAAGATGCTGGAGGACAAGCTGAACAGCGGGGCGGACTTCGCGCAACTGGCGATGGATTATTCCGAGGATATGAATTCCGCGACTATGGGCGGAGACCTGGGATATGTGCCGGAATCTGCGCTGAACCAGTCTGATCCGATCCTGAAGAAGGCTGTGATGGGGATGCAGGCGGGGCAGGTGAGCCCGCCGCTGTTGATTCAAGCGAAAGATGGGCCGCGGTTCGTGATCTTGAAATTGATTTCGCGCGAGTCGCCGGGGCAGCGCAGCATTTCCGATCCGCAAGTGCAGCAGACGATTCGCGACACGCTACGGAATCACAAAGAACAACTATTGCGCGCCGCTTATTTGACGATTGCGCGGGACGAATCGCACGTTACGAATTATCTGGCGCAGCAAATCATAGAATCGGCGGGCAAATTGCCGGAAGCGGCGAAGACGGATTTTCCGGCCAAGTCCTCAGGGCACTAGACCGCTTTTTGGGCTTCTGTAATTCCTTTCAAAGATTCCATTACTCTACCCAGGCAAGGACTTCGCCCGCGTTGACGGGCTGGCCTTCTTTGACTTGGAGACGCTCGATCACGCCGCTTTTGGGAGAGCGGATTTCATTTTGCATTTTCATAGCCTCGACGACGAAGAGGCCCTGGCCTGCTTCGACTTTGTCTCCAGCTTTGACGAGAACGCGTACGACTTTGCCGGGCATGGGAGCGGCGATTTGCTGGCGGCCTTCGAGTTCGAGCGCGCCATGCTTGCGGCCGCGCCAGGCGCGGGGTTCTGCGACTTCGGCAGTGAACTCTTGCAGGCCAGTCTGGAGTTTGAGCTGGCCATTGGGCAACGGCACGAGGCGAACTTCATAGGAATGTCCTTCGAGAAGGAGGGAAATGGTGTTGGGGACGATCTCAACAGCGTCGGCGTCGACCGGTTGGCCATCGAGCGTGATCTTCCAGCGATCGGCATCGCGTTCGAGTTCGACGGTGCGGTGTTTTTTACCGGAAGAACCAGTGAGCTGGACTTCAAACTTCAGGATCATGGCAGGCGGTCCAACTGTTGGCGGCGGCCCTCTTGTTTCCAAAGGGAGGGTTGTCTGGAATCCTGACTCAAGGAAGATGGGCCAGAGGGCTTGTTTGACTGCTGTGCGTGCCAGAAAGCCGCGGCAATGGCGGCAGCATCCGCGGCGCGATCTGACGGCGATGAGTCGAGCGATGCGGAGGATGCGTTTGGCGCGCGGTGAAGCAATTCATCAAGCCATTTCGTGTGGATTTCTCCGCGAAGAAAATCCGGTTCGGCGAGAATGCGGCGGAACAGACCTGCGTTAGTCTTGATGCCGGTGACGGTGTACTCCTCGAGAGCGCGGCGGAGGCGGGCGATGGTTTCCTCGCGACTGTTGCCCCAGGCGATGAGTTTGCTGAGGAGAGGATCGTAGTCCATCGGAACAGTCCAGCCTTCGTAGACGCCTTCATCCAGGCGGATGCCGGGGCCGCTAGGCGCGTGGCGCGAAAGGATTTTTCCAGGCGAAGGAAAGAAATTGTTATCGGGATCTTCGGCGTAGAGACGGACTTCCATGGCATGGCCGCGCGGAGTGATGGTTTCCCAAGCGAAGGGAAGACGATGGCCGGCGGCGATGGCGATTTGTAGCTTGACGAGGTCGAGGCCGGTGACTTGCTCGGTGACAGGATGCTCGACTTGAAGGCGCGTGTTGACTTCCAAGAAATAAAAATGGAGATGGGCGTCGACGAGAAATTCCACGGTGCCGGCGTTGACGTAGCCGCCGGCGCGCGCGAGGCGAACGGCGGCATCACCCATCTTTTTGCGAAGCTCCGGAGTGACGACGGGCGAAGGAGCCTCTTCGATGACTTTTTGATGGCGGCGCTGAACCGAACATTCGCGCTCTCCAAGAGAGACGACGCGGCCATGGGTATCGGCAAGGATTTGAATTTCGATATGGCGTGGTTTTTCAAGATATTTTTCGAGATAGAGGCGAGAATCTCCAAAAGCATTGAGAGCTTCGGACGAAGCATCGCGCCACGCGGGCGCAAATTCGGCATCGCGTGTGACCACGCGCATGCCTTTGCCTCCGCCACCGGCGACGGCTTTGAGCAGAACGGGATAGCCCATATTTTGGGCGAGGGCCTGGGCATCATCGGAACTTTCGATGGGATCGTTGGCGCCAGGAACGGTGGGGACGTCGGAGCGGCGGGCTAGCTGGCGACCGGCGGTTTTCGAGCCGAGCGCTTCCATGGCTTCGGCGCTGGGGCCGATGAAAGTGATACCCGCTTCGGCGCAGGCTCGCGGGAGCGCGGGGTTTTCGGCGAGAAAGCCGTAGCCAGGATGGAGGGCGTCGCAGCCGGAGCGGCGCGCGACGTCCATAATTTTGTCAATGCGAAGGTAGCTTTCGCGCGAGGATGCGGGGCCGACCGGGTAAGCCTCATCGGAGAGTCGGACGTGGAGGGACTTGCGGTCCGCTTCGCTGAAAACCGAGGCGGAGCGAATCCCCAGTTCGCGGCAGGCGCGCAGGATGCGGACGGCGATTTCGCCGCGATTGGCAATTAGTATTTTGCGGAACATGAGCCTTTTGCGATGCTGCGGGATTTTAGCACGAGGGGTATCGCCCCTACCCGACCAGCGCGCCAGAAGTGTCTAATCGTTTGGAGATTCCATAAACGCGAAAAAGCGTCTCAGAAGTGGCGAGTCAAGGACTTGCGAACAGGAGTAAAGCAAAGACTACTCTGGCGAAGGAATTCCCATATCGCGACAAATCTTGCGAATCAGGAAGTCATTGATTTCCGTCCGGCGAGGGACGCTGGAAGTGGAGTTCGTTCGAGGATTGTAATAAATGGAGTGCCTGCCCCCTTCGCGCAGTAACTCACAGCCGTGAGCGAAGAGATGCCTTAGGAAATTACGCCTCTTCATTTCCCGGCGCTCAAATACTTACAGTGATTGGTTCCCGTATCGCGCCTGCGAGGCGTTGCCTTGCGGCTAGTTCCCGGTTGGCTTCGATCACGAGTGTGAGTGCTTCTTTCAGATTGCGCCGGGCTTCGGCGATTGTCCGCCCCTGCGTATTCACACCGGGAATTTCTTCGATGTAGGCCACATACCAGCGGCCACGCTTCTCGATAACGGATGTGAACTGGCGTTTCACGACTAGTATTCTAACAGAGTTTGTAGACGATCACCGCGTTAAAGCGGGATGTTCCCGTGCTTTTTGCGGGGGTTGGTGTCGCGCTTGTTTTCGAGGGAGCGGAGGGCGGTGATGATGCGGGAGCGAGTTTCGGAAGGCTCGATGATAGCGTCGATGTAGCCTTTTTCGGCGGCGACGAAAGGGTTGGCGAAACGGTCGCGGAATTCTTCGATTTTTTCCTGGCGGAGAGCTTCGCGCTCGGACTCCGGCACTTTTTCCAGCTCGCGCTTGTAGACAATGTTGACGGCGCCTTCCGGGCCCATGACCGCAATTTCGGCGGAGGGCCAGGCGAAATTCGCGTCAGTGCGGATGTGTTTGCTGGCCATGACGCAATACGCGCCGCCATAGGCTTTGCGCGTGATGACCGTGATTTTGGGCACGGTGGCTTCCGCATAAGCAAAAAGTAATTTCGCGCCATGCTTGATGATGCCGCCGAATTCCTGCTGTGTGCCGGGCAGAAAGCCTGGGACGTCTTCAAAGGTGATGAGCGGGATATTAAAGGCGTCACAAAAGCGGACGAAACGCGCGCCTTTGAGAGAGGCATTGATATCGAGAACGCCGGCGAGGAACGCTGGTTGATTGGCGACGATGCCGACGGGGCGTCCATCGAGGCGCGCAAAACCAACCACGATATTTTTGGCGAAGTGCTCGTGGACCTCGAAGAGGTAGCCATCATCGATGATGGCGTGGATGGCGTCTTTCATGTCGTACGGCTTTTGCGGATCATCCGGGACGAGTGAGTTCAAGGATTCTTCGCGGCGGTCTGGCGAGTCTGAAGTCTGGCGCCGCGGAGGATCATCGACATTGTTTGAAGGCAAGAAACTGAAGAGTTCGCGAATCATGGCGAGGCAATCGGCGTCGTCCGCGGAAACAAAGTGAGCGACGCCGCTTTTTTCGTTGTGAGTCATGGCGCCGCCGAGCTCTTGCTTGGTGACATCCTCGTGCGTAACGGTTTTGATGACGTCGGGACCGGTGACGAACATGTAGGAAGTCTCGCGCGTCATGAAAATAAAATCGGTAATCGCGGGGGAATAGACGGCGCCGCCCGCGCAAGGGCCCATGATGGCGCTGATTTGCGGGATCACGCCGCTGGCGAGGGTGTTGCGCAGAAAAATATCGGCATAGCCGGCGAGCGAAGCGACACCTTCCTGGATGCGGGCGCCGCCGGAATCGTTGAGGCCGATGACGGGGGCACCAGCGCGCATGGCGAGATCCATAATTTTGCAAATCTTGCGCGCGTTGGCTTCGGAGAGCGAGCCCCCGAAGACGGTGAAGTCCTGGGCAAAAACATAGACGAGGCGGCCGTCGATGCGGCCAAAACCTGTGACGAAGCCGTCGCCAGCGGGGCGCTGCTCCTGCATGCCAAAATCGACACAGCCGTGGCGGACAAATTTGTCGAGCTCTTCAAAGGTGCCTTCATCAAGGAGAAGATGGATGCGTTCTCGCGCTGCGAGCTTGCCGGCTTTGTGTTCGCGCTCGCGGCGTTCGGGACCACCTCCGGCTTCGGCTTCCGCGGACTGGCGGCGGAGTTCCTCCATGCGATCGTGGTGTTTTTCTTTGGCGCTTGCAGCGGCATTTTTCTCAGGCAAGCTTTCCTCCGGGAGCTGAAGGTTCGTTCTTGGAGAAGATGCGAACGGCGAGATGGGTGGCAAGCCACATCGTGCCTAAGAGCAAGACTACGCCGAGGACCAGCTCTGCACAGATGGCAGCAACGCGCTGGAGAGGTGAGGCGAGGGTGGTAACGTAGAGAGTGGCTTGGACGAGAAGGAACATGGCGCCGAGGGTCATCGCAACGATGAGAATCGTGGTCAGGACGGAAGCGAGGATCATTCTCATGAGACCTGCGAGGTGCGGTGAAGTCGCAAAGAGAAGAATAACTCAGTTAAGGACAAATCCGAACGCAATCAGAGAACTGAGCCGTAGCCTCGGAACTTAGCGCAAACCAGACCAATCGTCGGCGACGAGGATCGAATCGCTCGGATTCGAAGGGTCATACTTCACGCTGGCGGGCTGGCCGGCGACAAGCCGTTCAAAGCGGATTTGCCCTTCAAGGCCAGTGATGTCCTGCGCGGTGTGATAGGTCACACCAGAAATTGCATAGCTGTACGTGACCAGATGCCTTGGCTGCAAATCAATAATGGGGCGTGCACGAGAGCCAAAGAGTTTTCTCTGAGCCTCGCGCGGCTCGGGAGGATGTTCGGCCAACTCGACGACCTGACCTTCCGCAATGCGTCCAATCTGATTCAAATGGAGCCGGCGCCTGCGCTCCACGGCCTCGGGCTCTTCCGGGGGACGAAAGAACGCGTAGGCGATCATGGCGATCGCCGCAATAGCAGCAGCGCCCATGGCGAGAACGAGTTTCCAGTCGGCGAACAGAGCTTTCAACTAGCGGACTCCCTCAATGCAAGGAAATTGTGGAGGGCAGCAGGCGCGAGTAAAATCGCGTCCAAGGCGCACGAGAAATTACCTGCCTGCGAAGACGGCCCCACAACCGAGTATTTTACAGAAACGGAGGCAAGGAGGTGCAATTACGTGTGCGGGGCTTGCACCGGATTGCGCAACACGCCAACCCCATCGACGCTGACCTCCACGACGTCGCCGACAAGGAGCGGACCAACGCCAGCGGGTGTGCCGGTGGCGATCAGATCGCCGGGATAGAGCGTCATGACATTGGAGATCCAGCGGACGAGAAATGCAACCGGATAGACCATCAGCGAAGTGCGGCCCGATTGGCGGAGAGCGCCGTTGACGCGCGTTTCCACCAGAACATCCGAGGGGTTGAGCTGTGTTTCGATGTGCGGGCCGACGGGACAAAACGTGTCGAAGCCTTTTGCGCGCGTGAATTGCACGTCGCTCTTCTGAAGGTCGCGCGCAGTGACATCGTTGAGGCAACTATAGCCGAGTAGATAAGAAAGCGCGTCGTCGGATTCCTTGAGGTGCGAGCAAAGGCGGCCGACGATGAGTGCGAGCTCGCCTTCGTGCTCAACACGCTGCGACTGCGGCGGAAGAACGACTGGTTCACCGGGAGCAATGATCGCCGATGGCGGCTTAAGAAAAATGAGAGGCTCTTTCGGCAGTTCATTGCCGAGCTCAGCGGCGTGCGCTGCGTAATTGCGGCCAACACAAACGATTTTAGTTGGCTCGACCGGAGCCAGGAGGCGAACGTCGGTAACTGGCCAAGTGCGCGTGCCCTGCGACCAAGGAGCCCATGGAGGCCCCAAAATTTCGCGAACCTGGTCGCCTTCGAGCAGGCCGAAAAGCGCCGCGGGCGCGGGTGCAGCAGAGGAATTAAGGGGAAGGAAGCGGCAAAATTTCATGCGGGTCAGCTCGAGTGGTGGTGCGGATGAGAGATGTCCGACGCACGCACGCGGCGGATGATGGTCCCAAGCCAGGAAACAGTGACCACGAGCATATAGACTACCGCACCGAGCACGAAAATTTGCACCGCGCTGAAGCGCTCCTCGAGATCGGAGAAATCCATGCTAAGAATACGATAAGACAGGCTGAGAATGAGCCAGGCGATGAGGCTGGAAGCGAGCAAGTTGCCGGGCATGCGCCAGAACCGGAGAACGGGAATCAAAGCAGGAAGACCAAGAACAGCAACGGCTGCCAGATTGCGCGCCAGCGCGAAGCGATCTAGGAATGGAACCCGATTGGCAACGATCACCCACCCGCTGAACACGATGGAAAGAAAAACGCCAACGTAGATACCGGTGCGCACCGAGGCGTTCCGAAAAGCATGGAACGAGCCATACGCGGGCATGTCTGCATGGACGGACGTCAAGCGATGCGCTCCCAAGAATCCTGCTGAGCATAACCCGGGGCTACGACGGAGGTTTCGCGACATCCGCGGCGACGACCGCGCTGGGCACGCTTTCATTGCCAGCACGATCGACGGCAGTCACGGAATACCAGTAGCGGTGGCCGGGCTCCACAGAGGTATCACGATACGCCGGTGCAAGCAATAGGTCTGGAGTGATAAGCGTACCTCGCGTGCCCTGCTGCTCACTGCGATAGACGCGGTAACCGGCCATGTCGGTTTCAAGATTGATGGACCAAGAGAGGTCCGCGACGACCGAACCGGGAGTGGCACCTGGGAGGATCACAGCCACCACATTTTGTGGAGGTGCGGGAGGGAAAATGTCGCGAGCAGCAACGATGGCAGCCGCGGAATCATCGGACTCGAGCGTATTGCCCTCCACCACTACGATGCTTCTGACCACGTATGCGTAGGTCTTGCCAAAATCAAAGAGCGTGTCCTGGTAAGAGTTTTCGATTGGCGAGGCAAGGAGAATGAGCGGCGATTTCCATTTTGCTTTCGAGAGATCCTTTGCAGCGGCCTCAGTGGAGGAAGAGTCGAGCTCGCCGCGATACACGCGATAGCCGGAAAAAGCAGCTAGGGGAGCGCCGCCCGCGGTGCGCGTGGGCGCGGCCCAGCTCAACTCGATGGCGGATTCTGTGAGGCGTGCATCGACATGAGGGATGGCTTCGGGTACCGGAAACATGCGGACGGAGACGGCGTTGGAATCCGCCGAAGCACGCTTTTTGGAGGCACGCGTCCGAACCATATAGAAAAGCAAGGCGCCTGGATGCGCGCGGGTCTCCGATGGAGCGATGGGATCGACGAATTTTAGATGGCCGTTGGAGACGTAATCATTTACGAGCGAACCCGGAATCGTGTAGACGACGCGGAACGATTTCTTGTCGGGCGCGCCGTCGGGTTTTGCCGCGCCTCGAAGAAACTCGACAGCAGGCGGGGCGGCGAGATGATCACCCGAAACGGTCCTGGCGGGCAAAGTGAAACCGAGTTCTACGCCATCTCCGGCTTGCTGTGCGGCGAGATCGGTGACCGCTACGGGAATCGGCGGCGAAGGCGGGACTGGTTCGCCGGGCGCGCCGCAGCCGAAGGCGGCGAGAAACAATAACGCCGAAACCAAAAAAGCAGGGTTTGAAATGCAGCGGCCAGCGATGTAACGCGTTGCAGGCTTCCGCGAGTCTCGAATTTCCATTTTCGGTTTCGGAGATTACAGGATGTAGCGGCTCAAGTCCTGGTTCTTGACGATTTCCGCGAGTTGCTTATTGACATAGGCGGCATCGACCTTGACGTTCTTTTTCTTCAGGTCGGGGGCTTCAAAGGAAAGCTCGTCGAGAACTTTTTCGAGGATGGTATGCAGGCGGCGTGCTCCGATGTTTTCGGTCGACTCGTTCACCGTGGTGGCAAATCTAGCGATGGAAGCAACCGCGTCGTCCGTGAAGGTGAGCTTGACGCCCTCGGTCTCCAGCAGCGCGACGTACTGCTTAATCAGCGCGTTTTTCGGTTCGGTGAGAATACGGATGAAGTCCTCTTCCTTGAGCGATTGCAGCTCGACGCGGATCGGCAAGCGGCCCTGTAGCTCCGGGATGAGGTCCGACGGTTTCGTGACGTGGAACGCGCCGGCGGCGATGAACAGGATGTGGTCGGTGCGGATCATCCCATAACGCGTATTGACGGTCGTGCCTTCGATAATCGGCAAAATGTCGCGCTGCACGCCCTCGCGGGAAACATCCGGGCCGTGGCCGGATTCGCGCCCGGCAACTTTATCGATCTCGTCGATGAAGACGATGCCCATCTGCTCGGCGCGCTCGACGGCGATGCGCGTCACCTGATCCATATCCAGCAGCCGGTTTTCTTCCTCTTGAATCAGGTATTCGAATGCATCGGCAACGGACATCTTGCGCTTTTTCTTTTGCTGGCCGAACATCCCGGAGAGCATGTCCTTGATGTTGACGTCCATTTCCTCGACGCCTTGATTCGAGATGATCTCGAACGAGGGCATCGCGCGTTCGCGAACTTCGATGTCGACCATGCGCTGATCGAGCTTGGCTTCGCGAAGCTGGACGCGCAGCTTTTCGCGCGTGCGCTGCGTTTGCTCGCGCAGAGCGGCGGCTTCGGCTTCCGTGGTGCCGGGCGCAGGAGGCGGAGAAGGCGGCAGCAAAAGGTCCAGCACGCGTTCTTCCGCGGCTTGTTCAGCGCGTTCGGCGACTTCATCGAGCTTTTCTTCGCGCACCATGTCGATCGAAGTTTCCACGAGGTCGCGCACCATCGATTCCACATCGCGGCCCACGTAACCGACTTCCGTATATTTCGAGGCTTCCACCTTGACGAAGGGACAGCCCGCAAGGCGGGCCAGGCGGCGGGCGATTTCGGTCTTGCCTACGCCAGTGGGGCCAATCATCAAAATATTTTTGGGCAAAACATCTTCGGCGATTTCTGGCGGAAGCTTCTGACGGCGGACGCGGTTGCGCAAAGCGACAGCGACAGCGCGCTTGGCCGCGTTTTGCCCGACGATGTATTTATCGAGCTCCACGACAATCTCGCGCGGAGTCATGTCGTCGAGCGCGGGAAGCAATTCCTGCTCTTCAGCGGGCGGAGGCGCGCCGTTGCCGCCAGGCATATAAACAATTTCTTTATCGGTCTTGCTGGTCATGAAATGTCCAATCCCTTTGCGTGCTTACCTTTTGTGTGCGATCCCCTGATGTGCAGTTCGTTTGATGCGCAAAAACGTTCAGGCGTGCTATCGCGCTGCCCTAGAGTTCTTCCACTGTAAAGTTGGCGTTGGTAAAAATGCAAATCTCGCTGGCGATGCGCATCGCTTCCATGGCTAGATCTTTCGTGGCGAGCTTCGAATGTTTGATCAAAGCACGCGCTGCCGCTAGAGCGAAGCTGCCGCCGGAGCCGATGGCGCACAAACCATCGTCCGGCTCGATCACGTCGCCGTTGCCGGAAAGAAGAAACGTGGATTTCGTATCCGCGACGATGAGCAGCGCTTCAAGGTGCCGCAGCGCGCGATCCTTCCTCCACTCCTTGGCGAGCTCGACGGCGGCTTTCTGCAAATTGCCGGAATGTTCCTGAAGCTTGCCCTCGAAACGCTCGAAAAGCGAAATCGCATCGGCGGTCGAGCCTGCAAATCCGGCGATCACTTTGTCATTGTAAAGGCGGCGCGTCTTGCGCGCGGTGTGTTTCATCACGTGATCGCCCATGGTCACCTGGCCATCGGCGATCATCACAACTTTGTTGTCCTTGCGCACGCACAGTACCGTGGTGCCGTGCATCGGCGCGCTTCCCTGGCTGTTACGCATCCCGCCATTATACAGCGGAATCAAGGCCGGGCCTCGCCATGAGGAGCGCGGCAAACCTTCGACCGGCTTGCGCCATGAAAGCCTCGCATGGGAGCTTGCCTTGGATGGCGGTATATAGATAGGGGTTGAAGGCGGCGGTGGCGGATTTCCTTTGAGGTTTTCCGCAATTCGCAGATGGTCCTGAAGAACTCTAATTCATCTCTCTGCGATGTTTCCAGAAGGCCATTCAGACTTTCGATCTCCTTCTGCTTTGTGCTTTCTTCTGAGCGGAGCTGCCGGAGCTCTCGTGCAGTTTAGTCGAGTGTAATCTGTTTCCTCGCTAATATCTCTTTCTTTGTTCCTGATGATCATTTTCTCTGTCTCTTCCACGGAGGCCGGAAGCTTGGTTTGCAGTGGCGGCTGTTTCTCGGACTTTATGGCCCGGCTCGAATGGCCCCCTCCTTTGGCGGCGGCTTTCGCATTCGCCGCTTCCTTCTTTCGCGGCTCTTCCTCTCCTTTCTCCACCAGATACTTGTCGGCAGGAGTTCGCATCGTCGACCACGTCGTCGTTTGTCCAAACTTTGCGCCTCTTGACGGGCAGTTCGCCGACCGGTGGCGCCGGCTCGGAAGCAGGGTGCGAACTCGGAGGGGGGGTTGGAGAAGAGGAAGCCGGCGGTTGTTGCGGTTGTTGCTGTTCCTGCTTTCCGGAAGGCGAGGCATCGGATTTTAATTGAGCCAAGAGTAGCGCAGCGCCCAGAGCGAGAAAGGTTACGCTCAGTTTCTGGAAGGGCTTAGTCTGGTTCATTCTCAGTCCTAGTCGCTACGATTGCGGAATTTCATGGAAAGACAGAACCTTGTAAGTGAGAGGCGCTTCGGAGGATTGGATCCAGCCGCAGTTGTAAACTATGCCCCTACCAACACTTCCCGACGGGGGTGCGTTCCAATAAGTCGCAGGCCCTGGATTGGGTCCTGGGAGCAGATTTCCCAGAGCGTCGCGCGTTTGCGCGATGAGCATTGCTCCGTTGAAGGTGCCACCAGCGCCGTTTGAGTTTGCGGTCACCCTACCTTGTCCGATGACTAAGACAATTCCGTCCCAAGTGGAACCTGAGTCATACGTGAAATTTCCAGTTACAAGCAGCAAGCCGTAGCCTGTGAAACCCGACCCCAGATGGAAGTCGCCTTGGATTGCGACGGTCATGGGATTCGAGCTGGACATCGCCGAAGGGAGATTTGTCTGGTTTGCAGGCCCTACGATGACCGAATCCGCGTTTTGCGTAACCGTCTGAACGATTTGGTCGAGACTTTGCACGGATTGCAAGCCGGTGGAGAGCGTGACCTGGGCTACGCTGGGAGTTGGGCCCGTCCCCGTAAAGTTCCCCGTTTCATTCGTGGGGGACAGCGGGATTCCCGTGCTGCCGGGCCCCGGATTTCCAGTTTTTATATAATTAATGTCAGTAGAGTCCGGAACACCAATGGCCGGCACCGGGTACTGGATCGGACCTGAGGGAGAGCAAGCGCCGTCGCCCCCATCGCTACTTCCCTGAATCACGAATGCCGAATGATCGGGGCTGCTGAAAGCATCCGAGTACCCGTCCATTGTCAACGCAGCGGGAAGCATAAGATTCATAGTTACTGGCGCAACGACATACTGCAAGAATTTTTGGCTCCCGTTAGGCAGTGCAGCGAGAGCGGTGACTTCCAAAGCTTGCACCGCAGTGGACGGCGGACTGGAAGTTGAGATCAAGCTGGGCCAGGCCTCCCCACTAGAGTTGACGTGAGCGGGATCGTAATAGATTGGCCTGGTCGAATTATAGGAGCCGTTGTAGTTCACGTCGATGTAGAGGGATGCCTCAGTCACCGCGTTAATGCGGACCCATTTGTAAAGAGGACCTGGGATTCCCTGCGCGTTATTATCCCAGACCGAGGAGATTGACTGCCAAGAGGTACTCGACGCTGGGACGCCAAATTCGGTCTGGTATTCATTGTCGTAATACTTATTGCTTGAGTCCCACGGCGCAATGTTATCGCCCACCGAGCGATTTATAACGTATACCGTCTGGCCTAACGGAAATGCCGTGGGGATGACCGAGGTGCCAAAGTAATTGGTATTTTTCGGGAGCAAGCGTCCCCGGGCTTCCTCGAGGCCTGCCAGGGCGCCATAGTACACGGTCGAGGATGAACGGTAGTTTGCTCCAAGCGCCGTTTCCGTGCTGGAAGAAACGAACAGAGCGATCGCCACGACGCTTACCAGTAATAAAACGAAGATCGCAATCAGCAGTGCGATCCCATCCTCGGAGCGGCGGCGCGATTTGCTGCCTTGCCTCATTCTCCCAGCTTCCTACGGTTGCGACTGAATCGGATTGAGGCTATGGCCCCTTCCCGTGCAATTCAATGAGTCTCGGCTGTCCGGTCTGCGCGTCCACGGTCGGCGCCATCACGATCAGCGTAATCTCCACGTCCGTTACATTCACGGGAGAATTGTTTGACCCGGCCAAAGAGCACGCGATCGAAGCAGGGGTCGGCGTCGGATTAGGGCAAATGTAGCTGAATATCGGCACCGGATTCCCTCCCGGGAACATGTTCGGGTAGGCGGCCCTGAATTGTGCAAGTTGTGCCCCTGAGAGCGAAAGAGTGGGGTCGTTATTCATAACATTTTGTACATAAGGCACGAAAGCCGGGGAGGTCGTTCCATCCGGATCCCCCCCCGCCACTTTGTAAGTTTGGGCGCGAGACAACACGTTCCCCGCCAATTGATAACGAGTCCACTCGACGCCGTCATGGCGCCAGGGATCAACGTCTCTTTCGATGATTAAATCATAGTCACTCGGTGTGGTGCACACCGTGCCTATCCCCGAGTCGATCACGCATGGTGTGTTGGTAGCATAGCCGGGCGACCAGGCAACCGGTGTGCTCGCATACAGGGTTGCGGACGGTGTGGCAGTGGAAAACGAGAAGGAGTTCTCCGGAGGATAACCCGAACCATTTACATCCCGAACCATTTCGTCCAAGCCAAAGCGCGCCTCTTGAAACGAATTCAATACCTGCGATTCTGTTTGGTACCTCTGCTGCGCTAAAGAAAGCAGCGCGAATGCCGCGCCGCAAAGCAAAACGAAGATCACCGTCGCGATCATCATTTCGATCAGCGAGAAACCCCGTTGTCTCCGGATTTGATGGGCGCGCTTCATTTTTCGAGTATCGTATCGAGCGTCACTGGCCTGTAAACACCGTTACCGCCCATCCTCCTGGCTCCCAGGATGAATCGTTTTGAGGTTGCCATATTGTTTACGTTAGTGGTTGTGATGACCGCCCAACGGACGTCGTACATTATCCCGGCGGGATCATTCGGATCCTGATAGGTGAAACTGTATCCCGCAGTCCCAGTCGTGGAGCTAAAATTGATTATGAGCTGATCATAGTTAACGACAACGGGATTTCCCACGACGGTACCGCTTGGCTGCGTCGGATCTCCTAGATCGCAACTGAATCCTAGCGCGTCGATGAAAGAAGGCGGACTGATCGACATGTTAAGCGGCTGGCTCAAGAATTGGTCCATCTCCCGTTGTGCGAAGACCAAAGACGAGGAGTCGTTGCGGTTCGTCGAGTTCGAGCCAATGGAAGCGGGCACCAGTTGCGCAACGGCCACGATACCTACCAGCAGAATGACGATGGCCATCAGGACTTCCACCAGCGTAAACCCGTGCTGGCTAGTCCTCCTTTTGGCACCCGTCTTGGATCCATCCGCCTTTGCCATAGTCCTTCCCACGAACGGTTTCAACTGATGCGATGCCAATCTCCTGAGGACGAGCTTGACCACGCTTGCACGGACCCCGAGGGTAGCGTTAGCACCGCACGGTAGCCGGGTTTCGGGTCAGTGGCGCTGCCTAGGTAAAGCACGTAGACCACGCTCGTGTTGCAACTCGCGTTTCCGACGCAGCCGAGGACGCCGCGCTGGTCGTACGTTACACTGCCATTGGAGCCAGAGAGTACCGTCCATCCGTAGCTCGAAAACCCCACCCCCAAACTGGCCTGGATCGGGGCTGGACTCGGAACCGAACTCTCGGGCAAAAGAGTGAACGCCCCACCGACGTACATCTGTGGCTCAGCTTGATCCGCCTGATTGTTACCGTTGGAATCCACCCATACCAGCCAATTTGCTCCTTGCAGGGCAATCTGGCAACTAACCGGCGTGTTTTGCCGAATGGCATCGAATTTTGCAAATTTCAGCATACCCGCTAATTGAGAAGCGTTGGAATTTAGTTGATAAGTCTGTAGCGAGCGCACGATGACAGGAACGGCGACAACGGTGATGATCAGAAGCACTGCCAGCGACAGAACAAGCTCCACCATGCTAAAGCCATTTCGTGGGCTTCGACGCGGGGACACGAAGTGGGCGCTAAGTTTCATTTTGGGACGACACTCTTCACACGGACTCCGGCGACGCTCCCGGAGCCCAACTGGCTTTCCAAGATCATTACATTTTATCAGCAAAACCCCATAGGAAGGGGGTACCCAAATCTAGGTGACCATAGCACTAGTTAACGGCAGTACTGCCCGAGGTATACTCCACTTCGCCCACTGTAGATGAAAAATATATGAGTCTTGCCCGTCCATGCAGATTTCAAGTTCACAGACTGACTCGCGTCGTGGATTTCGCTAGGTTGCTGCAAACAGAGAACTTACTCCCGCCGACAAGGCCTCGCACAAGATACATCCCGGCTGGGACGTTCTTACTCCGCAAATCGTCATGTGGGAGCGGCAATCGGAGCAGATAGCCCAGCTCGCACGCTCGCTAGTTGCTGTCGTCCGTCTTTTTGCTCTTCTTGGTGTTTGCTTCGCCGCCGCGCTTTTCGAGCGAGGACTTGTCAAAGTAATCGCTCGGAAATCCGGGATTATATCTGCAGGATTCAAAGAAAAACTGAGCGGTGCGCCAGCCATTGTGCTCCTTGGTGATTTGCAGCGGAGTCCACACGGTATCTCTCAACTGGTAGTTCGTGTAAATGGTCGTATCGTTGTCTTTTTCGTGCGTTTCTTCATTGTTTGCGGTGACGACACTCCGCACCAATAGGTGCGTATGCGCGTCCACAGCGAGGCGAAACGTCCGTTCCTCGCTATCCGTTAGCTCCACCCAGTCCACTTCTTTCAAATCGACGGTATCGTGGCCACCGTAACGATAGGACCAGCCGGGTTCCTTCAACCTGACTCTCAGAACGTTGTCGATGTTTCGTTTGACTTGCTCTTCAAAATCGGTGACCGCCGTCGCCGGCAATTCGCTGACACCGCTCTTATCCAGCGTCCAGCCGCGGTCGCCGTTATACAGCGCGATGATTACGCCGCCATGCGACCAATCGAGGCCGTCGACACCGATCACCGTATTGATGATGCTTTTTAGATTGTGATTCTTCGCCGAATATTCCAGCCGCTCTTTGTCCGGATAACGGCGCGCTTCTAGGAAGCGCACGTACCCCGTGACGGCTCCATTGTGCCCAAATTGCGCGCGTGTGCCTTGGCACTCGCCTTCCACAGCTTCTGTATAACCCGAACCGCCTCGCGCATTAATCAGGTCCCGGAGAATCTCTTTGGCCTTGGCCGCGCTTTCTTCCGGCATCATGTTGTCCGGATTCTGTGCCGAAGCACGCAGCGCAAACGATGCGCCGACAAGCAGCACAGAAACCGCGAGCCGGGCAAGCTTCAACCGCACAAGACCGATCCTCCGTTTACATTGATGATCTCTCCGGTGAGGAAGTTGGCCAGGTCCGAAGCCAGGAAGAGTATCGGACCGGCGATTTCTTCGGGCGTTCCCGCGCGCCCAAGAGGAATCGCCGCCGCAATGGCTTTTGCCCCGGCCTTTGTTTGAATGTAAGGATTCGACATGTCCGTGGCCACCCAACCCGGCGCGACAGAATTCACCAGTATGTTGTGCCGCGCGAGCTCGGTCGAAAGTCCTTTGACCAGGCTAATCACGCCGCCCTTGCTCGCGCCGTAATGCGTGTGGAACGACTCGCCGCGCTGCCCCGCCGTCGAGGTAACCGGAATAATCTTGCCGGACTTCTGCTTGATCATCTGCGGCACGCTGAAATGGATGATCGAGTAAACGCTTTTCAGATTGACCCGCATCATTTCATCCCACTGCTTTTCGGTCATGCTCTCGATAGGAAGGCTCTCTGCGTTCCAGATCCCCGCGTTGGCCACCACGATATCCAGCCGCCCGAGCCGCGCGATGCACTGATCGACCAGCTTCTTGTTATCCGCGTGCCGGCTCACATCCGCTTTGAAAGCCTCGACGCGCGTGCCGTGCTTCTTGGCTTCCTGCTCGATCTGCATCGCCGCATCTTTAGCTTTGTTGTAACTGAAGACCACGTCTGCGCCGGCCTGCGCGAAGAGTTTGACGGCTGCCGCGCCGATTCCGCGCGAACCACCGGTAATGAGTGCCGCTTTGCCTGCAAGTGAAATCATCCATTCCCCCATCCATTTGTGAAACGAAACTCGGAGCCCAGAAGCTTATGTCTTTTGAACAGCCGCACCGCGCGCCGCGGCCACAAAATCTCGGAATAGCCGCTCCGAGAAAGCATCTCCAAACATCCTCTCGGGATGCCACTGCACGCCCACAACCCAATTGGAATCACCACTCCACTCCACGCCCTCGACTACGCCATCCGTCGAGTGCGCCGTAACGCGCAGGTTCTTTCCCGGCTTCGCGATAGCCTGGTGATGCGAACTGTTGATCTTGGCGCGCTCGCCCGACGCCAATTCCGCTAGCCGGCTTTCCGGTTCAAACTTCGCCCCGTGGACGGGGTCATCCTTTGGCTCGGGCGATAGGTCTTTCTTCCGGTGCGGCGTCGCCGTTCCAAGCTCTGAGCGCAAATCCTGAATCAGCGTCCCGCCCAGATAGACATTCAAGAGCTGGCACCCATAGCAAATGGCCAACACAGGCTTCTTCTCTGCAAAGGCATGCGCGAGAATGGCACGGTCCGCTTGTTCGCGGGGCAGGTCCGCAGGCGCAGACTTGCCGCGGTTTACCTCGCCATATTCAGCGGGCTCGACATCCGCTGGGCTGCCCGGCAGCACAAAAGCGTCCAAGTTCGCTATCAACTGCTCCTGCTTAACCCGGTCTTTCAGAGGGACCAGTACCGGTTCGCCCCCGGCTTTTCGCACGGCCTCTTCGTAATTGGCGATCTTGGGGCGGTTGTTCTCCGCCTCCTCTTCCGACGTTCGCCAGGGGATCCCCACACGGGGACGGTTGAGAGTTTCGGGGCTCATGGAACCCCAAATCGTAGCATTCGCAGGGAAGTGCGGCAACCCGCGCCTTTTTGCGCGAGGCAGGCTATCCGATCAGGCCGGCGGAGAGACGCCCGCGCGAGTCGCCCCATCCAAACAGTACTCAGGACGCTGAAAAAAAGCCGGCAAGCTGGAAAACCGGCTCGTCAGTTGATCGAACGACGGCGCCCGCAGAGTTACATGGCCCAATTTGCGGCCGGGCCGTGGTTCTTTGCCATATAAGTGAAGGTGCGCGGACGGAACCGCCAGCACCTTAGCCCAGTCAGGGACTTCGCCGATGAGGTTGATCATCGCGGAAGCCCCAATCGCGGTGGTCAAACCCAGCGGGAGGCCGTTGATGGCTCGCAAATGGTTTTCAAACTGGCTGGTCACCGCGCCTTCGATGGTCCAGTGTCCCGAATTGTGGACGCGCGGAGCCATCTCATTCGCAAGCAATTGGCCGTCCCGCTCAAAAAATTCGATCGCCAAAACGCCAACATAATTGAGCGATTCAAGCACCTTCCGCGAGGCATCCTCGGCAGCCTGCTGAATTTGAGGAGTGATGCCTGGGGCGGGAGCCAGGGAGAGCCGCAGTATCCCGTTGCGATGATGATTTTCGACCAGCGGATAGAAAGCGATTTCCCCCGTCTTGCCGCGCGCGGCAATTACCGAAAGCTCCCTCGTAAACGGGACAAAACGCTCCACAATGATGGGCAGCCGCGGCAACCCTTCCTTGGCGATCTTTATGTCTTCCGCCGTCCTCAGCGTCCACTGGCCTTTCCCGTCGTATCCCATCCGGCGTGTTTTGACCACTGCCGGGAGCCCCAATTTCTTCAACGCTAGCTCGAGTTCCGAGGCTGCCGGAACGGATGCAAATTCCGTGGTCGCAATCCCCAGCTTTTCAAATAGTTGCTTTTCACGCAGGCGGTCCTGCGCCGCCTCGAGCGCCCCAGGCGGCGGATAGATCGCCACCTTCTTTGCGAGAAAATGCAGCGCGTCCACGGGAACATTCTCGAATTCGTAGGTCACCACTTCCAGCCCGTGCGCAAATTTCTCCAGCGCGCTGCGATCCGAAAAATCTCCGGTCACTCGCGGGGCGATTCGCCCGACCGGGGCTTCCGGAGACGGATCGAGAAAACGGAACCGCATCCCAAGGGGATAGCCAGCGAGGGCCAGCATGTAACCAAGCTGTCCGCCGCCGAGGATCCCAATGCTCACGCGGGCTTCCCCTTTTTGTGGTGCGGCACTGCGCGCGATGGGTCGGGCGTGGCGAGAACTCGCTCGGTCTGCTCCTCGCGGAATTTGCGCAGAGCTTCGCGGATGTGCGGATACTTGCCTCCGAGAATGGCGGCAGCCAGAAGAGCCGCGTTGATCGCTCCTGCTTTGCCAATCGCCAGAGTGCCGACAGGAATGCCACCAGGCATCTGCGCAATCGAGAGCAGCGAATCCAGCCCCTTCAAAGCTTTCGATTCCACTGGAACTCCAAGGACGGGCAACACGGTTTTCGAGGCCGTCATGCCCGGCAAATGGGCCGCTCCGCCCGCGCCCGCGATGATCACTTCGATGCCGCGCTTTTCCGCGCTCGAAGCGTATTCGAAAAGAAAATCTGGAGTTCGGTGCGCGGAAACAACGCGCGTTTCATGAGGCACACCAAGTTCTTTGAGAGTGTTGACCGCGTGCTCCAGAGTTTCCCAGTCGGACGACGAGCCCATGATGATGCCGACGAGTGGGCGCGCCGGCGGGGGCACTTCAGCCAGGTCTCGTCCTTTCACGCGCCTTCGTTTCTTCGAGGTGTTTTTCGCCATCACGGTCCATCGCGCCTGGGCACGAATTCCGGCCTCATCGCCGGCGCTCCCGCACTCTATCGGAATTCGAGCAGATGATGCTACGGTGTTTTTCAATGCGCGGCGACCTGCGCGCGATTTTTCCAATAATGACGCAGTTGGCCAACCAGATATAACGATCCCGCCACGATGATCGCGTCACCTGCCGCGGCATGATCCAGCGCGTATTCGAAGGCAAGTTCCGGTTCGAAGATAATCGTGAAATGCGCGGCGTGGTGCGCAGCGATTTCCGCAAGCTGTGCCACAGAAATGGCGCGCGTGGTGCGCGGTTGCGTGAAAATCACCTCGGCCGCATGAGGAAAAAGAATGCCTGCGATCTCGTCGACGGCCTTGTCGCGCAAAGCGCCAAAAACCAGCCAGATCTTGCGTCCGGCAAGATTCTGGTCCAGGAACGCGGCAAGTTCTCTAGCCGCGGAAGGATTGTGCGCGCCGTCGAGGTACACATCCGGATTCGACTGCAATTTTTCGAGACGGCCCGGCCAGACGGCCTCCGCGATTCCCTGTGTAATCGCCTCATCAGAGATGCGATAGCCACGGCTTTGCAGATACCGCGCGGCAGCTGTGGCGTTCAAGCTGTTCTGCAACTGGAACTTGCCCGGCAGCTTCGGAGCAAGCTCCATTGACCAGCCGGTCGCATTTTCCGTGACAAGGGCACGGCTGGAGCCGTTCTCCGCCCATTCCTTTTCGACGCGAAATGCAGTCGTAGTTTCAATTAGCGGGCAGCCAATTCCCTTCGCACGCGCGCGAATCACTTCCAAAGCTTCTGGCCTCTGTTCAGCGATGATGGCCGGAACGTGCGGCTTGAGGATGCCGGCTTTCTCGGCGGCGATCTCCGCGAGAGAATGCCCCAAAAAGTTTTCGTGATCGAATTCCACCCGCGTAATGATGGAAACCGCGGGCTCCAGGATGTTCGTCGCATCCAGCCGCCCGCCAAGCCCCACTTCGAAAACGCCGAAATCCACCCGCTCGCGTGCGAAATATTCAAACGCCATCGCGGTGACGCATTCAAAGTAAGTCGGATGCGCACGAAGCCTGCCCGCCGCGAGCAGTTCCTCGTTCAAAGCCTGAATGCGCGTGAATGTCGCCGCGAACGCGTCGTCGCTGATTTCCTGGCCGTTCACGCGAATACGTTCGTTGATTTTTTCCAGATGCGGAGAAGTGTTGAGCCCCGTGCGAAATCCGGCGCGACGCAGGATCGATTCGAGAAACGCCGCGGTCGAGCCCTTGCCATTTGTGCCCGCAATATGCGCGGTTGGATAGGCCCGGTCAGGCCGTCCCAGCCGCTCCGCAAGAATCGAAATATTTTCGAGGTCGAATTTCGCCGCCGCCGCTTGCGTCGGCGCGGCGAGCTCTCTGCCCAGTGAAAGCAAATAACGGACCGAATCGTCGTAATTCATTTCAGTTC
Organism: uncultured Acidobacteriota bacterium; assembly: GCA_963843265.1. GTDB lineage: Bacteria > Acidobacteriota > Terriglobia > Acidiferrales > UBA7541 > Acidiferrum. The sequence goes on along the minus strand of CAWJJR010000001.1, from coordinate 292,831 downwards.
AGCAGCAAATCGAAAGAATTTGCGATGAATGCTTTCAAATCTTTTCGGTGAACCACCGCATCGAGGAACCCGTGCTCCAGAAGAAATTCCGAGCGTTGAAAGCCTTCGGGAAGTTTTTGGCGAATAGTCTGTTCAATCACGCGCGGCCCGGCAAATCCGATCAGCGCGCCGGGCTCAGCGATATTGATGTCTCCCAGCATCGCAAAGCTGGCGGTGACGCCGCCGGTTGTGGGGTCCGTGAGCAGTGAAATGTACGGCACCTTTGCGTCGTCGAGCCGCGCCAGCGCCGCGGAGACTTTCGCGAGCTGCATCAGGCTAATCGTGCCTTCCATCATGCGCGCTCCGCCTGAACAGGAGACGACCACGAGCGGCTGCCGCGTCTCGATGGCCAGTTCAATGCCGCGCGTAACTTTCTCTCCCACGACCGCGCCCATCGAGCCGCCGATAAATCCGAATTCCATCGCACAGCAAACAATCCCCCGCCCGTTGAGTCTGCCTTCCGCCGTGATCACGGCGTCGTTCATGCCCAATTTCTTGCGCGCCTCTTTGAGACGCGCAGCGTAAGGCTTGGTATCAACGAACTTAAGCGGGTCGGTCGAGGTCATTCCCGCATCGTGTTCCGTCCAGCGCGAATCCAGCAGCATCTCCAGCCGCTGCTTCGCGCTCATCTTGAAATGAAACTGGCATTTCGGGCAAACGTAGAGGTTGGCTTCCAAATCCTTGCGAAAAACGATCGTACCGCAAGACTCGCACTTCGCCCACAGCCCCTCCGTGCGCACGCGGCGCTCCTCCGGAGGCGTGGTTGCTTCAATCGATTTCTTATTGCGCTTAAACCAGTCCATGAAAGAAAGCCGTCAGTCGGCTGCTAAGTTTTCAAAAATGGTCTTTAGACTTTTCTAACCACTAGTCGCTAACCACCAACCACTGGTTTCAATAATCGATTCCCCGTTGAGCCAGTATACCCTTGGTGTACGGGTGTTTCACCTCGCGCATCTCCGTAACGAGGTCGGCCAGCTCGACAAGCTGCGGATGCGCATTGCGGCCCGTGCAAATCACGTGGACCCGCTCGGGGCGGTTTTTCAGAGCTTCGACGACCTCGCCCGCGTCCAACATTTTATAGCTGATCGTGTAGTTGATCTCGTCCAGCACGACGAGGTCGTACTTACCGCCGTAAATGGCTTCGCGCCCCGCTTCCCAACATTCCCGCGCCAGTTTGATGTCTTCCGGGTCGGTTTCGGCGCCCCCGATCTTCACGAATCCCCGCCCCATCGGCCGAATTTCAAATTTATCGTCGCCCAGCATTTTCGCGGCATCCAGCTCCCCGTAGTGCCACGAGCCTTTGATGAACTGCACCATCAAGACGCGCAAACCCTGCCCCACGGCGCGAAACGCCGTTCCCAGCGCGCAAGTCGTCTTGCCCTTGCCCGGCCCGGTATAAACGATTAGCAATCCCTTTTCTTCCGGCATGAGTTCCTTCCCCATCAGCATCAGCTGGCCGCTGGGAAAGGTCTAGAGTTTGGAGGGTACGAAAAGAAAGGTCAAGACGACTAAGGGCGGTGGCTGGATACCACCGCCCTTAGTCAGTCCATGATTCACGCTCAGAAGCTGGTTGCACCAAACGCCTGCTTGACGTTTGGCTGAAACAGATAAACAAGGATCCAGACTTCGACCGCGAGCACGATCAGCCGGAACATCATCACAAACACCATCATATGGGCGAGCAGACTAAACATGCCGAGAACTCCGAAAAGCACGCCGATCCCGGTGAATATGATGGCCACCACGCGGGCCCAATTCTGGAGCTTGATGAACCCGATCCCGAGGGCCAGGTCTATTAGCGCACCTACGATGAAGATCGCCCCCACAACCGCGCCCCCCATTGCAAGGAGCACCGCTCCGGGTCCTCTTCCTCCGGCGTGAGCCAAGCCCGAAAGCATGGATCCGCCAACAATAAATAGAAGTCCAAAAAGCCCAAGAATGGCGGTGCCCAGGAAATACAGCACTGCAAGAATCGTTACGCCAGTAGGACGTTCCATGGTCGCTCCTGTAATGAATGATTTTCGCGGTTGACTTGGGTCTGCGCAAACGGGCCGAAGGAGTTACCACCAACTCGCAGACCACCAATTAGAATCCACGTTATTCCCGCTCTCTTTCGGGGTCAAGGACAAAGCTTCGCGCCGTGTCCGTCAAGTAAGTCCCAGCCGCTTGGCGAATTCGTGAGCAACGGCGGCGATCCGTTCCTGGGTTGCGGCGGGAAGCGTCGTTTTTGTCTTGCCGTGTGGATCGCGGACAATGATCCACAGGCCGGGACGGTATACTTCGTCATCTCCGGGACAGATAGCGCCGGTAAGCTGCGTGATTTCGAGCGGCAACGGGGCGGAATGAGTGAAATCGAGATTAGCGTGTTCCGGAGAGTTCGCCTGGAATGGTGGATGGGCGAGGAGATCCATCAACACGCCGCGCGCGTCATCCACAAGATCGCGAAAGCCCTGGGAAACAAGAACGAGATCGACGTCGCGAGGCGTGGGCTGGTCGAGCTGAAGCAAATCGTAATCGGGCAGCGGTTTTTCGAGAGATATCTCGATCGCCGCGGACGGCTGGTCTTCGTCGGGAATGATGCGGATCGACATGGTCCTAAGGTTTTACACTAGAGCGGTTATTTCGGATAGGGGCTGCCGGAAAGAATGGCAAAAGCGCGGTAGAGTTGCTCGGCAAGCATCGCGCGCGCGAGCTCGTGGGAGTACGTCATGACGCTTAGAGATATCTTCTGCATAACTCGTTGGCGGAGGGCGGCTGGAAAACCATCGGCGTCTCCGCAGGCAAATATAACCTCGCGCGTTCCGCGGTCGCGCAGTTCGCCGAGCCACTTCGCGAGCGCCTCCGAAGTGAAGCTTTTCCCGGTCGCATCCAGCAAAATGACCGTAGCGGCGCGGTCCGCGTCGAGCTTCTTGATAGCGGCTTCGCCGTCGCGCACTTCGGTGATTTCAATTGGCAAGTGACGCCCGATGCGTTTCACATAATCATCGATCACTTCGCGCAATTCCGTGCGGCGCGTCTTGCCGAGCATGAGCAGTCGGATCTTCACTTCAACCCGTATTTTTTTCGTTTTTCGAGCAGAGTTTTGCGGCTGATGCCGAGCGCCTCGGCGGCCCGGCTGATTTTGTAGTGAGTGGCTTCCAGTGTGGCGGCAATCACTTCGCGCTCGACGTCTTCAAGAGATCGCAATCCAGCGCTAGAGCCCCCGGCTCCAGCCGTCGCTGCTCGGATGTTGTCCGGCAAATCGCCGGGCTCCAGTGTGTCGCTACGGGAAAAAACGACGGCGCGCTCCAGCACATTGCGCAGTTCGCGAACGTTGCCTGGCCACGCGTAGGCGCCGAGCATGCGCCGCGAGGCCTCGCTCAGATGCGAGCCCGGACGCCCATGAATGGAACGCAGCGTCGCTAACAAATGATCGGCGAGCGGCAATATGTCGGCACGGCGTTCACGCAGCGGGGGCACCGTCAGGGCCAGCACGTTCAAGCGAAAATAAAGGTCCTCGCGGAAATTGCCGCCGGCCACGGCCGCATTAAGATCGACGTTCGTTAGAGCAACAATGCGCGCCTCGATGCGCAGCGTTTCCGTTCCGCCCAGCCGCTCGAAGCTCCGCTCCTGCAAAACACGAAGAAGCTTGCCCTGCGCTCCGGGCGTCAATGCTGCAACTTCGTCCAGAACGATCGTCCCGGCGCCGCCAAGCTCCAACCGGCCCAATTTGCGCTCCATCGCGCCGGTGAACGCCCCCAATTCGTGGCCAAACAATTCGCTTTCCACCAAATTCGGCGGAAGGCTGGCGCAATCAATTTTCAGGAAAGGTGCATCGCGCCGCGGCCCAAGCTCATGCACTAATCGTGCGAGATGGTCCTTGCCGGTTCCGCTTTCGCCGCTGATGAGCAGCGTCGTCGCCGCCCCGGCAACCTTTTGTGCGAGTTCAAGCAGCCGCAGCGACGCCGGGTCTTCTGCAATCCACGGCAATCGCTCCGTGCTCATTTGGAATAGGCTTCGCCGGCGGCCTGCGAATCGCCGAGCGCATGGTTCCGCGCAGCGACCTCAGGCTCATCAGGAATCTCAAGCTTCGGCGAAGAGCGCCACAGCCGTTCAAGATCGTAATAGCGGCGCGCCTGCTCGCTAAAGACGTGCACAATGAACCCGCCGAAATCAATCAGCGCCCATTCCGCCGAGCCATAACCTTCGCGATGTTTCGGCGAGCGCTGAAGATGCTTTGCGAGCTGGTCTTCGACTTCGCTGCAAATCGCCTGCACCTGTGGCGAACTGAATCCCGTGCAGATCATGAAGTAGTCCGTGAATGCGCCGACGCCGCTGAGGTCAAGAACGGTAATCGCGGAAGCTTTTTTGTTTTGCGCCGCTTCAACAGCCAGTCGAACGCCCTGTGGCAACGAGTCCAATTTCACCGGTATAGGCCCTGTTTGAGAATGTATTCCTCGACGCGCACGGAGACAAGCCCGTGAATCGATTGTCCGCGGTTCGCGCGGCGCCGGATGTCCGTCGCCGAAACGTCCACGGAAACCGTATCCAGCAGATAAATGCTGGTGTTCTGAAGATGCGCGACCACCTGCGACGCCGGCGTTTCCGCATCCTTTTTGGCGTCGCGCCGGGCAATTAAATCCGGCGGAATGACCAGGCGCAAAGCTTCCACGCGAATTCCGGGCCGGTTTGCCACTATAAAATCGCAGAGACCAAGCAGCGTTTCGTATTCCTTCCACAGGGGGATATCGAGAAATGCATCGGCGCCCACGATGAAAGAAATGCGGTCGCCAGGAGCATTGTAGGTGTGCCGGAAATAGCGCACCGTATCCACGGAATAATGAAGTTGCGTCCCGCTGAAATCTTCTCCAGCCTCGGCCAGCGACGGCACAAAGTGCGGATGTTCCGTGCAAGCAAGCGAAGTCATGGCAAATCGGTGCGGAAAAGGCGCCAGGTGCTGCTTGAGCTTATGCGGTGGCCGGCTTGCCGGAATAAAATGAATTTCGTCGAAATTGAACCGCCGGTCCGCCGCGCGCGCTACCGCGAGGTGGCCATTGTGAATCGGGTCAAAGGATCCGCCAAACAGGGCGATACGGCGCGGATGATGCTTTGCGGCGGTGCGATGCGCCTGCGCGGTGGTCAATGCGCCTCCCGAGAGGAGCGTAGCTTCGACTTTCTCACGAATTTTTAATCGGCGCAGGCAACGAATTGTTCCCGTGCGCGTTCTCGTCAAGCTCGTCCGAGCTGTCGTGCAAATCCAAAGTTGTTTCGTGCGCCGCGCGCGGAATTTTGTCCAGCGCATCGGCAATGCCGCGCACGAGTTCGCGCACGCCCTCGCCCGTGGCTGCGGAAATGGCGTGAAACTCCAGATTGCGCTCGCCACAAAATTCGCGGAGCTTTTCCAGCCGCGTCCGATCCGTCGTAGCGTCCAGCTTCGTCGCCACGACGATCATCGGCTTCTCCACCAACGCCTCACTGAACGCCTGCAGCTCGCCATTGATCACTTCAAACGAATGAATGGGATCCTGATCGTTCGCGTCGCTCGTATCGATTAAATGCACCAGCAGCCGCGTGCGCTCCACGTGCCGCAAAAACCGAATCCCCAGCCCCGCTCCTTCGTGCGCCCCCTCGATCAACCCCGGCAAATCAGCCACAACAAACGTCCGGCCGAGCTCTCTGCCTTCCTTGCCAGTGCCCCCATCCGCATTGACGACGCCGAGATTCGGCTGCAGCGTCGTAAACGGATAATTTGCAATTTTCGGCCGCGCCGCCGAAATCACCGAAATCAGCGTGGACTTCCCCGCGTTCGGAAAACCAACCAGCCCCACATCCGCAAGCAGCTTCAACTCTAGCCGCAAATGCCGCTCTTCGCCCGGGAATCCATCTTCATGCTCGCGCGGAGCCTGATGCCACGGCTTTGCAAAATTTTGATTCCCGCGTCCGCCGCGCCCGCCCTGCGCCACGAGCACGCGTTGCCCCGGCGCAGACAAGTCCGCAAGCGTCTCGCCCGTCTGTTCGTCGTAAGCCAGCGTCCCAATAGGCACCTGCAAAATCATGTCCTCGCCCGAATGCCCCGTGCAGTTCGAGCCTTCTCCGTGCCGCCCGCGGTCCGCCTTGAATTCGCGGTTGTACCGGTAGCGCAGCAGCGTATTGTCGTTAGGATTCGCTTCAAGATAGATGCTGCCGCCGTGCCCCCCATCTCCGCCCGATGGGCCGCCGCGCGGCACATATTTCTCGCGCCGAAACGCAACGCACCCGTTGCCGCCGTCGCCCGCCTTCACAAGAATTTTTGCTTCGTCAACAAACACGGAATGACACTCCCAGCGCAGCCGCCGCGCGGCCACACCTATGCAGGATAGCAGAAGCCGGAAAGAATGATGGTGGACCGCCCAAGAATTCCAGGCGGCTTAATTGACAGCCGGAGCGCCCGCGGACTTGGCTTGCGCCGTCGGCTCCACGCTGATGAATCGCCCGTGCCGCCCCCGGTCCGTGAACTTCACGTACCCGGTGACCAGCGCAAACAGCGTGTCGTCCTTGCCCTGCCCCACGTTTTCGCCCGCCTGGTGCCGCGTTCCGCGCTGCCGCACCAGAATCGTGCCCGCATTGACGAGCTGCCCGCCGAAGCGCTTCACGCCCAGCCGCTGCCCGTGTGAATCGCGGCCGTTTGTCGAGGAGCCGCCGCCCTTCTTATGTGCCATGACGAATTTCCTTTTTCCTTGAAAGCCCTTTTCTGAAATCCCGAGCAGAAAAATTCGGCGTTTGAAAGCGTCTACAGCTTGATGTCGCTGACTTCCACGGCCGTGAAATTCTGCCGGTGTCCGCGAGAAATCTTGTACTGATTGCCCTTCTTGAACTTCAGCACGGTGATCTTCTTGGCACGCCCTTGCGAGACGATCTTCCCGCTCACGCTCGCTTTCGAAGCGTCGTCGCCCAGCACGATTTTCTTCTCGTCCGTGTGCACGGCCAGCACCTTGCCAAACGTCACCTTCTCGCCGACTTCCCCGGCAACGCGCTCGATCCGAATGGTGTCGCCCGGTGCGACCCGATACTGCTTTCCCCCGGTCTGAATCACAGCGTACATCTGCCCTCCAAGCTCTAAACGCAAACCCCAATTATACGGGTGAACCCTCCACACGGTCAACGAAAGATCGCCCTCACTTCAGACCACTCAGCACCGTCATTTCGAGCGGAGCGAGAAATCTCTCTTGAGGTTTATGCTTCCTCTGCGCCGTCTCCTCCATTGAATTCATGTCCAAACTGATGTATGATGCTTGATGTCTGATGCTCACGCATCACCGACTCCCCATGCGCACCACTCTCTCCATTGACGATGACATCCTGGCCGCCGCCAAAGAACTCGCCACCACGCAGCGCAAGAGCATCGGCGAAGTCCTCTCCGCGCTCGCTCGCGAAGCTCTAACTCCACGCAAACCCTCCCGCCGCACGCGCAATGGCGTCCCTCTCTTGCCTGTTCGTCCCAAGGCCGCGCCGGTAACTCTCGAGCTCGTCAATCAGCTCCGCGACGACCTCCCATGACCGCCTTCCTCCTCGACGTCAACGTTCTAATCGCCCTCCTCGATCCTGTCCACGTCCATCACAACAACGCCCACGCTTGGTTCTCCACCAAGGGCCGCAAAGCCTGGGCCACGTGCCCGCTCACGGAAAATTCCGTCCTGCGCATCCTCGGCGACCAGCGCTATCCCAATTCCCCCGGCAACCCCGCCGCCGTCGCCGAAATCCTCGCCGAACTCTTCGCGCTCCCCGGCCACATTTTCTGGCCCGATGACATCACCATCCTCGACCCCCGCCGCCTCGATCCCTCCCGCCTCTTAAGCTCCCACCAAGTTACCGACAGCTATCTCCTAGCCCTAGCCCTCGTCCACAACGGCCAGCTCGCCACCCTCGACCGCCGCCTAATCCCCAACGCCGTCAAATCCGGCCCCGAATCCCTTCATCTCATCCTTTAGAAACACGCACCTGTAGCCGCGGCCTTCAGACCGCGGTCCATTTCCCTGCATTGAGCGGCTGGCAAGAACGGACGAAGGAAACCTACTCGCCGGGCGGATATTTCTGTGCACCGTGGATCACATCCGCTATTTCCACAGCGTCCCGCGCGATCCGGTACACCAGCACGTACGCAAGCGGGGACAAGGGCAACTCGCGCGTTCCTTCCACGCGCCCGGCCCTGCCTTTGTAAGGAAAATCGCTTAAGGAACTCGCGCCATCGTAGATAACTTTCGCCACGCGTTGCGCAGCTTCGGGACTGTCGCGCCGGATGTAGTGAATGATGCTGGAGAAGTCTTCAGCAGCGACAGGTGACCAGCGGATCTCCATCTACGGACGAAACGTCTTCTCGATCCGCGCCGCCATTTCCTCGTGCGTCAGAAATTCCCCGCGATCGAGCTGCTCCAGTCCCTTCTTCACCTGCTGCCGGAACCACGCGTCATGTTCCACATAGTTTTCCACCAGCCGTTGCACGTAGTCGGCCGGCTCGCTCTGGTTCTCAGCCGCAGCCCGTTCCACCTTCGCCTGCAATTCCGCGTTCAGGTGCACTTCCATGCCTCAAGCCTAGGCATTCCCGTTCCCGCCGTCAAGATCACACCATGCCAAGTTCCCGCAAGGACAAACCCGCCGGGTGGAGCACCTCTGACGCGGTGAGAGGCTCTTGGGTGCCGCATCCCTGCGGTTCTTAGGGTGCGGGTTTTAAATTTTATGGGAAACCAGGGACAGCCTCCGCCACTTCGCTCCACTCGGATCGCCTTTCTACCCTCACCCTCACTAAACAGCAGCCTTCGCGCCCCGCCCGCGGCCTTCTCGCCCGTTTCGCGAGCGCCGTCCTCTAGCCAATCCCCTAAACTGCCGAATCCGCACTTCGCCTGCCGGAAACTTCGCCCGAATCTCCAGCTTCCCGCCCATCGCCTCGACCGCCCTGCGCAGCGTGCTCACGAAAATATCCGACCGGCTCTCGATCTTCGACACGCCAGCCTGATTGATGCGCAGCGCCTTGGCCAGGCGTTCCTGCGTAATCCCCATCGCTTCGCGCAGTTCGTTGAGAGCCATTTCCTCGATCATCTTCTGCGCCTTGGCGTCCGACCGTGCGCGCGCCTTCGGCGTCATCTTTGCTTCCAGTTCTCGAAAATTCTTAGCCATCGAGCAATCCCTCCCTCCGGAGCGTCTCCAGATGTTCCTCGTATAGCCTGTCCGCCACCGGCACAAACTCCTCATACCAGCGGCCCTTGCCTGTTTTATTCCCTCCAATCAACAGAATCGCCGTACGCCGGGGATCGAAAGCGAACAGCACGCGGTAAGGTCGCCCTCGATGCTGAATCCGCAACTCCTTCATCTTGGCGTGCTTCGAGGACGCTACTGAGTCCACGTGTGGCCTGCCCAGCGTCGGCCCAAATCGCCGAAGTAGACTTACCCCCGCCCTGACGTCGATCTGTTCGCTCTCCGTCAGACCGTCCCACCACGCTCCAAACTCATCCGTGAACTCTGTCTCCCATTCCCTCAAAGGAATATACCTCCAAAAGACTTCCGCGTCAATCGCGCGGCGCCTCATTAACCCAGCTCATCGCCCCCGGGACGCATCCCTGCGGGGTTTGGTTTTGCAAGGGTGGGTCTTTCTTTTCCTACCTTCCGTCGTTTTACCTTCAACTCTTAGCTGTCGATCGTGAACTTCATTTCCTCTTCCAGCTTTTCCACACATTTCCACAGCCGTAACAAACCCATTACTCCCCTTCCAACTCCCTCAAATCTCTCGACTTCCCTTCACCCCATTCGAATCCGTCTCTCTCGTTCGAATGACCACGCAGTACATGCCAAATTGCTATTGACAGTTGGTAATTGGCATGCTACCATGTCTTGTGATTGCAAGGCACCCACTCTTTCCGACGTCCCCATCGTCTCAGCGCCACCTCTGCGCCCACCCCAAAGCTTGCGGTTCTCTTCCTTCTGTAGGCTGTCAACTGTCGGCTGTCCGCTCTCGTACAAGTCCTTTCCCTGTCACTCTTGCGCGCCGCGTCAACCCTAACCCCTTTGTTTGTCATTCTTGCAGAAAACACCCGGGGTGGGGTGCGGTCGCCTTTTCAAGCCAAATCCTCCGAGGACCCCAGACTCCGCCCCGAATCCGCTCGCCGCTCATCACTCGCCACTCGCCCCCCAATCCGTCCGTAAGGTAGCAGTGACGGGTACTTGGAGCCTGAATGCGAGTTGATGCGAAGTCAATTCGCTGCCAGAGCCCGCCGTTTGGTCGTTGAGCAAAGCCTGTAGGTTTGTGAGGTCCATCGGGAAGCCCGAAGGACGGCTCTTTTTCGAAGCGCTTCCAAAAAGCGCTCTGCAAATCCGTCGATAAGAACCTCTTCCGGGGAATGCTAAGAAGGAAGCGGCAATGAGCGGACGGCGTCCAGGCACATGGCCAGTCCCTCGATGGCCGTCCCCAGTCGTAAGCTCAGTTGACGAGCATGATGCACCAGTCGACCCGGCATATGGAAAATCAAAAAGCGCAGTCGCTTCGGGCGGGCCGTCAATAAGTCTGCCGGCAAGGCCAAGCGCTTCAGCGCGGTGAGCACGTTGTAGGCGATCACCGCCAGCCGCAGCCAAGCAGCGTTAGCGCCGAAATATTTCGACGGCAACACCCCGGCCGCTAAATCATTCTTCATCACATCGTGTACCCGCTCGATGGTCCCGGCTTTTTCTCGATGCCACTCGATCAGTTTCACCGGTTCCCAATCCCAGATGTTGCTCAGCACCGCAAAATGTCGCACGCTACTGCCGTCAGCAAACAACCCTCCCTGCCGTTGGCGCAGCCGGATGGCGATGTAGCGCAGTGGTTTGCTGCCCTTCGGCTCGGCTTGCTGGTTCGACACGAACACTACTTCGGCGCACTCCCGATCCATACCCGGCTCGGGCTCTCCGTAGGCCTTCCACTCCTTTTCCGGAACTTCCAGAATGGCCTCGCGCAACGCTTCGCTCATCCGCACGCTGATCGCAAAACCAATGCATCCCTGCGGCCCTTCTGCACGTCTCTCGTTCGACAGCCAGTGCAACAACTCCTTCTCATGACAGGCCGCATCGCCGCGATAATAGTAGGTCGTCACTGTTTTGGGCAGCGCGGCGAACGCCGCTTTCGCCACCGTCAACGGAGCCATCAGTGCCGGTACGTTCCCATCTCGAAACTCATCGGCCAGCACCGCGTCCATCTCGGCCCACACTGCCAGCATCGGCTGATAGCCTCGTGGCCCTTCGTAGGTGTACAGGGCTTCTTGTTTGCGGCTCTCGATAATCGTGGTGTCCTGATCCACCGTAGCGATCTTCTGCTCCGGACATCGTTCTCCCAATCGCTGGATCAGATCTTGGTTCACTTTTCCTAACCCTTCTAGCGCTTCACTCTCTGAAGGAATGTACGCAATTTGATCCGGCAGTCGTTGCTGCTTGGCTTGCTCAATCCTTTCTTCTTCATGGAACGCATACAGGAACTTCCGAGCTGCTTCCGGAGAAGGCACTTCGTGCCCGATCAGTTGCCCTAGCCCGGGGTCTGCCCGCAGGCGCTCAAAATCATCCAGGCACTCACCTCCAGCGGCATTCAGAAGCACGAAGCTCTCGACAAAAGTAGCCTCGTCGTAACCCCGCTGGCGTTCCTTCACCACCAGGTGTTGCTTCACACTGCCTGGTAACCCCAGAGAACGAAAGGCTTGCACAACCAGAGGTAAGCCTCCCAGCGCGGTCAGCATCTCTTCGGCTGGCTTGGGATCGAACTCGAACAATAAAGGTGATTCGGTCGGCGAGGGCTTTTCGATTTTGCGCATGCCCGTCATCGTATGCGAAGGACGCACCTTGCAGGTGAGAATTCGTAGTCTTCGGTTCACACCGCCTACCGGCGTTCTACGTTGGCGTACGGCCTCATTCAGGCTCCTCGCCCCTGCCACTCTGTAAAACACGTACCGCTATCGACGGATCGGGGTCGCCACTATCCCCTTTAGAATGCGCACTTTCGCAAAACCCGCCTCTAACCCCTGTAGAATGCGCAGTTTCAAAACACAGGACTTAAAATCCTTTAGAATGTGCACTTCCGAACCCCCCCCCCGGGGGGGGCACTCTCAATGTCAGTTTCGGGGTGGCACAGACGGAATTTATCCCGACCGGGTCGGGAGTCTGTGTTCATTCGAGGCGGCATATCTTGGAGAGGTCAACCGCGAGAATCCCGCACCGGCCAAAAAACGTCGCGGCTCGGCCAGGCACTAGCCACAAACCACCAATCACTTCCGCTTACGGCCTCGCATTCGGCGAGAAAAATCCAATCGGCAGATCCCGCGCCGTCCGCAAACCCGCTGGCGCATCCAGAATCACCGGAATCGAGTTCACCACCACCGAGGCCGTCGCCACATCTCCATGCGTCCCGCCCGGAATCACCAAACTGATGTTTGGATGCCCCTTCAACGCAATCGTGTCCGCAGGCTCTTTTGCGCCGACATACATTTGCAGCTCGAGATACACCAGCTCTTTTCCGCCGCCCACGCCGCGCGCGATTTGGTGGACGCCTGCCGTCTGTCCCGCTTCCACCGTCAAATACTCCGTCTGCACACGCTCTGTCGCAATCTTTGGCTCGATCGTTTCCGTAATCTCTTCCACCGGCAAGTTCAAACTGTCCGCAATCATCGCCACGGACTCCGGCAAACCGACGTGCTTGATCACGCCTGCTTGCACCTGCGCGCGAAATTCTTCTTCCGTCATTCCCGCGCCGATTTTTTTCTGCAACGGAAGCCGCCGCTTTCCGCCATCGACGATGCGCACGGCTTTAGCGTGTTCAATCCGCTGCGAAACCGCCGCCAGCGTAATCACCAGCTTGTCCATCACGAATCCCGGATTCACGCCCGTTCCGACCAGCGCCACTCCCCAATCCTTCGCCGCTTTATCCAGCTGCACCGACAAATCCGGATACGTCCGCAGGGGAAACGACAATTCCTCGCACGTCGAAACGATGCACGACTCCGCTTCGAGACACATCAACAACTGGTCCATCACTTTCGGCAGTGAAGACGACGTCGAGTGGATTACCACGTCCGCGGCCTGCTCCAGCACTTCTTTCGCGTCCGTCGAAATTTTCACGCCCCATGGCGCATCCGTCGCTCCCGTCACTTCGCCCAGGTCGCGCCCCACTTTTGCCGGGTCCGTATCGATCGCGCCTATAATTTCGATGGCCTGTTTTTCCCGCATCAGCCGCGCAATCGACGCGCCGATCGGCCCCACGCCGTACTGGATCACCCGAATCTTCTTCTTCACGATTTCCCCCGTCCATTCTCAACGCGCCACGCACACCGCGCATTTTTGCCAGAAAAGAAACCTCTACGATAATGGAATTTGCGCAGCCGTTCAACGACCAACACACGGGGCGCAAACTTCCTCTTTTGGAGTGCGGGAGCGCTGCTCCCGCTTTCCGAATCATCCCACGCTAGAATGGGAAACGACTTATTACGCAATCATCCCGGCAACCAGCAGCTCGTTCGAGAGGGCGTTAACCCAGTTCAAGAGCCGGCCTACGGCACCACCGGCAAGACCAGCGCCGAAGGATGCGCCTTGTCGTGGTAAATCACGTTTGTCGCTTTTATCATGCGCGTCGCGCGCGATTGCAGCTCGCCAGTATTCATGTTCCGGTCGAACCGCGGAAAATTGCTGCTCGAAACTTCCAGCCGCAGCTTGTGTCCCGGCAGAAACACGTTGCTCGTCGCCCACAAATCCACGGTCACGTGATACATCTCACCCGGATTTTCAAGCTCCGGTTTTTCCTGTGAGTTCCGGTAACGAATCCGCAATATTCCGCTCGTTAAATTCTGCGCAAATCCATTCGGCCAGACGTCCACGAGCATTCCGGTGAAATCCGTGTCCACCGCCGAACTGCTTACGAACAAATCCAGCGTCACCGGCCCCGTCACTTCAAAATCCTTCGCAAATGCCGGCGTCGTGAAAACCAAAACATCCGAACGCGCTTCCGCCGGCCGCTGGTCTTCCGGCCCGATTCCTGTCGGCAGCGCGCCGCAACAAAGCGGCCCGCCAATCGTTGGCGTCGGATCAGCAGGGTCGTACACATACTGGTCCGCCTTTTCTTCTCCCGGCGCCACTGTGCTCAGCGTTCCGTTCCCAGAGAGGCTGTTCGCGCTCCCCGAGGAATGCAGAAAATATCGTGTGCTCTTCGCGCGTGCCAGCGGCCAGTCATCCTCGTCGCGCCACTCATTTTTTCCCATCACAAAAATGTTCACCGGCTTTTCGCTTTCCATCCCATTCGCTTCGCCCTTCAGAAGCCAGTCGTACCAACGCAACGTTATCTCGTCCTCATCGATCGGCAGCTTCTCTCCGAAATCCACCGCGCCAACTTTCCGGTTGCTCGATCCGCCCGCGTGTCCTCCAACATAAACCACCAACCTCTGCCCATGCTTCGCCGCTTCCGTCCCCGCTTCCGTTTTCAACCGCATATAATTTCGCAGCGTCCCGCCCAGAAAAATGTCGTACCACGCGCCAAAACTCAGCACTGGCACTTGGATATTCGCGCAATGATCTTCGATCGACCACTGCTTCCAATAAGCGTCGTAACTCGGATGCGCCAGCCAATCCGTAAAATACGGCGCAATCCCCGCCGCCGATGGCGCTTCGAGCACGGCGTAATCCGCCAGCGGCAAAGTTTTTGTTCCGCCGAGCGCGTCGCCGTTTTCCTCCACGCGCCGCCGCATCGTGTTCATCGCCAAGCCCGTGGTCCACGATTCGTTAAACCACTGCTCGAACGCACCGCCCTGATACGTCCAGCCGTCGTGATAATTCGACGCGGTCACCGTCGGACAAATCCCCGCGAGGTGCGGCGGCTTCGCAATCGCAGCCAAATATTGCGTCGCGCCAACGTACGAACCGCCAAACATTCCCACTTTTCCATTCGAGTACGGCAGCGCGGCGGCCCACTCCACCGTGTCGTAGCCGTCCTGCGATTCGTTTTTGAACACGTACCACTCACCATCCGATGTAAACCGTCCGCGCACGTCCTGCTCGACCACGACGTATCCGCGCGCAGCGCCTTTCATGCCAAAATTCGACTCGCCGGTTTTGTCGTACGGCGTGCGCACCAACAGCACGGGAAATGTTCCTTCCGCCTTGGGCCGGTAAATATCCGCGCGCAAAATCACGCCGTCGCGCATTTTCGCCGGCACGTTTCGCTCGACGATCACCTGGTAATTTTCCGTGGCCGCCCGCGCCGTTCCCGCGGCCAGCAGGACGAACATCGCAGTGCAGACAAGGAACATCGAGATGCCTAGCCGCTCTATCCTGAAGCCATTTCGTAAATTCAATTGCATCGCTGTGCCTTTCCTCTGCATTGTTTTTTTCAGGAAATGCCGTTCACGCAAACGCCCTTCTTCGCCTTGAAATTGTGGAGCCTAGGCCCGCTTTCCGACCGTGTCAAGCCGGCCCAACTCTTTGGTGCCGCATTCGATCCAGGTTGCCGGCAGTCGGTTTGAGAATGTCTAACTCTTCTTTTTTCCGCTCTTTCTCTTCTTGCCTGCGAAAATATAAAACAAAATCAAAGCCACAACGGCAATCAGCCCCACAACTCCCAGGAGCACCGGGTGCGCGTGATGCAAAATAAAAGGCAGCATCTTTCGCCCATATTGCTCCGCCAGGTACGACAGGAACAGATACCTCGCAATTCGCCCCAGCGTCATCGCCGCCAGGAATTTTTTTACGGAGTATTGCATCGCTCCCGCGGTGAGCACAAAGGGCACCAGGGGCACGGGGGGCGGCAACAACGCCGGAATGGCGATGGCTGCAAATCCCCATTTCTCGAAAATCGCGTAAACTCTTTTCAACGTCTTTGCCGAAAATCTGCGCGATAGCGATTCCTTCCCTCCCTTGCGAGCCAGTCTGTAGGTGACGAACCCTCCGATGACGGAGCCAAGCGTGGCCATCAGCGCGTAGTAAAGCCACAACTGCGGTTGCCGCGCCGCGAGGACAACGAGGAGCACATCCATGCTGCCCGGAAGTGGAATTACAGAGCTGTCGAGCAGCCCGAGGGGGATGAAGCCCAAACCTCCAAGGCCGTAGATCCAGTGCCTCACGCTATGCGCGACGGTCGGTTTTACGGCGGCGATGAGCTGGCGAGTGAGCATTGTTTTCGGAGGACGGCGCCTATTCTCGCATGCGCCTATCAAGGATTATTGAACTGTTTTCTTTTGCCTGAGCGAATCCAGAAGACCTTCAGGATCAGGAGGAAAGACCTTCCTCCCGGCCTCACTTATTCTTTCGCGAGGTGATAACATTCCGCTCCGAATGTGGCGAGGGTCGAAGCACGCAAGAAGCAATTGTGAGTCTGAGTCTCTTTCGCTCAGACATCCTCGCTAACATTGGCCGCATCTGTGGATTCATACTTTTGCTAGCTCTGCAGAAGGATGGGGGCATCCGATGAAACAGAGTGCAATGAAGCTCGCCTTCGGGGCGGGGATTCTTGTCCTTTGCTTGTCTCTCTCTTCTCGAGCGTCGTCGCAGGCCGCCAACGCCACGCTCTCCGGCAAGATAACTGATTCAACTGGAGCCGTTGTTCCGGACGCCAAGATTTCCGTCAAGAACGTCGCGACGGGCCAAGAGACGGAAATCCAAGGCAGCCTTGCCGGGCTTTACAGTGTGCCAAATCTCGCCCCTGGCGATTACGAGGTTTCTGTTTCCGCGGAAGGTTTCGCCAGCAAAGTTACCAAAGTCACGCTCTCTGCTGGTGCCACACAAACGATGAATTTGACCTTGCAAGGCGTGCTTTCTCTGGGCGATCTCGGTTTCCCGATAGCCCAAACTCAGGGAAGCGCGGCGGATCAGGCGCGGCTCGACAAGCGCTCACACATGCTCAAGATCCATCAAAAGCTTGGCCTAATCGATACATTTCCATTGGTGGCCACGGTGATTGCGGGCGCTGGGGCCGGCGGCAAGAGCACGAGCACAAACGACCGGTATCTGCATGCGGCCCTGGGCTCGGCTACAGCCACCTTATATTTCACGAGCGCGTATTACGCGATACGCGCACCGAAGATTCCCGGAACGCAAACCCGCGGACCGATTCGCGCGCACAAGATCCTCGCCTGGATTCACGGACCGGGCATGATTTTGACGCCTATCTTGGGAGCGATGGCTTTCGACCAAAAAAGCAAGGGCGAAAAGGTCCATGGAATCGCCCAGGCCCACGGTGCGGTGGCCATTGTGACCGCCGCAGCCTATGGCGCCGCTATTTTGACTGTAACGTTCAAGTGGTAGAGACAGCCATGATCAAAAAATTTCTGATTGCTGCATTGTTTTTGGCACTCCCCGCCTTCGCTCAAACGGACACCCAATGGGTGCTTTCCCAATCCACGCTCACGTATCACATCACGCACCCGCTGCATCAGGTCGACGGGGTAAGCCACGCAGCGCGCGGCAAAGGAGTTTGCCACGCGGGCGAATGCGATTTCTTGATCGCCGTGCCCGTTAAATCATTCGAATCGGGCGATACCAATCGCGATCTGCACATGCTGCAAGTCACGCGAGGCGGAGAGTTTCCCATGGTGACAGTGCGCACCTCTTTGCCAGAGGCTGCTTCCGGTTCGGCGACGATTCATGTGGATCTGGAAATTCACTTTGCCGGCCAGACCGCCGTCTATAAACAGGTTGCCTTCCAGCAGGTGACGCAAGGCTCCGAGACGAAGATTACTGGTACTATTCCAACGACGCTGACGGATTTCAAGATCGACCCGCCTTCCCTCTTGACCATGCCGGTAAAGAATGAAATTCCCATCCGCGTCGAAATGACCTGGCAAAAACAGAAGTGACCTAGCCGAGGAAAAAAATCACATGGCAACAAGACTTTTGGTTTTCGCAATTTTCCTGGCGTGCATCTGCCCAGAACTGATTCAGGCGCAAGATGCGGCTTCGCCCTCCGTGCCGGCCTCAACCACTGAAACAATCCCGCTCACCATCCCGAAAGGCACCGCCGTGCAAGTGGTCCTGGATAAGGAACTTCGAATCCAGAAAGTCGGGCAGCCCGTGCATGGCCGCGTCGCCGAGCCGATCTACGCCTTTGACAAGCTGGTCGTCCCAGTGGGCACGCAGGCTACCGGGAAGATCACGCGACTCGAAGGGGTTTCCGGCGGACAACGCACGCTTGACGCACTCGACGCCGATTTCTCTCCTTCCCGCAAGGTACAGATGGAATTCAGCGACCTCGAATTGCCCGACGGCCGCCACATTCCCATCCACACCAGCGTTACGTTAGGCTCCGGCCAAGTGATCCAGTTCGTCACTAACTCTGGAGGCGCGAAAAAGAGCGCAGCAGAAGACGCCGCTTCAAAAAAAGCCGACCAGGCCAAGGAGGAAGCCAAGCGCGAATGGGACACAGCGATGAAGCAAGTTCATGAGCCCGGCAAAATGCGCAAGATCGAGCGCTATGCCATCGCCCAGCTCCCCGTGCATCCACAATATATTGACGCTGGGACGGTCTATTTCGCGGAACTCGAGCAGCCACTCGATTTTGGGACCGAGCCGCTCACTCCAGAACTTGCGGTTTCTCTGACCACGCCTCCGCCTTCCGGCAGCTCGGTGCACGTGCGCCTGATGACGGCACTCAGCTCGGCAACGGCGCATCCAGGCGACGAAGTCGAAGCCGTCCTCTC
This sequence comes from uncultured Acidobacteriota bacterium, assembly GCA_963843265.1. GTDB lineage: Bacteria > Acidobacteriota > Terriglobia > Acidiferrales > UBA7541 > Acidiferrum. The sequence goes on along the minus strand of CAWJJR010000001.1, from coordinate 274,151 downwards.
GCAGCCACTCTTTGATGGAAACCGTCTGGTTCTTCCACAGGGCAGCCTGCTGAAAGGCTCCGTCGTCCAAGTTCGTCCGGCGCGCCACCTCAGCCGCAATGGGCAACTCCGCATCGTCTTTCACGAGCTTGTTCTGCCGGATGGGATCGAGCAAAAAGTGGAAGCGACGTTGGCTGGCGTGCAAGCGGGCAAAGGACAAGACGTCAAACTGGACAGCGAAGGCGGCGCGGAAGCCAACACTCCGAAGACCCGCTATCTTTCGACTGGAATCTCCGTGATGCTGGCGTTGGCTTCCGCGCACACGGACGCTGACGCTCGGCCTGGAAATGTCAGTGGCAACACCGGCAATCGGGTGGCAGGCGGCGCCGGAGGATTCAAACTCGTGGGCATCGCCCTGGGGGTGCTCGTCCATTCTCAACCGCTTGGCATGGCCATGGGGGCTTACGGCGCAAGCATGTCCATCTATTCCCATTTCATCGCGCGGGGGCACGAACTGGTCTTCCCGAAAAACACGGCCATGGAAGTTTCCATCGGCACGCGGCCGCCAGCTCCCGTGCCGAGCACTGCAAATCCGCCCGCCACCAAGCCCGTCGACAACAGCACAAAGTCTGCGAGCGCAGTCGAATCCGCCGGTTTGCACTAGTTGACAATCGCGACATTCTCATTGCAAATGGACAGTCTGGATTTAGCCCCTGCGACGGACCGAGCTGCCCATGAATATCCTCGACCTGCTGGTTGGCAAGCCGATCAAAACCAGTGACGAACGCGCGGAGCAAATTGGGCCGGCGCGGGGCATTCCGATTTTTGGTCTGGACGGACTTAGTTCGGCGGCGTACGGGCCGGAAGCTGCGCTTAGCCTGCTCATTCCCTTGGGGTTACTTGGGGTGCAGTACATCGTGCCGGTCAGCGCGGCGATCATCGCGTTGCTGGTGATTGTTTATTTTTCTTACCGGCAGACGATTGCTGCCTATCCGGGCGGCGGCGGCTCGTACACCGTGGCTCGGTACAATTTGGGAGCGACGCCGAGCCTGCTCGCTGCGGCGGCTTTGCTGACGGATTACATTCTGACGGCCGCGGTGGGAATTTCCGCGGGCGTTGGCGCGCTGATTTCCGCGGTTCCCTCCTTGCTGCCTCACACGGTCGTGATTTGCCTCGGCATTTTGCTCATCATCACGATCGTCAACTTACGGGGAGTGGCCGAAGCCGGCGTGGTTTTCATGGTGCCGACGTATCTTTTCGTCGGGACGCTGCTGATTACGATTTTCGGCGGATTGGTGCGCGCGGCGCTCAGTGGCGGCCACCCGACGCCGGTTGCGGCGTTGCCAGCGGCGCCGCCTGTGACAGCCGTGGTCAGCTTTTGGCTGCTGTTGAAAGTATTCTCGAGCGGCTGCACGGCGCTGACGGGAGTGGAGGCCGTCAGCAACGGAGTAAAAGCGTTTCGCGAACCGGCGGTGAAGAACGCACAGCGCACGCTGACGATCATTATTTTTCTGCTGGCGCTACTGCTCGCGGGAATTTCTTATCTGGTGAAAATTTACGGCATTGCGGCGACCGACCCGGGGAAACCCGGCTATCAAAGCCTTCTCTCGATGCTGATCGCGGCCGTTTTTGGAAAAGGAATCTTCTACTATCTGACGATTGCTTCGATTTTGCTGGTGCTTTCTCTTTCCGCCAACACGGCGTTCGCGGATTTTCCGCGGCTATGCAAGGCCATCGCCACGAATAACTATTTGCCGCACGCTTTCGGGTATCGCGGCCGCCGGCTCGTTTATACCTATGGGATTGTTGTTTTGGGCGTGCTGACGGCTGCGCTTCTCGTCATCTTCGGAGGCGTCACGGACAATTTGATTCCCTTGTATGCCGTGGGCGCGTTTTTGGCGTTTACCTTGTCGCAGTTCGGGATGGTGATGCATTGGCGGAAGAATCGCGGCCCGGGCTGGGTGAAAAGCGCGATGGTGAACGGGCTGGGCGCGTTTGTTACGGGGCTTACGGTTGTTGTGGTTCTTGTGGCGAAATTCGCGCAGGGCGCCTGGATCACGCTGCTCTTCATTCCGCTTTTGATTTTTTTCTTCCGCATCGTTCGCCGCCACTATCATGCTGTTGCGACCGCCATTACCGTGTGCGCCCCTGTGGTACCCGCGAATCATGGGCGTCCGCCGATCACGGTGGTGCCCGTCGACCGCTGGAGCTCGATTTGCAAACAGGCAATCGAGTTTGCGTCGCGGCTCTCGCCGGAAATCATCGCCGTTCACGTCGAACCGGGAGAGCATTCCGAATTGCTGCGCGAGGATTGGGAGCGCTATGTAGAGCAGCCCTTCCGCAAAGCTGGCGCCGAGCCGCCGCAGTTCGTCGTTCTACCCTCGCCTTACCGGTTCATCATCGTTCCGCTGGTTCAATACATTCTGGAGCTCTCGGGAAAACATCCAGACCGGCGGATTGTGGTGGTCATTCCGGAGCTGGTCGAGGACCATTGGTATGAATATTTTCTGCACAACCAGCGAGGCCGGCTGCTGGAGTGGACGCTGCTCGTGCATGGCAACAAGCGTATCTTCACCGTGTCTGCTCCTTACTACATTTCCGAAAAGGAACGGACCTCGGGCGGCGCAGCTGCAAAAGAAGGTGAAAAAGCGTGACCGCTTACGGCATCATACCTAATAGGGGAATGATATAACCCCCGGCGACGCGGCCTCCCTTGGAGAGCAGGCAGCATCACAAGAACGTACGCACGAAATTAAGTTCGTGGGCCCGATGGCCCCGGCAGGGTCTGCACCGCACTTGCTAACTCACTGAAAAAGAGGAAAAACATTGATCCGCACAACCAGCGTTTGCGCAGTTGTATTGATGGCCGCGTCCTTGATCTCCGGACAGGAGAAGCGGGCGGGGGATTCGTACGTTACGAGAGCGACATTGGAGAACGGGCTGCGAGTGGTCGTGATACGCGACCCGCTGGCTCCAGTGGTTACCGTGGAAGAAAACTTTCTGGCGGGCGGGAACGAGACGCCAGCGGGCTTTCCAGGGATGGCGCACGCACAGGAGCACATGGCGTTTCGAGGATGCGCTGGAGTGACGGCCGACCAGATCGCCGCGATCTACGCGCAGTTGGGCGGCGCGGGCAACGCGGACACGCAGCAAAATATCACGCAGTATTTCACGACGCTGCCTGCTTCGGATCTGGACATTGCGCTGCGGCTTGATGCGGCTTGCATGCAAGACGTCGATGATTCGCAAGCGGAATGGGACAAGGAGAGGGGAGCGATCGAACAGGAAGTGGCGCGCGACCTCTCGAATCCGACGTACAAATTTATCACGCGATTGAATGAGGACATGTTCTCCGGCACGGTCTATAGCCACGATGCATTGGGGACGAAGGAGTCTTTCGATGCGACGAAAGCCGAAATGCTGAAGGAGTTTTACAAGAAGTGGTACGCGCCGAATAACGCGATTCTGATCGTCGCGGGAAACGTCGAGCCGGCGGAGGTGCTCGCGAAGGTCAAGGAATATTATGGAAAAATTCCGAAGAAAACCTTGCCGGCGCGGGCGGAGGTGATTCTGCCGCCGGTGAAGGCGGAATCGTTCACGCTCGATAGCAACCTTCCTTATCTCTTGGCGTTCGTTTCCTACCGCGTGCCCGGAACGGAAAGCCCGGATTACGCGGCGATTCAAATTCTGAGCGATGTGCTGGGAAGCCAACGCGGAAATTTGTATGCGCTGGTGCCGCAGGGGAAGGCGCTCGACACGGGATTTGGGCTTGCGGAGACGTTTGCTAAAGCAAGCGTGGCGTATTGCGCGGCGGCTTTGCCTGCGGAAGCGGATGCGAAACCGGTCATCGCGGAGATGCGCAAAATCATGTCGGATTATGCGGCGAATGGCGTGCCTGCCGAACTCGTGGAAGCGGCCAAGCGGAAAGAAATTGCCGAGGCGGAGTTTCGGCGCAACTCGATTCCTGGACTTGCGGCGGCGTGGTCTGAGTCGCTGGCCAGCGAGGGGCGAAATTCGCCGGAAGATGACGTGGAGGCGATGAAGAGGGTGACGCCGGAAGACGTGAATCGCGTGGCGAAAAAGTATTTGGTGGATCAGGAGTCGATCTCGGCGGAATTGAAACCTCAGCCGACGGGCGCGCCGGTTTCCGCACACGGATTTGGCGGGGGAGAAGAGCTGACAGCGGCTCCCACGAAGGCGGTTGAACTGCCGGCGTGGGCGGCGTCGAAACTCTTGGCTCTTGAGAAGCCTCGCCCCGAGGCTCCTCCATCGGATGTGACCTTGCCCAATGGTCTGCGGCTGATCGTGCGAACGGAGAATATAACGCCGACGATTACGGTGCAGGGATATGTGCGAAACGACCCGGATATGGAAACGGCGGACGGAAAAGAAGGCGTGAGCGACGTGCTGGACGAGCTATTTTCCTACGGCACAAAGACTTTGGACCGGCTGGCGTTTCAGAAAGCGCTGGACGATATTGCAGCCGACGAATCGGGCGGGTATAGCTTTTCGTTGGAAGTGTTGAAGCCGGATTTTGCGCGAGGGGTGCATTTGCTGGCGGACAATGAATTAAATCCCGCGCTGCCGGAAGAAGCGTTTAACGTCATCAAGCCGCAAACGGCGCAATACTTTGCCGGCAGGATGAAGAGTCCTGGCTTTAAGACTACTCGCGCGCTGGATACCGCTTTGTATCCTGCGAACGACCCATCGCTCCGCGAAGAGACGCCGCAGTCGGTATCGTCGCTCACTCTTGCGGACGTAAAAGAATATTATGCGAAAACGCTGCGGCCCGACCTCACGACGATTGTGGTGATCGGCGACATCACGCCGACGGAAGCTAGAGCTGCGATCGAGAAAGAGTTCGGAGAATGGAAGGCTTCGGGACCCAAACCCGATGTGGACTTGCCGCGCGTTCCGGCGAACAAGGCATCGGCGGCGAACGTGCCCGATCCAAGCCAGCTGCAGGATACGGCCGATCTTTCCGAGACGGTGGGGATCACGCGATTCGATCCTGATTATTATCCGTTGCAGATGGGGAACCACGTGCTGGGCGGCGGATTTTATGCCACGCGGCTGTATCACGATCTGCGGCAGGTAAACGGATATGTGTACAACGTGGACGTTCGCATGAATGCGGGAAAGACGAGAACGGTTTATACGGTTTCGTATGGATGCGACCCGAAAAATGTCTCGAAGGCGAGAGAGTTGATCCAGCGGGACCTTGTCGCGATGCAGAAGGAAAATGTGACGGATGCGGAGCTGCAACAATCCAAGGCGCTGCTGCTGCGGCAAATTCCGCTTGCGGAATCGAGCGAGAGCGCGGTCGCCGGAGGCTTGCTCGCGAGGGCGCAAATCGGATTGCCGCTGGACGAACCGGTAAGAGGAGCACAGATTTATTTTTCGATGACCGCGGATCAAGTGAAGGCCGCTTTTGAAAAATGGATCCGTCCGGACGGATTCGTGCAAATTGTGCGCGGGCCCGCGCCGCAGTAATCACGCAGGTTTTTATTCGACGTCAACCTTCGCGGCTATACCTTTGATGGTGTAGCCGGCTATCTCGCTGAAGTGTGCGAGCTTAATCAACCGACCCTCCAAACGCTCCCGCAAGGAATGCAGATCTCCGAATAGGGGCTGCATCTGAAGTGTTCCGAAGTGTACAGATATTTCGCTTTGAGACGCGCAAGTTAGGTCTGTAAGAGCTAATTCGCAGTTGGGCTTGGGAGCTGTGCGCGATTAAAGAGAGGGCTCGATTTCGCGCACGAGCGTAAGGAGAAAAAATCATGTTGGGACTCATCGCCGCAGTCTTGATCATTTGCTGGTTGCTTGGGCTATTCGCATTTCACGTCACCAGCGGTTTAATCCACATTGTTCTTGTCGTCGGGCTTATTCTCCTCGTTTTGCATTTCCTAACAGGGAGAAGGGCTGTCGTATAAGAGACGAAGACGGCCCTCATCCTTCGCTACGAGGTGTGCTGCGTTCGTTGCAGGATCACCTGTCCGCTGGAAGCGAGAAATCACGAACCCAGGACGTAGCTGGATTTGCGGGAAAACTAGGAGGCTATTGGTATGAACACAGCGACATTGGTCATTATCATCGCCGTGATCGTCATTGCGATCGTAGGCATCGGTGCATGGGTTTATCTCGGCAAGCATAAGACACAAAAACTGCGCACCCGATTCGGACCGGAATACGCGCGCGTCGTGGAGGAGAGCGGGGGCCGGCGAAAAGGGGAGGCCGGGCTCAAAGCACGAGAAAAACGCGTGGAGGGATTCGCAATTCGGCCGCTCGCGGCAAGCGACCGGGAACGCTACATCACGTCGTGGCACAAGATTCAGACAGAGTTCGTTGACGACCCTAAGAATTCGGTTACTCAGGCCGACCAACTCCTCGGCGATGTGATGTCTACCCGTGGCTATTCAGTAGGGGAATTTGAGCAACGCTCGGCGGATATCTCCGTGGACCACCCACTGGTTGTGGAGAATTACCGGGCGGCTCATGAAATTGCCGTCCGCCATGCGGCTGGCCAAGCCAGCACGGAAGACTTACGCCAGGCCATGATTCACTACCGGACGCTATTCGATGAGCTCGTTGGTGAGCCAGAAATGGCTCGTGCCAAGGCGGCAGGCTCGTAGATCTCGAGTTAGAAAAAGGATTAGAGGTTAGAAGGCATGTCAGGTTGTGCGGAGTGCGGAACAAAAAGAGGAGGCAAGCCGATGGACGAAGCAAAAAAGTTCAAAGAAGAAGATACGGACGTGGGGCTGACGACGGCGACTCTGGCTCGTGCGGGCGCACGGCCTGGGGTGGGAGCAGTGGCTGTGCCAAGCTTCGGCGTTGGCGGCGGCTCATCCGCAGGCGCTGCAACCGCGCCCGCTCTGGACAAGCAAGTGGTGCCGCTCTTTTCAGCAGAAGAAACGAAAGACTTTCGCGCCCGGTGGGATGCCGTCCAGGTGAATTTTGTTGACGAGCCTCGCCAGGTAGTGGAGCAGGCAGACAGCCTTGTTGCCGTGGCGATGAAGCGATTGGCGGAGATGTTCGCAGCGGAGAGAGCGAGGCTCGAAGGCCAATGGGATCGCGGCGATAACGTCTCGACCGAGGATCTCCGTTTGGCGCTGCAGCGCTACAGATCGTTTTTCGGACGGATTCTCTTGGTATAAAAACGCCGGGCAGGCTGCATTCGCTGACAGCCCAGGTCTCTTAACTGCTTGCGGTGCGACGGCGATCCGCCAGGTACGCCAAGAAAGCAAAAATCGCGAAGTAGAAGGCGGCGTTGACGCCGATGGAGATTCGGAGAAACCAGCCGAACGTCGAGGCAAGAGACTCGTGCGCAGCCGGCATGAGAAGTTCCGCAACTTTCAGGCCGGGCGAAATGAGCGCGACGAACAAGACTGGAAGAGTGGATTCGCTGGTCGACGCCCAAGCCAGCGCGAGAAACCCCACCAACAAGCCCGCTATGGCGGGCATCATCCATCGGAAGAGCAGGCGCTTCGGCATCACACGAATTTTATCAGATGGCACCTGGCGTCCGGCTGTGGGAAATCCGCCAAGAGTCTTAAAGAAATACCCGGCTCGTTCCGATGCCGCCGGTGAAACGATTTCGATACGGAGCGCACTATCAGGGTAGTTAGGCCCTTCCCAATTCAAATGCCTCCGTTCTAACCAATGGGGGCACCGTTGTTCCAGGTGCCAGACGTGGGGGTAATTGGTCGGGAGACGCGTGGGGGAGCGCTTCAGGGAGAGTTGTGCTCCCCGCGTGTTCTACGCTGCAGAATCGGGGCGGCTACTTAGTGCCGCTCGCCGGGGTTTCGCTGGGCGGCGGTTCAAAGCCGCCGCAGCGCGCGCGCCAACTGTTGCGGAACTTTTCGCGCTCCTCGGGCGTCATCCTCGCCCAGCGCTCGTCCATGCGCTCCTTTATTTTACGCCGGCCTTCGGAGCGATTCGAGGAGCGAAACCCATGGCTTCCGAAGAGAATCCGGCAGAGAGCAAGGAGTCCGAATGCCTGCCAGAAGGTGATTTGACGCCATCCGAAGAGCGCCGGCGCGAGCCAGTTCCAGAGATGCATAACCAGTTCGCCGCCGATCCAGATGAATAGCGGGATCGCGATAATCGCTATCGGGATCAGAAAAATCCATTTCTTTTTCATTTTGTGTGCCTCATTTCTTCGAACAATTTCTTCACAGCATTTTTTCGCATCATTTCTTCATGAATTCGTCGTGAATGCTTTGCAACCTTTGGCGCAGATGAAGCACGGCGTACCGCTTGCGCGCGAGTAGCGTGTTGACGTTTACTCCGGTTACCGCGGACAACTCCTTGAAGCTGCGGCCCTCGAGTTCATGAGCGACGAAGACTTCGCGTTGCTCGCCGGGGAGTTCTTCGAGCGCGAGTTCCAGTTCTTCCAGAAGCACATTGCGGAAGTAGAGCGCTTCCGGCCCGGCGTCGGGCGATGGCAGCAGATCTTCGATGCGCAAGAGCGTGCCATCTTCGTCCTCGAACGCTGCGTCGCTGAAGCGCAGCGGCTTCTTCTTGCGGAAGAGATCCGTGATGCGATTGCGCGCCACGCGAAACAGCCATCCGGTCACATGCCCGATGGGCATCAGTAGGCGGTTGGCTTCGACGAGTTCGTAGAAGACTTCCTGCAAAATATCCTCGACGTCAGCGGGATCGGGCACGCGGCGGCGGATGAAGTTGCGGAGCCGCGAGCGCTGTTCCGCGACGACTTCGGAGATTTGACGGTCTTGCTCGGTCATCGAGAGGACGCTCACCGGCTCATCCATCCAATGTTGTAGACGAATGGAGGGCGCGGATATTGTAGAGGAGGGTGAGTCGTGGATAGCTGCAGAGGGGTGTGAATCCACTCCGCCACGCTCCAGGGCCCTGCGGCGGCGGAGGTCAGGTGATCTGATATTCGCGCATGAGAGAGACGATGGTTGGACGATTGCCGGCATAGGAAGTCCAGACGGATCGGCACCAATCGTCAATGGCGCTATCGCGCTCAGAGCCAGGAGCCGCGGCGAGGACATCGAGGACGGAGATGCTGCCGCGATCCTCGGGGAGCTGGATAGCCGGCGAGACGCGTTTGAAGCGCGCCATTTTCATGTGCATTTCCTGAACCTGACGGCCGGAGAACTGTTTTTCGAGATGGAGATAGAGGCCAGCTAGACCAAAAACCAGGGCGATGGGCTTGGTCTCGCGAGTTGCGGTTTGCAGGGTAAAGGCATCCGCGACGTGTTGGAGGGTAAAGCCGGGGCGGCCCATCGTGTAGATGTAGACCTCATCATAAGCAGCGCGCAGGGGATCCATGCCGAAAGAAGTGTAGCGAAAAAATGGAGCGGAGGAGGATGCTCGTTGCGTTTGGCGTGGATAAGGGCCACGTTGTCAGCGGCAGAGGGAGTTGAAGTCGAGGGGTGGAGCAGGAGAAGCGGGGACGGGGAGATTGCGGGCGCGGAGGGCGTCTTCGAGAGTGGTGGGGCCCGCGGGGAGGGCGGGGTTGGTGTCGAGGCGGTAGAAGGAGTCGCGCTCGGCTTGGGGGAGAGAAATGAAGCGGAAGCCGCGGGAGCGATAGAGGTCGAGGAGTTGTGGGAGCATTTCGGCGTCGAGGGCGCCGATGTGCATCAGAAGGACGTAGGGGATGTCGCGGCCGTAGAGGGTGTGGGAGAGCTGGCGGTAATAGGTGATGTTGGCGTCAGCGGCTGAGAGGTAAGTGGTTTTGAGTTGGGCGACGGCGGCGGAATCGGATTTGGCCATGCAGCGGGCGTAGGGCTCATTCCAGAGATAATCGCTGAAACTCATGGTGACGGCGGCGATTTTGTAGCCGCGCTGGGCGAGGTAGGCGCGGATGGCGTCGTGTTTGGAGGGGGTGTCGCCTTCGGCGAGATAGGGGAAGCGGAACCAGTGCCAGTCGTCGTCGCCCATCAATTTGTTAAGCAGAGGCTCGTTGCGGGTGATGTTGACTTCGAAGTCTTCGAGAGAATTCTGGTTGAGATTCATGTGCGACCAGGTGTGATTGCCGAGGGGATTTCCGGAATCGCGCCAGGCTTGGAGGACGGAGAGATCGTCAGGCTCTTTTTCGAGGATGGCGGCGTTGACGAAGCCGTAGATGGGAGGGAGATTAGCGGCGTGAAGGGCGGAGAGAATTTTGTTAGCGAGTTCGAGGCGGGTTTCGCCGGGAGGCAGAGGGCCGTGGGCGGGGAGATCGTCGAAGGTGAAAGCGATTTGAAGAGAGGGGGCAGCGGAGGAAAGGGCATAGGAGAAGGAGAAAGTCGCGGCAGCGATGACGGCGAGTAGCGCGAGGCTTCGCGTTCGAGAGGAAGTCATTTCGAGCCACCTGGGCGAAGCGTTGAAAGGCAGGAGAAAAATAACAGTTCTTTGCACTGCGTGTCTATCCGGGAGCGAGAGAAGCTTTTCGAGTAGGGGGAAAAGTGGATGGTCGATGCGCGGGAGAGTAGAATGCGCGCGGTGTCGAGTAAGAGACAGACGGAAGTCTGTCCCACTGCCGGGCTAAAACCCAGCGCCTGCACACGCGGGATTACGCTTGCGGGATGCGGAGGGGATCGTGAGGAAGACAATTGCTTTGGTGGCGTTGATCACGAGTGGAGCGTGCGCAGGAGTTGCGCGGGGGCAGAAGCCGCCGCTGCTGCCGGAGAAGGATGTGGCGGCGTTGGCGAATGAGTTGAGCGGGGAGACGGCGAAGCGGAATTTGGAGGTGATTGCGACGTTTCACCGGCAGAGGGGATCGCGCGGGTATCACGCGGCGGCGGAGTTGGTCGCGGAGCGGGCGCGGGAGTATGGGTTGAGCGATGTGGAGATTTTGGAGTTTCCGGCGGATGGGAAGATTTTTTATGGGACGCAGAGATCGCGGCCGGCTTGGGACGCGGAGGTGGGGGAGTTGTGGGAAGTAAAGGACGTAGAGAAAGTTCGATGCGAGGTAAAGGAGAAAAGCAATCCCACGCTACGCTCGGGATTGACACCATCTTTGGGTGCGAGTGGCGACGAGAAAGATTGCGAGTTATGCGGCGGAGCCGGTGGTGCTGGCCGAGGATAGCGAGTCGGCGGACGTCACGGTGGAATCTGGTGGACGTAGGCGAGGGAACGAAGGAGAGCGATTACGCGGGGAAAGACGTCGCGGGGAAAATTGTTTTGGTGAGCGCGTCGCCGGGGGCGGCGCAGGAATTGGCGGTGGGGAAATTTGGAGCTGTGGGGCTGGTGAGTTATCAGCAGAACCAGAAGAACGCTTGGTGGGGCGAGGACGAGAATTTGATTCGGTGGGGGCATTTGGAGACGTTTACGGAGCACAAGACGTTGGCGTTCATGGTGTCGCTGAAGACGGCGCGGGGCATGCGTCGAGCGGCTGGCGCGCGGGGAGAAGTTTATGCTGCACGTGGAGGTGAAGGCGGGGCAGCATGCGGGGAATTATGAAGTGGTGACGGCGACGATTCCGGGGGCGGATGCGAAATTGAAGGAGGAGGAGATTGCGTTTTCGTGCCACCTGGATCATCAGAGGCCGGGAGCGAATGACAATGCCAGCGGGTGCGTGACGATCTTGGAGGTGGCGCGGACTCTGCAGAGATTGATTGCGGAGGAGAAATTGGCGCGCCCGGCGAGGACGATACGGTTTATTTGGCCGCCGGAGATTGAGGGGACTTTGGCGCTGCTGAACGGGAAGCCGGAGTTTGCGAAGCGGATCAAAGTGGCGATTCACATGGACATGGTGGGCGGAGGGCCGGCGACGAAGGCAGTGTTCCACGTGACACGCGGGCCGATGAGTTTGCCGTCGTTTGTGCATGACGTGGCGTGGGCGTTTGCGGATTGGCTAAACGATCAGTCGTACCGGTATGCGGCGGGGCTGCGGTCGGAGTATCCGATGGTGGCGCCGGAGGGTGGCAAGGAGCCGCTGCGGGCGGAGTATTCGGCGTACACGATGGGGAGCGACCACGATGTGTATCAGGATTCGTCGTTCGGGATACCGGCGATTTATATGAATGACTGGCCGGACCGGTACATTCATACGAATTTTGATACGGCGGCGAATATTGATACGACGAAATTGAAGAGGGCGGCGTTTATTGGGGCGGCGAGCGGGTATTTTTTGGCGGGGATGAATGAGAAGTCTTTGTTGGAACTCCACGCCGTAGTCCAGCAGGGAAATGACATGGAGATGGCATCAGACGAACCGAGGATAAGCAATCTGCCGCCGCAGGATGCCGCGTGTATTGCAGATATTCGAGCGCAAGCGCATTGGAGGATGGAACTGGGAATCGCGTCGTTTCTGCATTCAGATTTGGCGAAGGGGCAAACGGAGGCGCATCCCAAGGTATGCGAGGAAGAATTGGCGCGATCAAAAGAGGGCGACGATCGTTTTCGGAGGAAACAAGAGCCGAAGGGGCCGCTGGCCGTGTTTGAGTATGACTATTTTGCGGTTCGTGCCAAGGCGGCGGAAGTGGCGACGCCTAGGCTGCTGAGTTACGAGGGATTGTGGGGAGGGGGAGAAGAGTATGCGTATGAAGTTTTGAATTTTACGGACGGCGTGCTCAACGCTCAGCAGATACGCGACCGAGTTTCGGTGGAGTATGGGCCGGTGCCGTTGGAGATGGTGGTGGAGTATTTGAGGGCGCTGGAGAAGATTGGGGTGGTAAGCGAGGTGAAGTGAGAAGAAGTGGCGAGTGGCGACCGTGGCGAGGTTGACGAGTGACGAGTGACGAGTTGACTGGAGCGAACGAGAAGAAGAGGCATCGCTTCACTTCGCTCGAGGATGACACAGATTTTTTACCTGGGATGACAATTAAAAAAATCATGACGATTGCGGAGAGGATTGAGCGGTTGCCGCTGGGGAGGTTTCACCGGCGATTTGTTGCGTTGGTGTCGCTGGGGAATTTTTTTGATTTGTACGACATTTTTATTGTGGCGTCTATCGGGGCGGCGCTGCAGCAGTGCGGATTTCTTTCGCTGAGACAATTTACATTTTTTGTGGCGGCGGGATTTTTGGGGATGTTTGTCGGAACAGTCGTGTTTGGGATGGGGAGCGACCGGATGGGGCGGCGGAGCGCGTTTATTTTGCTGCTGCTCATTTATTCGGTGTTTACGTTTGCGGATGCGTTTGCGCCAACGGCGGGATGGTTGATTGGGCTGCGGTTTTTTGCCGGGATTGGGATTGGCGCAGAAATTGTGGTGGTGGATACATATGTCACGGAAGTGGTGCCGAGTTATGCGCGCGGGAGATACGTGGCGATCACGCAGGTAGTGGGATTTTGCGCGGTGCCGGTTGCGGCGGTTTTGGCTCGGGTGCTCGTGCCGACGCATTTTTGGATGAGCGGGTGGCGATGGGTGATGGTGATCGGGGCGTCGGGGGCGCTGCTGACTTGGTGGTTTCGGAGAAGATTGCCGGAGTCGCCGAGATGGCTGGAGAACCAGGGGAGAGCGGCGGAAGCGGACGCGATTATGACGTCGCTGGAGAGGGAGTCGTTTTCGAAAGAAGGGGAAAGAATTTACACAGAGGGCACGAAGGGCGCAGAGAGCACAGAGAAGAAGGAGAGCGGCTCGTTCGGGGAGTTGTGGAGGAGGCCTTATCTTTCGCGGACGGTGATGCTGGTGATTTTTCAGGCGTTGCAGACGATCGGGTTTTATGGATTTGCGAATTGGGCGCCGACGTTTTTGTTGAAACGAGGAGTTTCGCTGCTGCACTCGCTGGAGTACACAATGCTGATTGCGTTGGTGTCGCCGGTGGGGCCACTGCTGGCGGCGTGGACGGCGGACAAATTCGAAAGGAAGTGGACGATTTTTGTGCTGGCATTGCTGGTGGCGGCGCTTGGATTGGGATTTGGAAATTCGATTGCGCCGGCAGCGGTCGTCGGATTTGGGGCGCTCTTGACGTTAGCGAATTACTGGTTTTCGGCGGCGTTTCATGCGTATCAGGCGGAATTGTTTCCGACGCGATTGCGGGGGACGGGCGTGGGATTTACGTATAGCTGGAGCCGGTTGAGCGCGGCGTTTACTTCGATTTTGATCGGGGCGGTGCTGGTGCATGGAGTGCCGGCGGTGTTTGCGATGCTGGCAGTGGCCATGGGATTGGTGGCGGTTGTCGTTGGGGCGATGGGGCCGCGGACGAATCGGATGGTGTTGGAGGAGATTGCGGGGTGAGAGTAGGAGAGCGCAGGCTGAAGCCTCTGCCACTGGCGTGTGTGCTAGCATCGAGGATTGCGCGGTGAGCGAGGGTTGAAGTAGATGGCGACGATGAAGGCGTTGCGGAAGATGCAGGCGGGGCGCGGGCTCTCGATGGAGACGGCCCCGGTGCCGGCGATTGGGGCGGCGGACGTGCTGGTGCGCGTGAAGACGGCATCGATTTGCGGGACGGATTTGCATATTTACGGATGGGACCGCTGGTCGCAGGGGCGGATCAAGCCGCCGTTGACGCTGGGGCATGAGTTTTGCGGCGTAGTTGAGAGGGTAGGGGAAGAAGTTACGGCGGTGAAAGCGGGGGATTTCGTCAGCGCGGAGATGCATGTGAATTGCGGGCACTGCCATCAATGCCGGCTGGGCGAAGCACACATTTGCCAGAATTTGCGGATTATCGGGATCGATCAGGATGGAGCGTTCGCGGAGTTCGTGAAAATTCCGGCGTCGAATATTTGGAAGCTTGATCCAGCGATTCCGGAGCATTACGGGGCGATTCTCGATCCGCTGGGGAATGCGGTGCATACCGTGTTGGCCGGGCCGATTGCGGGGCAGACCGCGCTGGTGACGGGATGCGGACCGATTGGACTGATGTCGATAGCGGTGGCGAAGGCTTGCGGAAGCTCGACGGTGTTTGCGACGGAGACGAATGAGAAGCGGCGCGCGATGGCGAAGAAAATGGGCGCGGACATGGTGCTGAATCCGGCGGCGGAAGATGCGGTCGGCAGAATTTTGAGCGAGACGAACGGAACTGGAGTGGATGTGCTGCTGGAGATGAGCGGGAATCCTACGGCGATCCAGCAGGGGTTCAAGGCGTTGCGTGCCGGAGGAAGAGCGTCGCTGCTGGGGATACCGACGGAAAATGTGCCGCTGGATTTGGTCAATGATGTGATTTTCAAGGGCGCAACCGTGCAAGGGATTTACGGGCGGCGGATGTACGAGACCTGGGTGCAGATGACGGCGCTATTGAAAGCGGGACGACTGGACTTGGAGCCGCTTTTTGGGGAGCGGGCGCCGCTGGAAAAATTCGAAAATGCATTCACGCTGCTTCAGGGCGGATTGGCGGGGAAAGTTTTGTTGTATCCGGACGGATTGCCGCACTAGATACGATCCTTCTTCCAGCTGTCCTTCGCGATTCCTCCGTCCGAATCTCCACGAATAAACGTGGTAGCCGCGTTGGATTCATTTGCTCAGAACCGGCGACTGGCGGAAAATGGTTTGTCCACCAGCCGAGTCCACTTCAGGAGTCTAAATATGTCCGATACCGCAACGATGGCGACGAAGAAGAATCCGACGCAATACATTTCCGACCAATTGAACGAACTGAGGGCGAAAGGCGTGGCGCCGAAACTGCGAGTGCTGGAGGGCGAGCAGAAGCCGGTGTGCATTTTTGACGGACGAGAAGTGATCAACCTGGCTTCCAACAACTATCTCGGACTGACAACGCACAAGAGTTTGCGGAAGGCCGCGCTGGATGCAGTGAAGCGATACGGTGTTGGAGCCGGGGCGGTGCGCACGATCGCCGGAACGATGAAGATTCACATGGAGCTGGAGGAGCAGATCGCGCGGTTCAAGAATGTAGAAGCGTGCGTGGTGTTTCAATCGGGGTTTACGGCGAATGCGGGAACGGTTTCAGCGGTGCTGGGCAAGGAAGATTTGATCATTTCGGATGAGCTGAATCACGCATCGATTATTGACGGAGCGCGGCTTTCGAAGGCGACGATCAAAGTTTTCAAGCATAAGGATGTGGTGGACTGTGAAAGGATTTTGCAGGAGCACGCGGAGTTTCCGGGCAAAAAGCTGATTATTACGGATGGCGTTTTTTCGATGGACGGCGACATCGCGCCGCTGCCGGCGCTTTGCGACCTTGCGGAAAAATATAATTGCATCATGATGGTCGACGACGCGCATTCGAGCGGCGTGCTGGGGCGCGGCGGGCGGGGCACAGTGGATCATTTTGGGTGTCACGGACGCGTGCATATTCAGGTGGGAACATTGAGCAAGGCGATCGGAGCGATGGGCGGGTATGTAGCTGGAGCGCGCGACCTGATCGATTTCTTGTACCTGCGCGCGCGGCCGTTCTTGTTTTCGACTTCGCATCCGCCGGCTACGGTAGCGGCCTGCCAAGCGGCGTTCACTTTGCTGGATTCGCCGGAAGGCGAAAAGCTGGTGAAGAAGCTTTGGGCGAACACGAAGACGTTCAAACGGGAATTGAAGAAGCGCGGCTTCCAGTTCAAGGCGAGCGAGACGCCGATTATTCCGATCCACGTGGGAGACGCTGCCAAGGCATTCGAATTCTCGAAGAAAGTGTTTGAAGCGGGAGTGTTTGCCCCTGCGGTCGGCTACCCGACCGTTCCGGAAGGGAAAGCGCGCCTGAGAGCCATTGTGAGCGCCACGCACAAGCGAGAGCAACTGCTACGAGCAGCGGATATTTTGGCGGAAGTGGCCAGACCACTCGGCATTATTTCCTAGCGAGATCAACACCGCGCAATCGAGCCGTTGAGCGACCGCCTCTCAGCCGTGGGCCGAATGCAACTCTTCTTGATTTAGGAGCGTCCTTTTAGATAGAGGAATGGCCTAGAGAATCTGCCCAGTCATTTGGCATTGGAGGCGACAATGATACGAGGGAGATCTGTGTTTTTGGCTGGCACGGTCCTTGCCGCAGCGTTCTTGGCGCAATTACAAACGCCCGCGTCGACGCTGGCGAACGCGAGTCTTCCAGCGCAGACAGACTCAAGGACGGCAACCTTGCCGAGCGGAATAGCGATGAATGCGGAATTGAATTCGTCGCTGGATTCGAGGAAGGCGAAGGTGGGCGAGAAGGTCGAGGCGCATACCACTGCGGCAGTTGAGTTGGACGGTAAGACAATCGTTCCCAAAGGAGCCAAGCTGGAGGGGCACGTAACGGAAGCGACCGCACGATCGAAGGGAGACAGTGGGTCCACGCTGGCGATCCAGTTTGATAAAGCGATTCTAAAGAAAGGCGAAGAGATTCCACTCGACGTGATGATCATGGCCGTGGCGGCGCCAGTTGATGACTTTTACGCTGGATCCCCGGGGCCCGGGAGCGACCCGACGGCTGGAGTGGGCGCTTCGGCTGCCGGTGGATCGCCCATGGGTTCCCCCAGACCACAGGCTCCGCCAACGGCCCTGCCGGCCTCCTCGCCCGGCGGGCCAATCGATTCGGGAACGGAGCCGAATAACCACGGTCAATTGGCACCAAGCAGCCGCGGTGTGTATGGGCTAGGAGATTTGAAACTAATGATGATTTCTTCAAACAAGAGCCAAACAACGGTGATCACTTCGACCGGCAAAAATGTACGTCTGGAAGGTGGGACGCGCTTGCTGTTGGTTTCGCAGCCGGAAGCCCCGGCTGCGGCGAACAAGTAGGAAGTGGTTTTCGAGCGCAAGTACAGAAGTGAACAGCTAAGAGTAACAACGCTCACGAGATGTCAATTCTTGTGCGGTTCGCGGACGACGATTTGCCCATCCAGCATGACCCAGACAGGCGAACGTAAGGTCGCAAGATTGCGAAGCGGATTCTCTCGCACCAGCACGAGGTCAGCCAGAAAGCCCGGAGCAATTTGTCCCAGTGAATCTGCTTTTCCCAGATATTCGGCATTGTTCAAGGTGACGAAACGCAGGACTTCGTCTGACGAAAATCCAGCTCGGGAGAACTGCGCGAGCTCATCATTGAAACCCGTCCCATAAGGAACCAATGGCGAATCGGTTCCGACCGTGAGGCGCACGCCAGCTTCATTGAGGCGCCGAATGAATTTGTATTTCTCTTGAAGCAGCTTCGTACGATCCGCTTCGTTTACGTTGCGCAACTGCAAGGCCGCGTCAAACTCGCCGAAAGTAGGATCCACAAAAGAACGTCTCTCCACGAGCATATGCACGAGGTCATCGGGGAGGGTTTCCATGGAGGCGACGTGCTCGATACCAGTGGCACCGGCACGCGCGGCTTCGGTCACTTCGTCGGTGGTTTCCGCATGAACCACAGAGATAAGTCCTCTTTTTTTCGACCAGGCAATGCCTTCTTCGAGCAGGTCGGGGCGGAGTTTTTCTTTCGCGATGCCGATGGTTCCGTAGATGAATTTCACGGCATCCGGCGGGCCTGCGGCGTAATTTTTCTCCAAACCAGAAATGAGGCTCGTGGAATCGGACGCGAGAATGGCGCCATCGCGCGAAAGCTGCGGCGTCCAGATGGTGCTGACAGGATGGCCGTGTGGAGAAGTAACAAGACGTCCGACGACGAAGAGGCGCGGGCCCAGAAGCGCATGGCGCTGAAGGGCAGCGCGAAGATGATAGGCGTGGGCGGCGGAGCCTCCGTCGTCACGGATGGAAGTGACGCTATTTTCAAGATAGGCGCGGCGTTGGGGGGCACAGTCCGCAAAGAGAGTCTCCAGAAAGAATTTGAAATCGAAAGGTCCCAGGATGGAACGGAGCGGCGATTGGAGATGTACATGGACATCAATCAAACCAGGGAGCAGGAAATTGCCAGCGGCATTGACCTTGGGCCAGTCACTCGCGTCTCCGGCGGCGTCCACGATGGCAACGATGTGATGGTTTCCGACGTGGACGTTTTTGCCTTCGAGGATTTGGTTGCGGGAGATATCGACGAGGCGTGCGCCGACGATATTCACCCGCTGGGCGGAAGGTTCGGGCCACTTGTACCTGTCGACGCCGAGGGAATAAACAACTGGCGCAAGCAGGCCAGCTGCGAATCCTAGATAGACCAGCCATGAGGTGATGCGCATGAGTGTGCGACCGCGGCGGGTGAGGAAGTAGAGCACGAGAACCTGAAGGAAAAAGGTGGGAGTCTGAGCAAAGTAGATTCCCCAGAATAGGCCGCTACGCGGGTGAAAACGCGCGCCGAAGGCGGGGTAGTTGACCAACAAACAGAGAAAATAGAGAGGCAGCGAAACAAGGTAGGCAACGACGAAACGGCTGAACCACCCGCGATTCCAGTGGAAGAGCAGCGCGCCGATCGGCCACCAATAAACGAGCGCCAGGGCCAGCCACGCGAAGAACACCGGGACGCAATCGCGCAAGCTGCCGCCAAAGTACTGCAGCGCAAGCAAAAAGGGCAAAGGAATGAAGACCAAAAGAATGGAGAGCAGAAAGAAACGCGCCATGCCAGCCGGGGACGAGGGCAGCGTGTTGCTCGGCTCGCTCAAGGTGTTTCCTTTCATTGCGTGGCTCCTGCGCGGATCGCGGCCTGGCCCAATCGCGGTTATGCTTTCAGGCGCTGCTCATTCTTGTCCGTCCACCCTAATATTTCCATAGATTTCGGCTGCGTCTGATTGCCGGGGTAGCAAAGGTAGAGCGCTCGATGCTTTGCTATACTCGCGGCATGCCTGCGGCGGCGAAAAAACTGTTTCTTGTGGACGCGATGGCGCACATTTATCGCGCCTTTTTTGCGCCGATGCCGCAGCGGCTGACTGGGCCGGGCGGCACGCCTACCAATGTGCCGTTTCTATTCGGCAACATACTTCGCAGGCTCATCAAAGATTATCAGCCCGACTACATCGGAATCGTATTCGATCCGCCTGGTGCGACGTTTCGCGACAAACTGTTTGAAAAATATAAGGCGCAGCGCGCGCCGATGCCGGATGAAATGCGCGTGCAACTGCCCTTTGTGCGGCGATTGTGCGAGGCAATGAGGCTGCCGATTCTGGAAGTGCAGGGATATGAGGCGGATGACGTGATCGGGGCGATGGCGGTGCAGGCGGCGAAGAAGAATCTTGATGTGCTGGTGATTTCGAACGACAAGGACATGATGCAGTTGGTGGGAAAGAATGTGCGGACGCTGCGCACGGGATCAGGAGGCGCGAAAGCGGACGTTATCGTTGATGAAAAGAAGGTGGAAGAGATTTTAGGTGTGCCTCCGGAACGCGTTGTCGATTACATGGCGCTGCTGGGCGACAACATCGACAACATTCCGGGGGCGAAGGGCATCGGCGAAAAAGGGGCGGCAGAGCTGATTAAGAAATACGGGAGCGTCGAAAAAGCGCTGGATCACGCGGATGAGGTGCCGAATAAGCGCTACCGAGAGGCGCTGCAGCAGCAGCGCGAGCAAGTGATGATGTCGAAGCAATTGGCGAAGATTGCGACGGACCTGCCGATGAAGCTGGATTTGAATGCGCTGGAACGGCGCGAGCCGGATGTAGCCGCGCTCGGGACGCTGTACCGCGAGCTTGGTTTCAATTCGCTCTTGAAGGAGTTGAGCGCGGAGGGGCTGGCGGCGTCGGCGCCGGCGAGCGCCGCAGCCGCTGAGAAGGGGGACTATGCGGCGTTCGCCGATGTGGCTGAGTTTCGGACTTATTTCGCGAAGCTGCCGGCGAAGCTGCCACTGGCGGTTTGGCTGAATCTCGAACTTGGCGAACGGGAGTCGGAAGGATTTGGAACGCGCATCGCGTCGATTGAGGTTTCCGCGAAGGCAGGCGAAGGACGTTCTGTTTGGCTCGACGAAAAGGGAGAGGCGTTGAAAGCGCTTGTGTCGGTTCTGGCGGACGCGAAGCGCGCGAAGATTTTTCACGATCCCAAACTTTTTCAATTACTTGCGGGACGCGCTTCGCATGTAAAGCACGCGACGCAGCTGTATTCCTATTTATTGAAGCCGACGACGGCGAATCATAATTTTGCCGACGTGGTGATGAGGCAGTTCAACGCGATGCTGGGCGGCGGGCCCGGGGAGCGCGCAGATTACTTGCAGCGGTTGGCTCCCGTTCTGCGCGCGCAGATCGATGAGCAGGAACTGCCCGGGGTCTACGAAAAGATCGACTTGCCGCTGGCTCCGGTGCTGGCGGACATGGAGCGCGTCGGGATCCGCGTGGATCCAAAAGAGTTGGAGAAGATGTCCAAGTCGATGGAGAAAGAAGTCCGGCGTCTGGAAAAAGAAATTTGGAAACTTGCCGGAAATGAATTCAACATCAACTCACCAGCGCAGCTTGCGGAGATTTTGTTCGACAAGCTGAACCTGCAACCGCCTGTGCGCCGGGGAAAAGCGAAGGCGCGATCGACCGCTGCGGACGTTTTGGAGGAGATGGCGGCGCAGCACGCGCTACCCGCGAAAATCATCGAGTTTCGCGAGATTTCGAAGCTGAAATCGACGTATGTCGATGCGCTGCCGAAACTGATCCACCCAGAAACGGGACGGCTGCACACGAGTTTTTCGCAGACGACGGCGGCGACCGGCCGGCTTAGCTCGAGCGATCCGAATTTGCAGAATATTCCGATCCGCACGGAACTCGGGCGGGAGATTCGCGCGGCGTTTGTGGCGGAGAAAGGAAAGATTCTGCTTTCGGCGGATTATTCGCAGATTGAATTGCGAGTGATGGCGCATTTTTCAGGCGATCCGGTTCTGACGGACGCGTTCCGCAATGGAGAAGACATTCACGCGCGCACGGCGCAGGAAGTGTTCGGCGTGGGCCCGATGGCGCAAAACGCGGAACACCGGCGCGCGGCGAAGGCCATCAATTTTGGAATTATTTATGGGCTTTCGGCGTTCGGCCTCGCGCAGCAGCTTGGCATCGGGCAGAAAGAAGCCGCGCAGTTCATCAGCGCGTATTTCACGCGGTACCGGGGAGTAAAAGAATTTCTAGACAAAATCCTTGCGGAAACACGCAAGACGGGCGTGGCAAAAACGCTCTTCGGCAGGATCAGGCCGATTCCGGAGATCAATTCGCCGCAAGCGCAGCTTCGCAGTTTCGCGGAGCGCACGGCATTGAATTCCCCGTTGCAAGGGACAGCGGCGGACCTGATCAAGCTGGCGATGATCAACATCGACAACCGGCTAACTGCGGAAAAATTCGAATCGAAGATGATTTTGCAGGTGCACGATGAGCTGCTGTTCGAAGTCCCGCCGAAAGAAAAAGCCAGGCTTGAAAAACTCGTTCGCGAGGAGATGGAAGGCGTGCATAAGCTCGCCGTTCCGCTGGTCGTGGAGATAGGTTCCGGCCCCAATTGGCGGGATCTGGAGTGAACGTCTTCGAATCTAGGCCTACGCTGTATTTTCCTGCTGCGCGGGCGTAGAATCCGCTCAAAGAATCTCGCCGATTCTCCTTGTTCGGCAGGCCCCATCGAGTCTGGAGGAAGATATGCGCAAAGTTATCCTGGTTGCAGGCGCGGTTTTTTTCGCGAGTTTTGGAATGGCGCGAGCGAAGCAGCAGAGCACGCAGGAAAAACCGAAGGACGCGCAAGCCGCCACGGAGGAATTCAAGATTCCACAGGAAGATGTCGATAAGAAAAATCCAGTGAAGCCGACGCCGGAGGGACTCGCGGCGGCCCGGAAAGTTTACGGCTATGATTGTGACATGTGCCACGGGCCGAAGGGAGACGGCAAAGGCGACGTTGTCGAGTCCATGAAATTGACGATGCATGACTGGCACGATCCAGCGACGTTTGCGGGCAAGACGGACGGCGAGCTTTTCTACATCATCACCAAGGGCAAGGGAAAAATGATGGGAGAAGGCGATCGCGTGCCGGAAACCATGCGCTGGAATCTGGTGAATCTGGTGCGGTCTTACTCGAAGAAGGATGGAGATGAGAAGCCCGGTTCCTGAAGGCCATGAATTGTTCCTGAGGTTTGCGGCTGCGGGGAGAATCACGGGCAAAGCGCAGGAATCATTCTCAAAGGCGGGTGGTTAGCACGGATTTCGACCGTTTTGTCGGGCTTTTTGATCCTCAATTATTCCGGAGGAAGTTATGGTGCACTCACCGCAATTCTTGAAGCTCGTCCAGGACGCAAAAAAACGCGTCACGGAGACCAATGTGCCGGAGGTTAAAAAGCGCATCGATGCCGGCGAAAAAATGATTTTGGTGGACGTGCGGGAAGACAACGAATGGGCCAGAGGGCATCTGCCTGGAGCGGTGCACATGGGTAAGGGCGTAATCGAGCGCGATATCGAGCAGAGCGTGCCAGATACGGGTGCCAAGCTTGTGCTTTATTGCGGAGGCGGTTTCCGCTCGGCGCTCGTCGCGGACAATTTGCGAAAAATGGGCTACACCAACGTGGAATCGATGGACGGAGGGT
Source organism: uncultured Acidobacteriota bacterium (assembly GCA_963843265.1). Taxonomy (GTDB): domain Bacteria; phylum Acidobacteriota; class Terriglobia; order Acidiferrales; family UBA7541; genus Acidiferrum. The sequence continues at coordinate 250,972 of CAWJJR010000001.1, read as the reverse complement.
GGCGCGGGTGGACCGAAGCAGGTTTGCCGACCGTACGTGACTAGCAAGCAGGGGTAACGCGGCGTTGAAAAATTGGCTGGGGCGGGAGGATTCGAACCTCCACCGTCCTCATTAACAGTGAGGTGTCCTACCGATTGGACCACGCCCCAGCGGCGCACTGGGTAGGCTCCGCCGCATGCGCATCGACGGCGAAGAGTGCTTCTAAGATAACACGGCTGCGCCTTGTTCACGGCTCCTTCCCGAAAAAAACTGCAACCGTTGATTGCAGCGTGAATCAGCTCGCTGAGGCCGGAACGGTGGCAAGCAGGCGCAAGGATTGGAGTTATTTCGGCAATTTCAAATTGTTCGAAGCAGCAGTTCGAACGCGGGTTTGCAAACGAAGAAAATATTCTTAAAAAACTGCGCGAGACGGTTGCATTCCATAAAGTTTTATCGGAAACTATGCGGTCATTTGCGAGCCGGGTGAGCACTTCCCGGCCATGACACCGCGAAGCCTCTAGTTCCTGCGCCGTTCCGGAGAGGTTTTCGTCAAAGTGCAACGCTCACATGGCCCAGATTTTTCATCGCAGCACGAATTTTATTTCGAGATTCAGTCTGATCGCGGTCGCATTCCTGGCTACCGTGGGGTTATTGGGCGTTTTGGGGATCGCGCGCTCGCCATATCGCACGAATCAATACGTCACGCGCGAACAGCCCATCCAGTTCAGCCATAAGCATCACGTCGGGGATGACGGCATCGACTGCCGTTATTGTCATACCTCCGTGGAAACGTCCTCTTTTGCGGGGATTCCGCCGACAAAAACCTGCATGAATTGCCATTCCGTTTTGTACGCCGACGCTTCCTATTTGGAACCCGTTCGCGAAAGCTACCGTACGGATCAATCGATTCGCTGGGTGAAAGTGCACCGACTTCCCGATTTCGTTTATTTCAATCACAGCATTCACATCCGCAAGGGTGTTGGCTGTTCCACTTGCCACGGCGCAATAAATGAGATGCCGCTGGTGTTTCAAGCCTCGCCGTTGCTAATGGAGTGGTGCTTGGACTGCCACCGGAGCCCGGCGAAGGCGCTCCGGCCCCTGGACCAAGTTTTCAGTATGGATTGGAAAGCTCCTAGCAACCAGGAAGAAATCGGAGCGAAGTTTGCCGTGGAGCGGAAACTTCGTACAACGGCGGAACTGACGAGTTGCTCGACCTGTCATCGCTAACGGACGATATGCGCGAAAAAGACTCGATGGAAGACCACAAACACGAACACGAACACGACGAACACGGAGCTTCCACGCGCGCAGAAGAAGTTTTGCGTGTGTACACCGAGAGCGCGGCGGTGCGGGAGCATACACTAGACCTCGCTGCAGTTCGCGCAAAATTGCGGGCAAAAACCGGCAAACAATATTGGCGGACGCTCGAAGAACTGGCGGATGATCCGCACTTCGAGGAGTTGCTGCACCGTGAATTTCCCCGGCAAGCATCGGAATGGGATGAGACGGTTGACCGGCGCGACTTCCTGAAGCTGGCCGCGGCGTCATTGGCTCTCGCGGGGATTTCCGGATGCGGCGACGCACCGCAGCAACTTCTTGTTCCTTACGTAAAGCAGCCGGACGGAATGATTCTCGGCAAGCCGCTGTTTTACGCGACGGCCATGCCGTTTGGCGCGGATGCCATTGGACTGTTGGTGGAGAGTCATGAGGGCCGGCCGACGCACGTGGCGGGCAATCCCGATCATCCTTCGAGCCTCGGCGGCACGGATGTAATCGCGCAAGCCTCCGTACTCAACCTGTACGACCCGGACCGCGCGCAAACGGTTACGAAGCTGGGCGAGATCCGCACCTGGGAAGACTTTCTGACGGCCGCGCAGACTTTGGCTGAAAACTCCATGATCATGAATGGCGCGGGATTTCGTATCCTGACGGGCACAGTCACCTCGCCAACGCTGGCTGCGCAAATTGAGGCTGTGCTGAAGCGGATCCCCGGCGCGAAATGGCACCAGTGGGAGCCAGCCGGGAGCGACGGATCGCGCGAGGGCAGCAAACTCGCATTCGGACGTTACATCAACACCGTGTATCGGCCAGAGAAAGCCGACGTCATTCTTTCGCTGGATGCCGATTACCATGTGAGCGGGCCGGGGCATATTGCTTACATGAATGCGTGTTACCGCCTGAGGAAGCTGAGCGGGCCGACCGACACAATGAGCCGGCTGTACGTGGTCGAGCCGACGCCTTCCGTCACCGGTTCGAGCGCGGATCACCGTTTGCCGCTCAAGTCTTCGGAGGTGGAACAGTTCGCGCGTGGATTGGCGGCGCTAATGGGGCTGGGCGGGAGCGGGACGCTTTCGCCGGCCGCGCAAAAGATGCTGGATGCCGTCGCTAGCGACCTGCAAAAGCATCGCGGCAGCTCGCTTGTAATTGCGGGTGAATTCCAGCCGCCCGCGGTGCACGCTCTGGCGCACGCCATCAACGCCGCTTTGGGCAACGTCGGCACGACGCTCTATTACACAGAGCCGGTCGAAGCGAATCCGGTGACTCAATTGGATTCATTCACCGAACTTTGCGCCGACATGGACGCGGGCAAAGTACAAACGCTGATCCTGTTCGGGTCGAACCCGGTATATGACGCTCCGCACAATTTCGATTTCACATCAAAGCTGAAAAAAGTCGCGAACTCGATCCTGGTTAGCTCGCATTTCGACGAGACGGCTGAGTACTGCCAGTGGCATATCGCGGAATCGCACTTTCTGGAAACCTGGGGAGACGCGCGGGCGTTCGATGGCACGGTTAGCGTGATCCAGCCGCTCATAGCGCCGCTTTACCATACGCACTCGGCGTTTGAAGTTCTCGGAGCCTTCACGGATCAGCCGGATCGCGCCGCATACGATGCCGTTCGAGAGCGGCTGAACGGACTGGCCGGCACAACCGATCTGGAGTTGTTCTGGCGAAAGACGCTGAATGACGGCGTCATCGCCAATAGCGCATTCGCGCCGATTTCCATTACCACAAAGTTTAGCCCCGCGAGCTTGCCGCCGCCAAAGGCTGCTCTGCCTGGACAGCTGGAATTCATTTTCCGCCCAGACTCGAATACCTACGATGGCCGGTACGCAAATAACGGCTGGTTGCAAGAGTTGGCTCGCCCCGTCACCAAGCTAACTTGGGATAATGCGGCGCTCGTCAGTCCCAAGACTGCAGAGAAGCTCGAACTTACGCAAAAAGTCGCCGCGCGCGGTGGTGAGCACGGGCAGGTCATCAGCAACGTCATCGACATCTCCATTTCCAATAGCAAGGTAACCGCGGCCGCCTGGATCTTGCCGGGGCAAGCCGATGACGTGGTTGTGCTTCCGCTTGGTTACGGCCGCAAGCAAGCCGGATATACGGGCACCAACAAAGGATTCAACGCCTACGAGGTGCGCGTTTCGGACTCTCTTTGGAGCACCACGGCGGGCACCGAAGCGATCAAGAAAACCGGCGGCGAATATCCTCTGGCCTGCACCCAATATCACTTCAATATCGAAGGCCGTAAGATTCTCAGCACCGGAACTCTCGAGGAATACCGCAAGAATCCCACCTTCGCCCATGAAGGCGACGAGCAGCCGCCCAAGTCGGATTCGCTCTACCAGGAATTTGCTTATCCTGGTTATGCCTGGGGCATGGCCATTGATTTGAATAGCTGCAATGGCTGCAACGCCTGCGTGATCGCCTGCCAATCCGAAAACAATATTCCCGTCGTGGGCAAAGATCAGGTGATGCGCGGCCGAGAGATGCACTGGATTCGCATCGACCGGTATTACGCAGCCCAAACGCCGACCAACGATCCCTCGACCGAGCAGGACGACGTGCTCGATAATCCGGACACTTTCTTCCAGCCCGTCCCTTGCCAGCAGTGCGAGAACGCGCCCTGCGAACAGGTTTGTCCCGTAGGGGCCACCGTGCACAGCGCGGAAGGCTTGAACGACATGGTCTACAACCGCTGCGTCGGCACGCGCTATTGCTCGAACAACTGTCCGTACAAAGTGCGCCGCTTTAATTTTTTCCGCTTCCAGGATTGGGAGACGCCTTCGCTCAAGCTGTTGCGCAACCCGGAAGTCACGGTTCGCAGCCGCGGCGTCATGGAAAAGTGCACCTACTGCGTGCAGCGCATCAACAATGTGCGCATCACGGCGGAAGAGCAGAACCGCCCCATCAAAGACGGTGAGATTGTCACCGCTTGCGAATCCGCGTGTCCCTCTCACGCTATTGTTTTCGGCAACGCCAACGACCCGAAGAGTCGCGTGGCCATTTTGAAGGCGCAGACGCGCAGCTATTCGCTTCTCGGTGAGCTGAATTCTCGCCCCCGAACGACATACCTTGCAGCGGTTCGCAACCCGAACCCCGAATTGCCGGCCCCGGCTCAATTGAAAGACCAGGAGAAGACATGAGCGCCGGCCAGCCGCCCATCAACTCTCCCGAGATTCGCCGACTCGAACCAGTCCTCGGTCCGGGGCATACCTACGGCTCGATCACGGACAAGATCAGTTCGATCGTACTGACCCGGCCTGTTTCGCTCGGGTGGCTGGCGGGGTTCGGCATCTGTTTTTGTTTCATCATGCTTCTGAATCTCGCCATTGTTTATCTGATCGGCAAAGGCGTGGGAATTTGGGGCATCAATATCCCCATCGGCTGGGGCTTCGCTATCGTCAATTTCGTCTGGTGGATCGGTATCGGCCATGCCGGAACGCTTATTTCCGCCATTCTTTTCCTGCTCAACCAGAAGTGGCGCACCTCGATCAATCGCTTTGCCGAAGCGATGACCCTCTTCGCCGTAATGTGCGCGGGCATGTTTCCGCTGCTCCACATGGGCCGCCCGTGGTTTTTCTTCTGGATGTTCCCGTATCCCAGCACGATGAAGATTTGGCCGCAGTTCCGCAGCCCCTTGATTTGGGACGTTTTTGCGGTTTCCACCTATTTCACGGTTTCGCTCTTGTTCTGGTTTGTCGGCCTGATTCCAGACCTTGCCACCCTCCGTGATCGCGCGATCTCGAAGCCCAAAGCCATCATTTACGGCATGCTGGCCCTCGGCTGGCGGGGTTCGGCGCGCCATTGGCAGCGTTATCAATCTGCGTATCTGCTTTTGGCGGGATTGGCCACGCCGCTGGTGCTCTCCGTACACACGGTGGTCAGCTTCGATTTCGCAATCGCCATCGTGCCGGGCTGGCATACGACGATCTTTCCCCCTTACTTCGTGGCCGGTGCTATTTACTCCGGCTTCGCCATGGTCATCACTATCGCGATTCCGCTGCGCAAGGCCTACGGTCTCGAGGATTACATCACCATGCGGCACCTCGAGAATATGGCCAAGGTGATGCTAGCCACCGGCTTGATTGTGGCCTACGGCTACTTCTTTGAATTTTTCATGTCGATGTACAGTGGCAACAAATGGGATGTCTTCCTGGTCGAGCAGCGCCTGCACGGTCCGTATGCCCACTACTATTACATGCTGATCCTCTGCAATATTCTTACGCCTCAGCTACTTTGGTTCCAGAAGATCCGCACCAATGTCTTCATCCTGTTCTTGATGTCGTTGGTGATCAACGTCGGCATGTGGCTCGAGCGCTTTGTGATCGTGGTCATTAGCTTGTCCCGCGATTTCGTTCCCTCTGCCTGGGGCCGCTACTCCGCCACATTCTGGGATTACGCGGTTCTGGCAGGCACGCTCGGTTTGTTCGCAGGGCTGCTCTTCTTGTTCGTCCGTGTCTTGCCGGCGATTTCGATTGCGGAAATGCGTGAGCTCGTGGCGCATAACTCCGAGGAACACGAGTGATGGAACAACACCGATTGCACACCTACGGCGTTGTCGGCGAGTTTGAAACGCCGCGGAAGCTTATCCAGGCTGCGGAGAAGGCGCGCGACGCCGGCTACAAGTGCATGGATGCGTATACTCCGTTCCCGGTCGAAGGCCTTTCCGAAGCCTTGGGACTCAAGCGTTCGTTGGTGCCATTAGTGACGCTGACCGGCGGGCTGCTCGGCGGGCTGAGCGCTTTTGGATTTCAATACTGGGTTTCCGTCATCTCCTACCCGGAAAACATTGGCGGGCGTTCCTTGAATAGCTGGCCGGCGTTCATTCCCGTCACCTTCGAGTTGACCGTTCTCGGCGCGTCGCTCTTCGCCGTCTTCGGAATGCTGGCGATGAACAAGTTGCCGCAGCCGCATCACCCGCTCTTCAATGTCGAGCGCTTCCAGAAACATGCATCGGTGGACCGCTTTTACCTCTGCCTGGAAGCTACCGATCCGAAATTCAGTGTGGCGGAAGCCACCAAGTTCTTGAAAGAGATCGAAGCGCAGAACGTCAGCGAGGTTGAGGATGATTAATTCCTCGCAAACGCGATCCATGGCGAAAACGCTGGCATTCTTGTGCGCCGCCGCGTGTCTGCCCTTCTTCGCCGGTTGCCGCCAGGATATGGCCGATCAGCCCAAGAACACACCGCTTTCCCCCAGTTCGTTCTTTGAAGATGGGCGCTCGGAGCGGCCTTTGATTGACAACACCGTGCCGCGTGGCTCCTTGGCCGACGACGCGCTGTTCGTCCCCAAAGATTCCAACGTGTTTCCTCTTCCCCTGACGACGGACCTTATGGACCGCGGCCGGGAGCGCTTTAAGATTTTTTGCACGCCCTGCCATGGTTTGCAGGGTGACGGCAACGGCATGGTGGTCATGCGCGGAATGAAACGTCCGCCCACCTATCATCAGCCCCGACTGCGCGAGGTTCCCAACGGCTACATCTTCGATGTGATCACCAACGGCTTCGGCGTCATGCAAGGTTATTCGGCGCAAATACCTCCCCGCGACCGTTGGGCCATCGTTGCATACGTCCGCGCTCTGCAGTTGAGCCGCAACGCTCCGGCTTCTGAGCTGCCCGAGGATCTGCGGCAAAAGCTTTCTCAAGGAGGCTCCGCGAAATGACCGCGCAGGACTACATGGCGCCGGAGAGCATCGGCCGCCTGCAGCAACGCGCACTGGGCGTGGGCGTAGTCGGAGCGGTTCTCTGTCTTATTGGCTGGCTGAAGTGGCCGTCACAGTTTTTTCACTCCTATCTGGTTGCGTATCTTTTTGTTCTTGGCTTGTCTTTGGGCTCGATGGGATTGCTGATGCTTCAGCATTTAACCAGCGGGCAGTGGGGCATCATCATCCGCCGTCCCCTCGAAGCCGCGATGCGCACGCTATGGCTCGTCGCGCTCCTGTTCGTACCCGTCATTTTCGGCATGAAGTACATTTATGGCGCCTGGCTCAATGCTCCGGCAACCGGGGAAGGCGCGCTGTCCATTTTCCAGAAAACCTACCTGACCACGAGCAATTTCATCATCCGCGCGGTGATTTATTTCGCGGTTTGGCTCGTGCTGGTGGCTTTCCTCGAGCGCTGGTCTCGTCAGCAGGATGTGGATACCGCAAACCGCGCGTTGCGCCGCAAATTCAAAATGCTCAGCGGGCCGGGCATCATTCTCTACGTCTTTGGCGTGGGATTCGCTTCGATCGATTGGGCCATGTCCCTCTCTCCGCACTGGTTTTCTACCATTTACGGATTCATTTTCGTCGTGGGAGAGGTTATCTCGGCTCTGTGCCTCGTGATTGCCGTCTGCGTCTTGCTTTCCCGGACTGCCCCGATGGCCGGCCTGATCCAAGCGCGCCACTTGAGCGATCTCGGCAAGCTGTTGCTCGCCTTCGTAATGTTGTGGGCTTATTTTTCGTTTTCGCAGTTGTTGATCATTTGGTCGGGAAACCTGCCGGACGAGATCAGCTTTTACCGCAGCCGACTTTACGGAAGCTGGGGCTTGGTCGCCGTCATTATCCTGCTTCTGCATTTCTTCACACCTTTCTTCATGCTGCTCTCCCGCGACCTGAAGCGCAGCGCCAGCCTGCTTCCCAAGGTGGCTATCCTCCTGATTGTCATGCGCCTGGTCGATCTTTTCTGGACGACGCGGCCGGAATTTACTTCCAGCGCCCTGCCCAGTTGGTTTGATATTGTTGTGCCTGTCACGCTCATTGGTTTGTGGCTTGCTATCTTCGCTAGAAATTTAAAGAGTCAGCCACTGCTTCCGTTGGGCGACCCGAAACTCGAAGAGGCTATCGAAGTTCATGAGTACTGAGCATCACAACGCGGATCAGAACAACGGACAACCGCCCATACACTCGGACGTCAAGTTCGAGCCGGCGGACATCAACACCCGCACGATCTTGCTTTATCTGTTCTATTTGGCGCTGGCCGTGGCTGGAACGTTTTTTATCAGCATCTATATTTTCCGGTTTATGACGGAGATGGCGGCCAAATCCGATACGGCTCTGCCTCCCATGCGGCAGGGAGTGGAGGCGACGCTCCCTCCCGAGCCTCGTCTTCAGGGCGTGCCAGGACACACGAACGACGCGCAAGAAGACCTCCGGGAAAAGATAAGCGCCGATCAGGCAGCGAACGAACGGCTCGGCTGGATTGACCAACAGTCTGGCATCGCGCAAATACCTGTGGAAGACGCGATGAAACTTCTCGTCTCGAAAGGACTGCCGGGTGCGTCCGCGCCGCCGACAGGGAATAAAAGGTGAAATCATGAAGTGGCTGTGTTCCATCTTCGCAGGATTTGCGCTGTTGCTGGGGATCAGTGCCGCGAGTGCCCAGACTGTTCCGAACAACGTCGGTACGGCCTCGCAGGGCTTGCCGCCCATTTTGCAAAACGTCGGTTTCGAGCCGACTCTCAACGCGCATCTGCCGCTCGATCTGACTTTCCGGGACGAGACGGGCCGCGATGTCCAGTTGCGCGAATATTTTACGAATAGACCCGTCCTCCTCGCGCTCGTTTACTACGGCTGCCCCATGCTCTGCGATGAACTCGAGCAAGGCGTCGTCGGCAGCTTGCGCATGCTGTCGTTCAATCCAGGCACGGACTACCAGGTCGTGTTTGTGAGCTTTGACCCCCGCGAGACCTCGGCGATGGCGGCACAGAAAAAGGCGTCGGCGATGAAGCAGTTTAACCGCCCTGCCACGGCCGACGGCTGGCACTTTCTGACTGGCTCGCAAGAGTCCATCGAATCCCTAACCAAAGCGGCCAATTTCCGCTATACCTTCGACAAGAAATCTGGCCTCTTCGCGCACGCCAGCGGCATTATGCTGCTCACTCCCGATGGCCGCATTTCACGCTATTTTTACGGCGTCGAATATCCTTCCCGCGAGGTGCGTCTCGGTCTGGTGGATGCCTCGGCAGGGAAAATCGGCACGGTCATCGATCATGTTCTGCTGTATTGCTATCAGTACGACCCCTCTTCAGCCCGTTACAGCGCTTCCATTCTCAAGATTCTGCGCCTGGGGGGAGTTTTGACGATTGTTTGCCTGGTTGGGGGAATGTTGATTTTCCGCAGGCGCGATCTTGGCGCCGCGCTAAAGAGGACTTAAGGAGCCCACTGAGCCGTGCCGTCGCAATTGCCAATTTATCCGCAGCAGGCCTCCAACTTTGCTCCTCAAGTGGACTCGCTGATGACGTTCATGATCTTGGTGTCCGCCTTCTTCACGGTCGCCATCAGCGCTGCGATTATCTATTTCTTTTTCAAGTACCGCCGCAAGGCGGAGAACGAAATCGGCGTGCCCATCCACGGCGACATGCGTCTGGAGCTTACCTGGATCGTCATTCCCCTCATTATTGCCATGGTCATGTTCGGCTGGGGCGCGGTGGTCTACGTGGACTTTCGGCATTCGCCGCCGGACACCCTCGATATTTATGTGATCGGCAAGCAATGGATGTGGAAGATCCAGCAGCCCAATGGCCGGAAAGAAATCAATGAGCTGCACGTCCCCGTCGGCCGCGACATCAAGCTCATTCTCGCCAGCGAAGATGTTATTCACGATTTCTACGTGCCGGCCTTCCGCGTGAAGATGGACGTGGTTCCAGGGCATTACAATACGATGTGGTTCCGTCCGACTGAGCCCGGACGTTATCACTTCTTTTGCTCGCAGTATTGCGGCACGAATCACGCCGTCATGGGGGGCTGGGTCACGGTTATGGAGCCTTCCGACTACGCGGCTTGGCTTTCCAGTTCCATGGAACCCGGCGTCGATCCCATCCTCGCTGGCGAAAAACTCTTTTCCGAAAAGTCCTGCAGCATGTGCCACGTCGCCGATGGATCAGGCCGCGGCCCGTCGCTCGATGGCGTCTATGGTCGCAGCGTTCGTTTGGCCAGCGGCTCGACCATCGTCGCGGATGATGCTTACATTCGTGAATCCATGCTGCTTCCCAATGCGAAAATCGTGGCTGGATTTCTGCCGATTATGCCTTCTTATCAAGGACAATTGACGGAGGACGAGATTCTCAGCTTGACCACCTATATCCGCTCTTTACAGTCGCAGCCGGTGCCCCCTAAGGGTGGGGGAGCGGTGCCGGCAGGGAAGAAATAATCCATGGCTACGACAACTACAGCGCCGGCACACACCATGCCTCGCGACCACTACTTAAATTCCTCCTACGGTATCCGCTCGTGGCTGCTTACCACCGACCACAAACGCATTGCCTGGCTCTATCTCGCGGGCGTCACCTTCTTCTTCACTCTCGGCGGCATTTTCGCCGCCATGATTCGCATCCACCTGCTCACTCCCAACGGCCTCCTCGTCTCTCCCGAGACCTACAACAAGCTCTTCACCATGCATGGCGTGTCCATGATTTTCTTTTTCCTCATTCCTTCCATTCCCGCCGTGCTGGGTAATTTCCTCATCCCGCTGATGATCGGCGCAAAAGACGTCGCCTTTCCCAAACTCAATCTCCTCAGCTGGTATATTTACATCTTGGGGGGATGCTTCGCCCTCTACGCTTTCGCCACCGGGGGATTGGACACCGGCTGGACCTTCTACACGCCTCTCAGCAGCGTCTATTCAAACTCTGCCGTAGCACCCGCCGTCATCGGCATTTTCATCAACGGATTTTCTTCCATTCTGACGGGCATGAATTTCGCGGTCACTATCCATACCATGCGCGCTCCCGGCATGACCTGGTTCCGCTTGCCTCTTTTTGTTTGGGCGAATTACGCTACCAGCATCATCTTTATCCTGGGTACTCCGGTCATTGCCATCACGCTCCTTCTTGTGGCCCTTGAACGCACTCTCCATCTCGGCTTTTTCAATCCCGCTCTCGGCGGCGACCCCATCCTTTTCCAGCATCTGTTCTGGTTCTATTCGCACCCCGCCGTCTACATCATGATTCTTCCGGCCATGGGCGTAATCAGCGAGATCATTCCAACCTTCGCTCGCAAACCCATCTTCGGCTACACCTTTATCGCCGCTTCGAGCATCTCCATCGCCGTTATCGGATTCTTCGTCTGGGCTCACCACATGTTCCTCACCGGTGAATCGACCTACGCGGCTCTGGCCTTCTCCCTTCTCAGCTATCTCGTGGCGATCCCTTCCGCCGTCAAAGTCTTCAACTGGACAGCCACCTTGTACAAAGGCTCCATTTCTTATGACACCCCCATGCTCTACGCTTTGGGCTTCATTGGCTTGTTCCTCATCGGCGGACTGACTGGCTTGTTCCTCGCCTGTCTTGGGCTGGATATCCATATCCACGACACCTATTTCGTGATTGCCCACTTCCACTACATCATGGTCGGCGGCGCCATCATGGGTTACCTGGGCGGTCTGCACTTCTGGTGGCCCAAAATTACCGGCAAGCTCTATCCGGAATTTCTAGCGCGCGTGGCCGCCGTCACTTTATTCGTGGGCTTCAACCTGACTTTCGGCCCGCAGTTTCTTCTAGGCTTTATGGGCATGCCCCGCCGTTATCACAACTATCCGCCGGAGTTCCAGGTGCTCAACGTACTCTCTACCGCCGGAGCTTCCATCCTGGCTCTTGGCTACCTGCTTCCAATGGTTTATTTCACTTGGTCCATTCGGTACGGCAAGGCGGCTGGCCCCAATCCCTGGCCGGCCACCGGTCTTGAGTGGACCACGGCCTCCCCGCCGCCGACCGAAAATTTCGACGTCACACCGGTTGTGGACTGGGAGCCTTACGATTACAAGAATCGGCCGGACTTGGGACTTTCGACTCCAGTTGGCCCGCTCGCGCCGGCTCACGGAGACGATTGATTGCAGCGGCGAATTTAAGCTGACGCACTGGCGCCCCAGCGGCGCCGGAAATCGCAGGGGAAGAGGAGTACCGAGTGCATCGCACCGGAGAGCTTTTCGGACAGTACGAGACGATGGAGCAGCAAAAGGCTGCTGCTACCCTCGGCATGTGGATCTTCCTGGCCACCGAAATCCTGTTCTTCGGCGGCCTCTTTCTCACGTACACCATCAACCGCCAAGCTTATCCGGGCGTTTTTGCCGCGGCCAGCTCCACCCTAAGCCTGAAACTTGGGACGATCAACACGTTGGTCCTGATCGGCAGCAGCTTGACCATGGCTATGGCGGTGTGGAGCGCCGAGACCTCCAGAAAGAAACTAGTTCCCATATATCTGATCCTTACGCTGATTCTTGGCGCTGCCTTCCTCTTCATCAAGGGCATCGAGTACCACGACAAATACGTCGAGCACCATATCCCCGGCCTGCCCTTCCAGTTCGAGCCGGGGTCCGATGCGGCCACCAACGCTCACGCCCAGCTTTTCTTCTCGCTCTATTTCGGGATGACCGGTCTCCACGCCATGCACATGGTCGTCGGCGTTGGCCTGCTGCTCTGGTTGCTTCGCCAATCGTTCAAGGGTCGCTTCACGGCGGAGTACAACGCTCCCATCGAAAACGTCGGTCTCTACTGGCATTTTGTGGATATTGTTTGGATTTATCTTTACCCTTTGCTTTATCTGATTGATCGGCACAAATAAGGGCAATTAGGAGAAATTCGCGTGTCTGAGCATTCGGAGCATTCACAGCATATTGTTTCGCCTACGGTCTATCTCCTTATCTTCGCGTCCTTGATGGTCCTCACGGTCACCACCGCTTGGGCGGCCACCGTGGACCTCAATGCCTACTTCATGGGCCTGAACATCATCGTCGCCCTCGTCATCGCCACCTGCAAAGCCAGCCTCGTCGTACTCTTCTTCATGCACGCTTACTACAGCGCCAAGCGTACCAAGCTCATCATCATCTGCGGTGTCTTCTGGCTTGCCACGATGCTCTTTTTGACCATGGGAGACTACGCAACCCGCGCGTGGGAGACGCATTAGCCCTCTGTCAGCTACGCCGCGGTTGGCGGCCAGTTTTCCCTAGTTTGGGGCACCTGATCTTTCCATCCTCCGATCTCAATGCTTGGTCCCCGAGCGCACTTCCGCCGTGTTCGGGTTTGTTGGTGTGTTTTGGGGTGGGAAGGTGACGGTCCGGAGGGAATTCCGGGTCACCGTTCGGCGAAAGTGAAAGGGGGGAGAAACGAACCGGCCCAGCCCTCAATCCCCTAAAGGGATCCTCGGCTCGCCTCCCCCACTGCCTTTGATTATGCACTCGGCAAGCCAAGTCTAAGTTATTTGTTATCAGAAGCTTGTCGCCAGATAGCCGGGTAAAAACGCTCTACCCCCGCGAAAATTTACCCGTCCGGTAAATCCTGTAGGCTCAGTTCCCGCTATTCATTCCCCCAGATTTTTCGAATCTGTAACCATGGGTGTCCATTGTGAATCTATCTTGTACTGTTGCCTGGGAATTCAGCGGGAATCTTGAGCAAATAGGCGCGGTTGGGGTTTTGGGCCCATCTGGGCGCCAGTATCGGAACGTGATAACCATGCCAGTCTTCTATAAAATCGATAGAGAACGAAGGCTGGTCATGAGCTCAGGAACCGGTACTTTCAACAAAGAATACGCCCTCTCTCACCAGGATCGGCTTCTCGCTGACCCCGATTTTGATCCAAGTTTCTCGCAACTCCTAGATTTCACGCATGTTGCAAAGATCGACCTCACCGCTGCCGACGTCAAGCTGCTGGCTGTGCGTAATATCTTCTCGCCGGAATCGCGCCGCGCCATTCTCGTACCGAATGACCTGGCTTTCGGCTTTGGCCGGATGTACGAAATCCTCCGCGAAGCCGCGGGTGAACGTGGAATCCGCATCTTCCGTAGTCTGGAGGAAGCACTGGAATGGGTGCTTTCCAAGCAAGAAGCTCCCTGAACCATTCCTTGTCACCGGTTTTGCGTCCCGTCCGCCCCCGGACAAAGTTCAAAGAATTCGCTTCTGTTCGCCTATTCTTGACCCCGCCGAATTCTCCCTGCTATTGTGAAGAGTTATTCTGGCCTCAGTCTACCCACTGAGCGCTGGAGCTCCTGTGGAGGGAGCGCATAAGTCTCATGGGCCTGACCAAACTGGTAATTCGGGGCGCTCGCCAGCACAACCTGAAAAACATCAGCCTCGAAATTCCACGGAACACCCTTACCGTCATCACGGGCCTTTCCGGCTCCGGCAAATCCTCGTTGGCTTTTGACACCATTTACGCGGAGGGACAGCGCCGTTACGTCGAATCGCTGTCCGCCTACGCCAGGCAGTTCCTCGACCAAATGGAGCGCCCCGAAGTGGACGTTATCGAAGGCCTCTCGCCTTCGATCGCCATCGAGCAGAAAACCACCACGCGCTCTCCCCGCTCCACGGTCGGCACCATCACGGAAATCTACGACTACCTCCGCGTCATCTACGCTTCCGTTGGCATCCCCCATTGCCCCAAATGCGGCAAGCCCATCGCACGACAGTCCAGCGAGCAAATCGTCCAAGCCATTCTCAATGGTGAGCTCTGCCAAAGCGACGACCGCGTGATGATTCTCGCCCCCATTATTCGCGGAAGAAAGGGCGCTTACCGCAAAGAGCTTGAAAAGTTGGCGCAAGATGGCTTCGTCCGCGTCCGGATCGATGGAGAACTCTATCCGCTCGACGCCACTCCAAGCCTCGACAAGCGCAAAAACCATACCATCGAAATCGTCGTGGACCGCCTGCTGGTCAAGCCCGGCATCGCGGCTCGCCTCGAGCGGTCTATCGCCACCGCTCTGAAGCTCGCCGGGGGACTTGTTACCGTCGCCATTGTCAGCGGCAAAGAACATGTCTTCTCCGAAAAGCTGGCATGCCCGGACTGCGGCATTTCTGTCCCCCAACTCGAGCCGCGTTCCTTCAGTTTCAATTCGCCCTACGGCGCCTGTCCAGCCTGCAACGGCCTGGGCTCGAAGTACGATTTCGATCCCGCTAGGATTATCACGGACTGGACCCGTCCGCTTTTCGATGGCGGCCTCGGTCCCGGCTCAAGCTCCGCGATTCTCAAGCGCACTCTCGAGCTCGCTGCTTACGCCTATCACATCGATCTTGAAACTCCGTTCGAAAAATTCTCCCCCCGCATCCAGAACTTGCTCCTCTACGGCTATCCGCCGTCGAACGGGTGCACCGGCCCTGAGCAAAAAGAACCTGCCGGAAAGAAATCACCAGGTGAAAAGGCCTTCCGTTTTCCGGGTATTCTTAAATTTCTAGATCGCAACTTCGCCGAATCTAATTCCGATTCTTACCGCGAGTGGATGACGCAGTACATGTCCGCCACGCTTTGCAATGTCTGCCACGGCAAGCGCCTCCGTCCGGAATCGCTCGCCGTCAAGCTGGCCGGCTATTCCATCGCCGATTTCACGGCCCTCTCGCTCGCCGCGTCGCGCCCGGCCGTCGACAAAATTCTTTCTCAGCTCACCTCGCGGCAAAAGGAAATCGCGGGCCGTCCGCTCGAGGAAGTCGCCGAGCGAATCGATTTCCTGCTTGCTGTCGGCCTAGGCTATCTCAGTCTCGATCGCTCTGCCGCCACGCTTTCCGGCGGCGAAGCCCAGCGCATCCGGTTGGCCACGCAGATCGGCTCGCGCCTGCGCGGCGTTCTTTATGTTCTCGACGAGCCATCCATCGGCCTTCACGCGCGTGATAACGATCGCTTGCTCGGTTCCCTTGAGCAGTTGCGCAATCTCGGCAACACCGTCCTCGTCGTCGAGCATGATGAAGACACCATCCGCCGCGCCGACTTTGTTGTTGATCTCGGCCCCGGCGCCGGCAACGCCGGTGGCTACCTCGTCGCACAGGGCAAGCCGGAGCAGATCGCTGCCAGCGCGGAATCTCTTACGGGCCGCTATCTCAGCGGTGCCGCAAAAATCGCCATCCCGGAAAAGCGCCGCAGTCCCAATGGCAAAGTCATCCAGATTCTCGGTGCCAGTGCTAACAATTTGAAGGATGTCGACGTGACGCTGCCGCTCGGCCTGCTCACTGTCGTTACCGGCGTTTCCGGCTCGGGTAAATCTACTCTCGTCAACGACATTCTCTATCGTTCCTTAGCCCAGAAACTCTACCGCTCCATGGAGCCACCCGGCGCTCACCGCGAACTCCTCGGTGCCGATCAGATCGATAAAGTGATCGAGATTGATCAGGCCCCCATCGGTCGCACGCCGCGCTCAAACCCCGCCACCTACACCGGCGTCTTTGCGCCGATCCGCGAACTTTTTGCCATGCTTCCCGAATCGCGCGAACGCGGTTACCGCCCCGGCCGTTTCAGCTTCAATGTAAAAGGCGGCCGCTGCGAAGCCTGCCAGGGCGACGGCTTGCGCCGCATCGAAATGAATTTCTTGCCCGACGTTTACGTCATGTGCGAAGTCTGCCGCGGCAAGCGCTACAATTCCGAAACGCTCGCCGTCCGCTACAAAGGCCACACCATCAGCGACGTCCTGAACCTCCCGTCTTCCGACGCGCTGAAGCTCCTCGAAAATATCCCGCAAATTCAGCAAAAGCTTTCGACGCTCGTCGAAGTCGGCCTCGGCTACGTCACTCTCGGCCAGTCCGCCACCACGCTCTCCGGCGGCGAAGCCCAACGCATCAAGTTGGCCCGCGAGCTTTCCAAGCGCCAGACCGGCCGCACTCTCTATATTCTTGACGAGCCAACCACTGGTTTGCACTTCGACGACGTTCGCAAGCTCCTCGACGTCCTCCAGCGCCTCGTCTCGCTTGGCAACACCGTCCTCATCATTGAGCATCACCTCGACGTCATCAAACAAGCCGATTGGATCATCGACCTCGGTCCAGAAGGCGGCGATGGCGGCGGCCGAATCGTAGCCCAGGGCCCGCCCGAACAAGTCGCACGCACTAAAAAGTCTTACACCGGCCAAGCCCTAGCACGCGTCTTGGGCATCTCCAACAATGGCCACGCGAATGGTCACAACCCCGTTGCAAAATAATCGTGCAACCACCGTTCTTTGTCGGGCCCGCCTTCCGAGGCGGACCGCCGCTCAATCCGCTCGTTCGTGCTTCTTATGCCCGGCGCACCCTGTCTCTCCTTGCTACCATGCCGCTCTACGATTTACAGTGTTTCCTTCCCAATGAGCATCTATACCACCCCGCCTCTCACCTTCGGCGCTGTTCGCACCTATCCGCTCTCTTCCCGCACGAGCAAAGTAAGCGTCCGCGACTTCGCCAAACCTCCCGCCGCCAACGCCTCTCTAACAAAATTCCTCGACTCCCTCCCAAACTTCCTCGCCGCGCAGGATTTGCGCCATCTCCTCGCCGCCATCCATCGCGCCCGCAAACAGAGCTCCCCCATCCTCTGGGGCATCGGCGGCCACGTCATCAAAGTTGGCCTCGGCCCCGTTCTCATTGATCTAATGAAACGTGGCTTCGTCTCTGGCATCGCCATGAACGGCGCCGCTCTGATTCACGATTTCGAGATCGCGCTCGCAGGCAACACCTCCGAAGACGTCGAAGTCGGTCTCGGTGCGGGCCAGTTCGGCATGGCCGCTGAAACCGGCGAGTACATCAACGAATTTTCAAAACTAGCCGCGCGCTTGCACATCGGCTACGCCGAAGCCGCCGGCCAATTCCTGACCAGCGGCATCCTGAACGTCAAACACGCCGCTTCCAGCGTCCTTGTCGCCGCTTACAAACAGCGCATCCCCGTCACCGTACATATCGCCATCGGCACGGATATTCCTCACATGCATCCCGCCGCTGACGGTCCTTGCCTCGGCGCCGCCGCGTTCCTCGATTTCCGTCTCTTCTGCGCCCTCGTGAAACAAATGCATCCCGGCGGCATCTACCTAAATTGGGGCTCTGCCGTGCTTCTCCCCGAAGTCTTCTTGAAAGCCGTAAGCGTCGTCCGCAATCTCGGCGTGCCCTTGCATCCCATCACCACCGCCAACTTCGACTTTATCCAGCACTACCGTCCGTTGCAAAATGTAGTGAAGCGTCCCACCGTCTCACAACGCGGCGGCCGCAAATCGGAGTCGCGCGGCTACGCCATCACCGGCCATCACGAAATTCTCATGCCTCTGGTCGCCGCCGCGCTGGCCGCTGGCTGGCCCAAGACTCCGCGCCAAGGCAAACGATGACCCTTTTCGACGACAACCCGTCTCTCCCTCCAGATGAGCATCCGCCCTCGCCGTCTCGCGTTCAACCTGATCACGATGACGATGCGCCTCAGCCGCCCGCATCCGTTGCCGAACCACCTCTACCGGGTGACCCCTTCAGCCTCGCGGCCACCGTTCCCCAGCCGGCTCCGTCCTACTCCGCCAAACCATCTCTACCCGAGGATCTCCGCATCTCCTGGTCCTGGCCTCATCTCATCCTTTTTCTTTTTTTTGGATTCTTCAGCTTGTTTCTGATTCAAGGCGGCTTTCTGATTTACTACGCGCCGCTCCATCATTTTGCGAACGAAAAGGATTTCGAGCGCTTCGTCTTGTCAAAGCCGTCTTTCGCCATCGGCAGCATGGTTCTTTGGTACGCCTTTCTCTTCCTTTTTCTTTACGTGACCTTGTCTGTGCTCCGTGGAGTTCCCTTTTGGCGCACTCTTGGCTGGAGAAGGCTCGCCCGCCGCGAAGGCGGTCCGCCGCGGAATCCCTGGCTCTACTTTTTTGCGGGATGTGTTCTTTCTGTGGTGGTTTTCATCGTTACCGCGAAAGTCCAGCCGCCTGAAAACGTGCCCATCGAAGAGCTCTTCCGCTTCAAAAACACCGCCATGCTCTTCATGGCCATGGCCGTTTTGATCGCGCCTCTCGTCGAGGAAACCGTTTTTCGCGGTTATCTCTATCCGCTCTTCGCAAAAACCTTCGGCGTGGCCTTCAGCGTAATCCTTACCGGAGTACTTTTTGGATTGATGCACGGCGCTCAGCTTGGCTGGACCTGGGGCCTCGTTTCGATCCTAATCGTGGTCGGCATCATCTTCACGTTTGCACGCGCCCTCACCGGCTCCGTCTTCGCCAGCTTTTTACTACACCTCGGCTACAACTCCACCATCGCCGCCGTCACCATTCTTGGCACCCAGGGCTTCACAAAATTTCCGTCTGCCCACTGATGCTGCTCGGCTCCCGACGATTCGTTTTCTACCCTCGCCTCCGCTAGAATATTCGTAGGGGCACGGCACGCCGTGCCCGCTCTTGGCCAAGTTCGCAATCGTACCCTCGGCTCAAGGTCTTTTAGGATTCTCAAAAAATGTACGTTGCCCAACCGATCGAATGGACCGACCGCGGCGTAGTCATGCTCGACCAGCGCCTCCTTCCCGCCCAGGAAGTCAGCTACACCTACACCGATTACCGCGAAGTCGCCAAAGCCATCCGCGACATGGTCATTCGCGGCGCGCCAGCCATCGGTGTCGCCGCAGCCATGGGAGCCGCTCTAGGTGTCCTTCACTCCCCGGCGAATTCCGTCGAAGCCCTGCGCACCGAATTCGCCAAGATCTGCGAAACGCTGGCGAAGACTAGACCTACAGCAGTCGATCTCTTCTGGGCCCTCGAGCGCATGAAGCGCCGCTTCGCCGAACTCACCGCCCAAACTTCCGACCTCACAGAAATCCGCCAAGCAATGGTCGAAGAAGCCAAGCAAGTTCACCTGGAAAAGAAATCCACCGACGAAGCCATCGGCCGCTTCGGCGCGGACTTCATGCCCGCCGATGGTCAAGTCATGACCCAATGCAACGCCGGCGCGCTAGCCACCGCTGGCATCGGCACCGCCCTGGGCGTTCTTCGCGTGGCCTTCCAACAAGGAAAAAACATCCACGTCCTCGTTCCCGAAACGCGTCCCTATTTGCAGGGCGCGCGTCTAACCGCCTGGGAACTCCACAAAGGCGGCATCCCTCTCACGCTCATCACCGACAACATGGTCGGCCATTTTCTGAAAACCGGCAAAGTCGGCGCTATCGTCACCGGCGCCGACCGCATCGCCGCCAACGGCGACACCGCCAACAAAATCGGCACCTACCAAATCGCCGTTCTCGCCAAAGAAAACAACGTCCCCTTCTACATCGCCGCGCCTGTCTCGACTTTCGATCTCTCCATCCCGAGCGGTGATCATATTCCCATCGAAGAACGCTCCGCCGCCGAAGTCACGCATCTTCAAGGCATCCATATCGCGCCCGACGGCGTCAACGCCGCACATCCCGCTTTCGACGTCACTCCCGCCCGCTACATCGCCGCCATCTTTACCGAACGGGGCGTCGCCCGCGCTCCCTACACCGATTCTCTCCGCGCCCTCGCGCGATTCACGCAACTCGTCGCCTCACCGTCGAGCCGGTAAACGATGCTGCGCGGCCCGACGCACAACTCAATTCGCCACATCCTTCAGCTGGCGTTGCTAAGCGCACTTTTTCTCACCGCAGCTCAGGCAGAAGCCCAGTCGGGCAAATCTCAGCCTATTCGCCTTCATCCCTCGAATCCCCACTACTTCCTCTTCCGCGGAAAGGCCGTTGCCCTCATCACCAGTGGCGAACACTACGGCGCCGTCCTGAACGCGGACTTTGACTATCACAAGTATCTCGCGGCCTTGCAGGCTGATGGCCTCAATTACACGCGTCTTTTCGCAGGCTCGTACGTGGAAGTCCCCGCAAAATCTTTCGGCATCTTGCACAATGATCTCGCTCCCGAACCCGGCCGCTTTCTAGCTCCATGGGCGCGCAGCGACAAACCAGGCTACGCCGGTGGAGGGACCAAGTTCGATCTGCAGCTCTGGGAGCCCGCCTTCTTCGCGCGTTTCCGTGATTTTCTTTCGGAAGCTGCCAAGCGCGGCGTCGTCGTCGAAATCACGCTCTTCTCTTCTCACTACGGCGACGCTCAATGGCAGCTCGACCCGCTAAATCCCGCGAACAATGTCAACGGTACCGACGCCATCGACTGGAAGAAACTTCACACACTCGAAAATGGAAATCTTCTCGCGTTTCAGGAACATTACACGCGAAAGCTCGTCGGCGAAGCGAACTCGTTCGACAATGTCATTTTCGAAATTCAGAACGAGCCCTGGTCGGACCGTCCCGTTCTCGCCGGCGTCATCAATCCGTACCTTCGTCCTCCCGCGCGCGACAGCTTTCCGAATTCGGTCGATATTCCTGACACCCTTTCACTCGCCTGGCAAGCCCGCGTCGTCGAGTGGATTACGCAAGCGGAGTCCACCCTTTCAAACCACCACCTCATCGCTCAGAATTATTCCAATTTTCGTCTGTCGGTAGCCAAGCTCCTCCCACACGTTGATGTCGTTAACTTCCATTACGCTTACCCGGACGCAGTGACGCTTAACTACGGCCTCGGCAAAGCTGTCTCTTATGACGAGACCGGTTTTCTCGGCAGCGACGACGCGGCCTACCGCCGCCAGGCGTGGAATTTCATGCTCTCAGGCGGTAGCGCCTTCGACGGTCTCGACTACTCGTTCACAACCGCCCACGAAGACGGCTCCTACGCTGAGCCGAATGGTCCCGGCGGTGGAAGCCCGGCGTTGCGCCACCAGCTGCACATCCTTTCCCAATTCCTGCTTTCGTTTTCTCTTGTTGATCTGCATCCGGACTTCCGCGCCATAAAGCACGCCGCAGGTGGGACGCCTCGCGTCCTGTCTAATCCGGGCAAAGAGTACGCCATCTATCTCGATGGGAATGGCCCAACCAGTCTGACTCTCGAACTTCCGCCTGGAAGCTACTCCTGCGAGTGGGTGAATGTGGCGACTGGAAGATCCGAGCAGTGGGAAAAGTTTGCGCACAGAGGCGGCGAGAAAGTTTTGCAGTCTCCCACATTCCAAAACGGTGTCGCCCTTCGCTTAAAAAGGACTTCCCCGCGAACGCTGCAATAAGTTAGCGTTCCCTTCCACCAGCTTGGCAAAGTATCCCTGCTTGTTGCTCCTTCCGCAGGGAGTTATACTAGTGGTATGAAGACTGCCGTTTCTATCCCAGACGAAATCTTCCGGCGCGCGGAGCGCCTTGCGCGGCGAACCAAACGTTCGCGAAGCCGCCTCTTCAGTGATGCTCTGCAGGAATATCTGACGCGACATTCTCCTGACGAAATCACCGAGGCCATGAACAAGGTTTGTGAGGATCTCGGAGAGGATGCTGCGCTCGACCCGTTTGTGTCCGCGGCCGCGAGGCGCATTCTAGAGAACACGGAATGGTGATCTCGCAGGGTGAGATTTGGTGGGCCGATTTGCCAGAGCCGACGGGCTCTGGGCCGGGCTTCCGAAGGCCAATTGTCGTGGTCCAATCGGACGCCTTGAATCGCAGCGCCATTGGCACAGTTGTCTGCGTCCCACTGACGACGAATCTTAAGTGGGCGCCAGCCCCAGGTAATGTCCTACTTTCGAAGCGGGCGACTGGTCTGCGATATGAATCCGTAGCAAACGCATCCCAGATCGTCAGCCTGGATAAGCGTTTGCTCACTGAGCGAGTCAGCAAGCTCCCGCACCGAAACTTGCAACTCGTCCTTTTAGGCGTCGGCATTATTCTCGGGCGGTAGCGCTTACCCTCAGCAGCTCTATTTGGCCCGGCCTTCGCGCTTCAGTCCAAATCCTTCCCCTTCTCCTCGCGAGTTTCTGGGAAAACATTGTGTTGCGGCGGTGGCATCGGTATAGCCCCCATGCGATCCTTCCAAAGCGCCTTGTTAAGCAGCGCCGTATCAACCGCGTCCGCGTGGCTGAAATCCAAGTTCTGCCCTGCTTTCCAGTCTTTCGTATTCATTTCATAGATCAATCCGTTGTCACGATTGTGAAAATCCGCGCTAAAAGGTGGCTGCTGCCCCGGCCCGCTGAAGAGCGGCGCCATCACCGCGGCTCGCGAATCATTCGCATTCATC
Organism: uncultured Acidobacteriota bacterium; assembly: GCA_963843265.1. Classification (GTDB taxonomy): domain Bacteria; phylum Acidobacteriota; class Terriglobia; order Acidiferrales; family UBA7541; genus Acidiferrum. The sequence continues at coordinate 227,987 of CAWJJR010000001.1, read as the reverse complement.
GGCGGCGCGCCAAGCAGTGCCTCAATCGTGCGAACCACATTCACCGTCGTGTAAAACGAATGATCCACAAACGGTTTGGCCTCGCTCCCCTCGCCGCTCGGCATAGGCGCGTACTTGCTGATCACTAACGCGATGCTGCGGTGCGAGTCCACGTGATCCGGCCCATCTTGCGCGTCGTCTTCCAAAATCAAAAACGCCGTGTCATCCCAGTACGCACTGTGCGACACGGCATCCACTACGCGCCCGACCGCTAGATCATTGTCCGCAACCGACGCCGCAGGCTTCGGCTGGTTCTTCGTCAGCCCAGCAGTGTGGTCATTCGGCAACCGCAACAAAATAAATTGCGGCATGGTGTCCTTGCCCGCCTCACGCGCCGCCACAAATTGATCGAACTCATTCAAAAATTCGTCCGCTCGCAATTGATCCGGATACGCTACCTCGAAATCCGGAAACCGCGGATCAAAGTGGCCCTCTAACTCCACTTCACTCGCCACGTTCTTCGCCAGCACCGGTATAGCCCACGGATAAGGGCTCGGCCCGCCTCGTGGATCGCCCACGTTTTTTTCCAGCGGCTCGCCTTTGTTGATGTCGCTCCGCTTGCACGCCTCTCCTTCCGCTTTCGGTGGTCCGAACGTCGCTTGCTCCTCGTCCCCTTTTTCATTGCACCACCGGCTGACGATGAACTCGCCATAGTGCCGGTAAGAAATTCCGTGGCTCGCAAAATTCTTCCACAGATAGCCGCCAGTCGGCTCCCCCGCGTCGGGAATGCCATCAGGGAACGACTCACCGCCCAGCATCGCGCCTTCGGAGTCGTAGGTGTGTTCCTTGCCGCGATAGTTGATCGGCCAGGTCTTCTCGTTGTAGTCCGAGTTCGACGCCGATGTCGACCACACGTGCCCGTCTCCGGAGACTTCGCCGCTGTCGTAAAAATTATCGAGAATGCCGAATTGCCGCGCCAATTTGTGCTGATTCGGCGTAATGTCCGCGCCATACATCGCCAGCGCAGGATCGCCGTTTGCGCCCGCAATGTCGCCGAACACCTGATCGTAGGTGCGGTTTTCCTTGATGATGTAGATGACGTGATGGATTTTATTTTCGCCACTCGCGAAGGGCACTCGATCTCCGTTTCCGCGCGAGGCGTTCATTTCAACCACTTGCTTCGTGTAATCAGAGAGGTTTGCCGTCACGGCGGCAATCGGAATGCGCGCCAGCGAACCGTGGATCATCGCCGGTCCATACGGAAAACGAATGCGTCCGTCAGGCCGTTTCCCGATCGCTTTGGGATTTGGTCCCGATCCGCGTCCTTTCGCACACGCGATCAATAAGTCCTTGCCTGTGGCCGCCACAACTGTGGGATACCATTCCGTCGGAATGAATCCCATTGCTGTGGCATCCCCATTTGCTGGCGCTTTTGCAAGGTCAAAAACCGCCACCGAATCCGAAATCGCGTCCGCCGAAAAAAGCGTTTTTTCATCCGGTGAAAGAGCCAGATATTCCGGATCGCTGCCCCCATATTTCTGTCCCGGAAGTTTCGTCGAAAGGTAAGAAACGGCCTTTCCGCTGTGCGTATCGATCTCCGCGATCTCATCACGGTCTGTCAGCGCAACATAAAGCCTCGAATTGTCCCGATTGAGCAAAAGCGCCGTCGGGTGCGACCCGCCCGCCAACGGCGACTCTGGCTTTCTCAATGGAATCATCCGCAACACGCGCCCGCCCAGCAAATCGAGCTCCGCCACCGTAGAGGCATTCCACAACGAAACGAATCCGCGTTTCCCGTTGTTGGTCATGACCGCCGTATAAGGCAGAGAAGCCGGAATCCGCTTCATCGTCGAAAGATCGAAGCGATGCACGATCTTCCCGTCGCGTGTATCCAGCAGCACCGCTTCGTCGGAATCGTTGCAGGCAACGAGCAATGTTTGCCGCCCTCCGCTCAAACCAACGCTCAACCCCGCTGGATATGTGACGTCCTTGAACTCCGCGCGGCGCAGTTTCCCAGCGGGAATGTTCGTGCGCGGCGCTAAACGCAAAAATCGTTCCGGCGAAATCCGGCCGTCATCAAAGCCGTAAACGGCGATCCCGTTTCCCGTGCTGCCCTTTTTCTCTCCCACCGGATCGGTCAGCGACGCCATGCTTGCGTAAAGGTGTTTGCCGTCCAGGCTGAACGCCAGCCCGAGAAAATACGTTTGTCGAGCTCTGCTGTCGAGCCGGTCCTCCGGAAACTCGGTGAGCTCATTCGTTTCAAGATTAAGCACGGTGAGCGACTGCTTCTCTCCCGAAGTGTACGCGCCGTACCCGCTGTGCAGCAGGACCGCAAACTTTCCGTCCGGTGAAATGGCGATCGCCGTCGGAAGATTGTTGATCGGTCGCGGTGCGCCCGGCACCTGCCCAAGTAACTTGCCGTTTGGCAGCGGCACGGTTTGCGGCGCATCTTGCGCAACGAGGGCCGGCGCCGCAATGGAAAGAAATAGAATGCAAAGACTTCGGACTCCGAAAATGCGATTTTTCATCGCGCGAGTATATGCACCCCGTATCAAAGAAATGTAAACGGCTCTGCTAAATGATGTCCTCATCGGTTCACCGGGAATTCCCTTTTGGTGATTTGGCCTCCGAATCCTACGCCGCCTTTCCGCACCCGGCAAGCTGGTTTGGCATCTCACGCTCGCCGCTTGCCGCTCGCGAGAACGCGTGTCTTTCCATTTGCTATCGGCTTGACGTGGCCAGACGCCTAGCCTAAGGTTTTGCGCGAAGGTAAAATAGAGACTTTAGTTTCTGCATTATCCGTGCGTTTGCGCACAAATTCCTGCGCAAAGAAAGGTTCCAGATGCCCGCCGTTGAGGCCAAGGTTTTTTCCATCGATGCGCTCCGCGAATTCACCACGCGCATTTTTCTCCACTACGGCGTTCCCAAGGACGATGCTGCACAGGCCGCCGATGTACTCGCTTCAGCCGACTTGCGCGGCATCGATTCCCACGGCGTGGCTCGCCTCTACAGTTACTTCGGTCTCCTCAACGAAGGACTCATCAATCCCAAACCAAGAATCGCAACGGTCCGCTCCACGTTAAGCACCGCGACGATCGATGGCGATAACGGCCTCGGTCTCGTCGTCGGCCCGCAAGCCAATCGCATTGCGATGGACATGGCGGATAAGGTCGGCTCTGGCTGGGTCAGCGTCTGCAACACCAATCATTTCGGCATCGCCGGCTATTACGTTCTCCAAGCGCTCGAGCGCGACATGATCGGCTGGGCCATGACCAATTCCAGCAGTCTCGTCACGCCGCTCTGGGGCATGCAGCGAATGCTTGGCACCAATCCCATTGCAATCGCCTTCCCCGGCAAGGAAGAACCGCCTATCGTGATCGATATGGCCACGTGCACTGCAGCCTACGGCAAAATTGAGATCGCCCGCCGCAAGGGCACAGCGATTCCCATCGGCTGGGCCATCGATAGCGAGGGCCGCGACACAACAAATCCCGATGATCCCGTCAACGGCGGATGCCTGCTTCCGCTCGGCTCCGATCGCGAACGCGGCGGCCACAAAGGCTACGCCTTAGCGATGATGGTGGATGTGCTCTGCGCCGTGCTCAGCGGCGCAAATTGGGGGCCGTTTGCTCCGCCTTTCGCTTTGCGCCAGATCATTCCCACGGAGAGCGTCGGCAAAGGCATCGGGCATTTTTTTGGCGCCATGCGCATCGACGGTTTTATCGATCCCGACGAATTTAAGCGCCAGATCGATCATTACGTGCGTGTCTTTCGCGCGACGAAACCCGCCCCCGGCACGAACGGCCCGCTCATCCCCGGCGATCCCGAGCGCATCGCCGAAGCCGACCGCCGCAAAAATGGCGTGCCGCTGCTTATGCCCGTGGTCGAAGACCTTCGCGCCATTTCGAAGCAGACCGGCATTCCTTTCGACTGACTCCGGGAATCGGCCAAGATTGCTTCCGTTTTCAAGCTGGACGGAGCACCATGACGATTCTTTCGCGGCGGCTGAAAAGCGCGAAGAAACCGAGAAGTTGTTTCCACGGGAAATATTTTTTGTTGAGGAGCTTCATCGCGCGCGCGGCTTCCTCGCCGGTAATGATTTCCGTATTCGCGTCCACGAATTCGCCTAGCGGCTCGCCCTTTATCCTGCAGGGCGCGATTTTCACGCGGGGATTGTTGCGGATGCGTTTCACTTTGCCCGTGTTTCCGATCGTGTAGAGGAAGAGCCGCGCTTCGTCGCTGCCGAGGTCGCTGGCTGGATCGGCGGCAAACCACACCGGCGTTCTCACGCCTTCGCCGCTCTTCTTGAACGTCTCGAGACTCAGATATTTGTGATCGCGAAAAGCCGCAAATCCCATGGCACCGCTCCTGTTGGTTCGATGCCAGGTGGAGTACATCCGGCAGGAGAAGAAAAGGCAAACGCGCGTTTGGGCGTACCTCGGGCCGGTGGCGACGGGAATGAGTGGCGGGGCTGAAGAATAATCCCCTGCTCCAGCTGGTCACTCGCGACAGACACGCTTTCCGACGGGGTCGGAACCTTCGGTGGTCGCGTGTGGACAGGGGGTCTTCCTCGCTACCGTCGTCAGGCCAGATTTCCTCCTCGGAAATCTGGTTAACCATAACAGGGCACCACCCCCCGGTTTTTCGTAAACGCTGATTCCAAGAGACTTTAAGTTGATTGGAATGAGCACTTGCGGAAGTGTTGATTCTAAAGGCGGTTGCAAGAGACATTATCGGAGGGGGGATTTTGGGGCGGGAGGTGGGCGGCGGGGGTGCGAAGGACGAGAAGTGTGGCGAGCTGAACATACACTAGGATAGCACGGGTTCGCATTACTGTCAATAGCTATTATTGAGTGGATATCATTCGAACGTGAGACGGGGAAGTGGAGTGGATTGAGGCGGTTGGCGGGAATTTGGGAGTTTGGTGAGACAGATTACGTCCCGTCTGTCCCGCCGGCGGGTTTGTAATCTTCGAACTCCCAATGGGCTTGTCGGCCTATCTTCTCGGCGACCTCTTGCCAAGTGGACCCGCTGAACCGTTCGATGGTCCGAGTTATGAACTTCCTGATTTCTGGCTGGTCATAAGTCTTAACAAAAAGCCGATGTGTGCCGAGCACAAACAATTCGCGCTCAAGCCGATCTTCCAGCCACCTGAGCGTGCACACCTGCACGTCGAAAGACTCTTCGCCATCGGATCCTTCTGGACCGACCATTGCTCTGACTGAAATGCTAAAAAAGTCTGGATCAGGGGGCACGTACCGCTCTAGTTGATTCATATTAGAGGTGAGTACTGACTTGACTTTAGCTCTTATATTCATTTTATGTCCAAGTGTCCGTTAGAAACAGGCTGTCCGCCCATGACTGCCTTTTCTTCGAAGTTTGCTTGTATCTTCCCGAGGTTCGGTTTGAAGCTTGGCGGCCTGTACGCCCTCAGTCCGTCGGCGCTCACACGAGTCTTGCCATCGCTCGCTACTCTGGGACCGGAACCGACCCATGCTTTACCAAGTTCCTCGGCTTCTGGCGGGTGGCCCGGGTGCTTTTCCGTAATTCCGTTTTCGATTGGAGAAGGATCATCAGCGCGAATATACCATGTTCATAGATATAAGGAGCGTTAGGATGCAAGGGGCGAGGGGGTGCCCCACACGCCCGGGTTACGTGTGGGGGTTTTGGAGTGGTGCGACGCCGAAAGAACTGAAGCGCTATTATGGGCAGGGTCATCTCCATTTTCTGACTTTTAGTTGCTACCGGCGGCTGCCGCTGTTGGGAACGGCGCGGGCCAGGAATGCATTCGTTGCGGCGCTGGCAAAGATTCGAGAGCGCTATCGGTTTCTGCTGATTGGATATGTGGTGATGCCCGAACATGTGCATCTGCTCATCAGCGAGTCGGCAAAGTGTACGCCGTCGCTGGTGCTGAAAGTGTTGAAACAGCGCGTATCGCGGGATTTGAGAAAACGGAGATGCCGTGTGCCGGCGGGACAAATGCGCTTGGCTTTCAAGGAGGGCGATGCAAGGTTGCCACGATTTTGGCAGCCTCGGTTTTACGACTTTAACGTGTATAGCGCTAAGAAGGTTCGCGAGAAACTCGGGTACATGCACGCGAATCCGGTGAAGCGAGGATTGGCAGGAAATCCCGGCGAATGGGTGTGGAGCAGTTTTTTGTCATACGAAAAAGGAGAGAGAGGAGCGATGCCGATCGATTTCACGGGTTGAAACGGCACAGGTATCTGCAAGAAGCGAAAGGACGGACGGTGAACCGCGAAGGTCAAGAACAGAGTCAAAAACCCCACACGTAAACCCGACGTGTGGGGCACCCGCAGCACCAAAATCACAACCGACCGCACAGATTTCGGCCCGGAATCTCCTCGCCACGCCCCGCGCGCAATTATCTCTGGAGATGATTCCAGTCGAGGTTGAAGCGGGAGAGGTATTTGCGGAGGCGATCGGCGTCGTTGGGGATTTTTTTGAGTTGGCGGGAGGCGTTAAAGAGGATGCGGCCAGCGTCGGAGAGGGAGTGGGAGGAGCGGCAGACGGCAATTACGCGAGCGAGCTGGGCGCGATCGAACAAGTCGATCTTCGCAAGATTTTCCGGGTTTAGGAATTCGGATAGAGATTCTTCTTCGCCGCGGGCTTCCAGACTGTTCCATGAGGCATTCAGACGGGCGATTTCTTCTTCGACGACTTCGACGGTGATGCGGCCGCCGTGGGCCAGCGTGGCCATGCGAACGACGGCGCCATTCAGATCGCGGAAGTTTCCTTTCCAAAGGGCGCCCGAGGAGTGGGCGAAATCCAGGAATCTTTCCCGGGCTTCCTTGTTGAAGGTGACGCGGCGTCCAGTCTTTTCACCGAACTGATCGAGCTCGAATTGCAAATTCGGTTCGATGTCTTCGGGACGGGAACGCAATCCGGGAAGAATGAAGGTCCAAAGATTGATGCGAGCCAGGAGGTCTTCGCGAAAGCGGCCCTCACGGACGGCGGCGAGGAGATCGCGATTGGTGCCGACGATTAATTGGAAGTCGCTGTGAGATTCCGTGTCGGAGCCGAGGGGAAGGAAGGTTTTCTCTTCGAGGGCGCGCAGGAGCATGGCTTGTTCGTCGAGCCCGAGTTCGCCGATTTCATCGAGAAAGAGGACGCCTCGGTCGGCGGCGCGAAGGAGGCCAGGCCGGTCTTTCAGCGCTCCCGTGAATGAGCCTTTTAAGTGGCCGAATAGCGCCGACATAGCGCCGTCGCCTCGCAGCGTGGCGCAGTTCACATCGATAAAAGCGCCTTCGACGGCGTGGCGCAGTTTCTTGAGTTCGAAGATGCGGCGGGCTAGGCGGGATTTGCCGGCGCCGGTCGGGCCCATGAGGAGAAGGGGATCGCGGGTGGCGATGGCGACTTGTTCGATGCGGTCGATGAGGCGATTGAACTCCGCATTGCGCGTGTCGATGCCGCCCTTTAGGTAGGAAACAGCGTCGCGCTGCTCTTGCTGGAAGCGGGAAGCGATGCGGTCGTACTTCGAGAGATCGAGGTCGATGATTTTGATTGTGCCGGGGGCGCTGCGGTCGCGTTCAGGGGAGCACTGAAGGAGCCTGCCGGGCAAGTAGCGGGATTCGGTGAGGAGATAGAGGCAGATTTGGGCGACGTGCGTTCCGGTAGTGATGTGGATGAGATAGTCCTCGGACTCGACTTCGAAGATGTAGCTGCGGGCAAATTTAAACAAGGCTTCGTAGACGCGCTCGAAGTCCCAAGGATCGCCGAACTCGATTTCGTGGAGGCGGACCTCGGTCTCGGGGGAGACGGCGGCGATGTCTTGGGCGACGTTTCTTGCTAGGGATGTATCGCGCAAACCGTGGAGAAGTTCGAGGCGGTGGACGACGAAGTCAGGCTGGCGGCAGAGGGAGACGGTGGGGCGCCAGGTTTGCCAGCGGTCGTGAGATTTGCCGGCATCGAGAGTGGTGCCGAGGAGGCCGATGACGACGTTACCGGGCATAGCTATATTATAATATAAGTGCGTATATTTAGAGCTATGAAATAAGAGCGACGTTGTGTGCCGCTTCCCGTTAACTAGCTTATATTCAATGGTTTATCCACTCGCGTCCTTTGGTGTGCTCCTTGCAATATGTCTGGCAAACAAGTGAGAAACGATGAGGTGGGCAACGAGGCGACGGTGGAAGCGGTCACCTAGCGCCTCGTTGCAGTGAAAAAGAGAAGTTCGGCGAGGATTGCTGATAGATTCGGAGAAAAGCGTGGAGGCAGTCATGAGCGAAGAGAAAAGCTACGAAGTGTTTGCTCCGGAGAAGGGCGCGCCGATCAAGAGCTGGACGCGTGGTGTACCGATCGAAGATCAGGCGCGGAAACAGCTTCTGAACGTGGCGCAGCTTCCGTTCATTTTCAAGTGGGTGGCGGCTATGCCGGACGTTCACTGGGGGATTGGCGCGACGGTGGGGAGCGTCATTCCGACGAAGGGGGCGATCATTCCGGCGGCTGTGGGCGTGGATATCGGGTGCGGGATGATGGCCGTGCAGACGGACATGAATGCGAGCGATCTTCCGGATAACTTGAAGGGGATTCGTACGGCGATTGAGAACGCTGTGCCGCACGGGCGAACGAATCACGGGGGGCATGGCGACGTTGGGGCGTGGAAGGAAATCCCGGGCCGGAATCAGGAGGCTTGGGGAACGCTAAAGCCGCGCTACGACGCGATCCTAGCGAAGCACACAAAGCTGGACCGCGGAAATCACTCGAATCATCTGGGGACGCTCGGAACGGGCAATCACTTCATTGAAGTGTGCCTGGACGAGGCGGAAACGGTGTGGTTCATGCTGCACAGCGGTTCGCGCGGGGTCGGCAATCGAATGGGGAGTTACTTCATCGAGCTGGCGCGGAAGGACATGGAGAAGTTTTTCATTCACTTGCCGGACAAGGATCTGGCGTATTTCTCGGAAGGGACGGAGCACTTCGACGATTACGTTGAGGCCGTGGAGTGGGCGCAAGATTTTGCCCGCCGGAACCGCGACTTGATGATGGAACAGATTGTGGCGGCGGTGCGCGGTTCGGGCGAGGTACGGCCGTTCACTGCGGAAGTAAAAGCCATCAACTGCCACCACAACTACGTCGCACGAGAACGTCACTATGGGCAGAACATATTGGTGACGCGGAAGGGCGCAGTGCGCGCCCGCGAAGGCGACATGGGGATTATCCCCGGCAGCATGGGAGCGCGTTCGTACATCGTCCGCGGCAAAGGCAACATGGAAAGTTTCATGAGCTGCAGCCACGGGGCCGGACGAGCGATGTCCCGCACGGAAGCGAAACGGCGATTTACGATCGAAGATCACAAGCGGATGACGGCGGGAGTGGAATGCCGGAAAGACGCGGAGGTCATCGACGAAACGCCGGCGGCTTACAAGCCGATTGAGGCCGTGATGGCGGCGCAGAGCGACCTGGTGGAAATTGTGCACACGTTGCGCCAGGTGGTTTGCGTGAAAGGGTAAGGAAGAAGGGCGTGGTCTTGTGCAGGCCACGCCCTTACTTTTGGAAAATAAAATCATGATTAGGATTGATGGAGCTTCGGGAGAAGGCGGCGGGCAGATGCTGCGGACAGCGCTGAGCCTGGCGCTGGTGACGGGGCAGCCGTTTCGCATTGAAAACATTCGAGCCAAGCGCGAGAAGCCGGGGTTGCTGCGGCAGCATTTGACGGCGGTGATGGCAGCCGCGGAGGTGGGCGGCGCAAAGGCAGTTGGCGCGACGCTTGGATCGAAGGCCCTGGAGTTTGTTCCAGGGAAAATTCGCGCGGGAGAATACCGATTTGTGGTCGGAACGGCGGGAAGCAGCACGCTGGTGTTTCAGACGATTTTGCCGGCGCTGATGACTGCTCCGGGGACGAGCAGGGTTGTGCTCGAAGGGGGGACGCACAATATGCAGGCTCCGCCGTTCGATTTTCTGCAGAAGACGTTTTTGCCTTTGCTTGGGCGCATGGGGCCAAAAGTCAGCGTGAGTATCGAGCGTTACGGATTTTATCCGGCGGGCGGGGGACGATTCGTGGCGGAGATCGAGCCGTGCGAAAAGCTCTCTCCGCTCGTGTTGAGCGAAAGGGGTGGAGTGACGGAGCGACGTGTGGTGGCGATCGTTGCTAATTTGGCGCGGAGCATCGCGAGACGCGAATTGGATACAGTGGCGCATCATCTGAACTGGCCCGCAGATGCGCTTGAGATTCTCGAGACAAAAGACTCGCGCGGACCGGGGAATGTAGTGATGATCGAAATCGGTGACGGCGAGTTTAGGTTGGTTTTCACGGGATTCGGGCGGCTCGGGGCGAGCGCGGAGAAAGTTGCCTCGGAAGCGGCTGGAGAAGCGCGGGCTTATCTGTCTTCGAGTGCAGTGGCGGACGAGCATTTGACGGATCAACTTTTGCTGCCGATCGCGCTTGCGGGGAGCGGAGCTTTTACGGCAACGAAACTTAGCATGCATGCGCGGACGAATATCGAGGTCATTTCGTTGTTTCTGGATGTGCGGTTTGCGACCCACAACAAAGAGGACGCGGTTCTTGTGGAGGTAATGCCGCGAGCCTAGCAGAGTTAGTTCGGAGATTATCCGTAAAAAAAAGAGGAGGCGGGCCAGGTCGTCCCGCCTCCTTATGTCCCCTTTCGGGGATGTCCGGCCAGCCTGACGGAGGGCGGCCAGCCGGTCGTGTGTTGGCCTACCTATTAATCCCGGCAGAGAGAAAAAAGTTCCGGTGAAAATGAAAAAAAGTGGCTAGAATCTGTGGGCGAGGCGAGCCCCTGCGCGGGAAGCGGGAAAACCGTTGGGTTTGCCGGCCCCAGCGGCTAGGAGCTGCTCACACCTTATGCCACGCCCATCCTCGTTGAGTCCAGATAACATATTGCGTTTTCTGCAAGTTACGCATGGAGAGGTGTCTGCGAACGAGATTGCGGCGGGGCTGCATCTGGGAAAGGCGGAGCGCAAGGGGCTGTTTAAGATGCTGGCTGGCTTGCGAAAGCGGGGGGCGATTGCGGAGTTGCCGGGGGGGCGGTACCGGTTGGCGGGGCGAAAACGCGAAGAGGAATTGGCGGGAAAAGGGGATCGAGCTTCGGAGGCAGGCGGGGCTGGCTCGAAAGAGAATGCGCCTACAAGACAGAGTTCCACGGGGAACGTTCCGCAGAGGCAGGCGGGAACGAGTGTGCTGGCGCGGGATGAGGTGCGAGGGCGGCTGGTGCTGCACCACGACGGGTACGGATTTGTGGTGCCGGATGTGCCGATGCCGCAGTTGGATGGGGATGTGTTTATTCCGCGGGACGCGGTGGAAGACGCGATGCACGGGGATCATGTTTTGGCGAAATTGCAGCGGGTGAGTGAGTTTCGCGGCGGCTCGCGCGGGGGTGGGCAGAGGGCGGAGGGGCGGATCGTGCGCGTACTGGGGCGGGCGCATCCGTCGGTGGTGGGATTGTTTCGGTATGGGCCGCGAGGAAATGTGGTGCTGCCGTATGACACGCGCATACAGCATGAGGTGGAGATTCCTCCTGGCGAGGAATTGACCGTGGAGTTGCGGGCGAAATTAGGTGCGGACGAAGGCGGAGCGCGAGGGAGACGATTCGAACGGTTGGCGGAGCTCGACGGCGCGGTGGTGAACGTGGAGCTGCTGCGCTATCCGCGAGGGGGAGCGGCGGCGACGGGGCGGGTGATCGAAATTTTGGGGCGGCCGGGGGATCTCGGCGTGGACACCGAGATCATGATTCGGAAACATCATTTGCCGCACGAGTTTTCGCACGCGGTGTTGGAAGAAGCGGAAAAGCGCGCAGAGGCCGTGAGCGAAACGGAGCGCGCGGGGCGCGATGACTTTCGACATTTGCCAATCGTGACGATTGATGGGGAGACAGCGCGGGATTTTGATGATGCGGTTTATGTGGAGCGGCGGGCGAACGGCGGTTGGGGATTGCAGGTGCACATCGCCGACGTGGCGCACTACGTTCGAACGGGGACGGCGCTGGATCAGGAAGCGCGGCTGCGCGGAACATCGGTTTATTTTCCGGACCGGGCAGTGCCGATGCTGCCGGAAGCGCTTTCGAACGGGATGTGTTCACTGAAGCCGCGCGAGGAGCGGCTGGTGATGAGCGCGCTAATGGAATTCGACGGGGCGGGGAAAATGCTGAGCGCGCACATGATGCCGGGAGTGATTCGCTCGGCGGAGCGGATGACGTATACCGATGTGAACAAAGTGATTGAGGGCGATGCGGACGCGACAGTGCGGTACGCGGGGCTGGCTGGACATTTTCGCGATATGAAAGAGTTGGCGCTGCTACTGAATAAGCGGCGGAATGAGGATGGGTCGATCGATTTTGATTTGCCGGAGCCGGTGATTGAGTTTGATGAACAGCAACAGATGACGAACATCGTGAGGAGCGAGCGGAACATCGCGCACCGTTTGATCGAGGAGTTCATGCTGGCGGCGAATCGCGCGGTGGCGAGCTATTTGCTGCGGCGCGGGATTGCTGCACTGCATCGCGTACATGAGAAGCCGGATGCGCGCAAAGTGCTGGAGTTTGAGGAGCTGGCGCAGGCGTTTGGGTATTCGCTGGGCGTGGCGGATTTGCACCAGCGCGAGATTGCCGTGCGGCACGGACGCGTGCCTGCGCCGGCGAAGGCGGGGCGGCCGGATTCTTATGGGCATGGGCGCGAGCGGGGGATGCGTGTGGCGCTGCCGGGATCGACGGAGCTGAAGATCACGCCGCAGCATTATCAGAAGTTGCTGCGGAAATTGGCGGGGAAGCCGGAAGAGCGGATTGTTTCTTACTTGATGCTGCGGTCGTTGAAGCAGGCGCGTTACGCGGCCGAGGCACTGGGGCATTTTGCGCTGGGATTTGACGAGTACACGCATTTCACTTCGCCGATTCGAAGGTATCCGGATTTGATTGTGCATCGGGTCTTGAAGTGGGCGTTGGAACATCCACACGCGGCGGCGCCGGCTTCGAGCCATGCGGCGCGAGGCGTGGAGGCGACGCTTTATTCGCAGACACAACTGGAGGAGATGGCGTCGGAGACTTCGGAAGCCGAGCGGCGCGCGAACGGAGCCGAGCGCGAATTGATGGATTGGAAGACGGCGCAGTTTATGGAAGCGCATCTGGGCGAGGAATATGAGGGGCTAATTATTTCGGTGCAGAAGTATGGATGTTTTGTCGAGCTGTTTGAGGTGTTCGTCGAAGGATTGCTGCCGATCAATGCGCTCGAAGATGCGGCAGGTGCGCGTGTTGTGTTTCGGGAGCGCGATCACGCCATCGTTGCTCTATCGGGAGGCGAGGGGCGGCACCGCGGGGCAGGAGCGCGGCGTGGACGAGGCTCAAAACCGAAGGAACTTGCGTTGCATTTGGGAGATCGAGTGCACGTGAGGGCGGAGCGGATCGATCCGATGCGGCGGCGGGTTGAGTTCGCGATTGCTGAGGTCGCCTGAGGTGAAGCGCAACGCGACTGTAGCGCTACTTTTTCTGATTGTTTTAGGCGCGGCGGGCTGCAGACGGGAAAGAGCGCATCAGAATGTGTGTCCGATTGATGGCGCAGCGCCGCAGTGGATGGGGCGAAACGGAAACTCTTGTGAGTACCTCCACTACAACGATATTGAGCGCCAAACGCACTCGTGGTGGGCGGATTGCAAACTAGCCATTCCAGAAAAGCCAACACAAAAATAAACTTTCGTTCAAACCGCACAACCCGGCGGTTACGCGACATCTGTTATTCTTGAATGCTGGCTGAGTATGCCGGAGCGGTCTGATTCCCGTCAGAGAGGATTAATCATCGTGAGCACGACAACAGCTACGGAGCGCGTGGTGAAGCGCGTACACAATTTCAATGCGGGGCCGGGGGCTTTGCCGCTGCCGGTGCTGGAGCGGATTGGGGAGGAGTTGCTGGATTGGCGCGGGAGCGGGATGTCGGTGATGGAGATGAGCCACCGCTCGCCGGAATTCGAAAGCATTATTGCGGCGGCGGAAGCGGGGTTGCGGAGACACCTGGCGATTCCGGAAGAGTACGCCGTGATTTTCGTGCAGGGCGGCGGAAGCATGCAGTTCACGATGGCGCCGATGAATTTGTGCTTGCCGGGGAAGCCGGTGGATTTGATTCATACGGGGACTTGGACGGCGAAGGCGTTGGGAGAATTGAAGAAAGGCGTTCTGCACAACGTGGCGGGTTCGACGGAAGCGGACAAATTCGTCCGGATTCCGCGGAAAGACGAGATCAAATACTCGCCGGACGCTTCTTACGTGCACATCTGCACGAACAACACCATTGAAGGCACGCAGTGGAGCGAATTGCCCGAGACGGGGAGCGTGCCGCTCGTCGCGGATATGTCATCGGACATTGTTTCGCGGCCGATTGATGTAAGCAAATTCGGAATGATCTTTGCGGGCGCGCAGAAAAATCTTGGGCCGAGCGGCGTTACGGTCGTGATCGTGCGCAAAGACCTTGCCGAGCGGGCTGACAAAAATCTGCCAACCATGCTGCAGTACCGGACATTTATCAAGGAAAAGTCGCTCTACAACACGCCGCCGACTTTCGCGATTTACATCGTGGGGCTGGTGATGGAGTGGATCGACGAGGAAGGCGGAATCACTGGGATTGAGAAGCGGAACGCGGCCAAGGCGAAGTTGCTCTACGACACGATTGAGGCGAGCGGAGGATACTACCGGTGCCCGGTGGAAAACTCTTCGCGGTCGAAGATGAACGTGGTTTTTCGTGTTGCTGGCGGCGATGAAGCCATTGAAAAACAATTTGGGAAAGATGCTGCCGCTGCGAGCCTTGTGGGAACACCCGGGCACCGGTCGGTTGGCGGCATGCGTGTTTCGCTTTATAACGCGGTGACGCTTGAAGCGGTGGAAGCGCTTACCAACTTTATGCGCGAATTCCAACGGACGCGTGGCTGACATCTTCAGGGGGCGGGGCAAGCCCCGTCCCTGCACCACGGTGAGAAGTATCGCTGTGTGAATCGTACCGGCCTTAGAGCATTCCCCGTGATGAATCATTTGTCCCCTTGCGCTTCTACAGGAGCGGGTGTAGTGTCTCTTGTCGAAGTAACAGGGGACTCAATTGATGACGCAAAAGAGGATTGAACTTCCGCAGGGTACGCTGGACTTACTTATTCTTCGGACGCTGGCGCTCGAACCGCAGCATGGCTGGGCGATTTCGGAGCGCATTCATCAGATTTCGAGCGATGTGCTGCTGATTCAACAAGGGTCGCTGTATCCGGCGCTGCATCGGCTGGAGCGGCGGGGATGGATCAAGGCCAAGTGGGGGACGTCCGAAAATAACCGGCGCGCGAAATACTACGAACTCACCAAAGCTGGGCGGAAACAGCTCGAACTCGAGAAAGATTGCTGGAAAAAGCTGGCGGCGGCCGTGGCGCAGATTTTAGAGACGGCGTAGGGAGGCTTTCGTGTTTAACGATCTGTTTTTTCGTCTACGAGCCCTCTTTCGGCGCGAGGCGGTCGAATCGGAAGCGGACGCGGAGTTGCGATTTCATTTTGAGCAGCAAGTTGAGAAGAACATCAAAGCGGGCCTCACACGAGAAGAGGCGCTGAGGCGCGCAAGGATTGATTTTGGCGGCCATGAGCAGTTGAAGGAAGAGATTCGCGAAGCGCGCGGGGTGAATCTGATCGAGACGCTCTTTCAGGATGTCCGTTACGGTCTGAGGATTCTCGGCCGCACGCCGGTAATTAGCAGTGTCGCGATTCTGTCGCTCGCTCTCGGCATCGGAGCGAACACGGCGATATTTAGCTTGATTGATACGGTCGTGCTGCGAATGCTTCCCGTGCAAAAGCCCGAGGAATTGGTCCAAGTACTGCGAGGCAACTTTTCTGGGGAAGGCGAGGGCACTCCAAGCTTTACGAATCCACTTTGGGAGCAGGTTCGAGACCATCAGGATGTGTTTTCCGGTGTTTTTGCTTGGGGCGATGACCGTTTCGATCTCGCGGAGGGCGGAGCGGTCCAAAACGCCAGCGGGATTTTTGCGAGCGGCGATTATTTCAACACTCTAGGTAGTCGCCCAGTAGCCGGGCGCTTATTTTCCCGAGTCGACGACACACGAGGCTGCGCAGCCGTGGCGGTCCTCAGCGATGGCTTCTGGCATGATCATTTTGGGGCATCGCCGAGCGCCATCGGCAGCACGATCTCTCTTAACAGCCACTCTTTTCAAATTATCGGCGTGAGTTCTCCGGGCTTTTACGGCGTTGAGGTCGGCAGCAAATATGATGTGGCGATTCCAATTTGCACCGCGGATATATTCGACGGAAAAGACCGACGGTTGGACCAGCGGTCCTGGTGGTGGCTGAAAGTTATGGGTCGTGCGAAGCCGGGGCTCAGCCGGGACCAACTGAAAGCTCGCCTGGGTGTTCTATCCCCGGAAATCTTTGCCGAGGCTCTGCCGAAAACTTGGGATCAGAAGATGCAGGCGAGATTCCTGAAGTTCACGCTGGTGCCCGTCCCGGCCGCGACAGGAACATCGTGGGTGAGACGGCAGTTCGAACAGCCGCTGAATATACTGATGGGCGTTGTGGGGCTGGTGCTGCTGATCGCATGCGCCAATATTGCGAGCTTGATGCTGGCGCGCGCAGCGGCCCGCCACCGGGAAATCGGAGTAAGAAAGGCGGTGGGCGCTTCGAGATCGCGATTGATCCGGCAGCTGTTGACGGAGTGTATTTTGCTCTCGACCGCTGGCGCCGGGCTAGGAATTGTGTTCGCGCGCTGGGGGAGCTCGCTACTGGTTCGCTATATTTCCACGAAGAGCGACAGTATTTTCCTGGATCTGACACTTGATTGGCGGATCTTGAGTTTTACAGCGGCGGCGGCCGTTTTCACAGGACTCCTGTTTGGCGTGCTGCCCGCGTTTCGTTCTACGCGGGTGTCCTTGACCTCCGCGATGAAAGGGAGCCAGGCGGTCGAAGCAGAGAGTCGGGCGAAGTTTCGTCCTGGGAAATGGATTGTTGCGACACAGGTGGCGCTATCGCTGGTGCTGGTGGTGGCGAGCGGGCTCTTTCTGCGTAGTCTAGTAAAACTCGTGACAATGGACATTGGATTCGATCGAAATAACGTGCTGATCGTGAACACGGATCTGCATACGGCAAAGATAGCGCCCGAGCTGCAGGCCGCAATGTTCGAAGAGATCGAAAGCCGATTGCGCTCTCTACCCGGGGTCTTGTCCGCGGGCCGGTCCCTCATTACACCCGTCAGCAACCGAATATGGAACAACGAACTGGAAGTAGACACGCCGAATCCGCCGACCGGGGAAGATGCGGTGGCTTATTTGAACTTCATATCGCCTGGTTATCTTGAAACGCTGCGGACGCCGCTGCTGGCGGGGCGCAGTTTCGGCGAGGCTGACACAAAGACATCGGCAAAGGTGGCCATCGTAAACGAAGCACTCGCGCGGAGGTTCTTTGCGAATTCCAATCCGGTGGGCAAATACTTTCGGGTCAAAGCGGAGCCCGGTAAAGAGGCCGTGCCGATTCAAATCGTGGGGTTGGTGAAGAATTCCAAATACGAATCGCTCCGGGAAGAGAGCTCCGTGACGGCGTATTTTCCGATCACGCAAATTCCGGAGCACGCGGAAGAGCAGACGTTTGAACTACGCACGGCGATGCGCCCGTCCGCGCTCATCCCCGAAGTTCAGGAGGCCGTGGCAAGTGTAAGCAAAACGATTCCGCTAGATTTCACTACGCTGGCTCAGCAAGTGGACGACTCGTTGGTGCAAGAGAGGCTCCTGGCCACGCTATCCACCTTCTTTGGAGGATTGGCACTGCTTCTGGCGATGATTGGACTGTACGGCGCGCTGAGTTATCTGGTGACGCAGAGACAAGGTGAATTTGGGATTCGGATGGCGTTGGGCGCGCCGCGGGGCGCCATTTTGCGGTTAGTCATGCGCGATGTGGTCATAGTTCTTGCTGGTGGACTGACGGCAGGGACGTGTCTTGCTTTTGCGACAGTGGGTATTTTGCAAAAGATGCTGTTTGGGCTTGCATCTCGCGACGCTTTTACATTCGTCGCGGCCATTGGACTGCTCGCCGCCGTCGCAATTGTCGCAGGTTATATCCCAGCGCGCCGGGCCACGCGCGTCGATCCGATGGTGGCCCTGCGGTACGAATAGTTCGCAGTTCAAAAAAAAGCGCAGAAAGTGCCCTGTGGATGCGAACACTCTCTGCGCGCCTCACTCTTTCAAATTTCATCCTCGGGCGAAAGTGCTTGTGCCGACTTACGCGAGGTCGAAGAGAAGGACTTCTGCGTTGTCGACGCCGGTGAGTTCGACGGCTTTTTCTTTGGAAATGGCTGCGCCGTCGCCGGCTTCGAGCTGTTTGCCGTTTAGCTTGACGCTGCCGCGGGCGACCTGCACGTAGGCGTGGCGATCCGGCTGCAGCTCATGCTTTACGGCTTCGCCCTTGTCTAGAACCGTCGCGTACAGATTGTTGTCTTGCCGGATTTTTACGGAACCATCGCGGCCATCTGGGGAAGCTACGAGACGGAGCTTGCCGCGCTTCTCACCTTCGCTGAAGGTTTTCTGGCCGTAGACGGGCTTCACGCCCTTTTCTTCAGGGAACATCCAGATTTGGAGCAGGTGGACGGGCTCGGTTTTGGACGCGTTGAATTCGCTGTGCGTGACGCCGGAGCCTGCGCTCATGTACTGGACGTCGCCGGGACGAATAACGGAGCCGGTGCCCATGCTATCGCGGTGTTCGAGAGCGCCTTCGAGCACGTACGTGACGATTTCCATGTCGCGGTGCGGGTGTGTGGGGAAACCCTCCCCGGGAGCGACGCGGTCGTCGTTCAAGACGCGCAGGGTGCGGAAATGGACATGCTTGGGGTCGTAATAGTCTGCAAAGGAAAACGTGAAATAGGTATCGAGCCAGCCGTGGTTGAAATGGCCGCGGTCTTGGCTTTTGCGGATGTCGATCATGGTCTACCTCCTAGGTTCGACGGGGCCAATAATACTCGTTATAACGACTATTGTCAAGAGGCACAGTCTGAGGCATTGTCGCAGGTTGACGGACTGGGCCTCCGCGCGATGCAAAGCAAACATCTGATTACACTTACGGCGTCGCAAGTCCCATTCCCGGCGGCCTCTCTTTGGTGTAGAGTGGTGAAGTAAAGCGCATCTGCGATGCTTGCTGCTAAGGATTGTTCAATGGATTCCGCGCCGACTGCCACGCAAACGAAAAAGACCGATGGAGCTTCCGCATCTCGCGAGTCCCTCACCGTCACGGACAACCGCACGGGAAAAAGCTACGAAATTCCCATCAAGAACGGCGCGATCCGCGCCATGGACCTGCGACAGATCAAGGTGGACCCGGCTGAATTTGGGATGCTGAGTTACGACCCGGCGTTCAACAACACGGCGTCGTGCGTAAGTAAGATTACGTTTATCGATGGCGACGCGGGCATTCTGCGCTATCGAGGGTATCCGATCGAAGACCTCGCTGAAAAAAGCACTTATCTCGAAACGGCTTATCTGCTGCTACATGGAGAGCTGCCAACTGCAACGCAGCTGAAGGACTGGACGTACAACGTTACACATCACACGTTCATTCACGAGAGCATCAAGAAGTTTCTCGACGGGTTTCATTACGACGCGCATCCGATGGGGATGATGATCTCGACGATCGCGGCGCTATCGACTTTTTATCACGACGCTAAGGACATTTTTAACGCGGAGTCGCGGCGCAAGCAGACGTACCGATTGGTCGGAAAAATGCCGACGATTGCGGCGTTTTCTTACCGGCACACTTTGGGGATGCCGTACGTCTATCCGGACAACGAACTGAGCTATCCCGGGAATTTTCTGAACATGCTTTTCCGGACCACGGAAGCGAAGTACCGCCCCAATCCCACGCTTGAGCATGCTCTCGATGTGCTCTTCATTTTGCATGCGGACCACGAGCAGAATTGTTCGGCCAATACGATTCGTGGAGTGGGAAGCTCGCACGTCGATCCCTATTCGGCGACGGCGGCGGCTATTGCGGCGCTTTATGGCCCGCTGCACGGCGGCGCGAATGAAGAAGTGCTGCACATGCTGCTGGAAATCGGCTCGGTGCAGAAAGTGCCGGAGTTTATCAAGCGCGTGAAGGCCGGCGAAGTAAAGCTCATGGGCTTTGGCCACCGCGTCTATAAGCATTACGATCCGCGCGCGCGGATTATCAAGGATGTGGCCTACCAAGTTTTCGAATTGATGGGCAAGAACCCGCTGCTGGAAATTGCGCTGGAATGCGAGCGCATCGCTCTCGAAGACGAATACTTCATCAAGCGCAAACTCTACCCGAACGTGGATTTCTATACGGGGCTGATTTATCAGTCCATGGGCTTTCCGATTTCCATGTTCCCGGTGCTATTTGCGATTCCGCGGACTTCCGGCTGGGTGGCGCAGTGGGAAGAGATGCTCTTGGACCCCGAGCAGAAAATTGCGCGGCCCCGGCAAATTTACCTTGGTCACGACACGCGGCACTATGTTCCCATGGATCAAAGAGGCTAACCGCAGACTTCCGTCTAAGACCTAAATGGGCCCCCAATATAAACATATTGCGCTGTCACGATTAAGTACCTATTGCTGTGTTACCGCTCGACACTGCAATTTGACCCAGTATAGTTAACGCTGAGAGGTGCGATGGCACAAGCTCATACAGGTCCCCGAGGTCCCGTGGTGCGCCGCCGAAGCCAGCGGGTGCTGATGCAAGTGGCGGTGCGTGTTCGCGGCGAGGACACACAGGGCAAGGAGTTCGTTGAAGAAACCGAGACGCTGGCGATCAACGCACATGGAGCGTTGATTCTGTTGAGCGCTCGCCTGACGAGCGGCAGCAAGGTTTTCATGCAGCATAATCGCACGCAGGAAGAGCAAGAGTGCTACGTTGTGTATCTTGGCCCGGTGCGCGCGGGCAAGGCTGAAATTGGCTTGGAGTTTTCCGAGCCGCGGCCGACATTTTGGCGGGTGGCGTTTCCACCGGAAGACTGGAGTTCGAGACACCCGGAAGCCCGAACCGGCTCTCAAGGGCCTGAGCACAAGTAGCTGAGTTTCCTCCGTAATTTCCGCCGATTTTCTTGCCTTCTGAATTGCTCCAGGAATGTATTTATCTAGACAATTTGTCGAAGGCTTGTTAGAGACAGAGCGTGATGATAAGCGTTCTGCAAAAAGCCGCAAGCTCGCTTCTGCTGATTGTGATTGTTGGCGTGGCAACGCGGGTGGGCTTCGCTTGCTATCAGGAACGGCAATTCTCCGCGAAAGTTCTGAGTATCGTCCCATTTCAGACGGAAGCCGGACACATCGCCTATTCGATCGCCAGCGGGAGGGGATATTCTTCGCCGTTCCAGAGAGATAGTGGCCCCACGGCCTGGCTTGCCCCCGTTTATCCCTGGATTCTTGCGGGAATTTTCAAACTTTTTGGTATCTATACGCTCCGCTCCTTTGTGGCCGCACTCTGTTTGAACATCCTATTCTCCGCGGGAACCTGCGTGCCGATTTTCTACACCGGCAAGCGCGTTGCCGGTCTCGGCGTGGGAAGCGGCGCAGCGTGGTTTTGGGCTCTTTTTCCCAACGCCATCATAATTCCCTTTGAATGGATTTGGGACACTTGCTTGTCTGCGCTCTTGGTCGCCGTTTTGCTTTGGGCCACGCTGGCCCTGGCGGAATCGCACCGTCTTCGCGATTGGAGTCTTTACGGGCTGCTATGGGGCGTTGCTCTTCTCACCAACCCCGCCGTCGCTTTGCTTTTTCCGGTGTTCTTGCTGTGGGCCGGTTATCGGGCGCGCCATTTCGAAGGCAAATCAAGATGGTTCGTGGGGCCCGCTCTGGCCGCCACGATCGCTGTTCTGTGCTGCGTGCCCTGGACCGTCCGCAACTACGTTCAGTTTCACAAACTCATTCCGCTGCGTTCAAATTTTGCTTTTGAGCTGTACGTCGGCAATAACGAAAACTATGAAGACCAGTACAAGGTTCGACCCGGCCCAGTCACACAAGACCGCGAGATTCTCCGCTATCTCCGCATGGGCGAGATGCCCTTCATGGAAGAAGAGAAAAAGAAAGCGCTAGCTTTTATCGAGACGCATCCGCGCATCGAGTCATGGCTCATTTCACAGCGGTTTGTGGATTTCTGGACGGGGACGGTAACTCATGTGACAACATTTCGTCGCGCGGATTCGCTATGGCTCCGGGTAATTCTGCTTTGCAATGATGCTGCACCGCTGTGCGCTCTTGCCGGCATCGTCGTACTTCTAGCCCGCAGAAATCCGTATGCACTTCCGATTGCCGCTATTCCCGCGGTCTTTCCACTGCTTTATTATGTGACCCATACTTCACTGCGCTATCGACATCCGATCGATCCCGTTGTGCTTCTTCTTGTGGCGATCGGTCTCCGGGGCTTGTGGGACTGGTTCGCGCCCGCGAGATCCAGCACGGTGACGGCGCACGCCCCGCTGGCCTAATACAAGTGAAAATAACCGTCCTGCTGAACTAGGCGGACGGGTACCCCAAATAGGGATGAAAGCCGCTCTGCTGTCAGAATCTTTTGTTTCGGGCCGTCGGCAAGAATGCGGCCCTCCCGCAGCAACACGACGCGTTCCATTTCTGGAATGATTTCCGAGACGTGATGGGTGACGAGCAGAATGCCGAGGCCGCTGCGTGCGAGTTGGCGCATGGTATCGCGAAGCTGGAATTGCGCGGCGATATCTAGCGCATTGCTGGGCTCGTCGAACAACAGAGTTTGCGGATCATGCACCAACGCGCGGGCGATCAGCGTTCGCTTTGCTTCTCCCGAAGACATCTGAGAAACCGCACGATCAGCGAGATGCGCGATTCCCAGACGCGCGAGTGTGGCTTCCGTGCGCGCCAGATGACCGGGATCAGGATGGTGGTGGGGAAAGATGCGCGTGCTGCTGAAAAAACCGGAAAGGACCACGTCGCGGCCGGTCGCATCCGTGGTGCAGGAGGCCAGGAGATCGGGCGACACGATGCCTAACAGCGAGCGAAGCTCGAAGATGTTCCAGCGTTCGCGGCCCAGGATAGAGATCGAAGACCCTTCCCGCGCCAAGGGATAGCACTCGCGAGTAATGGTTTTGATCAGTGTGGATTTGCCGCAGCCGTTTGGCCCGAGGATGCAAACGTGTTCACCCGCGTCGATTTGAAGCGAGATGCCATCGAGCGCTGGCCGTTCTGTGGGCTTTCCGCGCACCACGGTGACGTCACGCAGCGCTAACAAGGGCGGAGGGCTGGTTGTCTCGGATTCGGGCAAGATGGGAACTATCTTAACCGAGAGTTATGTACAGGCAAGAATGGAAGCAACTTGAGAGAACGAAACGAAAAAGCAAAGTCAAACCCACGAAGAGAAAAGGTGCAAGGAGATTTCACGAAAATAAAAGGAGGTGAAAACCGCGGGGTTCTCACCTCCCGGGGTGGGGTGGGGTGTTACAGGACAAGACCTTCGGCGGCCGTGCAGCCTGCCCTGCCAGGCAGGTCTGCGGCCTCACTCGCTGAATGGATTGCGGTAAGAGACTCACCACCAAAGAGCTTGTCGTTGAGGTTTTGTAGCACTGCGATCCGCAGGTGTCAACGGCAAATCCAGCCGCCCCTCGTAAATCGCGCTGCCCAGTAGTTAAACTGCGTGTCTCGTGGTTTTCACCTGATCCAGGAGCACGCGGACCAGAGGGCTGAGGCTAGTGGGACTATACGGTTTTTGCAAGAAACGCCCGGCAGTATCCCTACCTCTCGTGCGAGCAGCGGAAGTGCTACTGCCAGCCGGGACATGGGTTCGAGTTAATTCGCCGGCGCGGGTCATTTTGATTTGACCGGGAGGACGCCAGGTGCTGGATTGAAGATGTCCTCGACTTTTTCGGCGAGCACGAAGTCGTAATCGCTTATTCCCTTGACGCTGTGGGTGGTAAGGTCGATCACCACTTTGTTCCAGACGTTACACCATTCAGGATGATGGTTCATCGATTCGGCGACCAGCGCGACGCGGGTCATGTTGCCGAAGGCAGTCACGAAATCCTCGCAGACGTATTCTTGATGTAGCTTCCCGTTCACGATTTTCCAACCAGGTAATTTGGGAAGGAGGGCTTGCACTTCAGTATCGGACAATTTCTTCGCAGGCATGGCGGTGGCTCTCCCTGATCAGAAGTCAGTGACGCCCAATTATGAGCCCTCTTGTATGAGGCAGCAAGGATTCGGCTGGCTGGCGCATTTTTGGTGCATTGAGTGCACCCAAACTTGACACTCCGAACGGGCAGGTCTACACTACGTAGTTTTTAGATGGCCCCGAAAGCATACAGAGGGGCGGGACTTCCATGGACAAGAAAAGGCTCGATTATTACAAGAAAAAGCTGGTAACGCGGCGCGAGGAGTTGATGAAGACGATCGCCCGCACCCAGGAAGAGGGACGAACCGCGGATGAAGATCCGACGGTGGATCTCGCAGACAAAGCGGCAAACTCCTATACCAAGGAGTTCCTCTTTGGCATGACCAACACAGACCGCACGATTCTGAACATGATTGATGCGGCGCTCAAGCGCATCAACACAGACGAATACGGCGTTTGCGCGAATTGCCAAGAGGAAATGCAGCAGAAACGGCTCGAGGCAGTACCCTGGGCCAAGCACTGCATCTCCTGCCAGGAAAAAATGGAACAGGGATTGTTATAAATCCCGTTCAGTGATGCCTGAAGAGCGGCCAGCCCCGGAAGGCTGGCCCTTCACATTTCAGGGTCCGTTTGCCATTAAATTACCTTAGCGTATATTCTCTCTTTCATTATAAAGCCGCGAAGAGTAGATTTGTCCGTGCATGACCGGAAAAAGCTCTTCGATGCGTGTGGCAGAGAGCGCGAGGAGAGGTGTGCGCGCATGGCTTGCAGAAGCCAGCGAGGCGGTTGTCAGCGTTTTCTTTCCCGCCGGATGCAGGATTTGCGAAGGGCTGTTGAAAGGCGCGTGCCGGGTTCCCATCTGCGAGGAATGCCTTTCTTCGTTCGAGGCGCCTCCAGAGAAAAAGTGCGAGATATGCGGCCAGACCATCGGGTGGCCGGCTGCCGAGGGTGAACCGCTTCTCTGCCGGGCCTGTCAGCAGAAGACTTACGCATTTGAGCGGGCGAGAAGCTATGGCATCTATGAAGGATCGTTGGTGAAGGCAATACTCCTACTGAAGTGGGAGAGGATAGAGCCGCTAGGAGCGTTGTTCGCCGAAAGATTGGCAGAAGTTGCCAGGCGGGAAGGACAAATTCTGGCGGCTGAAGTGGTCGTGCCCGTACCGCTGCACCGCGATCGCGAGCGGCAGCGGGGGTATAACCAGGCAGGGCTTATTTCGAAGCCCCTGGCCCGTAAACTCGGCCTGCCTCACAAGGCAGTCTTATTGATGAGGACCAGGCCTCGCCCAAACAAGCAAGTTTTGACCTTTGAGGAACGCTGGGAGTCCGTCCGTGGTGCTTTTGCCACACGTCCGGGCAGCCAAGTTGACAATAAGCGCGTCCTACTGGTAGATGATGTAAGGACCACGGGGGCAACGCTAGACGCATGTACGAGGGCGCTCTTGGCGTCTGGAGCCAAGTCAGTTCTAGCACTAACGGTGGCCCGGGCTTCGAGAAATCCCCTGTTTGGCCCGGATAGTGGTAGTCTGTAGCTTAAGGTAGCGCGATGAGCGCAAACCGGCCAAAGTCGGTCGATTTCCGAGGGCGGTATGCCCCCGAAGCGGCTAGTGCCGCTGTGCCTGGGTCCGCGGATCCCGCGGACAGTAGATCCCACAACCCGATATTGCCCAGGCGTGCATCGTTGATGCAAGAGCCGGTGCTCGTGCTGAACGCTACCTACGAACCCATCAACGTGACGGCGGTGCGGCGCGCGATGGTTCTTTTGTTGAAGGGCGTGGCGCAGGCCGAGGAGATGCATAGCGCGGAAGTGCACTCTGCTGCCCACGCGCACAAAGTGCCTTCAGTCATTCGCCTGCTTGCCTATCGGCACATACCGCAGCAAAGCCGGGCGCTTTCGCGCAAGAATATTCTGCTGCGGGACCGCAATACGTGCCAGTTCTGTGGGAGGATTTTTCCCAGTTCAGAACTTACCCTGGACCACGTTGTACCGAGATCGCGCGGCGGGCGTTCGTCGTGGGAAAACCTGGTGGCTTGCTGCTACCGTTGTAACAACAGCAAGGGCGACCGGACCCCCGAGGAAGCCGGGTTTAAGCTGGCTCGGCGGCCCCGGCCGTTTACTCTGCATACCTCGCGGCAGTTGATGCGGCTCATCGGTCACCGGGACGAGCGATGGCGTAAGTATCTGTTTTATTAAACGTTATCGGCAAAAAAGAGAGAGGCTAACTTTTTTTAAAGTCGTGGAAACCTTTTTCGCTGCCATGCATCTAAATTAACAACTAACCACTTCGAGGACACACCCCGGGAAGCAGCTAAGGCACACGCCTTAGCTGCTTCTCTCCTTTTAGGGCAGGAAATTTTCCTCTAGTGTTTTTCTACTAGCTGTTTCCACGCAGTTTATCGGATTGGGATGCGGGGAAACTTTGCAGGGCGGCTTCCTCATCTGGAAATTCGGGAAAAACTTCGTACAGGTGAGTGACTTTCAATACTTCCTCGACATTACGTGACAATCCGACAACCTTCATTTCGCCTCCGCCTTTTAGCACCATCACATAGATGCGAGCCAATTCGCCGATTCCGGAGCTGTCGAGGTATTGCAATGCGCTCAGGTTGAGGACAATGTGTTTGCGGCCCTCAGAGAGAAGCCGCGCAACGTTCTCACGGAGAACGCCAACTTCGAAAAACGTGAGGCGGCCACGAAGATCGATCAGAGAAGCCTGTGGCGTATGCCGGATGGTCGCTGAAAAATTCAAAATGCGCTCCTGATGGCTGGTACACAGGATTCTACTGTGCCGGAGGACTTCGGGACAGGAGATTTCAGCTGAAACGAAGTAAGGTGAAAAATATCACAGAAAGCACGCAAGACAAAACCGCCCGCAGGGCAGAGATGAGACGTGGGGCCTACGGGCCCGCCTGCCTATTGCCGCATGACCACGCGCAATCCGCGGCGCCAGCTTTCCGCCAAGCCGACTCGCGTGCTTTCCATTTCGGGCGACAAAAAGCGCAGCAGCGTGTCGGTGGACGGATGGAAGCGAAGCGCCGGAGCAACCAGATAAACAAGCGGCGGGGCGGACTGCAACTCGATTCCCGGAAAATATCCATACCGGGCAAGATCGCGCTGTTCCAAATGACGGCGAATCCCGAGCCAATAGCCAGCGGCCTGCAGCGGCAGATGAATGTGTTCGCTGGCTTTTAGTTCGAGAATAGCGAGCCGGCCAGCCCGAGTAACTGTGAGCAAGTCGAGAATGCCGTGCTCGCCTCCGGCATGTGCAAAGACTTGCGAATAGACGAAGCGCGAGTCGAGGGCAGCATCGACGCGGGTGACGTCCTCGCACACGATAGCTTCGAGCCAGCGTTCCGGCTGTGCGCGGTAAAAGGCGTGGCGGACTTCGGTGGCCAGCGGATGCCGATGAATTTCGAGCTGCTCGAGAAGCTTTTTAAGAGCGGGCAACGAAGGAGCTGTCAGCTCCTCGCGCGCGTCCGGGCAGCCGAAGAAAATGCGCCCATCGTCCCAGCGTGCAAAAGCAAGGCCGCGAAAACGGAGCACAACTTCGCGCGATTGCGCGACGGGATGGACGGTGATGGCTCGCGGCGAGAGGGCGGCGACCGCCTCGACCTCGTAACGCGAACGATCAAGGAGAGCTTGCGACTCGCGATGAGGAACCAGCCATGTCTCTTGATTTCCCGCATGGCGCGGATCGATTTTTTGGAGCGTTTCGCGAACGGGATCACGTTCGTAGATTTCGAGGGGCAGATCTGGAGCCAGGGCCAAAACGCGATGAGCGACGTGGCGCGTGGCACCCTCGGGAAGAATAAGCCGTAGGGCAACGACGGCGCCGCGGCGGCAGGAAGTGCGTGAGCGTTCCAGCCACAGCAAAGCGAATGTAAGACTGCTCTCCGCCGTATCAGCGGACTCGCCGTCCGGGACGGCGAGCAAAGCGACATGAGAGGAGCCATGCCGCAGCAGGCCGCGAACATAGTTCCCGGAAATCGAGTGTTCCAGGTCGGGCGAAGCGGTCAGTGATTCGACGGTCTCATCCGGAAATTGTTCGGCAAGAAGAGTTCGTAGAAAATCGCAAAACGCTTGCCGCGAAAGATCGCGCTGGGTCCTCTCGAATTCCAGCCGGACAAATTCCAAACGGTCGGGTTTCGTGCGGCCAAAGCGCTCAACCGCAAGAGCGAGACGCTGGTCGGAATGGTCGGTGATAGCAAGAACGCGACGGGTCAAATTATGATTTTCCGACCAGAGATGCAAAAGCGGCTTTTCCGCGGCGCCGCGGATTTCCCACGAAAGTCCCAGGAAGGGAGCAACGCGGCCGCCATTCTCGCGAATCTCGATGGCGCCGTCCGCGGTGAATTCCTTGAGACAAGCCAGCAGCTCAGCCGAGAGGTCCACGCCGAGAATTATAAAGGAAACAAGTGGCTCTAGAACTATTCTTTCTTAGAGGTAAACAGTATTCCGGAAACGCGAACCGTGGGCTGCTGGATGTTCCATGAGGTGGGGATATGCTCGAAGGAAATTTCGAAGCCACGCCGTTCGCCTGGAGCCAGCTGAGGCGCCTGGGCTGTAAAAACGGCGCGGGATTCCCGCAAGACGACTTGGCCAAATTCGTCGGAGAATTCGACGGTAAGTTCGACGTTGGAAAGCGGCAAATTTCCCGCATTCGTCACGCGTCCTGCAAGGTTGGTGACTTCCTGATTCAAAAAATTCTCAGCGCGGCTAAGAGCAAGGTCGTCAATGTGAAGATTCGGCGCATAGGCTCGTTCAGCAGAGCCGAAGGGAAGATGCGTTTCGCGTGGGAGAGAGCCGGGATTCCTCCCCGAGCTGGGCCACATGACAATGGCCAGTGCGATCGCGATGGTGGCAGCGCCCATCCAGACAATCCGGGAGCGGCCAGTATTTGGTTGCGGCTGTTCGGGGTTTTCGATTGGCAGGGTGTCGGGCATGGAATCCGCTCAGAGAATGATGCTGACGTGGAAGCGGCCGGGCGTCAAGGAGGTGTAAGAAAGCACGCCCGTAAGTGGCACGAGCATGATTCCTGGCCGATGTTCAAGTGCCCGGGTTTATCGCCCAACAACGAGCCGGTGGATCAGCGGTTCCGGCAGGCCCGCGGCGCGCATGCGGTCCTGCACCGCGGCGATGTCGTAAGGAACGCGCCAGAATTCGACGGTTTGATGTTCGAGATCGGCGATGGCAAAGCCTGCGCGCGGGTCGCCGTCGCGCGGCTGGCCGATGGAACCGGGATTTAGCAAATAGCGGCGCGGATGCTCGATACGGAGGGCCGCAAACGACTCCGTAGCACGCGGCCGAATCTGCAACACTTCCAGATTGGAATCCTGATAAGAGAAGCCGCCCTGATGGTGGGTGTGCCCAAAAAAGGTAACTTCAGCGGTGGAATCGAGGAGTCCATCGAGAGCTTGCGCGGGCGTAAAGACGTATTCGTCTTCGTCCTGAAACGCACCGTGTACCAACACAATTCCGTCGGTGGTCAGCGGCCCTTGGGGAAGGGCAGACAGCCAGGCAAGATCTTCGGCCTTCAATTGCGCGCGCGTCCAGTCAACAGCCGCTTTGGCAACGGGATTGAAGTCGGTGGTGTCCATCAAGCCGGAAACGGCTTTGTCATGATTGCCGCGAATCGTTTGCGTGCCGAGTTCACGAAGACGGGCGACGACCTCATGCGGATCGGGACCATAGCCAACGACGTCGCCGAGGCAGACGGAAACATCCCACCGGCCCGCGGCAGAATCAAGCGCAGCAGCGAATGCCGTGGCGTTCGCGTGGAGATCGCTTAGAACAAGAATCCGCATTTATGCCTTCCGCAAAATGCCATTGAGTATAGATGAAGCCGTGTGCCGATGCACCTCGCTCCCTGGAGAAACGAGGGGAATCGCGTGAGACGCAGGAGACGGAAAAAGGTTTCGAGAAAGTTCGCGATGATTTACGAAAGGTTTAGAAAACGGCAACAAAATGCGACGAAACGCAAAAGAAGAGCATCGAAGAATGAGGAGAATCAAAGATAAAAAACCGATGACAGACGAAACATTCTCGGCACCTGCTTCGTCTATACCAGTGCAGCCGGAAGAGCTGCGCAGGCGAAGCAGAGATTAAAATGAAAAACCCCGCGGTGGCAGCCGCGGGGCGATGACACGCAGTCTTTCCGGCCGTTAGTCCAGGAAGAACGAGGTGTCTTGCGGGTGAGACTACTCGCCCTAAGCACGCGTGTCAACACTCTGTCGCGCTTGTGACAGCCGCAAATTTTGGCTGACTCGATCCCGACGGAAAGGAAGTTGACACGCATGAAATTCAATTCGATTCTCCGCAGCATGGCGCTGGCGGCGGCTTTGGTTTCGACAGTGCCTCTCCTCGCAAAGCCTTTCACCAAGACCATTAACATCGCCCAATCGGCAAAGATCGGCAAAGCCGATCTGCAGGCAGGTGAGTACCGCCTGATGATCGACGGAAATAAGGCGACCGTCCAGAAGGGAAAGCAGATTCTGGCGGAAACCGAAGGGCGATGGGAAAACCGCGATACGAAGTCGCAGGGTGACTCTGTACTCATCGGCCAGGACGGCCAAGTGAAAGAAGTTCGTTTTGGCGGGCAAAATCGCGTTTTCGTGTTCAGCGAATAAGCGAGGAGTTTTCGTGACTCCTTTCGAATGGTCGAGAGGGAGGTTGTGTATGTGGGCGGCCTCCCTCCTCAAACTATCCCCCGACAGATTTTGAAATCATAGGCCCTGCATGCGGCAACTGCTTAGACGGGAAGCCGCTCTCTGAGATTTGCGAATTACATTCCCGCGTATGCAATCCCACCCGCGCTCGCGTCTCTCATCGGGCCACCTCATCGGATCAACATGCAGTCTCCATAGCTATAGAATCTGTATCCTGCTTGCACGGCATGCCGATAAGCCTTAAGAATGTTTTCTCGCCCGGCAAAAGCGCAAACCAGGGCCAGCAAAGTCGAACGCGGCAGATGGAAGTTAGTGAGTAAAGCATTCACCACGCGGAACTGAAATCCCGGATAGATGAACAGGTTGGCGTCCGCCTTACCTGGCTGCAAAAGTTCGGCGGAGCCGGACTCTGCCGCGCGCAGCGCGCTGGCTTCGAGAGCGCGAACGACAGTTGTGCCAATCGCGAGGATTGGGCGGCCTGCGGATCGTGCCTCTTTTATTTGTTGTGCGGTTTGCTCCGGGATTTCGTAGGACTCGGCGTGCATCACGTGGTCTTCGAGCGTTTCACTATGGACTGGCTGAAACGTACCGAGGCCAACGTCTAGCGTCAGCTCGGAGGTTTCCACGCCGCGTTCGCGAATCTTCTCCAGAATCTCTGGAGTGAAGTGCAAGCCGGCTGTCGGGGCTGCGATGGCCCCAGGCTGTTTCGCAAAGATGGTCTGATAGCGCTCTCGGTCGGCGACCTCGTCGTCTCGATCGATATAGGGTGGGAGCGGAGTGTGACCGAGACGTTCCAGATGCTCCGGCACGGACCGTGTGTCACGTGAAACAAATTGCAGCGTACGCAATCCAAGTTCCCCGCGCGATATCACGTCAGCTTCCAGTTCGCCTTCGCCGAAGAGAACACGTTCCCCGGTTTGCATCTTGCGCCCGGGGCGGACAAGAGCTTCCCAAGTCTGCAGACTAACCTGACGAGTCAGGAAGACTTCCACCTTACCCGTAAGATGTTCCCCGCGTGTGGCACGAGATGGTGCCTGGGCGCGGGTGCCGGCTCTACGGCCGAGGAGCCGAGCGGGAATAACTCGAGTGTTATTTAAGACCATGAGTTCATTGCCGTGCAGCAAGCCAGGCAAATCGACAAACTGCCGGTCCTCGCAGCCGCCTTCGCTACGTCGCACTAAGAGAAGACGGGAAGAGTCGCGCCGAGCCAGAGGGCGTTGAGCTATTTGGCTGGCAGGCAGATGATAATTGAGCTCATCCAGGCGCATCGCAGGAGAGTCTAACAGCATACTGAGTTTAGAGCTTGGAGGAACCGAATATGCCAGATATCAGGCCACATTTGCCATTGTATTTAGAAATCTGTGCGGACGACAGCGGCATGGATATCTGCTATTCTATTGTAAATACACTGTTTAGAGTGAAACTGTCAGTGGATAATTAGACTTGACAAAGATACACTCATATAATATTATTCAGCTGCAGTAAAATTAATTCTAGTTGGAGATCGAAAAATGAGAACGACTCTAAACCGTTGGGAACCGTTTCGCGGGGCTGCTACCCTACAAGAGCAGGTGAACCGTTTGTTTGGTAATGTGCTGGAGCATGGCGGTGAGGAATCTAACCTCACGGCCTGGGCGCCGGCGGTGGACATCTATGAGACCGAGCACGAACTGGTCGTCAAGGCCGATCTGCCTGAAGTCGATCCGAAGGATCTGGACATTCGGGTGGAGAATAATATCCTGACGATTCGCGGAGAGCGCAAATTCGAAAAGAAGGTGAACGAAGAAAATTATCTTCGCGTCGAGCGAGCTTATGGGTCGTTCAGCCGGAGCTTTTCTTTGGCCAACACCGTGAACTCGGAAGCAATTAAAGCCGACTACCAGAACGGTGTACTAACGCTGACCGTTCCGAAGCGTGAGGAAGCGAAGCCGAAGCAGATCAAGGTGAGCGTGGGGGCTTCAGCGGTCGCTGCCGCCGCTGCAGGAGCCAAGTAAGCAAGCCAGCAACAAAGTTGTGCTCTGGATGGGGCTGGCCATTTCGTCAGCCCCATTTTGTTGAGATGAGAGGTAAGACATGCTGAGATTTGAAAAAATGACCGTGAAAGCGCAAGAAGCGCTGCAACAAGCAAATGATGTGGCGGCACGCCACGAAAACCAACAGGTTGAGCCTGTGCATTTGCTTGAAGCACTGGTGTCACAGACGGATGGCGTGGTGCCTCCCCTGCTGGCGCGGCTGGGAATCCGAAGCGAAGCATTGACCCAAGAGATTGAGCGGGAGATTGCGCGACTGCCGCGGGTGCAGGGCTTTGCGCAGCAGCACATGGGAAAGTCGCTAAATAATGTTCTCGAGAAGGCGTTCGACGAAGCAGAAAGATTCAAGGACGAGTACGTTTCGACGGAGCATCTTTTTCTGGCGCTCGCCGGGGAGGAGCGAGACCCTGCGGGCGTTTTGCTGAAGCGCCAGGGCGCCACGCATGAAGCCATTCTGCAAGCGCTGACTGGCGTGCGCGGCTCGCAACGTGTCACATCCCAGAATCCGGAAGCTACTTACGCTTCCTTGGAAAAGTACGCGCGTGACCTGACGGATTTGGCGCGCCGCGGAAAACTGGATCCCGTGATTGGCCGCGACGAAGAGATTCGCCGCGTGATGCAGATTCTAGCCCGGCGTACGAAGAACAATCCTGTCCTAATCGGCGAGCCTGGGGTGGGTAAGACGGCCATCGTCGAGGGCCTGGCCCAGCGCATTGTCTCCGGCGATGTGCCGGACGTGCTGAAGACCAAACGGCTGGTTGCGCTCGACTTGGCCGCGCTAGTTGCCGGCGCGAAATTCCGTGGAGAATTTGAAGAGCGATTGAAGGCCGTATTGAAAGAAATTACTGAGGCGGAAGGCCAAATAATCCTATTTATTGATGAATTGCATACGCTGGTCGGAGCCGGCGCAGCGGAAGGATCGATGGACGCCTCGAACATACTGAAGCCGGCGCTGGCGCGTGGTGAGCTGCGGGCCATTGGCGCGACCACTTTGAACGAATACAAGAAGTACATCGAGAAGGACCCGGCGCTTGAGCGGCGCTTTCAACCGGTGCTTGTCAGCGAACCGACGGTGGAAGACACAATCGCAATTCTGCGCGGTCTCAAAGAGCGGTACGAAGTTCATCATGGCGTGCGAATCAAGGACGCCGCGATTTTGGCTGCAGCCACGCTTTCCCACCGCTACATTTCCGACCGTTTCCTGCCGGACAAGGCGATCGATTTGATCGATGAAGCGGCCGCGAGCCTGCGCATGCAGATCGATTCTCTACCTGTCGAAATCGACGAGATCGAGCGGCGTATCATGCAGCTCGAGATCGAGCGCCAATCGTTGCTAAAAGAGACCGACGCGCATTCCAAGGAGCGGCGCGCCCAAATCGATAGAGAACTCGCAAAACTCAAAGAGGATTCCAGCGGCAGAAAAGCGCGCTGGCAAGCGGAGAAAGAAGCCATCGGGAAAATCCGTAAGCTCAAAGAGCAAATCGACCAACTGAAAACGGAAGAACAGAAATACGAACGCACGGGCGAGCTCGCGAAAGTCGCGGAGATTCGTTACGGCAAAATCGCCGCTGCAGAGCAAGAGCTGAGGAAAGCGGAAGAACGGTTCGCCTCCGTGCAAAAAGATGCGCCGATGCTGAAAGAAGAGGTCGACGAAGAAGATATCGCCAAGCTGGTGAGCAAATGGACGGGGATTCCTGCGGGCCGTCTGATGGAAGGCGAAGCGCAAAAGCTGGTGCACATGGAAGAGCGGCTGCGGCAGCGTGTAGTTGGACAAGATGAAGCGCTGGGGCGGGTCGCGAACGCTGTGCGCCGGAGCCGCGCCGGATTGTCCGACGCGAAGCGTCCCATCGGCTCGTTCATTTTCCTGGGGCCCACCGGTGTCGGGAAAACGGAGCTCGCGAGGGCGCTTGCGGAATTCCTTTTCGACGACGAAAAGCTGATGATTCGCATCGACATGAGCGAATACATGGAGAAGCACAGCGTGTCGCGCCTAATCGGCGCGCCTCCAGGTTATGTCGGCTATGAAGAAGGCGGCCAACTCACAGAGCAGGTACGCAGGCATCCGTACTCCGTGATTTTGTTCGACGAAATTGAGAAGGCTAATCCGGATGTCTTTAACATCCTGCTGCAGATTCTCGAGGACGGCCGTCTCACGGATGGCAAAGGCCGAACAGTCGACTTCCGCAATACAGTAATGGTGATGACCAGCAACGTCGGATCGACGGCCATTTTCGAGCTTTCGCACAAGGACCCGGAACTCGCGAGAAAAGAAGCGATGGAAGCGTTGCGCGCGGCGTTCCGACCGGAGTTCATCAACCGCATCGACGAGATTGTGATTTTCAATCCACTTGGCAAAGAGCAACTTGGCCGTATCGTCGGGTTGCTGCTGAAGAATGTCGAGAGACTGCTGGCCGAGCGGCAAATCACGCTGGCTTTGACGCCGGGTGCGGAAGAGCTGCTGCTCCGAGAGGGCTACGACCCGGCATACGGGGCGCGGCCGCTGCGGCGAACCATCCAGCGCCTGATCCAGGATCCGCTGGCGCTGCAGATTCTGGAAGGAAAGATTCTGCCAGGCGATCACATTCGCGTGGATCGCGATGGGCAGAAAGACGCGATGCGCTTTGAGCGCTCCAAGGTGAAACAACCAGCGGCAGCGGCTAGAATCTAACCCGGTGTGAGAGCAGAGCTTGAGAAGAGGCTTTTCTCTCGTCGTTTCAGCATGTGAAGAATTCCTTCGGATGTTTCGTGGGAAGATTAGCGAAGGAACTTTATGAGAGTTTTTCGAACAACATTTGTGCTGGTATTGCTGACGCTTTGCCTGATGGCGGTGGGCTCGCTGCTCGGCGGGCGAAATGGCATGACCATTGCTCTCGGAATTGCGATCTGCACCAATGCGTTTGCCTACTTCTTTTCCGATAAAGTCGCGCTGAAATCGAGCGGCGCCCAACCCGTCACCCGGGAACAACTGCCTCGGCTCTACGCGGTGATGGAACGCCTGGCAGCCAAGGCAAATATTCCAGTTCCAAAACTGTATGTCGTGCCAGAAGAAGCTCCGAATGCTTTTGCAACCGGCAGGAATCCTCGACACGCTTCCGTGGCAGTGACGCAGGGCTTGCTCGAATTGATGAATGACGACGAACTGGAAGGTGTCATCGCTCACGAGCTATCGCATGTCCGCAACTACGATATTTTGATCAGCTCCGTTGCAGCCACGCTCGCTGGAGCCATCACTTGGATCGCGCATTGGGGCCTTTGGTTCGGAGGCGGCGACCGCGACGACCGGGAGGGCGGCGGCATCATTGTCGACCTTGCTCTTATGATCCTCGCGCCTCTTGCTGCAACGCTGCTCCAACTAGCCCTCTCGCGTCAGCGTGAGTATTCCGCTGACGCAACGGGAGCGCGCATGGTCGGCAACCAATTCGGGCTAATCAGTGCTCTGCAGAAACTGGGAGCCTACAATAACCGGATCCCGACTACGGCTATTTCGCAGACCACGTCATCCCTCTGCATCGTAAAGCCTTTGTTCGGCCGCGGCACTATCTCTTCGCTCTTCAGCACACATCCGCCTCTCGAAGACCGGATCGAGGCCCTGCGTGAGATGACGGTCGTTCCCCAACGTTGAGTGTCAAATAGGCCGACGCGCCACACTATTATTGTAAAGGCTGAGTAATCTTTCCTCGAAGGTCTCGACCCGATTCAGATTAGACGCTTTGCCGATCTTCTAAGCCATTGAAATTTAAGCAATTAGAATTTCTTGACCCACGCGCGGATTTGGCGAATCAAATGCATCAAGTATATCCCAGCCGGACATCGGCGCGGGGTAATGAGGGGACCGCAGTTATGAGCTGTCGAGACACTATCCATTTGATTTGTTGGTACTTAGAAGGGCGACTCTCGCCACCGGTGGCGAGCGAAATTAAGCGGCATCTGGACTCCTGCCCCGATTGCCACATGGTCTTGGACGCCGCGATGACCACCTTGGATCGTTATTTTACCCCGGTAAGAGGCTCCGACGAGGAGCCAGCTCCTCAGGCCGCATAAAAAGCATCACATAAAGCCTTCCCCACCAATAATTTATGACTAGACGTTTGGATGTACCGCTAAGTGTGCGGTTTACTGCCGTGCCCCACTGCGCTCGCAGCTGTTCTTATCTGCCAACAGCAAAATTTACAGCACGAAAAGCAAAAGCGTAATCTTTACTGGTACTAGTACGTATAAGTCTTGGCCATTTACTCCCCTTCAGCAGTGACAAGTACCTGCATCCATTCGGTTTACGCGCCACGCCACCAGAATCGGTCGTTTGGTGTAAAGGGTGCACCTTTCCTGACGCACAGGGGGAAAACCCCAAAGGAGAAGAAGTTTATGAGCGAGTTTCAGGAACCCATCAACCACACGACAACAGGAACGCCACGTTGGGTGGGACTGGCAGTTGCCGTCCTGGGCGGAGTTTCATTGCTCGGTCTTGGAATCGGCTGGAGCGCGTTGAACCACGCAAATAGCCTCGAGCAATCGACGCAAGCATCGATGAAGCAGACGAACGATGCGTTGAGCCAACGGCTCGCGAAAGAAGACGAGATTAATCAGGCGTTGCAGAGCGACCTGAGAGTTGTAGCGGACAAGCTGAACCTGACGCAAGGCGAGCTGGCCGCAGCGCGAAAGCAGAACAAAGCCGCAACCGTTGCTGTCGACCAGAAAGTTGAAGGACTGGCCAGTTCCGTGAAGGCTGATCTCGCGACCAAAGCCAGCACGGATGACGTAAGTAAGCTGAATGGCGACGTCACTGGAGTAAGGGGTGATCTGGACGCGACGAAAAATAATCTTCAAATGGCCCGGAGCGAGATGGGCACGCTCATCGCCCGCAACCATGACGAAATCGACCAGCTTCGCCGTATGGGGCAGCGCGACTACTTTGAGTTTACGGTAACGCGCAAGGGCGGTGCCCAGCGGGTGGGCAGCATCCAGGTCGAGCTCAAGGACACGAACACCCGAAAGAACCAATTCACGATCAACGTGCTTGCGGACGACAAGAATTTCGAAAAGAAAAACCGCTCCGTCAACGAACCCATTTTCTTCTACACTGGCGGTACCCGCGCAGCGCTGGAACTGGTAGTCAACAAGGTTAGCAAGACCACCGCGTCGGGCTACCTAAGTATCCCGAAAGCGCCAGATACCAGCGCTGCCAACACTTCGGGCGCTGCCCAGTAGGCCAATTTCAACTTCCTGAGAGGCACACACTGAAGGAGGGTTCCAGAGAATCCTCCTTCTTTTTTTGCATTGGCATATAGCATTCCTCTTTCCGGGCGCGTGCAATTGGGTGTCTAGACGCGGAGAGGGAATTCTGGCAAGCTCACGGGAACTTGGCCGAGCACCCAATGAGGCGTAATGTGGGAGATATTCTTAGGGAGGGGAGCGATGAGAATACGATTTGCAGCAGGGATCGCGGCAGCGCTTTTTGCCGCCACGTTAACCATGGCCGCGGATGGAACCTGGACCGGCTATATTTCTGACAGCAACTGCGGCGCAAAAGGCGCAAACGAGCGGGCGCGGGAGTGCACGATAAAATGCGTGAAAGGCGGAGCGAAATACGTCTTCGTGAATGACGCAGACAAGAAAGTTTACGTCGTGGACGCGCAGGACAAAGTAGCCGAGCACGCCGGCCAT
Organism: uncultured Acidobacteriota bacterium; assembly: GCA_963843265.1. GTDB lineage: Bacteria > Acidobacteriota > Terriglobia > Acidiferrales > UBA7541 > Acidiferrum. Next base: position 189,589 of record CAWJJR010000001.1, on the reverse strand, counting down.
CACGTCACCGTGAAGGGCACAGTAGATGGCGATACGCTAAAGTTGGAAAGCATCGAGATGGCGCCGGCAAAGAGCAAATAAGCCTTGCTGGTGAGAGTTTTTAGGACGGGTGGAGCTTTGGCCCCACCCGTTTTGCTTTTTGAAAGCTAGCCGGATTCCGCTAGGATACTGCCTGGCTTATGACGACAACCCTTCTGCACGCCGGGCGGGCGCTGACCCCAACGACTGAGATTCTCGACGCCGGAATTCTCATTCGCGATGGAGTCATCGAGGAACTCGGCCCGAGGGTAGGAATGCGGCTACCTGCCGGCGCTCAAGAGATTTCTGCCACCGATAAAATTGCGATTCCTGGATTCTTGGACGTGCACATCCACGGCGCGGGTGGGCGCGACGTTATGGAAGGCAGCATGGACGCGCTCGCAGGAGTGACAAAGACGGTTGCTCGCCACGGTACAACTTCATTCGTGGCGACGACGGTGACGGCGAGTCCCGAGGACACGCTTCGCAGCGTCGAAGGCATCGCGCGCTACATTTCGCAACAACACGAAACCGACGACGCGCGGGCAGAGGTGCTCGGGATTCATTTTGAGGGACCCTTCCTCAGTCCAGTCAGGCGAGGCGTACATCCGCTCGAGTGGCTGCGGCTCCCGTCCGCCGAGCTGCTGGACAAATTCGTGCAGGCGGCCGCGGGGAAGGCTCAGATATTGACGATTGCACCGGAACTGCTCGGCGCCTTGCCCTGCATCGATGCGGCGCGAAACGCCGGTATGGTAGTTGGAATTGGCCATACGGACGCGACCTACGAGCAAGCGCGCGCCGGCATCGCCCACGGCGCACATCATGCCGTGCATGTCTATAACGCCATGCGGCCGTTTACCCACCGCGACAGCGGCGTGATTGGCGCCGTGCTTACTTCCCCCGAGGTGACTGCGGAATTGATCGCTGATGGCGTCCACGTGGAAGAAACCGCAATGAAAGTGTTGCTCCAAGCAAAAGGACCTCAGCGGATGATTCTGATCAGCGACGGCATTTCCGCCACGGGTATGCCGGACGGCAATTATATGCTCGGAAACTTGGAAGTAACCGTAAGCGGCGGAATTTGTCGCAACGCAGAAGGAAAATTAGCAGGTAGCACTTTGACTCTGGACAAGGCGCTAAGAAATATCGTCGCACTGGGGATTCCGCTGCAGGATACCGTGCGCATGCTGACCCTGAATCCCGCCACGCTACTCGGGATCGAGTTCAAGAAAGGTGCGCTGCGGACAGGGGCCGACGCGGATATCGTGCTCCTTGATGAAGGATTGCTCCTCACGAATGTTTGGGTCCGGGGCGTCGCAGTCGAATAAGAGCAGCTGGCTGTCTTCACTCAATCGGGCAAGACGATTTGTGATTATTCTTTGCGGCGACTCCGAGCGTGAGCAAACTCTTCTCTAGGAATTGTGGAATTCTGCCCTTCATTTCGTTTTCGAGCCAAGAACGATAAGTACCAACCCTGAGACCAGCAACGCCACGGTTGCACCCACGGGAATGCTCGCCGTCTCGGGTTTATCCACTGTCGCAGTGATCGGTCCAATGCGTGCGACTTCTTCGTGTTTGTGGTAGTCAAAACTTGGGTGCACCAGTGCAACAATGCCGAGCAGGAAGAGGAGGAGTCCGAGGATCAACAGAATGCGTTTCATGTGGCAGACATTACCATAAACGGTCCTCTGATGGTTTTTGACGTCCTCGGGCACACCCCGGCGCCAAATTGGCGCGGGGAGGCTTCAAACGTCAGGTAGTAAGGGGAAGCAGAGAAAGGAACTACGAACGGCTTGCAGCGGCAGCAGCAGCGGCTTTCTTGGCGGCCTTCGCGGCAGTGGAAGCCTTGCGGCGGCGCTTGGTCTTTGGCGGAGTTGCCGGCGCCTCGCCGATCAACTCTGCGACCATGATGCTGGTAACGAACAACTTGGGTCCGTGATCGTCAAAATCGATCGCGGTACGTTCCTGGTCGGAAGCGGTAACAATGCCCAAGCCGTATGTTTCGTGCTTTACTGTTTGTCCTTCGGCCATTACTTGCACATCATCCTCCTTGACCACACTTTGCTTCGCTGAAATTCGTTTCGAATCTCTTGAACTGCAGTGCCCCCGAGTGCATCGAGGGCACCCAAATGCGCAGGCTAGAGGCCGGTAACGTTCTCTGCCTGAAGGCCTTTGGGGCCTTTCTTTACTTCAAATTCCACTGCCTGACCTTCGTTGAGCGATTTGTATCCATCCATCATGATCGCGGAGAAGTGCACAAAAACATCTTCGCCGGTTTGGCGCTGGATAAAACCATAGCCCTTCGAAGCGTTGAACCATTTCACTGTTCCTTGTTCCTTCACTTCCACTACCTCGTATGCGCTTCCCCAAATTGGCTGGGTTTGCGGCATGGAATTGCTTTGCCCCTCTTGGTCCGTATCCTGGGTAGCGGCGGGCGAGCCAGCACCCGCAATTTCCCAAGCGCCGCGACAGCCTCTGGCCCGCAAAAAAAGGCCGCAAAGTTTGTCCTTGCAGCCCCCTCGAACGAGTCAAAAGGTATTACAAGAGCAACAAACGCTAAACTAAGAGTACCACAAAGTAGGTCCCTTGTCCACGCCTCAGGCACACCCGTATTGTCCCTGTTTTTCAATACAAACTATTGATATATATAGGTTTACTGTAGATCGGGGAACTCCAGAATCCTTCCGGTCGCGAAGATTCCGGCTATTCGAGCGACTCGGGCTGGAGGCTTAAACTGCCTTCGCCGGATGCTTTCTTTTCCCAGTACTTCCGCACCCAGGCTTCCCAGCTCTTGCCGGCCGCTGGATCGCGGCCGGTGAAGGCGAGAGCCGCAATATCAGCATATGCGATCTTCTGCCGTTCGTTGGAATCCTTCGGCAAGAGACGGACAAAGGACACGGCGAGCGTAGGACCGGACACACGATCGAAGATGTATCCTTCTATCTTCTTGCCATCCTTTGTGGTTAGCGTTACGTCGCCCCGATAGTCGAAGGCCTTTTCCAGGGCCACGCGCAGTTCTTCTTCGCTTGCAAGTTCGGGCAGCCATCCTTCGACCGCTTCGCGGTCTCTTCCCGGCGCGACTTCCAGAGAATCAGGATTCTGCGCAGCAGTTTCCAAATGAGAAGGTGTGTCGGCGTGTCGAGGTCCCGTCACGCGCGCGTCTCCTCGAGTTGGGACTTGTCCTTTGCAATTTGGACGAGCGGATTGTAAGAATGTACAGGCTTTACCGGCTCGTTTAGCATGGCGGATGCGTCCGGATCCGCATAGTTCACCGTGAATGTCGCCTTCATCGCCGCCCACAGGCCTCGCAACCCGCTGAAAGTGTGGTCCATAGCAGAAGCTTCGTAGCCGCTGTGGACCATGCAGTTGGCACACTTGGGATTGCCGGATTCCGTGCCGTAGTTTTGCCATGCGGTGGTTTCCAGCAATTCCTGGAAAGTGTCCGCGTAGCCGTCCTGCAGCAAATAGCAAGGTTTCTGCCAGCCAAACACGTTGTACGTTGGCATGCCCCATGGGGTGCAGGCGTATTGCTGCTTGCCCATCAGAAACTCAAGGAAGAGTTTCGACTGATTGAATTGCCAGCTCTTCTTGCGGTTGGAAAGAATCGCGCGGAACAGCCGCCGGGTTCTGGCGCGGCCGAGGAAGTGCTTTTGATCCGGGGCTTTATCGTAAGAATAGCCAGGAGAGAGCATCATGCCTTCGACGCCCAGCTCCATCATTTCGTCAAAGAACGCGCGAACGCTATTGGGATCGGCGCCATCAAAAAGCGTGGTGTTTGTCGTGACGCGAAACCCGCGCTTCAGTGCTTCTTTGATCCCAGCAACTGCCAGATCATACCCGCCCTCGCGGCAAACCGAAAAATCGTGGTGTTCGCGCTGGCCGTCCATGTGAACCGAAAACGTCAAATACTTGCTAGGCTCGAAGAGGTCCAGCTTTTCCTTCAAGAGCAGCGCGTTGGTACAGAGATAAATGTATTTCTTGCGCGCAACGAGGCCTTCGACGATTTTGTCGATTTGTGGGTGCATCAGCGGCTCGCCGCCAGGGATGGAAACCATCGGCGTGCCGCACTCATCGACCGCTTTGAAGCACTCTTCGGGGCTCAATTCCTTCTTCAAAATATGCGCTGGATACTGAATCTTCCCGCAGCCCGCGCAAGCCAGATTGCAGCGAAACAACGGCTCGAGCATCAGCACAAACGGGTACCGCTTGCGCCCGGCAATTTTTTGCTTGAGCACGTATGTTGCGACCGTCCACATCTGCGAGATAGGTACTGGCATTTGCTCCGCTTGATTTTACCTTTGATGCAGCCGGGGCACCTGAGATTTCCCCAGAATGTTCTATTGTAACCAACTTGCAGTGATTCTGCTTGGGTGGATTTTCTACCTCGCAAGTCCTTTGAAAACAGCCATTCTTGACCTGCTCAAGAAAAGTTGAGAAAAGTGCTTGACAAATTATACTGTGTACCATACAGTGTGTGTCGTACACTATATGACGCCCGGTACCGACAACCACGATCTCTTCGAAAACCTCCGGTTAGAACTGCGCCGCGGGTCTTTGGTGCTTGCCGTATTAGCCGCGCTTCGCAAGGAGCACTATGGCTACACCCTCCGCAAGACGCTGAGCGAACGGGGCATGGTCATCGACGAAGGCACTTTGTATCCGCTGCTGCGGCGTCTCGAGAGCCAGGGGTTGCTCGTAAGCGAATGGCGTGAGGAAGACAAGCGGAACAAGCGCTTTTACAAGCTCTCAGCGGATGGCAAGGAGATTTTGAAACAACTGCTGACGGAGTGGCAAAGCATCAACGCTTCGCTCAACGGGATGCTGTGAAGAAGTTAAGGAGTACGTTATGGATTTAATTGACAGCTATGTAAAAGCAGTGGCGAAGGCGCTGCCAGAGGGGCAACGCGAGGACATCGTCGGCGAATTGTCGGAAGACATTCGCTCGGAAATAGACGACAAGCAAAAAGAGCTTGGGCGGCCGCTGTCGTACGAAGAACAAGAGGCTTTGTTGAAGCAGCGAGGAAATCCGCTGTTGCTCGCAGCGCGTTATCGCCAGAACCATGGCTCCGTTGCATTTGGCCGCCAAATTATCGGACCCGTTTTGTATCCGTTTTATATAAAAGTTCTTTCCTTCAATTTGGGACTGACGTTTCTCATCATCGCCCTTATTTTCACTGCACTGGCTGTCAGCGGACAGCACCTCGGATTTAATAGCATTGTTTCGATCTGCCTGTTGCAGCTTTTCATTCAATTGGTGGTGGTCACTTTGATTTTTTCCTTGGTCGAACAGCATCTTCAGAAACACCCGGACCGCTGGCACTTGAAGGGCACGGGCGGCTTCGCGCTTGACCTCAAGATCGAAAAGAACATCCATCTTCGAATCCAGCGAGAAATGCAAGGCATGCCGGAAGTTTCACGATTTGAGTCGGTTTCGATCATCGTGGCATCGGCGGTTGCTCTCGTTTGGTTGACGGCTGCACAGACTCATCAGTTCCTGATTCTTGGTCCTGCGGCGGCCTTCCTGAAACTCGCGCCCAGCTGGCATCGAGTTTATTTTCTCATTGTGCTGCTGACAGACATAGTGATCGTGCGTGCCATCATCAACTTGGTGAGGCCGGATTGGACGGGTTTTCGGGCCATTGCGCGGCTGATTCTTCATGCCAGTGGATTGGCAGTGGTCTTCATGCTGATTAGAGCAGGAAGCTGGGTGGTAGCGGCGGATGCAGTGGCAAACAAGACTCCTGCGTATGCGCACAGCGTGGAGATCGTAAACGGGTGTTTTTACTACACGCTTATAGTGACGGGGGTCGTCTCGGCAGGGATGCTCGTTTTCCGGATCGTGAAGATGATTCAGCGACGACGCTGGCAGACCAGGCGCGGGCTCTGAAATCAACGGCCAAGGAAGGATACTAAAGAAGGGTACGGACATGTTGCACACCTTATTTTTCATATTGTCATTCTTGATGGACTATCACGCCGTGACTGATGCACTTCGTAGCGGGTTCACACTCGGTTCTATCGGCGCGTGCGCCGTCTGCGTAGCTGTTGCTTGGCTGACTCTTCGCGGTCGCACGTCGGCAACGCATCCCCGAACTGACGTCAAGTAACGCTATCCGCCAAGGTTCGTCTGGCGGCGCTCACATTACACAATACGAAGACACTTGTGGCACGCAACTTGCTCTCTTCCCGCGAAGCGCGCGGCCAATGCGTCATCCGCAGGGGTAGAATCATTTCGGTAATTAAATCCAATAGCTGTCGGGGACTATGTCCCGAGAGAATCTTTCATCTTTATTCAGCGAGTTTGAGCGCTATGGCGACGACATCGCGTTCGTGCAGCGGCGCGGCTATCGGCGTGAGGCGTGGACCTACTACAAGCTCGCTGGTACTGCCTTCTCATGCGCTTTGGAGTTGCAAAAACGCGGCGTTGGCACAGGTGATCGCGTCCTGCTCTGGGGACCGAACACCGCCGAGTGGACGGCGGCCTTTTGGGGCTGCTTGCTGCGCGGGGCGGTGGCGGTGCCCATGGATGACGGCGCGACGCTTGATTTTGCGGGACGAGTGGCCCGTGACGCGGCCGTTAAACTGATGGTCGCTTCGCGGGAAAAGCCCGTACTTGATCCCGCCACCCCGAGGCTCGTACTGGAGGATTTGCCCGACGCATCAGGGAAAGTCAGCCCGGTTGCCCATGAGAGCCTTGCGGATGAGGCCATCACTCGAAATCACATTGCCCAAATCCTTTTCACTTCGGGCACGACGGCTGAGCCGCGCGGTGTCGTTCTTACGCATGGCAATTTTCTCGCAAATCTCGAACCGCTCGAGCGCGGAATCGAACCGTATCGAAAGTATGAGCGATGGTTTCATCCCCTTCGATTCGTCACTCTCGTTCCGCTCAGCCATGTGTTTGGACAGTTTATGGCGCTGTTCGTGCCGCCGCTGCTGGGCGCGACTGTAATCTTCGAGCAATCTGCGAATCCTTCGGAGATTATTCGCACCGTGAAGCGAGAGCGCGCGACAACGCTCATTGCGGTGCCGCGCATACTCGATGCTTTGCACTCGGGAATCAAGCGAGATTTTGACGCGCGTGGTCAGGGCGGATGGCTTAAGGGAGCTCTTGACGCGGCAAACGGCGAGAAATTCTTGCGCCGTGCCTGGCGTTTTCGACGAATTCATCGGCGATTCGGCTGGAAGTTCTGGGCGTTTATTTCCGGCGGCGCCGCGCTCTCGAGCCAAGCCGAAGAGTTTTTCAAGCGCGTGGGTTATGCCGTCGTGCAAGGCTACGGGATGACGGAGACGGCATCGCTTATCAGCTTGAACCACCCCTTTCACGCCACGCAGGGCTCCATCGGAAAAGTTCTCCCTGGGCGCGAATTTCGGCTTGCCGAAGACGGCGAGATTCTCGTCCGCGGCGACAACGTTGCGAGTGGCTACTGGGAAGGCGGAATGCTCCGGCAAGGAATGCGCGACGGCGATAATTGGCTGTGCACAGGAGATATTGGCGAAGTCGACGCCGAGGGTAATCTCCGCTTCAAAGGGCGCAAAAAAAACGTCATCGTCACTCCTGCCGGCCTGAACGTCTTTCCCGAGGATATCGAAGCAGCGATACGAAAACAGCCCAGCGTGCGCGATTGCGTTGTGATTCCAAGCGAGCGCGGCGCCAATGCGGAACCGCTTGCCATCCTACTGATGGACAATGCCTCCGACGCGAAAGCAGCTGCGCCGGAGGCGATCGAACGCGCCAACGCCACACTCGCCGAATACCAGCGAGTGCGCCACTGGCTCCTCTGGTCAGAGCCGGATTTTCCTCGGACGCCAACTGGCAAGCCTCGTCTGAGCGTCATCGCTGCGCGGGCGGCAGGGGAGTTCGATGGTTCCCCGCAGGCAAGCGCGCACGCGGATGCGCTTGACGACTTGCTCGCAAGGTTTTCTACCGCAGAGGGACACTCAGATAAACTGGAAAAGGACCTGAATCTTACTTCGCTCGACCGGGTGGAGTTGATGAGCGCTCTGGAAGAGCGCTTCCAGGTCGAACTGAGTGAAACATCTTTTGCCGAGGCGAAAACGGCCGCGGATGTCCAGTGCCTTCTCCAACAACCCGCCGTTCATCGCACCGAATACGTCTATCCGCGATGGACGCAACGCGCGCCCGCTCGCTGGCTCCGCCTGGCCGTTTATTACGCCTTGGTTTGGCCGGCCACGCAAATTCTTGGGCATCCCAAAATCATAGGGCGGCAAAATCTTCGCGGCGTCCGAGGGCCTGTGCTCCTTGTTTCGAATCACATCACCCGCCGCGCTGATATTGGGTTGATTCTCGCCGCTCTCCGGCCGCGTTTTCGCCATCGTCTCGCCACAGCCATGGGCGGCGAGACTTTGCAAAGCATGCGTCGACCACCGAGCGATTGGTTTTTCGCCAAACGCTGGACCTATCAGCTTGGATACTGGCTTGTCATTTTTCTCTTCAATGTTTTCCCGCTGCCGCGCCATTCAGGCTTTCGCGAGAGTTTCCGTTTTTCCGGCGAATCCGCCGACCGCGGTTACAGCATCCTCGTTTTCCCAGAAGGCGTAGTCAATGATTCCGGAGACGGCCGCATGGCGCCGTTCCAATCCGGCATCGGCCTATTGGCGCAAAATCTCCGGCTCCCCATCATTCCCATGCGGCTCGATGGTGTCTGGCAAATGAAGCGAGAAGGCCGCCGCTTTGCCCACTTCGGCGAAATCACTGTGCGCATCGGCGCACCTGTGAGCTTCCCCCCCGAAACGTCCTCCGAAGAGATCGCCAGCCGGCTCGAATCAATCGTCCTCGCGCTCTAAGAATCCGGCCGCTCGGCTCTGGAGAGATCAAATAGATTGCCCCAAAGGTGAAGCTACGCCGAAGAAAGTCGCAAATTTTTTCGCATGAAAATCGTCGCTTGGGGATTGTCGTTATACCGCTGAGTCAGTTCGTATCCCAAAGTGGCATAGAATCTCTGCGCCGCCATCATTTTATCCGTCGTATCCAGATACAGCCATTCGTACCCAAACCCGCGCGCGTAAAGTTCCAGTACACCATAAAGGACGGCCGCGATTCCGCGCCCTCGATACTCCGGCCGAACATAGAGTCGCTTGACTTCGCCGCTCTGCGCGATTGCCGGCAGGGGACGAAGCGCAATACACCCAACGGAGGTGTTCTCGAGAGCTGCCAGCCAAATCCCTGCTCCATCCCGAAAGTAAATGCCAGCGAAATCCCCTCTCGCATCGCGCGCCACCACGCCGGCCGACTCGTAGTATTCCTCAACAATTTTCCACGCATCACCGCAGGTTTCGGCAGAAGCACGGTGTACGCTGAGTTGGTTCGCGCTATGTTTCGACATTTGAGGCATGGCGGAAGACCGGCGTCAACCCTTGCTGCCGCAAGTCTTCGTCAAAGAAACTCCTTAAAACAGCTCCATTTTGGCTGCCGGCCTGTTGCCCTTTTGTCGAATATCGCTCACACACCCCTCAGACATTCCTCCGAAGCACGCGAAATCCACCAAAACGCGTTCTGTGGCAAAATAGAGTGTTGTCTGAGATGAATTCATGGCCGACCGCACAATCATGGCGTTGGAACGCCCCGCAAAGCCGCCGAAGGGCTCGAAGAAATCCGCAACGAATAACGAGGAGCGCGAGCGCGTTTTTGACGCCTTCCGCCGTTGGGGATATTTCGAAGCTACGCTCGATCCCCTCGCTGTTTTCCAACCGCTGAAGCATCCTGACCTCGAACTAACGGGCGAGGCTGCCGAAGAAGCGCGCCGCATCTATTGCGGCAACATCGGCGCCGAATTCATGCACCTCCCGGAGCCGGACCGTCGCCGCTGGATCGCGGAGCGCATCGAACGCCCCGCGCCGGTGGTCAATCAAGAAAAAATTCTCGAACGTCTGGTCCGAGCCGACCTCTTCGAACAGGTTCTCCAGGCCCGTTACCTGGGCACCAAACGCTTTTCGCTCGAAGGCGTCACCTCCTTGATCCCGCTACTCGATTCCATTCTCGATACCGCCGGAGATTTCGGCGCCGTCGATTGCATCATGGCCATGAGCCATCGCGGCCGCCTAAATGTCATGGTCCACGCCGCGTGCAAATCTCCGCACGAAGTTGTTTCTGGATTTGAAGACGTCGATCCCCGTAGCGTGCTCGGCGCCGGCGACGTCAAGTATCACGTTGGGGCAACGGGGACCTACACCACGACATCTGGCAAGCCAATCAACATGCATCTCGTCTCCAATCCCAGCCATCTCGAAGCAGTCGATCCCGTGGCTATGGGTCGCGCTCGCGCCAAACAGACCCGCCACGGCGTCGACGGGCCCATCATTGACCGCTCGCGCGAAACGCTCAATAAAGTTTGGCCGATTGTCATGCATGGTGACGCGGCGTTTGCTGGGCAAGGTATTTTGGCGGAAACGCTCAATCTTGCTGACTTAAAGGCTTACACCGTCGGCGGCACCGTACATATTGTCGTCAACAATCTCATTGGGTTCACCACGCAGCCCGCCCAGGAGCATTCCTCCCGCTTCGCTTCGGACATCGCTAAACGCCAAAGCATTCCGATCTTTCACGTCAACTCCGAGGATCCCGACGCAGTCGTGCGCATCGGAAAGCTCGCCGCCGAGTACCGCGCCACGTTCGGCAGCGACGTCGTAGTCGACATCATCGGCTATCGCCGCCACGGCCATAGCGAAGTCGATGACCCCACGATCACCCAGCCGGTTCTCTACGAGCGCATTAAGAACCATGCGCCTCTCTGGAAGATTTACGCCGAGCGGACCGGTATCGACGCCTCACTGATCGTTGAAGGCGTGAAAAACGAATACGAAGAAGAGCAGCAAAAGGCCGGCCAGCTCACGAAAATCCCGCATCTACGCAAACTGCCGGACTACTGGTCACCCTACAAACACGGCAAATATGATCCCGCCTACGAAGTCGATACCGGCTTGTCTCGCGAATTTCTCGCGCAGCTCACGGACGGGCTCGTGCGCGTGCCCGCCGGATTTCACCTTCATCCAAAAATTGCCAAGCTTCTCGAACAACGCACCGAAATGGGTCACGGCAAACGCGCTATCGACTATGGCTTTGCCGAAGCGTTAGCACTCGGCTCTCTAGTTCTCGAAGGCAATCCCGTTCGCCTCACCGGCCAGGACACCCAGCGCGGCACCTTCAATCAACGGCACGCGGTTCTGATCGATACGGTAACCGAGCACAACTACCTCACGCTCTCGCACCTCTCTCGACAGCAAGCCTTTTGCGAAATTTACAACTCCTCTCTTTCTGAAGCAGCTTGTGTCGGGTTCGAATACGGTTTCAGCCGCGACTATCCCGAAGCCCTGGTTCTCTGGGAAGCGCAGTTCGGAGATTTTGCCAATGGCGCCCAGGTCATCATCGACCAGTTCCTCAGCGCCACCGAAGACAAATGGAATCTCCCAAGCGGCCTTGTGCTTTTGCTTCCTCACGGTTACGAAGGCCAGGGCCCCGAACATTCCAGCGCCCGCATCGAGCGCTACATGCAGCTCGCTGCCGAAGACAATCTCCAAATCTGCCAGCCTTCCACGGCCGCGCAATATTTCCACATGCTTCGCCGCCAGGCCCGTCGCGCTTGGCGCAAGCCGCTTATCGTTTTCACTCCAAAAAGTATGCTGCGTCATCCGGATGCCAGCTCCAACATCGAAGACTTCACGCGCCCGCGTTTCCTTCCGCTCGTCCCGGACCAGGAAGTGCAGAATGCCAAACGCATCCTCATCGCCAGCGGCAAAGTCGGCCACGAGCTTCGTGCCGAACGCCGCCGCCGCAAAGATTCCAGCACCGCCATCTTTTTCCTGGACCAGCTCTACCCCCTGCCGCGTACAGAAATATCCGCCGCGCTTGACGGGCATCCCGGTGCCCGCGAAATCGTGTGGGTCCAGGAAGAGCCCGCCAACATGGGCGCGCTTTTCTACGTTTTGCCCCGCCTCGAGCGTCTCGCCCAAGCCCGGGGGCTTCAAGTTCGCTCCGTAAAGCGCTCCGCTAGCGCAAGCCCCGCCACCGGCTCAGCCAAAGCCCACGAACTCGAGCAAAAAACGCTATTAGCACTCGCTTTTACGACTTCCAGCGGGGTTTGAGCCCTGAATTTGCCGTTTACACTCCATTCACATACATGTTATCCCTGCGTTACACGCGCGCTGCCAGAATGAATCGTGTTACGACAAGCTCATACTCAAAATGCTCGAAATCTTTCCTCCTCCTATCCCAATTCCACGGCCTACGGTAAACTGCCGCTAAGCCGGCGAGCGGAACGTGCCAACTATATGAAACGCGTGTTAATCATCGAGGACGACAAGGACATCGTCGAACTCGTTCGTTACAACCTCGCCAACGAAGGCTTTCAGGTCAGCGCCGCTTTTGATGGCAGCTCTGGCCTGAGCACGCTCAAGAAGACGCCGCCGGATTTGCTCCTTCTCGATCTCATGCTTCCGAAGCTCTCCGGCCTCGATATTTGCCGGGAAGTTCGCAGAGACGACGCTTTGAACCGTCTCCCCATTCTCATGCTTACGGCGCGCGGTGACGAAGCCGATCGCGTTGTGGGCCTCGAAATGGGCGCCGATGATTACGTGACCAAGCCTTTCAGCCCGCGCGAACTCCTCGCGCGCGTCAAGGCGCTACTCCGCCGTGCGGAGCCGCCTGCTGATTCACCCCGTGTCATCGAGATCGGCAAGCTGGCTATCGATCCGGCGTCTTACCGCGTGAGCCATTCCGGCAAACCCGTTCCGCTCAGCACGCTCGAATTCCGGCTGCTCTATTACCTTGCTTCGCGCCCCAATCGGGTCTTCACGCGGGATCAGCTGCTCGATGCCGTGTGGGGAACGGATCGTTTCGTGACTCCGCGCAGCGTCGACGTGTACGTTCGCCGTTTGCGCGAAAAAATCGAAGGTGATCCGGAGAATCCCGTTTTTCTGAAGACCGTGCGCGGCGCGGGCTATCTGTTCGAAACTCGTGCGGCTTAATCTATTCTGGAAATTCGCGTTCTCGTTTCTCGCGCTTCTCGTAAGCGTCCTGCTCGCCGTGGACTTTTTTGCCGAGCGCGCTCTTCGCGCGGACTACGAGCGCACGGGGTTTGAAGAGCTTGCCGCAATCGCACGCATCGCCCAGAAGCGTCCTCCACGGTGGTCCCCAGCCTCTCCTGGTTTTCCAGAGGATCTCTCGGCCCTGCGCGACTGGGTCGCCCAGATGGCCGCCAGTGGCGCTCGAGTAACGGTTTTCGGCGCGGATGGCAGTGTGCTCGCCGATTCGCAATCCGGCCCGGCCGCGGAGGAAGACAATGCCGCGCGCCTGGAAATTCAGCAAGCTCTGGCAAATGGCGAAGGACGTTCCATTCGCCGCAGCCCCAGCCTTGACCGCGATCTTCTTTATTATGCTGTGCGTCAAGCAACTTCTGCGGGACCGCCAGTCGTGTTGCGTTTTGCTCTTCCGTTGGAGGCCGTCGATGAAGTTCTCGGTTCTTTCCGCCGCCGGCTGTGGTTGGCTTCGTTGTTGATTCTCTTGACTGCCGGTGGGGTTTCTTTGTTGTTCTCCCGCAGCTTCACGGACCGCGTCGAGCGTCTTAAGGAATTCTCCCGGCGCGTCGCGGAGGGCGACTTCCGGCCCCTCCCTCGCGATAGTTCAGGCGATGCCCTGGAGGCCCTCGGCATCTCGCTCAACCGCACCGCCGCTCGTCTAGACCGCACCATCCAGACCCTGACGGAAGAACGCAACCTCTCTTCAGCGATTCTTGGCAGCATGGTCGAAGGCGTTGCTGTCGTAAACAACGCGGAGCGCCTGGTGTTCGCCAACCCTGGCTTCGCAGAGATTCTCGGGCTGGATGTGCCGCCGACTTCGGGCAGCGCCCTGGTAGAAGTAGTGCGACAGACGGAACTCCTCGAAGCTGTCCGCCAGGTTCTGGGCGGTGAACCACGCGTGCAGTCGGAAATCGTGACCGGCACTCTCCGCCAGCATTATTTCGCCATCACTGTTGCCGCGGTCCGCGCCGGTGACACGACCGGCGCCGTTGTCGTCCTCCATGACATCACCGAACTGCGCAGGCTCGAACGCGTGCGCCGCGATTTCGTGGCCAACGTCTCTCATGAATTCAGGACTCCTCTCACCGCCATTCAGGGTTTTGCCGAAACGCTTCTCGCGGGTGCCATCGACGATTCCGTAAATCGCACTCGCTTCCTCGAAATTATTCTGGAACATTCCCGGCGCCTGGCTCGCTTGACGGAAGATCTGCTCGTCCTCTCCAAAATGGACGCCGATCGCCTCGAACTCGAGGTTCAACAACTTCGTGTTTCACAGTTAATCGAAAGCTGCCTTGAAACCGCCCAGCGCCGCGCCGCCGAAAAAGATCTGCGCATTTCCGTCAACCTGCCCCAGTCCTTGCCGGACATCGCCGGGGATCGTCGCCGCCTCGCGGAAGTTCTGCAGAACCTGCTCGACAACGCCATTCAGTACACCCTGCCAGGAGGACAGATCACGGTTAGCGCGGAACCGCAAGACGACGAAGTAATTCTCACCGTTTCTGACACCGGCATCGGCATCCCTAAGGTCGATCAGCCCCGCATCTTCGAGCGGTTCTATCGTGTTGATGTCGCCCGCTCTCGCGAAGCCGGAGGCACCGGCCTCGGTCTTGCTATCGCCAAGCATCTCGTCGAAGTCCATGGCGGCCGCCTTTGGGTGGACAGCGAAGTGGGCCGTGGCTCACAATTCCATTTTTCCGTTCCAGTTTTTCACTCCGCGCCTCCCTCCCTGCGTTCTGCTTCCAATGGCGGCATCGGCCGCGGCGGGAACACGGTTGTGCCGTCTTCCTAAATCCCTGCCACACGGCTGCTCCCGCACGCTTCCGACTTATGCGCTCGCGTTCGCTCCCCGATCCAACTCTCCTCGTGTCCTGCTGATTTATCCCGCCGTTCATCTGTTTGTGAACGTGCTGTAACAGTTTGTTTGCGACAGTACAGACTATGCGCAGGGGGTGTGATTTCCCCTGACCCGCGCGGGAAGAGGAAACATGGCAAGTGTCTCGGGACTTACGGAAGCGGTCCTTTACGATACCCTGGTCAATTATCTGGTCTCGATGGCCCGCGCCGTCGAAGGCGCCATGAACCGCGCTCTCGAAGCCATCGTCGCCGTCAACGATTCGCGCACCGCCTCTCTCCCCGGCGAAGTCTTTCTCCTCGAACCGCGCATCAATGAAATGGAAATCGTCATCGACGAACACGCCATCCGTCTTCTCCGCCGCGGTTCCTTTTCCGATGACGAAATCCGTCTCATCGTCGCCGCTCTGAAAATCACCAACGATCTCGAACGCATCGGAGATCTCGCCGTCAATCTCGCCGAGTGCGTCATCTCCCTTCGCGAAATGCCCGCCGCGCAATTGCCGGAAGAATTGGGCCCCATGACCTCCGCCGTCCGCGCCATGGTCACCAAAAGTCTCGGTGCCCTCATCTATCGCAACGTCGAAATGGCCGGCCAAGTTCTCCAGAGCGATGACGTCGTCGATCAATATCGCGACCGCATTTTCGATCAACTCATGCAGAGCATGACCCAGCAAGCCGCTCTCGTGAGCCCTGGAATGCAGTTCATTCTTGCTACCAGGCATCTCGAGCGCATCGCCGACCATGCCACCAACATTGCCGAGGACATCATTTTCTGGGTCCGCGGCCTCGATGTCCGCCACGGCCGCGGACTCTCACTGAATCAGGAAGGCGCTCAGCCGGCACAATCAGCCGGCGAAGAGGTCATCGAGAATTCACGTGCCCTTCATTCCCACGTGACCCCGGACTGCGACACTCAACGCGTTTGATCTTCGTACCACGTCCTACCTCGGGGATCGGAGCACCCCTGGCTCCGGTCCCTCTTCCCCTCTGATAGGATGATGACACGCTTGGAGAGGCATCCTCTTGACCCATCGAGGCACTCCTACTATGGTGGTGAGAGTGTCGAGGATGCATGAACCGGTCGATATCCCCCAAGCGCTCGCCGTTTCGAAGCGAGATGTGTGGGTGTGCCTGCTACTCGCCATTCTGCTTCTTTACAATCCGTTCCTGGTGGCCCTGGGCTCAGCTGCCGGTTTGAATGTGCATCACCCAGCGAGTTACCGGGCCACGGTTGCTTCTTCGGAGCTGCAACAGTTTGTTTCCGCTTCCGGTCAGGATTTATTTGGCTTCGCCGATTCCGCACCGACGTGGGTTTTTCATTTGCTGCCCGTTCTGTCCGAACTGAATGTCCTCTCAGTTGCCCCGCAAATTAATACTGCTCAGCGGTTTTTGTGCGCGAGCCTTTGGTTTCGGCCCCCGCCTGCTTCCTGATTCCTCCTCCCCGTTGATCTAGCATTCAGACTGGTTCTGCGTATTTTTGCAGAAGAGGAGCCATGCATTGAAAAACATCCTTGCTCCCGAGCAATTGGAGTCGCTTCGCCGCCTGAGCACTTGCGCGGTCTCGAACGCGATTGAGACCTTCGACGTGCGCCTTCGAAACGCCGGCTTTGCCGACGCGAGCATCCGGTGCATGTTCCAGGAACTTCCGCCGACGATTGGCTACGCCGCCACCGCGAGGGTTCGCACCTCGGTGCCGCCCATGCACGGCCACAACTATTTCGACCGCACCGATTGGTGGAACGCCATACTAAAAATTCCGGCACCTCGCGTTGTGGTTGTTGAAGACGTCGAAAAAAGTCCCGGACTGGGCTCGTTCGTTGGCGAAGTGCACGCCAACATCTTGAGCGCTCTGGGGTGCGTCGCCGTAGTCACAAACGGAGCCGTCCGCGACCTGCCGCAAGTGCGAAGCGCGGGTTTCCAGTTTTTCGCCGGAGGCGTGGCCGTCTCCCACGCCTATGCTCACATCTTTCAGTTTGGAACCCCGGTCGAGATTGGCGGCCTAAAAATAGAACCGGGGGACTTGCTGCACGGAGACCAACACGGAATTCTGAAAGTTCCATTCGAAATTGCGTCGAATATCCCCGCCATCGCCCGGGATATTCAGGAGAAGGAAGAACGTGCCATTGCCATTTGCAGGTCCGCTGATTTCTCACTCGAAAAGCTCCGCGAAGTGTTCCGGAGTCTCAACACCGAACCGAAAGCAGCAAGTACCGGCCGGTTCAGGAAATAGGGTGGTGCAATTCCATGCATAAAGCCGATCGTCGAGTCGGATCGTACCCGGGGAAAACGCTCAGCCTCGTGTGCTACCTTGCGAGCGCTTCTCTAATCGTTTCCTGCTCGTCCAATGCCGCCAAAGACGTACCAGATTCTATTGCCGTGCCAACAGTTGCGGCGGCAAAAGTACTCCGCACGGACCTCACAAGGGCTCTCGCCGTGACCGCGGAATTTCGGCCATATCAAGAAGTCGATGTCCACGCGAAAGTTTCCGGTTACGTGAAGCGAATTTACGTCGATGTGGGCGATCGCGTTAAAGAAGGGCAATTGATCGCCGTCCTGGAGATTCCCGAGCTTCAAGACGACGTCCAGATCGCCGAAGCCTCGGTCAGCAAGAGCCAGGAAGAAATCCGGCGGGCGCAAGCAGACCTGGAGCGGGCGCAGTCCGCGCACGAGGTCGCGCACTTGGCGTCCTCACGGATCGTAGATGTCTCCAAGACGAGGCCGGGGCTGGTAGCCCAACAAGAGGTAGACGACGCCGTGGGCCGCGATCGCGTTACCGAAGCTCAAGTGGCAACCGCGAAAGCCACTCTCTCGACTGCCGATCAGCAGCTCCGAGTGGCACAAGCAGATCGAGAAAGAGTCAGAACTTTATTCGCCTATGCCCAGATCAAAGCGCCGTTCGCCGGGGTGATCACAAAACGGTATGCGGACACTGGGTCCATGATTCAATCGGGTATTTCTTCACAGACTCAGTCGATGCCTCTCGTGAGGCTAGCTCAGGATAACTTGTTACGCCTTGTCATTCCCGTCCCCGAATCCGCTGTCTCCAGAATCCGATTGGGAAGCCCGGTAGAAGTGAGTGTCTCGACATTGGGAAAGAAGTTCGAGGGTAAAGTGGCTCGATTTGCGGATCTGGTGGATATGGCCACACGAACCATGCACACGGAAGTGGACGTTCCGAATCCGAAAGGGGAACTGGTTCCCGGCATGTACGCGAGTGCTTCGCTGGTTCTAAATAATGAACGGAACGCACTTGCTGTTCCGGTCCAAGCTCTCACCCGCGCGGAAGACCGCATCACCGTCCTGTTGATCGACAAGAACAACAAACTCGAAGAGCGCCCGGTAAAGATCGGCATCGAAGCGCCCGATCAAGTGGAAATACTCTCGGGCCTCGTGGAAGGGGATCTCGTGGTGATTGGGAACCGCAGCCAACTCCAGCCCGGAATGGCGGTCCAACCCAAGGTTATCTCCACAGCTCAGACTAGCGGAGGAGCTTGATGTCGGGATTTTCGATTCGCAACCCGTATTTCATCGTTGTCGTTTGCCTGATCGTCGCGGTCGTTGGCATTACGAGCCTGGTTCGCATGCCAGTGGACTTGTTTCCCACCATCAACATCCCCGAAGTTGTTGTCGCTACCTTTTATTCGGGCATGCCTCCGGAAGAAATCGAAACAGAGATTACGGGGCGGTTTGAGAGGTTTTTTACGCTCGGCAGCGGTATCGAGCATATGGAATCCAGATCGCTTCCCGGAGTCAGCATCATCAAGGTTTTCTTTCAGCCGGGAACAGACAGTGATTCCGACGTTAACGAGATTTCCAACCTGGCCATGGCCGATCTCCGTCGTTTGCCTCCGGGAACTCTGCCGCCAGTGGTCGAGAAGTTTGACGCATCGAGCCTTCCCGTCTGCCTGATTACCCTGAAAGGCAAAGGACTGAATGAAACGCAGCTGCGCGACCTCGGCCAATTTCAGATCCGAAACCAGCTTGCCACTGTGCCTGGGGCTTCGGTTCCACCGCCATTCGGCGGCAAATACCGGCAAATCATGGTGTATGTGGATCCGGAAAAACTGCAGGCTTATCAGCTCAGTCCGATGGATGTGGTTCGGGCGGTGGACAACGCAAATCTGATTCTCCCCGCGGGAGACGTGAAAATCGGCCCCTATGATTACAATATTTACTCAAATAGCCAGTTCCGCGACGTCAAAGACATCAACACCCTTCCACTTAAGACCGTCGGCCAATCCACGGTTACGGTCGCGGATGTAGGCCGTGCCGAAGATGCTCACCAAATCCAGACCAACGTCGTCCGCGTGGATGGTCAGCACTCCGTTTATCTGCCGGTCTTGAAGCAGGGGGGCGATACCAACACGATCCAGGTTGTGGATGGGGTCAGGAAAGTGCTCGCCCGCCTCACCGACATTCCCAAGGAACTGGAACCGCGTCTGGTGTTCGACCAGTCCTTGTTCGTCAAAAGCGCCATCGAGACCCTGCTCCATGAGGGTGGTGTGGGATTGCTTTTGACCGCTTTGATGGTCCTGGTTTTCCTGGGTAGCCTTCGGGCCACCGTCGCAGTGTTTTTGTCGATTCCGTTGTCGGCTCTGACCGCTATCATTGCTCTTTATTTCGGCGGCAGCTCCATCAATTCGATGATTCTCGCGGGGCTCGCCCTGGTTTTTTCCCGTTTGATTGACAACGCCGTCATCGTTCTCGAAAACATCTTCCGTCACCTCGAGCTTGGAGAAAAACCCGAAGTGGCTGCGGAGAAAGGCGGGCAGGAAGTAGCCATGGCCGTCCTGGCGGCCACATTGACTAGCGCGGTCGTATTTTTCCCCGTCACGTTTCTGTACGGTGTCAGCCGGTTTCTCTTCTCGGCTTTGGCCTTGGCTGTTGTGCTTGCACTTTTTGCTTCCTACGTCATCGCCATGACCGTCGTGCCTCTTTTCTGCGCCCGGTACATCAAGGCTCCGGCTCACGGACACACCACCGATGCGCCAGCGAGCGAGCAACCTGTGGAGGAGCACGGGACGCGCCGTGCAAGCTGGGGAGACCGCTTCAACGATTGGTTCGCCGGACATTTTAACCGCTTGCTGGAGTTCTATGAGGCGCATGTCCGAAACGCGCTCTCGCGGCCTAAGGCAGTTGGGGGCGGAATTCTCGCGGCGTGCGCGCTCAGCCTCTTGCTCTTTCCTTTGATAGGCCAGGCGTTCTTTCCCCGGACGGATGCGGGACAGTTTGTCATCAATGTGAAGACTCCCTCGGGCACACGCGTGGAAATCACGGATCAAGAGGTCGCCCGCGTGGAGAATCTCATCCGGCAAGTTGTGCCGCCCAAAGATTTGCACCTGATTGTTTCCAATGTCGGCGTGATTCCAGGGTTTTCGTCCATCTACACCAGCAATGCGGGGCCGGACACCGCGACCGTTCAAGTGGCTTTGAATGAGGACCATAAGGTCAGCAGCTTTCAATATATGGACGAAGTGCGTCAAAGAATCCGGGCCAACTTGCCCGAATTAACCACCTATTTCCAATCCGGCGGCATCGTGGATGCCGTTCTGAATCAGGGGCTGCCTGCTCCGATTGATGTTCAAGTGAGCGGGTCCAATCTCGAAGCCGCGTACCAGACCGCAACGCAGTTAGCAGGCCAAATTCGCAAATCTCGGGGTGTCAGCGAAGTCTATGTGCCCCAGGATATCGACTATCCCTCTCTTCATCTTGACGTGGACCGCATGCGCGCCGGTGAACTCGGCTTGAGCCAGAAGGAAGTCGTCGACAACGTCATTACCGCGCTCACTTCCAACGGCATGATCGCTCCGAGCTATTGGATCGATCCCAAGACGGGGAATGATTACATGCTGACCGTGCAGTATCCCGAAGAGAATATTCAGAGCCTCTCCGACCTGAGGGGCATTCCCCTTCGTTCGCAAGATGCGAAATCTCCCGCGTTTCTGGATGCCGTTAGCAAGGTGTCGCGCTTCAATGCGCCCACGGAGATCGATCACTACCAGATCCAGCGTGTGTTCGACGTGTACGTCAGTCCCTCAACCGAGGATTTAGGCCAAGTCGCCACCTCGGTGCGCGGCATCATCGCGAAAACGAAACTTCCTGAAGGGGTTCGCGTCAACGTTCGGGGAATGGTCGAAGGCATGGAAGCTTCCTTCCGGAGTTTTGGATTGGGATTGCTGCTTTCGCTGGTCCTGCTCTACTTGATCCTGGTCGCTCAGTTCCGCTCGTTCCTAGATCCCATCCTGATTCTCTTGGCGGTCCCAACGGGAGTGATGGGAGTTCTGTTCACCCTGCTTTTGACCGGCACTACGCTGAACGTCATGTCGCTCATGGGCATCATCATGATGGTCGGAATCGTGGTTTCTAACAGCATCCTGATCGTGGAATTTGCACACCGGCTGGAAGAAGACGGCATGTCCGTTCGTCAAGCCATTATTTCCTCCTGCCGGATTCGCTTGCGGCCCATCCTCATGACTTCGCTGGCCACGGTCTTCGGTCTGATTCCGATGGCTTTGAAGCTGGGAACTGGAAGCGAACAATACGCTCCGTTGGCGCGAGCCATCATCGGAGGCTTGACGGTCTCCGTGTTTCTGACCGTCTTCCTAGTTCCGGCCGCGTACCTCGTTCTGTATGGGCGCAAAGACGAGTTGACGCAGGAGGTGGCGGCGTGATTCGGAATGCGCTCCGATGGGCGGCAATCTTAGTGCTGATGCCCTCCTGCTGTTTCGCTCAGACACAATCCGGGCCGCGGACTCTTTCGCTTGAGGAAGCGGAAGCGATCGCTCTCAAGAATAATCCTCAGATCACCATCGGCCGGTTGCGCGCTCTCGCTGCCCAACAGTATGTCCGCGAAGCGCGTTCTGCTCTATTGCCGAATGCCTATCTCAGCCTCACCGCAGTGGATGCCAACCCAGGAAGCCGCCTCGCCGCCGGTTTTCTCAACAACCCGGTTCTTTACCCGCGGGCTGCGGATGGCGTCAACGTCACCCAACTCGTCACCGATTTCGGCCGCACCACTAATTTGCTTTCCAGCTCCGAATACAACGCTAAGTCCGAAGATCAGAACGCCGCCGCGACGCGGGCCGACATTCTCCTCGTTGTTGATCAGGCCTTTTACAACTCCCTCGAAACCAAAGCCCTCGTCGCTGTCGCCGAAGAAACCGTGCGTGCCCGCCAGACCCTCGTCGACAAAGTGCAAGCCTTGACAAATGCCAAGCTCAAATCGGATATCGACCTCAGTTTCTCCAATGTCGATCTGGCGCGCGGCAAGCTTCTTTTGCTCGAAGCGCAGAACAATTACCAGGCCTCCCTCGCTGCCCTCTCTGCGATCCTCGGCTATCCCGACGAGCAGAATTTCCAGCTCGTCGAAGAATCCACTGCAGTTTCTCAGCCGGCCTCTGAGGTTGCTCCCCTCATTGAGCAAGCCCTCCAGCAGCGCCCCGAAATCAAAGCTCTGCAATTCGAAGTCGAGGCCGCGCAAAAATTCGGCAGCGCCGAGCACGATCTCGTGCGGCCCACGATCAACGCGCTCGGCGTGGTCGGGCAAGCCCCCGTCCGCGACAACCACATTGAAAGCTGGTACGGCGCCGTAGGCGTGAATATCAACATTCCAATCTTCAACGGTTTTCTCTACAACGCGCGCGGAAAAGCGGCGGACTTACAGACGGAAGCCGAGCGACAGAAGCTCCTGGACACTCGCAACAACATCGCCCGCGACGTCCGCAACGCCTGGCAGGATTCCCGGCGCGCTTTCGAGCGTCTCTCCGTGACTCAGCAGCTCCGCGAGCAAGCGAGCCTCGCTCTTAGTCTCGCCCAGGCTCGCTACAATCTTGGTCTTGGATCCATCGTCGAATTTACTCAGGCCGAGCTGCAAAAAACGGAAGCCGACATCGACGACACCGACGCCAAATTCCAATATCGCCTGACGCAAATCGTGCTCGCCTTTACCATATCCGCGCCGAAGTAGATCCATCCTCGCGTTCGAGAGCGGAAGGCCGTTAATCGAAGGCGCGAATGGGCCGAGTTTTCAATCCACTGGTACATGAATGCAGCTCCGCCGGAATCATTACAGCTCGGCAGATTGTCACTATTTTTGTGGTTGTTGACCCCTGGCTTATTTTGTAACCTTCGATATTTCAACGGGTTACGTCCATCCCTCCCAGCTTGTTACAGGATATTCACATTCGGTTGACGTAAGCGTAAGACTCGGCATTTACCTTTTTCGCGGGGTGGAACCCATCTTCATCAGGTACACGGTCGAATTTTGCTCCAAAAGAGAGAGGAAATGAAAAAAATAGCAGCACTCACACTATCGCTGTTCCTTACCTGTGGAATCGCGCTCGCTGATACGCCGAAGGACGCCGACGCGCAGCCTGCCAAACCAGCGGCACCTGCCAAGCCGAAGGCGGCCAAGGCAGCGGACAAATCGGACTCGGCGATCGCTGCCGAAATCGAAGAGCTCCGTCAAGCTGTGCAGGCCCAGCAAGAGCAGCTTCAGATGTTGAAAGAAGAGCTCACCAAGCGCGATCGTCAAATCGACGAAGCGCGTGACGCTGCTGCCGCGGCCAATGCGCGCGCAGCCGAAGCCAGCTCCAAAGCCACCGAAGCCGTCAACACCACCGCCGCAGTGAAGACCACCGCGGATACTCTCAATACCAAAGTAGCGGATTTGTCGGCCAGCAACGAGGCCATCAAGACCACCGTGGCCACTGAGCAAGCCGAAGCCAAGAAGGCGGACGAGAACGGCCCCGCTTCCATCCGCTACAAGGGAATCACCATCACTCCCGGCGGCTTCCTCGCGGCAGAATCGGTGTTCCGCACGAAAGCGACGGATGGCGGCATCAACACGCCCTTCACCGGCATACCGTATCCCAATAATGGCCTAAGTAAGGTTTCGGAATTCAACGCTTCAGGCCGGCAGTCCCGCTTGTCCTTCCTGTTTCAAGGTAAAGCTGACAACGTCGCCCTCACTGGCTACTACGAGCTGGATTGGTTGGGTGCCTGCGCCACTTCCAACAACCGCCAGAGCAACAGCTATTGCATGCGCCAACGCCAAATTTGGGGCTCGGCAGCTCTTTCTAGCGGCTGGACCTTCAGTGGCGGTCAGATGTGGAGCCTTGCCACGGAAAGAAAGAAGGGCCTCGAGAACCGCACAGAAGTTCTACCCATGACCATTGACCCACAGTATAACGTCGGCTTCACTTGGGCGCGTCAGTACTCCTTCCGCGTCACCAAGAACATTGGCGACAAAGTGGCGGTCGGCGTTTCCGTAGAAGGGCCGCAAACTACATTAACGAATCACGGCTCGCCCACCCCAACCTTTTACGCTGGTATTGGTGCCGGAGGCGGCCTTTACAACGGCACGGACACCACCGGCTATTCCTTCAACAAAACACCGGACTTCGTTTTCAAGGCAGCCATTGACCCCGGATGGGGACATTATGAAATCTTTGGCATAGTCAGCACCTTTCGCAATCGCATCTATCCTTGCGCTGTGAGTGCTACTGTATTGGCCTTGCCGGCGTTCTGCACTGGCGGGGCGGAAGGCACATCCACGGGGGCGTTCAACAACAGTACGACTGGCGGCGGCATTGGCGTCAACCTCCGCGCTCCCATCATCAAGAAATATGCCGATGCCGGTATCCACTTCCTTGGTGGCGACGGTATTGGCCGCTATAGTTCCGCGCAGATGCCTGACGTGACCATGCGTCCGAACGGCACGCTCTCTCCGATTAAGGGCGGCTCCGTTCTGGGCACGCTCGAACTCCATCCTAGCCCCAAGCTAGACGTCTACTTCAACTACGGCTTGGAGTACGCCTACCGCACCGCTTACGGGTACACCAACATCACAACCTTGGCCAACGTTCCGGTTGGTTACGGCTCACCTCTCTTCAACAACTCTGGATGCGAGAATTACGAGGGAGTGCCGAGCGCGGTGAATACTCCCACGTCCAACGGTACCTGCACCGGCGACCTCCGCAACATCCAGGAAGGCACCGTCGGTTTCTGGCACAAGATCTACAGCGGGCCAAAGGGTGGCGTTCGTTGGGGTCTCCAATACTCCTACCTTGTCAAGAACACTTGGTCCGGCAACAACAACACTCCAACGGCCCCCGGCGTCAACGGCAAGGCTGTCGACAACATGTTGCTAACCTCTTTCCGCTACTACATCCCCTAAACCGGGATTCCTAGCGCTCCGTCTTTTCTGGCGGAACAAGGGGCAGCTCTTCACCGGGCTGCCCCCTCTTTTTAGCCCCGAACCTCCCCATGCTGCTCAAAAGTTACAAAACCGCAACGCCTATCTTTAACAAAGAACTAAGCTTATGCACGATTCAACAAACTCTGAACCGACTGTAACAATCCCGTAACACACGGACACCACACTCTAACTCTCGGGCAAATACAAATCCTTCGTTTGGAGATGACGGATGAAAAAAGTCGCAGGTATCGTTCTGGCTTGTCTCGGCCTGGCAGGCATGGTCTGGGCCCAAGGAACGCTTTCCATTACTGGGGCTGGCGCCACGTTTCCTTACCCCATGTATTCCAAGTGGTTCGACGAATATCACAAGCTTCATTCCAACATTGCGATCAATTACCAGTCCATTGGTTCCGGCGGCGGCATTAGGCAAATCACCGAGGGCACCGTTGACTTCGGCGCCTCCGACGGCCCCATGAATGATGAACAGCTGAAGGCCTATCAGGACAAGCACGGTTTCCCCATCCTCCACTTCCCGACAGTGCTCGGCGCGGATGTGCCGACCTACAACATCCCCGGCGTCAGCGCGGATTTGAAATTTACCCCCGAAGCGCTTGCCGGCATCTTTCTCGGCACCATCACGAAATGGAATGATCCCGCCATCACTGGTTCTAACCCAGGAATAAAACTCCCGAGCGACGACATCATCGTGGTTCACCGCTCCGACGGCAGCGGCACCACCTACATCTGGACCGACTATCTCTCCAAAATCAGCTCGGAATGGAATACTAAAGTCGGTAAAGGAACCTCCGTCAATTGGCCCGTCGGCCTCGGCGGCAAAGGCAACGAAGGCGTCGCCGGACTGGTCAAACAGACGCCGGACTCATGCGGTTACGTCGAATTGATCTACGCCATCCAAAACAACATGCCCTATGGCAGTGTGAAAAATTCATCCGGCGATTTCATCAAAGCATCGCTCGCGAGCGTGACAGCCGCTGCGGCGGGCGCGGCCAAGAACATGCCCGCTGACTTCCGCGTTTCGATCACCGATGCTCCCGGCAAGACTGCCTATCCGATCTCCAGCTTCACTTGGCTGCTCATTCCATCCAAGTTCTCGGACACCGCCAAGCGCGATGCCATCAAAGGCTTCGTGAAGTGGATGGTCGGCCCAGGGCAGGACAACACTGAGGCGCTTTCCTACGCCAAACTTCCCAAGGAAGTAGTCGCCAAAGAACTAAAGGCTCTCAACGAAGTCCATTAGACTTAAATGTCAACCACCAGCACAACCCTTCCGAGCGCGGGCCCCGTGGCGGGCTCGCGCTCTTTTCTAAGCCGCCTTCGCGATGGCGACGAAATCGCTCGTCTTATCACGTTCGTGTTTGCTGGTTCGGTAGTGCTTCTCACCGTCCTGTTGGTCTATCAACTTTGGGTGGGCTCTGTTCTCCCGCGCCACAAATTCGGCTTCGCATTTTTCGTCACCAGAGTCTGGGATCCGGTATTCGACAATTTCGGCGCGCTGCCGTTCATCTACGGCACCCTCGTCACCTCTGCGGTTGCTTTGTTTATTGCTGTGCCGTTGGGTCTTGGCGCTGCCATTTTTCTTGCAGAGCTCGCCCCGGCTCGAGTTTCAGATACGCTCGAATTCTTCATTGATCTCCTTGCCGCCGTTCCCAGCGTAATTTATGGCCTTCTCGGCATCTTCATCGTTGTCCCTCTCATGCGCGACTCCATCGAGCCTGGCCTTAAGCACACTTTGGGCTTTCTTCCGCTTTTCAAGGGACCCGCATACGGGATAGGTTTTCTCACCGCTGGCGTCGTCTTGGCCATCATGGTCATTCCGTACATCATCTCCGTTTCGCGTGAGATCCTTCTCTCCGTTCCGCGCGACCAGCGCGAAGCCGCTTTGGCTCTGGGCGCCACCCGCTGGGAATCGACTTGGAAGGTCGTCGTTCCTTTTGCCCGCACCGGCATCATGGGCTCGATCTTCTTGGCTCTCGCCCGAGCCCTCGGCGAAACCATGGCTGTCACCATGGTCATCGGAAACGCGCCCTTGATCAGTGCTTCTCTATTTTCTCCGGGGAATTCCATTGCTTCGGTAATCGCCGGCCAATTCACGGAAGCGACCGGTGACTTGTATTTGCAGTCCTTGATTGAGCTTGGGCTGGTGCTCTTTCTACTGACTTTTGTTCTCAATGGCCTCGCACGCATCCTGATCGTTGTAACTTCTCAACGCGGCAGCGGAATGGGGAACGCATGAACGCTCGCCTGCGGTGGCGCAAATTCCTTAGCAATTTCATGCTCACTTTGACGGGTGGCTGCGCTCTCGTCGCCGTCTCTGTTCTCTTCTTGATTTTGGGCTACCTCGTTGTGCATGGCGGCGCCTCTCTGAACTGGAATTTCTTCACGAAATTGCCGGCGCCGGTGGGAGAAACCGGCGGCGGCATGGCCAACGCCATTGTCGGCAGTGCCAAACTGCTCTTCCTCGCTACCCTTTTTGGCGTGCCTGTTGGTTTCCTGGGTGCGGTCTATCTCGCGGAATTCAGCGGCAACAAAGTGGCCTTTGTCGTCCGTTACTCCGCCGATTTGCTCAACGGCGCTCCTTCGATTGTCATTGGCATCTTTGCCTACAGCCTTGTCGTCAAGCCTCTGGGGCATTTCTCCACTCTCGCCGGCGGCGTGGCCCTCGCGATCATGATGATTCCCATCACCCTCCGCAGCACGGAGGAATTTCTGCTCGGTGTGCCTCGCAGCCTGCGCGAGGGCGCCATGGCTCTCGGCGCAAGCAAATGGAAAACCATCGCCACGGTGATTGTCCCTGCCGCGTATCGGGGCATTTTAACCGCGATCCTCTTGTCTTTCGCGCGCGTCGCGGGCGAAACTGCCCCGCTTCTTTTTACGGCCTTGGGTAATGAGTTTTGGAGCCCGGGCTTCAATCACCCAACGGCTTCGCTTCCCGTTATGATATATAACTACGCCCTCGCGCCGTACGACGACTGGCACCGCCAAGCTTGGGCTGCAGGACTTGTCCTGCTGGCCTTGATCCTGGTCATCAATATTGTTGCCCGGGGGATTTTGTCCCGTGGCATATCGGTTCCGAGGTAGTAATTCATGAGCTCTTCTGTGAGGCAAGCTGTGTCGGTCAACATAACTCCCCCAGCAACAACCTCCGCGAGCCGCGAAACTGCGGCGCCCGCGGATATGCGCATGACCGTTTCCAAGGTCAATTTTTGGTACGGCAGCAAGCAAACTCTTTTTGACATCAATCTCGGCTTTGCCACCAACAAGGTCACCGCGCTCATCGGCCCTTCCGGTTGCGGCAAATCCACTCTCTTGCGGACGCTCGACCGCATGCACGAGACCGTCCGCCACTCGCGCCTCGAAGGCGAAATCCTCCTCGACGGCAAAAACATTCTCTCCCAGGACGTCACTCTCCTCCGTCGCCGCGTTGGCATGGTCTTCCAGCGTCCCAATCCTTTTCCCAAATCCATTTTTGAAAACGTCGCCTACGGCCTTCGCATTAACGGCTCAAAGCTTCCCATGGCCGAAGCCGTCGAAAAGAGCCTACGCCACGGCGCCCTCTGGGACGAAGTCAAGGACCACCTGCATAAGTCCGCCTACGAGCTTTCCGGCGGCCAGCAGCAGCGTCTCTGCATCGCTCGCGCCCTCGCCGTCGAGCCTGAAGTCCTTCTCCTCGATGAGCCGTGCTCCGCTCTCGATCCCATCAGCACCGCCAAAATCGAAGAGCTCCTCGTTCAGCTCAAGGATCTCTGCACCATCGTCACCGTCACTCATAACATGCAGCAGGCCGCCCGCATCAGCGATTTCACCGCCTTCCTTCTCAACGGCCAGCTCATTGAGTTCAGCCCCACCCCGCATCTCTTTACTACGCCCAGCGATCCGCGCACCGAGGCGTACATCACCGGCCGCTTTGGCTGATGCTCTGAGGCAAGCACGCTCTCTGATATCCGAATCGATTTTATCGCCTGAAGGGAATGAGTTCATGGAACGCCACTTCGAAAAAGATCTGAACGAGTTGAAAGAACGCCTGCTTTGGATGGGCAGCCTCGCCGAACGCGCCGTCCATCAAGCCGTCCACGCCGTGCTGGAAGCCGACGAACAGCTCGCCAAGCGCGTTCTCGATGAAGAAGACGCCATCAACGAGCTCCAGCTTGAAATTGACGACCGCGTCGTCCAGCTCCTCGCTCTTCATCAGTTGATGGCCATCGATCTTCGCTTCGTCCTGGCCATTTCCCGCATCAACAACGACCTCGAGCGCATCGGCGACCAGGCCGTCAACATCGCCCAGTCCGCCACCCGCATCCTCCGCCATCCTCGCGTCAAGCCTTACGTCGACCTCCCGCGCATGAGCGAGCTTGCCGAAGAAATGGTCCGCAACGCCCTAAATGCCGTCGTCCGCCGCGACGTCGAGCTGGCCCAAAAAGTCCTGGCCACCGACGATCAGGTCGATCATTTCCGCGACCAGATCTTCCGCGAACTTCTCACCTACATGATGGGCGATTCCAGCGTCGTCTTCCCCGCCTTCGAGCTGATCCTGGTCGCCAAAAATCTCGAACGCATCGGCGACCACGCCACCAACATCGCAGAAGACGTCATCTACATCGTCCAAGGCCAGGACGTCCGCCACCCCAGCGTCGACCGCCGCTAACCCGCAAATTTCGCAACGTCCGACCGAACCCAGAAGTTGTAGGGGCACGATACATCGTGCCCTCCATCTCTTGTCTTCCTCACCCTCAGGTTCCTCGGGTTGAATAACCGGAGAGTACCAGCACCAAAGAATACTTGACTCGTCATTGTGGTTAAGCTAGTCTCTTCCGTGGGAAATCTCTTCGCCTGCGGCAGCCACTGGCTGCCGTTTCTTTTTCCCCAGCCCCCATAGGTGCCAGCTTCGTTCCCGCTGGCGGGTGCGCAATACTTAGCTCAATTCTAAGTGCTTTAGAATCAGTGTTTACGGAATTTTCCGTAAGTGTTGATTCTAAAGAAGTTGCAAGAATCTTAAATCCTTTAGAATCAGTGTTTAAGAAAAAATGAGGGGGGAGGACTGGTTATGGTTAACCTGAACTGCGACGCCTTAACAACCACAATCCAATGAAGGCGCTCGCAAGGCTGCCGCAGTCCCCAACTGTTCGGTCCCACGTCCTTACAAATCGCGCCTGGATGTGCGACTCTCCGGGTTGCAGCTCTACGAGCATCTGGTTGTAGTCCTCGCCGTTCAACGGTGTGACCACGGCACCATTCACCGTCACCCGCCAGGCCGGGTAGTTCAAGAGCCGAAGCCCAAGCGCAAATGGGTCCTTCGTCTTCACCGTCACTTCTTTTTCTTCCGGCGCCCAGCGATCCACGCGAACGACCGGAGCCGTATTCGGTCCGGGCGTCGAATCCGTGTCCATCACCTGCACCTCGGGAGCTTTTTGCACCGGCACGTTGGTGTGGTCGTCTCCTGTGGGATCGTACTCGAACGTGCCTTCAAATCCCTCCCCGCTCGCGATAGCTTGCCGCAAGATCGGAATGTCGCCCCTATACCACCAAGCCTGGTGCACCAGCCCGGTTCCACCGGCGCCAATAACTGCAAACGTGACCACCGCCCACATCCATCCCCAGCGCTTCCGCCCCATGGCCGCTCCAACAAAAATCGCAAACGCCACGGCCAGAATCGCCATCCACCGCCAGGGAAATTGCACAAAGCGCAGCTTGGGAAGTGCACTCCAGAAAATCGAGGTGAAGCGGAACATCAGCGCGCTTGCCAGTCCCGCCAGCAGCAGGAGTGCTTGCCACAATCTGTTTTCCACAGCGCCTTCGCTCTCCCGCCGAGCTCTATGAGCCGCCAGCGCCGCCACTCCGGCAAAT
Organism: uncultured Acidobacteriota bacterium; assembly: GCA_963843265.1. Lineage (GTDB taxonomy): Bacteria > Acidobacteriota > Terriglobia > Acidiferrales > UBA7541 > Acidiferrum. Next base: position 158,622 of record CAWJJR010000001.1, on the reverse strand, counting down.
ACCATCAGGAAAATGGCGATGCTGGATACGATCCAGTTAAAAAGCGTGTGCTCCGGATCGTTGATAACGGTAAACAGAAAATTTTCCGAGGGAAGCAGACCGGAAGCAAGCGCCTCTCCGATGTTCACCCAGCGCTGCTCATAAGCCGCTGGCAATATGTAAAATCCAGCCAAACCCAATCCGAGCGCCAATCCTGCCGCGCCCCGCAGCAGCGGCTGCCACGCCTTTCGTGACAACGCCGCAAACCCAAACACGGCAACCGAGCTATAACAGGCGATCACCCCCGCAGGCGCGTTGGAAAGCCAAATAGCGGCCAAAACAACCGCGAAAAAAACAATCGCCCGGGACTTGGAAGAGCCCGGAACTTGTTGCGGACTCTCCATCAACTCGCAGATTTGGAATGCCGCGAGAAAAAGCAGCGGAAAAAACGCGTTCGCCAGCAACTCCGCGAAATCGCTTCGCAGATAAATAATTACCAGCGCGTAAGGATTTGCCACGAAGCACGCCGCGCAGAATAAAGCTGCTCGCTCCGGCAAGATGCGCCGCGCCAGCGCAAAGGCGCTCAATCCCGAGAAGGTCTGTACCAGAGCAATGAACACTCCGGGCACAGCAGTCCAAGGCACGAGGAAACCCAGCGCCGCTCCCAGCATCCACGAAAAAGGCGGATAAAAAATAAATCTCGGCTCGCCAAAGCCATAGTTGGCCCATTCCGTCCACCGTGGATAGAAGATCCCCTCTTTCCACTGCCCGGCCGCATCCATCCACGACGAAATGTGAAACAAAAAATCGTGTCCCGTGGCGCTGCCCAGCCGGAAAAACGGAGAAACAATAATCAGAGAAATGAATGCCGAAACGAAAATGGCGGGAAGCCAGCCGTGAAGCCGAGCGGTCGAACGCACCGGATTCTGTGGTTCAGTGGAAGATGTCATGCGTTGTTCATGCCATTGTAACCAGGAAATAAACTGTCACGCGAGCTTCATCCTTCCGTGCGCGCTCCCGCAAGTTGAGCGATAATACACGCTCTCATGAGCACGACCACCACACCGCCCACGCCCGTCATCCCTGAACCCATTATCGAAGCCCGCAAGCTCGAAAAATTCTATCCCCAGCCGGATGGCGGCCGCATTCAGGTCATCGCACCGACAGATCTCGGCATCTACCCGGGACAAATTATCGCCATGCTCGGCGCTTCCGGCTGCGGAAAATCCACGCTGCTTCGCATGTTGACAGGGCTCTCGCCCGCCAGCGCGGGCGCCGTCTTTTGGCACGGCCACCCGGTGGGCGATGGTTCGCCAAATGTTTCCATCGTTTTCCAAAGCTTCGCGCTGTTTCCCTGGCTCACCGTTCTCGAAAACGTCGAAGCCCCGCTCGAAGCTCGCGGCATGGCTCCCATCGATCGGCATAAGCGCGCCCTGCGCATCATCGACGCCGTCGGCCTGGATGGTTTTGAGTCCGCTTATCCCAAGGAGCTCTCCGGCGGCATGAAACAGCGCGTCGGCGTAGCCCGCGCTCTGGTCGTCGAGCCCGAAGTTCTATTTATGGACGAGCCATTCTCCGCGCTCGACGTGCTCACTGCCGAAACGCTCCGCGGCGAACTTCTCGAACTCTGGCTCGATCACAAAATTCCCACTCGCGCCATCTTCATCGTCACGCACAATATCGAAGAGGCCGTCGTCCTCGCCGACCGTATCGTCGTGCTCGGCCGCAACCCCGCGCACATCCACGCCGATTTTGCCGTGAACATGCCTCATCCGCGCGACCGCAAATCTTCCAGCTTCATCGAACTTGTCGACGAAATCTATCGCGTCCTGACGCGTCCCGATCACGAACACGATGCATCCCCTCCGAAATCCGCCGCTCCCGGCAAGCAGGCTCTGCGCAAAGCCATCATGCTTCCGCATACGCGCCCCGGCGGCATGGCCGGTTTGCTCGAAATTCTCATGGATCAAGGCGGCCGCGCCGATCTTCACAAACTTGCCGATGAGCTCAGTCTCGAAGTGGACGACCTTCTCCCGACCGTGGATACTGCCGTGCTCCTCGGCATGCTGCGCCTTGAAGAGGCCGACACCATCATCACCTCCGAGGGCCAGGCCTTCGCGCAAGCGGACATTCAAGCGCGCAAAGCCATCTTTCGCAAGGCGGCCCTCGCAAATGTTCCGCTGCTTGCGCAGATGCAAAATGCGCTCAAAGCGAAGTCAGACCGCACGCTTTCTGACGATTTTTTCCGCGATCTTCTAGACGAGCACTTCAGCGAGGATGAGTCGCGCCGCCAGCTCGAAACCGCCATCCAATGGGGACGTTACGCGGAAATCTTCGATTACGATGCCGCGACCGGCAAGCTGACCCTCACCGAGGCCTGACTTTCTCGTGCCGACTTCCACACCGATCGCTCAAAGCGCGACTCCTATTCCGCCGGTGTTGCGCCGCCCTGCCGGCTCGCGCTGGTCGTGGTCGTTTCTGATCGATCTCGGCGTTTTCCTCTTCGTCTTCGCCGCCATCTACGGCGTGTACGCCATTGGACACACATGGCTGGGGCCCGTCCCCGCGCAGGCCGAGATTTCGCAGAGCCCTCGCGCTCTTCCGCTCTATGCGCTCTACTCGCTCGTGCGCATCGGCATTGCTTACGCGTTGAGCCTGGCTTTCGCGCTCGCTTACGGCTACGTGGCCGCCCGCTCCAAAAAGGCGGAGATCGTCCTTATTCCGCTGCTCGATATTTTGCAATCGATTCCCGTGCTCAGTTTTCTGCCAGGCGTCATGCTGGCCATGGTCGCGCTGTTTCCGCACAGCCAGCTTGGCATCGAGCTCGGTTCCATCATTCTCATTTTCACCGGCCAGGTGTGGAACATCGCGTTCAGCTTTTATTCCTCGCTGAAGGGCATCCCGCGCGAATTGAGAGAAGCGGCCATCATCTACCGCTTCGGCCGCTGGCAAAGATTCGTCGAGCTGGATCTGCCGTACTCCACCATCGGACTCGTGTGGAACTCGATGATGTCCGTCGCTGGCGGGTGGTTCTTCCTGATGGCCTGCGAAATGTTCGTTTTGGGCGATCGCGATTTTCGTCTTCCAGGACTCGGCTCTTTTCTGCAAACTGCCGCGAGCCACGGCAATACGCGCGCGATTCTTTGGGGACTCGCCGCCATGGTCGCGGTCATCGTACTTCTCGATCAACTCATCTGGCGGCCGGTAATCGTGTGGGCGGATAAATTCAAATTCGAGCAGGTCGAGGCAGCGCAAACCTCCACGCAGAACCTGCTCAGTCTCATCGGGCGGGCTTCTTTTGTCATCCGCTTCTTTCGCCTCGCTGTGCGCCCGGTCATCGATTGGATCACCGTCAATGTCGCTGTGGGTGCGCGCCGCGCTGCGGAGTCATTCTCCGTCCCGAAGCGCCAAAGCACGCGACGAGGGCTGCTGATCGTTCTCGCCGCTGTGATTCTTGTTGGCTTGGGATTCGCCGTATTTCACGCCGGCCGCGAGTTGTCTGATCTGCGCCGCGCGGATTACATCACTCTCTTGCGCAGCGCGGGCTTCACGCTTCTTCGCGTCAACGGCGCGCTGCTCATCGGCGCCCTCTGGAGTGTACCCGTCGGCGTGGCTATTGGATTCAGTCCGCGTCTCGCACGCATCGCGCAGCCGCTTGCGCAGATCGCCGCTTCCATCCCGGCTACTGCGCTGTTTCCCGTCATTCTTCTTTTTCTGCTGCGTTTTCGCGGCGGGCTCGAACTCGCCGCCATGCTCGTAATGCTGCTCGCGACACAGTGGTACATCCTCTTTAATGTCATCGCCGGCGCCATGGCCATTCCGACGGACCTGAAGGAAGCGTCAAGCATCTTTCGGTTCGGCCGCTGGGATCGCTGGCGCCACCTGATTCTGCCGGGGGTTTTTCCGTACCTCATCACAGGACTGGTAACCGCCTCCGGCAATGCCTGGAATGCCAGCATCATCGCCGAGTATTTTCATTTTCAGGGGAGAATTGTTTCGACCATCGGCCTCGGCAGCGCCATTAGCAGAGCGAGCGACGCCGGGCGCTTCGATGTCCTGCTGGCGTCCACGCTGATCATGGCCACGATCGTCGTGCTGATCAATCGCCTCGTGTGGCGCCGGCTCTACCGCCTCGCTTCGACGCGCTTCAAACTCGAAACCTAGCTTTTGTATGTAGTTCCGTCTTACGGTTTTTCCGGCTTTGCCGTTTTATCGCTTTTCTCGGACGTCGCCGGAGTGGGCGCCGGTTCTTCGCCCCAAATATATTTCGCGAACCACTCTTCGTTTTCTTCCATTACGGCGCGCTGTTGCTTCGGTTTCGTGATGCCGTGGCCAAAACCTTTGAAGACGACCATTTTCACCGGCACGCCGTGATCCTCGAGCGCCTGCCGCAATTCATAGCCGTTCGGAATGGGGACGCGCCGGTCGTTTTCTCCCTGTTGAATCAGGGTCGGCGTCCTCGCTTTCGCGATGTACGTAATCGGCGAAGTCTTTTTGTAAATTTCCGGATCGTCCCAAGGCGTCGCGTGCAAATACTGCCTTGTGAACGGCGTGATGTCCGTGTTCACGTAATAGGTCATCCAGTCGGAAATTCCCGCACCCACGGATACGGCTTTGAAGCGGTCGCTCGACGCGGTGATGAACGCGGAAATATAGCCGCCTTCGCTCCAGCCCATCGAGCCTACGCGATCTTTGTCGACAAATCCTTTGGCGATCAGCGAGTCCACGCCGGAAATCACGTCGGCGTAGTCGCCTACACCCAGATTCCGAACGTTCAGCGAGCGGAATTTTTCTCCGTAGCCGGCCGAGCCTCTGTAATTCGGCCGCAAAATCAGCGCGCCCTTGGCGACGAATCTTTCGACCGGATAATACCGGTCAGCACTGAGAATCGGCAGGTCGACGCCGGTCGGTCCGCCGTGAATCACCACCAACAGCGGATATTTTTTCTTTGGATTGAAGTCCGACGGTTTCAGAAGCACGCCTTCAATCACAGTTCCATCACCAGACTTCCAGGAGATCACTTCCCGCCGCGCAACTTTGAAGGGCTTCAATTGGTCGCCCATGGCTGTCAGTTTCTTGGGCTGCCAGGACGCCACGCTCGTTGCATAAATCTCCGGATACTCATTTTCCGGAGCGCCGCGGTATGCCGCATGTTTGAAATCCTTCGAAAACGAAAACGAAATCGCCACGAGATGCTCCGGCGAGCTGAGCTGCTCAATGTGTTTCGTCTCCGGGTTGAGGCGGAACAGATGGGCGTACGTTTTTTGCTGCGCCGCGAAATAAATTCCGTCCGCGCCCCAGGCGATCAGCCCCGCATCTTCATCGAAGGCGTCCGTCAATACGCGAGCAGTGCCGCCATCAGCATCCACAATGGCGATTTTGTGGTTGGTATAGAAGAAATACTTCGAGCCGTCCGCCGTGACGTAGGCGATTTGCTTCCCATCAGGGGACCATTTCGGATCCTCGTCCGGCCCGGGCGTACTGACAATCTTTTTCACTTTTCGGTCGTTCAACGCCACGACGTAGATGTCCGCGGTGTCCCCGGAAATCAAATCCGGATCCCGCTGCGCGCTGAACGCGATGCGCGTTCCATCCGGCGACCATGAAAAGCCACCGACGCTAAATTCTGTTCCTTCCGTCACACGCTTCGGCTCGGGAACTGCTTCCGCTTCAGGAACAGGAATCTCGAGCGTCCATAAATGCGTCATGGTGTAGTCGGCGTGGACGACCTGGAATTCGCCGTACTTCTCCTTGCGATCTTTCATGGCCTTTGATTCGGGATCCTCGGCGGTAAAAGCCAGCTTCTTTGAGTCCGGCGACCAGTCAAAATTGCTCACTCCCGTTTCTACCTTTGTGAGTTGCCGGGCCTCGCCGCCGTCCGCCGAAATCAGGTAAATCTGCTTTTTGCCTTCCGGCGTTCCGGTGATCTGGCCAGGACGGTCGGAAAGAAACGCGATCCACATGCCGTCCGGGGACCACGCCGCATCGGTGCTTGATTTCTTCGAGGCGGTCAGTTGGTGGCCTTCGCCTGTAGCCGCATCAACGATCCACAAATCGCGCTCGAAGGCGTTGTCTTCCCAATTCGTGCGCGTAACCTCATAAACCACGCGCTTTCCATCGGGAGACATCGCTGGGTTGAACGCGTATTTCATCTCGAGGGACTGGTCGATCGTGGGAGCGGACGAATGCGGGGATGCCGCTGCGGCGGCCGGCTTCTGAGCGGCAATGGGAAGGCTCAACCAGCAGCTCATCATCAGAAATAGGGCCGTCCAACGAAATTTGCGCACTGTTTTATCTCTCCAGACTATGTTTTGAATTCATTCGCTCCGGATTTTGCCGACCAGCGGAAAAATCCAATGGCCAGGCCGACACCGACGATAGCCAATGCCAGATAGATATGCCAGCCATGCAGCTCGAGCGCGGAAATAACGGCCGTGATTCCAGACAGAAAAATGAGAAGCGCCGCTTTGCCCTTTGACATCTCTCTCTTGTACACAGGCGCTCCAAATGCGGTCTAGCCGCCCAGCTTATGGCATTTTTCTCATGCACAAGCGGATCGCGGCTCCGCCTCTTTTGTCAGCTCTTTGCTCAGGAGGATGATTTGCCCCACATGATGATAGGCGTGCCCCGCACACCGCAGAAATATCATGAATCGATCCGCAGCTTCGGGTTCCAGGTCTGCGGAGTACGGGGCCAGCCAATTTTCCGGCTTTTGTTTTCTAGCGGTGGACACAACCATCGCAATGGCCTGGTCGAAGGCTTCCAACACTTTCGCTTTTTCTAGTTTCCTGGTCTCGGTAAATTCCCGGTCGCGATCGCGAACGTATCCGGTCTCCTCTACACGTGCCCCGATGTAGTAGTTCAGATTTCCGGTGAGGTGCAGAGTGAGGTGCCCGACACTATTGCCGTAGGGGAAGGGATTGTGCCAGAACTGCCCTTGCGTTAGCGGATCGACCCACTTGTGAAAGTGGGCGGCAATAAATTCGTAGTACCAGGCGATGTCCGATGCGATGGCGCTGGAGAGGTCAGGCATGGAGATACTCCGTTCACGAAAATGCGAAGAGTTGCTCTAAGAGCTTAGTGAGTGGCCGCCGCGCGGTCATTCTTATAAATGACGCCTTCCTTCATCACGAAAAAGACGTGCTCTGTCTGACGGATATTCTCCACCGGATCGCCTGGAACCGCCACTACATCGGCGAGTTTGCCCGCTTCAAGCGTGCCGATCTTGTCGGCTAACCCTAGCAAGTCCGCATCGTCCGAAGTACCCGCCTTGAGAGCGTCGATCGGCTTCATCCCCAGATCCACCATGAGGTGAAACTCTTCTGTGTTGCGTCCATGCGCGTAGACGGCGGCGTCTGTCCCGAGGCCGATCTTCACGCCTTTTGCCAGCGCACGCTGAAAAGTGTGGTGGGAGGCGGCGATCGCAGCTTTGGCTTTGGCCAGAATAGGCGGTGGGATGTACGTTCCTTTGTCGATCTGCTCCTCAATGCCTTCGGGAGCCATCAGCGTCGGGACAAGATAGGTGCCGCGCGCTTTCATCATGTCCAGCGCTTCGTCGTCCAGGAAGGTGCCATGTTCGATGGAGTCGATGCCCGCGCGGATCGCGCGTTTTGCACCTTCGGCCCCATGGGCGTGAGCGGCCGCTTTGCGGCGAAGCGCATGAGCTTCGTCGACGAGGGCGTTCAGCTCTTCTTGCGTGAGTTGTGGCGTGTCCACGTCGTCGGTGAGAGAGAGCACCCCGCCGGTGGCGCAGACTTTGATCACGTCGGCTCCGTACTTGTGATTGAAACGCACGGCGAATCTTGCTTGCTCGGGGCCGTTGATTACGCCTTCCGTTGGGCCGGACTCATGGCCGAAGAGGCCGGCTCGATAGCCATCTTCGCCGTCGCAATGGCCGCCGGTGGCCCCGATGGCGTGGACGCAGACGAGCATTCGCGGACCGGGCACGACATGATCGCGGATGGCGTTGCGCAAACCTATGTCGAGGAAGTCCGAGGAGCCGACGTCGCGGACGGTGGTGATGCCGGCCATGAGCGTGACGCGAGCATTCGCGGTTGCATCGATGGCTTGCTCGGGGATCGTTTTTTGCAGCGTGTCCAGCTCGCGTTGCTTGTAGTCCTCGCTGTACATCATGGTGAGGTGCGTATGAGCATCGATGAAGCCCGGCAGGAGAGTCGCATCTCCAAAATCGAGCACCTCAGCGTCTGCAGGTATGGCTGCGCCAGTTCCGACCGCCACGATTTTGCCATCCTGCACAACCACCAGGCCGGGCTTGATCAGCGCATCGCTCTTGCCATCGAACATGCGAGCGGCCTTGAGCACGTACGATTTCGCAGCGGGCTTCGGCGTCTGCCCGAAACCGAGCCCCGCCGCCAGAAGATTTGCGGACAGAAAAAATACGGCTGCAACGGCACGGCCAAATCGCATGGTTTGATTCTCCCTGGTTTTCCAGACGTCGTTTCCGACTGGATCTTGGAACGCCGACAATAGCCTGCCACCAAAAAAAGTCAAGGTTTTCCTCTAAGCTCTGCGAAGCGAAAGTGATGGCGACGGTTCGCCGCAGGCGAAAATTAAGTCCCAGGAAATGGCTGCGAAAAAAATGTCCCTATAGAAAAATGGGGGGTGAGTTTGCTAAAGTAACGGGGTCAGTTTCAGCAGGTAGTTCAGTCAGCCTCAGTTCCAGGAATTTCCCAGCCCAAGGTTCTGGAAGGCGCTATTTTTCATGCTCGTAAGGGTGTCTCCATGTCCCGTTCGGCGCAAAGGGCTCAAAAACTAACCGGCACAGGCTTTCGGGCTGGCCTGCGGCGGCTATTGAGCAACTTCTTTCTCCCCTCTGGGTTAGGTGCAGCGTCCGCGCGAACACGCTCAGATCAGGCTCAAGTCATGGCTTCCGCGCCTCCACGTCGCCGAACCCTTCTCTCTCCCCCGCGAGATTTCATACACCGCCGCCGTTTTCGGCGGCGGCTAACCAATTTCATTTTCATACCGCTCCTGAGTGTCATCGTGGCTTACGCGATTACCCGGCCGACTGGAGGCGCGGGCTTCACGCTTCCCAAACCCGAGCACCACGCATCGCTTTCCGGACCCTCGAATCAGCAATCCAAATTGCTCGCCACTGCAACCAGCTTGAGAAATACCCCTGCGGGACGAACCATTGGAAGCTCCTATTCAGCTCCATCAGCGGCACCTGCTGCGGCCCCGATACTGATTGGCGGTTACATGCTGGACGACGGGCCTCATGCCGTCGCCGAGGCGCCGGACATCGTTCTTCATGATGCGGAACGCAATCAGGATCTCCATGTCCGGGTTTTTTATCCTGAGGAACCTGGTCCGTACCCGGTTATTGTTTTTTCCGCTGATGCAAGTGGCCCGCCCTGCTGCGATGTCCTGACACGCCATTGGGCAGGCTATGGTTATGTGACCCTTCAGCTTATGGACACGGAGTCCACTTCCGGGCCGCGCAGCGCCAACGAAGAGACCGTCAGCTATCTGAAAGCAGATCGCGGCGCGCCGAATGAGCCCGCGCTGTGGCAAAGCAGTCCGCTCGAGATTTCATTTCTTCTGGACTCGCTGGCTAGCCTGCAAAATCGCATTCCTGCACTTGCCGGCAAAATCGATGCCGGCCATATCGGCGTTGGTGGGCACTCGATGGGCGCGTTCGCCGCGGATGCCATCGCCGGGGCGCTCGTAAATCTGCCCGGCCACCGTGCTGCCAGCTTCGCCGATCCGCGTGTGCAAGCCGTTCTGTTGCTTTCTCCGCAAGGGCCTGGGGAATTTGGCCTTACAAGCAATTCCTGGGAAAACGTCAAGCTGCCGCTTCTGAGCATTACCGGCTCACTCGATGTGGGTGCTGGTCAGCAGAGCCCACAGTGGAGAGAGATTCCCTTTGAGCGCAGCCAGCCTGGGGATAAATATCAGGTTTTCATCCGGGGCGCGGGCCACCTCTCTTTTATTTCGGCGAAGAGATTCCCGTTTGGGCGCGCTGCACATTACGAGCCCATCCTCGGCTATACCAACTCGGCGGCGCTGGCCTTTTGGGACGCCTATCTGAAGGCCGATCCCAAAGCAAAATGGTATCTTCAGTCGAGCGCGCTTCCGGATTTCAGCCACGGCGCCGTACAACTGACGCGCCGGTGACTCGTTGAGTGAGGCATTCCTCAGCTTTTCCACACGTTTGCCTGGGGGAGTCCTTCCGTACCATTGACGCTGTTACCAGCCGCTTTAGAAACTGAATGCAGTATGGCCCGCTATTCCGCTTTTCTTGGGCGCAGGGTTGAGGTGCAATACCGCGCCGGAGACATCCTTTTGCCCGCATCGGGCACGTTTGTGGCTGATTCCGGCCGCTCGATCTTCCTCGAGCAGAGCTTCGAACAGCGCGGCTTGCAGCGGAATTTCCGGTGGGAAATTCCCTACCAATACATTGTTCGCCTTGAAGAAAAAGCCGAGCCGGCAGATACTTCCGCAGCCGCGCCGGGCTCTTCCCTGGCTGCGGCTAAGAAGGCTGAGGTATCGCCTTCTAGTGCTGATCAAAAAGCCCGCAATTCGTCCAGTGCAACTTCCTCGGGAGGCGCGCCCGCGATCCTCCCGCTCCAGAATCGTCCGAAGACCGCCTGACCGGGCGTGTCTTCTCATCGCGACTCCTGCTGGTTGATTCGGTTACAATCGGACCGCAAGAACCATCATTTTCGCCATCGCCGCACAGATGGAAACGCGGCCGCGCACAGGAGGCTATTGTGACCCCCGATGACACCCCCAAGACCAGCGCCAGCTCTGGAGCAAACCACAGTTCAACAAGAAAAATCGGCCCCGGCTCGAAAGTCGGATTCATCGGTCTGGGACTGATGGGACGGCCCATGGGGCTGAACCTGTTGAAGGCAGGCTTTTCGCTGACTGTTTGGAACCGGACAGCCTCGCGTGCCGAGTCGTTGGTGGCCGCTGGCGCAAAGCTTGCGAATTCACCTCGAGAGGTTGCTGCGAACTCGGAAGTGCTCATCACCATCGTCAGCGATCCGCCCGCCCTTGAGGAAGTGCTTTGGGGCAAGACCGGTTCCGGCCAGGGAGACGGCGCTCTCGCGGCGCTCCGGCCTGGCAGCATTTACATCGATTCCAGCACTGTATCGCCTGCCCTGGCCCGGAAGATTGCAGCCGCTTGCGGGGAGCGCCATGTCGACTTTCTGGATGCGCCCGTGACCGGCGGCACTTGGGGCGCTGAAAAAGGGGAGCTAGTTTTCATGGTGGGCGGCGAAGCCCAAGTGATCAAGGATGCAGAACCGGTGTTTAGCGTCATGGGCAAGCGTTGGTTCCACCTCGGGCCCAATAGCGCCGGACAGACGATTAAGTTGGCGATGAACCTCATTCTCGCGCTGGAGGTTGACGCTTTGGCCGAGGGCTTGGCGTTGGTCACGGCTGCTGGCTTGCCCGGAGAAAAGCTCGTGGAGGTCCTGCAATCCAGTATGGGGCGTGCCGCCGTGCTGGACGTCAAGGCTCCCCTGCTCCTCAAAGGGGAGTATCCGCCCAGCTTTCCGTTGCGCTTGATGCACAAGGATGTTGGGCTGGCGCTTGATCTTGCCAAACAGTTGGGTGTGGTGCTGCCCGCCGGTGCGGCCGCTTATTCCACGTACTCTGCCGTCAAAGCCGCCGCGACAGAAGATTTGGACTATGCCGGCGTGATGAAGTTTTGGCAGCGCTAGGCAAACTTTGCAGTTCGTGTTGGCCTGCGAGAAGAAGTAAGGTGCTCCAGACCTGCTTTGGGACCGAACCTAAATCATTAATTATCAGCTACTTTGCTTGCACGAGGGAGGGAAGGAGAGGGAATGGCGGGGCATCAGCCGACCTAGCCGGGAAGCTCAAACGGACCGAGCCGCTGCGTGACGATCCAGATCGAGCGCGAGATTCTGGTCCAGGACCACTGCCGCATAACGCGAGCAGGTCTGCCTCTCAGCAGCCGCCCAGGCCGATAAAGCCGGCTGGACGGACCGGCAGGCGGTCTGCAGCTTGGTCATAAAGCCGTAGTAACAGCTTACTTCACGGAGCCAGGGCGTGGCTTTCTTGATATTCGGCGAAAGCTCATCGCATAGTCCGAGCAGCTTCCCAAAATCATTCGGCCCTATCGCTTCGGCTTCCACACCCGTCGCAGTGCGCAGAGCTTCGGAAAGAGGCTGATTGGCGGTGGTCAGCCAAATCATGCGCCACTGGCTCACGGCGAATTGCGCAAGGGCGGCTAGTGAGAACACGAGGATGAGCGCGGCTGTCATGGTCGTTGCTTGAGGGGAGAGAATGACAGGGGAATTGATAGCGCCCTATAGAACCGCCGTACCATAGGACGGGTACTGCCCCCTCGGCCAGTCGGAGTGCAGCAACGATCCGCGACGGGCCGCAGCACTCGCCCCCTCGCGCCAACCCCATAGTGCTTCGTTGTTTACATATAAGTGACTTTCTTGCAGCCGCATTCACGAATGTTCTTGACCACCCGGTGCCCGCATCTTAGCGTGAGGGATAACGTCAGTCGCCCGAGTTGCCCCTTTCATGAACACCGGGAAGAATTTGCCAAGCTTGCCTCTCGATGGCTCCAACGATCAGCAGATCGTTGAGAACTTGCGCAAGATTGAGCGGCGGGATTGGTGGGTTTGGGCTAACTCCATCTTCGTGATGCTGCTCCTTACCGGAGCCCTGATTTCCTTTACTTTGCCTTCTCTCTATCGGGGAGCAGCGCCGCTTCGGATGGCCCCGCTCTTCAGGATGAAGGTCACGGAAGCCGTTTATGGGTTGGTGGCCCTCGTCGTCCTTTTCAATCTTTACACGATCTACCAGCAGGTGCTCATCAAACGACTTCGACGCCAGCTCGCGGAAAAACAGCATCATGCCTTGATTTTGCGCGAACTCGCGATGATTGACGCCCTGACGGGGCTTTACAACCGCAGGTTTGCCGAGCAGCGCCTGGCCGCGGAGGTCGCTCGCTCCGCCCGCAAAGGCCACCCCCTCAGCGTCGTCCTGATGGACCTGAATGATTTTAAGGAGATCAACGATACTTACGGCCATCCCGCCGGCGATTTGGTCTTGCAGGAATTTGCTGCCGCGCTCAATCGGGTGGTTCGAAGCGGCGACCTCGCGGTTCGCATGGGGGGCGACGAGTTCCTGCTGATTCTTCCTGAATGCAATCATGCGCAATTGAAGCTCGTTCTGGACCGGCTCGGGCCTCTCGAAGTAGCCTGGGAAGGCCGGAAGTTCTCGATCAAGTATTCCGTGGGTTGGAAGGAATACACTCCTGGGGATCAACCGGATACGATGCTCGCCGCCGCCGATCAGGCGCTCTATGAGAACAAGCGCGCTTCGAAAAATGCGCCCGTTCGAGAAGTTGTTCCTGTCTGAGCTTTCGAGCTTCCACTTTTCAAATTTCCATTCCCGCACCATTTCATCGGTTCGTGTCGAGTTGCTAGCCCACCTTTCCATATTCCAGGCACAATTGTCTGCTCGTATCCCGATGATCACACGAAACTAGATGTTGCATCAGACCGCCGATGAGACACCGAGGTGCATCACTGTCCGAATGCCCACGCCACCATCAGCGGGAACTCTTCTTGCCAGAATGCACCACCGTGCGATCCGGCTCGCTCATTCATGACTACGTCCGCACCTGCATCGCGCAGCGCGTCCGCCCACGTCCTTGCGTTCCCGAGGAAGAACGGCTCGTGTGTGCCAGCGACAAGGTATGTGCGCGCAAGCGGACTCGGCATAATGCTAGGCGGCTTGTAACCGCCGCCAGGCGAGGCGCAGAGAACTGCACCGTAGACATGTGGATGCCGAATCCCAAGAGCGAGAGCCAGCTCCCCACCCGCAGATACGCCGAACACCGCGGTACGTTCCGTGGGCAGCGCCACGCCAAACCGCAACTCCGTCCATCGGCGAACGTCCTCGACGAAGAACTTCTCGTGGGCCGCGAACCGCTCCGGCGCAAAGCCCGGTGAGTACTCATGGAGCCGCAGCGTCTCATCGGTCAGCCCGTGTACACCGACGATCATTGTGGACGGTACGTCGGCCTTCTCGAGCAGCAGGCCCCACATCGAGATTCCTTGGCCGTCGCCGGCAAAGACGATTGCTTCGGGAGGGCCCGGTGGAACGTATGCCGTGACCTGTCTTCCACCGTCGTACTCGAACATCTCGGTGACAAACTCTCCCGAGACTGCGCCGGTGGGATTGGCGGGCGCTCCGTCGGACTCACTTAGCTCGCGGTTGAGGTGATTGTGCGCTTGCTTCTTCATGGACTCGCCCTCATTCATAGAACTATGGTCGCCCCGTTCCGCCGTCCCGTAGGTAAGAATTACAGATGAGATGACCGGGACGCCAGATAAATGATTCTATTTACGGCGGCCTACACTACAAGGCTTGCAGGGACTTATGCCCGCGTTGATATAGAATGCTGCCCGATGCTCGGCCTCTTCGGTGCGAGGCATCGTAATTATCCTCGAGATCGAGTGGCCGCGGCTCCATTTCAGCTCGGCATGGGGATTAGGAGGTTTCGAGCATGTTGCTGAGAAGAAACTCATTCCTGCCCGCGTGCGCGCTTTCCATCGTGATGGCGCTGGGGGTAGCGGTAGCCGTGCCGCAGTCGAGCGGCTTGGGCATTTTTACGAACGAGGGCAGCGTCGGTGTGACTCCGGCAGGTTGCAAGGCCCAATACGATTCGGCGAAAGGCGAGTACACCATTACGGGCGGCGGAGCGAATATGTGGGCCGCCACGGACGCGTTTTATTTCGTATGGAAAAAAGTGTCTGGCGACGTGAGTCTCACGGCCGACATTAAATGGGTGGGGACCAGCGCCGCCGAACACCGAAAAGCCGTGTTGATCATCCGGCAGAGCCTGGATCCCGGATCGGCTTACGCGGACGCTGTTTCTCACGGCAATGGCCTCACTTCACTGCAATTTCGTGGCGCGGCCAACGAACAGACCTATCAAGTCGTTGCCGCAGAAGACGGCCCCTCGCGCCTGCGCATCGTGCGAAAGAGCACTGGCATCATGATGTATTCCGGCAAGCCCGGTGAAGAGTTGAAAGCGACCGGTCCCGTGGAATACATCTCTCTGAAGGATCCGGTTTACGTCGGCCTCGGCGTGTGCTCCCACGTTGCTACAACGCTGGAAACCACGATCTTCTCGAACGTGAAGCTCGAAGAAACCGCGCCGGCTAAGTAGCTCCGGGCCGCCGGGAGTAGATCGTCTATGATGCGGCCGGCAGTTCCCTTTAGCTGAAGGTATCGGTAGCTCACCCTCCGCTAATTGCCGGGACGATCGACACTACCGCTCCGGCCGGAAGCGCCGTCATCAATTCTCCTGTGTATCGAACGTTCTCGTTCCCCACGAAAATATTCACGTGGCGCCGGGTTTCGCCGCTCTCCGTCAGAACCCTGTCACGCAGCCCCGGGTAGACAACGAAGAGGGCCAGCAAAGCTTCGCGTACGTTCACCCCTTCTTTCACCTCAACGTGCACTTCACGCCGATTATCTGTGAATTCGCGCAGTGGACCTGGTATATGGAAAATGACTTGCATCATCGCCGGTTCCCGCGCTTCACTTTTTTCGCATGCACGGACTTCCGTTTTGTGGAGGGCTTCGCGTTCGAGTACCGCTTCGGAGTTGGCGCTCCCTCCATGTGGATAACGGCCGCCTTCACACACAGAATTTGAGGCAATCCATCCAGTATTTTCTTCCAGCTCTTTCCTTCGTCTCTCGATGCGTAGAGCTTCCCGCTCCTCGTCCCGAAATAAATCCCTGCCGGATCCAGCGAATCGGGTGACATCGCATCTCGTAGGATGGTTTCGTACGCCCCCATTTGAGGAAGCCCACGGGTCAAAGCCTCCCACGAACCTCCGGCATTTCGCGTGCGATAAACACGCAAATGGCCGTCGGGTGTGCAGCGGAACTCATCCGATTCCACCGGCAGAATGTACACGCAATCCGGATCGTGGGGGTGCATCACCATCGCGAAACCAAAGTCCGAGGGCAGCCCGTGCGCGATGTCCTGCCACGAATCGCCGCGGTTATCGGAGCGATAGATCCCCCAGTGATTTTGCAGGAACAACCGCTCGGGGCGAGACTCATGGAGCACAATCTTATGCACGCACTGGCCAAACTCTGGAAACTTCTCCGGCGTGAACACAACGCGTATGCCACTATTACGCGCCTGCCAGGTTGCCCCTCCGTCTTCGGTGCGGTAGAACCCACCGGAAGACACTGCCACATACATGAGCCGTGGATTGTGCTGGTCCGGGACAATAGTGTGAAGTAGCAGCCCGCCGTTGCTGGGCATCCAGCGTGGCCGGTGGGGATGATCGTAGAGCCCATGTGCAAGACACCACGATTCACCTCCGTCCCGCGATTCAAAGAGAGCCGCCGGCTCCACGCCGCAATAAAGCGTCTTGGGTTCGTTTTCGCGGCCCGCGCAAATTTGCCAAATGTTTTTTAATGAAGCGCCTGAATCGGTGGGAAACCGGATGTTCGCCTCGAGCGGGTTCGTCCAGGTCCTCCCGAAGTCATCGCTCGAGCGCAAAAAAGTTCCCCACATCACATTATTTGTCGAAACCCACAAGCGGTGCTGGCCATTCCGCGCGTCGTATGCCATCGCGTTTATGCCTTGGCCGTGAAAATAGGGTCCGGCGACATCCCATCGCGTGCGGTCGCGCGCTGAGCGCAGCAGAAACGCCCCTTTATTCGTGCCCACCATGAGCAGCACGTCTCCGTTTTTCACGGCGAGGTGTTCCATTCCCCGAAGAACAAGCGTCCGCGGGCCCCGCGTTTCTTCCGATGGATGTGGTTGTCGGCTCTGCAACAACGCGCCTTGTAGTGCCTCCAACGCCGCGCGCACTTCGCTAGCCCGCTGATAGCGTCCGGCAGGCTCTTTGGCTAGACAGCGCAAAATCACTGCTGCTAAGCCATGCGGAACGGCGGCCGGAAGGGGCGGAGGCGGTTCCCGCAGAATCGCCGAGCTGATCTCGAATCCCGTTTTCCCGCGAAACGGCTGGACCGCTGCCGCTCCTTCGTAGAGCAGGATTCCAAGCGCCCACAAATCGCTCAGGTGGTCGCCTTTTTGTCCGCGCAAAACTTCCGGCGCCATGTACGGCAGGGTGCCGACCAGCTTGCTCTCGATGGTATCCTGGGAAAGTGTCAACTCGCCGACTTCTTCGGTGGCCAGCCGCGTGGCCAGCCCGAAATCCAGGACTTTTACGCGCCCTTCCGGGGTGATCATCACGTTTGAGCTCTTGACGTCGCGATGCACGATTCCGCGCTCGTGCGCGTGAGCCAGGGCATCGGCAATCTGCACACCGTGCCGCATCAGGGTTTCCGTCGAGAGGGCCGTCGTCGAAACCAGGTCGCTCAGCGAGCGCCCCTCGATCAGCTCCATCACCACATAGAAGTCTTTGCCGGTCTGCCCGACCTGATAAATCGTGCAAATGTTTGGGTGGCTTAGGGATGAGGCCGTTTGGGCCTCACGCAGCAAGTGATCGCGGCCAACCTTGTCGATCACTCCGGGAGCGAGCAGCTTCAGTGCCACGTCGCGATTCAACACTTCATCTCGCGCGCGATACACCACACCCATGCCACCTTCGCCTAGCTGGGCGATGATTCTATAGTGGTCGAGCGTTTGTCCAATCATGGTCGCGGCCAATGCGTCATCGTATCACGCCCTCTCCTCCAAACCGGGAGCGCCCATCCACCATTCAGCGAGTGGACCGCAACCAGCCCCTCAGAAGCTGGGACGAAGACTGCGCCTGTACCGTAGCCTTCCCCATCTGGTAGACTGCCTTCCAAAATTCGCGGCCTTCCAAAGACTTCAGGCGGGGGGTTCATTCCCGCCAAGAAGGGCAATTCCCCCATCTCCCGACAAGGACAAATTCATGCCTACCGTCGCGTCCATCATGGCTGAGCTGAAAAAGAAGGGCTCAGAGAAAACGCGCAAGATTTACGCGCGTCACGGCATGGCCACCGACAATGTGTTCGGCGTCAGCGTTGCCGACCTCAAAGTCATCGCGAAATCAATGAAGGGGCAGCAGGCGCTGGCCTGCGAGCTTTATGCAACGGGGAACCTCGACGCGATGTATCTCGCCGGGATGGTTGCCGACGGCTCCCAAATGACCGCGAAAGAGTTAAATGCGTGGGCGGAAGGCGCCGCGAATTTGCGGATGATCTCCGAGTACACCGTTCCCTGGGTCACAGTTGAAAATCCGAACGGCCGCGAACTGGCGCTGCAATGGATGAAATCGAAGAAGGAGCACGTGGCCGCATCTGGTTGGTGCACTTATTCCGGGCTCCTCGCAACGAAGCCGGACCCAGATGTGAACTTTCCGGAAATCGAAAAGCTGCTGGAGACCGTCGTCAAAGGAATCAACGACCCGCGGAACCGCGTGCGCTATACGATGAATGGCTTTGTGATCGCGGTCGGAGCCTATGTGAAGCCTTTATTGAAACAAGCGAAGGCGGCGGCCAAGCAGATTGGCGCTGTGTCGGTGGACGTGGGCGATACCGCCTGCAAAGTGCCGCTTGCCACAGCATACATCGAGAAAATCGAAGCCGCCGGCCGCGTCGGCCAAAAGCGAAAAACAATCCGCTGCTAGTTGGAAAGCAGCCCTATTCAGAATTTCTCAACCGGAGTCGAGCAAACCAATGTTCTGCTTATCGAGACCGCTTCGCAGCTCAATCGATGAATTCATTTCTGCGCAGCGGGATCAGAAGTTTTCCTATGCGGAGGTTGGATCCTCGCGAGTGCAAGCACCCACGGGTTATAACGTCGACCACAATCGAATCAAGTTAGGCCAAGGGGCCGATACTTTTAAACGTGCCAAGCGCGCAATTCGGCGCTGGCAGATGTTCGAAATGTCATGGATTAGCCTATGTTGGCCAGATACTCCCATCGTGCCTGGCGCTAACGTCACGGTCGTCGTTTCTCACCTCGGATTCTGGTCTATAAACCCTTGCCGGATTATCTATGTGCTCGACGATCACGATTCGCCGGGGAGGTACGGACTCGCTTACGGCACTCTGCCGGACCATGGGGAAATCGGCGAGGAGCGATTCTCGGTGGAATACAATCTTGAGGATCAAACGGTCTGGTACGATCTCTACGCATTCTCGCGACCGACTCCCCTCGCGCGTCTGGCCTATCCATTCACCAGAGCGCTGCAGAGGCGTTTCGCTAGGGAATCGAAGTTAGCGATGCTTAAGGCAGTTCAATTTCCGGGATGATACTCCCGGTCCGTGTGTCCCTTTAGTTGCGAGGGGTAGAAATACACTTCGCGCAGATTGCCCGTGGAGTAGCGTTCGGCTTCGTCATTGAAATGGGGCGACGACGGATGCCCACTCTCGCCACCGGCCGTCACGGCCCGTGCTCGCACTTTTTCGCCGAACTCCACCACGGCCACAAAACTGTTTCCGCTGGTGCCATACCACTTTTTCGTCCCCGGATACGGCCGCGCACCAAACGACGCTAAAGAGCCCCAAAACGACGATGTGAATCCCACTGGAATGCTCGACCCGGCATCGCTGAAAGTCGGCGAGATATCGTCATTCAGCCGCTGGAATCGATTGATATCGCCCCACGGCGTTTTCCAAGTTCCGAAATCCGCCGTATGCCGTTCCGAAGCGTCCGAGAGAGATTGCAACAACACGCCCGCTGGCACTTTGGTGCAAATGTAATCGCTCAGATAGACGCCCTCTTTTCGCGATTCTCCACCCACGCGCTTCCGCATGTCCTCGCCCCAAAACACGGCCAAAGATGTGGGCACCGATCCCACTCCCCAACGCAGATCCCACCCGCGCAACGCGGCAATCTGATCGGCTAACTTCGTCTTCAGCGCGTCATCCGCAGGCGCATTGTCCCAAGCCTTCAACAAACAGGGAATCGGTCTCTCGAACCACGTTAAATAACTGTCGTACGCCGCCGCAATCAAGGAGTCCACCGTGAAATCCTTTTTATCCTGCAAAACGCGGATCGCGTGCAGTCCCCTCGCCGTTTCTCCGCCCGTCTCCACATAAACCGGAAAATCTTCCTTCTTCGGACTGCTCGCCCCCGCCGCCGACCACGGCCAGTTATTCGAGTTGTACAGCCACCCACTCTTCGGATTCAGCAAATGCGGCGTTTCATCTATCGAAAGCAACCCATGCCATTCCGTCGCCGGATTGCTTCCATCCACTGGCTTCGTCCAATCAAAATGCGTATCGCGCCTCGGAATAAAATTCCCATGAAAGTACGCGATGTCCCCGTCCACATCCGCAAAAATTGTGTTATTCGAAGAATTGGTGTGCAATTCCATTGTCTGCCGGAACGATTTGTAATTCGTCGCTTTCGTCCGCATATAGGACTGCGTCAGCGCCTTCACGTGCTCGACCATCAGCCGGATGCTCACCCATTTCCCGTCCCGCTCTCCGATAATCGGCCCGTGATGTGTGCGGTACACCGTAAACTTTCTTTCCGCCATCCCATCCGCGGTTTTGTAGGGCACAGTGATTTCTTTCGCGATGAGTGGCCGCTCTTCGTTCCCATACTTATAGAAAGGTTTGCCGCCTTTCTTTTCCACTGTTTCGAGATACCACGTAATGGCATTCACTCCGCTCGACGTGTGCATCCACCCCGCCTCGTCGTTGAATCCCTGATACACGAAAATTTGGCCCCAGGTCACCGCGCCGTAAGCATTCAGACCTTCATCGCTCGCCATCTGCAACTCGGACCGAAAGAAAAACGATGTGTGCGGATTGATCAGCAGCAGGGCGTGATGATCCGCCGTGTTCGAAGGCGCAATCGCCATCCCGTTCGACCCGCTCGGCTCTTCGGTCTCGTCGTCATCCGCCGAAGCTCCTGCGCTCACGGGGGTTTTTCCATAGAACGCTTCGAGCTGCGCCAGGTCCACTCGCTCGATGTCGCCGCCGATGCTCCCCTCCGTAAAACTCAACGCCATCCATGGCTCGAATCGCTTTATCACTCGCGGTTTCACCTCTGGGTGCTTGAGGAGATAAAAGTTCAATCCATCCGCCCACGCATCCATCAATTTTTTCAGCCACTCAGGGCTCCCCGCATATTCCTTCTTCAGCCCGACGGGATCGATGAAAAGCTTCATTCGCAAATCCTGGTAAATATTGCTCTCGCCCTCCGCCTCCGCCAGCCGCCCCATTGCGTTGAGGTAATTCGTCTCCACGCGGTTGAAATCGTCCTCCGCCTGCGCGTAAATCATGCCGAACACTGCGTCGGCATCGGTCTTTCCATGAACGTGCGCGATTCCCCAATCGTCGCGAATAATTGTGACGCTCGCCGCCTGTCGCTCCCATCGCGCCGTTTCTGTATTCTTGGCTGCTTGAGCCGCGGTTGTGGCTGCGCGCGCAGTCCGAGCCTCCAAAACCTGCGAACCGAATGAACAAGCCGCCATCGCAAGCACAAAACCCAACACAAATTTCTTCATGATTGCCTCGAATAAAATGGAAAAACTGCCCGCTGCCGCGTCACGCTATTGCGCAAACCATTTTGAACTCCCGCGACAGCGTAGCATCATACTCCGCTCAACCGAGCAGGGCAGCAATCAACTCTTCCCGGTGGCTCACTCATCGTGTAGATTTCTTCCTTCCATGCGCCTGCTACTTGCATTTCTCGCACTCTCGGCCCCCGGCAACTTACTCGCGGCGCCTCCGCCCGACGGCATTCCTCGTGATCTCGCGCGCCAACGTGCCGCGCAACTCTCTGACATACGCTATCATCTGGTCTTCTCTCTTATTCCTCACGCTCCTTCGACTTCCGGCCACGAAGATCTCCGATTTCATTCCAACTCTTCCGCCGACGTTCTTCTCGATTTTCGCGAAGGCACTGTAACGAATCTCACCGTCAACGGCATCGCAGTGCCAGGAAAAATCGATAACGGCCACATCGAGCTCCCAGCCAGTGCCATCCAAGCTGGCGAAAACACTGTCTCTATCGACTTCTCTGCTCCCGTCGCCACCGCCGGAAAAGCCATCACGCGCTTCGAAGACAAAGACGACAACACCGAATATCTCTACACGCTCTTCGTCCCCATGGACGCCGAAATGGCTTTCCCCTGTTTCGACCAGCCCGATCTCAAAGCCCGCTTCCATCTCGAGCTCGCCGCGCCCGAAAACTGGACCGTCATTTCCAACACGCCCATCGAATCACAATCCGCCGCAGGCGCTCCAGGCCAGCGCCTCACGAGTTTTTCTGAAACTCGCCCCATCAGCACCTATCTTTTCGCCTTCGCTGCCGGCCCCTTCCGCAAAGTTCATGAGACTGCCGGCCTTCCCGGCCTCTACGTCCGTCAATCGCAATTCAAGAAAGCCGAAGCGGAAGCTCCCGAAGTCCAGCAAGTCACCGCGCAGGGCATCGACTATCTCTCTAAATTTTTTGCTCAGCCCTTTCCGTTTCCCAAATACGATCTCGTCCTCATCCCCGGCTTCGCTTACGGCGGCATGGAGCACGCTGGCGCCACGTTCCTCCGCGAAGAATCCGTCCTTTTCCGCACCGCCCCCACTCACAGCGACCATCTCAACCGCGACATCCTTCTCCTCCACGAGCTCACCCATCAGTGGTTCGGCGATCTCACTACCATGCGCTGGTTCGATGATCTCTGGCTCAAGGAAGGCTTCGCGCAATACATGGCCTATCAAGCGCTCGCTGCGCTCCAGCCCGATGAAAATATTTGGAAGCGCTTCTATCTCTCCATCAAGCCCGCTGCCTATGGCATCGACTCCACCAAAGGCACCACTCCCATCTACCAAAATATCGAAAACCTCAAAGACGCCAAATCCGCCTACGGCGCCATCGTTTATTCCAAAGCGCCCGGCGTCATCAAGCAACTCGCTTTCGTCCTCGGCGAAGAAAAATTTCGCGATGGCCTGCGCCTTTATCTGAAACAACACGCTTATGCCAACGCCGAATGGAGCGATCTGGTCCATGCATTCGAGCAAGTTTCCGGAAAGTCGCTGCAATCTTGGGCAGCCATGTGGATTCGCCATCGCGGCATGCCCCAGGTGGACGTCTCCTGGTCCTGCGACGCGCAAAATCGCATCGATCATTTCGCTTTGAAGCAGCGCGACGTTCTCGAGGAAGGCGGCGTCTGGCCCATCGCGATGCAAGTCCTGCTCGCTTATCCCAACAACGCCCCCATCCGTCTCCGCGCGCAACTCGACACACAAAGCGCCGCTCTGCCCGATGCCATCGCGGAATCTTGCCCGGAGTATGTTTTCCTAAATGATCAGGACTTCGCCTATGGTCGCTTCCTCCTCGATGGTCGCAGTCGCAAAGCCATCCTCGCTCATCTCGGGGAAATCCCCGGCGTTTTCGATCGCGCTCTTCTCTGGGGCTCGCTCTGGGATTCCGTCCGCGAGGCCGATCTTGCCCCGCGCGACTATTTGGAGCTCGCGCTGCGCCTACTCCCCGCCGAAACTGACGAAGAGCTGTCACAAAGCCTCATCGGCCACGTTACGACCGCCCTGCACCGCTACGTCAGTGACGCCACCCGCGCGCAATTCGTGCCAAAGTTTGAAACCCTCGCGGCGGATCACATGCTGCATTCCAACCAGCAGGATTTCCGCATCATCTGGTTCCGCGCTCTTCGCGCCGTCGCCGAAACTCCGCAGGGCCGAGCCCAACTCAAAGCTCTCCTCAGTGGCAAACTCACCGTCCCTGGTGTCGCTTTCCGTCCTCTCGACCGCTGGACTATGCTCACCGCGCTGATCGCTCTCAACGACCCCGACGCCGATACCCTCCTCGCCGCCGAAGAAAAGCGCGACCCATCCGGCGACGGCCAGAAATACGCTTACATGGCCGAAGCCGCCCGCCCGGACGCCGCCACGAAGCAAAAATATTTCCACGATTATCTCAACGATCCCTCACGCCCCGAAGATTGGATCGCGCAAAGCCTTGGTGCCTTCAATTACTGGAACCAGTCCGCGCTCACGTTCCCCTACCTGAAGCCCGCTCTCGAAGCCCTTCCGCAAGTCAAACGCGACCGAAAAATCTTTTTCCTTCTTGGCTGGCTCAACGCCTTCATCGGCGGCCAGCAATCCCCGGCCGCGCAAGCGCAGGTCCGCGATTTTCTGGCCTCCGCTCCTCTCGACAAAGATCTTCAACTGAAAATTCTCGAAGTCTCCGACGAACTCGACCGCACCGTAAAAATCCGCGCACGTTACCCTTGACGGCTGCAATTCGCAATCGTTGCTCCGTAAGTCGATTCGTTAGTCTGTCGCCGAAATGATGGCTCGCTAAATTAAAGTTCCTTTCCCCAGTGATGGTCCAAGTGCGGCTTCAGCCGCGGTTGTTTCCTTCTTCGCGCATTCTCAAGACACGGAAAAACTATTCAAGTGATATGCTCTAGCTCTGCCGCGGAAAGAAAACGGCAGCCACGCCGTGGCCTCAAGCCATCGGCGATGGTGCGCGCCTCAATCCTTTTGGAATGAATGATCGGGGCGATGCGGAGTTTGCTTCCGGTCTCCGGCCAATCCGCCGGGTAGTTTCTTCAAATTCGTCACTCGAAGTTTTGGAGGCTTCATGCGAGTTATGTCCTCGAAGGTCGGTTCTCTGGTTCTGTTTGTCGCACTCGCCGTTGCGGCTTCAATTGGCTGGACCAAGCCCAGGCCCGTCAGGACCTCTCCCGACAAGGCCCAAATCGAGCGCGGCCGCTACCTCGTCGAGGATGTGGCCATGTGCGGCGAATGCCATACGCCTCGCAATGCGCGTGGCGAACTCAATCGCAACGCGTGGCTGCAAGGCGCCCCCATCTGGATCATGCCCGTTAAGAATATTCCCAATTGGGCGGAGCACGCCCCCGCCTTGGCCGGCTTCCCGAGCTTCACGGAGGAAGAAGGCGAGCGCGTCCTCGAGCGCGGCATCGGACCGGAAGGCGAAACCTTGCGCCCGCCGATGCACATCTACCACATGAGCCATGAAGATGCGGTCGCCATCATCGCGTATCTGAAATCCCTGCCTCTCGTACAACACTAGCCTGGGGCGAACGCTAAATTTTTTCTTCTATGCGCAAACTTTCGCTGACTGCGAGTGTTTTCCTGGCGTCTATTGGCCTTTGGACCGGCTCTTCTCCCTTAGTTAGCGCCCAAACTAGCCCGCCCGCTGGGGCCACAATCCAGAAGGAGACAGTCGTGACCGCCCACGCAACCGGAACCTTTGAAGTAAAAATGACGCCGCAAACCACCGGCCCCGAATCCCCGGATGACACCTCGAAAGCCGGTAACATCGGCAGAATGTCCATCGACAAACAGTTCCGCGGCGACCTCCAAGGCACAAGCAAGGGTCAGATGCTCGCCGCAAGTACGGCCGTCAAAGGTTCGGCGGGATATGTCGCCATCGAGGAAGTCAGCGGAACGCTCCATGGCCGTACCGGCACCTTCCTCCTCCAGCACAGCGGCACAATGGATCGCGGCGCACCCCATCTCATCATTACCGTGGTGCCCGATTCAGGCACCGGCCAGCTCGTGGGCCTTTCCGGCACGATGACCATCAAGATCGACGCTGGCAAGCATTCCTACGACTTCGAGTACGCGTTACCAAAACTTGATTGAAGGCTGGCAGCTGTGGTGTTTGGTGTGCCATGGCGGCAGCACCCGACTATTCGCTTTGGTTCTCTCGTGCCGCTCAGGTTCTGTGTTTAGCGCCCTCTTAGCTGCGTCGCAACTCCCGACCGCCTTTGTGGAACGCCGGACGCGGAGACACGTCGCGCTGACACGGCGCAATGTCAGCCCTCTCTGGAAGTCCATCTAAGACCTATATTTTCAAATGCTTACAGCCGGTCATTCGGCCGATCCCTGCGGCAGCCGGCATGCACCTCCTTGGTTCGAGTATGGAGCACCAGCGCACGAACCGAGGGCTGCCAACATGTCAGCCAAAAACTACACCACGAACTCCCGCCATCCCGCCGCAGCAATCTTTCTCACGGCACTTACGCTATCTTTTTGGGCTGCCGATCGCATCTGGCCCCGCCACTTGCCGTTCGCTTTCGAGCGGGGAATGCTCCGCCCGAAAATCAGCGACCACCGGCTGGTTTTACCGTTTTCGAACGACGTGGCTTGCGCCGAAATCGCTTCCTTCGACGACCAACTCGAAGCCTTTCTGCGCTTCGAGTATCTCCGCGGGCGCGACGCGGGCGATGCCGCGAAAATGTTTTTGACGGCGAGCCACGAAGGAAGGCGCGTCTCTTACAAGATATTTCTGCTCGTTCCAAACGATCAGCTCACCGCGCTTCCACGTCTCAACCAGATGAAATCGCACGGACTCATCGCTCACTACGAGATGGTCGCGTGGACGCAGCAGGATCTCGCTTTTGCGCAGCAGCAAAGCCGTATGTTTGAAATCGCCTACAACATGCCGACACAGCAAAAGCTGGAAACGCTTCCTTCGTTTCAGCTTGTGCCCGCGCTTGCGGATTTTCTCGTTTTCAAATCGCAGACCGACTGGCGCGTCGTCGGCCAGAGCAGCAGCGCCCCGCAACCGCTTACGCACCGGCAGGCACTGCGCCTCGCTACGGACATTATCGACGTCGCGCATTTTTACAATCTGCCGCTGGATTATTTTCTCGGCGTCGGAGCGATGGAAAACAATTACATGAACGTCGATGGGGATCTGGCCCATGCCGTCTGGAAAAAGCGATCGGAACGCGGCGACATCGTTCTCGAACGCGGCCACAAACGCGTGCTCGTGAGCGACTACTCGATCGGCGCTTGGCAGATTTCGCGCGAAACGCTTCGCGCTGCGCACCAGCTCTATTTGAAAGACAAGCGCGACTACACCAAGCTGCCGGAGCGGCTGCGTCCTCCGCGCGAACTGGACGTGAATTCGGTAAACAGCGAAGTGCTCACCACTTATGCAGGACTCGAGTTGCGCGACCTTCTCGATCGTTTTGGCGGAAATGTGGATCAGGCCATCGGGGCGTACAACGGCGGTGTGGGCAATCCCAATTCCCGGTATGCCGCCAGCGTGAAAAATGCGGCGCTGTATGCGCGCAGAGTGCTCGAACATGCGCCGCTCGCGGCTGGAAAATCTCGCGCGGCGATTTTGCCGAATGGCACCGTGCTTTAGCGAGGGGCCGCTTATCTGTGACGCGCTGCCCCGCTTGCGGATTTCTATTTGTGGGAGCTTAACTGCGTTTCATCGGGCCTGCCCGAACGGTCAGGTTCCTGAATCGCATGAACCTGTACGTTTTCGATGTTGCCGCGGTTCGCGGCGTGCGCCTACATTGATTGGTGCAGGTTTTCCAGTTCACCAAATGAAATCAATCTTGGGAACAACCGCAAGCAAACCAAAACCTTCGCCACTCGAGGGCTCCGGCCAATTTCGCGTCCAGCCGGAAGGTTCCAGTCCGCTGCAAATTTCAAGCAGCGAGTGGTGGCTGTGGCTCTCCGCATTGGTGGTCACCGTGCTGTCGGGTGCCGCGTTCCTACTGTCTTCGATCCATTCTTTCTTCCGACACGCGGATTATTTTTATGAGATTCGATCGGATCAGGCGCGCTGGGCGACGCTGTGTCTAATCCTGCTCTTTAACGGTTGGCTGGTGTACCGGCAATGGCTGTTCCGGCGCGCGCGGAAAAGATTCAGCGCTCAGGCCGTCGGGGGGCAAACGCCCCCGCAGATTTTTTCTGAAGCGAGCGGAACCGATCCGGTCACTGGTTTGTACACGCGAGCCGCGCTTGAGCAGCATCTGGGTAAAGAAGTGGCGCGAGCGCGCCGGCAAAACACGGCGCTGAGCCTCGCCACGGTCCATGTGGAAGAGTTTTCGCAGCTTGCCAAGCAATATGGAAAGCCCGGGGTGGACGCGGCGCTCAAGGAGCTTGCCCGGCGTTTAAAAAGGGCCAGCCGCGGCTCGGATATTGCCGCGCGGCTGAATGACGAGGATTTTCTGCTGCTGCTTCCGGAATGCGGCGTGAACGAGGTCAAGCAGGTTTTGAACCGGCTCGGCTCCGTCGAAATAAATTCATCGGGACAGAAGACACCGCTTAACATCACCACCGGATGGGTCGATTATCAGGCCGGCGAGCTTCCCGCGAATTTCCTCAAACGCGCTGCCGATCTTCTGCACCTCTACGATACGGCGGCCCACGACAGTTTCTCGACAACTCTCGCGACTCACTAGTTTTGTCCCCGAAAGACGGCTCGCGATTTCCAGGGTCCGTCCGGGCGGGGCAAGCCCGGCCTCTACATGACCATGCCAGGGGCGTTAACACTGCATACCCCGGGACCGTCTTGCATGCCGGCAAGACAAACTTGCGAGGTGCGAAATGAACGTGCGCTCTGCAAAAACTACGGGCTTCTTTTTGCTTTCGCTGATGCTTTTGCCTGTGTTGAGTTTCTCGCCTGGCGGAATTCCGTGGCCATCCGGAGCCGGCTCGGTTTCGGAAATCGGGGCCATGCATATTGCACGGGCCAGCCAGAGTTCGACGCTGCTTCCGAACGGCAAAGTGCTCATCGCGGGGGGATTCGCAGGAAGCGGCGGCGAATACAATCCGTATCGCACGACCGAACTTTACGATCCGGGCTCCGGAACGTTCGAGCTTGCCGCGAGCATGTCCATCGGGCGCTCCGGGCATACGGCTACCCTCTTGAAAAATGGAAAAGTACTTCTGGTTGGCGGATGGACGGGGCGCTATGACATTCGCCGTTCCGCTGAACAATATGATTCGGCCACCAATACTTTTGCACCGACGGGAGACCTGATCGTGGAGCGCGCGGGAAGCACGGCCACGCTGCTGGTTGACGGACGCGTTTTGATCGCGGGTGGAGAGGATCGCGAAGAAAATGCGCTCGCCGGCGCGGAAATTTACGATCCCGCGACGGAAAAGTTTTCATTGACCGGGAACATGGTTGAGCCGCGTGGCGCATTTACCGCGACAGCTCTGAAAGATGGCAGAGTGTTGATTGTTGGCGGAAGTTCCGGGCATTATCCTTCGCAGAATGTTTATCGATCCGCAGAAATCTACGATCCCGCTACTGGCAAATTTACCTTAACCGGAGATATGAGTGTGGGCCGCCACAAACACGCGGCGATTTTGCTTCGCAGCGGAAGAGTGCTAATCGTGGGCGGTTCCGATAACCGGGACTGGCACGGGGAGTATGCGAGCGCGGAGATTTACGATCCGGCTTCCGGGAGCTTCGGCAGCACCGGCGCGATGAGCACTTCACGCTTCAAATTGCCCGCAGCCGTAGCGCTGCTTCCCAATGGCAAAGTGCTCGTCGGGGGCGGCGGGCCGTTTGCAGAGCTGTACGACGAAGCTACCGGCACCTTCACGAAAGTCCCCGGATCGTTGGGAGCTGCGCGATTCTTTGCTTCTGTCACTTCGCTTCCCGGCGGCAAAGCGTTGATCGCCGGAGGCTATGCGGAGAGCGCTGGCAGTCTCCCTGCGACGGCTGCGGCATGGCTCTATCAGCCACGATAAACAGTTCCTACCCAGGCGAACAACTTCGCTGGCCATCTAGAGAGTGTGGCGGCGGATTAGGGTGCGAATTTGCTTCGCTGAATCGGTAGTTCCCTCTAAAATCCTCAGGGCGACGCACTGGACGAGACGTCCGGGTGTCTTCTCAGAGGGAGCGGCGATGAAAGCGGCGCAAAAGGCGAAAACTCGGAAAGTGCTGGTGATCGATGTCGGCGGGACGAATGTGAAGCTGCTGGCGACGGGGCAAAAAGAGCCGCGAAAATATCCGTCCGGGCCGAAGATGACGCCGCGCAAAATGGTGGCGCTGGTGAAGAAGGCTGTCGCCGACTGGGAGTTCGACTGTATAACGCTCGGCTATCCTGGGCCGATCATCAATGGGCATCCGCTGCGCGAGCCGCACAATTTGGGCGGCGGCTGGGTGGGATTCGATTTTAAGAAGGCGTTTGGGTGTCCGGTAAAAATCATCAATGATGCGGCGATGCAGGCGCTGGGAAGTTATAAAGGCGGGCGGATGCTTTTTCTTGGATTGGGCACGGGACTGGGGTCGGCGATGATCGTCGACGGAATTTTGCAGCCGATGGAGCTGGCGCATTTGGCGTACAAGAATGGCAGGAGCTATGAGGATTATCTGGGGTTGCGTGGGCTCGAACGAATGGGGAAGAAAAAATGGCGGCGGTATGTGGCCAAAGTTACCAAGAAACTGAAGACTGCACTGGACGCGGATTACGTGGTGCTGGGTGGAGGAAACTGCAAGAAATTGAAGGAGCTACCTGCGGGAGCGCGCCTTGGGGACAATGAAAATGCGTTTTCGGGAGGATTTCGATTGTGGCAGAAAGGGCCGGTGGCAAATCCTTTTTGATCGATTCGTTTCGCGCTGACGGTCACACGCGGGGTGACGGAGAAGAGCTTTTGGGCGTAAGATTCTCGGAAAAGCGGGAGCAGGGCTCCCGCACTCCAAATTAGGATACCACCCGGCCGACCTGCAACTTCCAATCTCGCGCTCGCGCTTGTATATTTTCCACGCACTTTCAGGAGGCTTCCATGGAAATGTGGTCGCGGCGCAAATTTTTTCTGACATCGCTGGCGAGCAGCATTGCTGCCGGCACCAGCAAACTTTTTGCTGGCTCGCCGCCGACGGAGGCGGGCGGGCTCTCATCGGCAGGGACGGTTGCGCCGGGCTTGCCTGCGCCGGGGACGCGGCCGATTATTATTTCGAGCGCGAACGGATTGCATGCTTTGGATAAGGGCATGGAGATTTTGAAGAGGGGCGGAGACACGCTGGACGCTGTCATCGCGGCTGTAACCGTTGTGGAAGACGACCCCAACGACGATTCGGTGGGTTATGGAGGATTGCCGAACGAAGAGGGCGAAGTTGAACTGGATGCTTGCGTGATGCACGGACCCACACATCGCGCGGGTTCTGTGGCTGCTCTCCGGCGGATCAAAAATGCGGCGCGGCTGGCGCAGACGGTAATGAAGAAGACGAATCACGTGATGATTGTTGGCGAAGGGGCGCACCGCTTTGCGGTGGACGAGGGATTTGAAGATGTGAACATGTTGACCGAGCATTCGCGGAAGCTGTGGCTGGCGTGGAAGGCATCGAGCTCGGTGAACTGGCGACCGGGGATCGATAGCCCGGAATGGAAGGAGCAGCTCTCGGCGATTTTTGGCGAGGACCAAGAAGCGATTGCGTATGCGGAGCGTGTCATTGCGCATCCGCCGACGGGGACGATTCCGTGCATGGCGGTGAATGAAAAGGGAGATATTTCCGCAACCACGACGACGGCGGGATTGGCGTGGAAAATTCCGGGCCGCGTGGGCGATTCGCCGATCATAGGCGCGGGATGCTTTGTGGATAACGAAGTGGGCGCGGCGGGCTCGACCGGGAAGGGCGAGGAGAACATCAAGATTGCGGGCGGGCATACGATCGTGGAAATGATGCGGCGCGGGAAATCGCCGGATGAGGCTTGCCTGGAAGCGCTGGCGCGCGTGGCGCACAACTACAATAACGACAAGAAGAAGCTCGCGACATTTCACATTTTCTTCTACGCGCTGAATAAGGACGGAGTGCATGGCGCGGCTTCGCTTTGGCGAAACCACTACGAGGAGAGGCAGCACGCGGTGTATGCGGTGCACGACGGGACGCAGGCGCGGCTTGCCGAATGCAAAGCGTACTTCGATGAAATCAATGTGCACGGATAGCGCGAGCAGATAAAATGGATTTATGGATCAAGCGAATATTCTGATTATCGGCGGCGGGGTTGTCGGCTGCGCGATTGCACGTGCGGTTTCGGCGCGATGGCAGGACGTTTTTCTCGTGGAACAAAACCCGAAGCTTGGGATGGCGACGAGTTCGCGGAACAGCGGCGTGATTCACTCCGGCATTTATTACCCGAAAGATTCGCTGAAGGCACGGCATTGCATCGAGGGAAACCGGCTGACGTATGAATTCTGCAAAAAACACAACGTGCCGTTTCGCCATACGGGAAAAATCGTCGTGGCGGCCAACGCACGTGAATTTCCGGAACTCGGTGCGCTGATGAAGAAAGGCGAAGACAACGGAGTGGAGGGGCTGCGTCTGATCGGGCCCGATGACATTCGCAAGCGAGAGCCACATATCGCGGGAGTGGCGGCGATTGAAGTGCCTTCGACTGGGATTGTTTCTTCCGAAGACCTGGTGCACGCCTACGCGCGCGTGGCCGCGGGGCAGGGCGCTGAGATTGTCACGCACGCGCGAGTCGTGTCGTTGGAGCCGGTCGCGGGCGCGATCCGCGTGGGGTTGCGTATCGGCGATGAAGAGGATGTGCAGGACGAAATGATTGAGGCACGCTGCGTGATCAATGCGGCGGGGCTTTATTCAGATGAAATTGCGGGGATGCTTGGGAATAAGTCGTGGAAGATTTATCCGGTGCGGGGAGAGTATTGCGAGGTGCGCGGGCCGCGGGCTTCGTTGATCAATGATCTGGTTTATCCGCTGCCGCACCACGACGGGTTGAGTCTCGGCGTGCATTTTACGAAAACGTTATGGGGGACTTTTTTGCTCGGGCCGACGGCGACATACGTCGATGCAAAAGACAATTACGAGCGAGGGCGGCTGCCGATTGCGGCGTTCGCGGAGAGCGCGAAGACGCTTTTGCCGGAAATCGAGGAGAAAGATTTGCAGCTTGGGTATTCGGGATTGCGGCCGAAGTTGGTGCCGCCGACGGGACATGGGATTGCAGATTTTGTGATTGCGCGCGATCCGGGCGTGCCGCAGGCGATTCAGCTTGTCGGGATTGAGTCGCCGGGATTGACGGCGGCGCCGTCGATTGCGGAGCATGTGGCGCAGCTGGTTGCAGAAACGTTTGATTGAGCCGAAGTTTCCCTAAGCGGTGTTTGCGCGGCACTAGAGCGAAACGTCAATTGGGGATAGTTATTCGACGACGATGCGCAAAAATTTCCGTTTTCCCAACCGCACTTCATAGGTTCCATTCACGCTAGTATCCAGCTTTGCCATGGGATCTTTTACGATTTTGCCGTTCACCTCGAGCCCTCCCTGTTCGATGACTCGTGCGCCCGCGGATATCGACTCGGCTTGAGAGAGGTACTTCAATAGTTGCGGCCATTTTGGCGATGGGGACACGACCTGCAATGCCACCTCGGGAGTTTGTGTCTCCAAGAAACCGTCAGGACGACGCCTCAACCGTGCTTCTTGCATCTCAGCCGGGGCTTGGCGGTCGCGGAAGACGCGCTGGAAATTTTCGGCGGCTTTGCGGGCGGCTTCTCCACCGTGAAAGCCGGAAATGATTTCCTGGGCGAGGCGCATCTTGACGTCCATCGGATGCGCAGCGCCGTCGGCGACTTCTTTTTTGAGTGCGGCGGTTTCGGCGGCAGTACGGTCGGTGACGAGGTCGAAATAGGTCCACATGAGATCGTCGGGTATGGACATGATTTTGCCGAAGATTTCGGTGGGGGACTCGGCGATGCCAACGTAGTTGCCGAGGCTTTTGGACATCTTGCGCTGGCCGTCTAGGCCGACGAGGATGGGCATGGTGAAGGCAACCTCGCCTTCGAGGCCGTACTCGCGCTGGATGTCGCGGTGGACGAGAATATTGAATTTTTGTTCGGTGGCGCCGAGCTCGACATCGGATTTGAGCTGAACGGCATCGACGGCGGTGAGCAGAGGATAAAGCAGCTCATGCACGGAAATGGGCTGGCTATTTTTGAGCCGCGAGCGAAAATCTTCGCGCTCGAGCATGCGGGCAAGACTGTAGTGGCCGCAAAGGCGGACGATGTCGTAGCTGGAAAGCTTGTCGAGCCACTCGGAGTTGTAACGGACTTCGGTTTTTTGCGGATCGAGGAGCTTGAAAACCTGCGCGAGATAGGTTTTGGCGTTGGCGTCCACTTCTTCGCGCGAGAGCGGCGGGCGAGTTTCGGAGCGGCCCGTGGGATCGCCGATCACGGCGGAAAAATCGCCGATGAGAAAGATCGCGGTGTGGCCGAGGTCTTGAAAATGTTTGAGTTTGCGAAGGACGACGGTGTGGCCGAGATGGATGTCGGGCGCGGTGGGGTCCACACCGAGATAGACGCGCAGCGGCGTGCCAGTCTTCAGCGACTTTTCGAGCTTCGCTTTCAGCTCCGGCTCGGGAATGATTTCGGCGGCGCCTTTTTTGAGGTAGGCGAGCTGTTCTTCGACGGGTTTGAATTTGGTTTCTGACATTTTTGTTTAGGTCGTTTGAATGACGCGGCGGCCTCCGATTTTGTAACGGCCTTCGAGGACGATTCGAACGGCTTCGGAATAGATTTTATGTTCTTCCTGCAAGATCCGGGCGGAGAGCGAATCCTCCGTGTCATTGTCCTTTATGGGCACAACGGATTGGAGAACGATGGGGCCAGCGTCAAGATTTTCGTCGACAAAATGCACCGTGCAGCCGGCGAACTTGACCCCGTATTCGAGCGCTTGGCGCTGCGATTCGAGGCCGGGAAACGAAGGCAGCAGCGACGGGTGAATATTCAGGATGCGATCCGGAAACGCGGCCACAAAATAGGGCGAGAGCAAGCGCATGTAGCCAGCCAGGCAAACTAGGTCGACTTTTTGCTCGTTCAAGACGGCGACGACTTGGCGATCGTAAGTTTCGCGCTCCAAACCTTTTGAAGGAATCACACGAGTGGCGATGCCTCGACCTTTAGCACGCTCGACGCCCGGCGCGCCTTCGCGATTGCTGATCACGATGGCGATTTCCGCGCTCGGGATTCGTCCGGACGCGATACTGTCCGCGAGGGCTTCGAAATTCGAGCCGCGACCGCTCAATAGCACGCCTATGCGCTTCTTCATAAACAAAAAACGTTAACACAACCGCGGGTGCGCGCAAAACGCACGCGAAACCAAAGCGCGAGCAAATGCGTCGCAATGTGTGCGCTGCGGCGTTAGAATGCCGGGGCGATGAAGTCAACTCCCATTGGAAAGCGGACACGATGAACAGATTCTCGAAAAGTGCCTGGGCCGAGCTGGAGCGAGCGGCAATTTTTGCTGGATTGAGCGTTTTGTGCGTCGGAGCGGTTGGAGCGCAGACCAGCGCGCCGAAAACTGCGAAGAACTCCGGAGCGAACACCGCGTGGCGCGACCCGGCGGAGCCGCTGACTGGGAGGCCGCACCCGAAGATTCTGCCGCGGCCTGCGGGACGCATTGCACGGGCGTCGGTCGATGAAAAGTCCATGCGCTCGCTGATCCACGAGATGGTGGGTTGCGGAACGCGGCTGACGCTTTCCTCGTGGACGGATCCCAAACGAGGAGCCGGGTGCGGACGCGACAAAATCGTGGCGCGATTCAACGAAATTGCGAAGGATTCCGGCGGCAGGCTGCAGGTTGTGGTGGACAAATTTGAATCCACTTCCGCGCGAACGGGAGAAAAGCCGATTCCGCTCGAAAATGTGTACGCGATTCTGCCGGGAACCGACGAAAAGCTGGCGAAGACTATCTTCATCGTTTCCGGACATTTTGATTCACGGCCTTCGAACGTGATGGATCCGGAAGCCGACGCTCCGGGTGCGGACGACGACGCTTCCGGCGTGGCGGTGAGCGTGGAGTGCGCGCGCTTGCTGAGTAAAGCTGGGCCGAATGGGCGCGGGAAATATCGCGCGACGATTTTGTTCGCGGCAGTTTCCGGGGAAGAGCAGGGGCTCCTGGGAAGTTCGCATCTGGTGGACTGGGTGAAGCAACGGGGCTCCACGGCCGGCGGGATGTTTACGGACGATATTGTGGGCGCGGATACGGCGCCGGGCGGGCCGCACCGCGTGCGTGTTTTCTCCGGCAATGGCGAACTCGAAGACTGCGATTCGCCTTCGCGCGAGTTGGCGCGCACGATTGAAGAGATCGACGGGCGTTCGGCGATTCGTATGATTTTTCGCGTGGACCGTTACGGGCGCGGCGGCGATCACTATCCGTTTTACAAGGCGGGCGATCCGGCAGTGCGGTTCACGGAACCGCTCGAGGACTACAACCATCAGCATCAAACGCCGCGCACGGAGAACGGCATCGAGTACGGAGATTTCGAGAAGTATTTGAACTTTACGTTTATGGGAGACGTGGCGCGCGACAATGCGGAAGCGCTGCGCGAGTTGGCAATGGCTCCGGCCGCGCCAACAGAGGCGAAACTAGGCGGAGCGGTGACGCCGGATGCAAAGGTCTCGTGGTCGGCAGACGATGATCCCGAGCGTGCGGGCTTTGAAATTTTATGGCGAGAGACGACCGAACCTCGATGGAGCGTTTATGATTTCGTGACGGCGCCGGGACAGACGGTTTTGAAGGGCGTTTCGACCGATAACCACTTTTTTGCGGTTCGCTCCGTGGGAAAGAATGGAGCGCGATCGATTGCGGCTGTGACGGAAATGCAGAGGCGTCCGCCTCCGCTACCAAGCGCGCCAAAACAGTGACGCGGAAAAAGGCTTCGGTGCGCCTTCACTGCTTGGCTGCGGCGGCGGATTGCGCGAAAGTGATGAAGTGGCCGGCGGGATCTTGGACGGCGAATTCGCGCATGCCATAGAAGGCCGTGCGCTCGGGCATAACTCTGGGAATATCGCGCATAGCGCCTAGGACGCCGCTAAGATCGTCCACTTCCATGTAGAGATAAGTCGGGCCTTTTCTGGCCGCGGCGGCCATCGCGGGCGGCGCGTCTTGTTCGACGCTGGCATAGGTTTGGTACATCACTTCGGCGGAACCCTTTTGGAAAGCCACAAATCCGAGCTTTGTGCCGTGCGGGACCTCGATTGTTTTTGTGAAACCGAGGCGATCCATCCAAAAATGGAGTTGGGGTTCGATCGCGTCGACGAGCAGAACAGGTGTGATGCGTTTGACGTTCACAGTATTTTCTCCTTTTATAGATTGAGCGAGCCGGAGTGCGCGACGCGCGGCTTGCCGGAATCGCCACGCTCGATGCGGCCAATGCGGAAGAATTTTTCGCGGCGTCGCTTAAGGTCGGCTTCGACGGATTTGACGTGCGCGGGCGGCACAACGAGGATCATGCCGACCCCCATATTGAAGGATTGCAGCAATTCGTTGGTTTCGATTTTTCCCAGTTCGGCAAGAAATTTGAAAATATGCGGCACAGGCCAGGAAGCGAGATCGATTTGGGCTTTCACTCCGGATGGCAGGACGCGCGGCAGGTTACCCAAGATTCCTCCGCCCGTGATGTGCGCGAGACCGGACACCCAGCCGCGCGCGATGATGTTTTTTAGCGCGGGGGCGTAGCATAAATGGGGCTTTAGGAGTTCCGCGCCAATTTTATTGCCGACTTCGGCGACGTAGGTGTCGGGCTTCAGTTTGGCCACTTCAAAGACCAGTTTGCGGGCCAGCGAATACCCGTTGGTGTGTAAGCCGGCGGAAGGAAGCGCCAGCAGCGCGTCGCCGGGCTTGACGGATTTTCCGGTGAGAAGCTTCTTGCGCTCGACCACGCCGACAATAAAGCCCGCAAGATCATATTCTCCGGGAGGATAAAACCCGGGCATTTCTGCGGTTTCGCCGCCGATCAGCGCACAGCCGGCTTTGCGGCACGAGCGGCCCATACCCTCAACAAGTTGGTCAACAACCGCGGGATCGAGTTTTCCCATCGCCAGGTAATCCAGGAAAAAAAGCGGCGAGGCGCCCTGGACGAGAATGTCGTTGACACAATGATTGACGAGATCGCCGCCAACGGTCGAGTGGACGCCCATGGCTATGGCGATTTTCAGCTTGGTGCCAACGCCATCGGCGCTTGAAACGAGGACCGGCTCTTTCCATTTCTTGTTGTCGAGCGCGAAAAGCGCGCCAAAACCGCCGATACCGCCGAGAACACCTGTGGTAAAAGTGCGGTTGGCGTGGTGCCGGATACGCTGCTTCACCTCGTCAGCGAGGGCGATGTTCACTCCGGCGTCGGCATATTTCATCGGCGATGGATTCGCTTTCGTCTCTTCTCGGGCGCAGGTTCGCGCCTGTCGTTCTCTCTGCGGAATGAACTGCAAACTGCCGCGGCGGGCTCGCGGCGAAATCCTCGGGTCAGGCGAGCACCATTCACGTACCGGTTGCCGGCCTAAAGCCGAAGTGGCCCAACCTCCGGATCAAAATACGTGAAACAAGCGCCTCCAGCGTACCGTGCTCGGATGAATGACGGCGTCCGCGTAAGCCAAAAACCTTTCGCGAAACTGGCCGGGTTCCCAGGCATCTCCAGGGGCATCCAGCGACATATAAATCATCACCGGCGTGCCGATGATATCGCTTCGAGGAACACAGCCCCAGAAGCGGCTGTCGTACGAGTTGGTGCGATTGTCGCCCATCACGAAATAGCATTTGGGCGGGACTTTGCACGGACCTTTGAAGTCGTAAGGCTCGCTTCGGCCGAGCGTATAGTTTTCGACGAGCCGTTGCCCATTGATCCAGACCGAGCCATCGTGAATTTCAACGGTATCGCCGGGAAGGCCGATGACGCGCTTGACGTAATCCGGCTGATCCGGCGCGAACGGCGGCTTGAAAATAATAATCTGCTGGCGTTTTGGATTACGCCAGAGAGAGACATGAATGTTCGTGAAAGGAATGCCGGCGTCGTAGCCGATGCGGCTCATGATGAGATGGTCGCCGATGAGCAATGTATTTTCCATCGAGCCGGAAGGAATGACGCGCGCCTGGCCGATGGTGCCGTTAATGAGCAGAAATGCAAGGCCCACCCAGAACCACGCGATGATTTCGCGCTGCACGCGCTTGCCCATGGGAAGCGCGGCTTCTTCGGCTGCTTTGGGATTTTCCTTCCCGCTTGGTTTTGTTTTTGCGTCAGCCTTCATGTTCCACCGCGACAGGCCTTTCTAGAGGAGCGTTGTCTGGAGCCTCGCCGTTCTTCGTGCCGGAAGCGTGCCCATTGCTTTCGCGGACCTCAAGCTGCACGAGATCCGTCGGATAGACGCCGGTATAACAAGAGGTACAAAACTTGCCTTCGGTGTCAGCTACGGCCTGGCGCAGAGCAGGGAGCGAAACATATCCAAGCGAATCCGCGCCGAGGAACGTGCGAATTTCTTCAGGAGAATTCGAGGAAGCGATCAGCTCTTCACGCGTCGGCGTGTCCACGCCGTAATAGCACGGAGAAATCGTTGGCGGGCAGCTGATGCGCACATGGACTTCGCGCGCGCCGGCTTCGCGGACCATGCGGACGATTTTTCGGCTGGTGGTGCCGCGTACGATGGAATCGTCAACCAAAATGATGCGTTTGCCTTCGATGAGGCCGCGGACAGGATTGAGTTTCAGTTTCACGCCAAAATTGCGAATCGCTTGCGACGGCTCGATGAAGGTGCGGCCGATGTAATGATTGCGGATCAATCCCATGCGAAACGGAATTTTCGATTCGAGCGCGTAGCCGACAGCGGCAGGTACACCGGAATCGGGAACGGGCACGACGATGTCAGCGTCGACCGGGTGCTCGCGCGCGAGGAGCCGTCCAAGCGCCTCACGGCTTTCGTTGACGCTGCGGCCGAAAATGATGCTGTCCGGCCGCGCGAAATAGACATGCTCGAATATGCATTGCTGGCGCGGTTTTTCGGGCGCAAAGTGGATGGACTCGATGCCCGAGCGCGAGATGCGCAGCATTTCGCCGGGCTCGATTTCGCGGATGTATTGGGCGTTCAGCAAATCGAATGCGCAGGTTTCCGAAGCGACGAGCCAGGTTTCGCCGGCGCTGGCGGTCGCCGGCAACTTGCCGAGCACGAGCGGACGGAAGCCGCGCGGGTCGCGCACAGCGTAAAGTTCGTCCTGCGTCAGAACGAGCAGCGAGTAAGCGCCCTCGACTTGATTGAGCGCATCGCCCAGGGCGCCCAAAAGATTGCGGGCTTGCGAGCGCGCGATGAGGTGCACGATCACTTCCGTATCGCTGTTGGTCTGGAAGATCGACCCGCGATGCTCGAGTCTGCGTCGCCATTCCGCGGCATTGGTAAGGTTGCCGTTGTGGCCCAGCGCAATTTTTCCCTTGTTGCAGTCAATGGTGATGGGCTGCGCATTGAGGAGAGCCTTGTCGCCCGCGGTCGAATAGCGCGTGTGGCCGATGGCTAGACTTCCCGGAAGCTCGGCGAGCACGCTCGGCTGAAAGATTTCTTCGACTTCGCCCATAGCGCGGTGAAGATGAAGATCGTTGCCGTCGCTGGACACAATGCCCGCGGATTCCTGGCCGCGATGCTGCAGTGCGTAGAGGCCAAGGTAGGTGAGATTCGCGGCTTCGGGATGCCCGAACACGCCGAACACACCACACTCGTCGTGGAAATGATCGTCGGCGAAGGCGAGAGGTTGTGTCATTTTAAGTGCTGCCGCGTAACTAGGATCGAGCTTTCAGTTTCAGTTCGAGCGAATTGGCCCAAATGCCACGCAGAGAGTCGACTGGGAAATCGATCACCGCGCTCCCCTTATATTCGATGCGGAGCGCGCTGCCAAGATGCACTTTGCCGATCTCACGCGCGCCGACACCATATTGTCTCGCAGTTTTGAGAACAGCGGGAAGTTTTGTGGGCGAGACGGATACGACACAGCGCGCGCCGCGTTCCCCGAAAAGGGCAAATTCGGCGGACGCATCTTCCGGCAGAGAAACGTGCGCGCCAAGGTCCGTTGCGGCGAAGCAGGATTCGGCGAGCGTAACGGCGATGCCGCCGTCTGAAATGTCGTGAGCGGATTGCACGGAACCTTCGGAGGCGAGAGCGACGAGGCAATCGATCAGCCGTTTTTCCGCGGCAAGGTCGATCGCAGGCGGTTCGCCGGAGACGACCGCGGCGATAGATTTGGAATATTCGGACGAGGAGAATTCTCGCGACGCCTCTTGTAGGGGCACCATATATCGTGCCCCTACGGATGCGCCATGAGAAGAACTCGAGCCTTCGAGCAAAAGAATGACATCACCATCGGCGCGGAAGGCGATTTTCAGAACGTTGGAAGCGCCCTCGAGAACGCCGAGGACACCGATGACGGGCGTGGGATAAATGGACTTTCCAAGAGTTTCGTTGTAGAAGCTGACGTTGCCGCCGGTGATCGGCGTCCCGAGTCCGTTGCAAGCAACGGTTAGGCCGTCGATCGCCTCGCTAAACTGCCACATGACTTCCGGCTTTTCCGGGCTGCCAAAATTGAGGCAGTTCGTCGCGGCGATGGGCCGCGCGCCGGAAGCGGCGACATTCCGCGCAGCTTCCGCTACGGCATGCATCGCGCCGACGCGTGGATTCAACTGGCACCAGCGGCCGTTGCCGTCAGTGGCAAGCGCCAGTGCGCGTTTCACGATTCCCGTCTGCGGATCCTTGATGCGCACGACCGCGGCGTCGCTTGCGCCAGGGCCTGCAAGCGTATTCGTGCGCACACTGGTGTCGTACTGCTCGGTGATCCAGCGCTTGGACGCAATCGCCGGTGAGGCGAGCAACTTTGCAAAATTCGAGTCGAGATTGGTTCCCTCTGGCGCGAACGAAAACCAATTCGCGGCCGTTTCGCTGCGCAGAGGCGGTTGCGCGATGGGGCGCCGATAGACGGGGCCTTCTTCCGCAAGGGGATGCGCCGGAATCTCCGCGGCGATCTGGCCATGATTTAAAACTTTGGCGATGCCGCCTTCCGTGACCGTGCCGACAACGACGGCATCAAGTCCCCACTTTTTGAAAACGTCGAGGACTTCGCGCTCGCGTCCCTTTTCCGCGACGAGCAACATGCGTTCCTGCGATTCGCTGAGCATGATTTCGTAAGGTGTCATGCCGGTCTCACGCTGGGGAACTTTGGCGAGGTCGATCTCGATGCCGGTGCCGCCGCGCGAAGCCATTTCCATGGTCGAACAAGTGAGTCCGGCCGCACCCATATCTTGAATCGCGACGATCGCGCCGGTCTGCATCGCTTCGAGGCAAGCTTCGAGCAGCAACTTTTCCATGAACGGGTCGCCGACTTGCACGTTCGGGCGTTTTTGCTTGGATTCTTCCGTGAACTCTGCCGAAGCCAGCAGCGAGGCTCCATGAATGCCGTCGCGACCGGTTTTTGCGCCGACGTAAATGACCGGATTCCCAATGCCTTTTGCCTTCGCAAGAAAAATCTCTTCCTTGCGAGCGATGCCCAGCGCAAGGGCGTTCACCAGCGGATTCTGCGAATAGCACGGCTCGAAGCCGACCTCTCCGCCGACCGTGGGCACGCCAAAACAATTTCCATAATTTGCAATGCCGCGAACTACGCCGTCGAGAATGCGCCGATTCTTGGCCGCGTCTTCCTCGGTCGTTCCCGCCTCCGCCACGATTTCGCCGAAGCGCAGCGAATCCAGAACGGCAATCGGGCGCGCGCCCATGGTGAAAATATCGCGCAGGATTCCGCCGACGCCGGTAGTCGCTCCCTGGAACGGTTCGACATAGCTCGGATGATTGTGGGATTCGATTTTGAACGCCGCGACGAGCCCGTCGCCGATGTCCACGACGCCCGCGTTTTCGCCGGGCCCCTGAACGACCAGCTTTCCACGCGTAGGCAATCGCTTGAGGTGCACTTTGCTCGATTTGTAGGAGCAGTGCTCGCTCCACATCACGCTGAAAATGCCAAGCTCAGTAATGTTTGGATCGCGCCCGAGGATTTGCTGTATGCGCGCGTACTCGTCGCGCGTCACGCCATGTTCGGCGGCGACTTCGGGGGTCACTTTGATTTCAGCGCTAGCTGTTGCCATGATTACTTTCGGTGGTTCTTAGTCGATTTTCTTTTCAAGGTAACGATCGAATCCCGCAGGCCAATCGCTCGTCGGGATACCGCGTTCTTCGGCGTCCATCACCGGTTTTTGCGTTTCCAGATCATTTGAGACTCCGAGAAACGCTCGAAACTCACCCCACACGGCGAGGCCGCAAGCCGAGCCATCTGCCGCCCATCCAATGTCCACAACGTCCTCGTCTACTGCGACATTCGAGCGATTGTAGATGTGCGCAGATTTCAGAATGGCCCGCTGCTCCGCGCCATAAAGATAAAACCAGCCCGTTTGGTCATCATCCTGAAACACGGCAAAAATGCCTTCGGGGCCGGGTGCATACAACATGAAATTGCTGGCTTCCTCTCTCAACCCTGGCGCGACGGCCGACTTTTTTGACAAGCTCGAATCCTGCCCGGTGTTTTTCGCAGCTTTTTGCTGCCAGTACAAGTTCCGCGCGCGTACAAATTCTTCGTAACTCAGTTCGGAGAGTTCTTCATTCATCGCATCTCTCGAGACGAGAAAGAGTCGAGCGGAGCTGGGGCGCTCGGCAAAAAAGCACTTTTGTGCTCACGCCGTGGCCTTCGCGGTGCCCACGAGGGCTTCGACCATCGACTTGAAGATGACCAGCCCGTCGGAGGAACCAAGAGCCGGTTCGACCGCGCGCTCAGGATGAGGCATCAATCCGGCGACATTCCTTTCGCGGTTGCAAATCCCTGCGATATTGTTCATCGAGCCGTTGGGATTTCCGGCGGCATCGTCCGATCCCTCCGGGGTTGTGTAACGAAAAACAACTTGGCGGTTCTTTTCAAGTTTCGCGAGGGTAGCTTCATCGCAGTTGTAGTTGCCGTCCGAATGCGCGATAGAGATCTTCAGGATTTGCCCTGGCCGCGCCGCGTTGGTGAACGGTGTGTCCGTTTGCTCGACGCGGATATGAACGTGGCGGCAGATGAAGCGCAGCCCGCTGTTGCGCATCATCGCGCCGGGGAGCAACCCCGCCTCGAGCAAAATTTGGAAGCCGTTACAAATTCCGAGCACCATTCCACCGCTCTTTGCGAACTTCTCAACCGCTTTCATTACCGGAGAAAAGCGCGCGATCGCTCCCGTCCTCAGATAATCGCCATAAGCAAATCCGCCGGGCAGAATAACGGCGTCACAATTCGCGAGGTCCTGC
This sequence comes from uncultured Acidobacteriota bacterium, assembly GCA_963843265.1. Taxonomy (GTDB): domain Bacteria; phylum Acidobacteriota; class Terriglobia; order Acidiferrales; family UBA7541; genus Acidiferrum. Next base: position 114,891 of record CAWJJR010000001.1, on the reverse strand, counting down.
GATTGGTGCCAAATAAACTCGACAGGTTTGTGCAGAACGTTCCCGATGGCGTAAAACGCGTCGTGGTCGCAATTGGACCCGGGAAAAACGACGACTCCGAATTTCATTGCGCGTTGGCTCCGTAGGGCATTCGGGGAGTTCTTATTTTAGCACAGCACGATGATTTCTGACCGGCGTAGAAAACCCACCAGGAAGATAGCGCGGAGGCACATAGTCCGCTGAAAAAACGCAAAGGAGAGAAATGCCTAACGCCGGCCTTTTGCGTTCCGACGAGGCTTTGTTTTTCTTCGCGGCCGCTTTGTTTTTTTTGGCTTTTCAGCAGCGGCCAATTCGCGCCGTTTTTTGGAAGCCCAACCCGGCTTGTTCGCTTGGCGGCCTCGCGCGATGGCAAGCGCCTGCGCCGGAACATTTTCCGTGATCGTCGAGCCAGCCGCGATATAAGCGCCGTCGCCGATGCGCACGGGCGCAACCAGCGCCGTATCACTCCCAATAAAAACCTTGTTTCCGATCGTCGTCGGAAATTTGTGGAAGCCGTCGTAGTTGCACGTAATCGTGCCAGCGCCGATATTGCTCTTCGAGCCGATCTTCGCGTCGCCTAGATACGAAAGGTGATTCGCTTTGGTGCCCTTGCCCAGAGTGCTTTTCTTCAGCTCGACGAAATTCCCGATGCGCACATCGGCTTTGAGGTGGTTCCCGGGGCGCAAGCGCGCGAACGGTCCGATGTGAACCCGGTCATCGAGCCGGCTTTCGGTCGTAACGCAGTGCGGCTCGATGATGACGTCGTCTCCGAGCATCGTGTCGTGCAGAATGCTACCGGATCCGACGTGGCAGCGCGCCCCGAGCTTGGTCTTCCCCAGAAGCTGTACGCCCGCTTCAAGGACGGTGTCCTCGCCTGCGGTAACGTCGGGATCAATCACCACCGTCTCCGGCAACTGGATGCTGACGCCTGCATCCATCAGTGCGACGCGCTTCCGTTCGCGAAATACGCGGTCCACTTCCGCCAAATCCGCGCGCGTATTGCACCCGAGAATTTCCCGGGGATCAGCCGCGACTTCCGCAAGAACCGTCTCGCCGCCCGCGGTCATAGTAGCGATCGTGTCGGTAAGATAAAGCTCACCATGCTTGTTGTTCGGTTTGACGTGAGCCAGAGCCGGCCAGAGCTTTTCCAGCGTGAAACAATAAATCGCCGAATTGATTTCGTTCAACTCCCGCTGTTCTTCCGTGAGCTGCGATTCTTCGACGATGGCCCCCACCGCATTTTCCGACTTTCGCAAAATCCTCCCGTACCCAGACGGATCGGCGAGCACGGCCGTCAAAATTGTAGCTGCGGCATTTCCAGCGCGATGTACAGCAAGAAGAGATTTGAGCGTTTCAGTCCGCACGAGCGGCGCATCGCCCGGCAATACAAGTGCGAATTTAGCTCGACCTAGAGCGCGCCGCGCCACCTGCATGGCATGTCCCGTCCCGTGTTGCGGCTGCTGAAGCACGGTTACGGCGCCAAGCGCTTCAACAACCGGCGTGACCTTCTCCGCTTGGTGACCCACGACGACCACCGTCTGTTTCGCGCCCAGCGGCGCGCAAGCCCGGACAACATGCTCGACGAGTGTCCGTCCCCCCGCGCGATGCAACACCTTTGCCAGACTCGATTTCAGCCGCGTGCCTTTTCCTGCTGCAAGAATGACAACGGCTAGATCGTGATTGGACATGGTTTTCAGCCATTCTGCGGGAGCAACGAAGATTTCGCAATCCGGGGATGTGTGGGAAGCGTCGAATCCCTAATCGGTGGCCGTCGCAGGTGAAAGCGTGGTCAGCCGGACTTCCCGTTCCACCGGCGCAGCTTCGGCCGTAGTAATGGTCCACAGCGATGGGTCGGCAAGGAGCCGGCTCACGAGTTGAGTATGGAGCGCATGTCCCGCTTTATGTGCCTCGACGCGAGCTAATAGGGGCAATCCAATCAGGGCCAAATCGCCGATCAAATCCAATGCTTTGTGCCGCCCAAATTCGTCGGGAAACCTCAGCGGCCCGTTCATCACGCCGTCGTTGGTCAAGACGATGGCGTTGTCCAGTGAACCGCCGCGAATCAGGCCCATCGAACGCAGAGGCTCGATATCCCGTTCAAAACAAAAAGTCCGCGCTCGCGCCAGTAGTTGCCGGAAAGTCTCGGGATTGACCACCATCTCGATTTCCTGCTGCCCCACAAGCGGATGAGGAAAATCAACATAGCATCGCACGCGGAATTCGTCTGCGGGATAAATCCCAATCCGCCGGTCGCCTTCCTCGACCTCCAGCGACCTCAGCACCTTCAAATAGCGGCGCTTGCGGCGAAGCTTCCGCACTCCAGCCCTCTCGAGCATTTGAATAAAAGGCTCTGCCGAGCCGTCCAAAATGGGAATCTCGATCGAATCGATGTCGATGTAAACGTTGTCGATACCGCAAGAATAGATCGCCGCGAGGAGATGCTCGGTCGTGGACAGCAAAACGCCTTGTTTCATCAAGCTCGTCGCGTAGCTGACCCGCGCCACGTTGTGGCCCTGCGCCTCAATCGGAAAATGATCGAGGTCCGTGCGCCGAAAAACGATCCCCGTATCTGCTGGTGCAGCTAGCAGGCGGACGTGCCCTGAGACTCCGGTGTGTAGACCCACACCTTCAGCCAATGCCTCTTTCGCTATGGTGGATTGAAACATCGCCCCTAGGTAAGATAGCATTTTGTTGGCCAGGGTTTCACCTCTTTGTCCATTTTTTTCAGTAACTTATAGGAACACCGTCTAGCCATTCTTGTCGCGGTGTGTCAATTACGCATCATTTTGCTCCCTGGGCGTGTCTTATCCCCAACCGACTCTGATCGCTCGTCATAACCCATTTCCGACCTTCAGGCTTCCTTTCTCATTCCGGCCGCGTCCCAACATCTGACAGTGCTATACTTGAAAGTCTGTATTCGTAGCAAGCGACGTTTGGACCGAAGTAGAAGAGGATAGGTGAGGCATGAATCGAGCCGCTCGCATCGGGGTTCTCTTTGTTTCCGTGGTTATTTTCTGTTATGCCGGGCTGGGTCATGTTCTCGGCCGCACGTCAGACGACAAGGCTTATAAGTCGCTGACGGTATACAGCGAAGTGCTACAGAAAATCCAGCAGGATTATGTTGACGAGCCGAATCTCCATTTGGTGACAACCGGTTCCCTCCACGGTCTTCTCGAATCTCTCGACCCGCAGTCCAGCTATTTGACGCCGCGCGAGTTCACAGAATACAAGCAAAAGCAGGCCGCCAATGCCGTCGGCGATGCCGGCCTTACGCTTAGCAAGCGCTTTGGTTACATCATTGTGATCTCCGTTCTGCCGGATAGCCCCGGTGAAAGAGCCGGCATCCACAGCGGCGACATTTTGGAATCCGTCGCAGGTTTCACCACGCGCGACATGTCCGTTGGTCAAGCGATGAATTTCCTCCACGGCCAGCCGGGCACGGGCGTCAAAGTTGGAGTCATCCGCCGCGGCAAGGCGGATCCCGACCAGGTGGATATTGTTCGCGAGAAACTCGCTCCTGAAAAGTTAGTCAGTGAAAAAGTGGATCCCGACATCCTTGCGCTTCGTTTGCCTTCCTTAAACCCGGGACGCGCGGACGAAATTCGCGCCCGCTTGCTGGAAGCCGATAAGCAGGGCATTCACCAAGTGATCCTGGATCTTCGCGAATGCGGCCGTGGGCCGGTCTCAGAAGCGATTTCCGTCGCGAGGCTTTTCGTGTCTTCCGGAACCTTGGCCACGCTTAAGGGCCAAACGATCTCCACGCAAGTCTTCTCCGCCGATCCGAGCAAAGTGGTTTGGAAAGGGCCGGTTTCCGTGCTGACTGACGCTACGACTTCCGGTGCCGCCGAAGTGCTGGCCTCCGCGATAGAAGTCAATCATCGTGGCGATGTCGTCGGCGAGCGCACCTTTGGACTCGCTTCGGAGCAAAAACTGATCACGCTTAATGATGGAGCCGCGCTCTTCCTGACCGTCGGCAACTATTACAATGCCGACGGGAAAACCATTCTCGCCGAAGGCGTCGTACCCTCCGAAGTAGTTACGGCTTCGGCTGACGACGACTCGGACGCCGCCGATGACGGGAGCGACTCTGCCGACGCGCAGAAAGAGCCCACGCCGCCTCGACCGCTCTCCCCCGAGGATCCAATCTTCCGCAAAGCGCTTGAACTCTTGAAGACGCCGCAGAAAAAAGCCGCCTAGCGTTCTGTGTTGGCAAGCCGCGGGGCAATAATCCACACTTCTACTTTTCCGAAATGGCGGCGCGATCAGCGCCGTGCTGCCGTTCCTTTTGCATTGCTCTTTGCTTTGACCCTTCTCACTGGAGGTTGCAAGACCGAGCAGGGGAGGCGTTTATCGCCTGGAAGAGTGCATGCCATCACTCGCGAAATGATGCACGCCGCCGCGGGTTTCAGCAGGAAACCCGGAGATATCGCCGCCCACCTGCAGTTTGACGCCGCGCACCCCGGTCGTCCGGACCAACTATTCGTTATGCTTCCCGTCGGTGCCTCCGAGCAATCCCGCCGCGAGTCGGTGGCTCAGTTCATTCAATCGCTGGACGCCATCGCCACGTCGAACCACCTAACGCGCGATGCGCCTACAAAATCCGGAGCGCTCCTGCTGCTGAATTTTCGCAGTGGCGACGTAATTACAAATTCGGTCCACATTGTGGCCCCGATGTCCGCCCGTGCGATTTCGCCTGCCTCTCCGCCTTCTGCCCGGCAAAGCGGTGAGGCGCGATTGGCCATCATCCTGGACGATTTAGGCAGCGATCGCGCCGCCGCCGATGCTATTTTCGCATTGCCCTATCCGCTAACCGTCTCCGTCCTGCCTAATCACGCGCATTCCACCGACATCGCGGAAGAAGCGCATCGCCGCGGCTTCGAGGTCATGCTCCATCTCCCCATGCAATCCGTTGGCAACGAAACGCCGGAGGTGCAAGAGCTGCATCCGGGCATGCCTGCGGACAGCATTCCCATGCTTTTTGAACAAATGATGGAAAGCGTTCCGTTCGCCGCCGGCGTCAACAACCATCAGGGCTCTCAAGCCACCGCCGATCCCGCGCTCATGGAGGCGCTGATGCCGGTCCTTTTGAAATGGAATCTCTTTTATGTCGACAGCCGCACCACCGCGGCGACCGTTGCCTACGACACCGCCCAGCATCTCGGAGTGCGCTCTGCCTACCGCAACGTGCCCTTCTTGGATGATGTTGCCGAAGTCTCTGCAGTGCGCAAGCAGCTCGAGATCGCTCTTCGCGGGGCGCAGCAAAAGGGAGGTGCCATTGCCATCGGTCATCCGCATCCCGCTACGCTCCAAGCGTTAAGCGAAGTCCTGCCGCAAGCGAAAGCGCGCGGCATTCAGTTGGTCTACGCTTCCGACCTCGTGCACTGAAGCCTTTGTCTTCAACCCGCCGCTTCACCGCTTTTCGGCCGCTGCCCGCCAGCAGGATATAGAAAGTGAACCGCAACAAAAAAGCCAGCCAGAATTAGAAAATCAAATAGGCTTCCCTCCGGTCCAGCAGTGCCTCCTGTCAGCCACTTCGGCCCGTGCAGTGTAGCGTTCGATAGATGGCCCGGAAAAATCATCCCGCTATCCGGAACAGAAAAAAGGAACGTCTCCCCAAAATCAAAAGTTGCATGCATTCCCAACGCGAACCAAAGGCTCCCCGTGCGCTTCAACGTGAAACTCCAAAACAGCCCTACAAATGCCACCCCTGCCACGCCCACCCAGCCCTCCCCCGGGTTGCGCAGATGTACAGCGCCGAAAGCTCCCGACATCAGCGCGGCGGCAGGCCAAAAACCAATTCCATCCGCCAGGGTGTACAGCGTATATCCCCGGAACAAGAACTCCTCGAATAGCCCGACAACCAGGAAAAAGAATCCCCAATACAGCGCCCATTTCCCAATCGCCGCCCCATGTTCCGCCAGACTTCCCAAAGAATAACCGCCGAACATTGCGATGAGCCCGATCAAAAGGCAAATCTCGCACAAGCCGAACAGGCATCCCTGGATAAACAACTTCCCAAAAGTATCCCGCACCGGCAGCCCGTAAACTCCCACGGGAACCTCTTCGAGCAGCGACATAATCCAAGCCGCGAGAAATACCGCCAGGAAGCTAGCCGCTTCTCCGTAGAGTTGAAAACTGGGCGAAAAGACACTCCGGCCCGGTCGTAGGAGCTCGCTGAGGAGGAAAATGGAAAGGCTCCAGAGTATGAAAGAGATGGCCAAATAAATCAGCAACCGCCATCCAGCCCTCAGGCCGGTTTTATTGGGATATACCTTCCAAGAGGAATCGCTCGTGGAAGCATCGGTCTCCGAATGGCCTCTAGGCGCCAGGCCAAACGGATCGCCATTCATTCCTTGCTCCGGCAAAGCTCTCCTCCACTCCTAGTCTCTATATTTTATTGATTTTCCGCTTCCCGGCCAGGTAAGCGATACTCCGGTTGAAAGCCTTCGGATTGTCCCCACCAAAGATAAGGCTAACCTCGTCCATGGCGACTAAAAGCCTCCCGAGTCCGCGAACTACTCGTCACTTTGCGCCGCTCTCAGAGACTTGCGGAAATTAGTCAAAATGGCGCCCTGTGCTCTAGAGTTCGACTAGATGCGCGCACCGTTGATTAACTGCTGTACTACACTTAACCGGTTAAAGAGAGCGCAACGCTTGTCTTCTTGATATAACCGGTGTTCTACGCTATAACACCTAGGCACAATGTCTGGCTCCTCCACATTTCTAGGTGGACGTCTCTCCCTCGATTACGTCAACGAATTACGTCCCTCACCTGACTTCTCTTGGCAGGAACTACTCCGCTTTCTCTTGCTTACCCGCATCATCTCCTCGGAGCGCAGTGCTCAATTGCTCGCTCTCCCTCAAGTCGATCCTCAGGGCGCAACTGCACTTCTCGGCAAAGCCCAGCGCCTCCACGCTTCCCTGCACGCATGCTTTAGCGCGCTGCTCCACGAAGAAGCCATTTCCCGTGAATGGGTTGAGCCCATCAACGAAGTCTTGCGTATCACCGAAGGGCACGACGAACTCCTCCAGCAAGACGGCGCATGGGGCCTGGAGTTTGTCGCCTGCGAAGGCGGTTTGGATTGGCTCCTGGCGGCCATCGCACGTTCCGCCGCTGAGCTGATCGCCGAAGGACCTGGCACGGCCCTTCGCGTTTGCTCCAATCCTTCCTGCGGCCTCTTTTTCTATGATACCTCGCGCACGCATCGCCGCCGCTGGTGCTCCATGTCCAGCTGCGGCAATCGCCATAAAGTCGCTGCCTTTTCCCGCCGCCGTTCAGGCGCCCGCCGGACACACTGACTTCCCATCACCATCCGTCCCGATGAGCTATTTCACATACTTGGGCGATTCTCCTTTGGCCCAGGGATCATAGGTGTACGCGAACACCAGCCTGTCCGCTAGCGGCGGATGCGAGTAAAGCCAAAAGGTGATGAATTCAGGGGGATTCGGATCCGCCAGATCCACTTCTCCCAGCACTTGGAACGATTGCGCCGCCACCTCTGATGAATCCGGCACGATTCCGTGGATCACTTCCAGCCCATATACATCCGCGGCGTGCTCTTGCATTCGTGAGAATCCGTTGACGATCGGCGAAGCCAAAAACATCGCTATCTCCAGTAACAAGAGCAGCACCGCAAGCGAAGCCCAATCCTCCGGCCCGTAAATTCTCCAATCCCCGCTCCATTTTCCCAGCGCCCAATGCAATCCGCGGAACAGCGCATAGAAACCAACCAGAAGAAGTCCCGCAAAGAACAAAAATCCTTTCCAAACATGTCCGAGAACGTAGTGTCCAAGCTCATGCCCCACAACGAACAGCGTCTCGTCCGTCGTCATTTTCTGAATCGTCGTGTCCCAAATCACCACGCGCTTCGACGCTCCGAGCCCCGTCACGTACGCATTCACATCGTTGGTTTTTTCGCTCGCCTTCATCAGAAACATACGGTCCGGGGGAATCGGCACGCCCGCGTGTTCGGTCAGCTTCTCGATGGCCGCCACCAAATCCGGGTGCGACGCTTGCAACGGCTGGAATGTATCGAACAGGGGATCAATGAACCATGGGCTGATAAAAACAAAAAACAGCAAGATCGGTAGCGCCGCAAACCAGAAATGCAGCCACCACCTCCGCGGGCTCCTGCGGATAACCGCCGAAAAAATCAGCGCAAAAATCAGAGCGAATCCCGCGGTCAGCAACTGCTCTTTGCCCCAATCCAAAAACCACGATCCCCAGTTCTGCACCGACACTTCATACCGACGCGAGAGCACATGACCATACATCCGCAGCGGCAGCGCGATCACATCGAGGGTCAGCACCAGCAGCGGCACAAACGCCAGCGCTTGGACCCACCTGTTGCCGCTCACGCGCTCCGCCCAATCCCGCAACTTCGCGGCAATCCCCAGCTGCAAAAGGATCACCAACGCCAGCACGGAAAGCGCGACGGAGACAAAATACAAAGCGTAGGACGCGCGAGAATAGCTGACCGCCTTTTCATAGCGGTCCTGCGAAAGCTTGTATCCCTCTGTTTTGATTTGCCGGGGAGTCGCCGATTGAGCCGACCGCGTTTCAGCCGGGACCGGAGGCGCGGGCAACGCTTGCGCGGGAAGCGGCTTTTCGGTCGCCATCTCCGCTGGCCGCGCCCCTACGCAAACCAGCGCGGACATACACAGGCTCAAACAAACCAGCACGTAGAAACGGTGAAAACATACGCACCGCTCCATCCAGACCTCCTCGCAAACCCTGCATCAAAACCGAACCACCCGTGCGTCACCGACCAAGGCAGCACGCCGCGGAGTATGCCGCACGTAGCGTAAGCGCGCAAGACTCGAGGTTACGAATTAGGAATTGACTCAAACATGCGAACGCCCAGCTCGAAAGCTCCGGCGCAATACAGCTCCCTATGGGGAACCCGCGCTTGGCGCAAAGTGCGCTGTCTTCAAGCAATAATTTCGCACCGAACCCGCTGTCGCCAGTCCGATGTGCACGAACGAAGTCCAGCGCTCCAATTTGTGATGCCCATACCGGTGAAACAAGTATGCCGCTCCAATCGAAACTCCCGTCGCCGCCGCTTCGATCGCCGCAAAGCCTGCGTGATCGCCCACCACGTCATTCGTCAGAAAAATTTCCTGCCGCCCGCGCCGCCGCATATTCAGCGTCGAGAAATAATCAAGCGTCCGCGCCGCTCCCACTCCCGCGAACAGCCAATCATTCTCTTTGTCCCAGAATCGGTGTACTTTCCTCGCGGAGGCAGTCTTCTGTTTCTCGGAAAGAGCCGGCGTAGCCGCAACAGGCGCGTCCGGCTTCGTTCCAGTCTGAGCTGGGGCCTGAGTCTGAGCACAGGAAATCGCCGCGCCGCCGACCAAGCTGCCCGCTATCCATAACAGCGCCCTGCACCCGAAATCTCTCCTCATCACCCGGCCGTACCGCCCCTGTTTTTACTTGTACTCACGAAAGAGTATAATCTCGACGTCGGCCCCTGCGGCAACTCACCTAAGGAGTCCCGAAATGTCCCGTCGCCTTATCCCTTTCCTGGGCCTCTTCTCTGTTTTGATTATCGCGATTTCCGTCCCGCGGACGGCTCGCACCACAGCGCCCGTCACGCCTCCCGAGCCGTCCACTCGCTCCTTCGAATTCACCTATCAAGTCCATTTCCCCGCCACGGAGAATCCCGCCGGGCCCATCCGTCTGTGGATCCCTCTCCCGCAGAAGGACGGCTATCAGGATCTCAGCAACCTGCAGATCGAAAGCCCTGTCCCCTATTCCAAAGGCCGCGACCCGGAATACGAAGACACCTTCGCGGAGTTCAAACCCACTGCGAAGCAAGCCGCCGCCGGCTTTGACGTTACTCTTCGTTTCACTGCCGCCCGCCACGAACACAAAGTCGCCCTCGATGGCGCTCTGAAAGACGTCTCCGCCACCTTGCCTGCCGACCCGATGCTCCATCGCTATCTCGAGCCAGATAAGCTCGTCCCCCTGAATGGCGTCATCGGCGAACTCGCCAAAGCGCACACCGCTGGCGACACCACCCAACTCGAAAAGGCTCGCCATATCTATGAGTATGTCGTCGCTACCATGCGCTACGACAAATCCGGCGAAGGCTGGGGCCACGGCGACGCCGTCTGGGCTTGTACCTCAAAACGCGGCAATTGCACGGACTTCCATTCTCTTTTCATCGGCATGATGCGTGCCTCCGGCATTCCCGCGCGCTTTGAAATCGGCTTCCCGCTTCCCGAAGGCAAAACCGAAGGCGACATCCCCGGCTATCACTGCTGGGCCGAGTTTTATCTCAGCGGCGTCGGATGGGTGCCCATCGACGCCTCCGAAGCGTGGAAGCACCCCGACAAACACAATTATTTCTTCGGCGCACATGACGTTAATCGCGTTTTCTTCACCTACGGTCGCGACATCCGCCTTTCCGCCGACCAAAAAGGCGCCCCCCTCAACTATTTCATTTATCCTTATGCCGAAGTGAATGGCCAGCCGGTCAAGAACCTGCAAACCCATTTTTCTTTCCGCGACGTAGCCAGCACCGAGCAGGCCGCCGCGCGATAGCGCCGGGCGCAGGCATCGGCGTCGCCGGTCAATCCTTCGGAAGCTTCGACCCCTCAATCCGGAATTCCAGCCGCGAATGGCAGTTGCCCGATTCGCAGCACATCCAACCTGGGCGATTGTCCAAGGCCGGCGCAAGCTGTATGCTTAATTTTGTCCCGGCCCGCGTAGCCCAAGGGGTAGAAGACCATGTCACATTCCAACTCTTTACGCTTGGCCCTAGCCATTCTAGCTGGCGCGGTCTCCATTCCCATGCTTTCACGCGCCCAATCGCAGTCCTCGCAGGCCGACCCAGTTGCCGAAGCCGCTCGCCGTGCCCGCGAGCAAAAGAAAACAGCCGAGAAGCCTGAAAAGGTCATCACGAATGACACCCTGGAGCCTCTGCCTCCGGCCCAGGCTGCCAGCGCAAACGCAGCAGCTCAATCCAACTCGGCTGCCCCGGCGCCCTCGTCAGCTTCCGCTGCCGCGCAACCCTCGGCGGATTCTTCCAGTGCCCCGGCAGCCTCAGACGCCTCAGCCACTTCCAGCGCGCCTGCTCCGGCCGCAAGTGCCGGCGACGCGGACCAAAACGCAAAAGACGCCGCCGAGCTGGCCACCCTGAAACAGCAGCTCGCCGACGCGCAAAAAGATGTCGATCTCCTTCTGCGCGAACTCGCCTTGGATCAAGACAGTGTTTATTCCAATCCCAATTACACGGACCAACCCACCGGCACGTCCAAGCTCGATGACCTGAAGCAGCAAATCACTGGCAAACAGCAGGACGTCGACGCCCTCAAAGCGCGCCTCGCCGCTCTGCAATCTTCCGTCGACGGCAAAGCCTCCCCAGCGGCACCCCCTCCTTCAACTCCGCCGCAACTCTAGAAAATTCCCCCCCCTTTCACTTTGATTCCCGGCTAAATATCTTCTCGAGGACCGCCGGCTCGACGAGATTTTCAAGCGCCACGTTGCCCGCTCGTTCCTTGACGTCGCTCCACAACATCTCCCGGTATTCCGTCTTTCCCTCGTCTTCCACATGTCGGTATGCGTAAACGACCTCCGAAGGCCCTGACGGTTTGTGCTCGTCCTGGCCATAACCCTGCAACTCATACGAAATGACAAATGCCAGCGCATGTTGCCGGTCGTCCGTGGCGACTTTGCCTTCAAGCGAACTATCAAACGAATTCGGATCGCACGGATCGTCGGCCTTTTGGCAATAATCCCGATGCGTTTTGAAAAACTCACCCAAATCCTTGCTTATTTGCAGCCGGATTTTCTGATCCGGCTGGTGCGGGAAAATCGTGAAATCCTTTCCCGTTGCGGGGTCGTATACCGCAATTTCCACGGGATGGACCGTCGCGAAATGAACCTGGCTGCGATGGTAAATGATCCCGCCATCCCCAAAATGTCCGACGATCCAGCCGTAAAGGCTGGTCTTCAACTTCAAGTCGTGAGTCAGAATCAGTTCGCAACCCGCCGAAGGGTTGTTGTGCGTCTCCATCGCGTAAAAATCCGAAATCGCCGTGATCGAGAGCACCGACCCAAAACAATCCACATCCATCCCTTGCCATTTCGCTGCTGCCGTCTCGATGCTTCCGCTTCTCCATCTCGCCGTTTTGCGATCAAACACGTCCATGTAGATCGGCGCTTTCAGCATCCCCGTCGCATCGCTCACGTAATACGCAATCGCAAATTGCGCAGCATCATTCAACTCCGCGCCGCTCGTAATCGTCTTGTCCAGGTTGTGCAGCGAGTCCGCATCCACCGGCAGGGTCTCCCCCGTGAGCACCTGCCGCAGCGTTTTCCCCTCGCCTTGCCCCCACGCCATCGGCGCGGCAATCGCCAGCACCGCCGCCAGCAACAAGCTCCCTCCAGCACCGCGCATCACCACGCCTCCGCCATCTCGAGCGCTCCACTCGCTATCCACCACACTCGGCTCGCTTTTCTTTTTGCAACCATACCACAATCCCTTGTAGTCTTTTCTCTTGACACCACAGTCATCCGGCGGCAGAATCCGCGCAGCATTTCTGTCTGGCCCGCCCAGGGGAGCTTCCGTCGCCTCAGCTGTTCGTTGCGCCGCGGAGCCGGCGAGCCGCTAAGGGAGCGCTCATGCAATATCTGCCCGGTTTCACCGTGCAATGCATCAATCCTTTGTGTGAAGCCCGCGGCCACTGGCTCCGCGCCGATGCCACCGGCCTCATCTCCGACGACGGCCGCTGCCTCTGCTGCGGCGATTTCCTCCGCACCGTCCCACCGCCGCTCAACCCGCGCTTCCGTATGCGTCCACGCCCGCTAACCGCCCGCCCACCCCTTCGCCCGCGTCACCGCTGATCGCTCGAAAAATCAAGCAGGTACGCCGCGATCGAACTCTCACCTTTTCAAGAACCAACTAGAAAAGGCTGGCCACCCTGAAAAAATATCTCCAATTCCGTTCTCCCGCGTTAAAGCTCTGCCGCCCACCCCATCGTGCGTATCGCTGCAACTAAAGAGCGAAAGTGTTCGAAACGTGACATCCCTCCAGCTGTATCGCGACTATTGTGATTTGTGCGTGGTGTCTCCTGCACGCAAGCAGGTTTCGGTGGACATAGGGACGGCGAGATGGTCTTCAAGCTCGGCCGCTAGGAGATGAAAACAGCATGGCAAGAATGACCGCAGATCTGACTGTTTCTTGGTTTCTTACATATTTTGCACTCTCATCGCCAGAGCCTCTATCCACATCGGCTTGGTTATGGGCATCGTCCCATCGGTGATGCGTTTCATGAGGCGCTCCTCCGCGAGCGTGCAGAAGGCCAGCCATAACGTAACCAATCAATTCGAATTTGCGACTTCCAATTAGCCATGCGGAAATCGCGACGAATCAAACCTAAAGGAGAAATACAAATGTCATCCAAAAAAGTCGGAGTATTTGGAATCTACTCGACCCGGATCGCAGTCGATAACGCTACGGAAGCACTTGTCAAGGCCGGCTTCCCCGTTGCCGACGTTTCGGTACTTCTGCCCGAAAGTCTGGGCGTGCCGAAAGAAATGGGTACGGAAAAGGCTTCGAAAGCGCCAGAAGGCACGGCCGCGGGTGTGGCGACCGGAGGCGTAATCGGTGGAACTCTAGGAGTGCTGCTCGGTGTTGGTCTTCTGACCATCCCCGGTCTCGGCCCCTTCCTCGCTGCAGGTCCGATCATGGCCGGTCTGGCGGGATTGGGCGTCGGCGGCGCAGTCGGCGGTTTCACCGGGGCCTTGATTGGCATGGGCATTCCCGAGTTCGAAGCCAAGCGCTATGAAGGCCGCCTGCAGAAGGGCGGCATTCTTCTCTCCGTGCATTGCGATACGTCCGGAGAAATCCTGCGGGCCAAAGAAGTTCTGAAGGCCACCGGCGGAGAGCATGTTTCCTCCACGGGCGAAGCCTCCGTTGACACCAAACAACCCGATCGCGAACTCGCCGCTAAGGGGACGCACGGCTCCTATTAATCCGAATGGAGGAGGATCGCATCACGGATTCCTCCTCTATTTTCTCTAAAATGTTCGCGAAGTCGCACCGGAATTAAAAAAGCTATCAAGGAAGCAGCGGTAAAAAAAGCCAACACAAAGGACGGAAGCGATGAGCCACAATAATTGGTCCAACAAATACACCACATTTGCCGTGGGACTTGGAGTAGGCGCGGTTCTGGCCTTGCTCTTTGCCCCATCTTCGGGAGAAGAAACGCGCGACTATATCTCCAGCACCGTAAAAAAAGGTATGGACGATGCCGCATCCACTGGAAAGCGCTGGAAGCGCCGCGCCCAAGAGACCGTGGACGACGTCAAAGCCACCGTCGCGGGCGCCGTGGAAGCCGGCCAGGAAGCTTACCGCTCCGTCAGAGATGCCTAAGCCTTTCGTCGGATGATTTTGTCCTGATCTCCGCCGACAGCGCCGGAGTCTGCTTGGATGTAGAGATTAAAGGAGTCCAATTTTGAAAGCCGAAAAAATAGAAACCACGCTCCACCTCACAGATGAAATCTCGCGCGACGATTTGATCAACCTGCTCAATGAAGATCTCGCCGGCGAATACCAGGCCATCATCTCCTATGTCGTTTATTCGCAGGTCCTCAGCGGCGCCGAGTACATGAATATTGCCGGCGAACTCGAGAAGCACGCCGCCGAAGAGCTCAGCCACGCTCTCATTATCTCTGAACAGATCGATTACCTCGGTGGTATGCCTGCTGTCTTGCCCAAGCACGTGCGCACCTCAAAGGAACCCAAAGAGATGCTCCAATTCGATCTCGAAAATGAGATGGCTACCATTCGCCATTATCGCGAACGCGTCCGCCAATGCGAAAGCCTCGGCGAATACGCCATGGCCGGATACATCCGCGAAATTCTCAAGGACGAACAAGACCATCTCATCGCCCTCGCCACCGCTCTGGGCCAAGACGTCCCGATGGTAACAAGCGCCGCAAGCGCTCGCGGCGCCAAGTAAGCGATTCGCACTCGCGTGCTGGAAACGCTCACGCGTTCCGCTAAAATTGGCTCCAGACACGTCGTGACTGGCTGGCGACGCCCAGGCTAGGAAGGCGCTGAAATCTGTACACTCGCTTTCATATTCCGAACTCCCCATGAACTCACCCAAAGCCGCACCGCTGTCCGATATTTCGTAGATTTTCAATCAATACTCGATTGTTGTACGATACGGCTCTGCTTTAGGAGGACCCCATGGCCATCACTTTCACACTGAACGGAAAATCCCAAACCGTGGACGTCAGCCCGGACATGCCCCTTCTCTGGGTGCTGCGCGACACCCTGAATATGACCGGCACGAAATTCGGCTGTGGCATCATGCAATGCGGCGCTTGCACTGTGCACATCGATGGCCAGGCTTCGCGCTCCTGCATGTTGCCGATCGCCAATGTTTCCGGCAAGAAAGTCACCACCATCGAAGGCCTTTCCGAAGACGGCACCCATCCCGTCCAAAGAGCCTGGATCGAAGAAGACGTTCCGCAGTGCGGCTACTGCCAGTCCGGCCAAATCATGTCCGCCGTCGCGCTCCTCGAGAAAAAACCGCATCCCACCGACGCCGATATCGACGATGCCATGAGCGGCAATATCTGCCGCTGCGGCACATACCAACGAATCCGGAAAGCCATCCATCGCGCCGCCGGCTCTCCTGCCGCAAAGGCATAACCGCAGAGTGCCACGCGAACACGGAAGCAAGATGTCCGGATTCGCCGCCTCCCGGTTCGCGCTGAAGACTTAGCTTAGCCTCGCGCGGCCCGCGCCCATCTGTTACATTTCGCCATCCATGATGGCGCTCACTCATGTCTCTGTCGTCGGAACCATCGGCATTATCACGCTCGCCATCTGGCTGCACCTTTTTTTTGGGCGTGGTTGGTTCTGGCGCGTGAAGAAGCTCGATGCGGACGAACACCAAATCGATTCGCCGCACGATTGGCCAAAGATCGTCGCCGTTGTACCCGCAAGAAACGAAGCTGAAACCATCGGCGACGTAATTTCAAGCCTTGTGAAGCAGGATTATCCCGGCCCGTTTTCCATTGTGATTGTCGACGATCACAGCGACGATTCAACCGCCGACATTGCAAGACGCGTAGCCGAAGAAAATGGCCCGACAGAAGGAGTCCAGATTCTCGCAGCCTCCCCGCTCTCCGAAGGTTGGACGGGAAAGCTCTGGGCGCTAAACTCGGGCGTCGACAGCACACGGTCTGATCCGCCCGCATTCTATTGGTTCACGGATGCGGATATCGCCCACGCTCCCGACACCCTGCGGCGTTTGGTAAGCCGCGCCGTTCGCGACAGGCTCGATCTCGCTTCGCTGATGGTCCTCCTTCAAGCGAAGTCACTGCCAGAGCGTGCGCTGATTCCCGCATTTCTCTATTTTTTCCTAATGCTGTATCCGCCCCGATGGATTGCCGAAGAAGACCTCGGCACCGCAGGCGCAGCGGGCGGGTGCATCTTGCTGCGCCGCAAGGCGCTCGAACGCATTGGCGGTCTCGCCGCCATTCGCGGCGAAGTCATCGACGATTGTGCCCTCGCCAAAGCCATCAAGCACAGTGGCGGCCTTGTCTGGATGGGCCTAACTAGAAAGAGCCAGAGCCTGCGTGTTTACGGAACCTGGGGTGAACTGCGCGATTTGATCGCGCGCACCGCCTTCACGCAACTCCATTATTCCGTCCTCTTGCTATTGGGCACTCTGCTCGGCCTCGGTCTGACATACGTTGCTCCAATCGTTCTACTCTTTGCTCATGACGGCACGGCAAGAATTCTTGGCTGCTCGGCTTGGGTTCTGATGGCCCTCTCGTTCCTTCCCACGGTGCGCTTCTACTGCCTCTCGCCGCTCTGGGCGCCGCTCCTCCCGCTGATCGCCGTCTTCTATTCGTATGCCACACTGCTCTCCGCTGTACGATATTGGCTCGGGAAAGGCGGCCAGTGGAAAGGCCGCGCGCAGGCGCCAGGAAGCACTTAGGCGGCGTTGCCTCTCGGCTTCGCACACGAACGAACGGCCTTGCAACTCCTCCTTGTAACGCGAAACCTGCCGTTGCCTAAATCAATACGACACGCGCATCAAAAGCCCGCGCTGGGTATTCGATTTGATACGCTCCCGGTAGGCCCTCTATTTCCAATAAAGGAGATCCCCCAATGAAAGCCTTGCTGGCAATCGCTGCTGTGCTTGTTGTGCCTGCGTGCAGTTTCGCGCAAGGTCCAAAGGCTTGCGAAGATCTGAAGACGGAAATCGCCGCCAAGCTGGATGCGAAAGGCGTCAAGTCCTATACGCTGGATATCGTTGCGAAAGATGCGGAAGTCACCGACGGAAAAGTGGTCGGTACCTGCGAAGGAGGGTCGAAAAAGATCGTCTACAAAAAGACGACCTCAGCGCCCGCCGCAGACAAGGATGCGGCCAAGCCTTCCTAGGGCTTGTGCCAGTGCACGTCCCATCCCAGGTAGCGCGTCGTAGCCTCGTGCACGGCCGAAGCTACAGTAGAAAAATTTGCCGCGACGTGATGCTCGAAGCCGCGCTCGCAAATGTAGCGCAGCAGTTTTTGTAGGTGAGGAATCTTCACTACGCCGGCGCCGCCGAAAGTTTCCAGCGGATCGTCGGTGAATTCGCCTTCGCCCACGTAGCCGGAAATTTTCCCCTCGCGGTCGTTCGTCGAGAAGCGCGCGAAACTCATCGGCCCGCTCTTCACGCGCCCCACGCACGTTCCGAAGGTGTTGTCCTTGCCGACAGTGCCCGCGATGATTTCCTGAAAGTCCATCCGCACATCCTTAAAAAAATGCTTGGGCAAATTGCTGCAGTGGAAGCACACTGCTTTGTCCGGATCGTCCGCATAATTGTTGTTCCAGTCGAGCAGCGCGCTCGGCGTCTGTGACGCCAGTTGCAGAGCGTGCATCCCAATCACGCCCGCAACGTCCACTTCGCACGCGCTCGATAGGCCCTGGTCGCTCATCATGCTCATCACCGTGCAGGGCACCACGCCGAAAAATTCTTCGAGCGAAGTCCAGCACTGGATCGCGCTGATACTCACTTCCGTGTCGCGCATCCAGCCGTCGATGACCGCTCCAAGCTTGGCCATCTTGATCAGCGAAGCATCAGGAATACTTTGCGTCGAAACATACTGCCGGATCGCGCCGAGCCGCTGCGTAACTTTTGGATCGTCGTCCTTCAGCCGCGCAGTCCTCCCCATGACTTCCGAAAGGTCCAGCGTTTCGACCGAAATGCCCGCGCCCTCGAGGATTTTCTCGCTGTAGCGCACCGTGTTAAAAGCCGCGGGACGCGCGCCAATCGCGCCGATGCGAAGCCTCTTAAGCCCTCTGACAACGCGGCAAATTGCCAGAAACCAGTCCAGATCTTTTTTGAAAGTTTCAGAGTCCGGCGCTTCCGTATGAAGTGTGGTGAGCGAATAAGGAATTCCATACTGCGCGAGGTTGTTGCAAGCAGACATTTTTCCGCAAAAGCTGTCGCGGCGGTCACGAATCGTCATTTTGGATGGCGTATCCGGCGTCGCCTGCATCAACACCGGCACTCCAAGATTCGCCATTCGCAGCGTGTTCGCGATAGCGCGTTCATCGCCAAAGTTCGGCAGCGTCACGACAATTCCATCGATCTCTTCGCGATGTTTCTTGAACAAATCGGCGCATCGCGCCGCATCCTGATAGCTTTCGACCGCGCCCCATTTGGAATCGCTCTCTTCGAGAACGATCGCCTTGATGCCTTTCGCCGTCAGAGCGGCGATCATGTCCTGCCGCCCGGAACGCGCCAGATGATCGGGGAAAAATCCCCGGTTGCCAACAATGATGCCGAGCGTCATCTGTGCCCTGGAAGCCTGAGTCATGATTCCTCTTTTAAGTTTTTCGCGAAATTGCCCACTACCCAGATTTCACTTCACTTCTTATTGACGGTCCGACTCTTGAACTAGCCAGGTCCACGATCACCTGTCGGCCACGATCAAAGTCGTCTCGATCAAATCCACCGAATTGCCACCGACCATAATTTTGAATGTGCCGGGCTCGACCACACGGTGCATATCGCGATTCAAGGAAGAAAGCTCCTCGAAACCGAGGGGGAACTCCACGGTTTTTGTCTGACCTGGATCAAGCGAGATCCGGCGAAAGCCTCTCATCTCTTTCACAGGCCGCGTAACCGAACTGACTTCGTCGCGAATATAAAGCTGCACGACTTCGTCTCCGCGGACGCTCCCCGTGTTGGTCACGTCCACGCTGACGTGCGTCGTTCCCTCGGGCCCGATCGTGTCCGGCGCCAGGCGCAGATTGCCGTACTTAAAGGTCGAATAGCTCAAACCCCATCCGAAGGGGAAAAGCGGCTGTGTGCTGTCGTCGAGATACTCGCGCTTTGCCGAAGGTTTCTGGTAGTAGTAATCCGGAAGCTGACCGACCGAACGAGGCACGGTAATTGGCAATCTGCCAGCGGGATTGTAATCCCCGAAGAGCACTTCCGCCGCCGCGGTCCCGCCCTCCTGGCCCAGATACCACCCATCGAGAATTGCCGGAACATTTTCGGCGATGTAGTTGATGGAATTTGGCCGGCCATGAATCAAGAAAACCACGACTGGTTTGTGAGTCGCCAACACGGCTTTAACGAGGTCGTCCTGATTGCCGAGCAAATCGAGCGAATCCCGGTCGCCCTTGTGCTCCGGCGCCCACGCCTCCCGCGAAGTCTGCTCGTTGCCGCCCAGCACGAGAATAATCACGTCAGCTTTCTGCGCCACTTTGACCGCTTCCGCGATGCGCTTGGCATTCAGCGCCGGATCGCCGAGCACAACTTTGTCCGCGTCCCAATCCGGCTGTGTCTCGGTAATCTTCACGCCCTCCGAATAGAGAACTTCCGTTCCCGGTCCGACGCGATTCTTGATTCCCTGCAAAATACTCACACCGCGGCCCGGTTTGTTGCTGTATCCGCCAAGGTGAAGGTCGGCGGCGTTGGGTCCGATCACGGCGATGCGCTTGTACTTCGAGGCGTCCAGAGGCAGAAGCTGATCCTGATTTTTCAGCAATGTGATGGTCTCGCGCGCCGCTTGCAGAGCGAGCTTTTGGTGGTCAGCGTCGTTGGTGATTTTTACCGCGTAGTCAGGATCAACGTAAGGGTCATCAAAAAGGCCCGCGCGAAACTTTTCGCGAAGCACGTTCGCCACGGCGCGATCGACCTCCGCCTCCGCGACTTTTCCTTCTTTCACCTGCTCCGGCAATGTCTTGTAGGCGTCTGGAAACGGCAGCTCGATATCCACTCCGGATTCCAATGCAAGTTTCGCCGCCGCTTCCTTGGTGGCCACCACGTGATGCACCCGCATGAGCTCAGCAATGCCGAAATAGTCCGAGACCACCACTCCATCGAAGCCCCATTCTTGACGAAGCACGCCGATCAACAGTGGTCCATTGCTGTGCGAAGGAATTCCGTCAATCTCGTTGTAGGAAGGCATGATGCTTGCCACGTGGGCTTCCTCGACTGCGGCTTTGAATGGTTTGAAAAAATATTCTCGAATCACGCGCTCGGAGTAATTTCCAGGCGCGACGTTGGTGCCACCTTCGGGCTGGCTATGCACAGCAAAATGTTTCGCCGTCGCCAAAACATGCTCCTTGTCGATAAGAGGCCCCGTTCCCTGGAAGCCTTCAATCGCCGCCACGCCAAGGCGCGAAACGAGATAGGGATCTTCGCCATAGGTCTCTTCCGTGCGTCCCCAGCGCGGATCGCGTGCGAGGCCCAACACCGGCGCCAGACACTGCTGCGCTCCTTGCGCTCGAACTTCCGCCGCAACGGCGGTAAACACGTCGTGGACCAGCGCCGGATCCCAGGTCGAAGCCAAGCCAATTGCCGACGGGAATGAGGTGCTTCCCGGCGCGATATGCCCATGGAGGCATTCCTCATGAAACAGCACAGGAATTCCCAGCCGCGTGTTTTCTTTCACCCATTTCTGCATGGTGTTGGTGAACTCCGCCATCTCGCGCGGGCCGGCGGCGACCTCGCCAGGCCGCGACATTTCTCCAATGCCATCCTTCAACAGGACCGCCGCGCGCTCCGGGAGAAAGTGGCCCTGGTCATCCACGAATCGCGATTCGGGCGTCTTCATGAATTGCTTGTTCTCCCAGACGCCTTCGAGCTGCGCGACTTTTTCTTCTAGCGTCATCCTCGAAAGCAGATCGGCGATCCTTTGCTCGATGGGCAGTTTCGGATTGCGATAGGGCAGAACCTCTTGCGCTTGCACGCCGAAAAAAATGGGGCTGCAAACAGCGAGAGCAGCGACAGTCACGACTGCCAGCCGGACGCCAGAAAAAACCCTCATCAAAACCTCCCAGAAAAAATACCGATGCTTGCAATCCGAAAAACGGCTGGTACTATAGCACGGCCGTTAACGTACACGGTTATTCTTTTCGGCGGATTTCCGAATCTTGGCTCTGATGCCTCGTTTTCTCAACGTCGTAGTTTGCGGCGCCTTCTTGCTTCTGGCGTTTGCGGCGCAGTGCGCCCACGCCGAAACTGGGGCTGAGGCCTGGCTGCGCTATGCGCCTGTGGATGCGCGGGCCGCTCAAAAATACGCAAGCTTGCCTGCAAGCGTGGTCACCCTCGGTGATTCCCCAGTTCTTGCCTCCGCAAAAAACGAACTGATCCGCGGCGTTCGCGGCATCTTGGGAAGAACTCTTCGCGACGACAAGACCTTGCCTCAAGAAAACGCCATCATCCTGGGAACCCTTCGCTCATTGCGAACTCTGGCCCCCGAGATTGCCGGAGGCACCGCCCTGCGCGATGACGGTTTCTTGCTTTCCGCGGAAAAAGTCCATGGATTCGATTGCCTGATTATCGCGGCCGCGAACGATCGTGGCGTTCTCTATGGCGTGTTCGCTTTGCTGAGCAAGATCGCGCGCGGCGAGAACGTTTCCCCGTTGCGCGAAACGCAGCAACCCTCGGCTCCTATCCGCTGGGCGGACGAATGGGGCAACCTCGATGGCCACATTGAGCGCGGGTACGCTGGCCCATCGATCTTTTTTGAAAACGGCGGTGTGCGCGCCGATTTGACGCGCGCCGGCGAATACGCGCGGCTGCTCGCTTCCATTGGCATCAACGGCTGCGCCATCAACAACGTCAACGCCAACCCCCGCGTGCTCGAAGATAGCTTTCTCCCGCAGCTCGCTCGCGTTGCCGATGTTTTTCGACCCTGGGGAGTCCAGCTATCTATCTCTGTCGACTTCAGCAGCCCGAAGACAATCGGCGGTCTGGACAGTTTCGATCCTGCCGATCCCCGCGTCGCCGAATGGTGGGCAAAAAAAGTGGACGAAATTTATCGCCAGATTCCGGATTTTGCCGGCTTCGTGGTCAAAGCCGATTCCGAAGGCCGTCTCGGCCCGGCCACGTATGGCCGCACACCGGCTGACGCAGCGAATGTCATCGCGCGCGCTCTTGCCCCGCATCATGGGATCGTTTTTTATCGCGCGTTTGTCTATAACCACCATCTCGACTGGCGCAATCTCAAAAATGATCGCGCGCGTGCCGCGTACGACATCTTCCATCCGCTCAACGGCAAGTTCGACGACAACGTGCTCGTCCAGATCAAATACGGGCCGATTGATTTTCAGGTGCGCGAGCCTGCCTCTCCGCTCTTCAGCGGCCTCGAAAAAACAAATGAAGCCATCGAACTGCAAGTCACGCAGGAATACACCGGCCAGCAGCGGCATCTATGTTTTCTTCCGCCGCTCTGGAAAACTGTTCTCGATTTCGACATGCACGCCGGTGAGAACCCCACACCAGTGAAGGACATCGTTGACGGCAAGACCTTTCATCGCTCCCTCGGCGGATACGTCGCGGTGGTGAACGTCGGCATGGACACCAACTGGCTGGCGCATCCGCTGGCGATGGCGAATCTCTATGGATACGGCAGGCTCGCGTGGAATCCGGATCTTTCTTCCGAGCAGATTGCGGAAGAATGGACGCGCCTGAGTTTTGGAAACGATCCTGTCGTGGTGCGGACGATTTCAAAGATGTTGCTCACTTCCTGGCCCATCTATGAAAGCTACACCGGTCCCTTAGGTGCGGGAACGCTCACCGATATTCTCGGCAGCCATTATGGTCCGGGAGTCGAATCCTCCGAACGAAACGGCTGGGGACAATGGCACCGCGCCGATCACGAAGGAATCGGCATGGATCGCACGGCGGCGACCGGCACGGGCTATGTCGATCAATACCAGCCGGCCGTCGCGAAGATGTACGAATCGTTGAACACAACGCCGGACAATCTGCTGCTCTTCTTTCATCACGTCCCCTATAGCTACGTTCTGCATTCGGGGAAAACCGTCATCCAGTACATCTACGATTCACACTATGAGGGCGCGGAAGCCGCGGCAAACCTAGTCGAGCAATGGAAATCGTTGCAAGGCCGCGTGGATGACGAGCGCTATGCCGACGTTTTGAAACGTCTCGAATATCAAACTGGTCACGCGATCGTCTGGCGCGACGCTGTTTGCACCTGGTTTTTTAGAATTTCCGGCATTTCCGATCAGCAAGGCCGGGTAGGTCATTAT
Organism: uncultured Acidobacteriota bacterium; assembly: GCA_963843265.1. Lineage (GTDB taxonomy): Bacteria > Acidobacteriota > Terriglobia > Acidiferrales > UBA7541 > Acidiferrum. The sequence goes on along the minus strand of CAWJJR010000001.1, from coordinate 91,345 downwards.
CCCGGCCGTATCGAAGCCGAAGCGATGCAACTGCAGGGCTATGTGCCGTTCGATGTCGTTCCGCCAGAAGACGCTTCGGGCGGCAAAGCGGTAGAATGTGCCGCGGCGGCGCAGAAATGTTCCGCAGCCTTTCGCTTCGATGGCCGCGCCGGCTGGTACGAGCTAGATGTCGAGTACTTTGATCAAAACAACGGCAAGTCCAAGTTCCGCGTTCTGGTCGGCGATCAACAAGTCGATGAATGGGTCGCGGACGATAATTTGCCCGCGACAAAACCGAACGCCGATTCTTCCACGCGCCGCCGCATTACCGGCCTAGCGCTTCGTCCCGGCGACACCATCCGCATCGAGGGAATCCCCGACGGCGAAGAGCGCGCCGCTCTGGACTATATGGAAATCCACGCTTCGCCCAAATGAACAAACGCGGTCGAAGCTGACCCTGCCCGAGCGTTCCTAATCCGGATCTAGCGTTTGCGAAGTTTGATGTCGTCGTAGGCGATGATGGAGAGGACCACGAGGATCCACACGGGGAAGACGCCCATTCCGGGGATTGCTTCCGCAACCAAGCCCGGCAATATCGCCCATCGACGGCCGAGGACCAGAAACAGGAGTAATGCCGTTCCCAGGTCGATCAGCCATTGCATGGGTGGGGCAAGCACCGTCAAGAAGGATAGAACGTCTGAGACGGCAGCGATCAGGAAAGCAACGGCCTGCCGTTTGCGTGAAGGACGCTGGACGGGAGTCAGCACTTCCACAGGTGTCAGAACGATTGGATGATCGGTCGGGGTTGTCATGGCCTCGGTAGCGTTCCTCAAGCCCCTTCAAATTATCCTGTCATGGGTGTCGGCGAACCGCAAGCCATGACTGCGAGAGTTTGGTCCTGAGCACTTCTTCAGGAGTGGCGACAAGGTCCGCGATGGGAAGGTATGCAGGCAACGAGTTTCCGCTTGTTTTACACTCAAGTTGTTGGGCAGAGAGATGAAGATGGAAAATCTAGCTCCCCCGAACGAACCGGCGACAAGAGAAAATCGAGGAACTTCGCGGAGCGCGTCCTCCTGGGTTCTGGGAGCTTTGCTCGGCGCAGCTCTCACGATGGTCCTGATTGGAGCGCTTGTCTGGTTGTCGACCGGGCTCGGGCTATTCCACCTGCTAGGCGATTTGCGCGGAGGGCGCACGCACATAAATGTGGACCAGCCGACCGTGGTTCATCAGATTCAGCAACTTCAACGTCTGGAAACCGTCAGCTATACCATGGATAAGATTATTTCCGGCGAGCACGACAATGCTTATCTGCCGAAATTTCTGGCTGGCGACCGCCTGCTGCTGGTGGTGCACGGAGAAGTGGTAGCAGGCATCAATCTCGCGAATCTGCGGCCTGCGGACGTCCTGATACAAGGGCACAACGTGTCCATTCACCTGCCGGCAGCGGAAATCCTGAGCACACGAATCGATAATGCGAGGACCAAAGTATATTCACGCGACACCGGCCTATTTTCTTCCCCTGACCCCAACCTGGAAAGCGAAGTGCGCGAAGAAGCGGAGCGCCAGCTGCGGCAGGCCGCCCTGCAAGATGGCATCCTCAAGATCGCTGACGACAATGCGCGAACCACAATCTCGGGCATGTTAAAAGGCTTTGGGTTTCTCGAGGTAAATACTCGGTAGCCTGGTTGCGAGAAAAATTTCGGCAAGCTTGCCGTTAAGAGAAGCTTGGAACGGTAAAAGTAACGAGATTCAGGACGCGCTGGAACAAGGACACTTTTTCGACAGTGCGATTGTTAGACACGGTTTTACTATTTATTTCCGCGACTACGACAGGTCGCAAAATCGGAAACGGATGGATCCCCACACGAATTGTCAGGCTTGCAGGACGGCGCGGCTCTTGAGGGTAACCTCGCCCGACTTGCTATCCGTCTGTCGCATCTCGCGGAAGAGATGCAAGTTCGTCGACATCACGACTCCCGGGCTCAGATGCGCCGCTGGCGGCAAGTGAACTTGGTTGGTGAGCTTATCGGCAAGGAGGCGCACCGCGACTTGCCCTTGCCGGTGAGGGTGCTGGTAAATCGACGCGGTGATGATTCCCTTTTGAAAGTACGGCGCCATCTCTGCGAAGAGGTCCGTAGTAATTAGCTTTACTTTTCCCTCGAAACCTTGCTCGCCAAGAGCGCGGCAAACCGGGAGACAGTTGACGGTATTCACATAAAGTCCGTCGAGTTCAGGAAAACGCCGCAGCAGTTCAGACGTTTTTTGAAAACTCTCGGCTTCATCCTCGCGGCCTTCGATGACGCTGACGATTTTTCCACTGGCACAATGCCGCAGAAATCCTTCTGAAAAGCCGTCTGTTTTTTTCCGGTGATCTTCGGTCGAGAGCATTCCGGCAACGACGCCCACTTTGGAACCGGGAGGAAGAAACTTGCCCATCAATTCGCCCGCCAAACAGCCGTTCAAGTGAGGTTCCACGCAAACAATACTGGAGCGTTGGCTCTCTGGGGCATCCGTGGAAACGCAAACGACGCGCACGCCTTTTTCCTCGGCGTCATCAATCAGCGGCGTTAATTCCTTCGGGCTTCCGGCCGTCAGAACAATCCCATCCACACCGCTGGCCATCAATTCCTTGAAAACCTCGATATCTCCTTCTCCAAGCGTCTGCACAGGGCGGTTCACAAACTCGACGCCGAGCTGTTCCAGATGATGCGCTTCGTCCAGCACTCCGCCCCAAAGTTGGTCGTAGAAAAAGTGAATTTCCTTGGGTATGCATATGCCGATGCGAACGCGGGCTTTCGCAACGGAAAGAGCGCGCGCCGCCAGGTTCGGCGAATAACCGATCTGTTGAGCGATCTGCAGAATTTGCTTGCGTGTCGCTTCTTTGATTCCGCCGCGGCCGTGCAGCGCGCGATCCACGGTCCCGATAGACACTTTCGCCATTTCGGCGATCAAATGGATCCCGTGCTTCTCCTTGCTCATCTAACGCGCTCCTCGACACCGCACTTGCAACGCGCACTTCCGCTTTGGTCTGGCGCTGCCACGCAAGATCAAACGCTTCCTACTCCCCAAATGGCTGATTGGTTTCAGCTGTTCCGGGCACCTTCCCTGAACTTCCACCCCTCAAAAAGAGTTCAGGAGTTAGGACACCGCCCGCGTACCTTAACACGATTTAACGAAATGTCAGTGGGGAACCGCAGAGTCGTTCGAGCAGCCTAGACGTTTACCTGCTTGCGCCGCCCCAGGGAGTGAGGAGTACAATCACACCCGGCATGGCCGCAAAGTCAGGTCCAGCGTGTCAGTAAACGTGTTCTCGACTTCCGCTGCCTGGCAGCAAGTGCATATCTTGGGAATCAGATTACAGGGGAGCTCCTCGAATGCGTCCTATCTCACGACGGCATTTCCTGCAAGATGCTACGAAAACGGGCGTGGCTATCGGCGCGAACCTCGCGCTCGGCTCTCATCTCCTCGGCCAATCGAGCTCTTCGAATCCCGCTCAGCCAGTTCGCATTTATGCCGACTCCCGCAGGACCATTGCTCCTATCAACCGGGACCTCTTCGGTTCCTTCCTCGAGCATCTCGGCCGCGCCATCTACGAAGGCATCTACGATCCGCAATCCAAGCTCTCCGACGCGAGCGGCTTCCGCAAAGACGTGATGGACGAAATTCGCAAGCTCGGTGTTCCCATCATCCGCTATCCAGGCGGGAATTTTGTCTCGGGCTACAACTGGCTCGACGGCATCGGCCCAAAAGCCGATCGTCCCGTCGTCTTGGACAAAGCCTGGAACACCCTCGATAACAATCAGTGTGGCACCGATGATTTCATGGCCTGGTGTCGTCTCGTTGGCACAAAACCTCTGATGGGGCTGAATCTGGGTACTGGCACCCCGGAACAAGCCGCCGCGCTCGTCGAGTACTGCAACATCGAGAAAGGCACACTCTGGAGCGATCGCCGCCGGAAAAACGGCATTGCGGATGCCTACAACGTCGAACATTGGTGTCTCGGCAACGAGATGGACGGCCCCTGGCAGATCGGCCACATGACCGCCACCGAATATGGCTTGAAAGCCGAAGACGCCGCGCGGCAGATGCGCTACGTCGATCCTTCGCTGAAGCTCATCGCGTGCGGCTCCAGCGGCCCCGGCATGCCCACGTATCTCGAATGGGATCGCGAAGTCCTCGAGCAGTGCTACGACTACGTCGACGCCATTTCCTTGCATCGTTACATCGGCAATACACCAGAGGAAACCGGCGGCGACAGCTCGAAATATCTGGCCATGAACCTCAGCATGGAACGCCAAATTGAAGAAGTCGCCGCGGTCTGTGATGTGGTGCAAGGCCACAAACGTTCGCCGAAAAAATTGTGGCTCAGTTTTGATGAATGGAATGTCTGGTACCGCGAGCGAACAGGCGACGCCGTGAACGGGCACAGGAAAATCGCGCCCCACCTTTTGGAAGAAGTCTATAACCTCGAGGACGCTCTCCTCGTTGGCGGCATTCTGAACGCGCTGATTCGCAAATCGGACCGCGTGAAACTCGCCTGCCTCGCGCAGCTCGTCAACGTCATCGCTCCCATCATGACGAACGAGACCGGCTTGCTCCGGCAAACTATTTATTACCCGTACAGTTGGGCGCTCGAATTTGCACGCGGCTCAGCTCTTGATCTCCTCGTGGAATCTCCCACATACGCCGTCTCTGACATGGGTGCAGTGAACTACGTGGACGTGGCCGGCACTTTGCAACCCGACACCGGAAAGATCGCGCTCTTCCTCTTAAATCGCGATCTCACGAAGTCCCACGAAATCCAAATCATTTGGGAAGGTTCGTCTCCGCGTCTCGGCGAAACTCTTGTCCTCACCGGTACCGACCTCAAAGCCACCAATACATTCGATTCCCCGACGCGCGTCCTCCCGCAAAAAGGGGAACGGCCTTCGATCTCAGGAAGCCGCGCTACCGTCGTGCTGCCGCCCCGTTCCTACACCGTTATCCAGTGGAACGCCTAGCCCTGCCAGTTCCGACCCGGAAAATCCGGCCCACGGCGGTTCGGTGGCATCGGACGCAGCCTCCTGCTATCATCTCCGCAGGGAAGTGTCTTATGCAGCGATGGTACTCACGAGTGTTGCTTTTTCTTCTTCTGGCTGCCTCCTCCACATGTTTAGGGCAGGAACCTCTTAAGCAGGCTTTATCGGGTTACGTCCGAGAGGCGGGCACGGGTCATATCATTGGCGAAGCTCGCATCGAACTGCAAAACGCCATGGGCACCCCGATTGGCTTTGCCTATTCGGATCGCAACGGGGCGTATGAGTTCGATGATATCGGCGGCGACTGCTACATCTCAGTCCAGCGCGAAGGTTATGAGACCGTTCGCGAGTTCGTCCGCCCCGACGGCTCTGGCCACGTCTACAAAGACGTCCTCTTGCGGATGGTGAGCACGGAGTCCGCGCCTAAGTCTGTCAGTCCAGTCTCCGAACACCAGCTCGGCATCCCGCGCAAAGCGAGAGAAGAATTCGAAAAAGGGGTTCAACTGGTCGTCGAGAAGTCCGACTACCACGCCGCTGTCGCTCAGTTCACCAAGGCTGTCGCCAACTATCCGTCATACTACGAAGCCTATGCGGCCATGGGATTGGCGCAAGACAAGATCGGTGATGCGACTGCGGCCGAAGCCTCGCTCAGAAAGTCCATCGACCTGAGCACCGAAAAGTATCCGCAAGCCATGGTTGACCTCGCCTCGATCTTCAATGGCCGCAAGCGCTTCAACGAAGCCGAACCTCTTCTCCGCAAAGCGATCGCTCTCGATGCCTCGTCGTGGCGCGCTCAGTTCGAATTAGCCACTGCCCTGGCAGGTGAGAATCGTTTCAAGGAAGCCCTCCCGTGTGCCGCCTCGGCTCGCGACCTGAAACCGGACAATCCTCAAATCTATCTTCTGCTTTACAACCTCCACATCGAGTCAGACGACTTTCCCGCTGCCTTGCAAGATGCGGATTCCTACCTCAAAGTCGAGCCAACGGGTCACATGGCGGACCGTGTCCGCAAAATGCGCGAACAGCTTCAGAAAGCCGTGCAGAGCGCCCCGAATAATTCACCCCAGCCGCCGTCTCACTAATCGTCCCCTGCGACGCCGGCGGACTCGTCCAAGATCAGCTTGCGCCTCTCTCCCCTTCCTTCACCGTGAGGATTTGATCTATTCCGGGTGACATGATTTTTTGTTTTGTCCCGCTACGCCAATCAATCTCGATGGAATCGACCTTCGTGGCTTTCCCCAACCCGAAGTGAATCCGCTGATCCGAACTCGATCCATAAGATCCGCCGCTGTAAACGTCACCGCGTTGGCGCACTCCCCCGGCTGTCAGAAATGCTTTCGCTCCATTGCCATCCCGCGGGCTCTTCGCTCCGCCAATCAGTTTCAGCTCCAGCCAGTGATTTCCCGTCTTTAGCACGTTTCGCAACAGTGTCGGATGGGAATCGATGTTGTTGATCACCACATCGATCACGCCATCGTTGAAAAGATCGCCAAAGGCCGCGCCTCTCGCCGTAATCACGTCCGCCAGTCCGCTCCCTGTTGCTGGCGGCACTTCTTGAAATTTCTTCCCATCCAGATTCCGGAAAAGCTGCGGCCGCTCCGCCCACGTCGTGCCCCAATCCTGCTTATCGACCTCCGGGTACACGTGCCCATTGGCAATAAATAAGTCCAGCCATCCGTCATTGTCGTAATCGAGAAAACCGGTTCCCCAGGATAGGAAGGGCGTTGTCGGCCCGGCCAGCCCCGCCGCGTACGTCACATCGGAAAAGCTTCCATGCCCGTCATTCCGGTATAGTGTTTTGTAATCATCCGAAAACGTCGTAGTAAAAAGATCGATTCTTCCCGTGTGCTGATAATCGCCAATCGCAATCCCCATCGAGGCCTGCTCGCGTCCGTCATCGCTCAGCGCGAATCCTGATGCATAACTTATGTCTTCAAATGTGCCATCGTGTTTGTTGCGGTAGAGATAATTCGGCGTCGAGTCGTTCGCCACCGCCAAATCCACCCATCCGTCGTCATCCACATCCACAAACGCCGAAGCCAGCCCGTAGTATCCGTTCGGGTCCGAAACGCCCGCTTTTACGCTAACGTCCGTGAACGTCCCATCGCCGTTGTTGTGGAATAAATGGTCGCTCTCCCCAGGCAATCCGCGCGGCCCGCACATCACATCAATCCCGCGAAATTGACAAAAGTTCTGTGGAATCCGCCCTTGCCCGGCGATCGGCGGATTGTCCACGTCATATTTCACGTAGCCCGGCACGAATAAATCCAGCCGTCCATCGTGGTCGTAATCGCCCCAAGTGGGTCCCGCGGACCAGCCGCCGAGAGCGACGCCCGCCTTTTCAGCCACGTCCGTAAATGTCCCGTCGTGATTGTTGTGATACAGCCGGTTCTTTCCGTAGTTGGCGACGTATATGTCCGGCCATCCATCATTGTCGTAGTCGCCCACGGCCACGCCAAATCCCCAGCGCTCGTTCGCGACGCCCGCTTTTTCCGTCACGTCCGTAAAAGTCCCGTCATGATTGTTGTGGAAGAGCATCGCTCGCGGCGCAGTTTCCTCCCCCTTCATCGCTGCTTCGGTGGAACCATTCAAAAGATAAATATCCAGCCATCCATCGTTATCGTAATCGAGCAGAGCCACGCCGGACCCAATGGTATCGAGAATCGTTTTTTTCTCTCGCGTTCCCGAACGATGCAGGAATTTATCGAGCCCCGCCTGTTTGGTGATGTCTCTGAAAACCACCGTCGCGCCGTCCACAAATCCCCCGGCCGTGATCGGGCGGGACAAAGAATCTTTCACGGCGGGGTGGGCGCCCCCCGTTGCCACCCCCATCCCGGAAGTGGCCTGTTTTGTCTGCGGATTTGCCTGCGGAAGCCCGGTTGAGCTCACCGCCAGAATCAACAGGCACAGCGAAACCACGATCGCACTTGCGGCGACAATCGCTTTCCATCGCCGTTGCCCTCTCCGGCCTAAATTTAGAAAACTCATTAATAAATCCATTTACTTGCACCAAGCCAGGAGGCTCGTGAGCGGATTCTCACGCCGCGCCGCCGCTTTTAGATGCCAGATCAAACGCTCAGTTCCCGTTAACAGTACCAAAACACGAGGGTTGGCACATCGGCCAGGCCCCTCCCGCCTCCCGTCCCCCCGCTTGTTACAAAACGAAGCATCAGGGGCACCGCTTCTACAAATCAAAAAAAGTGCTTGACATTAACCTCCCTCCAATGAAAAGCTCCGTGCACGTTAACGGCGTTTCCAATCGCCGTGGGGTGTGGAGGCATAACTATGCGTTTTGCGTTTCCATCAGTTAAGAATATCGTTTTTGCTGTCAATCCCTCTCGACTGCGCTTTCTATTTGTTCTTTTGGTCGCGTTGATTGGTTTTTCGTTTTCTACCTTTGCCCAGACGGCCACCATCGTTGGCACCGTCACCGATCCTTCCGGTGCCGTTGTCCCGGGTGTGAACGTCACAATTACAAACTCGGACACCGGCTTGCGTCGTGTGTTTCCGACGAGCGGCGACGGCCAATACGTCGCGCCCGATCTTCAGATCGGCCATTACACAGTGAAAGCCGAGGCCAAAGGCTTCAAGGTTTCGGAACAAAAAAACGTCGTGTTGTACGTCGGCGACCGCATTCGCGTCGACTTCTCAATGCAAATGGGCGCGGCGCAAGAAACCGTCACGGTCGAAGCCAATGCCGTTCAGGTCCAGACCGATTCCGGCGAGCGTAGCAACGTTATCACGGACCAGCAGATGTCTCAGATCGCCGTGAACGGCCGCAGCATTTATCAGTTAGCGGCTTTGACTCCGGGCGCTTCGAGCCAGATCACCGGGTACGTCAACACTCCTGTCGGTGGCGACGCCAGCGTCGAGTTCAACGGCATGCGCCAGAATCACAACATTTATTTGCTCGACGGCGGCGAAGATGATGACCGCGGCGGCGCTGGCGGCATGAGCATTGCCCCTTCCTCCGACGCCATCGCCGAGTTCCGTGCTCTCACTTCCAACTACAGCGCGGACTACGGTCTCTCTTCGGCTGGCACGATGACCATGGTTCTGAAGTCTGGAACGAGCGAGTTTCATGCTTCCGCCTGGGAGTTCAACCGCAACGACTATTTCGATGCCATAAACCCTTTCACGAATAAGTCGGAACTGCGCCTCAACGTTTACGGTTTCAACGTCGGCGGTCCGGTCACTTTTGGCCACTTCTACAACCCCGACAAGAAGCGAACTTTCTTCTTCTACAACATGGAATGGCGCCCTCTGACTCAAGGCGCTGCGGTCAATCAGACCGTTCCCGGCACGAATACCTATGGCGGAGATTTCAGCTCCCTCCTCGGTGGTTCGTCACCTAACCCCATCTACGTTCCAACGTTTGGTGTGCCGAATGCTCAAGTCGCGTCCAGCGTGCTCTTCGCCAATTGCCCCGGCCAGGTGGCCCCGGCAGGAATCGTGTCGGGCGCGCAGTTTCCTGGCAACGTAATTCCTGCTTGCATGATCAATCCCAACGCGGCAGCTCTCGTCGGCGCCGGCATTTTCCCGGCGAACAACGGCGTTGCCTCGAATGGAAGCCCGGAGTTCAAAGGCGGCGCGAACTCGAATACCACCTTGCGCGAAGAGATCGTTCGCATCGATCACAATTTTAGCGACAAATTCTCAGTCTTTGGACACTACATCCAGGAGTCAGTCTCCCAGGGCTTTGCGCTCAGCCAATGGAGCGGCGACAACGTTCCGACCGTCGGAGACACCTTCGGTAACCCATCCTACAGCGCTGTGATTCACACGACCTATACCATCAGCCCAACGCTCATCAACGAGGCCGCTTTCAACTACAACGGCAACCGCATTAACATCGTGCCTTACGCCGCCACTGGCTTGGCTAGCTTGGCTCTTCCGAGCGGCTACGACTCCACCAGTTCCCGCCTCTTCGGCGGACCGAACAACTTGAATCGCATCCCCAACATTGATCTTAGTGGCCAGAGTGGAGCGCAGTTCGAAATTTCCAGTTGGCCTTGGCACAACAAGGCGGACGACTATCAGATCCGCGACGACGTGTCCTGGACCCACGGCGCACATCAGTTTAAGTTCGGTGCCAGTTGGGCGCTCTATAAGAAGACTCAGGACCTCTTCGGCCAGACCCAGGGCGGGTTTAGCTTTAACAACACGTATACTCAGGGGACCGCACCTTGCGCGGCCAACACCACATGTGGAAATAGCTTCGCCGACCTCTTGCTCGGACTCCCAAGCTCGTACCAAGAGCTGGCTGTGCAAGACAGCGGGCAATGGAACAACGTCTCTTGGGCCGCTTACGGCCAGGACAACTGGCGCGTGAGCCGCAAACTAACTCTAAACCTCGGCTTGCGCTGGGACGGCATTCCCCACACCTACGAAGCCAACAACCGCATGGGCAATTTCTACTCGGGTCTATACAACCCAGCCAACGCGGCCACCTTCGACTCCAATCACAGCATCTGCAGCGGTCCCACTGACCCCGGCTGCACCGCCGCCAGTCCAGGTCTCGGAACGAGCCCGAATCCAATTCTGGCAGGTGTTCCATTGTACTTGAACGGTATTGGCAGTCCCGGCCAGGTTTTCGTGCCAAAGGGCCTGGTGAACAATCATTGGGCCACCTTTGGTCCTCGCCTCGGTTTCGCCTATGACTTAACCGGAAGCGGCAAGACGGTTGTCCGCGGCGGATTCGGCATGATGTACGAGCGAATCCAGGGCAACGACATGTACAATGCCGGTCCCAACATACCGTACAGCCTGCAGGTCAATCTCAACGGTGTGACGATGACCAATCCGAGCCTCGCCACCTCTACCGGCGCGGCGGCCACTCAGCCGATTAATGCGGCCAGCATCACCGGCTTGGATTTGAATGATTACAAGCCGCCGGTCAGCTATCAATGGAGCGTCGGGGTGCAGCATGCCCTGAGCGCCAGGTCCGTTTTGTCGGTAAGCTACGTCGGCAACGTGGGCCGCCACCAGAACGACTACCGCAATATCAACTTGCCCAACGAGTCGTATCTCGCAAACCTGATTAATAACGCTCCTTACCAGACTGCGCCTGGATTGCCCTATCCTGGCTTCAACACCATTAGCCTCTCTGAGAACGAGGCCAACACGCACTACAACGGCCTGCAAGTGGACCTGAACTCGCAACTTAGCCATGACCTGACCCTTCGCGCGATCTACACTTACTCGAGTGCAGTCGACCCAACCACCGGCGGTTCCGGCGGTGGCGACTTGGGCACGGTGTCCAATCCCTACGCGGGCTGGAGATATGACGCGGGACCAAGTGGATACGACCGCACGCAGGTGGCAGTCGTCGACTTTATCTACGGAATCCCCCTCTTCCGCCACACGGAGAACCGCCTGATGAAAACCGCCCTCGGCGGCTGGGAAATCTCCGGCATCGTCACTATGGAGTCCGGCCTGCCGATTAACATCGGTATAAGCGGCGGACAAGGAGGCAATGGTGTCAGCGGCGGCGCCAATCGGCCGAACCTGACCGGTACGCTCACGACACCCCATACCGTTAACGAGTGGTTTAGCCCATCTGCCTTCTCGCTTCCGACTCTCGGCTCTTGGGGTACCCTGCCTCGCAATTATCTGCGCGGACCGGGTCGCGACAACTGGAACCTTTCACTGTTCAAGAGCTTTAGCCTCATCGAATCTCGCGGCAGCCGCCTGGAACTGCGTTTGGAAACCTTCAACACGTGGAACCATCTTCAGTTGCAAAACGTGGATACTAACTTGGGTGACAGCCGATTTGGCCAAGTCACCTCAGCCTACGACCCAAGAATCTTGCAGCTCGGAGGCAAGATTTACTTCTAATCACCCCGGAAGCAGCACCCCCGCCCCGCTCGCACGCACCGCGAGCGGGGCATTTTTTTTTCTGCCGCACCTGTTCGCATTACAGAGCCGACCGTAGCCAGTTCTCCCCGCGCCCAGTTATCTGCCCGGGTTCCCCTCGAATACTTTTCCACAGGTCATTTGAATGCCAATAACTTTCATATAGACAGTCGGTAAATCTTGTGCTACCATTCGTTGTGATCTTCGGCGTCTATACTCGAAGCGCAACTCTCCCTGTGTGTTTTTCTGCCCTGTGGCTCACGGACTCGCAAAAGCTTCCTCGCCCTTCATTCCCCCATTTAGGCGAGCTCCCTTCTCTTCTGGCCGAGCAGTTCTTCTCGCTCCTCTCCACACTCCTTCCTCAGCGCAACAGGACATCTGCCACTTGCTGCGCTTCGCCTGTCGTTGCTGGCCGAATGGGTCTAACTCCTTTAAAATATGCAGTTCCAAAAAAGTCGCCCGTAACTCTTTTAGAATGCGCACTTTCAAAAAATAAGCACTTAAAACCCTTTAGAATGAGCATTTACGAAAAACCACCGGGGGGGGCCTGAGAATGATAACCAAGCCCCTCACTCGAAAACTTCGTCTCTTGTGGGCGCTGGCTATCGCACTGTCGTGGCCCCTGTTTTGGTCTGCCAGTGCTCTGGCGCAATCCTCTACTTCCAGCCCCGCCGAAGCGATTGCCTTGGAGCAGCAGGGTAAGCTCGAGGAGGCCGCCAAGGTTTGGCAGGAAGTCGTTCAGCGCAACCCACGCGATGCCGCTGCCTTCGCCAGTTTGGGTGTTGACCTTTCCAGGTTGCAAAACTATCCAGAAGCCGCCGCCGCCTACAAGAAGGCTCTCGCGCTCGATCCAAAGCTCTCGGGCATTCAGCTCAATCTGGGCCTCGCCGAATTCAAGCAAGGTCATTTTGCCGCGGCCATCGCTCCGTTCACCGCGGCTCTGGCCGAACAGCAGGGCAGCACCCAGGCGCGCACCCTCCTTGGCCTGAGCTATTACGGAGCGGGTCGTTTTTCGGAAGCCTCGAAGGAACTCACGATCGCCGCAAAGGCCGATCCGGACAATGCGGAGCTGCGTAAGGTTCTGGCCCAAAGCTGTTTATGGGCGAAGAAGTTCGATTGTGCTCTCGATGAATTTCGCCAGATTGCGCAGCGCGATCCAAACTCGGCGGCGACCCACGTCCTTATGGGAGAAGCGCTGGACGGCTTGGGCAGAACTGCCGAAGCCATCGCCGAGTTCCAGGAAGCCGCAAAAGCCGCCCCGCAAGAACCCAACGTGCACTTCGGCTTGGGGTATCTGCACTGGAAGCTGAAGCAATATGATCAAGCCGAAATTGACTTCAAGGCCGAGCTGGCCCTCGATCCGGATAATGCGCAAGCCCTGGCCTATCTTGGCGATGTAGCCATGAAGAGAAACGATCCGGATACGGCGCTAACCTACCTAAGGAAAGCACTTCAGTCGCGCAAAGACATCCGCATCGCCTATCTCGATCTGGGTGCCATTCTCGCCGAACGAGGGCACAATCAAGAAGCGATTGTTGCGCTAAAACGCGCCGTCGAATTGGATCCGGAACAACCCGACGCGCATTTTCGCCTCGGCCGGGTCTATCAAGCCACCGGCGACGCGCCGGCCGCTCAAAAAGAATTCGCCAAAGTCCGTGAACTCCACAACAAAGCCGAGGAAGACGTAGCCCGCAAAATGTCCGCCGCCCCCCCGCCCTTGCCGCACTAGGATTTCGTCCACGGAGTCATTTGTGCAGCGCCGCTGCTATGTTAGAGTTCCCGGCATTATGAGAAAAATTCGTGCAGCTTGCGTCGCCGCGGTTTTCTTTTTCCTCGGGATGTCCGGATCTACCGCGTCACGCGCCCAGACAAAACGCGGCGTCACGCCCGAAGACTATTTCTCCTTCAAATTCGTTGCCGATCCGCGTATTTCTCCCGATGGCAAAGTTGTCGTTTATGTTTTGACGGCCATCAACCAGAAGAAGAACCACCGCGAATCCTCGATTTGGGCTGTGCCCGCTGACGCTTCCTCTGCACCGCGCCGGCTGAGCGCGGAAGGCTTTAGCTCGAACGCTCCCCGCTGGAGCCCGGACGGGAAGACGCTGGCGTTTCTATCCGCACGTTCTTCCGACGCCTCGTCCGGCGAAAAACCCAGGACGCAGATTTATCTGCTGTCCATGGCAGGCGGCGGTGAAGCGATGCCGCTGACCAAGCTGAAGAACGGTGTGCAGAGTTATCAATGGGCTCCAGAGGACTCTCGAATTGTTGTTGTCAGCGCTTCTGGCCCGATGGACGGCGTCGCGGCGGCCGATCGCAAGAGCGACGTGCGGCACTACAAACATATTCGCTATAAATTCAACGATACCGGGTGGTTTGATGACGAGCGGCGGCACTTGTGGGTTGTCAGCGTGCCGAGCGGGGAAGCGAAGCAAATAACCGAGGGGCAAGATTGGGATGACACCGATCCGCAGTGGTCGCCGGACGGTTCGCGCATAGCCTTTGTCTCTGATCGCACGGGGAAAGCTTACGACGGCGGCCACAACACGGATGTCTGGGTAATTCCGGCCGCCGGCGGAGCTCTCACCAAAATTTCGGATCATGCGTTTGAGGACGAAAATCCGCGCTGGTCGCCGGATGGGAAGCGGATTCTTTTCGCCGGGCAGACCGCCGTCCACCAATTCCCCAAACTCTATCTAGCGGACTCTTCCGGCGGCTCGCGCTCGCAACTTGCCGTAAAAGATCTCGACATGATTGCCAGTGAGTTGCATTGGCCGGCGACTGGCTCGGTTTTCTTCACGGCCGGCGTCAAAGGCGAATCCCACATTTTTCACGCCGATCTTGGTTCGCGCGCTTTCTCCGCCGTGACCTCCGGCCCGCGCGGGATTCACGCATTCGATGTAAACGAGAGCGCCGGAAAAATGGCTTATCTTGCCAGCGATTTCCAGCGCATGGACGATTTGTACGCAGCCAATCTCGATGGTTCCAAGGAACGCCAGCTGACCCATGTGAACAGCGAGCTATGGGCGCAACTCGATCTTCAGCCCGTCGAGCGCTTGCCCTACAAAAGCACCGATGGCTGGGCGATCGACGGTTTCTTCGTCAAGCCGCTTGGCTGGGAGGCCGGCAAGAAATATCCGATGGTGCTGGTCATTCACGGCGGACCGGAGGGCATGTTTGGCGTGGACTGGTACCACGAATTCCAGGTCTACGCTATGAAGGGCTGGGCGGTTTTCTTTTGCAATCCGCGCGGCTCGACCGGCTACGGAGAAAAATTCGAGCGCGGCGAAATCAATAATTGGGGAGGGATGGACTATCAGGACATCATGGCCGGGGTGGACGCGGCTCTGAAGCAATATCCCTGGGTCGATGCGAACGATCTCGGCGTGACCGGCGGAAGTTACGGCGGCTACATGACCAATTGGATCGTTTCTCACACCACTCGCTTCAAAGCCGCCGTGACGCTGCGCTCAATTTCCAATTTCATCAGCGATGACGGCACGCGCGACGGCGCGTACGGCCACGAAGATTATTTCAAGGGAATTGTGTTCGATGATTTCGACCAATACTGGGACGCTTCCCCACTGAAATACGCGCGCAATGTACGCACGCCTACGCTAATCCTCCATTCCGACAACGACTTCCGTGTCCCCATCGAGCAAGGCGAGCAGTGGTTCCGAGCGTTACAGCATTACGGCGTCCCTTCGGAGATCGTTTTCTTTCCCCGCGAGAACCACAATCTCACCCGAACCGGAGAGCCCAAGCACCTTGTCGAAAGCCTGAACTGGCAGGTTTACTGGTTTGAGCGGTATTTGAACGGCGACGCGAGCGCGAAACCGCCTGACGCGCAGTAAGTCATTGAACCGGGCTGTGCGCGGGAAGCCCTGGCAGGTACTGGTTGCTCGCGATCGAATTTACGGCCAGGAGACGCGCCTCGGAATGCAGCTTGAGTTTTCCAGGAGGACTTGACGCACATGGATCATCCAACCCGAATTTTTCCGGTTTCTGCATCGTTTGCTGTTTGTATGCTGGCGCTCTCGATTCCAACTGGCCGCGCGCAGACCAATCTCAAATACCAGTTGCCGCCGAAAGCGATCGTGGAGATTGTAGATGCCTTACCGACCCCGGGCATCGAACTTTCGCCCGCGGGCGCCGCGACGGACAAGCGCTGGATGCTGATCGAGCATTTTTCCGGCTTGCCGACCATCGCCGAGCTGGCTGAGCCGGAGCTTCGATTAGCTGGGCTGCGCTTTAATCCCAAGACCGATGGACCAAGCAGGGGACGCTATGACACTTCGTTGGAATTACAGGCGCTGCCGAACGGCAAGGCAACCGCGGTTTCTGGTTTGCCCGAGCGCGCCAAGATCAGATTCGCGGAGTGGTCACCGGACGGACGCAAGATTGCCTTTGCAAATATCAACGACGCAAAGGAAGACCCAGGCCTCAGTCTTTGGATCATCGATGTGGCGGCGGCACGAGCGCGCCGTTTGCCGGGAGTTGCCTTGAACGGAATTTTTGGGCCGCCGTGCGAATGGCTGAGCGATAGCCAGCGCTTAGTGTGCAAAATGGTCCCAGCGGATCGTGGACCTGCTCCTACGCGAAGCGAAGTGCCGACAGGACCGGTGATCCAGGAAAACCTTGGGCGCGTCACGCCTGGGCCGACGTACGAGGATCTTCTAAAGAGTCCCGAAGATGAGGAATTTTTCGATTATTATGCGACATCGCAGGTCGAGCTAATCGGTCCTGATGGCACGGCAAAACCGCTCGGCAAATCTGGCGTCATCGAGAAAGCTACGCCGTCGCCGGACGGAGAGTATGTACTTCTGTTTGAGCGCCACCATCCTTACTCCTACTTGCTGCCCTTCGAGGCTTTTCCGCAGCGCGTTTCTGTGCTCAACGTGAAGAGCGGAGAATCTAAGCAACTGGTGGACAAGCCGCTCGAGGACAACATTCCAAATATTCATGATGCCGTTGCTCCTGGCCCTCGCGACCATGGCTGGCGCAGCGACGCGCCTGCGAGTGTTTTCTGGGTGGAAGCCGGGGATGGCGGAGATCCGCGGAAAGATGCCGCCGTGCGCGATACGCTGTTTCTTCTGGACGCGCCCTTTGATGCCACGCCGCGGAAGATTGCGGAGCTCGCGGTTCGCTACCGGCGCGTAGCTTGGGGCACCGACCACCTCGCGGTGGTCGAGGAACGGCGGTGGAAGGATCGCAAGCGCATTATTTTGGCGTTTGCGCCTTCCGCTCCGGCAACGCCCGTTAAATTATTCGAGGGTTCCTTTGAAGACCGTTATCACGATCCCGGCGAACCGCTGGAGGAGATGAATCGGGCGGGCAAGCCGGTCCTCGAGACCACGAAGGACCGACAGGAAATTTACTTTACGGGGAGGGGAGCTTCGCCGGAAGGGGACAAACCCTTCCTTGCGGCGATGAGTGTGGCGAATGGAGAAGCGAAACGACTTTGGCAGTCCGAAGCTCCTTATTATGAGATTGCCGAGGACGTTCTCGACCCAGCCGGTGGCCTGATCCTGATACGCAAGGAATCCCAGGAACAGAGCCCGAATTTCTATATCCAGAAAATCGGCGCTTCGGTTTCGGAACAGATCACCTTTTTCCCGAATCCTTACGGATCCGCGCCGCTTCCGAAGAAGCAGGTTCTGCATTACAAGCGCGCAGACGGAGTTGAGCTGAGCGCGAATCTGTATCTGCCGCCGGGCTACAAACCTGAGGATGGTCCGCTGCCCACGCTGATGGAAGCATATCCCACGGAATACAAGACGAGGGCTGCAGCGGGGCAAGTGACGGGCTCGCCTTATTCTTTTGCATTCTTGTCCTGGGGCTCGCCGGTGCCATTTGTAACGCAAGGCTATGCCGTGCTCGAAAGCGCCAGCATTCCAATCATTGGTGAAGGAAAAGCTGAGCCGAACGACACTTACGTGGAACAGCTCGTGGCCGGCGCAAAAGCGGCCATCGATGAAGGCGTGAGGCTGGGAGTCGTCGATCGCAACCGGGTTGCCGTGATGGGGCATTCTTACGGCGCTTTCATGACGGCCAACTTGCTGGCCCACAGCGATTTGTTTAAAGCGGGTATCGCGCGGAGCGGGGCCTACAACCGTACGTTGACGCCGTTTGGCTTCCAGAATGAGGAACGCACCTATTGGCAGGCGCCGGAGGTCTATTACAAAATGTCGCCATTTTCTTATGCGGACAAAATTAAGACGCCGATCTTGTTGATCCACGGGGAAGCGGACAACAATAACGGGACCTTCCCGATACAGAGCGAGAGGTTTTTCAGCGCATTGAAAGGACACGGAGCCAGGGTGCGCTTCGTGCTCCTGCCGCTGGAATCGCATGGGTACCAAGGGCGGGAATCGGTGCTTCACATGTTTTGGGAAATGAACAACTGGCTCAATACATACGTGAAAAATCCGCCGCCTGCCAGCGGAGCAGCGCAGCACTAATTCTTCCCACGGAGTTCGCGCGACGATGCACATGCTCTTACGTCTAGCTTTTCTCGTGCTCGCAACCGCCGGTCTCGTGGCGCGCGCGCAGACGGTTCCGAAATCCCTCGCAGAAAGACTGGGCTACGCGCGGGATGCGAAACTCGTGATCGTGCACGCCGATGACCTGGGCATGACTCATTCCGTGAACGCGGCTTCGATCAAGGGACTCGGAACAGGACTCGTGAATTCCGCCAGCATCATGGTGCCTTGTCCCTGGTTTCCGGAGATAGCCGCGTATGCGAAGGTGCATCCGGAAACTGATTTCGGACTTCACCTGACGCTCACGAGCGAACGGGTCTTCTATCGCTGGGGACCTGTCGCTCCGCGGGACAAGGTTCCGAGCCTGGTGGACGCGAATGGATATTTCCATCTGGACTGGACGGAAGCAACTCGCATCGACGCCAGGGAAGTGGAACTCGAGCTTCGCGCACAAATCGAAAAAGCCATGGCCATGGGTGTCCGCCCTACGCACCTCGACTCTCATCAATACCGGCTCTTCGAAAACGGGAAAGAGATGTTTCAGAGTGTCCTGCGCGTGGCGCACGATTACAAACTGCCCGTATTCATGGTTCGAGATTGGTTTGCGGACCGCCCCTACCTCGAAGCAGCCCTTGGCCCCGATGATCTGGTCGTCGACCACACCGTGACGATGGAGCCGGGAGTGCCGCCGGAAAAATGGGCAGAGTTCTATATCCAGGCGCTGAAAAAACTACAGCCCGGCGTGACTGTCTTTATCATTCATTTGGCCTTCGATGACGAGGAAATGCGCGCGGCCACACGCGAGCGAGATACTTGGGGGGCGGCCTGGCGCCAACGCGATTTCAACTTCTTCACCAGCGCGGAGTTCCGGGCGCTGCTGCAACAGGAGAACATTAAGCTTGTCACTTGGCGCGAGCTAGCCCATGCCATGAAGTAAGCCGCTATCGTCGGCAGAATTCCTCCGGCTTGCGCAAACGAAAAGCAATCTGCTCTTCCCCGCAGGACACATTCGCGTTAATTTCGTTTCAGAGGCAACGGCCCCGTGGGAGCACACATGGCGTCTGACCCGGTTCCTGAAGAAAAGTCTTTTCTTAGAAATCCGTTGCTGTACTCATCGGCTATTCTCGCGGTTGCGCTTCTTGGCGTGGTGTACGTCATGCTTTCGCGATGGCTGGATGGCCGCAACATCGAACGGCAGGCCGCCCAGCAGCGAGCGGAGAAGCAACGGCAAGAAGACAGCCTTGCTGTCGAGCAGATGGGAGGCAAGGAGTTCGCCATCCTGGATTTCTACGCGAGCCCGAAGGTGATCCGGCGCGGGGAGTCGGCTCAAATATGCTACGGGGTGTCCAATGCCAAGAGCGTCAAACTCGAGCCGCAATTGCAGGCGGTATGGCCGTCGCTGGCGCGCTGCGTGGTCGTATCTCCGAGAAAAACAACCACTTATACACTCACGATCGAGGATGGGGCGGGCCATGCAAAATCCGAGAGTATCGACCTCAATGTTCGTTGAGTCGCCCAGCTAACCGCCTGGCGGGATCCATGTTCTGCTACCTGCCTTGCATCTGTTGCCGGCCGAGCTGAATAGCGGCCAAAACTAACTGCGACTGCCTCTTGTGGCGGGAATTGCCCCGCATCTATAATGCTTGTTCGCGCGGGGTCCGGCGAGCCATCCAGTAAAACCGGGCTCCGCGAACATTTTTTAGCAACGGAAATCCTGGTGATCGACAACCATGTCTGACCCGCTCGCGAAGATCAAGCAGCGCTTGCAAGGAGAGATCGACCAGCTCGAGCACGAGCTCAACATCGACCTCCCCAAGGAGATCGCCAAAGCTCGCGCGCATGGCGATCTTTCTGAAAACGCCGAGTATAAGTACGCCAAGGAGCGGCAGGGGTACGTGAACGCGCGTATCGGCCAGCTTAAAAAGCGGATGGGCGATCTCGGCATGCTGAATCTCAGCAATATTCCGAAGGACCGCAGTGGTTATGGTTCGCGAATTTTGGTGCTGGATACGCAGCGCGAAGTGAAAATCGAATACAAGCTGGTGACCACGGAAGAGGCCGATGTCGAGAAGGGGCTGATCTCGACAACTTCGCCGATTGGCAAGGCCTTGCTGAACCGCAGGGTAGGGGACGAAGTTCAGGTGGCCACGCCCGCGGGACAGAAAGAGTTTGAAATCGTCCGGCTGGTTACCATCCACGAGGACGAGTAACCTTTGGGATTTTCGTTACGTCCTATTTTTTGCAGCGGGGTCGTCTGCGAGGCGAGATGTATTGGGGATCTGGTCCGGCGCTCGGGCTACTAACATTGTTGGGCTATGTGACGTTTTCCATCGGCGCCGCTCTGATCTGGCGCAAGAGGGATGATTTCTCGGTGTGGGCGCACGACGAATTTGGCGCCTTTCGGCGCAGCCTTTCCCGTTATACGGTTATCGGCCCGTTTTATGGGCTCCGCGAAGAGTCTCGCCTGAGGGCCGTGCCTTCGCAGTTCTTCGTTTCGCTCAGTCGCTTCCCGCGCCGGCATGTTAATCCTGCTTTCCTACTCCTTTTTCTCGGCGTGGTTCTTTTTTTTCTCGATTTCTTTGTCTAGGGGATGAACACAGGCGTCCCTGTCCGTTCTGGACAATTTCGGCGGGCTTTGCCATTCTCCTCGCGATGAAACCTGCCCTCATCGTCCATGGCGGCGCCTGGGATATTCCGGATGAAGCCGTAGACGCTTGCAATTCCGCCTGCCGAGCGGCGCTCAATGCCGGTTGGACCATACTTTCCCGAGGTGGCTCGGCGCTAGCTGCCGTCGAGGCTGCGATACTCGTGCTCGAGGACGAGCCTGTTTTCGATGCCGGTTTCGGCTCGCATCTGAATCTCGACGGCCGCGTCGAATGCGATGCCATCGTGATGAATGGGGCGACGCTTCGTTCCGGCGCTGTCGCCGCCTTGCAGCGCATCCGCAATCCCATCCGGCTAGCGCGCGCCGTGCTCGAACATTGCCCGCACATGATGCTGGTCGGCGAGGGTGCCGAGCGCTTCGCCAGGGATCATGGCATTTCTCTCTGTGATCCAGAGGAACTCGTCAGCGAGGCGGAGCGGGAAGCCTGGCGGCATTGCAGCCAGGACAAGCACGCGGCTGCTCATCATCGCGGCCATGAGCAGGGCACGGTGGGTGCCGTTGCGCTGGATGCCGAAGGGAAACTCTTTGCGGGAACGTCCACCGGCGGCACATGCTGCAAACTCCCTGGCCGCGTGGGCGATTCGCCGCTCATCGGTTGTGGGTGCTACGCCGATTCTGGCGCTGGCGGCGTTTCTTGCACGGGGTACGGCGAAGCGATTATGAAAATTGTCATGGCCAAGACGGCTGTCGACCTGCTTCGCAACGGCAATGGGGCTTTTTGTGTGTCTGATTCCTCACGCGATCCTGCCAACCAAGCGGCCGCCTCTTGCGCTGCGGATGCGGCTATGCTCGCTGCCCGTCAAGCAGTGCACATGCTTGCACAACGGACGCACGCTACTGGAGGCCTCATTCTTCTGGACTGCGAAGGCAATCCCGGCTTCGCCTTCAATACTCCCCGCATGACCTATGCCTACGTTGCAAAGGATGGCTCTTTCTTCAGCGCGGTATAGCGGTCCACCCCGCCCGCGACGCTCAACCCCTTGACCTTGGACCGGTTCGGCTATAGTCTTCGGGCCAATTCTCCCGTCTTTTTCTTCGCGGATAAAATCACAAGGAGGCCGTCGATGGCTCTTCTCGCTGCTCTTTGGCTCCCCATCCTGCTCTCGGCTATCATCGTGTTCATCGCCAGCTCGATCATGCATACGGTTCTGGCGTATCATCGCAGCGACTACCGCAAACTCCCCGAGGAAGACGCCGTGCTCGCCAGTCTCCGCTCCGTCGGCCTTACGCGCGGCATCTACAACTTCCCGCATTGCACGCACAAAGAGATGAAGACGCCCGAAGCGCAGGAGAAATTCAAGCGAGGGCCGGTCGGCTTCCTCACCATTTTCCCGAGCGGTGCCATCAACATGGGAAAGTTCCTTGGGCAATGGTTCACATTTTGCCTGCTAATCGTTTTCTTCGTCGCGTATCTCGCCGCGCACACGGTTTTGCCTGGAGCTCCCTTTCGCCACGTGTTCCGTGTCGCAGGCACCGCCTCGTTCCTCGGCTTTGGCTTGGGCTGCTTCAGCAACGCCATCTGGAAAGGGCAGACTTGGAGAATGACTCTTAAGGAAGTCTTCGACGGGCTCGTTTACGCCCTGCTAACGGCAGGCACTTTCGCCTGGCTTTGGCCACGTTGACATCGGCTTCGCAGGGTGTGCCAGCCGCCCAGTCTCCTCCAATTCTGCGTGGATGCCGTTCCAACACTGCCGATAGCTCAATTTCCCAGCAGGCAACGAAATGGCGTTAGGAGGACTCTTTGATAGGATAAAAGAGGCCGCCGCGGAGGCGGTAGAAGACGGAACCAGGACTTAAGACGGACCCTATGCCAATGACTCACAAATTGCTAAGGATTTCACAACACCGGACGGCGCTTGCCCTCGCCGGACTGGGACTTCTCGCTGCGGCGGGAATTGCACTGGCGCAGACCGCGCCGGACCAGACCACCGATGAAATCGTGGCAAAAGTACTGGCTGCGCGGGGCGGACTCGAGACGGCCAAGGCCATCCGGACGGAGCGCATCACGGGAACGATCTATTTCAATCCGGAAATGTATGGGCCGTTTCTGGCGGAGTTCAAGCGGCCTGGGAAGATGCACAACGAAGTGACCATCCGGGACAAGACCGTTGTGCGGACATTTAACGGCAAGGATGGGGGCTGGGTGATCAACCCTTTCGCCGGGAAAAATGCTCCGGAGCCGATGTCTGAGGACGAAATTAAAGATGCAGCGAATGAATCGGACTTCGATGGGCCGCTCGTGGATGCCAAAGCAAAAGGAAACGCGATCGAACTGGCGGGAACCGAAAAAGTGGAAGGCCGAGACGCCTACATTCTGAAAGTGACGCACAAGGATGGCACCGTTTCAAACTATTCGTTCGATTCCGAGACGTTCTTGCTGACCAAGTGGAGCGGGGTAGATACCGTCAACGGCGAAGCTGTTACACGCGAGACTTTTTTCCACGATTACCGGGATGTCGGCGGACTGAAATTCGCGTATGAGCTGGTTTCCAACAACCCCGGCTCCGAAGACACGCAGAGGATTGTGGTCGACAAGATCGAACTTGACCCGCAGATCGATGATGCGCATTTCGACAAACCGCCCGCGCCTCCCGCTGCTCCTGCCGGTGCTCCCGCGGCTGCACCGCCCGGGAGGCGTTAGACTCTGGCAATCTTCTCAAAGCGAGAACAGCCTACTTGCGCGCCGAAAATGGTATTCTGCCAAAGCAGAATCGCGGGGGGTTGCCCTAGGTAGCCAAACTTTGGCTGGAGTTTATGCCCGTTCAACTCAATAACGGATTCCCCTTCGTCAAGGGCATCGGCAGAGCTCTCCTAGCTCTCTGCGCTATTATCGTTGTTGCGCGCGGGACTTTCGCTGCCGAGAGTTCCATCCAACACACGCCGGATTCTTCGCCTGCTTTTAATTCAGTCTTTGCTATCGCCGATTTCGACGGGGACCGCAAACCGGATTTGGCGACCGTCGAAATCCAAAACGGCAACTCTTCCAGCCGCACGCAGTATTCGATTCGCTTCCGTCTGACGACGGGAGCGGCGCAGAGTTTCGGTGTATTGGCGCCTGCCGGCGGGCTGCAAATCGTTGCGCGCGACGTGAACGGCGACGACGCCATGGACCTGCTGATCAGCACAGCATGGCTGCACCAAGAAGTCGCGGTATTGCTGAACGATGGCCACGGAAACTTCACGTTGGCCAATCCGGGCGAGTTTCCCGCGGCCGTTTGGAAATCTGCGACGGTTTGGGAATCTGGCGCGGTTTCACGGTGCGATAGCGCCGCACTCGTCAGCTCCGAGAACTCCGCAAGAGACCTTGAGGCAATAAATCGGCTCGATTGTCCGAGACAGCAGCCTGGCCACAGCCTATCGCCAACTCTTGCCGGCAAGGCTCGCCTGCTTCTTTTTTCCCTGCTTGGCCGTGCTCCCCCTAGTTTCATCTCTGAAGCTTAAACCCGTTGATTGTTAGCGCGCGAACTTGCGCACATGCGGCCGTTTTTGTATCGCAGCGGCCATGGCGATACATCCCTACGCGGCGCCGCTGAGCGAAAACAGCGCAGCGCCTTTCCATCAAGAACTTCCATTTAGCACAGGTAGCATTGCTGCCGGGAGACGGTGAATCTCTCGGCACGACGAGGGATTAGAGAATGATTCGAACGAGATTTGCATGCTTGGCCCTATCGCTGGTCTTTGCTGGGGTTGCGGGAGGGTGCGGAGAGAGTCGAGGGGACCCGAAGGCGGAAGCGCCGCCGGCAGCGGTGGTCGAGCGCGAACAAGACACGAATATCTTCAAGGTAGACCACCCGGAACAATTTCCGTTGTTTACCGCCGTCGAGCACGCGGCCACTAAGGAACTGGCCGCGACGGGCGTCGTAGCGCCGGATGTTGCGCGGACCGTGCCGGTGATTTCGATTGCGACTGGGCGGGTCGTGGAGATCGATGCCCGGCTAGGCGACACGGTGAAGAAAGGGCAACTCTTGATGCGCGTACAGAGCGCGGATATCGCGTCGGCATTTTCGGACTATCGAAAAGCGGTGGCGGACGAAAAGCTGGCGAGCGCGCAACTGGAACGAGCCAAGCTTTTGTATCAGAAGGGCGCTTTCTCCTTGAACGATTACCAGACTGCGGAAGACGTGGAGAACAAGGCTCAGGTTGACGTACAAACAGCCGCCGAGCATCTCCGCGTACTGGGTAGCCCACTGGACCATCCGTCGGGAATCGTGGACGTTTACGCGCCGGTTTCGGGAGTGATCACCGATCAGCAAGTTACCAACGCAGCAGGCGTGGCTGGGCTGGGATCGCCAAATCCGTTCACGATTTCTGATTTGAGCGACGTGTGGATCCTCTGCGACGTTTACGAGGACGATCTTGCGGAAGTACATGTGGGTGAGACCGCGGACATTCGCTTGAATGCCTATCCCGACAAAACATTTCGTGGGCGAATCGGAAATATTGGCGCGATTCTCGATCCGAACATCCGAACGGCCAAAGTGCGAATAGAAGTCGCAAACCCGGGATTGATGAAAGTAGGAATGTTTGTGACGGCGACGATCCACAGCGAGAAAAAGGAAATGCATGCAGCGATTCCAGCGGATGCCATCTTGCATCTGCACGACCGGGACTGGGTTTATGTCCCTGTGGGGGAAAAGACGTTTCGGCGCGTGGAAGTCACGATGGGTGAGTCGCTTCCGAACAAGTTGCAGGAAATTATTTCCGGAGTGCATGCGGGGCAGCAAGTGGTGAGCAACGCACTCGCTTTGCAGAACACGGTGGAGCAGTAAATGATTCGAAAGGTTGTCGATTTCGCGCTGGAGAACCGTTTTTTTGTGCTCGGAGCGGCCTTGTTGCTGCTCGTATGGGGCGCGATTTCGTTCCATCAGCTTCCCGTCGAAGCATACCCGGATGTGGCGAATAATTACGTCGAGATTATCACCCAGTGGCCGGGAATTTCCGCGGAACAGATTGAACAGCAGGTGACCATACCGCTGGAAATCGTAATGAATGGCATCCCTCACGTGGTGCACTTGCGGTCGTTCTCGCTTTTCGGGCTCTCGGACCTAAAGCTGATTTTTGATGACGAAGAAGAAAACGCGTGGAACCGGGAGCGGGTCCTGGAGCGGCTTTCGCAGGTGACATTGCCGCCGGGCGTTGTGCCACAGATGGGGACAGACTGGAGTCCCGTAGGCCAAATTTACTTTTTCACACTCAAAAGCACGAATCCGAACTATGACGTAATGGACTTGAAATCGCTCGAAGACTGGGTTGTGGAAAAGAATTTCAAGGCCGTGCCCGATGTCGTCGATGTCGCCAGCTTCGGCGGTCCGACGCGTGAGTATCAAGTCAGGGTTGATCCTAATAAGCTGATCTCGTACGGACTCAGCCTCGCCCAAGTAGAACAGCAACTCGCCAACAACAACGCCAACGCCGGAGGCAGCTTCATCCAATCGGGCTTACAGCAAGTCAATATTCGGGAAGTCGGATTGGTAAAGAACGTTCAGGATATCGAAAACACCGTCATCCTAAGCAAAACCGGCACTCCCATTCGTGTCAAGGATATTGCCGTCGTTGCTCAAGGGCCGAAGATTCGGCTGGGCCAGTTCGCGCGGGCGATTCATCGCGAAGACGGGAAAATCATCGATAACGATGACGTAGTTTCGGGCATCGTGCTGCTGCGCAAAGCCGCAAATGCGGAGCCGGTGCTCGCTGGAATTCATACGAAGGTTGAAGAGCTGAATGACCATATTTTGCCGCAAGGCGTGAAGGTAGTGCCGTTCATTGACCGCAGCGATTTGGTGCACCTCACGACGCATACCGTCCTCCACAACCTTACGGAAGGCATCATCCTGGTCGTCATTATTCTTTTTCTATTTCTTGGGAATGTCCGGGGAGCCCTGATCGTCGCTCTGACGATTCCGTTTTCCCTGTTGTTTGCAGCGACATGTCTCAGACTGAAAGGCATCCCCGCAAACCTGCTATCGCTTGGCGCGCTGGATTTCGGGATGGTGGTGGATGGAGCGGTGGTCATGGTCGAGAACATCGTGCGGCACCTTAGCCATCCAGCGAACAACTACAAGACGGTAATGGAGCGCGTGCGCGAGGCGGCCCACGAAGTGCAGCGACCCGTCTTCTATGCGATTGGGATCATCATCACGGCGTACTTGCCGATTTTCACGCTGCAGCGCGTCGAGGGACGGCTGTTTCACCCTATGGCCTGGACGGTGGCTTTTGCGCTGCTCGGCGCACTGCTATTTTCCATGCTCATCGCGCCAGTTCTGTCCAGTGTGTTCTTCCGCAAAGGCGTGAGCGAATGGCAGAACTCCGTCATGGAATTTTTGAAGACGCAATACCGTGCCGCGGTGGGATGGGCCATCGGGCATCGGTCGATTACGGTGTTTGGTGCACTTCTTGGATTGGTCCTCGCAATTTATTTGACTGTAGGCGGTGTTATCGGGTCCGAGTTTCTGCCTCACCTGGATGAGGGCGCTCTCTGGGTCCGCGGCACGCTCGCGCCAAGTACTGGACCGGATGAAGGCGTCCGCGTTGCGGACGAGGCGCGCGTACTGCTGTGTTCCTTTCCCGAAGTGACGCAATGCACCAGCCAAGTGGGGCGGCCCGACGATGGGACGGACACGACGGGCTTTTTCAACACGGAATATTTTGCCGATCTGAAGCCGAAGGAAGAATGGCGCCCGGTGTTTCATGAGGATAAGGATGAATTAATCGCAGCGATGAATCGCGAATTAGAAAAGATCCCGGGCGTCACATGGGGTTTTTCGCAGCCGATCGAAGACAACATGGAGGAAGCGGTCAGCGGTGTGAAAGGCGAACTCGCAGTGAAGATTTATGGGGACGATCTGAAGCTGCTCGAGGAAAAGGCCGATCAGGTTGTTTCCATCATGCGAAACATTCAGGGAATAGAAGACCTCGGTGTATTTCGAGTGTTGGGCCAACCGAACCTCGCCGTACAAGTGGACCGCGCCGAAGCCGCACGACACCAGATCAATGTGGCGGACGTACAGGATGCCATCCAGACCGCGGTAGGAGGCACAGCGCTGACGCAGGTGCTGCAAGGTGAGGCGCGCTACGACCTGGTGTTGCGCTACCTGCCGCAATACCGCGACACGAAAGAGGCCATTCAGGACATTCGCTTGTTGTCTCCATCCGGGGAACGAGTCTCGTTGGCGCAGCTCTGCAAAATTTATGAACGCGATGGCGCTTCAGAGATCTACCGGGAGGGGAACCAGCGCTATGTGGCGGTCAAGTACAGCGTGCGCGGGCGGGATTTGGGAGGGGCAGTCGAAGAGGCTATTAAGAAAGTCAAAGAACAGGTGCAGTTGCCGCGTGGGTATCACATCGATTGGGCGGGTGAGTACGAGAGCGAGCAGCGTGCTGAGGCTCGGTTGCTCGTGATCGTTCCGCTTACCATTCTGCTTATCTTTGGAATTCTCTATACGATGTTTGGTTCGCTCAAATGGGCGCTCCTGTTGCTTGGAAACGTCGCGATGGCGCCAGTGGGAGGACTGCTTGCACTATTGTTGACTGGAACGCACTTCAGCGTTTCGTCGGGCGTCGGATTCCTAGCTCTTTTCGGAGTTTCGGTGCAGACGGGCGTAATTATGCTGGAATACATCAACCAGTTGCGCGCTCGCGGTCACACGGTGGTAGAGGCGGCTGTCGAAGGGGCCGTGTTACGGCTTCGGCCCATCATGATGACGATGCTCGTTGCCACTCTGGGATTGTTGCCAGCGGCGCTCTCACGCGGCATTGGTTCAGATTCGCAGAGGCCCTTTGCGATAGTGATTGTCGGAGGGCTTGTCGGCGCTTTGCTTTTGAGTGTCTTTCTGCTGCCGACTCTCTACGTATGGTTTGCGGTCGACGGCGACAGACTGCCAGAGCCCGAGCCGGGATTCGAGGAGAACGCTTAACCGCGCTCTCGATGCACTTGGGTTATTCTGACGACATGGCGGCTGAGTCCGGCTCACGAATGGGACGGGAGGATGCGGGTCTTTGCGCGGATTGCATGCACGCGCGTTGCTTGAAATCAGATCGCGACGCGGTTTTCCTCTTCTGCGAACTCTCGCGTAGCGACCAGCAGTTCGCCAAGTACCCGCGGCTTCCGGTGCTTTCTTGCGGGGGATACAAAAAGAGGATTGAATCGACCGAGCGTCGCTAGATTTGTCCTTCTTCCAACTATAACAGCATGATATAGTAACCATCGGGTTTATCCATTCGACGAGGTCCTCCCATGACTTCGTGCTCGGTCGCTCGTGCCGCGGCAACTCTCCTACTATTTTTATGCCCGCTGGGCGCCTCGGCGGAAACGCTTAAGATCACCAGCAAACCTCCCGGAGCGAGAGTCGAGATCGACGGAGTGCTTGTGGGCACGACGCCGTTCGAGAAGGACTACCCGGGAGGCTACTTTCACAAGCCGAGGACGTCGATGAGCGCGCGGCTGGAACACGCGATGGTTGCGCGAATTAGTCTGCCTGGTTATGCGACAAAAGAAATTCGCATGACGGATGGGCCGATGGAGTGGATTTCTCTCAACGGCAGAAACCATGGGGAATATTGGCTGATGAAAGGCGATCGCTTTGAGGTGGAACTGGAAGCGATCGGGCAAGTGTTTACGGGCGGAGTCAAGGCGCGATTTTCGGCGGACAGGAACGTTGATCTCGAACCGGAACTCCCTCTCGAGGAGTTGGTGCGGAAGACGAAGCCAGCGGTTGTTTATTTGAAGGGACTGGATAAATCGGGAACAGGATTTTTTGTAACGGAGACAGGCGTGATCGTAACGAACGCGCACCTGGCACGAGGGGAAGAGACACTGCACACGATGCTTCCGGGAGGCCAAGAGCTGGAAGCAAGAGTCGTGTATATCGACCCTGAGCTGGACATTGCGCTCGCTAAAGTCGAAGGCAAGGATTTTCCGCATTTGACGCTGGCCGACGCGACGACAGTGCGGCAAGGCGAGAGCGTGGTGGCAATTGGCAACCCTGGAGACGCCATGCTTTTCAGCGTGACGAAAGGTGTGGTGAGCGCGGTGGGACAATTTCCGAATGCGGGGCCGGGGACTTGGATACAGACGGATGCGCCGATCAATCCGGGAAACAGCGGCGGCCCGCTGTTGAACGGCCGGGGAGAAGTCATCGGGATCAACACGGAAAAACTAATCAAGAAGGATGTGACGGGAATCGGATTTGCGCTGAGCGCTTCGGATGTTTTGAATGTGCTGCATCGTTTTTATCCCAATGTTTCGGCGGTTCGCTCCGCCGACGGCGCACGGACAACGGGTGGGGCGCTGACGGCTTCTCCTGGCGCTGAATCGCGGGGCGAAGGCAAAGGTTCCGACGCGACGATGTCCGCTTCGTCTGGCGGCGAAGCGCAGGCGGCTTCCAGCAACGCTAACTCCTCTACTGCTGCGGCGGATGATGCAGCTGAACCTGAGACGAGCCAGGCTCCGCTCGGATTTGGCACTGTGGCGATTACGTCGCAGCCCGATGGAGCAGAAATCTACGTCGACGAGAAATTCGTCGGCAACGCTCCCGCAAAACTGAAGCTTCCGGCGGGGAATCACAACATGATGTTAAAAGCCCCTGGGTTTGCCGATTGGAAGCGCTCGCTGGAAATCTTGAAGGACAGCCACGTCACGCTGAAGCCGGCGCTCGAACACCGGCCATAATCACTGCAAATGTGAGAGAAGAGAAAAAGGCGGCGGGACGCCTTGCGTGGCGTCCTGCCGCAATGAAAGTAAGGGGGATACTATGGCTTTGGCTGTTGCGGTTGTTGCGGATCTGTCGTGTTCGACGGCGTGCTGGCCGGCGACTTTGCGGAAACCGGGGTCACGCTGGCAGAGCTGGCCGCTGCCAATTCGGACGGCTTGTATTTCGGGGCGCTGATATAGCCGTGCACGTGGTCCTTGTCGATTTTGTTGACGATGATCTGCACTGGTTGCGAATCGGCGTCGGCGTGAATCCAGATAGGCTCGTAGAGGTTTACATTCTTTTTCTGGAGTTCGTTGTCGTCCACCATCATCGCAAGGTTGTAGTGCTTATGCTTGGTGTCTGCCTTGCGGAGGGAAATGGTGAGTGGCCCGACGCGCTGGAACTCCTTTGACTTGGAGAGGTCAAATTCGAAATAGCTGCGTTCGCCGCGCTTTTCGAGGGCGACAAGTTCGTCGTGCGTTTTGGCGATGGAGCCGTTCAGGTCGTCGCGAGTGGAGTTGATGGTGGAGTTGAGGTCGTCCCGAGTCGAGTTGATGGAGCCTTCAAGATCGGAGCGGTCTTTCGCGACTTCGTCCTGCGTGGCTTTCAACTGCTTTTGTTGGTCGGTCAACTGAGCCTGGAGTTCGAGGTATTTCTTATCCACGGGAGGAGTGCGGTGTCTGACGACATGGTGCCTTGGGTGGACCGTCTTGGGTTTTTCGACCGAGACGGCAGAAGACTCAGAAGATTGCGGGACCATATCCGCGGAAAGCACGGGCTCGGTGGAGGTCGAAGGAGCTGTCGCGGGCGTCTGGGTGGCGGTGATCTGATTTAATTTTGCGGTGAGCGCACTGACCTGAGCCTGCAATTGGGCGGTTGTTGCATTGGCAGTCGCAGCCTGCGCGGTGACCTGACTGAGTTCCGACTTTTGATGATAGCCGTACGCAAAGGCGACTCCGGCGATGGCAAGCAGTGCTACTAGTGCTATGGCCAACCAGCGGTTGGAGCCTTCACGCAGCGCGGCCCAGCCGTTCTCGTTGTGGTTGGATTCTTGATACTCATCCATGATTACCCTCCTGAAAGATCTTCCGTCCTGAGAGCAGCTTCCGATGGTGCGCGTTTGCCTGGGAGTCGGTCGCTGCTACGGTCGGCTGCTGTGGTAAATCCAGATCCTGCTCCTATGGGACAGTCATCCCTCTTGCCTTAAGAGCATTTGGCGGGCCGGGCGGCCGCGGAGTCATTATGCGCTAAGAGATGTATTTTCATGAAGTAAGAACGGAGGCGCGAGGAACTCAAATTTGGAGCGAGTACTAGGCCTAGTAAATATTCCTCAACCGGACGAAGAGATTATCCGGCTTGGGAGTTGCGGCGAGGAGCGAGCGGCGCTGAGAAGGAGGGACACTAGAACGGATTCGTCGCGCGGAGAAAGGAGGTGTTTGTAATGCCTGCACATCAGGAGGTGGAGGGAGAATTCTCGGGGAGTGGGGCAGCGGTTTGAGCGGAACGCGAGATTGCCGGGAAGCGAGGGCGTGTGCTAGCATCCGCGGAGTTGGGGAACGGACCAGGGGTAGTTGAATGACCGGCGCTGCATTCTGCAAGACGCCGGGGCAGGGGCCACGCTCTCCTTCATCTTCTGAATCGCACACCCAGGCGCAGGCCCGCGCCTGAATTCTTCGGGACGGACCTCGTCTGACGGCTCCGGCATGGCCGGCGCCACGCAAAGGGAGGTCTATATGAAGAGCTATCTCACCAAGGAGATTCGAAACGTTGGCATTGTCGGCCACGGCGGCACCGGCAAGACGCAACTGGTGTCGTCGTTGCTCTTCACCGCGGGAATGACGCCGCGGTGGGGAAAAGTTGCGGAAGGCAGCACCACGACGGATTGGGACGAAGAGGAAATCGCGCGGAAAATCTCGATTCAAACCGGGCTGGCTTACGCGGAGTGGCCGACGTCTGGCGGACAAGCGGGCGGCTCGGAAAAGGTAAAAATAAATTTCATCGACCTGCCGGGATATTCCACTTTTATTACAGAAACGAAGGCTTCGCTGATTGCGGCGGACGCGGCGCTGATCGCGGTAGATGCGCACGTGGGCTCGCAGGTAACCACGGAAAAAGTCTGGGATTACTGCACGGAATACGACATTCCGCGGGCTTTTGTTTTGACGTGGATGGACCGCGATCTGGCCAGCTTTGAACGTTCGATGGAATCGCTGGAACAGGTTTTTGGGCGCAATGTCGTCGCGTTGCAGCTTCCCATCGGCTCGGAGAAAGGATTTCGCGGAGTGATCGACCTTGTAGGAATGAAGGCGCATATGTACAAGCCGGATGGAGACGGGAAGCCGTCGATTGAAGAGATTCCGGCGGCGCTGGCGGATGAGGCTAAGGAAGCGCATGAGAAATTAGTAGAGATGGTGGCGGAAGGCGACGACGAATTGATGGAAGAGTTTTTCAGGGAAGGCACCATCCCGATTGCGGATCTGATTCCCGGAGTGCGGAAGGCCATCGTGGCGGAGAAAATCTTTCCCGTACTGATGGTTTCGAGTCTCCACAATATAGGAACGGCCAGCTTGTTGACGTTTCTGGCGGATGCATTTCCGCATCCCGATGAACACGCGCAGGTCGGATATACGGAACCGAACGGTAAGGGCGAGCGCGTGGAGCGCAAGTACGATGACAGCCAGCCGCTCTCGCTTTTCGTGTTCAAGACGCTGGCGGATCCCTTCGCGGGGCGGATTAATTATTTCAAAGTGAAAAGCGGCGTGCTCAAAAACGACGCCACGCTGACCAATTACAACCGGGGAATACTGGAGCGCTTCCAGCACACGCAGGTGGTGCAGGGCAAACAGCTCAGCGAAATCGCGGAACTGCATTCCGGGGACATCGGAGCGATCTCGAAGCTGAAGGAAACGACAACCGGCGAAACGCTAGGAGACAAAGCGTCGCCTATCTACTACAAGCCCGCGCAACTGCCGGAGCCTTCGATCACCTTCGCGATCGAGCCGAAAACGCGCGCCGACGAGGACAAAATCGGTGTTTCGATTCACAAAATTATCGAGGAAGATCCCGCGCTGCGTTTTATGCGCGATCCTCAGACCAAGGAATTTTTGCTGGCCGGTTCCGGACAGCAACACATCGAGGTGGTGGTGGCGAAGCTGCACAAGCGCTATCACGTGGACCTGACGTTAAAGCCGCCCAAGGTGCCGTACCGCGAGACGATTCGCGGCAAAGCCGACGCGGAAGGCAAACACAAAAAGCAGTCCGGCGGGCACGGGCAGTTCGGCGTGTGCCGCATCAAGATGGAGCCGATTGAGCGCGGCAAGGGTGTTGAATTTGTGGATGACGTCTTCGGCGGCGCGATTCCCAGGAACTGGATTCCATCGGTGGAGAAGGGGATTCGCGACGCGGCTGCACGGGGCTATCTGGCCGGTTTTCCGGTGGTGGATTTCCGCGCAGTGCTCTACGACGGGAAGTACCACGACGTGGATTCCTCGGACATGGCTTTCAAAATTGCCGGGTCGCTGGCTTTCAAGGAAGCGATGAAGGCGGCCAAACCCGCTTTGCTCGAGCCGGTGATGCACGTGGAAGTGTATGCACCGGATCAATACTCGGGCGACTTGATGGGCGACCTCAGCTCGCGGCGCGGACGCATCGCGGGCAGCGAGGCGCGCGGACACAACGTGGTCATCAAGGCGCAGGTGCCGCTTTCGGAAATGCTGAGTTACGCCAACGACCTCATTTCCAAGACGCAAGGACGCGCGAGCTACTCGATGGAGTTTTCGCACTATGACTACTTGCCGAACGAGCTGGCGCAAAAAGTGATCGATGCGCACAAACCGGCTCACGGCGAAGCGGAAGAAGAGGAAGGCTAGCCGCAACTCCAGAGCGATTAGCTGGAAAACTTTGGCAGAAACATTCCCGTGTGGCGCTGGTGTTCGGTGAAGCCGGGCCCAAACTCCTGCGACAAGAAAGATTCTTCGCGGCGGGCTTTCAGATAAAACGAAAGGAGAACGATCGCGACGGCAATCAGCCCTCGCGCTTCACCAACCGCGATAGACGTGCCCAGCAGCGCTAGCAAAATTCCCGTATAAATAGGATGGCGAATGGCGCGATACGGACCGGAACGAATCAGTTCGTGGCCTTCCTTGAGTGTAACGACACCGCTCCAATTGGAACCCAAGTGCCAGCGTGCCCAGATCGCCAGAGCCGTGCCTGCAACCGTAATTGCCAGGCCTAGCCATTGCGATGCGGGCCCTCCGGATACGAAACGCAAGCCCAGCCAGCCGTAGCGCGGTCCGGAGGGGAATAAAAGATAGGCAGCAACCACTAGCGGCAGCGTATAGCGAAGACGCTGAGAAAGGGTCTCCCGCTTTTTGGTGACTTTGCGGTTGAACGCGGAAACGAACCAGTACAAAACGAAAGCAATCCAACAAAGTTGAATCCAACGTCCGGGGGATGAGAGATCCATGGTTACTCCAGGTCGTGGCCAATATTCTTCGCGGCTTTCTGGTAAGGGCTGCCGGCCAACCAGTAGAGCAGCGGTGCTGTCCAGCGCCGGAAGGCCAATGCGACAGCCGGAATCGGACACATTTGCTCCACCAATATACTTACGCGCGGCGATACAGTCATGTTCCCTTCCTTTCGGCGCCAAATTGGTGCTTGCCGGGAGGAAATGCGCCGTCAAGATGGAGTGATTATGAAGAAAAAACCAGACGGGAAACAGGGTGCGCGGAAGCACTGCCCGCAGACAATGGCGATACACGCGGGGGAACCGCAGCGGCACGGCGTTGGCGGGCCGGTGGTGACGGAGATTTGCCGGTCGTCGACGTTTACATTTTCTTCGACAGCGGAGATGAAGCTGTGGGCGGAAGGAAAGAGCAAGGCGTACATCTATACGCGCTACGGCAACCCGACGCTTGCAGTGGCGGAAGGGAAAATCGCGGCTCTGGAAGGAGCGGAGGCAGCGGTGGTTACGGCATCCGGGATGGCGGCGATTTCCAGCGCGCTACTCGGAGCGCTGAAACATGGCGATGAATTGATTTCGACGGCACAGCTCTACGGCGGCAGCTACCGCTTGATGCGCGACATTTTTCCCGACATGGGCATCACCACCCATCGCGTGGGAATGGATCTGGAAGGCATCGAAAACCTGGTGACGCCGCGGACCAAGGTTCTCTATGTGGAGACGCCGACGAATCCGACGTTGCGGCTTGTGGACATTGAAAAGGCAGTTCGGTTCGCGAAAAAGCACGGGCTGGTCTCCATCATCGACAATACGTTCGCAACGCCGGTGCTGCAGA
The DNA here is from genome assembly GCA_963843265.1 of uncultured Acidobacteriota bacterium. Lineage (GTDB taxonomy): Bacteria > Acidobacteriota > Terriglobia > Acidiferrales > UBA7541 > Acidiferrum. The sequence goes on along the minus strand of CAWJJR010000001.1, from coordinate 55,363 downwards.
ATCCGATCGCGCTGGGCTACGACATGGTGGTGCACAGCGCCACGAAAGCGCTGGCGGGGCATTCGGACTTGATTGCGGGAGTGGTAGCCGGGAGCAAGAAATGGATGGAGCGCGTCCGGCACATGGTGATTTATCTGGGTGGCTCGATGGACCCCGGTGCCGCGTACCTCTTGATTCGCGGCATAAAAACGCTGGGAGTGCGCGTGGAACGGCAGTGCAAGAACGCTGTCGCTGTCGCGAAGTTCCTGGAGAAGCATCCGAAGGTCGCGCGGGTGCACTATCCGGGACTGGCGTCACATCCGGATCACAAGCTGGCGAAAAAACAGATGCGCGGATTTGGATCGATGATGGCGTTTGATTTGAAGGGCGGGTTACCTGCGGCCCGGCGTTTCTGCGACCGCGTCCAGTTGTTTTTGCTGGCGGCCAGCCTGGGAGGCGTCGAGTCGCTCGTCATACTCCCCATCTACAGTTCGCACTACAACATGACCATCGAAGAGTTGCGGCAAGCCGGTGTTAGTCCGGGCACGGTCCGCATTTCGATTGGGCTTGAGGATGCGGAAGACTTAATTTCCGATTTGAAGCAGGCGTTGGCCTAGCGCAAGAGTGGCACAGACTTCAGTCTGTGCATCCTTCCAAAGTGCCGACCAAAGTGCCGAACGATCCAGTTGAGTGGCGGACTAGCCTGACTTCCCTTTTAAATAGAGGAAACCTCTTACAAAGAAGGGTTTTCCGCCTGAAATGTAGCAAGTAATTATTTCAGATTTGTCTTGTATTACTGGATTTATTTGCTACAGTGTAGCACGTATGTTCGTCCAGGCCACCAAGTGCAAGCGCGGCAATACCACCTACTTCACCTATCTGGTTCGCGAGTCCTTTCGTACCCCACAGGGCCCTCGCTCCCGCACCATCTGCAACATCACGGCCCTGCCCCCCGAGACCCGCGAGCTCATCAGCCAGTCCCTCCAGGGGCGTAGCTTTGTGGCCGCAGAGTCGCTCCAACTGGCCGAAGCCTGGAATTTCGGCGGGCTGATGGTCCTGCACCAGGCCTGGGAGGAGTTTGGCTTGAGCACGATCTTTGACTTCGTTGCGGATGCTCGGAGGGCCGGTCTGCTCAAGGCCATGATCCTGGGTCGTATTCTGTTTCCCAGTGCCAAACTGGCCTTGGTCGATCACGCTCGCGGCACCCTGCTGGCCGCGGCCTGTGGCCTGGATCAGACCACCGAAGACTTCGACGAGGACGACTTGTATGTCGCCATGGATCAACTGAACGGACACTGGGTCGGCCTCGAGAAACAGCTCTACCAAAAGAGCTTTCCCCAGGGCGTCTCGCTGGTGCTCTACGATCTGACCAGTGTGTATTTTGAAGGGCACGGCCCGTCAAGGACCAGTCAGTATGGGCATAGCCGGGACCATCGATCGGACCGGCCGCAAGTCCTGCTGGCGGTAGCCACCGACGCTCAAGGCCTGCCGCTGCATTTGGAGGTCTTGCGCGGCAACCGCGGCGACACCACCACGCTGCAAGGACTGTTGAGCACCTTGCGGCGCCGTTTCGGCATCCGCGAGGCGGTCTTCGTGTTTGATGGCGGCATGAGCAGCAAGGTCAATCTGCAGGCCATGGACGAGCTGAAGCTCAAGTATGTGACGCGGTTGGGCGCCAGCACGCTGGAAGAGTTGCTAGCGAGTTTGCCCGCCGAACAGTCGCCCGAGCTGTGGGATCGCACGCAGGTGATGGAAATCGTGCGCGAGGGCCAGCGCTACGTGATTGCCGGCGGTTCCTGGCGTCAGCAGCGAGATCAACAACGGCGGCAGGCGCGACTGAGCAAAGCGGAGAACGAACTCAAACGACTGGCGGCGGTCCAGCGCAAAAAGGTGAACCCCCAGAAATTGGCTAGCCAGGTGGGACGCGCGCTGCAACGGCTCAAAGCCCATAAATACTTTGAGTATGCCGTGAACCCCAACGGTCAATTGCAATGGAGCCGCCGGACCGAGGTGATCCAAGCTGAGAAGATCCGCGACGGCCTCTATCTGCTGGGAACCAACGCTACTCCGGAGCAGATTCCCAGCACCGGAGTCTTGAGCCACTACAAGAATCTCCTGGAGGTGGAGGATGCTTTTTGCCATCTCAAAGACTATTTACGAGTGCGGCCGGTGTTTCATTGGCGACCGGATCGGGTTCGCAACCATGTGCGCATTTGTTTCCTGGCTTACTGGTTGAGCGCCAAACTGGAACGGCAGTGGCGGCAGAAGGACCAGACCATCGAGGTCCACAATCTGCTGCGTCAGCTACAGGCCATCCGGCTGGGGCAGTTGCAGGTGCATGGCAAGCCCTTCAAAACGATGGTCGCCCAGGTACCCAAGGACTTGAATGCCATCCTGAACAAGCTGGGGCTACTGCCGCTGTTTTCTCAACCGCCACCTTGGGCGCCAGCGGTTTGTAGCAAGTGAAGTAAGGAACAAGGCTTGCAGCTCAACGACTTACGTTTGCCACAAAGGGAAGTTAGGCTAGGATGCCGGGTGACGGTTGCGTCGCGGGGGAAAGAGCACAGACTGAAGTCTGTGCCACCCAACAACAAAAACGGGCGGGACGCCGAAGCGCACCGCCCGTTTCGTATTTTTGTGAAGTGGAATTAGAGGGGTTGGACGTTCGAGGCCTGCAGACCCTTGGGGCCCTTGGTCACTTCGAATTCAACCGCTTGGCCATCATTCAGCGACTTGTAGCCATCAGCCACGATCGCGGAGAAATGGACGAAAACGTCCTCTCCACTCTGGCGCTGGATGAACCCGAAGCCCTTGCTGGCATTAAACCACTTCACTGTTCCTTGTTCTTTACTCACTGCTGTACTCTTTTCTGTCGGTTGACTTGCAACCGAGCATTACTAAATTGAGCTATTTGGTGCCTCGAATTCCGAACCCCTCTAGAGAGTTCCGGCCGTCCTCGAACGTAAAAAAAGGCCGCAAGTTTGACCCTGCGACCGCTTTACAAATCCAAAGGCGATACAAGAGCAACAAACGCAACTGCAGAATACTACAGGTTGGGCCATTTGCCAAGAGAAATATTTGCATTTTTTCCCTGGCCCGCAAGCGGGACTAGCGAGCGGATTTGCAGACTAATCCGGCAGAGTCGCTTCGCTAGTGATGGTGAAATGCGCTGCGGCTCCGGCGACCTTGGGCAGGCTGGGCGGCGTGACGGGCTGGCCTCCGCCGATCCAGGCATCGAGTCTTCCAAGAACGATGCGATGCTTGCCGGCTTCGTCGACGATACTCAGGCTGCGACCGCCCAGGACGAATTTTACAGTCTTTTTCTCACCGGGTTCGAGATGGAGGCGCTGAAAACCTTCCAGGGCGCGCAGCGGAGCGCCAGCCACGCTGGGATGCGAGATGTAAAGCTGGACGACCTCGTCGCTGCCGAAACGGCCGGTATTCTTCACCTCGGCGGAGATGGTGACGGCGCCCGCGGCAGAAATCGTCGCGTGATCGACATGCGCTTGATCGTAAACGAAGGTTGTGTAGGTCAATCCGAAGCCGAAGGGATAGAGCGGCTCCCCGTCGAAATAGCGGTACGTGCGATTGGCCATGGAATAGTCATCGAACGGCGGAAGCTGATCGACAGATTTGTAGAAGGTAACGGGCAAGCGGCCGGCGGGGCTGAAATCGCCCGCGAGCGCTTCCGCGACGGCAGTGCCGCCCTCTTCGCCGGGATACCACGCTTCGAGAATGGCGGGAATGTTCGCGTCAGCCCAGTTGACGGCGAGGGCGCTGCCGTTCGTAAGGACAAGAACAGTGGGTTTGCCGGCGGCGTAAACGCGTTCGAGCAGTTGTTCTTGCGGGGCTGGAAGATCGATGCGCGTGCGGTCGCCGCCTGCGAAGCCTTCGGCGTTCACCTTCATTTCCTCGCCTTCAATGCGCGCCGAGAGCCCCATGACTACGACCACGAGGTCCGCGTCGCGCGCGGCGTCGACGGCCTTGCGCTCTTCGTTGTCGGGAATGCTCCAGATCAGCCGGGCTTCCGAGCTGCGGACATCCTGAAAATATTCGATTTTGAGCGAATAGGCATGGTCTTTTTCAAGATGGACTTTTTTAGTTAGGGTAGAAGCAGGATGGTGAAGCGTCCAATCCTGGACGGCGAGGTTGCCATCGAGCCAGAGGCGATAGCCGTCCTGCCCGATGAAGCCAATGACGTAATCGCCGGATTCAGGAACCGTAAGGAAGCCTGTCCAGCGGACCGAGTAATTTTTGAGCAGTTGCGGCGAGATGCCCGTGTCGCCCCAGGCGAAGTCAATGGTGGCATCGGTGCGGCTCATCACGGGCGAACCTTCGAGCGTCATGTTCGGGAAGTAGTCCGCTTTGAGGCCGTGGTCGGTGCAAGCGGCGTCGGCACAAAGAGAGTCTGAGGGAATTGGCCTGGTGACCGGGCCGACGAGGCCGGTGCCTTCGACATAGACGACTTTGGATTGCGGAAAGCGATTGCGAATGCCGGCAAGAATGGTAACCGGCTTCGACGGCGTGCCATTGTAGTTGCCTTCCAGTGCGTCGAGGCTCTCGGCGTTGGGACCGATGACGGCGATCGTCGCGGGCGTCTGCTTTAGGGGAAGGAAGTTATCTTTGTTCTTGAGCAGAACGAGTGCTTCGCGGGCCATGCGAAGGGTGAGCTGGCGATGCGCTTCGGTGTCGTTCTCCACGGGAGTGATATGCGAAAAGGGATCAGTGGATGGCGGGTCGAACATGCCGAGGCGAAAGCGCGCGATGAAAAGGCGGCGCAAGGAACGGTCGAGGTCGGCCTCGGAGAGCAAGCCTTGATGGACGGCGCTCAGTATCGCCGCATGCTCCGTGCTCATCGCGTGACGGTAGTCGCCGCAGATAAGATCCATTCCGGCTTTAAAGACTGCGGCGACGCCTTGTTCGGGCGTAGGCAGGAAATGATGGCCGCCAAAAACATCGGCAACGGCGCCGCAATCGGAGACAACATAGCCTTGAAAACCCCAGTCTTTGCGGAGGTGTTCCTGAAGCAGATCGCTGTTCGCGCAAGCCGGCTGCCCGTTTAAGGAGTTGTAGGCGCACATCACGGATTCAGCCTTGCCTTCCATGACCGTGGCGCGGAACGCGGGCAGATAGGTGTCTTCCACGTCGTGGCGCGAGGCATGCACGTCAACGGAATGGCGCGTGGATTCGGGGCCGCTGTGCACGGCAAAGTGTTTGGGCGTGGAGACCGTCTTGAAATAGTCCGGATTATTTCCTTGCAAGCCGGTAACGAACGCAACGCCGAGCCGCGAAGTGAGGAATGGATCCTCGCCATAGGTCTCCTGCCCGCGGCCCCAGCGCGGATCGCGGAAGATATTGATGTTCGGAGACCAAACGGTGAGGCCGCGATACCAGTCGGAAGAGCCGTCGGGATGGACGGTGGCGTAATATTTGGCGCGAAACTCGGTGCTGATCGTCTCGCTTACCTGATGCATGAGCGGCTCATCGAAAGTCGCGGCCATCCCGATGGCCTGGGGGAATACCGTGGCGATTCCCGCGCGGGCAACGCCGTGAAGTCCTTCGTTCCACCAGTTGTATTCCGGAACGCGCAGACGCGGAATGGATGGAGCGGTATGGCCGAGTTGAGAGACTTTCTCTTCCAGCGTCATGCGGGAAATCAAATCGTCGACGCGCTGCTCAACGGGGAGTTTGGGATTGAGGTACGGCGCGTCCGCGGGCGCTTGTTGTGCGGAAGCGGCAGCAGAAATCACCAGGTAGACGAGCAGCCAAGCGAAAATAGACGAACCTTTTCCATGATTGCAGACGAGCGCGGGCAGTTTCACGTGAAACACCTCGCGGGAGAGTCTATCGCGGACCGGTCCTGCGATGGAACAGGCGCGGTCCCGGCCGAACGGCGTCCGGTCGTGTATTGAGTAGGTCAACCCTCCCTTGCCGGAAAGCGTTGACCTGGACTGTAACAGCTACTTAACATAGAGAGATGCGGCGAAGGCTTCAGTTTACCCTGTGCGGGACGCTTGTTGCCGGGCTGTGCGTGGCAGCCGGCGGGTGCGAAGACGCGGCCAAACACAGTGTCCAGGCGCACGTGCCCGCGCTTTCTCCGGCGAATGCCGCAGCCGCTCAGGTTCCCGCCAACGTGGGAGAGCTGCCTCTGGCGAAGCTTTCAGCGGAATGGCTCAATGCGCTGGCGCTACGGGTTCCCGGGCCGAAGGAATATTTGATCCAGCAGGTGGAAACGAAATTTTCTTCCGGCGAACAGAACTACAAAGCCGGGCATCTGGAAGCGGCGCGGCGCGATTTTGACGCAGCCGTGGATTGGCTGCTCGAAAGCGGCTTCGACGTAAACAGCGATCCCAAGCTCAACGAACTTTTCCGCCGGGTGGTCGATTCCGTTTACAACGAAGAGCTGGAAGCCTTCCGCGAAGGGGACGGTTTTCAGGAAGCGCCGGCGGTGCCGGCGGCCATTGACGAAGTGGCGGAGATGACGTTCCCCGTCGACCCGCGCTTGAAGGCGCGCGCCGAAGAAGCGGCCAAGAACGTTTCGCATGACTTGCCCCTGACGGTAAACGACGAAGTACTTTCCTTTCTCAATTTCTTCCAAACACCGCGCGGCCGGGCCATCGTGGAGACCGGCTTGCGCCGCTCCGGGCGTTACCGAGCCATGATTTCGCGCGTGCTGCGCGAGGAAGGCCTTCCGCAGGATTTGATCTATCTGGCGCAAGCGGAAAGCGCGTTCCAGCCGCTGGCGCTTTCACGGGCCGGCGCGCGCGGCATCTGGCAATTCGTGGCGTATCGCGGCATGGAGTACGGCCTGCGGCACACCTGGTGGGTGGACGAACGTCAGGACCCGGAAAAGGCTACCCGCGCGGCCGCACAGCATTTGCGCGATCTCTATGGGCAATTCGGCGACTGGTATCTGGCGATGGCCGCGTATAACTGCGGCCCGGGAAACGTACAGAAGGCCGTCGAACGCACGGGCTACGCGGATTTTTGGGAGCTATACCGGCGCAATGTGCTTCCGCGCGAAACGAAAAATTACGTTCCCATCATTCTGGCGCTTACACTGATCGCCAAGGATGCGGCGCACTACGGCATACAAGTCGATCCAGAGCAACCCGTCCCTACGGATATCGTAAAGCCCGGCCGCGCCATTGATCTGCGGCTGGTGGCCGAGACGATCGACGTGGATGTTGAGACGCTGCGCAACCTGAATCCCGAACTGCTCCGGCTCGCCACGCCTGACGATCCCAACTTCGAGCTGCATTTGCCCGTGGGCACGGCCGAAAAATTCTCCGCGGAGATTGCGGACATCCCGCCGGACAAGTGGGTGAGCTGGCGGCGTCATCGCATCGAAGCCGGGGAAACTCTGACTTCGATTGCGAAAAAATATCATGTGACGCCTGCGGCGATTTCCGAAGCGAACAATATGGACCGGCACGACGCGCTGGACGTCGGAGAAAAACTGATTATTCCCGCGGCCCCTTCTTCGGATTCCAAGCGCCGGTTGATTCGTTATCGCGTGCGCCGAGGCGACACGTTGGGAGGAGTCGCCGATCGTTTCAGTGTGGCGACGGAAGATGTGCGCAAGTGGAATCACATGAGGACCAACCATGTGAGCCGCGGCATGGTCTTGCGCATTTACACGGTGGGCGGCATGCCCGAGACCGCGCCTGCGCGCCATCATGCGAAAACCAGATCGAAGAGTGTTTCCCGCAAGCCAGCCGCATCCGCAGGTAGTGCCACCGCATCGATTCACAATTAAGTCTTGTCTTTACAATAGGTTAGGAAAAACCCAGGAAGCCATCCCCTTGCTCGAATTGCCGCGCGTCGGCGAGTTCTCCTTTTTGAAGCGTTTAGTTTTCGTGAGTTTAGCGCAGAATGCTTGACAACTTTGTTGGAGTACGATAACAACTTCGCTGCGGCGGAGGGGAGTCGGTGACTCCGGCTGAGGCAGCGTCCCACGAGCCATAGGCTTGTGGATTCCCCCTCGGGAGGATGCAATGGATTTCGAGAAAGATAACTTCGAAGACGACAACGAGCTGTCGCGGCTGGAAGAAGAAGACGAACTGGCCGGCGGCGGTGATGAGATCGTGGAGACGGAAGAGGAAGAAATCCTCATCACCGAGGACGAGCCGGTAGCGGCAGTGCCTGCAGCGAAAGCGGCCTCCAAGCCTGCGGCGAAACCCGCTAAGAAGGCCGCACCGAAAAAGAAGGCCAAAGCGAAAGCCAAAAAAGCCAAGCCCAAGCCAAAACCGAAAAAGAAGGCGAAGAAGGCGGCCAAAAAGAAGAAGCGGCGGTAAACTCTCCCGCTTAGCCGAATGATTTGATGCCAGGAGAGGCTTGGGCCATCGCCCAGGCCTTTTCTTTTTGGGTTGGTTTGCGAGCCACCCTGGCACTCGAGCGGCCCTGGGGCCCTCCCAATCGGGCACGGCAGTCTCTCAAATTGGGAAGTTTCCCGGCTTCCCAAACAGTCAGCTTGCCGGAATGAACAACTGCCGCTAGCATAGCCCTGCATGTTGCGGGCGCTGGAACAGATACGGCGGATGCGCGGCGGCGCGCAGTCACACTTGATGCGCTGCTCGGACGCGAACTATTACGTCGTCAAATTCCAAAATAATCCGCAGCACCGCCGCATTTTGGTGAACGAACTGCTCGGGACCAAGCTGGCGGCGCGGCTGGGGCTTCCGACGACGCCCGTGGCTATTGTTGAAGTATCCGAGGAACTCATCCGCTTGACGCCGGAGCTGGCGATAGAAATGCCGCGCCAGCGGATCCCGTGCCAGGCGGGGCTGCAGTTCGGCTCGCGCTACCCGGGCGATCCGCGGCGCCTCGCGCTTCACGACTTTCTGCCCGACGAGCAATTGCGCCAGGTGGCCAATCTTTACGATTTCGCGGGCATGCTGGTCTTCGACAAATGGACCGGCAATACCAACGGACGCCAGACGCTTTTTTTTCCAGCCGCGCCTCGCGAGGCGCTCCAGACCGCGAATTCCTCCGGAGCGGAAACGGAAAAGAGAGGATTCGAATACAGCACGCTGATGATCGATCAAGGTTTTTGCTTCAATGCCGGCGAATGGAATTTCCCCGATGCGCCCCTGCGCGGGCTCTATGCGCGCAATCGAGTGTATGAAGGCGTGACCGGAATGGAGTCCTTTGCGCCCTGGCTCGAGCGCCTGGAAAAACAAATGACCGAGCGTGCGCTGGACGACATCACCCGGCAAATCCCTCCGGCCTGGTATGAGGACGACCTTGACGCCGTGCTACGCCTGTCCGAGCAGCTGCTGCAGCGGCGCTCTCGCGTTCCGGAGCTCCTTCTGGCCGCCAAGCAATCCAATCGCCAGGCCTTCCCAAACTGGGTGTGACGGAAATGGACGTGATCTATGACGGAAACTTCCTCTGAATCCGCGGCAAACGAACGCAACTGCGCCTACCGCATCTTGCGCTACACGCCGAACCTCGTGCGCGACGAATGGGTGAACATCGGCGTGCTGCTTTTCGATCCGCTATCCGGCGAACGCCGTTTGCGCCTCATCGAGGAGCAAGAAGAATTTGCGCGCGTACGCCGGCTGCATCCGGAAGCCGACGAAACCCTGTTACGCGCCTTGCGCGACGATCTGGAAGATCGCTTCGAGTCCTTCCGCAGCTCGCAAGGTCATGGCGCGAACGGCGGCGGCTCCAACGGCAGCGCTCTGCAGGAACTCCTGCGCAAGTGGGACGACACGCTCTCGAACGCACTCCAGCTCGCCCCGCAGAAAGGCGTCCTCTCGCAGGATCTGGATGCGGAGCTCGAACGTCTCTACGGAGACCATGTCGCCGTGCCCCGCGCGGCGGCGCGCGTAGGCGCACCGGGAAGCCGCGCGCAGATGCGTTCCTATTGCTCGCAAGTCTTCCGCCAGGCACGCGTTTGGGACCGCATCCAGAAATCCGTGCGCGCCTCGGAATTTACGTTCCCGGGCGATCCCATGCGCATCGATTACAGCTACCGCCGCAACGGCACGCGCGGCTTTCTCCACACGCTCTCCGTCTCGCGTGCGCCGGGCGACGCCAAAGTGCTGGCTTACACAGCGGAACGTATCGCCGCCAAGGCGTCACTCAAGACCGAATTCGCCGCCATCACCGATCTCGCGTTGAAAGGAGAGAGCGACCGCGACCGCTTCGTGGACCGTACCCTGCGCGACGCCGGCATCGAGCCCGTTCCTTTGGATCACTTTGCGGTTTGGGTCGGAAAGCTGAAGCCGACGATGCAGTGAGATTCCTCGCCAGTTGGTTGGGCTCGAGACGCGAAAAGCGATCCGCCCCGGATCGGACAAGTCCCTATTCCGAGACGGCGACCACAAGCAGCGTAGCGTCGTCATGCCAGTGCCCGAGGCTGAACTCGCCTGCCGACGCGAGGATTTTTTCCTGCAGCGACCGTGCCGTCTCCGCGCGGTTCTCCTGGAGCAGCCCTAGCAACCGTGCTTCGCCGTACTCCTCGCCAGCGGGGCCGGAAGCCTCCGTCACCCCGTCCGTAAACAGAATCACGCGATCGCCCGGCGCAAGCTGGGCCGCGCCTGCCGCAAACGTCTGATGCGGAAAAACCCCCAGCACTCCTCCACCCGCCTGCAATCGCTCGTGCGACCCGTCGCGGTGCAGCACGATGGGCGCATTGTGTCCCGCGTTCGTATACCGCAAAAGCCGCTCCGGGCCGTCGAGCTGCGCATAAAAGAACGTAATGAAACGGTCGCTGCCGGTATTGTGGCAAACCAGCGAATTCAGCCGCGCGCACAATCCCTCGGGAGGCAAAGAAGAGGAGGCCAGCCCCCGCACGGCCGCCTGCAAGTTGGACATCAAAAGCGCGGCAGGCAAACCCTTGCCGGCCACGTCGGCGATGCACAGGCCGAGTGTCGCTTCGTCGAACGAAAGAACGTCGTAATAGTCTCCGCCCACGCTTTGCGCCGGCTGCCATGCGCCCGCGATTTCGTATCCCGCCTGCTGCGGAATGCTCTTCGGCAAGAGCCCTTGCTGGATGGACCTGGCCTCGGCCACTTCATGTTCCTGCTGGTGAAACTGGTACGCAATTTCCTTGTGGTCCAGGTTTTCCTGCGCCACGCGGCGGCGGGACGTGCGCCGCTCGCGCCCCAGAGCAATTTGCTTTTGCAAGATTTCCAGCAGCCGCGCGTTGGTCCACGGCTTTTCCACGAAATCCGCCACACCGTACTGCATGGCCTCCACCGCCAATCCCACGGTCGCCCACCCGGTCATCACCACGATCGCCGGTGCATCCTCGTTCTCTTTCAAGTGGCTGAGCAGGTCCAGTCCCTCGCGGCCAGAGGTCGTATCCCGCGCGTAATTCAAATCCATCAGCAGCAGGTCGAATTCGCGCTCTGCCAGGACCCTGAGCAGCTCCGCGGGAGAAGTCACCGCTTCCGTTTCATAGCCCTGCCCCTTGAGCAGCAAGCGCAGCGCGTTCAGCACATCCGGCTGATCGTCGGCAATCAGGATTTTCGGCGTAGCAGTGGTCATATCTGCGTTTGACTCAGGGAGAAATGGCAGGCCGGCTTCCACCCTTCATCTGATGTAAGCCGCTTGTTTTTGATACATTGCCGAAGGGGCGTATTCCCTTGCAGGTTGCGCTGCACCATTTGCGGGAATGCCCATCCCACATCCGGACAGGTGTCCGAATGCAGGAATTACGCCCGCGCCATCCTGTGGGCATCCCTCCGCACTTGGCGCCATTCCCCCGGAGACTCACGTGTAATCTTCAACGAAAAAAGTCGCTAAAGTACTGGTTCGGACCAGTTCTCCAGCGTCTCCTTCACCTTGTGCAGGAACTGGTGAGCAATCGCCCCGTCCACCACCCGGTGGTCGTAGCTCAATGTGATGTAGCACATGGAGCGGATGGCGATCGAGTCGTTAATCACCACCGGCCGCTTTTCAATCGCGCCGAGGCCTAGAATGCCCACATTCGGCTGGCTGATGACCGGCAATCCAAAGAGCCCGCCGAAGACGCCCGGATTGGTAATCGAGAAGGTGCCTTCCTGCACCTCCTCGGGCCTGAGTTTCTTCGTGCGCGCGCGCTCCGCCAGATCGTTCAGCGTGCGCTGGATGCCCAGCACATTCTTCTCGTCCGCGCCCTTCACTACCGGCACGATTAAGCCCCAATCGAGCGCCACGGCGATCCCGATGTTGATCTCCTTGTGCAGCACCACGTTCGTGCCGTCCAGCGACGCGTTCATCGTCGGATACGCTCGCAGGCCCGCCACCGCGGCTTTCACGAAAAACGGCATGAACGTCAGCTTGGTGTCGTAGCGCTCCTGAAATTCATCCTTGGCCTTGGCGCGCAGCGAGGCCACCTTGGTCATGTCCACTTCATCGACCGAATAGACGTGCGCGGAAACGCGCTTGGAAGCCACCATGTGCTCCGCGATGCGTATCCGCATATTGCTCATCGGCTCGACTTGGTAGTTGCCGAAATAAATTTTCTCGCGCGGCACCGCCGATTCGAACGCCACGTGAATTTGTCCGCCAGAAACCGCCGGAGGCGCTGGCGCCGCTGCCGGTGTTGGAGGTGGTGGCGGCGCAGGCCGAGCTGGCGCTGGTGCCGCAACGACCGGCGGCGCCGCTGCCGGAGCCCCTCCCGCGGCGATGACCGCCTCAATGTCCTGTTTGCTGATCCGTCCGCCTGCGCCGGTTCCCGGAACCGTGGACAAATCAATCCCATGTTCGGCAGCCATCCGTCGCACGAGCGGCGAGCTGTGAATGCGCTCTCCACCGCTCCGTTGAGGCGCCGCGGCAGGTGCCACAGGGGCTGGCGCAACCGGCGCCGCGGCCGCAGGTCGTGGTGCCACGGGCGCTGCCGCTGCGGGAGCCACTGCTGGCGTTGGAGCAGCCGCCTTCGCAGGAGCCGGCGCTGCCGCAGCCCCGCCCGCGCCATCAATCACGGCCACAACCGTCTGAATCGGCACGGTCTGTCCTTCGTTGACCTTGATCTCCTTCAGCACGCCCGCCGAAGGCGACGGAATTTCCGCATCCACCTTGTCCGTCGATATCTCAAACAAAGGCTCATCCCGCTCGACTTTATCGCCCGGCTTCTTGAGCCACTTGGTGATCGTCCCTTCAAAAATGCTTTCGCCCATCTGCGGCATCACGACGTCTGTGGCCATGTGCATTCTCCTGTCCGGCTTCGAATTCTTCGTAGGGCCGCCCCGACCCGGTCGGAGCGCCCGTCCAAGCACCCTCTAATACCGCGCGAGTTCCTTCGCGGCGTGAAACACCTTCTTCGCGTTAGGCAAAAAATGCTCCTCGAGCGTCGGCGCGTAAGGCACCGGCGTATCCAGCGCCGTCACGCGCATCAATGGCCCGTCCAAATCTCCAAACGCTTTTTCGCAAAGAATCGCCGCAATCTCACCCGCGATTCCCCCCGTCTTGGTATCCTCGTGCACCACCAAACATTTGTTCGTCTTCTTCACCGACTGCAAAATCGTTTCTTCATCGAGCGGCAGCAGCGTCCGCAGATCGATCACTTCGGCTTCGATGCCTTCTTTCGCCAATGCCTCCGCGGCCTCCAGCGACGTGTGCATCATCGCCGCATACGAAACAATCGTCAGGTGTTTGCCCTCGCGCCGCACCACCGCTTTCCCAATCGGCACGGTGTAGTCGCCGGCTGGCACTTCTCCCTTGATCCGCCGGTACAAAAATTTGTGCTCGAAAAAAAGCACCGGATTGTTGTCGCGCACTGCGGCCTTCAACAATCCCTTAGCGTCATACGGCGTCGAAGGATAAATCACTTTCAGTCCCGGCGTGTGCACGAAATACATTTCCGGATTTGCCGAATGAAACGGCCCGCCGTGCACCCCGCCGCCCGAGGGCCCGCGCATCACCATCGGCGCCGGCGCATTCCACAAATAATGTCCCTTGGCCACGAAATTCGTAATCTGGTTGAACGCGCACACGATGAAATCAATGAACTGCAGCTCCGCAATCGGCCGCAGCCCCATGTAGCTCATTCCGCAAGCCGCCCCGATAATCGCGCTCTCGCTGATCGGCGTGTCGATCACCCGCTCCCACCCGAACCGCTCCAGCAATCCCTCGCTCGTCTTGAAAGCCCCGCCGTACACGCCGACGTCCTCGCCCAGCAGAACCACCGCGGGGTCGCGCTCCATCTCCTCGAACATTGCCTGCTTGATGGCTTCGAGAAACGTGATTTGCGTTCCGTTTGCCGCGCTGTTGTTGGCCGCCATGGCTATCTCCGCGTCTTTCTCGATGCGCCGGAACTCACGGCCGCTTTTGCGGCATTTTTTGGTGTTGGCTTGACGGTGCCTTTGGACCCATTTTTCCTAGCCGCATCCGCCTCAGCACTTTCTATCGTGTTCTTCGTGTCTCCAAAATGAATCGGTGCGTTCGCGCCGCCAGAACTTTTGCCGGATCCAAATCCCGCCACCGTCCACACCGCCTTGACGCTCGATTTCGGCGGCGTCACTTCCGCAATCGGCCGTTCCCATTTCGGCTGGATTTTGTGGCACTCGTCGCCCGTGCAGTACACTCCCGTCTCCGCAAACTCCGGCGGCGGCATCGGCGAATTCTCGGCGAACTCCCGCTCCGCTGCGAGCAGCGTGTCGATCTTTTCCCCGACCTCCTTCTTGCCCTTCGCATCGAGCAATTTCTCGCCCATCAGAAACTTCTCATACAAAGTGATGGGATCTCGCGCCTCCCAATACGCGCGCATTTCCTTCGGCACGTACTCGGCTGGATCGTGCTGCGCATGCCCCAACCGCCGGAAGCTCTTCGCTTCAATCAGGATCGGCCCTTCTCCCGCCCGCGCTCTCGCCACGGCTTCGCGCGTCGTCGTGAACACTTCGACCACGTCGTTCCCGTCTATCGAATAGCTGGAAATTCCGTACGCCTTCGCGCGATCCGCCAAATTCTCCAGCGGCACCTGCCGCTTCACCGGTGTCGAGTACGCCCACAAATTATTTTCCAGGATGAGCACGAACGGCGCCTTCTGCGTGGCCGCGAAATTCAAGCCTTCGTGAAATACGCCTGTCGAGCTTCCGCCATCCCCAATCCACGTCATCGTCACAATCTTTTGTCCGAGGTAGCGCCCCGCAATCGCCACCCCCGTCATCACCGGAATCAAGTCCCCCAGCATCGAAATCGGCGAAACGATATGCAGCTTCTCCAAATCGCCGAAATGACTCGTCCCGTCTTTCCCCTTCGTCGGCGAGCCGTATTTCGCCATGTGCTGCATGAATACGTCGCGCGGCGGCACGCCCTTGACCAGTAGCGCCCCGATATTGCGGATCATTGGCGCCAGCCAATCCTTCTTCTCCAGCGCGTACGCCGTTCCCACCGAAATCGCTTCCTGCCCCAAACTCGAATACAGCCCGCCGACAATCTTGTTTTGCCGGAAGAGCTTCACCATCGTGTCTTCCACGGCGCGGTTCAGCCGCATGTAGTAATAAAGGTCCAGACACTGCTGCCGCGTCAGTTCCTTCTTCATTCCACTCTTCCTAAGCTGGTATGGCCACCTGCTGCTCCGCAAGCTCCAGCTTCGCCATCAACTCTTCGCGCGATCCCGTCCCCATCTCCAACCCAAACACATCCCCAAAATGCCGCACCATCTTCGCCGCAACTTCGCTGACACTCACCGCTCGTCCCAGCAACTTCTCCAGCGAAGTCGCCTTCCGCCCCGCAATGCCGCAAGGCACAATCAAATCAAAATTCCGCAAATCCGTCGTCACGTTATAAGCAAATCCATGCGAAGTCACCCATCGGCTGATATGTACCCCGATCGCCCCCAACTTCTCCGCTGCGATTTCTTCTCTCTGGGAACTTTGTGTCCTCTGCGAACTCTGCGTAAATTCCTTTTCGTTGGCCGTGACCCAGATGCCGGTTTTTCCAACCTCGCGATGCGCCGTAACCCCAAACTCAGCCGATGTCTGGATCATCACTTCTTCCAGCATCCGCACATACCAAACTACATCCTTCCGAATCGCCCCAAGCTGCAGAATCGGATACCCCACCAACTGCCCCGGCCCGTGATACGTGACATCCCCGCCGCGGCTAGTCTCATAAAACTCCACGTTCCGTTGGCGAAGCACATTCTCTGAAACGAGCAGATGCTCTCGCTTTCCGTTTCGCCCCTGCGTAATCACCGGCGTATGCTCGCAAAGCAACAACACATCCCCAATCGCATCTGCCTTCCGCGCCGCAACAAGGCGCTTCTGCAGCTCGTGCGCCTCAGCATACCCAATCAACCCCAGCTCGAAAGTGTCGCAGCTCTTCATCATGTCTCAATTTTCTTCCTAGGGGCACGGCATGCCGTGCCGCTCTGGCGAAGCTTCACACGTTTATCTGCAACCCTCTCACCGACGCAAACGCATCCCCCATCCCTTCCCAAACCGTCGGGTGCGCGTGAATCATATTCATCATGTCGTCGATGGTCCCCTCGAGATTCAAAGTCGCCGCCGCCTCCGACAAAATCTCCGTCGCCAGCGGCCCGATAATATGAATCCCCAAAATCTCTCCATGCTTCTCATCCGAAACCACTTTGATGAATCCGTTGTGATTCCCCAAAATCGTCGCCTTGCTATTCCCCACGAACGGAAACTTCCCCGTCTTCACCGCGTACCCCGCCTCGCGCGCTTGCTTTTCCGTTAATCCAATCGACCCGATCTGCGGCTCGCAATAGGTCGCGTTCGGAATCCGCGTCTTCAAAATCGGGTGCGTCGTTTTGCCCGCGATGTGCGTCACCGCAACAATCCCTTCCATCATCGCCGCGTGCGCCAATTGCGGCATTCCCGCAACGATATCTCCAATCGCGTACAAGCCTTTCTCATCCGTCTCGAAGTTCGCTCCCGTTAGCACATATCCCCGGTCCAGCTTGGCCTGCGAGTTTTCGAGCCCGCAATTCTCCGTCATCGGCTTGCGTCCCACTGCCAGCAACAGCTTCTCCGCCTGCAGCGTTTGTGCCTTTCCATCCTTATCCTTGAACGACACCGTCACGCCTTTGGCGTCCTTCCTCACGGAATCCACCATGCTGCCAGTGAAAATCTGGATTCCCTTTTTCTTGAAATCCTTCTCCAACTCGACGGAAACTTCCTCGTCTTCAACCGGCACGACTCGCGGCAGCGCCTCCAATATCGTCACCTGCGTGCCAAATGAGTTATAAATCGACGCAAACTCCACGCCGACCGCCCCCGCCCCCACTACAATCAATGTCTTCGGAATGTCTGGCAGCTCCAAAATCGACCGGTTCGTTAGAATCGTCTTGTGATCCGGTTCAATCCCCGGCAACGCTCGCGCCTCGGACCCGCTCACCAGCAGCACTGCCCCCGCCTCAATCTCGCTCTTCTTCCCATTGTTATCGACGCTCACTCGTCCCGGCCCCACATACCGCCCCCACCCCTGCACCCACTCCACTTTATTCTTCTTGAAAAGAAACTCGATCCCCTTGGCGTGCTTTTTCACAATCTTGTCTTTGCGCGCCAGGATATTCGCCCAATTAATTTTCAGCCCGCTCACTTCAAAGCCCAGCTCCGCGCCATTCTTGAAGTGGTCGTACACATCGGCGTGGTGTAACAAAACCTTCGTCGGAATACACCCCACATGCAAACACGTTCCGCCGAGAAACGGGTCCTTCTCCACCACAATCGTCTTCAATCCCAGCTCGCCCGCCCGGATCGCTGCCACATAGCCGCCCGGACCGCTCCCAATAATCGCCACATCATACTTTGCCACTCGTAATCTCCCTTCCGCAGACCCCGAAACTGGTCAGTTGCTTGCTCTGCCCTTGCCCTTCGCGTCGGCTTTTCTGCGGTCGCCCATTCGTTGGACTGCTTTGCGGTTGCACTGATGATCGGCCTGGACGCAAACCCCCGACACATTTCGCAGGATACCCGACTGGCATCGAGCGGGTATCCCTCAGCACGGACGCCGGCAATCCGGCAAATCAGCAATTTTAGCAGCCGCTCCCGGCCCCTGCAACCTAACCCGGAAGAGTGCTCTCGGGCAAGTTTGCGCCTCACTTGTAGCCGCCGGCCAACGTGCAATCACTGGCACGCCATCAAGAAGATGCACTACATCGCCTCCTGGCGCGCGCCCTGCCCCGAAAGGTTATCCACAGTTATCTATACAGTACCTTCGTTCTATTAATATTTTACCCTTGCCTTTTAATTTACTGCTCTATATAGTCCCTCTACACTTACTGTGAGCCCAGGCCTTAGCTGCCTCTCGGCAATCCCAGCAAGCCTGCAAGTCAGGGGGACGGGCATCATGATTATGAAATCCGGAGAACAATGGCACTGCACGAATTCCAAGTGCCGCTGCGAAGTGTTGGTCCAAACAAACAGCGCAATCGACGGAACGAATCCTCGCTGCGTCTGCGGCGCGCTCATGAAAAAGAAATACGTCCCGCCGCACGCCACGTATTTGGAATTTTTGCGTCTCGAAGAACCGGTCACGGCCCAAGCGGAGGCCCCGCAAGAGGTGAAACATGCGCGCTGAAACTCTCGTCCGTGCCCCCGCCCACCACCCCAAGCCTCTGGTCATCCGCGGAGGCCCCGCTCGAACCTTTGGAAGCCTGGTCAGTTCGCTCGCTCTGATTTTCTTGCTGGTCGGATCTTACCTGCTTCGGGACGCCTTCGCCCATCCCCTCGACGCCCAAGCCGTCTGCATCCTCGCCGCGGCGCTCAGCATTACTCTCTCTGCCATTCTGTTTTATTTTCTTCTTAAGCCCAAGCCCCGCCACGAGATGCGGGCCCGAGCCACGCGCGTCAGGCGCGCGGAATAGCCGAAAAGTATCTCTCTTCCAGTATTTGCCGGTGATGCAGCTCGTGCCCCGCCGCAATGTACGCCAGCGCCCGCACGCTCACCTCATTCTTATTCGCTGTCCCTTGCCTAAGCCACGCTTCCTTACTAAACGACCGGAACATCGCCAGCGTCGCGCTTCGCACCACCGCAAACTCTTCCGCCAAACTCGCCAGCGGCCGCTCGTTGAATCTGCCGTCTCGCACATAATCGTCTTGCTCGAATCCTTCGATCGGCGTCTTGTCCCCTCGTGCAATTCGCAGCGCTCGATACGCGAAGATTCGCTCTGAATCGATGATGTGCCCGACTACATCTTTCACCGACCATTTGTCCGCAGCATAGCGAAAATTACCCTCCCGCTCGCTCCGCCCCGCGAGCAGCTGCATCGTTTGCACCCGCTGCGACTCCAGTGCATTCACTACGTCATTCCCCGGCACCAGCGAAATGTACTTCTCGTAGTACGCCGCATACTCCCCGGGCTCCGGTCTCGCCACTTTCATTCTCTCTCACCCCTCCCGCAGTATACCGTGTCAGCGCCTGCTCAAGGAGGAGAGGGATGACGCCCGCCTTTCGAATCCACAGCCAATCTGGACCGTTCTCGCTTCGGCGAGAGTTCGCAGAAAACGCCGCGCACCGTACCCGCGCCAAGCAATGCTATCATCCATAAAATGCGCGTTGCCTTTCAGGGCGAACCTGGTGCTTTCAGCGAAGAAGCCGCCGTCCAACTCCTCGGCGAGGGCATCATCACCGTTCCTCGTCCCACATTCGACGCCGCTTTTCGCGCCATCACCGATGGCCTAGCCGATGCTCTTCTTGCCCCCGTCGAAAACACCCTCGCCGGCCCCGTCGTCCGCGTCTACGACCTCCTCCTCGAAAGCGCCCTCACCATCACTGCCGAAACCATCCTCCCCATCGAGCATCATCTAATCGGCTGTCCCGGTGCCTCCCTCGCTGACCTCCGTTCCGTCGCTTCCCATCCCATGGCTCTAGCTCAATGCGAGCGTTTCTTCGTAGTCCACCCGCACCTCAAACGCGTCCCCGCGGAAGACACCGCCGGAAGCGTGCGCGAAGCCCTCGCCCGTGGCGACAAAACTTGCGCCGCGATCGCTGGCCGTCGGGCCGCAGAGCACTACGGCGGAGTCATCCTTCTTGCCGGCATCCAGGACAACGCCGAAAATTTCACCCGCTTCTTCTTGCTCCGCCCGGCTGCTGAAGCTCCCCCGCCTGCCCCCGACGCCCACAAAATGTCCATCGCTATGCGCCTCGCCCACCGCCCCGGCGCGCTCTTAGCCTCTCTCGAGCCCTTCGCAAAGCACGGCGTCAACCTCCAAAAAATCGAAAGCCGCCCCATCCACGGCCGCCCCTGGGAGTATCAGTTTTTCTTGGATCTTGAAGCCGATTCTTCCGCCCAGCTCGAATCTGCCCTCGCGGAAGTCCGCAAAGCCACCAGCGATTTGCGCGTCCTCGGCCTCTACGCTGCCGCACGCACTCCGAGCTCAACTCCCGAAGTTCAGCGGAAAGGTACCGCCTGAAGATCAGCGTCGCTACTCCTACGAAAATACCTTCAGGCGGTCTGAGTAAGTGGCTCCAGGGTGACTTTGTGGCCCAGGCGTTCCAGCCGCCCGACCAAGGATCGGCGGATTCGGTTCACGTCGATCCGGTCAAAGTGGTCCGCACCGAGTTCCCGGTAGTCTTCCTTACGCTTCAGCATGTGATAGGCAATCTCCAGCAGTGCGTGAGCTACCGCCATGACCGCGCGCTTGGCTCCCCGCCGAGCAGCAATGCGCCGATACAGCGCCGAGAGGTAGTTGTTCTTCATCATTGAGATGGCCCAGGCCGCCTGCGCCAGACAACGGCGGAGCGAGACGTTGCCCTTGCGCATCTTGCCACTCAGCCGCTTCCCGGCGCTCTCAAAACTCCCAGGACACAAACAAGCCCAAGAAGCCAGGTGCCCTGAACACGGAAACTGATTCATGTTCATTCCTATTTCCGCCAGCATTCCCCAAGCGGTCACCCGATCGACTCCGGGAATGGTGCATAGCCGAGTGACCCTATCCTCAAAGGGGCGCATGCGCTTATCGATCTCCTGCTCGATCTCATTCCGTTTCGATTCCGTGAAGCGCAGATGCTCGAAGAGCTGTCGGAGCAAAAATCGATGATGCTCGGTCATACGACCTTCGAGCGCCAATTTCAGTTCCGGGATCTTGTTCCGCAGCAGACCTTTGGACATCTCGGCCAGCCGGGCAGCGTCTCCCTCCCCGGCGAGCATGGCCTGCAGGATCGCTCTCCCCGAAGCACCCAAAGCATCGGTCGCTACCGATGCCAACTTGATGTTGGCATCCTCCAGCACCTTCTGAATGCGATTCGCAATCCGATTGATCTCCTGTACCAAACTCACGCGATACCGCGTGAGGTCTCGAAGTTCACGTATGGGCTGCGGGGGCACGAAACTCCCGCGGAGCAATCCGTGCTGCAGCAAGTCCGCAATCCACTCGCTGTCTTTCTGGTCCGTCTTCCGGCCCGGCACGGCTTTGATGTGCTGGGCATTCACCAGCAACACCTCGAACTGCTCCGCAAGAATGTTCCACACTGGCTTCCAGTACACGCCGGTCGACTCCATGGCCACATGCGTCACGCCGCACTGCGCGAGCCAATCAGCCAACTGCAGCAGATCGTGAGTGAAGGTCCCGAAGCGTTTCTTCTCTTTACGGCTCTTCCCCTTGGCCTCCGCCCACAACACACATGCGGTAATACTCTTCTTATGTACGTCCAAACCACAACAGCAGAGATAGAGAACTTCCATCGCGCGACTCCTTTCCACCGCGCGGCGTTGGACGCTTCGAAAAAGCGAAAATCTCCTACGCGTGCTCCCCGAAACTTCTGGAGGCTACAATTCGTTGTGCTTCTCAGCGTCCCAGCCATACTCCTATGCGGGCTCTGCGAGCGCCAGAGTAGCTCGGCCTCTGTCGCCAACGCGGCTGTACAAACGCTACGCCATCTCGGGCCCATTTTCATCTTTCGTTGTGGGCCCCTGGGGACCATGACTTACTCATACCGAAGCGTCTGAATCGGGTCCACTTTTGTCGCGCGTCTTGCGGGGATGTAGCAAGCCGCCAGCGCGACGGCGATCAGCAGCCCCGCCGTGATCAAAAAGCTCGGCGCATCAAACGTACCGATCCCGTACAGCAAGCTACTCATGCTCCGCGCCAGCAAAGTAGAAATCCCCAGCCCCACCACCACGCCCGCGCACACCATCGCCATCCCATTTGCCAAAATCAATCGCAACACATCCCCAGGCTGCGCCCCCAGCGACATCCGTATCCCCACCTCCTGCGTCCTTTGGCTCACCGAATACGACATCACGCCGTACGTCCCGATCGCTGCCAGTAGCAGCGCCAGCAATCCAAATCCTCCAAGCAGTTCCGCCCCAATCCTCGGCGCCGTCAGCGATTCCACCAAGACCTGCGGCACCGTCTGCACGTCCAGCAAAGGCACGGTCGGTCCCAGCGCCTGCACCGCGCTCCGCACGCTGGGTATGGCCTTTTCCGGATCGCCCTTCGCTCGCACATACAGCACGATGCCCGGAGAGTAATGCTGCTTCAGCGGCACGTACACGATCGCTTGCGGCGCTTCCCCCATCGTCTGGTACTTCACCGTCGCCACTTCTCCCACAATCGCAATATCCCAAGTCTCGCCAAGAAAGTGGATGTGCTTCCCAATCGGATCTTCTCCCGGCCACATCTGCTCCGCCGCCGCTTTATTCACAATCCCGGCCATCGCACCTTGCGCATCATCGTGCTCGTTAAAATCCCGCCCCTCGAGCATCGTGATTCCCGCCGCCGAAAAAAATCCCGGCTCCGTCGCAATCACCGGCGTCAATTTCCCGTTGCGCGGATCCGTGATATCCACTCCATCCGTAAACGTCGTGCGCGCCAACCCCCCGCTAAACGGGTACGTATCCGAAATGCTCGCGCTCTCCACCGTCGAAACTCCGGCAAGCCGCTCCACTACATCCTTATAAAACTGTTCCGCCCTCGCCTGCGTGTAATGCTCCGACCCCAGGTTCACAAACATCACCAGCTCGTGCTTCACTTCAAATCCCGGGTCCATCCCCTGCGCATTCCGCAAGCTATGGATAAACAACCCCGCCCCCGCCAGCGCCACCAGCGATAGCGCCACCTGCACCATCACCAACACGCCGCGCAGTCCATACCACCGCGCGCTCCCCGTCGGATTTCCCGTCCGATCTTTTAAAGCCGCAATGCGGTCCGCTTTCGAAGCCTGCAGCGACGGCATCAGCCCGAACAGCACCGTCGCCACCAGCGCAAGCCCTAGCGTATAAAGCAGCACTCTTCCATCCAACGAAAAATCCAATCGCCGCTGCAATCCCGGCGGCAACAAAAGAAGCAGCGCCGACCGTCCCCAATACGCCACCAAAATTCCCAGCCCGCCCGCCGCGAGCCCGATCAGCAAACTCTCCGTCAACAATTGCCGCACCAGCCGGCCTCTCGACGCTCCCATCGCCAGCCGCACCCCAATCTCCCGCTGTCTCTGCGTTGCCCGCGCGAGCAGCAGATTCGCCACGTTCGCGCACGCAATCAGCAGCACCAGCCCGACGATCACAAACATCAGCGATCCAGCCTTCACATAAATACTCCTCAGTTGCGGAGGTATCGCCGTCTGATCGATCGGCACCAGCATTTCGTTCCGCCCGCCATTGTCTTTCGGATACTCCTTCTCGAGTTCGAGTCCCAGGTTGTGAATCGACGCTCGCGCCTGCGCCACCGTCACTCCCGGCTTGAGCCTCCCCACCATCGCCGCCATCCGAAATCCGCGATCGTTGAACCATTTCTTGTTCTCGTCCGTCAGCACCTGGTCGTGCATCAGCATCGGTACCCACGCGCCCGGGCTGCCCAGCGCCCCCACGTCGTGGAAGTAACTCGGCATAATCCCGATCACCGTGAAGTCCTGCTGGTTGAGCTGAATCGTTCGCCCCACCAATTTCGGATCTCCGCCAAATTCCCGGTTCCAAAGCGCATAACTGAGCACCACCACCGGCGTCGGCGTCTTGCCTTCTTCTTCCGAAAAACCGCGCCCCACGTCTGGCTGCACCCCAACCACGTCAAAGAAGTTCGCATTCACAAGTTCGCAGAACGTCTGGATTTTTTTCCCACCGAGGGTCAGGTCCGCGCCTTCAAAAACCACAATCGCCGCCCCGGAGAACACGTCATTTTTTTCGCGGTAGTCGACCGCATTCAGATACGGCGTCGGCAAATATTCCTGCAGCGGCCCTCCGCGGCTCTGCGCCGTCGAAAAAAGGCTCATCAATCGCGCCGGCTCCTTCACCGGAATCGTCTTCAGAAAAATCGCCTTCGCCAAAGTAAAGATCGTCGTGTTCACCCCGATCCCCAGCGTCAGCGACAGCACCGCCACCGCCGTAAACCCCGGCGACTTCGCCAGCATCCGAATCCCATACTTCAAATCCTGCAGAAAATTTCCCATGGGAACCTCCTTGGGATGTGTGCGGGAACCGTTAAAGAACACTCATTCCGATTGCGTAGGCCAACACGGGCAGCCTACTCCCTTCACCCTTTTGAAACAACGAACCTTTCCGCTCAGCTGCCACAACTACTGAAGACGCAGCCAACGCCAAATCGCTAGCCGAAGTTATGCCTATGCATGGTTATCGTGGAACGTATCCCCCCGCGGCGCATCCAATTCCGCGAGGTCTTCCTATGCGATCCGACATCGTTCCCGGCGCCATCTTCCCCGACTACGAACTCTCCGACCACACCGCCAAGCGCCGCAAACTCTCCGGCCTCCAGGCACAGCGTCCCATGGTGCTCGTCTTGGGCCGCGGCGGCTTCTGCCCCAAAGACCGCCGCCAGGCCGAACTCCTCGTTCAACTCCATCGCGAAATCGAGGTCGCCTACTGCCGCCTCGTCACCATCACCACCGACAACATCACCGAAACCAATGAATACCGCACCGGCGTCGGCGCCCACTGGCCTTTCCTCTCCGACCCCGCCCGCACCATCCAAAAAGATCTCGACATCGCCGAGTACACCGATCCCGCCCACAATCCCATGATCCCCCATGTGATTGTCCTCGAGCCCGGTCTTGTGGTTTATAAGGTCTACAACGGCTACTGGTTCTTCGGCCGCCCCACCCTCGAAGATCTCCGCCAGGACTTGCGCGCCGTCACCAAAAAATGCCGCCCGGACTGGGACATCACGACGCCCGAACTCCGCGCCGCCTGGCAGCAAGGCCGCAAGGATCTCTTCTATCCCTATGGCAAAACCTACGCCTAAACTCTAGGCGAACAGGATTAGCCTCCGAGGCGCCCCCAACGCGAGCCCTGACTCCTCAATCCGCGCGCCCGCTAACCCCCGCTCCTCAATCTTCACCCAATCCTCCGTTAACCGCCCCTCCCCACAGCCCCATAACCTCATTACACTTGCCCGATTAGCGTTAACCAGGCCCGATGTCGTAGAACAGATAGGGCACGCCTCAAAGGATCGCTCCAGCAGGGGTACAGCAGAAGCCCGAGACTCTTCTACTTCTGCTCTTTGACGTACTGAAAAACCCATGCGGGGGGCTCAGATTCCACATTTCCGTTGACTTGGACACCAAGCTCCTCAGCCCACCGGTAGCCCCACATCGGGCCGTATTTGGAATACCTAGGTACAAACCGATCCGGAGTGTTGAAGGCAGGATCGGACAGCGCCGCATCAAGCGTTACGAAGCGATATTGCTTTTGCTCGAAAAGCTCAAGCAACTGATCGATGAGGTCGGCATTCAACCGGTTTACATGCAGCAACATGACATGTGGTATTTCCCGGCCAAATATCTGCTTGTGGAGTCTTGTGTAGTAGTCGATTTCCGCTGAGGTATAGGCTAGGTAGGCGACACTTAGCTTCGTCGTAGACGCATCGTCCTTGCTCGATAGCATTTTCATGTATGCAGCATTGAAGGCGGTGTCTTCATTGTCGATGGTGCAGACCGCAATTTTATAGCCCCGCCGAGCTAGGAACGCGGCTATGGCGTCATGCTTCTCTTTGGTATCGCCAGTATGGTTTTGCGGGAATCGGAAAAAGCGTGGGGTCTTGCCCACTTTGCTCAGCGCGGCGGCAAATGAGACTTCTCCCGCCACGATTCCATTCTCGAACTGCTCCGCCGTCAGATTGTCAGAAATTGTGTGAGAATAGGTGTGGTTACCCAACTCATAGCCACGCTCAACCCATGGGCTCAGTAACTCCCGCCCCTGGCTCTTGCCTATATCTTGTACTCTGCTTTCAATCACAAATCCGATGGCCGGAGCGTGATGCCGGTCAAGGGAATCCAAGATAGCAGCGTTAATGGATCGGGCTTCGGTCGGATTGACTGTACCTTGTACAGGGAGGTCGTCAAAAGTTAGTGCGACAGAACGTTGCTGTGCGAAAGAGGAGAGCGCGCAACCAACCACAGCTAAAAAACCACCCATGATTCTAAACAGACTCAGCATGGAGGTATTGTAGCCCCCGTCCCTCTGCGCGCGATACTCCAGTGGGGTGCTGTGTGCTGCATAGTATTGCCACTGCCCGATAAGTCGTGCCGGACACGTGGCCCACGCGACCACCACCAGAATTGTATTGACACGGCAATCATCACTCTGGTATTCTATCCCCGTTCAGAAGTGCGCCTCGCTTCCGCGAGACTCCCCTTAAATCTCAAATCTTTCCTTTTGGAGAATTCCATGTCTACAAATCACTCCAAGGACCGCGCGTCCTTGTGTGCTTTCACGTTCGCCGATGGCCGCCAGTGCCGCCTTCCGCGCCGCAACGGCCATCCCTATCTCTGCACCTTCCACGCTCGCAAGGAAGCGCAAGCCTTTGCCGGCGAGCGAGCCGGGAAGGACATCGCCTTTTTCCTCTCCGGCGGCTACGTATCCGCCGGCGACCTGAGTTTCGCCCTGAGCCGTCTCTTCGCCGCCGTCGCCCAGGGCCAGATCAAACCCAAAACCGCCGCCACGCTCGCCTATCTCGGCCAGACTCTCGTCCAAACCCTCCACCTCTCCCAGAATGAGTACATCTCCGCTTTCGGCACAGAATCCTGGGAAAGCACCGTCGCCCACAATTTCAAGGAGTCCGGCCGCCGCCAATGCCCGCCTCCCAAGCCCGCGCCCCAGCTCTCTTCCGTCGCGCCAGCCCCAGCCCCAACTCAACCCGTCGATGCTGAAGCGTCCACCCCAGAGCCCGACCCCAACAAGCGCCCAAACTAGCCTCAAAATTCGATTCTCCATAACCCTTTTAAAATGAACACTTTTTAAACTCTTTCAAAACAAGCAACTTTATCGGCGATTATTCCCTTGACACAATAACAGGAATCTGGTACGCTTTCTTTAGTGAGGCTGACCATGAACCTGATAAACGTTGTCTCCAAGTTCAAGACCGAAGATGAGTGCATTGACCATCTCATCCGCTTGCGCTGGCCTCTTGGCGTGTGCTGCATCAAGTGTGGCGGCCAGACTGTCAGCGAAATGCGAATTGCGGCCAGCACGCGCAAGAATGGGAAACACATTCCCGCTCGCCGTTTGTTCCGTTGCATGAATGAGGGCGCGGACTGCTTCGGCTATCAGTTCACCGCGAAGGCTGGAACGATATTCGATTCTTCTCACTTGCCGCTGAAACTGTGGTTTATGGCTATCGGCATTATCGTGGAAGCGAAAAAGGGTGTGAGCGCGTTGCAGGTTGCGCGGCATCTGGGCATGGAAAAGAGCTACAAAACAGTCTGGTATCTCTGCCATCGCATCCGTGAGGCTATGCAGGACGGCGGATTGCTCTGTGGCGTGGTTGAGGCAGACCATACGTACATGACCGCTCGTAAGCCTCGCAAGGGCCGTCCTTACGTCCAGAAGGCTGAAACTGACGTGGTTCTTGGCATGGTTGAGCGCGGCGGCAAACTCCGCTTAATCCCCGTGAAAGATGCCACGCGAGAGATAACTGGGCCAGTGCTGGAAAAGCACATCAGCCCGGATGCCATCCTGCAAACCGATGCTCACAGCACGTTTGAGATAATCGGCCAGCGCGGTAAGTTTGCCGCACACCGGATGATTAACCACCAAAAGAGCTACGCGATTGGCGACAACCACACACAGCACATTGAATCCGCATTCAGCCTGCTCAAGCGCGGCGTCTACGGCACATTCCATAAGGTTTCGATAAAGCACTTGGGCCGCTGCTGCAACGAATTCTCTTACAGGTTCAATCGGCGCGGAGATCAGGCAGGCTTGTTTGATGCCACGGTAAAGGGACTAGTTCACGGCAAGGCTCTGCGATTCAAGAGCCTGATTGCTTCGGAATAAGCGTCCCTTTTGGACGCTTCCCTGTAGTCTTTATACTCTTCATTGGGGCTGGCTTCGCTTTTAGTAGGATGGCCAACGCCGCATCGAACTTCTCTTTCTCTACAATGATTTTTCTCTTCATAATTTTCTCATGCTAACATAGTGTGGCGGCCCCGGAAGGATTCGGACCTTCGGACGTGCTTGCACACGTCACACGGATTATAAATCCGGCGCATTAAGCCGCTCTGCCACGGGGCCGCTGAAATTTAACTGGCAACGGAATGTAAGGCTTTTGACGCCTGTACTCGCTCCGATATTTCCTGCCATTTATTTAGGCCATATGTGTTTGGCTTATCTTGCGATTTGTAGAATCTGTTTCCCCGTTTTGAATATCGGAAGAGCATGACCGAGAGATTGTTGGCTTTGATCGTGACTGAAAACTTTTTCTTAATTTGCTCCGCTAGTTGTGCAACGTGCATTGGCTTTCCAACTTCCTCTAAGATGGCATAAGCCATGTCAGGTTGAGTTTTGGGCTTCTCTGTTTCTGTCTTTTTGTCGCCCTTGATAATTTCAGCTGCAAATACAAGCGCGTCGATTTCGTCTTCCAGCTTCTTGATCTGCTTCCTACGATCTTCGATTGCCTCATAGATATCCATAAGAACTCCCGTGAATGTATTATAGCCACCTACGGGACGGTGTCAATGGTTTGTAATGACCTTATGCCAACGATTCGCCCCGGAATGTATATTGCGCCATTGCCAGCCTATCTGCTAGAATTGCACCAACACGGGGCTTCCGTAATGATGCCAGAAGATGATGAGAACAGGGATGGCGAGCTGGACCGACTAATAGCCTCTGAATCCACGATTAGGCGTGGACGGGGCTTGAAAGACCGGGAAGAGCGCCAAAAGGAGCAGAAACTCCAAAGGGACATACTTCGCGCAATGCAGCATAAGGACGAGCGAAAGTTTAGCGCGATGCTGCGGATGTACGGTATGAAAGACGGCGACGAGAATTGGATAAGGGCTTGGAAGGCTTACCGCGTTTACTGGGGCCAATTGTAAGAGCGATCTTGTGGGCTTCTTTTTCTCGACGTTCTTGCTCTTCTTTGGGGAATTGTTGCAAGGATTCGCGCATGAGGCGAGCTATATAAAGCGCGGCCTGCTTTTGTTTCGACTTTTGCGTAACGCTCACATGCGAATCGTCTCACGCGTAGCCGCGCTAATGTCAACCCCTGAGTTGAGGCTTGCCAGCAGGCACAAACGTATCTTGCGCGGCACTTGAATTGTGTTATAGCCTCGGCTTCTCTTTGCGGAAGGATAGTCTATGCGCCTTAGACTCTATGACATGATTGGCGAAGTTTTGTCTGCGTCAGTTCCAGAGATGACCGAACTTCTCGGAGATGTTCCACAAAAACTAAAATTGGTCTCTGTAGATGTTGGAGGAATCTGGATCGAGTGCCAAATACTCACAGATAAAACGCTCGCAGTAGCCTCTCGTCAAGACGCTTCAGATAGCCCCGTAATGTTCTTGCCATTCTCCTCAATACGGTATTTGGCGCGCTTGTACGGCGTTCCTTCTCTTTCTGAACAAGCTCTTGGGCTAAAACCGAAAAAAGTCGCTCGGCCTCAGCTTTCTTTCGCACTGTCACGGCATCTGATTCTTGCATGGTTCCTCCTATTGTGTAAACGGAATAATCCCCCTTTATCTATCTTTAGAATGAATAGTTTCACAAAACACTAGGGGGGTGGTCCGGCTAGCCGGCGTACAGACCGGGGGGATAGTTGACAGAATGGACCGGCCGGATCCCTGACACTATGAATAAAGGCAGGCGCATTCTTTCTCGAACGCAGTCGCTTTCAGTCGACTTTCCTCTGCATCCGTTTGATCCGTCGCAAGTCCGGCGCAGGACTATGGATGGTCCGCCGGGCCCTTTGGCCGCCGCTCCTAGCTCTCGACGAGGCCCTTCTCCAGCATCTCCTCGTCGCTGAGCCACAGGTCAGGGAAGTTGGCTGAGCCGAGCCGAAGGATATCTTCCAGCGCGCCGCGGACTTCCTTGAGTCCGAAGTCCACGCCAATGCGCTCCAGCAGTTCGATCAGTGCTTGCGCGCCTTCCGCCAGCGCCGGCTTCGGCGTTGACCCAACACGATCCAGGCGGTGGTAGGTCGCCACATAAACTGAGCTAGGTCCCGTGCCGTGTCGAACAATGTGCAAAAATCCGCGTGTCTTCGGCTTTTCCGGAGCCAGTCTTGCGGCCAGCCCCGCATCGGAAGAGAGAGCGCTCATCGTTTCGTGTCCCTCGCCCTGGCGAACGTCCTCAACTGCACCCGCTCGTGCTGCCGCAATTTTCGCACTTGTAGCACGCCCCGTTCGGCACCATCAGCATGCCGCACTCGGAGCATGTCGGAGCGCCCTCGTGCGCGTCGCGCAGTTTCACCGGATCTGGTGTCCAGTTTGTACCGGTCGAAGCCAATACAGCGGGGGCCGGTGCCGTCGGCGGAGCGGGCGTGTGCATGGGGACGGCGCTCTCGCCGTTCAGCTTCAGATAGTCGGGCGAAATGAATCGCCCGCCGAGCCAGCGCGCCAAATAGTCCAGCACGGACGAAACAAACCGGATATTCGGATTCGCCGTGATGCCCGACGGCTCAAACCGCGTATTCACCAGCTTGTCCACGAACACTTTCAGCGGAACGCCATATTGCAGGCCGAGCGACACGGTCAACGCTAAACCGTCCATCACGCCGGAAAGCGTCGACCCTTCTTTCGACATTTTGATGAAAATCTCTCCGGGCCGTCCATCGGCGTACATGCCTACGGTGATGTAGCCCTCGTGGCCGCTCACGCTGAACTTGTGCGTCACGGAAGCACGTTCGTACGGCATTTTCTCCCGCACCGCGCGCGCGAACAGTTCGCGTTGCATCGGCTCCGTTCCCGTTGCCGCCGCCGGCTCCGCCTTCTTCTCTTCTTTTGCTCCGCCCGCATTCAGCGGCTGCGAGCGCTTCGAGTTGTCCCGGTAAATCGCCACGGACTTCAGTCCCAGCTTCCAGGACTCAATGTACGCGTTGCTGATGTCTTCAACCGTCGATTCCTCGGGCATGTTGATGGTTTTCGAGATCGCGCCGGAAAGGAACGGCTGCGCCGCCGCCATCATCTTCACGTGCCCCGTCCAGCTGATCGAACGCCCGCCGCCCAGCGGCGCCAGCGAGCAATCGAACACCGGCAAATCTTCCGCCCGCAGATACGGCGCGCCTTCGATTTTTCCTTGCTTGTCGATATAAGAAACGATTTCGCTGGTCTGCTCCGGCGAATAATGCAGCCGCATCAGCGCCTGGGGCACCGTGTTGTTGACGATCTTGATCAACCCGCCGCCCACCAGCTTCTTGTGCTTCACCAGCGCCAGGTCCGGCTCGATTCCCGTGGTGTCGCAATCCATCATGAAGCCGATGGTGCCCGTCGGCGCCAGCACGGTCACTTGCGAATTCTTGTAACCGAATTTTTCGCCGTGATGCATCGCGTTGTCCCACGATTCCTGCGCCGCCATGAACAATTCCGTCTGCACGTGCTCCGGCTCGATCCCGCGCATCGCGTCCCGGTGCATGCGAATCACGTCCAGCATCGGTTCGCGGTTCACTTCGTAGCCCGGGAACGCGCCCATGTTTT
This sequence comes from uncultured Acidobacteriota bacterium, assembly GCA_963843265.1. Taxonomy (GTDB): domain Bacteria; phylum Acidobacteriota; class Terriglobia; order Acidiferrales; family UBA7541; genus Acidiferrum. The sequence goes on along the minus strand of CAWJJR010000001.1, from coordinate 23,619 downwards.
CCGCAATCCGCGAGGACTGCGCATACGCCTCGCCGCACATAAGCGCCGTGATAGCGCCCGCCATGTCGCGCCCTTCATCCGAGTCGTAAGGCAGCGCCAGCGACATCAGCAGCGCGCCGAGATTGGCGTAGCCCAGGCCGAGCGGCCGGAAATTGTGCGAATTCTCCGCAATCCTTGGCGTCGGGTAGCTGGCGTTGTCCACCAGAATTTCCTGCGCCGTAATCGTCACGTCCACGGCGTGCTTGAACGCCGTCACGTCAAACTGCCCGTTCGACCCGAGAAATTTCATCAAGTTCAGTGAAGCAAGATTGCACGCCGTATCGTCCAGGAACATGTATTCCGAGCACGGATTCGACGCATTGATCCGCGCCGTATTTTTCGACGTGTGCCAGCGGTTGATCGTCGTGTCGTACTGCATTCCTGGATCGCCGCAATGCCACGTCGAATCCGAAATCTTCAGCATCAAATCCCGCGCCCGCATTTTTTCCGCCGGCTGGCCGTCGGTGACGTTCTTCGTCCACCAGTCCTTGTCCTCCACCACCGCCCGCATGAAGTCGTCCGTCACGCGCACCGAGTGGTTTGCGTTCTGGAAGAAAATCGAAGCGTAAGCGTCGCCGTCAATCCCCGCGTCATAGCCCTGTTCGATCAGAACCTGTGCCTTGCGCTCTTCCTTCATCTTGCATTCGATGAATTCCACGATGTCCGGATGATCGATATTGAGGATCACCATCTTCGCCGCGCGCCGCGTCTTGCCTCCGCTCTTGATCACCCCGGCGAACGCGTCGAATCCCTTCATGAAGCTCACCGGCCCCGAAGCGATGCCCCCGCCTGATAGCGTTTCCTTGCTTCCGCGCAGCGACGAAAAATTCGTCCCCGTTCCCGAGCCCCACTTGAACAGCATTCCCTCCGTGCGCGTCAGCCCCATGATGGATTCCATGTTGTCCTGCACGGAATTAATGAAGCACGCCGAGCACTGCGGCTTCGGCTGCACGCCCACGTTGAACCACACCGGCGAATTGAAAGCCATCTTCTGCTCGACGAGCAAATGCGTTAGCTCATCCTTGAACGCGTCGCGCGATGCCTCGGAATCAAAGTAGCCGCCCTCCTGGCCCCACCGCACAATCGTGTTCACCACGCGGCTGATCAGCTGCCGCACCGAGCCTTCGCGCTCGCGCGAGCCCGGCTTCCCGTGAAAATATTTGCTGGTGACGATGTTCGTCGCCGTCTGCGACCAGCTCTTCGGCACCTCGACGTCTTCCTGCCGGAAGATCGTCACGCCCTTCTCGTTGCCGATCAGGGCGGTGCGGTTCTCCCACTCGACCGCATCGAACGGCGAAATCTTTCCGTCCGTGAAATATCTCTCGAAAGGGAGCCCTTGGTGCGCTCCCGCATTCTCCGCGCTCACATCCGTGATCGAAGAATTCCCAGTCAACGCTTGTTTCACTGTAGCCATCCCGTTCCTCCGCTGCCTCGGGTTCCCACTCTTCGCGGGGAACCCCTTAATTTTACTCCACTGCGTCCCGCAGGGTGCTGGGCGGACCCTGTGGGGCACCGCACGTCGAATCCAAAAAGTCCGTTCGCCAAATCAGAGAAAAAAGCGGCCGCTCAGCAGCCGACCTTTCCATCGACCGCCTTGCGGTCACGTTCAAAGCCATTACAAAACGCCAATGCTCTGCCGCGGGCCGGTGGGTCTCACTCAGCCTCACAGCAAGTCTCGCGCCTGAAATGCGGGCGCGGAGCTTATACTTCGCGCTCGATTTTTTTGTTTAGTCCCGGGCTGACTTCGCGGAATCGTTACGGACCTATTTCCCATCCCCGACTCGGTCCGCCTGGCGCTTCCACGTCCCCCGAATCTGGAATCGCAGTATCAACGTCTGCGAAATTCCTGTCAAGAGAAAAACGCAAAATGTGGTTGACGTTTTCGTACCACGTCTATTTGTAGTGGTGCCCTTTCTGAACAACTTCTCTGCTTGCAACGGCTTTGGCGCAGTCCCGCCGCGCGCTACACTTGTTGCATCTAACTGCACATGAAGCGTTCGTTCCTCATTCTTTCGCTTGTTTTTGCTTCCGCTCCTCCCGCGGCGCTCCGTGCTCAGACGCAAGCGCAAGCAGCCGCGCCATCCGCGGTGCATTTCACCTATGGCAAGAAGCTGCATATCGCCGGCGTGCCCAACTCTGGAAAGATTAACGATCGCCTTTATCGCGGCGCACAACCCGGAGAGCGGGGTCTGCTCGCGCTAAAAGAACTCGGCATCACGACCATCGTCGATTTGCGGGCCGAAGATCCCGCGCGAAGTAATTGGGAAGAGAAAAAAGCAGAATCGCTCGGGATGCGTTTTGTGCGGATCCCGGTCGGCGGATGGTCTGCTCCGACGGACCAGCAGGTCGCGCAATTTCTTTCGCTTTTTCCCAACAATCCGCAGGAAAAGGTCTTCGTGCACTGCGAGTTCGGCGAGGACCGCACCGGCGTTTTTGTCGCCAGCTATCGCATGGCCTTCGAGAAGTTCCCGCCGGATGAAGCTCTGAAGGAAATGTATTATTTCGGATTCCACGGCTTCTGGCATCCGTCGATGGCCACATTCGTCGAAAACTTTCCTGCACGGCTGGCTAGCGCGCCGCCTCTTGTTGCCTTCAAACAATGCGAAGTGAATCTCAGTTGCGGCGGTCTATGAAGCGCACCGGAATCTTGTTGTGCTGGAGCGTTTTTACTTTCCAAAAAGACCGGGATTGTTTTTGAACCGAAATAGATTGGTTCCTTGCGGCAGCATAAAGGCAATCCTCAACCTTGGCCCGGCTTCGCAGGTTAGAGTCCGCTCATCTGGCTCGTTTGCTCTAGTACTTCCGTACTCTTCCAATCAGGACGCTTGCTTCATTTAATGGGACAACACCCTTCCGTATCATCCATGGCAGTTGGGAATCTTCCACCTGAGGGGAAGGCCACCATGCAAGTAGGCCGTTATCAAGTCATCGATGTGATTGGCGCGGGCGCGAACAGCAAGGTCGTGCGCGCGCACGATCCCATGATCGGGCGCATCGTCGCCATCAAACTGTTTTCTCCCGCATTAGCGCAAGGCGCAGGCCGCGACCGCTTTCTGCAAGAAGCACGCGTGGTTGGTCAGCTTTCGCATCCCTGCATCGTCACGCTACACGACATGGGCATCGATGAACCCACACAAACGCCCTATCTCGTGATGGAATTCATGGAAGGGCAGCCGCTCGACAAGATTCTGAGCAAGGGAAGCATTCCGCTGCCGCGTGCTTGCGCGTGGACCGGCGAAATTGCTTCGGCCTTGAATTTAGCGCATCGCAGAGGCGTGATCCACGGCGACATCAAGCCCGCCAACATTTTGATTCTCGACGACGGCCGCGTGAAACTGACCGACTTTGGCATGGCGCGCCTCGCGAGCCACGATAAGAAGGACACGCCGCTGCTCGGCACGCCGGCCTACTGGTGCCCCGAGCAGATATTGGGACGGCCGCAGGACGCGCGCTCTGATATTTTTTCGCTCGGGGTCGTGCTGTATGAGCTGGTCACCGGGAAGCGCCCCTTCGATTCCGATTCGCTGCAAGGGATTTGCACGAGGGTGCTTTCTTCGAAGCCGCTTCCCGTTTCGCAGGTGAATCCCTCGGTGCCCACGGCGTTCGATGCGATTCTGGCCAAGGTTCTGGAAAAAGATCCGGCGCACCGCTATCAGTCCGTGGATTTGCTGGCCGCCGAATTGTACCCCTTGGCCCGCCGCAAGACAGGGGCTCCGCTGCAGACGCAGCCCACCAGTTTCCGTGAGCGTGCCACTCGCTTGTTGCGTTCCGCATGAGCCCTGCTCTTCAGACCGGCCGATACGAAATCCTCGAGACTCTCGGATGCGGCGCTACCAGCCGCGTTGACAAGGCGCGCGACACCATCATTGGCCGGACCGTCGCGCTAAAGTCTTTTCTCCAGGGTTTCGGCAAAAACAGCGAGCAACAATTTCTTCGCGAAGCGCAAACCATCGGACTGCTCTCGCATGGCTCGATCGCGCAGCTCTACGACGTCAATACCGACAGCGCTGGATCTGCTTTTCTCGTGATGGAATTCGTCTCGGGGCAAAACCTCGAACAATTATTGGCGCAATCGCCCATCGCATTCGCTACCGCAGCGGTGTGGGCCGCTGATATTTCTTCCGCGCTCGCTTATGCGCACCGCGCGGGAATTATTCATGGCGACGTCAAGCCCAGCAACATTCGCGTGACCGAAGACGGCAAAGTGAAACTCGTGGATTTTGGAGTCGCGCGGTTTGCTTCGCAGGTTTCCGGCTCCGATCGCGTGCTGGGCACGCCCGCTTATCTTTCTCCGGAGCAAATCGAAGGAAGGAAGCAGGATGGCCGGTCTGATCTTTTCTCGCTGGGGATCGTGCTATACGAGATGATCACCGGAGCGCGGCCGTTTGCGGGAGATTCGCTCGGGGATGTGTGCGCGCAAATTCTAACCGCCAGCCCTATTCCACCCTCGAAACGGAATGCGGCGATTCCGGCTGCGTTCGATCGCATCCTGGCGCGCTGTCTCGCGAAGAATCCGGATAACCGCTACCAGTCCGGCAACGATCTGGCGCGTGCGCTTTATCTGGTGGCCCGTTGCGGGTCACGGCTTTCTCCGCAGCCGAAGCGCGCGTATTGGTTCCTGCGGCCGGCTCATCCGCGCGATTTGCTGGCGATTGCATCGGCCGTGCTGCTCCTTGCCAGCGCGGCGATTACCGCGAGTTCCCTGCGCGAACGGCTGCAAACGAAGCGCACGTCGACTATCGCCGCGATGCGCGCGAAATCATCAACGGATTTGGTGATTGCGAAGCAGACGCGAGTTTCGCCGGCGGGAGAAGTTCCCGGACAGGCGGAGAGTGTTCCCCAGAAAGAAGGCGCCAAGCAAGCGCCCAAGAAGAGCGCGTCCATCACAAAGACGCAGCAAGAGCGCGAGATTTCGACTTCCGCCCCGCTTCCGGACCGGTCTCCACTTCAAGAATAAGTCTGATTCTTCCGCTGATATTTCCAGAACCTGAAGACGTTCGATTTCTTCGAGAAAGACCTCGGTTCGTGAGGCTACTCGTAGCGCAGAGCTTCGACGGGATCGAGTTTGGCGGCTTTCATCGCGGGCCACACTCCAAAGATTAAGCCGATGCTCACGCTGACGATGATGCCAGTGGCCGCGGCCCAGATCGGCACGCTCCCCGGCCATTTCAAACTCAGGCGAACCAGAATCACCAAGCCGTTCACTAATACCAGCGCGATCACGCCGCCGGCGCCGGTGAGCGTCATAGCTTCCAGCAGGAATTGCCAGGTAATGTCTGCGCTCTTGGCGCCGATGGCTTTGCGAATGCCGATCTCGCGCGTGCGCTCCGTGACACTGACCAACATGATGTTCATCACTCCGACGCCGCCGATCAACAGGCCGATTCCGCTTAAGACGATGGTGGCGAGAGCGACCATGCCAAGAATGCTGTGAAACTGTTCGATTTCCTCCTGCGAAGTCTGAATCGAAAAATTGTTTTTGCCGGTGTAAGGAACGTTCCGGCGGCGGCGCAGCACTTCGGTAGCTTGATCCACGGCTTGATCGAGCTGGTTCGGATAGGCCTGGAAGCGGATCTGGTTTTCATAGGCGGCGGGATAAATTTTGCGGAAGGTGTTGTAGGGGATGAGGACGCGCTTGTCTTCATCGTCCATCCCGAACATGCCCTTGGGCTTCTCGACGACGCCAATCACGCGAAATGGGGAGCCATCGATCATCACGTCTCTCCCGACCGCTGAGCCTTGCGGAAAAAGCACGGGCGCGGCGTTCTCGCCAAGGAGCACGACCTTTTCACGATGCAGATCGTCCCCATCGCTGATGAAGCGGCCCTCGAGCGTCGAGGCGTTGGCATAGACCTGGCCAAAATTCGGCTGCACGCCGCGAAAATCAATGGAGGTGACTTCGCCATACTTGGTGCGCACGGTGTGGGGTTGTTCCCACCAGGTGAGGAAGACGGTGACATCCTTTACAGCGGGGCAGCGTTCCTTGATGGCCTCGGCATCTTCGAGAGTAAGCGGTTTGCGCTCGCGCTCTTCCTTGGGACGGCGGCCATTGTGCGGGCCTTGGTCGAAGCGCGAGACAAAGGCGGTGTCCGCGCCGAACTGCTTGATGTTGTCCTGGACTTGCGCGTCAAAGCCGGTGATCAGGGCGGCCACCAGCATGATGACGCTGACACCGAGCACCACGCCAAAGACCGTCAGAGTGCTGCGCAATTTGTGGGCGCGGAGCGTGTCCATCGCCTGCTTCAAGTTTTCGCCGTGTTGCTGTGCCATTTTTGATTTGGTCGACTTCGCGGTGCGAAGTCAACGCTCCCTAGCCATCTGCTCGCAGTGCTTCGATGGGATCGAGCTTTGCCGCCCGCATCGCGGGATAAATTCCAAAGAAAAGGCCCACACCGGTGGCGACAGAGAGGGATAGGATGACGGCGCTCATCGGTGTGCGCATGGGAATCGACGTGGCGGCGCGAGCCGCCGCAACCACGGCATAAGCCAGGACAATGCCCATAATTCCGCCAGCCGCAGCGAGGACGGCCGACTCGGTCACAAATTGCATCAGGATGTGCTTTTTTCTCGCGCCCAGCGAGCGGCGTAAACCGATTTCCCGTGTGCGTTCGGTCACACTGGCCAGCATGATGTTCATGATGACGATTCCGCCCACGACCAAGAAAACGGCCGTGAGGCCCACCGCGACCATGAAGATGTTTCCGGTGAGCGATTTCCAAAGGCCCATGATGGAATCCGAGCCGATAATGCCGAAACTGTCGGGCGAGTCCCAGGGTTGATGGCGCCAGGCACGAAGGAGCATGCGCGCTTCATCTTCGGAGGCGCCCATCATTTCCGCGTCGCCTGCCTGCAGGAAGAGCGTCAGGGAATCTCGTTGCGTACCCCATTCCTTGATGTAGGTGCCGAGAGGAATGAACATGAAGTTGTCTTGCGATTGGCCGAAGGCGCTGCCGATGACTTGCGATACGCCGACGACTTCGTAGCTGTGCGTGCCCGCGCGGATGGTTTTGCCGATGGGGTCCACATTGTAGAAAAACTTTTTCGCCACGTCCGCGCCAATGAAGCACACGGCAGAATGATGCTCATCGTCGGCCTCGTTGAGGAGCCTGCCGGAGGCTACGTTGAAACTGCGAACTTCGGAATAGTTCGGCGTGACTCCATCGATGTTTACGTCTTCCAAGAGATCGCTTCCGGAGCGGATATCAGAGGAGGTGCCAATCACGGCGGCAATCTGGCTTGTAGTGTGCATGGCCTGCTTGAGGCGGTCGAACTCTTCCATGGTGATGAGGGGTCGCTTCTGTGCCTTGTTCCACGCATCATCGCTGGTAATGATGCCGAAACGATCGAGGACATAGACGTTCGCTCCGAGGTTGGCGATTTTGTCGGCGACATAGAAATTGAGGCCGGCGACGACGCTCATTACCGCGACGAGGGTGGTAACGGCCAGGATAACGCCTAGTAACGTTAAGAAACTACGGAGCTTATGGGCGCGGAGGGCGTCGAGAGACAACTTCAGCGTCTCGATCATGGTAATGGCACCGCTGCGGAACCTGCCGAGGCTCCAAGGCAGCTTGCGCGCTTGCGGGATAACGCGCCCGAAGCCGCCGATGCCTTCGATAGGGGTTACGCCCAAACAGTCCTCCACACACAGAAGTTAATACGGGGAAGGGAGTCGATTCGTTCCCGTCACTATATAGACGTTGGGGACGGCGGTTTGCTTTCAACGAACTTGAGCCCAGATCGCCTGCCAACAGGATTATAACGGATATCGGCCCTGAGCGGCTTTGTCTGGCAGCAACGCGGAGCAGAGTTTACAACAGCTCGGAGACCAGTGATGCTAATTGGCCTGTATTTTCTGTGACTTACGGGCATTCGGCTGGGGCCCGATGGAAAGATTGGAAGCAACAATTGCCCGAGCTCAAGAATCAGAACTAAGATAGGTGTTGGCAGCTGTTTTTTTGCCCACAACCATGCGCACGCACTCACTAATACTCGTCGCCGGGCTTCTGCCGGTGTTTGCGGCGACTTCGGCGGCGCAGACCACCCCGACGCCCGCGCCACCGCAAACGCAAGCCGAAAAAACGGCCCTTCTCGACCGGGTGCTGGCCAACGAGAAGAAGAGCGACGAGGCGATGAGTTTCTACGAGCGCATTGAACGGGTGGAAACACACAAAATCGGGGATGATCCGGTATCTACGGAAAGCAAAGTTTCCCGGGTGATTCCTGCAGGCACTGGCGTGGATCATATTCCCATCGGGCCGGACGGCAAACCGACCGACGCGGATGCTTACCATGCGGAGCTTTTGAAGCTGGAGCGCGTCTTATCCTGGGCCTCGGATGATGGCCACGCGCAGCGCGACGCGTACGAGAAAATCGCCAAAAAACGCAAGGAACGCGATGAGTTGATTGACGCCACGCGGGTTGCGTTTCTCTATACCTTCGTTTCCACGGAAACGCGGGATGGCCGCCTTCTCTATAAATACAAAATGGCGCCAAATCCCGCCTACAAACCCACCTCTCGAGCCACGTCCATTTTTGCCAAGGTTCATGGGTTTGTGTGGATTGATCCGCTAGCGGGTCAACTCGCGCGTGTCGAGGGCGAGGTCACGGAAGACATCAGTATCGGATTGTTTCTCGCCAAGATCTATAAAGGCAGCCACTTCATGCAGGAGCAGTATGAAGTGCAGCCGGGGCTTTGGATGCCAACCTTTTCGCAGTATGACTTTGACGGCCGGAAATTGTTTAGCTCGATCTCGATCCATGAGAAGACGTTCTATAGCCAATACCACCGAATCGGACCTCCCAAGGAAGCGCTGGCAATGATCCGTGCCGAGTTGGGCAAGGCAGACGCCGGCGTTTCTGACCCCTGAAACTTTGTGCAGTATGCTGGGTTATAAGACTAGAACTAGCCTCGGCCTTTGAAGGAATTGGGGGGCTTTATGACCCGAGCATTCATTTATTGGGGGACGCTTGGCCTCTGCTGGGCTTTGACCAGCTCGGCGGGATTGGCGCAAAGCTCCGCGCCGGCGCCTTCGCAAAGCCAGACTGGGGCGGCGGCAACTGCGGCAGCCGCGCAGAACGGTGCCGCGCCAGCAACTCCTTCTGACGTTAAGAAGCCCAAAAAAGTTTGGACCAACGACGACGTGAACAATTTAAGCGGACCGGTTTCGGTCGTGGGGAGCGCGAAAAAATCGGGCAAAGCAAGCTCGGAGGCGACGGCGGACCCGCAGTACATCGCGAGCGTGAAGAAGCAACTGGAAAAGCTGCGGTCGCAGTTGGATGACACGGATAAACAGCTGTCGGATCTTAAGGACTTTAGCGATGGGAAGAGCGCGACGACTTCGGGAGCCTACGAATTCACCAAGGGCTACAACCGGGTGCCGGTGGATCAGCAAATTTCCAACTTGCAGGCGAAAAAAAGCCAACTGGAAGGGAAGATTGACGCACTTCTGGATGAGGCGCGGAAGAAGGGCATCGAGCCTGGACAACTGCGCTAATTTCTTCGACAAGCGTTCCGCGCCGCTGTAAAATTCACTGCGTCCGGTGGACGCGGGCACGTATGAAATACCATGGGTATCCCTTTCTAGTATTTCGACTCCTCTTGATTGCTATGGTTGCAGCTTGGCTCGCGCCTTTTGCTTCGACGACTCGGGGCGCAGCTGGGACGGCTTTCGATCTTGCGGGAAAGCCGGTCGATCCGCTGAAGGCGTCGGGTGGGAAAGTGGTCGTGCTGGTTTTCGTGCGGACGGATTGTCCCGTCTCGAACCGGTACGCGCCGACGATTCAGAAGCTGAGCGCGGAGCACGAGGGCAATGCGGCGTTCTGGCTGGTTTACCCGGACAAGGCGGAGACGGCGGAAGTGATCCGCAAGCATGACGACGAGTACGGTTATAAAATTGCCGCGCTGCGCGATCCGGAAAAAGTGCTGGTGAAAGAGAGCGGGGCACAGATTACGCCGGAGGCGGCGGTGTTCGACGCGCGAGGGCGCCTGGTCTATCACGGGCGCATCGATAATTTGTATGCGGATATCGGCCGGGCTCGCACGATTGCGACGACACACGAACTGGAAGACGCCATCGAGGCCGCGGTGAGCGGCAAAAAGCCGGCGGTGCGTACGGCGCACGCCGTGGGATGCTACATTTCGGATCTGGAATGAAAGCCGGGTCGCAAACCCTCTCTGGATTCCTCGCACTTTTCGCGCTCGGAACGGCGGGCATTTCCGGCAGTCACACGGCAGCCGCTCGCAAGGCGGAGCCGCGAGGTGCGCCCTCGCAGGAACGCGTGACGTTCAATCGCGAGATTGCTCCGATCATTTTTTCAAATTGCTCGCAGTGCCATCATCCGGGAGAATCGGGGCCATTTTCGCTGCTCACTTACGCGGACGTGAAATCGCACGCACGGCAGATCGCCTACATGACCAGCAAACGCATCATGCCGCCGTGGCTGCCCGATCCCGGCGGGCCGAAGTTCGCGGGTGAGCTGCGGCTGACGGACGAGCAAATCGCGACGATTCAAAAATGGGTGGACCAGGGCGAAATGGAAGGCAATCCCGCCGATCTTCCTCCGCAGCCGAAATTCGCCATTGGGTGGGAGCTCGGCAAGCCGGACGTGGTCGTACGAGCGGAGAAGCCCTATATGCTCGCGGCCAGCGGAACCGATCAGTACTGGAATTTTATCTTCCGGACTCCTGTTCATCGCACGCGCTGGTTGAAAGCGATCGAGATCCGGCCCGGCGATAAACGGCTGGTTCATCATGCGAATGTTTTGGTGGACCGCCAGCAGTCCGGGCGGCGGATGGAAAAAGTGCCGGGAGCGGGTTTTGGGGGAATGGAGCTGATCATCGAATCGGAGACGTTCGATCCGGACAGCCATTTTCTATTTTGGAAGCCAGGGTCGCCACCGTATGTCGAGCCGGACGGAATGGCGCTGCGGCTGGACAAAACCACCGACCTGATTTTGAACACGCATTTGCAACCGTCGGGAAAAGCGGAACTGATTCAACCGACGCTTGGTCTTTACTTCACGGACAAACCGGCGACCTTGCATCCCATCCTGCTGCAGCTCGGGAATGACCGCGAGCTGGACATTCCGCCCGGCGACAAAAGGTTTCTGGTATCAGACGATTTCGTCCTGCCTGTGGATACGAGCGTTTTGGCCATTTATCCGCACGCACACTATCTGGGAAAGGATTTGCTGGCTTACGCGACGCTTCCGAACGGAACCCGGAAAGCGCTGATTCACATCAGCAATTGGGATTTGAACTGGCAGGCTGTCTATCACTACGCTGAGCCTATTGACCTGCCTGCGGGAACGAAAATTTCGATGCGCTTTACGTACGACAACTCGGCGGACAACATTCGCAATCCCAATGATCCGCCCATACGCGTGATGGCCGGGAACCGGGCTGTGGATGAGATGGCGCATTTGTGGCTGCAGGTCTTGCCGCATGAATCGGCGGACGCCACCATTGACCCACGGGTCTTGATTCAGGAAGCGCTGGCGCGGCATCACATTCAAAATGATCCCGGAGATTTCGGGGCGCACTATAACCTCGCGGCTATTCTTCAAATGAAGGGCGATCTTGCCGGGTCGGTTGCGGAGTTCACGCAAGCCGTGCGGATTCAGCCAGACGATCCGATCGCCAACAATGCGCTGGGCGCCGTGCTGCTGGCCAGCGGGCGAATCGACGAAGCCATCACGCATTTGAACACCGCCCTCAAAGGCCGTCCCGATTATTTCGATGCTCACTACAACCTGGGGAACGCGCTGGCCACGCAGAACGATTTCACGGGAGCGCTTTCACAATTTCGCGCGGCGGTTCACTTGAATCCGCAGGATGCCGGCGCAGAGGCAAATCTCGGGAGCGCGCTGGCAGAAACAGGAAACTTGAAAGAAGCGCGATTGCATTTTGAGCGAGCGCTACAAATCGATCCCAAGAACGAGATAGCACGCGAAAATCTGGAGCAACTGAACCGCGACTCGCAGGGCCGCCCGAATTAGCATACTTTCCGGCGCGGACGAAGCGTTCATACCCTCAACGGGCAAGCCAACTCTTCTTCCGCTCTCGCCGTCCAAGCGTGCAGGCTGGTATCATTCCCCGGCGGCTGGGGCAAGCAGCGTGTGAGCGCATAACATTGACTCAGTTCCGGTGTTTCGTGAAGACATCTTCTCTCGATGAGTTCTGATCCTGAGGCCATGAGACAGGCTCCGCTCAGCTTCGCGCGTCGCTGCTCGATACTCATCGTTCTGGTCCTGGGTTTGGCCTTCTCGCTGGCCATGAGCGGGACTTCCCGTAGCCTCTCACCTAAAGATCGCATGCAAGTTTTTGAGAAGGTTTGGAAAGATGTCGATGAGCATTATTACGATCCTGAATTCGGCGGGGTGGATTGGAAGAAGATTCACGAGCGTTACCTGCCGCTCGTGAAGGCAGCGAAAGATGACCAGGATTTCTATGCCACGCTGGATCGGATGACGGCAGAGCTACACGACGCGCACACGCGATTCAGCTCGCCCGAACAGTGGAAGCATCACGAGAAGCATGTCGGCGTGAGCGTTGGATTCCGGCCCGGTTACGTCGAAGGCAAGGTCGTGGTCCTGGATGTGCTGCCGGATAGCAACGCGGCTCGCTCAGGAGTCCAAGCGGGGATGGTGGTGACCGCTTTGGATGGGCAGCCGATCGCCGACCGGCTTGCTGCGGCAGCGAAGACGGTGTTGCCGTCTTCCACGGAACGGATCACCAAGCTGCGTATTCTGAGCGACGTCTTTGCAGCTCCGCTGGAAATTCCTTTCACCGCAACCTTGCAGCGCGCGGACGGCTCGACGTTCGATGTGAACTATGCGCGGCAGATTCTTTCCAATGCGCCGCGCGTCACGGCGGCAAAGTTAGCTTCGGGATTCGGATACATCCGCTTCGACGAGTTCCAGCCGTCGCTGGTCAAAGATTTCAAGGCAGATCTGGAGAATCTGCGCAGCACACCAGGGTTGATTCTGGATTTGCGCTGGAATCGCGGCGGCGTGGGGGCGACTTTGGAAGCGATGGCGGGATATTTCTTCAACCGGCGGACTCTTTTCGAGAGGAGAATGACCAGAAAAGAGGTGAGCGCCTCGGAACATGACGGCCACCACACAGAAGAGATGCAGTACTTTGTGGGAAGGAGAGGGGAGCAGATTTATTCCGGCCCGGTAGTGATTCTTGTGAGCGCATATTCCGCGAGCGCCACGGAAGTTTTTGACGCGGGAATGCAAGATACGCGCAGAGCAACTCTTGTGGGCAGCCCGTCATGCGGCTGCGTGCTCGGGATTACGCACGAGAGAGTGATGAAGGGCGGCGGGGTACTGGAAATCAGCGAGATTTTGTGGTTCTCGCCGAAGGGCCGCAAACTCGAAGGTGAAGGCGTGATGCCGGATCAGCTCGCCGTTCCGACGATTGCTTCGCTTCAAGAAAAGCAGGACGCGGTTCTCGAGGAAGGCGAAAAAACCCTGCGAGAATTGGCGGCCGCAAAAGGAATTGTGCCGGCTGGTTGAAGGCTCTCTAACCCCCTTGGAAACTGGGAATTTCTATTCCACACGCAATGCCCGCATGGGATCAATGGTAGCCGCGCGCCACGCCGGCAAGACGCATGCCGCCCCTGCAACCAAAACAAGGATCAAGGCGGCCAGGGCTAAGGTGAGAGGATCGCGCGAACTCCCTCCGGCCCAAGAGGTTACGACGCGGTTCAGAATCACGCTCAAGGACAATCCCGCGGCTACTCCTGCGCCAAGCATGGCCGCCGTCGAGCCGAGGACGAGCTGCACCACGTTGCCAGGCCGCGCACCTAGCGCCATGCGGATGCCCAGCTCTTGCGTCCGTTGGGTCACGGCGAAGGAGACCACGCTATAGAGTCCGGTGGCGGCGAGCACCAGCGCCAAAGCTGCGAAGAGACCAAAAATGGTGGCGATAAAACGCTCGCGTCCCCATCCTCGCGTGCCGAGCCACCAATCGAGAGTGTGATCCTGTCCGACGACCAGCTCGGCATTGATTTCGCGCAGACGCTCCTTTACAGAGCGAATAGCACTCTCCGGATCGCCCGTGGCGCGCACAATGAGACTCTCGTCCGGCGGCAGCACAAAACTGTAGGGCAGAAAAATGGCGGGCTTCACTGGATGATCCAGCCCGTCGTTCTTCGCGTCCCCGACAACACCAATCACTTCCAGCCAGTCGTCGGGCGCCTGCGCGACCAAGAGATTGGCCTGATCGAACTTAAGCTGCGGGCTTCGCACACTTTGGCCGATAGGGTCCGCTCCGCTAAGGTACTGCGTGACAAATGCTTGATTGACCATAGCCAGATGGGCCGCCCGGCGGGACTCGGCATCATCGAAAATTCTCCCTCGGAGGAGCGGAACGCGGAGCGTTGAGAGCAGCTGCGGGCTGATGAGCGTCAGTACAGCCTGAGCATCCGTCAATGTGGGTTTGCTCTGAATCTCGATTTTGGCGTTGAATCCGCCGAACCCTGGAAACCAAGTCGTCGAAACGCCAGCCTCCGCCACCCCCGGCGACTGTGCAACGGCTTGGCGCACTAATTCATTCTGAGCGATGCGTTCCTGCCAGGTGGAAGTCGCTCCTTTCGGAGAGTCAACATTGAGGGCAAACACATGATCGGGATCAAAGCCGAGGGGCGTATGCACCTTGGCCGTAAATGTTCTCACCGCTCCGCCGGCTCCCGCGAGAAGCAACAGCGTCAGAGCCACCTGGCCTGCAATCAGAAGGCGGTGCGTGTTGCGGCTATGTGTGCTGCCTGTGAGCTTTGCGCTGCTCGCCTGAATGAGCGCGCCAAGCTGCGGCTTTGAAAGCTGATACGCAGGCGAGATTCCAAACAGAATTCCTGTCAGAAGGGCGATTGCCGCGCTAAAAATCAGAACCATACCATTCACGTGAATGGCGGCCTCATGAGGAAAGGAGTAGTAGGGCAGCATGGTGGAGAGAGCCTTCACTCCCCAGAAAGCCGCGAGGACTCCGAGGGCGGCTCCCGTGACTGAAAGGAGAAGCGATTCGGTGAGGAGTTGCCGGATCAGCCGCCCCCGTCCGGCGCCAACGGAAGTGCGCACGGCAAGCTCGTGCTGCCGCGCCGCGCCCCGCGCAAGCAAGAGTATCGAAACATTGGCGCAACCGATAATCAACAGCACCACGACCGCGCCGAACAAAAATACCAGTGTCCCCGCGAAGTGACCGAGCACCTCTTCATTGAGGGAGACGATCTTGACGAGCATGTTTTGTGGATAACTTTTTGGGTCTTCTTTCGCGAAGCGGTCCACCAATACCTGCATTTCCGCCTGCGCCGCCGGATATTTCGTCCCGGGCTTCAGCTTCACGAACGCCAGCCAGTAATAGTGCGGATCGGCGGTGGGCAGGGCGGGGATGTAGACGTCGTCGTCTCCCCAGGTGAAACGCGGCGGCACCACGCCGATGACAGTGTAGGGCGTTTGGTCCAATTGAATCGTTTTCCCGATTACGTCGCGGCTGCCCGCGTATTGCCGCTGCCAGAAGAGATAGCTCAGGACAACGACAGGGGCGGGATCCCCGCCCGGAGCATCTGCGGATGAGAATTCACGGCCAACGAGCGGCGGGACCCCCATGTACTCGAACACGTTTGGGGAATACAGCCCGACGAGGACGGAGACGGGGAATTTGTCACCGGTAAGGTTTTCCCTTTTTTCGTCCTGGAGGAACACGTCGTCGACCACAGAGGCCTTGCGCAGTTCTGGAGCTTGGCTGCCGTTCACGATCAATAGCGGTCCCCGGCCGTTTTTGTCGCGGAGCTCAACGTGGACCATGCGATTGGCGTCTTTATAGGGATAGGGGTCCAGGAGAACGCCATATACAACGCTAAAGATTGCTGTCGTAGCGCCAATTCCCAGCATCAGGGAAAGCACGGCGCTGACGGCAAACCCCGGCGTTTTGAGGAACTGCCGTAACGCGAAGCGTACATCCTGCACCAGGGTCCGCATGTCCAGCCTCCGCAGGAGATATACCCGTAAAGACGTTGCCGGGGCAGATTGGTTCCCTGGAGGTGGACGAATAAAAAAGAAATTATTGCTTAAGCCGTCTCGGCAACCTCGTAGAGGAACTCGACGTAGGAGCGGACGGCGTCGTCCATGCCCGCCACTTTCGGGCTGCTGGATTCGATCAGGTAGTACTCATCCGGCGCGTGGGCGCCGTTGCCGTGGCCCATGCCGAAATGGCCGGCGGGAAGATGCAGCGGGTCGCCCGTGAAAACATAACCGGGCCAGGAGCCCGCAAGGCGGGGAAAGAGGACAGGGTCAATGCCGTTCTTCCGGTAAACAGCGAGAGCTGCTTGAATGATGGAGGAATCGGCTGGAGTGCTGGTGGGATCGTAGCCGCCGCTCATGTTGACTTCGATGTCGCCAAAACCCTTTTTCGCAAGATGGGCTTTGAGCGCGGCGAGCGATTCGGCTGCGGTCATGTCCGGAACGAGGCGCATGTCAATCTTCGCCACGGCTCTTGAGGGGAGAATCGTTTTTCCGCCGGGTCCGGTGTAACCGCCGACCAAGCCTTCGATATTTATAGTGGGGCGCGAGGCGAGAAGTTCGAGCGATTCCTGCCAGCTCACGTCATGCACCCAATGATCGACGCCCATAAGTTTTTTCGCTTCGGCTTCGCTGAGGCGGCGCGCGGCTTCGGCGATCATTTTTTTGTCGGCGTCCGAGAGAGGCCGCGCCTTCGCCGCGAAGCCCTCAATGACAGGATCGTTTCCATCTGGAGAGACGAGAGTTACCAGCGCTTCGACCAAATGCCAGGCCGGACTGTCCACGCGCGCTTTGTTGCTGGAGTGCAAATCCTTCTTTGGGCCGCGTCCCCAGCGCGCACCGCTCGAGACCAGCTCAAGCTCGACCACGCCTTTGGCGCCCAGATAGACCTCAACTTCGCCGCTGAGACCTTGCGCTGCAAAAGGCATGAAAACGGAAGTGCACTTTTTCAGTTGGGCCGCGACGTCGGGCCGGCGCACGACTTGCGGAAAATGCGGCGAGCCAATTTCTTCTTCGCCTTCCGCGACGAACACAAAATTCACCGGCATTTTCTTTCCCGCGCCGCGCATGGCGTGCAGCGCTGCAAGAAATGTGGCTTCGGGCCCTTTCTGGTTGACCGCGCCGCGGCCGACGATCACTTTGCCGAGCCCGGGTTTGTCTACCAGCCGGGCTTCGAAGGGCGGGGAACTCCATTCCGAAGGATCGGCCTGCTTCACGTCGTACATGAAATAAAGGCCGACGGTGCGCGGCGCGCTTGCGTCGAGCGTGGCGAAAATTCCGGGCTGGCCGTCGGTGGGAACCTTGGTGACTTGGCCGAAACCGGCGTCGCGCAGCATGTTCATCGTTAACTCGCAGCCTTCATTCATGCCGCGATTTTCCGCGGCGATGGACGGTTGCTGAATCCAGTGCTGCAAACGTTGCACAGCTTCGTCGTGGTGCTTCTCGATTTCGGCGCGGATCGCGTTCATGTCGTCGGGCGCTGCGGCCGAGGCCACGGGCGCCCAGGCCGGCAAAGCAAGCGCTGCGGCGCTCGCCACAGCACCCTGCAGGAATGTACGGCGATTGGCCCCCGCGTCGTAATCGAGAGCGCTTGCGGGGCGCTGCTCGCTGCTTCCCTTCTGTTCGCCGCCCCGATTGTCCAAGCGTGGAAATTCAAATTCGTTATTCATCATTCCCCCATCCCAGCGATTCTCTTCGCAACGAGCCGAATCCAGCGACTTGCAGGCGCGTATTCTATCCCCAATGGTGCGTGCTTGCGCCACACCAAATTTCGCATGCAAGGAAAAAAGGAAACGGGGCGCAAAGGAGCACGCCCCGTTCGATCTTTAGCCAGTTGGGACTTTCGGACTTTCCCCGTCGCGGAAGATTGGGAATTATTTCGCGGCCGCGGCCGAGACTTCCTTCTCGATGGGCGCGCCAATCAAGTTTCCCCACTCGGTCCAGGAGCCGTCGTAGTTGCGGACGTCTTTGATGCCCATGAGGTATTTGAGGACAAACCAGGTGTGCGAGCTGCGCTCACCGATGCGGCAGTATGCGATGACTTCGCGGTCGCCGCTGATGCCTTTCGCTCCGTAGAGCTGCTTCAGCGCGTCGAGGCTCTTGAACGTGCCATCTTCGTTGACGGCCTGGGCCCAGGGGATATTGGCCGCCCCGGGAATGTGGCCCGCGCGCTGCGCCGTCTCGCTCATGCCGGGAGGCGCGATGATCTTTCCGGTGAATTCGTCGACCGAGCGCACATCGACGAGCTGCGCGCCGGATTTTTTCTCGAGCGCCGCGAAAACATCGTCGCGCTTCGCGCGGATCGCGGCGTTGGCGGCTTTCACCTTATAGGTTGTGGGTGCGACGGACGGCTTGGCAGTGCTGAGCGGACGCTTTTCCTCGAGCCACTTCTTGCGGCCGCCATTCACGATGAGAGCCTTTTCGTGGCCGTAATATTTCAGTTGCCAAAATGCCCACGCAGCGAACCAATTGTTGTTGTCGCCGTAGAGAACAATAGTTGTTTCCGGAGAGATTCCAGCTTTGCCGAGCAATTCCTCAAAGGCGGTGGGCTGCGCGAGATCGCGGCGAATAGCGTCCTGCAGCTCGGTCTGCCAATTCCACGCGATGGCGCCTTCGACGTGGCCCTGGTCGTAGGCGGTCGTGTCGACATCGACTTCGACAACGCGGATTCCCGGATCTTTAGAGTGGGCAGCTACCCATTCGGTGGTGACGAGAACTTCTGGATGTGCATAGTCAGACATGGCGTTTCCCTTTCTTGTTAGACGTAGGAAGAAAATAATAGCGCAGATGGGGCGGCAAATCACCCTCTTTTTTGTCGAGATTCGGGAAACTAATGAAGGGTCCAGAATCAGCCCAAAATCGAGCCTTTTTCGGCATGCCTGAATCCTTTTGCTCAAGGCGGGGCTCTTCCTTAGTAGAAGGAGGAACAACCAGTGTCGCAAACAATGACAGTTGAGGGATATCGGGTGCTCGGCGAACGCACCCAGCTGGTCGATGTGCGGTCGGCAACGGAGTTCGCCGCAGGGCACATACCGAGTGCGGTCAATATTCCCATGGAGCAGATTGAGGGGCGGCTGGCGGATTTGGAAGCAGGCTGTAAAATTCTGTTGGTATGTCAAGGCGGGGGGAGGGCCCGTTTAGTGGCCAGCTTGCTTGAGCCTCGCGGGAGAGACGTCGCCGTGCTTGAAGGAGGAACGGCGGCGTGGATCAAAGAAGGACTGCCTGTAGTGACAAGTGTGAAGACGAGATGGTCTCTCGAACGGCAGGTGAGGCTGGGAGCGGGGGTTCTGGTGCTGGCGGGAGTGGTGTTGGGAACACTTGTGAGTACGAAATGGACGCTGCTCAGTGGAATCGCCGGCTTAGGATTGATTTTCGCTGGGATGACGGACATCTGCCCGATGGCCGCGCTACTGAGCAAGTTGCCGTGGAATCGCGGCAGCCAGTGTACTGTGCCGACGCGCACCTGAAACAATATGGAGCAACCATTCGGAAGAGCACAGCTCCGGTGAAAAGGGCGGGGACAGGATGGAGCGATGGACTTTGAGAAGCTTGCGAACGAGCACAAGGATGCCGTGTACCGGCAGATGCTGCGAGTTTGCGGGAATCGCGAGGACGCCGAAGATGTTCTGGTGGAGGCGCTGTTGAAGGCCTACCGGAATTTGGAATCGTTGCGGGAGTCATCCGCTTTTCGGGCGTGGTTAGCGCAAATTGCGCGGCGAGTCTGCTGGCAATTAAAGGAGAAGGAAGCGCTGCTGCCCGTGTTGCAGCTCTCCTCGCTGGAAGAGGATGGGCGGCAACTGGCCAGCACCGGACCACAGCCCGAAGCGGAAGCAGCGAAGCGTGAGATGAAAGAGCTGCTCAATGAAGCGCTGCAAGGACTACCGGAAGAACTCCGGGAGGTGTACGAACTGCGGGACATAAAAGGGGCTTTGGGAGACGAGGTAGCGAAGAGGCTGGGCATTTCGCGCGCGGCGATGAAGTCCCGGTTGCACCGGGCCAGAGAGCAAATGCGACGACGACTGGATGCGGCACTGGGTGCGGAGCAGGAAAAAAAATAAGCGAGCAGCTCGGAGGGAACTATGGAAGTCACGGTAGAACATATCGGAGCTGTGCAATTTGAAATCAGAGCCCGAGGCCATGTAATCATCAGCGATCAGCCGGTGGAGAGCGGCGGGTACGATGAGGGCATGACTCCGCCAGAGCTGCTGCTGGCGGCTCTCGGCTCGTGCGCGGGATACTACGCCGCACAATATATGCGGAAACACAAGCTAGGGATAGAGGGAACGAAGGTGAAGGTTTCCGCGGAGAAAGCCAAGGATCCTGCGCGGATGGAGAATTTTGCAATCCGAGTGGAAGTTCCCGTGGGGTTGAGCGAAGCGCATACCGCGGGAATTGAAGAAGCGGTGCATCATTGCCTGGTGCACAACACGCTGTTGCATCCCCCAAAGATCACTCTTGAGGTGTCCAGCCTGGTTTCAGCAAACCAATAAGGCCAATAGAGGGATTGAAGAATCGCATGTCGGGTGCCATCAATCCGCGGGCTGGAGTTTCCCGTCGCGCGTCTCCCACTCGATACGTACCAGCCAGTCGTAATGCATGCCTTCGGTCCTAAGCCAAGCTTCCAGAGTTTCGCGGGAATCGGAACGAAACTCGGCGAACATCTTGCCTTCAACCATGTTGACCAGGACGCGCTCCGCGCAGGCCGGGCCGCCGCCTTGCATGCGTTGTGCGAGGGTTTCTGCGCCCTGGCGAGTGAGGCAGGCGAGTGTGTGTTGCGAAAGATAGCGGGGCATGGAAACTCCTCGGATTGAACTAGAGCCCAAAGTATTTCATAGAAAGCGCAGCACATGCACGTGGAGACGAACGAGTTGGGTATGTTTTTACGATTGTGTTCGCAGGAAGACTGCGAACTCCACGCGAAGCCGATCTCAACTCCACTCCTCAGGCCGCAACTTGCAGCCAGTCGGTTTCGTTTTCGGCAAGAAGCTGTGTATTCTTTCGACGCACCGCGGCCTCTGATGGACTACTGCGTGCAATCGGACGGCGTCGAGAGGTACTCTACCTGGATCAAGCTACGCCTCAGAAGGTAAGACCTTGCACTCATTCTTAATTCCGCTTGCGAGCGGAGCAATTTTGACATTTGCAGTGTTTGGCATCGGAAGGTTGACACTCTGGCTCCTACACCTTGGCCCGCTGCCTTGGTACTGGAGATGGGCGTTCATCGCAGTTTTGGGCCAGGCAACACTCAATTTTCTGGTCCAAGCCTTGCTTTTGAGTGGCCGATCCTCTACACAGCGATTGAGAATTCTGGGATGCGTTCTAATCGTTATTGGGCTGTTTGGCCACTTGGTGGCGAGAAGGGCGGTTGAGGGGCAGCGTCACGCCGGCAAGTTCCGCACAAACAAATTCCTGAAATTACTGCTCGTCTCGGTGTGGCTGACCAATCTTGCCGTTGCTCTCGCTCCGTCCTCGAAGATTGATGAGGTCTTCTACCACATGCTCGTTCCCAAGCGCATCGCAGAGGATGGGACCATGAGGTTCTATAGGCTTCCCATAGAAGCTTCCATCGTGCCGCAGATGCAAAGCCAAATCTCGCTGAGTCCCGCATACGCTCTCGGAGAGCCCGAGGCGGGAAACGTGCTCAGCCTTAGCTATTCTGTCGTGCTCGGACTTTTTATCATGGGGCTCGTCCGGGATAGCACCGGTAACGAATCTCTGGCGCTGTTATGTGGCGTGGCGTGTGCGGTTGGAGTCTACCAGACAGTTTGGCACACCACGGAGGGAGCCGCGGCTATTGGAGAATTGGCGCTTGTTGTCGCAGTCTGCGGCATTTTATGGCCCAAATCCTTGCTCTCAACCCAGAAGCCGCTGCAATACGGCCTTCTCATCGTGACAGCTGCGAGCCTGGCTGCTTCCACCAAGATTTCACTCTGGCCCCTTTGCGCGATCATCAGCTTGCTCGCGATGTGGAGAACCTATCGCGAGATCAAAGTTGCAAAGCTTTCAGGAATCAAGGCGGGACTTGTCCTGCTGCCCTGGCTTCCCATGCAGCTGCCATTGATGATTTGGACCTATCACGAGTCGGGATCCTTTTGGGGTCCGATCATGGCCAACGTATTCCACCCCAGCATATTCCCGCCTGCCATGTTGAGAATCCTCGATCAGATGCGCGCCATTAACCAGCCTGGTCTTATGCCGAACTTGCGAATCGCGGCCGTCGAACTCTCTCCACTCCTGTTTCTGGGTTTGTGCATTGCCCTGTGGAACGCGCTGCGCGGTAGCCGGGAGGCTGCCTGCATCCTTTGTTTGCTGCTATTTCAAGGTGGGCTGATTCTGTGGCAACTGCCGTATGAATTCCGTTTCCTCGGAGGACTAATTTACGTTCCGGCGATCGCCGCATTTATTGCCATGGCGGGGCCGGGATCGAACTTCGCAGAGCCTGATTCCCTGACGCCGCTCGGAAAGCGGACCTTAGCGCTTCGGAATTGGATCGCGGTGGCTGCTGTGGTTCCGTGGCTAATGTTTCAAATTTACTATGCGCGTCCGTTTTTCAAGGAAACTTTCGGACTTACCACCAGGGAGCAGTTTCGGCAACGCTACGTTGCGCTGAGCCAGGATTATGAGGCCTTGGATCGCCTTCTGCCGGCGAACGCCGTGTTGTACGTCGCAAATGGGCGCTTACCGCTCTTCGATGCTCCCCGTCCCGTGGTTTTGACGCCGCTAGACTTGCGCCAGAGAGCATCCATTTACCGGCTGACAATAAAGGAATTGCCAGAGAAAGAGCCTGTGGACGCTATGTCCATCCTAAATTGCAACCAGATCGTTTATTCTAATAAGAATGCAGTAGTCTTGACGTATAGAATCCCTGGAAAGCAACCCATGATGGGAACCGTGACCGTGCGGAGCTGCAGAATTGAAGCTACGATCTCAAGCAGCGGTTCTCCGGCAAAATGAAAGAATGGGCGGTCGGCACTGTCTCAACCTGTTCGTCAAACTCCGACAGTGCACCGCGCGGTGAGCAGCGTACTGGAACAACGCAAAGGATGAGCCTGCGGAGCCGGTTCACAGCCCAAATTTGGTCTGAAGAGAAAGGAGCAGCTCCGACTCGAAGCTGCTCCTTTAACGGCTTCCGTTGCGGGGTCCCGAAGGGCGAAGAGTGCGGTAAGTAGCTGTCCACAGCCCGTACGCCCAGATTGCGGCATCGACCGGAAGAAACGACAAGCGGCCTTTGACCACGTTGCGCCCCGCTCGAATCAGGGTCATCTTGGTGTGATGAAAATACATTCGACCCAATGAACTCTCGGATGGAGAATACCATCCCACCTCACGCAGCACCAGTTTCGAAGTTTTGCTTATGGCACTTGGGAGCCCGAAGTCAGCCTGGCCGCGGCCTCCGCGGTGAAGCAGGGCATGACCGTCATCGATGTCGGAGCTCACATCGGGTACCACACGCTTTTGTTCGCAAAGTGCGTCGGCCCGAGCGGCCGTGTTTTTTCATTTGAGCCACTGCCAGAAAATTTCGCTTTACTGCGGAAGAACGTTGAACTTAATAGGTTG